>SCMY01000009.1 GCA_005502805.1 Rhizobiales bacterium 2SD | reverse complement strand
GGAGAGACGGGGGCGGCGGAGGTAGGGAAATGCCGGTCTTCGTCCTTTGCTCTACGGGGGTTGAAGAACGCCAGTGTGTGAGGAGTCGCGAATCAGCTTTCATCAGGTCATAGATGCGTGAAACCGGTTGTGAACATTTTGAGAACAAAGTAGCGTGATCTCACCTTGGATGGAAGCTGCTGACCAATGAAGGTGACGGGATTGTTCGCTGGAGTCGGCGGGCTTGAGCAAGGGTTGGCGGCGGCCGGCCACGAATCTCTGTTGCTCTGTGAGGTTTGGAGCCCGGCGCGGGCTGTCCTCGCCCGGCACTTTCCTGACGTGCCCATTGCTGGCGATGTGGCGGAACTTACCGATTTGCCGGCCGACAGCGATCTTCTGGTTGGCGGCTTCCCCTGCCAAGATTTGTCGCAGGCTGGGTTGACTGCCGGTATTGGAGGCACCCGCTCCGGCTTGGTCGGGCACGTCTTTCGCTTGCTCGATCGCCAACCTGTACCGTGGGTCGTACTCGAAAACGTCAGCTTCATGCTGCATCTGGACAGGGGGCGCGCCCTCCAGATTCTCGTCGAAGCCTTCGAGCAGCGCGGTTATCGCTGGGCTTATCGCGTGATCAATTCGCTGAGCATGGTTCCGCAGCGCCGGGAGCGGGTCCTCTTCGTTGCTACATTGACGGATCAAGATCCCGCGAATGTGCTCTTTGCCGATGACATCTCGCCGCCGCCGAACGTGACCAGCCTCGATCGTCAGGCTCACGGCTTCTACTGGACCGAAGGTGTGCGCGGCCTGGGCTGGGCACCCGATGCAGTGCCGACCCTGAAGAACGGATCTACGGTCGGAATCGCATCTCCTCCGGCGATCTTGTTACCATGCGGAGATGTGGTGACTCCTGACATTCGCGACGCTGAACGTCTGCAAGGTTTTACGGCCGATTGGACGAAGCCGGCCGAGGAGGTCGCTCGTGCCTCGGTCCGGTGGTCGCTCGTTGGTAACGCTGTCACGCAACCCGTGGCGCGCTGGCTGGGCACTCGGCTCGCCGCGCCGGGCGTTTACGAGCAATCGCGCGATCGTGCATTGGAAGACGGAGCCCGCTGGCCGAAGGCAGCGCGTTATGACGGGAATCGGCGTAAGGCTGTCGAAATCGGTAGCTTTCCGGTTTGGACCGATCGTCCGCCATTGGCGGAGTTCCTGCAGTTCGAAGGCAAACCGCTTTCGGCGAGAGCGACGCGTGGCTTTTTATCTCGGACCCAACGGAGTTCCTTGCGTTTCGTGCCGGGCTTCCTCGAGGCCGTCCGAGCGCATCTGGCGCGTATCGAGAACACGATGCCGCCTTCTCGCCCCGCTCGAGCCACAGCAATACTCGCTGCCGAATGATTGGCAGGCCGGCGCCTTTTGATTCCCGCCGTAGTGCGTTGATGGCGCGCATTCGGCAGAGAAGCACGAGCGCCGAACTCGCTGTCGCCCGTGTTCTTCGCGGGCTTGGACATGCCTATCGGTTGAACGTACGCGAGCTGCCTGGCTCCCCGGATTTTTCCAATCGTCGGCACAGATGGGCTATCTTCGTGCAGGGCTGCTTCTGGCACCATCACACGAATTGCCGGCGCGCTACCGTACCGAAATCCAATGCCGAATTCTGGCGGAGCAAGTTCACGGCCAACCGTGCCCGAGACGCCCGAGCCATTCGATCGTTGCGCGCGATGGGATTTAAGGTCGTGACTATCTGGGAGTGCGAAGTCGCGAAGCCGGAAACCTTGGTTGAGCGGTTATCCGAGATCCTTGAATCGCGTTGCGTAAATGTGAGCCAGTCGGTCGATCATGGAAGCGTAGTGGTAGATGTCGCCCGGTTGCGGCGCCGGCGGTGAGGTCACGAGCCCGGTTGGCGAACCGTCGTTCGCGCAGTCGATGACGACGATGGCGAGCGCATCATAGCCGGTATCTCCGGTCTTCGACCGCTTGGGCAACTGGCGGATTTTGTCGACGGCCAGCTCCGCGTCGCGCGGCTGCCGGTGTACGCTCCACTCAGGCTCGGTCTGCCTATTCTTCTTATTTAGATCCGGACTGAGATAGCGTGACGCGATATTGACCATAGCGAAGCCGGCTGCAATGGCTTGGTCGGTCGCGCCGTGGACTGTGAGATGCGAAGAGTTGAGCTCGTCATAGAGCCGCGGTAACGCCCTCTGATGCGCAGTCATGCAGGCTTTTGCCTCCAATGCCATTAGCACGGAACCGACAGGCGCGCGGCTCAACGCCGGCAACTTGGTGAGCTCGATCTTTTCCGCGTCAGTTAGGACGATTCCGTAGTCGTTCGCCATCGCCGGGAGAGTCGTCTGGCCTTTCGCAGGCGCCGATGAGGCAGTGCAGAGAACGAGATCGAGATTCTTCTTCCGGTCGTGCACGAAATCGCGCATTTCGTGGTTGATACCGAAGTGGACGATATTGGCTTCGACATGACGTCGCAGCAGTGGGCTCGTCCTCAACAGGTCGAAAACGATACCCCAGCAGGCGACCTTGGAATGGTGGTCGCTACGCGAATGATACTGCCAATCATTGCCAAAACGATCGCGGCGATCCGCCTTTGAGAGTGTTCTGACCAGTATATCTGGGCCGTGCATTTCACCTCCCGTAGCGCGAATCGCCCTTACAACGAGTCATCGTTTTCCTATTAGAATAGTCATCGCAAGGGCTGTCAGGCCGTTCTTTGCAGAGGTTCGCCTTAGCGTTTCCTCTGGCGCTGCGGTGCTGGGGCGTCATTCCGAGGACAATCCAAACCACGACGGGGGTGGCGGGGGAGAGGAGGATAACTTATCCCCGCCCTCCGAACCTCCCGTATAATGCCGCGCATCCGATCCCCGAGGGGCGGCCGACCGGAGGCATGTCGTTTGGCGGGTGGCGCCTGCGGGCGAGGGTTGCGCCTCGCTCCCGGGAGGCTTCGGGAACCGACCTAGCGGCACTACGACCTCTGCGCGAGGAGCTCGCTAGACCGCGCCGGCTCACACCGGCGTGACAGAAGCGCGGCCCGGAGCTTTCAAATCGCCGCTGGCGGAGCGCCACGGGGCGTGCGGATGGTGGCTCAATCCATCCGCACCGCTTCCGTAGCTCACGGAAGCGGATCACCAACCAGCGCCTCGCGGCGCTCCGCTGCCCCTCACATGCGACAACGCCCGCAGGATCAGCCCGCGGGCGGGGAAAAGTTTGGGCGCGGGAAGCGCAGCGCGAACCCTTCTCCCACCCATCTCGGGCCTGCCCGAGAGGGGCAACTCAAAGTGCCAATGTCGGCAACAGCCGACATTGGTGGGGAGAAGGTGGCAGCGCGCAGCGCTGACGGATGAGGGCCCGCTATGCAGGGTGAGCAACTGACGCCTCACCCGGTCTTACAGCCCTCATCCCCTGCCGGACCTTCTCCCCCAAGAGGAGAAGGAGGCTCGCGAGGGGAAAAGGAGGCTGATGAATTCCGCGCCCTTCGCCCTTGGGGGACAGGGAGGCGAAGGGCGCGGCGGCCGCCTACCAGCGGTCGTAGCGGTCATGCGCGCGGCGGCCATGGGCCGGGGCCCAGGGCGGCGGGCCGCCGCGACGGCGGCCGTAGCCGTAATCGTCGCGATAACGATGGCGGCGCTCATAGCGGTTCTGGCGATCGAGATTGCGCTGGATCTCCCACATCCGGTGCTCGCGGGTGTGGCGGACATAGGTCGCCTCGGCCTTGTCGAGCGCGGCAGCGCCGCTGAAGCTCTCGCTGGCGGCGGCCGGCGTCACGGCGGCGCCGAGCGCGATCGCCGCGGCGATGAGAAGGTGTCGCATGGGGCATCTCCTTTGGTTGCCGCGATCAAAGCGGGTCTGTCCAGAACTCCGCCTGAACGGAATTGTTCGCTGCCGTTCATCTTCGTTGTGTTCCGGCCGCGCGCCCGTGCGGCTAGGATGCCGCCATGACCGTGCCGCCCGACTTCGTCCACGCCTCGCGCGACCTCGAACGCTTCCTGCTCGATGCCCGCGACCAGCTCGGCCACGCGACTACGCATCAGACCTGGCAGTCGGTGTTCGCCGTGATCGTCACCTTCCGGGCGCGATTGACCGCGCCGCAGGTGATCGCCTTCGCCCAGGCGCTGCCGCCATTGCTCGGGGCGATGGTGCTGCTCGACTGGGATCCGACAGCGGAGCCGAAGCCGTTCTCGGCGCGGGCCAAGCTGATCAGGGAGGCGATGGCATTTCGCGGCGACCACAGCATCCTGCCGGAGAGCGGCATCGCCGATGTCGCCGCCGCGCTCCGGCGCCATGTCGACCGACGCGCCTTCGCAAGCATGCTGGAGATGCTGCCGCCGGAAGCACGGGACTTCTGGGCAGTACCTTAGGTCTCAGGCGTTCGGGCCGCCCTCGATCTCGCTCGCCCAGGCGAGCGCCGCGTCGAATGCGTCGGGCTTGAAGCTCCTGACCTCGACGAAGGGCACGAGCGGGCTCGTGATCGCGACCAAAGTCTCGATCCAGCCCTTGTCGGTGACCACGGCCTCGCGCGGGAAGCGATGCCATTGCAGGATCTTGCCGAAGCCGTAGCGCGCATCTTTCAGGCCGGCGCGGAAGGTCATGTCCTCGAAGCCGGTGAGATCGGCGAGGATACCGAGCTTCTCATGCCGCTCGAGCTTGGCCTCGATCTCGGCGATCAGCCGGTCGAAATCCGGTTCGTCGAGCGTGCCGGTGATGCGGAAGGCCGCGACATGGTCGGCGGCGGGAAGGATGTCGAGCATGGCGGGCTCCTAGTCTGCACCAGGAACAACGCAGGCGCGCGGGCGAAGTTCGCAGGCGAACCATCGCCGGGCCGGGGCGTTGGCAATGCGAGGGGCCCCAACGCACGCAAAGGAGACGATGATGGCCAATGCAGGCGGGAAGCTCGGTCCGAGCATCAACGGCAAGGGTGACGGCACCGGCGCGACGAGCACGCGGCCGGTCTCGCTGCCCGACCACAAGGTGCTCTCCAATCGCGACAAGACGCAGCTCAACCGCGGCCGCGGCCTCGACGGCAAATGGATCGAGAATGAGCAGGTCTACGAGACGCAAGCCAACCAGCGCTCGCAGGACGAGTGAGCCCTATTTCAGCGCGATGATCAGCATCAGGAAGACGAGGATGATCAGGACCTGCTTCAGGCTCCAGTTGATTCGCCGAAGCTGCTCGGCGACCGGGTCTTCCGGCTCCTCGTCCTGATCCGGCTGTCCGGCCGCGAGGAAGGCGGGGTCGGCAGCCGGCTCCAGCGGACGCCAGCTGATGCTCTGCACGCGCCCATGCGCCTGCGGCGGACGGCCATCGGCCTCCGGTGCGAGATGGAAGACCGGCGGCTCGTCGTCGGTGCTCCCCTCGCGCAGCCAGAGATTGGTGGTCGCGGTCAAGGAGAGGCTGCCGGCGCGGCCCTCGGCGAGATCCTGCCGCAGCGCGGTGAACAGCGGTTGCGGCAGGAAGAGCTCGGCGGCGAGCCGGGCATCGAGATCGCCCTGTGCCCCGGCGGGAAGGCTGAGCCGCAGCAGTGGCGCGCTCTCGCCGGGGAAGGAGCGGATGGTCAGCGACAGGTCCTGCGCCGGTCCTTCCTGGCCGATCCGGGCGAGCGTCGCGCCTTCCGGACGGGCATGGCCTTCGATCCGGGCGGCATCGTGCAGCACGCCATCGCGCCACTCATGCCCGGAGACCGCGGCGAGGCCATCGGCCGTGAAGGCGAGCGGCCTGGCGGCGTTCTGCACGAAAACGCCAGCTACGCCCGGCAGCGTCATCCGCCCGTCCACGATGCTGGCGCTGTCCGACCTGTCGTTCATCCCGTCCCCGCCGTGAGTCGGTGCGGACGATAGCAGGTCGGCCCGTCGAAGCCAGAATGGCAAACTGTTCTACGCCGAGGGAGGAATGGGCCGCACCGGAAAAGAAAATTTCCTTCTCTGCCCGTTCGGCAAAAAGCTCTTCCTGATCGGTCCGTACCTTTAAAAGAACGTTTGGATTGACATGCAGAACAGGCCCGCCTAGATTGCGGATGTCGTCGGGTCACCGATGGCCGCGGAGATTTGAGCGAGCAGCTTGCGCCGCGTCACCAAACGCTAAAGCGCCACGACGTGGTCGTGGGCTCCCCAGCTTGAGGAGATGAACATGACCGGCTCCGTCCTCCGCCCTGTCGAACCGCTCGTCCGTTCGATGATGTGCTGTTGTCGCCGCTGATCCAGCGCTGACGCCGTTTACCGGCATCACTTCCGACATCACCGCACAGAGGGCGCCGCAACGCGGCGAAGATCGTCATGTCGTTCCAGTCCCAGGTCGTTTCCAGTCCGCCAGCCCGCCAGGCCTATGTCATCGAGGTCGGAGAGACCCAGGCGGGCCTCGTCGCCCGCGGCGCCGACGAGCGCTTCTACACCTTCATCTCCGCGTCTGCGGCGTTCGACAGGCTCGAGGGTCAGCGTTTCGCCACGCCGGTCGCGGCCGAACTGGCGGCGCGCCAGCTCGTCCGCTCACGCCCCGGCCTGCGGCTGGCGGCCTGAGGAGCGACCGGTGACGCTGCTCAACGCCTTGCGCGCGGCATTGGCCGCCTGGTTCGAGCGGGCCGCGCCCGCCGAACGCAGCGAGCCGCGCTGGCAGGAGCGTTCTCTCGCCGAGCTCGGCGCCGAAGAGCGCCGCCGTTCGATCCGTGAGGTCACGCTCGAGCAATTGGGCATTGCGCACTGGTCGTGCCACACGCATTTCTGAGGTCATGATGAACGCCCCCGTGAAGCCCGGCGCCTTTCGCGTCGAGGCCCTCCTTCCGACGCCACCGGCCGATGCGATCATTCGCTTCGAGGCGGTCGGCAAGACCTTTGCCGGCCGCGACAGCCAGGAGCCGGTGACGGCGCTCGCCGGCATCGACCTTGTCGTGCCGCGCGGCAGCATCGTCGGCGTGATCGGTCGATCCGGCGCCGGCAAGTCGACGCTGATCCGCCTGGTCAACGGGCTGGAGCGCGCCAGCTCCGGTCGCATCCTGATCGAGGGCGAGGACGTCACCAACCTGACCGAGGCCGGCTGGCGCGAGCGCCGGCGCGCCACCGGCATGATCTTCCAGCATTTCAACCTGCTCTCCTCGCGCACGGTGTTCGACAATGTCGCGCTGCCGCTGGAGATCGCCGGTGTGCCGCGGGCGAAGATCGAGGCGCAGGTCTCTCGCCTGCTCGCTCTGGTCGGTCTCTCCGACAAGCGCGAGCGCTATCCGGCCGAGCTCTCCGGCGGCCAGAAGCAGCGCGTCGGCATCGCCCGGGCGCTCGCGACCGAGCCGAAGGTTCTGCTCTGCGACGAGGCGACCTCGGCGCTCGATCCGGAGACGACCCGCTCGATCCTGGCCCTGCTCAAGCAGGTCAACCGCGAGCTCGGCATCACCATCCTGCTGATCACCCACGAGATTCCGGTGATCAAGGAGATCTGCGACCGCGTCGCGGTGATCGAGGGTGGCCGCATCGTCGAGGAGGGCGAGACCTTCGAGGTGATGACAAGGCCGCGCCATCCGACCACGGCGAGCTTCGTCGAGGCGGTGACCGGCGTCGAGGTGCCAGACTACCTCGCCGGCCGCATCCATCAGCAGGCGCTGGCCGGCGATCATGCCGTGCTGCGCATCGCCTTCACCGGCGAGAACGCGACGACGCCGGTGATCAGCCGCCTCAGCGCCGTGATCGGCGTCGATGTCAACATCCTCGCCGGCCGCATCGACGCGATCGGCGACAAGCCCTTCGGCAGCCTGCTGGTCTCGGTGCCGGCGAGCGAACCCGAACTCGCCGCCGTCTTCGGCGCGCTGAAATCCCTCGACCTCAAGGCGGAGCTGGTCGGCCATGTCTCCTGAACTCATCCGTCTGATCATCGAGGCGACCGGCGACACGCTGCTGATGGTCGCGATCGCCGCCGGCCTCGGCACCGCGCTCGGCCTGCCGCTCGGCGTCTTCCTGGCGACCAGCAAGAAGGGCGAGCTTTTCGCGGCGCCCGCGGTCAATGCGGTGCTCGGCGCACTGGTCAACGCCACCCGCTCGACGCCCTTCATCATCCTGGTCGTCGCGATCATCCCGTTCACCCGGCTGATCGCCGGCACCTCGATCGGCACCTTCGCCGCGACCGTGCCGCTCACCGTGGCGGCGACGCCCTTCATCGCCCGCCTGATCGAGGGCGCGATCCGCGAGGTCGACCAGGGCCTGGTCGAGGCGGCCCGTTCGATGGGCGCGACCCCGCTGCAGATCGTCCGCAAGGTGCTGGTGCCCGAGGCGCTCCCGGCGATCGTGCTCGGCCTGACTCTCGCTCTCGTCAGCCTGCTCGGCTTCTCGGCCATGGTCGGCGCCGTCGGCGGTGGCGGCTTGGGCGACCTCGGCATCCGCTACGGCTATCAGCGCTTCATGCCGGATGTGATGGCGATCGTCGTCGCCGTGCTGATCGTCCTCGTCCAGACCGTGCAGAGCGTCGGCGACCGCCTGTCGCGTCGCCTCAACAAGCGCCTGCGCCACGCCTGAGCAACCGCTTACTCACTTATCGACTACTGGAAGCAGAAGATGCCTGAATTCCTCTCCCGTCGCAGCCTGCTCGCTGCGGCCGCCGCCCTCTCCTTGTCCGCCGGCGGCGGCTTCGCCCAGCAGAACCAGGTGATCCGCATCGGCGTCACACCCGGCCCGCACGCCGAGATCGCCGAGCAGATCAAGCCGCTCCTCGCGAAGAAGGGCTACGACCTCAAGATCTTCGAGTTCTCGGACTTCGTCATCCCGAACCAGGCGCTCGACACTGGTGACCTCGAGGCCAATGCCTTCCAGCACCAGCCCTATCTCGACAACCAGGTGAAGGATCGCGGCTTCAAGATCGTCAGCGCCGCCACCACCGTGAACTTCCCGATGGGCATCTATTCGTCGAAGTATAAGAGCTGGGCCGAGCTGCCCGACGGTGCGACCGTCTCGATCCAGAACGATCCGACGAATGGTGGCCGCGCGCTCCTGCTGCTGCAGGACAAGGGCGTGATCAAGCTGAAGCCGGGCACCGGCTTCAAGCCGACGGTGCTCGACATCACCGAGAACCCAAGGAAGTTGAAGATCATCGAGATCGAGGCTGGGCAGACCGTGCGTTCGCTCGCCGATGTCGCGGCCGCTGCGATCAACACCAGCTACGCCGTCGACGCCAAGATCGATCCGAACTCGGCGATCCTGCGCGAGGAGCCCAAGGGGCCCTATACCAACCTGATCGCGGTGCGCGCCGCCGACAAGGACAAGCCCTTCGTCCAGGCGCTGGTCGAGAGCTATCGCTCGCCCGAGATCAAGACCTTCGTCGCTGACCGCTTCAAGGGCTCGATCCTTCCGAGCTGGTGAAGCACCGCTTTCCCGAAATCCCCTCTTCGTAACGGAGCCTCTCTTATGACCACCCGCAGGATCATCCTCGCGACCGCGCTCGCCGCCGTCGCCTTCAGCGCCCCGGCGCTCGCCCAGCAGAACCAGGTCGTCCGCATCGGTGCCTCGCCCGGCCCGCATGCCGAGATCCTGGAGAAGGTGAAGCCGATCGCCGCCAAGAACGGCCTCGACCTCAAGATCATCGAGTTCTCCGACTATGTCGTGCCGAACCAGGCGCTGGCCGCCGGTGAGCTCGAGGCGAACTCGTTCCAGAACCAGCCCTATCTCGACAACCAGGTGAAGGATCGCGGCTTCAAGCTGGTCAGCGTCGGCCTGACCGTGAACTTCCCGCTCGGCATCTACTCGTCGAAGTACAAGAGCTGGGCTGAGGTGCCGGATGGCGCCACCGTCGCGATCCAGAACGACCCGACCAATGGCGGCCGCTCGCTGCTGCTTCTGCAGGACAAAGGCGCGATCAAGCTCAAGGACGGCGTCGGCTTCAAGCCGACCGTCGCCGACATCGTCAGCAATCCGAAGAAGCTGAAGATCATCGAGATCGAGGCCGCCCAGACGCCGCGCTCGCTCGCCGACGTCGCTGCTGCCGCGATCAACACCAACTACGCCGTCGACGCCAAGATCGAGCCGACCTCGGCGATCCTGCGCGAGGATCCGAAGGGCCCCTATGTCAACCTGATCGCCGTGCGCGAGGCCGACAAGGACAAGCCCTGGGTCAAGGCTCTGCTCGCCTCCTATCACACCCCCGAAATCAAGGCCTTCGTCGCCGAGCGCTTCAAGGGCTCGGTCCTCGCCGGCTGGTAAGGCTCCTCCCCCTGGCCGCGGTCACGGCCGGGCACCTGCCCCGGAAGCGCAAGCTTCCGGGGTTTTTCGTTTCAACACCCATCATTGTCATCCCGGACAAGCCGCGAAGCGGCGCCGATCCGGGATCCATTCCGGAACCTTTATCGGCGATGTTCCGGAATGGATCCCGGGTCTCCCTTCGGTCGCCCGGGATGACTTAGGTAGGTTGGAACGCGACCATCACACCGAGAGGTACTGCGCCCGCACCGCCTCGTCGGCCTTGAGCTCGTCCATCGTGCCGGTGAAGCGGATCAGGCCCTTCTCGATGATGGTGGCGCGGTCGGCGACCGAGCCGGCGAAGTGCAGGTTCTGCTCGGAGATCAGCACCGAGAGCCCTTCGCCCTTCAGCGCCAGGATGGTTTTCGCCATCTCCTCGACGATGACCGGGGCAAGGCCTTCCGAGGGCTCGTCGAGCAGGACGAGCTTGGGATTACCCATCAAGGTGCGGGCAATGGTCAGCATCTGCTGTTCGCCGCCGGACATCGCCCCGCCCGGCCGGTCGCGCATGCGCCCGAGATTGGGGAAGAGCTGGAACAATCGCTCCGGCGTCCAGTGCGGCGCGCCCTCGCGCTTCGGCCGCTGCGCGACCGAGAGGTTCTCCATCACGCTGAGCTCGGAGAAGACGCGTCGTTCTTCCGGGACATAGCCGATGCCGAGGCGGGCGATCTCGAAGGGCTCGCGCCCGACGATCGTGTGCCCCTCGAAGGTGACGCGGCCGGCCTGCGGCGGTACCAGCCCCATCACCGCCTTCATCGTCGTCGACTTGCCGGCGCCGTTGCGGCCCATCAGGGCGAGCACCTCGCCGCGTCCCATCGAGAAGCCGACGCCATGAAGGATATGGGCGCGGCCGTAATAGGCGTTGAGGCCTTCGATCTCGAGCATCAGTGGCCTCCCGAGGTCGCGCCGGAGCCGAGATAGACCGCGCGCACGGCCGGATCGTTGCGGACCTCCTCGGCCCGGCCCTTGGCGATCAGCTTGCCGCGGTCGAGCACCAGGATCGCGTCGGAATGGGCGAAGACCACGTCCATGTCGTGCTCGGTGAACAGCACGGCGATACCGCGCTCCCGGGCGATCTCGGCGGTCAGCGCCATCAGCGCGATGCGCTCGCGCGGCGCCATGCCGGCGGTCGGCTCGTCCATCAGCAGGAGCTTGGGCTTGTTGGCGATCGCGACCGCGAGCTCGACCCGCTTCAGGTCGCCATAGGCGAGGACGCCGCAGGCGCGTTCGGCCTGGTCGAGCATGCCGACCTGTTTCAGCAGCGCGTCGGCCTCGGCGACATGGCGGTCCTTGGCCCGGCCGAACAAGGTCCAGGTCTCGCCGGCATGCGAGATCAGCGCCATCTGCACGTTCTCGCGCACGCTCATCGAGGCGAAGGTCGCGGTGATCTGGAAGGTGCGGCCGACGCCGAGCCGCCAGACCTCGCGCGGCTTGAGGCCAGTGATCTTACGACCGTCGAAGATCACCTCGCCGCGGTCGGACGGCAGCTGGCCGTTCAGCATGTTGAAGCAGGTCGTCTTGCCGGCGCCGTTCGGGCCGATCAGCGCCAGCAGCTTGCCGGCCTCGACCGAGAAGCTGACATCGTCGACGGCGCGCACGCCGCCGAAGGATTTGCCGAGGTTGCGGACTTCGAGGACCGGACTCATCGGGCGGGCTCCGGCGTGGCGGTGACGGGTGCGGCCGGCTCAGCCTCGCGGCGCCGCTCGGCGAAGGCCAGCGCCGTGCCGACGAGCCCGCGCGGGAACAGGATGACGAGCAGGACGATCGAGGCGCCCATGACGAAGCGCCAGTACATCGTCGCCTTCATCAGCTGTTCCTGCAGGCCCATGAAGGCGAAGGCGCCGACGATCGGGCCCGAGACGGTCTGGACGCCGCCGAGCAGCACCATCAGCAGGCCGTCGACCGAGCGCGGGATCGCCATATAGGTCGGGAAGACCGAGCCCTTGAAGAAGGCGAAGAGCGCGCCGGCAATGCCGGCTGCGACCGCCGCGATGATGAAGGCGATCCACTGGATCCGCATCACCGGCAGGCCGATCGCCTCGGACCGCAGCGGGCTGTCGCGCCCGGCCCGCAAGGCATAGCCGAAGGGGGCGAAGACGATGATACGCAGGGCCAGGATCGCGACGACGCAGACCGCCAGCGCGAGATAGTAGTAGACCAGCTTCGGCGCTGCCCAGGCCGCCGGCCAGACCCCCAGAATGCCGTTGTCGCCGCCGGTGACGTCGACCCATTGGAAGGCGGTCGCCCAGGCGATCTGGGCGAAGGCGAGCGTCAGCATGGCGAGATAGACGCCGGAGAGCCGCACGCAGAACCAGCCGAAGATGACGCCGGCGATGCCGGCGAGGAAGGGCGCGAAGGCGAGCGCCGGAACCATCGGCATGCCCAGCCACTTCACCGCCAGCGCCGCGCCATAGGCGCCGAGGCCGAAATAGGCGGCGTGGCCGAAGGAGGCCATGCCGCCCGGGCCCATCATGAAGTGCAGCGACGCCGCGAACAGCGCGAAGATCGAGAGCTCGGTCAGCGTCAGCAGCCAGTGATCGGCGACGACGAAGGGCGCTAGCAGCAGCACGGCGAGCGCGGCGAGGCCGATCAGCTTGACGTTGTGGCTGGCGGGGAGGAGCAACGGCTCGACCGGACCATGGGCATGGGCGCTGCCGACCGGGCGCTTGCCCATCAGCCCGTAAGGCTTGATCACCAGCACGACCGCCATCACCAGGAAGACCAGCACCAGCGTGATCTTCGGGAAGATCAGAATGCCGAAGGCGTGGATGATGCCGATCAGCACGGCGGCGAGATAGGCGCCCGTGACGCTGCCGAGCCCGCCGACGACCACGACGACGAAGGCCTCCGAGATCATCGAGAGGTCCATGTGCAGGTTCACCGCCTCGCGCGGCAGCTGCAGCGCGCCGCCGAGCGCGGCAAGGCCGGCGCCGAAGGCGAAGACCGAGGTGAAGAGCAGGCGCTGGTTGACGCCGAGCGCGCCGACCATCTCGCGGTCCTGTGTCGCGGCGCGCACCAGCGTGCCCCAGCGCGTCTTCTGGAACAGGAACCAGAGCAGGCCGAGCATGATCGGCCCGACCACGATCAGGAAGAGCTCGTAGCTCGGGAAGCGGCTGCCCATCAGCACGACGAAGCTCTTGAAGCCGGGTGCACGCGGGCCGAGCTTGTCCTCCGGCCCCCAGATGCCGAGCGCGATGTCCTGCACCATCAGCACGAGGCCGAAGGTGGCGAGCAGCTGGAACAGCTCGGGCGCCTGGTAGATCCGGCGCAGGATCACGATCTCGACGAGGGCGCCAAGCGCCGCGACGATAACAGCCGCCAGCAGTACCCCGCCCCAGAAGCCGAGCGCGTCGGCCGGGCCGAAGCGGGAGACCAGCGTGAAGGCGAGATAGGCGCCCAGCATATAGAAGGAGCCGTGCGCGAAGTTCACGATCCGCGTCACGCCGAAAATGATCGACAGCCCGCAGGCGACGAGGAAGAGCGACGAGGCCGAGGCCAGGCCGTTGAGCGTCTGCGCGAAGATCAGATCGATCATGCGGGGTCCCGTCGAAACAACCGAAAAAGGGCGCAATTCTCCCGCGGCCGCAGCGCTCTGCCGCGGCCGGGTCAGTCATAGTCTAGATCAGGTCGACGCCTGGCGCTTCAGCCCGCCGGGCGAAGCGCCTTCACCTCTGCATCCGAAGGCAGGTACTTGGCGCCGTCGGCATAGCGCCAGTCGACCATGACGCCCTTGCCGTCTTTGACCGCGGTCTTGCCGACATAGGCGCCGAGCGTCGCCTGGTGGTCGGAGGCGCGGAATTCGACCGGGCCGAAGGCCGAGGTGAACTTCAGCCCCTTCAGGGCGTCGATCAGCTTCTCGTTGTCGGTCGTGCCCGCCTTGGCGATGCCGGCGGCGATGGCGTTCATGGTGTCGAAGCCGACGACCGAGCCGAGGCGGGGGTAATCATTGTACTTGGCTTTGTAGGCATCGCGGAACTTGACGTGATCCGGCGTCTGGATATCGGCATGCGGATAGCCGGTGACGATCCAGCCGACCGGCGTCTCGGCGCCGAGCGGATCGAGATATTCGGGCTCGCCGGTCAGCATCGAGACCACGGTGCGCCCTTCGAACAGGCCGCGGGTATTGCCCTGGCGCACGAAGTTCGAGAGGTCGGCGGCGAAGGTGACGTTGAAGATCGCGTCGGGCTTGGCCGCCTCGAGCGCCTGCACGGTCGCGCCCGCATCGATGCGCCCGAGCGCCGGAAACTGCTCGGCGACGAACTCGACGTCGGGCTTGGCCTTCTTGAGCAGCTCCTTGAACCACTTCACCGCCGACTGGCCGTATTCGTAGTTCGGCGCCACGGTCGCCCATTTCTTGGCCGGGAGCTTGGCCGCTTCCTCGACCAGCATCGCCGCCTGCATGTAGGTCGAGGGGCGCAGGCGGAAGGTGTAGCGGTTGCCCTTGGCCCAGACGATCGCGTCGGAAAGCGGCTCGGAGGCGACATAGAGCCGCTTGTTCTGCAGGGCGTAGTCGGCGATGGCGAGGCCGACATTGGAAAGGAAGCCGCCCGAGAGCAGGTCGACCTTCTCGGCGTTGATCAGCTCACCGGCGAGGCGCACCGAATCCTCCGGCTTGCCGGCATCGTCGCGGAACAGGGTCTCGACCTTGCGGCCGAGCACGCCGCCGCCGGCGTTGACCTGCTCCAGCGCCAGTTCCCAGCCCTGGCGATAGGGCTTCAGGAAGGCCGGCTGCGAGGTGTAGCTGTTGATCTCGCCGATCTTGATCGGCGCGCCTTGGGCGCGCAGCAGAGACGGCGTGGCCAGCGCGACGGCGCCGAGCGCAGCTCCGCTGACGAATTGGCGACGGTCCATTCGGTGGCTCTCCCGTTGATCGCTCGTCTTACGCATCCACAGCCCCTCGCTGCGCGATTTCCTACCCTAGGCCAGCGCAGCGCACTGCAACAAGCCGAGGCGGAAATTCGTTTGTATGCGTATGAAATTTCGACTGCGTTTCGCAGTTTGTCAATCGTCGAAAAACAGGCTTCTTCGCCGCCGGCCTGGCAGCGCCGTGTCAGGGCAAGCTGGGCGGACCTCAGGCAGACTGCTTCGCATCCTGCCGAGCCGTGAGCGTCGCCTCGATCGCCTCGGCTACGCCGACAAGCTCGGCGATGCTGTCGATGACGTAATCGGCCCCGGCCGCGCGCAGCTTCGCCGCCGCCTCGCCGCGCAGCTTCTGCTGCTCGAGCAGCGGCAGATCGTTCCATTCGGCCAGCGACAGGCCGACGCAATTGCCGGAGATGGCGAGCCCGACCGTCCAGGTCCCGGCGGCGACGCCCTCGGCGATGCCGGGCTCGGTGTCGTCGACCTTGATCACGCTGGACGGTGGATAGACCCCGAGATCGGCGAAGCAGCGATACATCATCAGCGGGCTCGGGCGGCCCTCGGCGAGATCGCCGGCGCAGACGAGATTGTCGGGCTCGTAGCCCTGCGCCGCCGCGACCGGCAGCAGCCGCTCCATGATCTCGCGGGTATAGCCGGTGGTCGAGCCGATCTTCAGGCCACGCCGACGCAGATTGGCGATGCTGTCGGCCGCGCCGGGGATGAGATCGGCATAGTCGGTGACGACGGCGGCGTTGAGCGGCACGAACTCGGCGTAAACCGCATCGATCGCCGCTTCGCCCGGCATCTCGCCGTGGGCGGCGCGCCAGGCCTCAGCGATCGTCCGCTCGGCCATCAGCGCCGCGATATGGGCGCGCTTCGGCAGGCCCATCGGGCCGCGCGCCTGAGCGATCGTGATCGCGACGCCGAAGCGGGCGAAGACCTCGACGAAGGCGCCCATCGGCGCACGCGAGCCGAAATCGACGACGGTGCCGGCCCAGTCGAGCACCACAGCCCTGACGGTCTGGAAAGGAAGCAGGGACAGCGCGCTCATCCGAACATCTCCGCAATGGTCTCTTCGCCGATGGCGAAGGAAGTGGACGCTCCCGTCCCCGAGGTGACGATGACCAGACTGGTGCGATCGGCGACCCATTCGCGCAGCATCGGCCGGTCGGGCAGGCTGGCATAGGTGCCGAGCCAGCGCGCCTCCACCGGCGGGCGGGCGCCGAAAACCGCCTCGTATTCATCGAGGATCAGTTCATCGACATCTGTGTCCCCGAACGGATCCGGTGTCGCCGCATAGTGATGGGAATCGCCGACGACGCGCGTGCCGTCGGCCGAGGCGACGGTGATCAGGTGGATGCCGTTGGCGAGCTGTTCCGGCTGCTCGCGCTCGAGCCGGACACGCAGGGCAGCCGCCTCCGGCAGTTCCGCATAGCCGAGATAGCGCACCAGCGAGAGGTCGGACATCACCGCGCAAGGCAGATCGGGACCGGTGGAGGCGGTGCGAACCCGCAGCATCTGCAGCTTACAGCGCGTCAGCGCGGGATAGGCCGCCTTGAGCTCGTCGGCATAGAGGCCGGTGAAATCATCGCCAGGGCAGATGATCGCAGCCTCCGCCCGCAAGGGGCCGGCGGAGGTCTCGATGACCGGCAGAGCGACGCCGCGCACCATCGTCTTGCGCAGGATGGTGACACCCCAGTCGCGTTCGAGATGGGCGGCGAGCAGCGGGATCGCCTCGCGCGATTCGACCCGCAGATCATGTGGGCTCCATAGCGCCGCCTCTTGGCCGGCGAGGAAGGGGAAACGTTCGGCCAGCGCGCTATCGCTCAACAGCTCGCAGCCTTCGCCCATCTCGGTCTTCAGGAAGGCTTCGAGCACGGCCGTTGCTTCCGGCCGGCGCGAGGCCGTGCAGAGCCCGGCATGGGCGATGGCGATGCCGGCCTTGGGCGCGATCTCGGCCCAGACATCGCGCGAGCGCCGGGCTCGCCGCCAGGTCTCGCCGGCCTGCTGACCGGTCACGGTGATGAAGCCGAAATTGCGGATCGAGGCGCCGTTCGCCTGCGCATCGCGGTCGATCACCACCACTTTCAGCCCGCGCCGCGCCGCCGCGAGAGCATGGGCGAGGCCGACAATGCCGGCGCCGACGATGGCGAGATCGAAACCGCGCTCCACGAACTTTCCTCCCGGCGCCGTTTGATTCGCGCCCATGCTGATCGGGGCCGCTTAAGGCCCTTGCAATGCAGAACTGTGACGAAGCACGGATCGCAGCCGGCTCACTGCACGCCATGCGTGCATCGAGGGATTGTCAGGAGCGACCGCCATCGACCGAGAGGATCTGCCCGGTCACCCAGTCGGCCTGCTCGGAGAGGAAGAACAGGCTGGCATGGGCGATGTCCTCGGCAGTGCCGAGCCGGCGGGTATGGATGCCCTCGATCAAACGCTTCTGGCCGTCCGGCCCATAGGATTCCCATTGCCGCTCAGTCGCCGGATTGGAGCGGACGAAGCCGGGCGCGACCGAATTGACGGTGATGCCATACGGGCCGAACTCCCAGGCGAGCTGCCTGGTCAGGCCGACCAGCGCATGCTTGGCGCTGGCATAGGCCTGAATGCCGGTGAGACTCGGGCGGAGGCCGGCGCCGGAGGAGATGTTGACGATGCGGCCATATCCGGCCTGCTTCATCGCCGGCACGGCCGCCTGCGACAGAAAGAAGGCGGCGTCGACATTGGCGGCGAAGACGGCGCGCCAGTCGTTCTCGGAGATTTCCTCGATCGGCCGGCCGACCTGGCCGCGCACGCCGCCGGCCGCGTTGACCAGGAGGTCGAGCCGGCCCTCGGCTTCGAGGATCGCGGCGACCAGCTCCTTCGCGGCCTCCGGACTGCCGAGATCGGCAACATGGGCGTTCGCACCGAGCTCCTTCGCGCTGGCGGCGACGCCATCGGCATCGAGATCGGCGAGATGAACCTTCGCGCCGGCTTCTACCAGCGCCGCGGCGATGGCGCGGCCGATGCCCTGCGCTGCGCCGGTGACGAGGGCTACGCGGGTGTCGAAGCGGATTTGCATTGCTCGATCAATACCTTCAGCGTCTCGAACGACATCGGGCGGCGGCCCTCCTCGATGTCCCGGATCAGGGCGACCAGCAGCTCGAGCGCCGGCGTCGCGACGCCGACCTCGCGGCCGAGCGTCGAGATGATGCCGATCTGCGGCTGGCCCTCGGTCTTGCGCTTGCGCACGGCGAGGTCGCGCCAGATGCCGGAATGAGTCTTGGCCGTCTTCGAGGTGTAGTCGGCGAGCCAGGCGATGGTCTCGATTTGCGGGCCTTCGGGCGCGCCCGGTGCGAATACCGTGGGATCGAACTCACCGAAGCCGAGCGAAGTGACGCCGCGTGCCGCAGCGACCGCGCCGACCTCGCGCCCGAGCGTGAGCCAGACCGGCAGCCGCTGCGGATCGGCGAAGTTCGCCGACATCGAATCATTGGTCAGGGCAGTGCCGAACAGCATCGCGCCATAGGCGAGCTTGCCCCAGAGATAGCCGTAGATGTTGTCGGTCAGGATCGCGTCCGGCTCGAACAGCGCGAGCAGCCGGTGCATTTCGCGCACCCGGTCGGTCATCGCCCCGTCAAGTTCGCCGACGACCACGGCGCCGCGATTGCCGTAGAGGATCTCGCCGGGTCCATGCCAGTCGGCGCCGAAATTGACGAAGCAGCCCATGGTGCGCTGCTCGCCGACGGCCTTAGCGATGGTGATCTCGTTGAGGCCGTTCTGCGCCGAAAGCACGTAGCCGTCTTCGGCGAGATGCGGTGTCAGAGCGGCGAGCGCGGCTTCGGTGGCGCCGGCCTTCACCGCCAGGACGATGCGCGAATAGCTGCCGGTCAGCTCAGCGGGCGTCACCGCTGGCACGACTTGCCGGAATTCCTCCACCGGCCCGGTGATCGCAAGTCCGGCCGTTCGGCAGGCTTCGACATGCTCGGGCACGATGTCGACCAGCAGCACCGGGACCCCGGCCCTCGCCCAATAGGCGCCGAGCGTGCCGCCGATCGCGCCGGCGCCCCAGATCAGGACGGGTTCGCCGGTCATGCCTGCCCCATCACCTCGACCTCGGCATGGGTGCCGACATGGACGAGTCCGTCCGGCGTCACCCAGCCCCGATACATGCCGTCGGTATTGTAGGGGGTGACGATGCTTCCGTTGGCTCCGACTGCGACGAGCCCGGCGCCGATCTTGTGTGCGCTCAGCTCGGCGATGGCACGGTCCGAGGCCTCCTTCAGCGACAAGCCGGCATAGCCGATCAGGGATGCGATCTCGTGGCCGACGCAATAGCGGATGAAGAACTCGCCCTTGCCGGTGCCTGACACCGCGCAGCGCCCGTCACGGGCATAGGTGCCGGCGCCGATGATCGGGGAATCGCCGACGCGACCGGCCGGCTTGTTGGTGTAGCCGCCGGTCGAGGTCGCGGCGGCAAGATGACCGTTGGCGTCGAGCGCGACCGCGCCGACCGTGCCGTGCTTCTCGGCCTCGCTTGCCTCGTCGGCGGTCCCGACGAGCTCGCGGATCTTCATCGAGGCAAGGTTCTTGCGTCGCCGTTCGGTCGAGAAATACTCGTTCTCGACCATGTCGAGCCCTTCGGTCTGGGCGAAGGCGTCGGCAGCTTCGCCCGTCAGCAGCAGCGGGTCGCCGCGATGCATCAGCGCCTTGGCGGCGCTGACCGGGTTGCGGATGCGCCTGACCGCGCAGAGTGCGCCGGCGGCCAGCGTCGAGCCGTCCATGATCGAGGCGTCGAGCTCATGCTCGCCATCGGTGTTGAGGGCGGCACCGTAACCGGCGTTGAAATGGACGGAATCTTCCATCACCAGCACGGCGGCCTCGACCGCGTCGACGGCGCTGCCGCCCTTGGCGAGGATGGCCCAGCCGGCGCGCAGCGACTTGGCGAGATCGGCCTTGGCCTCGGCCCATTCAGCGTCGGTCATCTCGGCCTTGGGCAAGGTGCCGCAGCCGCCATGGATGGCGAGGGCGATGGTCATATGTGCTTATCCTGGCTTTAGGTAGGTGGTCGCGAGCGTGCGCTGTACCGTCATGGTCGGGCTTGTCCCGACCATCCACGTCTTCGTCTGGGCAGTCCGATGTTCAAGACGTGGATGCTCGCCACAAGGGCGAGCATGACGGTCCTGGCTCAGCTCACTTCGCCGGCTTGATGTCCATCGCCAGCGTATCCTCGTCGACGCGCGGGCGGATGGTGACCTTGGCCTTCTGCATCGCCCAGGCCGAGCCGACGGCGAGGATCGGCAGGCGCGGCCGGTCCTTAGCGACGATGGCGTTGGCCTGAGAGAGCAGCTCGTTGCGCTTGGCCTCGTCCATCTCGACGGCGGCGTCCTCGATCAGCTTGTCGAGCTCGGCGTTCTTGTAGCCGAGCACGTTGAAGGCGCCGAGCTTCTTGGCCGGGTCGTTCGAATGCACCACCGAGGAGAGCGTGTAGTTCGCCTCGCCGGTCAGCGTGCCCCAGCCCGACATCGACATCGAGAACTCGCCGCGCAGGCGGGCCGGGAAGAAGACGGCGCCGGGCTGGGCGTTGGCGTTCACCTCGATGCCGATCCGCGCCAGCATCTGCGCGATCGACGTGCCGACCTGGCGGTCGCCCGGCAGGCGGTCATTGGTGAAGGAGAACGACACCTTGAAGCCGTTCGGGTAACCGGCTTCTTCCATCAGCTTCTTCGCCTTGGCGACATCCGGCTTCAGCGGCGGCAGGCTCTTGTTGAAGCCGGCGATATCGGGCGTAACCAGCTGGTTGGCCGGAGCGCCGAGGCCTTCCATCGCGACCTCGACCAGCGCCGGCCGGTCGATGGCAAGATCGATCGCCTCGCGCACCTTGGCGTCCTGCAGCGGGTTTTTCGGCAGCTGCGAGCCGTCCTTGGCGCTGACCTGCGGAGACTTGTCCCGCATGTCGAGCTCCATGTTGAAGACATAGACGCTGTCGACGGTCGCGACCGAGAGCTTGGCGTCGCGCTTCAGCGTTGGCACGTCCGAAGCGGGCGCGCGTACGATGATGTCGACCTGGCCGGCCTTGAGCTGGGCGACGCGCGCGGCGTCGTTCGGCAGCTCCTTGCGCAGCACGCGCTGCCACGGCTCCTTCTCGCCCCAATAGCCGTCGAAGCGCTCGAGCACGAGCTGGTCCTTCGGCGTCCAGGACACGAACTTGTAGGGGCCGGTGCCGATCGCCGCCTTGCCGGTGTTGAAGGCGTCGTTGGCATTGTCCTTGGTCAGCCCGGCCGCCGCCTTGTGCGAAACGATGAACAGGCGGATGAAATCGTTCGGCAGGTTCGGCGCCGGCCCGTCGGTGACGATGTGGACGGTGAGCGGATCGACGATCTTCACCTCCTTGACGCGCCGGACATAGATCGTCGTCGGGTTCGGGCCGGCGACGACCGGGATGCGCTCGATCGAGAACTTGACGTCCTCGGCAGTGAAGTCGGACCCGTCATGATATTTGACGCCGGGGCGCAGCTTGAATTCCCAGACCGAGGGCTCGATCGCCTTCCAGCTCGTGGCGAGGCGCGGCTCGATCTGCAGCTTGTCGCCCGACCAGGTCAGCGTGTCGAAGACATGCTTCAGCGCCTCGGCATGGGTGCCGGTCGCGGTGAAATGCGGGTCGATCGATTCAGGCCCGGCGCGCACGCCGATGGTCAGCGTCTGCGCCATCGCGGCGCCGGAGAGCGGCAGCCCGATCAGGGTGGCGAGGGCGGCAGTCCGCCAGAGCGGGGACCGGTGCGACAAGGGCTTGGTCATGTTGAGGTCCCTTCGGTTTCGAGATCGGCAGGCCAGGTCGGAGAGGCGATCACCATCTTGTCCATCAGCTCGCAGAGCTGCTTCTGCTCGGCTTCGCTCAGCACCGAGAGCATCGCGCTCTGCTGCCCGACCATCATCGGCATGGTCTCGTCGAAGATGGCGCGCCCGGCTGGCGTCAGCGCCAGCACATAGCTGCGCAGATCGTCCGGGTCGGTCTCGCGCTTGAGCAGGCGGCGCTGCAGCAGCTTCTGGATCGCGCGCGAGAGCGTGTTCTTCGGCAGGCCGGAGGAGGAGACGATGTTCTTGGCCGCGACGCCGCCCTTGAGTCCGACGGCGTAAAGCGCGACGAATTCCGGCCGCACCAGCCCATAGCGCGTCTCGATCCAGCGATAGACCGGATCGTTGAAGCGGAAGGCGATGAAATTGAGCCGGAACGACAGCCAGCAGGGATTGTCCCAGAGCTTGGTCACCGTGAGCGGATCGAGCTCGCGCAGCGCGGTCTCTCGGCCCGGGTCAAGCTTGGATAAGGAGGTCGGGGCGCGTGCCATCTCGGACATCCAGTTTAGTTCCATATGGAACTTGACGGTCGGTGATGCGACTGTCAAGGATGACGCGGTTTCGCCGAAACGCAAGGATCAGGCCGTGCTCGTCGCCCGGATGAACTGGATGCAGATCGAGGATCAGGCGAAGCGCGACGATCGCTGCGTTCTGCCGCTCGGCTGCGTCGAACAACACGCCTATTTGAGCCTCGCCACCGACGCGATCCTGTCCGAGCGTGTCGCGGCGGAGGCGGCCGAACCGCTCGGCATTCCGGTCTTCCCGGTGCAGGCTTATGGCATGACGCCGGGCTTCACCGCCTATCCCGGCACCATCTCGCTCAGGATGACGACTTACATCGCCCTGCTCGAGGACCTGCTCGAAGGCGTCTATCGCTCCGGCTTCCGCCGGATCGTGCTGGTCAACGGCCATGGCGGCAATGCACCGGTGATGACGGCCGTGACCGAGTGGATGGGCCGACGGCCCGACGCCAGCGTCAAGATGCACAATTGGTGGGCCGGCCCGCGTTTTCAGGCAGCGGTGCAGGCGGTCGACCCAGCCGCCTCCCATGCCTCTTGGATGGAGAATTTCCCCTGGACCCGGCTCGAGGGCGTGAGCTTGCCGGAAGGGGTGAAGCCGCCTTTCGACGCCGCGCTCTATCAGGCCGCGAATCCGCAGCGGAAGCGCGAGATCCTCGGCGATGGCAATTTCCACGGCCGCTACCAGCGACCTGACGAGGAAATGCTGGCGCTCTGGGCCGTCGGCGTCGAGGAGACGCGCGCAGTGATGGTCGAGAGCTGGCCGTGAGCTCTGCAATGGGACGGCATAGATGCTGACCCATGTCATCGAGCGCGTCCTGCAGGCGCTCGCCGTCATGCTGGTCATGTCGGCGCTGGTCTTCGTCGGCGTCTATGCGATCGGCAACCCGATCGACGTGCTGATCGGCCCCGATGTCAGCCAGGACATCAGGCTCGACACCATCGCTCGCTACGGCCTCGATCGGCCGCTCTGGGAGCAGTATGTCACCTTCCTCGGCCGCGTCCTGCATGGCGATTTCGGCCGCTCCTTCGTCTTCGGCATGCCGGTGCTCGAGCTGATCCTGTCGCGCCTGCCGGCGACGCTGGAGCTGACGCTCGCTGCGGTGTTCGGCGCGGCGCTGATCGGCATTCCCGCTGGGATCTATGCCGGCTACCGGCCGGACAGCCCGTTCTCCAAGCTGATCATGGCGCTCTCGATCCTCGGCTTCTCGGTGCCGACCTTCTGGATCGGCCTCGTCCTGATCATGACCTTCGCCGTCGAGCTTTCCTGGCTGCCGGCCGGCGGGCGCGGCGAGACCGCCCAGCTCTTTGGCGTCGAATGGAGCTTCCTGACGCTGAACGGCCTCTCGCATCTCTTCCTGCCGGCGCTCAACCTCGCCTTCTTCAAGCTTGCCTTGATGACGCGTTTGGCCCGCGCCGGCACGCGCGAGGTGATGCTGACCGACACGGTGAAATTCGCCCGCGCCGCAGGCATCTCGGAAGGCGTGATCCTGCGCCGGCATGTGTTGCGCCTGATCTCGATCCCGCTCGTCACCGTCTTCGGCCTGGAATTCGCCTCGACGCTCGCCTTCGCGGTGGTCACCGAGACGATCTTCTCCTGGCCCGGCATCGGCAAGCTGATCATCGACTCCATCCAGTCGCTCGACCGGCCGGTGATGGTCGCTTATCTGATGCTGGTCGCCTTCGTCTTCATCATGATCAACTTCCTGGTCGACCTGACCTATTTCGCGCTCGATCCGCGCCTGCGGAAGGGACGGGCGTGATGCGGAAAGACTCGCCGCTAGCCCGCTTCTGGAGCGAATTCAGGGAAAGCCGTGTCGCCGTCGCGGCGCTCGTCGTCGTCGTGCTGATGATTGGCGTCGCCCTGCTCGCCCCGCTGATCGCGCCGCAGAACCCTTACGACCTCGCCAATCTCGTCCTCTCCGACGCCCGCCGCCCGCCGGGTTATGTCGGCTCCGGCGGCTACACGCATTGGCTCGGCACCGATGCGCAGGGGCGCGACCTGCTCTCGGCCATCCTCTACGGTCTGCGCATCTCCCTGCAGATGGGGCTGGTCGCCGGTGCGATCGCCTTCGCCATCGGCGTCACGCTCGGCATCGCCGCCGCCTATCTCGGCGGCCGGCGCGAGGCCTTCATCATGCGTGTCATCGACCTGCAGCTCGCCTTCCCGGCGATCCTGCTGGCGCTGGTGATCTCGGCGCTGCTCGGCCAGGGCAAGGCGCAGCTGATCGCCGCGCTGGTCGCGGCGCAATACGCCTATTTCGCCCGCACCGCCCATGGCGCCGCCTCGGCCGAGCGCGGCAAGGACTATGTCGAGGCGGCGCTATCGACCCCGCTGCCGGCGCGCCAGGTAATCTGGCGGCACATCCTGCCGAACTGCCTGCCACCCTTGATCGTGGTCGCGACCGTGCAGGTCGCCAACGCCATCGCCCTGGAGGCGACGCTCTCCTTCCTCGGCGTCGGCCTGCCGGTGACCGAACCGTCGCTGGGCTCGCTGATCGCCAACGGCTTCCAGTACATGCTGTCGGGCCGCTACTGGATTTCGATCTATCCGGGCCTTGCTTTGATCCTGCTGATCGTCGCGATCAACCTGGTCGGCGACCAGATTCGCGACCAGGTCAATCCGAGGCTGAAGCGATGAGCGCCGGCGCTCCGCTCCTCGAGGTTTCTGACCTCACCACGCAGTTCTTCACCCGCGCCGGCGTGGTGAAGGCGGTCGATGGCGTCTCCTTCTCGCTGCGCCGCGGCGAGGTGATGGGGCTCGTCGGTGAATCCGGGTCGGGCAAGAGCGTTACCGGCTTCTCGATCATCGGCCTGATCGATCCGCCCGGCCGCGTCGCCGGCGGCTCGGTGAAGCTCGAAGGTCACGAACTCGTCGGGTTGCCGCCCGACCAATTGCGAACGCTGCGTGGCCGCGTCGTCTCGATGGTCTTCCAGGACCCGCTGATGACGCTGAACCCGGTCCTGACCATCGGCGAGCAGATCCGGCTGGCGCTGGAGGCGCATCAGAAGGTCTCAGCAGCGGAGGCCCGCAGTCGCGCCATTGCCGGCCTCGCCCAGGTCCGCATTCCGCGCCCCGAGGCGACGGTCGACTTCTATCCGCATCAGCTCTCCGGCGGCATGCGCCAGCGCGTCGCCATCGCGATCGCGCTGTTGCACCGGCCGAAGCTGATCATCTGCGACGAGCCGACCACGGCGCTCGACGTCTCGATCCAGGCCGAGATTTTGGCCGAGATGAAGGAACTCGTCGCCGAGCTCGGCACGGCGCTGATCTGGATCAGCCATGATCTCGCCACCGTCGCCTCGATCGCCCAGCATGTCGCGGTGATGCGGCTTGGCAAGATCGTCGAGGCCGGCCCGACGCTCGATGTGCTGACGCGCCCGCAGCACGCCTATACCCGCGCTCTGCTCGACGCGCTGCCTTCGCGCGCCAAACCCGGCGAATTCCTCCTGCGCGGCGGCGGCGTGCCTGATGCAGCCCCGCCAGCCCGCCGACCGGTGACAGCTGCCGCGCCGGTGCCCGGCGCGCCCTATTTCGTCGCCGATCGCGTCAGCAAGCGCTTCGAGGCGCGGCCCGGCGCCTTGTGCGGCCTCGGTCAGAAGCTCGGCCTCGTGCAGCCGCCGCCAGCCGTAATGGCGGTCGACGAGGTCAGCCTTGTCGTCCGGCGCGGCGAGGCGCTCGGGCTCGTCGGCGAGTCCGGCTCGGGCAAGTCGACGCTCGGGCGCATGGCCGCCGGCATCTACGCGCCATCCTCGGGGACTGTCCGCTTCGAGGGCAGGCCGGTGATGAGCGCTGGCGCCGAGCCGAAGAAGTTGACCATCCGGGTCCAGACGATCTTCCAGGACCCGTTCGCCTCGCTCAATCCGCGCATGCGCGTCAGCGACAGCATCGCCGAGGGCCCGCTCGCCCATGGCCTCGTCGACAAGGCCGGCTCCGCGGCTTACGTCCGCGACTGGCTTGCCGCGGTCGGGCTCGATCCGGCCTTCGCCGAGCGCTATCCGCACCAGTTCTCCGGCGGCCAGCGCCAGCGCGTCGCCATCGCCCGCGCGCTCGCCATGCAGCCCGACCTCGTCGTCTGCGACGAGCCGGTCGCCTCGCTCGACGTCTCGATCCAGGCGCAGATCATCAATCTCCTGATGCGCCTGCGGGCCGAGCTCGGCTTGACCTTGATCTTCATCTCGCACGACCTCTCGGTGGTCCGGCATCTCTGCGACCGGGTCGCGGTGATGTATCGCGGCCGCATCGTCGAGGAGGGGCCGGCGGGGCAGGTCTATGACAACCCGCAGCACGACTACACCAAGCGGCTGCTCGCGGCGGTGCCGGTGCTGCCCGAAGCGGCAGCCTGAACAACGATAGGAGGGACGCCATGACCGAACTGAGCCCCTGGCAATGGCCGGAGGAGACCTGGCGCGGCAAGGTCGAGCAGGTCCGTGCCGGTCGCAATCTCAAGCCGAAAGCCTGGCCGGGCGGGGCGCGCTGCGCCGTGGCGCTCTCCTTCGACGTCGATCACGAGACCAATGAACTGCGCGATGGCGGCAAATCGGTCGGCCGGCTCTCCTGGGGCCAGTACGGCAACCGCGCCGGCATGCCGCGCATCCTCTCGATGCTGGCGCGCGAGGAGATCAAGGCGAGCTTCTTCGTGCCGGCGGTGACCGCCCTGCTCTATCCCGACGAGCAGCGCCGCGTCGTCGCGGAAGGCCATGAGATCGGCCTGCATGGCTGGATCCACGAGGTCAACACCGCGGTGCCGCCCGACCAGGAGCGCGAACTGCACCTGCGCTCGGCCGATACGCTGGAGACAATCACCGGCGTCCGGCCGGTCGGCATGCGCACCCCGTCCTGGGATTTTTCCGAGGTGACGCTCGCAGTCGAGCGCGAGCTCGGCCTGATCTACGATTCCTCGCTTTTCGCCGACGACGATCCTTACGAGCTGGTCGAGAAGGGCGAGCCGACCGGCATGGTCGAATTGCCGGTCGAGTGGATCCGCGACGACGCCGTCTATTTCAACATGAACCGGTTCCAGGCGCTGCGGCCTTACACCTCGCCCGAGGTCGTCTTCGACATCTTCAAGCGCGAATTCGACGGCGCTTATGCCGAAGGCGGGCTCTTCCTGCTGACCATGCACCCGCATGTCATCACCTATCGCTCGCGCTTCTGGCTCCTCGAGGAACTGGTCCGCCACGCCAAGGCGAAGGGCGACGTCTGGTTCGCGACGCATGCCGAGATCGCGGCCTATGTGAAGGCGCAGGCGGGCCTCTGATATCAGCAAAATATCGGGCCGGTTGCCGCTGGGTCAGCGGAACCGTGCCCGATTTCGGCCGTTTTCGGTTCATTCGGAATTCAGGGCGCGGGGGCGTTCATCTCCGGAAGAACAACTGGAAACGGATGTCATGACGCGCACGAAAAACCTGCTCCTGCTCGGCACCCTCATCCCCGCCATCGCACTGTCGCAGGGCAGTTTCGCCGCTCCATCGCTCCAGCTGGCCCAGGCCCAGTCGGGCGATGACGACCGCCCCGATCAGCGCCGCCAGCGCGGTTCCGGCGGGCAGGAGCGCCCAGACCGCGGCGGGCAGGAACGCCCCGGCGCCCGGCCGGCCCCGGGCCAGCCGCCGGCCGCTCGTCCGTCTGCGCCGGAACGCCCGGCTGGAGCGGCCCCGAGCGCTCCGCGCCCACCTTCCGCGCCGCAGGCGGCGCCCCCGGCCAACCGGGCCGAGCCCGAGCAGCCGCGCCGTCCGGCCCCACCTCCGGTGCCGGCGCCCGGCCAGGTCGCTCCACCCGCTCCGCAGGGCGCCCCGCGTGCTCCTTCGGCCACGCCGAGCCAGCCGCAGCGGCCGGCCCCGGGCCAGATCGCCCCGCAGCCGCCACCTGCCCGGCCGAGTGCGCCATCGGCTCAGCCCAATGCGCCCGGAGTTCCCGGCGATAGCGGCCAGCGCCGTCCTCTGCCTTCGCAGACGGCTCCTGGCCAGCCGCCCGCGACCGCTCCGGCCTCGCCCGCGGCGCCGCGCCCGGCGCCTGGACAGGTCGCTCCTGGCGGCAGCGCGCTACCTCAGCCCGGTCAGCCTTCCACCGCGCCTGGTGGAGCCCGGTCACCGGGAGCTGCGCCGCAGTCCGGGGTGGCTCCGTCGCAACCATCATCGGGTCCGGCACGTCCGACCGGCCAGGCGGCTCCGGGCCAGTCTACGCCGGGGCAGGCAGCTCCCGGCCCGGGCCCTGCGCCGCGGACCGGCCAGCCACAGCCGGCTCAGCCGTCAGCCGTGCCGCCAGCCGGCCGTGCACCCACGGCTCCGGCACAGTCCGGCACGGCGCCTTCTCAGCCCGGCGCCGCTGCGCCCACGCAGGCGGCTCCGGCCCAGCCCAGTCCGGCGGCACCGCTGCAGCCCGCGCCTGGACAGCCCCCCGTGGCTCCGAATGCCGGCCGGGCGCCCGGGGCTGTGCCGCAGCAGCCTGGAACGGCTCCGTCGCAGGCTGTGCCGGTCCCCGGCCAGCAGCCCGGAGCCTTGTCGCAACCGGGCGTGGCTCCTGGTCAGATCCAGCCGGGTCAACCTGGTGTGCCCGGCCAGCCCATGCCTGACCGGCAGGGCCGCCGTGGCGGTATCGGTCTCGGCGGCGCGGCCGCGATCGGTCTCGGCGCAGCCGCGATCGGCGGCATCATGGCGACGCAGGGCGCGAACCGGCTCGACGATGTCCGCAGCCGGCGCGAGGAGCGCCGCGAGGGTGACGTCACCATCATCCGCGAGCCCGGCCGCACCATCATCCGCGGCGACGATGACCGCGTCATCATCCGCCGTGACGAGACGCAGCGTTTCCGCGATCTCGGCCTCGACACTCGCAGCGAACGGCGCGGCGAGGAGACGGTGACCGTCTATGATCGTCCGGACGGCACGCAGATCGTCACGGTGACCGATGCCGAAGGCCGGCTGATCCGCCGCTCGCGGCGCGAACGCGACGGCGGCGAGTTCGTCATCATCGACAATGTCCGCCGTGACGGGCCGCAGGCCCGCTTCGCCGAGGAGGTGGTGGTGCTGCCGCCGCCGCAGCTGCGCATCCCGCGCGAGCGCTACATCGTCGACGCCGAGCGCGCCGACGAGCGGCTGATCTACGAGACGATCACCGCCCCGCCGGTCGCGCCGGTGCCGCGCCGCTATACGCTCGACGAGGTCCGCTACTCGCCCGACCTGCGCGCTCACATGCGCAGCGTCGACATCGATACGATCAATTTCGACTCCGGCTCCTGGACGGTCACGCCCGATCAGGCCGGCCGCCTGCGGGTCATCGCGCAGGCGGTGCGCCAGGCGGTCGAGCGGGCGCCGAACGAGGTCTTCATGGTCGAGGGCCATACCGACGCGGTCGGCGCCGACGTCGACAATATCTCGCTGTCGGATCGGCGGGCGCAGTCGGTCGCCGAGATCCTGACCCGCGATTTCGGCATTCCGGCCGAGAACCTGACGACGCAGGGCTATGGCGAGCAATATCTCAAGGTGCAGACGCAAGGCGATTCCCGCGAGAACCGGCGCGTGACGCTGCGCCGGATCACGCCGCTGCTCACCGGCCAGAACCAGCAGTGACACCAGGCGGAGCAGTCTTCGGACTGCTCCGCAGTTTTCTTGCCGCATGGCGGAACATCGTCCCGCGCACCCGGTTCCTAGCACGGGGCCGGTCTCCTTCCGCCGGCTCTATGGAGGGGTGTCATGCGCAAGAACCCATGGGTCCTCCTCGGAGTGATCGTCGCCGCGCTCATCGTGGCGGAAGCCGCCGCCGCGCAGTCCGCTCAGCCGCAGACGCAGCGGCAACGGGCACCCGGCGTGCCGATGACGCCGAATACAGGCGAAGTGCAGAAGCTCGAGCCGCGCTCCGACAGCGTCGAGGCGCGCCGCGAGCGCGAGCAACTGGCGCGGAACCGGTCGACGCCGCCGGAGCCGAACCGCGAGATCCCGATGCCGAAGCCGGTGCCGTCGATCATCGCGCCCACTCGCTAGAGCCCGACGCTTCGGGTTTAGATTCGAGTAAGGCTCGCTACCTATGGTGGCGGCGAGGAGTTATGCCCATGAGCGAGATGTCTGTTGCGATCGCCCGGAGCCTGATCAGCATGAAGTCGGCCGCGACGCAGCAGGCGCTGCAGATCGAGATGGTCAAGCAGAACGCCGAGTCCGATCAGGCGCTGGTCGCCATGTTGCAGCAGGCCGCCGAGCAGCAGCAGGCCACGCTTCCCGCCGGCCAGGGCGGCAATCTCGACATCACCCTCTGATTTTATCTCCACCGACCGTGATGCCTCCCGTGCATGGCCACGCGGCGCGCAAGCGCGGTCCTTTGCCGGTTGCGCTGAGATCAGGACGGTTCTAACTTCCGCCTCGTTCCGAGGGGTGCTCGATAAGAGCTGAGATGGCCTGACGGCCGAACCCATCGAACCTGATCCGGGTCATACCGGCGGAGGGACTGGAACGCGGCTGCGCCATCAATGCATCCGCCTCACAGCGACTGGACCGTCAGACGCCCCGGATCTCCTGAACCTGAGAGGGAGGAGATCCTGATATGAACGCCCACGCCAAGCCCCAGAAGAACAGCGTCAAGGCCGCGCCGCAGAGTGTGACGACCGGCCCGATCATCGGCTCGCGCAAGATCTATGTCGCCGCGCCCGAGCATCCTGAGATGCGCGTGCCGTTCCGCGAGGTGGTGCTGACCACCGATGCCGAGCCGCCGGTGCGCATCTACGACCCGTCCGGCCCCTATACCGAGACCGATGCCCGGATCGACCTTAATGCCGGGCTGGTGCAGCCGCGCCGCGCCTGGCTCGATGCCCGCGGCTTCGAGGTGGTCACCGGCCGCGCCGTCACCGCCGCCGACAACGGCAACATCTCCGCCGAGCAGCTCGTTCCGGCCTGCCCGGCGCAGCGCCCGATCCTGCAGGCGAAGCCCGGCCAGATGACGACGCAATACGAGTTCGCCAAAGCCGGCATCGTCACGCCCGAGATGATTTACGTCGCCCATCGCGAGAATCTCGGCCGCGCCGCCATGCTGGACGGGGCCCGCGAACGCCATGCCGATGGCGAGAGCTTCGGCGCCTCGGTCCCTGAATTCGTCACGCCGGAATTCGTCCGTAACGAGATCGCCCGGGGGCGCGCCATCATCCCGGCCAACATCAACCATCCCGAACTCGAGCCGATGGCGATCGGCCGCAATTTCCTGGTCAAGATCAACGCCAATATCGGCAACTCGGCCGTGACCTCCGGCGCCGCCGAGGAGGTCGAGAAGCTGGTCTGGGCGATCCGCTGGGGCGCCGACACGGTCATGGACCTCTCGACCGGCCGCAACATTCACAACATCCGCTCCTGGATACTCAGAAACTCGCCGGTGCCGATCGGCACGGTGCCGATCTACCAGGCGCTGGAGAAGGTCGGCGGCGATCCGATCAAGCTCGACTGGGAGGTGTTCAAGGACACGCTGGTCGAGCAGGCCGAGCAGGGTGTCGACTATTTCACCATCCACGCCGGCGTCAGGCTGCCTTATGTGCCGCTGACCGCCAGCCGCGTCACCGGCATCGTCTCGCGCGGTGGCTCGATCATGGCGCGCTGGTGCCTGGCGCATCACAAGGAGAGCTTCCTCTATGAGCGCTTCGACGAGATCTGCGAGATCATGCGGCGCTACGACGTCTCGTTCTCGCTCGGCGACGGCCTGCGTCCCGGCTCGATCGCCGACGCCAATGACCGCGCCCAGTTCGCCGAATTGGAGACGCTGGGCGAATTGACGAAGATCGCCTGGGACAAGGGCTGCCAGGTGATGATCGAGGGCCCCGGCCATGTGCCGATGCACAAGATCAAGGAGAACATGGACAAGCAGCTGCGCGAATGCGGCGAAGCCCCGTTCTACACATTGGGACCGCTGACCACCGACATCGCGCCGGGCTATGACCACATCACCTCCGGCATCGGCGCAGCGATGATCGGCTGGTTCGGTTGCGCCATGCTCTGCTATGTCACGCCGAAGGAGCATCTCGGCCTGCCCGATCGCGACGACGTCAAGACCGGTGTCATCACCTACCGCATCGCCGCCCATGCCGCCGATCTCGCCAAGGGGCATCCGGCTGCGAAGCTCCGGGACGACGCGCTCTCCCGCGCCCGCTTCGACTTCCGCTGGGAGGACCAGTTCAACCTGGCGCTCGATCCGGACACGGCGCGCGCCTTCCATGACGAGACGCTGCCGAAAGACGCCCACAAGGTCGCGCATTTCTGCTCGATGTGCGGGCCGAAATTCTGCTCGATGAAGATCACCCAGGATCTGCGCGCCGAGGTGCAGGCGATGGGTGAGAATGAGCGCGCGGCGCTCGAAGCCATGGCCTTCGATCAAGCGGCAGCGCAGATCGAACAACAGAGAATTGCGGGGATGGCGGAGAAGTCGCAGGAATTCCTCAAGAAGGGCGGCAATCTCTATCTGCCGGCGGCCGAATGAGCGGGACATTGACCATGGAACGGCTCGACGCAGCGCGCGTCGCCTCGGTCCTCGCCCGTGTGGCGGAAGCTCGCCCGCGCGTGCAGTGCCTCACCAATACGGTGGCGCAGAACATCACCGCCAATATGCTGCTCGCCTTTGGCGCGATCCCGTCCATGGCGATCCATGTCGACGAGGTCGCGGCGATGGCGGAGGGCGCCGGCGCAATCCTGATCAACATCGGCACGATCAACGCCGAGAGCGAGCTCGCCATCCCCAAATTGCTGGAGGTGGCGCGTGATCGCGGCAAGCCCTTGGTCTTCGACCCGGTCTTCGTCGAGCTCTCGCCGCTGCGCCGGCACATCGCTGGGCAGGTGCTGCGCCTGCCCGATATCCTGGTGCGCGGCAACGCCACCGAGATGGCGACGCTGTCCTTCGATCTTGCTGCGGCCAGGGGCGCCACCCGCGTCACCACCGGCAAGGTCGACCGGATCGAGAGCGGAGCGGCGAGCTTTGCCGTCGCCCACGGCCATCCGCTGATGACCAGGGTTACCGGCATCGGCTGCGCCGCCGGGGCGCTGATCGCGGCCTGCTGCGCCGTCGAGCCCGACAAGGCGGTCGCGGCGGCGGCGGCCTTGACCGCCTATGGCATTGCCGGCGAAATCGCGGCCGAGCGATGCCGCGGCCCGGGCAGCTTCGAGGTCGAGCTGATCGACGCGGTCGCGGCGATGGATGCGGCGACGCTCGCCGCCAGAATGGAAGCGCGCCAGTGACTGTCGACATCACCCTTTACGGCATCGTCGATCCGCAGATCGCCAATGGCCGCTCCATGGCCGACATGGCGCGTGCGGCCGTCGAGGGCGGCGCGACGCTGATCCAGCTGCGCGCCAAGACCGAGACGACGCGCGAGATGGTGCGCGAGGCCCGCGCCATCCGCTCGGCCCTGCACGGCACCAATGTGCCGCTGCTGATCAACGACCGCGTCGATGTCGCGCTCGCTTCTGGTGCCGACGGCGTCCATCTCGGCGCCGACGACATGAAGCTGGTCGATGCCCGCCGCCTGCTCGGCCCGCGCGCCATCATCGGCGCGACGCTGAAGCATGAAAGCGAGCTGCCGGAGCTGGCGTCGGTGAAAATCGACTATGCCTGCATCGGCGGCGTCTTTCCGACCATGCACAAGGACAATGCCGGCGCGGCGCTCGGCGTCGACGGGCTCGCTACCTTGCGCCAGGCGGCGGCGCGCGCGCTCGGCGCGCTGCCGGTCGGCGCCATCGCCGGCATCACCGCGGCCAACGCCGGCTCGGTCATTGCTGCGGGCGCCGACGGCGTCGCCGTGATCGGCGCGCTCTTCGGTGGCGACGACATCTTGGCGGCGGCGCGCGATCTCAGGCTCGCGGTCGAGACCGCCTTGTCGGAGCGGGGCGTCGGGAGCGCCTGATCAGGGCTTCAGATACATGTCCCAGCAGGGCGCTACAGCGACCTTGCTGCGGCCCTCCAGTGCTTTGACGAAGTGCTTGAAGATGGCTGCACGGATCGACGTGAGCGGGCATTTTGGCGCCAGGATCGCGTCGGTCTGGCGCAGGCTCTCGATCATCTGAGCCTCGAGCTTCGGATTGCTCCGCGTCGGGTCGATGCCGATCGGGACATGGCGCGGCGGTCGGCGGTCGAGCAGGCGGTTCATGATGTCGACGAAGTCGAGGGTGAAGACGCCGTTGAGCTTGCGCGCGTTGGCATGCTCCCAGGCCTTGATCGCCAGGATGCCCTGCTCGATCTCGAGCAGCCAGGTCGCGTGGTGGTCGATCTCGGAATACAGCATCAGCGAGGGCTGTTGCCCCGTCACAGCGAGATCGGCATAGGCCGGCTGATGCTTGGCGTAGTGCTGCAGCATGATCGGCGCGCGCTCGGCGATCTCATCCTTGACGCTGACCCGCCCGAGCTTGCCGACGTCATCGACGTCCAGCGGCAGATAGGTCGGCGCGCCGAAGCTGGCGCGGGCGCTGCGTTCGATGAAGTTCACGGCCGAAGGAGCTGCGATCACACAGATCAGCAGCAACACGGCAGGCCGCAGCCTGTCGTTGCGTCGGCTCCAGTCGAGCAGGAGCACGAGCAGGATCGGCCAGAGCCCGATGAATTCGAGGCTTCCGGTGTTCTGGGTCTCGAAGAACGTCAAAGCCATCAGGCTGATCGCAAGCCAGCCTGCCGGTGAGACGGCGAACTCGCGCAGCCAGGACAGGGCGCTGGCCGGCCTCGGCCGCCGGGAGGCATAGGCGAGCAGGCCGATGAGCACGAACGCCGGCGCGATCACCTCGAATTTGAATGAGGCGACGGTCAGGAATCGTGGCAGCAGCGCGTCCGTGTTGAGCTTGAGCAGGGTCAGGATGTCGTCGACATAGGCCCGGGTCAGTCCGCCGGTCACAAGATCGATGGCCGCGAGGACGCCGATCGTCGCGACGGCTGCAAGACAGGCGTCGCGCAGGCGCATTCGGCCGGTGAGGACGGCATAGCCGACCAATATCGCTCCAGCGACGGCGCCGGTGACCTTGACCAGGAACAGCGTCAGCATCAGCGCCGCAACGAGCCAGATCGTCAGTCGCCGGTCGCGCGCGAACATCAGCACGGCGATCAGCACATAGAGCAACAGCGCGACATGCCGGTTGTAGTGGCCATAGCAGTCGAAGCCCGGCAGCGTATAGACCTCGTGCAGGTTGATCGGCAGCGAGGCGAAGAGCAGGAAGGGCAGCAGCAGCGCGAGCGCCAGCCCGCGCGACGATCGCCCGACATGGAAGACGAGGATCGCCAGCAGCGGCAACGCGATCGGTAGCAGCCCCCAGTTCGCGGTCAGCAGCGGATGGGCGGCTGGGAATAGCCAGTCGAAACCGGCAACGAGATAGTAGCCGAGGGGGCCGACCGGAGTGAAGAAGTCGATGTTCGGTACCTGCCCCTGGCCGATGCGCTGCGCCGCGTCGAAATAGACCGCAGTGTCCCAGTAATAGGATCCGAGCGGCAGACGCAGCGGCGACAGCAGGCCTGCGAGGACGAAGACGCAGAAGACCGCGAGCCAGATCGCCGGGCTGGCCCATGGGCGCGCGACGGCATGCTCCGCGGCTCCCGCAGCAGCCGGTTGGTCCGTGCTCGCGCTCATGGTTGGTTCCACCGTCACCCAGGGCAAGGTAACGGCAGAATCTTACCGCGCTCCTTCCCGACAAGATGAAAAGCAGGTTTACCTCTTCGGAGACGGCGATTCTCGGTCGTACCGGAGGAAGTTTCGATGACGCCTGGGCCTGCGGCCCCATCCCTGCTCGCGGTTGTGCTGCAGGGGGCGGCCTTCGCCCCGGCGATGACGGGGCTCGCCCTGGCGGAGGATCGCGCCGTGGTCGAGGTTGCCCGCAATCTGCACACCAAGATCAGCTCGTGCTGGACCATTCCGGCGACAGCGCCGGCCGGACGGACGGTGCGTATCCGGATCGAGCTCGACCGCGACGGCGCACTGGTCAGCGAGCCGGTCGTGATCGAGCCGCCCCCGGAGCCGGCCGTCATGGTTCTGATCGAAGGAGCCCGACGGGCTGTGATCCGTTGCGCACCTTATGATGGGGTGAAGCGCTACGCCGCGCTCTATCCGCGTTGGCGCGAAATCATTGTCAATTTCCGGCGCGAGGGTTGAGCCGGCTCAGGGCACTGCGATCTCGGCGAAGCGCTTCGGCAGGGAAAAGCCGTGGCCGAGCGGGTCGTCCGCCTCGATGACGAAGCTGCCTTCGCCGGCAAGATGCCCGCGTCCGCCGACCTCGACCGTGACGGCGCTCGCGGCCGGGAAGTCGACCGGGCCGATTACCTTTCCGGTGAAGGTGCCGCCGGTGATGCTGCGGATCCTGCGGCGCTGACCGAGAGGGATCAGCCCCTTGGCATGGTCGAGCGCCATGCGGGCGGTGACGCCGGAGCCGGTGGGCGAGCGGTCGATCTGGCGCTCGGCGAAGACGCAGAGGTTGAAGCTGTCCTGCTCCGGGCCGGCCTCGTCGGTGACGATCGTGCCATAGAGGAAGCCGAGATCCGGCTCGGTCGGATGCGTGATCCTGCGGCTCGCCCGGACCTGATCGGTCAGCGCGCCTGCCGCCGCGACGATCTCCTCGACCGGCGTCTGCATCAGGTCGAGTCCGAAGCGCGAGGCCGGCAGGATGCAGTAATAGGCGCCGCCATAGGCGATGTCGGTGACGACATCGCCAAAGCCTGGCACCGGGACGACGAGATCGCGCGCCTCGACGAAGGCCGGCACGCTCTCGAAGCTGACATCGCCGACCTTGTTGCCCTCGATCTCGCAGGAAAGCCGTACCAGTCCGCAGGGCGCCTCGATGGAAAAGCGGGTGACCGGCGCGGTCGCCGCCACCAGCCCCTGCTCGATCGCATAGCGGCAGAGCGCGATGGTCGCGTGGCCGCACATGGTCGAATAGCCCTCATTGTGCGTGAACAGCACGCCGAACGCGGCTTCCGGATGGCTCGCCTGGACCGGGATGACGCCGTACATGCCGTCATGCCCACGCGGCTCCAGCATCATCGCACGGCGCAGGTGATCATGCTCCTCGCGCGCCTGCCGGCGCTTGTCGAGGATGCTTGCGCCGGTGAGTTGCGGATAGCCTGCTGTGACGATGCGCACCGGCTCGCCGCAGGTGTGGTAGTCGATATAGCTCAGGCGCATGGGATCTCATCCATCAGTCATCGGCTGAAGGCGGGTCGAGCCGGGGTGGATTGCAGCCCCGTTGGGCGCAGTTTTCAGCCGCCACCACGACGGCAAAACCGAGAGCCGCCGCGCAGAGCTCGTTCGGCAGATTCTCCAACACCGGGCCGAGGCCGCCATTGCGCCAGAGTGAGGCGAGGAAGGCGCCCATGAAACTGTCCCCGGCGCCGATCGTATCGACGATCTCCTGCGCGAGGGCTGGGAACACCATGGCCTCGCGGCGGAACGGCAGGAGATAGCCGCCATTCTCGCCATCGGTGACCAGCAGCAACCGATCTCCATGGGCGAGCCAGCGCGCCAAGGGGTAACCGAACTCGGCGCCATGAAGTGTCCGGGCATCATCCGTGCTGCATTTCAGCAGATCGCACAGGACGGCCCGTTCCTCGATGGCACGGCGCGCCTCCGCAAGCGCCGGCAGCACGGCTGGCCTGACATTGAGGTCGTAGCTGACGCTGAGGCCGGCTTCACGTGCACGCCGCATCAGCGTCAGTGCCGTTTCGCCGGATGGGCCGACCGTCGCACCGAAGGAGGTGACGTGCAGATGCGCGAATTCGTCTAGGTCTTCCGGCGCGGGCGGCGCGGTATCGAAGGCCGTGCCGTCCAGCGAGAAACGATAGGTCGCGGCACCGTCTGCGTCGAGCGAGGTGACCGTGGCGGAGGGCGTCGGCACGTCGCAGATACCGATGAAGCGCCGGTCGATGCCCTCTTCCGTCAGGCGTTGGAGAAAGAGCTGACCGAATGTGTCCCGCGACAGGCTGACATTATAGGCCACCGGCGCGCCGCAGCGAGCCAGCGCCAGCGCCGTGTTGAAGCCGGAGCCGCCGAGCACGGCCTCGCGGTCGTGCCCGGCACCGCCGGGCACGAGATCGACGAGCGCCTCGCCATAGACGAGGACGCCCTTGCTCGTCACAGCAGCCCGCGCTTGGCGAGGTTGCGCATCAGATGCGAGGCGCCGAAGCGCCAGGGCTCGCATTCATCGGTACGGCGCATCCGATTGATCAGGGCGCCGAGCTCGGGCGCCGAGATGGTGACGACGTCGCCGTATTTGTGGGTGAAGCCGCCGCCCGGCGCGTCGCGATCCTTGATCGGCGCGAACATGGTGCCGAGATAGAGCACCGCCCCGTCCGGATACTGGTGGTGCGGGCCGATCATCTGCGCGGCGAGATCGGCCGGATCGCGGCTGATTTTTGCGATCGAGGACGAGCCTTCGAGCGTGAAGCCGTCCTCGCCGGTTACGGTCAGGCTCACCGTCGTCTTCCGGACATGGTCGAGCGAGAAGTCGCCGTCGAAGAAGCGGATGAACGGGCCGATCGCCGCCGCCGCATTGTTGTCCTTGGCCTTGCCGAGCAGCAGGGCTGAGCGTCCCTCGACATCGCGCAGGTTGACGTCGTTGCCGAGGCTGGCGCCAACGATCCGTCCATCCGAGGCGACGACGAGCACGATTTCAGGCTCCGGATTGTTCCAGCTCGAGGCTGGGTGGAGTCCGGCATCGGCGCCTGTGCCGACCGCCGACATCGGTGGCGCCTTGGTGAAGATCTCGGCGTCCGGCCCGATGCCGACCTCGAGATACTGGCTCCAGCTGTTCTGGGCGATCAGCACCTCCTTCAGCTTCATCGCCTCGGGCGAGCCGGGCTTCAGCTTGGAGAGGTCGTCACCGATGAGCTTGCCGATTTCAGTGCGGATCGCGGCGGCCGCGGCCGGGTTGCCCCGCGCCTTCTCCTCGATCACGCGTTCCAGCATCGACACCGCGAAGGTGACGCCGGCTGCTTTGACCGCCTGCAGGTCGACCGGGGCGAGCAGCCAGGGCTTGCCGTCATTGCGGCTGGCGGCCGAGCTGTTGGCGAGGAGATCGGCAAGCGAGCCCAGGTTCTCGCCATCGGCGGCACGTAGCGCCACCGCCGGATCGGCGGTCTCGCAGAGGTCGCGCATGGTCGGGAAGGTCGCGGTGACGTCGATCACAGCATTGCCCTGCAGCTTGACCACCGACGGCCCGCCGACGTCCGGGCGCCAGACCCGGCCGGCCAGCGCGGCACGGTCGGCATCGGCCGGCAGGGTGTTGGCGGGCGAAAGCGAAAGCGAGGACATGGCTGATCCGGGTTGTGTGCAGTGTGCAAGACGGATGGGAAGAACAGCCGCTTCCGCGGGAAATCGCAAGTGCGCCGATGCGCGTCCACAACGGGGCGGAAATGTCATCGTTTTGTCATTGAACTGTCGCCCCGGCTTCATGCTAGCTTGCGCACCAACGACAACAACGCCCGCGCATATCGGGGGCTGAGAGGGAGCTGACCATGACCTTCAAACTGAAGACCTTGACCGCCGCCGGTGCGTTTGCGCTCGCCGCTGCTTCGCCGGCTGTGGCGCAGACCGAGATCCAATGGTGGCACGCCATGACCGGCGCCAACAACGACGTCGTCGTCAAGCTGGCCGAGGAGTTCAACGCCTCGCAGAAGGACTACAAGGTCGTCGTCGCCTATAAGGGATCCTACCCCGACACGCTGAACGCCGGCATCGCCGCCTTCCGCGCCGGCAATGCCCCGCACATCATGCAGGTCTTCGAGGTCGGCACCGCGACGATGATGTCGGCCAAGGGCGCGATCAAGCCGGTCGCCGACGTGATGAAGGATGCGGGCGAGAAGTTCGACCCCAAGAGCTATCTGCCGGCGATCACCGGCTACTATTCGACGACGAAGGGCGAGATGCTGTCCTTCCCCTTCAACTCGTCCTCGATGGTGATGTGGTACAACAAGGACGCGCTGAAGAAGGCCGGCCTGCCGGAAGCGCCGCCGAAGACCTGGCCGGAAGTGTTCGAAGCTGCGAAGAAGCTGAAGGCCGCCGGCTGGGACAAGTGCGGCTTCTCGACCGCCTGGACCACCTGGGCCAATATCGAGCAGCTCGGCGCCTGGCATAACGTGCCTGTTGGCACCAAGGCCAACGGCTTCGACGGCTTCGACACCGAGTTCCGCATCAACGGCGATCTCTTCGTCAAACACCTGACCAATCTCGCCAACCTGCAGAAGGAAGGCGTGTTCTCCTATTCCGGCCGCACCAACACCGGCGAGGGCCGCTTCACCTCGGGCGAATGCCCGCTGTTCCTGACCTCCTCGGCCTTCTTCGGCAACGTCAAGGCCAACGCCAAGTTCGACTGGTCGAACGCGCCGATGCCGTATTATCCGGATGTCGCCGGCGCCCCGCAGAACTCGATCATCGGCGGCGCCTCGCTCTGGGTCATGGGCGGCAAGAAGGCCGACGAGTACAAGGGCGTCGCCAAGTTCTTCACCTTCCTCTCCGACGTCGACCGGCAGGTGAAGCTGCACACCGAGTCGGGCTATCTGCCGATCACCAAGGCGGCCTATGAGAAGGTCAAGGCGTCGGGCTTCTACAAGCAGAACCCCTATCTCGAGACCCCGTTGCTCGAGCTCAACAACAAGGAGCCGACCGACAACTCCCGCGGCGTCCGCTTCGGCGGCCTGGTCCAGATCCGCGACATCTGGTCGGAGGAGATCGAGGCGGCCCTGAACGGCCAGAAGACGCCGAAGGCGGCGCTCGATGCGGCCAATGACCGTGGCAACCAGGCGCTGCGCCAGTTCGAGCGCACCGCCAAATAAGACAAGACTGATCGAAGGCCGGGACGTTTGTCCCGGCCTTCCTTGCCGCCGGGCTGGCCGATGCAGAAATACGCTCACTTCAAGGGGCTGACGATCCCGCTGCTGCTGCTCCTGCCGCAGCTCATGATCACGGTCGTCTTCTTCTACTGGCCGGCGAGCCAGGCGGTCTGGCAGAGCTTCCTGCTGCAGGACGCCTTCGGCATCTCGACCGAGTTCGTCTGGTTCGAGAACTATCGCGACCTGTTCGCCAAGCCCGAATATTACAAGGCGCTGATCAACACCGGGATTTTCTCGTTCTTCGTCGCCTTGTTCTCGCTTTCGCTGGCGCTGCTCTTCGCGGTGATGGCCGACCGGCAGATCCGCGGCGCCGAGGTCTACAAAACCCTGCTGATCTGGCCCTATGCCGTCGCGCCCGCCATCGCCGGCGTGCTCTGGATCTTCATGTTCGACCCCTCGCTCGGCATGCTCGCCCGCGGGCTGCAGTCGCTCGGCGTCAACTGGAACCCGCGCCTCAACGGCAATGACGCGATGACGCTGGTCATCCTCGCGGCGACCTGGAAGCAGATCTCCTACAACTTCCTGTTCTTCCTCGCCGGCCTGCAGTCGATCCCGAAGAGCGTGATCGAGGCGGCGGTGATCGACGGCGCCCGGCCGATGCGGCGCTTCTGGACCATCGTCTTCCCGCTGCTTTCGCCGACGACCTTCTTCCTGCTCGTCGTCAACCTCGTCTACGTCTTCTTCGACACCTTCGGCATCATCGACACGGTGAGCGGCGGCGGCCCCTCGGGTGCGACGGAGACGCTGGTCTACAAGGTCTATTCCGACGGCAAGGGCGGCACCAATCTCGGCGGGTCGGCGGCGCAGTCCGTGATCCTGCTCGCCATGGTCATCGCCATGACGGCCTTCCAGTTCCGCTTCATCGAGCGCAAGGTGACCTACTGATGCGGTGGCGCCGTCCCCTCGGCTTCGCGGCGCTTGTGGGCCTCTGCCTCGTGCCGGCGCTGGCGTCGGCGCAGGGCCGGGTGATCGACGCCTGGAAGGGCGTGGTGCTGAATTGCGGCCCGGGCACGGAGCTGGCCTGGGCCGACCGGATCTGCAAGCTATTGATCGGCGAGATGCGCAAGCAGGCCGACGCCGCGAAGATCGCCTTCGTCGCGGTGCCGACCTCATCCGACGACGTGACGCTCGACCGTCGCGCCTCCGAGGAGGGCCTCGATATCTTCAGCATCCTCCATGTCCGCTTCGGCATCTCGCAGCCGACAGGCAGCCTGAAGAACCGCGACCTGACCCTCGTCCTGCGATCCTTGACCGCCGGCTCGCTGTTCGAGATGCGCAAGGACGGGCCCTATAAGGTTCTCAGCTACACGCCGATGATCGCGATCAACGAGGGCGAGGCCGCCGCCCGGGCGCCCTGGGTCGCGCAGACCCTGGCGGAGCTCTTCTTCCACCCGATGCTGAAGGCGCGGCCATGACCTCGGTGCTCTGGCAGGATCTCACCGCCGAGGAACTGCGCGAGAAGGCGGCGCGCGATGCCGTCGTCGTGCTGCCGGTCGCCTCGATGGAGCAGCACGGCCCGCATCTGCCCGTCGGCGTCGACACCATCCTGTGCGGCGGCGTCTGCAAGCTCGCAGCCGAGCGTGCCGAAGGTGTCGAAGTCGTCGTCGCACCGACGCTGTGGTGCGGCATGGCCGAGCACCATATGGCCTTCGGCGGCACCTTCACCTTCGACATCCCGACCTATCGCGCGGTGCTGCTCGCGCTGCTGAAGAGCCTGGAGCGCCACGGCTTCCACCGCGTCGTCATCGTCAACGGCCATGGCGGCAACATCGCCGCGCTCGCCGCCTTCCTGCCGGACTTCGCCAGGGAGACCTCGCTCCAGGTCCGTGCCACCACCTATTTCCTGCTGGCGCAGGAGGCGATGGCGCCGTTCATGGACGATCAGGTCAGCGTGTTGCACGCCTGCGAGGTCGAGACCTCGATGATGATGGTGCTGGCGCCGGAGACGGTTCGACAGGACCGTTTGCCGGAAGCCTTCGGCATGCTGGGAGCCGAGCTGACCGCGCTGACCCGCCCGACGGTCGGCCAGTACAAGCCCTTCCGCGAGATGACTGAGACCGGCGTGATCGGCGATGCCCGCAAGGCGACGGCGGAGAAGGGCAAGGCCTTCCTCGATGCCTCGGCGGATGCGCTGGCGAGACTTTTGAGCGACCGGGGAGGGCAGGGCTGATGGTCGAGGACCGCCGTCTGGGCGATGCGATCGCCTATGTCATCCTGACGATCGGCGTGCTGATCGTCGCCTTCCCGGTCTGGCTGACCTTCGTCGCCTCGACCTGGGACAACGCCACCATCATCAACGGGCAATTGCCGCTCTATCCGGGCCCGCACTTCTTCGACAACTACTATCGCATCCTCTTCGTCGGCACGTCGGGCTCCACCCGCGAGCCGGTGGCGAGCATGATGCTCAACTCCTTCGTGATGGCGATGACGATCGCGCTCGGGAAGATCTTCATCTCGGTGCTCTCGGCCTACGCCATCGTCTATTACCGCTTCCCGTTCCGGATGGCGGCGTTCTGGATCATCTTCGTCACGCTGATGCTGCCGGTCGAGGTCCGCATCTTCCCGACCTTCAAGATCGTTTCCGATCTCGGCATGCTCGACAGCTATCAGGGCCTCGCCGTGCCCTTGATCGCCTCGGCCACCGGCACTTTGCTGTTCCGGCAGTTTTTCATGACCATTCCGGACGAACTGCTCGAAGCTTCGAAGATCGACGGCGCCGGCCCGTTCAAGTTCTTCAAGGACACGGTGCTGCCGCTCTCGCTGACGACGATCGCGGCGCTGTTCGTCATCCAGTTCATCTATGGCTGGAACCAGTATCTTTGGCCGCTGCTGATCACGACCAAGGACTCGATGCAGACCATCGTGATCGGCATCCGCAAGATGATCACCACCTCCGACGCCCTGACCGAATGGCAGCTCGCCATGGCCACCGCCATGCTTGCCATGCTGCCCCCGGTCTTCGTCGTCATCGCCATGCAGAGGCTCTTCGTGAAGGGCCTCGTCGAGACAGAGAAGTAGCCCGCCAATGGCTCAGGTCACGCTCAACAACGTCAAGAAGATCTATGCCGGCGGCGTCGAGGCGGTGAAGGGCGTCTCCTTCGACATCCCCGATGGCGGCTTCTGCGTCCTCGTCGGCCCCTCCGGCTGCGGCAAGTCGACCTTGCTGCGCATGGTCGCCGGGCTGGAGACGATCTCGGCCGGCGAGGTCGCGATCGGCAGTCGCGTCGTCAACCAGGTCGAGCCGGCCGACCGCGACATCGCCATGGTCTTCCAGAATTACGCGCTCTATCCGCATATGAGCGTCTACGACAACATGGCCTATGGCCTGCGCAATCGCGGCACGCCCAAGGACGAGATCGACAAGCGCGTGCAGGAAGCGGCGCGCATCCTCGCGATCGAGCCCTTCCTGCAGCGCCGCCCGCGCCAGCTCTCCGGCGGCCAGCGCCAGCGCGTCGCCATGGGCCGCGCCATCGTGCGCAAGCCGCAGGTCTTCCTGTTCGACGAGCCGCTCTCCAATCTCGATGCCAAGCTGCGCGTGCAGATGCGCGTCGAGATCAAGAAGCTGCAGCGCGCGCTCGGCGTCACCGCGATCTACGTCACCCACGACCAGGTCGAGGCGATGACGCTCTCCGACAAGCTGGTGGTGATGAATGGCGGCCAGGTCGAGCAGATCGGCGTGCCCTCGGAAGTCTATCGCAAGCCGGCGAGCCGCTTCGTCGCGACCTTCATCGGCTCGCCGCCGATGAACCTGCTGCCCGCCAAGGTCGATGGGCACGGGATCATCGCGCTCGGCGACGCCCTGCTGCAGGCGCGTGACCTGCGCGAGGACCTGGCCACCGGCACCGCGGTCGAGGTGGGCTTGAGGCCCGAGGACATCGAGATCGCCTCGGAGGGTGCGGCCGGTTCGCTGCCCTTCGACGTCGAGTTCATCGAGGAGCTCGGCGCGACCCAGCTCTTCCACGGCCAGCTCGCGGGCAAGCCCTTCGTGATGCAGGCGGCGACCGGCGACGTGGCGGCGCAAGCCGGCCGGCTCTGGATCTCCGTCGATCCCGACAAGGTCCACGTCTTCCATGCCGAGAGCGGCGTCAGGCTCGGGAAGGCCTGAGGCGCGGGAGCCCCGCTTACGCCATTCGCGGCCATGCCAGCTCGGCACGCAGACCGCCGAGCGGCGAGCGGCTCAGCGTCAGCGTCGCGCGGGTTTCCTCGGCGATGTCGGCCGCGATCGCGATGCCGAAGCCGGTCCCCGGCGTCGTCTCGTCCCAGCGCAGGCCGCGCCCGATCCGCGACATCGCCGCTTCGCTCATGCCGGGCCCGTCGTCCTCGATCCACAGCACCTTCCCGGCTTCGCCAGCGAACGCCTCGACCGCGATCCGGCGATGGGCCCATTTGCGCGCATTGTCGAGGAGATTGCCCAGCATCTCGGTGAGGTCGCCCTCCTCGCCGGGATAGCTCAGCTCCGTCGGCACGGCGACCGCCCAGGCCAGGGAATCGCCATCCGGCAGGCGTTGCAGCGTGGCGACGAGCTTCGCGACCACCGGAGCCACCCGGCAAGAACGCCGGCGCAAGTCGCGCGAGGCCACGATCCGCGCCCGCGCGAGCGCACGCTCGACCTGCCGGCTCATCGCCACCGCCTGCTCCTCGACCTCGCGGGCGATCTCCGGCTCCACCTCCGTCGTCCGGCGGGCGAGGGCCGTCAGGATCGCGAGTGGGGTCTTGAGGCCGTGAGCCATGTCGCCGGCCTGCGTCCTCGCTTTCAGCAGCGCCCGTTCCTGCGCATCGATGAGGCGGTTGAGGTCGTCCACCAGCGGCTGCACCTCGGCTGGGAAGCGTGCCGGCAACGTGCTCGCCCGTCCCTCGTGGATGGCCGTCAGATCCGCCTGCAGGGTGCGGAACGGCGCCAGGGCCCGCTGTACGAAGACGGCCATGGCTGCGGTGAGGACGAGGCCCAGCGCCATCAGCGAGGGCACGAGCAGGCGCAGGAACCCGTCGCGCGTGGCAGCGAGATTGCTTCGATCCATCGCGACCACGACCTGCAACGGCGTCTCCCGGCCTGCGCGCCCGATCACGATGGGCCGCGAGACGGCGATTAGCCGCTGCTCGTTCGGGCCGGCGAGATCGAAGGCCCGGCCCGGCTCGGGCTTCGCGACGGCGTCCGTGGCGAGCCGCCGGTCCCAGAGCGAACGCGAGCGCAATTCGCCGCCGGTGCCGGCTGCGATCTGCCAGTAGAGCCCGCCATACGGAGTCGCGAAGCGCGCATCGGGCGGTGACGCCGCGAGCGTGAGCGCGCCGTCGGGCGCGACCACGGCCTGGCCGGCGAGATATTTGGCGGTGAGGTCGAGCTCCTCCGCCGTGCGGGCATCGAGCATACGATCGAAGATCACGACGAGGCCGGCGCCCGCCAGGGCCAGCGCCAGCGCGATCAGCGCGGTCGCCGACAATGCCAGCCGCAGGCGAAGCGAGCCGGTCCTCACGAGACGGCGCCGTCGGCCGCGACGAGATAGCCATGGCCGCGCCGCGTCTCGATGACGGGGGCGCCGAGCTTGCGCCGCAGTCGGGTCAGGATCGCCTCGATCGCGTTGGGCTCGCGCTCGCTGGCCCCGTCATAGAGATGGTCGAGCAGTTCGGTCGGCGGCACGACCTGGCCCTGGCGATGCAGGAGATAGGCGAGGAGGCGATATTCCAGCGCCGTCAGGCTCACCAGGCGGCCGGCGATGCTGACGTCGCGGGTCCGGGTGTCGAGCTCGAGCGGCCCTGCCTTGAGGACCGGCGAAGCCTGGCCCGCCGCGCGCCGCAGGATCGCCCTGAGGCGGGCCAGCAGCTCCTCCATATGGAAGGGCTTGGTCAGGTAGTCGTCCGCCCCCGCATCGATGCCGTCGACGCGCTCGCGCCAGCCATCACGCGCCGTCAGGATGAGCACGGGGAGTGTCCGGTCCGCTGCCCGCAGCCGACGCAGGACGGTGAGGCCGTCGAGCCGCGGCAGGCCGAGATCGAGCACCATCGCGTCATAGCTCTCGACCTCGGCCTGGAACCAGGCCGTCTCGCCGTCCCCGACGACGTCGGCGACATAGCCGCCCCGTTCGAGGCCGGTCTTGATGTCGGCGGCGATGCGCGGTTCGTCCTCGACGATCAGGATGCGCATGGCCGCGCCTCAATCATCATCGTCGTCATCGGCATCCACGATCGCCAGCGAGGCCGCATCGATCTTGACCTCGCGGCGCTTGCCCGCCGGCGTCAGGACCTTGAGCTCATAGATCCAGGTCTTCTTCTTCCGCTCGAGCTTGACCGCGACGACGTCGCCGGGGACCGCCGCCCGCACCGCGGCCAGGACCCGGTCGAGCGGCTTGATCTCGCCCCTCTCCAGGGCGGACTTGGCTTCGTCCTGCTCGGAATCGGCGAAGACCGGTCCGGGCCAGGCCGGCGACAGGCACAGCAGCAGAAGCAGGACACGGAGCATCGGCAGCCTCTACGCCTTCCTCCCTGACAATACGCTGACAGGCGGTGTCAGCGCGGCGTGTCCCTCTTCTGCCAGAAGCATCCCGTCACCCACAACGACGGAGATGATCGATGAAGACGACAACCATCCTGCTCGCGGCTGCCCTTCTGGCCGGCGGGTCGGCATCTGCCCTGGCCGAAGACCGCCCGGGTGCGGACTGGATGCCGCTCGACAAGGCGTCGCAGCGCCTGACCGAAGCCGGCTACCGCGACGTCACGAAGATAGAAGCCGACGACGGCGCCTGGGAGGCGCGAGCCACCAAGGACGGCCTCCGCGTCAAGGTCCGGATCGATCCGATCAGCGGCGCCGTCACGGCCAAGCCGCACAAGGACTGACCCGTGGCTTCCCCGCGAAAGACGGGGAAGCTCAGCTCACCGGCGCGTATTTGACGACGCAGCCATAGGCCTTGGTCGCCGGCTCGGAGACGGCTTTGCCGGCTTTGAGCTCGGCGACCGCCTGGCGGACATAGCTCTTGGCGCCGGTGAGGCTCGAGGCGCTCGACGAGGGCTTGTCGTCGATCGCGCCGGCATAGGCGAGCGTGCCCTTGGGATCGATGATGTACATGTGCGGCGTCGTCTGGGCGCCATAGGCGCGTGCGAGCTGGCTCTTCGGGTCGAGCAGGATCGAGGCTGGCGCGGCGTCGCGCGTCTTGGTCAGCTCCTTGGCCTTGGCGGCGTCGACATGACCCTGCTCGCCGACGGGCGAGGAGATCACCGAAAGCCAGACGATGCCGTCCTTGGCCATGTCCTTCTGCAGGGTCTGCATGGTGGCGCTGTTGTAGTGCTTCCGGACATAGGGACAGTCATGGTTGGTCCATTCAAGGATCACCGTCTTGCCGGCATAGTCCGAGAGCTTCTGCAGCTTGCCGTCGACATCGACGACCGAGAAATCGGGCGCCTTGGCGCCGGGTTTCGCAGCGCTCTGGGCGAAGGCGGCGCCTGAGCCGAGGCTCAGTGCGATTGCGGTGAGGCCGGCGATGAAACTCTGTCTGGTCACGTCTGTCATCTCTGTCTCCATTCGGCGGCAGATGGGTTGGCGTGGGCAGTGCTCTATTGTGCGGTGGCAGTCTTCACCTCTTTGCCGGCGGCGCGCTGAGCGGCGCTCACCACGGTCTCGGGGGTCAGCAATTGCGGCAGCACCTCCGCCTGCGCGCCCTTCGTTCCCGGATAGAACAGATAGAGCGGCACGCCGGCGCGGCCGTATTCGGTCAGCGTTGCGGCGATCACCGGGTCGCGATTGGTCCAGTCGGCCTTGAGATAGGCGACGCCGAGCTTGGCAAAAGCCTCCTTCACCTCCTGCCGCGACAGCGCCACCCGGTCATTGGCGAGGCAGGTGATGCACCAGGCGGCGGTGAAATTGACGAAGACCGGCTTGCCCTGCGCCTGCAATTCTGCGACCCGCGCTGGCGACCAGACGCCCGGCGCATCGGTCCCGGCCTGAGCAGTCGGTTGAGCCGAGGGCGTCGCGCTCTCGATGACGAAGGCCGAGGCCGCGCCGACGAGCAGGAGGGCTGCCGCAGCTGCGACGGCGCGCAGGGCACGGCCGCTGCCGCGCGTCACGCCGATCAGCCAGAGCGCGAACCCGGCGACGAGGATCGCGACGAGCGCGGCGAGCGCGCCATCGGCGCCGGCCTGCATGGTCGCGACCCAGATCAGCCAGATCGCGGTCGCGAACATCGGGAAGGCGAAGGCCTGCTTCAGCACGATCATCCAGCGGCCGGGTTTGGGAAGCAGGCGCAGCAGCCCGGGCGCGAAGGAGAGCGCGACCACCGGCGCGGCGAAGCCGAGCGCCAGCGCCATGAAGATCGACAGCGCCGCAGCCGGAGGCTGCGTCAGCGCATAGCCCATCGCCGCGCCCATGAACGGGGCGGTGCAGGGTGTTGCCACCACCACGGCGAGCGCGCCGGTCATGAAGGCGCCGACCGGGCCGCTGCGGCTGGCGAGCCCGTCGCCGACGCCTTGCAGGCGGCCGCCGATCTCGAAGGCGCCGATCAGGTTGAAGCCGATCAGCGTCATCAGCACGGCGAGCAGGATGACCAACGGCGGCGACTGCAACTGGAAGCCCCAGCCGGCGCCGAGTGCGATCACCAGCGACGCCAGCACGAAGAAGGTCGCGAGCACGCCGGCAAGGAAGAACAGGCCCTGCTGACGCACTTCGCTGCGGCTGGCCTGCGCCACCTGGGCGAAGCCGAGCGCCTTGATGAACAGCACCGGCAGCACGCAGGGCATCAGGTTGAGGATCAAACCGCCGGCAAAGGCGAAGGCCAGCGCCAGAAGGAGCGTCAGGTCCTCGGCCGGAGGCGGCGGCAGCGTCACCTTGGCCGGCACCTGCGCCGGGGCCGCCGCAGCCAGCAGCAGGGCCGGCTCCACCTCGGCGCTGAGCGCGAGCGCGCGCCTGGTGCCGTTGTCGTCGAAGGTCAGGACGCCGTCGGTCGTCGGCGCTCCGACCTTGAAGGCGGTTGAGCGTGTGAGGGTGAGCGCGCCGTTATCGACCGGCTGTGCCGCAGCGTGCTCGATCAGCGTGTCCAGGATGGGGAAGAAGCGGACATTGCTGGCGCCGGCCGGCAGGCCGGGCAGGGTCAGCGCGAGCTTGTCCTCGCCCTTCGCCGTCAGCTTGGCGGTGAAGCCGGCCGGCTTCGGCAGGGCGGCGATGGCCTGATCGATCTGCGCCTGCGCGGCAGTATCGATCGCGCCAGTCGCGGCGATCGGCAGATCGAGCGCGAAAGCGCCTTCCTCGGGAATACAGATCTTCTCGCAGACCAGCCAGGTCGCCTTGGCCGAGAGCGTCAGCGTCTCGCCCGGCTTGGCACTGGCCGGAACGGTGATCTCGACCGGCAGCAGGACATTGTCCTCGAAGCCGAAATTGACGAGCGGCTCGACCCGGATCGCCTTCGGCGCCGGCCACTGGATCGCGCCGGCGCTGACGCCCTCCGGCAGCGTCCACTCGATCCTGGTCGCCTCGCCGGAATCGCCGGGGTTCTGCCAGTAGCTGTGCCAGCCTGGTGCGAGCTTCTGGGTCAGGGCGACCTGAAAGCGCTCGCCGGGCGCGACAGCATCGCGGCTCGACAGCAGAGTGGCTGTGACGCGCGGCGAGGTCACGGCGGCGGATTCGGCGGCGAGCAGCGGCGCAGGCGCCAGCAGGGCGAGCGCCAATGAGGCGCGCTGCAACAGCCGGAGTGCGGTCCGGCGCGGAAGGCTCGTCGCGATCATGCCCACCAGATGCCCGCTTCCGCTGCGAAAAGCCAATGACAAGCGGGTGATAGCGGCGCGAAGTCGCAGGCTTCAACCTGCGCCCAGCCGCTCGCCGCGATAGACGCCCGAGCGGATCCGGCCCCACCAGTCGCGGTTCTCCAGATACCAGGCGACGGTGCTGCGCAGCCCGCTTTCGAAGCTTTCCTGTGGCCGCCAGCCGAGCTCGCGTTCGATCTTGGAGGCATCGATCGCATAACGCTGGTCGTGGCCTGGCCGATCGGCGACGAAGCGGATCAGCTTTCCGCGCGGGCCGATCGCGGCATCGGGCGCGAGTTCGTCCATCAGCGCGCAGATCGCCTCGACCACCTCAAGGTTGCTGCGTTCGGCCGAGCCGCCGACATTGTAGCTCTCGCCGATCCGGCCGCGCTCGGCGATCAGCGCGAGCGCCCGCGCGTGATCCTCGACATGCAGCCAGTCGCGGACATTGGCGCCGGAGCCATAGACCGGCAGCTCCTTGCCCTCGAGCGCGTTGAGGATCATCAGCGGGATCAGCTTCTCGGGGAAGTGATAGGGCCCGTAATTGTTCGAGCAGTTCGAGAGCACGACCGGCAGCCCATAGGTATGGTGCCAGGCCCGCGCCAGATGGTCGGAAGCCGCCTTCGAGGCCGAATAAGGTGAGTTTGGCTGATAGGGCGAGGTCTCGCTGAACAGCCCGTCCTCGCCGAGTGAGCCGAAGACCTCGTCGGTCGAGATCTGGTGGAAGCGGAAGCCGCCCTGCTCAGCCGACGGCAGCGCGCGCCAGTGCCGCAACGCTTCCTGCAGCAGCACGAAGGAGCCGACGATATTGGTCTCGATGAAGGCGGCCGGGCCCTCGATCGAGCGGTCGACATGGCTCTCGGCGGCAAGGTGCATGACGATATCGGGCGCAAACTCGGCAAAGGCCTGCTGCATCGCAGACTGGTCGCCGATGTCAGCTTGCAGGAAGGTCAGTCGCGGATCGTTCGAGACCGGTTCGAGATTGTCGCGATTGCCGGCATAGGTCAGCTTGTCGACGATCAGGACCTGATGCGGTGTCTGCCGGATCAGGTGTCGCACCACGGCCGAGCCGATGAAACCGGCCCCGCCGGTGACGAGATAGCGCTTCACGGCCGGGCCTCGTAGCGGAACGGGCTGGCGAATTCGGCAAAGCCGGGCAGGACGGTGTCCTTGCCGGAGAGCTGCGCCTCGGCCGCCGTGATCGGCCAGTCGATCGCAAGCGTGGGATCGTTCCAGGCGATACCGCCTTCGGTCTGCGGCGCATAGGGGCCGTCGACCTTGTAGACGACCTCGGTGTTCGGTTCGAGCGTGCAGAAGCCATGGGCGAAGCCGCGCGGCACGAAGAGCTGTTCGGCGCCGTCAGCGGTGAGCGTCGCCGCGCACCATCTGCCATAGCTCGGCGATCCCAGGCGGATGTCGACCGCGACGTCGAAGATCACGCCCTTCAGCACCCGCACCAGCTTGGCCTGCGGTACCGGAGGCGCCTGGAAATGCAGGCCGCGCATGACGCCGCGCGTCGCCGAGAGCGACTGGTTGTCCTGGACGAAGACGGCGTCGATGCCGGCCGCCGCGAAGGCCTCGGCGCTATAGGTCTCCATGAAGTAGCCGCGCGCATCGCCGAACTTCTTCGGCCTGATCAGTATGACGGCTGGGATGGCGAGGGGCTCGAAGGCGAACTTGCTCATGCCGTCCTTGAACCCTCGCCGGCGCGCGGCGTCAACGGCCCGGCGCGATCAGACCGCCCGTCATCGGCTCCGCCACACCGGTCGTCAGCGGGAACGAGATCGGCAGACCGGCCTTGCGGCGCATGGCGAGGAAGGCGAAGCATTCCGCTTCGATCGCATCGCCGCGCCAGCCGACGGCCTCGGCCGGAATCGCCTCGGCGCCGGTACGTTTGTTCAGCGCCGCCATGATCGCCGGATTGCGCCGCCCGCCGCCGCAGACGATCAGCCTTTGCGGTCTGACCGGCAGAAGGTCGAGCCCGCGCCCCACAGCACCGGCGGTGAAGGCGGTCAGCGTCGCCGCCCCGTCCGCGAAAGAGAGCCCGTCGACCATGGCGGCGGTGAAATCGTAGCGATCGAGCGATTTCGGATAGGGCGCGAACAGGTAGCGATGCTCGAGCAGGCGCGCGAGCCTCTCCTCGTCGACCGTGCCGGCCAGTGAGAAGGCGCCGTCGCGGTCCATCTCGCCCTTGCCGTGCTGCTTGATCCAGTCGTTGAGCGGCGCATTACCGGGGCCGGTATCAAAGGCCAGGACGCGTTCGGGGTCGGCGAAGGCGCTGAGATTGCCGACGCCGCCGAGATTGAGAACGGCGGTCTCCTGCCCGGCTCCGATGCTGCGCATCAGCGCGGCATGATAGCTCGCGACCAGCGGCGCGCCCTGGCCGCCGGCGCGGACATCCGCGGTACGGAAATCGTAGACAACGTCGATGCCGAGCTGCTGCGCCATCAAGGCCCCGTCGCCGAGCTGGCGGGTGTTGCCCTTGCGCTCCCTGGTCGGCGCGCGATGCAGCACGGTCTGGCCGTGGAAGCCGATGGCCGCGACCTCGCTCGCGGCCATCCCCTCGGTGGCGAGAAACTCGGCGACGGCCTCGCCTTGCGCCAGCGTCAGGGCGCGCTCGGCCTCGGCGAAGATCGCCGGCTCCGGCCCTTCGAAGCGCCAGCCGAGTGCGGCCTGAACCGCTTCCGCCAGCAGGTCGCGGACCTCCTGGCGATAGGGCGAGAGCCGCCACGGCCCGAACTCGGCGACGGCAGCGCCGTCCGTGCAGATCGCGGCGATGTCGATATTGCCGTCGAGGACCGTTCCGGTCATCAGGCCGATCGCCCAGGCTGGCTGCATGCGCGATGTCTCCTTTGCCCCGCGTCCGATGGCTGCCACCGGCAAGTTTCGCCCGCAATCCTGACCCGTTTCCGACCCAATCGCAGCTCACCAAAGGCGGAGCTGCACTGGAGACTGGCATGCTGACCCGTCGCTTCGTCCTGGCCGCCTGCCTCGGCCTCGCTCCGACCGCACCGGCTATTGCACAGGGCTTGGGCGATGGGGCCGGTGCGCCGCCGGCGGCCATACCGTATCCTGATGTCGTATCGCCACCGACACGTCAGCCCCGGCCATCAGCGCCGGGTTATGACGATGAGGACGAAGACTACGGCATCACCCAGCGGGATGCCGTGCGTATCGCCCGCCGCCGCGGTCTGGTCGATCTCGATGACATCCAACACCGTCGCGGCGTCTGGATCGTCTCGGGCACTGACGATGACGGCGATGACATTCGCGTCGTCATCAACGACGAGGGCGATGTCGTCGACGTCAGGCGCGACTGAACTCAGCCGGCCCGCAGCGCCGCGTCGAAGGCGTCCTGCAGCATCTCCCGACATTGCCGCGCCTGCTCGCGGCTGGGCTCGTGCAGGATATGCGGCGTGATGTCGGCGAGGTCACGCAAGGCGAAATCGATCGCCGACATGAGGTCGAGCGCGTCGCCGTCATGCGCGACGGGCGCCGGCTTCAAACGGAACTGCAAAACCTGACCCATCAGGACCTGACCCATTACGCGTCTCACGAGACTAGGAAGGCGAATCGTTTCCGTGAGTCTCGTCCGCAATCGGTCAGGAACCGGTTAACGCCGCGCGGGGTTCACTTCTTCTCGACGTTCCAGAACAGCATGACCGGTGCCGCCAGCACGCCCGAGACATTGGCGCGCCTGGCATAGGGCTGGTCGAACTGACCAAGCACGCGATAGGGCTGCATCTCGGCGAGCCGCTTGTGCAGCGCCTCGACCGCCGCCTTGCGCGCGGCATCGTCAGGCGCATCGACCACCGCGCCGCGCAGCTTTTCGGCTTCGGCGTCGCAGGGCCAGCCGGCCCAGGCTTTCTCGCAGGCCATGTTGGTGCCGATATTGGTCATCGGTGATTGCATGGTCGCGCCCGAGGCGTAGGTCACGAACAGGTTCCAGCCGCCCTGGTCCGGCGGGCTCTTGTTCTGCTGGCGGGTGGTGACGGTGCCCCAGTCGGAGAACTGGACGTCGATATTGACCCCGGCCTTCTTGAGCTGGGAGGCGGCGACCTCGGCCATCCGGCCGATCGCGGCGATGTCGTTGCTGGTGGTCAGCACCAGCTTCTCGCCCTTGTAGCCGGCTTCCGCGAGGAGCTGTTTCGCCTTCTCGATGTCGGGCTTGGCGTAAGCTTCGGTGCCGGCCTCCGTGCCGTTGGGCGCACCGCAGATGAAATAGGCGGCGCAGCGCTTCCACCATTCCTCGTCGCCGAAGCCGCCGGCCAGGAACTCGGCCTGATCGGTGGCGTAGGCGAGTGCAAGCCGCGCCTTCGGGTTGTTGAAGGGCGGATGCAGGCTGTTCGGCCGCAGCATCACCTGGTTGGCGAGGTTGGAGTAGCGCTCGACCTTGACCTCCTTCGCCGCCGCGACCACCGGGATCAGGTCCTGGCTGGGCTGCTCCCAGATGTCGATCTCGCCAGTCTGGATTGCCGCGGCTGCCGTCGCAGCATCCGGCATGATCATCCACTCGACGCGGTCGACCTTGACCACCCGCCCGCCGGCGAGGCCGTCGGCCGGCTCCGAGCGCGGCACATAATCCGGGTTCTTGTCGTAGACGACCTTCGCGCCGCTGCGCCATTCCGCCCGGTTGAACTTGAACGGGCCGGAGCCGATCGTCTCCGTCACTGGCTTCATCGGGTCGGTCGCGGCATCGGCTTCGCGCATGATCACCGGGATCTGACCGACGGCCGAGCCGAGCGCGAACGGCACCAGCGCCATCGGCTTCTTCAGGTTGAGCACGAAGGTCCTATCGTCCTTCGCCTCCATGCCTTCGGTGTATTCGCCGAGCTTGCCGCCGATCGTGTCGCGCTTCATCCAGCGCGTCAGCGAGGCGATGACATCGCGCGTCGTCACCGGCTGGCCGTCATGGAACTTCAGGCCCGGCCTGAGCGTGAAGGTCCAGGAGAGCTTGTCATCCGAGGTCGAGAAGCTCTCGACCATCTGCGGCTTGGGCTGGAGGTTGGCGTCCCAGGCGAACAGCGTCTCGTAGATCATCAGCCCGTGCATGCGGGTGATGACGATCGAGGCCGCGACCGGATCGAGGGTTTTCAGATCCGCATGGGGCGCGACCCGCAGCACGTTCTTCGGTGCCGGCTGGGCCTGCGCGCCGACGGCGAGCAGCAGCGCGCTCGTGCCGATAAGTGTCGCCACAAGGCGGGAACGGATCATGACGGGCCTCCCTCGATAGGATTGAAACGCAGGATATGAGGGCGCCGGGGCGCCCTCATTGCTTCTCGATATTCCAGAACAGCATGACCGGCGCGGCGAGCACGCCGGCGACATTGGTGCGCCTGGCATAGGGCTGCACGAACTGGCCGAGCACGCGATAGGGCTGAACCTCGGCGAGGTGCCGGTGCAAGGTCTCGACCGCGGCCTTGCGACCGGCCTCGTCCGGCGCATCGACGACTGCGCCGCGCAGCTTCTCGGTCTCGCCATCGCAGGCCCAGCCGGCCCAGGCCTTCTCGCAGGCCATATTGGTGCCGACATTGGTCAATGGCGACTGCATGGTCGCGCCGGGAATGGTGGTGACGAACAGGTTCCAGCCGGCGCGGCCGGGTGCGCTGCGGTTCTGCTGCCGCGTCGCCACCGTGCCCCAGTCGGAGAACTGCAGGTCGATGTTGAAGCCGGCCTTGCGCAGGCTGTCGGCCGCGACCTCGGCCATGCGGCCGATCGACGGGATATCCATGCTCGACATCAGCGCCAGCGGCTCGCCCTTATAGCCGCTCTCGGCCAGCAGCTGCTTCGCCTTGGCGAGGTCGGGCTTGGCGAAACCCTCGGCGCCAGCCTCCGTGCCGTTCGGGCCACCGCAGATGAAATAGGAATTGCAGCGCTGCCACCACTCCTCGTCACCGAAGCCGCCCGCCAGGAATTCGGCCTGGTCGGTGGCATAGGCGAGGGCGAGACGCGCCTTGGGGTTGTCGAAGGGCGGATAGAGATGATTGGGCCGCAGCAGCGCCTGGTCCGGCAGGCTGGCATAGCGCTCGACCTTCACCTCCTTGGTCGCCGCGATCATCGGCACGAGGTCCTGGCCCGGTTGCTCCCAGATGTCGATCTCGCCGGTCTGCAGGGCGGCCGCCGCCGTCGCCGGGTCGGGCATGATCAGCCATTCGACCCGGTCGACCTTGACGACCCGCCCGCCGGCGAGCCCGTCTGCAGGCTCCGCGCGCGGCACGTAGTCGGGATTGCGGTCGTAGACGACCTTGGCGCCGCTACGCCATTCCGCGCGATTGAATTTGAACGGGCCGGAGCCGATCGCCTCGCTGATCGGCTTCAGCGGATCGCTCGCCGCATCGGCCTCGCGCATGATCGCCGGGATATTGCCGACCGCCGAGCCGAGCGCGAACGGCACCAGCGCCATCGGCTTCTTCAGCTTGAGCTGGAAGGTCCGGTCATCGACCGCCGTCATGCCTTCGGTGTACTCGCCGAGCTTGCCGCCGATCGTGTCGCGCGCCATCCAGCGCTTCAGCGAGGCGATCACATCACGCGTCGTCACCGGCTGGCCGTCATGGAATCTGAGGCCGGGCCGCAGCGTGAAGCTCCAGCTCAGCTTGTCGTCCGCCGTCGAGAAGCTCTCGACCATCTGCGGCTTGGGCTGAAGCTTGGCGTCCCAGGCGAACAGGGTCTCGTAGATCATCAGCCCGTGCATGCGGGTGATCAGCACCGAGGCTGCGACGGGATCGAGCGTCTTGAGGTCGGCGTGCGGCGCGACCCGCAGCACGTTTTTCGGGCTCGACTGCGCCTGCACCCCGGTGGCGAGGACCAGGGCGGTCGCTCCGATGAGCGCGGCAGCGAGGCGGGATCGGATCATGGCCGGCTTTCTGGTTCGATGCGGCTGAAGTGCAGGATGCGCGAACGATGGCTTGCAAGGCGCAGGCTCCCGTCCGGCTGAAGCCACAAGCAAGGCCGGTGTCGCCAGGGGCCGTGCTTCAGATCGGCCAGCGCCCGCCCATTGGGCAGCGGCGTCAGCTTGGTTTCGAGGCCGATCGTCCCCGCCCAGGGCCAGGATGCGGTGCCGTCGGCGCGGATGGTGATCTCGACATCGAGCCGGTCATCGCGCCAGCGCCCGACGAGACGCTTGTCCAGCGCCGTATCGGCGGGCACGGGCAGCAGCCGGCGCGACACGCCGCCGATCCTGCCGGCGAGTGCGCCGTCGGCTTCAGCCTTGAGATTGGCCTCGAGATAGGCCGGCAGGCTACGCAGCCCGCCTTCGCCGTCCGAGACGAGCTTCTCATAGCCGCCCATGACGCTGATCGCGCCGCCGGCGAACTCGGCCCAGAGCGGCCCGCCCTCTGCTGCGTAGAGACCATCCGGAACGCTTTGCGGATCATCGGGCAAAGCTTCGCCGGTGAGTGCCGCCAGCACGCGCAGAGCTGGCCAGAGCGCATCCTCCTCGCGATTGGTCAGCACGACGACGCCGACGCCCAGCTCTGGGACCATCAGCATATGGTTGCGATAGCCGGTCAGCGAGCCGCCGTGTCCGATGACCTTGACGCCGCCGAGCCGGCTCGCGACCAGGCCGAGCCGGTAGCCGCTCTCACTGCCGTCAGCGAACTGGCGCGGCGCGGTGAGCCGTTCGAGCAGCCCCGCATAGGGCGCCCGCCCGGCCATCAGGCCCGCGGCCCAGCGCGCCAGTCCGGCGGCACTGCCGGCCATGCCGCCAGAAGCCGAGAAGTTGAAGCCGTAGAAGCCGCGCCGCCAGCCCTGCCCGTCATGCCAATAGCCGGTGGCGAGGCCGGGGACGACCTCGCTCTCGTCTAAGACGAAGCGGATCGGCAGCGCGGCCGGGGCCATCAGATCCTCGACCAGTTGCGCCGCGCTTTTGCCGGTTCGGCGCTCGAGGATCGCCTGCGCCAGCCGCCAGCCGGTGTTCGAATAGGCCATCTCGGTGCCGGGCTCGGCGTTGAGGCCGGGTAGGCGGCAGGCCGCGGCGAAGATCTCGCTGGCGGACAGGCTTGCGGTAAACGGCGTGCCCTGCTGCCAGAGCGCCTCCATCATGTCCGGCAGCGCGCCGGTCATGTCGAGCGCCCGGCCGAGCGGCACCGCGCCCAGCGCCTCCGGCAACTCGGGGATGAAGCTGCCGAGCGTTTCCTCCAGCGGCACGCCCTCGCGCAGCAGCAGGGCGGCGCAGATATGCTTGCTGATCGAGGCCAGCCGGTTCTGCGTATCAGGGGTGAAAGGCAAGCGATGCTCGATCACGGCAAAGCCGCCGCTGGCGCTCTCGCGCACACCATCGCGGTCGAACAGCGCGATGGCGCCGCCCGGCCCGCCCTGCCGTGTCCAGGACTCAGCGATCTGCTGCGCCTCGGCCCGCCCCTTCGTCCAGTCGATCATGCGCCTCGATTTCCTTCGCCGTTCCGTCCCGGATGGAACTGTTGCGGATAACAGGGCGGCTAGGCAATCCTTCCGGCCATGCGTCGACGCTCGGCCACCTCGTCATGAAAGCGGCACAATCGCTGGTCGATCCTGCCGCCGCACGCGGCGGCGTGCTGGACCGCGGGCTGGCCTTGTTGGAGACTGCGGATTTGATGAAGGCATATTGAGGAGGCGGATTGGGATGAGACGCGCATTCATCGTGGCCGGAATTGTTGGTCTGGCAGGCATCGCAGCTGGCTGCTCGCAGCCGCAGCGCTTCGGCGCTCCGCCGGCCGGCCCGGCGCCGGGCGGCACCGTGATGACCAAGCGGATCGTCAGCGATGGCGCCGGCGGCTTGGCGCTGCCGGATGGAACGCGCGTCCAGACCGATCAGAGCGGCGGCTTCACCCTGCCCAACGGCGCCTATGTCCGGCGCGACCGCTCCGGCGCCCTCAACCTGCCGAACGGCTCGCGCTGCGTGCCCGACAATCAGGGCGGCTACGTCTGCCCGTAAGGCGGGGCCGGCTCAAATTGTCTCCGCGACACGGTTGAAGAAGTCGGGCGTGCCCATCTGGCCGCCCTTCAGCACGATATCGAGGCCGTCGAGCCTCGTATCGTCGCTATGGGCGCGGCAGAGCGGTGCGCCCGGCGTGCAAGGCGAGCGATAGGACAGGCCCCAGAGGTCGAGCGAGCGGATCGCCAGCGTCGAGGTGTCGCCGCCGGCGACCACCAGCCGCGCGAGCCGTGCCTCGCCCATGATCGCGCGCAGCAGCGCCCCGGTCGCAGCCGCGACCTTGCTGGTCTCGGACGGCGCGCCGACCGGCTTGTCGGTGATCAGCATGACATTGCGCCGGGCGAGGCGGGCGAGCGCCTCATTGCGCAGTGCCTCCAGATAAGCGGGCTCGCCGGTCAGCCGCGCCGGGTCGATCGCAATCCTGTCATACCCCTCGGCGAGCTCGATCTGGGCGCGGGTCACCGGCGAGAGGCTGCCGACGAGTGCGAGCAGATTGCCGCCGGACGCAGGTCGCGCCAGCTTCGGCATCTCGGCCCTGGCTGCCTGCGGGAAGCCGGCAAAAGCCTGCGCTACCGAGCTCGCGCCGATCGCGAGCATTGGGCCGGCACTCATCTGCTCGCGCAGCAGAGTGCCGATCGCGACAAGGTCAGACGGGCGTGCGACGTCGAAAAGCACGGCCTCGGACGCCACCGCGAGCGCGGTGTCCAAGGACTGTCCCGCCCTCTCGCCTTCATGGCTGCGGTAGTCGACGAGCGCGACGCGCTCCAGTCCCTGAGCCGCAAGATGCTTCCGCAGATCAGCCTCGCCCATCGGCGTCACCGGATGGGTGCTCATGGTCGGGTGGCGGTCGATGCGGTGGACCGTCCCGCCCGCTCCCGCCGCGGCGAAGAGATTGCCGAACAGGCAGTAGCGCCCGAGATTGGGCTGGCCGCCGATCACCGGCAGCAGCGGATTGGGGAAGTGAGGCCGCAAGGCGCGCGCTGCGGCGCCGAGGCTGCCGACTTCGGGCGCACTGTCGAAGGTCGAGCAGCATTTGTAGTGCAGCAGGCCGACGCCGAGAGCCGCAAAGAAGCGCCCGGCCTCGTCCAGTTCCTTTGCCATGTCCTCCGGCGCCATCGCTCGCGTCGCGCCGGCAATGCCGACCGCGTCGAGCGGGCCGGCGCTGGCGAGCTGCGCCTGCGTCGGGATGCGCAGAAAGAGCAAAGCGCGCTGGCCGGCCTCCGCCAGCGTGGCGAGCGTATCGGTCGCGCCGGTAAAGTCGTCGCCATACCAGCCGTAGCGGGGCGCCTCGTTCGCCATGCTCAGCCGCCACCCTTGCCGAAGAAGGCGAGCGCCTGCGCGAGCTCGTCATGCTCCTTCGCAGCCTCGCTCAACGGCACGTCGGCCGCGACCGCCTGCCAGGCCTGGCGGATGCTGGCGACGCCTGCCGCAGGCCCGCCGGGATGGGCGAGGATACCGCCGCCGGCCATGAACAGGAGGTCGTCATGGCCGATCGCATCCCAGGTTGCTTGCGCGGTGCCGGCCCATTGCCCGGAGGAGAAGGCCGGCAGGACGCGATCGTCGATCCCCTCGGAGAGCGGCGTCACGCAGTCCCTAGCCGAGGTCACGACCTCCTCGTCCTCCTGCGCGAACTTGCCCTGCAAGCCATGCACATGCATGTGGTCGACCCCGGCGAGCCGCCACAGGGTCTGGTAGGCTTGGAAACCGATGCCGAGTAGCGGATGGCGCGAGAGCGCGCCAAAGCCGTTGCGGTGACCGTGCAGGGCAAGGCTGGTCGAGCGGCGCAGGGTCTCGACCGCCGAGAAGCCACACCAGTTCAGGCTGACCATGACGCAGCTGCCGCCCTCGCGCTCGACCAGCTCGGCATGGCGGCGCATCTGATCGGTCTCGGCAGTGATGTTGAAGGCGACCATCACCGCCTTGCCGGTGCGGTCCTGATGGCGGCGCACCGCCGCCATCACCGCCGGCACGCGCTGCGCCAGCGGCGCATGCACGGGATCGGCGCAGATCTCGTCATCCTTGATGAAGTCGAGCCCGGCTTCGCAGAGCCGGGCGACTAACGCTGCGGTCTCGAAGGGGCGCAGGCCGACATTGGGCTTGATGATCGAGCCGATCATCGGGCCATTAGTGACGCCGGTCGCCCGGCGCGTGCCGGCGATGCCGCGCGTCGGCAGCGGGAAGAGCCGGCGATAGGCAGCGGGCAAGGCCATGCTTTCGAGCCGCAGGCCCGTGACCTCGCCGAGATCGAACAGGTTGCCGGCGACGATCGAGGCCAGCGTCGGCAGGTTGGCGCCGACATTGTCGACCGGGAAGGAGAGCGTGATGCGGGCCCGCCGCCACGGGCCACCGACGCCCTTCCGCGCCAGCCAGGCATTGGGCAGGCTCGGCTCGGCGGCGCTCTCCAGTTCATCGACCGCGACGACGACGGCGCGGGTGCGGTCGCGCAGTTCGTCGGTCTCGCCGGCGACGCGGGTGAAGGTGCCGCTCGACTGCTCGCCGGCCATGACGTCCGCGACCTTGCGGGGATCAAGCGGCGTCTCGATCAGATAGGTGGCGGTGAAACGGTCGGTCGCCATGAGCGCTCAGAGCTTGCTGAGATCGGGGAAGGGACGGACCGGGTCCTTGCCGTCCCAAGTCTCCGCCGCCTCGCGGATCAGCCGGAACATCTCGCCCTTGGGGCCGGCGACTTCCGAGAGCTCGATCACCGTGCCGGGGTGGTAATGCGTGTCGAAATAGATGAAGCGGCCGCGCTCGCCGACCTCGCCCGACATCACCGGCTTGAAACCCTCGGCCAGCAGCCGTTCCAGGTCGGCGTCATAGTCCGAGGTCCAGTAGGCGACATGCTGCAGGCCGCTATGGCCGGCATCGGTGAAGTCCTTGTACATCGACGGCACGGCGTTACGGCACTGGATCAACTCGATCTGCAGCGGGCCGGAATTGGCGAGCGCCACCGAGTTGTGCGGCTCGTAGGCCTCACCCTTGTAGCGATAGTTTTTGATCGGGACCTTGGGGTTGTAGAAGAACGGCCCGACGCCGAGCACCCGACTCCAATAGTCCATCGCCGCCTCGATATCGGGGACGACATAGCCGGCCTGACGGATCTGGCCAAAATGACGGCTCATGGCGGGTGCTTTCCGGTGTCTGGTTGAGCGCTAGAGGAAGCCGATGGAGAACCACGGCACGGCGGCGACGATGACGAGGCCGACTAAAAGGGCCGCGACATAGGCCCAGATGTATTTCAGGCCCTCGTCCGGATTGATCTTCGAGATCGCGCAGGCGCCGTAATAACCGACGCCGAAGGGCGGGGCGAACAGGCCGATACCCATCGCGAAGATCACGACCATCGAATAGTGGACTTCGTGCACGCCGATCTGCTTGGCGATCGGGAAGAGCAGCGGCCCGAACAGCACGATCGCCGGGATGCCCTCGAGCACGCTGCCGAGGATGACGAAGGCGACGATCGAGATGGCGAGAAAACCCCAGGTGCCGCCCGGCACCGCCGCCATCACCTTGGCGAGGTCCTGCGAGAAGCCCGATTGCGTCAGGCCCCAGGCCATCGCCGTGGCGCAGCCGATGATGAAGATGATCGCGCCGGTGAGCGAGGCCGTGTCGACCAGCATGCGCTTGAGCCGGCGCCAGTCGAACTGGCGGTAAATCAGGATGCCGGCCAGCACCGCATAGGCGATGCCGATGGTCGAGACCTCGGTCGCGGTGGCGACGCCCTCGACGACTGCCGCACGGATGACGAAGGGCAGCGCGATGGCCGGCGCCGCGATCAGGCAGAGCCTGCCGATCTCGCGCTTCGAATATTTGGTGACGTGGCTGAGATCCTCGCCTCGGTTGCGCCACCAGACGACGAAGCAGAGCGCGATGCCGAGCACGACGGCCGGCAGCATGCCGCCGGTGAACAGTGCCGCGATCGAGACGCCGGTGACAGAGCCGATGGTGATCAGCACGATCGAGGGCGGGATCGTCTCGGTCTGCGCGCCCGTCGCCGAGAGCAGCGCGACGAGGTCGCCGGGCTTGGCGCCGCGCTTCTGCATCTCCGGGAACAGCACCGGCGCGATCGCCGCCATGTCTGCGATCTTCGAGCCGGAGATGCCGGAGACCAGATACATCGCGCCGACCAGCACATAGGACAGGCCACCGCGGACATGGCCGAGCAACGAGGCCAGGAACTGGATCATGGCGCGGGCCATGCCGGTCATCTCGATCAGCGCGCCCAGGAAGATGAACAGCGGCACGGCGAGCAGGATGAGATGGCTCATGCCCTCGTCGAGCCGGCCGACCATCACCACCATCGGCGTCGAGGTCGTCAGCGAGAGATAGCCGAAGGTGGCGAGCGCGAAGGAGAAGGCGATCGGTACCCCGGCGAAGACATTGGCCGCGACGACGCTGACGAAGAAGATCACCAGGTTGAGCTTGCCGAGCGGCTTCAGCACCGGCCCGGCCAGATAGAACAGGCCGATCAGCGCCACCGTGACCCCGACCGCAAGCGCCACGGTCTTCCAGGAGCCGAAGCGCAGCAGCCGGCAGAAGGCGGCGAACAGCATCAGCACGATGCCGATCGGCAGCGCCGCGGCGCGCCAGGAATTGGCGATCTCCAGCGCGGGAGTGACGATGAAGCGCTCATCCTCGGCGTATTCGAGTGCGTCGGGCAGGATCATCACCAGGAAGGCGATCGCCGCGGTGATGGCGAGCGCTTCGAGCAGGAGGCGCGCCTGCGGCCCGACGCGGGTGACGAGCCCGGTCATGCGCATGTGCTCGCCGCGGCGCAGCGCCACGACCGCACCGAGCATGGAGAGCCAGAGGAACAGGATCGAGGCGAGCTCGTCCGACCAGACCAAAGGCGCATGGAAGGCGTAGCGGGCCGTGACGCCCGCTCCGAGGATGATGATCTCGGCAAGGACGAGCACGGCCGCGGTGAGCTCGACCACCGTGCCGACGGCACGGTCGAGCCTGTCCGCGAGGCGACCCAAACCGGTCGCCAGCGCGGCCGGCGGCGGCAAAGTGGCGGCGTGAGCGTCCATGGCGTTTCCCCGGGGTATCGGTTCCGGCAAGCCTCAGGCGAGCTTGCCGACCGCTCCCTCGAGCAGGCTCCAGGCTTCGGCGCCGAAGCGCTCCTGCCATTCCTTGTAGAACCCGCCGTCGCGGAGCTTGGCCCGGAAGCTGTCGGGATTGGTCTTGTTGAAGGCAAGCCCCTTCGATTGCAGATCGGCCTGCACGGTATCGTTGAGGCTCTTGATGTCGCCGCGCTGGGCGACACCGGCATCGTTGATCGCGGACGCCACGATCTTCTGGATGTCCGCCGGCAGGCCCTTCCAGGCGCGTCCGTTGGCGATGAACCAGAAGCCGTCCCAGATATGGTTCGAGACCGCGCAGCTCTTCTGGACTTCGTAGAGCTTGGCGACCTGGATGATCGGCAGCGGGTTCTCCTGCGCGTCGACGACCTTGGTCTGCAGCGCCGAATAGACCTCGGAGAACTGCAAGCTCGCAGGCGCCGCGCCGAGCGCCTTGAACATCGAGATCGAGAGCGGCGAGACCGGCACGCGGATCTTGAGCGAGGCCATATCGGCCGCCTGCTCGATCGCCTTGCCCGAGGTGGTCATCTGGCGGAAGCCGTTGTCCCACATCTTCTCGAAGGCATAGAGATTGACCTTCTCGATCGCGGCGCGGACATGCGCGCCGACCGGCCCGTCCATCGCCTTCCAGACCTGGTCGTAGTCGGCGAAGGCGAAGCCGACCGCATTGATCGCTGCGACCGGCACCAAAGTCGCGATCACCAGCGCCGATGGGGTGAAGAAGGTGATGCCGCCATTGCGGACCTGGCTCAGCATGTCGGTGTCGCCACCGAGCTGGTTGTTCGGGAAGATCTTGATCTCGACCCGCCCGTTGGTCTCCTTGGCGACACGCTCGGCCGCCTGCTGGGCGCGGATGTTGAGCGGGTGGCTGAGCGGCAGGTTGTTGCCGTATTTCAGCTCGATCTCGGCGGCGCGCGCGATCATCGGCATGCCGATCAGCGATGCTGCGGGGGCGGCGGCGAGGCCCTTGATGAGCGTGCGGCGGCTCGGTCCGGTCATGATGTCCTCCCTGGACTTCCTGATGCGATTTGATCGCTCTTGAGTGCTTGACGCTCAGCATAGAAATCGCATCTGATGGTCTTCAAGCTCATTTTCTGATGGTTTTTGATTGAATGAACGTGCCGACCCTCAAGCTCGCGGAGGACGCTGAGCAATCCGCGCCGCGCCGTCGCCAGATGGCGCGGGTCGAGGACGTCGCGCGGCTCGCCGGCGTCTCGACCGCGACAGTCGACCGGGTGCTGAACCAGCGCCCGGGCGTCCGGCCGGCGACGGTACAGCGCGTGCTGAAGGCGGCGGGCGAGCTCGGCTATGTCATGGAGGGTGCGCTGCCGGCGAGTGCGCTCAGGCCTTTGCGAATCGGCTTCCTGCTCCCGGCCGGCAACAACCGCTTCCTCGGCCTGCTCGGCCGGCTGATCGCGGGCTCGCAGGACCAGCTGGCGTCCTTCAATATGCGCGCAAGGGTCGAGCATATCGAGAGCTTCAAGCCGGAGCTGCTCGCCCATGAGCTCAGGCGAATCGGCCGCGAGGTCGACGGCGTCGCCTTCATGGCGCTGGAGCATCCGACCGTGCGCGAGGCGGTCGACGCCCTGGCCGAGCGCGGTGTGCCGAGCGTCACGCTGATCTCCGACATCGCCAACACCGCCCGTGCCGCCTATGTCGGCCTCGACAACCGCGCCGCCGGACGCACCGCCGGCCAGCTCATCGCCCGCTTCATCGGGCCGCGCCGGGCCAAGGTGGCGATGATCGCCGGCAGCCTGAGCTACCGCGCCCATGAGGAGCGCGAAATGGGCTTCCTGCATCTGTTCGAGGAACTCTATCCCGACATCCAGGTCGTCGGCCTGCGCGAGGGCCATGACGACGAGGCCAAGAACTACCGCCAGACCAGGATGCTGCTCGGCCAACACCCAGACCTCGCCGGCATCTACAATATCGGCGGCGGCCCGGAGGGCATCGCCCGGGCGCTGAAGGAGGCCGGGCGGCAGGACGTCGTCTTCGTCGGCCACGGCTTGACGCCGGAGACGCGCGGCCTCCTCGTCGACGGCACCATGGACGCGGTGATCACCCAGCAGCCCCTGGCGACGCTGATGAGCTGCGTTGCGATCTTCGCAAACTTACGCGCCGGCCGCCCGGCGGCGGAAGGCACCGCCCGGCCCGGCATCGAGATCGTGCTGCGCGAGAACCTGCCCTGAAAGGTGCGATGGTCGCGTTTCAGACCTGCGCAACCGTCGCCCGCCGCACGATCCCCGCCAGCTCCGGCGACGGATCGAGCGTGCCGAAGACATAGCCCCAGTCGGCATCGAGCCGCGAGCGGCAGAAGCTCTCGAACACCGCCTCGTCGGCGTGTTTCTTCAGCTCGGACGCCTGCAGCGCATAGGCCATCAGATTGGCGAGGCGGCGGCCATGGCCGTCATCGTTGCGTGGTTTTGCCGCCTCGTCGCCGAGCCGGTCGAGCCAGTGGTCGAGGGCGCGATTGGCGCCGCGCGCTGCGCCGACCTCGGTCATGAAGGCCTCCTTGGTGCGGGGATCGCGATTGAAGGCGCGCAGCACGTCCATGCACATCATGTTCGAGGTGCCCTCCCAGATCGCGTTGAGCGGTGCCTCGCGATAGAGCCGCGCCATCGGGTTCTCCTCGATGAATCCGTTGCCGCCATGGCACTCCAGCGCCTCGACGACGAAGGCGGCGGCGCGCTTGCAGTTCCAGAACTTCGCCAGCGGGGTGGTGACGCGGGCGAGGTGGCGCTCCTGCTCGGTCGTCTCCATCGCATCGGTTGCGGCGGCGACCCTGAAAGCCATCAGCGTCGAGGCTTCCGAGTCGATGGCGAGATCAGCGAGGATGTTGGTCATCATCGGCTGCTCGGCGAGCGAGGAGCCGAAGCCCCGGCGCGACTGGGTGTGGTTCAGCGCCAGCGTCAGTGCTTGGCGCATCAGCCCGGCCGAGCCGACGGCGAAGTCGAGCCGGGTGAGGTGGGCGTGGCTGAGGATTTCCTTGATCCCCGCCCCCTCCTCGCCGACGAGCCAGCCGAGGCACTCGCGGAACTCGACCTCGGAAGAGGCATTGGAGCGGTTGCCGGCCTTGTCCTTGAGACGCTGGATCTGCAGGCGGTTGCGGCTGCCATCGGGCAGGAAACCCGGACAGAACAGGCAGGAGACGCCGCTCTCGGTCCGCGCCAGGGTGAAGAACCCGTCCGATTGCGGCACCGAGAAGAACCATTTGTGCCCGGTGATCAGATAGACCCGGCCGTCCGGCGTTTCCTCCAGGAAGCGCGCCGTCGTCTGGGTCTGGCGCAGGTCGGAACCGCCCTGCTTCTCGGTCATCGCATAGCCGATGCTGGCGCCCGTCTTCTGCGCCACCGGCAGCGGGCGCTTGTCATAGCGGCCCGAGGTGATCTTCTGCCGCCAGAGCGAAAACTCCGGCTGGGCGAGACCGGGATAGGCGGCATAGGTCATGCCGGTCGGGCACCCCGTCCCGTGCTCGATCTGGTTCCAGAGATAGGACAGGACGGCGCGGCCGAGATGGCCGTTCGGCTCGCTCGTCGTCCAGGCAAGCGAGGGCACCTCATGGGCGAAGGCGAGGCCCATCAGCTCGTGCCAGGCCGGATGGAACTCGATCCAGTCGATGCGATTGCCGTAGCGGTCATGGGTCCGCAGCTCCGGCCCATGGCGATTGGCGAGGCGGGCGAGCTCCTGGACCTCGGCATTCCCGGCCCGGGCGCCGAGCGCTGCCGCCTTGTCCGCGACCCAGGGCGCGCCGCGCGCGACAATGCCCTGCAACACCGCGTCGCCGGTGAAGGCGTTCCAGCCAGTGGCCGGGCGGGCTTGGTTGAGGACCTGATGAGTGGCGTGGGCGTTCATTCCGCCGCCTCCTGCGTTGTTGCGCGTTCGGGCACCTCGCAGCCAGTGACGCAGCAGCGGCCCGGCTGCTTCGAAACGCGCGACCCGTCGGCGAGCACGCCGCGATCGAGCAGGCTCTCGACCAGCGCGACCTTCTCCATCACCGGGTAGTTGCGCCAGATCTCGCGCTTCATCGCCTCGGGCGAGCCGCCGCCATGCAGCGAGATCACCGAATACCAGCCGGCCTCCTTGGAGACGGTGAGGTCCTCGATGAAGCGGGCGACCTCGGCGCGCTGCTCATAGGGGATGTCAGGCCGCCCGGTCAGCACGGCCGCGAGCGAGGCCGAGGTCTCGGGATTGTGGTCCTCATCCGGACCGGGCAGGGCGACGACGAGGCCGCCAGAGACGTAGTGGGCGATGCGGTGCATGTCGTAGATCTTGGTAGCCAGGAGCAGCTTGCCGATATTGGCGAAAACTGCGTCCGGCATCGCGACGCCCGAGGCGTCCTTGCTGCAATAGACCGAGGCCGCGACCCCGCAGGCGAAGAAGCTCTCGGTGATGGTGATCAATTCGACCAGCTGCTCGCGGACATGGGAGTGCCTGTCGGCATCGAGCCCGTTGGCTTCGACCATCAGCGCGCCGGCGCCGATCAGCAGGTCGCCGAAGCCAGCCCGGGCCGCGATGCAGCTATGGCGGTGATGGGTGGCGTAGCTGGTGGTGAGGTAGCCAGCCTCCTCGATCTCGCCAGCCATGAAAACCCGGTCCCAGGGCACGAAGACGTCGTCGAACATCACCGCGCCGGTCGACTGGCCATACTTGGCCGAGAATTTCGCGGCGGGATCGCCCGGCCGCCCGGCCGGGCGCGCGACGATGGTGATCCCTTCGGCATCGCAGGGCACGGCGCAGCAGAGGGCGAAATCCTCGTCACCCTCGCCGTGGGTGCGGCAGGGCATGACCAGAAATTCGTGGACGTAAGGAGCTCCGGTGACGATCGCCTTGGTGCCGCGGATGACGATGCCGTCCGGCCGGCGCTCCTTGATGTGGACATAGGAATCGCGGTTGGCCTGCAGGCCCGGCCGCAGCGAGCGGTCGCCCTTGGCGTCGGTCATGGCGACGCCGCAGGTCAGGTCCTCGTCCTGGATGCGGTGCATATAGGCGAGGAAGCGCTGGGTGTAGTCGGTGCCGCGATTGGCGTCGGCCCGCACCGTCGCCTGCAGGATGCCGTTGAAGGCGTCATGCGTCAGGTAGCGCTGGGCGCAGCCGGAGATCTTGCAGACCAGGCGGACCGCCTCGAGCTTGGCGAGCAGGTCGCTTGAGGAGGCATCGATATGGAGCATGCGGTTGACGGTTTTGCCGGACGAGCCCTGCACCGCCGTCATGATCGACCGGTAGGCCTCGTCATGGGCGAGATCATAGGTGACGCCGATGCCGTTGATCCCCGGCAGCAGCAACTTCTCGTCGGCGACGCTCTCGACCCGTTGTCCACCGACGAAGACGCGCGGTTGGTAGGCGCGCAGGGATTCGCGATAACCGGCGGCATCCATCAGCATGCTAGCCTCCTCCCGAAAGGTTGTTGCCGTTAAAATCGAACGGCGTTAGATTTTCGTCAAGAGGCTTGGAGGCATTCCAGAGTGAGTGAGGGAGCAGCGGGCCGGAAGCGTGGTCGCTATGCCGCAACGGATGCAAAGCGCGAGGGCATCGTCACCGCCGCGCGCGCCGTGTTCGAGCGCGAGGGGCTGGACGGCGCCTCGCTGCGGGCGATCGCGGCCGAGGCCGGCTACACGCCGGCGGCGCTGTATTTCCATTTCGACTCGAAGGAAGCGCTCTACGCCGAGGTGCTCGGCCGCTCCATCGCTGCCTTGCAGGCGGCTGTCGATGCGGCAGTCACCGCTGCCGAGGCGCCGGCGGAACGCTTCTCCGCCGCGGCGCTGGCCTTCTTTGACTTCTACGCCGCTAACCCGCGCGATCTCGATCTCGGCTTCTATCTGTTCCGCGGGGGCATGCGCCCGCACGGCCTCGGCCGCGAGCGCGACAAGGCGCTGAACGAGGCGCTGGAAGCGACGCTGGCGCCGATCCGCGCGGCGGCGCTGGCGCTTGGCGCCGATGCCGCGCAGGCCGACTTGATCATGGCCGACGCCTTCGCCCATGCTTCCGGCGTGCTGCTGCTGGCGCATACGCGGCGCATCCGCATGTTCGGCACGTCGCCGCGCGTGCTGATGGAGCGCCATGTCGAAACCGAGCTTGAGCGGCTCCTGCGGAGATGATGCCGATGCACCTGATGAGCGCCAAGCGGTCCCGCCTCGTCATCATCGATTTCCAGGCGCGCCTGATGCCGGCGATCCATGACGGGCCGCGCCTCGTCGCCAATGCGGCAAAGCTGGTCGCGGCGGCGAAGCTTCTGGAGGTGCCGATCGTGATGACCGAGCAGAACCCGGCCGGACTGGGCCCGACGGTGCCGGAACTGACGGAGGCCGCCCCCGCGATCGCCAAGATGACATTCGATTCCTGCGGCGCCTCTGATTTCATCGACGCCATCGTCGGCGATGACGACCTCATCCTCTGCGGCTGCGAGGCCCATGTCTGCGTCGGCCAGACCGCGCTCTCGCTGCTCGAGAACAGGCGCCGCGTCTTCGTGGTGCAGGACGCCGTCGGCTCGCGGGCGCCGGAGAGCAAGGAGGTGGCGCTGCGGCGGCTGGAACGGCGCGGCGCCGAGATAGTCACCACCGAGATGGTGGTGTTCGAGTGGCTGCGCACCGCCGAGCATCCACAGTTCCGCGCCGCCGCCAAGTTGATTAAGTGAGCCGCCTGTGCCCCAGCCCGCCCTCTGGTATTTCGACATCATCTCGCCCTTCGCGCATCTGGCGCTGACGCGGCTCGATGCGATCCGGGCCGAGCGGCCGGTCGTGCTGAAGCCGCTCGTCTTCGGCGGAGTGCTCAAGGCCTGGGGCCAGCTCGGGCCGGCCGAGATTGCGCCGAAGCGCGTCCACACCTACAGGCTGGCGACGCATCTGGCGCAGGCGATGGGCGTGCCCTTCCGTTTCCCGCCGGCCCATCCCTTCAACCCGCTCGCCATGCTGCGCCTGCTGACCGCGCTCGACGGCAGCGAGGCTGCGGTCACCGCCGCTTTCCGCCTGGTCTGGGGCGAGGGACGCGATGCCAACGATCCTGCGGTCCTGCAGGAGGTCGCCGATGCCGCCGGCCGCCCCGATGCGTTGGCGCTGATCGGCGAGCAGGAGGTCAAGGACCGGCTGCGTCAGGCGACGGACGAGGCCGTCGCCGCCGGTGTTTTCGGCGTGCCGAGCCTGGTGATCGACGGTGAGGTCTTCTGGGGCGTCGACGCCATGCCGATGGCGCTGGACTATCTCGCCGATCCCGCGGCATTCCGCAGCGGCGAGATGGCGCGCGTTTCGACCCTGCCCGAAGGCATCCAGCGGCAGCACTGACGCCAGAGCAGGGAACCGCCGGGCCGCAGCCACAGTTTCACGATGTTGTCGGTTTACGCCTCTCACCCGGAGGCAGATGATCCGCTGGCCGACAACGAAAGGAGACGCCGATGCTGCGCCGTTCGTTCCTGAAATTCGGCCTTGCCGGCCTCGCCGCGCCGAACCTGATCCTGCGCAGCGCGCAGGCGACCGGTCAGACCCAGCCTGGCAATCCGTTCATCGTCACCTATTTCGAGGTGCCGGACATCAAGGGCTCGCGCGATGTCACCGATGCCGGCGACGGCACGATCTGGGTCTGCGGCCAGCGCAACGGCGTGCTCGGCCGCTTCGATCCGCGCACCAGCCAGACAAAGGTGATCCCGCTCGGCGACGGCGCCGCCCCGCATGGCGTGGTGCGCGGCCCGGACGGCGCGGCCTGGGTCACCGAGGGCGGCCAGAACGCCATCGCCCGCGTCGACGACAAGACCCACAAGGTCGATCTGTTCAAGCTGCCGGCCGGGCGCGAGCGCGCCAATCTCAACACGCCGGTGTTCGACAAGGCCGGCATGCTCTGGTTCACCGGCCAGAACGGCATCGTCGGCCGGCTCGATCCGAAATCGGGCAAGATGGAGATCTTCGACGCGCCGCGCGGCGCCGGTCCCTATGGCATGACGCGCACGCCCTCGGGCGAGATCTGGTTCGCCTCGCTCGCCGGCAACTACATCGCCCGGGTCAACACGCAGAGCGGCAGCTTCACCGTGGTCGACCCGCCGACAGAGGGACAGGGGGCCCGCCGGGTCTGGTCGGATTCGAAGAACCGGATCTGGGTCAGCGAGTGGAATTCAGGGCAGGTCTCGGCCTATGACAGCGAAAGCGGCAGCTGGAAGGGCTGGAAACTGCCCGGCAACAAGCCACGGACCTATTCGGTCTATGTCGACGATGCCGACAAGGTCTGGCTTACCGATTTCGCGCTCAACAGCATCGTCCGCTTTGACCCGCTGACCGAGGAGTTCAACAGCTTCCCGAGCGACAAGCCTGGCGCCAATGTCCGCCAGATGGACGGGCGGACCGGCGAGGCCTGGGGCGGCGAGAGCGGCACCAATCGGCTGGTGCGCATCCAGACGGTGAAGCCGGCGTGAGGACGGCCCTCGCGCCGCTGATCATCTGCGGGCTGTCCATGAGCGGAGTGACTCAAGCGCAGGAGCAGGCCGGAGCAGTTGTCTTCAAGGCCTGCCAGTCCTGCCACAGCCTCGATCCCGCCAAGGCCGGCATGGCCGGGCCGCATCTTGCCGGGTTGAACGGGCGGGTGCTCGGCTCTGCCCAGAGCTTCGACTATTCGCCGGGCTTCAAGGCCGCGAAAGCGCAGGGGTTCAGATGGGACCGCGAGCGGCTGCTCGGCTATCTCGCCGATCCCGATGCGGTCGTGCCCGGCGGCTGGATGAGCCCGCCCGCTGGGCTCACGGCAGCGGATCGTACTGCCGTGGCTAATTACCTGCTCGGCCGGTAGCCGCCCTCAGAGCGGCTTCTTGATCCATTTGGCGATGACGCCGACGATACCCTCGCGGAAGAGCAGCACGCAGGCGACGAAGATCACGCCCTGGACGACGAGCACCCAGGAGCCGAGGCCGGCGAGATAGTTCTGCATGGCGACGATGACGGCGGCGCCGACGATCGGGCCGAAGACGGTGCCGAGGCCGCCGACCAGCGTCATCAGCACCACCTCGCCCGACATCGTCCAGTAGACGTCGGTGAGCGAGGCCAGCTGGAAGACGATCGCCTTGGTCGCGCCGGCAAGGCCGGCAAGCCCGGCCGAGAGCACGAAGACGGCGAGCTTGTACTGGCTGGCGCGGTAGCCGAGCGAGATGGCGCGGGGTTCGTTGTCGCGAATCGCCTTGCAGACCTGGCCGAAGGGCGAATGGATGATGCGGTAGATCAGCAGGAGACCGCCCATGAAGATGGCGGCGACGAGCCAGTAGAGCGCACGGTCGTCGGCGAGGCTGATCATGCCCAGCAGCTTGCCGCGCGGCACCGCCTGGATGCCGTCCTCGCCGCCGGTGAAACGCGGTGTCTGCAGCGAGAAGAAGAAGGCCATCTGCGCCAGCGCCAGCGTGATCATGGCGAAGTAGATGCCCTGGCGGCGGATGGCTAGCGCCCCGAAGACCAGGCCGAGCAGAGCTGCGACGGCCGTCCCGAGCAGGATCGCCAGCTCCGGCGTCAAGCCCCAGTTCTTGGCGGTATAGGCGCTGACATAGCTCGCCATGCCGAAATAGGCGGCATGGCCGAAGGAAAGGAGACCCCCGTATCCGAGCAGAAGATTGAAGGCGAGCGCGAACAGCGCGAAGCACAGCACCTTCATCACGAAGACGGGATAGGCGACGAAGGGCGCGACCACGAGCAGCACCGCGATCGCGATAAAGAGGTTGCGATGCAGGCGCGCGGCGCTGTCGTCGGTCTCGGCGACGGCGGCGGCGGTGGGGGTATCGCTGGAAGCAAGGTCGGTCATGTCTTTGGTCCTTGCGTCCTCAGGCGGTGCGGCCGAACAGGCCGGCGGGCTTCACCAGCAGCACCAGCACCATGATGATGAAGATCACGGTCGAGGAGGCCTCGGGGTAGAACACCTTGGTCAGGCCCTCGATCAGGCCGAGCGAGAAGCCGGTGACGATCGCGCCCATGATCGAGCCCATGCCGCCGATGACGACGACGGCGAAGACGACGATGATCAGGTCGGCGCCCATGTTCGGATTGACCGCATAGATCGGCGCGGCGAGCACGCCGGCGAAGGCGGCGAGCGCGACGCCGAAGCCGTAGGTCAGCGTCACCAGCAGCGGCACGTTGATGCCGAAGGCCTGGGTCAGCGTCGGGTTCTCGGTCGCGGCCCGCAGATAGGCGCCGAGCTTGGTCTTCTCGATCATGAACCAGGTGGCGAGGCAGATCACCAGCGAGGCGACGACGACCCAGCCGCGATAGGTCGGCAGGAACATGAAGCCGAGATTATGACCGCCGGTCAGTTGCGGCGGGATGCCATAGGGCAGGCCGGAGGAGCCGTAATAATTGCGGAACAGACCCTGGATGATCAGCGCCAGGCCGAAGGTCAGCAGCAGCCCGTAGAGATGGTCGTATTTGGCGATGCGGGCGAGGAAGACCCGCTCGATCACGATGCCGGTGGCGCCGACCACGATCGGCGCGAGCAGCAGCGCGGCCCAATAGTTCACGCCGAGATAGTTCAGGCACATCCAGGCGACGAAGGCGCCCATCATGTACTGCGCCCCATGGGCGAAGTTGATGATGTTGAGCAGGCCGAAGATCACCGCCAGCCCGAGCGACAGGATCGCATAGAACGAGCCGTTGATCAGGCCTAGAAGCACTTGGCCGAACAGCGCCTGCGGCGGCACGCCTAGAAGTTCGAACATCGGGACCGACCGTTCCGTGAAAGCTGGTCCGGGGCCGAAGACGGCCCCGGAATGATGTATCGTGCAGGTTTTCTCAGCCCGCCGTCACTTGACGAGCGGGCAGCCGGTCTCGGCGAGCGGCTGGAAGGCCTCCTCGCCGGAAAGCACCGCGATCTGCTTGTAGTAGTCCCACGGGCCCTTCGACTCCGACGGCTTCTTGACCTCGTAGAGATACATCGAGTGCATCTTGCGGCCGTTGACGCGGATCGAGCCCTTGCCGAACAGCGGGTCGTCGGTCGGCATTTCCTTCATCTTGGCCATGACGACGGCGGAGTCCTTGCTCTTTGCCGCCTCGACGGCCTTCAGATAGTGCAGCAGGCCGGAATAGACGCCCGCCTGCACCATCGTCGGCTTCTTGCCACCGTTCAGCTTGGCGAAGCGCTCGGAGAAGGCGCGGGTGCCGTCGTCGCGGTCCCAGTAGAAGGATTCGGTCAGCACCAGCCCCTGCGCCGCCTGCAGGCCGAGCGCATGCACGTCGCTGGCGAAGGTCAGCAGGCCGGCGAGCTTCTGGCCACCCTGGGTGATGCCGAACTCGCTCGCCTGCTTGACCGAGTTGGTCAGGTCGCCGCCGGCATTGGCGAGGCCGATGACCTTGGCCTTGGAGGCCTGGGCCTGCAGCAGGAAGGAGGAGAAGTCCGTGCCCGGGAACGGGGTGCGCACCGCGCCCACCACCTTGCCGCCGGCCTTGGTGACGACGGCCGAGGTGTCGCGCTCGAGCGAATGGCCGAAGGCGTAGTCGGCGGTGAGGAAGAACCAGCTGTCGCCGCCGGCCTTCACCATGGCGCCGCCGGTGCCCTGGGCGAGCGCGTAGGTGTCATAGGTCCAGTGGACGGTGTTCGGCGAGCAGGCCTTGCCGGTCAGGTCCGAGGTGCCCGCGCCGGAGTTGATCAGGATCTTGTTCTTGTCCTTGGTGATCTGGCTGACGGCGAGCGCAACCGAGGAGGTCGGCACATCGAGGATCAGGTCGACGCCATCCTGATCATACCACTGCCGGGTGATGGTCGAGCCGACGTCGGGCTTATTCTGGTGGTCGGCCGAGACGATCTCGACCTTGATGCCCTTCTCGGCCGCCTTGAAGTCTTCGACCGCCAGGCGCGCGGCGATCACCGAGCCCTCGCCGGAGAGGTCGGCATAGATGCCGGAGCGGTCGTTGAGCACGCCGGCCTTGACCGAGATCTGCTGCGCCAGCGCCGGCGCGGCCATCAGCGCGCCAAGCGCCGTGGCCGCGAGCAATGTCTTGAGATTCATGTTGGTCTCCCTGGGGATGTCTGAATTGCGACGGTTCTTGTTGGACGCCCTGCGTCAGACTCCGAGATAGGTGTGGAGCTTGTCGATATTGGCGTCGAGGTCTGCGTTGGGGATCATGTCGATGACCTTGCCCTGCTCGACGATGTAGTGGCGGTCGGCGACGGTCTGGGCGAAGCGGAAGTTCTGCTCGACCAGCACGATGGTGAAGCCCTTCTGCTTCAGCATGCGGATGGTCGCGCCGATCTGGTCGATGATGACGGGGGCGAGACCTTCGGTCGGCTCGTCGAGCAGGAGCAGGTTGGCGCCGGTGCGCAGGATGCGGCCGATCGCCAGCATCTGCTGTTCGCCGCCCGAGAGCTTGGTGCCCTGGCTCTTCAGCCGCTCCTTGAGATTGGGGAAGAGCGTGAAGATCTGCTCGACCGGGAGCCCGCCGGGCTTCACCTGCGGCGGCAGCATCAGGTTTTCCTCAACCGACAGGGTCGAATAGATGCCGCGCTCCTCCGGGACATAGCCGATGCCGAGCCGGGCGATGGCGCGCGAGGGCAGCTGAATTGTCTCCTGCCCGGCAAAGGTGATCGAGCCCTTGCGCTTGCCGATCACGCCCATGATCGATTTCAGCGTCGTGGTCTTGCCGGCGCCGTTGCGGCCGAGCAGCGTCACCACCTCGCCCTCGCCGACATCGAGGTCGATGCCGTGAAGGACATGGCTCTCGCCATACCAGGCCTCGAGCTCGCGCACCGCCAGCAACGGCTTGCCCCCCGCTACGGCCGGGCGCTCCAGAACCGCTTCAGTGGCCATGGCCGACCCCCGATCCGATATAGGCTTCGACCACGCGCGGATCCTTCGAAACGGTGGCGTAGTCGCCCTCGGCCAGGACCTGGCCGCGGGCGAGCACGGTGATGCGGTCGCAGAGCGAGGCGACCACCGAGAGATTGTGCTCCACCATCAGGATGGTGCGATTGGCCGAGACCTTGCGGATCAGCGCCTCGATGCGCTCGATGTCCTCGCGGCCCATGCCGGCCATCGGCTCGTCGAGCAGCAGCATCTCGGGATCGAGCGCCAATGTGGTCGCGATCTCCAGCGCGCGCTTGCGGCCATAGGAGAGCTCGCCGGCCGGCAGCTCGGCGAAGGCCGAGAGGCCGACCGCATCGACCAGGCGCAGCGCTTCGGCGTCGAGCGGGGACAGCGCCCGCTCGGAGCGCCAGAAGTCGAAATTGTCGCCGCGCTTCCTCTGCAGGGCGACGCGGACATTGGTCTTGACCGAGAGCTGCGGGAACACCGCCGAGATCTGGAAGGAGCGCACCAGCCCGAGCCTGGCGATCTCGGCAGGTTTCTCGCCGGTGATGTCGCGGCCGTTATAGACGATCTGCCCGCGCGTCGGCGGCAGGAACTTGGTCAACAGGTTGAAGCAGGTGGTCTTGCCCGCTCCGTTCGGCCCGATCAAAGCATGAATCGACCCACGCCGGACCTTCAGATCAACGCCATTGACAGCTGTGAAGCCGGCAAATTCTTTCGTGAGGCCTGAGGTCGAGAGAATAGTATCCTCAGACATCCCTAGCTAACCTTACCCATTGCTCGATTGTTCGTTTCCCGGCCGGCATGCTGCACCGCGCATAACGCCCATGTCAACGGCGCGGGTGTGCGCAGAACCCCATACAGAGCCCGCGAAACGCCCGCCGCTAGACGAAAGGCTTAGGTCGAAGAGCCGGCTTGCGCCCCGGTCAGCTTCGTGCCGTAGCGTCGGGCCCAACCGCCGCCGCGAAAACCGCTGCAATCTCGCGCAGCCGGACGAGATAGTGCTCGCAGGAGGGCTGCTCGCCATATTTCGCACCGGCGGCAGCGCGGACCAGCGTCGCGATCAGGCTGCTCAGTGACAGGCCGCTGCGCGTGATCGCGATCTCGCCCCGCGCCGCAGCGTCCTCGAACAGCTCGCTGGCGAAGCGGATGAAGATCGTCTCGAAGGCGGCAAGCTCGGCGCCCGCGATGGCGACCATCACCGCCTTGAGCTCGCCGAGATGCTCGCCGGCGCTGAAGGCGGCGTAGGCAGTGCCGTGATGGGCCTCCATCAGCGCTGCGAGCCGCTGCGAGAACGGGCCTCGCGTCGCCAGCGCCTCGCGGCAACGTGTTTCGACTTGGCTCCCGAGCCCCGCGAGCATGGCGCGGAAGACGTCGTCCTTGCCCTTGAAATGAAGGTAAAGCGTGGCGCGGGCGACCCCGGCCTCGCGCGCGATGTCGTCCATCGAGGTACGCTTGTAGCCATAGCGGGCGAAGAGGCGCAGCGCCGCCGCCGCAATCTGCTCGATGCGGCCCTTGCCGTCCTCCGCGGACGTTACGGAACTTTCGTTGCGGTCGCTCATTTGTAGTCTTGACAGAATCCAAACTGTCGGCGACCATTCGAGTTAGACGCAAAACGTCTAACTCGTCTAGTCGCGCGACCCGAGACGACGGATCATCGCCCGCCTCTGATATGTCAGAACGGGCCTTCGAGCGAGCCTCGATCCGGCAGCCCTGGTGCCGCGCTGTGTCATGCCCAGCGAGCCAGAGAGGCAGCCATGGCCCATACCATCACAGTCAACGGATCGCGCCACAGCGTCGATGTCGACGACGACACCCCGCTGCTCTGGGTGCTGCGCGACAATCTGCAGCTGACCGGCACCAAGTTCGGCTGCGGCGTCGCGCAATGCGGCGCCTGCACGGTCTATATGGATGGCCAGCCGCTGCGCTCCTGCTCCCTGCCGGTCTCGGCCGTCGGGGAGGCGAAGATCACCACGATCGAGGCGCTCGCTGGCAAGGAGGCGGAGGCCGTGCAGGCAGCCTGGGTCAAGCACGACGTGCCGCAATGCGGCTACTGCCAGTCCGGCCAGGTGATGAGCGCGATCGCCCTGCTCAAGGAGATCCGCAAGCCGACCGATCGCGACATCGACCTCGCGATGAACGGCAACCTCTGCCGCTGCGCCACCTATGTCCGCATCCGCGCCGCGATCCACGACGCCGCACGCACGCTGGAGGGCTGAGCATGACCGCGCATGACATCAATCTCTCGCGCCGCAATCTCCTGAAGGGCGCCGGCGCGCTCGTCATCGGCATGAGCCTGCCGCAGGCCGGCCGGGCGCAATCGGGCGCGGCCCAGGTGTTCAAGCCGGGCGGCGACGCGGCCTTTGCGCCGAACGCCTTCATCCGGATCGCCGCCGACGACACTGTGACGGTGCTGGTCAAGCATATCGAGTTCGGTCAGGGCCCGTTCACCGGCCTCGCCACGCTCGTCGCCGAGGAGCTCGACGCCGACTGGGGCCAGATGCGGGCCGAGCACGCCGTGGCCGACGCCAAGCTCTATGCCAACCTGCTTTTCGGCATCCAGGGCACCGGCGGCTCGACCGCGATCGCCAATTCCTATGAGCAGATGCGCAAGGCCGGCGCGACGGCCCGCGCCATGCTTGTGCAGGCGGCGGCAGAGGCCTGGAAGGTTCCTGCGGCTGAGATCAGTGTCGAGAAAGGCGTGCTGAAGCATGCCTCCGGCAAGCAGGGCCGCTTCGGCGAATTCGCCGAGGCTGCGTCCAAGCTGCAGGCCCCGGTCGAGGTCAAGCTCAAGGACCCTGCGCAGTTCAAGCTGATCGGCAAGGATGGCGCGACCCCTCGCCTCGACAGCAGGGGCAAATCGACTGGCAAGGCACAGTTCACCATCGACATCCACACGCCGGACATGCTGACGGTCGTCGTCGCCCGGCCGCCGCGCTTTGGCGGCAAGGTCGCCTCCTTCGACGCCAGCGCAGCGAAGAAGGTGAAGGGCGTCGTCGACGTCAAGCAGATCCCCTCGGGCGTCGCCGTCTATGCGACCGGGACCTGGCCGGCGCTGAAGGGCCGCGAGGCCCTGAAGGTGACCTGGGACGAGAGCGGCGCCGAAAAACGCGGCAGCCGCGAGCTCTTCGCCGAGTACCGCAAGCTGGCGCGAACGGAGGGGACCGTCGCCGGCAAGCATGGCGATGCCGAGGCGGTGCTCGTCAAGGCCGAGAAGGTCATCGAGAGCGAATACGCCTTCCCCTATCTGGCGCATGCGCCGATGGAGCCGCTCGACGGCTATCTCGAATGGAATGCGCAGGGCGCGCTCGCCCGCCTCGGCAGCCAGCTCCAGACCGTCGACCATATGACCATTGCCAAGATACTCGACCTCGGGCCGGAAAAGGTCACGGTCGAGACCATGCTGGGCGGTGGCAGCTTTGGCCGGCGCGCGCAGCCGAGTTCGGAACTTGCGGCCGAGCTTGCCGAGGTCGCCAAGGCGATCGGCCCCAACCGGCCGGTTAAGCTGGTGCGCACCCGCGAGGACGATCTCTCCGGCGGCTATTACCGCCCGCTCTTCCTGCATCGCATGCGCGGCGCGGTGAAGGACGGCAAGATCACCGCCTGGAGCGCTTCGATCGTCGGCCAGTCCTTCCTGAAGGGCTCGCCTTTCGAGGCGCTGATCAAGGACGGGATCGACCCGGTGATGGTCGAGGGCGCCAACGAATTGCCCTATGAGATCGCCGATTTCCGCTGCGAGCTGCACACCGTCCCGGTCGGCGTGCCGACCTTGTGGTGGCGCTCGGTCGGTCACACCCATACCGGCTATGCGGTCGAGTGCTTCATCGACCAGTTGCTGCAGGCGGCAGGGCAGGACCCGGTCGCCGGCCGCCTCGCCCTGATGGGCAAGCATCAGCGCCTCGCCAATGTGCTGAAGGCGGCGGCGGACCTCGCCAAATGGAACGGCCCCGGCCCTGTCAACGGCCGCGCCCGCGGCGTCGGCGTGGTCGAGAGCTTCGGCTCCTATGTCGTGCAGATCGCCGAGGTCTCGATCGGAGAGGGCGGCGAGCCGAAGGTGCACAAGGTCTGGTGCGCGATCGATTGCGGCGTCGCCGTCAATCCCGATGTCATCCGCGCCCAGATCGAGGGCGGCATCGGCTTCGGGCTCGGCCATATCCTCTATGGCGAATTGACGCTCGACCAGGGCAAGCCGGTCCAGAGCAATTTTGACAGCTACCGCTCGCTGCGCATCAACGAGATGCCGGAGGTCGAGGTCAGGATTGTGCCGTCCACCGAGAAGCCGACCGGCGTCGGCGAGCCCGGCGTGCCGCCGATCGGGCCGGCGGTCGCCAATGCGCTGGCGCGATTGGGGCGTGAGCGGCCGCTCTCGCTGCCGATGGTCGGAGGGACCGTGTGATGCGTCAGGTCGCTCTAGCTTCCGCCGCCGCTGCGGTCACTTTGCTGCTCGGCAGCGCTCTCACGCTGGCGCAGACTTCGCCGGCGCCACAACCCGGCGGAGCGACGCTGCGCCCGGCTGCGAGCTTCGCCAACATCGCGAATCAGCGCGACCGCTCGGTCGCGCTGTTCACCGAGATCGGCAAGGTGCTGCAGCATCCGCGCTGCATGAACTGCCATCCGGCAACAGAGCGGCCGCGCCAGAGCGATGCGAGGCGGCTGCACCAGCCCGTGGTCGTGCGCGGCAAGGATGGGCACGGCGCGCCCGGCCTCGCCTGCACCACCTGCCATGGCAAGCAGAACTTCGACCCGGCCGGCGTTCCCGGCGACGGCCACTGGGCGCTGGCCCCGGCCTCGATGGCCTGGGAGGGCAAGACCCTCAGCCAGATCTGCGAGCAGCTCAAGGACCAGAACCGCAACGGTAGCCGCGACCTCGCGGCGATCGTCAAGCACGTCACCAGCGATACGCTGGTGCTCTGGGCCTGGAATCCCGGCAAAGGTCGCCAGCCAGCGCCGGGAACGAATGCGCAGTTCGGCGAACTGATGCAGGCCTGGGCCGATAGCGGGGCGGCCTGCCCGGCGGGGTAGGTGGGCTGGTGAGCCTTTATCGTCATGGTCGGGCTTGTCCCGACCATCCACGTCTTTCTTCACCAAACGCAATGTTCAAGACGTGGATGCTCGCCACAAGGGCGAGCATGACGGCATCATCGGAAAGGCGGCTCGTCGAAGCTCCTGAGCTTGCGCGAATGGATCGACGAGCCGGCTTCCTTCAGCTTCTCCAGCGCAGCGAGGCCGATCTTGAGATGCTCGCCGACGGCCCGCTCGTAGAAGGCGTTGGCGGCGCCCGGCAGCTTGATCTCGCCATGCAGCGGCTTGTCGGAGACGCAGAGCAAGGTGCCGTAGGGCACGCGCAGACGGTAGCCCTGCGCCGCGATGGTGCCGGATTCCATGTCGATCGCGATGGCGCGCGACAGGTTGATGCGCTTGCGCTCCTTGGTCCAGCGCAGTTCCCAGTTGCGGTCGTCCTGGGTGACGACGGTGCCGGTACGCAGGCGCTGTTTCAGCCGGTCGCCCTTCTCGCCGGTGACCTCGGCGGCCGCCTGCTGCAGGGCGACCTGGACCTCGGCCAGCGCCGGGATCGGGATATCCGGCGGCACCAGCTCGTCGAGAATGCCGTCCTGGCGGAGATAGGCGTGGGCGAGGACGTAGTCGCCGATGATCTGCGTCTGGCGCAGCCCGCCGCAATGGCCGACCATCAGCCAGCAATTGGGCCTGAGCACTGCGAGGTGGTCGGTGATGTTCTTGGCGTTGGAGGGGCCGACGCCGATATTGACCAGGGTGACGCCCTCGCCGTTCTCGCGGATCAGGTGATAGGCCGGCATCTGGAAGCGGTGCCAGGGCGCCGACATCACCCGCTCCGCGGCGCTGACATCGATGCCGTCGCGGTCGATGCGGATGCCGCCCGGAGCGACCAGCGCCTGCGCCGTGCCGGCCTCGATCTCGGCCAGAGCGAGCCGGACGAACTGGTCGACATAGCGATGGTAGTTGGTCAGCAGCACCCAGGGCTGCACGGCGCGCCAGTCAGTGCCGGTGTAGTGCACCAGCCGGCGCAGTGAGTAATCGACGCGGACCGCATCGAAGAGCGAGAGCGGCCGCGGCTCGCCCTCGACGATCTCGAAGGTACCGTCGGCGACCTCGTCGCCGACCAGGGCCAGGAGTGGCGTCGGGAAGTAGCGGGCGAGCTCGGCCGCCGTCACCGCGCCGCGGCCGAGCTCGTCGCCGCCGTCCAGTGCGTAGGGGTAAGGGATCTCCTGATTGCTGACCCCGGTCTCGATCGTCGCGCCATATTCGTCGACCAGCGGCTGGAGCTGGTCGAGCAGATAGGCGCGGAACTCGCCCGGCTGCGTCACCGTAGTCGAGTAGATGCCCGGCATCGCGAACTTGGCATAGCCCCGCCGCGTCGCCGCCGGCAGCTTCGACGGCTCGTAGGTGACGCGCAGCATCGGGTAGCGATAGAGCGCCCGTTCCTCCAGCGTCGGCGGCTGCGCGGTGGTGAAGAAGCGCTGCAGATCGTTGCGCAGCGCCGTCCGCGCCTGCTCGTAGAGCAGCTCCAGCCGGTCGACGGCCTCCTGCGGGGTGGCGGCGATCTCGAATGTCATGCGCGAACGATCCTCTCGTTCGGGGAGCTTGTAACTGCGGCAGCGAGCCTCTGACAACAGCGCCGGGACGAAGTGGCTTGCGGTGCTGTCAATTTTGGATACAATTATCCCATGATTGCCACTCCGCTCACCGCTGCCACGACCGCGTCCGCCCTTGCTCAGCGTCTGCGCGAGGCTATCGATGCCGGGCGCTGGCAGCCGGGCGAGTTGCTGCGCCAGGAGCAGATCGCCGCCGAATACGGCGTCAGCCGCATCCCGGTGCGCGAGGCGCTGGCGCAATTGCAGAGCGAGGGCCTGCTCGAGATCGCGCATTACCGCGGCGCCCGCGTGAGCCGGCCGCAGGCGGGAGAGATCGACGAACTCTTCGATCTCCGGCTGATGGTGGAGGGTGATCTCCTGGCGCGGGCGCTTGGGCGGCACGATCAGCGCTCGCTGCGCGAACTAGTGCGTCTGCAAGACAAGCTCGAGGATGCCGACAACCGGCTCGGCTGGATTTCCGGCGACATCGCCTTCCACGAAGCGCTCTATGGGCCGGCCGAACGGCCGCGCAGCCTTGCCCTGTTCCGGCAGCTGCGCGCACCAATCGACCGTTTCAACGCTCAGGCACTCGGTCCGGGCGCACGCAAGCAAGGCTGGGCGGATGAGCACCGCCAATTGATCGCCGCAATCGGGGCCGGCGATGCGAGCGCGGCTCGGGCGATCCTCGAACAGCATCTGCAGGCGACGCGAGCCGTGGTGCTCGCGGCCTGCTCGGGAGAAGGAGACAACTGATGGCGACGCATGGCGCGACGATCACCTGGCAGCGCGGCGAGGAGGAAGCCTTCCTCGACAACCGCTACAGTCGCGCGCATCTCTGGCGCTTCGACGGCGGGCTTGAGGTGCCGGCGTCGAGCTCGCCGCATGTGGTGCGGGCACCCTTCTCCAATCCAGCCAATGTCGACCCGGAGGAGGCCTATGTCGCGGCCCTATCGAGCTGCCACATGCTCTGGTTCCTCAACCTCGCGGCGATACGCGGCTACCGGGTCGACAGTTATGCCGATGCAGCCGAAGGCGTGATGCAGAAAAATGCCGACGGCAAGGAATGGGTCGCGACAGTGACGCTGAAGCCGCATGTCCTCTTCAGCGGGCCGAAGGCGCCGGACGAGGCAGCCGTCGAGGCGCTGCATCACGACGCCCATGCCAATTGCTTCCTGGCCAATTCGGTGCGCTCGGTGCTGGAGACGCAGGGCAGCTGGGACTATCGCGCCGCTTGAACATCATGGCAGCGAAGGAGCGGACCATGTCGATCGAGGCGATCATCGACCGTTATTGCGAAGCCTGGTCCGATCCCGAGCCTGCGGCGCGAGCTGCGGCGCTCGCCGAGGTCTGGGCGAACGGTGCGCGCTACACCGATCCGCGGGCCGATATTTATGGCGCAGAGGCGCTGCTCGCTCACATCGCTGGCGTGCTGGCGCAGCGTCCCGGCGCCCGCGTCGTCAGGACCAGCGCGGTCCAGCAGCATCATGGCTTTGCCCGCTTCGGCTGGCGGGTGATCGAGGCTGACGGCAACAGATTGCCGGAAGGGCTCGACATCGCTGTCATCGGCGAGGACAGACGGATCACCCAGATCATCGGCTTCTTCGGGCCGTTGCCACCGGACATGTCCACGGCCGGCTGAGCCAGCCCGCTCACTGCGCCGCGAGCAGATCGCCCTCAGCGACGAGCCGGCCGATGAAGCCGAGCTGGCGATCGATGCAGGCCTCGCGCTCATAGCGCGCGACGACAGTCTGGCGTGCGGCGGCTCGCAGCGGCATCAGTTCTTCACCTCTGCCGAGTGCCGCGATCACCGTCTTCGCCAGCCTGGCCTCGTCGAAGAATGGGGCGAGCAGGCCGTTGACGCCATGGCGGATGACCTCCTGCACCGGCGGCGTCGCCGAGCCTATGAGCAGCGCGCCGCAGGCCATCGCTTCCAGCATCGACCAGGACAGCACGAAGGGGACGCTGAGATAGATGTGCGCGGCCGAGACCTGGAACAGCCTGACCAGGTCGGGATGGGCGAGCCAGGGGATATGGACGATGCGGTCGCCGAGGCCTGTCTCCTCCAGCATGACCTCGCGCCAGAGCCGCCCGTCCGGCCGCGGCCGGCCATAGCCCGGCCCGTCGCCGCCGACCGCTACGAACAGCACCTCGGGCCGCTCCTCCGCAATCCGGGCCGCCGCCCGCATGAATTGCGGATAGCCGCGATAGGGATCGAGATCGCGGGCAGCGAAGGTGACGACGGGATCGCCGGGGCGGAGCACGCGCCCGTCGGGCAAGGTGAACGCCGCCTGCGCGTCCGGGCGGCAGAAATGGGTGTCGATGCCGTCATGGCAGACGGCGATGCGCTGCTGCAGAGCGCGCGGATATTGCTGCTGCTGCCAGCGGGTTGGCGCATAGGCGAAGTCGAGTGTCTGCACCGTCACCAACTGGGCAGCATTGCGCATGCGGATCCGGCGCCGCTCGGCTTCCGGCACGGTGAAGGCCGGGTCAAAGTCGAGATCGGAGCCGGCGGCGTTGTAGAAGTATTCGCAATAGCCGATCAGCGGCACGCCCGGCATTGCATCCTTCGCGAAGAGCATGCCACCCCAGCCGACATGGCCGAGGATGGCATCCGGCCGGTCGTGCCGATGCAGCCGCCCGAGCTCGGCCGCGACTGCCTCGCCGGTGCGCACATGGTAGTCGGTCGCCGCCAATGTCGCGTGCGTGGTCGCAGGCTCGCCGACGGAATAGGCGATCTGCCTGATTCCCGGGCGATCCGGATCGGGCTTCTCCGTCACCAGCGTGACCTCGTCGCCCTCGGCGACGAGGCGCTGGATTAGGTGAGCGAATTGACCAGATCCTGAACGATGAACGAATAGGATGTGCATGAGGCCAGCAGGATCCCGCCATAGCGCAGCGCGTCGCCCCACCATTGTTCGAGGCGGCGGAGCGTGTCGTGGGTGGTCTGGAGGTCGGCGTCGAGGTCGATGTCGAGGCCTTGGCCGAACTGGCTGGTCTCGTCGAGCAGCTTCAGGCGTTCGACCAGCAACTGCCCTTTCGGTGAAAGCGAGATACGCGCCAGACGGCGGTCGCGCGGTGAGGCCCCGCGCTCGAGATAGCCGCTCTCGACCAGCTGCTTGAGATTGTAGGACGCGTTCGAACCGACATAATGGCCGCGGTCGAGCAGATCGCGCACCGCGATCTCGCCGGAGCCGATGGTGAACAGCACCATCACTTGCGAGGGCGAGATGTCGTCGACGCCAAGCTTGCTGAGCTCGAGCCTGAGATAGTCGAGGAAACGACGGCTGACCCGCTCGACCATGCGGGCGAGATCGAGCTGCGACACCGGCGCCCGCGCAGGGCCTGATTCGGCTTCGAGACGGCGGACGCCGTCAGGGGGGTCTCCATTGAAGCTATTGCCTAGGAATCGAGCGCCGTCATGGGGTTTTAGATGCATTCCCTACTCCGCCTGATCTCGAAATGAGCAGTCAGCCCTCCGGGCCCCTTTGGCTGACGAATAGCCTATACGCAAAGCACATGCCACCCCGAACGGAATGAGATTAAGATTTTATCGGAATCGACATAGTCATGAACTGTTTCAAAATTTGAAATGTAGCACGCTTCTGCCATATTTCCGGTAATTGTCTATATTTCATAAGGCTTCATCTGTCATATTATGGACACGACTTGTGTGGCACGCTTTATATAGCGTTCAGAACTTGCCGTATCGGCACCGGTGTCGATAGCGCCATCTGATGGCCAGCCCCATTCGGAGACCTGCATGAAGGTTGCGACCCAGCCTGCCGATGTCTTGATTCGCGGTCTGCAGCGCGGCTTCGCCGGCGGGCTGGCCTATGCCGCCTTCCTCAGTTTCTGCGTCAACATCCTGCTGCTGACCGTGCCGATGTTCATGCTGCAGGTTCAGGACCGCGTCATCGTCAGCCGCAGCTATGACACGTTGACCATGCTGCTGGTGATCGCGGTCGGGGCACTGGCGCTCTATGGCACGATCGAGTTCATCCGCTCGCTCACCTTCCAGGCCATGGCGAGCATCCTCGCCCGGCGGCTGAACCTGCCGGCGCTGCAGGCTGCTGTCTCGACTTCGTTGGAGAAGGGCTCCGGCCAGGCGACGCAGGCGATCCGTGACCTCAACGAGCTTCGCTACTTCATCGCGAGCTCGGCGATCGCGACGCCGCTCGAGGCGATGTGGTCGCCGATCTTCCTCGCCGTACTTTTCGCCTTCCACTGGATTTATGGTCTTGTCGGCCTGGCCTCGCTCTTGATCCTGCTGCTGCTCGGCGTCGTCTCGGACATGCTGACCCGGCGTGCATTGAAGGAGGCGAACGAGGAGGGCGTCGCCTCGATCAACGAGATCAGCGCCACCTTGCGCCACGCCGAGACGATCGAGGCGATGGGCATGCTGCCGGCCCTGTCCAGCCGCTGGCGTGCCAGGCAGATCGCCATGCTGGAGCATCTCGACCTCGGTACGCGCCGCGGCAAGTTCATTGCGGCCCTGACCCGCGCCAGCCGCATGACCATGCAGCTCGCGATCTACGCGACCGGCGCGGTGCTGATCATCCGGCACGAGGTCACCGCCGGCACGCTGATGGCGGGTAGCATTCTGCTCGGCCGGCTGCTGGCGCCGTTCGATTCGATGATCACCGACTGGCGGCAATGGGTGCTCGCCGCCGCAGCATGGAAGCGCGTGCGCGACCTCCTGCAATCGCAGAGCTCGCAGCGCCAGAGCGTGCCGACCCCGGCGACGGAGGGCGATCTCGTCATCGACCGGCTGGTTTACGCTCCCAAGGGCGGCGAGCAGACCGTGATCAAGGGCGTGTCCTTCACGCTCGAGCCCGGCGACGTGCTTGGCCTCGTCGGCCCGTCCGGAGCCGGCAAGTCGACGCTGGCGCGGCTGATCGTCGGCGTGCTCCGTCCGAATGTCGGCGGCGTCTATCTCGACGGCCACAACACCTATCTGTGGGAACGCGGGTCCTTCGGCGACATGGTCGGCTATCTCCCGCAATCGGTCTCGCTGCTCGACGGCACCATCGCCGAGAACATCGCCCGCATGCGCAAGCCCGATCCGCACGCCATTCTCGAGGCGGCGCGCATCGCTGGCGTGCACGAGCTGATCGGCCGCCTGCCGCTCGGCTACGACACCAATGTCGCCGACAGCGACTTCAAGCTTTCCGGCGGCCAGCGCCAGCGCATCGGCCTGGCGCGGGCGCTTTATGGCATGCCGCGCCTGATCGTGCTCGATGAGCCCAACGCCAATCTCGACGCCGAAGGCGAGCAGAGTCTCATCCGCGCGATCCAGGCCGCCCGCGAAAGCGGTGCGATCGTGGTGCTGATCGCGCATCGTCCCTCGGTGATGCAGACCGTCGACAAGATCCTGGTGCTGCGCGAGGGCCGCGTCGCCCAGTTCGGCCCGCGCTCGGCGATCTCCGGCATGATCACACCTGGCGGGGTGGTCGAACTCGACCCGGCGAAACCCGCTCCGGCCCGCGAGGTGAGCGCATGAGCGAGCTTCCGATGCTGCGCCGGCCAGACCGTGCACTCGTCCCGATGAAGGTCGAGGCGGAGCCCGAGGAGCGCATGCCCTCGCTGCGCAATCTCGTCCTCGCCGGCGTCGCCGCGGTGGCGATCGGCTTCGGCGGCTTCGGCGCCTGGGCGGTGACGGCCCGCCTCGACAATGCCGCGGTCGCGCAGGGCACAGTCATCGTCGACAGCCGGCGCAAGACCGTCAGCCATCTCGAAGGCGGCATCCTCAAGACCCTGCTCAAGGCCGAGGGCGAGCGCGTCACTCAGGACGAGCCCTTGCTCAGGCTGGAGGACGCCCGCGCCCGCGCCGAGTTGCAGCAGCTCGAAGGCAAGCGCGTCGGCCTCGATGCCCGGCTCGCTCGCCTGCGCGCCGAGCAGAGCAACACGGCCGAGATCGATTTTCCCGACGACATCGAAAAGGCCCGAACCCCGATCGCGCGCGAGGTGATCAGAGCCGAGCAAACGCTCTTTCGCGCCCGCGCCCAGGTCTATGACGGCAAGACGCGCATCCAGCAGCGCGTGATCGAGCAGCATCAAGCCGAGTCCGAGGCGCTGCAGGCGCAGATCGACGCTGTGCGCAACCAGCGCACGCTGATCGACGAAGAGGTGAAGACGATCGCCGAGCTCTACGAGAAGCGCTACGCCAAGCGTTCGCAGCTCGTCGAATTGCAGACCCGCCAGAGCGAGCTCACCGGCCGCGCCGGCGAGATGGCGGCACGCAAGGCCAAGGCCGAGCAGGCCGTCGCCGGAGCCGAACTCGAGATCAAGTCGATCAGCCTGGAACGCCAGAGCGAGATCGCCAAGGAATTGCAGGACAGCCAGCTCCAGCTCTCGGAGGTGGTGGAGCGCATCGTCCAGGCGCAGGACGTGCTGCGCCGGCTCGTCGTGACCTCGCCGCAGGAAGGCGTCGTCGCCAATATCCGCATGCGCACCGCCGGCAGCGTCGTCGCGGCGGGCGAGGCGATCCTCGACATCGTGCCCGAACAGGAGCCGCTGATCGTCGAGGCCAAGGTTGATCCGCGCGACATCGATTCAGTCCGCGTCGGTGCCGACACACAGGTCCGCCTCACCGCCTTCAATGCCCGGCTCATGCCTCCGCTCCTGGCGAAGGTCTCTTATGTCGCCGCCGATCAGCTGATCGACGAGAAGACGGGGAACGCCTTCTTCGTTGTCCGCGCCGAGATCACGCCGGAGAGCCTGAAAGAGAACAAGGTGACGCTGCACGCGGGCATGGCGGCCGAGGTACTGATCGTCAACGGCCGACGCTTCGCGGCCGACTATCTGCTCTCGCCCATCCGCGACAGCTTCAACCGTGCCTTCCGGGAGGATTGAGCCGTCGGTCTGATTATGCTGTCAGGGAGGAGGCCGACAGTCTCGTAAATTTCAACAAAATACTTCGAAAACAAAAGCAAGTTCTCAGAATAATCCGCAATCCAATAATATATAAATGACAGAAACTTTGCTGCATCGCAAAAAAGTCATAATAGATTGCTTGATACGACATGCTTCTTGGCTAATCTCGCGAGCGTCGCACGATGGCGGGTCTTTTGATCCGCTGTCGAAATCGCACCGTGACCCAGAACGAGCGGCGGACGTTCTCCGCACATCTGGTGGTGCTCTCAGATCACCGAGGAGGTGACGAATGGCCACGATCGAAGGCAGTGCATTCGACGATTTCTTGATTGGGACGCGCTTCAGTGACGTGATCCTCGCCGGCGCCGGGGACGACATCGTCCATGGCGGCAACCAGGTGGACTCTCTCTTCGGCGAAGAGGGCGACGACCTGCTTTACGGCGACGGCGGCAATGACTTCCTGTCCGGCGGAGAGGGCAATGATGCGCTCTTCGGCGGCCAGGGCGACGACGTGCTCACCGGCGGCGAAGGCAATGACAGCCTGTTCGGCGGCGAGGGCGAGGATGTCCTCGACGGCGGCGCCGGCGACGACATCCTGCGCGGTAATGCCGGCGACGACGTGCTGCGCGGCGGCGACGGCGACGACCTGCTCCAGGGCGGGCCGGGTGACGACATCCTGCTCGGCGGCGCCGGCAACGATGTGGTCCAGGGTGGCGCTGGCAACGACGTGCTCGAAGGCGGCGCCGGCAACGACGTCCTCCAGGGCGGCGCAGGCGATGATCTGCTCTTCGCCGGCGCGGGTGACGACGTCCTCTCCGGCGGCGCCGGTGATGATGTCTTCATCTTCAATGGCGGCGGCGGCAACGACGTCGTCCTCGACTTCGATGCCGGTCACGATCTGCTGCAGATCTCCAGCGGCATCAACGGTACCGATATCGGCTCGGCCGAGGATGTGGCGGCCCGTACGACCACCGTCGGCGGCAACGCCGTCGTCGATCTCGGCAATGGCGACACCGTGACCATCGTCGGTGTCACCGCCGAAGACATCCAGGCCGACCCGAACTCCTACTTCTCGGTCGCCTGACGCAGTACGGCGCCGGCCGGCTTGGTTCCGGCCGGCGTCACCTTCCTGCTTGTTCGGAACATGGCACCCATGCTTTCTCTCGCGCCTGCGCCAGTGGCGGACGGCCTGAGCCCGCAGCTGCATCTCTCCAGGCTGAGCGGTTCGGTTTTCCTGCTGAGCTGGACCATCGAGGCCCCCGTGCTCTCCCGGCCGCGCATCGCGCTTGCTGCCCGCGAGAAGCGCCTTGCCTCGGCTTCGGTCGTCCTTCCGCTCGGCGATGGGCGCATGCGCGTCGTCGTCATCTTTCGCCATGGCGGCGCCGGCGAGGCTGTCGCCACTCTTTCCGATGACGGCGCAGGAGGCGATATCACCGCGCGCTTCGATCCGGATCTCGTCCATGGCATGGCCGATGCCGATGACCTTGCCCGCGACGCCACGCCCGATGCACGCCGCATACTTGCCAATGCGCTGGTCGATCACTGGCCTACCCTGTTCGGGTTGAGCCAGGCCGCCGGCTATCTCGGCTTCCTGCGCCAGTTCCTGCTGATTCTCGCCCGCAAGCCCTCGGCGGCGTCTCCGGTCGCCCGCCTCACCGAAGGCAAGCTCCTGCTCGAAACGGTGGTCCCCGGCCGGCTCCCCGGCATCCGCACCGCCTACAGGCTCGATTCCGCTGGCCTTTCCCGCCTGCCCGGAAAGCCGCGGGTCGGCCGCGCCGACCGTGCTGGCAACCGGCCACTGCACCTGATCATCGACGAGTTCCCGCCGCAGGCCGGCGGCCTCCTCATCCTGCAGGCGGACTCCGGCCTGATCGTCCGGACGGTCGCTGCCCGGCAGGACATTCCTTCGCTCGGTCGTTGGTGGGCCGGCAAGGCCAGCCAGCGCGACGGCTTGCGCAGCTGGCTGGTCGAGCAGCTCTCCGGTCTTTCCGAACAGGGCCGTTTGCTGGCGATCGAGATGCAGAGGCGCCTGCCGCTCGCCGCCCAGAGCGTGCGCCGCAATGACGACCTGCCCTCGGCCGAGCTCGATCTCGCCGTCACCACCCCGGCCGGGCTCCTGCTCGGCGGCTGGTATCGAGATGCGGAAGGCCTGCTCGACGAGATGCTGCTGCATCGCTCCGAGGGCGAGCCGGCGCCGGTGCTGGAGCGGCTGGAGAACTTTCCCGCACTCTTGCCGGCCGGCTCCAATGGCGACGTCAAGCGCGCCACCGGCTTTGCCGCGCTGATTCCGGGCTATGCCGGTGGCGCGCCGGTGCTGCAGCCGCGGGTCGAGCTCAAGCTGAAATCAGGCACCGTCCTGTCGCTGCGCCCCAATGTACAGCCGGCGGACGCCGTCACGATCCGCGCCCGGGCGCTGGCCGCGATCCCGCCGCAGCACCTGACCGCACAGATGCTGGAGCGGACCATCGCGCCGGTGCTCGCGGACTGTCAGAAAGCGTTGCGTGAGAGTCTGCCTGAGCCGCGGATCAAGAGCTTCGGCAAGGGCCCCGCGAGCCCTGCGGTCTCGGTGGTGATCCCGCTCTATCGCGTCTACGATTTCCTGCGCGTCCAGGTCTCGGCTTTCGCTGCCGATCGCTGGTTCACCGAGAAGGCCGAGCTGATTTACGTGCTCGATTCGCCCGAGCACGAGGGCGAGGTCGCCCATCTCCTGGGCGGGCTCTTTCTCGCCTATGGACTGCCGATGCAGCTCGTGGTGATGGGCCGCAATGGCGGCTTCTCGGCTGCCTGCAATGCCGGTGCGGCCGCCTCGCGCGGCCAGACGCTGGCGCTGGTCAATTCCGACGTCATTCCCTCGGGCGATGGCTGGCTCCCGGCGCTGCTGCAGCGGCTCGAACCGCATCGGCGCACCGGCGCTGTCGGCCCCAAGCTGCTCTACGATGACGGCTCGCTGCAGCATGCAGGCCTCTACTTCAAGCGCGACAGTAAAGGCACCTGGCTCAACCATCATTACTTCAAGGGCATGCCGAGCCAGTACGCGCCGGCTAATGTCGAACGGCCGGTGCCCGGCGTCACCGGCGCCTGCATCGTCATGCCGCGGGCGCTGTTCATGGAGATCGGCGGCTTCGACGACGCTTACGTCATCGGCGATTACGAGGACAGCGATCTCTGCCTCAAGATCGCCCGGGCCGGGCTCGGCATCGTCTACGTTCCGAGCGTGTCGCTCTACCATCTCGAGCGCCAGTCGATCTCGAAGAGCCTCGACTACACCCGCGGCGTCGCCTCGCAGCACAATTCCTGGCTCCAGACCAGGCGCTGGGACGGCGAGATCGAGGCACTGATGGCGGCGATCGACAGGCCCGCCCCGCAGGAGCCTGTGCCGGCGCCAACCGTGAGTCCCGACCCCGAATTTTTCCTCTCCCGCGCCAATCTCAGAAGGGCGACAGCGGCATGACGGCGACCCTCGCCCTGCGACAGACCATGCCGGCTGCGGCGCCCGCGATCGGACCAATGACGCCCGAGCTCGCCTGGCTGATGGCCCATGTCCAGACGAACCGTTTCCTGCCGCATCCGCCGCCGGATTCGATCTTCGTCGGTGACGGTGACTATCGCGCCATCGGCGCCGAGTTCCTCGGCCATTTCGTCCGGATCGGGCGGCTACAACCGCATGAGCGCGTCTTCGACATCGGCTGCGGCATCGGCCGCATGGCGGTGCCGCTGACGCAGTATCTCGACCCCGAGCGCGGCAGCTATGACGGCGTCGATCCGGTCATGGACGGCATCCTCTGGTGCGCCCAGACGATCACGCCGGCCTATCCGCGCTTCCGCTTCCAGCGCCTCGACATCGCCCACCCGCTCTACAACCCGCAGGGCTCGCTGCCGGGTAACGAGGTGCGCTTCGGATTCCCCAACCAGAGTTTCGACTTCATCATCATGACTTCGGTGGCGACGCATCTGCCGCCGGACGAGCTCGTGGTCTACCTCAACGAAGCCGCGCGCCTGCTCGCGCCGGGCGGGCGGCTCTTTCTCACCGCCTTCGCCCTCGACAGCCAGAGCACCGGCCAGGAACGGCTGAAGTTCCGGCGCTGGGGCGAAGGTCCCGGCTGGTATGCGATCGAGGAGGCGCCGCTGGCGGCGGCCGGCATCGATGCCGGCTTCCTCCTGGAGCATGCCACCCAGGCCGGGCTCGCGGTCGAGCGGCTCGACCCCGGCCATTGGCGCGGCCACAGCGCGGCCCATTACCAGGACCTGCTGCTCGCGGTGAAGCCGGGAGGCGCCAGATGAGCCGGCGTATCCTCGTCATCGCCCACAACCATCCGGATTTGCATCCGGGGGGAACCGAGATCTTCGCCCATGACCTGGCGAGCGCCTATCGCGACGAGGGCTGCGAGGTGCTCTTCCTCGGCGCGACCAATGCGATCCACCGCCAGCCCCATCCCGGCACCGCCTTCCAGGCGACCGGCGCGGATGGCGACCTCCTGCTCTGGAGCGGCCATTTCGACCGCTTCCATCTCAGCCAGATCGACCATTACGGCACTCTGCAGGATCTCGGCTCGCTCCTGACCGAGTTCCGGCCGGACGTGATCCACATCCATCATCTCGTCTTGATCGGTGCCGAGTTCCTGGCGCTGGCGCGACGCTTGCTGCCGCAGGCCTCGATCGTGATGACGCTGCATGATTACTACCCGATCTGTCATCACGACGGCCTGATGGTGCGCGCCAGCGACAGGCAGCTCTGCACCGGCGCTTCGCCGGCAAAATGCCATGGCTGCTTCCCGGAGATCGGTCCCGACCGCTTCCTGCTGCGCGAGCGCTTCCTCAAGACGCATCTGTCCGCCGTCGACCGCTTCGTCGCGCCGAGCCGCTTCCTGCGCCAGCGCTATATCGATTGGGGCCTGCCGGGCGAGAAGATCGAAGTCATTGCCAATGCGCGGCCGGCCCAGATGCCGGTGCCGCATCGGCACACCCATGGCCCACGCAACCGCTTCGGCTATTTCGGCAACCTCAATCCCTGGAAGGGCGTGCTGCCGCTGCTGCAGGCGGCGAAGAGCATGCGCGAGCAGGGTGCGGACGGCTTCGAACTGCGCATCCATGGCGGCGCACCGTTCCAGAGCGAAGCCTTCACCAGCGCGCTCGACAAGGCTCTGGCGGAAGCCGGCGCGGAGGTCGTGCATTGCGGCCCCTATCGCCGCGACGAGATGCCGGCGCTGATGGCCGAGGTCGACTGGGTGGTGATGCCCTCGATCTGGTACGAGAACGCCCCTCTCGTGATCCAGGAAGCCTTCCAGCATCTCAGGCCCGTGATCGCCAGCAATATCGGCGGCATGGCCGAGATGGTGCGCGACGGCGTCGACGGTTTGCATGCCCGCCCCGGCGATCCGCGCCAGCTCGCCCAGGTGATGCGGCGCGCCGCGAGCGAGGAAGGGCTCTGGCACCGTCTTGTCGACGGCATCGAGCCCTCACCCGGCATGGACGATTGCGCGCAGGCGCACCTTGCCCTGTTCGATCAACTCAAACTGGCGGAGGCGGCATGACCAGCATGACGACGATGCACAGTCCGGACGGTACCGTGAGCGAAGCGAGCGCGACCTCGGCGAAGCTCAACGGGCGTGTCGACGCGCTCGACGGCAACCGGCTGCATGGCTGGATCTGGGACGAGGCCCGGCCGGAGGAACGGCTGACCGTGCGCCTGATGCGCCATGGCCTCAAGGTGCAGGAGGCGGTGGCCGATCAGGGCCGCATCGATCTGCGTCGCAACGGCATCGGCGACGGCCGGCACGCCTTCGCCATGGAACTCGACGACAGGACCTCCGCGGCCCGCGAGTCGCTGACCATCGTCGGTATCTCGCCGAGCACCGGCGCCGAGCTCGAACTGCGTCTGCCGCCGCCGGCGGAGCTTGCGGCCGAGGCGGCGATCGCCGTGCCGCTCGCCCGCTTCTTCGACCGGGTCGAGGCGCTGATCGCCCTGCAGCGGCGCTCGCAACTGACCCAGAAGGAGCTGCTCGACAAGGTCGGCGAGCTCGGCGTGCAGCTGGCGCAGCATCGCCAGCGCGAGGCCGAGGCGAAGCAGTCGGAGGAGGCCGAGGGCAATGGCGCGATCGCCTCCCGTCTCGGCGAGATCGATGTCTTCCAGATGCGCTTCGACCAGACGCTGCGTGCCTTCGACGACCGGCTGGTCGCGATCCGCAAGGAGGCCAAGGCGCCGCTCCGGCAGGTCACCGTCGTACTCGGCTTCCTCTCAGGGCTGTCGGCGGTGCTCTCCTTCGTCACCCTCACCGTCATGCTGATGGGCAGGTGACGCGATGAACGAGGTCATCATCCCCGAGCGGACCATGATCAGCCCGGCGCCGACCGTCGCCTGGACGCCGCTCGGCGAGAACGCGATCCTGGTGATGAGCGCCTGCGACGCGCTGCCCGGCAAGGTGCCGGTCGCGGTCGACGGCAATCCGCGCAACCGGGTCGAGACGATGGCGCTGACCTGGCGCCGGCCTGCGGCCGATGCCGCCCACGCCACCGGCTTCCTCTGTCTCGCCCCGGCTCCATCGCCAGACCGCGCCGGCTCCGGCGCGATCCTGCTTGGCCGCCCCGGCCGCCCCCTGCGCCTGATCCTGGCGCCGAAGCCGATGCCGCTGCAGGCCTTCCTCGCGGCGCTCGCCGACGAGGCCGGCCAGTCCTTCCCGACCGTGGTCGACGGGCTGCTGGAAGTGTTGCTCGCCGGCAAGTCGAACCCGCGACGACTGCGCGCCGTCGGCATGCTCCTGCAATCGGTCGCCAAGCCGGGCGGCTTCGTCGAGGTGATGGGCCCGCTCGACGATGGCATCTTCCTGCAAGGCTGGACCTCCAACTTCGCCGCCGGGCGGACCAAGCTGCTGATCGCTCATGGCGGACTCTCACCGGCCGTGCTGGAGGCCGGCACCTTCGAGCGCGACGATCTCGGCGAGGGCGCCTGCGGCTTCTTCGGCCTGCTGGAAGACTGCGCCATCCGCCATCCCAGCGAGATCGAGCGCTTGTTCTTCCGCGCCAATGACGGCTGGCGCGCGCTCGAAGTCTATGACCGCCACGTCCTGCTCGAGCAGATCACCGTGCCTGGCCATCTGCGCGACGGTTTGCAGCGCGGCAATGCTCCCCCGGCAACGGCGGAGAAGCTGAAGCAGGCCTCGCAGCGCTTCGACGGGCGCGACACGATCTCCTTCCTCGACCAGCCGGTGCGCGCAGGCATCGATGACGCCACCATCGTCGAGGGCACCGGCGTGCTGATCATCGGCTGGCTGTTCGATCCCGAGCGCCTGACCGGCAACGTCACGCTGCGCAGCGGTGCGCAATCCTGCGCCATCGACAAGAGCTGGACGCGCGCCGTCAGGCCGGACGTCACTGCCGCCTTCGCCGAGGATCCGCGCTTCGGTCCGGCCATGGCGAGCCGGCGCAATAGCCACGGCTTTATCGTCTTCGCGCCGAAGCTGCTGCCGGAGCCCGGCCAGCCGCTCTATCTTGAATTCGAGATCGAGGGTCACGGCCCGGCCTTCCTGCCGCTGGCGCCCGGCCGCAACCCGGCCCGGCGCGCGCTGGAGCGGGTCTTCGGCCTGCTCGACCCGCGCTCCTCGACCGCGACCGCCGTGGTCGAGAAGCAGATCGCCCCCGCTTTGCAAGCGGCCGAGATCTCGCCCCCCAAGGCGATCGAGACGCACGATATCGGCCGCTTCAACGCCGATGCGGCGCTCGGCCTCGTGATCGGCCTCGACCAGCGCCAGCGCGAGCTCTCCAGCCTGTTCGCCTTGCTCGCGATTGATCCCGAGATCAGGCCGCTGCCGATCGTCGTCGCCGCTCCTGGCGAGAGCTTCGATCGGCTCGGCGCCGAGGCACGCCGGCTGGCGAAGTTCTACGGGCTCCAGGTTCGGCTCGTCCTGGTCGAAGGCGTCGAGGACAGCTGCGATGCGCTGGAGGCGGGTGTGCGCGCCTGCCGCTTCCAAACGGTGGCGCTGCTCTCCGGCGCGGCGCAGATCCGCATGCCCGGCTGGCTCGGGCGACTGGAACGCGCCTATCGCGGACGCGGCGGCCAATGCGTCGCGAGCCCGACCCTGCTGTTCGAGGACAATTCGATCCGCTGGGCCGGCGCCTGGCTCGAAGGCGAAGGCGCGCAGCGGCGCGTCTACAACCGCTTCGTCGGCTATCCGCTGGATGCGATCGGCAGCCTCGGACCGATGGAGGTCGCGGCCGGCGCGACCGAATGCTGCGTGATGTCGCGCAATGCCTTCCTTGAGGCGGACGGCTTCTCGCGCAGCTATTTCACGCCCAGTGAGAAGGGCCTCGATCTCTGCCTCAAGCTCCGGATGAACGGGGTTCCGTCGCTCTGGGTGCCGGAGGTGGAAATCTATGTCGTCGAGGACGGCGAAACCCGCCCCCATGTCGGCGCGCTGATCAACCTCGCCGACCGCACCAGTTTCGACCGGCGCTGGGCGCTGGCCATTTCCAACATGAGAGGATGAGCATGCGTATCCTCGTCGTCTCGCACGGCCACCCTTCCTTCTCGCTCGGCGGCGCCGAAGTCGCCTCCTACAACCTGCACAAGGGCTTCCAGGCCAATAGTGAGGTGGACACGCACTACCTCGCTCGTGTCGGTGCGCCGACGCCGCGCCATGCCGGCACGGCGCTGATGAGCCTGCGCCAGCGCGGCGGCGAACTGCTCTATTACGCCGAGGAATACGACCACTTCCTGCTGTCGAATCGCGCCACCGACGAGATCGAGCGCGACTTCGTTCGTGTCTTGCGCGATCTCAAGCCCGATGTGGTGCACTTCCACCATTTCATCGGGCTCGGCCTCGAATGCATCTTTGCGGTGCGCGACACGCTGCCGGACGCGCTGATCGTCGTGACCTTCCACGAATATCTCTCGATCTGCCACCATCACGGGCAGATGGTGAAGACCGGCGCCTTCAAGCTCTGCTACCGGGCCTCGCCGAGCGACTGCAATGCCTGCTTCCCGGACATCTCGCCATCGCGCTTCCTCGCCCGCGAGACCTTCATCAAGGGCATCCTCAACCTCGCCGATCATTTCATCTCGCCGAGCCGCTTCCTCGCCGAGCGCTACCAGCAATGGGGCCTGTCGGCCGAGCGCTTCTCGGTGATCGAGAACGGCATCGACGTCGCCGAGGCCGCGCCGCCGCGGCCGGGCCCCGAAGCGAACGGACGACGCTCGCGCTTTGCCTATTTCGGCCAGCTCACGCCCTATAAGGGCGCCGACGTGCTGATCGACGCCGTCACCCGCATCCCGGAGGACGTCTGGGGCGAGGACAGCGTACTCCTCGTCTATGGCGGCAATCTCGACCGGCAGCCGGAGGCCTACAAGAAGAAGTTCGCCGATCTGGTCGAGGCGGCCGGGCGACGTGTGCGCTTCTGCGGCCCCTTCCAGAACCACGAGATGCCGAACCTGATGCGCTCGGTCGACTGGGTGGTGATGCCCTCGGTCTGGTGGGAGAACTCGCCGATCGTGATCCAGGAGGCCTTCTTTCACGGCCGCCCGATCCTCTCCAGCAATCTCGGCGGCATGGCCGAGAAGATCACCGACGAGGTCGACGGGCTGCACTTCCGTTCCAACAGCTCCGAGGATCTCGTCGACTGCATGACCCGGGCGCTGAGCGAGCCTGGGCTCTGGGAGCGCCTGCGCGCAGGCATCAAGAAGCCGCTCAGCCATGTCGACTGCGCCAATCAGCACCTTGCGCTCTACCAGCGCCTGATCGCCGAGCGGGGCATGCCGACCCCGGCCAACCGCGCCGCCGCGCCGATGATCGCGTGAGCTGCGCGGACACAAGAAGGGAGAACGCAACCATGGCCCGCATCCTCGTGATCAGCCCGTCGGGCGAGGTCTACGACCACGACAATGTCCGCTGGTATCGCCACGCCGACCTGCAGAGCCACATCAACCACTACCACAATATCGGCGACGCCTTCGTCTTCGATTCCTCGCTGAAGCTGCTCAACTTCGAGACGCTCGAGGAATTGCCGATCACCAGCATCGATCCCCAGCAGATCGACCGGTTCAACGCCGAGTTCGACTATGTCTTCCTGCGCGGCTCGAACTATGTGCATGCCGGGATGAACTGGAGCCGCACCGCCGAGGTGCTGCGCCGGCTGAAGCTGCCGGTGCTCGCCTTCGGCATCGGCGCGCAGGCCCCGGTCAGCGGCAAACTCGAGCTCAGCGAGGACAGCAAGACCGTCCTCAAGCTGATCTCGGATTCGACTGCCTCGGTCGGCGTGCGCGGCACCTATTCGGCTGAGGTGATGCACGAACTCGGCATCAAGAACGCCCGGATCATCGGCTGCCCGACCGCCTTCCGCAACAACCGGCCCGACCTTGCCATCCGGCTGCCGGCGCTCGACGCCATCAGCCAAGTCGGCGTCACCCTGCGCCGCGAGGTCTCCAAGCACTACGCCAAGGACATCAAGCGCTACCTGACCTTCCACCGCGACCTGGTGAAGGCGATGGCGGATCGCTTCGAGGTCACGCTGATGTCGCAGGGCGAGGTCGAGGAGAAGAAGCTCGCGCTCGGCACGCCAGAGCAGAAGCAGGAGGGCATGGCCGCGCTGCGCGAGAACGGCTGGGCGATGTCCTGGTATCTCGATGAGCAGATGGAGGCGCTCTATCGCGACCGGATGTTCTATTCGGACGTCGTCGCCGGCTACGAGCAGCTCGTCCGCAAGCTCGATCTCGTGCTCGGCTACCGGCTGCACGGCAATCTGATGGCGCTCGCCAACGGCACGCCTTCGATCTACTTCACCTATGACAGCCGCACCGTCGAATTCGCCGAGACCTTCCAGATCCCGAGCGTCGACGTCTTCGGCGACAAGCCGTTCAAGCTGGAAGAGTACTGGAACCAGGCGCTCTTCGACCGCTTCAACGCAGCCTACGCCCGGACCTATGGCGCGATGAGCGCCTTCCTCAGCGAGAACAAGGTCGACCACAAGATGGCGAAGGCCGCTGCCGCTGCCCCGTCCGCGCCGCCGGCTCCCGAGCCGGAAAGGAAGGTGGCATGAGGAGCGCCCACACCGCCTTCGCCTGGCTGCCGGCGGCCTTGTTGGCAGTCACAATTCCCGTCGCTGGCCTTGCTCAGCAGGCGCCAGGTCCGAAAGGGCCCGGCTATCGGCTGGAGATCGCGCCCGACGCGAAGGAGGAGACGGTCGTCTCCTGGGCGCGCGAGCGCTGCGAGGAATGGGACCTGCCGGACGCGCCCTTGCGCGCCTTCCGCAACAGCAAGGGCGAGGTCGTCGCATTTGCCAGCCATTATCGCAGCCGGCCGCTGATCGGCGACAATCTCGGCGCGATCCGCAAGAGCTGCGCCGTCTCCTTCGAGGCGAAGAGCAGCGCCGATCCCAGCCAGTTCAGCGACAAGAGCTGGATCGCCGCGACCTGGACCGGCGATGGCCGCAATGTCGAGGCGCTGGTCCACGCCGAATACCATGCCGACAAGCATCCCGGCGCTTGCCGCTTCAAGGATGCGATGAGCTGCTGGTACAATGTCGTCACCGCCGCTCATTCCAGCGATGGCGGCCTGAGCTTCAAGACCGACGAGCCGCGCCCGCTGGTGGCGGCGCCGGGCTTTCCCCAGGAGGTCGGCCAGGGCCGGCATCGCGGCTTCTTCAACCCCTCCAACATCGTCCAGAAGGACGGTGCCTGGTATGCGCTGATCATGACCACCGGCGGCGAGGGTCAGAAGAACGGCGTCTGCTTGTTCCGCTCGACCAACATCAAGGACCCGACCTCCTGGCGTGCTTTTGACGGGCAGGACTTCACCATCCGCGCCGTCGATCCCTATCGCGACGACCTCAGCCAGGCGCGGCCCTGCCAGACGCTCAAGCCGCTGCCGACCACGGTGGGCTCGCTGACCCGGCACGAGCCGAGCGGGAAATGGCTCGCGCTGCTGCATCTCGGCCCCGACCCGAGCCAGAACATCGCCGGCGGCCGCGTCGCCTATAGCTGGTCCGACGATCTGATCCGCTGGTCGCCGCTGCAGACGCTGATGGTGCAGCCGACGATGTGGAGCAAGAACTGCAGCGACCGGCTGCGCTACGGCTATGGCGCCCTCGCCGACCCCGCCTCGCGCTCGCGCAATTTCGAGACCACCGGCGACGAGGCCTATCTCTTCATGACCAGGATGAAGGTCGCCGACTGCAAGCTCGGCCCAGACCGCGATCTGGTCCGCCTCAAGGTTCAGTTCGTCAAGGAGGGGCCATGAACGCGCCCGTACTCAATCTCGGCTCGGTGGTCTCGGCTGAAAATGCCATCAAGATCCTGCGCGCCACCACCGGCGAGGTCGTCGTCGCCATCGGCCGCCGGCCCGACCGAAGCTGGCCGGCCCTCAAGCTGATGCTCGACGGGCAGGATTACGCCACCATCCATCCCGGCGCGATCGTCACCGGCGAGGCCGATGTCGCCGAGCTGACCATCCCACTGCCAGCTATGCCCAATGGGCGCCCCCACTCGGTCGCGATCGCCGACGCAGCCACAGGCACGCTCGCCCCGGGCTCGAACCTGCGCCCGATCGCGACCGAGACCAAATTGCGCGCGCTGGTGATCTATCCGGCCGGCGAGGTGCATGAGCACGACAAGGTGCGCTGGTACCGCGCGCCGATGGAGAAGCTGCTCTCCGACTACTTCAACATCGGCGACATGATCGTCTACGACTCGACATTGAAGCTCCTGCGCTATGCGCATCTGGAGCCGATGAAGATCATGTCGCCGACGGAAGCCGACATCGAGCGCTATGCCAGCGAGTTCGACTTCGTCTTCGTGCGCGGCTCGAACTTCATCCACGAGAACATGGAGTGGTTCCGCGCCGTCGAGGTGCTGGAGCGGGTCAAGCTGCCGGTCTACGCCATCGGCGTCGGCGCGCAGGCGAGCCAGAACCGCAAGATCGAGCTGCCCGAGCCGTCGAAGCGCTTCTGGTCGATCGTCGCCGAGCGCTGCGCCTCGATCGGCGTGCGCGGCGCCTTCAGCGCCGAGACCCTGCGCCAGAACGGCATCGGCAATGTCGAGGTCGTCGGCTGCCCCTCGATCTTCCGGACCCGCAACCGCGACCTCAAGATCCGCATCCCCGACCAGCGCGAGATCCGCAAGGTCGCCTTCAGCCTGCGTCGCGAGGCCGACAAGAGCTACACCGCCGACCCCGAAGCCTATCTGCGCAACCAGAAAGCCGCGCTGCTCAAGGTCGACAGCCAGAGCGAGATGGTGATGTCCTCGCATGGCGAGCAGGAGGAGAAGGCGTTCTTCCTGCGCGATGGCGCCGCCAAGGAGAAGGCGGTCGCGGAGTTCGTCAAGACGAAATGGTGGGACGGCCCGGATGATGCGCCGATGCGGCGCATCTACGAGAAGCAGCTGTTCTCCTTCTTCGACGTCGAGCGCTATGACGAGTTCGCGAGGTCGATCGATCTCGCCGTCGGCTACCGCGTCCACGGCGTGCTGCCGGCTGTGGCGCATGGCGTGCCCGGCGTGCTCGTCGCCTATGACACGCGCAGCCAGGAGCTGGCCGAGACGCTGAAGATCCCGGTCGTGCCGGAGGCGGCGCTGGCCGAGGGCGGCTGGCGCGCCGTCTATCAGGAAGCAGCGTTGAACAACCTCGCGAAGAGCTATGCCGCCTCCTATGACCGGATGCGCGGCTTCCTCGACCGCAACGGCATTCCCCACCGCATGTGAACAGATCCGGCGCGGCAAAGATCGCACCGGTTGGAGGAAACGCCCGGAGGTCACCGGGCCATCAGCGAGCGCCCGGCGAGCTTACGAGACTGACCGAAGTCCGCAGCGTCGAGCCCGAGAGGTTTGTACGAACCAGGAGACGATCGATGAAGATCGAATACGATGCCGGCACGGCCCTTTCCATCATGCGCGGCAATCCCGTGCGCGGCTGGACCTCGGGCAAGCCCGAGAAGATGGCCAAGGAGCGCCTGACTACGGGCAACTACCTCGCAGTCCAGCACAAGCCGAAATTCAAGATCGACCCGGCCTGGCCGATCTTCACCATGGGCTCGTGCTTCGCGCGCGAGGTCGAGAACCTGCTGATGATGCGCGGCCTGCCGCTGCTGCTGCGCGGCCACGGTGTGCCCGCCGAGCATTTCGAGAGCTGGGACGAGGCGACGGGCCGCGGCGGCGGCGCCGATCGCGGCCAGCTCAGCCGCGGCGCGCTCAACAAGTACTCGGTCCGCTCGATGACGCATGAGCTCAAGCGCGTGCTACGCGGCGAGGAGTACCCCAATGACGGGCTGATCGAGCTCGCGCCCGGGCAATGGTTCGATCCGCATGCCAGCGGCCTCAGGCTGCTCGACCGCGACACCGCCTTCGCCAACCGCAAGCGCCTGACCGAGGCGACCGCGACGATCAAGCAGGCGAAAATCTGCTTCTTCACGCTCGGCTTGACCGAGACCTGGCTCGATGCCGAGACGGGGATCGCCATGAATGCCCATCCCGGGCCGAGCTGGCTGCAGCGCATGCCCGAGCGCTTCCGCTTCGTCGACTACGGCTATGACGCGACGCTGGCCGATATGCTCGACATCATCGGTTTGATCCGCGAGCACTGTAATCCGGAGATGCGCTTCGTCGTCACCGTCTCGCCGGTGCCGTTCGGCGCGACCTTCAAGGATGCCGACGTGATCGTCGCCAACAGCGCCTCGAAGTCGCTGCTGCGCGCCGTCGCCGAGGAACTGTTCCGCCGCTTCGACTATGTCGACTACTTCCCGAGCTACGAGATCGTGCTCAACTCGCCGCGCGCGATCGCCTTCGAGGACGACCAGCTCCACATCGCCCGCGAGATGGTGGCGCATGTGATGACGACCTTCCAGGGCGCCTACCTGCCGCCGGCCGAGCAGCCGCAGGCCGCCTGACGGATAAGCCGGTCGCCCTGACCGGCGGACCATGCCATGATGCGCCGGGCGCCGAAATGCGGCCCCGGCGCAGCCATGTCCGGCGGCCGCCCGACCGCCCGATCAACATCGGGAGGACGAGATGAACGTCGCCAATCTTCAACTCGAAGGCATGTTGCTGGCCTTCACCGCCGTGCTGCGCTCGCTGGTGGCGTCCGGCGCCTTGAGCGACACCCAGCTCAAGGCCGCACTGGCCGAGGCCGAGCAGACTGGGCTCGGCGACCGGCAGCGTTGCGACCAGCTCAGCCCGAGCCAGCGCGACTCGCTCGCCTTCGCCGCCCGCTTCCTGTCGGTTGCGACGCGATCGGGCAGCGGGATGCGACCATTCTCGGACGTTGCGCGGGAAGTCGGCCGCACCACCTGATCGGTCTGCGGTCACCTGAAACTCCGGTCGTGAAAAACACGCGCCCCAAGCCCGGCTCCTTACGGAGGCGGGCATCCCACCGACCCTATGCGCGTGGTGTGGCCTGTTACGCTCTCAGGCGGCGCAGCAGGCGTGAGCCTTCGGCTTGTCCTCGTATTCGTCGTGGCGCTTGACGAAGCTCAGCGTCGAGCTCTCGTTGCGGCCCTTCGGGGCGCGGTCGAGGATCATCAGCGTCGCCAGCATCTCCTCGCCGCCGCGGGCATAGCCCGAATAGGTGTGGAAGATTTCGCCGTTCTCGTCGCGGATGAAGGAGCTCAGGCCCGGCAATTCGTCATGAGCCTGATCCGACGGCGTGCGGGTGAAGTTGTATGTCACCGCGCCCTTAGCCAGCTCCTCCTTGGTGAAAGAGGCCTGATAGTCGAAGTTGAACTCGCTCCCGAAGGACGAGACCCAGGGCATGGTCCAGCCCATGCGCGCCTTGTAGGCCTCGATCTTGGCAAGCGGCGCCCGCGAGACCATCACCAGCGTGACGTCGTGATTGTTCAGGTGCGCCAGCGTGCCGCCGAGATGGTCGGCCATGAAGGAGCAGCCTGGGCAGCCCGCTTCCCAGTCCGGCCCGAACATGAAGTGATAGACCATCAGCTGGCTGCGGCCGTCGAACAGCTCGGCGAGCGTCTTCTTCCCTGCAGGCGTATCGAAGACGTAGTCCTTGTCGATCTTGACCCAGGGCAGGGCCAGCCGCTCGGCATTGATCTCGTCGCGCAGCCGGGTGAACTCCTTCTCACGGGCGAGCAGGGCCTTGCGCGCATCCAGCCATTGCGAACGGGAAACAACCTGATGCTCCATCGTCGTCTCCTTGCAGCATCCAGCCACCCAGCCTAGATTGGTTGCGTTGATATCAACATATCTGAACGATGTCAAAATCACTGGAAGCACCGCTCGAATCCCTCGTTCCTTTCGCCACGACGCTGCACGTGCGCGACCACTGCCTTTGCCTGCATGTCCAGCGCGCGGCGCGGGCATTGGCGCGATTGTTCGACGAGGCCCTGCGGCCGGTCGAGCTGACCAATCAGCAATTCTCCCTCCTGATGTCGCTGAACCGGCCGGAGCCGCCGCCGATCGGCCCGGTCGCGAACCTGCTCGGCATGGACCGGACGACGCTGACCGCGGCGCTGAAGCCGTTGGAACGTCGCGGCCTCGTCGTAGTGGCTGCGGGCGAGAAGGACCGCCGCAGCCGGCTCCTGGCAATTACACCCGAGGGAATTGCGCTGCTCGCCAAGGCCATGCCGATCTGGCAGCGCACGCATGACGAGGTCGATGGCCGCCTCACCGACATCAAACCGGTTCAACTGAGGCGGGCGCTCCAGGCCGTGTCATAGCCGCGCCACATCGCCCCGGCCCATTGGCCATCGCATCCACAAAGACGGTGCCGACACAAGGAGCACAACATGCCCCAGATGATCTTCGTCAACCTGCCGGTGAAGGATCTCAAGAAGTCGATGGCCTTCTTCGAGGCGCTCGGCTTCTCCTTCAACCCGCAATTCACCGACGACACCGCCGCCTGCATGGTGATCAGCGACACGATCTTCGCGATGCTGCTGACCCATGAGAAATTCGCCGGCTTCTCGCCGAAGCCGATCGCCGACACCAGCCAGTCGCTGGAGGTTCTGACCGCACTGTCGCGCGACAGCCGCGAGGCAGTCGATGAGATCGTTTCGGCCGCGCTCGCCGCTGGTGGCACGACCTTCAGTGAGCCGAAGGATTACGGTTTCATGTACGCCCACGGCTTCCAGGACCTCGATGGTCATGTCTGGGAGGTGATGTGGATGGATGAGAGCGCGACGCAGTCATAATGCCGGCCGAGCAATAGAGATTCAAAAATCGGGGGCGCGGCATTGCTGCCGCGCCCCTTTCGCGCTTGTGAGCCGGGAGGAGGGGGCTCAGCCGCGCTTGGGGGGAGACGCTGGCCAGCTCTTGATCAGCGTGTCGTAGTCGATCGTCTCGCCCTTCGGCTTCTCGTTGGCGAGCTTGCGCTGCGGCGCCAGCGTGCCGGCCTTCTCGGCCTTGGCGAACCATTCCTCGGCCGTGGTGCGCGGGTTGAGCTTCGGCCCGCAATCACCCTGCACGCCGGAGCGTTCCAGGCGCTCCATCACCGAGTCCTGCGCCGCGGCGAGCGCATCCATTGCCGCCTGCGGTGTCTTGGCGCCGGAGGAGGCGTCGCCGATGTTCTGCCACCAGAGCTGGGCGAGGCGCGGATAATCCGGGACGTTGTTGCCGGTCGGGGTCCACTGCACGCGCGCCGGCGAGCGGTAGAACTCGATCAGCCCGCCGAGCTGCGGGGCGCGCTCGGTGAAGCTCTTGTCCCAGATGTCGCTCTCGCGGATGAAGGTCAGGCCGACATGGCTCTTCTTCAGGCTGACCGTCTTGGAGACGATGAACTGCAGATAGAGCCAGGCCGCCTTGCGGCGCTCAACCGGGGTCGAGTTCAGCAGGGTCGCCGATCCCGCGTCCTGGTAGCCGAGCTTCATGCCGTCTTTCCAGTAGGCACCCTTGGGCGAGGGAGCCATCCGCCATTTCGGCTTGCCGTCCGCGCTCATCACCGGCAGGCCGGGCTTGACCATGTCGGCGGTGAAGGCGGTGTACCAGAAGATCTGCTGGGCGATGGAACCTTGTGCCGGCACGGGACCGGACTCGCCGAAGGTCATGCCCTGCGCCTGCGGCGGGGCGTATTTCTTCAACCAGTCGACATATTTGGTGATCGAATAGACCGCCGCCGGGCCATTGGTGTCGCCGCCGCGCTCGACCGCGGAGCCGACCGGACGGCAGCCCTCCATGCGGATGCCCCATTCGTCGACCGGCAGGCCGTTCGGGATGCCCTTGTCGCCATTGCCGGCCATGGAGAGCCAGGCGTCGGTGAAGCGCCAGCCGAGCGACGGGTCCTTCTTGCCATAGTCCATATGGCCGAAGACCTTGGTGCCGTCGATTTCCTTGACGTCGTTGGTGAAGAACTCCGCGATGTCCTCATAGGCCGACCAGTTCACGGGCACGCCGAGATCGTAGCCGTATTTGGCCTTGAACTTCTCCTTGAGGTCGGCGCGCTGGAACCAGTCGTAGCGGAACCAGTAGAGGTTCGCGAATTGCTGCACCGGCAGTTGGTAGAGCTTGCCGTCCGGCCCGGTGCCGAAGGACTTGCCGATGAAGTCGTCGATATCGAGCTGCGGATTGGTGACGTCCTTGCCCGGGCCGGCCATCCAGTCGGTCAGGTTGGTCGCCTGCTTGTAGCGGAAATGCGTGCCGATCAGGTCGGAATCGTTGATCCAGCCGTCATAGATGTTCTTGCCGGACTGCATCTGCGTCTGGATCTTCTCGACCACGTCGCCTTCCTGGATCAGGTCGTGCGTCAGCTTGATGCCGGTGATCTCGCTGAAGGCCTTGGCCAGGGTCTTGGCCTCGTATTCATGCGTGGTGATCGTCTCCGAGACGATGTTGATCTCCATGCCGGCGAAGGGCTTCGCCGCATTGATGAACCACTCCATCTCCTTCTGCTGCTCCGCCTTGGAGAGCGTCGAAGGCTGGAACTCGCTGTCGATCCATTTGCGGGCTTCCTCGGGGCCGGCGAGGGCCGGCCCGGCGGCGAGCGTCAGCGCGAACAGGCTGGCGCCGGCGAGGCAGGAGAGGTGTGTCTTGAGCGTCGTCATCGTTGTCCTCCGATGTTCCCGTTTTGGAATGCCGCCCCTTCTGCGGGGCCGGTCGTTTCTTGTTCTTGGGCTCGAGCCCCTCAGACGAAGCGGAACACCGCTGCGGCATAGAGGAGCGCGAGGCCGGAAGCCCACCACAGCGGCTGGCCGACGATGCCGAGCCAGGCGAGGTGAATGAAGGCGCTGCCGAGCAGCGAGATGAAGAGCCGGTCGCCGCGGGTGGTGGCGATCCCCAGCACGCCGACCCGCTCGGTCTCGGGCCGAAACACCGCGAGCAGGGTCAGGATCAGAAGGAGACTGGCGATCCCGGCGAAGAAGACGCCGGTCTGCCAGGTCCAGGCCATCCAGTTAAGTTCCATCACACCCTCCCCAGGGCGAAGCCCTTGGCGATGTAGTTGCGGACGAACCAGATCACGAGCGCGCCGGGGATCAGCGTCAGCACGCCGGCCGCGGCGAGCACGCCCCAGTCCATGCCGGCGGCCGAGACCGTTCTGGTCATGGTCGCGGCGATCGGCTTGGCGCTGACGCTGGTCAGCGTGCGCGCCAGCAGCAATTCGACCCAGGAGAACATGAAGCAGAAGAAGGCGGCGACGCCGATGCCCGACGCGATCAGCGGCATGAAGATCTTCGTGAAGAAGCGCGGGAAGGAATAGCCGTCGATCGCCGCGGTCTCGTCGATCTCGCGCGGCACGCCGGACATGAAGCCTTCGAGGATCCAGACCGCCAGCGGCACGTTGAACAGGCAATGCGCGAGGGCCACCGCGAGCGGCGTGTCGAACAGGCCGATCGCCGAATAGAGGTTGAAGAAGGGTAGGGCGAACACCGCCGGCGGCGCCATCCGGTTCGACAGCAGCCAGAAGAACAGGTGCTTGTCGCCGAGAAAGCGGTAGCGCGAGAAGGCGTAGGCCGCCGGCAGCGCGAAGGCGAGCGAGAGCAGGGTGTTCAGTGCGACGTACTGCAGCGAGTTGATGTAGCCGTTGTACCAGCTCGGATCGGTGAAGATCTTGGCGTAGTTGTCGAATGTGAAGGTCCGCGGCCAGAGCGTCAGCGCGTTGGTGATCTCGGTGTTGGTCTTGAAGCTCATGTTGACGAGCCAATAGATCGGCAACATCAGCGCGATGAGATAGAGAGCAAGGATCAGCCGGCCGCCGCGCATCAGGCCCTCCCTGCGTCAGAGTCGGCCCGCGCATCGGCGGTGGTCATCACCGTGTAGAACACCCAGCAGACCGCGAGGATGATCAGGTTGTAGACGATCGAGAGCGCCGCGGCCTTGCCGAGGTCGAATTGGCCCAGCGCCAGCTTCACCAGCTCGATCGACAGGAAGGTCGTCGAATTGCCGGGGCCGCCGCCGGTGACGACGAAGGGCTCGGTGTAGATCATGAAGGAGTCCATGAAGCGCAGCAGCACGGCGATCAGCAGCACGCGGTTCATCTTCGGCAGCTGGATGGTGCGGAACACGGCCCAGCGCGAGGCGCCATCGATGCGCGCCGCCTGGTAATAGGCGTCCGGAATCGACTTCAGGCCGGCATAGCAGAGCAGGGCGACCAGCGAGGTCCAGTGCCAGACATCCATCACGATGATGGTGACCCAGGCCGCGACCGGGTTGGCGACGTAGTTGTAGTCGATGCCGAGGCCGTTCACCGCCGCGCCGAACAGGCCGATGTCGCCGCGTGCGAAGATCTGCCAGATCGTGCCGACCACGTTCCACGGGATCAGCAGCGGCAGCGCCATCAGGACGAGCGTGGCCGAGACAGTCCAGCCCTCGCGCGGCATCGACAATGCGACCAGGATGCCGAGCGGGATCTCGATGGCCAAGATGATCGCGGAGAAGGCGAGGTTGCGCCAGAGCGAGTCGTAGAAGCGCGAGCCGAGATCGCTCTTCGGATCGAGCAGTTCGGCGAACCAGCCGACGCCGTTCCAGAAGAACTGGTTGTTGCCGAAGGAATCCTGGACCGAGTAGTTCACTACCGTCATCAGCGGGATCACCGCCGAGAAGGCGACGATCAGCAGCACCGGCAGGACGAGCAGCCAGGCCTTCTGGTTGACCGGCTTCATGGCTGGCCTCCTGGCAGTGCGTCACCCTTCACCAGATGGCCGTCGCTGTAGATGTGGATCTGGCCGGCCTGCAGTGCGAGCGCGGCCTGGTCGCCATCGAAGCTCGCGCCCTCCGGCACGCTCGCGGCGAGTTTCAGGCCGTCGAGTTCGACGCGGGCGATGCGGGCGCGGCCGATATCGTCGATCCTGGTGATCCTGACCGGCAGGCCGGCGCCGCGCGGTGCCAACGTCGCATATTCCGGCCGGATGCCGAGCTCGACCTTGCCGGCGAGGGCCGGATAGTGCCGGGCTAGAGCGATTGCCTGCCCGGCGAGGCTCGCCTGCGCGCCTTCGACCTTGCAGGGCAGCACGTTCATGCCGGGCGAGCCGATGAAATGGCCGACGAAGGTGTGGGCCGGGTGCTGGAACAGCTCCTCGGGCGTGCCGGTTTGCACGACGCCGCCATCATGCATCACCACCACCGTGTCGGCGAAGGTCAGCGCCTCCGTCTGGTCGTGGGTGACGTAGATCATGGTGATGTCGAGCTTGCGGTGCAGCTCCTTCAGCATCGAGCGCAACTGCCATTTCAGATGCGGGTCGATGACGGTCAAAGGCTCGTCGAACAGGATCGCGGCGACGTCCGGCCGCACCAGCCCGCGCCCGAGCGAGATCTTCTGCTTGGCGTCGGCGCCGAGCCGGCTCGCCTTGCGGTCGAGCGCCGAGGTCAGGTCGAGCAGGCCGGCGATCTCGGCGACGCGAGCCTCGATCTGCGCTTTCGGGACGCCGCGGTTCTTCAGGGGGAAAGCGAGGTTCTCGCGCACCGTCATCGTGTCGTAGACGACCGGGAACTGGAAGACCTGGGCGATGTTGCGGGCCTCGGTCGGCAGCTGCGTCACGTCCTTGTCGTCGAACAGGATGCGCCCGCGCGTCGGCACGACGAGGCCGGAGATGATGTTGAGCAGCGTGGTCTTGCCGCAGCCGGAGGGGCCAAGCAGGGCATAGGCGCCGCCCTGGCGCCAGACATGGTCGACCTCGCGCAGGGCATAGTCCTGCGGTCCCTGCGGATCGGGCTTGTAGGAATGGGCCAGCTTGTCGAGCGTGATCCTGGCCATCTCACGCCGCCTTTGCCGGAGCCGCCGCCGCCAGCCTGCCGGCGGCGTCGAACAGGAAGATGCGGGCGGGATCGAGCCAGGCGGTCACGGCCGCGCCCGGTTCGAGGCGTCGCACGCCCGGCACCAGCGCGACCAGGCGATGCTCGCCGACGTCGAGATGGACATAGGATTCCGAGCCGGTGATCTCCGAGACGGAGACATTCGCCTTGAGCTCGATCGCCGGGGCGGGCAGCGCGTCGAGCGCGAGATGATGGGCGCGAAAGCTGATCGTGTAGGCGCCATCTGGCACGCTGGCGAAAGCCCCGGTCGCCGGGATGCTCTGGCCGGTCGAGAGCCTGACCTCGCCGCCCTGCTTGGTCCCCGACAGCGTGTTGAGCGGCGGGTCGGAGAAAACCTGCGCGGTGACGAGGTCGTCAGGCTGGCGATAGACCTGCGCGGTCGGCCCGAATTGCGTGACCTTGCCCTGGAACAGGGTCGCGGTATTGCCGCCGAGCAGCAGCGCCTCGCTCGGCTCGGTGGTGGCGTAGACGAAGATCGCGCCGGATTCGGCGAAGATGCGCGGCAATTCCTCGCGCAGTTCCTCGCGGAGCTTGTAGTCGAGATTGGCGAGCGGCTCGTCGAGCAGAACAAGCTCGGCGCGCTTGACCAGCGCGCGGGCGATCGCGGTGCGCTGCTGCTGGCCGCCGGAGAGTTCGAGCGGCTTGCGCTGGAGATAGGGCTCGAGCCGCAGTAGCGCCGCGGCGCTCTTCACACGGGCCTCGATCTCGTTCGCCGGCAGGCCGGCTACTCTGAGCGGCGAGGCGATGTTCTCGTAGACCGACAGCGCGGGGTAGTTGATGAACTGCTGGTAGACCATCGCGACATTGCGCTTCTGGACCGGCAGCCCGGTGACGTCGCGGCCCTCGATCAGAACCTTGCCGCTGCTGGGCGCGTCGAGTCCCGCCATCAGCCGCATCAGCGAGGTCTTGCCGGCGAGCGTCGCGCCGAGCAGCACGTTGAGCGAGCCTTTCTCCAGCGTCAGCGAGATGTCGGCGAGCAGGGTCTGCGCGCCGCGCGTCAGGCCGATACTGTCCAGCGTCAGGCTCATCCGCGCGCCTCCATCCTGGCGGAAGCGGGTGGCGAAGCCTTCGTCGCCATGTAGTCGTCGAGCGCCCGGCGCTGCTCGGGCGAGAAGCGCAGGCCGAGCTTGCTGCGCCGGAACAGCACGTCCTCGGCGCTCACCGCCCATTCCTGGCTCATCAGCCAGGCGACTTCGCGCTCGGTCAGGTCGGCGCCGAAGACACCGCCGAGATCGGCCATCGCCTTGGCGCCTTCGAGCAGTGTCTCGGCGCGGGTGCCGTAGGCGCGGGCGAGCCGGCGCGCCAGCTTGCGGTCGAGCCAGGGGCGGGCTGAAGCGATGCGCTCGACCAGCCCCTCGAAGCCCTCGACCGGGAAATCGCCGCCGGGCAGATGCGCGGCGGCCGTCCAGGATGGCTTGCGCAGGGCCGGAACCGCCGCGGACAGCTTCTCGACTGCAGCCTCCGCCAGCCGGCGGGCCGTGGTGATCTTGCCGCCGAAGACCGAAAGAAGCGGTGCCGAGCCGGCGGGCTCGTCCAGCGTCAGCACATAGTCGCGCGTCGCTTCCTGCGCCTTGCTGGCGCCGTCGTCATAGAGCGGCCGCACGCCGGAATAGGTCCAGACCACGTCCTCGCGCTTGATCGGCTTGCGGAAATACTCGCTCGCCGCGGCGCAGAGATAGGCGATCTCGTCCTCGCTGGCCGCGACCTTGGCCGGGTCGCCGTCATAGTCCTTGTCGGTGGTGCCGATCAGGGTCAGGTCGCCCTCATAGGGGATGGCGAAGATGATGCGGCCGTCGGCGTTCTGGAAGATGTAGCAGCGATCGTGCTCGAACAGGCGCGGCACGACGATATGGCTGCCCTGGACCAGCCGCACCGAGGCCGGGCGGTTGCTGGCGACGATGCCGTTGAGCACATCGGCGACCCAGGGGCCGGCAGCATTGACCAGCACGCGTGCGCTCGTCTCGGCCCGGACGCCGCCGGGACCTTCGGTCGTGACCACCCAGAGATCGCCCTGGCGGCGCGCGCCGATCACCTTGGTGCGTGGCAGAATCCTGGCGCCGTGCTCGGCCGCATCGCGGGCATTGAGCACGACGAGGCGGGCATCCTCCACCCAGCAATCGGAATATTCGAAGGCGCGGTCGAAGCGCGGCTGCAGCGGCTCGCCGGCGGCGTCGCGCCTGAGATCGAGCGAGCGCGTCGCCGGCAGCAGCTTGCGGCCGCCGAGATGATCGTAGAGGAAGAGCCCGAGCCGCAGCATCCACCAGGGCCGGAGGCCCGCATGATGTGGCAGCACGAAGCGCAGGGGGCGGATGATGTGCGGCGCGGCGCGCCACATCACCTCGCGCTCGGTCAGAGCTTCGCGCACCAGCCGGAATTCATAGTGCTCGAGATAGCGCAAGCCGCCATGGATCAGCTTGGTCGAGGCCGAGGAGGTCGCGCTGGCGAGATCGCCCTGCTCGAACAGCACGACCGAGGCTCCGCGCCCCGCCGCATCGCGGGCGATGCCGCAGCCGTTCACGCCGCCGCCGATGATGGCGATGTCGAACACCGGAGCCGTCACGCGATCCCTCCCGCAGGCACTCTTGCGAGGGCCTCTTCAACGTACGGTAGAGCGTGATTTTCTTGCGCGCAACGGCAAAACGAAAGTGAAAGTGAAAATTCTAACTTTCGTTTCGGCTGTATGCAGCATGCTCAGGTAGCGTTTCGGTTTCGACTAGCTTGATGCCCTCGCTGCGGCAGAGCTCGCGCAGGGGCGGCGGGCCAAGGCGATCGGTGACGAAGACGTCGACCTCGCGCAGATGGCCGATGCGCACCGGCGCGGAGCGCTCGAACTTGGTGCTGTCGGCGACGAGCAGGCATTGCCGGGCGTTCTCGATGATCGCCTGCGAGACTCGGACCTCGCGGTAATCGAAGTCGAGCAGCGCCCCCTCCTCGTCGATGGCGGAGGTGCCGATCACGGCATAGTCGACCTTGAACTGGCGGATCAGGTCGACGGCGGCGGCGCCGATCACGCCGCCATCGGAACGTCGCACCGGCCCGCCGGCGACGATGACCTCGATATTCTGGTGCGGGTAGAGCAGCGTCGCGACATGCAGGTTGTTGGTGATGACCAGCAGGCCGTGATGGTCCGACAATGCCCGCGCCACCTCCTCGGTGGTCGTGCCGATGTTGATGAAGAGCGAAGCGTCGTTCGGGATCAGCGCCGCCGCAGCCCGGCCGATCGCCGCCTTCTCGTCGCGCGCGATGAAGCGGCGCGCCTCATAGGCGAGGTTCTCGACGCCGGACGCCACCACAGCCCCGCCATGCACCCGCGACATGATGCGCTGGTCGCAGAGCTGGTTCAGGTCCTTGCGGATGGTCTGGGCGCTGACCTCGTAGCGCGCCGCGAGATCCTCGACATTCACGCGCCCTTGCGCCCTTGCCAGCGCCACGATCTCGCGCTGGCGTGGCGTGATGCTCTCCATATCCGGCTCCTCGTGACGTGGCGCCAAGCTGACCGCGCTGGCCGGCAGCGTCAACCATCTAAAGTTCGACGGCTAAGGAGTGGCGGGGCTGTCTCACGCCACCATGACGGCAAGACTTGTCAAAAGACATGCGCGTTTGACAGAGGCTGCGCTAGCGGTCGAACTGTATCGTCTTCACTCCCGACTCGAAGGCTCGCCTGTGCCGACACAGCTCGACAAGGATGCTCGTTTCCTGCGCGCCGTGCTGGCGGCCTCGGATGACTGCATCAAGGTGATCGGCCTCGACGGCGCACTCGAGTTCATGAGCGAGGGCGGACAGCGCGTGATGGAGGTCACGGATTTCGCGGCGATCCGCGGCTGTCCCTGGGCGCAGTTCTGGGAAGGGCCGGGGAAGGCCGAGGTCGAGGCCGCGCTCTCGGCAGCCCGGGCTGGTCACAGCTACCGGTTCCAAGGCCAGGCCAACACCGCTGCCGGCAATTCGCGCTATTGGGACGTGCAGGTCTCGCCGATCATCGGGCCGGACGGCAAGCCGGAGGCGATCCTCTCGGTCTCGCGCGACATCACGCAGATGCATGCCGGCGAGGAGCGCTACCGCCTGCTGGCCGGCGAATTGAACCATCGCATCAAGAACCTGCTCGCCATGGTCTCGGGCATCGTCAACCAGTCGCTGCGTGGTGCTGACGAGCCGCTGGACATGGTCAAGCGCCGCCTCTCCGACCGTTTGCAGGCGCTGGCGGCGGCGCAGGACGTCTTGATGATGGCGAGCCGCCACGGCGCCGATCTCAAGCAGCTGGTCGAGGTCGTGCTGTCGCCGCACCGCTCCGGCGAGCGCCTCGCGATCGACGGCCCGTCGGTGACGCTGTCTTCGAAATGCGCGCTGGCGATGGCGCTCGCGCTGCACGAGCTCGGCACCAATGCGGTGAAATACGGCGCGCTCTCGCAGGAGGGCGGCCATGTCGACGTCACCTGGCGCAATCAGGGCGGCGAGTTCCATTTCCGCTGGCAGGAGAGCGGCGGACCGCCGGTGACGCCGCCGCAGCGGCGCGGCTTCGGTTCGCAGATGATCGAGAAGGTGCTCGGCAGCTACCTAGGCGGCACTGCGAAGATCGATTTCGCACCGGGCGGTATTGCGCTTTCCCTCGATGCTCCGACAGCAGCGCTGGCAGAAAGCTAGCGATTGGTCGCCAGGCCCTTTAAGGCGACGAGAAACCGGCTAGTCTTGCTCGCTGGGTCTGGCAGGAGATCGATACGCCGATGCTGAGGAGGTCGCGCCGCGCTGCCATCCTCGTCGCGGGCCTCGTCGCGTTCGGGCTCGCTTGCGCCGCTTATTCGCTCAACCGGCGCAGCCACGATGCCGCCGCGCTCGAGGACGCCGGGCGCACGCTGCACCGGCTGATCTCGCAGCGGGTCGACCAGCACGACGCCCATCTGACCAGCCTCTCGGCGCTGGTACAGGCCGCGGAACCGGCGCCGATTGCGACGGTCGAGCAGGTCGCGGCCAGCATCGTCCGCTTCTATCCGCGCATCGTTGGTATCGACGTCGTCGATCTCGCCCCGATCCCGCCGCGCTCGCTGCTCGATACGGCCGATCCCGCTGTCGTCGCAGAGGAGGCGCGGCAGGCGGTCGGGTCCAATCTGCGCACGCGCGCCCTCGACGGCGGCAAGCTACTTCTGGTCAAGCGGGCGCTCACCGACGGTGTCGGCCACTACGCGCTCGCTCTGGTCATCGACATGGATCGGCTCTCGGCAAGCGATACGCCGCTGCCCGACCGGGTTGCAGCCCATCTGCGGCTGATCGAGCAGGGCAAGGCGACGGCCGAACCGCCGCCCGCCTTCAGTGCCGATATCGCCAGTCGCACCCAGCCCTTGCGCCTGACGCTGACGACCAGTGCGCCGGATTGGCCCCTGCCGCCGCCGGGCTTTCTGGCCTTGGCGGGCCTGCTCGTCGCCCTCGCCATATTCCTGGTCGACCGTCTGCTCGAAGCCCGCAGTGCCGCACGCGAGGCAGCGCGCAAGGCGGTGCTGGCCGAGCAGGACGCGCGCCTTGCCCATGCCGGGCGGGTCAACGCCATGGGCGAGCTCGCCTCCGGCATCGCCCATGAACTGACCCAGCCTTTGACGGCTATCCTCGGCCAGGCCCAGGCCGGGCGCCGCCTGCTGGCCCAACCCGATGCGGATCAGGCGGTGCTGGCCGGCGCCTTCGAGGCGATCGCGCGCAATGCCCGCCGCGCCGGCGACATCCTCGGGCGTTTGCGCGCCTGGATCAGCAAATCCGAACCTCAGGTCGAGAACGTCGACCTGACCGAGCTCGCTGGCGAGGTCGTCCATCTCCTCGCGGCGAACGCTCAGAGCACCGGTGCGAGGCTGCGGGTCGGCGGCGACGGCAGCCGGCCGCTGGTGCGGGCCGACCGGGTCCAGCTCGAACAGGTCGTCTTCAATCTCGCCCGCAACGGGCTGGAGGCGGTCGAGGGCCGGGATGGCGAGCGCAGCGTGACGATCGAGGTCGGTATGCAAGGGAATGATGCCGTGCTCGCGGTCCGCGACAGCGGTCCCGGCCTGTCGCCGGAAGCACAGGCGCGCCTGTTCGAACCCTTCTTCACCACCAAGCCGGCGGGCTTGGGTCTCGGCCTTGCCCTCTGCGTGCGCCTGGTCGAGCGCTTCGACGGCACGCTCGTCGCCGAGAATGCGGCGGATGGCGGGGCGGTCTTCAGTGTTCGCCTGCCGCGCATCGCGGGTGAGGCCCATCAGGAGGCGGCCGAATGAGCCGGCAGCTCGTCCATCTGATCGATGACGACTGGGAGGTACGCGAGGCGTTGAGCTTCCTGCTGCGTACCGTCGGGCTCGAGGTCCAGCCGCATGCCGACGGCGCCGCCTTCCTGGAGGCGCTGCCGGGCTTACGGCCGGGTTGCATCGTCACCGATATCCGCATGCCGCGCCTGACCGGCCTCAAGCTGCAGGAGCGGCTCGCGGCCGCGCGCTGCCGCTGGCCGGTCGTGGTCATCACCGGCCATGGCGATGTCGAGGCCTGCCGCGCCGCCTTCCGCAACGGCGCCGCCGATTTTCTGACCAAGCCGGTCGACGAGCAGGTGCTGATCGACACCGTCCAGGCGGCGCTGGCGACGCTCGACGGCATGCTCGCCGCCGAAAGCGGCAGCGCCTCATCGCGGGAAAGGCTCGGCCGCCTGTCGCAGCGCGAGGCCGAGATCCTCGCTCTGATCGCCGAGGGGCGCTCGACCAAGGAGATCGCCCGCGTGCTTGCGATCTCTCCGCGTACCGTCGACACGCACCGCGCCCATATCGCCGAGAAGCTGGAGACCACTTCCGTCGCCGAGATGATCCGGCTGCACCTCGTCGGCGTTGATCGGTAGAACTACGTAGGCTTCGTGCAGATCGCGCGGATGCAACGGCGAGGCCGGCTTCGGCATCATCCCCTCACACCAAAACGGTGGTCACCAGAGGGATCGTCATGTCGTTCGCCCGTCTCGCCATCATGTCTGCCGCCATCGCCCTGCCGACGTTCGCCCAGGCCCAGGTCGCCCAGGTTCGCGCCCTGCCGACCGCGCTCGCCGTCGAGCTCGCCCAGGCGACCGTCGCCGCCTGCGCCGCCAAGAACTTCAACGTCGCCGCGACCGTGGTCGACCGCGGCGGCATCGTGCTCGCCACCATCCGCGCCGACCGCGCCGGCCCGCACACGGTCGAGGCGGCCCGCGCCAAGGCCTTCACCTCGGTCTCGGCCAAGAACAACACCGGCGCCATGGCCGAGGCCGCCGCCAACAATGCCGGCGCCCGCAACCTCGTCCATATCCCCGGCTTCCTGCTGCTCGGTGGCGGCGTGCCGGTGAAGGTCGGTGACGAGGTCATCGCCGCGGTCGGCGTCGGTGGCGCTCCCGGCGGCCATCTTGACGAGGAATGCGCCAATGCCGGCCTGCAGGCGATCGCCGCCAAGCTGAAGTGACCGGAATTCAGTGAGGCGAGATCGGGGTCGCTGCCGCAAGGCAGCGGCCCTGATCGTTTCAGGCGGCAGGGTTCGCCGTGACGGCCCGCGTCGCCTCGACCGGCATCGCCGTCAGCGTCGAAGCCCAGAAGATGAGCGCGATTGCGGCGATCGCTGCACCGAGCAGGCTGACGCCGGTCCAGCCGGCCTGCGCATAGACCAGCGTCGAACTCGACGAGCCCAGTGCGCTGCCGATCGAATAGAACACCATGTACCCGGCGGTCAGTCGGCTCTGCGCTTCCGGTCGGACGCGATAGATCATCGCCTGGTTGGTGACGTGCACCGCCTGCAGGCCGAAATCGAGGATCAGCACGCCAGCGATCAGGTAGAGGATCGACTGCGGCAGCAATCCGATCGGCAGCCAGGCGAACAGCATCAGCGAAAGCGCGATGCCGGTGAGGCGCTGGCCATGGCCGCGATCGGTCCAGGCGCCGGCCCGCGCCGCGCCGAGTGCGCCCGCCGCTCCGGCGAGGCCGAACAGCCCGATCGCGGTATGCGAGAGCGAGAAGGGCGGAGCGGCGAGGGGCAGCACGAGCGGCGTCAGCAGGGTGGTGACGTCGGCGAAGATCAGCATGGCGATCACTGCGCGGATCTGCAGCACCCGCTCCTGCCGGAACAGGGTGAAGAGCGAACCGATCAGGCGCGGATAGGAGAGCTGCGCCGCCGGCTTGCGCTCGGCCGGCAAGGTCCAGAACAGGATCGCGGTGATGATCAGCGTCGCCGCCGCCGAGAGCAGATAGACCGCACGCCAGCCCGAGAGATCGGCCATCGCGCCGGCGATGGCGCGGGCGAGCAAGATGCCGAGCACGATCCCGCTGGTGACCGAGCCGACGACCTGTCCGCGCTCACCCGGCCTTGCCAGGCTGGCGGCATAGGCGACGAAGGCCTGCGTCACCACGGCGAGGAAACCCATCGCCGCCATCGCCGCCAGCAGCATCGCCCCCGAGGCCGAAAAGGCGACGCAGATCAGCGCCGCGACCGACAGCAGCGATTGCAGCACGACGAGCTTGCGCCGGTCGATGAGATCGCCGAGCGGGACCAGCAGGATCAGCCCGAGTCCATAGCCGAGCTGCGTCGCGCCGACGACGAGGCCGACCGTGGCGCGCGAGAGCTTGAGATCGTCGGCGATGATGTCGAGCAGCGGGTGGGCGAAATAGGCGTTGGCGACGGCGAGCCCGCTCGCCACCGCAAAGAGCAGGATCATGCCTGGCGAAAGCGGCGTTGCCGGAGCAGCCGATGGGCGTGCGTCAGCGCTCGCGGCGCCGGCCGGCGCCGCCTCTGGGTCCAGTCGCATGGATGAGTCTCCGCTAGATAAGTTTCATAATGAAACTGATTGCGGTGTAGCGATGTCGGTTTTATCTTGCAACTGAAAGCCGATCACGGAGGCTTGAGGAGAACACGGGAACGATGGTGAAGCGCCGCAGCCTGGTCAGCGATTATTGCCCGAGCGCGCGGGCGCTCGACGCGATCGGCGACTGGTGGTCGCTACTGATCGTGCGCGACGCCTTCGACGGCATGACCCGCTTCAGCGAGTTCCAGAAGAGCCTCGGCATCGCCCGCAACATCCTCTCCGAACGGCTGCGCACATTGACCGCGCGCGGCATTCTCGAAACGGTTCCGGCTGCGGCCGGCGGCGCGCGCCAGGAATATCGGCTGACCGACAAGGGGCGCGATCTCTTCCCGGTGATGGTGGCGCTCAGGCAATGGGGTGAGCAGCACCTGTTCGGGCCGGGCGAGCAGCACTCCTCGCTGATCGAGCGCGACAGCGGCCGCAAGGTCACGCTGACCGTGCAGACCGAGGATGGCCGCCCGATCGGTGCCGACGAGGCGATGATCCTGAAGGTGCCTGAGACGGGCGTGCAGGACTAGTCGAGCGAGGCCGGCTCTGCCTTGGGAAGCTTGGCGCGGTAAAGCAGCTTCCAGGCATCGGCGCCGAGCGCGAAATCCTTGCACTTCATGTCGGCGATCCGGCGGCCGCTTCTGGAGACGCGGATGCCGTCGCGCTCGCCCTGTCCTTTCACGATGATCGAATAGAGCGTGTAGCGGGTCTCGCCGCGTGCGAAACGAACGATGTCGCCGGCAAAGCCGGCGTCGCCGACGACGGCGGTGCTGAAGGCCTGGTCCGGCGACATGGGCTTTTCCGGATGGATCAGCTCGATCGCGCCCTTGCGGCCGAAGCGATAAGTCAGGTTCCCTTGATCCGGGCCGATGTCGGGGGAGGCACAGAGCGAGGCGACCTTGCCGCCGATCGCGCAGGAGAAGATCGCCGCCTCGCCAGCCTGGCACAGCGAAGGACGCGTATCAGCCCAGGCGGCGTTGCAGGCGAGGGCGGTCGCCAGGGTGGCGAGGCAGCGCAGCAGCATCATTTCAACCAGAGCCTGAGCGGGATCTTTCCGGCCTTGCCGCAATCGGCGAAGGCGACGCCGTCCTCGGCCAGGATGCCGGTTGCCGCGCAGCTGTCCTCGCCGATCACCAGCCTCGCGGCATAGCGCTGCCCGTCACGCCGCAGGCTGAGCGTGCCGGACTTCTCCGCGACCTCACCCGGCCCGCACAAGGCGAGATGCTTCAGGCTGATCGGTCCAGCAAAATCGCGCTTGCGCCCGGAGGCGGCAGGGCTCGCCTCGGTGAGCAGCGCTGACATCGCCCATTCGCCGGCATAGCCGTAGCGACCGGTCAGCTCGAGCGCCTCGGCCGCGATCGGCATCATCGGCAACAGGGCCAGGAGCAGATGCGCGCGCATGATCCCTCGCAATGGAGCAGGCATGCTAGCCGTAGCTGGCTGCCAGAGCCAAGACAGAGCTGCACTGACTTCGCGGCCGCCCTGCGTTCCTGACTCTGGCGCATGGCGGGCCCGCGCCCTATCCTTCGGCATTCCCCACGCACAGGACGGGCGTAGTGCCGATGGACAAGCGGGTCGAGCCGCCGGCGCAGGCGGCGCTTTCCCATGCCGATATCCGGTCGATCCTGATCGGCACCATGCTCGCCATGTTCCTGGCGGCGCTCGATCAGACCATCGTCGCGACCGCGATGCCGACGATCGGCCGCGAGCTCGGCGACGTCGCTCATCTGCCCTGGGTCGTCACCGCCTATCTGCTCGCCTCCACGGCCGTGACGCCGCTCTACGGCAAGTTCGCCGACATCCATGGCCGGCGCGTCACCATGCTCGGTGGCATCGTGATCTTCGTGATCGGCTCGGTCGCCTGCGCGCTCGCGCCTTCGCTCTGGCTGCTGGTCGCCGCCCGCTTCATCCAGGGACTCGGCGGCGGCGGCTTGATGGCCATGGCGCAGACCATCGTCGGCGACATGGTCCCGCCCAGGGAACGCGGCAAGTACCAGGTCTATTTCGCCAGCGTCTTCTTCACCTCCTCGCTGCTCGGGCCCGTGCTCGGCGGCATGATCGCGGAGGCGCTGCACTGGTCGGTGATCTTCTGGATCAATCTGCCGCTCGGGCTCGGCGCCTACTGGATGACCGACAAGGCCCTGCAGCGCCTTCCGCGCCACGAGCGGCCGCACAAGCTCGACGTGCTTGGCGCGCTGCTGATGACCAGCGCGACGATGACTTTGCTGCTGGCGCTGTCCTGGGGCGGTACGCATTACCCGTGGGGCTCGCCGCCGATCCTGGGCCTTGTCGCTGGCTCGATTCTGCTCTGGCTCTGCTTCGCCCGGCGTTTGCGCACCGCTGCCGAGCCGCTGATCCCGCTGACGGTCCTGGCCAATCCGGTGGTCCGCAACGCCACCATCGCCGCCGGCTTCGGCATGGGCACCTTCATTGGCCTGACCATCTACCTGCCGCTCTATTTCGAGACGGTAGCCGGGCTCTCTGCCGCCAATTCCGGGCTCGGCCTGATCCCATTGACCTGCGGCACCGTCTTCGGCGCGACCTCCTCGGGCCGGGCGCTTGGCAGGCTGACCCATTACAAGCGCGTTCCGGTCGCGGGCCTGAGCCTCGCGCTCGTCGGCACGGCCGTGCTGATCGCCTATGGCGACCGGCTGCCGCTCTGGGCCTTTGGATTGGTTCTGGCCTTGATCAGCGTCGGTTTCGGCATGCTCCTGCCGGTCGCGACCGTCTCGATCCAGAACGCGGTGCCGATGCACCAGCTCGGCACGGTCACCGGCACGGCCAACTTCTTCCGCCAGATCGGTGGGGCGCTGATCGTCGCGATCTTCGGCGCGATCGTGCTCGGCGGTCTCGGCGCCAGCGGCGCCGGGCTCTCGGCCGAGACGCTCAAGGCCGGTGGCGTCGATCGCGCCACCATGGTCGGGCTGTTTCGCTATGTCTTCGCGGCAAGCTTCGCCGGATTCGCTCTGGCGCTGCTCTTCCTGCTACGCATGAAGGAGCTGCCCTTGCGCGGCTCGGCGCTTGCGGCTGCGAAGGAGGTGGCCGGAGACTAGCGGAACGCGTTGCTTCGTCGCGCGTTTGCCGCAAGCCCGTCACAGAGTGGCGGCAGCTTCAAGCCGTCGTGTCAAAGGAGTGCGCCATGTCCGATCTCGTCGTCATCGTCTATCCGACCGAGGCCAAGGCCGAGGAAATGCGGCAGAAGCTCTTCGGCCTGCAGAAGGAATATCTGATCCAGATCAGCGATGCCGCGATCGCGGTGATGCACGAAGGCGGCAAGATCAAGCTCAACCAGCTGCTCAACACCACCGCGCTCGGCGCGGCTTCCGGCGGCTTCTGGGGCCTGCTGATCGGCGCGATCTTCCTGATGCCGGTCTTCGGCGCGGCGATCGGCGCCGCCTCCGGTGCGCTCGGCGGGGCGCTGACCGACTACGGCGTCAACGACGGCTTCATGAAGGAGCTGGCCGCCAATCTGCAGCCGGGCAACGCCGCGCTCTTCGTGCTGATCCAGAAGATGACGGGCGACAAGGTGCTGGAAGCGATCAAGGGTACCGGCGGCGTCGTGCTCAAGACCTCGCTCGATCATTCGCAGGAGCAGAAGCTGCGTGACGCGCTCGCAGCTTCGCCGGCGGCGCAGCCGGCCAGCCCTGCTCCGGATGCGACCACCAATCCCGCTCCGGCGGCGTGAAAGTCTCGTCCATGGGCTCGCCGCGACCGCGGCGGGCCTTGCGGGAGATGCCAAGCCCGCCCTCTATCGCCGTGTGAAGCTCTGCTTGGCGATGGTGAGCGCGATGGTTCGGCCGGCCGCGGCCGACCCCTCCATGCTGTGTGCCTTGAGCTCGGCGCCGATGCCGGTCAGGCGCAGGCCGGCGGGATCGTCGGGCAGGCTCCAGCTGCGTGTGTCGGCATGGAAGGCGAGCGGCTGATCGAAGCGGCCTCCAGCCCCTGCCAGGAAGGCGTTGATCTGGCCGACCGTGCCGGCCTTGGTCTGGTCGAGCCGGACGCGGTAGAGCGCGCGCCGCCCGATCAGATCGAGCTCGATGCCGACGACGAGATGCTCGGCCGGGTGGCGGGTGAAGACGCTGGTCGAGGAGACGCTGCGGCGATCGACCGTGGCGTCGGTCTGCATCCGGATGACGCCGCCGGCATCGGTGGCAAGTTGCTGTCCGGCGCCGGGCGCGCTGATCTCGGCCTCCGAGCCGATTGCGACCCGGACACCGAGGCCGGCCAGCGGCTTGCCGGCTTCGTCGACGAGCTTCAAGGTCAACGCGACCGGCTCGGCCTGCGCTGCCGTCGATGCCAAGGAGAACAGTGAGAGGAAAGCGGCGCTCAGAAGCGTCTTCATCGGCTCCGCCTCCGTTGTTGTCAGTCGCGCAGCAGTTCGTTGATGCCGGTCTTGGCGCGGGTCTGGGCGTCGACCGTCTTGACGATCACGGCGCAGTAGAGCGAGGGGCCGGGCGTGCCGTCGTTCAACGGCTTGCCCGGCAGCGAGCCGGCGACCACGACCGAATAGGGCGGCACCTTGCCGACATGGACCTGGCCGGTGGCGCGGTCGACGATCTTGGTCGTGGCCGAGATGAAGACGCCCATGGCGAGCACCGAGCCTTCGCCGACGACCACACCCTCGACCACCTCGGAACGGGCGCCGATGAAGCAGTTGTCCTCGATGATCGTCGGGTTGGCCTGCAGCGGCTCGAGCACGCCGCCGATGCCGACGCCGCCCGAGAGGTGGACGTTCTTGCCGATCTGGGCGCAGGAGCCGACCGTGGCCCAGGTGTCGACCATGGTGCCGGAATCGACATAGGCGCCGATGTTGACGAAGGACGGCATCAGGATGACGTTCGGCGCGAGATAGGAGCCCTTGCGCGCGGCGGCCGGCGGCACGACGCGGAAGCCGGCGGCGCGGAAGCGGTTCTCGCCCCAGCCGGCGAACTTCGAGGGCACCTTGTCCCAGAACACGCCCTCGCCAGGGCCATGCGCCATGATCTCGTTGTCGGCGAGGCGGAAGGAGAGCAACACCGCCTTCTTCAGCCACTGATTCGTGACCCAGTCGCCGCCGACCTTCTCGGCGACTCGGGCCTGGCCGGAATCGAGCAGTTCGATCGCCTGCTCGACGGCCTCGCGCACGGCGCCCTTGGTGCTGATTCCGATCTCGGCCCGGTTCTCCCAGGCGGCGTCGATGGTGGCGGCGAGATCGGTCAGGGACATGGAGCGGCTCTCTCTCGTCATGGTCGGCCCGGTGCCGACCATCCACGCCTTGCGACGTGGATGAAAAGGGGAAGACGTGGACGCTCGGGACAAGCCGAGCATGACGGGGTGAGCGATGGCGGAAGCCTGCGGCGCCGTCAAGGCAAAGCGGGAACGTGAGCGGCCCGGGCATGATACAATGCGAACAGGCTTAACGCTGCGGAGGCGAACGATGACTCGAATCCTGATTGCCCTTTTCGCCCTGGGCTTTGCCGGGTCGGCGCTGGCGCAAGGGCGGCCGCAATCCCCCGAGCGCAGCTGCGCCGCCAACCGCCAGAGCGTCCTCGCCAATGGCGCGATCGTGCTCGGCACCGGCGGCTACACCTATGACCGCTTCGTGCGCGATCGCAGCTTCTGCCAGTTCGACGAGACGACCTTTCCAGCTTGGGTGCCGGCCCGCGACACGCCGCAATGCTTCGTCGGTTATCGCTGCAAGAACGTTTCGCCCTGGGACGATTGAGACGGCCCGTCAGAATCCCGTGCGCTGGCGGATCGCTGCGGCCAAGGTGCCGTCGTCGAGATAGTCGAGCTCGCCGCCGACCGGCACGCCATGGGCGAGCTTGGTCACCTTGATCTCAAGATGCGCCAGGAGATCGGTGATGAAATGGGCGGTGGTCTGGCCTTCGACCGTGGCGTTGAGCGCCAGGATCACTTCCTTCACCGCCGGTTCCGAGGCGCGCGCCACCAACGCGTCGAGCGAGAGGTTTTCCGGCCTTATGCCGTCGAGCGCCGAGAGCACGCCGCCGAGCACGTGGTAGCGCCCGCCGACCGCGCCCGAACGCTCCAGCGCCCAGAGATCGGCGATATCGGCGACGACGACGATCAGGCTCTCGTCACGGCGCGGATCGCGGCAGAGCCCGCACGGGTCGCTGGTGTCGACATTGCCGCAGGTCGAGCAGACGACGATGCGCTCGCGCGCCACAGCCATCGCCTCGGCCAGCGGGCCGAGCAATTGCTCGCGCTTCTTGACGAGGTGGAGCGCGGCGCGCCTGGCCGAGCGGGGACCTAAGCCCGGCAGCTTGGCCAGGAGCTGGATCAGGCGCTCGATCTCGGGGCCGGTAATGGTGCGGGACATGGGTCTCTGGGCGTCATGGTCGGCCTTGAGCCGACCATCTCAGGACAAGGGGGCTTTTCTGCACGAGATGCTCGGGTCAAGCCCGAGCATGACGCCGAGCTCGATTCAGAACAGCTTCATGCCAGGCGGGATCGGCAGGCCGCGGGTGACCTCGGCCATCCGCTCCTGCACCGAGCGCTCGGCCTTGTTGCGGGCGTCGTTGCTGGCGGAAATGACGAGGTCCTCGAGAATCTCCTCTTCGCCCTGAACCATCAGGCTCGGGTCGATCTTCACCGATTTCAGCACGTTCTTGGCGGTCATCACCACCTTGACCAGGCCGCCGCCGGCCGAGCCCTCGAATTCGAGGGTGTCGAGCTGGGCCTGCATCTCGGCCATCTTCTTCTGCATGTCCTGCGCCTGCTTCATCAGGCCCATCATATCGCGCATGGCGGCGCTCCCTTTGCGGTCAGTTGTCGGTCCAGAACTCGACGCCGTCGAAATCGGGCTCGCTGTCGTCGAAGAGCGGCTCGATTTCCGGCAGATCCTCGTCGCTGCCCGCCGAGGCGGCAGGCGTCTCGGCCTCCGCTGCGCGCGGATCGCGCACATCGACGATGCGTGCGCCCGGGAAACGTTCCATCACTGCGCGCACGGCTGGATGGTTGGCGGCGTCGGTCTCGCGTTTGTCGCGGGCCGCCACAGCCTGCTCGCGCAGCGTCGCTGTGCCTTCGGCATTGACGACGGCAACCAGCCAGGTCTGGCCGGTCCATTCCTTCAGCCGCTTCGACAGGTCGTTGGCGAGCAGGCGATTGCCGTGTTCGGCCAGCGCGAACTCGATCCGGCCCTGCTCGAAGCGGACCAGGCGGACATCGCGTTCCAGCGCCAGCTTCATGGTGATGTCGCGATGGCGCGAGGCAAGCGCGACGACCTCCTCGAAGCTCTGCGGCTGGGGCAGGGCGCTGGCCCGTACCTGCGCGGCCGGTGCCGCGGCGGGCAGCGGATTGGCGCTGGCCAGCACCGGCCGGGCCGCGAGCGCGGTCGCGCCGCCGCCGGAGTGCGGACGTGGAGCCGCAGAGCCGTTGCCGCCGACGGCCCCGCTGCCGTCACGCAGCATTCTCAGCGCTTCGTCCGGCGTCGGCAGGTCGGCGGCATGGGCGAGACGGACCAGCGCCATCTCGGCGGCCATGACCGGGCGGTCGGCCTGACGGACCTCGCCGATCGCTTTCAGCAGCATCTGCCAGGCTCGCGCCAGCACGCGGATCGACAAACGCTGGGCGAAATCGGCGCCACGCACCCGCTCGGCTTGGCTGAGGCTGTTGTCCTTGGCGGCATCGGGCACGAGCTTGAGTCGGGTGACGAGGTGACTGAACTCGGCGAGATCGGAGAGCACCACCGCCGGGTCAGCGCCGGCGTCGTATTGCGCCCGTAGCTCGCCCAGCGCCCCCGCGATGTCGCCCTTCATCACCAGCTCGAACAGGTCGATCACACGCGCCCGGTCGGAGAGGCCGAGCATGGTGCGGACTTCGTCCAGCGTGATCCTGCCGCCGGCATGAGCGATCGCCTGGTCGAGGATCGAGAGCGAATCGCGCACCGAGCCTTCGGCGGCCCGCGCCACGGCGGCGAGCGCCTCCTCCTCGGCATCGATCCCTTCCGCCCGACAGATCTTGTCGAGATGTCCGACCAGCAGCGCTGCATCGACGCGGCGCAGGTCGAAGCGCTGGCAACGGGACAGCACCGTCACCGGCACCTTGCGGATCTCGGTGGTGGCGAAGATGAACTTGGCGTGCGGCGGCGGCTCCTCCAGCGTCTTCAGGAAGGCGTTGAAGGCGCCTCCCGAGAGCATGTGGACCTCGTCGATGATATAGACCTTGTAGCGGGCGCTGGTCGGGGCGTAGCGCACCGCGTCGTTGATCTGGCGGACATTGTCGACGCCGTTGTTCGAAGCGGCGTCGATCTCCATCACGTCGATATGCCGGCCTTCGACGATCGCCTGGCAATGCACCCCGAACTGCGTGAGGTCGGTTGTCGGCGCGCCGCTGCCGTCGGCGTGCTGGAAATTCAGCGCTCGTGCCAGGATGCGTGCCGTGGTCGTCTTGCCGACTCCGCGCACGCCGGTCAGCATCCAGGCCTGCGGGATACGGCCAGCCGCAAACGCGTTTGTCAGCGTCCGGACCATAGCGTCCTGGCCGATTAGGTCGCCGAAATGCGCCGGCCGATATTTGCGCGCCAGCACGCGATAGCCGGCGGGGGGTGCGGCCGGAGCTGGCGCCGGAGCCATGCCGGGAAAACCCGGCTCGTCGGCGGGAACGGTCTCGTCGGTCATGCCCCTGCTTTCGCCAATCGCAGCGCGGCGGTCAACGCCGCTCTGTCATAGGAGGGCGCGAACGCGTCAGGAATGTGAGGGGGTGTGGCGCGCACATCCAAGGCGCCGCCGATGTCGGCGCTGAAGTAGGAGGTTGGACGAAGACCCGTTCGGTCTCGTTACGGCTGCTTCCTTCCGGACCTGACCGGGTTGGCGAGTGAGACGTCCCTCGCCAACCTCCCGAGCGCTATATCGGTATTTCGGGGCGGGAGTGCAAGCGGCATCTTGCGGCCGGTCAGACGCGGATGAGCTTCGGTGGTGGCGAGCTGGCGCTGATGCAGCCGGTCGCAGCGCGGAAGCGAGCTATCTCATCTTCGGGGAGGTGCCCGAACCACGCGGTGCGCAGCTTGCCGCATCGCTCGAGCGGCCGCAATGATCGATCGGGAGTGCGAATGCCGATCAGGGTGATGTTCTCAAGATTGCGCAGTTCTCCCAGTGGTTCGAGCGAATCGACCGTCAACCGCTTGTTGCCGGAATCCCAGCTCGGCAGCGTCTCGATCAGGAGTGTCCTCAGGTTCTGCAGATGTGCGAGCGGCGCCAGATCGGTCACTTTCGGCAGATGTAGCAGGCGCAGGTAAGTCAACCGACCGAGCCCTTCGAGGAAAGTCAGGTCAGGGTCCGGAACGGACAGGATCGCCAGCTCCTCCAAGCCGGTAAAGGCGGCGATCGGCTTCAACGTCCGGTATTTGCAGTTCCATATTCTGGCCGCACGGTATCCGGCGGGATCGACGACCTCCGGAAACTGCCTCTGCGCGTCCCATTCGCGGTCCAAAACGGTGTCACGCATGATGCCTGCGTCGGACAGGGGTTTTGCGGCCACGGCCGCGACCCTGCGGCGCATGCCACTCAGGATTGACTTCATCCGCCCCATCCGCCATAAGCCCGCGACCTGCGCTGCCTCGGCAGCGCTGACCCTTATTGCATGACAGGCTTGGCTGGCGCGGGCTTTCCCTTCGGGAGCCGTGTTCGCCCTGCCGATCAAGGCCCCGGAGACGGACCGTGAAGAGAACCTATCAACCCAGCAAGCTGGTGCGCAAGCGCCGCCACGGCTACCGCGCCCGCATGGCGACCAAGGGCGGCCGCAAGGTCATCGCCGCCCGCCGCGCCCACGGCCGCAAGCGTCTGTCGGCCTGATGAGCTCAAGGCGCGCTGTCGAGGCGCGCCCGTTCCGGAAGACTGGCCAATCGCCATGCGCCTCGCCCGTCTGACGCAACGCAAGGACTTTCTCGCGGCGGCCGAGCACGGCCGCCGTTTTCGTTCGTCCGCCTTCACTGCTCAGGTCCTCGACAAGCCGGCCCAGGACGGTCTGCGTCTCGGGCTGACCGCCTCGCGCAAGACCGGCAATGCCGCGGTGCGCAACCGCATCCGCCGCCGCCTGCGTGCAGCTGCCGCCCTCGCTCTGGCGGAGCAGGCCGGCAGGCCCTGCGATCTCGTGATCGTCGCGCGGCCCGAAACCGTGAACGCCTCGTTCGCGGCCATGGTCGATGACATCGCGGTCGCGCTCGACCATGCCCGCCCGAGCGGCGGCAAGCGCCGCCCCGACAGGCGCTCCTCTCCGCGCCAAGCCTCATAGACGCCCGCCAGGGCAGCCAGCGAGACCGTTTTCAGACGATGATGATGAAAGAAGACAACCGCAATCTGCTGCTGGCGATCACGCTCTCGGTCGTCGTGCTGCTCGGCTGGCAATATTTCTACGGCCTGCCGCAGGCCGAGAAGCAGAAGCAGATCGCCCAGCAGAACCAGCAGGCGCAGAGCCAGCAGGTGGCCCAGCCCTCCGGCGCTCCTGCCGCCCCGGGCACCGCTCCGGCTCCCGGTGCTGCGCCGGCGCAGCCGGGCCAGGCGCCGGTCACGGCAGCTCCCGTCGCCGCGACCCGCGAGGCGGCGCTCGCCACCGGCCCGCGCGTCAGGATCGACACCAGCAAGATCGCCGGCTCGCTCTCGCTGACCGGCGCGCGCATCGACGACGTCTCGCTCAAGGCCTATCACGAGACCGTCGACCCGAAGAGCCCGATCATCGTGCTGCTCTCGCCGGCCGGCGGGCCGAATGCCTATTACTCCGATTTCGGCTGGGTCGCTGGGCCGGGCGCCACGGTCGCCCTGCCGAACGCCAATACGGTCTGGACCGCCGACAGCCAGGTCCTGACCGCGGCCAAGCCGTTGGCGCTGACCTGGGACAACGGCCAGGGGCTCACCTTCAAGCGCACCATTTCGGTCGACGACAACGCCATGTTCTCGATCCGCGACGAGGTCGAGAACAAGGGCACGAACGCCGTCTCGCTCTACCCCTATGGCCAGGTCGTGCGCGTCGGCAAGCCGGCGACGCTCGGCTATTACGTGCTGCACGAGGGCATGATCGGCTCGCTCGGCGAGCAGGGGCTGCAGGAATACACCTACGACGCCATCGACAAGGAGCCGGCGCTCGGCTCGGCGACGCATGGCAAGGCCTGGAAGGACGTGGTCGGTGGCTTCGTCGGCATCACCGACAAGTACTGGGCTGCCGCTGCGATCCCGGACCAGGGCAAGAAGTACGAGGGCCGCTACTCCTCGGTGCAGACCGGCTCGGTGCGCACCTACCAGGCCGACTTCCTCGGCGAAGCCGTCAATGTCGCCCCCGGCGCCTCGGCCAGCGCCTCCTCGCGCCTGTTCGCCGGCGCCAAGGAGGTCGCGGCGATCGACGGCTATGAGAAGAACCAGGGCATCAAGCGCTTCGAGCTGATGATCGACTGGGGCTGGTTCTATTTCATCACGAAGCCGATGTTCTACGTGATGGACTGGGTCTACAAGCATGTCGGCAATTTCGGCATCGCCATCCTGGTCGTGACCGTCCTGCTGAAGCTGCTGTTCTTCCCGCTCGCCAACAAGTCCTACGCCTCGATGGCGAAGATGAAGGCGGTGCAGCCGGAGATGATGGCGATCCGCGAGCGCTATGCTGACGACAAGATGAAGCAGCAGCAGGCGCTGATGGAGCTGTACAAGACGCAGAAGATCAACCCGCTCGCCGGCTGCTGGCCGGTGCTGGTGCAGATCCCGGTCTTCTTCGCGCTCTACAAGATCCTGTTCATCACCATCGAGATGCGGCACGCGCCGTTCTACGGCTGGATCAAGGACCTCGCCGCGCCCGATCCGACCAATCTCTTCAACCTGTTCGGCCTGCTGCCCTTCACGCCGCCGGCCATGCTGCATCTCGGCATCTGGCCGATCCTGATGGGCATCACGATGTTCGTGCAGATGAAGATGAACCCGGAGCCGCCGGATCCGGTCCAGAAGATGATGTTCACCTGGATGCCGGTGTTCTTCACCTTCTTGCTCGGCTCGTTCCCGGCCGGCCTGGTGATCTACTGGAGCTGGAACAATCTGCTCTCGGTCGCCCAGCAGGGCTACATCATGCGCAAGCACGGCGTGAAGATCGAGCTCTGGGACAATCTCAAGGGCATGTTCGGCAAGAAGCCGGCCGCGGCGGCTGGTGCCAGCACGACGCCAAAGCCGGCGAACAGCAACAAGAAGTGAGGCGCGGGGCGCGAGCCCTTGCCAAGACGGAACGGAACGCCGGATGCCTCTCGGGGCTCCGGCGTTTTGCTTTTGGTGCCGCGGCTTGGCCCGGCGATAGCGATGTGCTTAGTGCCGCGCCATGCCTCTTCCCGATCCCAAAACCCGCCATCCGATCACCGGCTGGAAGGGCACGGCCTTCCTGAAGGCCGTCGTCGACCACCCGCTCGTCGAGGTCGGCGACTACAGCTATTACGATGACTCGCGCGGGCCCGAGCATTTCCTCGCCCGCTGCGTGCGCTATCATTTCGACTTCATCGGCGACCGGCTGATCATCGGCAAGTTCGTCGCGATCGCCCAGGCGGCGCAGTTCATCATGAACGGCGCTAACCATCCGATGGGCGGTTTCTCGACCTATCCGTTCGGCATGTTCGGCTTCGAGAATGTGCCCGACTTCACCCGCGACGGCCTGCCTTTGCGCGGTGATACCGTGATCGGTAACGATGTCTGGATCGGCCGCGAGGCGGTGATCATGCCGGGCGTCAGCATCGGCGACGGCGCGATCATCGGGACGCGCGCCCAGGTCTCCCGCGACGTGCCGCCTTATGCCGTCGTCGTCGGCAACCCCGGCCGCGTCGTGAAGATGCGCTTTTCGCCTGAGGTGGTCGCGGCCCTGCTCGAAATCCGCTGGTGGGACTGGGAGCCCGAGAAGATCGCACGCAACCTGCCCCTGATCGCCGGCGCGGACATCGACGCGCTGCGCGCCGCCGTGTAGGCAGGGGCCATGACCTCAGATCAGACCACGCCCTTCAGCGACGACGAACTCGAATCCGCCCGAAAACTCTTCGAGGGGCCGTGGGACTTCGTCTGGGCCTCGACCCGCATCGACGACCTGCCACCCATGGTCGGGCAGGAGATCGCCTTCGCCGGCCGCTCCAATGTCGGCAAGTCGAGCCTGATCAACGCGCTGACCCGCCGCAACGCTTTGGCGCGCACCTCGCACACGCCGGGCCGCACCCAGCAGCTCAACTTCTTCCGCCAGGTCGGCCATGACGAGCGGCTGACCATCGTCGACATGCCCGGCTATGGCTTTGCCGCCGTCGGCAAGGAGAAGGTCGCGGCCTGGACTAAGTTGATCCACGATTATCTGCGCGGCCGCGCCAATCTGATGCGCGTCTACGTGCTGATCGACGCCCGCCACGGCCTCAAGGACGTCGACGGGGACGTGCTGGAAACGCTCGACAAGGCCGCCGTCTCCTATCAGGTGATCCTGACCAAGGGCGATGCGCTCAAGAAATCCGAGCAGGAGGCGATGATCGAGGCGACCGCCGCGAAGATCAAGCGCCGGCCTGCCGCCTTCCCCGAGGTGCTGCTGACCTCCAGCGAGAAGGGACTCGGCATCCCCGAGTTCCGGGCGGCGATCGCGCGGGCGCTGGCGGAGCGGGCGTAACGCGCCGCGATTGCCGGAGAGCGGTATGTTCAAAGCGGTGACAGACAGCGCTGCGGCAGCAGATGGCGGCTCGCTCGCCCTCTTCGTCGAGCGTTCGGACGGGACGGTTGAGACCTTCGTGGTCAACCGTTCGATCGCAAGCCGCGGGACGGCTTCGTACAACAAGGTTTCATCCAATCTGCGAGCGCTCACGCCGACAGACTGTGCTGAAATCGCCGAGGCGCTCGATGCCCTGGCGGGCGAGACCCCGAACATCCATCCGGTCGCGGAATTCGTCGTGGCGCTCAGACAGCAGCACTGACGCGTCGGTTCGCAGAAGCCATGTCGTGCCGCGCCTCGGTGCCTTTTCATTGCGTTAGCGCAATCTCTGACTTGCCCTGCCCAGGGGCGACAAGCGCGGTTGAAAGCCCCATCTTGTCGGAAGGCGGCGTTGCCGCCGGCAAGTTTGGAGCACCCCCATGTCCGCAGCCACAGAGACGTTGGCCAATCGCAATGAGGCGCTAGACGCCCCCGTCCATATCGGCGCGGTCTCCTTACGCGTGCGTGATCTTGCCGGGCTGACGGCGTTCTATCGCGATGCGATCGGGCTTTCGGTGATCGAGCAGAATGCTGACCATGCCGTGCTCGGTGCCGGCGGCGAGACGCTGGTCAAGCTGGAAGCCGGTGCGCAGCACCCGTCTTCCGCCGCCGGCCTGTTCCATATGGCCATTCTGCTGCCCTCGCGCCGCGATCTCGGCAACTGGCTGCGGCATGCTGCGAACACGCGTGTGGGGCTGGAAGGCGCCTCGAACCATCTCGTCAGCGAGGCGCTCTATCTCTCCGACCCCGAGGGCAACGGCATCGAGATCTATCGCGACCGTAGCCGCCCCGAATGGCCGCGGCTCGATGGTGGGCGCATCGCCATGGCGACCGAGCGGCTCGATCTCGACGCGCTGCTGCGCGACGCCGAGCCGCAAGCCTATGCCGGCATGCCGGAGGGCACGGTGATGGGCCATATCCATCTGCGCGTCGGCGATGTCGCGCAGGCGGAGGACTTCTATCGCGATGCGCTCGGCTTCGAGGTGATGGTGCATTATCCCGGCGCGAGCTTCATGGCGACCGGCGGCTATCACCACCACATCGCGACCAATACCTGGCACAGCCGCGGCGCCGGTCTGCGCCGGGACAACGAGGCTGGCCTGTCGAGCTTCGAGCTTGTCGCACGCGATGATGAGGCCCACGCGGCGCTGAGCCGACGCCTGGCGGCATCCGGCGGCGATGCCGCTTCAACGGTCGACCCCTGGGGCAATCGTATCACGCTGCGAAGCTGAGTCTTTCAGCGTTCCAACAGATGGCTGCGGCGGGTGCCGCCGCTATCGGGCCGAAAACCCATCGCCTCCCAGAACGCGGATGCGCTGGCATCGGCAGCGTTGAGCGAGAGCCGCGGCGCCAGCGCGAGGCCCTGCTGGATCAGGGCGCTGGCGAGGACGCGGCCGACGCCCTCGCGCCGGTTCCCCGGCCGGACATAGACATGGCGGATGCGCAGGAGATCGGGCGCAGGATCATAGGGATCGGGCGTCACCGCGCCGATCGCGGCCAGAACGCCCTCGCAATAGACGGCGAGCAGCGTGTTGCGCTCGTCGCCTGTCGTATAGCGGCCGGCATCCCATTCCTCCAGGATGCCCTCGACGAAGCGGTAGCCTTCGGCCGCCGCTTCGTCCTGAAGAGCAGGCAGGTCGTCCGGCAGGGCCTCGCCGACCCGGACGATCTGCAGGCTCGCTGGGATCACAGACCCTCGAACAGAGCGCTGGAGATGTAGCGCTCGGCGAAGGAGGGAATGATCACCACGATCGTCTTGCCGGCGTTCTCCGGCCGGGCGCCGACTTCCAGCGCTGCGGCGATCGCCGCGCCCGAGGAGATGCCGGCGGGGATGCCCTCGGCCTTGGCCAGCGCCCGCGAAGTCTCGAACGCCGTCTGGTTGCCGACGGTGACGACCTCGTCGATGACGCTGCGATCGAGAATGCCTGGCACGAAGCCGGCGCCGATGCCCTGGATCTTGTGCGGGCCGGCCTGGCCGCCCGACAGCACCGGCGAATCCTCGGGCTCGACCGCGACCATCTGCACCGACGGCTTCTTCGCCTTCAGCACCTGGCCGACGCCGGTGATCGTGCCGCCCGTGCCGACGCCGGAGATGACGATGTCGACCGCGCCATTGGTGTCGTTCCAGATCTCTTCGGCCGTGGTCTTGCGATGGATCGCGGGGTTGGCCGGGTTCTCGAATTGCTGCGGGATGATCGCGCCCGGAATCTCGTTCTTGAGCTCCTCGGCCTTGGTGATGGCGCCGCGCATGCCGCCGGGGCCGGGCGTCAGCACCAGCTCGGCGCCGAGGAAAGACAGCATCTTGCGGCGCTCCAGCGACATCGTCTCCGGCATCACCAGGATCAGGCGATAGCCGCGCGCGGCGGCGGCGAAGGCCAGCGCGATGCCGGTATTGCCCGATGTCGGCTCGATCAGCGTGCCGCCGGGCTTGAGCGCACCCGAGGCTTCCAACGCATCGATCATGGCGACGCCGATGCGGTCCTTGACGCTGGAGATCGGGTTGAAGAATTCGAGCTTGGCCAGGATCGTCGCCTTGGCGCCGCGCTCGGCCGGCAGGCGGTTCAGGCGGACCAGCGGGGTGTCGCCGATCGTGTCGGTGATCGAGTCGTAGACGCGGCCGCGGCCGGGGACATGGGCGGGCTTCTGAGCGGCATCGGCCATGGCGGCCTCCTTGCTGGTGATCCGAAACGAGAACCTATGGTCAGCCTAGCATCAAATCACAGAATCTGTCGAGGAATGAAGAATTAAACAGATCAGATCGTAAAATCTGTATCGATTGCCGATTTGCCCGTGGCGGACCGTTCCTCCGCTTCCCGGCAGAGATCGGCGACGGTGACGGCGTCGAGCCTGGCAAGCCAGGCTTCCATGGCCTGCTGCATCATCGGGTCGATCACGACGTCGACCAGGGCGGAATGCGGCAGCGGCGGCAGGGTTTCGTCGGCATTGGCCTGCATGGCGGCGCGCACGATCTCGCCGGCGGTGATGCGGCGGCGTTCTCTTGCGAGCTCGTAGCCGCCGCGCGGGCCGCGCACGCCCTTGAGGATGCCGACCCTGACCAGCGCCTGCAATACGGTTTCGAGATGGCGCGGCGGCAGTTCGTGCCGCGCCGCCAGCGCCTTGGCCGCGACCGGGGCAGGGCGTGCGTGCAGGGCGATGTCGACGACGGCTGTGATGGCGAGCAGGCTGCGGCGCGAGAGCTGGATCATGCCTTGCCTCCGGCCGCCCGCCGCAAGGCGGCATCGCTCACCCCGGTCGAGCCGAAGCCGCCGGCGCCGCGTTCGGTGTCACTGAGTTCAGTGGCCTCGACGATTCCCACCTGCAGCACCGCCGCGACCACGAGTTGGGCGATGCGGTCGCCATGCTGGACGGTGAAGGCCTCCCGGCCGTGATTGATCAGGATGACCCCGACCTCGCCGCGATAGTCGGCGTCGATCGTGCCGGGCGTGTTGAGCAGGGTGACGCCATGGCGCAGCGCCAGGCCCGAGCGCGGCCTGACCTGGCCTTCTGTTCCCGCGGGCAGTTCGAGCACGAGCCCGGTCGGCACCAGCAGCCGCGCACCGGGCTCCAGTCGCAAGGGCCCGTCGGGCAGGGCAGCGCGCAGGTCGAGCCCGGCGGCGGCGGCGGTCTCATAGGCCGGCAGCGGCAAGTCGTGGGCGTGCGGCAGGCGCCGGATGCGGAGCGTCGCCATCGGCCGTCAGCCCTTATGCGCCAGCAGATCGGCGAAATGCGCGACGAGGCGCGTCGCCACCTCCGCTTTGGGCAGGGTCGGCCAGGTCTCGACGCTGTCGGTGCTGACGAGGTGGACGGTGTTGGCGTCGCCGCCCATCACCCCGGTGCCGCCGACGTCATTGGCCACGATCAGGTCGCAGCCCTTCTTCGCCAGCTTGGCGCGGGCATAGTCGACGACGTTCTGCGTCTCGGCCGCGAAACCGATGACGAGGTTCGGCCGGTCGATCTCGCGCGCCGCGATGGTGGCGAGGATGTCGGGGTTCTCGATCAGGGCAAGGCTCGGCGGACCCTTGCCGTCCTTCTTCATCTTCTGGCCGGCGGCACCGGCGGTGCGCCAGTCGGCGACGGCGGCGGCGAAGATCGCGATATCGGCCGGCAGTGCGGCCTCGGTTGCCGCCAGCATGTCGCGGGCGCTCTCGACATGGACGGTGTTGACCCCGGCCGGATCGGCAATGGTCACCGGACCTGAGATCAGTGTCACCTGCGCGCCCGCCGCCGCTGCGGCCGCGGCGATGGCATGGCCCTGCTTGCCGGAGGAGCGGTTGGCGATATAGCGGACCGGATCGATCGGCTCATGCGTCGGCCCGGAGGTGACGAGCACGCGCTTGCCCGCGAGCGGCTTCGGTCCGGAGGGAGAGCCGCCGGGCAGGCGGCCGAGGAAGCCGATCGAGGGCGTCTGCCTGTTGTCGCCGGCGAGGGCCGTCTCGATCGCGGCAAGGAGCTCGTGTGGCTCGGCCATGCGGCCGGGGCCGCTCTCGCCGCGCTCGGCCATGGCGCCGGAATTGGGGCCAACGACGAGGACGCCGTCCTTCTGCAGCGTCGCCATGTTGCGCCGTGTGGCCGGGTGCTCCCACATCTTCGGGTTCATCGCCGGGGCGATCAGGATGCGTTTGTCCGTCGCCAGCAGCGCTGTAGAGGCCAGGTCGTCGGCATGGCCGTTCGCCATCTTGGCGATCAGGTCGGCGGTCGCGGGAGCCACGACCAGGAGATCGGTCGAGCGCGACAGGGCGATATGGCCAATATCGGCCTCGTCCGTCAGCGAGAACAGGTCGGTGAAGCATTTTTCGCCCGCAAGCGAGGAGACCGCGAGCGGCGTCACGAACTGCTCGCCCGCTTTGGTCAGGATGCAGCGGCAGGCGATGCCGTGATCCTTCAGGCGCCGGATCAGCTCCAGGCACTTATAGGCGGCGATGCCGCCGCCGATGATCAGCAGGATGGAGCGGGAAGCGGACAAGGGCATGGCTCCGGAAGGCAGGGCGCGCCGTTTGGTAGCATCGGCCGGGCCGGGCTGTCATGTGCCGGGGTGAAGGGCTCGTCGCCGCGCATCGGCGCACAAGGGGCGCGTCAGTGGCGCATGTTGCAACTGCACCATGCGCTCGGCTAGTTGTTTTTGAGGCCCTCCACCCAGCGACGAAGGCATTCCGATGAAGAAGGTTTTTCCTGACGCCAACGCGGCGCTCGCCGGCGTCGTCAAGGATGGCATGACCATCATGGCCGGCGGTTTCGGTCTCTGCGGCATTCCCGACACGCTGATCGAGGCGATCCGCGATTCCGGCGCCAGAAACCTGACCTTCATCTCCAACAATGCCGGCGTCGATGGGGCAGGCCTCGGCATCCTGCTCGAAACCAAGCAGATCAGGAAGATGATCTCGTCCTATGTCGGCGAGAACAAGCTTTTCGCCGAGCAGTATCTCTCCGGCCAGCTCGAGCTCGAATTCAACCCGCAGGGCACGCTGGCCGAGCGCATCCGCGCCGGCGGCGCCGGCATCCCGGCCTTCTTCACCAAGACCGGCGTCGGTACGCTGATCGCCGAAGGCAAGGAAGAGCGCGTCTTCGACGGCGAGCGCTACATCATGGAGCGCGGTCTTTTCGCCGACATCTCGATCGTCCATGCCTGGAAGGGCGATACCGAGGGCAACCTCGTCTACCGGAAGACGGCGCGCAACTTCAATCCGATGATGGCCTCGGCCTCGCGCATGACGATCGCCCAGGTCGAGCATCTCGTCCCGGCCGGCGAGATCGATCCCGACCAGATCCACACCCCCGGCATCTTCGTGAAGCGCATCGTGCACGTCGCCAATCCGGTGAAGCGCATCGAGCAGCGCACCGTGCGCAAGCGCGAAACGGCTTGAGAAGGAGATCAGCACATGGCCTGGACCCGTGAACAGATCGCCGCTCGCGCCGCCAAGGAGCTGAAGGACGGCTTCTACGTCAATCTCGGCATCGGCATCCCGACGCTCGTCTCGAACTACATTCCCGACGGCATGAGCGTGCAGCTCCAGTCGGAGAACGGCATGCTCGGCATGGGCCCCTTCCCTTATGAGGGCGAGGAGGACCCGGACCTGATCAATGCCGGCAAGCAGACCATCACCGAACTGCCGACGACGAGCTATTTCTCCTCATCTGATTCCTTCGGCATGATCCGCGGCGGCCATATCGACCTTTCCATCCTCGGCGCCATGCAGGTCGCCGAGAATGGCGACCTCGCCAACTGGATGATCCCCGGCAAGATGGTGAAGGGCATGGGCGGCGCCATGGACCTCGTCGCCGGCGTCAAGAAGGTCGTGGTGGTGATGGAGCACGTCGCCAAGAATAAGGACGGCTCGGAATCGCCGAAACTGCTCAAGGCCTGCGACTTGCCGCTGACCGGCGCCGGCGTCGTCGACATGGTGATCACCGATCTCGGCGTGTTCTCGATCGATGAGAACGGCGGCGGCATGACCCTGATCGAACTCGCCGAGGGCGTCACCCTCGACGAGATCAAGGCCAAGACGGAAGCACCGTTCAAGGTCGCGCTGTAGTTCCTCGAACAGGAAACACACCGTCTTTCCGGGGCAGGCCAAAGGCCTGAGCCCGGAACCCATGAACACGATGCCTGATCGCAAGGGCGGCAGCGATGCCGCCCTTTTTTTATTGTCTTGCGGATATGGGTTCCGGGCTCGCCGCTGCGCGGCGCCCCGGAAAGACGACGCCTTCTTTTAGTGGTATTCCGCGCTAAGCCGCACCAGCGTCTCCGCGAAGGCGCGCGCGGCCGGGCCCATCGCCTCGTCGAGGCGGTGGGCGAGATAGGCTTCGGCCGGCAATTGCGCGTTCCGGCCGAGCGCCCCCGTCGCGACCCGGACCAGCCTGCCCTCGGCGAGATCGCGCTCGATCAGCCAGTTCGGCAAGCGGCCCCAGCCGAGGCCGGCCAGGATCATCGCATGCTTGGTGTCCTGCCCGGTGACGCGGCAGGTCTGCGGCGAGAGCACCCCGAAATCCTGTGCACCCGAGATCGGCGTCGGGTCGATCTGCACGATCTGGAGGTATGCGGCGAGCTCGGAGCGGGTCAGCATGCGCCCCTCCCCGGCTTGGGCGAGTGGATGCGTCGCCGCGACGACGGCGATCATCTCGATCGCTGTCAGCGCCTCGATCGCGATGCGCGGATCGCGAAAGTTCTCGCCGACGGTGATGGCGAGCGCGCTGCGCCGCTCCAGCAAGGCGGCGATCGGCCCGCCGAGCGGCTCGATGGCGAGCCGGATCGAGACCGAAGGGTAGCGCTCGCGCAGGCCGGCAAGGGCGGCGCCGATCAGCGGTGAGGGAAACAGCACGTCGATCGTCAGTGACAATTCGATCTCGACGCCGCGGCTGAGGCCATGGGCGCGGGCCTTCAAGGCTCCGACGCGCAACAGCACCTCCCTGATATCGGCGAGCAGGGCCTTGCCTTCCGCCGTCAGGGCCGGGCGATGGCCGGAGCGGTCGAACAGGGAAAGACCAAGCTGCGTCTCCAGATTGGCGATGGCATGGCTGATGGCGGACTGGGCTCGTGACAGCCGCGTCGCCGCAGCGCGGAAGCTGCCGGCTTCGGCGACAGCCATGAAGGTCCGCATCTGGTCCAGGGTGAGCGCATCGAGCATGATCGATTTCCTTGATCGACTTGATGCCAATTATCTCACTTTTCGAGATCGATTGGAAACCGCATCTCCGGGTGACACCGCAGCGCCATCCAAGGAACCGAGCATGGCCGATCACCCCGCAGAGATCGTCGTCGCGAGCTGGCGCTCATGACGGCTGCCGTCGCAACGCAGGACACGAGGACCGACTGGCTTGCCGTTTCCGTGGTCGTCGCCAGCGGTATCGTCGCAGCGCTGCAGGTCGGCAAGGCGGCGATCGCGATGCCGCTGGTGCAGGCCGAGTTCGGGTTGGACCTGGCTGCGCTTGGCTGGCTCGCCTCGATCTTCGCCGTGCTCGGCATGGTGGGTGGCATCCCCGTCGGCACGCTCGCCGTCGCGCTGGGGGCGCGAAGCGTCCTTCTGCTCGGCCTGCTGGCTGTCGCTGTAGGCGCTTTCCTGGGCGCGGCGGCGCCACGCTTTCCGATGCTGCTCGCCTCGCGCGTCGTCGAGGGGCTCGGCTTCCTGCTGATCATCATTGCCGGGCCGGCCATCCTCCAACGCGTCGCCAGTTCGGATCGGCGCGACCTCGTCATGGCCGTGTGGAGCTGCTTCATGCCGACCGGCATCGCGCTCGCGATGCTGGCCGGGCTCTGGCTGACAGATTGGCGTATGATCTGGCAGGTCACCGGCGTCCTCGCCGTTATTGCGATCGTGCTGACGGTGCTGATCGTGCCGAGGTCCGACAGCGGCGCTACGCCTTCCTGGATCGCCCTCGCTGGTGATGCCGGCGCGGTGCTGAGCGCGCGCGGGCCGCTGCTGCTGGCGCTGACCTTCGCGCTCTATGCGCTGATGTTCTTCGCCCTGTTCAGCTTCCTGCCTGTATTGCTGATGCAGCGCATGCAGGTCTCGCTGGCAACGGCCGGCCTGCTCAGCGCGCTCGCGACCGCCGGCAATATCGCCGGCAATCTCATCGCCGGCCTGTTGCTGTCGCGCGGCGTCGGGCGGGTGAAGCTGATCATCGCCGCCAGCCTCGCCATGGGCCTGTGCGGGATCGGCATCTTCCTCGGCTTGCTGCCGGATACCGCGACCTTCCTGCTCTGTGTTCTATTCGCCGCGGCGGGTGGGCTGATCCCGGCGACATTGCTCGCCTCCGCCCCGCTGGCCGCGCCGGCGGCACGGCTGATGCCGGTCGTGGTCGGCCTGATGATGCAGGGCAGCAACCTCGGCCAGGTTGTCGGTCCCGTCGCGATCGGCGGCGTCATCGAAGCGCTGGGCTGGCCTTCGGCGGCCGGGCTGGTCGGCGCCGCGGCGCTGCTCGCCATGCTGACGGCGCTCGGCCTGCGCAGTTCACTGCGTCGGACAGCCTAGCGACTGCCGCTACGTCGCGGATCGTTCTCCCAGCCGGCGCGGACGAGTTCCGGCACTTCATGCTCCTCCTCGGGATAGCCGAGGCAGAGATAGCCGATCAGCTTCCATTCCGGCGGCGTGCCGAGGATGGTCGCGATCTCGGAGGGATGGAGGATAGAGACCCAGCCGAGGCCGAGTCCATGGGCGCGCGCGGCGAACCAGAACTGCGTGATCGCCGCCACGACCGAGTAGTCCAGCATCTCCGGCATGGTCCGCCGGCCGAGGCCATGGCCTTGCGCCGTGGCGTGGTCGCAGAACACGGCGAACTGCACTGGCGACTCGCGCAGGCCTTCGAGCTTGAGGCGGGCATAGAGCGCGGCGCGCTCGCCCTCGTACTCGGCCAGCGCATCTGCGTTGCAATGGGAAAAGCTCGCCTGAACCGCGAGGCGCTGCTCGGGATCGTCGACCCTCCGCCAGCGCCAGGGCTGCGAATGGCCGACTGAGGGCGAGAGCTGCACCTGATCGAGCAATCTCGCCAGAAGCACATCCGGCACCGGCTCGCTGCGGAAGCGCCTGACATCGCGGCGCCAGGCGAGGAGCTCGCCGAGCTTGTCGCGGAAACCATCGTCGAAGACGGGCGGCGCGCTCACGCCCCCTCCCGCATCGCGATGGCGTGGAAGAACGAGCCGGAGACGAGGCCGCGGCGGCTACCGGCGGGCGACGGGGCCGAGCCGTGCGGGTCGGTGACCTCCGCGAAAGGCGGATCCTCGCCTTGCGAGATCACGGTCGCGTAGTGGAATTCATGCCCGCTTAGGCGACTGCCCGCAGCGCCGAGCGGCCCGTCCGTGGCAAGCACCGCATTGCGATAGCCGAGATTCATCTTCCGCTTGGCGAAGCTGGTCTCGACCGAGAGTAGCCCGGCCATGGCATGGCTTGCGCCGTCGGCATCGATCAGGCTCCTGCCCAGCACCATATAGCCGCCACACTCGCCATGGACCGGACGGGTGCGGGCGAAGTCGCGCAGCCCGTCGAGGAAGCGCGCGGCGGCGGCGAGGCGGCCGGCATGCAGTTCGGGATAGCCGCCCGGCAGCCAGCAGGCATCGCAGCTCTCAGGTGGCGGCTCGTCGGCGAGCGGCGAGAACGGCACGAGTTCCGCTCCGTGCGCGCGCCAGCCGGCTTCGACATGCGGGTAGACGAAGCTGAAGGCGGCGTCGCGGGCGATGGCGAGGCGCCTGCCCGGCGCCGGCAGCGGCGCGACCTGACGGGCGGAAGTCGGCAAAACGGTCGCGCCGGCGGCCGCGATGACGGCATCGAGATCGACCGCCGCTGCAACAGCCTCGGCGAGCGCATCGAGGCGCTGGTGCAGGTCTTCGGTTTCGCCGGCCTGGACGAGGCCGAGATGGCGCTCCGGCAGGATCAGGCTCGCCTCGCGCGGCAAAGCGCCGAGCACCGGCAGGCCGATCTTCTCCATGCCAGCCGCGGCCAGCCTGCGGTGGCGCTCGCTCGCAACCTTGTTGAGGATCACCCCGGCGACGCGGATGCGCTTGTCATAGGTCATGCAGCCGAGCGCGACCGCGCCCGCCGATTGCGCCTGCCCGGAGACGTCGACGACGAGCACGACCGGCCAACCGAGCAGCGCGGCGATGTCGGCGCTGGCACCGGTGTGGCCATCGGGGCCGGGCACGCCGTCGAACAGCCCCATCGAGCCCTCGGCAACGACGATGTCCGCCGCACCGGCCGCCTCGTCGACGATCTGGCCGAGCAGCGCGTCCGGCATCGCATAGCTGTCGAGATTGGCGCTGGGCGCACCGGTCGCGGCGGCGTGGAAGGCCGGGTCGATATAGTCGGGCCCGCATTTCAGCCCGCGCACCTTGAGGCCACGCCGGGTCAGCGCCCGCTGCAGGCCGAGCGTGATCGTGGTCTTGCCCGAGCCAGAGCGCGGCGCGGCGATGAGCAGGCCTCGGGCGGTCATTTCTGGCCTCCGCGCGGCCGGAAGCGGCGGTCATATCCGGTAGAGTACAGTGCGCTTTCACCGAAATCGGCACTCGCCAGCGCGGGACCGACGAGGATGAGCGCCGTCCGTTCCAACTCGGCGGCTTGCACCTGGCCTGCAATGTCGGCAAGCCGCCCGCGCAGGATGCGTTCCTCCGGCCAGGAGGCGCGGAAGACGATCGCGACCGGGCAGTCCGCGCCGTAGAAGGATGTCAACTCGTTCACGACCTGCTCGATCACATGGATCGACAGGTGGATGGCGAGTGTCGCGCCCGAGGCTGCGAAGGTCGCGAGTTTCTCCTTCTCCGGCATGGCCGAAGCGCGGCCGGAGGTGCGGGTCAGCACCAATGATTGCGCCACGCCGGGCAGGGTCAGTTCGCGCTTGAGCGCTGCCGCTGCCGCGGCGAAGGCCGGCACGCCGGGCGTGATCTCATAGGGAATGCCGAGCTGGTCCAGACGGCGCATCTGCTCGCCGGTCGCACTCCAGATCGAGATGTCGCCGGAGTGCAGCCGGGCAACGTCCTTGCCCTCGGCATGGGCAGCCTGGATCTCGGTAATGATCGCGTCGAGATCGAGCGGGGCGGTGTCGACGATGCGCGCGCCCGGCGGGCACCAGCCGAGCATCGCCTCGGGGATCAGTGAGCCCGCATAGAGGCAGACCGGGCAGGAGCCGATCAGCTCGCGCCCGCGCAGGGTGATGAGGTCGACCGCGCCTGGGCCGGCGCCGATGAAATGCACGGTCACGCGGCGCTCCGTGCGAGCGCGCAGGTGACGCGGGCAGTGGCGATGCGCGGCTGGATCAGGGTGGCGCCAGGGCCGGCGGCGGCGAGCGCAGCCGCCTCTGCCACCGAGCCGACGCCATAGAGCCCGGAGACCCGGGTCGAGCGGGTGGCGCAGGCGGCTTCGAAACCGGCGAGCGCCTCGTCGGGGATGGCGACGAGGGTGAGGTCGTGTGCTTGCGCCACTGCGGCCAGTCCCGGCTCGTCGCGGCGTGAGGCAAGCGTGGCGAGGCGATGGAGCGCGCCGGTCGGCAAGCCGGCGGCGGCGAGCGTCTGCGTCAGACAAGCCTCGATGTCGGCCTCCGACGTCCCCGGGCGCAGGCCGATGCCGGCGGTGATGCCGCTCACGGCTTCACCACGCGCCATTGCGTCACCGCCATCGCGGCGCGCCAGCCATGCATCGTCCCGATCGGGTCGAGATGCGAGACGCCGATGCGGCGGAGATTCCCGCCATGGGCCGAGAACAGCCCAGCGAGCCTGGCTTCGCCCTCGATCGTCACGGCATTCGCCACCAGCCGGCCGCGCGGCTTCAGCGCTGCGAAGGCGGCTTCGAACACGCCGGGATCGGTCAGCCCACCGCCGATGAAGACGGCGTCCGGCGAGGCCTTGCCCGCGAAGCTCTCGGGCGCCTTGCCCTCGACCACCTCGAGCGGCGGCGCGCCGAGCGCGAGGCGGTTGCGGGCGATGCGGGCGGCGCGCTCCGGCCGCTCTTCGAAGGCGATGGCGCGGTTGTGGCGATGGCGCAGGCTCCATTCGATGCCGATCGAGCCCGAGCCCGCGCCGATATCCCAGAGCAGTTCGCCGGCGCGCGGCGCCAGCGCCGAGAGCGTGATCGCCCGGATATCGGCCTTGGTCAGCTGGCCGTCATGCTCGAACCAGTCGTCGGAGAGCCCGGTCGCCAGCGGCAGGATGCGGGCGTCGCGGCTGGCGACGACCTCGATCGCCAGCAGGTTGAGCGGCACGATGCCGTCCAGTGCGAAGCTGTCGGCACGGGCCTGCCGGATGCGCTCGTTCGGGCCGCCGATCGTTTCCAGCACGGTGATCGTGCTTTCGCCGAAGCCGCGCGCGCTCATCAGCTGGGCGACGGCGAGCGGCGTCGAATCGTCCCAGGACAGGGCCAGCACCCGCGCGCCCGGCTGGAGAAAAGGGATGATCCTCTGAAGGGCCCGGCCATGCAATGAGACCAGCCCGCATTCCTCCTGCGGCCAGCGCATCCGCGTGCAGGCCATCGAGAAGGAGGAGAGCTGCGGAATGACCCGCATTTCCGCCGCCGGCACCGCCTTGGTCAGCCCGGCACCGATGCCGTAGTGGAACGGGTCGCTGGTCGCGAGCACGCAGACATTGCGGCCTTTTTCGGCCAGGATCGCCGGCAACGCGTTGCGGAAAGGCTGCGGCCAGGGCCGCGCATCGCCGGGCACGTCGCCGATCAGCTTGAGATGGCGCTCACCGCCGAAGACGATCTCGGCGCTCTCCAGCGCCGCCAGCGCTTCGGCGCAGAGTCCGGCGCGGCCATCCTCGCCGAGCCCGACCAGCGAGAGCCAGGGGCCGGGCGGTGCGCTCGACAGCGTGGCGGTTTCAGGCGAAAACTGTTCCATGACGGTCCTCATCCTCGGCGGCACCAGCGAAGCGGCTGCGCTCGATCAGCTCCTGGCCGAACAGGCACCCGAGATTCGCGCCGTGATCTCGCTCGCGGGCCATACCTCCGACCCGCGTCCTCTGTCCTTGCCGACCCGCACCGGCGGCTTCGGCGGCATTGCCGGCCTCCGGCAATATCTGCTCGACGAGGGCGTCGTCGCCGTCATTGACGCGACCCACCCCTTCGCCGCGATCATGCCCTATCACGCAGAAGCTGCCTGCAAGGCGGAAGGCGTGCCGTTGCTGGCGATCCGGCGCGAGAGTTGGAAGCCGCAGGCCAATGACCGCTGGAAGAGCGTGCCCGACATCGATGCCGCCGTCGAGGCGCTCGGCGACAAGCCGCGCCGGGTCTTCCTGACGATCGGCCGGCTCGAACTGCCCCACTTCTTCGCCGCCCCGCAGCACGAATACCTGATCCGGGTGATCGAGCCCGTCGGCGATCTGCCTTTGCCGCACGCCAAGGTGCTGCAACAGCGCGGCCCCTTCGAGGCGGATGCCGAGGAGAAGCTGATGCGGGAGGAGGGCACGCAAGTCCTGGTCAGCAAGAATGCCGGCGGGCCGATGACGCTCGGCAAGCTCGTCGCGGCGCGCCGTCTCGGCCTGCCCGTTGTGATGGTCGAACGGCCGCCCAAGCCCGATGTCGAGACCGTCGAGCATATCGATCAGGTCCTGCCCTGGCTGGTGACGCAGGGGCTCTTCGTCACCGAGCGCGGCGTATAGACGATCGGGTTCTCGCCCTCGCGGGCGATCAGGCGCGTCGCGCTGGCCCCGATCATCACCAGGGTCGCCATGTCGGCGGTCCCGGCTGCGGCAATGGCCTCCGTGAGCGTCAGGATGCGCAAGCTCTCGTCGGGCCGTCCGACCGCGCGGGCGAAGATCACCGGCGTCTGCGCCGCCCGGATCGTCGCCGCCAGCTCCAGCGCCTTGCCGAGCTGCCAAGGCCGCGCCTTCGAGATCGGGTTGTAAAGCGAGATCACGAAATCGGCCGACAGCGCCGCCGTCAGGCGCGCCGTGACGACCTCCCAGGGCTTGAGATTGTCCGAAAGCGAGATCGCGCAGAAATCGCCGCCGAGCGGGGCTCCTGCTTTTGCCGCGGCCGCCAGCATCGCGGTGATGCCCGGTTCGACCGTGATCTGGAGCTTGCGCCAGTCCGGCTCGCCCGCCTCCAGCGCCTCGAACACCGCCGCGGCCATGGCGAAGACGCCGGGATCGCCACCGGAGACGACCGCGACGGCTTTACCCTCCGCCGCCAGCATCAGCGCATGCCGGGCGCGCTCGACCTCGACGCGGTTGTCGGAAGCATGCTTGGTCTGGCCCGCGCGCGCCGGCACGCGGTCGAGATAGGGGCCATAACCGACGAGATCGCTCGCGGCTTCGAGCGCTGCCAGCGCCGCGGGCGTCAGATAGCGCGCTTCTCCCGGCCCCAGCCCGATGATGGCGAGCGAGCCGGTCACAGCCGCCGCCCTTCGCCGGGAACGAGGATCATCGAGAAATAGGGAGCCTCGTCGTCGGGCTTCTCGGCGAGACGGGTCACCACCTGCCCGGCCATGGTGGCGCGCTCGACATAGATGGCGCGGTTGATCAGCCCCGCCGCTTTGAGCGCGCGGCGCACCTTGGGCAGGTTGCGCCCGAGCTTCATGATCACGGCGGCGTCGGTATCGGCGAGGCGGCGGGTCAATTCGCCCTCGGCGAGCGTGCCCGGCACCACCGTCATCACGTCGTCGCCCCAGCTGATCGGAGCGTCGGCGCGAGCCCAGGCGCCGGCCATCCCCGTGACGCCCGGCACCACCTCGGTCGGGAAGCGATGGGCGAGACGCCGCCACAGATGCATGAAGGAGCCGTAGAAGAAGGGGTCGCCGTCGCAGAGCACGGCGATGCTGCGGCCCGCGGCCATCTCGCCGGCGAGCTGTTCGGCCGCCTCGTCGTAGAAGGCGGCGATCGGGCCGGTATAGCCTTCGTCCTCGACCGGCACCTCGATCGTCACCGGGAAGGCGAGTTCGATCTCGCGGGCCGGATCGGGCGCGATGATCGCGTCGGCGGTGATACGGGCATTGCCGCGCCGGCCGCGCTTGCAGAAGTGCACGAGACGGTCGGCTTTCAGGATGATGTCGCGGGCCCGCACCGTCATGTAGTCGGGGTCGCCGGGGCCGAGGCCGACGCCATAGAGCAGGGTGCGGTGCGCCTGATCGCTCACGCCGCTCATTCCTTCACCTGCGCCAGCGCGTTGACGGCCGCCGCCGCCATGGCCGAGCCGCCTCGCCGGCCGTGCACGACGAGGAAGGGCACGCGCCCGTCCTGCGCCAGCGCCTCCTTCGATTCGGCTGCGCCGACGAAGCCGACGGGGATGCCGATCACGGCGGCCGGCTTCGGCGTGCCCTCGTCGAGCATGTCGAGCAGGCGGAACAGCGAGGTCGGCGCATTGCCGATCACGACGACCGCACCAGCAAGATACGGCCGCCACAACTCCATGGCCGCGGCCGAGCGCGTCGTGCCCATCTCCTCGGCCAGCTTCGGCACGGATGCGTCGGGCAGCGTGCAGATCACCTCGTTCCTGGCCGGCAGGCGCGCGCGGGTGACGCCGTCGGCGACCATGCGGGCGTCACAGAGGATCGGCGCGCCCTTGGCCAGCGCCGCTTCGGCGGCCGCGGCGAAATCCGGCGACATCGCCACATCCCTGGGCAGATCGGTCATGCCGCAGGCATGGATCATCCGGACGACGACGCGCTCGGCTGTGCCTGAAAAGCGCGACAGGTCGGACTCGGCCCGGATGATGGCGAAGGAGCGCTCGTAGATCGCGGCCCCGTCGCGGATATAGGCGTGACGCGTGCTCAAACTCTAAGACCTGCTGCTAGTGGCGCGCCGCTTCCAGTCGCGCGCGGATGTCCTGACCCGGTTCGAGCCGGCGCACAAGTTCCTGCGATGAAAGATGGGCCATGGCGGCATCGCCCGCGCGACCTGCGAGGATCACGTCATAGCGCCCGTCGCGGCCGACCAAGGTGAGATCGGCGCTCCCGGGACGGGCGCAGGACTTGGCGCAGCCGGAGACGTGCAGGCCGAGGCCGTCGGCCAGCAGCGCTGCCATCGCTTCTGATAGAACCGCGGCATCTGCCAGCGCCGGGACTTCACCGCGCGCGCAAGCCGGCGCTCCGGCGCAGGCTGAGACCGCAAGGCGCGGATCGTCTGCCTCGACGATGAGGCCTTCGTTTCGAAGCGTTTCGCGCAGCGGAGCCGCTGCGTAAGCGGACAAGCCACAGAAGGCGAGGCCGCGCCAGGGCAAGACCCTGATCTCGTGGGTGCCGACCTCGCGGGCGAGTTCGCCGAATCTGCGCAAGCCCGCGGCATCGCTCCGGCCAAAAGGCAGTCCAGCCAGCACGGCGACCCTGTTGTCTTGCTCGGCAATGAGGCCGACGGGAGCAGGCTTGGATCGGGCGGGCGGTGTCGCCATTGGCGCCAGCCCACAGGATACGGCAAGTGAGTTCCGCTCATCAGGCTTGAGATCGCGCATGCGACGGACCTGTCCTGAGCTCTGCCCACTGACGGCGACGAAGCCGTTGAGTAGTCGGGCCACAAGCGCCGGCGAGTCACCCCGCGCAACCGGCCCGAACCAGAGTTCGTCCGGCAGGCCGAATGCAACCTCTTCGGCAGTGACCGCGCGCAGCCTGAGATCGGCGGTGAAGCCGTCGAGCGCCAGCGCCCCGCCGCCATCGACTACGATCGAGAACTTCGCCGGCAGGCCGGTGACGTCGCGTCCGACGCGCTCGACAGTCTCGGCCAGCACGGCGGCGTCGAGCAGTTCGTCCGCCGCCCGGCCTGCGAGCGGCGAGGTGAGCGTGAGCCGGTTCGGGCCATCGCCCGCCGCTTCGTCCACGAGGCCAGCAGCCAGCAGATCATCGACCAGTGCCGGATGGGCCTCCTCGCGAATGCCGCGTAGTTGCAGGTTGCCGCGGCCGGAGACCTCGATCTGGCCGTTGCCGTGCCGGCGCGCCAGCTCGGCGACATGAGCGAGCTGGTCCGGCGTCAGCGCATTGCGCGGCGGATGCAGGCGGACCAGCAGGCCGTCGCCGGTCGGCATCGGCCGCAAGGTGCCGGGGCACCAGCCGCGCCGCATCGTTTCGCGGGCTGGGGCACTCATTCCGCCGCCTCCCGGCCCGAGAGCATCGCCGCCGAATTCGATCGGGTCGTCCAGAGCCCGCGCTCCTGCGCCTCGGCGAGCCGCGAGCGGATCGAGGCGGCGGCCGGCGCATTGGCCTGTTCAAGTGCTTGCCAGGTGGCGGGGTCGCCGCAATAGGCCTGGAAGACCGCGTCGAACAGACTGTCCGACACCGCATCTGTAGCAGCCGCATAGACGAAGAGCGCATCGACCGCCTCGGCCAATTCGGCCGCGCCGCGCCAGCCATGGGCGAGATGGCTCGCGATCCAGCGGGGATGGCAGAGCCGGCCATGGACGATGCGCGAGACGTCCTCGGCGAGGGTGCGTGCCTTCGGCTTTTGCGGATCGGAGGTATCGAGGCTGTAGAGTGCGGCATTGCCGTCTTCCGCCTGCATGGCCGCGACGAAGCCGCCGATCACGTCGGCGGCGCTGGTCGCCTCCAGGATGTCACGGCCGGCGGTGTCGCTGATGTGGACGAAGGCATCTGCCTTTTTGACCCGGGTGGTGAAGCCTTCATCGGGCGAGGCGGCGCCGTCGGGCCCGCCATAGGCGTAGCTGGTCGCGGCGAGATAGGCGCCGCCCAATTCGGCGCGCACCTGCCAGTCGCCGTCGAGCGCGCGGTCAGCCATGGCGGCGCCGTAGCGGCCAGGTGCGGCGCCGAAGATGCGCGCGCCTGCCTCGCCGCGGCGGTGGGCTGCGGCGAGCTCGTTCCACTCGTCCGGTTCGTCGAGCGCGGCGACGGCCCGTGCAGCGCCATCGAGCAGGGCGATCTGCGCCGGGAAGGTGTCGCGGAAGGCGCCGGAGATACGGATGGTGACGTCGGCGCGCGGGGCGGCGAGCTTGGCCTGCGGGATGATCGAGAAGCCGGTGACGCGGGTCGAGCCATGGTCCCGGAGCGGTTCGACACCCATCAGGTGCAGGGCATGGGCGATATCCTCGCCGCCCGAGCGCAGCGTCGGCGAAGCCCAGAGGTCCATGACGATCCGGCGCGGATAGTCGCCCTCGTCCTGGAGATGCCTGGCGATCACAGCCTCGGCCGCTTTGGCGCCGAGCTTTGCGGCCGAGCGGGTCGGCAAGGCGCGCGGGTCGAGCGTCGAGAGGTTGCGCCCGCTCGGCAGCACGTCGGGCCGGCCGCGATGCGGCGCGCCGGCCGGGCCGGGCGGCACGAAGCCGGCATCGATCGCCCTGAGCAGGTTGCTACGCTCGTTCTCGGCTGAGGCCGGATCGGCCTCGGAGGAGCCGAATACGTGCAGCCCGACGCGGAAGGCAGTCTCGGCGAGGTCGCAGAGATGGGCGTCGAGCGCGGCGAGCGCACTCGGCATGTCCTGCTCGGGCGTGACGCCGCAGGCTGCGGCGAGACCACTCGCCTGCGCCCGGTCGAGGATCTCGCGCGCGACCAATTCGGCCCGGCGCGGATCGAGCAGCTGCGCCTGCGAATACTCCTCGACGAGATCGCGCAGCAGCGCCGCCTCTCCGGCGGTATCGTGCGCCGCCAGCGGTGGCGGCAGATGACCGAGCGTCAGCGCCGAGAGCCGGCGCTTGGCCGGCGCCGCCTCGCCGGGGTCGTCGACCACGTAAGGGTAGATCACCGGCAGCGCGCCGATCGCCAGCCGCGGCCAGCAGCCGGCCGAGAGCGCCACCGCCTTGCCGGGCAGCCATTCGGTCGTGCCGTGGGTGCCGAGATGGATCAACGCATCGGCGCGCAAGACCTCGCGCAGGCCGAGATAGAAGGCGAGATAGGCGTGCCCCGGCGGCGCGTCGGGATCGTGATAGCGCGCCTTGCGATCGGGCGAAGCATCGCGCGGCGGCTGCAGGGCGATGGCGAGCTTGCCGAAACGCACGAGCCGGAAGCGGAAGGCCTCGCCGTTGCAGGCCGGGTCGGTTTCGGGTTGGCCGTGGCTCGCGAGGAGGGTTTTGCGCGCTGCGGCCGGGATGGCGGCGAGCCAGGCGCGGTAGACGGTGAGCGGGACGGCGAAGTCGGCCGCGCCTTCGGTGACAGCCTGCATGAGGTCCGCGCCGCCTGCAACGGCTGTGTCGGAGGACGCTGGCCCGACATCATAACCCGTCCCCCCCAGTAATTCCCGGATCGCCAGCGCGCTGGTAGGCGTGTCGAGGCCGACGGCGAAGCCTGCGCGGCCGCCGCGGGCGGGATAGTCGGACATCACCAGTGCGAGTCGCCGCTCGGCACGTGGCTTTTGGCCGAGCGCGACCCAGTGCGCCGCGAGATCAGCGAGGGTGGCGATGCCTTCGGCATCCGGAGCCAGCCGCCGCAATGTCAGGCCGGTCGCCGGATCGGTTGTCTCCTCCTTGAAGGCGACCGGGATCGCGCCGAGCCGGCCATCGAATTCCGGCAGCGCCGCCTGCATGGCGAGATCGGCGGCGGAGAGCCCGCGCGGCGATGCTTCCCAGGCCTCGCGGGCGCTGCCGACCGGGACGGCTTGCAGGATCGGGCAGTCGGCGGCGTCCAGCACGAAATCCGCGCCGTCGCGAGCCGAGAAGGCGGTGGTGGTGACGATCAGCGCGGGCTTGCGGGCGGCGATCAGCGCGGCGAGCTCAGCAGTCACGCCCTCGTCCTTGAGACTGGTCAAAGCGAGCGGGAGCGGGCCGAGGCCGCGCGCGGCGAGGGACATAGCGATCGCCTCGACCATCGCGGTGTCGCCGGCGGCGACACCGGAGCGGTAGACGAGGATGGGAACGAGTGGAGTATCAGCCGAGAGGGCGGCGAGCGCGTCCCGCCAAGGCAGGGGCGCGGCGTTCGGGCCAAGGGCGAAGAGCGTTGGCAGCGCGACCGGCGAAGCCGGGTCGGATGAGGGCAGCGCCGCGAGATAGTCATCCGCCCGCCCCAGCAGCCGCCGCATGTTCTCGGCGCCGCCGCCGGCGTGGAAATAGCCGAGCAGGCTCGCCGCGAACTCCGGCGATACCGTCCCATAGCCCGCGAGCCGCTCATCCGCACGGTCATCGCCCGGCAGCACCGCCAGCGCGACGCCGTGCTGTCGGCAGGCGGCCGCGATCTGCTCGATGCCGTAGCGGAGGTAGTCGAGGCCGCCGAGGCAGCGCAGCAGCACGAATCGCGAGCGGACGAGCGTTTTCTCGATCAGCAGGTCGATCGACAGCGGGTGCCTGAAGCGCCTGAGCGGCACCAGACGGAGGCCCAGCCCGCTGTCGGGCGCAGCCGCCGCCAGTGCCGACAGGTCGCTATCGCTGAAGGAGAGGACGACGAGGTCTCCCGGCGGCAAAGCGAGGTCGACGGCGTCTTCGCCGTCGTCGAGCCTCACTTCGCTGGTCGGGAGAAGATGCATCGCATCAGCCGGCCAGAGCGGCCTCGACTGCGGCGCTGTCGAAGCCCTTGAGGCCGATCACCACGAGCCTCCCATCGCGCGCTTCATCTGCGCCCCAGGCCCGGTCGTAATGATGGCCGACGCGCCGGCCGACGCCTTGCACCACGAGCCGCATCGGCTTGCCGGGGATGCCGGCGAAGCCCTTGAGGCGCAGCACGCCCTCGGCCTCGGCCGCCCTGGCGACCCGGGCAACGAGTTCTTCCGGCGATGCTGCCTGCGGCAGCGGCAGCGCGACGCTGTCGAAATCGTCATGGTCGTGATCCTCGCCCTCGCCATGATGCGAAGGGCGGGCCGCAAGGTCGGCCTCGGCCGCGGCGCCGAGCCCGATGATCAGCGCCGGCTCGACCTTGCCATGGGCCGTCTCGACCACCTTGATCGCCTTGGGCAGATGCTGGGCGATCTCGGCCTTGACCCGCTCGCGGCCAGCGGCATCGATGAGGTCGCTCTTGTTGAGCAGGATCAGGTCGGCGCAGAGGATCTGGTCCTCGAACACCTCTTCCAGCGGGTTGTCGTGGTCGACCGCCTGGTCCTGCGCGGCCTGCGCCTTCAGTGCTTCGGGATCATCGGCGAACTGGCCTTCGGCCACGGCCGGTCCGTCGACCACGGCGATGACGCCGTCGACGGTGACGCGGCTGCGGATCGCCGGCCAGTTGAAGGCCTTGACCAGAGGCTTCGGCAGAGCGAGCCCGGAGGTCTCGATCAGGATGTGCTGCGGCGGGTTCGGCCGGTTCAGCAGCGTCTCCAGAGCCGGCACGAAATCATCGGCGACGGTGCAGCAGATGCAGCCGTTCGGCAGTTCGACGATGTCTTCCTGCGTGCAGCCTTCGATGCCACAGCCCGCGATGAAGGAACCGTCGAAGCCGAGATCGCCGAATTCGTTCACGAGCACGGCGAGGCGCTTGCCGCCGGCATTCTCCAGGAGATGGCGGACGAGCGTGGTCTTACCGGCGCCGAGGAAGCCGGTGATGATCGTGCACGGCACCTTGCCGAGTGTCGTGGTCTGCGGAGCGTTCATTCGTTTGATCCTTGCTGGCGCGGCAATGGTGGCACACGCGCGACCACGCCCTTGCGGAACGAGGCGGGTCTTTCTTTCCAGGGAACGATGCCGTTGGCGCTGGCGGCGAATTTTTCCGCCCCGCTGACGATCTCGTCGAGATGAAGACCGGCGTCGAGATCGCCGATCAGATAGGTCCACTTGCCCTCGGCCGCGAGCGCGATCGTGCAAGGCCGCTTGCAGACGGAGAGGCATTCGACCGGGATGACGGCGATGCCGCTGCCGGCGAGGCGTTCGTCCAGCACGGCCGCGAGCGCGATGCCCGGCTGGTCATAGCCCTCCGGCAGGTCCTCGCGCTGGCGCCGGCAGACAGTGCAGACATGGATGGTGCAGCCCGGCCGTTGCCGGACCTCGGTCGCGAGGGCGAGTTCGCCTTCGAGCATGGCAACGCCTCCTTGTTCTGGCGCGGCCGTCGCCGGCCGCGCGAGGCGTCAGGCCGCCGCGGTCACGGCGCTGCGGCGCGCGAGCCAGGGCCAGAGCACGCCGACGGCGAAGCCGGTGACGAGCCAGAGCGCAGCCTGGATGGCGAGCGAGAGCGCGGCGAAATGGGCGGCGATCTCGGCCGGCACCTTGCTTTCCGGTGCGGCCGGATGTGGCGCCCCGATCAGATGCGGCAGCAGCAACGCCAGTACGGCGAGCGCCCGCGCCCAGGAGGCTTCGACCCGCAGGAAGACGAAGAGCGCGCCGGCGGTGATCACAGCCGTCAGCAACCACCAGAGCTGGCGCTGTTGGAGTTCGGCCGCGGCGGAACCCGGCAATTCCGGCGCCAGCCCCATCGCCGGGGCGAGCCCGAAGGCGAGGAAGCCGCAGACGGCCCAAGCCAATGCCTGGCGCTGGTCGACCTGTTCGTTCGCCGCGATCATTCCGGCGAGCAGCAAGGCGGCGAAGCCGATCGCAGTGCCGATCGTCACCAGGCTGGTGAAGGCGGTACGCTGCAAGCCGTCCTGCGGCTTCCATTCATGCTCGCCCGTATGCTCCGCCCCGGCTTTCGGATCGTTATGCGCGAGCTGGATGCGGGCTTCGCCTGAGAAGGCGGCCTGCATTGGTCCGCTCTGCGCGCGCAGAGCCGCCTCATAGGTCTCGGCCTTGAGGATGAGCGGGGTGGTGGTGACGTGCTGGAGCGCCGAGATCAGCAGCCCAGCCAGAAGCCCGGCCAGGATGCTGACCGTGAGAACACGCGTGACCATGTGGCTTCCCCTGTCAGTGGCAGGGGAAGGCGAGGCCGTGACGGGTGTCGTGCGCCGCGTTGTGGACAGTGGACGAGGCGGCGAAGCCGACGGTGTAGATCAGCACGAAGCCGAGGATCAGCGCTGCGGCGGCGGCTTTCGCCCGCTCCGAAACGCTGGTCTGGCTGGTGACGGTAGCCGTATTCATCTGGTTCTCCTTGGCCACCCCACCGGCAGCCTGCTGGACGACATCGAACGACGGCAGGTCTCCTGGCTCACGGCTCGGTGTCCTGCTCCGCCTTCCCGGGAAAACCCAGTGGCCGATGGCGCAGGACGCGCCGCTTACAGTTGCGGGGGCAGCCGCGGTCTTTCACCGCGTTCCCTTTTCACCTCGTTGTCGAGGCACCGTCACCGATGATCATTAGCCACAGGCGCGGTGCTGTGCAATGCACGACGTATCCTTGAAAGCGAATGGTAGACATGCCCCTCCCTCCGCTCAGCCTCGTCCTCGGCGGCGCCCGCTCCGGCAAGAGCCGCCATGCAGAGGCGTTGATCGAGGCGCTGCCGGCGCCCTGGACCTACATCGCCACCGCCCAGGCCTATGACGACGAGATGCGCGTCCGCATCGCCGAGCATCGCGCCCGCCGCTCCCGCGACTGGCAAACGGTCGATGCGCCGGTGGCGCTGCCCGAGGCGATTCGCAACGCGCCGGCGGGGCAGCCGATCCTCGTCGATTGCCTGACGCTTTGGCTGACCAATCTGCTGTTGGCCGAGCGCGACATCGCAATCGCGACCGGGGAGCTCGTTGCCGCCTGCCGCGAGGCCAGCGCGCCTATCGTGCTGGTCTCGAACGAGGTCGGTCTCGGCATCGTGCCCGATAATGCGCTCGCCCGGCGCTTCCGCGACGAGGCCGGCCGCCTGCATCAGCGGCTTGCGGCGCAGGCCGGGCGCGTGGTCTTCATGGTCGCCGGATTGCCGATGCAGGTGAAGTGATGACGACCGAGGCCGAGGACGCCGCCCGCCACAAGGCGAAGATGGAAAAGCGCAAGGCGGTGCAGGACGCCGAGGTCGCCGGCAAGACGCTGGAAAAGGGCCTGCTGATCGTCAACACCGGCCCGGGCAAGGGCAAGTCGACCGCCGCCTTCGGCCTGATCCTGCGCGCGCTCGGCCATGGCTGGCGCATCGGTGTCGTGCAGTTCATCAAGGGCGCCTGGTCGACCGGCGAGCGCAGGGCGCTGGAAGCCTTCGGCGATCAGATTTCCTGGCATTCGATGGGCGAGGGCTTCACCTGGGAGACGCAGGACAAGGCCCGCGACATCGCTGCCGCGACCCGCGCTTTCGACAAGGCCAGGGAGCTGATGGCCGACGAGAGCATCCGGCTCCTGGTGCTCGACGAGCTCAACATCGCCCTGCGCTACGATTACCTGCCGCTCGCCGAGGTCGTGGCGGCGCTGCAGGCCCGCCGGCCCGATTTCCACATCGTCGTCACCGGCCGCAACGCCAAGCCGGAGCTGATCGAAGCGGCCGATCTCGTGACCGAGATGACGCTGGTGAAGCATCATTTCGCCGCAGGGGTGAAGGCGCAGGAGGGGATCGAGTTCTAGAGGGCGAGGGCGGCCGCGCTGCCGATCCCTGCCAGTCCCCAGAGCAGCAGGCAGGCACGCCGATACAGCGCCAGCGCCCGCCTGATATCGGCCGCAGTGGCCTCGGCCCGGCCATCGCCCATCCAGCCATCCTCGACCCTGACCGCGCCGTAGACGCGCGGCCCGGCGAGGCGGAGCCCGAGCGCACCCGCCATCGCGGCTTCCGGCCAGCCGGCATTGGGCGAGCGGTGGCGGCCGGCATCGCGGCGCACCGCGCGCCAGGCCGCGCCGGCATCGGCCTGCCGGTCGAGTGCCGCAGCGGCGATCAGCAGCAGCCCTGTCAGGCGCGAAGCGGGCAGATTGACGAGATCATCAAGCCGCGCCGCCGCCCAGCCGAAGGCGAGATGGCGCGGCGATTTATGGCCGATCATCGAATCGGCGGTGTTGATTGCCTTGTAGAGCACTCCGCCCGGCAGGCCGCCGACGCCGAGCCAGAAGGCCGGCGCGACGATCCCGTCGGAAAAATTCTCGGAGAGGCTCTCGATCGCGGCGCGCGCGACGCCGGCCTCGTCGAGGCTCTCCGGATCGCGGCCGACGATCATCGCGACGGCCTTGCGTCCCCCTGCGAGGTCGCCTCGCTCCAGCCCTTCGGCGACGCGGGCGACATGCTCATGCAGGCTGCGCTGCGCCAGCAGGGCCGAGGCCATCAGCGCCAATGGCAGCCAAGCGAACGGCCCGGCGAGGTGGCAGAGAGCTACCAAGCCGAGCGAAGCCGCGAGCGTCACGCCGAGCAAGATCAGCAGCGTCACGACACCAGCCATCCGCCGCATCGCAAAGCTCATCGCCTCGCGGTTGAGGCTCCGGTCGAGCCAGCCGATCAGCGCGCCGATCCAGGTGACGGGATGGCCGATCCATGCGAACAGGCGCGCCGGATAGCCGATCGCCGCCTCGATCAGGAGGGCGGCGAGGAGGAACGGCAGGCTTGCGGAGAGCGACATGGCGGCCGGGGAGATGAAGGAAGCGATCTGGCATGGCGGCGATCTCGCCACGGCCAAGGCGCTGTTTCCGCAGGCGCCTGGACCCTGGATCGACCTCTCGACCGGTATCAACCCGATCCCCTATCCGCTTCCGGAGCTGCCGTTAAGCCTGTGGCAGCGTCTGCCGGGCAAGGCGGATGAGGCGGCGTTGCTGGCGGCGGCCCGCAAGGCCTATCGCGTTCGTCCCGAAAGCGGCCTCGTCGCCGCGCCGGGTACGCAGATCCTGATCGAATTGCTGCCGCGCCTGGTCCCGGCTGCGAAGGTTGCCGTGCTCGGCCCGACTTATGGCGAGCACGCGCCGGCCTGGCGCAAGGCGGGTGCGACGGTGCGCGAGATCGGCGACCTCGCCGAGATCGGCGACGCCAATGTCGTCGTGCTGGTCAACCCGAACAATCCGGACGGACGCATCGTCTCGCAGGAGACGCTGATCGCGCTGGCCGCTTCGCTTGCGACACGGGGCGGCCTGCTGGTGGTCGATGAGGCCTTTGCTGATTTCGCCCCCGAGACCAGTTTGCTACCGATCCTGCCGGAAGGGGCGCTGGTGCTGCGCTCGTTTGGCAAGGCTTATGGGCTGGCGGGTCTCAGGCTCGGCTTCGCGGTTGGCGAGCCGCGTTTCACCGACGCCTTGCAGGCGATGCTCGGCCCCTGGGCGGTGGCGGGGCCGGCGCTGCATGTCGGAGCCGTCGCGCTCGACGATTCGGATTGGCTGTCGAAAGCCGGCGAAGCTCGCGCTGTCGACAGCAGGCGGCTCGATGCCTTGCTTGCGCCGCTTGGCCGGGTCGTCGGCGGCACCGTGCTCTACCGTCTGCTCGAGACGCCGCAGGCGCCAGCCCTGTTCGAGCGTCTCGGCCGGGCCGGCATCTATGTCCGCCGCTTCCAACACGATCCTGCGCGTCTGCGCTTTGGGCTGCCGGGGGACGATGCGGCCTGGACTCGACTGGCGATCGCTCTGGCTTGAGCTCTGTTCCGCGGCCATCGCAGCCAGCGCATGCGGTTGGGCGCGGGACGGATGATCTGCACACGCGCTATCGTCAGCGAATTCCAGCGATCCGGAGACAAGTCGCATGCAGCCCTGGCCGAAGCAGTCCGCCCTCACCATCGGCTTTGCCCATCCGGCCTATCAGATGCGCGACGAGTATCTCGCCCGCAATGGCCAGGCGACGAGCTTCGAGGTCCGCTCTCTCGACGATCTCAGGGTGCGCGCGTCGGAAGCCGACGTGCTGGTCGTCTCCGGCCTCTGGCGCAACGACATGCTGGAGGGCCTGGGCAAGCTGCGCTTCATCCAGTCGATCAGCGCCGGGACCGACCAGTTCGACAAGCCGAAGCTGGCAGCGGCGGGTGTCCGCCTCGCCAGCGCCCAGGGTGGCAATGAGCGCGCCGTCGCCGAGCATGCGATCGCGCTGATCCTGGCGCTGGCGCGCCAGCTTCATCTCGCCCGCGACAACCAGGCGAAGGCCCATTGGCGGCCGATGATCGGCGACCGTTCCCGTCGCGAGGACGAGATCGGTGGCCACACATTGGTCATCGTCGGCCTCGGCCGCATCGGCCTCAGGCTTGCTGCGATCGCCTCGGCTTTCGGCATGCGTGTCATCGGTGTGCGCCGCCGGCCAGGCTCGGAGCCGAATGTCGAGCGGATCGTGCCGCCGGCGGAGCTGCATGCGGCGCTGGCGCAGGCCGATTTCGTCGCGCTGACCTGCCCGCTGACGCCGGAGACGGAAGGGCTGATCGATGCAGCCGCGCTCGCGGCGATGAAACCATCTGCCTATCTGATCAATGTCGCGCGCGGCCGGGTGGTCGAGGAGCCGGCGCTGATCGCGGCGCTCGAAGCCGGCCGCATCGCCGGGGCCGGCATCGACTGTGTCTATGAAGAGCCGCTGCCTGCGACCTCACCGCTCTGGGGACTGCCGCAGGTGCTGCTGACGCCGCACAGTGCCGGCGAGACCCGCGCTTATGAGAGCAATGTCATCGACATCCTCATCGATAATCTTGGCCGGCTGGAGCGTGGCGAGGCCGCGCTGCTCAACCAGATCGTCTGAGACAATCCAGCCGACCGCGGAGCGGTCTTGCTGGACTTCGCGACATCGAAAATACGGAGCCGCCCCGGCCGAGCTGCGCTCGCCAGGGCGGCATTGAACCGATTTTGCTGCTCACCAGCGCGGGCGCGGGCCGTAGCTGCCGTCGCAGCCCACCAGCGGGCCGCCCGGATAGTAGTCGTCGATGACGATGTCCGGCATCTGGCAGCCGCCACGGCTGACGCTGCGGTTGATGCGGCGGCGCTGCTGGCCGTAGTCGTCGGGTTCGACCAGGACGGTCCGACCGTCATAGCGGGGCTCCGCCGAGCGATCGAGCGCCAGCTTCTGAGCCGGGCGCGGCGCCGGGGTGGAGAGCCGCTGCGGCGCTTTCTCGGTGGTCTGCTGGCGCACCGGCGCTGCGGCGACATCCGTCGTGTCCTTGCGGTCCTTGGCCGTGACCGGCGAGGTCGGGACGACCACGTCCTCGGCGGTGGCGCGCACCAGCTTCTGGACCCCGGTATCGAGGGCGAGGGTGCGGAAGGAGGCGTCGCCGCAACCGCCGCAGCGAGCCGGGTCGAGCGGGACGAGATCGACGCGGGCCTTGCCCTCGTCATTGGCCTGACCTTCGCCCGTGGCCCGGGCTGCGATCACCACCTTGCCGGCGTCTTCGAGCTGCATCTCGATCAGCTGTGTCCGGAGCGCCCGGGCGCGGCGGTAGTTGACGACTTCGTCGCCGCCCGAGACCAGGATGGCGAACGGCGCGCCCTTGGGTGCGTTGCCGCGGAAGATGTCGCGCAGCTGGGTGATGGCGCGGCGCGCATCGGAGCTGACCTCCCAGCTGCCGGGCGCGAACGGGATCTGGCGCGTCGTCATGATCTCGCGAGCCGCCTGGGCGACACCGAACGAGACCGCGCGCGAGGAGAACTCCAGCTTCAGCGACTGCGGCCGTTCGGCGACCTTCGGCGCATCCGGATTGGCGCCATCGGTCTGGGCGAAGCCGGCGCCGGCGGAGACGATGACGGCGAAGGCGGCGATCGCGAGACGCAGGCGGCTGCTGCGCTGACGGGCGGTCTGGTCGAACTGGAAGCCCATGTCGGGTCTCCTCATGAACGGGTGTGCGCTGGGCACGTTGCCGGACCCTTGGCGATCCTTGAGCCGGTTTCGCGAACGCCGGCACAAAGCTGCTACCCGGATGGAGAACGCGCGCGCGAAGGAAGCGGCGCGTTCATTCGCTGTTCAGGAAAAAATGCAGCGCGCTGCGAAAAACCGGCAAACCGTGGCAAAGCTCGGGCAGCGCCATTGCTGCGACCCGCTTTCACCCGAGGGGCCGTCGCATTGTCGAGGCTACAGGACTATGCGAAGAGAGGGTAAACAGGGGATCTGGCTATGAAGATCGCAGATGAGCGTAAGGACAACATCGAGCTTCCGCAGATGATGTCGCGTCGCGCGCTCGGCGGATTTGTCCTTTCGCTGCCGCTGCTCAGCGCCGTTCCTGCACTGGCGCAGACTGATCAGGGCGCGACCAACATCCTGCGCTCGCTGGCGCCGCATGATCGCGCACCGGGTCGTGCAAGTGGTGGCGGCAGGGTCGTCGTTCGCCGTGTCGCGCCGGTGCCGCGCCGGGTCCAGCCTCGCGGTTACGGCTCGGATGTCGTGATCGACCTGACCCGCCGCGTCGAGGTCACCGTCTTCTTCGACAACGACTCGGCTGCGCTGCGCCCTGGCGCGGAGGCGACGCTGATGCGGCTCGCTCTGGCGCTCCGCGATCCGATCCTGCTCGACCAGCGCTTCCTGATCGCCGGCCACACCAGCCGGGACGGCGACTACGACTACAATGTCGATCTCTCTCATGATCGGGCCGCTGCGGTGCGCGACTGGCTGATCTCCTATGGCGAGATCTCGCCCGGCCGCCTCGTCGCCCATGGCTTCGGCCCCGATATGCTGCGCAATCCGCGCAGCCCTTACTCGCCTGTCAACCGCCGCGTCGAGGTCATCGCCATCACCGGCTGAGTTTCTACCGTCTTCCCGAAACAACCATTTGCCTCAGGGGGCACCCGTCATGGCTTTGTTCAAGCGTTTCATGCTCGGCCTCGCGCTGCTGATCTCCTTCGCAGCCGTCGCCCACGCCCAGTCGCCGAATTCCCGCATCAACCTCCTGGTGATGTCGGACGACGCCGATCCGGACACGGTTCCGCGCAACAACCGCATTTTCAACCGGGTTCAGCTCCAGCTCTCGGAGTATCTGAACACCCGCGGCTTCCAGGTCTATGACGAGACCAGCCTGGCGCTCGGCATCACCCAGACCGCCCGCGTCCGCCGTCGCGATGCCGAGCTGATCGAGATCGCCCGCGCCGTCTCGACCCCGGTCGACGCCATGGTCGTCTACCAGATCTACGCCTCGGCCCGTCGCGCTGTCGCCGCCGACATCCGCTTCCCCGAGATCCGCATCGCCGGCCGCGTGCTCAACGTCCGCTCCGGCCAGTTCATCGCGGCCTTCGAGGTCGGCGGCTTCCAGCTGCCTGCCCTGCCGAACCCCTGCAGCGCCGAATGCTTGCTCGAGACGGTCGGCACGCATTCGCGCCTCCTCGCGGCTGATCTCGGCGCGGCGATCGCCCAGAAGCTCGAGGGCTTCGCCCGTCCGGCGGGCGGCGGCACTGCTGCGGCCGGCAAGGACGGCATCGTCCTGGGCGGCGGCGCTGGCGGTGGGGCGGCTCCGGTCGCGGCTGGCGGCGACGGCTGCACCAGCCTGCCGACCGACTACATGATCCAGCTGCGTGACTTCACCGCCACGGAAGTCGACCGGATCGAGGGTGAGTTCGTCCGCTGGGGCTGCTACCGCGCCCACCGCGCCACCCAGACGACCTCGACCTCGGCCGACTTCTTCTACTCGACCTCGGCCGACTCGGCCCGGCTGACCCGCAACTTCCGCCTGATGCTGGAGCTCGTCGGCCTGAGCGGCCAGGTCAACTTCTCCGGCAACCGGCTGGTCGTCAGCAAGGTGGCGACCCGCTGATCGGAACAGTCAGCCGGGTAACCATAGAATCCCGGCTCGCTTCGACGAAAAAGCCGCCCGGTCGACATCGACCGGGCGGCTTGTTACTTTAATTATGGCAGCAATATGCGCCGGTCTGGCGCGAACGGAATGGGCAGGGGTTCCGTTCGCCGCAGCAGGTCGGTGTTCGATGCGGATATTTGACACATGGATTGGGGTATTGACCCGGCACGGGTCGCGGAGATCAGCACGATTGCGTCTTCGCGCCGGTTTTCTGCGCGGGACACCGAGAAATTCGTTCTCGCGATCACGGGTGGCGGCTCGGAGAATGCCGACCTGCCGCTCTGGGACATGCTGCAGGTGCTGTTCTCGCTGGGGGCGCTGACGGCGACTGCGCGTATGCCGGCCCGCGACGCCGCGATCGGCTGCATGCTCGACGAGAGCGGCATCCTGCTGCGGCCCTTGCGCCAGGACGGGGCGGTGCGCGTTGTGCTGGCCGGCGCCACGGTCGAGGCCTCGGCAGCCGAGATCGTGCTGTCTTATGGCGGCAAGGGCGATGTGAAGACCCGCTCCTTCTCCTGGAGCCGGATCAGGCGCGCGCTCGGCCTTGCCGATTTCCTCTTCGCCGCCGAGGCGGATGAGCGCTCGGAAGGCGGCCTCGTCGCACTGCGCACCGCACTCGACGCCGTCTTCGCGCTGTCGTCCTTCGACGAGGATGGCATGAAGCGCGCTGTCCAGGAGCCCGCCCGCTTCATGCGAGCCTGGCGCCGGCGCCATCTGCCGCTGCTCGCCTTTGCCGACCTGATTCGACAGCGCGAGGCTTTCCTCAATGCATCGGGCCGGCGCGAGCGCCAGCGCGAGTTCGACCCGGACGATCTGATCTCGCTCTGGAGCTTCGCCCTGCTGCATGGCGAGACCTGGAGCTTCGCGCGCTTCGCCGAACGCTTCAGCGCGCTCATGCGCGAGGAGCGCTCCAGCGTCGGCCGCCGTGACTTCATGGCGCCAGCCTCGATGGAGACGCTGATGGCGCGGCAGCCTTCGGAAAATCCCGAGGAGGCGTTGATCGCCTGGCTCGACCATCAGGCGATCCTCGGCGAGCTCGAGCAGGAGGAGCCCGACGAAGACGAGGAGCCGGAAGAGGAGGACGAGGACGGCGTCGTGCGCGAGCGTGTCTACGCCGCGCTGATGCGCCTGCCGGCCGAGCCGAAATTCCTCAACAAGGAGGAGCGCGAGGCGATCGGCCGAGCGCTCGCCATCCTACCGCTCGCCCATGAGCAGCCACTGACGCTGGCCCGCTCCCGTGCTGTCGCGCCTTGGGAGAATCGGCTGGTCGAGGCGAGCCGCCGCGTCGCCGGCTCCAATCGCGGCCAGGTCGACCAGAGCCCCGAGCCGTTCGACTACCCCGGCATCGCCGCCAGCCTCGCGGCGCTGGGCCGGCGGCTCGACGAGTTGCTGTTGATCGGCAACGCGCTCGAGGCGATCGAGGGGCCGGAAAGCGAGGCGGCGACGGCCGAGGGGCAGAAGCTGCTGCGGCGCTGGCGACATGATCGCGCAAGCTTCCGGATCGACGATGCGAAACTGGCGCTGATCTTCGCAAGGCATGGGGGAGCACTGAGAACGGTCGCAGCAGCCCTGCACCGGATCAACAGGCAACAGAAGCGCTTTGGCGAAACGACGGACCTGGCAGCCCAGGCCGCCAGCGACGAGGCGCGGTTCACCGACGTCTTCTCGCAGCGCTATCAAGGGCGATCGAAACGGCCATGACAGACTTCCTCAACCAGGGTCCGCTCGAGGACGACCCGCTCGTCGGCCGCGCCACGGCCCGCCTGGTTCTGGCGGCGCTCGCGAGCGCCGAGCCGGAAGAGGCGGTGGCCGCGAGCATCAGCCGCGCCGATCTGTGGGCACATGCCCGCCGTGTCCGCGGCGAACCCGTCAACTTCGCCGCCGAGCGCGCCATCCGCACCGATCCGGAGGCAGCACGGCTTTATCGCCGCTTGCTTTCCTTCCAGGCCGTGGCGCGTAGCGAACTGGCTGCCGCGGCCTACGACAGCAGCGCGACGCACCGCCGCATCGGCTCCTTCGAGCTCGACGTGATCGAGGAGGACGATGCGCCGCCGGCCCTGGTCATCCAGTGCCTGTCCGAGACCGATCCGGCTCCGACCATGATCGAGGTCGTCTCGATCGAGGGCGTGGTCCGCCTGCCGCTGCCGGCGCCGGTCGACAAGCATATCGTCATCGATCTGCCGCGGCAGGATGCCGAGCGCGATCTGCTGCGATTGATGCTCGCCAACCCGCTCGCGGGCGTTTATCTGCTGTAGCGCTGGAAGCGCTGCCTTTGGCAGCGCTTCCACCCGGCATGAGGGAACGGCAGGGCCTGCGGGAGAGATGATGGCGGGAGATCAGAACGTCAGGCGCTCCGGCGTCTTTGTCGTCGTGCCGACGACCGACCAGCCGATCATCCTGAAGAAGCTCGCCTGGTCGGCGCGCGTGCCGGTCTCGCGCGTCGTGCTGGCGACCGAGAGCTCCGAGGTCTGCGAACCCTGGAGCACGCAGTACAGCAATCTGCTGCGCCCGGGCGAACCTCTGCGCCAGATCCTCGGCCTGCCCGATGGCGGCAGCTATCGCCTTGCCGCTTCCGGCTCGATCGACCAGGGCAAGAGCTGGATGGTGCCGACGCTCGCGGCGCATTGCGCGCTCGCCCATGGCGAGGCGGTGACGCACAAGGCTTCCGAGGCCAAGCTCGTGATCTGGGGCACGGGCGCGATCGACCTCTCCGTCGCCGATACGGCGGGCGAGGCGCGCGTCACCCAGCAGGAATACCATCTCACCACCAAGATCGACCGCTGCCGCCATCTTTTCGCCGATGCCGAGCATGGCGCCACCCCCGTGCTGGCGCTGGTGCCGCATGGCGAGGAGGCCGAGCGCGCCGTCGCGATCCTGGGCAAGATCCTCGGCGGCCAGCCGCACCATATCGTCGTCGTCTCCTCCCTCGCTGACATCGCCGCACCGATCGATCTGTTCCTGCGCAGCGGCTCCTTCGAGGCCCAGGCCGTGGCGTCCGCGCCAGATCGACCGGCCGAACCGGGGTCGTCTTCGATGGCCCTGAGGCCGTTCGAGCCCAAGACCGCCGAGCCACAGCCAGCGCAAGCGGCCGCGGCGCAACCGGGGCAGACCGTGGTCCAGCCGCGGCCGGCGACCGAAGAACCGTCCATCGCCGATGTCCTGAAGAGCCCCCAAGCGCCTAAGCCACGTCGCTCGGTCCTTGGCGACAAGCCGGCGCCGACCTCCGCGTCCTCGCGCCTGCCCGTGATCGCGGCCGCGGCACTGGTGCTCGTCGCCGGCGCGGCGGGAGCGGGCTGGTATCTGACGCGCGGCGGATCGGCGGAGGATCCCTATCAGGTCCCGCCGACATTGACCCAGCCCGGAACCAGCGGAACGACGCAGCCGAGCAGCGGTCAGCAGGCCGGCAGTCAGCAGAGCGCGACAGCGCCTTCCTTGGGGCAGCCGACCGCCGGCGCCCAGGGCGGGCCGGTCGCGATGGCGGGTTCGGCGCTGGCGCGGCTGGTGACTTTGTCCGCGCCAGCCGGCAGCACCTGTGAAGCCCAGATCTACGAGCTGCGTCCGCGTTATAGCGAGACGGCGGTGGATGTCGGCGACATGGCGAGCGTCCTGATCGACGGCCAGGATATCTGCGGGCTTGCGCTCGACCCGGTTGCGCCAGCCAAGGCGAAGTTCCAGAGCGGGACCGGTCCTGCCGTCGTGGCCTCGAAGTCGACGGCGACGCGGGTGGTCTTCAATCCGAACGCGATCCGCGGCGGCATCGCGGCCTTCCCCGTGATCCAGTTCGAGGAGCCCAAGGCGCTCTCGGTCCAGATTCAGCGGCGCTGAGCGGCTCCGTCATTCCGGGGCAGGTCGAAGGCCTGAGCCCGGAACCCATGAACACGGCAGATCCGAATATACCTTCGCCAATGCTCTGCGAGGAGCAAAAACGATGAGGTGAGGACGGGTCGCGTGGTGTTCATGGGTTCCGGGCTCGCCGCTGTGCGGCGCCCCGGAATGACGGCTGCGGCTCACAGACCCCCGCGCGTCAATCCGCGCCAGAGACCCCAGGGCGGCGGGTCGCTGGTCGGCGAGAGCTGGCGGATCGCGGCGAGCCGGCCCGCGATCAGTGCGATCGCGATCGAGGGCAGCGCCATCAGCATGTGATGCGAGGTCGCCGCGGCGATGAAAGTCATCGGCTGACCCATCACCGGCAGCAGGCCGAGCGCATTGCCCCAGGAAATGCTCCAGTGCAGCGAGAAGATCGTGGCGATGCCGACGAGGATGATCGCCATGCCCTTGTTCGCGCCTTCCTGCGCCGAGCCCATGGCGCGCTCGCGCATCAGGCTGACCGCCAATGCCAGCAGGCCGAAGACGGTGATCACCTGCGCGGCCAGCAGCGCCAGCCCCGCCGGCAGGCCGAAGCGCACCATCAGGAAGGTGGCGATGAAGTCGTTCTGCACCACCGGCAGGCGCACGAGATCGCTGACGGTGAAGCGGCTGACGGTCTCGTCCTGCTCCTCGCCCTTGCGTTCGGCGATCGGCGTGACGCGGGCGCCAGGCAGCATGGCGCAGAGCGAGACCGGCGAGGGCGGCAACTCGTCGAGCGCGCGGCGCACTTCCAGCGGCGTCTTGTCGAGGCCGAGATCGAGCCGCGCCAGCGTGCACGGCATCTCGGCGAGCGCGACCTTGGACTGCAGCAGCTGGAAGCCGAGATCGCGATGGATCACGTCCGGGCTGCGGTCCTGCGATGCCGTCTGCGTGCGCTTGGTGGCGTGGTCGAGATCGTACCAGGTCAGCAGGCGTTCGGCCGGGACGCGGAACAGGCCGCCGCGCGCCTTCTCCAGCGTGTCGATGGCGGCGAGCCGCTCCTTGGGCAGGCTCCACTGGCCCGAGATCGCATAGGTGACGAGCCCCGGGAAGACGTAGATCAGCGCGGCGTTGATGCCGAGCAGGATCACCAGCACCAGTGCCAGTACGCCGCCGCGCGGCCAGCCGAGCCGCCGAACCTTGCGTTGCGGCGCATCGGCCCGGCGCAGGAAGACGCGCATGATCTCGACGAGGCGCTTCAGCGTGCTCGGCAAGAGGAAGGCGAAGGCGAGCACGACGGTGGTGATGATGATGATCAGCGCCGGCGAGTAGTCGCTCTTCAGGAACGGCACCGCAGTCAGGAACAGGATGAAGACCAGCACGGTCGCGAGGCTGACGGTCAGCCAGGAGATGTAGTGGCGCTGGTTGTAGAAATAGTCGATCCGCGAGAAGCCGAGGAAGATGTGCGCCAGCACCAGCACGAGCGCGATCTTGCCGAGCTCGACCGGCTGGAAGCCGGCGACGCCGGTCTCAGTGCCGAGCACGCCCCAGGCGACGAAAGCGGCGAGGATCAGGATCGCCGGCACGGCGCGCAGCAACTGGTCCTTGAAGCCGACGCCCATGAAGAAGGAGCGCGGCAGCGCTGCGATCGAGCGCTGCGGCTGGAAGGCGATCACCACCGCGGCGACCGGGATCAGGTCGAAGAACAGGAGCTTGTTCTTCTCGGCGTGGATGGTGAAGTCGGTCTTCTCGGCGTCGAGCCCGAGCGCCAGCAAGGTCAGGCTGCCGAGGCAGCAGAGCATGATCAGGCCGAGCCAGGTCAGGCGCAGCGGCGTGGTGAAGCGTGGCCCGATCATGATCGCGAAGCAGGCGATCGCATAGGCGAGGATGGTGGCGTGCACCGCCGCCTCGTAGGAAATGGAGGCGCCCCCGAGCCGCGACAGCTCGGGCGCCAGCACCAGCATGGTCGCAGCCCCGATGAAGGCGGTCGATCCGAGCGCGCCGACCAGCCGGACCAGGATGGCGCTGCGCCGGAACAGCGTGGCGTGATGCATGGCGGACAGAACGCCGAACACGGCGACGCCGAGCGTGAGCAGCAGGCGCACGATCTTCTCGACGCCGTTGAGCGAGGAGAGCGGGTTGCCGAGCTCGGCGGCCGACATCGGCTGGCGTGGCGGCGTCACCACCGGGCGGACGCTGTCGGTGGTCGCGGTTGCGCGCAGGGCTTCGGCGTCATCGGGCGCGAAGCGGTGGGTCTTGCTGAGCGGTGTCAGGCGCAGCGGCAAGCGCCCGTTCGACTCCTCGCCGATGTCGACGGCGTAGCGCGTGCGGCCGATGATCATATGACTGAGCCGTGCCGGCCCGTCCGGGTCGAGCTCCCAGGCGATGTCGGTGAAATCGGTGATGCGCTGGTTGCCGCGCGCGAACAGAACGGGTGGGCGCGGCGCATCGACGGCATCGCCCGGCGCCAGGAAATAGCTGCCGCCGCGCGCGACGATGGTCAGCGCCTTGAAGGGCAGGGCGGTCGCGCCGACATGAGCTTCCTCGCGCACCGAGCAGGTCAGGCGGCCGCCGAGCGAGACGATGCGATCCTCGCCACGCTCGTCGGTGGCGATCAGGCCGGTGACGATCTCGCGGATGCGGTCGGCGCCGCTGCGCGGCTGGCAGACGGAGAGCGTGTTACCGTCGAGCCGGAGCGTCGAGAGCGGGCCGGTCGAGTCGACGGTGAGTTTGCGGGCGCCCGGCTTGCCGGCTTCGGTCAAGGTCAGCGCCAGCCGTCCGGGCCGGGCCTCGTCGACCGCGATCGCGAGAGCGCCGGCGGCGATGCGGTCGCCGGGCTGGAAACGCCAGCGCGCCGAGAAGCTGCCGGCGCCGTTGAGGTAGTCGAGCCAGAGCCGGCGGGTGTTGGCGACGTTGCGGATGGTGACGCGCCCATCCGGCTGGCGGGTGAAGGCGACGTGGCGCGCTTCGGCCGCGTCGAAGCGCTGCGGCTGCAGGAGTTCGCGCCGGCCGATCGTCACCGTCTCGCCGCGGGCGAGGGCGAGATCGAGCCGCTCCAGGCTGACCACCGGCCGGGCGCTCTCGATCAGATGCGTGGTGTTGTGCCACCAGAAGCCGAGCACGGCGAGGCATAGTGCGAGCAGGACAAGGCCGGTCACGGCCCCGCCGGCCCCGCCGATGCGGACGCGCGGCAGGCGGAACGGCCGCAAGGTCAGCCAGCGCCCCATCAGCTGGCGCAGCGCGGTGGTCTCGCTCACTTCTTGTCTCCGAGCGCGGCGACCTTGCCGAGTAGGCCGGCCATCAGGCGTCCGCAGGCGCGTCCGCCGGTTTCCCGCGTATGCGAGACCAGGCAGGTGAAGGCGACGCGCTTGCGCCCCGCGACATTCTCCATCCAGCCGGCGAACCAGGCCGAGTTCATGCCGTCGGTGGTGTCGGCCGTGCCGGTCTTGCCGAAGATGCGCCGGCGCACCTCAGGCGGCAGCGAGGCCATCACGCCGGCGGCGGTGCCGCCCGGCGAGTTGACGACGCCATAGAGGCCCCGCTGGGCATCGTCGAGGAAGGGCTCGGCCTGGCGCGGATCCATGCCGGGGATGACCGGCTTGCCCTCATTTGGCTGCGGTGTCTCGGCGACGTCGGAGACGGGCTTCAGCACGCGCGGGCGGATCACCTTGCGGGCGCCGACCGAACCGTAGATCGAGGCCATCGCGATCGGCGTCGCGCGCACGCCCTGTCCGTAGGAATTGGTGGCGAGGTCGATGCGTCTTGCATTGCGCTTGTCCTCGACCGCGAGGTCGAGCGCCTCGCCGGTCAGGCGCTGCGCACCGGGCACGATGCCGCGCGTCAGGTCGACGCCCGGCTGGGCGAGCGAGCCCGGCTGGGTGATCGGGTAGAGGTGCTCGGTCATCTCGGCCAGGATCGTGCCGGTTCGGCCGGGTTGCGTCGTCGGCCGGCCGCCGACCTTGCGTCCGTCCATGGTCAGCGCCATGCCGGCGAACCACAGGTTCGACGACTTGATCAAGGCCTCGCAGAAGCCGATCTGGGCGCCGCGGCCGGCATCGGGGCAGCCGCTCTGCGCTGGCGAGAGGATGCCGACATTGAAGCCGGCTCCGCCATAATTGGCGATCGCGACACCGTCGACATTGAGGATGCCGCCGCCAGGGATGCCGAAGATCTGCGCCTGCTGCGCTGGTGGCGTGCGGCCCATGATCATGTCCGCGAAGCGAGGTTGCTCGCGGATGCCGAGAATGCTGGCGAGACCGGTCACCAGCTTGAAGGTCGAGCCCGGCATGGTGTGGACGTCGCCCGCACGCCAGCCATGGCCGGCGAGCGGCGAGTCGCTGTCGCGCCCGGTCGAGAGCGCCTGGATGTCCCAGCTGTGCATGCCGGGCACGAAGTCGGGCCAGCTCGCCAGGCCGAGCAGCGCGCCTGGCTCGTCGCCGGCATCCATCAACAGCACGACGGCGCGGCCATCGCCCTGGTCCGGCGGCTCCTGCTCGGGAGCGAGGTTGACCGGCAGCGGGCCGGGCTTGCGCGGGCGCTTCCCGCGGCCGAGGCGCTCGCCCATATGCTCGTAGACGGCTTCCTGCACCAGCTTCTGCAGGCGCGGCTCGATGGTGAGAGTCAGGTTTTCGCGGGTGCGGGCCCGGCCGAGCGCGGCCGAGAGCGAGCCGACATCGCCGGCGCCGTAGCCGATCATCGCTGTCAGGCCGAGCTCGTCGACGATCGGCAGCGGCACGCCGTTATTGTCGAGCGCCGGCGTGCCGTCGGCGAAGTAGAGGGCACGGGCCGCCCCGGTGCGCCGCTGTGTGACCGCGCCGCGCCAGCCGAGCTCGCAGACCAGCTTGGTCTTGGCCCGCTCGCAATCGGCCTCGATATGCGAGGAGCGCCAGAGCTTGACCTTGCCGTCCTCGCTCTGGATGCCGCTTCCGCCGAGGATTTCGCGGGCGCGCGGCGGTACGGCCCGGACCGGCAGGCCCTCGAAGCCGACTTCGACCTCGCGCCGGCGCGCGCCGGTGATGGTGAAGCGCCAGCCATGCGGCAGCCCTTGCTGCGCCTCCTCGGCGCAGGTGGCGAATTCGTCGCTGTCGGAGCAGACGCGCTCGGCCGCGATCGAGAGCCCGGCGATGCGCACGGTCTGCTCGTCGCGCTTGGGATCGAGATTGACCCGCTCATTGCCGACGACAACGCGCGCCGGCTCCAGGATCATGTCGACGGTGATGCGGCGGTTGCCGGCCGGCAGCCTCGTCGACAGCACCAGCCGGTCGTCCGGCGCCCGCAGCGGACCGAACAGGGCCCAGTCGGAGAGCTGGTTGCCACGGCGCTTGGCGAAATCGGCGAAGTCGCGCGGCGGTGGCACCGCGTTGGGCATCACGTTGAGCGGTGCGGCGAGATCGGTGGTCTGGGCAACGCGCGCAGTCCAGCTCGACGGGCGGCAGCCGGCCGGCACCACCGGCAGCGTCAGCGGCGTGCCATCGGCGCAGCGCCGGTCGGGCGCGCGGTCGTCGCGGGCGCCGGCGATCAGGAAGGAATTGTTCCAGGCCAGTATCTCCGAGCGGATCTGCGCGCCGGCCGGCAGGTTGCAGAGCCGGTCGAGCAAGGTGCGCGAGAATTCCTTGGCGCCCTGCGGCGTCGGCACGGTCAGCGAGGTGTCGTAGAGCGCTTCGCAGGGCTGTGAGCGGATCACCGGGCCGGTGGGGTCGAGCCAGATCAGTCCGGTCGCGACGCCCTGCTGGAACAGGTCCTCGTTCGAGCGGCTGGTCTCGGTGAAGTCCGGCTGCTTGATCCAGGCCCGGCTGGCGGCGAGCTCGCCGATCAGTCCGCCCGAGAGCCACAGGAAGCCGACGATGGTGGCGGTCCCGACCGCAATGGCGGTGACGCTGCGCTTGAGGCCGCGGAACAGCGGATGGCTCATGGCGTCGCCTCCCGGAGCTCGACCACCAGCGGCCCGAGCACGAAGGGCCCGTTCGGCGGGATGATGCAGGTGCCGGCTGCCTGCGGCTTGCGTCCGCCGAGGATCCAGGTGTCGCCGGCCGACTGCACGGCGACGCCGTCGGGGGCGGCCGCGATGAAGCCGACCGGGTTGTGATCATAGAGATCGTCGAGGCGCTCGACCACGCCAGAGCCGAATTGGACGCGCACCGCTTCGCCGAGCCAATCGAAGGTGCCGTAGCCGCGTGACGACTGGTCCGGGCCGAAGGCGATGGCAGTCTGCTCGCGCGGCAGGCCGATATAGCCGAACTCGCCATCCTCCAGCATCAGCAGCGAGCGGCGACGTCCGTCGAAGCTCGCGCTCTCGACACGGACCTCGCCGCCGGCCCGGCTGTAGCGCAATTCGCGCCGATCATAGCGGCGGGCGTCGCGGCCCTGCACGACGAGGCTGTCGCGCTGCGCCAGCATGGCGGACGACATCAGGCGCCCGCCATGGCTGCGCTCGACCCAGTAGCGGGCCATGCGTCGGCCGCTGAAATTCTCGGGAATGGCGAGGCCGAGAACCGCGAGATGCGGCCCCTTGGGCGGCTGCGCCTGCAGGCGGGACGGCCTGCGGTCGAGCGTGACGTCGACGAGCCCGAGCGAGACGCGGCCGACCTGCGGGCGCACGCCGAGTATCTCGAAGCGGGCGTCGACATTGCCGCCGGGCAAAGCCAGTGTCTCGACCTGGATCGCCTGTGCGCGCGCTTCCGGCGTCTGCGGCAGCGCGGTGAGCAGTGGCAGGCCGCCGGCATCGCGGGCGGAGGCGTCGACCGGATAGCGGCCGAGGAAGAAGATCGTGCCGCCCGGCAGGTCGGGATGCACCGCCGGCGTCAGCATCTCGCTGCGCGAGAAGGCAAAGCGCGCCTGGCCGGCATAGAGACCGCCCTGCGTGTTGACGCCGATGATCGGCTGGCCGATCGCGGTCTGCGCATCTTGCCGGATCACCACCTCGCCATGCGGCAGCCGGCTGTCGGCGGGCGGCGCGTAGACGCCATGGCCGAGATAGACCGCGACCGGCGCGGTTGCGTGCAGGCTCTGCTCGACATGGACGGTGACGCCGATATCGGGGTCGATCACATCGCGGAAGCGCTGCTCGATCCGGTCGGCGAGGAAGCGGCCGAGCTCCTGCGCGCCGGGCAGAGCCTCGGCGGTCAGCACGACGAGCGAGGTGAAGGGCACGTCGATCGGCTGCGGGCCGCTGCCGCCATCGGTGAGCGCGATGCTGCGATGGCGATCGATCAGGTCCTCCAGCGAGGCCTTGCCGTCCTTGGTCGGCTGACCGCCGGCGGTCAGGCTGAAGACCGGCTTGCGCCAGAGGTTCTCGATGCCGGGCATGGCCTCGCCCGGCTCGCCGGCGACGGCGCGCAGGCAGGTCAGCCGCCGCGGGTCGTGCATCACCAGGTCCATGAGATCGGGCAGGGCCATGGCGTCAGCTCACTCGGGCGGGGAAGGCGGGGTGATGGAATTGCGGTCGCGATGGCGCGGGCCAAGGCCGCCCTTGTGAACGCCAGAGCCGTTTTCGCATGCGGGCCATGACGATCCTGCGATCCTCTAGTAGATGCGCGAGACGCGGTCGTGCTCGATCCGCCAGCAGGCTTCCCAGCCCTCATTGGCGGCGACCACCGTGACCTTGCGGCTCACCGGCGACAAGACCTCGCTGATGATCTCGCAGACGCCGAATCCGTCGAGCCCCTCGCGGTGCGCTTCGACGATCGAGTCGCCTTCGAGCAGCACCATCGGGTCCTGCCCGCCGAGCAGCGGCCGCAGGCGCGACAGAGCCTTGCCTTGCGGATCGAGGCCCGGGATCGTGCGCACGAACTGGAAGCGGCGGCCGAGATTGGCGCGCCCACCCAGGCTTGGCGCCGCTTCGTCATGCTCGGCATGGACGCGCGCGCCGGAAGCGATGTCGTAGCCGAGATAATGGATGCGCTCGGCGGCGAATTCGGTGCGCAGGCCGGTCGCGCCGAGATCGCGCATCTGCACCGCCATGGCGGCGATGCCGAGCGGGTTCTTGTGCTGCACGGCGCTGCCGGCCATGTCGCCCTCGATGCCGAGGATCGCGGCTCCCGCGATCACCGCCTTCTTCATCGCTGCTGGCGAGAATGGGCGCTCGAACGGGAAAGCGGCGCGGCTGGCGTCGGCTTCAGCCGCGATCGCCTCGAAGATCGGCGGCCAGAGCGCGGCGCGTCCGGTCGGCACCATGATCACGGTCGGACGGCGCAGCGGGTTCGGGCCGGCGGCGCGGGCCAGCCGCGGGAGCATGCCGCCGAGCACGGCGCCGATCTCGGCCAGGCGTTGCGAGGCTTCGCCGGCGCCCTTTTCCAGCGTTGCCCGAGATATCTTCAGGATGAGCCGGCGCGTGCCGGCCTTGTCGGGCTCGTCGAGCGCGAGCTGCAGGCCGGGTCGCTGCGTGACATCCGCCAGCCTGGGCTCATTCTGGGCGATGTAGAGGCCGGCGGGGTCGCCGCCCGACTTCACTTCGGTGAGCACCAGGTCGAAGGTCTCGTCGGCCGCATCGGCATCCCAGCGATAAGCCGCGCCGGAACTCTGCGCCTTCTCGCTGAGGCGGGTGGCAAGGCGCGCCTTGGCCTGCTTCACCGCGTTACGCAGCCAGCTGCGGGCCGCCAGTGCGGCGGCGTCCTCGCGCTGGATGGCGCGGGCGAGCGAGGCTTCCGCGAAAGCCGGCTGCCAATGCGTGTCCTGTCCGTCCATGGCCCGGTCGATCAGGGTCGCGGCGATGCCGGTCAGCGCCTCGTCGATCAGGTCGCCACCGACCGGGAGGCCGAAGGTGGCGAGCGTCTGATGGTTCAGCCGGTCGCCGTCGCGGCGTAGGGAAGCGAGCGCGACGTCGCTGGTGCCGCCGCCGATGTCGAGTGTGACCAGCAGCGCTTCGCTCTGGTCCGGCACGGCGGCGCGGACTTCCGGCAGGCTGGCGACATAGCGCGCCGCCGCGACCGCCTCGGGTACGGTCACGGCCGCGTCGGGGAAGCTGGTGGCGCCGGGAAAGAGCCGTTCCAGGCGCTGCGCGAAGAGCTCGAGCGCAGCGCGATAGCGCGAGGCGATCTCGTCGCCGATGCCGCTCGGGCAGGAGACCAGGATGCGCGGCACCACCGGCGGCGGCGCATGATCCTCGACGCGCAGGCGATCCTCGCCGAGCCGCAATACATAGAGGTCGACCAATTCGTCGAGCACGTCCGCGACCAAAGGCGCGATCTCGACCGTATTGGTGGCGACGACGCGGTCGGTCGCGGCGTCGTAGCGATGGACCTGCTCGTTCAGCGTCAAGGAGACGGCGCCGGAGGTCAGCGCATGCTTGAGCGAGTCGATCCTCCGACCGTTTTCGGGCAGGCCGGATTGCGGTGGCGGAGCCGGAGCGGAGACGTCGTAGCGTCGCGCGAATGCTTTCAGCCGGCGCGCCACGCTGGCGCGGTCGGATCCGATCAGAGCCAGGTCCGGCAGGCTGTGCGGAGCATGGTCTGCCCGCAGATGATTGCCCGAATCGAGCCCGATATGGCTCGGGATCAACGGCGCGGCGCCGGTGTCCTGCAAGGCGGCCTCGCCATGGCGCGGATCGACATGGGCGGCAAGCCAGGTGCCGAGCGCCAGCGGCTTGATCTCGGTCGCCCGGCCGGCGGCGCGTGGCGCACCGGACCAGATCGAGGTGGCGGAGGCGCCGAGGTCGATACAGATAGGCAGGCGGTGGACGCGGCGGCTATAGCGCAGCGGCAGGCTCGCCTGTGCGAAGGCCTTGCCGCCCTCGTCGCCGGCCTTGATCGCGAGCGAAACGGTGATCGGCCCGCGCAGCACGTTTGCGCCGCCGGTGCGAACCGCGCGCGACAACGTCGTCGTCAGGTTCTGCATCGGCACGACGACGCGGCCGCGCCGGCCAAAATCGCCCTCGCGCACGATCTCGAGCGGGAAGGGCGTCGGCGGCTCGCCGATTTCGCTTTCGCCCATCCGGCTGCTGACCTCGACGGTCAGCGGCGCGGTCCGGGTCAGCGGCCAGCGTCGCAGATCGATCACCAGTCCGCCGCAGCGCACGATCGAGGTCTCGTCGTCCGGGTCGACTTCGGCATTGAGGCCGCCCGCGATCTCGAACTGGGCGCCGCCGCCGAGCGGGCAGGCGAAATGCTGACCGGCGATGGTCAGCGCGACCTCACCGCGATTCTGGCTGCGGACCGGCACCGAGCGGGCTTCGAGCGCACTCGACCAGGGTTTGGCCGGGCCATCCGGATCATGGCCGGCGCCGTCCTGGCCGACCCAGCCGCCGAGCTTGGCGGTGAGCCGGACCTGCAGCGCTGCCTTCGGATTGGCCTGGATCGTCTCGTCGACGAAGTCGAGCACAGCGTCGCGCGTCAGCGTCACGTCGAGGCGCACCTCCTGGCCGGCCAGCGCCGGAGCGTCGGCGAGCCAGACCAGGTGCCGGCTCGTCGCGGTGCCGGTATCCGGGAAGCGCCTGAGCGAGACCGAATGATCCATGGGCGCAGCGACGCTGAGCGAGAGATGCTGTGCCTTGATACCGAAACAACTGGCCTCGATGGTCAGACCGCGCCGGCCTTCGAGCACGATGTCTCGGGGAATGTCGATCGCGATCTGACCGACCGCGAGTTGCTTGCCGGCCTGCAGCGAGTCGAGGTCGATTTCGACCGGCTCGATGCGCCATTCCGGCTGCGAGGCGCCGGCCAGCGCCGCGATCTTGAGGAGGCGGCGCGGCGAGGCGCGGGTGCCGCCGGCTGTCTCGACGATCGTGGAGAAGGCGATTTCGAGGCTGGCGTCGCTGTCGGCATCGGCCTGGGCCCGGTGATTGGCGACCGCGCGCATCACCGCATCGCGCTTCAGTCCGAGTACCAGCCGCTCGCCTGCACGGATCGCGGCCTTGTCGAGCAGGGCATTGCCCTGAAGCCAGCCGATATCGACACCGCTGGTGAGACTTGGCGCATGCGAGACGAGCGAGACTGTCACCGCTTTGACCATATCCTCCGGCGCCTCGAAGGAGAGGAGGTCGATCAGTTCGCCGCTGCGGTCTAGCGCAATGGTCGCGGCAAAGCTCCCGAGCCGGGTCTCGAGATTGTAGCAGGGCAAAGTGGTCATGCGTCCTGCCTCGGAGCGGTGTCCGCAGAGGTTGGCCCGGAAAGCCCGGTGCCCCAGTGATGATCGAGGCCCGTCAGCGCAGCGGCGGCGGCGAGGTAGCGCGGCAGCATGTCGCCGGTCCCGGCTCTGAGCCGGCGATAGGCGGCGCCGAAGCCGGTATCCTGTGGGTCGGCGAGCGCTTTTCCGGCAAAGGGCACGCTGGCGAAAGCGGCATCCGCCTCTCGGACCACCAGCTGCGCCAGTAGCAGGCGGCCATAGCTTTCCAGGGTCGCACGCAGCGCTCGGCTACGTTCCGTCGCGCCATCGGCAGGGCCAAGCAACGCGTCGATCTGCGTCGATAGGCCGGTCAGGGCCGCGCCAAGGCTTTCGATATGTGACAACGAGCCGGCGAACTGGCGGCTCGTCGCGGTGAGTCGTGCGGCGCCCCTGACGGGATCGCCGCCACGATGAGCCCGGGCGGCGAGGCCTGGATATCCGGCCGCCTCCTCCCAACCGCGGATGAGGTCTGCCGCGGCGGCCGCCTGTTCCACCTCACGCCGCAAGGCGGCGAAGTGCCCGTGCAGGAGGACGATCTCGCCGGGAGTGAGTTCACCGAGCCGGCGCGTCAGCTCATCCGTGATCGCCGCCGGCTGGCTCGCCTGCCGCGCCGCCTCACCGAGCTCGCTACGCATCCGGGCGACGGCCTCAAGGCCGGGAGCAGGCTGCCGCTGCGGCTGCCGGCGCAGATCGAGCAACAAGGCATCGAGAGGCGAGAGCCGGCGTTGCCCGCTGCGCGTGGCGGCATCCGCCATGGCCTGCTCGACCTCGGCGGCGAGCTCGGGCTCGATCCAGCTTTGATGGGCGCTCGCGGCGATGTCGTGCAGCAGCCGCATCGCCCGCCGATCATGCCCGGCGAGAGCCATCGCCTCGCGGGCGAGCGTCTGCGGAAGCGCAGGATCTTCATACCAGGCGAGAAGCCGCGCCAGCTCAGCTTCCGATCGATCCGCCCCGGGCAGCGGCAGGAGCAGCCTTACCGCACAGGCGCGGGCCGCGAGGGCCGGCTGCGAGCACGTCCGCAGCAGCATGGCGATCTGCTCGCCAAGTGCGCGTTCGCTAAGCTCGTCGATCCGGCCTGCGTCGATTCCGGTCACTGTCGCCGCTGCTTCGAGCAGGCCGGCTGGAGTGGCGGAGGGCTTCGTCGTGGAAATCTTGGTCCATGCGTCGAGCCGGGCGAGCGGGCCGGCCGGCGCCTGGGCGGCGCGGATGGCGAGTTCGTCCAGCAGGGCCCCGAGGCGAGCCGGCCGGCTTGCGCTCGTCATTCGCCATAATCCTTCGGCCAGCCGGCCGGCGGTGAGCACGAGATCATCGTGCAACGGCGCGGCCGTGCCTGCCGTCGTGACCACAAGGGCATTGCCGCCGCCTTGGCCGACTGTCAGACCGGTTGCGACGGACGCGCTGTAGCGTGCCCCGTGCGGGAATGCCGCGAACGCGCCGTCCTGCCAGCGCAATGTCATCGGGTTGCCACCGACCGTCTCGCCATCCCCGTTCCAGAGGAGTTGGCGACGCGGCTCGGCGAAGACGACGATGTCGTCCGCTTCGACCCAGTCGGGAAGCGAGAGCAGGCTGCCTTCGGTCTCGGCGCGAGGCCGGAGCAGGCGAAAACCGCGCCGGAGCGCGGCGACGCGGCCAAGGCCCGTCGCGTCGACGTCGCGCTGGTCGGCAGGCGCCGCGGCCAGCGTGTCGAGCTCGGCTTCAAGGGCGAGCCGGAGGTCCTGGTCGATCTGCGCCAGCACCTGTCTGGCCTCGCGCATGGCCGCCGGAAGGTGCGCCACAAGCAGCCCGTCCGGCGTCGCGTCATCGCCGTTGCCGGCGAAGGCGAGGGTCAGCCCGCCGGTCTCGGCGCGGCGCGCCGTGATGGTGGTCGTGGTGGCGCGCTCGTCCTCTGGGTGAAGGAACGGGCCGACCAGGAGCCGGTAGCCTTCGGCCTCCGAGCCGCTGGCGCGATTGAGGCCGGAGGCCAGAAGATCGGCGTCCGCTGCCGGGGGCGCGCTCGGCTCGGTCAGCTGTGCGAGCCCACCCTGATCGTCGCTATAGGCCTGAATCAGCGAAAGACCCGCAGCGCCCCGGTCGGCCTCGGCCAGCGACAGCTTCTCGTCGAGTTGCACGGGGATCGTGGTCAGGCCGCCATTGCTCTCCACTGTCACGGCGTGGAGGGCGCGGCTTCCCGCTGGCAGAGTGGCGAGCAACGGTGCTGTCCCGTCATCGGCCGCAGCGATCAGGCTGATCCGGCCGCCGGCATCTTCGGCCGCGAGGAAACGGACTGGTGCGCTGTGCCGCCAGAGCGCGGCGACATGACGTGAGCCGTCCCAGATGATGGCGACCGGCGCCACGGAGGAAGTCACGGAAACGGGCTCCGGAGAAGTCGGGCTGAGCGGAACAATGTGTGCGGACCTTGCGCGATGGCCCGCCGTCTTGCAAGACATGCCACGGGCTCGACTTTCGTCGCTCGGGCCTGATCTTGCGGCCGGTTGGCCGCCTCTGCGGAAACCTGCCTGCCCGGGACATCGGGTACGGCATGGCGATGGTTCGAACGGAGCGGAATGCGATGGCGGCAGAATCGGTTTGCTTCGCGGCGCTGCCGGCCGCTTTGCCGGCGGCGCTCGGCATGACGGCCGTCGGCGAGGACGTTGCGTCGCGCCGAATGCTGCTGTCGGAAGCCCTCGGGGCCGAAGCTCGCGAGGTCGAGGCGAGCTTTGTCGCGCCGCGCCTGCTGCCGCGGGTTTTCCGCGATCCGGCTCAGGCCGCCTCGCAGGCCCAGGCGGCCCTGCTGGAGGCGGGGCGGTTGATCGTCCTCCTGCCCGCGGGACGCTATGACGACGGCGTCTGGGCTCCGATCATCGAACGCATCCTGTCGGGCCTCCAGGCGGCGGCGACCCGCCCACGCGAGATCATCCTCGCCTGGAGCGGGATCGAGCCCTTCCTCGCGCCATTCGGCCGTCGTGCCCAGGAAGTCTGGAACGATCCGCGCCTGGCTCCCGCCATGCTCGGCGTGCTCGAACGCTCCGCCCGCTCGCTTCCGGCGGTGCTCGACACGGTAACCGGTGTTCGGCGGGGGCTGATCCGTTTTGAGCCGGCCGGAGACATGCAGGCGACGCAGGCGGCGCTGGCGCTGGCCTGAGCGCATGGGTCGGCCGATTACTTCCAGACCAGGGCGTTGGCGAGGTCGCGCCGGCCGCATTCGAGCGACATGGCGTTGACGGCGGCGCGGTAGCCCTGCAGCGAGTAGATCACATGGGCCGGGCGCCCGTCAGGCGCAGTGCCCCTGATCTCGAGCGTCGTGCCCCGATTGTAGCCGGCGACCGCGTCCATATCCAGGATCGGCTGGCCGTTCGAGCCCTGCTTCATCGGACGAATGAAGTTGCCTGCCGCGGTGGGAGCCGCATTGAGCCGGCGCGCCATGCCGCCACCTTCCCGGATCACCGCCTCGAACGGCGTGTTCGGCTTGTAGTAGCGCTTGTCCTCGATCAGGTGCTGGAGATCGCCGTTACCGCCGCTGCTCGCCTGCAGCAGGATGAACGGCGCCTGTTCGCGCCAGTAGCGCGGCCCGGCTTCCTGTGCGGCGGTATAGGCGAAGCAGGTGCGCTGGCCGGTGCGCGGATCTTCAACGACGCTGGCGTACCAGTCCTGATAGCGGCGGAGCAGCCTGCCCGGCGCTTCCGGCATCAGCATCTCGTTGGTGTCGACGGCGCGCGCGCGCAGCTGGAAGTCCTGCGCGACGGGGCCGGCGCTCGCGACCCGGATCGTGTACTCGCCGGGGCCGAGCTTGTAGCGCCGCAGATTCGGCCGGCTCGGATTGGCGATGTGGATGGTCTTCATCGGGGCGTTGTTGCGGCCGAGGACATCGACGGGCACGGCGGGGTGCGGGCCACGGACGCTGCCGGTCGGGATATCGACCTCGACATAAGATTCCTGCGCGACCAGGAAGGGGTATTGCTGCAGGGCACGGCCGCCTTCGATGCGTGCGTTGACCCGCATCGGCGTCTGGTCGAGCCGCGGCGTCTGCGCCTCGGGGCCGAGCGCGGCCCATTGCTGCATGGTCGGCAATTCGTCGAGCGTGACCAGCCCGTCCTCGGAGATCGGCGTCGTGTTGCGGCGGTTGACGCTGACCGAGATCCGGTAGCCGAGCGGGCGCGGATCGACGGTGACCATGCCTTCCCAGCGCTTGTCCTCGGCGCCGGCCGGGTCGTGGGCGATCACGAGCGAGACATGGCGCTCGGCCCGGATCTTGGTCTCCTTCTCCTCGGCGTTCTGCTTGCTCAGCGCGCGCCGGAGCTTGTCGGAGAAGAATTCCTGCCAGCCGGGGCTGACCGGCAACCCGCTCAGCATCCTGACCGACAGGGTCATCGGGTTGGCGGTGTCGACCGAGGCTGCCCAGACCCCGGCGGCGACCTTGTTGAAGAGCTCGTCGGTCGAGCTGTATTCCTCGCCGATGAAATCCTGGGAAACAGGGAACGGGTCGAGACTCGGCGAGCAGCTCTCATAGCCGTTCCAGCCATGCGCCGACAGGTTGAAGCGCGTCGCTGCGCCGACCTTGTAGCCGGATGCCCGGACCTCGAGCTGGATCTTGCTGAGCTGTTCCTTGTTGTCGCCGGCCAGAGGATTGTCGAGGACGCCGGTGTCGACGATGCCCTTGATCGGGTCGATGTCGAGCCAGGGCGCCATCGTGATGCCCGGGATGTTCGAGAATGCAGCCCGGATCTGCTGCATGATGTTGTTGCCCTGGTCGGTCGTGAAGGCGTCGCGCGTCGCGGGGCGCGAGGCGATGCCGATGGTGACCGGCAGCTTGAGCTGGGGGCATTGCTGCTGGATGCGCTGCCAGAGGATCTGAGCGGCGGATCCGAACGGGTTGTAGGGATCGAATCCCTGCATCATCTGCGTCTGCGCCGTAGCCGCCACCGGCGACGCCGCCGTGAGGCAGGCAACCGTCAGGCAAAGGGCTCGTTTCGTCAGCGCGCGCGCAGTCATCTCGGTTCGGTACTCATGGGGTCCCCCCTCGCAAGCGAGGGGGGACCGATTCTCGATTGCCTACGGCTCAGATGCCGGAGGCTTCGTTCGTGGCCAGATTGACCTCGACCTGGTCGGTGCCGGCGGCCTTGCCTTCGCGGGTCACGCTACGCTCGACGACGCGGATGCGCTGGCCCTGGCTGTTGTTGTAGGTGCGCACGGTGCGGGCGCGCACGACGACGGCCTGGCCGCTCGAATTGCGGAAGCTCTGAACGTTCGAGCCACCCGAGCGCGCGGCGATATAGGCCGCCTCGCGAGCGCGCTCCTTCTCGATCGCGTCGGCGATGACGAGGCCGGCGACACCGCCGATCAGGGCGCCGATCGCCGCGCCGCGCCAGCCGCCGGCCGCGCCGCCGATCAGGGCGCCGGCGCCGGCGCCGAGTGCGCCACCAGCCGCAACGCGTTCCTGCGACTGGGTGCAGCCGCCAAGCGCGAGCGCGCCCGCGACGAGGATGGTTCCGGCCTTCAAGGTCTTGGCATGCATCACGTCACCCCAGTAAAAAAGTTGCTTCCAAAATGGATGGTGCCAACAATCTGGTAGCCCTTGCAGCTGGCAGAGCCAGTTTCGCAGATGCGGGCGGAACCACACGGCACCACACCTGGCATCTGTTCCATATTGGCCTTTTTTGGGCAAGGCCCGGCGTAGTTTGTCACGATTTTGCCAAGTTTTAAAATGTTTGCATGCTCGCGGCGGCCCGAGGAGCCAAGAATGGCGGGGCTTCGCGGGGTTTCGTGTCCGGGCTGTTCGGCCGCATCGAGCCTCGCCGGTGCGACATCTTTAAAAACACGGCGTTCATCTTTAACGCTTTTCCGGCAGCTGTGGTTAATTCGCCTCGGTGGGTTGCGCGCATCATCACCTGGTGCGCCGTACCGTGACCCGCATCGGCATGCCCTGGCCTGGACGCAGTGTGATGCGTTGGACCGGCATGGGTGCGTCACTCCCGGCATAGTCGAAACGTAGCCGCCGCAACAGTACGGCCAGTACGATCACCGCTTCGACCATCGCGAATTGCTGACCGATGCAGATCCTCGGTCCGGCTCCGAAGGGCAGATAGGCGTAACGGGAGATCGCTTCACGGGCCCCTGGCAGGAAGCGCTCCGGCCGGAACTGATCCGGCGCCTGCCAAAGCGTCTGGTGCCTGTGCAGCAGATAGGGCGAGATCACCACCAGTGCGCCCTCGGGGATGACGCACGCGCCCGCCACGTCGTCGGCCAGGGCCGTCCGCGACAGTGACGGCACCGGCGGATAGAGCCGCATCGCCTCTTCGATGACGGCGCGGGTGAGCGCGAGGCGGTCGCCGGACAGCGCCGCGGCTGCGAGATCATCGCCGGCGGAATCGATCTCGGTTTCGAGCGCGTCGCGCATATCGGGCGCCAGCGAGATGAGGTAGAGCGACCAGGTCAGGGCGTTGGCGGTGGTCTCATGGCCGGCACCGATGAAGGTGACGATGTTGGCGCCGACCTCGGCCTCGCTGAGCCCTGTTCCCGTCTCGGGATCGCGCGCCGCGAGCAGGGCGTCGAGCAGGTCCGGCTTCTCCGTCTTCCAGGCACCGTCGGCATGCAGGCGCTGCCGCTCGGCGATGATCGTCTTGACCTGAGCCTCGAAGAACGAGATCGCGGGCCGGGCCATCCAGCGGCCGATGCGCGGCAACCAGGTCGGTGCGCCGAGCACGTCGAGCGGATCGATCCGCCCCTGCGTCTCGAAATAGCGGGTCAGCGCCTTGCCGAAGGCGTCGGCGCCGCCGGCGATCGCGTTCGAGAACATCGTCTCGGCCAGAATGTCGTAGGTGACGCGCGTCATGTCGGCTGAGATGTCGACGATGCGGCCGCTGCGGCGGCGCGCCATCCGCATGGCCGTGCGCTCCGCCGGCTCCGTCATGCGTTGCGCCAGCGTTGCGACCGAGCGTGGCGTGAACAGCGGCGCCAGGGTCCGCCGTGCCCGCTTCCAGGCCTCGCCTTCCGCCGTCAGCAGCCCTTCGCCGAGCCCGGGCGCGAGGACGGTGCGCTGCAGGTCGTCCTTGCGGTAGTTCGCTGCGTTCTCGACCAGCACGTGCCGCACGACCTCAGGATCGGAAACGACGACGCCATAGCCGAACAGGCCCTCGCCGGCGACGATCGGCTCGCGGAAATGGCGCGCCCGCCAGATCGTCAGCGGGTTGCGGCGCAGGCGCAGCAGCAATTCGAGCCGGCCGAACTCGCGCTCTTCCGGCTCGGGGGCCGGAGGGCGACGCCGACGGGCCTGCGCGGCTGGCATGGCCGTATCCGCTACGCTCATGAAGTCTCTCCCTATGGAGACGAATCGAGCCAGCCGGTCGGAACCGGCTCTGAAGCCGACAATCTCCTGCCGGTTTTAGGCATTCCAAAGGCGCAAGCCGCGTGCCAGTCCGCTCTGCGATTGTTGCATTGCAGAGAATAATCCACGCAATCTTGTGCAGTGCACAATAAGTGCTATTTTAGGCATCCAAGGAGCCATCGAGATGCCCGACTACAAGAATCCCCCGCCGCGCATCCTGCGCCCGCGCAAAGAGCTGCCGACCCTCGAAGAGGCGGTGACGGCGGCGCAGTGCATGAGCGATTCGCCGGAGCACCAGGCCGAGCTCGCCGCTCAGCTGATGGGCGTGCCCGTCGCCGAAGTCGTGCCGCTGATCCGCAAGGCTGCGCACCGCACCACGGTGATGACGCCGAACCGGTCTGTCGTGGTCGTCCGCCGGCCGGCCCGCACCTTTTCGCCGCGCCTTGCCGAGGCGATGCGGCGCTGAGCGGCGCTGCCGACACCGCATTCTTCATTGTATTGTCGAACGCCGGGGGCCTGGAAAGGCCTCCGGCGTTTTGCTTTACAGCGTCTCAGTTCGGCGAGCCGATCTTGTCGAGGATCGGGCAGTCCGGCCGCTTGTCGCCATGGCAATGGCTGGCGAGGTGGCGCAGCGTCGCCGCCATCGCCTGCAACGCCGCCGCCTTCTCTTCCAGCTCGGCGACATGCTTCAGCGCCAGCGTCTTCACATCGGCGCTCGCCCGCGAGCGGTCGCGCCAGAGCGCCAGCAGCGCTCCGGTCTCCTCGACCGAGAAGCCGAGGCTGCGGGCACGGCGCACGAAGCGCAGCGTGTGCACGTTCGGCTCGGCATAGACCCGGTAGCCCGATTGCGAGCGCGCCGGCGGCTCGATCAGCCCGATCTGCTCGTAGTAGCGGATCATCTTGGCGCTGACGCCGGAGGCTTCGGCGGCCTGTCCGATATTCATCCCATCCTCCCGAAGGCAGTTGCCGGGGCCGAGTTCGGCGTCGCGGCGATGGTGTCCTGTCGCGCTGAGAAGCGGCGCAGCCTGAGTGCGTTGGCCAGAACGCTGACGCTGGAGAAGGCCATGGCGAAGCTGGCGAAGACCGGCGACATCAGCACGCCCCAGAGCGGGTAGAGCGCGCCGGCCGCAACCGGGATCAGCAGTACATTATAGCCGAAGGCCCAGCCGAGATTCTGACGGATATTGGTCATCGTCGCCTTGGACAGACCGATCGCTTCCGGCACGTGACGCAGATCGCCGGAGATCAGCACGATGTCGGCGCTCTCGATCGCTATGTCGGTGCCGGCGCCCATGGCGATGCCGATATCGGCCTGGGCCAGGGCGGGAGCGTCGTTGATGCCGTCACCGACGAAGGCGACCTTGGCTCCATCCGCCTGCAGCCGCTGGACGATCGCCGCCTTGTCTGTCGGCAGCACCTCGGCCTCGACCGCATCGATGCCGAGCCGGGCCGCGATCGCCTCGGCGGTGGCGCGGTTGTCGCCGGTCACCATGACGATGCGCAGGCCGAGCGCCTTCAGCGCCGCGATCGCGGCCGATGAGCCCGGCTTGACCTGATCGGCCACGGTGACGAGGCCGGCGAGCTTGCCGTCAACGGCGACGTAGAGCGGGCTCTCGCCGTCGCGGGCGAAAGCGGCGGCCTTGTCGGCCAGGTCGCCGAGAGCGACCTTCCGTTGGGCCATCAGCTTCTGCGAGCCGACCAGGATGTCGCGGCCTTCGACCCGAGCGGAAATGCCGAGGCCGGGCTCGGCCGTGAAGTCGGCGGCCGGAGCGAGCGCAAGGCCGCGCCGCTTCGCCTCGGCGACGATCGCCTCAGCGGAAGGGTGTTCCGAGGCGCTCTCCGCCGAGGCGGCGAGGCGCAGCGCGTCCTGCTCGGCGAAACCCTCGGCGGCGATGAAGCGCGTCACCTCGGGCCGGCCCTTGGTCAGCGTTCCCGTCTTGTCGAAGGCGATGGTCCCGACCTCGCTCAGGCCCTGCAGCGCTGCGCCCTGGCGGAACAGGATGCCGAGCTCGGCGGCGCGGCCGGTGCCGACCATGATCGAGGTCGGGGTCGCCAGGCCCATGGCGCAGGGGCAGGCGACGATCAGCACCGCGACCGCGTTGACCAGCGCATAGGTTAGTGCTGGCGAGGGGCCGAAGGCGAGCCACGCCGCGAAAGTCGCCAGTGCGACGGCGATCACCGCCGGCACGAACCAGTTGGTGACACGGTCGACCAGCGCCTGGATCGGCAGCTTGGCGCCCTGCGCCTGCTCGACCATGCGCAGGATCTGGGCGAGCAAGGTATCGGCGCCGACCTTCTCCGCCCGGAAGCGCAAGGCGCCGTTGCGGTTGATCGTGCCGCCGATCACGGCCGAGCCGACACTCTTGTGAGCGGGGGCTGGCTCGCCGGTCACCATGGCTTCGTCGACATAGGAGGCGCCGTCGACGACTTCGCCGTCGACCGGGATCTTCTCGCCCGGCCGGACCAGAACGAGATCGCCGACGCGGACATGCTCGATCGCGATCTCGCTCTCGACGCCGTCGCGCAGCACCCGCGCCGAGCGCGCCTGCAACTGGACCAACCGCTTGATCGCCTCGCTGGTCCGGCCCTTGGCGCGGGCCTCGAACCAGCGCCCGAGCAGGATCAGAGTGACGATCACCGCCCCGGTCTCGAAATAGGTGTAGTCGGTGCCGGCCGGCAGCCAGCCCGGCGCGAAGGTCGCGACCACCGAATAGGCATAGGCGGCGCCGGCGCCGAGCATGACCAGCGCGTTCATGTCGGGCGCGCCGCGCATGAGCGCCGGCCAGCCCTTCAGGAAGAAGCGCAGGCCCGGCCCGAACAGCACGATCGTGGTGAGGCCGAAGGCGATGAGCTTCAGCACGAAGGCGTCGATGCGGGCATAGAGCCAGTGATGGAAGGCCTCGCTCAGATGCGGCCCCATTTCGAGCACCAGCAGCGGCAAGGTGGCGAGAGCGGCGACGACGACGGCACGGAAGAGTGCGCTCTGCTCGGCCTCGCGGCGGGCGGCGGCCGCATCGCCATCATCGTTGCATCCCTCGTCGAGGGGCTTGGCCTCGTAGCCGGCGGCCACGACGGCGGCGACAAGCGCCGGCGTGATGGAGCCATCCGCGACCCCGATCGTCGCCCGCTCGGTTGCGAGATTCACCTCGGCGCTCAAGACACCGGGTACAGCGCGCAGCGCCTTCTCGACCCGCCCGACGCAGGACGCGCAGGTCATGCCCGAGATCGCCAGCGCGATCGTCGTCGCGCCGGGCTCGTAACCGGCGCTGCGGATCGCATCGGCGATCGCGCTGGTTTCAGCGCCGGCTAGCGTCACCCGCGCCTTGCCGGTCGCAAGGTTGACCGCGGCTGCGCTGACGCCGGGAACAGCTGAGATCGCCTTTTCCACGCGCCCGACGCAGGACGCGCAGGTCATCCCGTCGACCGGAATATCGATCGTGCCCGGCCCGCTCGCGGGCGCTTCATGCTTCGCATGCATCGTCATGACGCATCACCTTCCTTCATCTGTTGGAAGATGGCTACACCTTCCCATCATGGGAAGGTCAAGCGGTCGTTTTTCGGAAGGGCCAGCAGCTTCGCCCGGTGGCTGGCGAGACAGAAACCGGGTGTCGCGAGCCGGCCGCCGAGCGCTTTATCGCCGCCATGAGGCCGATGAAGGAAGCGGATGATGGCGACGACGGCAGTTCGCAACACGAAAGCGCAGACGATGGCAGAGCGTGTTGCCGAGCTCGACTGGCCGGGGATCGAGAGCGAACTCGACGAGCATGGAGTCGGCTTGACCGGGCCTCTGCTCGATGCCGACGCCTGCGCCGCGCTAAGGGCGCTCTACGCCGAGCCCCGGCATTTCCGTAGTCGGATCGTCATGGCCCGGCACGGCTTCGGTCGCGGCGAATATCAGTACTTCGCTCATCCGCTGCCGGAGGCGATCGCGGCGCTGCGGCCGCTGATCTACTCGCGGCTTGCACCGATCGCCAATCGCTGGAATGCCACGCTCGACATCGCTCAGCGCTATCCGGAGAGGCTCGACGACTTCCTTGCGCTCTGTCATGCGCGAGGGCAGGAACGGCCCACGCCCTTGCTGCTGAAATACGGTGCCGGCGACTACAACTGCCTGCACCAGGACCTCTATGGCGACCTGTTCTTCCCATTCCAGATGGTGGTCCTGCTCTCCGAGCCGGGTCGGGACTTCATCGGGGGCGAATTCACCTTGGTCGAGCAGCGCCCGCGCATGCAGTCGCGGCCCGAGGTGGTGCCGCTCCGGCAGGGCGAGGCCGCGATCTTCGCCGTGCAGCACCGGCCGGTGCAGGGCGCGCGCGGGCCTTATCGTGTCAACCTGCGCCACGGTGTTAGCCGGGTGCGTTCAGGCGAACGCTACACGACGGGGCTGATCTTCCACGATGCGCGCTGAACGGAGCGGTGTCAGGCCTTGCTCGGCGTCAGGCTGCGAATGATCGCGCCGAGCGCGGGCTCGTCCACGAGATCGGCCGCGTCGGCCTGGGTGAACCATTGGCAGCGCCGCTGATCCTGCTCGGGCCATGTCGCTAGCTGCTCCCTCACCGCGAGCAGATAGAGCCGGACCTTGCACAGCACGAAGTCGCGTGTCCGCCGCTTCCAATACGTGTAGCGGCCGACGGGCTTCTTGCCGATTTCTCCGAGCAGGCCGGCCTCTTCCATGGCTTCGCGCGCGGCCGCCTCATGCCCCTTCAGCCCGCGGATCGGCCAGCCTTTCGGCACGATCCAGCGCTGGGTCTCGCGCGTTGTCACCAGCATGATCTCGACGGCGCCGTCCGGCCTGTGCCGGTACGGTATTGCGCCGATCTGCACTTTCGGCTCTGCCGCCCGTTTGCCGGCTGCCGCCTTTGCCACTCTTGCCAACCTCCACATCTCCTGCCCGAGCGGCAGCATATGGTGATTCGCATGTGAGCTCGCCAGTGGATTCCGTAGCCGGCAATTCTTTTCCGCGGATTGCGGCCGAGTGCGTGCCGCAATCCGGTAGGGTGACCTGGCAAACTAACGAGCGGGCACTTCAGTCGCCTCAGAGCTTCTTGCCGTCCTTGTCGAACTGCTTGAGGAAGGCGGTGAGGTCGGCGATTTCCTTGTCGTTCTTGATGCCGGCGAAGACCATTTTGGTGCCGGGGATCTTGGCCTTCGGGTCCTTGATGTATTCGGCGAAGACCGCCTCGTCCCAGGTGATGTTGGCGCCCTTGTTGGCGGTCGAGTAGCTGTAGCCCTCGACCGCGCCGGTATGCCGGCCGAACAGGCCGTTGAGCTGCGGACCGACCAGGTTCTTGGCGCCTTCGCCGATCTGGTGGCAGGCGCGGCACTTGTTCCAGGAGCGCTCGCCGGCCGAGACGTCCTGCGCCGAGGCGGGGGATGTGGCCATCGTGGCGAGGGAAAGCAGGGCAGCGCTGGCGATCAGTCTCATCGGCAGTCTCATCGGGTCGTCTCTCCTCAGCTTAGACTCCTTCTGAGATAGCGCAGCCTGCTCCTTTGAATACAGGGCAGTTCGTCGCGGTCGTGATTACAGGGCGCCGATCCATTCAGCGACATTGGCGGTGAAGGCGTCGGGGCGGGAGACCGGGAAGAAGTGCCCGCCCGAATCGAGCAGCGTCTTGCGGGCGCCGGGCATGGCGACGGCGAGTTCCTCCTGCAGGAAGGCGGGCACGATCATGTCGTCGCGCGCGCCGAGGATCAGCGTCGGTACGATGATCTCGCCCGCCCAATCCGACGCGTCGAAAGCCCGCAGCGCGTGGATGCGCTCGCGCATCACCTGTTTCGTCTCGGGGGTATCGGGCGCGGCCGCGACCGCCGCCTCGTAGACGTTCCAATGAGCCTCGAGCCAAGTCGGCGGGTAGGTCATCAGCGTCGCTGTCGCCGCATAGGCGCGTGGATGCTGGTCGAGGATGGCGAGGCGGGTCTCGAACAGCGCGGTCATGTAGCGGTTCTGCTTCAGCCAGCCGCCGCTGACGATCAGCCCGTCGAGCCGCTCGGGCGCCTGGCGTGCCAGGGACAGGCCGATGCAGCCGCCGGTGGAGTGTCCCAGAACGGCGGCGCGCTCGATGCCGGCGGCGTCGAGCACCGCAAGGCAGTCGCGCGCCAACTGGTCTATCGTGCAGGGCGCGCTGCCGCGGTCGCTGGCGCCGATGCCGCGCTGGTCGAAGCGCAGGACCTGGAAGGAACGAGCGAGCGTTGCGGCGTTGTCGTCCCAGAAGGCCGCGCTGCCAGCGAGCCCGCTGACCAGCAGCAACGGCCGGCCCTGCCCCTGCGACAGCGCACGTAGCACGGCGCCATCAGGCAGCTTCACCCGGAATTCGCCGTTGACGGTGACCCCTCCGCTCGCGCCCGACGCTGCGTCGGAATGATCATGCTGCTGCCGTCGCGCTTGTGTCATGGCTGCTTGTCCTCTTGCGCGGTAAGGCCGACTGATTGTCCGGAGGACGGGACGTGAGCGCTCGACGGGCGTTCGACCAGCACCGCGATCTGGATCACCTGACTGCCGCGCCGCTGCGGCTCGCAGACGGAGCCGAACGGGGCGGTGCTGCTGGCGGCTTGTCCTGCCATGCCGACCTCCCTAGCGTTTCCCCTCGCGAATGATCGCTCCGGGGGAGGCGGTGTTGTCCAGCCGCCTTTGTTCATGGCGGCATTGGCCTAAACGCAGGGCGGGCTATCTGGAAAGGGCTTTGTTATGCAAAAAGCGCGGAGCTGTGCCCGCTACAGGCAGTTGACCCAGAGCACGCGGGTGACGCCGTCATGCTGGTTGGCGAAGCGATGCGGCCGCGAGGACAGGAAGCGGAAGCTGTCGCCCTCGTGCATGACCCAGCTCTCGTTCTCGACATTGAGCAGCATGCTGCCGCTGAGCACGAGGCCGGCTTCCTCGCCATTGTGGATGTAGTGTTCGTCGCCGGTGCTGGCGCCGGGCTCCATCTCGACGATGAAGAGGTTGAGCTTGGCGCCTTCCGCCTGCGGGGTGAGCAATTGCTTGCGGATGCCGGAGCGCCAGAGCTGCAATTCGCCGCGGTCCGATTGGCGCACGATGGTTGCAGTCGGGTCCGCCTGTCGCTGGTCGGCGGGGAAGAGGTCCGAGATCGCGGTCCCCAGCGCATCGGCGACGGCGGCGAGCACGCGCAGCGTCGGCGAGGACAGGCCGCGCTCGATCTGGCTGAGGAAGCCGATCGACAGGCCGGTGCGGCTCGCGAGCTCCTCCAGCGACAGCCGCCGCGCGCGTCTGAGCAGGCGCAGCCGCGCCCCGATCTCGCGATCGACATGCAGATGCGGCAGGTCGGCGGCAGGCAGGCTCATCGCGATTCCTTCTCCATCTTTTTCATGTGCATGAAAATCACTTGCCGGCAAGATCGTCCTATGCTCGTATCTTCATGCTCATGAAAATTCGAGCTGGCGCCTCTTCGGGGCGGACGGACAAATGAGGGGAGATTGCCATGGAACGCCGGACCTTCCTGACCCTGCTGGCCGGAGGCGCCGTCGCCGCGTCGATCTCGCCGGCTGCCGCCCAGTCCGTGCTCAAGGTCGGCTCGACCCCGACCGGCATTCCCTTCACGTTCCTCGACACCAAGACCAGCATGATCGAAGGCGTGATGGTCGACCTGATCAAGGAGGTCGGCAAGGAGGCCGGTTTCAAGGTCGAGGTCGAGGGCATGCAGTTCTCCACCCTGATCGCCGGCCTGACCAGCAACAAGATCGATCTGATCGCCGCCGCCATGTACATCACCCCGGCGCGCAAGGAGGCGATCGACTTCTCCGATCCGATCTACACCTATGGCGAAGGCCTGATGGTGCCGAAATCGGACGCCAAGGATTACAAATCCGTCGACGAGCTCAAAGGCTATGTCGTCGGCGCCCAGGTCGGCACTGCCTATGTCGAACCGCTGCAGAAGGGTGGCATCGTCTCCGAGGTCAAGATCTACAAGACCATCCCCGACATCCTCGCCGATGTGAACGCCGGCCGCATCCAGGCCGGCTTCGCCGACGGGCCGATCGTCGCCTATAATTTGCAGCAGGGCCTGTTCCCACAGGTGAGGCTGGTGAAGTCGTATAAGCCGATGTTCACCGGCTCGGTCGGCATCGGCGTGCGCAAGAGCGACGGCGAGCTGCTCAAGAAGGTGAACACCGCGCTCGCCAAGCTCAAGGCCGATGGCAGCCTCGCCAAGATCCTCGCCAAATGGGGCCTCGAGTGAGGCCGCGCCCGGCGCGCTGAAGCACTCTTCATCGTCATCATGAGGCGGCGCCGGGTGCGCCGCCCGTCCAGACAGTTCGAGCTTTCATGCAGACCGTCCTGCGCGATGCCGGCACCTTCCTGCCGATCCTGCTCCAGGGCCTGAAGTTCACCGTCCTGGTGACGCTGGGCTCGCTGGCGCTCTCCACCGTCCTGGGGCTGGTTTGGGCGCTGATGCGCGTCTCCGGCATCGCCTGGCTCGCCTTCGTCGCCAAGATGATCGTCAACACGTTGCGCGGCATCCCGATCCTGGTGCAGCTCTTCTACATCTACTTCGTCTTCCCCGAATTCGGCGTGGCGCTGACGGCGCTGCAGGCCTCGATCATCGGCCTCGGCATCGCCTATTCGGCCTATCACTCCGAGAACTTCCGGGCCGGCATCGAGGCGATCGACCACGGCCAGATCGAGGCGGCGCAGTCGATCGGCATGGGCTGGTTCATGATGATGCGCCGGGTGATCCTGCCGCAGGCGATCAAGGTGATCCTGCCGCCCTACGGCAACATCATGATCATGATGCTGAAGGATTCCTCGCAAGCCTCGACCATCACCGTCGCCGAGCTGACGCTGCAGGGCCAGATCCTGGCCTCCTCGACCTTCAAGAACATGACGGTCTACACGCTGGTGGCGCTGCTCTATCTCTCGATGAGCCTGCCGCTGATCGCCTTCGTCGGCTGGCTCGAACGCCGCTTCGGCAAGGGAGCCAGGCGATGATCGAGCTATCCAAGGTCACCAAGAGCTTCGGCAGCCATCAGGTGCTGAAGGGCATCACCGGCAGTGTCCAGCGCGGCGAAGTCGTCTGCCTGATCGGCCCGTCCGGCTCGGGCAAGTCGACCATCCTGCGCTGCATCAACGGGCTCGAATCCTATGATGGCGGCGCGATCACGGTCGATGGGGCGAAGGTCGACCGGGCCGACCGCTCGATCGTCGGCATTCGCACCGCCATGGCGATGGTGTTCCAGCGCTTCAACCTGTTCCCGCACCGGACCGCGCTCGAGAACGTCGTCGAAGGGCCGATCCATGTGAAGAAGGAGCCGCCTGCTGAGGCGCTGGCTCGAGGCCGCGATCTGCTCGCCCGCGTCGGCCTCGCCGACAAATTCGGCTCTTATCCGGCGCAACTCTCCGGCGGCCAGATGCAGCGCGTCGCCATTGCCCGCGCGCTGGCCATGCAGCCCAAGGCGATCCTGTTCGACGAGCCGACTTCGGCGCTCGATCCCGAATTGGTAGGCGAGGTGCTCGGCGTGATGAAGAGCCTCGCCGAGGAAGGCATGACCATGCTGGTCGTCACCCATGAAATGGGTTTTGCCCGCGAAGTCGCCGACCGCGTCCTTTTCCTCGATGGCGGTGTCATCGTCGAGGAGGGGGCTGCCCGTGAGGTGCTGAGCGCGCCGCGCAATCCGCGCACGCAGGACTTTTTGCGCCGCGTGCTCAAACCGATCTGAGGGATATCGACATGGCCGAACCCTTCCCGCTCCAGCCCTCGCTCTGGCACGCCACCGCCCCGGCCGCAGCCGAGACGCCGCCGCTCGCAAGCGATGCCCGCGCGGATGTCTGCATCGTCGGCGCCGGCTATGCCGGTCTCTCGACCGCGCTGCATCTCGCCGAGGCCGGCGTCTCCGTCGTCGTGCTGGAAGCGCGCGAGCCGGGTTGGGGGGCGTCCGGCCGCAATGGCGGGCAGGTCATCCCCGGCATCAAATACGATCCCAGCGAGATCGTCTCCAAATATGGGCCCGAGGCCGGCGCAGCACTGGTCTCCTTCGTCGGCTCGACGGCCAATCTCGTCTTCGGGCTGATCGAGAAGCACGGCATGGAGGTGCCGCATCGCCGGGCGGGCTGGATTCAGGGCGCCCATACGCCAGCCATGGTCGAGACGGTGAAGCGGCGCGCCGAGGAATGGGCAAGCCGCGGCGTCGCCGCCCGCTATCTCGACGCCGATGCAGCCGCTCGCCTGCTCGGTACCGACCGCTATCTTGGTGGCTGGCTCGACCCGCGCGGCGGCGGGGTCCAGCCGCTCGCCTATGCCCGCGGCCTCGCCCGCGCCGCGCAAAACGCCGGCGTCGCGATCTGCGGCCAGAGCCCGGTGACCGGACTGCGGCGCGACGGCGGCAACTGGATCGTGCGCACAGCGCAGGGCGCCAGCGTCACCGCACCGCGCGTGGTGATCGCGACCAATGGCTATACTGGCGACCTGATTCCGAAACTGCGCCAGACGGTGATCCGGCCGAATTCGTTCATCGTCGCGACTGAGCCGCTCTCCGACAACCTCGCCGGCACCATTCTGCCCGAGGGACAGGTCACCTCAGATACGCGCCAGCTCCTGCTCTATTTCCGCAAGGATCACACCAACCGCCTGCTGATGGGCGGGCGCGGGCCCTTCCGCGAGCCGCAGGGGGCCGCCGACTGGGCTCATCTCGAACGTGTCGTCGGCAAGATGTATCCGCAGGCCAAGGATCTGCGCATCGACTATCGCTGGTGCGGTCGCGTCGCGCTCACCCGCGACTTCCTGCCGCATCTGCACGAGCCTGAGCCTGGCCTGCTCGTCGACATCGGCTGCATGGGCCGCGGCGTCGGGCTGCAGACGGCGATGGGCAAGGCGATGGCGCAGTATCTCTCGACCGGCGACAAAGCGAGCCTGCCTTTCCCCGTGACCTCGATCGCGCCACTGCCGCTGCACGCGCTGAATGAGCTCTATGTCTCGGCGATCATCGCCTGGTATCGCCTGACGGATGGCGGCATGAAGGACCGCGCCGCTTGACCAGCGTCGGTTCCTGACGCAGGGCGAGGACATGAGCATCGTCCTCGCCTGCGATCTCGGCGGCACCTCCTTCCGTGCTGCCCTCGTCGATGACACCGGCGCCATCCGCGCCCAGCACGCAATTGCCGGGCCGGCGAGCCGCGACAATGCCTCGGGCCGTTCCGAGATCGAGCCGGAAGCATGGTGGAGCCTGCTGGTCGAAACCTGTGCCGGGCTGGCAGCCGAGGCGCCGGCGCTGTTCGATACGGTCGAGGCCGTCGCGATCTGCGGCGTTACCCGCACGCAAATCTTTCTCGACCGGGACGGCCGCCCCTTACGCCCGGCGATGACCTGGAAGGATACGCGCGCCGACGGGCTCGCAGTGCGTTTGCAGGGAAGGCTCGACCCGGCTCATCCCGAAAGCGCCGCGGTGAATGCCTTTCATCCGCTCGCCCGCCTGGCATGGCTGCGCGAGCAGGAGTCGGATGTCTTCGGCGAGCTCGCCTGCCTGCTCGAACCCAAGGATTTCCTGAATTTCCGCCTGACCGGCCGGCGCGCCAGCGACCCTGTCTCGATGGCGCGCTTGCTGGCCGCGGCGAGCCCGCATGAAGGTCGCGATCTGCTAAGCGCGGCAGGCGTTCCCGCTGCGATCCTACCCGAGATGCTGGAGCCTTGGGAGCAGGTTGGCCCGATTCAGCCCGGCTTGCCTGCGCCGCTCGATCGTCTGGCCGGCAAGCCGGTGTTCTGTGCCTCGAACGATACCTGGGCGGCGGTGGTCGGCCTCGGCGCCATGCGCGACGGCTTCGCCTACAATATCTCCGGCACCACCGAGGTGCTCGGCGTTGTCGGCCGGGAGCCGGCGCAGGCGGAGGGGCTGCTTACGGTCGACTGGCGCGGCCTGTTCCAGCTCGGCGGCCCCAGCCAGACCGGCGCCGACACCGTCTCCTGGCTGCTGGCGCTGCTCCGCCGCGACGGCGCGGCGGTGGGACAGGAGATCGATGCGCTCCTCTCGAGGCAGCGCCAGCCGCAGCCGCCGCTCTTCCTTCCCTATCTCCAGGGCGAGCGCGTCCCCTACTGGGACCCGTCCCTGCGTGGTGCGTTCATCGGCTTGAACCGCCGGCACGGGCCGACCGACCTTGCCTTCGCCGTGCTGGAGGGCGTCGCCTGCCTCAACCGGGTCGTGCTGGAGCGGGCTGAAGCAGCGCTCGGCCGGGAGGCGAGCGAAATCCGCTTCGGCGGCGGGGCTGCGGCCAATCCGGTCTGGAGCCAGATCAAGGCCGATCTCAGCGGCCGGCCGGTCGTGGTCACGGCTTCGAAGGAGCCCGGCCTGCTCGGCGCGGCGATCATCGCCTTCGCAGGGCTCGGTCGTTTTGCCTCCCTCGCTGAGGCGCAGGAGGCGCTCGTTACGGTCGCATGTCGCTTCGAGCCCGATCCGGCTCGCAAGCCGGCCTATGACGCACTCTTCGCGCTGTTCCGCCGGGCCGAGAAGGCGCTGGCGCCGATCTCGCGGGATCTCGTCGCCGCCGCGCAGGCGGATGGGCTGCTTCTCGGCCTCGCGCGCCATGCGTCTGCGACCGCGAACCTGCACGCCGATTGACGTTGCGGCTGAGGCGCTTGCACCTTACCCAGATGGAACCAATCTCCAGAGAGAGGTCCATGTCGCGTTCCTGCCGCGCCGTAGCGTTTTGTCTCTCCGTCGTCGGCGGGGCCGGCTGATGCCGAAGCCCGTCACCCTCATCACCGGCGCCTCCGGCGGCATCGGCGGCACGCTCGCAATGACGCTGGCTCCGGCACACAGGCTCGTCCTCTCCGGGCTGGAGGCAGGCCCGCTGGTCGAGCTCGCCGACCGCTTGCAGGCCGAAGGCGCCGAGGTCGCCGCCATGACCGGCGATGTCCGCGACCGTGATCTCGCCGGCGCGCTGGTCGAGCTGGCCGTAGAGCGCTTCGGCCGGCTCGACAATCTCGTGACCGGCGCTGGCGCCTCTCGCCCGGTTCCGATGGTCGAGATGGAGGACGAGGAATGGGACAAGCTCGTCGACATCAATCTCTCGGCTGTCTTCCGCGTCTCCAAGTCCGCCGCGCGGCGGATGATCGAGCAGGGCGAGGGCGGCGCCATCGTCCACATCTCCTCGATCGCCCATAGCAACGGTGGGGCGAACCTCGCCTATGGCTCGGCCAAGGGCGGCGTCGCGACATTGACCTATGGCATGGCCCAGCAGCTCGGCCGTCACGCCATTCGCGTCAACGCGGTCGCGCCGGGGATCATCGACACGCCGATGGTGCGCGGCGGCTTCGCCAAGCAATTCAACGCGCTGGTCGAAGGCGCCTCGCAGCGCACCCCGCTCGGGCGGCTCGGCCGACCGGAGGATGTCGCCGGGGTCATCGCCTTCCTGCTCTCGCCGGCCGCGGCCTTCGTCACCGGCGCGCTGATCCCGGTCACCGGCGGCATCGAGATCCTCTCGCCGATCTCGGCGATCGCCAAGGGAAACGCCTGACGATGCGCGAGATCATCGGCCGCTACGGCACCGCGCTCGCCGGCCTTACCCTGATCGTCTTCTTCGTCGCCTTCGCGCCGAACTTCGCGACGACGATGAACATCGTCAACGTGCTGAAGGATACGAGCTTCCTCGCCATCCTGGCGATCGGCTTCACACTCGCTCTGATCGTCTCCGAGCTCGACCTCTCGATCGCGGAAGTCGCCAGCCTGTCGGCCGTCGTCACCGGCTGGCTGATCCAGGGTCAGCAGCATCCCGCGCTCGCGGTTACGGCGGGGTTGCTGGTCGGCCTTCTCTGCGGCGCGGCCAATGGCTATGGCGTCACGGTGCTGCGCGTGCCCTCGCTGATCATGACGCTCGGCATCGCGGCGATCGCCAAGGGCTTCGCCTTCATGATCACGCAGGGCGTCGCCTTCGTCGGCCGCTGGCCGACCGGTTTCACCGGGCTGGCGCGCGGCTACAGCTTCGGCATCCCCAATCTCGTGCTCTGGCTCACCGCTGTCACGCTCCTGACCTATGGCCTGATCAAATGGACCCGCACCGGCGCCCACATGGTCGCGACCGGCGAGGCTGACGAGGCGGCCCGGCTTTCCGGCATCGCCACCGCCAGGATGAAGCGCATCGGCCTGCTGCTGACCGGGCTCTGCGCCGGCATCACCGCGGTGCTGCTCGCCGCCAACCTGTCCTCGGCCGCGCCGAACATGGCCGGCGACTATCTGCTCTACGCCATCGCCGCCGTGCTGCTGGGGATGACCATGTTCGAGCCCGGCAAGCCCAACATTCCCGGCACCGTCTTCGCGGCGCTGGTGCTGAAGGTGCTCGGCAACGGCTTGGTGCTCATGGGCGCGGCCTATTACGTTCAGGACATCGTTCTCGGCGTCATCATCATCGGCTCGGTCGCCTTCTCGGCCAGCGCGTTGAAGAAGGCGGCGTTCAAGGTCTGACAGTTCACAACGACAACGAGGGGAGAGGTCGTCATGGTCGGTTTGAGGAAGGTTCTGCTGGCCGCCGCCGCGGTGGTGGGGATGGCTCAGGGGGCACAGGCCTTCGAGCTCGGTGTCATCGGTTTCCAGTTCTCCTCGGAGACGCATGCCCGCGTCGCCAATGCTGCGGCCGCCGCAGCCAAGGCCAAGGGCTGGAACGTCACGCTGCTGAATTCGGAAGGCGCGCTGCCCAAGCATGCCGAGCAGTTCGACGCGCTGATCGCCAAGAAGGTCGATGCGATCATCATCGCCATGGGCAAGCCGGTCGAGGCCGACGTGCAGTTCAAGGCGGCCAAGGATGCCAAGATCCCGGTGATCACCGTGCAGTCGGGCGCGAGCCCGCACGCGCTCTTCGACATCCAGACCAATGAATACAAGGTCGGCGCCGAGGCCGCGCTCTACCTGCTCGGCCAGCTCGGCTATCAGGGCAACATCATCACCGCCCGCTTCGACCTCAACGTCGCCTCGCGCATCCGCGGCAAGCTGCTCGACAACGTGCTCTCCGAGAACCAGGCGGTGAAGGAGCTCGGCAAGTTCTCGATGGCCCGCACCCAGAGTTGGCGCGACGATGTCCGCGCCGGCATGCAGGCGCTGCTGCTGCAGAACCAGGGCAAGATCAACGGCATCTGGGCCTCGTTCGACGGCCAGGCCTACATCATCGACGACCTCTTGCAGGCGCAGGGCGTGAAGAAGGGCCAGATCCCGCTGGTCTCGGTCGATGGCGGCAAGGAGACCTATGCCCGTATCGCCGACCCGGCCTCGACCTTCACCGCCACCGTCTCGATCCCGTTCGAGGAAATGGGCAAGCAGGCGGTCGACGCGATCCAGACCATCGTCGTTGACAAGAAGCCGAAGGAGACGATCACCTCCGGCCCCTATCTCTTCACCGACGCCGTGCTGGTCGACAAGAACAACGTCCAGCAGTTCCTGAAGTGAGGATAAGGACGAGCCCTTCGCCGTCATGGTCGGGCTTGTCCCGACCATCCACGTCTTCGTTGGACGAAGGCCGTGTTCAAGACGTGGATGCTCGCCACAAGGGCGAGCATGACGGGCTGTGCTTCCGGAGCCATCTGCGATGACCGCCACACCCCTCCTGTCGCTCCGCGGCATCGGCAAGGCTTACGGCCCGGTCGTGGCGGTGCGCGAGGTCGATCTCGACATCTTTGCCGGCGAGGTCGTCGCCATCTGCGGTGACAACGGCGCCGGCAAGTCGAGTCTGATCAAGGTGATCTCCGGCGCCGAGGAGGCGACCTCGGGCACGCTTCAGATGCGCGGCAAGGAGGTCATCTTCGCCTCGCCGCATGATGCGCTGAGCCACGGCGTCGCGACGATCTACCAGGACCTCGCGCTCGCCCCGCGCCTCTCCATCGCCCAGAACGTCTTCATGGGCTCGGAGCTGACGCGGCCGCTGCTGCTGCCCTTCCTGCGCGTGCTCGACAAGAAGCGGATGGCGCAGGAGGCGCGCGGCTTCCTCAAGCAGCTCTCGGTCACGGTCGAGGACATGGATCGCCCGGTCGAGCGGCTCTCGGGCGGCCAGCGCCAGGCGGTCGCGATCTCGCGCGCGCTGCGCTGGAAGGCCGAGATCATCATCATGGACGAGCCGACGGCGGCGCTCGGCGTCAAGGAGACGGCGCTCGTGCTCGATCTGATCCGTAGGCTCAAGGCCGATGGCAGGACGGTGCTGCTGATCAGCCACAATATGCGCGACGTCGTCGCACTCGCCGACCGGGTGGTGATCATGGGCGCCGGCCGGAAATACGTCGATCAGGCGCTCGGCGACCTCACCGCCGACGATCTCAGCCACATGATCATGGCCGGCAACGCCAGGGCGGCTTGAGATGATCAGCGAAATGATCGTCATCGACACCGATCCGGGGCAGGACGACGCGGTTGCCCTGCTGCTCGCCTTCGCCAGCCCGGAGCTCGACCTCCGGGCGATCACCACCGTCGCCGGCAATGTCCCGCTGGCGCTGACCACCGCCAACGCGCTGCGCATACGCGAGCTCGCCGGGCGCGAGGACGTGCCAGTCCATGCCGGGGCCGACCGGCCGCTCCTCTTCCCGCTCTCGACCGCCGAGTTCGTTTGCGGTCCCGATGGGCTGGCCGGCGCCGATCTGCCGCCGGCCCGTGGCACGGCTAGTGCGACGCATGCCGTCGAAGCTCTCATCGTCATCCTGCGCGCCGCGCCGGATGACAGCGTCACGCTCTGTCCACTCGGACCGCTGACCAATCTCGCTCTGGCGTTCCGACTGGCGCCGGATGTGCTGCCTAAGGTGAAGCGTATCGTGCTGATGGGCGGGGCGCTGGCGCTCGGCAACATCACCCCTGCAGCCGAGTTCAACGTCCATGTCGATCCGCACGCCGCCGCGATCGTCTTCGCGTCGGAGCGGCCGATCGTGATGTTCGGCCTCGGCGTCACCCATCAGGCGATCGCCTCGCACGAACAGGTCGCGCGTCTTCTCACCTTCGGCAATGCGGCGGGCAGGGCGGTGCATGGCATGCTGACCCGTCCACGCCCCGGCGGGCTCGGCACTGCCGGTCATCCCATGCACGACCCCTGCGTGATCGCTTTCCTGCTCTGGCCGGAACTCTTTTCAGGGCGCGACTGTTGTGTCGAGATCGAGACCGGCGACGGCCCCGTGCGGGGCCGCACCACGATCGACTGGAACGGCCGGCTCAAGCGGCCGGCCAATGCCCATGTCGTCGCGAGCGTCGAGGCGGAAGCGCTGTTCCAGCGCCTGTTCGACCGGCTCGCGACGTTGCCGTGACTGGAGGTGGAGATGGCCCATTTCGTCGAGGAGCTGCAGCTCGAGGCCGAGCGCGCGATTCTGGCGATGCAGACGGCCGCGCTCGCCGCCCGCCAGCTCCATGCCCGCGCCGAACTGATGCGCCATATGCTGACCACCGCCCGCAAGGTCGCCGGCAAGCCGAAGGCCGAGGCGGTCGAGACGGTGGTGCGCGAATGGATGGACGCCTGGAATCTCGGCCGCCAGGACTGGCCGCATATCGCTCGCGAGATGGAGGCCTTCACCGCCGCCTTCCATGACTACGCCAACGAGCCCGGTGACGCGAACGATGCCGCGCTCCGCCGCGCCTGCGATGCGCTCGATGCGGTGCTGGCGCGCGAGAACACCTCGATCAGCGACCAGATGGCCTTCCGCTCGCAATGCGCCCATCGCTGGTGGGAGCTGGTCGTGCCGGTGCCCACCAATCTCCCGGGTGCCAAGCCGCGCCCCTCGGTGCCGGTGCTCGATACTGAGGCGCCGTTCTGGCAGTCCGGCTGCGCCGAATTCTGTCGCTGAGGACCGGCCGATGCAGCCGCTTCAGCTCACCCTTCGCCCGGCCGGTCTGTCCGATGCCGATTCCTGCCAGAGGCTTTCGGCCGCGATCGGATGGCCGCATCGGCGCGAGGATTGGGAGTTCGCGCTGTCGCTCGGCCAGGGCTTCATTTTGTCGATCGAGGACGAGGTCGTCGCTGTCGGGCTCTGGTGGGGCTTTGGCGCAACCCACGCCACGCTCGGCACCATCATCGTTGCGCCGGATCGCCAGGGACAGGGCATCGGCAAGCTGCTGACCGAGCAGTTGATCGCGGCGACGGAGGGCAGGACACTTGGCCTTGTCGCGACACCGCAGGGCGAGCCGCTCTATGCCCGCTATGGCTTCGTCGCCGTTGACGAGGTCCGCCAGCATCAGGGCGACTGGCCGGAACTGGCCGCGCCGGTCCTTGCTGCCAACGAGGTGATGCGCCCGGCCATCACAGCCGATCTGCCGCTGCTGGCGCAGCTCGACGGCGAGGCGACGGGGCTGCCGCGCGCGCCCGTGCTCGAAGAACTGCTGGCGCGTGGTCATGCCATCCTGATCGAGCGCAATGGTGCGCCGGCCGGTTTCGGCTTCTTGCGCCGGCACGGCCGTGGCTGGCTGATCGGCCCGATCGTGGCGCTCGACGATGCGGCGGCCTGCAATCTGATCGCAGCGCTGCTCGCCGCCCGCCGCGGCGACTTCGTCCGCATCGACGTACCGGCTCGGACCGGCCTCGGCGCCTGGCTGAGCGAGCGCGGCCTGCCGCTCGTCGCTTCCGGCGTCGTGATGGAGCGCGGCGCTGCGCCGGTCGCATCCGGCCCGGCGCATCGCTTCGCCCTGGTCAACCAGGCGATGGGCTGACTGGCATCGCCGTGGAGCGGGGAGCTTGCGCCTGCAGCCCGTTCCAGCCGTGCCAGGTCGTGTAGAGCCCGACCAGGACGATCAGCACACCGGAAAAATAGGGCGCCCGCGCCGCGACGGTCGACAGCCAATTGGAGCGCTTCTCGACGGCGCGCAGGCTGAGCGAAGCCGCGACCCCGACCGCGACCAGCGTGATCGCGAGGCCGATCGAGAAGCACAGCACGAGCACGGCGCCGAGCGTGATCTCGCGCAGCTGCATGCAGATCAGCAGCACGGTGATCGCTGCGGGGCAGGGGATCAGCCCGCCTGTCAGCCCGAACAGCACGATCTGCCAGGTCGTCACCGGCCGGTCGGCGAAACGCTTGCGGATATCCTGCGCATGGGCGCGCTGATGCGCGTCCATCGGCTCGTCGGCAGCCGTCTTTCCTTGGTCGTGCCTGTGCGAATGGCCATGGGAATGCCCGTGGCTGTGGCCATGACCATGGGAGTGGCCGTGGCTATGACTATGCCCATGGCTGGTCGGGCGCAGCGCCCGCTGCTCCGCCCAGGTCCGCCACAGCATCCAGAGTGCGATCGCGATGATCAGCACGCCGGAGGCAAGCTGGAAATACGGCTCGGTTGTCTCGGCGCTGAAGTCGCGCGCCAGATAGAGGCCGCCGAGGACCACGCCCCAGACGACGAGCGTGTGCGAGAGCGTCGCGGCGAGGCCGAGCAGCAGCGCCTGCATGACCGAGCCGCGGATGGCGACGATGAAGGCCGCCATCATCGTCTTGGAGTGGCCGGGTTCGAGCCCGTGCAATGCACCGAGCAGGATCGCGCTCGGAATGAACAGCCAGGCATGGCCGGCGCCCTGCGCCAGCATTTCGGTGAAGCTCGGCACGACATGGTGCTCCGGATCCGGAACGGATCGCGCGCTGCCGTGCCGTCCGGTCTTGCCGGAGCTGGTCGGGGGCGCCCGTCTCGTCCTCGCCCGCCCGATCGCCGGGATGCGCCCGGTCTCGCGCCGGCGCCTGCCTGATCGGGTGCCGCTTGCTCAGCGGATGCCTCGGTCTATAACCTCCCGGGGAGGATAGGATCAAGATGTGGGAGCAGGGGATGCAGGACGAGGAACACGCCCGGATCCACCATCATCGGCACCCTGAGATCATCACGCGGTTGAAGCGGGCGGAGGGACATCTGCGCTCGACCATCGAGATGGTCGCCAATGTCCGCTCCTGCCTGGAGATCGCCCAGCAATTGCAGGCCGTGGAAGGCGCGATCGCCAACGCCCGCAAGATCCTGATCCAGGAGCATATCGGCCATTGCCTGGAGGAAGCGGCCGGCAGTCTCCCGGCCGAGGCGCGCGGGCTGCTCGCCGAGTTCAAGGCGATGACCAAGTTCCTTTGAACGGCCGTTCGGGAATGGCCGGGTTGCCGAACTGGTGCTGGCGGTTCGGCATCGCGTCGCGCAAGATCATCTCTGAAACGATTTAAGTCTGCATCCCAAGGGAGGAATGATGCTCGACGATCTCAAGGGGCTGCGCGCCCTGGTCACCGGCTCCAGCACCGGCATCGGCGCTGCTGTGGCCAAGGCCTATGCGGCGAACGGCATGCGTGTCGTGGTGCACTACAAGTCGAGTGAGGCCGAGGCGAATGCCGTTGCCGCCGAGATCAGGGCGGCCGGCGGCGAGGCGCATGTGCTGCAGGCCGATGTCGCCGACAGCAGGCAGGCGGTCGATCTCGTCGACAAGGCCGCGGAAAAGCTCGGCGGGCTGGACGTGCTAGTCAACAATGCCGGCGCGTTGGTCAAGCGCACGCCGATCGCCGAGATCGAGGACGAGTTCTTCGACAGCGTCGTCGATCTCAATGTCCGCTCGGTCGTGATGGCCTCGAAGGCGGCGCTGCCCTATCTGAAGAAGTCCGGCGGCAGGGCGAGCGTGATCAATCTGAGCTCGATCGCCGCGCGCAATGGCGGCGGGCCCGGCTCCTCGCTCTATGCCAGCTCCAAGGCCTTCGTGCTCAACCTGACCCGTGGCATGGCCAAGGAATTCGTGCCCTTCGGCATCCGCGTCAACGGCGTCTCGCCCGGCGTGATCATGACGCCGTTCCATGAGCGCTATTCGACGGCCGAGCAGATCGAGGCGATGCGCAGGACGGTGCCGATGGAGCGCGTCGGCACGCCGCAGGACAATGTCGGCGTCTTCCTCTTTCTCGCCAGCCCGGCGATGAGCGGCTACATCACCGGCCAGACCATCGAGGTGAATGGCGGCCAGTACATGGTCTGACCGAGACTGTGGCTTTGCTGTCCTTGACGGGGGTCGCCATCGCCTAGCAAGGTCCGAGCGACCGCCGGACCTCGGATAGCCAGTGATGCCGATCAGCCGCAAAGACCTGCCGACATCGGCTGCTCGACGGATCGTCGCAGCGGCGACTGTCAGCATTTTCGTCGCCGGCTGTGCCGGCGACGTGAAGGGCGTGCTGACGCCGGTCGCCTCGACCGTGCCGGGCGCCAGCAAGGTCACCATGCTGGTCGCGACGACCCGGGCGGCCGATCCCGATGCCGGCGTGTTGTTCTCGGGCGAGCGCGGCAAGCCGTCCTATGTCGAGATGACGATCTCGCTGCCGCCCGACGCTCGCCGCAAGGTCGGCGAGGTGCAGTGGCCGAGCCGTTTGCCGGGCAATCCCGAGACCGACTTCGTCACGCTCAAGGTCGACAAACTCGATGCCAAGACCGGGTTGGCGCGCCTGCATGAGCGGGTTTCGCGCGTGCCGAAGCGCCGCGTCATGGTCTTCGTCCACGGCTTCAACAACCGCTTCGAGGACGCGGTCTACCGCTTCGCCCAGATCGTCCACGATTCCGACGCGAATGTCGTGCCGGTGCTGTTCACCTGGCCGTCGCGCGGCTCGCTTTTCGCCTATGGCTACGACCGCGAGAGCGCGACCTATTCGCGCAATGCGCTGGAAAACCTGCTGCAGGAACTCGCGCGCGATCCGGCTGTCGGCGAAGTCTCGCTGCTCGCGCACTCGATGGGCAACTGGGTCGCGCTGGAGTCATTGACTCAGATGGCGGTGCGCAATCGCGGCATCCCGCCGAAGATAGCCAATGTCATGCTCGCCTCGCCCGACGTCGATGCCGACGTCTTCCGCACGCAGATCGCGGAGATGACGGGACGGCGGCCGAAATTCACCCTCTTCGTCTCGCAGGATGACCGCGCGCTCGCGGTCTCGCGCCGGGTCTGGGGCAACAAGGACCGTCTCGGCGCCGTCGATCCCGATGTCGAGCCCTATAAGACCGAGTTCGAGAAGGACAAGATCACGGTCCTGAACCTGACCAAGCTGCGGACCGGCGACAAGCTCAACCATGGCAAGTTCGCCGAGAGCCCTGAAGTGGTGAAGCTGATCGGGACGCGTCTGGTCGACGGCCAGCCGATCACCGATTCCCGTGTCGGTCTTGGCGATCGCTTGATCGAGGTGACCGGCAGCGCCGCGGCTGCGGTCGGCACTGCCGCCGGCATCGTCGTATCGGCGCCGGTCGCGGTGGTCGACCCCCAGGCCCGTCGCAACCTCGGCGACAGGTTCGAGCATCTCGGCAACAATCTGCAGGATACCGGCTCCGCTGTCGGCGACACCGTGACGACGCCGTTCCAGAACCCCGGCCGGCAGCCCTGATCGGCAGCCCTGATCGGCAGCCCTTATCGGCTGAAGCGCACCGGCACCGAGAGCGAGATCGCCCCGCCGCCACCGACGCCGGCCGGTGGAGCAGGAACCGGGCTGGCGCGGCGGATCATCGCCGCCGCTTCGGCGTCCAGCGCGGAATCGCCCGACGAGCCGACGACGCGCGAGGACAGCACATTGCCGCTGCGGTCGATAGCGAAGGCGACCTGGACCGTGCCGGGGCTCGCCCCACCCGGGAAGCGCTTGTAGCGGTTGAGATGGGCGATCAGCGAGCCGCGCCAGGAGGCGGTCGAGACCGTCGGCTGGCTGGCGGTGCCCTGCGCGGCGCTGGTTGGGGCCGAGGCGCGCTGCTCCGAGGGCTTCGGCGCGACGGCTTCCCTGGCTCGCCGTTCGACCGGCTTGCGATCGACGACCTTGGGCTTCGGCTTTTCTTTTTTCTCGACGATCTTCGGCTTCGGCGGCGGCTTCTTCTCGACCGGCTTAGGCTCGGGCGGAGGCGGCAGCAGCACGGCGTCGAGCTTCGGGATCTGCGGCAGCTCCGGCAGCTTGATCTCCGGCTGTTCGACCGGCGTCGGCTCGGGAAGCGGCTCTGGTTCGGGCTCCGGCGGAGGAGGCTCTTCTTTGACCGGCTCCGGCGGAGGGGGCTCCGGTGCGGCCCGCTCCTGCGCGACCGGTAGCTCCTCTGGTGGCGCCTCGGGCGCGACCGACAGGGCGGCGAGCTCGATCATCACCGCCGGCTCGGGTGCGCCGGCAGCGGCTTCCGTCGGGCGCCAGTTCACGCCGACCCAGGCGAGCCCGCCATGAGCGGCTGCAACGGCGACCGCGGCGACGCCCCAGCGCAGTGCGGTGAGCCAGCGGCGATGCGGGGCAGTCGTGATCACGGCTTACCCGCTCCCTGCGCCGCGCCCTGGCCGGTGTCTTCGAGCCCGACCAGTGCGATCTTGAGATAGCCAGCCTGCCGCAGCTTGTTCATGACCTCCATCAGCTCGCGATAGGCCACGGCCCCGTCGGCGCGCAGGAAGACGCGCTGCTCGCGATCATGATTGGTCTGCTGGTCCAGCACAGCCTGCAGCTGTTCGCGCGGCACGGTGTCGTTGCCGAGCGCCAGCGAGAGGTCCTGCTTCACGGTCAAAAAAACCGGCTTCTCCGGCCGCGGCTGCGGCTGCGCGTTCGAGACCGGCAGGTCGACGGCGACGTCGACGGTCGAGAGCGGCGCCGCGACCATGAAGATGATCAGCAACACGAGGATCACGTCGATGAACGGCGTGACGTTGATCTCGCTGACCTCGCCGAGATCGCCGTCCTGCGGCTCCTTGAGCGAAACCGCCATGGCTTACTCCGCCGGAACGCGCGGCATCGCAGCCGGCTGGGGCGGAACCGCATGGAGGTTGGCGCGGACCTGCTGCGCGGCCTGGCGGCGCAGCCGCTCGAGATCGCGCGAGAGGTGGCGCAGCACCTCGCCGGAAGCGTCCGAGAGCGTCGCGCGATAGCCGGCGATGGCACGGGCGAAGACATTGTAGATGATGACCGCGGGAATAGCCGCGACAAGACCGATCGCCGTCGCCAGCAGCGCCTCGGCGATGCCGGGGGCGACCACGGCGAGGTTGGTCGTCTTCGACTGGCTGATGCCGATGAACGAATTCATGATGCCCCAGACCGTGCCGAACAGACCGACGAAGGGGGCGGTCGAACCGATGGTGGCGAGCAGGCCGGTGCCGCGCGCCATGTTGCGGCCGGCGCGTGCCTCGATGCGCGACAGCGCGATCGCAACGCGCTCCTTGATCCCATCCTCGCCGAGATCATCGGAGCGCTCACGCTCGCTCTGGGCGGCGCCGACCAGTTCCGCGACAGTGCCTCGTGCCTGTCCCTTGCGGCCGGCGATCGCCCGCGCAGCTTCGTCAAGGCTGATCGATTCTTCCAGGCGGCGCACGGCGCGGCCTGCGCGGGCCTTGGCGGCGGCGAGTTCGAGCGCCTTGGCGAGCCAGATCGTCCAGGTCACCAGCGAGGCGAAGGCGAGGCCGAGCATCACCGCCTTCACGACGATGTCGGCGGCCATGAACATGCCCCAGGGCGATAGGTCATGCGGCAGGGTCGCCTGCCCCGCGACAGGCGGCGGGGCTGGGACGGCTGCAGGTACGGCGGTCTGCGAGGCGCCGGCTCCGGGTGTAGCCGCGGGGGCGGCTTGGGTCGGCGCGGCAGCTGTCGACGCAGCGGTGCCCGGGGAAACGGGTGCCGCCTGACCTGCCGGAGCGGACGTGGTGGGGGCTGGCGTCGAAGCGGCTGGCGCCGGCACCGCGCCGCCATGCGCGCCGGAAGGGCTCGTCTGCTGCTGCACCGGGGCTGTCTCGGCAGGAGTGGTCTGGGCGAGCGTGACGACGCTCGCCACGGGAGTGGCGGCAATGGCCGTCGCAAGCAGGACTGTGCCGATCAAACGCTGCATCGAATAAGGTCCGTGGTCTTTTGGCGCCCCTCCTTGGCGGGAGCGCTTCCGGAACGGAGCCGCGTCCGTGGAGCGGCTGCCGATGACCACGGGAGACGCCCTGACAGGCGTTGCCTCCGCGATCGTCTCCAGCAGTTAAACCAGAGCGAATTGGTTAGCAAATACAATAGTTTATACGTATTCTAAAGTAAGGCTTCCGCTGCTCTCCGCCCGGAACAGTTCAAGTATTCCGAATGCTTGGCCCGAAGGTCGGTTTGCTTCACCTTTGCGCGAGGACCGCGCCGGGATTGAGGATGCCGAGCGGGTCGAAGGCCTGCTTGACCGCTCGCATCAGGTCGAGCGCTTCCGGCTGGGCGTGCAGGGTCAGCGCGCCGGTCAGGCTGCGGCCGATGCCGTGCTCTGCAGTGACGCTGCCGCCGAAAGCGCTGACGATCGCGAAGACCTCTGCATTCACGGCATGGCCGAGATCCGCGCGCCGCTCCGCTGGAAGATCCCGCGGAACCAGCATGACGACATGGATGTTGCCGTCGCCGACATGGCCGACGAAGAGAGCGCGCGCTTCCGCGAAGCGTTCGGCAGCCATCGCTTCGATCGCCGAGATGAAGGCCGGGACATCGGCGACCGCGACGCTGGTGTCGTGCGAGACGCTGAAGCCAGCCCGGCGGTTCGCTTCCGCGACGGCGAAGCGCAGATGCCAGATCGTCCTGGCTTGCGCCTCGCTTTGCGCGATGGCTGCGTCCTGGAGCGTCCCGTGATCGAGCGCGGTGGCGAGAACTCGCGTCAGCAGCTCGCCGAGGAGGTTGTCCGGATCACTGTCGCCGAGCTCGATGAAGGCGTACCAGCGGTGCCGGCTTTCAAGCGGCAGGGTCGTTCCGGGCACGAGGTCGAGGGTGAGGCCCATCTCGCCGTCGCACATCAGCTCGAAGCTGGAGATGCGCTCGCCGGCGCTCTGTCTCAGCAGGGACAGCAGCCGCAACGCGTCCGCCGGGCTGGCGAGGCCGCACAGCGCCGTCGCGCTCGCACGCGGCTTGGGAAACAGCCTGAAGGTCGCCGCCGTCACGACCGCGAGCGTGCCTTCCGAGCCGATCACCAGCTCCTTCAGCGCATAGCCGGCATTATCCTTGCGCAGCGGCTTCAGGCCATGGATCACGGCGCCATCGGCGCGAACGTATTCGAGACCGAGCACGAGATCGCGCACCGTGCCGTAGCGAATGACATTGATGCCGCCGGCATTGGTCGCGACCACGCCACCGATCTGACATGAGCCCTCGCTGCCGAGGCTGAGCGGGAAGAGCCGGTCGCTGGCAGAGGCGGCCTGCTGCACATCGGCGAGGATGCAGCCGGCCTCGGCGGTCAGCGTGTCGCCCTCGGTGTCGATCGCCCTGATCCGGTTGAGGCGCGCCAGCGAGAGCAGGACGGCTTTGCCGGAGCCGTCCGGCGTCGCCCCGCCGGACAGGCCGGTATTGCCGCCCTGCGGCACGACTGGTGTGCGTGTCGCGCTCGCCCAGCGCAGGATGGTCGAGACCTCCTCGACGCTGCGCGGGCGGAGCAATGCGAGCGCCGCGCCACAATGCTTGCCGCGCCAATCGGTCAGATGCGGCGCCAGCGTCTGCGGATCGGTGACGATGGCGGCCGGGTCGATCAGAGCGCGCAAGCCGTCGAGCGAACTCATCGCGCTAGACCGTGCCGGCATCGACGATGAAGTTCTGGCCGGCGCACATCCGCGAGACATCGGAGCAGAGGAACAGCACCATCTGAGCGATGTCCTCCGGCAGGATCTCGCCCTTCAGCGCCTGCGCGGCCTGGTTGGCCGCGCCCTTCTCCGGCGTCCACCATTGCGTCCGCTGGCGCTCGGTCATCACCCAGCCCGGCGTGACACAATTCACCCGGATGCCGTCGGGCCCGAGCGCCCGCGCCAGCGAGCGGGTGAAGCCGATCACCGCCGATTTCGCCGTGGTGTAGGCGATCATGTGCGGCGAGCCCCTCATCCACGAGGTCGAGGACAGATTGACCAGAGCGCCGCCACCGAGGCCGCGCATGTCCGGCGCCAATGCCTGCGCGACGAACATCATCGGCCTGAGGTTCACGGCGAGACGGTCGTCCCAATAGGCTTCGGTCACCGCGTCGAAATCGTGCCGCTCGTCATGGCCGGCATTGTTGACGCCGATGGCGAAAGGGCCGTGCAGGCTGCGCGCCGCCACGATCGCGGCTTGCGTCGCCGGGATGTCGCGCAGGTCGACCTGATGGAACGAAGCCGTTCCGCCAGCCGCCGCAAGTTCGGCTGCGAGCCGCCCGCCGCGCCCGGCATCGACATCAAGGAAGGCGACCTTGGCGCCCTGCCGTGCCAAAGCCTCGACGATGGCGCGGCCGATGCCGTCGGCGCCGCCGGTGACCAGCGCCGCCTTGCCGGCGAGGTCGGGATAGCTGGCTTCGATCCTCACCCGCCGAACTCCGCCGCCGGCAATCCGGGCACGTCGACCGGCAAGGTGAAGAGACCGCCCGAGAACGGCGCCTCTGCCAGCACCCGCGAGGGCAGGCGGATGCGCGCCGTGGTGATGAACAGCGTCTTTAGATCCGGCCCGCCGAAGGCGAGGCTGGTCGGGCGCGGCACCGGCAGCCAGACCTCGCGATCGAGCTGGCCGTCCGGGGTATAGCGGTGCAGGCACCAGCCATCCCAGATCGCGCACCAGACGAAGCCCTCGGCATCGACCGCGAGCCCGTCCGGCCGGCCGGCGACCTCGGCGAAGACGCGGCGATTGGCGAGCGTGCCGGCCTTGGCGTCGAAGGCGTAGGCGTAGATGCGGCTATGAGCGGAATCGACGAAGTAGAAGCTCCGGCCATCCGGGCTCCAGTCGAGCCCGTTGGCGACGGTGAGCCCGCTCTCCTGCCGCTGCCAGCTGAGGTCCGGCGCGATCGCATAGAGCGAGCCGGAGGCGCGGCTGGCGTCGAGCCGCATCGTCCCGGCCCAGAGCCGGCCCTGCCGGTCGCATTTGCCGTCGTTGAAGCGGTTGTCGGGAATGTCGGCCTCGGGATCGATGAGCGGCGTCAGCCGGCCGCTGGCGAAATCGAAGGCCTCTAGCCCCTCTTGCGTCAACACCACCAGCCCGCCGCCGCGGCGGCCTAGCACAGCGCTGACCAGGCGCGGCAGCGTGACCTCCTCATTGTTGCTGGTGGCCGGATCGAAGCGGTTGACCGAAGGCGCGAGGATGTCGACCCAGTAGAGCCGCTGCTCGCCGGCCGACCAGTACGGTCCCTCGGCGAGATGGGCGCCCCAGGGCAGGACGCATTGCACGTTCGGATCGACCGGGCGGGCCGAGCGCGGCGCCGGAGAAATGTTCATCTGCGTCGCGCCGACATTGCCGGAGATCTGCCTGGCGGCCGCCATCAGGTCGCGGCCGGTGGTGTGCAGCCGCTCGCGCGTCAGCCGCGAGGACGGGCCGAACACGCCGATCGCCGCCACGGCCCGGCTGGTATGGTCGAAGATCGGCGCCGCGACCGAGGCGACGCCGGCGACATGCTCCTCCTGCGAGACGGCATAGCCGCGCGCCCGGGTCAGGGCGAGGTCGGCAGCGAGCGCCTCCTCCTCGGTGATGGTGGTGTCGGTGAAGCGTTCGAGCTTCAGCCGGTCGACGAGGGCGCGCTGCTCATGCGGCTGGACGAAGGCGAGCAAAGCCTTGCCGCCGGCGGTGCAATGTAGCGGCGCGCGCCGGCCGATCTCGATGCGAAAGCCATAGGGGCCGCCACGGCTGCGCTGGTCGATATAGAGGACTTCGCCATTGTCGATGGCACAGAGGGCGGCTGTCTCGCGGGTCTCCTCGGCGAGCCGGTCGAGCGCCGGCGCGCCGGCGCCGCGCAGGTCGAAGGATTCCCAGACGCGATGGGCGAGCTCGAACAGACGATGGCCGAGCCGGTAGGTGTTGTCGCTCTCCTCATGCCGGATCAGGCGGAAGGTCAGCAGCGTGTTGAGCATGCGCGCCAGCGTGCCCTTGGGCAGGCCGGTCGCGGCCTGCAGGTCACGGAAACGCGGCGGCGCCGATGCCTCGCCGATCACGTCGAGCAGGTAGAGGCCCTTGGCGAGGGCGGCTGCGCCGGTCGGGACGTCGCGCTCGTCCGGCGTCAGGACGCGCGCTTCACCCGCGCCTGCGCCGCCTCGCCGATCATGCGCTCGAAGGTCCATTGCGGCTCGTATCCCAGTTCGGTCCGGATCCTGGCGTTCGACGTCTCGTAGAAGACGCCGGCGCCCGGCAGGTCGATGGTCTTCAACGGCAGTCCCGTCAACTGCGCCATCATCGGCAGCGCCACGGCGAAGTCGACCGGCTCGGTCGCCCCCAGATTATAGGTGCGGCCGGCAGCGCGCTCGTCCGACAGAGCGAGCAGGATGCCGGCGACCATGTCGCGGGTGTCGGTGATGTGCATGCGGAAGGGCCGGCCGGCCTCGTTGCGCGACAGCACCAAGGTTTCGCGCCCGTCGTCGATGGCCCGCAGGGCCGCGACGGCAGCGGCATTGCCGAAGCCGTCCTGCTGGCGGATCTTCGGCTGCAGGAAGAAGCGCGGGCCGGAGAAGAAGCTGCCGGGATCGAGCAGTTCGCTCGCATCCTGAGTGTGCGAAAAGCGCAGGATTGTCGCTGGCACACCGCTCGTCCGCTCGAAGAAGCGCACGATCTCTTCGCCGAGCAGCTTGCTCAGTCCATAGGGCGAGCGCGGCTTCAGCGGATGCACTTCGTCGATCGGCTGATAGTCCGGCATGTTCTCCGGATAGACCTCGCCGGAGGAGGCGAAGACGAGGCGCTTCGGCGCCGCCGCCGCGGCCTCCTCCAGCAGCACACGCGTACCCTCGACATTCGCCGAGAACAGCTTGTCGCGATCGGCCGGCAACCAGGACATGAACGCGCCGAGATGCAGGATCGCCTCGGCGCCCTGCACGGCGTCCCTTGCGGCGGCGCGATCGTCGAAACCGCCGAGCACCTCGCGAAAAGCGGGATGGTCGATGCCGCTAGCGCGCAGGTCGAAGCCGGTGACACGATGGCCGGCTTCGAGAAGCTGCCGCGCCACGCGTGAGCCGACGCGCCCGGCGCTGCCGGTGACCAGGATCGTGCTCATCGGATCGCCTCGCCGCTGGCGGCATCGAAGACATGCAGTCGTGCCGGATCGAAGGAGAGCGTCAGCGTTGCCTCGGGCGGCCGCGGCTCCGGGTTGATCAGCCGCGCGATCAATGAGGTCCGCCGCGACTCGTCCTCGCCGCCGGAACCCGCATCGCGACGGTGCTCCTCGGGGAGGTCGACATAGACATATTGCTCGCTGCCCAGGCTCTCGATCAGTCTTGGGGTGACGGTGAAGGAGACCTGTCCGGCTCCGGCGGCGATGTGCTCGGGCCTGAGGCCAACGACGATCTCCCTGCCGGCGAGCGCGGCGGCGTTCGCGATTGGCAGCTTTACATCATGGCCGAACAGCTTCGCGGTCACGCCGCCGCCAACGGCCTGTGCCTTCGTCTTCAAAAAGTTCATGCCGGGCGAGCCGATGAAGCCGGCGACGAAGAGGTTGGCCGGCTCGCGAAACATCACGTCGGGCGAGGCGATCTGCTGGATCACGCCATCCTTCATGATGACGATACGGTCGGCCATCGTCATCGCCTCGGTCTGGTCGTGGGTGACGTAGATCGTGGTGACGCGCAGCCTCTTGTGCAGGGCGCTGATCTCGGCGCGGGTGTGGACGCGCAGTTTGGCGTCGAGATTGGAGAGCGGCTCGTCCATCAGGAATGCCTGCGGCTCGCGCACGATCGCCCGTCCCAGTGCGACGCGCTGGCGCTGGCCGCCGGAGAGGGCGCGTGGCCGCCGCTCGAGCAGATGGCCGATGCCGAGGATTTTTGCGGCCTCGTTGACGCGCCGGTCGATCTCGGCGGCATCGGTGCCGCGCATCTTCAGGCCGAAGCCCATGTTCCTGGCGACCGTGAGATGCGGGTAGAGCGCATAGTTCTGGAAGACCATGGCGATGTCGCGATCGCCCGGGGCGAGGTCGGTCACATCCCGTTCGCCGATCGCGATCGTGCCGGAGGAGGCCTCCTCCAGCCCGGCGAGGATTTTCAGCATCGTCGACTTGCCGCAGCCGGATGGGCCGACGAGGACGACGAACTCGCCATCGGCGATGTCGAGCGAGAACGCCTTGAGGACGGTGAGCCCGCCATAGGATTTGGTGACGCTGTCGATGCGGATTCCAGCCATGCGGGTTCTCTTACTTCTCGGCGCCGGCCGTCAGGCCGCCGACGAGATAGCGTTCGAGGACAAGGTAGATCGCGAGGATCGGCAGGGCGACGAGGATGGAGGCGGCGGAAATGTCGCTCCAGTTCGAGATGTACTCGCCCTTCATCGTGGTGATGCCGAGATTGGCGGTCCAGTTGCCCTGGGCGTTGGTCAGGAAGGTGCGGGCATAGGCATAGTCCGACCAGGACAGCACGAAACCGTAGAGCGCGGTTGCCGCGAGCCCCGGCGCCGAGACCGGCAGGATCACCCGGACCATCGCGCCGAGCGGCGAGCAGCCGTCGACCATCGCCGCATGCTCGAGCTCGCGCGGGATCGTGTCGAAATAGCCTTTCAGCATCCAGGTGGTGAACGGGATGATCAGCGTGGCGTGGGCGAGGATGATCGACCACAGGCTGCCGATCAGCTCGAGATTGCGGAAGATGCCGAAGAGCGGGATCACCAGCAGCGTCGCCGGCAGCATCTTGGCCGTCAGGATGAAGAGCCCGAGCGACTGGCCGCCGCGGACCCGAAAGCGCGATAGGCTGTAGCCAGCGAGCACCGAGACGACCATGGACAGGCTCACCGCCCCGATCGCCGCCAGTGCCGAATTGCCGAGCCAGAGCAGGATCGGCTTCTCCGCCATGATCTGCCCGAACACGCCCCAGCGCGGCTCGCTCGGCCAGAAGCTCGGCGGCAATTGCCTGAGCAGGCTTGGCTCGGAGAGCGCGGTGACGACGAGCCAGTAGATCGGGAAGACCAGGATGGCGCAGGTCAGGACGACGCCGGCATAGAGCAGGGCGTGACGTGTGGTTTTTCGTTTCATCGCCGCCTCCTCAGATGTTGTCCGGCGCGCGGGCGATCATCAGCCGGCTCGCGATCACGCAGACGATCAGGGTGATGACGCCGATGGCCGAGGCGTAGCCCATCTTGAAGAAGCCGAAGGCCTGCTCGTAGGTCATGATCGAAAGCGACTGCGTTGCCTTGAGCGGGCCGCCGCCGGTCAGCACGTAGATGATCGAGAAGTCGCGGAAGACCCAGAGCATCACCAGCACGAGGGTGACCCCGATCACCGGCATCAGCGAGGGGATGGTGATATGGATGAGGCGCTGCCAGGCCCGGGCGCCGTCGACCTTGGCGGCGTTGTAAAAGTCCTCGGGAATCGACTGCAAACCGGCCAGCATCATGATTGAGACGAAGGGATAGCCCTTCCAGACCATCACCGTGCAGACCACGGCGAAGGCGGCGTCGGGTGAGGAGAACCAGTTGATCGTCTGGTCGACCAGGCCGACCTTGATGAAGAGCCAGTTCATCAGGCCGAAGGAAGAATCGAACAGCCAGGCGAAGATCACGACCGCGATCACCTCAGGGATGGCCCAGGGCAGGGCGACGAGCAGCCGTGCCAGCGCCTGGCCCTTGAAGCGGTTGTTGACGAGGAGCGCCGTGCCGAGACCGAGCAGGAAGCAGAAGAAGGAGACGATGGTGACGAGCTTGAACGTCACCCAGCAGGCGTTCCAGAAATCCTCGGAGGCGAAAAGCCGTTCGTAATTGGCGGTGGTGAAGGGCCGGCGCGGCTGGTCGAGCCGGGCGATGTTGACGTTCTGGAAGGAGAGGTCGACCGAGACGAAGAGCGGATAGACGATGATCAGCGCGATCAGCAGCACCGCCGGCGCGAGCAGGAGATAGCCGAGCCAGTGCCGCCGGCTCGGGCGAGCGAGGTCGAGGAAGGCTGATCGGGGCATGGGGCCTCCTTGCCGAAGCTCGTCATTCTCGGGCGGAGCGAAGCGCAGACCCGAGAATCTCATGACGAGAGGGCGCTGGTTTCCGAGATGGCCGGGTCAAGCTCGGCCATGACGGCACTCAGGTCACTGCTTCTGCAGCGCTTCGGCCTTGGCCTGCATCGTCGCTGCGACGGCCTTCGGGTCGAGGTCCTGGATGATCATGCGCTGGGACTCTTCCATGACCATCTTGGCGAACTCGTTGAACTGCAGCTCCAGCCCCTTCGGAATGCGATCGACCTTGGCGTCGGCCGCCGCCTTCGTGGCCTGCACCAGCAGGTCGAAATGCGGTGTGTCCTTGGTCGCGGCCGAGGTGTCGGCGCGGGGCGAGGGCGGTGGCGAGGCGCCGAGCGTCGCATAGCTCGACTGGAACTTGTCGGAGGTCGCGAGCGCGATGAAATCCCAGACCAGCTTCTTGTTCTCCTTCGGCGCATCGGCGGCGATGCCGAGCACATTGGAGGAGCCGCCGACCGGCGGCTTGAACGGCACCATGCCGAGCTTGATCTGGTCCTTGGCCTTGCCCTTCTGGATGATCGGATAGAGCCAGGGCCCGTCCGTCTTCATCGCGATCTTGCCGTCGGCGAACATCTGGCGGACTTCGCCGGCCGCCAGGTCGCGCGGGGTTAGGCTGCTCTTGACGATGGTCTTCCAGCGCGACAGGCCTTCGATCATCTCGGGCGTATTGATCGTCACCTTGCCGGCATCATTGGTCCAGCGCCCGCCGGCATCGAGCGTGTAGTTCATCATCTCGCTCATATACTGGCCGCCACCGCCCTTGGTCTCATGGCCGGTGCCGAACTGGTCGGTGATGCCGTCGCCGTTGAGGTCCTTGGTCAGCTTTTGCGCCGCTGCGAGGAACTCGGCATAGGTCTTCGGGACGGCGAGACCTTCCTTCTTCAGCAATTCTTCGTTGTAGGCGAAGATGTAGCCGAAATAGAGCATCATCGTGCAGACGGTCTGCTTGTTCCAGCTGCAGGTGTCCTGGCCGGCCCAGCCCTTGAGATCGAGCTTGGCGTCCTTGATGTAGCTGTCGAGCGGTTCCAGCCAGCCATTATCGGCGAATTTCTGGAACTCGAAGGAGGCGAGGTGGACGATGTCCGGCGGCTTGCCGCCGGCAAACAGCGTCGTCATCGTGTCGGCATAGGCACCGCGCTCGACCTTGGTCCATTCGATCTTGACGCCCGGATGGCTCGCCTCGAACTCCTTGATCACCGAGCCCCACCAGTCGCCGACGCCGCGCTCGTCCTTCTGCCAGGAGACGAACTTCAGCACCTTGCCCTGCGCCCATGCGGCGCCGGGGAGAAAGCCGGCGGCGAGCGCGAGCGCAGCCGCGGAGAATGCAAGCCTTGTCCTCGTCATGGTCTCCTCCTCCCTTGGTTATTGTCGCTATAGCCGCTTCAGCAGCTTGAGCGCTTCCTTCGACGGCTCGACCCCGAGGCCGGGCCCGCTCGGCAAACGGTAGAAGCCGGCACTGCAATCCATGTCGCCGAGGAGCAATCGCCGGTTCGGTTCGAAGATCGAATGCTGGAACTCGTGGCACTCGACCGCGGCGAGCGCCGAGGATGCATGCAGGCTCGCCGCCAGGAACAGGCCGATGCCGATCGTGGCATGCGGGATGACCCGAAGATGATGCGCCTGCGCATAGAGCCCGATGCGCATGAACTCGGTCACGCCCTTATGGCCCATCTCCGGCTGCACGATCGCGCAGGCCCGGCGCGCGACCCGCGGCACGAGGTCGTAGACGGTGCGCCATTCCTCGCCGGCCGCGACCGGCGTCGAGACTTTCGCCGCCACATGCGCGAGCCCGTCGAGGTCCTCCGGCTTCACCGGAGCCTCGGCGAACCAGAGACCGTGCGGCTCCATCGCCCGGATCGCTGCGACGGCCTCTTCGCCGGTATGGACCCAGTGCATGTCGCAGGCGATGCGGGCCTCAGGCCCAAGCCGCTCGCGCAGCGTCCTGATCTCCGCGACATTGCCGTCATCGGCGACGGGCGCAGCGAACTTGAAGCTGCCGAAGCCCTTGTCCTGCCACTCGGCGGCGAAATCCGCCCGCTCCGCCCGCGTTGGCTTCGGCAGGCCGGAGATGTAAGCCGGCAAACGCTCGTGCTTCTGCCCGCCGAGCAGCTTGACCAGCGGCAGGCCGGAGAGCTTGCCGCAGAGGTCCCAGAGCGCGATGTCGATCGCCGCGAGCGCGTCGAGATAGAAGCCGCCGGTATAGCCGCGCACCCGCATCAGATCATAGAGATCGTCATGGATGACGCTGACGTCGCGCGGGTCGCGCCCTACGACGAAGGGGCCGAGCAAATCGTCGATGATCGCCATCGCGGCGCCGGGCGCGACGATGCCATAGGTCTCGCCCCAGCCGACCGCGCCGCCGGACGTCTCGATCCGGACGACCACGGTGCGATCGACGGTCGGGTAGACTGTGCGGTTGCCCCTGCGGACGATATAGCCGTGATCGTTGATGCGCTCGCCTTCGCGCAGCGCGCCGAGATAGGGCGTCTCACGCGGGATGGTGATCGAGAAGACCTCGACGCGGGCGACGCGCTCGGCCATCAGGCGCCTCCGCCGAGCCTGGGCTCGCGAGGCTCGACCGTCATGAGGTCGGCGCAGGCGTCGAGCCAGGCGTCGATCTCGGCGACATCGAGTGCATCCATCGGCGACACTTTGGCCCGCACGACCTGGTTGGTCAGCACGCCGCGCCGCGTCAGCACATGCTTGGTGAAGGCCATGCGGAAATTGAACTGGATCACCAGCAGCGGCAGCGTGCGCATATAGAGCTCGCGCGCGCGCTCGATCTCGCCGGCACGATAGGCCCGGTCCATCGCGACATGGATGTCGGCGAGCTCGACTGCCGGCATCGCGCCGCAGGCGCCGCGATTATATTCGTCGATCAGGTAGCGCGCCCCGCCGCCGCCGATCACGCCCTTCAGATGCGCCGGCTTGCCGGCGGCGATCGCCGAGATGGCGAGGCCCGACGGCAGCGTCTCCTCCTTGACATAGGTGATCGCCGGGTTGTCGCGGACGATCTGCAGGATCGCCTCGGGCCTGAGGTCGGAGCCGCGCGGCGCCGGCGCGTTCTGCAATACGATCTCGATGCCGGGCACGGCCGCGGCGATCTCGCCATAGAAGGCCGAGACCGCTTCCGTCGTGGTGCCGATGCTCTTCGGCGCCTGGATCATCACATGGCGGATGCCGTTGGCGAGCGCCTCGCGGCAATGCGAGATCGCCTCAGCCGCAGTCGGGGCGCTCGCCCCGGCGACGATCGGGACGCGCTTGCCGACCCCCGCGACTACTACCTTCAGCAGCGTCGTCCGTTCCGTCGCGGCGAGCTCGTCCACTTCGCTGGCGAAGCCCGGGAACACCACGCCGTCGACGCCGCTGGCGAGGGCGAAGTCGACGATCCCCGCCATCGCCTCGGGGTCGACAGCGCCAGCTTCGGTGAACGGCGTCGGCAACACCGGGAGCATGCCCTGCAGCACTGCGTTCCTCCAGTTGATCCATATAATGGATCATTTGTTTTCTAATATGGACCGTACTTCTGACGCCGCGGATCGTCAAGCGCGCATGAAAAAGCCGCCGGGCTCTGCACCCGGCGGCTTCGATGATTTCGCAGCTTCTGGCGGCGGTCAGTGCTTGTGGGCTTCGGCCGGGGCGCGGGCGCCGACCGACTGCACGGAGAATTCGACCGGAACCGGACCCGCCTTCTCGAAGGTCAGCGTGCCCTTGACCTTTTCGCCTTCCTTGAGCTGGCGCTTCAGATCCATGAACATGATGTGGTAGCCGCCGGGCTTCATCTCGACCTTGGCGCCGGGCTTGAGCTCGACGCCGTCGGGCAGGCCGCGCATGGTCATCACGCCGTTGTTCATCGCCATCTCGTGGATCTCGACCTTGCCGGCGATCTCGCTGCTGCCGCCGAGCAGGCGGTCGGGTGCGCTGCCAGTGTTGGTGACCGCAACATAGCCGCCGGCGACCTTGGCGCCGGCCGGGGTTGCGCGCGTCCAGGGCTGTTCGATCTTGAGCGGGCCGGCCGTGTAGTCCTGTGCGAGGGCGATGCCGCAGCTCAGCGCGAGGGCCGCGGCGGCGAGGGGAAGGCGAAGTTTGATCATGTCGATGCTCCTTGCGTGATCAAAGGGAGAGGCGGGTCTTGGCGAGGTCGGCATTGCGCCGGGCGGCGTCGATCAGGGGCTTGCGCCGCGCCAGCACATCGCCGGTAAGCCTGGTGCCGGCGCGTTCAGGCGAGCCGGCGTCGAAGGGCGGCTGCGGATCATATTCCAGCACGAGCTGGATCAGGCGCGCCGTCTCCTCGTCGCGCAATTTGGCGGCGACCGTCAGGCCAAAATCGATCCCGGCGGTGACGCCGCCGCCGGTGATGCGGTTGCGGTCGGTGACGACGCGGCCGTGCTCGACGCTCGCTCCCATCGCTGCCAGGAGGTCGCGGATGTACCAGTGGCCGGTGGCGCGATAGCCCTTGAGCAGGCCGGCCGCGCCGAGCACCAGCGAGCCCGTGCAGACCGCCGTGACATAGCGGGCCCGGGCGCCGCGATCGGCGAGGAAGGCGAGCGTCTCAGCATCTTCCATCAGCGCGACGCTACCCTTCAGTCCACCAGGGATGAACAGGACGTCGAGCTCGGCCGGGCAGCCGGCATAGCTCGTCGTCGGCGTGACTGGCAGGCCAAGATCGTTCGTGACCGGCTGCCGATCCTTCCAGACCAGATGCAGCTGGGCCCGCAGCAGAGAGAACACGGTCAGCGGCCCGACCAGATCGAGCATCACCATGTCGGGATGCACCAGCATCGCGATCCGCGGCGCGCTCGTTCCCGCGGACTGGGCCAGCGCGGCTTGCGGCAGCCCGGCAAGCAATCCGGACAATGCGCCGGCTGCCGCCAATCCCGTCCAGTCGCGTCTTGTGAGTTCGCCTGTCATGGCCTGATCTCCACGGTCTCCTTGAGACGGGTCATCTCGAAATCCGAGACCAGGATTTCGAGCTCGATGGTCCAGCGGCCGGCGATCGGAAGCGTCAGGTCGCTAACCTGCCAATTGCCGTCCGCCTGCTTGATTGCCTGCCGTTCGATCGGCTCGATGCCGGCCTCCGGCTGCGACAGGGCAAGGCGCAATTCCTTCGCCGCGAGTGGGCCGAACTCGCCGTCGAGCAGCGAGACGGTGATCGTCACCGGGCCGGTGCGGCCCGGCGTCACGCTGATGTCGGCCATCGCCTTCTCGGTGTGGATGTGGACGCTCGCCGGCTGCGCCGCAGTAGCCGCGAGGGCGCGCGGCGGCGGCGTGAAACGCCAGAGCGCGACGATGGCGAGGATGGCGACGATAATCGCGATCTCGGCTGCGATGATCCGGGTCAGCAGCGAGCGGGTGTTCGCACGCCCAGATGCGGCCGCACCCCTCAGCCGGTAGCGGTTGAAGGCGCCGAGCCCGATCAGCGCCGCGACCAGCGCGAGCTTGCCGGTGAGGACGAGGCCGTAGGGCGTAGTCAGCAAGGCCTGCGGGCGCTCGACCTGGACGATCGCGAGCGCGGCGCCGCTGAGCAGGATGAAGAGCAGCAGCAGGGGAATGCGGCGCGAGAAGCGTTGCAGCGCCAGTGCCCCATCGGGCTGCCGCAGGGCGAGAGCGAGGGGCAGCAGCGCGCCGGCCCAGCCGGCCATGCCGATCGCATGCAGAAACACGGCTGGGCGAGTCAGGAGTTGCGGTTCGGCAGCGCTGGCGTGGCCGCTGACGGCGAGAGCCGCCCCCGTGCCGAGCCAGGCGAGGGCTGCGAGCAGGCGCCCGCTGCGGCTGGGCACGAAGAGTACGATTAGCGCCACGAGCAAAGCTAGACCGGCGATCAGCGCCGTGCGGCCGAAGCTGCTCGCGGCGGCGGCCTGCCAGGCTGCAGGCTGAAGCGCCGCAGAGAGCGGTAGCGCCAGCGCGTCGAGCCCCTGCGCTGCGAAAGCGATTGGCACCGACAGCAGCCCGAGCACGAGAAAGCCCGCAATCGGCGCGCGCGCGACAGCAGGCAGCGGGGTGACCCAAGCCATGAAGGCAGCGCCGCCAATGCCGAAAGCGAGGCCAAGATAGAATCCGAGCTTGCCGAGCCAGAGCATGAAGCGAACGGCGGGCTCGCTTTGCGTCGTCACGACTGGAGCCGCACTCGGCGAGCCGATCGAGAATAGCACCGAGCCGCCGACCGGATGACCGTCCTCGGAGACGACGCGCCAGCTCAGCACATGCGTGCCATGGGCAAGGTCGCCTGGCGCGATGATCGAGAGCATCCGATCCGTGAGCACAAAGCGCGTCAACGAGCGGCTTGTTCCGTCGGGACCGATCAGGCTCAGCACCAGCGGCGAGACCGGCTCGCTGAAACTCAGGCTGAATTCCGTCGGGGTGCTGGCGACGATCGCCCCGTCGGCCGGAACGGTCTTGGTCAGTGCGGCATGCGCCAGAGCCTGCCCGGCCATCGCGAGCGAGGCGATAGCGAGGCCGAGCAGGACAAGGAGAAGGCGGAACGGTCGGTTCATGGCGGGGCCGAGGCCGGGAGCAGAACCCAGCCGCGCTCACTCACTTCTTCGGCAGCAGCTTCAGCCCGGGGGCCGGGAACTTGTAATCGTCAGCCGCCTTGCCGGCCGCCGGGATCTCGATCCAGCGCTCGACTGCGCCGCCCTCGCATTCCTGCACCACCGGCACGTAGAGCGTCGTCTCCGGCTTGAGGTCGGCGGTGAGATAGGCGCGCAGGACGAATTCGTCATAGTGCTCGTCGAGCAACTTGCCGCCGCTCCAGCTGACCTCGGTCACGCCCTCGGCCGTCGGCGTGCCGTAATAGTCGTAAGCCTTTTCGTATTTGCCCTTGGTCGTCTCCAGCGTCCAGCCGGGCTTGGGCATCGGCTTGACCGCGATCACCCCCTCGGGAATGCGGACGCGGACCTTGGTCGTGGCCGCGCCCTTGCAGCCATGCGGCACGCGCAGCACCGCCTTGTAGGTCGAGCCGACCGGGGCCTGCTGGGTCTCCAGCGTGACATGGGCGAGCGCGGGAGCGGTCGTGAAAGCCGCGACGAGGGCGGCGAGCGAAAGCGATTTCATCGTCAGGAATCCCTGCGGAAAGGGCGCCGGCATGGCCGGGGCAGCCGCGTTTGGCGGCGTGGATCTGGAAGGAGCGCGCAGCCGGCAGGCTGCCGTCGCGAGCGAATGCGATGGGAAAGGGCCGCTAGCGGCCGTCAGCAAGGGGCAAGCGGCGCAACCGAGTGCGCAGGCCTGCCCTGATCAGACGCTGGCGGGCGGTGCGCGCGGATTGGCTGGGGAGCGGCCGGCGACGAAGCCGGAGGGCAGGTCGAGCCGGCGCTGGAAGGCGACGAGATCGACGGCGCGATGGATTACGGGCAGTGAATTGGTCGGGGCTGCTGGCGCGCCAGCGCCAGTGAAGGCGCAGCCGAGCATGCAGCAGCTCATCAGCTCATGCGTGGCGGCGCCGTCGCTTTGGCTCATCGGCTGATCGCCGCCGGCGCAGAGCGTCATCGCCAGCGAGCGGTCGAGGCTGAAGCTTACCGCATTGGCGCCGGAGGCAAGGCCCGCGAAGATTGCCTGCAGCACGACGAGATAGGCGGCGGCCAGCGCGACCCAGCGTCTCATCCCTGCTGTGCGGCGTCTTGCGGACAAAACCGGCCCTCCTGCAGCTTCGATAGCATGGCTGCTGGCAGGGTCAATTTGCGTCAGTGTCTCAGTGGCTATGGTGTTCGCAATGGCTGTGATCGGCCAATGCCTCGATGACGGCGCAGTCGCTGGCGGCGACGCCGCCCGAGCAAACCGTTGCGATCCGGGCAAGTTCCGCTTCAAGCGAACGCAAACGCGCGATCTTGTCGCGGACCTCTTCGAGATGCTCGGCGGCGATCGCATGCGCCTCGTCGCAGGCCATGCCGGGTGTGTCCGAAAGCCGCAGCAGCGTCCGGATGCTCTCGACCGCGAAGCCGAGATCGCGCGCATGTTTTATGAAGGCGAGCCGCTCGACATGGGCGCGGCCATAGCGGCGCTGGTTGCCCTCGGAGCGCTCGGGCTCCGGCAGCAGGCCGACCTGCTCGTAATAGCGGATCGTCTCGACCTTGACCCCCGTCCGCTCGGCCAGCGTTCCGATCGGCACCACGCGTTCCAAGGTTTTTGCCGGCCGCATGATTTTTCCTCTTGAAGCTGTAGTGGCTACAGGTTGTAGGTAGGTGGTCCCGCAATGCTGTCAAGCGGAGACGACGCATGGCCACTGCCGCCAAAACCGAAACGGAAACGCTGTCCTGGAAGGTTGGCGGTATGGATTGCGCGAGCTGCGCGGCGAAGATTCGCGGTGCGGTCGAGCGGCTGCCCGGCGTTTCCGACGTGCGCCTTTCGGTGATGTCGGAGACGCTGACGCTGGCCCTCGACGAAAGCCGGACCAGGCGTGACGCGATCGAGAAGCGTGTCGTCAGCCTCGGCTACACGACGACGCCCGCGAGCGCGCCGCGTGCCGCTGCCCCCGAGCCGGCGTCGGCCTGTGGCTGCGGCCATGATCACGGCCCGGCGCAGAAGGCGCATGATCATGACCACGCTCACGACCATTCGACCTGCGGCGGGCACGGGCACGACCATCCTCATGACCACAAGCACGATCGCGGCCACGCCCACGCCCATGGCAAGGCCGACAAGGGCGCCGACCATGGCCATGGCCTGCCCGGCCATATCCATGAGCCGACGCCGGACGGCGTCTCCTGGTACCAGACCGGCAAGGGCAGGCTCGTCCTGCTGACCGGCGCGCTGCTCGCCGGCGCTTGGCTGGCCAAGTTCGTCGTCTCGGATGCGGCTGCCTACTGGGCCTTCGTCACCGCCTGCGTGATTGGTGTCGTGCCGGTGGCGCGGCGCGCCTTCGCCGCGGCCAGGGTCGGCCAGCCCTTCACCATCGAGATGCTGATGACGATTGCCGCGACCGGCGCCCTCGTCATCGGCGCGGCCGAGGAGGCGGCGCTGGTTGTCTTCCTCTTCGCCGTCGGCGAGGTGCTGGAGGGCGTCGCTGCCGATCGGGCCCGCGCCTCGATCCGCGCGCTCGGCGATCTCGTGCCCAAGACGGCCCTGGTCGAGGAGAACGGCGAGACCCGGCAGGTCGATGCCGCCCAGCTCAAGGTCGGCCAGGTCGTTCTGGTCCGCCCAGGCGACCGCATCCCGGCCGACGGCGCGATCAGCGACGGCGTCTCCGGCATCGACGAGAGCCCGGTCACCGGTGAATCCGTGCCGAAGACCAAGGGCGTCGGCGATTCCGTCTATGCCGGTTCGGTCAACCGCGAGGCGGCGTTGCGCGTGCGCGTCGAGAAGGCGGCTGCCGACAACACCATCGCCCGCATCATCCGCCTGGTCGAGGAAGCCCAGGAGGCCCGCGCCCCGACCGAGCGCTTCATCGATCGTTTCTCGCGCATCTATATGCCGGCGATCGTCGGCCTCGCCATCCTGGTGGCGCTGGTGCCGCCGCTGGCGTTTGGTGGCGAGTGGTCGGTCTGGATCTACCGGGCGCTGGCGCTGCTGCTGATCGGCTGCCCCTGCGCGCTGGTGATCTCGGTGCCGGCCTCGATCGCGGCGGCGCTCTCGACCGGCGCGCGCCAAGGCCTGCTGCTCAAGGGTGGCGTAGTGATCGAGGCCGCCGCCCGCACCGGCGTCGTCGCCTTCGACAAGACCGGGACGCTGACTGCGGGCGAGCCGCGTGTCACCGAGGTGGTCACGCTCGCTTATGAGGAGCGCAAGGTTGTCGAGTTGGCGGCTGCAGTCGAGACCGGGTCCAGCCATCCGCTGGCGCTCGCCATCATCGCCCGCGCCAAGGCGCACGCAATTCCCGTACGCGCCGCCTCCAATGCCGCGGCGCTGGCCGGCAAGGGTGTCACCGGGGAGCTCGATGGCATCGCCATCTTCGTCGGCGCGCCCCGCCATGCCAGGGAGCGCGCCAGCTTCGATGCTGTGGCGCTGGAGGCGGTCGAGCGGCTCGAAACCGCCGGCAAGACGGTTGCCGCTGTTATCGCGGATGGCCAGCTCGCCGGTCTGATCGCGCTGCGCGACGAGCCGCGCGAAGACGCTGCTGCTGCCATCGTCGAGCTCAAGGCGCTCGGCGTCCGCTCGGTGATGCTGACCGGCGACAATGCCCGCACCGGCGCCGCGATCGCCGGCTCGCTCGGCCTCGAGCACAAGGCCGAATTGATGCCGGACGACAAGGTCACCGCCATCAAGGCGCTCTCGCAGCAGGCGCCGGTGATGATGGTCGGCGATGGCATCAACGACGCTCCGGCGCTGGCCGCCGCCAATATCGGCGTCGCCATGGGCTCGGGGACCGATGTCGCGCTCGAGACGGCCGATGGCGCGGTGCTGAAGAGCCGGGTGCGCGATATCGCCGCAATGATCCGGCTGGCGCGGGCGGCGATGGGCAATATCCGCGCCAATATCGTGATCGCGCTCGGCCTGAAGGCGGTGTTCCTCGTCACCAGCGTGCTCGGTTATACCGGCCTTTGGGTCGCGATCCTCGCCGATACCGGCGCGACCGTGCTGGTGACCGCCAACGCGTTGCGCCTGCTGCGCTTCAACGCCGGCAAGGTCGGCTGAGGAGCGCCGCATGTCCGGCATGGAGATCGCCAGCTATCTGATGGTCGTGGTCTATGTCGTCAGCTTCCTCGCCATGTCGGCGATCCTGGCGAAGGAAGCTGGCCGTCCGGTCTGGCTGTTCGGCAAGGGCAAGGAGAAGCAGACGTTGCCGGCGCTGCTCTTCCGCCTCGCCTTCGCCGGGGCGGTGCTCTGGCCGCTCTGGCTCGCCGCCTTCGGCAATCCGGTGAAGGACGCCCCGCTGACGGTGGCTCTGGACGGGCCCTGGTTCGACGTGCTCGGCCATCTGCTCGTCGTCATCGGCGCCTGCATCGCGCTTTTGTCTCAACGCTATATGGGCGCCTCCTGGCGCATCGGCGCGGCGCAGGGTGAGCAGGGTTCGATCGTCGATAGCGGCCCCTTCGCGATCTCGCGCAACCCGGTCTTCGTCGGCCAGGCCCTGCTCTTCATCGGCCTCTTCATCGTCTTGCCGAGCCTGATCCAGGCGGCGCTGACGCTGGCGCTGCTGATCGCGATCAGGCTGCAGGTCGGAATCGAGGAACGTGTGCTCGCTGCTTCGCTCGGCCAGCCCTATCTCGCCTACAAGGCCCGTGTCCGGCGCTGGCTCGGCGTTGCAGGAGAAACGGCATGAGCTGGTCACGCAGACTTAGCTTCGCTGCCGCCGTCGCGCTGGCGGCTGCCGGGCTCGATCAGGCCAGCAAATGGCTGATGCTGGAGATCGTCCTGAATCCGCCAGAGCCGATCGCGCTCACGCCCTTCCTCAACCTGCGTCTCGGCTTCAACACCGGCGTCAGCTTCGGCCTGTTCCGCGACACGCTTGAAGCCTGGCCCGGCCTGCTCGGGCTGTTCAAGTTCGCGGCTGGCTTCGGCCTGCTGGCCTGGGCGACGTTCGCAGGTCATCGTCTGGAGCTGATCGGGTTGGCCCTGATGGCGGGCGGAGCTTTCGGCAATGCGCTCGATCGCTGGCGCCAGGGCGCGGTCACCGATTTCCTCGACCTGCACTGGGGCGATTGGCATTGGCCGACTTTCAACGGCGCCGACATCGCGCTGACCTTCGGCGTGGTGCTGATGCTGCTGGCTGCGCTGCCGATGATGAACCGGACGGATGCGGCCAAGCAGCCGGAGATCGCCCGATGAGCCGCCGCTGGTTGAAACGACTGGGCCAAGGCCTGAGCGCGGCGTCGTCGGTGCCGCGTTTCCTGTCGAGTGGTGCGCTGGTTCGGCTCGGCGTGGTCGCGGCGATCGGGCTCGGACTGTTCCTGGCCTTCGGGCTCGCTCATGTCGAGCCGGTGGCGAAGCGGGCCGATATCGGCGTGATCCACCCCTGGGCCCGCGGTGCGGCCCGGGCCGGCGAACAGTATCCGATCTATGCCAGCTTCGAGAATGGCGGGCGGGTGTTCGACCGGTTGATCGCCATCGAGACGCCGTTGGCGCAGGAGGCGGTGATGAAGGAGCTCGACACCAGTTCCGGCATCGTCCGGCCGCGCGAGCTCGACGAACTCGGCATTCCCGGCAACAGCAAGGTCTCGTTCCGGCCGGGCGCGCGACAGATCACACTGGTCGGACTGAGACAGGCGGTCGAGCCGGGGACCGCGATCCCGGTGATCTTCGTCTTCGAGCGAGCCGGGCGGGTCAGGGCCGATGTGCAGATCGAAAACCTGGGGCAGCCGGAGCACGCCGACCATGCCTGACACTGGGAGCGGTGAGCGATGAGCGGAGCATCCTGATGGGCGCCGGACATTCGCATGGCGGTAGCGCCGGCACGGCGGCGGGGCGACACAAGTCGCGGCTCGCCATGGCTTTCGGGCTCACCTTCTCCTTCATGCTCGCCGAGGTGATCGGCGGTTTGTGGACCGGCAGCCTCGCTTTGCTCGCCGACGCGGCGCATATGCTGACCGATGCCGGGGGGCTTGCCCTGGCGCTGGTTGCGATCCGCTTCGCCGAGAAGCCGGCGACGCCGCAGCGGACCTATGGCTATGTCCGCATGGAGATATTGTCGGCGCTCGCCAACGCCGTCGTCCTGCTGCTGCTGACGCTCTATATTCTCTACGAGGCCTATCAGCGCTTCCTCAATCCGCCGCCGATCCTCGGCGGGCCGATGCTTGCCGTCGCGGTGGTCGGGCTGATCGTCAACCTGATCAGCATGAAGCTGCTCGCCGGCGGCTCCTCCGAGAGCCTCAACGTCAAGGGTGCCTATTTCGAGGTGCTGAGCGACATGCTCGGCTCGCTCGGCGTCATCATCGCGGCCGTGATCGTGATGGCGACCGGCTGGCGGCTCGCTGACCCGATCGTCGGCGCCGGCATCGGCCTGTTTATCGTGCCGCGAACCTGGATCCTGCTGAAGCAGGCCGTCCATATCCTGATGGAAGGCACGCCGCCGGAGGTCGATATCGCGCTGCTGGAGAAGTCGCTGCTGGCGCTGCCCGGCGTCACCGCCGTCCACGACCTGCATGTCTGGACGCTGACCTCCGGCCTCGATGCGATGAGCGCGCATATTGTCGTCGCTGACATGGCGCAGGGGCGTGAGACGCTTATTGCGGCCAACCGGCTGCTCGCCGACGAGTTCGAGCTGAAGCACACCACGATCCAGATTGAGGACGAGACGATCCGGCGCACCGACGGTCACGAGCAGCGCCTCTGAGCCACCGCAATTCCGACACAGGCAGAAGCTGAAAGCCGAACCATGGAATCGTTCATCGCCGCTCTGGTCTCGCTCTTGATCCTCGATCCGATCCAGGGAGCCATCACCCGCCAGCTCGGGGCTCTCGGCATTCCCCGCGACAGCGCCGAAAAGGTCGCGACCTGCGCCCGCGCTGCGGCGCCGACGATCGTGACGCGCGTTGGTGAGAACCCGGGCTGGGCCGTGGTCCAGGTCGTTCGCTTCTGGACGGGGACGGCGAGCCCGGATGTCGTGCTGGTCGAGATCGCACCGCAATGCGCCGGCGCGGTCGAGACGGCCAAGCGCGCCATCGGCCGCTCGGCCTGACGCTTCAGGGCTTCGGGCTGGCAGGCTCGGCCGGCGCCGAATGCGCCTGGGGATCGCTCTGATGCCGGCGATCCTCGCTCTCGCGCATCCGCACGACGGTGACGGCATAGAACAGGATCGCCAGCGCGATCAGGGATACTGCAAGCGCGACGTTTCGCGATCTCGCCATGACCGTATCACCGCCCGGTCAGCAGCGGCGTCAGGATCGCATCGAACTGTTCGAGCGAGAGCGCGCCAACCTCCTTCTTGCCGTTGACGAAGAAGGTCGGGGTCGAGTCGACGCCGAAACCCTTGCCGCGCTCCGAGACCTGTTTGATCCCCTGATAGACGTCCTCGCGCTTCAGGCAGGCCTCGACGCCGTCCTTGCCCATGCCGGCCTGGCGCATCGCCTGGGTCAGCCCGTCCAGCGGCTTGTCGGAATGGGCCCAGCCTTCCTGCGTCCGGTAGAACATGTCGACGACCGGGTACCATTTGTCCTCGCCGGCGCAGCGGGCGAGCATGAATCCGGCCATCGCCAGCGGATCGAGCGGGAATTCGCGGATGATGAAGCGCACCTTGCCGGTATCGACGTACTTCGCCTTGAACTCCGGCCAGGTCTTCATGTGGAAATTCATGCAGTGATGGCAGGTGAGCGAGGCGTATTCGATCACCGTCACCGGCGCCTCCGCCACGCCGAAGACCTTTTCCGGCAACGGGCCGGGGTCGAGCAGGGCAGTCGGCGCCTGTGCGAGCGCGGGCAGGGACAATGAACCGGCGAACCCGAAGGCGAGGGATTGCAGAGCGAGGCGGCGGTCGAGCATGGCGTGATTCCCCTTTCGCCGCCGTTCTGCGACCTGAAGCCACTAGAGCTTCAAGGGCCGGGAGCACGGGGAGCGAGGGGCGCCGTTCACGAAAACGTCAATTGAACCTCGACCGGCCTGAGGTTGCAGGGTCGCGCGGGCTCGAAGCCCGTTCATGAGTCGTTAGCGCCAGACGCCGATAATTTTAGCCATGTCCGACCGCTCTCTCTTCCAGCGCCTCCGGCGCTTCGCCCTGCTCGGCGTCGCTGCTCTTGCCCTGTCGTCCTGCGTCGGCATGGAGGGTGATGGCCGCGGCAACCAGCCTTTGCCGGCTGCACTCGTCTCGCAGATGTCGAGCAAGGGCATGAGCCAGGCCGATCCGATCGTGGTGCGCCTCTACAAGAAAGAGAGCGAGCTCGAGGTCTGGAAGCGCAACCGCTCCGGCCAATACGCCCTGCTCAAGACCTATCCGATGTGCCGCTGGTCCGGCCAGCTCGGCCCTAAGAAGCGCGAGGGCGACCGGCAGGCGCCGGAGGGCTTCTATACGGTGACGCCGGAGCTGATGAATCCGAAGTCGCAGTACTATCTGTCCTATAATCTCGGCTACCCGAACGCGCTGGAGAAGGCGCAGGGCTATACCGGCTCGGCGCTGATGATCCATGGCGCCTGCACCTCGGCCGGTTGCTACGCCATGACCGATGACGGCGTCACTGAGCTCTACGGCCTCGCGCGCGAAGCCTTTGCCGGCGGACAGCGCAGTTTCCAAGTCCAGGCTTTTCCGTTCCGGATGACGCCGGAGAACATGGCGCGCCATCGCAGCAATCCGAACATCGCCTTCTGGCGCAATCTCAAGGAAGGCTCGGATCATTTCGAGGCGACGCGCCAGCCGCCCCGGCTCGCCACTTGTGGCGGCCGCTACGTCTTCAACCCGGCGGGGGACGCCTCGGCTTTCGTCCCCGGCGCGCCGTGCCCGGCCTATGAGACCGATCCCGAGGTCGCGCCGCTGGTCGCCGCTCGCAGCGAGCGCGATCAGGCTCGCATCGCCGAGCTCACCGGCAGCACGCCGGCGATGAGCTATGCGCTGATGGATGGCGGCATGCACCAGAGCTTCCGCAAGCTCCTGCGCAATATCGGGCCGGAGCGGATGCAGACCATGGTCGCCGGCAAGGTCGAGATCAGTGCACCGCAGGCGGCGCTGGCCGATCCTTATGGCGGTGGCGACGATGAGCCGCAGCAGGCATCGGCGACCGGGTCGATCTTGTCGCGTTGACGCCGGGCAAGCCGGCCGCCAGACAAAGCGCCATGCCGATCCTCAAGATCATCCGTTACGGCGCCTGGACCGCCGTCGTCCTCGTGGCCTTCGCTGCCGCTGCGATCACGCTCGGCTGGTGGCGCGTCGACGGTCCCGGCAGGCCCGGCTCCGGCGCGGCCGTCTCGACGCCGTTGGCCGATGTCGGCGGTCCCTTCACCTCGACCGATCATACCGGCCGCAAGGTCTCGCAGGCCGACTATCTCGGCAAGCCGACGCTGGTCTTCTTCGGCTTCACCCATTGCCCCGAGGTCTGCCCGACCACGCTGTTCGAGCTCACCACCCTGCTCGGCAAGCTCGGCTCCGAGGCCGACGAGCTCAACGTGCTCTTCGTCTCGGTCGATCCCGAGCGCGATACGCCGTCGCAGCTTGCGCTCTATCTGCAATCCTTCGATCCGCGCATCGTCGGGCTCTCCGGCACGCAGGCCGAGGTCGATGCGGCGCTGAAAGCGTACAAGGCCTATGCCAAGCGCATCCCGACGCAGGACGGCTACACCATGGACCACACCGCCTCGGTCTATCTGATGGATGCGGAAGGTCGCTTCCGCAGCCTCATAGACTATCACGAGGAGCAGGAGTCGGCGCTCGCCAAGGTCAGGCTGCTGCTGAAGCGCTGAGCGCCGCCTCAGCGCCGATTCAGGATGATCATCTTCTCCTGCGTCATGTCGCGCATGGTGAAGGGGATGCCGCCGGTGCCGTAGCCGGATTCCTTGCGCCCGGCGAAGGGCATCCAGTCGGTGCGGAAGGCGGTCGGGTCGTTGACCATCACAGCGGAGGCGTCGAGCCGGTTTGCGACCTGCAGGGCGATATCGATGTCCTGGGCGAAGACGCTGCCCTGGAAGGCGACATTGAGCGAATTGGCCCGGGCGATCGCGTCGTCGAGCTTGCTGTAGCTGTAGACGCAGACCAGCGGGCCGAAGACCTCGAGCTGCGAGACCTTGGCGTCGGCGGCGGGATCGAGCAGCACGGCCGGCTCCAGCGTCGTCTCCGAGAGCCGCTTGCCGCCGATCGCCAGCGTTGCGCCGCCCTTCACGGCTTCGTCGATCCAGCTCGCCACCCGGTCGGCTTCCTTGGGCAGGATCAGGGGGCCGACTTCGGTCTCCTTCAAGGTGGGATCGCCGGTCCGTAACTTGGCGACGCGCGCCACCAGTTGCTCGGTGAAGGCTGTGGCGATCGCTTCATGCACGTAGATGCGCTGCGTCGACACGCAGACCTGGCCGGCATGGTAGTAGCCGCCCTTGACCAAAGGCTCGATGATCCTGTCGAGATCGGCGCTGCGATCGACGATCGCCGGGGCGGCCCCGCCATGCTCCAGCGCAGAGCGCGCGCCATGCGCCAGCTTGGAATGCAGGTACCAGCCGACCTTGGCCGAGCCGATGAAGCTGAGGAAGGCGATGCGCTTGTCGGTCACGAGCGCCTCGGCGAGCTCGTTCGTCTCCGGCATGAACATCTGGCACCAGGCCTCCGGCAGGCCTGCCTCATGCACCAGCGCGACGAAATCGCGGCAGCAGAGCGGCGTCGTGCTCGCCGGCTTGATGATCACCGGGCAGCCGACGGCGATTGCCGGCGCGACCTGATGGACGATCAGGTTGAGCGGGTGGTTGAAGGCCGAGATCGCCGCAACGACGCCGATCGGCTCCTTGGTGGTGAAGGCCCAGCGGTTCACAGCGGCGGGGGTCAGCCCCATCGGGATCTCGCGTCCGCCGAAATTCCGGAGTTCGTCGGCGGCGTTGTGAATGCCGTCGATGGCGCGCGTCGTCTCGATGATGGCGTCGGTCAGCGGCTTGCCGCCCTCGCGTGCGATCTGGCGGGCGAAATGATCGCGCTTGGCCGAGAGCAGTTCGGCAAGCCTGCGCAGGATCGCGATCCGTTCATAGGGCTTCAGCCAGTGATCGCGATCGCGGAAGACCCTGTCGGCCGCCTGCAATTTGGCTTCGAGCGCCGCGGCATCGTCGGTGGCGATCTCCTCGATCGGCGCGCGATCATAGGCCTGCACGACCTGCAGCATGGTGATCTCCTTCGCTTGGTCTCGGGTCAGGCCAGCTCGATATCCGGCGTCTTGTTGCGCAGCTCCTCGACGAGCACGCGGGTGTTCTCCGAATAGTCGATCGGCACCTCGACGAGATGGACGCCGCCGCCCTTGAAAGCGGCTTCCAGCGACGGCACCAGCTCGGCGGCCGAGCCGACGCGCGAACCCTTGGCGCCATAGGCCTTGGCATAGGCGACGAAATCGGGGTTGCCGAAGCTCATGCCATAGTCCTGGAAGCCATCGACTGCCTGCTTCCAGCGGATCATGCCATAGGCGCTGTCGTTGAGGACGACGACGACGAGGCTGAGGCCGAGCCGGACGGCGGTCTCCATCTCCTGGCTGTTCATCATGAAGCCGCCATCGCCGCAGACCGCCATGACCCGGCGCTTCGGATGCAGCATCGCCGCCATCATCGCCGAGGGCAGGCCGGCGCCCATCGTCGCCAGCGCATTGTCGAGCAGCAGCGTGTTGGCGACATGGGTGCGGTAGTTCCGCGCGAACCAGATCTTGTACATGCCGTTGTCGAGGCAGACCATGCCGTCCTCCGGCATCACCGCGCGGATGTCATGGACGATGCGCTGCGGCGTGATCGGGAAACGGTCCTCCTCGGCCCGGTCGTTGAGATGGGCGAGGATCTTCTGGCGCAGTTCCAGCATGACCGGATCGGCTTCGAGCCGGCCGCCCAGCAGGTCTGCCAGCGCGGTGACGGTCGCGCCGATGTCGCCGACGACCTCGGCATCGGGATGGTAGACCTGCTCGACCGTCGCCGACTGGTAGCTGACATGGATCACCTTCGGCCCGCCGGCGCTCTTCATCAGGAAGGGCGGCTTCTCGACGGTGTCGTGACCGATAGCGATGATCAGGTCGGCCCGCTCGACCGCCTGGTGGACATAGTCGCCCTCGGACAGGGCGGCTGTGCCGATATAGAGGTTCGAGCCACCAGTGACGGCGCCCTTGCCCATCTGGGTGTTGAAGAAGGGCAGCTTCACCCGCCGCACGAAATCGGAGAGCGGCTCGACCAGCCGCGGCCGGTTGCCGGCGGCGCCGATCATGATCAGCGGCCGCTTGGCGGCGAGGATCATCTCGGCGGCGCGGGCGACCGCCTTTGGATCGGCGATCGGCCGATCCAGCGGATGCACCGGGATCAGCGGCACATCGGCGATCTCTTCGCCGGCGATGTCCTCCGGCAATTCGAGATGGACCGGGCCGGGCCGCTCTTCCATCGCGACGCGGAAGGCATCGCGCACCACCGCCGGGATGCTGGCGGCGCTGACGATCTGCCGGGTCATCTTGGTCAGCGGTTTCATCGAGGCGACGACGTCGACGATCTGGAACCGCGCCTGCTTGGCGCTCATGATCGCCTTCTGGCCGGTGATCAGGATCATCGGCATGGCCCCGAGATGGGCATAGGCCGCGCCGGTCGAGAAGTTGAGTGCGCCCGGCCCGAGCGTCGCGATGCAGACGCCGGGGCGCCCCGTCAGGCGGCCATGCGTCGCCGCCATGAAGGCTGCGGCCTGCTCGTGCCGGGTCAGGACGAGCTCGATCTTCGAGGTCCGGAGCGACTCGACGACGTCAAGGTTCTCCTCGCCGGGAACGCCGAAAATACGATCGACGCCTTCATTTTCGAGGGCCGCCACCAGGAGATCGGAACCCTTCGTCATCGTCTTCGCCTATCCGGACCGCTGCGATACCAGGGAAGGTAGGCTTCCTGTGCGCGAAGGGAAAGCCGGCGCATGGCAGGGTTGCTAGCGTGGCAGGAGTGTTCCGATCCCGGCTGCATGCGCCTTTTTCAGGACGAGATGCGCGAGTGCGAGATCCGCGAGCGCAAAACCACGAAAGCAGAACAGCGAACGCTTCGCCCCGGCATCGGCAAGTGGCGTCTGCGAAAGGCCGGCGAGATCATGGCTGAAGCGGACGCCGGTGACCGGCTGTCCGTCGACATCATAGGGAGCCTGCGACTGGGCGAGGCTGTCGGTGACCAGATGGTCGAAGGCGGGCAGGGCCTCCGGCCGCCAGCTGCGGCCGGTGTCGACGGCGGCGGCGAAGGCCGCGCCCTTCATCCGCCTGGCGTCGAGGAAGGGGCGCAGGCCCGGTGCTGCCGGCACCATGGAGATGACGAGGTTGGCTCGGCCGAGGAGCGCATCGGCGTCGTCGACGATCTCGGTGGCGAGGCGCCGTGCTGCGGCAGCCTCAGCCAGGCGTTCGGCCGAACTTCGGCTCCGGCTCAGCATCAGAGCCGTCGAAAGATTGGGATAGAGATCGTGGAAGGCGGCAAGATGGGCATGGGCCTGCAGGCCGCAGCCGACGAAGCCGATCGTGCGTGCATCCGGCGGCGCAAGCAGCGAGGCGGCGGCGGCCGACATGGCTGCGGTCCGCACCAGCGTGATCTCGTCGCCGTCGAGGATCGCGAGTGGAGTGCCCGTGGCATAGTCGCTGACGCAGATCAGCGCGCTCACGCTCGGCACGCTGCTGCCCGCCTGCGACGGCGCGGAGGCGACCCATTTCACCGTGGCGATCGCTTGCGCCTCCGAAGCGGCCGTCATCGCCTGGAAGGCATGGCCGGGGCCGAGCGCGAGCGCGCTTTTTGGCAGGCTCCGGTTTCGGCCGGCGGCATGGTCACGGAAGGCCCGCAGCACGGCCTCGCGCGCCTCGCCTGGCGTTGCCGCACAGGCGCGGACGTCCTCGTGCGAGAGATAGAGGAGGGAATTGCTCATCGCGCGAACCGCTCCGTGACGGGCAGGGCCCTGGGCCGGAAGCCCATCATGATCGGGTATGCGCACGCGGAGCGCGACGAACAAGCCCGGAGCAGGCTGATCGTGCCGGTTGGTGCAGGCACGGAGCGGGAGGGCGATAGCTGCAATCTGGCCGGGAAAAGAGCCGATTTGCCTGGGTCCATTTGCCAGTTAAAGTCTAAGCCGTTGGAAACGCTGTGTTTCTCGATCAAAATCCACTTTTGTCGAAAAACTTTCATCTGCTGTGTTGACAGGAGAAGCGGGGTCGCCCTATATACCGGCCATCGAGACGGCGCCGCCGCTGGCGGGGCCGCTCTACTGCGCTTCATAGGA
>SCMY01000008.1 GCA_005502805.1 Rhizobiales bacterium 2SD | reverse complement strand
GCCGGCGGCTCGGTCAACACCATGAACATCAACGCCATCGGCGTGCACGCAATGGCGGGCGGCACGATCGCCGCGGCGGATGCGACGGTCGCCACGCAGGGGCAGAACGCCTTCGGCGCCTCTGCGCAGGATGCTGGCAGCACGATCACCCTGACGCGTTCGGCCGTCACCACTGCCGGCGCCGGCGCCTTCGGCGTCCGGGCGGGAAATGCCGGCGCCGTCCAGATCGCCGGCGGCTCGGTCAACACCGGCGGCAGTGGGGCGCATAGCATCGCCGCGATCGATGGCGGCATGCTCGCCGCTTCCGGTACCGCGGTCGCGGCAGGCGGCGCCGGATCCTCGGCGATCTATATCGCCGGGAGCACGCCGAGCACCGTGTCGGTCACCGGCGGCAGCCTGAGCGCCGTCAACGGCGCGATCGTCCGGGCCGAGGGCGGCACCGGTACCGTCTCGATCAGTGGCGGCACCATCAACCCGGGCGTCGTGAACGGCCGGCTATTGCTGGCGCAGGTGACCGAGAATGCGGCTGGAACGCCGAGCAACCTGACGCTGAACATCAGCGGCATTCCGGCTCTCACCGGCGATATTCTCGTCGATCCCTCGACCCTGACCTACAACCTCGGCAACAGCAATTGGACCGGCAACCTGGTGCTGACCGGCCCGGGCAATACCGCGACCGCCACCCTGACCACCTCGCAATGGACGGGCGACCTGCTGGCCGATGCCGGCAACACCACCGACGTGGCGCTGACGCAGGGCAGCCTCTGGACCGGCCTGGCGCGGAATGCGACCAATGTCGCGATCGACGCCAGCAGCGCCTGGCACGTGACCGGGGATTCCAACGCAACCGCCACGGTGAGCAATGCCGGCCTGATCCAGTTCGTCGAGCGGACAGGCGCCTACAGCACGCTGACGGTCGGCAACTATGTCGGCAGCGCCGGGAGCCGCATCGGCTTCAACACCTATCTCGGTTCCGACAATTCACCGAGCAACCTGCTGGTGATCAATGGCGGCCGGGCCAGCGGCACGTCCTCGGTGCTGGTCAACAACACCGGCGGCCCCGGCGCGCAAACCGTGGCGGATGGCATCCTGCTCGTGCAGGTGACCGGCGGCGGCACTACTGCCACCGACGCTTTCACGCTTGGCAACCGCGCCGCCGCCGGCGCCTACGAGTACCAGCTCTTCCGTGGCGGCAGCACCAGCGCCGATGACTGGTTCCTGCGCTCCCATCTCACCGTTTCGCAGACGCCCTCGCCGACGCCGACGCCGACGCCGACACCTGAGCCGACTCCGACGCCTGAGCCGAACCCGGTCGAGCTGCCGAACTACCGGGTCGAGGTGCCTGTCGACATGGTGGTGCCGGCGCTGGCCAGCCGCTTCGGCTTGGCCATGCTCGGCACCTACCATGACCGCGTCGGCGAGGACTATGCCGCTCCGGTGCCGGCGAGGCCGATCTGGTGCAAGGACCCGGCCAAGGGCTTCCGCTGCACGCCAACCGCGCAGCAGAACGGCTATTATGCCGATGCAGCCACGGGCGAAGGCGAGCGGCGCCAGGCGCTCTGGGCCCGCATCTTCGGCGAGACCGGCTCGGTCGGCTATGGCGGCAAGGGGATGATCTCGCGCTATTCGAGCTTCGAGAAGCACGGCCCGTCCTACGACTTCGGTCTGGCCGGCGCGCAGATCGGCATGGACGTATACCGCGGGCTCAACGACAACGGAACGCGCGACATCGCCGGCGTCTATCTCGGGGCAGGGCGGATCGACAGCGAGGTCAAGGCGGTCTACGGCGGCAAGGCCGGCTCTGCCTCGATGGACGGTTACTCGCTCGGCGCCTACTGGACGCGCAAGGGCGCCTCGGGCTGGTATGTCGATGCGGTCGTGCAGGGCACCTGGTACGACCGGATCCGGGCGAACTCGGTGCTGGGCGAACGGCTGAAGAGCGATGGCTGGGGCTTCACTGCCTCGCTCGAGGCCGGCTATCCGATCGCGCTCGGCCAGGGTTGGGCGCTCGAGCCGCAGGCGCAGGTGATCTACCAGCGGGTCTCGATCGACGGCGGCGCCGACGGCTACGGCCGGGTTCAATACGACGACACCAACACCGTTTACGGCCGGCTCGGCGCCCGCCTGACCAAGGGCTGGACGTTGGAGGACGGCCGCAAACTGACGATCTGGGGCCGGGCCAATCTCTGGCACAGCTTCGGTGCCGACGCCAAGACCACCTTCTCCAGCCTCTCCGGCGCCAACCCGGTGACGCTCAACACCGAGCTCGGCGGCAGCTGGGCCCAGTTCGGCCTCGGCGTCTCCGGCCAGATCACCAGGAACACCAGCGTCTTCGCCTCCGGCGACTACAACCTCGCTCTCGGCAACGCCAACGGCCACAGCCTCTCAGGGCGGGTTGGATTGAAGGTCGTCTGGTAGCGCTCGCTCCGTAGAATCAAAACCCGAGCGGTTCAACACGCGTAGAAGCTAAACGGATGAAAGCCGCCTCGATCCAAACGGGGCGGGCTTTCAGCGTCAAATTACTGCGCCTGGAGCGGCACCGCCCTACATGGCGTTGTTGAGATTCTGCTGCCACGTAGCGATCTGCAGGTTGCCCGCACCGAACGACGCGCAATCGGGAGCGGCGGCGGGGCTGGAGAAGAGATCTTCGCGCTCTATCGAACCGATACGGCGCGGGGCATCAAAGTCCGGGTTTCTCTCAAGGGCCTGACAGTGGCCTACAAGGCGATGCTCAAGGAAACGGCGGCGAAGTGAGATGAAGACTGATCGTTCACCCGGCCTCGGGCTAGGAGGGCCGTCGATGCACGCGCCGCTCGCATCGCGCCGGCAGATACTGTTCGCTCTCTCCGGTGTGGCGGCCGTCTCGCTTGCGGGCGGGTGCACGACGACGGATGACCGCTCGGAAGGGCATTCGTCGCAGCAGTTCGCAAACGAGCTGTTTCCAGTCCGGCTCGTGGACAGGGGGCGCTTCGATCCGCAATTCCTGCCGACGAAAGTCGCCAATACGACAGGCGAAGAGCCTGGCACGATCGTCGTCAATACGACCGATAGACATCTCTATTGGGTCGAAAGCAGGGATGAGGCGATGCGATACGGCATTGCCGTGGGCGCAGCGGGGCGTGCCTGGAAAGGGCAGGCTGTCATCGGTCGCAAGTCGGCATGGCCGGCCTGGTATCCGACCGACGAGATGAAGCGCGCTGCGCCTGGGATTCCAACTCGGATCCCACCAGGAGACGACAACCCGCTCGGTGCACGCGCCCTCTATCTTTCGCAAAACGGTCGCGACACGCTCTACCGGATTCATGGGACCTCTGAGCCCTGGACAATCGGCACCGAAGCCTCATCCGGCTGCATTCGGATGTTCAATGAAGATATGATCGTTCTGTACAGCCGGGTTCCGGTCGGAACGAAAGTGGTGGTCCGCTAAACCGGATCATCGTCACCGCCTTCGCCCAGGACGACGCCATGGCCGCCAGCCAGCAATGGCGTAAGGTCTCGCCGATCAGCTCAGGCCGACCGCCTCCAAGCTCGCGGCACTGATGGATGTCGCCGAGACCGACGTGCAGGTCTATATGATCTTCCCGACGCAGCACCGCGCCAAGCTGCATCCGACCAATCCGCTGGAGCGCCTCAACGGCGGGACCAAGCGCGGCACCAAGGTCATCGGCGCAATCCTGCTCGAACAGAGCGACGAATGGGCCGTCCAGCGCGCCCGCTACATTACGCTGGAAAGCATCGCCCCGATCGGCGATGTTCCCCTTGTTAGTCTGCCAAGCGTCGCAGCCTGACCAGCCGGGCTAAAGCCGGCGAGCGACGGTCATAGCCGTCACCTATACCATCACTAGGGACGCGACCACGCACGCCATCGTCCCTATCTCATACAAGGTCGTATGCCGCCGAACTGGCGATAGCGGTCCGGATGGATGACCTCACCAACTCTGGCAGAGATGCCCATGGCTCGCACGGTACGCAGGTGATCGAGAATCTGCCGGACATGAATGAGTTTTGTCGCGACAGGAACAGCTTTCAGCCAGGCAAGCGGGGGTAACACCCGGGCTGGGATCAATGACGAACCGGGCGTCGAGCCTCGCGATCTGGCCCCATCCAGCCCGGACAGGAGGGCATAGCGATCCGTTCAACTTGCGCCTCTTCTCCGGCAGCATCCCAATTAGATTGCCAGGAAGCGGACTTTCACAAGGTCAGCAAGGGGCCAACTCTGGAAGTGCACAGATGTCGGCGCTGGCGCTCGGCAGCATGGCGAATTGACGCCGACATTGCTTCCGAGCGGCAGCTCGCGCCTTCCTAATGCCTCGTCCGGTCGACCTCGCGCGCGATCATCACGGTCTCTACGATGCGGCGGAGCTGGCGCAGCGAACCACCGTGCCAATGCTCGGCGATGAGCGCGAGTTCGGTGCCGTCCAGCGGTTCGACCCAAACCGGATCGATGCCCCGCTCGCGCGCCACGTCGTTCTTTACGATCGGCAGCAGCGTGTCGAGGTCTGACGCTGAGGGCTCAGGGACTGGAATGGCGCGCATCCGGTCGCGGAGTGGGGCGGGCAGCGGACCTAGGCTGTTGGCTGTCGCGACGAACGAGACCATGGAGAGATCGCACTCAACCTGAAGCGATGGATCGAGGAAGCGTTTTGCTGTCTCGGGCTCCAGCATCGACAGCAGCACATCCCAAAGCCGCCCGAAATCGCTCCTGGTTGGCGCCTTCTCGATCTCGTCCAGCATGACAATGGGGTTGGCATGGCGGCTTGCCGCGATCGCGAGAAGTGGGTGGCATGGCTGGGTGCTAGACCAGCGCCTGTCGGTACCGCCGAGGGCTCCGCCGTCGGCGGTCGACGCGGCCGTGCGCCATACTCCGATGCGCAGTGCCTCCGCCAGCCGACGGACTAGTCGCGACTTACCGGCACCGGGTGGCCCCACCAGGACCAGCGGCTTGAAGCTCACGAACTCCCGCCCCACCAGCTCGGACAGTAGACGGTCGATCGTCGGGACGAGATGCGGGAACTCCCCGGTGAGCTCGCGTCTGACCTGCGCCAGATCGGGCGTACTGACGAGGGGGACGGGCTGCCCCACGATGTGCGCGATACCCGTAATCAAACCCGCAGCCTTGTGTCCGGTCGGCTGTGAGCAGACCAGGAGATGGCCGGCCGGAATCATCCGCAGGGACTTCGATCCAGCGATTTTGGCGAGGCCGCCCGCTGCCGGCCCCTTGCTGGCGATCTGTTCAGCCTTTTCTTTCGCATCCTTGAAGATCAGGTTGGTCATGTCTTCGAAAGCAGAGCGTGCGAGGGACGGGCACATGTCGATCGCATGCGAATAGCGCGTCGCAGTATAGGCTCCTCCCGCAACCATCGACCAGCCGATCAGCAGCTTCGCGGCCTCGGACCTGATTTCCAGGTCCAGGTCGAATGGCAATCCATCATATGCCAGCTTCAGTGCCAGAGCGACGCGTGCGTGGCCGTTGCGATGGCGGGTGAACGGCGTCAACGAGATCATCAGCACCCCATTGGCAAGGGCTTTCAACACGGGCTGGTCGTTCTGAACGCTCATCAGATCGAGGCGCTTCACCAGCGCGTTCATTGGTGCGTCGCCGGGCTTCGAGAGCCAGGCCTCAATCTTGGGCTTAATCTCCGGAGCGAGTTCCATGATCTCGGCGGCGACACGCTCGCGAACGAGCTTGCGGCCGCCCGTGGTCCCGAGGCCGAGCCTGATCAGGCGGGGCAGATTGGCAATGGGATCGTCGCGGTCGGCCTCGGCCGCATCGTTGGCGGAACCGATGCTCACGTCCAAGTCGAAATCTTCTAGGTCGTTCATCACGCGGCCCCGCTCAGTTCGACGTGCTGCAGGAGGCGGCAGCGGCGGCCTCGTCGTACGCCGCGACTGGCTTGGCTGCGTCAACGCTGAGAACGCGGTCCAGCCTCACCCAGCCCTGAAGGGCGTGGTCAAAGGATGCATTGTGGCGGCTCCGTCTGGACAGGATGTGGATCAGGACGACCCGGGCCGCCGGCGATCCAAGCAGGGCGTTGGCGACCAGCACGGACATCATCGCGCTGCGAAGCGCCGGGTGCACCTCGTCGCGATCGTACTCCATCGAGAGTGCGATGGCGGCGGCAGCGTCGCCGGCCCGGGCCTGCGACCAACGGCGGTCAAACAACAGTTCGAGCGGCTCGAGGACGCGATCTGACAGGCCCCAGCGGGCATCAGGGGTCCAGTCTTCTGGAGCAAGTGCGCCCCACCAATGAGGCGGTGTGCAGGTCAGGCAGACAGCGGGGAGAGTGAAATCCTCGAAGTGTTCGGACATGGGGGTTCCTTTGCGCCGGCTGCCCCATGGGCTGTGGCGACGTCAATGGCGGAAGAAAGGGAATGGCTTGGAGGAGCGCGACCTAATCTCAGGCCGGGCGCCAGACGCGGGTCGACGACTTGGTGGACCCGCTGACAATGGCAGCTGCGATGGCGCCGGACTTAACGACGATCGGGCGCAGCACGCGGAGGCCTTCGCCACGCTCGCGGTCGGGGCCAATCAAGCCCTCCGCGAGCAGGTCCTTGCGGATCGCGCGGTACTTCTGCGCGAGCGCCGGCACCTCTGCCGGCGACACCTGCGTGCCAGCCGCAATCTCGAAGCGCTGGGGGCCACGCTTCTGCAGCGCGCCCTGCAGCCCGTCATAGTGCAGAACGTAGTGCTGAGCCTGCCAGGGAGTCTGGCACGGCTTGTGGCGAACCATCTCCTGAGCGCGCAGAGGCGGTGCAGTCACGAAAGAGGGAGGGCGGGTCCGGTCCAAACGTCCGAGCATCGCGCTGACCAGATCGCGGCCCTTGGGCGCCGCCGCCACGAACGGCTTCTGAGTCTGCTGAACAGCCACCCGCCTCGGAGAAAGGAAGCTGAGCCCGAGCCGCTCCAGTTCCTGCGTCACAACCCCCAGCATGTCGTCGACCGCGCGGTGTTCGCCGACCGAAAGATGACGGACCTTGGGCGCACGATCGCGCAGGACCTTGATGTGGCCGGTGCTTTCGACACGCGACGTCAGCCTCAATTCCAAGGTCTCGGCGAGCTCCTTAGAGAATCCCGGATGGTCGCAAGCGATGATGATCGCCACCGAAAACCCGGCATGCAACCAGCCGTCGATACTCTGTTGCAAGCGCATCGCCACGTTGCGGCCTTCGCCGATTCGAATTTCGGCGCGGTCGAGCGGCGTCGCCGGGCGCAGGAAGAGATAGGCGCCAGCGGCTTGAAGCGCGGGAGCCGAGAGCAGACCCGCGATCTCAGCGGGCGAACCGATGTAGAGCCGCGGCACGAAGATCAGAGGCACGATGATCTGGGTCTGCCGCGGAACCGCAAAGCTTACATGCTGCGGCGACGCAAAGCCGGAATTCGGCGGGACCTGCTCGTTTGATCGACGCACAGGGTATTGCTCGACGCCGGGGGCGCCGTGGTAGTAAGGCTCAGCCATGATGTATCCTTCGCCGATACAGAGTGGTCAGGCCGTCGGATTCGTCTGCAAACGAGCCGGCGGCCGCCTCGATTCGGGCGAGATGCCCGAACCAAGACATAGATTCTCATATAGGCTGCTGCTGCAGGCAATCTAATATGAATAACAGCGTTAACGCGCCTCGAGGGTCGACACGGAATTTCGATCGACATCCATCGCGGGCGACCGGAATGGCGTTCTTGTACCTGGCCGCAGGCCACGCATCATGGACGAGTACTTAGACTTTAGCCTCTGGCAAGGCGATTGTTGTGAGCAGGCCGCGCTAGAATGTTCGCGCGAGGGGCATATCCCTGTCCACGTCTGTCAACCCTAAGGCATATGTCTCGAACTGCTCGATCGAAAGACTCGTACCTTCCAACAGGTACTCGCGCTTCTCAAGTTGAGCGAGGTCGAAATCCAACATGAAGCGGTCCCGCCGTGGCATCAGTTCGCGACCGAGCGGCTCCGCTCGCAGCAATTGCAGCATCGCGAGAAACGCACGTCGCGCGTATTGATCGTCGGGTTCCTCGTTCAGCAACTGCCTTGCGCGCTTCCAGCGTGTGATGATGCGCTTGGCTCGGCTGACTGCGGCAGCTTCCTCTGCGGCGATCTTCTGAAGCTCCGAATTCGCGACAGCTACTCCGGCGCGAACGAGGCGCCTGGCAGTCATGGTTCGCCATTGCGCTGTGCCGCCGCTGATGTGAACAGATGGCCAGCCCATCTTGCGAGCGTGCGCGATCATGATGGCAGTGGCGGCGGCCGATTGCCCTGTCGAGATTGCTGAGCCCGGCGAGGTCTCAACCAGTTCCTTGTTCGCTAGGTGAATGATCGTCTTTTTAGAGTCGCGCCGCTCGACCCACCGAATAAGTGCGCCGAGATCGGCAGGCAGGCCCGCGAGCTCTGCCTTGTAACTGTCACGCCATGACGGCACGCTCAGGGTCGGAGCTTCTAGGTCATTGACCTGGGCGATGGCCTTCTTGACGTCGGCTTGGACACGCTTGCGAGCCTCGTTCTGCCGGATCCTGTTCAGTTCGAGCTTCGCTTTGGCGGCGGCATCCTCTCGGGCGGCCCGGACTGCAAGTGCAGCCCCACCCGAGAGCATGTCCATGAAATGGTCGAGTGCAGCTTGCTGCGCAGGGGACGGGGCAATCGGAGCGGGCTCTGGTTCGGGTACTACCGATGCCCCGACGAGCACCGGTGGGTCCTGCACCTCGCTCGACCGCTCCACGACGGTGGACTGCGAAGAATGCAAGGGCCAACGGTTGTCGCCCACATGCCCGCAAATTCCCGGATCGAACGTGGCTGGCAGGGTGCGGCGGGCATCTTGAAGCGTCGGCAATTCCAGATTGCGGAGCCGATCGATGATGTCTTTCTGACGCGGCTTGGCGGCGCCCGCCCGGCTTGCACCGTTCGCAACCGCGCGCCTCAATGATGCGACGCTGCCACCTGGCGACACCACGACTGGTCCCTTGTCACCCTGAGCGACGAGAAGGTGCTCCCGTTGCAGGTTCTCGATGAAGCCGACCGCGTCGTGGCTTTGCATCCAGGCTCGCCAGGCGCGAGCCCAAACTTCATCGGCAGCCAGATCCTGATTGCGCTCGGCCTGTTGTCGCTCGCTGGACGACGCCGCAACGGGCCGTGCGACGCGATCGAACCCCAGCGATACGAGATGATCGGCGACGTTGTGACGGCCCTCACGACGGAGTGCGGCGATGACCGTCCGGTTAAAGCGTCCGCTGACGGCCGGCTCGCCGACCGCAAATTCAGTGATCCGAGATACCTTCTCGCAGCGCGGTGCTGCGTGGGCGATGGGAATGGCGCGTCTGTCGACCTGGATCCGGAGGTAGATTCGGTGCCGGTGAGGAGCCACGCGACCGCCCAGTCCGATCTTTCGGTGTTCGACCTCGACAAATGGCTGTGCGCAGAGGCCGAACTCGGAATCGATCTCGCTCCAGTGATCTTCCCATTGCGTTTCGGTCAGTTCGAGATGGGGGCTGGCAACTGCATGAACGAGTGGATGACCGGCGCGCGCACCCTTCGCCAGCTTCTGTAGCTCGGCCATAGCCTCGGCGATCGTTTGTGAAACAAGCCCCTGGATTCGCGTGACGCGCACCGTTTCATTGGTAGCGCGGTTGTCGAGATGCAGAGCAAGCCGGTGCCCTCCTGCGGATGTGTTGATACTGCCGATCATGGATCGAGGTGCTCAAGTGCGCGTTTGATCGGCGCTAGCAGCGACTGGAATTCGGCCAGTTGGGCCTCAGTCTCTCGGTACAGCTCAGGGGCCGAATGACACTTGCGTAGGGCTTGGGCCGTCATGATGAGAACCCCCGTGGCCCGCGCGACTGCGATCGCAAGAGCTCGCAGGCCAGCGGCATCGTCAGGCTCCAAACGCCTGGCGGGAGGTTCGTGGTTTCGGGACGCTGCCGCCGTGCCAGCGGCAAGCTCGGTATCGATGAGGTAGCGCACGAGCGCGGCAGCGGAGAGGCCGCGCTTGGCTGCGTGCTCTCGCAGCGTGGCTTCGCGCGCCTCCACAAGCCGCACGAGGACCGCGCGCGTTTTGACCCGCACATTCGACCCAGACCGCGTTGAACGCCCCATTTCAGCCTCGCATTCGTGTCTGGGGGTTCACGGGGGGGCATGCCCCCCTGACCAGCGGCATTTGATGGAGTGCGCGAAGCGCGCGGATATCAAATGCACGGCTGGCTGAGCCCATGAATGCGAAGATGTGGCGCGCCGACGAAAGCCAGAAGCCCGCATGCATTCGACTGTTCGGCGACGGGGCCCGCGCCGCATTCGTGACTTTCATCCGTCCGCGCGACCATCGCCTCGAAATGGAGGTGCACCCCATGAGCGGGCAGGATTTCGGTAACTGGTCGGGTGACGAGTTCGCTCCCCCCGACGACATAGACATGGACGTCACAGCCGCGACATCCTCGCGGCACACGCTGATCGATATCATCATCGAGGTGCGGGCCGCGCTCGCGCTCAATAAGGAAGCCTTGGCCGATCTCGAACTGGCACGTCAGCACCACGCGGCGAAGCCGACATCAGCGCTTGCCCGGCAGGTGCTGATCGCAGCTGCCACCGGTCTGGCTTACCCTCTGATCGAGTATCCGGCCGACTATCGCGACCTTGAGCAGCAGGCTGCCAGCGGTCGGCTCAACCGGCATGCGGCGCGTGGGCTGGTGATGATCGAGATGGAGGTTTCGGCGCTGGTTTGCGCCGATGCGGCGCTCGTTGTGCTGGATGCGTTTGGTGAGCCCGTTCAGCCAGCCTGGTCCAATCAGCCGCTCTCATATTTGGCGCGAGCGATCACGCGTTACCAGCATCTGCTGACCAAGCGCATCCCGGGCTTGGCCGTCTGATGCATCCCGCCAGTCTGCGAGCGATTCAGGAGTTCTGGAAGGCGCTGGCTGTCGCGCGCCTGAGCCTCGGCATGGTCAAAAAGGCAAAAGATTCAAGCCGCGGATATGCAATCTGGCTCGACGGTCTCGCAATACCAGAGTTTATGGCGGCGCTGCCGCGGGCTGCAGCCGCCAATGTTAGTGGCAGCCACATCTATGTGCGCGTCAGCGGCCCCAGTAGCGATCAGCATCCAGGCATCCTTTTGCTGGACGACCTCGATCGCCCCGCGCTTCACAAGCTCGGGGTTGAAGGCCTGGATCCCGCAGCCGTCGTCGAGACATCGCCTGACAACTACCAAGCGTGGGTACGGTTGATCCCCGTGGGGCAGCATCTAGCGCCTCCAGTGGCGCGTGCTGCAATCCGTGTGCTGATCGAACGGTTCAACGCAGATCCGCGGGCATCCTCACCCTCCCAGCCGGGACGCCTGGTCGGTTTCACGAACAGAAAGCCGGCCTATTGCAATCGCGACCGCTACCCCTTCGTTCGCCTCATTTCTGCCCGTCCCGGACTGGTTGCGCCCTTGGCCGGTGATCTTCTGACGCAGGTGATGCAGGCAGAGCGGACACAGGCACAGCCCGCCGCGCCGGGGGCGGTGCCGCGAGAAACGCCGCAAGCGGCGAACCCGGATCCGAGCGAGTTTCGTGAGCTCGATGGTCTGCGCGCCTACGCCCGCCGCCGTGTCGCCGATCAGCTTCGAGCAGGACTGCGCGATCATCAAAGAGCCAGCGAGAGCGAGGTCGACTGGCTTGCTGTCTGCGTTGCCCTTCGAGCCGGCGTGACGCCAGCCGTGATCGAATCGTGGCTCCGTGCCGCGCGATCAGACCGCGATCCCACATACGCAGCCCGCACCGTCAACCGGGCAGCAGAGCGGGTCCTAGGCTCCTGCAGCCCGAAACCCTAACTAGCCCGACAGCCCAAGAGCTCTTTTTCGCGCGCCCCGCGCGCGCCTGTGCCTCAGATCGATTCAATGCTCCAACGGGGGGCGGGTGGCCATTTTGCAGAAGCTCGCGGTATCGCTCCTCCGTCCGCCCGGCGAAAATACGCCGCAGCAGGCGCGGGCATGCTCAGAGCTACTAAGAGCCGCAGACACCATCCACTTCTTGACGATCGTGGCCGCGGGCAGACGCCGCTCGGCCAGCCAAGCTTCGAGCTGGCGGATGCGATCATCATGTTTATACTCATTTTCCATCCCAGGGCATGGAGCCCCGCCAATCAGGCCCTGGATTTCGACGACGCAGGCGTCCGGGCGAATCTGCCTAAATTTGTAGTCTCGCATCAGTCACGGACATCCAATTCGTTACTTAAAGGAGTGATGCTCGGGGCTGAAGGAAACGCCCACTACCGCGGCCGTCGCGCTTTTTTTGGACTGCGCATTTAGCGGACGAGCAATGTTCATCAACCAGTTTGGCCCGCTCAGAAGCGGACCAGATCAATCCACGCCATCTGCTCCGGCGAGGGTATGGGGGACCCGTAACGGCGGCGCACCTTGGTTGAGCGCCGCTTTGATTCCGACCTGTCCTCCTTGTCCTCGGTCGAGTGCCCCATGAAGATGTCACGGACTTGGGCAGGCACGCCAGCGGCATCGCAGGCTGCCGCGAAGCTGTGGCGGCAGCTGTGATCAACGTATCTCGGATCGTCGATCACGCGGTCGATCTGGCGGTTGATCCTCTTGCTTTCGGCACTGTACAGGCCATCGCGGTCAGGGCTGCATGCCGGAAACAGCGCTGCTCTTGGCCCGTCGCGCCGGCGACGCTCTTCGACATATTCCAGCAGACCATCATCGATCAGCGCCTGGGGGATGGGGATGATCCGCCGCGACGTCAGGGTCTTTAGGTCCAGTTCAGCGCGCCGCGCGCGGCGGATCGGATCGCCGTCGTCTATGTGAAGCAGGTCGATGCAGGGCCGGCCGTGAATCTGACGGATATCGCATGCCTGCAACTGCGCGACCTCCCCAATCCGCAGAGATGTCCGCGGCTGGATCCGGATCCACCAATAATCGATCGAATTCCGTGGGTGCGCGTTGCTGTTCGCCCGCAGCTGCGTGATCTGGGAGGAATCGAATGGCAGCCGAACCTCGATGTCCTGGAGACCAAGCCTATCGGTCTCGGGATCATCGTAGCTGATTTTCTGGGCGACATTCACTTCCAGCCAGTCATTAACGACGAACCAGTTGAACATCGTTTTTATCGGCGAAATGTATTTATCTTCGATCGTCCCCTTCTTGATGGATGATTCGGGATTCTTGCGCTTCTCGTTCAGTTCGATAGCAATGAACGGATCGCCAGTCTTGAATTTCTGCGAGAATTTGTAAGGGATCCGGGCGACGACCTTGACGAAATCCAGCATATCCTGGCGCGTATAGTGTCGGATCTCCTTGTTGCCGGCGATTTTGATGAAGACTCCGATCCGCATCCGGGTGTCGCGCAGGTGCTTTGAATCGATCGTCGTCTCCTTGTGATCGAGGTAACGCTCGACGAGCTCGGAGAGCAGGACGTCGGATCCAGGGCGAACTTTTGACCGCTCCAGCTCGTCGCGAATGACGTCGCGAAGGGTGTCCTTGACGGCGATCGCCTTCGGCGCGGCTTCGACCGACGGAGCCTGCCTGGTCGGTCCGCCGGAGGTGAGCGGCGTGGCCGGAGTGGCTTTTGGCGCAGGCGCTGGACTAATCGCAATCTCGGCGTGATCGCAGTGCCGAATCTGGTCGGAGTTGGCCAGGAACTCCAGCAGAGCGCGGTATTTCAAGCGCTCTGCCCACCGTACTCCGCCATTGTCGAAGTCATCCATCACCTGATTGAGGATCGCATCAAGCGCAACCCGGCCCTGGGGCGGAAGCCCCATGGCTCTGAGCGTCTCGAATGCCTCCTCAAGGATCACCAGCAGCGTTCTCGCCCTTTGACGGGCGGCCTGCGCATTGCTGGTTCTCAGCGAGCGCCGGATGTCCGTCCTGCCAAGGCCCGTCGCCAGTTCGACCGGAACCGCCTTGCGGATCCAGAAAACGTGGCTGCGCCTCGACAGACAGGCTCGCTCGAATCGATGCATACCAGAAACGCTCCCGTTCTGTGACGGGCAGCTGTGACAGAATCGGCCTCGGCAGAGACGATCCGCGTATGCAATTTCAAGGGGTTAGAAGTGGCGGAGACGGAGGGATTCGAACCCTCGATACCCTTGTGGGGTATGCTCATTTAGCAAACGAGTGCCTTCAGCCTCTCGGCCACGTCTCCGTTGGAAGGCTCTATGCCCGATCGCGACCCGCTTTGACAAGCCGTCACGAGAGCAGATCGACAGGCATTGAGCAGATCGCTCCGATCCAGCGTTTCAATGACCGCGAGCGCGGTCAATGTGGTCGACCCAAGCCATGGCTTCGTCGAGTGTCGGAAAGACCGGTCCCGGCATCGCCGCATCTTCGGCCTCGTTCAGGCCGAAGCGGATGCCATAGCCATCCGCTTCCCGCCGAATCGCGATCACGGACGGCTTGGCGAAGGACTGCTCGGCGATGAGTGCGTCGGCGGTTGGCATGGGCAAATCCCGTTCGGTCGCCGGAGAAAACGGCGTGGCGCCTGAACGGTTCCCGAACGGCGCGTTCAGGAGCGCGCCCTGTCGGCATCCGCAACGAAAAAGGGCCTGCGGCACGCCGCAGGCCCCTTCCCTCATTCCTGGACCGCGTTCGTCAGTCGGCAGCGACGATCTTGCCGGCTTCCCACTTGTACATGGAGAAGCTCGGCGAGCTGAGATCGCCGGTCTTGCCATAGGTCAGCGTGCCGATCGCGGTCTTGGCCTCGAGGCCAGCCTTCAGGGCCTTGGCGACCGCATCGGCCTTGGCGTCCTTGCCGGCCTTCTCGATACCGGCCTTCAGCACCTCGACGGCGGCATAGGCGTTGAGGGTGAAGGCCTCCGGCGGGATGCCCTTCTCCTTCAGCACCGCCACCGCCTCGGCCGAGGCCGGGTTCTTCAGCGCGTCGGTCGCGTTGGTGAAGAGCGTGCCGGCCGCGGTGTCGCCGCCGATCGCCCAGAGCTCGGTGTTGGAGAGGCCCTCGCCGCCGATGATCGTCGCCTTGACGCCGGCATCGTGCAGCTGGCGGGCGAGCAGGCCGCCCTCGGGGTGGTAGCCGCCGAAATAGATCAGCTCGGCATTGGCGGACTTCAGGCGGGTGATCACCGCCGCCAGATCCTTGTCACCCGGATTCACGGTGAGATAGGCGACTTCGGTGATGCCGCCGGCGTTGATGCCCTTCTTGAAGGAATCGGCGAGGCCTTTGCCATAGGTGCCCTTGTCATGGACGATGGCGACCTTCTTGCCCTTCAGGTTCTTGAGCACATAGCCGGCGGCGACCTCGGCCTGCTGGTCGTCGCGGCCGCAGGTGCGGAAGACGTTGGCGAGGCCGCGGCTGGTCAGGGCCGGCGAGGTCGCCGTCGGGGTCACCATCAGGACGCCACTCTCGGCGAAGACGTCGGAGGCGGCCATGGCGACGCCCGAGGTCACCGGGCCGACGACGAAGCGGACCTTGTCGCCGACCAGCAGGTTGGCCGCCGAGACGCCCTGCTTGGGATCGCCGGCATCGTCAGCGAGCTTCAGGACCACCTTCTCGCCGGCGATGCCGCCCTTCTTGTTGATCGCGTCGACGGCGGCCTGGGCGCCGTTCTTGACCTGCTCGCCATAGGCCGCGACGGCGCCGGTGAGCGGCGCGAGCAGGCCGATGGTGATGTCGGCGCGCGCCGGCGCCCCCGCGAGCAGCGCCGTGGCGAAGGCCGCTCCCATCAGGAATCGGGCTTTGATCGTCATGTGCGTTTCCTCTCTAGCCTTGCAATCTTTGCGTGCGACCCGACCCATGGATCGCCTGCGACCTGTATAGGCCAGAGCGAAGCATCGCGGCACTGCGTGGCGCGTTTCTGAGCAGATGCAAAAATGCATGGCAGACATGGCGACCGCGCACCGACCTTGGCTCAGAGTTGCCAGAGCGCCTGCCCCAGCTGGACGACGCCCGCGCCGAGCATCAGGCCGCCGATGCCGCGGGCGACACGTTTCCCGGCCGATGTCAGCCGCTCGGCTGTGACCGCCAGTGCGATGACGGTCATGCTGCGCAGGTCCATCACGCCGCCGACGAGCAGCAGCGCGGTCAGCCCGGCGCATGAGGTGCAGCAGGTGCGGCCGAGCCGCAGCCCCTGCCCTAACGCGGCTGCTGTGCCGACGCCCCGCACATCCACAAGCGAGCAATGAGCGAGCATGACCAGCTTCCAGCGGGACGACTGGAAGAGACCAGCGGCGATGACCGCGAGACCAGCAGCGAACGGCACGGCGCGCGCCAGGGGCGGCCAGCGCAGCGCAACCTCCAGCAGGAGAGCGCCGCCCGCGAAGACCACAAGGCCCAGCACCACCCACACCAAGAGATAGGCGAGTCCGGCGAGCGCAGCGAACAGGTTCGGGCGAGCGGCGCCAGTTGCTGCGGCCCGTTCGCGCAGCCGCCAGAGCACCGGGGTAAGGGAAGGCAGCATCATCGCGGTCATCATGATCGCCCACATGCCCAGGAAGGCTCCGGCTGCAGCCGGCCAGGAACCGCCGCAGAACGGCGTCCAGGCCGTCGACATCGACCAGCCGCCGGCCATCGGCACCTCGCCCATATCGGTCATGGCGAGGCTGATCAGCACGGTCGCGGTCGCGCTGGCGACGAACAGGAGGATACAGGCGGCGAAGAAGACGCGGCCTGCAGCGACGACGGAGACGCCGGACGGGATGTCCGGCGCTCCGCGACCACTCTGCGCCCGGGGGCTCAGGCACAGCATGACTGGGCCGTCGCGGCAGAAGGTGTCGGATAGGCATCGCGGAGGCGCCACCAGGGCCCGTTCGGCTCATTGCGGCCCTTCGGGGCGCGATCGAGCCAGGGATACATGCTCCAGATCGCGTCCATGCCGCGGGCATAGCTGGAATAGGTGTGGTAGATCGCGCCGTTCTCGCGGATGAAGGCGCTCATCCCCGGCCGCTCGCGCATATAGCCTCCCGGAGTGGTGCCGCTCTGCACGGCGAGCGCGGAGACGATGCCGTTACTGGTCCAGTCGATCTGGGGTTCACGCTGGAAATTGTAGTCGACCACGCCCCGGCGCTCCTGTTCCTCGGTGAAGGAGGCGCTGAAATCGAAGTTGAAGTCGCCCGTCGCCGAGGAGGCCCAGGGGAACGTCCAGCCCATGCGCCGCTTGAAGGCGAAAAGCTTGTCGAGCGAGGCCAGCGACACGGCGGTCAGCGTCACGTCATGGTTGGCGAGATGGACGTGGATACCGTTGAAGCCGTCGGCGATCAGCGAGCAGGACGGGCAGCCAGCGGCAAAATCCGGCCCGAACATGAAGTGGTAGATCAGGAGCTGCGAGCGCCCGGCGAAGAGATCGCCCAGCCCGACCTCGCCCGCTTCGGTGACGAAACGATAGTCCTTGTCGACCTTGACCCAGGGCAGAGCCTGGCGCTGGCGCGCCACGGCGTCGCTCTGATGCGTCAGCGCCTTTTCGGCCGCGAGCAGGTCGAGCCGGGCCTTGAGCCAGTCCTCGCGCGTTCCGATGGTATGAGCCGTCATGATGCTTGCTCCTGTCGTCGGTTGACATTCGCCGCTCATCGTCTCGCGATGCGGCGTCGGAAACAGGGGTAGGCCCGGGGCGACAGGGAGCGGGAGTGACAAGTTTGGCGGGATTTCGGGCTAGAGCGGGATGCGAAAAAGTGGGAACCGGTTTTTCGCAGGAATCCCGCTCTAAACTTTTGGAATCGATCACGATGATTTTGGATCGGTTCGATCCAAAATCATCGTGATCTCGGGCATGGACTCGCTGATCACGGCGGCCGGACGGGCCCTGGCGGCGGGCGACCCGTTCGGGGCGCTCAACCGGGTGGCGCTGCGCGAGGATGCGCCGGCGCTGGCGCTGCGCGGCATCGCCATGGCGCAGCTCGGCGACCTCGCCCGCGCCAAGGTCCTGCTCAAGCGCGCCGGCCAGAGTTTTGGCGCGAAGGAACCGGTGGCGCGGGCGCGCTGCATCCTCGCCGAAGCCGAGATCGCCCTCGTCTCGCGCGATCTCGGCTGGCCAGCGAAGGCGCTCGATACGGCGCGCGCAACGCTGGAGGCCCATGGCGATCGCCTCAACGCCGCCCATGCCCGCACCATCGAAGTGCGCCGGCTGCTGCTGATCGGCCGGCTAGGCGAGGCCGAGCGCCTGCTCGCCGGCTTCGACGAGAACCCACTGCCGCCGGCACTGGAGGCGGCGCGCGCGCTGGCGATCGGCGGCATCGCGCTGCGGCGGCTGCAAGCGGAATCTGCGCGTTTGGCGTTCGCACGCGCGGCAGAGGCAGCCGGGCGCGCCCGCATCCCGGCGCTCGCGGCCGAGGTCGAGGCTGCGGCGCAGGTGCTGGAGGCTCCGGCGGCGCGATTGATCGTCAGGGGGAAGGAGCGCCCCCTGATGCTGGGCGAGGTTGCGACGCTGCTCGCCTCCGGCGCCTTCGTCGTCGATGCCTGCCGCAATGTCGTGCGGGAGTCCGATAAGGCTGTGCCGCTAGCGACGCGGCCGGTGCTGTTCGCCCTGGCTCGCACACTGGCCGAAGCCTGGCCGGCCGATGTCTCGCGCGAAGACCTGTTGAGACGCGCCTTCCGGGCGAAGGAGGCGGATGAATCGCATCGCGCCCGCCTTCGGGTCGAGATCGGGCGGCTGCGCGCCGAATTGCACGGGATCGCGGACATCGGCGCGACCCAGCGTGGGTTTGCCCTGAAGCCGCATAGGGCGCGCGACGTCGCAGTGCTGGCGCAGCCACTGGAGGAGGCCCATTCCGATGTGCTCGCGCTGCTTGCCGATGGCGAGGCCTGGTCGAGCTCGGCGCTGGCGCTGGCGCTCGGCACAAGCCAGCGCAACATGCAGCGCGCGCTCGAGGCGTTGGCCGAGGCTCGCAAGATCCAGTCCTTCGGCAAGGCGCGGGCGCGGCGCTGGCTGACGCCGCCGGTGCCCGGTTTCCCGACAACCTTGTTACTCCCGGCCCCGCTGCCGGATGGCTAGACCCTGTGACGGTCCAACCGAACAGAGGAGATCATCATGACCAGGACAGCGACCATCGTCCGCGAATACGGCCCCTTCCCCGGCGTCGAGGCCGTGCACGGCGTCAGCTATGACGGCACGAACGTCTGGTTCGCCTCGGGCGACAAGCTCAACGCCTTCGATCCGGAGAGCGGCGAGACGACCCGCAGTCTCGACATCCCCGCCCATGCCGGCACCGCCTTCGACGGCAAGCATCTCTACCAGATCGCCGAAGACCGCATCCAGAAGATCGATCCTGAGAGCGGAAAGGTGCTCTCGACCATTCCGGCGCCGGCCGGCGGCGCCGATTCCGGCCTTGCCTGGGCGGAAGGCACGCTCTGGGTCGGCCATTACCGCGAGCGCCAGATCCACCAGATCGATCCCGAGACCGGCAAGGTGCTGCGCACGCTGCAGTCCAACCGCTTCGTCACCGGCGTGACCTGGAGCGATGGCGAGCTCTGGCACGCGACCTGGGAGAACGACGAGAGCGAGATCCGTCGTGTCGATCCCGAAAGCGGCGAGGTGCTCGACGCCATGCGCATGCCGGAGGGCGCCTTCGTCGCCGGTCTCGAAGCGGGCGGCGATCGCTTCTATTGCGGTGGCGGCGGCAAGAACGGCGTGGTCAGGGCAGTCGCCCGGCGTTGATCGCCGCGCTCAGAGCAATTGCGTCCCCTTGAGCAGGGCCACGAGTTGGCCCTGCCGGCTCGTCCCAGTCTTGCGGAAGATGGCGTCGAGATGGGTGCGCGCCGTCGTCTTCTGGATACCGCTCCGGAAGGCGGCCTCCTGCAGCGACGAGCCACCGGCCAACTCTGCCGCGAGCTTGACCTCGGCCGGCGTCAGATCGAACAGGCCCATCAGCACCTGCAGCGACGGCACGAGCCGGCTCGCGCTCACGGTGACGGCGGCGATGAGGGTGGCCGCTCCCGAAAAGATGTCGCTGGCCGAGCGCCGCAAGGGCACGACATGGACGATCGTCGCCGGCCGATCGGCCTCAGCCGGCACCGGGATCGAACGGGCGGCCGCCTCCTGGTCGCCCTGCGCCGCCGTGATCGCCTCCTGCAGCAGCTTGTTGGCGGCTGGGCGGGCGAGACCGAGGCCGCCGAAGGCGAGCGGGATCAAGGTATCCGAGACGCTCTCGAGCAGGGCGTTGCTCGCCATCACCCTGCCCTTGGCCGAGAGCACGGCGGCCGGCACGCCGAGCGCCTGCAGGGCCGCGACCGTCGAGAGCGCCCGCTCCATTCGGAGGCGCGCCGCCAGATAGGCGCTGCGCGCGAGATCGGGGTAGAGACGATTGAGCTCTCCCGTCAGGCCTGGATCGAAACGTCCCCTCTCCCGCAGCCGGTTGAGGATGAAGACGACGAGTTCTCCCGTCGGCATCGGGATGATCGTGCCAACCTGCTGGTCGAGGCCGAGCGCATGGGCGATCTCCAGCGTCCCGTCGCCGAGAATCTCCGGCGGAAAATACTCGTCCGCGACGACGAACCCGGACAGCGGATTGCTGAAGAAGAAGGGGATGCGGCGATCCTGTTTCCAGCGCTCGGCCTCCGACACCTTCGCCCAGAGATCGACCGAACGGCCGGTCGCGAGGCTTTTGACCGGCCGGATATTGTCGAACACCATCATGACGCCGGACTCGGCGCCGCTGTGCCGGCTGATCCGATCGATGACGCGTGGCCATCCCTCGGGATCGAAAGCAGCCTCGTAGATGTCGTCTGCGACGTCTTTCAGCATCGGCAAGCCTTGGGCGCCCCTTTCATGGCGATGCAGCCGTAACACATTCAGCGGCAGATCGGTTCAGAGAGAGAATTCTTGCCGGAAACTCGGGACCCCGCCTGTATGTTCACGGCACATGAGCGCTCAACCGACGGGCTTACCTGCCGCGATCTCTCCGCGGGGATATCCTGACGATCAATCCCCGCACCCTCTCCGCGGCTTATGCTGCGCATGTTCATGACATCGGAGAGAATACAATGCGAAGCATCTTCGCCTCTGCTCTTGCAGCTGGTCTCATCGCGTCGCCGCTTTGCGCCGCGACCATCTCGAATCCCACCGTCACCTCTCACCGCGCGACAGGGCCGAGCAGCGCGATCGACATGGAGGTCAAGGACTACCCGGCGCCGGGAGCGCCGGTTTACTATGTCCTGCTCCTGCAGCAGCTCAACAATGTGAAAGCCGGCGATATCATCCAGGTCTTCGCCCGTGCCGAAATCACCAACGACCTCAGCTACAATGTGGAACTGCAGTGCAGCCTGAAGTGGACGACATCCGCCGGGAATACGACCGGGACGAATGTCACGCCTGAAAGCGGCTACAACCTCACGCCCGACATGCATCATGGCATCGTCCAGATGGGCGCAGTCTTCGATGTCCCCGCGGACAGCAGCTCGATGAACATGTCTTTCATCTGCTATGCCGGCGGCGGCTCTTCCACCGGCCCAACCGACAAGGTCCGGGTCGAACCGAACTACGGCTACATGCACATCCTGCACTACAAGCCCTCTTCACCGTGATCACGCTGCCGCCCAGCAGCCCTGCCTGAGTCGGGGCAAGGCGTGCGGACCACGCCCCCGCTGCGGAGAGCGTGGTCCGCATCCCGCATATGTTCCGCGCATCCGACGGTCGCATCCCGAGCGGGCGAAGCGACGATGGCGACCTCCCGAACAGATCAGCGGACGACGCGCCCGCGCTGCCGTGCCCCGTTCGGCAGGCGGCAGGAGCAGACCGCGCCGGCGCGCGCCCGGCTCGGGGCGGCGCAGGCCCGGCGCGGGGTCTTGCAATAGGCGACGATGGCTCGCCGGGGCGCCGGATCATCCACCGCCCCGTAGCGCGGCATGTAGATCGGATTCGACGAGCGCGGCGCGCTCCGCGGCGTGCCGCCATAATCGACCGGAGGTCCGGCGCCGGGCAGGCCTCCGGGCCCCGGCGCATGCAACCTGATATCGGGCTGATGATCGAAGATCGAAGGCGGCCCCAGCCCCTGGCGCGGTCCGCCCGGCGCCAGCGGCGCATTGCCCGGCGTGCCGATCTGGGCGGCTGCGGGAGCAGCGAGCAGCAGGACGGCCAAGGCTGCCGGGATCGTCGCACGTGCCATTGCTTCAGTCCTCGCCTTGCTCTCGATAGGCATTCTGCCTGAACGCGCGCTCCAACGGGAGCACCAGCAACCCGCAGCATCAGCCGGTTTCCTCGCTGCCGCTACCCTCCGCTGGCGGCGCCGGCCGCCCGGCCCGGCGCTCGATCGAATGATCGATGATCAGCAGCCCCAAGGCGAGCACGGTCGCCGATAGGACGATCGCATGGTCGCCGAGCCCGGCGGCGCAGCCGAGCGCGGCGGTGACCCAGATCGCCGCCGCCGTGGTCAGGCCCTGCGGCGTCGTATGCCCCTTGCGCAGCACGATGACGCCGGCGCCCAGAAAGCCGATGCCGGTGACCAGCCCCTGCACGACGCGGCTGGCGGCGTCGACCTGATCCGGCTCGCTGAAGATGGTCGCGGCGGCGGCGGTGCCGAGGCCGACGAGGCCGAAGGTGCGGATGCCGGCGGCGCGCTGCCGGCCGGTGCGTTCCCAGCCGACGACGATCCCGGCCGCCATCCCGGCCAGCAGCCGCAGCAGCAGATCGATCTCGCCCCAGATGTCGAAGCTCATGCCGGTGATGCTCATCCCGCCCTCCCCGCAGCGATTGCCCGTGGGGCGTGAACGCGCGAGGAAGCAAGGTGTTGCCGCGCATGCTGCCGGCGACCGAGATTGCCGGTTCAAAGCAAGGTTCGACAGATGCCCTATACCGACCCGCTCGAGCCCATGCTCCAACGCGAGGAGGAGCTGCGACATGAGATCGCCAGGCGCCTCGTCGAGGAAGCCGGCGCCCCGCCGCCGCCCGCTCTGTCAGCCGATCACCTCGACGCCGCCGACGCGGCGATCGCCAACTGGGAAGAGCAAGGCGAGGAAGAGCAGGACCAGCGGGCGTTCCGGGCCATGGGGCCGCTGCAGCAGCTGCTGGCCGAGCATCGGGAGATCATCGAGCGGATCGTCGATGAGCGGGATCGGCGGTTGGGTTGACTTCCGGATCAGTGGCCTCGAGCAGCCGGGTGGAAGCACCCTTCATATGAAGGACGCGTTACCCGCATCGGCATGCTCCCATTGCGGGATGAGCCTCGCAGACGTGATCCCGATCGCTGTTTTCGGCGGGTTGATCCTCGCCCTATGGCTGTTCAGAAACTCGCCTTACAGGAGCAAGGCGCGGAACCAGCGCAAGCCGCATTCCTTCATGTCGGATTGGAAGGATCCAATGGATTAGCTGTGCAGCTGTGAGACCCAAAAAAGCGAAAGCTAATGCCGTGATGTTTCGTAGAGCCACACGGACTTCGAGTCACCAAACATATTCAGCGACATACCTTTTCGATGCAGCTTATTCCCTCGCCAAAGATCGACATGCAGCCCATATGGCTCGACCCAAAACAGGATGACGCCAAATTTACCACCGATATTATTTATCATATCTGCCTGTTTTAGTTTCTTTCCGTTTTCGTGAGATATATTTTCATACGACCACTTCAATTCATGATCCAAAAAGTACTCTATTTCATCAACAACCAGATGAAAATTCCATTTCTTACCATCTATAGTTGCTCTATGCGTAGGGTTTCGACGGAAACTCTGCCCCGGAAGCACATATCCGCTCATATTCAAACCATAGCTCAATCTATAACAACAAGATGTGCCCTGTATTCCCTCAAACCCTCTCTTGAGATCGCCCGTCAACTTGTCATTGGGGGTATAGAAAGCCAGGGTATGAAAATGAAACGTGTTCATTGCGGCAGCTCCCCTGATGATAGGCATCCCCCGACATACCTTGGAGCCGGCGGCTTGAACTCATACATTTGAGGGATGCCTTGCCATCGATGATCGCAGTGGCAGGACAAGCTGGCCGTTCAGAGTGCGGATGGGACCGCCGCTCGACCCATGGGGCTTGAGCCGTCGACTGATGCTGGCCGGACCATGCGGACCGAATGCGGAACGAGAAAGGTTTCTGCGTCCAACAGGTGGAACACCCAGCTCGCAAACCCAATTCGCGAACCTACCACAAGGCGCTGAAAATGCACTGAAACTTCAAAAGAATGGTGCCCAGGGGCGGAATCGAACCACCGACACTGCGATTTTCAGTCGCATGCTCTACCAACTGAGCTACCTGGGCATTCCCGCGAAGCGCGCTGCGCTTCGGTTGGTGCGAGGCGATATAGAGGCATGGGCGCGGGCTGTCCAGCCGACAAACGATCCTGCCGGTGGGAAAATTTCATCCGGGCCCGCAAAGGTGCGAAAACCGTGGCCGGCACAGCCATTTTGCCGCGCCGGACGCGACTGCGGTGCGGCCCGGCCCGACCACGGGCACGGCTGACAACGCAGATGCTGACAAGTCCTGGAACCAAAGCGCGGTACCCGGGTTGATGCGGCGGCGCCAGCGATGGCGCCGTGCCTACCGCCGATCTCGAGCAAGCCGCGGATGTACCGGCAGTTCGATCGCGCGGGAGGCGGAATTCGGGCGATGCGCCCTCCGGATAGTCCTGACCCGTCGCGCGGCCGGTCAGCGAACGGCCCGGCGTCCTCCCGAAAGGGATGCGCCGGGCCTTTCCATGTCAGACGTCCTCGTCGCGCCGCATCGGCGCTTCCTCGGTCTCGTCCAGCGGCTCGCCCGGAATCACGTAATTGCCCTTGAGCCAGCGGCCGAGGTCGATATCGGCGCAGCGCGACGAGCAGAACGGCTTGAAGCGCGGCTCGGAAGGCTTGCCGCAGATCGGACAGGGCCGCGCGGACGGGGCAGGATTCTCGGGTTGCTCAGGCGCCATATTGCAAGGTCACTCCACCATCGACTGGAAGCTCGATGCCGGTGACATAGCGCGCCTCGTCGCTGGCAAGGAAGAGCGCCGCCCAGGCGACGTCCCAGGCCTCGCCCATATGGCCCATGGGCACCTGCGAGTCGCGCTTGGCCCACATCGCGGCGACGTCGCCCTTGCCATAGGTCTGGGCGAGCCCGGCCGAATGCTCGACCATCGGCGTCTTCATCAGCCCGGGCAGCACGGCGTTCACGCGGATCTTCTCGGGTGCGTATTGCGCCGCGGTGGTGCGGGTGAGCTGGTTCATCGCCGCCTTGCTGGCGCCGTAGCTGGCATAGGGCACGCCGGTGTGGCGGATCGAGGCGATCGAGGAGATGTTGATGATCGAGCCGCCCTGCCCGCTCTCAGCGAACTGGCGCTGCATCACCGGGATGACGTGCTTCATCGCCAGGAAGCAGCCGGTCAGGTTGACCCTGAAGACGCGCTCCCAGGTCTCCAGCGGCAGGTCGACGACGCTGCCGACCTCGGCGATGCCGACATTGTTGTCGAGCACGTCGATGCGGCCATAGGCCTTGAGCGTCGCCGCGACGAGGGCCGCGAGATCGTCCTCGCTGGTGACGTCGGTGCGGATCGCGAAGGCCTCGCCGCCTTCGCTGGCGATGATGCTCGCCGTCTCCTGCGCCGCCTCGAGGTTGCGGTCGGCACAGACGACCCTGGCGCCCTCGCGGGCGAACACGGTCGCGGTCGCCTTGCCATTGCCCCAGCCCGGGCCGATCGAGCCCGCGCCCGCGACGATCGCGACCTTGCCTTCGAGACGTTTCGTCATAACCGTGTTCCCTGCCCTGCGCGCTTGCTTGCTGTCGGCGTCACCATCGGCACTCGCGGTGGCCTGAGCAAGCGCATGGCATGCAAGCCGGCATGCGCTTCGGCGCGCTCAGGCGAGCTGCGCGGCCGCCAGAGCGATGGCGGTGGTGAGGCCGACGACCAGCGCAAACCAGGGCCAGAGCGCACGCAGCGCCTGCCCGGTCTCGCCTGTGCTCGCTTTGATCAGCACCTGGCCCATGGTGACGCGGACCGGGCTGACCGCGGTGAGCAGGCTGCCGGCGACGACAGCGGCGGCGATGACCGCAAGCCGTGCCTCGCCGGCAGGGACCAGTGCGGTGGCGAGCGGCATCGAGACGGCGCCGGCGCCGGTGTTTGAGCCGGTGAGATAGCCGCCGAGCGCGCCGGCGACCGGCACGATCCCGGCCGCCCAGGAACCGAGCACACCGCTGACGGCAAGGCCGATGCCGCCGGCGAGGCCGGAGCCGACCATGATCCAGGCCATGCCGACGAGCATGAAGGTCAGCAGCGCCGCGCGCCCGGCCCGCTGCAAGGTCAGCTTCATCAGGGCCGTGGCCTGGTTGGTCCCGCCGCGGCGGACGGCGACGACGAGCGCGATGACAATGAGCGGCAGAGCCGGCGAGAGCAGCGGCGCGAAAGCCGAGGTGTCGGCGAAGGGCTTGAAGGACGGGTGCTCCAGCCGGTCATGGATCGCCGGCACCAGCCGCATGAGCGCCAGCGCGACGACGAGGGCGATATAGGGCGCGAGACGGATGAGCAGCGCCCGGTCGAGCCCCGCAAAGCCCTTCACGCGCAGGAAGCGCAGCAGCATCACCGGGGCCAGCGCCGCGATCGCGGCGAGCTCGAGCGGCAAAGTGAGATTGGCGGCGACGAGCAGCACCATCAGCAGGGCGATCAGCCCGGCCCATTCGAGGCGGTCGGCGAGCGCGGGCGGCAGGCCGGCCTGTCGCGACAGGCGCCAGAACAGCGGCAGCAGCACCGCGCCAAGCAGCGCCGTCACGACCGCGATCCGCCAGATCAGCGCCGTGAGCGAAACACCTGCAATATCGGCGCTGATCCGCGTGCCGATGCCGAGTGCGCCCCAGGGCACCAGGATCTGGCTAAAGGTGGCGAGCGCCAGCGCCGGCGCCTTGTCGACGCCGAGCCGACGGGCGCCAGAGACGGCGACGACATAGCCAACACCGAAGCCGGTCGTGGTTTCCAAGAAGGGTCCGCGCAACAGGCAGGCTTCGGCGAGCGAGCCATGCTCGGGTTTGCCTGTATCGGCATCGTCGTTCGCCTTCTCCAGGCTGAGCGAGAAGGCGAGCCCGGCGACGATGACCAGCGCCGCCGGCAGGCCGATCCAGGCGCCGGCGGCGAAATGGCTGATGATCGCAGCAATGTCCGGATGGTTGGGACCGGCGACATAGGCGACGAGAGCAGCGCAGATCGTACCGAAGGTACCGGCGATCAGAGCCGAGCGGCCTGAGAGGATCAGGCCAAGGAACAGGATGAGCGGCGAGAGCCAGATCAGGATCATGACTATCAGGCGCCGCCGGTCTCAGCCGACATTCAGCCAGCCAAGGCGGACCGGGAAACCCTCGCCGCCGAGCAGGTTGACGGTCTCGTAGAGCGGCAGGCCGACCACGCCGGTATAAGAGCCGACGAGCTTGACCACGAAGGAGCCGGCGATGCCCTGGATGGCATAGGCGCCGGCCTTGCCGCGCCATTCGCCCGAGGCCAGGTAGTTTTCGAGATCGTCGCTCGAGAGCCGCTTGAAGCGCAGGCGCGTCTCGACGATGCGCTCGCGGATGCCGCCCGAGGGCGTCGCCAGCGCGACGCCGGTATAGACCCGGTGAGCCCGGCCGGAGAGCAGGCGCAGGCAGGCGGCGGCCTCGTCGACGATCTCGGCCTTGGGCAGAATGCGCCGGCCGACAGCGACGACAGTGTCGGCAGCGATGATATAGGCGCCTTCGAGATCGGGGCGCCCTTTCAGCCCCGCAAGCCCCGCTTCGGCCTTGGCGCGGGCGAGCCGGCGGGCAAGGTCGCGCGGGCGCTCGCCCTTCAACGGACTCTCGTCGAGATCGGAAGGCAGCAGCGCATCGGGCTTGAGGCCGGCCTGTTCGAGCAAAGCGAGGCGTCGCGGCGAGGCCGAGGCCAGGACCAGCTTGGGCCGCCAGCCGGGCGGCTTCTGGGAGCTGAAGAGATTCAAAGCGTATCGGCTCGCTGCGCGTCGAGGGCGGATGTCCTGCAAGGCTTTAGAGCATGTTCCGGCGCGGAGGGAACCTCTTTCGCGACCGAGGCCAGCCCGCCGAGGCGCGGGGCAAGCCTTGCATCTCCTGTGCACTGTACACAATTTCGAACACGGGCATGCGCTGCTTTGGATTGTGCTAAACTGTTCAGCTTGCCACAGTCGACAAGCGGGTGTGGCGGCGCTCGCGAGGCTTGGCCCGCGCGGCCCCCTTCTCGTCACCGGAGAGTTTTCGCCATGGCGTCACGGACTCGATCAAGCTCGACTGTCGCGCTGGCTGCGAACGCGCAGAGCGTGCTCACCGAGATGGTCGCAATGCAGGTCGATGCCGGGCTCACCATCGCGATGCGCCTGCCGATCCTGGCCAAGGGCGCGCTCGGCGATGCCAGAGGCCAGCGCGAGGCGAGCAAGGCCGTGGTCGAGAAGGCTGCGGCCATGGCGGAGAGCAGCTTCGCCATCGGCCATGCCGCGACGCTGTTCTGGTGGAGCATGGCGCTCAACCCGTTGACCCCGAACGGGCTCGGCGAAGCGACCGCCAAGGCGGTCCACAGCACGCTGGAGCCGTTCTCGCGCCGCACACGCGCCAATGCCAGCCGGCTGGCGCGGCGGCCGCGCTAGGCCTTCGGTTCGGCTTCGGCCGGCGCGTCGATCACCGGCTCGGCAACAGTCGGCAGCGCCGCAGCTGCAGCATGCTCGCGCTCCAGCTTGCGGTAGCGTGCGACGCTGACCGGAATCAGCCCGAGATAGGCGACGACGACCAGCGCCAACATCTCGAACGGATAGGCGAAGAGCAGGCCGGCGATGACCACGACAGCGACGAATATCGGCAGCACCTGGTCGCGCGGGACGCGGGTGCCGAGGGTCTTGCCGGCATAGCAGGGAATGCGCGAAATCGTCAGGAAGGCGATGAACAGGATGTAGAGGCCGACGAAGGGCGCGCCATAATCCTGCACGGGAACGCCGATGAAATGCAGATAGAACGGCAGCATCGCGGTGATCGCACCGGCTGGCGCCGGCATGCCGACGAAGAAGTTCTTCTGCCATTCCGGCCGATTGGGATCGTCGATCATGACGTTGAAGCGCGCCAGCCTGAGCGCCATGGCGCAGGCCAGCGTCAGTACGATGATCCAGCCGAAGGAACGCAGGTCGTGCAGGACGAAGGTCCAGAGCACGAAACCGGTGGCGACGCCGAAACAGACGAAATCCGAAAGCGAATCGAGTTCCGCGCCGAAACGCGAGGTGCCCTTGAGCAGGCGCGCGAGGCGCCCGTCGATGCCGTCGAGCAGCGCTGCGACGAGAATGCAGATGGTCGCCGATTCGAATTTGCCGTCGACCGCCAGCCGCATCGCCGTCAGGCCGAGGCAGAGCGCGATCAGGGTCACGACATTGGGCGCGATCAGCCGAAACGGGATCGGCTTGAAGCGCGCACGCTTGGTCTCGACGCGCTCGGGCTCGAAAGGCGGAAAGAGGTCGCTCATATCAGCCGGAATACGCGGTTTTCAGGTGGGAGGCTAGCACAGGGCGCGACGCTGGACCCCTCTCGGACGGAGAGGGGTCACCGCGCTTGCTCAAATCCCCCGGAACGTCCGAACCGTATCATTGGCCGAGAAATCCGCCAGCACGGTCTCGCCGGCGATCGCGGTCTGGCCCTCGCCGACCAGCGGGGTCACGCCCTGCGGCAGGTAGACGTCGACGCGCGAGCCGAAGCGGATCAGGCCGAAGCGCTCGCCCTGGCCGAGCTGATCGCCCTCCTTGACGAAAGGCACGATCCGGCGCGCGATCAGGCCGGCGATCTGGACGACCGCGATGGTGCCGGCCGGCGTCTCGATCGCCAGCGCGTTGCGCTCATTGTCCTCGCTCGCCTTGTCGAGCTCGGCATTGAGGAAGAGGCCGGGCGTATAGGCCATCTTGAGGATGCGGCCGGCGACGGGGCTGCGGTTCACATGGCAGTCGAAGACGTTCATGAACACCGAGATGCGGGTCATCGGCTCGGCCGGCAGCTCAAGCTCCGGCGGCGGCACGGCGGTGGCGATCTGACTGATGCGGCCATCGGCCGGCGAGATCACCAGCCCTTCGCGCTGCGGCACGATGCGCACGGGATCGCGGAAGAAATAGCAGATCCACAGCGTGATCAGCGTGCCGACCCAGCCGAAGGGCGCCCAGAGCTGGCCGAGGACCAGCGTCGCCACCACGCCGATGGCGATGAAGACATAGCCTTCCTTGTGGATCGGCACGATCAGCCGGCGGACGGAGTCGACGAGAGACATGAGGGTAAAGTCCTGTTGCTCTTGTTGGCGCGGGTTCGCGCGGATCAGGCATAGTCTTCGCGGCAAGGTTGAGGCCGCAAGACGGGCAAGCTGTTTAGGCTTTTACGGGCTTTCGCGAAAGGGGCGCGGGGATGGCGCGACAATCGCTCTCTACCCCGCCGCCTTCGCGGCCGCCCTCCCCGCCACGCGCCCCGAAAACAGGCAGCCGCCGAGGAAGGTGCCTTCCAGCGCACGATAACCGTGCAGGCCGCCGCCGCCGAAGCCGGCGGCTTCGCCGACCGCGTACAGCCCCGGCACCGGCACACCATCCTCTCCAAGCACACGCGCCGAGAGATCAGTCATCAGCCCGCCGAGCGATTTGCGCGTCAGGATGTTGAGCCTGACTGCGACGAGCGGGCCATGGGCCGGGTCGAGGATGCGATGCGGCTTTGCCGTGCGGATCAGCCGGTCGCCGAGATAGGCGCGGGCGCCGCGCAGCGCCGTGACCTGCAGGTCCTTGCCATAGGCGTTGTCGGCGTCGCGGTCGCGCGCCTCGATCTGCGCCCGCAGGTGCGCCTCGTCGATCAGCCCGGCGCCGCCGAGCTCGTTCATCCGGGCAACCAAACGGGAGAAATCAGTCTCAACGATGAAGTCCTCGCCCTTGTCGAGGAAGGCCTGGACCGGCGCCGGCATGCCGGCGCGGGCGCGCTGGATCACCTGACGCCAGCTCTTGCCGGTGAGATCGGGGTTCTGCTCGGAGCCGGAGAGCGCGAACTCCTTGGCGACGATGCTGCGGCTGGTGACGAACCAGGAATGATCGAAGCCGGTCCGGCGCAGATGTTCCAGCGTGCCGAGCGTATCGAAGCCGGGAAAGAGCGGCACCGGCAGGCGGTTGCCGCGCGCGTCGAACCAGAGCGAGGACGGGCCGGGCAGGATGCGGATCGCATGCTTTGGCCAGATCGGCGCCCAGTTGGCGATGCCTTCCACATAGTGCCACATCCGGTCGCCATTGATCAGCCGGCCACCGGCGGCTTCCGTCACCCCGAGCATGGCGCCATCGACATGGGCCGGCACGCCGGAGAGCATGTGCCTGGGCGGCTCGCCGAGGCGCTCAGGCCAGTTGCGGCGGACGAGCTCGTGATTGCCGCCGATGCCGCCGGAGGCGACGATCACCGCCGGAGCCCTGATCGCGAAGTTCCCGGTCACCGCCCGCGAACTCGCCTGCCCGCGCTCAATCGTGCTCCCCTCCAGAATCTCTCCCTCGACGCCATCGATTGCCCCGCCGCTGCGCGTCAGCCCAGTGACGCGGTGGCGGAAGCGCAACTCGATCAGGCCCCTCTTCTCCGCCTCCGCGACGCGGCGCAGGAAAGGTTCGAGCACGCCCGGCCCCGTGCCCCAGGTGACATGGAAGCGCGGCACCGAGTTACCATGGCCGGTGGCGAGATAGCCGCCGCGTTCGGCCCAGCCGACGACCGGGAACCAGCGCATGCCCTGCTGGTGCAGCCAGCTGCGTTTCTCAGCCGAAGCGAAATCGAGATAGGCCTCCGCCCAGGCCTTGGGCCAATGGTCCTCCTGCCGGTCGAAACCAGCCGAGCCGAACCAGTCCTGCCGGGCGAGGTCGAGCGAATCCCTGATGCGCAGGCGGCGCTGCTCGGGCGAATCGATCAGGAAGAGCCCGCCGAAAGACCAGTGCGCCTGGCCGCCGAGCGAGGCCCTCGGCTCCTGCTCGATGATGATCACCTTGCGGCCGGCATCGGCCAGCTCGGCCGCGGCGACGAGACCGGCGAGGCCTGCGCCGACGATGACCACATCCGCATCGAGCGCCATGCACCCTCCCAGCCGCCGGATTCCCGTTGCGGTTGAGCTTGCCGAGAAATCGCCGGATCGCAAGAGTGTGGATCCGGCGGCCTTTCAGTACCAGCGAAAAGGCCCGCCTCCGTTTTGAGAGACCTGACCCTGGGTGCTGACGCATTAAAGATTTGCCGCAGAATGGTCACGAAAGACCTCGGAACGCATCGCCGCTGTAGCAGTTGAATCTTCAGGACACATCATCAACCCCGGAGGATGAGGATGAGACCTCTGAAGATAGGATTGGTCGCCGGCGCGCTCGCGCTGTCCTCGGTCGCGGCTATGGCGCAGGGCGTCGACCTGCGGCCGGAAAACAGCATTCCGAAATATGAGCGCGGCCCGACCAGCTACGACAATGCGCCCTATCGCGGCGGCACCTATAAGCCGGATGATGTCCGCCGTGGCTATGACCGGGGCGGCTATGACGGTGCGCGCTACGAGATGATCTCGCAGCGCGAGGCGATCAGGATCGCGCGGCGCAACGGCGTCGCCGAGATCGACCAGGCCCGCTGGAGCGGCAATGTCTGGGTGATCGACGGCGCCGACAGGCGCGGCGACGACCTTCGCGTCGAGATCAACTGGCGCGGCGAGATCGTCGACGTCGACCGCAACTGAGGCGGAAACAGAAGATCGACATGGTGAGAACTTGGGCGGCCTCCGGGCCGCCCTTTTTTCATGCCGGCCTGGCGAGACTCATCCCATTGCCGAAGCGCCTTGCCGCCAGCACGGTCAGCGCCAGGAAGATGGCGAGCGCGATACCCTGGGCGATGGCAAAGGGCGGCTCGCTCTGCGTCGGCGCCATGTCGTGCAGCACCGTCACCTTGAGGAAAAGTTGGGCGATCAGCACGAAGATCAAGAGGTAGAAGGAGAGCACCGCGGTGATCGCGTAAATTCGCCGCCAGGCGCCGCGCAGGCCGAAGACATAGAGCCCCAACCCGGCGACGACGATCAGCACCAGCGAGATCCCGCCGACGATATGCGAGGGCAAGACGCCGCTGAAGGGAAAGGCGTAGCCGGTGGCGCTGGTGGCGAAGGCGGTCGACAGGAAGGTGCCGTTCCAGTGCCGGCTGAGATGGCCCTTCAGCAGTGCCCCCGTCATTGGGACACCGGCGACGATGGCGATGACGCTGAGCCAAGTATGGAAGCCGACCAATGTGGTTGGATCGAGCACGAACATGATGAAGCCCCCCGCTTCAACGGCAGTGCGCCATACTGGCAAATCCCGGGCCATGCTGGCGAGGGCTTTGTGGAAAGGTTCTCAGCTGGAAGGTTCGATCGCCGCCGCCGTGCTCTCCGAGCGTTCTGACCGCCGTGTCGTCGCGAAGTAGGAACCGGCGACGATCAGTGCGAAGCCCGCCAGCAGCGCGAAGGAGAACGGTTCGCCGAGTACGGCCACTCCGAGCAGCACCGCCACCGCCGGATTGAGGTAGGCGATGACCGTCGCGCGCGACGCACCGACCTCGGCGATCAGCGCGAACAGCAGTTGGAAGGCCAGGGCCGTGCAGACGACGGCGAGAGCGATCACTGCGAGCGATGCATCCAACGGGAAACGCGCCGGCCAATAGGCGGGGACGAAGGGCAAATAGAGGACGGAGGCGACGATGAGCGAGGCGACGACCACCGCGCCATCGTCGGTATCGGCGAGCTTGCGCGCCACGATGATCGGGCCGAGCGCATAGCCGAGTGCACTCGCCCCCAACGCCAGCACCGGCCACAGTTCGACTGGCTGCTCATCGAAGCCGAGCAGCGCAGCGACGCCGGCCAGGCCGAGTGCAAGACCAATGAGGCGGCCTACCCCGAGCCGCTCTTGCGAGACCACGACACCCAGGACCGCGGCGAGAATCGGCGTCAGCGCAATGATCAGGCCGGCGAGCGAGCTCGTGACACGCGTCTCGGCGAAACCGATCAGGAACCAGGGCCCGCTGATCTCGGCGAGCGTGAACAGGATCAACCAGCCCGGCTTGCGGAAACCGGCCATGACGCCGTTGCCACGCAACGCAAACGGCAACAGCACCAGAGCGCCGATGGCGGCGCGTCCGAAGGCGACGATAACCGGGTGATAGTCGGCGACGGCGATCCGGATCAGCAGATAGGGCACGCCCCAGATCACGCCGAGGGCGAGGAAGAGGACCAAGGCCTTCCGGCTCATGCTATGCCCCCTTCCTGAACAGCCCAGACATCCAGCGCCCGTCGCGGCCATCGAACGAGTGCGACCAGAGCAGATCGAGGCCGAGCCCAGCCAGAACGGCGATGATTTGAGCGCGCGGCCAGAGAGCCACGTAATATTCGTTGCCCTTCGAGCCGATTTCGGCGCTCTCGCCTTCCCCTTCCCGGAGGGCGAGCAGGAAGACTCCGCCATCGCGGATCGCTTCTGCGATCCTGGCGAAGACCGAGGGCAGCATTTCGCGCTCGACATGCTGGAGCACATGCAGCGCGACGACCCCGTCATAGGGTCCGCCGAGCGGATCGTGCATCACGTCGAGGCGCTCGGCCTGGCGGCCACGCGCGGCCTGGAGCTGCACGAAGGACTCAGCGCCGTCGGTGCGCCTGACGGTCAGCCCTCTCTCTTCCAGCCAGTCGGCATCCCAGCCCGGGCCGGAGCCGATCTCGAGCAGGCGGCCTCTTGGCTCGACGGCCTTCAGCAATTCGACAAGCGCCGGCTGGTCATCCGCCTCCGGCTTGGGCGCGGTCGTTTCCGCATACTCGTCGGCACAGCTCTCATAGCCGGCGAGTGTCGAGGTGTTGGAGGCCGAGCGGCCGGTTGCATCTCCCTCCTTGGGCGTATCCGATGCCGTCATGCCCCACTCCCATTGCCATCGCGTTCCAGCGGAATCCAGATCTGCAGGCCGCCGAGCCCGGTGCCCGGGTCGAAGGCATCATTGTGGAATTCGAGGACGGGGCCGTTCGCAGCCCTGAGTCCCGCGGCAGGCAGCGCCTCGTTCCAGATCGCCGTGTAGGTGTCGAAGATCGTCGAGACATGGTCGCGATGATCGAACACCGCATAGCCCCTGGGCTCGATCTCCAGAGCAGCGAGCGGCTTTCGCGGCGCAGCGGCCGAGCTGACTTCGGTGGCGCACATATACTCGAAGCAGCCATCCTCATCCGGCGCGCGGCAAACGCCTATCGGTATGCCCGGCGCCTTGTCGGGGATGTCAGCGTAATGGTCGCACATGAACGCCTGCCATTGCGCCGGTATGCCGATCGCCGATTCATAGGAGCATGGCGCCGATAGGCCGACGAGACGCAGCCGGCGCAGCTCGCGCAGGGTCGGGATCGGTGTGCGCGCGCAGCCATTCGTCAATCGCAACGGCGCGACGAGCTCGATCCGCTCGGTGCTGCCGCTGTTGCGGACCTCCTCAGGTGTGGCGCCGAACTGATCGCGAAAGGCGCGGGTGAAAGCCTCGTGCGAGCCGTAGCCGAACTCCAGCGCGACAGAGAGTATGTCGGGCGCACCGGCAGCCAGACGCTTGGCCGCCTCGCTCAGGCGACGCGCCCGCAGATAGGCCATCACCGGCCAGCCGCTGGCGGTTCCGAAGGCGTTGGCGAGATGCGAGCGCGAGACATTGCAGGCCATCGCTATCGAGCCGAGCGTCAGCTCCCGGCCAGAATTGCGCTCGATCACCCAAAGCGCCTTGTCGGCAAGCGACATGCTCCGGCTCCTCCCATGAGAGTCCCGTGCATATCACCCACTTTGGCCGGTCGCTTGATCGTTCGTCCACAACCGGCAGCGGAGAGGCAGCCTCACTGCGTCAGGCTGACCCTGACGCTCTCGCCCTCTTCCTGGGTCGCTCGCTGCAGCGTCGCCTTGGCCTCGTCGACCTGGCGCTGGCGGTTCCAGAGCGCGGCGTAGACGCCGTCGGCCGCCAGCAATTCGCGATGATGGCCGCGCTCGACGATCAGCCCCTTGTCGAGGACGATGATCTCGTCGGCGTTGACCACGGTCGAGAGCCGGTGGGCGATCACCAGCGTGGTGCGGCCTTCGCTGACCCGGTCGAGCGCGTCCTGGATCTCCTTCTCGGTGAAGGAATCGAGGGCGGAGGTCGCCTCGTCGAGCACCAGCACCGGCGGCCCCTTGAGGATCGTGCGGGCGATGGCGACGCGCTGCTTCTCGCCACCGGAGAGCTTGAGGCCGCGCTCGCCGACCGAGGTCTGGTACCCCTCCGGCAGCGACTTGATGAAGCGATCGATCTGGGCGAGCCGAGCGGCATCCTCGATCTCAGCTTGCGTCGCCTGCGGCCGGCCATAGCGCAGATTGTATTCGATGGTGTCGTTGAACAGCACCGTGTCCTGCGGGACCATGCCGATCGCCGAACGCAGGCTCACCTGCTGGACCTCGGCGATGTCCTGGCCGTCGATCAGGATGCGGCCGCGCTGCGGTTCGTAAAAGCGGAAGAGCAGGCGCGAGATCGTCGACTTGCCGGCGCCCGACGGGCCGACGATCGCGACCGTCCTGCCAGCCGGCACCTCGAAGGAGATGCCGCGCAGGATCGGCCGCTCCGGCACATAGGCGAAGTGGACGTCCTCGAAGGCGACGGTGCCGGCGCGGACATCGAGCGGGGGTGCGCCCGGCTCGTCCTGGATCTCCGGATCGCGGCCGATCAGCGAGAACATCTGCTCGATGTCGAGCGTCGCCTGCTTGATCTCGCGATAGACGGTGCCCATGAAATTCAGCGGGATATAGAGCTGGATCAGCATGGCGTTGATCAGCACGAAGTCGCCGACCGTGTTGGTGCCGGCCTGGAAGCCGCGCACGCACATCACCATCGAAATGGTGAGGCCGATCGCGAAGATCGCGGCCTGGCCGAAATTCAGCCAGGCGAGCGAGGTGTAGGCCTTGATCGAGTTGCGCTCATAGCGCGCCATGGAGAGATCGTAGCGGGCGGTCTCGCGCGCCTCGGCCCCGAAATACTTCACCGTCTCGTAGTTGAGCAGCGAGTCGATCGCCTTGGCGTTGGCGTCGGTGTCGGACTCGTTCATCTGGGCGCGGATGGCGATGCGCCATTCGGTGGCCTTGATGGTGTAGGCCATGTAGCCGACCACCATCGTCACCAGTACCACGACATAGCGCCAGTCGAACAAATAAAGCAGCACGGCGATGATCAGCGAGACCTCGATGATCACCGGCACGAGCTGGTTGAGGCCGAGGCGGACCATCTCCTCGATGCCGTTGCGGCCGCGTTCGAGCACGCGGGTCAGGCCCCCGGTCTTGCGCTCCAGGTGGAAGCGCAGCGAGAGGTGGTGGAGATGGCCGAAGGTCTGCAGCGCCAGCGTGCGGACCGCATGCATGAACACCGGTGCGAAGATCGCGTCGCGCAACTGCACGAAAGCGGCCGAGCCGACGCGGGCGAAGCCGTAGATCACCGTCAGCGCCAGCGGCGCGCCGACCAGGAAGGGCAGCCAGTTGGAGAGCGTCGTCGGATTGTTGGCGAGTGCATCTGTCGCCCATTTGAAAGTGAAGGGCACGCCCATCAGCACGAGCCGGCCGATCACCAGCAGGATGAAGGCGGCAACGACGCGCTGGCGCAGATCGGCCCGCTCCGGCGGCCAGAGATAGGGCCAGAGTGCCTGGAAGGTGGCGATGAAGCCGGAGCCGGGCTGGAGCACGGCTTGGCGCGCGAGAGGCGCCGGAACCGGCGTGGCGGGCGAGGACATTGAAATGCTTCCAAATGGAACCGCCGATATAGGCGGATTCTCTTCCGAATGCAGGGGGCGGGAGGAGAAATCCGTCCTGCACCTCACGCACGTTCAGAGCCCGGAAGCGTTTCGCCAGACGATGTCTGCCTGCTGGCTCCCCGCTATCACCGTTCGCACATTGGGAAGGTCGTTGCCATCAACCCAGCTACGCGCAGCCTCCTCGCTGCGGCCGAGATCGGTCCAGCGGGCGAGCAGCCGGTGCTCCAGCTCGGTCACCGGCACGTCGATGAAAATCGTCAGGTCGAAGAGCGGCGCGAGCTCGGACCAGGGCGCCTGGTCGAGCAGCAGGTAGTTGCCCTCGACCAAGATGAGCCGAGCGTCGGCCGGGATGATGGCGGCGCCGGCGCGAGCGAGATCGGCTTGCCGATCGAAAACCGGCACCGCGACATTCCCCTCGCCCGCCCGGATGCGCCGCAGCGTCGCCGCAAGCCCGGCGCAGTCGAAGGTCTCGGGCGCCCCCTTGCGGTTTCGCATGCCCATCTGATCGAGCACGACATTGTCGAAATGGAAGCCGTCCATCGGCACCAGCGCCGCTTCGCCCGCGGGGAGCGCCGCGAGCAAGCGTTCGCTCAGCGTCGACTTGCCGGCTCCCGGAGCCCCGGCGAGCGCGACGACGATGCGGCGCAGGCCGCGAGCTCGCGCGACGATGCGGGCAGCGATGTCCTCGGCCGTCTGCATGGTCAAAGGTCCAGCTTTCCCGATTCTTCGCGGCGAGATCGACAAGGCTTGGCGAAGCTGCAACCAGCCACTGCCGCCATGAAGCGACATCTACCCTGCCTTGTTCTCGTCGCAACTGCGATGGCAGACTGGTCTAAAGCCTTTAAGGCTGAGGCTAGGAGAAGACGCCCATGACGCTTCGACGCATTCTTCCCGCTGCCTGCGCGCTCGCGCTGCTGCCTGTGGTGCCGGCCCTCGCGCAATCGCGCCCGCCAGCGCAGATCAAGATCACCAATGCCCGCACCGTGCCGCTGGAGTCGCTGGAGATCACGACCACTGGCGAACAGGCCCGCCTCGTCGGCAAGCTCGCCAAGCCGCTGGCGCCCGGTAAGAGCATCATGATCAAGCTCAACAAGCCGGCCGGCTGCAGCTACTACCTGCTCGGCAAGTTCAGCGACGAGAGCGAAAGCGACAATGACGGCATCGACCTCTGCAAGGAGAAGTCGCTGCGCCTGACGGAGTGACATGCGAGCCGCCTAGGCGGCTCGCATGTCATGCTCGGGCTTGACCCGAGCATCTCTGAATCCAGCTATCTGGTCTTGAGATTCTCGGGTCTGCGCTCCGCTCCGCCCGAGAATGACGATTGCGTGTCTACGCCGTCGCGCCCTCACGCATCAGCTTGTAGGTGATCGAGTCGACCAGCGCCTGGAACGAGGCGTCGATGATGTTGGCGCTGACGCCAACCGTGGTCCAGCGCTCGCCGGTCTCGTCGGCGGATTCGATCAGCACGCGCGTGACCGCATCGGTGCCGCCCTGGAAGACGCGGACCTTGTAGTCGACCAGCCTGAGGCCGCCGATGAGCGACTGGTAGCGGCCGAGGTCCTTGCGCAAGGCGAGATCGAGCGCGTTGACCGGGCCGAGCGCGCTTTCGGCGACCGAGATCAGCGATTCCTCGCCGACCTTCACCTTGACGATCGCCTCCGAGAAGGTGACGAGCTCGCCCAGGGCGTTGTAGCGGCGTTCGACATTGGCGGTGAAACGCTCGATCTCGAAATAGGCCGGTAATTCGCCGAGAATGCGCTTGGCGAGCAGATAGAACGAGGCGTCGGCGCCCTCGAAGGCATAGCCCTGCGCCTCCTTCTCCTTCAGCTCCTCCAGCACGCGCGAGAGCCTCGGATCGTCGCGGCCGATGGTGACGCCGATGCGTTCAAGCTCGGCGACGAGGTTCGATTTGCCGCCCTGGTCGGAGACCAGGACCTTGCGGACATTGCCGACCGCGTCCGGCGCGACATGCTCATAGGTGCGCGGGTCCTTCAGCACGGCCGAGGCATGGATGCCGGCCTTGGTGGCGAAGGCGGAGGCGCCGACGAAGGGCGCATGGCGGTTCGGCGCGCGGTTCAGCATCTCGTCGAGCGCGCGCGAGACATGGGTGAGCTCGCCGAGCTCGGCCTCGCCGACGCCGAGCGTGAAGCGGCGATTATAGCGCTCCTTCAGCTTGAGAGCGCCGATCAGCGTGACGAGATTGGCATTGCCGCAGCGCTCGCCGAGACCGTTGAGCGTGCCCTGGATCTGACGCACGCCGGCCTCGACCGCCGCCAGCGAATTGGCGACGGCGCAGCCGCAATCGTCATGAGCGTGGATACCGAGATTGTCGCCAGGCACGACCCTCGCGACCTCGGCGACGATGCGTCCGACCTCGTCCGGCAGCGTGCCGCCATTGGTGTCGCAGAGCACGACCCAGCGGGCGCCGGCCTCATAGGCGGTGCGGGCGCAGGCGAGCGCATAATCGGGATTGGCCTTGTAACCGTCGAAGAAGTGCTCGCAGTCGAGCATGACCTCGCGGCCGGCTGCCTTCGCAGTGGCGACGCTGTCGCGGATGCCGTCGAGATTGTCCTCGAGCGAGATCTCGAGCGCGACATGGACATGATAGTCCCAGCTCTTGGCGACGAAGACGATGGCGTCGGCCTTGGCGTCCAGCAGCGCGGCGATGCCGGGATCGTTCGAGGCCGAGCGCCCTGCCCGCTTGGTCATGCCGAAGGCGGCGAATTTCGCGCGCTGCGTCGGCTTGCTCGCGAAGAAGGCCGTGTCGAGCGGATTGGCACCGGGATAGCCGCCCTCGACATAGTCGATGCCGAGCTTGTCGAGCAGGCCGGCGACCGCGCGCTTGTCGTCGAGCGAGAAGTCGACGCCAGTGGTCTGGGCGCCGTCGCGCAGCGTGGTGTCGAACAGGTGGATGCGGGCGAGCGCGGCGTCACCGGCCTTCCGCGGCGCGGCTTCAGCCAGCGTGGCAGGAGCCGAGGTGCTCATAGCCGGGACCTCAGCCGGTAGCGCAGGACCTTCGGCATCACCATGGCGAGCATGACGAGCTTCATCGCGATCGAGAGCGAACCGCGCTTGCGGATCTTGGGGGCTTCGGTGGTCATTGTTCTTGGTGTTCTTTCAACGGAATGGAGCAACGCCGCGACACGGCAGGAGGTTCACGGGAAGGATTGTCGCTGGGAGGGTCACCGCTTCACCTCCCAGGTGGTAATCGCCTCGCCGGTCGCCGGGTCCTTGCCGTCCTTGAGCGCGATACCCATGGCGGCGAGTTCGTCGCGAATGCGATCAGATTCGGCGAAATCCTTGGACTTGCGGGCGGCCAGACGGGCAGCGATCAGAGCCTCGACCTTCGCGCGCAGGGCATCGTCGATCTCGGCCGCGGTCACCTGCGGGAGGACGATGCCGAGCAAGGCAAGGCTCGCCTTCAGGCTGGCATGATCGCCGGCCTTGCGCAGAGCGTGCAGCTCGGCCAGCACCTGCGAGGTGTTGAGATCGTCAGCCAGCGCTTCGATCACGCCGGCAGGGATCTGCCCAGCCTCGACGTCTCCCGCAGCGGCGGCCCAATCGGCGAGCGTCTTCTCCGCCTCCTCCAGCGCCTTCACCGTCCAGTCGATCGGCTGGCGGTAGTGGGTCTTGAGCATGGCAAGGCGCAGCACCTCGCCGGGCCAGGTCCGCCCGCCGAAGGTGTCGGTCGCCAGCAACTCGTTGATGGTGACGAAGTTGCCGAGCGACTTCGACATCTTCTCGCCTTCGACCTGCAGGAAGCCGTTATGCATCCAGATATTGGCCATGCGCGGCGCGCCTTCCGCCCCGCCGAAGGCGCAGCAGCTCTGCGCCAGCTCGTTCTCGTGATGCGGGAAGACGAGATCGATGCCGCCGCCATGGATGTCGAAGACGTTCCGGGCGGGATCGTCGCATTGCAGGCCGCCGCCGAAGGGCGTCAGCAGCTTGGCCATCGACATCGCCGAGCACTCGATGTGCCAGCCGGGACGGCCGGGCGTCTTGATGCCGGCCGGCGAGGGCCAGCCCGGGTCGATCCCGGCGCGGCTCGGCTTCCACAGCACGAAATCCATCGGGTCGCGCTTGTACGGGGCGACATCGACGCGAGCACCGGCGACCATCTCGTCGAGCGAGCGGCGGGCGAGCGAGCCGTATTTCGGCGCATCCTTGAGGTTGGCGACGGCCGGCACGTGGAAGAGCACGTGCTCCTCGGCGACATAGGCGATGCCGCGGGCGATCAGGCGCTCGATGATCGCCTTCATCTCCTCGATATGCCCGGTCGCGCGCGGCTCGTCGTCGGGCCGCAGGTTGCCGAGCGCATCGACGTCGGCGTGGAACTGCGCCGTCGTCGTCTTCGTGACCTTCGCGATCGCCTCGTTCAGCGGCAGATCGGGATAGTCGCGCGCGGCGCGGGCGTTGATCTTGTCGTCGACATCGGTGAGGTTGCGGGCATAGCGGACATGGGTCTCGCCATAGACATGCCGCAGCAGCCGGTAGAGCACGTCGAAGACGATGACCGGCCGGGCGTTGCCGATATGAGCGTAGTCATAGACCGTCGGGCCGCAGACATACATGCGCACGTTCTGGGGATCGACGGGGGTGAAAACCTCCTTCGTCCGCGTCAGCGTGTTGTAGAGCCTGAGTGTCGGCTGCATCGGATCAGTCCTGGCGAAAAGGCGAAATACGGGCATCCTGGCCGCTGGCCGGGGCGCTGTCTGTCTTTTCGTTGGGACGAGGACGTGAGCAGCCGGCCAGCGAAAGCTAGCGGCAAATAATGCAGGTAATGGCGAGGGCTCGCGTCATCCTGCCGTGATGCCCGTCATGTGCGCTTACGTCAAGTGGCAGCTGAGCAACGGTCTGCCGGCGACTCGCCACCATCCCGCGATTTCCACTCTCGCCGCCGCAATGCCGCCACAAGCGGAGGACGGTTTGCGCGCAATCAAGATTGCCGTGGTTCATGCAGTCTTAACCATTTGGAACCAGTTTGACATGTCGAAGGTTCAGCCCCGGTCGGGTCTCAGGGACATCATCATGCGTCGCGCCGTTGCTCTGGTTGGACTCTTCGGAATCCTCGGCGCCGGCCTGTCTCTGGCCATGCTGCCGGCCACCGGCACCGTCGCCGCGCCCAAGGCCGAGCGCACCTATCTGATCCCGGCGGGTGACGGCTATGGCGTCGCCGACTGCATCGCCAGCAAATCCGAATGCGGCCAGATCGTCGCCGATGCCTGGTGCGAGTCGCAGGGGCACCGCACAGCGACGGCTTATGGCGTCGCCGCCCGCGAGGACGTTACCGGATCGACGCCGCGACCGGCCAATGTCGCGCAAGCCGAGCAGCCGCTGACGATCACCTGCGGCGGCTGAGCCCGGAGCCGGTCCAGCGAACACAGGTTCGCCGACAAGGCTCCACCTCTTTGATTTCGCGCAATTCCGAAGCAGAGCCGCTCCGCGCTTTTGCTGGAGCTGCTACTTCGCTCACCTCACCCATTCCGAGCATTTCGGCACGTCGCCGCTTGTGCCCCAGGGCATGATCGGCACGCTCGAGGTCGAGTTCTGCGGTGAACCGTCGATCAGCTTGTCGGTGTAGACCATGTAGATCAGGACATTGCGCTTGGCGTCGCAGCCACGCACGATCTGCATCTTCTTCCAGATCAGCGAGCGGCGCTCGCGGAAGACGACATCGCCTTGCGAGGCCTTCTCCTTGAAGCGGATCGGGCCGATCTGCCGGCAGGCGAGCGAGACGTCGGAGACCTCCTCGGCAACGCCGAACATGCCGGAGACGCCGCCCTTCTCGGGCACGGTGTAGTGGCAGGCGACGCCCTCGACCACGGGATCGTCGACGCCGTAGACGGCGAGCTTGTCGTCCGGGGTCAACATCTTCCAGACCGTCGACTTCTTGAAGATCAGGTCCTCCTGCGCCGCGGCCGGCACAGAGGCGCCGGCAAGCGCGAGCATTGCCGAGACGGCGAGAAGGCAACGACGAAACCGCATCCAGATTCTCCCAAAGCGTTCCCGAGGGACAGCGGGCAGGATATGGGATGGCACGCGCGACCGCACCAGTGCTGGCGTCAGCAATCCTCTAACGAAACGACAGGGCGACGACCATGCTGCCGGTGCTGGAAAGCGAACGGCTTCTGCTGAAGCCACGGACCGCGGCCGATCTCGACTTCGTCGCGGCGCTCAATGCCGATCCAGAAGTCATGCGATTCATCGCGGCGGTCGGCGACCCGGCCATGGGCCGCGAGGGCGTCGCGGCGCGCAGCTTCGTCCATGTCGGGCGCGGGCTCGGCTACTGGACCGTGTTCGCCCGGACCGACGAGAGCGAGGCGCTCGGTTATGTCGGCCTCATTCCGGACGGCGACGATGCGGAGCAGGCGCAGATCAGCTATCGCTTCTCCGCTCGCCACTGGGGCCGCGGTTTCGCCCGGGAAGCGGTGGAGCGGCTGATCCGCTACGGTTTCGAGACCGTCAGCGTCCCAGACATCCTGATCCAGACCCATCCACAGAATACGGCCTCGCTGCGGCTCGCGATGCGGCTTGGCTTCGAACAGATGGCAAGCGGCAGTGGAATGCTGATCGGTGTGCCGCCCGTTCCGGCGATCCGCCTGCGCCTCGCGCATCCGAATGGAACCTAGCGACGGTCGGCACCGTAACCGTCGAGCGTCGCTGAGCGCTGGGCGATGAGCGCGGCACGACAGGCCGGGAAGTGCAACACCTGCCCTTCCCGGCCGAACTCGCCATTGTCGTAGAAGCGGCAGGATTTTTCCTTGAACGCGTTCCAGGCGCGCTGCTCATCGAGCAGGTCCTTGCGGACCGCCGGCCCGCTTGTCGCCAGAAGACGTTTCCAGGCCGCGTTCAGCTTAGCATCTTCCCGCGCGACCCACTCGCCACCGCAAGCTGCCCACGCCGGGTTGGTGCCGTTCGAATTGTCGATGCAGCGCCGATAGGCCTCATCGGCGGCGGCAGGCACTGACAGAGCGACGACCACGCCGACAGTCAGCGACACCCGCGCGGAACCGCGCATGCTCAGGCCGCGATCGGCTTGAACGCAAGATAATAGGCCGCGATCGCGCCGATGAAACCGAGTCCGGTCAGGACAAGCTTCAGCCGGGTAAAGCCGCTGGCGATGGCGACGGTGCCGTCGTCGAGGGTCGGGAAACGATCGAGCAGGCGCGCGATGGCGAGGTTCTCGACGATGTCGCAGAGCCCGCCGAAGAGCCAGCCACCGCCGCAGAGCGCCGCCACCCACCAGGGGTAGCCGCGCATCGACAGGCCGGTGATGATCAACGCGCCGACGACCGCATAGACCAGCGCAAAGGCGAGGTCGGCGGGCAGGAGCTTGTTGCGGTAGATCGCCCGGCGCTCAGGGCCGTAGAGCGAGAACAGCTTCTCGACGTCCTCCCTGGTGAAGCCGTCGAAATCGCTCTCCAGGGCCCGGTCGACCTTGAGACTGCGCGCCCAGAGCCAGGAGAGCAGCAGCGTCAGCACCACCAGGGCCGGCCCCCAGAAGAAGAAGCCAAGCGGAATCAGGGTGGAGTAGAAGGTCGGCAGATCTTCCATCGGGTTCGCGGCTCCAGGGCGTCGTGCGCCGGAGCCTAGCTTGCCTCGCGCGCCAGCGCCACGGCCTCGCGCAGAACCTGTTCGTCACCGATGTGATTGGCGAGGATCAGGACGAGTCGCGCGTTGAGCGCGGCGCTCGCGCGTTCGTCCAGATCGCGGTGCGCCTGGGTGAGCAGGCGGAAGGCGGAATCGGGATCGGCGAAGCGTGATTCGCGGGTGAGCCCGCTTGCGGTGGGTATGGCGACCGCGGCACTCATCTCCTGCCCTCCATCCGCTCGATCGCAGCCTCGACCGCAGCGCGCTTCGGCTGTCGGAACCAGGCGGTGACATGCCCGTCCGGCCGCAACAATACGGCCGCTCCGCGCACCAGGGCATAACGCTGACGCAGGATCTCGTCGTCAGCCGCCGGCTCGATCGCAAGCACGCCGACAGGCGCGAGCTTTGCTGCGCCATCGCCGAGCAGAATCGCCTGGCCCACAGAGAAGGCCTCGCTCAGCCAGGCGTGGGGAGCACCGGGCAGCGGCGCATCGAGAAAGGGCGCTCCGGGCGGCAGGCCGCCATCCCGGCCGTCATCGTCACTCGACAACGTCGAGCCGGCATAGGCCGAGGCCACCGAAAGCCTTCCAGAATTGACGAAGCGCTTGGCGAAGCCGGTCAGTGGCGCCAGCGACAGCGCTGCCTCGCGCAGCAGGCGCTCGCCGGGCGAGCGCGGCGCGATGAAGTCGGTCGCCCGCGTCGAGTTCAGGATGTTCTCGTCGGCGGCGGCGACGCGCTCGCTGTCGTAGCTGTCGAGTAGCGCGGCCGGGCTCCTGCCCTGCACGATCAGCGCCAGCTTCCAGCCGAGATTGTCGGCGTCCTGGATACCGGAATTGGCGCCGCGCGCGCCGAAGGGCGAGACCTGATGGGCGGCGTCGCCGGCAAAGACCACCCGGCCATGCAGGAACCTGTCGAGCCGGCGGCACTGGAAGCGATAGACCGAGACCCATTCCAGCGCGAAATCAGCATGGCCGAGCATGCGCTCGATCCGGGGTCGGACGATCTCCGGCTGCTTCTCGTGATCCGGATCGGCGTCGGGACCGAGCTGCAGGTCGATGCGCCAGATGTCGTCCGGCTGCTTGTGCAGCAGCGCCGACTGGCCGGAATGGAAGGGCGGATCGAACCAGAACCAGCGCTCGGTCGGGAATGGCGCGGTCATCTTGACGTCGGCGATAAGGAAGCGATCCTCGAAGGCCTCGCCGCGGAATTCCAGCCCGAGCAGGCCACGCGTCGGCGAACGAGCGCCGTCGCAGGCGATCAGCCAGTCGGTTTCGAGAGCATAATCCCCGTCCGGCGTGGCGATTGTGAGCTTTGCCGCATCCTCGCGGTTGTGGAGGCCGGTCAGGCGATTGCTCCAGCGCAGATCGACCAGCGGCTCGGCCAGCACCGCCTCGACCAGCGCCGCTTCGACATAGAATTGCTGGAGGTTGATGAAGGCCGGCTGCTTGTGGCCGCCCTCCGGCAGCAAGTCGAACTCGTAGAGCTCGGTTTCGCCGCGGAAGACCCGGCCCTTCTGCCAGGTCACACCTTTCTCCACCATCGCCTGCGCGAGTCCGAGCCGGTCGAAGATCTCGAGTGTGCGCTTGGCGAAGCAGATGGCGCGCGAGCCCTCGCCGATCCGGTCGGCGTCGTCGATCAGCACGACCGGAACCTGCCGGCGCGCCAGATCGAGCGCCAGCGTCAACCCGACCGGGCCAGCGCCGACGATGACGACGGGATGCCGGGCGGGCGCGGCCGCGTCCTGGTCCGGGCTGCGGCGATAGGCGAACTGGCGGAAGGGCTGCATGGGGCGACGCCTCAGCCGCGCAGATCCAGCCACATCTGGCGGTCGCGCTCGTCGGTCCAGATGCGCGGATGGTCGAGGCCACCGGCCTCGTCATAGGCGCGGGTGACGTTGAAGGGCAGGCAGTGCTCGAAGATCACCCAGTCGCCATAGGAGGGCTTCAGCGTCTCATGCACGCGCTCGAAGGTCTCGCGCAGCGAGCGACCGGCGGCGACATGGCCCTTCACCGCTTCGTAGAGGTCGGTGAGGAAGGCGCGCGTGCCCTTGATGCCATCGGCGACCATGCCGCGATTGGTCAGCGCCGCGCCGCGGCCCGGCACCATCGCGGCGGGGGCAAAGGCAGCGAGCGCATCCAGCGTCGTCGGCCAGTCGGTGAAATGGGCGTCGCCGCAATAGGGCGTCGCGCCGTATTCGACGAGATCGCCGGCGAAGATCACATTGGTGTCCGGCATCCAGGCGACGATATCGCCGGCGGTGTGGCCGCGGCCGAGCCTCATCAGCCGAACCTCGCGGCTGCCGAGCCAGATCGAGGCATTGTGCGAGAAGGTCATGGTCGGCCAGGTCAGGCCGGGGCGGATCGAATCAGCCCCCTGGAAGAGCCGTGGGAAGCGGCCGATCTCGCTCGCCTTGTCCTCCTCGCCGCGCTCGACGATCATCGCGCGCGCCGCATCCGAACAGACGATCTCGCGGGCGCCATAGGCCGGCGCGCCGAGCACGCGCACGGCATGATAGTGCGAGAGCACGACATGGCTGACCGGCTTGTCGGTGACCTCGCGCACTTTGGCGATGACGCGCTCGGCCATGGTCGGTGTCGCCTGCGCGTCGAAGACGAGCACGCTGTCGTCACCGACGACGATACCGCTATTGGGGTCGCCCTCGGCGGTATAGGCGTAGACGCCCTTGCCGATCTCGTCGAAGGAGACTGTCTTCTCGCCGAGATCGGCGGTGGAGGCGAAAGCGGGGGAAGACATCGTCAAGACCTCATTCTTGTTTGACTGCGGGCGCGGCGAGCGTCACCCCGCATGCGGCAGGATGTCCTGCTCGATCGCGCCGAAGATCGAATGGCCGGCAGCGTCCTTCATCTCGATGCGGACGCTGTCGCCGAAGCGCAGGAAGGGTGTCTTGGGCGCACCGGTCCGGATGGTTTCGACCATGCGCTGCTCGGCGATGCAGGCATAGCCGAGCCCGCCTTCCGAAACCGGCCTGCCCGGCCCGCCATCGGCGTCGCGATTCGAGACCGTGCCGGAGCCGACGATGGTGCCGGCGACGAGCGGGCGGGTCTTGGCGGCATGGGCGATCAGCACGCCGAAATCGAAGGTCATGTCGACGCCGGCCTGCGGCTTGCCGAAGGGCTTGCCGTTGACCTGGGCGAGCAGCGGCAGGCTGAGCTTGCCGTCCTTCCAGGCAGAGCCGAGCTCGTCCGGCGTAACTGTCGCCGGCGAGAAGGCCGAAGACGGCTTTGACTGAAAGAAACCAAAGCCTTTCGCCAATTCGTTCGGAATCAGATTCCGCAAGCTCACGTCATTGACGAGCATGACGAGGCGGATCAGCCCCCTCGCCTCCTCCGGCGTGACGCCCATCGGCACATCGCCGGTGATGACCGCGATCTCGGCTTCGAGATCGATGCCGTAGTCCTCGCTGGCGAGTTTCACCGCCTCGCGCGGGCCGAGGAAGGAATCCGAGCCGCCCTGGTACATCAGCGGGTCAGTCCAGAAGCTCTCGGGCATCTCGGCGCCCCTGGCCTTACGGACCAGCTCGACATGGTTCACATAGGCCGAGCCATCGACCCATTGATAGGCGCGCGGCAGGGGCGAGGCGCAGTCATGCTCGTGGAAGCGGAAGGACGGCACCGAGCCGTGCTCCAGGCTCTGGGCGAGATCCGCCAGGCGCGGCGCGCAGCGGGCCCAGTCGTCGAGCGCGCCCTGCAGCGTCGCAACGACCGGGAAGGCGTCGGTCGCGCGGGTCAGATCGCCAGACACAACGACGAGGCGGCCATCCCGGCCATGCATGAGGGATGCTAGTTTCATCTCTTTTCAATCCTCGCCGAACAGTGATGATGGCAGCAAATCTGTCCCCGGGAGGAAAGTCCATGCAACGCCGTATGTTTTTGAAGACGGGCGCGCTCGCCGCGGCCGCCACGCCAATCGCGATGCCGGCGATCGCGCAGTCGATGCCCGAAGTGAAATGGCGGTTGACGTCGAGCTTCCCGAAGCAGCTCGACACGATCTACGGCACGGCCCAGCAATTCGCGAAGATCATGGGCGAAGCGACCGACGGCAAGTTCCAGATCCAGACCTTCTCGGCCGGCGAGATCGTGCCCGGCCTGCAGGCGCTCGACGCTGTCACCTCCGGCACGGTCGAGTGCGCGCATACGCCGACCTATTTCTACATCGGCAAGGAGCCGGCGCTCGGCCTCGGCACCGGCATCCCCTTCGGCCTCAACGCCCGCCAGCAGCACAGCTGGTGGTTCTTCGGCGGCGGCGAGGAGATCGTGAACGGGGCGCTGGCCAAGTTCAACGCCTACTCGATCCCCTGCGGCAATTCCGGCTGCCAGATGGGCGGCTTCTTCCGCAAGGAGCTGAAAACGGTCGACGACCTCAAGGGCCTGAAGTTCCGTATCGGCGGCATGGGCGGGGCGGTGCTGGCCAAGCTCGGCGTGGTGCCGACCCAGATCGCGGCAGGCGACGTCTACCCGGCGCTGGAGCGCGGCACGATCGACGCGGCCGAGTTCGTCGGCCCCTATGACGACGAGAAGCTCGGCTTCGTGAAGGTCGCGCCCTATTACTACTATCCCGGCTGGTGGGAGGGCGGCGCCATGCTGCACCTCGTGATCAACCAGGAGCAGTGGAACAAGCTGCCCAAGCACTATCAGGCCATCATGCGCAACGCCTGCGAGGCCGCCAACAACTGGATGCTGGCCAAATACGACGCGGTGAACCCCGGCGGTCTGCGCCGGCTGATCGCGCAAGGCGCGCAGCTCAAGGCCTTCCCGCAGCCGATCATGGAAGCCTCGCTCAAGGCGGCCGAGGAGTACTACGCCGAGACCTCGACCAAGAGCGAAGCCTTCAAGAAGGGCTATGAGTCGATGGTCGCCTTCCGCGGCGAGAACCTGCTCTGGTGGCAGGTGGCGGAACTGTCCTACGACGCCTTCATGAACCGGCTGCGTTCGCGCTGAACGCCAGCCATCGCTCCGGAGCGTGCCGACGGTGCGCTTCCGGGGCCGATGGCGCCGCCATGGCAAGTCCGCGTCATACATGAGCCGGCGCTGCTCCGACCTGCGGGCAGACAGAAGAGCGGTCCGCGGCCTGCGAGCTCATCGCTTGTCCTCCCATGGCGGCGGCTTTGACAGGCACTGCCGTTCGGTAATGATCGTGCCGCGGTCTCCGCGGCTTCTTTCACTCCAGTTAGTTACATGTGCAACTAATGTCAACGAAGCAAAAGCCTGAAGACCGCGCCCTGCATCTCGAGCAGTTCCTGCCCTACCGGCTCAACGTCGTCGGCTTCTTCGCCAGCCGCGCGCTCGGCCGCGTCTACGGCACGCGTTTCGGCATCGGCATCCCGGAATGGCGGGTGATCGCGCAGCTCGGAGAATTCGGGCAATTGACCTCGCGCGACATCGGCGAGCTCTCGCAGATGCACAAGACCAAGGTCTCGCGTGCGGTCGCCGAGCTCGACAAGCGCGGGCTGGTGACGCGGGCCGAGAACCGCGCCGATCGGCGCGAGGCCTTCGTCGCCCTCAGCGCTGCCGGCCAACGCCTCTACGCCCAGATCGTGCCGCTGGCGCTCGCTTTCGAGGAGCGCTGGATCGAGGGGATCGCGCCGGAGGAATTGCGCGTCTTCGAGCGTGTGCTGGCGGTGCTGACCGAGCGCGGCCGCCATCTCGCCGGCGGCTACCAGACCGAAGAGGCCTGATCGCGCAAGCGTGATCCAGAGCCTGATTTGCCGCGCAGGACGCGATATGCGATGCGCAAAGCCTTCCGGGCGGCGTTTCGAATCGACTCTCGCAGGCGATCCGGCAGGCGCCTCCTTAGTTCCGTCGCGTTTATGGCATGTGCTTTGTCGGTGCAGGCGACCGACGCTGGCATGGACGAGTCACAGGGATAGCAACTCTGCCTTCGATGATTTTCGCTTCGCTTCGACGCGTGCTCGCTCCGGCGCTGGCTTTTGCCGCGCTGACGGGCGCAGCCTTGGCGCAGTCGCCAGCTTGCGACAATTGGAGGGCTGAGCTGTCGAGCCTGCAAGGCCAGCGCGGCGGCGATGCCCGAGCTGCCCAAGCGGCGCAGCGCGTCGCCGGCCAGCTGGCCCAGCTCTCGAGCCAGTATCGCTCGATGGGTTGCGATCGTGGCGGCTTCCTGTTCTTCGGCGAGCAGCCGCCGCCGCAATGCGGCGGGATCCGGGCTCAACTCGGAGCGCTGCAGCAGCAATATGCCCAGCTCCAGCAACAGGCGCAGGGTGGTGCTATCGAGCACCGGCGCGCCCAGCTGGCCGCATTGATCAACAACAACTGCAGGGCGCAGCCGCGCGGCTTCTTCGAGACGATCTTCGGCATCGAACCTCGCCGCGGCGAGATCGACTCGACCCTGCCCGAACTCGATCCCGACGAGCCGCGTGAGCCGGGCGAGAGCCAGCCGCGCCAAGGCGGGCCCTACACCGTGTGCGTGCGCAGTTGCGACGGCTATTTCTTCCCGCTCGCCAACAGCCCGGGGGGACGCGAGGGCCAGGACGAGATGTGCCAGTCGCTCTGCCCCGGCAGCGAGACGCTGGCCTTCGGCATGAGCAGCGGTGGCGACATCCAGAATGCCGTGGCGCGCTCCACCGGACAGCCTTACTCGTCCCTGCCGAACGCGCTGAAATACACCCGCAGCTTCGACGCCGCCTGCACCTGCCGCGCACCCGGCCAGAGCTGGGCCCAAGCGCTGGCCAATGCCGAGCAGATGCTCGACCAGCGCAAGGGCGACATCATCGTCACCGAACAACGCTCGCAGGAGATGTCGCGGCCGAAGCCGGAGCAGCCGCAGCGCGGCAAGAAGGGCGCCGCCAGCGCTCCGGTGGCGGAGGCCAAGCCGGCTACTCCGCCAGCTCCCGCGCCGACCACCCTCCAGGCCGCTCCCGGCGACGAGCCGGCATCGGATGCGAACGTGCCCACCGCCAGCACCGAATCCGCCGGCGTCGGTCCGCAGCGGATCGACGGCGAGAAGACCTTGCAGCAGGGCGACGGCCTGAAGCGCGAGAGCAAGAGCGTCACCGGCGAGCGCCGCACCGTGCGGATCGTCGCGCCGAACCTCGCGCCCAATCTCGGCGTCGGAGCGACCGCACGGCCTTGAGGCCCTCGGCTCAGGCCGTCAGCTTCACCAGCAACTGCCCATAGTCGTCGAAGATCATGTCAGGCCGGCGCGCTCGCAAGGAGGCGCCGGTATTGTAGCCGAAGGTCACCGCGCCCGACGCGATGCCGACGCGCCGCGCCGCATCGATGTCGCGGATCTCGTCCCCGATTGCGATGGTCCGTTGCCGGGAAACACCGACTTGCCGGATGACGGCTTTGAACTTGGCGCTCTTGCCCCAGAGCGATGCACCACAATCGAAATGGCGCACATGGGATGAAGCTCGGCCGAGCGTCCGGCGAATGACTGCTTCGCTGTTCGAACTGACGATCGCGACCGCGACGTCGCTCGCCGCCAGGCCCGCAAGCATCTCCTCCGCTCCCGGAAAAAGCGCCACAGCATCCCCTGCTTCCGCGCTCAGCTTGCGCATATGCATCGCGATCGCCGGCAGCTTCCACAAGGGCACGCCGAGGCAAGCCATGATCGCGCGCGACTCGAGGCCGCGAAGCTCGTCAGTCTCGCCTTCCGTAACCTCGCGGAAACCGAACTGCCGGGCAGTCTGGTTGAGAACTGAGCAGAACCACGGGAAGCTGTCGGCCAGCGTTCCGTCAAAATCGAAGATCGCGAGAGAAAAGGCAGGCATCGCGGCAACCGGTCGGATGGGCACCGGTGATTGCCGGTTCGTCATTCAGCCGTCAATGAGGCCTTCGCCGATATGCCTCTGCCGGTGAATGCACAGACGCCCCCCGCCGGAGGGCCAATGCGGTGGAACAAGCGCAGCCCGTCATGCGCCAAAAGCAATTCTGACCACATTCTTCGCCGCTGACTGGCACGGAACGCAAGGCGTAGATCAGCGTATAGCTGTCGGCGCCCGCTGCTGCTCGCGCCGCCCTTAAAGCGCGGAGCGAGCCATGTCCGATCCAGCCATCGTCACCCCTGTCCCTCACGGCATGGATGCCGCCGATACGGCGCGCCGCCTGAAGGCGATCTTCATCGGCTCGGTCGGCAATCTCGTCGAGTGGTACGATTTCTACGCCTACACGGCCTTTGCGCTCTACTTCGCACCGAAGTTCTTCCCTTCGCACGACCCCGTGGTGCAGCAACTCAATGCGGCGACGCTGTTCGCCGCGGGCTTCATCGTGCGCCCGATCGGCGGCTGGCTGTTCGGCCATATCGCCGATCGCTACGGACGGCGGCTTTCGCTGACGGTCTCGGTGCTGATGATGTGCTTCGGCTCGCTGATCATCGCGCTGACGCCGACCTATGAGACGATCGGCTTCGCGGCGCCGGTACTGCTGGCGCTGGCGCGGATCATCGAGGGCCTCAGCCTCGGTGGCGAGTATGGAGCGAGCGCGACCTATCTCACCGAGATCGCCCATCCAGACCATCGCGGCTTCTATTCGAGCTTCCAGTACGTGACGCTGATCGGCGGACAGCTCACCGCGATCCTGGTGCTGCTCCTCCTGCAGAATGTCTTCCTGACGCATGAGCAACTGGTCGATTGGGGCTGGCGCATCCCCTTCGTGATCGGCGCGCTGCTGGCGGTCACCGCCATGTTCATGCGCCGGAACATGCACGAAACCGAGGCCTTCACCGCCGCCAACAAGGTCAAGAAGCAGGAGAGCTCGCTGCGCGGCCTCATGAAATATCCGCGCGAGGTCGCGATCGTGGTCGGGCTGACGGCGGGCGGCACCGCCGCCTTCTACACCTTCACCACCTATATGCAGACCTTCGTGAAGCAGACGGTCGGCCTCACCGACATCGTCACCACCTATGTGATCGCGGGATCGCTGATCTTCGCCTCGATCCTGCAGCCGATCTACGGCCTGATCTCCGACCGGATCGGCCGCAAGCCGCTGCTGATCTTCTTCGGCCTCGCCGGGACGCTGCTGACCGTGCCGATCCTGTCGGCTCTGGAGCAGACCAAGTCACCCTGGATCGCCTTCCTGCTGATCTCCGGCGCCTGGCTCTTCGTCGCCGGCTACACCTCGATCAACGCCGTGGTGAAGGCGGAGCTGTTCCCGACCTCGATCCGCGCCACCGGCGTCGCCGTGCCTTATGCGCTGACCGTCTCGATCTTCGGCGGCACCGCGCCGGCGATCGCCCTGTTCTTCAAGCAGCAGGGCCACGAGCAGTGGTTCTACTACTATCTCTCAGGCGTGATCTTCATCTCGCTGCTGGTCTATTCGACCATGCGCGACACCAAGCACGAAACGGCGATGGACCGGCACGAGTGAGAGGCGCTATCGAGCTTGCCTCGAGCATCACGGCTCGGCTTCTGCGCCTGCACCCACATTCAGGCCTGGAACGAGATCGTCCGGGCGGAGCGCCTAAGATAGCAAAATCCGCGCACCGCAATGCGTCAACACAAGCCGCTCGCAGCGCAGTAGCACGAGATCTCCATCCTGATCGGTGATTTCGTAGCAAATTCGGTCATGCTGTTCGGATCGCACATCCCGAATGGCAAGTCCGCCCCCGCAATACGGCAAAGCATCACCGCAAATGCGATCGAGCCCATAGATCCTCAGGGTCAGCGCCGCCGCCGCGGCGAGCACCAGCTTTGCATCATATCGATACCCGGATTTGACGCACGCGAGGGACCGCAACTCGCGATGCGTGGCAAGAAGCACGTTTGCCAAGCTTACCGGGTCAGCCATATCCGGGGGCATCAGGCCGCCTCACCGGCAAGCCGCTTCAGCGCCTTCTCACGTCCGATCAGCGGCAGCAGCGCCGCCAGCTCGGGTCCATGGTCGAGACCGGTCAGCGCCTGGCGCAGCGGCATGAACAGTGCCTTGCCCTTGGCGCCTGTCTCGCTGGCCACGGCCTGAGTCCAACTCTTCCAGGTCGTCTGGTCGAACGGTTCCGCCGGCAGCAATGCCGCCGCAGCGGCCGCAAAAGCCTTATCGGCGATCTGCGTCTCGATCGGTCCCTCGACGATCGTCCACCACTCCTTGGCACCCGCGAGCCTTGCGAGATTGCCACGCACCGCGAGCCAGAACGGCTCGGTGGCGGGAATGCCGAATTCTCTCAGCCGCTCCTCGACCGCGGCGAAGTCGAGCTGATGCAGGGTACGGGCCGAGAGCGTCTCCAGTTCGTGCTCGTCGAACTTGGCCGGAGCGCGCGAGACATGGGCGAGATCGACCAGCCCGGCGAGCTCGTCGAGGCTCGACACCGGCCGGACCGCATCGGAGGAGCCGGTGAGCACGGCGAGCGCCGCCACCGCCAACGGCTCGATTCCGGATTCACGCAGTCCCCGCAACGAGAGATGGCCGAGGCGCTTCGACAACCCCTCGCCGCTCGCGGTGGTCAGCAGATTGTGGTGACCGAAGACCGGCAGCGCTCCGCCCAGCGCCTGCATGATCTGGATCTGCACGGCGGTGTTGGTGACGTGGTCCTCGCCGCGGATGACATGGGTGATGCCCATATCGAGATCGTCGACGACCGAGGGCAACGTATAGGGATAGGTGCCGTCCTCGCGCACCAGCACCGGATCTGAGAGCGAGGCGCAGTCGACATGCGAGGGGCCGCGGACGAGATCGTCCCAGCCGATTTCTTCCCAGTCGAGCAGGAAGCGCCAATGGGCTTTTCGCCCCTCGCCCTCCAGTCTGGCGCGCTCCTCGGCGCTCAGCTTCAGGCCGGCGCGATCGTAGACCGGCGGCAGGCCGCGGGCGAGCTGGCGCTTGCGCTTGCGATCGAGCTCGTCGGCGCTCTCATAGCAAGGGTAGAGGCGGCCAGCGGCGCGCAGCTTGTCGGCCGCGGCATCGTAGAGCGCGAGCCGCTCCGACTGCTTGATGCTGGCATCGGGCACGACACCGAGCCAGGTGAGGTCCTCGGCGATCGCCTCGGCGAATTCCGGCTTCGAGCGCGCCTGGTCGGTGTCGTCATAGCGCAGCAGGAAGCGCCCGCCATGCCTGATGGCGAAGAGCCAGTTGAACATCAGCGAACGGGCATTGCCGATGTGCAGATAACCGGTCGGCGACGGGGCGGTGCGGACGAAGGGAGTGGTCATGGCCGCAGCTTGTCGCGCGGGACGCGCGCGAGGGCAAGGGTGCTCGCCTTGGGCGCTCGACAATGCCCCAGACTGACGCAAGGTTAGACGGGACGGGGATGTCGATCTCTACGCTCGGAGGCGATGATGAGCATCACGGCTTCTGTCGGGCTTGGCGGCAAGAACACGGTTCCGGACACCCGCCTGGTCCAGGCGATGATCAACCCGCATACGGCCGCGCTCGGCATCGACCTGCTCGAGGTCGACGGCGATTGCGGGCCGCTGACCCGGGGTGGGATCAAGCGCTACCAGCAGGTCTTCCTGAAGATGACCAGCCCGGATTCCAGGGTCGATCCGGGCGGCAAGACCTTCCTGCACATGGCCAGCAATCCCGCGCCCGCCGGCGTCGTTGTCAGCGCGATGCGCCTGCCGGTGAAGCTCAAGGCCGGCGACTTCCTGCAGGTGCCGGTGGTGATGGACCCGGCCGACGGCACGGTGCAGGATGCCTACACCGCCTTCGAATATGAGATCTTCGACAAGGGCGCCCGCATGGTCGGGACCGACTATGCCTTCGGCGTGCCCAACGAGATCGAAGTCTGGCCGAATGCGCAGGTCCGGATCGGCGTGGCACTGGACGCGGGCCTGCTGGCGCATGAGCAGTTCCACTACGATGTCGGCTTCGTCGTCTGCCGGGCGCTAGCGCATCAGCTCACCATCGCCCGCGCACCGACGATCGGCGGGCTGGTGACGCAGCTCACCAACCTCGTCGACCTGCACATCAAGCGCCGCGTCAAGCTGATCCAGCGCCGCTACGACATCGACACCCAGCATGGGCAGAACGCCAAATACCAGCGCATCTGGCTCGACCGGATGACGGCCTGCATCGCCAATCCGACAGCGAACCAGATCGGAGGATTCTGGCTCTAGAAGTCGAAGCTTTCGCCGCCAGCCTTGCCAACTCCCCTGACCAGCGCACGATCCGGCTCATGCGCCGGCTCGCCGGGATCGCGGAAGCGGTTGACGATCGGATAGCGCCGGTCGCGGCCGAAGTTCTTGCGGGTGACCTTGACGCCCGGAGCCGCCTGCCGGCGCTTGTATTCGGCGAGATAGAGCAGCCGCTCGACCTTCTGCACCGTTTCGAGATCGTGGCCGCGGGCGACGATGTCGGAAAGGCGCATCTCGTGCTCGATCAGGCAGGCGAGGATATCGTCGAGCACGTCATAGGGTGGCAGTGAATCCTGGTCCTTCTGATTCTCCCGCAGCTCCGCCGAAGGCGGCTTGACGATGATATTCTCAGGGATCACCTCGCCGTCCGGCCCGAGGCTGCCTGCCGGCTTCCAGCGATTGCGCAAGGCCGAGAGCCGGAAGACCTCGGTCTTGTAGAGGTCCTTGATCGGGTTGTAGCCGCCGTTCATGTCGCCATAGAGCGTGGCGTAGCCGCAGGACATCTCCGACTTGTTGCCGGTCGTCACCACCATCGGCCCGAACTTGTTCGAGATCGACATCAACAGCGTGCCGCGCACCCGGCTCTGCAGGTTCTCCTCGGTGATGCCGCGATTGGTGCCGGCGAAGAGCCCGGCCAGCGCCTGCTCGAAACCCTCGACCGGATCGGCGATCGGCACGATCTCGTAGCGCACGCCGAGCGCATCGGCGCAGGCCTTGGCGTCGTCCAGGCTCTCCTGCGAGGTGAAGCGATAGGGCATCATCACGCAGCGCACGCGCTCCGACCCCAACGCATCGACCGCCATGGCGGCGCAGATGGCAGAATCGATGCCGCCGGAGAGGCCGAGCACCACGCCGGGGAAGCGGTTCTTCTCGACATAGTCGCGCAGGCCGAGCACGCAGGCGGCATAATCGGCCTCGTCGCCACTCTCGATCGGGGCGATCTCGCCCGGCAGACAGCGCCAGCCATCCGGCCCGCGCTCCCACTGCGTGATCCTGATTGTCTCGCGGAAGGCCGGCAATTGATGGGCGAAGCTGCGATCCGCATTGAGGACGAAGGAGGCGCCCTCGAAGACGAGTTCGTCCTGGCCACCCAACTGGTTGAGATAGACCATGGGCAGGCCGCTCTCGACGACGCGGGCGACGGCGACGTTGAGCCGTTCCTCGATCACGCCGCGGCGGAAGGGCGAGCCGTTCGGGACGAGCAGGATCTCGCCGCCGGTCTCGGCGATGCACTCGACGACTTCCTCGCCCCAGATGTCCTCGCAGATCGGAATGCCCAACCGGACATGATTGCGGAAGACGACCGGGCCGGGCAGCGGGCCGGGTTCGAAGACGCGCTTCTCGTCGAAGACGCCGTAATTGGGCAGGTCGACCTTGAAGCGGACCGACTGGATCAGGCCACCATCGAGCAGGGCGTAGGCGTTGTAGAGCTTGCCATCCTCCAGCCAGGGCAATCCGACAAGCACGGCCGGGCCGCCATCGGCGGTCTCGCGGGCGAGCTCCTCGCAAGCCTTGCGGCAGGCGTCCTGGAAGGCCGGCTTCAGCACCAGGTCCTCCGGCGGATAGGCCGAGAGAAAGAGTTCAGGGAACATGACGAGCTCGGCACCGCCGGCAGCCGCCTCCCCACGCGCGGCGCGCACCTTCTGCGCATTGCCGGCAACGTCGCCGACGATCGGATTGAGCTGGGCGAGCGCCAGGCGGAGGGACGTCTTGGTCATGCCTTCGATGTAGCTTGCAGCCGCTGCGCCAGCAACGGGCCGGCGTCCTCCCCGCCCCTGCGTTTTCGCAAGGTCAGGTCAGCGGAGTGTCGAGCGGAAATCGGCCGACCAGCGCAATTCTCGCAGGGGCCGCACCGTCTGCGTCGTCTCATCATAAATCGGATGCGCCTTCCAGGCGGCCAGCGCGGCCTCGCCGGCAAACTCGCCGTAGACGACGATGTCGGCGGCTTCACCGATCGGATCGATCCTGGCGTTGGCAGCGACCTCGAAGGCGAGCGCGTGCGGGATATCGCCGAGGCGGCCCAGCAGGCGCCGGATGGTGTCGATATCCTCAGGCCGCCTAGCCGTGAAAAAGACGATGTGCCTGATCATCCGCCCCTCCCCGGCCATCGCGCCGGGCCTATGATGCTGAACGCGGGCGATCTCTTTCAGAGCCAGGCGGGATCGGCAACCGCATTAACCCGACATTAGGGTTAACCGCGCATGAATCGTCTCTGGGCCGCCGCAACCGCTGCTTCGGCCGCTGCTCGGAGAGACACGCTATGCGTGCTGGATCGTTGGTCGCCCTTGCCCCCGTCGTTGCGATGGCCTGCACGCTGGCGCTGCCGCAAGCAGCGCAAGGCGCCGACTATCTCCGGGGATCTCAGATCGAGCAGCCCGTCGAGCCGCCACCGATGTTCAGCTCCGACCGCTTCGACTGGTCCGGATTTTATTTCGGCGGCGGCGCCGGGATGAGCGATACGAAATTCAAGCCGAGCAAAGGCGTGGGAGAGCTCGTCAACTATGCCTATCGCAACACTGCAATAGGGCAGCAAAATAACCTGGCAGACCTTGTCGGAAATCTGACGGAAAAACAGGATAGCGGCGCGACATATTTCGGATTTCTGGGCTACAATTATCTATTTGGCGATGTCATCCTCGGATTTGAAGCGGACTATACGAGAAGCGATCACTCGTATGGCCTTAGGGACTACATCTCCCGGGAATATGCTCGCCCCGGCGTAGCGACTGACCGACAAGGCATTTCCATAGCGTCCAACCAGGGCGCAACATTGAACGACTACGCGACGGCCCGCCTGCGTATGGGCTGGGCCTATGGCCGATTGATGCCGTATATGACGCTCGGCGGCGCAGTCGGCCGGTTCAACACCGTTTCGGAAATCCAGACCGATACCCAATTCCGCGTCAATGCGGGCCTCCCCAATGAGAGCATCCAGCAAATCGACGGCTATCCGCTGACCGTCGGCAACCGCAAGAAAAACGTCTACGCCTTCGGCCTCGCCGCCGGCGCGGGCGTCGACTGGGCCTTGACCGACAACCTATTCCTGCGCGCCGAGTATCAGATCATCCGTTTCGCCGAGGTCGAAGGCACGACGGTGACGGTCAACACCGGCCGCGTCGCCGCCGCACTGAAGTTCTGATCCGCGCCCCGGTCAGCGCTCGAAGCGCTGGCCGATCAGCTCGGACTTGGCCCGGCTGATCATCCAGAGCGTATCTGCGGCGCCACTGCGGTCCCAGGCGATGCCCTGGCCCTCGCCTTCGATCGGATAGGTCGCGACCAGTTCCAGCACCGAGCCCATCTTCGGCAGGCGCAAGGCATAGACCTCCTTGTGGTCATGGCCGGTAGCGTAGAGCAGCCCGTCCTTGCCCCAGCTGCCGCCAGACATGCTCATCGGCTCGGCACGCTTGATCACGGCGGCAGGAAAGGTCCAGCCCTGCGCCGGTTTCCAGGCCTCGTCGAACTTCACCAGCGTGGTCCAGTAGGAATTGCCATAGGGCTGCTGGCTCTGGCCGAAGACACGGCTGTAGTTGGCGAAGACACCCCACCAGGCGCCGTCATGCCGGTCGAGCCAGGTGAGCGATCCCAGCAGGATACCGAAGCTGTGCGAGCCGACATGCTCGAGCGTCTGGGCGTCCCAGATCTCGACCGAGCTCGTCATTGGTGAGACCGGGTAGTTGGAATGGGCGGCGTAGAGCTTGCCGTCGACCACCGCGCCACTATCCAGATGGATGATCGGGCCGTCCTCGGCGCCCTTCCATTCCTTGACCAGGGCGCCGGTCGCCTTGTCGTGCTTGGCGATGGCGCGGTCGGTGATGGCGTAGACATGGCCGGCGTCGACCGCCGCGGCTTGGCGGGCGAAGGGAGCCTTGAAACGCGCGATCTCGACAAAACGGCCGCTCGGGGCTGCCGGCTTCTTGGCGGCATCCTGCGCCAGCACAGGCGCCGCGACCAGCAAGGCGGCGAGCGCCGCTGCAACCTTGAGCTTCATCACCGTCTCCCCGCGCCTCGTCGGCTTCAGCCGCTCTCGGCGTCGACCATGCGAGGCAGGGGCTAGGCGGTCAAGGTGACGGGCCGATGAAGCCGGCCCGTCACCAATTGGCTCACTCCGCCGCTTCGACCTCGGGCCGGGCCTTGCCGGCGCGCTCGCGCTTGAGCAGGTCGGCGACGAGGAAGGCGAGCTCCAGCGCCTGCTCGGCGTTGAGGCGCGGATCGCAGACCGTGTGGTAGCGATCGTTGAGATCGGCATCGGTCATGCCGCGGGCGCCGCCGGTGCACTCGGTGACGTTCTTGCCGGTCATCTCCAGATGCAGGCCGCCGGCATGAGTGCCTTCAGCCTGATGGACGGCGAAGAAGTTCTTCACCTCGGTCAGGATCAGGTCGAACGGCCTTGTCTTGTAGCCGCTCGCCGCCTTGACGGTGTTGCCGTGCATCGGATCGCAGGACCAGACGACGTTGCGCCCTTCCCGCTTGGTGGCGCGCACCAGAGCCGGCAGATGGTCGAAGACCTTGTCGGCACCGAAGCGGCCGATCAGGACAAGTCGGCCGGCCTGGTTCTGCGGATCGAGCGCGTCGATCAGCTTGAGCAGCTCGTCCGGCTTCAGGGACGGACCGCATTTCAGGCCGATCGGGTTCTTGATGCCGCGGAAATACTCGACATGGGCGTGGTCGAGCTGACGGGTGCGATCACCGATCCAGACCATGTGGCCGGAAGTGGCGTACCAGTCGCCGGTGGTCGAGTCGGTGCGCGTCATCGCCTGCTCGTAGCCGAGCAGCAGCGCCTCGTGGCTGGTGTAGAAATCCGTCGTCCGCATCTCGGGATGCGTCTCGGGATCGACGCCGATGGCGCGCATGAAGTCGAGCGACTCGGTGATGCGGTCGCCCAGCTCCTGGTAGCGATGCGACTGCGGGCTATCCTTGACGAAGCCGAGCATCCAGCGATGCGCGTTGTCGAGATTGGCATAGCCGCCGGTCGCGAAGGCGCGGATCAGGTTGAGCGTCGCGGCCGACTGCCGGTAAGCCTCGAGCTGCCGGCGCGGGTCAGGAATCCGCGACTCCGCCGTGAACTCGTTGTCATTGATGATGTCGCCCTTGTAGCTCGGCAATTCGACATCGCCGATCTTCTCGTTCGGCGCCGAACGCGGCTTGGCGAACTGGCCGGCGATGCGGCCGACCTTCACCACCGGCGAGCCGCCGGCGAAGGTCAGCACCACCGCCATCTGCAGGAACAGCCGGAAGAAGTCGCGGATGTTGTCGGCCGAGTGCTCGGCGAAGCTCTCGGCGCAATCGCCGCCCTGCAGCAGGAAGGCCTCGCCGGCCGCGACCTTGCCCAACGCCCGTTTGAGCTTGCGCGCCTCGCCTGCAAAAACCAGCGGCGGAAAGCCGGCGAGCTGCTGCTCGACCGCCTTCAAGGCTGCCTGATCCGGATATTCCGGCATCTGCTGGACGGGCTTTGCCCTCCAGCTCTCGGGCGTCCACCGCTCGGACATGGGTACTGCTCCTGATTTCAGACGTCGCGCCTGCGTTAACCTCATCTTGGCGCGAAGGGGGGCCTATACACCCGCAGATGGCCGCTGGCCACCGTTACGGCAAGGGCAGCATGCCGCGCCTCCCGCCATGACAGGAAAGCATGAATCAAATCAGGCGGTTGGCGCGCCCTTCTGCCTCTCCGATTCAGGCGCCTGAGAGACCGATTCAACAGGTTCGGGTCTTGATTCAACCAGAGCCGCCAGAACAGGACGACCCCATGCCCAAGCGCAGCGTTTCCTCCGACCGCGTCTACAAGAGCCGCCTGCCCTTCGCCCAGGCGACGATCGCCGGCGATTTCATGTTCGTTTGCTGCGTCGGCGCGGATCTCCAGGGCAAATACGCGACCGGCGACGCCAGGGCCCAGACCCAACAATGCATCGACAACATCCGGGCGCTGCTGGAAGAGGCCGGGGCGAGCCTGAAGGACGTGGTCAAGTGCACGGTCTACGTCACCGACCGGGCCTATTGGGAACCGATGAACGAGGTCTATTTCGCGAATTTCGCCGAGGAGCCGCCGCACCGCGTCTCCTGCATCGTCAACGGGCTGGGCTCGCCCGACTGCCTCGTCGAGATCGACGCCACCGCCTATCTCGGCAAGGAAGGCTGAGGCACAGCGCACACTTTGATGCCCCGCTTGCATCAATCTCCCCGGCATTTGCATTTCACACCTGCCCGCAAAGACCATTGTCTCCCTCGCACAGCACGGCCGAAGATGGCCGTGCAACCAACAACGCCGGGTGCGGCGACGGGAGGAACCATGAGACGTCACGTTCTGGCGGCCGCTTTCGGCCTGGCCTGTGGTCTTGGTGCGGCGCAGGCCCAACAGGCGCAGGAACCGATCACCCTGCGCGGCATGGGCTCCTTCCATGTCGGCGGCAAGCTGGTCGAGATTTCGGGCCGGCCAGTGAAAGACGTGGTGTTCACCCCAGGCGGCACCCCTGCCCGCGTCGACCCGAACGGCACCTACCAGACCGGCCAGATGTACGTGCAGTACTTCCTGCCGCAGAACGAGAAGGGCTCGGTACCGCTGCTGCTCTGGCATGGCGGCGGCATGACCGGCGTCAATTACGAGACCACGCCGGACGGCCGCCAGGGCTGGCTCGAATTCTTCCTGCGCAAGGGCTGGTCGGTCTATAATTCCGACGCGGTCGAGCGTGGGCGCTCAAGCTGGGCGATGTATCCCGACGTCATCCCCGGCGAGCCGCTCTTCCTGACCACGGCGAACCCGTTCGAGCGCTTCCGCATCGGCGCAGGCGCCGGCAGCTACGACGCTGATCCCGCCAAGCGCAAATACCTGCCGGGCAGCCAGTTCCCGGCCGAGGGCTACGACAATTTCGTCAAGCAGATCGTGCCGCGCTGGACCTCGACCGACCAGATGATCATCGACGCCTATATCGCCGAGGTCGACAGGGTCTGCCCCTGCGTGATCTCGTTCCACAGCCAGTCCGGCCAGTTCGGCTTCAAGGTGGCACAGGCGCGCCCCGACAAGGTCAAGGCGCTGATCGCGGTCGAGCCCGCCGGCATCGGCGACCCGGCCAAGGCGGCGGCGCTGAAGGACATCCCGGTGCTGATGGTCTTCGGCGACCATATCGAGCAGGACGCCCGCTGGCCGACCATCCGCAAGACCGCGACCGATTTCGGCGACAAGATCAGCGCAGCCGGCGGCTCGGTCGAAGTCGTCAACCTGCCCGCGGTCGGCATCACCGGCAATTCGCACATGCTCATGATGGACAAGAATAATCTGGCTGTGGCGCAGCTGATCCAGGATTGGCTGGCGAAGAAGGGGCTGACGAAATAGGCGCCGGCTCGCGCGCCTGCTCCAGCAACCAGTCGCGGAACAGGCTGATCTTGCGCGCTATCCGGCGTCGCTTGGGATAGGTCAGCCAGTAGTCGTTGCCGCCGGCGAGCATCAACTCGAAGGGCTGGATCAGCAGCCCTTCGCTTAACTCGCGCCGGAAGAAGATCGGCGAGCACATGGCAGCGCCGTTACTGGCGAGTGCGGCCGTGACCTCCAGCTGCTGTACGCTGAGGTCGAAGCGTGCCTCCACCGGAGTGGCCTCGGAATTGACCCCTGCCGCGGCGAACCATTGATCCCAGGCCTGGGTCTTGCCGATCCGGTTCACCTGCAGCAGATCGGCAGGCTGCGGCGGCCGGCCGAGGTCGCGGAACAGGTTCGGTCCGCACAGCGGCGTGAACTCGCTCTTCATCAGCCAGTGCGCCTCCAGCCCCGGCCATTGACCACCGCCACGATGGATGGCGACATCGCAATCGTCGCGCTGCGGATCATGCGGACCGACCTGCGTGACCATCCGCACCGCCAGGCCCGGATTCTCGCACTGGAACAGGCCGAGGCGCGGCACCAGCCAGTTCGAGGCGATGGTCGGTAGCGCTTGGATCGAGAGCACGCCCTCGGCCGTTTCCGTGACCGCCGCGAAGGCCGCCCGCAGACCGTCGAACGAATCCATGACCGATGAGGCAAGACGCTCGCCGGCCTCGCTCAGGACGACCCGACGTGCCTGACGCTGAAACAGGGGCTGGCCGAGCCGCTCCTCCAGCAGCTTGATCTGATAACTGACCGCTGCCTGCGTCATACCGAGCTCGACCGCGGCGCGCGTGAAGCTGCCATGGCGCGCCGCCGCCTCGAAGGCCCTGACGGCGCTGAGCGGCGGCAGGCCGGTCACCATATCACTCATTAGCTGACCTTATGCATTGAACGTGAAATCCGGTTTGTCCGCAAGGCCGATCGGCGACATCCCTAGGCGCAATCGCCACCCGCCCTCGGGAGCCGCATCATGTCGGCCGACATTAGCAGAAACAACGGATATTTCAGCCTGAATTCCATATTTGGGGCGCTGATATCCTCTATTCACCGGTTCTGGCGCAATCGCCTGGTCGCACTCGATGATCGCCTCGGCCAGGAGGGGCTGAGCCCCCATATGGCGCGCGATGTCGGGCTGAGCGACGCAAGCCTGATTTATGACAGCCGACGCCGTGACCGTGGAGAGTGATCGACATGCCGATGCCTTCGGCACCATGATCTCACGCATGGCGAGACCGTCCTCCTCGGCGACGGGAGAGGAAATCGGGCAGACCGGCAGCGTTGACAGCACCGCCTCGCCCCACTAGCCGGGGCCGATCTTTCCTGTCGCTCCGGCTGGTTGCCATGAATCTCAGTGTCTTCGCCCAGGAATATGCGCGCGCGGCCATGCGCAAGCCCGGGCAGTTCCTGCAGGCCCGGCCAGCGCGGCAATGCACAATCTGCGGCTATGAAGGCCGTTTCCTCGATGTCGGCCCCCGTCCGGAAGCACGCTGCCCCAATTGCTCCTCGAAGGAGCGCGACCGGATCATGGGACTTTACCTGCGCCGCAACGACATCGAGATGGACGGCAAGGCGCTGCTGCACTTCTCGCCGGAGCGGCCGTTCTTCCGGCTCTGGAAGGACAACCCGAACTACGTCGCCGGCGACGTCAAGCTCAGCCGGGTCGCCAATGCCGTGGTCGACATCACCAACATCCAGTTCGGCGACGGGCATTTCGACTATCTGATCTGCCACCACATCCTTGAGCACGTCCCGGCTGACGCCAAGGGCATGCAGGAATGCTTCCGCGTGCTGAAGCCGGGCGGCACCGCCTTCTTCTCGGTACCGCTCGACCAGAACAGGGCGCAGACCTGGGAGCCGCCGCCGGGCATGCCGGCCGCCGAGATCGAGCGCATCTGCGGCTGGGACCATGTGCGGCTCTATGGCCGCGACTTCCCCGACAAGCTCGCCTCCGTCGGCTTCAACGTCGACGAGATTCGCTTCACGCCGGAGGAAGGCGAGCGCCACCGGCTGACCGAGAAGCACGGCCTTGACCTGCAAGGCCTCGACCGCATCTTCGTCTGCAAGAAGTAAGACCGCCGCGCAGGCCTACAGCGCGCTCTTGCGCGGTGTGCGCATGGTGACGAGCTCTTCGGCCGCGCTTGGATGCAGGGCGACGGTGCGATCGAAATCGGCCTTGGTCGCGCCCATGGTGACGGCGATGGCGACCGATTGGATGATCTCGCCAGCATCGTGGCCGAGGATGTGGACACCGATCACCTTGTCGGTCTGCGCATCGACGATGAGCTTCATGTAGATCCGCTCGTCACGGCCGGAAATCGTCGCCTTCATCGGCCGGAAGCCGGTCTCGAAGATGCGTAGCTCGCGGCCCGTCGCCAGCGCCTGCTGCTCGGTGAGGCCGACCGTGCCAAGCTCCGGCGTGGTGAACACGGCCGAGGCGACGAGCCCATGATCGACCGTCCACGGCTTGCCGCCGAAGGTCGAATCGGCGAAGGCGTGGCCCTCGCGGATCGCGACCGGGGTCAGGTTGACACGATCGGTGACATCGCCGACCGCGGCGATCGACGGGATATTGGAGAGCGAGGCGGCATCGACCAGGACCTGACCGGCCGGACCGAGCTTGACGCCGGCGGCTTCCAGGCCGAGCCCGGCCGTGTTCGGGCGGCGGCCGGTCGCGACCAGCACGACATCCGCGTCGATCGGCGCGCCATTGGCGCAATGGGCCCGACGCGTGCCGTCCGGCAGAAGTTCTATGCGCTCGACGGTGCAGCCGAGACGCAGGTTGATCCCGGCATGGCCGAGCGCATCGCGCAGACGCGACCGCAGATCCTCGTCGAAGCCGCGCAGAACGTTGTCGCCGCGATGTAGCAGCGTGACGGCGACGCCAAGCCGGGCAAAGACGCTGGCGAATTCGAGCGCGATATAGCCCCCGCCAACGACGAGCATGCGCCTGGGCAGGCTCGGCAGATGAAAGACCTCGTTCGAAGAGATGCCGAGTTCGCCGCCGGGGATCGGCGGGTCGAAGGCTGGGCGGCCACCGGTCGCGACCAGGATATGGCGGGCGCGGATCGTCTCGCCGCTCTTCAGCAGCCTGACCTCGTGCGGCCCGGTGACGACGGCACGCTCCTCCCGGATATCGACACCAGCGCCGTCGAGGCCCTTGCGATAGAGGCCGGACAGCCGTGTCACCTCTTTGGCGACCGCATCGCGCAGGGTCGGCCAGTCGAATTCCGGCTTGCCGATGGTCCAGCCGAAGCCGGCGGCATCCTCGAACTCGTCGGCGAAGCGGCTGGCATAGACGAAGAGCTTCTTGGGCACGCAGCCGCGGATGACGCAGGTGCCGCCGATGCGGTCCTCCTCGGCAATCATCACGCGGGCGCCGTGGCCGGCGGCGATGCGGGCGGCGCGGGTGCCGCCCGATCCAGCGCCGATGACGAAGAGATCGACGTCGAACTCAGCCATGTCCGTCTCCCTGCCGCGGCGCGGCATCCCTGCAGAACAAGAGAATGGCGGCGCCGAGCCCGGCGATCCACCAGCCCTGCCAGGCGCCGTGGCCGACAGTGGCGATCGAGAAGGCGGTCGCGAACAAAGCCAGGCGTGGCGCCTGTTCCACAGCTGGCAGGCGCCGCAGCCGGACTAGCAAGAGAAGACCGGCAAGCGTCAGCAGCCCTGCGCCGACCGCTCCCGTCTCGGCCCACGCTTGCAATGGCATGTCATGGGGATGGCTTGCCGCCAGCAAGGTCCGATGCTCCGGCGTGACCTCGGCGGCGACCGGGTGCTCATGCATGGTCGCCGACGTCCCGAAGCCGGCGCCGAAAAGCGGCCGGGCCCGGGCCACTTCGCCGAAGCTGTACCAGATGTCGATGCGCGCCCGGGCGCTCAATTTGTCGAGGCGCTCGAGCACGAAGGACGGGAGCACGCGATCAGCCGTCGGCGCAAGCACCGGGGCGATCGCCATGGTCAGGACGAAGGCGAGTGCGGTCGCCGCCAGCGCGATGCGGGGCGCAAAGCGGGCGAAAGCCCAGCAGACGATCAGGACCAGCGCCCCGAGCTTGGCGGCCTCGCTCTCGGAGCGGAAGACGAAGACGATCGCGACCGCCGCCAGCAAGGCAGCCAGCGCGCGGTCGAACCGGCCTGCGGGGCGCGACCAAAGACCGTGAATGGTCGGGACCGCGAGCAGCAGCAGGACAACGGCAGGGCGATTGAAGACGAACGCCATCATCTTGCCGGAGCCGAGCGCGGCGCGCTGTGACAGTCCCGAAGCGAGTTCGAACATCAACAGTCCCGCCGCGACGATGATCGCCAGCGCGAGGGCACGAAGCAGAACCGGGCCGCACCGCAATTGTCCGGAGGCTGCGATGGCGAGCGCGAACACGATCGGCAGCACGAGTTCGCCCCAAGCCCGCAACGACATGGACGGGTTGTGGCTCCAGCCGATCGAAACCAGCGCCCAGGTCAGAAAAGCCACGACCGCCAGCGCCAACGGCACGGACAGCGATGCCCGCAGACGCGCGAATGCCTGCGCGGGCGGCGGCGACAACAGTGCAGCCCCCAGTAAAGCCGCGCCGGCAAGGCCCAGCATGAGCGGAGCCGAGCGGTTCGCCAGCCACATGGCGAGCGGCATCAGGACCAGGCAGACGGCGCCGGCGATCCGCAAGGTCCGAACCGCCGCGGGCTCGCTCGCTCGTGCAGATGGGGCATTCGAGGCAGTCGAACTGGCTGGCGGATAGATCTGACTCATGCGCTGCGGCTTACGCGATACGAGAAGTATCGCCTAGAGGCTGATGGGCACCCGGGCATGAGTTGGACGATGTCGTCCGAATTCGCCCCGAGCGTCCCCTGCGCCGTGGAGACCTACGACCTTCGACAATGTCATCAGCCGCCTCTCGTCGAATTTTCGTGCGCACACCGACCGCCCAAGCGAAACATCTTGACTTGTGATTATGCAATCAGGCGCAATTGATCCGCGGTCCGATGCGGTGCCACAGGCGTGCGTCGACAATCGGCGCGTCAAACGCGCCACTTGGGAGGTAACTATGCTCATGTCCTTCTTCAAGCGCGGGGCCGTAGCCGCCGTCGCTCTCGCCGGCCTCACCACGGCCGCCTTCGCCCAGATGGAACTGAAGATCATGGCCCCGGCTGCGCCCGGCGGCGGCTGGGACGGCACGGCGCGCTCGATGCAGCAGGCACTGACCGCCGCCGGCATCGCCAAGAGTGTCCAGGTCACCAACGTCACCGGCGCCGGCGGCACCATCGGCCTCGCCCAGCTGATCGGCGCCAAGGGCGACGGCCACCAGCTGATGGTCAACGGCTTCGTCATGGTCGGCGCGATCCTGCTCAACAAGTCGCCGGTCAACCTGACCCAGACCACCCCGATCGCCCGGCTGACGGCCGAGGCGCTCGTCATCGTCGTGCCGACGGATTCGCCGATCAAGAACGCCAAGGACCTCGCCGACCGCGTCAAGGCCGACCCGGCCAAGGTGACCTGGGCCGGCGGCTCGGCCGGCGGCGCCGACCACATCCTCGCCGCGCTCTTCGCCGAGGCTGCCGGCGGCGATCCGAAGAAGATCAACTACATCCCGTTCTCGGGCGGCGGCGAAGCGCTCGCGGCCATGCTGGGCGGGCGCGTCACCGCGGGCATCTCCGGCTATGGCGAGTTCGAAGGCCAGATCAAGGCCGGCAAGCTGCGCGTCGTCGGCGTGAGCGCCAGCAAGCGCCTGGAGAATGCTCCCGACGCCCCGACCCTGAAGGAAGGCGGCGTCAACCTCGAGCTCCTGAACTGGCGTTCGGTCGTCGCCCCTCCGGGCCTGAGCGACGCGCAGAAGAAGGACCTCTCGGGCGCCGTCGAGAAGATGGTCAAGTCGAAGGAATGGGCCGAGATCCTCAAGGCCCGCGGCTGGGACGACGCCTATCTCGCCAGCGCCGAGTTCGATGCGTTCCTGAAGAACGAGACGACCCGCGTCGAGAAGGTCATGAAGGATGTCGGCCTGGTGAAGTAAGGCCGTCCTGATATCCGATTTGAGGGCGGGCAGCCGCAAGGCCGCCCGCCCTTCGTCACCTTCGCTCCAGAGAAGACGGTCGCGCCCATGTCCCGCTCCATCGATCGCCCGGCCCTTATCGTCGGGCTCCTGCTGCTCGCTGCGGCGGCGATCGTCGCCTTCGATGCCTCGCGCCAGACGATCACGTCCAACTACGGCGTCGGGCCGACCGCGATGCCCTATGTTGTCTGCGCCGGTCTCACCGTGCTCGGGCTGGCGCATTTCATCGTCGCCCTCAAGGACGGCCTGCCGAAGCCGGAAGACGCCGACGGCAAGGCGCTGCTCTGGATCATCGGTGGCCTCGTCGGGCTCGTCGCCTGTATCGCGCTGGGCGGCGGCTTCATCATCGCCACCGCGCTCATCTTCGCCTGCACAGCGCGCGGCTTCGGGCGCGACGCGCTGATCATCGACCTCGTCATCGGCGCCGTGCTCGGAACCGTGATCTACATCGTCTTCCTCAAGCTCCTGACCCTGTCACTGCCGGCCGGGCCGCTCGAAGCGCTGCTGAGCTGAGGAGGCACGCAACATGGACACCCTGCTCTCGCTCGCCAACGGCTTCTCCGTCGCCTTCGAGCCCTCCAAGCTGCTGTTCTGCCTGATCGGCGTCTTCCTCGGCACCGCGGTCGGCGTGCTGCCCGGCATCGGCCCGGCGCTGACCGTCGCGCTCCTGCTGCCAGTCACCTTCAAGCTCGATCCAGCCGGCTCCCTGATCATGTTCGCCGGCATCTACTATGGCGGCATGTATGGCGGCTCGACCACGGCCATCCTGCTCAACGCGCCCGGCGAGAGCGCCTCGTTGGCGACAGCGCTCGAGGGCTCGAAGATGGCCAAGGCCGGCCGCGGCGGCCCGGCGCTGGCGACGGCGGCGATCGGCTCCTTCGTCGCGGGCCTGATCGCTACGATCGGCCTGGCCTTCCTGGCGCCCTGGCTGGTCGAGCTCGCGGTCAAGTTCGGGCCATGGGATTATTTCGCGCTGATGATCGTCGCCTTCGTCACGGTCTCGGCGACCTTCGGCGATTCCCCCCTGCGCGGCCTGACCAGCCTGTTCCTCGGCATGCTGCTCGGGCTGATCGGCATCGACAAGCTGACCGGCCAGGCGCGCCTGACTTTCGGCGTGCCCGAGCTGCTCAACGGCGTCGAGGTGACGACCCTGGCGGTCGGCCTCTTCGCCGTCGGCGAAGCGCTCTATGTCGCCTCCAAGCGCTGGCGCGAACCGGAGGAGATCATCCCGATCAAGGGCTCGCTCTGGATGAACAAGCAGGACTGGAAGCGCTCCTGGGCGCCCTGGCTGCGCGGCACCGCCTTCGGCTTCCCGATCGGCGCGCTGCCGGCCGGCGGCGCCGAGGTGCCGACCTTCCTCAGCTACTCGACCGAGAAGAAGCTCTGCAAATATCCTGAGGAGTTCGGCAAGGGCGCGATCGAGGGCGTCGCCGGCCCCGAAGCGGCCAACAACGCCTCGGCCGCCGGCACGCTGGTGCCGCTGCTGACGCTCGGCCTGCCGACCTCGGCGACCGCCGCGATCATGCTCGCCGGCTTCCAGCAATACGGGCTCAACCCCGGTCCGCTGCTGTTCGCCGAGAAGCCGGACCTGGTCTGGGGCCTGATCGCCTCGCTCTTCGTCGCCAACGTCATGCTGGTGATCCTGAACCTGCCGCTGATCGGGCTCTGGGTCCGGCTGCTGGCGATCCCGCAACCCTGGCTCTATGCCGGCATCCTGGTCTTCGCGACCATGGGCACGCTCGCGGTCAATCCCTCACCGGTCGAGCTCGGCATGCTCTTCGGCTTCGGCTATCTCGGCTACCTGATGCGGCGCTACGACTACCCGGTCGCGCCGATGGTGGTCGGGCTGATCCTCGGGCCGATGGCGGAAGCGCAGCTGCGCCGCGCTTTGCAGATCAGCCTGGGCGACCCGATGATCCTTCTGGAGAATCCTATCTCTGCGACGCTGCTCGGCATCGCCTTCATCGCCCTCGTCGCCCCCTTCGTGATGAAGGGGCTGAACAAGTTCAAGGCGGCTGAAGACTGATCACGCGACCTGCGACCGGGGCGGCACGCCCCGGTTGCGCTTGAACAAATATGGCGTGACTGTGTTCTCCTCTTCACCGGGCCTGCGGCCCGTCGAGCGAGGATGAACCATGAGCGACGCTGCGCTATCCACCTCCACAACCCCGCAAGCCGAAGCAGAACCCAGTCTCCATCGGGTGATGGGTCCCTGGCTCCTGCTGCTCTTCATTGTCGGCGACATTCTCGGCACCGGCATCTACGCGCTCACCGGGCAGGTGGCGAAACAGGTCGGCGGCGTGGTCTGGCTGCCCTTCCTGGTCGCCTTCGTCGTCGCCATGATCACGGCGTTCAGCTATCTCGAACTGGTCACCAAATATCCGCGCGCCGCCGGCGCCGCGCTCTATGCGCATAAGGCGTTCGGCGTCCATTTCATCACCTTCATCGTCGCCTTCGCGGTGATGTGCTCAGGCATCACTTCGGCCTCGACCGCCTCGCGCGCCTTCGCCGCGAACATGTCGCACGCCTTCGGCCTGAACCTTGCCGGCGGCATCGGCATCACCCTCCTCGGTCTCGCCTTCATGGCGATCGTCGCCGCGGTGAACTTCCGTGGCGTCGGCGAGAGCGTGAAGGCCAATGTCGTGCTGACCTGCGTCGAGCTGACCGGGCTCCTGATCGTGATCTTCGTCGGCCTGTGGGCGATCGCCGCCGGCCAGGGCGACGTCTCGCGCATCACCCAGTTCAAGCCGGCGGGCGATGGCGGCATGTTCTGGCCGGTGATCGCGGCGACCACCCTCGCCTTCTTCGCCATGGTCGGCTTCGAGGACTCGGTCAACATGGCCGAGGAGACCAAGGACCCGACGCGGACCTTCCCGAAAATCCTGTTAGCCGGCCTCGTGATCACCGGCGTGATCTACGTGCTCGTCTCGATCTCGGCGATCACCCTGGTCTCGCCAGAGCAGCTCGGCGAGGGCGAGACGCCGCTGCTCAAGGTGGTCGCCGCCGGCGCGCCGAACTTCCCGATCTGGATCTTCGGCTTCATCACCATGTTCGCGGTCGCCAACAGCGCGCTGATCAACATGCTGATGGCGAGCCGGCTGGTTTATGGGATGAGCCGCGAGCACGTGCTGCCACCGGCGCTCGGCAAGGTGCACGCGACGCGGCGCACGCCCTATATCGCGATCGGCTTCACCACACTGCTCGCCTTCGCGCTGATCACCTTCGTCGGCGAGGTGCCGGCGCTCGGCGGCACCACGGCGCTCCTGCTCCTTTGCGTCTTCACCGTCGTCAACATCGCCGTGCTGATGCTGCGCAAGGACACAGTCGAGCATCAGCACTTCCGCACGCCGACGATCCTGCCGATCGTCGGGGTAATCTCCTGCGCCTTCTTCGCCGGTCCATGGACCGGGCGCGACCCGGTCCAGTACAAGATCGCCGGCATCCTGATCGGCATCGGCGTCGTGCTCTGGTTCGTCACCGTGATGGTCAACCGCGCCACCGGCGTGCGCCCGAGCGACCCGACGATGGAGGATATCGGCGGGGCCGGTCCGGTGAACTGAGCAAGAAAAAAGGCCGCCGGTGGACCCGGCGGCCTTTTTCTCGATGACGAAGCCTGCAGCTCAGAGCTGGTGGCCGCGCTTGCGCATCTCGGCGTTGAACAGGTCGAAGAGCCGGTTGCTGGTCGCGGTGCTCCAGGGCTGCAGCAACGCGAAGATCTCGTCGAGTGCCTGCGCCCGGAACGAATTGTAGCGCTGGCCGACCGGCGAGCTGAAGAAGGCCGCGACCTCCTTGAGATCGGCCTCCGTCATCTTGGTCGCGAAAATCCGGGCGGAGGAGTCGACCATCTCATCGCGGCGCAGATCGGCCTCGGCCTTGAGCGCGGTCAGAACCTCTTCCATGTCCTTCTTGAGCTCGGGGCGTGTCGCGTAGGTCTGCCGGACACCCGCGACGAACTCGGAGTAGAGCGACTCGATCGACTGCGACAGGCCGGAGGAGACCACGACCTCGCGGGCGGCCTTGATATGCTCCGGCGTCGGCCCCTGCTGTGCCAGCGCGGGCATGGCGAACAACGCCAGCGAGAGAAGCGCGCCTGCCAGGCTGTGACGGATCATGCGGTTACCCCTTCGTCGCTCGCCCCTATGCGGCGATGTCCAATTGTTCTGGCGCGGCGACATCCCTGACCGGGCGCAGCCGCCGGCCGCTCTTAGAGCATGTCCAGCCAAAGTGGAAACCACTTTTGCCGCTGGACCACACTCCGCGGCGTCTTATCGCCGCTCAGCAGCAGGATCGCCGAGGACGCGCACGCCGTCGCTGCCAGCGAGGAAAGCCGCGTTCGCCAGGCCGAGGAAGAGGCCGTGCTCGACGACCCCCGGAACCTGATTGAGTGCCAACCCCATAACCTCGGGCAGCTCGATCCGGCCCAGATGTGCGTCGAGGATGTAGTGGCCACCATCAGTCAGCAGCGTCGAACCATCGGAACGCTTGCGCAGCTTGAGCTCGCCATGCGCGCCGGCCGAAGCGATCGCGGCCGCAACCGCCCGGCGCGTTGCCTCGAGCCCGAAGGGCACGACCTCGATCGGCAGCGGGAAGCGGCCGAGTGTCTCGACCTGCTTGCCGGTGTCGGCGATCACGATCATGCGCTTCGAGGCGGCAGCGACGATCTTCTCGCGCAGCAGCGCGGCGCCGCCGCCCTTGATCAGGTTGAGGGCGCTGTCGAACTCGTCAGCGCCGTCGATGGTGAGGTCGAGCTCCGGCGTCTCGTCGAGCGTCGACATCGGGATCGACAGGCTGAGCGCCTGCGCCTGCGTCACCTCGGAGGTGGCGACGCAGATCACCTGCAATCCGGCCGCGACCTTGGCGCCGAGGCCGTCGACGAAGTGCTTCGCGGTCGAGCCGGTGCCGAGGCCGAGCCGCATGCCCGGTCGCACCAGCTCCAGCGCCGCCAGTGCGGCCGCCTTCTTCAGATCCTCACTCACGCGCCGAGCCCACCCATGAGCATGTACTTGATCTCGACGAACTCCTCGATGCCGTGGAGCGAACCCTCGCGGCCGAGGCCGGATTCCTTGACGCCGCCGAAAGGTGCGACCTCGGTGCCGAGAATGGCCGAGTTGATCCCGACCATGCCGTATTCGAGTTCCTCGGCGACCCGGAAGGCGCGGCCGAGATCCCTGGTGTAGAAATAGGCGGCAAGGCCGAAGGGCGTGTCGTTCGCCATCGCCACGACCTCGTCCTCGCTCTTGAAGCGATAGACCGGGGCGATCGGCCCGAACGTCTCCTCGGTGGTGACCAGCATCTTGGTGGTCACGCCGGAGATCACCGTCGGCTCGTAGAAGGTGCGTCCCAGCGCGTGGCGGCGGCCGCCGACCATCACCTTGGCGCCGTTGGCGACCGCGTCGGCGACATGACGCTCGACCTTCTCGACGGCGCGCTGGTTGATCAGCGGGCCCTGCACGACGCCGACCTCGACGCCGTTGCCGACCTTCATCTTGGCGACCTCGCCGGCAAATCTGGCGACGAAGTCGTCATGGATGCCGTCCTGGACGAAGAGCCGGTTGGTGCAGACGCAGGTCTGGCCCATGTTGCGGAACTTGGCGATGATCGCGCCCTCGACCGCCTTGTCGAGGTCGGCGTCGTCGAAGACGATGAAGGGCGCATTGCCGCCAAGCTCGAGCCCGACCTTCTTCACGGTCGAGGCCGCCTGCTGCATCAGGAGCTTGCCGACCGGGGTCGAGCCGGTGAAGCCGATGAAGCGCACCGCCGGATGGGAGGTCATCACGCCGCCGATCGCCTGAGCGTCGCCGGTGACGATGTTGATGACGCCCTTGGGGAAGCCGGCCTGCTCGGCGAGCGCGACCAGCGCCAGCGCGGTCAACGGGGTGTCCGGCGCCGGCTTGACCACGAAGGTGCAGCCCGCCGCCAGGCCCGGCGCGCATTTGCGGGTGATCATCGCCGCCGGGAAGTTCCAGGGGGTGATCGCGGCGCAGACGCCGACCGGCTGCTTGGCGACGATGATGCGCGAATTCGGGAAGGGAGAGGGAATGGTCTTGCCATAGATGCGCTTGGCTTCCTCGGCGTAGAACTCGACGAAGGAGGCGGCATAGGCGACTTCGCCGCGCGCCTCGGCCAGCGGCTTGCCCTGCTCGGCCGTCATGATCTGCGCCAGGTCCTCCTGGTTCGCCATGATCAGCTCGAACCATTTGCGCAGAATCTGCGAACGCTCCTTGGCCGACTTCTTGGCCCAGGGCTTGAAGGCGCGCGAGGCGGCCTCGACCGCAGCGGTGGTCTCGTCAGCGCCGAAGCGCGGCACCTTGGCCAGCACCTCGCCGGTCGCGGGATTGTCGACGACGTCGACCCCCTCGCCGATCCAGGCGCCGTCGACATGGCACTGCGTACGCAGCAGCGAGGGATCCTTGAGCGCGAGCATCTGAGCCTCCGACATCGTGAGCGGGTCGCCGGGGCTCTAGCACGCAGCGCAAGCGCTTGCCGATAGCAAAACGCCGCATGCGGGCGGTGCGCGGATTGCAGTTACCGCTCGGCCACCGGCTCAGCCGCAGCCGCTACTTCGCCATCGGGGTGCAGACGACCTTGTCGTCGAAGACGTAGCAGACGCTGAGCTCGCCGGTGCGGACATTGGCGCGGAAGATGCCGCCTTCGCGCTCATGGCGCGAGGGAACGAGGACATAGTCGCTCGGCGCCTGCGGGCCTGCCCCCTCGCCCGCCGGGAAGCAGACAGTGACGCCGACGCCGCCCTCCTTGAGCTGGAACTGGCAGGCGCCGACCTCGCCTGTCGCCCTGTCGATGCGATAGACGCGGTTAAGGTCGGTCTGCGGCGCCGGCGCGAACTCGAAAGGCGCGGCGAGCGCCGCCCCATAGACCGGCACCACGAACAGGCCGGCGCCCAGCGCCCGGGCAAGGGAGCTCCAGCTCGACAGTTTCGGCACCGCTACGACCCCTTTCGACGATTCGCCTGCACCCTACCATGCCGGCCGAGCCGTATCATCGCGATTGCGGCAGGGCCACGACGAGATGAGATCGCTGTTGCCGAACTGCCCTTGCCAACCTGCGCCTCCCGGCCTTTATGCGAACGATCACGCTACAGGATGGATCATGTCGCTTCCCCCGATCGTCGTCTTCGATCTCGACGGCACGCTCGCCGAGACCGCTCCCGACATCATGCGCACGCTCAACGTCATCCTCGAACAGGAGGGGCTGGCGGCGCTGCCGATCGAGCGGGCGCGCGAACTGGTCGGAGCCGGCGCCCGGGCGCTGATCGAGCGCGGCTTCAAGGTCAGCGGCCGGCCGCTCGAGGCGGCCAAGCTGGAGCAATTGTTCGAAAATTTCCTCGGCATCTACGCTGATGGCGTCGCCGGCAACAGCTTCATCCATGACGGCGTCGGCGCGGCGCTGGATGAGCTCGCCGCCGGCGGCTTCGTCTTCGCCGTCTGCACCAACAAGCCGATCCGGCACACCCGCCTGTTCCTCGATCATTTCGGGCTGAGCGGGCGCTTCGCCGCCATCGCGGGCCGCGACAGCTTCGCCTTCTGCAAGCCCGACCCACGCCATCTCACCGAAACGATCAAGCAGGCCGGCGCCGATCCGGCCCGCGCGGTGATGGTCGGCGATTCGCGCACCGACGTGGACACGGCGCGCGCCGCCGGTATCCCGGTGGTGTGCGTGCCCTTCGGCTATACCGACGTGCCGGTCGAGGCGCTCGCGCCCGACCTGGTGATCCAGCACTTCAGCGAGCTGCCCCGGGCGGTACGAAGGCTGACCAATGGCGAGCCGGCCCTCGCTACTCATTCTTGACGGCGGCGGCGCACCCCACTAGGAACAGCGCGGTCCGGGCGGCTAGCTCAGCGGTAGAGCACTCCCTTCACACGGGAGGGGTCACAGGTTCGATCCCTGTGCCGCCCACCATCTTCCCCAGCCATCGTCAACCGAGCCTAGGCTCTCGTCGTCACTTCGCGCGGGCGAGCGTACGAATCCGTTCGGCGTCCGGCGGCAGGAACGAGCGGTCGAAGACCTCACGGACAGACGGCTTGCGCGGCAGCTTCTTGGCCTCGACGATAAGGTCGATCAACCGGCCGAGCCGCTCGTCATCCATGTCGCCGACACCGATGCGCGCGCCTTCGGGATGGGCCATCTCGGCGGCGAAGGTGCCGACCAACCGAGTGCGGTTCACCTCCGGCGCGATCGCGACCTTGCGCTTCGTCAGCGTCTCGATGGCGACGTCCGGATTAGCGATGGCGTCCGCCAAAGCGCGGTTGAAGGCGCGCACCATGCCCGAGAGAGCCGCCTTGTCGGCATAGAGTTCGCGCGTGACGAACAGGCCGTTGCCGTACATGTCAGGCAGATGTTCGGCATAGGTCAGGAAGCGCAGCTCCTTGCGGCCGTCGATGCCGAGCGGGGCGACCGAGGCGATGATGGTGTTGACGAAGCCAAAGGCGCCATCCATGCCGCTGCCCTTCAGCATCTCCGAGACCTGGCTCGCCATCGGCTTCTCCGAGGGCACGACCTTGACCTTGGCGAGGTCGATCCCGGTCGACTTGCAGAACATGTCGAAGGTCACCAGCGCCGCGTCATGCGTGTCGCCGATGATGGAGCGCCCTTCCAGGTCCTTCGGCGCATGGATCGGGCCGCTCGCCGGCACCGCGATGGTGAAGGGCACCGAGTTGAAGGTCGTCCAGATAGCCACCGGCCCCTCGTTCGGCGGCGACAGGGCGATGCGCTGGATCAGCGCGGTGATGTCGCCATAGCCGGCGTCGAAGGTGGGCGCACGTACCTTCGGCACGACCGCAGCAGCGCCATCGCCCGGCGAGAACTCGACGTTGAGGCCGGCTTCACCGAGATAGCCCTTGTCGGCGGCCAGCAGCAGGAAGGAGACCGGGCCGCTATAGGAGGTGTTGAGCAGCAGCTTGATCGTCCTGGCCTGTGCCGAGGCCATGGCGGGAGCCAACGCAGCCGATGCGGCGGCGATCGAGAAGGCGCGTCGAGTCATCTCGGGCATGATCTTTCTCCCTCGGGTGATTTTTTATCGGTGAGGCGGTGGTGGTCCCGGTTCGGCGCCCGGCCACAGCACGAACCGGGACCGGCCGGATCGTTGGCCATTCGCCCGAATGCTGTCGTCGTCCGATTCCGCGCCACAGCGAGCCCTCCACTCACCAAAATGCATACAATAGAAGTATGCAATCTTGCGCAAGCCAACCATCCAGCGGAGATGGCGAGCTTCGCCGTCGGCCGGCCCGCGATCTCGAGCTCAGTGATGGAGGTCAGTGGCCCCCTGCGAGGGCTGCACATTTCGTGCAATCTAGCTGCCGAATCCTAGGGAGAAGGCGCAGGCGCGACAGCTCAGAGTCGCGAGAGCCGGCGCCGGTCCAGATGAATGGGTGACGCACAACATGTTCGGATATCAGCAGCGCGCCATGCGCGCTTTCAGTGCGCTTGCGGTCGCATGGGGGCTTGCCGCCTCGTCGGCCGTACAAGCGGAGACGCCGATCACGGTCAAAGGCGGCGAGACCATTACGATCGCCGGAATCCGCAGCATTCTCATTCGCGTCCCGACCCCCAAGGGCAGCGTCATTCTCCTGACGGGCGGCGATGGCCGGCTCGAGGTCGGCAGCGGCGCGCGCTTCGGCAAGGCCGGCGACAATGTCCTGATCCGCAACCGGGATGCCTTCGCTGCGCAGGGCTACAACGTGCTACTTGCCGAACTCGGGACGAACCTCTCGGCCGCGGTCGACCATATGGCGGCGATCAAGCGTCCGGTCATCGTGATCGCCACCAGCATGGGCACGATGCGTGCAGCCCAGGGGCTCGTGGAGGGCGCCATGCCGGACAGGCTCGTCCTGACCTCGGGCCTCCTGAGCAAGGCGTCCGGGCCGAACGACAACACCGTCCAGAGCACCCTGGGGACGCCCAACCGGCTGCCGCGCACGCTCGCACTGCATCATCGCGAGGATCGCTGCCGCTTGACGCTGCCCGCCGGCGTCACCCCATTCCAGGCTTGGGCGGGCGGGCGCGTCCAGGTCGAGTGGGTGAGCGGCGGGCTGACTGACGAGGCCAATCCCTGTCGCTTCAACGCTCATCACGGTTTCGCCGGGCAGGACGAGGAGTTCGTCGCCCGCATCGTCAAGTTCATGATGCGCTGACGCATCCGATCCCGCGCGAGCCCTTGCCGTTCGGTCGATCCGATCGAACGGCAGCGCGTGGCGGCCGAAGGCCGCGCAATGTTGGAGCAAGCCGACACGCCGACCACTCCGCCGGGGCCACCGTGGAGATCGGATCATGCGATTCGGCAATGGGCAATCTGCGGCATTCGCCGGCCGCGCCCTGCACACCTATCTCGACTTCGTCCAGCGAACGACCCGGTTCAGGCCGGCGATCCCGGGCGCGCGACCGTGGGAGCGCAGCCGCGAGCCCTTCATCGCCTTGACCTGGCACGGTCAGCAGATGCTGAGCCTGGCGGCGCTCGACGGCGCGGCACAGGTCGCGATCCTGGCCTCCCTGCATTTCGACGGAGCTGTCGTAGCGTCGGCGGTTGCCCGGGCCGGGTTCCGCGTCATCCGCGGCTCGGGCACGCAGAGCCTCCTGAAGATCAAGGCCAAGCGCGCCGTTCCCGCCTTCTTCGAGATGCGCGAGGCGCTGCGCGACGGCACCAGCCTTCTGCTCACCGCAGACGTTCCAAAGATCGCCCGCGTCGCCGGCAAGGGCGCAGTCCAGCTGGCGCGTGCCACCGGGCGGCCGATCTATCTCTTCGCCGCAGTGACCAGCGCGCGCGTCGATCTCGACAATTGGGACAGGGCCAGCATTGCCCTGCCCTTCGGCCGTGGCTGTGTCCTCTGGTCGGAGCCGCTTTATGTCCGCAAAGCCGCCGATGAGCGCGAGATGGGCCTGATCGCGCTCGAGATCGCGAGCCAGCTCGATGAACTGCATGCCATGGCGCATCGCCTGCTCGACCAGCGCCGCTAGGAAAGAGGCTCGTTGGTGGGAGAGCTATCAGCGACCGGGCGGCGGACAATCGGCAGGCGTGGCGCAGATCCGGCCGGGCGGGCGCAACTGTTCCTGCGGGCCGGCCGGCTCGATGACGATACGGCTGAGATCGCCGGAGAAGCGCAGGCCGAGACCGGAGGAGATCAGCACGATCCGAGCGCGCGACGAAGCCAGAATCGTGGCATTGGCGCCGGCGAGGAAATGGGCGCTGCCGCCGAGACTGGCGTAGGTGCCGAACACATCCTCGCGTCGGTCGAGTCCATAGACCAGCATGATCACCCGACCATAGTCGGCGCCGAGGCCGATGCCGACAGACAGCGCCGACCAGGTGACGGGAAGCGGAATGCCGTCGGAAAAGCGCAACTCGCCACTGCCATGGCGCCCGCCGAGAACGAAGGAGCCGCTGAGCTCTCCGCCGACGATGTAGGCGTTCGGTTCGCCAAAAAGCGCGAGCGAGCGCTCGATCGGGACGCTGACCGTCTTGGACGCAGTATCGAAGACGCCCTCGACCAGCCGGGAAATGTCCTGCCGCGACGTCGTCGGCAGCTGCCCGGCCCGGACATCGCCTTTCGTCACCGCGCCTTGCGCGAGCGCGAGGCTGGGCGCGAGGGCGAGCAGAGTGGCCATCATGACGCGCAGCCCGGGCCAGTTCCAGATGACGCGCAACGCAGACATCAGGCCGGCAGCTCAGGAAGAGAGTTGAACGGCAAGGGCGATACGGTCCATGCAGAGACAGGAAGGGGCGAGCGCCCGACTCCACAAGCCTTACCCTCATCGAGGTTCCGTGACGACTCGCAACGCTGCATCGATCTTGCGCCGGGCGCGACCGACAGGCCAGCCGGCCAAGGCAGCACGGCTCGGCGGCAGGTTCCGGTCGTGACCTCCCTGTCTCGCGCCCTCACGATCCGCCTGTCGCTGCTCGGCATCGTCCTGTTCACCGCCTTCATCGGCGCCGTCATCGCCTTTGCCCTGATCACCGAGGATCCGGGCATCCTGCGCAACGACGTCACCTCCCAGATCATCCAGCAAAGCGTGCGCCAGCCCTCCGGCAATACCCTTCAGGTCGAAAAGACCGCTGGTCTCACCCGGATCGAGCGCACCAGCCCCTCGCTCTGGTACCTCGTCTCCGATGGACGTTCCGTCGTCGAGTATGCGCCAGAATTGCGGCCGGGCCTGCCGATCGACATCCGGCTCGACGGCCCGACCATCGCCGCGCAGATGCGCGTCGGCGGCGACAACGCCCTCGCATTCGACGTGATCGAGAAAGACGGCACCCGCTTCATCGTGGCCACAGGCGGCGGACTCCCCGGCTGGGATCTAATCCTCGGCTATTATCTGCGGCAGATCGCGAGCTCGGCGCTGGCAATCTCGGTGGTCTTCGGCCTGCTGATCGCCGGCGCGATCGCAATGTCGGTGTCCTATATCGGCGAGCGGCTGCGCAGCGCGGCCGAAGCCGCGGCAAGGATCGATCCGAAAGCGCCGCGCGGCCTGCTGCCGACCGAAGAAACCCCGGTCGAGCTGATGCCGCTGACCACGGCGCTCAACGCCGCGCTCGACAAAATAGCCGGGAACATGGAGGTGCAGCGGCGGTTCATGAACAATGTCGCGCATGAATTGCGTACGCCGCTGACCGTGATGCGCGGCCGGATCGACGCACTACCCAACGACCAGATGCGGCTTGCACTCACCACCGATGTCGCCCGGCTGACGACAATCGTCTCGTCGATGCTGCAGCTCGCCCGGCTGCACAGCACCGAATTGCCCTTCGAGCCGCTGCAGCTCAACGGCATCGCCCGTGCGGTCCTGGCTGATCTCGCGCCGCTGATCCTGAGCAACGGCGCGGATGTCGCATTGGAGGAGGAGGGTGAGCGCCGTTCGCTGATCGAGGCCAACGAGCCGACGGTACGAGCCGCCATCGCCAACCTCGTCGACAATGCGCTGCGCCATGCGCAGGCGAAATCGACGATTCTGGTGAAGGTAATCGACGGCGCCGTGGTCGAAGTCGCCGATGACGGGGTCGGGATCGAGGTCGCCGACCGGCCCCAGGTGACGGAACCGTTCAACCGGATGTCGCCGAACTCGACCGGGGCCGGGCTCGGCCTGACGATCGTGCGCGACATCATGGCGGCCCATGGCGGGACGCTCACCATTCTCGGTCGACCGGGGGGCGGCACGACGGTACGTCTGGTCTTCCCGCCGCGCGAGGCTGACAGCGCCTGAGAGGTGGCTCGCAGCACCCGCCCGAGTTGGCGTCATTCCCGGGCTCTGCACGGCAGTGAGCCGGAAAGACGGCGTGGTTCAGCACACCGTCTCGGACACCCTCAACATGTAGCCGATGCCGCGCAGCGAGGTGATCTCGACCCGCGCGCCGGCTTCCTTGAGCTTGCGCCGCAGCCGCGAGATCTGTGCTTCCAGCGTGTTCGACTCGATCAGATCGTCGAAGCCGTAGACGGCCTCGATCAGGACGTCGCGGGTGACGACGCGCCCGACGCGCTGGACCAGCGCTTCCAGGATCAGCGACTCGCGCCGGCGCAGGTCGAGCAATTCCGAGCCGACCGAGGCGCAGCGCCCCTCGATATCGAGCGAGAGATTCCCGGCGGTGATCACCAGCGAGCGCTTGGGATGGCGCCGGCGCATGATGACGCGCAAGCGCGCCAAGAGCTCCTCCGGCTCGAAAGGCTTGACCAGATAGTCATCCGCGCCCCCATTCAGGCCTTCGATCACGTCGGCCTTGGCGTCGCGGGCGGTCAGGATCAGGAAAGCCGGCCGCGTCTCGGCAGCACTCAGCGCCTTGACGATCGACAAGCCGTCGCCATCGGGCAGGCGTCTGTCGACAATGGCGATGTCGAAAGGGGTCGAGCGCAAGGCGGAGAGCGCCGCATCGATCGTCGTCGTGCGATCGGCAATCAACCCGGCATTGGTGAGGAGCGAGGACAGGAAAGCCATCAATTGTGGCTCGTCCTCGACGATCAGGGCGCGCATGGGGACGTCAACACAGGTGCACGGATGGAACGTGATGCCCGAATAGGGGCGAAATATCCAGACGCATCACGCTCCATCCATGCCTGGGCACGGCCGCAAGGCCGCAGTGCAATCCGGGCCGGTGTCCCAGCCCGGAATTTCGGAGATCAGAACCGGTAGTTGAGGCCGGCCTTGACGAGGTGCTCGTTCACGCCGACGCGGGTGCGGCCATTGGCGAACTGGAAGTTCTGCTTGCCGAGCGAGACGTAGTTGTATTCGAGCTTGGCGGAGAGGTTGTCGGTGATGCCGTATTCGGCGCCGGCGCCGACGACATAGCCGACCTTGCTCTTTTCCTTCGAGACCAGGCCGTCGCTCGCCTTCAGGCTGCCATAGGCGACACCACCGAGACCGTAAACCAGGAAGCGGTCGAAGGCGAAACCGGCGCGGGCTTTCAGCGTGCTGACATAGCGCATGTCGGCGCTGGTTCCGCCGGTGCGCTTGGCGCCCTTGCCGAAACCGTTCATCGACATGTCCGCCTCGAGACCGGCGACGAGGCCACCCATCTGCAGGTTGTAGCCGAGCTGGCCGCCCAGGAGGACTTCATTGCGACTCTTCTTGCCGGCGCCCTGAAAGCGGTCGAAGCTGGCGCCGCTGTGAACACCGACATAGACGCCGTTCCAGTTGTAGGCACGCGGCTGGGAATAGACCGGCTGGTATTGCTGGACGGGCACGCGACGATCGGCCGCCATAGCCGGAACCGCGAGCAGGGCCAGCAGGCCGACCATCGGGATGGAACGCTTCATCAAAGACTCCTTGCGGCGGCACGGGTCGCCGCCGGCGCATCAGGCTTGCGACCGCAAGTCCGCGCATCGGACCGGGTCAGCATGGCGCAGATTGCGTGCGAAGATTACGGCAACGTTGCCCGCAAAACGGGCACGCTCCGGAACAGGTTCTGGTATCGACAGCGCCGGTTGCCGGGCACAGCTGGAGGCGGCTAGTTCCTTGCCAGGCGCTCTTGCGCGCCGCTCGCCCACTCAGCCAACGGAGCGGTCGCCATGAACTGCTCGATCGCGAGCAGGGTGATATCGCCGGAATGGCCGGAGCGGCGCAGGCCGAGAATCAGGCGAGCGAGCCATTCGCGATGCGGATTCTCGAACGGCCCATAGATCGGGCCGACATGCCGCCAAGCCTCGTGAAAGGCTGTTCCCAGGGCAGCGAGCTCTTCAGGCCCGGCATCGAACTGGCAGGCAGGCATGGCGAACCTCCCGTCGTGTCGCAGAAGCGGACCAGAGCCGGCCCGGCTTTGCAATCGGAAGTTGCCCCTCGATCTGAAGACTAGGCGAATGGCCGGTTAACGACAATCGGAGAGATCGTCGCGACGGCGCACGATCCTGCGAGGGCGTTCGGCTGCTGAAGCAGGTCCATAATTCTCCGAACCGCGGAACTGCGACAGGTCTTCGTTTGATGGCATTTTCGTCTCGCGAACCAGTGTCCACTTCGCTCGAAAATCCCCTAGCCGGGCCATTTCGTCGCCAGCCCCTGGTTCGGGTTCTCCATCGCGCCGGCAGGCAGCAGCAGCTTCGCCTCGGCCGCCTCCGGTGTCGCGGGATAGAGTTGGATCAGGTTGCGCAGCGCGGCACGCGCCTGCGCATAGAGCTTTTTCCTGATGTATTGCGCCTCGATCCGGTCGAGCTCGCGCCTCGCCTCCTCTCTTCCAGAACCGGGATCCCACCAGCGCTGCCCCGGCTTCTGGGCATAGAACTTGCCATTGGGGAAAATGGCGACCGTCACCCCGGCATAGCCCCAATCGTCCCAGTTGCCCTGCGAATCGACCCCACCGGTGACGGGGACGTTGAAGGTTTGCGCCACGGCCCAGAGGAAAAGCACGCCGCGCCCCTTCGGATCGCCGGTATATTCGCCCTTGCCGTCGTCCAGCTCCTCTTCGCTGGCGCAGCCGCAGCCATGGATCTCGACCCTGGCCACAGGAGCGAAGGCCTTCCGCAGCTGCGTGTACTTCGACGAGATCGACCTGCGGCCCTCGATACCGGGGAAATGGAATGTCCCGGCATCGCCATGCGCGAGAAGGCGCAGGATCTTGATCCGCTTCCCGCTGGCAACAGCCAGGATCTTCTCGACGACCTTCTGCGGCGAACAGCCCTTCGGTATGCCGGTGTGCCCCGTCGGCAGCGCGTCTGGCCCACCCTGCTTCAGGTTGAAGACATGGATCATGGTGGAATCTTCCAGATAGACGGCGTGGACTGCGACTTCGTTGGCCATACGCGTCTCCACCTCGAAGCAATAATCGGCTCCCGCCTGGCCCGCGTTCCAGCTGCGGACCAGGGCCAGCGATCCCGTAATGCGCTTCGAAGCGAATCTCGTCCTCCATTCGGATGAGCCACCCGGCGCCTCGCCACGCTTCCGCCCGAAAACCGCCCAGATCAGCCCAAGCGGGCTGGAACCTGTCCAGTCTGTTGCAGCCCCGCAACGGGCGCCTGCAAAGCTTGAAAGGTCGCGCCGATGTGAACGCGGATCGATTGAACGGCAGCCGCCGCTCTGCCAGAGATTTGGGGAATTGTTGACGTTTTTCCGTCACCTTTCCTCGCGCCCGCCACCCAGCAATCCCCTTCCGAGGCCGCAATGCTCCGCTTCTTCCGTTTGGCCCTGATCGCCGGCACGGCCGTCGCGGCCACCGCGACCGCCGCCGTCGCCGAGATCGACCCGCTCACCCGCCAGCCGCTCGTCACCTATGTCGACCCCGCCAAGGCGCAGGCGACCGCGATCCCGCGCGAGACCGTCTCCTATAATGGCGGCCAGCGCCCCGGCACGATCGTGATCAACACCGCCGAGCGCCGCCTCTACTACGTGCTGCCCGAGGGCAAGGCCATTCGCTATGGCGTCGGCGTCGGTCGCCCCGGCTTCGAATGGGGCGGCAGCCAGACCATCACCCGCAAGGCCGAGTGGCCGGGCTGGACCCCGCCGGCGCAGATGCTGAAGCGCCGCCCCGACCTGCCGCGCTTCATGCCCGGCGGCCCGGAGAACCCGCTCGGCGCCCGCGCCCTCTATCTCGGCTCGACCCTCTACCGCATCCATGGCTCGAACGAGCCGGAGACGATCGGCCAGGCGGTCTCCTCGGGCTGCATCCGCATGCTGAACGAGGACGTGATCGACCTCTACGAGCGCGCCAAGGTCGGCACCCGCGTCGTCGTCGCCCGCTGAGCCGACGACACACAGTCGAGCTTTCCGAAAGGCCGGCCTCGTGCCGGCCTTTTGCGTTTGCTTCGCGCCCGGGGGATCTTGGGCCTTCACGGATCGCAGCAGGCATGAGGGAGATCATCATGTCGCCAATGTCGAAAGCAGCCCTGACCGCCGTCATTCTGGTCACAGCCAGTCCGGTAACGGCGACCGAGCGCCCGACGACGACCAACCAGTCGGCCTTCGCCTGCAGCAGCTGGGCGGCCTGGCGTGAATACGGGTTGGCGTCGCTGAGCCCGCGCGGCGCGCGAGCGAGCAAGCTCTGCCCGATCCGCCTCCCCTCCGGAACGAAGGTCATCGTCATCGACGAGGAGGCCGGCGAAGGCGCGTCGGAGATCCGCTATCGCGGCAAGACCTGGTTCGTCGACAATCAGCGGCTGGATTGAGCCGCCGCAGAGCAGCCTGCCCCTACCCTCGCCTGATCCGCTCCCGGGACAGCCCCTTCGCCGCGAGATCGTCAAGGTAAGCCTGCATCTTCGCCTCCCCGTCGCGGCCGAGCTCGCGCAGATAGTCCCAGCCATAGATGCCGGTGTCGTGCATGTCGTCGAAGGTCAGACGGACAGCATAGTGGCCGACCGGCTCGACCTTGAGGATCTCGACCTCGCGCTTGCCCGGCACGGTCTGTTTTTGCGCCGGATTGTGGCCCTGAACCTCGGCCGACGGGCTCTCGACACGCAGGAGTTCGGCCGGAAGCGCATGGCTCTCGCCGCTTTCGAAGGTGACGTGGAGCGTGCGACGGTCCTTCGACAGGCGGATCTCGCTCGGCCAATCTGACATCTTCGTGTTTCTCCAGAACCGCTTGCGGCTTTTGGCGCGCTTGACCGCGGGCTTGCCGCCGACAATGCTTGCTTCCTATATCAGAGCAACGGCTGGCGCACTGCGCCGCAAGACCGCGATCGCCCGAGGATTTCAGCCGTCGTGCTGCATGACCCGATCAAGCCATTGATGCGTGCGCCGCTGACCGATCCGTTCGGTCGCGACATCTCCTATTTGCGCATCTCGGTGACGGATCGCTGCGATTTCCGCTGCGTCTACTGCATGTCGGAGGACATGGCCTTCCTGCCGAAGCGCGACCTGCTGACGCTCGAGGAGATCGACCGCGTCGCCACCGCCTTCGTCGCGCGTGGCACCCGCAAGCTCCGCATCACCGGCGGCGAGCCGCTGGTCCGGCGCGACATCATGAACCTGTTCCGCTCGCTCTCGCGCCATCTCGCCTCCGGCGCGCTCGACGAGCTGACCGTGACCACCAACGGCTCGCAACTCGCCCGTTACGCGCAGGAGCTCGCCGATTGCGGCGTACGCCGCGTCAACGTGTCGATGGACACGCTCGACCCCGAGAAGTTCCGCAAGATCACGCGCTGGGGCGACCTGTCGAAGGTGCTCGCCGGCATCGAGGCGGCGCGCGCCGCCGGCCTGCGCGTCAAGATCAATGCGGTGGCGCTCAAGGGCGTCAACGAGGACGAGATCGAGGGGTTGATGCAGTGGGCCCATGGGCTCGGCATGGACCTGACGCTGATCGAGGTGATGCCGCTCGGCGATATCGAGCCGGCCCGGCTCGACCAGTTCCTGCCGCTCTCGATGGTGCGGGCCAAGCTTATGGACCGCTACACGCTCGACGACGATCCGTACCGAACCGGCGGGCCGGCGCGCTATGTCCGGGTGCGCGAGACCGGCGGCCTGATCGGCTTCATCACGCCGATGACCCATAATTTCTGCGAGAGCTGCAACCGCGTGCGCCTGACCTGCACCGGCACGCTCTATATGTGCCTCGGCCAGGAGGACGCGGCCGATCTGCGCGCGCCGATCCGCGCCTCGGCCGACGACGCCCTGCTCTACCGGGCGATGGAAGAGGCGATCTCGCGCAAGCCCAAAGGCCACGACTTCGTCATCGACCGGCGCCGGCCGCGCGCCGCGGTCGGCCGGCATATGAGCGTGACCGGGGGCTAGTCACTTTCCTCGCCTGGTGCCCGCCACCAGACATGGCCATTGGCGGGGGCAGGCACCGGAAAGGTGCGCGTCTCGATCGCGTCGACAAAGCGCTGCTCGCCGCCCGCCTGCCACTCTGCAAGAATCTTCTCGACCGAATGGCGGCTCTGGGCTGCGATTCCGACGTGCCTGCTCGTGTTCCAACCGGCGGGAGCCTGCTCGTGATCATGGCGATGTGGCAGACCATAGCTGCATTTCAGGCAGATATAGGCGAGCGACTCCGTCCAGTCTTCGAGGTAGGCAACACCGGGCGCGCGAGACGTCAGCAGCGGTGCGAGGCTATCCTGGTCGGGGCAGGTGACGAAGGCTGTGAATGTCTGGAAGAGTGAAGGCTCCCAGCGCTCCAACGCGTTGAAGACCGGGACGATCTCGCCACGAAGATTACGCTGCCCTGTCGCGGCACCGTCATGCAGCACGATGTCGTCAAAACAATAGCCGCTTTCTGGAAGGGGAATGTTCAGGAGCCGCGCGCACACCGGGTCGATGCGCCTCGCGAATAGCGTTTCGCCATCACCCCAAGCGTTCAGACGAATGCTGACGACACCGAAATCGGTCTGGATCGGCCCCTCTTCGCCAGGCAACGCGATACCGCATCTCGCCCATTGTTCGCGCGCTACACCCCAGTCCCTGATCGCCGTCGCCGCGATCCCCGCATTCCAGGCGGAGGCTTCGTCGAACTCATCCTGCAGCGATTGGGACGTGAGGTTGTGGCGCAGAGTGTCAGGCCATTGCCGGCGGTATTTCTGTGCGAGCCCGCGCATGTAGTGAAGGCTGGCGATTTTCGGGTATCGCCGGCTCAACTCGTCGAAATACAGCAGAGCCCGGTTGAGGTCGCCCTAGCCGACAGCTTCATAGGCAAGTTTGTCGAGATCAAGCGTCTCGATCACCCCGACATCCTCACCCATCTCGATGACGCTCTCTCGCCTGCCTGCGCTCACCACCGCCGATTAGTAGCTGAATGCTGTCAGTTTTCTATCCGGGCGCGCAGATAAAAGAGCCCGATGGCCCTCGACGTAGTCAGCGCCCGCGCAATCCGCGCACGATGTTCGCCGCTCGCCTGAGGGCCGTCACGGCCGCGCCCACCGCGATCAGCCAGAGCGCGACGGTCAGCACCTCGCCCTGCCCTCTCCAAAGCGGCTCCAGCAGGGAAACGAGCGCCGCGGCCGTGATCACCGCCATGCGATGCTGCTTGGCCATCGGGCCGGAGAAATCGGCCGGCAGCCCGCAATTTCGCCCGAGCTCGCGGGTGTAGGCGGTCAGCACGGCAAAAGCCGCCGCCGCCCAGCCCAAGGCCGGAGCCCCGATCCCATAGCCGACCCCGGCGAGGATGAGGATATCGGCGATCCGGTCGGGGAACTCGTTCCAGAACGGGCCGTCGGCAGCCTGCTTGCCGCCTTCGATCGCAACCATTCCGTCGAAGAGATTGCAGAGCAGCCGGAGCTGGCAGAACAGGGCCGCGGCAAGCAGCAGCGCCGTGCGCGGCCCGGGCGCCGCCGAGCCCGCGAGCCAGAAGGCGGCGCCGGCGACGGTCGCCATCGCCATGCTCGCCATCGAGATCTGGTTCGGCGTGATGCCGCTGGCGCTCAGCCGGCGCGCGATGCCGCGGGCCCAGCCTGTGTCGCGGCTGGCGAGCGGCCGCCGGTCGCTATCCTGCGCCATGGTTCATGGCCTTCCTGCTGCGCCACAGCGAAAAATTGTAGAGCGCCGCATAGCTGGTCGCGACCGTGAGCGGCACGGCGATCGTCTTCGCGATTTCGGGCGTGCCGCCAATCGTATGGATGATGGTCAGCAGACTGGCGGACACGACACCGGCGATCACCGGCGGCGCCAGCAGCGCGGCCAGGCCAGTGAAGCGGCTGGCGAGATACTCGATGCCGCGCTTCAGCAGCAAGGTGATGATGGCGGACAGCGTGCCCTGGATCAGCCCGGCGAGGAGCGGCGCCGGCATCGGATGGGCCCGGTTGGCGAAAGCCGCCCAGCCGCCCATGGCGAGGAAGGCGAAGCCGACATGCACGATGCTGCTTCGCATCAGGCGCGCAAGCGGCGGGCTCACGTGGTCGACCAGCCATAGCGGACGAGATGGAAGAAGATCGGGGCGGAGAACACCACCGAATCGAGCCGGTCGAGGAAGCCGCCATGGCCGGCGATCAGATGGCCCCAATCCTTGATGCCGCGATCGCGTTTGATCGCCGACATGACGAGCCCGCCGAAGAAGCCCATCAACACGATTGCCAGCGCGAGGAACGCCGCCTGCAGCGGCGTGAACGGCGTCATCCAGGACAAAGCCGCGCCGACAAGCGTTGCGCTGAGCGCGCCGCCGACGAAGCCCTCGACCGTCTTGGACGGCGACAGCCTGGGCGCGATCTTGGTACGACCGAGCAGCTTGCCCCAGACATATTGCAGCACGTCGCTCATCTGCACGACGATGACGAGGAAGGCGATCAGCAGGACGTTGCGGCCCTGAAAACCGGGGATGTCGAGGCTGAGCAGCGCCGGCACATGCGAGATGCAGAAGACGCAGATCATCAGCGCCCACTGCACCTCGGCGATGCGCACGAGGAAATGCTCGGTGTCGCCGCGCAGCGAGGCGATGATCGGCATCAGCAGGAACGCGTAGACGGGGATGAAGATCGAGTAGAGCCCGTACCAGTCGATCCAGATCAGGTAGTACTGCACCGGCAGTACGATGAAGAAGCCAGCCGCCAGCGCCCAGTGATCGGCGCGGCGGGTATCTGTCAGCGTGATGAACTCGCGTAGCGCGGCAAACGAGCAGAAGCCGAAGAGCAGCGTCACGCCGGTCTTGCCACCGATCAGCGCCAGGCCCATCAGCACGATCATGATCCACCAGGCGCGGATGCGATCGTTCAGGTTCTCGACTACGGCGTTCGAGCCATCGGGCGAGAGCCGGCGCTGCAGCACATAGCCGATCGTGGAGGCCACGATCAGGACGCCGAGCAGGCCGGCAAGCACGGCGAGGAGATCGGGATGCGGCATCGTCATGATGCGTTCGCCTTCGGTGACAAAGCGAGCAGCGCCGCTTCCGCCCTTGCTAAGAAATCCTGCTTCGTCTCGCCTTCCGCGAGAGCGAGGGCGGCGCCGAAGGTGACGGTGCAGACCAGCGGCACCGGCACGAACTCGCCCTTCGGCATGACGCGGTTGAGATTGTCGATCCAGACCGGCACGAGCGCCACGCTCGGGCGCGCCTGCGCCAAATGGAACAGCCCGCTCTTGAACGGCAGCAGTGGCGCATCGGTGGTGTTGCGCGTGCCTTCCGGGAAGACGATGAGGGACGATCCGGCGTCGAGCGCCTCGCTCATCTGGACGATGGGATCAGCTGTTCGCGTTGCAGGATCCCGGTCGATCAAGACGGCATTGAAGACATCGCGGCCGATGAAGCGACGCAGACTGCTCTTCAGCCAGTAGTCGCTGCCGGCGACCGGCCGGGTCGCAAAGCGCAGGCGGCGCGGCAGCACCGTCCAGATCAGGACAAAATCGCCATGGCTGGCATGGTTGGCGAAATAGATCCGCTGCTCGTCGGTCGGTGCGACGCCGTCCCAGCGCCCGCGCACCGCCGTGATGAAGCGGGCGAAGAACAGGATGAGCGCACCAGCCAGGCTGGCTCCGATGTCGCGCATTCCCCCACCCGATTGTCAGCCTGACGATGACCTACCGTTCATCGCGAACGCTGTCGACATTGCAGAGGTCTGAGGCACATTCGAAAGCAGCCGTCACCCAGAGCGCGTGCATGCCAGCCCTGCGAAGCGACCTCCGCGGTCGAACTCGGTTCGTTTGACGCGCAGGTACCGGCATGAACGCCTGGTCGATGCTCCTGCAAACGGACGACGCGGTCACCCCACCCTTCAGCTATCCGATCATCAGCTAGCCGGAGGATTTTACATGAACAAAGAGACCGAGCATGTGAGTGTCCGACTCTGGACCTTTACGCGCCCCCACAACGAGTCAACGCTCTCCTGGCGCAAGGCCAAGAACGGACTTCCTGTCGGTATCGTGGGCCTGTACGGCACGCCCGGCTCGAATGTCGTCTTGAACATTGTGGCCATGAAGCATGACTTGATACTTTCCCGCATGAAGAGCAGAACGAAATATTGCGAATGCACCGTCACGCCCACGCAAGTTCAAAAACATAAAGATGTTTTCAGGATTTTTGCGGCAAATCGCAACAACCCCGGCACCGGAGGTGAATTCAAATTCGAACCCACCTCAGACGAATTTGGTAACTCCGGGGGCGAACCTCCCGATAAATTTCAAATCTTGTCAACGAAGGGAGGAGGCATCGTCATGTATCTTGATATCAAAGTTCTAAGTTATACGAAGCTGTACTGATATCGCAATACTGTCCTGCCACTACCTCAAAAGCGGACCAACATCCGCCTCTGACATGGCAACCGGCTATCCGAGCACTCCCTGTCCCTTATAACTGCAGGCGCGATCGAGCTCGTCTGCTCCTTGCTGTCGCCCTTCTGCCTGCACAACCGGCGCGCGGCCAACGCCCAGGCCGAGCCTGCTCGAGGCCGGGCCATTCCCCGGGCGTGCCGCACCCGCTCCAGCCGGCGCCCTTCGACTCCGACTTGCTCCCCCTGCTTTCGTCGCATCTTGCCGAGCGCGCCTTGTGTACTAGTATACCGGCAAGGCCGTAGCAAAGCGGGCCAGCACAGGGAGGTAGCATGACCCATCCGACACGGCGCGGCGTGATCGCCGGCGCATCCAGCCTCGCCGCGCTCTCCGCCGGCGGCGCCCTCGCCCAGACCGCACCAGCCAGCCCGGTGATGCTCAACATCATCGACGTCGCCGGCAATCTGCAGCTCACACAGGCCTCGATCGAGAAGTTCGCCAAGGACAATCCGAAGCTGATCTCGCGCCTGAATTTCTCGCGAGCGCCTTCGCCGGAGCTGCCCGCCAAGCTCAAGGCGCAGCAGGACGCCAACCGCGTCGATATCGACATGGTGCTGACCGGGCCGGGCGCGATGTCCGACGGCATCCAGCAGGGGCTCTGGGTCGACGTCTGGAAGTCACATACGGCGAGCCTGCCCAAGGCCGAGGAGATCTATCACGAGCAGGCGCTGATGATGCAGCGCAATTTCGGCCAGAACGAAGGTGTCGCGGTGGTCTATTCGCCGTCGGGGCCGCTGTTCGAATACATGGCGGACAAGATCAAGAGCGTGCCGAAGACGGCGGAGGAATTCCTCGCCTATGTGAAGCAGAACCCCAACCGCTTCACCTATGCCCGCCCGCTCAACTCCGGCCCCGGCTGGACCTTCCTGCAGGGCATGCCCTACATCCTCGGCGACAGCGATCCGACCGACCCGATGAACGGCTGGGCCAAGACCTGGGCCTATCTCAAGGAGCTCGGCACGGCGATCGACTACTACCCGACCGGCACCGCCGCGACGATGAAGGAACTCGGCGACGGCACCCGTGACTGCATCGTCTCGACGCTGGGCTGGGACATCAACCCGCGGGCGCTGGGCATCGTGCCGAAGGAGGCGAAGGTCTTCACCATCGCCAACACGCACTGGATTCCCGACACCCAGTTCATGTGCATTCCGAAGGGGGTGGCGGCGGCCAAGATTCCGGTGATCCTGGCGCTGATGTCGCATCTGCTGAAGCCGGAATCGCAGGCGGCGACCTATGACAAGGGCTATTTCTATCCCGGCCCGGCGATCAAGGGCGTCACACTCGCAATGGCGCCGAAGGAAAGCCAGGACGTGCTCAAGGAGTTCGGCCGGCCCGAATATGACGGGCTGATCTCCAGCCTGCCGACCCGCCCGCCCTTGACGCCTGAGCGCCTGGTCGCCGCCTTCCGGCGCTGGGACCAGGAGATCGGCGTCGGTCACGCGCCGAAGTAAGATGTGCTTCGCGGCTATAGGGCTCGACCACCGCCACATCTACCATATGGTCGGTGGCCTGCTGGAGGCCGGCGCGGATTGCGCCGGCTTCGATCCTGCGACCAGCGATCCGCGCGTGCTCGCCGGCTTCCGCGAGCGTTTTCCGCGTTTGCAGGAGGTGCAAGCCGACAAGCTGCTCGACGATCCCGCTATCGAACTCATCGTCTGCGCCGGCATTCCCTCGGAACGAGCCGCCCTCGCCGTCAGGGCCATGAGGGCCGGCAAGGACGTGATGGTCGATAAGCCCGGCGTCACGACCTTCGAGCAGCTCGCCGAGGTCGAGCGGGTCGTCGCGGAGACGGGCCGGATCTTCTCGGTCTGCTTCTCCGAGCGCTTCATCGTCCCTGCCACCATCGTCGCGGGCAAGCTGATCGCCGACGGCGTGATCGGGCGCGTCGTGCAGACGGTCGGCCTCGGCCCGCACCGTCTCAACCGGGCGATCCGGCCGGACTGGTTCTTCGACAAGCGCAATTTCGGCGGCATCCTTACTGACATCGCCTCGCACCAGATCGACCAGTTCCTGCATTTCACCGGCTCGCAGGATGCCGAGATCGCCGCCTCCGGCACCGGCCATTTCGGCCTGGCCGACCTGCCCGATTTCGAGGATTTCGGCGAGATCCTGCTGCGCAGCGACCGGGCGAACGGCTTCATCCGCGTCGACTGGTTCACCGCCGACGGCCTGCCGACCTGGGGCGACGGGCGGCTCACCATCCTGGGCACCGAGGGCACGATCGAGCTGCGCAAATATGTCGACATCGCCGGCCGGCCCGGCACCGACCACCTCTTCCTGGTCGACAAGGCCGGCACCCGCCACATCGATGCGTCGGGCGAGCCATTGACCTATTTCCGCGACCTCATTGCCGACATAGCCAACCGCAGCGAGACCGCGGCGACGCAACGGCATATGTTCACGGTCTGCCGGCTCGCTCTGCATGCGCAGGACCGGGCCGTGCGCCTGCCGATCAGGGGAACCGAGGCAAAGTGACACGCAAGATCGGCATCGCCGTCATCGGGCTCGGACCGGCCGCCCTGCCCCATTCGCGCAGCCTTGTGGATCTGGCGGACAGGCTCGATGTCCGCCATGTCGCCAGCCGCTCGCAGGAGCGGCTCGACACCTATCGCACCCAGTTCCCCTTCCCCGGCACCACCGACATCGACGCGGTTCTGGCGGACGAGGCCGTCGAGGCGGTGATCGTGCTGACACCGCCGTCGAGCCATCGCGATGTCGGGACGCGCTGCCTCGCCGCCGGCAAGCATGTGCTGGTCGAGAAACCGCTGGAGCTGACCGTGGCGCGCGGCGAGGAACTCGTCGCAGCGGCGCGGCGCGCCGGCAAGGCCTTCGGCGTCGTGCTCCAGCACCGCTTCCGGCCGGCGAGCCTCAGGCTCAAGGCGGCGCTGCACGGAGGCGAACTCGGCAGCGTCGAGGCAGGTCTGCTGCAGGTGCCGTGGTGGCGACCGCAGAGCTATTACGACGAGCCCGGCCGCGGCACGATGGCGCGCGATGGCGGCGGCGTCCTGCTGACGCAGGCGATCCACTCCTTCGACCTGTTCCGCTCGCTGGTCGGCGTCTCCAAGGTCGTGGCGGCGCAGGTGCGCACCACCTCACTGCACAGGATGGAAACCGAAGACTATGTCGGCGCCCTGCTCGAGACAGCCAATGGCGCCCCAGCGACGCTGGTAACCACCACCGCCGCCTATCCCGGCCATCCCGAGCGCATCGAGATCGTCGGCTCCAAGGGCCATGCCGCGCTGGTCGGCGGGCGCCTGCAGCTCGCCTTCCTCGACGGCCGCTCCGAGGTGGTCGAAGCCGAAGGCAACACCGGGAGCGGCGCCAACATCATGGACTTCCCGCATGACGCCCATCGTGCCGTGATCGCCGATTTCCTCGATGCGATCGAGGGCGCGCGCGACCCGGTGGTGAGTGGCGAGGAGGCTCTGATCTCGCAGCGCTGGATCGACGCGATCCTGGCGGCGGGGAAAGGCTGATCAGGCCATCCGATAGGCCATGCGCACGCCGCCCCAATGGCGGCCGGCGACGCGCAGCGGCGCATCGACCTCGCGCATCAGCTGGACGCCGGCACTGCCCATGTCGCGCTGATAGGACTGGATGATGAAGGGCCGCGCGGAGCGTGCAGCCGTGATGCCGGCCCGGTCGTCGAAGATGCGACGATCGCGGCTATAGGCCGAATCCCAACTCGGGTCGTCAGGACGCTGCGGCTGCGAATACTCGGGGTGATGCACCGGGACGTAGCCATTGCGATCGATCGGCAAGGTGAAGACGAGGCGCGGATCGCTTGCCTTGACCTGCTCCATCACCGGGGGAAGGATCGCCTGCAGCACCGAAAGCGCCCGGTTGGCGAACTGGCGCGGATTGGAGTCCGGCACCGGCACGTAGTCCGTATCGAACAGGTCTTCTTCGGTGAGGCGGCCGGTGCGGAGTGCCGCTTCGAGCAGGGCCGCGACGCGATGCGCGAACTCCTGCGCCTGTTCGATCAGAGGACGGTAGCCCTGCTCTATCTCGGCGAGACGCTGGTGCAACGCCGCATGCGCAGCCTCGTCGCCACGCTCGAAAGCGATGTGGAGGCCAAGATCGCTGCGCGCCATCACCCGGCACGGCAGCGACGGCAGGTTCTCGATGGTGATGGTGCCGCGCGCCCGCGGCTTCAGCTCTGTGTCCGCGACCGACAGCAATGCTCCGCCGAAACCGAGATCGATCGTCTGCCCGGCAACGATGCGCCCCCCGAAACCGAGCTCGACCGGGCACTCGGCCGGGAAGCGGTCGTGCTGGCGCCGATCGGCGAAGACCGTGTGGCGCAGCGTCGGCACGAAGCGTTCCAGCAATCCTTCCGCCTGACGCGCGCCCTCGGCCAATGCGCGCCGCGCATCGATGTTCTCCTGCGCGGCGGCGAGTGCGACCCGGTCGACTTCGGTGACGCGGTCGCGCACCGTCTCGATGAAGCGTGCAGTGGCCTCGGCGCTGCGCGACAGCTCCGCCGCAGCTGCCGCCTGCTCCTGCGAGGCTTCGCCGACTGTCGCCATGACCGGGTTGACCTCTCCGACCAGACGGAACGCATCGGTGACCACGGCGGCCGAGCCCTGCGCCGTCTGGTTCAAACGGTCGACCTGATTGCGGATATGATCGACCGCCTCGCGCACGCCGAGCGAGAGCGACTTGACCTCCTGGGCGACGACGCCGAAGCCCTTGCCGGCCTCCCCGGCGCGCGCCGCCTCGATCGTGGCGTTGAGGGCGAGGAGATTGGTCTGGCGGGCGATCTCGGCGATGGCGTCGACGATCGAACGAATCTCGTTAGTCGCGGCGGCGAGCCCATTGATCATCGCCGTCGCCTCCGCCGCGCGTTCGGCGGCGTTGTCGAGCATATCGCGAGCGCCTGACATGGCGACGCCGACCCGCTCGGCCGCTTCCGACACCTGCAGGGTCGCCGTCGCCAGCGCCGACGAATTGTCACTTGCCTGCAGGGCAGCGTCGCGCAACTCCGCCATACCGCCGCGGATCTCACGGGAGCGGATTTCGGAACGCTCAGAGCAATCCTCCGCTTGATCGAGCCCGTCATTGAGACGGCGCATCGCGGCGACCACGTCGCTCTCCAGCTCGTTGATCGCCTCGCTGATCGACGTCTCGGCGGGAGCAGGCTGCAATGTTGCAGGCGCCTCGGCCACGGCTTGCGGCGCAGCCGACGCGGCAGCAGGGCCGGCGCGGCCCAACAGGCGCCAGACGGAGCGAGCAAGCATAGGCATTCCCGAGGGCGAGACCGGACGCATCGACCATGCGCCGGCAGGGTTAACAAAAGCCTGAGGCGGCCGCTCGAAGCGCGTTTTTCCAGCGCGCCGACCCACCACCTCTGCCCCCTGCGCAGATGCGTTCACCGATCGGGCGGGATGGACCGCAACGGCCCGCCCGCCTAGATTGCAGGCAGATTTCGACCGGCGGGTGAAGCCGGCTCCTCCAGGAACCTTCGATGAGCTCCTCGCAATATGACGTGATCGTCGCCGGCGTCGGTGCGATGGGCTCCGCCGCCTGTTGGCATCTGGCCAAGCGTGGGCTCAAGGTGCTCGGCCTCGAACGCTTCGACCTCGGCCACGCCATGGGCTCCTCGCATGGGCTGACGCGGATCATCCGCCTCGCCTATTTCGAGGGCTCGCACTATGTGCCGATCGTCAAACGGGCGCACCAGCTCTGGCAGGAGACCGGGGACGCCGCCGGGCTGAAGCTGCTGCACGTCACCGGCTCGCTCGATCTGGCTCCCGAAGGACTTGGCCCGGTCGAATCCTCGCTGAAATCCTGCCTCGACCACGGTCTCGAGCACGAGGTGCTCGGCCGCGACGAGATTTCCCGCCGCTTCCCCGCCTTCCAGCTGCCGGAGGGCCATATCGGGCTCTGGCAGGCGGGCGGCGGCTTCGTCGCCTCGGAGAAGGCGATCTACGCCCATGTCGGGCTGGCCCAATCCAGAGGCGCCGAGATCCGGACCGGCGAGCCGATGCTGGACTGGCAGCCGACCGCGGATGGCGGCGTCACGGTCAAGACCGAGCGAGGGACCTACTCGGCCGGCCGGCTCGTCATCACCTCCGGCGGCTGGATCGAGGACGCGGTGCCGGCGCTGAAACAGCGGGTGAGGACGGTGCGGCAGGCGATCGGCTGGTTCACTACGCGCCGGCCGGAATTGTTCCGAGAAGGCGCTTTCCCGGTCTTCATCCTCAGCGTCGAGGAAGGCAATTTCTACGGCTTCCCGCTCTACGAGCACCCTGGCTTCAAGCTCGGCGGGCCGCATTTCGGGCGCGAGCCGATGGACCCGCGCGATCCCGACCGGACACCGAGCCCCAACCAGGTCAAGCTGATCCGTGAGTGCCTGGCGCGCTATATCCCCGACGCAGCGGGCGATCCGCTCACGGTGAAGGGCTGCATCTACACGGTCTCGCCCGACGAGGGCTTCATCATCGACGCCGTGCCAGGCGTGCCGCAGGCAGTGTTCGCCTCGGCCTGTTCCGGCCACGGCTTCAAGTTCGCCAGCGCGATCGGCGAAATCCTCGCCGACCTCTCGACCAGCGGTCGCTCGGCTTTCGATCTCTCCGCCTTCTCCCTTTCCCGCTTCGACGCCTGAGCCCAGCCGGGCTCGACAGGAAACGCCTTGGCCACCGCCGCCCAGAACCGCCGCGGAATCATCGCCATGATGGCGGCGATGTCGCTCTTCTGCTGCAACGACGCCCTGATGAAGCTCGCCCGCGAGGCCTTCCCGACCGGGCAGGCGGTCGCGTTGCGCACCGGCTTCGCCATCGTGGTTGGCCTCGTCACGGTGGCCATCATGGGCGACATGCGCAAGCTGCCGCTCGGGCTGAGGCCCTTGGTGCTGGGACGCGGAATCGTCGAGGCGCTGTGCGCCCTGACGTTCATCTGGGCACTCGGCATGCTGCCGCTCGCCAACATCACCGCGATCGTCATGGCCTCGCCTCTGCTCATCGTCCTGCTGGCGGTGCTGCTGCGGATCGAAACGGTCGGCTGGCGCCGGACAGTGGCGTTGATGATCGGCTTCATCGGCGTCCTGATCGTGATGCGCCCGAGCGCGGATGGCTTCAGCGCGGCCGCGCTGATCGCGCTCGCCGGCGCCGGCCTCGTCGCCATCCGCGATCTGACGACCCGCTTCATCAGCAGCGACATCCCGTCGACTGTCGTTTCCTTGACCTCGACGGTCATCGTCGGGCTGCTGGCCTCCGGCATGGGCGCCCTGGAAACCTGGCAATCGCCCTGGCGGATCGAGATGCTCTATCTCGGACTTGCCGCCATCCTGGTGACGGCGGGCGGCTTCTGCATCATCAGCGCCTTCCGCAATACCGATGTCGGCGTCGTCGCGGGCTATCGCTATTCCGTCGTACCGATCGCGGTCCTGATCGGCTGGCTGGTCTGGGGCGACACGCCGGACGGCATCGCCTACGCCGGAATCGCCCTGATCGTCGGCAGCGGCCTCTACACCCTGCATCGCCAGCGCGTGCGCCACGATTCGCAGCTCAAGCCCGAGGGCGAGAAGCCGCTATGACGGTGAAGCCCTCGCTTACCGTGCTCGTCGCGATCTCGACGCTGCAGCCGATCGCGCTCAACATGCTGGCTCCGGCGACCCCGGCGCTCGCCCGCAATTTCGGCACGAGCTACGCGACGATCCAGTTGACGCTGACCCTCTTCCTGGTCGCCGTCGCGCTGACACAGCTCGTGGTCGGCCCGCTCTCCGACCGGTTCGGCCGCCGGCCATGCGTAATCGCCGGTACGGCCGTGTTCATGGCCGGCTCGGTGATGGGCGCGCTGGCGGACAGCGCCGGCACGCTGCTGTTCGCCCGCGTGCTCGAAGGCGCAGGCGCCGGTACGACCTTCGCCCTGGCGCGCGCCATCATCCGCGATACGGCGAGCCGAGACCAGGCCGCCAGCCAGATCGCCACCGTGACCATGGTGATGGTCGTCGCGCCGATGATCACCCCCTATCTCGGCGGTCATATCGAGACTTATTTCGGCTGGCGCATGATCTTCTGGTCGATGGCCGCCACAGCCGCGATCGTGTTCGCGCTGGTCGGCCTGCAACTGCCAGAGACGGCGCCGAATGTCGGGATGCGAACTTCGCTCACCGGCATTTTTCGCGCCTTTCCCGACCTGGCGCACGACCACAGCTTCATCCGCAACGTGATCGCGCTGGCGATGACCTCGGCCGCCTTCTTCGCCTTCATCGCCGCAGCGCCCTTCATCGTGGTCGAGACGATGGGACGCGGCTCGGACACCTACGGCGCCTATTTCATCCTCAACGCCTTCGGCTACATGGTGGGCAATTTCGCAATGTCCCGATTGGTGCTCCGGCACGGGACGGCGCGCATGGCCTGGATCGGACTGATCATCTCGTTCGTGGCGATCACAGCCGCTTTCATAATCGCGCTGACGCCGTGGTGGACCCCGCTGACCCTGTTCCTGCCGCTCGCCATCAGCGCGATCGGCAACGGGCTGACCTTGCCTGGCGCGACCGCTGCGGCGCTTTCGGCACGACCGGAGCTGGCTGGCTCGGCCGCCGGGCTAGCGGGCGCGATCCAGCTTGGTTCGGGCGCACTGGCGACCGTATTGATCAGTTCGCTGGTGGCGCACTGGCCCCCCGCGCTGATGGCGATGATGTGGCTGATGCTGGTCGCCGCTTTGCTGGCATTGCGCAGCGAGCCGCGTAGGCGAAAGGACTGATCCACAGCGCCTTGCGCCGCGAAATGTTGTGCGGCATGTAGCAATCGTATAACCGCCCTTCGCAAACCGCATGATGCGGCCGCAATCCACGAGGTCAGGGAGGACTGAGGTGGAAGGACCCCTCGCTTTCAGCCGCGCGATCGACAGCCTGAACACCCGGATCGGTCGATCTGTCGCGTGGCTGATCCTCGTCGCCGTCATCGTCTCCGCGGTCAATGCGATCATCCGCAAGGTGTTCAACATCTCGTCGAACGCCTGGCTCGAACTGCAATGGGTGCTGTTCGGCGCGGTGTTCCTGCTCTGCGCGTCGTGGACGCTGCAGGTGAAGGAACACATCCGCATCGACATCGTGAACAACCTGCTGCCGAAGCGTGTGCAGCAGTGGATCGACCTGATCGGCCATCTCCTGTTCCTGCTGCCGTTCTGCGCGCTGATGGTCTACCATTCCGGCCCGTTCTTCCTGCGCTCCTACCAGGTCAACGAGCAGTCGCTCTCGGCCGGCGGCCTGCCGCAATGGCCGGCCAAGGGACTGGTGATCATCGGCTTCTTCCTGCTGCTGCTGCAGGGCATCTCAGAGGTGATCAAGCAGATCGCGATCATGCGCGGAAAGCTCGACGACGACGCCCATGGCGGCGGTCACGCAGCCGCCGCGGAAGCCGAAGCCCAGCGCCTGATCGATCAGGCCAAGGCCGAAGGTCTCGCCTCGTGAGCCAAGCTGCATCCCGGACCCGTTCCATGATTCTCGCCCGCTCCTTCCGCGCCGCCGCGCTGCTGCTGACGCTCACGCTCGCCGCCTTCCTCAGCCTGCACACCGGCGACGCACAGGCTGCCGGGATCGGCGACTTCCTGCGCGTCAACATGGCGCCGGTGATGTTCGCCGCGCTCGTGCTGTTCCTGCTGCTCGGCTATCCCGTCGCCTTCGCCCTCGCCGCCAACGGCCTGTTCTTCGCGGTGGTCGGCATCGAGCTCGGCATGTTCCAGGAGAACTTCCTGCAGGCGCTGCCGGAGCGCATCTACGGCACGATGAACAACGACGTGCTGCTGGCGATCCCGTTCTTCACCTTCATGGGACTGGTGCTGGAGCGCTCGGGCATGGCCGAGGACCTGCTCGACACGATCGGCCAGCTGTTCGGCCCGATCCGCGGCGGCCTCGCCTATGCGGTGATCTTCGTCGGCGCGCTGCTTGCGGCCACCACAGGCGTCGTCGCCGCCTCGGTCATCTCGATGGGCCTGATCTCGCTGCCGATCATGCTGCGCTACGGCTACGATCGGCGGCTCGCCTCCGGCGTCATCGCGGCCTCGGGCACTCTGGCGCAGATCATCCCGCCTTCGCTCGTCCTGATCGTGCTCGCCGACCAGCTCGGCCGCTCGGTCGGCGACATGTACGAAGGCGCCTTCATCCCGGGCCTGGTGCTCGCCGGGCTGTACGCCGGCTATGTCCTGTTGACCACGATCTTCCGCCCCGAGCGCGCCCCTGGCCTGCCTCCCGAGGCGCAGACGCTACGCGACGCCGACGGCAAGACCCGCCGCTTCTCGCTGCTGGTGGTGACGATCATCGCCTTCGCCGCGGCAATCGCCTACATGAAGTACTTCACCAAGGTCGGCGGCGGCGCGGACTTCGTGATCCTGACCATGTCGGTTGCGGTCGCGATCTCCTTCGTGATCGCTCTGGTCAACAAGTTCCTGAAGCTCAACCTGCTCTCGCGCATGACCGAGCAGGTGATCTTCGTGATGGTGCCGCCGCTGGCGCTGATCTTCCTGGTGCTCGGCACGATCTTCATCGGCGTCGCCACGCCGACGGAGGGCGGCGCCATGGGCGCGGCTGGCGCGATCCTGCTCGCCATCGGCAAGAAGCGCATGACTTTCGACCTGTTGCGGCAGGCGACGGAATCGACCGCCAAGCTCTCCGCCTTCGTGCTGTTCATCCTGGTCGGCGCGCGCGTGTTCTCTCTGACCTTCTATGGCGTCAACGGCCATGTCTGGGTCGAGCACCTGCTGGTCTCGCTGCCGGGCGGTCAGGCAGGCTTCCTGATCGTCGTCAACGTCCTGGTCTTCCTGCTCGCCTTCTTCCTCGACTTCTTCGAGCTCGCCTTCATCATCGTGCCGCTGCTCGGCCCGGCGGCCGACAAGCTCGGCATCGACCTGATCTGGTTCGGCGTGATCCTCGGCGTGAACATGCAGACCTCGTTCATGCACCCGCCCTTCGGCTTCGCCTTGTTCTTCCTGCGCTCGGTCGCGCCCAAGGCGGCCTATAAGGACAAGATCACCGGCAAGATGATGGAGCCGGTGACGACCGGGCAGATCTACTGGGGCGCCGTGCCCTTCGTCGTGATCCAGTGCATCATGGTCGCGCTTGTCGTGCTCTTCCCGCAGATGGTGATGCACTACAAGAATTCGGGCGTGCAGCTCGATCAGCAACAGATCAACAAGCAGCTCGACAGCATCAGCATTCCGGGGCTTGGCGGCTCCGGTGGCGGACTGCCGGGGCTCGACCTCAACGCCCCGCCGACGTTGAATCTCCAATAGGGCCGCAGGCCTGGACGACGAAGCCCCGGATCAGCGATCCGGGGCTTTGGTTTTAGCCGCCATGCTGAGGCTGCTCCGATCATCTCTGGCCAAGCTGGCCTCCGATCAGCGCCTTCGTCATGAGCATCTCGGGTCCGGGCCTTGCTCAGCCCGAGAATGACGCCTGCTTCACCAGCGCTGCCAGCCGTTGTTCAGATTGTTGTCGAGCCGGCCGCGGCCGCTGATGACGGCACGGACCTCGCCGACGGACGTCTGGCTGCGCGCCTCGCCATAAACCATGCCGTCGGCAGCGGAACCGTAGCCGCGGCGGCTGGAGGTCTTGCCGAATTCGACCCGGACGCCACCGCCGACCCGGACGCAGGCCGAAGAGCCTTCGACGCGGACGAAGCCCGGCCCGTACTCCGGACAGGGACGCGTCGCCTGAGCTGGCGCAGGGCGCGCTGCGGCCGGTTTGGCCTTGACCTGTCCCCGGCCGGGAATCGGCTCGCCGATCGACTGGGCGGCGGCGAATGCCGGCAATCCCAGGGCGGCGAGGAGAATGGCGAGTGGCAGCTTCATGAGTGCCCCGATTTGCGATCGCCGTCAGAATAACGTGTCGAACAAGGCGGAGCTAGGGCAATGATGACTCACCCGTTCCTGACGCTCTCGGCCAGGATCGGGGCCGTCTCGACCTCGCCGACGCCGGGCACGGCACTCAGCCGGTCGACGAATTGCGACAGAGCGGGCGCGTCCTTCGTCTCGACGATCAGCATCGCATCGACGGGCCCGGCCAGCGAATAGCAGGCGACGACCTCCGGCCAGTTCCTGAAGCGATCGAGCACCACGGCGCAGGGGCGCGTCCGGATCTTCAGCGAGAGTATCGCGCGGGTGGCAGGCGCCTGCGGCCGTTCTGCGATTCGCACGGTATAGCCCAGTATGACGCCGTCGCGTTCGAGTCTCGTCATGCGCTCCTGGATCGCCGTGCGCGACAACCCGGCATCGCGCGCCAGCGCGGTGAACGATGCACGCGCATCGGCCTGCAACAGCGCGAGCAGCTTCCGGTCGATGGCGTCGAGCTGACCGTCGTTTCGCAAGCGAGATCCCTCCAGAAACCGCCGATCGCAGGCATCACCGGCGTCTTGCCTATGGCATGCGCGCCGCGGCCGGTGAAGATTCCAGGCCTCTTCCATCATGGAGAACGGGAATGAGGACGATCAAGCCGCAGGACTTCACCGGCAGCCGTGCCTGGGAGGCGATCGATATCGAACGCATCGACGACGCCACCATCCGGCTGCACTGGACCGACCAGCCCTATAAATGGCACGTCAACGACGGCCCCGAGGTCTTCGTCGTCCTCGACGGCGAGGTCGACATGCACACTCGCACCGAAGGCGTCGAGAGCGTGCAGCGGCTGGTGCGCGGCGACATCTTCCACGCGCAGGACGGCGACGCCCACGTCGCCCATCCGGTGGGCCCGGCGCGCGTTCTGGTGATCGAGCGCGCCGGCAGCATCTGACGTTCATGAAAAACCCCGGCCTCGCGGCCGGGGTTGGCGTAGTGCCGAGTTGACCGGTAAACCGGTCAGCCGCCCTCTTCTCAGAGCAGATTGCCCGCGCGAGCGCGGATCAGGAAGTTGTCGTAGGTGTATTCGGCGATCTGGAACCAGAGATATTCGTCGCCACGGAAGGCCGACATCGCGTCATAGATCTTCTTGAAGTCGGGGTTCTTGGCGTTGGTCTCGGCATAGACCTCCTTGGAGGCCTTGAGGCAGGCTTCCATGATCTCCTGCGAGAATGGGCGCAGCTGCGCGCCACCGCCGACCAGACGCTTCAGCGCCGCCGGATTGCGTGCGTCGTACTTGGCCTGCATGTCGATATTGGCGAGGCCGGCCGCCGTCGTGAAGATCGACTTGTAGATCTTCGGCAGAGCCTCCCATTTCGCCGTGTTGACGAAGAAGTGCAGCGAGGCTCCGCCTTCCCACCAGCCGGGATAGTAGTAATAAGGCGCGACCTTGTTGAAGCCGAGCTTCTCGTCATCGGCGGGACCGACCCATTCGGCCGCATCGATCGTGCCCTTCTCCAGCGCCGGATAGATGTCGCCACCACCGATCTGCTGCGGCACGACGCCGAGCTTGCTGACCACCTGGCCGGCGAAGCCGCCGATGCGCATCTTCAGGCCCTGGAGATCGGCGACCGTCTTGATCTCCTTGCGGAACCAGCCCCCCATCTGGCAACCGGTGTTGCCGCCGGGCAGTGCGTAGATGTTGTATTTCTTATAGAATTCGTTGAGCAGATCCATGCCGCCGCCATGGTAGAACCAGGCGTTTTGCTGGCGAGCGTTGAGGCCAAACGGAACCGCCGTCCCGAAAGCGAAGGTCGGGTCCTTGCCTACATAGTAATATGAGGCCGTGTGGCACATCTCGACGGTGCCGTTGGTCACCGCATCGGCCGCCTGCAGCGCCGGCACGATCTCGCCGGCGGCGAAAACCTGGATCTGGAACTTGCCGTCGGTGGCCTCCGAAACCGCCTTCGACAGCGTCTCAGAGGCGCCGAAGATCGTATCCAGCGATTTCGGGAAGGAGGAGGTGACGCGCCATTTCACCTCGGGCATGGACTGCGCAATGGCCGGAGCTGCAATGACGCTCGCGGCGCCGCCGGCGCCGGCGACCTTCAGAAACTGACGACGCTTCATCGTGAAGAGCTCCTCCCAGAGCGTGCGAGGCGCGCCGGTGTTTCCGGTTCACGCGCAAGGGCGTCAGGAAAGGGCATCTCAACTCCGAGCGCAAGCATGCAGCATACCTCCCATGCAGTTTTTGCATGGGCATTTTATCCCACTCATCTTGGCATTGCCGCACCGCGCTACCCACGAAAAAGCCCGGCCTTGCGGCCGGGCTTCCTCAGCGTCACCGTACTGACGGCTGTTACTTCCCGCGGTTGCGGACCTGGAAGATGTCGTAGGTGAGCTCCGCCACCTGCCACCAGAGATACTGGTCGCCGCGGAAGGCGGTCATGGCGTCGATCGCCTTCTTGAAGTCGGCATTCTTGGCCGAGATCTCGGCATAGACCTCGTTGGCGGCCTTGAGCGAAGCCTCCATCATGTCCTGCGGGAACGGGCGCAGCTGGGCGCCGGCCGCCACCAGGCGCTTCAGCGCCGCCGGGTTCTGCACGTCGTACTTCGCGGTCATCGTGTTGGTCGCGACGGCCGAAGCGGCACGCAGCGCCGCCTGATAGTGCTTCGGCAGGCCTTCCCACTTCTCGATGTTGATGAAGGCATGGACCGCCGGGCCGCCCTCCCAGAAGCCGGGATAGTAGTAGTACGGCGCGACCTTGGCGAAGCCGAGCTTCTCGTCGTCATAAGGGCCGACCCATTCGGCGCCGTCGATCGTGCCCTTCTCCAGCGCCGGATAGATGTCGCCGCCGGCGAGCTGCTGCGGCACGACGCCGAGCTTCTGCAGCACCGAGCCGGCAATGCCGGCGATGCGCATCTTCAGGCCCTGCAGGTCGGCGACGCTCTTGATCTCCTTGCGGAACCAGCCGCCCATCTGGGCTCCGGTGTTGCCGCAATGGATGCCGACGACGTTGAACTTCTTGAAGAAGTCATTGAACAGCTGCTCGCCGCCGCCCTGGGCCAGCCAGGCCTGCTGCATGCGGGTGTTCAGGCCGAACGGCACCGAGGACGGAATGGCGAAGGTCGGATCCTTGCCGACATAGTAATAGGCGACGGTATGGGCCATCTCGACGGTGTTGTTCGAGACCGCATCGAGCGCCTGCAGGCCAGGGACGATCTCGCCGGCAGCGAAGACCTGGATCTGGAACTTGCCGTCGGTCAGCTCGGAGACCGTCTTGGCCAGCGTTTCGCCGCCGCCGTAGATCGTGTCGAGCGATTTCGGGAAGCTCGAGGTCAGGCGCCATTTGATCTCGGGGCTGGACTGGGCGACCGCCGGCATGGCGATGGCGGAGGCGGCCGCGCCGGCACCGGCGACCTTCATGAACTGACGACGCTTCATATGGGACATCTCCTCGTTTCGACGTTTATCGCCGCGCCCGTGCAGCAATAGCACTGGCACGGGCGACATTTGTAGGACGACCTTGGTGTGATGCAGTGATGATCGGAAGCGGCAATCCGGGTTGACCCACGGTTAGTCGGCTCGCCTCGAATCTATACTTGCACAGGATTTGCGCAGCACTCCCCTAATCGTGATCGGATTGTCAACCGACACGGAGCGCTCGACAATTGCACGTAGAGCATGGCACGACTGCATCAAACGCGGATGGACCTTTTTTTGCCCCCGGTCAACCTCCGCGCGCAGGCCGTTTCGCCCGCTTCGAAATGTCATCACCGAGGCGGGTTCCGCTTTTGCTGGACATGCCGACAATACCGGGGTTCGGCGAACGAGACCTGATGACCAGCCCTGCCGCCCCGATCTGGCTCTATGACGGCGTCTGCGTGCTCTGCTCCGGCGGCGTTCGCTACACGCTGCGCCATGAGCGCGATCACGAGATCCGCTTCGTCGCGATCCAGTCGCGCGAAGGCCGAGTCTTGGCGCAGGCGCATGGCATCGACCCGGACGAGCCGGACAGCTTCCTGTTCATCGAGAACGGCCGGGCGCTGTCGAAGTCCGACGGCGTGCTCGCCCTCACCCGCCATCTGAGCGGGCCGGCACGTCTGTTGCTCATCGGCCGGGCGCTGCCGAAACCATGGCGCGATTGGCTCTATGACCGCATCGCCCGCAACCGCTACCGCCTCTTCGGCCAGAAGACCTCCTGCGAAATGCCCGATCCTGCGACGCGCCATCGCTTCACCTTGCCGGAGAGCCCATGAAGCGTGTCGTCCTGATCGGTGCGACCGGCGTCTTCGGCCGGCGGCTGGCGCGCCATCTGTCGCGCATGGACGGCATCGATCTGGTGCTGACATCGCGCAGCGGCGACAAGGCGCAGGCCTTGGCGCAGGAGCTCGCGGCTGAGGCGAAAGTGCCGGTCAGCGCCGCGGGCCTCGATCGCGACCGGGAGCTCGTCGCGACCCTTGCCGCACTGAAGCCCTGGCTGGTGATCGACGCCTCCGGGCCGTTCCAACAGCAGGGCTACGAGGTGCCGACCGCGGCACTGCTGCTCGGCGCGCATGTCGTCGACCTCGCCGATGCGCGCGGCTATCTCTCGGGTTACGGGCAGCAACTCGACGAGCTCGCGAAGCAGCGCGGCCTCGTCGCGCTTGCCGGCGCCAGCTCGACGCCGGCGCTCTCGGCCGCCGCGGCGCGGGAGTTGAGCGAAGGCTGGGAGCGGCTCGACAGCATCGACATCGCGATCACGCCGGGCGGGCGCAGCGAGGTCGGCCCGTCGGTGATCGCCGCGATCCTGAGCTATGCCGGCAAGCCGGTGCCGGTCTGGCGGGAGGGCGAGTTGCAGGCGACGTCCGGCTGGGGCCGCGGCGAGGTCATCGACATGCCGGGCCTTGGCCCGCGGCGGGTAGCTCCGGTCGAGACAGTCGATGCGGAGACGCTCGGCTTCGATCTCGCCGTGCGCTCGCGAGTAGCCTTCTCAGCGGGGCTGGAGGCCGGGGTCGAGCAATGGGGGCTGGCGCTGCTCGCCTTCATCCGTCGCCGCGGCTGGGTCGGCGATCTCGCGCCGCTGGTGCCCTATCTCGTGAAAGCCCGCGGGATCACCCGCCTCTGGACCTCGGATCGCGGCGGCATGCGCGTCGCCATCTCCGGCATCGACAGCAAGGGGCGGCCGCGCCGGGCCTATTGGTCGCTGCTGGCGGAGAACGACGACGGCCCGCAGGTGCCGACGCTGGCGGCGGCGGCAGCGGTGCGGGCGTTGCTCACGGACGGCATCGCTCCCGGCGCGCGCTCGGCCGCCAAAGCGCTCGACCTCGCCATGATCGAGGCCGAGATGACGCCCTATGCAATCAGTACCAATCAGGACGAACGCAGCGTCGGCCCCGCCCTGTTCGAGACGGTCCTCGGCGCGCAGCCCTTCGCAATGATGCCTGCAGCAATCCGAGCCTTCCATGCCAGCGATGCCGAACCGGTCTGGCAGGGTCAGGCCGCGGTCTCGCGTGGAGGCGGACGAGCGATCGACCTGATCTGCCGGCTCGTTGGCTTGCCGGAGGCCGGAGCCGAACTGCCGGTGACGGTCAGCGTCAGCAGAGGCGATTCCTTCGACGAGACCTGCGAGATCTGGACCCGCAACTTCGCCGGCCAGCGCTTCCATTCGCGCCTCAACCTCGATCGAAGCGGCGAGCTGCGCGAGGCCTTCGGGCCGTTCTCCTTCACGCTTGCCGCGCAGAGCGACCGCGAAGGCCTTGCGCTGCCGATCGCGAACTGGCGTGTCTTCGGCCTGCCCTTGCCGCGTTTCCTGATGCCATCGGCCGAGGCGCGCGAGACGGTTGACGCCGATGGCCGCTTCCGTTTCGACGTGAAGCTCTCTTTGCCCTTCTTCGGCCTGCTGGCGCATTATCGCGGCTGGCTCAAACCTCGGGGACCAAGCGATGGACCAGGATAAACTCGCGAAACTCAGGGCGCGCTATGCCGGGGCGAGCGGCGCCGATATCCATGACCCCCGCTTCGCCAAGGTCGCCGCCGGCCAGTTCCAGGGCGACCGGCGCAAATGGCCGTTCTCGGATGTCGCGACCTTCATCAACGCGCCTTATCGGCCCGACGCCCTGAGCAAGCCCGATCTCGGCGGGCTCGACGTCGCGATCATCGGCCTGCCGATGGATCTCGGCGTCACCAACCGGGCCGGCACCCGCCTCGGCCCGCGCGCAGTGCGCGCCGTCGAGCGCATGGGGCCGATGGACCATGTCAACGGCACCGCCCCGTTCAACCTGATCAAGGCGGCCGATATCGGCGACGTGCCCTTCCGCTCGCGCTACTCGCTGGAGAGCTGCCATGAGGACATCGAGGCGACCTTCAAGCAGATCGTGCAGGCCGGCGTCTCGACGCTCGGCGTCGGCGGCGACCATTCAATCACCTATCCGATCCTGAAGGCGGTCGGCGAGAAGCGCCCGGTCGGCATGGTCCATATCGACGCGCATTGCGACACGTCCGGGCCCTATGAGGGTTCGAAATTCCACCATGGCGGGCCGTTCCGGCAGGCGGTGCTCGACGGCGTGCTCGATCCGGAGCGCGTCATCCAGATCGGCATCCGCGGCGGCGCCGAATATCTCTGGGAGTTCTCCTACGAGTCCGGCATGACCGTGATCCATGCCGACGAGGTCGACCGGATGGGCCTCGACGCCGTGATCGCCGAGGCGCTCGCCGTGATCGGCGACGGGCCGACCTACGTGTCCTTCGACGTCGATTCGCTCGACCCGGCCTTCGCGCCCGGCACCGGCACGCCCGAGGTCGGCGGCCTCACCCCACGCGAAGCCCTCGCCATCCTGCGTGGGCTGAAGGGCCAGAACATCGTCGCCGCCGACGTGGTCGAGGTCGCCCCGCAATACGATGCGACCAGCAACACCGCGCAATGCGCGGCGCAGGTGCTGTTCCTCGAGCTCTGCCTGATCGCCGAGGCCAGGGCCGCCGGCAAGGGCAGGCCGTGAAGCGAAAGACGCTCCAGCTCGACGCGATCGATCGCCAGATCATCGCGATCCTGCGGGCGGAGGGCCGGATCACCAACCAGGCCCTGTCGGAACGGGTCGGGCTCTCGGCCCGGCCCTGCCTGGAGCGGATGCGCCGGCTCGAAGCCTCCGGGCTGATCGCCGGCTATGGCGCAAGGCTTTCGCCCGAGCTTGCCGGCCACGCCATCATCGCCTTCGCGCAGATCTCGCTACGCGATCATTCGGTCGGCCGGCGCGAGCGGGTCGAGAAAGTGCTGCGAGCCTGCCCGGACGTGGTCGAGCTCCTGGTGATCAGCGGCGAGGCCGATTATCTCGCACGCATCGTCGCCAGCTCGCTCGCCGCCTATGAGGAGCTGACCGGCGCCTGGCTCGCCGACAACCAACTCGGCATCGCCCGGATCGCGACCACCTTCGCGCTGAAGGCGCTGAAGGATTTCGAGGGCTATCCGCTGCTGGAGGAGTAGCGGGCGCCCCTGCCCTCAGCCGGGCTGCCCGGCGAGGTGCCCCTTCAGCATGGTACGCAATTCGGCGATGGCCGGGGCACGTACGCTCTCATCGTCATCCGCGCGCAGCATCGCCGCGACCCGGATCAGGTGCAGGGTCACGGCCGCGAGCGAGGCCACCCGCGCCTCGGCGATCGGTGGCTCGACGGCGCCGAGCAGCGCCGCGATGCGGCCGCGCAAGCGGGCGCGCGCCTCCTTTTTGACGGCAGGATCGAGACTGCGCCGCTCGCTGACCGCGAGGAAGGCCGGATTGTCTTCGAGATAGGCGACGAAGCGGGCAAAGAGCGCATCGACCGCCGCCTCGACCGAGTGGCCGCGCACCTCCCCTGCAAGCAGATCGAGCATGCCGGCAAGCGTATCGAGGTGGCGGGCATGCAGCGCCGCGGCGACATGCTCCTTGGTCGGGAAGAACTGGTAGAGCGAGCCGATCGAGGCGCCGGAACGCGCGGCGATCTGCGTCATCGTCGCCGCCTCGTATCCAGCCTCGGCGAAGACCGCGCTGGCGCCGTCGAGCAGCGCCGAGACGCGCTTCAGGCCACGGCTGCGACTCGGCGCCTTGGCGTTCTTCTCCGCCGGGGGGCTTGAATTTTGTGAGGATGAACTCATAAATCTAAAAACATGAGGGTATCCTCATATAAAGGCCATCTCGGCCGCGCTCCCTGACGGAGACTTCGATGACGCTCCAGCTCGACCCTCGCAAAACCGCCCTCGTCCTCATCGACATGCAGAAGGGAACGCTCGCCTTCCCGCTCGCACCCTATGACCGGACGACCCTCATCGCCAACACGGCCGCGCTCGGACAGGCTTTCGCCGAGGCCGGCGGTCTGATCGCGACAGTGACGGTTGCATTCGCGCCCGACCGGTCCGACCTGCCGCCGCAGGCGATCGACCAGCCGATGATGCTGCCGCCGGGCGGCTTTCCGCCCGACTGGTCCGAGCTCACTCCCGAAATCGCCGCGCTGCCGGCCGCCGTCTCCGTCACCAAGCGGCACTGGAGCGCCTTCTACGGCACCGAGCTCGACCTGCAATTGCGGCGGCGGCGGATCGAGACGGTGGTGATCGGCGGCATCGCCACCAATTTCGGCGTCGAATCGACGGCGCGCGACGCCTGGCAGCACGGCTATGACGTGATCGTCGCCGAAGACGCCTCGACCTCGATCGGAGCCGAGCTACACGCCTTCGCCATCGCCTCGACGCTGCCGCGCGTCTCGCGGATCCGCGGCGTAGCGCAGATCATGGCTGCTCTCGCCCCCGTAGCCGCAGCGGCCTGATAACCCCGTCATGAACTGAGATCATGCCACCTTTGTTCACGCGCGATTGAACCGCATTTCGCTTGCGCGTAACGCATGACGATCCCATTATGTTGCGGCGCGGCATGATTTCCGTGCCGCAACACAACAATCCATACCCGGATATCGTCATGAGCCTCCTGAGCACGGGAGACGCGTTCGCGCGCCCTGCCCGCTCCACTGCCGCGCCGCGTGTCGGCCTCGTCCTGTTCGCCCTGGCGATGGGCGGCTTCGCCATCGGCACGGCCGAGTTCGCGGTGATGAGCCTGCTGCCCTATTTCTCGGCAGGCCTCGGCATCGACGAGCCGACGGCCGGGCATGTGATCAGCGTCTATGCCGCCGGCGTGGTGGTCGGCGCCCCGATCATCGCAGTGCTGGCGACCAAGCTCTCGCGCCGCACCTTGCTGATCGCGCTGATGGCGGCCTTCGCGCTCGGCAATGGGCTCTCGGCGCTCGCCCCGAGCTATGGCTGGATGCTGCTGTTCCGCTTCCTCAGCGGGCTGCCGCATGGCGCCTATTTCGGCGTCGCGGCGCTGGTCGCGGCCTCGCTGGTGCCGGCGAACCGGCGGGCGCTTGCCGTGGCGCGGGTGATGCTCGGGCTGACGATTGCGACCATTCTCGGCGTGCCGCTGGCGAACTGGCTTGGCCAGGTGCTCGGCTGGCGCTGGGGCTTTGGTGTCGTCGCGGCGCTGGCGCTGACAACGGTGATCCTGATCGCGCTGTTCGCGCCCAAGGACAGGCCGCAACCCGGCGCCAGCGCCCTGCGCGAGCTCGGTGCGCTGCGCCATCGCCAAGTCTGGCTGACGCTGGCGATCGGCGCCGTCGGCTTCGGCGGGCTGTTTGCGGTCTACACCTATCTTGCCTCGACGCTGGTCGAGGTGACGCAGGTCGCCCCCACGATGGTGCCGGTCGTGCTGGCGATCTTCGGTCTCGGCCTGACCTTCGGCACCTTGGCCGCCGCCTGGCTGGCCGACCGGATGCCGATGGCCTCGATCGCGATCATCCTGCTCTGGACCGCCGGCTCGCTAGCGCTCTACCCGTTCGCCGCCGGCAATATCTGGGCGATCTCGGCGGTCGCCTTCATGATCGGCTGCGGTGGTGGGCTCGGCACGCCCTTGCAGACGAGGCTTATGGATGTCGCGCAGGATGCGCAGACGCTGGCGGCAGCGCTGAATCACAGCGCCTTCAACACCGCCAATGCGCTCGGCCCATGGCTCGGCGGCATGGCGATCGCGGCCGGCTATGGCTGGACCTCGACCGGCTGGGTCGGCGTCGGCCTCGCGCTGGCGGGCTTCGCGATCTGGCTGGTGACGGCATGGGACGCCAAGGGTCGCAACCAGGCGGCCACTGCCAGTTCCTGATCTCAGCGCGGTGTCGGAGCCGCGATCAGGCGCATCGCGGCCGGGATCGAGGCCTGACCGGCCTCGAGCTGATCGGTCAGCACGTAGAACCAGTTGAAGCCGAGATACAGCGAAAGCCGCGCCTCGATCTCGTCAGCTGGAATGTCGCCGCGTGCCGCAGCCGCGGAGAACAGGCCGCGGACATCCCGAAGCCGTTCAGGCAGGAATTTCTCGCGTAGAGCCGCGAGTGCGTCGGGGTCACTCTGCGCTTCGGCCAGAAGGGCCCGGAAGGTGCGCCCCGATGGCGTACCGCACCAGAAACCCCAAAGCGCCGTGGTGTGAACGACGAGGTCATGGGCGAGATCGCCGCTCGGCACGGCCTCGATGACGGCCTTCTCGGCGGCATAGACCTCCATCAGCAGATCGGCGCGGTTCTTCCACCAGCGATAGATCGTCGGCTTGCCGGCCCCGGCGCGACGCGAGACCGCATCGATCGAGAAGCCTGCATAGCCCTCTTCCGCCAGCACAGCGCGGGCAGCGGCGAGGATCGCCGCCTGCGAGGCCGGGTTGCGCCGCGCACCGATCGAGGCGCGGCGAGGCGACGTCTCGGCTTTCGCAGCCTTCATGCTCGCCCTCCTCTCCTTCGTTCCTGCGTCAACGCTTTCGAGCAGGCCTGGCAAGCCCGCCCGGTGCAAGCACGATCTTGCAGCAGAGATGTTGATATCGAAACGGCCCGTGTCTATCAATTTTAACGAAACGGAACGTTCCGTTATGGAGATCGTCATGACTACCCTCGCCCGCAACCCTATTCTCGCCCGCCTCCGTTTCCTGGGAACGCTGATGCTGGGCGCCTATCTGCTGATCAACGCGATCCTGGCCTTGCTGGCTCCGCTGACAGCCGGCTGGTCGACCTGGGCCGTAACGGCCCTCGCCGTGCCCCCGATGGTGCTCGGCATGGTTTATCTGGTCATCCCGATCGCCCGGCGCTGAGAGCAACTCTCAGCAGTCCGAATCTGTCGCTCCCGCGACAGATTCGGCTGCGTTACTGAACCGGAGCGACGCGCCTCGGCTGTCTGCGCGGCCCTACTCTCGGGCAAATCGAGGGAGAACGCCATGAATGCGACCGTTCCCGAAGGGCAAACCTGTCCGCTGAACGAAGCGCCAAATCGGCGGCCGAAACGCTGCGGCAGTGTCGTCGTGGCTGGAGCACGCTGACCCAAGCGACAAAATCCGTGTGCAGCCACCTGGCCCACAGCCGCGGAAATCCGTCGCAGTCGCCTGTTTTCACCAACAAGAACAGCGCCTTGCCTTGCACGATCCTTGTGCGGGCGCGCTCGGAAAAGCTGCAAGAGCCTACTTGCGGCCCGCCCCGATGATCGCACAAGCTGTCGCGCACAAGCCGATACGGGAACTCGAAACGCCCGGTTGGCCAAACCCAAGGGGAGGTCCCATGAAAGGTTTCGCAAAATTCGTCGCAGCCGCGGCGCTCACCGTCGCTGGCGCTACGGGCGCGCTCGCCCAAGCGAAGGAATGGAAGGAAATCCGAATCGGCACGGAGGGCGCCTATCCGCCCTACAACAACCTCAACGCCAAGAAGGAGCTGGAAGGCTTCGAGATCGATTACGGCAACCTTCTCTGCGAGAAGATGAAGGTGAAGTGCAGTTGGGTGGTGCAGGATTGGGACGGCATCATCCCGGCGCTGCAGGCGAACAAGTACGACATCATCCTCGCCGGCATGAACGCCACCGAGGAGCGCAAGAAGCAGGTCGACTTCACCACGCCCTACAGCAAGACGCCGATCTGGATGATCGGCCCCAAGAGCACCGCTTCCAGCGACATCTCGCCGGCCACCCTCAAGGGCAAGTCGATCGGCGCGCAGGGCTCGACCATCCACGCCAACTATGTCGAGAAGTTCTACAAGGACTCGACCGCCCGCCTCTATCCGACCCAGGAAGAGGCCAATCTCGACCTGCTCAACGGCCGCCTCGACTACATCGTCGCCGACGCGCTCGCCCTCGCCGACTTCCTGAAGGGCCAGGGCAAGGATTGCTGCAAGCGGATCGCCGAGGTGACCCGCGACGACGCGATCCACGGCGCGGGTGTCGCCGGCGCCGTGCGCAAGGCCGACACCGCGCTGAAGGACCTCGTCAACAAGGCGATCGCCGAGACCGTCGCCGACGGCTCGCTGAAGAAGCTCGAGGACAAGTGGTTCAAGTACGACTGATCCAAGCCTGCTGACGCCCGCCCGCTGGCCGCTTCCAGCCAGCGGGCTTCAGTCCCTCGCGCGCCGGCCCTCCCATGTTCGACAAACTCGCACTGCTCGGCTTCGGCCCCGGCGGCTGGGGCTGGGCCCTGCTGCAAGGCGCGGCCAACACCATCTCGGTCGCGCTCGCGACCCTGCCCTTCGGCCTGGCGCTCGGCCTGATCATTGCGCTCTGGAAGCGTTCCGACAGCATCCTGCTGCGCTCGCTGGCGACGATCTACACCACCGTCTTCCGTGGCGTGCCCGAGCTGCTGACGCTCTACATCATCTATTTCGGCATACAGGTGCTGGTGCAGAAGGTCTGGAGCGGCTTCTCGATCCCGCCCTTCGTCGCCGGCATGGTCGCGCTCGGCATGGTGCTCGCCGCCTTCTCCAGCGAAGTCTGGGTCGGCGCGCTGAACTCGATCCAGAAGGGCCAGCGCGAGGCCGCCGCGGCGCTCGGCCTGTCGAAGGCGCAGGCCTTCCGGCTCGTCGTCTTCCCACAGCTGATCCGCGTCGCCCTGCCCGGTCTCGGCAACAACTGGATGGTGCTGCTGAAGGAGACTTCGCTGATCTCGGTGATCACGCTGCAGGACATCATGTTCATCGCGACGCGCGCCAATGTCGTGACCAAGGAGCCGTTCCTGTTCTTCGGCACGGCGATGCTGCTCTACTTCTTCTTCTCGCTGGTCTCGGCCTGGGGCATCGGCAAGCTCGAACAGCGCACCAATCGCGGCTTCGCCGCCTTCGGCGGAGCGACGCGATGAACTGGTGCGAATATCCCGGCTATCTGATCGGCAGCGAAGTCCTGCAGAACTATGGCTGCCGCATGGCCAACGGCCTGTGGATCACCTTCGAGCTCGTCGTGCTCTCGGTCGCGCTCGGCTTCGCTCTGGCGCTCGGCCTCGCCATCGCCCGACTCTACGGGCCGCGCTGGGCCTCGCTGGCGATCCAGGGCTACACCACCTTCTTCCGCGGCACGCCGCTGCTCTGCCAGCTCTTCCTGGTCTATTACGGCTTCGGCCAGTTTCGCCTGTTCTGGCAGGACATCGGCCTGTGGTGGTTCTTCCGCGAGCCGTTCTACTGCGCGCTCTTCACCTTCACCATCAACACCGCCGCCTACCAGGCCGAGATCCTACGCGGCGCGATCCAGTCGATCCCACGCGGCCAGTTCGAGGGCGCACTGGCGCTCGGCCTGCATCGCTGGGCGACGCTGCGCCGGGTGATCCTGCCGCAGGCGATGATCCTGGCGCTACGTCCGCTCGGCAACGAGCTGATCGTGATGATCAAGGCGAGCGCCATCGCCTCGCTGGTGACATTGTTCGACCTGATGGGCGCGACGCGACTCGCCTTCGCCCGCTCCTTCGACCTGTCGATCTACCTCTATGCCGCGCTGATCTATCTCGTGCTGACCGAGATCATCCGCCGTGTCTGGGACCGGATCGAGATCAGGCTGACGCGGCATATGGCGCTGAGATAAGCGCCTGACTGCTCACCCCGGCAAGGTCAGGACCAGCGGGCCATTGGCGGTCGCGACGACGGTGTGCTCGTACTGGACCGTCGGCGCGCGCGGCTCGGAATAGAGGGTCCAGTTGTCGCCCTCGGCATGCTCGGCCCAGTCGGCGCCGAGCGACAGGAACGGCTCGACCGTGAAGACCAGCCCCTTCTGCATGACGCGGCGCTCGGAGCGCTCGGGCCAGGTCGCGATCTCCTTCGGCTCCTCGTGCAGCGAATGGCCGATGCCGTGGCTGGCGAGATTGCGCACCAGCGTGTAGCCGTTCTTCTGGGCGAAGCGGCCGACGGCGTCGCCAATCCCGGCGATCGGCTTGCCGGCGCCGACCTGGCCGAGGCCGGCCCAGAGCGCGCGCTTGCCATCGCGGCAGAGCTTCTCGATGCGGCGATCGACCGGCGGCACGGTGAAGGACGCGCCGGTATCGGAGAAATAGCCGGCCTTCTCGGCGGAGACGTCGATGTTGACGAGGTCGCCCGCCATGATCCGGCGCGCGCCGGGAATGCCGTGCGCGACCTCCTCGTTGATGCTGATGCAGGTGGCGCCGGGAAAGCCGTAGACCGTCTCGGGCGCGGAGCGCGCCCCATGTTTTTCGAGAATGGCGCGGCCGATCGCGTCGAGCTCGGCCGTGGTCATACCTGGCTCAAGCGCCTTCCCCATCGCCGCCAGCGTGTCGGCGACGATTCGGCCGATCTCGCGCAGCCCCTGAAGTTCTTCATCATTGGTGATGGTCATGGCGGGTTCCTGACCGATTTCGGCGAAGGCGACAAGCCAGCGCGCGACAGACTGGCCATGCAGATCTTTGCAGAATCGCGATCGCTGCTATCGCGCCTGCATCGCTTCCCTCGCCTCCCCCGGCGCGCTAAAGCCGCTGTGACCTTTCGGACGATGCAGCGGAGCACCTCATGGCCAAAGTCGCTTTTCTCGGTCTCGGCGTGATGGGCTATCCCATGGCCGGCCATCTCAAGGCCAAGGGCCATGACGTCACCGTCTACAACCGCTCGCCGGAAAAGGCGCAGAAATGGGTGGCCCAGCATGGCGGCGTCTATGCCCCGACCCCGGCCCAGGCCGCCGAGGGCCAGGAGATCGTGTTCTGCTGCGTCGGCAATGACGACGACCTGCGCTCGGTGACGACGGGCGAGAACGGCGCCTTCGCCGCGATGGGCAAGGGCACGGTCTTCGTCGACCATACTACCGCCTCCGCCAATGTCGCGCGCGAGCTCGACGCCGCGGCGACGGCGGCCGGCTTCGGCTTCATCGACGCGCCAGTCTCGGGCGGCCAGGCCGGCGCCGAGAACGGCGTGCTGACCGTGATGTGCGGCGGGGATCCGGCAGTCTATGCCAAGGTCGAGCCGGTGATCGCGAGCTTTGCCCGGATGTGCCGCCTGATGGGCCCGGCCGGCTCCGGCCAGCTCACCAAGATGGTCAACCAGATCTGCATCGCCGGCCTGGTCCAGGGTCTCTCCGAGGGCGTCCATTTCGCCAAGCGCGCCGGCCTCGATGTCGAAGCGATGCTGGAGGTGATCTCGAAGGGCGCCGCCGGCTCCTGGCAGATGGAGAACCGCGGCAAGACGATGAACGCCGACAAGTTCGATTTCGGCTTCGCCGTCGACTGGATGCGCAAGGACCTCGGCATCGTGCTCGATGAGGCCCGCCGCAACCATGCCCGCCTGCCTGTCACCGCTCTGGTCGACCAGTTCTACGCCGACGTGCAGAAGCTCGGCGGCGGGCGCTGGGATACGTCGAGCCTGTTGAAGCGGCTGGAGGGGTGACGATAGGGTACTCCCTCAACCCATGAGGGAGATTCCTTTGCAGTTTGGACTTCCGATAGCGGCGCTCTTGGCCACGATGGCCGGTGCCGCGCAGGCGGCCGAGATCGTCGTCCCGGCCGGCGGCGAGCGCCGCATCGCCCGGGCGGGATCGGTCAACTCGCAGACATGCCAGTCGTCAGGTAAGGAGCCGCTGGTCATTCAACCGCCGGCCCATGGCCGCCTGGACATCCGGACGGAAGAGGCCAGGGTCGGGAACCGCAATTCGCGCTGCTTCGGGCAGATGGCCCGTGCATTCGCGGTCTACTACCGCCCGAATCCGGGCTATCGCGGGCCTGACAGCGTGACGCTCTCGAACCTCGTGAACAACGGGCGCGTCGATGTGCGCAACGACCGTACCTTCACGCTCAGCGTTCGATAGATCATCGCGCGTCCGACCGGACGCGGTCACGATGATCTATCACATTGTTATCGCATCGGATTATTCAGAAAAGTGGATTCCACCTTTCGGTTCGATGCGGTAGCCCACATCAGCCGACCAGCCGCGCCACCTCCGCCCGCAGCACCGGCACCAGCTCGGCCTCGAACCAGGGGTTCTTCCGAAGCCAGCCATTATTGCGCCAGGAGGGGTGCGGCAAGGGCAGGACGCGCGGCCGGCGTTCTTGCGCAAAGATGCTGCGCCAGTCGGCAACGGTCGCCGTCAGGTCGGCCGCCGCCTTAGGCCCGAGATGCCAGGCTTGGGCATAGCGGCCGATCACCAGCACGAGCTCGATCTCCGGCAGGCCCGCGAGCACGCGTTCGCGCCAGGCCGGTGCGCATTCGCGGCGTGGCGGCAGGTCGCCACCCTTGGCGTCGAGCCCGGGGAAGCAATGCCCCATCGGCACGATCGCGACACGCGAGGCATCGTAGAAGCGCGCATGGTCGAGGCCGAGCCAGTCACGCAGGCGGTCGCCGGATCGGTCGGTGAAGGGCCTGCCGCTGGCGTGAACGCGCGTGCCCGGCGCCTGGCTCGCGATCAAGAGACGGGCGCTCGCCTGCGCCTGGATCACCGGGCGCGGCTCATGCGGCAGGCGCGGCAGATAAACCGGTTCGTCCCGGCAGATCCGGCAGGCGCGCAATTCGGCGAGGACGTCGCCAAGCACCTCCGGCGCCTCACTCTCCTGCCCGCTCATCGCCCGGCCAGCCGCCCCCGGTCGGGGCGCTGCGAGATCAGCCCGTCACAGTACCAGGCCGGCATCCTGTCGGCATGCTTCTGCGGATCGCCGGGCTGGACAGTGAAGGCGCCGATGATGTCGCCGCTGGCGACGCTGCGCGGGACATAGAGCGTGCCGCTGCGTTCGACGGTGAAGCAATAGGTCTGCCGCGTCTCGATCGGGCCGTAATAATAGCAGATCGCGTCATCAGTCGTGGTCCAGCAGGCATCGCGGTTCGGCGTCGTGCGGTCGCGATTGTAGCCGCTCACCCGCCCGTCGGCGTGATGGTACTCGCTGAAGGTCTCGCCGCTGCTGTAGCGACCGGTCGCGGTATTGCCCTCGACGAGCTGGCGCATCTGCTCGCCGGTCAGCCGCTCGACGGCGAACGCCTTGCTCCCCGAGGCCGCGAGCCCGAACAGCAGCACCAGCGCCCAGAACCTCATCGCGCAGCGAGCCGCGACGGCAGCGCCGGCGGTCGCGCCTGCGAGATCAATCCGTCGCAATGCCAGGCCGGCGCCTTGTCGGCGTGCTTGTCTGGATCGCCGGGCTGGATGGTGGCGATGCCGTTGATGCGGCCAGTGCGGTAGGTCTTCAGCACATAGAGCGAGCCGCTGCGTTCAACGATGAAGCAATAAGTCCGCCGGGACTCGAACGGGCCGTAATAGTAGCAGACGGCGTCGTCGGTCGTGGTCCAGCAGGCATCCGTGTTCTGCACGTGACGATTATGCCCGGTCGCACGCCCGTCCTGATGGTGATACTCGCTGAACGGCAGGCCGTTATTGTAGCGGCCGGCGACCGTATTGCCCTCGAAAAGCTTGCGGATCTGCTGGCCGGTCAATCGCTCGACCGCGAATGCATCGACGGCCGAAGCGCAGAGCCCCAGCAGCAGCGCTGCGGCCGTGCAAAACTGCCTCATCGGGCCGCCACCCGTCGCGACATCGGCAGTTGGGGGCCACGCGAGATCAACCCGTCGCAATACCAGGGCTTGCCGCCGTCGGTGTGGTTGCGCGGGTTGGCCAGCTCGATGGTCGCCACCGCATTGATCCGGCCATTGTCGAGATTGCGCAGGATGTAGAGCCGGTCTGTGAGCTCGACCGTGAAGCAATGCGTCGTCCGCTCTTCCGGCGGGCCGTAGTAATAGCAGACGGCGTCGCCCTTCGTGATCCAGCAGGCGTCGCGGTTCTCCTGCCAGCCATTGTTGCCGAGCGCCCGCCCGTCGGCATCGTGATACTCGGTGAAGAAGCCGCCACCAGTATAGCGGCCGCTGACCGTGTTGCCGGTGAAGGCCCGGTTGATCTGCTCGCCCGTCAACTTCTCCGCCGCCATGGTGGCGAACGGAATCAGAAGCGCGAGCAGGACGGCCAGCAGGCGCATGATCAGGCCTTCCAGCTTGGCCGGGCCGAGAGCTCGCCATGCCAGCGCCGGATATTGGCGAAATCCTCCGGCAGCGGGATCCGCGACGGCTTCATGAAGTCGATCGCGATGCCGGCGGTGATGTCGGCCACCGTCAACTCGTCGCCGCAGACGAAGCGATTGGCGCCGAGCTGCAGGTCGAGCAATACGAGGTGATCGTCAATCAGCTCGCGATTGGCCTCGGCCCATTCCGGCACCTGGTCCTCGAGCTCGGCCATTGCGGGATGGCTGTGGCGGAACACGGCCGAGACAGCTGTGAACAGCCCGAGCTCGATACGACGGTTCCACATCTCGATCAGCGCCGCCTCTCTCGCCGCGGCGCCGAACAGGGCCGGCACCGGATTGAGGCTCTCGATATAGCGGCAGATCGCGATGGTCTCAGCCAGCGCCGTACCGTCCTCCAGCACCAGAACCGGCAGGCGCTGCGACGGGTTGATCCGGGTGAACTCCGGCGTCCGGTGCTCTTTTTTGGCGATGTCGACCGGGATGAGCTCGGGCAGAGGTATCCCCTTCTCGGCGAAGAAGATACGGACCCGCCGCGGATTGGGCGCCCGCCCGCCATCATAGAGCTTCATGCCCCTAGCCTTTCGCCGTCTCGGACATGGCGGTTTCACGGTGCCGCCGCCGCCCTGTCAAGAGTTCAGCCTGCAAAGACGGCGGCAAGACGACGCGTCCGCTGCGAGACGAGGAACAATGCATCGCTTGCCGCGATTGTCCTCCGGAAAGGGGCAGCCATCATGCCACAGGATTGGAGCTTCCCGCAGCACTGGGGCTTCGTCGTCTGGATCGTCCTCCTCGCCATTCCGGTCGGGCTGATGCTCGCGACCTTCTGGTCGCGCTCACGCCAGCCGGGCGCTGCACGGCTCGAAGGCCCGAGCAAGGACGATCCACGCGAGCTGCCGTGACTGCTTTCCTGCGCGATCAGGCCGGCGCGAGCAGGATCAGGGCAAGCGGCACTGCGGCCGCGGCCAGCACGGTCTGCAGCGCGCAGATGCCAGCCATCAGCGGCGCATCGCCGCCGAGCTGACGCGCCATCACATAGGAGGACGAGGCTGTCGGCAGCGCCTGGAACAGGATGGCGAGCGTCGCCGCCTGGCCGCCGAGACCGAAGCCCTTCAGCGCTGCGTAGGTCGCGAGCGGCATCAGCACGAACTTGGCGAAGGAGGCGACCAGGGCCGGCTTCAGGCCGCGGCCGAGCGCGCCCCAGTCGAGCGCAGCGCCGACGCAGAGCAGGCCGATCGGGAGCGAAGCCTGGCCGAGCGCCTTGAGGCAGCCCTCCACGCCCGGCGGCAAGCCGAGGCCGGAAAGCTGGATGGCGATGCCGAGCACGCAGGACATCAGCAGCGGATTGAGGGCGAGGCCCCGCAGGATGCCGCGCAGTGTCGGCTGGGCCGAGCCCCACCGAGCGAAAACCAGTACACAAAGCACGTTGACCGTCGGGACGATCGCCGCATTGGCTACGGCCGCGAGCGGCAAAGCGGATGCCCCCAGCATGCTGCCGGCCGCGCTCAGGCCGACATAGTTGTTGAAGCGGATACCGCCTTGGAAGACCGAGGTGAAGGCGGCGTCGCTGTATCCGAGCCAGCTCTTGGCCAGGATCAGCACCGCCGCGACCGCGATGATCGCCGCCATCAGCGTCAACGCCAGCTCGGCGACGGGAAGCCCCCTGAGGTCGGCCATCGCCAAAGCATGCGTGAAGAGAGCCGGCAGCAGCACGTAATAGCTCAGCCGCTCGGCCTGCGGCCAGAACGAGTCCGGCAGGAAGCGCAAGCGGCGCATGGCATGGCCGAGCGCGATCAGGAGGGCGATCGGCGCCAGAGCCAGCAGGATGGCGCCGATCATGCCGGGAACTCACAAGCAGGCAGCAAGGTCATGCAGCGACGAATCCAGCGCTGAGGCGGGCGGAAGACCATTCTTCTTTAGGTCGCCCGTGCCGGAGAGGAAAATACCTGAGCCGGCGGCGGGATTGAGAAATCCGCATGGCCGGCGGGAAGCTCAACGCGGATGGCTCTTGCGCCACGCCTCCGGCCGCTCGAAGCTCGTCGCCCAGATACCGCGGCCGGCCGCTTTGGCCTCGGCTTCCTCAACCTGGTAGGCGCCGTAGGAAACCGCGTGACCCTGGCGCACCAGGGCGGCGTTGATCTCGGCGTCGCCCTGCCGGCAGCGCGCCAGTCCGCGGCCATAGCGGTCGGGCCTCGAGACGGTGCAGCTGACAGTGCCAAGAGCCAGCATGGCGGCAAGGGCGCGCCGCGCCTGCCGCCCGCAAGCGATATCGCCGCCGTTCCGGTCGCGACAGGTCTGCCGGTATTCCGGCGCATCGATGCCCTCCAGTCGCAACTCTTCGCCTAGAAGCCTGATCGAATCGCCGTCGATTGCCTCCGCTGCTCCCGAGAGGCTGCGACCGCCGCCGAGCCGGTACTGCAGGACGGCCCCGGCAATGGCCAAAAGCAGAAGGAATCCAACGGCTACGACGAAATCGACGGATCGGCCGACCCGCCGCCAGCCGAACGGTCCGTAGTTGCTTGTCCTGAATCCGAAGCGCGCCATCAGGACAAGCTTAACGATTTCTCGCCAATCATGGCGAGCCGGGGCGCGACAGTTGCGCCGCCGGGCGGGAGCCTTTGCCTTCGAACCATGGCGGAACTGACAGCCGAACAGGTGCAGCGTGGTCGCGGACCCGATCCGACCGTGCTCGCGCGCCGCAAGCTGATCAACCGCGAGGTCAGGTCGGCCCGCGAGAAGCTGACCTCCTCGACCGGGCTGCAACGCGCCTTCGACTACGAACTGGTCCGCGTCTTCGCGCAATACCGGCTGAACGGTTCGGCCGGCACGTTGTTGCTCGCCTTCCTGGTGGCTGCTGCGGCCTGCGTCTGGGTGCCGTTCTACAAGGTTTCCGGCTGGCTCACGCTGGTGGTGCTGACCACGACCTTCACGGCCGTGCTGTGCCGGCGCTTTCTGGCCGAGCCATCGGCAGCTGCACGTATCGCCTTCTGGCGCAATTTCCTGCCTGGAGCGGAATTGCTGCACGGCCTGTCCTGGGCGTTGCTGGCAGGCCTCTTCATCGGCATCGACGCTCCCGGCGCCCGCTTCTTCCTGATGACTGCGCTACTGATGGTCAGTGCGCTCACCGTCACGCTCGCGGCAGCCATCCCGATCGCGGTCTATTCCGGCCTGGTGCCAATTGTCGGCGCGATCGTCCTGTCTTTCAGCGGCCGCAGCGACATCGACAGCGTCACCATGCTGCTGATGGCGGCCTGCGCGCAGCTCTTCTTCATCTTCCTGACCAACCGGCTCTATTCCACCTCGGTCGAGACGATCGCATTCCGGGCCGAGAAGGACGCGCTGATCGCCGAACTCGAGACCGCCAAAGCCAACTCGGACGAAGCCAGGCGCAAAGCAGAGGAGGCCAACCTCGCCAAATCGCGTTTCCTGGCGACGATGAGCCATGAACTGCGCACGCCGCTCAACGCTATCCTCGGCTTCTCCGAAGTGATGAAGAACGAGGTGTTCGGACCGCACGCCAACGCCTCCTACAAGGAATATTCCGGCGATATCCATTCCTCCGGCGAACATCTGCTGACGCTGATCAACGAAATCCTCGACCTGTCGCGCATCGAAGCCGGCAAATACGAGCTCAACGAAGAGGCGATCAGCCTCGCCGGCATAGCCGACGATGCGGCCCACATGCTGAATCTGCGCGCCAAGGCGAAGGGCCAGGTCATCCGCCAGGCGACGGAACCGGAGCTGCCGCGGATCTGGGCCGACGAGCGCGCCATCCGGCAGGCGGTGCTCAACATCCTGGCGAACGCGATCAAATTCACCCCGCAAGGCGGCGATATCTCGGTCAAGGTCGGTTGGACGGCGACCGGTGGGCAATATGTCACGATCACCGATACTGGCCCTGGCATTCCCGAGGACGAGATCCCGGTGGTGATGCAGACTTTCGGGCGCGGCTCGCTGGCGATCAAGACGGCCGAGCAAGGCTCGGGACTCGGCCTGCCGATCGTCAAGGGGCTGATCGACCTGCATGGTGGCGGCTTCCGCATCAAGTCGAGCCCGCGCGCTGGCACGGAAGTGACGATCACGTTGCCTGCCGAGCGCGTGATGGACACGCTGCCGGCCCTGCCGCACCCCGGAGAGCGCTCGGCGGCCTAGGGTCGGCCGCGCTATGCTGCTGACTTCAAGAATCTCCGCGTCCAAAGCCTGTCAGAGCGACGGCCGAAGCGTGAGATCGAGGACGCAGAGCCGTTCAGCCCGCTCCTCATCAAGATCGAGCCCCAGCCCCGCAGCGATCGGCAGCTCCGAAGTGCCGCCGATGAAGCCCGGCACGGCCGGCCGGCCGAGATCGAAGAAGAGGGGCGTCTCGTCGAACTGGACCTCGAGCATGCCGAAACCCGGCAGGGCGGCGCTGAGATGCAGGCTCGCGGCATGGCAGACCGGGCCGGTCGGATTATGCGGCGAGACCGCGATGCCCCGCTCGGCGAGGGCGCGGCCGGTGCGCAGCATCTCGTCGACGCCGCCGACATATTTCATGTCGGGCATCATCACGTCATAGGCGTCGGCGAAGGCGAGGAAGGCCGGCGCGCCGGAGAACTCCTCAAGTCCGGCCAGCAGCGTGCCGGATGCATTGAGCTTGCGCCGCAGTTGCGCCAGCAGAGACAGATTGGCCTGCGTCTCCGCCACCGGGCACTCCAGCCAGTAGAGAGCATGCTCGCGCACCGCCTCGACGAGACGCCAGGCCAGATCGGGCGCGAAGCGCCAATGGCAATCGACCATCAGGCGACGGTCGCTGCCCAAGCCGCGACGAACTGCAGCGATTCGTTCGAGCCCGCGCTCCAGCGCCGCCCGCCCTTCGGCATCGTCAGTGAGGGCCGGCGAGACCTCGTCGAACGGTGCGATTTTGACCGCCTCGAAACCAGCCGCCAGCGCATCGGCCGCGCTCGCAGCATGGCCGGCGGGTGTGCGGTCACGCGTGCGCCGGTTGATATTGGCGTAGAGCGGAATCCGGACGCCGACCCGCGCCCCGAGCGTGGCGGCTAGCGGCTTGCCCTCGCGCCGGGCGGCTGCATCGCAGCGGGCGACATCGAAGGCAGTCGCGATCGTGGCGAGCGGCAGCGGCACCGGGCGCTCGAAATCCGGCGTTGGAGCTCCGGTTAGCCAGATGGGCAGGTGCTGCAGCGCCGCGTCTACGAGCAGCCGCTCCTGACCGTTCAAGCTGGCCTCGCCCAGCCCCTTCGTACCCGAGGCGAAGGCCAGTTCGAGAAAGACCCAGCGCGTCTTGTCGGTGATGCGCAGGACGCGCAGCCGCGCACTCTCGATGCGATCGGCCGCGGTCACCGCGCCCTCCCCTCGTGTTCTGCGAGCTGCGCCAGCATGTCCTGGCGCGTCTTGGTGACATGGGCCGCAGTCAGCACACTGCAGGCTTCGGCATCGCGCTCGGCCAGCGCCCGCAGGATGTGATCGTGATCACTGGCGACGCCGCCGAGACGCTCGGGCCGATAGCCGTAGCGCGACCAGATCGCCGCCAGCAGCAGCCAGTGCCGGTCTAGCAGGACGAGCCCCTCGGCATTGCCGGCCGCCTCGTAGATGCGGCGATGGAACCGCTGGTTGATGGCGACGCCGCCGGCGAAATCGCCGGCAGCGACCGCGGCGAGCCGCTCCTGCTCGAGCGCCGCGACCTCGGCCAGCCCAGCGGCGTCGATCGCGAGCGTCGCTTGCCGCGCCAGCGCGACTTCGATGGCGACGCGGATGGTGAAGAGATGGCGGATGTGCTCGGCATCGACCGTGACGACGCGCGCGCCCTTGTTGGCGACGGCTGCGACGAGCCCCTCTCCGGCCAGGCTGCGTAGCGCCTCTCGCACCGGCATCGGGCTCGCACCATAGCGCGCCGCCAGCTCACGGATGCGCAGGCGCGCGCCGAAATCGAGCCCGCCATCGAGGATTTCGGCGCGGATCATGTCCTTGACGGAGTCGGCGAGTGAGAAGGTCTCGTCCATTGATTTGATCACAAATGCCGTATATCGCTGCCTGTCAAGGTAGTCAGATGACAATCGTGATCACATCACGCGGGAGGCAGGCATGAGGAAGTTCGTCGCGTCTTGCATGGGCGGGCTGCTCGGCTTCGGCCTTCTCGTGGCGCACGCAGGCCCATGGCCGGAACGCCAGGTGACGCTGATCGTACCCAGCGCTCCCGGCGACGGCTCCGACATCGCCGCGAGGCTGATCGGCGAGAAATTGCAGGCGGCACTCGGACAACCCTTCGTGATCGAGAACCGGATGGGCGCCGGCGGCGTGGTCGGATCGGCAGCGGCGGCCAAGGCGGCGCCCGACGGCTACACCCTGATCATGGGCAATGCCGGCTCGCACGGCATCATCCCGGCGACCTACAAGGACGTGCCCTATGATGCGATGCGCGATTTCGCGCCTGTGTCGCTGGTCTATCGCGCCCCAAACATCTTCCTGGCCAGCAAGAAGCTGCCGGTGAAGTCGCTCGCCGAGCTCGTCGCGCATGCCAAGGCCAACCCCGGCAAGCTCAGCTTCGCTTCGGGCGGCAACGGCTCCTCAGCCCATATGAACTCCGAATATCTCAAGGTGCTCACTGGCATCGAGGCGACGCATGTGCCCTATCGCGGCTCGGCCCCCGCCCTCAACGACATCGTCTCCGGCCAGATCGAGTTCATGGCGGTGAATCTGCCGCCCGCGATCGGGCTGGTGCAGTCCGGCCAGGTGACACCACTCGCCGTCACCACCCGCAAGCGCGCCGCCGCCCTGCCGGATGTTCCCACGGTGGAGGAAAGCGGCTTCGCCGGCTACGAGACAGTGGCCTGGTTCGGCCTGCTGGCTCCAACCGGCGTGCCCGCCGAGATCGTCACCAGGCTGCATGCCGAGGTGGTCAAGGCCTGTGCCGACCAGCAGGTCCAGCAGAAACTCTCCGTGCTCGGGGGCGATACGGTCTGCAGCACGCCGGCAGAGTTCCGCCGCTTCCTTGACGCCGACATCGCGCGCTGGAAGGAAGTCGCCACGGCGGCCAAGATCTCGCTCGACCCGAGGTGAGACCAAATATGCTCGCTGCGAAGCGGCTCCCTTTCGCGGTGATCGCGCAGGATCAGAGAGCTCTGCGGAAAACTATATGCCCGGAGCGGCTTGCGACCCTGTCGTAGAGCTCGGCAGCCGTCCGGTTGTCGACCTGCATATGCCAGTAGACGCGAAAAGCGCCCTCTGCGCTGGCGAGATCATAGAGGGCCTCGATCAATCGCCGGCCAACCCCGCGCCTGCGGACCGTCTCAGCCACGAACAAGTCGTTGAGGAAGCAGACCGGGCGGTCCGACGAGGTCACAGGGTGGAAGACCGCGTGGACGATCCCGACAAGTGCACCTCCCTCAACCGCGACCAACGCCTGCATCTCATCGCCGGCCAGAAAGCGCGCGAACGTCGCATCCGTGACCGCAGCGGGCGGCGGTGAGCCACCGAACGGCCCGTGCGCGTGATAGCCGACCCACAGCCGTTCCCAATCGGCGCGGTCGTCGGCTTCCAGCGGCCGGATCGCCACGTCGTTCGCGTTGTCTATCATCCGTTCCGCTCGCCGGCTCGCTGTGCTGACGACAGCCGATTTAGCGTGTCGTTCAGGCGACCTTTGGCAGGATCGCCGACTGATTGCGCCCTGCTCCGGCCTCTTCCCACCAGTCACCGAGCGCATCGATCAACGGCACGAGGCGCAGGCCGGGTTCCGTCAGCTCGTAGTCGACCCGGCGCGGATAGCCGTCATGGTCGATGCGACGGACGATGCCGGCCGCTTCGAGCTTGCGCAGTTCAAGTGCGAGCATGCGGTGCGAGACCGTTGGATTGTCGCGCCGGAGCTCGCTGAAACGCTTGGTGCCATCCTTCAGATAGTAGAGCAGCAGGGTCGGCCAGCGGCCGCTCAGCACCCGCATGACGCTTTCGATCGAGCAGTCGGACACGACGTCCTTCATGGTTCGTTCCGCACGTGGTTACAGAAAAGTGCGTAATTTACATGGGGCGGCGGATGACTAGGTTCCACCCCGCTGCGCAGCGTTTCCCGACCCGAATGGAAAACGCAAGATGGAACCGATTCTCGTTTATGGCTACCCGGCCGGCACCTCGATGGGCCTGGTCGCGGCTCTGGAATGGCTTGGCCAGCCCTACAAGCTCAGCCGCGTCGACATGCTCGGAGAGATGCGCGAACCCGCCTACAAGCGGATCAACCAGCGTGTCGAGACTCCGGTGCTGATCACCGATCAGGGCCGCCCCCTGACCGAGACCATGGCGATCGCCGCCTATCTGGAGGCGCGCGACACGGAGCGGCGGATCAGCTTCGACCCGCTCTCGCCCGAAGCCGACCGGATGCACCAGTTGATGGGCTTCCTCAACACCGGCTTCACCGGCGCTTTCACGCCGCTCTGGGTCGCATTGGAACTGCCCGAGCCCGATCCCGATTTCGAGGCGGCGCTGCGCCACTTCGGGCGGGAGCGGGTGATCGAGCGTCATGACCGGCTGGAAGAGATGCTCGACGGCGGCAACTGGCTGGTCGGCGGCAAGCACAGCCTCGCCGACGGGCTGCTCGCCGGCGTGGCGCGTTGGCTCGAATATCATGAGGTCGCCAACCTCTCACGCTGGCCGAAGCTGCAGGCGCTGCGTCAGCAGGTCGAAAGCGATCCGGCTGTCACCTTCGCGGCTGCGCTGGAGAATGGCGAGACGCCGGCCGGCAGGGGCACCTTCAAGGGCCATGTGTCGCTGGCCGAGGTGATCGAGCGCTTCGGCGCCTGATGAGCCAAAGACGCGCCGGAGCGAATGCCCGGCGCGTCTTGTATGCTGGATCGCAGCTCCCATGATATACATGGCCCGTGTATATCAAGTAGGAGCCCGACCGATGCAGGTCGCACGTTGGGGCAACAGCCTCGCCATCCGGATACCCACCGCGGTCAGTGAAGCGTTGGCCCTCAAGGAGGGCGACGATGTCGAAATCCGCATCGCCGACGACGGGACGTTCCTGATTGCCCGTGACGAGCGCAAGCCGCAGGCGCTCGCCCGCATCCGCAGCCTGCGCAAGCCACTTCCGCCCGGCTGGCGTTTCGATCGCGACGAGGCCAATGAGCGCGCTCCATGACGCGCGCCTTCCTCGACAGCAATGTCGTCGTCTATGCCTTCAGCGACGATCCGCGGAATGCCGTGGCTGAGGAATTGCTCGGCCGCGGCTGCGAGGTCAGTGTCCAGGTCCTGAACGAGTTCGCCAATGTCGCGCGACGCAAGCTCGGCTTTTCGTGGACGGAGATCACGGAAGCGGTCGACGCGATCACGACACTGAGCCGAGCCATCCATCCGCTAGATCTCGCCACACATCAGGATGCCGTCCGCCTGGCGGAACGACACAAGTTCGGCCTCTACGACGCGCTGATCGTCGCCAGTGCCCTACGGGCCGGCTGCACAGTGCTGTACACTGAAGACTTGCAGCACGGCCTCGTCGTCGAAGAACGGCTCCGGATCGAGAATCCGTTCCGGACGGAATAGGCCAGCCCTACTCGCCCTTCTGCGAGACCTGCGCCTGCGCGAAGGTTGCCATGCCGGAATGGACGCCGGCGGCTGCTTTGACCAGGCCGGCGGCGAGCGCAGCACCCGTCCCCTCGCCAAGCCGCATGTCGAGCGCCAGCAAGGGCTGCTTGCCGAGCTTGACCAGCGCCTGCGCATGCGCGCCCTCGGCAGAGAGATGGCCGGCGATGCAATGGTCGAGCGCGGAAGAATCGAGCGCGTGCAGGATCGCGGCAGCAGCGGTGACGACATAGCCGTCGAGGATCACCGGGATGCGCTGCAGGCGGGCGGCGAGGATCGCGCCGCAGATCGCCGCCATCTCGCGGCCACCGAAACGGCGCAGCACTTCGAGCGGGTCGCTCAGATGGTTGGCGTGCAGCTTCAGCCCGGCCTCGACCGCGGCGATCTTGCGCTTCAGGCCCTCGTCGTCGACGCCCGTGCCGCGGCCGCACCACTGAGCCGCACCACCGCCATAGAGCGCGGCGAAGATCGCGGCGGCAGAGGTCGTGTTGCCGATGCCCATCTCGCCGAGCGCCAGCAGATCGGCCCCGCCGGCGAGCGCCTCCATGCCGAAGGCCATGGTAGCGACGCAGGCGCGCTCGTCGAGTGCATCCTCTTGCGTGAAATCGCCGGTCGGCAGGTCGAGCGCGAGGTCGAAGACCTTGAAGCCGAGATCATAGGCGGCGCAGATCTGGTTGATCGCAGCACCACCTGCGGCAAAGTTCTCCAGCATCTGGCGCGTCACGCTCTGCGGGAAGGCCGAGACGCCCTGGGCGACGACGCCGTGATTGCCGGCGAAGACGCAGACCAGCGGCCGGTCGACCCGCGGCGGCGCCTTGCCCTGCCAGGCGGCGAGCCATTCGGCGATCTCCTCCAGCCGCCCGAGGCTGCCGGCCGGCTTGGTCAATTCCTTGTCGCGGGCGCGCACGGCGTTGGCCGCCGCCATATCGGGGCCCGGCATATTGGCGATGAGGTTGCGGATATCGTCGAAGGGCAGGCCGGAGGCGGGCATCGCAGACATCTGAGGAAGCCGATCTTGAAAACCTGAGGAATCGGGCCGCGCGAGATCGCCGCCGCGCAGCCGCTGCTGCTATAGGCTGGAGCGGACGAAGACAATCCGAGGACAGCGTGGCGCAAACCGACAGCGATGATGCGACGCAGGCGAGCGCGCCGATCTGGCCGGGCTGGCTGATCGCGACCACGACCTGCATCCGCTTCTATTCGCGCCTGCCGGTGCCGGCGCTGCCGGGCGAGAATCCGCATGCGCTGCCGGACTTCCGTCTGGTGCCGCGCGCCTTGCCCTTCGCGGCTCTGGTCATCGCGGCGCCTGCGGCATTGATCGCTCTGCTCGCTGGCCTTGCCGGCGTCAACGCCTTGCTGACGGCGGCGCTCGTCATGACGGCGCTGGTGGTGACGACTGGCGCCTTCCACGAGGACGGTCTCGCCGACTCGGCCGACGGGCTGTTCGGCGGACATACGCCCGAGCGGCGGCTGGAGATCATGAAGGACAGCCGCGTCGGCACCTTCGGCGCCCTCGCCCTCGGCCTGTCGCTGCTGCTGCGGGTGAGCGCGCTCGCAGCGATCCTGCAAGGGGCCGGAGCGTGGGCTATGGCGGCAGCGGTACTCGTGGCGGCGCCGTGGTCGCGCGTCGAGGGCATTCGCATCCTCGCCACGGTCGAGCCAACCCGGCGCAATGGCGCCTCCGCCTCGGTCGGACAGCCCGAGGGGTCGGTGCTACCGATTGCCTACGGGCTGTCGGGCGTCATCGCCCTGCTCGTTGTTGTCGTGGGCGCCCTCCCCCTGGCGGGCGTCGTGCTCGGCCTTGCCCTGTCGGTGCTGGCAGCCTCCTGGTTATCACGCACGGCCATCCGCCTGATCGGCGGGCAGACCGGCGACATCATCGGCGCGGCGCAGCAGCTCGGCGAGGTCGCGATCTATCTCGGCCTCGCCATCGTCATCGGCTGGGGCGGGCGATGAGCACGATCTCCAGCCCTTGCATCAAGATCTGCGTGATCGATCCGATGAGCAAGCTCTGTCAGGGCTGCGGACGGACCCTGCAGGAGATCGCGCAGTGGTCGCGGCTCTCCGAGGCCGAGCGGCTCGCGATCATGGCAACTCTGGACGAGCGGCTCAGCCCTTCGCGAGATGGGCAAGCCCCTCGCCGGTCAGCCTGAAGAAGACCTTTTCCGGGTGCTGCTTCCCGCCGAGGCTCTCATAGAAGCGCAGCAGGCGCTCATCGTCGCGCGCCGCCGTCCAGTCGATTCGCCCAAGGCCGCGAGCAAGCGCAAGCCGCGCCAGCTCGGCGAGCAGAGCCTTGCCGGCACCGCAGCCGCGGGCGGCTTCGGCGACATAGATCTCCTTGAGGAAACAGCCGGGTCGAAGACCGGGGCCGGGGTAGATCGCCGAAAAGGCGGCGAAACCGACGAGCGCGCCATCGTGCTCGGCGACGAGCAGCTCGGTCCCGGCCGGCCGGTTCGCCAGCCCGGCGCGAATCTCGGCATCCGGCGGACAAGCCACGCGGTAATGCGCCTGCATCTCAGCCATCACCCCGGCGAGCGAGGGGTGATCGGCCTCCTCGCAGAGCCGGACACGAAGCATGGCGTGCGCCTCAGGCGATAAGCGACCAGAAGAAGCGGGCGCAGACCACCAGCAGGAAGATGCCGAAGGCGACCTCCAGCCGGCGTTTCGAGAGCCGGTGCGCCAGGCGCGCGCCGATCGGCGCCGTCCAGATCGAGGTCGGGATGAACAGCAGGAAACCGATGAAGGAGACATAGCCGAGCGAGAGCGGCGGCAGGATGTCCATCTTCGGCCAGCCGGCATAGATGTAGCCGAGCGCTCCGGGGATCGAGATCAGCACGCCGAGGCCCGAGGAGGTCGCGACCGCCTGATGGATCGGCCGGCCATAGAAGGTCATGAACAGGCTGGAGAGCTGGCCGCCGCCGATGCCCATCAGCGCCGAGAGCACGCCGATGACCAGACCGTAGATCCGCATCAGGAAGGGGCCGGGCATGTCGTCGCCGAGCTTCCAGCGGTCGGAGGCGAAAAGCAGGCGCATGGCGCTGGCGAAAGCGACCGCAACGAAGACCGCCTTGAACACGTCCGGCGGGGCATAGCGCGCGATCAGGCTGCCGCCGAGCACGCCGAGCACTACCGGCACGGCCCAGATCTTGATGATCGAGGTATCGACCAGGCCCTTGGCGAGGTGGGCGCGATAGGAGCGGATCGAGGTCGGGATGATCACGGCGAGCGAGGTACCGACGACGAGCGGCATGCGGACTTCCTCGGGCACGCCGATCACCCGGAAGACCTCGTAGAGCACCGGCACGATGACGGCGCCGCCGCCGACGCCGAACAGGCCGGCGAGCAGGCCGGTGACGGCGCCCGCCGCGATCAGCGAGACCGCGAGGAAGATCAGGTCGTTCAGGGGAATTCCGGCGATCATCATGCACCCGAGCCAGGACAGGTCGGGCTGCTCTTAGGCTTTTGGCCGGAAAGGGCAAGGTTCGAGCGGCAAGGCAGGCATGCATCGACCGGTCACGGCGACATGTCGCCGTGACCGTCCGAGCTCAGTCGCTGACGCCCTCGCGCGCGACGATCGCCATCAGCGTCGCCGTCAGCATGGCGCAGAGCCTGGGCTTGCCATCCGTCACCGCGAAGACCTCGGCCATGGCGAGCGTCAGGGTACGGCCGGCCTTGACCACCCTGCCCTTGGCGACCAGCTCGTCACCGATCGCGGGCGCCAGCAGGTTGATCTTGAACTCGGCGGTGAGGATGCCGTTGCCGGCCGGCATGGTGGTGAGCCCGGCATAGCCGGCAGCGCTGTCGGCGATGGTCGCGACCGCACCGGCATGGACGAAACCGTGCTGCTGCGAAAGATGCGGCGAAGCCGGCATGGCGATCTCGACCTCTCCCGGCGCGACGCGCAGGAGCCGGGCGCCGAGCGTCGTCATCATCGCCTGCTTGGCGAAGCTCGCCTCGATCCGGGCGACGAGAGCGGGATCAATCACCTGGTCAGCCATCGGCACTCACTCTGCGGCAATCGCCGGTGGGGCTTCACGCTCGACATGAGCGATCGCAGCACGCAGCTCGGCAAGCCCTGCGCCGGCCGCGACGCAGTGCTCGGCGAGATGACGGCGAAACAGGCGCGAGCCGCGCCGGCCTGGGAACAGACCGACGAGATGGCGGGTGAAGGCGTGCAGACGCCCACCGCGTTCGAGATGAGCGGCGATGTAAGGCTCCAGCGCCTCCAGCATTGCGAAAGCGTCCGGAACCGGGGCGTCCTCGCCGAAGAGCAGCGGATCGACCGCGAGCAGGACCTCGGGGTTCTGATAGGCTTCGCGGCCGAGCATGACGCCGTCGAGATGAGCAAGATGCGGCAGCCATTCGTCGGGGTGCCTGATGCCGCCGTTGAGCGAGACGATCAGATCGGGATTGGCGCGTTTCAAACGATAGGCGCGCTCATAGTCAAGCGGCGGGATCTCGCGGTTCTCTTTGGGCGAAAGCCCTTGCAGCCAAGCCTTGCGGGCATGGACGACAAGCGCATCGACGCCGGCCGCACGCACGGAGGCGGTCAGCGCATCGAGTGCCGCTTCCGGGTCCTGATCGTCGACGCCGATGCGGCATTTCACCGTGACGGGGATCGAAACCGCCGCCTTCATCGCAGCGACGCTATCGCCGACCACCGCCGGCTCGCGCATCAGGCAGGCGCCGAAAGCCCCGCCCTGCACGCGGTCGGAGGGGCAGCCGCAATTCAGGTTGATCTCGTCATAGCCGAAATCGGCACCGATCTTCGCCGCCTCTGCCAGAAGGGCCGGATCATTGCCGCCGAGCTGGAGCGCGACGGGGTGTTCCATCGCGTCGAAGCCGATCAGCCGTTGCCGATCGCCGCGCACCACCGCCTGCGCCGTCACCATTTCGGTGTAGAGCCGGGCGCGGCGCGACATCAGACGATGGACGATCCGGCAATGCCGGTCAGTCCAATCCATCATAGGGGCCGTAGAAAATCTAAATGCTTGGTATTCCTGCATTTTTCAACAACGTCAGATCGTCAGGTCGCGTCGTGTGTACTCGATTTTTGCGCCACGGCACGCCCCATTTTCCGGTTTTCGAGGCGTCAGTGCACACGGAGCTCACACGACAGGCCACCTTCACTAAACTAAAATCCGGTTCCTGGAGAGCCCAGATCCGTCGCAAGGGGCAATGCCTTCATCGAGGCGTTCAACCGCCGCTTCCGCAGCGAGTGCCTGAACATGCACTGGTTCCTGACGGCTGCGGATGCAGCTGGAAAGATGGAGGCTCGGATCAGATACGACAACGAGGATCGACCGTAAGGGACCATCGGCAACGAGCCGCCGATCCTGCTGCAAAAGTCCCCGTGGGACACCCAGCTCACCGCCGTGATCGAAGGCCGGAACCCTACCCTCAGGCGTCCGGCAAATGGTCGCGCCTCAGATCAGCTCCCTTTGATCTCTACCCGGTGGCGTCGATCTCCAGTGCGTCCAAATCATTGGGGCGCGTCCGCGGATATTTTTTTCCGTATATATCTATATATTCGTCGATACTAAAGCGACGCCTCAATCCAATTCCGACGTCATCGAGAATGAATTCGATGCCATTCACGGCGAATAACGACCGCAATTTTCCACTTGTTCGAGACGAGATGTTACGAACCTTATTCTCAAATTCGAGAATCGTTCTTTCTCCGACATGCGACTTCCGGCTGAGTTCCTTGGCGCTCCAGCCCAGCATCGCGCGCGCGACGCGGCATTGCTCATGGTTCATCGTATGGACTTCCGACGCTTCGAGGTGAGTGGCTGCCGCGCCGCCCGATCGGTGCCCCGGGGCAATGACGCGGCAGAAGCGGACCCTCGACGGTGGCCGAGGGTCCGGGCGACATCAGAAGTCCCTCTGGATCCGAAGCCGGGCCGAGACGGAGTCACTCGACGCAAGCGTGAAGTTGCCGCCTCGGTTGAGGTCCGGAACGCGCCCCTTGGGATCGAGCTTCGTGTAGAGAACCTCGACGCCGATATCGAGCCCGCCGACGGGGGACCAGATCAGGTTCGAGCCGACCCGGTATTCCTTGAAGTCGGTGACGTTTACGTTCGGGTTCGTGGCGCTGTCGATGTTCAGGTACGAACCGTAGACAGTCTGCCGGATCGTCGGCGTCCAGTAGTGCAGCAGCGCAGCCGTCAGCGCATAGCCCTTCGTCTTCTTCAACGTGGCCGTACCGGCGGCGTCGGGGACGGCGACCGCATCGAAGGCGTTGAGCAGGATGCCGCCGATCTGAACGGGATTGATGTTGGGGAAGCTGCCGTAGGTGCCCGCTCCCAGGTAGCCCGCGGCGCCCTCGGCATAGACGCCCTGGAGCCAGAGCAGGTCGCCCTGCGCCAGCATGGGCAGATTGATCTTCAAGCCGGCGAGACCGGCAAAGCCATATTGGGTGTCGGCATTGATGGCCGTGTTGCCGTTCGCCGACTTGATCTGGTGGATCGCGCCGGACAATTGAGCCGAGCCCCAGCCCTGCGTGAGATTTAAGTTCAAGACCACGTCGGGCATGCTGTTGCCGCCAGTCGAGATCGGCGGGCCGAACGGTACGCTGTCAAAGGTGTTGAACCGGCGCTCGGCGCCATCCTCCGCCGACAGAGTGGCGCTGAAGCCGCTGCCGAAGGTGGCTGTGTAGGCGAAGAGCTGTGTCGACACGTCCGAGCCGCGCAGCAGGCCCCAGTTCAGATCATTGGCGTAGAAGTCGAAGAAGGACTGGGCGCGTCCGGCCGTGATCGGGCCGAACTGGATGAAGGCCTTGTCGAGAAATACCGTGTTTGAGGCGCTGACGGTCTGGAACGTGGAACCTGGCGCGCGGTAGCCGCCGCTGTCGCGGTTGATGTCGAACCGCACGAACGACCGCAGGGTGCCAAAGGCCGTGTGCGTGCGCGCATCGAGGTTCAGTCGGCCGCGAGCCCGGAAGCCGGAAGCATCGAAGTTGCGGCTGAACGGCTGGTCGTAAAGGTACTCCGCCCGGACGCGGCCGCCGATCCTGACGCAAGTGTCTGTCCCCGGAATGAAGAAGAATCCCTGGCCGAAATGCGTGCAGACACGGACATATTCTACCGGAGCACCTTTGCGCGACGGCAGGTCGGCAGCGCCAGCAGTGCCGGCCACGGTGAACGCTGCCGTAGCCATGCCCAATACCGAAACGAAGCTCTTCATCAATACCTCCAATTGAATTGGTCTTTGTCCTGGTTGAGCCTTTTGAATCAACCGGACAGCATTGGTATAATCCTGTAAAATCCCTCTCTGTGAAAATATTCACACAAACAAATAGAGTCTTACCTCGTTGCAATTTGAGCACATGTGAAATTCTTCACAGTTTATACGTGTGAATAAATTCACCTGTTACAATTTGTAACTTGAGCCACAAGGGCCTTATTTTATCGTCGCACGATTGAGCACGGAGTGACTGAACGACGATGTCGCGTTTTGCCGAAGCTGCTAATTCGTCAACCGTAAGGGCGCTCGCGGCAATTGCGCGGGTGACGGAACAATCTGCTCCGGATCCAGTCTCAGGGCAGGAAATAAGAGCAATGACCACCGGCAACTCGGCGCCAAATCGGGAAGCTATCTTCCGGATTTCAGGAGGCTCGGTCCAACGGGATACACGAATAGTCCTCTTACAAGACAGCGCAATTCATGTGGCTGGCTGCCTTTCTTCGTACGCGACCTTCGCGGTACTTGATGGCGCACGTTTGCCGAGCACGGCTCATTTCAAGGATCACTGGCATCCGACCTTTGCCTGTCACGGCGAAGCATCCGCTCGGTCGGTCGAATGAGCTCGGTTGGCAATTTCGCGATGGGGCATGCGGCTGCGTCTCCGGCCCCGCGCAGCATCGAGAGGACAGGGCTATTTCATTCGATGCTGCGCGAAGAGGCCTTCACTTCGACGCAGCGGGTTGTGCCGTGCCCGTGGTTTCGTCCGTCGCCGCAGCGTCCCGAGCGTCGGCCATGTTGACAGCGACTCGGGCAGCGATGGTCATTCCACTTCCGGGCCTACTCGCGAGCGGCCGCTTCCCGAGACGACAATTCGCCAAAGGGGCGTTCATCAAGCAGCCCGACGACAAGGCAGGCCACATCTTCCTGATCGAGACGGGAAAGGTGGTCGTTTTCTTTCTGGGTCCCCAGGGGGATGATGTTTCATTCCTCGAACTGGGCGCCGGAGATTTCGTCGGCGATTTGTCGGCCTTTGGCAGCGATGAGCCTGCGACCTATTTCCAAGCCATGGAGGATACTGTTGCCCATGTCCTGAACAGGGGACAGTTTCTGGAAGCGCTCCGCAACCAGCCAGAGTTCGCCGAGCTGGTGGCAAAAACGCTCTGCAGCCGCTTGCGTTTGATGAAGCAGCTCTACATCGAGAGTAAATTGCTGCCGATGAAGACGCGGCTTTATGCCGACCTGATCCGTCATGGCGTCCGGGATGAGCAAGGGCGGCTACGCATATCGCCGATGCCGACACATGCTGAAGTGGCGCGCAGGATCGCTTCACAACGAGAGACAGTTACGAGGCATTTGAGCCAACTGGCGAAGCAGGGGGTGATCGACAGTTCGCACGGGTTCATAGCAATCACCGACGAAGCTTATTTGCGGGACGAAATCAGCAAGGCTCTAGGTGTCATCGAATGGCAATGATAATTTATCGGGAAATTGTGAGTTTATTCACAGAATTTATCAAGAAATACGCCAATCTTGATATTGGTTGAAGCCTAGCTGGTTCTCAACCTCCAAAAGAGCCCAGACTTGAGGGGGTGGAATCCAATATCCGCCCCCTCTTTTTTAGAATGAGCTGACTTGTCGGATTGGGCTCCGACCCTGCGCGCCACAAATGACTAGCGTTCGCTCCCCTCCGGAGTAGAAAATGCATTCCGAGCTGCATAAAGCTCCGTAACGAACGCTGAGACGAGGCGGGAATTCGCGCTGCCAGGTGGCTTCAAGAGCAAAGCGCGGAAATGCACAGCTGGTTCGAACGGGCGGACGACGATGCCCTGGATCATCTTGTCGGCGATGATGAAGGGATTGACGAGGCCGATGCCGAGGCCCTGCGCCGCCAGGATGGCGATGGTCACGCCATACGGCGTTTCGACCAAGATGCGGGGCTGGACACCGTGTTCGGCAAAGATTTTGTCCATGGCGAGCCGCACGGTGTCCTCCGGCGCGAGCGCCAGGAAACTTTCACCGTTCAAGTCCGCAGGTCTGACGAGGTCCCGGCTCGCCAGCGGATGCCCCTCCGGCATGACGCAGACAGCCCGAGGCGTGGTGAACACGCTGTGCAGGACGCCGTCGGTGTCGATCTCGTCGGCCGCCAGGCCGATGTCGAAGCTACCTGAAGCCACCAGATCTCGAACGACGTTGGAGGTGCGGACCTGATAGCTGACCCGCACCTGCGGGTGCTTACGCGAGAACGCCGTGATCGCCCGCGGGACCAAGCCATGTCCGAGAGCGGACAGGCTGGCGACTCGAATGGTTCCGGCTCCGACCTCCTTGATCTGGGCGGCGCGCAACTTGAGGCGGTCGAGGCCGACGAGATTGGCCTTCACCTCGGCGTGAAAGAGCAGGGCTTCGCGGGTCGGGACCAAGCGGCCGCGGATGCGATCGAACAGGCTGAACCCGAGCTCGGCCTCAAGTTTCGCGAGCGAACGGCTGATGGCCGGCTGCGATGTGTTGAGCAGGGCTGCGGCTGCTCCAGCGCCTCCACTGACCATGATCGCATGGAAGACGTCGATATCGCGCAGGTTCATTAGGCGCCCATATCAAGAATGGATCGACTCTATCGATATGGCCATAGATGGCAATGCCAACGCTAGCTAGCGTCGACTCATGAAGCGATCCGACGACACCTCCCACATCCATCCGCCCGAGCGTTCGCAGCAGCCGTTTCAAGCGGTGGCAATGCCGGTCGAACGCGCTTCGACGATCGTTTTCGACGATCTTGAAGCCTTCGAGAAACGGGCTGAGCGCGTCTATGACGGGTTCAGCTACGGGCTGTATGGGACGCCGACGAGCCGGCTCCTCGAGGACCATGTCGCCCAGCTCGAAGAGGCATCGAGGGCGCTCGTCGTGCCGTCGGGCATGGCCGCGCTGACGCTGGCGACGATGGCGGTATGTCGGAGTGGCGACCGGATCCTGATGCCAGAGACGCTCTATGGCCCGGGGCGGGATATGATCCTGCGCTTCCTCGGGCCGCTCGGTATCGCGGCGCAATCCTACGATCCGCGGCTCGACGCCGGAATCGCAGAGCTTCTCGACGAGCGGACGCGGCTCGTCTGGGTGGAATCGCCGGGATCTGCGAGCTTCGAGATCCAGGACGTGCCTGCCATCGTCGCCGCAGCCCACAAGGCCAGCGCCTTGGTCGCAGCCGACAACACCTGGGCTTCGCATCTGCTGTTCAAACCGCTGGCCCATGGCGTCGACATCAGCATGCAGGCCTTGTCAAAGCATGCGAGCGGTCATGGGGATCTGCTCATGGGCTCGCTTGCGGTGCGCGACGAGGCCCTGTTCCGACGCCTGAAGGATACCGCGCGCTTCCTCGGCTACGGCGTCTCGCCAGAGGATTGCGCGTTGTGCGAGCGCGGCCTGATGACCATGCCGATCCGCATGCGCCATGCCGCGGCGAGTGCGGCCGAAATCCTGGCCTGGCTGTCGCAGCGACCGGAGATCGTTCGGATCCTGCATCCGGCCATGCCGGAGCATCCCGGCCATGCGGTGTGGAAGCGTGATTTCTCGGGAGCGGCCGCGGTGTTTTCCATCGTGCTCCGGCCCGAGCTCGCGCCCCTGCAGAACGAAGTTCTGCGGCGGATGCGCCTGTTCAAGCTCGGCGCGAGCTGGGGCGGCGTTCATTCGCTGATCGCCGTCAATGATCCACGAAAAGGTCGGACCAGCCTCGACTGGCTGCCATCGGGGCCGGTCTGGCGATTGTCGATCGGCTTGGAAGCACGCGAGGACCTGATCGGCGATCTCGAGCAGGCCTTCGCCCTCTTCGTGGATTTCGCGACGGCGTCGAAGGCAGAGGGCCGCAGGGCGGCTGAATAGCCACGGCAAACTCAAAACAGGGGAATGGAGACAGCCATGACGAGATTGACAATGTTGCTCGGCGCAGCGCTTGCCGCCGCCGGCTTGACGGCAGGCTTCGGGGACGCTCGCGCGCAGACCGTGGTGAGCAAGATCAAGCAGCGCGGCTATGTCAGCTGCGGTGCGAGCCAGGGCGTGCCGGGCCTCTCGCGCCCCGACGAGAACGGCTACTATCGCGGCTTCGACTCCGATATCTGCCGGACCTTCGCTGCGGCCATCCTCGGCGACAAGGACAAGATCCGCTTCGTGCCGCTCAATGCCGGCCAGCGCTTCCCGGCACTGCAGACCGGCGAGATCGACATCCTGTCGCGCACCTCGACCATCACCCTCTCGCGCGACACCGTGGTCCGCTTCGTCTGGATCACGCTCTACGACACGGACGGCCTGCTCGTGCGCAAGGCCGACAAGATCACCGACCCCAAGCAGCTTGCCGGCAAGACCGTCTGCCTGCAGGGGGGCGGCAGCCTGACCGAGAAGGCGATCGAGGAGACCGAGGAAGAGCACGGAATCACGATGAAGAAGGTCTACTTCGACTCGACGATCCAGGCCCGTGACGCCTTCTTCGGCGGCCGCTGCGACACCTATGTGACCGATGGCACGGCCGCCGCCGGCCAGCGCGCCTCGGTGGCCAAGAACCCGGACGACTACGACATCATCAAAGTGGGCCATGCGGCCGAGCCGAACGGCGTCGCGGTCGCGCGCGGGGACGACCAGCTCTTCGACATTACGCGCTGGACGGTCAACGCCCTGCTCTGGGCCGAGCTCCACGGCATCACCGCCAAGAACATCGACGAGAAGCTGAAATCCGGATCGAGCGAGATCAAGCGGGTGCTCGGTCAGGAGCCGGGCTTCGGCAAGCCGCTCGGGCTCGACGACAAGTGGGTCTACAACGTCGTCAAGCAGATGGGGAACTACGCCGAGATCTGGGACGGCAATCTCGGGAAGGGCAGCCCCCTCAAGGTCGATCGCGGCATGAACGCGCTTTGGAAGGATGGCGGCCTGAACTACCCGTTCCCCTTCGACTAGCCGCTGCCGGGGGAGCGTGACGAACGCTCCCCTTTTCGATGACCCGGCTGGACAAGGGGATAGCGGCATGCTCAGCGATGCCAGGACGAGATCGATCGTCATTCAATGCGGATTGGTCGCCGCCGTCATCGGCGCCGCGGCCCTGCTCGTCACCACGACCTTCGCGAACCTGCAGATGCGCGGCATCCCGATCGGGTTCGACTTCCTGACGACGCCGTCCCGGATCGTCATCTCCGAGGCGATCCTCTCCTACAAGTCGCGTGATCCCTATTACTGGGCGATCGTCGTCGGTCTCGCGAACACGATCTTCATTTCCGCGCTCGTCATCGCCTTCTCGTCGGTGCTCGGCCTGATCGTCGGCGTCACCCGGCTGAGCAGCAATCCGCTCGCCGCCGGCACCTGCCGTGTCTGGGTCGAGATCGCGCGCAACTCGCCGCCGATCGTGCTGTTGATCTTCCTCTATTCGCTGTGGTGGAAGGTGCTGCCGCCGGTCGGGGACGCACTCAACCCGCTTCCGGGCGTTTTTGCCTCGATGCGCGGTTTCGTCATTCCAGCTGCCCGCTTCGAGATCGATGGCGCGGGCGCTGCCCTGATCCTCGCTGCGATGCTGCTCGGCCTCGTAGCCTGGCGTGCGAGCTCCCTTCGGCGCTTCCGATCCGAGATGGCATGGGGAACGGCTGCCTTGCTGCTGCTCGGTCTCTGGTCGGCCGATTTCGCCGTCTCGCTCGATTGGCCGGTCTTCACCGGCTCGAACTTCCGCGGTGGCCTGGAGCTGACACCTGAGCTCAGCACCATCCTGATCGGTCTGACCATCTACACCACCGGCTTCATCGCCGAGATCGTGCGCGGCGGCGTTCTCTCGGTCGGTACCGGGCAATGGGATGCCGGCCGCTCCCTCGGCCTGTCGCGCACCCAGATCCTGCGCCTGATCGTGATTCCGCAAATGCTGCGGGTGATCATCCCACCGCTCAACAGCCAGTACATCAACGTCGTCAAGAACTCGACGCTGGCGATCGCGGTCGGCTACCCGGATTTCCTCGCGGTGATGAACACGATCATCAGCAAGTCCAGCCACTCGATCGAAGGCGTCTTCATCATCCTGGGCGTCTATCTCGCCCTCAACCTCACCCTGTCGAGCGCGGCCAACTGGTACAACCGACGCATCGCGATCGTGGAGCGCTGAAACCCGTGAAGACGATTTCACTCCCTCTCTCCGAGGCTCCAGCGCCGGCGCAGGCCTGGTTCGCGCCAATGCTGGCCTCACTGCGCAGGAGCGGCAAGCTCCTGTTCGGCTCGCCGCTGAATGCCGTCCTGACGCTGCTCTTCGGCGCCATGCTGGTGGTCACGGTGCCGCCCATGCTGCGCTGGCTTGTGCTTGATGCGGTCCTGTTCAATCCAGACCCCGCGGCCTGCCGCGCGGCATCGGGCGCCTGCTGGAGCTTCATCTACGCCAAGTCGGGCCAGCTCCTGTTCGGCATCTACCCAGTCGATGAGCGCTGGCGGCCCGCTCTGGTCTGCCTGCTGATCCTGGCGCTGCTCGGCTGGTCGGTGCGGCCGGCGAGCTGGACGCCGCGGCTCCTCCAGCTCTGGGCCACAGCGCTCGCGCTGATCGTCTGGCTGATGGGCGGCGGTCTCGGGCTCGATGAGGTCCCGACCTCGTCCTGGGGCGGACTGCCGGTGACGCTGATCCTGACCGTCGTCGCGATCGGGATCGCCTTTCCGGTCGGCATCCTGCTGGCGCTGGCGCGCCGTTCCACCATGCCGGCGGTCAGGATCGGGGCGGTGGTGACGATCGAATCCGTGCGCGGCCTGCCGCTGCTCTCGATCCTCTTCGTCGCCTCGATCATGCTGCCGCTGTTCCTGCCGGAGGCGCTGCTGCCCGACAAGTTCGTGCGCGCCCTCATCGCCCTGACGGTCTTCGCGTCGGCCTATCTTGCCGAGGTCATTCGCGGCGGGCTGCAGGCGATCCCGAAGGGCCAATATGAAGCCGCTGCCGCGCTCGGTCTGCCGTTCTGGCGCACGCAATACCTCGTCATCCTGCCGCAGGCGATCAGGGTGGTGATCCCGGCCTTGGCCAACACCATCATCGTGATGATCAAGAACACCAGCCTCGTGCTCGTCGTCGGGCTGTTCGACCTGATCAGCTCGGGCAAGGCGGCCCTCGCCGATCCGGCGTGGCCGTCGCCGGCGGCCGAGACCTTCCTGTTCATCGGCGCGATCTTCTTTTTCCTGTCCTTCTCGTTCGCCCGCTTCGCCGATTTCCTGGAGCGGCGCGGCCCAGCCTCTCGCTAGGAGACGCCTCGATGACCATGGCTATGGCAGAAACGACCAGCACGCGCCCGGCGGCGCTGAAACCGACGGCGCTCAATACCGCCACCGCCGTCGAGATGATCGGCGTCAACAAATGGTATGGCGAGTTCCATGTGCTGCGGGACGTGAACCTCAAGGTCTCGCGCGGCGAGAAGCTGGTCATCTGCGGCCCGTCGGGGTCGGGCAAGTCGACGATGATCCGCTGCATCAACCGGCTGGAGGAGCATCAGAAGGGCCAGATCATCGTCGACGGCACCGAGCTCACCAACGATCTCAAGAAGATCGACGAGATCCGCCGCGACGTCGGCATGGTCTTCCAGCACTTCAACCTGTTCCCGCATCTGACGATTCTCGAGAACCTGACGCTGGCGCCGATCTGGGTGAAGAAGCTGCCCAAGAAGGATGCCGAGGAGATCGCGATGCACTATCTCAAGCGCGTCAAGATCCCCGAGCAGGCGGCGAAGTATCCGGGCCAGCTCTCGGGCGGCCAGCAGCAGCGTGTGGCGATCGCCCGCTCGCTGTGCATGAGCCCGAAGATCATGCTGTTCGACGAGCCGACCTCGGCGCTCGACCCGGAAATGGTCAAGGAGGTGCTCGACACCATGGTCTCGCTCGCCGACGAGGGCATGACCATGCTCTGCGTCACCCACGAGATGGGCTTCGCGCGCCAGGTCGCCGACCGGGTGATCTTCATGGACGCCGGCCAGATCGTCGAGATGAACGAGCCGAACGAGTTCTTCAAGAACCCGCAGCACGAACGCACAAAGCTCTTCCTCTCCCAGATCCTGCACTGAGCAAGCAGCAGGCTGCACCCGTCACAGGAGCGAACACAGCAGGGTCGAAGCCGATCGAAAAGGCGCTTGACCTTGCCATGGTAGGAAGGTGCAGGGTGCAGCAATCGTCACTGAAGGACATTGCAGCCATGTGCTCCTGCCAGCAGCATTCGACCACCGCCTCGGCCATCACCCCCGCCCCCGGCGGTGCGATCAGCTTTCGTGTCGAGGACATGACCTGCGGCCACTGCGCCGGCACGATCAAGCAGGCGATCGAGGGCAAGGTCTCCGGCGCCTCCGTCACCGCCGATCCCGGCTCGAAGCTGGTCAGCGTGCAGGGCAGCACGGATGTCGCCGCGATCAGGTCGGCCATCACCACCGCCGGCTACACGCCGAGCGCGGAGCTCGTCGGCTGACATCAGTAGTCGGAGCAGGCTTGGCGAAATCCGTTGCCACTTTGCCGTAGCTTGCTCCGGGCGGCCGGCGCGCATGCGCCGGCCGCGATCGCATCGACGAATAAATGGCGGAACAGCGGGGCGGCGTTCCATGGCGGATCAGCATCGGCACAGCGGTCATCATCATGACCATGCCCATCATCACGCACATCCGGGCACTTCAGGGTCCACGGTGAAGGACCCGGTTTGCGGCATGGTCGTCGATCCGGTGACCGCAAAGCATCGTGCCGACCACGATGGGCGGTCCTATGTCTTCTGCTCCGCCGGCTGCCATGACAAGTTCGTGGCCAATCCGGCGGCCTATGTCACGGATGATCCCGCGCGACCCGTCGCCGAACCGGCCCGCAAGGGCGCGATCTACACCTGCCCGATGCATCCCGAGATCCGCCAGCCGGGGCCGGGCAATTGCCCGATCTGCGGCATGGCGCTGGAGCCCGAGATCGCGAGCGCCGAGCAAGGTCCCAGCACCGAGCTGATCGACATGACGCGCCGGTTCTGGGTCGGGCTCGCCCTCGCCGTTCCGGTCTTCCTGCTCGAGATGGGCGGCCATCTCCTCGACCTGCATAGATGGATCGGCCCGCAGCGCTCGAACTGGGTCCAGCTCGTGCTGGCGACGCCCGTCGTGCTCTGGGCCGGCTGGCCGTTCTTCCAGCGCGCCGGGGCCTCGCTCGTCAACCGCAGCCTGAACATGTTCACGCTGATCGCGATGGGGACCGGGGTCGCCTGGCTCTACAGCCTGATCGCGGCGGTCGCGCCCGGCCTGTTCCCGCCGGTGTTCCGCGGCCACGACGGCTCGGTCGCGGTCTATTTCGAGGCTGCGGCGGTGATCACCGTGCTGGTCCTGCTCGGACAGGTGCTCGAACTCAGGGCACGCGAGCAGACCGGCGGTGCGATCCGCGCTTTGCTCGACCTCGTGCCGAAGACGGCACGGCGGGTGCGCGATGACGGCACCGACGAGAATGTCGGTCTCGACGCCGTCCATGTCGGCGATCGGCTGCGCGTCCGGCCCGGCGAGACCGTGCCCGTCGATGGCGAGCTGATCGAAGGTCGCAGCTCGATCGACGAATCCATGGTCACCGGCGAGTCGATGCCGGTCACCAAGGAGGCCGGCGCCGCGCTGATCGGCGGCACCCTCAACCGTACCGGCGGCTTCGTCATGCGCGCCGGCAAGGTCGGCAGCGACACCATGCTCGCCCGCATCGTCGGCATGGTCGCGGAGGCGCAGCGCTCGCGGGCGCCGATCCAGCGCCTGGCCGACCAGGTCTCCGGCTGGTTCGTCCCGCTGGTCATCGTCATCGCCATCGCGGCCTTCGTCGCCTGGATGGCGTTCGGGCCGGAGCCACGCCTCGCCCATGGGATCGTCGCCGCGGTCGCCGTGCTGATCATCGCCTGCCCTTGCGCGCTCGGGCTGGCGACGCCGATGTCGATCATGGTCGGCGTCGGCCGCGGCGCCCATCTCGGCGTGTTGATCAAGAACGCAGAAGCCCTTGAGCGTTTCGAGAAGGTCGACACATTGGTCGTCGACAAGACCGGCACGCTGACCGAAGGCAAGCCGAAGCTGACCGCGCTCAAGCCGGTCGACGGCTTCGACGAGAGCGAGCTGCTGCGGCTCGCCGCCTCGCTGGAACGAGCCAGCGAGCATCCTCTCGCCGCGGCAATCGTCGATGCCGCGAAGGAGCGCGGCCTCACTCTGGGCGAGGCGCAGGATTTCGACAGCCCCGTCGGCAAGGGTGTGACCGGCATCGTCGATGGCCGGCGGCTGGTGATCGGCAGCCACCGCATCATGGCCGAGGCCGGTGTCGACTTCGCCGCACTGTCGAGCGAGGCGGAGGCGCTCAGGGCAGAAGGCGGCACGGTGATCTTCGTCGCCGTCGATGACCGCGTCGCCGGGCTGCTGGCGATCGCCGACCCGGTCAAGCAGACCACGCCAGCGGCGATCGAGGCGCTCAAGCAAGCCGGCATCCGCGTCGTCATGCTGACCGGAGACAACAGGACCACGGCGCAGGCGGTGGCGCGTCGGCTCGGCATCGACGAAGTCGAGGCCGAGGTCCTGCCCGAGGACAAGAGCGCCGTGGTGAACAGGCTGCGCGCGCAGGGCCGGGTCGTCGCGATGGCCGGCGACGGCGTCAACGACGCGCCGGCCCTTGCCGCCGCCGATGTCGGCATCGCCATGGGAACGGGTACCGATGTCGCGATCGAAAGCGCCGGCGTGACCCTGCTCAAGGGCGATCTGCAGGGGATCGTCAGGGCGCTCCAGCTCAGCCGGGCGACGATGCGCAACATCCGGCAGAACCTGTTCTTCGCTTTCATCTACAACGCCGCCGGCGTGCCGGTGGCGGCGGGCGTGCTCTATCCGCTGTTCGGGCTGCTTCTGTCCCCGATCATCGCGGCGGCGGCGATGGCACTGTCATCGGTGAGCGTAATCGGCAACGCGCTACGCCTGAGAACGGTGTCTCTCCAATAGGGACGATGCTGGTGCTCGCGGTGATGTTGCTGGCGCGCTGTGGCATCATTTTATCGGCGTGATGACATTCTGCGCCGCATGCTGAGGCACCAAGCTCGCGATCACGAAACAGCGATCTTACCTGCTCCCGATCAAACAGCCGCAGTTCTCGCCCTTTTGCGAGATCTGACGGCGTGGCAGAACAGAGGCCATGAAGTTCCGGCTTCTCGCGCATGTTCTGATCATCGGGCTGTTCGCCACGGCCACGATGCTGTCCGCCTTCGTCTCGCCGACCAAGGCCAGTTATGTCCGCATGGAGCATGAGACGATGACGGCCATGTCTGCCGACATGCCGTGCTGCCCCACTCCGAAGGACAAGCAATCGGATTGCACGACGAATTGCCCGGCCGTGACCTTCTGCCTGGCCAAGTGCTTCGCAAGCGCACCCATGGCGTTCGACGCGGTTGTTCGTCCAGTGGTCGCGACACTCGGGCTTGCCGGCAATGAGGCGCTCCGCATCTCCCGACCGGCCGAGCCTCCCGCCCGACCACCACGAAGCTGAGACATCGCCGGCGCTGACGTGCCGGCTCCGATCGCACGGTCATGCCGCGCGGTCGGTGAACCGTGGCTAGCGCCACGTTCGGAGCTGCGCGCGCAGGCGCGGCAGTCTCGCCGTCTCAGGATATCGACAGATGGGTATCACCCGCACTTTGCGCGCGCTTGTCGCCGCGCTTCCGCTCGCCGCCGTCGCATTGCCGGCCCGGGCGGCCATCAACGACTATGAATTCCAGCTCACCCAGAACGAGTTCAAGCAGGGCGACGGTGTCGTCGTCACCGTCAGGCTGATCGACAAGCGATCCGGCAAGCCGGTGCCGGACGCCGTTATCTTCGCCAAGCGCATCGACATGGAACCGGAGGGCATGGCCGCGATGACCTCGCCCATCGAAGCAGCCCCTGCTCCGGCAATGGGGAGCTACAGCTTCAGGACAAACCTGACCATGGAAGGCGGCTGGCGCCTGTCTCTAGGTGCCAAGATCCAGGGCGAAACCGGCACGCTCGACAGCAAGCTGATCCTCAAGGCCCTGCCATGAAGCGCACTCTGCTCGCAGGCATGGCGCTCGCTGCCGTTCTGGCGGCGGGAGGGGCTGGCTACTGGGCCGGTCATCGCGGCATCGCGCTGTCTGGCCTGCGGAATTGGCGCGGCATCGAAGACTCGCTCGCGGCAAACGAGCCCGCCGGAGCAGGACCGGTGATCTACTACCAGGATCCGGACCGGAAGCCGGTCTATTCGGCTGAGCCGCGCCGGACGGCTGATGGGCGGCCGTTCAGAGCCGTCCATGCCAGCGAGGATGTCAGCTTCGAGGAGAAGCAGCCGGCCGAAAAACAAGCGGCCCAGGCCGAGAAGGGGCGCATCCTCTACTATCGCAATCCGATGGGCTTGCCCGACACCTCGCCGGTGCCCAGGAAGGACTCGATGGGGATGGACTATCTCCCCGTCCATGAGGGCGAGGCGAGCGAGGACGGGATCATCAAGCTCTCGCCCGGGCGCATCCAGCGTAGCGGCGTCCGTTCCGAACCGGTCCGTCGCCAGACGATCACTCAGACCGTGCGTGTTCCGGGCGTGGTGCAGCTCGACGAGCGGCGGATTTCCGTGGTGGCGATCCGTGCCGATGCCTTCGTGCAGGAGGTCGCACCGGTCACGACGGGCGACCGTGTGGCGAAAGGAACCCGGCTCGCGCGCATCTACTCGCCCGAGATCAGCACGGCTGGCGCCCAGTTCATCACCGAGCTGAACGCTGCAGCACGAGGCGTGCCCGAAGGAGGAGCAAGGCAGCGCCTCGAAAACCTCGGTGTTCCCGCCGAAATCATTGCCGAGATCGAGCGCAGCCGGAAGGTGCCGCCGACGGTCAACTGGTCGACGCCGCGCGATGGCATCGTGCTGGAGCGTAACGTCAGCGACGGCATGAAGATGGCTGCCGGCAGCAGCCTGTTCCGACTTGCCGACATCTCGACGATCTGGGTCCTGGCCGACGTGCCGGAGCGTGATCTGGCGCAGATCCGGATCGGAGCGTCGGGGGTGGCTCGGCTCCGCGGCCGCCCCGACATGGCGTTCGAAGGGCGCGTCGGCGTGATCTACCCACAGATCGCCGAGGCGACACGAACGGCGAAGGTCCGTATCGAACTCGCCAATCCGGACGGTGTCCTGCTGCCGAACATGTATGCCGACGTCGAGATCGGCGCCGGTGACGCGAACTTGGAACTGGCGGTTCCCCGGAGCGCCGTGATCGACAGCGGCACACGAAGCGTTGTCATCCTGGATCGCGGCGAAGGCCGCTTCGAGCCGCGCGAGGTCAAGCTGGGTCGGCATGGCGACGGCATGGTGGCGATCGCCGAAGGTGTCTCCGAAAGCGATCGCGTCGTCGTCTCGGCCAATTTCCTGATCGATGCCGAGAGCAATCTCAAGGCCGCCCTGAGCGGATTCGCCCAGCCGGAGACCAAACCATGATCGCCCGCCTGATCGCCTGGTCAGCGCGCAACCTGATCCTCGTCTTCGTCGCCACGGCCTTCGTCGTTGCCGCCGGGCTCTACGCGCTCAGGACCTTGCCGCTCGACGCCATCCCCGACCTCTCCGATGTCCAGGTCATCGTCTACACCGAATATCCCGGCCAGGCGCCGCAGGTGATCGAGGATCAGGTCACCTATCCGTTGACAACCTCGATGTTGACCGTGCCGAGCGCGCGCGTCGTGCGCGGCTTCTCCTTCTTCGGCGTCTCGTTCGTCTACGTGATCTTCGAAGATGGCACCGATCCCTATTGGGCGCGCTCGCGCGTGCTCGAATACCTCAACACCGCCGCGCGCCGTCTGCCACCGGGCGTAACGCCGACGCTCGGGCCGGACGCGACCGGCGTCGGCTGGGTGTACCAATATGCGGTCATGGCCAAGGACATGTCCCTGGCCGAACTCCGTTCTCTGCAGGATTGGAGGATCCGCTTCGCAGCTTCGCGCGCGGAGGGCGTCGCCGAGGTCGCCAGCGTCGGCGGCTTCGTCAAGCAATATGCGATCGTGGTGGATCCGGTACGGCTGCGCGCCCAAGGCATCTCGCTGGCTGCGCTGCGCGAGACGGTCCGCAGCAGCAACCTCGACGTCGGCGGCCGCACGGTCGAGCTCAGCGAATTCGAATTCATGGTACGTGGCCGCGGCTATCTGAAATCGATCGCCGATATCGAGAACATCGTCCTGAAGAGCGAGCGCGGCGCAGCCTTGCGCCTCTCCGATGTCGCTCGCGTCGAGCTCGGCCCGGACGAGCGGCGCGGCATCACCGAGCTCAACGGCGAGGGAGAGGTCGCGAGCGGCATCGTCCTGCAGCGTTTCGGCGCCAATGCGCTCGCCGTGATCGAGCGCGCCAAGGCGCGGCTTGCCGAGATCGCCCCGAGTTTATCAGGCGGGGCCGGGATCGTGCCGGTCTATGACCGCTCCGGGCTGATCGAGCGGGCAATCGAGACGCTGAAGGGCACGCTGATCGAAGAGAGCATCATCGTTGCCCTGGTCTGCATCGTCTTCCTGCTTCACCTGCGTAGCGCGCTGGTGGCGATCATCATGCTGCCGGTCGGCATCCTGATGGCCTTCGCGGCGATGAAAGCGCTCGGCCTCGGCTCCAACATCATGAGCCTGGGCGGGATTGCCATTGCGGTCGGCGCCATGATCGACGCTGCCATCGTCATGATAGAGAATGCCCACAAGCACCTTGAGCGGGCGCCGCCGGACAAGCCGCGCGTCGAGATTCTGATCGAAGCGGCAAGCGAGGTCGGGCCAGCGCTGTTCTTCAGCCTGCTCGTCATCACCGTCTCGTTCCTGCCGATCTTCACGCTGGAGGCGGAGGAAGGCAGGCTGTTCGGGCCGCTCGCTTACACAAAGACCTTCGCAATGGCTGCTGCAGCCTTGCTCTCGGTGACCCTGGTTCCGGCGCTGATGGTCATCTTCGTAAGGGGCCGGATCATTCCGGAGGCCAGGAACCCGATCAACCGGTTCCTGATCGCGCTCTACCGTCCGCTCATCCGCGGCGTGCTCAAGGCCAAGACATTGACCATCGTTCTGGCGGTCGCGGTGCTGGGCCTCAGCCTCTGGCCGGCACGGCAGCTCGGCTCGGAGTTCATGCCGACGCTCGACGAGGGTACGCTGATGTACATGCCGACGACCCTGCCCGGGCTCTCGGTGACCAAGGTAGCCGAGTTGCTCCAAACCCAGAACCGGATCATCCGCTCGTTCCCCGAGGTCGCCTCGGTCTACGGCAAGGCCGGGCGGGCCCAGACTGCGACCGATCCGGCGCCGACCGAGATGTTCGAAACCATCATCAACCTGAAGCCCAAGGCGGAATGGCGGGAAGGCGTCACGCTCGACAGGCTCAAGGCGGAGATGGACAAGGCCCTGCAGTTCCCGGGCGTCTCCAACGCCTGGACGCAGCCGATCCGGGCCCGCATCGACATGCTGGCGACCGGTATCCGCACGCCGATCGGGGTGAAGGTGTTCGGCACCGATCTCGCGCAGATGGAGGCAGTCTCGCGCCAGATCGAAACTGTGCTGAAGGCGGTTCCGGGCACGAGCAGCGCCTATGCCGAGCGGGTCATCGGCGGCTACTTCCTCGACATCGCGCCGGACCGGATCGCGCTCGGCCGCTACGGGCTCTCCGTCGGCGACGTCCAGAACGCCGTGGTGATGGCGATGGGCGGCGAGACCGTGACGACGACGGTCGAGGGTCGCGAGCGCTACGGGGTCGCCATCCGCTATCCCCGCGACCTGCGTTCCGACCCGCAGGCGATCGCGCGCGAGGTGCAGGTCTCGACGCCGTCCGGTGCCAGCGTGCCGCTCGGAGAGGTCGCGAGCATCGAGCGCAAGCGCGGCGCCACCTCGATCCGCACCGAGAATGGCGAGCTCGCTGTCTACATTTTCGTGGACACCGTTGGGCGCGACCTCGGCGGCTATGTCAGCGAGGCGCAGAACGCGATCGCGCAGAGCGTCAAGCTACCGGCGGGCTACCGAGTCGCCTGGAGCGGCCAGTTCGAGTATCTCCAAAGGGCTGAAGCACGCCTCAGGCTAGTCGTGCCGGTGACCCTCGCGCTCATCTTCCTGCTGCTCTACCTGAACTTCCGCAGGCTGACCGAAACCATCATCGTCATGCTGTCGTTGCCGTTTGCGCTGGTCGGCGGCGTCTGGCTGCTCTGGTGGCTCGGCTTCAACATGTCGGTCGCCGTCGCCGTCGGTTTCATCGCTCTCGCCGGCGTCGCCGCCGAAACCGGCGTGATCATGCTGATCTATCTCGATCACGCGCTCGACGAGGTGCGGGCACGCTGCGAAACGCAGAGGCGGACCTTCACCCGGGCCGATCTGCATGAGGCCATCATGATCGGCGCCGTCGAGCGCGTGCGGCCGAAGATCATGACCGTCGTCGCCATTATGGCTGGCTTGTTGCCAATCCTTTGGAACACAGGCACCGGCTCCGAGGTGATGCAGCGCATCGCCGTGCCGATGATCGGCGGCATGGTTTCGTCGACCGTGCTCACGTTGCTCGTGATCCCGGCGATCTACGGGCTGGTCAAGGCTTGGCGGCTGCCGCCGGTGGAGGAAACCGAGAGTCTGTCCGGGGTGACGACGTGATGCCGCTCAAGGCCAGGCTCGACGTGCCAAAGCCCTGTTGTCGCGGGCTCTCAATTTGGTGGGGATCGTCGGCCCCAAATCGGGCGGCGTCATCGATCGGTGCATTCGCGAATCCGAGAAGGTGATCTGCCGCACAGAAGCGCAGGTTCGACACCGCGACGGCCGCCCCTGGAGGCAACGGGCCTCCTTCCGCTCAAACATAGTTCAGAGTCGCATGCCGCCATCGACAGGGATTTCGGCACCGTTGATATAGGCGCCTTCGGGGGAGCAGAGCAGCAATGCAACACCTCCGCAGTCCTCGGCACGTCCGAGCCTGCCGAGCGGAATGCGCGCGAGCACCTGCTCCTCCCGTCCGGGTTGGGCCAGGACAGCGCGATTGCGATCGGTCAGGATCGCGCCGGGCTGGATGATGTTGCAGGTAACATCCGGGACACCCAGGGTCCGCGCCAGATTGAGGATCATGTTGGTCTGCGCCGCCTTGGTCGCCGCGTAATAGAAATGCGTCGGATTGGGGCGCGTCTCCTGCACGCTGCCGATCGCGATGATCCGGCCGAAGCCGCGCGCCAGCATGCCCGGCAGGAAGGCCTGCAGTAGCCGCAGCGTCGCGTGGAGATTGATTTCGGTCTGGGCAGCCATCGCAGCTTCCGAGACTGCATCCCAGCTTTCCAGTGTTTCGACGGAGGCGCAGAGCACGAGGATATCGGGCTCGGTGCCGTTCGCCATCAGCTCCGCCGCCATGGTGGAAGGAGCTGTTACCTCCGCAAGATCGGCGATCAAAGGTGAGGCCGCGAGGTCTCTCGCCCGCAGGTCGGCCGCCGCCGCGGTCGTGGCCACTACGTCCCGGTCATGGATGATCGCATGCGCGCCGGCCTCGGTGAGCCGCGTCGCAATCGCCAAGCCGATCCCCCGCGCCGCACCGGTGACGAGGGCGACACGCCCTGAAAGCGATCCTGCCATCAGCCGAGCAGCGGCTTCACGCGTGCGACGGCATCATCCATCGCCTGCTGCGGCGGCTTGCGGCCGAGCACCGCGGCCTGCGTTTCCTCGACGAAGATGTCATGGGCGCGCGCCTGCTCGTCGAAGGCGGGCAGATGGATGCGCGAGGCCTTCAGCGCCGCGGCCTCGTCGGCGGCATAGGACATCGCCGCCTTCAGCTTCTCGTCGGCATAGGTCGATATCCGAGTCGGCCCGTTGCCGTTCAGCGCCATCGCCGTGGTGCCGGCCTTGGAGGACAGCGCGCGGATCAGCTCCCAGGCGAGCGGTTTCTGCTTGGCGTTCTTTGGGATCATCAGCGACCAGAATTCGACCGTCGGCGCGAAGGCGAGCTTGCCGGAAAGCTCGGCGGCCATGGGCGGCAGCAGCGACTTTAAGCGCCCGCCATATTTGCCCTTGGCCGGGTCGTTGTAGGAGACCAGCCGGGCGAAGGGGTTGATCGTCATCGCCGCCCGGCCCTGCTGCATCCAGGTGGTGATCTCCTCATTGTTCACCGTGGCAAAGTTCCGCGGCAGCACACCGGCCTTGTAGAGGTCGGCGAGGATGGTCAGCGCCTTGACCATCGCCGGCTCGTTGGCGGTGAGCTTGCCGTCCGCCGTCATGTAGTCGCCACCGAGGCAGCGCGAGAATGTCAGGAAATTCGAGGCGAAGACGGCGGTGAAGGCGAGGCCATGGACCTGCGTGCCGTCCTCGCGCTTGAAGGTGAGCTTGCGCGCGACCTCGACCAGTTCCTCGAAGCTCGTCGGCAGCTTGCTGACGCCGCGCTCTTCCAGAAGCGCCTCGTTGTAGATCAGCGCGTTGGTGGCGTGGCGCACGGGGATGCCATGCAGGGCGCCCTCGACCTTGAGCGGGCCGATCAGGCCGGGGGCGAAATCGTCGAAGGCCTCGATCGGCGCGTCCTTCATGAACGTATCGAGCGGCTCGAACAGCTTGAGATTGCGCGGCACGGCGCGGCCGTTGACGAGATAGGCGACGTCGATCGAGGTCTCGGCCAGCGAGGCCTCGCGCAGCAGGCGCTCATGCACGGCGTTGACGTCGCCGAAGGTGACCCAGTTCAGGTTCGCTCCGCTCGCCTTGCGGAAGGCTTCGGTGGCGTCGCCGCCCGGCCCAGTCGTGGCGGCAGTCTGATGGACGCGATGGCCGAGCACGGTCAGCGTCTTCGCCTGTGCGAGTGCACGGCCGGGCAAGGTGGAGGCCGCGACAGCCGCGCCGGCGAGAGCGCCGAAGCGGCGGCGCGAGATCGGAAAGGTCATGGCATCTCCTCCAGGCTTGTTCCGCCTTTTGTCAGGCCGGCAGCAGCGGCTGCACGCGCTTGACCAGCGAGGCCATCGCCTCCTCCGGCGTCTTCATGCCGAGCACCGCAGCCTCCGCCTCCTCCTTGAAGAGGTCGCCGGCGCGGGCCGCCTCGTCGAAGGCCGGCAGCGGCACCCGCGCCACCTTCAAGACCTTCAACTCCTCGGCCGCATAGGGCACGGTGCCGGCGAAGCTCTGGTCTGCATAGGTCGAGGCGCGCACCGGGCCGTTGCCGTTGAGCGCGGCCTTGAGCGTCGCCTCTTTCGAGACCATCGCCTTGATAAAGCTCCAGGCGAGGTCCTTGCGCCTGGCGTTCTTCGGGATGACCATGCCCCAGAACTCGACCTTGGCCGGAGCGGCCTCGTATTTGCCGGCCAGCATCTTCGAAGCCGGCACCGCGATCGTCTTGATCTTGCCGGAGAATTTCGACTTCTGTGGGTCGTTGTAGATGCGATTGCGGCCCATGCTCTGCAGGCTCATCGCCGCCCGGCCCTGCTGCATCCAGACATTGACGTCCTCGGGCGACAGTGTCGCGAAATTGCGCGGGAAGGCATTGGCCTGGAAGAGCTCGCGCAGCGTCCGGATCGCATTCAGCATCGGCGGCTGGTCGGCGGCGCATTTGAAGTCGGGCGTGATGAACTCGCCATCCCAGGCGCGGGCGAGGTCGATCACATTGGGATAGGTCACGCCCGGCATGCACAGCCCGACGACTTGCGTGCCGTCGGCGCGGCGATAACTGCAGGCCCTTGCGATCTCGATCATCTCCTCGATCGTCGCCGGCGGCTTGGAGAAGCCCTTCTCGGCCAGGATCTCCTCATTGTAGTGCAGGCCGGAGGAGGCATGTCGGAACGGGACGGCGAGCTGCTTGCCGCCGACAGTCATGCCCTGCATCAGGCCGGGAAAGATGTCGGCGGGGTCCTCTACCGGGTCCTTCTTGAGATAGTCGTCGAGCGGCTCGAACAGGTTCGCCGCGCGCGGCACCACCTGGGTGTTGAGGACGAAGCCGACATCGACCGAGGTCTGGCCGAGGCTCGCCTCGCGAAACAGCCGCTCCTGCAGCGGGCCGGTGTCGAAGGTCGTCCACTGGACGCCGACGCCGTTCTTGGCGGCCCAGTCCCTGGTGATGTCGCCGCCCTGCGCGCCGGTCGCGACCGTCTGCATGACGCGATGGGCGAAGACATTGAACGGCCCGCCTTGCTGCGCGCGGACGCCTCCGGCGCCCAGCGCCGTGAAGCTCAGTCCGAGAACGCCGGCGCCGAACTGCCTACGGTTGAGTCCCGTCTCCGTGCCCATGCCTGTCCTCCCGAGGGTTCGCGAGTTCCGCGATGGCGGCTTCAGCCGCTTCGAAATGCTTGTTCATGGCTGCAGCCGCCGCAGTCGGATTGCCGGCGCGGATCGCCTCGACGACGCGGACATGGCGCTCGAATGTGCGCCGCCAATCGTCCTTGGTGCGCTTGCCGCGTGAGTTGAAAATTTCCATGACCTCGCGGATCACCGGCCTGAGGCCCCTGATCTGGAAGTCGAGCAGGCGGTTGCCGGAGGAGGCCGCGATGGCCTCGTGGAAGTCGAGATCGGCCTCGATCCAGCGCGGCACATGGCCGAGCGCATCCTCCATGCGGGCGAGGATCAGGTCGAGCTTCTCGACATCCTCGGCCGAGCGGCGCGCCGCGCTATGGGCCGCGATCGGCGGCTCGAGGATGCGGCGCAACTCCACCGCCTCGGTCAGGCCGTTCGGGCGGCCGCGCACGGCGAAACGGTAGAAGCGGTCGAGCGGGGCGGCGTCGAGCGCCTGCACCCGAGTCGGCTTGCCCTGCTGGATATGGACGACACCCATTGCCGCGAGCTGGCGGATCACCTCGCGGGCGATCGGCTTGCTGACGCCGAAGGAGGCGGCGATGCGCGCTTCCGACGGCAGGGCGTCGCCGGGCTTCAGCCTGCCGTCCTGGATCGCCTGGGTGATGCGCTGGATCACGGCATCGCCGAGCCGCATCGGCACGACGTCACCGCCGGCGAATGGGTCATCGCCATCGAGCAGGGATGAAGCGGCCTCGCTCATCGATCACCTCCGTTCGATGATCATTGACAGATGCCGCTCAGCTTGGCAACTGTTCAACCTATCAGATAAGTTAAGCACTCAAGAGGACGCCGCTTCATGTCGGCCAGCCGTATCGCGAAGATCACCGCGCATCCGCTGCGGGCCACGCTGCCCAAGGTCCAGCGGACGTCGCAGGGCGACTATCCGGCGATCGAGATCGTCGTGGTCGAAGTCGAGACCGCCGATGGCGTCGTCGGCTTCGGCGAGGGGCTCTGCCGCCGCGGCGCCGCCGGCTATGCCCGCTTCATCGAGGAGGCGCTGGTGCCGCGCCTGATCGGGCGCGATGCAGCCGACCGGCGGGCACTCTGGAAGGCAATGCGCGCCGCCTTGTCCGGGCGCCCTGGCGGCCAGATCGTCGAGGCGATCGCAGCTGTCGACATTGCGCTCTGGGACATCGCGGGCAAGCAGGCCGGCCAGCCGATCCATAGGCTGCTCGGCGGCATGGGGCGCAGCGAGGTCGCGGCCTATGCCTCCTCGATCAACTGGCTCGACGATGCCACGGTCGAGGCCGAGGTCGCCGCCGTGCTGAAAGCCGGCTTCCGCGAGATCAAGGTCAAACTCGGCCATCCGCTCCGCGATGCGATCGCCCGCGCCAGGTTGGTCCGCAAGCTCGCCGGCGACGACATCGCGCTCTATGTCGATGCCAACTGGGCCTATGACGTCGACGATGCGCTGATCGTCGGGCGGGCGCTGGCCGATCTCGGCTATGGCTTCTTCGAGGAGCCGATCGCGCCGCAGGATCGCGAGGGCTATCGCCGCCTCGCCCAGCATCTGCCGATCAGGCTCGCCGCCGGCGAGAGCGACTTCGTCGCCTCGGACGCGCTGATCTCGCTGCAGGACCGCTCGCTCGGGCTGATCCAGCCGGACGTGACGCGCTCGGGCGGGATCAGCGAGACCTGGCGCATCTGCGAGCTCGCCGCCGCCTTCAACACCGCTTACGCCCCACATGTCGGCTGGTCGGGCGCGATCTGCGTCGCCGCCAGCCTGCAGCTCGCCGCCGCGGCCGAGACCTTCCGCACCTTCGAGTGCATGGTCTACCAGAACCCCCTACGCGACGCCTTCACCCATCCGATCGTCGGCGAGGGCTCGCAGCTGGTCGAGGGCAAGCTTTCCGTGCCGCAGGGGCCGGGGCTCGGCATCGAGATCGACCGCGACGCCTTGGCGCGCTTCAGGATCGCCTGATGAGCGCGCGCACGCCCCTCTCCGCCATCGCGTTGGTCTCGCCGGTCCAATTGATGATCGGCGGCATCATCTTCCTGCCGGCGATCTATGTCTTCTGGCTCAGCCTCAACCAGTCCTCCTTCGGCCAGGCGGCGAGCTTCGTCGGCTTCGCCAACTACGCCAAGGTGCTGGGCGACGCCTATTTCTGGAAGGCGCTGGTCAATACGGTGATCGTCGTCGCCGTGGTGGTGCATGTCGAGCTCCTGCTCGGCCTCGGCATGGCGCTGTTCTTCGCCTCGGGCGTGCCGTTCCGGCCGCTGCTGCTGGCGATCGTGCTCGCGCCCTACGCGGTCAGCGAGGTCTCGGCAGTGGTGATGTGGCGCTTCCTGTTCGAGCCGGATGTCGGGATGATGAGTCGTCTCCTGCTGTCACTTGGCCTGCCGCCAATCGAATGGGCTGTGAACCCGAGCCACGGGCTCGCCATGGTCAGCCTGCTCTCGATCTGGCTGCACCTGCCGTTCAGCTTCATCATCCTCTATGCCGCCAGGCTCTCGATCCCCAGCGACCTCTACGAGGCCGCAGCGATCGACGGCGCCTCGCCCTGGACCTCCTTCCGCCGGGTGACGCTGCCGCTGCTGATGCCGGCGCTGCTGATCGCGGCGCTGTTCCGCTACATCTTCGCCTTCCGCCTGTTCTCCGAGGTCTGGCTGATGACCGGCGGCGGCCCGGCGCGCTCGACCGAGGTGATGGCGGTCTATCTCTATCTCGAGGCCTTCCGCTACAACGCCTTCGGCCCGGCTGCCGCCACCGGCTGGCTCCTGGTGCTCGCCTCGCTCCTGCTCGCGCTGTTCTATCTGCGCCGGCTCTACAAGGAGACGTTCGCGCGTGCCTAAACTCCTGCGCCATCTCCTGAAACTCGTCGGCGTCCTCGCCATCGTCGCCTGGTCGCTGGTGCCAATCGGCCTGATCGCCATGTCGTCCTTCAAGGCCGACCGCGACATCTTTTCGACCTCCGGCACTTTCGCCTTCGCGCCGACCTTCGCGAACTATGAAGCATTATGGAGCCGCTGGGGCGACTTCTTCTTCGGCCTGTGGAACAGCTTCCTCGTCACGCTAGGCGCGACCGTGCTCGCCGTCGGCGTCTCCCTGCTCGCCGGCTTCGCCTATTCGCGCTTCGCCTCCAAGGGGCTGCAGGCCTCGGCCTTCTTCCTGATCTTCATCCGGTTGATCCCGCCGATCGTGATCACCCTGCCGCTCTTCCCGGTGGTGAACTGGCTCGGCCTCAACGACACCCACTTCGTGCTGATCGTGCTCTACGCAACCTTCTTCGTCTCGCTGGGCACGGTGGTGATGCGCACCTTCATCGACCAGATCCCGCGCGAGCTCGACGAGGCCGCGATGATGGACGGCGCCTCGCAGATGCAGATCATCGCCAAGGTGATCCTGCCGATGGCGGCGCAGGGCATGCTCGCCGTCTCGGTCTTCGTCATCGTCTACGCCTGGAACGAGTTCCTCTTCGCCTTCATCTTCACCACCACCAAGGCGAAGACCGCGCCATTGGTGATCTCCGAGATGATCGGCGCCGTCGAGGGCGTCGAATGGGGCGTGCTCTTCGCCGCCTCGACCGTGCAGCTCGTGCCGGTGCTCGCCTTCGTCATCCTCATGCAGAAGCATCTCGTCGCGGGCCTGACCGCCGGCGCGGTGAAAGGGTAGGATCATGACCCAGCTCGACGACTTCAGACGCGCCATCCGCGAGGCCGATCCGCACTTGAGCCGCTTCGATCCCCTGCCCCGCATCATCTGCCTCGACGACTTCGACCGCGGCATGTGCGGCTGGACCCAGCTCGTCGGCAATTACGAGGACACATTGGACGCCATGCTGCCGGGCTATGCCCAGCACAGCCACGCCATGCTCTCGACCCTGCCGAATTGGGATTTCGGCTCGCATGGCGGTGTCGACGGCTCCTATGCGCTGAAGATCGCGACGCGGCCGAAGAAGGGCGCGCAGAACGTCGCGATCAAGCGCCTGACCTTCCGCAAGCCTGGCCCAATCCGGCTCGAGGCCTATTTCACCTTCAAGCCCGAGGCGAGCGAGCTGCAGCTCTCGGAGACCGATATCCGCTCCTTCGGCTTCCTCTACGATCTCCAGATCGGCGATACCTCCGGACCCGGCGATCGCGTCATGCCGCACTTACGCTTCCTCAACGCGCAGGACGGCAAGCATATCCAGAGATGGCAGTTCAAGCGCAGGACGACGCCGATCAAGCCGATCGGAACGGCCGGCAAGACGATCACCCACTACCACCTTGCTCCCGACGACTGGGAGGACTTGCCGGGCGGCGAGCAGCGGCTCTGCTACAACGAGATCCCGACCAAGGTGAACTGGCACTATCTGCGCTTCGACTTCGACCTCGCCGCGATGCAGGCGACACGGTTCCAGGTCAACGACCGCGTTTTCGCCATGGACGGCTTCGACTGCATCCGCATCCCGGCGATGAAGAACCTATGGTGCATGCTCAACCTCGCCTTCTTCGCCGAGACCGACACCGACAAGCGCGCCTTCGCCTATCTCGATTCCGTCTGCCTGTCGGGAGAGTTCTGATGCTGCCCGAGAACCTGACCGCCGTCGTCGCCCGCAACGAGATCTGGACGGGATCAAGCGCGACCGAGCCTTACGAGGCCGGCTGGGCCAGGGAAGCGATCGTCTTCGTGCGGGCGCTGAAGCAGCCGAAGGGAGCGCTGCCCAAGGCGCGGATCGAAATCTCGGCGGATGGCATGCACTGGTGCGCCGAGGGCTCGGAGTTTCCGCTGCCGGCCGCCCAGGACGCCGTGACCTTCCAGCGCCTCGCCCATTTCGGCAATTTCCTGCGCGTCGCCGCGACGCTGCCGGATGGCGCCGAGATCACCGTGCTGGTGACGCTGCATCTGAAAGCCTGAGCGCTACCCCCCACCTACTGGAATGTGAGGTTCGCCTTGGCGACGATCTCGGCATAGACGGCGCGGTCGGCGGCGATGCGTGCGGCAAATTCCGCCGGGGTCGAGAAATTCGGCAGGACGCCGAGCGTCTTGAGCTGCTCCTGCGCCCTCGGATCGGCCAGCGCCTTGCCGGCGGCCGCGTTGAGCTTGGCGACGATCTCGGGGTTCATGCCTGCCGGACCTGCCAGCCCGATCCAGGAATGCGCCGTGAATTGCGGGAAGCCGCTTTCCTTCATCGTCGGGACGTCGGGCAACTCGAACCAGCGCCGCTCATTGGTCGTCGCGAGGATGCGGACCTTGCCGGCCTTGGCGAGCTCGACGAGCTCGCCCGCCATCATCAGCGGGACATGGCCGGCGGCGATGTCGTTGAGCGCCGGGCCGCTGCCGCGATAGGGCACATGCATCAGATCGGCGCCGGAGGAGATCTTGAGCAGCTCGCCGGCAAAATGGCCGTAGGTGCCGACGCCGGAGCTGGCGAAGCCGATCGTGCCGGGTTTGGCCTTGGCGAGAGCGACGAGTTCGGCGACCGTCTTGGCCTCGACGGAGGGATGCGCTCCCAGGAAAGTGAAGCCTTCGACGAGATTGGCGATCGGAGTGAAATCCTTCACCGAGTCATAGGGCAGCTTCTTGTCGACATTGGGCAGGATGGCGTGGGTGCCGGCCGAGGCGAGCAGCAGCGTGTAGCCGTCCGGCGCCGCCTTCGCGACGAAATCGGAACCGATCGCGCCGCCGGCGCCGGCACGGCTCTCGACGACGAAGGGCTGGCCGAGATCGATGCTCATGCTGTTGGCGAGCAGGCGGGCGATGCCCTCGACGCGCCCGCCCGGCGCGAACGGCACGATGATCTTCACCGGTTTGGCCGGATAGGCCTGCGCAGCCGCTTCAACTACGCCTGCACCGAATGCGCCCGCAGCGGCGAGCAGCAGCGCCATACGGCGCGTCAGTTGTCCCTTGAGCATCGCTTCCTCCCCTGTCTCGCCGAGTGTTCCGGATCCTCCGCCCGGTTACTCCTCGAACTTCATGTTGGTCTGCCTGGCGACGTCGCCGAAGGCCTTCTGCTCGGCCTTGATCAGGCCGGCGAAGGCGTCGGCGCTCTCGGTCCGCACGATGCTCGCCGCGGCCTTGACGCGCTCGACGGTCTTCGGGTCACTCATCGCCTTGTTGGCGGCCTGGTTGAGCTTCTCGACGAGCTCGCGCGGCATGCCGCCAGGCCCGAGCAGGCCGAACCAGAGCGGTGGCGCCGAGAATTCGGCGAGCCCGGCCTCCTTCATGGTCGGAATGTCCGGCAGGCCGGGCCAGCGCTGCGGATTGGTCGTCGCGAGGATGCGGACCTTGCCGGCCTGCGCGACCTCGACGAACTCACCACCGATCATCATCTGGACATGGCCAGCGACGAGATCGTTCACCGAGGGGCCGCTGCCGCGATAGGCGATATGGGTGATCTTCGAGCCGGCGGCGATGTTGAAGAACTCGCCGGCGAAGTGGTTGTAGGTGCCGACGCCGGAGCTGGCATAGTTGAACTCTCCCGGCTTGGCCCGCGCGAGATCGACGAACTCCTTTAGGTTGCTCGCCTTCACGCCGGGATGCACGCCGATGAAGCTATAGCTCTCGACCATCAGCGCGATCGGCGTGAAGTCACGATCGGCATCATAGGGCAGCTTGGCGCTGATCTTCGGCAGGATGGCCTGCGTGCCGGTCGAGGCGAGCAGCAGGGTGTAGCCGTCGGGCGGCGCCTTCGCGACGAGATCGGAGCCGAGGCTGCCGCTGGCGCCGCCGCGGTTCTCGACCACGAAAGGCTGGCCCATCTGCTCCTGCAGGCCCTGTGCCAGCATACGCGCCAGCGCATCGGCTCGCCCGCCGGCGGCAAAAGGCACGATGATCTTCACCGGTTTTGTCGGGTAGGCCTGAGCCATTGCGACCTGCGGCAGGGCCGCGAGGGAGGCCGCGGCGATGAGGCCGAGCGCGCTACGCCTGCTGGGTGTTATCATCGTCGTCCTCCCCTTTCCCAACACAACTCAGGCTTCCGTCGCCGCCTCGCGGGCCCGGCGGAAATTCGGCATCAGCAGCAGGGCCACCACCAGCGCGCAAGCGATCAGCAACCCCAGGCTGATCGGCCTCGACAGGAAGATCGACGGGTCGCCGCGCGAGAGCAGCATGGCGCGGCGCAGATTCTCCTCCATCATCGGCCCGAGGATGAAGGCGAGCACCAGCGGTGCCAGCGGGCATTCGAGCTTGGCCAAGACCACGCCGAGCAGGCCGAACAGAGCGACGAGGCCGACCTCGAAGGCGCTGTTGTTCACGGTGTAGATGCCGATGCAGCAGAACAGCAGGATCGCCGGGAACAGCATGCGGTAGGGCGCGGCCAGCAGCTTCACCCAGAGCCCGATCAGCGGGAGGTTGATGACGAGCAGCATAAAATTGCCGAACCACATGCTGGCGATCAGGCCCCAGAACAGCTGCGGCTGGGTCGAGGCGAGGTTCGGGCTCGGCGCGATGCCGTGGATCAGCATGGCGCCGGCCATCATCGCCATCACCGAATTGCCGGGGATGCCGAGCGCCAGCATCGGGATGAAGGAGGATTGCGCGCCGGCATTGTTGGCCGCTTCCGGCCCGGCGACGCCCTCGATCGCACCTTCACCGAAGCGCTCCGGCGTGTCCGAGATCCGCTTCTCGATCGCATAGGAGGCGAAGGAGCCGAGCATGGCGCCGCCGCCGGGCAGGACGCCGAGCAGCGCACCGAGCCCGGTGCCGCGCAAGGTCGCCGGCCACGCCGCGCGGAAATCCTCTTTCGTCAGCCAGAGCCGTGACAGCTTCGTGCGCTCGCCCTGCCCTTCCGGTCCACCGGACAAATTGAGCATGATCTCGGCGATGCCGAACAGGCCCATCGAGACGACGACGACCCCGATGCCGTCGCGCAGCTCCGGCCGGTCGAAGGTAAAGCGGTCGAAGCCGGTGTTGACGTCGGCGCCGATCAGGCCGAGCAGCAGGCCGAGGAAGATCGCGCCGACCGCGCGCAAGGGCGAGCCCTGCGCGAAGACGACGGCGGCGACGAGGCCGAGCGCCATCAGCGAGAAATATTCGGCCGGGCCGAATTTCTGCGCGAGCTCGGTCAAGGCGGGGCTGGCGATCGCGATCAGCAGCGTCACCACCGTGCCGGCGAAGAAGGAGGCGAGCGCCGCCGTCGCGAGCGCGGTGCCGGCGCGGCCTTTGCGCGCCATGGCATAGCCGTCGAGGCAGGTGACGACGGAGGAGGACTCGCCCGGCAGGCGCATCAGCACGGCGGTGGTCGAGCCGCCATATTGAGCGCCGTAATAGATGCCGGCGAGCATGATCAATGCCTCGGTCGGCTGCAGGTAATAGGTCAGCGGCAGCAGCATCGCCATGGTCGCGATCGGGCCGATGCCGGGCAGGACGCCGATCAGCGTGCCGATCAGCGCGCCGAGAAAGCAGTACCAGAGATTGCTTAGGGAGGCGGCGACGCCAAAACCGAGCGCCAGCGACTGGACGATCTCGCTCATCGCGGCCACACCGGCATCGAGATCTTCAGGAGATAGCCGAACAGGATGGTGCAGAAGGCCGCGAGCCCGAGCGCGACGAACGGCAGTTCCTTCCAGCGGACCTCCTGCCCTGCGCAGGCGCCGATGCTGACGGTCAGGAGGCTAGCGACGAACAGGCCGAGCCGGTCGATCGTCGCGGAGAAGACGATCACGGCCAACGAAATCAGCACGATCGGCCGCCAGACCATGGCCGGAGGCGCCCAGCCTCGGGCGAACATGCCGCGGATCATCAGCACGATCCCGAGCAGAACGAGGCCGCCGGCGACGATCCGCGGCAGGAAACCGGGCCCCATGCGCAGGCTGCTGCCGAAGACATAGTCGCGGCCGATAAAGAGCGCCGCCGCCCCGATCGCAGCGAAGAGCAGGCCGAGCAGAATATCGTTCGCGCCCGAGGCCTGAGCCGTTTCCGGCGGCGCCGCGGCAGCTCGCACGTCGCTGTCGTTCAGCGGGCTCATCGCTCCTCCCCCGGCGCGACGGGCGCCTTCGGACCAGAGCCGGGCACCACGCTTTTCATTTATATATGAATGTTTGTCTTATATGCAAAACATTGTCAATCTACCGCGCCTTCTCCTACCGACGTTTGGGAGGCCGCTGAACTCAGCCCAGATTCAGGCCGCAAGCGGCGCCGAAAGCCGCGAGCGCGGCGAGGCTGGTGAGCAGCGCCAGCGGAAACCGCATCAGGCTGCGCTTCGTCCAGTCGCGAGCGGCGACCTCGTCGATCGTCTCCGCCTTCTCGAAGGCAATCGCCTTCGGGATCATGTCGAAGGCCGACCAAAGCCGCAGCGCCAGATGCGCGGCGAGTGCCAGGAGCAGCGCATTGCGGACGCCGTCATGGCCCCAGCCGAGATAGAGCGTGACGAGCAGGCTGAGCTCAAACAGGGAATGGGCGGGGATCCAGAACCGGGCTCGGCTGATGCCACCCTTCCGGGGCTGGATGATCTCGGGCTTGCGCGGCCAGGCCCGGTCGACAACGCTGTGCTCGAAGATTCCGCCGCCCAGCCCGATATTGGCCAGAAGCGCCGCCAACGCCGTAGACAGGATGATCGCGTCCATGGTTTTATCTCGATCGCTAATTATCTTAGATACTGAGATATGAGACAGACGCCTCCTTCCAGTCAAGTTCGAGCGATCGCACGCCTGACCACGGTCCTGCGCCGGATGGGCGCCGCGAGCGCGCTACACAGCCAGGCGGTTGCAAAACGGGTGGGTATCGCCTCTGTCGATCTCGAATGTCTCGACATGATCCTGCTCGCCGGCCCCGTGACCGCCGGGCAGATCATGGAGCATACGAAGCTGACCAGCGGCGCCGTGACCGGCCTGATCGATCGCCTCGCCAGGAAGGGCTATGTCGAGCGAGCCGCCGATCCACAGGATCGACGCAAGGTCGTCGTCCGGATCGTGCCGGAGGCGATCAGGCCGATCCTGGAGCTGTTCGCGCCGATGGCGGAGCGCTCGGCCGCACTGATGCGGCAATACAGTGTCGAGGAACTCGAGCTGATCGCCGACTTTGTCGAGAAAGGCACCGAGCTGGCGCTGGAGCGGGCCAGGGAGCTGGAGGGGGGCTGATCGCCCCTCAGGCCGCGTCGCGCGCCGGGCTCCACGCGGCCTGCCGCAGTGGCGGCTCAGGCGCTTCAAGGCTGAAGTAGGAAACGAGCGCCGCCAGCCTGTCGGCTTCCTGCGCCAGCGCCTGCGAGGCGGCGGTCGACTGCTCGGCCATCGCCGCGTTCTGCTGCGTCGCCTGATCCATCTCGTTGACCGCGGTGTTGACCTCCTGCAGCCCCGTCGCCTGCTCCTGTGCGGCCGAGGCGATCTCGGCGACCAGCGAGGTGGCGCGGGTGATCTCGCCGGACATCCGCTCCAGCGCCGTTCCGGTCTGGCCGACCAGCGCGACACCCTTCTCGACCTCGACGCTGGAAGCCGTGATCAGGCCCTTGATCTCCTTGGCCGCATCCGCCGAGCGCTGCGCCAGCGCCCGCACCTCGGAGGCGACGACCGCAAAGCCCTTGCCGGCATCGCCGGCGCGCGCCGCCTCGACCGAGGCATTCAGCGCGAGCAGATTGGTCTGGAAGGCGATCTCGTCGATCACGCCGACGATCTGCGAGATCTCGTCGGAGGATTTCTCGATGCCGCTCATGGCGGCGACCGCCTCGCGGACGATCTGGCCGGACTGCTCGGCTTCGCCCTTGACCTGCGTCGTCGCGTGGCTGGCCTGGCGCGCGCCTTCGGCGGTCTGACGCACGGTCGCGGTCAGCTGGTCGAGCGCCGTCGCAGTCTCCTCGACCGAGGAAGCCTGCTGCTCGGTGCGGCTGGCGAGGTCGTCCGCCGCCTGGCTGATCTCGCCGGCGCCCGCCTTCATGCTCTCGGTACTCGTCGCGATCCGCCGCATCGTGTCGCGCAGCTTGCCGATCGCCGCGTTGAAATCGTCCTTCAATTTGGCATAGGCGGTTGCGACCGGCTGATCGATGCGATAGCCGAGATTGCCATTGGCGAGATGCTCCAGCCCGGTGCCCAGTGCCGAGACCACGACCGCCAGCTGCTGCGTGGCGTCCTGACGCTCGGCCTCGTTGCGCGACCGCTCGGCGTCAGCGGCATGGCGCTGGGCCTCGACCTCCTGCTCGGCATGCTGTTTCTCGGCGGCGATCGCCTCCTTCTCGATAGCGGCACGCTTGAAGACATCGACCGCCTGAGCCATCTCGCCGATTTCGTCACGGCGCGACAGCGAGGGAACGAGCACGTCGCGATCGCCCTGCGCCAGCGCCGTCATCGTGCTGGTCATGCCGCGCACCGGGGCGGCGATCCAGCGATTCAACATCCAGGCGCAGGCGATCGCCGAAATCAGGCTGACGAGCGCGACCAGCGCCGAGGCCGACAGCGCGGCATCCATGATCGAGCTGAGGGCGGAGATGTCGGAGACGAGTGCGTAGGCGCCGATCACATCGCCGCGGTAGTCCTTGACCGGCGCATAGACCATGGCGCTGGCGCGCCCGCCAATGGCGAGACGCTGGACTTCCGTCGTCCCAGAGAGGCCCTGACGCAACATCTCCTGCGAGAGCAGACCGTCATCGGCAAGCGTCGAGGCGAAGCGCTTGAGCTCGCCATTGGCGAGGACGAAAAAGGCGATGTCGTTGCCGGACATCTTCTTGAAGGCGTCGAAGAAGGCCTGGCCGAAATTGAGCCCGACTTCGACAGTCCCGACCGCCTTGCCCTCGAACCGGACCGGCATCACGCCACGCACGCCGAGGCCCTCGACGCCATTCTCGAGACCGAAGACCGGCTTGCCCGACTTGTTGGCTTCGACCACCGTGAAGCGGAAGGAAGACAGGTCGTCGCCGAACTTCTCCGGGCGATGCGCGCGCAGGAACGAGGTGGCCGGCGCGACATGGAACTGCAGCTGGACGACGCCGTCATTCGCCTTCAGCGCGGCGAAACCCGGGACAGTCGCGGCGGCGAGAGCCTCGCGATCGCCAGCGGCGAAACGCGCCTGGATCTGGGCATTGCTCGCGATGACATCCGCCATGGACAAAGCGCGCTTGACTTCGCTGTCCAGGCTGGTGCGCAGGGTCTCCTGGGCACTCGTCATTTCGCGCGCGATCGTCTCGGTCAGGATTCGGTTGCCGAGGCGCTGGGTGGAAAAGGCGCCGGCTGCGGCGACGAGTGCGACGGCTGCTGTCAGGGCCATGCCGATGACCGCGCCGACACCTGTCAGGCGAAAGCGCTGCCGCTGAGATTGCGGACGGCCCATGCTCAGTCTCCCCCGGTCTTCACACCCCTTTCCATCAATATATTCGGATATCTGATAATGATCGTTTAACGTTAACCAAGGCGCCTTGCCGAGCCGCCCGGCGCGATTGCGTCGGGGATCATTCTGACGGGACTGGCCGTCCTTAGGCCGCTTCGCGGATGAAGCGGCTGAGGAAGAGGCGGGTGCGCGGATGGCTCGGATTGGCGAGCACCTCTTCCGGCCTCCCCTGCTCGACGACGAGGCCACCATCCATGAAGACGACGCGGTCGGCCGCCTCGCGGGCAAAGCCGATCTCATGGGTGACGACGATCATGGTCAGGCCCTGGCCGGCGAGATCGCGCATCGTCGCCAGCACCTCGCCGACGAGCTCGGGATCGAGCGCCGAGGTCGGCTCGTCGAAGAGCATCAGCTTCGGCCGGATCGCCAGCGCCCGGGCGATGGCGACGCGCTGCTGCTGGCCGCCGGAGAGCTGGCGCGGATAGGCGTTGGCCTTCTCGGTCAGCCCGATGCGGGCGAGCAGTTCCATGGCGTAGTCGGTCGCGTCCTTGCGGGAGTGGCCGTGGACGCCGACCGGCGCCTCGATGATGTTCTCCAGCGCCGTCATATGTGGAAAGAGATTGAACTGCTGGAAGACCATGCCGATCTGCCGGCGCTGCGCCGCGATCGCGCGCGGCGAGAGCTTGGTCAGCCGTTCGCCGCTCAGCCGGTAGCCGATCTGCTCGCCGGCGACCATGATCGAGCCGCGATCGATCGCTTCCAGATGGTTGATGCAGCGCAGGAAGGTCGACTTGCCCGAACCGGAGGGCCCTAGCACGACGACGACCTCGCCCGGCATGACGTCGAGATCGATGCCCTTCAGCACCTCGTTATGGCCGAAGGATTTGTGGACGTTGCGGGCACTGACCAGCGGCGCGCCCTCGCTCGCGATCCGGCTCATGGCGTCGCCTCCGCGATGACGGGCATGCGCTCGGTCGCGCCACGCTCGCCGCGGGCATAGTAGCGCTCGATGAAGCCCTGGCCGATGTTCAGGACGGTGGTGATGATGAGATACCAGATCACCGCGACCATCAGCATCGGGACGACCTCGAAGGTGCGGTTGTAGACGGCCTGCACCGAATAGAGCAGGTCGGCCATGGCGATGACGCTGACCAGCGAGGTCGCCTTGATCATGCTGATCAACTGGTTGCCGGTAGGCGGCACGATCGAGCGCATCGCCTGCGGGATGATGACCCGGCGCAGCGCCCGCGCCCGCGTCATGCCGAAGGCGTCGCTCGCCTCGGTCTGACCCTTGTCGACCGAAAGCAGGCCGCCGCGGATGATCTCGGCCATATAGGCGGCCTCGTTGAGCGACAGGCCGGCAATCGCCGCCGTCATCGGCGTGATCAGGTCGTTGGTGTGCCAGCTGACCAGCGTCGGCCCGAACGGGATCGATATCGAGATCTCGGGAAAGAGCGTCGAGAGGTTGTACCAGAAGATCAGCTGGACCAGCAGCGGCGTGCCGCGGAAGAACCAGATGAAGAGCCCGGCGAGGCCGCTGAACAGCCGGTCGTCCGAGAGCCGTGCGATCGCCAGCAGGAGGCCGATGATGACGCCGATCACCATCGCCACCACGGTGAGCCCAAGCGTGACGTAAAGGCCGCGCAGGATCGACTCGGCCGTGAACCATTGCGCCACGACCGGCCAGCCGAAATTCGGGTTCCAGGCGACGATCCAGGCGAAATTGGCGCTGACCGCGAGCACGAAGGCCCAGAGCAGCCAGCGCCCCCATTCGACCGGGCGGTGGGCGTTGGCGACGTCGCGCAGCGTCGCCTGCCGGTCATGCATCGGCTCAGCCGCGCTGCTCATGGCTTGCCCGCTCAGTTCTTCGAAAGATTGATGCCGGGCTCGCCGATCATATTGTTCTCGAGGCCCCATTTCTTGAAGATCGCCTCATAGGTGCCATTCGCCTTGAGTACCTTGATCGAAGCCAGCAACACCTCGCCCAGCGGCGAGCCCTTCGGCACGACCGCGCCCTGGAACAGATCCTGGAAGCCGTTGGCCTTGCCGACCGCGGCGAGTTCGAGGTCGCCCTTGGCCTGCTGGACGAAATAGGTCAGCGGCGCCTGCGAGGAGAAGAAGCCGTCTGAGCGCCGCGAGCGGACCGAGAGGATCGAGGTCGGCTGGTCGGTGAAGGACATCACCTCCAGCGTAGGCTTGCCTTCGGCCGCGCATTTCTCGGCCTGCGCCTTGATCACCTTCTCGGCAGAGCCCGCCGACATCACCGCGATCTTCTTGCCGCAGGTGTCGTCGAGGCTGGCGATCGCCTTCGGGTTGCCCTTCTGCACCGCGAAGATCACGAACTCCCGGACATAGTCGACGAAGTCGTTCGACTCCTGGCGTGACTTGAAGTCGCCGACCGGCCCCATGGCGAACTGATAGCGGCCGGAAGCGATGCCGCTCAGCGCCGCGGCGAGCCCGCTCACCGTCGCATGCTCGATCTTGACGCCGAGGAGCTGGCCGATGGCGTCGGAAAGCTCGGCGGCGGCTCCGGTCATGGTCTTGGCGTCGGTGACGATCTCGTAGGGCGGGAAGGAGCCGTTGTTGACCGAGATCATCTTGCCGGCGCTGCGGATCGCCTCCGGCAATTTGGCGCGCAGGGTCTCGTCGACCTTCTGCTCGGGAATCTTGATGCTGGCGTCCTGGGCGAAGGCCGGAGCCTGCAGGAGTACGGCCGCCAGCGCGGCGGCTCCGGCGACTTTCACGATCATGTTCATGGCGACGTTCCCTTTTATCGTTGTCTGGAGACCGGCGGCCCGCTCTTAGGCGGCGAGCTCGGGACCGGCGAAGCGGCGGTTGGCGAGGACCGGCAGCGCGGCGCGTGCCGCGGCGATGCGGGCCGGATCGATCTGCGCATAGATCAGCGCCGGAGCCTCGCCGGCGCGGGCAATGGCGACGCCGAGCGGATCGACCACCATGCTGGCGCCGATATTGCGCGGACCGCACTCACCGGTGGCGACGACGTAGCAGGTGTTCTCCAGCGCGCGGGCCGTGACCAGCACATCCCAATGCGCCTCCTTGCCGAGGCCGCGCACCCAGGCGGCCGGCAGCAGCAGCACGTCGGCGCCATCGAGCGCGAGGCGGCGAGCCAGCTCCGGAAAGCGCACATCGTAGCAGGTCATCAGCCCGCATTTCAGGCCGGCGATCTCGAGCAGCGGCGGCACTTCGCTGCCCGGCTCGACATTGGTCGATTCCAACGCCGAAAAGGCGTCGTAGAGATGGAGCTTGCGATAGGCGGCGACGATAGCGCCGTCGCGGACCGCGACATGGACGTTGAAGACGCGGCCCTTGCCGTTCGGGACGTGGATGCAGAACAGGGTCGTCAGCGCCGAGCCCTTGCTCGCTTCCAGCACGCCCTGCATGAACGGGCCGTCGAGCGGCTGCGCCGTCTTCAGCACGATGTCGGGATCGGTGATGTCGCGGGCCAGAATGCCTTCAGGCAGCAGCAGCAAATCGGCGCCGGCGGCCTTCGCCTCGCCCATCAGGCGGACGGAAGTGGCGAGGTTTTCCTGCCATTCGCGGCTGACGGCGAATTGTCCGAGCGCGGCTTTCATCAGTTGGCTCCTTCCAGCGCGGATGCGGCCGGGAACAGGGTCTCGGGCGTCAGATCGGTCTCGGCGAGCTGTTGAATCCGCAGCTGCTCGATGAACGCGGCGATCATCGTCCGGTTCGCGGCCAGCCCGCTCTCGTTCCAGCTCTCGGGCAGATCATGCCCGCTGCGCACCAGCTCGTCGATCAGCCAGGGCGTGGTGTCGGCATAGCGGCGGCGCTTCTCCAGCCAGATGCGCTGGCTCTCGTCGAGCAGGTCGCTCAGCGCCTGCGCCAGCCAGGGCTCGCGCGCGGCGAGCTCGGGCTTGAGGCCGATGATGTGCATGCCCGGGACGTAGCCGACCTTGCCGAAATACTCACGCTCAGAAGCGCGGACATCCGGCAGCAGCGCCCGGAAGCGCGAGCCCTTCGAGAAGAAGCCCTTCGGCATGAAGGGCATGAGCACGGCGTCGATCTCGCCCGCGGCGAGCAAGTCGAGCAGCGGCGGCTGGCCGGGCAGTGCCTCGATCCGTCCGGGGCGGGCATAGCGCCCGACGCGGTCGGTGATCGGGTGATCGGCGGCAAGGCGGCTGACGGCCCAGAAGGCGTCGTCGATGCCGAGCCCAGCCTGCGCCATGGCGGCGCGGGTCCAGGTGTTGCCGGAATCCTGCCAGCCGGCAATGCCGATGCGCTTGCCGCGGAGCTCGTCGAAGCGGGTCAGCCTGCTGTCGGCTGCGGTGACGACGCAGCGATGGCGGAAGCCGCGCATGATGAAGTTCGGAATGCCGACGACGCCAGCCTCGCCGCGGGCGCATCCGGTGGTGTAACGGCTGAACGAGATCTCGCTGGCATCGAAGCGCGGATCGCTGGCGAAATCGTCAGGCAGCGCGGCGAGGCGCTCGATCTTCAGCTCGAAACGATCGGAAGCGAGGTCGCCGAGCAAGAGCGGTGTGATGAAGTCCCAGTCGCGCAGGGCCAGCCGGATCACAGGTTTCAAGCAGGTGCCTCGCTGAGCAGAAAACCTTGGACGGCCGGAACGATAAATGTTCAATTCAGCTGATCAATCTCTATTACGTTCCTGAACATTCATTTTTGAGTCGATGAGCGACGAACCCGACGCCGCCTGGCTGGCCAGCCGCCTGACGCAGCGCACCGCGCGCGGCCTCGCGCTCGATCTCAGCCAGATGATCCGCTCCGGCCTGCTGCCGGTCGGCATGAGGCTGCCGACCGTGCGCGACCTCGCTTTCCGGCTCGGCGTCAGCCCCGGCACGGTCTCGGAAGCCTGGAGCGAACTGAAGCGACAGAAGATCGTCTCGGGGCGCGGGCGCGGCGGCGCCTGGATCAGCGGTGACAATGCGACGCCGCGGCCGACGCGGATGACGAGCGTCGCCGATTTCGGGCCGGACGCGCTCGACCTCTCGCTGGCGGTGCCGGATGCCGCCCTGCTGCCGCCTTTGCGCGAGGCGCTAGCGCAAGCGGCAAGCGCGGAGAACCTCAATAGCTACGAGCGCACGCCGATCCTGCCGGCGCTTCGCGACGCCGTGGCGCCGGATTGGCCCTACGGGCCGGCCGCCTTCCTCGCCACCAATGGCGGCTACAACGCGGTCTACTCGGTGCTGCACGCCACCGTTCTGCCCGGCTCCTGCATCGCGATCGAGGATCCGACCGCGATGCGGCTGCTCGATATCATCGAGGACCTTGGCGCCGAGATCCTGCCGGTCGGCCGCGATGCGGAAGGCCCCCTGCCCTCGGAACTCGCCGCCGCGCTGGAGCGGAGGCCTTCCGCCTTCATCTTCCAGCCGCGCACCCATTCGGTCACTGGCCAGCATGTCAGCCCGGCGCGGCTCGCCGAACTCGGCCGCGTGCTCGCCAATAGCGACACGCTGGTGATCGAGGATGATGGCGTCGGCGACGTCTCGATCCACCCGCCGATCAGCCTCGGCACGACCATGCCTGAGCGGGTCGTGCATATCCGCTCCTTCTCGAAATCGCTGGGACCCGATCTTCGGATCGCGGTGCTGTCGGCGCCTGCCATGGTGATCCGGCAGATCCAGTCCTATCGCAGCTTCTCCTCGGGCTGGACCAGCCGGCTGCTGCAAGCCGCAACCGCCTGGCTGCTCACCGACGCCGGGACCGGCCGGCGGGTCGCCGAAGCCCGCGCAATCTATGCCGAGCGGCGACGGGCGCTGGTCGCCTGCCTTGCCGAGCGCGGGCTCGCGATGCCGGAGAGCGACGGGCTGTGCATCTGGGTGCCGGTCGCATCCGAACAGTTCGCACTGGTGACGCTGGCGGCACACGGCATCGCCGTTTTGCCCGGCAGCAAATGCGCGGCGAGGCCGACCGAGCATGTCCGGGTCGCGACCGCGATCCTGGCCGAGGAATACGAACGAGTCGCCGATGCCCTGATCAAGGCGGCGCAGCTGAGCGATCAGCGCTGACGCAGTGCCTTCGTATGAGCCGGCATCTCCTCATCCTCGAACAGGCCGGGATTCTCCGCAGCGATGCGCGGCAGCGCGTTGAGGATCTCGCGCAGATGGATGCGCATCGCGGTCGCGGCCATGTCTGAATCACCGGATTCGAGCGCATCGACGATGGCATTGTGCTGGGTGATCAACAGCGGGATCGGCGAGGTGCCGGGTAGCGAGAGATAGCGCACCCGGTCGGTCTGGGCACGGGCGCTCTCGACCACTTTTCCGGCATAGTCGCAATCGACAATCTCGGCGATCGCCTGATGGAAAGCTTCGTCGAGCACGGTGAAGCGGGTGTAATCGCCCCGCCCGGCGGCCGCGGCCTGTTCGGCGATGAGACGGCGCAGCAGCGCAACGCCCCCTGGATCGATCAGCTTGCTCGCCGCCCGCGCCAGCGCGCATTCCACGGCTTCGCGCACGAAGCGGGCATTGGCGACCTCGCGCAACGAGATCTTCATGACATAGGTGCCGCGGCTCGGCAGGATCTGCACCAGACCGGCCTCGGAGAGCTTGATGAAGGCCTCGCGCACCGGCTGGCGGCTGACACCGAAGCGGCCGGCTATCTCCTTTTCCGACAGCGCTTCACCGGGCCGGAGCTCGCTGGCGATGATTGCCTGGCGCAGGGCCGCGACGAGCTGCGGCGCGATCGGATCGCGAAGGCGGAGCTGGACGTCCATGAGCGAAACTCCTTCGGCCAGCCGTGCCGATATTATACCGGTATGGTGGCCTAACGGCAAACGACGCCGGTCAACCCTCGCGCTTGCGCAGCAGATAGGTGTCCATGATCCAGCCATTCTCGGCGCGGGCATTCTCGCGGGCACGGACGATCTCATCCGAGATGTCGGCGAGCGGGCCGGAGGCGAGAACCTCCTGCGGCGCGCCGAGATAGGCGCCCCACCAGATGTCGAGCCCGGCGGGATCAATCTTGGCGAAGGCCTGCTCGCCGTCGAGCATGACGATGGTGCTTCCGTCCTCGTCGCGGAAGCCGCCTTCGGCGATCTTGCGGCCGGTGGTGATGGTGACAGGCTCGCCGATCCGGTTCAGCACCAGCTTGTGCGCCGCCGCCAGCGCCTGGACGGAGGTGATGCCGGGGATGACGTCGTAGTCGAACAGGAGCCCGCGGGCGCGCACGGCCTCGATGATGCGCAGCGTGCTGTCGTAGAGCGAGGGATCGCCCCAGACCAGCAGCGCGCCGGTCTGATCCTCGCCGAGCTCCTCGCGGAACAGGCGCTCATAGCTCTTGGCCAGCGCCGCATGCCAGTCGTCGACGCTGCCGCGATAGTCGTCGCCCGCTTCGGCGCGCTTGGGAACGGCGAGCGGCACGGAGCGCCAGTTGTCGTGCTCGATATAGCGCCGGCAGATCTCCTCGCGCAGCTCGCGCAAGGCACCCTTCTCGGTGCCCTTGTCCGGCACGAAGACGACATCAACCGTGTTGAGCGCCTTGATCGCCTGGATCGTGACGTGCTCGGGATTGCCGGCGCCGATGCCGATGATCCTGATCCTGCGCATGGGCACCTCTGCTGTGTTCGAGGCGCCGCATAGCACGATCTGGCAAGGGCACGTCATGCTCGGGCTCGACCCGAGCATCTCATTCGGGAGATTCTCGGGTCTGCGCTTCGCTTCGCCCGAGAATGGCGATCATCTGCTAACCCAGCAGATTGCGGACCGTGCGCATGAAGACGCGGGCGCCGGGCGCGATGATGGCGTCAGGGAAGTCGTAATCGGGATTGTGCAGCGGCGGGGTGTCGCCGGAGCCGAGCAGGAACATCGCCGATTTCGACGAGCGGCCGAACAGGCCGAAATCCTCGGAGCCGCGCTGCGGCGGCGTCTCGCCACGCGCGATGCCCTCCTCGTCGCAGGCCCGGCGCAGATGCGCCACGGCCTCGGGATGGTTTTCGCAGTGATGGAAGACGTCGTGATAGTCCATCGCCACGGAGAGCCCACCGGCGGAAGCGGCTTCGCGCACCAGTGCCTCCGCCTCGGCGCAGAGCGAGCCCATCAGGGCATCGTTCAGCGTGCGCAAGGTCGCCCAGAGCTCGGCGCGGCCGGGGGTGATGCCGAAGGCCGGCTCGCCCATGCTGGCATGGGTGACGGTGACCAATCGGTAATTGCCCTCGAGGGCGCCGCCCGGGCCGAGCGCCGTCAGTTCCGGCATCAGTCGCGCGAGCGCCCTCATCGGCGAGACCGCATGCTCCGGCGTCGCGGCATGCGAGGTGTGGCCGGTCAATACGATCTTCAGTCCGCGCGAGGCGCAATTGGCCGGCCCCTCGGAAATCCGGACCGCGCCGAGCGGCAGGCCCGGCTTGTTGTGTAGCGAGAAGGAGAAATCGGGCGCGATCTCCGGGAATTTAGGATCGGCGATCACCGCGGCGGCGCCCGCCCCGGTCTCCTCCGCCGGCTGGAAGAGCAGGATGGCGCGTCCGCGCTGCGGCCGCTGCCGGCCGAGCCCGCGCGAGAGCGCCGCGACCGTGGTCATGTGGCCGTCATGGCCGCAGAGATGGCCCTTGCCCGGCACTTGCGAAGAATGCGGCACACCAGACAAATCTTCGATCGGCAGGGCGTCGAGCTCGCAGCGGACCAACACCGTCGGGCCGGGCTCGGCGCCTTCATAGATCGCGGCGACGCCATGGCCACCGAGATCGGTGACGATGCGATCGGGCGCGCTCGGCGCGAGGAAGCCGACGATCGCCTTCGCCGTCTCGCGCTCCTCGCCGGAGATCTCCGGCGCGCGGTGGAGGGCATGACGCAGCTCGATCAGCTCGACCATGTCGGAATTGGTGAGAAACATGCCTGGCGCTTCCTCGGATGATTTGCTCCGAGCATCACCAGTGTGGCGGCGGGTTCAACCCCCGGCGGCGCCCGGTTCAGGCAGGCGACCATGCATCCCGCTCACGCCGCCAGCAATCCCAGCGCCCGCTCGATGCGCGAGCAGCCACCACGGCCGCGCGCCTTGCGATAGGCGCGGCTGAGGCGCCCGCTGGCATAGGCGTCGACGACGATGGCGTGGACATAGCTCTTGCGCACCACGGCCGGCGTGTTGACCAGCCGCTCGGCGATGGCGCGCATGATGTCGGCGAGCTGGCGCTTGCGGCCGCTCTCGCTGGCAGCAATGTCGGTCGAGAGCAATAGCTCGGCAGCCGCGGCATTGGCGGCGAGCATGCGCAGATCCTTGCTGGAGACCGGCAGGCCGGCCGCCCCCTTCAAATAGGCGTTGATGTCGGCGGCGTTGATCGCAGCGGCCGAACCATCCTCGGCGCGATACTGAAACAGGCGCTTCCCTGGAATTGTCTTCAACCGCATCAGGGCGCGGGCGAGCGGGGCGTCGTCGCGCCCACAGATGATATCCTTGCCGCCCTTGCCGCGGAAGGCGAGCGCGACATGCTTGCCGGAGATGTCGACATGGCGCTTCAGCAGGGTAGAGGCGCCGTGGCTGCCATTGGTGCGGGCGTAGACCTCGTTGCCGACGCGGATATGGCAACGGTCGATGACTGCGGCGGCGCAGGCGAGCGCTTTCTTGCGCGACAAGGTGCGATCCTTGAGGTCGGTGGCGATGCGCTCGCGCAGTTTCGGCAGCGCATCGATCAGGTGAGCGAGGCGCTTGAGCTTGCGGCGCTCGCGCACCTTCTCCCAATCGGGATGATAGCGATGCTGGATGCGCCCGGCATCGTCACGACCAGCCGCCTGGAGATGGGCACGCGGATCACTGGCGATCAGCACGTCCTCATAGGCCGGCGGGATCGCCAGCGAGCGGATACGGGCGAGCGCTTCTTCGTCGGTGATCCTGCCGCCATCGGCGTCGCGATAGCCGAAATTGCGACCGACCCTGACGCGGCGGATGGTGAGATCGTCGATAGTCGCGCGGCGCAGGCGGCCCTGGCTCGCCTTGGCGCCTCCCCTGCCCTTCGTGACCATTCAACGCCTCCGCAGCTCGACCGGCTGCGGAGGAATGCGGAACCAGGCGTCAGGTTCCCTACCGCTTCGCCCTTGCCACGATCTGCGTCGGATTGACGAAGCGCAGGGCGATCACCAGCCAGACCAGCGTCGTCACCATGTAGATCACCGCCATGGCGTCGATCGACTGCACGGCGCGCACGCCGGCGGCGAAGACCGCGTAGTAGAGCGCGACCACCAGCGTCTGGCTGGTCGGGCCGGCCGTGAGGAAGGTCAGCTCGAACATCGCGATCGTGCGGACCAGCACGAGCAGCAGCGCAGCGAGGATGCCGGGCATCAGCAGCGGCAGCAGGACATGAATGAAGAGTTTGAAGGTGTTGGCGCCGAAGACGCGCGCCGCCGCCTCGATCTTGGTGTCGATCTGCTCGATGAACGGGATCATCACCAGGATGACGAAGGGCACGGTGGGCACGAGATTGGCGAGCACCACGCCCGACATCGAACCGGCGAGCCCGGTGCGGTAGAGCACCGTCGCGAGCGGGATGCCGAAGGTGATCGGCGGCACCAGCAGCGGCAGCAGGAAAAGCAGCATCACCAGCTTCTTGCCGGGGAAATCGCGCCGCGCCAGCGCATAGGCGGCGGGCACGCCGATCAGCCCCGACAGGAAGACGACGAGGAAGACGATCTGGAAGGTGACCGTCAGCACGTCGCCGAGCTGGAACTCGCTCCAGGCGGCGCCGTACCAGCGCGTCGTCCAGCCGTCCGGCAGCCACGAACGCAGCCAGCGCGTCGAGAACGAACTCGTTACCACCGCGGCGATCATGCCGATCAGGTTGACGATGAAGAAGCCGATCAGCGTCCAGTTGGCCGCGGCCCAGAGCTTGGTGGAAAGGCGGGTGTCCTTGACCATCGGATCAGCCCTTCCCGCCGCCGGCCGGGCCGCGATAGAGCATGCCGCGCATGCCGAGCACTGCGACGACGATGGCGAGCTGGACCATGCCCATGATCATCGCGACGGCCGAGGCCATCGAGTAGTCGTATTCCTCGAAGGCGGCCTGGTAGGCGGCGATCGAGATGACGCGTGTCGGCCCCGCGGGAGCACCGAGCAGCACTGCCGAGGGGAATACCGAAAAGGCCTGGACGAAGCTCAGGCAGAAGGTGATGGCGAGACCGGGCAGCAGCAGCGGGAGGAGGATGTGCTTGAAACGCTGCCAGGGACCGGCGCCGAGCGTCGCGCCGGCCTGCTCCAGCGCCGGGTCGACGCCGGTGAGGTAGGACAGCGTCAGCAGGAAGGTGAAAGGAAAGCCGGTAATGACCAGCGAGAGCATCACGCCCCAGTAATTGTGCAGCAGCTTCACCGGCGAGGAGATGATGCCGAGCGTCATCAGCGTGCGGTTGAACCAGCCTTGCGGGCCGAGATAGTTCAGCAGCCCTTCCGCGACCAGCACGGTCCCGAGCGTGATCGGGATCACCAGGATGGTGGTGAGCAAGCGCTGGTTCTTCATCAGGCGGACGCGGAAGGCGATCGGGATCGCCAGCAGCAGCGTCACGATCGTCACCGGCAGAGCGAGCCAGAGCGTGGTCGCGATCGTGTCGTAGAGAAACGCGTCGGAGAAGAAGCGCTGATAGTTGGCCAGCGCCCCGCCCGCCTTCGGCGTGAAGGAGAGGAAGAGCCCGTAGAGGAACGGGTAGATGAACAGCGCCAGCAGGAAGAACACCGCCGGCAGGACGAGCAGGGTCAGCCCGTCGAGCCCGCGCGCGGCGAGGCGTTGTTTCAGCGGGATGTCGGCGGTGGTGGTGGACGCGCTCATGCGCCCCCTCCGAAGACGAGGACGCGATCGGGGGCCGCAGCGAGGCGGATCTCGGTGCCCGGCGCAATGCGGCTATCGGCCAGGAAAGTCAGCGGCGTGTCATCAGCCATGCGGGCGAAGCCGACGAATTCGCGGCCGTGGAATTCGGTCGAGACGACCTTGGCGGCAAGACCCGGCGCGCCATCCGCCACCGGGTGCAGGTCCTCGGGGCGGATCGAGAGATGGGCTCCCTGCCCGGCCGCAACCGGCGATCTGACGCGGCCGACGACGCCGACCTCGCCGACGGTAACCGTTGCCGATTCGGCCGTGGCGGAGGCGACCCGGCCAGCGACCTTGTTGCGGAAGCCCATGAATTCGGCGACGTCGAGGTGGTCCGGCCGCGAGAACAGGTCCTCCGGCCCGCCGACCTGGCGGATCTCGCCATCGCGCATCACCACGATGCGGTCAGCGAGCGAGAGCGCCTCCTCCTGGTCGTGGGTGACGTAGATCGTGGTAGCGCCGAGCGTGTTGTGGATGCGCCGGATCTCGGCGCGCATCTCGAGGCGCAGTTTGGCGTCGAGATTGGAAAGCGGTTCGTCCATCAGCACGAGCGGCGGCTGCACCGCAATCGCACGGGCAATGGCGACACGCTGCTGCTGGCCGCCGGAGAGCTGGCCCGGCAGTTTCTCCTCCTGACCCTGCAGGCGGACAAGTGCAACAGCCTCGGCGATGCGGCGGTCGCTCTCCGCCTTGGCCATGCCGCGCATCTTCAGGCCGAAGCCGACATTCTTCTTGACGCTCATATGCGGGAAGAGCGCATAGCTCTGGAAGACCATGCCGAAGCCGCGCTCTTCAGGACGCAGCGGGTCGATGCGCTTCTCGTCGAGCCAGATGCCGCCACCGGTCGCGGGCAGCAGGCCGGCGATCAGGTTGAGCGTCGTCGACTTGCCGCAGCCAGACGGGCCGAGCAGCGCGATGAACTCGCCCTGCTTGATCGTCAGCGTGACGTCCTTGACGGCGTTATGGGTGCCGAAGTCGCGGCAGAGCCGGTCGAGCCTGAGTTCGCGGAAATTCGCGGCATGTATCGACATGAAGGACCATCGGGTTCGAACGGATGGGCGGGCGGCTGCCGACAGGCGACAGCACAGCGGCAGGCCGGTCAAGGACCGGCCTGCTTCGTGATTTCAGCAGGACTATTTGCGCTTGGCGCCGCCGACCTGCTCGTCCCAGATGCGGAAGGCGATCACCATCTTGTCGGGGTTGAGCGGGGTTTCCATCGGGTTGTCGGCGATCAGCTTCTCGTATTCCGGCCGGCCATACTCCTCGATCGCCTTCTGGCTGGAAGCTGGCGCCATCGATAGCGGAACGTCCTTCACCGCCGGGCCGGGATAGAAATAGCCCTCATCATAGGTATAGGCCTGCTGCGCCGGCGTCAGCATGTGGCGGATCAGATCGAGCAGCACGTTGAGCTTCTCGTCCGAGACGCCCTTCGGGATCATCATGTACTGGGCGTCCGTGACCCAGTGGAAACCCTTCAGCGTCTGGATCTTGGCTTCCTTCGGCACGATGCCGAGCACGCGCGGATTGATGTCCCAGCCCGTCGTCGAGACGATGATGTCGCGGGAGCCGTCGCCGAGCTCCTTCATCGTCTGGCCGGTGCCGGCCGGATAGTACTCGATGTTCTCGCCGAGTTCCTTGAGATAGGCCCAGGTCTTGTCCCAGCCCTTCTCCGGGTCTTTCGGATCCTTGTCGCCCAGGAGATAGGGCAGGCCCATGATCCAGGTGCGGCCAGGGCCGGAATTGGCCGGGCGGCCATAGAAGAAGCGGTTCTTGTTCTGCTTGGTCCAGGCCAGCAGTTCCTCGGCCGTGGTCGGAACCTGCTTGACGCGATCCGGCATGTATTCGAGCAGCGGACCGGAGGGATAATAGACCATCGCCATGGCTTGGCCCTGCCCCAGATTGTGCATGGCCAGCGCCGGCTTGAGGTAGATGTCTTCCGGCTTCGGCAGCTCGGCCTGCAAGCGCGGCAGCAGGTCAACCCAGAGCTTCTGGTCGATACCGGCCGAGAGCACGTCGAGGCCGCCGATGACGAGGTCGATATCGAGGCGACCGGCATTCTGCTGGGCCTTGATCTTCGCCGGCAGCTCGGGAGCAGGCGCCTTGGTGAAGACCATCCGCGAGACGGCCTTGGGATTTGCCTTGGGATAGTTCTCCAACGGCGTCTGGACCAGTGCGAGCGCCCCGCCGACGTCGATGACGCTGATCGTGAGCGGCGACGCCGGCAGCTTGAGTGTCTGAGCGAAGGCTCCAGGCGCGGCCGCGATACCGGCCATGCCAGCGACGCCGCCGAGGAATGTACGGCGATGAATCGTATCCTGGACCATGATCTCCCCTCCCGGCGGCTCATCCGCCTGCTGTTTCCCCAGCCCGTGAAAAGCGGGCTCTTGCGGCACTTTTAGCACCGGCTTCTATTGAAATCGCGGCTTTCGGAGTTGACGCCTCCGTTCGAGCCGGTATCCTAGTATACTAGTGAACAAGAGCTTGGCAATGGGCATCGCCGCGGCGAGACAGAGCACCGACCAGATCTACCGGGCGTTGCGCGGCGACATCCTGAACGCGGTACTGCGTCCGGGCGAGTCGATCTCGGAAGCGCGCATGGCGCTGCAGTTCGGCGTCAGCCGGACGCCGGTGCGCGAATCCTTCAAGCGGCTGGTCGAGGACGGCTTTCTCGTCGTCGTGCCGCAGGTCGGCACCTTCGTCGCGCCGATCGACCTCGCCGCCGTCTATGACAGCCAATTTGTGCGCGAGACGCTGGAATGCCGCACGGTCGCGCTGGCGGCGAAGAACATCGACGAAGACGGGCGGACGGCCCTCGCCGCGCTGATCCGGACACAGGAACAGGCGCTCGCGGACGGCGACCGGACCGGCTTCTTCCGCAGCGACGAAGAGTTCCATGCGGAGCTGGCAAGGCTCTCGGGCCACCCGTCCGTCTGGGGGCTGATCGAGAGCGTCAAGGCGCAGCTCGACCGGGTACGCTGCCTGTCGCTCGACACCGGCGGCTGGTCCGAGATGATCCTGAGCGAGCACCGCGAGATCGCAGAGGCCGTCAGCGCCGGCGACGAGGCCCGGGCCGAGCGCACCATGCGGGCGCATCTGCGCACCGTCTTCGACGCGATCGAGACGATCGCGCGCGACCATGTCGACGCTTTTGCCGCGAGTGGCGGTCTCAACAAGCCCACCTGAAAGAGCCGCAGCAGACGGCGCCCTCAAAAAGGACAGCAACGATGGAACAGACCTGGCGCTGGTTCGGCCCGGACGATGTGGTGACGCTCGCCCAGGCCCGGCAGGCGGGCGCGCGCGGCATTGTCAACGCGCTCCATCAGATCCCCTATGGCGTGGTCTGGGAAGTCGAGGAGATCGAGAAGCGCAAGGCGATCATCGAAGCCGACAAGAGCCTCGGCCTGCGCTGGGCGGTGGTCGAGAGCCTGCCGATCCACGAGAACGTCAAGATCGGCGAAGGCGACCTCGAGACCATATTCGCCAACTACCGCCAGTCGCTGCGCAACCTCGCCGCCTGCGGCATCGAGGTGGTCTGCTACAATTTCATGCCGGTGCTGGACTGGACCCGCACCGATCTCGCCCAACCCCTCCCCGGCGGCGGCACGGCGCTGCGCTTCAACCTGCACGAGTATGTCGTCGTCGACCATTTCATGCTGCAGCGGCCGGGCGCCGACGAAGGCCATCCGGCCGAGGTGATGGACAGGGCCAAGGTCTGGTTCGAGCGCTCGTCGGAGTCGGACCGGGCCAGGCTGATGGCCAACATCATGGCGGGCCTGCCCGGCGCCTATGACCGCTACGACGTACCGGGGCTGAAGCGCATCCTGGCGCGCTATGCCGACATGAGCCATGACGGCCTGCGCGCCAACCTGAAACGCTTTCTCGAAGCGGTGATCCCGACCGCGGAAGAAGTCGGCATCCGCATGTGCATCCATCCCGATGATCCGCCGCGGCCGCTCTTCGGCCTGCCGCGCATCTGCTCGAACGAAGACGACATCGCCTTTATCCTCGGTGCGGTCGACAGCCCCTCGAACGGGCTCACCCTCTGCTCCGGCTCGCTCGGCGCCAATCCGAAGAACGATGTGCCGGGGATCGCGCGCCGTTTCGCCGACCGGATCTGGTTCGCGCATCTGCGCAACGTCGCCAAGGATCCGGACGGCTCCTTCATGGAAGCCGAGCATCTCGGCGGCGATACCGATATGGTCGCGCTCGTCGATGCGCTGATGGCCGAGCAGACGCGCCGCAAGGCCGCCGGCTGGACGCACTGGCGCATCCCGATGCGCCCGGACCACGGCCATGAACTGCTCGACGACGCCAAGAAGGGCTCCTTCCCGGGCTATCCGGCGGTCGGCCGACTGCGCGGCCTTGCAGAGCTGCGCGGGGTGATGACGGCGCTGTCGAGCGTCAAAGGGTATGCGAGCTGAAGCGGATCAGCCTTCCTGATGGGCCAGCTGAAGCTGGCCCATCCGCTCAGTTCTCGCCCCCGCGACCTCCACTCCCCAGCAGCGGCAGCGCAAGGACGACGACCGGGGCGATCAGGAACGTCCAGGCGCTGGCGTAGCCGAACCTGCCGGCGACGAGGCCGAAGAGCCAGGGTCCAAGCGCCATGGCGATCAGGCAGAGCGTCGAGGCGAAACTCACGGTCGAGGCGATCGAACTGCGCGGCGCCATCTCGGCGATATCGAGCAGATAGAGGGGAAACCAGCCGATCCCGAAGACGCCGAGGACGACGAGCACGGCCGCCAGAAGCGGCGCGGGCACACCGGCCGGCAGCGCGGCGAGTGCCGCGGCCGCCCCTGCTCCGAGCAGCGCGGTCACGGCAAAGGACTGGGAGCGCCGCCCGCGCCTCAGCCTGTCGCTGAGCCAGGGCAGCAGGACGCGGCCGGGAATGCCGGCGAGTTGCGCCAGAGCGAACAGGCTCGCAGCACCGAGCATGCCGAGCGCGAGGGCATCGGCCATGTAGCCGATCGCGTGGGCGGTGAAGGTGAACTGGAAGGCCGACATGGCGATGCCGAGGCGCAGCACCGGCCAGAACCGTGGATTTTCGCCGACGCTCCGGATCAGCTCGCGCAAGGCTAGTGGTGTCTCACGCTTGGCCTGCACCGCCTCTCCTTCCTTGTAGAAGAGCAGGAACAGCAGCGCCCCAAGCAGCGAGACAGCCGCGCTCGACCAGGCGGCTGTGGCCAGACCGAAACGCACGATGAGCAGCGGCAACAGCGCGGCCGCCATCATCGTGCCCAAGGGTACCGCGGCCTGCCGGAAGCCGGTCGCGAGGCCGCGGTGCCGCGGCGGAAACCAGCGCATGATCGCGCGCGTCCCGCCCGGCTGCACCGCCGCATAAGTGCCGCCCAGAACGCTCATGCAGATCAGCAGCCCGATCAACTCGCCGACGAAGGCCGCCGCGACCATAGCGAGCGCCATGCCGACCATCGCGATGCCGACCACGACCCGCTCGCCATGGCGATCGATTGCACGCCCGAGCGCAACCATCGTCAGGATCTGCGTGCCGTTCATGGCGGTGACCGCGAGCGCGGCAGAGGCGAGCGATACGCCGAATGCATCGCGCCAGAACGGAACCAGGATATAGACGCCCTGCGAGACGAACGACCCCGCCGTCTGCGTCGCGACCGCGACGGTGAGCACGGTCCAGATGTAGGGATCGGTTTCAGGACGGCTCGCGGTGGCTTCGGGAGCGAGGCTCGGACTGGTCTTCGACATGGGCAGCAGGGCTTTCGCAGGACGCTGCCGCCACAGAACACTCTCAACGAGGCGATCGAAACTGTCGTCATTCGTGTTTCAGTGATATCATCCTGTTATGGAAACGCGCCCGACGCTCGACCCCGAAGCCGTCGAGACCTTCGTCCTCGTGGCGGAGCATCGCTCCTTCACGCGCGCCGCCGGGCTGCTGAACACGACACAGGCCGCCGCCTCGCTGCGCCTGCGCCGGCTGGAGGAGCGATTGGGCCAGCGCCTCCTTGAACGAACGCCGAGACGGGTCGCCCTCACCTCCGCCGGAGAGCGCTTTCTCATCCCGGCACGAGAGTTCCTCGCTGCGCATCGCCGGGCGACCGACGCCCTCTCCGGCGACAGCGTTCGCCTCTCGGTCGGCATCACGCATCATCTCGTCGGTCCGGACCTCGCCCGCCTGCTTCAGGCGGCGAGCAGGCGCGATGGCGGGGTGACCCTGAATCTGCGGATCGGTGCGACCCGGACGCTGCTCCAACGCTACGACGCAGGTGAGCTCGATGCGGTCGTCGCCCTGCGCTACGACGAAAGCCGTCGGGGTGGCGAAGTCCTGACGCAAGCGCAATTCGGCTGGTTCTGCGCGCCCGACGTCTTGATCTCGCGGGAGCAGCCGCTGCCGCTGGCGGCCCAACCGGAACCCTGCAAATTACGGCTGATGGCCGTCGAAGCGCTGGAAGCGGCTGACATTCCCTGGCGCGAGGCTTTCACCGGCGAGGGCGCCGCGGCGGTCGGCGCTGCCGCGATGGCAGGCCTCGGCGTCGCCCTGCTCGCCCGTCAGGCGGCACCGACGGGCCTGGGCGAGATCGGCGCACGCCTCTCGCTCCCTGCCGTGCCGACGCGGCCGATCATCCTGCATTCCAGCGTCAGCCAGAGCCGGGCGGCTGCAACGCTCACTGCGATCGCGGCAGCGTTTCGATCCTGAGTGGAACTCCCGCAAACAACCCTTCTCTAGCGAGCCAGAATGCGCTGATCCGCCAGATGCACCAGCCGCCCGCCGGCAATGGTTGCGACGATGCGTGGCTGCGGTTCCGGGGCGACGAGGACAAGGTCGGCGCGCTTGCCGGGCGCGATGACGCCACGGTCCGAGAGCCCCAGCGCCTGAGCCGGCCCCTGCGAGACCAGCCGCCAAGCAGCAGCAAACCCCGCCGCGCCCTTGCGCGCCAGGATGAAGGGCGCGAGCGGCAGGGCAGGATAGTAATAGTCCGAGGCGAGGATGGTGCAGAGCCCTGCCCTCACCATCGCCTCGGCTGCCGGGCAATCGATATGCGAGCCGCCGCGCACGACGTTGGGCGCGCCGAAGACGATTGCCTCGCCATGGGCGGCCGCCTCGCGGGTCGTCGCCTCGTTGATCGGGAATTCGGCGACAGCGACGCCGAGGCTGCGATACCAGCGCCGCATCTCCGGGCTCATGTCGTCATGCGACATCGCCGGAACGTCGTGGGCTCGCGCCGCCGCCGCGAGCCGCTCGATCGAGCCCGGCACCTCGTCCTTGCGGTTCCAGACATTCTCGGCCAGCGCCATGAAATCCTCATGGCTCAACCCGGTGCGCTCGACCATCTTGGCGACCTTGTCCGGCCGCGCGCTCGCTTTCAGGATGCCGCCGGTATGGTCGTTGAAGGCGAGCACGCCCACGCGGCCAGAACCGAGCCAATCGATGATCTCGGCCTCGGCGTCGAGGTTGAAGGTCTCGTGACGGAGATGGAAGCGCGTGTCGGCGCCGAGCTCGGGCTTCAGCGCCGCAATCCGCTCGACCAGCCGACGAGCGTTGTCGGCGCCGCGCAGCCCTGGCTCCCAGGACCAGGTGACGCCATGGAAGGCGGTGGTGATGCCGCTCGCCAGGATGGCACGATCGGCATCGCGCAGCGCAAGATCGATGTCGAAGGAGACACCGGGCCGCGGCATGATGTGGCGCTCGAAGGCGTCACCATGGCAGTCGACGATGCCGGGCAGGACGTAAAGCCCGGCCGCATCGAGGCGCAGCGCCCCGGCGGGGGCCGCAGCGTCGAGAGCGAGGATGTTGCCACTCTCGACGACCAGATCGGCGTGAACAAGCGTGTCCGCCAGCACCTCGCCGCCGGTGATATGCAGTCTCAATGCTCCGCCTCCGCCACTGAAAGGACGGCGCGCTTGAGCGTTCTTCATGACATGGCGATGACGCCGGCCCGCGCTGGCGCAAACAGCCTCTCAGCCGACCGACTCGCCCCCTGGACCGAGGTCGAGGATGAGCCGCCTCGCCGCGGCTCAATGATCGTGCTTGTGGCCCTTGTGGCCGTGCTCGTGGCCATGATGGCCATGGTCATGCTTGTGGCCGTGGTCGTCATGGTGATGGTGGTGATCATGGCCGCAGCCGCAGGACGCGCCATGCTCGTGCGCATGCGTGTGATGGTGCTCGTGGCCGTGACCGGCATGGGAATGGTCATGATCATGGTGATGGCTGTGATCATGACCGTGGTGATGATGGCCGTGATGGTCGTGGTCATGGCCGCAGCCGCAGGCATCGCCGTGGTCGTGGTGATGGACCTCGGGCTCGGGCTGGAACGGCCGCTCGACCTCGCTCATCGCACAGCCCTGGCCGCGAACCAGCTCGACCAGCGCGGCATCGCGCTCGACATAGATCGCATCGGCAGTGACCTCCACGGGAACATGATGCCCGCCGAGATGCCAGGCCAGGCGCGTCAACCGCAGCGGGTTCTCGGCGGTGATCGCGATCAGCCTCTGCGCGGCCGCCTTGATCAGGACGAGCGAGCCGTCCTCGAGCTTGACCGCATCGCCGTCGTTCAGCGCGGCCGGCTTGTCGAGATCGAGCAGAATCTCCCGCCCGCCATCGCCCTTGAGCGCGGCATGGCGAGCGTTGCGGCCATGATGATCGAGGGTGAGGGTCTCGACGACCCGGTCCTGCTTGACCGCGGCCTTGCGGACGACGGAGATGGCGCGCTGCATGGAAAAACCCGTGGCGTGATGGATCAGAGGCGATCGACCGATCGCGGTTCCACCACTTCGATCACCGGAGCGGCGCTGACGCAAGTCCCGGCGATGGCGAGGAAGGCCTGGAGATGGGCCTGCTGCATGTGGTGGTCGACATCGGCGCGCTTCTCCCAGCTCTCGACACTGACGAAATGGCCGGGATCGGTGAGGCTTTCACAGATGTGATAGCCGAGGCAGCCTTGCTCGCGACGTGTTGCCGCAATGCAATCGCGCGCCGCCGCGATGAAACGTTCGCGCTCGCCCTGTCGGACCTTGGCGCGGGCGATGACGAGGACGGGATCGGACATGCTGGACGCGGCTCCACGAGGAAGGATCCATCCAGTACGTGGCAGAGAAACACTTGGATGCAGCACCGATCGATTAGCCGCATAAATAGCTCTGGCCCGCCCCGCACCAGCACTGTTAGATCAAAAGGCCAATAATCAGGGGACACTCATGCTCAGAATTTCAGCACGCCGCGCCCGCAATCTCGGTAGCGCTCTGGCGGGCCTTTGCCTCGCAGCGGCGCTTCCGGCCGTCGCCCAGGCCCAAGCGACACTGGAGCGGATCAAGCAGCGCGGGCATCTGATCTGCGGCACCAGCCAGGGCGTCGCCGGCTTCTCGCTGCCGGATGCGCAAGGACAATGGCGCGGCTTCGACACCGATCTCTGCCGGGCGCTGGCGGCGGCGATCTTCAACGACCAGGAGAAGGCGAAATACATCTCGCTCGCCTCGAAGGACCGGCTGACCGTGCTGCAGAGCGGCGAGATCGACGTGCTCTCGCGCACCACCACCTGGACGCTCGGCCGCGACGCCGGCTTCGGGCTCAACTTCACCGCGATCAACTACTTCGACGGCCAGGGCTTCCTCGTCCGCAAGAGCACCGGCGTGAAGGACATCAAGGCGCTCAACGGCGCCTCGATCTGCGTCGCGCAGGGCACCACGACCGAACTCAACCTCGCCGACTATTTCCGCAACAACAGCATGAAATACGAGGTCATCGCCTATGCTGGCCTCGACGAAACGATCCAGGCCTATGAAGCCGGACGCTGCGACGCCTACACCACCGACCTGTCGCAGCTCGCGGCGAACCGGATGAAACTCAAGGCGCCGGCCGAGCATGACCTGCTGCCCGAGATGATCTCGAAGGAACCGCTCGGCCCCTGGGTCCGCCAGGGCGATGACACCTGGTTCGATATCGTGCGCTGGACGGTCTACGCCATGCTGAACGCCGAGGAGTTCGGGATCACCCAGGCCAATGTCGACGAGATGGTGAAATCCACCAATCCCGAGATCAAGCGTCTGCTCGGCGCCGAAGGCAAGTTCGGCGAAGGACTCGGCCTGACCAATGACTGGGTGGTGCGCATCGTCAAGGCGGTCGGCAATTATGGCGAGAGCTTCGACCGGCATCTCGGCGCCAAGTCGCCGCTCAACCTGCCGCGCGGCATGAACAGGCTGTGGACGCAGGGCGGCCTGCAATACGCCCCACCGGTGCGTTAGCAATCCCTATGGCGGGGACGTTCAGTAGCACTGGCAAGCACCAGCGCTACTGAACGCCGTCACCTTCAGCGCGGCAGCGCCTTCACCTCGTCGTCGAACTTCTTCAGGAGGCGCGAGCGCTCGGCCGGGCTGCCCCAGCGCGGGGTGTCGTAGTCGATCAGCTTGATCTCCTCGAACTTCGGCGCGTCGGGCGAGAGCTTTGCGTTCTTGTTCGACGGGATCGAGTTGATCTTGAGCTTGGCGTTGATGTCCTGCGCCTCGGGCGAGAGCGTGAAATCGACGAATTTGCGCGCCGCTTCCGGGTTCTTGCCGCCCTTGATCACCGAGACCGAGCCGGTCTCGTAGCCGGTGCCCTCGCAGGGGGCGACGATGCCGATCGGCGCGCCCTGCAACTTCTGCGTCAGCATGTCGTGCATGAAGGCGATGCCGACCGCGGTCTCGCCGAGCGCCGTCGCCTTGACCGGCGCTATTCCCGACTTGGTGTACTGGCTGATGTTCTTGTGCAGGCTCTTCAGGAACTCGAAGCCCTTCTCCTCGCCGAGACGCTGGACGGTCGTGGCGAGGAAGACATAGGCCGTGCCGGAAGAGCTGGGATCGGCGACCTGGACCTCGTCCTTGAACTTGGGATCGAGCAGGTCGGCCCAGCATTTCGGCTCGGCCAGCTTCTTGCTCTTCAGGGTCTCGAGGTTGTAGCCGATGCCGAGCGCGCCGAGATAAATCCCCGACGTGCGGAACTTCGACTGCTCGGCGTGGCGCCTGGCCCAATCGTGCAGCTCCGCCAGCTTCGGCGACTTGTACTCGTCGAGCAGGCCCTCGTCGGCAGCCTGGAGATGCGGCTCGCCCGGGCCGCCCCACCAGACGTCGCCGCGCGGATTGGAGGCCTCGGCCTTGACCTGGGCATAGACCTCGCCGGTCGACTTGCGGACCATCTGCACCTTGATGCCGGTCGCCTTCTCGAAGATCGAGGCGCCCTCGCGGCACTGCTCCTCCAGGATCGAGCAGTAGACGGTGACCTGCCCCTGGGCGGCGGCAGGCGTCGCGAAGGCGGCCAAAGCCGTCCCGGTGAGGAGAGCAAGGTGAGACAGACGGATCAAGGCAACCTCCCTGGACGGCCAATTTTTGTTAGCCGACACCAGAAAGAGCGCGCCTCGACCTGTCAACCGCTCTTTGCTGCCTGACCGGGCTCCGAGCGGGCGTCAGGTCGGGGAGCCCGGCTCCGGCAGTTCCGCGGGAGCCATAGCCGCAGTCTTCTTCGCCGCCGGCTTCTTGCGGCGCTTCGGCTTGCGCCGCGGCAACTGCGCCTCCTGCAGCATTTCGAGCTGGACCTGCTGGATCTCGGCGAGGCGCTGCCATTGCCGCGTGATCAGATGGTCGATCTTCTCGTGCAGATGCCTGACCTCGAGCTCGGCCTTGAGGTTGACCTGGTAGTCGTTGAAGGAACGCAGCCGGTCCTTCGCCTCCTGCCGCTTCTGGCTCATCATGATGATCGGCGCCTGGATGGCGGCGAGGCAGGACAGCACGAGATTGAGCAGGATGAAGGGATAGGGATCGAAGGCGCTGGCCGCCATCGCGATATTCAGCGCCATCCAGCCGAACAGCACGACGCCGAAGCTGATCAGGAAGGCCCATGAGCCACCGAAGCTGGCGAGCCCGTCCGACAAGCGCTCGCCGAGGGTGCGATGCTCCTCGAAATCATCCTCGACGTTCTCGGCGATGGTCTCCTGCCGGGCGATGCTCTCGGCGACCTCGCGGTCGAGGTCGGTGTACTCGCCATGCTCCTCGCGCAGGATCTCCTCGACATAGCGAGTGCGGTAGCGCGCCAGCTCCTTGAGGCTGATCAGGCTGCCGTCTTCCAGACTGGGGAAGTCGCGCCGGATATGCTCCACCAGCGAGGGCCGCAAGGTGCCGAGCGCGATGAGGCTCTTGCGGCTGAGCTCGGCGCCGCTGATGGCGCAAACACCGCGTTTGCCCTTGCCGGTTTCGAGCGTCAGATGAGGCGGGAGCACGGCGTCGTCTTGCATGGCGGCCTGACATGAGGTGCGTTCGACTGCGACGGTCCGGGCCCTCACGAGAGGAGCTGGCAGCATCGCATCGTTACGCTGAAGCAGGATCACGTCGCAAATGCGTCACTCGGGAACTGCCTCGGTCGTCCTCCACCGGCCGGCGTGCCGCCGCGCAAGGCGCGGCGGCTCCGGAATGATCCAGACCGGCGCCGCGCCTGCCTGCGACGCGGCCTTCGAAGTCAGGCCTTGACCTTCTCGTCTTCTTCTTCGTCTTCGGCTGCGTCATCCTCAGCGACTTCGGCGTCCTCGTCCTCTTCCTCGTCCGCCTCGTCGTCGCTCTCCGCCTCGTCCTCATCCTCGTCTTCGTCGTCGAGGGTGGCGTATTCATAGGCGAAGACGATCTCGCCGGTCGCCGGATCGAAGCTGCTCGCGGTCGACTCGTCGAAGGCCTCGATCAGCATCTCGGCATCCTCGGGGCCGTCGACATCGAAGCGGCGCACGGCTTCCTCACCCTCGCCCTTCAGGGCGAGCTCGATCGCCCAGCCGCGGGAGCCGGTATCATAGACGCATTTCAGTCCCTGGATCGCCAGCATGACGCTCTCCTCAGATTGACCAGGTGCGCGGGGGCGCACGGCCAATCAGATGCCCGAACAGCGTGACGAGGGCGCGACGCGGTACTGACGCATCGACGACACCAGCGATCGAGTTGAAGCTCCCCTCAGGGATGCGCCGCCAGGAAGCGCTCGACCTCCTCGCGGTTCGGCGTGCCTGCCCGGCCGCCGAAGCGGGTGCACTTGATCGCCGCCACTGCCGAGGCGAAGCGCACTGCCTCACGCTCGCTTTGCCCCTCGGCCAACGCCAGCGCGAAGGCGCCATGCCAGACATCGCCAGCGCCGAGCGTGTCAATCGCCTCGATCGGGAAGGCCGGGAGATGGGCGATGCTACCATTCTCCATGAAGAGCACGCCGCGCGGGCCGAGCGTCACCGCCAGCCAGTTCTGCGCGTCGCGCGCCAGCGCTTCCAGCGCCGCCTTCGGCTCCTGCCCGCCGGAAATCTCGCTCAGCGCCTTCTCACTGAAGGCGACATGACTGGCGGTGGTGACCATCTCCGGATGGGTCGGCTGGCGGTCGCCATCGATCACGCCCGGCACGCCAGCCTTGCGGGCGAGCTCAAGCGCCGCGAGCGAGCCCTCGCCCCAGCGCGTATCGACCAGCACGCCATCACAACCGGACGGCAGCGCGTCCGGCAGCCAGTCGGGCGAGAGCGGCGTCTTCGGGTCGGTATAGGAGACCACCATGCGCTCGCCCTGGGCGTCGATCAGGATCGAGGAAACGGGCGAGCGCAAGCCCTTGAAACGCGGCGAGAGCGAGGTGTCGACGCCGTCCTGCTGCAATTGCGCGACGATGGTGTCGCCGACCGCGTCGTCCCCGAGCCGCGTCGCCAACCAGGCCTTGCCACCGAGCCGGCCGATCGCGGCCGAGCCGCTGCCGGCGCAGCCGCCGCCCGTGACGACGAGATCGCGGGCCCGGTCCTTCTCGCCGGGATTGGGCACGCGCTCGACGCTGTAGACATAGTCGAGCGTCGCGATACCGAGACAGAAGACACCGGCCATGCGACTTACGCTCCGAACCTGAATTCGCTGATCTGGCGGTAGACCTCGCCCGGGCGCAGCACCGTCGAGGGAAAATGCGGGAGGTTGGGCGAATCCGGCACATGCTGCGGTTCGAGCGCAATCCCGGCGCAGGCGCCGTAGCGAACACCATCCAGCCCCGCGACCGGCGTATCCAGCTTGAAGCCGTCATAGACCTGCAGCGCCGGCTCGGTCGTCCAGACCTCCATGACGAGGCCCGAGCGGCGCGAGCGCAGGGTCGCGGCATGAGCGAGTTCGAGCCCGGTCGCTGCCACCGGCTCACGCCGGTCGCGCCGGAGCAGGTAATTGTGATCGTACCAGAAGCGCGAACCGTCCGGATTGGCGAAGCGGATCGGGCGGGCTTTGCGGAAATCGAAAGGTGTCCCTGCCACCGAGGCGACCGATCCGTCCGGGATCAGGTCGGCATCGACCGGCGTGATCAGATTGGCGCGGACTTCGAATTCGTGATCGAGGATGTCGGGGGCATCGTCGAGCTTGAAATAGGAGTGATGTGCCAGGTTGACGATCGTCGGTGCGTCGGTCGTGGCGCTGAGCTCGATCCGCAAGGTCGCAGCCCCTATGAGGCCGTAGCGGCAAAAGACTTCAAGCGTGCCGGGATAGCCGGCATCGCCATCCGCTGAGACAAGCGCCAAGGTCGCGCTCGCCTCGTCATGATGCACCAGCGTCCAGGGCCGCTTGCCGAAACCCTTCCCGCCGCCGTGCAGGGAATGACGGCCCTCCTGATTGAGCGGCGTCTGATATTCGACGCCATCGAGCACGAAGCGGCCGCCGCCGATGCGGTTGGCGAAGCGGCCGGCGATCGCACCCATATGCGGTGAATGCTTCGGGTAGCTGGCAAAGTCGGGGAAGCCGATCACGACGCGCTGGCGGCCACCGTCCGGCAGCGGCACGACGAGATCGCACAGCACCGCCCCCCATTCCATCACCCGCGCCTCGGCGCCACCGGCCGAGCGCAGCACGGCCTCGTGGATCGGCGTGCCGTCGTCGAGCGTGCCGAACAGCGTCTTGGTCAAGGCCAACCTCCCGCCGCGCCGCCCTTCAGTCGGGCGGTCGCGCTTCCTCGCTAGTCGCAGGCACGCTGTATGCGCAAGCCCTGCTGCTACGCCTTTACCAAGCCCCGGTATTCGGCATGCTCAGCCAGGGCTCGGCCGGCGCCTTGGGCTCGCCCTTCTGCAGGATCTCGATCGAGATGTTGTCGGGCGAGCGGACGAAGGCCATGTTGCCGTCGCGCGGCGGCCGATTGATGGTGATGCCGGCCTTCATCAGCTTGTCGCAGGTCGCGTAGATGTCGTCGACCTCATAGGCGAGGTGGCCGAAATTGCGCCCACCGGTATAGACCTCCGGATCCCAGTTATAGGTCAGCTCGAGCGTCGGGCGGCCGCGGCTGCCCTGCTCCTTCACTGTCGCCGCATCGTCCGGCGCGGCGAGGAAGACGAGAGTGAAGCGGCCCTTCTCGTTCTCAATCCGGCGGGTTTCGACCAAGCCGAACTTGGTCACGTAGAAATCGAGCGCGGCATCGAGGTCGGTGACGCGGACCATGGTGTGGAGATAACGCACTGTTTTGCTCCCGGGGTTGATCTGGCTGATGGATCGGGCCAAACCGACGCCAATCCAAGAGGGCTCGCGCGGACCTATCATGAGCGAAACGCAGGATCGCACGCCGAACCCGGCCGGCCCGGTGTCGCCCGCCGAGGTCTCCCGGGTCAAGCAGAAGGCGGCAACCCTCTCGGTCGTCGCCAGTATCGTGCTGACGCTCGCCAAGTTCGGCGCGGCGATCCTCTCCGGCTCGCTCGCGCTGCTCACCGATGCGCTGCAGGGGCTGATCGACATCGGCTCGACCATGTTCACCTGGTTCGCGGTGCGCGCCGCCGACAAGCCCGCCGATGACGAGCATCATTACGGCCACGGCAAGTTCGAGGCGCTGGCGGCGCTGTTGGAGACCGCGATCCTGTTCGGGCTATCGGGCGCGATCCTGTGGGAGGCGGTCAACCGGCTGTGGAGCGGGAGCGAACCGCATGTCGCGGTGACGCCGCTGGTGATCGGCGTCCTGCTGTTCTCACTGATGGTCGACGCCACACGCTGGCGCACGCTGACCATGGTCGCCAAGGAGACCCGCAGCGAGGCGCTCGCGGCCGAGGCGCTGCATTTCGCCACCGATTTCGTCGGCACGGCGCTGGTGCTCCTCGGTCTGATCCTGACCCGCATGGGCGTGCCGATGGCCGACAGCGCGACGGCGCTGGCCCTCGCCGTGTTCATGATCGCCACCGCCGTCAAGCTCGGCCGGCGCACGGTCGATACACTGATCGACGCCGCTCCAAAAGGCGTCGCCGACCGGCTGCGCGAGGCGGCACAGGGTGTCGCCGGCGTCGTCAATGTCGAATGGCTGCGGCTGCGGCCCGCCGGCGGCGTCGTGCAGGGCGAGATCGGCATCCAGGTCTCGCGCACCCTGCCGCTCGACCGCGTCACCGCGATCAAGGACGACCTGTTGCGCGCCCTCGTCGCCGTCGAGCCGGATTCGGCGCTGACCGTCACCGCCAACCCGGTCCAGGTCGACGACGAGACCGCGCTGGAGCGGGTGCTGCTGATCGCGCTGAAGATGAAGGTGCCGGTGCACCATGTCAGCGTCCACACCATCGGCGAGCGGCTCGCCGTCTCGCTCGACATGGAGGTCGATGCGCAGCTGCCGCTCGGCGAGGCGCACGAGATCGCCACGCGCCTGGAGAACGCGATCCGCGCCGAATTCGGCGGCGAGACCGAGGTCGACACCCATATCGAGCCGATGGAGACCGGCCAACCCTCCGGCCACAACGCCCCCTGGGAGGTGGTCGAGGCGATCGGCAAGGCGATCGCGCAGGAGGCAGCCCGCCTCGCCGAGGCGGGCGGACCGATCCGCGACATCCACAGCGTCCGCGTGCGCGAGACCCGCAACGGCCTCGTGGTCAACTATCACTGCCGCGCCGATGCGGCGCTCGACGTCGCCACCGTGCATCTCGCCGTCGACAGGATCGAGCGCAAGGTGCGCGAGGCACGGCCGGACGTCTGCCGCCTGGTCAGCCATGCCGAGCCGGCGGTGACGACAGACAAAGCTTACGCCCTGCCCTGACGGCTTTCGCCATCGCCTCCGGCCCCATAGATAAGAGCGACTGAAGGAAGCGAGCCTGCCATGCGCGCCGAAGACGCCCCGCTGATCCGCCTAGAGGATTATCGTCCCTCCGACTGGCTGATCGATACCGTCGATCTCGACATCGTCCTCGATCCGACGCGCACCAGGGTGCGCTCGCAGCTGCAGTTGCGGCCGAACCCGGCCGGTCATGCCGGCACACCGCTCATACTCGATGGCGACGAGCTGACACCGGACTCCATCCTGCTCGACGAAGTCCCGCTCGATCCTTCCCTGTACTCCCTCTCGCCACAGGGGCTGACGATCCAGGCGCCGCCGGCGCGGGCCTTCTCACTCCGGATCGAGACGACGCTCGACCCCAGCGCCAACACCAGGCTGATGGGGCTCTACCGCTCCAGCGGCGTCTACTGCACGCAATGCGAGGCCGACGGCTTCCGCCGCATCAGCTATTTCCTCGATCGGCCCGACGTGATGAGCGTCTACACGGTCCGACTCGAAGCGAAGAAAGCCGAGGCGCCAGTCCTGCTCTCCAACGGCAATCTCGTCGCGGCAGCCGAGCTGCCCGGCGGCGAACGGCATTTCGCCGTGTGGCACGACCCGCATCCCAAGCCCGCCTATCTGTTCGCTCTGGTCGGCGGCAAGCTCGACCATGTCCGGCAGGACTATGTCACGGCCGACGGGCGCAAGGTCGAGCTCGCCGTCTATGTCGAGCCGGGCAAGGCCGGGCGTGCCGGCTGGGCGCTGGACAGCCTGGTGCGCTGCATGCGCTGGGACGAGCGCGTCTTCGGCCGCAACTACGATCTCGACGTGTTCAACGTCGTCGCCGTGTCCGACTTCAACATGGGGGCGATGGAGAACAAGGGCCTCAACATCTTCAACGACAAATACGTGCTCGCCGACCCGCTGACGGCGAGCGACGGCGACTATGCCTCGATCGAGGCGATCATCGCGCATGAGTACTTCCACAACTGGACCGGCAACCGCATCACCTGCCGCGACTGGTTCCAGCTCTGCCTGAAGGAGGGCCTCACCGTCTTCCGCGACCAGGAGTTCTCCTCGGACGAGCGCTCGCGCCCGGTGAAGCGCATCGCCGATGTGCGCACCCTGCGCTCGACCCAGTTCTCCGAGGATGCCGGCCCCCTGGCCCATCCGGTCAGACCGCGCGCCTACAAGGAGATCAACAACTTCTACACGCCGACGGTCTACGAGAAGGGCGCGGAGCTGATCCGCATGCTCAAGGTGCTGATCGGCGAGGACGCCTTCTCCCGCGGCATGGACCTCTATTTCGAGCGCTGCGACGGCACGGCCGCGACGATCGAGGAATTCCTCGACTGCTTCGTCGAGGCCTCCGGCCAGGATCTCGCCCATTTCGCCGGATGGTACGAGCAGGCGGGAACGCCGACTGTCGTCGCCTCCGGCAAATACGATGCGCAGGCGAAGAGCTATACGCTGCAGCTGGCGCAATCGACGCCGGCGACGCCCGGCCAGCCAGAGAAGAAGCCAGTGGTCATTCCGGTCGTGCTCGGCATGGTCGGCAAGGGCGGCGACCTGCCGCTCACCAGCATCTCGCCGGCACTGAAGGCCGGTGGCGTGGTCGTGCTCGACCAGCCGTCGCTGTCCGTGACCTTCACCGATGTGCAGGAGCCGCCGACACCATCGCTGCTGCGCGGTTTCTCGGCGCCCGTCCGGCTCGAGCTCGACCTCGCCGACGGCGAGCTCTTGCGGCTGTTCAGCGCCGACAGCGATTCCTTCAACCGCTGGCAGGCACTGCAGACGGTGGCGACGCGGGCGCTGGTGCGCGCCGGCAAGGGCGACCAGTCCACGCTCGATGCGACCGCGACGGCGCTCGCCGAGGCAGTCTCGGGCTTCCTCACCGGCCCGGCCCTGGCCGATCCCGCCTTCGGCGCCCAGGTGCTACGCTTGCCCGCCCCCGCCGACATCGCCCGCGAGATCGGGCGCGGCGTCGATCCCGACATCGTACATGGCGCCCATCGCCGGCTTTCGGCCGCGATCGGAGCAGCGCTCTCCAGCCAGCTCACCGCCCTACGCGACGATCTCATCGAACGCGGGCCCTACTCACCCGCTGCGGCCCCAGCCGGCCGGCGGGCGTTGCGCAACGAGGCGCTCGGGCTGATCGCACTCGGGGCTCCGGCCGAGGGCGCGCGGCTGGCGCTGGCGCAATTCGCCGAGGCCGACAATCTGACCGACCGGCTCGCGGCGCTCGCCGCGATGACGCTGATCCCCGGTGCGGAGCGCGAGGACCTGATCGCACGCTTCGGCGAGCTCTATGCCCGCGAGCCGCTGGTGCTCGACAAATGGCTGATGGCGCAAGCCTTGATCGCCGAGGACGGTACGCTCGCCCGGGTCAAGGGACTGATGAATCACCCCGCCTTCTCGCTCGGCAATCCGAACCGGGTGCGCGGCCTGATCGGCGGCTTCGCGGCGAACCTCACCCAGTTCAACCGGGCCGATGGCGAAGGCTATGGCTTCGTCGCCGACATCGTCATCGCGCTTGACCGGACCAACCCGCAGGTCGCCTCGCGCCTGCTCGGCTCCTTCAAGAGCTGGCGCATGCTGGAGGCGGGCCGGCGGGCCAAGGCGGAGGCGGCGCTGCGCATGGTCGCGGCGACGCCGAGCCTGTCGCGCGATGTGGCCGATATCGCGGCTCGCTCGCTGGGGTGACCGACGCAAGCAATGGGCCCCTGATTCCCCCGCAACGCCGGATGGAAGGGGCCCGTTCCAGGGCCTGTGAAACGGTCGGCGACGTCCCGTTTCACCTCCCGAGAATCGCCCGTTAACCGGCTGCGCCGCCAAAGGTTAACGAAGTCCTGCGCGCGCAGGATTCAACCGATTCGCCACTACAACCAACGCGCGCAAAACCACTGTCAGGACGAAGTTTCCGCTAGACAAAGCGGGGGCCTCGGATTCAACTGACTGTGATTCGGGGATGCGGCACGTCTCCCGATCTTACTGTCGGTACATCGCTTCCGAAGGGGGACGGGCATGACGCGTGCAGACGCGGCTTGCGCACACGTGCGCGCAAATTCGGTTCTAGGCGTAGCACGATCCCTCACGCACCCGCTCTATCAGCGCTTCGAGCAGCTGGAGCCGGCGTTCCGGAAAGTCATTCCGGCTCTCGTCGCCGGCTTCGTCCTGCTCCTGGCCCTCGGCGCCTACGTCCAGACCAGCGCCCTGCGAGATGATGCGCTCGACGACGCAGCAATCGACCTGGAAGCACTCGCGGCGTTGCTTGTCCGCGAGATCGATCTAGCCTCCAAGGACGACAAGCGGCCCGAGAGCGCGCTCACGGCCCTGACGACCAAACACATCGCCGGCCGCGGCCGCGTGGTCTATGTCAGCGACGCTGGCGGCCGGGTAGTCGCAGGTGAGCCGACGATCGGCGCAAGCGAACGCAGCCTCGTCGACCTGCTCGGCCCGGGACAGGCACTGACCGTCTTCGCCGACCGCGCCGGTGTGATGCCGATCACCTTGCCGGGCGGGATCGAAGCCCTCGCCACCGTGCGCAACCTCGCCGCTCCGCTCGGCCAGGTCGCGGTGCTGCACCCGGTCAAGCGCGCACTCTCGACCTGGGACGAGCGCCGGCGCTCGCTCATCGTCCTGTTCGGCTCGGCGGCGATCGTGCTCGCCGGCATCACCGCCGCCTTCGTGCTGCAATCCAGGCGCGCCCGCGCCGCCGACGAGGATTGCGACTGCGTCCGCGATCGCATCGACACCGCGCTGAGCCGCGGCCATTGCGGCCTGTGGGACTGGGACCTGGCCCGAGGCCGGATGTACTGGTCGGATTCGATGTATGCGATGCTCGGCTACGACCGCGCCGGCGAGTACATGTCCTTCGGTGAGGTCAACGCCTTCATCCACCCCGACGACGCCGATCTCTATGGCCTGGCCGATGAGGTCAGCCGCGGGGAGACCAACCATCTCGACCAGGAATTCCGCGTCCGCAACGCCTCGGGCGAATGGGTCTGGCTCAAGGCCCGCGCCGAGCTCGTCACCGACCGGCGCACCGGCTCGCAACACCTCGTCGGCATCGTCGTCGACATCTCCGAGCAGCGCCGCATGGCCGCCCGCACCGCCACCGCCGACGCCCGGCTGCGCGACGCGGTCGAGGCGATCTCGGAAGCTTTCGTTCTCTGGGACTCCGAGCAGAGGCTCGTGCTCTGCAACGCCAAATACCAGCAACTGCACAAGCTCTCACCCGAGCTGGTCAAGGCCGGCACGGCTTACGAGCAGATCATGAGCCACAGCGCTCAGCCGAGCATCGACCGCGAGCCGGTCCGCACCTCGCGCGCCGCTTCGGGCAGCCACTCCTACGAGGCCAAGCTCTCGGACGGGCGCTGGCTGCAGATCAATGGCCGCCGCACCAAGGATGGCGGCTCGGTCTCGGTCGGCACCGACATCACCATGCTGAAGCAGCAAGAGGAGCGGCTGACCCGCTCCGAGCACGAGCTGCTCAAGACCGTCACCGATTTGAAGTCCTCCCGGCAGAAGCTCGAAGCGCAGGCGCAGCAACTCGCCGAACTGGCCGAGCTCTATCTCGAACAGAAGGCCTCGGCCGAAAGCGCCAACCGCGCCAAGTCGGAATTTCTCGCCAATATGAGCCACGAGCTGCGCACGCCGCTCAACGCCATTCTCGGCTTCTCCGAGATCATGGACGATGGACTGTTCGGCCCTCTCGGCTCCGAGCGTTACGTCGAATACGTCCGCGACATCCGCTCAAGCGGCGGCTACCTGCTCGCGGTGATCAACGACATCCTGAACATGGCCCGGATCGAGGCCGGCAAGATCGAACTCGAAAAGACGGATGTCGCGCTCGACCTCGTGGTCGGCGAGGCGATCAGCTGCCAACGCGAGACGATCGCACGCAAGCGGCTCTCCCTCACGAGCGATCTCGGCAGCGACCTGCGCCTCGAGGCGGATGCCCACGCCCTCTTCCAGATCGTCGGCAACCTCGTCGACAACGCCGTCAAATTCACGCCCGAAGGTGGCAAGATCGCGGTCCGCGTCAAACCGGCGCCCGGCGCACTCAACCTCTATGTCGAGGACAGCGGCATCGGTATCCCGCGCGAGAAGCTCGGCCGGATCGGACGCCCGTTCGAGCAGGTCGAGGGCGATCTCATCCGCAGCCATGGCGGCTCGGGCCTCGGCTTGGCCATCGCCCGCTCCCTGGCAGAGCTGCATGGCGGTTCGCTCAGGATCCGTTCGATCATGGGGTCGGGCACGATCGTAATGGTTCACCTGCCGCTGCGGCAGAGTACGGAGAACGTGGCGGAAGCCGCCTGAAAACGGCAATGCGAACCGGGAGCTTCTTCAAATTCTCGCGGCAGCCTCAACAGCGGCTTAACCGCAAGATTTGACAGAACGTCAATCCCGCTCGGGCAAGCGTCAATCGAACAAGGCGCGTTCAACTGGAGGCCGCGCACCCATCGAGGTTCGATCGATGCAAGTCCACTCGCCAACCGAGAGTTCGCAGATCGCCCCTCAAGGCAGTAGCCGCCTCAGGCGCTCGTCGGCGATGACGATCGCGTTGCTGAGCCTGATGGTGGGGCTGGTGATCTCCGGCTTTCTCTACATCAACCAACAGCGGGCGCTGGTGGATGGGGAGCGGAAGGACATCCGCACATTGCGCATGGCCCGCCAGGCCGTGATGGAGACCGGTGCTGCCGTCAGCAACCTGATGATTCAGCGAAATGCCGCCGAATCCAATGTGCTCGACTATGCGCGGGCGCTCAACCGGCTCAACAGTTTCTCGGACGACAGCTTCCCCGGCAGCGTCCCACGCGGCGCTGACGAGATTCCGACCCGGGTGATCCTCAACCTGCTCAAGTCCGCCTGGACCGACATGGTCGCGGCCATCGTCGGCCAGCAGCCGCAGATCGCGCAATCCCTCTATGCCGCCCGCGAGGTGAATGCGAACACGACCAGCCTGCTCCAGGCGATCCTGCGAGAACTGATCAGGAGCGAAGCGACCGAAGCCCAGCTGAATCGCAACATCTCCTTGGCGACCAATATCGTCCTGGGCTTGCAGATCCTGACGGGCGCCGTCTGCATCCTGGCGTTCTTCATGGCCTCGCGCAGCAGCGCCCGCGACTCGCGGGGCCGCGACCTCGCGATCGGCGCGGCGAACGCGTCTCGCGAGCAGGTCTCCCGCCTGTTCGAGATGACGGAGATGCTGCAGAGCGCCCTGGATCACACCGACGCCAACGCTGTGCTTCGGGCGACTGCCGGGGAACTCATTCCCGAGTTCGGCGGCGCGCTCTATGTCTTCAACAATTCGCGCGACCGCCTCACCCTGTCGACCACCTGGGGGCGCCCGGAGAATGAGCCTCTGCCGGATACGATCGGGTTGCAGCAATGCTGGGCCCTGAAGCGCGGCAAATCCCATATCAACCGTCCTGACTCCCACAAGCTCTGCTGCGAGCACCACGGCGTCAGCGACTACGCGCTGGAAATCCCGATGATCGCCCGCGGCGAGATCCTCGGCCTGCTGCAGATCTATTGTGACGGTGACCAGGCAGAGGAGCGGCTTCAGGGCATCGCCGGCATCGGCGCCGCCCTGGCCGATGCGATGTCGCTGGCCCTCTCGAACATCGCCCTGCGCGACAAGCTGCGCAGCCAGGCCCTGCGTGATCCGCTGACCGGCCTTTATAACCGCCGCTATATGGAGGATGCGCTGGAGCGCGTGGTGCGCCTGGCCGAGCGAGAGCGCACCGAGGTCTCGGTGATCATGATCGATCTCGACCATTTCAAGCGTCTCAACGACCAACACGGTCACGCCAAGGGCGACGCCGTACTGCGCGATTCCGCGGCGGCGATCATCAACCAATTGCGTGAGACCGACATCGCCTGCCGCTATGGCGGCGAGGAACTGATCGTCGTGCTGCCCAATTGCGGGCTCGAGATGGCGGCGGCCAAGGCCGAGCGCATCAGGGCCAGCATCGAAGCGCTGTCGGAACCGAACGGAGCGCAGGTCTCGGCTTCGCTCGGCGTCGCCTGCGTCCCTATCACCTCGAACTCCAGCCGCGACCTGCTGGCCAATTCCGATGCGGCGCTGTATCGCGCCAAGCAGGAAGGCCGGAATCGCGTCGTGCGCGCTCCCTCGCAGAAGGCCAAGGGCGCGCGATCGGAGCAGAGCGGCGCGGCCAACTCCCTGGCCGCAGAGTAGAATCCAGCGCTGGCTACGACGCGCGCGCGCTCGCCAGCAAGCGCCGGAAGATCGCGCGTACGGTGCCACGGGTCTCGTCGAGCTCCGCCTTCAGCACCTTGGCATCCGGCAGGCCGACGGCCGTCGCGATCCGCTGCAGGACGCGCGCCGGCACGGCCTTGGGATCGAACCCCTCCTCCACGGCAAAACGCTGCCAGAGCTGGACATCGCCGATGAAGCGCGCCGCGCTCGCGAGTCGCTCCGCATCCTCGGAAGGGATGACTCCGGTGTCACGCACCGCGATGAAGACCCCCGCCGTCGTGCGGGCGAGAAGCTGCGGATGATCGTGGCCATGAGCGAGCACCAGGAACTGCGCCAGGAAGTCGAGATCAGTCAGCCCGCCGGCAGCCAGCTTCAGATCCCAGGGATCGCCCTCGCCCTTTTCCTTGGCGATCAGTGCCCGCATCTCGGCCACTGCGGCCGCGACCTTGGCCGGATCACGCTTGCGCAGGAGTATCTCGCGGATCGCAGCCTCGACCTTCGCCTTCAAGCCGGGATCGCCCGCGACGACATGGGCGCGGGTCAGCGCCATCTCCTCCCAGATTTCGGCCTCACCCTGATGATAGGCCGTAAAGCCACCGAACTGCGTCGCCGCCGGGCTCTTGTTGCCGGCCGGCCGCAGCCGCATGTCGACCTGATAGAGCGTGCCGCGCCGCGTCGGCACGGTCAGTGCCGCCACCAGCCGCTGGGTGAAGCGGACATGCCAGGTCACCGGATCGAGCGGGCGTCGACCGTCGCTGGCCTCGGCCTCCTCCGGCCGCTCGTAGAGCAGCATCAAGTCGAGATCGGATGACGGGGTGAGCTCGCCGGCGCCGAGGCGCCCCATGCCGAGCACGACGGCTTCGGCGCCCGCGACGAGGCCATGATCGGCGGCGAAGGCGGCGCGGGTGTCGTCAAAGGCGACGCGAACGCAGGCCTGCGCCACCGCGGCATAGCCCTGCGCCGCCTGTTCGGCGTTGATCACGCCGGAGAGCAATCTTGCGCCGACCAGGAAGTTCTCCTGCCGGGCGGCATCGCGCATGCGGTCGAGCCCGTCCTCGACGCTGGGCGGCGGCGTGCCGACCATGGCGCGCACGCGCTGCGCCACCCGCTCTGCGTCGTGGCGCGGGGCGCTGAAGGCGGGATCGATCACTGCATCAAGCACATGCGGATAAAGCGCCGCGACCTTGGCGAGGCGCGGCGCGCTGCCGAGGATCTCGGCGAAGAGCTGCAGCAGCGCGTCATGCGAGCGCAGCAGGGTCAAAAGCTCGACCGCGGCCGGCATGCGCACGAAGGCGTTGTCGAGATGGGCGAGCGCGCCGTCCGGATCGGTGGTGCGACCGAGCGCGACGAGGAGGGCCGGCGTCAGCTCGGTCAGGACCTCGCGGGCGCGGGCGCTGGTGACGGCGGCGCGGCGGCCGAAATGCCAGCCGCGCACCGTCTCTGCCGCGGTCGCTGGCTGGCGGAAGCCGAGCTTGCCGAGGGTCGCCAGTGTCTCCGGATCGTTCTCGGTGCCGGTGAAAGAGAGCGAGCCCGCCTCGCTGGCGAGGCTGGGCGCATCCTCGAACAGCAAGGCATAATGGCCCTCGACCCGCCTGGCATGGGCCTCCAGATCCTTGCCGAAGGCTTTCGCCGACGGGTAGCCGCAGAAGCGGGCGAAGGCGTCGAGATCGGCCGCGTCAGTCGGCAGGGTCTGCGTCTGCTCGTCATGGCGCATCTGCAGCCGGTGCTCGATGGTGCGCAGCCAGCAATAGGACTCCGTCAGCTCGTCGCGGGCCTGCGGGCTGATCCAGTTCTCCTTGGTGAGCTCGCCCAGCATCTCGAGCGTACGCGGCCCGCGCAGAGCCGGGCGCCGGCCGCCGAAGACGAGTTGCTGAGTCTGGACGAAGAACTCGATCTCGCGGATGCCGCCGCGGCCGAGCTTGACGTTGTGGCCGGGCAGGCTGAGCGTCTCGAAGCCCTTCACCGACTGGATCTGGCGCTTCATCGCATGGATGTCGGCAATGGCGGCGAAGTCGAAATATTTGCGCCAGATGAAGGGGGCGAGATCGGCAATGAAGCGGCGGCCGAGCTCGATATCGCCGGCGACGGGCCGCGCCTTGATCATTGCGGCGCGTTCCCAGTTCTGGCCGACCGTCTCGTAATAAGCATAGGCGGTCGGCAGGGCGACGGCGACATGGGTCGAGCCGGGATCGGGCCGCAGGCGCAGATCGACACGGAAGACATAGCCGTCCGGCGAGCGCTCCTGGATGATGCGGGCGATCTGCTGGGTGAGTTTGACGAAGAAGCTCGTGGGCTCGCCGACGCCGGCGGCCTCGGCCATCTCCGGATCGAAGAAGACGACGATGTCGATGTCGGAAGAGTAGTTCAGCTCTCCGGCGCCGTGCTTGCCGAGCGCCAGCACGACGAGGCCAGAGCCCTTGCCGGGCTCATCGGCGTCTGAAAGTTCGATCCGGCCGAGGCCGGCGGCCTGATGCAAAGCGTGCTCGCTGGCGAGCTTCACAGCCATGTCGGCAGTGGCGCTGAGAGCCGCAGTCACCATCTCGACCGGCCAGACGCCGCCGATATCGGCGAGCGCGATCAGGAGCGCCATCGCCTGGCGGAAACGACGCAGTTCGCGCATCAGGTCGGCGGTCGCCGTCTCCGGCGTGGCGAAGCTGGCGATGCCGGCAAGCAGCGCATCGCGGCGCTCGCCGGGATCGCTGGTCAGCGAGGCGAGCAACCCGTCCGGATCGCGCCGCATGATCTGGGTGAGGAAAGGCGAATGCGCCAGGATGCCTGCGACCAGCGCGGCCGAAGCTTCATTGCCGGCGAGGTGCGCGACGAGCCGCTCGCCGGCCTCGGCATCGAACAGGCGCTCGATCAGCTCCTCGCGCCAGAGCGCCTCGACCTTGCCGCGGGCCGGCAGGACAGGCGCCGCCTTCAGGCATTCGCATAAGGGCTCGCCCACACTGACCTCCGCGACGATCGGCTGAGCGAGCCTTAGCCCGTCATCAAGCCGACTGGAACCCTGCCGCGTCCGGCTGCGATGTCGAGCCCGCGGGCGCTTCGAAGAGCGGCCTGTCCACAGGAGGCGGTGCGACAGGCAACGACATCACGACATCGAGCCCCGGTGCATTGTCGGCGAGGCGGATCGCGCCGCCATGCAGATGCGCGACCGCGGAAGCCAGCGCGAGCCCCAACCCGAAGCCCGGCTTGCTGCGGCTCTGGTCGAGGCGGACGAAGCGCTCGAGGACGCGGCTGCGATCGGCCTCGGGGATGCCGGCGCCGTGATCGGCGACGCCGAGCTCGATCATGTCGCCGACACGTCGCGCCGTCACTGCGACGGTCGCTGGAGCATCGCCTTCGGGCTTGCCGTATTTCAGGGCGTTGTCGATGAGATTGGCCAGCGCCTGGCCGATCAGTTCGCGATTGCCGGTGAGCGACAGGCCGGGTTCGACCGAGGCCGAGAGGGTGAGCCCGGCCTCCTCCGCCAGCGGCTCGTAAAGCTCGGAGAGACCGTCGACGATCTCTGCGAGATCGAGCGGGGCCATGCTGTCGCTGATCTGGCGAGTCTCCAGCCGGGCGATCATCAGCAGGGCATTGAAGACGCGGATCAGCCCGTCGGCCTCGTCGATGGCGCCGTCGAGCGCCGCGCGCAACTGCTCCGGCGATTGGGCGGTACGCAAGGCCTCCTCGGCGCGGTTGCGCAGGCGGGTCAGCGGCGTCTTCAGGTCGTGGGCGACATTGTCCGTGACCTGCTGCATGCCGCTCATCAATTCGCCGATGCGGTCGAGCATGGCGTTGAGGTTGCCGGCCAGCCGGTCAAGCTCATCGCCGGTGCCGGCGATGGCGAGCCGACCCTTGAGGTCGCCGGCCATGATCGAGCGGGCCGTGTCGTTCATGCCGTCGATGCGCTTCAGCACCCGGCGGGCGACGAACCAGCCGGCGAAGCAGCCGAGCACGACGACGAGCAGGACCGACCAGGCGGCGGCACGCTTGATCACGACGCGCAGGCGCTCGCGTTCCTCGACGTCGCGGCCGACCAGCAAGCGGAAGCCTGCCGGCAGCATGAAGACGCGGACGATGGCGTGATTGGTCTGGTCGAGCGCTTCGGAGGAGCGGGCATATTCGATCTCGCTCTCGCCGGGGCGGTCGAGCGTGCCTGGCGGCAGCGCCTCGATATTGCCGGCGATGCGCTCGCCCAGCGGTGTGGTTACGAGATAGAGCGAGGCGCCCGGCCCGCGCGAGCGCCGTTCGATGATCTGGACCAGCCGCCTGATGCCGCCGAGGCGCTGCTGCTCGGCCAACCCTTGAATCTCGGCGTCGATGGTCGAGCGGATCTGGTCGTCGAGCAGGTTCTTGGCGTTCCAGGCGACATAGCCCAGCACGAAGATGGCGAAAGCCGCGAAGACGACGAGGTAGATCGCCGTCAGCTTGAATGCGGTGGTGCGGACGAGATGCGGCAGGAAGCGCAGGCGGCCGGACGGCTGCGTCGCGTCCGCCGTCCGGCCGTCAGCGAGCTGTGTCACGGACCATGTATCCCGCGCCGCGGATGGTGTGGATCATCGGATGCTCGAAGCCCTTGTCGACCTTGGAGCGCAGCCGCGAGACGTGCACGTCGATGACGTTGGTCTGCGGGTCGAAATGATAGTCCCAGACGTTCTCGAGCAGCATGGTGCGGGTCACGACCTGGCCGGCGTGCTTCATCAGATATTCGAGCAGGCGGAACTCGCGCGGCTGCAGCACGATCTCCTCGCCGGCTCGGGTGACGCGATGAGCCAGCCGGTCGAGCAGGAGATCGCCGACGCGATAGCTGGTCGGTTCCGAGGTCGGTGCGCTGCGGCGGCGCGACAGGACCTCGACGCGGGCAAGGAGCTCAGAGAAGGCATAGGGCTTGGGCAGGTAATCGTCACCGCCGGCACGCAGGCCCTTCACGCGGTCGTCGACCTGGGCGAGCGCCGAGAGGATCAGTGCCGGCACCGTCTCGCCCTGCTCACGCAGTGACCGGATCACCGAGAGCCCGTCCATGCGCGGCAGCATGCGGTCGACGACGAGCACGTCATAGCCTCCGCCCTGCGCCATGGCATAACCCTCCAGGCCATCGGGAGCGTGGTCGGCGACATGGCCGGCCTCGCGAAAGGCTTTCACCAGATAGGCTGCCGCCTCGGCATCGTCTTCAACGATCAGGAGTCGCATGGCGTCACGCTACCTCATCAAAACGAAAAGCGGCAGGCCGGAGGTGACGATCCGACCTGCCGCCGAGGCGGCTGGCATTCCCGGCAGGGGGCGACGTGACAGCCGGGAGACGCCATCCGCCCGGAACAGGCTCTCGCAGATCAATTGACGCTACGCGCGAGAGCATGCCCCAACTTGGATGGACCTGGTGTCAGGCCGCCGGCTGGCGGCCGACCTCGAAGGAGACCTCGCGCTCCTTGCCATCGCGCCAGATGGTCAGGCTGGTCTTGGTGCCCGGCGCGAAGGTCGCGATCTTCTTCGACAACTCGCGGGCATCGGCGATCTTCTCGCCGTTGACGGCGAGGATGGTGTCGCCGCGCTTCAGGCCAGCCTTGGCGGCAGGACCATTGGCCTGCGCCTCGGCGATCAGGGCGCCCTTGGCGTCCTTCAGGCCGATCGCGTCGGCGACCTCGGCCGTGACCGGCTGGATCTGCACGCCGATGAAGCCGCGGGCGACCGAGCCATGCTCCTTGAGCTGCTCGACGACGCTCTGGACCGTAGCCGCCGGGATCGCGAAGGCGATACCGACATTGCCACCCGAAGGCGAGTAGATCGCGGTGTTGACGCCGACGACCTCACCCTTCTGGTTGAAGGTCGGCCCACCGGAATTGCCGCGATTCACTGCCGCGTCGATCTGGAGGAAGTCGTCATAGGGGCCGGAACCGATGTCGCGCCCTTGCGCCGAGACGATGCCGGCCGTCACGGTGCCGCCGAGGCCGAACGGGTTACCGACCGCAAGCACCCACTCGCCGATCCGCGGCTTGCCCGAGGCGAGCTGGACGAAGGGGTAGTTGCCGGATTCGTTGACCTTGAGCAGCGCCAGATCGGTGCGCGGGTCGGTGCCGATCACCTTGGCCGAGAGCGTCTTGCCGCTATCGGTGACGAGCTGGACCTCAGCCGCATTGGCGACGACGTGGTTGTTGGTGACGACATAGCCGTCCTGGCTGATGAAGAAGCCAGAGCCCTGCGAGAGCTGGAGGCGCGGCTGCTGCTGCGGCCCGCGCGGGCCCATGCCCTCCTCGCCGAAGCGGCGGAGGAAGCGCTCGAGCGGATGACCGGGAGGCAGGCCTTCGATGCCGGCCGGGCCGCCCTCGTCATTGGCGCTGGCGACAACCTTGGCCTTGACGCGGACGGAGACGACCGCGGGCTTGACCCGATCGACGACGTCGGCGAACGACGGCAGCTGCGTCTGCTGCAGGCCCGAGAGCTGGACCGGCTGCGCATTGGCGGCGCCGTGCGTGTTGAGGAAATTGTCGGCGAGGCCGGCCATCAGGCCGATGCTCAGCGTCGCGGCGCCGGCGACGAGGGCGCCGCGCTTCAGGATCGAGCGAGCGGTGGCCGGGGCGCGGGTAGTGGTCTCGGGAGTGTTGTTCTCTTGGGTGGTCATGGTTCTCACCTGGATGCGGGAGGCAGGGCCTTCCCTGCTTCGTGAGGTGAACCATGACGGGCGGCGCCTTACCCGGATTTCGCCCGGTGATGACAGTTTTGTAAGGTTGGCGCGCCGTCAGCCGCGCTCGTCACGTAGCAGGTCGTCGAGCCGGCGCTGCTCTTCGGCCGTCAACGTGACGGCAGCCGCCGCCGCGCGGTTGCGCCGGCGCCAGAGGAAAGCAGAGCCGAACAGCACGATCAGAAAGGGCGCTGCCCAGAGCGCGATCGTGCGCGCATTCATCGGCGGGCGCAGCAGGACGAAATCGCCATAGCGGGCTACGACGAAATCGATCACCCCCTTGTCGCTGTCGCCAGCGGTCAATCGCTCCCGGACGAGGACGCGCAGATCCTTGGCGAGCGGCGCGTCGGAATCGTCGATCGACTGGTTCTGGCAGACCAGGCAACGCAGACCGGAGGAAATCTGCCGCGCGCGCTGCTCCAGAACCTGATCCTTCAGCACCTCGTTCGGCTGCACGGCGAGAACCGGTGTCGACAGGACCAGCAGCGCAGCGAGGAGAAGCGGAATGGCACGCATCAGAGTCACTCAGCCGCCTGCGGCATCGCGGCCGGCGCCGCCGTGCGTCGTGGCGCGGCCAGGCGGAAGCGCCGGTCGGTCAGCGAGAGCGCGCCACCTGCCGCCATCACCAGCGCGCCGATCCAGATCAGCAGGATCAGCGGCTTGTCGTGCAGCTTGACCGCAATCGCTCCGCTGGCGTCGGGCTCGCCCAGGCTGATATAGGCCTGCCCGAGCCCGACGGTGCGGATGCCGGCCTCGGTCGTCGGCATGGCCCGGGCCGTATAGATGCGCTTCATCGCCTCGACCGGCTTGAGCTCGCGGCCATCGGCGACGATGCGGAAACGGGCCGCGTCCTCACGATAGTTCGGCCCGGTGCGCGGCGTCACAGCCTCCAGCGTCGCGGTATAGCGGCCGCTGGTCAGGCTCTCGCCGACCTTGAGCATGCCGATCGACTCGGTGCCCCAGGCTACCGCGGCGATGCCGATCACGCTGATGCCGACGCCGGCATGGCCGAGTGCGGTGCCCCAGGCCGAGCGCGGCAGGCCTTTCGCCCGCGACAGCATGGCGGAGGCGCCGCTGGCGCGGCCGACGACTCGCTCGCCGACCTCCCAGAACGCTCCGACGACGAGGAAGACGCCGAGGCCGATGCCGAGCGGCGCCAATACCGGGCCGCCGCGGACGAAGGCGAAGATCACCAAGGAGGTGACGACGCCGACACCGAAAGCGACCTGCGCCCGCTGGGCGGCGCCGAGCAGATCGCCGCGCTTCCAAGCCAGCGTCTGGCCGATCGGCAACAACAGCAGCAGCGGCACCAGCAGCGGCACGAAGGTGGCGTTGAAGAAGGGCGGACCGACCGAGATCTTGTCGCCGGTGACCATCTCCAGCACGAGCGGATAGAGCGTGCCGATGAAGACGGTGGCGCAGGCCGTCGCCAGGAACAGGTTGTTGACGACGAGCGCGCTCTCCCGCGAGACCGGCGCGAACAGGCCGCCCTGCTTCAGGAGCGGCGCCCGCCAGGCGAACAGCGCCAGCGAGCCGCCGATGAAGGCGATCAGGATGCCGAGGATGAACAGGCCGCGCTGCGGGTCGCTGGCGAAGGAGTGGACCGAGGTCAGCACGCCGGAGCGGACGATGAAGGTGCCGAGCAGCGAGAGGGAGAAGGTCAGGATGGCAAGCAGGATCGTCCAGACCTTGAGCGCGTCGCGCTTCTCCATCACCACGGTCGAATGGATCAGCGCCGTGCCGGCGAGCCAGGGCATCAGGGAGGCGTTCTCGACCGGGTCCCAGAACCACCAGCCGCCCCAGCCGAGCTCGTAGTAGGCCCAGTAGGAGCCCATGGCGATGCCGAGGGTCAGGAAGGTCCAGGCCAACAAGGTCCAAGGCCGGACGGCGCGGGCCCAGACCGCGTCGATCTTGCCCTCGATCAGCGCCGCGACGGCGAAGGCATAGGTGATCGAGAAGCCGACATAGCCGACATAAAGCAGCGGCGGATGGATCGCGAGGCCGAGGTCCTGCAGGATCGGGTTGAGGTCCTGCCCCTCCCCCGGCGCCGGGACTAGCCGCCGGAACGGGTTGGAAGTCAGCAGCGTGAAGGCAAGGAAAGCGACGCTGACACTGCCCTGCGCCGCAAGCGTGCCGGCCCGCAGCTTCGGCGGCAGCGAGCGGCGCGAGAGCGCGACCAGGGCACCGAACAGTACGAGGATGAGGACCCAGAGCAGCATCGAGCCCTCATGGTTTCCCCAGGTCGCGGTCAGCTTGTAGATCAACGGCTGCGTCGAATGGGAGTTGGCCGCAACGTTCTCGACCGAGAAATCAGATGTCGCATAGGACATCACCAGACAGCCGAACGAGAGCGCCACCAGAAGGAAGCTGGCGATCGCCGCTGCCGGGCCGACCGAGGCCAAGGCGGGATCGTTCCGGGCCACGCCCCAGAGCGGCACGACCGTCTGGACGACCGCGACACCGAGCGCCAATGCCAGGGCGAAATGACCGATCTCGACGAACACAGGTGCGGCCCTATTTCGTGACCGGCGCTGCGGGCGCGCCGGGCTTGGTTTCGCCGGGCTGCCAATGGCCCTGCTTCTTGAGCGCGTCGGCGACTTCGCGCGGCATGTAGGTCTCGTCATGCTTGGCGAGGACGGAATCGGCGCGGAACCGCCCCGGTCCTTCCAGCACGCCCTCGGTGACCACGCCCTGCCCTTCACGGAAGAGATCGGGCAGCAGGCCCGTATAGCTGACCATGGTCCTGGTCTTGCCGTCGGTAACAGCGAAGTTGACGCGCTGATTGGCTCCACGCTCGACCGAGCCGGTTTCGACCAGGCCGCCAAGGCGCAAGCGGGTGCCGGGCGCGAGGCCCTTCTCGACGACCTCGGTCGGACCGTAGAAGAAGACGATCGAATCCCGCAGCGCATAGGCGACGAGGCCGGCGGCGAGCCCGAGGACGACGCCGGCCGAGGCGATGACGACGAGGCGGCGCTGCTTGCGGGTCAAGCGCTTGCGCGGCGGCGTGGCTGGGATGCCGGCCTGAATGGTCATGGTGCGGCCTCCTGCAGGCCGAGTTCGCTGCGCAGGCCGTCGAGAGCGGACGCAGCCGCCTGATCGGGTGCCAGGCGCTGGCGAGCCGTGGAGAGCGATTTTTGCGCGGCCTCGCGCTCACCCAGGACCGCCTGCGAGCGGATCAGGCGCGACCAGTCGGCGAGGCTGCCCCCGCCTTCGGCGAGCCGCGCGGCAAGGCTCTCGACCATACCGCGAATCGCCCCCATGCGTTCGGCTTCGGGCAGGCTCGCGATCGCGTCGGCCGGAGCGGATGAACGTTCCAGCCCTTCAAGACGGGCCCGTACCGTCGCGGCCCAGGGCGCATCGGCCGGCGCATCCGCGAGCAGGGCCTTGAGCGACGCGATCGCTGTCGGCACCTGCCCGTCCTGCTCCTGTGCTATCGCCAGGAAGAACCGGGCGCGCGGATTGGCCGGATCGAGCTTCAGCGCCTCGGCGAGGCTCTCGCGCGCTGCTGCCGTGACGACGCCGCCGGCAGCGAGGAGCTGCGCCTCGGCCTGGCCGCCTAGCCGTTCGGTGGTGGCACCGTCATAGCGGATCGCATTGGCGAAGGCCTTCGCGGCATCGTCGAAACGGCCCTGCCGGAGATAGACCGGGGCAAGCACGTTCCAGCCCTTGCCGTCGGTGGGGTTCGCGGCGAGGTGCGCCTCGATGCGCGCCAGCGCCAGTTCGAAATCCTGAGCCGGATTACCCTTCATCCGCGCGGCGAGGGGCTGATCCGGAACCATAGGCGAGCCATAGGCGCCATAGATCAGCAGTGCCAGCAGGGGCACGCAGGACAGCGCGATGGCGGACGCCGCGCGGCGCCGACGCAGCGCCGGCTCGCTCTCGCCGGCCGGCATCGTTTCCGTTGCCGTCTCGCGCAGCAACCGGCGCGCAGCCTCAGCCTTGGCCGCATCGGCCTCCACCGAGCCGATCAGCTTGCGGCCGAGATCGCGGTCGATCTCGGCGAGCTGGGCGCGGTAGAGCGCGGTCGCCCCGGCCGTGTCGGCGGAGAGCGCCGGCGCCCGGCGGCCGAGCGGCCAGAGCACAGCCATGACCGCAGCCCCGGTCATGGCTGCGAAGATGATCCAGATCAGCATTCGCCGTTCATAGCTGTTCGAAGGTACCGGTTCATGTCCGAAGATGGCGACAAAGGGTCACGCGGGCAATGCGGCGTCAGACCGCTGGCAGGACGAGCCGGGCCTTGAGACCTCCCAGCGGCGAACGCTCCAACGAGAGGCCTCCACCGTAGAGTTTGGCGAGGTCGACGACGATCGAGAGCCCGAGGCCGGAGCCCGGCGTCGTCTCGTCGAGCCTGCGGCCGCGCTTGAGGACTTCGGCCATGGCGTCGTCGGGAAGGCCGGGGCCATCGTCTTCGATCAGCAGGACAAGGCGCCCTTCCGGCGTCTCGCTTTCGGGCGCCTGGCTGACTCTCACCTCGGTTCGCGCCCATTTGAAGGCGTTGTCGAGAAGATTGCCGAGCATTTCCTCGAAATCCTGCTTCTCGCCACGAAATCGGGTGGCGGCGGGAACAGTATGGCTGCCCTCGATCGCCCTGCCCTGCGCGATCTTCTCGAAGGTGCGGATCAACGCATCGAGCGATGGCGAGATCTCGCAGATGCCGCCGAGCGCGCCGGACAAAGCGGCGGCCCGGGCTCGATCAAGGTAGTACTGCACCTGATCGCGCATGATCGCCGTCTGGTGGCGGACGGTCTGGGACAGGACGCCCTGTCCGGCTTCGGCCTCGTTCTGCATCACGCTGAGCGGCGTCTTGAGAGCATGGGCAAGGTTGCCGACCTGGGTACGCGCGCGCTCCAGGATCTCGCGGTTGGCGTCGATCAACTGATTGAGCTCGCCTGCGAGGGGGGCCAGATCCGGCGGATAGCGCCCGGCGATACGCGTACTTTCACCCGTGCGCACCGTGCCCACGGCGGCGCGCAAACGCGCCAGCGGACGCAGGCCGAAGCGGACCTGGGCGATGGTCGATGCGACGAGGGCGAGGCCGAGGAAGAGGAAGGTCAGGGTCAGGGCGAAGCGAAAATCGCGGATGTCGCCCTCGATCTCGTCAGCCGGCGCAGCGACGCCGACCGTGAAGCGGCCATCTTCGCCGACATCGATCTCGCGTTCGAGCACGCGCAGACGCCGCTCGTCCGGGCCGGAGACATAACTCTCGCGCAGGCCGCGCGCATTCGTCTGCAGGTTCTGATCCAGCAATTTAGGCAGCTGTCCGCCGACGAGGGAGCGCGACGTGCGCACGCTCGGGCGTTCGCCGTCGAGCCTGATGATCTGCCAGTACCAGCCGGACAATGGCAGATCGAAGCGCGGTTCGCCGAGATCACCGATCGCCTGACGCTCAGCCTCGGGCGGAGCCGCAAGATCAGCGACCAGCTCCTTGATGTAGACGCTGAGGCGCTCGTCGAAACCGCGCTCGGCCGAGCGGCGATAGAAGGTGGTCAGGCCGAAGCCGGCCAGGATCAGCACCAGCGCGCAGCAGATGGCGGCCGAGATGAAAAGCCGGGCGCCGAGCGAGAAGCGCTGCCGCGTGACCGGCATGACGGCCTCAGGATTTCGCGGCAGCGATATAGCCGAGACCGCGCACGGTCTCGATGACGTCGACGCCGAGCTTCTTGCGCAGGCGGCCGACGAAGACCTCGATCGTATTGGAATCGCGGTCGAAATCCTGGTCGTAGAGGTGCTCCACCAGCTCGGTGCGCGAGACAACGCGGCCCTGGTGATGCATGAGGTAGGCGAGCAACCGGTATTCGTGCGAGGTCAGCTTGACCGGGTTGCCGTCAACGACGACGCGGCTGGCGCGCGTGTCGAGCCGGACGGGACCACAGATCAGCTCGGCGGTCGCGTGGCCAGCGGCACGACGCAGCAAGGCGCGGACGCGGGCCAGCAGTTCCTCGATGTGGAACGGTTTGACGACATAGTCATCAGCGCCTGCGTCGAAGCCCGAGACCTTGTCGCTCCAGCGATCGCGCGCCGTCAGGATCAAGACCGGCATGGTCTTTCCAGCCCGGCGCCAGCCCTGCAACACGGCGACGCCGTCAACCTTGGGCAGGCCGAGATCGAGGATCACCGCGTCATAGGGCTCGGTCTCACCGAGATAGAGTCCTTCCTCGCCGTCGAAAGCCTTGTCGACGGCATAGCCGGCGTTCTCCAGTGCATTGACGATCTGGCGGTTGAGGTCCTTGTCGTCCTCGACGACGAGCAGTCGCACGGCGGCTTTTCTCCGATTGGCGGATCAAGGAACGGGGAATAGCTGAACTAGCGGATATCCGCCACCTTGCCCGAGGCGCCGTCGAGCGTGACCCGGGCGACGCGGCCATCGCGCTTCATCGTCGTCACCACGTAGACGAACTCGTCGCCCTGGCGGCAGAGCCTGATCCGCAGGACTTCGCCGGGCGCCGCCTCGCGGGCATGGCGCGACGCGGCGGCGGGCTGCATGACCTTGCCGTCCGACACGGCTTCGCGCGTGGCTTCGGCGGACAGGCACGAGATCGGCTGCGGCGCATCGACCGTCTCCACCGGCGAAGCGGTGGCGATCACGAGTGCGAGAATCGCGACGTTGGGGTCGAGCAGCATCATCGCCATTGGGCTAGCCCGGTACGCGTGAATGCGCCATGAACATCAGCGTGAGGCTAGCTCAACGAACCGTGACGAGTCCACGCCGAGCCAATCCGAGGCCAGCTGCGGTGCTGAGCTGCGCGAGCTCGATGTCGAGCTGTGCCTGCGGGCCGCCAAAATCAGCGATCTCCTCTGCCGACGCGTAGAGCATCGCTGGCGTGCCGACCTCCACGATCCGGCGCACGCTGCCGCCAGCGCGAATCGTCACTTGGTAGCGTTCGATCTCTTCGCCGAGCGGGATCTCGACCGCGTCCCAGGAATCGCCGTCGATGCGGCTGCGCCGGATCCAACTCAACGCGATCCCCGACAAGAGGCGCCGAGCCTGGACGCGGACCGGCGCGAGTGGGCGCAATGGCGCGGTTCCTATCGTCGTGGAGAGTTCGCGCATCGATCCGGAGGCGACATCGGCGTCGAGCGGGCCAACCCGATAGCGCAGATGCCGGCCGGCATCGTCAAGGCTCGTCGTCAGTGGGACCGCCGCCCCGTCGAGTACGATCACGCGCGCCCCGGCAGCCAATGTCCGCGCAGCCATCGGTTCGGAGCCACCGAGTCCGCGTACCAGCTGTGACAGTCGAAATGTCCGCGGACCAATCAGCTCGACCCGTGCTGCAGTCAGAATTTCGACCTCCCCTGCCGCGTCGCTCAGGGCGAGCGCGTTGGCGCCGGCGAGCGCCTCCTCCAGCGAGACCGCGGCAAGGCTGCCGCCACGCAGACGGACATCGAGCGTGGCCTGCCGGTCGATCCTCCAGAGCGGCCCGGGTAGGAGCGGATTCAGCGTTTCACCCATGATCGACGGGATGGCGACGACGCCAGCCAGCACGAACGGCGTGCCTTCGGCAGCGCGCCAGATCGCGAGCCCCCCGGGCCAGGGGTCGGCGAACGCCGCGAGGCATTGCAAAGGCGGGGGATTCTCCCGTGCGATGGGCATGTCTAGGATCACCGCATCCGGACGTCCTGCGATCCGGGGGATCACCCTTGGCCGAGGCTCTTCGTCCACGCCCAGGGTCGCGCCGCGATAGATGGCCGGCTCGACCGAGCGGGCGCTGGCTCGTCGCGTCTGACCGTCGCTGATGCGCGTCAGTCGGAACAGGCGCAGTTGGCCGGCCACATCGAGCGAGACAACATCCCCGGCCTCCAGGGCTATGCAACGCGGCGACAATTCGAGCTCAAGCGTCTCACGGCCCGCCCAGATCTCCTGAAGCCGCTGATCGGCAAGGCGCTGGCCTTCGGCTCTGCGCGTGACCACCGGCAGTTCGAGAGCGTTCTCACGCCGTGCCGCCCCGGCAAGGCGCCGCGAGCGGGCAGCGACCTGGCGGTAGTCGTTGTTCCCATCGACATGGATCAGCCGCAGCTCGCGCGGCAGCTCGCTTTCCTCTGCCCGGCGCAACTCATAGGGCTGGCCGTCGCGGTCGAGCACCAGATCATTCGCGGAGAGCATCTGCGCGACGGTGGCGGCGCGCCCGCGAAACGTGAGTCTTCCGGAAGACATGACGGCGTCGAAGCCGAAGGTTTGCGAGAGCGGCTCCATTGCCTGCCGCGCCGAAATCGGCCGATCGAGGACATAGCCGTCGACGAAACCGTCGATGGCGATTTCGTCCGGGGTCGGCAGTCCGTAGTCGGCCAGGATCGCCCGTACCAGCCGGTCGAGCGTCGCGCCTTCGAGGCGGCCGTTGATCCAATGACCAGTCTGATAGTTCGCTCCGTCGGTCCAGACCGAGATCAGATCGGGGAACGCCGGAAACGGCCTGGCGTCCCAGGTCCAGACGAAGATGTTGGCCGGGTCGACCATGCGGAAACCGAGCGAAGGCGAGATCGGATTGCGCTGCGGCTCGAAGCCCGGGAGCGCGGGATCGAAGCCTGAGAGGATCGCCTCCAGGCCGCGAGCCTGAACGAGATCATCGCGCGCCCTCGTCGAGAAATGGGGATAGCCGCCATCGATCGATTTCGGATCGGGAAAGACGTTCGGTGAATTGCCACCCTTGTCCACCGCTGGCAGGCCGATCTCGGTCAGCCAGATCGGCTTCGAGCCTGGCGACCAGCCGGTCGCTCCGATCTCGGCGCCGCCCAACCGTTCGACATGCTCGTTCAACCACCAGTTCGGCAAATCCTTTTGCCGAAACGCCCAAGGCTTGCCGAAAGCCGCATCCGTGATCGGCTGGCGCATCTGGGCCTGGCGGCCGGCGAGATCGGCATAGTGCCAGTCATAGCCCTCGCCGGAGGTCAGGCCGCTTCGCAGATAATCGACGTCGGCGGAGCCGCGAGCGATAGCGAGATCGGCATGATCCGGCGTGTCGCGCCAGTCGGAGAGCGGTGCGTAATAATCGATACCGATCGCGTCGATATGCGGACTCGCCCAAAGCGGGTCGAGTGGGAAGCGGAGTTCGTGCCCGCCATCGCGCGCATGGGCGCCGTATTCGGTCCAGTCGGCGGCATAGACCAGCTTTGTCGGAGCCGGGAGGATGGCGCGGACCTCAGCCGCAAGCGCGACCAGCCCGTCGACCATCGGGTAGGAGCCCGGAGCCGCGCGCACGCGGGTCAACCCGACCAGCTCGGAACCGATGATGAACCCTTCGACGCCGCCGGCGGCCTTGGCTAGCATCGCCGCGTGAAGCACCGCCCGCCGGAAGCTCCACTCGCCTGGCACGGCACAGACGACTTCTTCGCCGTCGAGCGAGAAATCGGCGGCCGCCGCGGTGCCGAGAAAACTCTCGATCTGCTCCCCCGCCACCGACGTGCCGTCCGGCGAGCCGGATTGGCCCGGAGCCGGTGAGCACGTGATACGGCCGCGCCAGGGATAGGGCGGCTGGGAGGCGTTGCCGGTATGAGGGTCGATCAGCGCATTGTCGGTTGGTACATCCATCATCACGAAGGGGTAGAGTACCACCTCGATCCCGTAGACGAGGCGCAAGCGCCGGATCAGTGCAATCACGCTCCCGTCCGACGGCGTACCGCCATAGGCGGGCCGGCCGCTCGACTGGCTGACCAGGCGCGTGCCTGCGCGGTCGAGGCCGGCGACGGACCAAAGCATATCGGGCGTATTCTTCTCGGCGATCTCGACGCGCGGCGCGATGGTGCAGTGCCCGGCCCGCAGATCGTCGCCGAACCAGCTGACGACGAGCGAGATGCGCCGCAGATTCGGGCAGAGCGCCAGCAGATGGCCGACGGCGCCATCGACATCGCTTGCGCTGTGCAGCTGGTGGCGGTTCTCGGCGATGGTGACGCCGGCCTCGGGCTCCTGGCTGACCAAGGTCGGATGATAGACGAACTCGCTCGCGCCGGGGATCAGCGTCACGGCACGGATCATCTCGCCCAGGCCCGGCACCACACGCACCATCTCGAAGGAGAACTGCGGCACGCGATTGCCGTAGGCAGCGAGCGGAAAGCGCTCGAACACGACATAGGCCGCGCCGCGATAGGCCGGGGCGGCACCGGCCTCCTTGGCAGCGATCAGCGGATCGGGCTCCTGGTTCTCGAAACCGCGATGAATCCGAAGGGTCACGGCGTTGAAATCGACCTCGCGCCCATCGGCCCAGATGCGGCGAACGAAGGCGATCGGTCCCTCGCAGATCGCGACTGCGAGGTTGGCGTAGTAGCTGTAGGTCGTCTCGTAGGTCTTCTGCGCCTTCTGCCCGCCCTTGCCACCGGCTTTGGTCCGGGTGACGGTGGTCGTCACCTCCTCCTCGAAGCGCGTCGCCCAGATCAGCTGGCCCCCGAGCCTGACTCTGCCATAGACGCGCGGGATCGGCGCCCCTTCGGTCGAGGCGATGCCGTCGATCTCCTTGAGGCGAGGCCCCTCGACGATGCGCGTGCCGCCACCGCTGCCGAACAGCCCCTGGTCTAGCCTGGCGCCCGCGAGCGCGCCCAGCGAGCGGCCCAGGATTGCGCCGAACGGCCCGCCAACGGCAGCACCGAGAACCGAACCGGCAACCTGCAGAACAAGCGTGGCCATCAGGCGTCGAGCTCCGGAAAGGCGAAGGCATGGCTGAGATGGCGGCGCCACCAGCTGGTGAAGGCGACCTCGCCGACCGCAGCGCCATCATGGGCGTGCAGGATGCGATCGGGTTCGATGAGGATGGCGCAGTGAGCCGCCGGCAGGTGCATCCGCCAACGGAAGAGCAGGACATCGCCCGGCAAGACGGCTTCGACGGCGGTCGGATGCAGATGCCGCTCTGCGGCCCACGCCAGCGTCTCGCCCCCTCCCTGCTGTGCCCAATAGGGCGAATAGGGGGGCGTCGGCTCGGGCTCGCTCCCGTAGAGATCGCGCCAGATGCCGCGCACCAGGCCAAGGCAATCACACCCCACCCCACGCAATGACGCCTGATGATGATAGGGCGTGCCAAGCCAGGTACGCGCGGCTGCGAGGATCCGCTCGCGTGTCGTATCGCGGCCCGTCATCGGAACAGGCTCCCGCCATCGAACGGCCCTGCGCCGGGACTACCGGCCCCGGTGCCGCCGATGATGAAGTCGTTGCCGGGAAGATGGGGGAAGCCGCGAAAGTTGACGCCGTTGCCGAACTTGTCCCTGCAGGTGGCAAAGCGCTTGTCACAACCGGCCTGGGCCGTGAAAGCGTCGCCGACGGCGATCGGCCGCGGCGTCGCCTGCCAGAGCTGCAGCGCGGCGGTTCCTCCATCCGTGCGGTGGCTGCGAATCTCGGTGGCGAAGCCGGTATTGTCGCCCGCGGTGAAGACGAGCCGGCCGCCGCTGAAATGTCCATCGGCATGGCCAGACAGCGCGTGGGCCGTGATCGACAGCCGTCCATCGGTCGCCGCAACGGTCGCCGATGAGGCCCCCGGAGTGACACCGCAGCGGGCATCTCCCAGATCGGCGGAGCAGCTCGCCGTGTAGAGCCGGCCACGCTCTTCGTCGAAGGCCTTGCCAAGCCCCCGCATCTCGGCGGTGAAATGGCTGTCGCTGCGCTTCACCTCCCCGACGAAGCCGGCTTCCAGCAAGGTGCGCTGGCTGGGATCGGCCCAATTGACCAGCCAGAGCGAGATACGAGCATCGTCGAATAGGCCGCGTGACAGGTCCGCCTCGCTCAGCCCGCTCGCGGCCAGGGCTCCGAGCACCTCGCCGCCGCTAGTTGCGAAGCCGAGTTCGGAACTGGATTCGGCGGCTTCGAGGCCGGCATTCGCGCGGAACAGAATGCTGTCGAAACCAAGATCGCGGTCATGATCGGTGAAGCCCAACACCGCGCCATCCCGGCGGGTCAGACTCCAGCAGCGGCACAGCGTCGTCGCCTCGCCCGCGACATGCGCGGCGAGTTCGGGGGATAATGTCCGCATGGCAAAGCCTTTAATCGGCGATCTCGACGATCGGGATCTTGGGGATGTCGCCCGCCTCGAAAGCCGACAGATCGACCTCGATCATGTCGGCGTCGAAGCGCACGGGTACGTCGAAGGCAAAGCCGGCGCTGACGACGGCGCCCACAGACGGGGCATGGCCGGAGGCGAAGGTGACCTGCCCCGTGGCGTGATCGCAGGAGACAGCCGTCGGCTGTGCCTGCACCACGCCGTCGAGCGCGATCAGCACCGTACCGGCAACCGGCTTGCTGATGCGGCGGACATAGGGCGCATGCAGGCCGCCATAAAGTTTGCAGAGCTGGAAGGCCCGGGTCGCGCCATCGCCCACTCCGATCTGCTGATCGCTCGCCGCGGGCGTCGCCGAGGGCGCACAGCTCTTCCAGTCGAGCTGGTCGCGCCAGCGGAAACCGTAGAGCCGGCCGCGCCGCTCCTCGAAGAAGGCGACGACCTCGCCGAGCGCATCGAGCGTGCGGATGCCGAAGCCGGCATCGTAGCGTCGCCGTGAATGGGCCCAGCGGCTGTTGCGAACCTCCCGGCCCGAAGCCAGGGTCACCACCTGGGTCAGTCTCTCCGGCCCGCCGCGGGCGCCGCGGGCGATTCCCGTCGGGAAGCGCACCTCATGGAAGCCGCTCATGCCGCCTCTCCTGCCATGGTGCTGAGGGTCAAAGAGCCCGGTTGCCGCGGGCCACGGCGCGGGCGATGGCGGCCGAGACCTGCGCCTCCGAGCGGCGGAAGCTATCGGCATCGGGCGTCGAAACCTGAACGGTGACGCTGACGGGGCGCCGCTCGCTGCCACCGGCCGCTCGCACCCCGAGCTTGCCATCAGGGCCGCGCGAGAGAGGCATGATCGCCTCTGCGCCGCGTTCGCCCATCACTCCGAGCCCGCGCCCCATGGCGAAATAAGACGGCGTGGCGACGACGCCGCCATCGGCGAAGAAAGTCACGGGCGGGCCGCCACCGCCGCCGATCCCGCCGGAAAAGAGTCCGGCCAGACTGTTGACGCCGGAGCCAAGCCAACTCGAAATCACACCTTGCAATGGCTTCAGTGCCGACTTCAGCAAGGTTTGCGTGAGCGAGGTGCCGATGCTGCGCAGCACGTCCTCGAAGCGCTTGCCTTCGACGATGCCGCTGGCGAAAGCGGAGGTGATCGACTTGCCGAAGGACTGCGCCGCCTTGCTCAAGCTCTGGGTCAGCGTGTTCAGCGTGCGCAGGCCGCCGAAATCGAATGAAAGAGAATCACCTTCGTCAGCCATCGATGCGGCCTTTCCAATCATCGTCACAGGAAATCGGGTCCGGATGGGCTCGCATCAACGCATCGAGCATCGGACGCGTTGGGGGGTCGAGCGCCGATGGCGGCCGATAGGCCTCGATCGCGGCGAGGATCTCGCGCGGGCTGGCGGCCCAGAAGGCGTCCGGTGTCCAGCGCAAACGCCCGAGCCCGAAGGCCATCACCTCGCGCCAGGGAAAAGGAATTGCCGCCGGAGCACCTAGGCCGCCGGCGGCAGCGGAGGGCGGACTTCCGTTCCCTGCCCCGCCGGAGCGAAGGTCGCGTCGAGCAGCGCGATCGCGGCGGCGATGGCGCCGTTGAGGCCACCATCGAAAGGCAGCGCTGCGATCTCGTCCGCGGTCAGAATGCTGCCACCTCCACGCAACCCGGCAGCCAGGATCCTGGCGATGTCGCGTGCCGAGAGCCGGCCCGCGGCGAAACGCTCGCCCAGCGCCGGCAGGTTCTCGACCGAGAACGCGCTCTCGAGCTCGGCAAGCGCGCCGAGGGTGAGCCGCATCGGCAGCGCCCGCCCCTCGACCATCAGGGCGACCTCGCCCCTGTAACGATTGACCATGCGGACTCCCCTCAGGCGAGCGTGAAGGAGAGCTGGCCCGCCGATTCCAGCGAGAGCTCGAAAGTGACCTCGGCGGCATGGTCGCCGCGATATTCGAGCGTCGAGAGCTGAAACGGCCCGGTGATCACGCCGAAATCCGGCACGATCACCTGCCAGTCGCGGATCGTGCCGTCGAAGAAGATCTGGCGCACCAGCGCGTCGGATGCCTCGTCCTTGAAGATGCCCGCGCCGCTGATGCTGGCGCGGCGCATTCCGGCGCCGGCCAGCAGTTCGCGCCAGCGCCCGGCCGACTCGGCGTGGGTGACGTCGACCGCCTCGGCGTTGAAGGCGATCTGGCGGGCGCGCAGGCCCGCAACGGTTATGAAGGTGCCGCCGGCATCGGCAGCCTTGAGCAAGAGGTCCTTGCCTTTCTGGGCAGGCATTGAGCGGTCCTTTCGTGCGGGTCAGAGCGTCTCGGTGACGGCCCGGAAGGTCAGCGTCACCGTCGGCAGATGGGTTTTGGGATCGCGCGCCAGCTTCGAGGACAGCCAGCTGAGATTGACCAACCGGTGTCCGTCCGGCGCGAGGACAGCTCCTTCCAGACTCGCGGCGATCCGGGCGGCTGCCTCGAGCGCTTTGCGCGAGGAGGCGCTCTCGCCAGCCCAGACGACGAGGGAGAGCTTCTGCTCACAGCCGCGATCGCTGCCGGTCGACCAGTCCTCGGCCATAACCTCGCCATGGACGACGTAGAGTCCGTTCTGGGCGCGCGGCGGCTCGTCATAGATGCGGCCGGCGCCGATCAACGCCGTCAGCCCGGCATCGCCGGAGAGATGCGCTTGGATGACGCGCCGCAGCGGCAGGATGGCGTCGCTCATCGGCTGACCTCCTCGACCAGGCAGACGAGGCGCCGGCGGCCGTCATCGGGATCGCCGACCGCCTTGATGTCGAAGACCTGGTCACCATCGCGCAGGCGCTGGCCGGCATCGAGATCGGCGCGCCAGCGCAGGGTGACACGGTAGCTCGCAGCCTGCTCGGGCCGCTCGCCGCGCCAGCGCTCATTACCCGAAAGCCACTCGACCTGAGCCCACACGGCAGCGACCGTCTCGAAGCCGGTGAGCTGCCCGCCGGCGCCATCCGGCGTCTCGACAGGCGCTTCCAGCAGCAGACGGCGACGCAGCGCACCGACCGGACGACGGCCTTTCGATGTCTCGCGAGGCATCACAGCCTCACCCGGCGAAAGGGAGCGACGAAGGCCGCGATCTCGGCCGGCAGTCGCACCGCGTCGCGGCTGACCACGTCGCCGCGATGCTCGAACCAGCGGCAGGCCAACCTGAGCACCGCCTGGCGCAGCGGCGCAGGCACCGCATCACGCGTCGCGCCGAAGCCGGCGACGAGATCGATCTCGATCGCAGCGTAAGCGCGGCCGGGCGCCGGAACAGGACCTGCAACCTTGATCAGCGGTGGATCAGAGCCCTCGGCCAGAGCAAGCGAGGCCGAAGCAACGATCTCGGCAGCGCCCGCAGCGGGATGGACGCGGGCGGCCGTAAGGCTGCGCAGTGGCGAGAGCGGCAAGCGAATCTCACCGCCCTGCGGCCAGACATCGAGAACGATTCGCCAGCCCTGCTCGATCAGCAGGCGCCCGGAGGCGGCCTCGATCATCAGCCGCGCCGCTGTGATCAAGGTGCCGAGCAATTCGTCTTCATCATCGACGATGATCCGCAGGAAATCTTTGGCTTCCGACAGCGAGACCGGCTCGATGGCCGGCGGCGTCAGGGCGATCGGCGTCATGGCCTCTCCTCTTTTCCGGTTTGAACGGCACCGCCGATGCGCTATCGAGCCCGGCCCGACAGCGGAGGCGGCTCGATGCGTGTCAGAACGGCGATTGGACTGGTGGCCTTGGCAGCGGTATTTGCCGCCCCCTGGCCCGCCTCGGCTGTGGTCGGCGGGCGCGAAGGCGGCCCAATCGCCAGCGCGACCGTGATGGTCCTCAATGCGCGCGGCGGCGTCTGCACCGGCATCGTCCTGTCGCGCCGCGTGATCCTCACCGCGGCTCACTGCGCCGATTCCCGCGTCGACCTGCGTGTCCACTGGCGCGAGGGCGGCGAGCCGGTTCTGGTCGAGCCGGCGACGATCGCGCTTCACCCCGAGTTCAACGCCAAATCCGTCACAAACCGGCAGCGCTCGATCGACCTCGCGCTGGTCAGGCTCGCGGCGCCTCTACCAGCGCGTTTCTCGACCGCGACCTTGGTCGACGGCGGCCTGCCGCGCGCCGGATCGCCGGTGACGTTGTCAGGGTATGGCGTCGCCCGCGAAGGCGATGCAAAGACGACCGGCACCTATCGCTCTGCCTCGCTTGCCACAGTCGAGCCTTACGGCCCCGGCAAGATTCTGCTCTGGGCGTCCGATCCGGCGACCGGCGGCAAGCGGCTGGGCGCCGGCGCCTGCCAGGGCGATTCCGGCGGGCCCATCGTCGCCGAATCGGATGGCGTCGTAGCGGTCTCCAGTTGGTCGACCGGACCGTCCGGCAAGCAATGCGGCCTGCTCAGCCAGGGCGTGCTGGTCGCGCCCCAACGCGGCTGGATCGACCGCACCTTGTCCGGCTGGGGCGAGGGCGCCAGCTGGATCGCAGCCCCCTGATTCTCCGCAGGCGCGAAGACCACTGGACTGCGCCGCAGCAAACCATAGACTGGCTCCATGGCAATGATGGCCTCGACCATGACCTCTTCGAAGCGCGCCGTAACCATCGCGGCGGCTTTTTGCGCCGGCCTACAGATGACCGGGCCGGCCCAGGCCGTCGTCGGCGGCGTGCAATCGCGCGCGGTCGATGGCGCGCGGGCCTCGACCTTGCGAGTCGAGACCAGCCGCGGCGAACTCTGCTCCGGCGCAGCGATCTCCTCCGAGCTCGTGCTCACCGCAGCGCATTGCCTGATGACCGGCGGTTCGGTGCGCGTGATCAGCCTCGACAAGCGCTTCCGCAACCGCACTCATGCCGTGGCGGCTGTCCTGCCGCACCCGACTTTCGTCCCCGGCACGACGCCACGCACCCAGCCGGGCGCGGACCTCGCGCTGCTGCGTCTCGCCGCGCCGCTACCCGCCGACATCCAGCCACTGACGCTCGGCAGCGGGTTGTGGCAGGGCGAAACCGTGACCATGGCCGGCTTCGGCCTCGCATCCGAACACAACAAGAAGACCGCGCGCACATTGCGCGAGGTGACCCTGATCAACGCCGGCAACTACACCACGGCAAACACGGTCAAGGTCGCGGTCGACACCGAGAACCGAGGTGAGGTCCTCGGCGCCGGGGCCTGCCGCGGCGATTCAGGCGGGCCGGTTTTGCGTGGTCCAGCCGGATCGCGCGATCTCGTCGGGATCGTCTCCTGGTCGAGTGGCCCCTTGAGTTCGCGCGTCAAGCTGATCTGCGGCGGCTTCACCGCGATCACCCCGATCAATGACCACCGCGCCTGGATTTCCGAGGCGAGCGAGCGTCTGCTCAACTATGGCGACGAGCCGCGTCAGGCGCGCGAGAGCGCACGCCCGAACGCAAGCTACAGCTGGTGGTTCGGCCGCTGATCCGGATCAGGCCGAGAACTTCAGCCCCTTGATCGCGGCGAAGTCCTGCACGCCGCCGCCGACGCGCTTGGTCGTATAGAACAGCACATGCGGCTTGGCGGAATAGGGATCGCGCAGGATGCGCACGCCCGCCCGGTCGACGACCAGATAGCCGCGGCGGAAGTCGCCGAAAGCGATCGAGACCGAGTCCGTCGCGATGTTCGGCATGTCCTCGGCCTCGACGACAGGGAAGCCCAGCAGCGTCGCCTGTGCGCCCGCCGCGGCCGGCGGCTGCCAGAGATACTGACCCGTCGAGTCCTTGAACTTGCGCACCGCGGCCTGCGTCTTGCGGTTCATCACGAAGCTGGCGTTCTGGCGGTAGCCGGCCTTCAGCGCATAGACGAGATCGACCAGGATGTCGGACGGGTTCGAGGCGGCGAAGGCGCCGGCGACACCGGTCTTCAGCGTGCCGATATTGCCCCAGCTCCAGCTGGCGTCGGCGACGGTCGGATAGGCCAGGAAGCCTTTGGGCTTGTCGACGCCGTCACCATTGACGAAGGCCGCGCCCTCCTGCTCGGCGAAGGCACTCTCGACCTCCTCGGCGATCCACTGGTCGATGTCGACGATGGCGTCGTCGAGCAGGGTCTGCGTCGCCGCCGGCATGGCGTAGAGCTCCATCGCCGGGAAGGAGAGCTCGGCCAGCGTCGGCGTGCCGGTCTGCGGCCGCGCCGCCGTCTCGGCCACCCAGCCGGAGGCCGGTCCGGTGGTCGAGAACGCCTTCTTGTAGGTGCCGGAGGAGATGGTGCGCACCGTCGCGATCGAGCGGATCGGCGACACCGCGGCCAGGCGGCGCAGGATCTCGCCTTCGACTGTCGAAGGCGCGAGATAGCCGCCATCCGGGCCGGAACCGGCCGAGAGCGCCTTGGCTTCGAGCCGCTTCAATCCGGTCGCCTCGCCATGGCGGACGTAGGACGCGAAGGCGGCCTTGTGCTCGGCCACGGCCGGATCGCGCTCGTCGCTCGTGCCCAGAGCTGGGCGGCTGCGGTCGAGGCTCAGCCGGTCGAGCCGGCGGCGGGTCTCGTCGAGCGCGTCGTCGAGGCGGGCGAGCTTCTCGCCGGTCAGCACGTCGCCGCCCATGCGGGTTTCGAGCTCGGCCAGGCGCTCGTCATTGGTGGCGCGATAGGCCTCCAGCGTATAGCGCAGATCGTCATAGATGGCGGCGGCCTCGCCGGTCGCCTTGGTCTCGGGAGCCTGGTTCAGCGCAGTCATGGGTTCTCCTGTGGTTCTGCGGCTTCAGGTTGGTTCAGGCAAAGGCGGCAAGGCTGGGAGGGCGCAGCGCCTTGACGGCGCTGACCCTTGCCTGCGGCAGCATCGGGAAGGTGACGAGCGAGATCTCCCAGAGGTCGACCTTCTCCAGCCGGCGCAGCCCGCTGCGCGGCTCGCTACGGGCGCGCTGCGAGCGGAAGCCGATCGAGAGCCCGTCGACGGCGCCGTCGCGCATCAGCGCATGCAGCTCGCGGGCCCGCGCCACGGCGAGCGAGAGCCGTCCACGGACATAAAGCCCGCGTGAATCCTCGCGCAATTCGAGCCAGCGGCCGATCGGCTGTGTCGGGTCATGCTGCCAGAGCATCCTGATGCCGCTCGCGCCACGGCGGGCGAGGCTGTCGCGGAAGGCGCCGGGCTCGACCACGTCCTTGCCGAGATCGGCGATGCGGAACAGGCTGGCATAGCCCTCGAAGGCGCCGTCCGGCTCGATCCGGGCCAGCGGCTGCGCCAGGAACTTGGCCTCCCGCGCCAGAGCGGGATAACGGGGAGAAACGGTTCTCATCGCGCTCCTCCCCGCCCGCCGCGACCATTGGCGTCGAGCTGCCCGAGCGTCTCGAAGAAGCGGCCGAACACCTCGCGCGGCGGGCGGCCGGGGCGCGGCACAGCCACGCCCGACCTGACCGCTGCCGGAGCCGGCCTGGGCGGCGATTTGCCACCGGACTTGCTCATGAATCCCCTCCCTCGTAGCGGGCGTTGAAGCGGGCGAATTCGCGTACGAACTCATCGAAGCGCCGGTTGGCGGCGATCAGCTCACGAAGGGAAAACAGCGAGAGCCCCGAGGCGCAGAAGGCCCAGAGCAGCAGCGCGAGATGGCCGAGATCGCCGCGTGAGACGATCCCCGCCGCGGCTTCGTCGAACGGGCTCATGACGACACCTCCCGGCGGCCGTAACCGACCGCCTCGCGTTTCTCGTCCTCGTTGAGGAAGCCGGCGGCGGAGACCCGCCGCCAAAGCGATTCCCGCTCCTCCGCCAGCGCCTCCACCGCATCGAGATCGGGCTCGAGGGTGAGCGCATCGCCGAAGGCCGGGCCGAGCCATTGCGCCAGCGACTGCGCCGTGCGCCGGACCAGCGGGATCAACGTCTGGCGCCAGAAGGCACGGTTGGCCTCGGCGAAATTGGCATGGGTGTTGTCGCCGGGCAGCCCAAGCAGCAGCGGCGGCACGCCGAAGGCGAGCGCGATCTCGCGCGCAGCGACGCCCTTGGCCGCGACGAAATCGAGCTCGGCCGGCGACAATGACAGCGGCTTCCAGTCGAGTCCGCCTTCAAGCAGCAGCGGGCGCCCGGCATTGCGCGCGCCCTGGAAACCGTCCTCCAACTCCTGCTTCAGCCGCTCGAACTGCGCCTCGGTCAGCGTACCGCCTTCCGGCCCGTCATAAACCAGGGCACCGGAGGGCCTTGCCGCATTGTCGAGCAGCGCCTTGTGCCAGGCGCCGGCGGCGTTGTGGACGTCGAGCGAGCAGGCCGCCGCCTCGACCGGCGAGAGGCCGTAATGATCGTCGACGGGATGGAACAGCGACAGATGCAGGATCGGCGGCAGCGCGCCCTCGTCCTGTCGGAAGCGGATGGTCTGGGCGCCGACGGTGTAATCATAGGCCTCCGGCCAGCCGTCGTGGCCGGGCACGACGCGCATCCGGTCGGGCCGGAGCGAATAGAGTTCGCGCGGCTCACGGCCGATGCTCGCCGCCTCGACATAGGCGTTTCCGGCGACGAGCAGGTGGCCATAGAGCATCTCGCGAAAGGCGATGCCGCCCTGGCGCGGATTCGGCCGCTCGATCAGCGCCAGCGCCGGATGCTCCGGCATCTCGCGCCCGCCGACCTTGGCGATCAACTGGGTCTGCGCCGCCGCCTCGGCGATCAGGCGAACGCAGCGATGTACCACCGGATTGCGTTGATAGCCCTCGCGCGCCAGGGCGCCATAGTCGCGCGGCGTCCAGACCGGGCGGCCGGCCTCGTGAAGGGCGATCAGCGGCCCGACGCGCGAGCGCTTCTGTTCCGGCGCGGCAAGGCCGCGCAGGCTGCGAAGGAAATTGAGCATGGATTTCTCGCTGTTGTTGCGATGGTCGGGCGCTACAGCCCCCTCACCCGCGGCCGGCCCTTCGGCCCGAGCATCAGATGCGTCAGCGCCCAGACCAGCGCATCGAGCCGGTCGGGCGAGCGGCCGGAGCTCAGGCCGGTCGGGCCGAAGTCACACATCTCATCTTCAAGCGCGGGAAAGGCGCCGGCATGGCGCACCCGGCCCTGCGCATAAAGCGCCGCCACCGGCTCGGCCCGCAGGAATTTCCCGCGCGAGGCCCTGACCGGCGTCACTGGCGCGCCCGGATCGACCTCGCGGATGACGCTTCCCGCCATCTCGCCGCCCTGGTTGACCTCGACGACCAGCGCATCCGCTTCCAGCCGGCGATAGAGCGCAACGGCGGCAGCCGCCCATTCATGCGGCTTGGCGCCAGCGAGCGTCGCATCAGCCAGGACATGGCCGATGCCGTCGCGATCGATCCCCGCCGCGACCAGCCCACAGCTATCCGCCCGCTTCGACGAAGACGCCGGCGGATCGATCGCCACGACGATCCGCGCCAGCGCCGGCGCCTCGCGCTCGCGGCATCCCTCGATCAGCGCCCGGCTCCAGAGGGCGTCGGCGCTCTCCTCGACGATCTCGCCTTCGAGTTCCTGCCGGCCGAGCCGGGTGCCGCCATAGGCCTGGTGCACGCTGTCGAGGAAGCTCTGCGCCAGGTTGAAGCGGTTGGCGCGGGTCGCCGCCCGGCTGACTGCGACGCGCGGGTCGTCGAGCAGCCGCTTGATCAATGGCAGCGGACGCGGCGTCGTGGTCACCACCTGCCTCGGCCTATCGCCGAGCCTCAGGCCGAGCTGCAGCATGTCCCAGGTCTCCTGAAGGTTCGGCCATTTCGCCAGCTCGTCGGACCAGGCGGCCCCGAATTGCGGCCCGCGCAGACCTTCCGGGTCCTCGGCGGTGAAGACCTGCGCGATCGCGCCATTGCCCCATTCGACCCGGCGCCGCGACGGCGACCAGACCGGCTTCTCCCAGCGATGATGGATCGCGAGCAGACCGGAGACGCCCTCGATCATCACGTCGCGGACCTGCGCCTGCGTTTCGCCGACGAGGGCGATGCGGCCAACGGGCTCGCTGGCGATCGGGGCGAGCCCCAGCGCCATGCCCTTGACCCATTCGGCACCGGTCCTGGTCTTGCCAGCACCGCGTCCACCGAGAACGAGCCAGGTCCACCAGGGCGGCAGGCGGCGGGATTTCTGGTCAGGCCGTCCGTAGTAGGTCCATTCCTGATCGGCGAGCCTAACCAGCTCTGGCGCCAGGTCCGGCAGCAGCTTGAGGAACAGCTTCGCCTGTATGATCGGCGATAAGGCGTTCCATGCGTCGTGCCAGCTCTCGTCGCAGCTCATCGACCCGGCGCAATCCTTCGGCGGGGCTGGGCTCATCCTCGGCCTTTCCTCCCTCCCCCGCTGCGGCAGAATCCAGCGCGACCAGCTCGCGCACGGTGCGAGCCAGCGTCGCCAGCGTCTTGGCGTCGGTTTCGCTCGCGGCGGTGCCGGCCGGCAATTCGGCCAGATGCGCCTCATGCGCTTCGAGCTGCGTCTGCGCCGCCTTCCAGAGCTTGCTGATCACGGCCTTGCGGCCGCCGCTCCGTGCAGGCTTGCGCTTCGCCGCCGTCCGAGCCGGGGCGCTCTTGTCACTCTCGTCGGTCATCGGCAAACCTCGGCTCGGCCCGGACACGCAAAAGCCGCCGGCTGGGCAGCGCGGCGGCTTCGTTCGTCTCAGGCGCAATTCGTGAGCGTTCCTGATCTCTACCCGATCAGCGTTACGATGTCAAGGACAAAATTCCTATCCCACGGAAGGCAATCAAACCTCCGTCTTCTCCACCCATTTGATCTGAGTCTGAGGCTTGTAGGCCTCCATCTTGTCCAGCAGCGCGGCCGGGTCGGTCTCCATCATCGCCATGTCGCGATGGGCCTGCCACATGAAGCCGGCCTTGGTCGTGTTGTCGAGGAAGGCGGCGAGCGCGTCGTAGAAGCCGTCGATGTTGAGGAAACCGAGCGGCTTGCCGTGGATGCCGAGCTGGCTCCAGGTCCAGATCTCGAAGATCTCCTCGAAGGTGCCGATGCCGCCGGACATGGCGATGAAGCCGTCGGAGAGCTCGGCCATGCGCGCCTTGCGGATGTGCATGGTCTCGACCACTTCGAGCCGGGTCAGCTTGTTGTGGCCGACCTCCTTCTCGCGCAGCGCCCGCGGGATCACGCCATGGACCTCGCCGCCGGCCTCGAGCGCAGCATTGGCGACGATGCCCATCAGGCCGACGGCGCCGCCGCCATAGACCAGCGTCAGGCCACGTTTGGCGATGGCGGTGCCCATGGCGCGGGCGCCCTCGGCATGGACGGGATCATGGCCCGGGCTCGAACCGCAGAAGACACAGACGGATTTCATGAGGCGAGTTCTTGCAAGATACGGGCCCAGGAGCGCTGGCCCTTGTGGAAGGAGGAGAGATCGTATTTCTCGTTCGGCGAATGGACGCGGTCGTCGTCGAGGCCGAAGCCGACGAAGAGCGTATCCAAGCCGAGCGTGCGCTTGAAATCGCCGCCCACGGGAATCGAGCCGCCGCTACCGATCGAGACGACGCGACCGCCCCATTCCTCGGCGAGCGCCTTGCGCGCTTTCTGCAGGACGGGGGAATCGACCGGAACCGCCAACGCCGGCGAGCCGGAATGGCTGATGAACTCGGCGGTGACGTCCTCGGGCAGGCGCTCGCGCACGAACTGGTGGAAGGCGGCGGCGATCTTGGCCGGGTCCTGGTCGCCGACGAGGCGGAAGGAAACCTTGGCCGAGGCCTTGGCGGGGATGACGGTCTTCGAACCCTCGCCGGTATAGCCGCCCCAGATGCCGTTGACGTCGCAGGTCGGGCGCGACTGGATCTGCTCGATCAGCATGCGGCCCTTCTCGCCGATCGAGTGCTTCAGCCCGATCTGGCCGAGGAATTCCTTCTCGGTCAGGTTGAGATCGGCCCATTCGGCCTTCTGTGCATTGGTCGGCTCGTGCACGCCGTCATAGAAGCCGGGAATGGTGATCCGGCCGGTCTCGTCATGGATCTCGGCGACGATCTTGGTCAGCACATGGATCGGATTTGCGGCAGCGCCGCCGAACAGGCCGGAATGCAGGTCGCGGTCGGCCGCGCTCAGGCGCACCTCCTGATAGACCATGCCGCGCAGGGTCGAGGTGATCAGCGGCGTGACGCGGTCCCACATGCCGGTGTCGCAAACCAATGCGAAATCGGCTTTCAGCTCGGCGGCATTGGCCTTGATGAAGCCCGGCAGGTTGACCGAGCCGGATTCCTCCTCGCCTTCGACCAGGATGGTGAGGCCGATCGGCAGGTCGCCGGTCTCGGCGAGCGTGGCGCGGATCGCCTCGATGAAGGTCATCACCTGACCTTTGTCGTCGCAGGCGCCCCGGGCGAGGATCGCCTTGCGCCCCGGCTCGATCTCCTTGACGACCGGCTTGAACGGGTCGTTGTCCCAGAGCTCGAGCGGATCGACCGGCTGAACGTCGTAGTGGCCATAGAACAGCGCATGCGGCGCGCCGGGCTTGGGCCGATGGGCGAGCACGACCGGGTGGCCGCCGGTCTCGCGCAATTCGGCCTTGAAACCAAGGCCTTCGAGATCGGCCCGCAGCCATTCGGCCGCCTCGCGCGTCTGCGGATTGAAAGCCGGATCGGTTCCGATCGAGGGGATTTCGAGCCAGGAGGAAAGACGGGCCAGCGAAGCGTCAAGATCGGCGTCGAGGCGGGAGAGAATGGCGGAAAGCTGGGACATGGGCGCTCACTGGAGGCTGATTCCGGTGGCGCCATCATGCCCAGTCGCGCGCCGGATGCCAGCCGTCCGCGCGCATGACGGCAGCTTGATTACCGCCGCCCGCCGGTGAGGCTCCCGAGCACGCCGCGCAGGATCGCCTGGCCGACCTGCCGGCCGATCGTGGTCGCGGCCGAGCGCGCCGCCGAGGTGATGACCTTCTCGGCCATGCTCTGCGGCAGCGGCCCGCCGCGCGAGCCCGGGCCGGTCTTCGGGCGCTCCTTCGGACCGCCGAGCCAGCCCCCGATCGTGTCGAGGATGCCGCCGCCACCTTCGGTCGAGGCTTCGACCGGCGAGCCGTCGGCATTCATCCCCTTGCGCTTCATCAGCGCCTCATAGGCCGACTCACGATCGACCATGGTGTCGTATTTGCCGGTGAAGCCGGAGTCGCGCATGCACTGCGCCCGCTCCTGCGGCGTGATCGGACCGACCTGCGCCATCGGCGGAGCGATCAGGCAGCGCTCGACCATGGTCGGCGAACCCTTGCCTTCCAGCGTCGAGACCAAGGCCTCGCCGACCGCCAGCTGGGTGATCGCCTGCTCGGTGTTGATCTTCGGGTTCTGCCGGAAGGTCTCGGCGGCGGCCCGAACTGCCTTCTGGTCGCGCGGGGTGAAGGCGCGCAAGGCGTGCTGGACGCGGTTGCCGAGCTGAGCCAGCACGGTGTCGGGGATGTCGAGCGGGTTCTGCGTGACGAAATAGACGCCGACGCCCTTGGAGCGGATCAGGCGCACGACCTGCTCGACCGCCGTCAGCAGCGCCTTGGGCGCGCCGTTGAAGAGCAGATGCGCCTCGTCGAAGAAGAAGACCAGCTTGGGCTTGTCGAGATCGCCGACCTCCGGCAGCTGCTCGAACAGCTCCGAGAGCAGCCAGAGCAGGAAGGTGGCGTAGAGCCGCGGATTGGCCATCAGCTTGTCGGCGGCCATGATGTTGATGACGCCGCGGCCGTCGCGATCGGTCTTCATCAGATCGTTGATGTCGAGCGCCGGCTCGCCGAAGAACAGGTCGCCCTTCTGGTTCTCCAGCACGAGCAGCGCGCGCTGGATGGTGCCGACCGAGGCGGAGGTGACGTTGCCGTATTTGGTCGTCAGCTCCTGCGCGTTCTCCGCGATGAAGCTGAGGATCGCGCGCAGGTCCTTGAGGTCGAGCAGCAGCAGCTTCTGCTCGTCGGCGATGCGGAAGGCGATGTTGAGCACGCCTTCCTGGGTGTCGTTGAGGTCGAGCAGGCGCGCCAGCAGCAGCGGCCCCATCTCCGAGATGGTGGCGCGGACCGGGTGGCCCTGCTCGCCGAACACGTCCCAGAACACGGTGGTGAACTGGTCGGGCTCGTATTTCAGCCCGAGCTCCTGCGCGCGCTTGACGAAGGGAGGCTTGGAATTGCCGGGTGCGGCGATGCCGGAAAGATCGCCCTTGATGTCGGCGGCGAAGACCGGCACGCCGTGCTTCGCAAACCCTTCCGCCAGCACCTGCAGCGTCACCGTCTTGCCGGTGCCGGTCGCGCCGGTGACGAGGCCGTGGCGGTTGGCGAGCTTGAGCAGCAGCACCTCCGGCTTCTCGCTCTTGCCGATCAGGATCGTGCCGTCATCCGCCATGGTCGCGCCTGCTCCGTTGCCATAAGGTCGTGGAAACGGTGTAGCGAAACGAGAAGTTGGGCGGAAGCATGAAGATCGCTTCCATCCAAGATAGTTTATGTGTAAACTATCTTCAGAGCACCAGAAGGCTCAACACCAGAGGACCGCACGATGGATGAACTGATCTCCCGCATCATGGCCGCTTCCGGCCTCGACCAGTCGCTGGCGCAGAAGGCGATCGGCATCATCCTCGCTTTCCTGCAGAAGGAAGGTCCGGCGGCCGAGATCGGCCAGTTGATGGCGGCGCTGCCTGGCGCGCAAGAGCTTGCCGACGCCGAAGGCGGCGCCAAGGGCGGCCTGCTCGGCACCATCGGCGGCATGATGGGCGGTGGCGGCGGCGTGATGGCGCTCGGCGGCCAGCTGATGGGCGCGGGCCTTTCGATGGGCCAGATCCAGAGCGTCTCGAAGGAGATGTTCGCGGTCGGCCGCGAGAAGGCGGGCGAGGACACGATGGGCGCAATCGTCGGCGCGATCCCGGGCCTCGGCCAGTTCGTCTGAGCCGAACCATCCCCACGAAGTATGGTAACGCCGCCCCTATCGGGCGGCGTTTTTGTTTGCAGGCATAGGAGTTCCCTGTCGCGGGGATAGGCATTTCGGCACGGCTTTCCGACCAAGGGGGCATTTGCGTTCGCGCCGAGCCATGGCAATCAGGACTTCGCGGTTGCACAATGGGCCGCCAACTGGCGTGTGTTCGACCGCCTGACAGGAATGGCAGGAGGAACGCATGCAAGGAGTTCGTTGCTGATGACCTCGACAGTCCTCGCCGACCTGCCCTTCATGGACGCTTTCCCCACGCCCGGCGAAGCGCAATGGCGCGCAGCGGTCGACAAGGTGCTGAAGGGCGCCGATTTCGAGAAGAAGCTGGTCGGGCGTACCACAGACGGCGTTCGGATCGAGCCGCTCTACGAGGCTGCGGCCGCGCAAAGCGCACGCCCGCTGCGCGCGGAAGCCGGACGCTGGCGCGTCGCGGCACGGGTCGATCATCCGGATGCGGCTGAAGCGGCGAAACTCGCCCTCGCCGAGCTGGAAGGCGGAGCCGATTCCCTCAGCCTGAGCTTCGCCGGCGCGCCCGCAGCGCGCGGCTTCGGACTGACCGCGACCTCCGTGGATGCACTAGACACGGCGCTTGACGGCGTCATGCTCGACCTCGTCCGCCTGCGCCTCGATCCAGCGCCCGGTGGGCGCAAGCACGCATTGCTGCTGGCCGATCTGGCCGAAAAGCGCGGCCATGCCCCCTCCTCACTCCAGATCGATTTCGGCATGGAGCCGATCGGCGTGCTCGCAAGCTCGGGCGCGCTCGCAGTGCAATTGCCCGAGCTCGGCAAACACATTGCCGAGACCATCGCCAATCTGAAGGGGCGCGGCTTCGCCGGCCCCTTCCTCGCCGCCGATGGCCGGATCTGGCACGAGGCCGGCGCAACCGAGGCGCAGGAACTCGGCGCCGTACTGGCGACAGCCGTGACTTATCTGCGCCTGCTGGAGGCCGAGGGGCTGGCGCTCGCGGACGCCCGCGATGCCATCTCCTTCACCCTCGTCGCCGATGCCGACGAGTTCGTCACCGTCGCCAAATTGCGCGCCGCGCGCCTGCTCTGGGACCGGGTGCAGCGCGCCTGCGGGCTCGAACCGAAGCCCGTCCTCATTCATGCCGAGACCGCCTGGCGCTCGCTGACCCGGCGCGATCCCTGGGTGAACCTGTTGCGCGGCACCATCGCAGCTTTCTCCGCCGGAGTCGGCGGCGCGGATTCGATCGGCGTGCAACCCTTCACCGCAGCGCTCGGCCTGCCCGACGGCTTCGCCCGGCGCATTGCGCGGAATACTCAACTGATCCTTCTCGAAGAAGCCAATCTCTGGCGCGTCGCCGATCCGGCCGCCGGAGCCGGCGGCTTCGAATCGCTGACACAGGCGCTCTGCGAACAGGGCTGGCGCAAGTTTCAGGACCTCGAGGCCGAGAGTGCCAACGGCCTTACCGGCATCGTCGGCGCACTCGCCAACGGCCATATCCAGAAGGGGCTGGCGCGCGAGCGCGACGCCCGGGCCAAAGCGATCGCGACGCGGCGCGAACCGATCACCGGCACGAGCGAGTTTCCAAACCTGTCGGAAGCGTCAGTGTCGGTGCTGGCGCCGCCGCCGGCAGCCGCACCCAGTAGCGATACGAGCGGTGATGCGATTACCGTTGAGTCGTTGCCGAGCACTCGCCTGGCCGAGCCGTTCGAAGCGCTGCGCGCCAGCGCCGACATCGCAGAAGCTGCCGGCGAACGGCCGAAAGCCTTCCTCGCCACGCTGGGACCGATCGCCGGCTTCACCGCCCGCTCGGGTTTCGCCCGCAACCTGTTCGAGGCCGGCGGCATTGCCGCGCCCTCCGGCGACGGCTTCGCCAAGGCCGGCGCAACCGATCTCGACGCGCTCGTCGCGGCCTTCCGCGCTTCGGGGGCGAAGCTCGCCTGCCTCTGCGGTTCCGACGAGAGCTATGCCGCCGAGGCGGTCCCGGCTGCGACGGCTTTGATTGCAGCCGGCGCGACGGTCTGGCTCGCCGGCCGTCCGGGCGAGCAGGAAGCGGCGCTGCGCGAAGCCGGTGTGACGAACTTCGTCTTCGCCGGCGGCGACGCCATCGCCGTGCTGCAGGATGCGCTGGCGATCGCCATATCCCCTGTCAGCACCAGCAAGGGATGATCATGCCGATCGCCCTCACCATCGCCGGCTCCGACTCCAGCGGCGGCGCCGGCATCCAGGCCGACCTCAAGACCTTCGCCGCGCATCAGGTCTATGGCGCCAGCGTCATCGTTGCGCTGACCGCGCAGAACACCACGGCGGTGACGGCGATCCATCCGGTGCCGGCCACTTTCGTCGCCGCGCAGATCGACGCCGTCTTCGATGACCTCCAGGTCGATGCGGTCAAGATCGGCATGCTCGCTACCACCGAGCTGATCGAGACCGTCGCGGACGGGCTGGAGCGCCACAGCGCCAAGAACATCGTGCTCGATCCGGTAATGATCGCGGCCTCCGGCGGGCGCCTCCTGCAGGAAGATGCGATCGAGGCGCTGAAGCGTCGCCTGCTGCCGCTCTGCACCATCGTCACGCCGAACCTGCCCGAGGCGGCTGCCCTGCTTGAAACTGCCATGGCGGAGACCGAGGAGGCCGCGGCCGAGCAGGCCGAGGCGCTGCTCGCGCTCGGCCCGGCCAATGTGCTGGTCAAGGGCGGGCACGGCACGGGCGACGACAGCGTCGATATCCTGATCGGCAAGGACGGCCGCCGCGAGCGCCTGGTCGCGCCGCGCATCGCCACCCAGAACACCCACGGCACCGGCTGCACGCTGTCCTCGGCGATCGCCTCGGGCCTCGCCCATGGCATCGCCCTCAACGAGGCAGTGGCGCTGGCCAAGCGCTACATCTCAGCCGCGATCGCGGCCTCGGACACGGTCAAGGTTGGCCACGGCCACGGACCAGTGCATCATTTCCACCATTGGTGGGACAGACCCGACGGGAGCAAGCCATGACCGCGATCCCGGATTTCACGAAGCTCGCCTTCGCCGATACGGCAGCGACCGCCACTGCCCCGCAGAGCTCGGGCGAGCTCTGGCAGACGCCGGAAGACATCCCGGTCAAGCCGCTTTACACGGCCGCCGACCGCGACGGCCTGCCCTTCGTCGACACGCTGCCGGGCATCGCGCCCTATCTGCGCGGCCCCTACCCGACCATGTACGTCAACCAGCCCTGGACGATCCGGCAATATGCCGGCTTCTCCACGGCGGAAGACTCGAACGCCTTCTACCGGCGTAACCTCGCCGCCGGGCAGAAGGGCCTGTCGGTCGCCTTCGATCTCGCCACCCATCGCGGCTATGATAGCGACCATCCGCGCGTCGGCGGCGATGTCGGCATGGCCGGCGTCGCGATCGACTCGATCTACGACATGCGCACGCTGTTCTCCGGCATCCCGCTCGACCAGATGAGCGTGTCGATGACGATGAACGGCGCCGTCCTGCCGGTTCTGGCGCTCTACATCGTCGCGGCGGAAGAACAGGGCGTGCCGGCGGCCAAGCTCTCGGGGACCATCCAGAACGACATCCTCAAGGAGTTCATGGTCCGCAACACCTATATCTACCCGCCCTCGCCCTCGATGCGGATCATCGGCGACATCTTCGCCTACACCTCGGCGAACATGCCGAAGTTCAACTCGATCTCGATCTCCGGCTACCACATGCAGGAGGCCGGGGCGACGCAGGACCTGGAGCTCGGCTACACCCTCGCCGACGGCGTCGAGTACATCCGCGCCGGCCAGCAGGCAGGCCTCGGCGTCGACGTCTTCGCACCGCGGCTCTCCTTCTTCTGGGCCATCGGCATGAACTTTTTCATGGAGGTGGCGAAGCTGCGGGCGGCCCGGCTGATCTGGGCCAAGCTGGTCAAGGATTTCGGGGCGCAGAACGAAAAGTCGCTGCCCTTGCGCACCCATTGCCAGACTTCCGGCTGGTCGCTGACGGCGCAGGACGTGTTCAACAACGTGCCACGCACCATGATCGAGGCGATGGCAGCGACGCAGGGGCACACCCAGTCGCTGCACACCAACGCGCTCGATGAGGCGCTGGCGCTGCCGACCGACTTCTCCGCCCGCATCGCCCGCAATACCCAGATCGTGCTGCAACAGGAGAGCGGCACCAACCGCATCATCGATCCCTGGGGCGGCTCCTATTATGTCGAGCGGCTCACCGCCGAGCTCGCCGCCAAGGCCTGGGGCCATATCAGGGAAGTCGAGGCGCTCGGCGGCATGGCCAAGGCGATCGAGGCCGGCATTCCCAAGCTGCGCATCGAGGAGGCCGCCGCCAAGACGCAGGCGCGCATCGACGGACGCCAGCAATCGATCATTGGGGTCAACATCTACAAGCCGGAGAACGAGGCGGCGATCGACGTGCTCAAGGTCGACAACGCCTCGGTCCGTGCCCAGCAGCTCGACAAGCTCCGGCGGCTCAAGGCCGAGCGCAACGAGAGCGAGACACAGGCAGCGTTGACCGCGCTGACCAATGGCGCCCAAGGCGGCGGCAACCTGCTCGACCTCGCCGTCAAGGCAGCGCGGGCCAAGGCGACCGTCGGCGAGATTTCGCTGGCGATGGAGAAGGTGTTCGGGCGCCACCGTGCCGAGATCAAGGCGATCTCGGGCGTCTATAAGCGGGAGGTCGGCGAGATGAACCCTGCCGTGACGCGCGTGCAATTGATGTGCGAGGCCTTCGAGGAGGCGGATGGCCGCCGTCCGCGCATCCTCGTCGCCAAGATGGGCCAGGACGGCCATGATCGCGGCCAGAAGGTGATCGCCTCAGCCTTCGCCGATCTCGGCTTCGACGTCGACATCGGGCCACTCTTCGCGACCCCGGACGAGGCAGCGCGCCAGGCGGTTGAGAACGACGTCCACATCGTCGGCGTTTCTTCGCTGGCTGCCGGCCACCTCACGCTGGTGCCGGAGCTCAAAGGCGCGCTCGCCAAAGCCGGCCGGCCGGACATCATGATCGTCGTCGGCGGCGTGATCCCGCCGCAGGATTTCGACGCCCTGATCGCGGCCGGCGCCAGCGCGATCTTCCCGCCCGGCACCGTCATCGCCGATGCGGCCGAAAAACTGCTCGAAGAGCTCAACCAGCGCCTCGGCTACACGCAGAAAAGCGCGGCGGAATGATCCGCCGCGCTTCGCTCGATCTCAGGGGTCACCAACCGCCGCGCCAGCGATGATAGTACCGCGGCGGCGGGGGCGGCGGTGGGCCATAGAAGCGCGGGCCGTCATAGTGGCGGCGCCAGCGCGGCACGCCCCAGTAGCCATAGGCCCGTGGCGGCGGCGCACGCCAGCCATAGCCAGGACCATCATAATAGGCCTGCTGGATCAGGACGCCGGCCTCGGCCTTACTGGGCGTTGCCGCGCTGATCCCGAGCGCGGCAGCAGCGATGAGGCCGGCAGAAGCGAGAGTGCGAAACATCGTGATGTCTCCTTGTGCCGGAGCGGAAAGGCTTCCCGCTCTGACAAGCACTATCGCTCTCTCGGGCTGAACCGGTTTTGAGCAGGACGTTCAGCGTCCGTTTAGCTCACCGCCCCGCCAGCGCGTCCCGCTTCATCAGCAAGGAAGCTCCGATCACCGCGACCGCCACCGCCGCGATCATGATCGTGCAGGCGGCGTTGATCTCGGGCGTCACCCCGAGGCGGATCGCCGAATAGAGCCGCATCGGCAGCGTCGTCGCCCCCGGCCCGGTGGTGAAGCTCGCGATGACGAGATCGTCGAGCGAGAGCGTGAAGGCGAGCATCCAGGCGGCGGCGACGGCCGGCCAGATCAGCGGCAGCGTCACCGTCGCGAAGGTCTCCATCGGGGTCGCGCCGAGATCACGCGCCGCTTCCTCCAGCGAGCGGTCGAAGCCGGCGAGCCTGGCCTGCACGACGATGCAGGCGAAGCCGAGGCTGAAGGTCGCGTGGGCGATGATGACAGTCCAGTAGCCGCGCTCGACATCGCCGGCGACGAAGAGCAGCAGCAGCGACAGGCCGGTGATCACCTCCGGCATGACCAGCGGCGCCATCACCATGCCGGAGAACAGCGTACGCCCGACGAAGACCCGGTAGCGCGCCAGCGCCAGCGCGGCCAGCGTCCCCAGCACCGTCGCCAAGGTCGCCGAGACCAGTGCGACGCGGATCGTCAGCCAGGCCGCGTCGAGCAGCGGTTGGTTGCGCATGAGAGCGCCATACCAATGGGTCGAGAAGCCGCCCCAGAGCGTCACCAGCCGCGAGGCGTTGAAGGAATAGGCGATCAGCGCGACGATCGGCAGATAGAGGAAGGCGAAGCCGGCGACGAGCGCGGCGAGATGGAAGGCTCCGAAGCGCCTCATCGCACGCTGCCCTCCCCTTGTCCCCTCGCCCGTTGCAGCAGCATCAGCGGCAGGACGAGGACGACGAGCAGCACGATCGCCACGGCCGAGGCGAGCGGCCAGTCGCGGTTCGAGAAGAACTCGTTCCAGAGCACCTTGCCGACCATCAGCGTATCGGAGCCGCCGAGCAGATCGGGGATGACGAATTCGCCGATCGCCGGAATGAAGACCAGGGCCGAGCCGGCGAGGATGCCGGGGATGGACAGCGGCAGGGTCACGGTGAGGAAGGTGGTGAGCGGCGTCGCACCGAGATCGGAGGCCGCCTCCAGCAAGGTGCCGTCGAGCTTCTGCAAGGTCGAGAACAGCGGCAGCACCATGAAGGGCAGATAGGAATAGACCATGCCGATCAGCACGGCGGTATCGGTGTTGAGCAGGCGCAGGGGTTCAGCCGTCAGCCCGATCCCCATCAGCGCCATGTCGAGCAGGCCGTCCGGCCTGAGGATGCCGATCCAGGCGTAGACGCGGATCAGGAACGAGGTCCAGAAGGGCAGGATGACGAGGACGAGCAGGATGCCCTGCCAGCGCTTAGGCGCCAGCGCCATCGCATAGGCGAGTGGGTAACCGATCGCGAGCGCGATCAGCGTGGTCAGCGCCGCGATGCGTAGCGAGGAAAGATAGCTCTGCCAGTAGAGCGGGTCGTCGCCGAGCAGGCGGAAATTCTCGAGATCGAGCGCGCCGAGGAACTCGCCAAGCTGACTGATACCCGGGAAATGCGGCGCATAGGGCGGCTGGTCGGTCGCGGCATCCGAGAGCGCGATCCGGAGCACGATGACGAAGGGCGCAAGGAAGAAGGCGACGAGCCAGAGATAGGGAATGGCCGCGACCAGCAGGCCGCGCCCCGTTCCGCTACTTCGGGGAACCGGCGTGCTCACGACGCCAGCACCATGCCGGCCTCGACGTCCCAGGAGAGCCAGACCTTGTCCTCCCAGGCGAAAGGTCGCTCGATCCGCCTTGTGCGGTTGGTCAGCGAGACCTTGAAGAGCTTGCCCTGATCGCCGCCGACCATGACCTGGACCATGGTCATGTCGCCGAGATAGCCGATATCCCAGATCTCGCCGGCGACCTTGTTGTTGGCCTGCCCGGGCTCGTCATGGCTGAGCGCGATCTTCTCGGGGCGAAGGCCCACGGTGATCGCATCGCCCGGGCGGCAGCTCGGCGCATCCTCGTCGAGCTCGATCACGCCGGCGGACTTGCTCTCCAGCGTGACGAGATCGCCCGCGACGGCGGTGACCCTGCCCTCGATCAGATTGATGTCGCCGACGAACTCGGCGACGAAGCGGCTCGCCGGCGCCTCGTAGATCAGGTCGGGCGGCGCGATCTGCAGCAGCCGGCCGTGATCCATCACCGCCATGCGGTCGGCCATGGTCATGGCCTCGTCCTGGTCGTGCGTGACGACCATGAAGGTCAGGCCGAGATCGGCCTGCAGGTCCATCAGCTCGTATTGCGTCTCTTCGCGCAGCTTTTTGTCGAGTGCGCCCAGAGGCTCGTCGAGCAGCAGGAGCTTGGGCTGCTTGACCAGGGCACGGGCGAGCGCGACGCGCTGGCGCTGGCCGCCGGAGAGCTGGTCCGGCCGGCGCTTCTCCATGCCCTTCAGGCGAACGCGCCCAAGCATGGCCTCGACCCGCGCGGCGATCTCGGCCTTGGGCAAGCCCTCGCGCTTCAGGCCGTAGGCGATGTTGTCGCCGACGCTGAGGTGCGGGAACAGCGCATAGGACTGGAACATCATGTTGACCGGCCGCTTGTGCGGCGGCACGGCGGTGATGTCGACGCCGTCGAGCAGGATCTCGCCCTCATCGGGCTGCTCGAAGCCGGCGAGCATGCGCATCAGCGTGGTCTTGCCGCAGCCGGAGGGGCCGAGCAGCGCGAAGAACTCGCGCTGATGGATCGCAAGCGAGAGCCGGTCGACCGCGACCACCGCGCCGAAGCGCTTGGTCACGTTGCGGAACTCGACCAGCGGTTTCGCCGTCGGATCGTTCCAGGGCTGGAAGTCGCGCCGGACGCTACCCGGCGAGGCGCGCCTTCCACCCGCCTCCGGCCTGCTCACCTGCCGCTCTTGACGCGGGTCCATAGCCGGTTGACCACCCGCTGCGTCTTCTGGTCGTAGGGCGTGATCGTGTAGAGGCGGCTCATCACCACATCCGGCGGATAGATGCCTGGGTTGTCGCGGACCTCGGCCGAGAGCAGCGGCTTCGAGGCGATGTTGCCGTTGGCGTACTGGATGAAGTCCGAGTTCTTCGCCGCCATCTCCGGCCGGTTGACGAAGTCGATGAACTTCAGCGCCGCGTCCTGATTGCCGGCATCCTTCGGGATGACGAAAGAATCGAACCACATCAGCGCGCCTTCCTTCGGGATCGAATAGGCGATCTCGACCTTGTTCTTGGCTTCGCTGGCGCGCTTTTTCGCCTGCAGCACATCGCCGGAATAGCCGACTGCCAGGCAGATATCGCCATTGGCGAGCGCGTTGATGTATTCTGACGAGTGGAATTTCTGGATGTGCGGGCGGATCTTGCGCAGCAATTCGCCGGCCTTGTTGAGATCGGCCTCGTTCTTCGAATCGGGATCGAGCCCGAGATAGCGCAGCGCCGCCGGGAACATCTCCTCGACCGCGTCGAGCACGTGCACGCCGCAATTGGAGAGCTTCTTCAGCTTCTCCGGATCGAAGACGATGCTCCAGCTGTCGATCACGGCGTCGTTGCCGAGCCGCTCCTTGATCTTGGCGGTGTTGTAGCCGATCCCGGTGGTGCCCCACATGTAGTTCACGGCGAACTTGTTGCCGGGATCGTATTTCGCCAGGCGCTTTTGAATCTCCGGCCAGGCATGCTTGAGGTTCGGGACCTTGGCGGTGTCGATCGGCGTGTAGAGACCGATCGGGATGTGCCGGGGCAGGAAGGAGGCGGTGACGACGACGAGGTCGTAGCCGGTCTTGCCGGCGAGCAGCTTGGTCTCGACCGTCTCCATCTGGTCGAAGGTGTCGTAGACGACGGTGATGCCGGTCTCTTTCTTGAAGGCGTCGAGCACCTCCGGATTGACGTAGTCCGACCAGTTGAAGATGCGCAGTTCCTTGTTGTCCTGCGCCCCAGCCGGGCCGGCCGTCAGAGCAAGCCCGAGAGCTGCCGCAGCCGCCAACCTATGCATAACCGACGTCAATGTGCGCAATCTGCCCCTCCTTTAGATTTCGCGTGGGCAAGCTAACAGCTTGTGGCCAAGCCTCAACCTCGATTTCGTGATCGGCGACGCTCCGTCGCGCCTTGTTGCGGCCCCGCCTCGCCCCTATTTTCCGCAAAAGAATGATCCGACGGTTTTTCCTGTTCTTCGCGCTCGTCTTCCTCCTGCCGCTCGGCACTCACGCCGCCTGGTGGCATTTGCAACCGCTGGCCTCCGACTGGGCCCGCGCCGACTGGTCGAGCGCCGCGCTCCTACCCGCGCCTGCCATTGCGCCCGAGGCGACGGTCCACATCTTCGCCGCCCGCGTCGGGCGCTGGCGCGGCGTCTTCGCCCATCACTCCTGGATCGTGGTCAAGGAGAAGGACGCCCCCGCCTATACGCGCTTCGACGTCGTCGGCTGGGGTAATCCTGTGCGAGTCAATGTCCGCGTCGCCGATGGCCGCTGGTACGGCAATGTCCCGGAGCTGGTCGGCGAGATCAAAGGGCAAGCAGCTGGGGCGCTGATCCCGCGCATCCGCGACGCTGTGAAGAGCTATGGCTACAGCGACTACGGCTCGTATGCCGCCTGGCCCGGGCCGAACTCGAACAGCTTCGTCCAGCACATCCTCGCCGAAGTGCCGGAGCTCGGACGTGCTTTGCCGCCGACCGCGATCGGCAAGGACTGGCGCGAGAGCGGGCTCTTCGCCGGCCTCACGCCGAGCCGCACCGGCCTGCAGGCCTCGCTCTACGGGCTAGCGGGCGTCACCTTGGGCTGGGTCGAGGGGGTCGAGATCAATCTGCTCGGGCTGGTAGCCGGTTTCGACCTACAACGGCCAGCGCTGAAGCTGCCGGGCTGGGGGCGGGTTGGGATTTGACGTCATGCTCGGGCTTGACCCGAGCATCTCAGGCCGGAAGAGGCTCTTTTCGCGCCTTCTCGTCACGAGATTCTCGGGTCTGCGCTGCGCTTCGCCCGAGAATGACGCTCTTCAATTCCGCAGCACCAGACACGCCGCCCCCGCCTGCCGCAGGCGATTGCAGGCCAATGTCGCCTCACGCAGGCTCTGCGCCGGCAGCCTGACGCGATAGAATCGGCCCCTGCCCCGCCCCGGCACGGCCGAGCCCAGGATCATGGTCGGCTTGCCCGCGAGCAGCGAGGCGAAGCGGGCCGCGACACGCTGATAGGAGGCGATGGCGCGCGCCTTCGAGGTGTTACCCGCGAGCTGGACGCCGAACGGGCCATAGGCGCCCTCGACCAGCACGGCCGGCGTGGTGATGCGGATCGAGGCGACCGTGGCCAGGCAATCGGTCTCCTCCCGCGTCGCCGGCGGTGGCGTCTCGCCGGCGCCGAGCCGCCATTCCTCGACGGGTCGGCCGGTGATGAAGCGGACATAGGCCTGCGTCTCATAGGGCAGCATGCCGCCGCGCTCGACCCAGCGCGCAACGCGGTTCGGCCCACCATTATAGGCGGCGGCAGCGAGGCCGAGATTGCCGAACTGGTTCTTCAGCGCCGCGAGGAAAGCGGCCGAATGCGGGATCGCCGCCTCCGGATCGAACGGGTCGGCGAGACCGCGCTCATTCGCTGTGCCCGGCATGAACTGGGCGATGCCCTGCGCCCCGGCCGGGCTGACGACGTTCGGCCGGAAGCTGCTCTCGCGCCAGATCAGGCGCGTGAAGAAGGCGACTGGCAGGTCGTGCGTCTTGGCGGCGCCTTCGATCAGGCGACAGATGGTCTGGGCCACGCTCTCGGTCTGCGGCTCGGCGAACACCGGGCCGCCGAGCAGCGTGGCGGCGAGCGCCGCAACGAGGATGCGGCGCCGCCCTGCCCTCACGCGGCGTCGAGTGCCTGGGCGAGATCCGAGATCAGGTCCTCGATGTTCTCGATGCCGACCGAGATGCGGATCAGCGCGTCGGTGAGGCCGATCTCCTCGCGCAGTTCCCGGGCGACGCCGGAATGGGTCATCGCGGCGGGATGCGAAACCAGCGTTTCGGTGCCGCCGAGGCTGACCGCGAGCTTCATGATCTGGAGATTGTCGAGCACGGCGAAGGCCTCCTTCTCGCCGCCCTTGACGTCGAAGGCAAAGGTCGAGCCGGGCTCGACGCATTGCCGGTCGAAGACGGGCTTGCGCGGGTCACCCTCGGCGAGATCGCCGAGATAGTGGACCTTGGCGATCTTCGGGTGCTTGCGCAGATAGTCGGCGACCTTGCGGCCATTCTCGTTGGCGCGGTGCATGCGGATGTCGAGCGTCTCGAGCGAGCGCATCAGCATCCAGCACGAGTTCGGGTCGAGCTGCGTGCCGAGCGAGCCGCGCCAGCTCTTCACCTGCCGCACCAGCGCCTTCGAGCCGCTGATCGAACCGCCGACGAGATCGCTGTGGCCGCCGACATATTTGGTCAGCGACAGCAAGGTCAGGTCGGCTCCGTGCTTCAGCGGCTTCTGGAAAATCGGGCCGAGCATGGTGTTGTCGACCACGACTGGCGGCCGATGCCCTTGCGACTTCTCCAGCTCGTCGGCGATCGCCTTGCAAGCCGCGAGGTCGACGAGGCCGTTGGTCGGGTTGGCCGGCGTCTCGACCAGGATCATCGCGACCCGGCCCTTGGCGGCGGCGGCCTGCGCGACCTTGCGCATCTGCGCGACGTCGACGCCATCGGTGAAGCCGAAGGGTGTGACGCCGAAGGCGCCCATCTGGTTCTTCAGCAGGGTCTCGGTGCCGCCGTAGAGCGGGCGGCTGTGGACGATGGTGTCGCCGGGCCTGAGGAAGGCGAAGCAGGTCGTCGCGATCGCCGCCATGCCGCTGGCAAAGACGGCGCAGGCCTCGGCCTCGTCCCAGATCGCCAGACGATCCTCGAGGATCTCCATGTTAGGATGATTGAAGCGCGAATAGACCAGGCCCGACTTCTCGCCCGGCTTGAGCTGGCGGCGGCCGGCGGTCAGATCGAAGAAGTCCTTGCCCTGCTGGGCGTTCTCGAAAACGAAGGTCGAGGTCAGGAAGACCGGCGGCTTGAGCGCGCCTTCCGACATGGCCGGCGAATAGCCATAGCCCATCATCAGGGTCTCGGGATGGAGCCGGCGATTGGCGATCCGGTCCTTGTGGTAGTTGTCGTCGCTCATCACTGCCTCCTCGCCGGCCAATACGGCCTCGCGACGTGAGCCTAGGACGATCCTAAGGCCATTGCATGAACGATCATCCGTGCCCTAGAGCAATATTTTGCAGCTTCCTGCTCGTTTGAATGCTCGGAGAAGCAGATCATGCTCGATACGATCGACCGCCGCATGCTTCACCTCCTGCAGGAGGACGGGCGCATCACCAACCAGGACCTCTCCGAGAAGGTCGGCCTGTCGCCGACGCCGTGTTTGCGCCGATTGAAGCGACTGGAAGAAACCGGCGTCATCAAGGGCTATTCGGCGATCGTCGATCCCAAGGCCTATGGCTTGCCCTTCAGTGTCTTCGTCTCGGTCCGGCTCAGCCAGCAGAATACGGAGCAGATCGCCGAGTTCGAGAAGGCGGTCGAGAACTGGCCCGAAGTGGCCGAATGCTATCTGATGACCGGCTCACAGGACTATCTGCTGCGGGTGCTGGCCGACGGCATCGAGGGCTATGAGCGTTTCCTGAAGCAGAAGATGACGCGGTTGAAATGCGTCCAGTCGGTCGAATCCAACTTCGCCCTGGCGACCATCAAGAAGCGGGTCGGCCTGCCGCCGCTCTAGGTGACTTCGAAGACAGAAAGCTGCAACGCCGTGGACATCAGAATCGAAACCTCGCGCCTCGTTCTGCGCCCCTGGAGCGAGGCAGATATCGACCAGCTCACGCTGGGTCTGAACGACCTCGAGGTCGCAAAATGGCTGGCTTTCGTCCCTCACCCCTATTCGGCCGTGCACGCCAAGGACTGGGTCAGGAGATGCCAGCAGATTGCGAGCGCAGGCACTGAGCCGACGGCGTATGAGTTTGCAATCGAACTCACATCCGAGCGGCGCGTGATCGGCGGGATCAGCCTCAACAAGGTCGACCGAACGGCTGGGACGGGTGGCGGCGGCATCTGGATCGCGAACGGTTATCAGGGACGCGGCTATGGGCGCGAAGCCTTCGACGCGAAGATCCGCTTCGCCTTTCGCGAGCTCGGCCTGATGAAGCTGGTCAACGGCTATTTCGACGGCAACGAGAGTTCCTGGGCGATGCAGCGTAAGCTGGGCTATCGACCTGCCGGCGAGGTGCCGAGCCGTTGCATGGCCGACGGGCGGCAAACGATCGAACATCTGACGACGTTGCTGCGCAGTGACTGGCAAGATCGCGAGGACTGAACGTCCAGCCGCGCAAGGAACGATCCAGATCACATGCCGGCGCGGCAGGGCCGCCATGTGGTCATGTGCGGTGGCTGGCCTCCACTCTCCCCCTAAGCTCCTCCCGCAAGGCCCATTGCCAAAGACGGGCCGCAGGGAGGAACACCATGAGCAGAGCAGATCGCGCCCACAGCGCAGCGTCGCTGTTTGCCATCGCCGCCGTCACGATCGCCGGGTGCCTGCCCGCCCAGGCCGAGATGTCCAGCGCGGTGAAGCGTTCCGAGCAGATGGTCGCCGGGCTGCAGGGGCCGGCGGAGCTGATCCTCGATCAATGGGGCGTCGCTCATATCTACGCCGCCTCGTCTCGCGATGCCCTCTTCCTGCAAGGTTACAACGCGGCACGCGACCGGCTCTGGCAGATCGATCTCTGGCGAAAGCGTGGCCTCGGGCTGCTCGCCAAGGATTTCGGCCCGTCCTATGTCGCGCAGGATCGTGCCGCCCGGCTCTTCCTCTATCGCGGCGAGATGGACAAGGAGTGGGCCGCCTACGGCCCCGACGCCAAGGCCTATACCGACGCCTTCGTCGCCGGCATCAACGCCCGCGTCGACGAGGTGCGCGCCGGCAAGCAGCCCTTGCCGCTCGATTTCCGCGTCTCCGGCACCTTGCCGGATCGCTGGAGCGCCGAGGACGTGGTGCGCATCCGCAGCCATGGCCTGACCCGCAATGTGATGTCGGAAGTGGTGCGAGCCCGGGTCGCCTGCGCCGCCGGCATCGAGGCCGATCGTTTCCGGCGCGTGCTGGAGCCGAGCGTGAAAACCAAGGTGCCGGATGGGCTCGATCCCTGCGCGATCAAGCCTGACATCCTCGACGACTACAATCTGGCGACCCGCGAGGTCACCTTCGCCGCGCCCGGCGAGAAGCGCGCTGCGCTCGACCGTGACGCCATCTTCGCCGCGGCAGGCGACAGCGTCTCGACCATCGGCTCGAACAACTGGACGATCGCCGCCAGCCGCACCGCGACCGGTCGGCCGATCCTGGCCAACGATCCGCACCGCGCTCATGGCGTGCCGTCGCTGCGCTATGTCGTGCACCTCAACGCGCCCGGTCTGTCGGTGATCGGCGGTGGCGAGCCTGCACTCCCCGGCATCTCGATCGGCCACAACGGCGAGATCGCCTTCGGCCTGACGATCTTCGCGATCGATCAGGAGGATCTCTACGTCTACGAGACCAACCCGGCCAATCCGAACCAGTATCGCTATGGCAGCGGCTGGGAAGAGATGAAGACCGTCAACGAGACGATCGAGGTCAAGGGTGAGGCGCCGCGCCAGGTCGACCTGAAATTCACCCGCCACGGCCCGATTATGAAAGCCGAGCCGGACGAGAAGCGTGCTTTCGCCATCCGCACGGTCTGGTTCGAGCCGGGCACCTCGGCCTATTTCAACTCGGCCGAGTACATGACGGCCAAGGACTGGGCCGGTTTCAAGAAAGCGATGGCCGAATGGGGCGCGCCGTCCGAGAACCAGGTCTACGCCGACAACAAGGGCAATATCGGCTGGATCGTCGGCGGCCGCGCGCCGCAGCGGCCGAACCATGACGGCCTGATGCCGGTACCCGGCGATGGCCGCTATGAATGGACCGGCTTCCTGAAGGCCGGCGAATTGCCCGAGGTCTACAACCCGACCGAGGGCTTCTTCGCCACCGCCAACGAGATGAACATCCCGAAGGACCATCCGCTGCTCGCCAAGCGCATCGGCTACGAATGGTCCGATCCCTCGCGCATCAACCGGATCAAGGCCGTGCTCGGCGCCAAGAGCAAGGTGACGCTCGCCGACGCCATGGCGCTGCAGAACGACGACAGCTCGGACAATGGCCGCAAGCTCGCTGCGCTGCTCGCACCGCTGTCGTCGGATGATGCTGTCACGGCCGAAGGCCTCAAGCTGATCAAGGGCTGGAACCACGAGACCGCGGTCGACAGCGCCGCCGCGGCGCTCTCCGAGGTCTGGATGAGCAAGCATCTCGGGCGCGCGCTGACGGCGAAGGCGGTGCCGGAAAAAGCGCGCGGCGTGATCGGGCCGCTCGATGTCGCCGCGGTCGTCGCCTATCTGCAAGCGCCCGACAGCGCGCTGGGTGCCGACCCGAAGGCGGCGCGCGATGCGTTGCTGCTCGAGACCTTGAAGGCTGCGATGGAGGAGCTGCGGCAGACACTCGGCCCGGACACCGCGAACTGGAACTGGGGCAAGATCCACCATGCCCAGTTCGATCATGCGCTTTCGCCGCTCGCAGGCGGCCCGGATCGGGCGCAGCTCAATGTCGGCCGGCTCGCCATGGGCGGCTCTGCCTTCAGCCCGCGCGCGGCCTCCTACCGGATCTCCGACTTCAAGGTGACCGCGGGCGCCTCGTTCCGCATGGTGCTGGACGTCGGCAACTGGGACGAGAGCCGCTTCATCAACACGCCAGGGCAGTCGGGCGACGCCTACAGCCCGCATTATCGCGACCTCGCGCCGCTCTGGGCCGCCGGCGACTATGCTCCGCTGCTCTATTCGCGCGAGGCGATCGAGAAGGCGGCGCGCTCGGTCATCGCGCTTAAGCCCGCCGGCTGACCAAGTTAGATGCGAGGGTGGAGGCTTCTGCCTCCGCTCTCAGCCTCTCGCCCGGTCGATCGCGCGGCGCACCACCTGCGTGACCTCGTTGTTCGACAGGAAGAGGTCGTGGCGCAGCAGGCTCCAGCCGCGGCCAGCTGTGTCGGCGACACGCACGCCGAGCTGCTCCAGCCGCTCGCGATCGGCGGCGCCGGCCCGGGCGACGCCGCCGGCGATGCGGGAGGAGACGGCCAGCGCCTTGTCGCCAGGATCGATGATCACCGTCATCCGCTGGGCGATCGAGCCGAGCCGCGGCACGGTCTGCTCGAACGCGTCGATATCGACATCGGGCGAGGCCAGCACGACGGCGCCGATCCGGTCGGACAGGCCGGCGAAATCACGCAATTCGCGCAGGCCTTCCAGCGTCAGGAAGCTGCCCATCGAGTGCGCGACGATGTTGATCCGCCCGATCGTCGGGTTGGCGACCAGCGCCTTCAGGGTCTGGACGAAGCCGTCGCGCGACCAGAGCGCGCTCTCGCGATCATAGGCATAGGCGAGCAGGCCGCCGCCGGACGGCCAGGTGAAGAGCGCGGTACGCCCGTCGAATGCGAGCGCGTGCGAGAGCTGGCCGGCGCTGCGCGCCGCCGATTCGAAGGTCTCGTTGAAGCCGTGCACATACAGCAGCACGTCGCGGCCAGTCGCCGCGTCCGAAAAGGCACGGGCGGCATCGCTCGCGCTCCGCCGGGTCACGCCGAGCACGGCCCAGTCGCCGCTGACGACGGAGCTCACCTGCGCGGCGACGCCGCGGCCTGGGGCCGACAGCCTGACCTCGGCGAAAGTCAGCCCGCTGCCACGCTCGGACCCGAAATAGGGGGCGCGGTCGCCGGTCGGCTTGCGCGTGGTCGCGACGAGGAGCTGCGGCTCCTTGCCGAAGCTGGACGAATCCGCCGGCCCGATGAAGGGAGAGACGGAGGCTTCGCTCTGCGCGCAGCCGGCCAGTCCCGCCCCGAGCAGGGCGACAAAGGAGCGGCGTGAAACGGCGTATCGCGAAGGCGAGGTCACTGGTCGGGTCCGAACTGGGGGGTGCGGACCTTCTGGCCGCGAACCCTTAAGGCCAGATCAACGCGGCCAGAATTGGGCAGCTATTTGTCGCGGACGGCGAAAGACGGCGAAGCCTTGGAGTCGAGGCCGAGCATGCTGCCACTCGCGCCGCCGTCGAGCCCATCGGCGCCGAGCCGCCGCCCGATCATCTGGACGATGCGCGGCGTCGTCGCGAACTTGCCGTGGTTATAGTCGTCACCGCTGCGATCCTTCGACAGGTCGATGATCCTCGCACCGGCGCGGCTGAGGTCGGCCACGATCTCGGTGTCCTTCTCCGATATGGCCCCGAGCCGAGCCTTGTCCCCGGCGAACTGGCGCGAGAAATCGAGCGCGCGATCGTCCGCGGAAACGAAGACGGTGACCGGCCGCTTGATCGCAGCGAGCTGGGTCTTGAACACGTCGAGGTCGATGTCGGGCGCCGCCAGCATGACATTGCGCAGCTTGCCGCCGAAGCTGCCATCGCCGCGGATCGCTGCCTGGCGCAAGGTCTCGACCGTCAGCAGCGTCCCCATCGAATGGGCGAGGATGTCGAAGCGGTTGGCGCCGAGATCGCGGGAGATCGCCCGCAGGCCGGTCTCAAGCGCATCGCGGGAGAAGTCGGCGCTGTCGCGATCATAAGGATAGGCGAAAACCTGCGCGCGGGACGGCCAGGTGAACAGCACCGGCACGCCCTTGAAGCCGGAATCGGTGACGATCTGGGCGAAGCGGAAGGCCGCGTCGGCGAAATTGGTGTTGAAGCCGTGGACGAACACCAGCACCTCGCGATCGACCTGCGGGCGCCGCGCGATCTCCGCCCTCACCTGTTTCAATATCTCCGGCTCGGTGAGGCGCTCGACGCCGCTGACGGTGAAGTGGCTGGCCGGATCGCCCGCACTCGTGACGCTGCCCGGAAGTTCGAGCTGGCCGACCTGGTGGCCACGCGGCACGCTGATGTCGAGCCGGGCGAAAGCGACTGCGGAACTACGCTCACCGCTGAAATATTCGGGCTGCTTCGTCATGGCGCGCGAGGTCGCGACGAAGATGCGGACTTGCCCGGCGGTATCCTCAGGCCTTGCGGCCGACACGACCAGCTGGCGCGGCGGGCCGCCGCAGGCGGCGAGCACGAGTGACAACAGCGAGGCCAGAACCGAGGACCGCAAGCCAGACACGCGACACGCTCTCCACACCCCGCGCGACTCGTCTCACCGTCCTCTCGCCTTAGCAAGAGCCTCAATGGAGCGCCGGCAGCAAAAAAGCGTTGCTTCCGCTGCGAGCACTCTCTTGCTACCAGCGGGTATGGTCGATCTCACGGCGCTCGGCGATGCGATTCTCAGGGGCGAGCGCGCGGCGCTGGCGCGGGCGATCACGCTCGCCGAGAGCCGGCGCGCCGACCACCGCGAACAGGCGCAAGCCCTGCTGTCTCGCCTGCTCCCGCATACCGGCAAGGCGATCCGTGTCGGCATCACCGGCGTGCCAGGCGTCGGCAAGTCGACGACGATCGACGCGCTCGGCAGCTACCTCACGAGCCAAGGGCACAAGGTCGCGGTGCTCGCGGTCGACCCATCCTCGACGCGCAGCGGCGGCTCGATCCTCGGCGACAAGACGCGCATGGCTCAGCTTGCCGTCGACCCGCACGCCTATATCCGGCCCTCGCCCTCCTCCGGCACGCTGGGGGGCGTCGCCGCCAAGACGCGCGAGACCATGCTGCTCTGCGAAGCCGCCGGCTTCGACGTCATCCTGGTCGAGACGGTCGGTGTCGGCCAGTCCGAGACAGCGGTCGCCGACCTCACCGACTTCTTCCTGGTGCTGATGCTGCCCAATGCCGGCGACGAATTGCAGGGCATCAAGAAGGGCATCATCGAACTCGCCGACATGCTCGCGGTCAACAAGGCCGACGGAAACGGCGCGACCGCCGCCCGCGCCGCCGCCGCGCAATACAAGGCGGCGCTGCACATCCTCGCGCCAACCTCACCGCTGTGGTCGACGCCGGTGGTGACGATATCCGGGCTGACCGGCGCCGGCCTCGACGCGCTCTGGGCCAAGATCGAGGAGCACCGCGCCCGCTTCGAGGCGAAAGGCCTGATCGCCGAGAAGCGCCGGCGACAGGACGTCAAATGGATCTGGGCGATGGTGCAGGACCGGCTGCAGGCCAAGCTCCGGCATGATCCGGCCCTGAAGGCACGCACGCCGAAGCTGGAAGCGGCGGTGGCGGCGGGCGAGATGGCGCCGACGGCCGCAGCCGACGAGATCGCCAGGGCGCTCGGCCTGTAGTCCCCCTCCTGGCCGCCGGCACGCCTCTTGAACGCCCGTGGCGACAATGGAGGCTCCGATGACGCTTTCGCGCCGCGATTGGCTGCGCACGGCCCTTTTCGGCACGGTAGCGACCTCAGCCGGTCCCGCTCTGGCACAGGCTCCGCGGGCGAATGCCGCCGCGCCGCTCGGCACGCTCGGGCTCGAGGCCACGCAGTTCGGCCTACGCCCCGGTTCGGCCGACGATCAGTCGCGTCTCCTCCAGGCGGCGCTGGTCGAGGCGGTGAAACGCGCCATGCCGCTCATCGTCGCGCCCGGGCGCTATCGCATCGGCAATGTCGTGCTGCCCGAGAACGCGCGCCTGATCGGCGTGCCCGGCGCGACGCAGTTCATCGCCGCGCAGGCCGGGCCGCTGCTGGTGGCGCGGCGGATCAAGCGTGCCGCCATCTCCGGCATCGTGATCGATGGGCTCGATATCAAGACAGGGCAACGCACTGGGCTGCTTAACGCCGACGAGGTCCTCGATCTCGCGCTATCCGACTGCGAATTCGCCAATGCCGGCTCGGTCGGGCTGACGCTCAGCCGCACCGCTGGCCGCATCGAGCGCAACCGCTTCCGCTCGATGCGGGATTCGGCCTTGTTCTCGCTCGATTCACGCGGCCTTTCCATCGAGACCAACACCGTCGAGGATTGCGGCAACAACGGTATCCAGCTCTGGCGCAGCCAGGCGGGAGATGACCAGAGTCTCATTCGCGGCAACCGCCTCAACCGCATCCGCAGCGATGCCGGCGGCGACGGGCCGAACGGCAACGGCATCAGCCTGTTCCGCGCCGGCGGCGTGGTGATCGAAGGCAATACATTGCGCGATTGCGCGCTGACCTTCATCCGCAACAATTCCGGCTCGAACGTGCAGATCCTCGGCAATCAGGGGCGGCGCTGCGGCGAGACCGCGCTCTATTCGGAATTCGCCTTCGAGGGCGCCATCATCGCGAACAACTTGGTCGAGGACTGCGCGCAGGGCGCCAGCGTCACCAATCTCGACCATGGCGGGCGGCTCGCGGTCGTTGCCAACAACATCATCCGCAACGCCCAGAAGGGGTTGGCGCCGAAGGGCAAGGAGCCCGTCGGCGGCTCGGGCCTGCATGTCGAGGCGGAGGCGGCCGTCACCGGCAATGTCGTCGAGAATGCCAGCGATATCGGCATCACGCTCGGCTGGTCCTGGGCGATGCGCAACCTCGTCGCAACCGGCAACGTCATCAGGCGCACGGGGATCGGCATCTCGGTTTCGCTCGTCCCCAAGGAGCGCAATGCGTTGATCGCCAACAACGTGATCAGCGAGGCGAAACTCGGCGCCGTGGTCGGCACTGAATTCGGCAAGGCGGTGACCGGCGACCTGACCAGGGGCGAGGACAAGCGCGCCGCCGGCATCCGGGTCGAGGGCAATTCCGTCAGTTGACGCTCGCGGCCCTCACCGGCCTGAGTGCCCTCACCGCCTCTTCGACGCTATGGAACACGTGCTCCGCCCCGATCTCGGCGGTCACGCCGAAGTTCCGCAAGGCCTGGAGCGCCCGCACCGATTCGGCCCGGGCTATGGCGAAGGTTCCACCTTGCTCCCGGCAAGCCACCGCCACGGCGAGCAGCGCTTGCGCCGCCGTATAATCGACAGCCGGGATGCCGCCGGCATCGAGGACGAGCAGGGCCGGCTTCCGCTCGACCAAAAGCGCCAGCACACCACGCCGGAAGATCTCGGCATTGGCGAAGAGCAGCGGCGCCGGAAAGGCGATCACCAGCACGCCCTCGACCTGCTCGCCCTGGCGGCCGGGCTCGGGCGGCCACCAGATCGTCGTGCCGGGGATACGCAACTGCTCGATCGGCTCGCTGCGCGTGGTCATCCAGACCCCGTGTAGCAGCGACAGGCCGATCCCGACGGCAACGCCGGTCTCGACCGGCAGCCAGACGATGGCTGTGGCAGTGAGCAGCACGAGTGCGAATTCGGAGCGCGACTGGCCGGCGATCCGCCGGATGACGTCGACCCGGACGATACGCTGAGCCACGAAGAGCAGGACGCCGGCTAGCGCCGCCACCGGCACCTGCGCCAGCAGCGAGCCGCCCGCGACGGCAAGCGCCAGCACGATCAGCGCCGCCGTCGCCGCGGCGAGCTGCGAGCGCCCGCCGCTTTCGGCGACCACGGCTGTCCGCGGCGGGCTGGCATTGACCGGAAAGGTGCTGGCCAGCCCCGCAAGGAGATTCGCGGCGCCAAGGCCGATGAAATCGCGGTCGACCTTCGGCTCGGCGCCGTCAGGATCGCGGAAGGAGCGGCTGACAGTCGCCGTCTGCATCATCACCACCAGCGCGATGACGAGCGCGAGCGGAACGAGGCTGCGGATATCGGCCCAGTCGAGCTCCGGCGGCGCGAAGCTCGGCCAGCCGGATGGCAAGGCGCCAAGCACGGCGACGCCATGCGCCTCCAGCTTGAAGAGCACGACAGCCGCCGTCGCCGCCATGAGCGCCAGCAGCGCTCCCGGCACGCGCGGCGCGAAGCGCTCGCACAGATTCACGATCGCGAAGGTCCCGGCTCCCATCGCCAGCGAGATCGGGTTGATGCCGCCGAGCCCATGCCAAAGCGCCGCGATTTGTTCGGCGATGTGATGGCCGCCGCCGGGAATGCCGAGCAGGCCGGGCAATTGCGAGACGGCGATATGGATGGCGATGCCGGCGAGGAAGCCGGTCAGCACCGGCACCGACAAGAGGTCTGCGATCCAGCCGAGCCGGAGCAGGCCAGCGACGACGAGCGCGACACCGATCAGGAGCGCCAGCAGGGTCGCAGAGCCCGCCGGAATGGCCCCACCCGCCGCCAAGGCCGCAAGGCCGCTGACGAAGATCGGCGTGATGGTCGAATCGGCTCCCGCCGTCAGCAGGCGGCTCGCTCCGAAGAGGACGAAGCCGAGCGTCGCCGCGACGAAGGCGTAGAAGCCGGTCTGCGGCTCGAAGCCGCCAAGCCTGGCCGTTGCCATCTGCTCCGGGATGGTGATCGCAGCAAGCGTCAGCCCGGCGAGCAGATCACGGCCGAAAGCGCCGGCGCGGCCGGGCGCAGAAGCACGCTCATCGGGGATGGAAGCAGGTGGCATCGAGCGAGATCGGAGGCGGGTGACGAACCTCGCGCCGGCACGCCGCGGGCGTCAAGCGCGCGACCGCAGCGCCTCCGCCGCACGGACACGCCCGACCTCGATCCCGTTCCAGTTCTTCATGATCGTCTCGCGGAAAGGCACAAACGCCTCCTCGTCGCCGCCCTGCCGCGGCAGGAAGCGCTCGACCAGCGCAGCCATGGCGATCTCAGTGGCGCGGCCGGCGCCGTCGTCGCATTTCAACGCAATGCCGTAGCCAAGCTCCGGCAGCGTGCCGCAATAGACGCCCTCGGCCCCGGTCTTGATGAAGGCGCGGGCGCCGAAGACTTCCATGAAGCGGGTGTCGAAGCGGCCGGTGCCGGCGACCATGAACGGGTTGGCCGCAACCGCCTCGCGAATGCGCCGGGCCGCCTCGGCGCGCTTCGGACCCAGCCCATTGCCGGTGCCGAAGCGGGCAAAGCCGAGCGCCAATGCCTTGAGCGGCACGGCGTAGGTCGGAATCGAGCAGCCATCCGTGCCGGAGAGCTCGGTCTTGTGCGGAGCGCCCGTCACCTCCTCCAGCGCCGCCCGCACCGCCTGCTGCACCTTGTGGCCCGCCTGCACATAGCCGGCCGGGTCCTCGTCGATGCCGCAGGACAGGCAAACGAAGCCGGCATGCTTGCCGGAGCAGTTGTTGTTGAGCGCGGTCGGCTCGCGGCCGGTCTTGGCGAGGGCGCGCGCCGCCGCCTCGCCCATCGGCCAATGCGCGCCGCATTCGAGACAGCCGGCGTCGCGGCCGGCCTTCTTGAGCATGGCGAGCGAGGTTTCGGCATGGGCCTCTTCGCCGGAGTGCGAGGCAACCGCCAGCGCGATCTCCGCCGGTGTCAGGCCATAGCGGTCGGCGGCGCCGCTCTCGATCAGCGGCAGGGCCTGGAGCGCCTTCACCGACGAGCGCGGGAAGACCGGCCGCTCGACATCGCCGAGCGAGAGCACCACCGCCCCGTCCGCATCGACGACGATCGCCGCGCCGCGATGGCGCGATTCGACCGTGCTGCCACGGGTGACTTCGGCGAGAACGGGGTTGTCCATCTGGCATCTCCGGCGGAACGGCCACCGCCTTGTCGCGTTTGTCTCTCGACCTGTCAAAGCCCATGGCGCACAGTGCGGGCACGGGGTCGATCAGCGCCCTCACCCACCCGCGAGCTTGAGCAGATGCCGTGCCCGACGAGGCGCGGCGAGGATCCGATGAGCGACACCAGCACGCCCCCCGACTACGAGACCGAATACAACAACCGCGCCCGCGTGCCGGAGCATCCCGGCATCATCGCCGGCTGGCAGCACGATGCTTCGGCCTATCGCGAGGTTGCCGTCAGCGAACTCGGCATCCGCTATGGCGAAGGCCAGCGCCAGACTTACGACCTGTTCAAGCCGGAAGCGGTGAAGAGCCAGGCGATCGTGCTCTTCATCCATGGCGGCTATTGGCAGGCGCTCGATCCGAGCTTCTTCTCGCATATGGCCCGCGGGCTGAACCTGCGCGGCGTCCCCGTCGCGGTCGCAGGTTACGATCTCTGCCCGCAGGTCGAGGTCGGCCATATCGTCTGGGAATTGCAGCAGGCCGCCGCCGCGATCTGGCGGCGCTACAATCTGCCGGTGGTCGCGGCGGGGCATTCGGCCGGTGGTCAGCTCTCCGCCTGCCTGCTGGCGACCGACTGGAAAAATGTCGACGCCAAGCTGCCCGACCAGATCGTCCCGGCCGCCTATGGCATCTCCGGCCTCTACAATCTGAAACCCCTGACCGAGACCAGCCTCAACAAGGCGCTCGGGCTGACGATGGAGGGCGCAGAGCTCGAAAGCCCGCTGTTCTGGCCGGCGCCGTCCGGGCTGGCAATGGACGCGGTTGTCGGCGGGGCCGAGAGCGCCGAATACCTCAAGCAGAGCCGCCGGCTCACCGATGTCTGGGGGCTGGAAGGCGTGCGCACGCGCTATGAGGAGATCGACGGCGCCAACCATTTCACCGTGCTGGACACGATCCCCGATCCGCAGAGCGCCATGACGCGCCGCATCGCCGAACTCGCGGGTGCTTGACCCGTACGCCGCAGGCTCTATCCAGAGGCGACAGGATTCCGGAGCGCGCGATGCAGACCTTCTTCGTCGAGATCAAATGCAGGCTCGGCAAGACCTATGAGGTCGCCAGCGAACTCGCCGACCGTGAGATCGCCTCGGAAATCTACTCGACCGCCGGCAACTACGACATTCTGGCCAAGTTCCATGTCGCGGCCGATGTCGATATCGGCCATTTCGTCGCCCAGAAGGTGCAGTCGATCCCCGAGATCGCCGACACCCACACGATCATCACCTTCAAGGCCTTCTGAGCGCGCTACCTGATCGGCATGGTGAGGCCATCCTCCGGCTGCATCGCGATCAAGAGATCGGCAAAGCGGCGCGCCGCCGGCGCGACCGAGCCTGCGGACGGAAACAGCAACATCGTCCGGTAGGCGATGGCCGGCGCGAAGCGGCGGGCCACCAGCCCCCGCATGCCGCCGAGCGTCAGCGGAAACGGGTTCAGCAAGGCAAGCCCGACGCGCTGCCTGACCATCTCGGCGACGAAAACGGCCGCCGTGCCTTCCCCGACCAGGCGCAGGGCCACGCCGGCATCGGCAAAGGCCCGCTCGACCTTGATGCGCTCGGGGAAGCGCCGCGCGAGCGCGATGATCGGTTCCTCGGCGAGATCCTGCGGACCGAGCGCATCGCGGTCAGCGAACGGGTGATCCTCCGGCATCAGGACATGCGCCACCGCTTCGCGGATAACCTCGCCATGGATGCCGATATGTGATGCCGACATATCGACCAACCCGAGATCGACGGCGCGGTCGGCAACCTGGGCGATCACCGTGGAGCTGGTGTCGATCTCGACATTGGCGACGACATCCGGCTCCTGCCGGCGGAACTCGGCCAGGACCGGCGGCAGGACGAGCTGAGCAAGGGTCGGCGGCGTCGCAATCCGCAGCACGCTCGCCTGGACGGACTGTCCGGGCCAACGATTGAGCCGATCGAGCGCTGCGAAGATCGGCTGTGCCTCGGCGTCCAGCGCAAAGGCATCTGCAGTGGGCACAAGCCGGCCGCCTTCGCGCGAAAACAGTGGAAGCCCGACATGGGCCTCCAGCGCAGCCAGAGCACGCGACACCGCAGGCTGCGAAATACCAAGCATCTGAGCTGCTGCCACGGTCTTGCGGGTCGCGATCATAGCCTGCAGCACTTCGAGTTCGCGCAGGCTCGGAGGCCGCCGGCCGGCGCTCATCGTGTTCGCCATGTCGTGTCCGGCCCCTATTCCGCGCATCGCATTCATCTATGCGGCCAGATTATATTAAAGCGCATGCCGTATAATTTACAGGTATATGAAATCGTTCTACAAGCCCGGCTGGCGAGATCAGGGGCAGACCGGCCAATCCGGCGACTCGCCACGCGCGGCTCAGTTGTTAAAGATGGCGCCATGAAGCCATCGGGAGGTTCGGAATGAAAACGTTCAGCACCAACGGGCTGAAAGCTCTCAAGCTCGCCATTCTGGCGGCTCCGGTCATGACCATCGCCGGGCTGGCGTCGGCCCAGGAGCTCAAGATCGGCCTGTCGGCCGAGCTCAGCGCAATGGATCCGCACTATCACAACGTCTCGCCCAACAACATGCTGGCGCGGCATATCTACGAGCCGCTGGTCGGCCAGGACGAGAAGCAGACGCTGAAGCCGCTGCTCGCCGAAAGCTGGAAGGCGATCGACGACACGACCTGGGAGTTCAAGCTGCGCCAAGGCGTCAAGTTCCATGACGGCACGCCGTTCACCGCCGACGACGTCATCGCCACCATGCAGCGCGCCCCGAACGTGCCGAAGAGCCCGTCAAGCTTCTCGGCCTATGTCCGCGGCAAGGAGTTCACCAAGGTCGACGACTTCACCGTGCGCGTGAAGACCGCGGCGCCGGCGCCGCTGGTGCCCACCGACCTCTCGACCTTCGGCATCATCCCTGCCAAGTGCAAGGACACCACCACCGAGGACTTCAACCTCGGCAAGTGCACCACCGGCGGCACCGGCGCCTATAAGCAGGCCGAATACGTCGCAGGCGACCGTGTCGTGCTGACCCCGAACGAGAACTACTGGGGCGGCAAGGAGCCGTGGTCGAAGGTCACCTTCCGGATGATCACCTCGGCCCCGACCCGCGTCGCGGCGCTGCTCGCCGGCGATCTCGACGTGATCGAGAACGTGCCGACCTCGGACGTCGCCCGCCTCAAGGGTGACGCCAAGCTCAACGTCGCCAGCACGGTCTCGAACCGGGTGATCTACTTCCACATGGATCACTTCCGCGAGGTCTCGCCCTTCATCAAGGGCAAGGACGGTTCGGAGATCAAGAACCCGCTGCTCAACCTCAAGGTCCGCCAGGCGCTGTCGATGGCGATCAACCGCCCGGGCATCGTCGATCGCATCATGGAGAAGGAGGCGATCCCCGCCGGCCAGCTCCTGCCCGACGGGTTCTTCGGCACCTCCAAGAAACTCAAGCCGGTCGCCTTCGACCTCAACGGCGCCAAGAAGCTGCTCGCCGAGGCCGGTTACCCGAACGGCTTCAAGATGAAGCTGCACGGGCCGACGAACCGCTACCTCAACGACACCAAGATCATCGAGGCTGTCGCGCAAATGTTCTCGCGCCTCGGCATCGAGACCGAGGTCGAGACGCTGCCGTCGGCGAACTTCTTCACCCGCGCCTCGCAGGGCGGCCAGGGCAATGTGCCGGAGTTCTCGTTCATCCTAGTCGGCTGGGGCGCCGGCACCGGTGAATCCTCGGATTCGCTGAAGGCGCTGCTCGCCACCTTCGATCCCGCCAAGGGCATGGGCGCGACCAATCGCGGCCGCTACTCCAACAAGACCTTCGACGCCAAGCTGGTCGAGGCGCTGCGCACCGTCGACGACGCCAAGCGCGACGCCGCTCTGGCCGAGGCGATGGAGATCAGCATGAACGATGTCGGCCTGATCCCGACACACTACCAGCTGAACACCTGGGCCTCGCGCAAGGGCGTCAAGGTCCAGGCCCGTACCGACGAGTACACGCTCGCCACCGGTATCCGTAAGGAATAACCGGCTCGGTCGATCCTGGTCAGGACCGGCTTGAAGCCCGGTCCTGACCGCGCGACACTCTTTCCTTGTTGAAATGCGAAGGCGCCACCCCGCCGGCACTGTCGGACGGGGTGGCGCTCCGCACCCCGATCCGGAAGGCACCGGACCATGCTGGCATTCGTCCTGCGCCGCCTGGCGCAAGCCCTCTTCGTCATCGCGGCGATGCTCGTGATCGTCTTCTTCGGCGTGAACGTCGTCGGCGACCCCATCTACATGCTGATCTCGCCCGAGATGGACCAGCAGCAGATCGCCGAGACGGCGCGCGCGCTCGGGCTAGACCGCCCGATTTGGGAACAGTTCCTGGTCTTCCTGAAGAACGCCGCCCAGGGCGACCTCGGCCGCTCCTTCGTCCATGGCGAATCCGCGATCAAGCTGATCCTGCACCGGATGCCGGCGACGCTCGAGCTCGCCTTCGTCGCGCTGGTACTGGCGATCGTGATCGGCCTGCCGCTCGGCCTCTATGCCGGCCTGAAGCCGGAGAGCCGGCTGTCACGCTTCATCATGGCGGTCTCGATCCTCGGCTTCTCGCTGCCGACCTTCTGGGTCGGCCTGATGCTGATCCTGACCTTCGCGGTCAGCCTCGGCTGGCTGCCGGCGACCGGGCGCGGGCCGACCGTCTCGATCCTCGGCTTCGAAACCTCGCTGCTGTCGCTCCAGGGCTGGAAGCATGTCGCCCTGCCCGCCTTCAATCTGGCGCTGCTCAAGATCTCGCTGGTGATCCGCCTGGCGCGAGCCGGCGCGCGCGAGGCGGCGCTGATGGACTACGTCAAGTTCGCGCGGGCCAAGGGCCTGTCGCAGAGCCGGATCATCGGCGTCCACATCCTCAAGAACATCATGATCCCGATCGTCACGGTGCTCGGCCTGGAGTTCGGCTCGCTCGTCGCCTTCTCGGTGGTGACCGAGACGATCTTCGCCTGGCCAGGCATCGGCCGCCTGCTGCTGGAGGCGATCACGAGGCTCGATCGGCCGGTGATCGTCGCCTATGTCATGGTCGTCGTCGTGCTGTTCGTCACCATCAACCTCCTGGTCGACCTGGTCTATTCGGCGCTCGACCCACGCGTGCGCCTGACGGAGGCGACATCATGAGCGACACCGCTTTACCCGCCGCCGCGACCACGCCGCCTGCCGCCCCCGCCAAGGAGGAGACGCCGTTCCGGCGCTTCGTCCGCTCCTTCGTCGAGGACCGACTGGCGCTGTTCGGCCTCGCCCTCTTCCTGCTGATCGTGCTGCTCGCCATCGCCGCGCCGCTGATCGCGCCGCAGAACCCCTACGACCTCGCCAGCGTCGACGTGATGGATTCGCGCCAGCCGCCGGGCGCCGTCTCCGGCGAGGGTTTCACCATGTGGCTCGGCTCGGACGGCGTCGGCCGCGATCTGCTCTCGGGCATCCTCTATGGCCTGCGCATCTCGCTGATGGTCGGCGCTTTCTCCGGCATCCTGGCGGCAACGATCGGCGCGGCGATCGGCCTGATCGCCGCCTACAATGGCGGGCGTACCGAGACCATCATCATGCGCCTCGTCGACCTGCAGCTCTCGCTGCCATCCGTGCTGGTCGCGCTGATCCTGGTCGCGGCGCTCGGCAAGGGCGTCGATAAGATCATCATCGCGCTGGTGATGGTGCAGTGGGCCTATTACGCCCGCACCGTGCGCGGTTCGGCCCTGGTCGAGCGGCGCAAGGAATATGTCGAGGCAGCGCAGTCGCTCGGCCTCTCCCATGCCCGCACGGTTTTCCGCCACATCCTGCCCAATTGCCTCGCCCCGGTGATCGTCATCGTTACCGTCCAGACGGCGCATGCGATCTCGCTGGAGGCGACGCTGTCCTTCCTCGGCGTCGGCCTGCCGCAGACCGAGCCTTCGCTCGGCGTGCTGATCGCCAACGGCTTCCAGTACATGCTGTCCGGCAGCTACTGGATCTCGGTCTTCCCCGGCTTTGCGCTCTTGATGACGATCGTCTCGATCAACCTGGTCGGCGACCGCCTGCGCGACGTGCTCAACCCGCGGCTGGAGAAGTGAGCATGGCGCCCGTCCTCGAGGTCACCAACCTCAAGACCCATTTCTTCACCCGCGCCGGCACGGTGAAGTCGGTCGACGGCGTCTCCTTCCGGGTAGACCGCGGCGAGGTGCTCGGCCTCGTCGGCGAATCCGGCTCGGGCAAGTCGGTCACCGGTTTCTCGGTGATGGGGCTGATCGACCCGCCCGGCAAGATCGTCGAGGGCTCGATCAAGCTCAACGGCAAGGAGCTGGTCGGGCTCGACGAGGAGGGTTTCCGCAAGGTCCGCGGCCGCGAGGTCGCGATGATCTTCCAGGACCCGATGATGACGCTGAACCCGGTCCTGCGCGTCGACACGCAGATGATCGAGGCCGTCACCGCCCATGACAAGGTCTCGCACAAGGCGGCGCGCGAGCGCTCCCGCGACGCCCTCGCCAAGGTCGGCATCCCCTCGCCCGAGGAGCGGCTCAACGCCTATCCGCACCAGTTCTCCGGCGGCATGCGCCAGCGCGTGGCGATCGCGATCGCGCTGCTACACCGCCCGCCCCTGATCATCTGCGACGAGCCGACCACGGCGCTCGACGTGACCATCCAGAGCCAGATCCTCGCCGAGATGCAGAGCCTTTGCGCCGACACCGGTACGGCGCTGGTCTGGATCACCCATGATCTCGGCGTCGTCGCCGGCCTCGCCGACCGGATCGCGGTGATGTATGCCGGCCGCATCGTCGAGACCGGCGCGGTCGATCCGGTACTCGACACTCCGCTCCACCCCTACACCAACGGCCTACTCGGCTCGTTGCCGGCCGAGGGCGAGCCTGGCGCGCCCTTGCGCCAGATCAGAGGCTCGACGCCGTCGCTGGCGCGCCTGCCGCAGGGCTGCGCCTTCGCGGCGCGCTGCGATTACGCGCAGGCCGATTGCCTCGCCAGCGCCCCCGACGTCACCCCCTTCCCGGGCGAGCGCGGCGTGCGCTGCCACCACCCGCTGAACCTCGCCGGAGTCGCGGCATGAGCACGTCGATCCTCACGCTCGAAGGTGTCTCGAAGCGCTTCACCAAGCCGCTCGACGCCGCCTCGAAATTCGCCAACCTGCTCGGCGCCAATTACAGCGAGCAGACCGTCCACGCCGTCGACAGCGTCGATCTCTCGATCCGCCAGGGCGAGGTCGTCGGGCTCGTCGGCGAATCCGGTTGCGGCAAGTCGACGCTCGGCCGCGTCGTCGCCGGCGTCCACCATGCCAGCTCCGGCCGGGTCTCCTGGCGCGGGCGCTATACCGACGAGATGTCGGCGGAGGAGCGCAAGGCGGCGACGCTCGCCATCCAGATGATCTTCCAGGACCCGATGTCCTCGCTCAATCCGCGCCTGCGGGTCACCGACATCGTCGGCGAGGCGCCGGTCGTGCACGGGCTGGTGCCGAAGGCGCAGCAGGACGCCTATGTCGCCGAAATGCTCGACCGGGTCGGCCTCGACTCGACCTATCGGCGCCGCTATCCGCACCAGTTCTCGGGCGGCCAGCGCGCCCGCATCGGCATCGCCAGGGCGCTGGCGGTCAAGCCGCAATTCCTCGTCTGCGACGAAAGCGTCGCCGCACTTGATGTATCGATTCAGGCCCAAGTCCTGAATCTTTTCATGAAGCTGCGCGACGAACTTAACCTGACTTATCTTTTCATTAGCCATGATCTCTCGGTGGTCCGGCACCTCTCCGACCGGGTCGTGATCATGTATCTCGGCCGCGTCGTCGAAGCGGCGCCGGCGAGCGAATTGTTCAAGGGCCCGCAGCACCCTTATGCGCAGGCCCTGCTCGCCAACGTCCCGACGATCAGCGCCCGCAAGAAGCGCTTTGCGCCGCTGAAGGGAGAGATCCCCTCACCGCTGCATCCGCCCTCCGGCTGCCATTTCCACCCGCGCTGCCCGCAGGCCGGGCCGCGCTGCAAGGTCGAGCGCCCGGCGCTGAAGGAGATCGCGACCGGCCATGTCGCCGCCTGCCATCTGCACGATGGCGGCGTCGGGGCGCTGGCGGCCTAGCGCCTCGGCTCAGATCGGCGACAGCTGCCAGGCATACTGGTAGCGCCCATACTGAGTACTGGTGACGCCGTTGCGCTCGGTGCCGGGGAACTCCTCCGGCGGCGTCACCACCGTCACCCTGAAGACCGCGCTCTTGCCCGGCTTGAGCAGGCCCATATGGACGGCGGCCGCGCCAAGCGTCGAGTCGCCGCTATAGATGTCGGTGCCCCAGAGCTGGCCTTCTAGGACGCCGGTGATACGGAAATAATAGACGGCGCCGACCTTCTCGCAGAGCCCGTGCATATTGGTCGGCGCCTCCGAGGCGATCGAGTTCTGCTCGAGCAGCTGCTTGAGCTGCCGGCGCGACAGTTTTCCGCGCTTGTCGAAATAGGCGACGAGATCCTGAACCACTTTCATGATGCGCCTCCCGCTTGCATGACGACGACCCGCCCATAGGCAGGCTGGAATGAGCCCGACGGCTTGGGCAGCACCCAGAGCACCGCATAGGGCACAGCTTCGCTGGGATAGGTGATGTCGCCGTCGGTGATGACGATCGCCGAGCTCACGCGCGGATCGTCCGCCAGCGCGTCGAGCGCCGGTGTCAGGTCGCTGCCGCCATAGCCGCTGATCTGGTAGTCGGCGAGCGCCGCCGACGAGAGCACCTCGTCACTGGTGACGACAGTGTCGCACTGGACGACGCGGATTTCGTCGACCCCGGCCGCATCGCAGAAATCGGCGATGGCGCCGAGCGCCTTCGGGATATCGTCGCTCATCGAGGCGCTGGTATCGAGGATGACGTTGAGCATCCAGGAATGGCGCTTGCGGCCGGGCATCACGACGTCGCTGCGATCATGGCCGCGGCGCGAGGCGCGGGTATAGGTGCGCTCGCCAGGCGCGGCGCCTTCCAGCCAAGCCTGGAGCGCGACATGCCAGGGCGTGTGGAAGAAGCCGCGCTGCGCCCGTACGCTCTGCTGCTGGCCGCCTGCGCTGTCGCCCCTGCCGCGCAAGGCGCCCATCGCCTTCGCCAGCACCATGCCACGCGCGGCCAGGTCGCGGACCGCCCGCGCCCTCTCGGCCTGGTCAGCGCTATCCTCAGGGAAAAGCTCGCGTTCGCGCTGGGCATCGAGCGCATCGCCCATCGCGCCGGCAGGCGCCTGCCGCGCCGCGCCGAGCACCTGCTCGACGGTGACGACCTGCCCTTCCCAGACTTGAGTCCGCGACGGCATGTAGTTTCCCGTACGGCGCATCTCCAGCACGATGTCCTCGGCCGAGCGTTCGCGCGCGCCCTGCATGTCGAGCCCACCGGCCGGGATATTGGTGGTGCCGAGCGCATGCCGCAGCATGTCGTTGATGATGTAGTCGTGGGCGTAGTTGAACTCGAGCGTGGCGCTGCCGCGGGCCCGATCATGGGTCCGCAACGCCAGATGCAGCAGCTCATGGGCGAGCACGAAGACAAGGTCGTCGCCGGAAAGCCTTGCAGTGAAGCTCGGGTTCGCCAGCAGCCGCCCCGACGCGAAGACGCCCATGGTCGGCACACGCTCGTCGATCTCGACGCGCACTGCAGCGGCGAGTCCGGCCAGATGCGGGAACGGCGCCGTCACCAGCCGCAGGCCCCGCATGATCCGCGCATGAGTGGCGCGATCGGCAGCCGAAAGATCGGATGCCGTGCTCATGCCGCGACCTTGCGCAGGATCTCGTACATGGCGCGGTCGGCCCCGAGCGCACCCCAGGCCTCGACCATATCGTTGAGGACGAGGAGCTGATGCTCATGCGACAGGCTGCGCAGGAAGCGGTTGATCACCGCCGGCTTGATGCCCTCGGCGCGGCCATCCCTGACGAACTGGCGGATGCAGTCGAGGATGAACCAGCGGGCGGAATCGCCCTTGGGCAGGAGCTCGGGCTTGCGCAGATAGTCTTCGAGCGGGCGCACCGCCCCGATCGAATCCTCGGCGAGCGCGCAGAACACCACGGCGTCCTCCGGCGAGAGCCGGCCGAAGGCGAGCGCGCGCCGCAGCTCGTTGCTGAGGAAGCCGGCCTTGTCGGCCATGTCGAGCGCCCGCGACAGCAGCGTCCAGGCGCGCGGCGTCGAGAACGGCACGGGCTCGGCCGGCACCGGCCGCATCAGCGCATCAGGAATCGTCGTGATGAAGCTGCGGATTTCGGCACGCACGCCGGCGCGTTGGGCCCAGGACAGCCAATCGGCGGTATCGACGCGTAGTTGCAGGATGGTGACGCGGTTGACCAGCGCCGAGCTCATCGCCCGCACCAATGCGCGGTCCTGCAGGCGATTGCCGGCCGCAACGACCCAGGTGCCCTTCGGCAGGGCATGCTCGCCGAGCCGCCGCTCCAGCAGCAGCGAATAGAACGCCTTCTGGACATCGGGCGAGCAGGCCGGCAATTCGTCGAGGAACAGGCAGAACGGCTCGGGTTTCTCCGGCAGCAGCACGCGCGGCGGGCAGAAGACCGAGCGCTCGCCGACGATGCGCGGGATGCCGCTGACGTCCTCGGGAGCGATCTGGGTGCCGAGCAGAGAACGGCAAGGCAGGCCCGCCTCGCGCGCCGCCTCGTAGACCAATTCGGACTTGCCCAGCCCCGGAGGCGAGAGCAGCAGAAAACTCTGCTCATGCGCCATGCACTGGATCAGCTGCTTGGCCTGTCGCAGCGAGACGACTTCCTCGAAGGCGGAACGCGTCGCTTCCATCAACCCCTCCCAAGGCCGGCCCGGCCGGCTCAGATCGGCGGGTACGGCGAGAGGTAGTGTGCAACAGCCGAGGCCTTTGAAATCATTATTTCTTTGTAATGTTTAGTTTTGTTTCACGGCCGTTTCACGAAGCGCCTGCTTCGTCGGTTTTAGCGATCCTGCAGCGCTTACCGACGAAACACAGCCTCGTTTTCAGGGCGGCATAAGTCTTTCGCCGGCCGCGCCTGCTTGACGCCCACCCGTTTCCGCGCGACCTCCTCAGCTTGCAACGGCAACGCAGAGGAAGCGTGGGATGGCTAAGAGCACCTTGTCGGCGGACCTACGTTCTGGCGCGCTCGTTTACCACCGCCTTCCCAAGCCTGGTAAGCTCGAGATCCAGGCGACCAAGCCGCTCGGCAACCAGCGCGATCTTGCGCTGGCCTATTCTCC
>SCMY01000007.1 GCA_005502805.1 Rhizobiales bacterium 2SD | reverse complement strand
TCCCTGGCCCCTACCGTCTCACACAGGGCCGGATTTTCAAAAGCCGGTCCCGGGCCCGGGGGGCGGGCGGGCTCGGGCGCGCGGTCGATGGGCCGCGGGATCCGGGTGGCGAGGGTTCGGGCATGAGCGACTTCGCCGAGCTCCGCGATACCGAAATCTCGCTCTTCAACTTCACGCCGCCGGGGCGGAAGGCGCAGGAGTTTATCGACTGCAACGACGGGATCGCGGGAATCATGGGCCCGTGGGGCTCCGGCAAGACGACGGCGGCGATCTTCAAGGGCGCGATTCAGACCCTGCGCATGCCGGTCTGCAAGGATGGCGTGATCCGGGCGCGCGGCTGCATCATGCGCGACAATTTCCGGACGCTGTACCGCACCACGCTGGAATCCTGGTTCAAGTTTTTTCCGAAAGACTTCCCTGGCGCGACCTTCGAAGGCGGCCAGGACCGGCCGGCGAAGCATACGATCCGCTTCATGACGCCAAAGGGCCGGCGGATCGAGATGATCGTGGACTTCTACGCTCTCGGCGACCACGCCATCGAGGAGCTGCTGAAGGGTTACGAGCCGAGTTGGGGCGCGTGCGACGAGCTTGACCTGTTCCAGCGCAAGGTGCCGACCTGGTTGTACGGCCGAACCGGCCGCTATCCGTCGCGCGACATGCTCGCGGATCCCGATGCGCACCGGCCGCGCCATGTTTGGGGCGCCTTCAACCCGCCGATCATCGGCCATTGGCTTTACGAGGACCTCGAGGAGGATCCGAAGCCGGGCTTCCACTTCTTCCGGCAGCCCTCCGGGCTGGCGCCCGACGCCGAGAACCGGGCCGGCACGACGCGGACCTATTACGAGGAAATGGCCCGCACCATGCGGCCCGACGAGGTCCGGCGCTTCGTCCATGGCGATTGGGGCCATGTCGTAGGCGGCGCGCCGGTCTATCCGGAATTCGCCTATGACCGGCACGTCGCCAAGGTCCGGATGGAGCCGGTCGACGGCATCCCGATCTCGCTCGGCCTCGATGCCGGCGGCTCGCCGGCGGCCGTGTTCCGCCAGGCGATGCCGAACGGCCAGGTGAGATGGCTGTCGGAGCTCTGCGCCGATCCAGGTACCGGCCCGGGTCGCTTCGCGGAAATGCTCGTCGACCACCTGCGGACGAATTATCGCGGCATTCCGATCCGCTGTGGATGGGGCGACCCTTCGGCCTTCTACGGCAACGACCGCACCGCCGGCGAGCTCTCCTGGATGGAGATCCAGGGCAAGGCGATCGGCGTGCCGGTGCTACCGGCGCCGTCGAACGATCCCGGCGTGCGGCAAGACGCCGTCGCCGGGGCGCTGCGCCGGCGCATCGATGGCGAGACCGAGGCCTTCCAGGTCAATGCCGACTGCAAGATGCTTGTCGGCGGCCTGATGGGCAATTACCGCTTCAACCTCAACGCCCATGAGACGCTGGGCCGGCGCGCCGAGCCGGTGAAGAACAAATATTCCCATCCGCACGACGCCGGCCAGTATGTCGAGCTCGGCGAACGCGGGCTCGCGGGTGTGATCAACGCCGCCGCCCAGGCCGGGCGCCCGGGCAATGTCGTGCCGATCTCCTCCGGCCGACGCGCGCCCTCCGATTTCAGCGTCTGGGACGTCTGATGCTGCGGGCCGTGTCGCCGGCGCCGCTGCTCGAGACGGTCGAGCTCTATCAGCGCGACGGGCTGATGCGCCGTTTCGAGCTCAAGGCGGCGCTCGTTCAGCTGCAGCGTTCCGACACCTATGGCTTCGTCGATCAGACCGGGGCGCTGATGGCCGCCGTCGGGCTCTGGCTGCTCGATCCTGAGCAGCCCGGCGAGGAGCTCCACGAATTCTGGTTCGTCTCGCGCCCGGAAGTGGCCCGGCATCTGCCGTCGCTGATCCGGCTGGCGCGCTTAACGTGCGCCCGCGTCGCCCATTCTGCCAGCGTCCGGATCCGGGCGCATGTCCGCGAGGGTCACAGGCCTGGCCAAAGGCTCTGTGCGCTCGCCGGCTTCCGCTTCGTCCGCGTCGACCATGGCTTCGAACGCTGGGAATGGCAGTCAGATGGGCAAATTCCTGAAAGGCCTCGGCGCGATCTTCGGCGGGAGCCAGCGCCAGCAGCGGATCGACCAGATCAACAATCAGGTGCGCGCCGAGAAAATCCAGGAGGAGGCGCAGATCCAGCAGACGCGCCAGCTCCAGGAGGAGCAGCAGGATCAGGAGGCCGAGATCGCGAGGGCCCGACGGGCGCCGAAAGGCCGGCGGCTGCTGCTGGCGGCGACCGGTGAAGAGGGCGTGAAGGCCACGATCGGCTGATGGCGAAGCGTTCGCAACAGCCCGATCCGGCGCCGGCGAAGGACGGCCAGGCCGAGCGGGCGGCGCTCTCGGCTGCCTTCGACATGGCCGCGCACCAGAAGCGCGCGGCGAAGGCCTGGCAGGACAAGGCCCACTATCAGAAGCTCTATGACGACGCCTACGAGTTCGCGATTCCGTATCGGCGCCCGGCCTCGCGCGACGGCAAGGGCAATGATCGTGTCGATCGCCTGTTCGACAACACCGCGATCGTCTCGACCTTCCGCTTCGCCGGGCAGCTGCAGCAGGATCTTTTCCCGCCCGGGCAGCCGTTCTTCGTGCTCAAGCCCGGGCCGATCTCGAAGCTCGCCCTAGCGGCCAACAAGCGCGACGCCGCCAAGCTCGCCCGCGAGCTCGCGGCGATGAGCGAGGTCATTCAGGCGTTTTTCCAGACCGGCGAGTTCGACAACGCAGTCAACGAAATGTGCGTCGATCTAGCCGCCGGCACCGCCGCACTGATGGTGCTCGAGGGCGATTCGGCCCGCCCCGTTCGCTTCGTCTGCCTGCCATCCGACGAGGTCGCGATCGAGATGGGCGGCTATGGCGAGACGGTCGGCATCTTCTGGAAGACGAAGATGAGCCGCCGGTCGATCAAGGCCGCCTTTCCGCGGGGCAAGTTCCCGGATGAGTTCATCCGGAAGGACAACAGCGACCCCGACGAGGAGATCGAGATCCAGCAGGATTTCATCTACGACCCGGCGGCGCGGCGCTGGAAGTTCCTCGCCCATCTCGCCGAATCGAAGGAGCCGATCGCGACCGCGACGCACCGGACGCAGCGCGTTGCGGTGCCGCGCTATTACCGCGTGCCCGGCGAGGCCTATGGCCGCGGGCCGATCCTGCTCGCTTTGCCGACGATCAAGACGCTCAACAAGGCGATGGAGCTGATGTTGAAGTCGGCGGCGTACCAGATGCTCGGCATCTGGGCCTATCGCCCCGGCACCGGCTTCAATCCGGACACCGCCGATCGCCGCCCCGGTGCCTTCTGGGCGATGACGTCGACCGGCGGGCCGCTCGGCGCCGATGTCCAGCGTCTCGACATGTCCTCCGGCAAGCTCGACGTCGCCCAGCTGGTGACGGCCGAGCTGCGCCTGCAGGTGCAGACCGCGCTGCATGACGATCGCCTGCCGGAGCAGGGCGCGACGCCGCGCTCGGCGGCCGAGATCATGGCGCGGATGAAGCGGATCGCGTCGAATTACATGGGCGCCTTCGGCCGCCTGGTGAATGAGATCATCCCGGTCATCGTCAAGGCGGTGATAGAGATCGCCTATCGCAAGAAGCTGATCGCGCGGCAGATCGATATCGACACGCTGCTGATCAAGATCGACGTGCTCTCGCCGATCGCCGCCGCGCTGCGCGCCGAGGCGATGACCAAGATCGTCGAGTTCATGCAGCTCGTCATCGCGATCAAGGGCCAGCCGCAGGCGCTCGACATGCTCGTCAAGACCGATGAGGCCCTGGCGTTGATCGGCAGCGAGATCGGCGTGCCGCCGCAGCTGCTGCTCACCGCCGAGGAGCGCAAGGCGCTGCAGGACAAGATGGCGGCCGCCGCGGCCGAGCTCGCGGCCGCGCAGGCCCAGATGGCCCAGCCTGGCGCCGGCCAGGGCGCCACCCAACCCGCCGCCGCCTGAGAGGAACCATGTCCGGACCCGCCATTCCCCCGTCGCTCGGCATGCGCCAGGCCGTCCCGCTCGCCACGCTGGCCCAGGAGGCCGCGGCCGACGTCGATCGCCTCATCGGCGAGCTGTTCCCGCAGTCGCCAGAAGCGCGCGCAGCGCTCGAGCAGATGCGTCTGGCCGATCTCGCGATCATGCAGGCGATCGCCCGCGTCGCGAGCTCGGATGACGGCAAAGTCATGCTCGAATGGCTGTTCGATCAGACCCTGCGTCGGCCGATCTATCTCGGTGCGCTCCGGGGCGACGCCATGCAGGCCTATGGCGAGGGCCGTTTCCGCGAAGGCAAGAACGCGATCGTCCACCAGCTGCTCGTGGCGATCGCGCTTGGACGAGGTGAGCAGCCTCCGTATCGAGAGGGGACATGACATGAAGGCTCTTCTGCCTGCGTCGCGTGGTGTTGCGTGGATCATCGGCGGGCTTGGCCCGCGCATCTGCCTCGCGCCCGATGACGGCGGCGGGGCTGGCGGCGCCGGCGGCGATGCCGGGGGCGCCGCGGCCGGGGCGGGCGCAGGTGCGGCCGCTCCGGAATCTCTTGCGGCCGCTGCGGCGGCGGCCGCCGGCGCCGGCGGCTCGTCCCCGCCGGCGGGCGGGCAGGCCTCGGGCGCGGCAGCGGGGGCTGACCCCTCGGCCCCTTATCGTCCCGAAGGCCTGCCCGACCATATGCTCGGCAAGACCGAGCGGGAGACGATCGACAACCTCTGGAAGGGCTATGACGGCTTCCGGCGCAGCGAGAGCGAGCGCGGCACGGTGCCGAAGGACGTCAAGGGCTACGCCTTCGTGCCGGCCGACGAGGTGAAGGAGTATACCGGCGACCTGCAGGCCGACGGCTTCTTTCAGAAGGTGCTCGGCCACGCCCATGCGTCGGGCCTGACCGACAAGCAGGTCAACGGTTTCGTCAACGGCATCATGAAGGAGCTTTTGGCGACCGGTGCGGTCGAGAAGCCGGTCAATTTCAATGCAGAGATCGATCTGCTCATTCCGCTCGAGGCGAAGAACCTGGACGCTCCCGGGCAGAAGGCCGCGGCCGCGCGCCGGATCCAGGACAACCTTGCATGGGTCGAAGGCGCGAAGGCGCAGGGCGTGCTCGACGCGGATCTCGCCGACTACATCTCGGCCACCCATGCCGACACGGCCAAGGGACATCGTGTGATCGAGTTCCTGCGCAAGCAGGCCGAGCAGGCCGAGCCTGCGCTGGGTGGCCTGGGTGGCGCCGGCGCGGCGAGCGAAGCCGATTACGACCGGCTGCTCAATGACCAGCGCCAGGCCTCGAACGATCCCAAGATCCGCGAGCAGTGGGCCAGCGAGAAACAGGCCCTGGCGAAGAAGCTGTGGGGCACGGCGCCCCGCGCTTAACACCCGCGCCCATGCGCGAATCTGGCGGCGACCGGCGGGATAGACCCGGGGTCGCCGTTCTGCCCTCCGGCACCCGCCGGACCGGAACGACGCCCGGCACTCGGCCCCTGGTGACCTTGCAACTCATCAGAGGAACGACACCATGACCACTCCGGTCGAGGCCTGGTTCGAAAAGGCCTATATCAAGGGTGCGACGCACAAGCTGCAGTCGCAGGGCTTCCTGCTCAAGGGCACGCATCGCGAGCCCGATCGCGTCACGGCCAAGCAGGTCGTCTGGCGCATCGCCGGCCGCGGCGAGGCTGTCGAGATGGCCGAGACGATCGAGGCGGCGCAGCCGATGAATGCCGGCCGCGAGACGGTCGAGGGCACGCTGAAGGACTACCAGGCGGCCGACTGGATCCGGCATCCCGACATCAACAAGATGTCGGAAAACGAGCAGCAGATCGTGCAGCAGACCGCCGCCTGGGCGCTCGGCCGCAAGTTCGACCGCATCAACTTCGACGAGTACGATTCGGGCGTTCCGGCCGATGCCGAGCACGATATCGGCGACGGCACGACCGATATCACGCTCATGGACGTGATGCAGGGCGAGGCCGAGATCATGGGGCAAGGCGGCGCCGGCCTCGAGCTGTTCTGTCCGGTGCCGTCGCTCTGGATGAAGCAGCTCATGCTCTACGAGCAGTTCTCGAGCTCGGACTACAACGGGCCAGATTATCCGCTCGCGCGCATGACGGTCCGCAAGAAATGGGGCTTCGTCACCTATTTCCAGGCGCCGAACGAGATGTTCACCTTCAACAGCGGCGTGTCGGCGACGGCGTGGAAGACGGCGACTTGGGCCCAGACCTATATGTGGGCCAAGAGCTGCTCGGGCTTCGCGACCAATTACGAGATGCAGTCCCGGATCACCTGGGAGAACCGCTTCACCTCGTACTTCGCCAACAACTGGATGCCCGGCTGCGCCAAGGTGATCATGCCCGAGGGCTTCCGCCGGCTGAAGTTCAAGTTCAACGCCGCCCTGGTCGACCCGCACGCTCCGGTCTGATCGGCCGCCGCGCCCGCGCTCTCGCGCTTCGGGGCGGCGTCCGCGCCGCCCGCCTTCCCCGCAACCACTTTCCGGAGGCCAGCATGGCTTACGACAAGAAGGCGCTCGTCCGGTTCGCCGAATCCTTCCTCGGCGCCAACGACGTCAAGTCGCTCTACTTCTACGCCACCAACGACGCCGCGGCCGTGGTCGCCGCTGCCGGCTACTTCAACGATGCCCGCACCCGCCTGAAGCCGGGCGATGTGATCATCTGCTCGCTCGACGTCGACGGCACCCGCGATGCCCGCATCTACGTCATGAACGCGGTGCCGGCCTCCGGCAACGTCACCACGACGCTCGGCACCGCCACCGCCGCGGTCTGATCCCAAGCGCGCCGGCCTCAGCGCCGGCGCGCCTTTCCCTTTCGCGGGCGCGACATGGCCGACGAGATCGACGAACTCAGCATCATCAACAAGGCGCTGATCCGGATCGGCGCCGGCACCATCTTCGCGATGGACGAAGACAGCGAGCTCGCCGAGACGGCGATCAGCGTCTACAACGACCGCGTCCCCTCGATCATCGGCTCCTTCCGGCCCAGCTGGGCGCGCAAGACCTATGCGCTCGACCAGCTCGACCTCACCCCGAACAATGGCTGGAAATATGCCTTCGCCATTCCGGGCACCTCGCTCAACCCGACGCCGATCAAGCTGCTGACCGATCCGCGCGACCCCGACCGGCCATTGCGCCAGTTCCTGGTCGAGGCCGGCGAGATCTACGCCGACTGCAGGCCGCTCTGGGGCTCCTTCATCATCATGCCGCCGCCGGCGATCTGGCCGGCCGTGTTCCGCGAGGCGATCGTGATGACGCTCGCGGCCGCCTATTGCGTGCCCGTCACCCATGACAAGGATCTCGCCTCGACCCTGCTCGTCCAGGCGCAGGGCACGCCGCAGGAGCAGGGGCGCGGCGGCCTGATGGGCATGGCCCTGCAGGTCGATGCCGCCGGCAGCCAGTCCCATGCGCCGGGCAACGCTTCCGACCCGCTGACCTCGGCGCACATGTCATGACGGCGCGCCCGGGCGGACTTCAGACCAGCTGGAATTCCGGCGAGCTCTCGCCGGAGCTGCACGGCCGCTACGATATCAAGCAGGCCTATTCCGGCTGCGCCCTGCTGCAGGGCCTGGAGCCGGTGCCGCAGGGCGGTTTCCGGCTGATGCCGCGCTCCCGCCATCTCGGCCGCTTTCGGCGCGTGCTCGAGACGGTGACGCCGGCGAGCGTCGTCATCGATGACGGCTCCTGGTCCGCCGCCGGCACTGTGGTGACCATCACCCTGTCGGCGCCGGTCGCCGTCGCGGCGGTGACGCTCGACGGCTTCTATTCGACCGTGGCCTATGAGGGCGCGCTGCAGGTCGAATGGTATGACGGCGCCGCGGCGAGCTGGAAGCCGATCGGCTCCGCCTTCGGCGTCGGCACCAGCGCCAGGCTGCGCACCGCGGCGTTCCCGCCCGGGCTCGGGCGCACCACCGATCAGCTGCGGGTGCGCCTCGCCGCGCCGCCGGCGACGATCGACCTGACGATCGGGGCCGTCAGCGTGCGGCGGGAGAGCGCGACGCGCTCGGCCCGCGCCTCGCACGCCTTCACCTTCTCCTCGACGCAGGCCTATGTCGTGAATCTCACCGACGGCTTCGCCGACATCTGGCGCAACGGCGTCCATGTCGGCGCCAGCCTGGTCCCGTTCACCAGCGCGCAGATCCGGCTGATCGTCTCGCAGCAGCGCTTCGACACGATGATCCTCTATCATCAGGACGTCGCGACGCAGCGCCTGATGCGCGCCGGCGCCGACCATGAATGGCAGCTCGACGCCTGGCCCTACCAGAACCTGCCCGAGGTCGATCTCGGCGGCGCCTATACGGTGACCAACGACTTCTGGCAGATCTATCTGCGCTATCCGTCCAGCGACGCCTATGCCAACGGCGTCGGCGTCGTCGTCTCGCTGACGATCAATGGCGAGGACACCGCCGGCATCGCCGTCGGCTCCGGGCCCGACTGGGGCGCTTTCGTCACGGCGATGAAGGCGGCGATCGAGGCCTTGCCCTCGGTCGAGGCCGGCATCTCCTTCTCCTTGAACGCCTCGAATTCGGACGTCGCCATCTTCGACCTGATCTTTTCGGGCGGCGGCAATGCCGGCACCGTCTTCGTCACCTCGGCGCGCGTGGTGAACACGCCGCTGGCGGCCGCGACGACGGTGCACGTCACCATCGGCGAGCGCGGCGGCGAGCCCCTCGCCAGCAATGATCGCGGCTGGCCGGCGGCCGGGATCTTTTACCAGGACCGCTCGATCACCGGCGGTTTCAAGGCGAAGAAGGGCGCGCTGCTCGCCAGCGTCACCGGCGAGTATTTCAACAACAATATCGAGATCACTGCCGCCACCGGCGCGCCGCTGATCAATCTCGACACGGACGGCGCCGAGCAGGTCCACCGCTTCTTCCGCTCCAAACACCTGGTGATCCACACCACCGAGGCCGAGTATTTCATTTCCGACCGGCAGGTGACGCGGACGCAGCCGCCGAACATCGTCGAGAGCTCGCGCTACGGCTCACGGCCGGGCGTGCCGATCGTGGCGAGCGAAAACTCGCACCTGTTCGTCAACAGCCGCGGCTCGATGATCCTGTCGTCGACCTATAACGACGTCAGCCAATCCTACGAGGCCGAGCCGTTCTCGCTGCTGGCCTCGCACCTGGTGACCGATCTCGTCGGCGCCGGGCTGCAGAAGGGTTCGGAAGAGACCGATGCCGACCGTTATTTCGCGGTGCGCGGCGACGGCATGCTCGTCGTCGCCAACCTGATCCGCAACCAGGAGGTGGCCGGCTTCGGCCGCTGGGTGACCGACGGCAGCACGTTCGGCGTCTGCGTCGATGGCGGAAACGTCGCCTATGTCGGGGTCACGCGACTGGTCGACGGCGCGGAAGACGACTTTTTCGAGAGGCTGGAGCCCGAGCTGCTGCTCGACGGGGCCATCAGCTTCACCTTCGAGACCGAGCAGACGATCGTCGGCGGCCTCGGCATCCATGAGGGCGCCACCGTCTGGGCGGTGACCGACGGCTATGTGCACGGACCCTTCACCGTCGACGGCGCCCAGATCACGCTGCCCTACGCCGCGCTGGCGGTGACGGTCGGCCGCTGGACGGCGCCGCGCATGCGGACCTTGCCGCCCAATCGCGAGGTGGCGCAGCGCATCGTGTTGCGCCGGCCCGGCCGGATCCACACGGTGCAGATGAACCTGATCGGCTCGACCTCGGTCGCCGTCGGCGCCAATGGCCGGCCGGCGAAGAACCGCCCGCTCTACCAGGGCGGCTCGGCGGTCAGCACGCCGCTGGTGCCGACGACGGCGCAGATCAAGGTCACCGGCCTCAAGGGATTCACCGACGCGCCCACGGCCGAGATCACGCAGACCAGGCCCGGGCGGCTTCAGATCCGGGACATCGACGTACAGGCGAGGCTCTGAACCATGGAATTCGCAGCGGCGGCCTTCAGTGCGATCTCTGGAGCGGTCTCGACGGTTGCGACCGGCGTCAAGACGGTGGCGGGCGCCATCGGTCTCGGCGGATCCGGAGGCGGCCTGCTCGGCGCGGTCGGTGGCGCCTCGACCCTGGCGTCGATCCTGTCGGGCGGGGCGACGATCGCCTCGGCGCTGGCGGCGCAGCGCGCCGGCTCGCAGGCGGCGCTCTCCTCGGAATTCGCGGCGCGCGACGCCGAGATCGAAGGCCAGCAGGAGGCGATCGCCGGCATGGAACGGCGCAATTCGCTGCGGCGGGCGCTGATCGACCAGCTCGGCGAGCAGGACACGGCCTATGCCGCCTCCGGCGTCGACCTGTCGTTCGGCACGCCGGCGATCGCACGCGAGGAGGCCTCGCGCGACGCGGAGCGGGCGCTCTCGCTCGACCAGAGCAGCGAGGACATCCGCCGCGCCAGGCTGCAGCAGAAAGCCGGTAACCTGCGGACCCTTGCAAAGCAGCAGCGCTCCGGCGGCCTGGCCAAATCGGCCGGTCTCATCCTTGACGGTTCCGCCTCGCTTCTGCGGAGGGGCTGATGGCGAACAAGCGCGGCCAGGGCATCAAGATCGGCGAGTTCAATCCGCGGGCGCAGGTCGGCGGGCAACTGCCCAATGTGCCGCGGCTGGACGGCAGCGACGAGGAGGCGATCTCGGCGATCGGCGCCGGCCTGGCGCGGCGCTTCGGCGCCATGGCCGACGAATTCGCCGTCGCCGAGGGTCGTCAGGCGGGGCAGGTCGACGGCACCGATCCGAATTTCAGGCCGAGCGGGGCCAAGACACTGCGCGGCCAGGCCTATGACGAAGCGGGCATCCGCAGCTATCTCGACCAGCTCGACACCGCCCTGCGCACCGACATGCAGGGCGTGTTCGAAGCCGAGGACAACCGGCGCAATCCCGACAAGCTGCTCGGCGCCCTGCAGGGCGTGAAGGCGACTTATGAGCGCGACCACGTCTTTCCCGAGGTGAAGGCGCGTTTCGAGAAGCGATTCGGCGATCTTGCCAGCGCCTACCGCAACAAGGCGGTCGAGAATTTCGAGAACGAGCGGAAGGATCGTCAGCAGGCCGACGCGGTCGTGCAGCTCAATGAGAGCCAGACCGTGGCGAAGCGCCAGCTGGCGACGATAGACCCCGGCACGCCAGGTGCCGAAACGGTCGTGCGCGGCGGTCTTTCCGACCGCGCGGGCATCGTGCGACGGGCCGTCGAATCGGGTGCGATCACGGCGAAGGCCGGCGAAACGCAGATTATCAACGATCGCCGGCAGACGCTGGTGGAATTCGAGCTCGCCAAGGCGCGCCGGCTGACGACGCCGGCGGAGATCGCCGCCTATCGCGTCGAGACGCGCAAGCGCTTCGGCGAGGGCAAGATCAAGGATCTCGACGGCGACGGCTTCGAGGTGCTCGACGCGCAGCTGCAGAAGCTCGAGACACAGGTTTCGACGCATGGGCGCACGGTCGACGGCGCGGTGCGGCGCACGCTCGACGACTATGTCAAGCGCGTCGCCGCCGGCGACAAGCCACGGCCGGAAGAGTGGACGCAGATCATGACGGCCGCCAAGGCGGCCCCCGGCGGCGACGCCCTGGTCGAGATGGCGAGCGCCAAGATCCGGATCGCCGAGGCGGTGCGCGACCGGCCGATCGCGCAGGGCCGCGCCTATGTCGAGGCCGAACGCGCCAAGCTTCTGGCCTCTGGCGGCACCACGCCCGGGCAGGCCGAGCTGCTCAACTACATGGACGAACTGGTGACCGAGCAGGGAAAGGCGCTGCGCACCGACCAGATTGGCCTGGCGGCGCGCAAGGGCGTGGTGCCGCAGGCGACCGTGCTCGACCTGCCGGCCTATGGCCAGCAGGCCGGTCCGGAAGCTGTCGCGGCCTTGTCGGGCCAGATCCGGGCGCGCGCGGCGCAGGCGCGATCGGTCGGCCAGACCTTCGCCGTGCAGCCGCAGTTCCTGCGCCCGGCCGAGAAGGAGCAGCTGCTCGACCTGGTGCGCCAGGGCGGCGACAAGGCGCTCGGCGTGGCGCAGGCGATCGTGCAGGGCGCCGGTCCCGATGCACCGGCGATCCTGCGTGAGATCGGCGAGGATGCGCCGGTTCTGGCGCAGGCCGGGGCACTGCTCGCCGCCGGCGGCTCGCGCGCAGCGGCACGCGATGCGCTCGAGGCGAACCGCGTCAAGACCGAGACGGGCAAGCCCTTGCCCGCTGCGCCCTCGCTTCTGCTGGGCAAGGCGCGGCAGGAGGTCATGCGCGACGCCTATGCCGATATCCCCGACGAGGCGGTGCGTGTCAGCGAGACGGCGCAGGCGATCGCCAGGGCGCGCCTGGCGCGCGAGGCGATCGACCCCAAGACCAACCCGAAGGAAGCCGAGCGCATCGTGACCCGCGCCTACCAGGAAGCGTCGGGCGCGACCTTCGACGGCGGCGTGCAGTATGGCGGGGTCGCCAATTACGCGGTCCGCGAGGGTGGCTGGTTCGGCATCGGCAGCGAGAGCGCCCGCACCGTCGTGCCCGCGGGCGTGCGCGCCGACAGGTTCCGCGACGTCGTCAAGGCGATCCGCGACGAGGATCTCGCCAAGCTGCCGACGCCCCCGATCGACAGGGCGGGCAAGCCCTATCGGGCCCGCGATATTCAGGCTGCCAAGCCAGTAGCGGTCGCCGGCGGCTATCGCTTCGTGCAGAGCGGCGTGGACGGGCAGGAGAAGTGGATCCGCGGCCAGGACGGACAGCCCTTCATCCTGCCCTTCGAGTTGCTGGCCCCGGAGCTGCGCCGGCGCGTGCCCGGCGCCTTTCTCGGGGGACAGAATTGATCATCCTCGCCCGGGCGCGCGATCGCGATTACAGCTTCGCCGAGGCCGGCGAGGCCGAGCCGCTTTCCGGCGTGCTGAAGGATCTCGGCAGCCCCGGCGACATGACCGGTTTCGTCGGCGAGGCCTCCCTCGACGGGCTGACCCGCGTCACCGGCGCGGCCTATCGCGCGATCAGCTATGGCGAGAACAGCAATGCCCGGGCGCTGGCGCTCGAGGCCGGTTACGACCGGATCATCGAACGGGCGAAGTCCGCCACCGGCGTCGTGCTCGAGAACCCGGAGCGCGACGGCTACGGCCTCGAGGCGACCTCGCTGTTCCGTGAGGAGGCGAGGGCGGCGATCGCCAGCGGCCGCAACGCCGCCAGCAACGGCGTGCCGGATGTGCGCCGGCGGCTCTTTGCCGAGCGCCTGCAGCAGCTCGCCGACGCCAATCCGGACAAGGCCGAGGCCTTCCTCCTCGATGCCGAGCACGAAGGCCGCAACATTGCCCGCGAGGCCGATGAAGAGTTCAAGCGCGAGGCCGCCCGGGCGGGTGGCGCCGCGGCGGTGCTCGGCTCGCTCGCCGGCGGCTTTGGGGCGGCCTTCCGGGATCCGCTGCAGGTCGCCTCGCTCTTTGTCGGCGGCGGAGCCGGCACGGCGACGACAATCGCCGGGCGGATCGCCCAGGTCGCGGTCCGCGAAGCGTTGATCAATGCCGGCGCGACGGCGCTGGCGCAGCCGGCCGTGCAGAAATGGCGTCAGGAAGCGGCGCTCGAGAACGGCATCGTACCGGCGCTGGAGAATGTCGGCATGGCCGCCCTGGTCGGCGGCACCTTTGGCGCGGTGTTCGAAGGCGGCCGCGAGGGGTTCAAGGCGCTGCGCGCGGCCGACCAGGCTGCCGTCACGAAGGTGATGGACGGCACGGCGACGCCGGCCGAGGCCGAGACGGCCTTGCGCGCACTCGGCGCCCGCGCCGAGGACCTCGACGAATTCGCCGCAGCCCGCCGCGAAGACGCCGCGGCGCGGATCTTCGGCGAGGCGCCGCCGGCGGCGAACGTGGCCGCGCATGAGGATGCGCTCGCCGGCGCGATCGAGCGGGCCGAAACCGGGGCGGTGCTGCCGCAGGAACCGGTCTATCCGGTGCGCGCCGGCGTCAGCGACGATGCCGCGCTCGCGGTGCTCGAGCGCGAGGACCTCGACGCCCTCCAGGCGCTCGCCGAGCTCCGGCGCGATCCGGACCTGGTCGAAAGCGCATTGTCGTCGCGCTCGCCCGCCGTGCGCGAGGCCGGACAGGTGGCGCTGCTCGGCGACGAAGCCTTCGCGGTGCTCGAATCCTCCGGGATCGATCCGCGCTTCGGCGCGCTCGTCCAGCGCGCGGCAGCCGACCCGGAGCGCCAGGCGGCGCTGATGCGCGACCTTGCCGAGCTGCGGCCGCAGAGCCTCGAGGAGGCGAGGGCGATCGTCAGCGACGCGCTGGCGGCCGACACGGCGCGCCAGGCGGCGGCGCGGATCTCGGGCGATCCGGTCCCCTTCGACCCGATCGATCCGGCTTTTGGTCTGGCCGCCGGCGAGCGACAGCCGGTGTTCGATGAATTCGCCGGCTTCGTCACCCGCGACGGTGGCTTCGATCTTGGCGCGATCGAGCCCGACGTCGCCGGCGCGATCGGCCGCGAGGCCGGCCCAATCCGCCTTCCGGTCGGCGACGAGAGCTTCGGCCTGCGCCATATCGAGGCGCGTCATGGCGACGAGATCCGCAATGCCGGCTTCGCCGACGTCGCCAGCTTCGTCGGCCAGGTCGCGCGCGAGTTCAGCGAGATCCGCAAGGCCAAGGGCGGGCGGCTCATGCTCGTCATGCCGATGGAGCGGAACGCCGGCGGCGCGATCGTCGAGCTCGGCCCGGTCGATGGCGGGGCGGCCTGGCAGGTGACCAGCGCCAGCCTGTACCGGCCGGGCTACGTCGCGAAGCAGGGTTTGCTCTGGGAGGGCGGGCGCCGTCTCGCCCCCAACGATGCCGAAGGCACCGCCGCCCTTAGACGTTCGGGCCAGAGCGAGGAGACGATAGCACAGGCGCCGGCGGCGGCAAAGAACGCCGACCCGCTCGCGCTCGTGCCCGGCTTCGACGAGCGCGGCCAGGCGGCACTGCTGCCGAAGGGCTCGGCCGAGGCTGCGGGGGCGCGTGACGACTTCCTGAACCACATCGTCAAGAACTGCGGGGACTGATTACCGCGTTAACGTTTCTGTTAAAGGGGACCTCATGGCGTTCGCCGATTGCATCCTGAAAGCGCGCGACCAGGGCGTGCTGAGCCGCGAGGAGAGCGACGAGCTGCTGCGGCGCTATGACAGCTACAAGCGGGCCCGCCGCGGCGACCCGCGTGGCGCCGAGGCGGCGGCCCGCGAGGACCTCGCCGCGGCGCTGTCGGAGGAGGGCGCCCGCAAGCGCAGGCTCGCCGAGCTGCAGGAGGCGGCGAGCGACCGGATCAGCGCAAACCTCGCCGCATTCCGCGGGCCCGACGGCAAGCCCGACGTGCTCGAGGCGGCGCTCTCGCTCCTCGCCAACGAGCAGAACCGCCTTGCCGGCTACGCCAGCGTGCAGGGGCGCACCACGGCGCTGCTGGCCTATGCCCATGGCAAGCTGGAGGAGCTGCTGCACGCGCATCGGCGAACCTTCTTCAGCGGTCGCCGCGTCAACCAGGCGAAGCTCGGCGCGATCATCGACGAGGCCTATGGCGTGCCGAGCGGCGACCAGGCGGCGAAAGGCTTCTGGCAGGCCTACCGGCAGATGAACGACGAGTTCGTCGGCCTGTTCAACGCCGCCGGCGGCCAGATGCCGCATATCGAGAACTTCCTGCCGCAGAAACACGATCCGCGCGCTCTGGCCCGGGCCGGGCTCGGCGCCTGGCGCGACTTCATCCGGCCGCGGCTGGATCTCGAGCGCATGCAGGATCCGCTCACCGGCGAGGCCTTCTCGGCCGAGCGCCTCGAGGAGGTGCTCAAGATCGCCTGGGAGCGGCTCGTCACCGACGGATGGAGCGACCGCGAGGCGACGATGCAGGCCTTCGGCAAGGGCGCGCTCGCCAATCAGCGCGGCGAGCATCGTTTCCTGCTGTTCAAGGATGCCGCGAGCTGGCGCGAATACCAGAGCGCCTTCGGCTCGCCTGACATCTTCGCCACGCTGATGAGCCATCTGCAGGGCCTGTCCAAGGACATCGCCGCCCTGCAGGTGCTAGGCCCGAATCCCGCCGGCACGGTCGAATGGCTGAAACAGGTGGTGCGCTCGGAAAGCGCCAAGGCGGCGACGGGACAGGACAGCCTGTTTCGGGCGCGCGGCGTCGATGCAGCGTTCAACCGCCAGAACGCCGGGCAGAGCGCCCTGGACAACCTGTGGAGCGAGGTGCGCGGCGGGCCGCAGCCGGAGAACTATTTCGCGGCCTCGACCATGCAGGCGGTGCGCAACACCCTGACCGGGCTGCTGCTGCCGAGCGCCATGCTGACCGCCGTGTCAGATCCGGCGATCGCCGCCAAGGCGCGCTTCTTTGCCGGGCTGCCGATCACCGGGCATCTTTCCGGCATGGTGCGCCAGCTCTCGACGGCGAACACGCGCGAGGTGCTGCGCGCCGGCGTCCTGGTCGAGGACGCGATGCACCATCTCGGCCAGAGCGCCCGCTATTCGTCGATGCTGGCCGGGCCGGAATGGTCGCGCTGGCTGCCCGATCGCGTTCTCACCTGGTCCGGTTTGACGCCCTGGACCAATCTCGGCCGGCGGGCCGGCGCCTTCGATTTCATGGCGGCCGCGGCCGACCGGCAGGGCAAAGCCTTCGGCGAGCTCGAGGAGCCGTTCCGGCGCTACCTCTCCGGCTTCGGCATCGACGAGGCCGACTGGCAGCTGATCCAGAAGGTTGCGGCGCATGAGCCAGCGCCCGGCTCGGCCGGGCTGCTGCGCCCGGTCGATATCGCCGACGCCAAGGATCCGCGCGCGCTCGAGGTGGCGCTGCGCTATTCCGAGGCGATGCACGCCTTCCTCGAGGAGGCGACGCCGCAGGGCTCCGTTCGCACCAGGGCGACGATCCGCGGCGACGCCAAGCCCGGCACCTTCGCAGGCGAGGCACGCCTCAGCATGGGCATGTTCCTGTCCTTTCCGATCTCGTTCCTGACCACGACGCTGCGCGGCCTGGCGGTCGAGGGCGGCGCGCTCTCCGGCCGCGGCGCCGCCTATGCCGGCATGACGCTGATCGGCACGACGCTGCTTGGCTCGGTCGCCCTGCAGCTGGCGCAGCTGCGCGACGGCAAGGATCCGAAGTCGGTCAAGGATCCGAAATTCTGGGTCGAGGCGATGCTCAAGGGCGGCGGCATCGGCATCTGGGGCGACTATCTCCTCGCCGACGTCGCGCGGGCGACCAAGAGCCCGATCGAGCGCGCGCTCGGCCCGGTCGCGGCGCTCGGCGCCGACACGCTGCGCGTCGCCGGCTTCAAGCCGCTGCTCGACGCCGACGAGAAATATTCGCGCTCGGCCGAGGCGCTGAAGTTCATGGCGCGCTACACGCCGCTGGTGAACCTCTGGTACACCCGTGCCGCCTGGAACCGCGTCGTCGTCGACCAGCTGCAGTTCCTCACCGACCCCAATGCGCACCGGAAGATGCGCGAGCGCGAGCGCCGCTTGCAGCGCGAGGGCGGCCAAGGCATGTTCTGGCGCCCGGGCGAGCTCGCGCCGGACCGGGCCCCCGATATTGGCGCGGTGGTGCGGTAGCAAATGGATTGGCTGCTGTGGCCGTTCCGGCTGATCGGGATCTACCTCTTCGATATCATTCCCGCGATGCTGATCGTGGCCGGCGCTGCTTACGGCGTCGATGCAGCGCGGATCTATGCCGGCCAAGATCGGCGCTATCGATCATTTCCGACTGGCGAGATCTTCGGGCCCCTTCTGCTCGCCTGCGTGGCTGTCCTGGTTTGGTGGGCGACCACCGGCCGACCGGTATGGCTGGGCTGGCTGCTAACCCGCACTTAACACCCGCCCGCGCGATTCACTCTGCAGGCCTCGAATTGCGAGGTCTGCATGTCCGTCGCCAACCCGATTCCGCGCCAGACGCGCCGCCAGACCATCATCACCGGCGCGGGCCAGCTCGTGTTCGGGCCGACCACGTTCAAGGTCTATGATCCGCTCGACGTCGCGGTCTTCGCCAGGGATCCGGCCAGCAGCCTCTATGTCCGGCTCGACGCCGCCGATTTCACGGCCACGCTGACCGGGCCGGCGCCGGCCCCCTGCACGGTCACGCTCGACACCGCCAGGCCGACCGGCGCCAGCCTGCGCCTCGACAGCCGGCGCACCCATGAGCGCCTGACCGACGTCACCCGCTCTGGCACGATCCATGGCGCCTCCATGGAGACCGAGCTCGACAAGCAGACCACGCTGTTCCAGGAGCTGCGCCGCGACGTCGACGAGGCGTTGCAGCCGGTCGAGGGGCTGGCCGCCGCGGTGACGGCCGCGGAAAATGCCGCGGCTGCGGCGGCTGACGACGCCGAGGTCGTCGCGAGCGACCGGCAGGCCGTCGACACGGCCGCGGCCGCCGTCGAGCTCGACCGCCAGGCGGCCCAGACGGCGGCGAACAACGCGGCCAATGTCGTCGCCAACCATGTCGCGCTCGCCGATCCGCACACGCAATATGAGCTAGAGGCTCAGAAGAACCAGCCGAACGGCTATGTTGGCCTGAGCGCCGACAGCAAGATCGAGGAAATCTATCTGCCGGCATATCTGACCGGCGGCGGCATCGTCGTGCCGCTTTCCTGGTATGACACGCCTGCCTTGGCGCGCTCCGCCGGATCGCAGGCGGCAGCGTGGAATGTCGCGGTGGCCCTCGCCGTCGCTACCAAGCGGCGGCTGGTCATCCGGGGGCGCGCCGGCGCGGAGAGCTGGGCGGCCCTACCCAATATCGAGCTGCCGGCCGGTCTGCAGATCGAGAGCGACTGGGAACCCGGCATCGCGCAGCTCTCGCCCTTCACCGGCGACTTCCTGCGCTGGCGCTCGCGGCCCTATATGCGCGGCCGGCTGAAGCTCGACGGAGGTGTCACCCTTCAAACGATCGCCGGCGGTCTCGTGATGGGCCATGTCGGCATGTGCGTCGCGGTGCGCCGCAACGGCGAGGCCGGAGCCGGCTACGGCACGCGCATCTATGACGGCGTCCTGGAGGCGGTCGAATTCCAGAACTTCGGCGAGGGCGGCCTCGAAACCTATTTCTACACCGAGCCGCGCATCCACTCCGAGCTGCGCGGCATTCGCCTCGGCGCGTTCGGCGAGATCCACAATTCTCCGCTCAATGGCCGCTGCCGAAACGGCTACTATGACAATATTTTTCCCGGTTATGCCTCCACCTCGACGCAAGCTTACGAGCGCAACGCCTATGGCGTGAGTGGCACCCACTGGACGGGAGATGATCAGCCGCAGGACTGGGAGTTCAACGGCTATGAAATCCGCCGCGTTACCAGTTGGGAGAGCGGGGATTTTCACGGCGCCAAGAATTGCGGCTTCGTGAACTGCAAGAGCTACCTGTCGTCGCAGGGCTTCGTCTTCGAGAACCATGTCAACGGCCTCGCGATGCGCGATTGCTATGTCAGGGGTTGCTCGCATTTCGGCTACGGCACGTCGTCGACGCGCGACAGCCTGATCATGTACTCGCTCGGCGGGATCATCTGCAACGCGACCGGCACCGACCCGACGCCCTACGGGTCATTGCCGACCGTCGGCGTCGATATCTCCGACGTGACGCTGAAGGACTGCGGCGAGACCCGCATTCACAGCACGCTCGGCGCATTGTCCGGCGGGGCGGCGATCGTGATGCGCGAAATGCGGTCGGCCAAGATCAGCGACGCGCGCATCTTCTCGGCCTACCAGGCCGGCATCTCCTTCACCGGCCAGCAGACCGAAGACGCGGCGCTCTATTGCGATATCGACGGCGTCCTGATCGACGGCGTGGTCTCGCACGCCAGCACGCAGCGCGGCGTCCAGATCGGCAGCTGGTGCCTCGGTCGTGCGGCGAACGTGCATATCCAGGGCATCGCGACCAAGGCGCAGGCGTTCTACCAGGTCGGCTCGCCGCAATACCTGTTCCATTTCGGCAAGATCGGCGGCTCGACCTCGACGCAGGGCACCGACTTCCAGAACTACGCTGTGGGGGCCTCGTAATGGCACGCGATCCAAGAACCGGGCTGCATACCTTCGTGCGCCTCATGGGCGACCCCGACATGGCTCCCGACGCCCCGGCCACGCTGGACGGCGGCAGGTTCGCCGAGCCGCAGCGCGAACCGCCGAAACCTGCGGGCTACGCCGAGCAGCTTGAGCGCGAGCAGGCCAGGCAGCTCAAAATCCAGCAGGAAGAGGGCGAGGCATGATCGACCGGACCACCTTCTTCAACTATGTGCGACGCGCGCCCTTCGGCGGACAGTTGTCGCAGGACCAGGTCGACGGCCTCGAGGCGACGCTGACCGAATGGGAACGCCGGCGCCTGGCCGACAAGCGCTGGCTCGCCTACATGCTGGCGACCGATTTCCACGAGAGCGCCGGCACCATGCAGCCGGTGCTCGAGACGCGGCGGCCGGGCGAGAAGCGCAACCCGTCGCTCAATAGCGCGATCGCGCGCCTCGAGGCGAGCTGGAAGGCGGGCAAGCTGCCCTGGGTGAAGCGGCCGTACTGGCGCAGGGACAGCGAGGGCAAGAGCTGGCTCGGCCGCGGCAAGCCGCAAGTCACTCATCGCGACAACTACCGCAAGCTCTCGCTGGTGCTCGACATCGACCTGCTGGCGGATCCCGACCTGCTGCTGCAGATGGATATCGCCACCCGGGCGATGTTCGCCGGGATGACCGGCGGGATCTTCACCGGCAAGAAACTGGCCGACTATTTCAACGAAACCCGTGACGATCCGATCGGCGCGCGGGCGATCGTCAACGGCGGCGAAAAGGCGAAGCTGGTCGCGAGCTACCACCGCGCCTTCCTGGACGCGCTGCAGGCGGCCGACACCAGGACGGCGCTACCCTCCGATGTGACGCCCGAGGCGGCGCAGCCCGACGACGTGAAGCCGGCGCAGAGCAAGAGCCTGTGGGCGATCGTGACCACCTTCCTCACCGGCACGAGCTCGCTGCCGCTGCTCGGCAATGTGACGAATGGCTGGGCCCTCGGCGGCCTGGCGCTGCTGCTCGTCGCCGGCGGCATCGGCGCCTGGCTGGTCGGCACCGGCCGGATCACCTTCAACCGCGTCAAGGTGCCGGCGTGATCGCGGCGTTCCTCAAGCGCGTGCCCCTGGCCTTCTGGTTGGCGCTGGCGGCCGTGGCCGCCCTCGGCCTCTATCACCGGCAGGCGGTGCGTTCGGCCACCAGCGAGGCCCGCAGCAAGCTCAAGGCCGATATCGAAGCCGAGGCGGCCAAGACCGGCCGCCAGGCCGACGCGGCAACGCGGGCGGTGCTGACCTGCCAGGGCGAATGGAACCGGGAGAGCGGCCGATGCGTAAGGTAGCGATTCTGCTGCTGGCGCCGGCGCTCGGCGGCTGCCCCGGCCAGAGCGTCCGGATCGCCCAGCCCTGCGGCGTCATCGTCGACAGCCTCAAGGACGTGCGCGGCGCGAGCCCGGCCGAGACCAGGCGCATCGATGTCCATTTCGAGCGCGGCGTCGCGGCGGGCTGCTGGAAGAGGTGAGGCCGTGGCGCGGACGCATGCGAGCAAGCTCGACGAGCTGATCAAGCTCTCACGCGAGCGCGAGGAGCAGCTCGGGCTCCTGACCGATCAGCTGACCCGCCTGACCGCCGTCGTTGGTGAGCAGGCGAAGCAGATCGAGGCGATGAAGCCGATCGTGAATCATGTCGCCGAGATCATCACCTTCGGGCGGATCGGCGGCGTGATCGGCCGCTTCTCGATCCGGGTCGCGATCTTCGCGCTGCCGGTGCTCTTGTGGATGAACGACAAGTGGCACCTGCTCGGCCAGCTGTTCAAGCGCCAGCCATGAAGCGCCCGCGGCGGACGATCCCGCATCCCGACTGCTCGCCCTTCGTCAACCGCCATCTCGGCGAGATCCGCGTCGCCATGCCGGTGTTGAGACCGGATGGCGAGCACGATCTCCTGATGCGCGCGGTGACGCCGGCGACGGCGCTGGCGATGGCGGCCGAGCTCCTCGCGGGCGCGGCGCCCTTCTTACGACAAACGACTGATTCCGGCATGAAGTCGGAGGGGTGAGCCTGCTAAGCCGTTGATATCGCTCACGTGGAACTAACTCTTAATCAGCGGGTCGTAGGTTCGAGCCCTACATCACCCACCACGAACTTCTGAAAATCATTTTTTTGCTGGGCGTCCGTGCAGAGCGGGCGCTGTGGGGCTATCCGCTCCGTTCCGATGTGCTGGAAGCGTCGGACGGCCGAGCTTTGTTCCGTCGGTCATGACCTCAAGCGATCGTGGGAATAGCTCTTCGCCGGCTTCGGTCGCCTCAAATGGCCGTGTGCGATCAGCTGCTCGAAACTGCGTTCGATCGATAGGCGGCCCTTCAGGTCGCAGCGCTGTCACGGCGATGCTTGACTAACGCATAGCGTGTGGAGTAGAGCCCGCTGCCCATGGGGCATAGGTTCTCTAAAATCTTTTAATTTCAAAGGTTTAAAATGGATCATATAGCTTTTACCAACAAGTATGGTCCGCGTCTTGCGCAGGCTTTGGTCCTGACCTTGGCCACCATGTATCTGTGCCGGGCGCAGGTCCATTTCAGCTTCCCCGAAAAACCGATCATGCTCTCGGTTTTCTTTTTGTCCTTCATCGACGCCTTCACCACGCCCATCCGCGCAGCGCTGCTCTTCATGCTCGTGCTGGCGATGGTTTCGCCGGTCCTCACCAATGGCGGTGCGAGCTTCGTCAAGGACCTGATCCCGTAGGATCAGGTCGGCCGGGTCGTCCGCGGTGGCTCGGCGTGCGGCGACGGCTATCGGGTCTTCCATCGCGGCGAGTCGCCGGTTGAAATCGGCTGGGGGCTTTCCCACCTGCGTAGCCCGATGACCTTCGCACTCGGCGCCCGATGAACCAAACGACCCGCAAGCGCGCTCTGTTGCTGCGTAACCCCAAGGCGCGCCGCGGCCAGGAGTCGCTGGCGCCAATTCTGCAGCGGCTGGAGGCCGGTGGAATCGACGTCACCGTCGAAACCTTCGAGGCTCTGCCCGAGATCGCGCGCGACATCGTCCGCCTGCGCCACATCGCCGATCTCGTCATCGTCTGCGGCGGGGATGGGTCGGTGTCGTCGGCTGCGCTTGCGGCCATGGAGAGCCGGCTGCCGCTCGGCATCATTCCGATGGGCACCGCCAACGACCTCGCCCGGACGCTCGACATCCCGATGGATCTGGCCGGCGCGGCCGATGTGATCGCGCGTGGCGAAACCCGTCCCGTCGACGTCGGCACGGTCAATGGGCACGCTTTCTTCAACGTCGCGAGCATCGGGCTGAGCAGCGACCTCGCGCAAAGTCTCGACCCTGGCCTGAAGAAGCGCTTCGGCCGGCTGGGCTACGCCGTCGCTGCGCTGAAAGTGCTGACCCGCGCCTCGCATTTCAGCGCGACGATCAAGGAGAAGGGCCGCACGACCGCCGTCGAGACCTACCAGATCGCGGTCGGGAACGGCCGGCATTATGGCGGCGGCAACGTGGTCGAGGAGAGCGCCGAGATCGATGACGGGCATCTCGATCTCTACAGCCTGGAGATGAAGAATCTCTGGAAACTGGCGCTGATGCTGCGCTCGTTCCGCTCAGGCACGCATGGCGCCTGGCAGGAGGTCCGCACGGCCCGCTGCGTCGAGTTCGACATCGAGACGAAGCGGCCGATGCCGATCAACACCGATGGCGAGATCGTCACGGCGACGCCGGCGCATTTCAAGGTCCACCCGAAGGCGATCACGATCTTCGCGCCGGTGGCGCCTGGACGGGCCCTGCCGATGCATCCGATGTATCACCGCTGAAGGAGCGATTTCGCCGCTGGCTTCTCTCTGCCGTCAGGCGGCGAGGCCCCCCGACGACCCCTTGTCGCCGCGCAGCATGTTGCGCAGCTGATAGGCCAGCGCCACCGGCGCAGGGAGGCGCTTGCGGCAGAAGGCGATCTTGCGGAGATAAGTATCGATCCGCCAGGTCGCCCAGGTCTTGCCGGCGAAATAGGCGATGTCTCCCTGGCGCAGCGTGCGCTGCGAGCCGTCCTGCGCAGTGACGTGCACCTCGCCTTCGAGGATCATGACGGTCTCGTCCCAGTCGAAGAACCAACGGAACTCGCCGGCAGTGCAATCCCAGATCGCGGTGGACGCGGCATCGTCGCCGCTCCGCGAGTGGAGGCCGACGCGCGCCACCGGGTTTCCGGAGATGATCCAGGACGGCTCGATCGGGGCCGGCTCCATCGGCAACTCGCCAGCCGCGCCCGACACCAGTGGCGGTTGCTCGCTCGGAGCGGCAACCGAAACTTGCCGGAGCATCGTCGCAGCAGCTCCAGCGAGCATCATCTTCAACGCCATCAATCCCTCCCTAGATCGTGATGATCATAGGAGAGCAGGGGTAAAGGCGGCCTTTCCGCGGTCGCGGGAATTGACGGCATTGTTACGCAGGATCGCCGCGGCGGCATATATTAGGTCGACATAGGCCCCCCTGAGGCGCCGGAGGCGTGGAAGCATCGACGAGGACATCATCATGGCAGCAGAGCTTTCTCCATCCCGCCGCGGCCTCATGATCGCCGCCGGGCAAGTCGGCGTCGCGCTCGCGCTGTGGCGTCCGGCGCTGGCCGCCGAGGGGCTGCCGAAGATGACCGTGACGCGCGACCCGAGCTGTGGCTGCTGTGGCGACTGGGTCGAGCATATCAGGGCCGCGGGCATCCCCGCCGAGGTGATCGAGGTCGCCGATGTCGTTCCGCTCAAGGCGCGGCTCGGTGTGCCGGAGGCCCTGATGTCGTGCCACACCGCCGAGATCGGCGGCTATGTCGTGGAGGGCCACGTCCCGGCCGATGCGATCAAGCGGCTGCTCGCCGAGCGGCCGAAAGCGATTGGCCTTGCAGTCGCAGGAATGCCGCTCGGCTCGCCGGGGATGGAGGTGCCCGGGCAACCACCGCAGAACTACGAGATCAAGATATTCTCCGCCGACAGGCAGCATGTCTTTGCTCGCTATCGCGGGCTGCAGCAGATCTGACAATCACGCAGTGACGATGAGCAGCGCGAAGGCGCCGCGTTGCTCATCATTCGTTTGCCTCGCGGTCTCCGCTGTCAGGCGCGGTCGACCGCGATGATCGCCTCGGCGAAGGCGATCGGGGCCTCCTGCGGCAGGTTGTGGCCGATGCCGCCGTCGAGCGTCCGGTGCCGGTACCAGCCGGAGAACTTCTTGGCATAGACCGTCGGGTCGGGGTGCGGCGCGCCATTGGCATCGCCTTCGAGGGTGAACGTTGGCACGGTGATCGCCGGGAAGGCCGCCAGCTTGCTCTCCAGCGCGTCGAATTGCGGCTCGCCCTGCGCCAGGCCGAGGCGCCAGCGGTAGTTGTGGATCGAGATCGCGACATGATCGGGATTGTCGAAAGCCGTAGCCGAGCGCGCGAAGGTGGCGTCGTCGAACTTCCACTTCGGCGAGGCGGTCTCCCAGATCAGCCGAGCGAAATCCCGGGTGTTCTTCGCGTAGCCGGCCGCGCCCCGTTCGGTGGCGAAATAGAACTGGTACCACCATTGCTGTTCGGCCTTGGGCGGCAGCGGCGCCTCGTTCAGCTTCTGGCTGCCGATCAGGTAGCCGCTGACCGAGACCAGGCCCTTGACGCGCTCTGGCCAGAGCGCTGCGACGATGCAGGCCGTGCGCGCGCCCCAGTCGCAGCCGCCGAGCAGGACCTTGTCGAGCTTGAGCGCGTCCATCAGCGCGATCACGTCGACTGCGAGCGCCGCCTGCTGGCCGTTGCGCGGCGTGTCGGCGGAGAGAAAACGGGTTTCGCCATAGCCTCGCAGCGAAGGCACGATGACCCGATAGCCCTTCGCCGCCAGGAGCGGAGCGACGTCGACATAGGTATGGATGTCATAAGGCCAGCCATGCAGCAGGATCACGGCCGGGCCGTCGGCTGGGCCCTGCTCGGCATAGGAAACGCGGAGCACGCCGGCTTCGACCTGCTTGAGCGCGCCGAAGGAAGACAGAGAAGGCGGCGCCGCCAACGCCGGCCGGTGCAGGCCGAACCCGGCTGCGGCGATGGCCGTGGTCATGGCGCCGACGAAGAGGCGGCGGCTGGGATCGATGGTTTCGGAAGTCTTGGCCATGGGGAATGCCTTCTGCGCGGGGGGCGGTCGGGGAGGGCGGCGCCGGCGGAGATTTCCGCGCGGCGCCTCCCGGCGTGATTCAGATGAGGTTGATCTCGACCTCAATGTTGCCGCGCGTCGCCTTGGAGTAGGGGCAGGTCTGGTGCGCGGCATCGACCAAAGCGCGGGCGGTGTCGCGATCCAGCCCTGGCAGGGCGACATTCAGGCGGGCCTGCAGGAAATAGCCGTGCTCGCCATGGCGCAGGTCGACTTCGGCATCGACGGCGGTGTCGGCGGGAACTGCGACCTTGCGCTCGCGCGCCGCCAGGCCGATCGCGCCGATGAAGCAGGCCGACCAGCCGGCGGCGAAGAGCTGCTCGGGATTGGTGCCGGCGCCGGCAGCGCCGGGCGAGGTCAGGTTGACGGCGAGGCGGCCATCCGAGCTGCGGGAGGCGCCGTCCCGGCCGCCAGTGGTGTGGGTGCGGCCGGTGTAGAGAACCTTGTCGGCGGAGGGCATAGCGAGCTTCCTTCTGTGATTTAGATCGTATCCGATCTAATCGGATGCGGTCTTATATGTGAAGCTCGGAAGCGATGTCAACTCTTCCGATTTAATCGGACGCGATATATATTCGAGGAGCGACGACACGCTCACGACGAGGCCCGGCCATGCCCACTCCGACCCCCGACGATCCGAAGGTGCCCAGACTGGCGGATTTCCTCTGCTTTGCGATCTATTCGGCCAATCTGGCCTATGGCCGGGCCTACAAGCCGATCCTCGACGAGCTCGGGCTGACCTACACCCAGTACATCGCGATCATCGCGCTCTGGGAGGAGGACAATCAGAGCGTCGGCAGCCTGGGCGAGAAGCTGTTCCTGGAGTCGAACACGCTGACTCCGATCCTGAAGAAGCTCGAGGCGCTCGGCTATATCCGCCGCCAGCGCGATCCGGCCGACGAGCGCCAGGTGCGCGTCAGCCTGACGCCGGAGGGGCGCAAGCTGCGCGAGAAGGCGCTGCCGATGAACCTGGTGGCGGCAGCGGGGCTCGGCGAGGATTTCCCGGTGGTGCAGAAGGCGGTCGTCAGGCTGCGCAACAACCTGCTGAAGGTGGCGCGAGGGCAGGGGACAAAGACGGCTGGCGACGACGAGGCTGTGGCATAGGCTGGTGGTGCCGGCCCGGTGCGTCAAAGGACGACACGGCGGGTATCATGGGCAGGATCAAGGCGCCCATCTCCACCGGAGCCCGACCAGGCCAAAGCGGCGACCTTCGGCGGCAATCCTGCCTCAAGGACAGGCGCAGGCCCGTTCGTCGCAGAGCTGGCGGGCCTGTTCCGCACTCACTACTGCTTCGTCTGTCCTGCCTTCTCGTGGCAGGCCGGGCGACGATTCAGATGGTCAGTGGGAATGGCGCCGAGACGGGCGTTCTCGCCTTGTGGAGTGAGCGGAATGCTCAGTTCACGCCTCGTCCGGCCGTTGAGTAGGTCGGGACAAAGGCCGGCTCATGGCTTTCCGCCGCATGGGCCAGCAATCGCGCGCGCAAACCGGCGAGCACCGCCGCATATGCCAGATCGCCGGCACGGTTCGTTTCCTCCAGGGGGTCGAGCGCAAGGTCCGCCAGGAAGGGGTCCTCCCTCTCCGGCGAGACGGCGGCGCCGTCCTGCCGAACCGTCATGTCCAGGCGATAGCGCGGGGTCCTGATGCAGGAGCGGCGCGGCCAGCCGCTGCCATCGGCCCAGCGTCCGACAACCTGATTGGGCAGGGCATAGCTGTCTCGCGTGCCGTAGCCGACGGTGCTGAAGACCGCTTCCGGCGGAGGATCGCGGAAGAGGTCGCGTCCCTGGAAGCTCTGGGCCGCCTCGATTCCGGCGAGGCCGCAGAGCGTCCTGGCGAGATCGAGGGATTCGCACAGGTCAGCACGCGCCTGCGGCTGCAGATGGCCCCGCCAGGCGATCAGGCGCGGGATGCGATGGACCTCCGGAAAGAAGGTGTGCTTCTGCAGCCGGCCGCGCTCGGCCAGCGAGACACCATGGTCGGCCTCGAGCACGATGATCGTTTGCTCGGCAAGGCCGCTCGCCTCCAGCGCATCGAGGATCGTCCCGACCTGGTCGTCGAGCCATTTGACCAGGCCGTAATAGTCGGAGCGCACGCGGGCAAGGTCGTCGGGGGAGAGTGCGGCGGCCTGCATGACATCGACGAAGCTCTGCTCGAAGGCGCTTTCCGGCGATCCCCCGCCGATGCTGCGCGGCCAGTCGAGGTCACGATAGAGCGCGTCATAGGGCGCGGGCGGCATCACCGGGCTGTGCGGCTGAAGATAGCTGACGCGGGCGAGGAAGGGCTGTTCGGCTGCCGCCTCGCTGCGCAGCCAGGCTGCTGCCGTCCGCGTGAGCTTGTTGCCGGGGAATTCGACCGGGCCGGGGAAGGTCCCGCCGATCGCGGCCTTCAAGGTCGGGGTCAGGATCTGCCCGCCATCATCCTCGACCCCGTCGAAGAAGCCGCCGAGGTCAGCCCCGACATGATCGTCCCGCTGCCAGGGACGCAGCGCCACCGGCAGATGCGTCTTGCCGAAATTCAGGGTGCGGTAGCCGTTGCGGGCGAAATGCTCGGGGAAGGTGATCAGGTCGCGATCGTAAGGGTAGCTCGTCCAGGAGCCTTCATTGCCGTAAACGCCGGTGACCTCGGGCGGGTTCGCGGTCATCTCGCTGGTGCGGGACGGCACGCAGATCGGCGAGTTGCAAAAGCAGTTGTCGAAGCGCACGCCGGCCGAGGCGATCCGGTCGATATGGGGCGTGGCGATCGCCGGATGCGGCGTGCCGTAGCAGGACAGGGCGTCGGTCCTGAACTCGTCGCCCATGATCCAGAGAATGTTCGGGCGCTCGGTCATACCCATTTCTCCTCGGCCGGCCTTTCTGCCGAGGCGTTCGCCGTGAGCGACGCCCGCAATCGCGCAGCGATCTCGGGATGGCGCGCGCTCAGGTCGGTCACCTCTCTGGGATCCGCTTCCGGCTCGACCAGGCGCCAGCTCTCATCCGGCTCGGCCGCGAAGGTGGCGGCTTCCATGAGTTTGCGTGGCAGGCGCGGATCGAAGCCGGCGACATATTTGAAGCGCCCGTCATAGGCGGCTCGCCAGCTGCCGAGGCCGGCATGGACGACATCACGATGCCTGCGTGCGGGATCGGCGAGCTGATGCGCCAGGCTGCGGCTGTCGATCCCCGGCAAAGACTGCGCCCCGGCCATCTCGACGAAGGTGGCGTGCAGGTCGAGCAGCGTGGTGGGGGCAGCGATTGTCGCGCCTTGCGCGACGGCCGGCCCGGCGATCACCAGCGGCACGTGCAGCGAGGCCTGATGCGGGATGAATTTCTCCCAGTAGCCGCAATCGCCCAGCATCTCGCCGTGGTCGGAGGTGAAGACGATGACGGTGTCCTGCATCTGGCCGAGCGCGTCGAGCCGCGTCAGCAGCCGGCCGAAGATCGCGTCGATGTTCTCGATCATCGCTGTGTAATTGCGCCGGATTGCGCGGTGTTCCGCCGCCGTCATGTCGTCGGCCGGAGTGACCGGCGCCGGCGGATCGAGACCGACGGCTCCTGCCGCCATGGCCTTGGTCACGTCCATCGGCTCGTGCGGGCCGGTGAGATTGACCTGAAGGAACCAGGGTTTCCCGCTCCTTGCGCCCTCGTCGATCAAGGAGAGCGCGCAGGAGCCGATCCAGTTGTCGCAATAGGCCTCGTCCGGCAGGCTGGTGGCTGCAGTGTTGTGATAGTTCGGACCGGCGCCAGGGAAATCGAGCGCATCGGCTCCAAGAGCGAGCGACCTGCGGGCGGCGAAGTCCGAGCTGTGCGTCTCGGCCAGCCCGCGCTGCTTCAGATGGGCGAAATAGGGTTCGGGATGGCCATCGCGGTGGGCGAAGATCGCGGCGTGCTTGCCGGCGCTGTCGAGCCCGCCGGTGAAGCCGAGGCGCTTCAGGCGCGAGGGGCCGTTGAGCGCGTGCTGGCCGTCCTCGCCCCAGTCGGGCTCGCCCTTGAGCAGGTCGAGCTTGCCGCAGGTCATGACGTGGTAACCGGCATCGCGCAGCTGGCGGTAGACGTTCGGCGCATCCGGCGAGGCGCTGTAGCCGTTGTTGCGCACGCCCGCACGATCATATTCGTAGCCCGAGGCCAGGCAGGCCCGCGATGGGCCGCAGATCGGCGACGGGCAGATCGCATTCAGGAAACGAACGCCACGAGCCGCGACCCGGTCGAGCGTCGGCGTGCGCACGCGTCCAGCATTGCCCGGCCCGGCCCAGTCGCCACGCAACTGGTCCGGCATGAACAGCAGGATGTTGGGTCGGCGCATCCAGCTTCTCCGCATAATTTGATCAAATATCAATCGGAGTCGGTCATATCTCTTGACATCCTGTAAGGCAATATGGCGTCTAAACCCAATTCATGATCAAATCAGAGATCTGATATGCCCCCTTCAAAGCAGATCGCGGCCCGGAACGCCGCCGCCGTCGCCGAGCGCTTTTCGATGAAGGGGCGGCGCGCCCTGGTGACCGGCGGCAGCGTCAGCCTCGGTCGCGAGATTGCAATTGCCTTCGCCGATGCCGGCGCCGATGTCGCCATCCACTTTTCACGCGCTGCCGACACGGCGTTCGGCCTGCCCGAGGCGTCCGAGACCACCGCCGCAGAGGTCGAGGCGCGCGGCGGCCGTGCGCTCGCGATCGAGGCGGATTTTTCCGTGCCGGGCGAGGCGCGGCGCTGCGTGCGCGAGGCGATCGCGGGGCTGGGCGGGATCGACGTGCTGGTCGTCTGCGCCTCCGTGCAGAAGCGCACCGCATTCACGGCCTTGCCTGATGACGAGATCGATTGGCAGCTCAGGATCAATTACCGCGCGACGATCGAGCTGCTCCAGGAAGCCTTGCCCGACATGAAGCAGCGGCAATGGGGACGGGTGCTGACGATCGGCTCGATCAACCAGACGCGGCCGGAACCGGACCTTGCAATCTATGCCTCGCTGAAGAGCGCCCAGCACAACCTCGCCATCAACCTCGCCGCCGACTACGCCCCCCATGGCGTCACCGTGAACAACCTGTCACCGGGACTGATCGTCACCGAGCGCAATCGCTGGCGCCGGCAGGATGCCTGGCAATGGCAGCGCATCCAGCAGGGCTCGGCGCCGATGCGGCGGGCGGGCGAGGTCAGCGAGATCGCCGGGGCTGCGCTGCTGCTGTGCTCCGAGGCCGGCAGCTTCATCACCGGAGCCGACCTGCAGGCGACGGGCGGTCGCCATCTCGGCTGGTGACAATCGCGCGACGAGGGGCGCGCTAGCCCGCGAACAACGGCTCGACGAGGCCGGCCACGCCGACATCGAGCGCCAGTAGCGCACCGGCCAGCGGCTCGCCCGCCAACGCTTCAGCACTCAGCTTCTGGCGTGCGGTGGTCACATAAAGCGTGCGCAGATCCGAGCCACCGAAGGTGCAGGAAGTCGGCTGGCTGACCGGCAATTCGATCAGCCGGTCGAGCCGACCGTCGGGCGCGAAGCGGGCCAGGCAGCCGCCCTGGTAGCGGGCGTTCCAGAGATAGCCGTCGGCGTCGACCGTCGCCCCGTCGGGCCGTCCCGGCGCAGCGTCGGCCGCGGCGAAGAGGCGCCACGGACCGATTTCGCCGGTCGCAGGATCGTAGTCGGCCTGCTCGATCACCCCGAGGCGCGTATCGGTGAAATAGAGGGTGCGCCCGCCCGGGGCGAAGGCGATGGCGTTGGCGACGGTCACGCTTGCTCGCAATCGCGTCACCGCTCCGGCAGCATCGACACGATGGAGGCCGCCCGTCGTCTGCAGGCCGAAATCCCACATGCTGCCGCAGAGGATGCGGCCGGCCGGGTCGCACTTGGCGTCATTCAGCCGGTTTTCCGGCGGGCCAGGCTCGACCGTGGCCAGTAGGGTCAACTCCTGCGTCTGCGGATCAAAGCCATAAAGCCCATGCCTGACGGCGACGACCACGCCGCCGCACTCGCGCCCCACCACCGCGCCGACCAGATCCGGCATCGGCCAAGTCTTCACTGCCCCCGTCGCCGGGTCGAGGCGATGCAGGGCAGGCGCGCGCAGGTCGATCCAGTACAGACACTGCTTGCGCGCCAGCCAGCTTGGCGACTCGCCGAGGACGTCGCCGCTATCGGCCGCGACAATGATATCGGGCGGGCTCATGCCGGCCGTTCCAGCCCGTAGGCCGGCTGGACGGCCATCCGCGCCAGCAGGTCATGCTTTGCCTTCTCGATATGCGCGCCCATCAGCAGCAGGGCCGAGGTCGAATCGCCACGCTCGATCGCCAGGATCAGATGCTGGTGGTCATTGATCACGCCGTGGAAGCGGGTCTCGTCATAGAAGCGGCCATCGTCATAGCCGTAGCGCTGCCAGAGCGCGGCTGCGAGCAGCCAGTGCTTGTCGACCAGCGACATCGCGCCGGGATTGCCGGCCGCGTCGTTGATCACCTCGTGGAAGCGCTGGTTCACCGGCCGCACCGCTTCGAAGTCGCCGTTGCGCACATGGGCCTCGAGCTCTTCCTGGGCGGCACGCAAGGCGGCGATGTGCCCGGCATTGCGCCGCTCGGCGGCGCGTCGGGCCAGCATCGTCTCGACGGCGCTGCGGATGTCGAACAGGTCCTCGACGAAGCCGAGATCGATCGGGCGCACGCGGGCGCCGCGGTTCGGCTCGATGATGACGAGCCCTTCGCCGCTGAGCTGGCGCAAGGTCTCCCGGATCGGCATGTGGCTGACGCCATAGCGGCTCGCCAGCTCATCGATGCGCAGGCGGGAGCCGAAGGGAAGCGCGCCGGAGACGATGTCGTCGCGCAGGAGCTGCTGGACGTCAGGAACTCTCGCCATGGCCTGCCTGATCCCCGGATTTGACCAAATCTCGCTCGCACAGCCCACATGCCTTGTCAATTTCGGGCTTGCCAAAGATAGATTTGATCAAATAAGCCTATTGCGTTCGGAGGTCGACGCCCGTCGACCCAGCGCCTTTGTCGGGGGCGGATTTGCGTGATGTCACCGAATCTCTTCGGGTGAGACGGTTCCACGGCTATCTGCGCGCCGATGGACGTGTCGGCGTGCGCAATCACACCTTGATCCTCGGCATCAACGGCCTTGCCTTGCGGGCGAGCGAACGCATCGCGCGGAACCTGCCGGGTTCGCTATTGGTCGCGACCTCGGCCGGCCGTGGCCAGGTCGAGCCCGATCTTAGCCTGCATCTTGATCAACTCGTCGGTCTCGGTCGCAATCCCAATGTCGGCGCCGTCCTCGTCGTTGGGGTCGATCAGGCCACGTCGGACCATGTCGCCGCGCGGATCGCACTTTCCGGCAAGCCGGTCGCCAGCGTCAGCTTCGCCGAATGCGGCGAGGATGCGCTCGCCGTCAGCGATCTCGGTCTGCGCCGCGCCACCGAGCTCAGCCGCGCCGCCTCGCGGGCGCGCCGCAGCCCGGCGGAGCCGGCAGGTCTCGTCGTCGCCGTCGAATGCGGCCATTCCGACGCGACCTCCGGTCTCGCCAGCAATCCTGTCGTCGGCGCGGCGGTGGATCGACTCGTCGCCGCCGGCGCCAGCGTCATCGTCGGCGAGACGGTGGAATGGCTCGGGGCGGAGCATCTGCTTGAGCGCCGCGCCACGAATGCGGAGGTCGCTGCCCGGATTCGCGAAGCTGTGGCCGGTCGCGAGGGGATCGCGATCGCCTCCGGGCGCAGCCTGACCGGCAACAATCCCGGCGAGGAGAACATCAAGGGCGGTCTCTCGACCATCGAGGAGAAGTCGCTGGGCGCCATCGTCAAATCGGGCACCAGCCCGATCACGGGCGTGCTCGGCGTCGCCGAAGTCCCGCCTGGGCCGGGGCTCTATTTGATGGACGGGCCGTCCTTCTCGCCAGATTCGATGACGGGCTTCGCGGCGGCGGGCGCCACGATCATGTTGTTCACCACGGGACCGGGCAACAGCTTCGCCAGCGCGATCGCGCCGACGATCAAGGTCTCGGCGCATCCCGCGACCGTGACGCGGCTGCCGACACAGATCGATTTCGACGCCAGCCCTGTTCTTGGTGGTGGCGAAACCGTGGACAGCTGCAGCGAACGCCTCGTCGAGACGATCCTCGATGTCGCTGATGGAACCCTCACGCTTGGCGAGATCATCGGCGAAGGGTTGGAAGTGCCGACGCGCGTCCGGGGGTCATTGTGACCCGAGCCGGCGCACCATGGGAGTTTCTCCGCTGGTTCGGTGGAGTGCTGATCTATTGCCGGACCATGGCGTTGTTCCTGCTCGTCTGGCACCTCGCCGCCGAGGCCGTACCGAACAAGCTGCTGCTGCCGTCTCCGCTCGCGGTCGCCCAGGCGCTGCGCGAAAGCTGGCTCGATGGCGAGCTGACGGCCAATGCCGGCATCAGCCTGCTGCGCCTCCTCGTCAGCGTCGCGGCGGCCGCGCTTCTCGCCATCCCGCTCGGCCTCGCCATGGGACGCAGCAAGACGGTCGGCGACCTGCTGGAATGGCCGGTGGAGCTGCTGCGGCCGATCGCCGGCATCGCTTGGATTCCGCTGGCGCTGTTCATCTTCGGAATCGGGCAGCGCCTCCCCATCTTCATCATGTTCTACACTGCGTTTTTCCCGCTGCTGCTCGGTACGGCGGCAGGGGCGCAGTCCGTCGACCGGCGCCTGATCGCCGCAGCGCGGACCATGGGTCTTTCGCGCGGAACGATCATGCGGCAGGTGGTCGTGCCGGCCGCCCTGCCTTCGGTGCTGGTGTCGCTGCGGCTGGCGGTGGCGGCGTCATGGACGGCCGTGGTGGCGGCCGAGCTGGTCGGCGCGCCGAGCGGGCTCGGCTACGCCATCGAATACTACCGGAGCATGCTGGCGACGCCGACCGTGATGGCCTTCATCGCGGCCATCGGAATGCTCGGCTTTCTGACCGACCGTGCCCTGCGCTGGCTCGGCGATCTGCTTGCCCCCTGGGCGCGGGCGGAGGGCCGGCGATGAACCGTCTGGCACTGAAGCTTCTCCTGCCGATCCTGCTGCTGCTCGCCTGGGAACTGCTCGCGAGCGGCTCGGCCCGCGCACCTCGTCCAAGCACGGTGGTGCAGGCTGCCGCCGCGATGACTGCGAGCGGAGACCTGCCGACAGGGCTGGCGACCAGCCTGTTGCGGGTCTTCCTCGGCTTTGCGACGGCATCGGTGCTCGCCGTCCCGCTCGGCATCGTCATGGGCAGCGTCGCTGTCGTCGAGCGCAATCTCGATCCGCTGGTCGAGAGCTTCCGGCCGATCGCCGCCATCGCCCTATTGCCGTTGATCATCCTCTGGCTCGGCACCGGCACGCAGGCGGCGGTGGCGATCGTCGCCTATGCGGCCTTCTTCCCGATCCTGATCAACACGATCGCCGGGGTGAAGCGCATCGAGCCCAATCTGATGCGGGCAGCCTACACGATGGGGGTCGGCGCGCTGACGCGCATGCGGGTGGTACTGCTGCCCGCAGCGCTGCCCGCCATCCTCATCGGCATGCGTATCGGGCTCGGCGTCGCCTGGACGGCGATCATCGCCGCCGAGCTCGCGGTCGGCGCCAAGGCCGGCGGCCAGGGCGGCATCGGCCAGATGATGTTCGTGTTCTACGCTTACAGCGTCGAGCTCAACGGCATCGTCGTCTGCATGGTCGCGGTCGGAATCGTCGCCCTGCTGCTCGACCGCTCGCTGCGCTTCGCTCTCGCGCGCGCCGTGCCATGGAGCGCCCCATGACAGACGCCAGGATGACAGACGCCACAATGACGGACGCAAAGATCCGCCTCTCCGGCATCGGAAAATCCTTCGGAGCGCCGGCCGCGCCGGTCGTCGCCGTGCAGGATCTCTCGCTCGACATCCGGCCCGGCGAGTTCCTGACCATCGTCGGCCCCTCCGGCTGCGGCAAGACCACTGTGCTCAACATGCTGGCCGGGCTCGAGACCCCGACCACCGGCACGATGACGTTGGACGGCCGGCCGATCCGCGGGCCCGGCGCCGAGCGCGGCGTGATGTTCCAGGACTACGCCCTGTTCCCGTGGAAGACGGTGCGCGGCAATATCGGCTTCGGTCTCGTCCACGGCCCGGCGGGCGCCGGCCTTTCGGCGGCGGAGCGCGAGGAACGCGTCAGGCGGGTGATAGAGCTGGTCGGGCTGACGGGCTCCGAGGAGAAGTACCCGCATCAGCTTTCGGGCGGCATGCGCCAGCGCGTCGCGCTCGCGCGGCTGATGGCCAACGAGCCGCAGATCCTGCTGATGGACGAACCGCTGGCGGCGCTCGACGCCCAGACCCGGATCATCCTGCAGGACGAGCTGCTGCGGATCTGGGGGCAGGACAAGCCCGCCGCCCAGCGCCGCACCGTCGTCTACATCACCCATTCCATCGACGAGGCGGTCTTCCTGGCCGACAGGGTGGTCGTGCTCTCGAGCCATCCCGGCCGCCTGAAGCGGATCGTCGAGATCGACCTGCCGCGGCCGCGCGACGACGCCACCCGCCTGTCCAAGGGCTTCGCCGATCTCTGCCAGTCGATCTGGCAGTCGATCCGCGAGGAGGCCTACCGCGCGACGATGACCTGAAAAAACAAGAGGGAGGAACGCCATGAAAACCAGAAGCCTGACGCCCACCCGCCGCCAGCTCGTCGCCGGCGCAGCGAGCCTCGTCGCCATGCCGGGCATCCTCCGCGCCCAGGCGCGCAAGAGCGCCAAGGTCTCGGTCGGCCGCCAGCCCTATGCCGCCGGCAACTCGCCGGTCACCCAGCGCATGATCGGCGAGAAGATGCTGGAGAAGGCAGCCGCCGATCTCGGCTACGACCTGACCGTCGACTGGCGCGACTATCCGAGCGCGCTGCCGATGGTCGAAGCCTTCATCTCCGGCAATCTCGACATCGGCATGTGGGGCAACACGCCGATCGTGCGGCTGCTGGCGCAGGGGCAGCCGGTCAACGTGCTCTCCGTCGGCGAAGGCCATCTGCGCTTCGTGCTGCTGACGCGCAAGGGATCGCCGATCAAGTCGATCGCCGATCTCAAGGGCAAGACCGTGGGCGCGCTGGTCGGCGGCGACCCTTACAACGCCCTGTCGCAGATGCTGCTCTGCGAGCTCGGCAATGCCGATCCGCGTGCCTTCGACATCCGCATCGTCAACACGCCGACACAGGCGCAGGCCGCCTCCGTCCCTGATGGGATGGATGCCGCGGTTGCGATCTATCCGGCCTTCCTCAAGGCCCAGGCCGAGATCGGAGTCGTCGGCATCATGAATTCCTTCGGCTACAGCGAAGCCGGCTATGACGGTCCTGCGGGCAAGGGCGAGGGCCATCTCCTGCCGGGCGCGAAGAAGTCCAAATTCTTCCCAGACGGCTACTACCTGCATCGCTCCTTCTGGATCTGCAGCGACCGTATCGTCGGCGCCGATGCTGGAATCGGCGAGGCTTTCCTCGTCGCCAGCCAGCGCGCCATCGCCGAGCTCGGCAAGGGCAAACCGAGCGACGTCGCCAAATCGGTGGAGAAATACTGGGGTCTCGATCCTGCCCTCGGGGCCAAGGTCGTCGACGACGAAGTCCTGTTCCAGCGCGGCTGGGCCTGGCCGACGGAGGGCGACGCGGCGGCGATCACGCAGATCTCGCAGTTCATGGTCGAGGGCAAGCTGATCCCGAAGCCGCTCGAATGGGACAAGGTCAAATCCGCCTTCGCCAAAGCCGCCCCGCTGCTGAAGAAGGCCTATGATGCGACCGGAAAGGTCCCTGCGGAGGGCGGTTTCACCGACCAGAAGGCCAAGGACCTGCGCGGCCTGCCGGCCTGGCAGGCCGACCAGTGGAAGGCGCCGGCCTGAGCTCAGGCCCGGCAGGGTGTCCCGCCGGCAGACGGGGCACCGGTTTCGATCCAGAACGAGGGACAATCATCATGACAGCGGTCGGCTTCATCGGCCTCGGCACCATGGGCGCGCCAATGGCCCGGAACCTCGTGAAGGCGGGCCATGCCCTGACGGTCTACGACCTCAACGACGCCGCCGTGGCAAAGCTGGTCGAGGCCGGCGCCAAGGCGGCGCCTTCGCCGGCCGCCGTGGCGGCTGCATCCGAAGTGGTCGTCACCATGCTGCCGGACGCACCGGATGTGGAGAAGGCCGTGCTCGGCCAAGGCGGCATCGCCGAGGGCCTGCGGCGCGGCAGCCTCTATATCGACATGAGCACGATCGACCCGCAGACGACGCAGAAAATCGGCACCGCCTTGAAGGACAAGGGCGTCGACATGCTCGACAGCCCGGTGGGCAAGACGGTGGAGCACGCCATCGCCGGCACCTCGACGCTGATGATCGGTGGCGACGCCGCCGTGCTGGAGCGCGCCCGGCCGGTGCTCTCGGCGATGGGCCAGGACCTGATCCATTGCGGCGGCCTCGGCATGGGCCAGGCGATGAAGCTGACCAACAACCTGCTCGCCAGCGTGCTGATCACCGCGAGCTCCGAAGCGCTGGTCTGTGGCGCCAAGGCGGGGCTCAGCCTGGAGACGATGATCAGCGTGCTGAAGACGACCATGGCCTGGAACCAGCAGCTTGCCGTCGCCATGCACAACCGTGCGCTGAAGGGCGATTTCGAGCCCGGCTTCATGGTCAAGCTCGCGCACAAGGACTGCCGCCTGGCGCTGGCGATGAACCGCTCGCTCGGGATCGAGACGCCAGTCGGCGCCGCCACCCTCACGGCGCTGCAGGAGGCGATCGATGCCGGCCTTGCCGGCAAGGATGTCGGCGCCGTGCTCAAGCTGCGCGAAGATCCTGCCGGCGTGCAGGTCAGGCTTCCCGCATGACGGAGGCCGCCGCCATCGTCCTGCACCCGGCCGACGATGTCGCCGTGCTGGTCGCCGCCGTGGCGGCAGGCGACGACGTCATGATCCGCGGTGCGCGCGAGGGCCTGCGGCTCGTCGCCGGCGCGGCGCTGGCCAGCGGCCACAAGCTGGCGCTGCGTGATCTCGCCGCCGGCCACGACGTCCGAAAATACGGCGAGGTGATCGGCCGGTTGACCGAACCGGTCGCGGCCGGTGGCCACATCCACGTCCACAATCTCAAGAGCCTGCGCGGCCATATCGGCTGACGATCGACGGCGCGCGCACGACACACAACAGGAAGGGGAGAGGCACATGCTCAAGACCATCCTTGCCGCGACCTCGGGCCTCGCGCTCGCCGTGATCGCGGCCACCGCGTCGGCCCAGAGCTGGCCGGACCGGCAGATCCGCATGATCATCCCGTTCCCGCCGGGCGGGCAGCAGGAGGTCGCCTCCCGCATCCTGGTCGAGAAGCTCTCGGCCGAGCTCGGCCAGCCCATTATCATCGAGTCGCGGCCAGGCGCCGACGGCAATGTCGGGACGGAAGCGGTCGCGAAAAGCACGCCCGACGGTAACACCTGGCTCGGCTCCAGCGTGCCCTTCACCACCCAGGTCGCGCTGCACCCGAAGAGCCTGCGTTACAGCCCGACCAAGGACTTCGCGCCCGTCGCGACCTTCGGCACGACCACCTTCATGTTCACCGTGCCGGCGGAGCTGCCGGTCAAGGACCTCAAGGAATTCATCGCCTATATCAAGGCGCAGAAGGGCAAGGCCTCCTATGCCGGCTCCGGCCGCGGCTCGGTCGTCCACCTAGCGACCGAGAAGTTCAAGCAGAGCGCCGGGCTCGAGATGGAGATGATCCCCTATGCCGGCCAGCCGCCGGCGATCTCCGACCTGCTGGCGGGGCGCGTCCAGTTCATGGCGCTGGGCTCGGTCTTCGCGGCTCCGCTGGTCAAGGCCGGCAAGCTCAAGGCGCTGGCCGTCATGGACACCAAGCGCAATGCCGAGCTGCCGGACGTGCCGACCGTCGTCGAGGCCGGCTATCCCGACCTCGCGCTGAAGAGCTTCTTCGGAATCCACGTCCCGAAAGGGACACCCGAGGCGGTGATCCAGCGCATCAACGCGGCGGTCAACAAGGCGATCGTCATGCCGGAGATCGCGGAGCGTTTCGCCAAGAGCAATGTCGATGCCGCGGAGCCGAACACGCCGCAGCAATATGGCGCCCTGATCGAGCAGCAGGTCGCGCTCTGGGCCGGCATCGTCAAAGCCGCCGGCATCGAGACGGACTGACGGGGCCGAGCGCGTCATGCGGGCCGATTTCAAGGATATCGTGGCAGGCTTGCTGCTGCTCGCGGCTGCGCTCTTCTTCGGCCTGATCGGCTTTTCGCAACTGCCGCTGGGGACGAGCTTTCGCATGGGGCCTGGCTATTTCCCGGTCCTGCTGTCGGGGCTGCTGGGCGTGATGGGGCTGGCCATCGCCGGGCGCGCGATCGGCGCAGGCGCGGCGGTCTCCGCAGGGCAGATACCCTGGCGCGGAATCGTTCTCACCAGCGGCGCCACGATCGGCTTCGCGCTGCTCGTGCCACGCTATGGCCTGGTTCCCGCGCTCGTCGTCGCGATCCTGCTCTCCGCTTTCGCCAGCCGGCGCATGACGCCGGCGCTGGCGCTCGCCCTCACGGCCGGGCTGACGGCGTTCTGCATCCTGCTGTTCCGCTACGGGCTCGGCGTGCCGATACCGCTCCTGGGAGCGCCGTGATGGAGCTCACAAGCCATCTCCTGCTCGGCCTCCAGGTGGCGATCTCGCCGACCAACCTGCTGTTCTGCTTCGTCGGCGCTCTGCTCGGTACGCTCGTCGGCGTCCTGCCCGGCATCGGCCCCGCTGCGACCGTCGCGCTGCTGCTGCCGATCACCTTCACCATGTCGCCGGAGACCTCGCTGATCATGCTGGCGGGGATCTATTACGGCGCGCAATACGGCGGCTCGACCACCGCGATCCTGATCAACCTGCCGGGCGAGGCGAGCTCGGCGGTGACCGCGATCGACGGCTACCAGATGGCGCGCCAGGGACGGGCCGGCGCAGCGCTGGGCATCGCCGCCATCGGCTCGTTCATCGCCGGCAGCTTCGCCACGCTGGTGATCGCCTGGTTCGCCGAGCCGTTGACGACGGTGGCGCTCAAATTCGGGCCGGCGGAATACTTTTCCCTGATCCTGCTCGGCCTCGTCGCGTCCACCGCCCTGGCGCACGGCTCCGTGCTCAAGGCGCTGGCGATGATCGTGCTCGGCATGCTGCTCGGCCTCGTCGGCACCGATGTGAATTCCGGCCAGTTGCGCTACACCTTCGGCGTCGGGGAACTGGCCGACGGGCTCGGCATCGTCGCGATCGCCGTCGGCGTGTTCGGTATCGCCGAAATTTTCAGGAACCTGGAAAACGAGCAGGAGCGCGAGGTCGGGGTGAAGACGGTCTCGGGTTTGATGCCGTCGGCGGCGGATCTCAAGGCTTCGGCCGCACCGATCGCGCGCGGCACCGCGATCGGGACCATTCTCGGCGTGCTGCCGGGCGGCGGCGCGCTGCTCGCCTCCTTCGCCTCCTATGCGGTCGAGAAGAAGCTGGCCAAGGACCCGTCGCGCTTCGGCAAGGGGGCGATCGAGGGCGTCGCCGGGCCCGAAAGCGCCAATAATGCCGGCGCGCAGACATCCTTCATCCCGATGCTGACGCTGGGGCTGCCCGCCAATGCCGTGATGGCGCTGATGGTCGGCGCGATGACGATCCAGGGCATCGCGCCGGGCCCGAGCGTCATCACCGACAAGCCGGAGCTGTTCTGGGGGCTGATCGCCTCGATGTGGCTCGGCAACCTGATGCTGGTGCTGCTCAACCTGCCATTGATCGGCATCTGGGTGCGCCTGCTCAGCGTGCCCTATTACATCCTGTTCCCCGGCATCATCGCCTTCTCTGCGATCGGGGTCTATTCGGTCGCCTCGAATGTGTTCGACCTCTACACGCTCGCCGCCTTCGGCCTGATCGGCTATCTCCTGGTCAAGCTCGGCTTCGAGCTGACGCCGCTCCTGCTCGGGTTCGTGCTCGGGCCGATGATGGAAACCTATCTGCGCCGGGCGATGGTGCTGTCGCGCGGCGATCCGAGCTATCTCGTCACGGAACCGCTCAGCGCAGCCCTGCTGGCCGCCACCGCCAGTCTGCTCTGCCTGCTGCTGCTGCCCTCGGTCACACGCAAACGCAGCGAGGTCTTCGTTGAGGAGGACTGAGCCGAATCCCGGCTGCGGCTGCGGCGTTTTCCTCGGGCGCGGCGAGACCGCAGGCCGCGCGCCGACCCCGGTTCCGTCGGGCGACGTCGGTGACATCCCGACGATCGTCGCCATCCCGGGCGGGCGTGCGGAGGTCGGAACCGACGCGCCGATCTTCGAGGGCGATGGCGAAGGGCCACGCCGCTTCGTCATGCTGGCGCCGTTCCGGCTCGACGAGGCGGCCGTGACCAATCTGCGCTTCCGCCGCTTCGTCGATGCCACCGGCTATGTCTCCGAAGCGGAGCGCTATGGATGGTCCTTCGTCTTCGCGGGACATCTGTCCGCAGACAACGGTGGCAGCGCGCGAGTGTCCGGCGCGGAATGGTGGCGAAAAGTCGAGGGCGCTTGCTGGCGAGCGCCCGAGGGACCGGGATCGGATCTCGCCGAGCGGATGGATCATCCCGTCGTTCATGTTTCGCACCGCGATGCGTTGGCCTTCGCCGCCTGGGCCGGCGGACGACTGCCGTCGGAGGCGGAATGGGAGCATGCCGCACACGGCGGACTCACCGGCGCGATGTTCCCCTGGGGCGATCGGGAGCCGGACGAGGCTGGCTTCCTGCCCTGCAATATCTGGCAGGGCGCTTTCCCGGAGCGCGATACCGGCGCGGACGGATATCGTGGCACGGCGCCGGTGCGCGCGTTCGCGCCCAACGGCTACGGCCTGTTCCAGATGTGCGGCAATGTCTGGGAATGGAACGCAGATGCCTTCCGTGTCCGCTCGCTCAAGCGGGCGGCGGCGGCCGTCAACATGACCGCCGCCCGCGAAGGCCGGCATCTGCTCAAGGGTGGCTCATTCCTCTGCCACCGGTCCTATTGTTTCCGTTATCGCATTGCCGCCCGCATCGGGAATTCATCCGATTCGAGCACGAGCCACACGGGATTTCGTCTAGCCTATGACATCAGGGCTGCTGCGCCCTGATCGTCATTCTCTGCCGGTGCATCTTCGCAATCGCGCTATCAGCTCACGGGCTCAAGGGCGCAAGTTCCATATCTGCGCCTGATCCACGCCCGGCTGAGCAACGGTGCCTCGCCCTGGATACAGATGCCCGCCACCGGGCGAGCATCTTGGGAGGGGACTTCTGAGCGGGCGCCCGCTCAGGCGACGGCCGCGACCTTCGCTTCGTTGCCCGGTTCACGTCCTTCGAGATCAGCCATCGCCGCCGCGACGCCGCCGCTGCGATGTGGCACGCCCGCAGCCGCAAGGCCCATCTCGACACCGGAGAGTGCGCCGAGCAGGGCGAGCTCGTTGCACTCGCCGAGATGGCCGATGCGGAAGACCTTGCCGGCAACCTTGCCGAGGCCGGAGCCGAGGGAGATGTTGAACTTCTCCAGCGCGATCTTGCGGAAGCGGTCGGCGTCATGGCTCGGCGGCATCAGCACGGCGGTAAGCACCGGGGAGTGCTCGGCCGGGTTCTCGCAGAGCACCTCGAGGCCCCAGGCCTTGACCGCTGCACGGCAGGCGCTGGCGAGGCGCTTGTGGCGCGCGAAGACCTGGTCCAGCCCTTCCTCCTCCAGCATGGCGAGCGCCTCCTTCAGCCCGTAGAGGAGGTTGGTCGCCGGCGTATAGGGGAAAAAGCCGCCGGCATTGATCTTGATCATCTCCTGCCAGTCCCAGAAGGAGCGCGGCAGCGTGTTCGTCTTCGAGGCCGCGAGCGCTTTTTCCGAGACGGCGTTGAAGCCGAGGCCCGGCGGCAGCATCAGCCCTTTCTGCGAGCCCGAGACGGTGACGTCGACCTGCCATTCGTCATGGCGGTAATCGACCGAGGCTAGCGAGGAGATCGTGTCGACCATGAACAGGGCTGGGTGGCCGGCGGCGTCGATCGCCTTGCGGATCTCGGCGACGCGACTGGTCGCGCCGGTCGAGGTCTCGTTATGGACGACCATCACCGCCTTGATCTTGCGGGCCTTGTCCTCGGTGAGTCGCGCCTCGATCGCGGCCGGATCGGCGCCGCGGCGCCAGTCACCAGGGATGAACTCGACCTCGACGCCGAAGCGCGTGGCGATGGTCTTCCACAAGGTCGCGAAATGGCCGGTCTCGGCCATCAGCACGGTGTCGCCGGGCGAGAGCGTGTTGACGATCGCCGCCTCCCAGGCGCCAGTGCCCGAGGAGGGATAGATCACCACCGGCTGCTTCGTCTTGAAGACGGCCTTGCTGCCTTCGAGCACCGTCTTGCCGAGCGCGGCGAATTCGGCGCTGCGATGGTCGATGATCGGCATGGCGATGGCGCGCAGGATCCGGTCCGGAATCGGGCTCGGACCGGGGATGTGCAGGAAGTGACGCCCTTGCATGATGTTCTTATCCTCCCTGAGGGCCAGGCGCTGCTGCGCTGTTGCCTGATATTTTGCATTCATTTTTTGGAAGATCAACTGCGATATGGTATGCTGATCATGCGCAATCGGGCTCGACAGGCGACCCGGGCCGACTTAGCGATGATGCATGAGTGAGCCATTTCTCGATACCCTCGATGAGCGAAGCCCGGCTCCGGCGGAGGCTGTGAAGCCGGCGACCTCGCTGCATGAGGGGCTGCTGGTCGCGCTGCGCGACTTCATCGTCGAGGGCAATCTTGCCGATGGCGCGCGTGTGCCCGAGCGGGCGCTGTGCGAGCGCTTCAATATCTCGCGCACGCCTTTGCGCGAGGCGCTCAAGGTGTTGGCGGCCGAAGGGCTGATCGAGCTTCTGCCCAATCGCGGCGCGCGGGTGCGCGAGCTCAGTCCAGAGGATATCCGCGAGCTCTTCGATGTGATGGGCGGACTCGAGGCGCTGGCCGGACGGTTGGCCTGTGAGCGGATTTCAGAGGCGGAATTCGCCGAGATCGAGCGGATTCATCACGATATGTACCGCTTTTACCTGCGCCGGGACATGCATGGCTATTTCCATTGCAACCAGGCGATCCATCAGCTGATCGTCGCTGCGGCCGGGAATGCGACGCTGGCGGCGACCTATGCGGGCCTTGCCGGGCGGATCCGGCGGGTGCGCTATTCTGCCAATCTCGCCAAGGATCGCGACCGTCTCGGCGAGGCGATGCGCGAGCACGAGGCGATCCTCGATGCGCTGCGGCGGCGCGCCGGCCCGGAGCTCTCCGACATCCTGTTCCTGCATCTGCGCAACAAGCTGAAGGCGGCGCAGGCTTCGACTGGGTGAAGGGCGGCGTCATGCTCGGGCTTGGCCCGGGCATCTCGGAAACCAGCGCCTTCTTGTCCAGAGATTCTCGGGGCTGTGTTGCGCCCGAGGATGACGGCTGCCATCGTCGTCAATCCTCGCATCGTCACTTTTCATATTGAATGCAAAATTTTTTGATCTAAGCTCCCTCCACCGCGCCGTCAGAGCGCAATCATCGGGAGGGTGCGATCATGAAGCAGCAATGGCTGGCCGCGACCGCGATTCTGGCCGCCGGCATCGGGCAGGCGGCCGCCTGGGAGCCGACGAAGCCGATCGAGATCGTGGTGCCGTTCTCGGCGGGCGGTGCGTCCGACCAGATGGCGCGGACGATCCAGGGCATCATCCAGAAGCAGCAGTTAACCAAGCAGCCGATCATCGTCGTCAACAAGCCGGCCGCCGGCGGCGCCGAGGGCATGCTCGACATCCAGAAATCGGCCGGCGACGCGCACAAGCTGATCACCACCTCGAGCGGCATCTTCATGACGCCGATGGCGACCAAGCTGGCGCTGAACTGGACTGACTACACCCCGGTCGCGATGCTGGCGCAGGATTCCTTCCTGCTCTGGGTCAACGCCAAGTCGCCCTATAAGAACGCCGGCGACCTGATGGCGGCGGCAAAGAGCGCCAGCCCGGCGATGAAGATCGGCGGCACCTCGTCCAAGCGCGAGGACAACCTGCTCGTCTTCGCCATGGAGAAGCAGGGCGGCACCAAGTTCGCCTATATCCCCTACACCTCCGGCGGCCAGGCCTCGACCCAGCTCTCGGGCGGGCATGTCGAGGCCACCACCAATAACCCGGCCGAGGACCTCGCCAACTGGCGCGGCGGCGCCACGCGCCCGCTCTGCGTCTTCGCCGAGCAGAAGATGGCCTATACCGAGAAGGTCGCGGACGGGCAGTCCTGGGCTGATATCCCGACCTGCGCCTCGCAGGGGCTGAATGTCAGCTACCAGATGCTGCGCGGCATGTTCATGCCCGGCAAGGTCAGCAAGGACCAGCAGGCCTTCTATGTCGACCTGTTCAAGAAGGTCTCCGAGACGCCGGAATGGAAAGAGTACCTCGCCCGCAATGCGCTGGCGGCGGACTATCGCGACGGCGAGGCTTTCGTTTCCTTCCTCAAGGCGGACGAGCAGAAGCACGAGAAGCTGATGACCGACGCCGGCTTCATGGCGAAGTGAACGATTGCCGTTGCCTGGGTGGCTTGTCATCCCGGGCGACCGAAGGGAGACCCGGGATCCATTCCGGAACGCTTCAGGAATGGATCCCGGATCGGCGCCGCTTCGCGGCTTGTCCGGGATGACTTGGAGGTGAAGCGTGTCGAACACTGGTGAAGCTGAAACACCCGAACCTGGCATCTCGCGCCGGCCGGTCGAGATCGCCACGGCGCTGCTGCTGATCGGCCTCGCCGGCGTCGTGCTCTATGACTCGCATGGCCGCGGCGCCGGCTGGGATGGCGGGCCGCAGAACGGTTTCTTCCCGGCCCGGGTCGGCTGGATCTTCCTCGCGGCCTCGCTCTTCATCCTCTGGCAGTCCTTCCGCCGGCCGGACGGCATTTTCGTCACCTATGAGCAACTGCGCCAGGTCGTCCGGGTGCTGGGGCCGCTCGTCCTGTTCGTGGCGCTGATCCAGCCGCTCGGGCTCTATGTCGCCTCGGCGATCTTCATCGTCGCCTTCATGGCGGTGGTTGGCACTTCGCGCTGGTGGTCGATCGGGCTCACGGCGCTGATCGTGCCGGTCGTCTGCTTCTGGATCTTCGAACTGCAATTCCGCGTGCCCCTGCCGAAGGGTCCACTCGAAGCCATGCTCGGCTACTGAAGGACGACCGATGGACGATCTCGCCTCGCTCATCGCCGGCTTCCAGGTCGCGCTCTCCTGGCACAATATCGGCTTCATGGCGGTCGGGGTCATCCTCGGCATCATCGTCGGGGTGCTGCCGGGCTTAGGCGGACCGAACGGCGTCGCGATCCTGCTGCCGCTGACCTTCGGCATGGACCCGACCTCGGCGATCATCCTGCTCTCGTCGATCTACTGGGGTGCGCTGTTCGGCGGGGCGATCACCTCGATCCTGTTCAACATTCCCGGCGAGGCCTGGTCGGTCGCGACCACCTTCGACGGCTATCCGATGGCGGTGCAGGGCAAAGCGGCGGAGGCGTTAACTGCGGCCTTCACCGCCTCCTTCATCGGCGCGCTCTCCGGCGTCGTGCTGATCACCTTCGTCGCGCCGCTGGTCGCGCAATTTGCGCTCAGGTTCGGCCCGGCCGAGTTCTTCGCGGTCTTCCTCCTGACCTTCTGCTCCTTCATCGGCATGGGCCGGGAGAACCGCGCCAAGATCATCGCCTCGCTCTGCATCGGCTTCCTGCTCGCGGCGGTCGGCCTCGACTCGATCTCGGGCGACCTGCGCATGACCTTCGGCTCGACCGAGCTGATGCGCGGCTTCGACTTCCTGATCGTGGTGATCGGCCTGTTCGGCGTCAGCGAGATCCTGCTGACGGTCGAGGAAGGGCTGGTATTCAAGGGCAAGCAGGCGAAGATCGACCTCATGGTCGTGCTGCGGACCTGGGCCGGCCTGCCGCGCTACTGGGCGACGCTGCTGCGTTCCGCGATCGTCGGCATGTGGATGGGCGTGACGCCGGGTGGGGCGATCGCGGCCTCTTTCATGGGCTATGGCCTGGCCAAGCGCTTCTCGAAGCGTGGCAAGAATTTCGGCAAAGGCGAGATCGAGGGCGTGCTGGCGCCGGAAACCGCCGCCCATGCCGCCGGCACCAGCGCGCTCCTGCCGATGCTGGCGCTCGGCATTCCCGGCTCGGCGACCGCAGCTGTGCTGCTGGGTGGGCTGCTGGTCTGGGGCCTGCAGCCCGGGCCGATGCTGTTCGTCGAGCAGAAGGATTTCGTCTGGGGGCTGATCGCCTCGATGTATCTCGGCAATCTCGCCGGCCTCGTCATCGTGCTGGCGACGGTGCCGCTCTTTGCCGCGATCATGCGGATTCCGTTCTCCTTCGTCGCGCCGGTGATCCTGATCGTCTGCGCCATTGGCGCCTACACGATCTCGAACTCGATCTTCGACATCTGGCTGATGCTGATCTTCGGCGTCGTCGGCTATGTCTTCAAGAAGCTCGACTACCCGCTCGCGCCGTTGATCCTGGCGCTGGTGCTGGGGGATAGGGCCGAGGACGCCTTCCGCCAGGCGCTGCTCGGCTCCGGTGGCTCGCTCGGCATCTTCTGGGCGAACGGGCTGGTCGCTACGCTCGTCGTTCTTGCCCTGCTGCTGCTATGCTGGGGGCCGGCCGGCGATGCGATTGCCGCATTGCGTGGACGCAGCCGGCAAGATCCTGAGACCGCAGAGGCCACCAGATGACGCAGGCCGCGCTGCCGCGCCCGCACAGCCGCAATCTCGGCTTCGAACGGAAACTCACGCAGGCCTTGGAAGGGGAGGTGCGTTTCGACGCCTTCACCCGCGGCCGCTACGCCACCGACGCCTCGATCTACCAGATCGTCCCGCAAGGCGTCGCCTTCCCGAAGAGCGAGGCCGATATCGCGGCGGCGCTGTCGATCGCGGCCGAGCACGGCGTGCCGGTGATCGCGCGCGGTGGCGGCACCTCGCAGAACGGCCAGCCGATCGGCGATGCGCTGATCCTCGACATGAGCCGGCATTTCAACGCGATCCGCGACTATGACCCATCGTCACGCACGGTCTCGGTCGCGCCCGGCATCGTGCTGGAAGCGCTCAACGGCCACGTGAAGAAGGACGGGCTGTTCTTCCCGGTCGAGCCTTCGACGGCGAGCCGCTGCACCATTGGCGGCATGGTCGGCAACAACTCCTCGGGCGCTCGCTCGCTGCGTTACGGCAAGACCGTCGACAACGTCATCGGCCTGAAAGCGATGTTCCATGACGGCGAGCCCTTCGCGCTCGGCGAAGGGCCGGTCGGCGACAATGCCTCGCCGCGGGCGCGGGCGCTGATGGAGAGCATGCTGGGCCTGGCCGACCGGCATCGCGACGAGATCGAGGCGATCTTCCCCAAGGTGCAGCGGCGTGTCGGCGGTTATAATCTCGACGAACTGATCGTGCCGCGGCCGAACCTGTCGCATCTGCTGGTCGGCTCGGAAGGCACGCTGGCGCTGACGACGCAGGCGACGCTGAAGCTCTCGACCCTGCCGCAGCATCGCGTCATGGGCGTCTGCCATTTCCCGAATTTCCGCGCCGCGATGGAGACGACGCAGCATATCGTTGCGCTCGGTCCGGTTGCGGTCGAACTCGTCGACAACAATGTGCTGGTGCTCGGCGCCGACATCCCGCTCTTCGTGCGCACGCTCGCCGACATCACCAAGGGCAAGCCGAACTGCCTGCTGCTGGTCGAGTTCGCCGGTGATGACCTTGCAGCGCTGAAGGGGGATCTCAAGCGGCTCGACCAGTGCATGGCCGATCACGGCTTCCCGGACGCCGTGGTCGAGGTGGTCGAGCCCGCCCGGCAGAAGCCGGTCTGGGAAGTGCGCGAAGCCTGCCTCAACATCATGATGTCGATGAAGGGCGATGGGAAGCCGGTCTCCTTCATCGAGGACTGCGCCGTCCCGCTCGAGCACCTCGCCGACTATACCGACGCGGTCACCGCTTTGTTCGAGCGGCACGGCACGCGCGGCACCTGGTATGCGCATGCCTCGGTCGGCTGCCTGCATGTCCGCCCGATCCTCAACATGAAGACGGAAGCCGGCGTGAAGGCGATGCGCGGCATCGCCGAGGAGGCCTGCGACCTCGTGCGCCGCTTCAAGGGCTCGTTCTCGGGCGAGCATGGCGACGGCATCTCGCGCTCGGATTTCGTCGAGCCGATGTTCGGGGGGCCGCTGACCCGCGCCTTCGAGGCGGTGAAGGACGGGTTCGACCCTGGCAACCATCTCAACCCCGGCAAGATCGTCCGGCCCTATCATATGGACGACCGCAGCCTGATGCGCTTTCCGCCCGGCTATGCCACGCCGGTGCCGGTGGAGACCGCGCTCGACTGGTCCGACTGGGGCGGCCTCGGCGGTGCCGTCGAGATGTGCAACAACAACGGCACCTGCCGGAAGATGGCCGGCGGCACGATGTGCCCATCCTACAGGGCGACGCGCGAGGAGCAGCATCTCACTCGCGGGCGGGCCAATACGCTCCGGCTCGCCATCTCCGGCCAGCTCGGCGAGGATGCCTTCACCTCGCCGGAGATGAAGGAGACGCTCGATCTCTGCGTCTCCTGCAAGGGCTGCAAGCGCGACTGCCCGACCGGCGTCGACATGGCCCGGATGAAGGTCGAGTTCCTGCATCACTACCATGCCAGGCACGGCCTGCCGCTGAAGGAGCGCCTGATCGCCTTCCTGCCGCGCTATGCGCCATTCGCCGCGAAGCTCGCGCCTTTGATGAATCTGCGCGACCGCATTCCGCTGCTGGCGAAGCTCAGCGAACGCTGGCTCGGCTTCTCGGCGCGGCGCTCGCTGCCGGTCTGGCGTAAGCCCTGGCGCGAGGCGGCTGCGCCGGCGAGCCCCTCTGCGGTGCAGGGTGATGGCCGCGACATCGTGCTCTTCGGCGACACCTTCAACCGCTATTTCGAGCGCGAGAACCTCGAGGCGGCCGAGCGTGTGCTCAAGGCCGGCGGCTATCGCCTGCATCGCGTCGAAGCTGCAGGGGGAGGCCGGCCGCTCTGCTGCGGGCGCACCTTCCTCTCGGCTGGTTTGGTCGACGAAGCCCGCGCCGAGGCGAGGCGCACGCTCGATGCGCTAGCGCCCTTCGTCGCCAGGGGCGCGAGGGTCGTCGGGCTCGAACCCTCCTGCCTGATGAGCTTCCGCGACGAGTTCGGCGCGCTGCTGCCGAAGGCGGAGGTCGAGCCCCTGGCCAAGGCGGCGCTGCTGGTCGAGGAGCTGTTGGCCGCCGACATGGCCGCGGGCCGGACCAGCCTGCCATTGCGCGATCAAGGCGGGCGCGTCGCCCATCTGCACGGCCATTGTCACCAGAAGGCGTTCGACGCGATGGGGGCGGTCGAGAAGACCTTGCGGGCGGTGCCGGGGCTCGAGGTCAAGCCGATCGAATCGAGCTGCTGCGGCATGTCCGGCGCCTTCGGCTATGGCGCGGCGACGATCGACGTCTCGCTCGCCATGGGCGAGCTCTCGCTGCTGCCGGCGGTGCGCAAGGCTGCGGCGAACGATCTCGTCGTCGCCGATGGCACCAGCTGCCGCCACCAGATTCATGACGGCGCCGGGCGCGAGGCGGTGCACGTTGTCAGGGTGCTGGACGAGGCGCTGACGGGCTGACCTTTCGGCGGCTCGGCAGGCCGGTTGAGCTGTGAATGAGCAGGTCGGATTCAGGGGCTGTTAACCCTGCGCCGGTACCTCTCGATGCTCAGTCGAGTGAGTGTCGGGCCAGCGTTGATCCATGCGTCGAATCCATCGCAATCTCCAGACGAACAGCGCTTCTCCCGCCGCGCGGATTTCGGATCAACTGTCTGATTTCGCAGATATTCCGGCGCCGGCTGCCGCTGATCACCGCCCCGGCGCGCCTGGACTCGTCCGCTACGGGCGCACCCCCGACAAGGCGCGTCGGCAGGAGGTCGAGCGTGCCGCCGCCGAGGCTGCGAATCTCTCGCCCGAACCGGTGCAGGAAGCTCCCGTCGATCCGGGCCGTGTCCGCTATTGGCGCACCCCCCAGCGCATGCTGCAGCAGGTCTGGGGCGGCGGGGTGCCGGACGCGCCGGTGCCGGAACTGGGCCCGCAGGGCGAGGCCGAGATGGCGGGGGAGGGCGATGATGCGCTGATGGCGCCGGACCTCGATTCACCGCTGCCGGAGGAGACTCCGGCCGAGGCAGTGACGACCCCGTTCGCCTTTCTCTCCGATGCCGCCTTCTGGGAGTTCATCCCGGATGCCGAGCAGGAGGACGACGCTGCCTTCGAGAGCGCGCCGCCGGTCCCCGCGACGAGGGCGCCGCTGGAGACGGCTCGGCCGATCGCGCCGATGGCGGCAGCTGAGCCGGTGCGCCCGGCGCCCGCTCCGGCTGTTGAGTCAGCGACGATGACCTTCGGCTGGACGCAGCCCTATCGCTTCGAGCTGAGCCTGACGCCGCCGGCGCTGCAGGTCATTGCTCCGGCTCCCATGCCGGCTACACCGGCGCCTGTAACGACCGCTCCGGAACCCGCGCCCAAGGCGCAGGCTCCGCGCCGTAGGATCATGGGGCAGCTCGCTCCCGATGCTGCTCCGGCCGCAGCGCCCGCGCCGAAGCCGGCCGAGCCGGAAGCTGCGCCGGCGACCGCACAGCAGAAAGTCTCGGTCGTGCCTGCCGCGCCAAAGCTGCGTGCGGCCATGCCGATGCCGAAACCGATCGCGTCGATGGGCTTCGAATTGCCGCCGATCGAGTTCCTGGCTGAGCCGCCGCAGATCGCGACCGCGATCCCGATTGAGGTCATCCAGCAGAATTCCGGCCTGCTTGAGGGCATCCTGGAGGACTTCAATGTCCGTGGCGAGGTGGTTCAGGCCTGTCCCGGCCCCGTGGTCACGCTCTATGAGTTGGAGCCTGCTCCGGGGACGAAGTCGTCGCGGGTGATCTCGCTCGCCGACGACATCGCGCGGTCGATGAGCGCGGTGTCGGCGCGCGTGGCGGTGGTGCAGGGCAAGAACGCGATCGGCATCGAATTGCCCAACGCCAAGCGCGAGACGGTGTTCCTGCGCGAGCTCCTCGCCAGCCAGGACTTCGAGGGCACCAAGCACAAGCTGGCGCTCTGCCTCGGCAAGACCATCGGCGGCGAGCCGGTGATCGCGGATCTTGCCCGCATGCCCCACCTTCTAGTGGCGGGCACCACCGGCTCGGGCAAGTCGGTGGCGATCAACACCATGATCCTGTCGATCCTCTACCGGCTGAAGCCGGAGGAGTGCCGGCTGATCATGGTCGATCCCAAGATGCTCGAGCTCTCCGTCTATGACGGCATCCCGCATCTGCTCACCCCCGTCGTCACCGACCCGAAGAAGGCGGTGGTCGCGCTGAAATGGGCGGTGCGCGAGATGGAGGAGCGCTACAAGAAGATGTCGAAGCTCGGTGTGCGCAACATCGACGGCTTCAACGTGCGCGTCGGCGAAGCCATGGCTGCCGGCGAGGTCATCACCCGCACGGTCCAGACCGGCTTCGACAAGCATTCGGGCGAGGCGATCTACGAGGAGGAGGCGATGGACCTGTCGCCTCTGCCCTATATCGTCGTGATCGTCGACGAGATGGCCGACCTGATGATGGTCGCCGGCAAGGAGATCGAGGGCACGATCCAGCGCCTGGCCCAGATGGCCAGAGCCGCCGGCATCCATGTCGTCCTCGCGACGCAGCGGCCCTCGGTCGACGTGATCACCGGCACGATCAAGGCGAACTTCCCGACCCGGATCTCCTTTCAGGTCACCAGCAAGATCGACTCGCGCACGATCCTCGGCGAGATGGGCGCCGAGCAGCTGCTCGGCCAGGGCGACATGCTCTACATGGCCGGCGGCGGCCGCATCACCCGTGTGCACGGCCCGTTCGTCTCGGACGCCGAGGTCGAGAAGGTCGTGGCGCATCTGAAGACGCAGGGGCGGCCGGACTATCTCGACGCGGTCACCGCCGAGGAGGAAGCCGGCGGGCCTGAGGACGAGGACGGGGCGGTCTTCGACAAGAGCGCGATGGGCCAGTCGGAGAGCGAGGACCCTTACGAGCAGGCGGTCGCGGTCGTGCTGCGCGACAAGAAGGCCTCGACCTCCTATATCCAGCGCCGTTTGCAGATCGGCTACAACCGCGCCGCCTCGATCATGGAGCGGATGGAGAACGAGGGCATCGTCGGCCCCGCCAACCACGCCGGAAAACGCGAGATCCTCGTCGAAACCGGAAGAGCAAGGGAAGACGAGGACTGAGCCTTAGGGCTCAGTCCGACCAGGAGAGCAGGATCTCGTAGGCGGTCGGCTTGACGAGGCGCATATCGGGGTTGGCCGAGGAGAACTCCTTGTCGCCGGAGAGCCGGTCGAGCGCCTTGGCGTCGGCCCCTCGAGGGTAGCCGAAACGGATCGTCAGCCTGCAGCCGCCAAAGGCTTTTTCAAGCTTGCCGCCCTGCCAGTCGTTGGCGGTGCCGGAATAGTCCCAGTCGAAGCCGAGGATGCTGAACGGCTTGCCATTGGCGGCCTCGACTGCGGCGAGGGCGCTGCCGATGGCGAGGCGCTCGCCCGCCGGCCCGGCCACAGCCCAGGCCGAGCCCTCGCGGACATAGATCGTGCTTGGCCCGCGGCGCTTCTTGCCGTCACGCCAGATCAATTCGAGTCGACGCTTTCTGTCCTTCGGGAAGAGGATGGCGCCGGCCGCCTTCTCGCCTTCGCCGATCTCGATGCGGGCGCGCTGGACGTTTCCGGCGCCGAAAGCCTTGATTAGCGTCGCCTCGTTGGCCTCGCGGGCGAAGGGGCCGGAGCAGGCCAGCAGGTCGGCCGTCTGGGCACGGGCAGGGCTTGCCGCAGTGAGCAGCGCCAGCGCCGCGAACCCAATCCTTGAAGCGGTGATCTGCATCGACGAATCCGATCTGCCGACGTTGGCGTGGCCATCTGCTCCAGCCATTGCGGCGGTCTGAGGCTGGACCGAACCTTTACGAGGCGCAGGCGTTTCCTCGAAGACTAAGAGGATGACGCGATGACAGCCACTCACCAGGCCGGAGGACCGCCGGGCGGAGTACCGACCAGCCCGACGCCGCCGCCGGAGCTCCCACCGATGAGCCCGGGCGAGGTCTCCCCGGCGCCGCCGATCGAGAACCCGCCGGACAACGAGCCGAACGGCATCCCGAACGATCCGCCGCCGGAGCTGCCGCCGAACGCACCGCCGGAAGGCCCGCCGGCAACGCCGATCGACCTGCCGCCGGCGCGTGATCCACGCGAGCCGCAGGAGCGCAGTCAGTAGGAGAGCGCATCATGGATGACGATCTCGCCGGCATGACGCCGGAGCAATTGATCGCCGAGGTCAGGCGCCTGCGCGCCGGCATCCGTGCGCATCGCGATTCGTCTGGACATGATCTGTGCTGGCATCACCCGCAGCTCTGGGGATTGCTGCCGGAGCAGGTCGAGCCGGAGATCGCGGTGCCACCCTGGCCGAAATTCCTGCGCGGCTGCCTGCGTTATCGTGAGAGCCTGGAACGGCAGCGTCCGGACGCTGCCGTGTTCGATCGGGAGTATGATGATCAATCACCCCGGCAATCGGGGTGAGGTTTTCCTGTCATGGTCGGGCTTGTTCCGACCATCCACGTCTTCGTTCGTCGAGAACGGTGTTCAAGACGTGGATGCTCGCCACAAGGGCGAGCATGACGGTGGACGCGATCTCAGAGCGCCGGCCGGTCGCTCTCGCCGAGGTCCCAGTAGAGCCCGGCCATCAGGCCGAGCGCCTCGCGCGGGATCGCGACAGGGACATGTTCGTTCGGGGCGTGTTGCGAGCAGCCGGGATAGGAGTGCGGTACCCAGATCGTGCGCATGCCGACGATATCAGCGAAGATGTCGTTGGGCAGGCCGCCGCCGAGATTGGGCAGAAGCGCCGGCTTCTTGTTGGTGCTCTTGGCGAGCGAGGCCAACGCCCATTCGACCCACGGATCATCGGGATCGAGCCGGGTCGCGTTGAAGACCGCGTCGCGCGCCTTGGTGACCTCGACCATGTCGAAGCCATGGCGCTTGAGGTGGCGCTGCAGCGCCGGAATGACGTCGTCCGGGTCGATGCCGACGACGAAGCGGAGCGCACAGCGGGCCCAGGCGCTCGGCGGCACGGCGTTGACCGGGGTCTCCGGCACGCCGGACTTCATCGCCAGCACGTCGAAGGAGCACCAGCCGAAGACCTGCTCGGCCGGCGACAGGCCAGGTTCGCCCCATTCGCGATCGATGGTCGGGCCATCGGGGCCGCCATCGATCTCGCAATCGGCGAGGGCCTTGCGCACGGCCGCCGGCAATTCCTTCGGCACCCATTCATGGATGCGGATCTGGCCGGTCGGCGAGGTGATCGAGGCGATGGCATGGGCGAGCTGGATCGCCGGGTCGGAGAGGATGCCGCCCCAGTTGCCGGAGTGGTGGCCGCCCTCGCGGGCGTTGATGGTGAGGTCGAAGGTGACGCCGCCGCGGGCGCCCAGAAAGATGGTCGGGCGCTCGGCATTGAGGCGCGGCCCGTCGGAGGCGATCAGCACGTCCGACTTGAACAGTTCCTTCTGCTCGGTGCAGAGCTCGCGCAGGCCGGGTGAGCCGCATTCCTCGCCCATCTCGATCAGGTACTTCACGTTGAAGCCGAGCGTGCCGCCGCGCGTCTCGAGCACGGATTTCAGCGCGCTGATGTTGATCAGGTGCTGGCCCTTGTTGTCGACGACGCCGCGGCCATACCAGCGGTCGCCGCGCTCGGTGAGGGTCCAGGGCGAAAGGCCTTCGGCCCATTGCGCGTCGAGGCCGCGGATGACGTCGCCATGGCCGTAGCCGAAGATGGTCGGCAGGCCTTCGGCCTCGATCCGCTGCGCGAAGAGGAAGGGGCCCTTGGCCTTGGGGTGGTTCAGCGTCCGGCAGGAGAAGCCGAGGCTCTCCAGCAGCGGCTGCATCTCCGTCTCCAGATACTCGGTGAGCACCGGCGCGCGATCCGGGTTCTGGCTCTCGGTCGGCATGGCGATGAGGCGCGACAGATCGCTCTTGAAGCTGCCGGAGTCGAAATAGTCGAGCGCATGAGCAATGGCGTTAGCGCGGGTCATGGGCGTCACTCCGTTACAGAATCAGTTGCGCTTTTCGGGCGAGATCACGTCGCGCAGGCCGTCGCCCGCGAGGTTGATCGCGAAGATCAGCAGTGCGAGCGCCGTGCCAGGCAGGGCGATCAGCCAGAACGAGAAGAACATGTAGGCCTTGGCCTCCGAGACCATCAGGCCCCAGGAGGGCAGCGGCGGCTGCACGCCGAGGCCGAGGAAGGAGAGCGCGGCTTCGAGCAGGATGGCGCTTGCAGCCTCCAGCGTCGCGACCACGATCAGGTGCGGGGCGATGTTGGGCAGGACCTCGCGCAGGATGATGCGGGTCGTGCTGGCGCCGGAGGCCTGCGCCGCCGTGATGTAGTCGAGCGAGCGGACCTGCTGCGTCGCGCTGCGCATCACCACGGCGAAACGGTCCCATTTCAACAGGCCGAGCACCAGGATGACGATCCAGAGCGAGGAGCCGATGATGGCGACGACGGCGAGCGCCACCAGGATCACCGGCATGGCGAGCCGGGTGGTGACCATGAAGGTCACGACCATGTCGGTGCGGCCGCCGAAATAGCCGGCGACGAGGCCCATGGTCGTGCCGATCAGTCCGGCGATGGCGACGACGCAGATGCCGATGATCAGCGAGATGCGGGCGCCGTAGAGCAGGCGCGAGAGATAGTCGCGCCCGAGCGGGTCGGTGCCGAGCGGGTGGAGCCAGCCGCCCTTCTCGTACCAGACCGGCGGCACGTTCCGCGCCGTCAGGTTCTGCAGATAGGGATCGTGCGGCGCCAGCACCGGGGCGAGCAGCGCGATCGCGACGAACAGCACCAGCAGGCCGAAGCCGAGCAGGAAGGACTTCTGGGCCAACGCCCGGCGCAGCAGGCGGCGCCCGCCGGTGACGTCGCTGGTATTCAGGGGAAGAGAGGTCGCGTCACTCATCTCATGACACCCGGATGCGCGGGTCGAGCCAGGCATTGGCGATGTCGGCCAGCAGGGTCAGCAGGACGTAGACGACCGAGAGCAGCAGGACGATGACCTGCATGACCGGGAAATCCTTGTAGGTGATGCTCTGATAGGCGAGGTAGCCGAGCCCATCGAGCGCGAAGATCGTCTCGATCACCACCGAGCCGCCGAGCAGGAAGCCGAGCTGCACCGCCGTCAGCGCGACGACCGGCACGGCGGCATTGCGCAGCGCATGGGTGACGATGACGGCATGGGAGGAGAGGCCCTTGGCGCGGGCGGTTCGGATGTAGTCGGCCGAGAGCACCTCGATCATGCCAGCGCGGATCAGGCGCATGAAGGCGGGCGCGATGTAGTAGCCGAGCGCGATCGTCGGCATGACGTAGTGCAGCCAGCTGCCGGAGCCGGAGACCGGCAGCCAGCGCAGCGTGATCGAGAACAGCATCACCAGGATCAGCGCGAAGAAGAAGTTCGGCAGCGCCTGGCCGACGACGGCGATGGCGAGCGCCAGGCGGTCGATCCAGCTGTTGGCGTAGACTGCGGCGAGGACGCCGAGCGGGATCGAGATGAGAAGCGCGAAGGCGAGCGAGGAGAGGCCGAGGATCAGCGTCACCGGCAATTTGGCGAAGACCAGCGCAGCGACATCGGTCTTGAAATAGATCGAGGTACCGAGATCGCCCGAAAGCGTCTTCAGCAGCCAGTCGAAGTACTGGATGACCAGCGGCCGATCGAGCCCGTAGGTCTTGCGGATGACGTCGAGATCGGCCTGCTGCGCACCCTCGCCAGCGATCGCGACCGCGATGTCGCCGGAGAGACGCAGCAGGAAGAAGGCGATGGCCGAGACCGCGAGCGCGACGAGCAGCGCCAGGCCGAGCCGTTTGACGATGAAGCCGAGCATGGCTGCTTCCACTTGCGAAGGTCATGTTCGCGCCGAGTTGTGAGCCCGGCGCGTCATGGTCGGCCTTGAGCCGACCATCTCTTTCAGGAGATTCTCGGGTTTGCGCTTCGCTTCGCCCGAGAATGACGCCTGTGCGTCACTTCCAGCCCATCTCCCAGAAGCGGACGAGCTCGTCCGGATAGGCCTTGAAGTTCAGGTCCTTGTTGGCGACGTAGTAGACCGGCAGCGAATAGAGCGGCACGGCATAGGCCTTGTCGGCGATGATCTTCAGGCCGGCCTTGTAGGCCTCCTTGCGCACCGCCGGATCGACCGAGTTGTTGCCCTTCTCCAGCAGGTCGCGGACAGCGGCGTCGCGGGTGATGTCCTCGCTGCGGAAGGCGAAGTAGTTCGGCGTGGCCGCCGAGACGTCGTTGACCGAGAACGAGCCCCAGGTCTGGTGCGTCAGCATCGCCTTGTTGGTGGCGATCTGCTCGCGCATCGCGGCGTATTGCAGGAAGCGCAGATTGGTCTTGATGCCGACGGCCTGGAGATAGCCGATCAGCGCCTCGGTCTGGTTGCGCTCGCGATAGGCGACGATGTCCATGGTCAGGCTGGGATGGCCGGCTTCCGCCAGCAGCGCCTTGGCCTTGGCGGGATCATAGGGATAGCGCGCCGCGCCCTCGTCGGTGCAGCCGAACTGCGAGGGGAAGCAGATCGTGTTGATGACGCGCGAGCCCGAGCCGACGATGTTCTTGACCATCGCCTCGCGGTCGATGGCGTGGATGATCGCCTTGCGCACGCGCTCATCCCTGAGCGCCGGGGCGGGCGTGCCGTCCTGGATGTTCATCTGCATGAAGACGATGCGCATCGTCTCGCCGGAGACGACCTGCAGCGTCGGCACGGTCTGGAGCTGGTCGGCCTGATCCTTCGGCACGTGCATGATCAGGTCGGCGCCGCCCGAGAGCATCTCGGCCATCTGGGTCTGGCGATCGGGGATGAAGCGGATCTCGAACTTGCCGATCTTCGGCTGCGGCTTCGGCGAATCCTTGAAGTAGTCCTTGTTGAGCTCGAGCGTGATCGACTTGCCCGGCACATAGTTCGAGACCTTGTAGGGGCCCGAGCCGACCGGCTTCTCGTTCTGGCCCTTGGGGCCGACCTTCTCGTAATACTCGTTCGGGTGGATCACGACCGGGCCGGCGAGATACTCGATCGCGGCCGGGAAGATCTCCTTGGTGGTCAGCCGGACCTTGTACTTGTCGAGCTTCTCGGCCTTGGCGATCCAGTTGACGTTGCCCTGGGTGACGACCTTGTTCTCGGGCTTGGAGATGAAGTTCAGCGTGTAGACGACGTCGTCGGCGTCGAACTCCTCGCCATTGTGGAACTTCACGCCCTCGCGCAGCTCGAAGTCGATGGTCTTGTCGTCGACCTGCTTCCAGCTCTTGGCGAGCTGGCCCTTGTACTCGTTGGTGGCAGGGTCGCGGTAGATCAGCGTATCCCAGACATTGGCGCCGATGATCACGCCGATGCGGACATTGTTGAAGAACGGATCGACGCTTTCCGGCGCCTGGTCATAGGCGAAGCGGACGGTGTTGGCGGCCTTCTGGGCCAGGACGGGTGTCGCAAAGGCGGTCGCAGCCAAAACGGTAGCAGCCAGGGCCGTGGAGGCCTTGTCGAAGAAGCGCATGTTTTCCCCTCGCAGCGTTGTTGCTTGTCTGGTTCGGCGGGCAGCCATGGGCCACCGTCACGCCGGCGACACAAACTCTGCACAGCTTCGTGCTTGCCGCCATAAGAATGAATCGAAAGGATCGTTGCCGAGACGGCAAGGGGCGGCTACTGCACGCCCATGCAGACTCCGGCCTTGCGGTATTTCCTGGCGGTCGTGCGAACCGGCTCGATCAGCGCCGCGGCGCAGCGCCTGCGCGTCGCCGGCTCTGCCGTCAGCCGTCAGATCGCCAATCTCGAAAAGGAGCTGGACGCTGCGCTGTTCGAGCGGCGCCCGCACGGCATGATCCTGACCCAGGCGGGGCAGACGCTCGCGGCCTACGCCCAGCGGCTCGAACTGGAGAGCGAGCAGGTCGTCAGCGAGATCCGCGAATTGCGCGGCGCCAGCAAGGGCCTGATCCGGCTCGGCGTCACCGAGGGCTTTGCCGTCAGCTTCATCCCCGAGGTGATCTTCGCCTTCCGCCAGCAGCACCCGGACGTCGCCTTCGACGTCAAGGTGATGTCGCCGCAGGTCGTCACCGAGCATGTCCGCACCGGCACGATCGATCTCGGCCTGACCTTCGTTCTGCAGCAGGAGCGCGGCGTCACCATCAACTGGCAATGTGCGGCGCGGACCTATGCCTTCGTCGCGCCGCATCATCCGCTTGCGGCAAAGGAATCGATCAGGATCGAGGACATCTTCGTCCACCCGGTCGCGGTGCTCGACAGCGAGGCGACGGTGCGCAAGATCGTGGACATCTATTTCTCGGCGCGCGGCCTCACCGTCGATGCCGTGCTGACCTCGACCAATGTCGCGAGCCTGCGCCATTTCTGCAAACTCGGCGGGGCCGTGATGTTCGCCAGCTCGATCTCCTTCGGCGCCTCGATCCGCGACGGCTCGGTGGTGGCGCTGCCGTTGAAGGATGGCGACTTGCCGCCACGCAGCCTGCAGATCCAGAGCATGTCCGGCCGGGCCCTGCCCAAGGTGGTGACCAATTTCATGGGGGCGCTGATCGAGGAGCTGCAGCAGGCCGATACTCTCGCGACCATGGCGACCGAGCGGGCTGCGGTTCCGGAGGCCCGGCAGGCATGAGCGTTGCGGCGAAGGGCGATGCGCCCGAGATCATGGTGCCGCATCCGCATCAGCTCGTCGCGCGCGATACGATCCTGGCGGCGCGTGCCGCCGGCAAGCCGGGTTTCCTGCTCGGCGACCTGACCGGCCTCGGCAAGACGCTCTCGGCCTGGCTCGCCATCTCCGCCATGCCGGAGCAGGAGGTGCTGGTGATCTGCCCGAAAGGCGCGATCCCGCAATGGCGGCGCACCATCGCCCATGCCGGCTTGCCGGCGAAGAAGCTGACCTTGATGAATTTCGAGCGGACGAAATCGCTGCTGGCGCCGCCGCCGGCTTCGAACAAGCGCTCGACCCGGGCGAAGAACAACGAGCTCGCCAAGCACGGCACGCCGAAGCGGGTCTGGCCGCTGGTGGTGATCGACGAGGCGCATCGCATCCGCAATCCGAACTCGCAGCAGGGACTGGTCTGCCGGCAGATGGCGGCTGCGGCGCAGTTCACGATCTATATGAGCGCGACGGCAGGGCAGGCGCCGCATGAGCTGTCCTATCTGGCGCGCCTGCTGGCCGATGCGACGGGCGCGCCCGGCGGCGACCTCGACGGCTTCCGGGCGCTGATGAAGCGGCTCAGGATCGGCAAGGCCAAGGGGCGCTGGAAGAACTGGAGCTGGGAACCGAACGAGAGCGACCGCAAGGTGATGGCGGACCTGCTCTATCGCGGGAGCAACGCCATCGGTTTGCGTCGCCGACCGGAGGAGATCGCCGGCTGGCCAGAGGTGCAGCGCGAGCTCGCTCCCGTCGCGCTCGATAGCGCCGAACGCAAACTCTATGACGCGACCTGGCGCGAGTTCCGGCGCGAGCTCGGCCTTGCGGGTGGCTCGACCCGCAAGCCGGCCGGCTGGGCAGCCGATCTGCGCTTTCGCCAGAAGGCGAGCCTGCTGCGCACCGCCGGCACGGCCGAATTCTGCCAGGACCTGCTGGAGAATGACGAGCAGGTCGCGATCTCGGTCGCCTTTCTCGAAACCGGGGCGATGCTGGCCGAGAAGCTCTCAGGCAAGGGCTGGCGCGTCGGCTCGATCACCGGCGAATATTCCGGCGAAGCCAATGAGGCGACGCGGATCGCCTTCCAGACCGGCAAGCTCGACGCTGTCGTCTTCACCGTGACCGAGTCGATCTCGCTGCATAAGGCCGAGAAGCCGGGCGGCGAGCGCGAGCGGGCGCTCGTCGTCCATGACCTGCGCCACAGCGCGATCCAGCTGCAGCAGATCGAGGGGCGCTGCCATCGCGACGGCCAGCACGCGACGATCTTCTACGCCTATGCCGAGGATACGGTCGAGGAAAAGGTCGCCGCGACCGTGCTTGCCCGCATGGCGGCGATGGAGGGGCTCGCCGGCGACGAGACGGCGCTGCTCGATGCGATCGCCGGGGAAGTCGAGCGGGCGGCGCTGGCAAGGGAGGCGGCCTGAGGCCGTGCTTTTCCGTCATGCTCGCCACAAGGGCGAGCATGACGGCGTAACTCAATTCATTTGCGAGCGCGGCGGTTCATCCGGGGCGCGTTCGCCGACGCGCTTGGCCTCGTCGACGACGCGCTCGGTCGCTCCGACCGCCTTGTACCAGAGGTCGCGCGTGTAAGCGCCCTGGTGGACGATGGCGTCGTAGCCGATCGCGATGATCGCGATCACCAGAAGAATGCGAAACATGGGTATCCCCCATCCGAAATGGTCCTCGGCAGAAAACGCTCGGGCGGCGGCGGGGTTCCGGGGCGGCGAGGTTGACCGCTGCGGCGTGGCATTGTCCCCTCCGACGGCAAGGGAGGCGCACGGCATGTTCGACGATCTCAGGGGCAAGCGGGTTCTGGTGACGGGCGCCTCCTCAGGGCTCGGCGCGCATTTCGCCCGGCTATTCGCGGGCAAGGGCGCGCTGGTCGCCGCTGCTGCGCGCCGGACCGAGCGGCTTCAGGAATTGGCGAGTGCTTGCGAAGGTCTGCCCGGCAAGGTCGTGCCGCTGGCGCTAGATGTGAGTTCGGTCGCCGCGATCGAGGTGGGTGTCATCGAGGCAGCCAGGCTGCTCGGCGGACTCGACGTGCTCGTCAACAATGCCGGCGTCGGCGAGACGGAACAGGCGCTCGCGGTCAGCGAGGCGCAATGGGACAGCCAGATCGACGTCAACCTGAAGGGCTGCTTCTTCGCGGCGCAGGCGGCGGCGAAGATCATGGCCGAGCAGAAGGGCGGTGTGATCGTCAACATCGCCTCGATTCTCGGCGAGCGCGTCGCCGGCCGGGTCGCGCCCTATGCGATCTCCAAGGCCGGGCTGATCCAGATGACCAAGGCGCTGGCGCTGGAATGGGCGCGGCACGCGATCAGGGTCAATGCGCTGGCGCCGGGCTATATCGTCACCGACATCAATCGCGAGTTCTTCGCAGGCGATGCAGGCGAAGCACTGAAGAAGCGCATTCCGATGCGACGGGCCGGCGAGCTCGACGATCTCGACGGGCCGCTCTTGCTGCTCTGCTCGGAGGCGGGGCGCTACATGACCGGCGCGGTGGTCGCGGTCGATGGCGGGCATCTGGTCAGCGGGCTCTAACGAACAGGAGGATGTCATGCACAAGCCCGAAGGGCACAACGCCGTCTCGCCCTATCTCCTCGTCGCCGACGCCGAGCAGGCGCTCGCCTTCGCCAAGGCGGTATTCGGCGCCGATCCCAGCTTCATCGCCCGGCGCGAGGATGGCGGGATCATGCATGCCGAGTTCAGGATCGACGATTCGATCGTGATGCTCGGGGAGGCGCCGGGCGGGCCGGAATGCCATGTCCATGTCTATGTCGCCGATCCCGACGCGCTGATCGAGAAGGCGCTGGCGGCTGGCGGCACGCTGATCCAGGCGCCGGAAGAAAAGGGCGACGGCGATCGCCGCGGCGGGGTCAAGGACCCGGCCGGGACGAGCTGGTGGCTCGCTCGCATGGTTGATCCGGCCGGGCGGAAGAAGACGAATGCGCTCTAGCCTGCCGGCAACAGGTCCTTCAGGCGGATCAGGGCGATCTTCTCGACCTGGGTGAGCGCGGTCGCGAATTCCTGTTCCGGCGTGCTCTTCAGTCGTTCCTCGAAGGAGGCGAGGATGTCGGCCTTCGTCAGCCCCTTGACCGCGAGGATGAAGGGGATGCCGAAGCGGGCCTTGTAGGCCTCGTTCAATGCGGTGAAGCGGGCGCGCTCGTCCGAGGTCAGCCGGTCGAGCCCTGCCGAACCCTGTTCGCTGGCGGATTCCGGCGTCAGCTCGCCGGCCGCGGCGATCTTGCCGGCGAGGTCGGGATGGGCGTCGAGCAGGGCTTTCTGCCGCTCACGCGAAGCCTTGCGCATCACTGCGACCATCGCGGCATGCAGGCCTTCAGCGTTGTCCTGCGTTGGCGAGAGTCCGGCTGCGTAGGTCTGCTCGGCGATCCAAGGCGAATGCTCCCAGACCCGGCCATAGACCTCGGTGAACAGCGCCTGCGGCAAACGCGAGGGTTGGTAACCGCCTTGCGGCGGATGCGTCCTCACCCAATGGCGGGCGATGTCGAGCCTGGTCGCGACCCAGACGCGATCATGGCTCTGGACATAGTCGAGGAAGCGGGCGAGAGCGGCAGCGCGGCCGGGCCGGCCGACGAGGCGGCAATGCAGGCCGACCGACATCATCTTCGGGGCGGTCTCGCCCTCGGCATAGAGCGTGTCGAAGCTATCCCTCAGGTAGGCGAAGAACTGGTCGCCGCTGTTGAAGCCTTGCGGCGTCGCAAAGCGCATGTCGTTGGCGTCGAGCGTATACGGCACGGCGAGCTGCGGGCCGTGCGGCCCCTTCAGCCAATAGGGCAGTTCGTCGGCATAGACGTCGGCGGTGTAGAGGAAGCCGCCTTCCGCCATGGTCAGCGGGATCGTGTTGACCGAGGTCCGCCCCTGATAGCAGCCGAGCGGCCGCTCTCCCGCGAGCTCGCTCTGGATACGGATCGCCTCGAGGATGTGCTCGCGTTCGAGCTCGGCGGAGGCGTCGCGATAGTCGATCCATTTCAGGCCATGGGTGGCTATCTCCCAGCCCGCTTCCTGCATCGAGGCGACGATCTCAGGGTATCGCTGCAGGGCCGAGGCGACGGCGAAGACCGTGACCGGCATGTCCCGCTCAGTGAACATACGCCAGAGCCGCCAATAGCCGGCGCGCGAGCCGTATTCGTAGATCGACTCCATGTTCATGTGGCGCTGGCCGGGCCAGGCCGCGGCGCCGACGATCTCGGAGAGGAAGGCCTCCGAGGCGGCATCGCCATGCAGGATGCAGTTCTCGCCGCCTTCCTCGTAATTGACCACGAACTGCACGGCGATGCGCGCCTCGCCCGGCCAGTGCGGATGCGGTGGATTGCGGCCATAGCCGACGAGGTCGCGCGGGTAGGGGGAGGCGTTCATCGATCGATTCAAGTCCATGCGAGCGTGATTCAAGCGCGGCCCGTAAGCCGTTGGCGACAGGTCCGTTTTCAGCTGCCGCGATAGGTCGAGTAGTTCCAGGGCGAGGCGAGCAGGGGAACGTGATAGTGCCCGTCCGGCTCGGCGATGGCGAAGCGGATCGGCACGAGATCGAGGAAGGCGGGCTCGGGCAGTTTCGTGCCGAGATGGCGGAAATAATCGCCGATCGCGAAGGTCAGCTCATAGCTACCGACCGGCAGCGTGCCGGTGAGCAGGGGCGCATCGGTGCGGCCGTCGGCATTGGTCACGGCATCGGCGATCCGGCTACGGCTGCCGTCGGGCAGCAGCGCGTCGAGTGCGATTTCGACGCCCGCGGCCGGCCTGCCGTTGACCGTGTCGAGCACATGCGTCGACAGACGCCCCATGCCTGATCCTTTCCCCGTTTGCTGCGTTCGCCGGGCGGAATGCCGCTTGCCTTCCAAGGCTGCGAACCTAGTCTGGAATCCGATGCAAGTTCCCTCCCGGATTCCGCCCTGTCAATTCGCGCGCCTGCGGCTCTCCATGGAGCCTGCCGGTGCTTGAGGCCTATCTGATGGAGTGGGGCAGCCAGCTGTTGCGCTGGTTGCATGTGATCGCGGCGATCGCCTGGATCGGCTCGTCCTTCTTCTTCATCCATCTCGACGCCTCGCTGCGGGCTGCGCCCGATGCGCCGAAGACCGAAACCGGCCAGCCGACGCAGTTCCTCGCCTGGCAGGTCCATGGCGGCGGCTTCTATGCGATGCGCAAATATCTGGTCGCGCCGGAGGTGCTGCCGAAGGAGCTGACCTGGCACAAATGGCAGGCCTACTGGACCTGGATCTCCGGCTTCTTCCTCTTGGTCTGGGTCTATTACGCCCAGTCCGAGCTGTACTTGATCGATCCGGCGGTGATGGCGCTCTCGCCCTTCGCGGCGGGCGCGATCGGCATTGCGGCTCTGGCCGGCGGCTGGCTGTTCTACGACGTGCTCTGCAGATCGCCGCTCGGCAAGAACGACGTCGTGCTCGGCCTGCTCGGCTTTGGCTATGTCGTCGCGGCGAGCTGGGCCTTCGCCTCGGTGTTCTCGGGGCGCGGCGCACTGATCCATACCGGCGCGCTGATGGCGACGATCATGTCGGCCAACGTCTTCTTCGTGATCATGCCGAACCAGCGCAAGACCATCGCCGCGATGGTCGCTGGCGAGGTGCCCGATCCGAAATACGGCAAGCAGGCCAAGCAGCGCTCGCTGCACAACAACTACATCACCTTGCCGGTGCTGTTCCTGATGCTGGCGAACCATTACCCGGTGACCTACGCCAATTCGGCGGTGATCCCGGCCCTGGTCGCCCTGATCATCGTCGCCGGCGCCTTGATCCGGCACTTCTACAATGTCCGCCATGCCGACCATGCCAAGTCGCCGTGGTGGACCTGGGCGGTGGCGGCGCTGGCGCTCTGGCTCGCCTTCTGGGTGGCGATGGCGTCCTCGCCCGGCGGGCGCGAGCGGCTCGGCTTGAAGCCGCTGGAGCCGGTGAAGCCCGTGATGCTCGCCGGCCTCGTGCCGCCTTCGCCGGAGGTCGCCAACATAGTCACCGGGCGCTGCGCCATGTGCCATGCGCCGGAGCCGTCCTGGCCCGGCATCGGGATCGCGCCCAAGGGCGTCTACCTGCACGAGCCCGAGCTGATCGCCCGCCAGCGCCGCGCCATCGGCGTGCAGGCGGTGCTGACCCATGCCATGCCGCCGAACAACCTCTCGGGCATGACCGCGGACGAACGGCGCGTGCTCGCCGCCTGGGTGGCGCAGAAGCGCTAAGGTCCGCTGCTGGCGCGGCAAGTTGACGCTCCCAGCCCCCGGGCCGAAGGGCTGACCTGCTCCATTCAGGTTCATTCAGTTTCGGTTCATCGCGGAACCTTCATCGTCGACCGTGATCACATCGGCGTGATCGGCGCGTGATCTTGCGTGCCGGGTGCGCCAGGGGCCTTGGGGGTCCAGTTGAAAGCGGTTTGGAGATCGGGCTCCAGCTACTGGCTGGCGGCCGCGCTGTTCTGTTGCGCCTGGGTGGCGCTGTGCTGGCCCTGGCTGTCGGGGGCGGTGACGATTCCGTTCGACGCCAAGGCGCATTTCCAGGCGCAGATCCAGTTTCTGGCGCAGGCGCTGCATTCGGGCCAGTCGCCGTTCTGGACGCATAACGTCTTCGCCGGTTCGCCGCAGGTCGCCGATCCGCAATCGCTGATCTTCTCGCCGGCGATCCTGCTGGCGCTGTTCAATCCCTCGCCCAGCTTCCGCGCAGTCGATGCCTATGTGCTGGCGCATCTGCTGGTCGGCGGGCTCGCCATGCTTATGTTCTTCCGCGATCGCAACTGGCATCCGGCCGGGGCGCTGCTGGCGGCGCTGGTCTTCGCCTTCGGGGCCTCGGCGGCCTGGCGCATCCAGCATGTCGGGCAGATCGCCAGCTTCGCCTTCTTCGGTCTCGCCTTCTGGCTGACGGCGCGGATGCTGCAGCGCGCCTCGTTGCGCTATGGGCTGCTCGCCGGCTTCGCCGCCGGCATGATGGTTCTGGAGCCCGATCAGGTCGCGTTGCTCGGCGCCTATATCCTGATCGGCATGGTCGTGGCCTATTGGCTCTCCGAGGGCAGGGCCGGTTTCCGCGAGAGCCTTGCGCCGATCGCGGCCGCCTGTTTCGCCGGCATCGTCACCATCGCCGTGCCTCTGCTCTGGACCTGGCTCTTCGCCGAGGCCACGACCCGGCCGGTGATCGATCTTGCCGAGGCGGGCCGGGGCTCGCTCCATCCGGCCTCGTTGTTGACCGCCTTCGTCGGCGACCTGTTCGGTGTGCGCGATCCGGCGACGGAGTTCTGGGGGCCCTACAGCCCGGACTGGAACGCCAAGGAGCTCTTCCTTTCGAAGAACATGGGGCAGGTCTATCTCGGGGCGCTGCCCTTCCTGCTGCTAGTCGTGCCAGGGCTGACGCGTGGATGGCTCTGGGACAGGGCGATCCGGTCGTACAGCATCCTATTCGTGCTGATGGTGCTGTTCGCGCTTGGCCGCTACACGCCCGTCTTCCATCTCGCCTATGACTATCTGCCGGGCGTCAAGGTGTTCCGGCGGCCAGCCGATGCCACCTTCCTGATCGGCGGGCTCGGCGCCGTGCTCTCCGGCTACCTGCTGCACCGCCTTCTGCGCGAGGAAAAGCCGGGCGCGATCTGGCGCGACCTCGGCATCGGCGCGGGCGCGATCGCCCTGCTGATCGGTGTCGCCCTGGTGGTGGCGCGCCAGGCCGGGCACCTCAACGAGGCCATCCTGCCGAGCGCGACGGCTGCGGCCTGGTTCGCGAGCGCGCTCCTGCTTCTCGTCCTGCTCACGCGCTGGCGCGGCGCTGCGGCCCCGCTCGCCGCCAGCCTGATCGTCACCGGCGTCGTCGCTGCCGATCTCGCCGCCAATAATGGCCCGAACGAAGCTACGGCGTTGGCACCGGAAATCTACGACGTGCTGCGGCCGGAGACCAAGAACGAGACCGTTGCCGTCCTGAAAAAGCTCACCATACAGGCGCCGGACTCACCGCGGCGCGACCGGGTCGAGCTGCTCGGCATGGGCTTCGAGTGGCCGAATGCCGGCATGATCCACGGCTTCGATCACACGCTGGGCTACAACCCGCTGCGGCTCGCCGATTTCTCCGAGGCGGTCGGTACACGCGATTCGATCGCCGCGCCGAGCGAGCGTGTGTTCACGCCGTTGTTCCCGTCCTATCGCTGCCGCCTCGCCGACTTCCTCGGCCTGCGCTACATCGCGACGCGCGTGCCGATCGGCCAGGTCGATCGTTCGTTGCGCGCCGGCGACCTCAAGCTCGTCGCTTACACCAAGGATGGCTACATCTACGAGAATCCGCGGGCGCTGCCGCGGGTGATGTTCGTCGGCGGCTGGCAGCTCGCTGATTTCGAGGGCATGAAATCGGCCGGGCAATGGCCGGACGCCGATCCCCAGCGGGTCGTCCTGCTCGAGCAGGAGCCGGAGCCCGGCGTCCCGGAAGGGCCGGTGGCGGCCAATGCCGAGATCAAGCTCAAGCGTTACCGCAACACGGTGGTCGAGATCGAGGTCACGACCGCCCAGCCCGGCTTCGTCGTGCTCAACGACATCTGGCACCCCTGGTGGCAGGCGGAGCTCGACGGCCAGCAGGTCGACATCCTCAAGGCCAATGTCCTGTTCCGCGCCGTTCAGGTCCCCGCCGGCACGCACAAGATCCGCTTCAGCTTCCATCCGCTCGATGGTGCGATCGCCGAACTGCGCGATCGGGTGACGCCGCCGGAGGAGGAGGGCGTGGTCGCCGAGGCGCCGACGCATAGCGGCCCGTCCGGCTCGCCGGCGACCCGGATCCAGCCGGTTCCGCCTGAGCCTGTTTCGCGCCCGGCCCACGACATGGCCGCACACGACATGCTGCCGCCTTCGTCGGCGATGTCGGTGCTGCGGTAAACCTACGCCGTCATGCTCGGGCTTGACCCGAGCATCTCAGGCCGGAAGAGGCTCTGGTCAGTGCATGAGATTCTCGGGTCTGCGCTTCGCTTCGCCCGAGAATGACGTTGAAGCTCAAGCGACGCCGAGCTTCTTCTGCAACGCGCTCGATGAGGTGGTGTACTGGAAGGTCAGCCGCTTCTCCGGATAGACGTAGCGATGGACCTTCTGGGCGGCGAGCGCCGCTTCGTGGAAACCCGACAGGATCAGCTTCAGCTTGCCGGGGTAGGTGTTGATGTCGCCGACGGCGAAGATGCCGGGGATGTTGGTCTCGAACTTCTCGGTGTCGACCGGGATCAGGTTCTCGTGAAGGTTCAGGCCCCAATCGGCGATCGGGCCGAGCTTCATGGTCAGCCCGAAGAAGGGCAGCATCGTCCCACAGGCGATCTCGAATTCGGCGCCGGCATTGTCGCGGCAGATCGCGCCGTGAAGATCGTTGCCTTCGCCCTTGAGGCCCATCACCTGGCCGAGCCGCAGGTCCATCGCGCCGGAGGCGACGAGGGCGCGCATCTGTTCGACCGAATGCGGGGCGGCGCGGAAATCGTCGCGCCGGTGCATCAGCGTCACCCGCTTGGCGATCGGCTGCAGGTTGAGCGTCCAGTCGAGGGCCGAATCGCCGCCGCCGACGATCAGGATCTCACGATCGCGGAAGGCCTCCATCTTGCGGACGGCATAATGGACGCCGCCGCCGTCGCTGCGGCCTTCATAGGCCTCGATGCCGGGGATCGGCGGCTTCTTGGGCAGGAACGAGCCGCCGCCGGCAGCGATCAGGATCGTCTTGGCCTCGAACACGGTGCCGGCATCGGTGCGCAGGCGGAAGCGCGGCGCTTCGGGCGGACCGAGCACTTCGATCTGCTCGATCATCTGGTTGAGATGGAAGGTCGCGCCAAAGGGCTTGATCTGTTCCAGGAGATTGTCGACCAGCCCCTGACCGGTGACGAGCGGGAAGCCGGGAATGTCGTAGATCGGCTTCTCCGGATAAAGTTCGGCGCATTGGCCGCCGACCTTCGGCAGGATGTCGACGAGATGGGCCTTGATGTCGAGCAGGCCGAGCTCGAACACGGCGAACAGGCCGCAAGGGCCGGCGCCGATGATCAATGCGTCGGTCTGGACGGTTTCGCCCTCGATGGCGGCGGCGATGTTCATCGATATGGTTCCTGAGACGGCTTCAAGGGCCGCCGGTGGCCACCCGTTGCCGGAAATCCGCGGGCCTTGCAATGCGGCACGGCGCAAGGCCGGGCCGCATAAGAAGGCGGTGCGGGTCAGCCGCCGGTTTCGGCAGTGAGGCCGGCGGCAGCGATGCCCGCGACCGCGGCCGCCTCGTCATTGTCGGATGTGTCGCCGGAAATGCCGACGACGCCGATGAGATTGCCTTCCGCATCGCGGACCAGCGCCCCGCCGGGGACCGGCACGACAGGGCCACCGACGGAGAGGGCGACGCCGTTGATGAAGTGCGGGCGGTCCAGCGCCATCTTGTTGAGCGTGCGCGGGCCGACGCCGAGCGCGATCGCGCCATTGGCCTTGCCGAGCGCGATCTCGCCGCGCCGCAGGCTGGTGCCATCCTGGGCCAGGAAGAATTTCTGCACACCGCGTGCATCGAGCACGGCAATGGCGAGCGGCTTCAGGCCGTTCTCATGCGCATATTTCAGCGCGCCGTCGACGATCAGGCTGGCCTGGGCGAGGGTGAGAGCGGTCATGGCTGGTCTTTCGCAGGTGTCGGCATCGTTCTACCTCGTTCTGCCAGTGCAGGCGACGCGAGGGAAGGGCAGAGCTCACCTTTCGTCTTGCAGTTGTCGTTGCGAGCAGGCTTCATGGGCAGCCCGTCTCGGGGCATGTTCCGCAAGGTGATCGCCATGTTTGCGACCAGAACATGTTCCAAGGCAGTCGAGTGGCGCAAAGCCCGACCATCCGGCCAATCCTGGCGGGATGGCGAGCGCGTTAGGAGAGCATGCTATGGGTCTGTTCAGTTTCATCAAGGAAGCCGGCGCCAAGATCTTCGGGTCGAGCTCGGCCAATGCGGCAACCTCTGATCAGTTGCAGAAGGAACTGGCGGGCCACGGCTTGCCGTCCGACGTCAAGATCGACGTCTCCGGCGACAAGGTGAAAGTCTCGGGCAAGGCGATGAGCACCGAGGAGGCTGAGAAGATCATCCTGGCGATCGGCAATACGGCCGGTGTCGGCTCGGTCGAATCGGAGCTGATCGTCAACAAGGAGGCGCCCGCCGCCGTGTTCTACACGGTGAAGAAGGGCGACACGCTCTGGAAGATCGCCGAGGAGCACTACGGCAAGGGCAAGGGCGCCAAATACACCGAGATCGTCAAGGCCAACACGCCGCCGGTGAAGGATCCCGACCTGATCCTGCCGGGCTGGGTGCTGCGCATTCCGCCGCTGGCCTGATCACGCTCGCGCGAGCAGCCCGCCGGCGAGAATCGGCGGGCTTGCGAATTAGTTACGAATGAAACTATAAGGCCGGGAGGACGTATGACTTCCGGCCAGTTTGCATCAGGGCCGGTTTGAGCCATCTTGCGTCTTCGCGAGACGGGTCAGCCGGCTTTTTTGTCGGCCAGACCCGCGGCAGGGTGAACGAGACGACCATTGCTCCCGGGGAGGGGATTTCCATGACTTTCGACCGCCGCAGATTCCTGACGCTCGCCGGCTCGGCCGTAGCTGCGCCCGCCGTGCTGCGCACGACCCGCGCCAATGCGCAGGAGGTGACGCTGCGCATGCACCACTTCCTGCCGCCGGTGGCGAACGGGCATTCCAAGTTTCTGAAACCCTGGGCCGACAAGGTCGGGGCCGAATCGAACGGCCGGATCAAGATCGACATCTTCCCGTCGATGCAGCTCGGCGGCACCCCGCCGCAGCTCTACGACCAGGCCCGTGACGGCGTCGTCGACATCGTCTGGACGCTGCCCGGCAACACGCCCGGCCGCTTCACCGGCATCGAGGCGTTCGAACTGCCCTTCGTGCCGAACAAGCGGGCGCTGGTGAACTCGCTGGCGCTGACCGATTATGCCGCCGAGCACCTCAAGGACGAGTTCAAGGATATCCATCCGATCTGCTTCTGGGCGCATGATCACGGGCTGATCCACGCCAACAAGCCGGTGAAGACGATGGAGGACCTGAAGGGCCTCAAGCTGCGCTTCCCGACCCGGCTCGCCGGCGAGGCGCTGCGCGCGCTCGGCGCCAACGCCATCGGCATGCCGATCCCGCAGGTACCGGAATCGCTGGCGCAGCGCGTGATCGACGGCTGCGTCGTGCCCTGGGAGGTCGTGCCCTCGATCAAGGTGCAGGAGCTGGTCAAGAACCACACCGAGATTCCGGGCTCGCCGACCTTCTACGTCGCGACTTTCGTGCTCGCCATGAACAAGGCGAAATACGAGGGCCTCGCGCCCGACCTCAAGGCGATCATCGACAAGAACTCGGGCGCTGCCGCTTCGGCCATGGCCGGAAAGGTCTGGGACGAGCAGGCGGTCGTCGTCTCCGAGATGGTCAAGAAGCGCGGCAACACCATCATAACTCTGGAGCAGGCCGAGGCCGATCGCTGGCACAAGGCGACCGCGCCGGTGATCGAAGGTTGGCTCAAGACCGCCAAGGACAAGGGCCTCGACGGCGAGAAGCTGCTCGCCGCCGCTCGCGCCGCGCTGACCAAGCACCAGAACGCCGCCTGAGCTTGCAATGACAGACAGGGTAGGGGAAAGGCCGCCATCGCGCATCGACGCGGTGGCGGAGACGGTCGCGCTCATCGGCGGGATACTGCTGATCGCGGTCGCGACCATGGTCGTCGTCAGTGTGACCTTGCGCAGCGATCTCGTCGGCAAGGCCGGCGTGCCCGGCGATTTCGAGCTGGTGCAGATGGCGACCGCGGTCGCCGCCTTCTGCTTCCTGCCGCTCTGCCAGCTCAGGCGCGGCAACATCTTCGTCGACACCTTCACCCTGAAGCTGCCGCAGCGCTGGCGCGACGGCATCGATGCGCTGTGGGACGTGGTCTACGGCCTCGCCATGGCGCTGATCGCCTGGCGGCTCGGCGTCGGTGCGCGCTCGGCGCTCGCCAGCGGCGAGAACACCATGGTGCTGCAGCTGCCGAGCTATCTGCCGATCGCAGTCTGCGCGGTGCTCGCCGGCTTCGTCTCGCTCGCCGCCTTCGTCAGCGCCAGCCGTCTCATGAGGCAGCCCCGATGAGCGGCTTCTCCCTCGCGATAGCCGGCTTTGCCGTCATGCTGGCGCTGATGGCGCTGCGCCTGCCGATCGGCCTCGCCATGCTGGTCGTCGGCAGCGCCGGCTACATCCAGCTCAACGGGCTCGAGCCCTTCCTCAACTATATCCGCACCACGCCCTACCAGATCTTCGCCAACTACACGCTCTCGGTGATCCCCCTGTTCGTGCTGATGGGCGCCTTCGCCGAGCGCTCCGGGCTGGCGGGCGACCTGTTCAAGGCGGCCTCGGCCTTCGTCGGCCATCGCCGCGGCGGCCTCGGCATGGCGATGATCGGGGCCTGCACCGGCTTCGGCGCGATCTGCGGCTCCTCGGTCGCGACCACCGCGACCTTCGCCCGCGCCGCACTGCCGCAATTGCGCAGTTATCGCTACGATCCCGGCTTCGCCTGCGGCGTCACCGCGGTCGGCGGCACGCTCGGCATCCTGATCCCGCCTTCGGTGATCCTCGTCGTCTATGCGATCTCGACCGAGCAGAACATCGCCAAGCTGTTCCAGGCGGCGCTGATCCCCGGCCTGATGGCGGCGACGTTCTATTGCATCACCATCTGGATCATGTCGCGGCTCGACGGCACGCTCGCGCCCGCCCATGAGCGTCTGCCCTGGCGCGAGCGCTGGCCGCTGCTGCTCGGCGTCATCCCGGCGCTAACGGTCGCGGTGATCGTGGTCGGCGGCATCTATGGCGGCGTCTTCACGCCGACCGAAGGAGCCTCCGTCGGCGCCTTCATCATGCTGTTGATCGGCCTGTTCCGCCGCACGCTCGGCCTCGGCGAGATCAAGCAGGCGATCCTGCAGACGGCCGAGACCTCGGCGATGATCTTCGCCATCCTGCTCGGCGCCGAAGTGTTCAATGCCTTCCTGGCGCTGACGCAGGTGCCGACCGCGGCGGCCGAGATGATCGCGGCCTCTGGCTGGGCGCCCTACACGGTGCTCGTCGGTCTCCTGCTGTTCTACATCGTGCTCGGCGGCGTCATGGACGAGCTCGCCATGATCCTGCTGACGCTGCCGGTGTTCTTCCCGATCGTGACGGCGCTCGATTTCGGCATGCCGACCGACGATATCGCGATCTGGTTCGGCATCCTCGTCCTGGTCGTCGTCGGTATCGGCATGACCTGCCCGCCGATCGGGCTCAACGTCTTCGTCGTCGCCTCGCTGGCGCGCGACGTGCCGGTGACGCGGATCTATCGTGGCGTGCTGCCCTTCGTCGCCGCCGACGTGGTCCGTCTCGCCGTCTGCGTGGCATTTCCGGCGCTCAGCCTCTATCTGGTGAGGCTCCTGAACTGAGCGACACCCTGAGAGCTACAGCATGATCGTACACGACCTCGACATCGACGCCGTCAAGGCTGGGCTCGCCGACGGCTCGATCCTCATCGTCGATGTGCGCGAGCCGCATGAATTCGCCGCCGGGCATATTCCCGGCGCGGTGTCGCGGCCGCTCTCGCAGTTCGATCCCGCCGACCTGCCGGACGAACCCGGCAAACGCGTCGTGCTCTCCTGCGCCGCTGGGGTGCGCTCGCTACGCGCGCTCGAATTCGCGCAGGCCGCCGGGCTCGACATCGACAGCCACTATATCGGCGGCTTCAAGGACTGGGCCATGCGGGGGGAGCCGGTCGAGCGCTAAGGCGCCGCCTTTTGGTTGCGGTTCGCCGCGCCAGCGCCGATAACGGGGCGCGGCCTCAAACCCGGCCGCGGTCGACCAAAGGTGCCCTGATGAAGGCCTCCCGCCTGCCGAGCTTTGCCCTCGCAGCCCTGCTTTGCTCTGTCTCCGCTGCCCCGCTCGCCTTCGCGCAGGCCACCCCGCAGACCGCAGCGAAGAAGCCGGTGCAGGATCCCGAGCTGCAGGTGGCGATCGCCAAGTCGAATGCCTATACCTCGCTCTCCAACCGGACGATCCGGGCGATCGAATCCTGGGATCGCTACAAGAGCTGGGTCGACATGAAGAAGGGCCCGACCGGCAAGGAGCGCTACATCTCCTACGGGCTCTACAGCCTCTATGACGTCAAGGACGAGATCGCCAAGGCGGAAGCGGCCGCAGGCCAGCCGCCGGCGCAGCCCGAACTCGACGCTGCCGTGAAGCGCTATATCGCCGCCTATCAGGAACTGGCGCCGCTGATCACCCGGGCCGAGCGCTATTACGAGCGCAAGGACTATCGCGACGACAACGCCGCCGAGGGCCGCGAGCTGCACGCCAAGATGGTGCCGGCGGCGGAGGCCTTCCTGCGCGAACGCAACGCCTTCAGCGCCCAGCTCAACGGCTACAAGAAGGGCATCGACGCCCGAGAGCTGGCGGCGATCGAGGCGAGCGAGGGCCGCCAGGCCCGCTGGCAGTTGCGCAACATCATGATCAATGCGCGTGCGGTGATGGACGTGATGCCGAGCAACGAGCATCCGATCGTCGACCTCGCCGCCTTCGACACGGCGCTCGCCGGCTACTCCGGCGCGATCAAGGAGATGGACGCCTTCAAGGACAAGAACCAGTCCGGCGTGCCGATGATCGATTCCTCGGCCAGCTCCTGGCTCGGCAATCTGCGCGATTTCCGCGAGAAGCTCGGCAAGTCGAAGGGCGATGTCCGCAAGGGCGGCGCGGCGAACGATGCCAACCGGATCGTCTCCAGCTACAATATGATGGTGAGCATGTCCGACAGCGCGGCGCGTATGATCCGCTGAGTTTCAAGACCCGTTTGCTTGCACTGCGTGCATCCCGGTCCCTGCATGCGGACCGGGGTGACGGCGTGGCCATCCTGCGCCAGTCTTTCTCATTCGAGTGATCCGAAGGAAGTTTGCCGATGCGTCCGATGAAGTTCGGGATGGGCCAGCCGGTGCGGCGGGTCGAGGATCAGCGCCTGACGACCGGCACCGGCCGCTACACCGACGACACCGCGGTCGAAGGCGCGCTGCACGCCTATGTGCTGCGCTCGCCGCACGCGCATGCGAAGTTCAGGATCGTCGACAAGCAGGCGGCGCTGAAGCGCAAGGGCGTCAAGCTGATCCTGACCGGCGAGGATGTCGCCCATCTCGGCGACATCCCCTGCAAGGGGCTGATCAAGGACATCTCCGGCAAGAGCGTGCGGCCGAACTCGGTGCCGGTGCTGCCGATGGACACGGTGCGCCATGTCGGCGAGGCCATCGCCTTCATCGTCGCCGAGACGCTCGACCAGGCGCGCGACGCCGCCGAGGCGATCGAGATCGAGTTCGAGACGCTGCCCTCGATCACCGGCATCGCCGAGGCGCTGGAGAGCGGCGCGCCGCAGGTCTGGTCCGATCGCGACGGCAACGTCGCCTTCGAGGCGGAGCAGGGAAATCGCGACAAGACCGAGAAGGCCTTCGCCAAAGCCGACCGGACCATCTCGATCACCATCGTCAACAACCGCCTCGCCTCCAACTACATGGAGACGCGCGCCTGCATCGCCGAATACGACAAGGCGACCAAGCGCTGGACCCTGACGCATGGCAGCCAGGGCAGCCATGGCACGCGCGACATCCTTGCCAGCTACATCCTGAAGGTCGACCCGTCCCGCATCCGGGTGATCACCCCCGATGTCGGCGGTGGCTTCGGCACCAAGATCTTCATGTACCGCGAATACCCGCTGACCATGGTCGCGGCCGAGAAGCTGAAACGGCCGGTGCGCTGGGTCGCCGACCGGACCGAGCATTTCCTCGCCGACACCCATGGCCGCGCCAATCTGACGACCGCGACGATGGCGCTCGACAAGCGCGGCAAATTCATCGGCCTCAAGGTCGATCTCGCCGCCGACATGGGCGCCTATCTCTCGCAATATGGGCCCTTCATCCCATGGGTCGGCACGACGATGACGCCGGGCTGCTACAACATCCCGGCAGTGCATGTCCGTTTCCGCGGCGTCTTCACCCATACGACGCCGGTCGACGCCTATCGCGGCGCCGGACGGCCCGAGGCGGCCTATCTGATCGAGCGGCTGGTCGATGCAATCGCGCGCGAGACCGGCAAGACGCCTGATGCGGTGCGGGCGCTCAACTTCGTCAAGCCGAGCGAGATGCCGCACAAGACGCAGACCGGGCCGGTCTACGATTCCGGCGAGTTCGAGGGCCATATGCGCCGCGCCATGGAGGTGTCGGACTGGAAGGGCTTCAAGAGCCGCCTGAAGGCCTCGCAGAAGGCCGGCAAACTTCGCGGTATCGGGCTCGCCTGCTATATCGAGGCCTGCGGCGGCGGCGGGCCGGAGAGCTCGACCGTGATCCTGGAGAAGGACGGCACCGTCACCGTGCTGATCGGCACCCAGTCGAACGGCCAGGGCCACGAGACCGCCTATTCGCAGCTCGTCGCCCAGCATCTCGACATCCCGCTCGACCGGATCAAGGTCGTCCAGGGCGACACCGACCGGATCGCGACGGGCTCGGGTACCGGCGGCTCGCGCTCAATCCCGGTGGGCGGCGCGGCGCTGAACGCTGCGACCGGCATCCTCGCCGACAATCTGAAGAGCCTCGCCTCGGAGGCGCTCGAAGCCGCTCCGGGCGATCTCGAGATCGTCGACGGCGCCGTGCGCATCGTCGGCACCGACAAGACGCTCGATCTCAAGGCGATCGCCAACCTGCCCGGCGCCAAGGCCGAGCAGCTCAGCGTCCATCAGAGCTGGACGCCGCCGGAGGCGACCTATCCGAACGGCACCCATGTGGTGGAGCTGGAGGTCGATCCGGCGACCGGCGGGACCGAGATCCAGAACTATGTCGTGGTCGATGATTTCGGCGTGACGCTGAACCCGATCATGCTGCAGGGCCAGGTCCATGGCGGTGCGGCCCAGGGCATCGGCCAGGCGCTGATGGAGGAGATCCGCTTCGACGACTCTGGCCAGATGCTAACCGCGACCTTCATGGACTACGCTCTGCCGCGCGCGGTCGACATCCCGAACTTCCATTTCGAGACGCGCAACGTGCCTTGCGTGACGAATGCGATCGGGGTGAAGGGCGCTGGCGAGGCCGGGGCGATCGGCGCCTGCCCGGCGGTGATGAACGCCATGGTCGATGCGCTGAACCGGGCCGCTGGTGTCACTGCGATCGACATGCCGGCGACCCCGGCCAAGGTGTTCGCGACGCTGAAGGCGGCGGGCCATGGGCTCTGACGCAAGCGCTTGATTGCATTTTTGCAATGAATTTCACGACAATGCGACTTGGCGCTGTCGTGTGCCTCGGGTGATCTGGAAAGGTTCAAAACAGCGCCGGTTCAGGCGCTGGCTTCCGGAGGATTCCCGCGCATGCTTCGTTCTGTTTTCGTTGTCGTCGGCCTCGCTGTCGGCGCCTCCGCCGTTCTGGCTCAGGCCAATTCGATCTCCGAGCGTCGCGACACGATGAAGGCCGTCGGCGCCGCGACGCGTGATGGCGCGGCGATGGCGAAGGGCGAGGCGCCGTTCGACGCGGCCAAGGCGCAGGCGGTGTTCAAGACCTATGGCGATGCGGCCAAGAAGATGCCGGGCTTCTATCCAGAGAGCGCCAAGACCGGCGGCGAGACCACGGCGGCGCCGAAGATCTGGGAAGACCAGGCCGGCTTCAAGGCCGCCTTCGCCAAGTTCGAGGCCGATGCCGCCAAGGGCGCGACCGCGACCGATCTCGCCGGCTTCAAGACCGCCTTCGGCGACGCCACGAAGAACTGCGGCGCCTGCCACGAGGTCTACCGCATCAAGAAGTGACGGCGGCCGGCGGTCGCCAGATTTGACCTGATCGAAGGAGCGGGCTTCCCTAGAGCCCGCTCCAATCAGTTTGCATGGCAAGCTGATTGGAGAAGCGGTCTCTATCTCTAAGTGAGAGACGGATTCACCGATCAGGTTGTTTCAACCTGATCGGATCCGGCTCTCGGAGGTCCGCTCCATTCGCGTCGGCGGCAGCCGGGGCGAACCCTGTCGCGATACGAGCGTTGTTTGCCGGGGACAACCGAATGAGGAACCGATGCGCCGCCTGCTGATCACGCTTCTGGTCTTCATCGCGCTCGGCATCGCCGGCTTCTTCGTCCTCACCGATCCACGCGTGGTCTCGCCCGGTCCCGAGATCGGCACCTTGCCGGCGCCGGACATCGAGAACGGCAAGCTGCTGTTCGCGGCCGGCGGCTGCGCCTCTTGCCATGCGACGCCGGGGCAGGACGACAAGACACGGCTCGGCGGCGGGCTTGAACTCGGCTCGCCCTTCGGCAAGTTCCATGTGCCGAACATCTCGCCGCATACGCGCGACGGCATCGGCAACTGGGGCACGGCCGATTTCATCCAGGCGATGGCGGCCGGCGTCTCGCCCGCGGGGCAGCACCTCTATCCGTCCTTCCCCTACACCTCCTACCGGCTGATGACGCCGAAGGCGCTGGCGGATCTGCTGGCCTATATCCGCACCTTGCCGGCGGTCGAGGGCAAGGCGCCGCCGCATGAGCTGCCTTTCCCCTTCAACATCCGCCGCATGGTCGGCGGCTGGAAGCTGCTCTTCTTCGACGGGGCACCGTTCAAGCCCGATCCGACGAAGAGCGACGAATGGAATCGCGGCGCCTATCTGGTGAACGGTCCAGGCCACTGCGCCGAATGCCATTCCAGCCGCAACCAGTTCGGCGCGATCGTCCAGGCGACGCGCTTCGCCGGTGGTCCCGACCCCGAAGGCAAGGGCTGGGTGCCGAACATCACCCAGGCCGAGAACGGCCTCGGCAAATGGTCCAAATCCGAGATCGCCGAGCTGCTCAAGAGCGGCTTCACCCCGAACTTCGACAGCGTCGGCGGTTCGATGGCGGCGGTGGTACGCAACATGGCTTTGCTGCCGGAAGCCGACCGGCTGGCGATGGCCGAGTACCTGAAGTCGTTGCCGGCGGTGCAGGGGCCGTCGCGACCGCAAGCGAAGTAGGAGAACTATGGGGAGCCGCTATCCGCGCGTCCCCCGCCAGTCCGCCGCTATTTCAGCGACTCGGCAATGGCGTCGATGTCCTTGCAGTCCTGTTCGGAAGGCTTGCTGCCTGCCTGCTCGTCAACCGCCTGTATCGCAGCGTGGGCCTTCTTCAGGCGCTCGATCGCAGCGGGAGACTGATCCTTCATCAGCAGGCCGGACGTCATGTCGGTGACCAGCCCGGCGCGTCTGTTCAGTTCCAGTTTGGTGCAGTCGCCCGCAGGCCTTGTCGTCGAGTTGCCATCACCGGTGTTTGCGGAGGCACCGGTCTTCGTCGTGGAATCAAGCAATCTGACGGTTGAAACGGCCAGGTCGCAGGCCGGCGCGAATTGCTCGGCTTTATCGGCGCGATAGATGCACTCGAAATTGTAGGCATTTCTGCCAATAGCCGTGAAAACGTAGCGCTTGATTTGCGGACGCTCCCTACTGAAGGGCGATCGTCCATTGGCGAAAACCATGCGACCGCCGGCCGGCCGAGCAGGGTCGTCATGGCCGACGATCTGAGTTCGATCGAGGGCCGAACCGCGATTGCCTTGATGAATGCGTCGGTAATGGATTGACGAGTCCGTTCGCTGACCTCCTGGAACTCGCCGGCATCACGCGGGCCCAGGAAGGTGATACGCACATCACCATTGGTCGGCGTGGAAGCCTTGACGCCCGTTACGTCGCCTGTCCCATCCGCGAAGAGATGATCCAATGTGAAGCCCAGCGGATATTCGAAGCTGTAGCTGCCGTCCTGCGCTTTAAAGGTCCTGGTTTCAGTGGAGTGGACGTGTAGCGGGGAGAGCGCCATCGGCAAGGCAAAGGCTGCGAGCATCGTCAGGCGAGCCGGGACGGCTGAAAACAGCATATGCGAAAGCCTCATCGTTCAACGAAGTCGCTGCTTCTCCGGCCGCGATCCATCGCGCGGCGCTGCGACAAGCGTCGCTCTGGTGAGGCAGTTGGTGTCAGCCAGGTCACTCGATATGGCGGGGCGGCCCTTCAGTCCATCACCGCCGCCTTGAGGATGCAGACCATCAGGGCGGTGCCCGGCTGGCCGCTGACGCAGCGGACGATATGCTGGCGGTCGCAGCGATAGCGCAGGGTCTCGCCAGCCTTGGCGCGCTGGGTGATGCCGCCGACCTCGACCTCGAACTCGCCGGCGCTAACCGAGAGCGATTCGATCGAGCCGCGCTGATGGCCTTCCGAATCGAGCTCGCCGCCGGGCTCGGCGCTGACCTCGTACCATTGCAGCCACTCGACCGTCTTGATCCAGCCGATGATGGCGAGGCGCAGCTTGCCGTCCTCCGAGACCAGGATCGGTGTGTCGGGCCGGGCGATCTTCTCGATGAAGGCCTCTTCCTCGTTGGTCGAGAGCACGCGCTCGATCGAGACGTCGAGCGCCTGCGACAGCCGCCAGATCGTCGCCAGCGTCGGATTGGTCTCGTTGCGCTCGATCTGGCTGATGATCGACTTGGCGACGCCGGACTGCTCGGCCAGCTCCGAGAGCGAGAGATTGTAGGCCTTGCGCAGCCGCTGGATGGTCTTGCCGAGCTGGCCCGAGATCACCTGCGCGCCGGATTCCAGCTCGCGCCCGCCACGTTCCCTGGTTTCGATGCCCATTGCGCTCTGCCTGCCGTCTCCCCCAATTCGTTTGGGATAGAGAACGATTGTTTGTCCTAGCGGACAATGCCTCGGATCGCTCCAAGCGGCAAGTCGAGCGCATCAGACGGAGCGGGATGGGCCGGCCTCGCGCGTCTCCTTCTTGAGCAGGCCGAGCTGCTGCTCGCGCAGGATGACGTAGATGCCCGAGGCGATCACGATCAGCGATCCCAGGAGCACGGCCAGCACCGGCCACTCCCCGAAGACGAACCAGCCGAGTGCGGTCGCCCAGATCATCGTCGAGTATTCGAAGGGAGCGATCAGCGAGGCGTCGCCATAGCGATAGGCCTGGACCAGCAGCATCTGGCCGAGGCCGCCGAGTACGCCGATGGTGACGAGCAGCACGAAATCCTTCAGGTCCGGCACGGTCCAGCCCAGCGCCAGCGTCAGCAGGCCGAGCAGCGAGGTCAGCGTCATGAAATAGAAGACGATGGCGCCGGTCTTCTCGGTATGCGTCAGCAGTCGGACCTCGATCGAGGCGAAGGCGGAGCAGAAGGCGCCGGCGAGCGCGAGCAGGGCGCCGATGGCAGGCCCGCCCGAGAGGCCGTGCCCGAAGCCCTGCACGCCCATATGCGGCGAGAGCATCAGCAGCACGCCGAGGAAGCCGACGGCGACGGCGGTCCAACGGTAGACGCGGACGCGCTCCTTCAGGATCAGCGCCGCCAGCACCACGACGATCAATGGCGCGGCATAGCCGATCGCGACCGCGTCCGAGAGCGGCAGCAGGTGCAGCGCGGCGAAGCCGAGGAACATGCCGGTCGAGCCGATGACGCCGCGCTTGAGATGGCCGCGCAGATTGCTGGTCTTGAGCGCCCCGGGGAATTCATGGCGCCAGGCCAGCCAGATGATCAGCGGGATCAGCGCGAAGAAGGAGCGGAAGAAAACGAGCTCGCCGGTCGGATAGCGCGAGGCCAGCGTCTTGATGCCGGCAGACATCAGCGTGAACGACAGGGCCGAAAGCAGCTTGAGGCTGATGCCGAGGAGCGGTGACAAGGGAACGGGTCGGGCGCGAGGACTGGACGTCTTGTGCAAGACTCGCCCCTCTTAGACCACGAGCAGGGACCTGTTCCAAGCGCCGATCTTGCAGATCGGATCGGCGCGATGCGGGACGCTATCGAAGCGAGGCTCAGGCGAAGAGATATTCGAGAATCTCGTCGCCGCGATCGTCGAAAGTGCCGGTCGAGCGCCAGCCGAGGTGCCGGTAGAAGCCGTAGGAGCGCGAGGCAGGGTCGGACGAGCAGCTGAGGAAGAGCCGGTCGAAGCTGAACCCCTTGAGCTCGGCGACGACGAGGTTCAGCAGCGTCCTGCCGACGCCCTTGCCCTCATGCTCGGGCAGCAGCGCCAGCACCGCGATCTCGCCGGTCTCGCGTTCGCCGAAGCAATAGCCGACGATCCTGTCATCGACGATCGCGACATGGCCGGGCAGGCTGCCGTCGGCTATTGCCGAGCGCCAGCTTTCGAGCGTGATGCCCAGCGCCGCCAGCTTTTCGACCGAAAAGGCGTTCTCCCGCGTCATGCCGCGCAGCACGATGCAGGCGGGCGTGTCGTCGGGAGCGGCGCGTCGAAAAGCGATGGTCATCGGTCTCAGGACAGTTGTGGCCTGAAGGCCGGGCGCGTGCTGAGGCGCGGCCCGGCCGGCCTGCGTCAGAAGTTCGCCCGGAACGAGCCGCCGTCGATCAGGAAGTTCTGGCCGGTGATGTAGCCGGCATGGGCGCTGGAAATGAAAGCGCAGAGCTTGCCGAATTCGTCGGGCGTGCCCAGGCGGCCAGCCGGGACGGCAGCGAGCCGCCGCTTCGTCGCTTCCTCGATGCTGATGCCCTGCATCTCTGCGACCTTGTTCGTCGCGGTCTTGATCCGGTCGGTGTCGAAGACGCCCGGCAGGATATTGTTGATGGTGACGTTGGCATGGGCGATCTCGCGCGCCACGCCGGAGAGGAAGGCGGTGAGGCCGGCGCGGGCGGCGGAGGAGACGTCGAGGCCGGTCAGCGGGGTCAGCACGCTCGCCGAGGTGATGTTGACGATGCGGCCGAAGCGCCGCTCGATCATGCCGTCGACGACGCGCTGCACCAGCTCCAGCGGCGTCGCCATGTTCTGCGCCACGCCTTCGAGCAGTCCCTCGCGCGTCACCTCGCGGAAGGGTTTGGGCGGCGGGCCGCCATTGTTGTTGACGAGGATGTCGGGATTGGGCGCCGCCGCGAGCAGAGCGTCCTGGCCCGCCTTGGTCGAAACGTCGGCGACGACTGCGATCACGGTCGCGCCGGTGCTGGCGCGAATAGCGGCTGCGGTCTTCTCCAGCGTGGTCGAGTCTCGACCGTTGACGACGACGGTGCAGCCGGCTTCGGCCAACGCCTGTGCGCAGCCACGGCCCAGCCCCTTGCTCGAGGCGCAAACGATGGCCGTGCGGCCGGCGATACCCAGATCCATTGTCGTCTCCCGGAAATGTCCGTTCCTGTGCGGGCAGGCAAAGCATGCTTTCGCCGCCGCGTCATCAAAGCGTAGTGCAAATCAGACACACGCCGCAGGCATCGCAACAGGATGGGCCGGCGAGCATGAGCGACGACAGCGACGCCAAGCAGGTTCGCAGCATCTTCATCTCGGACCTGCATCTGGGCACGCGTGGAGCCCAGGCGGACCTCGTGCTGGAGTTCCTGCGCGCCTATGACGCGCCGACGATCTATCTGGTCGGCGACATCATCGACGGCTGGCGGCTGAAGAGCGGCTGGTACTTCCCGCAAGCGCACAACGACGTGGTGCAGAAGCTGCTGCGCAAGGTGCGCAAGGGCTCGAAGCTGATCTACGTCACCGGCAACCACGACGATTTCCTGCGCGATTATACCGGCCTGCAGTTCGGCGGCATCACGCTGGTCGACGACATCGTCCACGAGACGGCCGACGGCAAGCGCATGCTCGTGATCCATGGCGACCTCTTCGACCTCGTGGTGCGCAACGCCAAGTGGCTCGCTTTGCTCGGCGACTGGGCCTACACGATCGCGCTCTTTCTGAATCACGGCATCAACAAGGTCCGCCGCGTTCTTCGCCTGCCGCACTGGTCGCTCTCGGCCTGGGCCAAGCACAAGGTCAAGAACGCGGTGAACTATATCGGCGAGTTCGAGCAGTGCCTCGCCGACGAGGCGCGCCGGCACAAGGCCGACGGCGTGATCTGCGGCCATATCCACCACGCCGCCCAGCGCGAGATCGGTGGGCTGACCTATATCAACACCGGCGATTGGGTCGAAAGCTGCACGGCGGTGGTCGAGCATGACGATGGCCGCTTCGAGATCGTGCGCTGGCCACAGCACCGGCTGAAGGGCGAGAAGCCGGCTATTCCCGCGGCGCGGCCAATTCCGGTGCCGAGCCTCGTCGAGGCTGCGCGGGTCATGTTCCCCAAAAGTGGAAACCACTTTTGGGATAAGAACATGCCCCAGCATTTAGATTTGGCGCGAATTCTTGGCGTTCAGCCGGAAACGGCTGAACGGAAAGCGCGCTGATGCGCGTCCTGATCGCGACGGACGCCTGGCGCCCGCAGATCAACGGCGTGGTGCGCTCGCTGGAGCGGATGGTCGAGGCGGCGCCGGAATTCGGCGTCACCCCGCATATGCTGACGCCGGAAGGCTTCTGGCAGGTCGGCCTGCCGTCCTATCCCGATATCCGCATCGCGCTGGCGACGCGCCGGCATGTTGCCAAACGTATTGCCGAGTTCGGCCCCGACCATATCCATATCGCCACCGAGGGGCCGATCGGCTGGCTGACGCGCGCCGTCTGCCTTGCCCAGAAGCGTACCTTCACCACCAGCTACCACACCCGCTTCCCGCAATATGTCGCGGCGCGCTGGCCGATCCCCGAAAGCTGGAGCTATCGCTTCCTGCGCCGTTTCCACGGGCCGGCGGCGGGGGTGATGGTCTCGACTGCGACGGTGGAGGCCGAGCTGCGCGCACATGGCTTCGAGCGCATCCTGCGCTGGGGGCGGGGTGTGGACCTCTCGCTGTTCCATCCGCGCCCGGAGAGCGTGCTTGACCTGCCGCGACCGATCTTCCTCAGCGTCGGCCGGGTCGCGGTCGAGAAGAACCTCGAGGCTTTCCTGTCGCTGCGCCTCCCCGGCAGCAAGGTCGTGGTCGGCGACGGGCCGGCCCGTGCCGACCTCATGCGCGCTTTCCCGGAGGCGCATTTCCTCGGCGCGCGCGAAGGCGAGGATCTCGCTGCGATCTATGCCTCCTCCGATGTCTTCGTCTTCCCGAGCCTGACCGACACGTTCGGCATCGTGCTGCTCGAGGCTGCGGCGAGCGGGCTGCCTGTCGCGGCCTTTCCGGTGCAGGGGCCGAGCGACGTTTTCGCCGGCAGCGAGGCGGCGGTGCTGCACGAGGATCTGCGCCAGGCCGCGCTCTCGGCATTGCGCCTGCCGCGCGAGGCCGGGCTTGCGCTCGCCCAGCGCCATAGCTGGCACAGCAGCGCCGAGCAGTTCTACGGCCATATGCGCCGGGCGATGCAGGCAGCTGCAGCGAGCAAGGTGGCGCGTATCGAGCCAGCGCCGGCCTCGACGGCTGCGCTGTCCGTGCGGCTGGAGCCGGCGGAGCGGAAGGAGTTCGCCTAGAATTCCCTCAGATGTCCAGCCTCACAGCCGGCGCGAGCGGGCATGGCGCGGCAGCGCCGGCTGCGGCGCGCTCGCCGGCTTGAGCTCGCTGCGGAAGTCGTCGCGGCGCTGATGCACCGAGGCGATGACGAGGCCCATCGGCACGCCGAGGCCGACCAGCGCCGCCTCCGATAATTGCAGGCTGGCCTCGATCGTCTCCGGCACGGCGTCGTTGACGCCGATCTCGTAGAGATGGCGCGCGTGCTTGGCGTCGCGGGCGCGGGCGACGACGATGAGGTCCTGTCGCATGCCGCGCGCCGCTTCGACGATGTCGTCGACGGCGCGGGGATTGTCGATGGTGACGATCAGCGCGGTCGCTTCCTCCAAACCGCAGAGCCGCAGGAAATCCGGCTTGGTGGCGTTTCCGTAGAAGGCCGGGCGACCGGCCCGGCGCTGCGCCGCGATCAGCGAGGGATCGGCGTCGACGGTGATATAGGGGACCTTATGCTGCTCCAGCATCTCGCTGACCAGTCGGCCGACGCGGCCGAGGCCGACCACGATGGCGCGCGGGGCATGGTCATCCGGTGGCAGGATGTTCGCTTCGTCGGGAAGCTTCACGGCAGGTGCGAGGCGGGCCGACAGCGTCCGCGCCATGCGAGCTGCGAGCGGCAGGAAGATCATCGTCAGCGAGACGCCGGCGAGCACCAGCGATGCGGCAGTCTGGTCGACCAGCTTGGCCGCGACCGACGCCGTCAGCAGGACGAAGGCGAACTCGCCGCCGGGGCCGACCATGATCGCGGTTTCCAGGGCCGTTGGCACGGAGAGCTTGAAATAGCGGGCGAGCAGGAAGGTGATCGCGACCTTGGCGAGGAAAAGGCCGGCCGCGATGCTGAAGATCGCGACGGGTTGAGCCGCCAGCGCCGCCGGGTTCACGCCCATGCCGACGGTCAGGAAGAAGACGCCGATCAGCAGGGACTTGAACGGCTCGATCGTCACCTCGATGGCACGGCGATACTCGGTCTCGGCCAGCAGCAGCCCGGCGATGAAGGCGCCGAGGCCCATGGAAAGTCCTGCGGCCGCCGCGATCAGCCCGGTGCCGAGCGCGACCAGCAGGGTCGCGGCCATGAAGCTCTCGGAGGAATCGGTCGAGGCGACCAGGCGAAAGAGCGGGCGCATGGCGAGCCGGCCGATGACGGTGATGGCTGCGATCGCGCCGACAGCCTGCAGCAGCGCCTGGGTCAGGCCCATGAGCAGCGAGCCGTTCTCCTGCGTGCCGAGTACGCTGACCAGGAAGAGCAGCGGGATCACCGCGAGGTCCTGGCAGAGCAGGATGGCGAAGCTGGCGCGCCCGGCCGAAGAGGTGATGCGGCGATGGGCCGAGAGCAGTTCGACCACCATTGCGGTCGAGGACAAGGCGAGCGCCGTGCCGATCAGCAGGGCTGCTGCGGGGGGCTGGCCGAAGGCGATGGCGACGACGCCGATCGCGGCGGCCGAGAGCGCGACCTGACCCAGACCAAGCCCGAAGACCAGCCGGCGCATGGTCTTGAGGCGCTCATAGGAGAGTTCCAGGCCGATGACGAAGAGGAGGAAGGCGACGCCGAGCTCGGCCGGGCCGGCGAGCGCCTCCGCACTGGAGACGGTGATCGTGCTGAGGAACGGGATCTTGGCGACGAGGCCACCGAGGCCATAGGGGCCGAGCAGGGCGCCGCAGGCCATGAAGGCGACGACCGAATTGACCCGGAAACGCTTGGCGAAGGGCACGATTACGCCGGCCGTGGCGAGCACGACCACGGCGTCACGATAGGCGGAAGGATCGATCGTCCCGGCCACGTCACCCTCTAAGGAATCAGGCGAAGCTGTTGATCTCTCAGCTTTGCTTGCCAGGGCCTTGCAACACAAACCAAAACTCGCACCGGGCTGACGAAAACTTGCTCCCCCGCCGGCTGACCTCTAAGCACATTGCCATCCGCGGCGGCAGCATGGCCGTGGAGCAGCCACATGAAGGGCCTCGCATGCGCTTTACCGGCACCGCCTCCTACGTCGCCACCGAGGACCTGACCGTCGCGGTCAACGCCGCGATCCGGCTGGAGCGGCCGCTGCTGGTCAAGGGCGAGCCCGGCACCGGCAAGACCGTGCTGGCCGAGGAGATCGCCGCTGCGCTCGGCGCGCCGTTGCTGACCTGGCACGTCAAGTCGACCACCAAGGCGCAGCAGGGGCTCTACGAATACGATGCGGTCAGCCGCCTGCGCGACAGCCAACTCGGCGACGCCCGCGTTTCCGACATCGCCAACTACATCAAGCGTGGCAAGCTCTGGGAGGCCTTCGTCTCGCCGGTGCGCCCGGTGCTGCTGATCGATGAGATCGACAAGGCCGATATCGAGTTTCCGAACGACCTGCTGCTCGAGCTCGATCGCATGGAGTTCCATGTCTACGAGACCGGCGAAACAATCCGCGCGGCGCAGCGGCCGGTGATGATCATCACCTCGAATAACGAGAAGGAATTGCCGGACGCCTTCCTGCGCCGCTGTTTCTTCCATTACATCCGCTTCCCCGACGCCGAGACGATGCAGAAGATCGTCGAAGTCCACTTCCCCGGCATCAAGAAGCGCTTGATGGAGGAGGCGCTGCGCCTGTTCTTCGAGGTGCGCGAGGTGCCCGGCATCAAGAAGAAGCCCTCGACCTCCGAACTGCTCGACTGGCTGAAGCTCCTCGTCGCCGACGATATCGGCCCGGAAGTGCTGCGCGAGCGCGATCCGCGCAAGCTGATCCCGCCGCTGCACGGTGCGCTGCTCAAGAACGAGCAGGACGTCTCGCTGTTCGAGAAGCTCGCCTTCATGGCGCGGCGGGAGAGCCGCTGAGCCTCGCTTCCGGCGCTGCGTCGCAAGGCGGGATCGCGGTGGCGAGATCGACCTTGGGATCGACGGCGCGGACGGCTTCGCTCAAATCGAAATCGCGCAGCAGCAAAACGTAATCCTGTGTCTCCGAGGTCTTGAGATAGCCGGTCATCGTGATCGGCTTGCCCGAGAGCTCGCCGAGCCGGCACGCCTTGTCGGCGCCGAGCGCCAGGCTGCCGCGATTGCCGCTGTTCTGTGGGCCGGCGAACATCTCCTGGCGGAAAGCGCCGAGGCGCGCGGCGTCGGCCCGGCTCAGCCTGAAAACGGTGAAGCGGCGCCCGGGCGAGGCCATCGCGGGCAACTTTGCCAGTTCGACCGCATCGCGCACCTCCTCCAGCACGACCTTGCGTTCATGACGGCCGCCATCCTTGGGCAGGGCGACGAGCGTCATGGTGACGCCACCGGGCAGCGTGCGGATGTCGGCCGGCAAGCTGATGCCGGCGCGCAGCTCGGCGAGGTCGGTGTTCTTCATGTCGATCTTCGAGAGCTGCGGCAGCGAGGTCAGCGGGACGTGCCCGCAGCCTCCGAGCAGGCTGCAGAGCAGGAGATTGGCGGGCAGGGCAGTGCGCATCGGGTATCCTGTCGAAATGGCTTTGACATTCAAAAATTCATCTATTAGTTTAATTTTGTCAATCGAGGAAATAATCATGACGGCTTCCTCCACCCTGAGCGCGACCGGATTTTCCGGGGAGGCGGCCAGCCGCCTGCGCCGCGTCAGCCGATGGGCCCGCGCCTTCAGCTATGCCGCGGGATTGCTCATGCTCTTCGGTCTCGTCTGGCTATGGGCCGATGCGGATGCGCTCGCCCGTCATGCCCAGAGTACGATCGGACTTGGGAATGCTCCTCTCGCCCCGTCGAGCAGGGGCTACTGGGCGGCATTTGCTCTCGCCTGGATTCCGGCCGGGCTCTTCGTGCTGGCCATGCTGCGGCTGGGGAACCTGTTTCGCGCCTTCGGCGAGGGCAGGGTCCTGGTCGAGGAGAATGCGGTTGGGTTGCTGCGCGTCGGCTGGCTTCTGGCGGGCTTCGGCGCCACGACGCCGATCATCCGCACGGCGCAGAGCATCGCGCTGACCTTCGACAATCCCGCTGGCCAAAGGCACATCGCGGTCATGCTCGACCCCGGCATCTTCGCTGCGCTCGCGGCTGGAGCCACGTTGATCGCCTTCGGCCTCGTCCTGCGGGAGACGGTCCGGCTCGCGGACGAGAATCAGGGTTTCGTGTAGGCGCCAGCCGATCATCGCGATCGGCTTGCTGCAAACGCCGCTGTTCTGCGGCCCGGCAAAGCGAGGCGCGTGACGTTTCCAGTTTCATCAACCTTGGAGCTCATTGCCATGAGTGCGATCGCGGCCGACACGCCTCAGACGCGCCTTCGCCGCCGGATCGGCTGGCTCTGCCATCTCACGCGCTGGGCAGCCCTGGCTTATGCCGCCTGGATTCTGGTCGTCGTCCTGCAGGTCTGGGGCGAGGAGGGCCGTGCCGCAAGCATCTATGGCGCATGGCTGAGAGCGGACCTTTCCGGCATGCAGGGCTGGCAGCGCCTCGCCGGGCTGGGGCTCAGCCTTGCGATCTGGTCGCTGACGGCGATCACCTGCTATGGCGTCTGGCGGCTGTTCACCGGCTATCTCGCCGGCAGTATCTTCACGCGCGAGGCGGCGCTCTGGCTGCGCCGGATCGCCCTGTTCGGTCTTAGCGCGCAAGCGGCCGATATCCTGGTGCGGCCGTTGGTATCGGTGGTCGTCTCCGCGCATCTTCCGGCCGGGCATCGCCTGCTCGGCCTCGCCCTCAATCCGCAGGATCTGTTGATTCTGCTCTTTCTGCTGGGCTTTCTGGCGCTAGGGCACGTCTTCACGGCGGCCACCGAAATCGCCGACGAAAATGCCCAATTCGTGTAAGGCAGCGTGATGCCGATCATCGTCGAACTCGATGTCATGCTGGCGCGCCGCAAGATGCGCTCGAAGGAACTGGCCCAGCGCATCGGGCTGACGGAACAGCAGGTCTCGCAGCTGAAATCCGGCAAGGTCCGCGGCATGCGCTTCGATACGCTAACGCGGATCTGCCTCGTGCTCGACTGCCAGCCGGGTGACCTGCTGCGCTACGAGCCGGCCTCAGAGGATCTGGGGCTCGATCCCGATTCAGCCGAGCTGTAGCGGGCTCAGCCGAGCCCGAGAAGCGGACGGGCCTGCAGAGCCGCGACGAGCGCCGTCGCGGTGATGGCGGCATAGGCGGCCGAGACCGTCCCGAGCGCGACGAGCCCGGCCTTGCTTTGCCGCGTGGCCAGCCAGAGAGCCACGCCGATCGCAGGGATGATCTGCAAGGCGTGCAAGCCGAGGAAGTGTGCGATGCGCAGGTCCCCGATCGCCAGCGACCAGCCGAAGAAGGGGATCGTCCGGTGTGCGCTTGGCACGACGCCGACATAATGTCCGCTGGCACTGGAGCCTAGCAGGGCGCCGCTCAGCAGGCCGAAGACGCAGGTGAGGGCGAGGCCGATGACCAGCGACCAACGCACGACCTGCGGCATCGGAGCAGCATCGCGTCGCGCGAGTCCGTATGCGAGAAAGCCGGGCGCCACCGTGAACATCACCGCGCCGACGCCCATCAGCGTATAGAGCCAGGCGCCGAGCGCGCTGTCGCTGTTGTAGTGCGAGGCTTCCACCCGCGAAGCGCGCCAGGCGATGTAGAGCACTTCGAGGACGATCGGCACGATCACCGGCCAGACCATGTAGCGCCCGGGCCAGGAGGCGCGGAAGCGCTCGCTGGCGAGCGGCAGGAACAGCGCCAGCGTCAACAGGTAGAAGGCGACCGAGAGTTCGAATTTCAGCGGCTTGATCCAGGTGTCGACGCCCTGGAACTGCCTGGTGTCGATCAGCCAGGCGAAGGCGGTTGGGACCGCCAGAGCAAGCATGGCGAAGGCGGCTGCGGTGAGGCGGGGCTCCAGTTCGAGATCGGGCAGCCAGGTTGGCAGGCGGGCCTGGATGCGGGCGATGCGATCCTCGCGCGCCAGGCGGAAGCAGGCCTGCAGCAATAGATAAATGACGAAGCCGAACGGGCCGAACAGGAAGACCATCGGCAGCACCGGCAGCATCAGCCAATGCGGGATTCCTTCCGCTTGCGAGCGCCGCAGGATCCAGTTGCCGAGGAAGAGATCGAAAGCGAGGTAATGCACCCAGCCGGCGAGCAATAGCGGTTTCGAGGCGAACAGCGCCGCAACCGAGTCGAGCGAGGAGAAGCCGCCTTTGGCATCGTGCCAGTGCACGGCGATCAGCACGGCATATCCCAACGAGAGCAGGGCCGGGATGATCCAGCCGGCGAGCGCAGCCGAGATGCCGCGCCAGCGTGGCAGCAGGATCAAGGCGGCCCAACCAAGCACGGCGAGCTGGCCCGCCAGAGTGAAGGCATCGTCGAGGTTGAGAGGCATCCTGCACTCCAATCTTGACAGTGTTCAGTTGCGGCTTTGTCCTATTGCGTTATCTTAACGGCGTCAAGTTTGGCGTCGGCAGTGCGAGCAGGACGTGTGATGGACGACAGGGTCGGCAAACGGGCTGGGTATCACCATGGCGACCTGCGCCAGGCGATGATCGAGGCGGCCGAGGTGGTGTTGGCCGAAAAGGGCGTCGGCGGCTTCACCTTGCGCGAATGCGCCCGCCGGGCCGGTGTTTCGCCGGCGGCGCCGGCGCATCATTTCGGCAATCTCGTCGGCCTTTTGACCGCGATCGCGACGCTCGGTTTCGACGATCTCTCGCAGGAGATGGAGGCTGCCGTCGCGAAGGCCGGAGCGTCGGGCGGGAACCGGCTGGCGGCGATCTGCGAGGCCTATCTCGCCGTCGCGCTGGCGCGACCGGGCCGCTTCCGCGTCGCCTTCGGCCGGCTCGGCCTGAAGAATGGTGACGAGGACCTGCGCCGCGCCGCCATCCGCGCCTTTGGCATCCTGGTGCGCGAGACGAAGCTGGCGCTCGGGCATGAGGTCGGCAGCGATGTGCTGACACGGCTGCCGTCGAGCTATGGCGGCGATGCCGACCTTGCCGAGATCCTGTTCGTCTGGTCGATCACCCATGGCTTCTCGACCATGCTGATCGACGGCCAGCTCGCACCGCTGGAGATGCAGCCGGGCGGGCGCGAGCGGCTGATCGCGTTGTATTCGGGCCGGCTGATGGAGATGCTGCTCGCGGCGGTGCGCGCTTCCGCGGCCATGCCACTCGCAAATCCTGCCAGCCATGGTTAGATGGCGGCCATGCGCCGCCTGATGCTCCTGCGCCACGCCAAATCGGCCTGGCCCGCCAACACCGCCGATCGCGACCGGCCGCTCGCCACGCGTGGACGCGAAGCCGCCCCAGTCATGGGCCGCTATCTCGCCGAGGAGCTGTTGCTGCCCGACCTCGTCCTGATCTCGCCGGCCAAGCGCACGGCCGAGACCTGGGAGCTGGTCAAGCCGATGCTGCCGGAGAAGCCGCCGACGCATTACGAGCCGCGCATCTACGAGGCCAGCCGGGAACGCCTGCTCAAGGTCGTTCAGGAGACCGAGCCCGAAGTCCGCACGCTCCTGATGATCGGCCACAATCCCGGATTCGAGGAGCTCGCCACCAAGCTTTCGGGACACGGCGACCGCTATGCAGCGGCACGGATGGCGCAGAAATACCCGACCTGCGGGCTGGCGGTGATCGATTTTTCGATCGAGGACTGGCGCGATCTCGCCACGCAGGGCGGCCGGCTCGACCGTTTCGTCACGCCGGCCTCGCTTGGCGAAGGCCCTGACGAATGATGCGGATCGCCTGATGGCGGCCGGCTCCTATCTCGACGAGGCGCGCAATGCCGCGCTCGCCTTCGGCGACAGCCTGCTCGGGCTGGCTAGGCCGCGCCTGCGCATCGGCGTCACCGGACTGTCGCGCTCGGGCAAGACGGTCTTCACGACTGCTTTGATCCAGAACCTGGTCGAAGGCGCGAGGCTGCCGGTGCTGAAGGCCTCGGCGGAGGGCCGCATCGCCCGGGTCCGGCTGGTGCCGCAACCCGATCCCGAGATTCCGCGCTTTCCCTATGAAGCGCATCGTGCCGCGCTCTCCGGTCCGGATCGGCGCTGGCCGGAGTCGACGCGCCGCATCTCGGAACTCAGGATCGAGATCGACTACGAGCGCGCCGAAGGCTGGTTCAAGGGGCCGGCGACGCTGACGCTCGACATCGTCGATTATCCCGGCGAGTGGCTGCTCGACCTCGCGCTGATCGGGCAGGATTATGCCAGCTGGTCGGCGCAGGCGGTCGCGGATGCGCGCAAGGCGCACCGGCTCGCCCTCGCTTCGCCCTGGCTCGATGATTTGAAGCAGCGCGACCCGGCGGGGCCGGCGGACGAACTGGCTGCCGAGGCGGCGAGCGATGCCTTCAAGGCCTACCTCGCCGCCTTACGCGCCGATCCGGAGGCAGTGGCGGTGACCCCACCCGGGCGCTTCCTGATGCCCGGCGATCTCGAGGGATCGCCGGCCCTGACTTTCGCGCCGCTCGATCTGCCGCCGGGCATGCAGCCGCAGGCCGGCACGCTCGCCGGGCTGATGGCGGAGCGCTTCGAAGCCTATAAGCGCGTCGTGGTCGGGCCGTTCTTCCGCGAGCACTTCGCTAGGCTCGACCGGCAGATCGTGCTGGTCGACGCGCTGGCGGCGCTCGATGCCGGGCCGGCGGCGCTCGCCGATCTCGAAACCGCGCTCGGCCAGGCGCTGTCCGCTTTTGCCGTCGGCCGCAACAGCCTGCTGTCGAGCCTGTTCGCTCCGCGGATCGAGAAGGTGCTGTTCGCCGCGACCAAGGCCGACCATCTCCATCATACCAGCCATGACCGGCTTGCGGGCGTGATGTCGTATCTGGTCGCGCGCGCCGCGGCCCGGGCGCAGGGGGCAGGAGCCAAAGTCGAGGCGATGGCCTTCGCCGCGATCCGCGCCACGCGGGAGGTTCGCATCCGCGAAGGGCGCGAGGAGCTGCCGGCGATCGCCGGCGTGCCGGAGGCAGGCGAAGTCGTCGATGGCGAGGTCTTCGACGGACAGACGGAAGCGGCGATTTTCCCTGGCGAGCTGCCGGAGCGACCCGAGGCGATCTTCGATCCCGATGCGTCGCGCTGGCACATAAGGGCGCCGCGCTTCCGGCCGCCGCTGGTCAAGCCGGATGCGGGTGGTCGCCTTGCGCCACCGCCGCAGATCCGCCTCGACCGCGCGCTCGAATTCCTGATCGGCGACCGGTTGGCGTGAGAGAGGGGCAAGCATGAGCAAGGCGCCGCGCGCCATCCGCCTCGACCCGCAGGATGGATCATCCGATGACGCCGTCTTCGGCGGCCGCGGCGATGTCGCTGTCGTGCCCGAGGTCGAGCCGATCGAGCCTGAAGCCGCAGCGGCCCCGCAACCGAGCCGCCGCCGCTTCAGCTGGGGCAGTCTTTTCGTCGCGGCATTGTCCGGCCTGCTGGCGCTGTCCGTCGCGGTTTGGGCCGAACAGACGATCCGCTGGCTGCTTGCCCTGAATCCGGCCGTCGGCATCGCGGCGCTGGTCTGCGCTGGTGTCGCAGCGTTGGCGCTGCTGGTCATGCTGTTGCGGGTGCTGCGTGACATCCTGCGCGAGCGGCGGGTCGAGGCGCTGCGCGAGCGGGCCGTCGCGGCGCTGGCCGAGAACGATCTTGCCAAGGCGCGCAGTGTCGCGGCCGATCTCGACAAGCTCTATGCCGGCCGACCGGAAACAGCGAAGGGCAGGGCGGAGCTGTCGGCCCACACGCCGCAACTGCTCGCCGCCCGCGACCTGCTCACCGTCGCCGAGCGCAGCCTGCTGGCGCCGCTCGACGCGCTTGCGCAGGCGCAGGTGGCGCAGGCGGCGCGGCGCGTCTCGCTGGTCACGGCGGTGAGCCCGCGGGCGCTGGTCGACGTCGTATTCGTGCTCGTCGCCTGCGCCCGGCTGCTGCGGGCGACCGCGACGATCTATGCCGGGCGTCCGGGAGCGCTCGGCTTGTTCAGGCTGGCGCGGCAGGTGCTCGGCCATCTCGTCGTCACCGGCGGCATGGCGGCGGGCGACGCCGTGATCCAGCAGGTGCTCGGCCAGGGGCTGGCGGCGCGGCTTTCGGCCAAGCTCGGCGAGGGCGTCCTCAACGGGTTGCTGACGGCCCGGATCGGGCTCGCGGCCATCGCGGTCTGCCGGCCGCTGCCCTTCGTCGAGGAGACGCCTCCGGGGCTGTCCGATGTCGCCGGCGATCTTTCCGGCTGGAGCGGCAAGGAGAGTTGAGCCCGGCAGAATTTGCCGGCGCTGGACGAATCTGCCCGGTTGGAAACGTCGGGAAACGTTTCGAAAACCATCCAAGTTCTTGAAATAGTTCAGGTGCAGCGCTGGCATAGGCCATGCAAAACCAACCTCGGTTCGACATGCCGCCCATGGGGGGCGCTGTCCAGGTCTGACGACCAGGTGAGGTTGCGATGGGTGTTTTCAGTGCTCTGACGACGGCCGTGACGGGCATGCAGGCCCAGTCCTATGCCCTCGAGAATATCTCCGGCAACATCGCGAACTCGCGTACCGCCGGCTTCAAGCGGGTCGATACCAGCTTCTCCGACCTTGTGCCGGATTCGGCGCTGAACCGGCAGATCGCCGGCTCGGTCGCCTCCTATAGCCGCGCCACCAACACGATCCAGGGCGACCTCAACGCCACACGTATCGACACCAACGCCGCGATCAACGGTGACGGCTTCTTCGTGGTCGACCAGCGCCAGAGCGGCGTCGGCGCCTCGACGCTGTTCGCCAACACCAATCTCTACACCCGCCGCGGCGATTTCGACTTCGATGCCGACGGCTATCTCGTCAACGGCGCCGGCTACTACCTCAAGGGCCAGAAGATCGACCCCGTCACCGGCCAGGTGATCGGCAGCCAGCCCGACGTGCTGCGCATCACCAAGGACCAGTTCCCGGCCAAGGCGACGACCCAGATCGAATACAGCGCCAATATCCCGGCCTATCCGAAGACGAATCAGGCCAATACGGCGACGCCCGGCTCCGAGCTGCTCAATGCCGGCACGGGCTTCGGCACCAACCCGGGCACGACCGCGTCGGGCGGCACGGGCACGGTCGTCGGCAGCGATCTGACCCTGTTCCTCAACCGCTCGATCCCCGGCGGCTCGGTCACGGTCTATGACTCGCTCGGAAAGGCGACGAGCGTCGAGCTGCGCTGGGCCAAGGTCGCCAATGCGACGACCACCCCGGCGCCGGGGACACCCGATAGGTGGAACCTGTTCATCGCGGAGAACACCGGCGCGACCGGCGCAACCGTCGCCTATCGCAACGTCAATGTCGACGTCACCTTCGACTCGACCGGCAAGATGACGTCGCCTGCCAACGGCAACATCGTCATCCCGCCCATGACGATCGGCGGCACCGCCATCTCCCCCGCAACCGCCCCGATCACAATCGTCACCAACGGCACCAGCCTGACCCAGAACGGCGACACCAGCGGCCAGATCGACGCCCGCAGCATTCGCCAGAACGGCTACACCGCCGGCACGCTCGACCGGGTCTCGATCTCGAACGAAGGCCAGGTGATCGGCACCTTCAGCAACGGCCAGGTCGTGGCGCTGGCGCAGATCGCGGTCGCCCGCTTCAACGCCGGCAACGCGTTGAAGCGCCTCGACGGCGGGGCCTTCGAGGAGACGATCGAATCCGGCGCGCCGATCGTCGGCCTGGGCACCTCGGCGCTGATCGGCGGCAATGTCGAGCAATCCAACACCGACATCGCCGACGAATTCTCGAAGATGATCGTTACCCAGCAGGCCTATTCGGCCAACACCAAGGTGATCTCGACGGCGCAGGAGATGCTGCGCGACGTCTTCAACATCATCCGCTGAGCAGCTGATCGCAGCCTGGCCTGACGGTCCAGAAGGGCCGGGCCGAAGGACAAGAGCCAAAGACGACAGGAGTTGACGATGGGTCTCAACACCGCGCTCGGCACCGCCATTTCCGGTCTGCACAGCTCGCAGATCGGCATTGGCGTCGTCTCGCAGAACGTCGCAAACGCCGGCACGCCCGGCTATGTCCGGCGCACGACGTCGAGCGTCGATTCGGTCTCCGGCAGCACTGTCGGGGTCAGCAATCCCAACGTCCAGCGGCTGCTCGACCGCATCGTCCAGCATCAGCTCCTGCAGGAGAGCTCCGGCGCGGCCTATACCTCGACGCGCGCCCAGGTCTTCGCCAATCTCGACAAGCTCTATGGCGCACCGGGCAGCGCGACGGCGCTGGACTCGATGTACAGCAAGTTCACGAGCTCGCTGCAGGCGCTGCAGAACGACCCGTCCTCCTACACCAACCGCACCGCCGTGATCGATGCGGCGAGCCAGCTCGCCAACCGGCTGCGCGGCCTGTCGGACGGCGTCCAGCAGCAGCGCGCCCAGGCGGAAGCCGGCATCGGCGCGGCGGTGACGCGCACCAACGAGCTGCTCGAGCAGCTCACGGACGTCAATGCGCGCATCGTCAACGCCCAGCAGAGCTCGGGGACGGCGGATCTGCGCGATCAGCGCGACCGGATCATCTCCGAGCTGTCGCAATATGTCGAAATCCGCACCGACGAGCGGCCGAACGGCTCGGTCAGCATCACCACGGCATCGGGAACGCAGCTCTTCGACGGCCGCCCGACCATCAAGTTCGAGTTCGATGCGCGCGGCAATATCGGCCCGCAGTCGACATGGAGCAGTGATCCTACCCAGCGCGGTGTCGGCACGATCGTCGCGCGCGACCTGTCCGGCAATACCTTCGACGCCATCGCCAACAACACCTTCCGCTCCGGCGAGATCGGCGCGCTGGTCGAATTGCGCGACAAGACGCTGGTACAGGCGCAGGCCCAGCTCGACGAGATCGCCGCCCAGCTCTCCAGCGCGCTTTCGGATCGTGAGATCGCCGGCACGGCGGTGACAGCCGGCGCTGCGACCGGCTTCGAGGTCGATCTCGCCGGGCTGCAGTCCGGCAATTCGGTGACGCTCGACTACAAGGTCACGCCCGGCGGGCAGACGCAGCGCTTCACCTTCGTGCGCGTCGACTCGGCCGCATCGCTGCCGCTGCCGGCCTCGGCCCAGGGCGATCCGAACAATCGCGTCATCGGCATCGATTTCTCCGGCGGGCCGGCTTCTGTGGCCGCCCAGATGCAGGCGGCGATCGGCCCCGGTTTCACCGTCTCCAACACCGGCTCGGTGCTGCGCATCGTCGATGACGGAGCAGCCGGAACGCGCGACGTCGTCGGCCTGACCGCGCGCCCGACCCAGACTTCGCTGACCGGCGGCACCGGCGAGCTGCCCTTCTTCGTCGATGGCCGCAACAACGCGGCCTATACGGGCTCCTATGAGGGTGGTTCGCAATCGGTCGGTTTCGCCTCACGCATCACCGTCAATCCCGACCTGATCGCCGACCGCTCGCGGCTCGTCATCTACAGCACCACCCCGATGACGCCGCAGGGCGATACGACCCGGCCGAAATTCCTCTACGATCGGCTCACCTCGAGCCAGCGCAGCTTCACCAATGCGACTGGCTTCGACGGCTCGACCGCGACCTCGACCGGCACGGTCTCCAGCTTGGTCCAGCGCGTCGTCGCCGGGCAGGGCCAGGCGAGCGAGCAGGCCAAGCGCCTCGACGAGGGCCAGCAGGTGGCTTTCGCTTCGGTCCAGAGCCGCTTCCTCGAAGACACAAAGGTCAATGTCGACCAGGAAATGTCGAACCTGATCGAGCTCCAGAGCGCCTACGCCGCCAACGCACGCGTCATCTCCACGGTGAAGGAGTTGCTCGACGTGCTGATGAGACTGTGAGTGAGGAGATAGTCGATGACCATCACCCCGACCGGCACAGGCGCCTACCGTCTCGCCAATCCGAACCAGTTCGTCTCGATGCGCGGCCAGCTCGACGATCTGCAGCGCCAGCTGGCGACGCAGAAGAAGTCGGAGACCTATGCCGGCCTCGGCATGGATCGCGGCATCAGCCTCGACCTGAACAACAAGCTCTCGACGATCGACGGCTATCTGACCGGCATCCAGCGCGCCGACGTCAACCTCAAGCTGATGACGAAGGCGGTCGAGAACTTCGCCAAGCTCGCCGGCGAGACCCGCGCCGATGCGCGGCCGGACAGCTATGTCGAGACCTCGACGGGGCGCACCTCGCCGCAGGTCCTGGCCGAGGAGAAGTTCAAGCAGACGCTCGACCTGCTGAACTCGCAGGTCAACGGCCGCTATTTGTTTTCCGGCCGCACCTCCGATGTCGAGCCGGTGGTCAGCTATTCGCTGATCATGGACGGCGATGCCACTCATGCCGGGTTGAAGCAGCTGATCTCCGAGCGCCGGCAGGCCGATCTCGGTGCCGGCGGCATGGGCCGTCTCGTCACGGGCGGCGCTGGCACGAACGCGACGATCGCCGAGGAGGCCGCGGGGCTTCCCTATGGCTTCAAGCTGACGGGTGCTTCGAGCAGCACGGCTGCGATGACGACGGCCTACAATGCCGGCCCGCCGGCGGATATAGCCGTCAATGTCGCCACGCAGCCGCAGCCGGGCGACACGCTGAAGGTGGCGCTGACGCTGCCCGATGGCACGACCGAGGAAATCACCCTGACCGCACGGGCGGCGGGCACCACCGGGCCAGCCGCCGACGGCTTCGTCATCGGGGTGGATGCCAACGCGACGGCCGCGAACTTGCGTGCCTCGATCAATGCGGCACTGTCGCGAGAGGCGAAGACATCCTTGTCGGCGGCCTCGGCTCAGGTCGCGGCGAAGGACTTCTTCGCCGGCAGTCCGAGCAACCCTCCGCTCCGGGTCCCCGGACCACCCTTCGACACCGCGACGGCCGCGCCGGCGCCGGGAACCGCTGCCAACACCGTCATCTGGTACAAGGGCGACGATGCCGCCGGCTCGGCCAGGGCGACGGCGAGTGTCCAGCTCGACCAGGGCCAGCAGGCCGCGGCCGGCGCTCGCGCCAACGAAGAGGCGTTCCGCACCGGCCTGGCGCAATTCGCGATCATGGCTGCCGACACCTTCCCGGCGAGCGACCCGAACGCGAAGCTTGGCTATGAGGCGATGACCGAGCGGGTTCGCAACAATATCGGCTTCCCGACCGGAACGCAGAACCCGTCCGAGATCATCGTCGAGCTGGGTTCGGCGCAGACCGCGATGGCCCAGGCCAAGGAGCGGCACACTGCGACCAAGGACTATCTGAGCACGACGCTCGCCGGCGTCGAGGACATCACCAAGGAGGAGGTGGCGATGCAGATCCTGGCGCTGCAAACCACCTTGCAGGCGAGCTACCAGACCACCTCGATGCTCTCGCAGCTGCGTCTGACGAACTATCTCCCCTGACATCGCCTGTTGTGGCGGTTCAAACGACAATGGCCCGGAGCGATCCGGGCCATTTTCATGTATCGGGATGTCGCCTGCGCTGCGCTCAGCGGCCGCGGAGGCCGGCGGCGATCTCGCGATTGATGTTGACGAGGGCCGCCAGCGCCTGCGGTTCCGGCGCCGCCGCGACCTGGAAGGTCCGGTTGAAGATGAAGTTGGCGAGCCCGAGGATGTTGCGCTTGATCTCGACCGGCAGCGGATTGTCCTCGGCGATCACCGCCGAGACGAGCAGGGTCCAGAGCTTGCGGTTATAGGTGAGGGCTTCGTCGATCTCGCCTGAGCGGGTGACCCAATCGTCGGCGATCATCTGGAGGCGGGCGGCTGCCTTCAGCAGCAGGCCGGCTTCGAGTTCGCGCGGCGACTGGACGTTCTGGGCCGCCTTCGACGCCGCGGCATAGGCATTAAACCCGCTTTGCATGCTCGAGCAGTTCCGCCTCGTAGGAGATCAGCTTCTTGGCAGCCTTGAGAGCCTTGTAAAGCTCACCGCTTAAGATGCAGTTATTGATTTCGGACATATGCGGCAGAGCGCTCGGAGCCGCCTGCAGGAAGTCGCGCACGAGCTGGAAGTAGATTTCGTGCTGCTCCGTCGGGTCGCCGGCCAGATACATCAGCTGGAGCGCAAAGTAGATTTTCTTGGCGGGCGTATCGGCGCTCGCGGCGGTGAGGATGTCCTTCTCACGCAGGATCGGCGCCTCGCCCTCGATGAAGAAGCGTGTGCGCTGCTCGTCATTGCGGATGACGACCGAGCCGATGATGATGCGCTCGTTCGGCTTGAGCTCGACCTTGAGGGCCATGTCTGTCCCGCCTTCTGGCTAAGCATCGGACCGAAAGTGGACCCACTTTTCGGAAGAATCCGATGCGGCAACAATTGGTAGATCATCGTGACCGCGTCCGTTCGGACGCGCGATGGTCTACGGGGAGGGGCGTCAGCCGAACAGGCGCAGGACGCCCTGGTCGGCCTGGTTGGCCAGCGAGAGCGCGGTTTGCGAGAGCTGCTGGCGGGTGTTGAGGGCGAGCAGGCTGGCGCCTTCCTCGTTCGGATCGGCCAGGACGAGGTTGCCCGCGCCGGTGGTCAGGACGTTCGACAGCTCCTTGGTGAAGTCCTGACGGGTCTGGGCGACCGAGAGGTTCGAGCCCAGCGTCGAGGCCAGTGACTTCAGCGAGGTCAGCGCGCCGGTCAGGGCGGCGGTCGCCTTCTCGAGATCCATGTCGTTCTGGAAGTTGATGAAGCCGGCGAGCTGCGTGTTGATCGCGCGCGGGATGCCGAGATTGTCCGAGGTCAGGTTCGAGCCCTGGATGTCGAGCTTGGTCTGGTTGCGGCCGGTCTTCTCGTTGAAGACGATCGAGAGGCGATCGCCGGTGAGCAGGTTGATGCCGTTATAGCTCGAATCCTTGGCGAGATCGTCGATCTTGTCGCGCAGGTCGTTGAACTGGTCGATCAGGTTCGAACGCACCGCCGAGGTGACGTTCGAGGAGGTGATGGTCGACGTGCCGACATCGGCGTCGCCGGCGGCGAAGTTGATCGCGGCGTTGCTGTTGGTGCCGGCGACCTGTGCGGCGGTGATCGCAGCCGGGCCGGCGTTGCCGACACCGAAGCCGAATTCGACGGTCTGGGAGCCCTTGCCCTTGACGTTGAGCTGGCCCTTCTCGTCGACGAAGGCAGTGACCAGGCCCGACTTGTTGATCTCGTTGACGATGTCGCGGACCGTGGTCGTCGCCGTCAGCGCGAAGCTCGCTTCATAAGTGTCCGTGCCGACCGTGATCGAGAAGGCGGCATTGGTGTTCGTCGTCGTGTTGATGCCGAGATGGCCGGGCGTGGAGGCGGTCGCCGCAGCCGGTGCAGCAGCGCCGGGGGCGCCGATCAGCTTGTCGAGCGCCACATCCTTCAGGCTCTTGCTGGTGACGGCCGTCTCGGCCGCGGTCGCCAGCGCGCCACCAGCCTTGGTCGGGCGGTTCTGGGCGGCGTCGGCCTGGGCCTGCTTGATGGTCGACTGCAGCGAGTTCACCAGCTTGGTGATGCCGTCGATGCCCTTGGAGGCGCTCTGGATGGTCTGGATGCCGTTCGAGATGCCGTCGAGCAGGTTGGTGAGCTGGCCCGAACGGTCGCTCAGCGAGAGAGCGGTGAAGTAGTTCACCGGATTGTCGATGGCCGAGTTGACCTTGCGGCCGGTGGCGAGGCGGTTCTGGATCACGCCCTGCTGCGCGGTGGTCTGCTGGAGGGTCAGCAGGTTGTTGCGGACGCCGTTCGACAGGATCGTATTGGCCATTTCAGGTCCCTCTGACAGCGCGATTCGGCGCTCAACCAGCTTGCTCTGAGCCGACAATCCTTTGTTAAGGCTAACATTCGGTTAATGGTGCCGCGGGATGGCCAAACGAAAAGCGGCGGAGCCGAAGCTCCGCCGCTCTTTTGACTTCGACCCGCTTCTGCGGGGTGTTCCGCGTTCTGCGGAGCGAAGATCAGAACAGACGCAGGACGCCCTGGTCAGCCTGGTTGGCGAGCGAGAGCGCGGTCTGCGCGAGCTGCTGACGGGTCTGCAGCGCGAGCAGGGAGGCGGCCTCGGCGTTGACGTCGGCGTTGGTCAGGTTGTCGGCGCCGGTGGTCAGGACGCTCGCCATGTCCTTGGTGAAGTCCTGGCGGGTCTGGGCGACCGAGAGGTTGGCGCCGAAGGTCGAGGAGAGCGACTTCAGCGAGGTCAGCGCGCCGGTGAGCGACTTGGTGGCGGCTTCCAGATCGGAGTCGTTCTGGAAGTTGGTCGATCCGGCGAGCTGGGTGTTGCCAGCCTTGACGATGCCGAGGTTGTCGGAGGTCAGGCTGGTGCCCTGGACGTCGAGCTTGGTCTGGTTCTTGCCGGTCTTCTCGTTGAAGACGATCGACAGGCGGTCACCGCCGAGCAGGTTGATGCCGTTGAAGCCCGAATCCTTGGCCATGTCATCGATCTTGGTGCGCAGATCGTTGTACTGGTCGATCAGGTTCGAACGCACCGCAGAGGTGACGCCCGAGGAAGCAATGCCCGCGCCGGTGCGGTCCGCAGCAACGAAGCCGATATTGGCGTTGGCGAGGCCGGAACGGGCATCGGTGATGGCGTTTGTACCCGACGTGTTGGCGCCAATGCCGAACTGCAGCGAGTCCGAACCGGTGCCCTTGACGTTGAGCTGGCCCTTCTCGTCGACGAAGGCGGTGGCGATGCCCGACTTGTTGATCTCGTTGACGAGGTCACGGACTGTCGTGTTCGCCGAAGCGAAGGAGGCTTCGTAGGTGGTCGAGCCGGCAACGATCGAGATGCCGATGTCGGTGTTGGCGACCGCGAGGCCGATGTCACCAGGGCTCGACGCGGTGGCAGCGTCAGCCGTGGCGGCAGTGCCACCGGCAACGTCGATGAGACGCTTGTCGAGAGCGACGTCCTTGAGGCTCTTGCTGGTGGCGACGACTTCCGCCTGGGTGGCGAGGACGGCCAGGCCGGCCTTGGTCGGGCGGTTCTGGGCCGCGTCGGCCTGAGCTTGCTTGATGGTCGACTGCAGCGAGTTCACCAGCTTGGTGATGCCGTCGATGCCCTTGGAGGCGCTCTGGATGGTCTGGATGCCATTCGAGATGCCGTCGAGCAGGCCAGTGAGCTGGCTCGAGCGATCATTCAGCGAGGCGGCGGTGAAGAAATTGACCGGGTTGTCGATCGCGGAGTTGACCCGCTTGCCGGTGGCGAGGCGGTTCTGGATCGCCTGGGCCTGAGCCTGGGTCGACTGCAGCGAGGCAAGGTTGTTGCGAACGCCGGCAGAGAGAGAAACGGCCATTGTGAAATACCCTTCTGGTATGGTGCCTTCTGGCGTCGGACCGTCCTGGCCGCGACGAACCGACCATCGGGTCCGACCTCGTAACAGCTGGTAAATCAGACTCCGCCAATTGCTTACGATCTGGGCAAACCAGCGACGTGGTTAACCAAGTGTCACGGGTGGCCCGCAGCGCGCACCGGACAAGGAAAAGCCGTCGTCGACGGGTCTCGTCGACGACGGCTGAAGGAGGCGGGGAGGGAAAGGGAGAGAGCGCTGGTTCAGGCGATGCGCTCGACCTCATGCGATTGCGCCGCGGCTACAGAACCGCGGTCGCGCTCGATGAGCTCGCGCGAGAGCGCGCGCAGCTTCAGCAGCGTCTCGTCGGGATACTGGTCGATGACCTCGCCGGTCTCCCGGTCGGTCTTGCGCAGGACGATGCTGCGCGTCTTCGGATCGACCTCGAGCCGGCGCTCGATCACATCGCGCAGATCCTGCTGGCGGCGCTGCTCGTCGAAACGACGCTGCTGCGCCGTCTCATCCTGCGCGCTCTGCTGGCGTTGCGCATCGGAGCGACGTTCTTCGGCGCGGGCGCGGATGTCGAGCTGGACCGGTTCGCCAGCCGCGATCGAGCGCACGGTCTTCTCCGGGGGGAGCTCGACCGGCGTTGCGCCGTTCTGGACGGAAATGTCGGTGCGTACGGTCGCTGGGACAGCACCGGTCGCGAACGTCTTGGGTGTCGCGCCGAAATCCATTCTGGACTCCTCTCGCAAGGCGGACTTCTTCCAAGAGCGAGAATATGGGGCAGAGAGTTGAATCCGCCGTTACGGAGATTGGTAAATTGCAGTGCATCTGGCGCATTTTCTGCGCGAGAACAGCGTTAATAGATACTCTGGCGCGTCGCGATCCAGATTAACTATAATTCTTCTGGCCCCTGTCATGCCTTGTTCTGGCGGTGCCGCAGGTGTCGTGTTGTCTTTTTGCCGGAATGATTCTTACAGGCTCTTCGAAATCACCAGGGGTCCTGCGTTCGGTCGAGCGAAGACTCCAGCGCCCACCGTCGCAGTTGGTCCATAGCCTGGCGCTCTGCTCTGGCGGTTGGCGTCTGTGGCGAGGTCGCGCATGATCGATTCCGAGATCGCACGCGCGGTGGCCAGTACGGTCTGGTTGAGATCGATCAGATCCTGGAAGGCGAGATGGGCACTCTTGAGCCGCTTGACCTTCTCCGGTGCGAAGCGGGCGAGCGCCACCGCATTGAGTTTGATCTGCTCGACGCCCTTCATATAGGTGCCGGCGAGTTCGGTCTTGCGCGCCTCGCGCTCCATCGCGTCCTTGAGGCGCCCGGCCTTGACCAGCCCGGTCTCCTCGCCGACGACATGGGAGAGGGCGCTCAGCGTCTCCATGACGGTCTCGATCAGGCTCTCGGCTTCCACGGCACTCGATATCCGCGGACGCTCGTCAACGACGCGCATCCGGTCAAACATTGCCAGCCCCCGCCGAAGCTTTCGCCTGGACCTGAATCAGATCGCGCATGATCTGGTCGGAGAGGCCGACGCCGCCAGCCCGCTGGATTTGCTTGGCGTATTCCTGTGTCAGCATGGAACGCCAGACGTCGCCGCCGACACCGTTCTCACCGAGCGGCCCCTCGGTCCCGTTCGAGCTCATCACGCTCTGGGTGAAGTTCTCGAGGAAGACGGCCTCGAAATCGTCGGCGGTTTTCTTCGCCTTGTTCTGCGAGGCGCTGAGCGCGTCGGCGATGCCGCCGGCGAGATTGACGGCGGCGCCGATGGCGAGCTTGGCGGCGGGGGCGGCGAGGATGGCACTCATTACATCACCTCGATATCGGCTTGCAGCGCGCCGGCTGCCTTGATGGCTTGCAGAATGGAGAGCAGGTCGCGCGGGCCGATGCCGAGGGCGTTCAGCCCGTCGACCAGCTCACGCAGGGTCACGCCTTCCTTGACGAGGGCGAGCTTGTTGGTGCCCTCGGTGTCGACCTTGACGCTGCTGCGCGGGACGACGACGGTCCGCCCCTGGCCGAATTCGTTCGGCTGGCTGACCTGCGGCTCCTCGGAGATCGTCACCGTCAGGTTGCCCTGCGCGACGGCGACGGTGGAGACGCGGACGTCCTTGCCCATCACGATGATGCCGGAGCGCTCGTCGATGACGACGCGGGCGCCCTGGTCGGGCTCGACCCGGAGCTGCTCGATGTCGGTGAGCAGACGGATCATGTTGCCCTGGAAGCGCGGCGGGATCTGCAGCACGACCGTCGACGGGTCGGTCGGCTCGGCCGAGTCGCCGCCGATGAAGTCGTTGATCGCGGCGGCGATGCGGCGGGCGGTGGTGAGGTCGGGATTGCGCAGCGACAGGCGCAGCGTCTTCAGCTTGTTCAGGGCGAAATCGATCTCGCGCTCGACCAGGCCGCCATTGGCGATGCGGCCGACGGTCGGGACACCGCGGGTGATCTTGGCCGCCTCGGCCTCGGCCGAGAAGCCGGCGATCGCGACCGGACCCTGCGAGACCGCATAGACCTCGCCATCGGCGCCGAGCAGCGGGGTGGCCAGCAGCGTGCCACCTTGCAGCGACTTGGCGTCGCCGAGCGCCGAGACGGTGACGTCGAGCCGCGTGCCCTGCACGGCGAAGGGCGGCAGGTTCGCGGTCACCATCACCGCGGCGACGTTGGCGGTGCGCATGCTGGCGCCGCGGGTGTTGACACCGAGCCGCTCAAGCATCGCCTGCAGGGATTGCTTGGTGAACGGCGCGTTGTTGAGCGTGTCGCCGGTGCCGTTGAGGCCGACGACGATGCCATAGCCGAGGATCTGGTTGCTGCGCACACCCTCGACCGAGGCGAGGTCCTTGATGCGTGAGAGCGCCGTGCCCATGCCGCCGCTGCCGGCGAAGGCGGTGCGCGAGACGCCGGCCTCGGCCGCGCCGTTGCGCGTCGGGGCGTGGCTGCTGACGCCGTTGCCGCCGCGGGCCGGCGGAGCCGCCGGAGCGAGGTCTGCCGCCATGGCGGCGCCGGCCAGCAGCAGGGCTGCGAGCGGCGTCAGCAGATGGCGGAGACGAAAGAGGTGAGGCATGGCGCACCGGGTGAATCTGATCTCCCCAGCCCGGTGCGAAGAGCGTGCCAGTTCAGGAGAAAGTGAAAACGCTTTTTAATCAGGCTTTTAGAGATCGGTGGCCTGATCGGGGAGGGCGCGGTGGCCGGCGCAAAGCTGCCGCCCCCGGCAAATCCTGCCGGGCGATTTACCGCTCGTTAACCACGTTGCCGGCACAAGGAAGTGGCTCGGCAACGCCTTTTCGGGCCGATCTTGCGAGAGCGTGATGATCCGCATCGACCAGCGCAGTCCGATCTCATCGACCACGTCGACCAGCCGCAGCGGCTCGACCGGAGGATCGACCTTCCGCCTGCCGGCGCGCGAAAGCGCGGGGGCGGCGCAGGGCGCGGCCGTCAGCCATGCCGGCTCGCTCGACGGGCTGCTCGCGGTCCAGGCCGAGGAGGACGGGCAGGAGCGCAAGCGTCGCCAGGCCCGGCGCGGCCATGACCTGCTCGACGGACTCGACCGGCTCAAGGCCGCCTTGCTTTCCGGGCGGGTCGCGCCAGCCGAGCTGGAGCGGCTGAAGGCGATGCTGTCGGCGCGGCGCGAGGCGACCGACGATCCGCGCCTCGACGAGGTGCTGGCCCATATCGAGCTGCGCGCCGCAGTCGAACTGGCCAAGCTCGGGCGCTGAAGCCGGCGCGACCCGCCTTCAAAAAAGCCGAAACACAGTCATGCATCTCCGCGTTTGCCGGGGCGTTCCAGCACGTCGGAGTTACAGCCTATGGATATCGCCTGGATCGGCCCGCGCGCGGCCCGCCTCGGCTTGATGGCGTGGCTGGGAGTGCTCTTGCCCGCTTTAGCTTTCGGCTCAGCGCTAGCGCAGGGGCGCAGTGCCGAGCGCTTCGGAAATGCCGGCCCGTATGAAGTCAGCACGATCGAAAAGCCGCTGTGCTGCGACAGCAAGGGCAATGGCGTCGAAATCTACCTGCCGCGCACGAAGCGCGCCGACGAGATCTTCCCGGTCGTAACCTGGGGCAACGGGACGTGGGCCAAGCCGGAGAAATACGCCTTCCTGCTGCGGCATCTGGCGTCCTGGGGGATGATCGTGGTCGCGACGCGCGATTCCAGCACCGGCACCGGCGAGGCTTTGCTCGATGCGCTCGCGCTGCTGGAACGGAGCGAGCTGGCGCCGCTGGCGGATCGCAGGCGCATCGCAGCGATCGGCCATTCGCAGGGGGCATCCGGCGCCTTCAATGCGGCGGTGGCCCCATCCTCCGGGATCGGCACGACCATCCTGATCGACCTGCCCGGCCGCAGCCTGTGCAACAGGGAGCATTGCGCGGCGATCCCGACGGGCTTGCGGGAGAAGCAGTCGATCCTGTTCCTCTCCGGCGAGAAGGACCCGCTGTCGTCACCGGAGATGATCGACGGCTATTTCAGCGAGGTTCCGGCCGGGCGCCTGCGGGCGAAGGCTGCGGTCGTCGGCGCCGACCACAACGACATCCAGGGGCAGCCGGACTGCCAGTCCTTCGCCATCGGCTGCCGGACCGGCATCGGTGCCTTCCTGCCCTATGTCACAGCCTGGCTGCGCTGGCAGCTCGCCGGCGACAAGGCGGCAGCGGCCGTCTTCAGTGGAAAAGGCGCGCTGATTCTTCGCGATCCGCTCCTGACTGGGGCGATGATCGACCGTTGAAGCCGATCCCTGGCCGTCGCCGATCAGCGGATGAACTGATCGGCGTAATCGGCGCCAAGTCCGTTGGTGGCGTAATGCGCCCGGCATTTGTCGAGCCGGGTGAAGACGTCGTCATAACCCAGGCACTTGCCGTCCGGGTCGACATAGATCATCGCGCCGTTGACCTGGAACATGGTGATCATCTCCTCGACATCGGGATCGACCACCAGCGTATGGGTCTCGCCGGGCGCCTCGTAGACATAGGAGCCCTCGGTCGCGGTCCAGTCATGTTCGAGATAGCGCCATTTGCCCCTCAGCACATAGCCGTGCACCGGCTGGGGGTGGCGATGGCGCGAAAGCACGCCGGCGCGGCGCACCCGCAGCAGGTTCATCCAGTAGCCGCGCGTCACCGACAGGCAGAGCGGCCGGAACCAGACATTGTCGTCGACCGGCACCCAGACACGCTCATCCTCGGGGATGACATTGGGCACGATCAGCTCGGGCGGAGAATCCTTCGGCTGCGGATGGCGATAGGGGGTCCAGCGCTCTTCGGTGCTGACCTGGACGGGGACCGGGCTGACCTTGTTCATCGACGTTCCTCCGGTTGAGCTTCTGATTCAGCTGGCTCGGCGATCGATTCAGGAAACGCCGTCATGCCGCTGATGTTTCGGATCTTTCAGACAGCGAGATAGCCGCCGTCGACCGGCAGGATCGCGCCGGTTATGAAGCGCGCCGCGTCCGAGAGCAGGAACAGGACGGCGCCGCCGACATCGCCGGGCTCGCCCCAGCGGTTCATCGGCGTGCGCGACAGGATCGGGGCGGAGCGGGCGGCGTCCTCGACCAGCGGCCTGGTCAATTCGGTCGCGATCCAGCCGGGCGCGACCGCGTTGACGCGGATGCCGTCCTGCGCCCAGGCGGCGGCGAGCGACTTGGTCAGCTGGCCGACGCCGCCCTTCGAGGCGGAATAGCCCGGCGCATAGGCCGAGCCGTGGAAGGTCAGCATCGAGGCGGTGTTGACGATCGCGCCATTGCTCGCGGCGAGCTTGTCCTTCGCCGCCAGGCACATCCGCATCGTGCCGGTGAGGTTGACCTCGATCGTCAGCCGGAAGGCCTCGATCTCGAACTCCTTGCCGCCGCGCTGGATCATGCCGGCGCAGTTGACGAGGGCATCGATGCGTTCGCAGCCGGCGACGATCGCAGCGATCTCGGCATCGCTGGTGACGTCGAGCTGGGCATGGCGGATCGCCGCATGGGCGGGCGTCGCCGCGACCTCGTCCTCGGTGAGGCCGGTGGCGAGGACCCGGTAGCCAGCTTCAGCAAGAGCGAGGGCGGCGCCGGCGCCGATGCCGCGGGTGCCGCCGGTGACGAGGGCGAGGGGGGAGGAGGAGCTTGCCATGGCTCCAATCTAAATCGGTTCGCAGGCTTGCCAACTGCGCCGGAAGCCGGGCGCCCTTGCGTCGGCATGGTCTATTGCCCAAAAGTCCGGCTTCCCCCTTGGGCCGGAACCCCGGCGCGCTTTCCGTTCAGCAGGAATCGGCTGAACGGAAAGAATTCGCGCCAAAGTCAAAAAAGTTGAGCATGTTCTGATCACAAAAGTGGTTTCCACTTTTGTGGAACATGCTCTAGGAAGCGCGCGGGCCGGTGGTGGCGTGGATGCTGCTGCCTGCAATCGTTCCAGACTGACCAGAGCAGGGGTCGCATCACATGAGCAAGATCAAGGTCGCCAACCCGATCGTCGACATGGACGGCGACGAGATGACCCGCATCATCTGGCAGCACATCAAGGACAAGCTGATCTTCCCCTATCTCGACCTCGAGCTCGATTATTTCGACCTCTCGGTCCAGAACCGCGACGCGACCAACGACCAGGTCACGATCGATGCCGCCCACGCCACCAAGAAGCACGGCGTCGCGGTCAAGTGCGCCACGATCACGCCCGACGAGGCGCGCGTGAAGGAATTCAATCTCAAGGAGATGTGGAAGAGCCCGAACGGCACGATCCGCAACATCCTCGGCGGCGTGATCTTCCGCGAGCCGATCATCTGCAAGAACGTGCCGCGCCTCGTTCCCGGCTGGACCCAGCCGATCGTCGTCGGCCGCCATGCCTTCGGCGACCAGTACCGCGCCACCGACTTCAAGTTCCCCGGCAAGGGCACGCTGACGATCAAGTTCGTCGGCGAGGACGGCCAGGTGATCGAGAAGGAAGTGTTCAAGTCGCCAGGCTCGGGCGTCGCCATGGCGATGTACAACCTCGATGAGTCGATCCGCGACTTCGCCCGGGCGTCGCTGAACTACGGCCTGATCCGCAAGTACCCGGTCTATCTCTCGACCAAGAACACCATCCTCAAGGCCTATGACGGCCGCTTCAAGGACATCTTCCAGGAGATCTACGAGGCCGAGTTCAAGACGGAGTTCGACAAGCTCGGCATCACCTATGAGCACCGCCTGATCGACGACATGGTCGCCTCGGCGCTGAAGTGGTCGGGCGGCTATGTCTGGGCCTGCAAGAACTATGACGGCGACGTGCAGTCCGACACGGTGGCGCAGGGCTTCGGCTCGCTCGGCCTGATGACCTCGGTGCTGATGACGCCGGACGGCAAGACCGTCGAGGCCGAGGCCGCTCACGGCACGGTGACCCGCCACTATCGCGAGCACCAGAAGGGCAAGGAGACCTCGACCAACTCGATCGCCTCGATCTTCGCCTGGACCCGCGGCCTGTCGCATCGCGCCAAGCTCGACAACAACCAGGCGCTGGCCGATTTCGCCAAGCTGCTGGAGAAGGTCACGGTCGACACCGTCGAAGCCGGCGACATGACCAAGGACCTGGCGCTGCTGGTCGGCCCCGACCAGAAGTTCCTCTCGACCACCGGTTTCCTCGACAAGGTCAGCGACAACCTGCGCAAGGCGATGGCCGTGTAAGCGGTTCGGGCCTCGATCGCAAAAGAGAAGCCCGGCCAGATTGGCCGGGCTTTTTTTATAGAGCGACGGCTGCAGGATCGTCGGCAATCCTATTCCGCCGCCTGCTTGGCAGCGGTGGAGGCATTCAGCCTGCTCTGGAAGAACGGCGCCAGGACCGAGACGGCTTCAGCGACGTAGGGCTTGCCGTCATAGAGATCCATGTGGTTGGCGCCCTCGACGACATGCAGCGCCTTGTCCGTGCTGGCGGCACGGGCGAGGAGGTCGTCGCTCATCCATTTGCTGCCGGCGACGGAGCCGGCGACCGCCAGGACCGGCTGGGTCAGGAAGGCCTCGGCCTTGTGATAGGCGTCATAGGTGATGATCTGGTTCAGGCTGCGGGCGGTGGCGAAGCCCGGCGCGGTCGGGCATTCGGCTCGCGGCGTGTGGTAGTATTCCCAGGCCTGGCGCAGTTCCTCATTGGGCGCGTCGCTTTCCTTCTCGGGCGCCAGCGGCATCCGCGCCTTCGCGGCGCTGGTGGCGTCGGCGGTGCGGGCGGCCGAGCCGGCCTCGATATAGGGCAGGGCGTCGGCGTCCTTGACGGTGTTCTCCCAGCCATTGCGGAACATCGAGCCGATATTGACGGCGCTGACCGTGCCGAGCGCCTTGATGCGATGGTCCTGCAGCGCGGCATTGGCCGAGTAGCCGGCGCCGGCGCAGATGCCCATCGCGCCGATGCGGTCGTTGTCGACGTAAGGCAGTGTCGTCAGGTAGTCGACGACGGCGCTGACATCCTCGGTGCGGATATGCGGGTTCTCGAGCTGACGCGGCTCGCCGCCGGATTCACCCTGATAGGAGGCGTCATAGGCGATGGTGACGAAGCCGGCCTTGGCCAGTTCGGCGGCATAGGTGCCGGCGGTCTGCTCCTTCACGCCGCCGCCGGGATGCGAGACGACGATCGCCGGATAGCTGCCGTTCTCGTCGAAACCCTCGGGCACGTTGATCACGGTCGACATGGTGATGGTCGGGTTGTTGCTGTTCTGGAAGCTGATCTTGCGAGCCATTGTCGTCTCCTCTGCTTCGATGTGGTGGGGCGCCAGCTCGGCGCGACATCGAAAAGATAGGCTCGCTCCGGTCATCACACTATGGCAGTAATCGGATTGAACTTATCACTGAGGTGATGAATGCGTCGCGAGGACATGGCCGACCTGGCGGCCTTCGCTGTCGTCGCGGAGGAGCGCAATTTTACGCGCGCTGCGACCAAGCTCGGCCTATCGCAATCGGCGCTCAGCCAGATCGTCAAGCGGCTGGAGGAACGCCTCGGCGTAGCGCTCATCGCCCGCACCACGCGCAGCGTCGCGCCGACGCCGGCCGGCGAACGGCTGTGGCAGACGCTGGCGCCGATGCTGCGCGATCTCGACCAGAGCTTGACCGAGCTCGGCGAGTTCCGCGACAAGCCGTCGGGCGTGATCCGGATCACCAGCGTCGAACATGCCGCCAGGACGATCCTGCTGCCGGCGGTGGCGACGCTGCTCGCCGACTATCCCGACATCACTGTCGAGATCGTCGCGGCCTATGAACTCTCCGATGTCATCGCCGAGGGGTTCGATGCCGGCGTTCGGCTCGGGGAACACGTCGCGAAGGATATGGTCGCCGTGCGCATGGGGCCGGACATCCCGATGGCGATCGTCGGGGCGCCCGATTATCTGCGCAGCCATCCAGCCCCGCAGACACCGCACGATCTCGCCATTCATCGCGGCATCAATCTGCGCCTGCCGTCGCCGGGCACGGTCAATGCCTGGCGGCTCGTCCAGGATGGCCGTGAGATCCGGGTGCGGGTCGAGGGGCCGCTGATCCTCAACACGATCGAACTGATCCTCGACGCCGCCCTTGCCGGACTGGGGCTGGCCTATCTGCCGCTCGATCAGGTCGAAAACCACCTGCGGGGAGGCAGGCTCGTTCAGGTGCTGGCCGAGTGGACGCCGCCGCTACCAGGTTACCACCTCTATTACGCCAGCCGTCGCCAGACCTCATCGGCCTTCCGGCTGCTGATCAATGCGGTGCGCTATCGTGCTGTGTCCTGAAAGCTAGAGCGGGAGGACGAGATGATCGAAGGTCGTGAGACGATCACCGGCGGCTGCCAATGCGGTGCGGTGCGCTACCGGCTGCTGAAGCCGCCGCACAAGATCTCGGCCTGCTTCTGCCGGATGTGCCAGAAAGCGGTCGGCAATTATTTTGGCGCCTTCGCCTCGTCGCGCATCGCCGACGTGGTCTGGACGCGTGGAATGCCGTCCGTTTTCCGCTCGTCGGAGGTCGCCGAGCGCGGCTTCTGCCGTGAGTGCGGCACGCCGCTGAGCTTCAGCTATCCCGGCATGGGCACGCTCTCGCTCGCGGTCGGCAGTCTCGACGATCCGGCCGCCTTTCCTCCGACCCACGCCTATGGCGTCGAGGGCAGGGCGCCCTGGTTCGACGAATTCTGCAGCCTGCAAGGCACGCGGACGGAGGACGACATCCCGGCGGATGAGCTGCCGGCTTATCGCTCGCGCCAGCATCCGGACCATGATTGAGCGCTATTCGACCATGACCTCGCGCCGCGCCAGCACGCGCGGGCCGGTGAGGGGAGCGTCCATCACATAGCGTAGCTCGTAAGTGCCGGGCTCGGCCGGCGCCTCCAGCGTGCTCTCGACATTCTCGGCCGGAAAGAAATTCGGCCCCTGCGCGTCGGGCGGCGCATCCGGCTTCACCAGCACGACGCGGTCGCGGTCGCCATTGGGGCCGATGCCGCGCACCGGCAAGGGATTGCCGCGGGCGACGCGAGAAGGGGCGGCGAGCGTTGCGCTCGGGGCAGTCGTTATCAGCGGCTGGCGCAGCAGGATCACCGGTTTTCCGTCGTTCTCGCCGAGCAGGCGCCATTCATAAGTGCCGACTTCGCCCGGAGCCGGCAGCGACAGCACCGTCGCCTGGCCGAGCGGCGAAGCGACGATCGCCGCGTCCGGTGGATCGGTGGGCCTGCAGATGGCGAGGCGGGCATTGGCCGGGGCGCGGCTGACGAAGGCGGTCGCCATCGCGCCGGCCATCAGCGTGCGCGGCGCCGACAGGCTCGGGCCTTGCGGCGCGCGCTGCTGTGGCCGCGGTTGCTGCGCGATGGCGGGGCTGCCTGCGCCGAGGAGCAGGGCGAGGATCGTGCGGCGGGTCGGCATCATGCTGCTGCAAGTCGATGGAGATGGGCGGCCAGTTCCGGGTGGCGCAGCATGAGCAGGCGAAAGTCGGCAGGATCAAGGACGAGCAGCTTGGTCGCGACGGTGGCGCGCACGGCGATCCCGCCTTCGGCCACGGCAAGTTCGGTCAGGCAGAGCTCGCCGAAATAGCAGCCTTCGTCGAGCCGCCGGCTGCCATCCACCTCGGTGATCTCGACCTCGCCGCTGGCGACGAAATAGAGCGAGTGGGCTGGTTCGTGCGGGCGCAGCACGACGCCGCCACCGCGCACGGTGCGGGCGCGCAGCGCATGCATGATCTCGGCGATCTCGGCGGCGTTGAGGCCGCTGAACAATGGCACGCGCGCCAGCATGCTCCAGGTGACGACGAACTCCCGCCGGTGGATCTCCTGGGCGAAAGCGGTGGCGATGATGCCGACCGGCAGCGCCAGCATGACGAGGCCCATCACCGCGGTCAGCGACGCCACGACCTTGCCGAGCGGGCTCACCGGAAACGCATCGCCATAGCCGACCGTGGTCAGCGTCACGATCGCCCACCACATCGCGTCGGGGATGGTGCCGAACTTGTCCGGCTGGACATCGTGTTCGACGAAATGCATCGCGGTCGCCGAGAGCAGCATGACGCCGATCAGGATGACGATGCAGGCGGCAAGTGCCTTGCGTTCGGCATGGAGCGCCGCGCCCAGCGAGGCCATGCCGGGCGAATAGCGTCCGAGCTTGAAGAAGCGCAGCAACCGGAACAGCAGCAGGATCTTGAGGTCGCCATAGCCGAGCAGGGCGGTGTAGAGCGGCACGGTGGCGAGGAAGTCGAGCAGCGCCGGCGGCGACAGCACATATGCGCGCCGAGCTGCCTCGTCGCTCAAGCCGCGATAGCGCGCATGTTCGGGGGCGACCCAGAGCCGGACCGCATATTCGAGGGTGAACAGCACGGCCGAGACGAGCTCGATCCAGTGGAAGACGCGGCTATGGGAGGCCGCGAGACTGGGCACCGATTCCAACACCAGCGCGGTGATGTTGATCAGGATCAGCGCGACCAGGCCGCCATGGACGAGCCTAGCCGAAAGATCGTCGCCTGCGCCGCGGTCGATGATCAGATGCGCCCGCCGCCGCCAGCTCGTTGTCGCAAGCTGCGGGGCGGGCGCCATCTGAGCGTCAGCCCATCGCTGCGGCGACAGCGTCGAGCGCGGCTTCAGCCTGGGCGCCGTCCGGTCCGCCGGCCTGGGCCATGTCGCGGCGGCCACCGCCGCCCTTGCCGCCGAGGCGCTCGGAGGCCGCACGCACGAGCGCGACCGCATCGAAGCGCTCGGTCAAGTCGGGCGTGACGCCGACGACGACGCCGGCCTTGCCATCCTCGGCGACGCCGACGATGGCGACGACGCCGGAGCCGACGCGGGCCTTGGCCTCGTCGGCCAGGCTCTTCAGGTCCTTCATCTCGACGCCGGTCACGGCGCGAGCCAGGAGCTTGGCGCCGGCGACCTCGCGGATCGGATCACTGGCTTCGCCGCCGCCACCCATGGCGAGCTTCTTGCGGGCCTCGCTGAGCTCGCGCTCGAGCTTGCGGCGTTCCTCGACCAGAGTCGCGACGCGCCCCGGCAATTCGGCGATCGGCGCCTTCAGCAGGCCGGCCATCTCGTCGAGCGCGACGCTCTCCTCGCGCAGATGGCGACGGGCCGCCTCGCCGGTGAGCGCTTCGAGCCGGCGCACGCCGGCTGCGACGCCGGCCTCGGAGAGCACCGCGACGAGGCCGATGTCGCCGGTGCGGCTGGCATGGGTGCCGCCGCAGAGCTCGACCGAGAAGGTTTTTGGCGTATCGGAGTCACGGTCGGTGCCCATCGACACCACGCGGACCTCGTCGCCATATTTCTCGCCGAACAGCGCCCGCGCGCCGGAGGCGATCGCGTCGTCGACCGACATCAGCTTGGTGGTGATCGGCTCGTTCTGCAGCACGAGCTTGTTCGCCATCTCCTCGACCTTGGCCAGCTCCTCGCGCGAGATCGGCTTGGGATGGCTGAAATCGAAGCGCAGGCGCTCAGGCTGCACCAGGGAGCCCTTCTGCGCGACATGGTCGCCGAGCACGCGGCGCAGTGCCTCGTGCAGCAAATGGGTGGCCGAGTGATTGGCCCTGATGCCACCTCGGCGAGCATGGTCGACGGTCAGTTCGGCCGGCTTGCCGATCTCGATCACACCGGAGACGACCTTGACCTGATGGGCGAAGACGTCGCCGAGCTTCTTCTGGACGTCGGTGACCTCGGCCTTGAAGCCGTTGCCGGCGATTGTGCCGGTATCGCCGACCTGGCCGCCGGATTCGCCGTAGAACGGCGTCTGGTTGAGAATGACGATGCCGCTCTCGCCTTCTCTCAGCGTTGCGACCTCGGCATTGTCCTTGACCAGAGCGGTGACCACGCCCTCGGCGCTCTCGGTGTCGTAGCCGAGGAACTCGGTCGCGCCGACGCGCTCGCGCAGCGGGAACCAGAGCGTCTCGGTAGCGGCCTCGCCGGTGCCGGCCCAGGCGGCGCGCGCCTTGGCCTTCTGCTGCGCCATCGCCGCATCGAAGCCCTCGATGTCGACGCCGACGCCACGGGCGCGCAGTGCGTCCTGGGTCAGGTCGAGCGGGAAGCCATAGGTGTCGTAGAGCGTGAAGGCGACGTCGCCCTTGAGCTTGTCGCCGGAGCCCAGGCTCTGAGCCTCCTGGTCGAGGATGGAGAGGCCGCGCGCCAAGGTGGTGCGGAAGCGGGTCTCCTCCAGCTTCAGCGTTTCCGAGATCAGCGCCTCGGCCCGGATCAGCTCGGGATAGGCCTGGCCCATTTCGCGCACCAGGGCCGGCACCAGCTTGTGCATCAGCGGGTCCTTGGCACCGAGCAGCTGCGCATGGCGCATGCCGCGGCGCATGATCCGGCGCAGCACATAGCCGCGGCCCTCGTTCGAGGGCAGCACGCCGTCGGCGATCAGGAAGGCGGAGCAGCGCAGATGGTCGGCGATGACGCGGTGGCTCGCGCTCATCGGCCCGTCCGAGGGGACGTTGGTCAGATCGGCGATGGTGCGGATCAGCGTCGCGAACAGGTCGATCGAATAATTGTCATGCGTGCCCTGGAGCACGGCGGCGATGCGCTCGAGGCCCATGCCGGTGTCGATCGAGGGCCGGGGCAGGTTGGTGCGAATGCCGCCCGCCGCTTCCTCATACTGCATGAACACGAGGTTCCAGATCTCGATGAAGCGGTCGCCATCCTCGTCGGGCGAACCCGGAGGGCCGCCGGGGATGTGGTCGCCATGGTCATAGAAGATCTCGGAGCAGGGACCGCAGGGGCCGACATCGCCCATGCGCCAGAAATTGTCGGAGGTCGCGATGCGGATGATGCGCGAATCCGGCAGGCCGGCGATCTTCTTCCAGAGCGTGTGCGCCTCGTCGTCCTCGGAGTAGACCGTGACGGTCAGCTTGTCCTTGGGCAGGCCGAATTCGCGGGTGACCAGGGTCCAGGCGTGGGTGATCGCCTGTTCCTTGAAATAGTCGCCGAAGGAGAAATTCCCCAGCATCTCGAAGAAGGTGTGGTGGCGGGCGGTGTAGCCGACATTGTCGAGGTCGTTGTGCTTACCGCCGGCACGCACGCATTTCTGCGCCGTGGTGGCGCGGGCATAGGGGCGCTTCTCCTGACCGGTGAAGACGTTCTTGAACTGCACCATGCCGGAATTGGCGAACATCAAGGTCGGGTCGTTGCGCGGCACGAGCGGGCTCGACGGCACCACCTCGTGGCCATTCGCCTTGAAGTAATCGAGGAAGGTCGACCTGATCTCGTTGACGCCGCTCATCGCAATCTTGGCTCTGGTTAAAGCATGGGGCCGGCAAGCGCCGGCAGGGCTGAAAGGGTTCTAGTCAGCGCACTTATGCCTGTCCAGAAAGGGCCTGCATAGTTCGCAGGCGCGGCAAGCTGCTGACCACAAACAGAAACGGGCGACCCGAAGGCCGCCCGTCGATCTAATGATTGAACGCCTGCGTTTGAAGGCTCAGGCCTCGCCCTCGTCGAGATCCTCGGCGGTCGGGTCGGCGTTCTCCAGGATGCGCTCGGCGACAAGGCCGGAATTCTGGCGAATGGTCGTCTCGATCTTGGCGGCGACGTCGGGGTTGGCCCTGAGGAAGCTCTTGGCGTTCTCACGGCCCTGGCCGAGGCGCTGGCTGTCGAAGGAGAACCAGGCGCCGGATTTCTCGACGATGCCGGCCTTGACGCCGAGATCGACGAGCTCGCCGGCCTTCGAGATGCCTTCGCCGAACATGATGTCGAACTCGACCTGCTTGAAGGGCGGCGCGACCTTGTTCTTGACGACCTTGACGCGGACCTGGTTGCCGGTCGCCTCGTCGCGCTCCTTCAGCGTCGAGACGCGGCGGATGTCGAGGCGCACCGAGGCGTAGAACTTGAGCGCATTGCCGCCGGTGGTGGTCTCGGGGCTGCCGTACATGACGCCGATCTTCATCCGGATCTGGTTGATGAAGATGACCATGCAGTTCGAGCGCGAGATCGAAGCGGTGAGCTTGCGCAGCGCCTGGCTCATCAGGCGGGCCTGCAGGCCAGGCTGGTTGTCGCCCATCTCGCCCTCGATCTCGGCGCGCGGCGTCAGCGCCGCGACGGAGTCGACGACGAGCACGTCGATCGCGCCGGAACGGACCAGCGTGTCGGTGATCTCGAGCGCCTGCTCGCCGGTGTCGGGCTGGGAGATCAAGAGGTCGTCGAGGTTGACGCCGAGCTTGCGGGCATAGACCGGGTCGAGCGCATGCTCGGCATCGACGAAGGCGCAGACGCCGCCCTTCTTTTGCGACTCGGCGATGGTGTGGAGCGCGAGCGTGGTCTTGCCCGAGGATTCAGGCCCGTAGATCTCGACGACGCGGCCGCGGGGCAAGCCGCCGACGCCGAGCGCGATGTCGAGGCCGAGCGAGCCGGTCGAGACCGTCTCGATCTCGATCGCCTGCTGGTTCTTGCCCAGGCGCATGATCGAGCCCTTGCCGAAAGCCCGTTCGATCTGCGAGAGCGCCGCATCGAGCGCCTTGGCCTTGTCCATCGAAGAGCCTTCCACCAGCCTGAGATTCGCCTGATTCACGACGTGCGCTCCTTATGGCAGGGGCGCGACCACATCTCAATCCGCGCCATGGGGATGACTATGGTCACGGTTTGTTCTCTCACGCAAGTTCTTTTTTTGTTCTTGTTCCGGCGCGTGCCGGTTGTGCTAGGACAGCGTGAAAGCAGCCTGATCTCAGAGCCTCGAAGCTGATGCGCAAGTCCCTGATCAAGCTTCTCCTCATCCCGCTCGATCTCATCGTCGGGCTCGTCATTCTGCTCGACGAATTGCTGCGGCCGCTCTACCGGCCGCTGATCGCCTGGTTCGCCTCGCTCAGGCTGGTGGCGCGGCTGGAGGAGGCGATCGGGCGGCTGCCGCCCTATGGCGCGCTGGTGGCGCTGGCGATTCCCTTCGCCATCGTCGAGCCGCTGAAGCTGCTCGGGTTGCTGTTCCTGGCGCGCGGGGCATTCACGGCCGGCATCGTCACCACGGCGATCGGCCATCTCGCCGGCTTCCTGCTGGTCGAGCGCGTCTATCATGCCGGTCGGGCGCAACTCCTGACCATCCCCTGGTTCGCGCGGATCATGGGCTGGGTCGACGCGATCCGGCAGGTGGTGATCGGGCGGATCAAGGCGAGCGCCGCCTGGCAAAGGGCGGTCGCGCTAGTGCGGACGATGCGTGAGCGGCTGCGCGGGGTGAAGCTCTGGTTCGCGCGTCTGCGTGCCTGACGAGGGCGGAGCTGCCGGCAGATCGGCGCCTTCCTCCGGATCGGCCTGCCAGGCGGCGGCGAGCCGCTCCAGTTCCAGCGTATAGCAATACAGCGCGAACACGATCGCGAGGAGCAGGCCCGAGCGCCAGAACAAGCCGAAGCTGTAGCCGAGCTTCGTCAGCTCCGGCAGGTGACGCAGGAAATAGAGCGAGGCGAGCGCGCCGCCGACGATCGCGCCGAGGCGGGCAGCGAAAGCTAGAAAATGCCCGAGAGGCAGGTTGCGGAAGCCCTCCGGCACCGGCAGGCGGTAAAGCCGAGTCCAATAGCAGATTTGGCCCAGAAACGTCACGGCGACGACCTGGATCAGGATGCCGGTCGGCAGCGGCTGCTGCTCGCCGATATGCTCGACCAGGATGCGGAAGATGGCGTGGATATAGAAGAGGATCACCAGTGCGCAGGCCGTCTGCACGAGCAGCAGCAGCGTGTAGGCGAGGACCGGCCTTTGCGTCATGGGCGGCACGATAGAGGGCGGTTCGGCGTCGATCAAACCGGCTGGCTTTGCGCTGTTGAAGCCAGTGCGGCGGCGGCGCGGCCGGCGGCCTCGACATAGGCCGGGTCGCGGTGGACGAGCATGACCGAGAAGGCGCCGTCCATCAGCAGCACGACCTGGCGGGCGAGCTCGTCGGGCGAGGTCGCGCCGTGATCGGCGCAGGCGCCGGCGAGCCAGCGCTCGAAGCCGGCCTTGTGGCGCGCGCCAATCCTGATCGCGGGGTGGCCGGGCAGGTTGGCGAGCTCGGCGGCGGTGCGCAGGAAGCCGCAGCCCTTCCAGCGCGGATGGCGGGCCGAGTGCGCCAGGTTCTGGAAGATCGCCTCGATCTTCTGCGGCAAAGCGCCTTCGGCCTTGTCGAACCAGCCGGCCATCAGCTTGAGATTGGGCTGGTCGCGAGCCTCGAGATAGGCCGCGACGAGTTCGTCCTTGCTCTCGAAATGATAATAGAGCGTGCGCTTGGTGACGCCGGCCTTCTCAGCAACGGCGTCGACGCTGACGGCGCGGATGCCCTCGCCATAGAAGAGCTTGCTGGCGGCCTCGATGATGCGCTTGCGGGTCGGGCTGTCGGGTTCGGCCATGCCTCATGTATACCGTATAGGTAGTATACATCGTCAAGCCTGGGGCGCAGCCTTCCGACAGCTGAAACCGGAAGGACGCCAAGGCCATGCCCGACAATGATCCCATCTTGATTCAACAGCGCGAGGCGGTCGCGACGCTGACGCTGAATCGGCCCGAGAAGCTGAATGCGCTGAGCTACGGGCTGATCGATCGCCTGCTCGAAATCCTCGACGCGATCGAGGTCGACCCGTCCATCCGCGCGGTGATCCTGACCGGAGCGGGCGAGCGGGCCTTCTCCGCCGGTGGCGACATCCACGAGTTCTCGCGGAGCGTCGCGGCCGGGCCGGAGCAGGCGGTGCGCGATTTCGTCCGCCGCGGGCAGACACTGACGGCGCGGCTGGAAGCCTTCGGCAAGCCGGTGATCGCGGCGGTGAACGGGCTCGCCTATGGCGGCGGCTGCGAGGTCACCGAGGCGGTGCCGCTCGCCATCGCCAGCGAGCGGGCGATGTTCGCCAAGCCGGAGATCAACCTCGGCATGCCGCCGACCTTCGGCGGGACGCAGCGCCTGCCGCGCCTTGCCGGCCGCAAGCGCGCCATGGAGCTGCTGCTGACCGGCGATCCCTTCACGCCGCAGCGTGCGCTGGAGCTGGGGCTGATCAATGCGGTGGTGCCGCATGAGGAGCTGCTGCCGGCAGCGCATGAGCTGGCGGCGCGCATCCTGCGGCATTCCTCTTTGGCGGCGGCGAGCATCCTCACGGCGGTGACACGTGGCATCAACACAGGCATTGCCGAGGGGCTGCTGATCGAGAGCGAGCAGTTCGCCCGTGTCGTGCCGACGGCCGATCTGCGTGAGGGACTCGACGCCTGGATGGCGCGGCGGCAGCCGGTCTACTCCGGCGACTGGTCGCTGGTCGCCAAGGCTGGTTGAGGGGAGCGGGTATGAGCAACCATACGAGCTTCAGCCGCGAGGCCTTCGCCGCCTTCCGCGCCGATGATCGGCCGGGCCCGGTGCAGATGCTGAACCTGATCCGGCTCCATGCCGAGGCGCAGTATCCGGACGGGCTGCGTGGCGGTGGCCGCGAGGCCTTTGCCAACTATGGCCGGATCAGCGCGCCGGTGCTTGCCCGGCTCGGCGGGCGCATCCTCTGGCGCGGCGGCTTCGAGCAGGTGCTGATCGGCCCGGAGGGCGAGCGCTGGGACATCTGCTTCATTGCGGAATATCCGAGCGTCGAGGCCTTCGCCGCGATGTTCCGCGATCCGATCTATCGCGAGGCCATGATGCACCGGCAGGCGGCGGTGAAGGATTGCCGCCTGATCCGCCTGGAAGCGCGGGAGGCGGGCGTGACCTTCGCCGGTTGAGCCGTCAGGCCGCCTTGCCGATATCGGTCGCGACCGTCGGCGCCGTTGCTCCCTTGCCGCCCAGCCGCCGCGAGAGCCCTTCCATGAACAGGAAGATCACCGGGGTGATGAACAGCGTCAGCACCTGCGAGACGATCAGCCCGCCGACCACGGCGAGGCCGAGCGGCTGGCGCAGTTCGGCGCTGGCGCCAGCGCCGATCGCGATCGGCAGGGCGCCGAGGATCGCGGCCAGCGTCGTCATCATGATCGGCCGGAAGCGACGCAGGCAGGCTTCGCGGATCGCGCGGTCGGGCGGTTCGCCGGCGCGCTGCAATTCGAGCGCGACATCGATCATCATGATCGCGTTCTTCTTGACGATGCCGATCAGCATCAGCAGCCCGATCACGGCGATGACCGAAAGGTCGAGGCCGAAGAGCTTCAGCGTCAGCAGTGCGCCGAGCGCCGCCGCCGGCAGGCCGGTCAGGATGGTCAGCGGGTGGATGAAGCTCTCATAGAGGATGCCGAGCACGATGTAGATCGTCAGCACCGCGCCGGCGATCAGCAGGCCCTGATTGCCGAGCGACTGCTCGAAGGTCTTGGCGACGCCGGCGAAGCTGGTGCCGATCTGGGCGGGCAGGCCGAGTTCTGCCTTGATCGCGTCGATGCGCTGTACTGCCTCGCCGAGCGCGCGGCCGGCCGGGAGGTTGAAGGAGAGGGTGACGGCCGGAAGCTGGCCGAGCTGGTTGACCGTGAGCGGGCCGGCCTTGCGCTCGATCCGGGCGAAGGTGCCGAGCGGGACGAGCGCGCCGGAGGAGGAGCGGAAGCGGACCTGGTCGAGCCGGTCGTTCGACCACTGGATGTCGGGATTGAACTCGATGATGACCTGGTAGCTGTCGCTGGTGGTGTAGATCGTCGAGATCTGGCGCACGCCGAAGCCGGAATAGAGACTGGAGCGCAGCACATCGGCGCTGATGCCGAGCGACTGCGCCTTGGCCCGATCGACGACGAGATTGGCGAGCAGGGCCTTGTTCTGCAGGTCGGTGGTGACGTCGACGAAGAGCGGGTCGTGCTGCAGCGCCTCCAGCATCTTGCCGGACCAGTCGGAGAGCGCGGCCTGATCGATCGACTGCATCACGAACTGGTACTGGCTTTTCGAGGAGCGCGCGCCGATGTTGAGGTTCTGGACCGGCGACATATAGGTCGCGATACCCGGAATGGCGGCGAGCTGGCGGCGCAGATCGGCGAGCATCTGCTGCAGGGGCGGCCGCTCGTCCTTCGGCTTCAATTCGACGAAGAGCCGTCCGGCATTGAGGCTGCTCGACTGGCCGCCGGAGCCGATGGTCGAGGCGACATGGGCGACATAGGGCGAGGCCCGGAAGACCTCCTCGACCTTCTGCTGAAGACCTGACATCGCCTCGAAGGAGATGTCCTGGCGCGCCTCGGTCGCGACCTGGAGCTGGCCGATGTCCTCCTGCGGGAAGAAGCCCTTGGGCACGGTCATCACCAGCCAGGCGCTGGCGGCGACGCTGGCGAGGAAGATCATCAGCACGGTGCGGCGGTATGTCAGGCTGAGGTCGAGCCCGGCGCGATAGGCGCCGAGCAGGGCGTCGAAGCCGCGTTCGAGGAAGGCGAGCCGGTCCTTGCCGCCGCCGGCGCCATGGCCGGCGGCGCTGGCGCCGAGCCGGGCGCACATCATCGGCGTCAGCGTCAGCGAGACGAAGGCCGAGGCGAGGATGGCGACGGTGACGACCACCGCGAACTCGTTGAAGACGCGCCCGATCACGCCGCCCATGAGCAGCACGGGGATGAAGACCGCGACCAGCGAGAGCGAGATCGAGATGATGGTGAAGCCGATCTCGCTCGAGCCTTTCAGCGCCGCGTCGAAGGCGGAGAGCCCGTCCTCCTCCATATGGCGCACGATGTTCTCCAGCATCACGATGGCGTCGTCGACGACGAGGCCGACGGCGAGCGTCAGGCCGAGCAGCGAGATGTTGTCGATCGAGAAATCGAGCAGATACATCGCGCCCAGGGTCGCGATCAGCGAGATCGGCACCGCCACCGCCGGGATCAGCGTCGCGGTGAAGCGGCGCAGGAACAGGAAGATCACGGCGACGACGAGCACGATCGTCAGGCCGAGGGTAAACTGCACGTCCTCGACCGCGTGACGGATCGAGGCGGAGCGATCGTTGAGCAGGCCGAGCGTCGTCGCTGGCGGCAGCAGCGACTGCATCTGGCCGATCGCCGTCTTGACCCGGTCGACGACCTCGACCGTGTTGGCGTCGGGCTGGCGGAAGACCGCGACGACGAGGGCGCGCGAGCCGTCATACCAGCTGGCGAGCTGCAGGTTCTCGACCGAGTCGATCACCTTGGCGACGTCGCCGAGCCGGACCGGGCGGCCGTCGCGGGTGGCGATGATGATGTCGGCGAAATGGGCGGCGTCGGCGAGCTGGGTCTGCGCCTCCAGCGTCAATTGCTGCGGGCCGGACTGCATGGTGCCGACCGGGGTGTTGACGTTGGCGGCGGTGATCGCCGCCTGCAATTCGTTGATGCCGATGCCGCGGGCGGCGAGCGCGGTCGGGTCGACCTGGATGCGCACCGCGTATTTCTGGCTGCCGAAGATCTGGACCTGCGCCACGCCCTCGACGGTGGAGAGCGTCGGCGACAGCACCTGCTGGACGAAGCCGTCGATCTTGGAGAGCGGGGTGACCTCGCTCTTCAGCGCGAGCAGCAGGATCGGAGCGTCGGCCGGGTTGAACTTGCGGTAGCTCGGCGGCGTCGTCATGTCGGCCGGCAGCTGCCGCTGGGTGCGGGCGATCGCAGCCTGGACATCTGCCGCCGCCGCGTCGATGTCGCGATCGAGCGCGAACTGGATCGCGATCGAGGTCGAGCCGAGCGCGTTGGTGGTCGCGATCGAATCAATGCCGGCGATGGTGGCGAACTGCTTGATCAGCGGCGTCGCCACCGAGGTCGCCATGATCTCGGGCGAGGCGCCGGGCAATTGGGCGGAAACGTTGACGACCGGGAATTCGGCGCGCGGCAGCGCCGCGACCGGCAGCGAGCGCCAGGCGAACAGTCCGCCGAGAATCAGCGCGCACGACATCAGGATCGTCGCGACGGGATGGCGAATGCAGAAGGCCGAGACCGACATGGAGCGTCCTCACGGCTTGGCGGTTTGCGGGGCGGTCAACCTGATCTTCGCCCCGGGCGAAAGCCGCGACTGGCCTTCGGTGACGACCCTCTCGTCCTGCGCCAGGCCCGAGGCGATCGCGACGACGCCGTTCTCATTGGAGGCGACCTTGACGGGCCTGGCCTCGACCGTGTCGTCGGGCTTGGCGACGTAGACGAACGGGCCCTTCTGCCCCTCCTGAAGGGCGACCGAGGGCACGGTGACGGAGCCCGGCAGCATGCCGAGCTGGATGACGACATCGACATATTGTCCTGGCCACAGCCGGTGCGGCTCGTTGGTGAACAGGGCTTTCACACTGACTGTGCCCGAGGGAATGTCGACGGCGGAATCGATGAATGAGAGATCGCCGGTGGCGAGCTCCTCGCGCGTGCCGGAGGCGTAGGCAGTGACCTTGGCCGGCGTCGTGGCCTTGGCCGCCGTTTGCAGCAGGGTCAGGTCGCGCTCGGGGAGGGTGAAGGTGACACGGATCGGGGCGAGCTCGGTCACCGTCACGAGATTGCTGCTGGCGTCGTTGGCGCGCACCGCATTGCCGGGCGTCGCGGTGATCGCGCCGAGCCGGCCGGAGATCGGGGCGGTGATTGTGGTGTAGCCGAGCCGGACGCGGTCGAGCGCCAGCGTGGCCTCGTCGGCCTTGACGGCGGCGGTGGCGACAGCTTCGTCGGCGGTCGCCTGGTCGAGCGCCTGCTGGGTGCCGGCGCCCTTGTCGACCAGGCTCTTCTGGCGGGCGAGATCGGCGCGCTTCTGCGCCACTGTCGCCTTGTCGCGCTCGACATTGGCCTCGTCGCGGGCGACCTGGGCCTTGAGTTCGCGATCGTCGAGAGAGAAGAGCAGGTCGCCCTGCTTGACCTCCTGGCCTTCCTTGACGTGCTGGTCGGCAATGACGCCGTCGAGGCGTGACTTGACCGCGACGATGGCGACCGGCTCGGCGAAGCCGATCGAGCGGCGCGTCACCGGAATGTCGGCGCGGCCAGCGAGGACGGTCGTGACCGGGCTTGCGATCGGGCCGGCACGGCGCTCGGCATGGGCCTGCTGCGGGCCGTCCTGCGGCCTGACAAGACGATAGGTGGCGAAAACGGCGACAGCCACCAGAAGGGCTATGATCGCATAACGTTTCATTGGTCACCACGGCGCAGCGCTATCGACGGCGTGCGACTCTACAGGCCGCGCCGCATGGGGCGCCTGTCCGCTGCATGAACTCTTGGTAATGCTGGCGGAGCGCGGCTGATCCTTGTGCCTTCGTTCCAAAATGTAATCGGGGCAAGTCCGGCATCTGATCAGGTGCCTGTCAAAGATGCAAAATCGTTATCCGAAGCCCCGTCAATTCTACGAGTCGGGAGGCAATTATTTAATGTACCTGCGCTATCAGCTTGATGGTGGTTGCTCAGAAGGTCGCGCTGCATGAACGCGCTGTCGCCGAACGAATTCAGGTCGTCCATCGATCTGGAAAAACGCAAATTCCATATGAAATCCTACTTCGAGAGCAGTTTCTACCGGCAGTATCGCTCTGCGAATATGGCTCTCGGCGCGCTCGGGCGCAGTCCTCGTGTCTTGTCCTTGGGAGCTGGCGGAGCTTTCGTCGAGGAGATCGTCCAGAAACACCTCGACGCCTCTGTCTTCGTCGTTGATTTCGCCGAGACTCTGGCGATCGAGCACGATCTCTACGGAAATTTCGCCGGGATGTTCGCCGGCGACATCTCGGCGCCGGACTGGGTCTCGCCGCTTGACGGGGTCGATGCGGTGTTCTGGTTCGACAATATCGAGCATCTGCGAACCGACCCGACCAAGATCCTGCGCAAGCTGCGCTCGGCACTGTCCGATAACGGCCAGATCTTCATCACCACCGACAATTTCGCGCGGTTCAGGAACATCTTGAAGCTGATCTTCAACCGTTCGATCGTCGCCTTGCCGAAGGACCTCTTCGCCGAGGTCGACTTCGCGCATGAATACGTCCACAGGCGTGAGTATACGCGGCCGGAGCTGGAAGCGTGCCTCGCCGAGGCCGGCTTGAAGCTCGTCGAGGTCGAGATGCTCTGGCAGAGCCCGTCGGAGAGCCTGAAAAAGCTGCCGTTCCGGAGCTTCGAATACCTGTTCCCGCGCTTCCGCCCGCATATGTTGATTCGGGCTCAGAAGGCCTGAGGCGCTCACCGGTCAGCCTGCGCCGCCATGTCGGCGCGGGCCCATGAGTGCTGAGCGCATCGCCGGCGAAACCGGGTTCGCCGCAATTGTTCAGGCCATCGCCGCCTTCACCGTCTCGACGAGTTGCTTCATCGTGAAAGGCTTGGGCAGGAAGTGGAAATCCTCCCCTTCGGGAAGGTTCTTGCGGAAGGCCTCCTCGGCATAGCCGGAGACGAAGACGACCTTGGTGGCGGGGCTGCGCTTGCGCAGTTCGCCGAGCAGGGTCGGGCCATCCATCTCGGGCATGACCACGTCGGAGATGACGAGGTCGATCTTGCCCTCGTGCTTCTGGAACTGGTCGAGCGCCTCGACGCCGGAGGCGGCCTCGTGGACGGTGTAGCCGCGCGAGACCAGCATGCGGGCGTTGAGGGCGCGCACGGCGTCCTCGTCCTCGACCAGGAGGATGACGCCGGCGCCGGTATGGTCGGCGGCGGCCTTCTTCGGTGCCTCCCTGGCGGCCGCCTCGGCGGCGATGTCTTCCTCGGTCGGGATGTAGCGCGGCAGGAAAATGCGGAAATTGGTGCCGCGGCCGACGACAGAGTCGCAGAAGACGAAGCCGCCGGTCTGCTTGACGATGCCGTAGACCATGGAGAGGCCGAGGCCGGTGCCCTTGCCGACCTCCTTGGTGGTGAAGAACGGCTCGAAGATCTTTTCCAGATGCTCCTGCGGGATGCCGGTGCCGCTGTCCTCGACCTCGAGCTGGACATAGTCGGCCGCCGGCAGGCTGTCATAGCCGAGCTCGCCGACCTCGGCCGCCGGCACGTTGCGGGTGCGCACCTGCAGCTTGCCGCCGTCCTGCATGGCGTCGCGGGCGTTGACGGCGAGGTTGACCACGACCTGCTCGAGCTGGCCGAGATCGGCCTTGACCGGCCAGAGATCGCGGCCCTGGCGGACGTCGAGCGAGATCTTGTCGGCGACGACGCGCTTCAGCATCAGCGAGAGATCGGAGAGCACGTCGCCGAGCGCCAGCACCTGCGGGCGCAGCGTCTGGCGGCGTGAGAAAGCGAGCAACTGCCGGACCAGCGAAGCCGCCCGGTAGGCGTTCTGCTTGATCTGCATGATGTCCGGGAAGGACGGATCGGTCGGCTTGTGGCTGGCGAGCAGGAATTCCGAGGCGTTGATGATGACCTGCAGCACGTTGTTGAAGTCGTGCGCAATGCCGCCGGCGAGCTGGCCGACCGCCTGCATCTTGCCGGCCTGGTCCATGTTGTCCTTGAGCTTGCGCTCGGCGGTGGTCTCCAGCGCATAGACGATGGCGCGCTCGCCATCGGCGTCTTCGCTGGCCGGAACCGGCGAGAGATAGAGCCGGGCCGAGCGGCCATCCTCGCCGGTGAGTGCGACGTCGAGCGGGGCGATCTCGCCCTTGCCGGCGAGCGCCGCGTCGAAGGCCTGGGCGAGAGCGCCGTTGCCGTTGACCAGCTCCTGTATCGTCGCCGGTTGCGCGCCACCCTGCATCAGGCGGGTGAAGGCGGCGTTCGAGCGCAGGATCGCGCCATTGCGGTCGACGGTCGCGATCGCCATCGGCGTCGCATGGAAGAAGCGGGCGAAGCGCGCCTCGGCGTCGGTGTGACGATCGGCGCCGGCCTCGCCGGCAGCCCGGTTGAGGACGAGGGTGCGCGAGGCGCCGGCGCGCCCGTCCTGACCGAAGGCGACCTGATGATGCAGCCGGACGGGCAGCGACTGGCCGTTGCGGCGGCGCAGGTCGACGTCGAGCACCTCGATGCGGACATCGCCGGGCTGGCCGCGAATGGCCTGGATCAGCGCCGCGGCGTTGGGCGAGGCGATGTCCTCGAGTTGCAGGCCGCCGGAGCCGAAGCGGGCGAGGTCGTAGTCGAGCCAGCCGGCCAGCGTCGCGTTGAGATAGGGCACCTCGCTGTCGGCATCGATGGAGAGGAAGCCGGCCGGCGCATGGTCGAGATAGTCGATCGCGTGCTGGAGCTCCTGGAAGGCGTTCTCCTGGCGCTCGCGCTCGGGCGTGACGTCGGCGACGCTCCAGAGAGAGGCCGGGCGGCCGGCGCGGGTGATCGGCGTCACGCGCACCCGGTACCAGCCGACGGCGCCGCGCTCGTTCAAGGCGGGCTCCAGCCTGATCTCCTCCGAGAGCCGACGGCCGGCGCGGGCGGCGGTGGCGAGGCGGTAGATCGCCTCGGAGACCTCGGCGCGGCCCTTGAACAGCCGCTCGACCGGGGCGATCTCGCTGGCGTTGCGGGCGCCGGCGAAGGAAAGATAGGCCTCGTTGGCGTAGACGATGCGGTTCTCGCCCTCGGTGACGACGACGCCGTCGTCGGCGCCGTCGACGATCGCCTTGGTCAGGTCGTTGCGGGCGGAGCGTCCGGCGAACTGGATCAGTCCGATCGCGAAGGCGAAGAGGCAGAACACCCCGACCACCGAGAGCAAAGCGAGCAGGCCGAGGATCAGCGGCTGCGCCCATTCATTGGCGATGAAGCCGAGCGCGATGGCGGCGCCGACCAGGAGGCCGGCGACCAACAGGATGATGCCGACATGGCCGGGCCGGTCGGAGCGGTCGATCGCGCTCGGTGCCGTGCTTGCGCTCATTGCAGCGGGTCCGTTTCCTTCAGTCGCCCGTCGGTGATGGGTCGGCGGCGGGCATAGCGTAGAGAGGCCTGCCCGACCAGCGAGTTAGGCGCGCCGACGCTTCAGGCGCAAGACGTATCCGATGACTTCCGCCACCGCCTGATAGTGTTCGACAGGAATTTCATCGTCGACGTCGACAGTGGCGTAGAGCGCGCGCGCCAGAGGCGGGTTCTCGACGATCGGGATGCTGTGCTCGCCGGCAACCTCGCGGATCTTGAGCGCGATCGCGTCGACGCCCTTGGCGAGGCAGAGCGGCGCGCCCTGGCCGTTCTCGTATTGCAGGGCGACGGCGTAGTGGGTCGGGTTGGTGATGATCACCGTCGCCTTCGGCACCTGCGCCATCATGCGTGAGCGGGCGCGCTGGGCTCGCAATTGCCGGAGCTTGGCCTTCACCTCGGGATTGCCTTCGGTGTTTTTGTACTCGTCCTTCAGCTCCTGCTTGGTCATGCGCTGGCGCTGATACCAGGTGAAGCGCTGGTAGCCGAAATCGCCGATGGCGATGATCGCGAAGATGGCGAGCACGCTCGCCATCAGCTTGATGGTCAACACCAGTACCGCCGGCAGCAGCGCGTGCACGTCCATCTGGGCGAAGCCCTGCAGGCGGTCGCGCTCGCCCCAGAGCACGATCCAGACGCCGACCCCGACCAGAAGGATCTTGGCGAGGCCCTTAGCGAAATTGACCCAGGCCTCCTTGCCGAAGATGCGCTTGGCGCCGGCCATCGGCGAGATCCGGTCGAATTTCGGCATCAGCGGCTCGGTGGTCCAGAGCGGCTTGTGCTGGATCAGCGCACCGGCGAAGGCCGCGATCAGGATGAAGCCGAGCGGCAGGGCCATGATGGCGAAGCCCGTCATCACGCCCTTGCTGGTGACGTGGAAGAGGGCCCCCGCATCGTCCGAGACCTGATGGGCGTTCATCAGGAAGGAGCGGAGCGAGAGCGCGGCGTCGCGAGCCGAGCTGCCGGCGGCGACCAGCAACGCCAATGTGAAGCCGCAGAGCACGAAGAAGGTGCCGATCTCCTGCGAGCGCGCGACATCGCCTTTCTCGATGGCTTCGTCGAGCTTTCGCTGGGTCGGTTCTTCTGTGCGATCTTCGTTCTCGACGTCTCCCGCCATCGCTCAGAGCCCCTACAGGCCGATGAACTGGCGCAGGAACGCGCCGAGATCGTCGAGGAAGACGCCCATCATCACTCCGACGGCGGCAAGGAGCACCAGCATGCCGCCGAGGATCGAGGCGGGGATGGCGAGGAAGAAGACCTGGAGTTGCGGCATCAAGCGCGCCAGCACGCCGAGGCCGAGATTGAACAGGAGGCCGAAGACGATGAAGGGTGCGGAAATCTGCACCGCCAGGGAGAAGCCCTGCGTCATCGCCTTCACGGCGAGCGTCATCACGTCGCCAACCTCGGGGAAGCCGCCGGGGGGCAGCAGCCGATAGCTCTCATGGATCGCGGCAAGAGCGAGATGGTGCAGGTCGGCCGCCAGGATCAGGGTGATGCCGAGCATCGAGAGGAAGTTGGCGAGCGAGGGGTTCTGCAGGCCGCCAGTCGGGTCGACGGTGATCGCAAAGCCGAGGCCGAGCGTCTGGGCGATGATGAAGCCGGCCGTCTGCAGCGCGCCCATCAAGAGGCGCACGCTGGCGCCGATGACCAGCCCGACCATGATCTCGCTGATCAGCAACCCGCCAAGCCCGGCCGGGTCCTGCGGGATCGTGATCGTGCCGCGCGCCATCGGCAGGATCACTAGGGCGAGGAAAAAGGCGAGGGAGAGCCGGCCGCGCGAGAGAATGAAGCGTTCGCCGATGCCCGGCATCAGCATCACCAGGGTGCCGACGCGCGCGAAGACCAGCACGAACAGCGCGCTGATCTCGGGCAGGATGGCGATCTGCATCGGGCGGGCCCGGTTCCTGCGCCAGCAAGGCGCGCCGGCCGGACTCCGCAGCAAGGAGGCGCTGGCTGGCGCTGGACTCATTCGCCCGTGGCGATTCGGACGGCGACCCTGCCCATATAACCCGCCAAGGCGTCGCCCATGAACGGCAAAAACAGCAAGAGGGCAGCGAAGACCGCGATGATCTTCGGGACGTAGACCAGGGTCTGTTCCTGAATCTGGGTCAGCGCCTGGACGAGCGAGACGACGAGGCCGACGACGAGCGCGATCAGCATCAGCGGCGCGCCGGCCTTGAGGAAGACGACGATGCCGTCGCGGGCGACGTCGAGAATGGCTGCGGAGGTCATGGGCTCTGATCCGGTCGGCGTTGGGTGAAACGGCGGTCGTCAGACCGGCATCCGCATGATTTCCTCATAGGCGGCGATGACGCGATCGCGCACCGCCACCAGCGTCTCGATCGCGGCCTCGCTCTCGGCGACGGCCGTGACCACGTCGACGACGTCGGAGCGGCCGGCGGCGACGTTGCCAGCCTGGATATCGGCCTGGCGGGCGCTCTGCGCGGTCGATTCCAACGCCTTGCTGACGAGGGACGAAAAGTCGGGCAGGCCGGCGCCGACGCCATCGGGGCCGCCGACGGAGGCCGGCTTCTTCAGGAGGGCGCTCGTGCCCATCCCCTGCATCGAGGCATAGGCGCCGGCCGCAAAGCTCGAGGTGGTCATTGGTCTGGCTCCGCTTCAGCCGTGCGAGATCAGGCGCGCAGGATGTCGATGGTGCGCTGGATCATCCGGCGCGTGGACGAGATGACGTTGAGGTTGGCCTCGTAGCTGCGCTGGGCCTCGCGCATGTCCATCGTCTCGATCAGCGAATTGACATTGGGCATGCGAACCTGGCCGCTGGCGTCGGCCGCCGGGTGGCCGGGGTCGTATTTCGTTTTGAAATCGCTGCGGTCGCGGCTGACGCGGCCGAGCTCGACGACCTTCGCGTCGAGCTCGCGGTCGAGCTTGCCCTGGAAGGTCACGATCTTGCGGCGATAGGGATCGACGCCGGCGCGCTCGGGCGAGGAATCGGCGTTGGCGAGGTTCTCGGCGATGACGCGCATGCGGCCGGCCTGGCCCTTCAGGCCGGAGGCGGCGACAGCGAGGCTCTTGAGCAGATCCATGGTGCGGCTCCTTACCGGCCCGATTACCGACCTTTGCCGATCGCGATCTTCATCAGCCCGAGGCTCTTGCTGTAGAGCGAGGCGGCGAGCTGGTAGTCGGACTGGTTCTGCGCGACCTTCATCATCTCGTCCTCGAGATTGACGCTGTTGGCGCTCGGCGTGGTCTCGAAGCGCTTGGGATCTCGCGGGTCGAAGCCGCTCCGCTGGCCGGAAAGACCGAGATGCATCGGCGAGGTCTGCGCCAGCGTCATGCCGCCGCCGGCCGGGGATGGCGCCCTCAGGTCGTGCGGCTTGAAGCGTGGCGTATCGGCATTGGTGACGTTCTCGGCGAGCAGCTTCTGGCGCGCCTGATGCCAGTGCATGCGCGTCTTCAGAGCTCCCATCAGGCCAAGGCCGTTGTTCGCCATGCTGCCAATCTCCCGCCGGCTCAAGCCGAAGTGGGAAATTATTGCCGAGCGCATGGTTAAGATCGGGTTAATTCACAGCGATCTGCACGATGGTGTTAACCATCTGCTAACCATGTTTCTCGAACTGGCGGGGCTTATGGTATAGCCAACTCCGTCTATCCGCCTGATCGCCCTTACAAAGAGCGTTCGGCGGCTGTCGCGTCGCTTCATGAGGCAGACCTTGCAGACTCTGTTTGGCTTCGAACTTTCCTCCGGCCTGCGTTGGATCATCGCCTTCGCAGTGGTGCTGCTCCTGGTTGCGCTGCTCGGCTTCTTCCTGCGGCGCTTGAGCGGCGGCCGGCTGAAGTTCAAGGGCCAGGGCGGGGGACGTACCCGCCAGCCGCGCCTGGGCGTCGTCGATGTCTACGATCTCGACCGCCAGCGCCAGCTGATCCTGGTGCGGCGCGACAATGTCGAGCATCTCGTCATGATCGGCGGCGCCTCCGACGTCGTGGTCGAGACCAATATCGTGCGGAGCGGCGGACGTGTCGCGGTGCCGCTGCCGAGCGAAGGCCTGGCCGAGCGGCCGCTGGCGCTCGAGCCCGAGCCGCGTCCGCAGCCTGTCGAGGAGGCGCGCCCGCTGCCGCCGGTCCCGGCGCCAACGCCCGCCGTCGCGATCGAGCCCGTGCCGCCGCAGCGACCGGTGACGCCGCCGCCTCCGCCGCGTGCTGCCGTGCAGCCGCAGATCCAGCCTCAACCGCCGCGGCCGGCTCCGGCGCCGACCACCCCGATTCCTCCGGCTGTCGTCGCGGGAGCTGCGGGTATCGGCGCGACGCTGGCGCGCGACCCGGCTCCGGCCGCCAGCGCGAGCGAGCTCGGCGACATGGCCCGCCAGCTCGAAGAAGCGCTGAAGCGGCCGTTCTCCGCGGTGCGGCCGGGCGCGACCGGTCAGCGCAACGAGCCTGACGCGCCCCCGGCACCCAAGCCCGCACCGCCGCCGCTCCCGGTGCAGCCGGCTCCTCCGGTGGTCGCCAAGCCGCAGGCTCCCGCAGCGACGCCTGCAAGCCCGGTACTCGACATGGAGGCCGAGCTCGAAATGGCGCTTGGGCTGAAGCCGGCGCCGGCCCGTCCGGCCGCGTCCGAGGCGCCTTTGGTCGCGCCGCCGGTCTTCGCGCCGCCGAAGCCGCCGGTGCCGGGCCCTGCGAAGCCGGACGAGAAGAAGCCCGAGCCGGCGAAGGAGCAGGCGCCGCCCGCCCCAGCCACGGAGCCGCACAAGCCCGCCAAGTTCGCACCAGTCTTCGATGACGTGCTCGACGAGGTCGAGAGTGCCGCCAAGGCCGAAGCGCCGGCCAAGAACGAACCCAAGCCGAATGAGCTAAAGCCGAACGAGCAAAAGCCCGCGGAAGGCAAGCCGACGCAGGTGAAGCCTGCGGAGTCCAAGTCGACGGACGCCAAGCCTGCGGATGCCAAGCCTGCCGACGCCAAGCCGGCCGAGGCCAAGCCCGCGGACGAGCCGAAGCCGACCACCAAGCCGCCGGAGGACGATCCGTTCTCTGTCGATGCGATCGAAGCCGAGTTCGCCCGCCTGCTCGGACGCGATCCCAAGCCGAAGGGCTGAGTCTGTCCCCCGACGCGAAGGCGCCGGGGGATAGCCGCCGAAAGCCTCTTCGCCCGCCCCCGAGCCTTGCTCTAGCGTTCCCGCGAGCCCGCGTCTTGATTCGGGCAGGGGCGGATGATGGGCAGGCGGATACCCACAAGACGGAGCTTGCGCTGGCTGGCGGGATCTGCTGCCGGGCTCAGCCTGCTCGGGGTCGCCGCAGTGGCGCAGGCCCAGACGCTCTCGCTCGATCTCGGTCAGGGCGGCGTCACCGAGCGGGCGCTCCAGCTCATCGCTGCGATCACGGTGCTGTCGCTCGCGCCGTCGATCCTGATCATGGTGACCTCGTTCACCCGCATCGCTGTGGTGCTGTCGCTGCTTCGCTCGGCGATCGGCACCCAGACCGCGCCGCCAAATGCCGTGATCATCGGGCTGTCGCTGTTCCTGACTGGTTTCGTGATGGCGCCGACCCTGAAGGAGGCCTATCGCGTCGCCGGGGCGCCGCTGATCGCCGGCCAGATGCAGCCGCAGGAAGCCTTCGAGCGCGGCATCGTGCCGTTCCGCGAATTCATGCTGAAGCATGTGCGCGAGAAGGATCTGGCGCTGTTCATGGAGATGTCGCGCGAGCCCAGGCCCGAGCGTCCGGAGGACATTCAGATCCAGGTGCTGGTGCCGGCCTTCATGATCTCGGAGCTCAGGCGCGCATTCGAGATCGGCTTCCTGCTGTTCGTGCCCTTCCTGATCATCGATCTCGTGGTCGCCTCGATCCTGATGTCGGTCGGCATGATGATGCTGCCGCCGGTGACGGTGGCGCTGCCGTTCAAGCTGATCTTCTTCGTGCTGGTCGACGGCTGGGGGCTGGTCGCCGGCTCGCTGGTGAAGAGTTATGGCGGGTGAGGGGAGCTTTCGGCCTTCCGCTACAACAGCCCTCGCCCTGAGAAGTGCCGCGGGCGCGTCTCGAAGGATGAAAGCTCGTAAGCTGGAGCTCGCTCAGCCCTGGCCCGGCTTCGGGCCGGCATTGGCGGCGTCGGTTTCTGCCGGTTTGCGCTGCTCGCGCACCTTGCTGGAGTAAGCTGGATAGCGCTTGCGGTATTCCTTGAGGAAATCGGTCATCGTGTCGGAGCCGGCGGCGGAACGGGCGGCTTCGCGGATGTCGGCGGCGCTGGCGCGGTTCGCGCCGGTGACGAAGCCGAACAGCCTCGCATCGGCGCCTTGCGCCATCTTGGCGGCGAATTTGGTGCGCAGCCGGTCGAGCGAGAGCGCTTCGTCGGACAGGACATAGCCGATGGCGGCGCGCATCACGTCGCTGCGTTCGCCGTCGCCGAGCGGCGCCTGGCCACGCCAGCTTTCGCCGAGTATGCGTTCGAGCGCCTCGCCGGCCTCACGCCAGCGCCGGCCGCTCCAGAGGATGTCGGCGTTGAGCCGATCGACCTCCGGGCCGCTCTCGCCTTCGAGCAGGTCGAGCGCCTGGTCGGTGCGCGACAGGTCGGAGAGCGCCTTGGCCTCGAGCAGCAAGCGCGCGCGCTTGACGTCGGCCGGCAATTCGGCGAGCCGGGTCGAGACGATCGCCTGCAGCGCCTCGGCCGGCTTGCCGTTCATCAGCCGGATCATGGCTAGCCGCGCCGCAACGGTGGAGCGCGCCGCGCCGGTCAGGCGCCGATCCATCTGGTATTGCAGAATCTCGCTGGCCTGATCGAGCAAATCGAGCTCCACCAGCCGGTCGGCGAGCAGGCGGGTGATCTCGTCGCCGCGCCGGCCGATCGGCAGGAACTCCTTGAAGTCGTAAAACAGCGCCAGGGCGTCGAGCCGCGGCAGTTTTTCGATGTTGGGATCGCTGAACAGCGCCTCGAAACGCTGGGCGGTCTCGTCATGCAGCAGCCGTGTCGCGGGGTTCTCTGGGAAGACCTCGTTGGCCCGCCGCGCCGTCTGGAAGGCGTCGCGCCAACGCTGCTGCTCGGCGTAGAGACGGCCGAGCTCGGCCAGCGTCTCGATCTCGATGTCGCCGCCGCGCCAGATCGCCGAGACGGTTTCGAGGCGGGCGATCGCTTCGTCGGCGGAGAAATCGGTCCGCTTCTCGGCACGGGCGAGCTTGACCGCGCGCAGTTGTGCCTCGGCCGCGACGGGGCGGGTCTTCGCCTCGAAAAGGGGCTTGTAGCCGTTGATCGCTGCCTCCGGCCGGCCGCTGACATCGTCGAGCCTGGCGCGCAGCAGCGCCAGTTCCTCGGGGTTGACCAGATTCTCGGGCAGCTCGGCGAGCCGGCCGATCTGCTTTTCCGCCACCGTCGTTTCGCCGCTGGCGAGCGCCGCCCGCACCATGGCCGGACGGAACTCGGCCTGGAGATCGGCGGGATAGCGGTCGAGGACGTCCTCGGCCCGGCGGAAACCCGCGAGCGCCTGTGTGCTGCGCCCGAGCCGTTGCTCGGAGAGGGCGCGCCAGAGCCCTGCCTCGGCCTCGTCGCGGATCGGAGCGGCGTCGAAGGCCTTCAGCGCCTCGGCGCTGCGGTGCATGCGGGTGGCGATCAGCCCGCGCAGGAAGAGCGCGTCCCGGTTGCCGCGCATCGCCGCGTCGTCGGCGAGCAGCGCGTTCAGCGGCCCGGCCGCTTCCGGCATCATACCGTTGGCGGCGAGGAAGCGGGCGAGCGCCAGCCGGGTCTCGGATTTGCGGCCCCGCGAAGCGCCTGCGACCTCGCGCAGCAAGCTGGCTGCACGGTCATGGACCTCCGCGGTATGCAAAGCGGACCAGGCTTCGCTGTCGAGCAGGGGACGGGCGGAGATCTGGGCGTTCTTCTTGTCCGCCTCGCCCGGCTTTTCGGCATCGAGGCTGACGATCAGGCCGTTCTGGCGGCCGATCCGCACCTCGTCAGTGTCGGCGCGTACCGCAAGATCATCCGCGACGGCGCTGACGACGACGCCATGAGCGCTTTGCGGCAGGCCGAACTCGACGAAGCGATAGGGCTTGGAGACCGCCCGCGTCGGCCCCAACGCGGTCGCGACCGCGAGGCTCGGTCCGCCTTCGCCGTTCTCCAGCCAGTGCACCCCGGTCAGGCCCGGCACCGGGACGGCGACGATGGTCTGGCCGCGTTCGTCCGCGTCGCGGCGCGGCGTGAGCGCGCCGGCCGGCTTGCCGGTCCTGTCGCCAAAGCTCAGCGACCATTGCGGGCCATCGTCGGAGAGCCGCACGATCTGCTGGCGGCGCGTCTTCAGCCTGACCAAGGTGACCTTGGCCTCGCGGGTGACGGTGACGTCCTCGACCAGTGCAGGCAGCACGCCCTTGAGCTTGGCCGGATCGAGCGTGTCGCGGGTGTCGAAGACGAGCGTCACCCGGCCCGGCTCGGTGAAGGCCGCGGCGCCGGTCGGGCGCGAGAAGCGGAAGTCGATACGGCCGCCATCGCCCTCGGCGGCGGAGGCGATCTCGACATCCCGGGGCGGCGCGTCGGCGGCGACCGTAGCCACCGGCCTAGGCTGGGCCTGCGGCGTGTCGGCCACCGGGGTAGAGGGTTGCGGTGCTGCGGCGGGTTTCTGCTCGGGAGCCTTGGGTTCTGCTGGCTTGGCTTCGCTCGGCGAGGCCGCCTGCAGATCGGCGAGCGAGAGCGGGGCGGCGGCGCCGGAATGCGGCAGGTCGACGGTCCAGCCGCCTTCGTCGCGGAAGCTGCGGAGCTGGCGCTCCTTCGGAACGGTGAAGACGAGCTGCGTCCGGTCGTCGCCGATCTTCGCTTGCTCCAGCGTGAAATCGGCCGGTAGCAGGCTGCGGATCTGAGACGGCGTCACCGCCAGCGGCTGGTCGAAATTCAGCGTCAGCTTGCCGTCGTCGAGGCTGGGCGTCAGCAGGGCCTCGGGCGGAGCCGAGAACATCAGGCGGTCGAGCGTCGGCAGGCGCGCCGTGCGGAAGCCGAGCGGCTTCGGCGCGGGGGCCGGCATCCGGGCGATCTCGCGGGCGCGGGCCTCGGCGAGGCGCAGGCGCTGGGTCAGCTCGGCGAGGACTTCGGGCGGCAAGCCCGGCAGTTGGCCAGTCCAGTTCTCGGGCAGGAGGTCGACGAAGGCCTTGTCGCCGGCTTCGAGCAGGTTGGCGCGATAGGGGCGGGCGAGCGCCAGGCGCAGGCCGCGCCCGTCGGGGTCGATCCGCACCACGGAGACGTAGGTCGGCAGTTCGGTGGCGAGCCGGCTCGGATCGAGCTTCACCGGTTGGCTGAAGCCGATCACGACGACGCCATTGGCCACGCGCACCCGCGTCGTCACCGGCTCGTCGAAAGTAAAGGACAGGCGGCCGAAGCCGGCGCGCATGGCTTCGCCGCGCATGGTCGCGGTGGCGGCCATTGTCGGCGCAGCAAAGCCGGCAGCGAGGCTCAGCGCCGCCAGGCCGATGCCGAAGCTCAGGGACCGCAGGATACGCACGACCGCTACTCAACCCGACGCGATAGGCGGAGCGGCGACAGGCCACTCCAACCTGCGCGGAGGCTAGCCCGTCAAGGATAACGGGGGGTTAAGAAAGGCCTCGCTGCTATGCATGCTCGGCCGCATATTTCCGTGCGCTTCGCGCCAGATGCCGCGACAGCGCCCGGGCCGCCGGGGACAGGGTCCGCCCGTTGCGCACGCAGATCTTGAGGCAGGCCTTGCGCAGATTGCGCCCCTGCAGCGGCACCGTGACCAGACGCCCTTCCGACACGTCCCGTTGCGTAGCGCAACGCGTCAGGACGCTGACGCCGAGGCCGGCCCGCGCGAAGGAGCGCAGCGACTGGATCGAATTGGTGACCAGAGCCGGCTTGAGCACGACGCCGCTCGCCGCGACCATGTCGTCGACGAGGCGGCGCAGGCCGAAAGTCCGGTCGGGGAGGGCGAGGCGCATCTCGCCGACCTCGGCGATCCGGACCGAGTGCCGCTGCGCAACGGCGTCATCCGGATGGGCGGCGAGGACCAGCGCGTCGGCGATCTCGGCGAGCGAGAGCACGCTGCGGTGCAGGATCGGGTTGAAGGCGACGATCACCTCGGCCTCGTCGTCGAGCAGGCGCTGCACCAGCTGGTCGGAGCTCGCCACCATGATGTCGAAGCTCACCGAGGGGTGGGCGGCCGAGAACTCGGCGAGCGCGGGATAGACGAAATCGTCCATCGCGCCCTCGACCGTCCAGACGCGGACATGTCCGCGTTTCATGCCCTGGAGCTCGTCGATGGCGGAACGGGCTGTCTGGACGCTGTCGAGGATGGTGCGCGCCGTCTCAAGCACGGCCGTTCCCGCCGTGGTCAGCCGCATGCCGCGCGCCCGGCGCTCGAACAGGGCGGTGCCGTATTCCTCCTCGAGGCCGGCGATCTGGCGGCTGATCGCCGAGGGTGCGACGCGCAGCGCATCGGCAGCCTCGCGGACCGAGCCGTGATCGGCGACCAGGGCGAAATAGCGATAGCGGGTGAGCGACATGGCAGCGGGCCGCGGTCGATGCGAGAGCCTGGAGCGTAGGCGAGTGTTGCCGGATCGGCAACGAACTCTCCGCGAAACCGCGCTGGCTGGGCTGCCAGCCCGCCTTCTACGACTAGGAAAACCAGACGAGGAAGCGATCCGATGTACTCCACCCGAACCAGTCAGGACGGCAGCTATCGCTTCATCCCGGCCGTCTACCAGTACTCTGGTGGAGTCGCGGCCGAGCCGGGCTTCCGGATCGAGCGGGCGCAATTGGCGGTTCCGGTCGCACTGGATCGCGGCCTTTCGCTCGTAGAGGCGCATCTGAAGCAGGTCGGCCGGCCGCTGACGGCCTTCTGTGCCTGCGAGTTGCGCTCGCCCGAGCCCTTTTCCGAAGGCGGCTTCGACGCCTTCAACCGGCTCTATGCTTCCCGGCTCGATCAATGGGGCATCCTGCAGGGTAAGGTGAACCCCGTCGCCCGCACCAATATCTGCCCGGAGATCGGCAAGCCGGACGGCGTCTCGCTGCACGCCTTCAGCTACACCGTTCCGGATGCCTCGGCTCGGCCGAGCTTCGTGGTGGCGGGCAGCGGCGAGGCGCCTGAAGGCGGGGCGAGCTACGAGCAGGGAACGATCCGGCCGGGCGATGCCAGCGCTGCGGGCGTGCGCGCCAAGGCCGAATGGGTGATGGGCGAGATGGAGCATCGCCTCGCCGGGCTCGGCCACGGCTGGGGCGATGCCACGGTCGCCAACATCTATACGATCAGCGACATCCACCCGCTGCTGGCGGATGTCCTCCTGCCGATCACCAGCCTCGGCCGCCCAGTGACCTGGCATTTCTCCCGGCCGCCGGTGGCGGTGCTCGACTACGAGATGGATGTGCGTGGCCTGTCGCGGGAGATGGTGATCGAGGCATCGGCCTGAGCGCCACCATGCAATGTGTTGCCGGAAATCGAACGGTCAAGTGGAGGGGATCCCGATGTTGCTCGATCGACGTGCGCTTCTCCTGGCGGGGTTGACCCTGCCGACGCTGGCACGGGCACAATCTGCCTGGAAGCCGGAGCGACCAGTGCGGCTGATCCTGCCGTTCACGCCCGGCACCTCGATGGACCCGGTGGCGCGGCTGGCGCAGGAGAGCCTCAAGGACACGCTCGGCCAGAGCGTCGTGGTCGAGAACATTGCCGGTGCCGCCACCGTGATCGCCGGCGCCGAGACGCTGAAATCGCCGCCGGACGGTCACACCATGCTGATGATCGCCAACAGCTTTGCCGCGAACATCACGCTGCGGACGCGGACGGCGGACTGGCAGCGCGCCTTTGTGCCGGTGGTGCAGGCGACGGTGGTGCCGCATGTGCTCGTGGCTGCGCCGGCGCTGAAAGCCGATTGGACCGGCTTCGTGAAGCGCCTGCGCGACGGCAGCGGCGCGATGACCTATGGCTCGCCGGGGATCGGCACCTCGCCGCATCTCGGCGCCGAGCATTTCCTGCGGCTCGTCGGCGGCAAGGCGGTGCATGCGCCCTATAACGGCACGGCGCAGCTCTTCGTCGACCTCTATGCCGGCCGGATCGACTTCGCGCTCAGCAACCTGCCTGATGTCGTCCAGTCGATCGAGGAGGGCAAGCTCACCGCGCTCGCGGTCGCCGCCGAGCAGCGGGTGCGCGAACTGCCCAAAGTCCCGACCTTCGCCGAGCTAGGCCAGCCCGATCTCCTTTCGGACAGCTGGTTCGGCATCATGATCAGGCGCGACACGCCGGCGCCGGCTCGCGAGGCGCTGGAGCGCGCCTGGCTCGCGGCCCTGGCGCGTCCGGATGTGCGCGAGCGCCTGCAAGCGCTGAGCTTCACGGTGCTGGCGCGGCCGGGCGCCGAGTTCGAGACGGTGATCGAGCGCTATGTCGCGACCTATGCGACGATCATCAAGGAGAACGGCATCACCGTTCAGCAGTGACCGGGAGCCGGCTCAGCGCTTCGGCGCGGGCTCGATCGCCGGCAATTCGTTGCCCGCTGGCGCCGGGGCCGGAGCGCGCTCGGTCGCGACGGCGGGGCGGCCGCGCAGCGAGAGCGCGACAGTGAGGCGCTCGGCCGCTTCCGGCGACATGGCGGCGAGCACGTCCGACATCTTGCGCGGGTTCATCTGCTGGACGACAGGAACCAGGATATCGAGCGCCAGCCGGTCGAAGACGCGGGCGGCGTCCTTCGGCTTCATCGTCTCGTACATGATCACCAGGTTCTTGACCGCCTGATTGGCGTCCGCCTCCTGCTTGCGCGGGGCTTCGACCTTCTCTTCCAGCGCCTTCAGGTCGTCGACGCGGCCGCCGAGCTTCTTCTCGGCCGAATCGAGCAACTTCTCGCGCATGTCGAGCTCGCGCATGCGGGCGTCGATCTCCTCGCGGCGCTGGCCGAGGCGTTCGAGCAGCGCCTTCTCCGCGGGCGAGATCGCCTGGGCCGTACCGTTCATCAGCCCGGCCTTGTTGTTCGGAGCGGCGTTGCGCTTGGCCTGTTCCTCCGGCGTGAGCTTCGGCGCCGGCGGATCGATCGACCCGGTGGTCTCGGGGTCCATGAAGGCGTCGGGCTGGTGGGCCTTGGCGATGATCTTGGCCAGGCCCCAGGTCTCCTTCTCCGGCTTCGCGCTGAACACCGGGGGGCTGGCGGGGATCTTGCCCGGGCCGGGCTCCGCCGTCCAGGCAAGCAGCTTCAGCGCCAGGAGGCCCATGGCGCCGAGGATGACGGCCGGGATGAGGCGGGGCGTCTGGATCACGCAGCCTGGCCTTCCAGCCTGCGGGCGGCGCGGGCGCGGATGGCGGCTGCGGCATCGGCGGCGCTCGCCATGCGCGAGAGGGCGGGCTTTTCGGGCACGGGCTCGGCCTTGGGTGCCGCGACCATGCTGGCGGCGCTGACGATCTGGCCGATGCGCTCCATCACGGTCTGTCCGGCTTCGATCTGCTGGGCCAGGTCGGCGGCATAGCGCTCGGCGGTCTGCAGGCGCTCGGCGAGTGTGCGGTCGCAGTCGCCGAGCGTCAGCTTCAGTCCGGCGATGGCGCGTTCGGCGGTGTCGGTGGCGGAGATCAGGGCGCCGATGGTCTGGCGCATCGCGCTCTCGTCGGCCTTCAACCGCTCGATGCGCTTGGAGAGCACGAAGCAGGTGATGATGGTGGCGACCAGCAGGCAGGCGACCAGGGCATCGGCGATCAGGGTGATGGTCATGGGCTGGGTCTCCCTGGTCAGGACGCCGGATTGAGGTGGCTGGTGTCGAAGGCGGCCATGGTCGTCTTCGAGCGCCGCAGCGGGCTGACGACCTGGACGGCGATCTTGTCGTCGACGCGGCCGATGCGACCTTCGCTGACGATGAACTCGCCACAGCGCAGCGAGGCGACCGAATCGGGGCGGGCGTCAAACATCAGCGTGTCGCCGATCTCGAGCTTCATCACCCGCTTCAGCGGCATGGTGCATTCGTGCAGCACGCATTTGACCGCGACATCCGCCTGCCAGACCTCGGTGGCGAGGTGATTCTCCCAGATCGGATCGCGCCCGAGCTTCTCACCCATGAAGCTTTCGAGCAGCAATTCACGGATCGGCTCGATGGTGGCGTAGGGCAGGAGCAGGTGGAGCGAGCCGCCGCGGCCTTCCATGTCGAAGCGCAGTTCGACGCGGATCGCGGCATTGGCGGGGCGCGAGATCGAGACGAAGCGCGGATTGGACTCGATCCGGTCGACCCTGAAGTTCACCGGCGAGAGCGGCCGGAAGGCGGCTTCGGCATCGCCGAGCACGACGCCGATCACGCGGCGCAGCAGGCTCATCTCGATCGAGGTGAAGGGGCGACCGTCGACGCGCGCCGCCGCCTGGCCGCGCTTGCCGCCGAGCATGGTATCGAGCACGGAATAGGTGAGGGCGGACTCGATGGTGACGAGGCCGAAATTGTCCCACTCCTCGGCCTTGAACACCGCCAGCATCGCCGGCAGCGAGATCGAGTTGATGTAGTCGCCGAAACGGACCGAGCGGATGCCCTCCAGCGTCACCTCGACATTGTCGCTGAACAGGTTGCGCAGGCTGGTGGAGAGCAGGCGGACCAGACGCTCGAAGATGATCTCGAGCATCGGCAGGCGTTCATAGGTGACCGAGCCGGAATCGACGATCGCCTGAATGCCGTTGCGGCCGCCCTTGCCGTCATCTCCGATGGAGAAGCCGAGCATGGTATCGATCTCTTCCTGATTCATCAGGCGATCGATATTGGCTTCCTGCTCGCTGCCGTCCTCGGAGACGACGTCGGACATGGTGGCCCATTCCGCCGCCATGCCTTCCGGCGTCAGCGGGGTCTGGTCCTTGTCCTTGTCGAGATCGTCGTTGGCCATGGCAATCTGCTCGGGCAAATGAAGCCGCCGCTACTGCAGCAGCAGTTCCTTGAAGAGGACGGCGTCGACCTTGGCCGGATAGACCGTGACGTTGACCCGGCGCAGCAGCTCTTCCTTCAGCCGGTACATGCCGGCCGAGCCGTCGAGGTCCGACGGCCGCAGTTCGCGCATGAAGACCTGGAAGGCGTCCTCGACACGCGGCAACAGCGGCTTGACCTGGTCGGCGGTCTTGGGGTCGGCGATCTCGAGCGCGACCTTGATCCTGACGATCGGCTGGCGGTCCTGCTGCGGGCCGGCGGTGATGCCGATCATCATGTCCTTCATCTCGACGAAGGTGATCAGCTTCTTGGCGGCCGCGGCGGCCTGCTCGGCCGTCACGTCCTCGGAGGGCTTCTTCTTCATGAAGAAGAACCAGCCTCCGCCGCCGAGCACGGCGACGAGCGCGACGGCGCCGCCGATCATCACGAGCTTCTTCTTGCCGGACTTCGGCGCCTCGGCGCCGTCCTCGGCTGTCTCGTCGTCCTCGTTCGCCTTCTTCGCCATCTCGGCCCGCCCGCCCGGAACGGGCTCCGCCTGGGCCCGTCTCTGGCGTTAACCCTTGCCCAATCACGGTTAACGGCTCGTTAAGCCGGGCAAATTCTGCCGGGTCATTTCTGCCGTTCGGACGGGTTCGATCCAGCGATGGTGAAGGCCGTACTCGGATCAATGCCTAATAAAATCAATAAGTTGTCAGGATTAACCATGTTGGCACGTCGCTTGCTGCCTGATCGGCGTGGCCACCGCGCTGGGGAGCGTCGGGGCGGTCACGGGACAGATCGGGAGCAGGAGCCGTGGAAAACGCGCTTCTCGTCAGCCTGTCGCGCCAGATGGCTCTGGCGCGCGAGCTCGACGTCATCGCCAACAACGTCGCCAATGTCGGCACGAACGGCTTCAAGGCCCGTTCGGCCCGCTTTGCCGAATACGTCTCGCCGACGGCGCGGGCCGACACCTTTCAGACGCAGGACCGGCGGCTCTCCTATGTCATCGACAAGGGCACGCCGATCGACCTGTCGCTCGGCATGATCGAGCGCACCGGCAATCCGCTCGACGTCGCGGTGCAGGGCGACAACTACCTCGTCGTCCAGACGCCGCAGGGCGAGCGCTATACCCGCGCCGGCTCGCTCGAGATCAACGGGCAGGGCCAGCTCGTCACCCAGGCCGGCCAGCCGGTGATGGGCGATGGCGGGCCGATCGTCTTCGGCGCGACCGAGAGCAATCCGCGCATCGCCAGCGACGGCACCGTCACTTCCGACCAGGGCCAACGCGGCAAGCTCCGGATCGTGCGTTTCGACAATCCCCGGGCGCTGGCCAGCGACGGCACGAACCTGTTCTCCTCGACCGCCGCCGCTCAGCCCGCCGGGCCGCAGGCCCGTCTCGAGACCGGGGCGATCGAGCGCTCCAACGTCAAGGCCGTGGTCGAGATGACCCGCCTCGTCGAGGTCCAGCGCGCCTACCAGACACTGTCGGCGATGATCGGCAAGACCGACGAACTGCGCGCCAAGGCGATCACCCGCCTGGCCGACCAGCAAGCCTGACGCGGAAAGGAGCCAGATCCATGCGCGCCCTCTACACCGCCGCCACCGGCATGATGGCCCAGGAACTCAACGTCCAGGTCATCTCGAACAACATCGCGAACGTCCGCACCACCGGCTACAAGCGCCAGCGCGTGCATTTCCAGGACCTGCTCTACGAGCATTTCCGCCGCGCCGGCACGCAGACCTCGGACCAGAACACGCAGGTTCCGGCCGGCACCTTCGTCGGCTCGGGCGTCAAGACCTCCTCGACCGGACGGGTGATGAGCCAGGGCAACCTGACGCCGACCGAGAAGCAATACGACGTCGCAATCCGCGGCGAAGGCTTCTTCCGCATCCAGATGCCGGACGGCCGCACCGCCTATTCGCGCGACGGCTCGTTCGATCTCGACAGCCAGGGCCGGCTGGTGACGCGCGATGGCTATGTCGTCCAGCCGGGCATCACCATCCCGAACAATGCCAGCGACGTCAGCATCAACGCGCAGGGCACGGTCGAGGTGAAAATCCCCGGCCAGACCGCGCCGCAGCAGCTCGGCCAGCTCCAGCTCACCCGCTTCATCAACAAGGTCGGCCTCGAATCGATCGGCGACAACCTGTTCGTCGAGACCGCCGGCTCCGGCCCGGCGATCGACGGGCTCGCGGGCGAGGAAGGCTTCGGCACGATGCAGCAGAACTATCTGGAAGAAGGCAATGTCCAGGCGGTCACCGAGCTGTCCTCGCTGATCGCGGCGCAGCGCGCCTACGAGATGAACTCGAAGGTGATCTCGGCCGCCGATCAGATGATGCAGTCCACCTCGCAGATCATGCGCTGAGGAAGGATGAGCCAGATGATCCGCTCCGTTCTTCTCATCGCCGGCCTGACCGCGATTCCCGCCATGGCGCCGGCCCAGACCGCGGCCCCGACCGGCGAACGCGCTCCGACTGCCACGCCGGCCGCCTCGGCCAAGCTCAAGCTGAAGACCGATCTGACGCTGTCGCGCGACATCGTCGGCTTCGGCGACCTGATCGCAGGCCTGTCGCCGCAGGACGCGTCGCTTCCAGCCTTCCGGGCGCCGGCGCTCGGCGAGACCGGCACGATCCAGGTCGCTCGCATCGTCGAGGCCGCCGTGAAGCAGGGCATCCTGCGCGACGCGCTGGAACTCGACAGCCAGGGGGTCGCACAGGTGGTGGTGACGCGCGCGGCGCGCCGGATCACCGGGCTCGACGTCGAGGCGGCGGTGAAATCGGCCTTGCTCGAACGGTTCGGCTTCGATGGGCGCGCCTTCTCGCTGCTGCTGGATGGCGGTGCTCCGTCCGTCGTGGTCGAACCGGAACTGACCGGCGATCTCACCGCGCTCGACCTGAATTACGATGCGCGCTCGCGCCGCGTCACCGGCCGGCTGACCATGCCGGGCAGCGCCGCGACGAGGCTGAAGCCGGTACGCGTCTCTGGTCAGCTGGTCGAGACCGCCGAAGTCGTCGTGCCGTTGCGCACGATCGCCCGAGGCGAAACCCTGACCGCTGCGGACATCACACTCGAGCGCCGGCCGCGCGAGGGGCAGTTCAACGATGTGCTGGGCGAGATGAAGGCGGCGATCGGCAAGGTCGCCAAGCGGACCCTGATGGCCGGCTCGATGCTGCGCGGCAGCGACGTCCAGCGCGAGGAGGTCGTCGGTCGCGGTGAGATCGTGACCATCGTCTATGAATCGCGCGGTATCGCGATCAGCCTGCGCGGCCGCGCCAACGAGGCTGGTGCGATGGGCGATGTCATCTCGATCACCAATCCCCAGTCGAAGCGCGTGCTGCAGGGAACCGTCACCGGCCCCGGGCGCGTCAATGTCAGCCCGCAGGGCGGCGGCCAAATCGCCGCCGCCCGCTGAAGGCGACTCCTTTGCTCAAGTTGCGGACCGTTCACATGACCCGGACCAATCCTTTCGCTCTTCCCACCGCCCTCGGCCTCAGCCTGATGCTCGGCGCCTGCGGCGCCGCCGACAGGCTCGCCAATGTCGGCCAGGCGCCGGCGCTGTCGCCGATCGAGGATCCGACGGCGACCAAGGGCTACAAGCCGGTGCAGATGCCGATGCCGGCGGTGGAGCACGCGTCCTTCGCTCCCAACTCGCTCTGGCGCACCGGCTCGCGAGCCTTCTTCAAGGACCAGCGCGCACGCCAGATCGGCGACCTCGTCACCGTCAAGGTCAAGGTCACCGACCGTGCCCAGCTCGACAACACCACCAAGCGCAGCCGGAAGAACGGCGAAGACTTCGGCGCCGAGAACGTCTTCGGCTTCGAAACCAAGTGGAAGCCGAAGGCCGATCCGAGCTCGCTGCTGAAACTGGACTCCGACTCATCCAGTGAAGGTTCCGGCTCGGTGCGCCGGGCCGAGCAGCTCGCCACCAATGTCGCCGCTGTCGTCACCCAGACCCTGCCGAACGGCAATCTGGTGATTGAAGGCAAGCAGGAGATCAGGGTCAATTTCGAGGTGCGCGAGCTGATCGTCGCCGGTGTGATCCGGCCCGAGGATATCGAATCCGACAACACGATCGAGTCGGCCAAGATCGCCCAGGCCCGCATCGCCTATGGCGGTCGCGGCCAGATCACCGATGTGCAGCAGCCGCGCTACGGCCAGCAGGTGATGGATATCCTGCTGCCGTTCTGACGGCCCCAACTCCGAGTTCCCGACGCGACGGCAACGCTCCCCACGTTCCATGCCTTCGCGCCGGCCGGCGGTTTCTCCCGAGCCGCTTTTTTTCCCGGCCGCCCGCCACGCTCCCCAGCTACTCAAGGCTGGCGGCCAGAAGCCCCGCGCTCTCCCGCGCGGGGCTTCACTTTCCGAGATTCCGCTCTGTACCGCCGGCGCTCAGCGCTGCGGCGTGGTCAGATAAGCCCACATCCGGTCGAGGATGGCGCCGGACCAGGTCGCGCGTTGCGCAACTTCCGCCTCGCCGAGAATGACTCCGGCATCGGCGATGCCGGCGGCCCTGGCCTCGAACTCGACCCGCGCCGCGTCTTCCAGATACCAGGTCAGTACGACGGCTTCTTCCAGGCTCGCGCCGGCGGTGACCGCGCCGTTGCCGCGCATGACGATAGCGCGGGCCGTGCCCATCTGCTCGGCAAGGGCGGCCGCCTGCTCGTCATTGCGCAGCAATTGCGGATCGTCCCAGAGCGGCGGCTGCGGTGCGAAATAGCTGCCGAAGCCATGCCGTGGCTTCGGCGTGATCCGGGCCGTGCCGAGCGTCATCACCCGCTGCGGCATCGAGCGCACGACACCGCCGACCTCCGGCCGCCTGCGATAGATCTCGCGGTGGATGCGGACCTCGCCAAGAACGCCATCGGGCAGCGGCCCGTCGAGCGGCACAACGCTGCAGGCATCCTCATCGGCAACGAGCCCGAGTGGCTTGGCCGGCGAGACCAGGAAATGCCCCTCGTCGAGGCGCATGCTGCAATGGCCATAGGCATGGACGAGCCCATGACGCGCCAGCGCGCGCCCGGCCTGCCGGACCAGGTCCTCCTGAGCGGCGCTCGGCCGCGGCGATGAAGCGCTCACTTGTTGAATTCGGCGATGTTGGGCTTGGCGCCCCATTTGCAGAAGCCCTTCGGCTCGAACATGAACTGGCGCTCGCGCCAGAGCAGCTCGTCGGCGATCTCGCGCACGCCGCTGGAATACTCGAAGACCATGCCTTCCGGCCCTTCGAAATAGAGGAACTTGGCCGAGGAGGTCGGGTGCCGGCCGGGGCCGAAGACCATGCGTACCTGCCGGTCCTTCAGGAACTGGTGCGAGCGCATGATGTCGTCGCCGGTCTCGACCTGATGGTTGATGTGCTGGATGCCGGGCTTCGCCGAGGGGAAGAGCGCGATGGTGTGATGGACCTCGTCGATGCGCAGCAGCGGCGCGTCGCCGATCCGGTCCGAGACCTGCGCATTGGTGACCCTGGTCCAGAAGGCCTCGTCGCGGGCGAGATCGCTGGAGCAGAGGCCGACATGGCTGAAGCCGGTAATGCCGGCATCACGCGCGCCGTGATAGCGCCGGCCACTATAGGCCGGCCGCCAGGCGAGCTCGATCGGATTGCCGGTCGGGTCGCGAAAGGCGATGAAGTCGTGGACCTTGCGTAGCGCCGCTTCCGAGGCGGTGCCGCGCCTGACGGGATGGCCGAGGCTTTCGAGCTGGGTCGCCGCCTCGTCGAGATGGAACTGTTCTTCCACCTCGAAACACACGACCTGATCGCCCGGATCGCCCTCGAAATAGCAGAGCGTGTGCTCGCGCTCATCCGACTTGAAATAGACCGAGCCCTTGGCGCGCTCGGCGACATCGAGGCCGAGATATTCAGTGGCGAAATGGGTCGCGCCTTCGAGATCGCGGGTCCCGAGCCGGACATAGGAGACATCGGCAAGCTTGATCATGGGTCGCTCCTTGCCGCCGGTTCAAAGCCGGCGAAGACGCTTCACTGATATTCGGGAATCTGCGTGTCGCTGCCCCAGGCGCAGAAGGATTCACGCTTGCGCGGGAACTGCCGGGCGCGGCGAGGAGAGGTCAGGCGCTCGCCCTCGGCGACATAGGAGAAATTGACGCCGTCGGGGCCGGCAAAACTCAGGAAGAGCTGCTGCGAAGCCGCGCGCCGGCCGGGGCCGTCGACGATACGAGCCTGGGCGCCGCGCAGATGGTAGGCATTCTGCATGACGAGATCGACGTCCTCGACGCCGAACTCGATGGCGAGAATGCCCTTCTCCTGCGAGGGGTGCACGGCGATGCGGTGATGCGCCTCGTCGAAGCGGATATAGGCGGCCTCGCCGACCCAGTCGCTGACCTTGCCGCCGAGCAGCTTGGTCCAGACCTGCTGGTCGGAAGCGTCGAGTACGCCGCGCAAGGCGATGGCTTCCAGCCCGGTGATGCCGGCATCGCGCGGGCCGTGATAGCGCCAGCCGGATTCGAGCGGGCGGACCACGAGCTCGATATCGTAGCCAGCCGCCATCCGGAACGAGACGAACTGCCGGACCTTCCGGACGGCGCAGGCTTCGGCATCGCCACGCGTAGTCGTGAAGCCGGCGCCCTGCAGCACGCGCTCGGCATGGGCGAGCGCATCGGGATCGCGCACTTCGAAGCCGATCGCCTGGCCGGCGTCGAGGCCATCGACATAGACCAGCGTGTGGTCGCGATAGTCGGAGCGGAAATAGGCGGCGGTTTCGGTACGGTCGACCAGTTGCAAGCCGAGGATGCGGGAGGCGAAGTCGGCCGCGCCCTTCAGATCGGCGGTGCCGAGGCGGACATAGCGCAGTTGCTCGATGGTGATCGCGTCGCTCATAGCCCGAGATGCTCTTTCTGGAGGTCCTTGTCGGCCATCAAGACGTCGGACGGCCCGTCGAAGACGACGCGGCCATGGTCTAGGACCAGCGCCCGTTCGGCCAGCTTCAGCGCCATGGCGAGGTTCTGCTCGGCGATCAGCAAGGTGTAGCCCTCGCCACGCAGGCGCCCGACCGTGCCGATGATGACCTCTTCGATGGCGCGAGGCGAGAGGCCTTCGCTCGGCTCGTCGAGCACGATCAGGTCGGCCTGCGTCAGCAGAGCCCGTGCAATGGCCAGCAATTGCCGTTCGCCACCGCTGAGCGCGCCGCTGGAGAAGGAGCGGCGCTCGGCGAGGCGCGGGAAGTCCTCGTAGATGCGTTCCTTGACCCAGCGCCGGTTCGGCTGTTTGCGCGACCACAGCGCCGCCATGGTCAGGTTCTCGTCGACGGTGAGGTTGGCGTAGACGCCACGCCCCTGCGGCACCAGGGCGACGCCGAGCCGGGCGATGCGGTGACCCGGCCAGCCGGCGACCTCCTGGCCCTTGATCGCGATGCGGCCGGTGACCTGCGGCTCCAGCCCGAACAAAGCCGAGCAGAGCGTGCTCTTGCCGGCGCCGTTGCGGCCGAGCAGCGCCACGGCCTCGCCCTGCGCCAGCGAGAACTCGACACCGTGCAGGACGCGCACGCCGTCATAGCCGGCATCGAGCCCGGCGACCTCGATATAGCTGGCGGGAGCCGCCTGCTGCTGTGCCTGTATGGACATCACGCGGCCTCCCCGAGCGAGGCGCCGAGATAGGCGGCCTGCGCACCCTCATGCGCCTTGATCGCGTCCGGCGTATCGCAGGCGATCAATCGGCCGAGATCGAGGACGGCGACGCGGTCGCAGACGCCGAAGACGATGTCGAGATCATGGGCGATCAGGATGGTCGAGAGGTCCTCGCCGAGCGTACGGACGACCTCGATCAGATGCTCGCCCTCGGCCCGCGACAGGCCGGCGGTGGGCTCGTCGAGCAGGAGCACGCGCGGGCGCATCGCCAGTGAGACCAGCACGTCGACGATGCGCTGCTCGCCATAGGACAGGCCGGCGACCGGCAGTTCGGCCCGCTCGCGCAATTGGGCGCGAGTCAGCAACTCATCGGCCGCCTCGTCCGCCGCCACGACGGCCTTGCGGCTGCCGAACCAGCCATAGCCTTCGCCGCTCCGGGAGCGTGCCGCCAGAGCGAGGTTCTCGCGGACGCTGAGCTCCGGGAAGGCCATGCTCTTCTGGAAGGTGCGCACCAGCCCGGCGCGGACGCGGACATCGGGCTTTGCCCTGGTGATGTCCTCGCCGGCGAGGGCGACGCGGCCCTGATCAGGAATGAGGAAGCCGGTGACGATGTTGAACAGGGTCGTCTTGCCGGCGCCGTTGGGGCCGATCAGGCCGAGGCATTCGCCCTGGCCGAGCGTGACCGAGACATCGCTCAGCACCTTCAGCCCGCCGAAGGATTTGGCGACGCCCTCGATCGCGAGAGCGGGAGCTGCGTTCGCGCTCATGACCGGCCCTCCGCATCCTTGCGCCGTCCGAAGGCGGCCTTCAGCCCGGCGACGACGCCCTTCGGCATGATCATCACGGTCAGCACGAAGACGAGGCCGACGACGAGCTGCCAGCGGTCGGTATAGGACGAGACATAGGTCTGGATGCCCAGATAGATCGCGGAGCCGATGAAGGCGCCATACAGCGAGCCGACGCCGCCGATCACCAGCATGATGATCATCATCGCCGACATCGTCCAATGCACGGCGTTGGGGCCGACATACTGGTTGACGAAGGGATAGAGCGCCCCGGCCGCGCCGGCGATGGCGCCGGAGGCGAGCAGCGCCATCAGGCGGATGCGTGGGATCGAATAGCCGAGCGCGCTCATCCTGAGCTGGCGCTCGCGGGTGCCGAGCAGAGCCCGGCCGATCGGGGCCGTGACAAAGGAGCGGGCGGCGAGATAGGCGGCCAGCGCCAGCACCAGCGCAGCGAGATAGAGCGCGACACCGTTGTTGAGCGGGATCGTGGCGAAGCCGGTGTGGAGGGTCAGCACCGGGAAGCCGCGCAGGCCGTCGGCGCCGCCGGTGACCTCGCGCCAGTGGAACACCACCTCCCAGACGATCTGGCCGACGATCAGGCTGAGGATCAGGAAGAACAGGGCGATGGTGCGCATGACCACGACGCCCATCAGCAGCGCCGAGGCCATGCCCGTGGCGATCCCGACCGCGAGCATCACCACGACATCGGCGCCGAGCGTCTGCGCCGCGATCGCCGCGGCATAAGCCGCGCCGCCGAAGAAGACGGCGTGGCCGAGCGAGACCAGCCCGCCGAAGCCGACCAGCAGGTCGAGGCTCAGCACGGCGGTGCCGATGATCAGGATCTCGGCGAGGAAGCGCAGCTGATAGTCACCGGCGAACAGCAGGGGAATGGCGGCAGCAAGCGCGAGCAGCGCGACCTTTGCGGTCATCGGCAGGCTGCGCCGCTCACTGGCGGGGCGCGCTTCCACACGGCCGGTCCCGTCGGCGATCGAGCTCATACCTGCCTCACCTTCCTGGCGACCAGGCCTTCCGGCAGCGCGACCAAGAGCGCAGCCATGACGGCGAGGGCGACGACATTGGAGAATTCCGGCACCCAGACCTTGGAGAAGGTCATGGCGAAGCCGAGCAGCAGCGCGCTCAGCACCGTGCCGCGGAAGGTGCCGAGCCCGCCGGCGACGACGACGATCAGCGCCAGGATCAGCACCTCCTCATCGAGGCCGGGATAGGCCGAGAGGATGCCGGCGCCGAGCGCGCCGGAAATGCCGCCGAGGCCCGCCGATATCACGAGCACGGCGGTGAAGATCCGGCGGGTGTCGAGGCCGAGCGTCTCGACGAAGCCGCGATCGGTGACGCAGGCCCTGACCACCGCGCCCCAGATGGTGCGGTCGATCACGAACCAGAGCGCGAAGGCGAGCGCCGCGCCGAAGCCGATGATGAAGAGCCGGTAGATCGGGAACGGCATGTCCATGATGAAGACGACGCCGCGCAATGCCTCCGGGATTTCCGCCGAGAGGATCTGCGCGCCAAAACCCCAGCGCATCAGGTCGGCGAAGATCACCGAGAGCCCGTAGGTCAGCAGCACCTGCATCAGATGGGTGCGGGCATAGAATTGCCGGAACGGGAAACGCTCCAGCAGAAAGCCGGCGAGGCCGGCCGCCACGAAGGCGACCGGGAAGGCGAGCCACCAGGGCGCGCCCGAGGCCAGCCAGTAGACGCCGACATAGGCGCCGAGCAGGAAGAAGGAGCCGTGGGTCAGGTTGACGAAGTTCATCAGGTTGAGCACCACCGACAGGCCGAGCCCGGTCAGCAGCAAGAGCATCGAGAACGACAGCGCGTTCAGGCTCTGGACGGCGTAGAAGCCCACGGAACCGCTCCCTATCGCGTCAGGCCACCGGGCCCGGATCGCGCACGGCCTTGTAGGTATGGATCACCTGGTTGACCGGACCGCCGGCGCCTTCCTTGATCTCGTTGACGTAGATGTCGAGGATCGCCTGGTTGTTGCGGGGATCGAACGGCATTGGCCCAAACACCGTCTCGACTTCCTTGGCGAGCAGCGCTTCCTTGACCTTCTCCTTGTTGGAGAGGTCGCCCTGGACGCGCTCGACCGCCGCCTTGATCACCTGGCCGGTGACATAGCCGGCCGTGCCCATCTCGCCGGGCATGGCGTTGCGGGCGGCCTGATAGGCCTTGGTGAAGGCGGCCGAGCTCGGCGCCGTCGGCGACTGGTTGCAGGTGTTGAGCCCGCCGAGCGCCGCCTCCTTGACGGCGGAGACCACGTCCTCCTGGTCGAACAGCGCGCCGCTGCCGATCAGCTTGACCTTGCCGTGCAGGCGGTACTCGCGCATCTGGCGCAGGAAGCGCACCGCGTCCGAGCCGGCGAAGAAGGAGAAGATGAACTCCGGCCGCTCGGCGGCGATCGTCGTCAGCAGCGGCCCGAAATCAGTAGTGCCGAGCGGCGCCCAGAGCTGCTTGCCGACCTTGCCGCCCTGCTGCTGATAGCTGGCGACGAAGTCGCTGACGGATTCGCGGCCCGCGGCATAGTCGGCGGCGATCGTCAGGCAGCCGGACTTGCCGAGCTTCTCGAAAGCCCACTGGCCGGCGGTGTGGCCGAGCATCCAGTTGGTCTTGGTCGGGCGGAAGACGAAGGGGCTCGCCGCCTTGCGGGCGAGATCATTGGCCGAGCCAGCCGAGATGAAGGTCAGCGCCTTGGCCTCGGTCACCACGTCGCGGACGGCGAGTGCCACGGCCGAGGAGATCACGCCGGAGACGATGTCGACATTGTCCTGCCCGAGGAGCTTGCGGAATTTGCGCACGCCCTCGTCCGGCTTGGCCTGATCATCCTCGACGATCAGCTCGACGGCGCGGCCGGCGAGCTTGCCGCCATTTTCGGCGAGGAACATCTGCATGCCGGCGCGCATGCTCTCGCCGAGCGCCGTGAACGGCCCCGACAACGAGGTCACCATGCCGATCTTCAAGGGCTTGTTGGCGGTCTGCGCCAGCGCCGGCGCGCCGATCGCGCCAGTGACTGCGGTGGCTCCGGCAGTGGCGAGGAAGCTGCGGCGTGAGAGGGGAAAGCGCTCGGTCATGGGACGTCCTCCAACGGGGCGGTCTTGGCGCCACCCGATTGCCCGGCATCCAACAAGATCGGCATGGGCCTGTCAATCTTATTTCGATATTTTTGTCGGACCATGGGACATCTCATTGCTCGGCTCATTCGCAATTTCCGTATTTTGTTGAGATTCCAGAGAGACGAGTCGTCTATCTCCCATTTCAATCAGAGTTGTAATTTCGAAATTTGATGATAGAGAAGGTCATCGACCACGGGAGCCGCGTGCCTCGGGATGACCTCTTCCGACAAGACTTTGGCCGACCGGACCTACCGCCAATTGCGCGGCGACATCGTCAATGGCCGGCTCGCAGCCGGCAGCAAGCTGAAGCTCGAAGGGCTGGCGCAGGACTATGCCGTCGGCATGTCGCCGCTGCGCGAGGCGCTCGCCCGGCTGATGGGCGACCTGCTCGTCGTCTCTGAAGGGCAGCGCGGCTTCTGGGTCGCGCCGCTCTCGCTTGACGAGCTCGACGACGTTTCGCGCGTCCGCGCTCTGATCGAGACCGAGGCGCTCAACGCCGCGATCCGCAATGGCGATGCGCAATGGGAGCGCGAGGTGACGGCAGCGTTCGAGGCGCTGGCGGCCGTCGAGGAACATCTACCGCACACCAGCGATGCCCTGCCGCCGGAGCAGCTCGAGGTCTGGGAAGCCCGCAACCGCGCCTTCCATGCCGCGCTGGTCTCGGCCGCCGGCTCGCCGATGTTGATCAAGCTGCGCGCCCTTCTCTACCAGCAGTCGGAGCGCTATCGCCGCGTCTCGCTCAACGTCTCGCGCGGCTGGCGCAACGTCCATGACGAGCATCGCGCCATCTACGACGCCACCATGCAGCGCAATGCGCTGCGGGCCTGCCGGATGACCGAGCTGCACCTGTCGCGCACGGCCGAAGAGGTGCGCAAGGCGATGGCCGCGCTGAGCCGCGATGACGATGCCCCCGGAGACAAGGCGTGAGCGGCTTCGATCTGAACGGCCAGACCATTCTGGTCACCGGCGCGGCTGGCGGCATCGGCGCGGTCACGGCGCAGGTTCTGGCAGGCCTCGGCGCCAAGCTCGTGCTCACGGACCGCATCTCCTGTGCGGCGACGATCGCGAGGCTTGGCGAGAACGCCGGCAATGCCCGCGAGATCATTGTCGACCTGCTCGACCGCGATGCGCCGCGGAGCCTGTCCGAACAGGCAGGCCCCATCGATGCCGCCGTCCTCGGCGCCGGCATCTACCGCCCGCTCGACTGGGATGCCGATGGCTGGGAAGAGGTCGCCGAGACCACGCTGTCGCTCAACTTGATGGCGCCGATGCGCCTGGCGCGCGAGCTCGTGCCCGCCATGGCGGCACGTGGAGGAGGGCGGGTCGTCCTCGTCGGTTCGATCGTCGCGGCGACCGGCGGCTCCTTTCCCGGCGTCGGACCGCACTACGCTGCATCCAAAGGTGGTCTGCACACTCTGGTGCGCTGGCTCGCCGCACGTTTCGGTGGGCAAGGCGTGCTGGTCAACGGCGTCGCGCCGGGGATCACCGACACGGCCATGGTCGGCGTCCACGACCTCTCGGCGGCGCTGGCGAAGCATCCGCTCGGCCGGGCCGCCAAGCCGGAGGAGATCGCCTGGCCGATCGCCTTCCTCTGCTCACCGGCGGCGAGCTTCGTCTCCGGCGCCATCCTCGATGTGAATGGCGGCGCGATGATGCGCCCATGACGACAACAACAAACCGGGAGTGAGACGATGAACAGCGCCGTTCCGCGCTACCAGGGCGCTGCTGTCAGTGCCGAGACCGCCCGCCTGTCGCATTTCATCGACGGGCGCTTCGTGCCGGCCAGCCGCAGCAGCTTCGAGAATCGCCATCCGGCGACCGGCGAGCTGATCAACCTCGTGCCGGAGGCCGACTCGGCTGCGATCGACGATGCGGTCAAGGCGGCCAAGCGCGCGCTCAAGGGGCCGTGGGGCAAGATGAGCGAGCAGCAGCGCTCGGCCATCCTGCGCAAGGTCGCCGATGGGATCATGGCCCGTTTCGACGACTTCCTCGCCGCCGAGGTGCTCGACACCGGCAAGCCGAAGAGCCTCGCCTCGCATATCGACATTCCGCGCGGCGCCGCGAACTTCAACGTCTTCGCCGACCAGGTGCTGACGCTGTCGACCGAGACTTTCCGCATGGCGACGCCTGATGGGGCAGGGGCGTTGAACTATGCGATCCGCGGCCCGCGCGGCGTCATCGCCGTGGTCTGTCCGTGGAACCTGCCTCTGTTGCTGATGACCTGGAAGGTCGCGCCGGCGCTCGCCTGCGGCAACACCGTCGTGGTCAAGCCCTCCGAGGAGACACCGACCACGGCGACCATGCTCGGCGAGATCATGAACGAGGCCGGTGTGCCGCCCGGCGTCTACAATGTCGTGCACGGCTTCGGCGAGGACAGCGCCGGCGAGTACCTGACCAGCCATCCCGGCGTCGACGGCATCACTTTCACCGGCGAGACCCGCACGGGCGAAGCGATCATGCGGGCCGCGTCCAGAGGCGTGCGCCCGGTCTCGCTCGAGCTCGGCGGCAAGAACGCCTCGCTGGTCTTCGCCGATTGCGACATGGACAAGGCGATCGAAGGCGTGACTCGCGCCGTCTTCGCCAATTGCGGCCAGGTCTGCCTGGGGACGGAGCGCGTCTATGTCGAGCGGCCGATCTTCGAGCAGTTCACGCAGCGGCTGAAGCAGGCGGCTGAGAAGCTGAAGCCCGGCAATCCGTTCGAGGCCTCGACCACGCTCGGCCCGCTGATCAGCCAGGTCCATCGCGACAAGGTGCTGTCCTATTACGCCAAGGCGAAGGCCGCGGGGGCTGAGATCGTCACCGGCGGCGGCATCCCCGAGCTGCCGGCGCCTTATTCCGCCGGCTCCTTCGTCGAGCCGACGATCTGGACCGGCCTCTCCGAGGATTCGGCCGTGATGCGCGAGGAGATATTCGGACCCTGCTGCAACATCGTGCCCTTCGACGAGGAGGACGCTGTCATCGCGCTCGCCAATGACAGCCCCTACGGCCTGGCGACCTCGATCTGGACGGAGAACCTGACGCGGGCGCATCGCGTCGCGGCGCAGGTCGAGGTCGGCATCACCTGGGTGAACTCCTGGTTCCTGCGCGATCTGCGCACGCCGTTCGGAGGCTCGAAGCAGTCCGGCATCGGCCGCGAGGGCGGCGTGCACTCGATGGAGTTCTACACCGAGCTGCGCAACGTCTGCATCAAGCTCTGAGGGGCTGAAAATGGAGCGGGTCGTCCCGGGCGACCGGAGGGAGACCCGGGACCCATTCCGGAGCATTGATCGGGAAGACTCCGGAATGGATCCCGGATCGGCGCCGCTCCGCAGCTTGTCCGGGATGACGGCGCGTTTCCAACCCAAACCATCGCGATCCAGACGATAAGCAATAAGGAAGAAATCCATGCTGACCGAAGCCCAGCGCGCGCAGGTGGTGCGCTCTTTGCTCGAGAGCCATCGCACCAAGAAGCAGGGTGAGCGGCCCTCGCAGATGTTCCCGGACATCAAGATCGAGGACTCATACGCGATCTCCTCGGCGGTGGCACAGGAGCGAGTCAAGGCCGGCGCCCGCATCATCGGCCACAAGATCGGCCTGACCTCCAAGGCGATGCAGGCCTCCTCGAAGATCGACGAGCCCGATTATGGCTATCTCTTCGACGACCTTCTCCTGAACGACGGCGCCAAGGTGAAGTTCGAGAACTTCTGCGTGCCGCGGGTCGAGCCGGAATTGACCTTCATCCTGAAGGAGCCGCTGAAGGGGCCGGGCATCGGGCTGATCGACGTGCTCAGGGCGACCGAATATGTCGTGCCCTCGATCGAGATCATCGATGCGCGCGTCACCGAGCCGCGCAAAATCTTCGACACGGTCGCCGATAACGGCGCCGCCGCCGGCATCGTGCTGGGCGGCCGGCCCGTCCGGCCCGAGGATGTCGATCTGCGCTGGGTTGGTGCGATCTTCTACCGCAACTCGGAGATCGAGGAGACCGGCCTCGCCGCCGGCGTGCTCGGCCATCCCGCAATGGCTATCGCCTGGCTCGCCAACAAGCTCGCGCCCTTCGACATCACCCTGCAGCCGGGCGACCTGATGCTGTCCGGCTCCTTCACGCGGCCGGTCTGGGCGGCTAAGGGCGATACGCTGCACGCGGATTTCGGACCGCTCGGCAGCGTCTCCGTCCAGTTTGTCTGAAGGAGCTTCCGATGGACCTGCCCCGCAACGCCTTCAAGGCCGCGCTCGCCCGCGGCGAGCTCCAGATCGGGCTGTGGAGCAGCCTGTGCAGTCCGATCGTCGCCGAGATCATCGGCCAGAGCGGCTTCGACTGGATCCTGGTCGATACCGAGCACTCGCCGAACGAGCCGCCGGCCGTGCTCGCCCAGCTCCAGGCCATGCAGGCCGGCACGGCGACGCCGATCGTGCGCCCGGCCTGGAACGACCCGGTGCTGCTGAAGCGCCTGCTCGACATCGGCACGCAAGCGGTGCTGGTGCCCTTCGTCCAGAACGCCGAGGAAGCCGCCAAGGCCGTCGCCGCCTGCCGCTATCCGCCGGCTGGCATCCGCGGCATCACCGTGAGCGGGCGCGGCAGCCGCTATGGCCGCGTGCCGGATTATCTCAAGCGCGCCGATGCCGAGATCTGCGTGCTGGTGCAGGTCGAGACCGGTGAGGCGTTGGGCCAGCTCGAAGCGATCGCCTCGGTCGACGGTGTCGACGGCGTCTTCATCGGCCCTGCCGACCTCTCCGCCTCGCTCGGCCATATCGGCAATCCCGGCCATCCCGAGGTGCAGGCGGCGATCAAGGGCGCGGTCGAACGGCTGACGGCCGTCGGCAAACCGGCCGGCATCCTCACCGCCTCCGAGGCCGATGCGCGCCGCTATATCGAATGGGGCTATCGCTTCGTCGCGGTCGGCTCCGATCTCGGCCTGCTCACCAAGCATGCCGACGCGCTGGCGAAGACGTTTCGGTAGCTCGCGCGTCTGCCTGAACGGGCTTACAGCGTCACCTTGTGGAGCGGGAGGGAGACGCCCAGGCGATCGAGCATCTGCCCGAACTCGGCCGCGCTATAGCGCTCGTTTTCGGTGACCAGCGCCAGTACAGCGCCGGTGCCGGGCACCGCATGTGGTGCGACGGCCGCGATCGCGTCGTCGAGCGGGTCGAACAGCGGGCGGCCAGGCCGGGCGCGCTCGATGAAGGTGCGCAACCAGGGCAGATGCGTGCTCGACAAGGTGAACGCCGCAATATCGGTGTATCGTTGGTCCAGCGCGTCGAAGAAGGCATTGACCTGTGCCTGCGTCCGCTCCGGCGCGAACAGGAAGGCGCCGCTTTCGACGAGCTCGACCAGCGGCGATGCATTCACGAGATGGACCTGCGCCTTGCGCTCGCCCGCCTGCGTGTCGGCGTAACGGCGCAGCTCCGGGCTCTCCACCATGGATTGCACGCCGAGCACCGCGACGGCCCGCGGGTCGGTGACGGCTAGCGCTGCGGCTATCGGCGGGCGGACGCCGAAGACCGGCGGGTCGATGACGCCCATGAGGTCGTCGAGCACGGTGATGGAGGGCGCATTCGAGGCGACCAGCACCGCGGCAGGATCGAAGCCATCGAGATAGCGCAGTGTCCGCCGCAGGATCGCGAGAAGATCCTGCCTGGATTTGTCGCCATAAGGGAAGCTGGCGCGATCCGCGAAATAGAGGATGTCCTGCTGCGGCAGCAGGCGCTGGATAGCCGCGACGGCCGCATAGCTGCCGATCCCGGCGTCGAAAACGGCGATGGGCCGGACGAGCATTGGCAGCACGTCATGATCGATCGAGATGCTCATCCTTGGCGCTCGCTGTTCGGCCGGGCCGTTTCGGCAACCAATCTCATCAAGCTTTGGCCCCGCGGCCTCGGCAGCCGTCAAGAAAAAAAGGCCCCGCAACCGATGCGAGGCCTCTGATGGAAGGCAATGTCCTGCCTTGCGTCTCAATCGTCCCTGAACACCCGCTCATTGCGCTCGTGGCGTTCCTGGGCTTCCAGCGAAAGCGTCGCGATCGGGCGGGCCTCCAGGCGCTTCAGCGAGATCGGCTCGCCGGTTTCCTCGCAATAGCCGTAGGAACCGTCCTCGATGCGGGAGAGAGCGGCGTCGATCTTGGAGATCAGCTTGCGCTGGCGGTCGCGGGCGCGCAGCTCGATGGCGCGGTCGGTCTCGGAGGAGGCGCGGTCGGCGATGTCGGGGTGGTTCTCGCTCTCGCTCTGCAAGGTGACCAGGGTCTCCTTGGCCTCCTTGAGAATTTCCTCCTTCCAGGCCAGTAGCTTGCCGCGGAAATACTCCCGCTGCCGCTCATTCATGAACGGCTCCTTGTCGGAGGGCTTGTAGTCGGGGTCGAGACTGATCTGCTTCGACATGAGCGGCCTTCTGCATGAACGTCCGTTCGAAGGCCCCGCCGGCTTTGCCGTGTCGAGGCCGCCGATTTGGCGCCCTTATAGCGACTGGTCACATCCGGAACAATCGCTTTCGCGCAGCCGTGAACAAGCTGGCAAAGCGCTGGAAAATCAGCGCAATCCGACTATGGCCCCAGCGATGTCGGCGCCGAGCGGTCCGGCGATCTTCTGCCGGTAGTGGGTATGATCGAAATAGTTGTCCGGCTCGCGATTCTCCGAACGGTCGATACGCCAGTCGACGAGGGCGGTCCGCGGCCGCTCAGTGGCGAGCCTGGAATAGGCGTCGCGGCAGGCGGCGTCGGCGCTGGCGGCGGCGCTATTGGGGGCGGGGAGGGCGCTGACGAAGTTGGGCGGCCGCACCAGTACGACCGGCACGCCGGGTGCCAATTTGTCGAGCAGTTCGCGCAGCGCGGCAGCAGCCGGGAAGGGGCCGGCCGCATTGCCGCCGCTGATGTCGAGCGGTTCGAGCAGCTTGGCCCGGCGGACAGGATCGCTGTGGAAGCCCTGGACCTCGTAGCCAGCCTCGTAGTCCCAATAGCCGTCCGGCCGAGCGCGTTCGGGAGCCTTGGCCGAAACATAGCGCAGCCGGCGCAGCGTCTCCTCGATCACGTCGAAGCGCATCAGCCCGGCGAGGTAGCGCGGTGTCGAGGCCTCGAACAGCCAGAAGGGAAAGGGCTTCTCGGTCGCAAGCGTCGGGTCTGCCGTGCACCAGCGCACGTCGATGCCGATCACCAGCGCCTTGGCCGGCTCCTTGCGATGGCGCAGGAACCAGTCGAGCAGGACGAGGCTCTCGCGCGGGCCAGTAGCCGGAGCGATCAGCGAGACGAAGGCGATGCCGGTCTTCTGCGCCAGCTGCTCCGGCGAGACCAGCTGGATATGCGAGTTGCCGAAGATCGCGCCGGAGAACTGCGGATCGCGGCCGCGGCTGGCGGCGGCGGTGCGCGGCCCCTGCGGGCTGACGCCGGTCTTGAGCTGAAGCGGCGAGCGCCCGCTGTCATAGGGATCGATCAGGAAGGCAAGCGCCAGCAACGCCGCGGTCAGGAGCGCCGCAGCGAGCAGGAAGGTGCGGCCGAAGCCGCCCCAGCGTGCGTCAGAACTGGAAGTAGATGAACTCATAATTGGCGTCGTCGCCGATCTTGAACAGGACCAGCACGAAGAGGATGGCGGTGACGACCGCGAGCCAGCGCGCCGGCGGCGCCTTGTGCACCGCCGCCCAGGCGGTCGGGCCGATCATCGCAACCGCGATCGCGGGCAGGAAGGCGCGCCATTTGAAGCCGGTGCCGACGGGCGAAAGGCCGATGAGCCCCTTGTAGATCGCCAGTGCCGCATCGAACGAGGTGGCGCGGAACAGCACCCAGCAGAAGGCGACGAAGAGGAAGGTCAGCGCCCAGCCGAGCAGCTTCGGCATCGGCAGTCCGGCGCGGCGCCAGAGCACGCCGATGGCGAGCACGACGCCATGCGCCACGCCCCAGGCGACGAAGTTGAGGCCGGCGCCATGCCAGAGGCCGCCGAGCGCCATGGTGGCGAACAGCGCCCAGAGCTGCAGTGGCAAGCCGTGCCGCGAGCCGCCGAGCGGGATGTAGAGATAATCGCGCAGGAAGCGCGACAGCGTCATATGCCAGCGCCGCCAGAAATCCTGCAGGCTCGTCGCGCGATAGGGCACGTCGAAATTCTGCGGCAGCACGATGCCGAAGAGCAGGGCCAGGCCCAGCGCCATGTCGGTATAGCCGGAGAAGTCGAAATAGATCTGGAAGGTGAAGGCCAGCGTACCCTGCCAGGCCTGCGCCATGCTCACGACGTCGCCGGCCGCGGCCGCCGCGAAGACCGGGTTGGCATATTCGGAGAGCGGGTCGCCGATCAGCACCTTCTTCGCCAGGCCGATCGTCAGCAGCATGATGCCGCGGGCGATGCGCTCGGCCGCATCGGGGCGCAGATAGGGCCGCTCCTCGAACTGGTGCATGATCTCGCGCCAGCGCACCAGCGGCCCGGCCAGCACCTGCGGGAAGAAGGCGATGTAGAGCGCGTAGCGGACGAGATCGTAGCGCGGTGCTTCGCCCCGGCGCAGATCGGTCAGGTACATCACATGGTGGAAGGTGAAGAAGGAGATGCCGAGCGGCAGCGCCAGGTCGAGCTTCGTCGTCGGCAATCCCGGAATCATCGCAGCGAGATCGGCGAAGAAGTTGAAGTATTTGAACAGCGCCAGGATCGCGAGGTTGATCGCGATGGCGAGCGTGATCAGGCCGCCGGCTTTGGTCTTCTGGAAGGCTTCCGCAATCAACCAGTTGAGCAGGATCGAGAAGGCGAGCAGGGGGACGAAGCGCCAGTCCCACCAGCCGTAGAAGGCGAAGGAGAGCACCGCCAGCAGCGGCAGCCGCCAGGCCGGCGCGAAGCGCTCGACCAGCCAGTGCAGGGCGAGCGCAAGCGGCAGGAAGCCGAGCAGGAAGGCGAAGGAGTTGAACAGCATCGGGCGGGCGAGGGCGGCAGGAGAGGGCCGCCTTAGACGATTATCGCCGCCCTGTCATGGTCAGGACGTCGCACATCGCTTTCGCCAGCGCCCCGTCGCTCAGATGTTGTCGCCCCTGAGGGCTTCGCAGACGGCCAGCGTCACCTGTGCCGTCGTCGCTTTGCCGCCGAGGTCGGGCGTATGCAGCGAAGGGTCGGCAGTGACGCGCTCGACCGCGCGCATCAGCCGTGACGCTGCAGCCTTCTCGCCGAGATGCTCCAGCATCATCGCTCCGGTCCAGAAGGTCGCGACCGGGTTGGCGATGCCCTTGCCGGTGATGTCGAAGGCAGAGCCGTGGATCGGCTCGAACATGGACGGCGTCTTGCGCTCGGGATTGAGATTCGCGGTCGGCGCGATGCCGAGCGAGCCGGCGAGCGCCGCGGCGAGGTCGGAGAGGATGTCGGCGTGGAGATTGGTCGCGACGATGGTGTCGAGCGTCTCCGGCTTCAGCGTCATGCGCATGGTCATCGCATCGACCAGCATCTTGTCCCAGGTCACATCCGGGAATTCGCGCGCCACCTCGGCCGCGATCTCGTCCCACATCACCATGCCGTGGCGCTGGGCGTTCGACTTGGTGACCACGGTCAGCAGCTTGCGCGGCCGCGAGCTGGCGACGACGAAGGCATAGCGGATGATCCGGGTGACGCCGGCGCGGGTGAACATGGCGACGTCGGTCGCGACCTCCTCGGGCAGGCCCTTGTGGACGCGGCCGCCGACGCCGGAATACTCGCCCTCCGAGTTCTCGCGCACGATCACCCAGTCGAGCTCCGGACCGGAGACATGGCGCAGCGGGCTGGTGATGCCCGGCAGGATGCGCGTCGGGCGGACATTGGCGTACTGGTCTAGCGGCTGGCAGATGGCGAGCCTGAGGCCCCAGAGCGTCAGATGGTCGGGGATGTCGGGCGCACCGACGGCGCCGAAATAGATCGCATCGAAGGCGCGCAGCTGGTCGGCGCCGCCGGGCGGCATCATCACGCCGTGCTTGCGATAATAGTCCGAGCCCCAGTCGAAGGCCTCGATGTCGAGGCGGAAGCCGCCATCGCGCTCGGCGCAGACCTCCAGGGCCTGGAGCCCGGCGGCGATGACCTCGGGGCCGATGCCGTCCCCGCCGATGGCGGCGATCCTGTGCGTGCGCATGCTCTTGTCCGATGCTGTCGTGCTGCTTGTGAGAATGCGGCGCCCGCTGGACGCCGCCTTGGTGACTACTGGGCGGTCACGCCGGCATTGCGGATGACCGGCACCCATTTGTCGATCTCGCTGCGGACGAGTTCGCCGAGAGCGGCCGGGGTCTGGCCGGCCTCGTCGGGCAGCTCGGCGCCGAGCTCGAGGAAGCGCTTGCGGGTCGGCTCGTCCTTGAGCGCGGCGCGGGCGGCGGCGTTCAGTCGGTCGACGACCTCCTTCGGCGTGCCTTTGGGCGCGAACATCGCGTTCCAGCCGGTTGCCTGGAATTGCGGCAGGCCCTGCTCGGCCGAGGTTGGGACGTCGGGAATGACCGCGAGCCGGTCCTTGACCGCGACGACGAGGCCCTTGCCTTCCTGGGCCTGCACGCTCGGGACGATGGCGACGGTCTGGTCGCAGACATAGTCGACCTGGCCGCCGAGCAGCGCATTCAGCGCGGGGCCCGAGCCGCGGAAGGGGACGTGCTGCGGCTTGGTGCCGAGCAGCGAGTCGAGGAAGAGGCAGGTCAGATGCGAAGTCGAGCCGACGCCGCCGGAGCCGTAGTTCAGCTTCTCGGCATTGGCCTTGAGATAGGCGACGAACTCGCGGAAATCCTTGACTGGCAGGTCCTTCTTGGCGACCACCAGCATCGGCGTCGAGGCCGAGTTCATCACCGGCTCGAAATCGGTGCGTGGATCATAGGCGAGCTTGGGATAAAGTCCGACGCTCGCCGCCTGCGTGCCGAGATTGCCCATCAGCAGCGTGTAGCCATCCGGTGTCGCCTTGGCGACGCGGGCCGCGCCGGTGGTGCCGCCGGCGCCGGCGACGTTCTCGACGACGACCGACTGGCCGAGCGTGCGGCCCATGTGGTCGGCCATCAGCCTTGCGACGATGTCGGTGGTGCCGCCAGCGGCGAAGGGGACGACCAATGTGATCGGGCGGGTCGGATAAGCGGTCTGCGCAGTTCCTGGCGAGGTCGCCGCCAGCCCTAGCGCCAGCGCGAACAGCATTCGCTTCATCGGTTCTCTCCCTGTGCGAGCGCCGATCGGCGGCGCGGCGATCTGCTCTCCCATTTATCTTCCATGGAAGTTTGCATGGTTGATCGTCGCCGCTGGGACATGGGCTGTCAAGCTTCCATTCTTGCTTGCATGGAAATAATCAAATGTGCTCAATCGATCGCCGGAGGGGCCATGGTCGAGCTGATGCGCGCAGAGATTCTGGACACCGGAGCAAAGCGCGGCTCCCTGGTCGACGAGGCCTATGCCGCGCTGAAGCAGGCGATCCGCGACAATGATTTTCCGCCTGGCTATCAGGGCTCGGAGCAGGAGATCGCAGTCCGGCTCGGCATGAGCCGCACGCCGGTGCATGAGGCGATCATTCGCCTGCAGGAGGACGGGCTGGTCCGCGTCCTCTCGAAGCGCGGCGTCCTGATCTGTCCGCTGGCGCCGCAGGATATCCGCGAGATCTACGAGGTCGTCATCGCGGTCGAATCGATGGCGGCGGAACTGCTGGCTGCTCTACCGGAAGCGTCACGCGCCGCCGCCGCCGATGAGCTGGAAGCCGCGACTGCGGCGATGGACACGGCGCTGGCGCGCAACGACCTGCCGGGCTGGGCCGAGGCCGACGAGCTCTTCCATCGCCTCTTGGTCGAGCGCTGCGGCAATGGCCGCCTGCGCCGCATCGCCCAGACGGTGACCGACCAGGCCCATCGCGCCCGTATGCTGACACTGAAGCTGCGGGCGAAGCCAGTCGGCTCGGCGCAAGCGCATCGCCTGATCATCGCGGCTGTGTCGGCGGGCGAGGCCGGCGAGGCGCATCGTTGCGCCCGCGCGCATCGTGTCGCCGCCCGCGACGAGATCGTTCCCCTGATCGAGCATATCGGCTTGCGGCAGCTCTGAGCTGTCCGCCGGCGACGTGCATTATGTGGGCGTAAGATGTTGAAATGGCGACGCCAGCTATCGGAAACTCAATTCGCGGCTTGAGCAGTGCGCCCTTGCCAGATCGCCGAAGCCGGCGCCGAGGATGACGACGTGGTGCTTCGTCCCGGTGCTCACGGGCTGCGCGGCGTCAGCGCGACGGCGGCCTCCGAGGTGAGGCTGCGGAAGGTGAAGCTTTCCTGCAGGTAGAGCTCCACGGTGGTGGCGTTGTGGCTGAGATAGCCGATCGAGATGTCCTGGCCGATGTCGAGCTCGAAATCGCCGCCGCGGGTGGTGAGGACGAAACCGCCCTCGATCGCCGGCGCCCAGATCACCCCGCCATCGACCATGCGCTCGATATGGTGGAAGATCGGGTAGCCGTCGTCGCTGCCGCCGCTTGCTGCCCGATAGGCTTCGCCGCCCAGCACCAGTGCATAGGGGCCGTTGCAGCCGGCAAGCTTGAGCGCGTTCAGCGCCCTGGCGACCGCCTCGGGATAGGCGTCGAGCTTGGCCGGCAGCGGCACGGCGGCGTTGCTGCTGCCGGCGCGGATGCCGCCGATCCCTGCCGCTTCATAGCCCTCAAAGACGGCGCGGTCCTCGGCGAAGGCGATCGTCTTGGCGGCGTCCTTCAGCGGCTGCCAGTCGGAATCGTCCGAGCCGCGCTCGACATCGTCGATCGCCTGCCGGGTCAGCGTGAAGGGAACGCGCAGTTCGACCAGCGGCTGCACTTCGCGCAGCAGGGAGCGGACGCCGTCGGCCGGCGCTGCGATCGGGCGGGTATGACCGGTGCTGGCGGCGGCGTAGCTCGCCCCCTTCGGCCCGTCGACATCGACGACCCGGCGTGCCGACAGATAGCGCTTCAGGGTGCGCGAGGCCTCGTCCTCGATCTGCGCCCAGGCCGCGTCGGAGATGGGAGCGAGCTCCCGGTGCAGATTATTCATGGCCTGCCTCTTTCTTCAGGGAGCCGATGCCGAGCGAGCCGTCGCGCGATGATCCGGGTGGAGCCGCCGCCGGCGTCGGCTCGGGAGCGGTGGGGACCGGCGCGTCGCTCGCCGCGGCGGGTCTCTGGGCCGTGACGGCATCGAGGAACGTCGCCGTCGGCACAAAGAACAGCGAGCCGGTCACGGCGCGGCTGAAGTCGAGCAGCCTATCGTATGTGCCCGGCGGCGAGCCGATGAACATGTTCTCCAGCATGCGCTCGATCCGGCGCGGCGTGCGGCAGTAGCCGATGAAATAGGTGCCGAACTCGCCGGTGCCGGCTTGGCCGAAGGGCATGTTGTCCCTGAGGATGTCGACCGGCTCGCCATCCTCGGTGATGCTGGTCAGGACATTGTGGGCATAAGGCTTCTTGAGCGCGTCGGGCTGCTCGATGTCGGAGAGCTTGTGGCGGCCGACGATGTTCTCCTGCTCCTCGACCGGCACCCGCTCCCAGGCCGTCAGGTCATGCAGGTATTTCTGCACGATGACATAGCTGCCGCCGGTGAAGGCGGCGTCCTCGTCGCCGATCAGGGTGGCGCGGATCGCGTCCGGCCCCGATGGATTCTCGGTGCCGTCGACGAAGCCGATCAGGTCACGATCGTCGAAATAGTTGAAGCCGTGGACCTCGTCGACGGCGGTGACGGCACCATCGAGCCGGATCATGATCTGCCGTGCCAGCTCGAAGCACAGATCCATCCGCTTGGTCGCGCGGATATGGAACAGGAGGTCGCCCGGCGTCGAGACGGCGTGATGCACGCCGCGGATCTCGCGGAACGGATGCAGCTCCTGCGGCCGCGGTCCGTCGAAAAGCCGGTCCCAGGCCTGCGAGCCGAAGGCCATCACGCAGGAGAGATTGCCCGAGAGATCGCGGAAGCCGACCGCGCGCAGCAGCGACGAGAGATCGGCGCACAGGCCGCGCACGGCGGTCTCGGCAGCGCTGCCGGGGTTGATCGTCGCGACGAGGAAGATCGCCGAACGGGTCAGCGTCGCCGCAACCGGCTGCGGGACGACGGATGGCACGCCTGTATCCATGGACAACCCTGCTGCTACACGTCGCTCGAAGCCATGCCGGTCGTCCGGATGGTCATGCTGATCATCACGCGGCGCGCCAGCCTGCGCCCCGGCGCAGATGAATTCAATCCATGTCGCGGAAGGCGTGGCCGGCGCTGGCGACGCCTTCGATCACGCTCGGCGGCAGCAGGTCCGCGGCGGCGGTTCCGTCGAAGAGCCAGTCCTTCGGATCGGCGAAATCGGGAAGCTTGGCGCCGCTGGCGACATAGAGGCCGATCGCCGGTTTCTTGGCATTGAGGTAGAGATCATAGAGCTGCATCGCGCTGATCCTCCTGGAAGCGAACGGAACGGCCGCAGTCGGCAGGGACTGCGGCCGGGCGCGTCACAGATCGACCGGCTTGCCCGAGGGCTCTTCCTCAAGCGTCACGGCGATGTCGGCATTGGCGGAGAGGCGCACCTTGTCGCCCTCCACGCCGGCGACGAAGCCGAGTTCGATATAGTGGTGATGGCCCTCGTGGCGGCCGTAGGAATCGCTCTTCTTCAGCTTGATGCGCTCGCCCTCGACGCGATCGACCGTCCCGACATGGACGCCATCGGCGCCGATGACCTCCATGCCTTCCTTGACCTTGGCGTTCATCCTGGCTTCCTCCTCAAGTTGAGATCTGTCGGTTGCGGAGATCACGGGCGTAAGACGGCTCCCGCTCAACAAGCAGGAACCTAACCGCCCAGGCTCACGTCAGTTCCAGCTCGTCCTCGTCCACCATCTCCGGTTTCTTGCCGTTGAAGGTGAGGCCATCCTTGCCGGCCGAGATCTTCACGGTCGCGCCGTCGCGCACCTCGCCCGAGAGGATCATCTGCGCCAGCGGGTCCTGCACATAACGCTGGATCACACGCTTCAGCGGGCGCGCGCCGTAAGCCGGGTCCCAACCCTTGGTGGCGAGCCAATCGCGGCCCTTGGCATCGAGCGAGAGCACGACCTTGCGCTCGTCCAGGAGCTTGCGCAGCCGCCTGAACTGGATCTCGACGATCGCGCCCATATCGCTCTTCTGGAGCCGCTGGAACAGGATGATCGCGTCGATCCGGTTGAGGAATTCGGGCCGGAAATGCGCGCGCACCATGGTCATGACCTGTTCGCGCACCGCGCTGGTCTTCTCGCCCTCCGGCTGGTTGACGAGATATTCGGCGCCGATGTTCGAGGTCAGGATGATCAGCACGTTGCGGAAGTCGACGGTGCGGCCCTGGCCGTCGGTCAGGCGGCCGTCGTCGAGCACCTGGAGGAGGACGTTGAACGCGTCCGGATGCGCCTTCTCGACCTCGTCGAACAGCACGACCTGATAGGGCCGGCGCCGCACGGCCTCGGTCAGCACGCCACCCTCGTCATAGCCGACATAACCGGGAGGGGCGCCGATCAGGCGGGCGACGGAGTGCTTCTCCATGAACTCCGACATGTCGATGCGGACCATCGCGGTCTCGTCGTCGAACATGAATTCGGCCAGCGCCTTGGCGAGCTCGGTCTTGCCGACGCCGGTGGGCCCGAGGAACATGAAGGAGCCGATCGGCCGGTTCGGGTCCTGCAGACCGGCGCGGGCCCGGCGCACGGCCGTCGACACGGCCCTGACCGCCTGGCCCTGGCCGACCACGCGCTTGATCAGCTGCTCCTCCATCTTGAGCAGCTTCTCCTTCTCGCCTTCCAGCATCTTGTCGACCGGCACGCCGGTCCAGCGCGAGACCACCTGCGCGATGCTGTCGGCCGTCACGGTCTCGCCGGCGGAGGAGGGGCTGTCGTCGGTCTCGATGGCGGCGAGCTTCTTCTCCAGCTCGGGAATCTTGCCATAGGCGAGCTCGCCGGCCTTCTGGAACTCGCCCTTGCGCTGCGCATTGGCGAGCTCCGTGCGCAGCTGGTCGAGCTCGGTCTTCATCTTCTGGGCATCGGAGAGCTTGCCCTTTTCCGATTGCCATTTCGAGGTGAGATCGGCCGATTTCTTCTCGAGCTCGACCAGCTCCTTGTCGAGCTTCTGCAGCCGGCTCTTCGAACCGGCGTCGTGCTCCTTCTTCAGCGCCTCCTGCTCGATCTTGAACCGGACGATCTCACGGTCGAGCGAGTCCAGCTCCTCCGGCTTGGAGTCGACCTGCATCTTGAGGCGCGCCGCAGCCTCGTCGACAAGGTCGATCGCCTTGTCGGGCAGGAAGCGGTCGGTGATGTACCGGTTCGACAGCGTCGTCGCCGCCACCAGCGCGGAATCGGCGATACGCACGCCGTGATGCAGCTCATATTTCTCCTTGAGGCCGCGCAGGATCGAGATCGTGTCCTCGACCGTCGGCTCGGAGACGAAGACCGGCTGGAAGCGCCGGGCAAGGGCCGCATCCTTCTCGACATGCTTGCGGTATTCGTCGAGCGTGGTCGCACCGACGCAATGGAGCTCGCCGCGGGCCAGGGCCGGCTTCAGCAGGTTCGAGGCGTCCATCGCGCCGTCGGTCTTGCCGGCGCCGATCAGCATGTGCATCTCGTCGATGAACAGAATGATGCCGCCGGCAGCCGAGGTCACTTCCTGCAGCACCGCCTTCAGCCGCTCCTCGAACTCGCCGCGGTACTTCGCGCCGGCGATCAGGGAACCGAGGTCGAGCGACAGCAGCTTCTTGTCCTTGAGGCTCTCGGGCACGTCACCGTTGATGATGCGCAGCGCCAGCCCCTCGACGATCGCGGTCTTGCCGACGCCGGGCTCGCCGATCAGCACCGGGTTGTTCTTGGTCCGGCGGCTCAGCACCTGGATGGTGCGGCGGATCTCCTCGTCGCGCCCGATCACCGGGTCGAGCTTGCCCTCGCGCGCCGCCTTGGTCAGGTCGCGGGCGTACTTCTTGAGAGCGTCATAGGCGTTCTCGGCCGAAGCGCTGTCGGCGGTGCGCCCCTTGCGCAAAGCTTCGATGGCCGCATCGAGATGCTGCGGGCTGATGCCGCCGCGGGCGAGCACTTTACCGGCGTCGCTGTCCTTGTCCGTAGCCAGCGCCTGCAGCAGCCGCTCGACCGTGACGAAGCTGTCGCCGGCCTTGTCGGCGAGTTTTTCGGCGGCAGTGAAGACGCGCGCGAGGTCCGGCGCGAGATAGACCTGCCCGGAGCCGGCACCCGACACCTTCGGCAACTTGGCCAGCGCCGCCTCGGTCTCGGACAGGATGGCGCGTGAATTGCCGCCAGCGCGGTCGATCAGCCCGGCGACCAGGCCTTCATTGTCGTCGAGAAGCACCTTGAGGAGGTGCAGCGAGGTGAACTGCTGGTTGCCTTCCCGCGAGGCCAGCGACTGGGCGGACTGGATGAAGCCTCTGGCGCGATCGGTATATCGTTCAGCGTTCATCGAACAACCTTCCGGAACAATATCTGATCAAGGCTGAATACCAGTCCCGCCGAGCCGGCCTGTCAATCTCGGAGACGACAAGCCTCAGCAACCCTGCCGGCTCATATGAGCAACCGGCGTGCCAAGGCGGAGGGCCAATGAAATCAAGATGATGAAAGGGAGGTCGCTGCAGTGCCGGACAATCTGTCGATCGCCGGGCGGACAATCTGTCCGTCGGGCCGGCAGTCTCAATGAGCTGCAGGCAGCCAGACGGTGAAGGTCGTCCCGACGCCCGGCTCGCTCTCGACCGAGATCCTGCCGCCCTGCCGCGTCACCAGCATCTGGCTGATCGACAAGCCGAGCCCGGTGCCCTCCCGCCGCTTCGTCGTGAAGAAGGGGTCGAAGACCTTCTGCATCACCTCGGGGGTCATCCCCGCGCCGGTATCGGTGATCCGGATCGCGACGCCTTCCTGCCCGTCCATGTCGCTGTCGACGCTGCGCAAGAAGAGCTGCCCGCCATCGGGCATTGCGTGGATGGCGTTGACGATGAGGTTGACCAGCACCTGCTGGAGCTCGGCGCGGTTCATCATGACCGGCTGGAGCGCCCGGTCCTCGCGTTCGACGGCAATCGTGGTCCTCTTCAGGAGATGCTGCACGAGCGGCAGCGTGTCGGAGATGACGCCGGCCACGGCATAGTGCTCGGTGTAGCCCGAATACTCCTGGGGCTTCGCGAATTGCAGCAGCTTGGTCACGATCTCGGTGATCCGGTCCATCTGCTGCTCGATCAGGCGGAACTCCGTCTGCGCCTGCCCGGCATCAGCGCCCATGATCTGGCGGATCACCTCCAGATTGCCCTGCATGACGGCGATGGGGTTGTTGATCTCATGGGCGACGCCGGCGGTGATCTCGCCGATGGCCGCGAGCTTCTCCGACATGATGAGCTGCCTGGTCGTCGTCTCGAGCTGCGTCGTGGTCAGTTGCAGGGCGCGCGCGCGCTCCTCGACACGCTGGTTGAGTTCCTGGTTCCACTGTCGCAGTTCGGCGTCGCGCTCCTGGACCTGGTCGAGCAGATGGTCGAGATGAAGCGCGACCCGCCCGATCTCGTCGCGTTTGGTGACCTCGCCGGTCCGTGCCGCGAGATCGCCGCCCTCGACCTGTGCGATGACCCCGCTCATGCGCTCCAGTGGCCGGAAAATCTCGCGGGCCCAGTGCAGAAACAGCGGCACGGTCGCGAGAACGGCGATCAGGAAGGCCGCCGCAATTGCGATCAGGGTTTCCTGCTTGGCCTGAAAGAAAGGCTTTTCGAGAAAGCCGGCATAGAGCATGCCGACGCGCCGGCCCCGGCTGTCGATGATCGGCTCATAAGCCGAGACATACCAATCGTCGACGACGAAGGCGCTGTCGCGCCAGACCCGGCCCTGGTCGAGCACGGCGCTGCGAACCTGGGCGGAGACGCGGGTCCCGATCGCTCGCTGTTCCTCGAACATGCGCACATTGGTGCTGATGCGGACATCATCGAGGAACAGGGTGACGGTGCCGCGGCTGCCTTCCGGCAGTCCGGAACCGTGATAGATCAGGTCGTTGATGCCATCGACGAAGGCGAGGTTGCGGTTGAGCAATATGCCGCCGACCAAGGCGGCAGGGCGGCCATCGGGCAGTTTGACCGGGCTGGCGGCTTGCAGGACGAGCCCGCGTGGCTCGACCAGGAGATCACTGGGGGTGCTGCCGGCCGTAGGAATGATCGCGATGCGCGCGCGCAGCGCCAGCTCGGGCGAGAGCGCGGCCAGATCCCTTTCCTCGAAGATATCGATCCCGGCCCGAGCCTTTCCCTGCAGGGCGGAGCCGACGATCGGCCCATCCGAGCGGATGAAGCCGGATGTCATCTGCCGCCAGGCGACAATCACCCGTCCGTCGTCGCCGACCACATAGAGAAAATCGAACCCGCGTCCTGCTGCGACATCCGACAGGAAAGCCGCGAGATCGCCGTTGTCGCCTTCACCTTTTCCAAGCAGTTCCTGGAAACGGGCGGCCTCCGTCACCGCTGCGAGATGGTACCCGGTGTTGTCCCGGATCCGCGCCAGATATTGGTGTGCAATGGTCAGGTCGTCATTGACCTTCGACAGCATCATCGCGTTGAAGCGGGCGTTCCAGCGATAGATGCTGATGCCGAGCAGCAGCGGCAGGATGATCAGCATCGGCACGAGCGCGATTGCCAGCAGGCGGTAGCGTACGGACCGCCCGGGAGACCCGCCGCTCGTTACCTCGCTAGACATTCCAGCTGGCACATTTGCGGTCGATGGTCTTGCGCGAGATGCCCAGCCGGCGCGCCGCCTCCTCGCGATCGCCGCCGGTCTCGCGCAGCACGGCGAGGATGTGGCGTCGCTCGACATCGGCGAGGGTCTGCCGCCCGTCTTCGCCCCGCGTTTCGTGGCGCTCAAGGCTGTTGCCGAGCACTGCCGGAAAAGCGCCGAGGATGACGGCTCGCTCGATCAGATTGCGCAGCTCGCGGATGTTTCCCGGCCAGTCATAGCGCCTCAGCGCGGTCCGCGCGCGCTCGTCGATCGCGACGGGCGGCATGCCGAGCTGCCGCGAGAATTCGCGCATGAACATCGACGCCAGCTCCAGGACATCGTCGCCGCGCTCCTTGAGCGGCGGCAAAGCGATCTGCACGACGTTGATGCGGAAATAGAGGTCGGCACGAAACGATCCTTCGTCGACGCGCCGCGCCAGATCCGCATTGGTCGCGAAGATGAAGCGGGCATCGAAAGGCACCTCGCGCTCCGAGCCGACCGGCCGGACGCGGCGATCCTCCAGCACGCGCAGCAGCTTGCTCTGCAGCAGGAAAGGTAGATCGCCGATCTCGTCGAGGAATATGGTTCCGCCATGCGCATGCATGAACAGGCCTTCGCGTGCGCGCCCGGCACTGGTGAACGCCCCTTTCAGATGGCCGAACAGCTCGCTCTCGATCATGTCGGCGGGGATGGCGCCGCAATTGATCGGCACGAACAGTTTGCCTGCCCGGCTCGACAGCGAATGGAGCGAGCGCGCGACCACCTCTTTGCCGGTGCCCGACATGCCCGTCAGCAGCACCGATGTCGGCAGCGGCGCGACCTTGGCCACCGTGTCGCGTACCGACTGGATCGCCCTAGAGCTGCCGACCAGCCTGTCCCGCAGGAAGGATTGGTGCCCCGGCGAGTGCAGCTCGTGCCGCAGCACGTCGTTCTCGCGCTGGAGGCGGGCACGGTCGAGACAGCGCGATATCGCGTTGAGCAGCTGGTTCGAACGGAACGGCTTGATGATGAAATCGACTGCGCCGGCGCGCAGGGCGCCGATGGCGGTCTCCAGATCGGCATAAGCCGTCATCAGAATGATGTCGGCGAAGAAGCCGCTCGCACGCTGCTCGGCCAGCCAATCCAGGCCGTTCTGCCCGGGCATGATGTTGTCGAGGATCACGACGTCGAAGGGATGCTCCTCGACCTTCCGAGTCGCTTCCTTCGCGTTGGCGGCCTCCTCGATCCGCTTGCAGCGCGGCCTCAGCAGCTTGACCAGGAAATTGCGCATGCCGGGCTCGTCATCGACAATCAGGATCGAGGCTCCGGCCAGCCACGGGCCGAACTCCGGATCGGCAGACGACTCTCTCCAGACCACGTCTTGTTCCTGCGACATCCGATCCTTCCCGTCTGCTCGGGCCTTTGCGTGCCCCCACTCGCCATCGCGGCGAGCGACGGTGGTACTTCGCTCGTTTTCAGCGGTCAGCCGCACCGCGCTTCAGGTTTCACTTCTGGCCCAGAAAGGCCGGGGCGAGATCCTGCGCGACCATGCTGCGGGCGGCTTGATCAGTCTGCTCGCTGCCGACTTCGTTCATCTGTTTCGCGGCCTCGAACAGCAGCGCCTTCACGTCGTCCGGCGACAGCACGCCCTTCTCCACCAGCTTGCGGACGAGGGCGCGGAGCACGAGCATGTCGATCTCGATCCGGCCCTGGCCGGGGAAAGGTTCCGTCATGGCATCCTCCGTGCGCTCGTGCCTCGAGGCCGTGTTCAGGGCGGCCGGAAACTAGCCTCGACCTCCGCCGATCTGCTGGCGCAGCTCGACGAGTGCGCGCCGCAGCCCATGGACCTGGTCCATGAGATGCAGGATCACGTCGATGCCTTCGTCATTGGCGCCGAGATCGTCCTTGAGCCCACGAATGAGATGGGCGCGCGCGATGTCGATGTCCTGGAAATGCAGCTCGCCGGCCGACTCCTCCGGAATCAGCCAGTGCTGCTCCAGCCAGAATTCCAGCACCTGCACCTGAAGTCCCGACGAGGTCAGGAATTCCTGCTTGGTCATCCTCATGACGCTGCCCCCTCGCGCGGATTGTAGTCCTTGCCCTTCCAGGTCGACACGAAGGCTTCGAGCTCAGGGTCGGGCGTTTTCGGCAGGACTACCTTCAGCCTGACGAACTGGTCGCCCTGGCCGCCGCCGCGGCGTGGCGCGCCCTTGCCGCGCAGGCGCAGCTTCGTTCCGGTGTTCGATCCCTTCGGCACCGACATCGTAACGTCACCTGTCGGCGTCGGCACCCGCACCGGACCGCCGAGAACCGCCTCGGTCAGCGAGATCGGCAATTCGAGCGTGATGTCGTCGCCCTCGCGGGTGAAGCGCCGGTCGGGCCGGACCTCGATCTCGATCAGGGCGTCGCCCGGCCCACCCTTGCCGGTTCCCGGTGCGCCCTTGCCCTTGAGCCTGAGGGTCTGGCCGTCGACGAGCCCAGGCGGGATCTTCACATCGATCGTGCTGCCGTCCGGCAGGTTCAAGCGCTGGGTCGCGCCGGTGATCGAATCCACGAAATCGACCGCCAGATGATAGTGCAGATCCTGGCCACGGCGGTTCGCCCGGGTCCTCTGGCTGCGGCGCAGGAACTCGGCGAGAGCATCGTCCTCGTCCATGAAATCGGCGAAGCCCGACGCATCCGCGTAAGGGTTGCCCTGATCCGAGGAGGCGAAATCCCGATAATAGTGATGCTGCGGCCGCTCGGCGCCGGAGGCATCGATCTCACCGGCGTCGAAGCGCTTGCGCTTGTCGGCATCGCTCAGCAGGTCATAGGCGCCCGCCACCTCCTTGAACTTCTCCTCCGCCGCCTTGTCACCGGGATTGAGGTCGGGGTGCAGCTTCTTCGCCAGCTTGCGATAGGCGCTCTGGATCTCGGCAGCGGAAGCCGTCTGAGCGACGCCGAGAACCTCATAGGGATTTTTCACGGGCAACTCCGAAGGCCTGTGCAGCGGCGAAGCGCATGTCGAATTCTGTCACTTCGCCTGAAATTTGATAGCGGCATGCGTACCATCGCAGAAGGGCTTGTTTTGGGAGCTGCCGCATCGGCACAGCGTCACGCGCTGGCGAAGCTCATAGGCTGCGCCATCGGCTGAGATGACGGCGATCCCACCGCGCAGCCAGATTGGGCCGCTGCAGCCCTCGGCCGGATCCTCGATGAAGCCGATCGACGGCGCGACATCAGGCTCGAGCGCCGCCTGACGAGCCGTGTCCCAGGCGACGAGGCGTCCCGAGGGACAGTTTTGAGCCTGGTGGATGAAGGTTTCGCGCACCTCCGGATCAGCCGTCGCGGCGACCTCGTTCCAGATCTGCCCGTTGGCATCGCAGAAGCGCGCGAAAGCGCAGAGTTTTTCGACATCGAGGAGCGCGAGCTCAGGACCGTCGAAGGCCTGCGCCTGTTCGAGATAGGGCGTTCTGCTTGCGGTTTCGGCGCCATCGAAGCCGACCCCGGCGTGGGAACCGTCGCAAAACGGCTTGTTGCGCGAATGCCCGCACCGGCAAAGCGCGATGGTTGCCTTGCTCTCGGGGCGGTCGTGCCCGACCCACTTTTCCGACACTCCCGCTGCATCGGTTGCAATCGTCAGGTCGGTCAACCGGACCGGGCCCGCCACGACATAGGGCCCGTTGCGCGTGACCGTCACGCGCACGCTGTGCTCGGTGTTGCTCATGACACCTCTCCCGTCTGCGAACGGCATGCCTGATCGAGCGTGAGCCGGACCGCGCCCTGGCTGACGTCACCCCTGCTTCTTCTTGTCGTCGTCGATCTCGGTGAAATCGGCATCGACCACGCCATCGCCCCCGGCTTGCGCCGGGCCTGCCTCGGAGCCTGCCTGCGTAGAAGCCTGCATGGCCTCGGCGAGTTTCATCGAGGCCTGCTGCAAGGCGTTCGCCTTCGCCTGGATCGCCGCGATGTCATCGCCCTTGGCCGCCTCGCGCAGGTCGTTCACAGCATCGTCGATGCCGCGCCGATCCGGCTCGGACAGTTTGGCGCCGTGCTCCGACAATGTCCGCTCGGTCGCGTGCAGCAGCGCCTCGGCCGAGTTGCGGGCTTCGATGACTTCGCGGCGCTTCTTGTCTTCGGTCGCATGCGCCTCGGCATCCTTGACCATCTTCTCGATATCGCTCTCGGAGAGGCCGCCGGAGGCCTGGATCTGGATGCGCTGCTCCTTGCCCGTGCCCTTGTCCTTGGCCGAGACGTTGACGATGCCGTTGGCGTCGATGTCGAAGGTCACCTCGATCTGCGGCATGCCGCGCGGGGCCGGCGGAATGCCGACGAGATCGAACTGGCCGAGGAACTTGTTGTCGGCCGCCATCTCGCGCTCGCCCTGGAAGACCCGGATCGTCACCGCCTGCTGATTGTCCTCGGCGGTGGAGAAGGTCTGGCTCTTCTTCGCCGGAACCGTGGTGTTGCGCTCGATCAGGCGGGTGAACACGCCGCCCAGCGTCTCCAGGCCGAGCGAGAGCGGGGTCACGTCGAGCAGCAGCACGTCCTTGACGTCGCCCTGCAGCACGCCGGCCTGGATCGCGGCGCCGATGGCGACGACCTCGTCGGGATTGACGCCCTTGTGCGGCTCCTTGCCGAAGATCTTCTGCACGACCTCCTGGACCTTCGGCATGCGGGTCATGCCGCCGACCAGCACGACCTCGCCGATATCCGCGGCCTTGAGCCCTGCGTCCTTCAGCGCATTGAGGCAGGGCTCGATCGTCCGCTGCACGAGATCCTCGGTCAGCGCTTCGAACTTCGCCCGGGTGATCTTGATCAGCAGGTGCTTCGGGCCCGAGGCATCGGCGGTGACGAACGGCAGGTTGACGTCGGTCTGGGTGACGGTGGAGAGCTCGATCTTGGCCTTCTCGGCAGCCTCCTTGAGGCGTTGCAGGGCGAGCTTGTCCTTGCGCAGGTCGATGCCCTGCTCCTTCTTGAACTCGTCCGCCAGGTACTCGACCAGGCGCATGTCGAAGTCCTCGCCGCCCAGGAAGGTATCGCCGTTTGTCGCCTTCACCTCGAAGACGCCGTCGCCGATGTCGAGGATCGAGATGTCGAAGGTGCCGCCGCCGAGGTCGTAGACCGCGATCTTGGCCTGCTTCTGCTTTTCGAGGCCGTAGGCGAGGGCGGCCGCAGTCGGCTCGTTGATGATGCGCAGCACTTCCAGGCCGGCGATCTTACCGGCATCCTTGGTGGCCTGGCGCTGGGCGTCGTTGAAATAGGCCGGGACGGTGATCACCGCCTGCGTGACCTTCTCGCCGAGATTGGCTTCGGCCGTCTCCTTCATCTTCTGCAGGATGAAGGCGGAGATCTGCGAGGGCGAGTAAGGCTTGCCCTCCGCTTCGACCCAGGCGTCGCCATTGCCAGCCTTGACGATCTTGTAGGGCACGAGCCCCTTGTCCTTCTCGACGACGGGATCGTCATAGCGACGCCCGATCAGGCGTTTCACCGCGAAGATCGTGTTTGTAGGGTTGGTCACCGATTGCCGGCGCGCCGGCTGGCCGACCAGCCGCTCGCCATCGGCCGTGAAGGCGACGATCGACGGCGTCGTGCGCGCACCCTCGGCGTTCTCGATGACGCGCGCAGTCTTGCCGTCCATGACGGCAACGCAGGAATTCGTGGTGCCGAGATCGATTCCGATGACTTTGGACATCGTGCTGCTCCCTGTCGCTGTTTGATTGTCGTGTCCGGTCTTGTTGCGCCTTGCCGGGCCGCGCCCGACGACCTTTGATCAGCCGGCTAGGATGGCGCGGGAGCGGCGGGCTCCGCTGCTCGCTTGCCCGCATCGCCGATCGGAATCTTGCGGCTCGTGTCCTGCGTTCCGGCTCTGGGGAACGTCACGATCAGGACGCCGTTGTTGAAGCGCGCCTGGCTTTGATCGCCGACGACCGCGCAAGGCAGCTTCACCGTTCTCTGGACCACTCCATAGGAGCGCTCGATGATATGATAGCTGTCTTTGGGGTCGACGCTGTCGACCTTCTTCTCCGCGCGAACCGTCAGAAGATCGCCGGCGAGCGAGAGATCGATGTCGTTGCTGTCGATTCCCGGCAGCTCGATCGTGACGCGAACCTGCTGGTCGTTGGCGCAGACATCCGTGATGGGGCTGATCGGCTCAGGCTGGCCGGCTCCGCCTGTCAGCCTGCCATGAAACACGTCGAACAGGCGGTTCATTTCCCGGTGAAGTGCGTGAAACGGCGTCTCGATGCCACGCTCCAGCAGATTGCGTTCCGGATGGCTCGGTGCTTGGCCGGGAGAGGAGGGGGCCTGTACCATGAGATCACCTCGTTCGTCGCCATCGGGAAACACGTCTTCGACATCTCACAGCAACCGATATGCCAGCCGATACGGCTTGCGATATCAGTGCCTTAGCCTGTTAGTCCGCGCTCCGGCGGACAAGCTGTCCTGCTCCGCCCGGACAGAATGTCCATGATGCCGGAGCTAGCGAATGGCGGCTTCGACCGTCTGGCCGATCCAGGCCTCCAATGAGAGACCTGCCTTCCTGGCGCGTTCCGTTGCCGCCTCCGCCACGCCCGGCTTGAGGGGAACATCGTAGATCACCGCGTCGACATCATCCTGCGCGTAGACGAGGCGCGTCGCCTTCTGGGCGAAGCGCAGCACGCGCGTCCGCTTCTCGGCGTCGGACAAGCCAGTCTCGGCCGCCACGGCCGGACAGAAGAAGGCGATCAGGTGATCTGTCGTGTTGCCCGGCGACAGCCCATGCTCGCGCAGCAGTGTGATCGCGGCGGCGAGCTTGTCGCTCTGCTCCAGCGCAAACCCCTTGGGCAGCCGCGCACCGACCTTCGCCGCGGCCGGCGAGGCGGCAAGGTTTCCGACATTCGGACAGGTGAAGCCCGCGGCCAGGGACTGGCTGGCAGGGAACAGGGATGTGGCGAGCGAGATACCGGCGATAGCTGCGATCTTCTTCATCGACCGTCCTCCGAACGTTCCCGTATGCGCTCTGGCAGGCTCATCGTCCCGATGGCGGCTTGCCGGATGGGCCGCCGCGCGCGACACCGACCTTGGCCGGGCGCAAGGGGCGAGTCCCCATGGAGTAGCCGGGTTCCACGATCCGGCTGACCGATCCGTCGGGAACCGACGGATCGGGAATCTCGAACAGTGCTTCATGGAAATTGGGATCGAAGCGCTCGCCGATCGGCAGCAGCTTCTTGACGCCATGCCTCTCCAGCACGCGCATCAGCTCCTTCTCGGTGAGCTCGACGCCTTCGAGCAGTGCCTTGACGATGCCGTCGTCGCGGCGCGCCTCGGCTGGGACGCTGGCAATGGCGCGCTCCAGGTTGTCGGCCACCGGCAGCAGGTCCGCAGCGAACTTCGCGACGGCGTACTGGCGCATGTCGGCCAGGTCGCGCTCGGACCGGCGGCGAACGTTCTCGGCTTCGGCCAGTGCCCGCAGCAGGCGATCCTTCAGGGCCGCATTCTCGGACTGGAGCTCGGCCAGAGCGCCGTCGCCCGATTGGGGCGGCAGAACCTCGGCGCTCGGCTGGTCCTCGGCTGCTTTTGCGCCCGGCTCAGCCGATCTGCCCGTATCGGAAGAGGGCGCGCCATGATCGCTCCGGCTGCCGGCTCGCCTGTTCCCGGTCGCATCCCTGCCGCTGACCATGATCGCCTCCGATCCGCTTGCATCGCTTTGCAGGAGAGGGTCGCGCGAACTGAACGCGTCGGGCCCTCTCAGGTTCCGTTACGAAAGGCGCTGCCCGTGCTCCGGCTGCGCCAGATTCCCAGGACGAATCCGTTCAGCTTGCGGATCTCAGCCGCAGGCCGGCGGCGAGCATCGCGCAGCCCTGGAAGACGAGGTCGACGGCCAGGACCAGCCCCAGCACCCATGAGCTGTTGACCGGCCAGCCCAGGAGCAGGATCAGCCCGACGATAGTCGAGAGAACGCCGGAGGCGACGACCCAGCCCCAGCCTGGCTCGGACATCGCGCCCGCTCCGAGCCAGGTCCGTGCGATGCCGGACGCGGCTGTGAACAACGCCAGGAGCAAGGTCAGGGCCGAAGACGCCAGAGCCGGATTGAGGAAAGCCATGACACCGGCGGCGGCATAGAGGATGCCGCTGGCGAGCCACAGCAGGAAGCCGCCCCACTGCTTGAGCTGGAAGGACTGGGCGACCTGCAGCACCCCCGCCAGCACCATCAGGGCGCCGAGATAGTAGACCGTGACCATGGTGGCCAGCAGCAGATGGCTGCTCGCGATCAGTCCGAGGATGATGAAGGCGACGCCCAGAGCAACGAACCATCCCCAACCAGCGCGGAGAGCTGCGAATGGCAAGACGTCTTGGCCCTTGTCGATCTGCGTCATGAGCTAGCTCCGCTGTTCAGCGCTAGAACTCGTGCTTTCGATCAGGCTGTTTCGATCCGATCGACCCAGCTCCAGCACCGTAGAGAACCGCAACAGGCGTGCCAAGGGTAAATCTACATCATATCAATTACTTGGGCGAAGCCGGCGCAGATGACAGAGACATTCTGTCTTCGTTTCCGCAGACAGAATGTCCAGTCGGTCCGCCAGTGACAGCCTCAGGAATGGATGGCGGGAAAGACGATCGTGCCGAAGCGAGCCCTTCGCGCGGCCTCGAACTGTTCCTTGGTCTGCGGCTTGACGAACAGGGCGACGACGTTGGGGTGAGCCTGCCTGACGGATTGCTCGATCCGCGCCACGCAGGCTTCGATCTCGTGCGTGCGCAGCGCCGGATCGAACTCGATGCTGAGCGCCATCATCGCCTGATCCGGGGCGAGCTGGGCGGTCAGGGCGCTGTTGGCGCGGAGGACTCCCGGCTGCTCCTGCGCCAGCCTGCAGATCGCCTCGACGAGCGCAGGCGTCGCCCGCTCACCGATCAGCAGGCTCTTGCTCTCGACTGCGAGGAGGGTGGCGACGATGGCGAGGACGAGCCCGATCAGGATGGAGGCGATGCCATCGAAGACCGGTTTGTCGAACCATTGCGCGGCGAAGATGCCGGCTGCTGCGATCAGGATGCCGATCAGCGCCGCCGTATCCTCGAACAGCACCATGAACGCAGGCGGATCCTTGCTCTGCCGGAACGCTGTCCAGAACGGAACGTCTCCCCGGACCAGCGAGAAGCTGCGCCAGGCGACGATCCAGGACGCCCCCTCGAAGAGGAAGGACAGCCCGAGCACCACATAGCTGATGCCGGCGTGCCGGATCGGCTCGGGCGCGATGACATGGTGCACGCCCTGATAGATCGAGACGCCGGCGCCGAGTGCGAACAGCATCAGCGCGACGATGAAGCTCCAGAAATAGAGCTCCCGGCCGTAGCCGAAGGGATGGACGAGGTCCGGCCGCCGTGAAGCCCGGCGATAGCCGTAGAGCAGCAGGCCTTCATTGCCGCAATCGACGATCGAGTGGACGGCTTCGCTGAACATCGCGGCGCTGCCGGTGATGGCCGCCGCCGCGAGCTTGGTCACGGCAACGGCGACGTTGCCGGCCAGCGCCGCATAGACCACGCGCCGGCTGGCCGAATGACGCTGCAGCTTCGGATCGGACACCATGGCGGTCATGTCAGTCTCCGATGATCGGCGAGCGCTGGCCGAATACTATCGTACCGCAGGTTCTGCTCCGCTCGACGGAGCGGCGCTTGGCCCGCCTCGTGCGACGGGAGGGGCGGCCTCCTCCGCGGGCCAGCTTTCGACATAGATCGACTGGCTGGGAAAGGCGAAGCCGGTTCCCGCCTTTTCGACGAGCGCCTTGATCGATAGCGCCAGCGCTTCCTTGATCCGCAGCCATTCGCCCCAGTCCGTGCTGCGGGTGAAGCAGTAGAGCATGAGGTCGATCGAGGAGGCGCCGAAATCGGCGATGCGCACGAACACCGGTGCCTCGGGCGGCGCAACGAAATCGGGATTGTCGCGGATGAGCGCCTCGATGCCGTTGCGGACCTCGCGCAATTGCTCGACGGTCGCGCTGTATTCGAGGCCGATCGTCCAGGAGATGCGCCGGGAGGTCATCTGCGAGAAGTTGGTCAGCGCATTGTCGGCCAGCTTCGAATTCGGCACGAAGACAGGCGCCAGGTCGAAGCGGCGCACCTTTGTCGTGCGTAGTCCGATCGTCTCCACCGTGCCTTCGACAACACCGTCCACGCGGATCCAGTCATGGGTCTCGAAACGCTGCTCGCCGATGATGAAGATGCCGGCGATCAGGTTCTTGAACAGGTCCTGTGCGCCGAGCGCGACGGCGACCCCGACGAGACCGAGACCGGCGAGGACCGGGCCGACGCGGATGCCCCAGATCTCCAGGACGACGGCGGCGCCCAGCGAGAGCAGGATGATCCGGCATACTCTCACCGCCCAGCCGACCATCGCCTCGTTGAAGATCGCCCGATTGCCATGCAGGAGCGAGAAGGCCGGCTCCACCACAACGAAAAGCGCCCAGAACAATGTCGCCGCGGCCAGCGATCGTGCGACCTCCACCAGCAGGTCCTTCGCCCATGGGGGCAGATCAAGGAAAACGGCGATCGCGAGGACGGCAAGGACGATCGGGACGAAGCACAATGGCGGCGTCAGCGCCGTGAGGATACCTTCTCCGGCGTCGTTCTTCGCACCGACCGTCCACTTTTGCAGTTGCCGCAGCAGCGCATGGCCGACGAAGCGCCTGAGCGCCACCGCCAACGCCAGGACAACAAGGGCCAACGCGATCTGGCCGATCGTGATGCCGCCGAGATCATGGCGCCAGGCGCGCTCCAGCATCAGCCAGACGGTGACGAAGCCCCGGTCTGCCGCTTGTGCTTCCATGTCGATGCCCGCCGATCATGAGGATGGACGCCGCAGCCCAGCATGGCAGCGGCTCGGCGCGAAGCCAGCCGGCCTGGCGCGCCGCACACAGGAGAATGCCCGGGCCGGCGATTCACGGCGACAGGGCGAGCTTGATGACCCCGCTGATCAGGCCGAGAACCGCCACGCTCGCGGCCCAGATCCCCGCCATCCAGGCAAGCTGCTTCCAGAACGGCGCGCGCGTCGCCATCAGTGATAGCCGTGCGTGCCGACCTTGCCGCGGAACACCCAGTAGGCCCAGCCGGTATAGGCGAGGATCAGCGGGATGATCACGAGCGCGCCCGGCAGCATGAAGACCTGGCTGCTATAGGGAACGGCCGCATCCCAGATCGTCACCGCCCGCGGCACGACATAAGGGTAAATACTGACGCCGAGGCCGACGAAGCCGAGCAGGAAGAGCGCGAGCGCCATGGCGAAGGGCAGGCGGTGGGAGCCACGTTTCAGGCTCCAGAAGAAAGTCGCCGCGCTGATGACGACGAGGAGCGGCACCTGGGCGGTCAGAAGCACGCCGGGCAGCGCGAACCAGCGGCGCCAGTAATCATAGCTCAGGAAGGGGGTCGCGGCGCTCACGGCTGCAAGCGAAAGCAGCGTCGCGATACCGAGCCAGAAGCCGGCGCGCCGCGCGTGCTCATGGCTGGTGCCCTCGGTCTTCCAGATCAGCCAGGTCGCGCCGAGGAGCGCATAGCCGATCACCACCGCGACGCCGGTCAAAAGGCTGAACGGGCTGAGCCAGTCCAGCCAGCCGCCGGCATAGGCGTCGTTCTCGACGCGGACGCCCTGCAGGATCGCCCCCAGCGTGATGCCCTGGGCGAGCGCCGCGACGAAGGAGCCGAGCGAGAAGGCGACGTCCCAGAACGGGCGATGGCGTGGGTCGCGCCAGCGGAACTCGAAGGCGACGCCGCGGAAGATGAGGCCGAGCAGCATCGCGATGATCAGCGGATAGGTCGCCGTCAGCAGGATGCCATAGGCGAGGGGGAAAGCGGCCAGCAGCCCGCCGCCGCCCATGACCAGCCAGGTCTCGTTGCCGTCCCAGACGGGCGCGATCGAGTTCATCGCCTGATCGCGCTCGTCGCCGACCTTGAGGGTCGGAAACAGGATGCCGATGCCGAGGTCGAAACCGTCCATCACGACATAGGCCATCACGGCAAAGCCGATGATCGCGGCCCAGAAAATGGTGAGGTCGATGCTGGCCATGACGATCACCCCCTTGCCCGTGCCGGGGTTTCGACGGCGACGCTGCTCGCCGGTGTGATCCCCGCTGCGCGCTGCGGCACATTGGGTGGCGCCGTCTCGCCAGCGCCGGGCGGCTTCGCCATGAGATGCAGCAGGTAGTAGATGCCGGCGCCGAAGGCGACGAAGTAGACGACCACGAAGGCGAGCAGCGAGGCCGCCACGGCCGGCGCCGCGAGCGGCGACACCGAATCCACCGTCCGCAGCAGGCCGTAGACCGTATAGGGCTGGCGCCCCACCTCGGTCGTCACCCAGCCGGCGATCACCGCGACGAAGCCGGAAGGCCCCATGAGGATGGCGGCGCGATGGAGCCAGGACCAGTCGTAGAGCTTGCGGCGATAGCGGGCGAGCAGGCTCCACAGGCCGATGCCGAGCATGGCGAAGCCGATCCCGACCATGATGCGGAACGACCAGAACACGATCGGCACAGGCGGCCACTGATCTCGCGGATAATCGGTGAGGCCGGGCAGCGGCGCGTAAGGGTCGTGCTTCAGGATCAGCGAGCCGAGATGCGGGATCGCCACCTCGTAGTCGACGCGCGCCTCAGCGCTGTTGGGCAGACCGAACAGGATCAGCGGGGCGCCGGCCGGGCTCGGCTGGTAGTCGCCCTCCATCGCCAGGACCTTGATCGGCTGATGCTCGAGCGTGTTGAGGCCATGGGCGTCGCCGGCGAAGATCTGGATCGGCGAGACGAGGGCCGCCATCCACATCGCCATCGAGAACATCTTGCGGGCGCCGAGATTGCCGCGGTCCTTCAGCAGATGCCAGGCGCCGACCGCGCCGACCGCGAAGGCGGTGGTCAGGAAGGCGGCGATCACCGTATGGACGAGGCGATAGGGGAAGCTCGGGTTGAAGATGATCGGCAGCCACGAGCCGGCGGGCACGAACTGCCCCTTCTCGTTGATCGCGAAGCCGGCCGGCGTCTGCATCCAGCTGTTCACCGAGATGATCCAGGTCGCCGAGATCAGGGTGCCGAGCGCGACCATGCAGGTGGCGAAGAAGTGCAGGCGCTTGCCGACCTTGTTCATGCCGAACAGCATCACGCCGAGGAAGCCGGCCTCCAGGAAGAAAGCCGTCAGCACCTCATAGGCCATCAGCGGCCCGATGATCGGTCCGGCCTTGTGCGAGAAGACCGACCAGTTGGTGCCGAACTGGTAGGACATGACCACGCCGGAGACGACGCCCATGCCGAACACGACCGCGAAGATCTTGAGCCAGTAACGATAGAGATTGGCGTAGACGCCCTGTCCGGTCTTCAGCCACAGCGCCTCGAGCATCATCAGGAAGCTGGCGAGCCCGATCGAGAAGGCCGGGAAGATGAAGTGGAACGAGACCGTGAATGCGAACTGGGCGCGGGCCAGGATCACCGGGTCGAACTGGTCGAACAACATCAGCCCTCCTCGAAACGGAAACGGTGATCACGAGACCGACGGCCGGACGATCGTCGGTCGACAGTCGATCGAACAGGTTCAGCCGGCAGAAATCCGCACGGGTATGGATTTGGCGGCCGGCGTCCCGCTGATCAGGTCGTAGTAGCCGAGCGGCAGCAGCGGGTTGAGCTCGGGGTAGTAGCCGGCGACGGACCCGCGCGGCATCGGATAATCGAGGATGGTCAAACCGTCGACGCGGCGCGCGATGCCGTCGTCGCTGATCGTCTCGAGCGCGATCTGCGCGCCCTCGTCCAGCCCGCGATCCTCGCGGTCCTCCGCGTTCATGAAGAGGACCATGCGGTCGTTGTAAACGCCGCGATAGCGGTCGTTGTAGCTGTAGATCGTCGTGTTGAACTGATCATGCGAGCGCACGGTCGCCAGCCGCAGCATGGCCGGGTCCGCGACCACGTCGTTGACCTCAAGCCCCGGCAGCAGCAGGAAATTCGCCTTGCCATTCGGCGTCGGCCAGACGCGACGGCGCGGTGGGATGTCGAGATGGAAGCCTTTCGGCTCCTTGATCCGCTCGGAGAAGCCGGCGTAGATCTCCGGATAGACCTCCGCGATCTTGTCGCGGATCGGCCCGTAATCGTCGATATAGCTCTGCCAGGGCACCTTGCTGTTCGGCCGGGTCGCCATCGCCATCCGGCAGACGATCTCCACCTCCGGGAGCAGGTCCGGGCTCGCCGGCGTCAGCACCCCGCGCGAGGCCGTGACGTTCGACATCGAATCCTCGATCGTCACGAACTGCTCGCCGGCCGCCGTGACGATCCGCTCCGAGCGCGCGATCACCGGCAGGATCAGCGCGTCGCGGCCATGGACGAGGTGGCCGCGATTGAGCTTGGTCGCGATCCCGACCGTCAGGTCGAGCTTGCGCATGGCGGCATAGGAGCGCTCCGTGTCGGGGATAGCCCGGACGAAATTGCCGCCCATGCCGATGAAGACCTTGGCGCTGCCGTTCTCCATCGCCTCGACGGATTCGATGGTGTGGTGGCCGTCATGGCGCGGCGGCTCGAAGCCGAAGACATCGCGCACGCGATCGAGATAATCCTGCGTGGGCTTCTCGTCGATTCCGACCGTGCGGTCGCCCTGCACGTTCGAATGGCCGCGGATCGGCGAGATGCCGGCGCCCGGCTTGCCGAAATTGCCGCGCAGGAAGAGCAGGTTGGCGACCTGCTGCAGCAGGCGCGAGCCCTGCTGGTGCTGCGTCAGGCCCATGCCGTAGCAGATCATCGTCGCGCGCGAGCGGATGTAGATCTCGGCGCAGCGCCTGATCTGCGCTTCCTCCAGCCCGGAGACGCGCACGATCTCGGCCCAGTCCTGCGCCATCGCGTCTTCGCGAATGGCGTCGATCCCGACCGTGTGCTCGCGGATGAAATCGTGATCGAGGATCGCTTCGCCCTGCGCCTCGCGCTCGAACATCACCTTCATCATGCCCTTGATCAGCGCGAGATCGCCGCCGATGCGGATATGGACGAATTCGCTGGCGATCGCGGTCGAGCCGAAGGTCGCCATCTGGACGACGTCCTGCGGCTCGGTGAAGCGGATGAGAGCCCGCTCCGGCATCGGGTTTACCGCGACGATCGGCACACCGCGTTTCCTGGCCTCGACCAGATTGGTCATCATGCGCGGCGAGTTCGTGCCGGTGTTCTGGCCGATGACGAAGATCGCCTCGGCGTGCTCGAAATCCTCGAGCACGACCGTGCCCTTGCCGATGCCGATGGCCGGCGGCAGGCCGCGGCTGGTCGGCTCGTGGCACATGTTCGAGCAATCCGGGAAATTATTGGTGCCGAACTCCCGCACGAAGATCGCATAGAGGAATGCCGCCTCGTTCGGCGTGCGGCCCGAGGTATAGAACTCGGCCTGGTGCGGGCTTTCGAGCGAGCGCAGATGCGCCCCGATCAGCTTGAACGCCGCATCCCAGTCGCAGGGGACATAGCGGTCCGAGCGCTGATCGTAGCGCATCGGCTCGGTCAGGCGGCCCTGCATCTCCAGCCAGTAGTCGGATTGCTCCATCAACTCGGAGACGGTGTGCTGGGCGAAGAACTCGCGCGTGACACGGCGCTTGGTCGCCTCGAAGGCGAGCGCCTTGGCGCCGTTCTCGCAGAACTCCAGGGTCTTCTTGCAATCGGCGTCCGGGAAGGCGCAGCTGGGGCATTTGAAGCCGCCCGGCTGGTTCATCGCGAGCAGGGCGCGCGAGCCCTTGGTGATGACGCTCTGCTCCATCAGGACCTTGGCCGTCGCCGCAGCGGCTCCCCAGCCGCCGGCCGGATGGTGATAGGTCTTGTAGCGGGGGTTGCTGTCGGCCATGGCGGTCGGCCTCCGTACGGGACGATACAGCGATTAAATCACTCTATGACATTGAAATCTATGGACATTTTGTCTCTTTAGCGAAGACAAAATGTCCATAGAAGCCGGCCGGCCGCGGCTAACCTGTTGACTTCATTCGCGCGGCGATTTGGCACGATCGATGCTGACAATCCTGATCCAGCAAGAGGCATCCGTCCCGATCGAAGCGGCCCCGTCGATGATAGTGCGATCCAAGCCGAACTTTACGGACATCGTTTTCGCGGTGAACGGCTCGATCCTGCCCCGGATCATCCTGCGTCTTCTCGTGATCGCCGCCGTCAGTGTCGGTGCGATCCTGGCGGCGGAGGAGCATCCGGGCATCTTCGCCAAGATCAGCGCCATTCCCTTCACGCTGATCGGCATCGCCCTCTCCGTCTTCATGAGCTTCCGGAACAATGCCTGTTATGATCGCTGGTGGGAGGGACGAAAGCTCTGGGGCGAATTGATCGTCGCCTGCCGTTCGTTCGCACGGCAGGTCTCGGGCCTGGACGAGAGCCATCGACAGTTTCTGCTACGCGGGCTTTGCGCCTTCGCCGCCGGGCTTGCTGCGAGGCTGCGCGGTGGCAATGAGCGCATCGCCATCGGGCAGTGGCTCGAATCCGAGAGCGTCACGAAGAGCCCGAACCCCACGAACGCCGTGCTGCAGGAGCTCGGAGCCTACTGCATCGTCCTGATGCACAATGGTGAACTCGGCGCGATCCACTATGCCGTCGTCGAGGGGCAATTCACCGCTCTCTCGGCCGTGCAGGGCGGCTGCGAGCGGATTGCGCACACGCCGGTCCCGTTTGCGTATTCGCTGCTCCTGCATCGCACGGCCCTGGTCTTCTGCCTGACGTTGCCGTTTGCGCTGGCCGGATCGCTCGGCTGGTGGACGCTGCTGCCGGTCCTGCTCGTCGCCTATACCTTCTTCGGACTGGACGCCCTCGGGCACCAGCTCGAGGATCCGTTCGGGCTCGAGCCCAACGCCTTGCCGTTGAACTCCATGCAGCGCAACATCGAGCGAGAGCTCCTCGCCTTGCTCGGTTGCGAGGATCTGCCCGAGCCGATCCGCTCGAAAGACAACATACTAACCTGAGCGTCGAGCCTGCCGGCCGACATGACCAGGAGCGACCAACGAAGCGACCATCAGGAGGAGCCCAGCATGGCCCTGACCCGCAAGGAAGAAGAGCGCGCGCTCAATGCCGACGAGCGCGCAGTCGTAGCCCAGACCCGGCACCCCGCCGTGCAGGACGTGCCCGACGATGAGCTGACAGCGCTCCTGAAACGCCTCCGTGATCTGCGCGACAAGGCCTCCTCGCATGCCAATCAGCAGCGCCGCGAAATGCGAGGCAAGGCCGCGCCAAAGGGAGCCGAGCCCAGCACCGGGAATGCGGGGTCGAGCTTGAAGGCGACGGTTCTCGCCACCGCGCTGAAGCGGCTGAACGCGGAAATCCAACGCCGAGCCGAGATGGCGAGAAATCACACGCTCGTCGAGAATGCCCAGCGTGCCCTCCATATGAAGATGGAAGCACAGCGGAAGAACGTCCCGTTCAATACGCGGCACGCCAATCAGGGCATGCGCGACATTCCGGACAAGGAGGTCGATTCATTGATCCGGCCCGCGGAGCGAGGGCGGCTGCGGAAGGCGTTCCACGTTGCTCAGGCGAAGCGCGACGCCGCTGGCGGGTAGGGGGCTTGGCCTGTGGCCGAATGCCAGAGGGGGAAGTCGGTGCTGAGGCTCTCGTGGCCTGCCTTGCGCTGCTCTGCGGGTTACCTTCCCGGCCCCATACGCGCTTCCGCCGGAGGCCTTGGGGACATGGGTAGGGTCATGGGCCGCTGCTGAACCTTCATCTGTCATTGACGCCGGAGAGGCTGCCTTTGGGCTAGAAGTAGCTGCCTACGAGAATCTGGTTTCAGGTTGTCGTCCAGGGTCTGGAGGCGCGATCTAAAAGGGGCCTTCATCTGGTGCCCGCCGCAACCGGGTTAGGGGCAGGGCCTGCCTCTACTGCTCCGGCTTTCACGGTGAAGGTGGCCAGCGCCGCGATAACGAGGGGGATGGCCAGCGTCATGAAGTAGCCGGACGGCCCTGCATTCGTTACCAGCAACCCACCAAGGGCCGAGCCGACGATGGCGCCTGAGCGGCCGATACCAATCCCCCAGCCGGTGGCAGTCGCGCGCAACTGTGTCGGGTAGGCGTTGGCGATCAGGTAGTTCAGTACGAGTTGCTGGCCGCCAATGCCAAAGCCGGCCAGCGCGACCAGGGTGAAGACTACAGGCCAGCGGTCGCCAGCCAGTCCGAGGCCGAGCGCGACGGCGATGCCGACCGCGAACATGCCGAGCAGGAGTTTGCGAGGATCGACCTTCGGCAGGAAGGCTGAGAGCGGCAGCGCCATGGCGATGAAGGCGGCGTTGACGACGACGGTGCCGTAGGCCGCCTGCGCCTTCGCCAGCCCAAGCGCGACGAGCGCGGTCGGCAGCCATTGCAGCAGCAGGAACCAGGCGATCCAGTTGAACAGATAGATCGCCGAGATCGCGAGCGTGATGTGGCGATAGCCCGGCTCGAACAGTCCCGCGATGGATGCGCCCTGAACAACCTTGCCGGCGCTGACCAGACGCACCGTGTCGGGAAGCACCTTGCCGGTCATCGCGAGAAGCAGGCGACGCGCCTCGGCCTGTCCGGCCTCCTGCTTGCGCGAGACGAGATAGGCGGGCGATTCCGGCAGCAGGACATAGGCGACGATCAACAACACGAGCGGAAGGAAGCCGCCGAGCAGGAAGATGCCGCGCCAGCCGAGGACCGGGAGCCAGCTTGCGGCGAGGAGCCCGCCGAGCATCGCGCCCGCCGGCAGGCCGAGCAGCACGCCGGTGATCATCGTGCCGCGCCTTGCGGCAGGGCTGTACTCGCCGGTCAGCGCCAGCAAGGAGGGCGTCGCTCCGCCCATGCCGAGCCCGATCAGGAAGCGCAGCACGATGATCTGCGTCGGCGAGGTCGCATAGGCGCCCATCAGCGAAAACGCCCCGAACAGGAAGATCGCGATCAGGATCGCAGGGCGGCGGCCATAGCGGTCGCCGAAGCTGCCGAGGCTGATGGCGCCGAGCGTCATGCCGATGGTGCTGGCGGTGATCACCCAGGTCATGTCAGCCGGGCCCATCGCGAAATCCTGCGCAATTGCCGGGCCGATGAAGGCGATCGACTGCGTGTCGAAGCCGTCGAGCAGCGCGATCAGGAAGCAGAGCGCAACGACCGCCCAGCGGCGGCCGGTCATCTGCCCCTCGTCGATGATGGTCTTGATGTCGCGAGTCAGCGTTGTGGAAGTGGACATGGGGCGTCCTTGGATCGTTCTGAAGGGATGGTCGGTGAGGTCTTGGATGAGGTCGGCGTCAGCCGTCCCGTTCGGCCCGGACGACCCGTTCGAGCTGCGCCGCCACGGCTGCTGGCTGCTCCATCGCGAGCAGGTGGGCGGCTGGCGCCAGCAAGACGAGCCTGCTGCCTCGAACAACCTCGTGCATGGCCTCGCTCATCGCGACCGGCGTCGCGGGATCATCACGGCCGGCGATGATGGTGGTCGGGGCGAGGATGTCCTTCAGGTCGGGACGCAGGTCCATCCGGCCGATGGCTTCGCAACACGCGGCATAGCCGTCCGCCGGAGTGGAGCGGAACGTCTCCGCGACCGCCTCGACCTCCTGCGCTGCCCCGGCGCGAAAGCCGTCGGTGAACCAGCGTGACAGCGTCGCTTCCAGGATCGCCTGCGTGCCCTCGCGGCGAACCAGCGCGGCCCGCTCGTACCAGCTCTCGCGCGTCGGCAGGAACGCCGTCGTCGCCATCAAGGTCAGGCTCGCGATGCGGGCGGGATGGCGCGCGGCGAAGGACTGCCCGGTCATGCCGCCGAGCGAGAGCCCCGCGACATGGGCGCGGGCGATATCGAGGTGATCGAGCAAGGCGAGGAGATCATCGGCGAGGTCGGCGATCTCGAAGCCTGCAGGCGTCACGTCCGACAGGCCGTGGCCGCGTGTGTCATAGCGTATGCAGCGATACTCGGCCGCCATCTCGCCGACGACCGCGTCCCACATCCGGTGCGTGGTGCCGAGCGAGTTCGAGAAGACGATCGGCGGCGCCTCTGCCGGCCCCTGGCTCATATAGAACAGCCGCGAGCGGCCGGTGTCGAGGAACGGCATTGCTCACACGCCCAGATGCTTTTCGAGGATCGACGGATCGGCCTGCAGCGCGGCCGGCGGGCCGGAGAAGGCGATCTCGCCCTTCGCCATCACCACCATGCGGTCCGCGACCTTGGCGAGGGCGCGATGGTCCTTGTCGACGACGATGGTGGCGATCCCCTCCTCGCGGATGATGCTCAGCGTCTTCCAGATCTCCAGCGCGATCAGCGGCGCCAGGCCTTCGGTCGCCTCGTCGAGCAGGATGAGGTCGGGGTTGGTCATCAGGGCCCGGCCGATCGAGAGCATCTGCTGCTCGCCGCCTGAGAGCTGATGCCCGCCATTGCCGCGGCGCTGGTGCAGCCGCGGGAAGACCTCGAAGACGCGCTCGATCGTCCAGCGCCGCGAGCCGGAGACGCCGGCGCGCGCCGCCATCACGAGGTTCTCGACCACGGAGAGCGAGCCGAAGACGCCGCGTCCCTCCGGGACATAGGCCACGCCCCGGCGCGCGATCTCCTCCGGCTTCGCCCCGAGCACGTTCGCCCCGGCGAAGCTGATCTCACCACGACGGTCGGCAAGCAGGCCGGTGATGGATTTCAGCAGCGTCGTCTTGCCCATGCCGTTGCGGCCGATCAGGGCGATCTGCTCGCCGCGATTCACGGCGAGGTTGAGCCCGTGCAGGACCTGGCTGGCGCCGTAGAAGCTCTTGAGATCGTTGATGGCGAGAAGCGGGCTCATGCGGCGGCTCCATGCTCGTCGCCGAGATAGGCGGCGCGGACGGCGGGATGGCAGCGCACCTCCCCTGGCGTACCCGAGGCGATCACCTGGCCATCGGCCATCACGGTGAGGCGGTCGGCGAGCGCGAAGACCGCGTCCATGTCGTGCTCCACCAGCAGGATCGCGCGGCCGAGCTTGAGGCGGCGGATGATCGCGATCATGCGGGAGGCTTCCGCATGCCCCATCCCGGCGAGCGGCTCGTCGAGGAGGATGACCTTGGGCTCCGTCGCCACCACCATCGCGATCTCGAGCTGGCGCTGCTCGCCATGGCTCATCAACCGCGCGACGGTGTCCGAACGATGCGAGAGGCCGACCTCGGCCAGGGCGGCGGCGGCGCGGGTGTTGACGTTGCCGTCGCGCGCGACCGGGCCGAGCATGCGCAGCGGCTGGCCGCCATGGGCCTGCGCCGCAAGGCGGACGTTCTCGAACACGGTCGCCTCGGCGAAGATCGTGGTCTTCTGGTAGGAGCGGCCGATTCCGGCCATCGCCCTTGCATTGGGCGGCAGAGCGGTGACGTCGCGATCCCTGAGCATCACGGCGCCGGCGCTGACCGAGACGTCGCCGGAGAGCAGGTTGATCAGGCTCGACTTGCCGGCGCCGTTCGGGCCGATTACGGCGTGGATCTCGTCGCGGGCGACCTCGAGCGAGACGCCGGAGACGGCACGCAGGCCGCCATAGCGCTTCTCCAGGCCCGCAGCCTTCAGGAGGATCTCAGACATGGGGCGCGACCTCCGGCACGGCGTTTACCGCGGGCTTGATCTCGTCCTTCGCCCGTTCCGGCAGGAGGAGGCCGAGCAGCTGCTGCAGCCCGCCCGGCAGGGCGAAGACGAGTGCGATGATGATGAGGCCTTTGACCAGCTTCCATTGCTCGAAACTGGATTTCAACAGCTCCTCCAGGCCGAGCAGAGCGAGCGCGCCAGCGATCGGTCCGAGGATTGAGCTCAGCCCGCCGAGCACGACCATCACCAGCGCGGTTGCCGACATGTGCCAGCCGAGCACCTGCGGGGCGATGAAGCCGAACTGGGCGGCCGAGAAGAAGCCGGCTAGCGCTGCGATCATCGCCGAGATGACGAAGGCGGCGAGGCGGACCCGGAAGACCGGGAAGCCCAGCGACAGGGCCCGCCGCTCATTACTCTTCGCCGCGACCAGCGCATGGCCGAAAGGCGAGCCGACCAGCGCCCGGACCAGCGCAGCCGTGCCGAGCAGGCAGGCGAGCGTGACGTAGTAGAAGGATCGGTGGCTTTCGAGATCGACCAGCGTCACGCCGGCGAGCGCGATCTCCGGCTTGAAGTAGATGTAGAGGCCATCCGAGCCGCCGCCGATCTTGGTGTCGTGGAAGAGGTAGAACAGCATCTCGCCGAAGGCGAGCGTCACCATGATGAAGTAGACGCCGCGCGTCCGCAGCGACAGCACCCCGATCACCGCCGCGACCGCGGCGACCACGGCCAGCGTCACGGGCAGCGACAGCCAGATCGAGGCGCCGCCGCTCTCCGGCGTCATGAAGGCGAGCAGGTAGCCGGCGAGTCCGAAGAAGGCGGCATGGCACATGCTGACCAGCCCGCCATAGCCGACGACGAGGTTGAGCGAGAGCGCCAGCATCGCCAGCAGGATCGCCTTGGCGGCGAACTGGACATAGTAGTCGCCAGCCAGGAAGGGCAGGGCCGTGGCCGCCGCGAGCAGCAGGGCGGCGAGCAGGGTCTGATGGGAGAGGCGGGACGTCATCGGCGTTAACCTCCTCAAGCCTTGCCGAGCAGGCCGTTCGGCCGCCACAGCAGCACGCCGGCCATCAGCACGTAGATCAGGATCGACGAGATCTGCGGGAAGAAGACCTTGCCGAAAGTGTCGGTCAGCCCGATCAGCAGAGCCCCGATCGCCGCGCCGGCGACCGAGCCGATGCCGCCGAGCACGACCACGACGAACGACAGGATGAGCATGCCGTCGCCCATGCCGGGGAAGACGGTCGAGACCGGCGCGACGAGGATGCCGCCGAGCGCGGCGAGCGCGATCCCACCAGCGAAGACGTAGCGGTTGACGAGATCGAAGGGGATGCCGAGCGCGCGGGTCATGTCGCGATTCTCGGCGCCGGCCCGCACCACCATGCCGAGGCGCGTCTTCTGCAGCACGTAGAAGATCGCGCCTGCGAGCACCAAGCAGACCACGCACAGAGCCAACCGATAGACCGGATAGGACAGGACCTCGGTGAGCTGGATCGAACCGCCGAGCCAGGCCGGCGGAGCAACGGAGTGCACATCCTTGCCGAACAGGATCTGGCGGAGCTCGTCGATGACCAGGATGAGGCCGAAGGAGAGCAGCACCTGTGCGAGATGATCGCGCCCGATCATGCGCTTCACGAAGACCTCTTCGAGCGCGATGCCGAGCAGGAACGCGATGGCGAGCGCACCGACAAAGGCGAGCGCGAAGCTCCCCGTGACCGAGGCGAGATACCAGGAGAGATAGGCGCCGAGCATGTAGAAGGCGCCATGGGCGAGGTTGATCACGCCCAATATGCCGAAGACGAGCGTCAGGCCGCTGGCGACGAGGAAGAGCACCAGCCCGTATTGCACGCCGTTCAGGAGCTGAACGGCGAAGGTCACGATGTCCATGGGAACGGCCCTCGAACGGGGGAAAGCGGCGAAAGGCGCCAGCGGGGTCGTCGCGGCTCAGACCGCCCGGCAGCCGCGCGCCGGATCGTCGACGGAGCGCCCCGCGACGGAGACGAACTCGTTGCGGCCGTTGCGGACCTCGCGGAGATAGATGTCCTGGATCGGGTTGCCGGCCTTGTTGAAGCGGACGGTGCCGCGCGGGCTGGCGAGTTCCGCCGCACGCATCGCCGCGATCACCTTGTCCCGGGCCGACCAGTCGCCGCGCGTGGCGCCCAGCCCTGCCGCGAGCAGGGCAGCGGCATCCCAGCCCTGGACGGCGTAGATGTCGCCCTCTTCGCCAGTCTTCTGCTTGAAGGCCTGCAGGAATTCGCGATTGGGGCCGGTATCGAGATTGTCGGCGTAATGCAGCGTCGTCTTGATGCCGTTGGCATCGGCTCCCTGCGCCTGCAAGGTGCCGTCGGTGAGGAAGCCGGAGCCGTAGAGCGGGATCGTCCGATTCAGCCCGGCGGCAGCGTAGTCCTTGACGAATTTCACCGCGCCGCCACCCGCGAAGAAGGCGAAGACGGCGTCCGGCTTGAGTGCGGCGATGCGTGTGATCAGGGCCTGGAACTCGACCTCCGGGAAGGGCAAAGCGAGGTCTTCGAGGACCTGGCCACCCGCCTTGGTGAAGCCCTCCTTGAAGGCCTCGACCATCTGCGTGCCGGCAGCATAGCGCCAGGTGATCGTCACGACGCGCCGGCGGCCCTCATCGAACATGACCTGGCCCATCGGGTGGCAGACCTGCCAGTTCGAAAACGAGGAACGGAAGATGTTGGGCGCGCACATCGGGCCGGTCGCCTCGTTCACCCCGGCATTCGGGATGATCAGCATCGTCTTGGTGTCGCGCGCGACCTTGACCATGGCCATGGCCACGCCGGAATGGACCGTTCCGACGACGAGATCGACCTTCTCGCGGCTGACGAGGCGGTTCATATTGTCGGTCGCGGTCTCCGGCTTGGACTCGTCGTCGACCTGCACGAATTCGAGCTTGCGGCCGCGAAAGAGCCCGGCATTGTTCTCGGCATAGAGCCGGAAGCCGTCGTCGATGAACTTGCCGAGCTTGGCGAAGGTCCCGGAGTAAGGGAGCATGAAGCCGACCTTGAGCGGCGCGCTCTGCGCGATCGCCGGGGTCGGAAACCGAAAGCCTGCGCCGGCCGCAACGAGGCCGGCCGAGCCGAGAAGAAGGCGACGCCGGTCAAGCCGCCCGCCCGAAAAAACCGAATCCGACATGATTGCTCCTCCCCGAGATCGAGACATCCGCCCGTGACGTGAAGCTGCCGGCCGCACTGATGCGCTGGTGCTCCCGCCGGGGTGTTCCCCTTGCCGAGAAGATTAGGGAGGGGGGCATCCGAAGGACAGGATCGTTTGAGTGTATTTTGATACCCATCAGGTATTCATAACTTCAGCCGTGGGCAGAATCCTCGCGTGAATGCGCGCATTCGTGCAGCCGCAGCTCACGGATTACGAGATGATTTTCTCAGAAGGTATAGTTCAGCGATGCTCAGCGAGCTCGCCGCGCTCCGTCAGCACCGAGACGATGAGGCCGGCGACGAGACCCCAGAAGGCGGCGCCGATGTTCAGCACCGGCATGTCGGCGACCGTGACCAGGAAGCAGGTCATCGCCCCGAAGGAGAGCGGTCCCTTGAAGGCCGTGACGAAGGCTCCGAGCAGGACCCGCAGCATCGCAAGGCCGCCGAGCGTCAGGATCAGTTCCTTCGGCGCCGACAGCATCAGCTGCGTGAAGGTCGGTGCGACCAGGCCGAAGGCCATCGCCAGCACCGCCGTCGCGATTGCCGTCGCATAGTGGCGCTCGCATGGCCCGGCCGAGACGATCAGGCCGTTGGTCGGCCCGGTAAGCGCGGTGCCGACCGCACCGACCATGGCGCTGAGGAGGCCGCCGAGGCCGGCCGCGGCCGTCACGGCCGAGATCGGCGGGCGATGACCGGCCTGGGTCAGCACAGCGAAGCCCTGGCCGTGCTGGACCAGCAGGATGGTGATCGCGAGCGGTACGACCAGCTCGACCATGGCGCGCCAGGAGAAGGCCGGCATGGTGAAGACGGGCTCGACAAGTTGGAGCGCGCCCAGCGCGCCCGGCGCGAACTTGCCGTTCGCCAGCGCGACGACGCCTCCGGCGATCAGGGCCCCGATCAGCGGCGGCATCGCCCTGCCTGCGCGCGGCATCGCCGTCAGCCCGAGAAAGACCGCGACCATGCTGCCGGCGACGGCGAGGTCGCCGTGCAGGGAGCGGACGACGTCGAGGCCGAACTTCATGAAGATGCCGGCCACCATCCCCATCACGATCGGCATGGGGATGAATTCGAGCACCCGCTTCGCCAGTCCGCTCCAGCCCAGCGCCAGCACGACCAGGCTCGTCGCGTAGAAGGCGCCGAGCACCTCGGCATAGGAGAGATGGCTCAGTGCCGGTCCCATCAGCACGGTGCCGGGAATGGTCCAGAACAGCGCCAATGGCTGGCGATAGGCCCAGCTCATCAGCAGCGTCAGCAGGCCGTTGATGAAGAAGACGCCGAAGACGATGGAAGCGAGCTGCTGCGGGGAGAGCCCGCCCGCCGTCCCGACCGAGAGGATGATCGCGAGCGGCCCGGTTGCGCCGAACAGGAAGGCGACGAAGCCGGTGGCCCATTGCGTAGGCCCGATATCGCACAGCAGGCCCTTGAGCCCGGGCCGGTTCGGATCGATCGCCTCGATGGCGCCGAGGTGCGCGCGCCGCTCCCGGGCGCCGTGGCCGCGCCGTGTGACGCTATCCGGGCCGGGACTGCCGTTGGCAGGCATATGCTTAGCCCTGATCGCCGCCGCCGACGGGCAGGACCGTGCCGGTGATGTAGGAGGCAGCGTCGGAGGCCAGGAACAGGATCGCGGCCGACATCTCGCGCTGCAGGCCATAGCGCTTCATATGGCTGGCCTCGATGGTCTGGTCGACCACCTGCTTCATCCAGACCTTGTCCTGGGCTGTCAGCGGATCCGTGCCGCGCGGGATCTGGCGTGGCGGGGCGCTGGTGCCGCCGGGTGCGACGGCATTGACGCGGATGTTGCGCGTGCCGATCTCGAAGGCGAGCGAGGCGGTGAGCCCGTTCACCGCGCCCTTCGCCGCAGAATAGGGCACGCGGTTGATGCCCTTTGTCGCGATCGACGAGACGTTGACGATGGCGCCGCGATTCTGCTCGTACATGTAGGGTAGCACGGCGCGGCAGCCCCAGAGCGCTGGGAATAGCGAGCGGTTGATCTCGGCGACGATCTGCTTCTCGTCGAAGCGATCGAACGGCTTCATCCAGATCGCGCCGCCGACATTGTTGACGAGCACGTCGATCGCGCCGAAGCGGCCATTGGCCCTGGCCATGGCTTCCTCGCTGCCGGACCAGGTTTCGAGGTCGGCCTCGACGGCGATGGCCGTGCCCTGGCCATGCTCGGCATTGAGCTGCTCGGCGACCTCCCGCACCAGCGGCGAGCGGTCGACGAGCGTCAATCGCGCCCCGTCCGCAGCGGCCTCGATCGCCACCTGCCGGCCGATGCCCTGGGCTGCGCCGGTGACGACCATGCTCTTATCCGAGAAGCGGGGCTTGGCCGTCATCACTTGTTCTCCGAGGGGTTGAACTTCTCGAAATGGAAGCTCGCCGGCTTCACGCCCTTGTCGGCCAGGTGGCCACGGACAGCGTCGACCATCGGCGGCGGGCCGCAGAGGTAGATGTCGACATTGCCGCCGTGCAGGGCGGCCTCCGGAAGGTGATGGGTGACGTAGCCCTTGCGCCCATGGGCCGAGTTCGGATCGGCGACCACGGTGGCGTAGGTGAAGCCGGGTATGGCGGCGGCGAAGGCATCGAGCCTCTCGACCTCGACCAGATCGGCATCGGAGGTCACGCCGTAGATCATATGGACCGGCTCCGCCGTTCCCTTGCGCTGCAGCTCCTGCAGCATGGCGAGGAAGGGCGCGAGGCCGGTGCCGCCGGCGAGCAGCAGCAGCGGGCGGGTCACGTCGCGCAGGTAGAAGGAACCGACCGGCCCGGTCAGGCTCAGCGCATCGCCGGGCTTGGCAAGCTCAGAGAGATAGGTCGACATCAGCCCGCCTGGGATGTTGCGCACCAGGAACTCGACCATCCCGTCCCGTGGCATGGAGGAAAACGAATAGGAGCGCGCCTGCGTCGTCCCGGGCACGGAGACGTTCACATATTGCCCGGGCAGATAGGAGAGCTGGCCGATCTCCGCCACCTTGACCGAAAAGCCGATGCTCGACGGCGAGAGCTGTCGCACCTGCGCCAGTTCGCCGGCGTGGACGGCGACCTTGACCTTGCAGACCGAGGAAGCCGCGGGAATGCTGAGCACGCAATCCGACTTCGCCTTCATCTGGCAGGTCAGGACATAGCGCTCCTGCGCCTCGTCCTCGGTCATGGCGTCGTCGAGATAGCTGCCGAGCGAATAATCGCCGCTCTCGCAATGGCATTTGCAGGTGCCGCAGGCGCCGTCACGGCAATCCATCGGGATGTTGAAGCCGAGCCGGTAGGCGGCATCGGCCACCAGCTCGTCGGCACGCGCTTCGATGAACCGCGTGACGCCGTCCTCGAAGTTGAGGGCAATCCTGTGGGTCATGGTTTCCTCGCCGGACGGGTCAACGCCGTCAGATGTGATAGATGTCCACGACGTGGTGGATGTAGTCGTTCTTGAGGACGACTTTCTTGGCCGTGATCAGCGGGCGCTCACCTGCGGTGTCGAGCGTATAATAGGACGTCCCGAAGTAGCTGTCGGTCGTCTTGTAGCGGAAGCTGAGGTTGAACCAGTTGAAGCGGATCTTGGTCCAGCCGGGGCCGCGCTCGACGATCTCGACATTGGAGATGTTGTGCGAGGTGCGTGGCTCGGGCAGCGAGGTGGCGGAGGAGCGCTCGGTCTTGATCCGGAAGACACGGTCCTCGATGCCTTGCTTCGAGCCGTAATAGATCAGCGAGATCTCGCGCTGCGGATCGACCGTGAGTTCGTCGTCATCGTCCCAGGCGGGCATGTGGAAGGTGGCCTGCGGCGCATAATGCGTCAGCCAATTCTCCCAGTCCTTGTCGTCGAGGCAGCGGGCCTCGGCGTAGAGGAAGGCCTGGACCTCCTCGATCGAGATGTCGCGCCCCTGGGCAGCGCTTTCGGCCGGCACGGATTTCAACGCGGCGGACATGATGGTCCTCCCTTTGTCCGAAAGATCGAATGATGTGGCTGCGCCGCGGATGTCGCGGCGCGCTTGCCGCTATTCGGCGGCGACCTTCAGCGCCGCGGCCGCGGCGGCGTCCTTGCGCAGCCCAGCGACGAGCGCGTCCTTCCAGTAGCCGTGCTGGATCACGAAGAGACCTTCATCCTCGGTCTTTGCGCCGGAGAGCAGCGGCTTCATGCCGATCGCGTCGGCATCCTCGTCAGCGCCCTGGATCCAGTGTGCGGCGCCGCGCGACAGGTCGTTCCACATCGCATGGCGCGCGCCATAGCCGATCTGGCAGGAGCGGAACTCCTCGAGATCGTCCGGCGTCGCCATGCCGGAGGCATTGAAGAAGTCCTCGTATTGCCGGATGCGGTGCGCCCGCGCCTCGGCGCTCTCGTTGCGGGGGGCGATGCAGTAGATCGTCACCTCGGTCTTGTCGACGGAGACTGGCCGATACATCCGGATCTGCGACGAGAACTGGTCCATCAGGAAGACGTTCGGGTAGAGGCAGAGATTGCGGCTCTTCTCGATCATCCAGTCGGTGCGGGCCTGGCCGAACTTCGCGATTAGTTCGTCACGCTCGGGCCAGAGCGGTCGGTCCTGCGGATTCGTCCAATTGGTCCAGAGCAGCAGGTGGCCATAATCGTAGGAGTAGAAGCCGCCGCCCTTCTTGGCCCAGCCGCCGGCATCCATGGCGCGGACCGCATCCTCGCCCTCGGCTGCGGCGGCCGCGGCCTTGCGTTGCTGGGTCGTCGCCGCATAGTTCCAGTGCACAGACGAGACATGGTAGCCGTCGGCGCCGTTTTCGGCCTGCAGCTTCCAGTTGCCGTCATAGATGTACTGCGAGTTGCCGCGCAGCACTTCGAGCCCGTCGGGCGACTGGTCGACGATCAGGTCGATGATCTTTCTGGCCTCGCCGAGATGCTCCTCGAGCGGCAGCACATCCGGATTGAGCGAGCCGAACAGGAAGCCGCGATAGTTCTCGAAGCGCGCGACCTTGCTGAGGTCGTGGCTGCCGTTCTTGTTGAAGCTTTCGGGATAGCCGGCGCCATCGGGGTCCTTCGCCTTCAGCAGCTTGCCGGTGTTGTTGAAGGTCCAGCCGTGGAAGGGACAGGTATAGGTCGTCTTGTTGCCGCGCTTGTGCCGGCAGACCATCGCGCCGCGATGCGAGCAGGCGTTGAGGAAGCAGTGCAGCTGGCCGGTCCGGTCCCGCGAGATCACGATCGGCTGGCGGCCGATATAGCCGGTGATGTAGTCGTTGTTGTTCGGGATCTGGGTCTCATGAGCGAGATAGACCCAGTTTCCTTCCCAGATGTACTTCATCTCCAGCTCGAAGAACTCCGGATCGGTGAAGATGTCACGCCTGCAGCGGAACGCGCCGGTCTCCGCATTGTGCTCAACGGAAGCCTCTAGCCGCGCGATGATGTCGTCGGACATTGCTGTTTCTCCCTTGAAGCTTGTTCTTGGCGCGCCTTGAGCGGGCGGCTCGCCGATATGAGATGCGTCAGCCGGCGATGACGTGCTCGCGCTGGACGTTGGTCGCCGGGGCGCCCGCCTTGTCCTGGACGAGCACGACGTCGAAGGTCGCCCGGGCGAAGGGCCGATTGAGGCCGGCCTTGCGGATCTCTTCGGGATCGTTCACCCGCTCGAGCGTCACGATCAGCTCGTCGCGCGTGCCGAAGGCGAAGTCGGTGTGGAGGTATTTGTCGCCGGTGAAGTTGAACTGCGTCGTCAGCTGGCGGTAGCCGGGCGCCGAAATGAAGTAGTGGACATGGGCCGGGCGCTCGGCGTGCCGGCCGAGCAGGGTCAGGATCTCCCGCGTCGCGCTCTGCGGCGGGCAGCCATAGCCATTGGGCACGATCGTCCGGGCGAGATAGCGCCCCTGCGCGTCGGTTTCGATGCGGCGGCGCAGATTGAACGGCGCCTGTTCGCCGTCGATGAAGGAGTAGCCGCCCTTAGAATTGGCATGCCAGATGTCGACGATCGCGCCGGGAATGGGAGTGCCGCCTTCGCCGGTGACCCGGCCGGAGATGAAGAAGATCTCGCCGGGATCGGTGCCGTCGTCCATGCGCGCCTCGCCCTTCGAGAGCGGGGCGCCGGCGACGTAGAGCGGACCTTCGATCGTACGCATCGTGCCGCCATCGATGCCGGCGCGCCGCTCCGCCTCGTCGAGGCGAAGGTCGAGGAAATGCTCCAGCGCCAGCCCTGGAACCATCAGGCCGAACTCGTTGTTCCTGGCCGTCTTGGCGATGAAACCTACGGCAGCCCAGAACTCGTCCATCGACACGTCGCATTCGTCGATGACCTGCATCAGCCGGTAGAGCAGCCGCTCGGTCACTTCCTTGACGCGCGGATCGCCCTTGCTCTCGCTGCGGCCGGCGGCCTGCTCGGCGAGATCCTTCATGTCCTTCTTGGAGATCAGATTGGCGGGCATGTGCGTTTCCTTCCCTTTGTATCGTTGGTTATCGGTCGTCGCCGTGGATCGATGACGGATGGCGACAGAGCGGGGTCACGCCGATGTCCATGAACGGGAACAGCGGCAGGGTGGAGAGGATGTCGTGCAGGGCCTGCGGGCTTTCGACATCGAAGATGCTGGTGTTGGCGTAGCGGCCGGCATGGCGCCACAGATGCCGCCAGATGCCCTGGCGTTGCAGCTCCTGCGCCCGCTCGCGCTCGGCCTGCCTGAGCAGCTCTACCTTCTCCGCCGGGACGTCATGCGGAATGCGGACGTCCATCACGACCTGGAACAGCATGGTCACGACCCTGTCTTGAGGAGATGGACGCTGCGCTCGGCGCGGTCGCGCCGGAAGCGGCCGAGGCGGCCCTCGTCGAGCGCGATGCCGAGGCCGGGGCCGGTCGGCACGCGCAGGCTGAACTCGCTGTATTCCAGCGGCGCCTCGAGGATCTCCTCGGTGAGCAGGAGCGGGCCGAACAGCTCGGTGCCCCATGCGAGCTCACCGAAAGTCGAGAACAGCTGCGCGGAGGCGATGGTGCCGACCGCGCCTTCGAGCATGGTGCCGCCATAGAGCCCGATGCCCGCGGCCTCTGCGATGGCCGCGACCCCAGCGCCGGCGAAGAGACCGCCCGATTGCGCGATCTTGATTGCGAAGACATCCGCTGCCGCCCCCGCGGCGAGATAGAAGGCGGAGTCAGGGCCCTGCAGAGCTTCATCGGCCATGATGGCGACAGGGGTTTCGCGAGCCAGGCGCGCCAAACCCTTCACATGACGTCGATGGATCGGCTGCTCGATCAGGTCGACGCCGGCATCCGCCAGCGCCGGCAGCATGGCCGAGGCAGTCGCCTCCGACCAGGCCTGGTTGATGTCGACACGCACCGAGGCGCGCGTGCCCAGGGCCTTCTTGATCGCTGCGACATGGGCGACGTTCGCCCTGGGGTCGCCCTTGCCGATCTTGAGCTTGAAGATGTTGTGCCGGCGTCGCCCGAGCATCTCCTCGGCTTCGGCGATGTCGCGCGCCGTGTCGCCGCTGGCGAGCGTCCAGGCGACGGGAAGCCGGTCGTGACGGCGGCCGCCGAGCAGTTCCGAGACCGGAAGCCCGAGACGTTTGCCGAGCGCGTCGAGCAGCGCCGTCTCGACCGCGCATTTGGCGAAGTTGTTGCCCTGCACCGAGCGTCCGATCGACGCCATGGTCGCCCCGATCCGGTTCGGATCGGCTGCGAGCAGGATCGGGGTGATGTAGGTGTCGATCGCGAGCTTCATACCCTCCGGGCTTTCCGGCCCGTAAGCGAGCCCGCCGATCGTCGTGCCCTCGCCGATGCCGACGATGCCGTCGCTGGTGCGGATCCGAACGATCATGAGCGTCTGGCCGTGCATCGTCGTCATCGCCAGCTGATGCGGGCGGATGGTCGGCAGGTCGACCAGAAACGTCTCGACCTGCTCAATTCTGGTCGTTGACTCCGGCACGGCAGCGCTCCCTTTCAATGCTGGAACGCTACGATCCGCCACTCTTGAAGGACAGGATTGATTGTGTCTATTTTCATACCTTTCAGGTATGGAAAGCTCATGAGGCCGTGAAGTGGAACTGAGGCATCTGCGCTATTTCACCACCGTCGCGGCGGAGGGCTCCTTCAGCCGGGCCGCGGAAAAGCTGAATATCGCCCAGCCGCCATTGAGCCGACAGGTGCAACAGCTGGAGGAGGAGCTCGGCGTCCTGCTGCTCGACCGAAGGCGGCCTCTGACCCTGACAGAAGCGGGTCGATACCTTTTCGAGCAAGGTCGCCAGGTCCTGCAGCGTGTCGACGAGATGAAGGCGATGACCCAACGCATCGCCAAGGGCATGGTGCTGCAGTTCAATATCGGCTTTGTCGCCTCCACCCTCTACGACGCCCTGCCGGAGCTGATCCGCCGGTTCCGGATCATGGTGCCCGGCGCCGATATCCAACTTCTGGAGATGACGACGATCGAGCAGGTCGCCGCGCTGAAGGACGGGCGTATCGATGTCGGCTTCGGCCGCCTGCGCTTCGAGGACGCGTCACTGGTGCGCACGGTGATCCGCGAGGAGCGATTATGCCTGGCCGTGCCGATCGATCACCCGCTTGCGGCCACCGAGGGCAAGCTCTGCCTGCGGCAGACGATCGGGGAGCCGCTGATCATCTATCCGAAATCGCCGAGACCGTCCTATGCCGACCAGGTCCTGTCGTTCTATCGGGAGGTCGGGGTCGAGCCCAATGTCAGCATCGAGGCGCGCGAGCTTCAGACGGCCCTGGGGCTGGTGGCGTCCGGCGGTGGCCTCTGCGTCGTGCCTGCATCGGTCAGGCGGCTGGGCCGCGACGACATCCGTTTTCTCGATCTCGACGAGCCGACGCTGTCGACGCCCATCATCATGAGCCATCGCGGCAGCGACTCGTCTACGCTGCTGAAGCAGTTCGTCACACTCGTTCGCAATCCGGATTGAGGTTTCCCAGGATATTCACGAGAGATGAGAACCGCACGCAGCCGATCGGCGTCAGGGCGCGCGCCGCCTCTGGCAGGCGGGCCCACTCTTGTTATTCTCGTGCTGGAGCGTGGTGGGGCGTCGGACTGAGCGCTGCCGGGCGGGGCGGGACATGGCCGGATCGAGGGACGACGAGACAGACAAGCTGGAAGGCTCGGGCACGGATGCCCTCGACCTGCGCCGGCTTCGCTATTTCGTGGCGGTAGCCGAGGAGATGCACTTCGGCCGCGCCGCCGACCGGATCGGCATCGCCCAACCGCCGCTCAGCCGCCAGATCGCTCGCCTCGAAGCTGCCGTCTCCGCACAGCTCTTCGACCGCAGCCGAAGCCGCCTGCAACTCACCCAGGCGGGCGAGCTCATGCTCGATCGAGCCAGGACGCTGCTGCGCGGCGTCGAGGACATTCGGCAGGAGATCGCACGGCTCGGCTCAGGCAAGGCCGGCCTCCTGCGCGTCGCTTTCGTCGGCTCGGCGACCTATGGTTCGCTGCCGCGGCTGATCGAAGGCTTTCGCAATGAGCATCCATCGATCGAGCTCGCCTTGTCCGCGATGAACAATGCAGCCTTGAAGCAGGCGCTCGTCGAACGCCAGGTCGATGTCGCCATTGCCCGTCCCTCGATCGACGATGCCGACATCATGAGCGAGCGTCTCGAGCAGGAGCCGCTGATCCTCGCGCTGCCCGATGCCCTTGCCGCCGACAGCGCCGAGGCGATCGAGCTTGCGGCGTTGCGCGAGGAGACCTTCATCCTCTACCCCGCCGCGCCGCGGCCGAGCTTCGCCGATCATGTGCTGGGCGTCTGCGAGGCGGCAGGCTTTCATCCATCCGACCCGCTGATGGCATCCGATTATCAGACGGCCATCAGCCTGGTGGCTGTCGGGGTCGGCGTCTGCATCGTGCCGTATTCGGTCTCCTCCACCCACCGGCCGGGCATCAGCTATCGGCCCTATCTCGGCCCCAATCCGGGGACGGCCCTGTCGATCAACTACCGCATCGACAACCGCTCGCCGCAGCTGTGGAGCTTCCTGAAAGCCGCCAGAATCCATGCACGCAGACTGGCTGCCGGGCGAACGGGGGGAGCGGGCTGAACGATCCGATCTCGGCTCGCGGGAGGGCGACGATCCGGTATACTCGCGCCAATCGCGCCCGAGTTCTCACGCTGCCATGACCGACCGAACCAACTCTCCCAAGGCCGCCGGCGCCCGATCGCTCCGCGGCGCGGCAGCGCTGACCAAACCCGCTCCCAGGCGCCGCGGCATCCAATCGGTCGAGATCGGCCTGCGCATCCTCGGCGCACTGGCTGCCTGCGGCGGGCCGGCGCCCCTGTCGGCGGTCGCGCAGCGCGGTGGGCTCTCGCCGAGCCAGACCCACCGCTATCTCAGCAGTCTCGTCGCATCCGGCATGGCGAGGCAGCAGCCGGACACAGGGCTGTACGACCTCGGCACCGCCTCGATCCGGCTGGGGCTCGCCGCACTTGCGCGCCTCGACCTCTTCGCGCTGGCGGACGTCGCCTTCGCGGAACTCGCGCGCGAAACCGGCCGCACCTGCCTGATCGCCGTCTGGGGCGATGCCGGGGCGACGGTCGTGCGCTGGTATCGCGGAGCTCCGCCGGTCGTCACATCGCTTGCCATCGGCTCGATCATGCCGCTGCTGCGTTCGGCCACCGGTCAAGTCTTCTTCGCCTTTGGCGACCGCGCCACCATGGACGCGGAAGCGGTCCGATCGCTGGCGCATGACCGGGCGAGTGCGCCTGTCGATCTCGATGCGATCCGGCGGGATGTACAGGAGGCGCTCGGCGCTCAGGTCGACGGCTCGCTGATCCCGGGCCTGCGTGCTGCGTCCGCGCCGGTGTTCGACCTGCAGGGCGAGCTGGCCTTCGTGGCGACCTTGATCGCGACGCCTGCCTTCGACGCCAGTGCCGACGGCGCCGCGGTGACGGCACTGCAAGGCGCTTGCCGCGAGGTGACCGAAAGCATGGGCGGCCGCTGGCGCGCCGGACCGCAGAAGTTGCAGGGTAGGACCTTGGCGCCGCGGCGTCGGACACGCTCCTGACGCGCCATGTGAGCTGCTGACGGCGGTATCGGGCAATACCGGGACGAGTCGGCCTGCTCCGCCGCGACCGGGCGCTGAAGCCTTCGGTCTTCATGAAATCCAAATATCTGCAACTACTTATTCGATTTTCAGACTTCGAGGTCGGCGTTCTCGGAAACGCTTCTTTGCATATTCTACAATTCATTCCGCATTGACAAAAAATGAACCTCCTCCAACCCTCGCCGCAGCCCCGCAGATGGGCGGGAGGATCAGGGAGGAGCAGGTCATGGCCCATATCGGCAGACCAAATCTGCGCATTGCCATCGTCGGTGGCGGAATCGGAGGCCTGACGCTTGCGCTAGCTCTGCGCCAGCGTGGCATCGAGGCCGATGTGTACGAACAAGCCCCGCAACTGACCGAAATCGGAGCGGCCGTCGCCCTCTCGGCGAATGCGACGCGCGAGCTGCGGCGGCTCGGGGTACTGGATACGATCGCGGCCGCCTCGACCGAGCCGAGCGAGCTGATCCACCGCTCCTGGCAGGACGGAAGGCGCATCGCCGCATTCCCGGTCCATCATGGGCTCGCCTATCAGAACCGCTTCGGAGCGCCCTATTTCGGCATTCACCGAGCCGACCTGCAGAAGGCCCTTGGCGGCGCGCTCGCCGGGGCCGGGTTGCATCTCGGACATCGCCTGGTCGGGATGAGCGAGCATGGCGAGGCGTTGCGGCTGGATTTCGCCAACGGACAATCCGTCGAGGCTGATCTCGTGATCGGTGCGGATGGGGTCCGTTCGCTCGTGCGGCGCTATGTGACCGGCGGCGAGGATGCGATCTATTCAGGCACCAGCGCCTTCAGGGGGATCGTGCCCGTGGACCGGCTGCCCTCGTTGCCCGATCCGCAGGCGATCCAGTTCTGGATGGGGCCGGACGCCCATTTGCTGCATTATGCGATCGGCGGCCGCGGGCAGGACGTCAATTTCTTTGCGGTCGTCGAAGGGCCGGCGGCCTGGCCGCATCCGACCTGGCAGGCCCCGGTGACGCAGGACGAGGCGCTCGCCGCCTTCAGGGGATGGCATCCCGCCGTCAGCGAGATGATCGGCGCCGTCGAGCACACGGTGCGCTGGGGCCTGTTTACAGTGCGTCCGCTTCTGAACTGGTCGCGCGGCCGCGCCGTCATCCTGGGCGACGCGGCTCACGCCATGGTGCCGCATCACGGCCAAGGCGCGAACACGACGATCGAGGATGCGATCACGCTCGCCGAGATGCTGTCTCATGGCTCAATCGGCGGCATCGAGCAATTGCTGAGCCGGTTCCAAGGCCTGCGCCGGGCCCGAACGCGCAAGATCCAGCGCAGCTCGCGGGTGACGAACGACCTGCTGCATCTGCCCGACGGCAGTCCGGCGATCGCAGACCGCGACCGCCGTGTTTCCCGCTTCCCCGAGGATTTCGGCTGGATTCATGCTTTCGATGCGCTCGCATCGGCCCAGCCGTCCCCGACGGTGAGCGCAGCCTGAAGCAAGGGAGAATCAGATGCAGCCCACTGAAGCCATCATTGACCGCGTCCTGCGAGAGATCGGCCGATTGGACGACAGACAGATCGCTGCCACTGCGCGCCTGCGGGAAGATCTGGGGTTCGATTCGCTTGCCTTGATCGACGTCGCCGTCAGGCTGGAGGATGCGCTCGGGCTCGCTGTTCCGGACGAGGAGCTCGAGCGCGTGCAAACGGCCGGCGAACTCGCCGAATACCTGAAGCGTACCGGCGCAGCCTGAAATGGCCGCTCGCGGCCCATGACCGCGCGCTATCGCCGCGAGGCCGGGCAGGGCGCGGTCTGACCATCAGAGCGGGTGGGAGATGCGCAGCGCAGCCCGTGCCTCGTCCGGCGTAGCGGGGCGATTGCCGTGGCGGGCGATCGCGCCCGCCGCCAGGGCGACCAGTTCGGCGTTGCTCTTGGCCAGGCGGTCCCGGGTGATCCGGATGTTGTCCTCGAGCCCCGTGCGCACCGCGTCTCCATTGCGTGCGAGGACCCAGTCCATGACCCGCGACTGATTGGCTCCGATGCCTGCCGCCGTCCAGCTCGCCTGAGGCAGGACGCGCTTGGTTTCGGCCAGCAGGATGTCGAGGAGGTGTTCGTCAGCCGGAATCGCGTTTTGCACGCCCATGACGAATTGAACGTGCGGGCTTTCGTCCATCAGCCCCTTGTCGACCAGGCGTCTCGCGGCATGGATGTGGGAGAGATCAAAGATCTCGATCTCCGGACGGATCCTGTTCTCCTTCATCTTGGCGGCGAGATCTTCGACCAGCGTCGTGTGGTTCTCATAGACGATCGAGGGGAAGTTGACCGAGCCGGTCGACAGCGAAGCCATCTCCGGCGCGAGGTACAGAGCGGAACCGCGCGCGGAGGGATCGCGGCCACGCCCTCCCGTCGAGAACTGAACGATCATCCCGGGGCAGTGCTTCCTGACGCCCTCCTGAACCTGCCGAAACAGCTCTGGATCGGAAGAGGCGCTTTCATCGGGGTTGCGGACATGGATGTGGACGAGCGTGGCGCCTGCCTCATAGGCCTCGTGCGTGCTCTCGATCTGCTCGGACGGGGTAATCGGCACGCCGGGATTATCCTTCTTCCGTGGCACAGACCCTGTAATGGCAACCGCGATGACAACGGGCTTCATCGAGCTTCTCCTTCTCGGCATCAGCAGACACATCGTCAGCAGACTAGGGGCCACGCCGCGCGCAAGGGGCAAAGCCTGTTTCGGTATGGCGCAGTACCGCTTGGGTATGGCCCCGGTCCATCTGAGCTGAATACCCTCCAGGTATCGTGCCGGACCAATTCAGTCTTGGACGTATCCAATACGCTCAGGATATCCGTCGTTGCCAGCTGTAGCAGGATGAGCAGCGCTCGATAGCCGAAAAGCGGTGCTGTCCAGGTAGCCCGAGAAGAACAGATGGCGTGATGATCGCCTGGGAGCCAACGCGAGGAGAGGCCGGCATGATCGTATGTTCCTGCAATGTCCTGACCGATTGCGCTGTCCGCGCCTGCCTGGCGCCTGGGCGCGAAAACCCACGTACGGCAGCTCAAGTCTATCGCTCCCTGGGATGCGGGCCAAAATGCGGTCAGTGCGCAACGACGATCCGCACGATCGTCAAACAGGTCTCCAGCCCGATGGGTGCGGAAACCCAAGCATTGCGTGTCGCCGCCTAATTTTCCGTGGGATGGCGCCAGGATCATCGACATCTCAGCTGACGAGAGGCGATTGGCGTCCTCGGGGCTGGACACCGTCGTGCACCAGCATCGAAACCAGTTTGCGTCGAGTTGATCTGCTCTGCGATCGAGAGCGGAACGACGGGATTGTAGCGTTTGCCCAGTCGCGAGCCGCAGATCGAGGCCGCGATTGCGCCTCATCCCCCGATCAGTTTCGCCGGCCAGGTCACGAGTACCGGGAACAGAACCATCAGGAACAGCACGACGAGCTGCGCCAGCATGAACGGCCAGACGCCCTTCTTCGACATCAGCAGCGATTGCACATTGTAGATGTGCTCGGTCTCGGAGACGAATTTCTGGACCTCCTGGAACTTGTTGCCGAGGATGGTCGGATAGGGGTTCTCCTGACCGTCGACGACGCGCTGCTCCAGCGCGGTGTAGACCTCGGGGAACGCCATCGCCGCGCTGTTGGCGCCGAGCCCGTTGAACAGTTCGATGAACAGCGGCGGCTGTCGCAGCGATCAGATCCTTGATGTCGCGCATGGTCGCCGCTTCCTCTTGGTTCAGGCTCCCCAGGCCGCGAGCGTCGCTTCCGTGTCCGCCAGCGTGTCAGGCGAGATCACCTCGATGATCGCGACGCCACTGAAGTCGATCTCTTCCAGCGCCTGCCTGACGCGGTCGAAGCGGACCGTGCCGCGGCCGGCGCGGTCGTGTTTCCACGAGGTTCGCGTCGCGTCGGAGAGGTGGACCTGCGCCAGCATTGGCTGCAGCCGCCTGATCGCCTCGGCCTGGTCCTCGCCGATGAACTCGGCATTGGCGACGTCGTAGGCGACGAGCGCCCTCGGGTGACTGAAGCTTTCCACGAAGGCAGCCATCGCTTCGGCCGTGGCGATCGCGGTCTGGGGATGGGTTTCGAGTAGCAGGTCCTGCCCCGTCTCGTCGGCGATCTTCAGCAGGGCCGCGATGCTGTCGCCGAGCCAGGACAGCGTGTCGGCGCGGCGCGGCGGCAGCAGGCCGGAGACGCGGCCGGGAACGACGACCACGCCGCGGCCGCCGAGATCGGCCGAGAGACGCAGCGCATCGCCATAGCAGCCGACCGCATAGGCCCGCACCTCCGGAAGGCAGCTGCCGAGGTTGAAGTCGAGCGCAGGCATGTTGGTCGACTCGACCCGCAGCCCGTCCTGCGCGAGGTCCTGTCGCAGCCGGCGGCGAGCGGCTCCATCCAGTTCGCCCGGCCAGAGATGGCCGGGCGCCATGATGACGTCGAACTCCTTCAAGCCGAGCTCGCCCATCCGCCGCATCGTCACCGGCGCCGGCTCGCTCCACATGAAGGAAAAGGTCGTTCCGCCCAGTCTGATGCCCATCGGCGTTTCTCTCGTCCTGCGCTAGCCGCGCACCGCGGCGGCGACGCGCTTTGCCGTCGCGGCACTGAAATCGTGTTCGCCGAGCCCCAGATGCGCCGCCATCGCCACGAGCTGGTGATCCATCATCCCGGTGCCGTCGATCGTCCGGCAGCCGATCGCGGCCGCCCGGCGCAACAGCTCGGTCTCGTGCACGATGACGTCGGCGACGATGCTGCCGGGTGCGATGCGCGCGGCATCGACCGGCAGCGGATCGTCGTCCCTCATGCCGACCGGCGAGGCATTGACCACGAGCTCGAACCCGGCGGGGTCGGGCGCTCCCGCCCGCGCCGGCCAGCCGAGCGCTGCGAGGCGCTGGGCCAGCCCTTCGCTGCGCTCGCTGTCGCGATCATAGAGGACGAGCTCGGAGACCCCGGCCTCAGCCAGCGCGAAGGCGATTGCAGTGCCAACGCCGCCTGTGCCGACGAGCAATGTCCGCCGGCCCGCCGGGTCGGCGCCGTTCGTCTTGAGATTCTCGACGAAGCCGATGCCGTCGACGATATCGCCGAGCCAGCTGCCATCGGGGCGAATGCCGATGAAGTTGACCGAGCGGACGATGCGCGCCCGGTCCGTCAGTTTATCGACCAGATCGACGCTCGCCGGCTTGTGCGGGATGGTGACGATCATGCCGGCGAGGTTCTGCATGCGGCGCATCCCGGCGAAGAAAGTCGGGAGATCCGCCGGCACGACATGGTAGGGCAGGCACAGCATGTTGAGGCCATGCAGGTGGAACAGGCCGGTCCAGACCTCGGGCGCCCGCACCTGCGCGATCGGATGACCGACGATGCCGACGACGCGGGTCGCGCCATCGACGACCGGGTGTCTGCTCATGGCGATGGTTTCCTGCGTCATGGCGCGCTCAGCCCGTCGGCTCAAGGCAGAAGGCCATGTCGTAAATGGCCGTTTCCGCCGGTTCGACATGCAGATGCTTCGCCTGCAGCCGCGCCGTGATCTCCGGCCTCAGCGCCTCGAGCTCGCGGCGCCCGACAGCGTCGACCAAGATGACGGCGTCGAAGACATCATCCTTGGTCATGCCGCGCAGCTCGGTCTCGCGGGTCTTGGCGCCGGTGACATCCGGTCGCGCAGTGCCGAGATGGACGGCGTTGACGCCTTCCAGCGCCAGCAGCTCACCGGCGAGCGCCGGGGCCAGCGTGCGGAACGTGTCGGCATCGGTACCGTCGAACGGCACGCGGAAGGTCGCCATCGCGCCGCCGACGCCGCGCCCGACCGAGATGGCTATGTCGCAGGCGGAGCGGATGAAGTTGTAGAAGGTCGGCTGCGTCCTCAGCGTCCAGGGCGTCGGATTGTTGAGGCGGGCGAGGTATTCCGGCGCGCCGAAGGTCGTGAGGCTCTCGCCCTCGTAGAGCGTGAGATAACGATGCCGGTCACGAGCCCAATCGACCCCGCGGCGGCCGCGCAGGAAACCCGGCACTCCAAGCCGCTCGGGCATGTGCTCGCGCGTATGCCAGAGGTGGTAGTCGCTCTCTCCCTCTGCCCTGATGTCGTGCCAGACGATCATGAAGGCCTTGCCCCTGAGCGGCATCGAATATCTCTCCTGTTGATGGCTTGCGGCCGCGCGTTGCCGGTACATGAAACGGGTCAGGCCTGCGCCGCTGCGGTGTCGGCATGAGCGCGCGCTTCAAGCCGAGCCGCCCGGCCGCGCCAGCGTGCCGGCCTCGAAGATCACGCGGACCGGAAGCGCTCGTAGACGACGGGCTGCATGGCGGCGCTCGCCGCCCTGGCTCAGCTCGCCGTCGCCGCGAGCTGGTCGGCCGGCTTCCCCCTCAGCCAGCCGGCGCCGCGGGCATAGAGCGCCTCGACCTCGCCGCCGGTCAGCCCCGGCATGTCGGGCTTGACCTTGTAGCCGATGCGGGTCTGCAGATAGGCGAGATGGCGATAGCCCTCCGGAAAGCGCATCAGCAGCTCGCGGTCGAGCACGAGCGTCGCGGAAGGATCGACCGGATCGATCCGGTCCTTCTCGTAGATCGGCTGGCGCAGCACGATGCCCCAACGCCCGTCGCGCTTTTCGAGGAAATCGTAGAAGCGGCCGGTGCAGACGACGTCGCAGACGACGCCGTCGACCTCGGCGCGCTGGCTGATGGTCATCTTCGTCTGCGAGATCGCCCGCGACCCTGCGACGTCGATCGCGGTGCCCCCGAGGAAGTGCAGGATGCGCACGCCGCGCTCAAAGCCCTCGCGGCTGACTTGGATGAACTCGTCGCCCGTGCCCTGGAACCAGGTCGCCATCATCCGCCCCTCGGGATGCCAAACGCTCCGGAACCGCGTCCAGTCGCCGGCATCGCGCCAGACCACCCAGTTTTCCAGGAGATCGCGGATGGCGCGCCGATCGGCCTCTTCGCTCGCTGCGGTCATCTCCTGCCTTCAGGTCATTTGTTTATTTACAGGAACTAGTTTTATTTGATGACCAATTGGAGTCAACGGAGGACATGAAGATGAGGTCGATCTCGCTCGCGCATCTCACCGTGCTCGATGCCGATCCGCTGACGCTGATCGAGGCCGGCGCGGCCGGGGGCTTCGACGCGATCGGCCTGCGCATCGTGCCGCCGCTTCCTGGTGACGCGATCGTCCCGGTGGTGGGCGACGTTCCCTTGCAGCGCCGCATCAAGGAACGGTTGCGCGCGACCGGCCTGCGTATTCTCGATATCGAAGCGGTCTGGCTGTCGCCGCAGACACAGGTCGATGCGCTGCAGCCTGCCCTGGACGTCGGAGTCGACCTCGGGGCGCGCTATGTGCTGACCGTCGGCTTCGATGCCGAACCGAACCGGCTTCTCGATAATTTCGGGCGCCTGTGCATGCTGGCGAACGCACGCGGGCTCCGGCCTATGCTGGAGTTTATCCCCTACGCAACCATCGCCGATCTCGGCAGCGCCCATGACCTGTTGCAGCAGGCGGTGCCCCAGGATGCAGGGCTTCTGGTGGACGCGCTGCATCTCAGCCGCTCGGGCGGACATCCTGCCGACATTGCCCGCTACGACCCCGGCCTGTTCTCCTACATCCATCTCTGCGATGCGCCGGCTGCGCCTCCTCCTGCCGCCGACCTTCGTGCCGAGGCGCGCGGCGAGCGGCTTTATCCAGGACTCGGCGAACTATGGCTGGATGCATTCCTCGGCGCCTTCGCGCCCGATATACCGGTCGGGGTCGAGGCTCCTTCGGCGGCTTTCGCGTCGTGCCCGCCAGCGGAGCGGGCTTGGCATGCCGGCGAGGCGACAAGGCGGCTGCTCGAACGAAACGCGGGCGAGCGGCGCTGAACTCCCGCTTCCCTGCGAGCTGCGGCCTTGCTAGCTTGTTCACATAGGTGAACTGAGGGCGCGAATTGAGATCCGAAGGACTGAACGAGGACGCGCGCAGCGCCGTGAAATCGGCCGATCGGCTGCTCGACCTGTTCGAATTGCTGGCGCGCTTCAATGGCGGCCTGTCGCACACTGCGATCACCGAGGCGCTCGGCATCCCCAAGAGCAGCCTGACCCAGCTCCTCAAGACAGCGACGGGACGCGGCTATGTCGCCTATTCGGCTGCCGGCAAGAGTTACCGGTTGGGCGAGCGCTTCACCAGCATGGCGCGCCTGACCTCACGCCGGCAGGACCTCGTCGGCCTGGCACAGCCGGTGCTGGAGCGGATCACCGCGCAGACCGGCGAATCCTCGGCCTTGAACATGCTCAAGGGTAATGACGCCGAGGTGGTGGCGACCGTCAGTTCCTCGCAGCGGCTGGTCTCGCATATGCGGCTCGCCGATCTGGCGCCGCTCTATGCGACCTCAGGTGGCAAGGTCATTCTGGCTCATATGCCCGAGAGCCGACGAGAGGAATATCTGGACAGCGTCAGCTTCGACCCGATCACCGCCAACACGCTGTCCTCGGCGACGGAGTTGCGCAGGCAGATCGACAAGATCCGGCGGGAGGGCATTGCCTATTCGCACGAGGAGTTCACGCCGGGGATCATCGGACTGGCGAAGGCCGTGCTGGCCGAAGACGGACAAGCGCTCGGCTCCATCAACGTCGCGCTGCCGGCGGTCCGCTACAATCCGCGCGCCGAGGCTTTGATCGCGGACGCGCTCGACGAGGCCGTGGCGGAACTCCAGCGCCAGCTCGCGAGCGCTGACCTCTAGCGTGGCGGAGGCAAGTCCGCCTGCACGTCGCCTCCCTGCGCGAGTCATGTATCTCCGCTAGAACCGGTGGCACTCAGTCGGCCGTCTTGGGACGGGCGGCCTGATTCAAGGTCGCTTGTCCCGATGCCGTTTACGAAGAGCCCGATCGTCTCGCGGGCGATGTGGTCGACCGAGAGCGGCCCGGCCGGGTCGTGCCAGCGCGCGATCCAGCTCAGCGCGCCGGCCGCGGCGAAGGCGAGCAGCTTGGGGTCGCAGGCGCGGATCGAGCCATCGGCGATGCCAGCTTCGATCAGCCCGCGGAAGCGCTTGTCGATCTTGCCCTTGAGCGCGCGCAGGTCCTTGCGCGTCTCGGCGGGGAGGGGGTCTTCGCCGACGAGGATCAGGCAGCGCCCGAAATCCTCGGTGACGATATGGGCGTATTCGGTCCAGAGCACGATCAGCCGCTCGAGCCCGCTGCCGCCGCTGCGCCGGGCCTCGGCCGAGGCAGCGGCAGCATCGAGCCGCTCCAGCCCGATGCGCACGCATTCGAACAGGATCTCGTCCTTGCTGCGGACATAGTGGTAGATCGTCGGCTTGGTGACGTTCAGCCGCTCCGCGACATCGTCGAGCGAGGTGCGGTGGAAGCCCTGCTCGGCGAAGGCCTGTGCCGCGACGCGCAGCACGGCCTCGCGCTTGAGGGCGCGCTCGCGCTCGCGCTCGGCCGGCGTCTTCCAGAGGGCTGTTGCCATATCCGGCTCAGGCCCGTTCGATCGCGAGCGCGATGCCCTGGCCGCCGCCGATGCACATCGTCACCAGCCCGTAGCGGCCGCCGGTCCGCTTCAATTCATAGGCCGCCTTCAGGGTGATGATCGCGCCGGTCGCGCCGACAGGGTGGCCGAGCGCGATCGCGCCGCCATTGGGGTTGACCTTGGCCGGGTCGAAGCCGAGTTCCTTGGCGACGGCACAAGCCTGCGCAGCGAAGGCCTCGTTCGACTCGATCACGTCGAAATCCCCGAGTGCGAGCCCCGTACGCTTCAGCAGCGCCTGCACCGCCGGCACCGGGCCGATGCCCATCACCCCCGGCTCGACGCCGGCATGGGCGTAGCCGACGATGCGGGCGAGCACCGGCTTGCCCTCGCGGCCGGCGCGCCCCTCTTCCATCAGCACCATGGCAGCGGCGCCGTCATTGATGCCCGAGGCATTGCCGGGGGTGACCGTGCCGTCCTTCTTGAAGGTCGGACGCAGGCCCTTCAGCGTCTCCGTCGTCGTGCCGGGCTTTGGATGCTCGTCGGTGTCGAAGCTGATCATGTCCCGGCCCTTGCGGACCTCGACGGGGAGGATTTGCTCCTTGAAGCGGCCGTCCTTGATCGCCTCGGCGGCGCGGCGCTGGCTTTCCGCGGCGAAGGCGTCCTGCGCCTCGCGGTCGATGCCGTAGCGCTCGGCGACGTTCTCGGCGGTGATGCCCATGATGCCGTTGCCGAACGGGTCGGTCAGGATGCCGGTCAGATGGTCGGAGGCGACGGTGTCGCCCATGCGCTGGCCGAAGCGGGCGGTCGACAGAAGATGCGGCGCGCGACTCATCGTCTCCGCCCCGCCGGCGACGGCGGTGTCGCAATCGCCGAGCATGATCGCCTGGGCGGCGGAGACGATCGCCTGCACGCCGGAGCCACAGAGCCGGTTCAGCGTCAGGGCGGGCACCTCGACCGGGATGCCGGCGTCGATCGCCGCTATGCGGGCGAGATAGGCATCCTTGGATTCGGTCAGGATGACGTTGCCGAACACGACATGGCCGACCTCCGAGGCTGGCAAGTCGGACCGGCGCAGCGCCTCGCCAACGCAAGCTGTACCGAGTGCGGTCGGGGCATGGCTGGAGAGCGCTCCGCCGAAGGTTCCGATCGCGGTGCGCACGCCCGCGGTGATGACGACATGTCGGCTCATGATAATTCTCCTTCAGGCGGGTTCGGCCTGCCGCTCGGGCTTGTACAAGCCCTCGATCTCGGCGGCGTATTTTTTCGCGATGCTGGCGCGGCGTACCTTCATCGTCGCGGTGACCTCGTCATCATCATGGTCGAGCTCCTTGACGAGGAGGTGGAAGCGCTTGAGCTGCGCCACCGGGGCGAGCTGGCTGTTCGCCTGCTCGATCTCCGCGGCGATCAGTTCGCGCACACGTTCGTGCTCGGCGAGGCTGCGGAAATGGGTGAAGGGGAGGCGGTTCTCCTCGGCCCATTTGCCGACGGTCTCGGCGTCGATCTGGATCAGGGCGGAGGGGTAGCGGCGCCCGTCCGCGACGACGATGCACTCCTTGATGAAGGCGCTGCCCTTCACCGTGTTCTCGATCTCCGACGGGCTCAGATTCTTGCCACCGGCGGTGATCATGATGTCCTTCAGGCGGTCGACGATCCGGACCTGGCCGGCTTCGATCACGGCAACGTCGCCGGTGTGGAGCCAGCCCTCGCGCAGCACGCCTTGCGTCGCCTCGGGATTGCGGAAATAGCCCTCGAAGACGATGTCGCCGCGCAGCAGCAGCTCGCCCTGGTCGCCGAGCTTGAGCTCGGTGCCGGCGACGGCCTCGCCGACCGAAGTAGGCAGCAGGTGCTCGCGGCGTTGGCCGACTGACATGCCCGAGGTCTCGGTCAGGCCGTAGACCTCGACCAGCGGCACGCCGAGCGTGCGGAAGAACTGGACGATCCGCGGCGGGATCGGCGCGGCGCCGGTGAGCGCGATCTTGGCCTTGCGCAGGCCGATGAAGTTCTGCAGCGCCCGGAAGATGACGAGATGATAGAAACCCGCGATCGCCTTCTCGCGCAGGCTGCGCGCGGACTTCGGCTTGGTGGCGAAGGGCTCGCAGGCGGCAAGGCCGGCCTCGAACAGGGCCCGGCGCCAGCCACCGGCCTCCATCAGCTTGATGTGGATCGCGGCGTGCAGCTTCTCCCAGATGCGGGGCACGCCGAGGAAGAGCGTCGGCGCGACCTCGCGCAGGTCTTCCTGCACGGTGCGGATCGACTCGCCGAAGGAGACGCAGGAGCCTGAATAGATCGGCGCCATCGTGCTCAGCATCTGCTCGGCGACATGGCAGAGCGGGAGGTAAGACAGATTGGTCGTCGCGGCATCATAGCCGAGCCGTTCGATGACGCCGGCCGCCTGGGCGCGCATGTTGCGATAGCTCAGCATCGCGCCCTTGGGCTTGCCGGTCGAGCCGGAGGTGTAGACCATCAGGCCGATATCGGCCGGTGTCTGCGCGGCGAGGCAGGCTTCGACCAGACCGGGATGCTTCACTTCGTGGTCAGCACCCAAGCGCAGCACCTCGGCGAAGGCGACGACCAGCTCCGAGGCGTAGCCGCGCAGGCCCTTGGGGTCGATCACCACGATGCGCTTCAGCTGCGGCAATTCCTCCAGCCGCTCCAGCACCTTGTCGGTCTGCTCCTGGTCCTCGCAGACCACGATCTCGACCTCGGCATGGCCCAGCACATAGGCGACCTCATTGGCCGGGCTGGTCGCGTAGACGCCGATCGCGACCGCGCTGACCATGCCGGCGCCGAGCTGGGCGACGACCCATTCGGCCCTGTTCTCCGAGAGGATGCCGACATGGCCGCCTTCGGCGAGGCCGAGCGCGCGCAGGCCGAGACCGAAATGGCGGGCGCGCCGGTCGTATTCGGCCCAGCTGATCGGCAGCCAGATGCCGAAATCCTTCTGCCTGAGCGCGATGCGCTCCGGCATCGTCCGCGCGTTCTCGCGCAGCATCTGCGGCAGAGTGAGGTTCGGAAGCTCGCGCATCGCCGCCATCCCTACGAAAGCCAGCGCTTGCGGCGCTTGTAGTGCTTAATGTCGCGATAGCTGCGCTCAGCCCCGGCGCCGCCGAGGCCGAGATAGAATTCGCGCACGTCCTGGTCGCGCATCAGCTTCTCGACCGGCCCGTCGATCACGACCTTGCCCATTTCGAGGATGTAGCCGTAATTCGCGACCGCGAAGGCGACAGCGGCGTTCTGCTCGACCAGCAGCATCGAGACCTTCTGCTCGGCATTGATGCGGGCGATGATCGCGAAGATCTCCTCGACCAGCTTGGGCGCGAGGCCGAGCGAAGGCTCGTCGAGCAGGATCAGCGAGGGCCGCGCGATCAGCGCCCGTCCGATCGCCAGCATCTGCTGCTCACCGCCGGAGAGATAGCCGGCGAGCCCTTTCCGGCACTCATGCAAGCGCGGGAAGTAGCTGTAGACCAGATCGAAATCGGCGGCGGGCAGCTTTCGCCCGGTCAGCGCGAAGGTCGCGGCGGTGAGATTCTCCTCGACGGAGAGGTCCTCGAAGATCCGCCGCCCCTCCATGACGTGGAAGAGGCCGCGCCGGACGAGGCCGTGCGGGGTGAGGGCTGCGATGTCGTCGCCGCGGAAGCGGATGGCGCCGGCGGTGACGTCGCCATCCTCAAGCGAGAGCAGGTTCGACACCGCTTTCAGCAGCGTCGACTTGCCGGCGCCGTTCGAGCCGAGCAGGGCGACGATCTCACCCTGCGGCACCTGCAGCGACAGCCCGCGCAGCACCTGCACGGTCCGGTTATAGACCACCTCGACATTGTTGACGTCGAGCACCGCGGGACCGGCCATGACCTCTAGCCCTTCATCCAGCCGCCGCGATTACAGCTTGATCCAGTCGGAGGCCGGCTGCATCTGCTTGGCCTTGGCGTCGAAGCGGTAGATGCGCCCGACCGGCACCGAATTGCCGGGGATCGAGATCGGCACGCCGAAGAGCCCGCCGGTGTCGAAATCTTTGATGCTGTTGAGCCCGGCCTTGAGGTTGGCGCCGGTCAGCTCCTTGCCGGCATCGAGCGTGCGCTTCACCGCCTCGGCCATCAGCATGGCGGTGACGAAACCCTGCAGGTAGCCGGTCGACTGGTATTCGGGCCGCATCTGCCGGATCTTCTCCAGCATCGGCGAGGAACCGTCCTTGTCGTAGTAGTAGCGGTAGGGCATCACGCCCATGAAGCCCTCGGCGGCGTCGCCCATGCGCTGCACGGTCGAGTTGTCCATGGTCCAGAACGTGCCCATGAACTGGCTCTTCATGCCCATCTGCTTCGCCTGGGTGACGAATTCCGGGATCGGCGCCAGCACATAGCCGTGGAAGATCGTGAAGTCGGGATTGGCGCGGCGCAGCTTCAGCACCTCGGTCGAGACGTCGACGCTGCCCGGCGGCGTCACGATCTTCTCGACGACGCTGAGCTTCAGCTCCTTGGCGACCGCCTCGCTCGGTGTAATCGGATCGCGCCCGAACTCGCTGTCGGAATAGACGAAGGCGACGCGGGCGCCCGGCTTCTCCTTGGCGATGTAGCGCAAGAGGATGCCGAACATCTCGGTGTAGTCCGGCCCCGCCATGAACTGCAGCGGGAACTTCTTGGGATCGTTGAGCTCGGTCGCGAAGGAGGCGCCGGCCATGATCATGCTGCCGCGGCGCTCGAGCTCGGGATTGATCGTCTTCGAGAAGCCGGTCGAGTCGCCATAATAGAGCGAGACCTTCTCCTGGCCGGTGATCTTGTTGAAGGCGGCGACCGAGGCGTCGACCTTGTAGGCGGTGTCCTCGGCGACGTACTTGATCTTGCGGCCCTTGATGCCGCCGCCGTCGTTGAGGATCTTGAGATAGTCCTGGATGCCGGCATGGATGCCGACGCCGGCGAAGGCGAAGACGCCGGTCAGCGGGATCGAGCCGCCGAGCACGATGTCGCCGCCCTCCTGTGCTGCGAGCGGCCTGACGCCGAGCGTCAGGGCGCCGGCGAGCGCCGCTGTGCCGGCGAGAAGCTGGCGCCTGTCGATGAGCTTGGTCATGTCATCCTCCCCAAGGTTTGGCTGCTCTTGCCGGCAGCGGTTTCAGCGAAGTTCTCAGGTCCTGAACGGCCAGAGATGGAAGAAGCGCCGCAGCCGCCGCCAGATCTCGGCGAGGCCGCGCGGCTCGAAGATCAGGAAGCCGACGATCAGCCCGCCGAAGACGATGGTGCGCACCGGCGCCAGCGCGGCGAGCGCGTCCGGATAGAATGGCGTCGCCCAGTTCGCGACGAACTTCAGCAGCTCCGGCACCAGCGTCATGAACACGGCGCCGAGGATGCCACCGAGGATCGTTCCCATGCCGCCGACGATGATCGCGGCGAGGTAGAAGATCGAATTGACCAGCGGAAAGCTCTCCGGCGTGACGACGCGGAAGAAATAGGCCCAGAGCCCGCCGGCGAGCCCGGCATAGAAGGACGAGATCGCGAAGCTCGTCAGCTTGTAGCGCAGCAAGGGTATGCCGAGCACCTCGGCCGAGATGTCGCGGTCGCGGATGGCGATGAAGGCGCGGCCGATCCGGGTGCGCAGCAGGTTGGCGGCGCCCAGCACCATCAGGCAGGTCACCGGCATGATCAGCCAGTAGAGCAGGAAGGGCTGGTCGAGGTTGAGGCCGAACAGCCGCGCCGGCGGCATCGACAGGCCGCGCGACTCGCCGGTCAGCGACCAGTGCGAGAACAGGAAATGCAGGATGACCGAGGCCGCGATCGTCGCGATGGCGAGGTAGAGCCCCTTCACCTTGAGGCTGGGGATGCCGACGAGGACGCCGATCGCCGCCGCGAAACCGGCACCGACCAGAAGGTTGATGAAGAACGGCGTGCCGAGCCGGATCTCCAGCACCGCCACCGTATAGGCGCCGACGCTCATGAAGGCGGCCTGGCCGAGGCTGACGAGGCCGGTATAGCCGGTGAGCAGATTGAGCCCCGTCGCACTCGCGACATTGATCGCGCAGAGGCAAGCGAGGAAGAGCCAGTAGGGGCTGGCGACGAAGGGGAAGGCGATCGCGCCGAGCGCGAGCAGCACCAGCAGGGTGCGCTGCACGGAGCTGTCGAACAGCGCCTCGTCGGCGGCATAGCTGGTCTTGAGCGTGCCGATCCGCATGGCGCTAGAGCCTCTCGATCTCGTGGGTGCCGAAAAGACCGTAGGGACGGACCATCAGCAGCACGAGCAGCAGGGCGAAGGTGACGACGAGCTTGAACTCGCCGCCGAGGAAGGCCCCGGCGAGCGCCTCGACGAGCCCGATCAGCAAGCCGCCGACCAGCGCGCCGGCGATCGAGTCGAGCCCGCCGATGATGACGACGACGAGGACCGAAAGGCCAAACACGCCCATGGTCGGCGAGATCCCGCCGATCGCACCGACCAGCACGCCGGCGCCGGCCGCTGTAGCGCAGGCGAGGATCCAGGCGACAGAGAAGACGCGGGGCACGTCGATGCCGACCGAATAGGCCGCGCCCTGGTCGGCCGCCGTCGCCTTGAGCGCGACGCCGCCGCGCGAGAAGCGGAACAAGGCGAGGAAGAGCCCGATCACCACGGCGGCGGCGACGAAGCCGATCGCGACCTTGGGCGCGAGATAGGCCTCGCCGATGAAGACCGGCGCCGAGGGCATGAACTCCGGCAAACGCAGCGGATCGGCACCCCAGCCGAGCTGGACCACGCCGGTCAGGATCGAGCCGAGGCCGATCGTCACCATGAACACCGAGATCGGGCTCTCGCCCAGCATCGGCCGGATCAGGGCGCGCTCGACCAGCCAACCGAGCGCGCCGCCGGCGGCGATGGCGAGCGGCAGCGCCAGCCAGGGCGAGAGGCCGAGCCCGGCCGCGAAGCCGAGGAAGGCATAGCCGCCGAGCATCAGGATCTCGCCGATGGCGAGGTTCACCACCCGCGTGGCCTTGTAGATCAGCACGAAGGCGACGCCGGTCAGGGCATAGAGCGCGCCGGCGCCGAGGCCGGCCAATGTCACTTCGGCGAGGAAGAGTGCGTCCATCACGCCGCCTCCGCCTTGATCCGGCGCGCGATCGCGCCGACATCGCCCGAGCCGAGATAAGCGGCGATCACGGCATCGTTGCCCTGGACCTCACGCGGCGTGCCGCTGGCGATGACCTGGCCGAAATTCAGCACCACGACACGGTCGGAGATGTCCATCACCATGCCCATGTCGTGCTCGACCATCAGGATGGTGACGCCCCATTCCTCCTTCACGTCGAGGATGAAGCGGGCCATGTCCTCGGTCTCCTCGCGGTTCATCCCGGCGACCGGCTCGTCGAGCATCAGGATGCGCGGGCGCATGGCGAGCGCCCGCGCCAGCTCGACGCGCTTCTGCAGGCCATAGGAGAGCGTGCCGACCGAGGCGTTGCGGATGTGCTGGATCTCGAGGAAGTCGATGATGCGCTCCTCGATCTCGGCGCGCAGCTCCAGCTCCTCCTTCTGGGCGCGGCCCCAGTAGAACAGCGCATCGAGCACGCCGGTGCGCATATGGGCGTGGCGGCCGAGCTTGATGTTGTCGAGCACGGTCATGCCGCGGAACAGGGCGATGTTCTGGAAGGTGCGGGCGAGGCCGCGTGCCGCACGCTGCGGGGCGCGGACACCGTCGAGGCTTTCGCCGGCGAAGCGGATGCTGCCGGCCTGCGGCCGGTAGAAGCCGGAGATGGTGTTGAACAGCGAGGTCTTGCCGGCGCCGTTCGGGCCGATCACGGCGGTGATCGCTCCCTCTGGCACGTTGAACGAGACATCGCTGAGCGCACGCACCCCGCCGAAGGCGAGCGAGACGCCCGAAACCTCCAGAATGGGCGAAGCCACCATCTCAGCGCCCCTCGAATATTGGCGGCCGCTTGGCCAGGAAGGCCTGCGCGCCCTCCCTGAAGTCTGCCGTGCGCGTGCCGGCGAGGAAAGCCTCGCGTTCGAGATCGAGCTGGGTCGATAGGTCGTTGTCGAGCGAGCGGCCGACGAGATGCTTGATCCGGGCATAGGCCGCCGTCGGCCCTTGTGCGATCCGACGCGCCAGCGACAGCGCTTCGTCCGCGAGATCGGCGGCGGGCACGACGCGGTTGACCAGTCCGAGCGCCAGCGCCTCGGGCGCGCGGACGGGCTCCGCCAGCATCGCCAGTTCCAGCGCCTTGCGCGCGCCGACGATGCGCGGCAGCCGATAGGTCGACGAGCTGTCGGGGCTGATGCCGATGCGGGCGAAGGCCAGCGTGAAGACGGCATCGTCCGCCGCGATGCAAAGATCGCAGGCCATGGAAAGGCTGAAGCCCGCCCCGGCGACCGGCCCCTGCACGGCTGCGAGCGTCGGCAGCCTCAGCGCGTCGAGCGCGCGCAGGGCGGAATGAACCGGGTCGATGATGGCTTCGATCGCGGCTGCCGGATCGCCGTCGAAGAAGCGGGCGACATCGCCGCCGGCACAGAAGGCTCGGCCTTCGCCACGCAAAAGCAAGGCCCGCGCCGTGCCGTCCTGCTCGATCCGCGCGACGGCATCCGCAAGGCTGCGCGCCATCTGCGGGTCGATCGCGTTGAGCACGCGCGGACGATTGAGCGTGATGATGGCGACGGCCCGCTCGATCGTGAGCAGCACCGGGCTTTCGGCCTGGTCCATGACGTTCCCCTTGAGTCCGCAGTCGTTTGCCGCCGCGGTATCTCTGTCGCTCTACTCGATATTCCTGAGCTTACTCATGAGTAAGGCGAAAGCCGACGGCAGACGCTATGCGCAATTGCGCACGATCAGGATTGTCGAAAGGGAACGAGATGTCGCTCCGGCAATTGAACTCTCGTGCGTGGCCCACGGCGAGCTGGGGAAGTTCTCCGCTCACCAATCCGACGATCGACAGGCCCCTCCCTCGGGAGCGCCCATTCCGTCGAGCGGCCGCCTGTACAGAATTTTTGCGGCGGCGCAGAAGGGCTGGCGAATCCGTCTGCGGACCACCAGCAGCTTCCAAGCAGATTTGGGGGCAATGCCCGGAGTCGAACAGACCAGCCTCAGCTGTTGAGCCCGGTCGAATTTCGCAAGGCGGCAGCGCGCCAGAAGCCGACTCGAAGCGCTTACCAGAAAGCGGACCCCGGTGCCGCCCCGGTGGCGCCCCGTCTCAGGCCCGCCTGGTTTCTTCCTTGTAGCCACTGGACGTCCCGACGAGCACTGCGCGACGAATTGATCGATCATGCGATTTCAGGACTCGCAGCGCCGATAGCGAGGCTGCGCTGGAGAGCTCGAGATACAGGCCTTCCAGAGCCAATCGGACCTGGTCGGCAATCGCCTGATCGGCATCGACGGCGACGGCGAGCCCGTGCGAGCCTTCGAGCGCAGCGACAGACTGATAGGTGACGGTGGGCCCGTTGATCGAAACCAGAGGCGAACTGCCGGCAAAGTTTGCGCGGTAGTCGTCGCCGGCGAGGACACGCGACAGCCGCGCGAAAGGATCGACCGCGACAAGGCGGGGCAAACTGCCGAGCCGCTTCTCGTCTACCTGCTCCTGCAGGCCACGATAGATTCCCCAGAGCAGGTCTCCACGCGCCGTCGGAACGATGATGACGTCCGCAGCAATGCAAGCCTCGCTCTCGGCAAGTTCATATCCAAGCGTCTTGTAGCCATCGACACCGAAAGGATGACTGCCGACCGGAGGGTTGAGGTAGTTCGTCGCGGGCAGCCAGCCCCGCTCTCGCACGAGCTCACGGACATGGCGCCAGCGCGACAGCGAGTCCGGCTCGATGTGGATGCTGGCTCCCGCCATCTCGATCGCCCGCCGCCACGGGCCGGGCATTGCGGGCATGGAGACGATCGTGCAGGCGAGCCCTGCCGCCGCCGCATAGGCCGCAAGCGATGCTCCGGCATTGCCGCTCGATGCGGCTACGACACCCGGCGCACCGATGTCGAGTGCCCGCGCGATGAATTGCGCGCTCATCCGGTCCTTGTGCGATCCGGTGGGATTGGCGCTCTCGCACTTGATGTGAAGCGCGTCGAGATCGAGCTCGGTGGCGAGGCGATGAAGCGGCAGCAGAGGCGTATCGCCCTCACCAAGGCTCGGAAAGCACGTGTAACCGAGCCGGTCGGCGAAGCGCTGCAAACCATGGCCAGTGCCGGCTCGCGCAAGGGGAGGCAGCGTATCGAACTGCGCGGCGACGCTCGCCGGAAATCCCTGAGCAAGACAGCTCGGACAGCCTTCGAGATAATCGGCGACTGGATAGGTCGCGGCGCAGCGAATGCAGGCGAAACCGGTCAGCCGTGGATTGAGCAGCGGGGCCGTCACAGCAAAAGCCCTCGGCCATCATACGGAGCGAGGATCTGGAACAGGCAGTCGCCGCGCCGCGTCCAGACGACCGCGCGTTTGCAGATGATCAGCCCGCTTGCCTCGACATGGACCGGAACCGGCTCGCGCCAGGGCGTATCGGGGAAGACGATCTGTCCAGCAAGCGCTCCGCAGACCACCTCCTCGCCCAATTGCACCGCGGGTTCGAAAAGGCCGCTCTCCGGCGCGAGCACATAGGATCGCGGACCCTCGACCTTCATGAGTCGCAGAGGCTTCGGGGCGGCTGGCGGCGCCGACTTCAGAATTCCGATCTGATGCAACACCCGGCGGATGCCGGTATCAGCGAGATGAATGCCTTCGGGATCGGCGGCCGCGCCACCCCCAAGCTCGGTGGTGATCGCCACGACGCCGCAGCGATCCGCCGCCGCTGCAAAAGTCCGCTCGGCGCCTTGGTTGCGGCCATCTGTGACATAGGCGAGCGTCCCGCCGAAGGCTTTCAACGCCGCGAACTGACGGCGCACGAATGCGTCCGGACCATTGTCGCGCACGATGGCGCAGGGCTTGTACATCAGCGAGGAGCCGCCGGAATGCAGGTCCATCGCCAGATCGGCCATGGGCAGCAGCACGCTCTCGACATAATGAGCGATCATCGCGGTCGGATCGCCGTCGACGGCGCCCGGAAACAGACGATTGAGATTACCGCCATCCAGCGGCGAGGTTCTGCGGGCCGCCGACACGGCCGGCAAGTTCAAGGCGCTCAGGATCAGCACACGACCGGTGACGGCGCTCGGCTCAAGCTCTCGCATCAGGCGGCCGAGCGCGAACTGGCCCTCGTACTCGTCGCCATGATTGCCGGCGATCAGCAAGGCCGTCGGGCCGTCGCCATTGCGGATGCAGGCGATCGGGATCTGGATACGGCCATAGGCGGAATCGTGGGTCGAGTGCGGGACCGAGAGGAAGCCGAACTGCTTGCCGTCCTCATCGAAGCGGATCTGTGTCGTGATCCGCGAGCTCCCGCTCGCACTGGTCGAAATCTGCTGCATCTGGCGGCGCATCCCTGCATCGGACCCCACCGCAGGCCGCGACGCGCGACACGGGTGGGACGGGTTTTGCGGGGAGGCTATGCAGGCCGATGATCAGCGTCTAATACAAAGCTTCAGCCAGATCATTCCAAAACCTTATGATGATGCGATGAATCTGAGACAGATCGAAGCGTTTCGGATGGTCATGCTGACCGGCACGGTGACGGCCGCCGCCGAGCGGCTCAGGGTTTCTCAGCCGGCCGTGAGCCGCCTGCTCTCGCTTCTGGAGGCCAAGACCGGCCTGGCCCTGTTCACACGCTCGAAACAGCGATTGCAGCCGACACCCGAGGCTTGGCTGTTCATGCGCGAGGTCGAGCGCGCCTTTGTGGGGCTCGATAAGCTTGATCGCGCCGCGCAGAACATCCGCAACGCCGCGACCGGCTCGCTGCGGATCGCCAGCATTCCCGTCGTCGGCTTCTCGTTCCTGCCGCGCGTGATCGCGCGTTACCGAACCTTGCATCCCGATGTCGCCGTCACATTGCAGACGCGCAGCTCGACGACGGTCTCGGAATGGATGTCCGCCGCCAATTTCGACCTCGGCTTTGCCGTGCCGGGGGTGGAACAGTCCAATGTGCAGAACACGCCTTATGCGGCGATACCGGGCGTCTGCGTGCTGCCGGCGGGTCATCGACTCGCCGTCAAGAGCGTGATCGAGCCCAAGGATCTCGAGGGCGAGGAGTTCATCTCGCTCGACCCGACCGATGCCAACCGGGTGCTCGTCGACAAGGTCTTTCAGGAAGCCGATGTCCGCCGGCGCCTCCATGTGGAGGCGCCCTATGCGCTCGTCGTCGCCAATCTGGTCTGCAACGGCGCCGGGGTCTCGCTGATCAATCCGCTCTCGGTCCTGACGATTTCCAAAGAACTGCTCGTCAGCCGGCCGTTCCGACCAAACGTGCCCTTCGGCTTCTCGTTGTTGACGCGCAAGGACATGCCCCTGTCATTGGCGGGACGGCGCTTTCTCGACGTGATGCGCAGCGAGATCGCTGCACTGTTCGGCGAAGAGGTTCTGCTGTCGCGGTAGCTCGCAGTTCATAATGATAAAGCATGAGCTTCGTGCTCGTTTGTATTGGACGGGCGTGCTGCCGCTTATCTTTAATGGTCAAAGTTGCAGCACAGACCCAAGGGAGGCGCGCTGCACCTGATCGGCCCGGCAGTGGAGGACATCATGGCGCTCATCCGATCCAAGGTTTCTCTGCGCGTCGCTTTCGCCGCGGCGGCGCTTATGGCCGTTTCAGCCGCGGACCCGGCGCGTGCGGAGACGACCAGCGAACGCGTCTTGCGCGACAAGAAGCTCTCGATCGGCATTCACAACCGGACGCCTTGGGGCATCCGCGGCCCTGGCGGCCAGGCGACAGGCTTTCACCCCGATCTGGTCCGTGCCGCCTTCGCTCCGCTCGGCGTCACCACTATCGAATTCACGATCACCGATTTCGGTGCGCTGATCCCCGGCCTGATCGCCAATCGCTTCGATGTCGTCGCCTCCGGTCTCGGCATCACGCCGGAGCGCTGCAAGGTCGTCGCCTTCAGCAACCCCGACATGTCGATCGGCGATGCGATCCTGGTCAGGAAGGGCAACCCGCTCGGCCTGCACAGCTATAAGGATATCGCGGCCAATCCGAAGGCCCGGCTCGGCGCCTCGCGCGGCAGTGCCAATGCCCGCAACGCCACGCTGTCCGGAGTGCGCGAAAGCCAGCTGTTGCTGTTCCAGAACACCGAGGCGACGGTCTCGGCCCTCACTGCCGGGCGCGTCGAGGCGGTGACCTTTTCCGCGCCGACTGCCATCGGCCTGCTGGAAGACCCCAACATCACCGGCGTCGAGCGCGTCTCACCGTTCACCGGCTTCATCAAGCCGAACGGGCGCGAGAATGCGCTCTATTCGGCGATCGCCTTCCGGGCGAGCGACGGCGATCTCCGCGACATCTACAACAAGCGCCTGGCCGAGATGAAAGCCGACGGCACCCTGGCCGAAATCATGAAGAAATACGGCTTCGGCGACGCCGAGAAGGCCCCCGATCTCACCGAGCAGCAGATCTGCCGCGGCGAAGACTGAGACAGCCGAAATGGCGCCGGTTGGCCTCGCCGCGATCGTCGCGGGCATATTCGAAGGTTTTCGCATCACGGCCGTGGTGACCGCGCTCGGCCTGATCTATGCGGTGCCTTTCGCCTTCGGCTTCGGCATCCTGCAGCACCTGAGCAAGGGGCCGCTGCGCTGGATTGTGACCGCCATCATAGAATTCTGGCGCAGCTCCTCGGTCGTCGTGCTGCTCTTCGTGTTCTACTACAGCCTGCCTGTCCTCGGCATCACATTGTCGGCCTTGACGGTCGGCGCGATGGTCCTGGGCTTGAATGCTGGCGGCTATGGCAGCCAGACCGTGCGGGCCGCGCTGCAGGCTGTCCCGGTCGGCCAGGTCGAAGCCGGTCGGGCGCTCGGCTTCAGGCGTTGGCAGATCCTGGCGTTGATCGAGCTTCCGCAATCCTTCCGGGCGATGCTGCCGACCTTCATCAACCAGCTCATCCAGCTGATCAAGGGCACCGCGCTGGTTTCACTGATCACGCTCGCCGACATGACCTTTCATGCCAAGGAGATCGCACAGGCCTCCTACAATCCGGTCGGCGTCTATTCGGCCCTTCTGATCGCCTATTTCATCCTGTGTTACCCCGTCACGATCCTCGGCCGCTGGCTGGAGGCTCGCGCGGGGCGTGGCCGGAGCCACGCCCATGGGATTTGACGCAGGCTTTGCGCTATCGACCCTGCCGACCATCCTGGCCTCGATCTGGATGACGTTGGGCGTCGCAGTCGCCGCTGCGGCGGGGGCCTGTATCCTCGGCTTCGCCTGGGAGATCCTGCGACGCTCTGGCGGCGGTACCGGCTATGTCGTGCGCTTCCTCATCGACGCCATCCGCTCGACGCCGATCCTGGCGCAGCTCTATTTCCTGTACTTCGTGCTGCCCTTCTACGGCATCACTCTGCCGGCGCTGGTGATCGGAGTGCTCGGCTTGAGCGTCTATTACAGCGGCTACCTCGCCGAGGTCTTCAAGGCTGGGTTCGACTCGATCCCAGCCGGGCAGGCGGAAGCGGCCAAGGCGCTGGGGCTTTCGCGCGCGCAGAGCATCTTCCTCGTGATCATGCCTCAGATGCTGCTCAACATTGCCGCACCGCTCGGCAACTATTTCGTCTCGATCCTCAAGGCGACGCCCTATCTCGCGGTGCTCGCCGTTCCTGAAATGCTCGGCACGGCCTTCGACATCGCCTCGGATACGTTTCGCTACGCCGAGCCGCTTGTCGTGGCGGGCGCCGTCTTCCTATCGCTGGCTCTGATCATCGCCCAGCTCGTCAGACGCATGGAGCTGCGCCTGCTCGCCCGCCTGCAACGCTGAGACATGCCGTCATGGAAAATGCACCGCCGGAGACGCCCGCTCGCGAACTGTTCGATCGGATCAAACGTTTTCGCGAAGCGATGATTGAGGCGCAGACGGACATTCTGATCGTCACCAGCCGCGCCAATTTCGAGTATCTCACCGACCATCGGACCCTGAGCTGGGCCTATCAGGCGCGGCCGTGCTTCGCCGTCGTCACGCTCGGCGAACTGATCGTCGTCGCCAGCCGGGCCGAGGCGCGAAACATCGCGCGGGCAGAACGACATTTTCGTACCGAGGTCTATGACGGTTTCCAGGCCGAGGCTGCGCTTGCTGTCGTCAAGGCCGTCACAGCCGCCGATCCTGGCGCCACCGCCAAGGTCGCGATCGACTACGGCCAGGACATCATGGGCCGCGGCTCGCTCGAACTCGTCGACGGCCTGCGCGGCCGTGGCCCCAAGGCGCAATTGGTCTCGGCCGAAAGCATCGTCTGGCGTGTGCGGTCAATCAAGTCTCGCTTCGAGGCCGAACTGAAGCGGCGCTCCTTCGCCATCGTCAACGCAGCCTTCGACCATGTCATCGCGCAGGCCCGCGTCGGCGTGACCGAGCGCGCCCTGCAGCGCCAGCTCCAAGCCCAGATAATCCTAAACGGCGCCGAGCGCGCTGACCCCATCGGCATGCTGTTTTCGCGTGGCGATTTCGTCTACAGCCGCCCACCTTCGGACCGGCCACTGGAACCTGGCCATTATCTCTGGACCGATTTTCGCTCGACCTTTGGCGGCTATCCGGCCGATCGCAACCGTATCGCGCGTTGCGGCGAGCCCGAGTCCTGGGAGATCGCGACCTATACCAGCGTGCGCGACGTCACGATTGCGCTGTGCAGAACGATCAGGCCCGGCCAGACGGGCGGTGACATCCATCGCACCTTCGAGCGGCTCTGGTCCGACGCCGCGCTGCCGCCAATCTACGCCGCCGCCTCGCGGATCGGTCATGGTGGCGGGCTGGAGGTGACGGAGCCGCCCTCCGTCGCTGCCTGGAGCGAGGAGCCGATCTCAGCCGGCATGATCCTGCATCTCGAGCCAAAGCTCGAACGCGACGGGGCGGTGTTCCAATTCGAGGAGGTGGTGTTCGTTCGCGAGGACGGCATCGAGTTTCTCAGCGAGCTTTCGCCGGTGTGCTGCCCGGTGATTCCGGCAGGCCAGCCGTGATCGCCCGCTTCGAAAGCTGCATGGCGAGCAGCTCAGGCAATCGACGTTTTGGAGAGGTCGATGCAGGTTGACACCACGGCGCTGACCCTCGCGCGTTTCGTTCATGACCTGTCAGCAAAAGATATTTCGGAGCGGACCTTCGAACGCGCCAGACTGAACCTGCTCGATACGATCGCCTCCGCAGCAGGCGGCTTCCCGACCGGCAATGCCCACCAGATGCGCGAGGCGGGACAAGCGGCCTTCGGATCGGGGAATGCGCCGGTCTGGTTTTCGGCGCAGACCCAGCATCCGGCAGCAGCGCTTCTCGCCAATTGCGCCGCAGCGAGCGCGCTCGATATCGACGATGGTCATCGTGGCGCGGCCGGGCATCCGGGCGCGGCGATCATTCCTGCCGTGCTGCAGGAGGCCGCCCGGCAGGGCCGCTCCGGGCATGACATGCTGGCGGCGATCATCATCGGCTACGAGATTGCCTGCCGCGTCGCATCTGCAAGGCATTCCGGCAGCGTGCGCACTTATTCAAGCGGGCGCTGGACGGGATATGGCGTCGCCGCCGCGCTCGGCTGGCTGCGCGGCTTGGCACCCGAGACTCTCGTAAACGCCATGACGATAGCGGGCGTCGAGGCGCCGGAGAATCTACCGGCCGGTTCGTATCGCAGGCTCAGCAGCGTCAAGGGATCGAGCCCATGGAGTACGCTCACAGCGATGGTCGCGGTCGAGCGAGCGGTCGCGGGCGCCGACGGGCCCGAGGATGCGCTCGATCGTAGCGATGTCTACGATGTGCCGCGTATGACGACGGGGCTCGGCGCAAGCTGGGAGATCGAAGCGACCTATCTCAAGCGCTATGCGTCGTGCCGCTACACCCACGCGTCGATTGACGCGCTGCTTGCAGTCCTGGGCGAGAGGGGGGTGGCATCGCATCGGATCGGGACGCTCGTCGTCGAGGTTTTTCCGGCTGCGTTGACGATTACCAACGAGCGTTCCCCGAGCACGCTGGAGGGCGCGCAGTTCAGCATCCCCTTCTGCGCCGCCTTGGCCGCGTTGCGTGGAACGTCGGCGTTCCAGCCGATCAGGCTAGAGAGCCTTTCCGACCCCGAGGTCATCGCGCTCTCAGATCGGATCGAAATCCGCTCGACCTCCGACTTTGCGCATAGTTTTCCAGCCTCGACGCCCTCAAGGATCAGAATAGAACTGGACGGAAGCCGGCGCGAGCTGACGGTTGTGCACCCGATCGGCGACGTCGAGAATCCAATGAGCCGCATTCAGGTCATTCAGAAACTTGAGCAGCTCGGCAATGGGTCGTCATCACACCGGAACTTGGCGCAGGTCGTCGCGGAGATTTCTGAGTTGAGCGCGGATCATCTCGCCAGTTCGTTATTGAACGCGTTTGGTTGAGCTTTGCGATAAGCCGTTCGTCGCGTGCAATCGCCTCATCCGAATTTCCCTCACTACGCAGATGCACCGTAAGCGGACTCTGCCTCGTCGCCCGAAAGCGGCCCTGCGCAGCGCGGCACGCGGCCTGAAAGCTTGCTCAGCCGCGCGCCCCGACACAGGCCTCAATGCCGCGGCAAGATCTCCCCGAGGAATTTCCGTGTCCGCTCGTGCCTGGGGTTGCTGAAGAACGCCTGCGGCGCCGCTTCCTCGACGATCGCGCCGCTGGCCATGAAGATCACCCGGTCGGCGACCTGGCGCGCGAAGCCCATCTCATGGGTGACGCAGATCATCGTCATGCCGTCCTCGGCGAGGCCGACCATGGTGTCGAGGACTTCCTTGACCATTTCCGGGTCGAGGGCCGAGGTCGGTTCGTCGAACAGCATCACCTTCGGCTCCATGCACAGTGCCCGGGCGATGGCGACGCGTTGCTGCTGCCCACCCGAGAGCTGGGCCGGGAACTTGTCAGCCTGATTGAGGATCTTGACCCGGTCGAGCAGGCGGCGCGCGGTCGCCTCGGCCTCGGCACGGGCGATGCCGCGCGAGCGCATCGGCGCGAGCACGCAGTTCTCCAGCACGGTCAGATGCGGAAACAGGTTGAACTGCTGGAACACCATGCCGACCTCGCGGCGGATGGCGTCGATGATGCCGGCATTCTCGATCAGCCTTGTGCCGCCGACGACGATCTGGCCCTGCTGATAGGGCTCGAGATGGTTGATGCAGCGGATCAGCGTCGACTTGCCTGAGCCCGACGGGCCGCACAGGACGATCTTCTCGCCGGTGCGGACCGAAAGGTTGATGTCCGTCAGGACCTGGAAGCTGCCGAACCACTTGTTCACGCCCTGCATCGTAATCATCGGTGCTGATGATGTGGTGGCCTGGTCGGTCATGGCGGTGCCTCTCAAAGCGTCATTGCGTCAGCTGGCGACGAACGGGATCTCCGGCACGCTGTCCGGGAAGGGCGGCAGCGGGTTCTTCATCCACTTCGGATAGATCTTCGCCAGCTCGCCATTGGCTTTGATCTTGTCGATGAAGCCATTGATGAAGGCGTTGATCTCCTTCTCGCCGAGCCGCGTGCAGGCGCCGTTGTAGAGCTTGGTGAATTCGAGCTTGTTCTCGAAGACGCCCGGCTTCGCCTCCTCGAGGCGCGGGATGTAGAAGATGTTGCCGCCGACGGCCTGGACCTGGCCCGAGAGCAGCGCCTGGATCGTCGGCGCATCGCCGTCGAAACGCCGGATCGTCGTGCCGGCGGGTGCGGTCTTGGTGATGTCGGCATCCTGCACGCTGCCGCGGGCGACGCCGATCGTATACTTGCCCATGTCGGCATGCGTCTTCACCGTGACGTCCTTGGGCGCGATGAAGGTGATGATGTTGGCGGCATAGGGCTTGCTGAACTGCACCGCCTTGGCGCGCTCGGGCAGCATCGCCATGGTGGCGAAGAGCACGTCGACGCGGCCGGAGGTCAGCGCCGGAATGCGGTTGGCGACGGCGAGCTGCACGAACTCGGTGGGCACGCCGATCTCCTTGGAGAACAGCTCGGAGATATCGGCGTCGAGCCCCTCCTGCTTGCCGGCGGAGTTGACGAAGCCCCAGGGCGGGTTGTCGCCCTGAATGCCGATGACGACCTTGCCGCGGCTCTTGATCTCGGCCGGCGTCACCGCCAGGGCCGGTCTGGTGATCAGCATCGGCATGGCCAGCGTCGCGGCGCCGGTGGCGATCAGCTGGCGGCGGTTGAAGCCCGTTCCGGTGATCTTGGTCATCGTTCCCTCGTTGCGTTGTTGGTCTTGGTGATGCCGCTGGTATCAGCGCGAGGCCGCGGCAAGCCTGCGCTCCAGCCGCCCGCCATAGAGCGAGAGCGGCCAGCAGATGAGGAAGTAGAGGGCGCCCACCACGCCGAAGACGAGCAGGGGCTTGAAGGTCTGGTTGGAGATGATCGTCCCGGCCCGGGCGAGCTCGGTGAAGCCGACGATGGCGGCGAGCGAGGTGCCCTTGATCAGCTGGACGAGGAAGCCGATCGTCGCCGGCAGCGAGATCTTGATCGCTTGTGGCAGGATCACGTCCCGCATGCGCGAGACATAGCCGAGGCTCAGCGCCTTGGCCGCCTCGGTCTGCCCCTTCGGCACCGCTTCGATCGAGCCGCGCCAGATCTCGCCGAGGAAGGCGCTGGCGTGGAGCGTGAAGCCGATGGCGACGGAGAGCCAGGCGTCAAGCTTCAGCCCGACCAGGGCGAGTCCGTAATAGACCACGAAGAGCTGCATCAGGAGCGGCGTGCCCTGGAACAGCGCGATGTAGCCGGCGGTCGCCTGCTCGAGCGGGCGGATGCCGGAGGTGCGGGCCAGCGCGATGCCGAGGCCGCTGACCGAGCCGCAGACAAAGCCGATCGCGGACAGGAAAACCGTCCATTTCAGCCCGGTGAGCAGGAAGAGGAATTCGCTCCCGTTCATGGCGCGCCTCACTTCACCGGATAGCTGAAATGGCGCGCCGTGATCTGCGCGAACATCCGCATCATCAGCCAGGACATGGCGAGGTAGAGCAGCGTGACGACGCCGTAGACCTCGAAGCTGCGAAAGGTGTTGTTCTCGATGTTCTGCGCGACCGAGGTCAGCTCATAGGCCGAGATCGCCGAGGCGATGCTGGTCGTCAGCGTCAGCAGGATGAACTGGCTGGTCAGCGACGGGAAGATCGCGCGCAGCGCCGGCTTCAGCACGACGAGGCGGAAGACCTGGCCTTTGTGCAGCCCGAGCGCCAGCCCGGCCTCGATCTGGCCCTTGCCGATCGACTGTACGCCGCCGCGGATGATCTCGATCGCATAGGCGCCGCCATTGACGCCGAGCGCGATGATCGCCGTCGGCGTCGGGTCGAGCCGGATGCCGGCGAGCGGCAGCGCGAAGAAGATGAAATAGATCTGGACCAGGAAAGGCGTGTTGCGGATCAGCTCGACGAACGCGATCACCAGCCAGCGCAAGGCGCGATAGGGCGAGTCGCGCAGCACCACGCCGCCGATGCCGATGACGAGTGCGAGCACCATGCCGGCGAGCGCCAGGCCGAGCGTACCGAGGCAGCCCCACAACAGGTCCGGAAGCCCGTCGATGACGGGACCGAAATCGAACTTGTAGTTCAAGACGTTTCTCCCCTCCTTGCCGGCCCTTCTTGCGGGGCCGGTGGTCTTGCTGCGCCTCGTCTCCTTCAGCCGTCCTTGGTCGTGGCGTCGCTCTCCTGGGTTCGCCGCTGCCGGCTCATGACGCCTGCCGCCGCGGCTCGCCCGGCTGCGGCGCGAGCAAAGTGGCGTAGCGATCGCGCAGGTCGATCCGCCGGCCGCTCGCGGCGGCCTCGGCGACGGCGAGGGTCGCGATCAGCGTGCGCGCCCCGTCCTCGACCGGCTGCAGCGACGCGGCCGTGCCACGGACCACGTCGCGGAAATGGTCGAGCTGGGCGATGTAGGGGTCGAGCGTCGGCGCATGAATGGCTCGAGCCTGGATCGGCTCGTTCCAGCTGGGCGCGTCGCCGGCCTGCGTCCACTGCACCAGATTGGGGAATTCGAGCGCGCCGCGGCTGCCCATGAAGCGGTAGTTGCTCTCGCCGCTGAACGGGAATTCCGGCGACTCGCCGACACCCTGCTCGGTGGTCCAGGGCGAGACGGCGCTGTCGCTGGCGAAGAAGGTCCCGATCGCCCCGTTCTCGAACTCGATCAGCACGCCGGCCGTGTCCTCGACCGCAAAGCCGCGCTGGCGGTTCGAGAGGACGGCGCCGACCGCGACGATCTCGCCGACCGAGAAGCGCAGGAAATCGATCTCGTGGATCAGGTTGATCAGGACCGGCCCGCCGCCGGCTTGCGTCCGCCAGGGCGCGATCCTGAAATAGGGGTCGGGTTTGTAGGCTGCCCAGATGGCGGAGACGCCGACGAGGTCGCCGATCCGGCGTTCGGCCAGCAGGGAACGCAAGGTCGCGACCTGACGATGATGACGGCGGTGATGGCCGACCAGCGACTGGATGCCGGCCGCCTTGACCGCGCCGATCAGCGCGTTCGCCGTTGCCAGCGTGTCGGTGACCGGCTTCTCGATCAGGATGTGGATGCCGCGGCGGGCGCATTCGATGCCGTTCTCGGCATGCAACTGGTTGGGCGAGGCGATGATGACCGCCTCCGGCCGGGTCTCGTCGAGCATGGCGCGATAGTCGGCGAAGACGCGCGCATCCGGGTTCTGGGCCGCGACCTGCTCGGCATTGACGTCGGCGATCCCCGCGAGATCGAAATCGGGATGCGCGGCGATCTTCGCCAGGTGCTTGCGTCCGATCAGCCCTGCGCCGATCACGCCGATTGCGATGGTCTTCATGCTCTCACGGATCCCTGCGGTCTGGGGCGGTGTGGCGAGTTGTCGGCTGCTGGCGCCGCTCGTCCCGGCAGGGCGTCGAGCAGCCGCCGCGTCGCGGTGTAGGCAGCCGCGATGCGCGAGCGCGCCTCGGGCCCGCGCATCGGCAATTCGACGCTGAGCGCCACATCGGTGGGCAAGGCCTGGACCAGAGCGGCGAGCGGCAAGGAGCCCTGTCCCGGAGGCAGGCGCCCTTCGCGCGCCTCGGTGATCGCGTCTGCATCGGTTGTCGGCTGGGCGGTGGCGGCATCGCAGAGCTGGGCGGCGCGCAGAAACTGCTGCGGCAAAGTTGCGAGATCGTCGGGCTCGCCGCCTGAACGGCTGAGATGCAACGCATCCACCAGCACGGCGCCGTTGGGCCTGCCGGCTCCGCGCACGATCGCCGCGGCCTGCGCCAGGGTTCCGATCACGCGCCAGCGCATGAACTCAAGATCGACCCGCAGACCGAACTCGCCGGCGAGGTCACACAAAGCGGCGAAACTGGCGGTCAGGCGCAAACGATCGGCATCGTCGCCGGACACGGTCACCGCGCTCGCGCCAAGCTCTGCACCGGCTTCGAGCAGCGGAGCGAAGGCGGCGATGTCGAGCCCGGGCGTCAGCTGGATGAACTCGATCTCGTGCAGGCGGATGCCTTCCGACGCCAGGATCGTGCGTAGTTCGCGCTGCGCCCAGGAGCCGGTCCGGATTGGATAGGCGACGCCGCCGGCCATCGCCGGATGAACGCGCAGGCCGATGGCATCGAAGCCTGCGCTCGCCGCCTCCCGCGCCAGCTCCGGCGGGGAGAGTTCCAACGCCGTCAAATGGGCAAGACCGAGCGCGTTCATCGACCGGCGGCCTCGATGCAGTCGAGCGAAGCGCCACCCAGTGGGCTGGAATGGCAAGCGCTTCCCTGAGCGGGCGGAAAAATCCGAGCGGACTGACCGGATATCGCCATGCGCCCTCCCTGTAATTATCTCATTGGATAATTACAGGGTAATTATCCTGATGGATAATTGCTGTCAAGCGCCGTCAAATCGGCTAAGCAGGGAGGCATAGTCGTCGGGACGGACAGCCGGGATCGCAGCATGAAGACCGTGAGCACGCGCAGGCTGGCGCAGGACGAACCGGCCAAGGTCCGCCGCCGGGATCGTGAAAAGACGAAAGCCGAGATCCTACAGATCGCCTTCGAGGAGTTCGCCGAGAGCGGGCTCCTGGGCGCCAACGCCGACGCGATCGCCGCCCGGGCCGGGATCACCAAGCGGCTGATCTTCTACTACTTCAACTCGAAGGAAGAGCTCTTCATCGCCGTGCTGGAGATGGCCTACGGCAAGATGCGCCTGGCGGAAGAAGACCTCCATCTCGAGACGCTTGAGCCGGAGGCGGCGATCCGTCGGCTCGCCGAGTTCACCTTCGACTTCCACCAGGCCAATCCGGAGTTCGTCCGGCTCGTCGCGATCGAGAACATCCATCGCGGCCGGCACATCCAGCGCAGCGAGAAGCTGACGCGGATGACGCGGCCGGTCATCGGGCAGATCGAGCGTGTCCTGGCCAAGGGCAAGAGCCTCGGCGCGATCAGGCCGGAGATCGATGCCCATGAGCTGCATGCCACGCTGAACGCCCTGTCCATCTTCTCGGTGGCGAACCGGCACACCTTCGAGGCGCAATTCCACTGGGACATGACCTCGCCCGAAGCGAAAGCCCGGCGCCGGGTGGAGATCGCCGAGGTGCTCTGGCGCTATGTGCGCTGCGACAAGGCCTCTGCGATCGCCGATCAATGAAGCCTGACCGGAAAAGGGCTAGAGTTTCCCATCAATCTCGCGGATTGCACCAGAAGCCGACATTGGCAGAATGCCGGGAACCGGACATCGTTGGGCCGGTAACTATGCCGCTGACACATCCTCGAACTTCAGCCCGAAGCGAGCGAGGTATTTGCGCAGCCTGTCGGCGTCGTTGCCGCTCGTCTTGGTCTGGCGCGAGACGGAGAAAAGCTGACGGCCGGCGGCGCTCAGCGTGCGGTTCTCGCGGCAAACGGCGATGACTGCGGCAAGTTGGGCTCGGTCGAACAGGTCGATCTCGTTGACTCGCTCGTTCCCGAGGAGTTCGGCAAGTTCCTTTTCGGGATCGGGACCGCTCACCTGGCCGGCGCGCCAATGCTCCGACAGCCGCGTGATCTCGTCGCGCACCGTCGCCTCGTTGATGCGGCCTTGAGGGGCCAAGGTCGCCATGCGGGTGACCGAGGCCGAGAGGTCGCGGAAATTGGCGTGCCAGGCCGCATCGGGCGCGACGGCGAACTTGAGATAGAGCTCGCGCGCCTCCTTGTTGAAGGTCGCGTTCTGTCGCTCGCGTTCGGCGAACCGGCGCAGCTCGAAGTCGAGATTGGGCTCGATATCCTCCTTGCGGTCGCGCAGCGCGGGCAGGCGGAAAGTCCAGAGGTTGAGCCGCGCGAACAGATCCTCGCGGAACGTTCCTTCGCGCACACTGACCGAAAGATCGCGGTTGGTGCCGGCGATGAGCTGGAAGTCGGAGGTCCGGTCGCGATCGGAGCCCATCGGCAGGAAGCGCTTCTCCTCGATCGCGCGCAGGCACATCGCCTGCTCGTCGAGCCCGAGCTCGCCGATCTCGTCGAGGAAGAGCACGCCCTTGTCGGCTGCCTTCATCAGCCCCGGCCGGTCGCTCTGGGCGCCGGTGAAGGCACCCTTCACATGGCCGAACAGGGTCGACATCGCCTGATCGCCACGGAGCGTCGCGCAATTGACCTCGACGAACTCGCCCGGGACCTGGTGCTGCGCCTTCTTCAATTCGTAGATGCGCCGCGCGAGCTGCGACTTGCCGGCTCCCGTCGGCCCGGTGAGCAGCACCGGCGCGCGTGAGCGGATCGCGACCTTCTCGATCTGGTCGATCATCGCGTTGAACGCGGTGCTGCGCGTGGCGATGCCGGATTTCAGGAAGGACGTCGCCTCCTCATGCTCGGCGGCGAAGCGCGTCGCGATCGCATCATAGCGGGAGAGGTCGAGGTCGATGATCGAGTGGTTGCCGGCATAGTCGCTGCTTTCCGGGCGACCGCGCGGCGGCGAGAGCTGGATCAACCGGCCGGGGATGTAGTGCGCCTCGGTGAGCAGGAACCAGCAGATCTGCGCGACATGGGTGCCGGTGGTGATGTTGACCAGGTAGTCCTCGCGATCGGGGTCGAAGGCGTAGGCGCGGGCGAAGTCGCGCAGGCTCGTATAGACCTCGCTGAAATCCCAGGGGTCGGCCATCTCGATCAGATGCTGCCGGACCTCCGTCGCTGGCGAGATCTTCTCGATGTCGGCGATGATCTCGCGCGCCAGCCTGGCCGAATTGGCGCCATGGAGCAGCTCGAGGCGGTCGATGAAGAGGCCCTGCTGCTGGCAGAGTCCGATCGTCGGGCGCCAGCGCTTCCAGCGCTCGCCACGCCCGGCATCGAGCGTGGTTCCAAGAATGCTGATGGCGACGCGGCGGCGCATGATGGCTATATCCCATAATCTAATTACTTATCCTACAGGATATAATTTTCTGACTCCAACCAGCTTCGAGTCCAACGAGGAGTGAGCGGTCGAAAATTTTTTTCATAAATTATTTCAATAAGATATGTCGCAGTGACCCGCCGCGTCCACGCTGTTGCTCCGGAGTTGGCACGAAGCCTGAAGTAGCCAGGTCGTGAAAACGAAGGATGAAGACGATGGCAAACAAGTCCGTGTTTGCGACGATGGCAGGACAGCTGCTCCCGCGCACTGACACCAGGAACTATGAAGGGGCACAGGCCTACGGCCTGTCGCCTCGCCAGGCCCTGGCTCAGCTGGCGGCGACGGGAACGTTCAACGCGACCTTCTATGCCGGGGCGCGGGAGCAGCTGACCGAAGTGCTGGAGCTGGCCTGGCAGGTCGAGCCGGAGTTCCTGGCGAAGACCGCGGTGTTCGCGTTCGAGAAGGGCTACATGAAGGACATGCCGGCGCTGCTGCTCGCAGTGCTGTCCTGCCTGCATGGCGACGAGTTCGCCCGCGCGTTTCCGCGGATCGTCCGGAACGGCAGGATGCTGCGCAACTTCGTGCAGGTCATGCGGTCCGGCGCGACGGGCAGGAAGTCGCTCGGGACGCGGCCCAAGCGCTTCGTCCGGGCCTGGTTCGAGCAGGCGAGCGATGTCGAGATCATGCGCGCCGCGGTCGGCAATGAGCCGTCCTTGGCCGATGTGATCAAGATGATGCACCCGAAGCCGATATCGGCGGCGCGTGCGGCGCTCTATGGCTACCTGATCGGCAAGCCGCACGACGTGCTGGCGCTGCCCGAGCTGGTCAAGGCCTTCGAGGCGTTCAAGCGCGATCCATCGCTGCCGGTGCCGGCGGTGCCGTTCCAGATGCTGACCGCATTGCCCCTGACCAGGGAGCATTGGGTCGAGATCGCCGGGACGGCCGGCTGGCAGATGCTGCGCCAGAACCTCAACAGCTTCGCCCGCAACGGCGTGTTCGAGGTCGAGGGCTTCGCTGAGCAACTGGCCAGGCGGCTGCGCGATCCGGAGGAGATCCGGCGCGCGCGGGTGTTCCCGTATCAGCTGATGGTGGCCTTCACCATGGCTGACGCGGCGGTGCCGAAGGTCGTGAAGGAGGCGTTGCAGGACGCGATGGAAGTCGCGCTCGCCAATGTGCCTGCGATCGACGGTCGCGTCGTGGTCTGCCCGGACGTGTCGGGCTCGATGAGTTCGTCCGTGACGGGATACCGCCAGGGCGCCTCGAGCAAGGTGCGCTGTATCGATGTCGCGGCCCTGGTCGCGGCGGCGTTCCTGCGGGCCAACCGGACGGCGAGGGTGCTGCCCTTCGAGCAGGATGTGGTCGAGATCGACCTCAACCCGCGCGACGCGGTGATGACCAATGCGGCCAGGCTGGCGGCGATCGGTGGCGGCGGGACGAACTGCTCCGCACCGCTGGAGCGGCTGGCGCAGGAGAAGGCGAAGGTCGATCTCGTCGTCTTCGTCTCGGACAACCAGTCCTGGGTGGATGCCTCCGCGCATGCACATCAGGGCACCGCGACGATGCAGGCGTGGAACAAGGTGAAGATGACGAACCCGCAGGCGAAGCTCGTCTGCATCGACATCCAGCCCTACACCACGACGCAGGCGAAGAGCCGTAGCGACATCCTGAATGTCGGCGGCTTCTCCGATCAGGTCTTCGAGGTGATCGCCACGATGACCAGGGCCGAGACTGGCGCCGACCATTGGGTCGAGCAGATCGAGGCCATCACGCTGTAGGCCCCCGGCGGCAATCCGGCCGCCGGGGTTTCGGGAAGGCTTTCGACGCAGGCATGACGAATGCCGGTGGGACTACATGGTCGCGGGTTCAAGGCCCGTCGGGTCCACCATCTGCGGGCCCGTAGCTCAGTGGTAGAGCGTGCGTCTCATCACCTCTCGTCGTCATGATGAAAGCCGGAATGGGAAGAAGGTAACAAGGCAGTTGGGCATGACGAATGCCGATGGAACTACAGGCTGTTAACCTCCAGGTCGCGGGTTCGATCCCCGCCGGGTCCACCGTCTGCGGACCCGTAGCTCAGCGGTAGAGCAGGTGTCCGTCGCAAGACGGGCGACGTTTCATCACCACTTGTCGTCATGACCTCGAACGAGATTGGAGGCGAAGGCCAGACAACACCCGGCGAATGCCTGCGGGACTACAGTGGTATTGGTGGTTCGAATCCGCCCCGCTTGCCTTCGGGCTTGCGGAAGTCTCGCAAACCCTGGTCGCCATGACCGCTTCGGAACGGCTGAATGCAGATGGGACTACAGGTAGACGCGGCCTGCTCCGGCAGGTGCCGAAAGGCGTGAAGGTTCAAACCCTTCCCTTGCTCCGGCGAGGTGGCGGAAACGGTCTCGTTACTCTTGTCAGCCGCTCCGATTGAAAACCGAAATGACTATTGAGGCGCATGCGGCCACGCGGCAGGCATGTGGAAAGAGAGAGACGATGACTGACGTTCTGAGTGGGCAGGACCTGATCGACGCCGGCGTGAAGCAGGGCAAGTGGTTCGGCCGCGCGCTCGCGGCCGGAAACGCATTGCTGGAAAAGGGCGGCTCCTTCGAGGAGGCGATCGCGGTTGCACGTAGCTTCGAACCGCCTTCGGCGACGCCGCTTTACGCGGCAGGGACCGTGCCGTTCCATCTCAACATCGAGGCGGAGACGCCGGAGGAGGAGGCGAACGTCGAGTCCGTCGTGCTCAGCATGACCGAGCTGATGCGCACTCCGGTGATCCGCGCCGGCGCGGTGATGCCCGACGCCTGTCCCGCTGGCCCGGTCGGCACGATTCCAGTCGGCGGCGTTGCCGTCTCCGAGGGCATCCATCCCGGCATGCACTCGGCCGACATCTGCTGCTCGATGGCGATTTCGGTGTTCCCCGGCATCGCGCCCGCGGCGCTGCTGGATACCGTTCAGGCAGTCACGCATTTCGGACCTGGCGGGCGTCCGCGTGGTCAGCAGATCCGGCCGCCGGCGGAGGTGATGGCGCGCTTTGCGACGAACCCGCTGCTGAGCGACATCTCTAGCGCCGCGATCGAGCATTTCGGCACGCAGGGCGACGGTAACCACTTCGCCTATGTCGGGACGCTGAAGTCGAGCGGCGAGACGGTGCTGGTGACGCATCACGGTTCGCGCGGCCCCGGGGCGCGGCTCTACAGCAAGGGCATGCGGGCGGCGGAGAGTTTCCGCCGACTGCTCTCGCCCGAGACGGCGCCGCAGAACGCCTGGATTCCGGCCGATACGCGGGAAGGCGACGAGTACTGGGACGCGCTGCAGGCCATTCGCGAATGGACGAAGCAGAACCACCTCGTCATCCACGACATGGCGGCCGAGCGGCTGTCTGCGCGCGTCGCCGACCGGTTCTGGAACGAGCACAACTTCGTCTTCCGGCGCTCGGACGGGCTGTTCTATCACGGCAAAGGGGCGACCCCGGCCTTCGACGGCTGGGCTGAAGACGCGACCGATCTCACCCTGATCCCGCTGAACATGGCGGAACCGGTGCTGATCGTGCGCGGCAAGGACGCGGTCAGCGGCCTCGGCTTCTCACCGCATGGTGCGGGGCGGAACTTCTCACGCACCCAGCACAAGCGGCGGCTGGCCGGGCGTACCGACGCGGAGATCTTCGCGGAGGAGACCAAGGGGATCGATGCACGCTTCTTCTCGGGCGTGACCGACATCTCAGAGTTGCCGAGCGCCTACAAGAGCGCGGCCTCGGTGCGCCGGCAGATCGAGCAATACGGTCTGGCGGAGGTTGTCGACGAAGTGCTGCCCCATGGCTGCATCATGGCTGGTGACTGGGAGAGGGATGCGCCCTGGCGCCGGAAGAAGCAGCGGCAGCAGGGTTAGAGCCAATCTGAACTTCGCAGCCTCGCTGTTCGTGGTGATCAGGCTTTCGCCCGCCAAAGCCCAGGTCGCCGGGATTGAGGGGCATTCTAGAGGGTTTCGCGGCAACCGGCGACGATCGCGCCAAGACGCTGGCCTATGGGCTGGCGACGGCGCGCCGCGAGGTCGGCGCCGGCATGGTCCCAGTGCGCGAGTGCTTCAAGAAGACCGATGCCGAGGCGTGCGCCTATGTGCTGCGCCACTACCTGACGAAGTACGGCAGGCCGTTGGGGCTCTGGGGCCACGTCTATTATGGGCGCGGCTATGTCCAGCTCACGTGGCTCAAGAACTATGAGCGTGAAGGTGTTCAGGGGCTTGCTCGATGGTCGCTGGAGCGGCGATGCCAAGTGCCTCGCTTTCTACCTGCCGACCAGCGGCCCCGACGATCTCAAGAACGCCTGGCGGACGGGGAACGTCACCGACCACTGGGAGGAGATCGCCAGCTTCTACCGCCAGTTCATGGCAGCACTCGATGCCGCGCGCCTCTGATCAGACTACGGCGTGGCTCAGCTGATCTTGATAATGCTGGGCCAAGGCGGGACGAACTCGTCGCGTGATAATTCATCACCGGGCGCAAGCACCGCCGCCTCAGCCGCGAAGACGAGCGCAGCTTCCAATCTCTGCCTCGACCTCGCTTTTCTCATGAGTTCCTGGGTTCGCAGCCGCCTCAGACAATAGGCCATCGATCGTTTGTTCATCGCGTCAGCCCCTTTTCTTCCATGGCACATTAGCCGGCTTCACGAGGCGTGTCGTGATCTTTTGACAACCCGCCGGCGGCCGGGCCTGCCGCCTATCCCCTGATATCGGAGCTTCATCATGTTGAACGCGCTGCTGGACGCCTTGCGCCCGGTCCTGATCGAGATCGCTCCCATCCTGCTGCTCGCCGGCCTGGGCTATGCGCTCAAGCTGCTGAAGGAGAAGGCCGGTATCGACGTCGAAGCCTCCCGTCGGGATGCTCTGTAGGCGGCGGTGACCAATGCGGCAGGCCTGCTTGTCGCGCGTCTCGGTTCCGGCACGCTCGCCATGCGGCTCGACGCCGCCAGCCCCGGCGTCGCGGACGGCGTCGCCTATGTGCGCTCGGCCGTGCCCGACGCAGTCGCGCATTTCGGACTGACCGAGGGCGAGATCGCCGAGAAACTGGTGGCCAAGCTCGGGGTGCGCGCCGCTCCCGCGCCGGGCCGCTGAACGGGAGGGCCGGCCGGTGATCATCGTCAGGGTCGCTCGCGGCATCACCGACCACTTTCCGGCGCGGGCCAGCGAATGGGGCTTTGCCGCGCTGCTAATCTGGCTCGGCTCGCTCTTCCTGCACTACCCCGCGCTCTTCGACGCGTCACTGAGCTATGGCGGGCTGGCGAACATTGCCGACGAGATCGTCTGGGGCTGGACCTGCATCGTGATCGGCTCGCTGCGGCTCGTCGCCCTCGTCGTCAACGGCACCTTCGCCGGCACTTGGTATGGCCGATGGTCGCCGCATGTGCGCGGCGCCTGCGCCTTCCTGTCCTGTGGCGTCTGGTTCCCGGTCTTCGCCGGATTCCTCGCGACCGAGCGCCCGCTCCTGATCGTCTGCTATGCCGGCGTGGTTCTCGGGCTCGATGTCTACAATATCCGCCGCGTCTGGACCGACGCCGGCCGGGCCGAGAAAGCACATGCCGATGCCGCCGGGCTTTGAATGGATCGCTGCACTGCCGCCCGGCCTGCAGATGCTGGTCATGCTCGGCGTCGGCATCGGCTTCGTCTTCCTCGGCCGCAGCGGCTACATCGCCGGCAAGCGCGAGCCGCCCGTCAGCAGCAAGGACGTCGTGCTGCAGGCGGCCAGCATCGCCGACATGACGGTCGTCAAGGAGATCGCGGCTGGCATCGCCCGCCTCGCGCTGGCGCAGGAAAAGGCGACTGAAGAAGCTGGCCGCTGCGCCGACGAGCTCGGCACGATCCGCCAGATCCTCGCCGAGGATGCCGAAGACTGGCAGGACTATCGGCAGTGGCGCAAGGGCTCGAAGCCGGCCAGCAGCGCGATCCGCCACCGCGCCGCCGCGCGTGAGGATGACTTGGCACGCCGTGCTATCGCGCGATACCGAAAGTCTCACTGAACATGCGCTTTGCGGGGAACCCACCGTGTGGTCGGGCGTTGACACGTCGGAATTCTTGGTAGCGCTCGCCGCGAGGTAGGGCGAAGGGCTGGAGGCCCAACAATGCCCCATCGGTGACCCCGGCGGGGCTTCTTTTTTTTGGAAATTCGGGCATGCGTTAGGTTCGAGGAACTTTTTACAAGGATTCTAAGTTGTCGCCACGATCTGCGGATACCCGCTGGGAGGTCGACATCCTTTCGTGTTTCCACGCACATGACACTTCGACGGCATCCCCTGATCATTGCAGTTCTCTCGGTGGTTCTCGGAGCCGTGGGCTGCCTCATCATAAGCAACCTGCTGCCGGAGCCTCAGGAACTTAAGGGACCGATTCCGCACCATCTGGCTTCGTCGGATCGCCAGCTCAAGACATCGATGGGCGCCCTGTTTGGGTCGAACTACATCCCCGGGAACAAGGTTGAGACACTCGTCAACGGCAACCGGATCTTTCCCACGATGCTGCGCGCCATTCGGGAGGCACGGCAGACGATCAATTTCGAGACTTATATCTATTGGCGCGGCGCGATTGCCGAGGACTTCGCGGAGGCGCTTTCCGCGAAGGCTAAAGAGGGGCTCAGCGTGAAGGTACTGCTCGACTGGATCGGCAGCCTTCCGATGGAAGAGAAGCTGATCGAGCGGATGCGGCGTGCCGGCGTCGAGGTCGTCCGGTTCCGCCCGATCGCCTGGTACTCCTTGGACCGGATCAATAACCGCACGCATCGCAAATTGCTTATTGTCGATGGGCGCATAGGCTTCACTGGCGGTGTCGGCATTGCCGATGAATGGAACGGCGATGCGCGTTCGCCGAACGAATGGCGCGACAACCACTATCGCATCGAAGGGCCAGCCGCAGCCGAATTCCAGGCGGCGTTCGCCGAGCACTGGATCGAGGCAACCGGCGAGCTGCTACTAGGCGACCGCTTCTTCCCGGAGATTGTCCCGGAAGGTGGCCATGCTGCCCAGGTCGTCGTCAGCTCGACCCATCAACGCAACGTCATGCACCTGATGCTCATGACCGCGCTCGCCTCCGCGCAAAAGAGCATCCGGGTCGCAACGCCCTATTTCGTGCCGGACGAGCTCACGCGCCGGCATTTGCTCGAGGCTCGGAAACGGGGTGTGGACATCCAGATCCTCGTCCCCGGTCCCCAGACCGATGCGCGCATCGTGAGAAACGCATCCCGCCATTTGTGGGGCGAATTGCTCCAGGCCGGGGTCGCGATAAGCGAGTATCAGCCCACCTTTTTCCACTGCAAGCTTGTGATCGTGGACGATCTTTGGACGTCGGTTGGGTCGACGAATATCGACGATCGTGCCTTGAGGCTGAACGACGAGGCGAACATCAACCTGTTTGATCCGGAATTCGCCCGTACTCAGATGGTGTTGTTCGACCAGGACGCCGCCGTTTCTCGGCCCTACACCTTTTCAGATTGGCAGAATCGCCCGGTCAGCAAGAAAATATCGGATTGGCTGGCCAGCCTCAGCCGTTCGCAGATTTGACAAGATATCAAAGGAATTCGATCGCATTCCGCGCGCCCAGCTGTCCCCCCGCGCCGAGAGGCCAAAGCGGCAAGCTATGCGGTGCAATCTCCGGGGCCGCCAACCAAGTTTCAAATTGGACGTCATCGGAACGACCAGCCGCAAGTCGAGTTGAGAAACTGGCACGTCAGATGAGAGTCGCCTCTTTGACTCCGATCGGTGGCCAGCGGCATCAGCAACGAGGACACCGTCATGGCGACTTCCAATGGACGTGCTTCAAACGACACGACCTCCCGGCTGGGATCGGGTGGGGAACTGCACCAGTCGTCCAGCGCTCCCGAGACGCGCATCACGACCAATCACGGCGTTCCCATCAGCGACAACCAGAATTCGCTCAAGGGCGGTCAACGCGGTCCGACTTTGCTCGAAGACTTTGTGCTGCGCGAGAAAATCCAGCACTTCGATCACGAGCGCATTCCCGAGCGCATCGTTCACGCCCGCGGGTCAGCGGCCCATGGCTTCTTCGAACTGACAGAGTCCCTGGCGGAATTCTCGCGCGCCAAAATCCTCATCGAGGTCGGCGCCAAGACCGAAGTTTTCACCCGCTTTTCAACTGTCGCGGGCGGCGCCGGATCGGTCGATACACCGCGCGACGTGCGCGGCTTTGCCGTCAAGTTCTACACGAAGGAAGGCAACTGGGATCTCGTCGGCAACAACATCCCGGTTTTCTTTATCCAGGATGCGATCAAGTTTCCCGACCTGATCCACGCGGTGAAGATGGAAGCCGATCGTGGCTATCCGCAGGCGGCGAGCGCGCATGACACCTTTTGGGACTTCGTCGGCCTGATGCCCGAGTCGACGCATATGGTCATGTGGGCGATGTCCGACCGTGCCATCCCGCGCTCGCTTCGCATGATCGAGGGCTTTGGCGTCAACACCTTCCGCCTGCTCGACGACGAGGGCCGGCCGACTTTCGTCAAGTTCCATTGGCGTCCCAAGCTCGGCACCCAGTCGACCTGTTGGGACGAAGCCGTGAAGATTGCAGGCGCCGACCCGGACTATCACCGCCGCGACCTGTACGAGGCGATCGACAAGGGTGACTTCCCAGAATGGGAGTTCGGCGTGCAGTTGCTGAGCCAGGAGGAAGCCGATGCCCTTCCCTTCGATATCCTCGACGCGACCAAACTGATCCCTGAGGAGCTCGTGCCGATCCGCGTAATCGGCCGGATGGTGCTGAACCGCAACCCGGACAACTTCTTCGCCGAGACGGAGCAGGTTGCATTCCTCCCGACCAACCTGCCGCCCGGCATCGACGTCTCTGAAGACCCGCTGCTGCAGGGCAGGTTGTTCTCCTATCAGGACACCCAGCTCTCGCGGCTCGGCACGGTGAATTTTCATCAGCTGCCGATCAACAAGGCGAAGGGCTGCCCCTTTCAGAATCTCCAGCGCGACGGGCACATGCAGACGCAAGTGTTCAAAGGCCGCGCCAACTACGAACCCAACAGCCTGTCGGAATCCGGCGAGGAGGGTGGTCCGCGCGAGGATCCGGTCGGCGGGTTCCGCACAGCCGCGGTGCCGGTCGAGGAGCACAAGGTGCGACTGCGGGCCGAGAGCTTCGCGGACCATTACAGCCAGGCGCGTCTGTTCTTCCGCTCGCAGAGCGAGATCGAACAGGCGCATATAGCCAGTGCGCTCGTCTTCGAGCTCTCGAAGGTCACGCTTGAGCATGTCCGAAACAGGGTACTGGCCAACCTGGGCAATGTTGACGCCGACTTGGCAAAACGCGTTGCTGAGGGCTTGAACGTCCCGCCACCGAAGCCTTCAAAGGCTGCACTCACCCCGCAGAACATGGATTTATCGCCTGCGCTCAGAATCGTAGGGAAATATCCGGAGACGCTGAAAGGCCGAGCGGTGGGCATTCTTGTCACCGATGGAGCCGATGGCGCGACGGTCGACGTGGTTAGGAAGGGGGTTGAGGCAGAAGGCGGCACGGTCAAGATTGTGGCGCCGAAGATCGGCGGTGTGACCTTGAAGAATGGCAAGATCCTCAAGGCAGATGGCCAGCTTGCCGGCACGCCATCCGTGATCTTCGATGCCGTTGCTCTTGTTCTCTCCCAGGAAGGCTGCGCGCACCTGCTGAAAGAGGGTGCGGCTCTCGCGTTCGCGATGGACGCCTTTGGGCACCTCAAGGCCGTCGGCTTCACAGGTGATGCCAAGCCGCTGCTAGATAAGGCGGGAATAGTCGCTGATGCAGGCGTGGTCGATCTAGCGCTCAACACTGCGGATTTCCTGGCCGCCGCGCGAACGCGGCAATGGGACCGAGAGCGGAGTGTTCGATCCTTGGCCTGACGCCGGTCCAGTCTACGGCGGGCTCACGATCAAACCCTTCGCTGAGTGAAGGGCTGAAGGCTGAAAGGCTACTCCGGCCAAGCTGGCGGGGCTTTATATCGCTGCTAACAGCATAGGCATTCAGGACCCTGTCAAATGATGGCGCGCTCCAAGGCTGGCCCTGCTATTGTGCAACTGCCAATTGAGCCTGGCGCCGCGAGGCATGTGCAATTCGGCTCTGCCTCCCAGGCCTGTGGCTTGGAGCAAACATGGACCATCAATACGCGGTAGGTGATCGTGTCAGCCTGGCTTTTGGCTTTCACGACACCGATGCCATCGGCACGTACATCGTTTCACGGCTTCTGCCGTCCCTCGTTGACGGGGAACCGCAGTATCGGGTGAAGGACTCCGATGATCGAGAGCGCGTAATCGGGGAAGCACAGATCGTGGGAGCCAAGCGGCAGGATGGCCGGGCCCACCAGCCTCGGAGCCCGCAGAATCCGATAACCGACTTGCTCAATCGTTCGAACCAAAAGCTGAAGTAATCGTGGAGCCGCGCCGGCACAGGGCGCAGCCTACTGCTACTTTCTTCGGCACACCTTGTAGGAACCCAATCGTTCGCGGGGTGTTGCGCTTTCATCATCGTCGGGAAAGCGCAATGGACATTCGCATCGGCTATCACATCGAAATCGTCACCGCCCAGCCTACCCCCGCCATCCTCCTGCTCGACCCTCACCCGAGCCGCGACGCCGATCTCGTTCAGGGGCGGGGCCCCAGCATCTCGGCGTTGAGCACCGGCGCTCCTATCATCGCATCGGACTATACGGATGGGTTCGGCAATCGCTGCAGGCGGCTCGCGGTGCCGGCTGGCGGCGCGGTCTTCTCGCATGATGCGGTGATCCGCGACTCGGGAGTGCCCGATCAATGGGACAAGGCCGCTCAGGAGATCTGGCCAGCGGACCTGCCGCCCGACGTCCTCGAATACACATTGTCCAGCAGGTATTGCGAGGTCGACGAGCTCTCGGGCGCCGCCTGGAGCCTGTTTGGAAACTTCGCGCCCGGCTGGAACCGGGTCCAGCAGATCTGCAACTTCGTCAACGCGCAGATCCGGTTCGACTATCAGTTCGCGCGCAACACGCGAACCGCGATGCAGGCGATGAACGAGCGCGTCGGCGTCTGCCGCGACTTCACCCATCTCGCCATCGCCCTCTGCCGTTGCATGAACATCCCGGCGCGGTATTGCAACGGCTTCCTCGGTGACATCGGCGTGCCGCCCGATCCTGCTCCGATGGACTACAACGCCTGGTTCGAGGCCTATCTCGGCGGGCGCTGGTACACCTTCGATGCGCGCCACAACATGCCCCGGATCGGGCGTGTGCTGGTTGCGCGCGGCCGGGATGCCGCTGACATCCCGATGATCCACACCTTCGGTCCGCACATCCTGCGACGCTTCGAGGTCATCACGGAAAAGGTGGTGGCTCCTGCCGCGGCACATGCCGCGTAAGCCGTTGTGATGGCAGGCTATCTCGGCTCCGCACGCGCCCCTGCCGGATAGCCGATCGCCACTCCGTGCATGACTTGTCGCAGGTCCGAAGGGACACGGAACAACCGTCATAGGGGGACGTTGATCCGGCGGCTGGGTCATCCGCGTTTGGAGAATACATGATGCGCAATTTGATCGTCGCTCTTGCCGTGGCCACGTCGTTCGTTGGAGCGACCGCTTTGCAGGCGCAGACCGCGACGACTGCCACGCGCGAGGTTTACGTCAAGGCGCTGCCCACCGACGTCCTGAGCAGCAACCTGATCGGTCTCAACGTCCAGAACAACGCCAAGGAGACCGTCGGCGAGATCAAGGACCTGGTCGTTTCGAACGGTACGCTGTCCGGCCTGATCCTCTCGGTGGGCGGCTTCCTCGGCATCGGCGAGCGCCATGTCGTGGTGACGCCGTCCGCGGTGAACGTCGTTTACTCCGAGAACGACAAGAAGTGGTCGGCGACGATGGACACGACGAAGGACGCCCTGAAGGCCGCGCCTGAGTTCAAATACGAAGGCCGCTGGAGCAAGTAATCTCTCGGCCACATCCCCACCGACATTTGAAGGAGATCCGCGATGGACTGGAACCGCGTCGAAGGGAACTGGAAGCAGCTCAAGGGTAAGGTCAAGGAGCAGTGGGGCAAGCTGACCGATGACGACCTCGACGTCATCGCCGGCAAGCGCGACCAGCTCGAAGGCAAGATCCAGGAGCGCTACGGGATCGAGAAGGACAAGGTGAAGACCGACGTCGACACCTGGTACAATCGCCAGACCTGGTGAGCCTGAACGCGCGAGCCTGCGCTGTTCAGCCAAGGCTCGGGCGAAGGCCCGCTGCTCTCGACGAGCGGCGGGCCTTGTCATTTCAGCAGAGAGCCTGACCGGCGCGCCAACGCGGAGACCAAGTATGAGCAATCCAAACGATTCCGAAATTCGTGTCGCGAACGCTCGCGCGGAACGCCAGAAGGAGACGCCGGGTGGGGAGGCTCTTACCCCCATGCATCCGGATACTCACTCCGGTGCTGATCCAGCTGTAGAAACGCCGGTCGAGGCTCGTCAGGGCTTTCTGGGCGTGCCGGTCCTCGCCGTGCTGGTCGTCGGCCTGGTGCTGGCCGGGATCGCTGGGTTCGCTGTCCACTTTGCCATGCGGTAAGGCCGAAGCCGGGGCTCGGTTTTCGGGCTGGATCAGCGCCCATGAGGCGCGCTTGGCGAGCCCCCCTGCCGGTGACGAACCGCTACTCCGTTTGACTCATGGACCGTGATTTGCTGCCTTGGGCCCGGATCGGTTGGCAGGGCGTTCGAATGAATGAAGGCGAGGCGTCCGGGGTCGAGGCGCGACTGACGGAACGTGAGCTGGAATTCGCTCGTGTCCAGAAGATCGGGCAGATCGGCGGCCTGACCGTAGATCTGCGAGGCGGCCAGTTCCGCAATACGCGCTCGCCCGAATACCTTGCGGTGCACGGCCTTCCTCCAGAAACGGTGCACGAGACGCATGAGGATTGGGTTCGGCGCATCCATCCCGATGACCGGGACCGTGTCCTCTCTCATTTCCTCGAAACTGTCCGCGGCAGCTCCACCGACTACGAGGTCGAGTACCGCATCGTCCGGCCCAGCGACGGGAAAACCCGCTGGATCCTTGCCAAGGCGGAGATCGAGCGCGGCGAGTCCGGAGAGCCGCTCCTGCTCCGTGGAGCCCATATCGACGTGACGGCCAGGAAGCAGGCCGAGGAGCATTCCGAGCTGATCGCGCGCGAGCTTGGGCACCGTATCGCGAACATCTTCGCGGTGATGAACAGCATCGTGCGCCTGGCCGCGCGGAGCGAGCCGGAGAGCCGCCAGTTCGCGGCAAAGCTCGAGGAGCGGTTCGCGGCACTCCACCGCGCCCATTCATTCGTGGGTCGTCCCAAAAGCGGATCTGGCGGCGGGATCCTGAAGCTCATGACGGACCTTTTCGCGCCCTACCAGAATGGGGCGGCGGACCGAGTGCGCATTGTCGGCGACGACGCGTCGATCGGCCCGCAAACGGCAACCAGCTTAGCGCTCATCGTCCACGAGATGGCGACCAATTCGGTCAAGTACGGCGCATTGTCGTCACCAATGGGATCGATATCCATCACGGTCGAGTGTGATGAGCAGGCCGTCCGCGTCCTCTGGAATGAAGCTGGAGGTCCGGCGATAGAAGCCCGTCCCGAACATGCAGGCTTTGGCTCCACCATGATCGACCGCGCTGCCAGATCCATTGCAGGTTGCGCTATTCAATACACGTGGAAGGCTGAAGGATTGGCCGTGTTGCTATCGATGCAGCGAAACGGTCTGGATCGGTAACCCCGTTCAGGCCGGCCAATTCAAGGAGGCGTCGCCACCGTATTTTGGTCTATCACCGCTGGTGTGGCGCCCGGATTTCCATCGGTGCCCACCTTTCCACATGGGAAGGACGTACTGGCGGATGGTTGCAGGCACCGATTGAGAGCGCGGCGTCTAGGGGCTCGCCGCTGTGCGCTTATACCGCTCGATCTCGCCGAGGAGCTGCGCCACGGCGGAACTGGCATTTGACAGCGCCGCGTTTCGCTTCGTGCCGTACATTGCGCCGATGAGCGAAATTGTCCCGGCCGTGATTGAAGACTTACGCGTTCGCCTCGACAGCCTGAAGGATGCGGTTGTGGAGGCTATGGAGGCACTTGGCTCCGACGGCGATGTTATCGATCTCGATAGGTTTCGAGCCGCACAGGCCAAAGCCGATCACCTGATCCGCGAGATGCTCGCCATCCAGGACAGATAAGCGAAATGACCTTCAGCCCCCTGATGGATTCGTCGCAACGGCGCCGCGCGCTGACATTGCTCGAGGAGGCATGGAGCCAGCTTCAAAGCAGGTCAGCCGCGGGCGCTCACGCTCGCGATCGAGAGCGTCTGAGCTACATCGTGGAGAGCATTCTAATGGGTGGTGGCGCCGATGATGCCGAGTTGCTCCGCCGGATCGTCGATCGCTTTCGAACCCTGTCCCAGCGATTCCCCGAGCAATTGAAGCGATAGCGATCAGGGCGCGCCATCGCAGGCAGCGACGGCGCTGTCCTGTCCATTTCCACTGAATATTGCACCGTCTCTGGAACGCGCATGACCAGCTGACGTTGGTCGCCAAGGGGGCCGGTAGTGCTGATCGCAACCTTCAACATCAATGGCATCAATGGCCGGTTGCCGGTGCTGCTGCGGTGGCTATCGGAAGCCAAGCCGGACATCGTTTGCTTGCAAGAGCTGAAGGCACCACAGGGCAAGTTTCCACAAGCCGCGATCAGGGCCACTGGATATGGAGCGGTCTGGCACGGGCAGAAGAGCTGGAATGGTGTCGCGATCCTGGCGCGCGGTTCAGACCCGATCGAAACCCGGCGTGGTCTCCCGGGCGACGATGAGGATATGCAAAGCCGCTATATCGAGGCTGCCATTGGCGGGGTGCTGATCGGGTGCCTATATCTGCCGAACGGCAACCCGGCGCCTGGTCCAAAATTCGACTACAAGCTCGCCTGGCTGGAGCGGCTCGCCTCCCATGCAGCCGAGCTGCTCGCGCACAAGATCCCGGTCGCGCTGATCGGCGACTTCAACGTGATTCCGACCGAGATCGACGTCTACAAGCCGGAACGCTGGGTCGACGATGCGCTGTTTCGCCCTGAGGTGCGCCAGGCCTTTCGAGACTTGATCGCGCAAGGGTGGACCGACGCACTTCGGGCCATGCACCCGGAGGAGCGCATCTACACCTTCTGGGACTATTTTCGGAACGCTTGGGGCCGGAATGCGGGGCTCCGGCTCGACCATCTGCTGGTGAGTCCGGCACTGTCCAAGCGGATCATCGCCGCCGATGTCGATCGGCAAGTGCGCGGCTGGGACAAGGCAAGCGACCATGCTCCGACGTGGATCCGCCTTGAAGGCTAGGATGCTCGCACCCGATTGGAATGGGCGACGTACCCCCGAAATGGCGCCTGGTAGAGCCGAATTAGCGACTGGCGGCTGGAGCGTACCCGGCTACGCTCGCCTCCGGCGGTATGGTCTGTTGATTGCCCGTTCGAGTTCGCCGCGGATGTACCGGCAGTTCGGGCATTCCAGCTCGCCACGGCCAGCAGGGCTGACCTTCGAAGGGAGGTCAGCCCTGTCCCATTTCACCGCAGCGACTTGTCCGCCTGCAGGCTCTTCTTCAGGGCATCGAACAGGTTGACGACGTTACCCGGCCGGTCCTTGCCACCGGCGGCTGCGGTGACCTTGCGGGCCCCCTTGCGCTTCTTCGCGGCGATCAGCTTCAGCAGGTGCTCCTGCACCGGGTCCTTGACCATCTCCGGCGACCAATCCCTGGTCTTCGCCTTGATGAACCTCTGCGCGAGGTCGAGCAGCTCGGGCTCGGGCTTCTCCTTTTCGATCTCGGCAAAGTAGCTCTTCGCGTCACGGACCTCGTCGCCATAGCGCAGCGTCCAGAGGACGATGCCCTTATCGCGCGGTTCCAGCATGACAGCGCGCTCGCGTCGGTAGAGCACGACGCGGGAAACGCCGACCATCTTGGTCGCCGTCATGGCATCGCGGATGACCGAGAATGCCTCTTCGCCGACCTCGTCATCCGGAACCAGGTAGTGCGGGCTGTCGAGATAGATCCAGGGAATGGAGTCGCGCGGCACGAAGGCATCGATGTCGATCGTGCGGACGGTGTCGAGCTTGACTGCCTCGAGCTCCTCATCCTCGATCACGACGAGCCGGCCGGCCTCGGCCTCATAGCCCTTCGCCTGGTCGTCCGGTTCGACCGGCTTGCCCGTCTCGGCGTCGACATAGCGGCTGACGACGCGGTTGCCGGTCTCGCGATTGAGTGTGTGGAAGCGCACCTTTTCGCTCTCGGACGTGGCCGGACTCATGGCGACAGGACAGGTGACAAGCGAGAGCTTGAGATAGCCCTTCCAATAGGTTCTGGCGGGCATGACGACGCAACTCCGGGAACGCGACTGCCGACTCAATGCGGCTTGATCGATTCAGTTCCAGGGCGCCGGAACCAGTTGGCAGGCGCCGCATTGAATCGCTGGTGTGTTGCGTCGGGAGGAGCGTGTCATGGTCGCGGCGCGGTCGAACTGGAAGGGCTACCTGAAGTTCGGCGAGATCAGCTGCCCGGTCGCGCTCTACACCGGCGCCAGCACCTCCGAGCGCATCGCCTTCCACACTATCAACCGCGACACCGGCCACCGTGTGAGGCGCGAGTTCATCGACCCCGCCACTGAGATGCCCGTCGATCGCGAGCATCAGATCAAGGGCTTCGAAATCGATCAGGACCGCTATGTCGAGGTCGAGCCCGACGAAATCGCCAACGCCGTGCCGGAGAGCAAGAAGCTGCTGGCGGTGCAGGCCTTCATTCCCTGCAGCGAGATCGACACGGTCTTTTTCGACAAGCCCTACTACCTTGCCCCATCGGGGAAGATTGCCGACGACGCCTTTGCGGTGATCCGCGAGGCGCTGCGGGCCAGCAAGGTCGGTGCGCTGGCTCATGCCGTGCTGTTTCGGCGCTATCGCGCGCTGATGATCCGGGCGCACGGGCTCGGCCTCGTCGCCCACACCCTCAATTTCGACTATGAGGTCCGCGCCGCCACCGAGGCGTTCGACGGCATCCCCAAGCTGAAGATCCAGAAGGAGATGCTCGAGCTCGCCAAGCACATCATCGAAACCAAGAAGGGCGAGTTCGATCCCTCGAAGTTCGATGACCGTTACGAGGCGGCCGTGGCCGAATTGGTCAAGGCGAAGCTAGCCGGCAAGCCGGTCAAGGTCGCGAAGAAAGCCAAGGCTCCAGAGCCCGTCGACTTGATGGAGGCGCTGCGCGCCAGTGTCGGGCAGAGCGCGCCAAAGGCGGTGAAGCGCAAGGCCACGAAGAAAGCGGCCTAGGTAAGTCTGGGCCCGCCGGCCTCATCTTCGCCGCATGCAGTCCCAGGGAGGGAGGGTACCATGATCGCCGGAAAGGCCCGGCTAAGCTTACGCGATGGGAGCAGGGTCGACGTGATCTATCAGTTTGCGGGTGAGTATGACGACCGGCGGGTAGGCTATCTGCTCTTCGACACGACTAGATATGATGACGGTCAGTTTTGCCACAGACTGATGCTCGACTGCGAGGATGGTGCATCTGTCGTGCTGGCGGTCATGAACCGCAGCGATAGGCACCTGGCCGTGCACGGTCGCGTGCTTGCCATCGCCGCCGAATAGGGGTGGTGCTCCTGCGATTGTCTGGAGCCAGTCGCAATCTCGTTTCTGGAATCTACGGCTTGGGGGGCACCGCACAAGGAGCTCGCCGCCTGTCAGCGGATAGCGGTTTTAGCCGAAGCTCGCGACCGAGATCGCCTAGCGCGGTTGGACACATGACGACAAGCTGCGGCAGGCGTCGTCCAAGGAAGTTCGAGCGAAGGCTGACGAGGCGACGGTCTATCGGCTGTGCTGATATCCGCCCTCGCCCCCTACCGGATAAAGCGCCGATCAAATCGCTGTAGAAAGAAAACTGCGTTTTCAGAGTTCGATGGGCAGCGAGAAGCCAGCCTTGACGCGGTCCATGACGACAATAGTTTTGAAACTCTTGATGTCGGCGTTTTCGTAGAAGAAGCGGCGCGTAAATTGCTCGTAGTCCTCCATGTCGCGCGCCGTCACCACAAGCACGAAATCGGCATCGCCAGTCACATAGAAGCCGGTCATCACTTCCGCCGTTGCCCTGATCGCCGCCTTGAAGCGATCGATGATGTCCGCGCGCTCTCGTTCCAGCGAGACCAGGACCAGCATTGAAAAGGGGCGTCCGACTGCTTTCGGCGACACGATCGAAACGTCGCCCTCGATAACCCCGGTCGCGCGCAACCGCTTCATCCGGCGCTGGCAGGCCGTCGGCGACAGGTTCGCGAGCTCCGCCAGCTCGTCCGACGTCAGACGATTGTTCGTCTGCACGGCCTGGAGAAGCTTCAGGTCAATTTCATCCAACGTCATGACGCCGAAATCCTGCAAATAGGAGGGCTTTGTTGCCGCAATCCGTAGCCAGTGCTGAACTAAACGCCGTCAACCGGCGGTTGCTCGACCTATAATGCAGCCTATCAGCAGCCCGCCCCTTATGCAGGAAATAATCATGACCTCTCCTGAAGATCGCATCCTGCAAGCCGTCGACGACCTGTTCGAGGAGCAGGTAGAATTCCTGGCCAAGCTCGTCGGCTACCGTACCCTTCGCGACGAGGAGCAAGAAGCGCAGAGCTTCCTCGAGGCGAGCCTGGTGAAACGGGGCTACGAGGTCAGGCGCTTTCAGACAGACGCCACGCAAATCGGTAAGCATCCGGCCTTCTCTCCGGCGACCATCGACTATCGGTCGAGCTGGAACGTGGTCGGCCTCAGAGCTGCCAAGGGACGCGGTGGTCGATCTCTGGCGTTCAATTCGCACATGGATGTCGTGCCTGCAGCCAACACGGCGCGGTGGTCATCGCCGCCGTTCACGGCGCGCGGGGAGGGTGATTGGCTCTATGGCCGCGGTGCCGGCGATATGAAGGCTGGGCTGACGGCATCCGTCTACGCTCTCGCAGCGATCGAGCGCGCTGGAATGACCCTTTGCGGAGATGTTCAGATCCAGTCAGTGGTGGATGAGGAGATTACCGGGAACGGCGCCGCGACTGCCTTCATCAATGGTTTTACCGCCGACGTCATCGTCAGCGCCGAGCCGACCGACGAGCAGCTCGTTCGCGCCAATTCCGGCGTGCTGAAATTCCGCCTGACGACGCGGGGGCGGCCGGCTCACCCGCGGGAACCCGAGTCCGGGCAAAGCGCGATCGATCTGATGATCAAGCTGATGGATCATTTGCGCGCTCTGGAACGCAAGTGGATCGCAGAGGCCAAGGGCAAGGCTGGCTTCGAGGGCATCCCCAATCCCGTTGCGCTGACATTTGGGACGATATCCGGCGGCGACTGGATTGCTTCAATACCGAGCGATTGCGTGGTCGAGGGCCGCATCGGATTCTACCCTGGCGAGGACCCGCAAGCGCGGGCCGCCGAATTCGAAAACTTCGTGATGTCGGTGCAGAAAGATGACCTGGCCTTCGCCAGTGGCGATCTGGTCGATATCGACTGGGTTGGCGTGATGCATGCTGGATACGAACTCGCGGAAGGCACGTCCGCCGAAGCGTGTTTGCAGTCCGCCCACAGACGAGCCCAGGACGGCAAAGAGCTCAATGCCTATGTCATGACCGCCTATCTCGACGCGGCCATCTTCTCAGTTCACGGAAATATCCCCGCGCTGGTGTATGGGCCGATTGCCGAGAATATTCACGGTATTGATGAGCGGGTCAGCCTGCCTTCACTCAAGCGAGTTACGAAGGCCCTTGCGCTGTTCGCAGCTGACTGGTGCGGCATCGATGAGCAAGACATTCGCAATATTGGATAGCTTCACCCGCGGATGAAAGGAACGCTGTCCGCAGCGATCGGGAATATTATCCGAAAAACAGCGGCTTCGCCCTATATCACTCGTCGTCTCAATTTGCGTCATCCGGTACTCCTGAGCAGGGCGAAGGAGATGCGGCTATTGCCGCGGCGGCTGCCCATCATTCAGAGATTTTCCGTCGGGCTTCGTGTTTCCTCCATAGGAGCGGTTCTGTTGGGAATCGGCTCCGTTCTTCGTTTCCGGGCGATTTGATCCGGGATCTTGGTCGATCTTTCCGCCGCTGGGCCCGGGCTTGGCCCCGGCGCCATCTGTCGTCGGCGGGTGCATCTGTGCATGCGCAGTTGCTCCGCAGGCGAAGAAGATCGCAACTGCAAAAGTCACCAGGCGATGTTTCATCAAGCCCTCCTTGGTCTAAGGAGTGAACGCGCACAGACAGCCGGCGTTCCTAGGGCAGCGCCCTTCCCGTCGCCGCCAGCTGGATTATGGCCTTAGTGGACGCAAAGCTTTGGTGCCCTATGTGTCAAGGAGCTTCAGAGCGCCTTCGTATTTGGTGAGCAGCTTTTCCCGTTTGGCCGCAGGCAGCTTGGCCATTTGCGTCCGATCCAAATTGTCCTTCAGATCAGCAATCTTGACCGGTCGGGCAAGTTCGTTCGCCGCGGCGCGCAGGACGAAGTCTTTATAGGGCTCGCCTTCATTGCGGGAAAGCGCTTCGATCGCCGCCACGATCGGGGCCGAAAAACCCTGATCGCTCAGGTCGCCGGCGGTCACCGCGCTATTCTCGATGACATCGTGGAGCACGGCGACGACTGCGCGATCTTTATCTCCGGCACGGATAAAACCGAGGGCGACGCGGAGTGGGTGTGAGATGTACGGCGCGCCTGCCTTGTCTGTCTGGCCAGCATGGGCCCGAGCCGCGACTTCGATCGCGTGTTCGAGCGTACTCATTCCCCTGTCGCCTTCGAGGAGTGCGAGGATGGCCGCCGACTTCCAACTGTAGGCCTGCCGCGCTCCAGCTTCCCAGGCCCGACCTTCTGCCGTTTCCGCCTTTGGCCGGCGTATCCAGCGCTCGATCAGCTCTTCGACATCGGACGCCTCAATCGCGGCGCGCAGGCCTTCAAGCCGGCCGAACATTCGCGCTTCACGCACCAGCCTTTCGCTAGCAGTGGTGCTGACGGTGCCTCGATCGCGCATCGCTTGCCTCGCGTCAATTTGCTCGGACGCGGCTATCCAACGTCCAGGGCCAGCTTTTGAACGTAAGCGTCGAGTGTCGTTGAACCTCGGATGGGGTCGTCGGCCAAATCGAAGCCTCCATCGAGGCTGACCGCGGTCATGCTTGCATAAGAGGCCGCGGCCGCTTCGGAAAAACCGAGTTGCAGAAACGCTTCCTTCCACTCTCCACGAGGGATGACTGAGAGCGCGACCAAGGTGCCGAGGCGAGCCGAGAATGCCTTGGCGACATCTTCGCTCGAATAGCGCCTCGGCCCTTCGACATAGCGCACCCCAACGTCAGCGAGTGGTGACGAGAGCCTGTCGGCGGCAGCTTTGCCGAGATCCTCGGGTGATACCATCGGGATCAAGACATCAGCCGGAAACATGGTTGGAAGCTTGCCTGTCGCAGCGGCGGTCTTGAGCAATCCATCCCAGTTGCTCATGTAGTAGCCGGCGCGATTGATCGCGGCAGGAATCGCTTGCGCTCGAAGACCCTCTTCGAGTTCCCAGAGAACGTTGAGATCGCCGATACGCTCTCCCGGCTGGGCGCCGCCTGTCGACTCCGCAACGACTTTCTCCAGCCCAGAGCCCTCCAACGCCCGCAAGATCTTGGCGACTGTTCGCCGTTCGACCACATCCGTATTTTCCGCGGTGTTGGCGGGCGGATTGAGCAGGAAGGCGCGTCGCCCGAGCTGGAATGCAGCGTTGAGGGATGGCACATCCTCGACGTCTGCCTTCACCAAATTGGCACCCTTCGCCAGCCATCCAGCAGCGCGGGCAGGATCGCGCGTGACGATCGTCACCGCTTCGCCTCGTCCCAACAATGCGTCAGCTGTTGCCGAACCGACATGGCCAGTTCCACCCATGATGATGAACATGGGATTGCTCCTCTGCTCTCTTGTCCGAATTCTGATGAAGGGGCGGATGAAATCGCCTATAAGGAACGCCCAATCGGCGCGAATGATCCCGGTGCCTTGGAGTGCTCGACGTCACGCTGGAGCGAAGGGCTGGAGGTCCACAGTCCGCTTGGAACCCGCGGGCTTTTCATTCGACTGAGCGGCGGAACACCTCTTACTGCCAGTCGTTCCTTCCTCTCAGAGGAAGAACCCATGGACCATTCAAAGCATAGCCGTCTTGCCGAAACCGACCTGACTGCTGTCGCTCTCGACGGCGCCACGATCTACGGGCCTGGCGACGAGAAGATCGGCTCCGTCTCGCATGTGCACGGAGCCGGCCCGAACGCTCAGGCGGTGATCGATGTCGGCGGCTTCCTCGGCATCGGAGCCAAGCCCGTCGCTGTGTCTCTCAGCGAGCTCGAATTCATGCGTGACGAGGACGGCGATGTCCACGCGGTCACGAACTGGACGAAGGATCAGCTGAAAGCGATGCCCGAACATGTCGATCCGTAACCGTCGCTTGTTGGGTCATCCAGCCCGGTCTCGCTCACGCGGGGCCGGGCTTTTTTGTCTTTGATATTGCCAACGCACCGGCGCGGACTAAATTTTCGTTGTTGGTGACGTATCAAGGAGAATGGAGATGCCATTCTCATCACCGACGGACCCGGTGGAACTTGCCCGGGCACGCACAGCTCTCGACGCTGCCTGGAATGAAATCCGGTTGAGCCTGTCCGATCCATACGACGAGCGAGAGCGAGTGCGCCTCGCATTCATCGTCGCCAGCTTGGCGGTCATTGCGGAGGATGAGGACGATCTGACCCAACGCTCCATCGAGCGGTTCCGACGAGCTCAAGCATCTTGAGGAACGGCCCCGTCGGATCTCGGCGGGGGCTTCTTATTTTCGCGATGCCAACAGGGTTCAAACGGCGGAGCCTTCGTTCTTGACTTAGCGCTCTGGATCTTCGCGCCAAACCTCTCGCCGAAGGATCAGGCGTCCACTCAAAACCAGCTGCAGAGGCTCAGCAGGTCCGCTTACAGTCGGCTCAATTCGGCGAAAGCAACGTGTCCAAAGACGACCCGGTTCCCGACATCCACATGGGGTGCAGTCCGAAGCGCCGAGGAGCTCGCAGAATGCTGGTCCTCCGTGCGCCGTGCAGCACGCTGGCGGAACCTCAGGAGAAGAGAGGCCTCCGGAATTAATCGCGGAGGCCCTGGTCACGAGCACGTTCGGTCGCAGCGCGGGCCGATCCCTAGTCGATGGGGAACTGTGGGCGCCCTGCTGACGGCGCCGCAGTGCTGTAGGGCGGGGCCTTGGCGTCGAACTCCGTCCAGCCTTCCGCGCGATAACTGGCGAGCCGGGCATCGCGGTCGATCGGCGTGGCCTCGTCCATGATGGCTTCGACCGTTACAGTGTGCTCGTCGGGAGCTTTCACCGAAACCACCGTGCCGCCGCGACGGACTGTCTCGGCGTGGTAGTTCGCGTCGTCCTCGGTGAGACCCGCACTGGTGAGCGAGCCGACCAGTCCGCCAGCTGCCGCGCCCGCGACCGCGCCAGCGGCCGTAGCTGCAAGCCAGCCTGCGGCGACGACCGGGCCGACTCCGGGGATCGCGAGCATGCCGAGACCTGCCAGCAGGCCAGCCGCGCCGCCGACGCCAGCTCCGATGCCAGCACCTTCGGCAGCGTTGTTGTCATTGGTTCGGTCGTCCTTGCCGACGACGCTGATGTCGGAATCCGATATTCCAGCCGCTTCGAGATTTTCGACCACGACAGCGGCGGTTTCGTAATTTTCATAGGATCGGGTGATCGTGCGGGTCATCTGATTTTCCACATATCTGGAGGGGGCAGCAGCGTTCAGTTGCGAACGACGTTGCCGCGATAGTCGACGGAGACATTGACCTTGGCGCCGGCATTCATCGCCGAGCCCTTCCAGACGCCGTTGTCGTCCTTCTTCAACCCGCTCACCTCGGTGTACCCGTTTGCTTCGAGGCGGCTCTTGGCTTGTCCTTCGGTGAAGCTGTTGGCGCCGGGCAGCGGAGCGTTGGCGTCAACCGGCGAAGTCGGGGGCGGAGCAGTCGTCGGCGTCTGGGCCATGCCGGCGAACGGCACCATCGCCGCGACGAGCGCGACCGTGAGCAGCTTTTTCATATGCGGGGATCCTGGAGCGGGTAAGTCCGCTCATAGGAACCCAACGGATGGCCGCTCACGAAGTTCCGGATTCTCCAGAATAGGTTGCGCAGGCAGTGTCGGGTTTACCCGCGGCTAGCGCATGAGCCCCGCCGCCCGCAGCGCATCCTCGATCACCTTGCCGACGCCGGAGGCCGATCCTCGTATCCGCGAGGGCGCGGTAGGTGATTCTCGGCCGATGCGTTCCGGCGTGGGTTCGGGGGGCGCTTCGACGTGAGCCGACAAGGCGAGCTCAGATCCCGCTTCGGTCAACTGCCAGAACCGCGCGATATGGCGGGTGGACGAGATTCCGGCGTCGAGCATGAACGCCCCTGGGATGCCGATATCGTCGGCGCCGCTGAGCGGCGTGCCGTGCCCCATGCCGGCAATGCTGAAAGCCTCGATCTTCGCGACGCCAGTGTCGTCGCGCCAAATCCTCCGGGAATGAGGGCCGACGGCGCTCTTATCTGGCTCCACAGTCTTCAGCCCGTGCAGGCCACGCCACTGTGCGACGATGGCGTCCATGTTGCTGTGAGCGACCGTCCGGTCGGCACTGCCATGCCAGAGCGAGAGGGTCGGCCACACTCCCTGATGAGCGGAAGCTTTGCGGATACGCGCTTCGAGTTCGCGTTCGGAGGGCAATCCATGCCCGCGCATACGGTCGAATGCTTCCGGGATCGATGCCGCGCAGCCATAGGGAAGCCCGGCAATGATCGCGCCGCCGGCAAAGAGTTCAGGATAGGTAGCGAGCATGACCGAGGTCATGGCGCCTCCTGCCGAAAGCCCGGTGACGAAGACCCGCCCCCGATCGAGCCCGTGATGCTCGATCATCCTGCGAACCATCTGTGCGATCGAAAGCGCCTCGCCGGAGTCCCGCTTGATGTCTTCGGGCACGAACCAGTTGAAGCAGAGGTTCGGATTGTTGGCCCGCTGCTGCTCGGGGTAAAGCAGCGCGAAGCCATGTCGGTCCGCGAGCTGAGACCAGCCCGAGCCATTGTCATAGCCGGCGGCCGTCTGCGTACAGCCATGGAGCACGACGACGAGCGGCGCACCCGCCGGCAGCCGTTGCGGCACGTAGCAGTAGCCGTGAAGCGCGCCCGGATTGGCACCGAAATCGCCAAGCGGCGACAGTCGGGACGGCTGAGCCGCCGCGCCAGGCAACGGAAACTTGCCCTTGGCTGCTTTCAGACGGGCGATCGTATCGGAGAGGCTGCGCATCGCGGCTGTCCTTTGCGGGTCATGCCGAGATGGCGCTGACGAGAGCCCAACTGCCTCGCGTGGATTATGTTGCAATGCACAATGAAATGAATCGACTCTTCTGTCTCAGTAGGAATCGAGCGCGCAGTCTGGGGTGAAATCCGGGCGCCCGGACCGATCCATACATCCAGCGAGAGCGACGCAATTCGCGTCCGTAGTCACAAGCTAGCCTACCAAAGACACCATTCCAGTCGCTCCCCAGCTGCGATGGGCGGCTATCCGCCGTGTCACGGAACAGATCGGCTCGTACCAAGTTGAGCTGAGATCGGGCGGTCATAGGGCCATCCGCAATGCGCCGCAGGCGGCGCCCTTAAAGTGCAATCCACATGACAGACTACACCGCCTGTGGCGTCGCCGACGGCACGACTGCACGCGCGTCCTCCCCTGTGTCCTGGAGCGCTGTACTGGGAGGTGCCGTCGTCAGCGCGTCGATCTCCCTGATGCTCCTCGCCGCTGGTGCCGGGCTTGGCTTCACCTCCGTTTCGCCCTGGTCGCACGCGGGCGTCGCCGCCACGACATTCGGCATCGCTGCCCTTGCTTGGCTGGCCATTGTTCACCTTCTGGCGGCGGGCGCGGGCGGCTATCTCGCCGGACGGCTGCGTATCAAACGCGTCGGTCTCCACACTGACGAGGTCGCGTTCCGCGATACGGCGCACGGCTTCATGACCTGGGCTGTCAGCGCCATCGTCACCGCAGTGCTGCTGGCTTCTACCGCTTCTATGGTCATTGGCGGCACAGCCCGGCTTGGTGCCAGCGCAGCGTCAGGGCTCGCATCGTCCATCTCTGGCATGGCGAGCCAGGCGGCCGGCCGTGTCGACCTGTCGAATCTGGATCCCTCCGCGTATCTGACGGATTCCCTGTTCCGCACAGACCGTCCGACTCCATCTCCGACCGACGCCGGCCCGGCCCGCGCTGAGGTCGGCCGGATCGTCGCAATGAGCATCCGCGATGGTGACATGGCGCCAGCGGACAAGACCTATGTCGCTAGCGTGATTTCGACCCAGACGGGCATCAGCCCGCCCGACGCCGAAAAGCGCATCAACGACGCCATAGCTAAGACGAAAGAGGCCGCCGCCAAGGCCGAGCAGACCGCTCGCGAGACGGCGGATGTTGCCCGCAAGGGAGCTGCCTCCTTCGCCCTGGCGACCTTCATCGCGATGCTGATCGGCGCGCTGGCTTCGAGCTATGGCGCAACTATCGGCGGCCGCGCCCGCGACAAGGTCGAGGCCTGATCACCACGCCTACCCTCTGAAACCTGGAGAGACCAACATGGCCACGACTGCACCCAAAGCCCTCGACGACATGTTCCATGACATGCTCAAGGACGTCTATTACGCCGAGAAGCAGATCCTGAAGGCGCTGCCGAAGATGGCGAAGGCAGCCAAATCCCCCGAGCTGAAAAAGGCATTCGAGACCCATCGCACCGAGACCGAGAACCATGTCGAGCGCCTGAGCGACGTGTTCGAAGCCATCGGCAAGGCGCCCCGCGGCAAGACCTGCGACGCCATCCTCGGCATCCTCGAGGAAGGCAAGGCCGTGATGGAGGACTATGCCGACAGCCCCGCTTTGGATGCCGGCCTCGTCGCCTCCGCACAGGCGGTCGAGCACTACGAGATGACCCGCTACGGCACGCTCAAATCCTGGGCTAAGCAGCTCGGCCACAAGGAAGCGGTGGCGCTGCTGGACGCGACACTTGCCGAGGAGACCAAGACCGACAAGCTGCTGACGCAGCTCGGCGAGCCCGCCAATTCGGCGGCTGTCGCCAAGGCGGCCTGATCTGAAAGCGCTCGATTTCCCCGGCAGCGTTCGCTGCCGGGGTTTTTCTTGCCAGCGATCGAGTATGCGATGTTCGATTCCGACACGACAGTTCAGCAGGATTTGCGTGGAGGCTGCCCGCCTTGGTTGGCGGGATTCAGGCGGCCTGTCCGAGCAATGCTCGAACGGGATCTGACTTCTGACATTCTGATCGTAGGCGCCGGAATCACGGGCGCGCTGTTGGCGCAACATTTGACGGCGCTCGGTCACCAGGTGTGCGTGATCGACCGCGAGCGCGCTGGTTTCGGCAGCACCGCTGCCAGCACGGCGATGCTGCAGTGGGAGATCGATTGTCCCTTGAGCGAGCTCACAAACTTTTATGGTTTCGAGCGCGCCGCCAATATTTATCGCCGTAGCCATCAGGCGGTGGCAGGTCTGAGGGGGTTGATCGACGATCTGGGATTGCGATGCGCTTTCCGTCATCGGAGTTCCCTCTACCTCGCGGCAGGAGACGTTGGAGCCTCGGAATTGCTCGCCGAATATCAGCTTCGTGAAAGAGCGGCACTGCCTGGGGTCTACCTCGATTATCCGACTTTGCGCCGCGAGTTCGACTTCGACCGGGAAGCAGCAATCATCTCTCCCGGATCCGCGGATGCCGACCCCTTGTTGCTGGCGCATGCGCTTTTGGCGCAAGCGATCCAGCATGGCGCAACAATGTTCGATGCGCAGGCTGTATCCTATGACAACTTCGGGCACGGCCTCATCGTCGGCCTGGAAAGCGGTCACCAGATCGAGGCGAAAAAAGTCATCCTGGCGACTGGCTATGTCATGCCGGACTTCCTGAAAACCGAACTCCACAGCACAGCCTCCAGTTGGGCCATCGCCACGCCGCCGCAAACGCCGGAGGCGCTATGGCGGGATGGAGTTCTGATCTGGGAGGCGTCGGAAGACTACCTTTATGCAAGGACCACCGCGGATAATCGTATCGTGATCGGCGGCGAGGACGACGACACTGTTACTGAGCCCGAAGAGCGCGATGGATTGATGCCTGAGAAAGCCGCAACGATCCTGAGAAAGCTCTCGCTGCTCCGGCCGAACGCAGTCGCGAAGGCCGAGATGATCTGGTCGGGCGCTTTTGGTCAAACCTATGACGGCTTGCCTCTCATTGGTCGGGCGCCAGGAATGCCCAGCCTGTTCGCTGCCTATGGCTACGGCGGCAATGGCATCACCTTCAGCTTCCTGGCCTCGCGCATGATTGTGAAAATGATCGGAGGCGACCAAGAGGACTGGTACGACGACTTCGCGCTCGACCGACCCGTTCCAAAAACGTAAGCGACGCCACTGCGCGTTTTGCGGCTCCCAGGCACGCACGGGGCAGCGCTGATAGCGGCTGTGACCGACGAGCACGATACCCAAGCTGTGTTCAAGCAAGCCGCGACCAAAAAATTTGACCTGTCAAAGAGATAAGCCGGAACGGCCGGAGCGCTCGCGCATTCCCTTTGATCGGAGGAAGGCGCCATGGCCAAGTTTCGGATAACAACCAAGGACGCAGCGGGACGCTCGACGAGCAAGATCGACGCACCCAATGAACAGGTCGCAGCGGCTGAGGCGCAGAGAGCGTTGGCCGATATGGCGAAGGATGAGTTGCCAAACGGCAAGCGCTTCTCCTTTAAAGCGCGTGTTCGAAACGAGGCTGGCGATGAGACATATCGCGCCTCTCTCAACTTCCATGGCCGGAGCCGAAAGTCGCCTCGTGGGAGAAGTTAGATCAATCGGCGCGTTCTTATCGCGCGTTAGAGTGCCGCCTTCCCTCCGACCCTGGCAGTCCTGTTTCCTTCCTCTCTCAGCCGCCACCGCACAGTATCAGCCGCAAGGACGCTGCCTAGGTAAAGCCGACAGTGATGGCCGAGCGCTTATGCGCCTGGATTCATGACGAAAAACTGCGGCACGCCTCCTTCTTCAAGGGCCTGCGAGACAGGGCTGATGAGGCGAGGATTTAGCGGGGCCGAACTGACGAACAGTGTCTTTTGACATGGACAAGTAGCGGGAAATGGCGCCCAATGGGGTGGCCGTTGTCTCCATACTGCTCTTGGAAATGACCGCGTGCGGCGCATGCTGACGCCGCCAAGCGGAGACACGTTATGATTACCGGAAAGGGCCTTTTGAACCTGCGCGATGGGCGCCGGGTGGAAGTATCGTACCAATTCGCGGGCGACTATGACGACCACCGGGCGGGTTATCTTCTCTTCGACACGAGCGAGTTCGACGACAGCCTATTTTGCCATCGCGTCGTCCTCGATTGCGATGATCGTAATGCTGTCCTTCTCGTCGTCATGAATCGCAGTGACAGGCATCTGGCCGTCCGTGGTCGGATTCTTGTACCTGTCGACGAAGCCCGCAAAGGGGTGGGATAGATGTCCCCTGAGCGAGTGACTGCCACCCTCCCATGGTATGAGGAGGCCGATTTTAGCGAACTTATGGTTCTCGCCGGCGATGCCGGCCTGCCGCATCTGACTTACAAGCTCTGGTATCGAAGCGCGATGCAGACGGTCGATGACTTTCTTCGTGCCGGGCAATCTGTTGCTTTCGTCACAATCCGGCCGGCGGCATACACTGCTTGGCTAGAAGGCAGGCCGAACACACCGGCGATGAGGCGCACATACGCTGAGTATCTTGCAAGGTGTTCCGACCTGGGCGTCTGAGCCAGGAACTTCTGAGACGAGCGCGCGTTTCAAGGCAAATCATAGATGTGTCCAAGTCAGAGGCCGCGTCAGCCCCCTTGCTGGGCCGGCGGGGCCTACTTTTTGGCGTCTCTTAACCCAGATTGGCTCATGCCCCATTATGCCGCGCTATTTCCTCGATTATCACGACGGCGCCAACGACTTCATTGATGTGAGGGGTAGGGATCTGGACAGCGACGCTAAGGCCATGCTTGCGGCACGATCGATGATGGCGAGGCGCGCCGCCGTGGAGATCCTGCGAGGCGGAGAAGCAGTGCTGAGGGTTCGCGTGCGTCGCGGCTCGACCCCCGTCTTTGCGGTGACCATAGCCACGTCCGAGGACATTTTCCGCCTTGATGCCTGAAAGGCGTTGCCGCCCAGACTAGGAGCATAGACGGCGGTCGATTGCGGCCCCCAGCGGCGCCAGCCGTCTGCCTCCGCACGTCGTCATAGACCTTTCCGAACGTCAGCCGGACATCGACGCCAGGTCTCCGAAATAGCGTAGAAGCGCGAGCGCATAGGGGCTGTTGCTTCCACCGCCATCGGCCGCCAGTGCGCCCTCGGCTGCGGCGAAGGCGATAATTTCCGACCCGCTCGGCTCGACGCGCGCCAGCCCGCGGCTGGGGATCATGATAAAAGGCCCGCCCTTTGAGGGCGGGCTTTTGTCTCCGGGATCAACCGAATTGCGTCCACGGGTCTGTGCGGCCTGCGGCTCCGCCGGTTAGTTTAGCTGACTGTCCTTGCTCCCGCGTCGATTGATGCCACCGACTTCCGGGCGCCGATCAATTGAGGATTGGCAATCGACGCACGTGCGAGCCCCAGGCATTGCCTTGCGCCTCGCCTCGGGGATTTCCTCGCCGCAAACTTGGCAGTGAGTCTCACCTGCCCCGAAAGGAAGCTTGGCGCGGGCCAACCGAACCGCGTCAGTGACCGAGTCGTCAATCTGGTCTTGAACTGCCCCATCGGGGGCCCATTCACTCGCCATCGTGATGCCCTTTGTGCTCGACCCCAGTAAATCGAGAACGAGGGCATTTGTTCCACCGTTGTGGCCAGGTGGTGCCCGAATTTAGGGCTGCTGAAGAAACCCATCATCGCTGATATGCGAAAGCCCGGCCTCGATGAGCCGGGCTCCCTTACCCTGTGCGCTGCGACATCCGCAGTCTCCGGGCAAAGCTTCGCACTAGGCCGCTGGTGCGGCGGCGCGGGGTTCTGGGCGCCGACAAACTGAGCACAAACTGGCCTGTCGGGCGCTAAGCTGGGACGCGGCCGTCGGGCGTGTACCTGTCAACGGCGTCCGGCAACTGCTTCGAAAGGCGTGCTAGGATTTCTTCTCGGCTGAGCCCGGTCTGCGTCGCCAGGCGGTCCATGACATCAGGGCCAATTGCCTGTTCGAGATCCGGGGCTTCCAGCTGCTGGTTTGGGCCAGTTCGGACCCATGAGTCGGCAGCATCGCCTCGGCCCGCCTGCTTGAAGCGTTCGATGAGCTCCTGGATGCCGTTTCCGAGCAGACCACCGATGCCACCAGTCGTGGCCGATTGGGCACCACCGATGACATTGTCCAGGCCGGCAGGGGCATCCTGGGGCGCACGTCCCTGCTGTAAGCCTCCGAACCACTCCGCGAGCTTGTCGCGATTTTGGTACCCTGCGACCGCAAGGAGGTCGAGCAAGGCGGTCATGGATGGAAAGCCACTGTTGTTGCTGTCGCTCATGAGATTTCCCCTTAGTGTGTTTAGGCGCTGCGGCGGCTCATCATCGACCAGACCATCAGGACGATCACGGCGCCGATAACCGCGCCAACCAGTCCGGCTCCTTCACCTGGCCGGTACCAGCCCAGTGCCTGACCCAGGAAGGTTGCTACGAAGGCGCCGATGATGCCGAGGATTGTAGTTAGAACGAAGCCTGCGGGCTCATTCGCGCCGGGTGACAAGAACTTGGCGATGACGCCGGCGACGAAGCCGATAATGATGGTCCAGACGATACCCATCGATGGCCTCCGACCCTGATGTTCGCTTTAAGCGCGACGCGCGCTGGGCAAACCTCAACCCCAGCCGCGCTCAGAAGGTTCCGGATTTCGCTAAATCCCAGCGTCTTTTCTACTCGATACGGGCCACCACCTTGGCATGCGGGTCCCGCCGCCAGTGCGATAGGTTACAGCCTCTATCGCTGAACATCGAAGGCCGAGCCAAGCGCGCGAAGGGCGTGACGCCGAAATCCCGCGCCAAGTCCCCGGTTCAAACAGGGAGTTCGGAAACCCTAATCGTGCCCCAAGCCCCGGCGAAGCTAGTCTGAGGGATCCGAAATCGACCCAAATTGGCGAACTGCTCGCGAAGGGGCCTGAGCTCTGACCGTTTCCAGATTGCCATCGAGCACGCAAAAGCGCCTTGTCAATGAGGCCGCGATTTTCACAAGATCCAACTGTCCGTCGATCAAGACAGAATGCAGGTCTCGATGGTCCGAGGCACCATCGCCTTCGCGCACGGGAAGCTGCCTTTCAATCTCGCGATAGATCGCATCGGCCAGCCGTTCGCAATCGCACGACATGGGCGTTCGGGTCCTTCAATGCCTGAGTGTTCTCAAACAGATGGGATCAAATCGCCCAAAAGAAAGGCCCTCGACCCAAATGACCCCAGCGTCATCATTGAGGACGACAACCATCTACAATCGCCGAAGCAAGGACCTGTTCTGATGGGTCATGGCAGCAGATTGGCGCCGAGAACCGGCAGCGACGCTAGCGGATCGGGTCTTTTTGTCTCAGACCGCTGACTGCTTGTCCCAACTGGGCTTTTGAGGTGAAGTGGGACGGCTATCGCTTGGCAGTCTACCGCGACGTCGACGGGGTGCAAATAATCACCCGCGGCGGACATGACTGCGCTATGGGTAATGAAGCGAACGTCCGCTTCCTGGGAAAGCCTCAATGTCTGGACGTGGCGCAATTGGTCACCCAACCCATCAGTCCGCACTTCCCAAGACTATGACGCCTTGGGCCTCGTTTGAGGAGAGCCGAAGCACGCCGATGTCTCGCTTCTTCGTGCCTGTTGTCGGGTATTGTGCCGAGAAGGCGTGACACCATGCCCAGGCGACAACGCACGCGGTTAAATCGAGATCACTAAAAGCCGATGTCGCCGGCAGCTCCCCGAAACTACTCTGCCGCATCCGAAGCACCGTCTCCGTGGCGATGTTCCGCCCGACGTGTCACAATAGCTCGCTCGACGGTGTTCGGGGACGTGGTGGACCTCCGTCAAAAGCCGCGAGGGTCGATCGCAAGACCCTAAACCTGATTCCGGGTTTCGAGCGAAAGCGAAGGCGGCATGCCACGGCGTCAACCAGCTCGGAACAAGCCCGTGCATGCGCGTTCGAAGGCGCCGGACGTGCTTGTGGGCGGGGCTTCGGCGCCGGAAGGGCCGGAGGACCTCCCCGTCGTCGGCATCGGTGCATCAGCCGGCGGGCTTGAGGCCTGCGCAAAGCTCCTCGACAGCTTGCCGTCGGGCACCGGCATGGCCTTCATCCTGGTGCAGCATCTCGATCCGACGCACGCAAGCATGATGCCGGAATTGCTGGCACACCACACCACCATGACCGTGGTGCAGGCTCTCGATGGCATGCGGCTTCAGCGCGAGCACCTCTACGTCATTCCGCCGGGAACCTATCTCGCGGTCGGCGATGGCGCCCTGCGTCTCTCGGAGCCCGACGCTCGCCACGGCGCCCGGTTGCCCTTCGACTTCCTGCTGCGCTCACTGGCGCAGGGCTACGGGGAACGTTCAGTCTGCCTGATCCTTTCGGGGACCGGCGCCGATGGCAGCGTCGGCCTGAAGGCAGTCAAGGAAAAGGGCGGTCTCGTCATCGCCCAGGACCCTGACGAGGCCGCTTTCGACGGCATGCCGAGAAGCGCGATCCTGACCGGCGCGGTCGATCTTGTCCTTCCACTGGCGCGCATTCCCGACGCGCTGCTCAAGTATCACCGCCGAATGGCGCTGACACGTGCGCAGACCGTTCACGGTCGAAGGAAGGCTGCTCCGGATTGGTTGTCCGAGATCATCGCCCTCCTACGGCAAAAAACGGCGTATGATTTTCGGTTTTACAAGGAGGGGACGCTGCAGCGCCGGGTCGAGCGTCGCATGGCGATGGTGTCCATCGAGACTGACGACATCGCGCGCTATCTCGATGTCCTGAGGCGTGACAAAAATGAACTCGATCGCCTCGCCGCCGACCTGCTCATCAATGTCACAAGCTTCTTCCGCGATCCCGCAGTGTTCAATGTCCTGGGCGATAAGATCATTCCCGATCTGGTTCGCAACCATTCCGTCGATCAGCCGCTGCGGATCTGGATCGCCGGGTGCAGCACGGGCGAGGAGACCTACTCGCTCGCCATGCTGTTCCGGGAGGCGATCACGGCGGCAAAGCGGGAGATCAAGCTGCAGATCTTCGCCTCCGACGTCGACGCGGATGCCGTCGCCGCGGCCCGGGAAGGTCTCTACCCGGAAACCATCGGGGCGGAGGTCTCGGCCGAGCGGCTGGCGCGCTTCTTTTCGAAGGACGATCACGGCTATCGAATTCTGCCCGAGCTGCGCGCCACAATCGTCTTCGCGGTGCAGGACATCCTGGGCGACCCGCCATTTTCTCGGCTCGACCTAGTTTCCTGTCGGAATCTGCTGATTTACCTGCGCCCCGAGGCGCAAGAGAAGGTGATCTCATTCTTCCACTTCGCCTTGCGCGAGGGCGGCATTCTCCTTCTCGGCAGCGCCGAAACGCCCGGCAGCGCCGAGGGCCGCTTCGAGGTCATCTCGAAGGCGGAGCGGATCTATCGGCACATTGGGCGGGCGCGACCGGGAGAGGCCGGCTTATGGTTCGGAGTCTCCGATGGCGCGCGGCTTTCCGCACGCGCGACGCCGGGCCAGGCGCCTTCCCGGCAAGGCGCGCTTGCCGAAGGTTGCCGCCGCCTCATCATCGAGACCTATGCGCCCGCGGCGGTACTCATAAACCGCAAGTTCGAGTGGCTTTATTCGCTCGGCCCGACGGAGCCCTATTTGCGCGTGCCGCAAGGTCATCCGAGCCACGATCTGCTCGCGATGGTGCGCCCGCAGCTGCGGATCAAACTCAGGGCTGCGATCCACCGGGCCGGCATGGAGAAAACCCGCGTCGTCATCCCAGGTGGTCGGACGAGCCACGATGGCAAGCCCGTTTCATTCGGGATCGCCGTGCAACCTGCGTTGATCGACGGTGAAGACTTGCTGCTCGTCTGCTTCATCGACGACCCGGCGCCGGTTCATAAGCGAGGCCGGGCCACGGCGCCCGCCGACACCGAACACGTCGCCGAGCTCGAGCAGCAACTCGAAGCGACGCAAACGGAACTGCTGGCCGCGATTCGTAGCTTCGAGACCTCGAACGAGGAACAGAAGGCGATCAATGAGGAGGCGCTCTCCGTCAATGAGGAATACCAGTCGACCAACGAGGAACTGCTGACCTCGAAGGAAGAACTGCAATCGATGAACGAGGAGCTCACGGCTCTCAACAGCCAGCTTCAGGAAACGCTGGAACGGCAGCGGACGACCGCCGCGGATCTCCAGAACGTCCTTTACAGCACGCATGTCGCAACCATCTTTCTCGATCTCGATCTCAACATTCGCTTCTTCACCCCGGCGACCCGATCGCTCTTCAACATCATCCCCTCCGATATCGGCAGACCGCTCGCGGACCTCAATTCGCTGGTCGCAGATAATGACGTGCTGATCGATGCCCGCGCCGTGCTGCAAATGTTCTCGCCGATCGAGCGAGAAATCCAGGCGCGGGACGGTCTATGGTATGTCCGCCGCATCCTGCCCTACCGCGCCCAGGACGACGGGGTCGAGGGCGTCGTCATCACCTTTGTCGATATCACGGAGCGCAAGCACGCCGCCGATGCGCTGGAGGCAGCCAAGAAGGAGGCTCAGCAGGCCAATATCGCCAAGTCGCGCTTTCTTGCCGCTGCGAGCCATGACCTTCGCCAGCCACTGCAAGCCCTCAGCTTGATGAGCGGTATCTTGGCCAGGAAAATTCACGACGATAAGAAGCAGGAGGCCTTGGGGTTCGTAACCCGTCTCGACGAAACGGCCGCTGCCATGTCGGGCATGCTCAACACGTTGCTCGACATCAACCAGCTCGAGGCCGGAACGGTCCATCCTCAATTCGTCAGTTTCCCGATCGATGACGTCTTGCAGCGGTTGCGTGGCGAGTTCAGCTATCACGCCGCGGCGCAGAAACTCGGCTTGCATGTGGTCTCCTGCGGGCTCTTGGTCCACAGCGATCCGCGTCTCCTTGAGCAGATAATCCGGAACCTGCTATCGAACGCGCTGAAATACACCAAACGCGGCAAGGTGCTGCTTGGCTGTCGCCGGCGTAGCGGAATTCTGAGGATCCAGGTTTGCGATACCGGCATCGGCATTGCGGAGCAGGATCTTCCGGCGATCTTCGATGAGTATCACCAGATCGACAACGCCGCGCGCGAACGCAGCCGCGGTCTCGGTCTCGGACTGTCGATCGTGCAGCGCATGGCGGTCTTGCTTGGCCACCCCGTCCATGTCAGCTCTCAACCAGGCAAGGGCTCCGTCTTTTCTGTCGATGTCGTGCTCGGGTCGAGGCGGGCTCTCCAGAAGGGGCATTTTGCATCCGACGCCAGAGGTCATACGAGGGATGGTTCCGGCCGGGTGGGCTCCATCCTCGTCATCGAGGACGATGTGGAGCTGGCGGAGCTTCTGAAGGTCGTGCTGCGGGAGGAAGGTCATTATCCGACGACGGCGTCGGACGGGATTTCGGCGCTCGATCTGCTGGCCCATGGAGCGTTCCGGCCCGATCTGATCCTCGCGGACTACAACCTGCCGAACGGTATGGACGGGCTTGTCGCAGCCATGCGGATCAGAGAAGCACTGCATCGTAGGATACCCGTCATTGTTTTGACGGGCGATATCTCAACGGAAACCTTGCAGCGCATCGCCAGCCAGGACTGCGTGCAGCTCAACAAGCCGGTCAAGGCCTCGGATGTCATGCAGGCGATCGAGCGCCTGCTTCCGGCGCCTCAGTTCACCTCACATGCCCCGTTGGCGCAGCGGGCCCAAGCCGCCCAGGATGCTGAAGCGCTGGTGATTTTCGTCGTCGATGACGACAGCTACGTGCGCGACGGGATTCGAAACCTGCTCGAAGTCGATGGGCGCGTCGTCGAGGATTTCGCGAGTTGCGAAGCCTTCCTCGAAGCCTATCGGCCGGGCCAGGCAGGATGTTTGCTGGTAGACGCCTACCTGCCGGGAATGACCGGCCTGGAATTGCTGCAACGGCTCCATGATGCCGGCGACCGATTGCCCGCCATCATGATCACCGGAAACAGCGACGTGCCAATGTCTGTCCGGGCCATGAAGGCCGGCGCGAGGGATTTCATTGAGAAACCAATCAGCCGCGAGGAGTTGCTCGAAAGCGTCGCGCGCGCGCTCGAACAAGCCCAGGACGCCGCCAAGCTGTCGGCTTGGCGAAAAGAGGCTGCCGACCACATCGCCAGTCTCACCCCGAGACAGCACCAGATCATGGATCTGGTGCTCGCAGGCCATCCCAGCAAAAACATCGCCGCCGACCTCAAGATCAGCCAGCGCACCGTCGAAAATCATCGCGCTTCGATCATGAAGAAGACCGGGGCAGAATCTCTCCCCGCATTGGCGCGGCTGGCGCTCGCCGCGGCCTTGGGGCCGGACGAGGCGGCACGCACATAGAGAGTTTATCCTGCTGCGATCAGCGCAGATCTCTTACACGCGCCGATGCTGGCTCGGGCTGCGGCGCGAGGAGAACCATCCGGACCGCGGTACTCCCGCATAGGTGTCTTCGGCGCGACGAGGTGCAAGCCGGCGTGACGGCAAGCGGCATGCGAACAGAAATAGGTACAGCGCCGAACCCGTTCGTTCCTAAGTGATCTGACGGTCGCCGATAGACGCTCAGCGAGGCGGCGGGAGAGAAGGCCTCGCTGGCGTTCTATGCGGGCCATGAGAGAAAGACGGCTCGTGCCTGCAAACACTGGCGGCAAGCGAACGCATTCTAGCGGCAAGAAAAGAGCCTTCCACGAAGGCGCGCATCGCAGGAAATGCCGCGCGTGTTCGCAGATGTCTCGTGCCATGCTTGCGGGGCCGGAGAGCTGGAGCATCCGCATCATGCCAGTTTGGCGGCCGCAGTCGCGCCCGCGTGAGTATTTTCCGAGTCTCCTCCTGGGGCCTGCAATCGCTAGAGTCCGGTCATGGCACCCAGAACATCCCTGCAAATTCGAATTCAACGCCAGATTCATTTCACTCAGATGGCGGACGCCACCGCCGGCTGTTCGATACAGCAACCAGACCCTGCCAACCCTGGCATCCGCCCCGGGGGATGCAGCAGCAGATGAGCAGACTCGGTGAGGTTCTCCAATTCAACTCCCGCCCCGGCAAGGAAACGACCGCTGTAGCGATTGCGCGGCTACAGGTTGCGTCGAAACGGAATGCCACGCCATGAGGGGGCGGATTCTCCTGGTTGATGATCACCCGGTCGTCCTGGCGGGATTACAGGCTCTGGTGCTTGGCTTGCCGGAGCTCGAGCTCATTGGGCAGGTCACCTCCGCATCGCAGGCGCTCGCACTCGTCCGCGAGCAAAGTCCCGACATCGTCACCCTCGATATCGGCCTGCCCGGAATGAACGGCGTTGCGCTGGCCGAACGCATCCTCGAAGGGGCGCCTGAAATCCGGATCGTCATGCTGACTCATTACGAAGAAGCGAGCTATGTGCAGAAGGCGCTGAGGACAGGCGTTCGCGGCTATGTCCTCAAGGCTTCACCAACCGAAAAGGTGGTCCAAGCCATCAGGACGGTGCAGAGCGGCGGGGTCTATATCGATTCCGAGCTGGAGGAATTTCGCTCCGACTGGATGCGCAAGCTTGTCTGGGAGCCTGGGCAAGCTCACGCATCCGTTCCAAACGGCAAGCTGACCGGTCGTGAACTGCAGGTGCTGCGCCTCGCGGCAGTCGGTCACTCCAACAAGGAAATCGCCGGGCGCATCGGCCTCGGTATCAAATCGGTCGAAACCTACCGCTACAGGGCCTGCAAGAAACTGTTGCTGCGTTCCCGCCTCGATATCATCAGATATGGCGCCAGCCATGGTTGGATTCTCGATGTCTGACGAGCGCGATCCGCTGGCGTGCCCGTGGCAGATAGATGAGCAGCCCAGCCACGCGGCGGTGGCCAGCTCTCGGCGCCGATCGAAGCGAAAGCGAGAAGGTCAGTGATTTCAGGACGGTAACGTAGCGAGCGTATTGCAGGAATATCTGGAGAAAAACAATGACGACCGCAAAGAACGTGACATAGATCGCTTTCTGAGTATAATTAAATCAGGACGAATATAAAGTGTAATCAATGTGCTTGAGGCATGTCGGGACCGTTGGAAGTTTTTGGAGTCCCAGAGTGGGTGTTGTCGCAAGCGCGCCGTTCTCTATCGCGGCGCAGATTCAATATATAATCGCGTTTCATATTGGTATCGTAATTTATCAATGGCTAACTAGTTGCCTTTAATTAACCATACGATCTCTGTCTGAATTATTTAGAAGGGTGCGACCGCTCATGAAAACACCTACAACTACCTCTGTCGAAGTCGGATTATTGATTAATAACCCGATGTTGCTGATGTTTAACGATCTTTCGATTGAAGAAATCGATATTTTACTTCGCTTTAGGCTCGCCTCTCATCGGCGCGGTTTCGATCGTGATTGGGAGAGCATGCTGATGAGAGCTTGCGAGAGCCGGTCCTCCAACCCGCCCAAGCCGACCACGTCCACGTAAAAGCGCCAAGCGTTCGCCGCGCTTCACCCGCAAAAAGCCGCAATATTCACTAGCCGCTAACATCTGCAGCGGGCCGACGGTGAAGGGAGGCCATCGTCCCTGGCCCTAACCGGAAGGAGGACATCATGTCCTCTGTGTTGTTCAGCTCCGAGACCATGAGAATGATCGAGCGATTGCTCGCCGAGGTCCGGTGCCGTCCTGAGCTTAGTGCCGATCGTACCGAACGCGAGCCCGCTGAGCGTTCCGGCGCGATGCCATCCAATTCCCCGAGAGTGCTTGCCGCGATTCACGCCTTTTTGGACGGCTGCCAGAAGGAAGCCCATCCACCGGAGACGGTCGGCGTTGCGGGTTCTCTGCGGCGTGCTTTCCCGGAGCTGGATATTTCGGATGCTGACTTGGCGGATGCCCTCATCCGCGAGGTTTCATGGGCGTTCATTAGCAATGCTGATGCTGAGAGCTTCTTACTAGCCGAGCTTGAGAGGCGTGGCTTGGATGCCTGGGAAAATGAAGGCGGCGCCATTCCCGAGATGTCGTGCTGAATGGCGCGGATAACCTCTTATCGCCTGTAACAGATCGTAATCGCTCGCCTTGCGCGAGTTCGTCCTGCCTGCTGGCTGCATCGCTGATCGGGTTGCGAAAAGCTGACCTCGCCGGAGGCCAAACAAGGTCGGAGCGGAAGTCGGGCGAGGCCCTTGGCAATGTCTGCTTCTCTAATCGGGCATGAGGGGCAAGCTCTGGTTTGGTCCGGAGCCGGCTTTATCGTTCACGCGGGTCACGCTTCTATTCGCAGTCTGATAGCTCTTCACGAGCGGAGCCGCTGTACGCACGCATGGGATCAGGGTCTGGAGAGCCTTGCTTTTGGACGCGCTTGAGGGCGCAGCAGACATTTTCGGCTTCATCCATCCCATCGTCCGCGTGGGACGATCCAGCCAGGATCGGTTGAACGAAAGTGGTTCTCGTTCTCCAAGTCGATGCACTTTTTTAAGTGCGGCACTCTTCCGGTCACATCGAGGCGCGCTTTGGGTCAAAACGGCCATCGTTCGGGAGCGACTTCAGCTAGTCCAAGTTGGCTCGATCAGTCTAGCCAGGAATGTCCGGTTTCTGGCGGAGAGCCAATGTCGGGTTGTGGCGCATGACGCGAGCTATCGTGAAGTGTTTGCGGAGATCTCGGCCTCTCGGTATTTTTTGCCGCAGCGCTAGGGATCAAACAGCAGATGTTCGTCACGATCGACATCGAAGACAGATTGCTGAAGAAAGCCCGGTCGCTGACCGGCACCGAGCAGATAGATGCCCTCGTCCGACAGGCGTTGGAAACGCTCGTGCGCGTCGAGGCTGGCAAGCGCCTAGTCGCCCTCGGCGGCACAATGCCGGACGCGGCGGCTGGACCGCGGCGCCAAAGCGAGGCCCCTAAGTGACTCTGGCCTAGCTATCGGTCTGGATTGATCGTTTTCGTCGGCCCGTGATGCAGGGACGCGCCCCGGCTCAATTGGCAAGATCTTCGCACTTCTGAGGCGCGTCAGTGCTCGGAAGGTGTGTTCCCGCTCGCGCTCTTCCACAGCGTTGATGAGCTCGACTAGCTCCTTTTCTTCCGGACTATCCTCGATCGCGCCGATGAGATCTTCGACCCTATCCCGAGCTCGAGTTCGACCCCAGTGATACTCATCACAGCCGCCCAGTATCCGCTTCCGGGCGGAGAATCAACTTCCGCAACTGGCGCGTAGGTGAAACGCTACATTCTTCGATTTTGAATGAATCTTTCTCGAATCGAATGGCCGGCGTAGTTCGCCGGCCGTTCTCTTCGATTGATTAGCGGGCCGGCCTTTTGCAGGCCGGTGCCAATCTATGTGCTTTTTGGTGCCACACTAACGCTTCGAGGTGCCAAACCTTCTGCGTCCTGAGACTAGCGCTAATTTGGCATGGCGTCTTCGGTGGTCATCCTACACGTTTCGCATGTCGAGCATGTACCGCTCCGCGCAAGTGACAAATTGGACGCGCCGCGGTGACAGAATATGGGTGTTGGTGACAAACTTCCTGCATCTTGAGAGCAATAATCGCTCGCTCAATGGCGAGAGGTGATTTCAATCAATCGATTGATTGAAATACGATACCATGCTATCTGCTCCCGTCATGGCACGCACATCCATCCTCAAAGACGCCGACGGAACGCGGCAGGCGCTGATCCGGGCCGGGCTCGACCTGTTCGGCCGCAACGGTTTCGACGCGACCTCGACGCGCGAGATCGCTCAGGCGGCGAAAGTCAACAGCGCCGGCATCGCCTATCATTTCGGCGGCAAGGACGGGCTGAGGCAGGCCTGCGCCGAGGCGGTCATCGCCCGGATGCAGGCCGTTCTGGCGGGCGGGGCGCCCGCGGTCTCGATGGCGCTCGAAGCTGCCGATCGCGACGTCGCTGCCGAACAATTGCTCACGCTGATCGACCGGGTCGTCGCCTTCCTGACGACGGTGCCGGAGAGCGAGGTCGTCGCCCGCTTCGTCGTGCGCGAGATGCTGACGCCGAGCCCAGCCTTCGAGACGATCTATGGCGGGCTGTTCGCGCCGGTACATCGAAGGGTCTGCGAGGTCTGGGCGGCGGCGACCGGCATGGAACCGGAGGCGCCGGCGACCAAGCTCGCCGTCTTCGCCGCGATCGGCCAGGTCTTCTATTTCCGTATAGCGCGGCCGGCGGTCACGCGGCGCCTGGGCTGGGATGGGATCGGCCCGGATGAGGCGCGCGCCATCGGCGACGCCGTCAGGCGCTCGGTCCGCGCCAGCATCCTCGCCTGCAGGGGAGAGGCCTCATGATTCTCGATTTCATCTGCTCCTTCGCGATCGCCGCTTCGCTCGGCGTCTGCGCGCCGCCGACCACCCGCGTCGCCGGCTATGTCGAGGGCGAATATGTCCGGCTCGGACCGATCGACACGGCGCGGATCGAGACGATTTCGGTCCGGCGCGGCGAGCGCGTCGCGCCCGGCGCTCTGCTCGCCGAATTGCAGGCGGACGACGCCCGCAACGCCGTCGCCGAGAGCGAGGCGCGGCTGGTGCAGGTGCGGGCGCAGCTCGCCAATCTGCTCAGCGGCAAGCGGCCTGAGGAGATCGCGGTGATCGAGGCGATCGCCGCCTCGGCCAAGGCGCAGGAACGCGAGTCCGAGCGGGCGCTGGAGCGCCGCCAGGATCTCTTCCGCCGCGGTGTCTCGACCCAGGCCGATCTCGACCAGGCCCAGACGGCGCGCGATGTCGCCGTGGCACGGGTGCGCGAGACGGCCGCCAATCTGGCGGTCGCCCGGCTGGCGGCGCGCGAGGAGGAGATCAAGGCGGCGCGCAATCAGGTGGAGCAGGCGCAGGCGGCGCTCGACCAGGCCAAGTGGCGGCTCGGCCAGCGCAGGCTGATGGCGCCGGCCGCCGGCATCGTCACCGACCTGATCCGCCATCCCGGCGAGCTCGCCGGCCCCTCGGCGCCGGCGCTGACGATTCTGCCCGATGGCGCAGTGAAGCTGATGCTCTATGTGCCGGAGGCGCTGCTCTTCGGCACCACGGTCGGCACGCGGCTCGACGTACGTTGCTCGGGCTGTCCGGAGGGCATGACGGCAACCGTCTCCTATGTCTCGCAGGAGCCGGAATTCACCCCGCCGGTGATCTATTCGGCGCAGACCCGCCAGAAGCTGGTCTATCTCGTCGAGGCGCGGCCCGAGGGCGGCCCGGCGACGCGGCTCCAGCCCGGCCAGATCGTCGACGTGATGCTGCGGGGCCGCAAGTGAGCGACGCCAATGTCATCGATGTGCGCGGCCTGACCAAGCGCTTCGGCAAGCGCACCGTGGTCGACAATGTCGATCTCGCCGTCAGGGAAGGAGAGATCGTCGGCTTCCTCGGCCCGAACGGCTCCGGCAAGACCACGACGATCCGGCTGATCTGCGGCCTGCTCACTCCCGATGCCGGGGAAGGGACGGTACTTGGCCTGGATGTCCGGACGCAAAGTGCCGAGATCAAGCTCCAGGTCGGCTACATGACGCAGAAATTCTCATTCTACGAGGATCTGACGATCGAGGAGAATCTGACCTTCGTCGCCAGGCTCTATGCGCTGAAGCCGGTCGAGGAGGCCGTGGCGCGCACGCTCGACAGTCTCGGGCTGACCTCGCGCAAGGACCAGCTCGCGGGCACGCTCTCGGGCGGCTGGAAGCAGCGCCTCGCGCTCGCCGCCTGCATCATGCACCAGCCGAAACTGCTGCTGCTCGACGAGCCGACCGCCGGCGTCGATCCGAAGGCGCGACGCGAATTCTGGGACGAGATCCACCGGCTCGCCGGCGATGGGCTGACCGTGCTGGTCTCGACCCACTACATGGACGAGGCCGAGCGCTGCCACCGTATCGGCTATATCGCCTATGGCAGAATGCTGGCGACCGGCACGGTCGACGAAGTGGTGAAAGGCTCGGGCCTCTCGACCTATGTCGTCCATGGCGCATTGAAGCCGGCCGAGATCGCCGAGCTCGCGAAGACCGACGGCGTCGAGCAGGTCGCGCCGTTCGGGACGACGCTGCATGTCGTCGGCACCGATCAGGCCAAGCTCGAAGCAGCGCTTGCGACCCTGAAGGGCCGCCCCGGCATCAGCGTCGAGCCGGATGCGACCAGCCTGGAGGATGTCTTCATCCAGTTCATGGCGAAGGCCCAGGCCGAAGGGAGAGCGGCATGAGCGCGCTCGCCTTGTTCTCACCCGGCAGGCTCGGCGCCGTGCTCGCCAAGGAGTTCGTGCAGATGCGGCGCGACCGCATCACCTTCGCGATGATGCTGGTGGTGCCGATCGTCCAGCTGCTGCTGTTCGGCTATGCGATCAACAACGATCCCAAGGGCTTGCCGGCGGCGGTTCTGGCATTGGGGCAGGATCGCTACACACGCTCGGTCGTCGCGGCGCTGGAAGTCTCCGGCTATTACCGCTTCGCGAAGCGGCCTGAGAGCGCGGCCGAGGCCGAGAGCCTGATGGCGCGCGGCGCGATCTCCTTCCTCGTCACCATTCCCAGCGATTTCGGCATGCGGGTCGAGCGCGGCGACGAGCCACGCATCCTGGTCGAGGCCGATGCGACCGACCCGGCGGCGTCGAGCAATGCGGTCGGCGCGTTGCAGACCATCGCCAGTCGGGCGCTGACGCGGGCGCTCGGCACCGACGAATTGAAGCGCGAGCAGAGCGAGAGTGCGCTCTCCTTCGTGGTGCACCGGCGCTACAATCCGGAGGGCATCACCCAGTACAACATCGTGCCAGGCCTGCTCGGCGTCATCCTGCAGATGACGATGGTGATGATGACGGCGATGGCGCTGACCCGTGAGATCGAGCGCGGCACCATGGAGAACCTGCTCGCCATGCCGGCGACGCCGGGCGAAATCATGCTTGGCAAGGTGTTGCCCTATCTCGCGGTCGGCAGCGTCCAGGTCGCGGTGGTGCTGAGCGCGGCGAAGCTGCTCTTCGGCGTGCCCTTCCTCGGCAGCCTCGGCTTGCTGCTGACCTGCGTCACCATCTTCGTGCTGGCTCTGGTGCTGCTCGGCTACACGATCTCGACCATGGCGCGCACGCAGCTGCAGGCGATGCAGCTCACCTTCTTCTTCTTCCTGCCGTCGCTGCTGCTGTCGGGCTTCATGTTTCCCTATGCCGGCATGCCGCTCTGGGCGCAGTGGCTCGGCGAGATCTTCCCGCTGACGCATTTCCTGCGCGTGGTCCGCGCGATCATGCTGAAGGGGGCGGATCTCGGCGATATCGGCCTTGAGGTGTTCTATCTCTCCGCCTTCGTGCCGCTCTATGCCGGCATTGCGCTGTTGCGCTTCAGGAGCACGTTGGATTGACGGGGGCATGGCGGCGCGCTCCGTTGGCATCCTGACTTGCAAAAAGATAGTGACTGCGGTAGCGAGCCGAGCCATGCAACCCAAGCTCGCTCCGCTCACCGAATGCCCCTGCGCCCTTGCCGTCGAGACCGTCGGCGAGTGGTGGAGCATCCTGATCCTGCGCGATGCCCTGCAGGGGCTGACCCGCTTCGACGAATTCGAGCGCAGTCTCGGCATTGCGCCGAACATGCTGACGCGCCGGCTGAAGCATCTCACCGAGAGCGGGCTGTTCGAGCGGCGGCTCTATAGCGAGCGGCCGAAGCGCTATGAGTATGTCCTGACCGAGAAGGGGCGCGACGTCTTCCCGGTCGTCGTGGCGCTGATCGGCTTCGCCAACCGGCACCTCGCGCCGGAAGGCGCCTCGCTGCTGCTGGCCGAGCGCGGCACCGGCCGGCCGATCACACCGATCGTCGTCGACGCGGCGACCCTGCAGCCGGTCACTGCGGACAGCGCCACCGTCATCGCCGGGCCGCGCGCCAGCAACGACCTGCGTGAGCGCCTTGCCGCGCGCCAGGCCGCCACCCAAGCCAGATGAACCAGGAGCCTTTCATGCACCGCATCGTCGTCACCGGGCTGGGCGTCGTCTCGCCTCTGGGCTGCGGCGCCGAGCTTGCCTGGCAGCGGCTGCTCGCTGGCCGCTCGGGCCTGCGCCGTTTGCCCGATGCAGTCGCTGAGACCCTGCCGGCGAAGGTCGCCGGGCTCGTGCCCGGCAAGGCCGAGGACAATGAGGGCGGTTTTGATCCCGACGTCGCGATCGCGCCCAAGGACCAGCGCAAGATGGATCGCTTCATCCAGTTCGCGCTGGTCGCGGCCAAGGAGGCGCTGGCCCAGGCCGGCTGGCAGCCGCAGGACGAGGCCGAGCGCGAGCGCACCGCGACGGTGATCGCCTCGGGCATTGGCGGCTTCCCGGCGATCGCCGAGGCGGTGCGGACCACCGACCAGCGCGGCGTGCGCCGGCTCTCGCCCTTCACCGTGCCGTCCTTCCTGGTCAACTTGGCGGCCGGCCATGTCTCGATCGACCATGGCTTCAAGGGACCGATCGGTGCGCCGGTCACGGCTTGTGCCGCCGGCGTGCAGGCGATCGGCGATGCTGCCAGGATGATCCGGGCCGGCGAGGTCGATATTGCGCTCTGCGGCGGCAGCGAGGCCTGCGTCGATCTCGTCGCACTCGGCGGTTTCGCCGCGGCACGGGCGCTTTCGACCGGCTTCAACGACGAGCCGGAAAAGGCTTCGCGCCCCTTCGACCGCGACCGCGACGGCTTCGTCATGGGCGAGGGCGCCGGCATCCTGGTGATCGAGGCGCTGGAGCATGCGCAGGCGCGCGGCGCAACCATACTCGCCGAGCTCACCGGCTACGGGACCAGCGCCGATGCCTATCACATCACCTCCGGCCCCGAGGACGGCTCGGGCGCGCGCCGAGCGATGGAGACGGCGCTGAAGCAGGCGGGCCTCAAGCCCGGCGATGTCGCCCATCTCAACGCCCACTCGACCTCGACGCCGGTCGGCGACCGCGGCGAGCTCGCTGCGATCAAGGCCGTGTTCGGCAGCGAGGGCGGTATCGCGATCAGCGCGACGAAGTCCGCTACCGGCCATCTGCTCGGCGCGGCGGGCGGGCTGGAGGCGGTCTTCACCATCCTCGCCCTGCGCGACCAGATCGCGCCGCCGACGCTCAACCTCGAGAACCCGGACGAAGAGGCCGCCGGGCTCGATCTGGTGGCGAAGACGGCGCGGCCGCTTCCGATCGAGCACGCCATCTCGAATGGCTTCGGCTTCGGCGGCGTTAATGCCAGCGTGGTGTTCAGGCGCTGGAGCTGAGAGAGGTTTTCAGTACCGGCCAAAAAGCGCGAGTCGTCCCGGGCGACCGGAGGGAGACCCGGGACCCATTCCGGAACCTTGATTGGGTAGGCCCAGGAATGGATCCCGGGTCTGCGCTTCGCTGCGCCCGGGATGACACGATGTTTGATGTCGAAGCCTAACCGATTGAAGATGTAGGCCTTTAGAGCGTCACCACGATCTTCCCGAACTGCTCGTTCGATTCGAGGTAGCGGTGCGCCTCGACGATCTCCTCGAATGGAAAGGTCCGGGCGATGATCGGCTTCAGCGAGCCATCGCATAAACCTTCCAGGATGAAGGCCTTGGCGGCGGCGAGGCGTTCGGGATCGCCGGTGATCTCGTGGACGAGATAGCCGCGCAGCGTCAGGTTCTTGCTCAGCACGTTGAAGAGCGGGAAGGGCGTCGCCTCCGGGCTCTGGCCGCCATAGCTGATCAGGATGCCGCCGCGCGCCATCGCGCCGGTCAGTGGCAGGAAGGCCGGGCCGGCGACGGCATCGAAGACGACTCTGACGCCATCCGCGCCGACGATCTCCCTCAGCTTGTTTTCCGGTTCCTCCTCGGCCGAGGCGATGACATGGGCCGCGCCAGCCTCGCGCAGCGCCGGCGCCTTCCGCGAGGTCCGCGTCACCGCGATCGGGATCGCGCCGACCCGGTTGGCGATCTGGATCGCGGCGAGGCCGACGCTGCTCGACGCTGCGGTAATCACCACATGCTCGCCGCGGCCGAGGCGGGCGATGTCGATCAGCGCGCCATAGGCGGTGAGATACTGCATCCAGCTCGCCGCGGCCGCCTCCCAGCTCAGCGTCGGCGGGTGCTTGATCGCGAGCTCGGCCGGGACGGTGACGAGCTCGCCATGCACCGGTGAACTCACCATCGAGCGCGGCGGCACCAGGCTGACGGCATCGCCCGGCGAGAGGCCTTCAATGTCTGTCCCCACGCTTTCGATCAGGCCTGCGGCTTCAAGGCCGATGCCCGACGGGAACTGCGCCTGCTCGATATAGGTGCCGGAGCGGAACAGGGCTTCGGCGCGGTTGAGGCCGAGCGCTCTGGTCCGGATCCGGACCTCGCCGGGGCCACGCGGCGCGACGTCGATATCCTCGATGGTCAGGACCTCGGGGCCGCCATGGCGGTGGAAGCGGATCGTGCGGGCCATGCTCAAAAACTCCAAATCAGAGCGAATGAATGAGCTATGGCAGCGCGTGATCCTGCGATAAATTGCGCTTAGTGATCGATAATCGGAACTATTGATTTGGAATGATGGATCGTCTCACCAGCATGGCCGTCTTCGTCAGGGCGGTCGATCTCGGCTCCTTTGCCGCGGCCGCCGCGGCGCTCGGCCTGTCGGCGCCGATGGTCGGCAAGCATGTCCGCTTCCTGGAAGAGCGGCTCGGCGTTCGCCTGCTCAACCGGACGACGCGCCGGCAGAGCCTGACCGAGTTCGGCCGCGCTTATTACGAGCGCTGCAGGACCGTGCTGGCCGAAGCCGAGGCGGCGGATGCGCTCGCCGCCGACCAGTTGGGCGAGCCGCGCGGCAAGCTGCGGGTGGCGCTGCCGGTGCTGTTCGGCCGCTGCTGCGTGATGCCGATCCTGCTCGCTCTCGCGCGCCGCCATCCGCAGCTTGAGCTCGACCTCGCTTTCGGCGATGGCTTCGTCGATCTGGCCGAAGGTGGGCATGACCTCGCCATCCGCACCGGTGAGCTCCACGATGCGGCCAATCTCGTGACGTGCCGCGTTGCCCGCCAGCGCATGATCGTCTGCGCCGCGCCGTCCTATGTAGAAGCCCATGGAGCACCGGCGCAGCTCGCCGATCTCGCCGATCATGACGCGCTGATCTATCGCCGCTCCGGCGGTGTGCGTCCCTGGCTGTTTCCGCGCAAGGAAGGGCCGCCGGTGGAGGTGATGCCGCGGCATCGTTTGCGGCTCGACAATCTCGAGGCGATCGCCGACGCCGCCGTGCTCGGCATGGGCCTCGCCTGGTTGCCGTCCTGGCTGGTGCGCGAGCGGCTCAAGGCCGCGGAGCTGGTCGAGTTGCTGCCGGAGGAGGGACGGCTGCCCTATGACGTCCACGCGCTTTGGCTGCAGACGCCGCATCTGCCGCCGAAGGTGCGCGTCGCGATCGATGCGCTGGCGGCGGAGCTGCCGGGCCTGATGTGAGGCCGCCCCGGCGCCGGAATCCCGCTCAGAGCGGGATATTGTCGTGCTTGCGCCAGGGGCGTTCGACGCTCTTGGTGCGGAGCATGGCGAGGGCGCGGGCGATCCGGCGGCGCGTCGAATGCGGCATGATCACCTCGTCGATATAGCCGCGTTCGGCCGCGACGAAGGGGGACATGAAGCGGTCCTCGTATTCCTTGGTCTGGCGCGCGATCGTCTCGGCGTCGCCGCCGCGGAAGATGATCTCGACCGCGCCCTTGGCGCCCATCACCGCGATCTGCGCCGTCGGCCAGGCATAGTTGACGTCGGCGCCGATATGCTTGGAGGCCATCACGTCATAGGCGCCGCCAAAGGCCTTGCGGGTGATGATCGTGACCAGCGGCACCGTGCATTCGCTGTAGGCGAAGAGCAGCTTGGCGCCGTGCTTGATCAGGCCGCCATATTCCTGCGCCGTGCCGGGCAGGAAGCCGGGGACGTCGACCAAAGTGACGATCGGGATCTCGAAAGCGTCGCAATAGCGCACGAAGCGCGCGCCCTTGCGGCTGGCGTCGGAATCGAGCACGCCGGCCAGCACCATCGGCTGGTTGGCGACGATGCCGACGGTGCGGCCCTCGATCCGGGCGAAGCCCGTGACGATGTTCTTCGCGTAGGCCTCCTGGATCTCGAAGAAATCGCCCTCGTCGACGACTTTCAGGATCAATTCCTTGATGTCGTAGGGCTTGTTCGGATTGTCCGGGACCAGCGTGTCGAGGCTCATGTCGACGCGATCAGGCACGTCGAAGCTCGGCCATTCCGGCACGCCGACGGTGTTGTTGGCCGGCAGGAAATCGATCAGGCGGCGCACCTGCAGCAGCGCCTCGACATCGTTCTCGAAGGAGCCGTCGGCGACCGAGGACTTCGAGGTGTGGACCTTGGCGCCCCCTAACTCCTCGGAGGTCACGGTCTCGTTGGTGACGGTCTTCACCACCTCCGGGCCGGTGACGAACATGTAGCTGGTGTCACGGACCATGAAGATGAAGTCGGTCATCGCCGGCGAATAGACGTCGCCGCCGGCGCAGGGGCCCATGATCACCGAGATCTGCGGGATGACACCCGAAGCTTGAACGTTCCGCTTGAAGACCTCGCCATAGCCGCCGAGCGCCGCGACACCCTCCTGGATGCGGGCGCCGCCGGCGTCGAACAGGCCGACGATCGGGGCGCGCATCTTCAGCGCCATGTCCTGGATCTTGATGATCTTCTGGGCGTGGGTCTCGGAGAGCGAGCCGCCGAAGACGGTGAAGTCCTTGGAGAAGACGAAGACGGTGCGGCCGTTGACCGTGCCCCAGCCGGTGACGACGCCGTCGCCGGGGATCTTCTCGGCCTTGTCCATGCCGAAATCGACGGCGCGGTGCTGCACGAACATGTCGAACTCCTCGAAGGAGTCCTTGTCGAGCAGGAGCTCGATGCGCTCGCGGGCGGTGAGCTTGCCGCGCTTGTGCTGCGCTGTGATGCGCTTTTCGCCGCCGCCCAGACGAGCGCCCGCGCGCCGGTCTTCGAGCTGTTCGAGGATGTCCTTCATCAAGAGCCTCCCGGGCGCGGTCTTTAAAGGTCTTGTTTCCCGCTTAAGCGGCGCTGCAGGCGAAGTCCATTGCGGCCTTCGCAGCATGCGGCTGGAGTTTTGTGCACCGCGAGGCCGATCACGGCATCGCCCGGCCCTGCGGAGCGGCGCCGCTGTCGAGAAGCAGGTCGCGCAGGCTGACAAGCGCATCCTGCAGCCTGTCGAGCTTCGGGCCGCCGAGACTGAGCCGCATCCCCCAGGAGGGAGCCTGCGCGTCGGCTAGGAAGATTTCGGGATCCGGTAGCAGGATGCCGGAGGCGGCGGCACGAGCCGGCAGGGCTTTCGCCCGCTCCGCTGCCATCGGCAGCCAGACATGGAAGCCATTGCCCGAGCTCATGGCGATCTCCGGCGGCAGGAGCGCGCGCGCCATAGCGACGCGGCGGCCGGCCTCGTCGCGGATCGAGCGCGCGACGGAAGCGGCGGTGTCCTCGCTGAGCCAGCGTTCCATGATCAGGCAGGAGAGCAGGGACGCCATGGTGCAGGTGGCGGCGAGCTCGGCGAGGGCCGGCTCCAGCCAGGGCTCGGGGACGAGCAGCGAGCCGATGCGCAGGCCGGGGCTCAGCACCTTCGACAGGCCGGAGACATGCAGCGTCCGCTCTGCAGCGAGCGCGGCGATCGATATCGTACCCGGCTCGGCCAGAGCGGCATGGATATCGTCCTCGACGATCACCGCGTCATTGGCGCGGCAGAGCCTCGCGATCTCGCGGCGCCGCGCCTCGCTCATCGTCGCCGTCGTCGGATTGTGCAGGGTCGGTGTGATGTAGAGCACGGCGCGCCGCCCAGCCTTCTTGACCTGATGCAAGGCGTGGTCGAGCGCCGCCGGGACGAGGCCTTCTGCATCGATGGCGAGGCCGGTCAGCCGCAGGCCACGCCGGTGGGCGAGGGCGATCGCTCCGGGATAGCTCAGCGCCTCGGTCAGAAGCTCGGTGTCCGGGCCGCAGGTGATCGCGAATGCGATCGCGAGCGCATGCTGGGCGCCATTGCAGATCAGCAGCCGCTCGGGAGCGGCGGCGAGCCCGGTCGCAGCAAGCCAGCGTGCCAGCAGTGTGCGATGTTCCGGCCTTCCGGCCGGCGTGGCATAGGCGCCGAAGCTGTCGGCGTCGAGCCGCCTTGCGAGATCGCTCAGGCTGGCGGCGAGCAGGCGGTCGCTCAGCTGCTGCGGTGGCACGTTGATACTGAGATCGATCGTGCGGCTTGTCGCTTGAGACAGGCCGGCGACAAACATGCCGCGGCCGCGGACGCTGCGGACGAGGCCGCGGCGTTCGAGCTGGGCATAGGCCTTGGTCACCGTGCCGATGCCGATATCGAGCTGCCAGGCGAGGGGACGGTGGGCCGGCAGGCGCGCGCCCGGCGGGAGCGAGCCTTCGGCGATGTCACGGGCGAGCGCGTCGACCAGCCGCTCGCTGGCGGAGCCGCTGCCATCCGCGAGTCGGGGCTGCCAGGGTGAAGCGAGGAGCATATCACCTTACAAATTGCGTCACGAGACACTTTTTAGCCTAGGCAAGAAGTGTCACATACACAATCACCGGCGCGGCACTTTCAAACGCTGGACCGGACATGACGCCGCAATTGCTGCTCGCCTTCATCGGCTACGCCTTCGTGACCTCGATCACGCCGGGGCCGAACAACACGCTGCTGCTGGCTTCCGGCGCCAATCACGGCTTCCGCGCCAGCCTGCCGCTGCTGTTCGGGATCAATCTCGGCTTTTCCGGGCTCGTGCTGGCGGTCGGGCTCGGGCTTGGCGGCCTGTTCAGCGCGATCCCTGTCCTGCACGACGTCCTGCGCTATGCCGGCAGCGCCTATCTGCTCTATCTCGCCTGGAAGATCGCCCGTTCGGCGCCCATGGGGCCTGGAGCCGAGGCGGCTCCGCCGCTCAGCTTTCCGGCGGCTGCGGCCTTCCAATGGGTCAATCCCAAGGCCTGGATCATGGCGGTCGGAGCGGTCGCCGCCTACACGCCGACCGAGGGCTATTTCCTCAACCTCGCGATTGTCGTGATCGTCTACGCCTTGGTCAATGGACCCTGCATCGCCGTCTGGGCGGTCGGCGGCACGCTGTTGCGCGGCCTGTTGGCCGATCCGGCCCGCCAGCGCGTGTTCAACATCGTCATGGCGCTGCTGCTCGCCGCCTCGCTCTATCCCATCCTCGTGAGCTGACGGGCGGTTCGAGGCTGCTTGCGAATCAAATAAGTGTATGCTTATGTATTGTCCATGGAGCAGGACATCTTCAAGGCGCTGGCCGACCCGACCCGCCGGGCGATCTTTGAGAAGCTCGCTTCCGGCGGCATGAATGCCAGCGCCTTGCGCGAGGGCATGGCGATCAGCCAGCCGGCCATGTCACAGCATCTCGCCGTGCTGCGCATTGCCGGGCTGGTGCGGGAGGAGCGGCAGGGCCGCTTCGTCAATTACGAGGTCGATCCGGACGGGCTTGCCCTGATCGCGCAATGGCTGGCGAAATACCGCGCCTATTGGCCGGCGCGCATCGACGCCCTCAAGGATCTGCTGCGGGACATGGACCAATGAGCGAGAGCGACATTCAGGAACGCACCAAGCAGCTGGTCTTCGAATATCAGCTCGAAGCGCCTCCCGAGAAGGTCTGGCGGGCGCTCAGCATTCCCGCCTTCCGCGAGCGCTGGCTGCCGGCCGAGGTCGAAGCGATCTCGGCCGTGCCGGGCGAGGAGATGCGCTATCGGTTGAGGGAGGAGGAGCCGCCCTTCCTCGAAAGCGTCGTGATCTTCCAGCTCGCACCGAACGAGGGCGGGACGGAACTGCGGATCATTCATAGCCTGACCGATGCGAGGCTGAGCCAGCCGCCAGCGCCCGCCAACAGCAATCAGCCGCTGATGCTGCGCGCCGCCTGACGCGGCTCGCGAGCCAGTTCATCAACAATCCGAAACCTGAGGAGGTCGTCGATGCACGGCACGATGCAGCTCGTCCCTATGGTCGTCGAACAGTCGACGCGCGGGGAGCGCTCCTTCGACATCTATTCGCGTCTGCTGCGCGAGCGGATCATCTTCCTGAACGGCGAGGTCAACGATGGCAGCGCCGCGCTGATCTGCGCGCAATTGCTGTTCCTGGAGGCCGAGAACCCGAAGCGGCCTGTGCATTTCTACATCAACTCGCCGGGCGGCGTCGTCACCAGCGGCTTCGCGATCTACGACACGATGCGCTATATCCGCTCGCCGGTGCATACGCTCTGCATGGGCACGGCCCGCTCGATGGGCTCCTTCCTCCTGATGGCCGGCGAGCCGGGCGAGCGGGCGGCGCTGCCCAATGCCAGCCTGCATGTCCACCAGCCGCTCGGCGGCGCGCAGGGGCAGGCTTCCGACATCCTGATCCAGGCCGAGGAGATCCAGAAGACCAAGCGGCGGATGATCCGGCTCTATGCCGAGCATTGCGGGCGCACGGAGGAGGAGGTCGAGCGCACGCTCGATCGCGACCGCTTCATGACCGCCGAGGAGGGGCGGGACTGGGGGCTGATCGATCGCGTGCTGACCGAAGCGCCGGCGGAGGCCGCCTGATCAGGCGCTCGGCTTGCTCGGGTCGCCGATCTCGCGATTGAGCGCGACGGCGGCACGCACCAGCTCGGTCGCGATTGTCGCGTCGATCGTATCGCCCTCGCGCAGCACCATGGTGGCGAGCTCGAACTTGCCGCCTGGCTTCAGCCGCGGCTCGATATGGCGGAGGCGCTTGCCGCGCCAGAAACCGAAGAGCACGCGCGCGGCTTCAGCTCGGATCAGCAGCACTGGCCCGTTCGAAAAATAGACCAGATGCGTCCACTTGATCCGCTCGTCGAGCGGAGTTGCCGCCTTCACCGCGGCGCGCAGGGCCTCGACCGTCGCCAGCCGCCAGCCATCGAGCTGGGCGAGATAGTCTTCCGGGTTGTCGGCCTTGGGCGCGCCCGGGATCATCGCCTCTAGCCTTTCGTCAGCAGCAGCACGGCGGCGTCGTATTCCTTGCGGCGGGTGGCGCGGCGCTCGGCAGCCTCCTCGTCCTGCCCCCAGATCCCGCTCTGGTAATCCTCGTCGAGATGGGCGGCGGCCCAGGCAGCCTCGGGGTCGATCAGGCCTTCCGCCAGCGCCAGCATCAGAATCGTCGAGCCCGTCAGGGTCATGACGTTGTGGGCGCCGGCGAGCGCGACCGGGGAGGGGATCGCGGCGACGCGCTTGGCCACGGCGTCGAGCACCGCCTGCGGCTGCTGCGCGAAGACGACGCCCTGCGCCATGACGAAACGGCCGCCGATCCGCTCTTCGAGCGCCGCGATCAGCGGATTCCAGACCTGATCCTGCCGCGCGACCAGCGCTTCCGGCTCGCCGGCGCGGTAGCAGAGCGCATCGCTGCCGGCATAGCGGACGATCTCGGCGCGGACGGCCTCATGCTGGTCGGCGACGCCGTCGAGCGCCGAGTTGACCAGCCGGGTCAACGGCATGCGCGACGGATCGATCTCTCCGGTCTGGGCGTCCCATTCGGCCGCGAGCGCCTCGGCGACGGGGCGCGAAGCGACGGCGAGCGGCTTGCGGGCCGGGGTGCGGGCGGTGCGCCCGTCGAGCGCGACATGGAACAGCCCGTCGCGCTCCAGCACGCCGGCCTTCTCGTAGAAGCGCTTCGGCAGCGGATTGCGCATCGCCTGCTGGGCGGCGGCGACGGGATCGGGCTGGCGCTGGCCGGCGGCGCCGAAGCGGGCGAGGAAATCATCGGTCGACATGGCGTGTCCATAGCGCATCCGGGGGCGGGCGTGAAACGGCTTCGCACGGCTGCGCGGCATTGACGGGGGGCGGGCACTCGCCTAAACGCCTCCTCCCCGGACGCGAGGCGTCCGCGCGAAGTGCAAGAGGGTTTTATGTTGGAGACTGTGGGAACCCGGTGAGGTTTCGCTGCGGCGAGACCTGATCCAGCGCCGGGTGAGAGAGCGGAGCCCAAGGCCCGCCTTCACTGCTGCGCTTGTCATGGTTCCATGCACAGGCTCTACCAACATGAACATTTCGCGGGGCGAGCAGCGCGTGCTGCACGTGCTGGCCCGTGGCGGACAGATCCGCCATCTTCGCGGCGAGGACGGCCGCATCCATCACATCGACTGCTTCACCCATGAAGGCTACGTCCTGAGCGACTGCACGCTCGCGATCTTCGCCGGACTCAAGCGAAAACGGCTGATCGAGTCACGCGAAGGCGGCCCTTATCGGATCTCGCGGCTCGGACGCCTCGGCGTCCGAGCGCAGGCCGACAACCGGTGACCAGTGCGGGAGGGCGCGAGCCCTCCCGTTTCCATCTGGATGGGGCGAGGCGAACGGCGGCTCTCAGGCCGGCTCGAAGAGCTCGACCACATTGCCCGACGGGTCCTCGCAGAGGATCTGCTTGCCACCCGGCCCGGTCACGATCTCGTTGCGGAAAGGCACGCTCTTGCGGCGCAGAGCCTCGACGAGTTCCGTCAGATTCTCGACCTCGATGACGAAGCGGTTCCAGCCGCCGGGGATCGGCTTGCCTCCGTCCGGCATCGCCCGCGAGGCCGAGGCGCCGGGGCCGGCGAGCCAGAGCTCGAGGTCGCCGCGCTCGAGGATCGCCATGGCGGGCCCGAACTGCTGCTTCACGCTGAAGCCGAGCCTGTCGACATAGAACCGTGCAGCTTCGTCAACGTCAGTCACGAAATAGCGGACGGTCGCCATCGCTTCGTTCCCTCGCGTTCGGGGGGCGTTGCGCCCCCGCCTATGCGCCGAACCTGTCGCGCCAGGCCGGCTTGGCGCCCGCAAAGGGCAGGGCGCTGGCTGAATATACCGCCCGCGCCACGGCGCGCGCCAGCACGTCGGCGGCGGTGGCGCAGAGCTCGGTGAGGGCATAGGCGTCGGATGGGGCGCCGCTATGGCCGGTCGCGGCGGCGAAGACGACGTCGCCGTCGAGCGGGGCATGCACCGGCCGTAGCGCCCGCGCCAACCCGTCATGGGCGCAGAGCGCCATGCGCTTGGCCTGCGCCTTGGTCAGCACCGCATCGGTCGCGACCAGAGCGATGGTGGTGTTGGCGCCCGGACCGCCCTTGAAGCGTAAGGCGAGATCCTCCGGAGGAATCGTCGCCGGCCAGCCGCGGCCGCCGAATTCGCCGCCCTGCTCATAAGGCGCGGCCCAGAAGTGCTGGCTATCGCCGATCGTCGCCGTGCCGACGGCGTTGACCGCGACCAGCGCGCCGACGACCTGGCCGGTTGCGGCGATCGCGCTGGCCGAGCCGAGCCCACCCTTCAGCGTCTTCGTCGTCGCGCCGAAGCCGGCGCCGGTGGTGCCGAGCGCGAACTCCTTGCCGGCCTGCGTGGCGGCGAGCCGCCCGAGCTCGCGATAAGGCGCCTCGCCATCGCCGCGGGCGAAGGGCTTGTCGCCGCCATTGGCGAGGTCGAACAGGATCGCCTGCGGCACGATCGGCACGCGATAGCTGCCAACGGGGAAGCCTCGCCCTTCCTCCGCCAGCCGGGCCATGACGCCGTCAGCCGCCGACAGTCCCCAGGCGGAGCCGCCGGAGAGGACGATGCCGTCGACATGCTCGACCGTCATGCCCGGCTCGAGCAGCGCGGTGTCGCGTGTGCCCGGTGCACCGCCGAGCACCGCGACCGAGGCGATGCTCGGCCGCTCGAACAGAGCGACGGTGACGCCGGTCGCTGCAACGGCATCCTCGGCATTGCCCACGAGAACGCCGCGAACATCGGTGATCAGATTGCGCATGGCTGAGGCTCGCTGTCGTCTCGTCGCGTTGACGCCGGGCCGCATGGTGCGCCGATTCGGTTTGCCGCGGCGACTCGATGGGAACTTCCCGCTCGCCGGCGCGTCATGCCGACATTACGATCTTGTCATGCGCGCGCCATGGCCGGGTCAGGCCGGCTACGGCACCGTGGCGATATCGCGACCCGGCTTCGAGACCCGCCAGCGAACCGTATTCGACGGAAACAGACGGAGAGCTTTCATGAAACGCATCGCCCTCATCGCCGCCTCCAGCGCCGCGGCCATCGCGGCGACGCTGGCCATGGCCCAGCCGCAGCCGATCCCGCCCGCGCCCGGCAGCACTCCGCCGGCGCAGCAGCAGAGCGAGCCGCGCGGCGACCGCGCCGAACGCGGCGACCGCTCCGATCGACGCGAGGAATGGCGCCAGCGCCAGGCCGAGCGCGCCACGGCCCGGATGAACGAGCGCCTCGCCCAATTGCGCACCGACCTCAAGCTGAAGCCCGAGCAGGTGCCGGCTTTCGAGAAGCTGGAGGTGCTGATCAAGCGCAATGCCGAGGAACGCCGCGAGCGCTTCGGCAAGATGCGCGAGCAGCGGGAGCACTACCGCGATGCCGACATCATGGAACGGCTCGACATGAGGGCGACCCGCCAGGGCGAGCGCGCTGCCCGCAGCAAGGAACTCGCGGATGCAGTCCGCCCGCTCTGGTCCACTTTCAGCGACGAGCAGAAGACCGTGGCGCGCCGGGCCGTGCGCCAGGCGATGTCGGAAGGGCGCGAGCGTATGCGCGAGATGCGCGGGCGCTGGATGGAATGGCACGGCCGCGGCGATGATCGCCGCGACGACGACCGCGGCCCGCGCCGCTGGCGCGACCGTGGCCATGACGATGACGATCGCGGCTGAATTTTCAAGGTTCTGAAAGGAGAAGGGCGGCCCGGCAGGGCCGCCCTTCTTATTTGGGCCCCACAAGCCCTTATCCTGAGGAGGCCGCGTCAGCGGCTGTCTCGAAGGATGATCTCGCTGGTTCCGGAGCCTTCTGGAGCATCCTTCGAGACGCAGCCTTAAGGCTGCTCCTCAGGATGAGGGCTAGAAGAGGGTTCAGGTACCCATGGCGTCCTTGACGCATTTCGTCGTGAAGCTGGTCTTGGCGGCGCCCGCCAGCTTCTTGTCGGCTGCCTGCTTGTCGCAGGCTGCGCCGGCATCCTTCTCACATTTGGCGACGAAGCTGGTCTTGGCGGCGCCTGCGAGCTTCTTCTCGGCGGCCTGGGCAGTACAGCTTTGGCTCTGGGCGAAGGCGGGGCTGGCAAGGCCGATGGCGAGGACTGCGAGGATGAGCGTCTTCATGGCGCGTTGATCCCAGTGGCGGGATCAGGACGCTAGCCTGAGTCGCGACGCAACGTCATGGACTTGCGGAGAGGCGCCGGGCGGGCTGCAGGCCTGTATTCACGAGTCGGATCAGGGCGCTGGCATATCCGGCTGAGACGTTGAATCAAGACCCTCAGTGGACGCGTGAGGGCGGTCCCGCCCCTTCATTGAACCGTCACATCCCGCCCGCTATAGGCGGCGAGGCCGCTGCGATCGGAAGCGCGCCGCCGTCACCGGGGCAGGCGCATGCGCTTCATCCAGACCTTCGAGCTCTATCCTTTCCTCGATTCGGTGGTCAGCCTGCTGGCAGCTTTCGTGCTCGGCGCGCTGATCGGGGCCGAGCGGCAGTACCGGCAGCGCACGGCCGGCCTGCGCACCACGGTGCTGGTCGCGGTCGGGGCCGCGGCCTTCGTCGATCTCGCCATGCGCATCGCCGGCGCTGACGGCGCGATCCGGGTCATCGCCTATGTCGTCTCCGGCATCGGCTTCCTGGGCGCTGGCGTGATCATGAAGGAGGGCATGAACGTCCGCGGCCTCAACACGGCGGCGACGCTCTGGTGCGCCGCTGCGGTCGGCGCCTGCACCGGCGCCGACATGGTGGCAGAGGGCGCGCTGGTGACGGTCTTCGTCATCGCCGGCAACACCTTGCTGCGGCCGCTCGTCAACGCGATCAACCGCAGCCCGATCGACGAGACGGCCTCGGAGGCGACCTATGAGGTCGTCGTCACCACCGATCCGGAGGCGCTGCCCTCGGTGCGCGAGGCGATGGTCGAGCTGCTCGAACAGGCGAACTATCCGGTCGGCGACATCAAGACCATGGAGCGCGGCGAAGAGGCGATCGAGATCGTCGCGACGCTGATCAGCACGGCGGTCGAGCGCAAGGAGCTCGACGCGGTGGTCGAGCGCATCGAACGCCTGGCCGGTGTGACGCACGCGACCTGGGAGAGCAGCACCAGCGACTGAGAAGCGCCCTCAGCGCCTGACGATCCGGTTCTCGACGCCCGAGGTCGAGATGCTCGGCGCCTTGACCGCGGCTGCGGCCGTCCAGTTCAAGGTGTTCTTGACACCGCCGACTTCGATCTTCGCCGGCCCGGTCAGCTCCAGCGCGATCATGTGATCAGCGCCGGAGACGTCGATCACCGCCGGCATCTCGCCGGTATGAACCTTGGCCGAGACGGTGTTCTCGGCAGTCTCGACCGTGACATTGCCGGTCGAGCCGCCAGTCGCCTTGTTCTGTGCGCCGCTGACCGCCAGCGAGGTCGAAGCCTCGAAGCTGACTGTATGACCGCTGCCGTGGACGCCGATCGCGCCGCAGCGGCCCTTGAGCGCGACCGCATGGCCCTGGCCGGTGATCGCGACGTCTTCGCCATTGCAGGTGAAGTCGCGCGACTGGCCGACGCCGGCAATGCTGATCTCCTCGGCATATGCGAGCGACGGTGTGAGGATGAGGGCGGCGAGCAGCAGATGGGGCAGGCGCAAGATGGTTCCTCCGGGGTGCCTCGGCAGGCTCATCCTTGCGGGTGACTATGGCGCCGATGCGGAGCGTCTCCGCAGATTCGATAGCGACGCAGCGGGCGATTGATCCTCGATGCCATGCCGGTAAGCTCGCGGCGGACAATGGCAGGCGAGGGCTCGATGACGAGGGCTATGATAGGCCGCAGCTGTGCAGCTGCGGCGTTTTTCTGCGCGATGTCGTTCATCGGCGGCCCCAGCCTCGCGCAGGCGCCGACGCCAACCTTCCAGACGAGCTTCGCCGCCGGCTGCCTGAACTCCAAGGACTGGAAGGTCTCGGGCCAGCTCGACAAGGCGGTGCGGGCCGATCGCATCCGCTGCGTCGAGGGCGAGCGGGCCGGGCAGGAGAGGCCGGCACTCGCCATCACGGTGAAGCCCGGCGACGCCTACGATCCCAATCCCGGCTCGACGCCGACCGAGCGGTCGGAGGTCCAGATGACCGGAGAGCTGATCCGTTTCGATGCGACGAGCTGGTACAGCTTCCGCTTCCGGGTAGAGAGCCCGTGGGCGCCGCGGCGCAACCGCACGGTGATCCAGCAGATCAAGCAGAACATCGACCTGCGCTACGAGAAGGGCCGGGGCGGCGAGGAGATCTGCGACGCCGCCAACCCGCTGTTCAAGATCGAGGTCGATTCGGAGAACGGCAAGCCGGTGTTCCGGGCCAAGACCGCAGGCACCGACAGCTGCGGCGACAGTCTCGGCCAGGCACAGTTCTGCGGCGACTGGCCGGTCGAGGCGGATCGCTGGCATCGCGTCAACGTCATGATCCGGCCGAGCCAGCAGGCCGGCGAGAGTCGCCTCAGGCTCTGGCTCGATGGCCGCGCCTGCCCCGAATTCCGCGGCGTGCTCGGCTATCCCCGCTATGGCACGAAGAAGGACGGCAAGCCGTTCATCGATACGCAGCCGCGCTTCGGCATCTATCGCGATGCGCTGCCGGGCGTCAGCCAGACGATCCTGTTCGACGATATCGCCTTCTGGACGCAGGACCCTACCGGCCATCCGGCCTGGAGCAGGGTTGCCAGCATCGGGCAATAAAAAAGGAGAGGGCTGGAAGCCCTCTCCTGAAACAGACCGGAAGCGGGGTGGAGACCACCCCGCAGGTCGTGATCAGCGCGAGTAGAACTCGATGACCAGGTTCGGCTCCATCTGCACCGCATAGGGCACGTCCGACAGGGTCGGGGTGCGGGTGTAGGTGGCGGTCGACTTGGTGTGGTCGGCGTCGATGTAATCAGGCACGTCGCGCTCGGCGAGGGCGGCCGACTCGATGACGATGGCGAGCTGGCGCGAGCTCTCCTTGATCGCGATCACGTCGCCCGGCTTGACCTGGTACGAGGCGATGTTGACGCGCTTGCCGTTCACGGTGATGTGGCCGTGATTGATGAACTGGCGGGCGGCGAAGACGGTCGGGACGAACTTGGCGCGGTAGATCACCGCGTCGAGACGGCGCTCAAGCAGACCGACCAGGTTCTCACCCGAGTCGCCCTTGAGGCGGATCGCCTCGGCGTAGTAGCGGCGGAACTGCTTCTCGGAGATCGAGCCGTAATAGCCCTTCAGCTTCTGCTTGGCGCGCAGCTGGGTGCCGAAGTCGGACGGCTTGCCCTTGCGGCGCTGGCCGTGCTGGCCGGGGCCGTATTCGCGGCGGTTGACCGGGGACTTCGGACGGCCCCAGATGTTCTGACCGAGGCGGCGGTCAATCTTGTACTTCGCCTCATGGCGCTTCGACATGTCGCGTGTCCTCTATGGTTCGCGATTTTGAGGACCGCGCCCTCCTGTCCCCGTCTCAGGGGGCGACAGATCCGGCCTCCGAAGAGAAGCGGATCACGGGTGCGGAAAAAGCCACGCGGCCCCGTGAGGAGCCGCGCGACGCAGGTGCCTATGGGGGAAACGGCACGCGATGTCAATGAGCCGGCATCAATAACGCCAATAGGCGCCGCGGCGGTGATGCGGGTGCTTGTACCAGCCGAGATGCCGGCCGCGATTCCAGCCATGGTGCCGACGCGGACCATAACTGTGTCCGTAGTGATGGCCCTTGTGCCCGTGCCAGCCCTTCGGCTTGGCCTGGGCTTCACTGGTCAGGCCCGGCCCGAGCAACATCGCGCTGCAGGCCAGGGCGATGGCGACAATCAGCTTTCTCATTCTGTCCTCCCTCGTGGAGACGGCGGCGTCGGCCTCCCAGATCAGAACAGTTCCAAATTATGGTCAGATTGCGAGCGGCAGCGGCTCGGTCTCGATCCGGGCCAGGCCGAAGCCGGCGAGTGCGATATGGGCCGGGCCTGAGAGGCGAGTGCCGTCAGTGAACACTGCGACGGTCGAGGGATGCTCCTGGCGCGGCGATGCCGGCCCGAGCAATTGCGCTGTCCGCCGCGCGATCGCCGGCGCGGGGTCGATCCACTCGACTGGCCAGGGCGCCAGCCGCAGCAGGCGCGGCAGCACGAGCGGGTAGTGCGTGCAGGCCAGCGTCACCACATCGGTGCGCCGGCCGTTTCGGGCGACGAAGCAGGGGGCGATCTCGGCGGCGATCGCATCATCGTCGACCGGCTCGCCCTTCAGCGCCGCTTCCGCCAGGGCGGCGAGGTTGCGGGCGCCGACCAAAGTGACCTCGCAGCTCGCGGCATAGCGCTCGATCAGGTCATGGGTGTAGTCGCGGGCGACGGTGCCGGGCGTCGCCAGGACCGAGATCAAGCCGCTGCGGGTGCGCTCGGACGCCGGCTTCACCGCCGGCACCGTGCCGACGAAGGGGATGGCGAAGCGGGCCCGGAGCGCCGGCAGTACCAGGGTCGAAGCGGTATTGCAGGCGATGACGACGAGATCGGGATGGAAACGCTCGGTGAGGCGCTCCATCACAGCGAGCACGCGTGCGACCAATGCCTCCTCATCGAGGCGGCCATAGGGGAAGGCGGCATCGTCGGCGGCGTAGACGATATCGGCGTCCGGGCGCTGGCGCATGACCTCGCGCAGCACGGTGAGGCCGCCGAGGCCGGAATCGAAGACGAGGATGGTCGGGGTTCGCAAGGAGGGCACCGGCGCGGCATAGCCGGCTCCGGCCAGAAGATCGACCCGCATCGCACTTGTACCCGTCGCGTCCGCCAAGCCTTCGATTGGGCTCCCGGCAGGTTAAGGAGCGGTGAACGCTTCGCTTCGGAGCGTTCTATAATTTAGTTGACTCTGTCCATTAAATGACGTTTCTCGTGGCGGGACGAGGAGCTCGGTCATGCCCGCCATCGATACGCCCGCCATCGCGGCGATCCGCCGTTTCGGCCGTTTCCACACCCGCTTCATCGGGGCGCTGGGCGGAGACCTGCACGGCTCCGGCTTCGGCCTGACCGAGGGGCGGGTACTCTACGAACTGGCGCAGCGCGATGGCTGGCGGGCCGGGGAATTGGCACGCGAGCTCGGGCTCGATCCGGCCTATCTCTCGCGCCTGCTGAAGCGCTTCATTGAGCTCGGCTGGCTGGAACGGGCGAAAGCGGACGGTGACGGCCGCGCCTATGAGCTGAAGCTGACGCAGGCCGGGCAGGAGGCGTTCGCGCCGCTCGACGAGGCCTCGCGCCGACAGGCCGGCACGATCCTGTCGCGCCTGGGTACGGGCGAGCAGACGAGCCTCGTCTCGGCGCTGGAGCGGGCTCAGACGCTGCTGTCGGGCGCCGCCAGCCCGCAACCTTCGGTGACGATCCGCGAGCACCGCCCCGGCGACATCGGCTGGGTGGTCTCGGCTCATGCCAGGCTCTATTTCGAGGTCTATGGCTGGGACATCAGTTTCGAGGCGCTGGTCGCGGAGATCGCGGCGAAGTTCCTGCGCGAGTTCAAGCCGGGGCAGGAGCGCTGTTTCATCGCCGAGCTGGATGGCGAGCCGGTCGGCTCGGCCTTCGTCGTGCATGAGAGCGGCGAAGTCGCCAAGCTGCGGCTCGTCCTGGTCGAGACGCGTGCGCAGGGGCTCGGCCTCGGCAAGCGCCTGGTGCGGGAGGCGATCGCCTTCGCCCGCGCGGCCGGTTATCGCCGCATGGTGCTATGGACCAACGACATCCTGCATGCCGCCCGCGCCATCTACATCGCCGAAGGCTTCAGGCTGGTGGCGGAGGAGAAGCATCATTCCTTCGGGAAGGATCTGGTCGGCCAGAACTGGGAGCGCGATCTCTAGAGACGGAATCACCGATCAACTTGCGGTGCAAGGTGATCGGAACGGGCTCTAGCGCTCGGCCAGACCAGCAGCCAGAGATAGGCAGCGATCGAGAGAATGCCGCCGACCGGCGTCATCATCTCAAGCGGTTCGGGAAGGCGCGCCTCCGTGATGCGAGGCAGGACGAGGTTCTCGAGCCCTTCGAGCGCGGTCAGCGCCGCGACGATCGGCAGGACGGGAAAGCCCATATCCCGCACGCGCTGTGCGGAGAGCGCGATGACCGTCCAATAGAACAGCAGCGTGACAATGAAGTTGGGGACGGGCTCGACGAAGAAGAGTGGACCGGATGTCTCCGCCGGCGTCAGGCCGAAGACCTCCATGGCCAGTATCAGCAGGAGCAAGGAGACGGCGATGACCACGACGCAGCGGAGGGCATAGGCGAGCCTGGCGAGACGCCCGTCGAAGCGCCAGAAGCTCGCGAGGAAGTCCTTCATTGCGCCGTCATTGCACCGAGGTCAGCGCGGCCCGCTGAAAATCGGCGCGGCGCTGCTGGTGCAGCGCGCCGTCTCCGGTGGTCACGACCGAGAACATCACGAAGCCACCCTGCTTGCGCGGCAGCACATAGAACTCGGAATATTTGGCGTCGCCGCCATTCTCGCAGGAGGAGAAGCCGCGCAGCACGCTGCTGCCCTCGACCGTATCGGTGGTCCGGCCCGAAGCGAATTTGCCCTGGCAGCTGCGCGCATCGGCGGCGGAGACCGCGGCGGCGACATCGACATCCTTCTGGTTCGGACTGGCCAGCACGCGCACGAGCCCGGTCGCGCCCTTGGCCCGCCAGCCGGCGCCGTTGCCGCCGAGACCGGCCGGCGCTTCCGGTCCGCTCAGCACCTTCGGCTCGGGCAGCTGCGTCTTCAGCAGGAAATTGGTCGCGAGCGTCACGGCCTCGAGCTGGATCGCCGGGTCGGTTGCGGCGGCCGTGGTCGTACCGCCGCCTTGTGGGGGAGCTGGCGAGCCGGGCGCAACCTTCAGATTGGCGTTCGCCTTCACGCAGTCGAGCAGCGCCGGCATGATCTCGGCGGTCGAGGTCAGGCGGAAGGTGTAGCGCGCGCCGAGCATGTTGGCTTCGAGGAATTGCGCGCCGCGGAAAGCGCGGACGATGTTGGAGTTCGCTGGCATGGTCACGACGACGAGCTGCGGCTGCACCGCCTTGGCATTGATGCGGACGGTGTCGTTGCGGTCGAAGACCATCTCCATCGGCACGTCATCGCCTGGCTTCAACCCCCAGGAGCGGTTGGAGAATCCCAGGTTCCAGCCGTAATTGCCGTTCAGCGACGCGTGCATGGTGACGCCGCTCTTGTAGCTTGCGGAAACCGCGCAGTGGGAGAAGTCGCCGGTCTGGTTGTTGGTGAAGGCGCCGCCGGCCCAGTTACCGACCGAGAACTTGGCATATGGCCCGGCGGCCAGCACTGGCGAGGCCAGCAGGACTCCGGCGAGAACGAGCGACAGGCGCATCATCAGGCTCCGCATCGATCCCCAGCGCGGCCATGGTGGCAAAGACCGGGCGGGTTGGGCAAGCCTTGTGCTGGCTTGAGCCGGTCTCGGCTTCCGGGCCTAGACCTTGAGCCGCGCCACGGCGGCGGCGGCGGTGCGGCCGGCAAGGGTCGCGCCGCCCGCGGTCATGGCGCCGCCGCCGGCGGTCGCTTCGCCGGCGAACCAGAGCCTGCCGCCGATCGGCTCGGCCAGGATGTCGCGCGCGCCGGCGTGGCCCGGCAGGCAGACCGAATAGGAGCCGTGCGAGAACGGGTCGGTCCACCAGGCCGGGAAGGAGACCGGGCCGGCTGCCTTGCGGAAGTCGCCGCCGACCATCGCGGCGAGGAGGTCGACGATCTGCTCGCGAGCCGCGCCCGGGCCGGCAGTCGAGAGGTCGCGGGCGAAATCGCCGCCACAATAGCCGATGACGAGGTCGCGATTGTCGGGGAAGAGCTCGAAGCTGATCAGCCGGCCAGCCGCGCCGGCCTCGAAATAGGTCGTGCCCGGTGCCACGCCGAAGCGGTCCCCCTCGACCTTGAGCGCGATCTTGGTGAGGGCGCCCATGCCGATGCCGGCGAGCGCGTCGCGGGTGCGCGCGGGCAGCTGCGGCGTGAAGCGGATCGAGGCGGCCTTGAGCACGCCGACCGGCACGGTGACGATGCAGGCGCGAGCCCGAAGCGTTCCCGAGGCGGTGGTGACGGCGATGCGCGAGCCGCTCCAATCGATCGCCGTGACCGGCTGGTTCAGGCGGATGTCCAAGCCGGCGCCATAGCGGGCGACGAGATTGCCGTAGCCGCTGGGCACGACATAGTCCTCGCCCGACCAGAGCCGCTGATAGTCGCGGGCCGAGATGCGGGCCGATTCCTCGCCGATCGAGAGCAGCAGGCCGGAGGAGGCGACGGGCGCGAGGTCCGGCCCGAGATCGCTCAGCAGCTCGGCGACAGAGAGATCGCGCTCGTGCAGATCGGTCGTCTCCAGCCGCCGGTCGATCTCGCCGAAGGCGCCGCGGCGGCGGGCGCGATCGCCGGCCGGCATCGGGCTGCCGTTCTGGAAGAGCTGGAAGCCGCCGCCCCAGCTTTCGTTCGGCGTCTGCACGCCGAGCTCGCGGGCGATCTCGGTCCAGGGGTTGCGCTCGGCCCAGTGGATGAACATTGCGCCTGCGTCATAGGACGGGCCGAGCGAGGAATCGGTGAAGGTGCGCCCGCCGAGACGGCTGCGTGCCTCCAGCACGATGGTCGGGCGTCCCGCTGCCTGGAGCTGCTTGGCCGCGGCGATACCCGCGGCACCGGCGCCGATCACGATCACGTCAGGCTCGGCGGCGCGGGCAGGCGCGAATCCGCCGGCGAAGCCTGCTGCCAGCGCTCCCGAACCCATCAGCCATCTCCGGCGGTCGAGCATGAAGAGTGATCCGTCCCTATGACGAGGCGATGATGCCAGCCGCTTTTCGCGCTGCAATACACGACCACGAGTGCGGCGGGAGCGGGGCCATCACAGCTTTGCGAGGCAACCCGTATGAGCGCCGTCCCGGAGCGTGCTCTTTCAGTTTAGATCAATGAAAATCTTAGTTTAAAATTGCAATAAATAAGTAATATTCCGCTCTACTCAGAGTCTATTGACAGTTAAATAGCGTTTTAATAACCGCTGATGGTGAAAGTAAGGCGCATGTCTTAGTTTTCAGGCATTATAAAAAGCAATTCGACTTGGCAAGGCAATTGACAAGGGGAATTGCTTCTCACCGATAGGATGCGGGCGATGGGGATGATTTGCAGCAGGCTGCGCCACGGCGTGGCGCTCGGGGTCTTGATGCTGGCGGCCGGGCCGGCTCTCGCCCAGCAGCAACGCAATCCCGCGCCACCGGCGACGGATCAGCTGCAGCTCGACCAGATCAATGTGCAGGGCGAGCGCGAGACAGCCCCGCTGTTGCAAGGGCCGACGACCACGACCACCACCCGTGCACAGCTCGACCGGCAGCAGATCCAGAGCCTGACCGACCTGTCGAGCCGGGTCGAGGCCGGCATCACCTTCAACCGCCAGAACGGCACGCTCAATGTCCGCGGCCTGGACGGAGCGCGCGTGCTGACGACGATCGACGGCATCCGTCAGCCCTTCCTGATCGACACCCGTGTCAGTCGGGCTGGCGCCAATGCCTTCGACTTTGATTCATTGTTCTCGCTCGATCTGTTGCGTGGTGGCAGCGGCGCCAGCACGCTCGGCGGCGGGGCGCTCGGCGGAGCGCTTGCGGTCCGCACGCTCGATCCCGAGGACCTCATTCGCAACGGCCGCTCCTTCGGGGCGCTCGCCAAGACCGGCTATGACAGCACCGACAGAGCCTGGTTCGGCAGCGCGGCGGTCGCAGCGCGCATGAACAACACCTCCGTCCTGCTCCAGGGCGGCTTCCGGAACGGGCACGAGATCGACAGCCGGGGCTCCGACAAATCAATCGGCGTGACCCGCACCGCGCCGAATCCGGCTGACTTCAATCAGTACAGTTTCCTCGGCAAAATCTATCAGCAGGTCGGTGAGGCGCATCGTTTCGGTCTCACAGCCGAGCTGTTCAAGCGCGCCGACCGGATCCAGACGCGAAACAGCACGGTCTCGCTGACCGGCAATTATCGTCCCGGCGCGCATCAGACGGGCGAGGACGTCGAGCGTAACCGGGTGTCGCTCACCTATGACTACAAGCAGCCGGGCGGCTTCCTCGACGAAGCCCATGCGACGCTCTACTGGCAGCGCATCAAGCGCAACGACCTCACCAATGCCTGGCGCTACACCAGCGTTGTCGGCCCCTATGCCCGCGACAACGAGAACGAGGAGAACGCCTACGGCTTCAACGCCTATGGCATCAAGTCGCTCCAGACCGGGCCCGTCTCGCATCGGTTGACCTTCGGAACCGAGCTGCGCGCATCCTCGCTGGAACAGTACTCGGCCGGCGTCGACAATTGCCCGCCGCGGCCGCCCTCCGGGCAGTTCACCGGCGCGTTCACGGCCTGCAACAATCTGCACACCAATCAGGCCGACCAGCCCAAGATCGACGGACGCCTCGTCGGCATCTACGCGCAGGACGAGATCGGTTTCCTCGGCGATCGGCTGCGGATCACGCCGGGTCTGCGGTACGACTGGTATGAGGAAGTTCCCCAGAACACGCCCAGCTATACCGGCGGCATCGTGCCTCTGCTCCCAGCCGCCCTGCAGCAGCCCTCCGGCCTGCCGCCCGCTTCGAGCGACTCGGCCTGGTCGCCGCGCATCCGCTTCGAGTACGACATCCTCAAGAACGCGCCTGTCGTGAAGGACGTCACGGTCTTCGCGCAATGGGCGAAGACGTTCCGCGCGCCGACCGCGAGCGAGCTTTATGGCCGCTTCGGCGGACCCTATACCTATCTGCGGGTCGGCGATCCGAACCTGCGTCCCGAGATCGGCAACGGCATCGATGTCGGCTTCCGCTTCGGCGACAAGGCCTTCGGCGGCTCGGTGACCTATTTCCACACCCGCTACCGCAACTTCATCGACACGGTGCAGCTCGTGCCGGCGGGCGCGGGCGGCCTGTATCTGCAAGGCGGCATCGTCGGCGTCCAGAACATCGCCCGCGCCGAGATCTCCGGTGTCGAGGCGAATATGCAGTACGCTTTCGCGCCGAACTGGCTGGTGCGCGGCTCCTTCGCCTATACCCGCGGTCGCGACACCACCAACCATGCCTGGCTGAACTCGATCCCGCCGGTGCAGGGCATCGTCGCCGTCGCCTACGGCACGGAGCGCTGGGGCGCCGAAGTGTCCGCCAAGGTCGCCGGCGAGCGCGATCGCGTCTCGACCAACAGCGCGGGTTCGGGCTTCAAGGCTCCGGGCTATGCGATCTTCAATGCCTCGGCCTGGTGGCGGCCGATGCCGGAGATCGCCGACCTCGAACTGCAGATCGGCGTCTATAACATCTTCGATCGCAAATACTGGGACGCGGTCAACGTGCCGCTCTCGCGCCCGCAGCCGCGCGACTACTACAGCGAGCCCGGCCGCACCGTGAAGGCGACACTCAAATACCAGTTCTGAGCGTCACGAGTTTCGAGGCCTGACTTCGGCCGGCTCTTCGGAGCCGGCTTTTTTGTTGCGCGAGGAGACTGCGGGAGCTTGCTGTCGTCATTCAGCTCGCAAGGACCAACCGGACCTGGGTCATGCTGTCTGCACGCATCAGGGTGAGTTCACCCCGATGGGCCCGCGCCACCTCGGCCGCGATGGCGAGGCCAAGACCCGAACCATGCGAGGTCGCGCCCTTGGCGAAGGGCTGGGCCAGCTCCGCCAGCGAACCACTGAAGCCGTCGCCATCGTCGGCGACTTCGATCCAGACATGTGTCTCGTCGGCGCCGACGGTGACGACGAGGCGGCTATGGGCGCCATGGGCGAGGGCGTTGTCGATCAGGTTGCCGAGCGCCTCGCGCAGGCTGACGGCGTCGCCGGGGATGATCGGCGTCGGCGTGGCCGGCTCGAAGCTGATGTCGACCTCGCGCGGCAGCGATAGCGGCACCGCGGTGCTGAGCACGGTCTTGGCCAGCGCGTTGAGATCGACCGGGGCGAGCGCCGCCGCATCGGCGCGGTGGATCACCATGGCATGGTCGAGGAGCTGGCCGGTGAGCCGGCCGAGCTCGGTGGTGCGCTCGCGGATCCGCGTCACGGTCTCGGCCTTGCGCCGCGCCGGCGCGGTTGCCGAGAGGATCTCGACCTGCGCGTCGAGCGCCGCCAGCGGCGTGCGGATCTGGTGGGCGGCATCGGCGATGAAGCGCTGCATCAGCGCGACGCGGTCTGAGAGGCGGCGCATGAAGCCGTCGATCGCCTCGACGAGATTGCGGACCTCGACGGGCGGCTCGGCCTTGATCGGGCTGAGATCGTCGGGAGTTCGCCCTGCGATCTCCTGCTCGATGCGGGCGAGCGGCTTCAGAGCGAGCCGGACGGCGAAGCCCGTGGCGATCAGCGCGAGCGCGCTCATGATCGCGATGACGCCGAGCGCCTTCAGCGTCAGGTCGCGCGCCAGCGCCAGCCGCGCCTGCGTGGTCTGGGCGATCACGATGGTGGCCCAGCCGCCGGCGAGCGGATCGTCGAAGCGGCGCGACAGCGTCGCGATCCGGACTGGATGGCCCTGATAGCTGCCATCCTCCAGCACGACGCCGTTGCGCGTCGCCTCCCAAGTCGCCTGCGATCGCAGGTCCTCATAGCCGGCGACGACGACGCCGCGCGGGTCGACGACCTTGTAGAAGACGAGGTCGTAATCGGAGAGCGTCGCGATCGCCGAGGCTGGCGGGTCGAGCGTCAGCACGCCGCCCTGGAGATAGATGTTCTCGGCGATCTGGACGGCGCCGCCCGAGAGCAGCCGGTCATAGGCCTGTTGCGCCGCGAGCCCGGCGGAATGCCAGGCGATCAGGCCGAGCGCCACGGCGCCGCCGGCCAGCACTACCGAGAGCACGGCGATGATGCGGGCCCGCAGCGAGAGGCGCAGCTCAGAGCGCAGCAAGTTGGTAGCCCAGCCCGCGCAAGGTGCGGATCTCGATCGGCGCGTCGGCGAGCTTGCGCCGCAGCCGCGCCACGAACTGCTCGACGGCGTTCGGGCTGGCCTCCTGCTCGAAATTGAAGAGCTGCTCGACCAGCTCCTCCTTCGGCACGATGCGCTCCGGGCGGGCGGCGAGGATCTCCAGCACGGTGAGCTCGCGCCGCGTCAGGTTGAGCGGGCGCTCGCCGATGCTGGCGATGCGGCCGGCGCGATCGATCACGAGCGGGCCGACGCGCAGGAGGTTGTCGGATTGTCCGGCGCTGCGGCGCAGCAGGGCGCGGGCGCGGGCTTCGAGCTCGCCATAGTCGAAGGGCTTGATCAGATAGTCGTCGGCGCCGAGATCGAGCGCTCCGATGCGCTCGTCGACATGCGAGCGGGCGGTGAGCACCAGCACGGGCGTTTTCACCTTGCGTGCCCGCATGCCCTTGAGGATGGCGAGCCCGTCCTGGCCGGGCAGTGTCAGGTCGAGGATGACGAGGTCGTAAGGCTGCACCTCGATCAGCTCGGCGGCGGTCTGGCCGTCCTGCTCCCAGTCGACGGCGTGGCCGATCTTCTCCAGCCGCATCACGACGGCTTCGGCGATATCGGCCGTGTCTTCGACGACGAGGATGCGCAAGCCCTGGGTCTCCGTTTCCCTGAGTCAGGTTGGTGTCAGCGGAGCAGGCTATCCCATCCCGCAAGCGCCCATAAGTGCGCTGGGAAACGAAGCTAGGGAGGGTTCATGCTAGCCCCGTTCGATGCCGCATCCGCGGCTCCGCTCCTCTCCGTCGAAGGCGTGACGCTGCAATACAAGACGCCCGACGTCGTGGTCACCGCGACGCGGAAGGTCTCGTTCGACGTCTATCCGTCCGACCGCTTCGTCCTGCTCGGCCCCTCCGGCTGCGGCAAGTCGACCCTGCTCAAGGCGATTGGCGGCTACCTTTCACCGGTCGAGGGGCAGATTTCCCTGAAAGGGCGTGCGGTCACCGGGCCAGGGCCCGACCGGATGATGGTGTTCCAGGAATTCGACCAGCTGCTGCCGTGGAAGACGGTGCGCGAGAACGTCGTCTTCGCGCTGACGGCCTCGGGCCGGGCGACGCAGGCCGAGGCCGAGGAGCGGGCGCGCTCCTATATCGAGAAGGTCGGCCTCGCCAAGTTCATCGACAGCTATCCGCACATGCTGTCGGGCGGCATGAAGCAGCGCGTCGCGATCGCCCGCGGCATGGCGATGGAGCCCGACGTGCTGCTGATGGACGAGCCCTTCGCCGCGCTCGACGCGCTGACCCGCCGCAAGATGCAGGACGAGTTGCTGCGGCTCTGGGACGACACGCAGTTCACCGTGCTCTTCGTCACCCATTCGATCGAGGAGGCGATCCGCATCGGCACCCGCATCCTCTTGCTCTCGCCGCATCCCGGCGAGGTCAAGGCCGAGCTCAACAGCGTGCCGCCCGAGGAGATGGGCACCGGCAAGCAGTCGGCGCTCGAAACCCGCATCAACGACATGCTCTTCGCTCATCACTGAGCCGGAGGTGACCGACATGACCGATCTCGTCAGCTTCCGCCCCGAAATCCTCCGCGAGGTCCATTCGAGCGACGCGCCCGTGGTGGCCAAATCAATCGGCCTCGCCGAGCGGATCTATCGTCTCGGCTTCGTCCGCAAGGCCTTCATCCTGGCCGTGCTCGCTTTGGCCTGGGAGCTCTATGGCCGCTGGCTCGGCAACCCGCTGCTGTTCCCGACCTTCGGCCAGACGGTCGAGGCCTTCGTCGGCAACATCGTCAACGGCGTCATCCCGCAGCGCATGCTGGTCTCGCTGCAGACGCTCGTCATCGGCTACGGCATCGGCATAGGCCTCGCTGCGCTCCTCACCACGCTGGCGATCGGCTCGCGCATCGGCGCCGACCTGCTGGAGACGCTGACCTCGATGTTCAACCCGCTGCCGGCGATCGCCTTGCTGCCGCTGGCGCTGATCTGGTTCGGGCTCGGTACGGGGAGCATCATCTTCGTGCTGGTGCATTCGGTGCTCTGGGCGATCGCGCTCAACACCCATGCCGGCTTCCGCTCGGTCTCGAACACGCTGCGCATGGTCGGCCAGAACTATGGCCTGCGCGGGCTGAAGCTGGTGCGCCTCATCCTGATCCCGGCGGCGTTTCCGGCGATCCTGACCGGCCTCAAGGTCGGCTGGGCTTTCGCCTGGCGCACGTTGATCGCGGCCGAACTGGTCTTCGGCGTGTCGTCGGGGTCGGGCGGCCTCGGCTGGTTCATCTTCGAGAACCGCAACCAGCTCGAGACCGCCAACGTCTTCGCCGGCCTGTTCACGGTGATCCTGATCGGCCTGTTCGTCGAGAACATCATCTTCGCCACCATCGAGCGCAAGACCATCCGCCGCTGGGGCATGCAGCACTGACAACCCGCATCAGAAGGCCGAACGGCCAAGGTTCAAAGGGAGAGACTCCAATGACGATCAAGACCTGTCTTCGCGCCGCGATCGCGGCCCTGGCGCTCGGCGCCGCCTTCATCGCCCCGGCCCGGGCCGAGGTCAGCGAGGTCCGCATCTCCAAGGGCTTCGGCATCCTCTATCTGCCGCTGATCGTGATGCAGGATCAGCAGTTCCTGGAGAAGCGCGCCAAGGCGGCCGGGCTCGGCGACGTCAAGGTCAACTGGCTGATGCTCGACGGCGGCAACGTCATCAACGACGCGATGATGGCCGGCACGCTCGATTTCGCCGGCACCGGCGCCCCGGGCTTCGTCACGCTCTGGGCCAAGGCCAAGGGCATTCCGGGCGTCGAGGTCGTCGGCGTTTCCGGCATGAGCTCGACCTCGCTCTGGCTGATGTCGAACAAGCCGGAGCTGAAGGCGCTGAAGGACTTCACCACCGCTGACAAGATCGCGCTGCCCGGCATCAAGACCTCGCTCGCCGCCGTCGTGCTGCAGATGATCGCGGCCAAGGAGTTCGGCGATGCTGCTTACGCCAAGATGGATCCGATGACGGTCAGCCTGCCGCATCCGGAAGCGCTGGCGGCGCTGATCGGCGGCAAGACCGAGATCAAGGCGCATTTCACCTCGCCGCCCTTCCAGTACATCGAGGCGAAGAGCCCGGGCATCCACCGCGTGCTCAATTCGGTCGACTATCTCGGCAACCTGACGCTCGACGTCACCTTCGCGCCGAAGAAGTTCGTCGATGCCAATCCGAAGATGACCCAGGCCTTCATCGACGCGATGGACGACGCCACCGCCCTGATCGCCAAGGACAAGAAGCTGGCGGCCGAGATCTTCGCCAAGAGCTCGAAGGTCAAGGTCGATGCGGCCGAGGTCCAGGAGATGATCGAGGACAAGGATGCGCGCTTCACCGCGACGCCGGAAGGCGTGATGCAGTTCGCCGAGTTCATGCACAAGGCCGGCTCGATCAAGGTCAAGCCGACGAAGTGGACTGACATGTTCGTGCCGCAGCTCGCTGGCCGCTCGGGCAGCTGAATCGTCGCAAGCTGACAATTACAAGGCGCCGCCGCAGGTTCTGCGGCGGCATTCTTACTGGGAGATCGTCAGGCCTTCGGCTCGCCGCGGCTGGCCTTCGGTCCTTCCGCCAGCGACTTGAACACGCCGCGCAGGGTGCGCGCTTCCTGCTCGGTCATGTCGAGCCGATGCAGGATATCGCGCAAATTGGCGGTCATGATCGGCTTCTTGCCAGGCGGGAAGAAGCCGCAGCGCTCGAGCTCGCCCTCGAGATAGTCGAACATCGAGAGGACGGTGGCGCGGCTTGCCGGCGGGGAGGGGTTGTTCTCGCGGAAGGCCGGCTCGCCGCCATTGGTTTTCAGCCATTCGTAGCCGCAGAGCAGCACCGCCTGCGCCAGGTTGAGCGAGGCGAAGGCGGGGTTGACCGGGAAGGTCAGGATCGCGTCGGCGAAGCTGATCTCCTCATTGGTCAGGCCGATGCGCTCGCGCCCGAACAGAATGCCGACGCGCTCGCCGGTCGCGATGCGCTCGCTGAGGCCTGGCATCGCTTCGGCCGGGGTGAAGACGCGCTTCATCTGGCCGCGCTCGCGCGCCGTCGTCGCCAAGACATGGCTGAGGTCGGCGATCGCCGCGGCGGCATCGGGGAAGAGCCGGGCATTGTCGAGGATATGGGTGGCGCCGGAGGCGGCTGCCGTCGCGCCCTTCTTGAGGCCGCCGCCGCTCGGCCAGCCATCGCGCGGCGCCACCAGTCGAAGTTCCGTCAGGCCGAAATTCGCCATGGCGCGGGCGCACATGCCGATATTCTCGGCGAGCTGCGGCTCGACCAGGATGACGATGGGGGCCTGTCCTGCGATGGACGGGCGTGTGCGGTCGGTGCCGGAACCGGTCATGTGATGAAAGCTGCGTCCTGAAAGAGGGCGCAGCCATGCGCCGGCTCAGCCGCTCCCGTCAACCGCCTCGTCGGGCTCAGGCGCTGCGGCGCTGGCGGGAGAGATCAACTTGACCGCTCTGGCCACCATCATGCGTCCGGAAGGCCGCGACCAGGCCGTTCAGCCGCTCGATCTGCTGCGCCAGCGCCGTCGCGGACGCAGCGCTCTGCTCGGCCAGAGCCGCGTTCTGTTGAGTCATCTCGTCCATATGGGCGATGGTCTGGCTCATCTCGTCGATGCCGCTGGCCTGCTCGGACGAGGCGGAGGAGACCTCGGTGACCGTGGTCGCGACGCGCTGGGAGGCCTCGACGATCTGGCCGAGCACGGCGCCGGCCGAGCGCACCAGCTCGACGCCGTCGCCGATCTGCGTGTTCGAGGCCTGGATCAGGGTCGAGATGCTCTTGGCCGCTTCCGCCGAGCGCTGGGCGAGGGTGCGCACCTCGGAGGCGACGACGGCGAAGCCTTTGCCGGCGTCACCGGCGCGGGCGGCCTCCACCGCTGCGTTCAAGGCCAGGAGATTGGTCTGGAAGGCGATCTCGTCGATCACCGAGGTGATGTCCGAGATCTGGTGCGAGGCCTTCTCGATCCGGGTCATCGCCTGGACGGCATCGTCGACAATGGCGCCGCCCTTGCGGGCGATGCCACTGGCCTCATGCGAGAGCCTGGCGGCCTGGCGCGAGGCGTCGGCTGCGGCCTTCACTGAAGCCGCGAGCTCTTCGGTCGTTGCGGCGCTCTCTTCCAGCGAGGCGGCCTGCTCCTCGGTGCGCTTGGAGAGATCGTCGGCGCCGCTGGTGATCTCGCGGCCGGCGGTCGCGACCTCGACGGAGGTCGCCTTGATCGCGTCGACGGTGGCGGCGAGGCGCTCGATCGCGCTATTGAAATCCTGCTTCAGCGTCTCGTAATCGAGCGCGACTGCGTCCTCGATCCGGACGGTGAGGTCGCCCTGCGAGAGGCGGGCGAGCGCATCGGCGAGCAAGGCGACGACTTCGCGCTGCTCGGCGAGCAGGGAGCCCTGCGCGGCTGCAGCCTCCTCGCGCTGTCTGGCGATGGCGAGGTTCTGACGCTCCGCTTCGGCGCGGCCTTCGCTGGTCTCTGCCTCAAGGCGCTGCACGGCGAGGCCATTCTCCTTGAAGACCTGCACGGCCTGCGCCATCTGGCCGATCTCGTCGCGGCGCGACAGGCCGGCGATGGCGACCTCATAATCGCCAGCGGCGAGCTTCAGCATGGCGTCACGCAGGCGGCGCAGGGGTAGGGCGGTGGTGCGGCCGACGATGAAAGCGGCGATCAGGCCGAGGACGAGTGCGGCTGCGATCGTCCCGAGGATGATCATCTGGGTCCAGCTCTGCGCCTGCGCGAGGCGGGCGCCAGCCTGCGCCTCTTCGGCCGAGAGCCGGGTTTCGAGCTCCTGCAGTGGCGGCGCGATCAGGTCGAATTCGCCGGAGAGCTTCTCGCCGGCGAGCATGAAGTCCTTCTCCGCCTTGCTCCAGGCCGGGACGATCTCGGCATAAGCCTTGAAAGCTGGCTCGATTTCGGCCTTGGCCTCAGCCGGGACGCCCGAGCGACCGAGCGCGCGCTCGAAGCGGCCCTGCTCGACTTCCCACTGGCCAAGCAGGCTCTCGTCGAGGGAAAGGCGATAGGCGGCATCGATCCGGCGCAGCGCGGCGAGAATGCCGGGCAGGCGGGCGAGATCCGCCGAATCCGAGCCCATGCTGTTGGAGCGAACCTTGGTCCCCAGCGCGTCGGCTGCCTCTTCCACCTGCGCGGCGAGACCCTCCGGCGCGGCAGAACGCAACGCGAGCTGCATTTTGCTGATGGCGGTGAAGTCGGCTTCGATCGCCTTCAGCGGTGCGTCGAGCGCGGCGATGCTGTCGCGAACCCGGTCTGCTCCGGCAGCGTTGCCAAGGTGGGCGATTGCTTGCTTGAGTGAATCAAGACCGGTCTTGAAGTCATTGATATCCGTGGCTTCCTGGCGAAAGCGGACATCGCGGCTCTGCGCCTTCAGCGCGAAGCTGGCGGCTCGGACTTCACGCGAGCGGGCGGCGAGCGCGGAATAGGCCTTGTGATCCTCGAAGGCGGCGGTGAGCCGGCCGCTGCCGGTCCAGGACGCGGCGCCGATCAGCACGAGGCCGAGGACGAAGACGACGCTCACCAGCGCGATCCGGAGCTGGATCGTCAGGCGCGATGCGGCCGAACGCGACACTTCAGTGGACAACGCCATGGCCTCCCGCCCGACGAAAATCGGGCGAAAGCATGCCAAAACAGGCTTAATGTTCCGCTAAACGGAAAAGGGCACGGCTCGTGGCCGTGCCCTTTATCATTGCCTGCGCGGCTGGAGTGCGTCTCAGAACTCCTCCCAGCCGGCGTCGTCGGAGCGGGTGTTGGCGCGCTTGCGGGCCGGGGCTTCGCGGCCCGGCATCTTCGGCTGCTCGGCGATTGCCGCAGCGAGCTTGCGCAGGCGTTCCGGCTCCGTGCCCTGGCCGTTGGCGATCGCCGCCAGGTCGGAGGCGCGCAGTGGCGGCGGAGCATATGGCGTGGCGGCGGCCGGCGACCGGGCGGGCTCATCGCCGGTACGGAAGGCGGCGACAAGCGCGTTGAGCTCGGCGATCTTGCCGGCGAGCGCATTGGCGCTGGCGGCGCTCTGCTCGGCGAGCGCGGCATTGGCCTGGGTCATCTCGTCCATATGCGCGACGGTCTGGCTCATCTCCTCGATGCCGTTGGCCTGCTCGGTCGACGCGGTCGCGACCTCGGAGATGGTGTTCTGGACGCTGCGCGAGGCCTCGACGATGCGGGTCAGGGCATCGCCGGCCTGGCGCACCAGCTTCACGCCGGCCTCGACCTCGGTGTTCGAGGACGAGATCAGCCCCGAAATGTCCTTGGCGGCCTCGCCAGAGCGCTGGGCGAGGGTGCGGACCTCGCTGGCGACCACGGCGAAACCCTTGCCGGCATCGCCGGCGCGGGCCGCTTCGACCGCGGCGTTGAGCGCCAGCAGATTGGTCTGGAAAGCGATGCCGTCGATAACGGAGACGATCTCGGAGATCTTCTTCGAGGCGCCCTCGATCCGGACCATGGCCGCGACCGCCTCGCCGGCGATGGCGCCGCCATCCTGAGCAACCTGCATGGCCTGGCCGGCCTGGCGCACCGCCTGCTGTGCGCCTTGTGCCGAAGCCTTGACCGATGCGGCGAGCTCCTCGGTGGTCGCGGCGCTCTCCTCCAGCGAGGAGGCTTGCTCCTCGGTGCGCTTCGAGAGGTCGTCGGCGCCGGTCGAGATCTCGCGCGCCGAGAGGCCGACATCGGAGGCATTGGCCTGGATCGTCCGCATCGTCGTCGAGAGCCGCTCGGCGGTCTGGTTGATCGCCTCCTGCAACGCGGCGAAGCGGCCGCGATAGCCGGTCGTCACGCGGTGGGTGAGATCGCCGGCGGCGAGCGATTGCATCGCGTCTGCGAACTCGGTGGTCGCGGCATCGACGACGGCGTTGATCTCGTTGACGCCCTCGACCAGCTCGCGCAACGGGCCGTCGACATCGCCCGCTTCCGCCTGACCGGAGAAGTCGCCTGCGCGGGCGGCCGCGACGATTCCGGCGACTTCGCCGACAAGAGCGCGGACCTTGGCGGCCTGCTCGGCGTCGGCCAGCATGGCGACCTCGCGGTCGCGCCGGTTGGTTTCGAGCGCCAGCGCGTTCTGGCGATAGTCCTCGAGCGCGCCGCTCAGCGTGCCGATCTCGTCGGGGCAGGGCGGGGCCGGGATCTTCTGGGCGAAGTCACCGGCCTGCATGCCGGCCAGCGCCGTCTGCAGTTCGACCAGTGGCCCGGTGATGCGGCGCTGCACGCCGCGCCAGCTCAGCGCGCAGATGGCGAGCAATGCGAGGAAGAGGCCACCGGTGACGGCGAGCCGGGTCCAGGCCCGCGTCAGCGTCGCCTGTGTGACGTTCTCCATCTCGTCGAAGGACTGGCCGACCGCGGCGAGGATGGTCGCGAACGGGCCGTTGCACTGCTTGGTCCAGTCCTCGGCGCCGACGACGGGGCTGTTGCCCTGGCCGACGCGGCCGATCTGCTCGTCCATCAGCCGATTGGCGGCCGTGACCTCGCTGTTCATGGCGCCGACCTTACGCACCAGCTCGGGGCTGACGCCCGGACGGGCCGCAAGCTGGGTCAACTGGGCGACGCTGGCGTCGGAGGCGCCGCGCATCTCGCCGAGCCGGCGAAGCTGCGCTGCGTCCATCGGCTTGTTGCTGCCGAAGACGGGCCGGAGCACCGAGCACTGCGTGCCGTAGCTCGAGCGCACACGCCAGCCGGCGGCCTTGAAGTTCTGCAGGTCGGCGAGCGCCGGGTCGGACATACGGACCGCGGTCGAGGTCGCGTCGGAGGCCGTCGTCATCGCGGCCTCGATGTCACCGACGCCGTTGTACCAGGGCATGGTCGCGGCGAGGCTGCGCTGCGGCTTCGGCTTGGCAGCCTCCGCATAGATCTCCGTCAGCTTGGCGGCAGTCGCCTTTTCCTTCTGGTCGATCGCCTCGGCGAGGGCCTTGCGGTCGGCAAGGTCCGTGCTTCGCAGGAGAGCCATGGCGCTGGCGAGCGCGTCGCGATTGGCCTGCTCGATCTTCTTCAGCGTCGGCGCCGGATCGTCGGCGACCTGGATCGCGGTCTGGGCCTGGCCGCGATTCGAGCGGATCGTGTTGCCGGCGTTGAGGAGCGCCTCGTCGGCGGCGACGAGGCTGACCAGCCGGTGGCTGGTATAGACGTCTTCCGCCGCCTGCTCGGCGAGGAAGGCGAGCGCGCCGAGGCCCGGCACGCACAGGCACGCCATGGTGGCGACGAGGTAGTTTTTGATCGAAGCGGGGAAGAGGTTCACGGGCGCTGTCCGGGCTGTTCTGGCGCGGACAGGGGGAAGCTAGCGCTCCGTCCCCGTTCGCAATGTCGGGCCCGGCAGCGTTGCCAGCATACCTTTAAAATTTTGCCTCATTTCGGCCTTGCCGATTGCCGCGCTCAGCGCGCGGCGACACGCGCGACCGAGCGCATCACCCTCAGCATGTTGCCGCCGGCGAGCTTGGCGAGGTTCTCGTCCGACCAGCCGCGGCGGATCAGCTCGGCGATCACGCGCGGGAAGGTCGAGGCATCTTCGAGGCCCTCGGGATTGAGGCCGCCGAAGAAGTCGGAGCCGATGCCGATATGATCATGGCCGATCCGCCCGGCGAGGTATTCGACATGGTCGCAATACTGCGCCAGCGTCGCCTTCGGGCGCGGGCCGGCGGTGCGGATGATCTCGGCCTCGGCCTTCTTGTAGTCGAGCCCGTCCGGCGTCTTGCCGTACTGGTCCTTGGCCGGCCGATGCCAGTCGCGCGAGGCCTGGCTGATGAAATCGGGCACGAAAGTCGCCATCACCAGCCCGTCGTTCTTGGCGACCCGGTCGAGCACATCGTCCGGCACGTTGCGCGGGTGGTCGCAGAGCGAGAAGGCGTTGGAGTGCGACCAGACCACCGGTGCGCTGCTGACGTCGAGCACGTCGTGCATCACCTTGGGCGAGACATGGGCGAGGTCGACGATCATGCCGAGCCGGTTCATTCGGCCTATGACGTCCTTGCCGAAGGCGGTGAGCCCGTCATGGCGCGGCGCGTCGGTCGCCGAATCGCACCAGTCATGGGTGTCGTTGTGGCAGAGCGTCATCAGCCGGACGCCGAGATCCCAATAGGCGTCGAGCGCGTCGAGCTCGTTGTCGAGCGCCGAGCCGTTCTCGATCGTCATGAACAGCGCGATGCGGCCTTCCTTCCTGGCGGCCTCGACGTCGTCGGCGCAGAGGCCGGGCCGAAAGACGTCGGCATGGCGCTCCCAGATCCGGCGCATCAGCGCGATCTGGGCCAGCGCGAAGCCGGCGGGCTTGGGATGATTCGGCGGGACATAGGCCGCGAAGAACTGTCCGGCGAGCTTGCCGGCTCGCATGCGCGGGATGTCGGTGTCGGTCTCCGGATGGACCCTGCCGAGATCGTAGGCGGCGAGGTCGCCCTTTGCAGCGCGGTCGGTGCGCACGACGAAGGGCAGGTCATTGTGGCCATCGATCAGCGGGATGCGGTCGAGCAAGGCGAGCGCCTTGTCATAGGCGGTGTCGGAGAGAGGAGGGGTGGCGAGGGCCATGGCGCACCTGGGAAGCGGGATTCGCGGGGAGGGGATCGTGGCAGCGCTCGGGCCTTGGCGCGAGGCCTAAACCGCAGGTTCCGAGCGCGATCGGAGCCACCATTCCGGTATCTCGCGCGCAAGTAGTGCGACATCGACGACAGCGGTCTCCAGCGGACAGGGATCGTGCACGGCATGCCGAGCAATCATCTTGCGCGGAATGAGCGCAGGGCCGCAGCATCGACTGCCTATTGCATATGCAATGTCGCGCAGATTGCTTTTGACAGAAATGTGGCGCGGGGTGATTGTCGAGCGCGCAGACGGTTGGTAGCTCTGCGCCGAAATCGCATCCCGCATGCGCCGGTGTCATGCCGGGCAGAAAAGAACGGGTAACTGATTCGAGGGGTTAGGCGTCGTTCCATGGAAGTATTCGTCCAGCAGCTCATCAATGGGCTGACCCTGGGGTCAATCTACGGCCTCATCGCCATCGGCTACACGATGGTCTTCGGCATCATCGGCATGGTGAATTTCGCCCATGGCGACGTATTCATGCTGTCGGCCTTCATCGCGCTGATCTTCTTCATGCTGATTTCGGCCTGGCTCGGAGCCGGCCTGATCGTGCTGTCGCTGTTCTTCGTGCTGATTCTGGCGATGTTCTTCACCTCGCTGTGGAACTGGACGATCGAGCGGGTGGCCTACCGGCCCTTGCGCGGCTCGTTCCGCCTCGCGCCGCTAATCTCGGCGATCGGCATGTCGATCTTCCTGATGAACTTCGTCCAGGTCGTGCAGGGTCCGCGCAACAAGCCGACGCCGCCGATGCTGAACAAGTCGATCCTGCTGATAGATAGCGCGACCTATCCGGTCTCGATCTCCTACAAGCAGATCGTCATCATCGTGACGACGATCGTACTGCTCGCCGCCTTCTGGTACCTGGTGCAGAAGACCTCGCTCGGCCGGGCGCAGCGCGCCTGCGAGCAGGACCGCAAGATGGCCTCGCTGCTCGGCATCGACGTCGACCGCACCATCTCGATCACCTTCGTGATGGGCGCGGCGCTCGCGGCCGTCGCCGGCGTCATGTATCTCGTGCTCTACGGCGTGGTGAACTTCGCCGACGGCTTCACGCCCGGCGTCAAGGCCTTCACCGCGGCGGTCCTGGGCGGCATCGGCTCGTTGCCGGGCGCGGTGCTCGGCGGGTTGCTGATCGGCCTGATCGAGGTGATGTGGTCGGCCTATTTCACCATCGACTACAAGGACGTCGCCGCCTTCTGCATCCTCGCGGTCGTCCTGGTGTTCATGCCTTCGGGCATCCTTGGCCGGCCGGAAGTCGAGAAGGTCTGACGCCATGGCAGGAGAGGCATCGATTCCCGCCAAGCGCCAGGCGGACATGACGAGGGCGCTGAAGGAGGCCGCCTTCGCGGCGCTGATCACCTTCGGCCTGTGCATCCCGATCATCGCCTGGGGCACGCGCCAGAACCTCGACAACCAGCTCGTGCTCGATCCGCGCTGGGACGCGGTGGCCTGGGCGGTGGCGATCGTCTTCGTCGGCCGCTTCCTGATGGCGCTGCGCCAGCAGAGGCGCGGCGAGGGCAAGTCGATCGTGCGGTTGCTGCCGCATGGCACGCTCGGCTTCTTCCAGCGCCATTCACGGATCTTCTCGCTGTTCGGCCTCGGCTTCCTGCTGACCTTCCCGATCATCGCGATCAACCTCGCGGGCTGGGGCGGCGCCCTGAAATGGATCGACAATTTCGGCGTCCAGATCCTGATCTACGTGATGCTCGGCTGGGGGTTGAACATCGTCGTCGGCCTCGCCGGCCTGCTCGACCTCGGCTATGTCGCCTTCTATGCGGTCGGCGCCTATTCCTACGCGCTGCTGGCCAAGAATTTCGGCCTGTCCTTCTGGGTGCTGCTGCCGCTCGCTGGCATCCTCGCCGCCTTCTGGGGCATTATCCTGGGCTTCCCGGTGCTGCGGCTGCGCGGCGACTACCTCGCCATCGTGACCTTGGCCTTCGGCGAGATCATCCGCCTCGTCCTGGTCAACTGGACGGACTTCTCGAACGGCTATGCCGGCATCTCCGGCATCCCGCGGCCGACCTTCTTCGGGATACCGTTCACGGCGGCCGATGACGGTTTCGCGGCGGTGTTCGGGCTCGAGTTCTCACCGCTCTACCGGACGATCTTCCTTTACTACGTCATCCTGTGCCTCGCGTTGCTGACCGCCTATGTCAGCCTGCGCCTGCGGCGCCTGCCGGTCGGGCGCGCCTGGGAAGCGCTGCGCGAGGACGAGATCGCCTGCCGCTCGCTCGGCATCAACACCACCAACACCAAGCTGACCGCCTTCTCGCTCGGCGCCATGTTCGGCGGCTTCGCCGGCTCGTTCTTCGCGGCGCGGCAAGGCTTCATCAGCCCTGAATCCTTCGTCTTCATGGAGTCGGCGGTGATCCTGGCCATCGTGGTGCTCGGCGGCATGGGCTCGCTCTGGGGCTGCGCCATCGCCGCGATCGCGATGATCGGCGGCACCGAGCTGCTGCGCGAGCTCGACTGGATGAAGCAGATCTTCGGTCCCGATTTCGATCCGACCAAGTACCGCATGCTGATCTTCGGCTTCGCCATGGTGGTGATCATGATCTGGAAGCCGCGCGGGCTGATCTCGACCCGCGAGCCGACCGCGTTCCTCAAGGAGAAGAAGGCGATCTCGGCCGACATGGTGCAGGAGGGGCACGGCTGATGACGACCGAGCCGCTTCACCAAAAACCGCTCTTGCAAGTCGAGCATCTCACCATGCGCTTCGGCGGCCTGACCGCCGTCAACGACCTCTCCTTCGAGGCCCGCAAGGGCGACATCACGGCGCTGATCGGCCCCAACGGCGCCGGCAAGACCACGGTGTTCAACTGCATCACCGGCTTCTACAAGCCGACCGAGGGCATGATCACGCTGACCCAGGACAGCGGTGACAGCTACCTTCTGGAGCGCATGCCGGACTTCCGCATCGCCTGGAAGGCCAAGGTCGCCCGCACCTTCCAGAACATCCGCCTGTTCGGCGGCATGACGGTGCTGGAGAACCTTTTGGTCGCGCAGCACAACCCGCTGATGATCGCCTCGGGCTTCACCTTCCTCGGCGTGCTCGGGATCGGCGGCTACAAGGCGCGCGAGAAGGAGGCGATCGAGAAGGCGAAGTCCTGGCTCGAGAAGATCAACCTGATCCATCGCGCCGACGACCCCGCCGCCGACCTGCCCTATGGCGACCAGCGCCGCCTGGAGATCGCCCGCGCGATGTGCACCGACCCGGTGCTGCTTTGCCTCGACGAGCCGGCCGCGGGCCTCAACCCGCGCGAGAGCCTCGATCTCAACAACCTGCTCCTGTCGATCCGCAGGGATCACGGCACTGCGCTCCTGCTGATCGAACACGACATGTCGGTGGTGATGGAAATCTCTGATCATGTCGTGGTGCTCGACTACGGCACCAAGATCTCGGACGGCACGCCGGCCGAGGTACAGGCCGATCCGAAGGTGATCGCAGCCTATCTCGGCGTCGATGACGAAGAGGTCGAGGCGGTCGAAGCGGAGGTCGGCCTATGAGCGAGGCAGGGGCGCTTCTCTCGGTCCGCGGCGTCAAGACCTACTACGGCAAGATCATCGCGTTGAAGGGCGTGGACGTCGATGTCCGCCAGGGCGAGATCGTGACGATGATCGGCGCCAACGGCGCCGGCAAGTCGACGCTGATGATGACGATCTTCGGCAATCCGCAGGCGCGCGAAGGCACGATCACCTATGACGGGCGCGACATCACGCGGATGCCGAGCCATGAGATCGCCCGCCTCGGCATCGCGCAATCGCCGGAAGGCCGGCGCATCTTCCCGCGCATGACAGTGTTCGAGAACCTGCAGATGGGCGCGGCCGTCGCCGGCATGCAGCATTTCGACGAGGATCTCGAGAAGATCTGCGTGCTGTTCCCACGCATCAAGGAGCGCCTGCAGCAGCGCGGCGGTACGCTCTCGGGCGGCGAGCAGCAGATGGTCGCGATCGCGCGAGCGCTGATGGCGCGACCGAAGCTCCTGATGCTCGACGAGCCCTCGCTCGGTCTGGCTCCGTTGATCGTGAAGCAGATCTTCGAGGCCGTTCGCGAGCTCAATCGCAGCCAGGGACTGACGGTGTTCCTGGTCGAGCAGAACGCCTTCCATGCGCTCAAGCTCGCCCATCGCGGCTATGTCATGGTCAACGGCGTCATCACCATGAGCGGTACCGGCAAGGAGCTGCTCGCCAATCCGCAGGTTCGGGCGGCCTATCTCGAAGGCGGGCGGCATTGAGCGGCGCGGGCTTGAACGGAGCACGATGATGCAGGGCATTCTCTATGAGGAGCCGACCATCTGGCTCTTCCTGTTCGTGACGGTGGTGATGGGCGGCTGGGCCGCCTGGATGACGGGCCGGGCGGTGGCGATCACCTGGCGCCCGCCGATTCAGTTGCTGTTCTATACGGCGATCCTCGGACTGGTGATCCGCTTCATCCATTTCGCGCTGTTCGAGGCGACGCTGCTGTCGCCGCACTACTATCTCGTCGACACGATCGTCCTGCTGGCGTTCAGCTTCGCCGGCTGGCGCTACAACCGGGCACGGCAGATGACGACGCAGTACCGCTGGCTCTACGAGCGCACCGGTCCCTTCAGCTGGAGGGCTCGCGAGAGCACTTAAGGCGCCGAAAACCCAACCAAAGTTCACGGGGCTTGCCGCGTGACAGCACCGCGAAAAAGCGCAAGACTGCGTCTTCCGGTGGCACCACGCGCCGAGACGGGACGGCCGGGCCGGCCCGTAATATACTCACAGGGGAGTCACAACGCATGAAGAAGCTGCTCTTGGGCGGTATTGCCCTTGGCGCGGTCCTCGCCTTTTCGGGCGTAGCGAACGCACAGATCAAGCTCGGCGTCGGCGGCCCGATCACGGGTCCGAATGCGGCGTTCGGGGCGCAGCTGAAGAACGGGGCGGAGCAGGCTGCGGAAGACATCAACGCTGCCGGCGGCATCCTGGGCCAGAAGATCCAAGTCGTGATCGGCGACGACGTCTCCGATCCGAAGCAGGGCGTCTCGGTCGCCAACAAGTTCGTCGGCGACGGCGTCAAGATGGTGCTCGGCCACTTCAACTCCGGCGTCACCATGCCGGCGTCGGAAGTCTATGCCGAGAACGGCATCCTGATGATCAGCCCCTCGGCGACCAACCCGAAGATCACCGAGCGTGGTCTCTGGAACGTGTTCCGCACCTGCGGTCGTGACGACCAGCAGGGCGGCGTGGCGGCGGAATACATCGCCAAGAATCTCAAGGGCAAGAAGATCGCCATCGTCCACGACAAGACGACCTATGGCCAGGGCCTCGCGGACGAGACCCGCAAGGGCCTGACCAAGGCCGGCGTCAAGGACGTGCTCTATGAAGGCGTCAACGCCGGCGAGAAGGACTTCTCGGCGCTGATCTCGAAGCTGAAGTCCACGGGCGCCGACTACCTCTACTGGGGTGGCCTGCACACCGAAGGCGGCCTGATCGTGCGCCAGATGCGCGACCAGGGCCTGAAGACCGTGCTGATCTCCGGCGACGGCATCACCACCGACGAGTTCGCCACGATCGGTGGCCCGGGCGTCGAAGGCACGCTGATGACCTTCCCGCCGGATCCGCAGAAGCGTCCGGAGGCCGCTGCGGTCCTGAAGAAGTTCGAGGCCCGCAAGTTCAAGCCGGAAGCCTACACGCTGTACAGCTACGCCGCTGTCCAGATCATGGCCGAAGGCGCCAAGCGCGCGAACTCAGTCGACCCCAAGAAGATCGCAGCAGCGCTGCATGGCGGCCAGCCGGTCGACACGGTCATCGGCAAGATCGGCTTCGACAAGAAGGGTGACATCACCCGTCCCGACTACACCGTCTACACCTGGAAGAAGGGTGCCGACGGCAAGATCGGCTATGTCGAGAACTGATCTGCACTGATCGCCTCACGGCATGAGACAGAGCCCGCTCCGGAGTGATCCGGGGCGGGTTTTCGTTTGGCGAGCCTTGGATCGTGAGGGCTTGCACCTGAAAACTACGGCGAGGCTGTCGGCGGGCGCGATCGCCATTCGTCCTCGAAGGGCAAAGCGCGCCACACCATCAGGAGACCGCCGATGACCGCAACCATCACCGCCTTCGAACGCTCGCCCGATCGCGGCAATGGTCTGGCGCGAGACATGCGCCTGCGCTGGGCCTTCGAGGAAGTCGGCCAGCTTTATGATGTGCGCCTTCTGTCGTTCAAGGCGATGAAGGAGCCCGCGCATCTGGCGCTGCAGCCGTTCGGGCAGATCCCGACCTATGAGGACGGCGATCTCGCATTGTTCGAGTCGGGAGCGATCGTGCTGCACATCGCGGAGCGCCGTCCCGGCCTGCTGCCTGACGATGCCAATGCACGGGCGCGGGCGATCATGTGGATGTTCGCGGCGCTCAACACGCTGGAGCCACCGATCTTCGACCGCAACCTGGTTACGATCCTCGAGCGCGACAGGCCCTGGTACGAGGAGCGCCTCGCCGCTCTCGATCAGATCATCCGTAAACGGCTCGACGGCCTCTCCAGCCATCTCGGCGATGCCGACTGGCTCGATGGCGCGTTCAGCGCCGGCGACCTGCTGATGGTCACGGTGCTGCGCCGGCTGCAGAGCTCGGGCATCCTGAACGAGTATCCGAACCTCGCGGCCTATGTCGCCCGCGCCGAGGCGCGGCCGGCCTATCAGCGCGCTTTCGAGGCCCAGCGCGCGGTCTTCACCTCCTCATCGGCGAGCTGAGGAAGGCTGTACTGGAGCGCCAGTAGAAGCGGCCGTCTCCAGTCGCCGTCTCGGTCAAACAGACGAGCGCACGCTGTCCGTCATCAGCTTGAGGCCGAGGACTCCGACCACCGCTCCGGCGGCACGGTCGATCCAGATCTTCAAGCGCAGATAGGCGGCTTTCGGCGCGCGGGCCGAGAAGCCGACGGCCACGACTGTGTACCAGGTGAACTCGATCAGGAAGAGCATCGGCGGCAGGGCGACATACATCCAGGACGGCGTCGGGGATGGCAGCAGCGCGGCGAACATGGAGGCATAGAAAATCGCCGTCTTCGGGTTGGAGAGCTGGACGAAGAGCGCCTTCAGCAACGATTTCCAGAGGGTGCCCGATCTCTCGCCCACTGTGTCGGCGAGCTCCAGTGGTTCGGGGGCGGCGCGCCAGATGTTGATGCCGAGCCAGACGAGATAGGCGCCACCGGCGAGACGCAGCGCCAAGTTGAGCCACTCGACCTGGAGCAGGATCGCGCTCAGGCCGGCGACGGCGATTGTTGCGAAGATGAAGCCACCGAGCCCCATGCCGATCGCCGCCATCACGCCATCGGCGCGCGACCCGGAAATCGCGATGCGCGAGACCACGACGAAGCTCGGACCGGGACTGATCGCGCCGAGCAGGAAAACACCGAGGATCGAGGCCAGAACGGCAAGTTCATGCATGACGACGCCTCGCTAGCTCCAGTTTACCGGCCCGGGCGGCAGGGGAGCAATCTGGCCGCGATGATTGTCAGTCGGTGTCGGGAATAGCGGCCGGGGCCCGCGCCGCTCACACCGCCGTCAGGCTCTTCATGAAGCCGGCGAAGCGCAGCAGCCCGTCCGGCCAGGGACCATGGCCGGATTCGGTGTTGAGATGGCCGCTGTCGCCGGCGTCGACGAATTCCGAGCCCCAGGCTTCGGCAAGCGCCTTCGCCTCGTCCGATGTGCAATAAGGGTCGGTCGCGCTGGCGATCAGCACGGATTTGAAGGGCAGGGTCTTGCGTGGGATCGCGGTGAAATCGTCGGCCATGCCGGGGATGGCGCGCTTGGCGCGCTCGGAGGCCGGCGCGACCAGGAAGGCGCCAGTGACCTCGCGCGGTTTCAGATGCTCGGCCGCATGTGCGACGGCACTGCAGCCAGCCGAATGGGCGACGATGACGACCGGCTTGGTCGCGGCGCGCACGGCGGCGACGATGCGTTCCGCCCAGCCGTCGCGGGTCGGCTTGTACCAGTCCTCCTGCTCGACGCGGCGGGCGGTGGGCAGCTTGGCTTCCCAGCGGCTCTGCCAATGGTCGGGCCCGGAGCCCGACCAGCCGGGAACGATGAGGATGTCGGTGTCGGAGGTTTTCATGGGATCAGAGCACTTTCACGCCTTCGGCTGCTGCTGCGCGGATGAGAGCGTTGTCAATCGAAGCCAGAGGCGCAGCAAGACGCAAGGCGAGTTCCAGATAAGCCGCGTCATAGGTTGTCAGCCCATGCTTCCAGCACAACGGGACCACATCGCGCGTCACCTCGGCTGGGGATAGCTGGTCGAAGGTCAGCGGGATACGGTAGGCGCTTCGCAATGCTTGCTCGGCGGTCGCTGGGGAGAGCAGACCGCGGCGCACCTTCCAGTACAGCGGGCTCGCGATCTCAAACGACCACAGCGCAGGGGCATGACCACCCCCCAACAAGAATGGCTCGATTATGTGCATTGCCGACGGCGAAGCCTCATCCGGCGCCAGTGCGGCGAGGACGATCGAAGCGTCGATGACGGCCTTCATCGGCGGCCCAGATCTCTCAGCTCGATAATCTCGTCACGCGTGAGGCTGACGCCTTCGCGGCGCAACATCTCCCTCGTGCGGGCAAATTCGGCCTTGATCTCGGCCGCCTTGGCTTCGCGGGCCTTCCGTTCAGCTTCGGCATCGAATGGTCCATCGGGCACGATCCGCGCCACCGTCCTTCCATGCCGCGTCACGACGATTTCCTCGCCCCGTTCGACGCGGTCGAGCAACTCGGAAAACTTGGTCTTGGCTTCGAAGGCGCCGACGGTGATCATGGCTTGAATTTAAACTGGTCAACCAGTTGGTTCAAGGTCGCTCGCCGACGACGTATCGCCTGCGATCTCCGGCGGACGCGCCAGGAAGGCTTCAAGAACATCAAAGAGAGCATCCAGCAGCTCGCCGGGGCTGCTGGATTTTCGAGCGTCGCGATAAAGGCGCGCGGGGTTATAGTCGATCCCGACCCCGAATAGCGCAATGTCGCCGCCGCTTTGTATTGAGGCAGTGACGCTCGTCAGGTGGTCAGCAAGATAGTCCAGATCGTTGGCTTGCAAGGTCGAATCGTCGACCGGGGCACCGTCGGAGATGACGATCAGTGCTCGCCGATCCGCCTTTCGCGTCATCAGCCGCGCGCATGCCCACTCGACGGCTTCGCCATCGATGTTTTCCTTGAGCAGGTCCGGCCGGAGTAACTGCTCGAACTTCGTGAGGCGAGCGCTATCGCGGACATCGGCATCCGTGATCACCACATGGAGGAGATCGTTCAAACGCCCCGGCCACTGCGGTTTCCCAGCGTCGATCCACTGCCGTCGCGACAACCCTCCCTGCCAGCGAGCCGTCGTGAAGCCGAGTATCTCGAACTGAATTCCAAGTGCCTGTGGCACGAGGGCGACAACCTCGAGAACGCCCCTGACTGTCATGATGCGCTGGTCGCGCATGGAACCGGACAAATCGAGCAGGATCGTCACGCATGTTGCCGCGCGCTCGGCTTGCGTGGCCAGGCTGGCGAGTTTGTTGCGCCGGATGAGCGCTTTAACATGCGCCTCTGCTTGCCACTCAGCCAGGCCGACCGAGCACGCCTGCTTGCGCAGCTCGAACAGGCCTTGCTCGGCGGGGCTCAATGGCCCGAGGATACTGTCCAGGTCTTCTAGTCGAATCTCGCGATCATGGGCCTTCGTGAAGACGCTGTATTCATTCGGTCGAGGCGCCCGAGCAGGTGAGGGGGCGGACACAGGCCGCGGTTGCCCGCGACCGGCTAACCTCTCCCAGAGCGCCCCCAGCCGGGACATCACGCTTCCCCGAACACCCGGCGGAAGATCGTATCGACGTGCTTGAAGTGATAGCCCTCGTCGAACATCGCCTCGAGCTCCGCCACCGACAGCTTCGCGGTGACGTCCTTGTCGGCCTTGAGGTTGGTGAGGAAGTCCTCGCCATGCTCCCAGGTGCGCATCGCATTGCGCTGGACCATGGAGTAGCTGTCCTCGCGGCTGGCGCCGGCCTGGGTCAAGGCGAGCAGGACGCGCTGCGAATTGTGCAGCCCGCCGAGCTTGTCGAGGTTCTTGCGCATGTTCTGCGGATAGATCAGCAGCTTGTCGACGACGCCGGTGAGGCGCGCCAGCGCGAAATCGAGCGTCACCGTCGCGTCGGGGCCGATCATGCGCTCGACCGAGGAGTGCGAGATGTCGCGCTCGTGCCAGAGGGCGACGTTCTCCAGCGCCGGGGTGACCATGCCGCGCACGAGGCGGGCGAGGCCGGTCAGGTTCTCGGTCAGGACCGGGTTGCGCTTGTGCGGCATCGCCGAGGAGCCCTTCTGGCCCGGCGAGAAATACTCCTCGGCCTCGTAGACCTCGGTGCGCTGGAGATGGCGGATCTCGGTGGCGAGGCGTTCGACGCTGGAGGCGACGACGCCGAGCGTGGCGAAGAACATGGCGTGGCGGTCGCGCGGGATGACTTGCGTCGAGACCGGCTCCGGCGTCAGCCCCATCTTCTCCGCGACGTATTCCTCCACCTGCGGGTTGATATTGGCGAAGGTGCCGACCGCGCCCGAGATGGCGCAGGTCGCGATCTCGGCGCGCGCTGCGACGAGCCGGGCGCGGCAGCGGTCGAACTCGGCATAGGCCTGGGCTAGCTTGAGCCCGAATGTCACCGGCTCGGCATGGATGCCGTGCGAGCGGCCGATGGTCGGGGTCAGCTTGTGCTCGAAGGCGCGGCGCTTGATTGCGGCGAGCAGGGCATCGACATCGGCGATCAGGATGTCGGCGGCGCGGGCAAGCTGCACGGCGAGGGTGGTGTCGAGCACGTCCGAGGAGGTCATGCCCTGGTGGACGAAGCGCGCCTCGGGGCCGACGATCTCGGCGAGATGGGTCAGGAAGGCGATGACGTCATGCTTGGTGACGCGCTCGATCTCGTCGATGCGGGCGACGTCGAAGGTGGCGTCCTTGGCCTTGGCCCAGATCGTCGCGGCCGCCTCCTTCGGCACGACGCCGAGCTCGGCGAGCTTGTCGGTGGCGTGCGCCTCGATCTCGAACCAGATGCGGAAGCGCGTCTGCGGCTCCCAGATCGCGACCATCTCGGGGCGGGAATAACGGGGGATCATAGCGGGCTCGCGGCGTGACGATGAAAGGCTCGCCGGCTCGCTAGCACGGACGGGCCGCTGACGGAATGCCGAAGGGCCGCTGCTGACAGTTTCGGACCTTTGTCATGCCTAGCGTCCGCGCCGGCTGGGCAGGGCGTTCTTTGGATTTGGAGCGCCGACAGACCCGAGGAGGAGAAGACCAATGTCCTATGTCGACGGTTTCGTTGCGGCCGTGCCTGCTGCCAACCGCGAGGCTTATACCGAGCACGCCCGCAAGGCAGCGCCTCTGTTCAAGGAGTACGGCGCGACGCGCGTCTTCGAATCCTGGGGCGACGATGTTCCGCGCGGCAAGCAGACCGATTTCTACCGCGCCGTCGCGGCCAAGGATGACGAGGTCGTCGTCTTCTCCTGGGTCGAGTGGCCGAGCAAGGAGGCGCGCGATGCCGGCTGGCAGAAGATCATGGCCGATCCGCGCATGCAACCCGAGGCCAATCCTATGCCTTTCGATGGGACGCGGCTGATCTATGGGGGCTTCGCCGCGATCGACCTGTAAGGTGCGCCGTCATTCTCGGCCGCAGCGAAGCGGAGAGCCGAGAATCTCATGACGAGAAGGCGCTGGTCGGCGCCTCCTCCGGCCTGAGATGCTCGGGTCAAGCCCGAGCATGACGCCTATGGTCTCTCAGACCCAGTCGCCGCGCGCCGCCTCCGCTGCCTTGCGGATGGCGGCGATGTTGCCGGCATAGGCCGAGGGGCCGCCCTTGAACACGGCCGAGCCGGCGACCAGCGTATCGGCGCCGGCCTCGATGCAGAGCGGGGCGGTCTGCGGCGTGACGCCGCCATCGATCTCGAGCGCGATCGGGCGATCGCCGATCAAGGCGCGCACCTGCGCGATCTTCTCGACGACCGAATGGATGAAGCTCTGGCCGCCGAAGCCGGGGTTGACCGTCATCAAGAGGATCAGGTCGACATCGCCGATCAGCGGCTCGGCCATGCTTGCCGGCGTGCCTGGGTTGAGCACGATGCCGGCCTGCTTGCCCTGCGCCTTGATTGCCTGCAGCGTCCGATGCGGATGCGGGCCGGCCTCGACATGGAAGGAGATCAGGTCGGCGCCGGCCTTGGCGAAGGCCTCGATGTAGGGATCGACCGGCGCGATCATCAGATGGACGTCGAAGAACTTCTTGGTATGCGGCCGGATCGCCTTCAGCACATCGGGGCCGAAGGTGATGTTGGGCACGAAATGCCCGTCCATAACGTCGCAATGGATCCAGTCGGCGCCGGCCTCGTCGACGGCGCGGACCTCCTCGCCAAGCTTGGCGAAGTCGGCCGAGAGGATGGAAGGGGCGATGCGGATCGTGCTCATGCGGCGTGGTCTAGCGCCGCGCTGCCGCGCTCGCAATCGCGAAAGACTGCTGTCAGGCCCGTTTCAACGGGAAGGAGAGGCGCCGGTCGGCCTCGGCGATCTCGACGGCGGCCTGGGTGAAAGCGGGCCGCAGCTTCAGCCGCTCGAACCAGCGCGACAGGCCGTCGAATGGGGCGAGCGAGGGACCGCCGAGCCGAAGCGAGAACAGCACGCTCATGAACAGGGCGATGTCGGCGACCGAGACGGCGTCTCCGAAGTACTCGCGGCCGGCGAGCCGATCTTCCAGCACGGCATAATGCTTCTCCAACGTGTGCTCGGCGATCAAGGCATCGGCCTCCTGGGCGAGGCGCCTGGTCTGGTCGGTCGAGGGCGGGCTGGTGCGGTGCATCAGCGGCTTCAGCGCCTGCAACATGATCTCGTCGGCATAGAGCTCGTCGAGCCGGCAACGGGCGCGGGCGCCGGGGCAGAGCGGCAAGAGCGGCGGTTCGGGATAAGCGTCTTCGAGATATTCGAGGATCACGGTCGAATCGTAGAGCACAATGCCGTCATCGTTCAGCACCGGGACCTGCCGCTTGGGGTTGATGGCGACGACTTCGGGATGCTTGGGGTCGTAGCCGGTGGTCTGGTTGAACGGCACCATGATGCGCTCGAAGGCGAGACCTTTTTCGCGCAATGCGATCTCGACTTTGCGCGAGAACAGGCTGAGCGGCCCCGAATAGAGCGTGATCATAACAGGAACTCCGGTTTTGCTTGCCGGAACTCTGGCAAAGCTTGCAGTCAGCGCGCGTCAGCAGGGATTTCCTTGATCTGGCGACGCCAGCACAGGCGCTTCCGCCATCGCTTCCCGGAGTCAGAGGCGCTGAAGCGGCAGCGAGAGCTTGCGGTCCCAGTCGGCGATCTCGGTCAGCTGTGCTGCGAAGACAGGGCGCGCGGCGACACGCTGGTACCAGGCCGCGAGCGCCGGCAGCGCAGCGAATGACGGCCCGTCCAGCCGGCGGACATAGTGCACCATCAGGAACATCCCGATGTCGGCGACTGAGAAGGCGCCGCAGAGATAGGGTTTATGGCCGAGCGCCGCTTCGATGTCGGCGAAGTAGCGCGCCAGCAGGGCTTCTGCCGCTCTGGCCTCGCCCTCCGCCTGCTCCAGCTCCGCCTGCGGCAGGCGCTCGCCATTGCGGTGGAAGAGCTGGCGCAAGGCACCGAACAGCACCTCGTCGGCGAACAGCTCATGCTGGCGGCAGCGCGCCCGCTCGATCGGTGTCGCCGGATAGAGCGGTGGCTGCGGATAGGCCTCGTCGAGATATTCGAGGATCAGGGTGGAATCGTAGAGGGTCAGCTCGCCGTCGACCAGGACGGGCACCTGGCCCTTCGGATTGGCGGCGAGCACGTCGGGGTGCTTCGGATTGTAGCCGACCATCTGGTTGAACGGCACGACGACGCGTTCGAAGGCCAGTCCCTTCTCGCCAAGGGCGATCTCGACCTTGCGGCCGAACAGGCTGAGTGGTCCGGAATAGAGCTTCATCGGTCTGGTCCCCCTGCTTCCGGCCGTCAAAGCGGCCGGTTGCGAGCAGCCTGGGAGCCGGTCTGGTCAGCTCGCGTCAGCAGAGGCTTCCTTGCGCCTGATCCGTGCCGCGATGCCACGCAGCAGCCAGGGCAGGAGATAGATCGGGAACTGGGCCAGTGCGAAATAGAGATAGGTGGTCGACGGCACGCCGGCGCCGAGCGCAGCGACCAGCAGGCCCATGTTCCGCTGGCCGGTGCCATAGCCGATCATGAAGCGCTCGGAGGCCGGAAACCGGCGCAGCGCCAGCCAGGCGCTGGCGAGGCCGACTGCGGAGACCAGGAAGGCGACGGCCAGGAAGAGCGTGACCTGCCCCGGGCGCTCCATCGCCGCCTTGGTCACCCCATCCATCGCCGCGATGGCGAAGGCGAAATACATCAGCACGCCGAAGCCATCGAGGTTGGGCTTGAGTTCGCGGATGCGTTCAGCCCCGAGCCTGCGCCTCAGGACGAAAGCGACGACCATGCCGCCACCGATGAACATGACCAGGCGCCAGGTCAGCGCCAGCTGGTCGAGCGGCACCGTGGCCCCGGCCAGCAAGCCGACGAGGAACGGCGCGACGAGCGGGCTTGCGATCGCGGTGACGATGACGCCGGCGATGATCAGCGAGGGCTCGAAACCGTAGATGATGGCGACGGCGGGTGAGGACATGATCGGCGGCGCCGCGCCCATGATCGCAATGCCGAGCAAAAGACCAGGGTCGAGCGCCTCACGTCCAAGTGGGACAAGCGCGGCGGCGATCAGCAAGGTGGGGGCGAACAGCAGCCACAGGCAGGTCACGATGAGCTTCATCGGCCGGCGGATCAACTCGGCGATGACGGTGAGGTCGGCGCGCATGAACACGACCGTGGTGAAGCAGAAGATCGTGATCGGCAGGAGCGGGCGAGCCGCCGCCGAGAACTGCGGCAAAGCGAGGCCGAGGAAGATCGAGAGCGCGAAGCCCTGCGTGCCGTAGCGGCCGAGAAGAGCGAGGATGGAGGCGAGGGCGGCTAGCATCGAGACCGGAACTACCGAGCGGGTTACCACACTGGCCGATCCGGATGGCGGCGTCATCTGGTGTCGGCGGAGAATGGGGCATTGTCACCGCGCTGCCGGCATGTCTAGAGCATTCTCGAGCGAAGTGGACACCGGTCCGCGTGAAGAAAATGCGACAAGACAAAAGCTTGGAGCATTTCTGCGATTCGGGGAAACGCGGAAATGCTCTAGACGCTGCTCAGCAAAAGGCTGGTTTCGCTGTTCGCGACGCCGTCGATCATCCGCACCTCACGCAGGACACGGTCGAATTCGGCAAGACTGCCGGCGCGGATATTGGCGACCAGGTCCCAATTGCCATTGGTGGTGTGCAGCGTATGGACTTCCGGCAAGCCGCGCAGCTTGCGGATGACCTGCGTCGTCGACTTGCCGACGACCTCTACCATCATCACCGCGTGCACGGCATTCTCATCGTAATCGTCGCGGACGCGGGCGGTGAAGCCGAGCAGCGTTCCGGTCTCGATCAATCGCTCCAGCCTGTTCTGCACGGTGCCGCGGGCGACTCCCAGCACCGTCGCGAGCTTGGAGAGCGAAGCGCGGCCATCGCCTCGCAGATGCGTGATCAGCGCCCGGTCGAGCGCATCGGGAACATATTTGGCGATTTCGGAGGCCATCGAGTTTCCTGGCGGATTGAGTAATTCGAGTGAGCAATCTGTTCAATCTAATGACGGAAGTAACACAGTTCTGATATTTCGGCCAACAGCCAGCCCGCGCTAGACTCCGGTCATAACAGCTTGGGATCCGGCGCTTCAGATGACCGCATTACCTCCCTCTGCGAAGGCGATGGTGCCCTTCGTCAGCGTCGACAACATGATGCGCCTCGTCCACCGCGTTGGCATCGAGACGATGCTGCGCGAGCTCACCGACCGGATCGAGGAAGACTTCCGGCGCTGGGAGAGCTTCGACAAGACGCCGCGCGTCGCCAGTCATTCGCGCGACGGCGTGATCGAACTGATGCCGACCTCGGACGGCACCATTTACGGCTTCAAATACGTCAACGGCCATCCGAAGAACGTCGCCTCCGGCCTGCAGACGGTCACCGCCTTCGGGCTGCTCGCCGAGGTCGCCAGCGGCTATCCCGTCCTGCTCACCGAGATGACACTGCTGACCGCGCTGCGCACCGCCGCGACCTCGGCCATGGCGGCGCGACATCTGGCGCCGAAGGGCGCCCGCACCATGGCGATGATCGGCAATGGCGCCCAGGCCGAGTTCCAGGCGCTGGCGATGAAGGCGGTCGTCGGCATCGACGCGGTTAGGCTCTACGATATCGACCCCGCCGCCACCGAAAAGACGCTGCGCAACCTGCAGGGGAGCGGCCTCTCGGTCACCGCCTGCGGCACGGCGCAAGGCGCGGTCGAGGGAGCGGAGATCATCACCACCTGCACCGCCGACAAGCAGTTCGCGACGATCCTGACCGACAACATGGTCGGGCGCGGTGTCCATCTCAACGCCATCGGCGGCGACTGCCCGGGCAAGACCGAGCTCCATCGCGACATCCTGCTGCGCGCCGACACCTTCGTCGAATATCCGCCGCAGACCTGGATCGAGGGCGAGATCCAGCAGATGGACAAGGACTATCCGATCACCGAGCTCTGGCGCGTCATTACGGGGCAGGTCCCAGGCCGGCGCGATGCCCGGCAGATCACGCTGTTCGACAGCGTCGGCTTCGCGATCGAGGACTTCTCGGCGCTACGCTATCTGCGCGAGCGCATCGCCGGCACGGACCTCTACCAGGATCTCGACATGATCGCCGATCCCGACGAGCCGCGCGATCTCTTCGGCATGCTGCAGCGCGCCGCCGATTGACCCTTCGAGGATACTCCGATGGCACGCCAGCCAGCCTTTTCCGTCCAGGCGCCCTCGGCCGTGGTGATGGTCCGGCCACATCATTTCACGGTCAACACCGAGACCGCGGCCGACAACCATTTCCAGCGCCTGCAGGAGGAGGGCGACGATCTCGCGCAGCTCGCCTTCCAGGAGATCACGGATGCCGCCGCACTGCTGGAGCAACATGGCATCACCGTGCACCTGTTCGAGGACGAGGGCAGGCTGACGCCGGATTCCGTCTTTCCGAACAACTGGTTCTCCACTCATGCCGGCGGCCATGTCGCGATCTATCCGATGAAGGCGGTGAGCCGCCGGCGCGAGCGCCGCAGCGACGTCATCGAGATGCTGAAGCGCCGCTACCGGGTGCAGGAGGTGATCGACTATTCCGGTCTGGAGCCGGATGGGCTCTTCCTCGAAGGCACCGGCGCCATGGTGCTCGATCATATCGACCGGATCGCCTATGCCGCGAAATCCGAGCGCACCGATCCGATCATCCTCGAGCGCTTCTGCACCCAGTTCAATTTCGAGCCGATGGTGTTCTCGGCGAAGGATGGCAACGGCGCCGACATCTACCACACCAATGTGTTGATGTGCGTCGCCACCGATTTCGCCATGATCGGCCTCGACACGATCACCGATGCGGTGCGGCGTGGCGAAATCGTCGAGCGCTTCGAGCGCGCCGGCCGCCGCGTGATCGCGCTCAGCAATGCGCAGATCGAGCAATTCGCCGGCAATGCTATCGAGCTCCAGGGCCGGAACGGGCGCGTTCTCGCCTTGTCGACGACGGCCTTCGCTGCTCTGACGCCCGAGCAGCTCGATATCATCGGCGAGAGCGCGCGGCCGTTGCCGCTCGCGATTCCGACGATCGAGCGGGCCGGCGGCTCGACCCGCTGCACCATCGCCGGTGTACATCTGACGCCGCGCTCGCTCCTGTCGCCGCAATGATGGGCCTGCCTTTGCGCAGAAAATTGCGCAGGATTGGCTCATCTTCCAGGTAATCCTGCTGCATTGCAGAAAGGCCGGCAGAGACTGCGAAACTTTACCGGATCGTCCGCAATATTCGACGAAACGGCTGACAGCGGCGGCAGCGGCGCTATTCTTGCTAGCGGGAAAGGCTGGCGGAGACTTGTCGGATGCGCACGGACGCGATCGTTGTTGGGGCGGGCATCGTCGGGATTTCGGTGGCGCTGCATCTGCAGAAGGCGGGCCGCTCGGTGCTGCTGGTCGATCGCGGCCAGCCCGGTGGCGAGACGAGCTACGGTAATGCCGGCCTGATCCAGCGCGAGGGCGTCTACCCCTACGGCTTCCCGCATGATTTCGGCGCGCTCATCCGCTATGCGATGAACAACACCATCGACGCGCACTACCATTGGAACGCGATCCCCAAGCTCGCGCCCTTCCTGTGGTCGTACTGGATGCATTCGCGGGCGTCGCAGCATGAGGCGATCGCCCATAAATACGCGACGTTGATCGAGCATTGCGTCACCGAGCACGATGCGCTGGCGCAGGAAGCCGGCGCCACCGATCTGCTCCGCCGCAAGGGCTGGATGAAGGTGTTCCGCACCGAGGGCGAGCGCGACGCCCGTCTCGCCGAGGCGCAGCGCTGGAAGCGCGATTTCGGCCTGAACCATCGCGCGCTCGACGCCGAGGCTTTGCGGGCCGAGGAGCCGCATCTCGACCAGAGCCTGATCGGCGGCTTGCACTGGACCGATCCGGTGACGGTGATCGATCCACTGGGCCTGTCCAAGGCCTATCTTGCACTCTTCGAGAAGCTCGGCGGGCGCTTCGCCCAGGGCGATGCCGGCACGCTCGCGCAGGATGGCGACCGCTGGAGCGTGACGCTGGCCGATGGCACCAAGGCGCTCGGCATGGATGCGATCGTCGCGCTCGGCCCCTGGGCCGACGTGCTGACGCGCCGGCTCGGCTATCACCTGCCGCTCGCGGTCAAGCGCGGCTATCACATGCACTACAAACCGCTCGGCAACGCCGTGCTGAACCATCCGGTGCTCGACACCGAACGCGGCTATTTCCTGGCGCCGATGCGCCAGGGCGTGCGCTTGACCACCGGCGCCGAGTTCGCCAATCGCGACGCGCCGAAGACGCCGGTGCAGCTTGCAAGGGCCGAGCCGATCGCCAAGACCCTGTTCCCGCTGGGCGAGCGGCTCGATGCCGAACCCTGGCTCGGCAACCGGCCATGCACGCCGGACATGATGCCGATCATCGGCCCGGCGCCGAAGCACAGGAACCTGTGGTTCTCCTTCGGCCATGCCCATCACGGGCTGACGCTGGCGGCGGTGACCGGGCGGATGGTCGCGGAGATGGTGAGCGGGCAGAAGGTCTTCGTCGATCCGACTCCGTTCGCGCCGGCGCGGTTCAGCTGAGGCTCAGGCGGGGCGCAAAGCCGTGTTCCGCCGCACCAGCCAGATGGCGAAGGCCGAGGCTGTTACGTACATGATCAGGCTGTAGATGCCGGGCACCACGGCCGCGGCCGGATTGCGCAGCACGTTGAGCGCGATGAAGATCGCCAGCGCGGCATTGTGGATGCCGATCTCCATGGCGATCGCCACCGCCTGGCCCTTGGGCAGCCTTAACGCCAGCGGGGCGAGATAGCCGGTGAGCATGCTGACCAGGTTGAAGGCGAGGCAGGCGCCGCCGACCGCAATCAGGCTCGGCAGCAGCGCCTTGCGCTCGATATAGATCGCGCCGGCGATCAGCACGGCAAGGACCAGGATCGAGAAGATCTTGATCGGCTTTTCGGCGCGGATGGCGAAGCGCTCGGCGCGCGCCCGCAGCAGCATGCCGATCGCGACCGGGATCAGGATGATGGCGCCGACCTCGATCACCTTGCGATGCGGCGGCGGCACATATTGGCCGTTGCCGAGGAAATAGCCGAGCGAGAGATCGAGCACGATCGGCAGGGTCAGCAGGCAAAGCAGGCTGTTGACCGCCGTGAGGGTGATGTTGAGTGCGACGTCGCCGCGGGCGAGGTGGCTGTAGATGTTGGCCGTGGCCCCGCCGGGAGCCGCCGCCAGCAGCATCAGCCCGATGGCGTGGTCGGCGGAGAGCCTCAGGCCGATCGCGATGGCGAAGGCGGCGAGCGGCAGCAGCAGGACCTGCAGGAAGAGGCCGAAGCCGACCGCGAGCGGATAGCGCGCGACGCGGCGGAAGTCCTCGATCGTCAGGCTCAGGCCCAATCCGAGCATCACGATGCCGATGGCGAGCGGCAACAGCAGATCGGTCAGGATCGAACCCTGCATGCGCGTTCCCCTTTGGCCGGCATTTGCTATGCCGTTGCGTCAGGTTAGTTGAGGGCCCTTTGCTACGCCACTGATCGCATGGACTCTTTTGGCGATAAGGTTTCCATTTTCCTCGATCTGCCGAACAAACGTCAGAACGAGGCACAGGCGGGCTTCAGGATCAGCCCGACCGATTGCTGGCTGAAGCTGCGCTTGTAGGCATCGATGATCAGCGTGAGCTTCTCACGATTCGCGGTCTCGTCCGAGGTCGCGATCAGCACCAGCTTGCTCGGCTCGCGGATGAGCTTGTCCTTGTCGCGGTCGCGATACTGCCCGCTGGCATCGAGGATCGTGAGCCCGTCCGGGAAGCGCGGCGTCACCTCTTCGTCGACGAAGTGGCGGAAGGCGGCTTCGCTGACGCCGACACGGTCGCCGATCTTGCGGCCGAAGAGCAATTCGGCTGACAGCATCGCCTGCTGGCCGGGCGCGCAGGCCTGCGGCGCGAGACTGGCGCAGCTGGAGGTCATGCCGGCGAGGAGAAGGGCAAAGCCGAGTCGAATCATGACGTTGCCCCTGTTGGCTGAGGCTTTGATTCAGCTGTTTCAGCGGCCGATTCAACGCCTGGTGCCGATGCGACCCGTTCAGAAGCGCTGCGGGCTGAAATGGCCGATGTCGATTGCCGGAGGCCGGCCGGCGATCAGCGCGGCGACGAGGTCGGCTGTCGCTGTCGACTGGGTCATGCCGTAGTGGCCGTGGCCGAAGGCGTAGACGACATTGGAGTTGCGGCTCGCCTTGCCGATCACCGGCAGGGAATCCGGCAGCGAGGGCCGGAAGCCCATCCAGAGCCGGCCGCTCTCGAAGGGCGGAAGCCCGTCCACCAGCTTCGTCGCCTTGTCGTAGAGCGCTTTGGTGCGGGCATGGTTGGGCGGCGCCTGCAGCCCACCGAACTCGACCGCGCCGCCAATGCGCAGGCCACTTTCCAACGGGGTCATGACGAAGCCGTCGTCCTTGAAACCGATCGGGCGGCTGGTCAGGCCGGTCACGCCGGGGAAGCTGACATTGTAGCCGCGCTCGGTGTCGAGCGGGATGTTGTCGCCCATGGCCGCGGCCAGCGGCTTAGACCAGGCGCCGGCCGCGACGACGACGCGATCGACGACGCGCTGCCAGCCATCCGGGCCGATGAGGGCAGGGCGTTCGCCCATGGAGATGTTGGTGACCTCGGCCTTCTCATAGGTGGCGCCGCGCGCCAGCGCTGTCTCGAACAGCGCCATGGTGAGGGCGAGCGGGTCGCTGATATGGGCGCAATCAGGGTGGAAGGCTGCGCCGGCGAAGCGGTCCTTCAGGGCGGGTTCAAGCTGCCGCAGTTCCTGCGGCTGCAGCATGTCGACGGCGATGCCGGCGGAGCGCTGGCGTCGCGCCAGCTCTTCGAGCCCGGCAGTGTCTCGCGGATCGTTGTAGGTGTAGAGCGCGCCGCGGCGATGGATATGGCTGCTGATCCCGGCCTTCTCGGCGCGGGCGAGCCAGGCCGGCAGCGCTAGCTGCTGGATGGCGATCATGCCGGCGATCGAACGCTCATAAGCGGCGGGCCGCGCCGCGAGCAGGAAGCGCGCCAGCCAGGGCAGCAGTTGCGGGAGATAGCCGAGGCGGATCGCCAGCGGCCCGAGCGGATCGAGCAGGAAGCCCGGCACCTTGCGCAGCATGTTCGGGCTGGCGATCGGCAGCACGTCGGTATGCGCGATGATGCCGGCATTGCCGCGCGAGGGACCGAAGGCCGGGCCCTCCTTGTCGAGGATCAGGACCTCGTGGCCCTCGTCGAGCAAGGCATGGGCGGTGGCCGAGCCGACGATGCCGGCGCCGATGATCGCGATCTTCATGTGCTGGGCAGGAGCTTGAGCGCCGCCGGCTGCTTCACCTCGATCTCGACGAAGGCGATCGGGTGGGCCGAGCCGTTCATCACATCGTGCTGGATGCCGGCCTGGCGCATATAAGCCTGGCCCTCTGCCAGCGGCACGTCGGTCTCCTTGGCGCCGTCGTGGATGCGCAAGGTCCCGGCGACCAGCATGATCACGAAATAGGGCCAACCATGCGTGTGCCAGCCGGTGACCGCGCCCGGTTCGAAGTCCCAGCGCGTGATCCGAACCGTGTCGTCGTCCTGCTGGAGCGTGGCGACCGCGGGAATCGTGCAGGTGAACGCCATGTCGCCTCCATGTGCGGGGTCCTTGACCGCCGATCAGCCTGCTCGCCTACCTTGCGGCCTCGTTGAAAGCTCTGATATATCAATGGCATCTGATGCGTCAAGCATCGCTGGTGCCGCCATGACCGAGGATACCCACCTGTCCAGCGAGGAGTCTGCCGGCCCCCGCGCCGTGTCCAGCCTGTCCGATCTGGCCTATCGCCGTCTCGAGGAGGCGATCGTGACGCTGTCGTTGCGGCCCGGCGCGGTGCTGACCGAGGCGCAGATGATCGAACTCGTCGGCGTCGGCCGAACGCCGGTGCGCGAGGCGTTGATCCGGCTGGCGCAGCAGAGGCTCGTCGAGATCCTGCCGCGCAAGGGTGTCGTCGTCACCGCGATCGACGCGATCGACGTGATGGCGGCGCTTGATGCGCGCGAAGTGCTGGAGCGGCTGATCGCCGTGGATGCGGCGAAGCGGGCAGGTCCGGCTGAACGCAGCGCCATCCTCGGCAAGGCGCAGGCAATGCGCGCGGCGGCTCAGGCAGATGACGTCAATGCCTATATGCGCTTCGACAAGGAGCTGGATGCATTGGTCGCATCGGCGGCGCGCAGTCCCTATGCGAGCCGGGCCGTCGAACCTCTGCAGGCGCTGATCCGCCGCGCCTGGTATTTCTTCGACCGGCAGGTCGACCTGGTGCCGGCCGCTCACTATCACGTCATTCTCGCTCAGGCGCTGGCCGCTGGCGAGCCGGGCGCCGCCGCAGAGGCGAGCGACGCGCTGATGCAGCATCTGCGCGCCGGCTTGCTGGCGGCGCTGCAGCGCAACTAGGCCGGACGCGCCGATCGCAGTGATATATCTTAACCCTGCGCGGGAAATGCCCCGCGTGTCGAGAATTGACGCAACTCGCCTTTTACTCCTGCGTACCTAGATAAAAGGCGGTATTCTCGCGCAGAGTTGGGCGATGAACAGCATGGTCGATACCGCCTTACGCGCCGCACTTCCCGACGCGCAGGCTTTCCGCGAGGCGATGGCGCAGGTCGCGAGCGCCACTCATATCGTGACGACCCTCGGGCCGGCCGGCCGTTCGGGGCTGACGGCGACTGCCGTCAGCTCGGTCTCGGTCTCCCCCCCGACCATGCTTGTCTGCATCGAGGCCGCCAGCCGGACGCTCGCGGCAATCGAGGAGAGCGGCATCTTCTGCGTGAACACGCTGGCGGCGGCCGATCACGAGCTCGCCACGATATTCTCGGGCCGGCGCGGCCTGATGGGAGAGGAACGCTTCGCCGTTGGCGAGTGGGGCGAGCTGTCGACTGGTGCGCCAGCGTTGTCGAGCGCGCTCGCCAGCTTTGATTGCCGCGTCGCGGCGGTTCACCGGGTCACGACCCATCGCATCCTGATCGGCCAGGTGGTGGCGCTCGGCGGCGGCGGCTCCGGACCGGGACTGGTCTACCGCCACCGCCGTTTCGGTGGATTCTGAGTTAGCCCTTGCTGGCTTCCGCATCGATCTCGGCGAAGACCGACGATGCTTCCTTGAAGGCGTGGTTGGCCGCAGGCACGCCGGCATAAACCGCCGTCTGGATCAGCACTTCCTTGATGTCGTCGCGCGAGAGGCCATTGTTGAGCGCTCCGCGGACATGGATGCGGAACTCGCCCCAGGCCCCGAGCGAGGCGGCGACCGAGAGCACGATGATGGAGCGCTCGCGCCGCGGCAGGCCGGGCCGGTTCCAGATATCGTTCCAGGCCGTGCGGGTGATGAACTCCTGCCAGTCGCGGGTGAAGTCGGTGATCCCCCCGCTGGCCTTGTCGACATAAGCCTCGCCCAGCACGGCCCGGCGGGTCTTCATGCCCGCATCGTAGCGGCTCTTCTCGTCCATCGCGTTTCGTCCTTCAGCCCTTGAGGAAGTCGAGCACTGCCTTGGTGAAGGCGGCCGGTTGCTCGAGATTGGAGAGGTGGGCGGCGTCGAGCTCGACGCGTTGCGCGCCCGGAATCGTATCGGCGATGAAATGTCCGGCCTCAGGTGGCGTCGCCGGGTCGAGCCTGCCGATGACGACGAGGACGGGGTTGCGGATCGCTTGGATCGTGCCGCGCTGGTCCATGTCGCGGATCGCGGCGCAGCAGCGGGCGTAACCGAGCGGCGGCGTGGTCGCGAGCATCTCGCTGACCTTGGCGATCGTGTCCGTGTCGCGCTCGCGGAACATTGGGCTGAACCAGCGCTCCAGCGTCGGCTGCACCATCACCGCCATGCCGTTCTCGCGGACGTTGCGGATGCGGGTGTCCCAGCTTTCGGGCGGGCCCATATAGGCGCCGGTGTTGGCGAGCACGACCTTGCCGAAGCGCTCGCCATGATGAGTGGCGAGCCATTGCCCGACCATGCCGCCCTTGGAGAGCCCGCACCAATGCGCCTTCTCGATGCCGAGCGCGTCGAGGATGGCGAGCGCGTCGTCGGCCAGCATCGCGATCGAATAGGGGGTGTCCGGCGCGGTCGAGCGGCCATGGCCGCGGCTGTCATAGCGCACGACGCGGAAATGCTTCGCCCACTCGTCGACCTGCGGATCCCACATCGAGAGGTTGGTGCCGAGCGAGTTCGAGAGCAGCAGCGCCGGTGCGCTCGCATCGCCGTCGACCCGGACATGGAACGGCTCGCCCCGGATCGTCATCATCGTCATGGCGTCTCCTTCCGGCAGCGACCTCGCCGCCCGTGATGATTGAAGCGCTCGGCCTGGAAGCCGTGGCGGCTCTGCGGGCCTCTCAGGCGCTGCCGCTCATGTATTCCCGCTCTTCCTCATAGAGCACGAGGATGCGGTCGATGATGGCATCGGTGGCGCCGCGATAGGTGGTGGGGTCGAAGAGATCATCGAGCGCTTCGGGCGAGAGCCTGCCGGCGAGCGTCGGGTGCCCGGCCAGGACGTCCCTGAGATGGCGGCCGCTGGCGAGACAGTCTCGGCTGGCGGCCTCGAGCAGGTGATGCGCCTCGCCGCGGCCGATCGTCGTCGCGAGCGCGAGCGAGACGCGCTCGGCCATGACCAGCCCGTTGGTGAGATCGAGATTGTATTGCATCTGCTCCGGGAAGACCTGGAGCCCCTCGATCAAGGTGACGGCATGGCTCAGTGCCCCGCCGGCGATCAGGAAGAGCTCGCGCAGCGTCGGCCATTCGGCGTGCCAGCCGCCCATGGCGCGCTCGTGCTCCTGCGGCATCGCCGCGAGCATGGTCGCGACCAGCCCGGGCGCGCGCCTGGCCGCCGTCAGGATCAGCGTGCACAGCACCGGGTTGCGCTTGTGCGGCATGGCGGAGGAGCCGCCTTTGCCGGGAGCTTCCGGCTCGGCGAGCTCGCCGATCTCGGTCTGCGCCATCAGCGCGATGTCGCCGGCCATCTTGCCGAGGTGGCCGAGAAGCAGGCCGAGCTCGGTGGCGATCCGGGCGGGGCGCCGGCGTTCGCTGTGCCAGGGCACGCGCACGGCCCCGATCGAGGGCATGATGCGGGCAAAGGCTTCCGAGACGGCGTCGGCCTTGTCGCCGAGTGAGGCGAGGCTGCCGGCGGCGCCGCCGAGCTGATGCGCCGATTCTCCCACGACCATGAAGTCGTCGTGGAAGGAGACGATCGGGCTCAGCCAATTGGCCGCCTTGAGCCCGAACGAGATCGGCACCGCATGCTGCAGGAAGGTGCGGCCGATCATCGGCGTGCGGCGATGCTCGCGTGCCAAGGCGGCGAGCGCATGGGCGAGGCGGGCCGAGCGGGCGAGGATCAGCTCCTGCGCTGCCCGATATTGCTGGGCCTGGCCGGAATCGATCACATCCTGACTGGTCGCGCCGTAATGCACCCATTTTGCCGCTTCGGCATCGCTGGCGGCGACACGCGCCGTCAGAGCCTTGACCAGCGGGATTGCGGGATTGCCGGCGAGCGTCGCAGCCTTGCCGATCGCGGCGATGTCGTAGAGCTCGGCCTTGCACTGCGGGGCGATCGTCTCGGCTGCGGCCGCCGGAATGACCCCGACCTCCGCCTCAGCCCGGGCGAGGGAGGCTTCGAAATCGAGCATGCCCTGCAGCGCGGCGCGATCATCGATCACGGCCGCCATCTCGCGATCGGCGAAGAGTTCGCCGTACAGGCCGCCTTCAACCATGTCCGGGCGCGCCTTCCTGCGGAGCGATCATTGCAACCCACATCCCGGCTTCGTCCCCTTGTGCGTGCCGGTGCTTTCCGGCCATGGATTAGGGGAACTTGGATAGACCCGAGGCGGCTAGGCCTGCAACATGCCAGCGGCCCGGGAGAACGGTGAGGAGCGACGCCATGGCGATGACGATGAACGGTGAGGCGACGCTGCCCGCAGCCAAGCAGGTGGTCTGGGAAAAGCTCAACGATGCCGAGGTGCTGAAGGCCTGTATTCCCGGCTGCGAGCAGCTCACCAAGGATGACGACACGCATTTCTCGGCGGTGGTGAAGGTCAAGCTCGGCCCGGTGAAGGCGACCTTCAAGGGCAAGGTCGAATTGCAGGACCTCGATCCGCCGAACGGCTATCGCATTGCCGGCGAGGGCGAGGGCGGCATCGCCGGTTTCGCCAAGGGCGGCGCCAAGGTCACGCTCGAGGATGCCGAGGGCGGGCAGACCCTGCTGCGCTATGAGGTCGATGCGCAGGTCGGCGGCAAGCTGATGCAGCTCGGCTCGCGCCTGATCGATTCGGTCTCGAAGAAGCTGGCCGACGAGTTCTTCGCGAATTTCACCAAGGCGGTCAGCGAGGGCTGATCCTCACGACGCCTTGCGCAAAGCCGCGAGCGCTTCGCTGACGGTCGCCTCCGCCGCGCCGACCTGGAGGGCGATGTCGGCCGCCGCGGCATTGGCGCGCTCCAGCGCCTTCTCGGTCTTGCCGAGGCTGTCGTTGACGCGGGTCGCGCTGTCGATCGCCTCGTCCGAGCCGTGCGCGACCTCGGCAGCGTGCCGGGCGATGCCGCCGGTGACGCTGCTCTGCTGCGCGACCGCATCCGAGATCGCCTCCGAATCGGCCTTGATCTCGCCGATGGTCGCGCCGATCGAGGCGGCGCGGACGCCGCAGGCTTCGGCGCTGGCCGAAAGCTCGGCGATCTGGGCGGCGATCTCCTGCGTCGCCGAGGCGGTCTGAGTCGCGAGCGATTTCACCTCGGCCGCCACCACGGCGAAGCCGCGGCCGGATTCGCCAGCGCGAGCCGCCTCGATGGTGGCGTTGAGGGCGAGGAGATTGGTCTGCGCGGCGATGTCGGCGATCATGCCGACCACGGTCCCGATGCTGCTGGTGACGTGGCGCAACCGGGCGATCGCCTCGTCCATCGCCTCGGCGTCGGCGACGGCGCGGTTGGCGATATCGAGGCTCTGGCGGGCGCGCTGGCCGATCTCGGCGATGTTCGCCGACATCTCCTCGGTCGCTGCCGCAGTCTGCATCGCCTTCTCACGGACGAGCAGCGACGTCTGCGCGACCGAGCCGACCTGGTCCTTGATGAAGCTGCTGGCCGCCGAAGTCTCGCCCGCAGTCTCGACGAACAGGTCGACGGCGTTGCTGATCGCGCCATCGAGCTGGCCGATGCGCGAGGTCAGCGTCGCCGCGACCTCGTCGAGCGCGACGCCGCGGCGGCGGGCCTCCGCCGCCTCGAATTCGCGGTCGAGCGACATGGCGGTGTTGACGTCGTAGGTCAGCACCCGCTCGATGATGAAGAGATCATGCGGGATGTCGCGCCGCGAGAAGATCAGCCGTGTGCGACTCTCCTCCAGGAAGATTCGGAACAGGGTGAAGGCGATCGAGGCGCGGGCGCGGGCGCCGACCTGGCCGTGACGCTCGAGAAGCGTGAGCCGCTCCAGCGAGTCGCAATAGCGCTGGTCGAAGTCGCCCTCGAAGAGAAGGCGGAAATGGTTGGCTTCGGCGGCGAAGAGCTCGTTGGCGACTGGTTCGACCGCCGGTTTCAGCATCGGGTGGATGGCGAAGGCGCGGGCGAAGTCCTGCTCGACGATCTCGACGATGACGCGGTCGACGATGGCGCGATAGCGGCGCAGGCGCCGGCGCTGGCGTTCGTCGTAGCCGATCGCCGTCAGGCGACGCTGGACGTGTTCGAGGATCGAGGCCAACCGCGCCATCCGTGAGCGCGACGATCGGAGATCGTCATTCCGACGGATGATGATGCTCACATGTGGTTAAGATTCTGCCAAGCGTTCGCCTATCGGTTGCGGCGTCTTGACGATGGCTCGCAAGCGTGGATCGCCAAAACCATGCAAAAACGCCGCCAAACAGGCTTGCTGCCGGAATGGCTGCCCGCTTGACCACGGAAAATCCCGGGTCCACACTGCTTTTTGAAGTTGTTCCAAGGAAATTCTCCGCTGGCCCGTGACGGGCCGGCGCATGGATCGTGCGGCCTTCGAGATGTCGTCGGCCGTACAGAAAACAGGCTTTCGGAGGAGTGCCCCATGGCCAATCTGTCCATGACGGTGAACGGCAAAGCCGTCACCGCGAACGTCGATCCGCGCACCCTCCTGGTGCAGTTTCTTCGAGAAAATCTCAGGCTGACCGGGACGCATGTCGGCTGCGACACCAGCCAGTGCGGCGCCTGCGTCGTGCATCTCGATGGCAAGGCGGTGAAATCCTGCACCACGCTGGCGCTGTCCTGCGAGGGCGCCTCGGTGACCACGATCGAGGGGTTGGCCAATGGCGGCGCCCTGCATCCGATGCAGGAGGCCTTCCGCGAGCATCACGGCCTGCAATGCGGCTTCTGCACGCCAGGCATGATCATGGCGGCGGTCGATATCGTGAACCGGCGCGGCAACAGCCTCGACGAGAAGACGATCCGCGAGGACCTGGAAGGCAATATCTGCCGCTGCACCGGCTACCACAACATCGTCAAGGCGATCGCCTCGGGCGCCGAGGCGATGGGCAAGGGCGCCGCGCCGGCCCGGCAGGCCGCCGAATAGCACGTTCCGCGGCTGCACCAGGCGGTGCGGCCTTCTTCCGATGTGATCCCCGAAACATGCTGAGAGCGCCCGCCAAGAGGCGCCACGCCAGGAGGAATCCATGTCCGCAACTGGAATCGGCGCTCCGGTCCGCCGCAAGGAAGACCATCGCTTCATCACCGGCCAGGGCCGCTATACTGACGACATCAACCGGCCGGGACAGGCCCATGCCTATTTCCTGCGCTCGCCGCATGCCCACGCCACGCTCAAGAAGATCGATACCAAGGCTGCGGCGGCGATGCCGGGCGTGCTCGGCATCTACACCGGCGACGATCTCGCCGCCGACAAGGTCGGCGGGCTGATCTGCGGCTGGATGATCCATTCCAAGGACGGCTCGCCGATGAAGGCCGGCCCGCACCCGGCGCTCGCGCAGGGCAAGGTCCGTTATGTCGGCGACCACATTGCGGTCGTCGTAGCCGAGACGCTGGCGCAGGCGCGCGACGCGGCCGAGGCGATCGTGGTCGATTACGGCGTGCTGCCGGCGGTGACCGACACGGCGAGCGCGGCCAAGGCCAAGACGCAAGTTCACGCCGAGGCGCCGGACAATACCGTGTTCAACTGGCATCTCGGCGACAAGGCTGCGACCGATGCCGCCTTCAAGGCGGCCAAGCACGTCACCAAGCTCGACATCGTCAACAACCGGCTGGTGCCGAACCCGATGGAGCCGCGCGCCGCGGTCGGCGATTACGATCAGGGCGAGGGCGCCTTCACGCTCTACACCACCAGCCAGAACCCGCATGTGGCGCGGCTCGTGCTCTCGGCCTTCATCGGCATCGCCCCGGAGAACAAGCTGCGCGTGATCGCGCCGGATGTCGGCGGCGGCTTCGGCTCGAAGATCTTCATCTATGCCGAGGAGACGGTCTGCGTCTGGGCGGCGAAGAAGGTTGGCCGTCCAGTGAAATGGACCTCGGACCGGACCGAGGCCTTCCTCTCCGACGCGCATGGCCGCGACCACGTCACCCATGCCGAGCTCGCCATGGACGCCGACGGCAAGATGCTGGGAATGCGGGTGCACACCACCGCCAATCTCGGCGCCTATCTCTCGACCTTCTCCTCCTCGGTGCCGACCTATCTCTACGCGCCGCTGCTCTCGGGCCAGTACGACATCCCGGCGATCTATTGCGAGGTCGACGCGGTCTACACCAACACCGCTCCGGTCGATGCCTATCGCGGTGCCGGGCGGCCGGAGGCGACCTTCGTGGTCGAGCGTCTGGTCGAGGTCGCGGCGCGCCAGCTCGGCAAAGACCCGGCCAAGTTCCGGACGCAGAACTTCGTCAGGAAGTTCCCGCACCAGACGCCGGTGATCATGATGTACGACACCGGCAATTACAGCGCCTCGTTGAAGAAGGCGCTGGAGACGATCGACTACAAGGGCTTTGCCAAGCGTCGCCGCGACTCCGCCCGTAACGGTAAGCTGCGTGGCATCGGCTTCTCTGCGTATATCGAGGCCTGCGGCATCGCCCCGTCGGCGGCGGTCGGCTCACTCGGTGCCGGCGTCGGTTTGTGGGAATCGGCCGAGGTCCGGGTCAATCCGATCGGTACGATCGAGGTGCTGACCGGCTCGCACAGCCATGGCCAGGGCCATGAGACCACCTTCGCCCAGCTCGTCTCCGACCGGCTCGGCGTGCCGCTGGAGAACGTCTCGATCGTCCATGGCGACACCGACAAGGTGCAGATGGGCATGGGCACCTATGGCTCGCGCTCGGGCGCGGTCGGCATGTCGGCGATCTTCAAGGCGATCGACAAGGTGATCGCCAAGGGCAAGAAGGTCGCGGCCTATGTGCTGGAGGCCGACGAGGCCGATATCGACTTCAAGGACGGCAACTTCAGCGTCAAGGGCACCGACCGGAAGCTCGATTTCGGCTCCTGCGCGCTGCAGGCCTATGTCGCCCACAAGTTCAACGGCCAGGATCTCGAGCCGGGGCTGAAGGAGGGGGCGTTCTACGACCCGACCAACTTCACCTTCCCGGCCGGCGTCCATATCTGCGAGCTCGAGATCGATCCCGACACCGGCGTGACCAGGATCGAGCGCTGGGCCGCGGTCGACGATTTCGGCAATGTCATCAATCCGATGATCGTCGAGGGGCAGGTCCATGGCGGCATCGCCCAGGGCGTCGGCCAGGCGCTGCTCGAAGGCGCCCGCTACAATGCCGACGGTCAGCTCGTGACCGCGAGCTTCATGGACTACTGCATGCCGCGCGCCGACGACCTGCCGTCCTTCGAGGTCGGCATGACCGTCACGCCGTGCCCGTCGAACCCGCTGGGCATCAAGGGCTGCGGCGAGGCCGGCGCCATCGCCGCGCCGCCCGCGGTCATCAACGCCATCACCGACGCGCTCGGCCATGAGGACATCGCCATGCCGGCGACGCCGCAGGCCGTCTGGCGCGCCGCGCAGAAAACGCTCAGCCGCATGGCTGCCGAGTGATCTGAAAGGACGAGACGATGTACGCCTTCACCTATCACCGCCCGGCGACCGCGCGTCAGGCCGCCAGCCTCCTCGCCAAGAAGGAGGACGCCAAGCTGCTCGCCGGCGGCCACACCCTGCTGCCGACGATGAAGCAGCGCCTGGCTTCGCCCGGCGCGCTGGTCGATCTCTCCTCCTGCGCCGACCTCAAGGGCATCGCCCGCAAGGGCCGCAATCTCGTCATCGGCGCGATGACGACCCATGCCGAGGTCGCAGCCTCGCCGGAGGTGCAGGAGGCGATCCCGGCGCTGGCCTATCTCGCCAGCCATATCGGCGACCCGCATGTGCGCCATCGCGGCACGATCGGCGGCTCCGTCGCCAACAACGACCCGGCGGCCGACTATCCGGCGGCGTTGCTGGCGCTCGGCGCGACGGTGGTGACCAACAAGCGCAAGCTGCCGGCCGAGGAGTTCTTCAGCGGCCTCTACGAGACGGCGCTCGACGAAGGCGAGATCATCGTCAAGGTCTCGTTCCCGGTGGCGTCCAAGGCGGGCTACGCCAAGTTCCGCAATCCGGCCTCGCGTTATGCACTGGTCGGCGTCTTCGTCGCCAAGCGCGGCAGCGAGATCGCTGTCGCAGTGACCGGGGCGGGCGAGGGCGGCGTCTTCCGCTGGCCGGAAGCGGAGGCGGTGCTGAAGGCGCGTTTCGCGCCGAAATCGCTTGACGGTCTCAAGCACACCGCCAAGGGCATCAATGGCGACATCCACGCCGATGCCGAATACCGCGCCCATCTCATCGGTGTGATGGCGAAGCAGGCCGTGGCGCAGGCGACGGGGAAGGCGGGCTAGCCGGCAGGCAGGCGCTCGCCGGTCTTCAGGTAGTGGTTCATCGACCGCTCCCAGAAGTCCATCATCGCGGTCCAGCGCTCCTGCGAAAAGGCGGCGAGCGCTGCTTCCGCCCCAGGCGCCAGGCCGGTCACGGTGTAACGGATGTCGACATCGCAGCCATGCGCCGCCGGCGCGAGGCGAATATCGATCTCCGTCACCGCTGCACCCGGCGTGAAGCGGATGAAGCGGATGCGCTCGTCCGGCTCATAGTCGCTGGTGAACCACAAGGTCGGCTCGGCGCCGTGCTGCCGGGTCAGGAAGACGCAGCCCTTTTCCGCGACGCCCGAGGCGGAATGCAGCATCTCGAAGCGCCAGCCATCGAGCCAATCCTCCTCGGCCGAAGGGCAGAGCAGCGCGAAGGCCTGCGCCGGAGAGCCTTCGATCCGCTGGACATGACGGCGGCTGACCAGCGGCGCGGAAACGACGTGACGGGTCATGGCGGGCCTTTCGCGGCGGGTCGGTGTCTCGGGCGCGCGCAGAAGAAGCGCCGAGACGGCGCTCCGTCAATAAAAGAACCGCTCCTCGACGATCTTGCCGCCCTTCACCGTGTAGAGCCCGATCTCGTGCATCTTGCGGCGCTCGCCGCTCTCCTTGACGGTGACGTCGAAGTAGAAGTGCACGGCGAACTGGTCGCCGTTGAGATAGGGGCCTGCGGTGGTGAATTCGTGGACCTCGTGATTGGCGGTCCACCATTCGCCCTTGCCCTTCACCGCCTGCTTGCCATGGCTCTGCGCCATCGGCCCCGGCATGTTCTCGTAGCTGGCGATGTCGTCGGCATTGTAGGTTGCGGCGGCTTCCTCGTGCTTGCCTTCCTTCAGCAGGGCGACGAAACCGTTGGCGAGATCCTGCGTGGTCATTGGCGTCTCCTCCGTGAGGTCATGATGCTAGACTCCGCACTCGTCCCGATCGTGGCAGCAGAGCGCCCTGCGCCGGCGCGACTTCCGCCATTGCCGGCCGCAGGCTAGAGCTTGTCCATGCTGACCTCATCGCGCCTTCCGACCTCGATCGACGCCACGCTCTCTTTGCTGCAGGGGCAGGGCTATGTCGCCGACCGGGCGCTGGCGACCGTCCTCTTCCTGGCGCTGCGGATGAAGCGGCCGCTCCTGCTCGAGGGCGAGGCCGGCACCGGCAAGACCGAGATCGCCAAGGTGCTCTCGGCCGCGCTCGGGCGCCGTTTGATCCGCCTGCAATGCTATGAGGGGCTCGATCTCGCCTCGGCCGTCTACGAGTGGAACTATGCCGGCCAGATGATGGCGATCCGCCTCGCCGAGGCCGGCGGCGTGGCCGGCGATCGCGAGCGGCTGGAGAGCGACCTGTTCTCCGAGCGCTATCTGGTCAAGCGCCCGCTGCTGCAGGCGCTGGAGCCGCAGGAAGGCGGCGCGCCGATCCTGCTGATCGACGAGCTCGACCGCACCGACGAGGCCTTCGAGGCGTTCCTGCTCGAGGTGCTGGCCGATGCGCAGGTGACGATCCCCGAGCTCGGCACGGTCAAGGCGGCCGAGCCGCCGATCGTGATCCTGACCTCGAACCGCACCCGCGAGATCCATGACGCGCTGAAGCGCCGCTGCCTCTATCACTGGGTCGGCTACCCCGACGCCGCCCGCGAACTCGCCATCCTGAAGGCGAAGGCGCCCGCCGCGCCGGCCAAGCTGGCGAAACAGGTGGTGTCCTTCGTGCAGGCGATCCGCAAGGAGGAATTGTTCAAGGCGCCGGGCGTCGCCGAGACGCTCGACTGGGCGAGCGCGCTGGTCGAGCTCGACGCGGTGGCGCTCGACCCGGCGATCGTTTCCGACACGCTAGGTGCCCTGCTGAAGTACCAGGACGACATCCAGGCGATGCAGGGCTCGAAGGTCGGCGAACTGCTCGACCAGGCGAAGCAGGCGGCGCGGGGATGAGCTTTCGCCGTCATTCTCGGGCTAAGCGAAGCGCAAACCCGAGAAGCTCAGGCAGGATGAAACTGGTTTCCGAGATGCTCGGGTCAAGCCCGAGCATGACGCGCTACGACGGGAGCAAGCGATGAACGACGACATCAAGGCCATCGAAGCCGCGACCTGGACCTATCTCGACGGGCTCTATGAGGGGAACGTCGAGAAGCTGACTTTGGTCTTCCATCCTACCAGCGCGCTGACCCAGTCGCTTGACGGCGAGCTCAAGGTGGTGCCGCGCGAGCAGTGGTTCGAAGCGGTGCGAAACCGTAAATCGCCGAAGGAGACCGGGCTGGAGCGCGGCGACCATATCCTGGCGATCGACCTGGTCGGACCGTCCATGGCGCTGGTCAAGGTCAAGTGCCAGATGCCGCCGCGCTATTTCACCGACCTTCTGTCCTTCCTGAAGGTCGACGGCAAATGGGTCGTGGCCCAGAAGGTGTTCATGACCGAGACGGCGGCGTGACGAGTTGCTCCTCCGTCATGGTCGGGCTTGTCCCGACCATCCACGTCTTCCCTGATGCAATGCGGTGTTCAAGACGTGGATGCTCGCCACAAGGACGAGCATGACGGTGGCGAGATGACCGGCAAGCTGCCCGAGAACGTCGCCTATTTCGCCCGTGCCCTGCGGGGCGCCGGCCTGCGCGTCGGGCCAGGCGCCGTAGTCGAGGCGGTCGAGGCGCTGGCCGATGGCGCGCTCGGCGGGCGGGACGACGTCTATTGGGCGCTGCATGCGATCTTCGTGAAGAAGCATGAGGATTCGGCGGTCTACGACCAGGCCTTTCGGCTGTTCTGGCGCCGGCGCGGGCTGATCGAGAAACTGATGGCGCAGATGTCGCCGGTGACGCCGCGGGTCGACAGCGAGCCGCAGAAGCCGGAAGCCGGGGCCTTGCGTGTCGCCGAGGCCTTCACCCCGCCGCCGCGCGAGGAGGAGCCGCCGGTCGAGCTGACCGAGCTCAGCGCGCGGCTCACCGTCTCCGAGCGCGAGACGCTGAAATCGCGCGACTTCGCCCAGATGAGCGCGGCCGAGATCGCCAAGGCGCGCCAGCTGATCGCGGAACTTCGCCTACCCAATGATGCCGTGCCGACGCGGCGCTTCCAGCCCGCCCATGTCGGGGGGCGGATCGATCCGCGCCGCACCTTCCGCCGCTCGCTGAGGGGTGGCGGCGCCTCGATCGATCTCGCTTTCCGCGAGCGGGCGCAGGTGCATCCGCCTGTCGTCGCGCTCGTCGACATCTCCGGCTCGATGGCGGAGTATTCGCGCATCTTCCTGCATTTCCTGCACGCCATCACCGAGCAGCGCCGGCGTGTGCATTCCTTCGTCTTCGGGACGCGCCTGACCAATGTCACGCGCAGCTTGCGCGCCCGCGACCCGGACGAGGCGCTGGCGCTCGCCGGCAAGGCGGCGCCGGACTGGGAGGGCGGCACGCGCATCGCCTCGGCGCTGCACGCCTTCAACCGGGTCTGGTCGCGCCGGGTGCTGGCGGGCGGGGCGGTGGTGCTGCTCTTCACCGATGGGCTGGAGCGGCATCTCGGCCCCGATCTCTCCTTCGAGATGGACCGCCTGCATCGCTCCTGCCGCCAGCTGACCTGGCTCAACCCTCTCCTGCGCTACGACGCCTTCGAGGCGCGGGCCAGCGGGATCCGGGCGATGCTGCCGCATGTCGATCAGTTCCGGCCGATCCACAACCTCGCGGCGATGGCCGATTTGTGCGCCGCGCTGTCGTCGGATGCACGACAGGTCAGCGATCCACGGCTGTGGTTGAAGAAGGCGGGTTAGGGGGCGGCCGCCTTGTCGAAGCGGCCATGCTCGAGGAAGTGCAGAGCCTGTCGGACAGCTTCGCGATTGCGCATGATCAGCGGGTGGGTGGCGTGCAGGGTGAGGTGATCGCTCATGCCGGCGACCTGCGTGCGCGCCACCGAGACGCGGCCGTCATTCGGGCGCGGCAAGAGCAGCGACGACAGCGGATAGAGCGAGCGATCGCCGGCGATGACGCCGAGCGGGTAGTCGACTTCGCCGAGCAGGCGCTGCAATCCGTCCGGCCGCGCTGTCACCAATTCCGCACCGGCGGGGCCGAAGAAGGCGCGATAGAGCGGATTGCGACGCAGCAGGTCCGCGATCTCGCTGCCTTCGTTCGGCGGCGCCAGCATCACCACGCGGCCGAGGGGGGCCGGGCGGTGCTGGGCGATATAGACCCTTGCAACCAAGCCGCCCATCGAATGCGTAACGAAGTGGAGCCTGCCGTCCAAGCCATCTGCGAAACGGGCGATCGGCTGATGCAGTCCCGCCGCGATTTCCTGCAGGCCGGTGCGGCGGGCGGGGTAGTCGAGGTTCAAGGTCGCATAGCCAGCCGAGCGGAGTCTATGTTCGAGGCCGGCGAGCGAGCGCGCTCGTCGCGCGATGCCATGCAGGAGAACGACGCCGTCCATAGCAGCGAGCGATAACGAAATCGGCCGGGCAGGTCGAGAAATCATACGCACTGCCATGCTCCGGATGCTCACAATGTGTGGCAGCCATGCTTAAGTAGGCAGGGCTTTTGGACGACGCCTGCATATGATGCTCGCCGCCCGTATCAGGAACTGGCCATCATGATCAGCACCGACACCGACATCCTCGCGACCGCCGAGGCTTGGGCGAAAGCCGGGCGCGGCGTCGCGCTCGCCACCGTGGTCGAGACCTGGGGCTCGGCACCGCGCCCGGTCGGCTCGCATCTCGTCATCGACGGCGAGGGCAATTTCCTCGGCTCGGTCTCCGGCGGCTGCGTCGAGGGCGCGGTCGTGGCCGAGGCCGGCGACGTCATCGCCGACGGCAAGCCGCGCACGCTCGAATTCGGCGTCGCCGACGAGACCGCCTGGCAGGTCGGCCTGTCCTGCGGTGGCCGGATCAAGGTCTATGTCGAGCCGGTCCGGGCTTAAGGGAGCCTATCGATGCCCTCCTGGGAAACCCTCCTCGCTTTCGCGACGGTGACGCTGCTGATCGCCTATTTTCCCGGTCCGGCGCTGCTCTATACGGCGGCGCAGACCATCGCCCATGGCCGCAAGGCCGGGCTGATGGCGATGCTCGGCATCCATCTCGGCTGCTATGTCCATGTCGTCGCTGCGGCCTTCGGCCTCTCGGCCGTGTTCAAGCACGTGCCTGAGCTCTATGTCGCGGTGAAGATCGTCGGCGCGCTCTATCTGGTCTGGCTCGGCATCGGCATGATCCGCTCCAGGCTCGGCGGCGAGATGCAGGCTGTGGCGCCGGCCAAGACGGTCCGGCGCGCACTGATCGATTCCTTCATCGTCGAGGTGCTGAACCCGAAGGTGGCGCTGTTCTTCATCGCGCTCCTGCCGCAGTTCGTCGATCCCGCTGCCGCCATGCCGGTTTGGGCTCAGTTCCTGATCCTCGGTACGATCGTCAACTTCGCCTTCTCCTCGGCCGATCTCGTCACCGTCCTCGCCGCCAGCCTGGTGATGAAGACGATGAAGGCGAGCCGCGCCGGCTTCGCCTTCGGGCGCTGGCTCGGCGGTTCGCTGATGATCGGGCTCGGCCTCAAGCTCGCCACCGACAAAGGCTGACGTCTTGGACCTTTCGCTTCTCTCCACGCTCAATGCCGAGCGCGCCGCCCGGCGCGCGACCGTCCTGGTGACCGATCTCGGCTCTGGCGAGCAGCGCCTGGTCAAGGAGGCCGACCTTGCCGGCGACGTGCTGGCGGAGGCGCTCGACAAGCAGTTGCGCAGCGGCAAGAGCGGCACTGTCGAGGTCGACGGCAAGGCCTATTTCTTGACGGTGCAGGCGCCGCCGCCGCGCATCGTCGTCACCGGCGCCGTCCATATCTCGCAGGCGCTGGCGCCGATGGCCAAGCTCCTCGATCTCGACGTCACGGTGATCGATCCGCGCACCGCTTTCGCGACGCCTGAGCGTTTCCCGGAGGTGACCTTGCTAGCCGAGTGGCCGGAGGAGGCGCTGCGGAAAGCGCCGTTCGATGGTTACACCGCCTTCGTCGCGCTGACGCATGATCCGAAGATCGACGACCCGGCCCTGCAGGCGGCGCTGCGCTCGAACTGTTTCTATATCGGAGCGCTCGGCAGCCGGAAGACCCATGGCAAGCGGCTGGAGCGGCTCGCCGCGGCCGGTTTCGGCGAGGCCGACACGCAACGCATTCACGCGCCGATCGGCCTCGACATCGGCGCGGTCTCGCCGGCCGAGATCGCGCTCGCCATCCTCGGCGAGATCGTACAGGGCCTGCGTGGCCCGCGCCGCAAATCCACTTGAGAAACGCCTGATGAAGTTCGGTCCCGTTCCCATCGCTGAAGCCGCCGGTTGCGTTGCGGCCCATACCGTGCGGGCCGGAGAGGCGATCGTGCGCAAGGGCGCGACGATCGGCGAGGAGGATGTGCGCAAGCTCGCCGCCGCTGGCCTGAGCGAGATCGTCGCCGTTCAGCTCGAAACCGGCGACATCGACGAGAACGCCGCTGCCGAGCAACTGGCGCGGGCGCTGGCGGGTCGGGCGGTGGTGACGGAGGCGCCGTTCACGGGCCGGGTCAACCTGTTCGCCGCGGCGCCGGGCGTGCTGCAGATCGATGCCGGCGTGATCGATGCGCTGAACGCCATCGATGAGGCGATCACGGTCGCGACCTTGCCGGCGCTGAAGCCGGTCGTCGCCGGCGAGATGGTCGGCACGGTCAAGATCATCCCTTATGCGGTGCCGGAAAAGCGCGTAGCCGAGGCGCTCGAACGGCTCGGCGCCGACAAGCCGATCTCGGTCGCCGAGTACAGGCTGAAATCGGTGGCGGTCGTCTCGACGCTGCTGCCGGGCCTCAAGACCAGTGTCGTCGACAAGACGCTGCGGACTTTGGGCGAGCGACTCGGGCCCGCCAGCGCTGCGATCGAGCGCGATGCCCGCGTGCCGCATGACAGTCCGCCGCTGGCGCAGGCGATCCGTGAGGCGGTCGCCGGGCCGGCCGAGCTCGTCGTCGTCTTCGGCGCCTCGGCTATCACCGACCGGCGCGACGTCGTGCCGAAGGCGCTGGTCGAGGCTGGCGGCACGGTCGAGCATCTCGGCATGCCGGTCGATCCAGGCAATCTGCTGATGCTCGGCACGCTCGACGGCAAGCCGGTGATCGGCGCGCCCGGCTGCGCCCGTTCACCCAAGGAGAACGGCTTCGACTGGGTCCTGCAGCGCAGCCTCGCCAAGGTGCCGGTGACGCGCGCCGAGATCCAGAAGATGGGCGTCGGCGGGCTGCTGATGGAAATCGTCTCGCGGCCGCAGCCGCGTGCGCCGGGGCACGGTGAAGCGGCAGCCATCGCCGGCATCGTGTTGGCGGCCGGGCGCTCGACCCGGATGGGCGCCGGCAACAAGCTGCTGCAGGAGGTGCGCGGCAAGCCGCTGGTGCGCCATGCCGTCGAGGCGCAGATCGCCTCGCGCGCCGCGCCGGTCATCGTCGTCACCGGCCACCAGCAGGACGAGGTTCGCGCCGCGCTCGCCGGGCTTGACGTCACCTTCGTGCACAACCCGGCCTTCGCCGACGGGCTTGCCGGCTCGCTCAAGGCGGGTCTCGCGGCGCTGCCTGCGGATATCCCTGGCGTCGTCGTGTCGCTTGGCGACATGCCGAACGTCACCGCCGGCGTGATCGACCGGCTGGCGCAGGCCTTCGCCGACCGGCCCGATGCGTTCGCCGTGGCGCCGACCCTGCTCGGCCAGCGCGGCAATCCGGTGCTGCTGGCGCGACAGCTCTTCCCGGAGGTCGCCAAGCTCGAAGGCGACCAAGGTGCGCGCCGTCTGCTCGATGCGGCGGGAGACGCGGTCGAGGAGATCGCTCTCGACGATCCCGCCATCGCGCTCGACATCGACACGCCCGAGGCGTTGCGGGCTCTGACGGGGCAGGGGCCGCGCTGAGGAGTCACCGCTTCCAGTGCAGGCCGAGCGTGACATAGGCGCCGGCCTTTTCAGCGCTTGTCTTCTGGAGGCCGCCGGCGATGCGCCAGTCCAGGCCGAACAGATGCAGGCCGGTGAGATGCAGGCCGAGCCGCAGCTTGTGATAGCCACGCTCGCGATAACCCTCGAGCTCCGGTCCGAGATAGAGCTCGTCGAACAGCTGCCAGCCTCCGGCCAAACGCCCCCAATAGCGGCCGCGATCGGCAAGGACCGCGTAGGCATTGGCCTGTAGCAGCCAGTTTTCGTGCGGCTTCGACCAGAGATCGGTCTGCAGGCGCAGCGCGCCACGCTGCTCGAAGCTGCGGTCGCGGCGGGTCTCGCTGTAGCGGGCCTCGACCTCCGGACCAGCCGAGAGAGAGACGAACGTGTCGCCGATCCGCCATTCATAGCCGAGTTGAGCATGGAACTCGGTCTTGTAGAGGCGTCCCTCCGTTGGTTTGCGCTGAGCCGGTTCGACACTCTCGCCCCACTTCAACCCGAGGCGAAAGCCGCTGGCGTCGAGGCCGCCGCTACTGCCGAACGCCCATTTGAGCCCGATGGCGCCGTAGGTCTTGGCCGCATCGGCTTCGAGCGAGCCGAAAATCGCCAGCGAGAGCGGGCTGCGCTCGTGCAGCGCGGGGTCCGCGCATGGTGACGCGGGGACGAGCGCGACCGTCGCGGCGACGGCGCGCGCGAGCATGCCCGTACGTTTCGCGACCCCCCACGCCACGCCAACGCCCCTTCCGTCCTTATACTCGGACGGTCTTCATGCACGGCATGAGTGTGGCAGTTAGAAAAAAACCTGCAAGCGTTTGTTAACCATCGCGGCGCAGCCTGAAAGCAGTTGGCTCATCGTCTTCTTGGGTAAAGGAGCGTATCGGTCATGGTCTCACAGGATTTCCTTCGCCAGCTGGCAGGCTACGGTCTGACGACCGCCAGGATCCTCTACCGAATGCCCGATCATCCCGACTTCCTGCAGACCTATGTCTGGCAGGAATACGATCTGGCGCCGCGTTTCCCCGAGCTGCACAAGTTTCTCGATTTCTGGCGCCGGGAGCTCGAAGGTCCGCTGCATTCGATCACCGTGGCGCATGCGCGGCTTATCCGTCCGGCCGAGATCGTCAATGTGAACGGCGTGCTGACGCTGCACTGACCGCTATGCACCATGCAGGGTTGTTGCGCCGCTGCCGGGCATGCTAGGCCGCAGGCCCGCTCATCGCCTGGCGAGCCTGCTTGTCCTCTCCCTTGCGCACCTCCGGATTGCTGATCGCGCTCGCGCATTTGCCGGGCCCGCGCGTCGCCGTCCGCGATATCGTCGCGGCGCTGCGCGACAGGGCCTATGCGCTGCTTGTCGTGCTGCTCGGGCTACCGAATTGCCTGCCGATGCCGCCACCGATCCCGCTGGTCTGCGGTCTGGTGCTCGCCTTCATCGCCGCTCAGATGCTGATGGCCAGGGCCACGCCCTGGCTGCCGCAGCGACTGCTCAATCGCAGCCTCGCCCAGGCTGACCTCTCACGCGCCGTCCAGCGCGCTTTACCGCCGCTGATCAGGCTGGAACGCTTCTCGAAGCCGCGACTGACCATGCTTGGTGGGCCCTTCGCGCTGCCGGTGCTCGGCGCGGTGCTGCTGATCCTGGCGCTTGGGCTGATCGTCGCGGCGCCATTCATCGGCCAGATCCCGCTCGGGCTCGCGGTCTGCCTGGTCGGGCTCGGCCTGGTCGAGCGCGACGGCGTGCTGATCATTGCCGGCGCTGTGGTCGGAATCGCCGGTCTCGCTCTGTCGGCGGGTTTCGCCTATGCGCTGGTGAGCTGGCTGGCGAGCTTCTTCTAAGGTTCCCGCTCAGGCGGCGAGGGCCTGTTCGAACGGCCGGTCCAGCGTCAGCAACCGGTCGATCTCCTCGGGCGGCACGCCCTTCGAGAACAGGAAGCCTTGCAGTTCGTGGCAACCGATCGCCTGCAGGAAACGGTGCTGCTCGGCCGTCTCGACGCCCTCGGCGCAGACGCGCAGGCCGAGCGCCCGGCCCAGATGCACGACCGAGTGGACGAGGATCGCCGACTCGCCGGTCGCTTCCATGTATTCGAGGAAGGAGCGGTCGATCTTGATCTTGTCGAAGGCGAAGCGGCGCAGATAGATCAGGCTCGAATAGCCGGTGCCGAAATCGTCGAGCGCCAGGCTGACGCCATGGGCGCGCAGATCCATCATCGCGGCCTCGGCCGCATCGGCATCCTCGACCACGACCCCCTCAGTTAGCTCCAGTTCGAGCCGTTCGGGATCAAAGCCGGTCTCCTCGAGGACACGGATCACGCTCGCGACGAAGTCCTTGTGACGGAACTGGATCGGCGAGACGTTGACAGCGAGCTTGATGCCCGGCCACTGCCGGGCCTGCTCGCAGGCGCGGCGAAGCACCCATTCGCTCAACGGCACGATCAGCCCGCGCTCCTCGGCGATGCCGATGAACTCGGATGGCGGGATCATGCCGTGCTCGGGATGCGGCCAGCGAACCAGGGCCTCGACGCCGACGATAGTGCTTCCGTCGATCGAAACCTGGGGCTGGAAGTGCAGCAGCAATTGATCGCGGGCGATGGCGTTGCGCAGATCCTCCTCGACCATGCGCTTGAGCTGAAGCGCCCGGTTCATCTGCGGCTCGAAGAAGGAATAGCGGTTCCGGCCCTCGTTCTTGGCCTGGTAGAGCGCGGTGTCGGCGAGGCGTAGCAGCGTACTGCGATCGGCGCCGTCCTGCGGCGCGTGAGCGATGCCGATCGAGCAGCCGATGGTGACCGCGACGCCACCGATCTCGAAGGGAGCGGTCAGCGCGTCGAGAATGCGCTGGCCGAGGGCGGCGCTGGCATTCGGCACGGCCATATGCGTCTGGATGATGCCGAACTCGTCACCACCGAGCCTGGCGACCGTATCGCCGAGGCGCAGGATCGTGGTCAGGCGGCTGGCGACCTGACGGATCAGTTCGTCGCCGGCATTGTGACCATAGGTGTCGTTCACTGCCTTGAAACGGTCGAGGTCGAGCAGCAGCACGGCGAGCCCGCTCTTGGTCCGGCCGAGTTGCGCAAGCTCCTGATCGAGCCTGAGGTCGAAGGTTCGGCGATTGGGCAGGCCGGAAAGCTCGTCCTGACCGGCGAGCCGATGAATCTGCTTCTCGCGTGAGGCGATCTGCTGGGCGGCGTTGCGCAGCCGATGAAAGACATAGGCGAAGAGGCTGATGAACAGCGCGGTGACTGCTCCCAGCGCCCAGGCGAACTGATGGAGCATGGCGTCGCCGGGGCGCTCCGGCGTCCAGCTCAACCAGGCGTTGACCGAACCATTCGGCGAAGGGATGTCACGCCGCAACAGCGGGTCCGCTGGCCGCTGGGTCACGATCTCCAGGCGGGGCACGCGATAACGTAAGCCCAGCTCATCGAGCTGGGCCTGGACGACCTTGCGGTAGCCGACGATGAAGGCGGCAGCTTCGGAGCCGGGCTGAGGATCGGCGATCAGCTCAGGGCGGCGCAGATCGACGGCAATGATGCCGAACGTCTCGGTTCCCTCACGGACCAGCACGGCCCTGACCGGGCCGCTGCCGATACCCGGCAGCTTGTTCGAGGCCGAGCCGCCGGGGAGATCGGGCCTGAGCTTGAGAAGCGCGTCATAATCCGCCTGCATTCCGGTCTGGCGCTGCTCCACCCCCGCCAGAACCTGGCCAGAGGCCGTGACCAGATAGGTGCCATCGAAATCGAGGAAGCGGTTGGCCAATTGGGCGAAGGCCCATTGCAGCGTGGTGCTCGGCAGGACGCTGTTGAGGACGGGGGTCAGCACGCCGGCCGCTTGCAGGTTCTCGAAGCGCAAGCGGCGCAGGTGAACCTGGGTCGCAAGAGCCGCCTCGACGCGATCACGCTGCCGTTCGGCTTCGAGCTGGTTGGCGTCCCTGACCATGGCGGTCATGACGCCGAGAATGGCCGCGAGCACGAGCGTGAACGCGATCGCCAGCATCGGCAGGGTCCGAGTCAGCGTGCGCGCCGAGGATTCACTGTTCGTGATCTTAACGAGAGACGGCAAAGGCCCTGACCTGTGGCGGCGCTGACGAGCGACCCTGACAGAGGAATCTTGCCATCCGGTTTCCAGAACCGTCGAGAAATCAATGAAGCTGCAGATATTCCGCCCGTCTCACCGGTCATGGCAGGCGCTGGAACGCCATAGGGGCCCCGTGCGGATTCGGCCGGCCGGCGCTCGCGCAGATCATGACTTGGCGCTCGCCGGCTTCGATGCGGCAATCGAGCTCACACATTGCAGCGTCTCAGCCCAAATTCGGGCGCCGCAGAGAGGCATCTTGAATCATGGATATAAATCATCCATGATTATGAGGAGGCAGGAGGCTGATCGATGAAGCTGGGCGAGGGCGTGGAGTGGGCGGCACATTGCGCGATCATCGTCGCCGGCCTGGCAGGGCGGTCCACGATCCCGGGCAAGGCGCTCGCCGAGTATCATGGCGTTTCCGAAACCTATCTGCTGAAGCATCTCAAAGCGCTCGTCACGGCTGGCATCCTTGAATCGGTCCCGGGGCCGCGTGGCGGCTACCGGCTCGCACGCGACGCGGCCGAGATCACCTTGCTCGACATCGTCGAGGCTATCGATGGCAAACAGCCGGTGTTTCGCTGCACCGAAATCCGCCAGCGCGGTCCCACAGCGGTCGAAGCCTGCGCCTATCGCGGCCCCTGCGGCATCAACAGGGCCATGCTGAGCGCCGAGGCAGCCTGGCGGCTGGCGCTGGCCGAGCACACCCTGGCCTCGCTCGCCGCCGGCGTTGCGATCTCGGCGGATCCGCGCGTCATCTCCCGAACCGGGGAATGGCTTGCCCGCAACGAGCGGAAGAGCGCCTCGTGACGCGCAGCCGCCTTAGCCAGCGCCCCGCCACCTCCGATCGATCCTGCAATTCATCAAGTCTGTTGCCGGCGCGCGGCAGCGAACTCGCACGCGTTGCTCCAAAGCCTAAAGGAATTCGCCGTGACCCAAGCCGCCCAGATCAAGGGTAAGAGCTCGCTCCTCTCGAATCCCTACCTCCTTCTCGTCCTGACCATGCTGTTCTGGGGTGGAAACTCGGTCGCGGGGAGATTGGCAGTGGGCGAAATCTCACCGATCGCACTGACATCGCTGCGCTGGATCGTCGTCGGCGCCGTGATGTTCGCCCTTTGCCACAATCAATTGCGGGTGCACTGGCCGGCCCTGAGGCCGCACAGGCCCTATCTTCTCGCGATGGGGATCATTGGCTTCACCGCCTATAATGCCCTGTATTATTGGGCCGCGCACTCGACCACGGCGCTCAACATCAACATCATCACCGGGGTGATGCCGGCGATGATCCTGGTCGGCGCTCTCCTGGCCTTCGGTCAATCGGTGCGGCCGCTCCAATGGTGCGGGATGATCGTTTCGTTCATCGGAGTCGCGGTCGTGGCGACGAAAGGCGAGCTTGGGACGCTCGCGGCGCTGGCTTTGAACAGCGGGGACCTTCTCATCCTGATCGCGTCCGCTCTCTATGCGAGCTACTCCTTGCTGTTGCGCAAGCGGCCGCCGGTGCCGAGCATGGTCTTCTTCGCCGCGATCACTCCGGTGGCGGCCATCTCGTCGTTCGTCCTGCTCGGAGCCGAGATGGCCTCGGGGCAGTTCGTCCCGCCGACGCTGAAGGGCTGGCTGGTGCTGGCCTATGTCGCGGTGTTCCCGTCGCTGCTGGCGCAGATCTTCTTCATCCGCGCCGTCGAGATCATCGGTTCGGGGCGAGCCGGCATGTTCGCCAATCTGGTGCCGGTGTTCGGCTCCGGCCTCGCGATCCTGGTTCTGGGCGAGACCTTCGCCACCTACCACGCCGTTGCCCTGCTGCTCGTGATCATGGGCATACTGATCGCGGAATATCGGCGCAGCGGCGGCAAGTGACCGTGGAAGCCGGCTAGCTCTCGGTCGGCTCGTAGGGCGGGCGTGGGATCGCCATATGGGCAGCACGAAGCGCCGCCGACCAGCGCTCGCGCAGGTCGTGGAAATAGGGCTCGCCCGCCTCGATCCGGCGGTTGAGCTCGGGACCTGCGGCGTCGCGCCTGAGCACGATGATGTCGATCGGCAAGCCGACGCCGAGATTGGAGCGCATGGTCGAATCCATCGAGATCAGCCCGACCTTGAGCGCGTCGTAGAGATGCGTCTTGAAAGTGACGGCGCGGTCGAGGATCGGCTTGCCGTATTTGTGCTCGCCGATCTGCAGGAAGGGCGCGTCCATGCCGCATTCGATGAAGTTGCCGGCCGAATAGACCATGAACAGCCGCATCGACCGCCCCTGGATCTGGCCACCGAACAGGAACGACATGTCGTATTTGATGCCGGCATCGCGCAAGGCCTCGCCATCGCTCTCGCGCACGATGCGCACGGCGCGGCCGACGAGCTGGGCGGCGCGGAACATCGAGGGCACGTTCTGCAGCGTCTCCGGTTCGCCGGTTTCCGGATTGGGGATGCCCTCGTGCAGCAGGCTGACGACCGACTGCGTGACGGAGAGGTTGCCGGCGGTGGCGAGCGCCATGGTCCGCTCGCCCGGCCAGGAGAAGACATGCAGCTTGCGGAAGGTCGAGATGTCGTCGAGCCCGGCATTGGTGCGGGTGTCGGCGATCATCACGAGCCCGTCCTGGACAAGGATGCCGGCGCAATAGGTCAAGATCGATCTCCGCGATGTGCCGGGGTGGCGCGAGGCTGGTATCAGGCGCTCATGACGGGGACAATGCGGGAAGGTGGCTACTGCCCCTGGAAGCGAGGCTTGGCCGCCTGGGCGCTGACCTCGACCAGCAGGCTCTCGCCCTGGCCGCCGGTGCGGGCGCCGCGGACCGGGGCGGCGTCGGCGAAGTCGAGCCCGGCGGCGACGCGCACATGCGTGTCGATCGGGCAGAGCCCGTTGGCGGCATCGAAGCCGATCCAGCCATAGTCCGGCAAATAGGCTTCGGCCCAGGCATGGGCGCCGTCGGCATGGGGCAGAGTATCCGAAGCCGCGACATAGCCGGAGACATAGCGCGCCGGCGCGCCCAGCAAACGAGCGCAGGTCACGAAGACATGGGCGACATCCTGCGGAATGCCTTCGCCGGCCTCGGCGCAGGCGACTGCCCCGATGCCGAGATGATCGGCGGTCGGCACGCAGCGGATCTCGGCGTTGATCGTCTCCATCAGCGCGTGCAGCTTGGTCAGGTCGCTGCCGTCGCGGTTGGAGGCTTTGTCGGCCAGGGCACGCAGCGGCTCGCTCGCCCGAGTCAGAAGGGTGTCTCGCATGAACACGTCCGGCGGCACCTTCTCCGTCACGCCACGGACGACGCCAGCAAGATCAACGGTTTCGACCAGGCCGTTGATTTCGATCGCATAATTCTCGATCGGTCCGTCGGCGGAGAAGTCGTGAGTCAGATTGCCGAACGGATCCTGCCCGGCGTGCAGGCGCCCGTCGATATTGGGCGCGATGCGCCACGACATGACGTGCTGGCCGTCATGGTCGCGCGGCGTCAGCCGCAGGACCTGCCGGAGCTGGCGCACCGGCTCGGCGTAGGCGTAGGCAATGCTGTGGGAGATCCGGATCCGCATGCGGGAATAAGTCCAAATTCGGGAGCGGAAGGGAAGTCCTATTGCAGGTATTGCTCGACGATGACGTTTCCGAGGCGATTGTTCTCGGTGATGAAGTCCTCGATGAACTCGTGCAGCCCGCGCTGCAGCACCGCCTCGATCGGCGTGTTGGCGAGGTTGGTCGACGTCTTGCGGGCCTGGCGCTGGGCCGGCCCGTGCCGGTTATAGGCGTCGCCGATCGCGTCGAGGAAGCGCGAGATGTTCTCGTAGCAGCTTGCCAGTGAGCGCGGCATGCGCCGGTTGAGGATGAGGAGGTCGGCGATCAGCGTCGGTTTCACCGCCTGACGGTAGACCCAGTGATAGGCCGTGAGCGCCGAGACCTCGCGCAGCATCGTGGTCCACTGGAAATAGTCGAGCGAGCCGCCGACCTGCTCGGTCTCGGGCAGGAGGACATGGTACTTCACGTCGAGGATGCGAGCGGTGTTGTCGGCCCGCTCGACATTCACGCCGAGCCGCGAGAACCAGTAGCCGTCGTCGCGCAACATGGTCCGGTAGGCCGAGCCGTCGAAGGCGAGCGAGACGTTCTTCACCCAGTCGAGGAAGCGGGCGAATTCCTCGCGGTCCATGCGCTTGCGCTCGAAGCGCTGGAGTTCGAGCCAGGCGCCGTTGAGCGCGTCCCACATCTCCGAGGTCAGCGCGGTGCGCACGGCGCGGGCGTTGGAGCGGGCGAGGGCGAAGCAGTTGCGGATCGAGGACGGATTGTCCGGGTTGAAGCTGAGGAAGTCGCAGACATTGCGCTCGTTCGCCTCGCCATAGGCCTTGGCGAAGGTGTCTTCGCAGCCGGCGGTGGCGACCGCGCTCTGCCATTCGGTGCCGGCGCCGCCATAGGCGGAGGGTAGGTTGGTCAGGCGGGTGGTGGCGTCGAGGATGCGGGCGAGGTACTCGGCCCGCTCCACATAGCGCGAGACCCAGTAGAGGCTGTCGGCGGTACGGGAAAGCATGCTCAGTTCCGGGATTCCGGGGTGATGCGAACGGGGGTGAAAGCAGGCCTCGTCATGCGTCGAGCACCCAGGTGTCCTTGGTGCCGCCGCCCTGGCTGGAATTGACGACCAGCGAACCCTCCTTGAGCGCGACGCGGGTCAGTCCGCCCGGCACGCAGGAGATGCCGTTGGCGCCGGAGAGCACATAGGGCCGCAGATCGACATGGCGCGGCGCCACGCCCGAGGCGACGAAGGTCGGGCAGGTCGAGAGCGCCAGGGTCGGCTGGGCGATGAAGCCCTCGGGCTGGTTCTTCAGCTTCTTGCGGAAGGTTTCGATCTGCTGCTTGTTGGCATGCGGGCCGACCAGCATGCCGTAGCCGCCGGAGCCGTTGACCTCCTTGACGACGAGCTTCTCGAGATTGTCGAGCACATAGGCGTTGGCCTCGGGCTCGCGGCAGCGATAGGTCGGCACGTTCTTCAGGATCGGCTCCTCGCCGGTGAAGAACTTCACGATCTCGGGCATATAGCTGTAGACCGCCTTGTCGTCGGCGACGCCAGTGCCGACCGCATTGGCCAGGGTGACGTTGCCGGCCTTGTAGGCGCCGATGATGCCGGGCACGCCGAGCACGGAATCGCTGCGGAAGACCAGCGGGTCGATGAAGTCGTCGTCGATGCGGCGGTAGATCACGTCGACGCGCTTGGGCCCCTGCGTCGTGCGCATGTAGACGACGTCGTCCTTGACCAGGAGGTCCGAGCCCTCGACCAGTTCGACGCCGAGCTTGTCGGCGAGGAAAGAGTGCTCGTAGAAGGCCGAATTATACTGGCCGGGGGTCAGGAGGCAGATCGTCGGGTCGGAGGAGGCCGAGCGCGGCGCGACCGAGCGCAAGGTCGCCAGCAGCTGGTCGGGATAGTTGTCGACCGGTGCGACGCGGTGCGTGGCGAACAGCTCCGGGAAGAGCCGCAGCATCACCTCGCGGTTCTCCATCATGTAGGAGACGCCGGAGGGGGTGCGGGCATTGTCTTCCAGCACATAGAAGGTGTCGGCGTCGACGCGGACGATGTCGATGCCGGCGATGTGGCAATAGATGCCGTGCGGCACCTGGAAATCGACCATCTGCAGCTGGTAGCAGGCGTTGCGATAGACCAGCTCGGGCGGGATGATCCCGGCCTTCAGGCACTCCTTCTTGCCGTAGACGTCGGCCAGGAACATGTTGAGCGCGGTGACGCGCTGGCGCAGTCCCTTCTCCAGCTTGGTCCATTCCGGTTTGGTCAACACGCGCGGGATGATGTCGAAAGGGATCAGGCGCTCGGTCGATTCCTCGTCGCCATAGACGGCGAAGGTGATGCCGATCCGGCGAAAGAACAGCTCGGCCTGGGAGCGGCGCAGCGCCAGCATCTCTGGCGGCGCCTCCTTCAGCCAGCGATCCAATTCGCCATAGGCCGCCCGCAGGCCGCCTTCTCCCCCTGTCATTTCGTCGAATGCGACCATGCGGGCTTCTTCCCCTGTTTCGGGTAGCCTATGCGCATTCGCTCGGGTTCGGAAAGGGGTTCTTTGCCAAGCACTTTGGCTGGGCTTGCCTCATTCTTGGGCAGAGATCGGCTCGCTGCTGCCGAGGCTGGCGCGCCTGGTCGATTTTGCCAAGCGACAATTCGAGAGGGAGCGCCTCGCTGGCTCCGGTATCCGCCGATGCCAATGCGGCCGCGCAAGGAGATCCCTGTCGCTTGCCGTTGAATCAAGTGAATTGTGCTGTTTCAGCGGTTCTATGTTTTGATATCTGCTCAATAAGCAATTTTGACTCGCAATATCTGCTTGTTCAGTTATATGAATTGCGGCAATCGCGGCGATGCGCAACAGACCGCGGCCTTCTGGGAGGATGAGATGCGGCAGCTTCTTCGGCGCGCATGCAGGCGGCTGTCTGCGCTGGCGGGTGTTTTTCTCTTTGCGCTCGCTCCCGTGGCCGACGCGCAGACCGGGCCTGAGAAATATCCGGATCGTCCGATCAAGATCATCGTGCCGTTTCCGGCCGGCGGCTCGGTCGATGCGCTGGCGCGGGTGGTGGCGCACGGCTTGTCGGAGCGATGGGGCCAGCAGGTGATCGTCGAGGCGCGGCCTGGCGCGAGCACGATGGTCGGCACCGGCGCGGCGGCGAAGGCGGAGCCGGACGGCTACACCCTGCTCATGACGGTGAGCAACCTCACCACCAATCCGGCGCTCTATGCCAAGGTCGCCTATGACGCGCAGCGCGATTTCGCGCCGATCGCCATGCTCGCACGCACGCCGGTGGTGCTCTACGCCACGCCGTCGCTGCCCGCGAACAATCTGGCCGAACTCGTCGCGCTGGCGAAGACCAGGCAGGGCGGCGTCGATTTCGGATCCGCCGGCGTCGGCACCATGACGCATTTGACCGCCGAACAGTTCAAGATCGCATCGGGCGCCCCGATGACGCATGTGCTCTATCGCGGCGGCGCGCCGGCGTTGAACGATCTCATCGCCGGTCACCTCGCCTTGCAATTCGGCACCGTCGGCCAGGCCTATGAGCAATATCGTGCGGGCCAGGTCAAAGCGCTCGCGATCTCCTCGGCTGAGCGCTATCCCTCGATGAAGGAGACGCCGACCTTCGCCGAGCAGGGCTTCGACGTCGTCGTCACCGAATGGTACGGCCTGTTCGCGCCGGCGGCGACGCCAAAGCCGATCATCGCCAAGCTCAACGCCGAACTGAAAAGCATCATCGCCTCGCCGGATGTTGGCAGGCGTATGAGCTCGATCGAGCTGACGCATTCGACGCCGGAAGAGCTCGACGCCTTCGTGCGGGCCGAAACCGAACGCTGGGGCGCGCTGATCAAGAAGATCGGCATCACCGCGCAGTGACAGTGATGCGGAGGCTGGGCGAGTCCGGCATCGCGATGCGTGAGGGCCGGCGTCAGATCAGCCCCAGCCCCTTGAAGCTGGCATGGCCGTCGCGGCCGACGATGATGTGGTCGTGGATGGCGATGCCCAGGGGCTTGGCGATGTCGACCAGCTCGCGGGTCATGCGCATGTCGGCGCCGGACGGCGTCGGATCGCCGGACGGGTGGTTGTGCACCAAGATCAAGGCGGTCGCCGAAAGCTCCAGCGCCCGGCGCATCACCTCGCGCGGGTAGACCGGGGTGTGGTCGACCGTGCCGGTCTGCTGGACCTCGTCGGCGATCAGCGCGTTCTTCTTGTCGAGGAAGAGGATGCGGAACTGCTCGCGCTCGGCGAAGGCCATGGCGAGGCGGCAATAGTCGATCACCGAGGACCAGGAGGAGAGCACCGGCTTCTTGGCGACCTGCCCCTTCATCGTCCGCTTCAGCGCCGCCTCGACGATCTTGAGGTCGAGCGCGACGCTCTCGCCGATGCCCTTGATCTCCCTGAGGCGCGAGACCGGCGCGCCGATCACCTCGGCGAAGGAGCCGAAATGTTGGATCAATTGCTTGGCGAGCGGCTTGACGTCGCGCTGCGGGATCGAGCGGAAGAGCAGCAGCTCCAGCAATTCGTAGTCGGGCAGGGCGGCATCGCCGGCGTCGAGGAAGCGCTGGCGCAGGCGGTCGCGATGGCCGAGATGATGCGGCGGGGCGTCGTCCGGGGCGGCGGCAAGCGGGGCTGGTCTGCCGTTGCCGCCGTTCTTCATGGGCGCGGCGCGAGCGGGTTGTCGAGGCCGGCGGGCGAGAGCGTGAAGATCTCGCAGCCGGTATCGGTCACGCCGATCGTGTGCTCGAACTGGGCCGAGAGCGAACGGTCGCGCGTCACCGCCGTCCAGCCGTCGGAGAGCACCTTCACGCTCGCCTTGCCGAGATTGATCATCGGCTCGATGGTGAAAAGCATGCCGGGCTTGAGCTCGACGCCCTCGCCGGGGCTGCCATAGTGCAGGATGTTCGGCGCGTCGTGGAAGACCTGGCCGAGCCCGTGGCCACAGAAGTCGCGCACCACCGAGCAGCGCTCGCCCTCGGCATAGCGCTGGATGGCGAAGCCGATATCGCCGGTGGTCGCGCCGGGGCGCACGGCGCGGATGCCGCGCAGCAGGCTCTCATAAGTGATCTCGATCAGCCGCTCGGCCTTGCGGGGGATGTCGCCGACCGCGAACATCCGGCTGGAATCGCCGTGCCAGCCATCAACGATCAGGGTGTAGTCGATATTGACGATGTCGCCCTCGCGCATCGGCTTGTCGTCGGGGATGCCGTGGCAGACGACATGGTTGATCGAAGTGCAGATCGACTTGGTGTAGCCGCGGTAGAACAGGGTCGCCGGATAGGCGCCGTTGTCCATCGCGAACTGGAAGGCGAGATCGTCGAGGCGCTGGGTGGTGACGCCGGGCCGGACCTCTGCGGCGAGCATGTCGAGGCCGCGCGCCGTGAGCTGCCCGGCCTTGCGCATCGCCGCGAAGGCCTCGGGGCCGTGCAGCTTGATGGCGGGGTCGCGCCGCGCGCGTGAGATCGATTCGTTCAGGGTCATTCCGTAAGGCCGCTCCTAGACCTCCTTATCTATTGGGTTTGGCGGGTGGCGCAAGGCGGATGCGCGGGCAGGGCGCTCGCGTTCGGCCGCACCAGTGCTCGGCAGGTCGCATGGGCCGCAGTCCTGGACGCGGACCATGATCGTGGTTGTGCGAGGTGACGCTAGGAGACAAGATATCATTCGATATTCTGAGTATATGCTGCAAATATTTCGTTGTAATAATTCAAAACTATAGCGTATTGACCGATTTATTCTCGATTGTTAGGCCGCGCTCGTCGTTTCCGTGAGAGTCGTGTGCCGTGAATATTCGCTTTGCCCTGTTGGGCTCGTCCGCCCTGGTCTTCCTGCCGATCGTGGCGTTCGCGCAAACCGAGCCCAGCAGGCAGATCCAGCTCGACACGATCGTCGTCGAAGGGCAGGGCGGCGGCGAGAAGGGCGTCTTCAGCGCCAATGGCTATGTCGCGACCTCGGGCCGGAGCGCGGCCAAGACCGACACGCCGCTGCTCGAGACGCCGATGTCGATCTCGACGGTGACGCAGACGCAGCTCGAACAGCGCAAGCCGCAGAACCTGCTGGAGGCGCTGGCCTATACGCCGGGGGCGCGGATTGGCACCTATGGCTTCGACCCGCGCTACGACGCCTTCACCATCCGCGGTATCGACGTCACCCACAATGCCGTCTTCCGCGACGGATTGCGTCAGATCGGCAGCCCGAACGGGCTGATGCGTCTCGAACCCTATGGGCTGGAGGCGATCAGCGTGCTGCGCGGGCCGGCCTCGGCGATCTACGGCGCCAGCACCAGCGCCGGCATCGTCGATCTGATCTCGAAGCGGCCGACTGAAGTGCCGTTCCGCGAGATCGAGGTCCAGGCCGGCTCCTTCGGCCGCAAGCAGTTCAATTTCGACATCTCCGGCCCGGCCAATCCGGAGGGGACGCTGCTCTACCGGCTGACGGGTGTCGTCCGCGACGCCAAGAGCGACATCAGCGCGATCAAGGATGACCGCATCTTCATCGCGCCGGCGCTGACCTGGAAGCCGAACGAGGCGACCAGGCTCACCGTGCTCGGCGAATACATGGATTCGACCACCGGCGGCACGGCGGCCTATCTCAACCAGTACGGCCCCTATGTCGACCGCCAGGGCAATGTGCTGTTCAAGACATTGGGCGCCACCAAGCTCTATGTCGGCGACAAGCGCTACAACGACTTCCGCCAGCAGCAGGCCCGGATCGGCTACGAGTTCGAGCACAAGTTCGACGAGGTCTTCACGCTGCGCCAGCGGGCACGCTACCAGCAGCTCGGCAACAACCAGCAATATGTCTATGGCGATCCCGGCCTGACCCGGGAGAACACCGCCGGCTTTTCGGTCGACACCTCGCTGGAGGCGAAATTCCGCACCGGCGCGGTCGACCACACACTGCTCGCCGGCGTCGATGTCAGCCGTTTGCACTATAAGAGCAAGGAAGCCTTCGGCGGTGTGCCGCTCGGCTACAACCCGGCCTTCCTGTGGCGGACTGAGCAGACGCTGACCACCACCGGCGTCTATCTGCAGGACCAGGTGAAATGGGGCGGCTGGCGTCTCTCGGCCGGTGTCCGCAACGACTGGGTCGACAGCAAGTTCGAGGCGGGCGCGGCCGGCGCCGTCCCGACCGAAAGCAAGCGCAGCGACGGCAAGTTCACCGGCCGAGCCGCGCTGTCTTACGTCACCGATTTCGGCCTTGCGCCCTATGTCAGCTACGGCACCTCCTTCGTGCCCAATCCTGGTACGGTGCTGAATGGCGGCGTCGCCCAGCCGACGAGCGGCAAGCAGGCCGAACTCGGCGTGAAATACGACCTGCCGGGCTACAATGCCTCGCTGCGCGCCGCGGTGTTCAACATCCGCCAGGACAATGGCGTGGTCTACGAGGTCGTCGACGGACTCAACCGCCAGGTCCAGCTCGATCTGCGCTCCAGCGGCTTCGAGATCGAGGGCGTCGCCTCGCTGGCGAACGGGCTGAGCCTGCAGGCCTCCTATTCCTACGACGACGCCCGCATCAAGAAGCTGACCGAAGAGACCGTCGGCAACCGCCTGACCAGCGTGCCCTATCACATGGCCTCGCTCTGGCTCGACTATACCGTGCAGGATGGGCCGGCGCGCGGGCTCGGGATCGGCGGCGGCGTCCGCTATGTCGGCTCCAGCCTCGGCGACAATCTCGGCCGGCCGGTGATCGACAACAAGGCGCGCACCTTTGTCGACGGCTCGATCCGCTACGACCTTGAAAACCTCAGCCCGCAGCTCAAGGGCATGCGGCTGCAGGTCAACGCCACCAACCTCCTGAACGAGGTCCAGCAGACCTGCACCGCCGGCTATTGCTATTTCGACGAGGGACGCAAGGTGATCGCCAGCCTGCGCTATCGCTGGTGAGGGCGCTCATGCTGTCGCCCGCGGCGATCGTCCTCGCCATCGGTGGCCTCTATGTCGGCCAGAGCATCATCGGCGGGCTGACCTTCATCGCTCTGCCGAGCGTGCTGCGCGAGCGCGGCCTGCCGCTCGACCAGATCGGCCTGACCTATCTCGCCGTGCTGCCCTGGGCGCTGAAGTTTTTGTGGGCGCCCGCGGTCGAACGCTACCGCCTGCCGGAGAGCGGTCCGACGCGGTCGCGGACGATCGTGCTGGCGACGACCTTGATCTCGGCCATCGGGCTCGTCGCGGTCGGCCTGATCGGGCCGGTCGCCTTCGTGCCGCTGATCGGCGTCTTCGTACTGATCGCCTTCTCGGCTTCGACCGGCGACATCGCCTGCGACGGCCATGCGGTCGAGACACTGTCGGAGGCACATCATGGCTGGGGCAATGCTGCCCAGGTCGGCGGGGCCTATCTCGGCTCGGCGCTCGGCTCGGGCCTCTTCCTCGTTCTGGTGGCGCGGCTCGACTGGCAGCTCGCCACCTTCGCCATGGCCGGGCTGCTCTTCATTCTGGCGCTGCCATTCCTGCTCTCGCCGGCTCCGGCCGCGCCGGCCAAGCGTACGCATCAGCCCGCGCTGAAGGAGGCGCTGAAGCGGCCGGAGATGCGCTCCGGGCTGCTGCTCGCCGCCATCTATGTCCCGGCGCAGAAATGGGGCGTCGCCATGCTCGGCGCCTATCTGGTCGATAGCGGGCTCGACCTCGAATCGATCGGGCTGGTCAACGGCATCGGCGGGCTCGCCGTGGGCTTCGCCTGCGCGCTGCTCGGTGGTGCACTGGTGCGGGTTCTGGGCGCGCGCGGCGTGCTGATGCTGGCGCTGCTGCTGCAGGCCATCTCGCTCGCCGGGCTAGCCTTCGCCGCCTGGCGCGGGCTGCCGCAGCCGCTCGTGCTGGCACTGGCGCTGGCGAGTTCTTCCGGCATCATGGCGCTCGGCTTCGTCGCGCTCTATGCCCGCTTCATGGCGCTGTCCGATCCGCGCCAGGCCGGCGTCGACTTCACCCTGCTGCAATGCATGGACGGGCTCGTCAGCATGGCTGGCGGCATTGGCGCCGGATGGGTCTCCCAGCATTTCGGCTACGGTGTCTGCTTTGCGCTCGCCGCTGTCGTCGCCCTGATCGCAGCGCCTCTGGCGGGGCTGCTCGGCGGCTGGTCCGTGCCGCCACAGGCGCCGGCGGTGCGGGAGCAGGCGGTGCCGGGATGAGCGAGGCCGGGCCGCTCCCGTCCTTCGCCGCCCGCTTCCCGGAGGCCCTGGCCTGGTACAAGGGCAAGCTCGTGCTGCCCGGCGCGGCCCGCGAGAGCGTTTCGGGGCGAGACCTGCTCGACGGCGCAGCCGAGCCGCTGATGGAGCGCTTTGCCGGGCTCTATCCCGATAGCGACCGGCGCGCGCTGGTCTCGATGTGGTCGCAATGGCACTTCGGCGCACTGGTCATCCCGGCGACGGTGGCGATACTTCTCAGCGACCGCGATCTGCCGCTGGATCTCGGCCGGATCGCGATCGTGCCGCAGGAAGCGGGGCTGACCAGCGCGATCGTGATTCCGGACGAGGGCGCTCCTCGCTGCGCTGACGGCGACCCCTTCGAGCGCCTGTTCGAAGGCCATGTCGCACCGCTGGTCACCCTGCTTGCGGGTCAGTTCCGGGTGTCGCCGCGGCTGCTGTGGGCCAATGCGGCGGCTATCTTCGAATGGACCTTGCAACAGGTGCCGGCCGAGATCGTCGACCCGCTGGTGCTGGCAGCGGCGCGCCTGCGCCTGGAGCGACGCCTGGAGCCCGGCGGCCAGCGCAACCTGATGCATGACGCCGTACGCTACCCGGTAGAGCAGGGCGAACCGGTCCGGCGCCGCAAGCTCTGCTGCCTGCGCTATCTCCTGGCCGGCGTTGCCGATTGCCGCAGCCTCTGCCCGCTGAATGCCGACTGCACGTCGGCGAAGGGCGATGCGGCCTGAGGTCGACCTCGCATTGTCCCGGCTGCGATCCGGCTCTGGCGCCATCCGCGTTGGGGGTGTACAGCGCGCCAATGGCATTCAACGAGATCAGACCGGCCGAGGACCAGCCTTTCGGCACCTATGCGCCGCAGGGGCTCATCGCCCGCATCATCGGCTGGACGCGCTGCGCCTCCGGTTCCTTCCTCGGTCGCAAGCTCGCATTCGCGCTGCGCAGGCTCGGGCTCAACCGGCTCAAGGGCCAGCCCGTCGACATCGAGGCGCTCGGCGCTCAGATGCGGCTCTATCCGGAGGGCAATGTCTGCGAGAAGCGGGTGCTGTTCACGCCGCAATATTTCGACGCGCGGGAGCGCGAACTGCTGGCATCGCGTATCCGTGACGGTTTCAGCTTCATCGATGTCGGCGCGAATATCGGCGCCTATTCGCTCTTCGTCGCGGCCCGTGCGGGGCGGGGCGCGCGAATCCTCGCGGTCGAGCCGCAGCCCGACATCTTCGCGCGGCTGACCTACAACATCGCCCAGAACCCGTTCGGCACGGTCAAGGCGGTCGCCTGTGCGCTCGCCGACAAGCCGGGCGAGCTGACGCTGTTCCTCGACCCCGCCAACAAGGGCGAATCGAGCGTGCGCATCCTGCGCTCCAGCAATGCGAACTCGGTTCGCGTGCCGGCGACGACCCTGCTCGCGCTGGCGCAGAGCGAGGGCTATGAGCGGATCGACGCGATCAAGCTCGATGTCGAGGGCGCCGAAGACCTGATCCTCGAACCTTTCCTGCGCGATGCGCCGGAAGCACTCTGGCCCGGCTTCGTCATCGTCGAGGATTCGCGCGGTCGCTGGCAGGCGGACCTGCCAGCCCTGCTGGAGAGCAAGGGCTACAAGCTGATTGCCCAGACCCGGCTCAACCTCGTCTACGAGCGCACGAACGCGTGATATGCCCGCCGCGCGCGCATGGCGGCCCCGACTGGCGCGCCGCTTGAGCAATCGCGCGCAAGCAGCTTAGCTCGCTGATCTTATGGGGGCACGCATGCGGCGGACGAGAACAGCAGGGACAAGCCCATGACGGCAGCGCCAGCGCCCGCCTTCCAGCCGGTGGTCACCGCCGCGATCCTGGTGATCGGCGACGAGATCCTCTCCGGCCGGACCAAGGACAAGAACATCGGCTACATCGCCGAGTACCTGACCAATATCGGCATCGAGCTGCGCGAGGTCCGGGTCGTGCCCGACCTGACCGACGAGATCGTCTCGGCGCTGAATGCACTGCGCTCGCGCTACACCTATGTCTTCACCACCGGCGGTATCGGCCCGACCCATGACGACATCACGGCGGACGCGGTTGCGACCGCCTTCGGCGTGCCGATCGACTATGACCAGCGCGCCGTCGACATGCTGCTGGAGCGCTTCCCCAAGGATCAGCTCAACGAGGCCAGGATGCGCATGGCGCGCATTCCGGCAGGAGCCGATCTGATCGCCAATTCCGTGTCGAAGGCGCCGGGCTTCAGGATCGGCAATGTCCATGTCATGGCGGGCGTGCCGGCGATCATGCAGGCCATGCTCGACGTGGTCGCGCCGACGCTGAGAACGGGCGCGAAAATCCTGTCGGAGACGGTGCAAGCGGGCCTGCGCGAAGGCGATATCGGCACGCCGCTCGCCGAGATCGCGAAAGCCCATCCCGATTGCTCGATCGGCTCCTACCCGTTCTGGTCGGAGACCGGCCCGGATACCAATATCGTCATCCGTTCGCGTGATCCGGAGAAGCTGACGATGGCCACCGCAGCCGTGCGGGCGATGGTCGAGGCCGAGCGGGTACGGCTTCGTGGATAAGGTTGTTCTGGGGTATTTTTACAACCTTTGATTGATGTGATTTCAATTTCTAACGCTGATCGAAGTTTACTTGTTTGCCGATGCCGAACAGCCGGCGGGTATCTCTAGGACAATTTTGAGCAATGGCTTTTCATAAGTTGGGCTGAAGTTGGTTTATATCAATTTTAGATTGCTGTGTTTTTATTTTCATGCCGCATGATTTTCCTACAATAGACGAATATTTCCTGCCTGTATTTTTATTCGAAAGCGTCGAGAGTGAGATTTAATCTTTAATACGATCTTCAGTTTAGCGGATCTTAAACCATTCTCATCCATTCTTCATCTTGCGGGCCGTGAGTCCGCGTGGGGCTGAATGCGAGGGACGGGGCATGCGGCTGAATCCATTCGGAGGCGGCGTTTCGCGCCGCGAGCTGGAAGGCGAGATGTTGGCGCTCAACCGCGCCATGGCGGTGATCAGTTTCAAGCTCGATGGCACGATCCTGGACGCCAACGAGAATTTCCTGAAGGCGGTCGGCTACACGCTGGAGCAGGTGCGGGGGCGCCATCACAGCATGTTCGTGACCAACGATGAGGCGGCGAGCGCCGAATACAAGGCGTTCTGGGAGCGGCTCCGGCAAGGCGAGTACGATGCGCGCCAGTTCCTGCGTGTCGCCGCCGATGGCAGTGAGTTCTGGATCGAGGCAAGCTACAATCCGGTCTTCGATGCCGGCGGGAAGCCGATCAAGGTCATCAAGTTCGCGACGGTCATCACCGATCAGAAGAATCGGGAAGCCGATATGGCCGGGCAGGCCGCAGCGATCCGCAAGGCGATGGCAGTGATCGAGTTCACCCTCGATGGCCATATCCTTGACGCCAACGAGAACTTCCTTGCCGTCACCGGCTATTCGCTCGCCGAGATCAAGGGCAAGCACCACTCCATGTTCTGCGACGCTGCCTATCGCAGCTCGCCGGAATACCGTGCGTTCTGGGAAAAACTCGGCCGCGGCATCTATGATTCCGGCCAGTACCAGCGCTTCGGCAAGGGTGGTCGCGAGGTCTGGATCCAGGCGAGCTACAACCCGATCATGGACGCCAAGGGCCGGCCGACCAAGGTGGTGAAATACGCCACCGACATCACCGAGCAGAAGGCGGCGCGCCAGCTCGCCAAGGCAGTCGGCGAGGCTCAGGCCGTGATCGGCCGGGCCAAGGACAAGGACCTGACGACGCGGATCGACATGGCCGGCAAGGAAGGCGAGGTCGCCATCCTCTGCGGCGGCATCAACGAGCTGATCGAGACGATGGCGCAGGTGATCGGCGCCGTCGGCGCGATCTCCGGCAAGGTCGGCGCCGCCGCCGACAAGATGGCGAGCGAGAGCGTCGAACTGGCCGAGCGTGCCGAATCCCAGGCGGCGAGTCTGCAGGAGACGGCTGCGACGACCGAGGAGCTTGCCGCCTCGATCAAGACCAGCGCCGGCAACTCCCGCCAGGCGGCTGCGCTCGGCGACGAGGCCAGGACCGTCGCCTCGCGCGGCGGGGCGATCGTCACCGACGCGGTGGCGGCGATGGGCCGGATCGAGCAGGCCTCGGCCTCGATCGCCGACATCATCTCGATGATCGACGAGATCTCGTTCCAGACCAATCTGCTCGCCCTCAACGCCGCAGTCGAGGCGGCGCGGGCCGGCGATGCCGGCCGCGGCTTTGCGGTCGTCGCCTCGGAAGTGCGGGCGCTCGCCGGCCGCTCCAGCGAATCGGCCAACGGCATCAAGTCGCTGATCGCCAATTCGAGCGAGCAGGTGCGCGCCGGCGTCCAGCTGGTCAAGGATGCCGGCCGCACGCTCGACGAGATCGTCAATGCCGCCAACCGCGTCGCCGGCACCATCGCCGAGATCTCGAGCGCCGCGACCGAGCAGGCCAATGGCGTCGAGGAAATGGCCAGGACCGTCGCCCATATGGACGAGATCACCCAGCGCAACTCGCTGATGGCCGATGCCAGCTCGAAGCTGTCGCGCGACCTGCAGGGCGAGACGCAGGCGCTGGCGGCGCTGGTCGGCGCCTTCCAACTCGGCGGCGCCGACCAGCCGGCGCGGCTCGCGGCTGACCTGCGCTCGGTCCTGCCGGCGATGAAGGCTGCGACTGCCCCGGCGAGGCCGGCCCCGCTCCCGCGCGCCAGGGCGGCCGGCGGCCGGGGCGACGACGGCTGGGCCGAGTTCTAGCCCGACTAAAGTGTCACGCGGCGGGGATTATCGCCGCGCGGCTCTTGCCAGCGCCGGCCGGATGCGCTTTGCGGAAAGGCTCTTTCTTCGCTTTCCCGCAGGACCAGCCATGGCCGACGCTTCCGCCAACAAGGCCTTCCCCGTTTCCTGGGACCAGTTCCACCGCGACGCGCGCGCGCTCGCCTGGCGCCTCGCCGATGCCGGCCCGTTCGAGGCGATGGTCTGCATCACCCGTGGCGGGCTGGTGCCGGCGGCGATCATCTGCCGCGAGCTCGGCCTGCGCCTGATCGAGACGGTCTGCGTCGCGAGCTATCACGACTACAAGAACCAGTCCGAGCTCAAGGTGATGAAGGAGATCGCCCCCTCGATCCGCGCCATCGGCGACGGCAAGGGCAAGGGCGTGCTCGTCGTCGACGACCTCACCGACACCGGCAAGACCGCCCGCGTCGTGCGCGAGATGCTGCCGAACGCCCATTTCGCGACGGTCTACGCCAAGCCGGCCGGCGTGCCGGTGGTCGACACCTTCGTCACCGAGGTCAGCCAGGACACCTGGATCTATTTCCCCTGGGACATGGGCCTGTCCTATGTCGAGCCGATCGCCAAGGACCATAAGGGCTGAGCGCGCGGCCTAGGCGCTGCTCGGCGCCTTCAGCGCCACAACCATGCCGATGATGGCGAGCGCCATGCCGGCGATCTCCAGCGGCGAGGCGTGCTCGCCGAGCAGGGCGGAGCCGGCGAGCGCCGTCACCACCGGCACCAGCGGCAGGAACAGGGCGGCTCGCGCCGCGCCGAGGATCGCGACGGATTCCGTATAGAGGAAGAGCGCGACCGCGCCGACCAGCACGCCCTGATAGAGCGCCTGCAGCGCGATCGCCGAGAACGGCACCTGGAGCAGGTTGACCGGCTGGACCAGCGCCAGCAGCGGCAAGAGCGGCACCGAGAGCAGGCAGGTCGCCATGGTGACCTCGACCGCATCCGCCCCCCAGCGCCGCGCCAGCAGGCCGAACACCGACCACAGCACTGCGATCAGCACGAAGAGCAGGTCGCCGATCCAGGCGCCTTCGCGGGTCGGCGTATTGGCCATCGCCTCGAAGGAGAAGACCGCGATCCCGGCGACGATGACGGCGAGGCCGATCACCCTGAGCGGGCTGATCCGGTCGCCGAGCACGAAGACGGCGAGCAGCGCGGTCGCGACCGGGATCAGACCGGGCGAGATCACCGAGGAGTGCAAAGCCGGGGCGAAATGCGCGCCGCCGACCAGGATCAGGCTGTAGCTCGGCCCGATCAAGGCGGTGAGGATCAGCGCCTTTTTCCAGCCGAGCCGGCCGACGGGGAAGGGCTTCAGCCGCCTGATGGCGAAAGGCAGCAGCACGAGCGAGGCGGCGAGGAAGCGCAAGGCCGTGACGTCGCCGGCCGAGAGCCCGTCCGCCACCGATTGCCGCGAGACCACCGACTGCACGCCCCAGATCGCCGAAGCGAGGATGCCGCAGGCGAAGCCGATGGCGAGGCGGGAGGAGGCGGGCACTGCTGGGGACACTGGCGATGAGCCTTGCGGGAGCAGGGCGGCTTATGGGCGCAAGGGGAGGTGGCGGCAAGGGTGGGCGGCGCATGGCGGCCCGCTCTGGCGTCATTCTCGGGTGGAGCGAAGCTCAGACCCGAGAATCTCATGACGAGAAGGCGCTGGCCGGAGCCTCCTCCGGCCTGAGATGCTCGGGGCAAGCCCGAGCATGACGCCCAAGTTCACTCCACCGCCGCGACCAGCCGCTCCAGGAACCCGTCGATCGCGGCCTTGTCGATCCAGCGCAGCACGGCGACGAGCTCGTGTTCCGGGTCGATCCAGATCAGGTTGTTGCCCGCTCCTTGCGCGCTGAAGGCGCTCGCCGGCAGCTTGGGATTGGCCGCCGGGCCGCGGTTCAGCCACCAGAGGAAGCCGTAGTTCGGCAGGGTCGGCGACGGCACGACCGATTGCGCGAGCCAGGCGGACGGGATCAGCTCTCGCCCCTCCCAGACGCCGTTCTGCGCGATCAGCTGGCCGAAGCGGGCATGGTCGCGGGCGCTGATGAAGAGGCCGCCGCCCCAATGGCCGCCGCCGGGGACCGACTGCATGCGTTCACCGTCGATCTCGACCCATGACGTCTCGTAGCCTTCCCAGCGCCAGCCCTGCGAGGCGCCGATCGGGTCCATGATGCGCTCGCGCAGCACCTGCGGCAGCGGCTTGCGGAAGCGGCGCAGCAGCGCATAGCCGAGCGCGTTCACCCGGACGTCGTTGTATTCGTAGAGGCTGCCGGGCTCGCGCAGCTCGCGGCGCTGGCCTTTTCGGCTGTTGTCCGCGCCGATGCCGATCTGCCTGAAATGGTCGACCTGGTCGGATTTGCCAAAAATCTCGCCCTGCCATTCGCTGTTCATGTTGAGCAGATGGCGCCAGGTGATCTTGGCATTATGCGCGCTGGAAAAATGCGGGCCGTCGACGCTTCTGCCGACCGGCTCATCGATATCGGCGATCAGACCGTCGGCGACGGCGAGGCCCGCCAGCACGGAGAGATAGCTTTTGGCGATCGAGAAGGTCATGTCGGCGCGCTCGACATCGCCCCATTCGGCGACGACCTTGCCGCCCTTCAGCACGACTCCGGCCGGTCCGCCGCGCGGCTCGACCGGCCCGACGATCTCGGTCCACGGACCCTTCTCGTCCCATTCGCGATTCCCGACATAGGCGCCGTCCGGATAGAACATGCTGCGCGGCCAGGGGGAATCATGCGCCTGCGCGAACTCGACGGCGGCCTGGAGGCGGGCGGGGGAGAGGGAGTTGGGAGTCAAGTCTCGATACCTATTTAGTTGTTCGGATTTATCATGCTATATTCGTGGTCAAAGCGCAGCTTTCACTTCAGCAACAAGTGTGCTTTCAAGCAAATTAATTACGTCAGGAATCAGAATTTGATACCAAGCGTATCCCAAATTTGTGGCTAAAAGCTCCTTGTTTTGCAATCTCCCAGCATATACGCCTATGAATTCATATATATGAAATTCCTGAATAGCCGAAATTCCTTGATTGTTTGCTGTAATTGTTGTCGCTCGTCGGAGAATTGGCGAGCCTGACATGCCAGAGGTTGTCGCGGCGTCGACAAGGAACATGGGTCTGTTGTCTACGCCAAAACTAACATCGCTTGCAATCGATCCTCTTTTCCATATCGGAAACATTCCACCTGTGTAATTTTGTAGCGGATATCCAAGAATAAAGCAGTCATCGCCAGCTTGAGTGAGGATCCTTTGGTTATTTTCATTTATAAAACAGGATGCCGCATTTGCGCCCACAAATCCGGTTCGCGACTCGTCTCTTCCAAATAATAATTCGTTAGGAAACATGATCGCTGCAATATCAACCGGACTTCCTGCCAGCATGGGAGGCTTTTCAAGCGTTTTCTCCATATGCGGGCCGAATGTGATTGTGAGACGCGTTCTGCCTATTGAAATTTGCCCGTTTTTTGACTCAAGGGATGTGCCATAGCAGTTAATCTTCGATGGCGTGTAACCTTGATTCAATATTTTTCCGGTAAATGGATTTCTGCCCGAAAGGACATGCCAGTTTGTTATTAGGTATGCCTGATTTTTATGTTTCCAAAAAAAGCCAGTTGCTGTGTTGAGTGCGGTATCGTGTCCATCTTTGCTTAGAAGTTCAATCGGCGTGCAGCAGAGGCTATGGGGATCAATTGGAGGTTGGGCAAAGTTTTTGTGAGCGAGTTCAACGATCGCTGCGCTGGTTCCTCCGTAAGTAATAATCAATATAAGCCTCCTATATATTTGAAGTTTTTAGAGTAATTCCCTTCGGTCGCTTCTGAGGAATAATTTAGACTATTATCTGTCCGCTGTCATGCGCTGTGGACCGCCTGCTCGCATCATTCGCTCGCCACCGGCAGGGCAATGTCGAGCTGCATGATGGTTTGACGTTGCGCTGCAAGAAGCCGAGTCCGCCGATATTGCGGCGGAGGCGTTCATCTGCTGGCCACCCTCACTCCTCCATCATCGTCTCCACGAACGTCGCCGGGTCCAGGCAGAACTCGCGGATCAGGCGGAAATGCTGGGTCTGCTCGATCGTCACGGGATCGAGCCCGTATTTGGTCAGGCCGAGCAGGCGAGCGCCGGGATAGGCCATCAGGATCGGCGCATGGGTCGCCATGATCACCTGGCACTGGCCGAGCCGGTCCATGCGGCGCAGCAGCTTGAGGAACTCGATCTGGCGGGCCGGCGACAGCGCCGATTCCGGCTCGTCGAAGATGAAGATGCCGCGGCGCTGGCAGCGCTCCTCGAAGAAACGCAAAAAGCCCTCGCCATGCGAATGGGAGAGGAAATCGGGTGGTGGCTTGGGGATGGGGAGGTCCAGGGCGGCCTTGTCGAGATAGCGGGCGACGCTGAAGAAGCTTTCGGCCCGGAAGAACCAGCCATCGGTGACTTTCGGCAGCCAGCTCGCCTTGAGCGCGCTGGAGAGTCGTCCGCCCATGGCTTCGACGGCCCAGTCGTGATCGACCGGGCGATAGCCCTTGCCGCCGCCGGCCTCGTCATAGCCGGCGAGCGCGGCGATGCCTTCGAGCAGCGTCGATTTCCCGGTGCCGTTCTCGCCGACGATGATGGTGATCGGCTTGTCGAAAGAGAGGTCGAAGTCCTCGCGCAGGAAAGGCAGGCACCAGGGATAGGCCTCAGGGTCCGGCACCGCCTCGCGGTCGAGCCAGATGCGCCGGAGAAAAGGCGCGGGCAGGCGGGTCTGGGGTCGTCGCATGGGGACTCGCGGGG
>SCMY01000006.1 GCA_005502805.1 Rhizobiales bacterium 2SD | reverse complement strand
TACCCCGACAAGCCAGCCCCCCGCCTCGCCGAATTCATCGACAACCCCATGGCTGCGGTCGGCAAGCTGGCGCGACAGTTCGACGAAGGCGATCGCGACAGTCTGCGCGGCGCCCTCGTCGATGCGTTGCGCGACAATCTCGACGAAGGCCGCCAAACGGCGCGCGAGATTCTGGCCAAGTCGCGCAACGGACTGGCCTGCGCCAAGCGGCTCTCGACCGTGATGGACAGCATCGTCGGAAGCCTGCATGCGGCGGCGACGCGGCATTTCTACCCCGTCGAGAACCCCTCGGCCGGTGAGCGCATCGCCGTCATCGCTGTCGGCGGCTATGGTCGCGGCACGCTGGCTCCGGGCTCCGACGTCGACCTGCTCTTCCTCTTTCCCGACAAGCAGACCGCCTGGGGCGAGAGCGTGGTCGAGGCCATGCTCTATCCGCTCTGGGACCTGAAGCTGAAGGTCGGCCATTCCGTGCGCTCGGTCGACGATTGCATCCGCGAGGGGCGCGCGGACATGACGATCCGCACCGCGCTGCTGGAGGCGCGGTTGATCTGCGGCGATGCGGCCCTGTTCGCCGATCTGCAGCGACGCTACGGCGCCGAGATCGCCGAGGGCACGGCACCAGCCTTCACCGAGGCCAAGCTCGCCGAGCGTGAGACTCGCGTCGCCCGCGCCGGCTCGTCGCGCTATCTGGTCGAGCCCAACGTCAAGGACGGCAAGGGCGGCCTGCGCGACCTCAACACGCTGTTCTGGATCGCCAAGTACTCCTATCGCGTCGACGATCCGGCCGAGCTGGTCGAAGCCGGGCTGTTCGATGCGCGGGAGTTCGCGATGTTCCAGCGCTCGGAGGAATTCCTCTGGCGGGTGCGCTGCTGGATGCATTTCATCACCGGGCGGGCCGAGGAGCGGCTTTCCTTCGACCTGCAGCGCCAGGTCGCGGCTGCGATCGGCTATGCCGGGCGCAGCGGGCAGGCGCCGGTCGAGCGCTTCATGAAGGCCTATTTCCTCGTCGCCAAGGATGTCGGCGACCTCACGGCGATCGTCTGCGCGGCGCTGGAGGCGCGCCAGCAGAAGCCGCGCGCCAGCCTGACCAGCCTGATCGGCTCCTTCACCAAGCGCCGGCGCGTGCGCGCGCTCGGCCATCCCGACTTCACCCTGCAGGGCCAGCGCCTCGCAGTGATCGACGACGACGCCTTCAAGCGCGACCCGGTCAACCTGCTACGGCTCTACGAGATCGCCAGCCGCGACGACCTCGCCATCCACCCGGACACCAGCCGGCTGGTGACGCAGTCGCTGCGCCTCGTCACCCCGCAATTGCGGCAGGACCGCGAGGCCAACCGCATCTTCCTGGAGATCCTGACGGCGCGGCGTTCACCGGAAGCGGTGCTCAGGCGGATGAACGAATCCGGCCTGCTCGGCCGCTTCATCCCGGATTTCGGTCGCATCGTCGCGATGATGCAGTTCAACATGTATCATCACTACACGGTCGACGAGCACCTGCTCCGCTCGATCGGCATCCTCGCCGAAATCGATGCCGGCAAGCTCGAAGCCGAGCATCCGCTGGCGAACTCGATCTTCGCGACCATCACCAACCGGCGCGCGCTCTATGTCGCGCTGTTCCTGCACGACATCGCCAAGGGAAGGCCGGAGGACCATTCGGTCGCCGGCGCCCGCATCGCCCGCAAGCTCTGCCCGCGGCTCGGCCTGACCGAGGCGCAGACCGAGACGGTGGTCTGGCTGATCGAGAACCATCTGGTGATGTCGACCGTCGCCCAGAGCCGCGATCTCGGCGACCCCAAGACGATCGAGAGCTTCGCTGCGATCGTGCAGACGCTGGAGCGATTGAAGCTGCTGCTGGTGCTCACCGTCGCCGACATCAAGGCGGTCGGCCCCGGCGTCTGGAACGGCTGGAAGGGCCAGCTCCTGCGCACACTCTATTACGAGACCGAAGTCGTGCTCGCCGGCGGCCATTCCGGCATTGAACGCAAGGCCAGGGTCGAGCGCAAGCAGCAGGCGCTTGAGGCGCGCCTCGCCGACTGGACGGAAGAGGAGCGGGCCGCCTATCTCGCCCGGCACTATCCCGCCTATTGGCTCAAGGTCGAGCCAGAGCGGCAGGAACAGCACGCCCGCTTCCTGCGCGAGGCCGAGATCGCCGGCCGCACCACCGCGACGCGGGTCGAGACCGACCAGTTCCGCGGCGTCACCGAACTCACCGTGCTGGCGCCCGACCATCCGCGCCTGCTCGCCATCGTCACCGGCGCCTGCGCCGCGGCCGGCGGCAACATCGTCGATGCGCAGATTTTCACCACCACCGACGGACTGGTGCTCGACACCATCTTCGTCTCGCGCGCCTTCGAGCGCGACGACGACGAACTGCGCCGGGCCGAGCGGATCGCAGCCGCGATCGAGCGCGCGCTCAAGGGCGAGATCAGGATCGCCGATCTCGTCGCCCAGCGCCGCGCGCCACCTCCCCGCGGCGGGACCTTCCAGGTCGCGCCCGAAGTCATCATCGACAATGTGCTATCGTCGCGGCACACGGTGCTGGAGGTCTCCGGCCTCGACCGGCCGGGCCTGCTCTACGATCTCACCACCGCGATCGGGAAGCTCAACCTCAACATCGCCTCGGCCCATATCGCGACCTTCGGCGAGAAGGCGGTCGACGTCTTCTACGTCACGGACCTCACCGGGGCGAAGATCACCTCGACCGGTCGTCAGCTGGTGATCCGCCAGGCCCTGCTCGCCGTGTTCAATCTGGAGCTCGACAAGCAGGCCTCCGGCAAGGCCAAGGCCATGGCCCGCGCTTGATTTCGCCGGACCGAAGCCCGATATCGGCGGCGAAGCCAGTGCAGCCGAAAGGCAGCGCTGCAATGATGCATTGTGATCAACGATTGGGATGATGGAATGACGCAGAACCCTGCGAAGGACGATCCGAAGCTGGAAACCGAGAACCAGGACACGAGCGAGGCGAAGGCGAACGAGACGCAGACGCCCGATCCGCTCGCCCAGATCGAGACCGAGCGCGACGACCTCAAGGACAAGCTGCTGCGCACACTCGCCGAGATGGAGAACCTGCGCCGACGCACCGAGCGCGAGATCGCCGACGCCAAGGCCTATGCGGTAACGAGTTTTGCGCGCGACTTGCTCGGCTCGGCCGACAATCTGCGGCGCGCGCTGGAGAGCGTGCCGGCGACGGCCCAGGCCGCGGCCGACAACGCGTTGAAGGCGGTGGTCGAGGGAGTCGAGCTGACAGAGCGCGAGCTCCTCAAGACGCTGGAACGCCACGGCGTGCGCAAGATCGACCCGCAAGGCGAGAAGTTCGATCCGAACCTGCACCAGGCGATGTTCGAGGCACCCGATGCCAGCATCGCCAAGGGGCTCGTCTCCAAGGTGGTGCAGACCGGCTACAAGATCGGCGAGCGCGTGCTGCGCCCGGCCTTGGTCGGTGTCTCGGCCGGCGCGCCTAAGCCCGTCAACGGTTCGGAGAACCCGGCCGCCGACGCCGGCGACAAGCCGGCGAACTGACCTGTGCTCGAAGCAGCGGGCGTCGTCGTTTTCGCCCTGACCGGGGCGCTCGTCGCCGCCCGCAAGCGGATGGACCCATTCGGCTTCATCCTGCTCGCTACCGTCACCGGCGTCGGTGGCGGCACCTTGCGCGATCTCCTGCTCGACCGGCGCGTCTTCTGGATCGAAGCGCCGTCCGACGTGATGCTGTGCACGGCCGTCGCGTTGGGAGCCTGGGCCCTCGCCTATGCCAAGCCCGGCACGCTCGACGGCTGGGGCGCCAAGCGCCTGCTGATCTGGGCCGATGCCGCCGGGCTCGCGCTCTTCGCCGTGGTCGGCGCGCAGAAGGGCCTCGCAGCAGGCGTTCCGATCCCCTCCGCCATCGCTTTCGGCGCGATGACCGCGACCTTCGGCGGCATCATCCGCGACATCATCGCCGGCGACCGGCCGATGGTACTGTGGAGTCGCGACTTCTACGTCACCGCCGCAGCGGCCGGGGCTGGAGCGACGGTCGGTCTCGCACAGATGGGTTTGGCCCCGGTGCTCGTCATGCTCGGCGGAATTGCCGTCGGTTTCGGCCTGCGCGCCGGCTCGATCCTGTTCGGCTGGTCGTTCCCGAAGCTGCCGGGCGACGACGCGCCGAAAGCATCAGACTGACGGTTTCGTCACTCGCCTGAGGGTCAGGTTGATCCGGCCGGCCTGCGGCAGCAGGCTCGACGACCCCGCCAGGATGCGGTCGATGCCATGGAAAGCGAGCCGCGCCTCGCCACCAAAGGCGAGCGCATCGCCAGAGGCCAGCTTCAACGAGAGCGTCTTGCCGCCGCGGCTGGTGCCGCCGATGCGGAAGACCGCGGTGTCACCCAGCGATAGCGACAGCACCGGCGCATCGAACTCCTGTTCGTCGCGATCCTGATGCAGGCCCATCTTCGCCGTTGGCTCGTAGAAATTGACCAGGCAGGCCTCAGGCGGATGCGGATAGCCGACGAGCTCCTCCCAGGCGCGCAGCAGCCTCGCGGGGATCGGCGGCCAGGGGGCGCCGGTCTCGGGATGCAGTGGCTGGTAGCGATAGCCGCGCTCATCCGAGACCCAGCCGAGCGAACCGCAATTCGTCATCCTGACGGAGAACGGCTTTCCGGTCTTCGGCATGCGCGGGACGTAGAACGGCGCATGCCGCGCCGCCTCGCGCAACTCCGCGACCAACGCCGCCTGCTCGCTTGCGTCGAGATAGCCTGGCCAGTGCGTCACGCCGGGCGCGACGGCGAGCGCGGTCATCAGAACTTATCGAGGCCGAGCACATCGGCCATCGAATAGAGCCCCGGCTTGCGACCGCGGCCCCAGAGCGCCGCCTTGACCGCGCCCTGCGCGAACAGGCTGCGATCCTCCGCGACATGGGCGAGCTCGAGCCGCTCGCCGGCACCGGCGAAGATCACCTTATGATCGCCGACAACGGTGCCGCCACGCAGGGCAGCGAAGCCGATCGTGCCGGGCTGGCGGGCGCCGAGCTGACCATCACGCGCCGCGACGCGGGACTCGGCGAGATCGACGGCACGCCCCTGCGCCGCCGCCTCGCCGAGCAGGACGGCGGTGCCGGAAGGCGCATCGACTTTCATGCGGTGGTGCATCTCGACGATCTCGATGTCCCAGTCGGTGCCGAGCGTCGCCGCGACCTTGCGCACCAGCGCCGCCAGCAGATTGACGCCGAGACTCATATTGCCGGAGCGGATGATCGCGGCATGGCGCGAAGCCGCCTCCAATTTGGCGAGGTGGTGCGGCTCCATGCCGGTGGTGCCGGCGACATGGACGATGCGGGCCTGGGCGGCCAGGCCCGCGAAGGCAACCGTGGCGTCCGGCGTGGTGAAATCGAGCACGCCCTCAGCCTCGACAAAGGCAGCGAGCGCATCGTCGCCGACGAGAACGCCGCTGGCCGGTAGCCCGGCGAGCACCGCGGCATCCTGGCCGAGCGCGGGCGAGCCCGGCCGCTCGATCGCGGCGGAAAGGATGCAGCCGGGCGTGTCATGGATCGCTTTGACCAGCGAGCGGCCCATCCGGCCGGCCGCGCCGACGACGACGAGACGCATGTCGCTCATGGTGAAACGCTCCAGATAGCCAAGGCGCGCCAAGACCGGCGCCATCAATGCCTATAGGGTGCTTCAGCGCCGGCCGAAACGAAAAACGGCCGGGCAGAGCCCGGCCGTCCAGATTTCGGGTGTCGTAACCGGTTTACTCGACCGGCTGGATCGCCGCGACCTTCCACTCGCCGCCGCGCGAGCGCACGAAGGTCCAGTGCTCGGTGACCTCGCGCGGGATGGTGGCGTGTCCCTCGACGACCTTGCCGCCATTGCGCTCGACCATGGCGGTGAGCAGGCTGAAGCGCATCGCGACGGTGGCGTACTCATAGCCGTCCTCGCGCCAGGATTCGGCGAGGTCGCCCTGCAGCAGCTTGACGTCCGCAGCCTTCTCGATGAGGCCCTTGCGGGCGTTATCGGCGAACTCGTCCTCGAGAGCGCCGGAGATCTCCGGCGTGGTGATCTGGCGCAGGCGCGCGATGTTCTCGTCCGAGATCGCGGTCTGCACTTCGGAAAGCAGGCGCTCGAAGGTGCCGTAGTCGGCTCCCTGCAGCTCGAACTCGACCGGCTTGGCGGTCGAAGCCGCGGCAGCGCCGCCACCCATCGCCTGAGCGGCCGGCTGCGGCTGATAGGCCTGCCGGCCAAGCGGGCCACCGGCGCTGGCGAGTTGCGGCTCGCTGCGACGACGGAACAGGCGCAGCGCCAGCCAGATCAGACCGCCGATCAACGCGACCTGGAAGAGCAGGCCGAGCATGCCGGCGAGACCGCCGAAGCCTGCGCCCGAGAGCAGGCCGAACAGGCCGGCACCGAGCAAGCCACCGGCGACGCCCATCATCAGGCTGCGCGCCATGGACGGGCGGGCCGCCTGCGCGGCGGCACCCGCCGCAGCGCCGGCAGCCGGCGTGGCGGCAGACGAGCCTGGAGTCTGAGCCTGGTTGCGCTGGAACGACGAGCCGGGCGCGGTCGGCGTCGGCGCGACCTGCGACTGGGTGCGCGAGCCGCGGCTACCGAAGCTGCGGCCGCCCGGGGCGGCCTCGGCGATGATCGGCACCAGCAGCAGCGCGCCAGCGATGAGGGCGATTGCACGTCCACGACGGGCGAGCGAAATCAGTGACATGGTTCCTCCCGGAGCCGGGATCGGCTCACTGGACCCGAAATATGGTTGGGTCGTACGACTTTCGCAAGGTGGGGACGGCCTGAACCTTCGACGGGTGAGCCCTGATCATATTGGGTTGCCGGCTTCACTATGCTATCGTTTCCGTATCGTCACGCCGATCAAGCGAACGACAGGAGCGAGCCATGATCCGAACCTTTCGGAGGCTACCCCGCTCTGGTGCCGCGGCACTGCTGTTGTCCGCGGTTTCCATGACTTTTTTGTTGCTGCCAGCGCCGCCTGCCACCGCGCAAGAACGAGCCATCGCCCTCGACAAGCCGCGCCTGGCGCAGGCGCCCGAGCCTTATTGCTATTGCTGGAATGACGGCAAGAAGATCGCGGAAGGCAGCATGGCCTGCATCCGCACCACCATGGGCCGCCGGCTCGCCACCTGCGGCCGGGTCACCAACCTGATGTCCTGGGAAGTAACCGAGAATCCCTGCCCCGAAAGCTGAGGGGCCGCCCCACCGGAGGAACCAAAGGAAAAGCGCCGCAGGGCCTCTCCCGCGACGCTTTCCAATTGGCTTGTGGTCTTTCGACTTGAGACTGACTTCCCCGTCAGAACGCTCCGATCACGATCGCCAGAACCAGCGCAAATGCCGCACCCATGGCCAACCGGTCGAGACTTAGCGTGAGGTTCATGTGAACCCTCCTTTGTCATTGACCTGACATGGAAGCTAGCAGAAATGACGGCCACCGCAAGTGGCTGCGTCGCCGCAGCCGGCGCCGCACCAGAGAAGCGTCCTTAATCAGCGGTTAAATCATTGAACTGCTTTGTGGATAGTCCCGGACAAGACCTTTTCAGCAGAGGCTTTTAGTATTGCCGAGTGCAGCATAAATCCTTTTCGCCACAATCGAGCCGAAGTTGTTGCGGCGCAATATTGTCCCAAGCGGGACCAGCGCCCAGATCTCGCCGAGAAATCATCATACCGGCATCAGGATCAGGCGCTCGAGCGCGCGCGCCACGGCGACGACACGGGCATCGTCTCCGAAGCGGCCGACAAGCTGGAAGGAGACCGGCAGGCCTCGCGGGCCACGCATCAGCGGCACGGTCAGGCAGGGCGTGCCGAGCAAGGTCCAGAGTCGATTGAACTTGGAATCACCGGTCGAAGCGAGGGTCTCGGGCGCCTCGCCCGGCGCGGCATAGGTCAGGATGAGATCGACCTCGCCGAGCCAGCGTTCGGCCGCATGCCGACCACGCCGGGCGGCGGCGCGAGCAGCGTCGTAGTCCTCAGGCGTGGTGGCACGGGCCTCGTCGAGATAAGCGCGCAGCTTCGGCGGCAGCTCGTCGCGATGATTGGCGTATTCCCAGGCGAGCGCCTGTGTCGCCTCCCAGTTCTGCAGCGGACCATGGGCATGGAAGGTCTCGGCCAGGTCGGCCGGCGTCGCCACGTCCAGCACGGTCGCGCCGCCCTTGCGGGCGAGGTCGGCGATGCGCTGCAGGGCGCCCTCGCAGGCCGGCTCCGGCTTGTCGGTGAATTCCTGCCGGCAGAGGCCGAGCCGGAGCCCGTCCAGCGCGACCTCCGGAGCATCGAGATCGGCGCGTCCCGTCAACGCCGCCAGCGCGAAGCCGAGATCTCCGGCGCTGGCCGCCATCAGGCCGAGTGTGTCGAGCGACCAGGAGAAGGGCTTCACCCCAACCGTCGGCAGCAGGCCATAGGACGGCTTGATCGCCGCGACGCCGCAATAGGCGGCAGGCCGGATCACCGAGCCGCCGGTCTGGGTGCCGATGGCGAGCGGAACCAGGCTGGCGGCGACCGCCGCGGCCGAGCCGGCCGAGGAGCCGCCGGGGCTGGCCGAAGGATCGTGAGGGTTGCGGGTCGGGGCGGGGTCGAGGAAGGCGAAGGCGGTGGTCTGGGTCTTGCCGGCGACGGTCGCGCCGGCCGCCTTCAACGCCATCACGATCGACGCATCGGCCCTGGGTTGGTAGCCGTCATAGATCGGCGAGCCCATACCGGTCGGCAGGTCGGCGGTGTCGATGATGTCCTTGACCCCGACGGCAATGCCGGAAAGTGGTCCCTCACCCGCCGCCAGGCTTTCGGGACGAGCTGCGAAGGCGCGCAAGTCGCCGTCGCGCTCATCGATTCGCCGCTCGCTGTCGGCAAGGGCGGCCTGGGCGGAAACCTCGCCATTGGCGACGCGGCGAGCGATATCGCGAACCGAAAGCATGAATCTGTCCCAGGAATTTACGCGGCCGAACCGCCGATGTGGCCATGCTGGCACAGGCCCGGCGCCTGAAGGAAGCCGGGAAGCCGCCCTTGCAGACAGGGTATGCAGCCAGTGCGCCGCAAGCTCGTACGGCTCAATAGGTCGCGCGTCCGCCCGAAAGGTCGAAGATGCCACCGGTCGAGAAGGAGCAATCGTCGCTGGAGAGCCAGAGCACCAGCCGCGCCACCTCCGCCACCTCGACGAAGCGCCCCATCGGAATGCGCGACATGATGTCGGCGCGCCGCTCGGCCGAGATTTCCTTCGCCATCGCCGTCTCGGCGGCGGCCGGCGTAACAGCGGTGACGATGATGCCCTCCTTCGCCGTCTCCTTGGCGACGCTCTTGGTCAGCGCGATCAACCCGGCTTTCGAGGCGGAATAGGCGGCAGCCATCGCCATGCCTTCCTTGCCCTGGATCGAGGCGATGTTGACGACATGGCCGCGCAAGGGATGGCCGTCAGGCGAGCACCGCGGCGGCTGGCGCAGCATCCGGCTGACGACGGCCCGCGTCACCAGATAGGCGCCGAACAGGTTCACCTGCAGCACGCGCTGGAAGTTTTCCGGCGTCGTCTCCCAGATCGGCCTGACCTCGCCGAGCACGCCGGCATTGTTGATCAGGATGTCGATGCGGCCATGGCTGGCAACCGCGGCGTCCGCCGCCGCGTCCACCGCGTTGACGTCGCGGATGTCGAGCTGGCGCTGGCTCGCCCGACGGCCGAGCTCGGCAACGGCCTGCGCCAGGCCGTTCGCGTCCTGGTCCCAAAGCTCGACGCTGGCGCCAGCCTCGATCAGCGCCCGCGCGATACCGCGGCCGAGCCCGCCGGCTCCACCTGTGACGACCGCGTGGCGGCCGGAGAGATCGTAACGCATGCTCATCAGCCGGCGCTCCAGGCGGTCTTGGTCCGGGTGATCTGGTGGCGGTAGAGGCCAAGTGAAAACGGCCCTTCGCCGCCGAGCGCCTGTAGCTCCTCGGCCGATAGAGTTTCGCGCGCGAGCGCAATGAATTCGGCCTCGTCGCCCCACCCTTCGAGCAGCAGTACCCAGCGAGGCACGGCATTGGCGACGCCGCGCGCCTTCTGCTCGGCCGTGGCCACACCGCTCGCCTGCGCATCGGCAGTCAGCAGGTGGACGCCGGCCACCCCGCGCGTCGCGAGCAGGTCCGGCACCAGCCCGCGCAGCAACGCGGCCTTGTGAGCCGAGGCGATGTTGTCGGGCACATCATAGCGCAAGGTCGCGATCAAACCGCCTTGAGCCGGACCGCTGGTATGGGAGACACGGCAGATCGCGCGCGCCACCGAGCGGAAATGCTTCACCGCCGAGAAAGTCCAGGGCGTCGGCGCATTGACCCTGGCCGTGTAGTCCTGCCCCTTCAGCACCTCGACCGTCTGTGCCTCGTACAGGTTGAAGAACTCGAGATCGGCGTCGATCGCGACATAGCGACGCCCGCGCAGGAAGCCGGGAATGCCGACCCGCTCCGGCATATGCTCCTCGCCATGCCAGGCATAGAACTCCGCCCTGCCCTCTGGCGCGATGTCGTGCCAGATCGCGACCGCCCCCTCACCCGCCAGGCTCATCGTACCCTCCACCGGCTCGTCCAGCGGGGCGCGTTGACTCGGCCTCGCCTCCCCTCTATACGAAAATGAAATCCAAATTGGAAATGATTTCCAATTCAAGTCGAGCAACGGGCGGGAACGGGTGACGATCGCGGCGGTCGAGCGTGCATTCAAGCTGCTGGAAGCGCTGGCCGGCGAGGCCGATGGCGCCGACCTGACCGTGCTCGCAGAGCGACTCGACCTGCCGGTCAGCGCCACCCATCGTTTGCTCGCAAGCCTCGGTGAGCGCGGCTTCGTCACGCAGGACCCGCAATCGGGCGCCTATGGGCTGACGCTGAAGCTGTCGCAGCTCGCCTTCCGCAATCTCGATCTGCGCGGACTGCCCGATGCCGGCCAGATCGTGCTCGACGCACTCGCCCGTACCACCCGCGAATATTGCCGCCTCGCCGTAGTCGAGGGCGAGAGCCTGACCTGGATCGCCCGCGCCCAGGGCGCGACTGCCGGCTTGCGCTATGAGCCGCCGATGGGGATGGGCATCGTCCTGCACGCCACCGCAACCGGCAAGGCCTGGCTCGCCTCCCTGCCGGAGCAAGAGGCGCTGCGCATCGTCTGCGCCCGCGGTTTCGATACCGACGGACGCACCGGCCCGAACGCACTCGGCGACGTCGACGCCCTGCGCCGGCATCTCGGCGAGACCCGCAGCCGCGGCTATGCGCTCGCGGTCGAGGAGGGCGAGATCGGCACCGTCGCGATGGCGACGACCTTCCGCGCCGGGCCCGATGCGGGCGCGCCGATCGCCGGCACGCTCAGCGTCGCCGGGCCATTGCCGCGCATGCACGAGACACGTCGCAGCGAGATCGCAGCGGCGCTCGCCACCGCCGCAAGGGACATGGCTGCGATCTGGCCGCTCAGGCGGCGACAGATCGGCGCCCTCCCCGCGGTTCCGGCAGAGGCAACCATACGGTTGGCGCCGACAGAGACATCCGCATGAGCAGCGACACCACAACCACCACGGCCACGCCGCAGGCTCCCGGCAAGACCGCCGCCTGGGTCTCGGCGATCGCCTGGCCGCTGGCGAGCTTCGCGGTGCTGCTGGTCGCCTGGCAGCTGCTGGTGCCAATGGCGGGCATCCCCGAATACATCCTCCCCGTTCCGAGCGCCTTCTTCGAGCGACTCTGGCTCGATCGCGCCGATATCTTCCGGCACACGCTGGTCACGGCGAACGAGATCGTGCTCGGCTTCCTGATGGCGGCGGTGATCTCGATCCCGCTCGGCTACATCATCGTCTCGGTGAAGCTGCTGGAGAAGGCGATCTATCCGGTGATCGTCTTCTTCCAGCTCGTGCCGAAGATCGCGATCGCACCGCTCTTCGTGGTCTGGTTCGGTTTCGGCCTGTTCCCGAAGGTGCTGCTGACCTTCCTGCTCTGTTTCTTCCCGACGCTGGTCGCGAGCATGACGGGCTTCCGCGCGCTGGACGAGCGCGTGCTCTATCTGACGCGCTCGATGGGGGCGTCCGCCTGGCAGACCTTCCGCTATGTCCGGGTGCCGGCAGCGCTGACCTATATCTTCTCCGGCCTCAAGGTCTCGGCGGTGTTCGCGGCGACCGGCGCGATCGTCGGCGAGTTCGTCGGCGCCAATGCCGGTCTCGGCTACCTGCTGCTGCGCGGCACGAGCTTCCTCGACATGCCTCTGATCTTCGCCTGCCTGGTGGCGCTTTCCGCCGTCGGCATCCTGTTCAGCTACCTCGTCGACTGGCTCGAAATGCTGCTGATGCCCTGGCAACGCAAGGGCTGATCCGATCGCAATCCAGCCGGAGCCAACCGGCAACCTTGGGAGGAGACAAAGATGAAACGCAGGACCTTGCTGGCCACCGCCGCCATCCTCGCCCTCAGCAGCGGCATGGCCTTCGCTCAAGGCACCAAGCCGATGAAGATCACGCTGAACTTCCTCGCCGCCGCGCCCAATGCCGGCTTCATGATGGCCAAGCAGATGGGCCTCTACGAGAAGGCCGGCATCAACCTGACGATCGAGGAAGGCAAGGGCTCGGGCACGACCGCGCAGATGGTCGCCACAGGCCAGACCGATGTCGGCTTCGCCGATGCGCCGGCCGCGATGCAACTGCGCACCAAGGGCGCGCCAGTGAAGATCATCGCTCCCGTGCTGCAGACCAACGGCTTCGCCATCATCGCACTGGAAGACAGCGGCATCGCCTCGCCCAAGGACCTCGTCGGCAAGAAGCTCGCGGTCCAGCCCGGCACGGCGCAGACCACGCTGCTCGACGCCATCCTCGCCGGCAATGGCATCGACAAGGGCAAGGTCGACGTCATCAACATCGATCCCGGCGCCTTCGTCGGCGCGCTCTTGGAAAAGAAGGTCGACGCCATCCTCGGCGGCGCCGATTTCCACTCAGTGCAGATCCGCGAGCGCGGCTTCAAGGTGCGCGACATCTTCTATCGCGATGTCGGCGTACCGACCGTCGGGCTCTCGATCATCGCCCGCGACGACAAGATCAAGGCCGATGCCGAGCTCTACAAGAAGTTCATCGAGGCGAGTCTGCAGGGCTGGGACGCCGCCCGCAAGAACCCGGACGCTGCCGCCGACGCGGTCGTCGCGCAGTTCCCCTCGGTGAAGAAGGCGCAGGTGCTGGCGCAGTTCGACGTCGTCAACAAGCTGCTCTGCGCGCCGGGCGCGACCTCGCTCGGCAAGGTGCCGGAGAAAAACTGGAGCGTGAGCTTCGACCTGCTGACGCAATATCTCGGCCTGCCCAAGGACAAGCCGATCAGCGACTACTACACGACCGAGCTGCTGCCGGCCTCGGCGCCGGCCTGCTCGTGAGCGCGACAGCCGCCAGCGCCGCCGCCTCCATCGAGGGGCGCGGCATCGTCAAGACCTTCGGCGGCTTCACCGCCGTCGACGGCCTGACACTCGATATCAGAAGCGGCGAGTTCGTCAGCCTGATCGGCCCCTCCGGCTGCGGCAAGAGCACGTTCATGCTGATGGCGGCTGGGCTGATCCCGACTAGCGGCGGCGAGCTGCTGGTCAACGGCAAGACGCTGAGCGAGCCGCTTACCGATATCGGCATCGTCTTCCAGGACCATCTGCTGCTGGAATTCCGGACAGCGCTCGAAAACGTCATGCTGCAGGCCGAGATCCGCGGCCTGCCGTTGGCGCCGGCCAAAGAGCGGGCGCTCGAGCTCTTCGCCAAGCTCGGCATCAGCCACGCCGTCGATCGCTATCCGAAGCAGCTCTCCGGCGGCATGCGCCAGCGCGTCTCGATCGCCCGCGCGCTGATCCACAACCCGTCGGTGCTGATGATGGATGAGCCCTTCGGCGCGCTCGATGCGATCACGCGCACGCAGATCCGGCACGATCTCGAAATGCTCTGGATGGAGCAGGCCAAGACCGTGGTCTTCATCACTCACTCGATCGAGGAGGCGATCGGCCTCTCCGACCGGGTGCTGGTGATGTCGCCGACGCCGGGCCGGGTCGTCGACGAGATCAAGATCGAGCTGCCGCGGCCTCGTCCGGCCCATCTCGGCGACTATCCGAGCTTCAACGCCTATGCCGACCGCATCCATGATGCGTTCCGGCGGTTCGGCGTGATCAAGTACTAGCCGTCTTTCCGAGGCCGGCCTGTGGCCCGAGCCCGGAATGACGATGGGCGAGGACTACCCTCAGCCCGGCCGCTTCGGAATCTCCAGCCCGCGCTGCACCGCCGGCCGCGCCAGCCCGCGCTCCAGCCATTTCGGGACCAACTTGAGCTTGTCGTATTCGACCAGCTCACCGGCACCGTAGAAGCCGACGAGGTTGCGGACCCAGCCGAGCGTCGCGATGTCGGCGATGGTGTAGTCATCGCCCATCAGCCAATCGCGGCCGGCGAGCCGGGTCTCGAGCACGCCGAGCAGGCGCTTGCTCTCATTGGCGTAGCGGTCGCGCGGGCGCTTGTCCTCGTATTCGCGGCCGGCGAACTTATGGAAGAAGCCGACCTGACCGAAGATCGGGCCGATCGCCGCCATCTGGAAGAAGACCCATTGCAGGGTCTCATAGCGGCGAGCCGGATCGACGGGGAGGAACTTGCCAGCCTTGTCGGCGAGATAGACCAGGATGGCGCCCGACTCGAACAGGCCGAACGGCTTTCCGCCGGGACCGTTGGGATCGATGATCGCGGGGATCTTGCCGTTCGGGTTGAGCGAGAGGAATTCCGGCGTCCAGGTCTCGTTCTTGCCGATGTCGATCGCATGCGGCTCATAGGGGGTGCCGGTCTCCTCCAGCATGATCGAGACCTTCACGCCATTGGGCGTCGGCAACGAGTAGAGCTGGAGCCGGTCGGGATGCTGGGCCGGCCAGCGCTGCGTGATCGCGAAAGCGGAGAGATCGGACATCGAGAAACTTCCTCGGATGGCGGGCGAGGCGCCGGCCTTGCCTGGCGTGCCCTGTCGGCGGGACGCCGATGGCGCGAAGCCATGACGTTGCGGCGTAAGTTGGAGTGCGATCCTCATCGGCGCAACCGCGTGGACCTTGCGCAAACGCCAACCGGCTTACGCAGGATTCACATCTCGATGCGATGCTGAAGGCTGTTGCCCCCCGCGAGGACAGTGCGATGATGCTCGCCCCCTTGCTCGCCGCGCCGGCCGTCATGCAGCTGCATGCCTTGGCGGCGCTGATCTCCCTGGCTGCGGGCCTGACTGTCCTTGCCCTGCGCAAGGGCACGCCACGCCACCGCCTGATCGGCTGGATCTTCGTCGTGGCGATGACGGTGACGGCGATAAGCTCGGCCTTCATCACCAGCAACGGGCACTATAGCGCGATTCATCTGCTCAGCGTCCTGACGATCGTGACCCTGCCCCGCGCCATCATCCTGCGCCGGCGCGGCGACATCGCCGGCCACCGCGCCGCGATGCTCTGGCTCTTCGCCGGGCTCGCTGTCGCGGGGGCTTTCACCCTCATGCCCGGCCGCATGATGAACAAGGTCGTTTTCGGCCAGGCGGCAGCGGCAGGACCTTAACGCCCCTCATGCCGGATTAACCGCTGCTTAACGCCATCGGCAAAGTTAATCCGCCCGTGGCTTCCAGGACGCAGCCGGTCAACAAACCGTTCATTGAACGACTCGCATTTGATCGGTCATGCGTCGCGTTCATCTCACTCTCATCGCGCTCGGCGTCATCGGTATCGGCCTTGCCGGCTGCGGCAAGTTCCAGAAGCCGCAGCGCGCCGCCTGGCGTGACCAGGCCGAAGCCCAGTGCCTGGCCTCGCGCCAGGTGCAGCTCTCGGCCTATGTCAGCCTGCGCGGCAAGGCGATCGACGGGCCGGGCACCTGCGGCATGGAGAAGCCGCTCAAGGTCGCGGCCTTCGCCAATGGCAGCGTCGCGCTGACCAGCAACGCGACCCTCGCCTGCCCGATCGTCGCGACCACCGACACATGGTTCACCGAGGTGGTGCAGCCGGCGGCGATGAACGTGCTCGGCGCGCAGGTGATCGAGATCCGTGCCGGCTCCTATTCCTGCCGCGCCATGAATAACGGCACCGGCACCAGCCGCACCTCCGAGCACGCCTTCGGCAACGCCGTCGACGTGTTCTCCTTCCGGCTGAACGACAACCGCGTCGTCACCGTCAAGGATGGCTGGCGCGGCGCGCCGGAGGAACAGGCCTTCCTGCGCGAGATCTTCGTCGGCGCCTGCGAGCATTTCTCGACCGTGCTCGGCCCCGGCGCCGACGCCTTCCACTACGACCATTTCCACATCGACCTGGCGCGCCATGCCAAGGGGCGGCGCATCTGCAAGCCGGTGATCAAATACGAGCCCAACTACAACCTGCCGCCGCCGGACCCGGCGCGGCCGAACATCATGGCGCTGCAACAGCAGCAGCCGGCGACGCGCCAGAGCCCGCCGCCGATGGTGGCGGGTGGTTCGGGCGGCCTGCTGCGCCAGCCGAGCGGCGGCCTGCGTCCGCCGGGCGCGGTCAATGGCGGCTACCCGGTCGCGCATCAGCAGCATGGCGGTCTCGAGGCGCAGCGGCGCTATATCGAGGAGGCGCCGCAACCGCAGATGTCGCAGCGCTACCAGCCGCAGCCGGTGCCCAGCGAGATGCGCGGGCCGCTGCAGCTGCCGGGCTCGGTGCCGCCAACGGAGGAGCTGATCGTCGGCGACGAGGAAGGCAACGGCATCATCGACAGCGCCCAGCCGGGCGAGGAGCCGCCGATCAACCCGCGCAACGACCCGTTCGCCTATCGGCCGCAGGGCCAGCAGACCGGATCGCTCCGGCGCTAGGACAATGACGGGGGGCCGCAAAGAAGCCCCGCCACCGCCTTTTCAAGCTGCTTACCTTTCAGGCCTTGGCGAGTTCCCGAGCGGCCTCGTCGATCAGCGTCGCCACCTCTCCCGCCCGCGAAGCCAGGGAGGCGTGGCTGGCATCGAGCGTCAGGATGCGGCGCGGCTTCATCCGCTCGGCCATACGGTACTGGTTGTCCGGATGGATCATCCGGTCATCGGTGGAGAGCTGATACCAGCTCGGCTTCACCTTCCAGGCGGGCGCGGTGATCGTATCGCCGAAGGTGCTGGCCAATGGCGCCTTCTGGGCGACGGACATGGCGAGAGCCTCATCGGCGCCGAGGTCCTGGCAGAAGCTCTCATGGAACTTGTCGTAGTTGATCCAGAGATAGCCGTCGCTGTCGGGAGCGAGATTGGCGATCGCGGCCGGGGGCTTCGCCTGGCTGATGCCACCGGGGCTCTCGCCGGCATCCGGCGCGAAGGCGGCGATGTAGACGAGACCTGCGACATTCGGCAGGTCGCCCGCCTCGGTAATGACGGCGCCGCCATAGGAGTGACCAACCAGCAAGACCGGCCCCGCCTGCTGCTTCACCATCTTGCGGGTACGCTCGGCATCATCGGCCAGCGAGGTCAGCGGCATCTCCACCGCACGCAGATTCGCATGGCCCATACGGGCCAATTCGACGATGACCTTGCTCCAATGTGCGGCTCCACCCCAGAAGCCGTGAACGAGAACGATGGTCGGGCTGGCACTCATCACGCTCTCCCCTGTCGGCAGCGAAGCGGTGCGCAAGGCGGAACACCTCCGCTCGGCCAAGCTGAAGCGCCACTATGACAGAGGAATTGCGCATCAGGCTATCGGGCTGTCGCCCTAGCGCGCCACCAGCACCTGCCTGCACTCCGCCGGCAAGGCATCGAGCGACATGGGCGGCTTGGGTTTGGGCTTCGGGCCCGGCTTCGGCTTGGGCGGATTGAAGATCGCCTGGTGCTGGCGCTCGATCCAGCCGGACAGCTCCTCGCCGCAGCCATCGCCGAAATTGGGCGGCTCCTGGCCGCTGCAACCCTCTACGCCGGGCGGGCAGCTCAGGCGGATGTGGAAATGGTAGTTGTGGCCCCAGATCGGCCTGACCTTGTTCAGCCAGGTCTTGTCCGAGCCGGCCTCGCGGCAGAGTGCGACCTTGAGCGCCGGGTTGACGAAGATGCGCTCGACGCGCGGTTCGCTCGCCGCGGCCTTGATCAGGCGGGTATGCGCCGGCGTCCAGTTCTTCGGATTGACGTCGCGCCAGTCGGAGCGGGCCATGTTGGTCGCAGCCATGTTCTCGCGATCGTCGCTGTCGAGCCGCTTCCTCGGCATCGGCGTCAGCCAGATGTCGGCATCGAGCCCGATCTGATGCGAGGCGTGGCCGGTCAGCATCGGCCCGCCGCGCACTTGGGAGATGTCGCCGACCAGCAGGCCTGACCATCCGGTGATCTGTGGGACCTCGCGTGCGAAGCGCTCGAGGAAGGAGATCAGTTCGGGGTGGCCCCAGTTGCGGTTGCGAGCGAGGCGCATGACCTGCCAGTTCTCGCCATCGATCGGGAGCGCTGTGGCGCCCGCAAGACAACCGCGGGCATAGGAACCAATGGCGCGCGCCTTCATGGCGGCAGGCGTGGTCTTCTGGCCGAAGAGCGCACGCGCCGCATCCGGATAGGCCGCGATGTTGGCGGCGCGGGTCTTGGCCTCGACCTCGGCGGTCGACTGCGCGTGGACGGCGCCGGCCGCGGCGAGCATCGGCAGGAGAATCAGCGGGGCGAAGCGGCGAAGCAGCGGCATGAGCGAAGAATCGCAGGCCGCTCACCGTCTGGTCAAGCACGGTTCGGCGAACAGGCTGGACGTGGGCAGGTGCGAACGGCATGGTGCACCGCCAAAGAACGGGCGACGAAGCCTGGCGGCCACTGGAGGAGACATCCGATGACAGACCACTTCACCCTCGATCGCCGCGCGCTGCTCGGCGGCCTGGGCGCCTCGCTCGCCCTGCCGGCTGCGGGCCGCGCGCAAGGCGCCTGGCCGCAGGGGCGCACGCCGAAGCTGGTCGTTCCCTTCACCCCCGGCGGCGCCACAGACATTCTCGGCCGGCTCGTCGCCGACAAGGTCGGCCAGGCGCTCGGCGCGACCTTCGTGGTCGAGAACCGCGCCGGCGCCGGCGGCAATATCGGCGTCGAGGCGGTGGCGCGCTCCGAACCGAACGGCGACACGTTGCTGATCGTCTCGGTCGGCCTCGTCGCCAATCCGGCGCTCTACGCCAAGGTCAACTACGATCCGCTCACCGATTTCGCGCCGATCACCATGGTCGCGCTGGTGCCGAACCTGCTCGTCGTCAGCCCGACGCTGAAGGTCAAGGACACCGCCGAGCTGATCGCTTATGGCAAGGCCAATCCGGGTAAGCTGACCTATGCCTCCTCCGGCGTCGGCACCTCGATCCACCTCGCAGGCGAGCTCTTCCAGAAGCTGACCGGCATCAAGATGGTGCATGTGCCCTATCGCGGCTCGGCCCAGGCGATGCAGGATCTGATCGGTGGGCGCGTCGACCTGATGTTCGACAACATCACGCCGGCGCTGCCGCAGGTCCGGGCCGGCGCGGTACGCGGCTTCGGCGTCACTACGGCGCAGCGCGCACCGACCGCCTCCGAATTCGCGCCGATCAACGATCTCGTTCCGGGCTTCGACGTCTCCTCCTGGTTCGCCCTGTTCGCGCCGGCGAAGACACCGCAAGCGATCATCGACCGGTTGCAGGCCGAGACCAAGGCCGCGATCGCCGACCCCGTCGTACGCGGCAAGATGGACCAGCTCGCGGCCCAGCCGGTCGGCAATACGCCGGCGGAGCTCGCCGCCTTCGTCCGGGCCGAGCAGACGAAATGGGTCGGCCTGATCCGCGAGGTCGGCATCAAGGCGGAATAGCGCTGGAACCTACGGTTCGCGCCCGACGTTCTTCGAACGCCCGCCCCCCGATCGGTGAGGATGCGGGCGGACGAAACAAGGGGCGCGAACCATGTCCACCCTCCTCATCATCATTCTGCTCGTCATCCTGCTTGGCGGCGGCGGGTATTACGGCCATCGCAGCTATGGCGGCGCCGGCGTCGGCGGCGTGGTCGGCCTGGTGCTGACCATCGTAATCGTGCTGTGGCTGCTCGGTGCCCTCGGCGGCCCGGCCGTCAGGGTTTGATGTCGCGGCAAGTGGGGCGTCTACCGCCCCGCCTCAGTTCGCGAGCTTCCAGACCAGCATGGCGGCGGCGAGGTCTTCGAGCGCAGTGCCGACCGACTTGAACAGGGTCACGTCATCGCGCTCGGCCGCGGCGTCGTATTCGCCGCGGCAGAGGCCAGCCAGGGTTCCCGAAACCTGTTCTGCCGTGTAGGCGCCCGCCTTGATCGCTACGGCGACATCGCCGCCCTCGTGCAGCGCGGCTTGCGTATCAACAAAGACATGGGCGCGCTGCAACGCCTCGTCATCGGCCTCGCGCATCAACAGGTTGAAGGCGCCGACCAGATCGAGATGGGCGGTGCGCTTCAGCCAGCGGCCCTGGATCAGCGGCTCGCGCGACAGCGTCGCGCAGGAGATCAGATCGGCCTGGCGCGCCTCCGCCTCGAGATTTTCCGCGACACGAGCGTCGATGCCGTCGCGTGCGAGTTCGGCAACGACCTCGGCAGCGGCTTCCGGGCGACGTGCCCAGATCGCGATGTCCTCGAAATGGCGGACGCTGCAATGCGCCTTGACCAGGAAGGTCGAGAGTGCACCGGCCCCGACCATCAGCATCCGCTTGGTGTCCGGGCGCTCCAGCATGCGCGAGGCGAGCGCCGAGGCGGCCGCGGTGCGCCACAGCGTCAGGCGTGCGCCGTCCAGCGCCGCCAGCGGAGCGCCGCTCGCACCATCCATCAGCAAATAGGTGCCCATCACACTCGGCAGGCTGGCCGTGGCGTTGCCAGGGAATACCGTGACCACCTTGGTGCCGAGGAAGGCGGGGCTTGCCTCCGGCGCAGTCCAGGCCGGCATCAGCAGGAGAGTCGCAGCCGCATCCGGGCGCTCGACCTCATGATGGTGACGCACCGGTGTGACGATGTCGCCGCGGAACGCGTCGGCGAGTGCATCGATCAGCCTGGGGAAGGTGAGCAGGCCGTCGATCTCGGCGGCAGAGAAGAACCGCATGATGCCTGCTTCAGATGCGATTGGTCAGGGCCGGCAGCGCTGAATCCGGCACAGCAGCGCGCAGCGACTGCGCCTCGCTGCGCAGCTTGTCGGCCTCGCGGCGATTGACCCTGGCAGCCTTGCGGTGCTTGCCCTGCGCCAGCCAGGAGGCGAAGCCGCCGATCAAAATGCCGACGGCAATGGCGGCGAGGATCACGGCAAAGAGCGGCAGGTCGAGGGCAAGCGCGGGCGCATCGCGGCTGATCGGATCGAGCGAGACCCGGACCGGGGCGCGATTCGCCACCGAGAACAGCACGACGAGAAGTGCGACGGGGACGAGCACCAGCGCCTTGAAGAAAGCCTTCATCCCGCTCCTCCGGCCCGTTCAGGCCTTGCCGTTCAGCCGCATGCGCAGCTCCTTGCCGGTCTTGAAGACCGGCACGAATTTCTGATCGACCTTGACGGAATCGCCGGTGCGCGGATTGCGGCCGACGCGGGCGGCGCGCTCTTTGGTCGAGAAAGCGCCGAAGCCACGCAGCTCGACACGGTCGCCGCGGGCGAGCGCCTTGACGATCTCGTCGAGAATAGAGCCGACGATGTTCTCGATATCGCGCTGGTAGAGATGGGTGTTGCGCTCGGAGATGCGCTGGACGAGTTCTGATTTTATCATGGGTGCAATATAACCGCTTGTAACATCGTCACTTTTCGACGGCAGGCTGCCAGAGCGCCAAGGGCGCGTCAAGCCGCAGCCCGACCGGGACTTCGGCCGCGCGCGCAAGCAGGGCCGCGAGCGGCTCCAGGCCGGCTGCGCGCGCCATCGCCTCGCCCGCGCTCCACAGTCCATAGGAGGAGGATTCACTGCGGCGGCGCCAATCGCGCACCGGAAGATCTTTGCCAACGTTTTTCTCACGCTCGAGCCAGGCGATGGCCTCAGGCTCACCACCGACCTCGTCGATGAGCTTGAGCGTGACGGCCTGGCGGCCGGAATGGACCCGTCCGTCCGCGACCTTGGCGACCTCGGGATCGGCGAGCTTGCGGCGCTCACCGACCAGGCGCTTGAACCAGTCGTAATTGTCGGCGATGACGCGCGCCGTTTCGGCGGCCGCCTCGGGCGAGGTCGGCTCCAGCCCGCTCGGAGCGGCCTTGAGCGGGCTCGACCGGGTGATCTCGAACTTGACGCCGATATTGTCGAGCAGTCGCGCGACATTGGGGATCTGGGCGATCACCCCGATCGAGCCTACCGGCGAAGTCTGGCGCGCGACGATGCGCTCACCCCCGAGCGCGACGATGTAGCCGCCCGAGGCGGCAACGCCATCGACCACCGCGACGACCGGCTTCTTCGCGGCCAGCCGGCGAACCGCGTCATACAGGGCTTCCGAGCCGGTCACCGTGCCGCCGGGGCTGTCGATGCTGAGCAGCACCGCGCTGGCTCGGCTGCTCTCGAGCGACTTGATCAGCTCCAGCGTGCGCCGATCGCCGGAGATGAAGCCGGAAATGGTGACGCGGGCGATATGGGCCTGGGCGGTGCTGCCCGGCAGGCGCCCGCTCCAGGCCAGGGCTCCGGCGACGAGCATCACTACAACGCCGCCGAGCGCGAGCAGCCGCCAGAGCGACAGCTTGCGCCGCAGGCTACGACGATCGGCGAGCAGATCGGCATCGGACGACATGTCGGCGGCTCCGGTAGGCGGGGCCCTGTGATGTAGCTCCGCCAAGCCAGAGGGGCAAGGCGGCAATGACAGCGACAGGATGTCCGGCTCAGGCGGCGGCTAGCGCGCGCTGGCGATCGAGCGCGAGCAGGGCAAGCCCGCTCGCGACCGAGCGGAAGGCGTCGCCGATATGGATGCGCTGCGGGCTGAAGCGGCGATCGAACAGCGCGCGCACGGCCGGCACATAGGAGGTGCCGCCGGTCATGAACACTGCCTCGATCTCGTCGCCAGCGATACCGGCGGCGGCCAGCGCCTCGTCGAGCGCACCTTCGATCGCCGCGACATCCTCGGCGATCCAGCGCTCGAACAGGGCCCGCGTCACGGTGCGGTCGATGCGCACGCCCATCTGGTCGAAGCTCAGCTGTGCTTCCACTTGCGAGGAGAGCGCGATCTTGGTGGCGGAGACGGCGCGGTAAAGCTCGTAGCCGAGATCGTATTCGATCACCGTCATCAGATCCTCGAGCCGCTCAGGCTCGACCGCGTCGCGGATCAGCGCCTTGAGCTCGGTCATGGTCTCCCGGCTCTTCATCAGCGAGAGCCGGTGCCACTGCGCGAAGGCGGCGTGGTAGTGGGCGGGGATCGGCAGGCGCTTGCCGAAGGAGAGATAGTCCGAGCCCTTGCCGAGTAGCGGCGAGACCGCGTGCTCGATGATGCGGTAGTCGAAAGTGTCGCCGGCAACGCCGACGCCAGCATGCGAGAGCGGCACCGCCTGCAAGGTGCCGTTCGCGCCCGGCTCGAAGCGCATCACCGAGAAGTCGCTGGTGCCGCCACCGAAATCGGCGACCAGCATGGTCTGCGGCGTCTTCAGCTCGCGAGCATACCAATAGGCGGCGCCGAGCGGCTCGTAGGCGAAGTCGACCTTGCTCATGCCGGCCTTGCCATAGGCGGCCGAAAGGCGCGTCAAAGCAAGTTCCTCGTCCGGCCGGTCGCCGGCGAAGACGACGGGGCGGCCGGAGAGGACGCTGCTCCCGCCAAGATCATCCAGCCCGGCGGAGAGGTCGCTCAGGAAGACCGCGATCAGATCTTCCAGTCGGAAGAGCTTGCCGAACAGGCGCGTCTCCTGGAAGGCGCGGCTCGACAGATGCGTCTTCAGCGATTGCAGGAAGCGGTGCTCGGTGGTCATGCCGAGCGCCATGTCGAGCGCGTCGGGACCACTGACATGGGTGACATGGGCGTGAGGCGGCCGGCCCTCGCGCCAGAACATCAAAGCGGAGCGGTAGGCGTCGATGGCGCCCTGCTTCGTCGCGAAGCTGCGGGTGGTCACCGAGCCGTCGGGACGAGCGAGCGCGACCACGCTGTTGGTGGTGCCGAAATCGATCCCGATCGCTGCGTCCTGCATGCTCGCCTCCTTCAGCCGAAACAAAAGCCCGCGCGGATTTCTCCGCGCGGGCCGATGGATTGGTCAGGCCGCCAGACGCGGCCTGATGATCACTTCTTGTCGGTCGTCGCCTTCTTGAGAGCGGCGCCCAGGATGTCGCCGAGCGAAGCACCCGAGTCGGCCGAGCCGTACTGGGCCATCGCCTCGCGCTCCTCGGCCACTTCCAGGGCCTTGATCGAGACCTGGATCTTGCGGGCCTTCTTGTCGAAGAGGATGACGCGGGCATCGACCTTCTCGCCGGCCGCGAAGCGCTCGGGGCGCTGCTCGGCACGATCACGCGCGATTTCGGCGCGCTTGATGAAGGTGGTCATGTCCGTGCCGGCGATCTTGACGTCGAGACCGCCTTCCTTGACGTCGATGACCTCGCAGGTCACGACCTGGCCCTTCTTGAACTCGCCGGCATCCACGAAGGGATCGCCGCCGAGCTGCTTCAGACCGAGCGAGATGCGCTCCTTCTCGACGTCGACATCGAGGACGACCGCCTGGAGCATGTCGCCCTTCTTGTACTCCTCGATCACCTGCTCGCCCGGACGGTTCCAGTCCAGGTCCGAGAGATGGATCATGCCGTCGATGTCGCCTTCCAGGCCGAGGAACAGACCGAACTCGGTCTTGTTCTTGACCTCGCCCTCGACCACCGAACCGCTCGGATGCTGCTCGGCGAAGACCTCCCACGGGTTGCGGAGGGTCTGCTTGAGGCCGAGCGAGATGCGGCGCTTGACCTGATCGACCTCGAGGATCGCGACGTCGACTTCCTGCGAGGTCGAGACGATCTTGCCGGGGTGGACGTTCTTCTTGGTCCAGGACATCTCGGAGACGTGGATCAGGCCTTCGATGCCCGGCTCCACCTCGACGAACGCGCCGTAGTCCGTGATGTTGGTGACGCGGCCCTTCAGGCGCGTACCGACCGGGTAGCGGGCGGCGATGCCATCCCACGGATCGGCCAGCAGCTGCTTGATGCCCAGCGAGATGCGGTGCGTCTCCTGGTTGATCTTGATGATCTTGACCTTGACCGTCTGGCCGATGGTCACGACCTCGGACGGATGGTTGACGCGGCGCCAGGCCATGTCGGTCACGTGCAGCAGGCCGTCAATGCCGCCGAGATCGACGAACGCGCCGTACTCGGTGATGTTCTTGACGACGCCGTCGATGACCTGGCCCTCTTCGAGCGAGGCGACGAGCTCGGAGCGAGCCTCGGCGCGGGTCTCTTCGAGCACGGTGCGGCGCGAGACGACGATGTTGCCGCGGCGACGATCCATCTTGAGGATCTCGAAGGGCTGCGGCTGACCCATCAGCGGGCCGACGTCGCGGATCGGGCGGATGTCCACCTGCGAACGCGGCAGGAAGGCGACGGCGCCGTCGAGATCGACGGTGTAGCCACCCTTGACCGTGTTGAAGATGTTGCCCATGACCTTCTCGCGGGCCTCGAACGCCTTCTCGAGCTTGACCCAGCTCTCTTCACGGCGGGCCTTGTCGCGCGAGATGACGGCTTCGCCGAGCGCGTTCTCGATCCGGTCGAGATAGACCTCGACCTCGTCGCCGACCTTGAGCTCCTCGTCCCGGCCCGGGCCGGTGAATTCCTTGAGGGCGACGCGACCTTCGGTCTTCAGACCGACGTCGATGATCGCCATGTCCTTCTCAATGGCAACGACCTTGCCCTTGATGACGGTCCCTTCGAGGGCCTCGTTCCGGGTGAACGATTCCTCGAGCAGGGCGGCGAAATCCTCGCGACCCGCGCTATAGCTTTCGACAGCTGACATATGTGCTCCTGAACGCCGGCCGCGTATCCCGCGGGTGTCCGGCATGGCGCCGATTGGGTTGGTGCTGCACACCGGATCGATCCGCACGGTGCTCCGGTATCCGGAGCGTGCCATCCCTCGGGACGGCGGCGCCTGGCCGCAGGGGCCGATCCGCATCCGAGCAGCCGTTTTCCAAACACGAAACGGGAGCCGGCCATTTCGGCCGCCCCCCGGCTGTGATCGATCACGGCCCTTCGGACGAGGTTGACCTAGCGATTATCGCGGCATTCTGCAAGCGGATTGCGGCGCGAAATGCCGGTCGCGCATGCGTGGAGCGGCCTTGCGAGCCGCCGAAGGGGTGCCGATCTTTCGCGACGAAGCCCGGCGCCAAGCCGGAGCGATGCAAGGGAAAAGCCCGATGTTCCCGCTTTCCATCCTCGACCTCGCTTTCATTGCCGAGGGATCGACCGCAGCAGACGCCCTCCACAACAGCCGCGACCTCGCCCGCCATGCCGAAAGGCTCGGCTACACCCGCTTCTGGCTGGCCGAGCACCACAACATGACCGGCATCGCCAGCGCCGCGACCTCGGTCGCGATCGGCTATGTCGCCGAGGGGACCAAGACAATTCGCGTCGGCGCCGGCGGGATCATGCTGCCGAACCATTCGCCGATCGTGATCGCCGAGCAGTTCGGCACGCTGGAGACACTCTATCCCGGCCGGATCGATCTCGGCCTCGGGCGTGCTCCCGGCACCGACCACCGCACCTGGCGGGCGCTGCGCCGCGAGGCCGATGCGTCCGAGCGCTTCCCGCAGGACGTGCTCGAACTACAAGCGCTGCTCGGTCCGCTACAGCCGGACCAGGTGATCCAGGCGGTGCCGGGCACCAATACCAATGTCCCGCTCTGGATTCTCGGCTCCAGCCTGTTCGGCTCGCAGCTCGCCGCCGTGCTCGGCCTGCCCTATGCCTTCGCCTCGCATTTCTCGCCGGACGCGCTGATGGACGCGCTTGCCGTCTATCGCGAGCGCTTCCAGCCCTCGACACAGCTCGACAAGCCCTATGCCATGGTCGGCTGCAACGTCATCGTCGCCGAGACCGACGCCGAGGCGCAGCGCCTCTTCACCTCGGTGCAGCAGCGCTTCACCGACATGCTGCGCAACCGCCGTGGCCTGCTGCCGAAGCCGATCGACGATATCGACACCTACTGGTCAGGTCCGGAGAAGGCGCAGGCGCAACGCATGCTCGCCTGCTCCTTCGTCGGCTCGCGCGAGAGCGTGCGGGCGCAGTTGCAGGCCTTCATCGAGAAGACCAAGGCGGACGAGCTGATCGTCGCCTCGGCGATCTTCGACCACGCCGCCCGCAAGCGCTCCTATGAGTTGCTTGCCGAGATCCAGCCTGCATTGGGTTTGGCTGCGGTCGCCGCCTGACCGGGCCGCCGCTCAGGAGCGGCCCTCATGTTCGGCTGCGTTGAGGTTTCCGCGCAGCCGGACCATCGCTTCGCGCAGATGACGCTGCTCTTCGGGAGCGAGACCGGTGGCGCGCTGCATGCTGACCCTGACCGCCCTGCCCCGCTCGCGGAGCGCGCGGCCCTGCGCCGTCAGATTGATGCGGACCTGCCGCTCATCCTGCGGGTCACGCTGGCGCGTCACCGCGCCCATCGCCTCCAGCCGCTTCAGCAGCGGCGTCAGCGTGCTGGAATCGAGGAAGAGCTTTTCGCCGAGCTGGCCGACGGTCTGATCGGCCTCCTCATAGAGGGCGACCAGCGCGATGTACTGCGGATAGGTCAGCCCGAGCTCGTCGAGCAGCGGCTTGTAGACGCGGTTGAAGGCGAGATTGGTCGAATAGACCGCGAAGCAGAGGAACTCGTCGAGCCCCGGCAGCCTGTCCGCGCCGGCCTGCTGGGCCGCCGCCAGTCCTGTCTCGTCAGCCACTGCGCACCTCCCGGCAAAGGGTCGCTCACAGATATTTGATGCGCGATTTATTTTCAAGCGATTGAGCGGATCGTTTCGATAATTTACTTGTTGAACGATTGAATCGCTCGATAAATAAATGATCGGAGTGCGGCATGACCCGCATCGTTCCCTTGAGCGCCACCGCGCGCACCCAGAGTCTGGCAGAACCTTCCTCGGCTCTGCGCCGCCTGCTGGCCGCCGCGATGCTGGCCGCGACCGCGAGCTTCGCGATGACCTGCAGCGCCTTCACCGGCCCGCGCAGCTACGGCTCCGCCCCGGTCGTGTCATCGAACCCGCCGCCACGGCGCGGTGCAGCCCGGTCCTGACGCCCCGAGGAGCCGCTCCCGTGAATTTCGTTCTCGCCTATCTCGCCGGCATCCTGACCATCGCCAGCCCCTGCATCCTGCCGGTCCTGCCCTTCGTGCTGACGCGCGCCGGCCAGCCTTTCCGCAGCAGCACCTTGCCGATGCTGCTCGGCATGGCCTTGGCCTTCGCGGGGGTCGCGAGCCTCGCCGCCGTCGCCGGCGATTGGGCGATCGCGGTCAATCAACATGGCCGCAGCGTCGCCCTCGGCCTCGTCGCCCTGTTCGGGCTCGCCTTGCTGTTCCCGGCCCTGGCGACACGCCTCGCCGCGCCGCTGACCACGCTCGGCGAGAGGTTGGCGCACGTGGCGGGCGCGGAAGGCCGCAGCGATCTGCGACCGGCCTCCTCCGCTTTGCTCGGCGTCGCCACCGGCCTGTTGTGGACGCCCTGCGCCGGGCCGGTGCTGGGACTGATCCTGGCCGGCGCGGCCCTCGGCGGGCCGAGCCTCTCCACCGTGCTCTTGCTGTTCACCTATTCGGCTGGTGCAGCGACGGCGCTCGCCGCCGTGCTGCTGCTGGGCAACCGACTGCTGGCGCAGGCCAGGCGGCCCATCGCCGCGATCGAGCCACTTCGCCGCGGCCTTGGCCTCGCGGTTGTCGCGAGCAGCCTCGCGATTGCCCTGGGTTTCGATACCAGCGTCCTCACCCGCCTCTCGGCACCGACCACCGCCGCGATCGAGCAGCGACTGCTTGACCTCGCCGCGCCGAGAATGCCCGAGCTGGTCACGAGCGCGCAGGCGCAGCCGGCCGCCAAGCCGCTGTTCGGCGCCAGGCAATGGCTCGACCGCGAACCGCTCACCGCCGAAGCGGTGCGCGGCAAGGTCGTGCTGGTGAATTTCTGGACCTATTCCTGCATCAACTGCCTGCGCTCGCTGCCTTACGTCCGGGCCTGGGCCGAGAAGTACCGGGATCAAGGCCTCGTCGTGGTCGGCGTGCACACGCCGGAATTCGCTTTCGAGAAGGATCCCGCCAATGTGCGCAAGGCCGTCGCTGCGCTCGGCGTGAGCTATCCGGTCGTGATCGACAACGACTATGCGGTCTGGCGCGCCTTCAGCAACCAGGCCTGGCCCGCCCGCTACTTCATCGACGCGCAGGGCCGCACCCGCCATCACGAATTCGGCGAGGGTGACTATGCCGCCTCCGAGCGCGTGATCCAGTCGCTGCTCGCCGAAGCCGGCAGCAAGGTCGAGCCCGGCACCGCCAGGGTCTCCGGCGAAGGCGCGCAGGGAGCGCCCGACTTCGCCAATCTGCGCTCGCCCGAGACCTATCTCGGCCATGCCCGCACGAACGGCTTCGCCTCGCCGGGCGGGATCAGGGCCGATGCTCCGGCCAACTACGAGGCCGCCACCGCCCCGCGTCTCAACCAGTGGAGCCTCTCCGGCAATTGGACCGTCGCCGGCGAGTTCGCGGTGTCGCAGCAGGCGGGCGGGCGGATCAATCATCGCTTCCACGCCCGTGACCTGCATCTGGTGATGGGCCGCCTGCCCGGCAGTCCGCCGGTCCGCTTCCGCGTCACCATCGACGGCGCGGCGCCCGGCAGTGCCCATGGCTCCGATATCGACGCCGAAGGCTACGGCACGATCACCGACGAGCGGCTCTACCAGCTGGTGCGCCAGGATGATGCGGTGAAGCCTCGCGACTTCAGCATCGAGTTCCTCGATCCCGGCGCCCGCGCCTACGCCTTCACCTTTGGCTGATCCAAAAGAGAACGGGAGGACACCATGAAGCTCTATATCAACGAAGTCTCGTCGGCGACCGCGCGGGTGCGCATCGCGCTTGCCTTGAAGGGCCTCAAGGTCGAGGAGGAACGCATCACCATCTTCGGCGACGATGCGACCAGCCGAAGCCCGGAGTTCCGCGTGCTCAACCCTCAGGGGCTGGTTCCCGCGCTTCTCACCGACAAGGGCGGGCTGATCACGCAGTCATTGGCGATCATCGACTATCTCGATGAGATCGCCCCGGAGCCGCCGCTACTGCCGGAGGAGCCAGAAGACCGGGCCTTCGCCCGCTCGGTCGCGCTCGCCATTGCGGCCGAGATCCATGCGCTGTTGCCGCCGCGGATCGGGAACCGCCTGAGGAGCCTTCCAGGCGTCGGGCCCGAGGAGGTCGCGGGCTGGAACCGGCACTGGGTCAGCGAGGGTCTCTCTGCGATCGAAGCACTGATCGCGAGGCGGCGCACCGGTCGTTTCGTCGTCGGCGACCGGCCGTCGATCGCCGACATCGTGCTGTTCCCGCAGACGGTCGGCGCCACCCGCATCGGGCTCGATATCGCGCAATGGCCCAACATTGCCGAGATCGCCGGCCACTGCCGCACCATTCCCGCTTTCACCGAGAATGCGCCGGCTTCGCCGAAGTAGCGGGTCTCAGCCGGCCCTGACCTGCGAGGGCGAACGGCCGAAGCGCTTGCGGAAGCTGCGGTTGAAATAAGAGAGGTCGCCGAAACCGACCTCGAAGGCGACGCCGCTGATCGAGATGGCGTTGTCCTCGGCCGACATCAGCTTGAGCCAGGCCCGCTCGAGCCTGCGTTCCAGCACATAATCCGAGAAGGTGCGCCCCTCCGCGCCAAATGCCTTCTGGATGGCGCGCGGGGTCACGCCATAGAGCCCGGCGATCATGTCGATTGAGAGCTCGCGCCGCTCCAGCCTGGTCTCGATATCGGCCTTGATCGCAGCGAGTCGGCCGCCGCGCCGCGGCGTCGCCGTCACCGGCGGCGCGCTGCGGTCGGCCAGCATAATGCCGATCAGGTCGTGGACATGGCCTATGGCAAGGTCGCGCAGCGGCACCGAATTGAGCGGGAAGAGGCCGCGCAGCAGCAGTGCGCCGTAATGCGCCAGCACCTGCAGGCCGCGATTGCCGCGCGGGACCGCCTGCATCAATTCATCCGAAGCGAGTAGCGTCAGGGCCGGGAGCCGTGCCGGGTCGAGCGCGATCAGGTCGATGCGGCCAAGCTCGACCAGGGTGAAGCGCGTTTCCTGCGCGAGGTCGACGACGGCGGCATCGCGGGCTCGCAGCGAGATGCGGCGCCCCGTCTGCTCGATCACGCAGCGGCCATCGGAAGGGCGCACGAGGATGTAGCGCGGCTCACGACCGTCACGGCGCGCCGGCCAGATCCAGGGCGTCGCTGGCGAAAAGCAGGACATCAGCCCGATATCGGGCCGCGTCGTCAGCATGCTGCGGGCGGCGAAAGGCAAGGCGGCCTCGGCGCGGATGTCATCCCCATCAGGCACATGCCCGAAGACCCTGTGCGCCATCGCTTCGACTTCCTCGGGCGCGGCCTCGCCCGAGACCAGCCAGAACGGTGCGAAGCTCTCGCCCTCGGCGGCCTTCGCACTCGCAGACCGTTGCAGTGCTGCCACAGACAGCTCGTCGCGCATCAGAGTTCGCTTTTGTCCCATAGCGCGTTCGCGCCCGTCCAAGATGACGCTTTCGCTATAACTTTAGAGAATGCAAGAACTCAATGCATCAAGAGCTTTTCGCCGCAGCGATCAATGAATAAGACTAGTTTATTCTAGTTCTAAACTAAGATCGAAACGGCACCACAACTTCCGATCGAAAGACCCCAAGCGATACGCTCTCGCTCGGGAGACCGATCCGGACCGACGACGACAGGTGTCATCATGAGCAAGCGCGCTTCCCTCGCCATCAGCCTGCCGGCTCTGCTTTGCGCTTCGGCGGCGGTGGCGCAGTCGACGCCCTCGCCCGTGATCGACCTCGACACGATCACCGTCACGGCGGCGCGCACCGAGCGCAGCACGGCCGAGACGCCGCAATCGATCCAGGTGCTCGATCGGGCGCAGATCGAGGAGCAGTTGAAGTTCAGCCCGAACGCCGCCGTGGCGCTCGGCAAGCTGGTACCGGGCTATTCGATGTCGACGCAGACGGTCTCCAGCGCCTCGGAGAATTATCGCGGCCGCGACCTGCTGGTGCTGATCGACGGCGTGCCGATGAACACGCCGCTGCGCGACGTCTCGCGCATTCTCTCGCTGATCGACCTCAACACGGTCGAACGCATCGAGATGGTCGCCGGCGCCTCAAGCCTCTACGGCGCCGGCGCGACCGGCGGCACGGTCAACTTCATCACCAAGAAGGCGGCCGACGGCAGCAAGCCGCGGGTGACGGTCAACACCGCCGTGCGTGGCTTCACCCAGGCTCTCGGGCGCTCGCTGGCGCCGGAAGCCTCGGTCACCGTCTCCGGCAAGATCCCTGATGGCATCGACTACCTGATCTCCGGCAGCGGCCGCGGCGCCGGCCGCACCTATGACGGCAAGGGGCGCGAACTGCCCTCCGACGGCCTGCTCGGCCAGGGCGGCGGCGACCGCTACAAGGCCGGTAACCTGCTCGCCAAGCTCGGCTATGATTTCGACGCCAGCAAGCGCATCGAATTGCAGGGCTCGCTGATCGCCTTCGACCAGGACCCGAAATACCTGACCAACTACGCCGCCCCGTTCGCCCGGCCGGACCGGACACAGCTTTATACCGGCCAGAACGTCATCGAGGACACCAAGTCGGTCTCGCTGCGCTATAGCGACAGCGACTTCGCCTTCGGCAAGCTCAGCCTGCTCGGCTACTACAACGACATCAAGAAGCGCTTCAATTACTCGGCCTTCTCCTACCCCTACAACAGCCAGGTCTACTACTCCTTCAACCCGGCCTCGCCGACGAGCCCGGACAACCAGACCACGCTCTATTCGCAACGCGGCGGCGTGAACCTGACGATCGACACGCCGCTCGACCGCATCCTGCCCGGCGCCAAGCTCACCTGGGGCGGCGACCTCAGCCAGGAGAAGACCTGGCAGACGCTGACCAATGGCCAGGACGTGTTCACGCCACTGAAGCAGACGACAAGCGCCGCCTTCGGCCAGCTGCAGATCCCGATCGGCGAGCGGATCACCCTGCGCGGCGGCCTGCGCTACGAATATTTCTCGCTGGATGTCAGCGACTATGTCCGTCCGGCCGCCTATGCAGCGGTGGCCGCCAACAATGCGCAGGGCTTCCAGAGCTTCGTGCTGCCGGCGCTCAACGTCACCGGCGGCAAGTTCGACTACAAGGCCTGGACCGGCAATCTCGGCGCGACGATCAAGCTCTCGGAGAGCAGCGAGATCTTCGGCGGCTTTTCGCAAGGCTTCGCCTTGCCGGATGTCGGCGCCTTCACGAGGCGGGCCGGCATCTCCACCGCCTTCGCCTGCCCGGTCGCCAACCCGAACTGCCTGCCGGCCAACCGGCGCAGCATCAGCTATGCCGCGATCGCGCCGGAAGCGCAGATCGTCAACAATTACGAACTCGGCATCCGCGGCAGCCACGGCATCTTCAAGGGCTCGCTGACCGGCTTCATCAGCACTTCCAGCAAGGGCGTGACCTTCGACCAGGCGAGCAACACGATCTCGCAGCAGAGGGAGCGGATCTGGGGCGTCGAGGCGACCGGCGACGTCGCCGTCACCGAGCAGTTTACCCTCGGCACGGTCCTGTCCTATCGCGAGGGCCGCTACGACACCAATGGCGACCGCAAGCTCGACAGCGCCCTGCCGAACAACCGCATCGGCTCGCCCTATCGCGGCATGCTCTATGGCAGCTACCGCTTCACCAATGGCATGCAGCTGCGGCTCGAGGGCGAGGCCTTCTCCGATCGCGACGTCGCGACCGACCTGCGCGGCACCCGCAACAGGCTGAAGGGTGCGGCCACCATGAACGTCGCCTTCACCGCGCCGGTGCTCGAGGGCGAGGCCTATGTCGCCGTCAACAACCTGTTCGACCGCAACTACCAGAACCCGACCGCGACCTCGGTGCGCAACCTCGCCAACTATGCCTGGGGCCGCACCGTGACGCTCGGCTTCCGCAAGACCTTCTGATGGTCAGTCTCGACAGCGACGCCGACGGCATCGTCACCCTGCGCTTTGTGCCGCCCTATGCCGACAATGACGAGCGCGCCTATCTCGACGCGCTCGCCGAGCTCGGCCGGCGGCAGGAGCCCTTCCTGCTGCTGACGATATTCGGCGGCGGCCGCAAGCTGTCGCAGGCCGGCGAGCGCGAGCAGGCGATCTGGTTCAAGCGGACGCGCGCGCAATTCGGCGCGCTCTGCGGCGCCTGCGCCATCGTGCGCCCGGGCGCGACCGAGGCGATGGCCGACGTCTTCCGCCGGCTCTGGTCCTTCCCGATCAGCCTGGAGACCGACGAGGCCGCGGCCCGCGCCTTCCTGCTAAAGCACCGGAGAGCGGCATGAGCGCGAGCGAAGCAGCGATCGGCGCAGCACCGGCCAGCAATGCCGCGCGCTACCGGCTCTTTGCCGTGCTCGGCGGGCTTTATCTCGCGCAGGCGATCCCGTCCTATCTCTTCGTCGCGGCGTTGCCGCCGATCATGCGCGAGGCCGGCGTTTCGCGCACCGCCATCGGCTCTATGAGCATCCTGCTCTTGCCGCTGGTGATCAAATTCATCTGGGCGCCCTGGATCGACCGGGTCCGGCCGTTCGCGCGGGCGCACCGGGCCGGCTGGGTCTTCATCACCCAGACCGGCACGATCCTGTGCATCCTCGCCTTGATCGCGGTCGGACCGCTCGACGTCACCAGGATCATCGCGATCGGCTTCGTCGCCTCGCTGCTGATCTCGACGCAGGACATCGCCACCGACGGCTATGCGGCGAAGTATCTACCGGAGGCCGACCGCGCGATCGGCAACGCCATCCAGGGCGGCTCGATCGCCTTCGGCGTGGTGATCGGCGGCACACTCGGCCTCGTCCTGCATCACTATATCGGCTGGACTGGCATGCTGGTCACCATTGCCACGATCTCGTTACTGCCGCTCATTGCGGCGGCGATGATGCGCGAGGGCGATCCGACACCGAGCGAGACGGCGAAGCGCCCCTCGATCCGCGCCTTCCTGCGCCGGCCGGAGGCACGCCAGATCCTCTGGATCGCGTTGATCTACCGGGCGAGCGAGGGGCTGGTGAAGGCGATGGAGGGCTCCTACCTCGTCGATGCCGGCGTGCCGCTCAACCAGATCGGCTATCTCTCCGGGATATCGGCGACGACAGCGGGCCTTGCCGGCTCGGCGATCGCCGCCTGGCTGGTCAAGCGCCGCGGCATCGCCTTCGTGCTCGCGCTGCTCGGCGGCATGCGCACGCTCTGCTTCCTGCTCTTCGCCTGCCATGCGTTCGGGGCGGTCGTCGGCGCCTGGCCGCTGTTCGGCGCCGCCGGCTTCCAGACCCTGATCCGCTATATGGAGATCGTCGCGCTCTATTCGCTGTTCATGGCGGTGACGACCTCCGACCAGCCGGGCACCGACTTCACCATCCTCGCCTGCGCACAATTGCTGGTCTATCTCGCCGGCTCGATGCTGGCCGGCAAGCTCGCCGATGCGCTCGGCTATGGCGCGCTGTTCTCGCTGGCGACCGCGATCTCGGCGGTCGCAGTGATCGCCACAGTCAGGATGATCGCGCGCAGCAGCGTCGGAAAGCCGGCCTGACCGGCGCAAAGCGCTCGCTGCGAGCGGCGACAGCTTCCCTACCGTCGCCCTTCATGCAAGGTTGCCGGCGAGATCGCCTGAGCCGAAGGAGAACACCATGGGTTGGGTCGTCCTTGGACTGATCGTCGTCGTCGTGGTCTGGCTGATCATGACCTATAACGGCCTCGTTGCGATGCGCCAGCGCGTCAACCAGGCCTTTGCCGACATCGACGTGCAACTGAAGCAGCGCCACGACCTGATCCCGAACCTGGTCGAGACCGTGAAGGGCTATGCCAGCCACGAGAAGGAAACCTTCGACGCGGTGATCAAGGCGCGCAACCAGGCCCAGTCCGCGAGCGGTCCGCACGACCAGGCCGTGGCCGAGCAGCAGCTCACCGGCGCCGTCGGCCGACTGCTGGCGCTGGGCGAGGCCTATCCGGACCTGAAGGCGAGCGCGAACTTCCAGCAGCTGCAGCAGGATCTCGGCAATGTCGAGGACAAGCTGGCGGCGGCGCGGCGCTTCTTCAACAACGCGGTCAGCGAGTTCAACGCGGCGATCCAGGCCTTCCCGGCCGTGTTCTTCGCGCCGCAGATGGGCTTCTCCCCGCGCGAGTTCTTCGATGTCGGCGAGGAGACGCGCAAGCAGATCGAAGTCGCGCCGACCGTGAAGTTCTGAGCGCCTCAAGGGGCGCCATAGCGGAGCTGCGGCGATGCCGGGGGAAGCCTTCGGGCTCTACACCCATCAGCGCAACAACAGGACCCGGTCGATCGCCCTGATCATCGGGCTCTTCCTGATGGTCTACCTGACCGTCTGGGGCGTCATGCTGGTCGGCTATGGTTATGTCGGCGTGCCGCGCGGGCGCACGGTGCTGAGCTTCGTCAACCAGCGCTTCTGGTCCTGGCTGCCCTTCATCACGCTCGGCACGGCCGCCTGGGTCCTCATCGGCTTCAGGATCAATGTCGCGCTGATCGAGGCGGTTTCGGGCGCCGAGGGCGTGACGCGGGAGGCGCAGCCAAAACTCTACCGGATGCTGGAGAACCTCTGCATCTCGCGCGGCATGGTGACGCCGAAGCTCGCCATCATCCAGAGCGATGCGCTCAACGCCTTCGCCAGCGGCGTCAACGACAAGCAGTTCACGGTGACGCTGACCACCGGGCTGATCGAGCAGCTCAACGATGCCGAGATCGAGGCTGTCATCGCGCATGAGCTGACGCATATCCGCAATGGCGACGTCCGGCTGATGGTGATCGCCGTGGTGATCGCCGGCATCATCTCCTTCGTCGGCGAGGTGCTGTTCCGCAATCTCGGCCGGGTGCGGATATCCTCGGACGGCGACAAGAAAGGCAGCGGCTTCGCTATCATCCTCGGTTTCGCGGTGATCGCCGTGGCCTGGTTGCTCGCCGTGCTGATCCGGCTCTCACTCTCACGGGCTCGCGAATACCTCGCCGATGCCGGGGCGGTCGAGCTGACCAAGAACCCGGACGCGATGATCTCGGCGCTGTTGAAGATCTCCGGGCGGGCTGACATCGACAATGTCCCATCGGGCGTGATGGACATGTGCTTCGAGAACGATCCCGACGATTTCGCCGACCTGTTCTCGACCCATCCTTCCGTGACCAAGCGGGTGCAGGCGCTGGTGCAGACCGCCGGCGGGCGCCTGCCGCCCGAAGCCCCGCCCGGCCCGCCGAAGATCAGCGAGCGCCAGCCTTTGCCGGAGATCGCCCAGACCTCGGCGACGCACGGGCCATGGTCGCGCCCGGCTCCGCCGGCGGGCGGCTAGGTGTTTAGATAGCGGCGCGCCCACCGCTCGATCTCATCGAGGATCGGCATCAGTGCCCGACCCGACTCGCTCAGCCCATAGCTGACCTCGACCGGGAATCCCCTCGCTTCGCTGCGGACGAGCAGCCCGTTTCGGCGCAGGGTTTCAAGCCGCTCGCTCAGCACCTTCGCGGTGATCTGCGGCAGCCGCTCCTTGAGGTCGTGAAAGCGCAGGGCTCCGTCCTGAAGGTGCCAGAGCAGCAATGCGCTCCAGCGATGGCCGAGCAAGGCGAGCCAGGTTTCGACAGGGCATTCGGATGGCGGCTTCGGCTCGGGGAGGTCGAGCGGATCCGTGAAGAAGGCCAGTGCTGCGGTCATGTCGGTATCGATTTGGATAGTGCCGAAGCGGCGTGGTTCCACGGCTGGCCACACCGTTCGCGGAGCATATCATGTTCAAGGTCACAGAACCCCAGCTGATGAACGAGACTTTCGCTCGTGCCTTCAACAGCCGCAGGATCGAGATTTGCTGTCGCTCTATGAGCCCGGGGCGACACTGCTCGTCGATGGCAGCGGCCGCAGCTTCATAGGCCTCGATGCGATCACGGAGGAGCTGACGCGACTGCTCACCGCCCCCGGCACGATGATCTCACGTAACAATTTCTGCGCCTGCCAAGGTGACATCGCGCTGCTGCGGGCTGATTTCGCCCTGCGCGATGGAGAACGCACGATCGTTGCTGGCAGCACGGCAGAGATCATCCGACGGCAGGATGACGGCAGCTGGCTCTATTTGATCGACCACGCCGCAGGCGCGAGTCTGCCGTCCGTTACTTAGCGCGTCAGCGCCCGTCTTTCGCCCAGGCGAGCGCTTCTTCCAACCGGTCGTCACCCCAGAACAATTCGCCGTCGCCGGTGACGAAGGTCGGTGCGCCGAAGATGCCGAGCGATTTGGCGAGCTCGGTTTCCGCCTTGAGGCGGCCTTTGACCTCCTCGCTGCGCGAAGCGGGAAAGGCGGCGATCGGATCGGCCCCGGCTTCGCGCAGAGCCGCGCTCAACACCGCCTCCTCGGCAATGTTGCGGCCCTCGCAGAATTCGGCCCGGAACAGCGCCTTGGAAAAGGCCGGCAACCAGCCGGCCTCACGGCCGGCCAAAGCGAGCCGCGCCGCGACGAGCGAATTCTGCGGGAAAACCTCTGGACGGACGATGGTGAAGCCGTTGCGACCAGCTCGGCGCGCCACATCGCGCCACATATAGCGGCCCTTGTTCGGGTAGAGATTGAAGGGGGAACTGGTCCAGCCCTGAGCAGCGAAGATCGGGCCGAGCAGGAACGGCCGCCAGCGCACCTCGACGCCGGCCGCTTCCGCCAATTCTTCGATCCTGAGAGCGCTGAGGCAGGAATAAGTCGACGCGAACTCGTACCAGAAATCCAGGACAGGACGACTCGGCATCAAACCTCCACGCGGAACGGCTTTGAAAAACTGAGTCGATTCTCCGCCCCCGCGAATCGACCCGCAAGCCAGAAGCCGCAAACGCGCCGCCGGTCAGCGATCCATCAAACGATGACGCACAATCGATCAGAAGGTTCCGATTGCGTCGCCCCGAACCCTGCGATAGTGCCCGGTTACGTCCGAAATGCGGCCGGGAAAGCCGTATTCTCTACACCAGGCACGAGCCCTCGTGCCGCCATTGCAGGAAGACCAGTCCATGGCCGACAAGCGCGTGAACAAGGTCGTGCTCGCCTATTCCGGCGGGCTCGACACCTCGATCATCCTGAAGTGGCTGCAGACCACCTATAATTGCGAGGTCGTGACCTTCACCGCCGATCTCGGCCAGGGCGAGGAGCTGGAGCCGGCCCGCCAGAAGGCGCTGCTCCTCGGCATCAAGCCGGAGAACATTCACATCGAGGACCTGCGCGAAGAGTTCGTTCGCGACTACGTCTTCCCGATGTTCCGGGCCAATGCCACCTATGAGGGCGTCTACCTGCTGGGAACCTCGATCGCCCGCCCGCTGATCGGCAAGAAGCTGATCGAGATCGCCGAGCGTGTCGGCGCCGACGCGATCTCGCATGGTGCGACCGGCAAGGGCAACGACCAGGTCCGGTTCGAGCTGACCGCCTATGCACTGAAGCCCGACGTCCAGGTGATCGCGCCCTGGCGTGAATGGGATTTGCGCTCGCGCGAGCAGCTGATCGCCTTCGCCGAGCAGCACCAGATCCCGATCGCCAAGGACAAGCGCGGCGAGGCCCCGTTCTCGGTCGACGCCAACCTGCTGCACGCTTCCTCCGAAGGGAAGGTGCTCGAGGACCCGGCGCAGGAAGTGCCGGATTACGTCTATTCGCGCACGATCTCGCCGGAGGAAGCTCCGGATAAGCCGACGGTGATCTCGATCGACTTCGCCAAGGGCGATGCGGTCGCGATCGACGGCGTCCAGCTCTCGCCGGCCAAGCTGCTGGCCAAGCTCAACGAGCTCGGCCGCGACAACGGCATCGGCCGGCTCGACCTGGTCGAGAACCGTTTCGTCGGCATGAAGAGCCGCGGCATGTACGAGACGCCCGGCGGCACCATCCTCGCCGTCGCGCACCGCGCCATCGAGTCGATCACGCTCGACCGCGGCGCCGCCCATCTCAAGGACCAGCTCATGCCGCAATATGCCGAGCTGATCTATAACGGCTTCTGGTTCTCGCCGGAGCGCGAGATGCTGCAGGCGCTGATCGACAAGAGCCAGGAGTTCGTTGCCGGCCAGGTGCGGCTCAAGCTCTACAAGGGCGGCGTCCACGTCATCGGCCGCTCCAGCCCCTATTCGCTCTACGATCAGGACCTCGTCACCTTCGAGGAAGGCGCGGTCGCCTACGACCACCGCGACGCCGCCGGCTTCATCAAGCTCAACGCGCTGCGCCTGCGCACGCTCGGCCAGCGCAAGCGCAAGCTGGGGCTCTGATACCACCCGATAGAATAAAACCGCTGGTCATCCCGGACGGAGCGAAGCGAAGATCCGGTATGACCAGCTCTTTTTACCGTAGACGCCACGGTACGGAGATCAGATCTCGATCTCCACTCCAACCTCGACGACCTGCTTCGCCGGGATATGGAAGTGCGCAGCGGATCGCTCGGCGTTGCGCTGCATGAAGGCGAAGAGCGCTTCGCGCCACATCGCCATGCCCGCGATCTCCTCGCGCGGAATGACGGTCTCGCGGCCGATATAATACGACATCCCGTCGAGATCGACGCCGAACAGCAGGCCGTGCTCGACACCGCAGCGCAAGCCGCCCGGGATATGCGGCGTCTCCATGAAGCCGAAATGCAGGATCACACGCGTGACGCTGGGCGCGAGCTCGATCAGCTCGATCCGGTTTTCGTCGGAGACGCGGGGAATCTCCTCGAGCTTGCCGGTCACGAGCAGGATGCGCTCGTGCAGAGCGTGATTGTGGCGGACGAAGTGTGTGAGCGAGAGCGGCAGCCCACGCGCGGCCGAGGCGAGGAAGGCGGCCGTCCCCGGCAGGCGTAGCGGCGGGTTGGTCGCCAGCATGTCCAGGAACGCCTTCTCCGGCTCCCGCTGGCGGGCCCGCGCCGCCTCGACCAAGGCAAGGCCGCGCCGCCAGGTCAACATGACCACTGTCAGCACCAGGGCCAGGAGCAGCGGGTACCAGCCGCCCTCGTGCAGCTTCGGCAGGTTCGCCGAGAAGAAGGCGAGATCGATCAGCAGGAAGAAGCCGTTGACCGCGATAACCAGGATCGGGTTGTAGCCCCATTTCAGCGCGATCAGCGCCGCCAGCCCGGTGGTGATCGCCATCAGCAGGGAAACGGCGATGCCGTAGGCGCCGGCCAGCGCATCGGAGGAACGGAACATGAAGACCGAGGTCAGGGTCGCCAGGCAGATCATCCAGTTGACGATCGGAATGTAGATCTGCCCCTTCTGGTCGTCTGCCGTGTGCTTGATGTGGATCGCCGGGAAGAGACCGAGCTGCACAGCCTGCCGGGTCAGTGAGAAAGCGCCAGTGATCACCGCCTGCGAGGCGATGACGGCAGCGGCCGTGGCGAAGAACACCATCGGATAATGCGCCCAGTCCGGGGCGAGCTGATAGAACGGATTGGCGATCGCCTCGGGATGGCTGAGCAACAGCCCGCCCTGACCGAAGTAGTTGAGCATCAGCGCCGGGAGCACCACAGCCAGCCAGGCGATGCGGATCGGCAACGGGCCGAAATGACCCATATCCGCATACATTGCCTCGCCGCCGGTCACGGCCAGAAAGGTGGCGCCCAGCACGGCGAACCCGACGAGCGGAGCGGTATGGGTGATGAAATAGAGCGCATTGAACGGGTTGATGGCGGAGAGGATATCCGGCGCCATCAGGATGCCCCGGATGCCGAGCAATGCGAGGGCGATGAACCAGAGCAGCATGATCGGGCCGAACAGCTTGCCGATGAAGCCGGTGCCCTTGCTCTGCACGAGGAAGACGCCGATCAGGATCATCGCGGTCAGCGGAACGATCGCCGGCGCCAGGAATGGCGCGTCGACCTTGAGGCCCTCGATCGCACTCAGCACGGAAATCGCCGGCGTGATGGCGCCGTCGCCATACAGCAATGCGGCACCGACGAGCCCGATCACGAGAACATAGGCCCGGGCCGAGCCCGGCTTGGCATGACGCGCCTTGAGCAGCGCCAGCATCGCCATGATGCCGCCCTCGCCGCGATTGTCGGCGCGCATGATCAGCAGCGAGTATTTGAGCGAGATGATCAGGATCAACGCCCACAAGATCATCGAGACGCAACCGATGACGGCCCCCGGCTGCAGGGTCCCACCGGCGCTCGCGGCGCGGGCAGCCTCCTTCAGCGCATAGAGCGGGCTGGTGCCGATGTCGCCGTAGACGACGCCGAGGGCGCCGAGCGTCAGGGCCGGGATGGAACCATGGTGCTCGCCATGGGACGGCGAGCTGCCCTGTGACAGAACCCCTTGGGTCATGCGCCGCCTCCCCTTTTTGCAGGAGTAGGGCACGCAGCGGCAATGACAGCAAGGCTAGAGCAGCGAGATTGCGCTGCGGGTAGCAGAAACACCCAGGGAGGCAGAGGCCGGCGAGGAACTCTCGCCGGCCTCTTGGTACATCATCTTACTTCGCGAGCTTCCCGAAGGCGAAGAACTGGGTCTCGCCGGAGGAATCGTCGACGCCGTCATTATCGGTGACGACGAAGAGGTTGCCTTCCTTGTCGACCGCCATGCCCTCGACCTTGTCGAGGCCGTAGCCGCCGAGCTTCATCAGCTCCGGCGTCAGGTCGCGCAGCAGCTTCTTCTCGACCGTCGGGATGTCGGAGGAGCCGAACGGCGCCGGCTTCAGCCCCTTCACCGAGAAGGTCGCGAGCGTCTTCACCGCCTTGGCGCCGAACTGGTTGTCGCGCTCGATCACGGCGAAGGTCTCGTCGCCGAGATAGGTCAACTCGGAGAGGCCCATCCAGGCGCCAGCAGAGGGAGCAGTCAGCGGGTAATAGAGGATGCCCCAGCTCTTGGTGAAGGGCTTGTAGGTCAGGATCTTGACCTTACCCTTGGGGTCGTCCTTCCATTCGCGCTGGACGGCGATCCAGACCGTCTCGTCCTGGCCCGTGCCGGTGACGGCGACGCCCTCATAGCCCTGATTGGTCGCCTTGGCGGCGAACTCCTCCGGCAAGGCGATCTCCTCCTCGATTTCGCCCTTGGCCGATGCGCGCAGCAAAAGGTTCTGCGTCGGCTTCTCCTTGCGCTCCGGCGCTCCTTCCGAGGCCAGCCAGAAGCCGCCGCCGGGGCGCGTCGCGATCCCCTCGAGATCATAGGAGGCGGGCTTGCCATCCTTGGTCACGGTGATCGCGCCGGTGATCGTCGCCGGCTTCTTCGTCGCGTCGATCTCAAGGATGCGCGAGGGCGTATAGGCGCTGTCGGTGACGCTGAAGAGCCGGCCCGGGAGCTCGGCATGGACGGCCAGGCCCGAGAGCGCCCCCCAGCCGAGCGGGATGCCGTCAACATCGGCCGAGACGATGGTCGGATAGGCGGCCGGCGCCTCGCTGCGCTCATAGATGGTCACGGCCGAACGCGGCCCGCCCTTCTCACCGAGATCGGCCTCGGAGGCGCTGATGAAGAGATTGCGCTGCGGGATGGCGAGCAGGCCTTCCGGCGCGACGCCGCCCGGCAGGGCCTGCAGATAGCGCGGGGCCTTGCCCGGCCCCTCGTCCTTGAAGACGAGGACGAGCGAGGCTCGCTCCAGGCCGACGAAGAACAGGCGCTCGCCATTGTAGGTGCCGACCTCGATACCCTCCGGCTCGCTACCCTTGGCAGCCGAGCGGCGCTCGGGATAGTGGCCGAGGCGGATGGCGATGTGGTCGACCATGTTGCCAGAGTCGAACTCGACCGCGCCGTCCTTGCGGAAGATGGTGAAGCCGCGCGAACCGCCCTTCCAGTCGCCCTCATTGGCGGTGACGAAGCGGTCATTGTCGAGCCAGCGCACGGCATCCGGCTCGCGGCGCGCGCCCTTCAGCTCCTCGACCGGCTTGATCTGGCCGTCGCGGGTCTTGTCGATATTCTTGAGGTCGACGGTGCCGGCCGGGAAATGCGCCACGAGCTTGCCGGTCTTGGTGTCGACCACGGCAATGTGGTTGTTCTCCTGCAGCGTCACCACGGCGAGGCCGTCCTGGTTGACATCGACGAACTCGGGCTCCGGATCGGTCGGCTCGACCGCGGCGATGCCGGTGAGATCGACGACCTGCCTGGAGGCACAATCGGCCTCGCCATCCTTGATGCCGACGAGCGTGAGATTCCCGGCAGGAAGCTGCGGCAGGTCGCCCTTGTTGAGCTTCTCGTCGCGCTCGTTCTCGATGACGATGGCGAGCTTGCCCTTGTCCTTGGTCAGCGTGATCGAATCGGGCTGGCCGCCGAGCTCGCAGGTCGCCGTGACCTGCTTGGTCCTGAGGTCGATGGTGGCGAGATGGCCGGCCGGCTCCTTGAAGTTGTCGCCGGAGCTGACGACGACGGCAAAGGCGCGCTCGCCGAGGATGACGACCGAGGTCGGCTCGCCACCAACCGGGATGAAGCCGGCGGGCTTGGGCGCATTAGCGGTGGTGATGTCGATCAGGCCGATCGCCTTCTGCTCGGCATCGGTATAGGCGAGCAGGGTTCCGGCCTCATTGGCGGAAATAATCTCCGAGACCGTCTTCTTCTTCGCGTCGCGGTCGGCCGGCAGATTCAGCGGGACCTGGAAAGTGGCGATGCGGTTGAAGGTCGGCTCGGCGAGCGCAGTGCCGGCAAGCAGGAAAGTCGCGAGGACGGCGAGGGCGAAGGGCTTGCGCATGAGAGGATCCTGTCCCGCATTTGACATCGAGGCGGCAGGTCTCCGGCTAGTGAGCGCTTGCGACAGTTGCGTGACAAGCCGTCACGAACGAAGGCCGCCGCGGCGGGCGCCGCGACGGCCTCGTGTGGTGGACGGACTGGGTCAGCGCAGCGCGGCTTCGGCTCCCGCGGTGTACACCACCGACTTCTTCAGGCCGATCACCTCGAGTTCGGTGACGACGGCGACCGCCCCGGCCTGGGCCAGGACGAAGGCGATGCCGAGCGTGGTCGGTGCGAACCAGCCGGCGACCAGGATCAGCACGCTGTCAGCGATCCAGAGGATGTTGACGCCGATCACCGCATAGACTGCGAGCCGCGGCAGGCGCACCCGGCTGGCGAAGAACGCAAGCAGGGCGGCGCAAGGCAGCAGCACGAGGCCAGTGCCGCGCAGGAACTCCGTGGGTAAGCCGAGCAGGCCGGAGAGCGCACCGGCGCCGATGCTGAGCAGCAGGCCGGTCCCGGCGCAGGCGGCGGCATCGAGGGCAAGGGCATTGCGCAGGAAATGCGAGGACTGGATGAAGGCCATGGTCGTTCTCCGGTTCAGCCCCGTTGTGTCCGGGGCGGTTGCTGATGGAGGCCATGCTGACGAAAGCCCGGCGGCCGGTCGATTAAGCCGGAGGTAATTGGACGGCGGCGTGGCTGCGGCTAGCTTGCCTGCCATGAACAAGCACCAGCAGCCCACGATCGGGCATCTCATCCGCGACTGGCGCCAGCTGCGCCGTCTCAGCCAGCTCGACCTCGCGCTCGAAGCCGAGATCTCGCAGAAGCATCTCAGCTTCGTCGAGAGCGGCCGCTCGATACCAAGCCGGGACATGGTCCTGCTGCTCGCGGAGCATCTCGGCGTGCCGCTGCGCGAGCGCAACGCGCTCCTGCTCTCGGCCGGCTATGCGCCGGTCTATCTCGAACGGTCGCTGGAAGACCCCAGCCTCCAGGCGGCCCGCAGCGCGATCGACCTTCTGCTCAAGGGACACGAGCCCTACCCCGCCGTCGCCGTGGACCGGCACTGGACCCTGCTCGCGGCGAACAAGATGATCGCGCCCATGCTCGCGGTCGTCGAGGACGCTGACCTTCTGCGTCCTCCCGTCAACGTGCTCAGGCTCAGCCTGCATCCGCGCGGGCTCGCCCCGGCGATCATCAATCTGACGGAGTGGCGCGGCCATCTGATCGCCAGGCTGCGCCAGCAGATCCGCGCCACAGCCGACCCGCTGCTCGCCGAACTCCTCAGCGAACTGCTGAGCTATCCCGTCCCGGCCGCGCCGATCGTCAAAGGCAAGGTGCAGGAGGAAACGGAGCCGCCGATCGTGCTGCCCCTGCATTTGCGGCTAGGCGAAACCGAGCTCTCGCTGATCTCGACCACGACCGTGTTCGGCACGCCGGTCGACGTCACCCTGTCCGAGCTGGCGCTGGAAACGTTCTTCCCGGCCGACGAGGCGACGGGACAGGCGCTGCGGGCGATTGCGGCCGATCTGTCGAAAGGTGCTGGAACCTGACTTGCCCGGCGACGTTGTCCTCCCGACCGGGCGCTGCGGCGCCCTCCCCGCTCAGAAGAGGAAGACGTCCATGGGCAGCACGACCGACAAGATCAAGGGCCTCGCCAACGAAGCCGCCGGCAACGTCAAGCAGGCTGCCGGCAAGGCGCTGAACAAGCCCGGCCTCCAGGCCGAGGGCATCGCGCAGGAACGCAAGGGCGAAGCCCAGCAGGCCGTCGGCAAGGCCAAGGACGCAGTCAAGAAGGTGATCGACAAGGCCTGACCCGCAAGGTCGGTCCCGATCAAAACAAGACGGGCGCCGCGAGGCGCCCGTTTTTCGTCTCAGGCGGCCCCACCGAGGCCGCCGAGGAAATCCTTGACCCGGCCGAAGAAGCCGGCGGTCTCGGGATGGGTGGCGCCCGAGCTCTCGCGCTCGAACTCCATCAGCAATTCGCGCTGGCGAGCGGTGAGTTTTTGCGGCGTCTCGACCAGCACCTGGATGTAGAGATCGCCCATTTCGCGCGAGCGCAGCACGCTCATGCCCTTGCCCTTCAGGCGGAACTGCTTACCGGTCTGGGTGCCTTCGGGAACCTTCACCCGGGCCTTGTCGCCGTTCAGGGTCGGAACCTCGATCTCGCCGCCGAGCGCGGCCGAGGTCAGGCCGATCGGCACGCGGCAGAACAGGTCGGCGCCGTCGCGCTGGAAGATGGCGTGCGGCTTGATCGAAAGGAAGATGTAGAGATCACCCGCCGGGCCGCCGCGCAGGCCAGCCTCGCCCTCGCCGGCGAGGCGGATGCGGGTGCCGTCCTCGACACCGGCCGGAATGTTGACCGAAAGGGTGCGCTCGCGGGTGACGCGGCCGGCGCCCTGGCAGCCGGTGCAGGGATCGTCGATGATCTCGCCGCGGCCGTTGCAGGTCGGGCAGGTGCGCTCGACCGAGAAGAAGCCCTGGCTGGCGCGGACGCGGCCATGGCCGCCGCAGGTCGGGCACTGCCGCGACTTGGAGCCCGCCTTGGCGCCGGTGCCGGAGCAGACCTCGCAGGTCACCGAGGTCGGGACGCGGATGGTCTCGTTCTTGCCGGCATAGGCCTCCTCAAGGCCGATCTCGAGATTGTAGCGCAGGTCGGCGCCGCGCTCGCGCGAATTGGCGCCGCGCGGGCCACCACGGCCACGGCCCTCGCCGAAGAAGGATTCGAAGATGTCGGACATGAAGTCCGACATGTCGGCCGGGCCACCGCCTCCGCCGCCATTCTCGAAAGCCTGGTGACCATAGCGGTCATAGGCGGCGCGCTTCTGGCCATCGGAGAGGATCTGATAGGCCTCGTTGATCTCCTTGAACTTGATCTCGGCCTGCTTGTCGCCCGGATTCTTGTCCGGGTGATGCTGCATGGCGAGCTTGCGGAAGGAGCTCTTGAGCTCGACCTCCGTCACGGTCCGGGAGACCCCGAGGATTTCGTAGTAGTCGCGCTTCGACATTCAACCAGCTGCCCCTGCGCCGCCCTGCCCTATAACGCAGACCGGCGAGTCATGTCCTGCCGACGCCATCGCCTCAAGGGAATGGCCGGGTCAAGCCCGGCCATCCTCGCACGGTCGATGGATGACCGATAACGCGATCAGGCGCTCTTCTTCTTGTCGCCCTTGTCGTCGCTGACGTCCTTGAAGTCGGCGTCGATGACGTCGTCCTTCTTCGGCTCTTCGGCAGCGGCGCCCTCGGCGGCAGGGCCTTCAGCCTGGCTGGCGGCATACATCGCCTCGCCGAGCTTCATCGACGCCTGCATCAGCTCGTTGGTGCGCGAGGAGATCGCCTCGACGTCCTCGCCGGTGAGCGCAGTCCTGAGGGCTTCGAGCGCGGTCTCGATCGCGCCCTTGTCGGCAGCCGAAACCTTGTCGCCATAGTCCTTCAGCGACTTCTCGGTCGAGTGCACGAGGCTCTCGCCCTGGTTCTTGGCCTCGACCAGCTCGCGACGCTTCTTGTCGTCGGCGGCGTTCGCCTCGGCATCCTTGACCATCTTCTGGATCTCGGCCTCGGAAAGGCCGCCAGACGCCTGGATGCGGATCTGCTGCTCCTTGTTGGTGGCCTTGTCCTTCGCCGTCACCGAGACGATGCCGTTGGCGTCGATGTCGAAGGTCACCTCGATCTGCGGCATGCCGCGCGGGGCCGGCGGAATGCCCATCAGGTCGAACTGGCCGAGCAGCTTGTTGTCGGCCGCCATCTCGCGCTCGCCCTGGAAGACCCGGATCGTCACCGCGCCCTGGTTGTCCTCGGCGGTGGAGAAGACCTGGCTCTTCTTGGTCGGGATCGTGGTGTTGCGATCGATCAGGCGGGTGAACACGCCGCCCAGCGTCTCGATGCCGAGCGAGAGCGGGGTCACGTCGAGCAGCAGCACGTCCTTGACGTCGCCCTGCAGCACGCCGGCCTGGATCGCGGCGCCGATGGCGACGACCTCGTCAGGGTTGACGCCCTTGTGCGGCTCCTTGCCGAAGAACTGCTTCACGACTTCCTGGACCTTCGGCATGCGGGTCATGCCGCCGACCAGGACGACCTCGTCGATCTGGCCCGCGGACAGGCCGGCATCCTTGAGCGCCTTGCGGCAGGGCTCGATGGTGCGCTGGATCAGGTCGTCGACCAGGCTCTCGAACTTGGCGCGCGAGAGCTTGATGGCGAGGTGCTTCGGACCGGAAGCGTCCGCCGTGATGTAGGGCAGGTTGATCTCGGTCTGAGCGGTCGTCGAGAGCTCGATCTTGGCCTTCTCGGCAGCCTCCTTCAGCCGCTGAAGGGCGAGCTTGTCCTTCTTCAGGTCGATGCCCTGCTCGCGCTTGAACTCGTCCGCCAGGTACTCGACCAGACGCATGTCGAAGTCCTCGCCGCCGAGGAAGGTGTCACCATTGGTCGACTTCACCTCGAAGACGCCGTCGCCGATCTCGAGGACCGAGACGTCAAAGGTGCCGCCGCCGAGGTCGTAGACCGCGATCGTGCCCGCCTGCTTCTTGTCGAGGCCGTAGGCGAGCGCGGCCGCGGTCGGCTCGTTGATGATGCGCAGCACCTCGAGACCGGCGATGCGGCCGGCATCCTTGGTGGCCTGGCGCTGGGCGTCGTTGAAATAGGCGGGAACGGTGATGACAGCCTGCGTGACCGGCTGGCCGAGATAGGCTTCCGCGGTCTCCTTCATCTTCGTCAGCGTGAAGGCGGAGATCTGCGAGGGCGAGTAGTCCTTGCCGTCGGCCTCGACCCAGGCGTCGCCGGACGGGGCCTTCTTGATCTTGTAGGGGACGAGATCGATGTCCTTCTTGGTCATCGGATCGTCGAAAGTACGGCCGATCAGACGCTTGATGGCGAAGAAGGTGCGCTCCGGATTGGTGACCGCCTGGCGCTTCGCCGGCTGGCCGACCAGACGCTCGCCGTCATCCGTGATGGCGACGATCGAAGGCGTGGTGCGGGCGCCCTCGGAATTCTCGATAACCTTGGGCGTCGACCCTTCCATCACTGCAACGCAGGAATTGGTGGTTCCGAGGTCGATACCAATAACTTTACCCATGGATGGGATCCCTTTCGATTTAGCAGATCGCCGGAAGGCCGCGTCCAGGACGCCGTCCTCCGGCCCATGGCCCCGGATCGCCCCCACCTTCCGCGGCGAACGAACCCGGGATACCCACGTCTGGCGGCCGAAGTGACGGAACGGAGCCTTGGCTCCGGCCCGGCTTCATCCGCCGGTTACAACAAAGATCGACCGGCCCTGCGTTTCGGCGTTCGCATGCGAGTGCTGGCGCCTGGCGCAATCCGGCCCCGATGGCCTGTAAAAACCACCGCTTCGCGGCGTATATAGGGAGGGTGGCACCCCGCTTGCAAGGCGCGAAGCCGGATTAAGAATCGGCTTTGCGCATGGTCCTGCACAGAATTCGCCGGGGCTGACCATTCCGGGTAAGTGTTGCGCGCATGCTCTTGCGAAACTGACGCGGCCATTCCATTCAGGAAGACCTTGCGCCACCAGGAAACAGCCGTGACGACGCTCCGCCGCCCGACTGCCTACCGCCTCGCCGCCGGCGCAGCGCTGGCCTGGTTCGGCCTTACGGGCTCGGCATTGGCGCAGCCTTTGCAGCTTCCAGGCGCGCAGCCCTTCAACCAGCCCGGCGCCCAGCAATCGGCGCCAGCCTCGGTCGGCGGCCCGGCGACGCCGCGGCCGCGCACCATGCCGGCCATCAAGATTCCCGGCGAGGACTCGATCCTCGGCAAGACCTTGCGCCGCAATGGCGGCTTCGGTGAAGCAACGCTGGAGAAAGCCGGCAGCGGCTATGGCCTGAAGCTGCGTGCCGAAGGATTCCAGTCCAGCAATCTGGTCGAGCCTTGCGCGATCTCGTTCGGCGAAGTGCCCGTCCCGGTGACATCGCTGGGCAAACCGGCGGGGCTGGCGCGCTACAAGCTCGAGGCTCCAGCCTGCCCGATCGTTTTCGACGTGCTCGACGGCGCCTTCCTGGTGATCGAACCGGAACAGCCCTGCGTGATCGAAGCTGCCGCCTGCCGCATCGATCCCCGCGGCGTCTGGGGGCCGGATGCGCGTACGCTTGCCGCCCGTGCCAAGGATATCGAGGCTGAACGCAAGCATGCGGAAACCGCCGTCCGTGACGGTTTCCGGGCGCTCTCGGCCAAGGCCGACCTGCCGGAACAGCGCACGATCGCACGCGAACAGGCCGGCTTCTCCTCGGAACGCGAGCAGATCTGCCGCGACTTCCAGCGCGAGGGCTCGCACGGCTTCTGCGGCGCCCGCGTCACCGAGGCGCGCGCCGCCTCGATCCGCTCCCGTCTCGGCCTGCCCGAGCCGAAGCCGGAGGCGGCGAAGCCGCGTCCGGCCACGGCGAAGCGGACGCCCCCGCCCGCGGCGGCGCCCGCTCCCACCATCCAGTAATTGCGGCTCAGGCCGCCTCGCCGCCCGCGACCTGTCCGGCTTCCCAGCCCAGGATGGCGCGCTTGCGCGTCAGCCCCCAATGGTAGCCGGTGAGCGCGCCGGACTTGCCGATGACGCGGTGACAGGGAACCACGAAGGAGATCGGGTTCTTGCCGACAGCCGCGCCGACCGCGCGGGCCGCCGAGGGCTTGCCGATATGATCAGCGACATCGCCATAGGTGGTGGCGCAGCCGACCGGAATGCGCAGCAGCGTCTCCCAGACCCGGACCTCGAAATCGGTGCCGATCAGCACGACGCGCAAGGGCGTCTGCGGCGACCAGCTGCCCGGCTCGAAGATGCGCGTCGCATAGGGCGCGGTGCTCTGCGGATCGAAGCGGTAGTCCGCATGCGGCCAGCGCCGCATCATGTCGGCCAGTGCCTCGGCCCTGCCGCCGATGACCTTGCCGCCGTCGAGATTGTTCGAGACCCAGCCGAGGCCGGCAAGGCCGCGTTCGGTGACCACCACCAGCGCCTCACCGAACGGCGACTGGTGGAAGCCGTAGGACATCCGCAGCCCCTCGCCCCCGGCCTTCCATTCGCCGGGCGACATCGCCTCATGGGTGACGAAGAGGTCGTGCAGGCGACCGGGGCCGGAGAGGCCGACCTCGAAGGAGGTATCGAGGATGCTGGCGGACGAAGCGAGCAGGCCCTTGGCGTTGTCGAGCGTGATCGCCTGCAGGAAAGCCTTCGGCGTCAGTCCGCACCAGCGCCGGAACAGGTGGTGCACATCGGTCGGCGTCGCGCCGGCAGCGTCGGCGATCGCCTCGATCGTCGGCTGCTGACGCCAGTTGTTGGTGATGTAGGACAGGATGCGCCGCACCGTGTCGTAGTCAGAGCCGGGCGCAACCGCCGGGAAATCGGCCTCCGAGGGGATGGTCTCGGCGGCGCGGGCGAGCACGGCATTGGAGACGGTGATCGGTTTCATCGCAGTTCTGAAGTGAGCGTTCATCGTTCTATCCTCGCGATCTGATCTCTCATGCTCACGAAGCTAGTGCTGTCAGCATGCCTATCCCACCCGAAAGCTGACAAGCTCGTCTTCGCCTCTAAGGGCGCTTAGAACTCCACGGATGACCGATTCCGCCGACACCATCATCTCGCTCTATCAGCGCCACGCCACCGCCTATGACCAACAGCGCGGCCGAGGGCTGATGGAAGCGCATTGGCTCGACCGCTTCCTGTCGCTCGTGCCGACCCAGCCATCGGTTCTCGACATAGGCTGCGGCATGGGCGAGCCGATCGCCCGGCATCTGATCGAGCGCGGCTGTGCGGTGACCGGCATCGATTCGTCGGAGCCGCTGATCGCGCTCTGCCGCGAGCGCTTCCCGCAGCAAGCCTGGCAGGTCGCCGACATGCGCGAACTCGCGCTCGACCGACGCTTCGACGGGCTGATCGCCTGGGACAGCTTCTTCCATCTGACGCCCGATGCTCAACGGCAGATGTTCCCACGCTTCCGCAGCCACGCCGCAGACGGAGCAGCGCTGCTCTTCACCAGCGGGCCAAGCCATGGCGAAGCGATCGGCAGCTTCGAGGGCGAGCCGCTCTATCATGGCAGCCTCGCGCCGGCGGAGTATCACAGCCTACTGGCCGAGAACGATTTTGCCGTGGTTGACCATGTCGTCGAGGACCCGGAGTGCGGCGGACATACGGTCTGGCTGGCGCAACGGACGGCCTGAGGCCTTCCTCAAACGAATCGCAGCAGTTTTGCGCGCGTCAGGCGCTGGTTGTTGCGGTGCCACTCGTCGTCGGTGAAGAAGACCGGCGAGCTCTCATCCCAGCCGCTGCAGCTGTAATCCGACTGCTCGGCGAAGAAGGCGACGAAGTCCGCACGCGAGCGCCATTCGGCGATCGCCTTGCCCGGGTGCCAGCCATCGTCGATCTCGCAGAGCTTGATGCCGTCTTCCATCCGGATCAGGCCATGGCCGCAATAGTCGCGGTGGAATTCGTGGATCAATCCCTCGTCGACCTTGCAGGTGATCACGCGATCCCAGACCTGTCCTGCCAGCAGTGGGCCAAACAGGGCGCGATCGAGCTTGTCGCGCAGCTCCAGCGCATAGATTCGGGTCCGGCTCTCGCCATCGGTCTGGCTGGGGAGCGGGTCGCGCGGACCGCGATTGGCGCGCACCGCCGCGACGATCACGACGATGATCACCGCCCATGCGATCAGGGGGATGATCGTCGCGGCCATGCTCAGGCGGGTTCGAAATCCGGGCCGCGCTTGGCCTTGGCCAGCGCCGTGCCGAGCGCCTGCGCAAAGCCCTCGCGCTCCTGGGGCGAGAGTGCCGAAGCGACCACGGTGCGCTGGCCACGCGAGACGAGGGAGAGCTCGAGCAGGCCGTAATCCTCGTCATCCTCGCGCTCGAGCTTGGTCCAGGCCGGGTTGGAGCGCCAGATCTTCTCGCGGCCGTGATGCGAGACCTTGCGCAGCAGCACCTCGAGCGGCGTCACGATGATGCGCTCGAAGGCGCGGGCCGCGTTGAAATTGACCTTGAAGGCGATGAAGAGCGCGATGATGTCGAGGCCGAAGAAGCCGGCGACCGGCCAGGCGCCGAGCACCATGAACGGGATCGAGGCCGCGACGCTGGTCAGGCAGACCAGCGTCATCACGATGCGGAAGCCATCCTGGCCGAGCGAACGATGCGGCGTGATCGTCGCGTCGAAGACCGGCTTCTCGGCCGCTTCGGCGACGTCATCTGAATTGGGCTTGCCCAAGGTCATCCGCGAATTATAACGCCGCGATGCCCGCGCCGAACAGCCAAAAACGCCGCAGCCCGCAGCCCAACCGGATCACGAATCCGAAGCCGCGCAGCGCCGCCGAGATCTACGAGATCTTCAGCCGATTCCGGCAGCAAAGACCCGAGCCCAAGGGCGAGCTCGACTATGTCAATGCCTTCACGCTGCTGGTCGCCGTCGTGCTCTCGGCGCAAGCGACCGATGCCGGCGTCAACAAGGCGACGAAGCGGCTGTTCGAGCTCGCCGACAGCCCCCAGGCCATGCTCGCCCTCGGCGAGGACCAGGTGCGCGAGCTGATCAAGACGATCGGGCTCTACCGCAACAAGGCGAAGAACGTGATCGCGCTCTCGGAGAAGCTGATCGCCGAGTTCGGCGGCGAGGTGCCGACCCTGCGCGAAGCGCTGGAGAGCCTGCCCGGCGTCGGCCGCAAGACCGCGAATGTCGTACTCAACATCGCCTTCGGTGAGATCACCCATGCGGTCGACACCCACGTCTTCCGCGTCGCCAACCGCCTGCGCATCGCGCCGGGCAAGAACGTGCTGCAGGTCGAGCTCGGCCTGGAAAAGGCGGTGCCGGCCGAGTTCGGCCGGCACGCGCATCACTGGCTGATCCTGCACGGACGCTATACCTGCAAGGCGCTGCGTCCGGCCTGCGAGACCTGCGTCGTCGCCGATCTCTGCGATTCCGCCGACAAGCGGATCGCCTAGCGCGCCATCAATTGATGGCGAGCCGGGCCTGCTTGATGATGCCGGCCCAGCGGCGCGACTCCGCCTCCATCATCGCCGCGAACTCCTCGGGCTTGTTGCCGATCGGCTCCGCGCCCTCGTTCTGCAGGCGCTCGCGGATGATGGCGCTATCGATGGTTTCGACCGTCGCCTGGCGCAGCCTGGCGGCGACATCCTTCGGCGTGCCCTTGGGCACGACGAAGCCGTACCAGGCCGTCGCCTCATAGTCCGGCCAGCCGCTCTCGGCCACCGACGGCACCTCCGGGAAGAGCTTGGCGCGCGCCTTGCCGGTCACCGCCAGAGCCCTGACCTTGCCGCCATGGATCAGGCCAAGCACCGAGGGCACGGTGGTGATCATGAAGTCGCTGTTGCCGGCGAGCAGATCGGTCAGCGCCGGGCCGGCGCCACGATAGGGCACGTGCACAGCCTCGAACTGCGCGGTCTGCGCCAGCAGGATCGTGGCAAGGTGGCTGGCTGAGCCATTCCCGGCCGAGCCATAGGTCAGCTTGCCCGGGTTCTTCTGGGCCTGACCGACGAGCTCGGCCAGCGTCCTGTGCGGCGAGCTCGGCGAAACCACCACCACGAGCGGCGCCGCGGTGATCAGCGTCAGCGGGTCGAAGGCAGTCAGCGGGTCGACCCGGACATTCTTGAACAGATGCGGGTTGACCACCATCGGACCCTGATTGGCCATCAGCACCGTGTAACCGTCGGGCGCCGCCGCGGCCGCCTGAGCAGTGGCGAGGTTGCCGCCGGCCGAGCCGTTGTTCTCGACCACCAGCGACTGGCCGAGCCGCTCGCCGACGCCCTGCGCGACGAGGCGCGCGATCGCGTCCGTGCCCCCGCCGGCGGCATAGGGCACCAGCAGCTTCATCGGCTTGTCGGGAAAGGCAGCCTGAGCTTGAGCGAACTCAGGCAGGCAGGCGCTGGACGCTGCGGCCGCGATCAGGCTGCAGAGATGGCGGCGCGTGATCGTCATGGGTCAGTTCTCCTCCCGTTTCCGCCCTCTCTGCAAGCGCGAGGATCGCACTGGCGGGGACGATGACGTTTCCTTCGAAAATGCGGCGCGCCGTGCGCACCAGGCTGGCGCGGATCACCTGACCGGCAGCGTCGAGCACAAGGTCGACCTGGATGGCGCCGCTCGGATGCTCGAGCGTGACCAGTGAATCCGTCTGCGCCGAGAGCATCTCGGCTGCGACGCTGCCGGCGATGCGGCTCGCCGCGGCGACGCAGAGCGCGCCGGTGACAGCATGGCTGCGATGGCAGCGGTCCGGCGTGAAATAGCGCGAGGTCAGGCTGCCGCCGCGGCGCGCCGACGAGAGTACGCCGACCTTGGGAATGACGCGGCCTGCGACATCACCGAGGCCCATGCGGCGGCCGGCCTCGCGGCGCAGCTCCTCCAGTCGCGCCAGCAGAGCGGCGTTGGCGTCAAGCTCGGCCGGTATCTCGTCGCCGGCAAGGCAGAGATCGGCGGCCCGCAGCAGCAGCATCGGCGTGGCGTAGTCGACCAGCGTCACCGGGACGCCGTCGATCTCCTCGCGGGCAAGGCCGGTCGGCAGCAAGGCTCCGGTCTTCGAGCCGACGGCTTCGAGGAAGCCGAGCTTGATCGGAGCAGCCGTACCGGCGACGCCGTCGATCGCGGTCGAGCCGTCATAGGCGACGACGCCTCCCGGCGTCTGCACGGCCGCCTCGATGAGCGCGCCGGTATTGCGATTGTGAATTCTGACGATCGTCTCGCCTTCGGCAGCCGGCACAAGACCGGCCTCGATGGCGAAGGGGCCCACGGCGGAGAGCATGTTGCCGCAGTTCGGGCTCAAATCGACATGGGCGCGCTCGACCGCAACCTGGGCGAAGAGGTAATCGACATCGGCATCCGGTCGGCTGGAGCGGCTGACGATCGCGACCTTGCTGGTCAGCGAATTGCCGCCGCCGAGCCCGTCGAGCTGCAGCATATGCGGCGAGCCCATCGCCGCGAGCAGGACGCGGTCGCGCGCCGCCGGGTCGCTCGGCAGGTCGCGCTCCAGGAAGAACGGGCCGCGCGAGGTGCCGCCGCGCATCAGCACGCAGGGGATGCGCAGGGCCTGAACATGCGGAAGCTGGAAGGGAGCGGACAAGGGCGTCACCCGGCGATTGGCGATGCCCTCTCTTCCCAGATCGAATAATCGCTGTGAAATGCAGAGATCGGCGCTATTGATACGTCATGAGCATCAATTTCGAAGCCCTCGACCTGCGCGCCTTCATCTCGGTGGTCGAGCTCGGCGGCTTCCACCGCGCCGCCGAGGCGCTCAACATGTCACAGCCGGCGCTGAGCCGGCGTATCCAGCGGCTGGAAAGTGCCGTCGGGGCAGCCTTGCTGGAGCGGACGACGCGCCGGGTCGCGCTGACCATGGTCGGGCGCGAGATGCTGCCGCTGGTCCGGCGCATGCTCGACGAGTTCGACTCATCGATCTTCGCGATGCGCGATCTCGGCAGCCGCCGCGCCGGACTGATCGCGCTGGCTTGCGTGCCTACGGCCGCCTTCTACTTCCTGCCCTCGGTAATCGCGCGTTTCCAGGCGCAGTACCCGAACATCCGCTTCCGCATCCTCGATCTCTCGGCCAATGACGGGCTGGAGGCGGTGGCACGCGGCGAGGTCGAGTTCGGCATCAACCTGATCGGCGGCTCCGATGCCGAGCTGACCTTCGAGCCGCTGATCGACGACCCCTTCGTGCTCGCCTGCCGGCACGATCACGCGCTGGCACGGAAATCAGCCTTGGGCTGGGACGATCTCGAAGGCCACCCGCTGGTCACCGTCAGCCGCAGCAGCGGCAATCGCGCCATCCTCGATGCGGCTCTGGTCAAGATCGGCGTCCGACTCAACTGGTCCTTCGAGGTGACGCACCTCTCGACCTCGCTCGGACTGGTCGAGGCAGGCCTCGGCATCTCTGTGCTGCCGAAGCTGGCGACGCCGGGCGCGGACCACCCGATCATCGTGACGCGGCCGATCCGGGACCCTGAGGTCTCGCGCACGATCGGCGTCGTCAGGCGCCGCGGGGTCAAGCTGGCGCCAGCGGCGGAGCGCTTCCTGGAAATGCTGCTCGGAACCTGGCGCGGCCCCCTGCCCGCTTCAGGCTGAGATCAGCCGAAGACCCAGAGCCCGGCGAGGCCGGCCGAGCCGACGATGATCCGCCACCAGGCGAAAGGCGTGAAGCCGCGCTTCGAGACGAAGTCGAGGAAGCTGCGCACCACGATCAGTGCCGAGATGAAGGCAGTGACGAAGCCGATCGTGATCAAGGTCAGATCGTTGGTCGTCAGCGCCTTGTAGTTCTTCATCAGGTCATAGGCGAAGGCGCCGGCCATGGTCGGCATAGCGAGAAAGAAGGAGAACTCGGCCGCGGCCCGCTTGTCAGCGCCGAGCAGCATCGCGCCGACGATGGTCGAGCCCGAACGGGAGACGCCAGGGATCATGGCAAGGCACTGGATGAAACCAATCTTCAGATACATCGCCAGCGGGAACTTGGTGGCGTCGTGATGCTTCACCTCGAGTTCCAGCTCGTCGACGACGAGCAGGACGAGGCCGCCTGCGATCAGCGTGCAGCAGACCAGGAAGGGGTTGAACAGCACGCCCTTGATGAAACCATGCGCCAGCGCGCCGATCACCGCTGCCGGCAGGAAGGCGACGAGCACGCCAAGGACGAAGCGCCTCGCGGAAGGATCGGTCGGCAAGCGCAGAGCGATGTCGAGCAGGCGACGGAAATAGACCAGCAGGATCGCCAGGATGGCCCCGAGCTGGACCAGGATTTCGAAGGCCTTGCCCTTCGATTCGAAGCCGAGGAAATGCCCGAGCAGCAACAGATGGCCGGTCGACGATACCGGCAGAAACTCGGTCAGCCCCTCGACCACGCCGAGCACGGCGGCGACAAGAAGGTCATACATGGGAGGGTCCTTCCGAGCCTTGCGGGTGCGGCGCAACAAAGTCGAGCCGAACGCGTTAAAGCTATGGCGCAGGGTCTTTGCAAATTGGTTACCAGACCGGCAAGGAATCCTGCCCAATCCGTCGCTTTCCCCCGTCCCGGGTTGTGAGGCTTAGCCGGCAGGCCTATACGGGGGCGCTCTATCGCGCTGCATCACGCGCCGGCCTACCCCACCCGAACCTTCATCTGTTCCAGCACTCGATGGCCACGCTTCACCATTATCCGCTCTGCCCGCATTCGCGCTTCATCCGGCTTGCACTCGGCGAGTTCGGCCTCGACGCCACGCTGGTCGAAGAGCGCGTCTGGGAACGGCGGCGCGAGTTCCTCGAGCTCAATCCGGCCGGTACGACGCCGGTTCTGCGCGAGGAGAGCGGTCTCGTCATTCCGGGACCGGGGCCGATCGCCGAATATCTCGACGAGACCCGTGGGCTGGCGCTGGCCGAGCGGCGCCTCCTGCCGGAAGGTCCAGGCGGGCGCATCGAGGTGCGCCGGCTGCTCGACTGGTTCAACATCAAGTTCAACGAAGAGATCACCGCCCCACTCGTGCTGGAGAAGGTGATGAAGCGCTTCATGAGCCGGGACGAGGGCGGCGGCCCGCCGGAAATGAGCGCGATCCGCGCGGCGCGCGGCAATGTGCGCTATCATCTGCGCTACATCGCCTGGCTGACGGCGAAACGGAACTGGCTCGCCGGCGACAATCTGAGCTATGCCGATCTCGCCGCGGCGGCGCATCTCTCCTGCGTCGACTATCTCGGCGACGTGCCCTGGGACGAGGATGAGGCCGCCCGCGCATGGTATGCGAGGATCAAGTCCAGACCGAGCTTCCGGCCGCTGCTGAGCGACCGGATTCCCGGCATGGCGCCCTCGGCCCATTACGACGACCTGGACTTCTGAGCCCCGACAAGCTCAAGGCCGCGATCGCCGCGCGCGCCAAGACCGAGGGTTTCTCGGTGATGCGCGTCGCCAGCGTCGATGCGATTCCGGAAGCACCCGCGCGCCTCGCCGGCTGGCTGGAGGCCGGCCATCACGGCGACATGACCTGGCTGACGGAGCGCACGGCGGAACGCGCCGACCCGGCGACTTTATGGCCGGCGGCACGCTCGGTCGTCATGCTCGGCATGAGCTATGCGGCCGAAGGCGACCCGCTCGCCATCCTGGAGCAGCGCGACCGCGGCGCGATCTCGCTCTATGCCCGCCGGCGCGACTATCACGACGTGATCAAGGGCAAGCTGAAGAGCATCGCCGGCGTGCTGGCGGCGCGGGCTGAGGCCGAGGTCAAGGTCTTCGTCGACACCGCCCCGGTGATGGAAAAGCCGCTGGCGCAGGCGGCCGGGCTCGGCTGGCAGGGCAAGCAGACCGTGCTCGTCTCGCGCCAGCATGGCGCCTGGCTCTTCCTCGGGGCGATCTACACCTCGGCCGAGCTGCCATCGGACGAGCCCGAGCGCGACCATTGCGGCTCCTGCACGCGCTGCCTCGACATCTGCCCGACCAAGGCCTTCCCGGCGCCGTACCAGCTCGATTCGCGCCGCTGCATCGCCTACCTCACCATCGAGCATCAGGGTCATATCGACCGTGAATTCCGTGCTGGGATCGGCAACCGCGTCTTCGGCTGCGACGACTGCCTCGCCGTCTGCCCCTGGAACAAGTTCGCGGAAGCCTCGCACGAGACGCGCCTGGCGCTGAAAGGCGAGCTCGACGCGCTACCGCTGGCCGATCTCGCCGGGCTCGACGATGCTGCTTTCCGCACGCTTTTCGCCGGCACACCGGTGAAACGCACCGGCCGCAACCGCTTCCTGCGCAATGTCCTGATCGCGATCGGCAACAGCGGCGATCCGATGCTGGCCGCGAGCGCCGAGACCTTGCTCGACGATGCATCTCCCCTGATCAGGGCGATGGCCGTTTGGGCGCTCTGGCAGCTGGCGCCGCATCATGCCGCGGAACTGGCGCCGGCGAAGCTCGCGCAGGAAACCGACCCCGAGGTCAGGGCCGAGTGGGCTCAGCCTTCTCCGAACCAACTGGAACCCGCATGAAGCTCGTCATCTTCGGCCTCGGCTATTCCGCCGGGTTCTTCGCGCGCGCCGCTCTGGCCAAGGGCTGGGAGGTCACCGGCACGGTGCGCTCGGCCGAGAAGGCCGGCGAGCTCAGCAAGCAGGGGCTGCATACGCTGGTCTTCGGCGGTTTCGCGGTGTCGACGCCGCTGGCCAAGATCGTCGCCGAGGCGGATGCGGTGCTGGTCTCGGCCCAGCCCGACGAGAACGGCGATCCCGTGCTCGACGCACTCGCCGACAAGCTCGCAGCCGCCGAGAATCTGCGTTGGATCGGCTATCTCTCGACCATCGGCGTCTATGGCGACCATGGCGGCGCCTGGATCGACGAGACGGCCGAATGCCGTCCGACCAGCAAGCGCTCGCGCCAGCGGCTGGAGATCGAGCAGGACTGGCTCGCCTTCGGCGAGCGCAGCGGCAAGCCGGTGCAGATCTTCCGCCTCTCGGGCATTTACGGCCCTGGCCGCAATCCGATCACCAAATTGCGGGGCGGCACCGCCAACCGGCTGGTCAAGCCCGGCCAGGTCTTCAATCGCATCCATGTCGACGACATCGCCGGTGTGCTGATGGCCTCGCTCGAACAGCCACGCGCCGGTGTCGTCTACAACGTCACCGACGACGAACCGGCGCCGCCGCAGGACGTCGTCAGCTTCGCCGCGGACGTGGCTGGACTCGAACCGCCGCCGGAGACGCCGTTCGATACGGCCAAGCTCTCGCCGATGGCCGCGAGCTTCTATAGCGAGAACAAACGGGTCTCGAACGCGCTGGTGAAGCGCGAACTCGGCTATGTCTTCCATTATCCGGAATACCGGCAGGCGCTGCGCGACCTCGCCGCGGCAGGCGAATGAGTCCGAATCAGGCGGCGGCGTAACGTCCGGCCTCGCCGTCGAGATATTCGAGATAGCGCCGGTCGATCGCGGCGACCGGCAGGATGACCAGGATGTCGGTCGTGCCGAATTGCTTGTCGATCACGGCGCCTGAGCCAAAGCGGGCGCCGAGACGCAGATACCCCTTCACCAGCGGCGGCAGGCATTTCAGCGCGAGCTTGGCGTCGACCATGCCGGCAGGCAGGCGATCCATCGCCACATGGCGCTGCGGCTGGGCCACGACGCGCCAGTCGCCCTGGGCGGTGGCGTGATGGTGGATGAAGCTCAAGGGCAGCGCCAGCATATCGGGGTCGATGCCGTCGAAGCTGGCGCAACCGAACATCGCGTCGATGCGATGATGCCGGCAATAGGCCCAGATGCCGTGCCAGAGCAATTCGACCGTCTTCTTGGTGCGATAGGGCTTCAGCACGCAGGAACGGCCAAGCTCGAGGAAGCGCAGATCGGGGTGGCGGGCCAGCAGCGGCGCGATGTCGAATTCGGACTGGGTGTAGAAGCCGCCGAGCTTGGCCACGGCCTGCTCGCGCATCAGCCGGTAGGTGCCGACGACCTTGGGCTTGATCCCGCCGAAACGGCCGCGCGCGGCGTGGTCGATGACGAGGAGGTGGTCGCAGACCGCGTCGAATCGGTCGGCATCGCGGCGGAACATGCGCGAGACGACGTCGGGCTTGGCCGACATCTCCTGGTAGAAGACGCGGTAGCGCAGGCGCTGCGCCCGCCAGATCTCGCGCGGACCACGAGCCAGCCGGACTTCGAGCGTCCCGGAACGGCCGAGCGTTCCGGAAAGAGCGTCAGCACCGGGAAAGGCGAAGCCGCCGAGCTGCTTGCCTGCAGCCAGCAGGTTCGAAGGGGAGAAACGCTGCAACAGGGCCTGGCCGGCGAGCTTCTGCTTTGCCGGCTGACGGGAACCCTGAAAAACGTCGTGCGTCATAGACGGTCTGGCCCCTGCGATCTCGGATCGGCGCATGACAGCACTGCGCCGACCGTCTTACGGGATCGCGACAAAACTACGTCAGTCAGATGACGAAGCCAACCACCTGTGGATGGCGACCGGCTCAGGCCGTCAAAATCTCGCCGGTTCGCAGGTGCGAAAGGCGCTCGATCCAGCCGTGCAACTGCTCCCGCGACAACGGCTTAGCCAGACAATCGTCCATGCCCGCGGCAAGCGCCTGCCGCCGGTCCTCCTCCGCCGTATTGGCGGTCACGGCGACGATCGGCAGCCGGCCCGGCGCGCCGAGCGCCTTCTCGGCCATGCGTATCCGCCGGGCGACCGCAAGCCCGTCCAGCACCGGCATCCGCAGGTCGAGCAAGGCGAGATCGAATCCTTGCGCCTTTCCGGAGTGCGCCTCCTCGACCAGGCGGATGGCTTCGCCACCGTCGCGTGCCCAGGTCGCCATGCAGCCGAACCGCTCCAGAGTGCGGGTCAGCAGCAGGGCATTGATCTCGTTGTCCTCCGCGACCAAGACCCGCAAACCCGCGGCAGGCTGTCGTGCCATCGCATCCACGGCAGGTGCAGGAACGGCCGCGCCCTGTGACCGTTCGATCGGATCGAGCCGCACCTGCAGCGAGCGCGCCCGGACCGGTTTGACCAAAAAACCGGTGAAGCCGGCAGCGTAGGGCGAGCCGAAACTGCGCCGTTCGGCCGGCGCCAGCATGATCACGATGTCGGCGACACCGGCACGGCGCGCCGCGGCCGCCACTGCCTCGAGCTCCCTGCCCGGGAGGTCGTGGTCGACCAATACTGCCGACGGGACCGAATCGCCGGAGAGCGCAGCGATCGTCTGCGCATGATCGCCGGCGTGCAGAACCCGCGCTCCCGTCCGCTCCAGGCAGGCGGCGATATGGGTGGCGCTGAACGGCGCCGAGGACGCGACGAGGATGCGGCGGCCTTGCCAATCAGGCGAAGCGACAGGTGCGGCTGTGGCGTCCCCGGCCCGCAACGGCAGGGCCAGCCGGAACAGCGCGCCGCCGCTCTCGCGATTGCTCGCTTCGATCTCCCCGCCCATGGCGCGGGCGAGCCGGCGGGCGATGGCGAGGCCGAGGCCGGTGCCCGCCTGTTCGCGATGCCCGGTCATTCCACCTTGCTCGAACTCCTCGAAGATCGTCGCCAGGCGCTCCGCCGGAATGCCCGGACCGGTATCGGCGATGGCGACGACGAATTCGCCGGCAGCAATATCCGCCTCGATGCCGACACCGCCGGCTTGCGTGAACTTCACGGCATTGCCGACGAGGTTGAGCAGGATCTGGCGCAAACGCTCGACATCACCGACGAGCTTCCCCGGCAAATCCGGCCCGAGCAGAGCGGAAATCTCGATGCCCTTGGCCTGGGCGCGCGGCGCCATAAGCTCGGTGACATCCTCGATCAGCGCGGCGGGATCGAACGGGGCTTCGGCGAGTTCGAGCTTGCCGGCCTCGACCTTGGCGAAGTCGAGGATATCGTCGACGAGGCCGAGCAGCGCCTCGCCGGAGCTGCGCAACGCCCGGACATAAGTCGCCTGCTCCGGGTCGAGCCTGGTGTCCCCGAGCAAATCGGCCATCCCCAGTATCCCGTTGAGCGGGGTGCGGAATTCGTGGCTGACGGTCGCGAGGAAGCGCGATTTGGCGGCATTCGCCTCCTCAGCCCGGCTGCGCGCCTCCTCCAGCGCGGTCTCAGCGGCGATGCGCCCGCTGATCTCACGGCCGACACGCTGCAGTACGGTCTGCCCCGCGGCGACCGGGACGATCGTCTCGACCCAGGACAGCCAGCGCTCGCCCTCTTCTGTCTCGATACATTCATCGATGACGCGGGCGCCTCCCGGCAGCGCCTGCACCGGCCGGGCGATGCGCACGCGCGGCTGCTCGACGCTCCCGACCGCCTCCGCCTCGCTCTTGCCGAGCAGCGCCGCATAAGCGGCATTGGCGTAGACGATCCGGCCTTCGCTGCGGCGCACGATCAGGTCGCCCTGCGCCTCGATCAAGCTACGATAGCGCTCTTCGCTGTCGGCGAGCTCCCAGAGTCGGTCGCTCAATTTCTCGACGTCCGCCGTCAACGCCTTGGCCTGCTGCATCACCTGCTGGCGCTGCCGTAGCAGCCGGATCGCAATGGCGGCGCAAGCGATCGCCGTGGCGATGGCAGCGCCTGACAACAGGACGAGGAAGGAAGGCGGCTCGATCATGCCATCCCATCTAGCATCCACCCTGTTGAGAAAGGGTTCGCCCTAGCTGCGAGGATGCCGGATGGTTTGAATGGTTTCGTTAACCTTTCATCAGGCGGCCTGCGCAGCCTGATCGATGCGCGAGCGGTAGGACAGCGCCTCGGCGAGGTGGATGCGCCCGAGCTGATCCTCACCGTCGAGATCGGCAAGCGTACGGGCGACCTTGAGGACGCGGTGATAACCGCGCGCCGTCAATCGCATCGCATCGGCGGCATTGCGCAACAATGCGAGCCCGGCTGCGTCCGGCCGCGCGATGTCATCGAGCAACGCAGCCGGGCAGCGGGCATTGGTGGTCGCTCCCTCGACACCGAGCGCGGCGTAGCGGACCGACTGGCGGGCCCGGGCCGCCGCGACGCGGGCGGCGACCTCGGCCGAGCCCTCGGCCGCGGCCGGCAGGATGAGATCGGCGGCCGTCAGAGCGGGAACGTCGATGGTGATGTCGATTCGGTCGAGCATCGGGCCGGAAATGCGGGCCTGATAGCCAGCCATGCAGCGCTCGTTCGGCTGGCGGCGGCAGGCATAGCCCGGCTCGGTCGCCTTGCCGCAGCGGCAGGGATTCATCGCCGCAATCAGCTGGAACTTGGCGGGATAGACGGTGCGGTGGTTGGCGCGCGAGATCAGAACCTCGCCGGTCTCCATCGGCTGGCGCAGCGCATCGAGCGCCTGCGCCTGGAACTCCGGCAATTCGTCGAGGAAAAGCACGCCATGATGGGCGAGCGAGACCTCCCCAGGCTTCGCCTGCAGGCCGCCGCCGACCAGGGCCGCCATCGAGGCCGAGTGATGCGGCGCACGGAAGGGGCGCCGGTCGGTCAGTTCGCCATCGGCGAGATGGCCGGCGACCGAGAGCACCATCGAGACCTCGAGCAGCTCACGTGGATCGAGCGGCGGCAGGATTGAGGGCAGGCGGCTCGCCAGCATCGACTTGCCGGCGCCGGGCGGTCCGTTCATCAGCAGGTTGTGGCCGCCGGCAGCGGCGATCTCAAGCACGCGTTTGGCGCTCTCCTGGCCCTTGATGTCGCGCAGATCCGGCAATGGCCCGCTCTGGCGGGCGACGGCAGGCTCGGGCCGCGCCATCACCTGCGTGCCCTTGAAATGATTGGCGAGCTGGATCAGCGAACGGGGCGCGAGGATATCGAGATCACGCGCCGCCCAGGCTGCCTCCGGCCCGCTCGCCGCCGGGCAGATCAGCCCCTGCCCTCGGCCATAGGCGGCGATCGCGGCCGGCAGCACGCCGGCGACCGGCGTGATCGAACCGTCGAGGGCGAGCTCGCCGAGCACGGTGTAACCGGCGAGCGCATCGGCCGGGATCGCGCCGATCGCCGCCATGACGCCGAGCGCGATCGGCAGATCGTAATGGCTGCCCTCCTTGGGCAGGTCGGCCGGAGCGAGATTGACGGTGATGCGCTTGGCCGGCAGGGCCAGCCCCGAGGCGATCAGCGCGGCGCGCACCCGCTCCTTGCTCTCGCCGACCGCCTTGTCGGGCAGACCGACGAGGATGAAGGCGACTCCGCCGGGCGTGACCTGAACCTGGACATCGACGGCGCGCGCCTCGATGCCTTCGAACGCCACCGTCGCGACTCGCGTCACCATCCAAGCCCACCCCAGCTCCGCGCAGTGACGCTAGCGGAAGCGCGCCAGGGTTGCAAGAACATATAGGGAACTTCTACGCAGGTGCGATTGCGGCCTTGCGGGCGAGCGCCTGCCGCAACAAGACCGGCGCCGCGATCACCAGACCGATCACGACACTGGTCGGCGTCGCCAGGATGAGCGGCAGCGCGGCGATGCCGAGAATCGCCCGTTCCCACATCGCCAGCGGCGCCAGCAGCCAACCCGAGAAGGCCGCCGACAGCAGGACGATGCTGGCGATGCTGGCTGCGGTCGAGCCGATCAGCTCCGTCCAGGTGAAGCTCGGCACCATGATCAGCATGGAGGGCGAGAACACGAAGACGAAAGGCACCAGCACCTTGCCGAGCGCCAGCCGGAAGGCGGTGTTGCCGGTCTTGAACGGGTCCGCGCCGGCCATGCTCGCCCCGGCATAGGCGGCGATCGCGACCGGCGGCGTCACATCGGCGAGGACGCCGTAATAGAAGACGAAGAAATGCGCGACGAGCGGGTTGACGCCGAGCATGCCGAGCGCCGGCGCCGCCACCGTCACCATGATGATGTAGTTCGCCGTGGTCGGCACGCCGCAGCCGAGCAGGATGCAGACGATGCCGGTCAGCAGCAGCGTGAAGAACAGGGTCGCGGTCTTCACGTCGAAGGGCAGGAACGGCACGAGCTCGAGCACGCCCTTGGCCCATTGATCGGCGAGCGAGGTCACGATCCAGGAGATCTTGAAACCGACGCCGGTCAAGGTGACGACACCGACGATGATGCCGACCGTGGCCGCCGCGGCGCCGACGCCGATCGCGTATTTCGCGCCGAGGATGAAGGCGTCGACCATGTCGTTGACGCGCTTGCGGCCCTCGGCCGATTTCAGCAGCACGCCATGCGCCATGACCGCGAAGGCGGCAAGCGTGAAGGCGGCGTTCACTCCGGGCACGCGCAGGAACTCGGTCGGCGCGGCGATGCCGATCGCCAGCGCGAAGACCAGCGCCGAAGCGGCGCGCCAGTGCGCAAGGCCGACCAGCATGCAGCCGGTGATGCCCCAGAAGGCGGCGAGATAGGGCGTGTAGCCGGTGAACAGCACCACGATCAGGCCGAAGAGCGGTGCGATCGTCGGCCAGTCGCGGGCGAAGACCTCCTTCAGCTTCGGCGCTTCGGCGTCGGTCATGCCGCGCATGCCGTTGCGCCTGGCTTCGAAATGCACCTGCATCAGCACGCCGAAGAAATGCATGAAGGCCGGAATGATCGCGGCGATGACGATGGTCGCGTAAGGCAGGTTGAGGAACTCGACCATCAGGAAGGCGGCGGCGCCCATGATCGGCGGAGTGATCTGGCCGCCGGTCGCCGCCGTCGATTCGACGGCGGCTGCAAAGTGCCGCTGATAGCCGAGCCGGATCATCATCGGGATCGTCAGCGAGCCGACCGTGACGGTGTTGGCAACCGACGAGCCCGAGATCATGCCGAACAGGGCCGAGCCGAAGATCGAGACCTTGGCCGGCCCCCCGGCGAAGCGTCCGGCGACAGCCGCAGCGACGCCGAGGAAGAGCCGGCCGAGGCCAATCCGCGTCGCCAGCACGCCGAACAGCACGAAATGGAAGACATAGGTCGCGACGACGCCGAGCGCGACGCCGTAGACGCCCTGGCTGGTCAGATAGAGATGGTTGACCAGCACCGACCAGGTCGCGCCCGGATGCAGGAAGATGCCGGGGAACCACGGCCCGAAGATCGCATAGACCATGGCGAAGAGCGCGATCAGCGGCAGGCCCCAGCCGATGGCGCGGCGCGTCGCCTCGATCATCAGCACGATTGTGATCGTGCCCATGATCACGTCGAGCGTCGAGGGATTGCCGACGCGGAAGACGAGGTCCTCGAAGATATAGGGGACGTAGAGACTGGAGACCGCGACAGCGATGGCGCAGACCCAGTCATAGAGCGGCACGCCGCCGGGGCGCCAAAGCGTCGAGGCGTGCACCGTTCCGGCATCGCTCTTGCGGCCCGAAAAGACCAGGAAAATCAGCCCGAGCACGAAGGCGAGATGGATGCCGCGATGCGTCGTCTCGCGCAGCAGGCCGAAGCCGGCCGTGTAGTAGTGGAAGGCCGAGAGCGCGAGCAGCAATCCGCCGATGATCAGCGCCGTGCCGTGCGGCACCTTGCGGAACGCCATTTCCGGATCAAGTTCTTCCTCGAGCCGGGCGAGTTCGGCGGCGGAGGGCTGGGTTGTCATCGTGAAACTCGACCAGGAACCCCTCTCCCGGATAGGAGAGGGGTAGGGGTGAGGGAGGGACGGCTCAGGACGGGGCGGAGACGGCGACGCTGCGTCTCAATCTGCAGCGGCAGGCCCTCACCCCACCCCTCTCCCATCCGGGAGAGGGAGCACCGACAGCGGCTCGTGCGCCTTACTTCAGCAGGCCGGCTTCCTTGTAGAACTTCTCGGCGCCCGGATGCAGCGGCACGCCCTGCAGGCCCGACAGCGCCGTCTCCTTGCGGATGACCTTGCCCTTGGCGTGGCCGGCGTCGAGCGCGGCGCGGGTCTTGTCGCTCCACAGCGCCTTGGTCACGGCATAGACCGTGTCGTTCGAGATCTTGGCCGAGGTCACCCAATGGGCGCCGACGGCGACGGTCTTGACCGCGCCGACATCCTTGTAGGTGCCGGCCGGGATCTCGTCGGCGGCGAAGAAAGGCGAGTCCTTGGCGAGCTTCTCGGCCTGCGCCCCGGTGATCGGCAGGATGTCGATGCCCGAGCCGGTCGAAGCCAGCTCGGAGATCGCCGCCGCCGGATAGCCGCCAGTGAAGAAGAAGGCGTCGACCGAGCCATCCTTCATCTTCTCGGCCGCCTGGTTCGGCTTGAGGTACTCGGCCGAGATGTCCTTCTCGGTGACGCCGAAGGCGGCGAGGATCGCCTTGGCGTTGAGCAGCGTGCCCGAGCCCGGCTCGTCGAGCGAGACCTTCTTGCCCTTGAGATCGGCCACGCTCTTCACATTCGCCGCCTTGCGAACGACGAGATGGACCGACTCAGGATAGAGATTGGCGATCGAACGCAGCTCGGCCACTTTCGGCTTGCCCTCATAGACGCCGGTGCCGGAATAGGCCCAGAAGGCGACGTCGGCCTGGACGAAGCCGGATTCGGCGGCGCCGCCGACAATCGCATTGACGTTGGCGACCGAGCCGTTGCTGGCGACCGCGGTCGAGACCAGCTGCGGCGGCGTCGAGATCGCGTTCGCGATCAGACCGCCGATCGGATAATACGTGCCGGCCGTGCCGCCCGTGCCGATGCGGAAGAAGGCAGGCGCCTGGGCAAACGCCGCGCCGGCGAGCGCAAGGGCGCCGAGCCCGAGCACGATCGAGGCAGTGCGGCGCGTGAAGTTGGACTGCATGGAGTACCTCCCGTTTAAACGGGGAGTTTCCGAAGCTTTGCCCGGCCGATCAAGCGGCTAATGGGCAAGTCCCGTGCGTTTGTCGGGTCGGCCGCGCAAGATTGTGTCCAAATCGTGGCAAATGCCGAGAGAGCGGCGTCACCGCCGCGTGACGATGCCGATCTGCGGCTTGGGCGCGGCACCGACCCAGAGCAGCAGGAAGCCGAGCAGCAATCCGGCCGCGGCGGTCGGGACCTGGAGGACATTCACAAGGACCGGATCCCAGAGCAGGGGGTGCAGATTGCGTTCGACGGCGGGCTGCAGCTGACGGAAGCGCTCACCGAGAAACGTCAGCCCGGTTTCACCGAGCGGCGTGAAACGCAGGAACGAGTTGGCGATCGAGCGCGCCCCATCGGTGAGCAGCGCTATGAAGCCTCCAGCAACGAGAAGGTAACCCAGCATCCTGACGAGAAACCGCACGCCTTCCCCCATCCCCGCCACTGCCGGCGTCGCATATGCTCGACGGCCTCGCACCGCCGCCTTCGCATGTGTCCCCTCGCCCGCGACCATGCAACGGCAAAGGAGATTTGCGCGCAACCCTGTGCGACTCATGGCTTTAGGCCTTGAAAGTCGCGCGCATGGACGCCATAAGCAGCGCGCCGGACAGGTGGCCGAGTGGTTGAAGGCGCACGCCTGGAAAGTGTGTATACGGGAAACCGTATCGCGGGTTCGAATCCCGCCCTGTCCGCCATCGATCCCGCAAGGGGCTGATTTTCCAGATAGCTTAGGCAAATCAAAAGCCTGCAGCCGCCCGCGTGATACGCACGGGGGGCACACGACTCTTGCAATGGCCAGCCTCTGGAAGCATCCGAAGAGCAGTATCTACCGGCTCCGCAGGCTTGTCCTGGACGAGCTTCAAGCCTTGCTCGGCAAGAGCGAGCAGAAGCAGAGCTTGCGAACACGGAACCCGGCCGAGGCCAAGATCAGGCAGCTGGAGGCTCTCGCCGCCTTCGGGATGCGCTAGGCGAATCTCAAGACGGGCCTCGCACGCTCACCGAGCGCGAATGCCACGAGTTACCGTCGATCCAATCGTCAAGCACTCTCGCGCATCGTAACGCGCGTCCCGATATCGACGTGACTGTTGTCGATAAGGCTGGAACTTTCCAGCGCTCGGACGACGATCTCGCCGCTGGCGCGGCCGATCTCAGCGGCATCTACCGCAACTGTCGTGATCGCCGGCTGTGAGACCCGGCCGATCTCGAAGTCACCGAAGCCCGCCACAGCGACGTCGCCCGGAACGGACAGGCCACGGCGTCTGCAGGCGCCGATGACGCCGAACGCGAGCGGGTCCGAGACACAGACGATACAATCCACCTCGGGCCAGACCGCCATGAGCTGGGCGAAGCCCTTTTCGCCATCCGACATCGTGGCCGGCAGGGCGCCGATCGCGGTGATGCGTTCAGGCATCCCCAGCTCTGCGACCGCGGAACGGTATCCTGCTCGCCTGGCTGCACCGCGCGTGCCCTCGTCGTCGGTTTCGCCGAGATAGCCGATTTTCCGATAACCTTTCGCGGCGAGCTCCAGCACGAGGTCGCGCATGGCGTTCGAGTTCGAGAAACCGACGACATGGCCGAACGGCGCGGGTGGAAGGTCCCAGATCTGGACCACGGGGATGCGCGCCTTGGTCAGCAAGGCGCGCGTTTCCGGAGCGTGACCGTCGTGCGTGAGAATCATGCCCTCCGGCTTGCGGCGGAGCATCGTTCGTACGAGCTCCGCCTCGCGCTCTCGCTCGTAATTGGTGTAGCCGAGAAGAAGCTGCAGCCCCGCATCCTGAAGCCGGTCAGAGAGAGACTGTGCGGTCAGGCTGAAGTGTGGATTGTTCAGCGAAGGGATCAGCGCGGCAACGAAGCCCGATCGGCGCGAGGACAGTGCGCCCGCCACTTGATCGGGCACGTAGCCGAGTTTCGCGATCGCTTCCAGAACTGCGGTGCGCGTCGCAGGAGCAACCGAGGCGTCGGCCTTGAGCGCCCGCGAGACTGTCATGGCTGAAACGCCGACGACCTTGGCGACATCGCTCATACGCATTGCGGCTGCTCCCTCAGCTGAGTTCCTGACGCCACGTCCGCAACAGCTCCGACGCACTCGTACATAGACCGCGCAAATTTCTCTTGCATCGGCAAGTTTCTCGTGAATATGTTATCGATAACATAACAACGCCGCCGAGCGACGACCAGGGTGGACGATGCCAAGGATCGCGATAAAGCGTCTCGAAAAGCGCTATGGCGACGTGCCTGTGATCTCGGGCCTCGACCTGGTGATGGAGGACAAGGAGTTCACAGTCCTCGTGGGGCCTTCAGGCTGCGGCAAATCGACGACGTTGCGCATGATAGCCGGCCTGGAGGACGTCTCCGGTGGCGAGATTTGGATCGGGGACCGCGAGGTCAGCAGCCTGGAGCCGAAAGATCGCGGTATAGCGATGGTGTTCCAGGACTATGCGCTCTATCCGCATATGAACGTGGCGCAGAACATGTCTTTCGCGCTCCGGTTGGCCCGGATGCCCCGCGCCGAGATCGACGCGAGAGTGCGCCGCGTCGCCGACATGCTCTCGATCTCGCATCTGCTGTCGCGCAGGCCACGAGAGCTGTCTGGCGGTCAACGTCAGCGCGTCGCAATGGGCCGAGCGCTGGTTCGTGACGCGCCCGTTTTCCTCTTCGACGAGCCCCTATCGAATCTCGACGCCAAGCTCCGCACGCAAATGCGAGCCGAGCTCGCTTTGATGCGCCAGCGCGTCGAGAAAAACATGATCTACGTCACGCATGATCAGGTCGAAGCCATGACTTTGGCCGATCGGATCGTCGTCATGAATGGCGGCGTCGTTCAGCAGCAGGGATCGCCGCAGGAGCTCTACGAGAAGCCGGCTAATCTATTCGTCGCGGGCTTCATCGGTGCGCCAGCGATGAATCTGCTGAGCGCCCGGCTGGTATCGTCGAGCGGTGGGCCAGCGGCCAGTGTCGGTGACCTCGTCTTGCCTTTGCCTGAGCGGCTGCAGGATCGCATGTCTCCAGATTCCAACATCGTCGTCGGCTTACGCCCCTCGGCGATCAAGCCTGCTGGCGTCGGCCGAGGGGAGTTGCCGGTCAACGTCCTCCTCAGCGAGTACGCCGGTGCCCATTCCTTGCTGATCGGTGATTGCGCAGGACAGCGCGTGACCGTCGAAGTGACCTCCGAGGATGTGCGCCGAGGCGCTGGATCGGCCCTGTTCTCATTCGATCCGGAACAGCTCCATGTTTTCGAGGCGCGAACCGGGGACGCCTTCTGACGCCGTTCAAGAACAATCGACAGCCAAGACGCAAGGGAGGGCAAGAGGATGACGACGCGCAGACAGCTTCTGCAAACTGCGGCTGCGGCCGGATTTACCACGGCCCTGTGGCCATCGCGCGGGCGCGCAAACCCGTATGCGCCGTTTAAGGGCAAGACATTGGTCGTGAACTTCCCCGCCCATCCGCATTTCGATGCTGTCACGCGGGTGCTTCCGAAGTTCACCGAGGAAACCGGCATCAAAGTCGAGGTCGACACGCTGCAATACCTGCGCATGCGGGACAAGCAGTTGTTGGAAATGGCCAAACCGGGCAATGGCGACTACGACCTCCTCGCTTATGTCGTGTTCTGGAAGTCAGAATATGCGGGCAAGGGTCTGATCGAGGATCTTGGCCCCTATTTCAAGAACGAGAAGCTCGCTCTTCCCGATTATGAGTTCGCCGACCTGATCCCTGGCTACGTCGAGAACATCGGCTTGGTCGGAGGGCGCAAAGGCTATTTGGCCGGCCCAACCGCCAAGCTTTACGGCCTGCCCTACGGCGCAGAAACTTCGGTGCTTGGCTACCGCAAGGACATCTTGGCGAAGCATGGTTTCAAGCCGCCGGGTAGCTATGCCGAGCTGGCGGAACTCTTGCCTGCAATTCCCTCCCTCGAAAAGGGTATGGGCGCACTGGCCTCACGCGGCCAGACCGGCCACCAGGTCGTCCATGCCTGGCTCCTGCATATGGCTCCCTTGGGCGGGCGCATTTTCGACGACGCCTGGCAGCCGATCTTCAATGGCGAGGTGGGCATCCAGGCCGCGACACTGCTCAAGAAAATCATCGATAGCGGCCCGCCCGGCGCGGCTGCAGCAGGCTTCGACGAGATGAAGAACGCGTTCCTTCAGGGACGTACCGCGATGTACCTCGATTCAATATCCGTCGCGAGCGAGGTCGACGATCCCGCGAAGTCGAAGATTGTCGGCGAGGTCGGTTGGCTGCCGCATCCGCGGGGCGTGCGCCGCGGCTCGCAGACCGGTGGTTTTGGTATCGCCATCCCAAGGAATTCCGCCGACAAGGACGCGGCCTTCATGCTGATGCAGTGGCTGACGTCGAAGCAGGGCGACAGCCTGGTCGCCTCCCAAGGTGGCTCGCCATCGCGGTTCTCGACCTATCGCAATCGGGATCTCCAGAAGAAGTACCCCTACTATCCAACCTTTGCGGTCGCATTGAAGGATGCCGATCCCGACTGGCGCCCCATCATCCGTGAGTGGGACGAGCTCAACGCCCCCGTTTTCGGCGTCGCCTTGGGCGAGATCGTGACCGGGAAAAAAGAACCGAAAGCAGCCCTCGACGAGATCGTGCCACGGGTGCGGGCGATCATGGAAAAAGGCGGCTACTACGGCCCGAATGCGCCGAAATAGGCGACGCTGAACGTTCTCCCGGCTTGCTGGTCTCCGGCAAGCTCGCCCTGGGGCGGCTTCGGCGATGGAGCCGCCCCCTTTTCCCGAGAGAGTCGAGCGATGATTTCGCGGCAGGTCCTGAACCGCGCTAGCCCTTATGTCTTCATTGCGCCGGCCGTCCTGATCACGTCGATTGCGTTGGTCTATCCGGTCCTGCAGTCCATCTGGCTTTCATTCCACGAATGGTCGATCGGGACGCCGCCTGATCAAACGCGCTTCGTCGGCCTCGAGAATTACCGCTGGCTGCTGGCGGATCGGGCCTTCTGGACATCTGTCGGTGTCACATTGGTGTTCGCCGGTGCGGTGGTGCTGTGCGAGACGGTTCTCGGCGTTGGGCTCGCACTCGCTCTCGATCGCGAATTGCGTGGCATGTCGATCATCCGGACGATCTTCATCCTGCCGATGATGGTCGCGCCCATTGTCGTCGGGTTGATCTGGCGGTTCCTCTACAATGAGCAGTTCGGTCCGCTGAATCAGGTTCTGACTGGGCTCGGGCTACCTGCCATGTCCTGGCTGTCGTCGCCCGATCTCGCGCTCGTCTCGGTGATCATCGCCGACATCTGGCAGTGGACGCCCTTCATCTTCATCCTGTCGCTGGCAGCGCTGCAATCGCTGCCCTCATCGGCGATCGAGGCCGCACGGATCGACGGCGCCAGCCCCTGGCAGGCGATCGTCTTCATCAAGTTGCCGCTGATGATGCCGGTGATCGTCGTCGCGGCGCTGCTACGCCTGATCGACGCCTTCAAAGTCCTCGAGGTGATCTACATCCTGACCGAAGGCGGCCCCGGGCTGTCGACCGAGATTCTTTCCCTGCACATCTACAAGACAGCCTTCGTCAGCCAGCAGCTCGGGCGGGCCTCCGCCCTTTCGAACCTGCTGCTTGTCATGGTGATGGCGATCACCTTGGCGCTGGTCGCCGTGAACCATCTGCGGCGCGTTGCGACGCGCCGGGCCGACGCGGCGGAGGGCTGAGCCATGAGCCAGGGCATGAGTGTGCGAAGGGCTTCTCTCGCCAGCTATCTTTTGGTCGCGGCCCTTGCGCTGCTGTCCCTGGCTCCGATCGTCGTGATGATCGCGACATCGCTGAAGCTGAAAACACAGATATTCGGCGACACGGCCGCGTTCTTCTTCGTCCCGACGCTCGACAATTACAGAGCCGTGCTCTCTGACGCGCAGAACACACGCTATCTCGGCAACTCGCTCATCGTCGCCGCAGTCTCGACAGTGCTGACTCTGACCTTCGGCTGCATGGCTGCCTACGCGCTCGTCCGCTTCCGGTTCATGGGGCGCGGAGTCGTGTCAACCGGAACGCTACTGCTGCGCATGGTGCCGCCTGCCGTGCTGACCGTGCCCGTCTTCACCATCTGGACCTATCAATATGGCCTGAACAACTCGCTGTTCGGCGTGATTCTGCTTTATACGGCGTTGAACCTGCCTTTCGTCATCTGGATCTTGCAGAGCTTCATCGCGCAGGTGCCGCAACCGCTGGAAGAAGCGGCGCGGATCGACGGGGCAAACCCCTACCAGGTCTTCTTCCTGGTCGTATTGCCGTTGATCAAGCCTGGCCTCGCGGCGGCGGCCATCTTCACCTTCCGCATCGCCTGGAACGAATTCATCCTGGCGCTCGTGCTCACCAATCGCTTCACCCGGACCATGCCCGTCAAGGTCTCGCTGTTCTTGACCGAGCACAATATCGAGTGGGGGCAAATCATGGCGATCGGCACGCTGATCGCGATTCCGCCGCTCGTTTTCACCTTCATGGCGTCGCGCCAGATCATCACCGGCATGACCGCGGGGGCGGTGAAGGGCTGATGTGGGATTGGCTGCTGACCCCGATCGATCCGGCACGGCTTCACGATGTCGGCGGCCTTGTCGCCTGGCATGGCCGCCTGATGGTTCTGGCCTGGAGCGTATTGTTCCCGCTCGGCGTGATCTCCGCCCGGTTCTTCAAGATATTGCCGGGCCAGGACTGGCCTCGTCAGATCGACAACCGGAGATGGTGGTACGCCCATCTCTCGCTGCAATACTCGGGCGGGGTCGCGATGCTGCTCGCGCTGATCCTGATCTGGCGAGCTGGAGGTCCCGGGACCTGGTCCGGGGCGCATGGCTGGCTCGGCTACTCCGTGCTCACGCTGGGGGCGTTGCAATTTCTCGGCGGCTGGTTCCGCGGTTCAAAGGGCGGGCCGACGCAGCCCGAGATGCGCGGCGATCACTACGACATGACGCCGCGCCGCATCCTGTTCGAGCGGGCCCACAAATCGCTCGGCTATGTCGCGCTGCTGACGGGCGTGACGGCGACTGCGACCGGTCTTTGGACAGCGAATGCGCCGAATTGGATGTGGTTGGCGATCGCCGGCTGGTGGACGCTCCTCGCTGCGGTTTTCGTCACCCTGCAACGGGCGGGCAGGGCATTCGACACCTACCAGGCGATCTGGGGACCGGATCCAGTTCATCCGGGCAACAGCCGCAAGCCGATCGGCTGTGCGGTGCGCCGCCGGCCCTGAGCTCAGCACCTCTGGAGACATCATGGGCGACATCATCGCGCACGATCCGCGCTTCAACAGCCTGATCATCGGCCATGCCCGGCTCGAGACCCTTTGGACCGGCAGTCGATGGGCCGAGGGGCCCGCCTACTTTCCGGCTGGCCGCTATCTCGTCTGGTCGGACATCCCCAATGACAGGCTGATGCGCTTTGACGAGACCGATGGCTCGGTCTCCGTCTTTCGCCAGCCGAGCGGCAACGCCAACGGCAACACGACCGATCGTCAGGGCCGGCTCGTGACCTGCGAACATCTGCATCGGCGTGTGACGCGAACCGAGCATGACGGTTCCATCAGCATGTTGGCCGATCAGTTCGAGGGCAAGCGCCTGAACTCGCCGAACGACGTCGTGGTGAAGTCCGACGGCTCGATCTGGTTCACCGATCCCACCTATGGCATCGATAGCGACTACGAGGGTGATGCGGCACGCTCCGAGATCGGAGCGAGCTTTCTGTACCGGCTATCGCCGGACGGCGACCTGAGCGTGGTCGCACGCGATCGCGTTCAACCCAATGGCCTTGCCTTCTCGCCCGATGAAACCACGCTCTACGTGGTCGACACCGGTGCCTCGCACCGCCCGGGCCTGCCCGTGACCATCCACAGTTACCCCGTGATCGACGACGGAGCTGCCCTCGGTCGTCCTCGACTGCTCGCCACCTGCCCGAAGGGCTATTTCGATGGGATGCGCTGCGATGTCCATGGCAATATCTGGACGTCGGCCGGCCAGGCGGTCTTCTGCTATGCGGCCGACGGCGTCCATCTCGGCACCATCGAGATCGGCGAGATCGTCGCCAATCTCTGCTTCGGTGGGATCAAGCGCAATCGTCTCTATGTTTGCGCGCAGACTTCGCTGTACGGGCTCTTCCTGAACACGCGCGGTGCTGCGTGACAGAGCGTTGCGAACTCGCGGTGGTCGAGAAGGCGGAGCATCGCCTGGCCTTCTACGCGTTGCCGAATGGCCGTCTCATCGAAACGCTGCCGATGCATCGCTATCCACATGAGATGGCGTTGAGTCCGGATGGCCGTACCGCCTATGTCGCCCAGTATGGCGCAGCGCATTCACGTGATCCGGCACCAGGTGGCAGCATCGTCGTGATGGTCGACCTCATGGCGCGCCGACTTTTGGGAGAACACGACTTTGCACCGTTCCGCCGCCTGCACGGGCTGCAATGCGATGCCGCGGGCAGGCTTTTCGTCCTCGCCGAAGCTGACGACGTTCTTATCGCGATCGAGCGCCCGAAAGGCCGGCACAACAGTTGGCGGTGCTGGTCAAGCGGGGGGCGCCAGGGCCATCTGCTCACGGTCACACGTGATGGCGCCACCGCATTCTGTACGAATTTGCGCTCCAACACCGTCACGCGCATCGATCTGAAGGCCGAAGCTGCTCCGCTCGTGGCCGAGCCCGGGCCGCGACCGGAAGGGCTGTGCCTGTCCGCCGACGAGGAGAGCCTCTTCGTTCTCATGCGTGGCGATGGATCGCTGGTCGAGCTCTGCGCAGCCGACTTGACAGTTCGCGGCCGGGCGAGGCTGCCGGGTGACGCCTCCCGCATTTACTGCGTTGGAACAGACCGGCTGCTGATCGCCTGTTACGAGACAGAAGACGCGCTGCTTCTGGATCGCTCTACGCTTGCCCTGCTCCATCGCCTTGACCTGGGTGGCAAGCCGACCGCAGCCTCGCTGCATCCGAGTGGCGCGGAGGCCTGCATATCCTTGGAGGATGGTCAGATCGTTCGCGTTGATCTTACGGAGTTCCGGGAAACCGGCAGGTTCCCCGTAGGCCGCGAGCCCGATGTCTCGATCTGGATCGGAAACACATGGGCTTGAGCCACGAGGTGTTTTTGCTCAAAGCCACCTGATTTCCAGAGCTTGGCGGGATTGGAGATGAAGCTTGGGGCGAGTCCGAACGCCTCTCCGCCATCCCATACAGCTCTGCGTCGACGAGCGTCAGCGACGTTCTGGTTCTTCAGCCTCCAAAAGAGAAAAGCCCCCCCCTTCGCCTGTTCAATATTATTCCATTTCTTGTTTTCTTGCGCCGTATTGCATGAATCCCTGGCAATATCTTACCCTTTCGAGCCACATCTTCCCTCGGGCTCGCAATGACGTTCACCACCACCGGGCAATCGGCTGCAAGCGATGGAGCTCTCCACGCCAGCGGCCAGATCACCTATGACGATGTCGCGGCCTATATGGACAGCACGCGCTATCTCGACCTGAGTGGCACGTCGCGGCAGGTGCGGCCGACATTGCCGTTCGCGCGCGGCAGCTACTGGATGGAGCAGGTCCGGCCCGACGTCCATGTGACCGGCTGCGATCTTGAATACCTCAACGAAGAGCGTGTCGTCGGCTGCTATCGGCCGAGTCTGTTCGTCGGCATGCTCTCAGCCGGCGAGCACACCGGCTTCGTCGGCGGACGCTCGATCGCGAGCCAGCGCGTCGGCGTGCCGACCCTGCTCGGCGTCGGACGCGAGGTCGAGATCACCTCGGGCCAGCGACGTGGCCAGATCTGCCGGATGAACGGCTTCCATATCGGCGCCGACTTCCTGCGCGGGCTCGCGGAGAACGGATCGGCCGGCGGCGCCGGCCTTGCCAGCGTGCTCGACGGCGGCTTTGCCTTCCATGAGCTCGAGCACAGCGTTGCGCTGCGGGTCCTGCTGGGCCAGCTCGCCGACAACCCCTATTCCGGCGCGTTGGGCCAGATCTACGCCGAGAGCCGCATCCTGTCGGCATTGGTCGAGTTGGCCGCACTGCTCCACGACGCAAATGACAGCGCCATCCCTGCTCTGTCGCGCACCCATCGCGATCGTGCGGAACAGGCCCGGCTGCTGCTCGATGCACGCCTCGCCGATCCGCCGAGCGTGCCTGAGCTCGCCCGGACGATCGGGCTGAACGAGACCGATCTGCGCCGCAGTTTCAAGGCCGCCTTCGGCACCACGATCATTGACTATCTGCGCGACCGGCGCCTCGAAATCGCGCGCATGCTGGTACGGCAGCGACAGCTCCCGGTCGCGACGATCGCCTATCGCGTCGGTTTCGCCAGCCCGGCCAACTTCGCCACCGCCTACCGCCGGCGCTTCGGCCGGCCGCCATCCCGGGATTTTTAGGCTTTCCAGGGCATTCGCGCCCGCAAAGGAAAAACACCGGACCACAAAGGCCGAGCGCATGGAGCACACCAGGGCAGCGCCATAGAACGGCCGCAGGTCCAGCGGTTCGAAGCTTTTCAGTGACGCCAGCACATACAGAAGAAAAGGCCGAGGCGCCTGTCTCGCTCGGTGCGGTCGCCGGCAGGCTGCTGGCCTTGATGCGCCGCCGTCGCGGGCTGCTCCTGCTCTCGGTTCTCTGTGGCACGGCCGCGGCGCTGCTGTCCCTGGCGCCCTATCTCGCGACGGCGCTGGCGCTTGCAGCCCTGCTCGACGGCAGCGCAAGCGGAGGCTGGCTCGCATCCCTTGGTGTCGCTGCCCTTGCTGGCGTCGCTGGGCGTCATGCCCTCTTCGCCCTCTCGACCGGGCTTTCCCATCACATTGCCTTCGCGACGCAGGAAGAGCTGCGCCTCGAACTCGCCGCCAAGCTGGCGCGCGTGCCGCTCGGCTTCTTCGACCACCGCTCCAAGGGTGAACTCCGCACGGTGCTGCTCGATGACGTCGAGGGCGTCGAGGACGGCATGGCCCATCTTGTGCCGGAACTCAGCGCCGCGATCGTCGCACCGGTCGTCGCCATCCTGCTGCTCGCATGGATCGACTGGCGCCTGACCATCCTAGCGCTACTGCCGCTCGGTCTCGGCATGGTGCTGATCGGCCAAGTGATGCGGCAGGGCGAAGACGTCACGCGCGACTATCTCCAGATCCAGGCGCGCATGGCCGAGACCGTCGCCGAGATGGCCGACGGCTTGCCGACGGTGCGGGCCTTCAACCAGGACGGCCAGTCGACCGCGCGGGCGCGGCGCGCCTTTGCCGAGATGACCGAGCTTTCGGAAAACTGGGCCCGCCATGCAGTGGTGCCGGGCTCGGTCGCGCAGGTACTCCTGACCAGCCACCTGCTCTTCGCGGCACCGGCCGGATTGCTGATGGCGGCTGCCGGCTGGATCGGCACCGGCGCCCTCGCCGCCTTCCTCGCCGTGACCTATGGGCTCGGCGACGTCTTCTCCTCGCTGCAGGGCATCAGCCACCGCCTGATGAAGCAGGTCGAACTGCTCGACAGGATCGACGCCGTGCTCGCCGCGCCCGAATTGCCAGCGCCAGATCAGCCAAGGACACCAGCCGACGCCTCGGTGCGTTTCGCCGGTGCGACCTTCAGCTATGGCAGCCGCCGCGTTCTCGATGGTGTCGAGCTCGAGGTCGCACCCGGGCGCTGCCTTGCGCTCGTGGGGCCGAGCGGCTCGGGCAAGTCGACCCTGGCCCGATTGGTCGCGCGCTTCCACGATGTCGAGGCCGGCGCGGTCCAGATCGGTGGCGTCGACGTCCGCGAGGTCGCTCCGGATCTCCTCAACGCCCAGATCGCCTATGTCTTCCAGGACGTCTTCCTGTTCGCCGGCACGGTAGCCGAGAACATCCGCCTGGCGAAGCCTGCTGCCACCGATGGTGAGGTCATCGCAGCGGCGCGTGCCGCACAGGCACACGACTTCATCAGCGCTCTGCCACAGGGCTACGACACCCTGCTCGGCGAGCGTGGCTTCGGCCTCTCCGGCGGCGAGCGCCAGCGCATCTCGATCGCCCGCGCCATCCTCAAGGACGCGCCAATCCTCGTTCTCGACGAAGCAACCGCCTTCGCCGATCCGGAGAACGAGGCGCTGATCCAGGATGCGATCGCAGCGCTCGCCCGGCAGCGCACTTTGATCGTGATCGCCCATCGCCTGCACACCATCGCCCATGCCGACCTGATCGCCGTGCTCGATCAGGGCTGCGTCGCCGAGCAGGGCTCGCATGCCGCGCTCCTGGAGCGTGACGGTCTCTATGCCACGATGTGGCGCGCCCAGGAGGAGGTGCGCCGGCATCGCCACTCCTCCGGCTCGGCAGACGCATCGCTCAATGCCCGCGAGGAGAGCCTGGCATGAAGCTCCTCGCCTTGCTCTTTGCCCATCTCGGCCCGGCGCGCGCGGCCTTCCTACGCGCCATGATGCTGACTTTCCTCGAAGGGCTCGCGGCTGCTCTTCCGGCGCTTGCAGTGGCGCTCGGCCTGCTGCGCCTGCAGCAAGGCGGCGCCGACGTCATGGCGATCCTTCCCTATGCGCTCGCCGTGCCGGCGGCGGTTGCGCTACGCATGCTACTGATCCGCCGCGCCTGGGCCGATGGCTTCCATGCCGGCAACGTCGTCACGGAAACCGTCCGCAACCGGCTGCTCGACCGGATGCGCGCCGTGCCAATCGGAGCGCTGCAGCGTTGGAGTGCCGCGCGCCTGGCTACGCTGTTCAGCGAGGACGGCCGCTGGATCAACGAGGTCTCGACCTTCAGCCTGAACCGCCTGTTCGGTGGGCTCGCGGCCGGTGCCTGCCTGCTCGCCTGCGTCCTCGTCTTCGACGCCGTCACCGCGCTCTGCGTCATCCTCGCCTTCGGGCTCGGCCTCCTCGCCATGCCGGTCGCGGGGCGCGTGCTGAAGCGGCTCCTGTCGGCACGCAATACAGAGATCGCCGGGCTGAATCAGCTGATCGGTGAATATGGCGAGGGCATCGCGGTGTTCCGCTCGTTCTGCGCCGGCGACAGCGCCTTCGCCCGTCTTGCCGGGGCGGCCCGGCGCATGCGCAGGCTGATGCTCGATTCGACCCCGCAGGTCGTCTCGCTGCAAGGGCTCGCCGCCTTCGCGATGACGCTCGCCTTGCCGTTCGCGCTGCTCGCCTTCGCCTGGCGGGGCGAGGCCGGCCTGTCGCTCTGGCTGATTCCGTCGTTCTTCCTCGCGCTGGCTGCAAGCCAGGCGCTGGCCATGGCGGTGCTGCCGCAGGCGCTGGTCGTCATGCTCGGCGTCCAGGCCGAGGCCAACATCTCGCGCTTCCTCGCCGAGCCGGTACTCGGGGGCCATGTCACCGAGCCCGCCCGGCCGCTGACATTGAAACTGGACGGCGCGCATCTGCGTTACGGCGCGGACAAGCCCGCCGCGGTCAGCGATGTCCGCCTCACCGTCGAGCCCGGAAAGACGGTCGCCATCGTCGGGCCGAGCGGGGCCGGCAAGTCGAGTCTGCTCGCGCTGATGCTCCGCTTCGTCGATCCGACCTCCGGCCGCGTCCTCCTGGGCGGCACCGACCTTTCGACGCTCGATCCCGCCCGGCTCCAGGCGCTGACCGGCTTCGTCAATCAGGACGTCCATCTCTTCCGCGACACCCTGCGCGCCAATCTCCTGCTCGGCGACCCGCAGGCGAGCGCAGCGAAGCTCGGCGCCGCGATCCGCGCCGCCCGGCTGGAGGAGCTGATCGCCGCCCTGCCCGCCGGGCTCGACACCCGCATCGGCGAGGGCGGGCGCACGCTCTCCGGCGGCGAACGCCAGCGCGTCGCCGTCGCCCGCGCCCTGCTGAAGGACGCGCCGATCCTGCTGCTCGACGAAGCCTCCTCGGCGATGGACCCGCTCAACGAGCGCGCCATCCAGCAGGCGGTCGCCGCCCTGGAAGACGGCCGCAGCGTCGTCGTCGTCGCGCATCGCCTGCGCAGCATCGCCGGCGCCGATCAGATTCTGGTGATGGAAGCCGGCCGGATCGTCGAACGCGGGCGACATGAGGAGTTGCTGGCGCTCGCTGGCCTCTACGCCCGGCTCTGGCAGGCGCAGGACCGGGCCGCCGGCTGGAGGCTGCGCTGATGACGACGGTGACCGAAGGCTTCCGCGCGGGGTCGTTCGAGGCCAACCATGCCCTCCGGCTCGGCATCGGCGCAGTCTATGCCGCCGCGGCCGTGCCGCTGTTCTTCATCTACAACATCCTGCCGGCGAGCCTGCGCCAGGCCGGCCAGCCGCCCGAGATCGCCAATCTCGTCTTCCTCGCCTATTTGCCCTTCGCGCTCAGGGCGATCTGGGCGCCAGTGGTGGACCGGCTCGGCCAGCACCGGGCGCCGACCTATCGCCGCATCGTGCTGGCGTGCCTGGGTCTCGCCGTCCTCGGCATCGCCTCGCTGCTCGCCTTTTCCCCGGCCACGGGCGCCGTCTCGATTACCGCCGCCGCGACGGCGCTGATCGTCCTGATCGCGACAGCGATGATCGCCCTCGACGGCTATCTGATGGCGGTTCTGCCAGCGGCGGAGCGGGCGCGCAGCGCCGCGCTGCAAGGTGGCGGCTTCGCACTCGGCGGGCTCGCCATGGGGCTCGGCATCCTCGCCTGCGACGGAGCCGACTGGCATGTCGTGATCTGGCTGCTGATGGGAGTCATGGCGGCGCTGGCCTTGCCGGCGCTGGCTCTGCCTGCAGCGGCGCCGCACGCATTCGTACCCGATGCGAGCGAGACCACGCGGCGCGGCCTCTGGCGCTTCCTCGTCGGCGCTTCGTCGTGCCGGCGGATCGGGCTGGCGCTGACGCTGCATGGCGGGCTCGCCCTCGCCGGCGGCATGCTGCCGGTGCTTCAGGTCGATGCCGGCCTGACGCTGGGCCAGATCGCTCTCGTCTCGGCCGCCGGCGCCAATGGCGTGGGCCTGGTCTCCGCCTGGGCGACGGGCCTTGCCCTGCAGCGTATCGGGACATGGTGGATGGCGGCGGCCGTCAGCCTGGCTTCGGCGCTCGGCTTCGGCGCGATCGCCTTCACTGCGGCAAAGGTCGGCCCCGCCGGCGCAATCGTGCTGTCGCTGTTCGTGATGGCGCTCGGCTATGCCTTCTTCGTCATCTTCCGGGCGCTCGTGCTGAACAGCTGCGGCGGCCCACGCGGCGCGACGCAGGCCGCCAGCCTGTCGAGCCTCGACGCCTTCATCTCCACCGTCTTTGCGATCCTGGCCGGGATCGTGATCGGCCGCTTCGGCCTGTCCGTCCTGCTTTGCCTCTCCGCCCTGCTCTGCACAACCGGCGGCCTCCTCGCCTTCGGCGCCGGGCGCAGCGCCGACGAAACCGACACGACACCTTGATCAACCGGAGCAAGACCCAGATGGGCCGCCCTACCCGTGCTTTCCGCCTGCTCGCGACCACGGCGCTCGCCGCTGCCGCCACGCTTCCGGCTGCCGACATCGCCTTGGCCCAGAGCACGATCGAGCTCGACGAGATCACGGTGACCGCCCGCAAACGCAACGAACGGCTCTGGGACGTGCCCTTCACGGTCGATGCGCAAACCCGTCAGCAGCTCGACGAGAAACGGGCCTATGACGCGCCGTCGGCGCTGAAGGACGTCGCGGGCATCTACATGCCGGGCTTCGGCGACCGCTCGACCTCCTTCCTGATCATGCGCGGTGTCGGGCCGATCCTGTTCCCGCTCGGCCCCGACGATTCCTCGGTGCTGACCTTCATCGACGGCGCGCCGCTGCCGATCGGCTCCTCCAACGCCAATTATCTCGACCTCGAGCGGGTCGAGGTGCTGAAGGGGCCGCAGAGCACGCTGTTCGGCCGCAACACCACCGGTGGCGCCGTCAACCTCGTGCCCGTGCAGCCGGACGAGACCTGGAAGGGCTATCTGCGCACCGAGTACGGCACGCAGAACCACCGCATCCTGGAAGGCGCCGTCGGCGGACCGCTGATCAAGGACAAGCTCGGCGCCCGTCTCGCCTTCCGCCTGCGCGGCATCGACGGCTACGTCAACAATGTTGCCGGCCCCGATCTCGGCCGTGAGCAGAGCGCCACGGGCCGCCTGACGCTGCGCTTCACGCCGACCGACCGGACGACCTGGACGCTCAGCGGCAGCATCGATTCCTCGGATGGCGTGCCAGTCTACTACACACTGAAGGGCGACGGCTTTCCTATCCTGGCGGCGCAGAACCTCGGGCGCGAGGTGACGAAGAACTACGCCTTGCAGTCGAAGTTCGAGCACAGCTTCGAACACTTCACCTTCACCTCGCAGACCTCCTACAACGCGATCCGTGCCGACCTGACCTATAACGGCGCCGACTTCTTCCTCGGCAGCCGCATCACCGGCCTGCCGACCGGCGCCTTCACCAACATCGCCGGCAACTATTTCGACCGGAACATCGATCAGGCCCGCTTCACCCAGGAACTGCGCCTGAGCTCCAATGCCGGCGAAAAGCTGCAATGGGTCGCCGGCGTCTCGTACTACCGCGACGAGGCGAAGCTGTTCTCGATGCGCAATGTCTTCGTCTACGGACCGCCGGTCACGGGCTTCGACAATCTGCACCAGACCACGACCGGCCAGGCGGTCTTTGGCGAAGTGACCTATCCGGTGATCGACCGGCTGAAGCTCTCGCTCGGTGGCCGCTACACGCGCGAGCAGAAGGACTATGATGGCCAGTTCTACAGCGACGGCACGCCGGGCACGGTCCCGGTCTTCGCCGAAGCCGGCAAGAGGGACTATAATTTCTGGACCGGCCGCGCCTCGCTCTCCTACGAATGGAGCGACAAGTTCACCAGCTATGGCAGCGTCTCGCGCGGCTATAAGAGCGGCGGCTTCGGAACCTTCAATTCGCTGATGTGGGCGGGCGTGCCGCGCACGCCCTACGATTCATCGAGCACGGTCGCCTACGAGATCGGCAGCCGCGCATCCTTCCTCGACGATCGCCTGAAAGTCTCCGCGGCACTGTTCTACAACGATGTCAGCAAGGAGCAGATCCTCGCCTACGATCTGCAGAACTTCGCCCAGAGCTCGCTCAACCTCGACACCGAAAGCTACGGCGTCGAGCTCGACGCCAGCTGGCGCATCAACGACAATTGGGAACTCGCCGGCGGCATCACCTATACCTCGACAGAAATCACCGACGTGCCGCCCGCCGCGGCCGCTGCACAGGCCGGGTTGAAGAAGGGTAACCAGGTGCCGCAGGTGCCGGAATGGGCTGGCAAGGCCTCGGTGACCTATCGCGCCCCACTCGGAACGCTCGGCATCGCGGCCTTTGGCCCGGCGAACCTGCTCGCCCGCGTCGGCTACAACTATATCGGCCCGCGCTATTCGGAGGCCGGCAACCTCGCCAAGCTGAAGGCCGTGCATCTTCTGTCCGGTCGGCTCGGCCTCGAATGGGAGAAGGGCGAAGCCTACATCTTCGGCGAGAACCTGCTCGACAAGCGCTATGTCACGTTCGCCCAGCCTTATGGCGTCAGCGTTCTGACCGGCGCACCGGTCTACGGCGCGGTCTATGCCCGCGGCGCGACCATCGGCGCCGGCGCCAGCCTCAAATTCTGAGAGGTGCGACGATGGCAATCATCGACGCATCTGCCTGGCCGGTCGTGCGCTGGACCATGCCCGTCGTGATCCCCGACGAGGAGGCGGACGATCTGCTCGCTGCGTTCGATGCATTGCTCGCCCGCGACGAGCGTTTCGCCCTGGTCTTCGACGGCGTCGAGCGGCCGGAACAGTCGTCGCGCTTCAACCGGCTCTACAAGGACTGGTCGAAGCACAGGCGCAAGGATCTGGGGCGGCTCGTCGCGGGAGCGGCGAGGGTCGAACCCGATGAGGCCAAGCGCAAGGCTCTACTCGGCAAGCTTATCAACGCCACGCTGACGGCGTTCATACCCTATCCGTTCAAGGTCGTCGGATCGGAAGCCGAGGCGCTGCAGGCGGCCAAGGATTGGCTCCGTGCGCCATTAAGCAGATAGACCTCCGCTTTGCAGCGGGCAGGACGCTCGGTGGCCTAGCCTGAGATCCGTCCCATCACATCCCGACGCCAGGCTGCAGGGGTCTCGCCGACCATCCGTCGGAAGACCCGAGTAAAATGCGCCTGGTCGGAAAAACCGGCATCGGCCGCGATCTCAGTCAAGGGCCGATCGCCCGCTGCGAGCAGGTGCTGGCCGCGCTCGATGCGAGCCTTGAGTTGCCATTGATGCGGAGGCAGGCCGGTCGAGGCCTTGAAGGCGTGGCTGAAATGCGATTGCGACATGCCGACCAGCTCGGCAAGGTCCTGCAGCCGGATCGTGCCCGACGCATGCTCGTTAATATGATCCGTCACCGCCTTGAGCTGCCAACTGGTCAGAGGCGCGCGCCGGCGTGGCGCATTAGCGCGCGCACCGAAGAGGTCGATCAGCACGGCCAGCACGAGACCGTCGCCGTAAAGATCATGCCGCGCATCGGGCTCGGCGCATTCGTCGGCGATCAGGCGCGCCAGTGTCAAAATGCGCGGATTCGAGAAAGCGATACGCGGTTGCGCCAGCCGCTCGGGCGACAGCGCTTCTCCCAGCCGCTCGCTGACGGTGGCGGCATCGAAATGCAGATCGAGATGGCGGATGCGCATGCGCTGCTGCGTGCGGCCCCAGACCGGCACACCGGCCGGCATGAAGCTGATCGCGTTGGCGCGGGCGCTGCTGGAAATGCCCGGCTCGTTGCGATTGAGCCGCGTCTCGAAATGGCCGCCGACCTTGTCGAGCACCACGAACAGACGCGGGTGCTCCGAGATATATTCACCGCTCGCCCCGGCCTGGCATTCGGCCTGCCAGAGGTCGGCGACGACACCGTTCCAGACCCGGTATTTCAGCGAACCGATGACGCTGATGCCCTCGCGGACCGAACGCATGCGCGGCTGGAAACCCATCTCTAGCCTCCGGTGCGGCGAGAAAGCGCCTCGCGGCGCGTGATCAAATTGCAACGTGGTCAAGACAATTGTAGACGCGCGCCCAAGATCGTTCAATGCATGACAGGAACGATCAATCCCAGCCGACGCGTTGCTGATATTGCCCAACGGAAAGCTGAACCCCGCCTTTGAACGATTCTAAATTTGATCAGTTCTGAAATGGCGGCATTTGCTGAGGCCGAAATTGCAAATGTGCTACACGCAAAAGATGAAGACTAGACTTATTCTTGGATCAACTGTCTCGCTCGCCGTGCTCTGCGCCGGCGCGGCCCTGGCGCAGGGCCAGCCCGCTCCGACGGTGCAGCTCGACACGATCACGGTCGAGGGCGATGGCGGTACGACGACCTCCCCGGTGGACGGCTATGTCGCGACGCGCTCGGCGACCGGCTCGAAGGCGAACACCTCGATCACCACGATCCCGCAGGCGGTCTCGGTGCTCGGCCGCGACGAGATCGACGATCGCAAGGCGCTCAAGGTCGACGAGGCACTGCGCTACACCGCCGGCGTTGCCGCCCAGGCCTTCGGGCCCGATCCCGATACCGACTGGATCTTCATCCGCGGCTTCCAGGCGACGCAGACCGGCGTCTTCATGGACGGCTTGCAGCTCTACTCCTACGGCTTCGGCGGCTTCCAGATCGATCCCTTCCTGCTCGAGCGTGTCGAGGTGCTGAAAGGCCCGGCCTCGGTGCTCTATGGCGGCTCGACGCCCGGCGGCATCGTCAACCTCGTCAGCAAGCGCCCGAACGGCCGGAATTTCGGCTATGTCGAGGCCGGCATCAACAATTGGGGCAACGCCTATACCGGCATCGATATCGGCGTCAGCGACAAGCAGGGCGTCTGGAGCACGCGCCTGACCGGCAAGCTCTCCGGCGGCGACCAGTACACCGACCATTCCAAGGACTTCCGCGGCGTGATCATGCCGCAGATCAGCTATCAGCCCAACGGCGCCACCCGCTTCACCGCCTATGGCATGTATGCCGCGCTCGACCAGGTCCATGTCGGCGACGGCTTCCTGCCCTATGTCGGCACCGTCGTGAACGCGCCCTTCGGCAAGATCCGGCGCGGCGCCTTCTACGGCGAACCCTCGATCGACGATCAGGAGCGCACCCAGACCCTGCTCGGCTACGAGTTCCAGCACCAGTTCGCCAACAACTGGACCTTCACCCAGAACCTGCGCTACGGCGTGATGAAGGGCTCGCAGCTCGGCCCCTACGGCTTCGGTTATGCCGGCCCCGACGCGCCCTTCGGCGATCGCCTCCAGCCGCTCGGTCCCGACTACCAGCTCTACCGCATCGGCTTCCAGGAGCGGACGCGGGTTCGCACCTTCACGGTCGACAACCGCATCGATGGCAAGGTCGTCACCGGCCCGCTCGAGCATTCGCTGCTCTTCGGCGTCGACTACAAGTATTTCAACATCGACCACACCCAGGCTTCAGGGGGCGCCACCACGATCAGCGTCACCAACCCGGTCTATGGCGCGCCGCAGGGCCCGACCGGCGTCTATCTCAACCAGAACCTGAAGCATCACCAGATCGGCTTCTATGCCCAGGACCAGATCCGCTTCGGCGGCGGTTGGCTGGTGACGCTGAACGGTCGCTACGACTATGTCGACAAGAAGTCGGTCAGCCCGGCTGGCCTGCTGTTCTCGCCGACCTATGACAAGAAGGAAGCGTCCTGGAGCGGCCGCGCCGGCCTCGGCTACGAGTTCGCCAACGGGCTCACCCCCTATGTCAGCGCCGCGACCTTCTTCACCCCGGTCTTCGACGCCGTGCCCAATCTGCTTGGCGGCCCTGGCCAGCCTTTCCGGCCTGAGGAGGGCCAGCAATTCGAGGCCGGCGTGAAGTACAAGCCGACCTTCATGGACGCGCTGCTGACCGCCTCGGTCTTCCACATCACCAAGCGCAATGTGCTGAACCCGGCGCCGACGGCACTCAACCCGTTCGCACAGCAGCAGCTCGGCGAGGTCACTTCGCGCGGCTTCGAGTTCGAGGCCAAGGCCAACATCACCAAGGACCTGAAGCTGCTGGCCTCCTTCACCGCCTTCGACCTGAAGACGACGCGGGACACGCGCCCCTTGCTGGTCGGCAAGACGCCCGTCGTCGTGCCCGAGCTCACCGCCTCGGCCTGGCTCGACTACACCGTGCCGGAGGGCGCCTTCAAAGGCCTCGGCCTCGGCGCCGGCGTCCGCTATGTCGGCAGTTCCTACGCCAATGCCGAAAACACACTGAAGGTGCCGTCGGCGACCGTCGTCGACGCCGCGATCCGCTACCAGATCGGCAATTGGGGTATGGCGCTCAACGTCACCAACCTGTTCGACAAAGCCTATGTGAAGAGCTGCAACGGCCAGTCCGGCTGCGGCTATGGCGACGCCCGCACCATCACGGTCTCGGCCAATTATCGGTGGTAGAGGCAATATCCGCATGACATTCGAAGGCCGCGCACCTCATCGCGGTCTTCCCCCATGACAGACCCGTGCACATGAGTTCGAGGTTCCCGAGACGGCGCGACGCGCTCGCCATTCTGGCGGCGGCCGCCTTGCCGTGCCCGACGCGGGCAGCCGAACCGCGCGTCGCGACCGTTGACTGGTCGGTGCTGGAGACCCTGCTCGCGCTCGGCATCGCCCCGGTCGCTGCACCCGAATTGCGGCAGTTCCGCGAGATCGCGGTCGAGCCGGCGGTTCCGTCCGTTGTCACTGATCTCGGGTTGCGCGGCACGGTCAATTTCGAGCTGCTGCTGCTCTGCCGGCCGGAGCTGATCTACTCGTCGAGCTTCTATGTCAGCTCGGAGCCGCGGCTCACCAGGATCGCGCCGGTCGAGCGCTTCTCGATCTACGTACCGGGCCGCCCGCCCTATGAGCCCGCGGCGGCGATGATGCGCAGCATCGGCGCACGGCTCGGCAGGAGCAGCGAAGCCGAACGCTATATCGTCGAAACCGAGGCGGAGTTCGCCCTCCTGCGCGAGCGGTTGAAGCCCTATGCAGCGCGGCCGATGATCCCGATCAATCTCGGCGATGCCAGGCATTTCCGCGTCTTCGGCGCCGACAGCATGTTCGGCGAGGTGCTGAAGCGGCTCGGCCTCGCCAATGCCTGGACGGAGGCGACGAGCTATTCCGCCATGGCCCCGGTCGGCATCGAGGCGCTGGCCCGTATTCCGGAGGCCTGGATCGGGCTGATCCCGCCGGTCCCGCCCGGCGCTCTCGAAGTCCTCGCAGGCAGCACCTTCTGGAATGCCCTGCCGAGCGTGCGCGCAGGGCGCCTGCTGCAGCTCGCCTCGATCAACCCGTTTGGTGGCCTGCCGGCGGCGCGGCGCTTCGCGCGGCTTCTCACCGAGGCGTTGCTGACGGAACGCGGCCATGGCTGAGGCTGTCCTGCCCATGCGCCGGCAATTCCACCACCAGACGGCGATCTGGCTCGCCGCCATCTTCGCGGCTGCCGCGCTCTTCGCAGCGGTCGTGATGACGCGGCCATCGCTGACCGATCCGGCCGAACTCGCGCGCATGCTGGAGTCGGCCCTGCTCTGGCACAGCCTGGTGCCGCGCTCGGTCACGGCGCTGATCTGCGGCGCCGCCCTCGGGCTAGCCGGCCTCTTGTTGCAGCGCGTGCTGCGCAACCCGATCGCCGACGCTTCGACGCTCGGCGTCGTCTCAGGCGCGCAACTGGCACTGACCATCGCGACCGCCTTCGCGCCCGCGGCGATCGCCGTCTCACGCGATGGCGTCGCACTCGCCGGGGCGATCGGCGCCGTCGCGCTGGTGCTCGGGCTGAGCTGGCGGCGCGGGCTCGAACCGCTGACGGTGGTGCTCTCGGGCATGGTCGTCGCCTTGCTCGCCGCGGCCATGAGCGCAACCGTCATCCTGGCCAAAGGCGAGTACATGCTCTCGCTCTTCATTTGGGGAGCGGGTTCGCTCAGCCAGCAGAGCTGGGATGCGGCCCTGTCGCTCGGCCCGCGCCTGCTGCTCGGCTGGCTTGCGGCAGGGCTGCTGCTGCGCCCGCTCGCCCTGCTTGGCCTCGACGACGGCACCGCCCGAAGCCTCGGGCTTGCCTTGCACAGCGCCCGCATCGCCGTGCTCGGCATCGCGATCTGGCTTGCGGCCAGCGTTACCGCCGAGGTCGGCGTCATCGGCTTCGTTGGGCTCGCCGCGCCGGCTCTGGCACGCGAGGCCGGCGCCCGCACCCCGCACCAGCTCCTGCTGGCGGCACCGGTCGTCGGAGCGTTGCTGCTCTCCATCACCGACAGCGCCGTCCAATTGCTCGGCTCCGGCCTCAACGATCTCGCCCCGACCGGCGCCGCCACGGCGCTGTTCGGCGGGCCGCTGCTGCTCTGGCTGATGCGTCGTGTCCCACCGACCCCGCCCGCTCAGACCGTCGATGCCATGGCTCCGACGAATCGGATCAGCCGTCCGCTTCCGGCCCTGATCGCCCTCGCCGCCATGATCGCGATCGTCGGCATCCTCGGCCTCGTTCTCGGACGCGGTCCGCAGGGCTGGGGATTGGCGACGGGTGATCTGTTCACCGAGCTGCTGCCTTTCCGCGGACCGCGCCTCGTTGCAGCCGGGGCTGCAGGAGCCTTGCTCGGCGCCGCCGGCTGCCTGATGCAGCGCCTCACCGCCAATCCGCTGGCCGGACCGGAGGTGCTCGGCGTCAGCGCCGGCGGCGGCGTCGGCCTGACGCTGGCGCTCATATTGCTGCCCTTCAGTCCGTTCTCGATGCTGGCCGGCATCACCGGCGGCTCGCTCACCGTGCTCCTCGTCATGCTCGCACTCGCGGCCCGGCCCGGCATCGGCGCGCAGCGCCTGCTGCTTGCCGGCATCGCCATGGGCGCGCTCTGCATGGCGCTGGTCTCGACCGCGCTCTCCAGGGGAGACCTGCGTGCCTATGTGCTGCTGACCTGGCTGTCAGGGTCAACCAACCGCGCCGGTGAGATCGAGGTCTGGATCGGGTTGCTCGGCTGCTTGGTCCTGCTCGCGCCGCTTTTCCTCGCGACGCGCTGGCTCGACCTGATGCCTTTGGGCGAGGCGACGAGCCGTAGCCTCGGCCTCTCCATAGCCGGCAGCCGCCTGACCCTGGCCACCGTCGCGGCGCTGGCGACGGCGGTCGCTTCGCTCCTGATCGGCCCGCTCAGCCTGATCGGCCTGATCGCGCCGCATCTGGCGCGCCTCGCCGGTTTTGCCCGCAGCCGCGACCAACTCGCTGCCTCGATCCTGACCGGCTGCGGCGTGATGATCGTCGCCGACTGGCTCGCGCGTCTCGTCGCCTTCCCTTATCAGGTGCCGACCGGACTGTTTGCGGCCCTGATCGGCGGTCCCTATCTGATCTGGCTGTTGAACCGCACGGGAAGCCGGCATGCCTGACGACATCATGCTGCGCGCGAGTGCGCGGGTCACGTTGACCGACCCGGCCGGCATGTTCGACCGGCTCTGCGATCACTTCATCGACCATGGCACAGTGACGCGAGAGGGCGGCAGCGCCCGGCTCGAGGGCACCTTCGGCGCAGTCGGGCTGACGCTTGAAGCGGATGCGCTCACCATCGCGGCTACCTCGCCAAACGAAAGCTACCTCTTCGTCGTCAAATCCTCGATCGCCGAGCATCTCGTCGAATTCGCGGATGGCGAGGCCATCGCACTGGACTGGCGAGGGGATGGGATTGGCGAAACCCGCATCCCGTATTTCCGCGAGGTGGTAGTGCGCGATGCCCGCGACATCACCCCGGCGATGCGACGCGTCACCGTCGCCTGCGGCGATCCCGGCCACTTCGTCACCGGCGGCCTGCATGTGCGCGTGCTGATTCCGCCACGTGGGCGTGCTCCGGTCTGGCCCAGCGTCGGCGCCGACAGCCGGGTTATCTGGCCAGCGGGCGAGGATGCGCTGGCGAAGCGGACCTATACGATCCGCGCGATCGATCACGAACGGGGCGAGCTCGACATCGATGTCGTCCTGCACGATGACTCACCAGGTTCGGTCTGGGCGCGCGAGGCGAAGGCGGGTGATCGCGTCGGCCTGCTCGGCCCCGGCGGCGGCGATGTGATCCCCGCCGACTGGTATCTGCTCCTGGGTGACGAGACGGCGCTGCCAGCGATCGCGCGCATCGCCGAGAACCTGCCAAGCTCAGCTCGCGCCAGCATCGTCATCGAGGTGGCGGATGCGAGCGAGCAGCAGGAGATCGCCTCCGAGGCTGCGATCGATGTGACCTGGCTGCATCGCAACGGCTGCCCTGCCGGCTCGACCGACCTGTTGCCGAAGGCGGTGCGCGCCATTGCCCTGCCCGCCCATGGCACCCACTTCGTCTTCGCCGGCTGCGAGCAGGCGGCGGCGCGCGCTATCCGCAAGCACCTGCGAGCGGAGAAGCAACTGCCGAAGGACCGCCATCTCGTCGCCGCCTATTGGCGCCGGGGCCATGCCGATGTGCACGATCATGGTGAGTGATGCAGACTGAAGCGATTGCGGGCGCGGCCGACCACAGCGATGCCATTCTACCGGCCGGGATGACCGGCGGGCGCCGGCCGGAGACGAGCGAGCCGCTCTTCGCCCTGGAAGGCGTCGGCTTCTCGATCGCGAACCGTGTCCTGCTCGAGCCGCTATCGCTCGATCTCGGGGCGGGCAAGGTGATCGGCATCCTCGGCCATAACGGCTCGGGCAAGTCGACGCTCGTGAAGCTGATGGCGCGGCAACAACGTCCTTCGCGCGGTGTCCTGCGCTTTGCCGGATGCCCGATCGAGAACTGGAACAACCGCGCCTTCGCCCGCAAGGTCGCCTATCTGCCGCAGCAGACACCGCCGGCCGCCGGGATGCTGGTCAAGGAGCTGGTCGCACTCGGGCGCTACCCCTGGCACGGTGCGCTGGGCCGCTTCGGACAGCGCGATCGCGACAAGGTCGCCGAGGCCATGACGCTCACCGATATCGAGCGCTTCGCCGACCGCCTGGTCGACAGCCTCTCGGGCGGCGAGCGCCAGCGCGCCTGGCTCGCCATGCTGGTGGCCCAGGACGCCGAGTGCCTTCTGCTCGACGAGCCGATCGCGGCGCTCGACCTCGCCCATCAGCTCGAGGTGCTGACGCTGGCGCGGCAGCTCTCGCACCAGCGAGGTCTCGGCATCGTCGTCGTGCTGCACGACGTCAACATGGCCGCCCGCTTCTGCGACGACATCGTCGCGCTGCATTCCGGCCGCCTCGTCGCGCGCGGCACCCCTGAACAGATCGTCCGACCGGACATTCTGCAGGCAATCTACGGTGTCGAGATCGGCGTGATACCCCACCCCCAAGGTGGGCGGCCGCTCGCCTTCATGTGAGGCGGTCCTGGGCGGAAACCGGATCACCTGAAAGCAGATTTCCAACGGTCACTGCGAGCCGGTATCGCCCACCAACGGCTTTATTCAGCGGACACCATTCGGCCTGCTCTTCGAGATGCCTTTTGGTCGCAGCCATTCGCCTTGGCAGCCGGCGTGAACCGTCGACCGACATTCCGCTTGACGGGGAATATCGGTCGCGACAGTGTCGCACGGCATGCTCAGGAACCAAGCCCTTTGCGATCGACGCCGACGCCGCTTCACCCAAGCGGCGGCTTCCTGGCTGCGCGTCGATCAGCGTCCTTCCGCGTGACGGCCTCACCTTAGGCCCCACCCGCCGGAGTGACCCCGGCCCGCATTCCTGAACCTCCGCAGCCCTCGGCTCCGGGGGTTTTTCTTTGCCCGACCCCCAAGAGGACATCACCATGAGCATTCGCGTCGGCATAGTCGGCATCAGCGGTTTTGGCGGCGGCGAGGCGATGCGCCTGGTCGCGAGCCACCCGTCCTTCGAGCTGGTCTACGCCGCCGGCGAGGGTAGCGCCGGTAGCCGTCTGGTCGACCGCTTTCCCGGTGTGCCGGCCAGGCTGGCCGGACTGGTGATCGAGAAATGGGACCCAGCGACCCTGCCGAAGCTCGACGTGCTGTTCGCGTCGTTGCCCACGGGCGCCTCTGCCGATGCGCTGGCGCGCGTCCCTGGGCACGTGAAGATCGTCGATATCGGCGGCGACCACCGCTACGTCGAGGGCTGGGCTTACGGCCTGGCCGATATCTGGCCAGCTCAGATCGAGGGCCAGACCCGCATTGCCAATCCCGGCTGCTTCCCGGCCGCGACGCTGACCGCGCTCGCGCCCCTGCTGGCCGACAAGCTGATCGAGCCCGGCAATATCGTCATCGACGTCAAGACCGGCATCTCCGGCGCCGGCCGGGGCGGCGACAGCAAGTTCGGCTACGCCGAGAGCAACGAGAACCTGGTGCCCTACGGCCTGCTCAAGCACACCCACATGCCCGAGATCGCCAGGACGATTGAGCGGTTGAGCGGCGGCAGCGCGGCCGGGCTAGTGTTCACGCCACATCTGGTGCCGATGACCCGCGGCATCCTCGCCACCATCTACTGCCGCGGCCGCGCCACCACGGACCAATGCCTGGATTCAGCCCGGCGCTTCTACGCCGGGCGCTCCTTCGTCCGCGTGACCGACAAGCCGCCGCAGACCAAATGGGCGACCGGCTCGAACCTCGCCTTCGTCAGCTATGCAGCCGATCCGGAGCGTAACCTGGTGATCGCAATGGGCGTGGTCGACAATCTCGGCAAGGGAGCGGCCGGCCAGGCGATACAGAATGCGAACCTGATCTGCGGCCTGCCGGAAACCGCGGGGCTGGACGGCGCGCCTGTCTGGCCGTGATGAAGCTGGCCACCAGGCAGCCGATCAATCCGCCCCGCTCATCTGCAGGGAAGCGGAGACCGGGCCTGGGCAACGTCCCCTCTCAATCCGGCTTTGTCGCTGCCCACCAGGATCTCGACGAAGCATGATGCAAGACGGGTCAAGGGCCGGCTCCGCACCGTCATCAGGCAAATGGTGATCGGCAATTCCGGCGTCACCTCCAGCCTGACGAGCCCCTCGAAGCGCTGGGCCTGTGTCAGCAGGCTGTCGATCAGGATGACGTCGCCCTGGCGCGCCAGCAGATGGGCGGCGGAAATGCTGTAGGGCACGGTCATGAACGGAGCGTAGTCGAGGCCGGCCTGTTCATGGGCGCGCGCGATAAGCCATCCCAGCGGCGATTTCTCGCGATCGAAGCAGATCAGCCGCCGACCCCGGAGCTCGGGCAGGCTGACCGATCTGCGCCGCGCGAGCGGATCATCCTGACGGACGAGGGCGATGATCGAGGCCTGTGCGAAGGGCGTCAGGGCGATATCGTCGGTGACGCGGGGCGAGAACATCACGCCGAGATCGGCTGCCCCCTTGGACAGCTCCGTCGGGGCATCGCCCATGATCAGCTCGATACGGGCCTGAGGATATTCCGTGACCAGCCGCCGGATCGCCTGCGCGATGAGACCCTGACCGATGCTGGGCGTCGAAGCGATCCGCAACGGCAAAGCGCGCCCAGAGCGCAAGTCCGCGACGGCCTCGCGCAAGGTACGCCATTCGTCCTCGACATTGCCCAGCGCCGATATCAGGCCGTGAGCCTCGGGACGCAAGGCGAGGCGGCCATCGCTGCGATCGAAAACCGGGACACCGAGGGCCATCTCGCTGCGGGCGATGATCTTGCTGACGGCCGATTGCGTCAGATGGAGCTGCCGCGCGGCCTCGACGGTGGTACCGCAACGGTCGACGGCGCGTAGAACCGTCGCGTGGGATGGTGTCAACGCCTTCATGCAGCCGCTCCCACGAGATGATCCAGCAGGACGCGCGCAGCATGGTCGAGTGGCGCGCCATCGCGGTGATGCGCAAAGGCCGTGACGAGAGGACTATTGTCGAGCGGAAGGGCGGCCAGCCCCTGCGTCAGGCCGCTGCTGATGACGAAGCCGTCGACGACGGCGATGCCGACGCCCTCGCGCGCCAGATGGCAGGCGCTGTCCGTATGACGGACAGTGATCGCGATCCGGTCGGCCAGACCGATCCGGGCCAACGCATCCTGAAAGCTGTCGGCCGAGCTCACGCCGTCGGGTCCGTAGCTGATCAGGCGCTGGCCTTCGAGGGCGTCGCGCCTCAGCCTGTCGCAAGCGGCGAGCGGATGAGCCTCGTCGAGCACGCAGACGAGCGAACTGCAGCGCAGCACGATATCGCGCAACCCCTCGGTCGCCATCGGACCGTAGGAAATCGCGAGATCGACTTCATTGGCGCTGAGATGGTCGCGGACATGGTCGAACATCACTTCGACGGCGGCCCGATCGGCCAGATCGCGACGCGCACCGGCGATGGCAGGCGGCAGGATGCTGTGCGCCAGCCCCGGCACGGTCGCGATCCGCAGGCGATCGGCCATGCCGACGCGGATCATGTCGGCCTCATGATGGGCCCGGCGCAAGGCGCCGAAGGCTGGGCGCGCGCGCCGGGTCAACTCCAAGGCTTCGGGGGTCGGCGTCAGCCGGCCCTGAATGGTTGCGACGAGACTGAGATCGAGTTCCTGCTCTGCGAGGTGCAGCGACTTGATCACGGCGGACTGACTGACGCCGAGCCCCTGCGCCGCTTCTCCCGTACCGCCCAGCCGAACGAAGGCGTCGATCACGTTCAGGAGGCCGAGCTTCATTCAGCTATTCCATTTGGTTGATAATCTTGCCGAATGTTTCATTTGTGAGACTAGGCTCGCTCATGGAAGGTTGCAAGCTGCCGCTGAGGCAGAGCGGCCAAGATCAGGGGATCTCCATGACCACATTCCGTTCCATGGTGTCGGCCGCCGCGCTCGCACTCGCAGTCTTCGGCCCGGCCATCGCCATCGCGCCCTCCAATGCTCTGGCGCAAGGCGTCCTGAAGCTGGCGCAGACGCAGGACCTGGTCTCGCTCGACCCGATCGCGACCAGCGACAATCCGTCGATCCATGCGCAGCTTCTGATTTACGACACTCTTCTGCGTCCGAGCACGGACGCGACCAAACTCGAGCCCGGCCTCGCCGAGAGCTGGAGCGTCAGCGATGACGGCCTGACCTATACCTTCAAGCTCAGAGCGGCGAAGTTCTCGGACGGCACGCCGGTCACTGCCGCCGACGTCGCCTTCTCGCTGAAGCGCGCCGGCAGCGACGCGTCGAGCTGGAAGCGCTTCTTCTCCGGCATCGATGCGGTCGAGGTCCCGGACGAGCGCACTGTCGTGCTCAAGCTGAAGAAGGTCTTCACGCCGCTGCTGAACAACCTCGCCTTGTTCTCCTCGGCGATCCTGCCGCAAAAGGCCTTTGAAGCGGCGCCCGACAAGTTCTTCGACAAGCCGATCGGCTCCGGTCCCTTCACCGTCGCCGCCTGGAACAAGGGTCAGGGCCTCTCGCTCAAGAAGAACACGCATTACTGGCAGGCCGGCAAGCCGAGCCTGGACGGCGCCGAGATCCTGGTCCTGCCCGAGGGCAATAGCCGGGTGCTCAAGCTGCAGGCCGGCGAGATCGACGCCGCACTCGAAATTCCGCTCAATCAGATGCAGAGCCTCGGCCGCGCCGGCACCGTCAAGACCGCCAGCGCAAATGTGCTGCGCACGGACTTCGTGCTGCTGAACACGAAGAAGAAGCCGTTCGACGACGTGCGCGTCCGTCAGGCGTTGAACTACGCCATCGACAAGGAAGGTCTGGTCAAGGCCCTGCTCTACGGAGCCGGCAAGGTGGCGAACTCGCCGATGCCGCTGATGGCCTATGCCGATCCAGAGCTGAAGCCGTATGCCCATGACGTCGCCAGGGCCAAGGCGCTGCTCAAGGAGGCCGGCTATGGGGATGGCTTCAAGACCTCGCTGCTGGTGCATTCCGGCCGGCCGCTGCATCGCCAGGTCGGACAGGCTCTGCAGAGCGCGCTGGCTCAGATCGGCGTCACCGCGGAAATCCGCCTCGTCGAGGGTGGCACCCACTGGTCGACGACCAAGGCCGGCGACTACGAGATGGCCGTCTCCTATGCTTCAAGCGACACGATCGACCCCGACCAGATGGCCGGCTTCCTGATCGTCAATCCGGAGCGCGCCAACGCCTATCACACCGAGTGGAAGAACGAGCGCGTCAACGAGCTCTACGAGAAGGAGCGAGCCACCAAAGACGGGCCCGAGCGCGGGGCGATGTTCAAGGAAATGGTCAAGCTCTCGCATGACGGCGCGCCTTCGATCTTCCTGTTCTATCCCGCCACTCCCTACGCGTATCGCAGCACTGTCAGCGGCTTCGAGGTGTTGCCGACCGGCAATTTCCGCCTCGAGGACGTCAAGCTGAAGTGAGGACAGGGCGGCCTGTAGCATCGGACCGAAAAGTGGAATCCACTTTTCGGAAGAATCCGGTGCTAAAACAATACGATCGTTCATCATCGCCGCGTCCGTTCGGACGCACGATGATAGAGGCCGCCCAGCCTGCCGGCCCGCTGCCATGTTGACCTACATTCTCAAACGGCTCGTCCAGCTCGTCCCGGTACTGTTCGGCATCACGCTGGCCTGCTTCTTCCTGCTCAGGGCGCTGCCGGGAGATCCGGCGACGCTGCTTCTCGGCGCACGCGGCGGGGCGGAGGAGATCGCGGCGATGAAGCAGCGGCTCGGGCTCGACCTGCCGCTGTGGCGGCAATATCTGCTCTTCCTGAGCGACATCCTTTCCGGCAGCCTCGGACGCTCGGTCGTCTACGGCCAGTCCGTCATGGCGCTGGTGCTGGAACGCCTGCCCGCGACGTTGTGGCTCGTCGCCTATTCGACCGCGATCGCAGTGGTGATGACGATCCCGTTAGCGCTGTGGTCGGCGATCCGGCGCGACCGGGCGCCCGACATCCTGATCAAGCTCCTCTTCACCGTGCTGCTCGCGATCCCGTCCTTCTGGCTCGGACTCGTGCTCGTCGTCGTCCTCGCCATCTGGGTGCCGCTGTTTCCGACCTCGGGCTACGGCACCGGCATCCTCTCGCGCCTGCATCATCTGACCCTGCCCGCCTTCGTCATCGCGCTGGCGACGGCCTCGCTGACGATCCGCAGCCTGCGCAGCGGCATCCTCAACGTACTCGGCTCGGACTACGTCACCACCGCCCGCGCCAAAGGCAACGCCACAAGCCGCACGATGCGCGTCCACGTGCTGCCGAATGCGCTGATCAGCTCGATCTCGGTGCTCGGCGCCCATACGAGCTGGGTGATCGGTGGGACGGTGGTGATCGAGACCGTCTTCGCCCTGCCCGGGCTCGGCTCGCTCTTCGTCGAGTCGATCTTCGCCCGCGACTACCCGATGATCCAGGGGCTGACGATCGTCTTCGCCGTGCTGGTGGTCCTGATCAACCTCGCGACGGACATCGCCTATGCGCTGGCCGATCCGCGCATCCGGCTGGATTGACGCGATGAGCAAGCGCCGCCTCGATCCGACGCTCCTCGTCGGCCTCGCCATGCTTCTGCTATTGTGCCTGTTCGTCGGTCTCGGGCAGGTCTGGACGCCGCACGACCCTTTCCTGGTCGACTACGGCAACACGCTGCAGCCCCCCTCGGCGAAGTACTGGCTCGGCACCGATGATCTCGGCCGCGACGTCGTCTCGCGGGTGATGGCCGGCGGATTGGTCGACCTCAGGGTCGCCGTGGTCTGCGTTGCCGCGCCAGCCATCCTGGGCATCGCGATCGGTGCGCTCGCCGGCTTCGCCGGCGGGCGGGTCGATACCGTGATCATGCGCATCACCGACATCTTCTGGGCCTTCCCGTTCCATGTGCTGGTGATCGCCATCGTCGGCGTGCTCGGCCCCGGCGAGGCCAATCTCTATCTCGCCTTCCTGCTGGTGAACTGGATCTCCTTCGCGCGCATCACCCGCGGCGAGGTGCTGGTGCTGCGCGAGCTCGAATACGTGCAGGCGGCGCGCAGCTTCGGCTCGACCGATCGCCGCATCGTCACGGCGCATATCCTGCCCAATGCCGTCACGCCCGCGATCGTCTTCGCCATGGCCGACGTCGTGCTGACGATCCTGGCGGTGACCTCGCTGTCCTTCCTCGGCCTCGGCATCCAGCCGCCGACGCCGGAATGGGGGCTGATGATCGCCGACGGGCGCCAGTTCATGTTCGATGCCTGGTGGATCGCGACCGCTCCCGGGCTCGCCATCATCTACACCGGCGTGACCTTCGCCCTGATCGGCGAGGGCCTCGACACCGCGCTGCGCCCCAAGGGCTGAGGCGCCTTCCCTTCCGCCCTGCATCGCGAGACGGCCATGAGCTTCTTCACCGAGAATTCCGAGCTGCAACGGATCGGCGCGCTGATCGAGGCCTATGCCGCCCCGATCTACGCTGCGCGCGGCATCCCTTTCGAGCAGTTTGCCTATGTGCTGACCCAGCCCAGCAAGGCGGGCGGCAAGGCGCAAGGCGCGGCATTGCACGCCGACTGGCGCGCCTATCCCTGCTCGCTGGTGAAGGTGTTCCATCTCGTCGCCGCGCAAATGCGGCTGGAGGACAAAGGACTCTCTGCTCATGGCGAGCTCGACCGCGCCATGCGCGACATGATCCTGTGGTCGTCCAACTCGGCGACCAACTACGTCATCGACCTGATCACGGGCACGACCGGCGACACATTGCTGGACGATCAGGACATGAGCGCCTGGTGCGAGCGGCGCGAGGAAATCAACCGGATCTTCGCCGGGCTGGGCTGGCCGGAACTCGCAGGCATCAATCTCAACCAGAAGCTGATGGACGATCTGCGCTATGGCCGGGAGAAGGTCGCGCTCGATCGCTCGGCAGCCGGGCACAACTGCCTGACGCCGATCGCGATGGCGCGATTGATGCACGAGATATTCGGCGGATCCACGCTGCTGCCGCCGGCACGCCTCGCCGTCATCCGTGACCATCTGGCCCGCGACGCCAAGGCTCCGGACCGAGGCCGCGGCGCCTATCAACTGCTCGGTTATCTCGGCGACGCGCTTCCAGACGGCACGCAGATCTGGTCCAAGGCCGGGCGCACGCGCTGGCTCGGCGACGACCGCGCTTCCTTCCGCCGGCATGACACGCTACGCGCGATCCTGCCTATGGGGCAGGAGTTCCTGCTGACGGTCTTTACCCAGGGCGAAGCCATCGCCGAGGACGATGGCTTCTTGCCGGCGGTCGGCTCGCTGGTCGCGGCCGAGATGCCGAGGTTGGTGCCGGAAATCCGCTCGCGACGCCCGTAGTTCCGAAGCTGCGAATCCGCGTCGAAGGGCCTCCGCCGGGCTTTGCCAGCCCCGGTGTGGTTGACCGGCGCTTATCCGCAGCGCCATTCGCCCCGTTCAGGACAAGCCTTCAGAACCGTCGAGAGCGAGAACAGAACGGTCGCGCCGCGGCCACCTTTGCTGGGCGAGTTGTAGCTCAGTGGCGCGGCGACGGTGAGGCCGGCCTCGACTGAATCGTTGAACTGCAGGCGCACGCCCCCGCCCACCGCGGAGAGCGACTGAACGATGTCTTTCGGCGCCGCATAGCTGCGAACGGCTCCCCCCTCGACAAAGCCGAAGAGCTGCACGTTCTTGAGGAAGGACAAGCTGGTCCGATAATCGTAACGCAATTCGGCCGAGCCGGCGACGCCATTGTCGCCGGCGATCCAGCCGCTCTGGAAGGCGCGGCCGAAGGCGGCGCCGCCGAGATAGAATTGCTGCGAGATCAGCAGCGCCGCGGAGCTGATCTGACCGGAAGCCGCAAGCTTCATGGACCATTCGCGGCCGAGGCCCTGATAGCGCGTGAACGCACCTTGCACGACGTGGAATTCGCCTGAACCATCGAAGCGCGACAGCAGCCCGTCATAGCGACGCGAGGCGCCGTCGACACCCAGGCCCTTGCGCAGGCTGAGCGTCGCGTAGGTTGAGCCTTGCCAATCATCGCGGAGGCGATAATCGGCGGTCAGGCTCGCGATCCGCAGGCGGTCGCGATAATTGATGCCGAAGACGTTCTCCTCGACGATGTTGCTGATGCCGAAGCTGGCCGTCAGCGAGAGCGATTGCCGCTGGGTCTGCAGCGCGACGACGGTCGCGCGGGCCTCCAGGTTCTCGGCATCGGAGCGAACGCGGTCGAAACGGCGCAGATCGCCCGGCCAGACGATACTGCGCGAGGCCGAGACGCCGACCCGCAGCCAATCGCTGCCGAGGGGGGCGTCATAGGAGATGCGGCCATAGCGGAGTTCCCGCGTCGAGCCCGGCACCGATGCCAGGTTCACCGCCAGCGTATCGCCAGGAATGATCAGCGAGTTCAGCGCCGCGCCAAAATAGGCCTGCCAGGGGCCGACGGCGTTCGAGGCAGCATTGTCGAAACCCGCGGAGACGAACACGCTCCAGCCGTCGAGCATCACTGTCAGGCGGAAGCGTCCGCTGCCGGTGCCGACCTCCTCCAGCATGGTATCCTTGACGCGCACGCCTGGCAGGTCGTTGACGAGCAGAAGCTGGCGTTCGAGCGTCGCCAGCCTGGCCGGCGTTTCCCTGGTGATCGGCGCCAGCATGCGGCGCGTACCGAAGCGGTTGGCCTCGTCGCCCCGCACCACGAGTTCGGTGATGGTACCGGCAATGATCCGGACGGTGACGATACCGCCCTTGATATCCTGGGGCGGAACGATCGCGCGTGTCAGGTGATAACCGGCATCGCGATGAAGCTGGCTGATCTCATTCGCGAGGGCGACGAGGCCCGTCTGTGAGATCGGCTTGCCGAGCCGGTCCCGATAGACCGCAGCCACGTCTCCGGAACCGAGCGGACTGTCGCCCTCGATCCTCACTTCGGCCAGCGTGAACAGAGCCTGGCCTTCCCCGGCCGGTTGACCGGGCGCGGGTCTGACGGTCGGAATTGAAATTTCGTTCCGCGTTTCCTGCAGCCGTTCGACCCGCCGCTGCTCAACCCCCTGGTCGCCAGGCTGGATTGGCGAAACCGGACCACGACCGCTCTGGGCATGCGCAAGTCCGATCAGGGCCGGGAAGCACAGAGTGAGCAGACACATCGCCGTCCACAAGCCATCGTTGGACAGCCTGTCCGCCCGCCGCCAAGCCATGTCGAATATGCACCCGCTCTGAAAGGGTTCAGCCCAGCCCGCTCCCTCCAAAAAAGGTAAACAAGCATAGTTAATCAAAACTTAATGCGACCGTTCGTTATAGATGATTACGCTAAGTCACGATTCAGAACTACCTGCTAGCAACGCAGTATAACTGGCTCTGACCTCCAGAACGGAGACCCGCCCACCCATGCTGCGAGCGACCCGCCTTCTCTTCGCTGCAGGCCTTCTGGCCGTTCTGCATGCGTTGGGCCCGAACCAGGCTTTCGCCCAGAACAATATCTGGCAGGTCAGCAAGGTCTCGGGCGAAGCCTGGATCGCTGGTTCAGGGGTGCAGCAGGTATCGCTCGGCCAGGCCTCGACGCTCAAGCCCGGCGACACGATCCGCACCGGACGCAATGGCCGCGTCCTCCTGGTGCGCGGGGCGGAGAGCATGCTGGTCTCAGCAAATTCGCAGGTCACCGTGCCGACGGCGGCGGGTTCGGGCCGTTCGACGATTCTCCAGCAGGCAGGCTCGATCCTGCTCGACGTGGAGAAGCGGAACGTCCAGCATTTCGAGGTCGAAACCCCGTTTCTGGCTGCCGTCGTGAAGGGGACGCTGTTCCGCGTCACCGTGACGGCGGGGAGCGCCAAAGTCGATGTTCAGCGCGGTCAGGTCCAGGTCTCGGATTTCCGCTCGGGTCAGTTCGCGCTGGTCCAGCCCGGCCAGGCAGCCAGCGTCGCGAGCCGCGGCGCAGCCGGCCTCAGACTCTCGGGCACCGGGCAGTTCAGCCCAACCCAGCAAGGCGCGCCGCGCACCCCGTCTATCCGTCCGCTTTCCATCCCTCGCGACGGCTTGCCGGCACCTGTTGGCGCAGGCCGGGAAGAGCGTCGGGCCGGGGGCAATGAGAGAGCTGGCAAGGCCGTTTCCGTCAATGGTGGAACGGTGCGCATCGGCACGACCCTGGGCGAAGCCAAGATCAATATTCATGCTGTGACCAGAGGATTGGCACGAGGCGCTGGCGAAGGAGCCATTTCTGCTGGACGTGGGCAAGCCACGTTCTGGTCGACAGGGGAGCTGTCTCCGGCTGCCGGGACCTCGAACAATGGCCAGCGAACCGGGAATCCGGATCCCGCCACCAAGGCTTTGGCTAACGTCAATGGCCAGGCGAACAGTCGTGCTGACGGCGTGGGCGCCAACGGCAAGATCGGCGGCGCCACGAAGCTCCCGGGGAGCGGCAATTTCGGCGGAAACGACAAGGGCAACGCCGGTGGCAACGGCAATAGCGGCGGCAATGACAACGCCGGCGGAAGCGGAAGCGCCGGCGGGAATGCCAACGGCAACGCCGGCGGAAACGGCAACGCCAACGCCGGCGGGAACGGCAACGGCAACGGAGGCGGGAACGCCAACGGCAATGCCGGCGGGAACGCCAACGCCAATGCCGGCGGGAACGGCAACGCCAATGCCGGCGGAAACAGCAACGGCAATGCCGGCGGGAACGGCAACGGCAACGCAGGCGGGAACGGCAACGGCAATGCCGGCGGGAACGGCAACGGCAATGCCGGCGGGAACGCCAACGGCAATACCGGCGGGAACGGCAACGGCAACGCCGGCGGGAACGCCAACGGCAACGCCGCCGGAAACGGCAACGCCAATGCCGGCGGGAACGGCAACGCCAATGCCGGCGGGAACGGCAACGCCAATGCCGGCGGGAACGGCAACGCCAATGCCGGCGGGAGCGGCAACGCCAATGCCGGCGGGAACGGCAACGCCAACACCGGCAGGAGCGGCAACGCCAACACCGGCGGGAACAGCAACGCCAATGCCGGCGGAGCCGCCAACGGCAACGCCGGCGGGAACGCCAACGCCAATGCCGGCGGGAACGGGAATGGCGGCTCGAACTCGAGCGTCGTGAAGGTGGGAGCGGGTCTCGGCGGGAATGGCGGCGGGAAGTCCCTACGCTGACCATCTTGACGGAATCGTCAGCTTTTCCCGGCTAGCGTTGAGCTGAGTGACCTCGATACCCGGTAGGGTGGCAGACGAACGTGACGCTGTATCGGCCACACCTCATTGCCTTCGGGTTGCTTGCGCTGGCCTGGCTCCTCGGCCTGCCAGCGGCGCTTGCGGATCTCATCGTCGACAAGCGTTTTCTCTGGCCGAAGCGTCCGGCCAGCGAAACCATCGCACTGGTCGAGATCGACGCTCCTTCGCTCGCGAAGATCGGTGTCTGGCCGTGGCCGCGCCGCCATCACGCAAAACTGATCGAGCAGCTCGAGGCGGCAGGCGTCACCGAGATCCTGTTCGACGTCGATTTCAGCGCCCGCTCCAACGCGACCGATGATGCGGCTTTCGCGGAGGCGCTGGCGAAAGCCGGCGGCTCCGTCGTGCTGGCGGCCTTCCAGCAGAGGGCCGGCGACCTCAACCGCGGGGTGACATTGCATGTGAACCGGCCTTTGCCGGAGTTCGCGGCCCATAGCTGGCCAGCCGTGGTCAATGTCCTGCCCGAGTCCGACGGTCTGGTACGTCGCTATGGCCTTGGTGCGCACATCGGCGAGTTCCTGCCGTCGTTCGGTGCATTGCTGGTCGGTCGCCACGACGAGCGGGCGCCGCCATTCCGAATCGATTTCAGCATCAGGACCGATACGGTGCCGGCGGTGTCCTACGCCGCGGTACTCGATGGCGAGCCGCAAGCGCTGGCGCGGCTCAAAGGCCGGAAGGTCATCGTCGCCGGAACGGCCGTCGAGCTCGGCGACCGCTTCAACGTCCCCAATGGTCGGGTCATTCCGGGCTCCATGCTGCAATTGCTGGCCGCCGAATCGCTGCTGCAGGGCCGCGACCTGCAGAGCACCGGTTTGCCGCTGTCACTCGCCGGAATTGTCGCCATTCTCGCGGGGATGGCTCTGCTCTGGCGGCGAACCCGCGCGCGAACGCGCGTCGCGGTCGTGTTGGGGACGGCGGCTTCACTGGAGATCGGTGCGCTCCTCATCCAGGCAACCTGGCCGATCATCGTCGACACGAGCAGCTGGCATCTCCTGCTCGGCGCCAATCTGATCGCCATCGCACTTTATGAAATCGACTTGCGCGGCCTCCTGCGCGGCATCGCCGAGCGACGTTTTCAACGCATTGCGATGTCGCTGGGAGACGGGCTGGTATGCCTCGACGATCAGGGGCGCATCGTCTTCTGGAACCCGGGCGCAACCAAAATTTTCGGCTATCCGGAAGAGGATGCGCTCGGCAGGGCTTTCACCGCCTGCCTTGCCGGCGCCGGGGATGCCGCGCCGTCGCAGCTCGCCCGCCTGCGCGACGCAGCTGCGACGAAAGCAGCGGAGAATCACGTTCTCGATCTAGTCGGCCTCCGGCGTGACGGCGAACGCTTCGCCCTGGAAGCGAGCGTCTCCAGCTGGCAGGGCACTGACGGGCGGCAGCTCGGCCTTGTCCTGCGCGACATCACCATCAAGCAGCGCGAGCGCGAGCGAATCCGCTATCTCGCCGAGCACGACGACCTCACCGGGCTGCTCAACCGGCACAGGCTCGGGGAGCGTCTCGCTGCGGAGCTCGGAGAGGGCGGCATGTCGGCCGTGGTCCTGATCGGCATCGACCGCTTCCACCACTTCAGCGACATCCATGGGCGCGAGTTCGGTGATCAGGTGCTGGTCGCATTCTCCAAGCGGCTGCGCGCGCTGATGCCGGCCAACGCCGACGCCGCCCGCTTCGCCGACGACGAGTTCGCTCTGATCGTACCCAGAGAGCTCGCAGCGGCAGTGGCGAACGACGTTGCGCGGGACTTTGGATCCGCCGCACTCGTCTTCGGCGAGTGGCGCCAGCGGGTGACGGTACGCATCGGCTATGCCCTGATCGAACCGGGCTGGAGCGCCGATCACCTGATCGGAAACGCCCATCTGGCGCTCGAGGCAGCGATACTGACCCGCGAAGAGCAGCCGATCGGCTTCACGGCTGCCATGCGCGACAGGATCGCGGAGCACATGGCCCTTGAAGCCGAGCTCCGTGTCGCTCTCGAGAAAAATCAGTTCGAACTGTTCTATCAGCCGCAAGTGCTTCTTTCGGATCGAAGCGTGATCGGAGCGGAAGCCCTGATCCGCTGGCGCCACCCCGTGCGGGGGCTGGTACCGCCTGCGCAATTCATCCCGGTGCTGAACAACTCGCCTTTATCCGATGCGGTCGCGAACTGGGTTCTGGCTACGGCCTGCCAGCAGTCGCGGCAATGGCAGGTGGCGGGTACGCCGATCCGGATCGGCGTCAACCTGTCGCCTTCCCAGCTACAGAGCGGCGACTTGCAGGACACGGTTGCCGCGCTGCTCGACGAAAGCGGGCTCGCCCCGGAGCTGCTCGAACTGGAAGTCACCGAAGGCATCCTGATCGAGGACGCAGAGAAGGCGCAGAAGACGTTTCGCGAGATCCGTGCACGCGGCGTCAAGATCGCCTTCGACGATTTCGGGACCGGCTATGGCAGCCTGAGCTATCTCAAGGCGTTCCCGCTTGACACGCTTAAGATCGACCAGACCTTCGTGCGCCAGTTGCTGAATGACAGCGGGGACGCCGCCATCGTCCGCGCCACGATCGATCTCGGCCGATCGCTCGGCCTGTCGATCATCGCCGAAGGCGTCGAGGACTTCGAAACCGCCAACTGCCTCAGGGGCATGGGCTGCGACGAAGGGCAGGGTTATCAGTTCGGCCGGCCGCTTCCCGCAGTTGAATTCGAGCAGCTGTTCCTGGCGCGGCGACACGTAGCCTAGCTGTTCAGGGCATGGCGGTCTTCGACGCAAGCAGGCTCGCCTCGGGCCAGGCGCCGGCCTCGCAGAGCTCGATCAGCAATCGGCGCAGTTCGAATGCAACGTGCCGCTTCAGCGGCTCGCTCAGCGCCGCCTTTGTCGCGACCAGCGACAAGTCAGCGAAGACGGGCGGGCTGTCGATGACGCGCCGGCTGAGTTCACCGCGTCTGACCTCGTCTTCGACCGAGGCGTGCGACAGGATGGTGTAGCCTTGCCCATCCCGCACCATGGCCTTGGTCAGCGCAACGCTGTCGACCTCGGTCCTGATGACGAGCCGGACCTCATGCCGGGCGGCGGCATCCTCCAGTACCCGGCGGTTGTTGTGCGGCAGGCTCGGCATGATCAGCGGCAGGCCGGCGATGTCGCGCAGCCGGATCGGCTCGTCCGCGCCATCCGCCGTGGCATCCGTGGGCGGGCCGACCAGCACGGCCCGCTCGCGCAGCACGGGCATGGTCTCCAACCCGTCGACCGGGGTGGCGTTGTAGGTGACGCCGAGGTCGATGCGCCCGCCGATGAGCCATTCCTGGATCAGCGAGCTGACGCCGTCGCGCAGGCTGAGCACCACATGCGGATAGGCCTCACGGATACGCGCCGCCAGCGGCGGCCCGATACGCAGCGCCGCGGCCGGCGGCAAGCCCAGCGCGACCTTGCCCTGCAGCGGATAATGCTGGCGGGCCTCCTGCCGGATCGATCCGATCAGGTGCTCGATCTCCTCGGCCTTCTGCAGGACGGAGGCGCCGAAGGGCGTCAGGCGCACGCCGCGGCCGTGCCGGCTGAACAGGGGCTGGCCGAGCTCGTCCTCGATCTCGCGGATGCGGCGGCTCAGTGCCGGCTGGGCCACGCGCAGCTCCTCCGCGGCGCGGCTGAAGCTGCCGAGCCGGGCCGTCACCGCGAAATATCTGAGCTTGCGCGAGTCCATCGTTCCTCCCGGAAACGGATGAGATCAAGATATGCCGCATTGGCATTACTGCCTATTACAAGACGATTTTTGTCATAGGAGATATCACCAGCGATAGTCCGGGGAAGCGAGCGGCCAGAAGCTCGCGCCTCAGGGAGATCCCGATGCGTTTGCTGCTCACCGCGGCCCTGCTCGCCACCACGCTGCTTTTGCCCGTGACGGCACAGGCGCAGGATTTCCCGAGCAAGCCGATCCGGCTCGTCGTTCCGTTCGCAGCCGGCGGCCCGGCCGACACGATCGCTCGTGCCGTCGCCGAGAAGATGCAAGGGATCGTCAAGCAGCCGGTCGTGATCGACAACCGCGCCGGGGCAGGCGGCGCGGTCGGGACCAAGGCCGTCGCCCAGGCCGAGCCGGACGGCTACACGATCGGCATCAGCACGGCCGGCGCGCTGGCGATCAGCGTCAGCATGCAGGAAGCGATCGGCTACGATCCCCGCAAGGATCTCCAGGCGCTGACGCTGGCGGCGAGCGTCCCCGAGTTGCTGGTCGTCGGCAAGAATGTCCCGGTGAAGACGCTGCCGGAGCTGCTCGCTCTGGCGAAGGCCAAGCCGAATTCGCTGAACTACGCCTCATCCGGCGCCGGCAGCATGCCGCATCTCGCCGGCGAGCTGCTCAAGCAGTACGGCAAGGTCGAGATGGCGCATGTGCCCTATCGCGGCGCCGCGCCGGCGGTCACCGACCTTTTGGCGGGACAGGTCGACCTGATGTTCATGGACATCGCGGTGCTGCTGCCGCATGTCCAGGCCGGCACGATCAAGGCCGTCGCGATCGGCTCGGCCAAGCGTTCGGACAGCCTGCCGGAGCTGCCGACCACGGCCGAGCTCGGCCTGCCCAAGGTCGTCGCCGACAACTGGTACGGCATCGTCGCGCCACCCAGGACGCCGCAGCCGATCGTTCAGAAGCTGCATGCCGCACTGGTCGAGGCGCTGAAGTCTCCCGAGGTGAAGGAGAAGCTCGCGCTGCAGGGCGCCGTCGTCGTCGGCAATACGCCGGACGAGTTCGCCGCCTATATCCGCAGCGAGATCGACAAATGGGCCGAGGTCGTGAAGGCCGCGGGTGTCAAGCCGAACTGAGACGATGATGTCGCTCGTTGCGGAGGCGCAAGCCGTGCACGCCCGCGTCATGGGCACTGGCAGGCCGCTCGTCCTCATCCATGAGCTCGGCGGATCGCTCGACAGCTTCGAGCTGCTCATCCCGCATCTGACGGGCGCTTACCGGGTTCTGGCCTATGACCAGCGTGGCTGTGGCGGGTCAGCGCCGGCGCAGGAAACGGTCAGCTTGGCTGGCGAGGCCGATCTCCTTCTGGCTCTGATCGCTGAGGCCTTCGGCAGCGAGCCTTGCCGGCTCGTCGGTGTCGCGGCCGGAGCGGCCATCGCCGTGGCGGCGACCCTGCGGTATCCGGAGGCGGTCGCCGCGCTTGCTCTTTGCGCCCCAGCGCTCGCTGTTCCGGCCGAGCGCCGCGCCTATCTCCAGGAACGAGCTATGCGGGCGCGCACCGAGGGCATGGCCGCGATCGCCGAGGCGAGCTTGCTGCGCTCCTACCCGCCTACCCTGCGCCGGGACGAAGCGGCGTTCGCGCGCTATCGGAACCGCTTTCTCGCGACCGACGCGGCGAGCTATGCGGCGGCCAATCTCGCCCTCGCGGATGCCGATATCGTCAAGCGCCTGCCGGAACTCACGCAGCCCTGTCTGTTCCTCGCCGGCCACCACGACGTGCTGCGGCCGCCGGCCGAGATCGAGCGGCTCTCGCGCAGTGTTGGCGGCGCTGAATTCGCGCTGATCGAGAGCGGCCACATCATGCCGATGCAGGCTCCGGCCGAGATGGCGGAGCGATTGCTCGCCTTCTTCGGCAACCTGCTGCGAGAAGAGGAGCGCAGCCATGGCTAGGGGCCTGCTGCTCGTGATGATGGAGCCTCCGGCGACGCTGGAGGAGGAATTCCACGATTGGTACGACAGCGAGCATCTGCCGCAGCGGCTCGGCCTGCCCGGCTTCGAAACCGGTTCGCGCTGGGTGTGCCTCTCCGGCTGGCCACGCTGGCTGGCAATCTACGACCTGTCCTCGACCGCGGCGCTGGCCGATCCCGCCTATGTCGCAGTCTCCGGTGCGAACTCCACGCCGTGGAGTCAACGCATCTTGCCACGAACGCTCGGGCGGCAGCGTGTCGTCGCCGAGCAAGTCGATCCCGGCGAAGCGCTTGCTCCAGCCGCCGAGACGATCTGCCGCCTCGGCCTGGCACGCTATTCGGCGCGCCCAGGCGATGTTCTGTCTGCACTGCGGCAGACCTCCAGACACATGGAAGGGCTCTGCCAATTGCGATTGTTCGACGATGGCAGATTCACCTGGGTGCTGGCCGCTTTCGCGCGGCCGGTCGAGATGACCGACCTCACCTCGCTGTTCACCCGTGGTGGTGCGACGCCTGCGATGGTCAATCTCTATGCGCCCTACCGGCGCGCCTGATCGAGCCTGGAGGAGACAAGGCGCCATGCGGATCAGCACCGTCGAGCCCGAGGCGATGACGCCGGAACAGAAGCGCACGGTAGAAGCGGCCGCCTCCGGCAAGCGCGGCCGCATGCCGGCGCCGCTCCGGGCCTGGATCCACAGTCCCGAATTCGGTGCCCGGGCGCAGCGCCTCGGCGAGTTCCTGCGCTATGACACCAGCCTCGGTCCAGCTTTGTCCGAGCTCGCCATCCTGGTGACGGCGCGACACTGGACCAGCCACTACGAGTGGTTCGTGCACAAGCGCGAGGCGCTGAAGGCTGGGATCGACGCCGCCGTTATCGACGCCATCGCCGAGCGGCGCAGGCCCACCTTCACCGATCCGCGCGCTGCGGCCGTCTATGACTACGCTGCGGCGCTGATCGAGCGCCACGCCGTGCCGCAGCCAATCCATGAGGCGGCGGTGGCCGCGCTCGGCGAGGCCGGCACGGTCGAGCTGGTCGGCGTGCTCGGCTACTACGCGCTGGTCTCGATGACGCTCAACGCCTTCGAGATCGGCCTGCCGGACGGCGAAGTACCGGAGCTGGCGCTGTGAGCGAACCTCAGGGCCGGGGCCGGCTCGCCGGCAAGGTCGCCTTCATCACCGGCGCTGGTTGCGTCGGCCCGGGCTGGGGCAATGGGCGAGCCGCCGCCGTGCTCTTCGCCCGCGAGGGCGCGCGCGTCTTCGCCGTCGACCTCGAGGCCGAGACGATGGTCGAGACGGTAGCGCGCGTCGAAGCGGAGGGCGGCACCATCGCCACCCATCTCTGCGACGCGACCGATGGCGCGCAAGTCGAGGTCGCGATCCGCGCCTGCGTCGAGCGATTCGGCACGATCGACATCCTCGTCAACAATGTCGGCGGCTCGGCGCCAGGCGGAGCGGTGGCCCTGAGCGAGGAACGCTGGCGCGCCCAGATCGAGGTCAACCTGACCAGCGTCTTCCTGACCTGCAAGCACGCCATCCCGGTGATGGAGGCAACCGGCGGCGGCGCGATCGTTAACACCGCCTCGACCTCGGGCCTGCGCTGGACCGGCGCGGCCCAGGTCGCCTACGCCTCTGCGAAGGCGGCGATCATCCAGTTCTCGCGCGTCACGGCGGTCGAATATGCGCGCAAGCGCATCCGCGTGAACACCGTCGTCCCCGGCCAGATGCACACGCCGATGGTCGAGACCCGTCTCGCCAAGCAGCGCAGCGGCGGCGATGTCGAAGCGCTGCTGGCGGCGCGACAGGCGCGCATCCCGCTCGGCTTCATGGGCGATGGCCGGGACACCGCCTATGCCGCGCTATTCCTCGCTTCGGACGAGGCGCGCTTCATCACCGGCACCGAACTCGTCGTCGACGGCGGCATGATCGCGCGCTGCGACTGAAAGGCTTTTTCCGGATGACCTCGACGCCCGACGGCCCGCCACCGAACCTCAATCCACGCAAGCCGGGTTTCGCCCTGCCGGCCGGCGCCTGCGACAGCCATTGCCACATCTTCGGCCCCTTCATGCGCTTCCCGCTGCCCGAGGGGCGCAGCTTCACGCCGAGCGAAGCCCCCGAAACAGCGCTGAGATCGCTGCATGATCGCCTCGGCTTCTCGCGCGCTGTGATCGTGCAGAGCCAGGGGCACGGTTTCGACCATCGCCCGGTGCTGGCGGCGCTGCGCGAGAATCCCGGGCGCTATCGCGGCGTCGCGCTCATCCGTTCCAGCGACAGCCATGAGATGATCGCCGAATTCGACGCCGCCGGCTTCTGCGGCGCGCGCTTCAACTTCATGGCCCATCTGGGCGGAGCGCCCGATCTTGCGGCCGTGCAGGAGATGATCGCCAAAGTGAAGCCCTTCGGCTGGCATGTCGCGATCCATGTCGCCGGGCACGACATCGTCCGCTACGCCGATTTCATCGGCAGCATCGACGCCACCGTGGTCATCGACCACATGGCCCGCCCGCCCGTGGCAGAGGGCGCCGACGGACCGGCGCTCATGGCGCTACGCCGCCTGCTCGACAGAGGCAATATCTGGGTCAAGATCAGCGGCGCCGACCGGCTCTCGGCCGAGGGGCCGCCCTATCGCGACGCGCTCGCCATCCCGGCGAGCCTGGTCAACCATGCACCGGAGCGCATCGTCTGGGGCAGCGACTGGCCGCATGTGAATCTGCACGGCCCGATGCCCGATGACGGCGAACTGGTCGACCTGCTCGGCGAGATCGTGCTCGATGAGCACTTTCGCAAGCGTATCCTCGTCGACAACCCGGCCGAGCTGTTCGGCTTCCGGTAGTCATCCGATGCCGGAGAATGGCGAAGCTCGGCTTCCAATTGCCCGCCGGCATGCTCTAACTGTGACATGCCGCAAGAGCCCGCCACGCAGACCACGGCCGAGACCGCCGAAGCCGACCTCGCCGCCGCGGGCCTGAAGCCTCATCACGGCCCCTATTCGGCGTTTGCGCCGTTGCGCCATCCGATCTTCCGTGCGGTCTGGATCGCAAGCCTCGTCTCGAATTTCGGCGGCCTCGTCCAGATGGTCGGCGCCGCCTGGCTGATGACCTCGATCTCCGATTCGCCGGACATGGTCGCGCTCGTCCAGGCCTCGACCACGCTGCCGGTGATGATCTTCTCGCTTGCCGCCGGCGCGATCGCGGATAATTACGACCGCCGCCGCATCCTGCTGACGGCGCAGGGCTTCATGCTCGCAGTTTCGATCATGCTGGCGGTCTTCGCCTGGTATGGGCTGCTCTCGCCCTGGCTGCTCCTGACATTCACGTTCCTGCTCGGTTGCGGCAACGCGCTCAACAATCCGGCCTGGCAGTCCTCGGTCGGCGACATGGTGCCGCGCCCCGAGGTGCCGGCGGCGGTGACATTGAACAGCGTCGCCTTCAATATCGCCCGCAGCGTCGGCCCGGCGATCGGCGGCGCCATCGTCGCCGCCTTCGGCGCGGTCGCCGCCTTCCTCGTCAATGCCTTCAGCTATATCGGCTTGCTCGCCGTGCTGGCGCGCTGGCAGCCGCCGCATGTCGAGCGCGTGCTGCCGCGCGAGACGTTCTGGCTCGCGATGAGCGCTGGTCTGCGCTATGTCGCGATGTCGCCCAATATCCGCGCCGTCATTCTGCGCGCCTTCCTCTTCGGCTTCGGCGGCATTGTCGGTCTCGCTTTGATGCCGCTGGTCGCACGCGACCTCGTGCGCGGCGGCCCGCTGACATTCGGCGTCCTGCTGGGAGCTTTCGGCGCCGGCGCGGTCGCCGGAGCGTTCGTCAGCGCCCGGCTGCGCCGCCGTTTCAGCACCGAGACCCTCGTGCGCCTGACCTTCCTGGCCTATGCGGCTGCGGCCCTGGTGGTGGGGCTGAGCCCAACCCTGTGGCTCACCATGCCGGCGCTTGCGGTTGGCGGCGCCTGCTGGGTGCTGGCGCTCTCGACCTTCAACTCGACAGTGCAGCTGTCGGCGCCGCGCTGGGTGGTAGGGCGCGCGCTCGCGCTCTATCAGATGGCAGCCTTCGGCGGCATGGCCGCGGGCAGCTGGGCCTGGGGCTGGGTCACCCTCCATTCCGGACCGGCCGGCGGCCTCATCGCGGCGGCGGCGGCGCTCGTCTTCGGTGCAGCCATCGGACTGCGCTACCAGTTGCCCCCGCTCGAAGCGCTCAATCTCGATCCGCTCAGCCGCTGGCGCGAGCCTACGGTCGCGGTCGATATCGAGCCGCGCAGCGGCCCGGTCTTCGTCACCATCGAATGGCGGATCCGGCAGGAAGACGTGGTCGAGTTCCTGAAGGCGATGGAGGAGCGCCGGCGCATCCGCCGGCGCGACGGCGCCCGTCACTGGTCGCTGCTGCGCGACCTGACCGATGCCGAGCTCTGGATCGAGCGCTATGACAGCCCGACCTGGGTCGAATATGTCCGCCAGGCCCAGCGGGCCACCCAGGCCGACGCCGAGATCGGCGACCGGGTCAGGGGACTGCATATCGGGCCCGAGCCGCCGATCGTGCACCGCATGGTCGAACGTCAGACCGGCGCGCTGCCACGCGAAGTGTTGCGCGCGACCCGGCAGGCGCAGGCGTCACCCTGAGCGACCACGCATCGCGAAAGCCGCTGCGATACGCAGCCTCTCGCCGCCGCGTCGACAGGCATCCTGGAGCAGCTCCAAAATTCCCCGAATCGCGGACCTGCTCTAGGTCTTTGTTTTATCGCATTTTCTTCACGCGAACCGGTGTCCACTTCGCTCGAAAATGCTCTAGATCTCCTGTGCGTCCAGCCTGCGATAGAGCGGCAGGGCGAGCGGCGCGATCCGGCGGATCAGACCCTGGAAGGGCTGCGGCTTCGGGCTCGAGAGCGGCAGGCCGAGGGTCTCCAGCGCTACACCCTGCGTCGCCTTGGCCAGTTCGCGGCCGAGCGAGATCGACAGCGCGACGGCACGGCCATTGCAGCCGACCCAGCCAAAACCGTTCGGCCCGAGCTGGTGGATGCGCGGATAGCCCGGCACCTGCGGCTGCAGCAGATTATCGGGGGTCATCCCGACATAGCCGGACCAGACATAGTCGAACTCGACATCGCCGAGCTGCGGCCAGAGCCGCTTCAGCCGCGCCGCGACGGTCGGGCGCAGATTGGCGCCGCCCGCTCCGGGCAGGATCGCGGCGCCGCCAGTGACCAGACGATTGCGGGCGTCCCAGCGGGCAAAATAAAGCTCGCGATGCGTGTCCGACATCGCCTGTCGGCCGGGGATCACGGTCTTGGCGATGTTGTCGCTGACCGGCCTGGTCGCCATCTGCCAGGACAGGACCGGGATCACCTCATTGGCGATCTCGGGGGCAAGCCCGGGCTCGAACTCGCCGGTATAGGCGTTGGTCGCCAGCACGAGCGCCCGCGCCGTCACCGAACCCTTGGCCGTCGTCACCAGCCAGCGGCCATTCTGATGCGCCATGCTCACGGCCGGCGAGCGCGCATGGATGGTAGTGCCGAGCTTGAGCGCGACCTCGGCCAGGCCACGGGTCAAGGCAAGCGGGTTGATATGACCACCGGTACGGTTCCAGAACCCGCCGAACCAGGCATCCGAGCCGAGCATCTCCGCCGTCGCCTCGCGATCGAGCAGCTCGACCGGCGCGCCGATCGCCGACCATTCCCGGACGCGCTTCTCGGCGAGTTTGAAGCGCCCCGGCGAATGCACCGGCTGGACCCAGCCGGCCTGCTCGACCTCGGCCGGGATCTCGTATTTGCGCACGAGGTCGAAGAGATATTGCGCGGCGTCGCGCAGCACGGCGTTGAAGCGCTCGCCGGCCTCGCCATGCCGGGCTGTCATGGCGGAGGGGTCATGGCCGGCGAGCGTCGGAATGACCTGACCGTTATTGCGGCCTGAGGCGCCCCAGCCCGGCTCGGCCGCCTCCAGGATGGTGACGCCGACGCCGCTCTCGCGCAGGTGGATCGCGGTCGAAAGCCCTGTGAAGCCGGCGCCGATCACCACGACGTCGCTCTCGATCGCACCTTCGAGCGTCCCGAGCACCGGGCCGGGCCGGGCTGTCGCGGCCCAGAGCGAGGGTGGCCAGGTGACAGGGGAAGGGGCAGTCATCGGCGGCGTCTTTCGGCTGAGCATGAATGAGCGAGGGCCCGCGTAACCAGACCTGCCTTATCCTTGCCGCCATGTCCGCCGGGCTGCAAGCAGGCCTTTCCCAGCCGTTCATCCGACTGAGAATAGTTTTCTATACGTCCCGACTAGAACGAATAGATTCTACCAAATTTCAGCTTCTCCTCTCGGTTCCTTGAAAATTCTATTCTCCCGGCGCTATGTCTCCGGCGCAGCGGGGGCTGCTGGAATTGTCATCCCGAAACGGTTGCGCCCTAACTTCCGTTCGGATGAACTCTCCCTTCCGTTGGGTTCTGGTCACAAGGGGGCGTCATGCCGCTCAAGCATATTCTCGGTCTCGACCATGTCGTGGTGACGGTTCGCGATCTCGACGCCTCGGCCCGGCAATGGCAGAGCCTCGGCTTCACCGTCTCGCCGCGCGGCACGCATTCGGCCATCCTCGGCAGCGGCAACTACACGATCATGTTCGGCGACGATTATGTCGAGCTGCTCGGCATCCTGGCCGAGACCGAGCATAACAAGCCGACCCGTGACTTCCTCAAAGAGCGCGAGGGCATCGAGCGGGCCGCCTTTACCACCGATGACGCCGCCGCCGGGGCGGACGAGCTCAAGAGCCGTGGCCTCGAGCCGCTCGGCCCGGTTCATTTCGGCCGCCCGGTCGACCTGCCCAATGGCGGCAAGGGCGAGGCCAAGTTCAACGTCTTCCGCTGGCCGCTCGACGAGACCCCCGGCAGCCTGCGCATCTTCGCCTGCCAGCACCTGACCCGCGACACGGTCTGGATTCCAGAGCTGCAGAGCCACGCCAATGGCGCGAGCCGGATCATCCGCGTCGAGGTGCTCGCCGACGATCCCAAGGCCGCGGCCGAGCATTTGAGCCGGCTGATCGACGAGCCGGTAAAGCAGCAGGACGATGGCTGGCTGGTGCCCTCCGGCGGCAAGCGCGCCGACTTCCTGTTCTACGACGCGGCCGGCCTCGCGCGGCGCTATCCGGAGGCGGTACGGGTCGGCGCGGCGCCTGGCGGAGCCGCGGCGATCGTGCTGGCGAGCACCGATCTCGACGGCGCGGCCAAGGCGCTCGGCTCGGTCGGCGTCCGCCATGGTGCGGCGCTCAGCGTCCCGGCTGCCTCGGCCAATGGCCTGATCGTGAGCTTCCTGCCGCAATAGTGCGGCTTTCCCCAAATCCGAGAACGGCCCCGTCGCATTGACGGGGCCTTGTGACGCCCGCATCGTGCCCGGCCTGCACGCCGGCCCCAGGAGACCATCCATGGATATGACCCGCCGCGCCGCGCTGAAGACCAGCGCCGCCATCGCCTCCAGCGTGCTGTTCCCGATGCGCTCCTTTGCCCAGGAGACGCCGCGCAAGGGCGGCGTCTTCACTGTTCATTACGGCGCCGAGCAGCGTCAGCTCAATCCGAGCCTGCAGGCCTCGACCGGCGTCTACATCATCGGCGGCAAGATCCAGGAGCAGCTGGTCGATCTCGACGCCAAGGGCCAGCCAGTCGGCGTGCTCGCCGAGAGCTGGGAAGCCTCGCCCGATGGCAAGACCATCACCTTCAAGCTCCGCCCCGGCGTGACCTGGCATGACGGCAAGCCCTTCACCTCCGCCGACGTGCAGTTCACCGCGATGGAGATGTGGAAGAAGATCCTGAACTACGGCACCACCCTGCAGCTCTTCCTCACCGCGGTCGATACGCCCGACCCGCTGACGGCGGTGTTCCGCTATGAGCGCCCGATGCCGCTCAACCTCTTGCTGCGGGCGCTGCCCGATCTCGGCTATGTCTCGCCGCGCCATCTCTACGAGGGCAAGGGCGACATCCGCCAGAACCCGGTCAATCTCGCGCCAGTCGGCACCGGCCCGTTCAAGTTCGTGCAGTATGAGCGCGGCCAGCACGTCATCGCCGAGCGCAATGCGAACTACTGGCGCGCCAATGCGCCCTATCTCGACCGGATCGTCTGGCGCGTGGTCACCGACCGCGCCGCCGCCGCCGCCCAGATGGAAGCCGGGCAGATCCATTACAGCCCGTTCTCGGGCCTGACGATCTCGGACTCGGCCCGCCTCGGCAAGGACCCGCGCTTCATCGTCTCGACCAAGGGCAATGAGGGCAACGCCCGCACCAACACGATCGAGTTCAACTTCCGCCGGAAGGAGCTAGCCGACATCCGTGTCCGCCGCGCCATCGCGCATGCGCTCGACATCCCCTTCTTCATCGAGAACTTCCTCGGCGACTTCGCCAAGCGCGGCACCGGGCCGATCCCCTCGGTTTCGACCGACTTCTACCCGGCCGACAACGGTCCGCAGTACCCGTTCGACAAGAAGCTCGCCGCCAAGCTGCTCGACGAGGCCGGCTTCAAGCCCGGCGCCGGCGGGACGCGCTTCTCGCTGCGGCTGCTGCCCGCGCCCTGGGGCGAGGACGTTTCGCTGTTCGCAACCTTCATCCAGCAGTCGCTCGCCGATGTCGGCATCAAGGTCGACATCGTCCGCACCGATGGCGGCGGCTTCCTGAAGCAGGTCTATGACGACCACGCCTTCGATCTCGCCACCGGCTGGCACCAGTACCGCAACGATCCGGCCGTCTCGACCACGGTGTGGTACCGCTCGGGCCAGCCCAAGGGCGCGCCCTGGACCAATCAGTGGGACTGGACCGACCCGACCATCGACAAGATCATCGACGACGCCGCGACTGAGGTCGATGCGGCCAAACGCAAGGCGCTCTATGGCGACTTCGTCCGGCGCGCCAATACCGAGCTGCCGATCTGGACGCCGATCGAGCAGATCTTCCTGACCGCGATCAGCGCCAAGGCCCGCAACCACTCCAACACGCCGCGCTGGGGCTCGTCCTCCTGGCACGATCTTTGGTTGGCGGAGTGACGCTCTCGCCGACGTTGTCAGCCCAGTACGGCCAGTTGCCATGCGTGTTCTAAGTCTCGCGGGGCGGCGTCTTGCCGCCTCGATCCCGACCCTGTTCCTGATCCTGATCGGGGTCTTCCTGCTGTTGCAGCTCGCGCCCGGCGACACCGTCGATGCGCTGATGGCGCAGATGGGCGGGGGCGACGCAGCCACCGCCAAGCAGTTGCGCGAATTCTACGGGCTCGACCTCTCGGTCTGGGCCCAGCTCGGCAATTATCTCTGGCGGCTGGTCCGGCTCGATCTCGGCTTCTCCGCGATCTACGGCAAGCCGGTGGCGACGGTGATCGCCGAGCGCCTGCCGGCGACCATCCTCCTGATGACGGCGTCGCTCTCCTTCGCCTTCTTCTTCGGGCTGATCCTGGGTGTCGTCGCGGCGCGCGGCGTCAACAAGTGGCCGGATACGCTGATCTCCACCCTCGGCCTGATGTTCTACGCGATGCCGACCTTCTGGTTCGGGCTGATGGCGATCGTCGTCTTCTCGATCTACCTGCAATGGCTGCCGGCCGGCGGCTTCGAGGACATCACCGTCAGCTATACCGGCTTGCGGCGGACGCTCGACATCGCCCTGCACCTCGTCCTGCCGACGCTGACGCTCGGCCTGTTCTACATGGCGATCTATCTGCGCATCATGCGCGGCTCGATGCTCGAAGTGCTCAATCTCGATTTCGTCCGGACGGCGCGCTCGAAGGGCATGGACGAGACGCGCGTCGTGGTCCGCCACGTCCTGCGCAACGCGCTCTTGCCAATGGTGACGCTGATCGGGCTGCAGGCCGGCACCATGCTCGGCGGCTCGGTCGTGGTCGAGAGTGTGTTCTCGCTGCCGGGTCTCGGGCGCCTCGCTTATGAATCGGTGATCCAGCGCGACCTCAACACGCTGCTCGGCATCGTCTTCGTCTCGGCGCTGCTGGTGATCGCGGTCAACTTCATCGTCGACCTGCTCTATGCCCGGCTCGACCCGCGCATCACGACGGGGAGCTGAGCCATGGATCTGGTGAAGCTCTATTTCCGCAGCCCTCCGGCCGTCATCGGCCTCGTGCTGCTCATCCTCGTCCTCGTCATGGCCGCGAGCGCCGACTTCCTCTACCCGCGCGACCCGCTGGCGCTCGCCGGGCGGCCGCTGATCTGGCCATTCAGCAATCCGCGCTTCCTGCTCGGCACCGACAATTCCGGCCGCGACATCGCCGCCCAGATCTTCCATGGCGCGCGCATCTCGCTGCTGATCGGCGGCGTCGCGACAGCGATCTCGATCATGATCGGCATCACCATCGGCGCGCTCGCCGGCTATTATGGCGCTTACGTGGACACCGCGCTGATGCGCGTCACCGAGGCGTTCCAGACCCTGCCGAACTTCCTGCTGCTGCTGGTGCTGGTCGCCGTCTTCGGCTCGACCATCACCACCGTGACGGTGGCGATCGGCATCGTCTCCTGGCCGGCCTCGGCTAGGCTGACGCGGGCCGAGTTCCTCTCGCTGCGCAACCGCGAATTCGTGCAGGCGGGCCGGACGCTCGGCCTCAGGGACATCAGGCTGATCTTCGGCGAGATCCTGCCGAATGCGCTGCCGCCGGTGATCGTCTATGCCAGTGTGGTGATGGCGATCGCGATCCTGCTCGAAAGCGCCCTCGCCTTCCTCAAGCTTTCCGACCCGAACGTCGCCTCCTGGGGCAATCTGATCGGCGCCGGCCGCGACGTGCTGCGGGTGCAATGGTATGTCTCGGCCATTCCCGGCATCGCCATCCTCGTCACCGTGCTCGCCGTGTCGCTGGTCGGGCAAGGGCTCAACGACGCTCTCAATCCGAGGCTGAAGAGCCGATGAGCCCGATCCTCGTCCTCGATGATGTCAGCGTAAAGCTGCCGGCCGGCGGCGACCGCGCGCACGCGATGGCCAATGTCTCGCTTGCGCTGGCGGCGAACGAGATACTCTGCGTCGTCGGCGAATCCGGCTCCGGCAAGTCGATGACCGCCAACGCGATCATGCGGCTCCTGCCTGGCGGCGTCACCATCGATGGCGGCCGCATCCTATTCGAGGGACGCGATCTCTGCGGGCTGAGCGAAGCCGAGATGCGCAAGGTGCGCGGCGCCGGCATCGCCATGATCTTCCAGGAGCCAATGACGGCGCTGAATCCGCTGCGCAGCATCGGCGACCAGATCGGCGAGATGTTCGAGCTGCACAGCGAGCTGTCGGCGGCCGAGATCAAGGCCCGCACGCTCGCTTTGCTCGAGGAAGTGCGCATCCCCGATCCGGCGCTCGCCTTCAAGGCCTATCCGCACGAACTCTCGGGCGGCCAGCGCCAGCGCGCCATGATCGCGATGGCGCTGGCGCTCGATCCCAAGGTGCTGATCGCCGACGAGCCGACCACGGCGCTCGACGTCACCACCCAGGCCCAGATCCTCAAGCTGATCCGCGACCTGCAGCGCCGCAAGGGCACGGCCGTGCTGTTCATCACCCATGATTTCGGCGTGGTCGCCGAGATCGCCGACCGGGTCGCGGTGATGAGCAAGGGCGAGGTCGTCGAGGCCGGCGAGACGGAAGCGGTGCTCGGCAACCCGCAGCACGCCTATACTCGCCAGTTGATCGCCGCGGTGCCGCCGCTCAAGGCGCCGCCGGCGCGGACGCTATCCGATGAGCCGATCATGACGATAGCGCACGTCTCGAAAACCTATCGCACCGGCGGCTTTCTGGGACGCGGCCAGCGCGTCACCCATGCGGTCAAGGACGTCTCGCTGGTGCTGCCCAAAGGCGCGACGCTCGGCATCGTCGGCGAATCCGGCTCGGGCAAGTCGACCCTGGCGCGCTGCCTCGTGCGCCTGATCGATCCGGAGAGCGGCGAGATCCGCCTGAACGGCATCGACCTCGCCAGCCTCAGCCGCGAGGAGATGCGCTCGGCGACGCGCCATATCCAGATGGTGTTCCAGGATCCGTTCGCCTCGCTCAACCCGCGCCGCAAGGCCGGCGAGGCAGTGGCGCAAGGACTGATCGTCCATGGCATGGCGCGGCCGCAGGCTTTGGCCCGGGCAAAGGAGCTGTTCGGGCTGGTCGGGCTCGACCCGGCGGCGACCGAACGCTACCCACACGAATTCTCCGGCGGCCAGCGCCAGCGCATCGGCCTCGCCCGCGCCCTGGCGCTGGAGCCGGCGGTGCTGGTCGCCGACGAGCCGGTCTCGGCGCTCGACGTCTCCGTGCAGGCGCAAGTGCTGAAGCTGCTGGCGGAGCTGCGCCAGCGCCTCGGCCTCTCGATCGTCTTCATCACCCACGACCTGCGCGTCGCGGCCCAGGTCTGCGATCTCGTCGCGGTGATGAAGAGCGGCGAAGTCGTGGAAGCCGGGCCGATCGGCACGGTCTTCAGTGAGCCGCAGCACCCCTATACGCAGGCGCTGCTCGCCTCGATCCCGGGCCGCGACTTCGGGGAAGGGCGAGAGCTCGCTCACGAGCCGGTGGCCTGACGCGCCGACTACGCCGCGGGCCGCCGGCCTCTGCGAGAAGCGCTCTCAGAACGCCACGCGGCCAAGATCAGGCAGTCGGCGATCACCGCCGCGGTCGTGGTGCGCCGGGCAAGCCTAAAGGCTGGACCGCGAACCTCGAGGCTATACGAGGACGCAGGCTCGTCGCTCAGTGCTCATGCGCGCCGCTGGCCCGGCATGCCAGCCGATTGATGTCCTCGACGATCCGCCTTGCCGGTGCCTTCGCGAGGAGCCCGTCGGAGATCACGCGTGCAGCCCCGCCCTGAAAGGCCATGTAGCCATCGTGCCGGGGTCTCAGCATGGCGCCTTCGAGCGTCGCGCGCGTCTGGCTGTAGAAGCCATTGGAGGCTTGGTCGACAGCGGCATCCAGCCAGGCGGAGCCATGGCCCGGCTGGCCGCCCGATGCCGCATAGGGGCCACGCTGCACGGCCTCGGAGGCGACCCAATAGGCGAAGCGCACGGCCGCGTCGGGATGCTCCGATCTCGCCGAGACCGCGATGCCGGTTCCGCCGAGGACGGAGCCGAGCGGCCCGATCGAGCCAAGACACGGAATGTCGGAGAATGCGAGCCGATGCGAGCGGAAACCGGCATGGGCATAGCTGACATAGCCATAGACGAGCGGGCAGCAGGCGATGTCGTCGCTCTGCGCCATCAGGTCCAGCGCTGCGATCGGATCGAATGAAAGGCAGCGCTCGTCCAGATGCCCGGCCAGTTCGGCGAGCCGCTCGATTACCGGCACGCCGAAGGTTTGCGGCATGAAGTCCTCACCAATGCCGCCCGGCTTCCAGCCGAGATTGGCGGCAAGCGTCATCACGCACATCAGACTGTGGGGCGCCCGCAACGGCAGCACGACCTTGCCGGCGCGGGCCAGGATCATGACTTCGTCCCAGGTTTCGGGTGCGCTGCCGATGAGATCCTGCCGCCAGGCCTGGACCTGGGCCGCCGCATCCAGCGGCAACGCCCAGAGCCGGCCGTCGAAGACATAGCTCTGATAGGACTGCCCGACGGAGCCCGCGAGCATCGAGCGTCGCTCCGCCGAAAAGCCCTGCTGGTCGAGCGGATACAGGCAGCCCTCGCGCGCCACCTGTCCGGCATGCGGGTGGTCGATGACGATCAGATCGTATCGGCGCGCCAGCTCCTCGACGGGAAAGGATTCGAAATCCTGGAGCGAGCGCTTTTCCCAGACGATCTCGACGCCATCACGCTCCTTGTAGAGCGCCGAGCAGGCGACGAGCGGATCATAGCCGCGCGGGTGGTCCCAGGTCATGCCGCGCAGGCGGATGCCAGTCATCGTCGTCGGTCCTCGCGTCAGGCGTTCTGGATGGCGTCGGTGAAGGCGGCGTTGAACCAGCCGACCAGGTTCTCGGCGCTGCCTTCGCCACGCAGGAAGGCGTTCGTCCTGACGCCGCCTTCTTCGAAGAACGGAACATAGCCGGCAAAGCGTGGCCGCAGATAAGCGGAGCCTAGCGTCTGCAGCGTGCCGGAGAAGAAGCCGAGGCTCTGCGCGTCACAAGCCGGATCGGTCCAGGCCTGCAGCACGCCGGGCTGACCACCATCGGCGAAGTAATGCGTGCGCTGATAGTCCGGCGCGCACAGAAAGAGCCCGTAGCGCACCGCCTCCGCGACATTGCGGCAGCGGCTGGTGACGCCGAAGCCGGCGCCGCCGAGCAATGTGCCCTGGCAGGCGAGATCGCCGGCCGCGACGATATCGGCGAAGCGCAGCGGCTTTTGCGAATCCGGACGGCAGTAGTTGGTATAGCCGAAGGTGTAGGGGACATAGGCGACCTCATCGCTCTCCGCAGCGAGATCGAGCATCTGGATCGGATTCATCCGTACGGAATCCGGGTGGCTCAGCGAGACCAGCGCCTTCAATCGCTCCAGCAGGGCGATGCCGAATTCACGTTCGAGGAAAGTCTTCCGATCGACCGTCACCGGCTGGCCCATATTGGCTGCGAGCGTCAGCACCATGCAGACGGCGTCGATCGGGCAAGCGGGAACACCGACCCAGAGGCCATGCTCGCGCAGGTCCCGCGCCAACCGCAGCAACTGGTCGAAGGTCGCCGGCGGATAGCGCCCGGCCTTCTCCATCAGATCGGGCCGATAGGCGGCGACCTGCGCCGCCGCATCGATCGGCAATCCGTAGATCGCGCCCTGCCAGTGATAGGAGCGCCAGGACGGGCCGACCGCGCCGGCATCGAGCCAAGTCATCGCCTCCGCCGGGATATGCGGCGTCAGGTCGACGAGCAGCCTGCGCTTCGCCGCCTGACCGACGAAGGGGTGATCGAAGATGATGAGATCAAAGCGCCCGGCCAGTTCCTCCAGCGGCAACTCGCCGAAATCCCGCAGGCTGCGCGCCCGCCAGGAGATCGCGACATCGGGCCGTTCGCCGCGGTAGCGGGCGATGCTCTTCTCCAGCGGCCCGCGTCCGCGCGGGTGGTCCCAGGTGATGCCTTCGAGAGCGATGCTCACGCCTTGCTTCCTTCAGTCTTCTTGCGTTCGGAGCGCGCGACGAAGTCGCGGATGCGCTGCATGCCGTCGCCGGTGAGGAAGAGCGCGCAGACCGCGTCGCGCTCGGCCTCGAGCCCGGCATCGAGGCCGGTCTGCCACGCCGCGAGATTGAGGCGCTTGAGATCGGCGAGCGCGCCCGCAGGATGGCGCGCCATCTGCTCGGCCAGCGCCAATGCCTCGCCGAGCGCGTCTTCCGCGACGCGGTTGACCACGCCCCAGTTCGCCATCTCCTGCGCGCTGGCGAAGCGACCGGTCATCAGCAATTCGGCGGCCCGGTTCGGCCCGAGCTTGCGGGCGAGCCGTTGCGTTCCGCCACCGCCCGGGACGAGCCCGAGCTTGACCTCGGGCAGGCCGAGCTTCGCCTGCGGATGCGCGACGATGAGATCGGCCGACAGCGCGATCTCGAAGCCGCCACCGAGCGCATAGCCCTCGATCGCGGCAATCACCGGCTTGGCCAGGCGCTCGAGCGCGCCGTAGATGCGGCCCGCGCTCCCCTGGAAGTCACGGAAGGCCTCGGCCGATTGTTCGGCATAGGCCTTGACGTCGGCGCCGGCCATGAAGTTGCCGCCGGCGCCGCGCAGGACGAGGGCGCGCGCAGTGTCGTCACGCTCCGCCTCGGCGATCGCCGCTACGATCTCCTCGACCATGGCGTCGTTCATGGCGTTGAGCTGGTCGGGCCGCGAGAAGGTCAGCAGCGCGACCGAGCCGCGCCGCTCGACTGTGATGAAGATTGAGGTCATGCCGCTGCCGCGTCCGCCTTGGGATGGACCCAGACCGCGCCGGAGGCACGCAGCGCCGCGATGCGCTCACCGTCGAAGCCGAGCTCGGCCAGGATCTCGACCGTGTGCTCGCCGACCATCGGAGCATGCCGCTCGACCTTGCCGGGCGTCTCGGACAGGCTGATCGGCACGTTGACCGTCTTCACCTCGCCAATCACCGGGTGCTGGTAGGAGGTGAACGCCTCCATGTGCTGCACCTGCGGATCCTCCGGCACGTCCTCCTGGCGCAGGATCTCGCCGCACCAGAGGTCGAAGGCGAGCAGCCGCTCCATCCAGGCCGCGGTGGTGCGCGTCTGCGTCACCGCTTCGATCGCGGCATGGACCTCGTCGCGCCGGTCGAACAGCGCTTCGGCATCATCGAAGCGCGAGAGCTCGGGCGCCTCCAGTGCTTCGACCAGCCGGGCGAACGGATTCATCGCGATGTTCAGATAACCGTCCTTGGTCCGGTAGACCCCGAAAGGCGCCGGCATGCCGGGATGGGCGATGCCCGAACGCGGGCGTTCGAAGACGCGGCCGGTGTTGAGCGTCGTCACGAACTCCTGGGTCTGGTGCGCGAGCAGAGCGCGGAACAGGTCGACCTCGACCTTCTGGCCACGGCCGGTCTTCTCGCGGTGATAGAGCGCCGCGAGGATGCCGTAGATCATGTGGTAGGAGCCGAGCTGGTCGGCGATGGCGACACCGAGGGGCGTCGGCGAGACGCCGGCGCGCCCGGTCATCGACATGATGCCGGATAGCCCCTGCAGCAGCAGGTCCTGGCCGGGGCGCTCCAGATAAGGCCCGCTCTCGCCATAGCCGGAACCGGAGCAGTAGATCAGCCGTGGGTTGAGCCGCGACAACTCCTCGTAGCCGAAGCCGAGCCGATCGAGCACGCCCGGGCGGAAATTCTGGACGAACACATCGGCCGTGGCGGCGATGTCCTGCAGCAGTTTCCTGCCTTCCGGGTTCTTCAGATCGACCGCGAGCGAGCGCTTGTTGCGGTTCCAGGCGAGGAAGCTCGGATTCTCGAAATCGCCGACCTTGCGATTGAAAAAGGGCGGCAGGTCCCGGTAGAGGTCGCCGCTGACCGGCCGCTCGACCTTGATCACGTCGGCGCCGAGATCGCCGAGCATCTGCGTGGCGAAGGGGCCGAACAGCAGATGGCTGAAATCGAGGACGCGCAGTCCTGAGAGCGCTCCGCTCATGCGGCTTCTCCTTCGTTGTCGGTGGCCTGGCGCGGATCGCGCCAGCCGAGTGCGGCCGAGATTCCGGCCGCGGTTGCGATAACAGCTCGTTCCGCCGCGTCGACATCGACGGCGAGGCCCTTCTGGGCGAGGAACGGGATGGTGAGGCAGGCCGCAATGACGCCGCGATGGTCGAAGACCGGCTGGCTGAGATTGGTCACGCCGGAGACGACCAGGCTCTCGCGCCGCTCGCCGCCTTCAGCGAGCACCTTCTCAGCGCGCTCGGGCAGCGTCTCGGCCAGCTCCGGGAAGGAGGCGATGCTGGCCTCCAGCAGCGCCTGCCGGTGATGCTCCGGCTGATAGGCGAACAGCACCGCGCCGGAACTTGTCTCCGCGAGAGGGAATTGCGCCCCGAGCCGAACCGCGTAGTGCATCGGCCGCGGCGCATCGGCCTGGGCGACGATCAGGACGCGCGCACCGCTGAGCACGGCGAGATGGCAGGATTGCTGAGCATCGAAGGCGAGCTTCTCCATCTGCGGCAGCGCAACCGAGAGCAGCCGATTGGTCGGTGGGTTCTCGTGCGACAACTCGAAGAGCTTCAGCGTCAGCGCGTAGTGATCGGAATCCTGGTCGCGGCGGATGTAGCCGCGCGCTTCGAGGGCGAGCGCGATCCGGTAGATCTCGCCCATGGAACGGCCGAGCGTGCTGGCGATCACCGTCAGCGACATGCCGCTCGCCGAGCTCGCGAGCAATTCGATGATGTCGAGCCCCTTTTCGAGCGCGGGGGCGCGGTAGCGGCTGGTGGCGTCGTTGTCGTCTGTCACGATCAGGCTCCGATATGGCCGGGCGCGCGAGCGCCCGGCCGGTCTTCGGCTCAGCGTCCGAGCTGCTTGCGGATATCGGCGACGAGATTGGGCGACCAGGCCGGAAAAGCCTTCTGGATCGACTCCGCCGATTTCTCGAAGGCCGCACGGTCGACATCCGACACGACGGTCATGCCGCGCTTCTCAAGCTCGGCGACGGCACCGTCATAGACCTTGTTGGACTCCTCGGTCATCCAGTCGCAGGCGGCGTTGGCCTCGCTCTCCAGCACCTTCTTCTGCTCTGCGTTGAGCGCGTTGAAGGCGCGCAGGCTCATCACCACGATCGAGGCGTCGAGGATGTGATTGGTCTTCATGTAGAACTTGGCCGCCTCGAAATGCTTCTGGTCGACGATCGCATTCGGCGGCGCCTCGGCGGCGTCGATCACGCCTTGCGAGAGCGCGCTGTACACTTCCGGCCAGGGCATCGGCGTCGGCTGCCCGCCCATCGCCTTGACCAGCTCGGTATAGATCGCGACCGGCTGCACGCGGATCTTCAGGCCGGCGGAATCGGCCGGCGTCTTCACCGCCTTGTTGCGGGTGTAGAGATCGCGCGTGCCGAAATTGAAGAAGCACAGCGGCTTGATGTTGTGCTTGACGAGATCCTTCTCCCAGCCCTTGACCAGCTCGGAGCCCGCGACCTTCTTCACCTCGTCCCAGGTCTTGAACAGGAACGGATGCACCATGACCGCGTAGTTCGGCACATATTGCGCGATCGTGCCGGGACCGACCTGGGTGATGATGTTGGAGCCGAGCGTGAGCTGCTCCAGAACGGCCGAGTTCTCACCGAGCTGGGCGCTCGGGAACAGGTCGATCTGTACAGCCCCGCCGCTCGCCTTCTCCATCGCCGCCTTGAGGCGCTGGCCGCCGAGATTGACGATATGGGTCGGCGAATTCATGTGGCCGAAGCGCAGTACCGGCGTCTTCTGCTGAGCCTGCACGGCTGGCGCACTTGCGATCAGCAGGCCGGTCAGTGCGGCGGTGGCCGCGATCGTCTTCATCGTCATGGGTCTTCCTCCCGTTTTGTCGTTCTTCGTTTTGGTTCAGAGATAGCCGAGCCAGGTCGCGGTGCCCGGCACGGCCGCGATCAGCGCCGCGATGCCGAGCAGCATCACCAGCCAGGGCAGCGATTCCCTGATGAAGTCCTGGAGCGGCACGCGCGTGATCGCGCAGGTCGTGAACATGATCGTCCCGACCGGTGGCGTGATGCCGCCGAGATGGATCATGTAGACGAAGAAGATGCCGAAATGGACGGGATCGACATTCAGTTTCGCCGCCGCCGGCGCGAACATCGGCGCCAGGATCAGGATCAGCGCCGTCCCCTCGACGAACATGCCGGCGATCAGCAGCAGCACGGCGACGATCAGGAAAAGGGAGAGCTGGTTCGATGAGCTGTCGACCAGCATCTCCGCGACCTTCTGCGGCAACTGCTCGAAGGACAGGGTCCAGCTCAGCGCTGCCGATGCCGCCAGCACGATCATGATCACGCTGGTCGTCGACGCCGTCGAGGCAAGTGCGTTTGCGAGGTCCTTCCAGCCGCATTCGCGATAGACCACGCAGAAGATCAGCGAATAGACCACGGCGACGGCGCCGGCTTCCGAGGCAGTGAAGATGCCGCCGCGGATGCCGAGCACGATGATGACGGGCATCAGCAGCGCCGGCACCGAGCCGAGGAAGGTGCGCCACATCTGCGCCCTGTCGACGGGCTCGCTGTCGCGGCCATAGCCACGGCGCTTGGCGACCCAGTGTGACATCGCCATCATCGCGACCGTCATGATCAGGCCAGGCAGGATGCCGGCCATGAAGAGCTGGCCGATCGAGGTGTCGGTGACGAAGCCGTAGAGGATGAGGCCGATGCCGGGCGGGATCATCGGCGCGATCAGGGCAGAGGCGGCCGTCACTACCGAGGCATAGGCCGGGCTGTAGCCGCGATTGACCATCTCGGGCACGAGGGTCTTGGCGTCCATGGCCGCGTCGGCATTGGCCGAGCCCATCATGCCCGCCTTCAGCGTCGACAGCACGATGTTCACCTGCGCGAGGCCGCCGATCATGTTCGCGGTCAGCGCCTGGGCGAAGTCCATCAGCCGGCGGGTGATGCCGGAGATGTTCATCAGCTCGCCGGCGAGGATGAACAACGGGATCGCGATCAGCGGGAAGGATTGCGTCCCGACGATGATGTTCTGGATATAGGCGACCTCAAGGATGTCGGGGTCCATCAGCGTCATCGCGATGCCCGTGCCGAGCAGCACGAAGGCGATCGGCAGGCCGATGACGGTCAGCGACAGGAAGACGCCGAGAAGTGCGCTCGGGCTCATTGCGCGTGCCTCCCGATCGGCCGGCCGAGCGCGCTCATCGCGAGCGCCCAGGCCTCGTAGGCGGCGAACACGGCAAAGCCGACCGGCATCGCGAGATAGACCCAGATCATCGAGATGCGCATCGAGGCGATCTCCATCCGGGTGCGCATGGCGAGGTCCCAGGAGTGGCGGATCAGGAAGAGTGCGATCGCGATCATCAGCAGGCGCACGATCACCGCCAGCACCTTCGCGATCCCTTCCGGCAGCATGGCGGTGAAGAGGTCGACCGCCATGTGCGAGCCCTCATGCGCCGCCGGCGCGAGCCCGAGGAAGACCAGCCAGACGAACAGGATCGTGGCGAGATCGAAGCTGAAGATCAGCGGCGTGTTGAGCACGTAGCGGAAGATCACGGCGATCGCCACGATCGCGACGATCAGCGCCACGAGCGCGATCAGCAGCGCCCGATAAACGGCAGCGAGAATATGCAAGGGCGCCTCCCGATGGGCGCCGTTCTGGTCGAGCGCCTCTTACGTATATGAAATCAACTTTCATATACGAAATTCACAGGAGTCAAGCATCATTTCCGGATGTGAGACCGGCGGAACGTCCTCACCCTGTTCTCGCGATGAGAGTTTTCAGCCCGCAGCGGGTGTTCGAGCACCACGCACCGGCGTCCAAGACTGATCTGACAAAACCCGCCGGGGCCGTGAAACGGCTACTCGCGCGACATGGACCTTGGCAGCGGCTCTGAGCGCCGCGTCGACATAGTCCCAGAGCGTCGGAAGCATCGCGTGCCTCGCGCCACAACAGCCAGGATCGATCCGGAAAGAGCTCGGGACCGCGCCTGCGCGAGCACGCAAGCGGCTACCAGGCTCTCGATCTCATCACATCCGGCCGGCGTCGACCTTGATGCTCTCGGAGGTGACCGCGGAGGACTGCTCGCACGCCAGGAACAGCGCGGCGCGCGCCACCTCCTCCGGCTCGACCCAGCGCTTCAGCGCCGCCTTGTCGGTGTAATTGACCTTGATGATCTCGTCCGCCGGTCGGTTCTCCTTGGCAGCGCGGGCAGCGATGACGCGCTGCATCAACTCGCCGTTGACCGCGCCGGGGCAGAGCGCATTGACCCTGATACCGTCGATGCCGACTTCCTGCGCCACGGCCTGGGTGATGCCGATTACCGCGAACTTCGTCGCGGTGTAGGCGCTGCGCATCGGATAGCCGCGCAGACCCATCAGCGACGACATATTGATGATCGAGCCGCCGCCGCGGGCTCGCATCAGCGGCACGCAATGCTTGATGCAGAGGATCGTGCCACGGATGTTGATCGCCATGGTCTCGTCCCATTGAGCGATGTCGAGATCCTCGGCATTGGCGACCTGCCCGGTCACGCCGGCATTGTTGACGAGGATATCGACGCCACCGAAGCGCGCCGCCGTCTCCCTGGCGAGCCTCGCGGCATCAGCCTCCTGCGAGACATCGGCGGCGATGGCATGCGCCCCGATCTCCGCTGCAGCCTTGTCGAGCGAGGCTTGGGAACGGCCGGCGATCACCACCTGCGCGCCCTCATCGACGAACACCTTGGCAATGGCCAGGCCGATGCCCGTGCCACCGCCGGTAACGATGGCAACCTTGCCGGAGAGAGAGGGAGCACGGGACGATTGCGCTGGCATGATGCGGGCTTCTTCTCCTGGCGATCGATCAGACGCCGCTCGCTTTAGTTTGATATACAAGAATCAGTTTTGCATATCAATCAAGTACGCTTGCATGGCGTCCGTGACCAACCTGTATCGACCTCAGCCGTCAAGACTGTCCGGGATCACAACCCCAAGGCGGCGAGCCTGGGCGTGTAAAGCTGCGAGCGTCTCCGCGGCCAGCGCGCAGGTGCCATCGAAACGGTTACGCGCCTCGGCAGCGCGATCGCCGGGCAGGCGGATCGGAGCGGCGCCCGGAACCGGCTTCGACTGCCGGATGCGATCGGCGAAGCCGGCGGCGGCGCCCTCATAGTCTGCGACGGGCCTGAATCCTTCGATCTTGATCGCCATGACGAGGTTGGCGCTGCCATAGGGCCGGGAGAGATCGCCATAGAGCGGCTGCACGTCGGCGCCGATCCCGCGGGCCGACAGGCCGCCGGCGAGCAGATCGACCATCACGGCAAGGCCAAAGCCCTTCGCACCAGCCGCCGGCAGGAGCACGCCCTTGATCGCCGCGGCCGCGTCGCGTGTCGGCAGCCCCTCGGCGGTCTGGGCCCAGCCCTCGGGAATGGGTTCGCCCTTGCTTGCGGCCAGTCGGACCTTGCCCATCGCGCCGGCGCTCATGGCAAGGTCGAGCACGATCGGTTCGCCACCGGTCGGGACGGCGATCGCCAGCGGGTTGTTGCCGACGACCGCTTCGGCGCCGCCCGGCGCCGGCAGCATCGGGCGGGTATTGGCCATGACGATGCCGATCTTGCCGGCGAGCGCGATCCTGCGGGCGAAACGCCCGGCCGCGCCGAAATGGAAGGCGTTGCGGACGGCGACGATCGCGACGCCATGCTCGGCGGCGCGGGCGATCGCGATCTCGCAGGCGCGCTCGGCCGTGACATGGCCGAGCCCGTTTTGAGCGTCGAGTGTCAACCGGGAACCGGCATCGACGACGATCTCGCCCTTGGCTGTGGGATCGACCGAGCCTTGCGCGATCCGCTCCAGATACATCGGCAGCTGGAGCAGGCCATGCGAGGCCAGGCCCTCGATATCGGCATCGACGAGGGCCTCGGCCACCAGAGCGGCATTGTCGGGCGGCGTCCCGGCCGCCTCCAGCAGGGCGGCGGCGCAGCGGCTCAGCGCCTCAGCGAGATAGCGGCCCGACACCGGCATCAGCGCACCGGCGGCGCGTATTGCAGGCCACCCTGCGTCCAGAGCTTGTTGAGGCCGCGCTCGATGCCGAGCTTCGAGCCTTTGCCGACATTGCGCTCATAGACTTCGCCGTAATTGCCGACCTGCTTGACGATCTGCAGCGCCCAATCCGGCTTGAGGCCCATCGACTCGCCGAGATTGCCGGTCGTACCGAGCAGGCGCTGGACTTCAGGCGAGCCGGTTTTCTTCTGCTCCTCGGCATTGGCGGAGGTGACGCCGAGTTCCTCGCCGACGAGCATGGCATAGAGCGACCAGCGCACGATGCTGGTCCAGGTCTCGTCGCCCTGGCGCACGACCGGGCCGAGCGGCTCCTTCGAGATCAGCTCGGGCAGGATCACGTATTCGGTCGGGTTGACCAGCTTCAGCCGATAGGCCGAGAGCGCCGAGACGTCGTTGCTGAAGACGTCGCAGCGGCCGGATTCGAAGGCCTTGGCGACCTGGTCGCCGGCTTCGAAGGCGACGCCCTCGAACTTCATGCCGTTGGCGCGGAAATAGTCGGCGATGTTGAGCTCGGTGGTGGTGCCGGTCGGCACGCAGACCGAGGCGCCGTTCAGCTCCTTCGCCGATTTGATGTTCAGCGACTTGCGGACCATGAAGCCCTGGCCGTCGTAATAGCCGATGCCGACATAGCGCAGGCCCATCTGGGTATCGCGCGAGAGCGTCCAGGTCGCCTGGCGAGAAAGGACGTCGATCTCGCCGCTCTGCAGGCTGACGAAGCGGTCTTTCGGGCTGAGCGGGGTGTAGCGGACCTTGCCGGCGTCGCCGAAGACGGCGGCGGCGACGGCCCGGCAGATATCGACATCGAAGCCGCCCCAGCGCCCGGCTTCGTCCGGCACCGAAAAGCCGGCGACGCCCGGGCTGACGCCGCAGATCATCTCGCCGCGGCTCCGCACGGTATCGAGCGTACCGGCGGCGGCCGGCATGGCGCAGGCGGCCATCAGGCCGGCGATCAGCAACAGGCGTGTCTTCATCGGATACCCTCCCCCCGAGTGTCGTATCCGACGTTTGTTCGCCAGATCCCAGGGCGATCCTGACGGCTTTCTGACGCAGGGGGCGCGCGCCTCGGTTGATTTCGAGATGTGAAACGCCGGGGCTTCCGGCCATATCCGGGAGCGGGAGTGCCATCATCCGGCCATCGAGATCGGCACGGCAGACCATGCAGACATCCGCCCAGTCCAGCTTCCGTCAGCGCCTCGTCAGCGGCGCCTTCCTCGCCGGCAGCTTCGTCAAGACACCGAGCCCGCACGCCACCGAGATCCTCGGCAATAGCGGCTTCGACTTCATCGTCGTCGACCAGGAGCACGCCCCCTTCGACCGCGGCACGACCGACCTCGTGCTGCTCGCGGCGCGGGCCGCCGGGATCGCCGGCGTCGTCCGCGTCCCGACGCTGACGAGCGATGCGATCCAGGCCCCGCTCGATTGCGGCGCGGTCGGCATCCTCGCCCCGCATGTCGCGAGCGTCGCCGATGCGCAGGCACTCGTCGCCGCCTGCCGCTATCGCGGCGGCAAGCGCGGCTTCTCCGGCGTCACCCGCGCCGGCCGCTATGGCGGCAGCAAGATGTGGGACCTCGTCGACGCGGCCGATGCGTCGGTCGCGACGATCGCGATGATCGAGGACCCGTCGGCGCTGGGTGAGATCGACGCCATCCTCGCGGTCGAGGGGCTCGATGCCGTCTTCATCGGCCGCGGCGACCTCACCGTCGCCTTCGGAGCGCCGACCCGCGATGCGCCGGAGGTCCGCAATGCCGTCGATACAATCCTCAACGCCGCCAGGAAGGCCGGCAAGCCAGTCTGCGTGATGACCGATAATGGCGAGGAATCCGCAGGCTTCGCCGAGCGCGGCGCCAGCGCCTTCATTCTCTCTTCTGACCAGGGTTTTTTGCGCAAGGCGGCGAGCGAGGCGCTGGGGCAGATGCAGACAGCCAGGAGCCGGGTCGAGACCCCCGGCGCGCGATAGGAGACATGGACCCGTGAGCTATCCCTCCAGCGATCCACGCTCGAAACTGGCTGCTCCTGCGGCGGCGAAGGCGCCCCCGGTCAAAGCCTATGCCGGCGCCGACTATGCCCGCTTCTACGCAGAAGAACCGCAGCAGGCGAACGAGAGCGAGCGCACCTGGCTGGCGCGCGGCCAGAACTTCATCGTCGCCTATTCGCAGGTGAAGCCGGGTGCGGTGCTGGCGCGCGCGGCGCAGCCGGACGAATACTGCCTGATCCTGCCGGAGAAGGAGCTCGGCGCGACGGTCACGGCCGGAGCCGAGACGGTCGAGGTCGCGGGCGGCTCGATCGTCTTCGTGCCGCCGGGCGCCTCGCGCATCACGCTGAAGGGCGCCGGCCGCGTCATCCGCATTTTTTCAAGCGTCGCGGCCGACCTTGCGGCGGCATGCTCGAACGCCGCCTCCTATGCGCAGCCCCATGCCAATGTCGCGCTGCTCGAGCCCTGGCCGGAGCCATCCGGCGGCTTCAAGGTTCGCGCCTACAGCCTCGATGCCGGCGGCAGCGAAGGCCGCTTCGGCCGCATCTTCCGCTGCACCACGCTGATGGTGAACATGCTCGATCCGCGCTTCGGCCTGCGCGACGTCACCGCGCTCTCGCCGCATCACCACGACGATTTCGAGCAGGGCTCCCTCGTGATCGACGGCGGCTACATCCACGACATCCGCTGGCCGTGGACGCCCGACATGCGGATCTGGCGCGAGGACGAGCACGAACTGATGGCGGCGCCGTCGCTGACCGTGATCCCGCCGCCCTCGATCCACACCTCGCGCTCGGTCCTGCCCGGGCTGAACCAGATGATCGACATCTTCTCGCCGCCCCGCCTCGACTTCTCGCAGAAGCCCGGCTGGGTCATCAACGCCGCGGATTATCCGATGCCCGGCGAAACCGCTTGAGGCTCCCGACATGATCGCCGCCACTGAGACCACCGACGCACGCAGCCGACAGATCGCCGATCTCCTGATCGGCGCCGTCGACCTGCATTGCCATAGCGGCCCGGCCGCGATGCCGCGCATCCTCGACCATCACGAGGCGATGCTCGACGCCGCCGCGGCCAAGTTCCGCGCGGTCGTCTACAAGGACCATTTCTACCTCGGCACCGCCCATTCGATCCTGCTCGAGAAGCTGGTGCCGGACACCGGCGTCAGGCTGTTCTCCGGCATCGCGCTCAACAACGCGTCGGGCGGCTTCAACCCGCATGCGGTCGACCATGCCATCAAGCTCGGCGGCAGAATCGTCTGGATGCCGACGCTCTCGGCCAAGAACCATATCGACGTGCTCGCCTCCGGGGCGGTGAAGACCTTCCCGAAGACCGCGCAGAAGATGCTCGATCCGATCCCGCTCACACCGTTCGGAACCGACGGCAAGCTCACCGACGAGGTCAAGCTGATCCTCGACCTGATCGCCGCCGGCGACATCATCCTCGCGGGCGGGCACCTCTCGACGCCCGAGCTCTTCGCGGTGTTCGAGGAGGCAAAAGCCCGCGGCGTCAGGAAGCTGCTCGTCAACCACCCGACCTACATGGTCAACAACTGCAGCGATGCGGAGATCCGCGACCTCGTCTCGCTCGGCGCGGCGATGGAGCATTCGATCTGTATGTTCGTCGAGGGCAAGTCGAAGAAATTCGAGCCGCCGGAGCTGCGCCGGGTGATCGAGGTCGCCGGCGTCGAGAACACCGTGCTCTGCTCGGACCTCGGATTGATGGGCTCGCCGCGCCCAATCGACGGCTATCGCGAAATCGTCGGCCACCTGCTCGACCTGCAATTCACAGAAGCCGAGATCAAGCGGCTGACCGGCGGCCATGCGGCGGAGTTGCTGGGGCTGGAGGCGGCTGCCTGAAAAAAGTCAGAGACCGGCGGCCTGTGAGGCGGCCGAGGCGGTGTGTTCAGCGAAAGTGGTTCGGGGGCAATGGCGGCTCTTCATTGAGCAGAGTGATCCTCACCCGCCGGTTTGGTGCGATGTAGGGATTGTCGGGGAAGACCGGCTCGGTGTCGGCGCGCCCCACCACGGAAGCGAAGCGGTCGTTGGGGAACCCTGCGCCCGACAGGATCTCGCGGACGGCGAGCGCGCGCCCGGTGGTCAGGCTCCAGGGCTCGGCGCCCACCGCCGAACCCGGGCGTGCGGCGGACGTGTGGCCGGTGATCGCCAGGCGATTGGGCAAGCGGCGCAGAGTGGGCGCGAGCGTCTCCAGCACGCGACGGGTGCTCGGGTAGGGTTGGACCGAGCCCTCGGGGAACATGGAACGGCCGGTCTCGTCCATGAGGGCGACATCCAGCCCCTCCTTGGTCGGCTCGATCACAATGTTGCGCGACAGATCGGCAATTTCGGGCATGCTCTGGAGCGTCTGCCGGAGGCTGGCTATCGCACTGTGGTTGGCCTGCTGGGCGGCGGCCGAGCGGTTGACCTCGCGGTCGGCGGCGCCAGAGTTGGTCTGGCGCGCCTTGTCCTCCTGCCTTGTGGTCCCCATCGCCACCTCGCGTGGCGTCAGCGGCTTGCTGCCTGATTTGTCGAGGGCGCTACCCCACAACATACCGCCAGCGCCACTGGTGCTGGGACTCACAGCTCCCGGTGCGAAATACTCCGCCAGGCCTTCCTTCTGCTCCTGCGTCGTCATGCTGATCAGCCACATCAGCAGAAAGAACGCCATCATGGCGGTCACGAAGTCCGCATAGGCGATCTTCCAGGCCCCGCCATGGTGCACATGAGCGGCCTTCTTGACCTTCTTGACGATAATCTGCTGGGCGGGCTTGGTCATCGGGTCCCTGCTGGAGATTGAGCCGGCTCTAGGCGGCCAGTTTGGCGGTTGCCGCTTCCACTTCGTTGAAGGTCGGGCGGACGTCGCTCATCAGAGCCTTGCGAGCAAATTCGACCGCCATCACCGGCGGCTGGCCGCTGATATGGGCGAGCAAACCCGCCTTGAGTGACAGGAAGTATTTGGATTCCGCCTCGAAGGTGCTCTTGAGCGACGCCGCCATGGGCGCGAAGAAGCCGTAGGCGACGAAGACGCCGAAGAAGGTGCCGACGAGCGCGCCGCCGATCAGGTGTCCCAGCACCTCCGGCGGCTCCTTGATCGCCCCCATCGTCTTGATCACGCCGAGCACGGCGGCGACGATGCCGAGCGCCGGTGTTCCGTCGGCGATCGACTGCATGGCCGAAACGAGACGCTCCTGCTCCTGGTGGTGTGTCTCCAGTTCCTCGTCCATCAGCGCGTCGATCTCGTGGACGTTGTTGGCGCCCAGCGTCAACATCCGCATGTAGTCGCAGACGAACTCGACCGCATGATGGTTCGCGGCGAATGTCGGGAAGGCATTGAACAGCGACGACTTGTCCGGATTTTCAATGTGCTCCTCGAGCGCGAGCATGCCCTTCTGCTTGACGAGCTTATACAAGGAATACTGCATCCCCAGCAGTTCGACATAGCATTCCTGCGTGTACTTGGAGCCCTTGAAGATCGTGCCGAGCATGGACGGCACGGCCTTGAGCACCGGCGGGGGATTGCCGATGACGAAGGCGCCGATCGCCGCACCGAGGATGATGACGAACTCGAACGGCTGCCAAAGGACGAGGAGGTGGCCACCCATGGCCGCGTAGCTGCCGAAGACGCAGACGAAGACAATGATTGCGCCGACGATCAGCCGCATGGTGTGTCACCCTCGCACCGCAGTAGCCACAGCCCGCGCGAAGCCACCACTCCTCCGAGGAAATGACGGATCAAGGTTAAGGGCGAGTTAGGGACATGGCAGGCGTGGGGCGACAAATTCGCCCAGGGGAGGAAATCGGAGTGCAATGACGAGCCCGCGGCTCGCTTGATGGCCAGCGACTCTTGCGAATGCCCGCTGAGGGCCGATAGCGGATAATAAGCAACGATCGCCTGGTTGTGCCTGCTTTCCAGCAGCGAACGTCAGCTCCCGACCCCATCACGACATTCGTCACGTCAGGTGACTTGCTGACCATAGCCGGATGGAGAGCATGGACCTGGCCCGGACAACCCCAGGCCAGATTCTATTTGGTAACCTTCAGATCAATCCAGCGAGATCGCCGCAGCGCGGACCACATCCGCCCATTTCGCGACTTCCTGTGTCTGAGCAGTCCGCACCGCCGTGGCATCGCCGCTGAGCGAGCGCACGCCGATCGTCGCGAGCTTCTCGCGGCCCTCGGCGCTCTCGACATAGGCCCGCGTGATCGCGGCGATACGCGTCACGATCGGCTCGGGCAGCCCCTTCGGCCCGACCATCGCGAACCAGCCGGTCGCGTTGACGTCAGGCAATCCCGCCTCGGCCAAAGTCGGCACCTCAGGCAATTGCGGGGCGCGCTGATCGCTGGTCACCGCGAGCGCCCGGATCGCGCCGCTTTTGACATGCGGGATATAGGCCGGGATGAAGTCGATGGCGACATTCACAGTCCCCGCCAGCAAATCCGTCGAGAGTGGCGCCGAGCCGCGATAGGGCACATGCGTCATCTGGAAATCGGCCTTGCGCTGGATCAGCTCGCCGGTGACATGGCCCATCAGCCCGAAGCCGGGGCTGCCGAAGGTGAGCTTGCCGGGATTGGCCTTGCCGTAAGCGACAAGCTCGGCGAGGGATTTGACCGGCAGCGAGGGATGCACCGCGACGATGCCCTGGACGTCGCCGAGTAATGCGACCGGAGCGAAATCGGCGAGCGGATCGAAGGTCAGCTTCTTGTAGAGCAGCTTGTTGGTGGCGAGCGGCCCCGAGGACGAGAACAGCAGCGTGTAGCCATCCGCTGCCGCCCGGACGACGCCGGTCGCCGCGATGTTGCCGCCGGCGCCGGTCTTGTTCTCGACGACGAAGCCCTGACCGAGCTGGCTGCGCAGCCTCTCCGCCAACAGGCGGGCGACCACATCGGTCGAGGCCCCCGCCGGGAACGGCACGACGATGGTGACAGGGCGGCTCGGCCATGTGTCGGCGAAGGCCTGCCCGCTGGCAGCCAGCGCACCGGCGCCTGCAAGCGACACCATGAAACGACGGCGTGAGATCGGCCGCATCATCTGAGGTTTCCTCCGGACAAGATCGCTTTGCAGCTGTTGTCCGGACACTAGGCACGAGCCGCCGGCACGCCTTGGGAAAGCGCCGCTATTTCTCGCCTTGAAACGCAACGCCCATGGATTGCGAGAGCGCCTCCAATTGCGCCTCGATATTCGCCGCCGCCTTCTTCAGCGGATGGATGATCCTGGCCCTGTCCTCGGGATTGGGCACCGCGGCGCGGAAGAAAGTGACGCCGAAGGTCGCGAGCACGCGCTCGCCGAGCTTGATCGGCACCGCGATCGTCGCTGAATTCGTCGGCTCGGCCGCCGGATCGCGCTCGGTATAGCCGCGCCGGCGCGCCTGCTCGATCATGCCCTCGACATCCTCGTCGCTGAGGCTGCTGTTCTCAGGTTCAGCCGAGCTACGCATCGCCGCGCGCAAGACCTCGCGCTCCTCGTCGGGACAGAAGGCGAGATAGGCACGGCCCAGCGCCCGGCCACCGAGATTCAGCCGGTAGCCGAGCGTCGCATGGAAGGGCGAGATCGGGCTGTCGGGGATGGTCGAGAAGCGCACCACCACCGCATCATAGTCGAGCAGGCAGACGGCGCAGGGCCATTTGATCTGACGCGTCAGCGCCGTCGCCCAGGGCCGCGCCGCCTCGATCACCATCGGCGCGCCATGGAAACCCGCGCTCAGATGCGCCACCTGCGACGTCACGAGATAGCCGCGCATGCGCTCGTCGCGCACGACATAGCCGGCTTCGATCAAGGTCTCGAGCAGCCGCACGATCGTCGGCTTCGGCATGCCGGTGCGGCGATGCAGTTCGCCCACGGTCGCGACGCTGCAGCGATTGACCTCGGTCAGCAGCCGTAGCGCCTTGAGAACGGACTGGACGGGCGCGAAGGAGAACACGCGGCGGATCCGGCTAAGCGAGCACGAACCGCTGTTCTAGATGAGAATTCTCCCAACTGGATAGTTCTTCGCGCAGTCCGCCGGACTATTCCGGCATGGTCAGGACGACCTTGCCGACTTGGTCACCCGCATCCATCAGCGCATGGGCGTCCTGGACATCGCGCCAGTCGAAGCTCGCGCAGATATGGCTGCGGATCGCGCCGCTCTCCAGCAGCGGCCAGACCTTCTCGACCAGCTTGGCGGCGATCCGCCCCTTATAGGCGGCATCGCGCGGCCGTAACGTCGAGCCGGTCAGGGTCAGCCGACGGCGGACGATGTTGCGGACATTGACCTCGGCCATCTGGCCGAGATGGCTGGCGATCAGCACGACGCGGCCATCGGGCGCCAGCAATTGCAGCTGCTTTTCGGTATAGGGCCCGGCCTGCGCATCGAGGACGACGTCGACCTTCTCCTTGCCGATCGCCGCCTCGATCTCCGCGACCCAGTCGACGCGGTAGTCGACGGCGAGATCGGCGCCGATCTCCAGGCAGACCGCGCGCTTCTCGGCGGTGCCGGCGGTCGCGATCACACGAGCGCCGCGGAGCTGCCTGGCGATCTGGATCGCGGCCATGCCGACGCCGCTGGTGCCGCCCTGGACCAGCAGGGTTTCTCCGTCGGCGAGCCGGCCGAGCCAGACGACATTGTTCCAGGCCGTGAAGAACACCTCCGGCAGTGCCGCCGCCTCTGCGAAGGAAAAGCCCCGCGGCAACGGCATGCATTGCAGGGCCGGCACGGCGCAGAACTCGGCATAGCCACCGCCATTGGCGAGCGCGCAGACGGCATCGCCGACCTTCGGCCAGCTCACCTCGGCGCCGACGGCCTCGACCACGCCGGAGACGTCGAGACCGGGCAAATCGGTCGCGCCGGGCGGGGGCGGATAGAGGCCGCGCCGCTGCTGGATGTCGGGCCGGTTCACGCCCGCCGCCCGCACGCGGATCAGCACGTCGCCGGGGCCGAGCGCCGGCATCGGGCGGTCGCAGAAGGCGAGGACTTCGGGGCCGCCCGGCCTGGTGATCTCGATCGCTTGCATCAGTGGGTCTCGTTGTCGTGTTCCGTGGGGTCGAGCGAACGGATGATCTCCGGCAGGCGCTCCCTGGCGGACGTCATCAGGCGCTCATAGATCGAGTTGCCATTGGCATCGATCGCGACGATCACCGGGCCGAAGCCGCTGAGCCGGAGCCGGTTGAGGCGGAACTGCATGATCAGGTCGCGCCAGGCGCAATCGGTCACGGCCTCGACGCCCTCGCTCAGCAGCGCCGAAGCGCCGCCGACGAAGGAGAAATAGACGCAGCCGACCTCGCGCATGGCGTCGACACTGTCCTGCGAGAGCCCGCCCTTGCCACCCGTAGCAGTGAGACCGAGGCCCCGGATCAGCGTCGGCATCAGATGGTTGAAGCGGCTGGAAGTCGTCGGGTTGACGTAGTGGACCGCGCCGGGTCGGCCGCCATCGTCCTCATAGCTCACGCCCATGTGGAAGAAGGCGCCGTCGCGCAGCGAGAGCGGCAATTCGCGCCCGGCCTCGACCTCCGCGACCATGCGCTTCTGGGTGGGCATGCCGACGGTCGCGACGGCATCGCCATCGAGCAACACGACGTCGCCGACCTTGAGCGCGCGCGCCGCCTCCGACGTCAACGGCAGGGAGAGGCGGATGGGAGACGAGCCCGTCATTCGATCCGCTCCACCACGCCGGAATTGTAGATCCGCGCCCGTGTCCGCCGGTTGATCCAGCAGTTGAACGAGACCGCGACCGGGGTGAAGCCGTGGCCGGAGGCGTATTCAACATGCACGCCGAAGGTGGTGGTCGCGCCGCCGACGCCCATTGGGCCGAAGCCCATCTGATTGACCGCGCGAGTCAGGCGCTCCTCCATCTCGGCGACCATCGGCTCGGGATTGCGCTCGCCGAAGGGGCGCAAGGTCGCGTCCTTGGAGAGCTTCGCCGCATGGTCGAAGGTGCCGCCGATGCCGACGCCGATCACCACCGGCGGGCAATGCTGGCCGCCGGCCCTGAGCACGATCTCCAGGATGCAGCGCTCGATCTCGCCGAGGCTCGGGCTGACGAGTATCTCAACCGCGGCCCAACGCCCGCCGCCGAGCGCCTTCGGCGCGCAGGTGATGTCGAGATAATCGCCCTCGCCGACGAGGTCCCATGAGACCAGCGGCATGTCCTTGCCGTGGAAACTGCGCTCATTGGTCAGCGGGTTGGTGACGAAGCGCAGCAGCGGCGGCTGGATCGTCCGGGTGAGCTCGGCGAAGCCATCGACGATCGCCTGGCGGATATCGCCTTCCATCCGCGCGCCGGAGCCGATCTTGATCGAGTAGCTCGGCACGCCGGCATCCGAGCAGAGGAACTTGCCGGTCGTCTCGGCCCGCTCGGCGCTGTCCAGCATGAAGGCGAGCGTCTGGCGGGCCTGCGGCTCCGTTTCTGTCGCCAGCGCCTTGCGGAACTCGGCCTTGGAGGATTCAGGAATACGGCGCAGCGACCAATCATAGAGATTGGCGGTGACCTCCTTGACCAGCTCGTAGGTGATTGCCATGCGCACCGTCCGTTCGACGGCATGAAACTAGTCGAATGACAGAAGTCGGCTGGGTGCCTGCGTTGCGTTTCGCGAAGTGAAATTGAGGCCGCGTCCCTGCCCGCTTCCCGGCTTCGCTCTATTGACGGGATCAGCGAGCAGTGCGCCCGGGAATAGGACGAGCGATCATGAGCCATGTCGACATCACCGGCTTCGACCTGACGATCGACGAGATCATCCGCGTCGCCAGGGAGAAGGCGCCTGTCGCCGTGACGCCGGAGGCGGTCGAGCGGATGCAAGCCGCCCGCGCCATCATCGACGACGCCGTGGCGCGTGGCGAGAAGGTCTATGGCGTCACCACCAGTGTCGGCGCCAAGACCGGCGTGCCGCTCGCGCCGGAGCGCATCGGCGAGTTCAACCGCCGCCTGCTGCTCACCCATAATGTCGCCCACGGCCCCCTCGCCTCGCTCGAAGCTGTCCGGGCGATGATGCTCGTCCTGCTCAACGCGATGGCGAGCGGGCGCCTCGGCGGGCGCCCACTGCTGGCCGAGCGGCTGGTCGACGCCCTCAACAGCGACAGGCGGATCGAGGTGCATGTCTGGGGCTCGATGGGCCAGAGCGACATGGCGCCGATCACCGATCTCGCGCTCGCGCTCTACGGCGATCTCGATTTGCAGGCCGGCGAGGCGCTGGCGGTGCTCAACTCCAGCGCGCTCGCCCTCGGCATTTCGGCGCTGGCCATGGCCGATCTGCAGCGCAGCCTCGACCTCTGGAGCCTGATCGGCGCGCTCAGCATGGAAGGTTTTGCCGCCAACCCGTCGATCGTCTCGGAAGCCGCCTTGCGCTCGCGCCCCTTTGCCGGGCTGGAGCGGCATGGGCGCCGGATCAGGCGCTATCTCGACGGCAGCTACATCCTGGCCAAGGGCGGGCCGCGCCATCTGCAGGATCCGCTGAGCTTCCGCTCGCTGCCGCTGCTGCACGGCACGGCGGCGGACAGCCTGGACTTCGCCTGGCGCCAGGTCGAGACCGAGTTCCGGGCGAGCCAGAACAATCCGATCGTCTCGCTGGAAGAGCGCTCGCTGGTCTCGGTCGCCAATTTCGACACGGTCTCGCTCTCTATGGCGCTCGACATCACCCGCCTCGCCTTCGCGCCCGTCGTGACCGCTTCGGCCGAGCGCGTCGCCAAGCAGGTCGATTCCTTCTGGTCGGGCCTGACCGTCGGGCTGATTGAGGAGGACGGCGTCGGCCTGCCCGGCTTCAATGGCCTCGCCCAGTTCCACAAGGCGATCACCTCGGAGGCCAGGCTGGCGACCGCCCCGGTGGTTCAGGAGCTCGCCAGCTCCAGCCATTCCAACGGCAATCTCGACCGGGCGGGCATGGCGACCTTCGCAGCGCGCAAGACGCTGGAGCTGGGGGATCTGTGCAAGTCGATCGCCGCGATCGAGCTGATGGTCGCAGCCCAGGCGACCCAGAGCCGCAAGGCGACGCCGCTCGGCGCCACCACCGGCAAGCTCTTCGCTTTGGTGCGCGAAACGGTCCCCTTCGCTGCGGCCGGGGACCGCGTGCCGCATCTCGACTCGCTGCTGCGGCATATCGAGGCGCGGCGCGATGAGATCGGCGCCCTGATAGGCGCGAACGATTGAGCGTTTACGCTCCCGCAGCGTAGCCGGCACGGTCGAGCGCGTTGACCGCGCGGACCGCGCCGGAAGGCTCGCCGCTGGTGCCGGGACGGCGATGCAGGCGAACCCGGCGCGGCTCGCCCGGCGCGAGATGGAACCAGCTCCGCTCCGGCCGCCAGCCGGCATCGACGATCTCGACCGATTGCGCGAAGCGCTGGGTCGAGAGCACGAGGCTCCAGTCGTCGCCCTCTCGCTCCAGCTGTGCGGCGAGCCCACAATGATGGCGCTCATGGCCGCGCCCAAGCGGGAAGTGGAAAGCCTCGGCCAGCACCGCGCCGCTCGCGGCATCGTGCAGCACCGCCGAGGTCACGTCATGCCCGGGCGGGCCGAAGCGATAGGCATAGGCGATGTCGAAGAAGCGGCCGATCAGGTCAAAGGCCGAGAGTGTCGTCGCTGAGTGCGGCGCGAGCGCGACCTCGCGTTTCGCCTGCACCACGGCGACCTCGCCGGCGCGCCAGCAGGTCAGTTCGACGGTCGCGGCCAACGGCTGTGGCCGCTCGTTCAGGACATGCAGGCCGAGCCCGTTGACGCCCTCATCGGTCATCGCAATCTGGATTGACCGGAAGGCGCGGGCGAGCCCGTGCCAGGCCGATTTCGGCTCGCCATCAGCCGCGATCACGCCCCAACCGGCGCCAGCTTGCAGATCCTGCAGCAGCCAGACCAGCGCCCCCCGCGTCGGCGAGCCCGGCCGGCGCCATTCGGCGAAGGTCTCTTCCATCACATCGGCGACGACCGCGCGTGACAAAGCGAAATAGCGCTCCGGGTCCTCGCGCCGCAGACGCGCCGGTTCAAGCCCATAGAGCCGTTCGAGATAGTGGTCGCGCACATCCTCGAAATCCCAGGAGGCACCGGCATCGCGCGGCACGGCGCGCTTCCAGTCGGGGTGATGCGTGATCGCCGGCGGCCTGCCGGCGCGCAGCGACACCTCCTCCGGAACATTGGCGAAGGCAAGGCTCTCGGCGGCGAAGCGGACATTGGCGCGGCGGGCATCGTCGAGGCCGCGCATATAGGCACCGACGCCGTAATAATGCGTCACGCCCTTGTCGGCAACAAAGGGCAATGGCCCGCCCGAGGGCGAGTTCGGGACATAGGCGATGTCCGGCCGCAAGCGGGCGACCGCCTCCGGCAGCACCTCGTCGAAGACGGGGCCGGACCAGGCTTCGGGCGGCGCGCCCAGCATCGCCGATTGCTGGAAGACCTCGCTGCCGCCGCAGAGCACGGCGAGGCAGGGCGAGCCCTGCGTGCGGCCGAGCAGCGCTTCGGCCTCCGCCGCGATCGCGGCACGGAAGCCGGCATCGCCCTGCGGATAGTCGAAATTGGCCAGCATCATCTCCTGCCAGACCATGATGCCGAGTTCGTCGCAGAGCGCGAAGAAGGCGTCGTCCTCATAGGTCATCACGCCGGGCAGGCGGATCATGTTCATCCCGGCCTCGCGCGCCAGCCGGAGCCAGGGCTCGTAGGCGGCGCGGCCACCGGCCAGCGTCGCGACGTCGGCATTGCTCCAGCAGGCGCCGCGGCAGAACACCGGCACGCCGTTGACGATCAGCCCGAAGCCGTCGCCGTCCTCGCCGCGATCGACCTCCAGCGAGCGGAAACCGATGCGGCCGAGATCGATCGTCTCACCATCGAGCGTGAGGGTGAGATCGTGCAGCGCCGGCTCGCCATGGGTGTGCGGGAACCAGGGCGTGATACCGGGCAGAGACAATGTGCCGGCTAATTGACTGTCGCCATCCGCGTGCAAAGCCGCCTCGCCGCCTGCGCAGCGCATGATGACGCGACCCGGCAGCGGCGTGTTCGCGGCGAGCCTCAGGCTGAGCGCGACGGTGCCTGTCTGCCCATCGTAGCTCGTGCGCAGATCGACGGATTCGATCCGCGGCGCATTCTGCTCGCTCTCGATCCGCAACACCGGGCGATAAGGCCCAGTCGGGAGGCCGGGCGGGCACCAGCCCGGCATCGAGCCGAGCGCGCTGGTGCGGAACCAGCGCAGGCCGTTGGGCTGGATCATCGCCGGCCGCCAGCGGGAGCGGCGTGGGGCCACAGCCAGCTTCGGCGCAAGTGCGCGGAAGCACAGCGCGATCTCGGTCCCGGCCGGGCAACTCACGGCGAACTCGACGGGCGCGAACATAGAGGCACTGTCGGCCTGCTTGACGCCGCCAACCCAGATCTCCGTGACGGTCGCCAGTCCCTCGAAGCACAGGCGTCCGTTCAGTGCTTCGGTCAATCGCGTGCGATACCAGTGATCCTGCTGGCCGATCGCTTCGGCACTGGCGTCGTCGAGTTGGCCGAGCGCGCGCAGCGTCCCGGCGACCGTGCCGGGCACCGCGGCTTCCCGCCAGTCGCCTGTCTCTGGCAGATCAGCCGGCGTCGCGGCGGCATCCGCCGCTATCGCGAGCCAGGACCAGCCCGCGAGCGGCAGGGTCCGTTCTGCGCTACGCGCGACGATGCGGGCCATGGCTCAGCCGGGGAAGCGCTGCCCGAGCGCCTCGCTGACCTGATCGTGCTCGGTGATGAGTCCAGCGAGCGTCGTGTCGAAGCGCTCGAAGCGCTTCTGCTTCATTGCCCTGGCGAGATGGAACTGCGCCACCTTGGCGCCCTCGGCGATACGAAGCGAACCGTCGCGAGCCGCGTCCAGTCCATCCACGCCCTGGCCGAGCCAGGCGAGATGGCTGGCGAGCAGCTCGAAATTGGCGCCGAGCTGGCGCAGCGTGTTGAAGGCGTAATGGTGGAAGGCCGCACCCGGCCGCTCGGCCAGCGCCTCGGCCTGTGCGGTCGCGACAGCCCGGAAGGCCGCGACCGGGTTGTCGCTTGGCCGGCGCGCGACATGGCGGGCGAGCAGCTTCAGCGCGGTGGCGCGCAGGGCCGCCTCGTCCGGCCGACGCTGCGGCAGGCGCACCATCTCGGCATAGGGGAAGAGCGTGTCCTCGCGCATCTGCCCCGGCAGCAAACGGAACAGGCCGTCGAAATCCTCGCCTTCGGCGCGATGCAGGCCGTCATTGTGGAAATAGTCGAGCTCGCGGGCGGCGCGGTCGAGCCGGTTCACCGCGATCGTCGTCTTGCCGTGGCTGTCACGATAGGAGACGCCGCGGGTGTCGGGCATGTAGAAGGAATCGAGTTCGAGCAGGACGAGGCGGCCGAGCCCGATCTGCTGCTCGATATGGCCGATCAGATCGTCATAGAGCGCCAGCTCGGTCACCCTGAGGCCGTAGAGCGCTTCGAGATCGTCGAGCGGCGGCTTGAAGAAGGTGAACTGGTCGCCCTCGAAATCCTGCGTGATCGTGAAGCCGAAGGCCGCCGCCGGCTCCAGGCCCAGCGCATGCAGGATCTCGATCCAGAGATCGGCATAGCAATTGGTCTGCGGCCAATGCCGCTCGCCCGCATGCATGGCATGCCGGTCATAGGCGAGCGGATCGACCGGCAGGAGCCGGCCCGCCAGACCGGCGGGCGCGGCGATCTTTTGCTGGGCCGTCATCGTGCTCACGGCCAGAGCACGTTGCGGACCGAAGCCGGCCAGCGCGCGACGTCGTAGCCATGGTGCTTGAACAAAGCGAGCGCGACCCGCTCCATGCCGAAGCCGACGCAGGCGGTGTGCGCGGTCTCGCCGGCGGCGGTCTGGATGCCCCAGGTCGTGCCGAAATGGTCCTGATGGTAGTTGAAGGAGAGGCAGGCCGTCGGCTTCTCCTCGCTCTCGATCGGGATCAGCAGCTCGAACTTCAGGCGCTGGTCGCGCTGGTTGTTGGCGAGCATGCGGCCGGCACGGCCGAAGAACGGGTCATTGGCGACGTCGAGATTGAGCGGTACGCCGAGCGAGGCCATCATCTCCTGGCCGCGCTCCAGCCAGGTCGCGCGGAACTCCGTGACCTGCTCGGGCGTGCCGAAGCGGACATATTCGCGCATCCGGAAGAGCTGCATCCGGGCCGGGTCCTTCGAGGGCTCGTGCCGGAAGCAGTAGGATTGCAGGTCGAACAGCGCGCCTTCGGTCTTGAGCGGGCCGCGCTTGGCGACGACCGGGTAGAGCGGGTAGCAGGCGGCCGGGGTCAGCACGACCTCGGTCGAGATCTGTCCGTCGGTCCAGTCGACCCCGTCAGCCACCTTGTGCAGCAGTTCGGCATGGGCGCGCTCGTTGCCGGCGAAGGAGTGCACGGTGCCGGCAAGCTGCGGGAAGCTCTTGAGATAGCCGCTCTTCTCGAAATGCTTGCGGCTCATCGCCGGCGGAAAGCGGACGATCTCGGCGCCGTCCTGCCCGCCATGGCGGGTGATCAGGTCGTCGAAGCGGGCGATGACCTCCTCGAACAGGCCGCTACGGCCATAGAGCCCGTCGACGCCGGTGTCGATCAGCAGGCCAGTATCAATCAGTTCCGCGAGGAAGCTCTGCGGCTGGGGGCAGTTCTGGCACATGCGATCACCTGGAGAGGCTGGGGTCGTGCTTGTAGACCGCCAGCAGGTTGGAGGTGTTGCCGAGGATTCGGTCGTTGTTGATCATGATCGGCGCCGAGAGCGCATCGCGCATCAGGCGCGCCAGGCTTGCCGGGCTGTCATTGCGATAGCCCTGGATGCCGCAGATCAGGAAGGCCTGCATCACGATCTCGCCGACGCTTTGCGAGGCGACGACCTTGATGCTGTTCATCGCCACGACGAAGCCCATCGAGGAGAGCTCGTCGGCATCGCCGCGAGCGCGCTCGTAGCGATCGAGCCCGGCGACGACCAGCGCCTTGAACTGCTGCAGGCGGGCGAGCAATTCGGCCAGGCGCAGCGCGCTCGGCGGGGTCGAGCCCGGGCGCTTGCGCGCCTCGCTGCGCACGAAGCCCTCGGCGCGGGCGACGGCCTCGGCCGCGATGCCGTACCAGACCGAGGCCCAGAGCAGATGCGCGTTGGGAAGCATCGACTGCGCCGCGATCTCGGCGAAGGAGACCGGGATGATCTGCTCGGCCGGGGCACGGCCCGAGAAGGTGAAATTGTCGGAGCAGGTGCCGCGCATGCCCATGGTGTCCCAGGCGGCGCTGCGCTCCAGCGTGTACTGGTCCTTGGTCAGGACGGACATGACCTGATCGGAGGGCGGCGCCTCTGGCGTGCGCCGCGAGGTGATCAGGATGGCGTCGGCCTGCGCGCCGTAGGAGATCAGGCAGCCTTCCTTGTCGAGAGTGAAGTCGTCGCCCTCGCGGACCACGCCGCAGATCGAGGAGCGCAGGTCGCCGCCGACGCCGCCACCCTCGGTCGTGGCCGAGGCGAGCAGCAGCTGCTCGCGGGCGATGCGCGCCATGAAGGATGCGTGCCAGGGATCGTCGTTGCAATGCACGACCAGACTCGACGCCTTGATCTGGTGCATCGCGTAGATCATGCCGGTCGAGGCGCAGGCCTGGGCCAGCACCGAGCAGATCTCGGCGATGGTCGCGTGGCTCGCTTCCTCGCCGCCATGGGCGGCCGGGATCATGATCCCGAGCAGACGCTCGCGCTTCAGCGCCTCGAAGGCCTCGTGCGGAAAGCGCGACCTTGCGTCGACATCGCCGGCATGCTCGGCCGCGAGCTTGGCGATCTTGCGCGCCTTGGCGATCATCGCCTTCTGCGCCTCGGCACTGGCGCCGGGCGCCTCGGCAGTGAGCTGGTAGCCGGCTTCGGCCAGGCGGGCGAGCGTCGTCATCAGACGTGCTCGCTCTGGATGGTGCGGATCGCGTTCTCGATCGCCGCGACCGAGGCGAAGTTGCGCCGGTTCATCATGTTGTCCGGGAATTCGACCTCGAAGGCCTCCTCGAGCGCCATCATCAGCTCGACCGTGCCGAAGGAGGTGAGGCCGGCATTGTAGAGATCGGCCTCGTCGGCGAGGGTGGCGACATCGACCGGCAGCTTGCCGGTGCTCTTGAGGATTTCGCGGATCCTGGTCTTCATCTTTCGGTCCTGCCCTGTCTGATTGAGCGGCGCCGCCTCGCAGCCACGCCATGCCCGCCCTCGGCGCGCGGCAGCACAGGCTCGCGCTGGGCGCTCGCTTGGCCGTTGTGACGCTTGGGACGGTTGGATTTGACGCCGTGTTGTTTCGTTGCGTCAGACCTAACGCATAAAATTTAAAGCTACCTTGCGTCGGCCACCGAAAGACTGGCAGACCGGCTCTGCCGGCCGACGTCTGGAGATGTGGTAAACGGCGGATTGCCGCGAATACTCGATTTCCGGAGAATTCAGCTTGCTGCAGCAGAGGAATAGCCCGTGGCTAAGCTGCGCTGATCGGCTGGCGCAGGCTCGCCCTCCGCATCTCCATCGCTCGCCCCGGTCATGAACCAGAGCAATGCCGCCGTCTTGATCGAATAGACGGAGTCGCTGACGATCATCAGCAGGCAGATATAGGTCGCCACGCAGACCTTGAAGCGCCAGGCCCGAGGAGACCGCTCCGGCGCGAAAATGAACAGGCTCCAGAAGCCGATGACGCCGAGCAATCCGATCTGATTCAACGAATAGGCGTAGCCGGAATCCGACAGGAATGGCTTGTCCGGCGACAGGCCGAAGACCGCAGCGGGCGAAAGCGAGGTGATCAGCCGTGCCGTCCAGAGCATGCGGCCGGCGAAATTGTTCTCCCAGTTCACCTCGGCGCTGACGAAGCCGTAGACGGCGAAGCCGATCAACAAGGTGAACGGCGCAGCCAACCAGACGAAGCGCGGAGTGATAGGCGCCACCAGATAGGCGGCCGTCGCAACGATGCAGACATTGGCGCCGAAACGGGAATCGCTGAGCACGATCGCCGTCATGCCGGCGGCCATTGTCAGCCAGCGCTTCGCCATCGCCGGGCGATTGAGGGCCCAGATATAGAGAATCGCGCCGAAATTGCCGGTCGAGATCGGCTCGAGGAAGACCGATGAGGCGCGGTGCGGCCCGAGAAAGGGCAGCAATGTCCGAGAATCCGGCCGCAGGCCGCTGGCGAAAAGTGCGCCGGTCTGGCTGCTGACGTCGCTCGGCGCCACCGTGCCGCGCGCGACATAGTATTTGATGATGTTGAAATAGCTTACGTAGACGTCGAGGGCGAGGAACTCGAACAGGCCGAACGCAACGACGATGATCCCGCAGAGCAAGGCGGCGCGATCGGCCAGGCGTATGTCGTTGCAGCTCTTGCCGAGCAGATAGAAGGCGACCGGGATCAGGAAGTCGCGCACTGCCTTGGGATCGATCAGCGGGCGCATCGCCATCAGCATGGCGGCGTAGGAGAGGAAGATCGCCAACAGCAGATAGGGCGCCGCGTTACGCCCGAGACCGAGATAGAGCGCGGTCGCGACCAGCACCACCTCGCAGCCCATCACCATGGTGTCGTTGATGCCCATGACGTTGGTGTTGATGAAGCACAACGCCATGTTGAAGGTGAGAGCGCCGATCAGCAGCGCAATCGGCAGGGTCGGCATCGGGCGGACCGGGTCGGCGCCGCCGGCCATCGCCGCCGGCCCGCTCACGCAGCGGCCTGTGCAGGACGGCGCAGCCAGCGCGACGCCAGGCCGCGGGCGCCGGTTTGCGTATCCTCGGGAACGACGAGTGCGACGATGTGCTCGCCTACGGGATCGATCGCCGCAGCCTGGTCGACCAGACTGCGCGGTGTCTCGCCGGTCAGGGACGAGGCGAGCACGATCGCGTCCGGCCGTGCACCCGCCTTGCCGTCGGAGGGAGAGGTGCGCCGCATGATGATGAAGTTGCGCCGCCGACCGGGCCTTGCCGCCGCGGATGCGGACGGCTCGATACGGCGGATGTTCATGTCGCGGCCGGAGCCATCCTGGCAGAGCAGCACGCTTTCGCCATGGGCCGCCAAACTGTTGGCGAGATGCTCGGCGAGCGCCTTCTGCGTAGCGTCGTCGACCGAGCCGGCGATCATCACCGAAGCCGGGAGATGAGGGCCGAGCGTCTTCTGGAGCAGGCGCGTCACCGGGATCAGCGCGTCTTCGCGGCGGGCGACAGCGGCGGGCAGCGAGACCACGGTGCCGACGCCGATCGCCTGACCGGCGGCCTCCGGCGTCAGCGACGCCAGAGGTTTCAGCCGCGCGGGCATGATCTGCGATGTCGGCAGCCATTCCAAGAGATAGGCGAGGCCGAGGCCAGCGCAGGCGCCGAAGAGCAGCGCGGCGGCGAGCACGAGCGGAGCCGGTGGCTTGGTCGGCGTGGCCGGCGCCACCGCCTCCGAGAGCATACGCGAATTGTTGGTCTCGATCCGCTTCTGCTGCTCCAGCTCCTTGGCGCGCTGCAGCGAGGCGCTGTAGACCACCCGCACCGCCTCGGCTTCGCTTTCGAGCTGGCGCAGCTTGATCTGCGCGGCGCCGCTGACCTCCTGCGACCTGGTCAGCTCGGTCGCGCGCTTCCTGAGATTGGCGAGATTGGCCTCGGCCTGGCGATAGCCTTCCTGCACCGTGGCCCGCAGACGGGCCAGCTCTCCAGTGAGAAGTCGGCGCGTCTCGGCAAGCTCGGCCCGGATCTCGATCAGGCGCGGGTGCTGCGGCGCCAGCGTCTGGGCAAGGCTCGCCGCCTCGCGCGCACTTTGCGCATATTGCCCCCGCAACGAGGTCACCACCGATGAGGTGAGCGCCTCCGGCAGCGTATCGGACAGCGGGTCGCGGTTCTGATATCGGGTGAGCTGGTCGCGCCGGGCCTGCTGGCGCGCGAACTCGGCTTCCGCCTGGCTGATCTGGCCGTAGAGGTCACGCAACTGCTGCGAGATGATCAGCCCGCCTTCGCCCGTGCTGACCAGGCTGTGCTGGCTGCGAAAGGCCTGGACGGCGCGCTCGGCCGTGTCGAGCTGCGTCCTCAAGCCCGAGATCTGATCGATCAGCGTCGTGTTGGCGCGCTCGACCACGGCGCGGCGACCGTCATTGCCCTGGCGGAAATAGACCTGAGCCAGGGCATTGGCGATGTCGGCCGCCTTTTGCGCCTGCGGATGCGAGACGGTGATGCGGAAGACCAGCGAGTTGTCGACGCGCTGGATCACGATCGCCTTCTTGAGCGCATCGACCGCCTGAGCCAGCCGCTGCTCCGGTGTCGGCTGCACCAGCCGCCCGAGCAGGCGCGAGATCAGCCCGGGGGGGCGGACGAAGGCAGGATCTTTCTCAAGGTCGAGCTCGTCGATCACCTGGCGCAGCACGCCGGTGGAGGTCATCACCAGCGACTGGCTGTCGACATTGGCAAAATCGATCGAGGCCGAGGTGTCGGTGCGCACGATGTCCTTGCCGACGACCTGGAGCGCCTGCGGGTCGACGAGCAGCTCGGCCGTCGCGCGATAGACCGGCACCTGCACGGAGAGATAAGCGAGTGCGAACAACAGGCATATGCCGGCGCTCGCAATCACCAGCCGGCGGCGACGACGGAGTAGCTGGAGCAATTCGGACAGGCTGAAAGCGGCGGAGGCACGGCCTCGCGCCGACACGTCCTCCCGTCCCCCCGCCTCCAACGCAGCCGACACCGCAAGCCTCCTCGATCCGGCCCGGCACGGCGCATCCGCGGCTGGACGCGCCGACGGACTCGGCTGGAATTCCACCGCGCATCCTGCCGGTGCGTGGTTAACATTCCGGTAACGGAATAAGCGTGATTTTACTGGAGTATTCAGCCATTCAACTTCATGAAAATTAACTACTCAACCAACGCGATTCAAAGAAATATTTCGCCCCGAGCGCGCTGGTGATAGTTCAACATTTACGAAAATCAACGTCATCGGAGCCCTCTTCCGACGGCGTACTCATCGTCCACGCGATCCCATTCATGCCTCGTTTACAACAGGAAGAAATCCCCCGGTCACGCCAACCTTTGCTTAGGTCGTCCCGGGTATTCCTGCCCCTTGGAAAGGCCGGCTCAGCAACCACGCCGTGACGAGGACGGTCCAGACAGCATGCGTATCCTGATGGCCTGTGCAGCGTTCCCGCCCTTCATCGACGGCGGCGGACCGATCTCGGCGATGATCGTCGCCAAGCTGCTGCGCGCGGCTGGTCATGACCTGACCGTCGTCAACGTCTCCGGCGAGGACCGGCACGAGGTCTTCGACGGCGTGCCGGTGCACCGTCTGCGTTCGCTCAACATCGACTGGAACTACCGGCTGCCGCGTCCAGGCTGGAAGAAGGCGATCTGGCACGCGCTGGAAAACTTCAATCCGCGCGCCTTCTTCATCATGCGGCGAGAGATCAAGCGCCTGCGTCCAGATATCGTGCTGACCGACTCGATCGAGAACATCAATGTCGCGACCTGGGCAGCAGCGAAGAGCTGCGGTCTGCCGGTCGCGCACATCCTGCGCAGCACCTTCCTGCTCTGCTGGAAGGGCAGCATGTGGCGTGGCAGCGACAATTGCGGGCGCGCCTGCAGCTCCTGCCAGGTGACCTCCTATGGCAAGAAGCTCAACTCGCGCTTCGTCGACGCGGTGATCGGCGAGACCGACTTCATCATCGGCCGCCACACCGAACACGGCTATTTCCCGAACGCATCGACGCACGCCATACCCGGCGCGATCGCGTCAGTGCCCGGCGCCCTGCCCCGCACAGCGTCGGCGGAGCGCCCGCTCCGCGTCGGCTTCATCGGCGTCCATGACCCGGTCAAAGGCCTCGATACACTGGCTGCGGCGGCGCATCGGCTTTCGGGCCAGCCGGTCGAGTTCCTGATCGCCGGCACCGGCCAGAGCGACTACGCCAAGGCCCTACCCGAGCGCTTTCCGGCGCAGAACACCCGCTTCCTCGGCTGGACCAAGCCGGAAGATTTCCTGCCGCAGATCGATGTCCTGGCTGTTCCCTCGCTGTTCCGCGAGCCCTTCGGCCGAGTGGTGATCGAAGCCTTCGCCTATGGCGTCCCGGTCGTCGGCGCCAGATCCGGTGGCATCCCCGAGACGATTCAGCCAGGCGTCAACGGAGCCCTGTTCAAGCCGGGCGACGATGCCGCGCTGGCGGAACAGCTCTCGGCTTTCGCCAGTGACCGCGCCCTGGTCGCCACGCTATCGGCCGGCGCGCTCGCCGCCGCCACCCGCTATGCGCCGGAGCGTATTGCCGCCGCCTACGGCGCCGTTTTCGAAGGCCTTGTCGGCAAGTCGACCGAATCCGCCTTGCCGCAGGCGCGGGAGGCGCGGCTGTGAAGGCGCTGCTGGAGCTGGCTTGGACCGGAGCTGGCCGCTTCCTGCCGGCCTTCTCGTCGCGCTTCAGCAGCACGCTGCTGAGTTTCCTCGTGCTGCTCGCCGCGAGCCATTTCCTGCCGACCTCGGAATACGGCCTCTATGTCTTCCTGTTCTCGATCGGCAGCGCGCTCGGACTGATCGCCGTCCTCGGCCAGCAGATCCTCGTGGTGAAGCATTATCGCCGGGCCGAGGCGAACGGCCACCCGCTCAACCAGGCCCTGCTCGGCGTCAACGCCCGCTGGCTCGCGCTCGGCTGCTTCGTGCTGCTGGCGGCTGCGCTGCCGCTCTGGCTCTTCGCCGAGCGGCTGCCGCCGACCTATCACTATCTCTGGCTCGCCTTCGTCTTCGCCGCGATCTTCGCGCTCAGCGAGTATCTTCAGAACTATTTCCGCATCCATGGCCGCATCAACATGTCGCTGGTGCCGCGCGAGATCGTCTGGCGCGGCAGCTCGATCCTGCTGATCGCCGGTGCCGGACTCGCCGGCTTGCTGACCGGCGGCGCGAGCGCGATGGCGATCATCACCGGCCTGCTCGCCGCGACCACACTCTACCAGAGCGTCTGCTTCATTCAGGACGAAGGGCTTGGCTGGCTCAAGGCGCGCGACCAGGTTCCGCCGCAGACCCATGGCGAATGGCGCCGGGAAAGCGGCTATTTCATCGCCAACAATGTGCTGAACTCGGCCTCGGCCTATCTCGAGACCATCCTGATCGGCGCATTGCTCGGCCTGAACGAGGCCGGCTTCTATTTCGTCGCGTTGCGGATCTCGATGCTGCTCTTGCTGCCGCTGGCGGCGATCGACACGGTCGGCATCCCGATGATCGCCGCCCGCTTCCAGAAATCCGACACGGCCGGTGCCCAACTGCTGATCGGGCGGCTCTCCTTCGCGAGCTTCTGCATCTCGCTGCTCGGCGCGCTGGCTCTCGCCGTGGTCGCGCCCTTCATCCTGCACCTGTTCAACCCTGAGTTCGTGCGGCATGCCGAAGTGCTCACCGCGCTCTGCGTGCTCTCGGTCTCGCTCGCCTTCTTCGGCCCCGGCTCCTGGCTGCTGATGATCGGCGGCGGCGAGCGCTTCTTCCTGATTGCGCGCGCGATCATGTTCGTCATCTATCTCGGCCTGCTCTACGGGCTGGCGCGTGTCGGCGGACTGATGGGCATCGCTATCGCCGGACTGATCTTCAGCACCGCCTCGAGCCTCGCCGCCTGGTACTGGATCAAACAGAAATGGCGGATCGACAACATGGCGACCGCCTTTTTCCGGCCCTTCCTGTTCGGCGGCACGCCGCAGGACAAGACAGACCCGCTGCCGCCGGGCCGCGCCAGCGAAGGAGCCGGCCGATGACGGCAGTCGCAGCCTACCGTATCGACCCGGCCGGCGAGACAGCGACGGCCCCCTCGCCCTACGGCACACCGGTGACCTTCGGCCGCAGCATGGGCATGCTCCATGCCGGCCGCGCGCCGGTCGCGGTGCTGATGCTCGGCGCCATCGGCTATGAGGAGCTTTGCCTGCGCGCGACCTGGCGCAGCCTGGCTCAGGCGCTGTCCGACAAGGGCATCGCTTGCCTGCGCTTCGACTATCCCGGCCAGGGCGACGCCCACGAAGCCGCCGATGTACAAGGGCTGGACGACTGGTTCGAGACCATCCGCACCGCCGCGGACCTGCTGCGTCGCGCCAGCGGCTGCGAGCGCCTCGTCCTGCTGGGCCAGGGCCTTGGCGGTACGCTGGCGCTCAAGCTTGCGGAGGAACTCGCTCCGGTCGCAGCGAGCGTGCTGATGGCCCCAGTCGGCAACGGAAAGCGCTATCTGCGCGAGCTCTCGGCCTGGACGCGCATCGTCTCCGACCGGATCGGAATCGGCACCGACCCGGACGACGACACCCGCTGCGCCGTGGCTGGACTGCGCATCGCGCCCGGCCGCCTACCCGCAATCGCGACGCTCAATACGGCAGAGATCCAGCAGGCGCCGCCCGAACAGGTCCTGCTACTGTCGCGCGCCGGCCACGGCGGCGATGCTGCTCTTGCCGAGACGCTCACCGGTCTGGGCGCCGCCGTCACGCAGCGCGACTATGACGGCTACGAGACCCTGACCACCGACCCGACCGCGGCCCGCCCGCCCAAGGCGACGATCGCCGGCATCGCCGACTGGATCGCGAAGCGTGCGGCGGCCGTCAGTTCTGCTCCGGCCGACATCCGGGCACCGCAGCCGCCCGGCCCCGCGGCCGGCCTGCTCGGCGACGGCTTCATCGAGCGGCCGATCCGCTTCGGGCCGGATGGTCGCCTCTTCGGCGTGCTCTGCGAGCCGCTGGGGCCGGCGGCACGTGAGCCGATCATCTTCGTCAATGCCGGCCGCGACTACCATATCGGCTGGGCCCGGGTCAGCGTCAGCCAGGCGCGCGCCTTCGCCCAGCGAGGCGTGGCCTCGCTACGCTTCGACGCCAGCAGCGTCGGCGACAGCGGGGTGGCGGCCGACGGGCCGGAGGAGATCCTCTATTCGCAGGCGCAGATCGACGATGTCCGTCTCGCCATCGACGCCATGCAGGCACACGGCTTCGACGCGCCCATCCTGATCGGGCGCTGCAGCGGCGCCTATGCCGCCTTCCATGCCGCCGTCGTTGACGAACGCATCCGCCGCCTCGTCATCGTCAACAATGAGCGCTTCGTCTGGGACCCCGACGAGAGCGTCGAGGATGCGATCCGCTATGCCCATCGCAGCGCCGGCGATCTCGGCGCGACCTTGGCCCGCAAGGACGGCCTGCGCCGCCTGCTCACTGGCAAGCTCCGCGTCGGACCGGCCGGGCGCTATCTGATCTACCGCTATCGCAAGCGGCTCTCGGTCAAGCTCGCCCCCGTGCTCGGACGCTTGACCAAGCATGGCCGGCTCCACCACCAGTGCCATCGTCATTTCGCCACGCTCGCGGCGCGCAATGTCGAATTGTCGCTGCTCTACGCCGATGGCGACGTCGGCCTCGCCGAGCTCGAGACCTATTTCGGCGAAGCCGGCAAGGACCTTGCCGCCTACCCGAACGCCTCGCTGACCATGCTTGCAGATGCCGACCACAACTTCACCCATCTCGCCGCCGGCCGCCGGCTGCTCGATGCGCTCATGCGGATCGTTGCGCCATGAGGCTGGCCGCGCTCGTCTTGGCGCTGCTCGCCGCCTTGCCGGCGCAGGCGGAGACATGTCTGCGCGGCGTCAACCTGTCTGGCGCCGAGTTCGGCGATACACCCGGCAAGGTCGATACCGACTACACCTATCCCGGCGAAGCCGCGATCCAGCGCCTCGGCACGCTCGGCGCGAGCGCCATCCGCCTGCCCTTCCGCTGGGAGCGCATCCAGCCGCAGCTCAATGGCGGGCTCGACATCATGGAGCTGGCCTATCTCGACCAGACAGTGCGCCGGATCAACGAGGCCGGGCTTATCGCCATCATCGACCTGCACAATTACGGCTATTACGCCAAGAAGCAGCTCGGCTCGAAGGAACTCCCGGCCGAGGCGCTCGCCGATGTCTGGCGCCGGCTCGCCGAGCATTATCGCGATCGGCCCAAGCTCGTCTTCTCGCTGATGAACGAGCCCTACGACATCACCAGCGCGAACTGGGCCAGGATCCAGAACGGCGCCATCGCCGCGATCCGCAAGGCCGGCGCCAAGCAGCTCCTGCTGGTCACCGGCACGGCCTTCGGCGGCGCCCATAGCTGGACCTCCGATCTTCCGGTCGGCAACAATGGCCGCGATCTTATGGGCGTGGTCGATCCGCTCGACCGCTATGCCTACGATTTCCACCAATATCTCGACGCCGACTATTCCGGCCGCGCCGCCGAATGCTCGGCTGCAGCCAATGCGCTCAAGGCGATCGACGACGTCACCGCCTGGCTCAAGGCCAACGGCCGCCGCGGCTTCCTCGGCGAGTTCGCCGCGTCGAACAAGCCGGAATGCCTCACCGCCCTCAGGCAGATGGCGGCGAAAGTCGATGCTCATCCGCAGCAGTGGCTCGGCTGGACCGCCTGGGGCGCCGGGCCCTGGTGGCCGGCGGACTACATCTTCAACCTCGAGCCGACCAAAGCCGGCGAGCGCCCGCAGATGAAGGTGCTGCTCGAACGCTTGAAGACAAAGCGGCTGAGCGCCATTTGCGGCCGGGAGGCCAAACCGTGACCGCCCCCTTCTCCCATCGCGCCACGCCCGCCGTCCCGGCCGGCACGCGCATTGTCCATGTCGTGCGCCAGTTCCTGCCCAATCGCGGCGGGCTGGAAGACGTCGTCGCCAATCTCTGCCGGGCACAGGCCGCGCTCGGCCTCAGGCCTTCCGTGGTGACGCTCGATCGGCTGTTCTCCCAGCCGGGGTTGGTCCTGCCAGCGAGCGAGGTGATCGACGGCATCCCCATCACCCGCATCCCGTTCCGCGGCTCGACGCGCTATCCGCTCGCGCCCGAGGTCTTCAAGCACCTGCGCGACGCCGATCTCGTCCATGTCCACGCGATCGACTTCTTCTTCGATGCGCTCGCTCTGGGATGGCTGCTGCATCGCAAGCCGCTGGTCGCGACCACCCATGGCGGCTTCTTCCACACCGCCGACTTCGCCGGCCTGAAGAAGATCTGGTTCAACGGCCCGACCCGGCTCTCCGCGCAGATCTATCGCGGCATCGCCGGCTGCAGCACCAACGATGCCCGCATGTTCGAGCGATTGGCGCCGGGCAAGGTCCGGGTGATCGAGAACGGCGTCGACCTCGACAAGTTCGCCGGCGCCTCCAGCCCCGATCCGCAACGGCGCCTGGTCAGCATCGGGCGCTTCTCCAAGAACAAGCGACCGGACCGGCTGATCGCAACGATGGCGGCGCTGGCGCGGCGCGAGCCGTCCTGGCAGCTCGACATGCTGGGCGTCGCCTCGGACTGGACGGAAGAAGCACTGCGCAAGGCAATAGCAGACGCCGGCATGGGGCAGAACGTCACGCTGCATCTCGGCCTCGACGATGCCGCGGCCAGGCAAGTGATGAGCCACGCCTCGCTCTTCGTCTCGGCCTCCGAGTTCGAGGGCTTCGGCCTTGCTTTGGTCGAGGCGATGAGCGCCGGTCTGGTGCCGATCGTCCAGCCCAATGCCGCCTTCGCCAGCCTCGCCGGCAAGTTCCCGGTCGTTCGCACGGTCGACTTCGCCGATGCGGAAGAGGCTGCAACGGCGGTCGAACAGGCTCATGCCGACCTCGTCCACTATCCCGGCAATACGCGCCCGCGCCTCTCCGACCTCGCATCCTATTCCTGGCACGAGGTCACGCGCCGCTATCTCGAGTTCTACGCCGCAGCGCTCTGACCTCGACGCGGCCGCCCTAGTCGACACGAGGAACCCCTTGCGCACCGTCGATTTCTGGCTTTGTAATAGTGGATACACTCATACAAAGTAGCTGACCGCATGGCGGCAGCGCGCAGGGGAACGGGATGAGCTTCGCCTCCAAGGGAATGGCCGCGACCGCGCAGGACGAAGCCTATCGCGCCATTCTCCAAGACATCCGCAGCGGGCGCTATCAACCCGGCGAGCGCCTGATCCCGGAGACGATCGCGCGCGAGCTCGCCATGAGCCGCATGCCGGTGCGCGAAGCCTTCCAGCGCCTCGCCAATGAAGGCCTCGTCCTCATCCGGCCCAATCGCGGCTGCATCGTCTCAGGCCTGACCATCGAGGAGATCTACGAGCTTTTCGAGATCCGCTCGGTGCTGGAGGGGCTGGCGGTCCGCTTGGCCATGCCACGCTTCGATGCCGCGGCTCTGGCAGAGCTCGACGACCACGTCGCCCGCATGCACCGCGCCGGCGCTGCCGGCGGCGCCGACTGGCTGAGCCGGCACCAGGAATTCCACGCCTATATCTGCGGCTTCAGCCGTCACCCCAAGCTGATCGCCCAGATCGCAGCGCTGCATATCGCCGTCGAGCCTTATATGCGCGTCTGGCTCCATCACGTCGCCCAGCCCGCTTATGCCACCGAACGCCAGGACGAGGTTGTCGAAGCCATCAGGACCGGCGACGCCGAGCACGCCGAGGCGGTGATGCGCGACCACGTCCTGCGCACCGCGCCTCGCCTTGCCGAGTTCCTGCGCAAACGCGGCCAGGCAGTCGGAGCGTCTTCAGCCCTGCCGGCGAGCACTCAGCCTTGAACTGAATGGCGCAGCGGCTCGCCAGAAGGTCGCGCGCCCGAGAACGCCCGAAGGCCAGCCAGAACAAAGAGGGGATCAACCATGGATCGACGCCAGTTCCTGAAAGCCTCGGCCGCAGCCGCCTTCCTGCCGGCCGCGCCGCATCTCGCCACGGCGCAGGATGCCAAGACCCTGCGCTTCGTGCCCTATTCCGACGTCGCGATCATCGATCCGATCTGGACCAATGGCTATTCGACCCGCACCCATGCCCTGCTGGTCTGGGACACGCTCTACGGCCTGGACGACCAGTTCCAGCCGCAGCCGCAAATGGTCGAGGGCCATGTCGTCGAGGAGGACGGCAAGCGCTGGACGCTGACGTTGCGGCCCGGCCTCGTCTTCCACGACGGCAGCAAGGTGCTGGCGCGCGACGCCGTCGCCTCGATCAAGCGCTGGGGCGCCCGCGACACTTTCGGCCAGGCACTGATGGCGGCGACCGACGAGCTTTCGGCGCCTGACGACCGCACCATCGTCTTCCGGCTGAAGGCGCCCTTCCCGCAGCTGCCGGCGGCGCTCGCCCGCCCGAGCGCGCTCGTCGCCGCGATCATGCCGGAACGCCTTGCCGCGACCGACCCGTTCAAGCAGATCCCCGAGGCGATAGGCAGCGGCCCCTATCGATATCTCACTGCCGAGCGCATCGCCGGCGCCCGCCATGTCTATGCCAGGCACGATGGCTACGTCCCGCGTCCGAGCGGCACGCCGAGCTTCACCGCCGGCCCGCGCACGCCCTATCTCGACCGCATCGAATTCACCGTGATGCCGGATGCCGCGACCGCGGTCGCGGCCTTGCAGACCGGCGCGGTCGATTGGGTCGAGCAGCCGATCATCGACTTGCTGCCGCTGCTGCGGAAGGACCCGAACATCGTGGTCGAGGTCAAGGACCGGACCGGCATGGCCGGGCAGCTCCGACTGAACCATCTGCAGCCGCCCTTCAACAACCCGGCGATCCGCCGTGTGATCCTCAAGGCGATCGACCAGGAGGACTGCATGAACGCGGTCTGCGGCGGTGATCCGCAGGTCGAGCGCGGCAGCATGGGCTTCTTCGGCAATTCGCCTTTGGCGTCCGATGCCTCAGCCGAATTGCGCAAATCACCCAAGGACATCGCCAAGCTGAAGCAGGAGCTGGAGGCTTCCGGCTACAAGGGCGAGCGCATCGTCTTCCTCTCCGGCCAGGACGTGCCGCGCATCGCTCTGGTCTGCGAGGTCGCGGCCGATGCGCTGCGCAGGATCGGCTGCAATGTCGATTTCGTCGCCGCCGACTGGGGCACGGTGCTGCAGCGTATCAGCAGCCGCCAGCCGGTCGAGCAGGGCGGATGGAGCTGCTATGTCAGCTACTGGTCCGGCATCGATCTCGGCTCGCCCGCGACCAACTCCCCCTTACGCGGCAACGGCGCCAAGGGCAGCCCCGGCTGGCCCGACAGCCCGCAGATCGAGGCGCTGCGCGCCCGCTTCCTCGCCAACGCCGACCCGGCGCAGCAGAAGGCGATCGCCCGCGAGATCGAGCTGCAGGCGATGCAGGACGTGCCCTATGTTCCAGCCGGCCAGTACCTGCAGCCGGTCGCCTATCGCAAGAACCTCACCGGCATGCTGAACGGCGTCCCGGTCTTCACCAATCTGCGCAAGGGCTGACCGCCCTTCGCTTCCTTCCCCAGAAGGGCCGGCGATCGACGCCAGCCATGTTCCACGAAAGCTAGTCCATGCGCGATCTTGAGCTTCCCGGTCGGTCCCTCGCCATCAGCCGCAATGCGATGGCGGCGACCTCGCATCCCGCCTCGACGCTCGCCGCGCTCGACATCATGAAGGCTGGTGGCAACGCGATCGACGCGGCGATCGCCGCCTGCGCCGTGCAATGCGTGGTCGAGGCGGGGTCGACCGGCGTCGGCGGCGACTGCTTCGTGCTCTATTCGCGCGGCGGCTCGACCGACATCGTCGCCTATAACGGCTCGGGCCGGACGCCCGCCGCCGCGACGCTGGACTGGTACGAGAAGGCCGGCATCACCACGCTGGAGCGGCATTCGCCGCATGTCGTCACCGTGCCCGGCGCGATCGACGCCTGGACGCGGCTCAACAAGGATCATGGCCGCCTGCCGCTGTCGGAAGTCCTCGCCCCCGCCATCGCCTATGCCCGCGACGGCTATGCGCTGACGCCGCGCGTCGCCTACGACCTCGCCGCCCAGCACGAGACCCTGATCCAGGACGCCAACGCCACCGCGATCTTCCTGGTCGACGGCAGGGCTCCGGCCGCCGGCACCGTCCAGCGCCAGCCAGCGCTCGCCGATACGCTCGAAGCGATCGGCCGCGAGGGCCGCGACGCCTTCTATCGCGGCGATATCGCCAGGGAGATGGTCGACTATCTCAAGGCTGCCGGCGGCCTGCACACGGCTGACGACTTCGCCGCGGCCGAGGGCGAATACGTCACGCCGATCAGCGCCACATTCCGCGGCCGCATCGTCTATGAGTGCCCGCCGAACGGCCAGGGCGTCATCGCCCTGCTGATCATGAAGATCCTCGAGCGCTTCCAGCCTAAGGGCGGCCCGCTCGCCGTCGAGAACCTGCATATCGAGCTGGAAGCGACCCGCCTCGCCTATGCCGCCCGCGACCGCTTCCTCGCCGACCCCGCCAAGGCCGACGTCCCGGTCGAGCATCTACTCTCGGATGCGCTCGCCGACGAGCTCGCAGGCATGATCGATCCGCAGCGCGCACTCGATCCGCTGCCGGTCATCCCGGGCGGGGCCGAGCACAAGGATACTGTCTACATCAGCGTCGTCGACAAGGACCGCAACGCCGTCTCCTTCATCAACTCGATCTTCTCGCCCTATGGCAGCGGGCTGATGACCAAGAAGTCCGGCGTGCTCTTCCATAATCGCGGCCAGAGCTTCGTGCTGAAGCAGGGTCACCCCAACGCCATCGCCCCGCGCAAGCGGCCGATGCACACCATCATCCCCGGCATGCTGGCCGAGAACGGTCGCGTCGTCATGCCCTTCGGCGTAATGGGCGGGCACTACCAGGCGATGGGCCACGCTCATTTCCTGGCAAAGCTGTTCGACCACGGCCTCGATCTGCAGGAGGCGATCGACCTGCCCCGCCTGTTCCCGCTGCCGGGCACGAACACGGTCGAGGCGGAAGGGCGCCTGCGCGACAGCGTCGGTGCAGCCCTCACGGCGCGTGGCTTCAAGGTCGAGGTCCCGAAATCGCCGATGGGCGGCGCGCAGGCGATCTGGATCGACTGGGAAAAGGGCACGCTGACCGGCGGCTCCGACCCGCGCAAGGATGGCTGCGCCCTCGGCTACTGAACCCAGCGCGAGGCCGCCCTGCACAGGGCGGCCTCGACAGCGCCGGCGATCCCGGCAAGCTTCTCCTCAGAACAAGTCGAGGGAGAAGCGGGCATGGCGGGCGAGGAAACGAAGGGGCGCGGCATCGCCGGGGGGCTGACCAACTATGGCGACCCGGACTTCGCCGCCTATCTGCGCCGCTCCTTCGCCCGCTCGATGGGCTATTCCGACGAGGCGCTGGCGCGGCCGATCGTCGGCATCGCCAACACCTATAGCGGCTTCAACAACTGCCACCGCCACTTCCCTGAACTGCTGGAGGCGGTGAAGCGCGGCGTGCTGATGGCCGGCGGCCTGCCGGTCGAGTTCCCGACCATCTCGCTCGGCGAGGTCTTCCTCAACCCGACCAGCCTGAAGTTCCGCAACCTGATGGCGATGGGCACGGAGGAGATGATCCGGGCCCAGCCGATCGACGCCGTCGTGCTGATGGGCGGCTGCGACAAGACCGTCCCGGCGCAGTTGATGGCGGCGCTCTCGGCCAATGTCCCGACCGTCCAGCTCGTCGCCGGGCCAATGTCGACCGGCCGCCACAAGGGCGAGCGGCTCGGCGCCTGCACCGATTGCCGCCGCTTCTGGGCCCGTTTCCGCGCCGGCGAGATCGACCAGGCCGAGATCGACGTCGTCGAAGGCCGGCTCGCGACCACCGCCGGCACCTGCGCAGTGATGGGCACCGCCTCGACCATGGCCTGCATCGCCGAGACGCTCGGGCTGTCGCTGCCGCGCTCGGCCGCGATCCCGGCCGTCCACGCTGATCGTCTGCGCAACGCCGAGGAGAGCGGCAAGCGCGCCGTCGCGCTGATCGGCACGCAAACGCTGCTGCCGCGCCAGATCGTCACCGAGCAGGCGATCGAGAACGCCTGGCGCGTGCTGCTGGCGATCTCGGGCTCGACCAACGCCGTCGTCCACCTCACCGCGATCGCCCGCCGCGCCGGCATCAAGGTCGACCTCAGCCGCCTCAACCAGCTCTCGGACGAGACGCCGGTGCTGGTGAACCTGAAGCCGGTCGGCAACAACTACATGGAGGACTTCTTCGCCGCCGGCGGCGTGCCTGCCGTGTTGCGGGAATTGCGCGACCTGCTGCATCTCGACTGCCTCAGCGTGACCGGGCAGACCCTGCGCGAATTGATCGACGCTCCCCTCGTCGACCAGGTCGACCGTACGATCATCCGTTCGCGGGCGGAGCCGGTCGATCCCGATGGCGGCCTCGTCGCGGTGTTCGGTTCGCTCGCCCCACGCGGCGCCATCGTCAAGCGCGCCGCCGCCGAGAAGCGCCTGCTCGAACATGAGGGCCGCGCCGTCGTCTTCTCATCGCTCGAAGACCTCTCGGCCCGCATCGACGATCCCGATCTCGATGTCGGCCCGGACGATATCCTCGTGCTGCAGAATGCCGGTCCCAAGAGCGCCGCGGCCATGCCGGAAGCCGGCTATCTGCCGATCCCGCGCAAGCTCGCAGCCAGGGGCGTCAAGGATATGGTCCGCATCTCCGATGCGCGCATGTCCGGCACCGCCTATGGCGCGATCGTGCTGCATGTCGCGCCGGAGGCGGCGGTCGGGGGGCCGCTGGCGCTGGTCCGCAATGGCGACCGGATCAGGCTCAGCGTCGCCGAACGCCGGCTCGATCTTCTGGTCAGTGAGTCTGAGCGAGAAGCGCGCCGGGCAGCGCTGCCGCAGCCGCCCGCAAGGGAGCGCCGCGGCTATGACCGGCTCTATGGTGAGCACGTCCTTCAGGCCGACGAAGGTGTCGATTTCGACTTCTGCTGAGCCTCCACCGTCTTTCCGGGGCTTCGCGCAGCGAAGAGCCCGGAACCCATGAACACAGGCCTTCCCGTCTTGGTCGGGCTTGTCCCGACCATCCACGTCTTCGTTCGGGCAAGGTGGTGTCCAAGACGTGGATGCTCGCCACAAGGGCGAGCATGACGAACTGGATAAGCGCCGTGGTTATGGGTTCCGGGCTTGCTGCTGCGCAGCACCCCGGAATGACGGCGAGTTTCCGTGCTGGCTCACCTCACGCCAAATGGCAGGCGATCTCCAGCTCGCCCTCGCGCCGCAGCGCCGGCGCCTCGGTGCGGCAGCGCTCGACCGCCTGCGCGCAGCGCGGATGGAAGGCGCAGCCCGGCGGCGGCGCGATCGGGCTCGGCACCTCGCCCGACATCGGCCGGCGCTGGCGGTTCGGCTGCTCGACATCGGGGATCGTGTCGAGGAGGAGCCGCGTATAGGGGTGGCGCGGCCGGCCGAACACCTCTTCCGCCGGCCCGCTCTCGACGAAGCGGCCGAGATACATGATGGCGAGATGGTCCGACATGTGCCGGACCACCGAGAGGTTGTGGCTGATGAAGAGATAGGTCAGCCCGAATTCCTTCTGCAGCCGGACCATCAAATTGAGGATCTGCGCCTGGACGGAGACGTCGAGCGCCGAGGTCGGCTCGTCGCAGACCAGGAAATCCGCCTCGGTCGCCAGCGCGCGGGCGATCGAGATGCGCTGGCGCTGGCCGCCGGAGAATTCGTGCGGGAAGCGGCTCGCATCCGCGCGCGACAGGCCGACGATCTCCAGAAGGTCGCCGACGCGGGTCGCGGTCTCGCCTTCGTCCTTGCGCAGCTTCAGCTCGCGGATCGGCTCGGCGATGATGTCGCCGACGCGCCAGCGTGGATTGAGCGAGGCGTAGGGGTCCTGGAAGATCATCTGCACCCGCGGCGGCCCGACCGAGCCGTCGGCACGCCTGATGTCCTTGAAATCGAGCATGCCCTGCGTCGGCCGCTGCAGGCCGACGACCATCCGCGCCAGCGTCGACTTCCCGCAGCCGGACTCGCCGACGATGCTGAAGGTCGTGCCGCGCTGGACGCTGAACGAGACGTTCTCGACCGCGCGCAGGATCCGGCGCGGCTCATGCGAGAACAGACGCGACAGCGTCGGCGCCGAGACGTCGAAACGGCAGGACGCCGAGGTGACTTTGAGGATGGTGTTCGCCTCAGCCATGGGCCATCTCCCGCAGCGGGAAATGGCAGGCCGCGGCATGGCCGGATGGCGGCAGGCCGGGCTTGTTCTCGCGGCAGAAATCGGTGGCGAAGCCGCAGCGCGGGTTGAAGGCGCAGCCGGCGGGAATGGCGTTCAGCCGCGGCATCGCCCCGTCGATCTGGTTGAGATGGGCGTTGCGGCGGTGGACGCTCGGGATCGAGGCCATCAAACCGGCGGTGTAGGGATGGCGCGGCCGGCGCGTCACCTCCTCGACCGGGCCGATCTCGACGACCCGCCCGGCATACATCACCGCGACCCGGTCGGCCGTCTCGGCGATCACGCCCATGTCGTGCGTCACCAGCATGATCGCAGTACCGTGCTCGCGGCAGAGCCGCTTCAGCAGCGTGGTGATCTGCGCCTGGATGGAGACATCGAGCGCCGTGGTCGGCTCGTCGGCGATGATCAGCGTCGGCTCGGCGCAGAGCGCGAGCGCGATGACGACGCGCTGGCGCATGCCGCCGGAGAATTGGTGCGGGAAATGGTCGATCCGCGTCTCGGCTGCGGGGATGCCGACCTCCTTCAGCAGATTGAGCGCCCGCTCGCGCGCCTGTGCCTTGCTGACCGGCAGATGGGTGGTGATGGTCTCGACCAGTTGCTCGCCGACGGTCAGCAGCGGATGCAGCGAGGTCAGCGGGTCCTGGAAGATCGCACCGATCCGGCGGCCGCGCAGCTTGCGCATCGCCTCCCCCGGCAAATTGTCGATGCGCTGGCCGGACAGCCTGATCTCGCCGCCGGCCAGGCGTCCGGGCGGGTCGAGCAGGCCGATCACCGCCGTGCCGGTGAGCGACTTGCCGGCGCCGGATTCGCCGACCACGCCAAGGATCTCTCCCGGCGCGATTTCGAAGGAGACGCCGTCGAGCGCCGTCAGCGGGCCGCGCCGCCCGTCGAAGACGATGCGCAGGTCGCGGACCGAGAGCAGCGCGGGCTGGGCGTTCACGCGGCATCCTCCCTGCGTTCGATGGCGTAGCTGGACGAGAAGATCTCGCTCATCGGCGGATGGCCCAAAGTGCGCTGCGGATAGCGCGCCATCACGCCCTCGAACTGCTTCTGGGCACGGACGTTGTCGGCGGCCTCGTCCTGACCGGGAATTGCCCGGTTCTCCATGACGAAGCGGCCGTCGATCACCACCGTCGAAAAGTCGCGGCCATGGCCGGTCAGCATCATCGTCTGGATGGGATCGATGACCTGGCCGCTATGCGGCCGGTCGAAGTCGAAGACGGTGATGTCGGCGCGCGAGCCCGGCTGGAGGCGGCCGAGATCGGGCCGCTGCAGCGCATCCGCGCCGCCGATGGTCGCGGCGTCGTAATAGTCCTCGGAGCGCACGGCGCCGACATTGCCGGCCATGGTCCGGGAGAGAATCATGCCGATCTGCAGGTTCATGATCATGTCCGGCGGGGCGGTATCGGTCCCCATGGCGATGTTGAGGCCCATGGCGCGATAGCTGCCGAAATGGTTGATCGCGTTGCCGTGCCGGCCCGAGACCAGCGGGCAATGCACAATGCTGGCGCCGGAATCGCGGATGATCTCGAGGTCGCGGCCGGGACGCTCGATCAGGCGGCTGCCGGAGACGACGGTGCCATGCGGCAGCAGGCAGCGCTCATCGAGGAAACCGAGGCTCTCCAGCCATTCCGGCGGGCTCAGCCCGTGCTGGGCGAGGACGAGATCGTACTCGATCTTCGACTGGCAGCAGTGCAGGCGGACGGGGATATCGAGCTCGCGCGCCGCGGCGGCGGTGCGGCGCAGCAGCTCGGCCGTCGAGGTCTCGATGCGGTCGGGCGCGAGCATCGCCCGGATCAGCCCACCGGCCGCGCCGTCATGGCGCCGGGCGAAGTCGATGGCGGCGTCGAGCTCGGCGAGGCCGCGCGGCTCGTCGTAATGCGTGACGATGCGCCCGTCCGCCTCGACCAGCTGGTTGCCGGTGCGATAGGCCGGGCCGAGATAAGCGCGTAGGCCGAGATCGACAGCCGCTTCCGCCGCGTCCTCGAACTCCTGCACCGTCTCGCCCCAAGCGCGGTAGAACAGCGAGGCGATCGGCAGCGCCGTGGTGATGCCGTTGCGGATCAGCTGGGAGAAGGCATAGCGCTTCTGGAAAGCGAGCTCCTCGCGCGTGTACATCTCGTAAGGGCCGGCCTCGAGATAGCTGCGCGGCCAGACGCGCCCCTTCTTCCAGGCCGGCTGGTTGTCATAGCCGAGGATGGTGGTGTCGAGGTCCGAGAGCGCGTCGCAATCGATGAAGCCCGGCCCGATCAGGGCATGGCCGTAATCGATGCGGCGGGCGACCTCGCCAGGAAAATCGTGGCCGACGAAGACGACCTCGCCATTCTCGAACACGACCTCGCCGTGCTCGTAGAGGCGATGGCGGCCGTCCTTGTGGCCGACCACCCAGCGCGCGGTCATCAGGATGCGGCCGTCCGGCCGCTTCTTCGCTTGCAGGCTCACGGTGCGGTCCTGATCGAGACGCCGTCACGGGCGACGACCTTGCCGCGCTTGATCACGCGGCGCTGCGCCGGGCGGGTCGCGACAGCTTCGGCGATCGACTCGGTCGGCAGCAGGACGAGATCGGCGACGCAGCCGACAGCGAGCCCATAGCCCTCGATCTCCATCACCTTGGCGCCCTCGACGGTACAGACGTCGAGCGCCAGCCGGACCTCGTCGTCACGGCGAAAATTGTTGCGCAGGCCGACGAACATCGCCCGCTCCAGCATGTCGCCATTGCCATAGGGGCTCCAGGTGTCGCGGATACCGTCGGAGCCGGAGCAGACGCGCACGCCGGCCTGGAGCAACTTCTTGACCGGCGGAGCGGGACGGCTCGCCGGCGCGGTCGTCATGATCGCGATGTCGAGCGCGGCGAGTTCATCAATCAGCGGGTCGATCAGGGCCGGATCGGGCGTCCCCAGGCAGAAAGCGTGGCTGACCGTGACCTTGCCGGTCATCCCGAGTGCGCGGGTGCGCTCGATGATCAGATCGAGCGAGAAGGCCCCGACCTCGCCCGGCTCGTGCAGATGGATGTCGAGCGGCTTGCCATAGCGCTGGCAGAGCGCGAACACCGCGTCGAGATGACCCTTCGGGTCACGATCGATCGTGCAGGGGTCGAGCCCGCCGACGATCTCGCAGCCGGCCTTCATCGCCTGGTCCATCAGTTCGAGCGTGCCTGGCCGGCGCAGCAGGCCCGATTGCGGGAAGGCGACGAGCTCGATGTCGACGATGTCGCGATAGGCATCGCGCGTCTTCATCACGCCTTCGACGCCCCACATCCCATGCTCGGTATCGACGTCGACATGGCTGCGGATATGGGTCGTGCCCTTGAGCGAGGAGAGGATGCTCTGGCGGGCGGACTGGCGCTCGGGATCGATGTCGAGCCGCTTCTTGTTCTCCCGCTCATTGTCGATCTTGTCGAGCAGCTTGGGGCCGACCTCGTTGGTGTACCAGGGCAGGCCGAGCAGGCTCTTGTCGAGATGGGTATGGGCCTCGACCAGGCCAGGGATGATGATCTCGCCTTTGCCGTCCTCGACCGCGACGCCAGCGGGCGCGGCAAGGTTTGCGCCGACCTGCGCGATCTTGCCATTCTCGATCAGCAGGTCGACGGCCTTGCCGGCATAGGGGCGGACATTGCGGAGCAGCAGGGAAGCGGTCATCGCAGGCGTATCCTCATGTCGTTTTTCATCGTTGCGGCTGAGCTGGGCTTCACCGTCATGCTCGCCCTTGTGGCGAGCATCCACGTCTTGAACACCGCTCTCGAAGAACGAAGGCGTGGATGGTCGGGACAAGCCCGACCATGACGGGTGAGAGTCAGCATCATCCCCATCATCTCAGCTTCGGGTTCAGCGCGTCGCGCAGCCAGTCGCCGAGCAGGTTGACCGAGAGCACGATCAGGCCGAGCTGCAGCGAGGGGAAGACGACGAGCCACCAGGAGCCGGAGAACAGGTACTGGTTGCCGATCCGGATCAGCGTGCCGAGCGAGGGCTGGGTGATCGGCATGCCGACGCCGAGGAAGGAGAGCGTCGCTTCCGAGAGGATGGCGAGGCCGAGATTGAGCGTGGCCGCGACCATCACCGGGGTCAGCGTGTTCGGCAGGATGTGCCGGCGCATGATCCGTCCGGCCGGCACCTTGATGATCCGCGCCGCCAGCACATACTCCTTGCGCCGCTCGACCATGGTCGAGGCGCGCACGGTGCGGGCGTACTGCACCCAGCTCGTCAGCGCGATCGAGACGACGAGCACCGCGGCGGCGAAGGGGTCGCGCAGCGCCGGCGGCAGCAATTCGCGGAAGATCGCCGAGACCAGGATCGCCATCAGCAGCGTCGGGATCGACAAAACGGTGTCGCCGAGCCGCATCAGCAGGTTATCGATGCGCCCGCCATAGAAGCCGGCGATCAGGCCGATCGAGACGCCGATCGCCATCGAGACCAGCACGGCCGAGAAGCCGATGATCAGCGAGACCCGCGTGCCGTAGAGGATGGCAGAGAAGACGTCGCGCCCCTGCGGATCGGTGCCGAGCAGGAAGGGCCATTCACCGTCCGCCGACCAGATCGGCGGGATCTCGGCCTTATCGATGAAGATCTGAGCGAGGTCGTGCGGGTTCTGCGGCGCGATCAGCGGGCAGAACAGCGCCGTCAGGATCAGCAGCGCCAGCACCAGCGCCGAGAGCCAGGCCGCCGGCGTATGCCGGAAGCTCCAGCCGATGTCGCTGTCGAGGAAGCGGCGCAGGCGCCCGGGCTTTGCAGCGGCTTTGGCGGCTTCAGCGGGCATTGGCGCCTCCCGAAAGCGCGTCTTCGCGCAAGCGCGGATCGACCCAGGCATAGGTCAGGTCGACCAGCGTGTTGAGCGAGACGAAGATGAAGGAGACGACGATCAGGTAGGCCGCCATCACCGGGATATCGACGAAGGTGACGGCCTGGACGAAGAGCATGCCCATGCCCGGCCACTGGAACACCGTCTCCGTGACCAGCGCGAAGGCAATGAGATTGCCGATCTGCAAACCGGTCACCGTGATCACCGGCATCAGGCAGTTGCGCAGCGCGTGCCGGAAGTTCACGGCACGCGCCGGCAGGCCGCGCGCCCGGGCGAAGCGGATGAAATCGGTCCGCATCGTCTCCAGCATCTCGGCCCGCACCAGCCGCATCACGAGCGTGATCTGGAACAGCGAGAGCGTAATGCCGGGCAGGATCAGCGCCTTACGGCCCGATGCGGTCAGCAGCCCGGTGCTCCACCATCCCAGTTGCACGACTTCGCCGCGGCCGAAGGCCGGCAGCCATTGCAGGTTCACCGAGAAGACCAGGATGAACAGGATACCGAGCGCGAAGCTCGGCAGGGAGACGCCGAGCACCGAGACGAACTGCAAGGCCTTGGCGAGCAGGCTATCGCGCCTGATCGCGGTGTAGACCCCCAGCGGAATCCCGATCGCCAGCGACAGGAAGGTCGCGACCAGCACCAGCTCGAAGGTCGCCGGGAAGCGCTCGGCGATCAGCGTGAACACCTCCTGCTGGTTGCGATAGGAGATGCCGAAATCGCCGCGCAGCGCGTTGCCGACGAAGGTCGCGAACTGCAGCAGGAAACCCTTGTCGAGCCCGAGCCTTACGCGCAGCTCGTCGCGCTGCGCCTGGCTCGCCTGCTCGTTCAGCATCAATTCGACGGGATCGCCGACGAAGCGGAAGGTCAGGAAGGCCAGGAACGCCACCGCCAGCATCACGCCGGCGGCATTGACGAAGCGCTTGAACAGGAAGGCGGGCATGGAATGGCTACTCCAGCTCTCGGATGAATTCCGCCGTCATGCTCGGGCTTGACCCGAGCATCTCAGGACCAGGGGGCGGCATTGCCTTCTCGTCACGAGATTCTCGGGTCTGCGCTTCGCTTCGCCCGAGAATGACGGCTCGCCTTCACTTCATCTTCGTCAGCCACAGGCGCGGCTTGTTGTCGGAGGCTTGCACGGTCGAGGTGACCGTGCTGCGCATCGCCCAGGCCATCGGCTGCTGGTGCAGCGGGATGAACAGCTGCTCGGCCTTGGCGATCTTCAGCGCCTCCTTCATCAGCTCGATGCGCTTTGGCGTGTCGAGCTCAACGCCCGCCTTGTCGACCAGCGCGTCGATGCGCGGATCCCCCCAATTGCCCCAGTTGAATACGCCGCCAGTGCCGCTCTTCGAGCGCAGCACCTGCACCAGCAGCGAATAGGCGTCGATCATGGGCTCGTTGGCCCAGCCGAAGGAGATCAGATCGAAATCGCCCTTCACCCGCTTGGGCGCCTGCTGGCTGCGTGGGGCAAGGCTGAGATTGGGTTTCAGGCCGGCGCGCGACCACATCGCCGCCACCGCCTGGCAGAACTCCTCCTCGTTGACGAGCGAGTCGCTCTGGCAGTTCATCAGGAAGGAGAAGCCGTTGGGATAGCCGGCCTCGGCGAGCAGCTTCTTGGCGCCGTTGAGATCGAAGGGCAGGCGCTGATCCTGCGAGGGCTCGTAGCCGGGGATCGCCGGGGCGACGAGCGCACCAGTGTTGCGCGAGAGGCCGCGCATCGCCCGCTTCTGCACTGCATCGATGTCGATGGCGCGATAGAGCGCCTCGCGCACCTTGATGTCCTTGAAGGGGTTCTTGTCCTTGACGTCGCTCTCGACCAGCTTGTCGGTGAGGTTGAAGGCGAAGAAGACCGAGCGCAGCTCGTTGGTCTGCAGCACCTTGACCTCGTTGGAGGCCTGGAGCCGCGGCAGGTCCTGCAGCGGCGCGACATTGGTGAAGTCGATCTCGCCGGAGAGCATCGCCGCGACGCGGGTCGAGGACGAGGTGATCGGCACGAACTCGATCACGTCGATATTGTGCTGCGGCTTGTCCCACCACGCCGTGTTCCGGGCGAAGACGGTCTTGGCATCAGCGCGCCGGCTCTCGACCTTGAACGGGCCGGTGCCGTTGGCGTTGTCGGTGGCGTAGCCCTTCACACCCTTGCCGGAATCGGTCGGGAGCAGCGAGTTGTTCGCCTCCATCCACTCCTTGTCGAAGATGAAGATGTTGGTGAGGTCGTTGAGCAGCAGCGGATAGGGGCCGTTGACCTCGATCTCGACGGTGTAGTCGTCGATCTTCTTCGAGCTCTTATAGGCCGGCAGATTGCCCTTGAGCGGCGAAGTGTCGTGGGTGACGCGCGCCAGCGAGGCGATGACGTCGTCGGCCGTGAACGGGTTGCCGTTGTGGAACTTGACGCCCTGGCGCAGCTTGAAGCGCCAGATGGTCGGGCTCACCGTCTCCCAGGATTCCGCCAGCGCCGGCTCGATCTTGAGATCACCGGTATAACGGACCAGCCCTTCGTAGACGTGGTTCAGCACCGAGAGCGTGAAGGTCTCGCCGAAGGAATACGGATCGAGCGAAGCGATCTCGCGGGCCGAGCCCCATTTCAGCGTCTTGGCTTCGACAGCACCATTCAGTGCGAAAGCGGCGACGGCCGCCAGCAACCAGGCCTTCTTCATCGAACTCTCCCCTTTTCGTTGCTTGCCGGCCCGCTTCGCGCACCGGGGAATGCCGTTCCGCTGCCACCTCTGTGATCACCGTGACGCTTTCTGCGCCATCTCGTGTGCGATCGTTGAGCAAACTTGCATACGATACAATAAACGTATTGTATGCGATTATTGAAGACAAGCGGAAACTCGATTCATGCCGCGCCCTGCCCGCCCACTCGCTGCGAACACACCCAGCCTCAACGGCAAGAAGGCCAAGACCGATGTGCCGGTGCCGCGCGCGCAGGCGGTCTACAAGGCGCTGCGCCGCGCCATCATCGAGCAAGCGCTGAAGCCCGGGATGAAACTGCCGGAGGATTCGATCGGCGAGCAGCTCGGCGTCAGCCGCACTCTGGTGCGCGAGGCTTTCGGGCGGCTGGCCGTCGAGGGCCTGGTCGAGCTCAAGCCCAATCGCGGCGCCAATGTCGCCTATCCGACGCTTGAAGAAGCGCGTGACGTTTTCGAAGTTCGCCGCGGGCTGGAGCGCCTCGTCGCCGAGAACCTCGCCGGAAGGCTGACCGCGACGCAATCGGCCGAGCTCGAGGCGCATGTCCGGCTCGAGGAGAAGGCGCATGAGCAGGATGGGCCGGAATCGATCCGGCTCTCCGGCGAGTTCCACATCAAGCTCGCCGAGATGACCGGCAATGCCCTGCTGCTGCGCTATGTCCAGGAGGCCTCGTCGCGCTGCTCGCTGATCCTCGCGATCTATGGCCGGCCGCATTCCTCCGAATGCGCCGTCTCCGAGCATCGCCAGCTGATCGAGGCGCTGCGCGCCGGTGACGCCGCCCGCGCCGCCGCGTTGATGGACCATCACCTGCAATCGGTCGTCACCCGCGCCTTGCTGGCGCCGCGCGGCGAACGCGACATCCGCGACGTGCTCGCGCCCTATGCCTTGAGTGAAGGATTGACCCCATCGTGACCCAGACGCTGACGCAGGACCGGTCGGCCGCCGCCGAGATCGTCACCTTCGACTTCGCCGCCCTGACCCCGCGCGAGCGCTACAAGCTGTTGATCGGCGCGGTGGTGCCGCGCCCAATCGCGCTAGTGACCACCATCGATGCCAACGGCGTCGTCAACGCCGCGCCGTTCTCCTTCTTCAACTGCCTCTCCGCCGACCCGGCGATCCTGGCGCTCGGCGTCGAATACCGCCAGACCGGCGGGCAGAAGGATACCGGCCGCAATGTCCGCGAGACGCTGGCCTTCACCGTCAATATCGTCTCCGACGCGCTGCTCGACGGCATGAACGCCTGCGCCGTGCCGTTCGAGCCGGGCACGGACGAGCTCGCCGAAGCCGGCCTCACCGCCATGCCCGGCGTCAAGGTGCCCTGTCCCTGGATCGGCCAGGCGCCGGCGGCCTTCGAATGCCGCCATCACACCACGCTCGGCATCGGCAATTCGCGCGAGATCATTCTGGGCGAGGTCGTCTACGCCCATTTCCGCGCCGATACGGTCGATACGCTGAAGCACTATGTCGACCCGGTCGCGCTCGATGCGATCGGCCGCATGGGCGGGCATGGCTACGCCACGACGCGCGATTATTTCGACCTGCCGACCATGTCGGTGGCCGATTGGCGCGGCGACCGCTCCAAGGCAAGGCGCACACGGCCCGACCGGCGCTGAACGAATGCGCCCTCTGCTCGGGAGCGGTTGACCCGGGCAGGATTTCGGCCAGCAATGCGGCCTCGCAAATCAGTTCGACGAGGCCCTCATGAACAACCACGTCTCCGGCATCGACGCCAACAAGCTCGACAAGCTGGCGCAGGTCGCGATCAAGGTCGGCCTCAACCTGCAGCCCGGGCAGGACCTGTTCCTGACCGCGCCGGTCGCGGCGCTGCCGCTGGTCCGGCGCATCGCCGAGCACGCTTACAAGGCCGGCGCCGGCCTGGTCACGCCGATCCTTTCCGACGAGGCGCTGACACTGGCGCGCTATCGCTTCGGCCAGGATGCCAGCTTCGATCGCGCTCCGACCTGGCTCTATGAGGGCGTCGGCAAGGCGTTCGCCGCCAACACCGCTCGCCTCGCCATCGTCGGCGACAATCCAATGCTGCTCGCCGAGCAGGATCCGGCCAAGGTCGCGCGCGCCAACAAGGCGAACTCGATCGCCTACCAGCCGGCGCTGGAGAAGATCGCCAATTTCGACATCAACTGGAACATCGTCTCCTATCCCGGTGCGGCCTGGGCGCAGCAGGTTTTCCCCGGTGATGCCGAGGAGGTCGCGGTCGCCCGCCTCGCCGAGGCGATCTTCGCGGCATCGCGCGTCGACCGCGACGATCCGATCGCGGCCTGGGCTGAGCACAACGCCGCGCTGGCACAGCGCACGAAATGGCTGAACGGCCAACGTTTCTCCGCGCTGCATTTCACCGGCCCGGGCACGAATCTCACCATCGGCCTCGCCGACGGGCATGAATGGGAAGGCGGCGCCTCGACCGCCAAGAACGGCGTCACCTGCAACGCCAACATACCCACGGAGGAGGTCTTTACCACCCCGCATGCTCGGCGCGTCGAGGGCCATGTCTCCTCGACCAAGCCGCTTTCCTATCAGGGCACGCTGATCGACAATATCCAGGTGCGCTTCGAGGAAGGCCGGATTGTCGAGGCCAAGGCGAGCCGTGGCGAAGAGGTGCTGAACAAGGTGCTCGACACCGACGAGGGCGCGCGCCGGCTTGGCGAGGTCGCGCTGGTGCCGCACTCCTCGCCGATCTCGCAGAGCGGCATCCTGTTCTACAACACGCTCTTCGACGAGAACGCCTCCTGCCACATCGCGCTCGGCCAGTGCTATTCGAAGTGCTTCATCGACGGCACCAAGCTGACGCCGGAGCAGATCGCGGCTCAGGGCGGCAACAAGAGCCTGATCCATATCGACTGGATGATCGGTTCCGGCGAAGTCGACATCGACGGCATCAAGCCGGATGGCAGCCGCGTCGCGGTCTTCCGCAAGGGCGAATGGGCCTGAGGAGCATCCCGGCCGGCGCCTACCGCCTGAAGCGGTTGCGGTAGGCAGCCGGCGACGTCCGGGCGATCTCGAAGAAGGCCTTGCGGAAGCTCTCCGGCGAGGCGAAGCCGCAGGCGGCCCCGACATCGGCGAGCGCCATGTCGCTGTCCTCAAGCAGCTTCATCGCCCGGCCGATGCGCTCGCGCCTGAGCCATTTCAGCGGGCTGATCCCGGTGCCGTCGCGGAAACGGCGCAGGAAGGTGCGTTCGCTCAGGCCGGCATGGCGCGCCAGCGCGCCGATCTCCAGCGGCTCGGACAGGCGCTCGCGCGCCCAGTCGAGCACCGCGGCGATCGAACGGCCTGGCCGCGCCTGGATCGGCGCCTCGACATACTGCGCCTGGCCGCCATCGCGGTGAGGCGGCATCACCAGCCGGCGCGCGACGATATTGGCGATCTTGGTGCCATGATCGGCGCGGATCAGGTGCAGGCACGCATCGATGCCGGCGCTGCTGCCAGCCGAGGTGACGACGCCCTCGTCCTCGACATAGAGCACGTCGTCGACCAGCGTCGCACCCGGGCAGGCATCGGCGAGATGTGGCGCGTGCCGCCAATGCGTCGTCGCCCGCCGCCCGTCGAGCAGGCCAGCCGCCCCGAGCACGAAGGCGCCGGAGCAGATCGAGAGCAGCCGCGCGCCGCGCCGATGCGCCGCTTGCAGCGCCTTGACCAGCGCAGGAGGCGGAACCTCGTCGCGATTGCGCCAGCCGGGGATGACGATGGTTTGCGCTTCCGCGAGAATCTCGAGCCCGGCATCGACCTGCAGCGAGAAGCCGCCCATCGCCCGGATCGGCCGCTCGGCCGCGGCGACGCGAAAGCGGTACCAGGGAAAGTCGAACTCCGGGCGCGGCAAGGCGAAGGCCTCGACGACGATGCCGAACTCGAAGGTGCACAGGCCGTCATAGGCGATGGCGACGACCTCATGCGGCGTGGCTAGGCGATCGATTCCAGCGTCAGCGTGCATTTGGCGGAAACCTGCCAGACATTGTCATTTCCGCTACTGCCTGAAATCCGCGCCGGCCGCTACCCCTGTCGTCATCGCAAGCCCAATGAGGACCGCCATGGCCACCGCAGTCACCGAAATCCCCGCCGCTCCCGCGCACATCGCCCGCGCCCATTTCGAGGCGATGCTGACCTTCGAGACAGATTGCTGGGACACCCATGAGGCGCTGAAGGCGAACGATCGCGACTTCGTCCTGGTGGACGTGCGCTCGCCCGCACTCTATGCCGAAGGCCATATCGACGGCGCAATCAACATCCCGCATGGCAAGATGACCGCCTCCCGGATGGCCGAGCAGCCGGAGGGCAAGACCTTCGTGGTCTATTGCGCCGGCCCGCACTGCAATGGCGCCAACCGCGCCGCTGTCCGGCTCTCGCGCCTCGGCCTGCCGGTCAAGCTGCTGATCGGCGGCGTCACCGGCTGGATCGACGAGGGTTTTTCGCTGACCGCCGCCGGCTGAGTCAGCCGATCCGGCCCAGCGCCTGGTCGATCGCGGCGAAGATCTCCTCGATCTCGGCGGGCGCGATCACCAGCGGTGGCGACAGCACCAGCGTGTCGCCGGCATTGCGGATCAGCACGCCGGCATCGAGGCAGAGCGTGTTCGCCTCCCCGCCCCTGGCGCCATCGGCGCCGGGACGCGGCGCAAGGTCGATCGCGCAGAGCAGGCCGGCGGTGCGGATGTCGACGACATGGGCCGCGCCCTTCAGCCGATGCGCCCGCTCCTCCCAGAGCGGCAGCACCTTGGCGAGCCGCCCAAGAATGTCCTGCTCGGCGAAGACGTCGAGCGTCGCGAGGCCTGCAGCGCAGGCCAGCGGATGGGCCGAATAGGTGTAGCCGTGGAAGAGCTCGATCGCCTCGGGCGGCCCGGCCATGAAGGCCTCGTAGACATGACCGGCGACGAGGACGCCACCCATCGGCACCGCGCCATTGGTCATGCCCTTGGCGCAGCTCATCAGATCCGGCCTGACGCCATAGGCCTGTGCCGCGAAGGGGCTGCCCAGCCGGCCGAAGCCGGTGATGACCTCGTCGAAGATCAGCAGGATGCCGTGCCTGTCGCACATCGCGCGCAGACGTTCGAGATAGCCCTTCGGCGGCGGATAGACTCCGCCCGAGCCGGTCACCGGCTCGACGATGACGGCGGCGACCGTCTGGGGATCATGGATCTGCAGCAGGCTCTCCAGCGCCTCGGCCGCGGCGAGCCCACCTTCCGGCCGGCCGCGCGAGAAGGCCATCGTCGTGCGGTCATAAGGCAGAGGCAGATGCGCGACATCGGGCAATAGCGGCCCGAAGGCGGCCTTGTGCCGGCCGATGCCGGAGACCGAGAGCCCGCCCCAGCCCATGCCGTGATAGCCCTTGGCCCGGCCGATCAGCTTGGTGCGCCCGGCCTGGCCGCGCGCCTGGTGATAGGCGCGGGCGATCTTCAGGGCGGTGTCGACCGCCTCCGAGCCGGAATTGACGAAGAAGACATGCTCGATCCCCTCCGGCGCGAAATCGGCGAGTCGCGCTGCGTAGGCCTGCGCATCGGGATGGCTCATCTTGAAGGAGGAGACGAAATCGAGTCGGCCGGCCGCGGCGCGGATCGCCTCAGTGATCCTGGCCTGACCGTGCCCGGCATTGACGCACCAGAGCCCGGCCATGCCATCGAGCACGCGCCGCCCGTCCGGGGTGATGTAGTGCATGCCCTCAGCCTGCTCGAACAGCAGCGGCGCCTGCCGGAAGGCCCGCATCGGCGTGAACGGCATCCAGAACGCGTCGGGAGCGTTGTCGCGGCGAGTTTCGGGAGCAAGCGCATGCGCAGTCATCGGCGGATCCTCGCTATGAACAGCCGTATGATGTCTTTTTTAAATTCAAAAGACAATAGTGAGAATGCTGAGGCACTTCAATCCAGCCCATCCGGCCGACGCAGTTGCATGGCGCGCTGGAGATGGCTGCGCATCAGCGCACTGGCGAGCTGGAGATCGCCCGCCTCGATGGTCGCGAGCATCTGCAGGTGCTCGCGGCTGTTCACCACGACGCGCTCATAGCCATAGGTCCAGTCGTAATTGGAGAGCCGGCGCATCTGGTTCTGCCGGCGGATGGCCGAGTGGATGAAGCGATTGCCGGAGGCGGCCGCCAGCCCCTCGTGGAAATCCGCGTTCATTTCGTAGAAGCCGATCGCCGAGCTTTCCTTCCAGCGCTGCGACAGGGCCTGTTCGTGCCGGGCCCGCATCTCGTCGATCCAGCCCTGGTCGAGCGAGAAGCCCGGTTCGAGGAAGACCATCGGCTCGATCAGCAGACGGAAGCGATAGCGCTCGTCATGCGCCGACTGGTCGCGCGCCTCGTGCAGGAAACGCCAGCCATAGCCGCGCTTGCGCTCGACCATGTCGAGATCGGCGAGCCGCGCCATCAGGCGCTGCACCTCGGGCCGGCCGAGTTCATAGCGCCGCATCAGTTCGAGTTCGGAGATCTCGTCAGGCAGGCGCCCGCCATGCCGATCCTGCGCCACCTTGACCATGACGAACTCGGTCGCATCGGCACTGGCGCCAGTGTCGGCGGATGCCTCGGGCGCGCTTAGCAGCTCGACGCCCTTGTTGGGATGCCGGCGCACCAGCCCCTGCTTGGCGAGATGGTCGATCGCTGCCCGCACCGGTGTGCGCGAGACGTTGAGGCGGCGCGCCGCGCTGTTCTCATTGAGCCAGGCGCCGGCTTCGAGCCCATCCTCGCGGACCATGCGGAGGATCCGCTCGGCGATCTCCTGCTGCAATCGTGTCGGCGCCGTCATCGAAAGGCCCTTGATTGTTTTAGTTTGAAATGAAATACATTATAGCCAGACACAGCACCAGTGCGAGCGTGGAGATCCGGTCATGGTCGAGCCCTTTCCCTTCGTCGATGTCTCCGGCACGCCCTATGAACGCGGCCGCCAGCATGGTGCGGCGGTGCCGAAGCGCGTCAAGCGTTCGATCGAACTCTATGGCGGACAGCTCGGCGATCTCGGCTATGACGCCGCCGCCAAGTCGCGCCTCATCGGCGAGTTCGCCCGCGAGATCGAGGCTTTCGGCGCGCACTATGTCGAGGAGATGCGTGGCATCGCCGATGGCGCCGGCGTCGCCCTCGAAGACGTCATCATGATCAATGCCCGCACCGAGGTGATCGCCAAGGCGAAGCTCGAAAAGAGCAAGCCGGTCGGGGCGGAGGAAGAGCTCGACGACGGCTGTACCGGCGCGATCATCCTGCCCGAGCGCAGTGCCTCGGGCGAGCTGATCCACGGCCAGAACTGGGACTGGAAGGCCGAATGCGCGGAGACGGCGATCGTGCTGCGCGTGCGCCGCGACGACGGGCCGGACTTCCTGACCTTCGTCGAGGCCGGCGGCCTCGCCCGCTGCGGCATGAACGCGGCCGGTATCTCGATCACCGCCAATTATCTCGAAAGCGAACGCGACTTCACGCAAGCCGGCGTACCCCTCGCCTTGATCCGCCGCAAGGTGCTGGAGCAGGAACACCTCGCCTACGCGATCAAGGCCGTGGCGACGACGCCGAAGGCCTGCTCGAACAACATGATGCTCTCGACCGTCGCGGGCTTCGGCATCGACTTCGAATGCGCGCCCGACGCCGCCTTCCCGCTCTATCCCGAGGATGGGCTGATCGTGCACGCCAACCATTGGGTCGGCCAGGTCGCGCTGACCAAGATCACCGACACCGGCATCCCGCGCGTTCCCGAGAGCTTCTACCGCGATTGGCGCGTCAGGAAGCTGCTCAACGAGGCCGGCCGCAAGCTCACGGTTGACGACCTCAAGCAGGCCTTCTTCGACGATTTCCTGACGCCGCATTCGGTCTGCCGGCCGCCGCGCCTCAACGACACCGGCAATCTCTCGGCCACCGTCTCGATGGTGATCATGCAGCCGGCCAAGGGCACGATGGAGGTCGCGCCCCTGCCCGCCCTCAACCGCATCTTCACCCGCTACAGCCTCACCGATGAACCGATGACGCTGGCGCAAGCCGCCGAATAAGGCGGCAGCCACAGCTTACAAGCCAAAATCAAAAGACAAGGGGAACCCGCCGATGCATAGCCGACGCCGCCTTTCCCTCGCCCTCGCCGGATTGGGCCTTGCGACCACCGCCGTTTTGCCGGCCGCGGCTGCGACTTTGCGGGTGCACCTGAACGCCGACATCCGCAGCATCAATCCGGGCGTCAACCGCGACGACAACACCGACTCGGTCGTCCTGCACATCGTCGAAGGCCTCGTCGCCTATGGCGAGGACTCCGAGGTCAAGCCGCTGCTGGCCGAGAAGGTCGCGGTCTCGCCGGATGGGCTGAGCTACACCTTCACCTTGCGCAAGGGCATCAAGTTCCACAACGGCGCCGAGCTCACCTCGGCCGACGTGGTCTGGAGCTGGAACCGCTACATCGACCCGAAGACCGACTGGCGCTGCCTGTCGGAATTCGATGGTCGCGGCCGCGCCAAGGTCGAGGCGGTCACGGCGCCCGATCCCGCCACCGTCGTCTTCAAGCTCGACAAGCCGAGCTCGCTCTTCCTCGCCAACATCGCCCGCACCGACTGCGCGATGACCGCGATCCTGCACAAGGATTCGCTCAAGGCCGACGGCTCCTTCGACAAGCCTGTTGGCACCGGCCCGTACAAGCTCACCGAGTGGAAGCGCGGCGAGTTCATCCGCCTCAGCCGCAACGAGGCCTATGCCAGCCTGCCGGGCGCGCCGGACGGCTATACCGGCGGCAAGCGCCCGCTCGTCGACGAGGTCCGTTTCATGGTCATCCCGGACGGCGCCACCGCCAAGGCGGCGCTGCTGCGCGGCGACATCGACATCGTGCCGGATGTCGCCAATGCCGAGGTCAAGGAACTCCGGAAGGACCAGCGCATCGGGCTGTCGATCACGCAGAATATGGGCCTGGTCGGCATCCTCTTGCAGACGCGCTATCCGCTGCTCGGGAACGTCAAGCTGCGCCAGGCGATCGCGGCGGCGATCGACACCGAAGAGCTGGTCGCCCAGGTCACCGACGGGCTCGGCAAGCGCAACAATTCGATCGTGCCGGCGCTGTCGTCCTATTACGGGCCGGTCCAGGCCAAGGGCTACAAGCACGACCTCGCCGCCGCCAAGAAGCTGCTGCAGGAGGCCGGCTACAAGGGCGAGCCCTTGGTGATGCTGGCGAACAAGCGCTACCCACAGAGCTTCGATGCCGCCGTCGTCTCGCAGCAGATGCTGCAGGCCGCCGGCATCAACGTCCAGATCGAGGTGCTGGAATGGGCGACGCAGCTCGACCGCTACAGCAAGGGCAATTATCAGCTCCAGGCCTTCCCCTATTCGGCCAGGCTGGACCCTGCCCTAAGCTTTGAATCGGTGACCGGCCCGAAGGCGACGCAGCCGCGCAAGGTCTGGGATAATCCGGAAGCGCAGGCGCTGCTCGACAAGTCGATGGTCGTCTCGGACAAGGCCGAGCGCCAGAAGCTGTTCGACGAATTGCATCAGCGCTTCATCGCCGATGTGCCGATGGTGATGCTCTATAACGGCATCGACGCCGGCGCCTATGGCAAGCGGATCAAGGGGTACAAGTCCTCGATCCTGTCGAAGCCACGCCTCTGGGAAGTAACGGTCGCCGACTAGAGTTTTGTTTTATCGCATTTTCTTCACGCGAACCGGTGTCCACTTCGCTTGAAAATGCTCTAGGCCGCCCCGGAAACCTCGATCAGGTCCTTGATGATGTGGTGGCTGGTGAGTTCCGCGAGGCGCTCGCCATCCCCGGCCCGGATCGCCGCGACCATGGCGTGATGGTCGGCGTCGCTGGCGAGCAGGGCCTGATGCGAGGCCCAGACCGTGACAGCCGAGCCACGCGAGCGATCGCGCAGGCTCCAGATCGTCTCGACCAGGACCGGATTGCCGCAATGAGCATAGATCAGGCTATGGAAGGCGCGGTTGATCTCGCTCTGCTCGACGCGCGTGCCGCTCTGCACGGCGCCGCTGAACTCCCGAGCAAGCGCCTCGAGCTTGGCGAGAGCCGCATCATCCATCTTGCCGATGACGAGGCGGGCGGCGGCGCTTTCGAGGATGATGCGAGTGTCGCGGATCGCGCGATAGGTCTCAAGATCGATCTCGGTCACCCGGTAGCCGCGATTGGGCACATGCTCGATCGTCTTGCGCACGGCGAGTTCGTCGAGCGCGGTACGGACATCGAAGCGCGTCGCCTGGAAGGCTTCCTCCAGATCGATCTGCCGAAGCCACTCGCCTGGCCGATAGGCGCGGACATGAATCGCCCGGGCGATCTCGTTGGCGAGTTCGCCCTTGGCGCGCTGGCGGGTCTTTGGACGGGTGGCCATGACGGGTCTCTAGAGCATCGGAGCGATGCAGGCGAGCCGGCTCGAAATCTGTCGAATCCGGCTTGCAGGGCCGATCGTATCATGCAACAAAATTGGCGCCAATCTTATAACCAATCAGGAAACGCCGCATGACCGCTCCCGCTGCAAAGCCCGCCAAGCAGGACGACGCGGCGGCGATCGCGCGCGCGCTCTACGATCTCGGCCCGACACCGGTGATCGCCTGCAAGGCCGATCCGCGCTTCAGCTATTGCCTCTATGTGCCGAAGACCCTCGGCAAGGGCGGGCAGGCGCCCGAGCTCGTCGTCACCATGCACGGCACCGGCCGCGGCTTCACCGGCTATCGCGACGCCTTCGAAGCCTTCGGCCGCTGGAACAACTGCATCATCCTCGCCCCGCTCTTCCCGATCGGCGTGATGGGCGACGGCAACCGCAACGGCTTCAAATACATGCGCGAGGGCGCGGTCCGCTACGACCACATCCTGCTCGCCATGGTCGAGGAGGTCGCACAGCATTATGGCCTGCGCTTCGACCGCTTCGCCTTGTTCGGCTACTCCGGCGGCGGTCATTTCACCCATCGCTTCCTGATGCTGCAGCCGCATAAGCTCTGGGCCGCCTCGATCGGCGCGCCGGGCTCGGTGACGCTGCTCGACCCAACGCGCGACTGGTGGGTCGGCACCCGCAACATGGCCGAGCTCTTCGGCACCGCCCCAGATGTCGAGGCGATGCGCAAGGTTGCGGTCCAGATGATCGTCGGCGCCGCCGATCTCGAGACCTGGGAGATCACCCACCAGCCCGGCAACGCCAGCTGGATGCCGGACGCAAACCATGCCGGCACCAATCGCCCCGAGCGGCTCGATACCTTGCGCCGCAACTTCGAGGAGCACGGCATCACCGTACGCTTCGATCTCGTGCCGAACATGCCGCATGACGGGCTGAAGGCGGTCTCGCGGGTCGAGGACTTCTTCGCCGACGTGCTCGCCAAGCGCCGATCCGGCGCGGCGAAGGCGGCCTGAGGCCGCCGGGACCGCGAACAGCGAGGGGAACGACAATGAACCGCCGGCTCATCTCCGCCTTCGCCCTCCTTGCTCTCGCGAGCCCCGCCACGGCGCAGACGATCAATGTCGCGCTCAATGCCGACATCCGCTCGACCAATCCAGGCGTCAACCGCGACGACAACACCGACGCCGTCGTGCTGCACATGGTCGAGGGGTTGGTCGGCTATCGCGAGAACGGCGCGGTCGCGCCGCTGCTGGCGGAGAAGGTCGCCGTCTCCCCCGATGGGCTGAGCTACACCTTCACGCTGCGCAAGGGCGTCAAGTTCCACAACGGCGCCGAACTCACCTCGGCCGACGTCCTCTGGAACTGGACCCGCTACATGGATCCGAAGACCGACTGGCGCTGCCGCTCGGAATTCGATGGCCGCATCGGCATGAAGGTGACTGGTGTCACCGCGCCCGATGCCGCGACCGTCGTGATGACGCTGGAGAAGCCGAGCGCGCTCTTCCTCGACACGATGGCGCGGACCGATTGCGCCATGGTCGCGATCATCCACAAGGACTCGCTGAAGCCCGACGGCAGCTTCGACAAGCCGATCGGCACCGGCCCGTTCATGCTCGGCGACTGGCGCCGCGGCGAGTTCGTCTCGCTGAAGCGCTTCGATTCTTATGTCTCACCACCCGGCGACAAGCGCGACGGCTATGTCGGCCGCAAGAATGCGTTGGTGCCGGAGGTCAAGTTCCTCTCCATCGCCGACGGCGCGACCGTCAAGGCCGGGCTGCTCTCGGGCGCGCTCCATGTCGCGGATATCCCGGACTCCGATCTGCCAGAGATGCAGAAGAGCGGTAGCGTTCAGGTCATGACCGCGCCGAGCGCGACCAAGCATGCCCTGCTCCTGCAAAGCCGCGATCCGCTGCTATCGGATGTCCGCATGCGCCAGGCGATCGCGGCAGCGCTCGACCTCGACGAGCTCGTCGCCCAGGCCTCGAACGAGCTCGGCAAGGTCAACAACTCCGCCATCCACATGGCCTCGCCCTATTACAGCGAGGTCCAGCGCCAGCGCTACAATCACGATCCGGCCCGCGTGAAGAAGCTGCTCACGGATGCCGGCTACAAGGGCCAGACGATCAAGCTGATCGCCAACAAGCGCTCGACCGTGCCGAGCTTCCCGGTCGCGGTGGTGGCGCAAGCGATGCTGCAGGCCGCCGGCATCGACAGCGAGATCGAAGTGCTGGAATGGGCGACGCAGCTCGACCGCTACAGCAAGGGCAACTACCAGATGATGTCCTTCAGCTATTCCGCCCGCATCGATCCGGCCCAGAGCTACAACCAGTTCAGCGGCCCCAAGGACACCTACCCGTCCAAGGCCTGGGACAGCCGCCGCGCCGACGAGCTGATCGAGAAGGCGACGATCACCGCCGATGAAGGCGAGCGCCAGAAGCTGTTCGACGAACTCCACAAGCTGATGCTCGCCGATGCGCCGCTGATCTTCCTCTACAACCAGGTCGACACCGCCGTGGTCTCGAAGCGCCTGCAGGGCTTTGCCGCCTGGGTCGCCGGGAAGCCGCGGCTCTGGGAGGTCGGCCTCGCCAACTGATCCGCCGCGGACGCGGCGGCCTGACGATCACAACGACAACTCAAAAAACGACAGGGGACCGAGATGAAGTATCTGTTTGCGCCGGCCGCCGCCCTCATCGCCACCGCGGCCTTCGCCGCTCCGGCTACGGCGCAATCGATCACGGTGGCGGTCGCCGCCGACATCCGCAGCAACAATCCCGGCGTCAACCGCGACGACAACACCGACGATTTCGCGCTGCAGCTGGTCGAGGGGCTCGTCGGCTACAATGAGGGCGGCGTCGCGACGCCGCTCCTCGCCGAGAAGGTCGACCTCTCCGCCGACGGTAAGACCTACACCTTCACGCTGCGCCAGGGCGTCAAGTTCCACAACGGCGCCGAGCTCTCCTCGGCCGACGTGCTGTGGAGCTGGAACCGCTACATGGATCCGAAGACCGACTGGCGCTGCACCTCGGAATTCGACGGCCGCTCCGGCCTCAAGGTCGAGCAGGTGACGGCGCCGGACGCCCGTACCGTGGTGATGCAGATCGACAAGCCGAACGCGCTCTTCCTCGACACGCTCGCCCGCACCGACTGCGCGATGACCGCGATCCTGCACAAGGATTCGGTCAAGGCCGACGGCTCCTGGGACAAGCCGATCGGCACCGGCCCCTACAAGTTCGGCGAGTGGAAGCGCGGCGAATATTTCACCATGACCGCCTTCGATGGCTACAAATCGCCGAAGGACGGCGGCAAGGCCGATGGCTATGTCGGCTCGAAGCGCCCACTGCTCAAGGACGTCAAGTTCCTGATCGTCAAGGACCCGGCGACGGTGAAGGCCGGCTTGATCTCCGGCGCGCTCGACCTCAGCGAGATCCTGCCGAGCGACGCGGCCGAGCTGAAGAAGAACCCGAAGCTATCGGTCGTGGCCGAGCCCAATGCCGTCAGGCACGTCTTCCTGATCCAGACCAGGGACACGGTGATGGGCAACCAGAAGCTGCGCCAGGCGATCGCCGCCGCGCTCGACATGGATGAGATCGTCGCCGCCTTCTACAACGACCTCGGCAAGCCCAACACCTCGCCGATCTATTCCGGCTCTAGCTATTTCGGCGAGGTCGAGAAGAAGGGCCATGTCTTCGACGCGGCCCGCGCCAAGACGCTGCTCAAGGAGGCCGGCTACAAGGGCGAGAAGATCGTGATCCTCGCCAATAAGCGCCCGGTGGTGCCGAGCTTCCCGGCCGCGGTGGTGGCCCAGCAGATGCTGCAGTCCGTCGGCATCAGTGCCGAGATCGAGGTGCTCGACTGGGCGACCCAGCTCGACCGCTTCAACAAGGGCAACTACCAGATGCAGTCCTTCTCCTTCTCGGCCCGCTTCGATCCCGCGATCGCCTTCGAGCAGTTCTCGGGATCGAAGGACAAACAGCCGCGCAAGACCTGGGACAATCCGGAAGCGCAGAAGCAGATCGACAAGCTCTACGTCACCTCCGACCGGGCCGAGCGCCAGAAGCTCGTCGACGAATTGCACAAGCGCGTCATCGACGAAGTCCCGATGATCTTCGCCTTCAACGGCCTCGACATCGTCGCCCATACCAAGCGCGTCCAGGGCTTCAAGCCGTGGCAGTCGAAGCTGCGCATGTGGGAAGTGACGCTGGCGAACTGACGCCCAATTCCGTCAAGCACCGGGAGGAAGCCGATGCTGCGCTTTGCGCTGACGCGCATCCTGATGTCCGTGCCGACACTGCTGATCGTGTCGATCTCGGTCTTCGGCTTGATCCGCCTGATCCCGGGCGATCCGGCCTCGCTGATGCTGGGGGATCTGGCGACCCCAGCCTCGATCGCCGACCTACAGGCCAGGCTCGGCCTCGACCAGAGCGTGCCGGTCCAGTTCGGCATCTGGTTCGGCAACCTGCTCAAGGGCGATCTCGGCCAGTCGATCAACTCGCAGCAGGCGGTGCTGCCGCTGATCCTGCAGCGCTTCTGGATCTCGGCCCAGATCGTTCTGGTCGCTGTCGCGCTCGCCAGCCTCGTTGCCGTGCCGGCCGGTGTGCTCGCCGCCTGGAAGCAGGATACCTCGCTCGATCTCAGCCTCGTCGCCGTCGCGACGCTGCTGCTCTCGATCCCGACCTTCTGGCTCGGCCTGCTGCTGCTTCTGTTCTTCGGGCTCAAGCTCGAATGGCTGCCGGTGGTCGGCTACGTCTCGATCGCCGAGAATCCGATCGCCGGTATCCTCTATCTGATCATGCCGATCATGACGCTGTTCCTGCACGAGATCGGCGTGATCCTGCGCATGGCGCGCGCCTCGACGCTGGAGGTGCTGCGGCTCGACTACATCACCCATGCGAGAGCCAAGGGCCTGACCGAGAGCGCCGTGCTCTGGAACCACGCCTTCAAGAATGCCTTCGGCCCGACCTGGACGCTGATCGGCCTTGTGCTCGGCAATCTGCTCGGCGGCATCGCGGTGGTCGAGACGGTCTTCACCATCCCCGGATTGGGCCGTCTGCTGGTCGATTCGATCTTCGCTCGCGACTATCCGGTGATCCAGGGCTGCATGCTCTTCGTCGCCTTCACCTATGTGCTGGTCAATCTTGTGATCGACCTCTGCTATCCGATCTTCGATCCGAGAGTGACGGCGCAATGAGGCTTCCCGCTCCCAACGCCCTGGTCGGCGGCACGCTGATCGGCTTCCTCGGCATCGTCGCGGCGGTCAGCTCTGTCTGGACGCCGTACGATCCCTTGCGGCTCTCCTTCCGCGCCAAGCTCGCCGCGCCCTCGGCGACGCACTGGCTCGGCACCGACGAGTTCGGCCGCGACGTGCTCTCGCGGCTGATGGCGGGCGCAGCCACATCGGTCTGGATCAGCCTGCTGACGGTCGCGCTCGCCGTCTCGCTCGGCACGGTCATCGGCCTGTTCTCCGGCTATGTCCGCGGCTGGGTCGACCGCACCATCATGGCCTTCAACGACGCTCTGCTCGCCTTCCCCGGCATCCTGCTGGCGCTCGGCCTGCTCGCCGTGGTCGGCGCCAACAAATACGGCATCATCCTGGCGCTCGGCATCGCCTATGCGCCATCCGTCGCCCGCATCGTGCGCGGCACGGTGCTGTCGCTGCGCGAGCGCGAGTTCATCTCGGCCTCGCGGGTGATGGGCAACTCCGAGGGCTTCACCATGGCCCGCCACATCCTGCCGAACTGCATCGCGCCGCTGACCGTGCTGGCGACCTCGATGTTCGGCTGGGTGCTGCTGGCCGAGAGCTCGCTCTCCTTCCTCGGCCTCGGCGTGCCGCCGCCGGCGCCGACCTGGGGCAATATGCTGGCAGGCTCCCGGCCCTATATCGGCCAGGCCGTCTGGCTCGGCATCTTCCCGGGCCTGTGCATCTCGCTGACCCTGCTCGGCATCAACCTGCTCGGCGACGCCCTGCGCGACAAGCTCGACCCGCGGATGAGGGGTGCGCGATGACCTCTAGCAAGCCCCTACTGGAGGTCGACGGCCTCACCCTCAGGATCGGCGCATCCGGCCGCACCGTCGTCAACAATGTCAGCTTCTCGGTCTCACCCGGTGAGATCGTCGGCATCGTCGGCGAATCCGGCTCCGGCAAGACGCTCGCAGCCCGTGCCGTGATGGGCTTCATTCCGCCGGCGGTGCGCCTGATCTCGGGCTCGATCCGCTTCGACGGCGAGGAGGTCACGACCATGGCGCCAAAGCGCCTGCGGGCCATCCGCGGCGCCAAAGTCGGCATGGTCTTCCAGGAGCCGATGACCTCGCTCAATCCCTCCATGCTGATCGGACGCCAGCTCGAAGAGGGCCTCGCGCTGCATCGCAAGCTCGATGCCAACGGCCGGCGCGAGCTCATCCTCGATATGCTCCGCCGCGTCGGCATCCGCGATCCCGAAGGCGCCTTCAACGCCTACCCGCACCAGTACTCCGGCGGCATGCGCCAGCGCATCATGCTGGCCTCGGTGATGCTGCTGAAGCCGGCGCTGCTGCTCGCCGACGAGCCGACCACCGCGCTCGACGCCGTCGTCCAGCGCGACGTCATGGAGCTGATGGTCGACCTGACCAAGGAGAACGGCACCGCCGTGCTGCTGATCTCGCATGATCTCGGCATGGTCGCGCGCTATTGCAGCCGCATCGTCGTGATGTGCCAGGGCGATGTCGTCGAGCAGGGCAGGAGCGAGGATATCCTCGCCCGGCCGCAGCACCCCTATACCCGCAAGCTCCTGGCCGCGATGCCGCATCGCGAGCCGGCGCGCACGCTGCCGGAAGCGGCGACGCCACTGGTTTCGGTCGACGACCTCGTCGTCGACTATGGCGGCCGCCAGGGCTTCTTCCGCAAGGAGCAGGGCAAGCGGGCGCTGCACGGCATCAGCCTCAATGTGAAACCGGGCGAGGTCGTCTCGGTCGTCGGTGGCTCCGGCTCGGGCAAGACCACGCTCGGCCATGCCATCGCCGGCCTGATCAAGCCGAGCGGCGGCGAAATCCGCTTCAACGGCAAGCCTCTCGACAAGAGCGATGCGGCCTGGTGGGATTATCGGCTGAACTGCCAGATGGTCTTCCAGGACCCCTATTCCTCGCTCGATCCACGCATGACCATCGGCGAGCTCGTCGGCGAACCCCTGCGCTTGGTGAAAGGCATGGGCGCGGCCGACAGGAAGGCGCGCCTGCAAGAGGTCTTAAGCGAGGTCGGCCTCGGCGACGGCTTCGCCGAGCGCTATCCGCACGAGCTCTCCGGCGGCCAGCGCCAGCGCGTCGCCATCGCCCGCGCGATCATCCGCCGGCCGAGCTTCGTCATCGCCGACGAGCCGGTCTCGGCGCTCGACGTCACCGTCAGGGCGCAGGTGCTTGAGCTCTTCGCCGAATTACAGAGGAAGCACGGCTTCTCCTGCCTGTTCATCAGCCATGATCTCGGCGTGGTCGAGCAGGTCTCAGACCGCGTCGTCGTCATGCAGGACGGCCGCATCGTCGAGGAAGGCACCCGCGACCAGATCTTCGATGCCCCCCAGCACGACTACACCCGCAAGCTGCTCTCGGCTGTGCCCGGGCTAGAGAGCACTGAGGATGGCGGCGTGCGCCTGTTCTGGCGGCTGGCGGAGCCGGAGACGGCGTGACGAAAGCCGTCATGCTCGGCCTTGTGCCGAGCATCCACGTCTTGAACACGCCCTCGGCCAGCAAAGACGTAGATGGTCGGGACAAGCCCGACCATGACCGGACGTGCAATGCGAACTGAAGGTCCGCACCATGAAGAACGGAATGATCGTCGCCCCGCAGCCGGAAGCGGTCGAAGCCGGCGCCGCCGTGCTGGAGCGCGGCGGCAATGCGATCGACGCGGCGATCGCCTGCGCCTTCATGCAGGGCGTCGTCGATCCGCTGATGTCCGGCATCGGCGGCTTCGGCTCGATGCAGCTCTACATGCCGGGCAAGGGCGTGCACGAGATCGTCGAGTTCTATGCCCGCGCCTCCTATTCGGCGAAGCCGGAGATGTGGCAGGACAAATTGCGCGGCCAATCGCGCGACGGCTTCGCTTTCCTGCTGGAGGGCGGCATCAACGAATTCGGCCACCTCGCCGTCTGCACGCCCGGCAGCGTCAAGGGCTATGACCATGTGCTCTCGCGCTTCGGCACGATGGACTGGGCCGATGTCATGGCCCCGGCGATCAAGCAGGCCCGCGAAGGCGTATTGGTGCGCCCGCACATGCACTGGTTCTGGACGCAGGATCAGAGCGGCTCCGGCCAGGTCAACACCTCGGACAAGCTGCGCTACAGCGAGACCGGCAAGACGCTCTATTTCCGCCCCGATGGCAGCGCGAAGCGCCCGGGCGACGTCATCGTCAACGCCGACATGGCCAACACGCTGGAGCGGCTCGCCAAAGGCGGCGCCGATCTGTTCTACCATGGCGAGCTCGCCGAGGAGATCGCCGCCGATTTCGCCAGATATGGCGGGCTGATCTCGCGCGAGGATCTCGCCCGCTATGAGCTCTCGGTCGCAGAGCCGATCTGGGGCTCCTATCGCGGCCACCGCATCTCGACCTCGCCGCCGCCGGCGAGCGGTATGTCGATGCTGCAGATCCTCCACATGCTCGAGGCTTTCGACATCGGATCGCTCGCCCATGGCGGCACCGAGCATGTCCGCCTGCTCGCCGAGGCGATGAAGCGCATGACCATCGACAAGGACCAGTTCATGGGCGATCCGGCTTATGTCGACGTCCCGGTCGAGCGCCTGATCTCGAAGGAGCATGCGGCGAGCCAAGCCGACAGCATCCGCCGCGGCGAGCGCGCCGATGTGAAGCGGCTGGAGCGCTCCTCATCACGCGAAACCACCCATGTCACCGTGGTGGACCGGCATGGCAATGCGGTCGCGCTGACCCATACGCTGGGCAGCCCGTCCGGCGCGATCACCGAGGGGCTCGGCTTCATCTACAACGGCACGATGAGCCGCTTCGACCCGCGCCCCGGCCGCGCTGGCTCGATCGCGCCCGGCAAGCGCCGCTCCTCATCGGCGGCGCCGACCATCGTCTTCAAGGGCGAAAAGCCCTTCATCGTCATGGGTGCGCCGGGCGGCAGCTATATCGCCCCGGCGATGGCGCAGGGCATCATGAACGTCATCGATTTCGAGATGTCGATGCTGGAGGCGGTGGCGGCGCCGCGCGTCATGGGCGTCTCGAACGCGATCGACATCAGCAACCGCATCCGCCGCAGCGTCGAAGCGCAACTCAAGGCAGAAGGCTACGACGTCAAGCGCTCGGCTCAAAGCTATCCCTTCGCGGCGCTGCACGGCGTCAAGATCGAGGACGGGCTCGCCACCGGCGGCGCCGACCCGCAGCGCGACGGCATGGCGATCTCGGTGCCGGGGTGAAGCTCCTCTCCCTTCCCCCTTGTGGGGAAGGGTTGGGGATGGGGGGTGAACGACTGGGTACGAGGGTGCCTGTAGCAAGCTGCCCGGCTTGACTTGGGCAGCGGCGCACTTTGACTTTGCGCCCCCCACCCCTTCCCCCCCGCAAGGGGGAGGGGTTCGCGCCCTTCACACCGGCGCGATCTGCAGCGGGTCGACCGAGATCGCCCGCTTCAGCGTGCGCAAGCCGAAGGTCGTGCGCGACTGCCGCATCCCCGGCAGACGGTAGATCTTCTCGCGCAGGAAGCGCTCATAGTGCTCGGTGCCGCTGACCACGGCCTTGACCAGATAGTCGTAGTCGCCGGTGACGAGATGAGCCTCGACCACCTCGGGAATCCGCGTCAGTGCCTCGCCGAAACGGTCGAGCAATTTGTCGTCATGCTTGTCGAGCGTGATCTCGATGAAGACGACATTGTCGAGCCCGAGCGCGCGGTGATTCAGCACCGCGACATATTTCTCGATCGCCCCATTCTCTTCGAGCCGCTTCACCCGCGTCCAGCACGGCGACGGCGAGAGGCCGACCTTCTCAGCCAGCGCATTGATCGTCAGCCGGCCATCCTCGTTCAGGGCCGAGAGGATGCGCCGATCGATCCCATCCAGCTCTTCGCCGCGCCGCGCTTTGATCCCCATAGAATGAATTTTCCGCTAGATATCGATATAGCGGAATGATCGTCTGAGAAGAGGCGAATCACAAGGCCATTTCGGCAAGAAATAGGCATTTCACAGCCCTAACATGCCCGCATAAGGACAGCGCCCAGACGGGCGCGCCTGCAAACGCGCCTTGCGGCCAGCATCGCGGCGCGGAATGCTGGGTTGGACAGAGCCTAGGGAGCGTGGACATGACAGACCCCTCACCGCTTCGGTTCCATGTTCCCGTCCCCGCCAGTCGCCCTGGTGAAAAACCTGACTTCTCCCACGTCGTGATCCCCAAGGCCGGCTCGGTGCAGCGCCCGCCGGTCGATGTCGACCCCAAGGAAATCCGCGACCTCGCCTATTCGATCATCCGCGTGCTCGACCGCGAGGGCGAGGCGGTCGGCCCCTGGGTGCCCGAGCTCTCCAAGGACGAGCTGATCCGTGGCCTGCGCCATATGCTGACGCTGCGCGCCTTCGATGCGCGCATGCAAATGGCGCAGCGCCAGGGCAAGACCTCGTTCTACATGCAGCACACCGGCGAGGAGGCTGTCTCCTGCGCCTTCCGCATCGCCCTCGGCAAGGGCGACATGAACTTCCCGACCTATCGCCAGGCCGGGCTGCTGATCGCGCACGACTACCCGCTCGTCGAGATGATGTGCCAGATCTATTCGAACGAGCGCGATCCGATGAAGGGCCGGCAATTGCCGGTGATGTACTCCTCCAAGGAGAACGGCTTCTTCTCGATCTCGGGCAATCTCACCACCCAGTACATCCAGGCCGTCGGCTGGGCGATGGCCTCGGCGATCAAGGGCGACAACAAGATCGCGGCGGCCTGGGTCGGCGACGGCTCGACCGCCGAGTCGGACTTCCACGCCGCGCTGGTCTTCGCCTCGACCTACAAGGCCCCGGTCGTCCTCAACGTCGTCAACAACCAGTGGGCGATCTCGACCTTCCAGGGCATCGCGCGGGGCGGCTCCGGCACCTTCGCCGCCCGCGGCCTCGGCTTCGGCATCCCGGCGCTCCGCGTCGACGGCAATGACTACCTCGCCACCTACGCCGTGGCGCAATGGGCGATCGAGCGGGCCCGCCGCAATCTCGGGCCGACGCTGGTCGAATACGTCACCTATCGCGCCGGCGCGCATTCGACCTCGGACGACCCTTCCGCCTATCGCCCCAAGCACGAATCCGACGACTGGCCGCTCGGCGACCCGATCGTACGGCTGAAGCAGCATCTGATCGCGATCGGCGCCTGGACCGAGGAGCGCCACAAGCAGGCCGAGGCCGAGATCATGGCGACGGTCATCGCCGCGCAGAAGGAGGCCGAGAGCTTCGGCACGCTGCATGCCGGGGGCAAGCCTTCGTCGCGCGACATGTTCGAGGACGTCTATGCCGAGCTGCCGCCGCATCTGCGCCGCCAGCGCCAGCAGATCGGAGTCTAAAGCCATGGCCCGCATGACCATGATCGAGGCGATCCGCTCGGCCCTCGACGTCTCCATGGGCCGCGACGACAACGTCGTCGTCTATGGCGAGGATGTCGGCTATTTCGGCGGCGTCTTCCGCTGCACTCACGGCCTGCAGCAGAAATACGGCGTCAACCGCTGCTTCGACGCGCCGATCAGCGAGCTCGGCATCGTCGGCACCGCGATCGGCATGGCGGCCTATGGCCTGCGCCCCTGCGTCGAGATCCAGTTCGCCGACTACATGTACCCGGCCTATGACCAGATCGTCTCCGAGGCAGCCCGCCTGCGCTACCGCTCGGCCGGCGACTTCACCTGCCCGATGGTGATCCGCATGCCGACCGGCGGCGGCATCTTCGGCGGCCAGACCCACAGCCAGAGCCCCGAAGCGCTGTTCACCCACGTCTCAGGCCTGAAGACGGTGGTGCCGTCCAATCCGCGCGACGCCAAGGGCCTGCTGATCTCAGCGATCGAGGATCCCGATCCCGTGATCTTCTTGGAGCCGAAACGGCTCTATAACGGCCCCTTCGACGGCCATCACGACCGCCCGGTCACGCCCTGGTCGAAGCACGAGCTCGGCGAGGTCGAGGAAGGCCACTACACCATCCCGCTCGGCAAGGCGGCGATCCGCCGCGAGGGCTCGGCCGTCACCATCGTGACCTACGGCACCATGGTCCATGTCGCGCAGGTGGCCACCGAGGAGACCGGCATCGACGCCGAGATCATCGACCTGCGCACCTTGCTGCCGCTCGATCTCGACACGATCGTCGCCTCGGTCAGCAAGACCGGCCGCTGCATCGTCCTGCATGAGGCGACGCTGACCTCGGGCTTCGGAGCCGAGCTCGCCGCGCTCATCCAGCAGCACTGCTTCTACCATCTGGAGGCGCCGATCATGCGCGTCACCGGCTGGGACACGCCTTATCCGCACGCCCAGGAATGGGACTACTTCCCCGGCCCCGCCCGTCTCGGACGGGCGCTTCGCGACATCATGGAGGCACGCTGATGGCCGAGCGCATCATCAAGCTGCCCGATGTCGGCGAGGGCATCGCCGAGGCCGAGCTGGTCGAGTGGCACGTCAAGGTCGGCGACATCGTTCGCGAGGACGATCTCATCGCCGCGGTGATGACCGACAAGGCGACCGTCGAGATCCCCTCGCCGGTCGAGGGCGAGGTGACCTGGGTCGGCGCCGAGATCGGCGATACCGTCGCGATCGGCTCGGCGCTGGTGAAGCTCAAGGTCTCCGGCGACGGCGCTGCGGAGGCGCCGGCTGAGGCTGAAGCACCTGTCGAGCTGCCGAAGGAGAAGCCCGCTGCCGCGGCCGCCCCGGCCGCGCCAGTCGCCGCTGCGGAGCCCGCTCCGAAGCAGCTGCCGACGCCGAAGCCCGCTGCTCCGGCTCGCCCCGCACCCGTCATCACCACGCCGGCGCCGCGCCGGCCGGTCGGCGAGAAGCCGCTGGCCTCTCCAGCTGTCAGGCTGAAGGCGCGCGAGGCCGGGGTCGACCTGCGCCAGGTCCAGGGCTCCGGCCCGGCCGGCCGCGTCACGCATGAAGACATCGACGCCTTCATCCTGCGCGGCCCCGAGGCTCCGGCCAAGGGCGGGCTCGTCGCCAAGACCGCGATCACCGACGTCAAGGTCGTCGGCCTGCGCCGGCGCATCGCCGAGAAGATGGCGCTGTCGAAGTCGCGCATCCCGCACATCACCATCGTCGAAGAAGTCGACGTCTCCGCTCTCGAAGACCTGCGCGCCGCGCTCAACAAGAAGCCGACGGCCGAGCGGCCGAAGCTGACGCTGCTGCCCTTCCTGATGCGGGCGATGGTCAAGGCGCTCGGCGAGCAGCCCAATCTCAACGCGCTCTATGACGACGAGGCCGGCATCGTCCACCAGCATGCCGGCATCGATATCGGTATCGCCACGCAGGCGCCGTCCGGCCTGATGGTCCCGGTCGTCAAGCATGCCGAGGCGCGCGACCTCTGGGGCTGCGCCATCGAGCTCTCCCGCCTTGCCGAACGGGCCCGCGACGGCTCGGCGACGCGCGACGAGCTCACCGGCTCGACCATCACCATCACCTCGCTCGGCGCGCTCGGCGGCATCGCCACCACCCCGGTGATCAATCATCCCGAGGTCGCGATCGTCGGCGTCAACAAGATGGTGGTCCGCCCGGTCTGGGACGGCACCACCTTCGTGCCGCGCAAGATGATGAACCTCTCCTCCAGCTTCGACCACCGCGTCATCGACGGCTGGGATGCGGCGGTCTTCGTGCAGCGGCTGAAGGAGCTGCTGGAGACCCCGGCGACGCTGTTCGTGGATATGTGAGCGGCGGGAGCGAGCCATGACCGACATCACCTGCAAGCTCCTCGTCATCGGCGCCGGCCCCGGCGGCTATGTCTGTGCCATCCGCGCCGGCCAGCTCGGCATCGACACCGTCATCGTCGAGAGCACCAAGCTGGGGGGCACCTGCCTCAACATCGGCTGCATCCCGTCCAAGGCGATGATCCATGTCGCCGAGGAGTTCGAGAAGGCGGCCCATGCCGCCGCCGGCAAGACGCCGTTCGGCCTGACCGCTGCCGAGCCCAAGCTCGACCTGAAACAGGCCGTCGCCTGGAAGGACGGCATCGTCCAGCGCCTCAACAACGGCGTCGCTGGCCTGCTGCGCAAGGCCAAGGTCAAGATCGTCCACGGCCAGGCCCGCTTCCGCGACGGCAAGACCGTGGCGGTCGAGACCGAGACCGGCCCGAAGACCATCACGGCCGAGACGATCGTGATCGCGACCGGCTCGGTCCCGGTCGAGCTGCCCTTGCTCCCCTTCGGCGGCAATGTCATCTCCTCGACCGGCGCGCTGGCGCTGACCGAGTTGCCGAAGCGCCTCGTCGTGGTCGGCGGCGGCTATATCGGGCTTGAGCTCGGCACCGCCTTCGCCAAGCTCGGCAGCAAGGTCACCGTGGTCGAGGCGCAGGACAAGATCCTGCCGCTCTACGATGCCGAGCTGACCACGCCGGTCGCCAAAAGCCTGTCGGCGCTCGGCGTCGAGGTCCTGCTCGGCGCCAAGGCGCTCGGCCAGACCGCCAAGGGCGACGGCCTGCGCATCGAGACCGCCGACGGCAAGGAGCGCGAGCTGCCGGCCGACAGGATCCTGGTCACGGTCGGCCGGGCGCCTGCGACGAGCAAGCTCGGCCTCGACGAGCTCGTGCTCGACATGGACGGCCGCTTCATCCGCATCGGCGAGCGCTGCGAGACCTCGATGCGCGGCATCTACGCCATCGGCGACGTCACCGGCGAGCCGATGCTGGCCCATCGCGCCATGGCGCAGGGCGAGATGGTCGCTGAGATCGTCGCCGGCGAGCCGCGCATCTGGGACAAGGCCTGCATCCCGGCGATCTGCTTCACCGATCCCGAGATCGTCTCGGCCGGCCTGTCGCCGGCGGAGGCCAAGGCGGCCGGGTTCGAGACCAAGATCGGCCTCTTCCCGTTCCAGGCGAATGGCCGCGCCATGACCCGCCATGGCGAAGCCGGTTTCGTCCGCATCGTCGCGCGGGCCGACAATCATCTCGTCCTCGGCATCCAGGCCGTCGGACAGGGCGTCTCCGAGCTGTCAGCGGCCTTTGGCCTCGCCATCGAGATGGGTGCGCGGCTCGAAGACGTCGCCGGCACGATCCACGCTCACCCGACCTTGGGCGAAGCCTTCCAGGAATCGGCGCTGAAGGCGCTGGGGCACGCCTTGCACATCTGAGGCGAACGCAGGCCGGGGTTCAACCCGGCGAGGGTTGACGCAGCGGCTGATGCCGCTTCGACTGGCAGGACGGGTCAGGACGGACCCGCCCTGACTGCCGGAGCTTCCTGCCGTGACCGAACCCTGCGATCTCGATGCCGTCACCGCCCGCCGCCTGATCGGCGAGAAGAAGCTCTCGGCCAGCGAACTGCTCGAAAGCTGCCTCGCCCAAATCGACGCCGTCGACCCTGCCGTCAACGCCATGGTGGCGCGCGACGACGAGCGCGCCCGCGCCACCGCGAAGGCGGCCGACGCGGCCACCATGCGCGGCGACGATCTGCCGGCGCTGCATGGCCTGCCGATCGGCATCAAGGACCTCGAGGACGTCGCGGGCCTGCGCACCACCTATGGCAGCCCGCTCTTCGCCGACCATGTCCCGACGGAGGATCAAGGCATCGTCGCCTCCGTACGCAAGGCGGGCGCGGTCATCGTCGGCAAGACCAACACGCCGGAATGGGGCGCCGGCGCCAACACCCGCAACGCCGTCTACGGCGTCACCGGCAATCCCTTCGATCCCTCGCGCTCGGCCGCCGGCTCCTCCGGCGGCTCGGGCGTCGCGCTCGCGACCAATATGGTGCCGATCGCCACCGGCTCGGACACCGGCGGCTCCTTGCGCAACCCCGCCGCCTTCAACGGCATCGTCGGCTTCCGCCCGACACCGGGGCTCGTGCCGAGCGACAAGCGTCCCCTCGGCTGGAACCCGCTCTCGGTGCTCGGCCCGATGGCGCGCACCGTGCCGGACCTTTGCCTGCTGCTTTCGACCATGGTCAGCGACGACGCCGTCGATCCGCTGGCGACGACGATCCACGGCAAGACAGTTCGGCGAGCCGAGGACTTCGCCCGGCCGGACCATTGCGATCTCGCTTCGCTCAAGGTCGCGATCACCCCGGATTTCGGCTTCACGCCAACCGAGAAACACATCCGCGAGGTCTTCGCCGACAAGGTCGGCCGCTTCAGCAAGGTCTTCGGCCGGGCGGACGAGGCGACGCCGAACTGCGCCGGCACCGATGAGAGCTTCGAAGTGCTGCGCGCCGTCTCCTTCCTCGCCAGCCATCACGACCGCTCGGTCAAGACGCCCGACAAGGTCGGCCCCAATGTCCGCGCCAATGTCGAGGAAGGTTTGCGCTATGGCGCGCTCGACGTCACCCGCGCCCTCAAGCAGCAGACTGTGCTCTATCATGAGTGGCAGCGCTTCTTCGAACGCTACGACATCATCCTCTCGCCGGCGATGACGCTCTCGCCGCGGCCCTGGTCGGAGCTCTATCCGGCCGAGATCGACGGCAAGCCGACGCGCACCTATTTCCACTGGCTGGCAAACGCCTATGCCGTGACGATCGTCGGCCATCCCGCGATCTCGCTCCCGGTCGGGCTAGACCGCAACGGCATGCCCTTCGGCCTGCAGATCGTCGGCCCGCGCGGCGGCGACGCCAAGGTGCTTGCCGTCGCGGCAGCGCTCGAGTCACTCTTGGCCGGTGATCCGCTGACGGCGCGGCCCAAGCCCGATATCGCCAAGCTGAAGGCCGCGCCGAGGCTCGCGGACAGCCCGAATTTCCTCGGCTTCGACTAGTCGGAGCATGCAGCTTTCCAGGCAACAACAGCAGGACGAACGAAGTTTGTAGTCGCACGATCCAATCATAAAAGGGGAGAGACCATATGAAGCGTCGTCAGTTCCTGCAGGGCACGGCAGCCGCCGCCCTGTTCGCGCCAGCGCTTGCCCGGGAGGCAATGGCGCAAGCAGCCAGCCCGACCGTGCTCAAGATGGCGCCGCAGGCCAATCTCACCTCGCTCGATCCGATCTGGACGACCGCGACCGTAACCAACAACCACGGCTACTACGTCTTCGACACGCTCTATGGCGGCGACCTCAATCTCAAGCCGCAGCCGCAAATGGCCGAGGGCCACGAGATCTCGGCCGACGGCAAGGTCTGGAAGATCAAGCTGCGCGAAGGCCTCGCCTTCCATGACGGCCAGCCGGTCCGCCCGGCCGACTGCATCGAGAGCCTGAAGCGCTGGTGCCAGCGCGACCCCTACGGCCAGCTCCTGATCAAGGCGGTCGAGGCCTGGGGCGCACCGGACGAGCGGACGATCGAGATCAAGCTGACCCGGCCTTTCCCGATGATGCTCGACTGCATGGCCAAAGCCGACAACCCGCCCTTCATCATGCCCGAACGCCTGGCCAAGACCGAGGCGACCAAGCAGGTCACCGAGATGACCGGCTCCGGCCCCTACAAATTCGTCGCCAGCGAATATGTCTCGGGCAGCCGCGTCGTCTACGAGAAGAACGAGGCCTACAAGCCGCGCAGCGAGCCGCCGAGCCGCAACGCCGGCGGCAAGGTCGCGCATTTCAAGCGGATCGAATGGCCGATCCTGCCCGATCCTGCGACGGCCGCCGCGGCCCTGACCAAGGGCGAGATCGACTGGTGGGAGCGCCCGCTCGCCGACCTGCAGCCCTTGCTGGCCAGGAGCTCCGACGTCGTCCGCGAAGTCATCGACAAGAACGGCCGCGGCTCGATCATGCGGCTGAACCATCTGCAGCCGCCCTTCAACAATCCGAAGGTGCGCGCTGCGGTCCGCCTGGGCGTCAACCAGGAAGACTATATGCGGGCGTCGCAGGGCGACGACACCACGGCCTGGCAGCTCTGCCGGAACCTGTGGTGGCGCGGCACGCCCTACTACACCGGCGAGCTCGAAGACCTGATGCCGCAGAGTCTCGACAAGGCCAAGGCGGCGCTGAAGGAGTCCGGCTACAACGGCGAGAAGGTCGTCATCATCAACCCGACCGACTTCCCCGATATCGGCCCGCTTGGCGACGTCACCTACGAGTTGCTGAAGGCGATGGGCATGAATGTCGAGATGGCGGCGAGCGACTGGGGCACGGTGATCCAGCGCCGCAACAGCCGCGAGCCGGTCGAGAAGGGCGGCTGGAGCATCTTCCACACCACCGGCGCGGCGGTCGGCTGGGGCAACCCGGCCCTCTCCAACCTCGTGCGCGGCCCTGGCGACAAGGGCTGGTTCGGCTGGTGGACCAACGCCAAGGCCGAGGAGATGGCCGAAGAATGGCTCTACGCCCCCGACGAGGCCAAGCAGAAGCAGGTCGCGGTCGCGCTCGGGCGCCTGGCGCTGGAGGAATGCGCCACCATCCCGCTCGGCCAGTTCGTGATCAAGACGGCCTATCGCAAGGGCCTGACCGGCATGCTGCCCGGTTCGGCGCCCTATCCGTGGGGGCTGAAGCGGGGGTGAGATTTCGCCGTCATTCTCGGGCGAAGCGAAGCGCAGACCCGAGAATCTCGTGACGAGAGGGCGCTGTCAGGTGCCCTCTCCGGCCTGAGATGCTCGGGTCAAGCCCGAGCATGACGAGTCTCTCAGTTCGCCGCCACCGCCGCCGACCAGGGCGAGGCGGCGTCGCTGATGCCCTCCTGCCCATCCTGCCCCGTCCGCACCATGTTCGGACAGGCGAAGTTGAGCGGCAATACGCCGTGCTCGACCACCGTCAACGGGCCAGCCGCTGCCAGCGCATCGAGCGTGCCCTCCGGCAGGCGGGCATCGGCGCTGGTGCCGTCGGGGCCGGAGACGTCGATGCGCGGCTGGTGCGCGGCATCCTCCAGACTCATGCCGCTGTCGAGGGTGAAGGCTAGCATCTGGTAGACGCTGGCGAGGATGCGCCGCCCGCCGGAGGCACCCGCGCCATAGCGCGGATAGCCGCCATCGGCAGGGGTCACCACCACCGGGCACATATTGCACAGGGGCCGCGCTCCCGGCGCGATGGCATTGGCGCTGCCCGGGCGCGGATCGAACCACATCATACCGTTGTTCATCAGCACGCCGGTCTCGGGCAGGACGAGGCGGCTGCCCATCGAGGAGAGCAGGGTCGTGGTCAGCGCGACGATGGTGCCCTCGCCGTCGACGACGGTAAGATGCGTGGTGCAGGTCTCGCCCGGCTCCTTCGCAGCTTGCGCCGCGCCGAGCCCTTCGAGCCGGCTGGCATAGGCCTCGCGCATCACCTGCGACAGCCTGACGAACCAGGCCGAGTCCGGACCACCTTCCGGCGGCGGGCTCGCTGCCATGCCCTCGACCACCGCCTGCAGGGTCGGCGCCGCGGTCAGGCCGCCGGCGGTGTGGATGCGGTGCGTGCCGCGCCAGTCGATCACCGGCGCCTCGCGCACGCTCGCCCGGCAATCAGCGAGATCCTGCGCATCGACCACGCCACCGACCTTCGCGATGTCAGCCGCCAATCGCCTGGCGAGATCGCCGCGATAGAAATCGTCGAGCCCTGCCTTGGCGAGATGCTCCAGGGTGCTGCCGAGATTGCCGAGCGTCCGGAAGCCCGGCACGCCCTGATAGGGGGGTACCGGCGGCAGCCCGTCCGGCAGATAGATGCGGGCGCTCTCCTCGTAGAGCCTGAGCACCGCGGCCGAGGAGGCGATCTTCAGCGTCGTGTACCAGTCTTGCGCCAGGCCGCGCTTCGCCAAGGCAATCGCGGGCTGAAGCAGCTCGGAAACCGGCATGCTGGTCCCGAATCTCTCCTTCAGCGTCGCGTAACCCGAAACCGAGGATGGGATGCAGAAGGAGAGCGGGCCGTGAATGTTACGGTCGCCCTCAACCTCGGGCCAGGCGAAGAGGTCGAGCTTCATCGCGCCGGTCAGCGGATAGTCGGCCGGATCGGCCCGGCGCGGCGCGACGGGCCCAAAGTCGACAACCTCGGCCCGGCTCTCGCCGGCCTTGAGCACGACGCCGAAGCCGATGCCTCCCAGACCGCTGTTCCAAGGCTCGACCGCAGCCAATGCAAAGGCGGTCGCGACGGCGGCATCTGCAGCATTGCCGCCGGCTTCGAGGATTGCCGCGCCGGCCGCCGCCGCCTCATGGTTCTGCGAGACGACGACGCCCTTGCGGCCGCGCGCCGATGGCTTGGTCAGGTTCCAGTTCTGGGTACGGTAGGCGCGGTGCGGCGTAGCAGTGGGCATGACGATCTCGGTCGATGACGATGGCGGCCGGCATCGTGGCACGCATGTCCGGAAAGGTCATCGGCCGGCGGTGCGGACCAGCTCCGCGCCGCGCGTCGATCCTCGCCGCCGTTCGGCTGGATCGCCCGAGGCATTCCGTGCAAGATTTGCTGCTCCTTCTCTATCGTCTGGAGGGGGAAATCCGGGCGGTGCGCCGATGGCAGTCGGCGCACCGTCCACCTTGTTCTTGCGCCTACTTCGCCGGCGTGACCTTGCCAGGCAGGCTGAGATTGCCCGAGGCGACCTTGAAGACATTGGCGACGCAGAGCAGCGGCGCATGCAGATTGGCGTTGACGCGCAGGCCCGCGGTGACGCCGTCGAAGGAAGCGCCCTTCAGCGCGCCGAGCTTATCGAGCGGGACATGGACCTCGACCGTGCTGCCGGTGAGCGCAGTCCTATAGGCCGGGCTGTCGATCAGTAGTGGCACGCCGGGCCAGGTCTCGGGCACGCGCGGCTTCGCGCCGTCGGGGATGTCGCGCACCTTCAGCCCGCCGCCGCAGGCCTTGTCCTCGGCCAGCACGACCCAGTGCGGATGCCAGACGTCGCGGTTCTTCGCGCCCTTGGCGCCGTCGTCGAAATCGGGATGGAAGGTGACGGCGAGGGCGACGATGCCCTGGCCCTTGTCGAAGCCGACCTCGGCGCTGTCGAGCGAAGTCGGCCAGACATAGGCATAGACCTCGGAGCCGGCGAACTTGCCGGTGGCAGTCGGCTTGGCCACGCCGGCATCGCCGCGCAAGCGATTGCGGAAGACGGCATGGTTTTTGTCGGTGGTGATCGTCGTCTCGACGATATCGAACGAAGCCTGCACCGCCTGATTGCTGGCGCTCTTGATCTCATGTGCGCCGGCCGCGCCGATCAGGCAAAGCGCAGCCGTTGCGGCGAGGCCGATGCCCCGCAGCCCATTTGTCCTCATGATCTTGATCCTTCCTGCCTAGCGGTTCGTCTGGAGGGGTGCGGAAGCCCTTGTGAAAGTCCGCCAGGTGGCAGCCTGGGCGGACGGCTCCGCGGTTTCATGCTCGCCGCAATCGAGCCGGAGATGCCGGGTCCCGAAAGCGGCGTTCACGAAGGCGCAATGATGCGGCGCGTCAGCGCCGGGATGGGCGTTCGGCCGGAAATGGCGGCAGGTCACGCAGGTGCGCTGCTCCGGCAGGGCGCCGGCAATCTGTAGCGAGCGGATCAGCTTGACGGTAAGCAGCAGCAGGTCAGCCTGTTCAGCAGCGGAAAGGCTCGCCAGCGCCGTTTCTGTCGCCATGCTCGAGAGCCCGATCGCCTTGACTGCGTCGCGTCCGGCTTGTGTAACCTTCACGGCTACTGCCCGTGCATCGCTGGCGTCTGGTCCTTTTACGACCAGCGCTTTCCGTTCCAGCGCCGCGATCGAATCCGTCGCCGTCGGCTGCGTCACGCCGAGATGCTCGGCAATGGCCTTGACCCGCATTCCAGCTTCGCCGCGACCGGCGAGGAAGGAGAGCACATGAGCCTGGGTCGGATTGAGCCCGACCGAGTTCGCCGCAAACCATTGATCGGCCTTCAGCACGCTCGCAAGCCGCTCCAGCCCATCGCGAAGACGGCGCGGCAGAGGCTCGGAGCTGGCGTCGAAGATCGTCATGTCATTTGAATAGGATTCCTATATAATCTCGTCAAGCGAATTGGATCGGCGCCTCACCGTCAATCCTGTTCAAGCTAATGCGCCTGGCGCTCCTCGCCGGGCAGGTGCACCACCGCCTTGATCGGCAGGTGATCGGAGGCCAGCCGCGACAGTTCGGTGTCATGAAGCTGGACCTGCGTGATCGTCTCGGCAGGATAAGCGACGATACGATCGAGCGCCCAGATCGGGAAGCGCGCGGGAAAGCTCGGGATTGCCGCCTGCAGCGGCCCGAATTTCGGCGCCAGCCCGTGCAGGCTCGATTTCTTGCCGATCCGCCACTCGTTGAGGTCGCCCATCAGGAAAATCGGGCGCCCGTCGGTCGGCTTGGAGGCATTGATCAGCGTCTCGACCTGGCGCGAGCGCGAATGGCGCAGCAGACCCAGATGCGCCGCGACCACCCGGATCGGCGAGCCGCAGACGGTGAGATCGGCGATCAGCGCTCCGCGCGGCTCGACACCGGGCAAGACGAGCTGGCGCGTCGCGGTGACGGCGCCATCGCGGAAGAGCACGACATTGCCGTGCCAGCCATGGCCCTGCCAGGCGCTCTGCACCGGCACCGGCTTCAGTCCCGTGCGACGCTCGAGCCTGGCGAGATCGAGCAGGCCGGCGCGCTCGCCAAAGCGCTGGTCGGCCTCCTGCAGGGCGACGACATCGGCATCGATCTGGCGGATCACCTCGATGATCCGGTCGGGATCGAAGCGGCGGTCGCGGCCCACAGCCTTGTGGATGTTGTAGGAGGCGATCCTGAGCTCGGTCGCCGGCGAAGCACTGGCAAGCGCCTGCTGCCCGACGGTCTCGCGCGTCCAGCTCGACATCTGCGGCGGCCGCAGCACTCTGATCCGGCGCAAGCCGCGCCCTTCGAACTCCAGCATCCGGCCGGCATCTCCAATCGCTCGTCCAGGCTCGTTAGCAAGAGCCTTGCCAAGATCAATCCCCGAAAGGCGCGACGGTTCGATCGACCCCGGACGAACGACTCGCATCGCCTCTCAGTTAGCGGAAAAACCAGGCTGGCGCAGCATGGCGATCAACCGGTCTCGACCTGTTGATCGCCGCCATGGTGGCCCCTGCAGCGACCAGGCCGACGCTATGTGGCCGGCACTGCGTCGGCGGCAGCAGACTGCGCCGGATCGCCGGCCGCCGGATTGCGCACCAGGCGCGGCGCGGTCGCATCGAGCAAGGGCAGCGCGGCGGCGCCGAGCGCAGCCGTCAACTGGCCGGTGGTGCCGCGCTGGATGCGCGGGATCGTACGGTCGCCACGCCTTGCGACCGAGAGCGGCAGCGGCCCGGCTGCCAGGATCAGCGCATCGATGACGCTGTCTGGCAGCGCGCCCCCGAGCACGATGGTCTCCGGATCGAACAGGCTCTCCAGCATGGCGAGAACCGGCGAGAGCAATTGCCCGGCCTGCGCGATCCAGGCCTGGATAGCGGGGTGCCCTTCGATGTGGAGTCGGGCGATGCCGGCGGCATCGACCTGCCCCATACCGGCCAGGCGCAGGGTCTCCTGCAGCGCCGGTGGCGAGACATAGCGTTCGAGGCAGCCTTCGCGGCCGCAGACGCAAGGCAGCCCCTGCGGCACCGCCGGAAGATGCCCGATCTCGCCCGCATTGCCCTGGGCGCCGCGATAGGGTTCGCCGCCGAGCATCAGCCCGAGACCCAGCCCGAGGCCGAAATAGACCAGGCAGAAGTGCCTGAGATTGCGGCCGACGCCGTAGAGATGCTCCCCGACCGCCGCCGCCGTGGCGTCGTTCTCGATCGTCACCGGCGTGTCGAGCGCCGAACTCATCAGCGCCGTCACATCCTGCCCGGTCCAGCCCGGCAGCGCCGTCGCGCCGACGGTGAGCGTACCCTCGAAATCGAAGGGGCCGGGCATCACCACGCCGCAGCCGAGCAGGCGCTCGGGCATGCTCTTCGCCGCCCGCGCCCGCGCAAGCTCGCCAGCCGCCAGCGCCTGCACCGCCTCGACCGCCAGATCAGGCAAGGGCGCGACGCGTTGCGCCCTGACCTCGCCGGCAAGGTCGACGAGCACGGTCGTGATGTGATCAGCTGCGATCTCCATGCCGGCGGTTACGCCGCCGTCAGCGTTGAGCGCGAACTCGACCGGCGGCTGGCCGCGCGCCGTGCGCCGTCGCCCGAGCTCCACCAGAAAGCCCTCGTCGAGGAGTTCGGCGACGATGTTCGAGACTGCCTGTGCGGTCAGCCGGGTCAGGCTGGCGATGTCCGAGCGGCCGAGCCGGCCATGCTGGCGCAAGGTTTCCAGCACGACCCGCCGGTTATGGCGGCGTGCCCGCTCCGGGTTGGTGCCGAGAGCGGCGCTGTGAGCGGCAGGCGGCTTGCGATGCGGCATCGGCGATGGGTTCTCCTGGGCATCCACAAGCTGCGCTGGCCATTAATCCAACTCAAGTGAATTAATCGATTGACAGCAGACAGGCAGCCGGAAAAGCATGGTGGCTTGGATGCTTCGCCGGCCGGGAGCCGATGCAGGCGAGCGTCGCAACCAGATGGGGAGGAAGACCATGCGCGGCTTTCGCGGATTCTTGCTGGGCTTGGCGATGTCGGTCGGCGCGATCGCCGGAGCCCGCGCCCAGGCGGTCGAGATCGAGTATTGGCAGTATGTGTTCGACGCCCGCATCAAGGCGATGAACGAGCTGATCAAGCGCTTCGAGGCCGCAAACCCGAACATCAAGGTCAAGCACACGACCTTCCCCTATGCCGACTACCAGACCAAGATCGTCGCGGCTGCGCCCGCCGGCCAGGGCCCGGATGTCGTGCAGCTGTTCTATGGCTGGGTCGACAATTTCATCGCCGGCAAGGTCATCCGGCCGCTGCCACGCGACGCCTTCCCGCCGGAGATGATCGAGAAGGAGTTCTACCCGATCGTCTCGGCGATGAAGCGCGAGGGCGAGTATTACGCCCTGCCGACGGCGGTGCGCTCGCTGGCGCTGTTCTACAACAAGAAGATCTTCCAGGAGGCCGGGCTCGATCCGGCCAAGCCGCCGAAGACCCTCGACGAGTTCCTCGACGCCGCCAAGAAGACGACCAAGCGCGACGGAGCCGGCAACATGCTGCAGGCCGGCGTGACGCTCGACATGCCCGGCCAGGACTACCATTGGTGGCGCGAGGTGCTGCTGCGCCAGATGGGCGGCAAGCCCTATTCCGACGACAACAAGACCGTCGCCTATGACAGCGAGGCCGGCGCCAAGTCGCTCGCCTGGTATGCCGATCTCCAGCGCACCCACAAGGTCGGCCTCGCCGGCTTCATGGACGAAGGCCAGGCCGCCTTCCGCGCCGGCCGCGCCGCGATGACGATCGACGGCTCCTTCCGCCTCGGCGCCTTCGGCGGCATCAAGAATTTCGAATGGGGCGTCGCCGAACTGCCGGCCGGCCCGGACGGGACCAAGTCGAACTTCGCCAGCTACTGGGTCAACGCCATCACCACCAAGCCCTCCGGCGAGAAGCTCGAGGCTGCCAAGAAATTCATGGCCTTCGTCACCTCGCCCGAGGCGATGCAGCTCTGGCTGGAGACGGTCGGCGAATTGCCGGCCCGCAAGACGGCGGCCGAGACCGAGAAGAACCTCAACCACCCGGTCTACGGCCCGTTCCTGAAGGCGCTGAACTATTCGCAGGCGACGGTGTTCGTTGACGAGCTGCCCCAGCGCCAGGTCATCCTCGACATGGCCAATCGCGTGCTGCTGCAGAACCAGGAGCCGAAGGCGGCGCTCGCGGAGGCGGCCAAGGCCGAGCAGGCGATCCTCGACCGCTTCTACAAGAAGTGACGGCGATCGTCCGAGCAGACGTCAGGGCAGGACGCGCATGACCACCTACACCGATGTCGCCCGCTCCGGCGGGCGCCTCTGGCAGGGCCTCAGCCTGCAGCAGAAGCAGGTGGTCTGGGCCTGGGCGTTCCTCGCCGTGCCGATCCTGTTCTACGGGCTGATCCGCTTCTACCCGACGGTCGAGGCCTTCGTGATCTCGACCACGAAGTGGAACCTGATGACGCCGCCCGTTTTCGTCGGGCTGGCTAATTTCGAACGCCTGCTCGCCGACCCGGTATTCTGGAAAGTGTTCGGCAACACCTTCCTCTACCTCGTCATCGGGACGCCGGTCAGCCTGATCCTCGCCTTCGTGATCGCCTACCATCTCGACCGCGTCCGCTTCATGCACGGCTTCATTCGGGCGCTGTATTTCCTGCCCTTCCTGACCACCGCGGCGGCGATGGCCTGGGTCTGGCGCTGGTTCTACCAGCCGGTGCCGATCGGCCTGTTCAACAACCTGCTCGCCGGGCTCGGCATCGCCCAGCAGCCCTTCCTGCGTTCGACCACGCAGGCGCTGCCGGCCGTGCTGGCGCCGGCGATCTGGGCCGGTCTCGGCTTCCAGGTGGTGATCTTCCTCGCCGGCCTGCGCGCCATTCCGACGACTTATTACGAGGCGGCGCGGATCGACGGGCTCCCCGAGCTCGCCATCCTCCGCAAGATCACGCTGCCGCTCCTGAAGCCGACGATCATCTTCCTCGTCGTCTTCTCCTCGATCGGTTTCCTGCGGATCTTCGATCAGGTCTACAACATGACCAGCCAGACGAGCAGCGATCCCGGCGGGCCGCTGAACGCGACCAAGCCGCTCGTGCTGATGATCTACCAGACCGCCTTCTCCTCCTTCGACATGGGCTATGCCGCGGCGCAGACCGTCGTGCTCTTCCTCGTCCTGCTCTGCATCTCGCTGCTGCAGCTGCGCCTGCTGAGGGACCGCTGATGAGCGCCATCGCCTCCCCGGTGTCCGGCCGGATCGAGCCCGGCCGCATCCTCGCCTGGCTGCTGCTCTTCGGCGGCGGCCTGCTGATGGTGACGCCACTCGCCTTCATGTTTGCGACCTCGCTGAAGGATTCCTCCGAGATCTACGATCTCGCCTTCTTCCCGGCGCATCCGACGCTCGACAACTACGTCACCGTGCTCTCGGACGGGCGCTTCCTGCGCTGGTTCGCCAATTCCTTCGGCATCGCCACCGCAGTGACGCTCTCCAACGTCTTCTTCGACAGCCTCGTCGGCTACACCCTGGCGAAGTTCCAGTTCCGCGGCCGCTATCTCGTCTTCATCGCCATCCTCTCGACCCTGATGATCCCGACCGAGATGCTGGTCATCCCCTGGTATGTCATGGCCAAGAACTTCGGCTGGCTCGACAGCTATTGGGGCATCATGTTCCCGGGCATGATGACCGCCTTCGGCACCTTCCTGATGAAGCAGTTCTTCGAGACGGTGCCGAACGACTTCCTCGAAGCGGCGCGTGTCGATGGCCTCAACGAGTTCGCGATCTTCTGGCGCATCGCCCTGCCGCTGGTGACGCCGGCGCTCTCGGCGCTGGCGATCTTCACCTTCCTCAGCAACTGGACGGCCTTCATCTGGCCGCTGATCGTGACCACCAGCAAGGAGCTCTACACCCTGCCCGTCGGCCTCACGAGCTACGCCGTCGAGGCGCAGGTCCAGTGGGAGCTGATCATGACGGGCGCGGCGTTGGCGACCCTGCCGACGCTCACCGTCTTCCTGCTGCTGCAGCGCTATATCGTCCGCGGCGTCGTGCTCGCCGGGCTCAAAGGATAAGTTCGATGACCGAACCCGCCGACCCGCGCGTCAGCGACACCTCCGTCTTTCCCGATCCCGTTTACAAGGAGACGGTGCTGCGCCCGCTCTTCGACGGCGCGAAGACGCATCATGTCGAGGGCTTTCGCGCCATCGACCGCGCCCATCTCGTCATGCTGGCCGAGACCGGCATTCTCCCCAAGGAAACAGCCTCGCGCATCGCTCGCGCCCTGACCGCGATCGAGCGCGAGATCGATCCGGCGGCGCTGACCTATACCGGCGAAGTCGAGGATTATTTCTTCCTGGTCGAGGCCGAGCTGCGCAAGCGCCTGCAACCTGACGACAATGGCCGCCTGCACACCGGCCGCTCGCGCAACGACATCGACCACACCTTGTTCAAGCTGGCGCTGAAGCCCCGGCTCGACAGGCTCGCGGCGCAGCTGCGTGCGCTGATCGCCGCCGCGTTGACGCTGGCCGAACGCGAGAAGGCGACGCTCATCGTCGCCTATACCCATGGCCAGCCCGCCCAGCCCTCGACACTCGGCCACTACCTCTCCGCCGCGATCGAGGTGATGCTGCGCGACCATCAGCGCCTGATGCAGGCGCGAGAACTGCTCGACCTCAGCCCGCTCGGAGCGGCCGCGATCACCACTTCGGGCTTCCCGCTCGATCGCCACCGCACCGCCCATCTGCTCGGCTTCAAGGCACCGTTGCGGAACTCCTATGGCTGCATCGCCGCGGTCGACTACACGACCGCCGTCTTCAGCGCGATCGAGCTGGTCTTCCTGCATCTCGGCCGGCTGATCCAGGATCTGCAGTTCTGGACCGCCTTCGAGGTCGGCCAGATCTACGTGCCCAACGCCTTCGTCCAGATCTCCTCGATCATGCCGCAGAAGCGCAACCCGGTGCCGATCGAGCATCTGCGGCACCTCGCCTCGCAGACGGTCGGCCGCGCCCGCATGGCCCGCGACATCGTCCACAACACGCCATTCACCGACATGAACGATTCGGAAGGCGAGACCCAGGAAGCCGGCTACCAGACCTTCGAGAGCGGCGGGCGCGTGCTCGACCTGCTCGCGGCCCTGCTGCCGGCGCTCTCGGTCGACAGCCGCCGTGTCGCCGAGACCATCCGGCGCTCCTGCATCACTATCACCGAGCTCGCCGACACGCTGGTGCGCAAGGAAGGACTCTCCTTCCGTGCCGCCCATGAGGTCGCCTCCGCGGTCGCCCGCGCCGTCGTCGCCGCAGATGGCGACCTGCCGCGCGACGGCTATGCGCCCTTCCTCGACGCCTTCCGCCACGCCGCGGGCCGCGAGCCTGCTCTCAGCCGCGAGGATTTCGCCATCGCCGTCTCGCCGGAGAACTTCGTCGCCTTGCGCGAGCGCTTCGGCGGTCCCGGACCGAAGGCGCTTGGAGAGGCGTTCGCCGCCTATCGCGCCGAGCTCACGACAGCTGAAGACACGGCCGCCGCGACAGCCAGGCGCGAGGACGCCGCGCGCCGCGAGCTCGACGCCGCCTTCACCGCCCTTGCAGGAGCCGCCTGATGGCCGGGATCGCGATCGAGAAACTGGTCAAGCGCTATGGCCCGACGCAGGTCGTGCATGGCATCGACCTCGACATCCAGGATGGTGAGTTCGTCGTTTTCGTCGGCCCCTCCGGCTGCGGCAAGTCGACGACGCTGCGCATGATCGCCGGGCTGGAGGAGATCAACGACGGCACGATTTCGATCGGCGGCCGGGTGGTGAACCGGCTCGAGCCGAAAGAGCGGAACATCGCCATGGTGTTCCAGAACTATGCGATCTACCCGCATATGAGCGTCGCCGAGAACATCGCCTTCGGCCTCTACACCTCCGGGCTCGACAAGGCGGCCAAGCGCAAGCGCGTCGAGGAGGTCGCCGAGGTGCTCGGCCTGACCAAGCTGCTGGAGCGCCGCCCCTCCGCCCTCTCCGGCGGCCAGCGCCAGCGCGTCGCCATCGGGCGCGCCATGGTGCGCGATCCCGCCGTCTTCCTGTTCGACGAGCCGCTCTCCAATCTCGACGCGCAATTGCGCGCCCAGATGCGGCTCGAGATCAAGCGCCTGCACCAGCGGCTGGGGACCACCATCGTCTTCGTCACCCATGACCAAGTCGAGGCGATGACGCTGGCCGACCGGATCGTGGTGATGCGCGACGGCCATATCCTCCAGGTCGGCGCGCCGATGGAGCTCTACGAGAAGCCTGCCGATGTCTTCACCGCCCGCTTCATCGGCTCGCCGACGATGAACATCGTGCCGGCGAAAGCTGGGCAGGGCGCGCTGCAGCTCGGCGAGAAACCATTGGCATGGTCCGCTTCGCTCCCGCCGGATGTGCTTGTCGGCGTCCGGCCGCAGGAACTGCGCGTGCTCGATCTGGACGAAGCCGCCGACCTCACCCTCACCGGCACGGTCGCCGTGGTCGAGCCGCTCGGGCCGGAGACCTTCGTCCATGTCGAGACCGCCGGCGGCCTGCTACTCGCCTCGGCCCCGGCCAAGAATCCGCCCGCTGTCGGCAGCCCCGTCAGGCTCGGCGCCTCGGCCTCGGGCTTGCGCCTGTTCGATGCCAAGAGCGAGCGCGCTCTGTGATCTCTAGGCGGCCAAAGCCGGACGGGCTCGTGCTGAGCACCGGCCGGCTCTATTGCGATCTCGTCTTCCGCGGCCTGGAAGCGATGCCGCGCCTCGGCGAGGAGCGCTTCGCCGACGATTTTGCGATCGTGCCCGGCGGCGGCGGCTTCATCACCGCGGCCCATCTCGCCGGGTTGGGACGGCCTGCGGCCCTGCTGGCGCGCCTCGGCGAAGACCCGCTTTCGCAATCGCTGCTGCCGGCGCTCGAGCACAGCGGCGTCGAGCTCGCCTTCCTGGAGCGCGCCGCCGATGCCGGTCCGCAGCTCACCGTCGCGATGATCAAGGATGGCGAACGCGCCTTCCTCTCCCGCCGCGCTGGTCCCGCTCGCCCGGCGACGCTCCCTGCCGCGCTCGGCGATGTCCGTGCCGACCACCTCCACATCGCCGAATTCGCGACGCTGGCCGAGATCCCGCATCTGGTCACCGACGCCCGACATCACGGGCTCTCCGTCTCGCTCGATCCGAGCTGGGACGATGCGCTGATCCACTCGCCCGATCTCGTCGCGCGTTGCAATGGCGTCGACATCTTCCTGCCGAACGCATCGGAAGCGCGCGCGATCGCCGGTTGCGCAGACCTCGATACCGCCGGGCAACGGCTCGCCCAGCACTTCTCGCTGGTGGTGATCAAGGACGGTGGCGACGGCGCCCGCCTCTATCAAGGCGATGAAACGATCGTACTGCCTGCCGCGCCTTGCCCGGCCGTCCTCGACACGACGGGTGCCGGCGATGCCTTCAATGCCGGCCTCCTGGCCGCCTGGCTCGCCGGGAGATCCCCCGAACGCGCCCTCGCCGAGGGCATCGCCTGTGGTACGCTCTCGGTCCAGAGCATCGGCGGCGCCGGCTGCAGGCTCGACCCGCGTCAGGTCGCCGGGATCGCCGATCAACTGCTGGAAACGCCGTTGCGTCGCCATGGCTGAAGCCCTGCTTACCCGCGAGGCGGCCGAGGCAGCCGCTGTCGCGCGCCGCCAGCGCGTGGAGAACGGCGCGGCCATCGCCGATGTCGTCGAGCGCCTGCGCATCAAGCGCCCGGCCTTTGTCGCGACCTGCGCGCGCGGCTCGTCCGACCATGCCGCGACCTATGGGAAGTACCTGATCGAGCGCACGCTCGGCCTGCCCGTCGCCTCGCTCGGCCCGAGCCTCGCCTCGGTCTATGGCGGCGAGCTCGATCTCTCCCGCGCCGTCTTCATTGCCGCCTCGCAATCCGGCCGCAGCCCCGACGCGCTGCTGCTGACCGAGGCGGCGAGACGCGCCGGCGCCCTCGTGGTCGGCTTAGTCAACGACGAGGCCTCGCCGCTCGCCGCGATGGTCGACGTCCTCGTACCGCTGCGCGCAGGCCCCGAACGCAGTGTCGCCGCGACCAAGAGCTTCCTCGCGACTTGCCTCGCCTTCCTGCATCTGGCGGCCGAGTGGGCACAGGATGAGAGTCTCTCTGCAGCTCTGAAGCAGGCGCCCGCAGCGCTCGACGCCGCCGGGCGCTGCGACTGGAAGCCAGCCCTGCTCTCCTGGCGCGAGGCCAGCAGCCTCTATGTGATCGGCCGCGGCCTCTCCTTCGGCATCGCCCAGGAGATCGCGCTCAAATTCAAGGAGACCTGCCGCATCCATGCCGAGGCCTTCAGCGCTGCCGAGGTGCTGCATGGCCCGCTCGCATTGGTCGGACCGGACTTCCCGGCGCTGGCGCTCGATCCGGGCGACGAAGGCAGCGAGAGCGTCTGTGCCGCAGCTGCCGCTTTTAATGGGCTCGGCGCCGATCTACGCTACGCCGGCGATGGTTCGGGCGTGGGCGGGAGCCTGCCGCTGCCGCCCGATCTGCCGGCCGCCTTGCTGCCGCTGGCACAGGCGCGCGCCTTCTACGGCGCGCTCGCGGCACTCGCACAGAGCCGCGGCCTCGACCCCGACCGCCCGCCGCACCTCTCCAAGGTGACGCGAACGGTCTGATCCGATCTCATTTGCCGAGCACCAGGTTCGGCAGCCAGGTCGTCAGCGGCGGCCACAGCGTGATCGCGACGAGCACGGCAAGCAGAGGCAGGAGCCAGGGCACGATTGCGCGCGACATCGCCTCGAAACTGATCTTCGCGATCTTCGAGGTGACGAAGAGCACGACCCCGACCGGCGGCGTGATCGTGCCGATCATCAGGTTGAGCACGAAAATCAGGCCGAACTGGATCGGGTCGATACCGAACTGCGCCGCGGCCGGCGTCAGGATCGGGATCAGGATCAGCATCGCCGCCAGCGCTTCCATGAAGCAGCCGACGAAGAGCAGCAGCAGGTTGACGATCAGCAGGAAGATCAACGGATTGCCGGCGAGGTCGACCAGCATCGGCCCGACCGTCTGCGGGATGCGCGAGATCGACAGGCACCAGCCGAGCGCCGCTGCGGTCATCACCAGCGCCAGCACGACGCCGGTGGTCTCGACGGTCTGCACAACGAGTTCGGGCAGATCGTTCAGCGAGAAGCTCTTGTAGACGAAGAGGCCGAGCACGATCGCATAGGCGGTGGCGACCGCAGCCGCCTCGGTCGGCGTGAAGATGCCCGCCATCATCCCCCCGAACAGGATGACCGGCGTCATCAGCGCCCAATGCGCCTCCTTGTAGGCGACCCAGAGCTGGGCGGCGCCCGGGAAGGGGTGACGCGGCAGGTCGCGCTTCCCCGCAACATAGACCACCATCGCCATCAATGCGCCAGCCATCAGCAGCCCGGGGATGACGCCGGCGAGGAAGAGCCCACCGATCGAGACGTCGGCGGAAACGCCGTAGATCACCATCGGCAGCGAGGGCGGGATGATCGGCCCAATCGTCGCCGAAGCGGCCGTGATCGCCGCGGCCGTCTCGGGATCGTAGCCCTCGTCCTGCATCGCCTTGATCTCGAGCGTGCCGACGCCGCCGGCATCGGCCACCGCCGAGCCTGACATTCCCGCGAAGATCACGCTGGCGAGGATGTTGGCGTGGCAGAGCCCGCCTCGCAGCCAGCCGACGCAGGCCGTGGCGAAGGCGAAGATCCTGTCGGTGATCCCCGCCGAATTCATGATGTTGCCCATCAGGATAAAGAGCGGCGCCGCCAATAGCGGAAAGGAATTGGCGGATTGCGCGATCTTCTGCGGGACGATGCCGAGCGGGAAGCCGCCGAAGAAGGCGAAGGCGATCGCCGCCAGCCCCATCGAGACGAAGAGCGGCACGCCCATCAGCAGCGCGATGAACCAGACCGGCAGGATCTGCAGCATCAGGGTGCTCATAGCGGCTGCGTCCCCGGCTCGGCGGTCTCGACCTTGCGGCCGGCGACGACGTCGCCGATCTCGGCCAGCGCCTGCAGGATCAGCGCGAGGCCCGCCAGCGGCATCACCACATAAAGCGCCGCGCTCGACACCGGCAGCGCAATCGATTCGACATCCCAGGTCCGCTCGATCAGCCCGAAGGAATAGCGGATCAGGATCGCGGCGAAGAGGATGATCGCGGCTTGCGTCACGATCTCCAGCAGCCGCCCGGCCGGCTTCGGCAGCAGATCGGCGAAGACGGTGATGCGGATATGCGAGCGCCGGCGAGCGGCGATGATCCAGCCGACGAAGCCGGTCCAGACCAGCAGGTATTGCGCGAGCTCGTCGGTCCAGGCCAGCGGGGCGTTGAGCTGGCGCGAGGCGACGCCGAGCAGGACAGCGACGAGCAACGCCAGCAGGAGGCCGACGGCGGCGGCGCGGACGAGGCGATCGGTGAAGGCGACGAGGGGTTTCACGGAACGGCAGGCTCCGATGTCAGATATCCGGAAGTTCGGGCAACACCGTCATGCTCGCCCTTGTGGCGAGCATCCACGTCTTGAACACCGCGTTCGATCAGCGAAGCGAAGACGTGGATGGTCGGGACAAGCCCGACCATGACGGGTGTTGACGGGCGCCCGTCACAGCGCCGCGAGCGCGTCCCAGGTGCCTTTGCCCCATTTGCTCTCGAACTGCTTGGGCAGGCTCGCCAGCACCGGCTTGCTGAAGCTCTCCAGATCGGGCTCGGTGACGCTCATCCCGGCGGCCTTCAGCGTCGCGACGAGGCTGCCTTCCTGGCTCGCCAGCTCGGCATCCTGCCAGGCGACGCCGTTGGCGATCGCCGCCTCCAGGATCGTCCGGTCGGCGTCCTTCAGCCCCTTCCAGAAATCCTGGTTGATCACAATCAGGCGCGGCGTGATGATGTGGCCGGTCAGGATCAGGTGCTTCTGCACCTCCTGCAGTTTGGCGCTGTGGATGGTCGGCAGCGGGTTCTCCTGGCCGTCGACTGCGCCCTGGCTCAGCGCCAGATAAAGTTCGTTGAAGTTGACCGGCGTCGCCTTGGCGCCCCAGGCCTCGACCATGGCGCGGAAGGTGTCGACTGGCGGCACCCGCAGCTTCAGGCCCGCGCAGTCGGCGGCGCTCTTCACCGCCTTGGAGCCGGTCGTCAGGTGACGCTTGCCGTAATAGGTCACCGCCGCCATGCGCATGCCGCGCTTCTTGACGAGCTCCTCGTTCATCTGGGCGAAGACCGGCGCCTTGGCGACCTTGGCCATATGGGCCGGGTCGCGCCAGAGATAGGGCGCCTCGACCACCGAGAGCTGCGGCAGGAAGGAACCGAGCGCGGCGGCGCCGTCGGTCGTCATGGTCAGCGCGCCGGAGGCGACCGATTCCATCATGTCCTTGCCGGAACCGAGCTGGCCGGCGGGGAAGGACTGGATATCGACGCGGCCCGAGGTCTTCTCCTTCACCTCCTTGGCGATGCGGTCGACCATCTGCACCTGCGGATGCGTGGTCGGCAGCATCTCGCCCCAGCGCAGAACTGTCGCCTGCGCCCGCAGCACGGTCGGCATCGCGATCATGGCACTGGCGGCGGCCGAGCCCGCCAGAAAGCCGCGTTTCGTCAGCTTGGTCATCGTATTCTCCTCCCTGAGCGGCCGGTTTTCCGGCTCGCTGTTCCGGCGCCCTGGTCTCGATCGGCGCCTGATCGCTGTCAGTAGCTCATCGCCCTCGTCCGGGCGTTGTTGATATGCGCACTCATCTCGGCCGCAGCCGCCTCGGGATCGCGCGACTCGATCGCTGTGATGATCTTGAGATGGTCCTGCATCACCGGGATCAGGATGTGGTTCTGGATCCGCGTCTCGTATTGCCGGATCAGCCTGATCTTCAGCCAGGTGACGCGGAAGGCTTGGCTGACAATGTCGTTGTCGAGATGATCGATGATCATCTCGTGCATCAGCCGGTCGACATTCTCCGCGTCCTCGATCAGCGTCTCGTCGCCGCCGGCCTGCGCCCGACGGATGATCGCCTCATGGCGCTGGCGCTGCTCGGCGATCTCCTCGTCGGTCGCGGTCCGCGTATAGGCGGCGGTCGCCTCCTTTTCGAGGAAGAGCCGGAATTGGAAGGCGTTACGGATCAGGTTGAGATCCACATGCGCGACCTGCATGCCGCGCTGCGGCACCGTCTTGATCAGCCCTTCCGCCTCCAGGCGCGGGATCAATTCGCGGATGGCTCCGAGGGGAAAACCCGTCATCGCCACGAGCTCACGCTGGGTGACGAACTGGCCCGGCCGGATCTCGCGCGCGAGTAGCCGCTCGGTGAAGCTGGCATAGGCCCGCTCCCTGAGCTTCAGCGGCTCGCCGTCGCGGTCCGGCTCGGACTGGCTCATGGTTTCCTCCTCAGGCCGCCTTGGCTCGGGTGATGCGGTCGAAGGCGGCGAACAGCGCCTTGCGCTGGCCCTCGTCGAGCGCAACCAGCGGCGCCCGCATCGGGCCGTAGCCGGCATCGCCATGGAGATGGCCGACCAGCGCCTTCACCGCAGGCAGCACCGGATAGGAGCAGATCTCGTCCACGAGCGCGTTCACCGTCGCATCCTCGGCGCCCTCATAGACGATCGGGCGCAGCAGATGCGGCACCAGATTGGCGACGCCGCAGATCGAGCCCTGCGCGCCGGCGCGAACGGCCCGGCCGAGCAGGCGCTCGTCGCCGACCAGGATGGCGAGCTCGCCATGCGCCTTGAGGAAGGCCTCGGTCGTCGGGTAGTCGCAGGACGAATCCTTGACGCCGGTGACCACGCCCGGGAAGGCCTTCTTCAGCCGCTCGACCAGCCCGACCGAGATGTCGACCGCGGTGACCGAAGGGATGTGGTAGAGGATGGTGTTGCGGGCGGAAGCGCCGAGCTTCTCGAAGAACTGCGAGAACCAGGCATAGAGCCCCTCGTCGCCGACGCCCTTGAAGTAGAAGGGCGGCGCGACCAGCAAGCCCTTGGCGCCGACGTTCAGTGCCGTCTGCGCCTGATCGACCGCCTCGTGCAGCGAAGCCGCGGCGACACCGGCATAGATCTGCTTCGCCGGATCGATACCGGCGCCGACGAGCGCGCCGAGCATGGCGGTGCGGGCCGGAGCGCCGAGCGCCGCGCCTTCGCCGGTGGTGCCGAACAGCGTGACGCTATCGCAGCCATTGGCGAGCACATGCTTGGCGTGATGGACGAGCCGCGGCAGGTCGACGGCGCCGCCTTCCCGCATCGGCGTGGTGATGGCACAGGAGAGGCCGAAGCGGTTGGGATTCAGAGCCATTGCGAAGCGTCTTTCCGTGAGATGTGCGACTGGGAGATTGGGCAGGCGATGTCAGCCATCCTTCAGCCCTCCGGCGGAGAGGCCGGCGACGATCTCGCGCTGGGCGAGGACGGTCAGCAGCAGGACGGGAAGCGTGACGAGCAAAGCGGCGGCCGCGAGCGGACCCCAGGAGATCTGCTCGAAGGTCAGCGAGTTGTAGACGGCCGAGGGCAGCGTGCGGCTCGCCTTGCCGCCAAGCACGACCGAGAAGATGAAGTTGTTCCAGGAGAAGATGAAAGCGAGGATGCCGCCGACGACGATGCCGGGCCGGGCCAAAGGCAGCGCGACATGGCGGAAAGCCTGCCAGGTCGTGGCGCCGTCGATGCGGGCCGCGTCCTCCAGCTCCATCGGCACGTTCTCGAAGTACCCGATCATGATCCAGACGATGATCGGGATGGTGATGACGAGATGGGTGATCACCAGCGCGGTGATGGTGCCGACGAGGCCGGTGATCTGGAACAGCAGGAAGAGCGGGATCAGATAGGACAAAGCCGGCGTCATCCTGGCGACCAGGATCAGGATCGCGAATTTATGGGCCTTGCCGCGGGCGATGCCATAGCCGGCGGGCACGCCGACGGCGAGGCCGACCAGCACCGCGCCGCCCGTCACCAGGATCGAGTTCCAGAGATAGAGCGCGAAATTGTTCTTCTCGAACACGTCGAGATAGTTGGCGAAGGTCGGCGGGTTCGGGATGAACACCGGCGGGAAGGCGGTGTTGTCGAGCTCGTTCTTGAGCGAGAGCGAGATCATCCAGAGGAAGACCAGCACCGCCGGCGAGACCAGCACGAAGACCGAGGCGTAGAAGCCGAATTTCGAGAGGAGCCGCTTCATCACGCGTTCCACTTCGACTTCTGGCGCGCATAGAGCAGCAGCAGCGACAGCATGATGATGATCACGAAGAAGATCACCACGACCGCCGAGGCGTAGCCGATCTTGTAGAACTGGAAGGCCTGCAGATAGAGGAAGATGTTGAGCGTCTCCGAGGACGTTCCGGGCCCGCCCTGAGTGATCACGAAGATCGTGTCGAAGGCCTTCAGCGCATCGATGGTGCGGATCACGATCGCGACCATGATGAAGGGCCAGACCAGCGGCAGCGTAATGTGGCGGAACATGTGCCAGGCATTGGCGCCATCGATCAGCGCGGACTCGTAAGGCTCGCGCGGCAGGCCGGCGAGACCACCGAGCACGATCAGCATGACCAAAGGCGTCCAGTGCCAGACCTCGACCAGGATCAGCGTCGGGATCACGGTGTTGGGCGAATAGACCCAGGCCTGCGGCCCGATGCCGACCAGCGAGAGCAGATAGTTCAGCACGCCGAGCTGGGGGTGGAACATCATCGTCCAGACCAGTGCGACAGCGACCGGCGTCGCCATCATCGGCATGACGAAGATGGTGCGCAGCAGACCGCGGAACGGAAATTCGCGATGGAAGACCAGCGCCGCGGCGGTGCCGAACAGGATCGGCAGCACCACCGCGAGCACCGTGTAGTAGAAGGTGTGCCCCATCGACTCGATGAAGCGCGGGTCGCGCAGGAGCTCGACGAAGTTCTGCAGGCCGACGAATTCCTGGCCGCCGCCGATCTTCCAGTCCTGCGTCGACATATAGAGCGTGAACAGCCAGGGGAAGACGATCACGCTGGCGATGATCAGAACCGCCGGCAAAGAGAACAGCCAGTAGCGCGGCGTGAAATCCTGCGAGTCCGCCGCAGGAGCTTGCGCCGGGTTCGTCAGGCTGCTGGCTGGCAGGGTGGTGCTGGTCATTATTGGCTCTGGAAACTCACACCGTCATGCTCGCCCTTGTGGCGAGCATCCACGTCTTGAACATCGCCCTGGCCGCAGGAAGACGTGGATGGTCGGGACAAGCCCGACCATGACGCGTGCGGCGGCCAGTCTGTCAGCCCTCAGCCCTGCTCGCTCTTGGCCAGCACCGGCGCGAAGGCCTCCGTCGCCTTCTTCAGCTCGGCCGCGACATCGGCGCCGCCGATCATGTTGGTCAGGCCGACGCCGAAGACGTCGCGGAACTCGGTGACCGGGACGATCTGCGGCAGCGCGGCGCGGGCGATCTTGGCCGATTGCAGCAGGCAGTCGAAATACTGCTTGCCGAACTTCGAGGCCTCGATCGTCGCGGTGTCGCTATAGGCCGAGGAGCGGGCCGGAGCGCCGGCGCCCGCCTTGAGCATGGCGAGCTGCTGGACCTTGTTGGTGATGAACTGGATGTAGAGCCAGGCCGCCTCCTTCTTGGCGGAGCCGCGCGAGATGCCGATGCCGTCGCCGAACATGCCGGCATGGTGCGCCTTCGGCCCGGGCGGGGTGACGCCATAGCCGACCTTGCCGACGATGCGCGACTTGCTGGGGTCTTCCAGCGGGGTCGCGAAACCGATACCGTCGAGCCACATCGCGGCGCGGCCCTGCATGAAGGTGGTCTGGCATTCGTTCCAGTTGAAGCCGACCGAGCCGACCGGGCCGGTATCCTTGTTGAGCTTCTTGTAGAGCTCGCCGGCCCAGATCGCCTCGGGCGTATCGGTCAGGAGCTTGCCGTCGGCCGAGGTGGTCTCGACGCCCTGGCCGAGCAGCAGGCAAGCCCAGACCGGGACGTTGGCGTTCTTCAGGCCGCGCGAGACGAAGCCGGCGACGCCCTTAGCCGGGTCGTGCAGCTTGGCAGCGGCGACCGCCATCTCGTCCATGCTCTTCGGGTAGGCGACGCCCTTCGCGTCGAACAATTCCTTGTTGTAGTAGACCATCCAGTAGTCGACGAAGTAAGGCAGCGTATCGAGCGCCCCGTCAGCCTGGCGGGCATAGGCGACCGCGCCGGCGCCGAAATCCTCGAAGTTGAAGTCGGGCGAGGTCAGCGAGGCGTCCTTGATCATCGGCGACAGGTCGGCGAACCATTTGCCCTTCGCCGCCATGCGCTTTTGCACATGCAGCGAGATCGCGCTGACGTCGAAGCTCGGCTTGCCCGAGGCGAACTCGATCACCGCCTTCTGGCGCTGCTGCTGCTCCGGCACCTGCTCGGAGGAGACCTTGATGCCAGTGAGCTCGGTGAACTCCTTCTCGGCCGCCTGGAACAGGTCCGAGCGCGGGTTCTTGACCAGCAGCACGTCGATCGACTGGCCGGACAAGCGCTTCCAGTTGAAGGCGGCCTGGGCGCGGGCCTCGCGCAGCACCAAAGGCGAGGCGATGGCGCCGGTCGCGCCGAGCGCGGCGGCGCCGCGCAGCAGGCCACGCCGCGTCGGCTTCAAGATCTCGGTCATGGATGTCCTCCCCTGGACTGATGCGCGGCCGTTGCAGGCCGTCTTGATCCGGTTCCGGCAAGCGGGCTCAGCATGGCCCGCACCCACCGGAATGGTGCGCACGCTAGTCTGGAACGAATGCGGTTGCAAGCTAACATGTTGACGTGCACATAGTGATGCAACACGACCGAGCACCCGGGCTTCGATGACGACTTCCGCGCTTCCCCTTCGACCGCTCGGCCGCTCCGGCCTCAAGGTCACGACGCTCGGTTTCGGCGGCGCCCCGCTGGGCGATCTCTACGCTCATATCGTCGAGGCGAGTGCCGTCGCGACGGTCGAGACAGCGCTCGCCTCCGGCATCAATCTGGTCGACACCTCACCGCTCTATGGCCACGGCCTCTCCGAGCACCGGATCGGCGCGGCGCTGCGGCGCTCGGGGCGCAAGGACGTGGTGATCTCGACCAAGATCGGCCGCGTCGCCGAACCCTTCGCCGGCCGCGGCAATGGCTCAGGCTATCTCGGCGGCCTGCCGCACGGAATGCGCTTCGACTACTCCTATGACGGCGCCATGCGCTCGCTCGAGCAGTCGGCGCTGCGGCTCGGCGTCGACCGGATCGATGTCGTGCTGATCCACGATGTCGATGTCTGGACCCATGGCAAGGACGCGATCGAGGAACGCTTTGCGCAGGCCATGGACGGCGCCTATCGCGCCCTCGACAAGCTGCGTGCAGCCGGTGCGGTCAAGGCGATCGGTGTCGGCGTCAACGAAGCCGAGATGTGCGAGCGCTTCGCCCGCGCCGGCGATTTCGACACGATGCTGCTGGCCGGACGCTATTCCCTGCTGGAGCAGCCGGGACTCGCGTCCTTCATGCCCCTGGCTCAGGCGAAGGGCATCGACCTGATGCTCGGCGGCGTTTTCAATTCCGGCATCCTCGCCACCGGCCCAATCGCCGGCGCGAAATACAACTACCAGCCCGCCTCGCCTCAAATCCTCGCCCGCGTCGCGGCGATCGAAGCGGTCTGCGCCCGCCATGGCGTGCCGCTGCGCCGCGCCGCGCTGCAGTTCCCGCTCGGCCATCCCGCTGTCGCGAGCCTGGTCATGGGCGCGGTCAAGCCGGATGAAGTCGCCGACCAGGTCACGGAACTATCCGCCCCGATTCCGACCGCCCTCTGGACAGAGCTGAAGGCCGAGGGTCTGCTCGGCGCCGATGTCCCGGTTCCGGCCTGACGCCATGCGCATCGACGCCCATCAGCATTTCTGGAGCCTCGCTCGCGGCGATTATGGCTGGCTGACGCCGGCGCTCGGGCTGATCTATCGCGATTTCGGCCCCGACGACCTCGCCCCGCTCCTCGCCGAACAGGCGATCGAACGCACCATCCTGGTCCAAGCTGCGCCGACCGAGGCCGAGACAGCCTATCTGCTCGACATCGCCGCAAAGACACCGTTCGCCGCCGGCGTCGTCGGCTGGACCGATTTCGATGCGCCTGATGTAGCGGAGCGCATCGGCGCCCTGGCCGCCGACCCGCTGCTCGTTGGTCTGCGCCCGATGGTCCAGGACCTCGCGGACGACAATTGGTTGGCGCGCCCAGCTCTGGCGCCGGCTTTCAACGCGATGATCACCCATGGCCTCGTCTTCGATGCTCTGCTGAAGCCGCGCCATATCGCGCCAATGCTCACGGTGCTGGAGCGGCATCCCGATCTCGCCTGCGTCATCGACCACGGTGCCAAGCCCGACCTCGTCACCGGCGACCTCGCCGCCTGGCGCGACGGCATGAGCGCGCTAGCGGCGCACCCGCGCCTCACCTGCAAGCTCTCCGGGCTCGTCACCGAGGCCGGCCCGGACTGGACGCTGGAAACGCTGCGGCCGGTCGTCGAGCACCTACTGGCGACCTTCGGCCCGGAGCGGTTGATCTTCGGCAGCGACTGGCCCGTGGTGACGCTGCACGCTTCCTATGCGCAATGGATCGAGGCTGCCGAAGCGCTCCTCTTCGACCTCCCAGAAGCGCAGCGCGCTGCCGTCTTCGGCGGGAACGCCCAAAAACTCTACCTCTCGCAGCGCGGACGTCAGTGACATGCTCAAGGATATCGACCCTGTCCTCTCCGCCGATCTGCTCTGGGTACTCGCGGCCATGGGCCATGGCGACGACCTCGCTCTCGTCGACGCAAACCACCCGGCCGAAAAGATCGCCCGCGCCACCACCAGCGGACGACTGGTGCGCCTGCCGGGCCTCACCATGGCACGGACTGCGCGCGCCATCCTCTCAGTGCTGCCGATCGACGATTTCGAGCCTGAGCCGGCGCGGCGCATGCTCGTCGTCGGCGATGCTGAGGCGATCCCCGAGGTGCAGACACAGGTGCAGGCCGAACTCGACCGGGCGCTCGGCCGCCCCGAGCCGCTCGCCGGCATTGAGCGCTTCGCCTTCTACGAGGCGGCCAAGCAGGCCTTCGCCGTGGTGCAGGTCGGCGATCCCCGCCCCTATGGCTGCTTCCTGTTCAGGAAGGGCGTGATCGCCGGCGAGCCCGGCTGACCAACTCACCCCTGGCCGATCAAGCCGAAGATGCCACCGGCGATCGCGATATTGGCGACGAAGCCATTGATGCGATTGGCCCGGTCCAGCCCCTGGTGATCCCAGAAATTGTTGAACATCGGTGTCGCCGCCACCAGGAAGGCGAGCAACATCAAAGCGGCCAGCGAGACCTGGATGCCACAGATGATCATCAGTCCGGCGATGATCTGCAAGACGATGCCGAGCCATAGGGTGACGGCCGGCAGCGGTACACCGCGCGCGCCGATCAGGCCCGCCAGCAGGCCCCTGTTGACGATGTTGCGCAAGCCGGCGAAGGCGAAAGCCCCGCCCAGAAGCAGTCGCCCCGCGGCGGTGGCGCTCTCCGCGCCAGCCAGAAAAATGTCCGTTGCCATGTCCGTCCTCGTCCGGTGAAGCGCGCTTCACAGGACGGCATGGCCGCTGCAGCGCTCTCCAACAGGACGAACTGGTTCGGCCAGATGTGACATGCCCGCCGATTTTTTTCATCGGCCGTTTGCGAACTCGCGGCGTTCGCTCGCGACGGGGATCAGGGCTTCGCGCCGGCTGCTCCCGGCATCGAGATCACCTTGCCATCGGGCATGATGATGTCTCCGGGCTTCTGGCCCGGGCCGCAATCGCCGACACGCTTGGCCTCGACCACGAGCTTGCGTTCGACCACTCCCGCCTGGCCGGGCATGCCGGTGAGCTTGGTGGTGCCCTCCGTACGCACGCTCGTCTGGAAATCACCAGTGACGACACTGCTGCCTTCCGCCTTGATCTGGCCGATCGTGCATTCGGTTGCGACGGCATAGCCAGCCGCGGTCTTCGTCACCTCCATCTTCGAGCAGGCAGCGCCAGCCATGCCGCCGACCATGGCGCGGTCGGTGCCGGGACCGACGCATTGCTTGGCGCTCGTCTCGCCCTCGGCGCTCGTCGACTTGCTCTCCCAGAGGCCCGGCTTGCGTTCCGGCAGTTCCTCAGCGAAGGCCGGAATGGCCCCGAGAACGCTGGCTGCGACGACGATGGCGGCTGTCCTCATGCTTACGTCTCCTCGGCTACCCGTAAGGATCGATTCGGGAGCAAGACAGAGCGGGGACGAGCGGCGATTTTAGGGCGCTGAGCCCGGCGCATCGGGCAGGCGGCACAATGCCGTGAAGAATGGTGCCCCTGGCCGGGATCGAACCAGCACTCCTTGCGGAACTCGATTTTGAGTCGAGCGCGTCTACCAATTCCGCCACAGGGGCCCCTTTCGGGCGGGCGGACTATAGCGATCGGCAAGGGCCGGTCAATCTCGCGTGAATGGCTTTTCCCGCGGCGTCGCGGCGATGGACGGAAGTCCCCGTACCCGCTAAGGGGCGGCGATGTTCGAACGGCTCTATCTCTGGACGCTCTCGCTCGCCGCGCGCCGCAGTGCGCAGGTCTGGCTCGCCGTCGTCGCCTTCATCGAGAGCTCCTTCTTCCTGATCCCGGCCGACGTGCTGTTCGTGCCGATGGCGCTGGCCAAGCCGCAGCGGGCCTATCGCCTCGCTTTGATCGCGACGGTGTTCTCGACACTCGGTGGCATCGCCGGCTACGCGCTCGGCTACTACGCCTTCGACGCGCTGGCGCGGCCGGTGCTCGCCTTCTACGGCAAGCTCGGCGCCTTCGAGCAATTGCGCGCTTGCGCCGGCCCCGACACCACGCTGCTGCTGCTCACCACCTCGGGCCTGGCGCACCTGCCGCCGATCAAGGTGGTGACGATCCTAGCCGGCGCCGTCCATATCGGGCTCGGCTTCTTCGTGCTCTCCTGCATCCTCGCCCGCGGCGCCCGTTTCTTCGCCCTCGCCTTCCTGCTGCGCCGCTATGGCGAGACGATCCGCCACTTCATCGAGAAGCGGCTGAAGCTGATCGCGCTCGGCGGCGCCGCCCTCCTGATCCTGCTCTATTTCGGCCTCAAGCTGCTGACAGGCTCGGGACAGCTCCTCTCCTGCTGAGTACCGCCATGACCGGCTCTGCCTCGCGCCTCCTCGCCGATCCCCGCCGCCTGATCGCCCTGATCGGGTTGGCAAGCCTTGCCTTGATCGGTGGCGCCTGGTTCTTCGAGCTGGTCCTGCATTTGCGGCCGTGCAAGCTCTGCCTCGAACAGCGGGCGCCGCATTACGCCGTGATCGGCCTGACGACTCTCGCGCTGATCTTCGCCCGCTCGCGGCGCCTGCAGGTCGCGACGCTGATCGTTCTCGCCTTGCTGATGGCCTGGAGCACCGGACTCGGCGTCTACCATTCCGGCGTGGAGTGGGGGGTCTTCGCCGGCCCAAACGATTGCGGCGGCACGCCTGCCCCGGCGGCGGCCGGTGTCCAGGACCTGATGAAGCAGCTGCAGACGACCCGGATCGTCTCCTGCACGGAGGCGGCCTGGCGCTTCCTCGGCCTGTCGCTGGCTGGCTGGAACGCGCTCGCCTCGCTCGGGCTGCTGGCCATCGCGCTGCTCGGGCTGCGGAGCACTTCGCAGCGCCCGGAAGCGTCGCTGGGCTGACGCTCCACAGCAATTTCGGTCGGGTCCGAAACGGCGATTCGCCCGCGGTTCTGGCCGCCGCATCCCGTCGCGATGAGCCCTGCTTTCAAGGCGGTAGCTTGCCTTGATTCGCCTCCGCCCGGCGACCATCGACCGGCCGATGCACGGCCCACCGGCATGATCGGCGGTTGGAATAACCGCGCGAATCATCTGTATTGCGTCCAGAAATCCGGTCCTCAGGCCAAATTTCCGGCAGGTAGCGGGACAGTAAGGTCGCGTTAACCTTTATTAATCGATGGTCAACATATGACGATGCCGACCAGATGCGGACCGGCGCGCCGATGAACGTCGCAGGGCAAGGTCCAGCCATACGTTCCGCACGGCGCCATCCAGCGCAAAGGCGGACAGCGATATCTGTCGCGGCCGGCTGCCTGAGCTTGGCCATGGCCGGCTGCGGCGAGCAGAGACTTGCCGATTCCGAACTGGTGATGGCGACGCGCTCGCTCTCCGTCGAACCGGGCCGGGCGATGATCGTGCTGCCGCCCGGCAGCCCGCCGGTGATCGGTGTCACCCAGCGCAGCTATGAGAACGCGATCGCGCAGACGATCTCGCTGGCGACGCGCGGCCGCACCCCCGGCGAGAACACGATCCAGGTGGCCTTCTTCACCGCGGCCGACCTGCCGGACAACACCGGCGTCGAAGGCAATTTGCTCAAGCTGCCGGGGATCGACGACTTCGCCGTCACGCAAGACATGGAGGAACGCCTGCCGGGCGTCGCCATGGCGCCGTCGGCGATCTTCGTCCAGAACAAGTATGGGCCGTTCGGCTATGCCTTCGGCCGTGGTGCCAGCGGCGAGGCCTGCCTCTATGCCTGGCAACGCATCGCCGACGGGGACCGCATCTTCCGGCCGAAATCGGGCGCCATCTCGGTCCGTATCCGCATCTGCGACCCCAAGGCGAGCGAAGCCTCTCTGCTGCGACTGGCCTATGACTATTCGCTCAACGCCTCGCTACGCCGCAGCGGCTGGAACCCGATCGGGGATGCTCCGGCGCCGGCGCCCGGGCTCGGCCAGGCCGGTGCGCCGATCTATCCGCAGATTTCGCCTTCGGAACCACCATCGCCCCGACGCGTTGCGCGACCACGACCGGCGCGGGCCTCGCAGGCGGACGACGACCGCTTTCACGATCCACAGCCGATCCCGGACAGACCGCTGGAGGGCTATCCGACCGTTCCACCGCCCCCTGCACCCTGAGACAACGAACGTCCCACGAGCCGATGCTAACCGCGAGCTACGTCATCTTCTGGGCGATCGCTACGGCCGTGGTCGTGGCACTGATCACCACGCCGATCAGCCTTCAGGCGCATCTGATCGCCGGGACGATCGTGGTTGGGGCGATGATCCTGCTCAAGTTCCTGCGCCCCTACGGCGTCTGGCGCCTGATCGCGCTCGGCCTCGGGACGGCGATCGTGCTGCGTTATGTCTACTGGCGCACGACGAGCACGCTGCCACCGATCAACCAGCTCGAGGACTTCATTCCCGGGCTGATCCTCTATTTGGCCGAGCTCTACAATATCGGCATGCTGTTTCTCAGCCTGTTCGTCGTGGCGATGCCGCTGCCACGACGCAAGAGCGCCCCGCCCATCCCTGCCGAGGCCCCGACGGTCGATGTCTTCGTGCCATCCTACAACGAGGAGCCCGAACTGCTGGCGACGACGCTCTCGGCGGCGCTGGCCATGGACTATCCGACCGGCCGGCTGACGGTCTACCTGCTCGATGACGGCGGCACCGACGAGAAGTGCAACGCCGACAATTTCGTTGCGGCCAGCGCCGCGCGCGAGCGCCGGGCAACCCTGCAGAAGCTCTGCGAAGGACTCGGCTGCACCTATCTGACGCGCGAGCGCAACATCAGCGCCAAGGCCGGCAACCTCAACAACGGCCTCGCCAATTCCAGCGGGGAACTCGTCGTCGTCTTCGACGCCGACCATGCGCCGGCACGCAATTTCCTGACCGAGACGATCGGCTATTTCGCCCTGGACCCCAAGCTGTTCCTGGTCCAGACGCCACACTTCTTCATCAATCCCGATCCGCTCGAGCGCAACCTCAGAACCTTCAAGGCGATGCCGTCCGAGAACGAGATGTTCTACGGCATCATCCAGCGCGGCCTCGACAAGTGGAACGCCTCGTTCTTCTGCGGCTCGGCGGCGGTGCTGCGTCGCACGGCGCTGCGGACGACCAACGGTTTCTCCGGCCGCAGCATCACCGAGGATGCCGAGACCGCGATCACCCTGCACGCCACCGGCTGGAACAGCATCTATGTCGACAAGCCGCTGATCGCCGGGCTCCAGCCCGCGACCTTCGCGAGCTTCATCGGTCAGCGCTCGCGCTGGGCGCAGGGCATGATGCAGATCCTGCTCTACCACCGCCCGATGCTGAAAAGCGGTCTCTCGCTGCCGCAACGCCTGTGCTATTCATCCTCAGCCCTGTTCTGGCTCTTCCCCTTCGTGCGCCTGACCTTCCTGGTTGCGCCACTGTTCTACCTGTTCTTCGGGCTGGAGATCTTCACCGCCTCGGGCGCCGAGTTCATCGCCTATGTCTCCAGCTACATGGCGGTGAACCTGATGATGCAGAACTATCTCTATGGCCGCTATCGCTGGCCGTGGATCTCCGAGCTCTACGAGTTCATCCAGTCGGTCTATCTGCTGCCGGCGGTGGTCTCAGTGCTGATCAATCCGGGCAAACCAACCTTCAAGGTCACAGCCAAGAGCGAGGAGCTCGGGACGCGGCGCATCTCGGAGCTCGGCTTGCCCTTCTTCATCATCTTCGCCGTGCTCACGCTCGGCGTCGTCGCCACCTATTGGCGCATCATCACCGAGCCCTACAATGCCGACACCACCCTCGTGGTCGGGCTCTGGAACATTCTCAACCTCTTGATGGCGGGCTGCGCCCTCGGCGTGGTCTCGGAGCGGCCGGAAGGGCGCGGCGCCCGGCGCTTCCCGGTGAAGCGCCGGGGGCAGATCAGCATCGACGGCCGGACGGCGCCGATCGTCACCGAGAACGTCTCCGTCGACGGCGTCGCCATACGGGTCCTGTCGAAGGATTTCGACAGATTGCCGGTCAACAGCACGGGCGAGATCGCCTTCGAGACGTCCATCGCGATGCCGGCAGGCGCCTTGCCCGTGCGCGTCGTGCGCCTCGCTCCGGACGCGAAGGGGCTGGTCCTCGGCTGCCGCTACGAACCGAGCGAGCCGCTGCACAGCCGCATCATCGCCGATCTCGCCTTCTCGGACGCCGGGATCTGGAGCAGCTTCCAGAAGGCGCGGCGCCAGAACATGGGCGTCATCTACGGCACCTTCCGCTTCCTGCGCCTCGCCGTCTTCCAGACCAGCCGCGGCCTGTCCTATTTCTTCGGTCTCTCCCGCTTTGCACGCTCCAACCCTGCGCGAAGGGCGGCAGAATGAGGGCGCATCTCCTGCCCATATTGGCCGCAGCGGCAGCTCTTCCGATCCTGAACCCTGGTTCCGCGCCCTGGGCACAGGAGGCCCAGGCGACGCCACCGCACGAGCCGGCGCCGTTCATGATTGCTCCGCCCGCCCAGCAACCTGCTTCCGCCCGGCCGGCGGAACCCAAACCGCAGGCAGAGCTCGCACCGGCACCTGTGACGCCCGCCATTCCCGCGAGCTTCGGCTTCAAGCCACTGCTGCCGGCCGCCCGTGTCATGCTCGAAGGCGAAGGCGATGCACGCAGCTGGGCCTTCTACCTGACCCAGGACGAGGCCGGCGCCGACCTCAATCTCGACATCGCCTTCCAGAACGCGCTGGTCGTGATGCCGGAGGCCTCGCGCCTGACGGTGCGGATCAATGGCGAGCGCATCATGGAAGCGCCGATCGCCTCCTCGGACCGCCTCAAGCGGACCTCGACAGCGATCCGCAAAGGGCTGCTCCGGCCCGGCCAGAACACGATCCGCTTCGAGGCTGTACAGCGCCACCGCACCGACTGCACGATCGCCTCCACCTATGAGCTGTGGACGCGCATCGATGGCGCCGGCACCCGGCTGAGCTTCAGGAACCCGGCGCAGCAATCGCGGCTACGCAGCATCGACGACCTGCCGGCGGTCGGCGCCGACGAGACCGGACAGACGATAATCCATATCGTCGCGCCGGGCGCGGCGAGTGCCGTTGCCGCGAACAGCATCCTCGCTGTCGCACAAGGCATCGCGCTGCGCGGTCGCTACAGCCAGACGACCGTTCGGATCTCCGAGCGGCTGCCCGACAGGGTTCGCCCGGGCATGCTGACCGTCCTGCTCGGGACGGGCAAGGAGCTGCGCGACCTGATCGGCATCCTGCCGGCGGAGGCCGGTGTCGGCAGCTTCGTCGGCTTCACGACGCATCCGAAGCTCGGACCAGCTGCCCTGCTCGTCACCGGAGAGAGCTGGCAAGATCTCGAGGCGACCATCGCCAGGCTCCTGACCGGGCCGGTCTCGCGTCCGACCAACATCAACCGCAAGACCATGGGCACGGCGAGCTGGCACGTCCCCGACGCGCCGTTCATCTCCGACAGCCAGGTTCTGCGCTTCTCGGAACTGGGGATTGCGACGCAGGAATCCTCGGGGCGGCGCATGCGCGTACGCGCCGTCATCGCGATGCCGGGGGATTTCTACGCCAACGCCTATGGCGAGGCGACGCTCTATCTCGACGCCGCCTATTCCGAGGTCCTGCCCGGCGACAGCCATGTCGAGATCTTCGTGAACGGCAATGTCGCGGCGACCGTGCCACTCAACACGACGAGCGGTGGCCTCTTCCAGCAAACCCCGATCACGATACCGCTCCGGCATTTCCGGCCCGGCATCAATGAGATCTGGTTCGAGGCGGCGACGCCGGCCAGATCCGACCTCGCCTGCGGGCCGGGCGCGACATTGCCCGGGAAGAACCGCTTTGCGCTGTTCGACACCACGTCCTTGTCTATCCCGAACTTCGCCAAGATCGGCGTCAGCCCCAACCTTGCCGCAGTGGCGGGAACCGGTTTCCCCTATTCGATCGCTGCCCAAATCGCCCTCCTCGTGGGCCGGCTGGACATTCCCAATCTGAGTGCAGCTGCGACCGTGCTCGCGAGGCTCGCCCAACGCGCCGACCGTCCCCTCCCGGTCGATGTCATCGGCAGTGCCGCCGCCATCGGCGACCGCCCCGCCCTCATCGTGGGTGCTGCCGGCCAGATGCCCGCGGGGCTGCTGCCCCGCATCGGCATCGCCGACAATGTCCGCAACACCTGGCCGCAGCGCGCGGATGCCGTCGTCCTCGTGCCGGAGACCGAAGGCACGGCCGTGTTCGATGCGGTGATCAACCGTTTCCAGGGGCGGCAGACGACGCCCGAGGATTCCGGCGGCGTAGCACCGAGCACCGAGGCGATCCGCGATCGCTGGCGCGGCTCGTTCGGCGGCCCTCTCGCGCGCTATTTCATCAGTTTCGACCGATGGCTGCAGCGTACCTTCGACCTCTCCTTCGCGCAGCTACGCACACCCTCGCGCGCGCCGACGCTCTATGAGCCGGCCGAAGGAGCCGAACTGATCGCCGCCCAGGCAAGCGACCCCGACACAAGGCAGGTCTGGACCGCCTTCGTCGTGCGCCAGGAGGAGGCACTGGAGAAGAATGTCGACAGGCTCGTCACCCACGGCAATTGGTCCGGCATGGCCGGCAAGCTCACTGCCTTCCGCAACGGGCAGGACAATCACGTCATCTCAGCGGACAGCACGACCTTCGTCATGACCCGGGCGTTCAGCCTGGCCAATATGCGCCTCGTCTTCGCCAACTGGATGTCTAGCAATATCGGCATCTACGCGTTGACGCTGCTCGCGGCCTGCATCGGTCTCGGCATCGGAACATTCCTGATGCTCGGCCGGTTGGGGAGGCGCTCATGAAACGGCTTCGCGCGATCCTGGCCGCCATGCTGCTCAGCCTCACCTCGGGCGCTGAGGCCGCCCTTCCCGCCGGCGCCTGGGACCTCTACCGGCAGAAATTCGTCACCGCCGAAGGCCGGGTCGTCGATGACGCCAATGGCGGCATCAGCCATAGCGAGAGCCAGGGCTACGGGCTCCTGCTGGCCTGCCTCGCCGGTGATCGCGGCAGCTTCGCCAGCATCCTCTCCTTCACCCGGACCGAGCTCCTGATTCGCGACGACGGGCTCGCCGCCTGGCGCTGGGACCCGAGGGCGACGCCCCGGGTCACCGACATCAACAATGCCAGCGACGGCGACCTCCTGATCGCCGAGGCGCTCGCCTGCGCCGGCACGCGCTGGTCGATGCCGGCCTACACCACCGCGGCCCGTCAGATCGCCCGTTCTCTCGCCAAAGTCGCCCTCCTGAAACGTGGCGGCGAAACCTGGCTGATGCCGGGGGCGAAGGGCTTTTCCGAACAGGAGCGGCCAGACGGGCCAGTCATCAACCCGTCCTACTGGGTGTTCGAGAGCTTCCCCGTCCTCGCCCGACTCACCGGCGACCAGAGCTGGATGCAGGTACAGGCGAGCGGGCTGAAGCTGCTCGACGACCTTGCGAGGCGCAAGGCTCTCGCCCCTGACTGGCTCTCGCTCAAGGGCGAGCCGAAGCCAGCGGACGGTTTCCCGCCCCAGTTCGCGTACAACGCCCTGCGCATACCGCTCTATCTGCTGCGGGCGGGTCTTGCCGACAAGCAGCGCCTCGAACCCTTCCGCCAGGCCTGGGCGAACGGCACGGCCGTGATCGACGTGCCAAGCGGCAAGGTGGCCGAGCCATTGCCCGACGCGGGCTACCGCATCCTTGCAGCCGCGATGGCCTGCGCACTCGACCGCACCCCGATCCCGGCCGAGCTGAAGACCTTCCAGCCGACGGCCTATTATCCGTCGACGCTGCATCTGCTCGCCCTCTCGATGCTCAGCGAGAGGTATCCGCAATGCATGTGAAATCGGCGCTGATCGCGGTCGCGGCCTCCGGCGCTGCCTTCTACGCGCTGGGCCGCTACGGCCATGATCTCACCTGGCCGGAGGCGTCGGTTCCGGCCGTGCAGCAGGCGCAGGCCGAGACGCATCCCGACCCCAGCCAGCCCGCCCTGCCCGCGGTCGGGCAGCCGGAGATCGAGCTGGTTCAAGCCCCTGTGGCGCCGGGACGGCCAGCCTCGCCGCCCGGGCAGGCGCAGAAGGTCGACGAGACGGCGCTGCGCTATTTCGCCAGCCAGGGCGACTCCCGCCGCTACGAGGCGGAGCTCGCCCGGCTGCGCGCCCTCTACCCCGAATGGAAGCCGCCGACCGACCTGACCTCGCCGCAACCGACAGGCGACCCCGAGCTGGAACGGGCCTGGAAATTGTTCGCCGAGGGCAAGTTCGGCGAGGCGCGCGCGGCGATTGCCCAACGCAGCAGCGCCGATCCGAGCTGGCAGGCTCCGGCCGACCTCATCGCCCAGCTCGACCGGGCCGAGGCCGGCCAGCGCCTGGTCAACGCCTCCAACGCTAGGCAATGGGAGCAGGTGATCCGGATCGGCACCGAGACGCCGTCACTGCTGACCTGTGCCAATGTCGACGCGCTCTGGCGCGTGGCCGAGGCCTTCGTCCAGACCGGCGCGCCGGACCGGGCGCGCGACGCCTATTCCTACGTGCTGACCAATTGCACAAATCCGGCCGAGCGCGTCGGCACCATGCAGAAGGCGCTCGTGATACTGCCCGAGACGCTGCTCGGCCCCCTGCTGGCGCAGGAGAAGCAGAACGAGTTTTCGAGCATTCGCGACGAGATCGCGCGGCGCCGTATCGGCAAGGCAGCGGAAGAGCCCAGCCTGACCGCCACGCCCGAGGACCTCCGGCGCATCGAAGCGCTCGCCAATGCGGCGACGACGCCGGACGACGCGATTCTGCTCGGCTTCTACACCTTCCACCACAACGACGCGGCCAAAGCCGTGACCTGGTTCCAGACCGCGCTGGCGCGCAATGGCGGCGCCAAGGCGGCGGAAGGCGCCGTGCTCGCCCTCGGCGCGCTGCAGAAATACCAGGAGGCGGAGACGCTCGGCGCGCAATGGCTCGAAGCCGGCCCGGCGAACCGGAAGGCCTATCTCGACGTCGCGACCGCGCTGATCGCCCAGGAGCCGGCGCCGCGGCTCGAACGTGCCGTCGTCGAACGCATCGCCAGGACGGTCGGCGTCGACCGCTATGCCCCCGGCGGCGCCGGGCTTGGCTGGTACGCCTACAATTCGGGGCAGATCGCACCAGCCGAGACCTGGTTCGAGACGGCCCTAGCCTGGGACCGCAACTACGAGCCGGCAGCCTACGGCCTCGCCCTCGTGCATCAGCGCCTGCGCGACCAGGCGGGCCTGCGCGCCATCATCGCCGAATGGCGCAATCGCTCGCCGCGCATCGCCGATCTGCTGAACCCGGCCCGCGGGCGTCCCCCAACGCCGGAGCGGGAAACCCGACCGCTGCCGGAGACGTCCCCGACCGCACGGACGGCCCCGGTACCCGAGCCCGCCGAGCGGGCGCCACGTCGCATCGTTCGGGCCGAGCCCGCGCCGACAATGCGCTACGAAGACGAGATTCCCGCCGCGGCCGTGCCTCGGCGCCCGGCAGCCGAGCGCCCGCGAAGCGGCTCCTGCGGCTCGGGTACAGGCGGGGCGGCCGCGCTGCAGCGTGGCTGGTGCCTGCTCAACCTGAAGCGGCCGGCGGCCGCGGCGACCGCCTTCGACGCGGCCCAGCGCAGCGGCAACGCCCAGATCGCTGCCGACGCTGCAGCCGGCAAAGCCTATGCGAAACTCCAGCAGGGGCTGACGGGCGAAGCCAGCGTCGCGGCCGCCAGCGCCAACCTGCCTCCGGCGCGCCGCAAGGAGCTCCAGAGCCTGCTGCTCTCCGAACGCTTCTACGCCCAGTATGACGCCAAGGACTACAATGCTGCGCTGATCACGCTGGGCGAGCGGGCGCGCTACGCCTCCGAAAGCACGGACCTTATGCTGATGCGCGGCTGGTCCTATTTCAGCCTCGGCCGCTATGACGATGCCGCACAGGTCTTCCAGGCGCTCTATCGTGCCAATGGCTCGCCGCAGGCGATGTCCGGCCTGACCGCGATCCGGGACGTTACCCAACGCAACAGATATTGAACGCCGCTCGCGTCAACTGGCCGATCTCGGGACCACGCCCTTCGTCAGCGCGAAGGCGCCGAGTTTCGCCGCGCTTGAGAAGCAGGGACGGTCGATGACGTCACTGTCGACCTCGACAGCCGGCGGAGCTCACGGCTCCAGCTCGGAATCCCAGTAGAGATAGTCGAGCCAGCTCTCGTGCAGATAGTTCGGCGGGAACAGCTTGCCGTTGCGGTGCAGGTCGTTGATCGACGGCGCGAACGGCTTCTGCATGGGGATCATCCCGACCGCGGCCGGCATCTTGTCGCCCTTCATCAGATTGCAGGGCGAGCAGGCCGCAACGACGTTCTCCCAGGTGGTGAGCCCGCCCTTGGAGCGCGGCACGACATGGTCGAAGGTCAGCTCGTCGCGCGTGCCGCAATATTGGCAGGCGAAGCGGTCGCGCAGGAAGACGTTGAAGCGGGTGAAGGCCGGGGTGCGCGAGGGCTTGATATAGGTCTTGAGCGAGACGACCGAGGGCAGCTTCATGTTGAAGCTCGGGCTGCGCACCACCGTGTCGTATTCCGATACGATGTTGACCCGGTCCATGAAGACCGCCTTGATCGCGTCCTGCCAGCTCCACAATGAGAGCGGGTAGTAGCTCAACGGCCGGAAATCGGCGTTGAGCACCAGCGCCGGACAACCGTCCGGCGAGGCCATCGGATGCATCACATGCGCCGTCACCCGTATCGCGCCTCCGCTTCTTGGGCTCGCACGAATCCTGACGCATCAATGTAAGCGCGATGCGACAGGAATGTGAAGCGACGATGTTGCGGCGCGAATAGGCAGACGGCGGCCGTCATTCCCGGGCGGAGCGCAGCGCAGACCCGGGAATCTCATGCAGAAGAAGCTGGATTCGGAGATGCTCGGCTCAAGGCCGAGCATGACGAGCGAATTCTAGCGCGTCGGAATCGGCTTTTCGCCGCGATAATCGTAGAAGCCGCGCTTGGTCTTGCGGCCGAGCCAGCCGGCCTCGACATATTTCACCAGCAGCGGGCACGGGCGGTATTTCGAGTCGGCGAGGCCGTCATGCAGCACCTGCATCACCGACAGACAGGTGTCGAGGCCGATGAAGTCGGCGAGCTGGAGCGGCCCCATCGGGTGATTCGCGCCGAGCTTCATCGCCGTGTCGATCGCCTCGACCGAGCCGACGCCCTCATAGAGCGTGTAGACGGCCTCGTTGATCATCGGCAGCAGGATGCGGTTGACGATGAAAGCCGGGAAGTCCTCGGAGACCGACGCCGTCTTGTGCAGCGCGGCAACGAAGCCCTTCGCGCGTTCGAAAGTGCCGTCGTCCGTGGCGATGCCGCGGATCAGCTCGACGAGCTGCATCAACGGCACCGGGTTCATGAAGTGGATGCCGATGAAATGCTCGGGGCGATCGGTCGCCGCGGCGAGCCGCGTGATCGAGATCGACGACGTGTTCGAGGCCAGGATCGCGTCGGGCCGCAGATGGGGGCAGACGGCGGTGAAGATCTTGCGCTTCACCTCCTCGCTCTCGGTCGCGGCCTCGATCACGAGGTCACACGGGCCCAGATCTTCCAGCTTCGGCGCCGAGACGATCCGGCTCATCGCCGTGCGGCGGTCCTCGTCGGCGATGGCGCCCTTGGACACCTGACGGGCCATGTTGCCGTCGATCGTCGCCAGCGCCGCATTGATGCGGTCCTCGGCGATGTCGTGCAGCCTGATGTCGAAGCCCGCGACCGAGGCGACATGGGCGATGCCGTTGCCCATCTGCCCGGCCCCGATGATGCCGACGGTCTTGATCTGGTGGTCCATGTGACGCTTCTTGTCCCCGAGGGAGCTGGCGCGGGCACCCCGAGGGTGCCCGCGACGCGGACGATTCTACCGCTTACTTGCCGGCCTTTTCGAGCTCTTTGTCGAGCTCGGGCAGGATGGCGAAGAGGTCGCCGACGAGGCCGTAATCGGCGATCTGGAAGATCGGCGCCTCCTCGTCCTTGTTGATGGCGACGATGACCTTCGAGTCCTTCATGCCGGCGAGATGTTGGATCGCGCCGGAGATGCCGACCGCGACATAGAGCTCGGGAGCGACGACCTTGCCGGTCTGGCCGACCTGCCAGTCGTTCGGGGCATAGCCGGCATCGACCGCGGCGCGCGAGGCGCCCATGGCCGCGCCGAGGCGATCCGCCACCGGCTCGATCACCTTGGCGAAGTTCTCGGCCGAGGCGAGCGCGCGACCGCCGGAGACGATGATCTTGGCCGAGGCCAGCTCCGGACGATCCGACTTGGCGACCTCCTCGCCCTTGAAGGACGAGCTGCCGGGGTTCGCGGCGGCGGCAACAGCCTCGATCGGGGCGCTGGCGGAGCCGTCGCCGGTCGCCTGGAAGGAGGCGCCGCGCACGGTGATCACCTTCTTGGCGTCTGATGACTGCACGGTCTGGATGGCGTTGCCGGCATAGATCGGCCGCTCGAAGGTGTCGGCTGAGACGATCTTCGTCACCTCGGAGACCTGCATCACGTCGAGCAGCGCGGCGACGCGCGGCATCACGTTCTTGCCGGTGGTGGTGCCGGGCGCGACGAGGGCGTCGTAAGCAGGCGCAAGCTGGACGATCAGCGCCGCCAGCGGCTCGGCGAGGCGATGCTCATAGGAGGCATCGTCGGCGAGCAACACCTTCTCGACGCCGTCGAGCTTGGCCGCGGCTTCGGCGACGGCCTTGGCGTTGTGGCCGGCGACCAGGACGTGCACGGGCGCGCCGAGGTCCTTGGCGGCGGTCAGCGCCTTGCGGGTGGCCTCGTTGAGGCTCTTGTTGTCGTGCTTGGCGAGCAGCAGCGTGGTCATCAGATCACCCCGGCGGTCTTGAGCTTGGAGACGAGTTCGGCGGCATTGGCCACCTTGACGCCGGCGGAGCGTCCGGCCGGCTCGGCCGTCTTCAGCACCTTGAGGCGCGGCGCGACGTCGACGCCGAGCGTCTCCGGCGTGGTCTCGTCGAGCGGCTTCTTCTTCGCCTTCATGATGTTGGGCAGCGAGGCATAGCGCGGCTCGTTGAGGCGCAGGTCGGTGGTGACGATCGCCGGCAGCTTGAGCTGGACGGTCTGCAGGCCGCCATCGACCTCGCGGGTGACGTCAGCCGAGCCGCCGTCGAGCATGACCTTCGAAGCGAACGTGCCCTGCGGCCAGCCGAGCAGCGCGGCGAGCATCTGGCCAGTCTGGTTGCAGTCGTCGTCGATCGCCTGCTTGCCGAGGATGACGAGCTCGGGCGTCTCCTGCTCGACGATCTTCTTGAGCAGCTTGGCGACGGCCAGCGGTTCGGTGGCGGCGTCGGTCTTCACCAGGATGCCGCGATCGGCGCCCATGGCGAGGCCGGTGCGGATCGTCTCGGCCGCCTGCGCCGGCCCGACCGAGACCACGATCACCTCGGTCGCCTTGCCCGCTTCCTTGAGCCGCAGCGCCTCTTCGACCGCGATCTCGTCGAACGGGTTCATCGACATCTTCACATTGGCCAGCTCGACCCCGGAACCGTCGCCTTTCACACGGATCTTCACGTTGAAGTCGACCACGCGCTTCACTGGCACAAGTATTTTCATATGGACGTCACCGGTTGCGGAGAGATGTGATCGGATGCCTATCCGCCGGCCACGCAAAGGCCAGCATCGCGGCGCTCGGCTGAAATGCGGACGGACCGTAGCGACGGGGATTTGGGCTTGTCAACGCCATGAAAGTCACGACAGCCCCCGCATGCCGCGGCCGAACAGGCGCAAGTCGCGCCGGATCAGCAGCGGCGTCAGCGCCGCCCCGGCGCCGAGCCCGCCAAGATGCGCCCACCAGCCGACCGCGCCCTGCTGGTCGAACAGTGCCGAGAGCAGCTGGAACAGGATCCAGGCGCCAAGTGCATACATCGCCGGGATGTGCAGCGGGATCCATTTGAAGGCGAGGCCCCAGACGCGCACGCGCGGGTAGAGCATCAGATAGGAGGCGATCACGCCCGAGATCGCGCCGGAGGCGCCGATCAACGGCTGCTCCGATTCAGGATTCATCAGCGCGTGCAAGACTGCGCCCGCCACACCGCAAAGGATGAAAAAGACGAGGAAGCGCAGATGGCCCATCGCATCCTCCACATTGTCGCCGAAGACCCAGAGAAAGAGCATATTGCCGATCAGATGGGCGAAGCTGGCATGCAGCATGATGCCGGTGATCAGCGTCAGCCAGGGCGGCGCCCTCAGCAGTTCCGGCGGCAACTGCGCCTCGCCGAACAACACCGCCGGAATCGTGCCGAAGCCGGCCATGACCGCGATCTCGCTGGCCTCGCTGGTCCAGTACATCAGCATCAGCCGCAGCACGATGCAGATCGCGATCAGCGCATAGGTGACGTAGGCGACGCGGATGAAGCGCATCGGCACGCCGTCATGCAGCGGGACAAACATGGCGCTAGCGGTTCTGGCCGGGCGTCCAGAGCACATCGCCCCCAGCCCTGGCATTGAGGTGGCGCGAGGCGACGAAGAGGAAATCCGAGAGCCGGTTGATGAATTTCAGCGCCGGCTGGGCGACGCTCTCGCCGTCCTCCTGCGACAATTCGACCATCAGCCTTTCGGCCCGGCGACTGACCGTGCGGGCAAGGTGCAGATGCGCCGCGCCCGGCGTGCCGCCCGGCAGCACGAAGGAGCGCAGCGTCCCGAGCGGCCGGTTGAGCTGGTCGATCTCGGCCTCGAGCCGATCGACCTGCGCTTGCACGATGCGCAGCGGCTCCCAGGCCGGTTTTTCGCCGGTATCGGGCGAGGCGAGCTCGGCGCCGAGATCGAAGAGATCGTTCTGGATGCGCCCGAGCATCGCATCGAGCTCAGGGTCCTCGCCGGCGCAATGCAATCGCGCCAGGCCGATGCAGGCATTGGTCTCGTCGACGGTGCCGTAAGCGGAAACCCGCAGGTCGAATTTGGCCCGGCGCGCGCCAGTGGCGAGCGCCGTGGTGCCGTCGTCGCCGGTGCGGGTGTAGATGCGATTGAGAACGACCATGATTGAGTTATAGCGCGCTGCAGCATTGGCGGAAGGGGCAATCTCACCCCATCGCCAGCGGCAGAAGCCCCGGCTCCTTCAGCGTCTCCAGGGCGATCTCCGAACGCACCCGCGCGACGCTCTCATGCGGCAGCAGCACCTCGTTAACGAGGCGCGCCAGTTCCTTGAGGTCGCCGACCGCCACCTTCAGCATGTAGTCGGCCTCGCCGGTGAGCGCATGCGCCTCCAGCACCGAAGGCGTCAGCTTGACGAGATCGCGGAAGCGCCGGGCATTGTCGCGCGAATGGGTGTTGAGCGCGACATGGATGAAGACGGTGACGGAGAGCCCGATCGCCTCCGGGTCGATCAAAGCGCGATAGCCACGGATCGCGCCTGAATTCTCCAGCGCCTGGCGCCGCCGCGAGACCTGGCTGGCGGAGAGGCCGACCCGCTCGGCCAGCGCGCCATTGGTCAGCGAGGCATCCTGCTGGAGCGCTTCGAGCAGGCGCCAGTCGAAAGCGTCGAGCTGCGGCATTTTGTGAGCTTTCTGGCTTAGCGATGCACGATCTGTGCAAATTCAATCCGAGAGCGCGGGATTTTGCAAACCTTTCGCCATCTCGATGCGCGAGGATCGGCCAACCACAGATTTCAGGAGGACGCACATGGGACCGTTCCCGCACGATTCAGCCCCGCCGGCGATTTCGACTGCCAATCCGATGGGCACAGACGGCTTCGAGTTCGTCGAATACGCCCATCCCGAGCCGGAGAAGCTCGGCGCGCTGTTCGAGACGATGGGCTTCACCAAGGTAGCGAAACACCGCTCCAAGAACGTCACGCTCTATCGCCAGGGCGACGTCAATTTCATCGTCAACGCGGAACCTGAGTCCTTCGCGCAGGGTTTCGCCGCCGAGCATGGTCCCTGCGCCTGCGCCATGGCCTTCCGCGTCGTCGACGCCAAGCACGCCTTCGAGCGCGCCGTCTCGCTCGGCGCCGAGCCCTATGAGACCCGCGTCGGCCCCGGCGAACTGCAGATCCCGGCCGTGAAGGGCATCGGCGGCTCGCTGCTCTATTTCGTCGACCGCTATGGCGAAAAGGGCTCGATCTACGATGTCGACTTCGAATGGCTTGGCGAGAAGGACCCGCATCCCGAGCAGGCCGGGATGTATTACCTCGACCACCTCACCCACAACGTCATGCGCGGCCGCATGGACCATTGGGCCGACTGGTATGGCGAGCTCTTCAATTTCCGTGAGATCCGCTTCTTCAACATCGAGGGCAAGCTCACCGGGCTGATCTCGCGGGCGCTGACCTCGCCCTGCGGCAAGATCCGCATCCCGATCAACGAATCCCTCGACGACAAGAGCCAGATCGAGGAGTACCTGCGCCAGTACAAGGGCGAGGGCATCCAGCACGTCGCGCTCGGCTCGCGCGACATTTATACCAGCGTCGAGCAGCTCCGGCAGAACGGCCTGCCCTTCATGCCCTCGCCGCCCGAGACCTATTACGAGAAGGTCGACGGCCGCGTCCCAAACCATGGCGAGCCGGTCGCCCGCCTCAAGGCCAACGGCATCCTGATCGACGGCGAGGGCGCGGTCGCGCTCGGCTCCAAGGAAGGCCGGATGAGCAAGGTGCTCCTCCAGATCTTCTCGGCCACCGTGGTCGGCCCGATCTTCTTCGAGTTCATCCAGCGCAAGGGCGATGACGGCTTCGGCGAGGGCAATTTCCGCGCTTTGTTCGAGTCGATCGAAGAAGACCAGATCCGCCGCGGCGTGCTGAAGCCGCAGGCGGCGGAGTAACACGCCTCACGCCACCAGCCGCGGCGCCGCCATCGCTTCGCGCAGAGCCTGCGCGAAATGGCGCGCCGCGATGCCGGCCTGCGGCGCGATCACCAGCGCGACCGAGAGCTCGAACAGCGCGGGCAGGTTCTCGGACAGCTCCAGCCGGCGCAATGATGCGGGCGCCGCGCTCTCGGTGATCGCGGTGACGCACAGGCCCGCCTCGACGGCCGAGAGCAAGCCGGCCATATGCGAGGATGAGAACACCAGCCGGTGCGGCCGCTCCGCCGCCTGCAGCGCGTTCAGGATGCGCGGACGCGCTCGGCAGCCCTCGTTGAACAGGCCGAGCGGCAGCACGTCACTCAGCTCCGGCCGATGACCACGCGCCGCGACCCAGACCAGCGGCTCGCGCCTGAGGCGCTCGCCCTTCGGCCGGCCAGGGTCCTGGGTAATCACGGCAAGGTCGAGCTCGCCAGCCGCGACTGCCGGCTCGATCCGTTTCGAGAGTTCGCAATGCACCTCGATCTCGACGCGCGGGTGCTCCTCGGCGAAACGCACGATCAACGGCCGCAGGTAAGCGTCGACATAGTCGTCCGGCAGACCGATGCGCAGGCGGCCCACGGCCTTGTCGCCGTCGAGCTCTGCCCTCGCCTCGCGCTCGATCGCGAGCAGGCGGCGGGCCTGCGCCAGCAGCCGCTCGCCGGCTTCGGTCGGCGTGACGCCGCGGCGCGAGCGTTCCAACAACTGCTTGCCGAGCGTGACCTCCAGATCCTGGATGCGACCGGAGATCGCCGATTGCGTGCGCCCGAGCTTCTGGCCCGCCGCGGTGAAGCCGCCGGTCTCGGCGACGGCGACAAGCATGGCCAGAGCATCGAGATCGAGATGGGTCGACATGATCGCTCCATCGGAAGCGGTGATAGATAAATCAGAATAATCCGTTTTTCCGATTGCTGGAAGCGGGCCATATTGAGGCAACGAAACAGCCCCCATCCTGAGGAGTGGTCGCAGCTCGCGGCTCCTCGGGATGGGGGCTGTGGATTTCTCGCCCTGAAAGCCTGACCCATGTCCGCCCCGAGCCTCTCCTTGCCTGACCGACCCGCCAGCCCGGCGCTCGGCATGTTCCTGCTGCTGGTGCTCGGCGCGACCTGCATCGGCTTCTCCGGCATCTTCGTGCGCTTCGCCGATGTCGGCCCGGCCGCCGCCGGCTTCTGGCGCATGGCCTTCGCGCTGCCGGTACTCGCCGCCTGGATGGCGCTGGAGGATCGCCGCGACCGGACCGAGGGCGTGAAACCCGGCGCCATGCTGCCGATCGCACTCGCCGGCCTCGCCTTCGGCGTCGACGTCGTGCTCTACAACGCCTCGCTCGGCTTCACCTCGATCGCCAACGCCTCCCTGCTCGGTAATCTCTCGCCGGTCGGCGTCATCCTCGGCGGCTGGCTGCTGTTCGGCGAGAAGCCGACGCGGCGCATCCTCGGCGCCCTGCTGCTCGCCATCGGCGGCGCCGGCCTGCTGGTGCTGCCGAAGTTCGGGGCGGCGACGTCGCTTTCCAGTGGCATGCTCGGGGATGGCCTCGCCATCGGCGCCGCCTTCTCCTACGCCGCCTATATCCTCGCCGTCCGCCGCGCCCGCAATCGTGCTGCCTCAGGCCGCATCGGCCTGATCTCAAGCGCGATCTGCGCCGTGTTCTGCATCGTAGCGGCGCTCGGCCTCGGCGAGACCATCCTGCCGCAGAGCCTGACCGGCTGGCTCGCCGTCGCCGCGCTCGGCCTGGTCTCGCATGCCATGGGCCAGGGCCTGATCACGCTGGCGCTCGGCCATTACGGAGCCAACGCCGCCTCGCTGGTCATGGTCTGGCCGGCACTGGTCTCGGTGCTCGCCGCCTGGGCGATCTTCGCCGAGCGGCCCTCGCCGGCCCAAGCCTTCGGCGGCGTCGCGATCCTGGCGGCGGTGCTGATGGTGCGGAAGGGGTAAACGTGCCCTTCCGCAAGCCTGCGCGCCACCGCCTCAGTTCCCGGTAGTGTAGCGCAGGATCACCGTGCCGTTCTTGAGCGGCCGGCTCTCCAGCAGGTCGAGCTTCTGGCGCTCATTGCCAGACTTGAAGAACGGCGTGCCGGCGCCAAGCCGCACCGGCACCAGCGCCAACATCAGCTCGTCGACCTGCTTTTCCTTCAGCAAGGTGTCGATCAGCTCTGCGCTGCCGAAGACGAGGACATCCTTGCCCGGGGCAGCCCGCAGCTTGGCGATCTCGCCGACGATATCGGCGGTGACGCGGGTGTTGTTCCAGTCGGAGGTCTGAACGCTGCGCGAGGCGACCAGCTTGGGCAGCGCGTTCATATAGCGCGTGACCTCGCTGTCCTCCTTCGCCTCGGCCGAGGTCCAATAAGCCTTCATCCCGTCATGAGTGACACGGCCGAAGACGAGGCATTGCGCGCGCCGGCCGAACTCCTTGCTGAGCGCATCGAGCTCCTCGCCCCAGGCGTCGTTGTGAAACGACAGATCCCACTTCTCCTTGCCTTCGAAATAGCCGTCCAGCGTCACGAGATTCCAGACGATCACCTTGGCCATCGCATCCTCCATGCAGGCGCTGTGCAGCGCCGTCAAACTGCTTGCGATTTGCAAGCAGTTGGCTTCTAGCGAAACCGATTGTAGAATGCAAGCAGTTTTGGAGAGACGCATGAAAGAGACCGGCCGCTCGGGCTGTCCGATCAACCTGACGCTCGAAATCCTCGGCGATCGCTGGAGCCTGATCGTCCTGCGCGACATCATGTTCGGCAATCGCAGGCACTATCGCGAATTGCTGGCGAAATCCGACGAAGGCATCGCCTCCAACATCCTCGCCGACCGGCTGAAGCGATTGCTCGAGAACGGGCTGATCTCGCGCCGCGACGACGCCAGCCACAAGCAGAAGGGCATCTACAGTCTGACCGAAATGGGGATCTCGCTGGTGCCGGTCTTCGCCGCCATGGCCGATTGGGGCCGGCGCTTCCTGCCAGTGACGCCTGAGATGTCGATCCGCGCCGAGATCCTGGCCGAGGGCGGGCCCGCTCTCTGGCAGAAATTCATGGATGAACTGCGCTTTCTTCATCTCGACGCGCCGCGGCCGGCGCGATCCGTCCTCGACGAGCTGACAGAAGCCTATCGCTGTGCGGTGGAGCGCAAGCGCACGGCCGAGGCTGAGCCCGAAGTGGCGTGAGCCTTCCCAGGCACGACCAGCGCATATTGTCAGCCAGGATTGATCAAAACCGCCGCTGAGACGTTTAGCCGGCAGGAGGGTCGATCATGGCAGGACATCGCATGGCGACGGCGCTCACCGCGACAGCGCTGCTGATGCTGGCGCAACCGGGAGCGACCCAGCAAGGCGCCGATAGCGGCGAAACGAGCTTTCTCAGCTCGCTGGAGGGCCGCTTCAGCGGCAACGGCACGCTTCAGAATGCCGGCGGCAGTAGCCGTGCACTGAAATGCCAATTCAACGGCGACCAGGAGGGCGCGCGCCTCAGCCTCGACGGCAGCTGCAGCACCGCCGCCATCTTCAGCGCGACAATCCGGATCGAATTGCGCCACGATTCCAAAACCGGGCGCTATGCCGGCACTTTCAAGGAGAGCACTGGCACGGTGGCGAGGCTTTCCGGCAGCCGGCAGGGCCAGCGGCTGACCCTCGCCTTCAACGAAACGGCCGAAAGCGTCCGCCCGAACCCGCCGGCGACGCTGACGATATCGCGCCAGCAGAGCGGGGTCGCACTCACACTACGCGGCAGCCAGCCCGGCAAGGGGCAGAATCTCGACCTCTCGCTGCGGGAGAATTGACCCAGAAAGCAGAAGGGCCCGCTCGAAGGCGGGCCCTTGATTTCCCTTTCACTCCGCCGCCAGCCGAGGCGGCGGCAGCTTGCCGGCCATCGCCTTGGCGCTGGCTTCGCCCGGTGTCTCCTCCTCGCTGATCGCAGTCCAGCTGCTCTCGTCCTCGGCCTTGCCGAAGAAGCGGCCGAAGATCCAGCCGGTGAGCCGGCCGAGATCGTCCATCACCACATAGAAGGACGGCACGAAGACGAGCGAGAGCACGGTCGAGACGATCAGGCCGCCGATCACCGCGATCGCCATCGGCGCGCGGAACTCGCCGCCATCGCCGACACCATAGGCCGAGGGTAGCATGCCCGCACCCATGGCGATGGTGGTCATCACGATCGGCCGGGCGCGCTTGTGGCCGGCTTCGAGCAGCGCCGTCATCCGGTCCTTGCCGCGCGCGACCTCCTCGACCGCGAAATCGACCAGCATGATCGCGTTCTTGGTGACGATGCCCATCAGCATGAGCAGGCCGATATAAACCGGCATCGAGACCGGGTTGTGGGTGGCGAGCAGGGCGATCACCACGCCGCCGAAGGAGAGCGGCAGCGAGAGCAGGATGGTGATCGGCTGGAAGACCGAGCCGAACAGCAGGATCAGCACGGCGAGCACCAGCATCAGGCCGGTGGTCATCGCGGTGATGAAGCCCTCGACCACCTCGCCCTGGATCTCGGCGTCGCCGGTGGCGGCGATGCGCACGCCTTCGGGCAGGCCGACCTCCTTGACGATCTCCTGGAACTTCTCCTGCGCCGTGCCGAGCTCGAAGCCGCGCTTCAGATCGGCGCCGATGGCGGCGCGGCGGACGCGATCATAGCGGTCGATCGAGGACGGCCCCTCGCCGAAGCCAATCTCCGCCACGGCGGTGAGCGGAACCGAGACGCCGGACGCACTGATGACGCGCAGCGCCGCGATGTTGCGGATATCGGTGCGGGCGGCTTCGTCGAGCTGGACGCGGATCGGCACCAGCCGGTCGCCGGCGTTGAACTTGGCGAGGTTGGGGCCGATGTCGCCGATGGTGGCGACGCGCAGCGCCTCCGAGATCGCCTCCGGCGTGACACCGAGATTGGCGGCCTGCTCCAGCTTCGGCGTGATGCGCATTTCCGGCCGGCTCAGCGAGCCGGCGGTGGCGACATTGAGGTAGCCGTCGACCTGGCGCATGCGCGCCTCGATCTTCGCCACGGCCTCGTCGAGCGCATCGCCGTCCTTGGACAGGATCGAGAACGCCATCTCGCGCTCGCCACGCTCGTTGACGTACCAGGCGCGGACATCGGGAACGCTCGCCAGCTTTTCGGCGATCGTGACCTTGAGCTCCTTCTGCGGGACATCACGCTCAGCCTTCGGCGTCAGCAGGATGAAGACCGCGGCGCGGCGGACCTCGCGCTGCCCGGTCGGCGAGGCGCCGCCAAGCACGAAGACGTTGGTGACCTGCGGGATCTCGCGCAGCTTGTCGACGATCTTGTCGGTGGCGACGGTAGTATCCTCCAGCGTCGCGCCCGGCGGCAGCTCGACCGATGCGACGATGCGGGCGGTGTCCTCCTCGGGGAAGAAGCCGGTCGGCAGCAGCGCCGTCGCCTGGATCGAGACGAACAGGAAGGCAAAGCCGACGACCAAAGTGAGATAGGCGGTGTTGAACGGCATCGTCCGCCAGCGCCGCGAGCCGTTGAAACGCGGCAGCAACGGGATGCGCCGCTTCTTCAGCGAGGCTTCGAGCAGCCAGGTGTAGCCGCGCATGATGAAGCCGTCCTTGGGCTCGTCATGCCTGACCGGCTTCATCAGATAGGCCGCCATCATCGGCGTGATCAGGCGCGCGACCAGGAGCGAGAACAACACAGCGATCGCGACGGTGAGGCCGAACTGGCGGAAATATTGCCCGGCAATGCCGCCCATGAACGACACGGGCGCGAAGATCGCGACGATGGTCAGGGTGATCGCGATGACCGCCAGGCCGATCTCGTCGGCGGCCTCCATCGCGGCACGATAGGGCGACTTGCCCATCTTCATATGCCGGACGATGTTCTCGATCTCGACGATGGCGTCGTCGACCAGGATGCCGGTCACGAGGGTGATGCCGAGCAGGCTGACCAGGTTCAGCGAGAAGCCGAGAATCTCCATCGCCCAAAACGTGGGAATGGCCGAAAGCGGCAATGCAATCGCCGTGATCAGCGTCGCCCGCCAGTTACGCAGGAAGACGAAGACGACGAGCACGGCGAGAGCAGCCCCCTCCAGCAGCGTCTCCATCGCCGCCTTGTAGTTGCCGTGAGTGTAGGCGACGGCATCGTCGATCGGCTTCAGCGCGATCGTCGGGTAGCGCTTGTTGAGATCCTCGATCTTGGCCGCAACGACATCCTTGACCGAGAGCTCGCTCGAACCCTTCGAACGGAACACGGCGAAAGAGACGACCGGCTGCTTGTTCAGCCGGCCGAAGGCGCGCGGCTCGGAATTGGAGTCCTCGACGCGACCGAGCTCCTTCAGGCGCACCTCGCGCCCGCCCGTGAGCTGGATCTTGCTGTCGGCGAGCTCGGCGACGGTCTTGGCGCTGGCGAGGGTGCGGATCGCCTGCTCCTGGCCACCGACCTCGCCGCGCCCGCCGGCCAGATCGACATTGGTCGCGCGGATCTGGCGGTTGACCTCGCCGGCGGTGGTGCCGAGCGCCAGCAGCCGGTCGGGATCGAGCGAAATCCTGATCTCGCGGTCGACGCCGCCATAGCGCTCGACACGGCCGACGCCTTTCAGCCCCTGCAGTTCGCGTGCGACGACGTCGTCGACATGCCAGGAGAGTTGCTCCAGCGTCAGGCCGGGCGAGGAGGCGCCATAGGTCAGGATCGACTGGCCCTCGACATCGATGCGCTGGATCACCGGCTCGTCGATGGTGCGGGGCAGATCGGCTCTGATCTTGGCGATCGCGTCCTTGACGTCGTTGACGGCACGATCGGTATTGGTTTCGAGCCTGAACTCGACCAGCGTCACCGAGGAGCCGTCGGTCAGCGTCGACATCACATGCTTCACGCCGGTGATGTTGGCGACCGCGTCCTCGACGCGCTTGCTGACCTGACTCTCCAGCTCGGCCGGAGCGGCGCCCGACTGGGTCACCGTCACCGAGACGAAGGGCACGTCGATGTTCGGGAAGCGGGTCACCGGCAGCTTCGAGAACGAGAGCAGGCCGAGCACGCAGAGCACGACGAAGAGCAGGATCGACGGAACCGGCTTCCGGATCGACCAGGCGGAGAAATTGACGTTCACGCAGGGCTCCCGTCAGTTCGTCACGATCGGCGTGATCATGTCGCCGTCGCGCACGAAGGTGCCGGCGCGGGCGACCACGCTCTCGCCTTCGGCGAGGCCGGAGACGATCTCGGCGCGCCCGCCGCCGATCAGGCCAAGCACGACCTTTTTGGTCGTCACCCGCCCATCCTTGACGGCCTGCACCATGGCGCCGCCGCGCGCATAGGTGATCGCTGAAAGCGGCAGTACGATGCTGGTCTTGCGACCGGTCTCGATCACGCCGCGCGCGAAGGAGCCGACGGCGACCGGTGGATTCCCGGTCAGCGTGATGCGCAGCCGTCCGAGCCGCGAGGCCTTGTCGACCTCGGGCGAGATCAGGCGGATCGTGCCCTCGAGCGGCTTCTCCGAGCCGGCCGGCGTGACCGCGACCGCCTGCCCGACCTTGAGATTGGGCAGCTCAACCTCGGCGACATCCGCTTCGAGCTCGATCGCACCGTCGGCGATGATCTTGAACAGCGGATCAGCCGCCGCCAGCGTCGCCATGGCACCCAGCCGCGCATTGCGGCGGCTGACGATGCCAGCCTTGGGCGCCTTGATCTCAGTGCGCGCCAGCCTGACCTCGATGTCGCGCCCCTGGGCCTGGGCCAGCGCCAGGTCGGCGGTCGTGATCGCAAGTGCCTGCTTCATCGAGTTCAAGCGCGCCTGCGCCCCACGCGCCGTGGCGGAGCGCTGGTCGAAGGTCTCCAGGCTGGCATTGCCGCTGTCGCGCAACGCCTTCGTCCGATCGAAGGCGTTGTTGGCCTGGACGAGATTGGCTTCGGCCTCGACGATCTGTGCCTTGGCCTGGTCGACCGCCGCTTCGGCGCGCTTGACCTGCGCGTCGTTCTGGGCGCGCTGCACCTCGAGCGTGGTGCGCGACAGCCGGGCCAGCACCTGCCCGGCGGCGACGCGGTCGCCCTCCTCGGCAAGCAGCTCGGTGATGACGAAGCCATCGACCTCGGGAGCGACCAGCACCTCGTCGCGCGCAACCATCGAGCCGGAAACAACCACGCTCTGCACGATCTCGCCGCGCTTGGCCGAGGTCACGGTGATCGCCGGTCCGGTGGATGGCTGCTGCTGGGAGGTTGCGGCCGAGGCCGGCGCCTGGGCGAAAGCGACTGCCGGTACGCCGGCGAGCGCGACGAGCGGCAGCAGGATCAGGGTCTTGGTCGTAGCGGGCATGGTTGGTCTTCGTCTTTAAGAGGTTGGATCGCCGGAAGGCGGCAGCAGCATGACCTGCGCCAGCCCCCGCATCGCGGCGAACAGGGCATCGGCGCCGGCAGCGGCGTCGAAATTCGGATCGACGGCGCGCCGGCAGAAGAAGCCGTCCGCCATCATGAACAGCGCCGTCAGAAAACGCGCTTGATCGAGATTGCTCGGCAATTCGCCGCTCGCGACGGCGGCCGCGACGGCAGCACCGAGCCCGTGCTCGACCATGTCGTCGAAGCTGGCACAGATCTGCGCCATCTCGGCTGTGCGCGCAGCTTCCGCCCAGATCTGCAGGGCGATGATCGCCTTCTCGCGTGGCTTGTGCACCATATGCTGGCGACCGAGCTCCTCGAGCTGGTCGAGCAGCCCGCCCTTGCCCGGATCGAGCTGGGCGAAATCGGCGGCGACCTCGGTCCGGTCGCGCTCGCTGATGCCGGCGATGATCGCATCCTTCGAGGAGAAGTAGCGGTAGAGATTGCCGGGGCTCATCGCGGCCTCGACGGCGATGTCGTTCATCGTCGCGGCATGGAAACCGGCGCGCGCGAAAACGCGCTCGGCCGCATCCAGAATGTGGACGTGGCGTTCCGAGAGGCCGCGCTCGGCCGAGAAGGAGGTGACGACCTGCGACATATTTCTCTGAAGCGATGAGAATGAATGTTCATTCTCATGCCTGAGCCTGACTGCGAAGTCAACCACGATCATCACTATGGGTTGCATTTCGGCATGAATATTGAGGGAAGATTGCACGGAGCATGCACGGCGCTGGCCTCGGCCATGCCGGAGCGCGGCGCATAATTTGCTTGCTGCAGGGGCCGGCAGACAGCATTTTAGCTGGGGTCCGGCGGGAGAATCCTGTCTCGGGAGCGCAATCGAACGCCGCGATGAACGATCTGTCCTATCGTTTCCCGACTCGTCGCCGGCTCCGCACCCTCGACAGCCTGCCGCCGCCGAAGAAGCCCGTGCTGATCGTGCTCCATCAGGAGCATTCGACGCCCGGCCGTGTCGGCCGCCTCATCGCCGAGCGCGGGCATGCCCTCGATATCCGCAAGCCCCGCTTCGGCGATCCGCTGCCGCAGACCATGCAGGGTCATGCCGGCGCGGTGATCTTCGGCGGGCCGATGAGCGCCAATGATCCCGACGACTTCGTCAAGGCCGAGACCGACTGGATCGGCGTCTGCCTGAAGGAGGAGGCGCCCTTTCTCGGCCTCTGCCTGGGCGCGCAGATGCTGGCCCGCCATCTCGGCGCGACAGTCTACACCCATGCCGAGGGGCGGGCCGAGATCGGCTACTACCCGCTCCGCCTGACGCAGGCCGGTCATGCCGACGCCACCGCGACGGGCTGCATCTGGCCGGGCACGGTCTATCAATGGCACCGCGAGGGTTTCGATTGTCCGACCGGCTCCGAATGCCTGGCGACCGGCGGTGATTTCCCGGTTCAGGCGATCCGCACCGGCGGCAAGGCCTACGGGCTCCAGTTCCATCCCGAGGTGACGCTGGCGATGATGTGCCGCTGGTCGGTGCGCGCCCATGAGCGCACGCTGATGCCGGGCGCCCAGCTGCGTCACCAGCATCTTGAGGGTTGGTATCAGTACGACCCGCCCGTACGCGCCTGGCTCGACGGCTTCCTCGACCATTGGCTGAAGGAACCGGCCGACCAGGGTCTCATCGCGTGACTCGCAGCATCATCGTCATCGGCGCCGGCATGGTCGGCGTCTCCTGCGCGCTCGCGCTGCAAAAGCGCGGCCTCAAGGTCACGCTGATCGACCGGCGCGAGCCCGGCCGCGAGACCTCCTACGGCAATGCCGGCGTGATCAGCCGCTCCTCGATCATGCCGCTCAACAATCCCGGCCTGTGGAAGAACCTGCCGAAGTACCTGAGCAACCGGCATGCGGCGGTGCGCTATCGGCTCGGCCATCTGCTGGCCAATCCCGGCTGGATCCTCGGTTTCCTCAACGAGGCCAGGCCGGAGCGGCTCAACCACCGCGTCGCGGCGCTGGAAAGCCTGATCGCCCCTTCCCTGCCGCTGCACAAGCGGCTGATGACCGAGGCCGGCATCGCCTGGCGCCTGCGCGACACCGGCTTCCTCGAACTCTGGCGCAGCGAGGCCGGCCGGACCGCCGCCGAAGCGCGCCGGACCTTCCTCAAAGACCATGGCGTGCGCATCGAGGCGCTCGACCGGCAGGCGCTCTCGGCGCTGGAGCCGAGCCTGAACCCGATCTTCTCGGCCGCCCTGCACCACAAGGACAGCGCTTCGGTCGATTGGCCGGGTGCGGTGGTCGAGGCTTACGCCGCACTCTTCGCCGCCCGCGGCGGCACGATCCTGCGCGACGACGTCACCGGACTGTCGAAGCAGGGCGAAGGTTGGCGCGTCACCGCCAAGGGCTCACAACACGACGCCGATCTCGCGGTCGTCGCACTCGGACCCTGGAGCGCCGATCTGCTCCGCCCGCTCGGCCTCAAGGTGCCGCTCAATGTCGAGCGCGGCTATCACCGTCATTACAAGCCGGCGCAGGGACGCTTCCTCAACCGGCCGATCTACGATGTCGAAGCGTCCTACATGCTGGCACCGATGGAGCTGGGCCTGCGCCTGACCAGCGGCGTCGAGCTCGCCCACCGCGACGCACCCGACGATCACGCCCAGATCGAACAGGTGCTGCCGCGGGCCCGCGAGGCCTTTCCGTTGACGGAGCCGGCGGAAGATACGACCTGGCGTGGCTCGCGCCCGACCCTGCCGGATTCCTTGCCGATGATCGGCGAAGCCCCACGCCAGCCCGGCCTCTGGCTCGCTTTCGGTAACCAGCATATCGGCTTCTCGACCGGGCCCGTGACGGGTGAGATTTTGGCCGCTCTGGTCTGCGGCGAACAGGCTCCGGCCGACCCGGCGCCTTTCGCGCCGGGTCGCTATCTGTCCTGAGCGTCACGCCGAAGCGCTCGGCTGCTCTGGCTCGCGGGTGACGCTCTTCGCGACGCCGTCGCCGAGACCGGACCAGTTGACCCTGGCCGTGCCGAGCATCAGCGCCGTCAGCGCGACGAAGGCGCCGATCGCTCCGGCGAGCAGGGCGAAATCCTCCGACTTCAGCAGCGCATAGACCAGCCCGTAGCCGGTGGCGAGGATCAGCCCCAGGACCGCGCCGCGCGCAACGCTGCGCAGGACGAGGCCGATATAGAGCGCGATCAGCGCCGTCGTCGCCGCGGCCGCCGCAAGATAGGCGGTCAGGAAGCCAAGATGCTCGGCCAGCGACAGCAGCAGCACATAGAACAGCACCAGCGCGAAGCCGACGAGCGTGTACTGGACGGCATGGAGGTTGTCGCGCGCCACCAGCTCCAGCCCGAACACGGCCAGGAAGACCGCGCCGACGAACAGGATGCCGTATTTGATGGCGCGTTCGACCAGCTGATAGAGATCGACCGGCTGGTAGAAACGCGCGCCGACAGCCCCGGCGAGGAAGGTCACGTCAGCACGCCGGTCATAGGTGAAGGCGAGCGGCAGATTGCGCGCCAGATGCGAGACCCGCCAGGAAGCCGAGAAGCCGTTGGCGTCGATCACCCGGTCATCCGGCAGATGTGCGCCGGAGAAGCTCGGATGCTGCCAGTTCGAGCTCATCCGGAGCGCGCTGTTCTTGGCCAGCGGCACGATCGACAGGCTGCGCGAGCCATTGAGGTCGAGCCCGACTTCGACAGTGAGCGGCTTGGTCAGGTCGACACCGCGCAAGGCGGCGTGGATGCCGTTGCCGTCGCGGATGCCGGCGCCCAGCGTCGGCTCGAACTCGATCGCGGCGCCATCGCGGATTTGCGCCATGGCCCGGTTCTTCAGCCCGCGGACATCGCCGACGCCGACGCCGAGCACCGCCTCATTCCAGAGCGGCTGCACCTCCTCCGAGGTGATCGCCTTGAAGTCGGGCGGCAGGAAGCGGGCGTTGAGCGCGACCTTGCCGCGATAGACCGGCACGTCGAAGATCGAGCGCCGCCGGATCTCGGTCTGTGCTTCCGAACTGGCCTGGAGATCGTCGGGCAGGAAGACCGCGACCTCGCGCGTCGGCGCCGAGACGGCATTCTTGGGCGGAACCAGATAAGGCACCAGCAAAGCCGGGCCGCCGACGATCTGCTCGCGGCCCCAGGCATCGCCAATCTCGCGGGCGGCCAGATTGGCGGTGGCCGAACGCTCGCCGCGCAGGCTGGAGACGAACATCAGCGGGATCAGCAGCAGCAGCGCCAGGAAGCCGATGACGAAGAATTTCAGGCCGGGGCTGCGCCCGAACCGCCGCGGCGTGATGCCGAGGGACAGGAGTGGAGGTTCAGGCTTGCTTTCGGTCTGTTGCCCTTGCTCTTGCGACATGATTCGCCCTCATGCAGTGACTTAGCAGCACGAAGAGAGCGCGGCGTCTTGTCGCGGGCGTGATGGATTGAGGGCCGAAACCGGCGAAATCGGCGGCGGAATTGCGGAGATGAGACCGAGCCTCGCGTCATTCTCGGGCGAAGCGAAGCGCAGACCCGAGAATCTCGTGACGAGAAGGCGCCGACCGGAGCTTTCTCCGGCCTGAGATGCTCGGGTCAAGCCCGAGCATGACGCGCTGCAGGCAGCCGCCTCAGACCTGGCGGGCCACCATCATCTTCTTGACTTCCGCAATCGCCTTGGCCGGGTTGAGACCCTTCGGGCAGGCGTTGGCGCAGTTCATGATAGTGTGGCAGCGATAGAGCCGGAACGGGTCCTCGAGATTGTCGAGACGCTCGCCGGTGGCCTCGTCGCGGCTGTCGATCAGCCAGCGATAGGCCTGCAGCAGCGCGGCCGGGCCGAGATAGCGATCGCCATTCCACCAATAGCTCGGGCAGGAGGTCGAGCAGCAGGCGCAGAGGATGCACTCATAGAGACCGTCGAGCTTTTCGCGGTCGTCCTTGGCCTGCTTCCATTCCTTTTCGGGCGCCGGCGTCGTCGTCTTGAGCCAGGGCTCGATCGAGGCGTGCTGGGCGTAGAAGCGGGTCAGGTCTGGAACGAGGTCCTTGACCACCGGCATGTGCGGCAGCGGATAGATCGCGACCTTGCCCCTAGCCCCGCATTCATCGATGCCGGTGGTGCAGGCGAGCCCGTTCTTGCCGTCCATGTTCATGGCGCAGGAACCGCAGATGCCCTCACGGCAGGAACGCCGGAAGGTCAGCGTCGGGTCGACCTTGTTCTTGATCCAGATCAGCGCGTCGAGGACCATCGGCCCGCAATCGTCGCGGTCGACATAATAGGTGTCGGTGCGCGGATTGGCGGTGTCGTCCGGGTTCCAGCGATAGATCTTGAACTCGGTGACCTTCTTGGCACCGGCCGGCTTCGGCCAAGCCTTGCCCTCGGTCAGGCGGGAGTTCTGCGGGAGATTGAATTCAGCCATGACGCGTTCCGATTTGAGAAAAGCGCTTTCTTGCGATGTGCCTCAGCAACCATCCGGCAGCGATCGGCAAAGTGAGACACGTCATCAGCAATCCAAACGTTGCAGCTCGGAGCGCTATGCCTGAGATGCCGTATTGGGCGACGGCGAGAGCCAGCCCGCCAACCCAGAGAGCGACGACAAGCATCACCGTGTACTTTGGCGGAACCGCATACAGCGCGAGACCGACCACCAGCAGAATACCGAGGACAACGGAACCAAACAGCGACGGCATCTCTCCACCGGCAGCGTAGGCAGGGCCGCAGGTCAGCGCCCCCACCAGAATGCAGCCAAACAAATGAGCTGAAAGACGCATCGTGTTGGCGCTGCCGTTCAATACACCCGCGCCTTCGGCTTGATGTATTCGATGTCGTTCGAGAGCGTGTAGGTGTGCACCGGACGGTCATCGAGCGTGACGGTGCGCTTCTCGTCGTCGATCCAGGCGAGCGTGTGCTTCATCCAGTCCTTATCGTTGCGGTCCGGATAGTCCTCGCGGGCATGGGCGCCGCGGCTTTCCGGACGCTGCAGCGCCGAGTCCATGGTGACGACCGCCTGGGTGATCAGGTTCTCGAACTCCAGCGTCTCGATCAGGTCCGAGTTCCAGATCAGGGAGCGATCGGTGGTGCCGATGTCGGTGATCCCGGCCCAGACCTCGTGGATCGCCTTGTGGCCAGCCTCGAGCGTCTCGCCGGTCCGGTAGACGGCACAATCGGACTGCATGGTCCGCTGCATCTTGTCGCGCAGCACCGCGGTCGGCGTGCCGCCCTTGGCATTGCGGTACTTGTCGAGGCGGGTCAGCGAGAGATCGGCCGAGTTCGCTGGCAGCTCCGGCTGCTTCTCGCCGGCCTTGACGGTCTCGGCGCAGCGCAGGCCCGCGGCGCGGCCGAAGACGACGAGGTCGATCAGCGAGTTCGAGCCGAGGCGGTTGGCACCGTGCACGGAGACGCAGGCGGCTTCGCCGATCGCCATCAGGCCGGGCACGACCCGGTCCGGATCGCCGTCGACCTTGGTCAGCACCTCGCCGTGGAAGTTCGTGGGGATGCCGCCCATGTTGTAGTGCACGGTCGGGATCACCGGAATCGGCTCGCGGGTGACGTCGACGCCGGCGAAGATCTTGGCGCTCTCCGAGATGCCGGGCAGGCGCTCGTGCAGGATCTTTGGGTCGAGATGGTCGAGATGCAGGTAGATGTGGTCCTTGTCCTTGCCGACGCCGCGGCCGGCCCGGATCTCCATCGTCATCGAGCGTGAGACGACGTCGCGCGAGGCGAGGTCCTTGGCCGAGGGGGCGTAGCGTTCCATGAAGCGCTCGCCCTCGGAATTGGTGAGGTAGCCGCCCTCGCCGCGCGCGCCCTCGGTGATCAGGCAGCCCGAGCCGTAGATGCCGGTCGGGTGGAACTGCACGAACTCCATGTCCTGCATCGGCAGGCCGGCGCGCAGCACCATGCCGCCGCCGTCGCCGGTGCAGGTATGGGCCGAGGTTGCCGAGAAATAGGCACGGCCATAGCCGCCGGTCGCCAGGATCGTCTGCTGGGCGCGGAAGCGATGCAGCGTGCCGTCATCGAGCTTGAGCGCGATCACGCCGCGGCAATGACCGTCTTCGTCCATGATCAGGTCGATGGCGAAGTACTCGATGAAGAACTCGGTGTTGTAGCGCAGAGCCTGGCCATAGAGCGTGTGCAGCATGGCATGGCCGGTGCGGTCGGCGGCAGCGCAGGTGCGCTGGGCCGGCGGGCCGTTGCCGAAATCGGTGGTCATGCCGCCGAAGGGGCGCTGGTAGATTTTTCCGGACTCCGTGCGCGAGAACGGCACGCCCCAGTGCTCAAGCTCGTAGACGGCGGCCGGCGCGTTACGCACGAGATATTCGATCGCGTCCTGGTCGCCGAGCCAGTCCGACCCCTTGACGGTGTCGTACATGTGCCACTGCCAGGTGTCCTTGCCCATATTGCCGAGCGAGGCGGCGACGCCGCCCTGGGCCGCGACGGTGTGCGAGCGGGTCGGGAAGACCTTGCTGATGCAGGCGGTACGCAGGCCAGCCTGCGAGCAGCCGACCGTGGCGCGAAGCCCGGCGCCGCCGGCGCCGACGACGACGACGTCGAAGGTGTGGTCGGTGATCGGGTAGGCCTGGCCGGTATAGGCCGGGACGGGGCGGGCGCGGGTGATCGCCATGATCAGCCTCCGAACGAGATCTTCAGGAGCGCGAAGGCGCAGGCGGCGCCGACGGCGATCGCAAAGAAGGTGTTGGCCATCACGGCCAAGATCTTCAGCCCCTCATGATGGACATAGTCCTCGATGACGACCTGCATGCCGAGGCGCATGTGGACGGCGCCGGACACGACGAAGAGCAGCATCAGGATCGCGACATGTGGCTTGGCCAGCGTCGCGATGGCGGCGCCGTAGGGCTTGCCGATCAGCGAGAGCACGACGCAGAGGAAGCCGATCGTCAGGATGACGTTGGCGACGGCTGTGACGCGCTGGAGCCAGAAATGACCAGTGCCGGACTTGGCGGAGCCGAGGCCGCGGACGCGGCCGAGCGGAGTGCGCATCGAGGAGTTGGAGAGCATTGCCGTATTCCTCAGCGCGTCAGGGCGATGAGCCAGACCAGCACGGTGAGCGCGCCGGAGACGACGACACTGTACTTGGCGAGGTTGGTGCGGGTCTGCGGATCGAAGCCGTGGCCAAGGTCCCAGACGAAATGCCTGAGGCCGCCGACCATGTGGTGCAGCAGGACGAAGGTGTAACCGAACAGCACGAGCCGACCGAGGAAGGAGCCGGCGATCCACTGCGCCGTCTCGTAAGCGGCCGGGCCGGAGGCGGCGGCGATGAGCCAGAGCGCGATCAGCAGCGTACCGCCATAAAGCGCCGAGCCGGTGGCGCGGTGGGCGATCGACATCGCCATGGTCCAGGACCAACGGTAGATCTGCAGATGCGGTGAAAGCGGGCGCGCCGCCGGTCTGGACTCGGCCAAGTCTTGAACTCCCGACCCTTCAAGCTCACGAAGCGAAGATCGCTTGGTATCGTTCTAGAGTGAATGGTTGTCTAACGAAACCGCCCCCTTGCTGCAATGCGGCAGGCGAAAGTGCGGTTACATAATCTGAAATCTGTAACTTTCCTTGATCTCGCTCCCGGGAGCGGACGCCCGGCGAAAACCGCCTAAAGCCGGACAAGCGCACCGCGTCACTCCCTCCAGGCCACCATCGCACGGAACGAGAGCATTCATGAAGCTGGCGATGAGCCTTCCGCAGTTCGAGGCCGAACTGAACACCGACCGCTGCGATGCCTACACCAATGCAGAGCTGACATTGACGCTGAAGCTCGGCTTCCGGCAGATCAACCCAGCCGGCGGCACAGCCGAAGGCGCCTATCACGACTATGGAGATCCCGCCGAAACGACCCGCAAGATCGTCAAATGGACGACCGGCAGCTGGAATCTATGGAAGCAGAACTTCGTGGCGTCGGCGACCCGCTTCTGGAACGGCAAGTTCTGGCTTTCCAACAATTTCCCGCTCTACGAGTGCGAGAAGAATCCGCTCGGCATCTGGATCCAGCATAATCCGGTCGGGATCCGGCCCTGGGACGGCAAGTCCTGGCTCCCTGCCGGCTTCCGGGCCGATGACAGCACGAGCTTGCGGTACCGACCCAACATCTGGTGCCTTCTGAAGATCGAGGATCGCGACATCAAGCTCGGCGGCCACCATCACGTCATCGACGTGGTCCGGCTGCACAAGAGCGAGACCTGGTTCGGCTCGCATGCCAAGCTGTATGACAGCCTGGACATCAATTCCGTGAAGAAGGGCCGCAACAGCAAAGGCAAGCCGATCATGCAGCGCGCCCATGTCCATGAGATCGGTCATCTGCTCGGGCTCGCGCATGTCGATGTCGGCAAGCCGCATTGCCCGCCCGGCGGCGACACCAACGCGTCGAACTGCTACGGCGTCGCCGATGTCGACAAGTATTCGGTGATGGGTCAGGGCATGCAGCTGCGGCTCAGCCACGCGATGCCCTGGCGCAAGGCGATGGTCGCGCTCTCCGGCAAGGGCAATGCCCTGGCGACGGGCGACTGGGAAGCCAAGCTGCAGAAGCTCTACCCGCGGCTACCGGCGGAGGTCGCGACGAACGCCATGCTGACGACCCGGCCAAATCGCAAATGACAGCCATTCGACCCGGCGGAACCGCGATGACGTCAACCGCCCCGCGAAACCTTGCCATGATCATTCTCGTTCTCAGCGGGATGCTCGGCTTGCTCGGCCCGGCTCACGCCACAGGAAAGCGCTGCCAGATGAACGCGATCGAACGCTCAAAATGCATCATCGAGGCGATCCTCGCCGATATCAGCCGGACCTACACCCAGGTCGGCGGCGGTGGCATCAGCGCGATCAAGCAGAACTCGACGACGTCCTTCACCGTCTCTATCGCGCAGGAGGAGCGGACCGACCTCCTGACCTACGAAGCGACGGTCGACGCCAAGGGCAAGGTCAGCGTCAGGAAGATCGGCGAAGATACGAAATCGCGCTGACGAGGTCGCTCAGCGCGGCAGCAGCGCCCAGTAGTCGAAATCGAGGATCACGCCGTCGGCATACTGGTCGGCGTGCTTCAGCGGATATTCGTTGCAGGGCAGGTTCTTGGTCGCGACGAGGCGAAGCCTGAGCGCCCCGACATCCTCGCGCCCGGGCACTTCCGCCGTTTCCAGGACCTCGCTCCAGGCGAAGACGGTGTCGCCGGCAAAGAGCGGCGAGACATGGCGACCGGCATTGATCGCGGCGATGTGGAAGGCGTTGCCGAGGCCGTTGAAGGACAGGGCTCGCGCCAGGCTGATGACGTGGCCGCCATAGATCAAGCGCTTGCCGAAACGGGTCTCGCGCGCGCCATAGGCGTCGAAATGCACCTTGGCGGTGTTCTGGTAGAGCCGGGTCGCGATCTGGTGCTCGGCCTCCTCGACGGTCATGCCGTCGACATGGTCGATCCGCTCGCCCGCCCGGTAGTCGCCCCAGCGGAAGGGCGAGCCCGAGAGCGCATCGTCATAGGCGGCAGGATGCAGCGGCGGGCAGCCCTCGCCCAGCGCCTCCGGCGCGACACTCTTCGGCAGCTCCGGCACTTGCTCGAATGCGGCTGGCGTGCCCGGCTGGCGCTTGCGGACCAGCACCCAGCGAGCATAGCTCAGCACGATCTCACCACGCTGGTTGCGGCCGATCGAGCGGACATAGACGATGCCGGCATCGCCGCCCGAGGTCTGCTTCAGCCCGATCACCTCGGAGGTGGTCGAGAGCGTGTCGCCCGGGAAGACCGGCTTGAGGAAGCGGCCATCGGCATAGCCGAGATTGGCAACCGCATTGAGCGAGATATCCGGCACGGTCTTGCCGAAGACGATGTGGAAGACGAGGAGGTCGTCGACCGGTGCGGCAGGGTAGCCGATCGCACTGGCGAAAGCGTCCGAGGACTGCACCGCGAAGCGCGACCCGTAGAGCGCGGTGTAGAGCGAGACGTCTCCGACCGTTACCGTGCGCGGCGTCGCGTGGACGATCGTCTCGCCGAGCCGGAAATCCTCGAAGTAGCGGCCGGTATTGGTCTTGCTGGTGATTTCAGACATCGACGTGCTCTCGCGGCGGGCTTTCATTGTGCGCTGCGGCGCGGCCCGTCGTAAAGCTGGTCCGAAGTCGAAGGCTAGCGGAAGTCGCGTGGCCTCAAGCCCGCATGGAACCAGGTGATCATCGAATAGATGTCATAGACCGGTAAGCCCGTCGCCGCCTGCACCGCAGCCGCATAGGGCGGCATGTTGGTGCATTCGAGCACGATGGCGCCAACCTCTGGATGCCCGGCGACCAAGCGCTGGGCAGCCTCGACCACGTCCTGCTCGGCGAGGTCGATATCCATCTCCTCCTTCTCGGCCTTGATCAGCACGCGGAAGAATTCGCGGCCGTTCTCGGTGCCGGTCACCGGCGTGTCGGCGGGGACGCCCACCGCGCTCAGATGCTGCGGCGTCAAGGTCGCGGCCGAGACGGTGACGAGACCGACGCGTTTGCCGGGCGGCAAGGTCGCCTGCACCCAGGGCACCTGCATCACCGAGGAGGTCGCGACAGGCACGCCGACCGCAGCCGCGAGCTCCTGCTGGAACAGTGAGAGGAAGCCGCAATTGGTGGTGATTGCCTCGGCACCGTGCCGGACCAGCTCCTGCGCCGCCGCGACGAAGTCCGGGAGCAGCCCGGCCGCTCCCTTCAGCACCACCTTCTCGGGGCTCGCACCCGAAACGACGCGGTAGAGCACCGGGAAGGGCCAGGTCGTGGCATTGCCCATATCGCCGAAGATGCGCGGGAAGCGCGCCTCCAGCATCAGCACGCCAAGCGGCGCGCCGTAGAGCGCCTTGCCGCCCTTCGCGATGCCCCGCCTGCTCATGCGGTGATCTCGACCAGCTTGGCGAGGTCGACATTGGCGCCGCAGACGAGGACGCCGAGGCGCTCGCCGGGCTGCGGCTTGTAGGAGCCGCCGATCAGCGCGCCGAGCGCCGCTGCGCCGCCCGGCTCGACTGCGAGGCGGAAATCGCGCCAGAGCACGCGCTGCGCTTCGACGATCGCCGCGTCCGACACCAGCGCGACATGGTCGACCGTGTCCTTGCAGACGTCATAGACGAGCTGCCCGACATTGCGGGCGCCGAGCGAATCGGCTGCGACCGAGGCAACAGTCACCGTCACCGGCCCCTTCGCCTCGAAGGCGGCCTGTAATGCGCGCGAACCCTCCGGCTCGACGCCGACGACCTTGACGCTGGTGCCGGCGAACCAGGCGGCGATGCCGGAAATCAGACCGCCGCCACCGACCGCGACCAGTACGGTGTCGAGATCGGGTTCCTGCTTGTGCCATTCGCGCCCGAGCGTGCCCTGGCCGGCGATCGTCTCCTTGGCCGAGAAGGGATGGATCTTGAGCGCGCCTGTCTCGGCCACGAACTTGTCACAGGCGGCCTGGGCATCGTCATATTGCGCGCCGCCGATCCGGACCTCGGCGCCGAAGCGGCGGATCGCCTCGATCTTGGCGGCCGGCGAGATCTCCGGCACGAAGATCGTCGCCTTCACGCCGCGCTTGCCGGCGGCATAGGCGACGGCAGCGCCGTGATTGCCGCCGGAGGCAGCAGCGACGCCGGCGGCGGGAACATCGAGCGAGAGCAGATTGTTGAAGGCGCCGCGGGTCTTGAACGAGCCGGCATGCTGTAGGGATTCGAGCTTGAGCGAGACATCGGCGCGCGAGCCGAAGGCGCCGGTGCCGAGCCGCATCACCGGAGTGGTGCGGGCATGGCCGGCAATGCGGTCGGCCGCGGCCTCGATCATCGAGCGCGACACAGGCTTGTCTGTCATGGCAGAGTCCTAGGCGAGGGAGCGATCCGCAAAGGTCCAGATCGCGATAGGTAGCCCTTGGCTATCGCGTCCCGGCGGATCGGGAAAGGGCCTGCCACGCCCGCCGGCAATGTGCCGGGCGACGACCAGCGCGGCGAGTGCGTCGAGCGCATCATCGGCGGCAGCGCCGCGCGGCGGTCTGGCATGCACGATTGCCTCTGGCAGCCCTGCCGCCAGCAGCAGCGCACGGCGTTCGGCCATTCCGGCCGGATTGACCACCCCCTTGATCTTCTTCGGGTGCAGCAGCGGCGCACCGCGCATGGTCGCGAAGGCGAGCTCGGGATGCGTCTCATAGATGCGCGCGCGCCAAACCGGCTCGGCCTGCAACAGCGCGTCGATCTCACGGATGCGCGGAAAGAGATGGAAGCCCTGTTTCGAGACCTTGCGCGGCGGCTCGGAGGTCGCCAGCGCCAGCCGACAGGCCTCGCCATAGTCGGCAGCCTGGACCGCGCTGCGCGACGGGATCGAGAACACCGAAGATTGCCGCTCGCCGAGCAGCGCCCGCACCCCCTGCTCCGGCCCACGCCCGGATCCGGCGATCCGGTCCGGCAGGCCGATCGGCATGTCGACCGCGATCAGCTCCGGCACGAGCGGGCCGGCGAGGAGATCACTCCAGCACGCGACGACGCGGAAGAAGGGCTGCTCTGCCTCGGACAGATCGGAGAAGGCCGCGATCCAGCCCGCCTTGCAGCCATCGACCCCGGCAATCCAGCCCATCACCGTCCCGTCATCCGTCTTTCGCACAACTGACATTGCATTGCGGCGCAGCTTAGTGTGCACTGCAGCGAACCCGGCGACCCTCAATCCGGAGAACCATAATGACCGATATCCGTCCGCGCCGCAGCGTCCTCTATATGCCGGGCTCTAATGCCCGCGCCCTGGAAAAGGCCCGCGAGATCGCCGCCGATGCGCTGATCCTCGATCTCGAGGATGCGGTCGCCCCCGACGCCAAGGAGCTGGCGCGTGAGCAGGTCTGCGCCGCTGTGAAGGCCGGCGGCTATGGCCGGCGCGAGCTCGTCATCCGCACCAACGGCATCGACACGCCCTGGTTCGACGCCGACCTTGCGGCCGCGACCGAAGCCGCGCCCGATGCGATCCTGATCCCGAAGGTGTCCTCGCCCGAGACGCTGATCGAGATCGGCCATCGCCTGACCGGGCTCTGGGCCAAGCCGGAGACGCAGGTCTGGGCTATGATCGAGACACCGCTCGCCATCCTCGATTGCGAGAGGATCGCCCGCGCCGCCCGCGATCCCTCGACCCGCCTCGCCTGCTTCATCCTCGGCACCAACGACCTCGCCAAGGAGACGCGCGCCCGCTTCGTGCCGGGCCGCGCGCCGATGCTGCCCTGGCTCACCACGGCGATCCTGGCCGCCCGCGCCCACGGCATCGATGTCGTCGACGGCGTCTACAACGACCTGAAGGACGAAGCCGGCTTCAAGGCCGAGTGCGAACAGGGCCGCGATCTCGGCTTCGACGGCAAGACCCTGATCCATCCCAACCAGGTCGCGGTCGCGAACAACGTCTTCGCACCAGAGGAAGCCGAGCTGACCCGCGCCCGTGCCATCATCTCGGCCTTCGACGAGCCCGCGAACGCCGACAAGGGCGCGATCCAGCTCGACGGCCGCATGGTCGAGCGCCTGCATGCCGAGATGGCCAAGCGCGTGGTGGCGCTGGCCGAGGCGATCGCGGCGTAACAACCCACTCCGCCATGGTCGGGCTTGTCCCGACCATCCACGCCTTCCTTCAGGTGGTGTGGTGTTCAAGACGTGGGTGCTCGGCACAAGGCCGAGCATGACGCGAAAACCGCCCGACAGGGATGCCCACTGAGGCCATAACGAAAAGGCCGGGAGCGAGCTCCCGGCCTTTTCAATTCCGTCCAGTGGACTTGGCTCAAGCTGCCTTGCGCTGCTCGAACACGCCCTTGAACTCGCGCAGCTGCACGAGCTGGTCATGCAGGCGCTTCTTCTCGGCCTCGTCATGCGAACCGGCATGGCGGGTCTCGGCGGTCAGGATTTCCGCGTCGAGAACGGCGGTGTCGACGTCCTCGAGGAAGCGGGCCTGCTCGGCCAGGATGGTTACGCTCGTCGCGTTGATCTCGGCGAGGCCGCCCGAGACGAAGAATTCCTTGCCGTTGCTTGAGTCGGTCTGGACCAGGACGATGCCGGGCTTCAGCACGGCTACGACCGGCGCGTGACCGGCGAGCACGGTCATCTCGCCCTCGACCGACGGCACGATGACGCTGACGGCATCGCCCGAGAACAGGATGCGCTCCGGCGAGACGAGTTCGAACTTGAAGGTGGCCATCGTAAAATCTCTCCAGGCTCGTCATGGTCGGGCCTGACCCGACCATCCCTGAAACCAGTATCTTCCCGTCCAGAGATTCTCGGGACAAGCCCGAGAATGACGCATGTCACGCCTCCCGGCCGGCTGGAGCCGGCCGGAATGGCCCGTGAAACTTACGCCGCCTCGGCAGCCAGGCGCTGAGCCTTCTCGACCGCTTCCTCGATCGAGCCGACCATGTAGAAGGCGGCTTCCGGCAGGTGGTCGTACTTGCCTTCGACTAGGCCCTTGAAGCCCTTGATCGTGTCCTCGAGCGCGACGAGCTTGCCCGGCGATCCCGTGAAGACTTCCGCGACGAAGAAGGGCTGCGACAGGAAACGCTCGATCTTGCGGGCGCGGGCGACCGCGAGCTTATCCTCTTCCGAGAGCTCGTCCATGCCCAGGATCGCGATGATGTCCTGCAGGGCCTTGTAGCGCTGGAGGATCTGCTGGACCTGACGGGCCACCGCGTAGTGCTCGTCGCCAACGATGGCGGCCGAGAGCATGCGCGAGGTCGAGTCGAGAGGGTCGACCGCCGGGTAGATGCCCTTTTCCGCGATCGAGCGCGAAAGCACGGTCGTGGCGTCCAAGTGCGCGAACGAGGTCGCCGGCGCCGGGTCGGTCAGGTCGTCCGCCGGCACGTAGATCGCCTGCACCGAGGTGATCGAGCCCTTGTTGGTGGTGGTGATCCGCTCCTGCAGGTTGCCCATGTCCGTGGCGAGCGTCGGCTGATAGCCGACCGCCGACGGGATGCGGCCCAGCAGCGCCGACACTTCCGAGCCCGCCTGGGTGAAGCGGAAGATGTTGTCGACGAAGAACAGCACGTCCTGGCCACGGTCACGGAAGTCTTCCGCGACGGTCAGGCCGGACAGGGCGACACGCATGCGGGCGCCCGGGGGCTCGTTCATCTGGCCGTAGACGAGGGCGCACTTGGAGCCGTCGCCGCCGCCCTTCTTGTTCACGCCCGACTCGATCATCTCGTGATAGAGGTCGTTGCCTTCGCGGGTGCGCTCGCCGACGCCGGCGAACACCGAGTAGCCGCCGTGGGCCTTCGCGACGTTGTTGATCAGCTCCATGATCAGCACGGTCTTGCCGACGCCGGCGCCGCCGAACAGGCCGATCTTACCGCCCTTGGCGTAGGGGGCCAGGAGGTCGACGACCTTGATGCCGGTGACCAGGATCTGCGCGTCCGTGGCCTGCTCGGCATAGGACGGAGCCGGCTGGTGGATGCCACGGGTGTTGGTGGTCTTGATCGGGCCGGCCTCGTCGACCGGCTCGCCGATGACGTTCATGATGCGGCCGAGGCACTCGTCGCCGACCGGAACCGAGATCGGCGCGCCGGTGTCGGTGACCTCCTGGCCGCGGACCAGACCTTCGGTCGAGTCCATGGCGATGGTGCGGACGGTGTTCTCGCCGAGGTGCTGGGCGACCTCGAGGACGAGGCGGTTGCCGAGGTTCGTGGTCTCGAGCGCGTTCAGGATCTCCGGCAGGGTGCCGTCGAACTGCACGTCGACGACGGCGCCGATGACCTGCGAAACGCGGCCGGTGCCGGTGTTGGCGGGCTTGTCGGTCTTGGTCTTGGTAGCGGCTTTGGCCATGGTTCGAACCTCGGATGCGAAGCGTGTCGGGGGGCCGGCACGCCGGCCTGAATTTAGGCGGTTAGAGCGCTTCCGCGCCGGAGATGATCTCGATCAGTTCCTTGGTGATCATCGCCTGACGCGAGCGGTTGTAGATCGTCGTCTGCTTCTTGATCATCTCGCCGGCATTGCGCGTGGCGGAGTCCATGGCGGACATGCGCGCGCCCTGCTCGGAGGCGGCGTTCTCGAGCAGCGCCCGCAGCACCTGGACAGTCAGGTTGCGCGGCAGCAGGGTCTCGAGGATCTCGCTCTCTTCCGGCTCGTAATCGTAGACCGCGTCGGTCGTCTTGGCGCCGGCCGGGATCTCGGCCGGAATGATCTGCTGCGCGGTCGGGATCTGCGCGATCACCGACTTGAACTTCGAGAAGAACAGCGTCGCGACGTCGAACTCGCCATTGGCGAAGCGCGTCAGGATGCCCTGGGCGATCGTCTCGGCATTGACGAAGCCGAGCTGCTTGAAGGCGCGCAGGTCGACGAGCTCGATGATATCCGCGGCGAACTGCCGGCGCAGGATGTCATAGCCCTTCTTGCCGACGCAGATGATCTTGACCGTCTTGCCTTCGGCCTTGAGCGCGTTCGCCTTGTCGCGGGCGAGGCGGGCGATCGACGAGTTGAAGGCGCCGCACAGGCCGCGCTCGGCCGTGCAGACGACGAGCAGCTGGACCTTGTCCGAGCCCGTGCCGGCGATCAGGCGCGGCGCGCTGCCACTGGCGAGGCCGCCGGCAAGGTTGGCCAGCACCGCTTCCATGCGCTCGGCATAGGGACGGGCGGCCTCGGCTGCGGTCTGGGCGCGGCGCAGCTTCGCCGCCGCGACCATCTGCATGGCCTTGGTGATCTTCTGCGTCGCCTTCACCGAGGCGATGCGGTTGCGTAGGTCCTTAAGGGACGGCATCCGGTCTTGATCCCCTATCCGTCACTGCAGGGAGCAGCGACGAAGCATCCAGAACTGGTGCGCAGCGGGGCTGGATTGCCTCGCTGCGCTCGCAATGATCAGGCGAAGGACTTGGCGTAGCCCTCGACGATCCCCTTCAGCTTCGCGGCGTTCGCGTCCGAAAGGTCCTTCGAGGAGCCGATCTCGGTCAGCAGGTCGGCATGCTTGCCGCGCACGAGCGAGAGCAGCCCGTCCTCGAAAGCGCGTACCTTGGCGACGGGGAGCGCGTCGAGATAGCCGTTGACGCCGGCATAGATCACGACGACCTGCTCTTCCATCTTCAGTGGCGAGAACTGCGGCTGCTTCAGGAGCTCGGTCAGGCGGGCGCCGCGGTTGAGCAGGCGCTGGGTGACCGCGTCGAGGTCCGAGCCGAACTGGGCGAAGGCGGCCATCTCGCGATACTGGGCGAGCTCGCCCTTGATCTTGCCCGCAACCTTCTTGGTCGCCTTGGTCTGGGCCGAGGAGCCGACGCGCGACACCGAGAGGCCGACGTTCACTGCCGGGCGGATGCCCTGGTAGAACAGGTCGGTCTCGAGGAAGATCTGGCCGTCGGTGATCGAGATCACGTTGGTCGGGATGTAGGCCGAGACGTCGTTGGCCTGGGTCTCGATGACCGGCAGCGCCGTCAGCGAGCCGAGACCGGCGTCCTCGCCCATCTTCGCAGCGCGCTCGAGCAGGCGGGAGTGGAGATAGAACACGTCGCCCGGATACGCCTCGCGACCCGGCGGGCGGCGCAGCAGCAGCGACATCTGGCGGTAGGCGACGGCCTGCTTCGACAGGTCGTCATAGATGATGACGGCGTGCATGCCGTTGTCGCGGAAATACTCGCCCATCGAGCAGCCGGCGAACGGCGCCAGGAACTGCATCGGGGCCGGGTCGGAGGCGGTGGCGGCGACGACGATGGAATACTCCATCGCACCGCGCTCCTCGAGCACCTTCACCAGCTGGGCGACGGTCGAGCGCTTCTGGCCGACGGCGACGTAGACGCAGTAGAGCTTCTGGCTCTCCGGCGCGCCTTCGACGTTGAGCGGCTTCTGGTTCAGGATGGTGTCGAGCGCGATGGCGGTCTTGCCGGTCTGGCGGTCGCCAATGATCAGCTCGCGCTGGCCGCGGCCGATCGGGATCAGGGCGTCGACCGCCTTGAGACCGGTCGCCATCGGCTCGTGCACCGACTTGCGCGGGATGATGCCAGGCGCCTTGACGTCGACGCGGCGACGCTCCTTGGCCTTGATCGGGCCCTTGCCGTCGATCGGATTGCCGAGCGCGTCGACAACACGGCCGAGCATTTCCTTGCCGACGGGCACGTCGACGATGGCGCCGGTGCGCTTGACAGTCTGGCCTTCCTTGATGTCGCGGTCGGAGCCGAAGATGACGACGCCGACATTGTCGCTCTCGAGGTTGAGCGCCATGCCGCGCACGCCGGACTCGAACTCGACCATCTCACCGGCCTGGACCTTGTCGAGGCCGTAGACGCGGGCGATGCCGTCACCGACGGAGAGAACCTGACCGACCTCGGTAACCGAGGCTTCCGAGCCGAAGTTCGAGATCTGCGACTTCAGGATAGCGGAGATTTCAGCGGCGCGGATGTCCATCAGCCGACCTCTTTCATGGCAAGACGAATAGAATTGAGCTTGGTTTTCAGGGACGCATCGACCATGCGCGAGCCCATCTTGACGACGAGGCCGCCGATGATGGCCGGGTCGACCTTGAGCGAGACGTCGACATCCTTGCCCGCAACCTCCTTGAGGGCGGCGGTGATGTCCTTGAGCTGGGCAGCCGAGGGCTGCTCGGCCAGCGTGACCTCGGCGCTGACCACGCCCTTGGCCTCGGCGACCTTGGCGCGGAAGGCGCGGATCATGCCCGGCAGCGCGAACAGGCGGCGCTTGCTGGCGACGAACTTGATGAAATTGGCGGCGAGCCCGGAAATCCCGGCCTTGTCGAGCAGCGCAGTGACGGCGGCAACCTGATCCTGGGTCGAGAAAGCAGGGCTTTCGATCAAGCGGCGCAGGTCGGGGCTTTCATCGACCAGCGCGCCGAAACCAGCGAGATCCACGGTGACGGCGTCGACCGCCTTGGCTTCGGTCGCCAGCTCGAACAGAGCCGTCGCGTAGCGCTCGGCCACACCCGAGACAGGGGATTGTTCCTGCGATCCGCCCTCGGCCACGCTCTCGCTCTCTCTTCCAAGGGACCGCTCCGGCGACCTTCTGGCGAAGGTGGAGTGCATGGCCCCGACGCTGCGATGATCAAGCGCACGACAAACCTGTTCCAGGGCTTGCGGCGCTTGGATTGCGGCGGTGCGATAGCATGGGGTTTCGGGGTGTGCAACCAACGAAATACCCGTCTCCCATGCTTTGGATGCGGTCGAAAGAAGCAGAGGATGCACATCGCGACGGCCCGCGCGGCCGTCCGGCCTGAATCCGGCTAAAGGAAGCTCTGCGGATCGACGTCGACCGCGACTCTGACCGAGCCTTTCGGCCGCGGCGCCCGTTTCAGCCAAGCCCGCAGATAGTCCTGCAGGTTGATCTCGCGCGCGGTGCGCACGATCAGCCGCATGCGATGGCGTCCGCGCAGGATAGCGAGCGGCGCCTCAGCCGGGCCGAGCACGGCGACACCAGCCGGCGCTTCGGCGCAACGCGCCAGCGCCCGCGCATGGGTCTCGGCCTCCCCTTGCGAATTCGCCGAGACGATCAGCCCTGCGAGGCGGCCGAAGGGCGGCAGACCGGCGGCCTCGCGCGCCGCCGTCTCCGCCGCATAGAAGCGCTCGGGATCGCCGGAGATCAGCGCCTTCAGCACGGGATGATTGGGGTCATGGGTCTGCAGCAGCGCCCGCCCCGGCTTCTCGCCGCGCCCGGCCCGGCCGGTGACCTGCCTGAGCACCTGGAAGGTGCGTTCGGCCGCGCGCGGATCGCCAGAGGTCAAGCCGAGATCGGCGTCGATGACTCCGACCAGCGTCATCCCCGGGAAGTTGTGGCCCTTGGCGACGAGCTGCGTGCCGATGACGATGTCGAACTCGCCCTCCGCCACCGCCATCAGCTCCTGCTTCAGGCGCTCGGTTCCTCCAGGAAAATCGCTCGACAGCACGATCGAGCGCGCCTGCGGGAACAGGGTCGCGACCTCCTCGGCCAGACGCTCGACGCCTGGCCCACAGGCGACGAGGCTTTCCGGCTGATGACAGGCGGGACATTCATGCGGCCGGCGCTCGACATGGCCGCAATGATGGCAAACCAGCGCCCGCCGGAAACGGTGGTCGACCAGCCAGGCCGAGCAGTTCGGGCACTGGAAGCGATGGCCGCAGTCGCGGCAAAGCGTCAGCGGCGCATAGCCGCGCCGGTTGAGGAAGAGCAAAGACTGCTCCTTCGCCTCGAGATTGGCCTCGACCGCCTTGATCAGCTGCCCCGAGAGCCAGCGACCGCGCTCGGGCTTGTCCCTGCGCAGGTCGACCAGGCCGAGCGTCGGAAGCTCGCGCCCGCCAAAACGCTCCGGCAGCTTGAGATGGAGATAGCGGCCGCGCTCGGCATTGACGCGGGTTTCCAGCGAGGGCGTCGCCGAGGCCAGGACCACCGGTGCGTTCTCGATGCGCCCACGGACCACCGCCATATCGCGGGCGTGATAGGCGACGCCGTCCTCCTGCTTGTAGGCGGCCTCGTGCTCCTCATCGATGACGATCAGGCCGAGATCCTTGTAAGGCAGGAACAGGGCCGAGCGCGCGCCCGCCACCACCAGCGCCTCGCCCTTGGCGATCGCCGCCTGCAGGCGCTCGCGCCGTCGCCCGCTCACGGCCGAATGCCACAGGCCGGGCCTGACGCCGAAGCGCGCCTCGAAGCGGTCGATGAACTGCGCGGTCAGCGCGATCTCCGGCATCAGGATGACGCTCTGGCGCCCGAGCCGGATCGCCTCGGCGACGGCCTCGAAATAGACCTCGGTCTTGCCTGACCCCGTCACGCCCTCGAGCAGTGCGACCTGCCAGGACTGCTTGCGCACGAGCTCGGCGAGCACATCGCCGACCGCGCGCTGGTCGTCTGAAAGCTGCGGCGTGGCGTGATCCGGATCGGGCCGCGCCGCGATCGCCTCCTGCGGTAGCGCCTCCACCGAAAACGTGCCGGCATCGACGAGCGAATCGATCACGGCCGTGCTGACCGAGGCCGCCTCGGCCAGCGCCGACTTGCCGATCAGCAGCCCACCCTCGGCGGCGGCGATGGCCCGCGCCCGGGCCGGCGTCATCCGCGCCGGCGGCGCGCCGATCAATCTCACGCCGAGCTTCGGCCGTTCCGGCGTATCGTCGGGCGGGCGACGCAGCGCCAGCGCGAGCACCGAGCCCTTGGCGGCGAGCGTATACCAGGCGACCCAGTCGACCAGCTTGCGCAGCGCCGGATCGAGCGGCGGCATGTCGAGCTTGCCGACCACCTTCTTCAGGTTACCGCCGCGGCCGGAGCCGGCTTCCCAGACGACGCCGACCGTCTCGCGCGGGCCGAGCGGCACCTGCACGACATCGCCCGGCGCGAGCTTCAGTCCCGGCGGCACGGCATAGCTATAGGCCTGGTCGAGACCGAGCGGGATCAGCACCTCGACCGTGCCGCCACCGCCCTGCCCTTCGTCGAGCGCATCGTCCATGCGCCCGTCTCTAGCACTGATTCGGTGCGATAGCCGGCAGCAACCTCAGGCCGTCGCCGGCCGCTCCGTCCTCAGCCTGCGCATCGTCCAGACGAAGACGGGCCAGAGCAGCGCGCCGAAGGTCATCGCCGCCAGCACCGAGGAGACCGGCCGGCTGAAGAAGGGCAGGATCGAACCGTCCGACTTGATCAGCGAGGTCACGAAGCTCTGCTCCACCATGGTGCCCATGACGATGCCGAGCACCATAGCCGCGACCGGATAGCCGTTCTTCTCCATCACGAAGCCGATCAGGCCGAAGATGGCGACGCAGTAGACCGCGAACAGGTTGTTGCCCGCCGTGGCGAAGGCGCCGACCGCGCAGAAGATCATGATCACCGGCATCACCGCCGAGCGCGGCGCACCGACGACCTTGCTCGCCAGCCGGATCATGATGATGCCGAGCGGGATCATGATGATGTTGCCGATGATGAAGATGATGTAGAGCGCGTACATGCTCGACGCCTGCGACGAGAACAGCGTCGGGCCGGGATTGAGCCCCTTCATGTAGAGCACGCCGATCGCGATCGCGGTGATGGTGTCGCCAGGGATGCCGAACAGCAGCGCCGGCACCCAGCCCGAGGCGAGCGAGGCGTTGTTGGAGGCACCGGCCTCGATCAGCCCTTCGGGATGGCCGGTGCCGAATTTTTCCGGCGTCTTCGAGAAGCGCTTGGCCATGGCGTAGCTGACCCAGGCCGCCATGTCGGCGCCGGCGCCCGGCAGCACGCCGATGATGATGCCGATCAGGTTCCCGCGCGCCTGCTGCTTCGGATATTTCTTGGTCAGCTCCCACTGACCCTTCAGGATCGAGCCGAGCCGGCGGTTCTCCAGCTTCGGCGGCTCGCGCTCGGTCAGCGAGCGCATCACCTCGGCGAGCGCGAAGACGCCGACCAGCGCCGGGATCACCTCGATGCCTCCGAGCAGGTCGGTCGAGCCGAAGGTGAAGCGCGGCACGCCGCCGGGATTGTCGATGCCGATGCAGGTGATCAGCAGGCCGAGGAGCATCGCCGCTATCGCCTTGATCGGCGAGGAGCGCGCCACCAGCGTCGAGCACATCAGGCCGAGCATGGCGAGCCAGAAGTTCTCATAGGTCGAGAAGGACAGCGCCATCTCGGCCAGCAGCGGCGCGATCAGCATCAATGAGAGCGTGCCGGCAATGCCGCCGAGCGCCGAGAACCACAGGCAGATGCCGAGCGCCGTCTCAGCCTCGCCCTTGCGCGTCATCGCATAGGCTTCGTCGGTATAGGCGGCCGAAGCCGGCGTGCCGGGAATGCGCAGCAGACAGCCCGGGATGTCGCCCGAGAAGATCGCCATCGCCGAGGCCGTGATGATGGTGGCGATCGCCGCGATCGGCGAGAGATAGAAGGTGACGGGCACGAGCAGCGCCGTCGCCATCGTCGCCGAGAGGCCGGGCAAGGCGCCGACGGTGAGGCCGTAGAAGGCGGAGGCGACGATCGCGATCATCACATCCGGCTGGAAGACGAGCCCGAAGGCCTGGATGACGGTGTTCATCGCGGCCTCACCAGGGGAAGGGCAGCAGGCCGCCGGGCAGGGGCACGCGCAGCAGCTTGAGGAAGATCAGGTTGATGACGAAAGGCGCGATGATTGCGAGCGGCACCGCCAGCTTGGGCCTGGCGCCGAAGGCCAGACTCGCGGTCAGCACCATGATCGCTGCCGTCGGCAGGAAGCCAAGTTTTTCGGAAACGAGCGCGTAGAAGATCAGCAACGCCGGCGGCAGCAGCGCCAGCCAGTTGCGCCAGGCCGGCAATGGCTCGAGCTCTTCCGGCGTGCTGTGGCTCACGACATCGGCCTCGGCGACCTCTTCGAAATGGCGGCCGACGCCGAGCACGATCATGACGCCGCAGAGCACGAGCCCTGCGCCGACCACCATCGGGAAAGCCGAGGGGCCGACCTGCTGGCCCGGCACCGGCGGCAGTTTCGAGCCATAGAAGAAAGCGGTGGCGCCGAGCGTCGCGATGACGCCGCCGGTCACGCGGTCTGACAACAACATGCTGCGAATTCTCGTGAATGGAAGGCACGCCACATCAACGTGCCCTGGATCAAGACGTCTCGGTCATCCCGGACGGAGCGAAGCGGAGATCCGGGATCCATTCCTGAGCCTTTCCGAAGAAGGTTCCGGAATGGGTCCCGGGTCGAGCTACGCTCGCCCGGGACGACCAGAACAGGTTCCCGTCAGGCCTTCGACAGACCCGCGGCCTTCATCGCTGACGCCATCGAGGTGTCGCTGTCGGCCATGAACTTGGCGAAGCCCGGCCCGTCGGCGAACTTCATGCCGAAGCCGCGCGAGTTCATGAAGTCCTGGTATTCCTTCGAATCGAAGGCCTTCTTCAACGATGCCGTGAGCTTGGCCTGGATGTCGGCCGGCACCGCCTTGGGCGCGCCGATGCCGCGCCAGGCGCCAACCGAGTAGTTGATGCCGAGCGACTCGTTCAGGGTCGGCACGTCCTTGAACTGGGGATTGCGCGCGCTCGCCATGATCGCCAGCGACTTCGCCTTGCCGGCGTCGATCATCGCGCGCGCTTCCGGCACCGAGCAGGTGACGATGTCGACGCCGCCCGCCGCCAGGTCCTGCATGCCGGGCGCGGCGCCGTTCGACGGCACCCAGGCGACATGGTCGGGCTTCAGCCCCATCGCGACCAGCCAGCCGACCAGCGCGAGATGCCAGATGCCGCCCTGGCCTGTACCGGATGCCTTGAGCTTGCCGGGAGGGGCGGCCTTGATCGCCGCAGCCAGCTCCTTGATGTCCTTGTAGGGGCCGGAGGCCGAGACCTGCACGCCCGGCGGGTCCTCGTTCATCAGGCCGAGCGCGGCATAGTCGGTCGACTTCAGCTCCGTCAGGCCCTGATGGCGCATCATCGCGATCTCGACCGTCAGCATGCCGATCGTGTAGCCGTCGGCCGGGGCCGAGGCGATCGCCTGGTGCCCGACGACGCCCGAGCCGCCGGTGCGGTTCACCACGTTGACGGGCTGGCCGAGATCCTTCTCCAGCAATTGCGCGACGATGCGCGCCGTCGCGTCGGTGCCGCCGCCCGCGCCCCACGGGCAGATCATCGTCATCGGCCGGCTCGGATACTGCGCCTGGCCGATGGCCGGGCGTACGATCAGGCCTGTAGCGCCTGCTGCCGCTGCGCCTGCAAGGACCGAACGTCTGCTGATTTTGCTCATAATCGTCTTCCTCCCGTTCAATCGATTTAAAATTTGAAAGCTTCTTCGCCCGTCGGCGCGGCTTTCTTGATTTCTCGCTATCAGAACCGATCGCCGCTGGCGAGGCAACTATCTTTGTATGCTGTATGCACGATCACGCTGTGAGCATCAGAGCCCGCAAGCAATCGGCACCACGCTCTTGCCGGCGGCCTCGGCGATCGCGCCGGTGCTGAGTTCGCCGCCCATTGCGGCGGCGGCAGGCTTTGCGTCGGCCTTCTCCAGCATCGCCTTGAGCTGTACGACGCCGGCGATCGCATGATTGCGCTGCGGCGCGACGCCGGCGATCAGAGCCTTGTCGGAGGGGTTGGCGGTGACCAACCCGGCGAGACGTCCTTGACGATCGAAGACCGGGCTGCCGGCGCCACCGGGCTGCAGAGGTGCCAGCACGGCGTCGCTCATCACCTCTCCGGGCAGCGCGACCGCGGTGCGCGCGGTGGCGGTTCCATCATAGGCGAGCACGACGACCGCCTCCTTCACGGCGGGCGCAGCATCGCGCAGCCCCGGCACGGCACCGGAGGCGAGCCCGGGCACGTCGAGCAAGGCGAGCCCGCTCGCCTGATCCTGCGCCCGCAGCTTGGCTGGGCGGGTGCCGACCTTGAGCCCCTTGCAAGGATCGACCGCAGCGCGCGCCGTCAGCACCAGCTCCTTGCCGACGACGAGGCCGACGCCGAAGCGCTCGGTCGCGGGCTGCGCCGGAGCAGCCGCCACGGCGGGCGCACCGGGAGCCGCCGGCGTCGGCGCGGGAGCCGGAGGCGCCCCGCTCGGGAATGGCTCGAAACTGTCGGCGATCGCGGTCACCACCTTGTCGAAGGTCGCGGCGACGCCCTTGTCGTAACCGACCGAGAAACCGCGCAGGCCAGACGGGCCGAGCGCCTGCCGCCGGAAGAACTTTCCGGTCGGCGTCTCGCCGGCGACGACGAAGAAGCTCGGCTGCAGCAGCTTGTAGGTGACCTTGCGCTGGATGTTCGGATTGACCGCGATGGCGCGTTCGAAGATCGCCTGCAGCGGCTCGGTCGCTGGCCCCGCGCTGACGTCGAGCGTGATCTTGCCGTCGGCGCTCTGCCAGCGGCTGCCGCCGGTCGGAGTCGCCTCGCGCTTCGGCAGCAGCTTTTGCGGGATGCCGATGCGGACACCGGTCGGCTGGTCGGTGATCACGGCAAAGCCAGCAGCGTCGCGCGCCGTCTTCGCGAGCCGCGCCAGTTCCTGGCGCTCGGCCGGGGTCAATTGCCCGTCGGGCTGGCCACGCCCGGCCTTGAAGCCGTTCACGGCGCGGAAGGTCAGCGGACCGAAATTGCCGGTGGCGGCGCTGTTGAGATGCCCTGTCCAGATCAGATCGGACTGGATCGCCTTGCGCTCAGCTTCGGGCAAGGCGGAGAAGCTCTGCGTCGCCGCGGCCAGGCGCGGATCGGCCGGCTGCTGCGCCTGCACGACATTGAGACAGGCGAGGACGCCCGCGATACCGATCCAAGAGGAAACTTTGAGCACGACCTTCTCCTCATCCAGACCGCGCCGCGACGCGGCGCCATTCAGCGTCAGCCTTGCCGCAGAGGCAAGAGGCGAGAACGGCTCAACCGATCGCAAGTCGAGTTGCGCCCGACGCGCCCGGTGCTAGCTTCGCGCAGCGCAACGTGATGATCCGTCATCGCGTCGACGCCTGCCGCGGCAACTATCCGGCCGCCCGCCTTTTCGGAGACCGAGCCATGCGCCATCTCGTCCGTCTCGCCCTCCTGCTCGGCCTGACTGTCGCCGCCGGACCCGCTTTCGCGCAGAAGGCCTATGTCCGGCCCGATCTCGCCAGCGACGGCCAGCGCCTGGAAGAACGGTTGAAGCGCGAGCTCCCGGCCGGCCAGCGCCCCTTCGCCACCTTGCTGCGCGACGGCACCGCCGCCCTCAACCGCGGCGACGCCCGCGCTGCGCTCCCGCTCGCCAATGCCGCGGCGGTCGCCGATCCCGCCAACCCCGGCGGCTGGCGCCTGATGGCGCAGGCGGCAAGCGGCATCGAGCCGCGCGATTATCGTGAGCGCTACGAACTGCGCGAACGCGCGATCAGCTCCGCCTATCTCGCCTATCAGCGCTCGACCTCCCGTCCGGATGAAGCCACTTCGCTCGGCGTGCTCGCCCGCGTCTTCGAAAAGCACGAGCTCTGGCGCCCGGCGCTGACCACCTATCGCCTCAGCCTTGACCTTGCCGACAACGCTTCGCTGCGCGCTGACTATGAGGCGCTGCGGGCCCAGCGAGGCTTCCGCCTGCTCTCGAACAAGGTCGATTCGGACGCGGCGAGCCCGCGCGCCTGTTTCCAGTTCTCCGAACCCCTGGCGCGCAGCGGCGTCGATTTCGCGCCTTACGTCGCCATCACCGGCAAGGGTGATTTCGCCGTCAGCGGCGAGGATCGCCAGCTTTGCGTCGACGGCCTGCGCCATGGCGAGCGCTACGGCTTCGTCATCCGCCAGGGCGTGCCCTCGGCCCTCCCCGACGAGAAGCTGCTGAAATCGGCCGATTACGAGGTCTATGTCCGCGACCGCGCCCCCTCCGTGCGCTTCACCGGCAAGAACTATGTGCTGCCGCGCACCGGCCAGCAGGGCGTGCCGGTCGTCTCGGTCAACGCCGACAGCCTCGACCTCGAAGTCATGCGCATCGGCGACCGCAACCTGATCGGCTCGGTCCATTCCGACGACTTCCTCACGCAGCTCGGCAGCTACAACGCCAATCAGATCGCGTCGGACAAGGGCTCGAGCGTCTGGAAGGGCACGATGGCTGTGAAGTCGGAGCTCAACAAGGACGTCACCACCGCCTTCCCCGTGCTGGAAGCCGTCGGCCGGCTCCAGCCCGGCGTCTATGTGATGTTCGCCAAGCCGACCGGTACCAGCAAGGCTGCGAGCTCGGATAGCGACAGCGATTATGACTACGACGGCACCACCCGCGCGACGCAATGGTTCGTCGTCTCCGATCTCGGCCTGACCTCGTTTTCGGGACCGGACGGCGTGCATGTGCTGGTGCGCTCGCTCGCCGACGCCTCGCCCGTCGCCAATGCCGAACTGCGCCTGATCGCCCGCAATAACGAAGTGCTGGCGACCGTCCGCTCCGACCGCGACGGCTATGCCCGCTTCGATGCCGCCCTCGCCAAAGGCCAGGGCGGCAACGCGCCCGGCCTCGTCACCGCCAGCCTCGCCGAGGATTACGGCTTCCTCGACCTGAAGCAGACCGCCTTCGATCTCTCGGATCGCGGCGTGAAGGGCCGCGTCGCCCCGGCCGGGCTCGACGCCTTCCTCTATACCGAGCGCGGCGTCTATCGCTCCGGCGAGACCGTCTACCTGACGACGCTGCTGCGCGACGCCAAGGGCGCCGCCGTCTCCGGCCTGCCGCTGACGCTGGTCGTCAAACGGCCCGACGGCGTCGAATATCGCCGCCGCCAGGTCGAGGACCAGGGCGCCGGTGGCCGCGCCCATTCGATCCCGCTGATCTCCGGCGCCCAGACCGGCACCTGGCGCGTCCAGGCCTATTCCGATCCGAAGGGCGCCGCGATCGGCGAAATCTCCTTCCTGGTCGAGGACTATGTCCCCGAGCGGCTGGAGCTGACGCTCGCCCCGAAAAAGCAGGTGCTGCAGGCCGGCGAGCCGGCCGAGATCGACGTCAACGCCCGCTATCTCTATGGCGCGCCCGGCTCCGATCTCGACGTCACCGGCTCGATGACCGTGCGTTCGGCGGGTGAGACCGCGATCCCTGGCTTCGCCGGCTACGAGGTCGGCCTGACCGACGAGGCCTTCGAGCCGCAGCAGAGCGAGTTCGAGGACGCCGCCAAAACCGGCGCCGACGGCAAAGTCACGATCGCCAATCCGGTCGCGCAGCCCGAGACCAACCGGCCGCTCGAGGTCGAATTGACCGTGCGCGTCGGCGAGCCCGGCGGGCGCGCCATCGCCCGCTCGGTCACCATGCCGATCGTGCCGAAGGGCGCCGCCATCGGCGTGCGCAAGGCCTTCAAGGAGGGCGAACTCGGCAACGGCCAGACCGCGACCTTCGACGTGATCATGGCGCAGGGCGACGGCCGCCGCATCGCTCGCCAGGGCGTGAAATGGACGCTGTCCAAGGTCACCCGCAACTATCAGTGGTTCTACCAAGACGGCCGCTGGAACTATGAGGGTGTGAAGACGACCCGCCGCGTCGCCGATGGCGAGATCGCCGTCGCCGAGAACGCTCCGGCCCGCATCGCCGCCCCCGTGCAGTGGGGCAATTACCGGCTCGACGTCAGCGCCGACGGCGGCGAGGCGACCGAGACCAGCGTCTCCTTCAATGTCGGCTACGAGACCGAGAAGACCGCCGACCAGCCGGATGTGCTCGACGTCGCCCTCGACAAGCCGTCCTATGCCAATGGCGAGAGCATGCAGGTGCGCCTCACCCCGCGCTTCGCCGGCAAGGCGACGCTGGCGGTGATGAGCGATCGCGTCGCCGAGATTCGCACCGTCGACGTGCCGGCCAATGGCACGACGGTGACCATCCCCGCCAAGTCCGACTGGGGCGCCAGCGCCTATCTCGTCGTGCTGGCCCATCGCCCCATGGACACGGCGGCGCAACGCATGCCCGGCCGCGCCATCGGCCTCGCCTGGTTCAGCGTCGGCAAGGAGGAGCGCAACCTCGCCATCGATCTCGGCGCGCCCAACCTCGTGCGCCCGCTCTCGACGCTGTCGCTCCCGGTCAAGGTCACGGGCGCGAAAGCAGGCGAAGAAGCCTTCATCACCGTCGCCGCGGTCGATATCGGCATCCTCAACCTGACCCGCTTCGAGAGCCCCGATCCGACCAAATACTTCTTCGGCCAGCGCCAGCTCGGCCATGAACTGCGCGACCTCTACGGCTACCTGATCGACGGCATGCAGGGCGCGCGCGGCGCGATCCGCTCCGGCGGCGACGCCGCCCCGCAGCTCAATGGCGAGGCGCCGACGCAGGAGCCGCTGGCGCGCTATTCCGGCGTGGTCAAGCTCGGGCCGGACGGCACCGCCAAGATCGACTTCGAACTGCCGGCCTTCAACGGCTCCGTGCGCGTCATGGCGGTGGCCTGGAGCGCCGGCCGCACCGGCCAGGCCAGCGCCGACGTCTTCGTGCGCGACCAGATCGTGGCCCAGGCGACGCTGCCGCGCTTCCTGGCGCTCGGCGACCAGTCGCGCTTCCACCTGCAGATCGACAATGTCGAGGGGCCGGCCGGCTCCTATCTCGTCGATCTCGACGTCAAGGGCCCGGTCGTGGTCGCGGCCGACGCGACCCGCCGCAGCATGACCATGGCCGCCGGCGCCAAGAGCTCGCTGACGATCCCGGTCACCGCCGCCGGCCTCGGCCGCGCCAGCTTCGACGTCAAGGTCACCGGCCCCAACGGCATCGGTACCGTGCAGAACCTCGCCGTGCGGGTGCAGCCCTCGACCCAGACGATCGCGCGCCGGATCGTCCGCCCGATCCCGGGCGGCGGCTCGCTCACCGTCTCCTCCGATTTGATGGCGGATCTCGTGCCGGATTCCGGCGCGGTCTCGGTCTCGGTCTCGCCGGTCGCGGCGCTCGACGTCGCCGCCGTGCTGAAGGCGCTCGACCGCTACCCCTATGGCTGCACCGAGCAGACCATCAGCCGGGCGCTGCCACTGCTGGTGGTCAACCGGCTCGCCACCATGGAAAGCCTCGCACTCGACGGCAATGCCGATGAGCGCGTCACCGCCGCGATCGAGCGTGTGCTCGCCCGCCAGGGCAATAACGGCTCCTTCGGCCTCTGGGGCGTCGGCGGCGAGGATCTCTGGCTCGACGCCTTCGTCACCGACTTCCTGACCCGCGCCCGCGAGCGCCAGTTCGCGGTGCCGCAGACGGCGTTCAACATGGCGCTCGACCGCCTGCGCAACCAGGTCGTCAACACCAGCGAGATCAACAAGGAGGATGCCGCCGGCATCGCCTATGCGCTCTACGTGCTCGCCCGCAATGGGCGGCCGGTGATGGGCGATCTGCGCTATCTCGCCGACAACAAGCTCGGCGATTTCGGCTCACCCCTCGCCCGCGCCCAGATCGGCGCCGCGCTCTCGCTGCTCGGCGACCGCACCCGCGGCCGCGCGGCTTTCAGCAGCGCGCTGGGAACGCTGCAGCAGGCCAGCGATGACGGCCTGTCACGCCCCGATTATGGATCGCGGCTGCGCGACGGCGCCGGCATCCTCACTTTGATCGCCGAGAGCAAGGGCGAGCGCGCCGATCTCTCCCGCGCCGCCGATGTCGTCCAGAACGCGCGCCAGAACGCGCGCTACACCTCGACGCAGGAGAACATGTGGATGGCGATGGCCGCCGCCGCCATGGCCAAGGACGCCGAGGGCATGGCGCTGACCGTCGACGGCGCCGAGCGCAAGGGCGCCTTCTACCGCACGGTCCCACAGGCCTCGCTTGAGGCGAAGCCTCTCGTGATCGGCAATCCCGGCACCGCCTCGGCCAATGCCGTGATCACCGTCTCCGGCATCCCGTCGACGCCGGAACCGGCCCTCAACCAGGGTTTTGGGCTGGAGCGCACGCTCTTCACCATGAAGGGCGAGCGGGTCGATCCCTCGCGCCTGCGCCAGAACGAGCGCTATGTCGTCGCGCTCAAGGTCACCGAGCCCACCTCGCGCTATGGCCGATTGCTGCTGGTCGATCCCGTTCCAGCCGGCCTCGAGATCGAGAACGCCAAGCTGACCGAGGGCGCTTCGGTCGAGGGCTTGAACTGGCTGAAGCAGGAGGTCTCGCCTGTCCATACCGAGGCGCGCGACGACCGTTTCGTCGCGGCTTTCGAGCGCAATGGCGGCAAGAATGCCCCGCTGTCCTATACGGTCGCCTATATCGCCCGGGCTGTCTCGCCCGGCCGCTATGTCGCCCCGGCGGCGGTGATCGAGGACATGTACCGGCCGGACCGTTTTGGCAGGACGGGCTTCGGCACGATCGAGATCACGTCGGCAAGGTAGGTCTGAAGTGAGCGCGCCGCACGAAGGGCCAAGCGCGACGGAGCCCCCTCTCCCCTCAGGGGAGAGGGATGGGGTGAGGGCCGGCGCGACAGGTGGTGGGCTTGCCGCAAGCTGGGCGGCTCTCATCCGTCAGCGCTTCGCGCTGCCACCTTCTCCCCCGAGGGGAGAAGGAAAGCGCGCCTGGCCGCGTCGGCTCGCCTTTGCTGGCGCAGGCGCTCTAGCCTTGGTGGCCGCAACCGCTGCCTCCCTCGTCTGGTACGCCTCCACCCTCCCCCCGATCGACTTCGCCGCCGCGCGCGACCGTTCGACCGTAGTGCTCGACCGCGAGGGCAAGCTGCTGCGCCCCTTCGTCACCAGTGACGGGCGCTGGAAGCTGCCGGTCGGCGCCGATGACGTCGATCCGCGCTACCTCGCCATGCTCAAGGCCTTCGAGGACAAGCGCTTCGACGATCATGCCGGCATCGACCCGCTCGGCGTGGTGCGGGCGGCCGCGCAGATGCTGGCGAACGGCCGCATCGTCTCGGGCGGCTCGACGCTGACCATGCAGGTCGCCCGTCTGCTCGAGCCGCGCCAGGAACGCTCGTTATCCGCCAAGCTCCGGCAGGCGGTGCGCGCGGTCGAGCTGGACCGGCGCTTCAGCAAGACTGAAGTTCTCGACCTCTATCTCACCCTCGCCCCGTTCGGCGGCAATCTCGAAGGGGTGCGCGCCGCGAGCTTCGCCTATTTCGGCAAGGAGCCGAAGCGGCTCTCGACCGCCGAAGCGGCGCTGCTCGTCGCCCTGCCGCAATCGCCGGAGACGCGCCGGCCCGACCGTTTCCCGGACGCCGCGCGAAAGGCGCGCGAGCGCGTGCTCGCCCGGGTCGAAGCCGCAGGGCTTGCGACCTCCGACGAGGTCGCCGCCGCGCGCGAAGAGCCGGTGCCGACGGCACGCAAGCCCTTCCCCAATCTCGCCCCGCATACGGCCGAGCAGGTCGTCGCCGAGGCGCCAGGTGAGCGCAGCCAGCGCCTGACCATCGATGCGCGCTGGCAAGCGAGCCTGGAACAGCTCGCCCGCGAGCGCGCCATCGGCCAAGGCCCGCAGCTCTCGATCGCCATCCTCGTCGCCGACAACGAGACCGGCGAGGTCCGCGCCTCGGTCGGCGGTGTCGATTATTTCGACGCCGGACGCGCCGGCTCGCTCGACCTGACACAGGCGCTGCGCTCGCCCGGCTCGGCGCTAAAACCCTTCATCTACGCGCTCGCCTTCGACAACGGTCTCGCCCATCCCGAGACCATGCTGGAGGACCGGCCGACCCGCTACGGTCTCTATGTTCCCGAGAATTTCGACCTCGGTTTCCAGGGCATGGTCAGCGCCCGCAAGGCGCTGCAGCTCTCGCTCAATCTGCCGGCTGTCGAGCTGCTCTCGGCCGTCGGCCCGCAGCGCTTCCTGTCGCGGTTGAAGGATGCCGGCGCGGCGATCGCCATGCCCAAGGATGGCGGCGCACCCGGCCTTGCCATCGGTCTAGGCGGCCTCGGCATCACGCTCTCCGACCTGACCCGGCTCTATGTCGGCCTCGCCCGTGGCGGCGAAGTGGTGCCGCTGCATGTGAAGCCGGCGAGCGGCGTGGCCGAGCCGCCTTTGCGCCTCGTCGAGCCGGTCGCCGCCTGGTATGTCGCCGATACGCTGCTCGGCGCGCCGTCGCCACTCAACGCCCCGCCGGGCCGGATCGCCTACAAGACCGGCACGTCTTATGGCTATCGCGACGCCTGGGCCGTCGGCTTCGACCGCAAGCATACGATCGGCGTCTGGGTCGGCCGGCCCGACAATGCCGCGGTGCCCGGCCTCGTCGGGCGGGTCGTCGCGGCGCCGATCCTGTTCGACGCCTTCGCGCGCATCGGCCTCGACCCACACCCCTTCGTGCAGCCGCCGGGCACGATCGCCGCCAGCAGCGCGACCTTGCCGCCGCCGCTGCGGCACTTACGCCAGGACGTACCAAAGACGGTCGCAGCTCTGGCCACGCCCGGCCTCAAGCTCGCCTTCCCACCCGAGGGCGCGAAGATCGATCTTTCCGCCTCGGCGGTCGACGGTGCCCCGCAGCTCAACCTCAAGGTCTCCGGCGGCGTCGCCCCTTTCACCTGGCTGGTCGACGGCGCGCCGGTGATGGCGGCGGTGAAGCGCCGGGAAGCCGCCTGGCAGCCACCCGGCAAGGGTTTCGTGCGCATCTCGGTGATCGACGCCGCCGGCGCCAGCGAGAGTGTTTCGGTTAGGCTGCAGTAGTCCTCACTCGATCTTGACGCCGCTCGCCTTGATGATCGGCGCCCAGCGCTCGATCTCGGCGCCGACGAAGCTGCGCAGGCCAGCCGGCTCCTGCAGTTCGGCCGAGGGGATTTCGGCGCCGAGCTCGTTGAGCTTGGCCTTGACCGTCGCATCGGCAAGGGCTGCTTTCAGCGCTCCATTCAGCTTGGCGACGACCGGCGCCGGCGTGTCCTTCGGCGCGAACATGGCGTTCCAAACCTCGACCTTGAAGCCGGGCACGCCGGCTTCCGTGCTGGTCGGCACGTCCGGCAGCGCCGTCGCGCGGGCAGTCGAGGCGACGGCGAGCGTCTTGATCGTGCCGGCGCGGTGCTGCGGAGCGACATTGACCGCCTGGTCGCAGAGATAGTCGACCTGGCCGGCAACGAGGTCGTTCATCGCCGGGCCGGTACCGCGATAGGGCACGCCGTTCGGCTTGACCCCGACGACGGTGTTAAACAGCAGGCAGGTGGTGTGGCTGACCGAGCCGACGCCGGCATGGGCGTTGCTGGCCGCCTTCTCGTTCGCTTTCACCCAGGTGACGAACTCGGAGAGCGTCGCGCTCGGATGGGTCTTGCGCACGGTCAGGAAGATCGGGTTGGTGTTGACCAGCCCGACCGGAGCGAAATCCTCGACCGGCCGGTATTTCAGGTTGGGATTGAGCGAGACCGCTGCGGCATGCGTGCCGGTATGGCCGATCAGGATGACATGGCCGTCGGCGGGCGAGGCCATCAGGCGCTGCCCGGCCAGCGTGCCGGCGGCACCAACCGCATTCTCGATGATCACCGGCTGGCCGAGCGTGCGGCTCATATGCTCGCCGACGAGACGCCCGACCACGTCGGTCGGCCCACCTGCGGCGAACGGGATCAACATGGTGACCGGCTTGCTCGGGAAATTCTGCGCCTGTGCGACCGCGCTTGCCATGGAGGCAGCGAACGCCGCAGCCTTGAGCCAGAAACCGATCCTCATGCCGTTCCTCCCGTTCAGGTTACGGGCGGCTGCCTGAGTTCTCGCTCATTGAGCGCCGCCGCCGGACGGGTTAGCGGCCGCCGCCGGCGAAAGCGAATAGAGGTTTCCGCTATGGGCTATCCGGATATCCTCTACCCGGATCGCCGATCATTCCGCCGGCTGCGGGTGCGCCTCGGCCGGGGCATGGCGCGAGCCGTGTTTGGTCCGCGCCATGTAGCTGTAGGCGACCGGCACGACATAGAGCGTGAGCAGCGTGCCGAAGGTCATGCCGCCGACGATCACCCAGCCGATCTGCGAGCGGCTTTCGGCACCGGCGCCTTCCGCCAGCGCCAGCGGCACCGCACCCAGCACCATCGCGCCCGTCGTCATCAGGATCGGCCGCAGGCGCAATTCCGCCGCGTCGACCAGGGCGTCGATCATCTCGTGCCCTTCCTCGCGCAGCTGGTTGGTGAATTCGAGGATCAGGATGCCGTGCTTGGTGATCAGGCCGACCAGGGTGATCAGGCCGATCTGGCTGTAGACGTTGAGCGTGCCGCCTGAGAAATAGAGCGCCGCGAGCGCGCCAGTGATCGAGAGCGGCACGGACACCATGATCACCACGGGGTCGACGAAGCTCTCGAACTGCGCCGCCAGCACCAGATAGATGAAGCCGAGCGCCAGCAGGAAGACGAGCAGGATCGACGAGCCCGACTGCTTGAACTCGCGGCTCTGGCCGGAATAGTCGGTCTGGAACGAGGCCGGCAGCACCTTGGCCGCCCCCTGCTCCAGCACGTTCAAGGCATCGCCGAGCGAGTAGCCCGGCCCGGGCACGGCGGTGATCGTCGCCGAACGCAGCTGGTTGAAGCGGATCAGCTCCTTGGGCGCGACGTTCTCCTCGATCTGGACGAGGCTGGAGAGCTGCACCGCCTGGCCGCCGCGGCCCATCAGATAGATCGACTGCAGCGCCTGCGGCGTGCTGCGCTCAGCACCCGCGACTTGCAGCATGACGTCGTATTGCTCGCCATTCATGTTGAAGCGCGTGACCTGGCGGCCGCCGAGCAGCGTTTCCATGGTGCGGCCGATCACGTCGACGCCGACGCCAAGATCGGCGGCGCGCTGGCGGTCGATCGAGACCTTGATCTGCGGCTTGTCGAGGATGAGGTTGGTCTCGATATTGGTCAGCGCCGGATTGCCCTGGACCTCGGCGATCAGCCTGTCGACGTTCTCCTTGATCGTCACGTAAGGATCGGAGGAGCGCAGCACGAACTCGACCGGCTTGCTGTTGGCGCCGCCCTGGCCGAGCGAGGGCGGATTGGTCGCGAACAGGCGGATGCCGGGAATCTGCGACAGCCCCTTATTGATCTCGGCGACGAGATTCTGCTGCTTGCGCTGGCGTTCTTCCCAGGGCTTCAGACGCGCGAAGGCGATCGCCCTCGTCACGTCGGGGAAGCCGACGATGACGAGATAGGTCTCGACCTCCTGGATCTTGCTGAAATAGTCCTCGACGCGCCTTGCATAGTCGGCGGTGAAGGCCATAGTCGCGCCCTCGGGCGCAACGCCGATCGCGGTGATGGTGCCGCGATCCTCGACCGGCGCGAGCTCCGAGCGCAGGTTGGTGAAGAAGAAATAGCTACCGCCGGCAACGCCGAGCGCCAGCAGCACGACCAGCGGCCTGACCGACAGTGCAAAACGCAGCGAGCGACGATAGCCGCTGGCGAGCGCCTCGAAGAAGCGCTCCAGGATATTGTAGAGCCAATTGTGCTTGTCATGGTGCTTCAGCAGCTTGGCGCACATCATCGGCGTCAGCGTCAGCGCGACGAAGCCCGAGACCAGCACCGCGCCGGCGAGCGTCAGCGCGAACTCGACGAAGAGCTTGCCGGTACGCCCGGTCGAGAAGGCCATCGGCGCATAGACCGCAACCAGCGTCAGCGTCATCGCGACGACCGCGAAGGCGATCTCGTTGATGCCCTTGATCGCCGCCTTGGTCGGCTCCATCCCTTCTTCGATGTGGCGGTGGATGTTCTCGAGCACGACGATCGCGTCGTCGACGACAAGACCGATAGCGAGCACCATCGAGAGCAGGGTCAGCGTGTTGACGGTGAACCCCATCGCATACATCAGCGCGAAGGCGCCGATCAGCGAGACAGGAATCGTCACGAGCGGGATCAGCGTCGCGCGCAGCGAACGCAGGAACAGGAAGATGATCAGGACGACGAGGACGACCGCCTCGCCGATCGTGGTGTAGACCGCCTTGATCGAACGATCGATGAAGATCGAGGTGTCATAGGAGGTCGCGATCGCCATGCCGTCGGGCAAATCCTCGCGGATGCTCGGCAGCGCGGCGACGACGCCGGCGGAGACGTCGAGCGGATTGGCCGTCGCCTGCTTGACGATGCCGATCGTCACCGAGGGGTTGCCGCGGAACCAGGCGGCATTGCGCTCCTCGCGCGCGCCGAGCTCGACCTTGGCGATGTCGCGCAGCTTGACCGGGAAGCCGTTGGCGTCCTTGACCGTGATCTCGCGGAACTGCTCGGGCGTGTTCAGGCTGGTCTGCGAGAGCACGGTGAATTCGCGGTCGTTGCTCTCGATCCGGCCGGAGGGAATCTCGACGTTCTGGGCGCGCAGCGCCGCCTCGATCTCCTGGACGGTGATGTTGTAGGCGGCGAGCCGGGCGCGATCGAGCCAGATGCGCATGGCGTATTGGCGCTGGCCGAGGATGCGGACCTCGGCGACACCGGTGATGTTCTGGACGCGGTCGGCGATGAAGCGGTCGGCGAAGTCGGTCAGCTCCAGCGGCGAGTGCCGCGAGCTGGTCAGCGACAGGTACATCACCGGCTGGGCGTCAGCCTCGACCTTGGCGATGATCGGCTCGTCGATCTCGTCGGGCATGCGGCCGCGCACGCGGCTGACGCGGTCGCGCACATCGGACGCCGCCACGTCGGGATCGACATCCGGCCGGAAACGCACCGAGATCTGGCTGCGCTCCTGGCGGCTGGTCGAGTTGATGATCTCGATGCCTTCGATGCCGGCGATCGAGTTCTCCAGGATCTGCGTGACCTGCGTCTCGATGATCTCGGCGCTGGCGCCGCGATAGACCGTCTGCACCGAGACGATCGGCTCGTCGATGTTCGGGTATTCGCGCACCGTCAGGCGCGTATAGGAGACGAAGCCGATCAGGACGACGAGCAGGCTGAGGACGGTCGAAAGGACCGGCCGGCGGACGAAAAGCTCAAACAGGCTCATCGCTGCACGGCGCCCGGCAGCGAGCTGGTCTGGACCACGGTCCGTTCCTTGATCGAGACGGTCGCCCCCTCGCGCAGGCGCATCTGCCCGGCGGTGACGATCTGCACCCCGGCCTTCAGCCCCTTGACCACCTCGACCTTGCCGGTCAGGCGCTTGCCAAGCTCGACCGGCAGGCGCTTGGCCTTGCCGTTCTCGACGATGAAGACCGTCTTGCTGAGACCGTCCGGCACCACCGCCGTCTCCGGGATGACCAGTGCATTCTCGCGCTTGTCGACCATGATGGTCACGCGGGCGAACAGGCCGGGCTTCAGGACGAGGTCGGCATTGGGCACGGTGGCGCGCAGCCTGACCGCACGACCGTTGATGTCGACCACCGGATCGATCGCGAAGATCTTGCCGGCGAAGGGCCGGTCGGGCACCGCATCGACCTTGAGCTGGATCGGCTGGCCGACCTTGAGCTGCGTCAGGTAGATCTCCGGCACGCGGAAATCGACCTTGATCGGATCGATGTTGGTCAGCGTGATCAGCTGCTTGCCGATGGAGACGAAGTCACCGACGCCGACCGCGCGCAAGCCGACCACACCGGTGAACGGCGCCTTGATCGTCGCAAAGGCGAGCTTGGCCTGAGCCAGCTGCAGGCGCGCCTCCTGCGAGGCGAGCTGCGCAGTCGACTGCTCCAGCGCCACCTGGGTGCCGGCGCCGCGCTGCACCAGCGAACGGTTACGCTCATAGGTGTCGCGCGCCAGCGAAAGATCGGCCTGCGCCTGCTTCAGCTCCGCATCGAGGATGGCGGTGTCGAGCATGACCAGCGGCTGGTCCTTGTTGACCCGCTCGCCTTCCTTGAAGCCGAGCGAGACGACACGGCCCGCGATCTCGGGAGCGATCACCACGGATTCGTCGGCCGCCAGCGTTCCGAGCGCCTCGACCTCCTCGGCCACGGAGGTGAGCTCGATCGTGCCGACCTCGACCGGAACGGCCGGACTTTGCGCAGGAGAGACGCCTTGCGCCTGCGCCTGCTGGTTGCTCGGCTTGTAGTGGTAGCGGTAACCGTAATACCCGCCACCCGCCAGCCCGGCGATCAGGATAAGGAGGAGAAAACGCTTCATCAGGCTGGACGCTCCGGTAGTACGGACATATTCTAGACTGGACGGTCTAGTTTGATAAGCACCCTTTGAGGGCGGAAGCGTGACGGAATGAACAATGCACGGACGCGGTAGCGCCCCCGCTGCAGAAGCAAGACAGATGCCGGCCGAAAAATCACGGCCGGATAAACATGACGCGATCACCAAGGCTGCTTCCGAGACGTTCCTGGCCGAAGGCTTCGACCGCGCCAGCCTCGACCAGATCGCGCAGCGTGCCGGCGTCTCCAAGCAGACCATCTACAGCCATTTCGCGGACAAGCAGGCGCTGTTCCTGGCGATCTGCAGCGAACTCACTGAAAAATTGACGATTCCGCTGCGCCGCCCGCGCAGCAAAACCGGTGATCTGCGCAGCATTCTGCAGCGCCTCGGCGAGGATGCCATGGCGATGATGCTGCATCCCGCCTCGCTCGATCTGCACCGCCTCATCATCGGAGCAACCGCTCGCTTTCCCGAATTGGGACAGGCAGCCTATGAGGCCGGAGCGGGACGCATGATCACGGATCTCTCCGCTCTGCTCGCGCAGCGTTCACGATCGGGTGATGGCCTGTCGCGTGTGCTTGCTCGCGAGGAGGCGGACCGGCTCGCCGAGCAGTTCATTGGCATGTTGCGCGGCTTCCACCAGGTGCGCGGCCTGCTCGGCATCGAGCGGGCGCCGCCGGCCGAGTGCAAGACCTACGTCGCAGCCTGCGTCGATCTGCTCCTGCGCGGAGCCTGACGCAGCAGCTCGAGCCACGGCCCGAGCGACATGGTTGACGTTTGATGACCGTGTTCCGGGCTTGATCGTCCCGGAATGCTCCGCCTCCTGTCACGGCGCTGTCATCTGCCGCCGATACCGCATCGTCCCGCAATCGCGGGAGAGTGTTGATGCTGCGTATCGAGGGTCTGACCAAGCGTTTCGGTGGCAAGGCCGCCGTCGACAACGTCACCCTGTCGATTCCGCGCGGCGAGATGGTCGGTATCATCGGCCGCTCGGGCGCCGGCAAGTCGACACTGCTGCGCATGCTCAACCGCCTCGCCGACGCCAGCGAGGGCCGCATCCTCAGCGAGGATCGTGACGTCACGGCCCTGCGCGGCGCGGCGCTGCGCGGCTGGCGGCGCGACACGGCGATGATCTTCCAGCAGTTCAACCTGGTCGGCCGCCTCGACGTTTTGACCAATGTGCTGCTCGGCCGCCTCAACCATCGCTCGGCGGCGCTGACGCTGGTCAAGAGCTTCTCCCAGGACGACAAGGTCCGCGCCATCGCCGCCCTCGAACGGCTCGACATGGGCCATCTTCTCGCCCAGCGCGCCGAGACGCTCTCCGGCGGCCAGCAGCAGCGCGTCGCCATCGCCCGCGCGCTGGTGCAGGAACCCAAGATCATCCTCGCCGACGAGCCGATCGCCTCGCTCGACCCGCGCAACACCCAGATCGTCATGGACGCGCTGTTCCGCATCAACCGCGAGGACGGCATCACCGTGATCAGCAATCTCCACCATCTCGATATCGCCGCGAAGTACTGCGACCGCCTGATCGGCATGGCCGCCGGCAAGGTCGTGTTCGACGGCCCGCCGCACGCCCTGACCAGCGAGCTCGCCGCCGAGCTCTACGGCATCGAGGCCAAGGATGCCGGCGCCGAAGCGCTCGACGCGCTCGAGGCGATCGCCACCGAGGAAGCCAAGCGCGCCAAGCAGAGCGCCGCCTGACCCGGCCACTCTGCGCCGAAGCCTACGATCTGAGCCTATCCCTTCCCTTCACTGCCGATTGTCTTTCAAAGGAGCACCACCATGCTGACCCGTCGTCATACCCTCACGCTCGCCGCCGCCGGCCTTGCCGCAACCCTCGCTGCCCCGGCTTTCGCCCAGGACTGGAAGGCCAAGTATCCCGAGCTCGTCTTCGCCATCATCCCGGCCGAGAACGCTTCGGGCGTCGTCGAGCGCTACACCCCCTTCGTGAACTATCTCGCGAAGGAGCTCGGCACCAAGGTCACCCTGCGCATCGCCAACGACTACGCCGCGATCATCGAGGGCCAGCGCGCCGGCAACATCCATATCGGCATGTACGGCCCCGCCTCCTTCGCCCGCGCGCTGATGACCGGCGCCAAGATCGACGCCTTTGCGATCGAGACCAACCTCGACGGCACCAAGGGCTACTACTCGGTCTTCTACGTGAAGAAGGACTCGCCCTATCAGAAGATCGAGGACTTGAAGGGCAAGAACCTCGGCCTGGTCGACCCGAACTCGACCTCCGGCAACAACGTCCCGCGCTTCGCGCTCGACGGCATGAAGATCGAGCCGGAGACCTATTTCGGCAAGGTCGTCTACACCGGCAGCCACGAGAACGCGGTCATCGCCCTGCAGCAAGGCACCGTCGACATCGCCGCCAACTGGTGGAACGACGAGCAGGAATCCAACCTGCTGCGCATGGATCGCAAGAAGATGGTCAAGGCGGACGATTTCCGGATCATCTACAAGTCCGAGCAGATCGTGAACTCGCCGATGGCTTACCTCAGCGAACTCCCGACCGAGCTGAAGACCAAGATCCGCGACGCCGTCCTCAACCTCGCCACCAAGGACAAGGCCGCCTTCGACAAGATCTATGAAGGCAAGCAGGGCCCGCTCGTCGCCGTCGACAACAAGGCCTACGACCCGATCATCGAGCTGAACAAGTTCGTCGACGCTCTCCGCAAGAAGAAGTCGTCGTAAGTCTCCATACCCGCTACCCGTCATGGTCGGGCTTGTCCCGACCATCCACGTCTTCGCTTCACTGATCGCGTGCGGTGTTCAAGACGTGGATGCTCGCCACAAGGGCGAGCATGACGGCCGCGGCGCCTACTCGCCGCCCCCTCCTCCGGCGACGGACCCATCATGACACTCGCGATCGATCGCAACGACCCGGCCATCGCCGCCCATGCCGAGCTCTATCGGCGCGAAATGGCGGCCAAGCGGCTCCAGACCCTGCTCGGCTTGGGCGTCTTCATCGCCTGCGTCATGCTCGCCGGCATCGGCGCCGAGGTCGACTTCGCGAAATTCGCCGAGAACGCCTGGCGCTTCCCGAAATACATCCTCGAGACCATGCCGACCCTGCGCTTCGCGACGCTCGGAGCCGATCTCAAGGAATGGTATTGGGGCCTCAACGGTTGGCTCAAGCTGCTCTGGCAGACGCTGCTGATCGCCTATATCGGTACCGTGCTCGGCGCCATCGGCGGCTTCCTGCTCTGCTTCACCGCCGCCAGCAACCTCGGGCGCTCACCCTGGCTGCGCTGGGGCACGCGCCGCTTCCTCGAATTCTGCCGCACCGTCCCCGAAATCGTCTTCGCGCTGATCTTCGTCATCGCCTTCGGCCTCGGCCCGTTGCCCGGCGTGCTCGCCATCGCCATCCACACCATGGGCGCGATGGGCAAGCTGTTCTCGGAAGTGGTCGAGAACATCGACATGAAGCCGGTCGACGGCCTGACCGCGACCGGCGCCGGCTGGTGGCAGACCATCCGCTTCGCGGTGGTGCCGCAAGTGCTGTCGAACTTCGCCAGCTATGCGCTGCTGCGCTTCGAGATCAATGTCCGCGGCGCCTCGATCATGGGCTTCGTCGGCGCCGGCGGCATCGGCCAGGACCTGATCGAGGCGATCCGCAAATTCTACTTCACCGATGTCAGCGCCATCCTCCTGCTGATCATCGTCACGGTGATGCTGATCGATTACGGCACCGAGCGCCTGCGCCATGCGCTGCTCAGCCTGGAGCACGGCAAATGACGCTCGCCCTCTCGCCCAATGACCGCGCCGCGCTGATCGCCCGCCACAAGGACGCGATCGACGGCTCGTTGAAGACCAAGCTCATCACCATCGCCGTCATCGGCGGCCTGGTCGGGCTCTTCCTCTACGGGCTGACGACACTCGAGACCTCGCTCTGGAAGATCATCGCCGGCTTCTCCAATCTCGGCAGCTTCGTCGTGCTGATGCTGCCGCCGGACCCGGGTTCGCTCGCCCGCGCCATCATCTTCGTCAAGGCTCTGTTCGAGACCATCGCCATCGCCTTCCTCGGCACGATCCTGGCGGCGATCCTCGCCTTCCCGCTCGGCTTCCTCGCCGCCAAGAACGTCGTCGCCAACCGCATAGTGCATTTCTTCGCCCGGCGCTCGCTCGACACGGTGCGCGGCGTCGACGCGCTGATCTGGGCGCTGATCTGGGTCAATGTCGTCGGCCTCGGCCCGTTCGCCGGCATGCTGGCGATCATGACCAGCGATCTCGGCGCCTTCGGCAAATTGTTTTCCGAAGCGATCGAATCGGCCGACCGCAAGCCGGTCGACGGCGTCGCATCGGTCGGCGGTGGCAAGCTGCACGAGATCCGCTTCGGCCTGATCCCGCAGGTGTTGCCGGTGATCGCCAGCCAGGTACTCTATTACATCGAGTCGAACACCCGCTCCTCGACCATCATCGGCATCGTCGGCGCCGGCGGCATCGGCCTCTATCTCGCCGAGACGATCCGCACGCTCGAATGGCAGCAGGTCTCCTTCCTGATCCTGCTCGTCCTGGCGGCGGTGACGGCGATCGACTTCCTCTCGAACAGGCTGCGCTTCGCGATCATCGGCAAGCGGGCGATCTAACATCCGCCTTCTCCCCTCGGGGGAGAAGGTCCCGGCAGGGGGATGAGGGCAGTACGACCGGGTAAGACGACGGCAGGTTACGGCCGTTCTTCCCTCATCCGTCAGCGCTTCGCGCTGCCACCTTCTCCCCCGAGGGGAGAAGGAGATTCTTCAAACGGCTCGACCACCATCTCCATGCGCTCGCCGGCGAAGACGCTGTTGACGATGTGGATCGGCGTCAGGTCGGGCAGAGCGTCGATCGCATCCGAGGTCAGCACGGCCGCGCCCGGCTCGATCTTGAGCAGCGCCGCCTCGCGCTCCCCGGCGAGCCGCGCCGCCAGCCGCGTCGAGCGCCTGACGTAATCGGAGATTCCGCAGGCCTTGAAAGCGGCGGTGATCGATGATCCGGCCTCGGTCAGAATCTCGTCGAAGCGCGGGAAGCGCTCGACGCTGAGATAGTGGATGCCGGTGCCGACCGGCGTGCCGCCCGCCCGGCTCAAGGTCTCGATCGCCCAGAGCGGCGTGCCCGCGGGCAGCCCGAGCAGCGCGCAATGCTCCGCCTCACCGGCGACGATCTCTGACGCCAGCACAGCACCCGACACCGCGATGCCTGCAGCCCCGAAATTGGTGCGCATGCTGACGCGGCGGCCGAGCTTGTAAGGGAAGCGCGGCGCCGTCACCTGCGTGCCACGGCCGCGTGAGACCGTGACCAATCCACGTTCGGCGAGATGTCGGAAGGCCTGGCGTACCGTATGCCGGTGCACGCCATAGCGCTCGGCCAGCGCGACCGAGGCCGGCAGCGTGTCGCCGGGCTCGTATTCGCCCTGCTCGATCGAAGCCGCCAGCGCGTCGGCGATCCGCCGCCAGGCCGTGCCACCATCGCCGCCCTGATTGTCCGGCGTTCCCGTCATCAAAATTTCATCCAAAATGTATAGACCTTTTCAAGCGGCAGACTTATCTTAGTCTAGACATTAGCGCTTGGCGAGAGGCCGACACGGCATGACGGACATCGCAACACGCCAGCATTGGATGGCAGTGCTGGCTCGTGCAACGCAAGGCGAGATCGACGCCTTGCTGCAGCAGGCCGGGCCGTTGCCGACGCATGAACTGCTCAAGGCGCCCGAGACCGGCACCGTCATGGTCGAGGGTCGCGCCGGCGGCGCCGGCCGCCGTTTCAACCTCGGCGAGGCGACGGTGACGCGCTGCGTCGTCCGGCTGGAAGGCGGCGCCATGGGCTTCTCCTATGCACTCGGCCGCGACGGGCGCAAGGCGCGCCTCGCCGCTGTCACCGACGCGCTCCTCCAAAGCGAGATCGAGACCGGCCCGCTGCGGCGCGGCGTCTTCGCGCTGGCGCAGAAGCAGCAGGCAGCCCGCGAACTCGCCTCGCGCAAGGCGGCTGCCACCAAGGTCGATTTCTTCACGCTGGTCAGGGGCGGCTGATGACTCCCAACGACACCCTCATCGGCGCCGGCTTCGCCGACCCGGTCTTCCAATCGCAAGGCGCCTTCCGCGCTCTGCTGGCCGCGCTCTCGGAGCCTGGCCTCGCCTGCGATCTCGGCGATGCGGTCGTGCCGCCCGCAGGGCTCGAGCCGGCGACTGCCGTCGCGCTGCTGACGCTGGCCGATTACGAGACCCCGATCTGGCTGCCGGCCGCCCTGCGCGACGGTCCTGCCGGCGCCTGGCTGCGCTTCCATTGTGGCGCCGCACTCGTCGACGATCCCGCCAAGGCGGCCTTCGCCGTGATCGACGGCGCCGCGACCGAGCCGAAGCTCGCCGCCTTCAATGCCGGCGACGATCAGTTCCCCGATCGCTCGACCACGGTGCTCGTCCAGTGTGCCGGGCTCGACGGTGGCGAGGCCGTCACGCTCGAAGGCCCCGGGATCGCCGGCCAGCGCAGCATCGCCCCGACTGGCCTGCGCCCCGCCTTCTGGGCCGAGGTCGAAGACAACGCTGCAGTCTACCCGCTCGGTGTCGACGTTCTGCTGGTCCATGGCGCGCAGGTGCTCGGCCTGCCGCGCTCGACGCAAATCGTGGAGATCCGCTGATGCCCCGCCGGGAGCGTTACTAATGTATGTCGCGGTCAAAGGCGGCGAAGCCGCCATCCTCGCAACCCATGATCTCGTCGCCGAGGCACGTCGCGGCGATGAGAACGTGCCGGAGCTCGGCGTCGCGCAGATCCGCGAGCAGATGGGCCTCGCCTGCGGGCGCGTCATGAACGAGGGCTCGCTCTATGACCCCGATCTCGCCGCGCTGGCGCTGAAGCAGGCGCAGGGCGATGCGATCGAGGCCGCCTTCCTGATGCGCGCCTATCGCACCACCCTGCCGCGCTTCGGCTCCTCCGAGCCGCTCGATACCGCGAAGATGTCGATCCGCCGCCGCGTCTCAGCCACCTATAAGGACCTCCCGGGCGGCCAAGTGCTCGGCCCGACCTATGACTACACCCACCGGCTCTTCGACTTCACGCTGATGGATCAGGCTGCTCCGGCTGAGAGCCCGGCCCGCCCGGCCACGCAGCCGCTCGACGCCTCGATGCCGCGCGTGCCCGACATTCTCGGCGCCGAGGGTTTGATGGAGGAGGAAGCGCCACCGGCAGGCGATCCGCGCCCCTTCGATCTCACCCGCGAGCCCGTCACCTTCCCGGCCGACCGCGATGTCCGCCTGCAGGCGATGGCGCGCGGCGACGAGGGCTTCATGCTCGGCCTCGGCTACTCCGTGCAGCGCGGCTACGGCAACAGCCACCCCTTCGTCGGCGAGGTCCGTGTCGGCGAGGTCGCCGTCGAATACGTCCCGGAGGAGCTCGGCTTCGCCGTCGATCTCGGCGACGTCACCCTGACCGAATGCCAGATGGTCAACCAGTTCGCCGGCTCCAAGGAGGTGCCGCCGCAGTTCACCCGTGGCTACGGGCTCTCCTTCGGCCATAGCGAGCGCAAGGCGATGTCGATGTCGCTGGTTGACCGGGCGCTGAAGGCGCGCGAGTTCGGGGAGGCGGCGACCTATCCGGCCCAGCAGGACGAATTCGTCCTCTACCACTCCGACAATGTCGAGGCGGCCGGCTTCGTCGAGCATCTCAAGCTGCCGCACTATGTCGATTTCCAGGGCGAGCTCGAACTGATCCGCCGCATTCGCAAGGAGCGCGAGCAGCGCCTTGCCGATCAACAGAGCGAAGCCCTGCCGGAGGCCGCGGAATGACCGTGCACCAGAGCATCAGCGACGAGACCAGGCCGGCCTACAACTACGCCTATCTCGACGAGCAGACCAAGCGGATGATCCGCCGCGCACTGCTCAAGGCAGTTGCGATTCCCGGCTACCAGGTGCCGTTCGGCTCGCGCGAGATGCCGCTCGCCCGTGGCTGGGGCACTGGCGGCATCCAGGTCACCGCCGCGATCATCGGCCCGGACGACACGCTGAAAGTCATCGACCAGGGCGCCGACGACACCACCAACGCCGTCTCGATCCGCCGCTTCTTCGAGCGCACCGCCGATGCGCGTACCACCGAGGCGACCGATGAGGCGACGATCATCCAGACCCGCCACCGCATCCCCGAGGCGCCGCTGAAGGCCGGACAGATCATGGTCTACCAGGTGCCGCAGCCCGAGCCTCTGAGGAAGCTGGAGCCGCACGAGGCCGAGACGCGCAAGATGCACGCCTGGGCCGAATACGGGCTGATGCAGGTCAAGCTCTACGAGAACATCGCCCGCTTCGGCGAGGTGACGACGACCTATGACTACCCGGTCATGGTCAATGGCCGCTATGTGATGGCGCCGTCGCCGATCCCGAAATTCGACAATCCGAAGATGCAGATGTCGCCGGCGCTGCAGCTCTTCGGCGCCGGCCGCGAGAAGCGCATCTATGCGGTGCCGCCACATACCAGCGTGCGCAGCCTCGACTTCGACGACCATCCCTTCCGCATCCAGAGCTGGGAGCAGCCCTGCGCGCTCTGCGGCGCCGCCGATTCCTATCTCGACGAGGTGGTGATCGACGACCAGGGCGGGCGGATGTTCGTCTGCTCCGACAGCCATCATTGCGAGACGCGGCGGGCCGAGGGCCATCGCGGCGCCATGCTCGCCGACGCCTCGGCGCTGCATCTGGTCGAAGACGAGGCCAAGCCATGAACATGCAGGTCAATCCGCAGGAACTCGGGCTCGATCCTGCCCCACTGCTCTCGGTCGCCGGTGTCTCCCGCTTCTATGGCGAGCGTATCGGCTGCGCCGACGTCTCCTTCGACCTCTGGCCGGGTGAAGTGCTGGGGATCGTCGGCGAATCCGGCTCGGGCAAGTCGACCCTGCTGCGTTGCCTTGCCGGCATCGACAAGCCCGATGAGGGGCAGGTGCTGTTCCGGGGCGGTACTGAGCCGCTCGACATCTACTCGGTTGCCGAGCAGGAGCGGCGCCGGCTGATGTGCACCGCGTGGGGAATCGTCCACCAGAATCCGCGCGACGGCCTGCGCATGGACGTCTCGGCCGGCGGCAATGTCGGCGAGCGCCTGATGGACAATGGCGCGCGGCACTACGGCAAGATCCGCGAGACCGCGCTCGACTGGCTGCAGCGTGTCGAGATCGCGGCAGGTCGCATCGACGACCGGCCACGCCAGTTCTCCGGCGGCATGCAGCAGCGCCTGCAGATCGCCCGTGTGCTGGTCTCCGAGCCGAAGCTCGTCTTCATGGACGAGCCGACCGGCGGCCTCGACGTCTCCGTCCAGGCCCGCCTGCTCGACCTGCTGCGCGTGCTGGTGCGCGATCTCGGCCTCGCCGCGATCATCGTCACCCACGATCTCGCCGTCGCGCGCCTGCTCACCGATCGTCTAATGGTGATGAAGGATGGCCGCGTCGTCGAGCAAGGCCTGACCGACCAGGTCCTCGACGACCCCCATCACGCCTACACGCAATTGCTTACCTCGGCGGTGCTCACCGTATGAGCTTCTCGCCACCATCTCTCCCGTCATGGTCGGGCTTGTCCCGACCATCCACGTCTTCCTGCTGCCAGAGCGGTGTTCAAGACGTGGATGCTCGCCACAAGGGCGAGCATGACGGTGGAGCCTTCGTCACAACCGCGTCACCCCGAACCCGCAAGGCATCTCGATCATGACCACGATGATTCACGTCGAGAACGTCGCCAAGGAATTCACCCTGCACAATCAGGGCGGCGTGCGCTTGCCGGTGTTCGACAACGTCAACTTTTCGGTCGCCGCCGGCGAGGCGCTGGTGCTTGCCGGCGCGTCCGGCGCCGGCAAATCGAGCCTGCTGCGCATCCTCTACGGCAATTACCGGCCGACCTCCGGCGCCATCGCCATCACCCATGGCGGCCGGCAGATCGACATCGTCTCGGCCGTGCCGCGCACCGTCCTCGACATCCGCCGCCGCACGCTCGGCTTCGTCTCGCAGTTCCTGCGGGTGATCCCGCGTGTCACGGCGCTCGACATCGTTCGCGACCCGCTGCTCGCCCGCGGCGTCTCTCCCGAGGAGGCGAGCGAACGCGCCAAGGCGATGCTGGCCCGCCTCAACCTGCCGCAGCGCCTCTGGGATCTCGCCCCTGCGACCTTCTCCGGCGGCGAGCAGCAGCGCGTCAACATCGCCCGCTCCTTCGTCGATCCCTCGCCGATCATGCTGATCGACGAGCCGACCGCCTCGCTCGATGCCAACAACCGCAATGTCGTGGTCAGGCTGATCGCCGAAGCGCGCGAGCAGGGCTCGGCAATCGTCGGTATCTTCCATGACGAGGCCGTGCGAGAGGCTGTCGCGACCCGCTATCTCGACATCACCGATTTCCGGAAGGCCGCCTGATGTCCACCATCCTGACCAATGCCCGCCTGATCCTCGAGGACGAGGTCGTCACCGGGACCATCGCCTTCGACGAGAGCGGCATAAGCTCGGTCGACCAGGGTCGCTCCTCCCTGCCGGAAGCGATCGACGTCCAGGGCGACTATGTCGCGCCCGGCCTCGTCGAGATGCACACCGACAACATGGAAAAGCACTTCATGCCGCGCCCCAAGGTCTTCTGGCCGAACGGGCTGGCGGCGGCGCTGGTCCATGATGCGCAGATGGCCGCCGCCGGCGTCACCACCGTCTATGACGCGATCTGCGCCGGCACGCCCTTCTCGGCCAAGGACTACCGCAAGGACATCTTCGCCGATGTGATGGATGCGCTGCGGCTCGGCACCGCCGAAAACGTCTTCCGCATCGACCATCGCATCCACATGCGCTGCGAATTGACCAGCCCCGACCTGCTGAGGGACATCGAGCCCTATCAGGACGATAGCCTCGTCCAGCTGGTCTCGCTGATGGACCATACCCCCGGCCAGCGGCAATGGCGCGACATCGCGCATCTGCGCACCTACGCGCTCGGCAACGGCAAGACCGAAGCCGAGTTCGAGGAGGACGTCACCGTCCGCCAGCGCGAGGGAACAGCCAATGTCGGGCGCAACTGGAGCGCCGTGGTCGAGATGTTCCAGGCGCGCGGCATCCCGATCGCGACCCATGACGACACCACGATCGAGCATGTCGAGGCCGGCATCGCCTCGGGCGCGGTGATCTCGGAATTCCCGACCACGGTCGAGGCGGCGGAAGCCGCCAAGCAGCGCGGCCTCGCCACCATCGCCGGCGCGCCCAACGTCGTCCGTGGCGGCTCGCATTCCGGCGGGGTCTCGGTGGCCGAGCTCGCCGAGAAGGACCTGCTCGACGGGCTCTCCTCCGATTATGTCCCGGCGAGCCTGCTGCAGGCCGTGCTCAAGCTCCACGACAAGCACGGCATCACCCTGCCGGCGGCGATGGCCAAGGTGACCTGGAAGGTCGCCGACATCCTTGGCCTCAGAGATCGCGGCCATCTCAAGCCGGGCCTGCGCGCCGATCTCATGCGCTTCAAGGCGCTGGGCGCGACGCCGGTGATCGCCACCGTCTGGTCGCAGGGACGCCGGGCCTTCTGAGCACAGCATGACCCAGACCGCGCCGCGCTACGCGCTCTACTACGCCCCCGCCGCCGACAGCGCCCTCTGGCGCTTCGGCAGCGCGACGCTGGGCTATGACGCCGTTACCGGCGCGGACATCGACTTCGCGGTTCCGCCGGGCTGCGAAGGGCTCGACTGGCCGGAGCTCACCGCCGAGCCGCGCCGTTACGGCTTCCACGCCACGCTGAAGGCGCCGTTCGAGCTCGCCAATGGCCGCAACGAAGGCGCCCTGCGCGCCTTCGCCCGCAACTATGTCGCCGGGCGTCCGCCGGTTAGGCTCACCGGGCTCAGCGTCAACGCGCTCGGCCGCTTCATTGCGCTGACGCCGCCGGAACCGAGCGAGGCGCTGCAGCGCTTCGCCTTCGACATCGTCCAGGCCTTCGAGCCGTTCCGGGCGCCGCTCTCCGCAACCGATCTGGCGCGGCGGCTGCAAAGCCCGCTGACGCCGGCGCACCGGGCCTATCTCGAAGCCTATGGCTACCCCTATGTCGGCGACGCCTTCCGCTTCCACATGACGCTGACCGGCTCATTGCCGGATGAGCAAGTCGCTCCCGTCAAGGCGGCGTTGACTGAGGCCCATGCGCAGGCGGTGCCGGCGGGCCCTGTGCAGATCGACCGCGTCGCCATCTTCAAGCAGGCGAGCCGCAGCAGCCGCTTCGTGCTGCTCGACAGCATTCCGCTCGGCTAGCACATCTCGCAAGGAAGCCGTCATGGCAGGCAAGAAGCTCGGGCTCCAGCCCGTGATCGATCCGACCGCGAATGTCCGAGACGCCGTGCTCGGCCGCTATACCGAGATCGGCGCCCGGACCGTCTTCGCGGAATCGACGCTCGGCGACTATTCCTATGTCGTGAACGATTCCAACATCATCTACACGACGATCGGCAAGTTCTGCTCGATCGCCGCGCATACCCGGATCAATCCCGGCAATCACCCGATGCAGCGGGCGAGCCAGGCGCATTTCACCTATCGCGCCAGCGCCTATTTCGAGGATGCTGAGGACGAGGCCGCCTTCTTCGACTGGCGCCGCTCGACGCCGGTCGCGATCGGCCACGATGTCTGGATCGGCCATGGCGCCATCGTGCTCGCCGGCCGCAGCATCGGCACCGGCGCGGTGATCGCGGGCGGCGCCGTCGTGACCAAGGACGTACCCGACTACACCATCGTCGCCGGCAACCCGGCCCGCATCATCCGCAGGCGTTTCCCGGAAGAGATCGGAGAGCGGCTGAAGGCGCTGGCCTGGTGGGACTGGGAGCACGCCGCCTTGCGCACCGCGCTCGATGATTTCCGGGCGCTGAGCGTCGAGGCGTTCCTGGAGGCATACGAGGGCTGAGAGCCCACGCGGTCAGAACTGCACCCTCAAGCCGACCTGCGCGACATTCGCGGTATAGTCCGAGCCCTGGTTGGTCGAATTCAGTCGCTCATGGGTGAAGCTGGCGCGGACCGAGAAGGTCCGGGTCAGCTTGTACTCGATCCTCGCGCCGATGGTGGACAGGTCCTCGCGCAAGTCCTGGCCGTCATATTCGGTGCGGCCATAGCCGGCGAAGCCGGTGACGGTCAGGTTGCGGCGCAGCGCATGCGCCACTTCGAGATTGACGCGCCTTGCCGTCGTGCCGCTCGAGCCGGGGATGGTGGTGTCGCCGAGCTCGGCCGTGCCGCGCAGCGTCACCGTCGTCAGCGGCGTCGGCGTCCACAGGATCGCCGCATCGCCGATGAAGCCGCGCAGGTTCCGCAGGCGGCCGTCCTCGTATTTGCGGTCCTGATAGCCCGCCGTGACCTCGCCCGTGAGCATGCGGCTGATCTCGAAGGTCGAGCCAAGGCGGACCGTATAGCCGTCGGAGGAGCGCATATAGCCGCTGGAATCGACCTTCTGGTCGAACTGGCGGGTGTCGATCTCGCCCTGGACGAAGGGCTTGAAGCCCGGCGTCACCTCATAGGCGGCGCGCAGGCGCAGGCCGTATTGCGTCTGGTTGCGGTCGGCCTGGCTGAGCGTCCGGCCATTGCCGAGATTGGCGTCCTCATAGTCCTGCCGGTCGACCGAGCCGCGCAAGGTCAGCTGCAGGCGATTGATGTCGTGGGTGACGCCGGCCGCGCCGCCATAGTTCCAGGTGATCGGCCGCCCCTGTACGGCGGAGGTCAGGTCGGGCGAGCCGGGACGCTGCGTATCGAGCCGAAGGCGCGATTCGAGCAGGATGCGAGTGTCGCGCGTCGCGTCGAGCCGCAGCGACATGTTGCCTTCCGCGTCCGGGCGCGAGGCACTGTCGTTGCGATAATAGCGGCTGTAGCCGCCGCGCAGCATGCCGGTGAGCTCGTGCACGTTCCAGTCGGACTGGACGCCGAGTTCGCCCTCGGTGCGGGTGAACAGCGAGCCCTTGCTCGGCCCTGAGATGCGCTCGGGATTGCTGTCATAGCCGACCGAGCCGGTGATCGCCGGGCGCAGGATGACATTGCCGAGCCGCAGGCCGAGCGGTGCGTAGGGGTCTTCCTCCGGCCGCTTGCGCTTGCGCGGCTCGGGTGCGGGTGGGAGGGTCGGCGGCAGGCTGGACACCGTCTGCGGCGGCGCACGGAACTCGCGCTGGGTGACGCCGCGCAGGCGTGAGGATCGGACCGGCTGGCTGGCGCGCGTGGGCTGGCTGCTCGAGATCGCGCTGGAGCGGCCGCGCGGCGCTGGGGCGGCATCGTCGACACCATCAGGCAGGGCAGATGCAGTTCCGGGCGTCGAGTTCGGCCTTTGCGCGACATAGTTGGGCGTACCGGTCCGCAAGGCGGGGGAACGCGCGCGCGCCGGCATGTCGGCCGGCTGCGTCTGCGCCAGGGCCTGCTCCGGCCAGCTTGCCAGCCCGGCGACGCCGCAGCAGCCTGCGACGCCGGCCAGCCAGCAGATCTGGGCGAAACGAGACACGGGCGCGACGGTGCTCCGGCGAGGCAAAGACTTGATCGCGCCGGCTCGGCGCGCATGGTTAATGGAGTTAGAACGAAGAGGGTTAATGCCGCGTCAATGCGGTGCCACCGGTGGCCAGGCGGGCCTGCGCCGTGCTAGAGGCGCGCTCCATGACCGCGACCATCAGCGCCTCCGCCCTTCGCACCATCGCCACCGAACGCGCCGGGCTCGATGCCCTGCACCAGGCGATCGGCAACGGCCTCGCCGAACCTTTCGCCGCCGCCGTCGAGATGATCCGCGCCTCCTCCGGCCGTGTCATCGTCACCGGCATGGGCAAATCCGGCCATGTCGGCCGCAAGATCGCGGCGACGCTCGCCTCGACCGGTACGCCCTCGCATTTCGTTCACCCGGCCGAGGCCAGCCATGGCGATCTCGGCATGGTCCAGCCGGAGGACGTCGTCATCGCCTTGTCCTGGTCGGGCGAGGCGGTCGAGCTCTCGGCCATCGTCGGCTATACTCGCCGCTTCCGCGTCGGCCTGATCGCTATCACCGCCAATCGCGACAGCGCGCTCGGCCGCGAGGCCGATATTCCACTGGTCCTGCCCAAGGCAGAGGAAGCCTGCCCGAACGGGCTCGCGCCGACGACCTCGACGACGATGCAGATGGCGCTGGGCGATGCCCTCGCGGTCGCGCTGCTCGAAGCACGCGGCTTCTCGCGCCAGGACTTCTATGTCTATCACCCCGGCGGCAAGCTCGGCGCGCAGCTCAAGACCGTCGCGACCATCATGCATTCCGGCGAGCACCTGCCGGTCGTCGGCGAGACCGCGGCGATGGCCGACGTCGTGTCGATGATCACCGCCAAGGGGTTCGGTTGCGCCGTCGTCGTCGATGCCGATGGTAAGCTCACAGGCGTCGTCACCGATGGCGATCTGCGTCGCAAGCTCGGCGCCGGCTGGGGCGGGCGGCTGGCGCGCGACGTGATGACGAGGGATCCGCGCAGGATCGCGCCGGATGCGCTGACCGCCGAGGCGCTGGAGATGGTCAATCGCTTGCGCGTCACCGCGCTGATCGTCGCAGATACGCAGGACAGGCCGGTCGGCCTCGTCCATGTCCATGACCTGCTGGCGCTCGGCGTCGCCTGACGCGCAGTAGCACCTACGAGGAGGCTCATGGCCGCGCTCGAATGGGATGATCTGCGCTATGTGCTTGCGGTTGCCGAAGCCGGCTCGCTCGCCGGTGCGGCGCGCGAACTGCGCGTCAACCATTCGACCGTGCTTCGGCGCATCGCCGCCTTCGAGCAGCAATTGGCCTTACGCCTCTTCGAGCGCCTACCGACCGGCTATGCGCTGACGGCCGGCGGCGAGGAACTCGTCGCGGCGGCGCGGAGCATCTCCGGCACCGTCACCGAGCTCGAACGCAGGATCGCGGGACAGGATCTGCGCCTGTCCGGCACGCTGCGGATCACCGCGACCGACACGCTGATGGGCTCGATCCTGCCGGAGATCCTGGCCGAGTTCGGCGAGGCCCATCCCGGCATCGCGCTGGAGGTCGCCGTCTCCAACCTGATGTTCAACCTGACCAAGCGCGATGCCGATGTCGCCTTGCGCACCGCCGACAACCCGCCGGCGACGCTGGTCGGGCGCCGCGTCGGCAAGATCGCCTTCGCGATCTATGCCGCGCCCGCCTATCTCGCGCGGCATGATCATGCCGACCTTACCGAGCACCGCTGGGTCGGGCCGGACGACACGCTCGGTGGCACCTCGGTCGCGCGCTGGATGCAGGCGAAGCTGCCGAAGAGCGAGATCGCGCTGAAGGCCGATTCGCTCCTGGCGATGCAGCAGGCGGCGGTGGCGGGCCTGGGTCTGGTGGCGCTGCCTTGCTATCTCGGCGACAGTGTGCCGGCCCTCTCCTGCGTCCGCCGTCCCATGCCGGAGATGGAGACGGCGCTCTGGATCCTGACCCATGAGGATCTGCGTGCTGCGGCGCGTGTCCGCGCCTTCACCGATTTCGCCTATGGCGCCTTCCGGAAGCGGCGCGCCTTGCTGGAGGGCGAGGGCGCGCCTTCCGCTTGAGGATCACGCTTCGACCAGCTTGAGGCCGATCACACCGATCAGGATCAGCCCGAGCAGGGAAAGGCGCGTGGGCGAGGCGCTTTCGCCGAGAGCGACGATGCCGGCGAGGGCCACGCCGAACGCGCCGATGCCGACCCAGACCGCATAGGCGGTTCCGACCGGCAATTGCTTCAGCGCCAGCGACAGCATGACGAAGCTGACGATCGCCGAGACGATGCCGATCAGGCTCGGCCAGAAGCGGGTGAAGCCGCCAGCCTGCTTCAGCGCGATCGCCCAGACGATCTCGAGCAGGCCGGCTCCGGTGAGCAGCAACCAGGACATGGGATGTCTCCTTGGAATGGGAAGGACGGCGCCAGACCGGCGCCGTCCGAATGCCGAGGGTCAGAAGACCTTGATCGCGGCGACGCCGAGCAGCAGGACGACGACACCAGCGAAGCGCAGGGTCGAGATTTCGCGCTGGGGCAGGCGGAACCAGCCGTAACGATCGACGAAGAGCGAGACGATCTGCTGGCCGGCGACGGTCAGGCCGACTGCGGCGGCAGTGCCGATCACGGGGATCGCGACGAACACGGTGGTGACATAGGTCGCGCCGCAGACCGCGCCGATCCAGCCCCACCAGGGCATGGTCCTGAGGCCGCCGAGCTGGGGCTTCGCGCCGCCCATCAGCAGCAGAGTCACGAGCAGCACCGCGATCATCGACAGGGTCGCGACCGCAAAGCTGATCGCGCCGACGACGAAAGGCGCGCCGAGATCCTGTCGGAGCAGCCCGTTGATCGCGCCCTGTACCGGCAGGACGGCGCCGGCGATGAGGGCGAGCAGCATCCAGCCGAGCTTGGAGCCGGAGAGCTCCTTGGTCGCGCCCTTCTGACCGAAGACGATCGCGATCACGCCAGCGAGGACGGCGGCTGTGCCGAGCAGGGTCGCGGGCTTGGGCGTCTGCTGGAGTACGCCGAGCAGGCCGAAACTGTCGAGCCCGAGCGAGGCCAGCATCTGACCGGCGATGAACAGGCCGACCGAGACGACCGCACCGAGCCGCGGGAAGACCAGGATCGTCGAGGCGACATACAGCGCCGTCGCGACGCCGCCGATCGCATGCCACCAAGGCACGGCGCCGAGCCCGCCGAAGGCGGCGGCGGTGCCGGTCGCGATCGCGACGAGCGACAGCAGGAGAGCGGCGAGCACGACCTGGATCGTGGTCGCGGCGAAGGGGCTCCCTGTCGCCTTCGACAATTGCGCGTTGGCGCCGGCCTGCACGGCCAGCAGGCCGCCGGCGACGAGGGAGAGCGGGATGAAGAGGGTATCCATGACAAGAAGTCCTGTAGGCTTGGCCGGGAACGCTCAGGCGTCGGCGTGAACCAGCACCGGCACGGCAAGGCCGCGCTGCACGGCGGGGCGGGCTGCGATCGTCTCGTGCCAGCGCTTGAGATGAGGGGTGTCGGTCAGGCTCACGCCGAGCTTGGGCAGGGCGTTGATCCAGGGCCAGACCATGATGTCGGCGATGCCGTAGCTGGCCTCGACAAGGTAGGGCCGCAGCGCCAGCTCGCCGTCCAGGACACGCAGGATGCGGGCGGTCTCGCGCTCATAGCGCTCGATCGCATAGGGCAGCTTCTCCTTGGCGAAGACCTTGAAGTGCCAGAGCTGGCCGATCATCGGCCCGACATGGGCCGCCTGAAAGAAGCTCCACTGCAGCGTCTTGCCAAGCGCCTGCGGGCCGTTGGGCTGGAGCACGCCGGAGCGCTCGGCGAGATAGAGCAGGATCGCGCCGGATTCGAAGACGGTCCGGTCATGGTCGTGGTCGACGATGACCGGGATCTTGTTGTTCGGGTTGAGCGCCAGGAAACTCGGCCGGTGCTGCTCGCCCGCCTCGATGTCGATGACATTGACGGCGTAGGGCAGTCCGGTTTCCTCGAGCATGATCGAGGCCTTGTGGCCGTTCGGGGTCTGGTAGGTGAAGAGGTCGATCGGGGTCATCGGCTTGCTCCGAAGTTTGGATGCCGATGAGATAACTTGTGCAGCGACGCATCACGATGTGTTATAAGGCGTCAATGCAATGCAAAAAAGCACAGACTACAGCGAAACGCTCCGTACCAGGCTTCCCGTCCTGGTCGGACTTGTCCCGACCATCCATGTCTTCACGTCACTGGTCGAAGGCGGCGTTCAAGGCGTGGATGCTCGCCACAAGGGCGAGCATGACGAGCTGGAGATGGGTGGTGGGAAGCAGGCTCAGCCGCGCTCGTAGAGCAGCCGCGCCCGGATCGTGCCGTCCAGCGCCCGGATCTCCTCGATGATCTCGCGCGCGACCTCGCCGACCGGATCGGCTTCCATCACGACATAGCCGATCTCGCCGTCGGTCTGGAAATTCTGGGCGGCGATGTTGATGTTGCGGCTGGCGAAGACGTCATTGAGGCGGCGCAGCATGCCCGGCGCATTGCGCTGGACCTGGATGAAGCGGGTGCCGGCCGGGCGCGCCGGCAACTGCACCTGCGGGAAATTGACCGCACCGACGGTCGAGCCGACATCGGAATAGTCGACCAGCTTGCGCGCCACCTCGGCGCCGATGCGCTCCTGCGCTTCCTCGGTCGAGCCGCCGATATGCGGGGTCAGGATGACGTTGGGCAGGCCCTGGATGGGGGTGACGAAGCGCTCGCTGTTCGAGGCCGGCTCCTTCGGGAAGACGTCGACGGCGGCGCCGGCGAGAGCGCCGCTGCGCAGCGCCTCGGCGAGGGCGTCGAGATCGACCACCGTGCCGCGCGAATTGTTGATGAGATAGGCGCCCTTTTTCATCGCCGCGATCTCGGCCTTGCCGATCATGTTGTGCGTGGCGGGGGTCTCCGGCACGTGCAGCGAGACGACATCGCTGCTGGCGAGCAGGGTCTTCAGGCTCTCGACCGGCTCGGTGTTGCCGTGGCGCAGGCGGTCGGTGTGATCGTAATAGATCACGCGCATGCCCATCGCCTCGGCGATGTTGGAGAGCTGGCTGCCGATATTGCCGTAGCCGACGATGCCGAGGACCTTGCCGCGCACCTCGAAAGAGCCGTTGGCCGACTTGTCCCAACCGCCCTCATGCGCCGAGCGCGAGCGGTCGGGAATCCGGCGCAGCAGCATGACGATCTCGCCGATGGTCAGTTCCGCGACGCTGCGGGTGTTCGAGAAGGGCGCGTTGAAGACCGGGATGCCGCGCAGGCGGGCGGCGTCGAGATCGACCTGGTTGGTGCCGACCGAGAAGCAGCCGACGGCGAAGAGGCGCTTGGCGGCGGCGAAGACCGGCTCGGTCAGCTGGGTGCGCGAGCGGATGCCGAGGATATGCGTCTTCTCGATGGCTTCGACGAGCTGGGCCTCGTCGAGCGCCTTCGGCAGGCGGGTCAGATTGGTGTAGCCGGCCTGCTGCAAGGCGGCGACGGCGGAATCGTTGATCCCCTCGAGCAGGAGGACGCGGAGGCGGTCCTTCGGGAAGGAAAGCCGGTCGGTGGGGAGGTTCATGGCGCGCTCGGGTGGTCCAGCGATGCGCCTGTTCGCCTGGTCGGGCGGAAGGCGCCGGAGCGCCCGCTATAGACCTGTTGTCGCAGCGCACAACCGCAAAGTTGTCGCGGCCGTTTCCCTCTACGCGCTTGCGGCGCGCAAGGGCACGACGCCACCCGGCTGGATAGGCGTCAGGTGCTGCTGCGGCAGCAGGAAGGGCTGGCCGGCCGGCGGCAGGCGGCTGAAGGAAAGCGAGACGCGGAAGACGCCGCGCAGCAGGTTGTCGTCGAGGATGGCAGACGGCTCGCCCTGGGCGACGATCGCGCCCTCATGCATCACCACCAGCCGGTCGGCATAGGTCACGGCGAGGTTGAGATCATGCAGCACGACCAGCACCGCCGCGCCTTGCGCCGCGATGCTGCGGGCGGCGTCGAGCAGCGAGAGCTGGTGGCAGAGGTCGAGGCTGGCGATCGGCTCGTCCAGGAAGAGGATCTGGCGCTGCGCGACGCTGCGGCCGGCCTCCAACTGGCAGAGCGCCCGAGCGAACTGGACGCGCTGCTGCTCGCCGCCCGACAGCGTCTGGTACTGCCTGCCGGCGAGACCGATGACGCCGGCTGTCTCCAGCGCCTGGGCGATGATCTCGCCCTTGCGGGCACGCGATTGCGCCCGGCCGACGCCTTCCAGGCCGAGGCGCGCGACCTCGTAGACACTGAAGGGGAAGGCGAGGCGCTGGTTCTGCACCATCACGGCGCGCCGGCAGGCGAGCTCCCAGGCCGGAATTTGCGGTAGCGCAGCGCCATCCATGCGGACCGCGCCTTGCAAGGGCGAAAGCTCGCCGGTCAGCAGCTTGAGCAGGGTCGACTTGCCGGCGCCGTTGGGTCCGACGACGATCGTCGTGGCGCCCTCTTCCAGCGCGAGCGAAGCGCGTCGCACCAGAGTGCTGCCGCGCACGGAGAAGGAAAGATCGTCCGCTTCGAGGATCGCAGCCATGCGTCAGAGCTCCGCGATCCGGCCGCGGCGCAGCAGCAGCCAGAGGAAGAAGGGGGCGCCGACAAAGGCGGTGACGATACCGATCGGCAGCTCAGCCGGCACGACGACGAGGCGGGCGATGATGTCGGCGCCGACCAGGAGGGCCGCGCCACCGATTGCCGAAAGCGGCAACAGCAGGCGATGGTCGGGGCCGATCGAGAGCCGGATCAGATGCGGCACGACGATGCCGACGAAGCCGATCACGCCGGCCGCAGCGACACTGGCGCCGACGGCGAGCGCAACCAGCAAGATGGACAGCGCCTTGATGCGCTGGACGGGGATGCCGAGGTGATAGGCCTCAGCCTCGCCCAGCATCAGTGCATTGAGGCCGCGCGCCAGCAGCGGCACGGCGAAGAGCAACGGCAGCACGATCGGCGCCACGACCGAGAGCTTGGTCCAGCTCGCGCCGCCGAGGCTGCCGAGCGACCAGAAGGTTAGGTCGCGCAACTGCCTGTCATCGGAGATGAAGGCGAGCAGGCCGGTGAGCGAGCCTGCGAGCGCACCGAGCGCGACGCCGGCGAGCAGCATGGTCGCGACCGAGGTGCGGCCCTGGCGGGTCGCAATCAGATAGAGCGCCAGCGTCGAGACGAGGCCACCGAAGAAGGCGCCGAAAGGCAGGACCGCGAAAGGCAGCTTCATCGCGAAGCCTGAGAGGAGGCGGTCGCCGAGCACGATAGTGGCGGCGGCGGCAAGGCCCGCCCCCGCGGAGACGCCGACCAGGCCGGGATCGGCGAGCGGGTTACGGAACAGGCCCTGCATCAGCGCGCCGGAAATGGCGAGCGCCGCCCCGACCAGCGCGCCGAGCAGCAGGCGCGGCATGCGGATATTGAGCACGACCAGCGCCTCACGGCTGCCGAGCAGATCGGCGGAGCCGAAGCCCAGCTTCGCCAGCAGGATGTCGGCGACGCGGCCGGGCGCAATTGCAAAGGCGCCCGCCCCGAGCGAAAGCAGCATCAGCAGCAGGCAGATGGCGACCAGAGTCGCGATCGCGATGACGCCCTTGCGCCGATGGCCAGCCGTGAGCACGGCCAGCGCAGCAGCGCTCGCACTCGGGGTCTGCTTCACGGCAAGCGTCATTTGGCGGCGGAAAGCTGGGCGATCTTGGCCTCGGGATAAAGCTCGGCCATCAGGTCGCGCGCCGCGTTCGGGGTCCGCGGACCGAAACCGAGCAGATAAAGCCCATCCATGCGGATCAGCGACTTCTGCTTGGCGGCCGGCGTCTGCGAGAAGGCCGGCATGGCGAAGAGCTCGTCAGGTCCGGCATTGTGAGCGCTGGAATGGCGCATCATGAGCACCACGTCCGGGCCGGCGGTGATGATCGCCTCGTCGGTCATCGGCTTGAAGCCCTCAACCGCACTGGCCGCGTTGACCCCGCCAGCGAGCGCGATGATCGCGTCAGCCGTCGTATTGCGGCCGCCGACCATGGTGCGCCCGTTCTGCAGCGAGAGTACGAACAGGACGCGCTTCTGCCGGGACAGGCCGGTGCGCAGCTTGTCCAGTTCGTCGAAACGGGTCTTGACGCTCGCAGCGAGCTGCTGCGCGGGCTCGGCAACGCCCGCAGCCTTGCCGATCGCCACGATCTTGCTGACGACGGCCTCCGGCGACAGCGCCTCCGGGATCATCGTGATCGGCGTGCCCGACTCCTTGAGCAACGCGAGCGCATCGGGCGGGCCGGCGCCTTCGACCGCGATGACCTGCGAGGGCTTGAGCGAAAGCACACCCTCGGCCGAGAGCGCCCGGACATAGCCGACACTCTTCTTGTCCTTCAGCGCCTCCGGCGGCCACTGGCTGGTGGTATCGACGCCGACGACCTTGTCCTGCTGGCCGAGCGCATAGAGCACTTCAGTGACGACGCCGCCGGCCGCAACGATGCGCTCGGCGCTTTGGGCGTGGGCGGTGGCGATGAAGCCGCCCGGGCGAAGATCGCCCGCGAAGCCGAGGGCGGCCAGCGCACTGAGGCCGAGGGCTGCGGCAAGCTCGCGGCCAAGGCGTTTCGCCTTCAGCCCGGCGAGCGGGTTCGGCGCAGACGATGACAGGTCGTGCATGAGCATCTCGGGGCTCGCCGCAGCGCAGCAAGCGGCCCTGTCGCGGTCGCCTGCCACTCTACAGTCATTCCAAAGTATTGGCCCTATTTATAATCATTCAAAACAATGATCATCGAGCCGTTGTTGACGGTGATATTCGGCTTTACTAATGAGGGTCAAGAGTGGCGCAAGCCGCCGGACCTTCACCTTTTCCGGAACCGCCGAGGATTTTTCGATGTTCATCGCCATGAACCGCTTCAAGGTCGTCAAGGGAGAGGAGGAGGCCTTCGAGACGGTCTGGTCCTCGCGCAAGACCCGCCTCGACGAGATGAAGGGTTTCATCGCCTTCCACCTGCTCAAGGGACCGGAGAAAGAGGACCACACCCTCTATTCCTCGCACACCACCTGGGCCTCGAAGGATGACTTCACCGCCTGGACCAAGTCGGACCAGTTCCGCGAGTCGCATCGCAATGCCGGCCAGCCGCGGCCGAAGCCCCTCTATCTCGGGCATCCCGAGTTCGAGGGCTTCGAGACGATCCTGACCGAGCACAACCCGCATCTGCCGCGCCAGGCGGCCGAGTGAGGGGCTGATCACGATGTCGCTCGCTGACACACTGGTTCCGCCCGCCCCCGCCGAAGCCATGGAAAAAGTCCGGGCGGCGCTCGCCGCAAAGCCGGACGGGGTGATCGAGGCGGTCGCCCGCGAGCACGGCGTCTCGACGCTCGCCGTGCTCGAAGCCACGCCGGAAGAGCAGCGCCGTTTCATCGCGGCCGAACGCTTCGAGGCGCTCTGGCAGGAGCTGTCGACCTGGGGCACGGTGCTGTTCATCGTGCACACACCCGACATCGTGCTCGAATGCGAAGGCACGCTGCCGGTCGGCTCCTTCGGCCATGGCTATTACAACATCCATGGCGACAGCCCGATCGGCGGGCACATCAAGGCCGGCAATTGCAAGGCGATCTATCTGGTCGACCGCGCCTTCCACGGCCGCCGCTCCTGCTCTGTGCAGTTCTTCAACGGCGCAGGCGAGGCGATGTTCAAGGTCTTCGTCCGCCGCGACGCGGCGCGCGAACTGCTACCCGATCAGGTCGCGCGCTTCGAGGCGCTGCAGCGTGACTTCGCCTGAGTCAACCTGCCGCATCGCATCAATCCTGTGCATTGCCCCCTGCCGTCAGCCGGTTGGGGGCTTTGTTTTGACGGGCGTTCTGGACTCACGCCAGATCACTGATAAATGAGAATTGTCGCCACGTTTCCGCCATAGGCAATTGCGTATCGATTGATCGGCTCTCAGTGCTGCCGAAAGACTGAGAATTTACCAGGTGTTAACCATAGAGGCGCAGCCTTATGCCCGCGGAGCGAAGCGACGTGATCGATCCCATTGATCGCCCGCAAGCTTCGACAGGCGACCACGATGGCCGGCCGGCCGACGTGAGCGTCATGCCCGAGCTCCCGGTCGAGGACGCTGAGATGGCGGCGCAGCTTGCCCTGACGCGGGCCAGCCTGGCTAAGGAACTGATCGGCACGGCGGCCGCCGCTGCGGGCCACAAGGCGGCGCTGACATCGCTCACCAAGAGCGCCGGCTTTCGCGACGGAGCGATGCTGGCCCTGCGCTTCGTGCAAGCCCGCCTGCTCTCCGTATGGGGTCTGTTGCTGGCGGCAGCTCTCTGCCCTCCCAAGGTTTTCGCCGACTTTGCGATCTTCGCGGCGCTGGCGAACGTTGTCTCAATCGCCGTTCTGCTACGCTTCGAGGCTGTTTTCTTCCAGCACAGCGACCGGTTTCAGCTCGGCCGGGCGTTTCGGCTGGCGGTCGCCGCCGGAGCTGTGTTCCTCAGCGGCATGGCGATCCTGATCCTGTTTGCGGCATCACAGGGCTGGGTCCTGCGCGGGTTCGGTGCGCTCTTCCTGATCTCGCTTGCGAGCCGCGCCGCGATCCGGCTGCTCCTGGCGGAGGCGACGGCGGAAGGCGACTTCTCCACGATCGGCAACAGCAACATTGTTCAGGCCCTGGTCCAGCCGGCGATGATGATCCTGTTGATCTGGCCGCTCGGGCCGACCGCATTGGCATTGTTCGCGGCGGATGCGTTCGGCCATGCCGTCGCCGCCGGCTACCTCGCCTGGCGACGTCGCGGTTCCCTCTTGCGATTGATGCATCCATCCCGCTGGTCACGCACCGAGCTGCTCGAAGCCGGCTGGCAGTGGCGGAGCTCGCCGACCTATCTTCTGCCGTCGGCGCTGCTATCCTTCAGTTTCTCGGCCGCGCCGCTGCTGGCGCTGCCGATGTCCAGCAATCCGGTGCTCGCCGCGCATGTGGCACTGGCCACACGGTTGCTGGACATGCCGGCGCAGATGTTCGGCGCGGTCATAACGCCGCTGGTGATGAGCGATCTGCGCAAGCATCAGGGCCGCGATCAGCAGGGACGCGCCCGTCTGCTCACCTTGGGCATGGTTGCGATCGTGGCTGTGATCTTCTCCGCCATTGCCCTGGTCGCCGTCGGTACCGACGAGTTCTTCTTGAACGGCACAAAATGGGGCGGCGTCGGCGAGGTGATGGCGATCATGGCCTTGTTCTATGGCTGCGGCGCGCTGGTTGGCCCCTTGCAGGAAATGGGTGCGTTCTCGTCGCGCCCGCACAGCCAGATGGCCGCCAATGCGGCGGCGCTGGCCGCCGCCGCGATCGTCATCTGGAGCTTCGATAGCCTGTCGCTGGCCTTGCTCGCCGTCATCGGGCTGGTCTCGCTGGCGCGCTTGCTGTTGCATCTGCGCCTGACCTGGACCGCGATCGGCGCGCAGCAGATCGCCGACGCGAACTAGAGTCGCTACTCGCGCCGGATCAGCCGGTCGGCGAGCAGCGAGGAGAAGAAGCCGGGCTTGAATTCGCGCTCGAGCCGCTCGGGATCGTACTCCGTCGCGACCCAATCGAGGAACGGCATACCCTTGCTGGCGCCCTCACGGGCGTAGGCATCGAAGAATGCGTCGAGGATGCCGGTCTTGGCGAAGCGGAAATGGCCGTAGCGCAACGAGAGTTCGGCCATCGCCTCGGCGAGTGGGCGCTTCTCATGGACAAGCAGGTACAGCGCGGCGAAGAAGCCAGCCCGATCGGCCCCGGACTTGCAATGCACCAGGGCGGGCGTCCTGAGCCCGGCGAAAAAGGCCGGCGAAGCCAGGATGGTGTCACGGTCGGGCGCACCGCGCGAACGCAGCACGAATTCGACCAGCGCGATGCCATGGCGCTCGCAGGCTTCCTTCTGCAGCGGCCAGGCGCCGTGCTCGCGACCGCCGCGCAGATTGACGATCGTCTTCACGCCCTGGCGGGCGAACCAGGCGATATCCGTCGGCGCCGGCTGGGCGGCGCGCCAGAGCTGCGGCGTGACGCGATGCGCGTTGAGATAAGCCAGCCGGAAGATGCCGTGATCGGCCAGCAGCATGTTGGTCCAGGCGCGCGCGCGATCGAGCCGGCCGCTCAAAGGACGATCCCAGCGCGCGATCCGCGCCATACGCCGGGCATAACGGTCTTCCGGCCGCCGCCAGCGGTTCAGCATGGGATCGCACCTGTCATGCCGGCCCGATAGCAGCGCGCGCGCTGCTGCGCAAATCGGTAACTCCGACTAAAAGCCGGGCTTGGCCTTTGCGCCGCAACCGCGCATAAGGCCGCAGAAGTTTTGTCATCGACAGGTCAGGTACATGCGGCTCGACGCCATCGCCATCGGCAAGAATCCCCCCGAAGAGGTCAACGTCGTGATCGAGGTCGCCATCGGCGGCGAACCGATCAAGTATGAGATGGACAAGGAAGCCGGCACGCTGTTCGTCGACCGCTTCCTCTATACGCCGATGCGCTATCCCGGGAACTATGGCTTCATTCCGCACACGCTGTCGGAAGATGGCGATCCCTGCGACGTGCTCGTCGCCAACACCCGTCCGCTGGTGCCGGGCTCCTATATCGCGGTCCGCCCGATCGGCGTGATGATGATGGAGGACGAGGCGGGTGGCGATGAGAAGATCATCGCCGTGCCGGTTCCCAAGCTGACCAAGCGCTACGAGAATGTGAAGAACTACACCGATCTGCCACAGATCACGCTCGACCAGATCCAGCACTTCTTCGAGCACTACAAGGATCTGGAACCCGGCAAGTGGGTCAAGTTCACCGGCTGGGGCGACGCCGCCAAGGCCAAGCAGCTGATCGTCGAAGCGATCGAGCGCGCCAAGAAGGCGAAGGCGGGCTGAACCCTGTCGTTGAATAGCTTGCCATGGCCGGGCTCGTCCCGACCATGGCGTTCAGCGTTAGCTATTTCTTCAGCAGCCGCTCGATCTCGCCGCGCAGCTGCGGGCCGAGATCGCCGCGCTCCAGCGCATAGGCGACATTGGCGCTGAGGAAGCCGATCTTCGAGCCGGTGTCGTAGATGTCACCGTCGAAGCGCACGGCGAAAAACTTCTCCTTCTGCGCCAACGCGATCATCGAATCGGTGAGCTGGATCTCGCCGCCCGCGCCCTTCTCCTGCTTGGCGAGCAGATCGAAGATCGTCGGCTGCAGGATATAGCGGCCGGTGATGTGCAGGTTCGACGGTGCCGTCCCCTTCGGCGGTTTCTCGACCATCTTGCTGATCTGCGAGACCTTGGCCTTGGCGTCGGCGACGCCGACGATGCCGTATTGATGGGTCTGGTCTTCCGGCACCGGCGCGACCGCGATGTGGTTGCCGCCATGCTCCTCATAGGCCGCGATCATCTCGGCGAGGCAGCCCTTGCCACTGGTATGATGCAGCATGTCGGGCAGGAGCAGCGCGAACGGCTCGTCGCCGACGATGTCGCGAGCGCACCAGACGGCGTGGCCGAGGCCGAGCGGCGCCTGCTGGCGGGTGAAGCTCGCAGCGCCGGCAGCCGGCAGATCGCGCTTGAGCGCCTCCAGTTCCTTGGTCTTGCCGCGCTTGGCGAGCGTGTCGTCGAGCTCGTAGGCCATGTCGAAATGGTCCTCGATCACGGCCTTGTTGCGCCCGGTGACGAAGACGAAATGCTCGATTCCCGCAGCGCGCGCCTCATCGACCACATGCTGGACCACAGGCCGGTCGACGATAGTCAGCATCTCCTTCGGGATCGCCTTGGTGGCGGGCAGGAAACGGGTGCCGAGACCAGCGACGGGAAAGACCGCCTTGCGGATTTTCTTGATCATGCGCGTCCATCTCGCGCGCTTGAGGCGCGCGCCTGCTGGGTTCAGAGGGCTTTGGGAGCACCGGCGTCGCCCCATTCATGCCGGCCGGTCAAGGCTGGCCGGTGATTCTGGCGAAAGCCGGGCCGGCCCTGTTCTGGATTACCAGTCGGGTCTTGCCGATACGTCAATGCTTTTGCTGTAACGTGCCGGATTTGCTGCCCTCCCCGGCGGCCCTGCATGGCTTCACCAGGGCAATGCCCGAGAATAGCCATGAGGGACCGGAAAGCTGGTTCGAACTGTCGTGATTCAGGCTTAAGCCGGTCACGTGACAAGGAGACGAAGATGGCAATTCTGGTTTCGGGCGGCGCCGGCTATATCGGCAGCCACATGGTCCTCGAGCTGCTGGATCGCGGTGAGACGGTGGTCGTGCTCGACGATCTCTCCACCGGCTTCTGGTGGGCGGTGCCGCAGGAAGCGACGCTGGTGCGCGGCGACATGGGCGACCAGGCGCTGGTCGAACGCATAATCGCCGAACACGGCATCAGCGAGATCGCGCATTTCGCCGCGAAGATCGTCGTGCCGGATTCGGTATCGGATCCACTCGGCTACTACCACAACAACACCGTCAAGACGCGCGCGCTGCTGGAGAGCGCTGTGCGCGGCGGCGTCAAGCATGTGATCTTCTCCTCGACCGCCGCCGTCTATGGCGAGCCTGAAGTCTCGCCCGTGCCGGAGGAGATCGCGCTCAACCCGATCAATCCCTATGGCCGCTCCAAGCTGATGAGCGAATGGATGCTCGGCGATGTCGCCAGGGCCCACGGTCTCACTTACGTCGCGCTGCGCTATTTCAACGTCGCCGGGGCCGATCCCAAGGGCCGGTCCGGCCAGTCCAGCACCAACGCCACCCATCTGATCAAGGTCGCGAGCCAGGCCGCGCTCGGCCAGCGCGCTGGTCTCGACATCTTCGGCACCGACTACCCGACGCCGGACGGCACCTGCATCCGCGACTACATCCACGTCACCGACCTCGCCCGCGCCCATCTGGCGGCGCTCGACCACCTGCGCGCCGGCGGCGGCAACCTGACGCTGAACTGCGGCTATGGCCGCGGTTATTCGGTCAAGGAGGTGACCGAGGTGGTGAAAGAGGTCTCCGGCGTCGATTTCCCGGTCCGGCTCTCGCCACGTCGCGCTGGCGACCCGGCCGCGCTCGTCGCCAAGGCCGACCGCATCCGCAGCGAGCTCGGCTGGCAGCCGGAGCACGACGATCTCACCGAGATCGTCACCCAGGCGCTGGCGTGGGAGGAGAGCCTGCGCAAGCGCAATGCGAGCTGAGCAACAGGATTTGGCGCGGCATTAACCCATGGTTAACCTCGTTCGGGCGCTGTGGTGGAAAGACACTGCGGCCGAGCCAGAGGAGCAACCATGCACCCCGTCACCGTTCTCGCCTTCGCTGCGGCGCTCGGCCTCGGGCCGGCGCTCGCGCAGACGACGGGTTCGATCAATCCGGCGCGGGCGCAGACTCCCAAACCGGAAGCGCGTCCGGCCGCACCGGGCTTCGACGGCTTCCTGAAGACGCTCTGGCCGATGGCGCAGGCGCGCGGCATCTCGCGTCAGACCTTCGACCTGGCTTTCCAGGGCGTGACGCCCGATCCCTCGATCGTCGCGCTGACCCGCAAGCAGTCGGAATTCACCGCGCCGATCTGGAGCTATCTCAACAGCGCCGTCGGCGGCTCGCGCATCTCGCGCGGCCGAGAGATGCTCGACGCCCATGCCGGCGTGCTGGCCCAGGCCGAATCCCGCTATGGCGTGCCCAAGGAGATCATCCTCGGCATCTGGGGGATGGAGACCAATTACGGCTCGTTCAAGGGCGACAAGGACGTGATCCGCTCGCTCGCGACTCTGGCCAGCATCCGTTATCGCGGCGACTTCTTCCGCGACGAGCTCCTGACCGCGCTGGAGTTGATCGAGAAGGGCTATGTCGAGCGCCGCGAATTGCGCGGCTCCTGGGCCGGCGCCATGGGCCACACCCAGTTCATGCCGTCGAGTTACATGAAATATGCGGTCGACCAGACCGGTGACGGCCATGCCGACATCTGGACCTCGACCAGCGACGCCATCGCCTCGACCGCCAACTATCTCAAGGGCTATGGCTGGACCCCCGGCCTGCCCTGGGGCATCGAGGTCGTGGTGCCCGACGGCTTCGATCACAATCTCTATCGCGCCAGCTTCTCATCGTTCCGTTCCGCCGGCGTGCGCCGCGCCGATGGCGGCTCGCTCCCCTCCTCCGGCGAGGCCAGGCTGTTCTATCCGGCCGGCCATACCGGCCCGGCGATGCTGCTGACTGCGAATTTCGACGTCATCAAGAAGTACAATTCCTCCGACGCCTATGCGCTCGCAGTCGGCCATCTCGGCGACCGGATCGTCGGCCGGCCGGCTCTGCAGGGCGAGTGGCCGGTGAAAGCGCCCCGGCTCGACAAAGCTGGAATCACGGACGTCCAGCGCCGGCTGAAGGGCCTGGGACTGTATAACCACGACGCTGATGGCCGCATCGGCACCGGCACGCGGGAGGCGGTCAGGCAGTACCAGCTGCGCGCCGGCATGCTCGCCGACGGCTACCCGACACCGATGCTGCTGGCGCGAATGAAGGCGCCACGCTGACGAACCGGGCAAGAGCGACTATATTGCTCTCCGGCGCCGCTTTCTGACTGGCGCCGATCGAGAGCATGATGCGCACGCGTTCGCTCTTCATGATCCTGGCCGCCGCCTTTCTCCTGCTCCTGACCGGCGGGCCGGTCTCGATCGCCCAGAACCCGGTGCCGCCCGGCCGGATACCGCAGGGGCAACCGCCGCAAGGGCGCAGCCTGTTCAACATGTTCTGGCAGATTCCGGAGAAGCCCGTGGCAAGGCCGCAGCCGCAGCGGCAGCGCGTCGCGCCGGTCCAGCGCCGGGCGCCGACACGGGTGGTCGTCCGCGACGACCCGGTTATCCCCAAGGTCGACGTCAACCACCACGTACTCGTCATCGGCGACACGCTCGCCGGGCAGATCGCCGAAGGGCTGGAAGATGCCCTGGAAGACCGGGCCGACGTCGCGGTGGTGAACAAGGCCAAGGCTGATAGCGGCCTGGTCCGCACCGATTTCTACGACTGGCCGAAGGCGGCGGGCGAGCTCCTGGCGGCGGACGCCAAGGTCATGGTCGGCGTCGTTGTGCTCGGGCCGAACGACCGCCAGGTGATCCGCGAGGGCGAGATCACGCACGAACCGCTGAGCGAGCGCTGGCTCCAGCTCTACAAGACCAGGATCGAGGCCGTCGCCTCAGCCTTCAGCGCCAAGCGCGTGCCGCTGATCTGGGTCGGCGCGCCGCCGATGCAGAATGCCCGACTCTCGGCCGACCTGACCACGCTGAACGATCTTTTCCGGAAGGGCGGAGAGGCGGCAGGCGGCGAGTTCATCGACCTCTGGGGCGCATATCTCGACCCCGAGAACCGCTATGCGGCGACCGGCCCCGACGTAAACGGGCAGATCGCTCGCCTACGGCTCGGCGACGGCGTCCATTTCACCAAGGCCGGCGCCCGCAAGGCCGCGCATTTCGTCGATATCGTCATCCGTCGCATCCTGGAGAAGACGCCGACGCAGAATGTCATCGCCTTGCCTGTCCCTCCGGACGCAGATACTACGCCCGCATCGCCCCCACAGCCCGCTGATGTCGAGCGCCTGATCGACCGCATGGTCAGCGGCGTTCCAACCGATCTTCCACTCATCCCGGTGGTCCCGCCCAGGCCGCTCGCGGGCCCGATCCTGCCGTTGACCGGCGCCGTCTCCCCTGGCGGCGGTGCGGCGCTGATCGCCTCGATCCAGGAAGCGCGCGGCCGCGGCGACGCAGCAGCCCAGCTCGACCGCGTCTTCGGCCAGGGCATCGCGCCCGAGCCGCGCCCCGGCCGCGCCGACGATTTCCGCTGGCCACGGCCGGATTGAAGGTTGGCTCAGGCCAGCTGGAAGCGCTCGAAGCGTCCCATCTCCTCGTCGATCTGCCGCTTCAACTCCGACGACGGGTCCGGCTCCAACCAGGTCCATTGCTGGATCAGGAGCCTCCGCGCCGCCCGGTCGGTCTTGAGGTCGGCGACGGCGACGATGCGCTCTCCCGCCAGTACCGGCAGGCCGAAGTAACCGAAGACGCGCCTCTCCTTCGGCAGATAAGCCTCGAAGACGTGGTCATAGCCGAAGAACAGCTTCAGCCGCCTGCGCTGGATGATCAACGGATCGAAGGGCGAGAGGATGTGGACGAGGCTACCATCGGCCGGTTCGGATGGCTCCAGCACCTCCGGCGCCGCCCAATGCGGCGTCTTGTCCGCGCCTTCGATCGCGACCGGCACCAGCTCCTTGCGCCTGACGCGTCCGGCGATGAGTTCGGCGACCGCTTTCTTGCTGGGCGCATCGAGATGGCAGATCGAATCCAGGCTGACGATGCCTTGCGCGTTCAGAGCCCGGTCGAGCTTGTAGGCGGCGACCTGGCGCTCCGAGGCCGGCGCCGGCGCCTTCTCCCAGCCGAAGTGCCGGTCGATCAGCTCATAGGTCTTGAGCATGCCGGAACGAGCCGAGATCGCGAGCTCGCCGTCGTAAAAGGCGCGCTCGAGCAAGCCCTTGGATGGCTTCTTGCTGGCCCAGAGATGCGTCTTCTCGACCAGCACGTCGGTGTCGATGTCGCGGATGGTAAGGGCGCCGTCCTTACGGATGCGGCGCAGCAGCTTGCGGGTATCCTCGCGGCTGCCGACCGAAGCCCAGCGCTTGGGCTCGGCCCGATGCGCCTTCATCGCCGGCAGGAAATAGCGCAGGTCGGCGGTCGGCACATAGGACAGCGCATGCGTCCAGTACTCGAAGACCGACTTGTCCTGCGTCTGTGCCTGCGCAAGGTCGTCGCGGCTGTAGTCCGGAATCCTGCTGTAGAGAATATGGTGGTGGCAGCGCTCGACCACGTTGATCGTATCGATCTGGACATAACCGAGATGGGCGACGGCGGCGGTAGCGGCCGCTGGTCCCGACCCGAACGGCTCACGAGCGTCGAGCCTCTGGGCTCGAAGCCAGATCCGGCGCGCTTCCGCCTTGTCGAGTGTCGGGATCTTTCGCGGTCGCGTCGCCATGGGAGCAAGCTAGCGACGGCATTGCCAAAGGTTAAGGCACATCCGCGCCAGCTGCTGACAGCTCGTGGCGGTGGTGTTCACCGGCTCAGCCTGAAGCTGACAACGCCTGCGCCAACGCCTCCTCCGTCAGCTCCGCCAGCCCCATCTGGACCTTGAGGGCCCTGGTCTTCTCGCCGGGCTTCATCACCAGGATCACCGTCTCGGTACCCGGACAGGCCGGATCGGCACAGAGGATCTCGTTGACGGCGATCACGGCGTTTTCAGGCAGGGCGAGCAGTTCGCGCACCTGCCGCTTGACCTGCGCCGCTGCATCGGCCCCGGCGGCCTCGCGCTTGTCCTTGCCGAACAGGCCGAAGCGCATCGCCGCTCAGCCGCCCGGCAGGGTCAACACACCCGCCGCGCCATCCTCGGCGCCGAAGGCGAGACGCTTGCCGAACTTGTCCCAGGCGAAGGCGGTGATGCCGCTGCCGCGCTGAGCCGGCCGCACCAAAAGCTCGGAGGCGTCGGTCAGGCGCACCAGCAGGATGCAGCCGTCATCGTAGCCGATCGCCAGCACCAGCGCCTTGGGATGGAAGGCGACGCGGGTGACCTTGGCGTGGCGTGCGCCGCATTCGCGCGGCGCCTTGCCGGTCGGGCCCTCGCCTTGGAACGGCCAGACGATCGCGGCATCCGCACCGCTGGAGGCGAGCCAGAGCCCGTCATGCGACCAGGACAGCGAGCGCGGCTTGGCCGGATAACCGGTCATGCGCATATGGCTCGGCTTCTCGCCGAGGCGCCAGCCATGCAGCGCATTCTCCTGCATCGCGGTGACGACGAAGCGCCCGTCCGGCGACCAGGTCACGTCGAGATGCGAGCCCTTCCATTCCAGGAAATCGGGCTTTGCCTCGGTGTTCGGATACCAGAGCAGCACGCCGTTCATCTGGGCGATGGCGAGGCGATAGCCCTTCGGCGCGAAGGCGAGCCCCTGCGGCGTCGAGGCGACGTCGAGCGACCTGAGCTTGCCCTTGTCGTCGCGCGCATGGACATCGCGGCCGCTGTTCCAGGCGATGCTGCCGGAGGGCGACACTGTCACGGCATCGATCCAGCGCCGCTTCTGATCGCGGGCGATCTCCTCCGGCGCGCCCTCGGCCGGTGTCGCGACGACGCGGCCGTCATCGCCGCCGCTGATCAGGCGCGCTCCATCCGAGGCGGTGCAAAGCAGGCCACCGGCATGGGCTTCGACGCTCTCGGTCTCGCCATCACGCCAGCGCAGCACCCGGCCATCGGCGAGGGCGAGCGCCAGCGTCTGCTTCAGCCAGACGGCGCCGACGACATGCTCGCCGGCATCAATGGGAACGACATGCTCGCGCAGCGAGACGGGTTTGGTGATGGTCTCCATGGCCTTGGCTTTAGCTCAAGCCGCGCAGGCCATGAAACCCTTTCTCAGCTCGGCCTCGTCGAGATCGCGGCCGATGAAGACGAGGCGCGATTCGCGCTTCTCGCCGGACTTCCAGTCGCGCTGCAGATCGCCGTCGAGGATCATGTGCACGCCCTGGAAGACGAAACGACGCGGCTCATCCTTGAAGGCCAAAATGCCTTTGGAGCGCAGGATGTTCGGGCCCTGCACCTGGCTGATGTCGTTGATCCACGGCATGAATTTCTCGGGATCGACATCGCCGGGGATGGTGAAGGACATCGAGCGGACGTCCTCCGAGTGATGGTGATGGTGGCCGGCCTCGAGGAAATCCGGCTCGATGTCGAGGATGCGGTCGAGATCGAAGGCGTTGCGGTCGAGCAGATCGGCGATCGGCAGGTCGCAGCGCGTCGTCTTGTGCAGCTTGGCATAGGGGTTGATCGCGCGGATCGTCGCCTCGACCTCGGCGAGTTCGTTAGGCGTCACGAGATCGGTCTTGTTGAGGATGATCACGTCGGCGAAGGCAATCTGGTTCTTGGCCTCCGGCGCATCCTTGAGCCGGTCCTTCAGCCACTTGGCGTCGGTCACGGTCACGACCGCATCGAGCTTGGTGGCGTCGCCGACATCCTGGTCGACGAAGAAGGTCTGGGCGACCGGCGCGGGATCGGCGAGGCCGGTGGTCTCGACGATGATCGCGTCGAACTTGCCCTTGCGCTTCATCAGGCCGTCGAGGATGCGGATCAGATCGCCGCGCACCGTGCAGCAGATGCAGCCATTGTTCATCTCGAACACTTCCTCATCGGCGCCGACGACGAGGTCGCCATCGATGCCGGTCTCGCCGAACTCGTTGACGATCACGGCGAATTTCTTGCCGTGATCCTCGGTGAGGATGCGGTTGAGGAGCGTGGTCTTGCCGGCGCCCAGATAGCCGGTGAGCACCGTGACGGGAATCTTCTCGGACATGGGAAACGACCTGGTTGGTGGCGCTGCTGCGATCGCGGACCGGTCAGGCCGGGCCAGCGACGAGCGCCTTCTCGATCTGGCTTATATTGTGTTTCATCATCGCGATGTAAGTCCCGGCCGGACCACTCTCGGCCGAAAGCGCATCCGAATAGAGCCGCCCGCCGATCTTCGCGCCGCTCTCCCGCGCGATCTGCTCGGCCAGGCGCGGATTGGTGATGTTCTCGAGGAAGACGGCCGGCACCTTCTGCGCCTTGATCTGGCGGATGATGCGGGCGACGTCCTTGGCCGAGGCCTCGGATTCGGTCGAGACGCCCTGCGGCGCGATGAATTCGATACCATAGGCCTTGGCGAAATAGCCGAAGGCGTCATGCGAGGTGATCGCCTTGCGCCGATCGGCCGGAATACGCGCAACCGTGGCCTTGATCTCGGCTTCGAGCGCATCGAGCTTGGCGAGATAGGCGGTGGCATTGGCCTCATAGGCCACCTTGCCGGCCGGGTCGGCTGCCACCAGCGCATCCCTGACATTGCCGACATAGAGTTTTGCATTGGCGACGCTTTGCCAGGCATGCGGATCCTCACCGCCATGGCCATGATCGTCGGCCATCTTCAGCGGGGTGATGCCGGCGGTCGCGGTCGCGACGGTCGCCTTGGTGCCGGACGACTTGACCAGCCGAGTCAGCCAGCCCTCGAACTTCAGCCCGTTGACGACGATGAGCTTCGCACCGGCAACTGTCTTGGCGTCGGCCGGCGTCGGCGAATAGACGTGAGCGTCACCATCCGGCCCGACCAGCAGCGTCACTGCGACCCGGTCGCCGCCGATTTCGCGGACGAAATCACCGAGGATCGAGAAGCTCGCGACGACGGGCAGCTTCTCCTGGGCAAAGGCCGGCAATGGCAGGACGACGCCGGCGGCAAGGCGGAGGAGGACGGAGCGGCGACTCAGCATGGCATCTCTCGCGCTATATGAAACACTATAACATAACTAACGCTGAAGATGGGCCCTCGGCAAGAGCCGTCGCGCAAGGCCGCCCTGCGATCCCAGCAAGAGCGAGCCGAGATAGAGTGCGCCGGCCGAGAGGATGATCGCCGGCCCGGCCGGGAGATTGCTGCCGGCGGCATAGGAAGCGACCAGCCCGATGTATCCAGACGCCATGCCGAAGCCGGAAGCGAGCAGGATCAGGCGCGTAATGTCGGCGGTCCAGAACCGTGCCGCGGCGGCCGGGAGCATCATGAGCCCGACGGCGAGCAGCGTACCGAGCGCATGGAAGCCGGCGACGAGATTGATCACGACGAGGCCGAGAAAGGTCAGGTGAACGAACCCTCCCGAGCGGCTGACCGAGCGCAGGAAGCCGGGATCGACGCATTCGAGCACCAGCGGGCGATAGGCCAGCGCCAGCACGCCGAGCGTCAAACTGGCGACGCCGGAGAGCAGCACCAATACGTCGTCGTCGAGCGCCAGCACATTGCCGAACAGGACATGGAAGAGATCGACCGCCGAGCCGCGGAGCGAGACCAGGGTGACGCCGAGCGCCAGCGAGATCAGGTAGAAGGCGGCGAGCGAGGCGTCTTCCTTGAGCACGGTGAGGCGCGCGACGGCGCCGGCAGCGAGCGCCACGGTGAAGCCGGCAACGAGCCCACCGAGTGTCATTGCCGGCAGCGAGAAGCCGGCGACGAGGTAGCCGAGCGCCGCGCCGGGCAGGATCGCATGCGCCATGGCATCGCCGGTCAGGCTCATCCGCCGCAGCATCAGGAAGACGCCGACGGGCGCGCCGGAGACCGAGAGCGCGATCACGCCGACCAAAGCGCGGCGCATGAAGTCGAATTCGGCGAAGGGGCCGATCAGCAGGTCGTAGAGCATCTGCCTTGTCTTATGTCGCTGCGCTCAGGCGGCGCAGGGCGCGGCGTGGCTGTCGAAGGCCTCGACCATGCGCCGCGCCTTGAGCAGGTTGTTCGCCGTCAGCACTTCGCCGGTCTCGCCCCAGGCGATCGCCTCGCGCGCCAGCAGCAGCGTCTGCGGGAAGGCGCGCTTCACCGTCTCGATGTCATGCAACACGGCGACGACGGTGCGGCTTTCGCCATGCCAGCGCTGGACCAGCGCCAGCAGATCGGCGCTGGTGCGGGCATCGATCGCGGTGAAGGGCTCGTCGAGCAGGATGATGTCGGCGTCCTGCAGCAGCAGCCGGGCGAACAGCGCCCGCTGCATCTGGCCGCCCGAAAGCGTGCCGATGCTGCGACTCTCGAAGCCGGTGAGACCGACCGCGGCGATCGCCGCCTCGATCTTGCTGCGCTGGCCGAAGCCGATCTTGCCAAAGATGCCGGCGGCGCCCCACAGGCCCATGGCGACGAGGTCGTAGACATGGATCGGGAAGGAGCGATCGAGCTCGGCCGATTGCGGGAGGTAGGCGAGGCGCTTGCCCTTGGCGAGGGTCACCGTGCCGTCGAGCGGCGAGAGCGCACCGGCGATGGCCTTCAGCAAAGTCGACTTCCCGGCGCCGTTCGGTCCGACGATCGCGGTCAGGCTGCCCGGCGCGATCTCGCCCGAAAGATGATGCACCGCCGGGTGGCGGTCATAGCCGAGAGTCAGATCGCTGAAGCGGATAGCGGGCACGGAGATACTCTTGTTCACGCGATGACGGCGAAGGTCGCCGCCCACAGCACCAGGATCACGCCGAACGCCAAGCCGAGTCGCTGCCCCGCGGACAGCCGCAGCAGCGACCAGCCGGGAACCTCGGCGGCGGGCTGGTGATGGTGGGCGTGATCATGAGCCATACCGAATGATATAATATTACGCTCACCAACGAGCAAGCACGATCACCCTTGCATCGGATGCGCCACCACTGCGTTATCGGACATCGTCAACGATGTCCGAACAGGAGCAGGCCGGTGAATGCCGAGCGGGTGACCTTCAAGGCGGTGCGCAACGGCGTCGCGACCGAGATCAAGGCCGATGCGATCGAGATTTGCCTGCCCGACGGGCTGAGCTTCCGGATCATGGCTTTCGCCGGGCGCAAGGGCTCTGCGACCCTGCACATGCCGGCCGACGATCCCCAGGCGCCGAGCTTCGATGTGTTCTGCGTCGAGCCTGGCGCGGCGAATACGCTGTTCGTCTCGGTCGACCGGGCCCAGAAGCGCCGGATCGAAGGCTAGCTCCGTGCGGTCTATGCGGGCCAGTACTGGTACAGCCAGGTCTCGGTCAGCACCTTGTCGCCGCCGCGCAGGAAGCAGCGCATCTCCACGGGGTCGTTGCCATCGACGGTGAGGTCGAACTGCGCCCGCCAATGGCCGGGAACATCGTTCGGGACGGCTTCGGCGAAGATATAGGAGAAGCTGCCGCGCGAGGTGGACAGCACGACCTCGGGCTTGACCCCGAACGGGATGTCCTCGAGCGCCGGCCCTTTGAACTCGATCATGAACTTGCGCACGCCCTTGGGCCTCACCGTGCCGGGCTGGCCGCCATTGCCGAGCCTGGTCGCGACGACGCGGCCGAGCACCGGCGGGAAGGGCTCGTCGGCAAGCCAGTGCAGGCGGTAGCGGAAATTATAGGCGTTGCCGGCCTTGGCCGGGGCCTCCGGCACCCACATGGCGACGATGTTGTCGTGGATCTCGTCGTCGGTCGGGATCTCGATCAGCTGGACCGCGCCCTTGCCCCATTGACCCAGCGTCTCGATCCATAGGCTCGGCCGGCGCTCATAGAAGACGCCGTCGAGGTAATGACCGATTTCGCGGTCGCGCTGCATCAGCCCGAAGCCACGCGGATTCTCGTCGACGAAGGACGAGGCGACGGTGCGCTGGGGATTATTCAGGGGGCGCCAGGCGCGCTCGCCGCTGCCGGTCCAGAGTGCGAGCCCGTCGGAATCGTGCACCTCAGGCCGCCAGTCGACCATGGTCGTCTTGGCCGTCTCGGAATACCAGTACATCGAGGTCAGCGGCGCGATGCCGAGCCGGGTGACGTCCTTGCGCAGGTGCAGTTCCTGCTCGATCTCCATGTCGACGCCCTTGCCGCGATGCATGCGGAAGCGGAAGGCGCCGGCGACGCTCGGTCCCGAAAGCAGAGCGTAGACGACGACATGCTCAGCCGCCTCGCCGGGCGTCTCCAGCCAGACATGGGTGAAGTCGGGGAATTCCTCCGGCCGGTCGCCGACCGCCGGGTCGACGGCAAGGCCACGAGCCGAGAGCCCGTACTGGTAGAGCTCGCCGATGGCGCGGAAATAGGAGGCGCCGAGGAAGGCGACCCAGTCGTTCTTCTGCCAGTCGAGCTTCTCGCCCTTGCGGCCGGGATGGCCGGAACGGCTTTCCTGGAAGCGGAAGCCGGCGAAGCCGGCGCCCGGCGGCAATTGCTTGGCCGGAGAATCGACCGGCATCTCGAAATAGCTCTCATCGTAGACGATCTCGCGCGCCTTGCCGTCGTCGAGGACATGCATGCGCACCGGCTTCTGGAAGTAACGGCCGAGATGGAAGAAGGTCACCGGCCAGGGCGACGGGCCGTTCGCCCAGAGCGCCAGCTCCGGCTTGAACTTGATCTTGCCATGAGCGTCATAGTCGATCTTCTCGAGCACGTCCGGCTTGGGGTTCGGCGGCGCCTGATAGGGCTTGCCGGCGAGATCGCGGGTTCGCGCCTTCAGGCCCTCGAAGGAGAACGCCTCGGCGGTGCCGAGCTTCAACCCCTGTTGCGCCAGCGCGGGCCCGGAGAAGCCCGCCGCGGCGAGGGCAGCCGTGCCGGCGGCTCCCGCGAGCAAGGTGCGGCGGTCGATCAGGGGCTTGGTCGGCTGTCGCGGCTGCATCGGACGGGGCGCTCCATCGGGGAAGGTCAGCTGGAAGATGGTGTTTCCGGCTAGCCTGTCCAGCCGGCGAGGGCAATCTCATCAGCTTCCTGGCCGCAACAGGGCGGAAATCGCGCGGAAAGGCGACGCGCCGGCTTCTTAGCCCATTGGCGCGGGTTCCCTTTTTGCCCGCAAGCATCCTACAACAGCGGCAGCCGGCCTTGAGAGCCGGGATGCGGTCTTTTGTCTCTCGGGAGGTTTTATGTCTGTTTCGCTTCATCGCAGGGCTTTGGCTGGCATCGCCGCGCTCGCCCTCGCCGCCACGCCGATGGCGGCCCGCGCCCAGGACTTCATCAACGTGCTGACCGGCGGCACCTCGGGCGTCTACTACCCGCTCGGCGTCGCGCTCTCGAAGATCTATGGCGAGAAGATCCAGAACGTTCGTCCAACCGTGCAGGCGACAAAGGCTTCGGTCGAGAACCTGCAGCTCCTGCAGCAGGGCAAGGGCGAGATCGCCTTCACCCTCGGCGATTCCCTCGACGCCGCCTGGAAGGGCGATGAGGAGGCCGGCTTCAAGAGCCCGCTGAAGAAGCTGCGCGGCATCACAGCGATCTATCCGAACTACGTCCAGATCGTCGCCTCGAAGGACAGCGGCATCAAGACGCTGGCCGATCTCAAAGGCAAGCGCCTCTCGGTCGGAGCGCCGAAGTCGGGCACCGAGCTCAATGCCCGCGCCATCCTCGCCGCCGCCGGCATGACCTACAAGGATCTCGGCAAGATCGAGTACCTGCCCTTCGCCGAATCGGTCGAGCTGATGAAGAACCGCCAGCTCGACGCCACCCTGCAATCGGCCGGCCTCGGCGTCGCCTCGCTGCGCGACCTTGCGACCTCGGTCGAGATCACCGTGGTCGAGGTCCCGGCCGCCGTGGTCGACAAGGCCGGTCCGCCCTTCGTCAAGGTCTCGATCCCGGCCAACACCTATACCGGCCAGACCGCTGCCGTGCCCGCCGCCGCCGTCGTCAACTACCTCGTCACTCATGAGGGCGTGAAGGAGGAGACGGTCTACCAGATGACCAAGGCGGTCTTCGACAGCCTGCCCGACCTCGCCGCCGCCCACGCTGCGGCCCGCTCGATCAAGCTCGAAAGCGCGCTCGAAGGCATGCCGGTGCCCCTGCACCCGGGCGCGGCGCGCTACTTCAAGGAGAAGGGCCTGAAGGTCGGCTCCTGAGCCGTCTCGCCAATCGTCACGAGCGGGGCCGGACGACCGGCCCCGCTTTCGTTATCGGATCGAAGAACGAGCGCGCATAAGCGCGACGGGGACGGGGAAGAGGCATGAGCAACGAAACGAGCAGGCCCCTGGCCGTGCCGAACACTGCCGGCGCCGCACCAGCCGCCCCGCATGATCCGGAGCACGGCCTGCCGGCGACGTTCGGCGAGGGCTGGAAGGGTCGTCTGCTGTTCTGGATCGCGGTCGCCTTCTCGGCCTTCCAGATCGTCACCGCCTTCGGCATCCCGCTCGATTTCCGCATCGTGCCGTCGGTGTCGTGGCTGACCCCGATCCTGCTGATCCGCATCGCCTTCGCGCTCTGGCTTGTCTGGATCGTGCTTGGCGCCGTGCGCGGGCAGCCCAATACCGAGGCGATTCTCGCCTTCCTCACCCTCTTCGGCGCCTTCGAGCTGGTCTCGCTCTATACCGGCACCTTGCCCAACCAGGTGCTGCGCACCGTCCATGTCGGCTTCCTCTGCCTGACCGCCTGCGGGCTGCTCGCCAATGCCGACGAGACCTCGCCGCCGGCGCGCATCTTCTGGTGGGCGGTCGGCCTCATCGGCTTTTCGCTCGGCCTCTACCACTGGTGGAATTACAATGAGCTGGTGAACCGGGCGGGCGAGCTGACCCATGCCGATATGGTCGTCGGCATCGCGGCCCTGATCGTGCTGTTCCTGCTGGTCTGGCGCGCCATGGGCATCGCGCTGCCGCTGGTCGCCGGCACCTTCCTCGCCTATTGCCTGTTCGGCAACTACTTGCCTGCTCCTTACGACCATCGTGGCTACAGCCTGGAGCAGGTGATCGAGCAGATGGCCTTCGGCACGGAGGGCCTCTATTCGACCCCGACTGCCGTCTCCGCCACCTTCATCTTCCTGTTCATCCTGTTCGGCGCCTTCATGGAGCGCGCCGGCGTCATCGACTTCTTCAACGACCTGTCGATGGCGGTGTTCGGCGGCAAGCAGGGCGGGCCGGGCAAGGTCTGCGTCGCCTCCTCGGCGCTGATGGGCACGGTCTCCGGCTCCGGCGTCGCCAATGTCGTCGCCTCCGGCCAGTTCACGATTCCCCTGATGAAGCGCTCGGGCTTCAACGGCGCCTTCGCCGGCGGCGTCGAGGCGACCTCGTCCATGGGCGGCCAGATCATGCCGCCGGTGATGGGCGCTGTCGCCTTCATCATGGCCGAGACCATCGACGTGCCCTATTCCAAGATCGTCGAGGCGGCGATCATCCCGGCGCTGCTCTATTTCGCCGCCTGCTACTGGGCGGTGCATCTCGAAGCCGGCAAGCTCGGCCTGCACGGACTGCCCAAGTCGCAGCTGCCGAGCGCCCGGGCCGAACTGCGCAAGAACTGGTACCTGATCGCGCCGCTGCTGGTGCTGGTCTACCTGCTCTTCGCCGGCTTCACCCCGCTCTTCGCCGGCGCGATCGGACTTGCCCTCACGGTCGCGCTCATTCTCGCACTGGCGATCTCCGCCGGCCTCGGCACGCCGGCGCTGCGCATCGTCTTCTGGGTCGGCTTCGCCCTGATCTCGGCGGCGTCGATGACGATCAGCATGGCGACGGTGCTGATGGTCGTGCTTGCGCTCGTACTCTGGAACGTCTTCCGCGGCGCATCCGGCCGCGAAGTGCTGCAGAGCTGCATCGCCGCGCTCGCCGACGGCGCCCGTCAGGCCCTGCCGGTCGGCCTCGCCTGCGCGCTGGTCGGCATCGTCATCGGCACCATGACGCTGACGGGCCTCGGCACCATCTTCGGCTCCTGGCTGATCGGCATCGGCAAGAACTCGATGTTCCTGGCGCTGATCCTGACCATGGTGTTCAGCCTGATCCTCGGCATGGGCATTCCGACGATCCCGAACTACATCATCACCTCTTCGCTCGCCGCGCCGATCCTGCTGCAGCTCGACGTGCCGCTGATCGTCAGCCACATGTTCGTCTTCTATTTCGGGATCATGGCCGACCTGACTCCGCCGGTCGCGCTCGCCGCCTTCGCGGCAGCGCCGATGGCCAAGGTCTCCGGCATGAAGATCGGCGTTCAGGCGGTGAAGATCGCCCTGCCGGGCTTCGTCGTACCCTATATGGCGGTCTACGACCCGACGCTGATGCTGCAGCCGGTCGCCGGCCTCTCCGGTGCATCCTATTGGCTCGCCGTCGCCTACATCACCGTCAAGGCGACGCTCGCCATGGTGCTCTGGGGCGCGGCTTTCGTTGGCTACCTCACGCGCCGACTCGCGCTGTGGGAGCGTGTCCTGGCAGCGATCGCCGCCGCCTTCCTCGTCGCCGCGGTGCCGCTCACCGACGAGATCGGCTTTGCGCTCGCCGCCGCGATGATTGCTCAGCATCTCTGGCGAGCGAGAGCCGACGCACGCCCGGCGACATGAGCATCTGCCTCGCCGCCGGCGCGCTGGTAATCTCGCTGGGCGCCAGCGAGATTACCCTGTCCTGGCGGCATTCGGTGCAGAAATCGCTGTGGGAAGAAGTCTGGCGGGAAACGCCTGACGGCCTCGTCATCACCGAGGCGCGCATCCAGGGCTCCGGCGCCGGCATGGACCCGCCGGAAGGCGCCAAGCTCGTGGACGGCTTCTGGCGCTGGAAGCCGGATCTGGCGCCCTTGCGTGAAGTGGCGATGCGTCGTTCCGGCGCGACCGCCGACTGGCGGGTCTGCGTGGAGGCCCGCTGTCGAACACTCGATGAATTGCTGCCGACCGATGCCGATCCGGTGGTGATGAAGCCGTGCGGCTGAACTCAGCCGCGGTGGGTCAGGCGCTCGATCTTCACGACGCGGCGCATGAAATTCACCAGGCCATAGGCGGCGAGCACCGAGAACAGGCCCATCAGCACATAGGCGACGATCGGCCCGAGCTCGAACAGGCCGGCCAGCGCCCAGCCGGAGGCCAGCGCGACGCCGAAGATCTCGACCGCGATCAGGATGGCGAGCGAGATCACCATGATCACATTGCGCCAGTTGGTGCGGCCAGCCGCCATGCTTTTACCCTCGGAACCCATGCACGGACCGCCTAGCCTAGCCGGCGGCGGCATGCAACAAAATCGCGCCTACCGGCATATGGTCCCGCCTGCCTGAATGAAAAGAACCTGATGCCCGATTCTCCGGTTTTCGCCTCCGCCGCTGTCGCAGCCCCCCACCGTCTCGCTTCCGAAGCCGGACGCGCCATCCTCGCCGAGGGCGGCAATGCGATCGAGGCGATGGTCGGCATGGCCGCGACCATCGCGGTCGTCTATCCCCATATGAACGCGATTGGTGGTGACGGCTTCTGGCTGGTGCATGAGCCCGGCGGCAAGGTCCATGCGATCGAGGCCTGCGGCCCGGCGGGCAGCCTCGCCACGATCGAGCGCTATCGCGATAAGGGCCACGACACGCTGCCGGCGCGCGGCCCGGATGCGGCGATCACCGTCGCCGGCGCGATCGGCGGCTGGCAGGCGGCGCTCGCTTTGTCGAGCAGCCTCGGCGGCAAGCTGCCGCTGAAGGATCTGCTCTCAGACGCGATCCGCCATTGCAGCGAGGGCTATGACATCTCCGAGTCGGAGCTGCGCACCTGGCCGCAGGAGGTCGATGCGGTGAAGGCGGCGCCGGGCTTCAGCGAGTTCTTCTGGCCGGGCGGCGAACGGCCCAAGGCCGGCGACCGCCGCAAGCCGGCGGCGCTCGGCGCGACGCTGGAGCAGCTCACCCATGCCGGGCTCGACGATTTCTATCGCGGCGACATCGGCCGCGAGCTCGCCGAGGACCTCGGGCGTATCGGCGCACCGATCAGCCGGGCCGATCTCGAAGCTTTTCGCGCCCGCGCCGTACAGGCGCTGTCGCTGAAGCTGCCGGGGCTCACCGTCTACAATTTCCCGCCGCCGACGCAGGGCCTCACCGCCCTGATGATCCTCGGCATCTTCGAGAAGCTCGGCGTCACCCGCCCGGAAAGCTTCGACCACCATCACGGGCTGGTCGAAGCGGTGAAGCGAGCCCTCGCCGTCCGCGACAAGGTCGTTACCGACCCGGCCTTCATGACCATCGACCCGGCGAGCCTGCTCACCGAGGCCGCTTTGGAGCGTGAGGCCGCGAAGATCGATCGCAAGCGCGCGGCGAGCTGGCCGTTCCGGCCCGGCGAGGGCGACACGATCTGGATGGGCGCGATCGACGGCTCCGGCCTCGCCGTCTCCTATATCCAGTCGCTCTACTGGGAATACGGCTCCGGCTGCGTCCTGCCGAAGACCGGCGTCAACTGGCAGAACCGCGGCGTCTCTTTCTCGCTCGATGCCAAGGCGCTGAACCCGCTGACACCGGGCCGCAAGCCCTTCCACACGCTCAACCCGCCGCTCGCCCGCTTCGACGACGGCCGGACCATGAGCTATGGCGCGATGGGCGGCGACGGTCAGCCGCAGTTCCAGGCGCAGATCCTGTCGCGCTATCGCTTCGGCCAGGGCGTCGCAGACGCGGTCGACGCACCGCGCTGGCTCTTCGGCCGCACCTGGGGTGCCGGCTCGATCTCGCTCAAGCTGGAGAACCGATTCGACCCGATGCTGCTGGCGCGGCTGACGGCCGCCGGGCATCCGGTCGAGGAATATAGCGAGGCCTATTCCGACCAGTTCGGCCATGCCGGCATGCTGGTGAAGCACCAGAAAGGCCATGTCGAGGCGACGCATGACCCGCGCTCGGACGGCGACGCCCGCGGCATCTGACACAGGACTCTGAGGGGGATCAGACAGTCCATGATCGAGAACGACCCGTTCCGCTGCTTCGTGCCTTACCCCGAAGCGCCGGTGAAACATGCCTCTTCCGGCCCGCTCTCGGGGCTGACGCTCGCGGTCAAGGACCTCTACGACGTCAAGGGCTATCCGACTGGGGCGGGCTCGCCGACCGTGCTGGCGCTGTCGGGGATCAAGACCAAGACGGCGCCGATCGTGAAGGCCTTCCTGGAGGCCGGCGCGCGCTTCGTCGGCAAGACCCATACTGACGAACTCGCCTTCTCGCTCAACGGCAAGAACGCGCATTTCGGCTCACCGGTGAATCCGGCCGCGCCCGACCGCATCACCGGCGGCTCGTCGTCCGGCTCGATGGCGGCGGTGGCGGGGCGGCTCGCCGATATCGGGCTGGGCTCCGATACCGGCGGCTCGGTCCGGGCGCCGGCGAGTTATGGCGGGCTGTTCGGCATCCGTCCGACCCACGGCCGGCTCTCGCTGAAGCGCGCCTGGCCGCTGGCGGAGAGCCTCGACACTGCCGGCTTCTTCGCCCGGGACGGCGAGGTCTTCGCCCGCGCCGCCAATGCCGTGCTCGGCAAGGATAAGGTGACATTGCCGGAGGCGCCGCGCCTGCTGCTCGCCGACGACCTCTTCGCCCAGGCCGTGCCGGAGGCGGAGCGCATCCTGCGCAATGTCGTGCAGCGCATCGTACCGATCCTCGGCCAGCCCGAGACGGTGCGCGCTGTCAGCGACATGGACGCGCTCTACTGGGCTTTTCGCTGGATCCAGGGCCGCGAGGCCTGGATTTCGGACGGCGCGATGATCGAGCGTCATGCCGTGCCGCTCGGGCCGGGCGTCGCCGAGCGCTTCGCCTTCGGCAAGGCGGTCAGCGATGCCGAGGTCGCCCGCGGCGACAGCGTACGAAAAGCCTTCCGCGCGAAGCTCGCCAGGCTCCTCGGCAAGGATGGCGTGCTGTTGCTGCCGACCGTGCCCGATGTCGCACCTCTGGTCAGCGCCGGCGAGCCCGAGCTCGAGGATTTTCGCAACCGTGCCCTGCGTCTGCTCTGCCTTGCGGGCCTGTCGGGCTTCCCGCAGATTTCGATCCCTGTCGCCCATCGCGACGACGCCCCGCTGGGGCTGTCGGTGATCGGGCCGAAGGGTTCCGACAAATCGCTCGTCGCCTTCGCCGTGAGGTTCGAGCGGGCGGCGCGGATCAGGCTGGCATGACGAGGAGGACGCGATGAGCGGCCACGACCACCACCATCATCATGACCACGAGCACGACAACCATTTCACCCCGATCGAGGCGCGGGTGAAGGCGCTGGAATCGCTGATGGTCGAGAAGGGCTATGTCGACCCCAGCGCGCTCGACGCGATCATCGACACCTATGAGACCAAGATCGGCCCGCGCAATGGCGCCCGCGTCGTCGCCAAGGCCTGGAGCGATCCGGCCTATGCCGCGCGGCTGAAGGCTGATGGCACTGCCGCCGTCGCCGAGCTCGGCTATGGCGGGCGTGGCGGCGAGCACATCGTCGCCTGCTTCAACACGCCCGAAGAGCACAACCTCATCGTCTGCACCCTGTGCTCCTGCTATCCGTGGCCGGTGCTCGGCCTGCCGCCGGTCTGGTACAAATCGCCGCCCTATCGCTCGAAGGCGGTGATCGATCCGCGTGGCACGCTGGCCGATTTCGGCGTGACCCTGCCCGAGGGCCAGCGCATCCGCGTCTGGGATTCGACCGCCGAGACGCGCTTCATCGTCGTGCCCATGCGCCCTGCAGGCACGGAAGGGTGGAGCGAGGACGAGCTGGCGTCGATCGTCAGCCGCGACTCGATGATCGGCGTCGGTCTGCCCTCTCCGGAGGACAGGTCATGAACAGCGCCCACGATCTCGGCGGCCAGATGGGTTTTGGCCCGGTCGTGCCGGAGAAGGACGAGCCGATCTTCCACGCCGACTGGGAGAAGAAGGTCCTGGCGATCAACGTCGCCGCCGGTGCGATGGGCGCCTGGACCATCGACGGCATCCGCCACGCCCGCGAGAGCCTGCCGCCGGCGCAATACCTGTCGTCGAGCTATTACCAGATCTGGCTGGCGGCGCTCGACAAGATGCTGGTCGAGCAGGGCTTCCTGAGCAAGGACGAACTGGCGTCCGGCGTCGCCGGTAGCACGCGCCGGGAGCCGAAACGCGTGCTCAAGGGCGAGGAGGTTCCGACGGTTCTGCGCCGCGGCTTCCCCTATGAGCGCGAGGCGCCTGCGCCGGCCCGTTTCAAGGTCGGCGACACCGTTCGCACCATCGTGATGCACCCGCAGCACCATACCCGCCTGCCGCGCTATGCGCGGGGCAAGCAGGGTGTGATCGAGCTGGTCACCGGCTGCCATGTCTTCCCCGACACCGGCGCTCATGGCGCACCCGAGACGGCGCAATGGCTCTACACCGTCGTCTTCACCGGCCCGGAGCTCTGGGGCCGCGACGCCGATCCGACGACGACCGTCAGCATCGAGGCCTGGGAGAGCTATCTTGAGCCGGCCTGACGCTGCCCTGGCCGAGGCGCTCGCGGCCGGCACGCCGATCCCGCGCGATGCCGAAGGTCCGGTCTTCGCCGAGCCCTGGCAGGCACAGGCCTTCGCCCTCGTCGTCGCCCTGCAGAACCGCGGCGTCTTCAGTGCCGACGAATGGGCGCAGGCACTCGGTGGCGAGATCCGCGAGGCGCTCGCCAATGGCGGCTGCCGCGACGGCTCCGACTATTACGAGCGCTGGTGCGAAGCGCTGGAGCATCTGCTGATTGAGAAGGGTCTCGCCTCGCATGATGGTGTCGATGCCCGCGCCGCCGCCTGGGAGCGCGCCGCCGAGGCGACGCCACACGGCAAGCCGATCCTGCTGGAGAACGACCCGCTGGCGCAGCACTGAGCGGGCTTTGCAGCGCCGTCATGAAGCGCGATTATCCCGGCAACGCCCGATGAACTGGGCTGCCGGAGGAGGATCGCGATGAAGACCGCAGTGATGGCGTTTGCCGCGACGGCGCTGGCGACGATGGCGCAGGCCGCCGACCCCGCGCTCAACACGCTGCTTCCAAAGCTGACGCGCTCCACGCAATGGACGCAGAAGGCCGCGATCGAGCTGCAGTTCCCGACGCATCATCCGCAGGGCATGGTCAAGATCGGCGACGCCTTCTTCATCTCCTCGGTCGAGATCAAGAAGCCAACGACGCGCTTCACCGAGCCGAAGGACGGCTATGATCGCGACACCGGCGAAGGTACGGGCCATCTCTTCAAGGTCGATGCGCAGGGCAAGCTGCTCGCGGAGATCACGCTCGGCGAGGGCTCGGTCTATCATCCCGGCGGCATCGATTTCGACGGCAAGGATCTCTGGATCCCGGTCGCCGAATACCGCCCGAACAGCCAGTCGATCATCTACAAGGTCGATCCGGAGACGCTGAAGGCGACCGAGGTCTTCCGCTTCAAGGACCATGTCGGCGGCATCGTCCACAACACCGATGGCAAGTCGCTGCACGGCGTCAGCTGGGGCTCGCGCCGCTTCTATGCCTGGCCGCTTGGCGCCGATGGCAAGATCACCAACGCGACGGTCACGCCGGAGAGCCTGCGCGTCGCCAATCCGGCGCTCTATATCGACTATCAGGACTGCCACTATATCGGCATGGGCCGGATGCTCTGCTCCGGCCTCAACAATTACCGCGCCAGCAAGGACGGCCCGGTCTTCCGTCTTGGCGGCTTCGAGATCGTCGACCTCCGGGATAACCGCCCGGTCTTCCAGATGCCGGTCGAGCTCTGGTCGCCTTCGGGCCTGCCGATGACGCAGAACCCGTTCTGGGTCGAGCCGGCAGGCGACGGCGTGCGGGCCTACTTCATGCCGGATGACGACAAGTCGACCCTGTTCGTCTACGAGGCGGCGGCGAAGTAGAGCCGGTTCGAACGCCTTCTTCGTCATGGTCGGGCTTGTCCCGACCATCCACGTCTTCCTTCCGGCAATGCGGTGTTCAAGACGTGGATGCTCGCCACAAGGGCGAGCATGACGGTGTAGTTAGCTGCCCTGCCCGGCGGCCCAGAGCCCGAAGAACAGCGCCGCGCCCAGCACCGCGACGAAGGCGGCGGCCAGCACCTCCAGCCCGGCGATGATCCGGGCTCCTTTCAGGGAGCCGCCACCGGCGAAGCGTAGCGCCGCGAATTTGAAGAATACCGCCAGCGCCGCCAGCGCACCGGTGGTCAGCGCCGTACCGAGCGCCATGGCGAAGGTCGCAGCGATGCCGGCCCAGAACAGGCCCTGCGCATTGGCGAAGACGAGGATGATCAGCGCCCCGGCACAAGGGCGCAGGCCAGCCGCCAGCACGACGCCGGCCATCTCGCGGAAGGATCGAAGGCGCGAGACCTCCTCGGCGCCGGGCATATGGGCGTGGTCGCAGGTTGCGGCGTCATGCGCCGCACCGCCGCCGAGCGCGACGAGATTGCCGGCCTTGCGCCAGAGCACGTAGAACCCGACCAGCGCGACCAGCGCGAAGCTGCCCTGCTCGATCACCCAGGTGGTCGAGGCCATGGTCTTCGCCGTGGCGTTGAGCGCCAGCGTCAGCGCCCCGACCAGCGCGATCGCCACCAGCGCCTGCACCAGCGCCGCCGCGAAGGAGAGCGCCAGCCCGCGCTTCAGGCTGCGATTGTCGGCGACGATATAGCCGGAGATCACCGCCTTGCCGTGGCCGGGGCCGGCAGCATGGAAGACGCCATAAGCGAAGGCGAGCCCGAGCAGGCCGGGCAGCGCCGCCGGCGATTGCGCGATCGCCTTCAGCGTCGCCGTAAGCTCCCGATAGAAGCTCGACTGCCAGGCGAGGATCACCGCGCCGATGCCCGTCGTCGCTGGCAGCGCCTCGCGCGGCAGCGCCGTGCCGAACGGGTTGCGCGGCGGCGGGGGCGGCGGCGGGAAATAGAGGCTGGCCAGCCAGGCGATCAACCCGAGCGTACCGGCGACCAAAGCGAGCGCCAGCAGCGCGACGAGCAGACGGCGCGGCCAGAGCGGCAGGCCCGGCGCGGCGGGTGCGCTCAGGGACATGCCACCAGCGCCCTTGTGGTGACCTGATAGGCGCTCATGTCCGGCGTCGCGGTGATGTCCTCCTGCGCCAGGCGCTGCTGCGTCGCCGAATCGAGCTTGGGCGGGCGCATGATCCGGACGACGCAGCCCTTGGGCGCATCGCGCGTCGCGACCGCATCAGCCTCCTCGCCGATCTCGAAGGCGACGAAATAGGTGGGGTCGCCGATCTCGATACCGAAGGAGCGGTTGGCCGTGGCCGGCGTCTTCAGCGGCAGCGTATAGGTCAGCGTCAGGATCTTGTTCTCGTAGGAGAGCGAGGCCTCGCCCGGCGTGCCGAATTCCTGCGCCTTGCCGTTCGCCTTGGCGATGGTGAAGAAGCCGACGTCTGGCAGCGATTCCATGTTGACTTTGGCGAGTTCGGCCAATTCGTCCGAGGTCAGCTTGCCATCGCCGTTCTTGTCGAGCCCCTGGACCATATAGGCCGAATAGGCCTCGTCGAAGCTCCAGCGATGCCTGAGCGCCTTCACCGCGCCGCTGGCGTCATAGAGGATTTCGGTGCGCGAGGTCACGAAGACGTGCGGATGCGCCAGCGCCGGCGCGGCGAGGCCGAGCCAGGCCACAGCGGCAGCGAACAGTGTCAGAAGCGTCGAGTATCGCGGCACGCGGCAATTTCCTCGAATCTGCGGCGAATCCGGCCGAGCCTTCATACAAAAGCGCGCCTTGCGCGCCTACCCTCGCAATCTCGTGCCGGAGGCCCTGCCGGCATCGCCCGCAAAGGCGGCCAAATCGCGGCGCAAGCAGTCTCCGCTACTCTGGAATCACCCCAGAGTGATTTGACGATATCACGTCGGTTATGACAGCTTTGCTGACATAATAACGAATTGGAGGCCGGCGCTACCGGTCCCTATAGTCGATGGATATGCGATCGTCGGGAGGTCGGCCATGGCCGAGACGCAGCAGACTTCGCAGGGCGCCGCGGCGAACGAGCCGGAGCTCCGAACCGTCGCGCTCGACGACAAATACGACCTCGCCAAGCAGCAGATCTTCCTGACCGGCACGCAGGCCATCGCCCGCATGCTGCTGGTCCAGCATGAGCGCGACCGCCGCGCCGGCTTGAACACCGCCGGCTTCGTCTCCGGCTATCGCGGCTCGCCGCTCGGCGGGCTCGACCAGCAGCTCGCCCGTGCCGGCAAGCAGCTCAAGCCCGCCAACATCGTCTCCCAGCCCGGGCTCAACGAGGATCTCGCCGCCACCGCGATCTGGGGCACGCAGCAGGCCGAGCTCTCCGGCGAGGGCAAATATGACGGCGTCTTCGCGCTCTGGTACGGCAAGGGCCCGGGCGTCGACCGCACCGGCGACGTCTTTCGCCATGGCAACATGGCCGGCACCTCGCGCCATGGCGGCGTGCTCTGCCTAATGGGCGACGACCACACCGCCGAGAGTTCGACCAACGCCCACCAGACCGAGTTCGTCCTGGTCGACCGGATGATGCCGATCCTCAACCCGGCCGGCGTCCAGGAGATCATGGACTATTCCCTGCACGGCTTTGCGCTCTCGCGCTTCGCCGGCGTCTGGGTCGGCCTGAAATGCGTCAAGGACAACATCGAATCGACCGCCTCGATCGACGGCTCGGTCGACCGAGTCAGCATCACCACCCCCGATGATTTCGTCATGCCGCCGGGCGGCCTCAGCATCCGCCGCGAGCTCGACTTTCTCGACCAGGAAAAGCGCCTGCATCTGCACAAGCGCGCCGCGATCCTCGCTTACCTGCGCGCCAACAAGCTCAACCAGACCATCCTCTCAGGCGGCCAGGCGCCGCGCATCGGCATCATCACCGTCGGAAAATCCTATCTCGACGTGCGCCAGGCGCTGGAGGAGCTCGGCCTCGACGAGGTCCGCGCCAATGATCTCGGCATCCGCCTGTTCAAGATCGCCTGCCCCTGGCCGCTCGACCCGCAGGAGTTGAAGGACTTTGCCGCAGACCTCGACCTCGTCATGGTCGTCGAGGAGAAGCGCTCGCTGATCGAGGTGCAGCTGCGCGAGGAGCTCTACGGCACCGCGCATCAGCCGATGGTGATCGGCAAGAAGGACGAGCAGGGCGAGTGGCTCTTCCCCGTCCACGGCGCCCTCGATCCCAATGACATCGCCGTCGCGCTCGGCGCCCGCCTGCTGCAGTACCGCGATGATCCCGCTTTGCGTGCCCGTCTCGAGGAGATCGCCGCCGCGCAGGGTCGCCTCGCCGAGGCGATCGAAGTCGCCAAGCGCACGCCCTATTTCTGCTCGGGCTGCCCGCACAACTCCTCGACCGTCGTGCCCGAGGGTTCGCGCGCCTATGCCGGCATCGGCTGCCACTACATGGTGCAGTGGATGGACCGCGACACCACCGGCTTCACCCAGATGGGCGGCGAGGGCGCCAACTGGGTCGGTGAAGCGCCGTTCTCGAAGCGCGGCCACGTCTTCCAGAATCTCGGCGACGGCACCTATACCCATTCCGGCTCGCTCGCGATCCGCTGGGCCGTCGCCTCCGGCGTCAACATCACCTACAAGCTGCTCTACAACGACGCGGTCGCGATGACCGGCGGCCAGCAGGCCGAAGGGCATCTCTCGCCCGACCAGATGGCGCGCCAGGTCGCAGCCGAGGGCGTCTCGCGCATCGCGGTGGTCTCGGACGATCCCGACAAGTATCCGGCCGGCACGCTCTGGCCCCCCGGCACCACCCTGCATCATCGCGACGATCTCGACGCCGTGCAGCGCGAGCTTGCGACCGCCAGTGGCGTCTCGCTGCTGCTCTACGACCAGACCTGCGCCACCGAGAAGCGCCGCCGGCGCAAGCGCGGCGCCTATCCCGATCCGGACAAGCGCGTCATCGTCAACGAACTGGTCTGCGAAGGCTGCGGCGATTGTGGGGTGAAGTCGAACTGCGTCTCGGTCCAGCCGCTCGAAACCGAGTTCGGCCGCAAGCGCCAGATCGACCAGTCGAACTGCAACAAGGACTTTTCCTGCGTGAAGGGTTTTTGCCCCTCCTTCGTCACCGTGCATGGCGCGCGGCCGAAGAAGGCGGAGCCGCGCACGATGGACGCTTCCGCGCTCGGCGCCCGTGATTTGCCCGAGCCCAAGGTCCCCGCGCTCGACCGCAATTTCGCTGTTGTCGTCACCGGCGTCGGCGGCACCGGCGTCGTCACCATCGGCGCGATCCTCGGCATGGCAGCCCACCTCGAAGGCAAGGGCTGCGGCATGATCGACATGGCCGGCCTCGCCCAGAAGGGCGGCGCGGTGTTCAGCCATGTCCGCCTCGCGCCGACGCCGGAGGAGATCCACGCCATCCGCGTCGCCGCCGGCCAGGCCGATCTCGTGCTCGGCTGCGACCTCACCGTCACCGGCTCGAAGAAGGTGCTGGGCGCGATCCGCCAGGGCCGCTCGGCGGTGGTCGTCAACACCGCCGAATCCATGCCCGGCGACTTCACCCGCAACGCCGATTTCTCGCTGCCGACCGAGCGCCTGAAGCGCTCGATCATCTCCACGGCCGGGCGCGACGCTACCCATCTGGTCGATGCGACGGCGGCGGCGACGACCTTCCTCGGCAATGCCATCGCCGCCAACATGTTCATGCTCGGCTACGCTTGGCAGTTCGGCGCCGTGCCGCTCTCACGCGCCTCGCTCTTGCGGGCGATCGAGCTCAATGGCGAAGCGGTGGCGATGAACAAGCGGGCGTTCGAGCTCGGCCGCCGCGCCGCGCATGATCCGGCCGCGCTCAGCTCCGCCCTCGCCGAGGCCAAGGCGCCGACGGAAGCGCGCCAGCTTTCCCAGAGCCTCGACGAGATCGTCTCCCGCCGCGTCGAGTTCCTCACCGGCTATCAGAACGCCGCCTATGCGGCGCGCTATCGCGACCTCGTCGAGAAGGTTCGCGCCAAGGAAGTGAGCATTCTTCCCGGCCAGAGCGCGCTGGCTGAGGCCGTCGCGCGCTATCTCTTCAAGCTGATGGCCTACAAGGACGAGTACGAGGTCGCCCGGCTCTACAGCGACGGCGCCTTCCGCAAGCAGCTCGCCGCGACCTTCGAGACCGACAGCGCGACCGGCCAGCCGCTCCGCCTCGAATTCCACCTCGCCCCGCCCTTGCTGGCCAAGCGCGATCCCAATACCGGCCTGCCGCGCAAGATCAGCCTCGGGCCGTGGATGCTGGGCGCCTTCGGCCTGCTGGCGAAGCTGAAAGGCCTGCGCGGCACCGCCTTCGATGTCTTCGGCTACACCCAGGAACGCAAGACCGAGCGCAAGCTGATCGCCGATTACGAGGCACTGCTCGCCGAGATCTTGAGCAAGCTCTCGCCACAGAACCATGCGCTCTGCGTTGCGCTGGCCGCGATCCCCGAAAAAATCCGCGGCTTCGGCCACGTCAAGGAGCGCCATCTCACCGCCGCCAAGGCCGAAGAGGGCGAACTGCTGAAGCGTTTGCGGGATGGCTCGGCCGAAGCGCTGGCGATACCGCGGGCAGCGGAATAGCCGCACGAACGTTCAAGACCAGCGGCGGCTTTCGCGCTTTCCTTCGCACTCGCTCAAGAGCTGCGGAGGATGAGCATGGACGGGTTGGCTGGCTTCCTCCTCGCCGGCGTTGCTCTCACCGGCAGCCCTGGCCCGGCGACGCTGAGCCTGACCGCGACCGGCGCCGCCTTTGGCACGCGTCGCAGCCTCGCCTATGGCGCCGGCATCACGCTCGGCATGCTCGCGGTAATGGCGTTGACCGCTAGTGGCGTCGTCGCGGTCGTGCTGGCTTTGCCCGGCTTGGCACCGCTCGTGACCGTGCTGGCGGCGCTCTACTTCCTCTACCTCGCCTTCCGCATCGCGGCAGCGCCGCCGCTTTCCGAAGCGAACAGCGATACGGCCGCGCCTTCCTTCACCGCCGGCTTCGCGCTCTCGCTGGTCAACCCCAAGGGCTATGCGGCGATGGCGGCTCTGTTCTCGGGCTTTGCCCTGCTGCCGCAACAGCCGGCCGTCGATGCGGGCCTCAAGATCGGCCTGCTCTTTCTCGTCATTGCCGCGGTCAACATCGCCTGGCTGCTCGCCGGCTCGGGCCTGACCGGGCTGTTCCGCGATCCGCGAAGCAACCGCATCGTCAACCTGGTCTTCGCCGTGCTGCTGCTCGCCTCGCTCGCCGCCGCGATCAAATGGTGATGCCGCCCCTCTCCTCGCCATAAGGCGCGGTTGAGTTCGCCGCCATTGCCGGCCCATAGTGCTCGTCCATCCGTGCGGACGATCGAGGGGCCGGCGAATCTTGATTTCCGAGGACGAGCTGCGCCGGATCGCCACCTGGTCGAACGACCTCACGCCGGAGGAGTTCGAGGAGGCTCGACGAGGCACCAGCATCAAGGCCTATGGCAAGGGCGCCTATGTCTGCCATGTCGGCGACCGGCTGGAATCCTGGACCGGCGTCGCCGACGGCCTGCTGAAGATGAGCACGACCTCGCGCAGCGGCAAATCGGCGACGCTCGCCGGCCTGCGCGGCGGCGCCTGGTTCGGCGAAGGCACGATCATCAAGAACGAGGCGCGGCGCTACGACCTCGTCGCGCTGCGCGAGAGCAAGGTCGCGCTGATGCGGCGCCAGACCTTCCTCTGGCTGTTCGAGCATTCGGCCGCCTTCAACCGCTTCCTGGTCCACCAGTTCAACGAGCGCCTCGCCCAGTTCATCGGCCTCGCCGAATATGACCGCATGCTGGGCGCGACCGGCCGCCTCGCCCGCAACCTCGCCTGGCTGTTCAACCCGATCCTCTATCCGAACAACGACCGGAGCTTGGCGATCTCGCAGGAGGAACTCGGCCTGCTCGCCGGGATCTCCCGGCAGATGGCCAATCAGGGCCTGGCGCGGCTCGCCGAGCTCAGGCTGATCAAGGTCGGTCACAACGAGGTGACGATCCTCGATCTGGAGCGGCTATCCCGCTACGAAGGATAGGCGACACCAAGACGAGGATGCCGCCGGCGATCGAGCGGGCTGCAGCGAGCCTCGAGTGTCGACCAGTCAGCCCGCCAGCCATCGCTGCGTCGCCAAGAAGATAGTCGGACTATGCGTTTCAACCCGCGCGCAAGACTTGTGCATCAGCTCACTCAGTGAGCGGCAACTGGCTATCGATTGAGCAAACTATCAGCTTTTTCAGTTTTCTCGTGCTGACCTGCATGTTAGCGCTTGGTCATGCCCGCGGCGGTCCTGCGGGGTCGTTCCTGATCAGGCCTTCCGAGCCATCCACCGGCGAGCGCCATCGCGCCGGAACGATCCCGTTTGCCCAAAGCTGCAGGGGGGACATCTGGCAGGAAAGGCAGAGGCCATGCATCTCGCGCCCCATGAGGTCGACAAGCTAACGCTCGTCACGACAGGACTGCTGGCGCAACGGCGCCTCGCACGGGGCCTCAGACTGACCTATCCCGAGGCTGTCGCCCTGATCTCGACCGTCCTGCTCGAACTGATCCGCGACGGTCGGCATTCCGTGCCGGACCTCATGGAGATCGGCGGCAAACTCCTCGGCAAGCGCGAAGTACTGCCCGGCGTCGCCGGAATGGTCGGCGAGATCCATATCGAGGGCACCTTTCCGGACGGGACAAAACTGGTCGCGGTGCGTTCGCCGATTACGCAAGACGCCGGCGACCTTACGCTCGCCTTGCACGGCAGTTTCCTCCCGCTTCCGGATGCCTCGCTGTTCACCGAGGAGGAGCAGGAGAACGAGACGGCTGGCAAGGTGACCGCCGCCGAGGGCAGCCTGATCCTGAACGAGGGGCGTGCACCGGTTTCCATCGCTGTCACCAACACCGATGTCCGGCCGATCCAGATCGGCAGCCATTTCCATTTCGTCGAAGCCAATCCGCGCCTGAACTTCGACCGCGACGCAGCTTACGGCAAACGTCTGGATATTCCGGCAGGGGCTGCGATCCGCTTCGAACCAGGCGAGACCAAGGAGGTCACGCTCGTCGAGATCGCAGGAAACAAGGTGATCCGGGGTGGCAACAATCTGGCGGACGGCCAGGTCGGCAGCTCCAACAAGAAGGCGACGCTGAGCCGTATCGGCGAGCGCGCTTTCGCCAACCAGGCTTGAGACAGGGGCGTTTCGTCATGGCGTATCAGATCAAGCGCAGCGACTACGCGACGCTGTTCGGCCCCACCACCGGTGACAAGGTCCAGCTCGGCGACACCTGCCTCATCGCCGAGGTCGAGCGGGACTACACGAGCTATGGCGACGAATGCGTCTTCGGCGCCGGCAAGGTCATTCGCGACGGCATGGGCCAGACCACCGGCGTCGATTCCACGAAGGCGCTGGATTGCGTCATCACCAACGCGCTGATCATCGACTACACCGGCATCGTGAAGGCCGATGTCGGCATCAAGGGCGGACGGATCGCGGGGATCGGCAAGGCCGGCAATCCCGACGTGATGGCTGGCGTCGATTCCGATCTCATCATCGGCGTCAACACCGAGGTCATCGCCGGCGAGGGCCTGATCCTCACCGCAGGCGGCGTCGATACGCATTTCCACTATATCTGCCCGCAGCAGCCCTATACGGCGATCGCCAGCGGCATCACCACGCTGGTCGGTGGCGGCACGGGACCGGCGACCGGATCGCTGGCCACCACCTGCACGCCCAATCCGAGCTATCTCAAACTGATGATGCAGGCGACGGACTCGATTCCCGTCAATTTCGTCTTCACCGGCCGCGGCAACTCCTCGAAGCCCGACGGCATGAAGGAGCAGATCCTCGCCGGGGCCGGCGGCCTGAAACTGCACGAGGACTGGGGCACGACGCCCGCCGCCATCGACACCTGCCTGGCGATGGCGGACGACTACGACGTGCAAGTCACGATCCACACCGACACGATCAACGAAAGCTGCACGGTCGAGGATTCGATCAAGGCCTTCGCCGGCCGCACGATCCACACCTATCACTCGGAGGGCGCGGGCGGCGGCCATGCTCCGGACCTGATGCGGGTCTGCTCCGAGCCCAACATCCTGACCAGTTCGACCAGCCCGACGAACCCCTACACGGTCAACACCGTGGCCGAGCATCTCGACATGCTCATGGTCTGCCACCATCTCGACAAGAACATCCCGGAGGACGTGGCCTTCGCGGCGAGCCGCATCCGCCCCGAGACGATCGCCGCCGAAGGCGTGATGCACGATCTCGGCGCGATCTCGATGATGACCTCCGACAGCCAGGCGATGGGCCGGGCCGGCGAGGTGATCACCCGCACCTGGCAGATCGCCGACCAGATGAAGCGCCAGCGTGGCAAGCTGCCCGAGGATGCCTCCGGCAACGATAATTTCCGCATCAAGCGCTACGTGGCCAAGTATACGATCAACGGCGCGATCGCCCACGGCATGAGTCACCTGATCGGCTCGGTCGAGAAGGGCAAGATCGCCGACCTGGTCCTATGGAAGCCCGCCTTCTTCGGAGCGCGGCCGGAAATGGTGCTGAAGAGCGGTTTCATCGCCTTCGCCCAGATCGGCGACGCCAATGCCTCGATTCCGACGCCGCAGCCACTGATCATGCGGCCGATGTTCGCCGCGACCGCCCCGGGCACGGCCGGCACCTCGATCCTGTTCGTCAGCGAAGCCTCGCTGTCACAAGGCGAGGTGCTGTCCTATGGCCTCGGCAAGCGCATTGAAGCCGTTCGCAAGTGCCGCGGCATCGGCAAGGCCGACATGAAGCTGAACGACGCCACGCCCAAGATCACGGTCGATCCCAAAACCTATCGCGTCACGGCCGACGGCGAGGAGATATCGGTCGCTCCTGCCTCGAAGCTCCCTTTGGCGCGGCGCTACAGCCTGTTCTGACGCTCGCCATAGCCTCTCCCTTTTCCTGTACCGGGATAGAGCACGCCATCACGTCGGCAGCGCCTATGAACCGCCGCCCGGCGAGAAGAAGCAGAGCAACTCGCCCGCGTCGTTCATGCAGAGATGGAAGAATCCATCCGGCGAGAGGCGGGCCTTCTGATAGGGGATCTCGAGCACGGCCGGCTGGCGGCGCTCGCTCGCCCACATCGGATGCCGGCCCGGCATGATCGTCACGACGAAGCCGGCCGGAGTCTCCCGGACTTCGCTGACATCGATCCGGGCGCAATCGGCCTCCGAGCAGCATTCGAACGGATAGTCCCAGCCACCGGGCGCGCGATGCGCGCGCGTTTCGCTCGCTCCCGCGGCGAGCAGCATCGCTATCGTGATCGAGGCAAGAGCACGCATCGGCCAATCCTCGCGCCGAGCCGTCGACCTGCGTGCGCAGCCGAAAACTCTGCGCCGGCCCAGTGAAAACCGGGTACCTGCAAGCCTTGCGATGTCGGGAAGTGCCGCCCGGCCGATCGCGGGGCTGAAGGCCAAGTCGAACCTCGGCGGGATAATAGCGCCCCAAATGCATCTTGTCTGTCAAGTGGCTTCTTGCACAGCGCCGAGCCACCTGCAAAGCTTGCATGATCGCAAAAGGACTTCGTGTCCGGACAAACCCGCGACAGACGGGGCGACAGGGTGGAGACGACGATCGTGGCAAGCGCAGCCGCCGGCCAGGCGGATACCTTTCCCAAGCTCGTGCTGCGCAATGCGCGGGAGCGCGGCGCACGCACGGCCTTCCGTCACAAGGATCTCGGCATCTGGCAGTCCTGGACCTGGGCTGAGGTCGCCGAGCAGGTCCGCGCCTATGCCAAGGGCTTCGAGCAGCTCGGCCTGAAGCGTGGCGAGAAGGTCGCGATCATCGGCTACAACCGGCCGCGCCTGTACTGGTCGATGGCCGCGGCGCAATGGCTCGGCGCGATCCCGGTGCCGATCTATGCCGACAGCGTCGCCGACGAGATGGCCTATGTGCTTGACCATGCCGGCGCGGTCTTTGCCTGCGTGCAGGACCAGGAGCAGGTCGACAAGGTGCTCTCGGTCACCGAGCGGCTGCCGAACCTGCGTCACATGCTCTATGACGAGCCGCGCGGCCTGCGCGACTACGATCATGCCAAGCTCCACGATATCGGCGACGTCATCGAGGCCGGGCGCGCCGCGCTCAAGGACCCAGCCGCTTCAGCTGCGCATGACCGCGAGATGGAGCAAGGGGCGAGCGACGATATCGCCATCATCCTCTACACCTCCGGCACGACCGGGCGGCCAAAGGGGGTGATGCTCACCCATTACAACGTCATCACCGCCGCCGAGATCGGCTGCGGCTTCGACGGGTTGAACGAGCGCGACGAGATCATCGCCTATCTGCCGATCGCCTGGGTCGGCGACCATGTCTTCTCCTATGCGCAGGCGATCATCGCCGGCTTCTGCGTCAACTGCCCGGAAGGCCCCGAGACCGTCGTCGACGACCGCCGCGAGATCGGCACCACCTATGCCTTCGCGCCGCCGCGCGTCTTCGAGACCATGCTGACGCTGACCATGGTGCGCATGGAGGATGCCGGCCCGCTGATGCGGAAGCTCTTCCACTACTTCCTCGGGGTGGCGAAGCAGCATGGCGAGAAGATCCTGAACGGCGAGAGCGTGCCGCTCTCCGCCCGCCTGCTCTACAAGCTCGGCGACATCATCATCTACGCGCCTTTGCGCAACCGCTTCGGCCTGACCAACATCAAGGTCGGCTACACCGCCGGCGAGGCGATCGGCCCCGAGCTCTTCCGCTTCTACCGCTCGATCGGCGTCAACCTGAAGCAGCTCTATGGACAGACCGAGGCCGGCGTCTACATCACCATGCAGCCGGACGGCGAGATCAAGGCCGACACGGTCGGCAAGCCGGCGCCGCAGGTCGAGATCCGGATCGCCGACAATGGCGAGGTGCTCTACCGCTCACCCTCGATCTTCCGCGGCTACTACAAGGACGACGAGAAGACCGCCGAGACGATGACCGAAGACGGCTATGTCCGCTCGGGCGATGCCGGCTTCTTCGACGAGAGCGGCCATCTCAAGATCATCGACCGCGCCAAGGATGTCGGCAAGCTCAACTCGGGCGACCTCTTCCCGCCGAAATACATCGAGAACAAGCTGAAATTCTATCCGAACATCAAGGAGGTCGTCGCCTTCGGCCAGGGCCGCGACTACGCCACCGTCGCGCTCAACATCGACCTCACCGCCGTCGGCAACTGGGCCGAGCGCAACAATGTCGTCTATGCCTCCTATCAGGAGCTCGCCGGCCATCCGCAGGTCTACGAGATGATGGCCAAGCATGTCGACGAGGTGAACCGCTCGCTCGCGGCCGAGCCGATGATGGGCGGTGCCCAGATCAAGCGCTTCCTGATCCTGCACAAGGAGCTCGACGCCGACGATGGCGAGCTCACCCGCACCCAGAAGGTCCGCCGCGGCTTCATCGCCGAACGCTACGCGCCGCTGGTCGAGGCTTTGTACAACGGCTCGACCCAAGCCGACATCTCGACGGAAGTCACCTTCGAGGACGGCCGCAAGGGCGTGATCTCGGCGACGGTCAAGGTCGCCGACGCCAAGATCTATCCGGTCACTGCCCCGGCGGCGAAGGAGGCGGCATGAACGCGCATTCCATGGCCGTCACCGGCACGCCGGTCACGCAGAAGGGCGAGGTGCTGCTCTCGGTCGAGAACGTCTCGCTGCGCTTCGGCGGCGTGAAGGCGATTACCGACGTCTCCTTCGACATCCGCAAGGGCGAGATCCGCGCCATCATCGGCCCGAACGGCGCCGGCAAGACCTCGATGCTGAACTGCATCAACGGCTTCTACCACCCGCAGGAAGGCCGGATCACCTATAAGGGCGTGCGCCGCGCCAAGGTCAGGCCGCACCAGGCCGCCGCCGCCGGCATCGCCCGCACCTTCCAGAACGTCGCTTTGTTCAAGGGCATGTCGACGCTCGACAACATCATGACAGGGCGCACCCTCAAGATGCGCAAGGGCTTCTTCTGGCAGGCGCTGCGGCACGGCCCGGCGATGAGCGAGGAGATCGAGCACCGCAAGGTCGTCGAGGACATCATCGACTTCCTGCAGATCCAGCACATCCGCAAATTGCCGGTCGGCAAGCTGCCCTATGGCCTGCAGAAGCGCGTCGAGCTCGGCCGGGCGCTCGCCATGGAGCCGGAGCTGCTGCTGCTCGACGAGCCGATGGCCGGCATGAACCTCGAGGAGAAAGAGGACATGTGCCGCTTCATCCTCGACGTGAACAACCAGTTCGGCACGACCATCGCCCTGATCGAGCACGACATGGGCGTGGTCATGGACCTGTCCGACCGCGTCGTCGTGCTCGAATACGGCCGCAAGATCGCCGACGGCACCCCGGCCGAGGTCAAGGCCGACCAGCGCGTGATCGACGCCTATCTCGGAGTGGCGCACTGATGGCCGCCGCAAGCAAGGACAAGAGCGCAAAGGACATGAGCGCATGAGCGACATCGCCGCGCAGCCCGCGCCCAATCTCCTCGCCAATGGCTGGATCAAGGCCGGCCTGATCGTGATCGGCCTCGTCGCCGCCGCGCTGATCGGGGCCCGGATCGACCCGACCGGCACGATCCACGCCATCTTCGTCGACCCGTTCAACCAGATGGTCCAGGCGCCCGACCTGCTCGCCCAGACGATCTGGGAGGGCCTGGTCTCCGGCGTGCTCTATGCGCTGATCGCGCTCGGCTTCGTGCTGATCTTCAAGGCCTCGGGCGTTTTCAATTTCGCCCAGGGCATCATGGTGGTGTTCGCGGCGCTGACGCTGGTCGGTCTCTATGAAAAGGGCGTGCCCGCCTTCCTCGCCGTCATCCTGACGCTCGGCGTGATGTTCGCCCTCGCCGTGACGATCGAGCGCGTGGTGCTGCGCCCGCTGGTCAACCAGCCTGACATCATCCTGTTCATGGCGACCTTCGGGATCACCTATTTCCTGATCGGCTTCGGCGAGGCCATCTTTGGCGGCAATCCCAAGCAGATGATCGCCGAGCAGCTCTATTTGCCCAAGGGCGCGATCGACCTGAAGATCCTCGGCGGTATCGTCTCGCTGCAGAAGATCGACATCGCTGCCGCGATCATCGCCTCGCTGATGATCGCGGTGCTGGCGCTGTTCTTCCAGTACACCCGGATCGGAAGGGCTCTGCGAGCAGTGGCCGACAGCCACAAGGCGGCGCTCTCGGTCGGCATCTCGCTCAACCAGATCTGGGTGATCGTCTGGTTCACAGCCGGCATCGTCGCGCTGATCACCGGCATCATGTGGGGTGCACGCTCCGACGTCTCCTTCGCGCTCGAGATCGTCGCGCTGAAGGCGCTGCCGGTGCTGATCCTCGGCGGCTTCACCTCGATCCCCGGCGCCATCGTCGGCGGGCTGATCATCGGCATCGGCGAGAAGCTCGGCGAGTTCTACTGGGGCCCGCTGATCGGCGGCGGCATCGAGAGCTGGCTCGCCTATTTCATCGCGCTGGGCTTCCTGCTGTTCCGGCCGCAGGGCCTGTTCGGCGACAAGATCATCGAACGCATCTGAGAGGCTGACCCGTGTTCTACCGCGAAGCCGGCCAATACAAGACCAACTACGCCGCCGACATGGCCGTGTTCCCGCTCCGGCAGGACCGGATCGGCATCGCCGTCATTCTGGCGATCGCCTTCATCGGCATCCCGCTGACCGGCAACGACTTCTTCATCGCCTCGGTGATGATCCCGTTCCTGGTGCTCTCGCTGGCGGCGATCGGGCTCAATATCCTGACGGGCTATACCGGGCTGATCTCGCTCGGCACCGCCGCCTTCATGGGTGTCGGCGCCTATTCCTGCTACAAGCTGACCACCTTCTTCCCAGGCGTGAACATCATCGTCCTGATCCTGCTGTCCGGGCTGTTCTCGGCCGCGATCGGCGTGCTGTTCGGCCTGCCTTCGCTTAGGATCAAGGGCTTCTATCTCGCCGTCGCCACGCTCGCCGCGCAGTTCTTCCTGCAATGGGCCTTCGTGCGCGTGCCCTGGCTGTTCAACTACAACGCTTCCGGCGCAATCGAGGTGCCGCAGCGCACGCTGTTCGGCCTGCCGATCACCGGCGCCGCCGCGACGCCCGAGACGCGCTATTTCGTCTGCCTCGGCCTCGTCGTGGTGCTGACCTGGTTCGCCTCGAATATCGTGCACGGCAAGCTCGGCCGTTCCTGGATGGCGGTGCGCGACATGGATATCGCCGCCGAGCTGATGGGCATCAAGCTGCTCAACGCCAAGCTGACCGCCTTCGCCGTGTCGTCCTATTTCGCCGGGGTCGCCGGGGCGATGATGATCTTCCTTTGGTATGGCGGCGGCGAGGCCAACGACGTCTTCACCATCCGCCTCTCCTTCACCATCCTGTTCATGGTGATCATCGGCGGGCTGGGCTCGCTGATCGGTTCCTTCTTCGGCGCCGCCTTCCTCTCGGCCCTGCCGACGGCGCTGAAGTTCGGCCTGCCGGCGCTGGGCGTACCGATCGGCGGCGCAACGGCCGAGCACGTCACCTTCATGCTGGTCGGCGCACTGATCATCATCTTCCTGATCGTCGAGCCGCACGGCCTCGCGCGCCTCTGGCAGATCGGGAAGCAGAAATTGCGGACCTGGCCCTTCCCCTACTGACGGGGAGAGAGACCCAAGGACAACGACCTGCCGCGGTCTTCAAGCGGCGGGCAAGCGAAGACGGGGCGGCTCAACCGGCCCCGGCAACCACGGAGGAAGGCCTATGAAAACGAGCAGCATCATCAGGAGCGTAGCCGTCGGCGCGCTCCTCGCCGCCGGTGCGATCGCCGCCCCGGCCAATGCGCAGGAGACGATCTACTTCTCCAACAACGCCTATCGCACCGGCCCGTTCTCGGGCTCGGGCATCCCGATCGGCGACGGCATGCGCGACTACATCAACATGATCAACGAGCGCGACGGCGGCGTGAACGGCGTCAAGATCATCTATGAGGAGTGCGAGACCGGCTACGACACCAAGAAGTCGATCGAGTGCTACGAGCAGGTCAAGTCGAAGACCATCGTCTACAGCCCGTGGTCGACCGGCGCGACGCTGGCCGCGATCCCGCGTGCCCATGTCGACAAGCTGCCGATCCTGTCGATGGCCTACGGCCTCTCGGCCTCGGCCGACGGCACCAACTTCCCCTGGGTCTTCATCCCGCCGCTGACCTATTGGGACGGCGCCTCGGTGATGGTGAAGCACATGGCCGCCGAGCTCGGCGGCATGGACAAGCTCAAGGGCAAGAAGCTCGGCCTGATCCATCTCGACGCGCCCTTCGGCAAGGAGCCGATCCCGGTGCTGGAGAGCCTCGCCAAGAAATACGGCTTCGAGCTCAAGCTCTATCCGGTCGCCGCGGCCGACATGCAGAACCAGGGCTCACTCTGGCTCTCGATCCGCCGCGACCGGCCGGACTTCCTCTACAACCAGGGCTGGGGCGCGATGAACCCGACCGCGGTGAAGGAAGCGATCAAGAACAACTTCCCGATCAACAAGCTGGTCGGCGTCTGGTGGGCCGGCGGTGACGACGACGCCCGCGCCGGCGGCGCCGAGGCCAAGGGCTACCGCTCGCTGAACTTCAATGCGGCCGGCCAGAACTTCCCGGTGATCCAGGACATCCTCAAGCATGTCGTGGAGAAGGGGAAGAGCACGACGCCGAAGGAGAAGGTCGGCGAGAACCTCTACAATCGCGGCGTCTACAACTCGATGCTCGTGGTCGAGGCGATCCGCACCGCCCAGAAGCTGACCGGCAAGAAGGTGATCACCCCCGAGGACATGCGCCGCGGCCTGGAGAACCTGAATATCGACGAGGCTCGGCTCAAGGAGATCGGCATGGCCGGCTTCGCCTCACCGGTGAAGGTCAGCTGCACCGACCATTCCGGCCATCACAAGGCCTATGTCGCCGAATGGGACGGCACCAAGTGGACCCAGAAGGGCGACTGGATCGAGCCGATGAAGGACGAGGTCCGGCCGCTGATCGAGGCCAACGCCAAGGACTACGTCGAGAAGGCCGGCAATTGGCCCAAGCGCACCGAGCCCTGCGAAAAGTCGTCCTGATCTGACGAGTGCCAATCCTTCTCCCCTCGGGGAGAAGGTGTCTGCGAAGCAGACGGATGAGGGAAGTCCTGCACCACCTCATCCGTCCGTCCCTCATCCGACCCGGCTAACGCCGGGCCACCTTCTCCCCCGAGGGGAGAAGGATTGGAGGTTCAATGTCGACCGCCACCCTCGAGAAGCCTGCCACCGCCGCGGCGACGGACACGATCCTGTCGCTGAACAACATCGAGGTGATCTACGATCACGTCATCCTGGTGCTGAAGGGCGTCTCCCTACAGGTGCCGCGCAAGGGCATCGTCGCGATCCTCGGCGCCAACGGCGCCGGCAAGACCACGACGCTGAAGGCGATTTCCAACCTGCTCAAGGCCGAGCGCGGCGAGGTCACCAAGGGCTCGATCATCTTCGACGGCGAGCGCGTCGACAAGATGTCGCCGAACGAGCTGGTGCGCCGCGGCTGCATCCAGGTGATGGAAGGCCGGCACTGCTTCGGCCATCTCTCGATCGAGGAGAACCTCCTCACCGGCGCCTTCACCCGCCGCGACGGCAATGCCGCGATCAAGCGCGACCTGGAGCGGATTTACGAACTCTTCCCGCGGCTGAAGCAGCGCCGCAACTCGCAGGCCGGTTACACCTCCGGCGGCGAGCAGCAAATGTGCGCCATCGGCCGCGCCATGATGAGCAAGCCGAAGATGATCCTGCTCGACGAGCCGTCCATGGGCCTCGCGCCGCAGATCGTCGAGGAGATCTTCGAGATCGTCCGCCAGCTCAACGCCAGCGAGGACGTCTCCTTCCTCGTCGCCGAGCAGAACACCAACATGGCGCTGCGCTATGCCACCTATGGCTACATCATGGAGACCGGCCGCGTCGTCATGGACGGCGAGGCAAACATGCTGCGCGAGAACGAGGACGTGAAGGAGTTCTATCTCGGCGTTGCCGAGGGCGACAAAAAGTCCTTCCGCGAGGTCAAGAGCTACAAGCGCCGCAAGCGCTGGCTGTCATAGTCCAGCCCGTTTCGGCAGGGCATTTTGGCCCATGCTCTACCTCATCGTCGCCCTCGCGATCCTCGCGCTGATCCTTGGTCCGCAATTCTGGGTCCGCCACGTCATGGACAGGCACGCCGCCGACAGGCCCGATCTGCCCGGCACAGGGGGCGAGCTCGCACGCCATCTGCTCGATCGCTATGGGCTCGACAAGGTCGCCGTCGAGACGACCGCTCCCGGCAGCGACCATTACGATCCCGATGCCCGCGCCGTACGTTTGTCGCCGAAGAATCATGACGGCCGCTCGATCACCGCGGTCGCCGTCGCCGCCCATGAGGTCGCCCACGCCATCCAGCATGCGCAGGGCAGCCAGCTCTTTGCGCTGCGCACTCGCCTGGCCCGCCTGCTAGGCACGGTCGACAAGATCGCGATGGTGGTGCTGGTCGCCGTGCCGATCGTGCTGATCTTCACGCGGGTGCCGGCGATCGGCCTGTTCCAGTTCGGCGCCGTCGTCGCTTTGCTCGGCCTCGGCGTCGTCGTGCATCTGCTGACGCTGCCGGTCGAGTTCGACGCCAGCTTCGGCAAGGCGCTGCCGATCCTCGATTACGACCGATATCTCCACCCCGACGACATGCCGGCGGCGCGCGGTGTGCTGCGGGCGGCGGCGATGACCTATGTCGCGGCCTCGCTGATGGGGCTGCTCGATTTCCTGCGCATCCTGCGCGTCCTCCGATAGGCGACCTCAAGGGCAAGAGCGATGAGCGAGCACTACGACGAACTCGAGACCCGGCCGCCGGAGCGGCGCGAGGCCGATCTCTTCGCCAAGCTGCCCAACGTGCTTGCCGCCGCGCTGGCGACACCGGGCTACGCCGCGCATCTGAAGGGCGTCGATCCCGCTGCAATCACCGACCGCGCCGCCCTCGCCCGGTTGCCGGTACTGCGCAAGGCCGACCTGCCGGCGCTGCACAAGGACAGCCCGCCCTTCGGCGGCTTCGTCGGCGCACCGCTCGGTTCCTTCGGGCGGCTCTTCACCTCGCCCGGCCCGATCTTCGAACCAGAGAGCACCGGCCGTGATCCCTGGGGTACGGCGCGCGGCCTCTATGCCGCCGGCTTTCGCAAGGGGGACGTCGTCCTCAACACCTTCGGCTATCATCTGACGCCGGGTGGCTTCGTCATGGACTCGGCCGCACGCGCTATCGGCTGCGCCGTCATCCCGGCCGGCCCGGGTAATATCGAGCAGCAGATGGAGGTGATCGGCGCCTACAATCCGAGCGCCTATCTCGGTACGCCGGACTTCCTCAAGCTCCTGATCGAGGCGGCGGACAGCCGCGGCGCCGACACCTCCAGTCTGAAGCGCGCGATCGTCTCCGGCGCCGCCTTCCCGCCCTCGCTGCAGGCCTGGGTGCGCGAGCGCGGCATCGACGCCTACCAGCTCTACGCCACCGCCGATATCGGCCTGATCGCCTATGAGACCGCCGCTCGCGACGGCATGGTGCTGAACGAGAACCTGATCGTCGAGATCGTCCGCCCCGGCACCGGCGACCCGGTCGCCGAGGGTGAGGTCGGCGAGATCGTCGTGACCAATCTCGATCCGCACCACCCTCAGATCCGCCTCGCCGTCGGCGACCTCACCGCGATCCTGCCGGGCGTGAGCGCCAGCGGGCGCACCAATGCGAGGATCAAGGGCTGGCTCGGCCGCGCCGACCAGACGGCCAAGGTCAAGGGCATGTTCGTGCGGCCCGAGCAGGTCGCCGAGATCGCCCGTCGCCACAGCGAGATCGCCAAGTTGCGCCTCGTCATCGGCCGCGCCAACGAGCTCGACACGATGACGCTCAAGGCCGAGATCTATGCCGAGCCGAAGGGCTTCGTCGACGCGGTGTCGTCGACCCTGCAGCAGGTGACCAAGCTCAAGGGCGCCGTCGAGGTGCTGCCGCTCGGCGCTCTGCCGAATGACGGCAAGGTCATCGCCGACGAGCGGCCGGTGGGCTGAGGAGAGGCCGTCATTCTCGGGCGAAGCGAAGCGCAGACCCGAGAAACTCTGGACGAGAAGACGCTGGAGCCTCTTCCGGCAAGAGATGCTCGGGTCAAGCCCGAGCATGACGGCTGAATTCACCACGCGACCGGCGCTTCCCCCTTCGCCTTCAGCCAGTCATTCGCCTGGCTGAACGGCTTCGAGCCGAAGAAGCCGCGCCGTGCCGAGAGCGGCGAGGGATGGGCGCTGGCGATGACGAGATGCCTGCTCTCGTCGATCAGGGAGCGCTTGGCCTGAGCCGGCAAGCCCCAGAGCATGAACACGACATGCGGGCGGCGCTGCGAAGCAGCGGCAAGGACCTCGTCCGTCACCGCGCGCCATCCGAGCTTGAGGTGCGAGCCGGCCTGTGTCGCGCCCTCGCGCACCGTCAGTGCGGTGTTGAGCAGCAACACGCCCTGCTTCGCCCAAGGCGAGAGATCGCCGCCGGCGGGTGCGGCAAGGCCAAGGTCCTCGGCCCGCTCCTTGTAGATGTTGACCAGCGAGCGCGGCAGGGGCGGCGGCCCGACATAGGAGAAGGCGAGCCCGTTGGCATGGCCCGGCGTCGGGTAGGGATCCTGGCCGAGGATGACGACGCGGACCCGGTCGAGCGGCGTCAGCGCCAGCGCCGTCAGGAAGCGCTCCGGCGCAGGCGCGACGACATGGCCGGCCGCGCGCTCGGCATCGACGGCGGCGCAGGCGCGCGCCACCGTACCGTCGCGAAAGACGGAGAGATCGCGCCAGGAGGCGGAGGCCGGCGCAGCCAGAAAGGCGTCGAGCGCCGCGCTGAAACCGCTCACTTCAGGACGGCCCGGCCCTCGACCTTGGCCTCGACCGTACCGAGCCGGCGGATATAGACCATCACCTCGTTCGCCATCAGCTTGCCGTCGGTCAGGCCGATCAGCGTTTTGCCGCGGCCGAGCGCAGTGTAGCCGTCGCCGCCCGTCAGCATGAAGTTGTTGGTCGCGACCGTGTACTTCCCGGCCGGGTCGATCTCCTTGCCGTCGACCTTGACGGAGGTGACGCGCGAGCCCTGCGGCTGCTTGAGGTCGGCCTCGAAGGAAAGGCCCGACACAACCGGGAAGCGGCCGGAACCCTGCGGCGCATCGCGCAGGCCGTTCTCGATCGCGTCCTTCACATCCTTGCCGGTGATCTCGACCATCGACGTCGCATTGCCGAAGGGCAGTTCGCTCAGCACGTCGCGCCGCGTCAGCTTGTGGCCGGCGGGATACTGCTTGTTGGCGCGGATGCCGCCGGCATTGGTGATGGCGAGCTGCGCGCCGGTCGCCGCCCTGATCGCATCGGCGATCAGGTTGCCGATTGCGGTCTCCTGGGTGCGGATCACGCCGGTACGTGAGTCGAGCGGGGTACCCAGCGTCCCGATCTCGATGTCGAGCTCCTTCGACAGCTCGGTCTCGTAGCCCTTGACGATGGCGGCGACCTCGGGATCGGGCGTCGCGGCGCGGCTGTCGTTGACGCGGAAGGTCGGTGTCCACTCGACCTTGCGATTGGCGCCTTCGCCTGTCGCCTTGGCGGCGATGTCGATCGCGGTGACGTAATTGCCCTCCTCGTTCGACTCGACCATCACCACCTTGCCGTCATAGGCGATGGCGAGGTCGTGGTCGTGGCCGGTGAGCAGGATGTCGACCACGCGCGAGCGCACGATCTCGTAGTCCATCGCCCGGTCGGCATGGACCACGCCGACGAGGATGTCGGCGCCCTCGCCCTTCAGCTTGCGCGCCTCGCGTCGCAGCGCCTCCATGGTCGAGGAGAATTTCAGGTCGCCGGGATTGGAGAGCTGCGGTGTCGGATCGAAGGTCGTGCCGATCACGCCGACCTTGATGCCGCCGAGCTCGAAGATCTGCGAGTCCTTGTGGCCCGGCAGCGGGTTGCCGGCGGCGTCGCGCAGATTGGCGGCGAAGGTCGGGTAGGTCTGGGCGGCGGCGAGCTTGAGATAGTTCTCCTTGCCGAAGTCGAATTCGTGATTGCCGGGCACGAAGACATCGATGCCCATCTTGTTCTGCATCGCGACGATATGGGCGCCCTGGTCGAAGCCCGACATCAGCGAGGGCGAGTAACAGTCGCCGGCATGGCAGAACAGCACAGGCACGCCGCGCGCCCGCTCGGCCTTGGCAATGCCGGCCGCCCGGGCGAAGCCGCCTTTGCCCTTGTCGTCGCTCATCTTGTAGATGTCGTTGACCAGCAGCAGCGTGAAGCTCGCCGGCGGCGTCTGCGCCTTCGCGACCGGGGAGGTCGCGGCAAGGGCTGCGGGAGCGCCGAGAACGCGAAGCGCGTGGCGGCGGGTCATCTTGGTCATCGGCGCGAACCCCTGCGGTTTTGATTTCGACAAAGACTAGCAAGAGCCTAGCCGGCTTGCGAGACCCTGCTTACGCAGTGTCGCACCCCGTACGGCCCGACTGGACGAAAACCGTAACTCGTCTAAATCACAGCCGAACGAAAGCGGATGTGATGAGCCTCGAGCCGAGTTTGCCACCCGACCACGCCACCATCAAAAGCGGCCGCATCGGCGTGCTCCTGATGAACCTCGGCACGCCCGAGGGCACGAGCTACAAGCCGATGCGGGCCTATCTCAAGGAATTCCTCTCCGACCGCCGCGTCATCGAGGAACCGCGCTGGAAATGGTGGCCGATCCTCAACCTGATCATCCTGTCGACGCGGCCGGGCCGGAAAGGCAAGGACTACGCCACGATCTGGAACAATGAGCGCGACGAAGGCCCGCTCAAGACGATCACGCGCGCGCAGACGGAGAAACTCGCCGAGCGGCTGAAGGGCCTCGGCGGGGACCGCATCACTGTCGACTGGGCGATGCGCTACGGCCTGCCGGATGTGAAGAGCCGCCTGAAGGCGCTGCTTGCGGAAGGCTGCGACCGCATCCTGCTGGTGCCGCTCTATCCGCAATATGCTGCACCGACCTCGGCGACCGCCTGCGACCAGGCTTTTCGCGCCCTGATGGAAATGCGCTGGCAGCCGACGGTGCGGGTCGCCCATCCCTATTATGCCGACCCGGTCTATATCGACGCGCTCGCAACCTCGATCCGGACATCGCTGAGCAAACTCTCCTTCGAGCCGGAGGTGATCCTCTGCTCGCTGCATGGCATGCCGAAGGAATATCTGCTCAAGGGCGATCCCTATTACTGCCAGTGCGCCGTCACCGCCCGGCTGCTGCGCGGCAGGCTCGGCCTCCCCGAGGAGCGCTTCCGCCTGACCTTCCAGTCACGCTTCGGGCCCGACGAATGGCTGCAGCCCTATACCGACGAGACAGTGAAGGCGCTGGCGCAGGGCGGCACCAAGTCGCTGGCGATCGTCGCGCCGGGCTTCTCGGCCGATTGCCTGGAGACGCTGGAGGAGCTCGACGGCGAGAACCGCGAGATCTTCCTGCACAATGGCGGCAAGGACTTCGCCTATCTGCCCTGCCTCAACGATTCCGAAGAAGGCATGCAGGTGATCGAGGCGGTGGTCCGCCGCGAGCTGATGGGCTGGGTGTGAGGTAGGAGACTACCCCACCACGAAGCGCGTCACGCTCTCCACCACCTGCTTCGCCTGCAGGATGCGCCGGTGTCCGAGGCCACTCGTCTCCTGCAGCGTCACGAACGGCCCGGCCGCCGCGAGCGCTTCGGCGTGATGGAAATCCAGCTCCCGGTCCTGCCGGTCATGGATCACGAGGGTCGGCAGGCCGATCGCCTCCAGCTGACCGCGCCCCTCGAAGGCCTCGACCGGATTGCCGGCAACGCTGTGGATGCGCCGCTCCAGCGCCGCCTGGCCACGGCGGCCGAGCCCGATCGTCGCCCCGAAATTGCGGGTGATCGTCGTCACCGAGGACGGCGCCGCGACCAGCGCGAGCCGGCCTGCCCGGACTCGCGGCTGGCCCGGAACGCTGCGGGCGAGGCCCGCCAGCGCGATCGCGCCGCCGAAGGAATGCGCCACGATCGCGTGCACCGGCGCGAAGACACGCGCCACAGCGGCGAGCGCGGCGACGCCGAGCGGAATGTTGAGCTCAGCGCCCGTTGAGGTGCCGTGTGCCGGCATGTCGAAGGCGACGACGCGGAAGCCCTGCGCCAGCAAGGGCTGGACGAAAGCGGTCATGAAGGCCGCCTCGCTGTTCCAGCCATGCAGCAGGATCACCGTCGGCGCCGGACCGTCGCCATCTTGCAAGCGGGGCGCGGGTTCGAACAGATAGGTGCTCACCGTCCCGCACGGGTAGGATACCGCCTGCCTGATCGCGGGCGCGAGCCGGGCGCGGGCGGCGATGATCGCCTTGCCGGTCCGGCTCTGTGGCCCCGGTGGGCGTGGCGGGGTACAGAAGAGCTTGAAGGCGGCGCGCCCGGCGGTGCGCGGAGCGATGAAGCTGCCGATGCGGACGAGAGGGCGAATGACGCGAAGGGCTGCGCTGGGCATGATCGAAAACCCTGTTCGTTCAGTCTTGAACTATTATGTTCAGCCATGAACAAAATGCAAGAGCCGATTTCCGCAACCGAGGCTGAGCGCGCGAGCACCACGCGGCTGCCCTGGGATCTGCCGCGTTTCAGGAACTGGCTCGCGGTTGCGCGCATGCATCAGCTCTGGAAGAAGGTCTTCTCCGAGGCGCTGGCGCCGCTCGGGATTCAGCTCGCACATTACGACGTTCTTGCGAACGTCTTCCGCACGCCCGGCCTCACCCAGCAGGCGCTGGCCGAGAAACTGCTCGTCGGCCGCAGCGCCATGAGCATGCTGCTGCCCGAGCTCGAGCGCCGCGGCCTGATCGAGCGCCGCAACGACGAGGCCGATCGCCGCGTGCGCCGGCTCTGGCTGACGCCGGAGGGCGAAGCGCTGACCCGCAAGGCTCTGGCAATCCACACCGCCAGGATCGAGGCGATGATGGGCGTGCTCAACGACGAGGAGTGCAACGCCGTCGGCGAGATGATGTGGCGCGTGGTCAAATACCTGGAGCGCTGAATCGGCGAAGGTCTCGGCGAGCCTGCATCAGAATTTCGCAAAGATAGGCATGATGAGCGGCGACTGCGCCGAAGCTGGAGAAGGGACGAGATGGGCTCGCAAGGATTGGACATCGCCACGGTCGCGCTGATCATGCTGGTCATTGCGGTCGTCATCGCGATCGCGCTCGGCGTGCGCACCGTGCCGCAGGGCTACAACTACACCGTCGAGCGCTTCGGCCGCTATTCGCGCACGCTCGGCGCCGGGCTCGGCCTGATCATCCCGCTGTTCGACCGGATCGGCCACAAGGTCAATGTGATGGAGCAGGTGCTCGACATTCCCTCGCAAGAGGCGATCACCAAGGACAATGCCGGCGTGCGCATCGACGCCGCCGCCTTCTACCAGGTGCTCGACGCCGCCAAAGCCTGCTACGAGGTCTCGCATCTCGACCAGGCGCTGATGGTCTTGACCATGACCAATATCCGCACCGTGGTCGGCTCGATGGACCTCGACCAGCTGCTCTCGCATCGCGACGAGATCAATGAGCGGCTGCTGCGGGTGATGGACGCCGCCGCCTCGCCCTGGGGCGTCAAGGTCACCCGCATCGAGATCAGGGACATCCTGCCGCCGGCCGACATCGCCGGCGCGATGAACCGCCAGATGAAGGCCGAGCGCGAGAAGCGCGCCGCCGTGCTCGAAGCCGAAGGCCAGCGCCAGGCCGAAATCCTCAAGGCGGAGGGGCAGAAGCAGTCGCAGATCCTCGCCGCCGAAGGCCGCAAGGAAGCGGCTTTGCGCGACGCCGAAGCGCGCGAGCGTCTGGCCCAGGCAGAGGCGACGGCCACCGCCATGGTCAGCGAGGCGATCAGCCGCGGTGACATCCAAGCCGCCAACTTCCTGATTGCAGAACGCTACACCGAGGCGCTCAAGGCGATGGCGAGCGCCCATAACAGCAAGGTGGTGATCGTGCCGATCGAAGCCGCAGCGCTCGCCGGTACCGTCGGCGGCATCGCCCAGCTGACCAAGGCCGTGTTCGGTGACGAGGCGGCAGCGAGCCGGCGTGGCGGCTCCGTGCCCTCGGCAGGCCGCACCGTGGAGGGTTGAGCATGCTCGACTGGTTCTCCAGCGGCTGGGTCTGGATCGTGCTCGGGCTCGTCCTGGTCGGCGGCGAGATGCTGGCGCCCGGCGTCTTCCTGCTCTGGTTCGGTCTCGCCGCTTTGCTGACCGGCGCCGTCGTCGGCCTGACCGGGCTCGCCTGGCAGGGCGCCCTGCTCGTCTTCGCCGGCCTCGCCATTGTCTGTGTGCTCGCCGGCCGCGCTATCACGCGCCGCCGCAGCGACGAGCCCGACATCGCTGCGGGCCTGAACGATCGCGGCCGCCAGCTGATCGGCAAGGTCTTCAAGCTGGAGGCGACCATGACCGGCGGCGAGGGCCGCATCCGCGTCGGCGATTCCTCCTGGCGCGTCACCGGCCCCGAACTGCTCGCCGGCACTGAGATCCGTGTCGTGCGGGTCGACGGAGCAACACTCGTGATCGAGAAGGCCTGACTCAGCCTTCGCGCATTTTCCGCAAACCCCGCGGGAACACTTAACGAGCCATTCACGCCGGTCATCGTCGCTCGTGGACCGTACCGACCGGTTCCGTCATGACCGGACCGGCGCTGCCAGGCCTTCGATCGCAGCGCCGGAGGTATCAATCATGAGCATTTCCCACGGTCCGATCGACCTCGCCCTTGCCGCTTTGCTGTCTCTGTTGCTGGCCATGCTTGCACTCGGCGGCGCAGTCGCCTGAGGCATTCAGCCGGGTAAGGCCGGATTCATCCTGAATCGATGGTTCACCATGCTGCTGAACGCTCGATTCACCGGTAACCCGCCCAAATTCGTTCCCGAAGCATGCAGGTGCACGGGGAGAAGACCATGGCGGGCCGGCACGGACCGATCGATTTCATCGTCGCAGCAGCGCTCTCGCTGCTGATGCTGCTGGCGACGCGTCCCGCCCAGGCGCGCGAGGTCGTCGATTTCCCAGACTACCGCTACCAGCCCGGCACCATCCTGATCCGCACTGCCGAGCGGAAGCTCTATTACATCGCAGCGCCCGGCCATGCCCTGCGCTACACCATCGCCGTCGGCAAAGCCGGCAAGCAGTGGCGTGGCGTCAAATATGTCGAGGAGCTCCAGGTCGATCCGGCCTGGAGCCCGCCGGCCGAGGTCAAGCGCGACAATCCGCGCCTGCCGGAGGTGATCCCGGGCGGCGCGCCCAACAATCCGATGGGGGCGCGCGTCATCGGCCTCGGTCCCGGCGGCCAGTACGCCATCCACGGCACCAACAACCCGCGTTCTGTCGGCACCGCGGCCTCCTATGGCTGCTTCCGCATGCACAACAGCGACGTGATCGACCTCTACGCCCGCGTTCGCATGGGAACGCCGGTCGTCGTGATGCCCTGAGTCCCCCGGCCCGGCTCCCTATTCGCGCATTCCGCGGTTTCCGCCGGGAAAACACACGATTTTTCGGGGCCACGCCTCTCGCCTGCGGCAAAAAAGCCGGATATCGTTTTCCCAGGCGTTAACGCTGAGTCCAGCACGCCTTCGAACCGATATGTCTTCAGAGGGGTACCCGATGGATCATCTCGCCGACGTCAAGAAGTTCGCCAAGAAGCCCGTCAACGAGGCCGCTTTCGCCGGCATGAGCAAGGCCTATGCACTGGTCATGAGCAAACCCGACACCCGCTATGTCGCGTGCTCCGACCCCGCCGAACTCGAGCGCGTCCGCGAGAACTTCCTCAAGAAGAAGCTCGGCTTGAAGAGCGCCGACCTCGACGCCACCGTCAAGGCGACCTGCGATCACATGAAGTCCGACAAGACCAAGTCGCGCCTGACCTTCTACTACCTGCTCGCCGAACATTACGGCAAGCTCGACGCCTTCGTGAAGAAATAGGCCTGAAGCCGGGCCTGACCTGATGGCGCCCCTTCGGGCGCCATTCGCATTTTCTAGAGTGACAGCGAAAACTGCGCAGAGGGCCGCAAGACTAAGGACATCAACGCTCCGCTTTGGGGGTTTTCGATGTTCACTTTGTCCCGCTCCGCCCTCTCCGGCCACGCCCAGACCTTCTTCACCGTCGCCGAGGCCGCTTTCGCCTCGATGATCGTCTTCGGTGCCGGCCTCGCCTTCGGCGCCACCATCGGCTTCTTTTGAGGCGGTCATGCCGACCGCCGCCGCCTCAGCCACCCGTCCGCATTTCAAGATCGGGCGCGACCGCGAAGGCCACTGGATCGTGGTCGAGACGCATGGCCGCGGCGGCGGCTATTTCCGCAGCCGGGACGACGCCCTGCACTATGCCCGCGCCGAGGCAGGCGCCGGCGCCGTGACGTTCAGCGCTCGCCCGCTCGCGTTGCGCCTCTCGTGATCGCTCAGCGATAGAGATCAGCCCGCGTCAGCGGCAGACCTGACGGCCCCTTGCGCCGCTTCGACACCAGCGTCTGGTTGATCAGCGCCCCGCCGCGCTCGAAGGCAAGCGAGCAGCCGGCGAGATAAAGCAGCCACATCCGCGTTCGTTCCGCGCCGATTTCGGCCTCTGCCGCCGCCCTGTTCACGTTCAGCCGCTCCCACCAGAGCCGCGTCGTGCGCTGGTAGTGCTCGCGCCAACCCTCGACATCGTGGACCTCGAAGCCGTAGCGTTCGAGATTGGCGATCGACATGCCCAAATGATCGAGTTCGCCGCCCGGGAAGATGTAGCGTACCAAAGCGCGATACTCGGCCGGCATCTTGCTGAAGGCCTTCTCGGTCTTCTTGGCGCGCCGCGAGATCGTATGGTGCAGATAGAGGCCGCGCGGCCTGAGCAGCCGGTTCACGGCCTGAAAATAAGTCGGGTGGTTACGGATGCCGACCTGCTCGAACATCCCGATCGAGGAGATCTTGTCGAACTCCCCGTCCATCTGGGTGAAGTCCTTGAGATGCAACGTCACCTTGCCTGAAAGCCCCAGTCGCTCGACCTTCTCCTGCGCGAACTTCAGCTGTTCCTCTGCAAGCGTCACTCCATGCGCCTCGACCCCGTAGTGTTGCGCGGCATGGCAGATCAAGGCGCCCCAGCCGCAGCCGATATCGAGCAGCCTGTCGCCGGGCTTCAGCCGCAGCTTGCGGCAGATCATGTCCAGCTTGTCGCGCTGGGCCCGACCGATATCGTCATGATCCTCGGTGAAGTAGGCGCAGGTATAGACCATCTCCTCATCGAGGAAGAGCCGGTAGAAGGCGTTCGAGACGTCATAGTGATAGGCAACATTGGCCTTGTTGGTCGCGGGGTCGCCGTCGCGGGCGATCTCGTCGCCGCGCCGATGGGTCACCGCCGCCTGAGCCTGCCCCGGCGCGAAGATGAAGCGCCTGACCACGTCGAACACCGCCGCTTTGGAGATGCCGCGCGCCAGCCGGCCGACCTTGCCATCCGGCCGCGCCGCGGCAAGATCGAAGATCGAGCCGTTCTCGATCGCGATCCGGTCGGCGATATGCAGGTGCAGTAGCGTATCGAGCTTCGGCTTGCGCAACAGCGCCGCGACAACGCCGACGTCGCGGATCGCGATCATCAACCCGTCCGCCGGCCAGTCAGCCGGAACACGCGAGCCGTCCCAGAGCGAGAAGCCGAGCTTCAGTCCGAGCTTTCGATGGGCTTCCGCCAGGAGCCGCCGCAGCGCCTCGATCTTCTTGCCGTCGCTGCTCATGCCCTGCCTGTCCCAATCATCACGCGCGACCTCTTAGCGCGGTTTCCGTTTGACTGGAATTCATGCCGTCAAGGCAGGGGGCAAGGCACCGCATGCTGCAATCAGTGGCGTGGCTCGCATGGGCTCCACCCGCAAAACGTGCAATATGCCAGCTAAGCAACTATTGTTCATTTCTTAACCATACTCTGCTCTCATTCCAAAGTGGCCAAAGGGCGCCACACATCACGGTTGGGGAACCGCATCATGTCGTCAGGGGATCAGCTCGGCAGGCGGCTGGATTTCATGCAGCTCGACGGCGAGGCGCGCGGGCGCATCGCCGGAATGGAGAAGAGTATCCTCGGCGCCCTGCCCGGCGCCCTCGACGCCTTCTACACCCAGGTCTCCGCCTTCCCCGAGACCAAGGCCTTCTTCAGCAATGCCGCCCATATGGAAGGCGCGAAGAACCGCCAGATCTCGCATTGGAATCGCATCGCTAAGGGCCAGTTCGACCAGGACTATGTCCGCGCCGTCACCACCGTCGGCGAAATCCATGCCCGCATCGGGCTGGAGCCGCGCTGGTATATCGGCGGCTATGCCCTGCTGCTCGAGAATCTGCTCGGCAAGATACTGGAGGAGCGCTGGCCGAAGGGCCGCTTCGGTGGAATGCTCCCTGGTGCGGCCGAGCGCAGCGCGGAGATCGGGGCCATCGTCAAGGCCGCCCTGCTCGACATGGACTACGCCATCTCGGTCTATCTCGAAGCCTCGGAAGCGGCGCGCCTGAAGGTCGAGGCCGAAGCCCGCGCTGTCGAAGAAGCCAAGGCGAAGGAACGCGACAAGGCGATCGGCTATGTCAGCAATGGCATGGCGGCGCTGGCCCGCGGCGACCTGACTCATCGCATGGCCGACGACATGCCGGCCGAATACGCCAGCATCCGCGACCACTTCAACGACGCCATGGCCAAGCTCGGCGAGATGGTCGCGACCATCAAGACCAGCTCCTCCGCCATCGCCGCCTCCTCGCAGGAGATCAACAGCGGCGCCAACGATTTGTCCTCGCGCACCGAGCAGCAGGCTTCGGCCCTGCAACAGACTGCGGCGACCACGGAAGAACTCACCGCTTCCGTCAAGAGTTCGGCCCAGTCCTCGCGCCAGTCGGTGACGCTTGCCGACAACGCTTCGGCAGTTGCCCGCACCGGCGGCGAGATCGTCAAGGATGCGATCGAGGCGATGGCGCGGATCGAAGGCGCCTCCAAGAAGATCTCCGAGATCACCAGCGTGATCGACGGCATCGCCTTCCAGACCAATCTCCTGGCCTTGAACGCCGCGGTCGAAGCGGCGCGCGCTGGCGATGCCGGGCGCGGCTTCGCCGTCGTCGCAGCCGAGGTCCGGGCGCTGGCGCAGCGCTCGGCCGAGGCCGCCAAGGACATCACCGCGCTGATCGGCTCCTCCGACACCGAGGTTGTCGAGGGCGTTCGCCTGGTCCGGCAGGCGGGCGAGACGCTGGAGAAGATCGTCGAGGCCTCGATGCAGGTCTCGTCCACCGTCAACGAGATCGCCGCCGCCGCCGGCGAGCAGGCCAATGGCATCGACGAGATGGCGCGCACCGTCAGCCATATGGACGAGATGACCCAGAGCAACGCCGCCCTAGCCGAGGAGAGCGCGGCATCCGCCCGTGCCTTGCTCGATCAGATCGAGCGCCTGAACCGCTTCGTCAGCACCTTCCGCACCGCCGAGGGGCAGGAGGCGGCCGTGCCAGCGCGGCGAGCACGGGCAGCCTGACCATCCCATTTCGCGGCGCCTTCGGGCGCCGCGAAACCTATCAGCCAGCTCAGAAATCGCTGGCGATGCCCTTCACTTCCCAATCGTCATAGCGCACCGGCTCAAGCCCGCCGCGGCCGTCGATTTCTCTCTCCTGACCAAGTTCGGCGGCCTTGGCGTCGATCGCCGCGCGACGCGCCTGCGCTTCCGCGAGCGCCCGCTGTGCCGCCGGCGGCAACGCCCTTGCGGGAGCATTGGCCTCGGCTTGGTCCGTCTTCGTCTGCATGCTCATGATCGGCCATTCTCTTGCAGGATTGGCATCGCCCCCACCACATAGGGACGAAACCATGTTCCGGCGAGCCTTTCCATGCCGGGCGGCGACGCAAGAAGGGGTTCCTGCATGAACTATGTCCGTACCGGCATGCTGATGGCGGCGCTGACCGCGCTGTTCGGCGTGGTCGGCTATCTGCTCGCCGGCGCCGGCGGCATGCTGATCGCGCTCGGCATCGCGGTCGCGACCAATCTGTTCAGCTATTGGAACTCGGACAGGCTGGCGCTGTCGGCCTACAACGCCCAGCAGGTCGACGAGCGCAGCGCGCCCGAGCTCTATGGGATGGTCCGAGACCTCGCCCAGCGGGCGAACATGCCGATGCCGCGCGTCTACATCATCCAGGAGGACCAGCCGAACGCCTTCGCCACCGGCCGCAATCCACAGAACGCCGCGGTCGCCGCGACCACCGGCATCATCCGCACGCTGAGCTATGACGAGCTCGCCGGCGTGATGGCGCACGAGCTCGCCCACATCAAGAACCACGACACGCTGACCATGACGATCAGCGCCACCATGGCCGGCGCCATCTCGACGCTGGCCTCGTTCGGCATGTTCTTCGGCGGCTCACGCGACAACCGCCCCAACGCCATCGTCCAGATCGCCCTGATGATCCTCGCCCCGCTGGCGGCGAGCATCGTCCAGATGGCGATCTCGCGCTCGCGCGAATACGAGGCCGACCGGATCGGCGGCGAGATCTGCGGCAATCCGGTGGCGCTCGCGGACGCGCTAGCCAAGATCGCTGGCGGCGTTGCCCACATCCCGAACGAGACGGCCGAGGCGAAGCCTGCTACGGCGCAGATGTTCATCATCAACCCGCTTTCAGGCCGCGGCATGGATTCACTGTTCTCGACCCACCCCGACACCGGCAACCGCATCGCCGCGCTGATGGAGCAGGCGCGCGCCATGGGCGTCACTGCAAACCATGGCGGGTTCATGGGCGGCGCGAGCCGGAACCCCTTCGCCGGTGGCCGTGAGCCCGGACCCTGGGGCTGAGATGGCGAAGGTACAGAGCCAACCCTTCAGCGACGATGTTCCCGGCCTCGCGGCGCGCCGCTTGGCGGCTGCACTGATCGACGAGGTCCTGCGCGCCGGCACGGCGCTGGACGAGACCTTCGAGCGGATGGCGCAGGCGGCAGGGCTGGAGCCGGCCGATGCCGGACTGGCGCGCGCGATCGCAACCGTCGCCTTCCGTCGTCTCGGTACGATCCGCAACGTGATCGACGCCCGGCTCGAACGCGGCAGCCCGCGTAAATCGGGCCCGTTCGAGCCGATCATGGTCGCCGCGGCGGCACAGCTGCTCTTCCTCGACGTGCCCGACCACGCCGCGGTCGACCTTGCAATCCGTCAGTTGCACGAGGACCCCCGCTCCTCTCGCTACGCCTCGCTCGGCAATGCCGTGCTGCGGCGGCTGGCGCGCGAGCGCGAGGCGATCCTCGCCGAGCTCGACCCGCTCGCCGACACGCCGGAATGGCTGCGCGCGAGCTGGACACAAACATATGGCGCCGACATCGCCGCCGCGATTGGCGCGGCCCATGCCGAGGAGCCGCCGCTCGACCTGACCGTCAAATCCGACCCGGCTGGCTGGGCCGCCAAGCTGGACGGCATCGTCCTGCCGGGCGGCTCGGTGCGCCTGCGCGGGCGCGAAGCGGTCACCGGCCTGCCGGGCTTTTCGGAGGGGCAATGGTGGGTGCAGGATGCCGCCGCCGCGCTTCCCGCGCAGCTCCTGAACGTCCGGCCGGGGGAACGCGTCGCCGATCTCTGCGCCGCGCCGGGCGGGAAGACCGTGCAGCTGGCACAGGCTGGCGCGCGGGTCGTCGCGGTCGACCGTTCAGGCCCGCGTCTGCGCCGACTCAAGGCCAATCTCGAACGGATGGGGCTGGAAGCGGAAGTCGTGACCGCCGATGCAGTCACCTTCGAGGCGGAGCCTTTCGACGCAGTCCTCCTCGACGCGCCCTGCAGCGCTACCGGCACAATCCGCCGCCATCCTGACGTCGCCTGGACCAAGCAGCCCGAGGATGTCGCCAAGCTCAGCGCGCTGCAGATCCGTCTGCTCGACCAGGCGGGGCGGCTCACCCGGCCGGGGGGGCGCCTGATCTACTGCACCTGTTCGCTGGAGCGGGAGGAAGGCGAGGCGCAGATCGAGGCTTTCCTGGCCCGCACGCCGGACTTTGCACGCGACCCGATCAAACCTGTGGAAATCGGCAGCCAGGCTGAAGCTCTGACACCACTGGGCGAATTGCGCACGCTGCCGCACCAGCTCGCCGGCGAGACGCCACGCCTCTCAGGATGGGCAGGATTTTACGCTTGTCGCCTGATAAGATTATGACTTGATCGGGATTCGCCTCCATCAGGAGGCCGCTGGACGGCGAGGCAACGGGATTCATTGAACGGCTGGTCGGAGCGAGGAGGCCTGGCGCGGGCAGCCATCGGCAGGGCGGCGCGGCGCACGCGCGGCCAGGTCGCCGGCGCCAAGCGCGCGCTCTGGCCGTTCGGCCGTCTGCGCGCCAGCCGCCTGCTCTTCGCCCCGCACGACCTGCGCACCGCCGACCCAACCACGGCGAGCGACATCTATGCCGGCTACTTCGCCCTCTCCGGCCGCACCGTGAACTGTCATGGCGACTCACCTTTCCTGGTCGAGCCGCCGAGCGAAGCCTGGGCCGAGGCGCTGCACGGCTTCGTCTGGCTGCGTCACTTGCGCGCCGCCGACACGGCGATCGCCCGCGCCAACGCCCGCGCCCTCGTCGACGAGTTCGTCATCCGCCGGCATGACCGCGATGAGATCGCCCGCCGCCCGGCTGTCATCGCCCGCCGGCTGATGTCCTTCCTGTCGCATTCTCCGTTGCTGCTCGAAGGCGCCGACCATGCCTTCTACGAGCGCTTCATCCGCCATGTCGCGCAGACGACCGAGCGGCTGCAGCTCGCCCTTGCCGGCGCCGTCGAAGGCGCAGCGCGGCTGCAATGCCTGATCGCGATCTGTTTCGCCGCCATCTGCCTCGACGGCCAGGAACGGCGGCTGCGTCGCTATGAGACCGCGCTCTCCGACGAGCTGGAACAGCAGATCCTGCCCGATGGCGGCCATCTCAGCCGCAATCCCCGCATCATCATCGAGCTGTTGCTCGACCTCCTGCCGCTGCGCGAGACCTTCACTGCCCGAGGGCTGGAAGCGCCGCGCAGCGTCATCATGGCGATCGACCGGATGATGCCTCATCTCAAATTGTTCCGACATGGCGACGGCGCGCTCGCTCTGTTCAACGGCATGAGCGCGACGCCACCAGACCTGATGGCCACGCTCGCCGCCTATGACGATGTCCGCGCCCGGCCGATCGAGCACGCCGCCTATTCGGGCTATGACCGGATGAGCGCCGGCACCAGCATCGTCGTGGTCGAAGCCGGACCGCCGCCGCGCGGCGCCAATTCGATCGAAGCCCATGCCGGCTGCCTCTCCTTCGAATTGTCGACCGGCTCGCAGCGCATCGTGGTGAATTGTGGCGCCAGCCGCTTCGGCATGCCGGAGCTCAGGCTCGCCGCGCGCGCCACCGCGGCCCATTCCACCGTGACGCTGGACGATCGCTCCAGCGCCGTCTTCGGCCTGGTGCTCGGCGAAAGGCGGATCACCGCCGGGCCGGCCGATGTTCGGGTCGCGCGCCAGGATGGCGAGGATGGGCATGAATGGGTCGGTAGCCATGACGGCTACCGGCGCGCCTTCGGTTCCGTCCACACCCGCCGCCTGCTGCTCGCCCGCAATGGCAACGAGCTTGTCGGCGAGGACATTCTCAGCCCGCCTGCGACGCTGGCGAGCCTGCCGGCCGCCGCGCGCTTCCACCTCCACCCCAACGTCAAGCCGAGCCTGATCCGCGACGGCGAAGGTGCGCTGCTGGCACTGCCTTCGGGCGAGATCTGGGCCTTCGAAGCCTCCGGCCTGCGGGTCGGCTTGGAAGAGAGCATCTTCTTCGCCGCCGCCGACGGCCGCCACAAGACAGTACAGCTCGTCATCGAATTCGATGCGGTGGCGACACCGCAGATCACATGGCGCTTCGCCCGCCTCGGCACGCCGGCACAGCGGACAGCCCGGGCCGAGGCGACCCGGCAGGAACAGGTCGAAGCAGAGCCCGACCTGCCGCTCTGAGCTATCCGCAGGACAAGATTGCAGCGTGTTGTGCTTTGCAGCAAAGCCCGGGCGTGATAGGGCGCGCGCGAGCATTTCCGCGGCCGCGCCGCCATCAACCCGGACCTCATCCTCCCATGCCGAACGAACTCCGCCGCGTTGAACGCGCGCTGCTTTCCGTTTCCGACAAGACCGGGCTGATCGACTTCGCCCGCGCCCTCTCGCGCCTGGGCATCGCCCTGGTCTCCACCGGCGGCACCGCCAAGGCAATCGCCGAGGCCGGCCTTGCCGTCACCGACGTCTCCGACCTGACCGGCTTCCCCGAGATGATGGACGGGCGCGTCAAGACGCTGCATCCCAAGGTGCATGGCGGCCTGCTCGCCATCCGCTCGCATCCCGAGCACCAGGCCTCGATGCTCGGCCACGGCATCGCGCCGATCGACCTGCTCGTCGTCAATCTCTACCCGTTCGAGGCGACCGTCGCTGCCGGCAAGCCCTATGACGACTGCATCGAGAACATCGACATCGGCGGCCCGGCGATGATCCGCGCCGCCGCCAAGAACCACAACGACGTCGCCGTGGTGGTCGAAGCCGCCGACTATGCCGCCGTGCTGGCCGATCTCGATACGCATAAGGGCGCGACCACGCTGACGCTCCGCCGTAAGCTGGCGCAGAAGGCCTATTCGCGCACCGCTTCCTATGACGCTGCGATCTCGAACTGGTTCGCCAATGAGCTCGGCGACACCTCGCCGGCCTTCCGCGCGCTCGGCGGCAGCCTCGCCGAGACCATGCGCTATGGCGAGAACCCGCATCAATGGGCCGCCTTCTACCGCACGCCCGAGCAGCGCCCGGGCGTCGCCACCGCCCGCCAGGTCCAGGGCAAGCAGCTCTCCTACAACAACATCAACGACACCGACGCCGCCTTCGAATGCGTCGCCGAGTTCGATCCCGATCGCACCGCCGCCTGCGTCATCGTCAAGCACGCCAATCCCTGCGGCGTCGCCGAGGGAGCTTCGCTGCTGGAAGCCTATGAGCGGGCGCTGGCCTGCGACCCCGTCTCGGCCTTCGGCGGCATCGTTGCGCTGAACCGCAAGCTCGACGCGGAGGCGGCGAAGAAGATCGTCGAGATCTTCACCGAGGTGATCATCGCCCCCGACGCGGATGAGGAGGCGATCGCGCTCGTCGCCGCCAAGAAGAACCTGCGCCTGCTCTTGACCAGCGGCCTGCCGGACGTCCGCAAGGCCGGCCTCAGCTTGCGCACCGTCGCCGGCGGCTTCCTGGCGCAGGCGCGCGACAATGCCGTCGTCGACGACATGGAGCTCAAGGTCGTGACCAAGCGCCAGCCGAGCGAGGCGGAGCTCGCCGACCTGCGTTTCGCCTTCCGCGTCGCCAAGCACGTCAAGTCGAACGCCATCGTCTATGCCAAGAACCTCGCCACGGTCGGCGTCGGCGCCGGCCAGATGAGCCGGGTCGACTCCTCGCGCATCGCCGCCTGGAAGGCTGGCGAGGCGGCCAAGGCCGCCGGCGCGTCCGAGAGCCTGGCCAAGGGCGCGGTCGTCGCTTCCGACGCCTTCTTCCCCTTCGCCGACGGCCTGCTCGCCGCGGCCGAGGCGGGCGCCACCGCGGTGATCCAGCCCGGCGGCTCGATGCGCGACGACGAGGTGATCAAGGCGGCCGACGAGGCCGGCCTCGCCATGGTCTTCACCGGCCATCGCCATTTCCGGCACTGATGCAGGAACAAGGGGAAGCAGGCATGCACACCGTCAAGGTCATCGCCGCCGGCTTCGCTTTGCTCGGCGTCCTGCTCCTGATCGCGCCGCGGCTGAACACGGGTGGGCGTCATCCGATCGTCTTCGCGATGAAGCTGTTCATCCCGCTCTGGTTCGCGGTTTCGGTGATCAATCTGATCGTCGGCATCACCCGGGCCGGCTACAGCTTCCTGCAGGAAGCCCCAATCCTGCTCGTCGTCTTCGGCGTGCCGGCGCTGGTGGCCTCCCTGATCTGGTGGCGTTTTGGAAGGAATGTCGCGTGAGCCTTGAATCCGTCCGTGCCTTCTTCACGCAGCATGCCCCCGACATCGCCATCCTCGAAACCAACGGCAGCAGCGCCACGGTGACGCTGGCAGCGGAGGCCTTCGGCGTCGAGCCGGCCCGCATCGCCAAGACCCTGTCCTTCCGCCTCGGCGATCGCGTCGTCCTGCTGGTCACGCGCGGCGATGCCCGCCTCGACAACAGGAAGACCAAGGCCGCCTTCGGCGTGAAGCCGCGCATGCTCGATCTTGACGAGGTCGTCACGATCACCGGCCACCCGGTCGGCGGCGTCTGTCCGTTCGGGCTGCCGACGCCATTGCCGGTCTATTGCGACGTCTCGCTGAAGGTCTTCGACGAGGTCGTGCCGGCGGCCGGCTCGACCCAGACGGCGGTTCGCATCAGCCCCGACCGCATGGCGGCGCTCACCGGCGCGGAATGGGTCGATGTCTGCCAGGAGCCCGCGGCCCTGGCCGCGCAGTAAACCTCAACCGCCGACCCGCTCGATCAGCGCCATGGCAGCGGCGGGATTGCGGACCTTGTCGCCGCTGATGACATACAGGAAGACGTCGCGCGGCGTCCGGTCCGCAGCAGATGCAACCAGCTCCAGATCCGCGGGCGCTCCGCCCTTGGCCCAGTCCTTGGCCCGGCCGGCCCAGGCATCGAGATGCTCGCCCGGATAGCCGAGCGGCTCAGCCTCCTTGGTGCCCATGATCCGCGCATAGACGAAAGGCGCCGTCACGTCGGCGATTTGGGGAAAGTCGGAATCACCTGAAGCGATCGCCGCGACGCCGTATTCGCGCAACAACGCAACGAAGTCGGGCGAGCGGAAACTGGGATGGCGCACCTCGACGGCATGGCGCAGCCTGACGCCGTCGACCTCCTTCGGCAGCAGCTTCAGGAAGGCCTCGAAATCGGTGGGGTCGAAGGCCTTGGTCGCCATGAACTGCCAGTTGATCGGGCCGAGCTTCTCCTTGAGCTCACTGATTCCGGAGGTCACGAACTTCTCGACGGAAGGGCCGGCCTCGGCCAGCACACGGCGATTGGTGCAGAAGCGCGAGCCCTTCAGCGCGAAGACGAAGCCGTCGGGCGTCTCCGCTCGCCATTTGGCGAAACTCTCCGGTTTTTGCGAACCGTAATAGGTGCCGTTGATCTCGATCGAAGTCAGCTTGCTCGCGGCATATTCGAGCTCGCGCTTCTGCGAGAGCTTGTCCGGATAGAAGGTGCCGCGCCAGGGTTCGAACACCCAGCCGCCGATACCGATATGAATCTGTCCGGCTGCTTTGGTAGGCATGGCGCGCGTCCTCGATCATGTCGCTCGGTCTGATGGCGAGAGTAGTATGCCGCAGTCCCTGTCGATAGGCGGCAGCATGATGTCTCCTCTTCCTGCCGGCGACTGGGTCCTGCGCACCCGGCCTTTGGCGGCGAGCTCTCCCACCACAGCTATTGACTGCATCTTTTGCAGCAATGCACGCTTAGGAGGCAGCACCGAGGAGCCTCGATGGATCGCAATTGGCGAGCGGATTTCAAGCGCATTGTCGGCGATCGGATGCGTCGTCTTCGACTTGCGTCGCGATTGAAGCGAGCCGAAGTGGCGCAGGCTCTTCATGTCAGCAAGGAGCAGTATGTCAGCTACGAGCGTGGCCAGAGCCATGCCAGCTCGCAATTCCTGCTGCAGTTCTCGGCCCTCCTCGGCATCTCGCCGCGAGAGCTTGCCAAAGGCATGGCTTCATTGGTCGCCTCGGCTGGCCTCGCGGATGTCGAACAGAAACTCTACCGAACTGAACCGGCAGCGGCCTCGCGCTCGAGAGTGAACAAGGCGACGGAGAAGATCAGGGATCAGGGCACATTGAGCACGCTGGCCTGCCTCACGGAGTTTCTCGCCGAACTGGACGACCAGGAAACCTAGCTCGCCTGGACGAATGTGCGGTCTCGCGATCCGGCACAGCCCACACCGCACGGGACATGCGCCTTGAGCGACAACGAGCTATGGAAGAGTCGGCAGATCGACTTCGGGAAGCGTGTACTCGGCACCGAACCACTTGAGCTGCAGGGCCCGTAGCCGACCGTCCGACCTCATCTTGGCGAGCACCGCGTTGATGTGGTCCAGGAGGCCCCGATCGTCCTTGCGGACCGCCATACCCAGGCGCGCTTCGATTCCTTCGACTCCGGCGACGATCCGGCAACAGCCCGGCTGCTCGAGCACGAGTGCCTGGAATGCTGGCAGCGCACCGGCAACGCCATCAATTCGCTGGTCTTTCAGCGCCGCGATCGCATCGGGCAAGCTGTCGTAGAGCTTGTAGTCCCTGAAGCCCTCGCCGCCCCCGGATCTGAGCCGCTCATCGAAGATTCTGGCGCTGTGATCGCCAAAGCTGCCGGGCTGCGCTGCGACGATCTTGCCCCGCATTTCCTCGGGCTTCGTGATTTTCTCCTCGCTCGCCCGCACCAGAAAAGCCATGGTGCCGACCGCGACCGGGCTGGAGAAGCTGACCTTCTCCAGCCTGCTCTGCGCGAGGCTCATGCCGGCCAAAGCGACATCGAACTTCCAAGCGAGCAAGGCCGGTAGAATTCCGCCCGGCTGCGCGCGAACGGTGTGCAGCTCGACGTCGAGTGAAGCGGCGATTTCCTTCGCGATGTCGATAGAAAAGCCAGTCGCTTCTCCTGGCTGAAGGAAACCTAAGGGCCCGCAGTCCGCTTCTATTCCGACGACGAATCGCTTGCGAGCCTTGATGCCGGCCAGCGCGTCAGCAAACGTAAAATCCGTCTGCGCAGCGAGCGCAGCGCCGTGGAGCATGTGTGACAACCATGACCACATGAATTCCCACCCTCGTCGCTTGCCGCTTCACTCCATGACGACGATCAGATCCTTGGTGTCGATCTGATCGCCGACCGACACCAAGACATCCAGGACCAGCCCGTCCCGTTCGGCCCGAATGGCGGTTTCCATTTTCATGGCCTCGATCGAGAGCAGGAGATCGCCTGCTTTCATTCTTTGGCCGGGAGCGACGACGACGGTTGAGACGATCCCGGGCATAGGGGCACCAATGTGGCCTGGCTGATTGGGCTCGACCTTCCGCCGCGCAATATGGGTGGCGACGCGGCTGCGATCGGGCACCTTGATCATGCGGGATTGCCCGTTGAGCTCGAAGAAGACCTTCACCAGGGCGTGTGCGTCCGGCTCGGAAGTTGCGATGTGCTGGATGACGAGACCCTTGCCGGGCTCGATTTCCGCGGTGAGCTCCTCCCCAGGCTTCAATCCATAGAAATAGGCTGGTGTCGGCAACGCGCTGACCGGGCCGAACTTCGCGGCTACGTTTGCAAAATCGGTGAAGACCTTGGGGTACATGAGGTAGGATGCAAGTTCGGTATCGCTTACGGTCCGGCCAAGGCTCGTCTCGATATCGTGCCGCTCCTTGTCGATGTCGGCGTCCGCCAACAACGAACCGGGCCGGACGACATAAGGGACCTGCTCCTTCAGGACTTTTGCCTGCAGGGCTTTCGGCCAGCCATCAACAGGCTGGCCAAGGTCGCCTTTCAGCATCGACACGACCGATTCCGGAAAGGCGAGATCGCTATCGGGGCTCTCGACGTCGGCGACAGTCAAATTCTGGCTCACCATCATCAGCGCCATATCCCCGACCACCTTGGACGAGGGGGTGACCTTGACGATGTCGCCGAACATGTCGTTGGCGTCGGCATAGGCCTGCGCGACGTCGTGCCAACGCGTTTCGAGACCGAGCGAGCGGGCCTGTTCCTTCAGATTGGTGAACTGGCCGCCGGGCATCTCGTGTTGAAAGACTTCCGAAGCCGGCCCCTTGAGATCGCTTTCGAAGGCGGCGTACTGGGCGCGAACCGTTTCCCAGTAGAATGAAATTCGACGTATCGCATCCCGATCGAGACCTGGATCGCGCTGTGAACCCGCGAGCTCTTCCACGATCGAACCCAGGCAGGGCTGAGAGGTGGCGCCCGACAGGGCGTCCATCGCGGCATCGACGATGTCGACGCCGGCGTCGACCGCTGCCAGTACGGTCGCCGCGGCGATCCCCGAAGTGTCGTGGGTATGGAAGTGGATCGGTAGATCAGTCGCCTCGCGCATTGCCTTGAACAGGACGCGGGCAGCGGTCGGCTTCAGCAGTCCGGCCATGTCCTTGAGTGCAATGATATGCGCGCCGGCCTTTTCGAGTTCCGCAACCAAAGACACATAATATTTGAGGTCGTATTTCGACCGGGCCTTGTCCAGAACATCGCCAGTATAGCAGATGGCTGCCTCGCAAAGCTTGTTCTCCGAGGCGATCGCGTCCATGGCGACGCGCATGTTCTCGACCCAGTTCAGGCAATCGAAGACACGAAAGACATCCACGCCTGAGCGGGCGGCCTGACTAACGAAGTAGCGCACGACATTGTCGGGATAATTCTTGTAGCCGACGCCATTCGAGCCGCGCAGCAGCATCTGGAGAAGGATGTTCGGGACGTGTTCGCGAATCCTGGCGAGGCGCTCCCAGGGGTCCTCCATCAAGAAGCGCATGGCGACGTCGAACGTCGCGCCGCCCCAGCATTCGAGCGAGAAAAGCTGCGGCAAGCCGCGCGAATAGCTCTCCGAAACAGCCACGATGTCGCTGGTCCGCATCCGGGTCGCCAACAAGGACTGATGCGCATCTCTCATGGTCGTGTCGGTTACGAAGACCTGCGGCTGCTCCCGCACGCGACGGGCGAAGCCTGTCGGACCGAGCTGCTCCAGCAGCTGTTTCGTGCCGGGGATTCTCTGGGCAGAACTGACTGGTGGAACGGGTACCGCCGCCCCGGCCGGCGGCCGAGGCCGGCCCCGAGCCTCGGGATGGCCGTTGACGGTGACGTCAGCGAGGTATGTGAGCAGTTTTGTTGCCCGATCTCGACGCTTCACCTGGCGAAAGAGCTCGGGCGTCGTGTCGATGAAGCGCGTGGTGTAGCTGTTGTCCGAAAAGGACGGATGGCGGAGGATCGCTTCGAGAAAGGTCAGGTTCGTCGCCACGCCCCGGATCCGGAACTCGCTCAGGGCGCGGATCATGCGCGTCTGTGCATCCTGCGGTGTCGGCGCCCAAGCGGTCACTTTCTGCAGGAGGGGATCGTAATATCGGGTGATCAACGCCCCGGGATAGACAGTGCCGCCGTCCAGGCGGATGCCGAAGCCGGCCGCGATGCGGTAGCCGCTGATCCGGCCGTAGTCGGGGATGAAGTTCTGCTCGGGATCCTCGGTCGTGATGCGGCACTGGAGCGCATGACCGTTCAGCGTGATATCGGCCTGTGCCGGCACACCGGACTCCGGCGTGCCGATGGCAAAGCCATCGAGGATGTGGATCTGCGCTTTGACGATGTCGATGCCGGTCACCTGCTCGGTGACGGTGTGCTCGACCTGGATGCGCGGATTGACTTCGATGAAGTAGAATTTGCCGGTGTCGGCATCCTGCAGGAACTCCACCGTGCCCGCGCCGACATAGCTCGTCTCGCTGGCGATCTTGAGCGCATGGCCGCAGAGCTCGTGCCTCAGCGCATTCGACAGATAAGGGGCGGGCGCGCGCTCGATGACCTTCTGGTTGCGGCGCTGGATCGAGCAGTCGCGTTCGAAGAGATGGACGGCGTTGCCATGCGTGTCGCCGAGGATCTGCACTTCGACGTGGCGGGCGCGCTCGATCAGCTTCTCGAGATAGACCTCGTCCTTGCCGAAGGCGGCCTTGGCTTCCCGCTTGCCTTCCATCACCTCACGGGCGAGGTCGGCCTCGCTGCGGATGGCGCGCATACCGCGGCCGCCGCCGCCCCATGACGCCTTGAGCATGACCGGATAGCCGATCTGTCTCGCAAGCTTCTTCACCTCTTCGATATCGTCGGGCAGCGGGTCGGTGGCGGGCACCACCGGCACGCCAACCTCAATGGCGAGATTGCGTGCGGCGACCTTGTTGCCGAGGCGACGCATCGTCTGCGGCTTCGGGCCGATGAAGGTGATGCCGTTCTGCGAACATGCCTCGGCGAACTCGGGGCTCTCGGACAGCAGGCCGTAGCCGGGATGGATGGCGTCCGCGCCCGAGAGCTTCGCGACGCGGATGATCTCGTCGATCGCCAGGTAGCTTTCGATCGGACCCAGCTGCCGGGGCAAATGCGGTCCGCTTCCGATGCGATAGCTTTCGTCTGCCTTGAAGCGATGCAGGGACAGCTTGTCTTCTTCCGCCCAGACGGCAACGGTCTTCAATCCGAGTTCGTTTGCCGCCCGGAACACACGGATGGCGATCTCAGAGCGATTGGCGACAAGGATTTTCCGGATTGAAGCCTGCATGACACCTGCGCGACGAGATTTTGCGAACGGAAGCACGACATCGCGCCCGGGCGCGGATGACGGAGCCTCTCTTTCGAGGGTGGGTGCTATCGTATTGTTACTATCATAGGGATATTAGTATGTCTTGACAATGGCGCGCCGCTCTCCGAGCCGCACGCCACGGCGGGAAGAATCTCGCTTGCATTATCTTCCTATTAATGGGATGATAGAATCATTGCTCGCTCGCATGGGAAAACCACAGCAACGTCGGCCCATCGTCAAATCTTGGACCCGTCCGCCGCCGCACGACGAGGCGGCCTTGTGGTGAGAGCGCGCAAAAAAACTCGTTCAACAAAGGGGAGGTACGAATGAGCAGGCTCACTAGCATCTTGTGCAAGGTAAACCTCGCGCTGGCGGTGGCCAGCGTGGCATTTGGAAGCGCTGCCGCCGACACCATCAAGATCGGTGTCAACCAACCGCTGACCGGGGCATTTGCCGCGTCAGGTACCTATATCGCCAACGGCGCCAAGATCGCCGCCGCGCAGATCAACGCCGCCGGCGGGATCCTCGGCAAGCAGATCGAACTCGTCATCGAAGACAACAAGAGCAACCCCACCGAGGCCGCCGCTGTCGCGGAGAAGCTCATCACCAGCGACAAGGTGCCGGTCATGATGGGGGCCTGGGGATCCAGCCTTACGCTCGCCGTGATGCCCAAGCTCATGCAGTACCGGGTGCCGATGCTCGTCGAGACCTCATCGTCGAGCAAGATCACCAAGCTGGGCAATCCCTATGTCTTCCGCATCTCGCCGCCTTCGTGGGTCGAGGCAAAAATCTTCCAGCCCTTGCTGCCTTCCCTGGGCATCAAGAAGGTCGACTTCCTCGGCATCAACAACGACTGGGGCCGCGGCACGATCACCGACTTCACCGCGATGTTCAAGGAGACCGGCGTTCAGGTCGGCCTTACCGAGATCATGGACCAGGGCGCCGAGGACATGGGCGCGCAGCTGTCGAAGATCAAGGCATCGAACTCCGACACGATCATCGTCACCACCGGCGTCGAACAGCTGACATTGGTGCTGAAGCAGGTCGCCGCTCTCGGCATCACCAAGAAGATCATCACGACGGGCGGATCGCAGAACCCGGACCAGCTCATCCAGCAGGCTGGGGCGGCCGCGAACAACAGCATGCATATGGTTTTCTTCGCGCCATGGGATCCGGCGAGGACGTCGCATCCGGACCAGTCGAAGGTCTTCCTCGATGCATGGGCCAAAGCCGGACACAACGTGGCCGGGGTTACCGAGAGCTATCGCGGCTATGACGGCATCTTCGTCATCAAGGCGGCTATCGAGAAAGCCGGCAAGGCCGACCCTGAGGCTATCCGCAATGCCTTCTGGCAGCTGAACGTGCCCACGCTCAACGGCACCGTCACCTTCACGAAGGACGGTCCGGAGGGCAAGGAAAGCGGGCAATATCTCGCCAAGGGCACTCTGGTCACCATCAAGGATGGCAAGGTCATTCTTCCGTCATCCTGACCCAGGATCGCCAGGACCATGTTGCGAGGCCCGGCGCGCAAGCGCCGGGCCTTTTTCATGCTTCAGAGCTGTGGAAGCGGGATCGCAAGATCCGCTTTCAACCGCTCCATGACGACAAGCGTACGGAACTTCTTGACGTTGTGGTTTTCGAAGAAGAGTCGCCGTGTCAGCGCGTCGTAGTCGCCCATCGACGGTACGGTGACGATAAGGACGAAATCCGCGTCGCCTGTGACATAGTAGCATTGCTGAACCTCGGGTTCGGCCTGAAAGCTTCTTTTGGCGGCATCGAGCAGGTCGAGCCGTTCGCTCTCAATGCTGACCTCTACGACGATCGTGATCGGCCTGCCCAACCTGGCGGGATCGACGATCGCATAGTTGCCGATGATGACACCGGTCTCGCGCATCCGCTTGATTCTACGGTTGACCGCAGCAGCGGAGAGATGGACGCGTTCGGCAATGATCCGTTGGGGCGTCGAATTATCCCGCTGAAGGATATCGATGATCGCAATGTCGAATCTGTCCAGGTTTTCCGTATCAATATCGCGCATTACTTCTTCCCAAATTGCAAGGCTGTTCCGCTCCGACCAGCCAAATCGCGAAAATATTGAGCCGTTCGTCGATTATTCTTCCGCAAGGACCGACGAGGGAGAACCCCATGTTCTTGATGAACAGCCACACCGATCTCAATCAGCCGCTTGATCCAGCCGATGCGGAGGTCCTCGGGCTGGACGCCGCGCGGACGGTCGAGAGGTTCCTGACCTACCGCCCGAACCATGTGCCCACCCCGCTTCATGCCTTACGGCGGCTGGCAAGCGAAGTCGGCGTCGCTTCGATCCACGTCAAGGACGAGTCCCAGCGCTTGCAACTCGGCAGCTTCAAGGCGCTCGGCGGATCCTATGCCGTCATTCGGCTCGTCCTCGAGGAAGCAAGCCGGAAGCTCGGCCGGCCGGTCGACGTCAGCGAGTTGCAGACGCCGGCGGTTCGCGAGGTCGCGAAGGACATCACCGTTGGCTGCGCAACCGACGGCAACCACGGCAAGTCGGTTGCAGCGGGAGCCACGCTGGTCGGCGCCCGAGCTGCGATTTTCGTGCATTCGGGCGTGACGGACGAGCGGGTTGCCGCGATCGCGCAATTCGGAGCGGAGATGATCCGGGTTCCGGGCACCTATGACGACTCCGTCGCCGAAGCAGAACGGGTTTGCGCGAAGAATGGATGGACCGTGGTATCGGACACGTCCTGGCCCGGCTATGAGCGCATCCCTGGCCTGGTCATGCAGGGCTATACGGCAATGCTCCAGGAAGCCCTGCGGGAATTCCCGGACCGCCCGACCCATGTCTTCATGCAGGCAGGGGTCGGTGGCCTCGCCGCTGCAGTCGCCGGTCACTTCGACATCGTTTTCGGCACCGAACGTCCGAAGTTCATTGTTGTCGAGCCTGACCGCGCGGCATGCCTCTACGAAAGCGCGGCTGCTGGCAAAGCGGTCAAGATCGAACACGGCGAGCCGACCATCATGGCGATGCTCGAGTGCTATGAACCGTCCTTGGTGGCCTGGCGCATCCTCAGCAGGAAGGCCGACGCCTTCATGACAGTCAGCGAGGACAACGCCGCCGACACCATGCGCGTGCTGGCAACGCCCGGGAAAGGCGATCCCGCGATCGTGGCCGGCGAGAGCGGTGGTGCGGGACTGGCGGGCTTGCTGCAGGCGCTCGAATCCGAGAGCGCGCGGCAGGCTCTTGGCCTCGATGCCTCGTCGCGGATCTTTGTGATCAACACCGAGGGCGCAACAGACCGGGCGCGGTATGAAGCGATTGTCGGCCGGTCGCCCGCGGAAGTCCTTGTGCCGCTCTAGGCGCAAGCGGCCCCCGCCCCTGACGATGCCGCTCGTTGCGAAGGCGTCAGCAAGCGGCATCGGCGGTGATCATTTCGATGGTCGCTTCCGATGCTTGCTGTCGCCCAGCAACTCGACGCGCAAGGCGAAGCAATCCTTCTGGTAGTGAATATCTGCGACGTAGATGGCCACATCTTTGTCGTCGATCAGGATCAGCCGGCAATCGGCCGTGGGTTCCCCGAGGCCGATTTCAAGCAGATTCGCGGTCTCCGGGTCCGCCACGCCGATCGTGAGCGTCTGCGGCGCCCGCGAGATGGTGACATCGTCCATTTCCATGATCTGCGGCAGCGCAGCAGAGTGCGTGAAACGCTTGCTGTCCTTGTCGAAGATATGCTTCGCGATATGGAGATTCACCACCGAGAATGGCTCACCGTTGTTGTACTGCACGCTTCGGAGAAACGTATAGCCCCCCGCCGGCTCACCCTCGCCCGGTTTCAGTTCCGGCGGAGCAGCGCCCTCTTTGACGTGAACCCGCTTAAGGACGTTGTCCTTGATGTTGGCGACCATCGCATCGAGGTCGGTGGCCAGGTTCAGCCAACGGTTCTTCTTGATCTTATGGGAAACGAAGGTGCCACGGCCCTGCTGGGCGTCCAGGAGTCCATCCTGGCGCAGCAGGTCGATCGCCTGCCGGATCGTGACACGCGCGACGGAGAATTCAACCTCGAGCTCCTCGAGGGTGGAGATCTTGTCGCCCGGGAGCCAGACGCCGCGATCGATCCGTTGTCGCATGATGGACGCGACCTGGATGTAGAGCGGCGTGGGGCTTCGATCGTAGATTTTCGGAGACATACTCATGAGTCTAATATACTGCAAATGGTATCATCTCGCCAACTCCTCAGCGACTGGGCCGACAGGGGCAACTTCCCTCGGCGCGATCTACTCGACCTCCCCCAGAGGGGAGCTTCAGCTCCCTCTCACCGGCGCCCGAACAGGCTGGCGAAGAGCGCCTTGATCCGGCCGACCACCACCGAGGTGAACAAGGAACCGGCGTCGAATTCGGCAGCCACGACAGGGGCCGCATCGTCTCCGGCCGACAGCTTCGCCTCGAGATTCTGGACGAAGGCCGCGATCAGGCGATTTGCGATGTCCTGAACGAGACCCGACCGGCTGAATTGTGCGAGCACTCCCGTCAGAGTGAACCCGACGGTGACGTCGACGCGCGTCTGACCGGGGCCATCGCCCTGTTTCACCGCATATCCGATCAAGCCCCGCGTGGCGGAATTGCTGCGCTGGTCCTTGCCGGTTCCGCTGATCGTGCCGGTGCGTGTCGCATCGTCCCGACTGACATCGGCGACGCCCTGGAACTCCGCGCTGATCGGACCAACCTTGACCTTGATGCGGCCTTCGACATGCCCATCGACAGGCTCGCCATTGAGGGACGCCCCGGGCAGGCAGGTCGCGACATCGCCGATGCGTCCGAAGAAGTCCCATACCTCAGCTACCGGGTGCTCGACGGTGAAGCTCTGTGCGAACGTCGTTTGCGGCGTCCAGTTCGGATCGAGGCGGCTCGCCGGCGCAGCTGTCGCGACGGCTACCGGCTTGGGCGCGGCACTGTCGCGCCGGGGCGCCACGCCGGCGGCTCCGACCGCGCCGGAATGACCGGCTCCCGCCGGCCCGAGCACTTTGCGGTTCCCGCCGGGCACTGCGCCGGCTCCGCGGTCGCGGCGCGCCTCGATGACGCTCTGCACGGCTTTGACGATACCGACATAGCCGGTGCAGCGACACAGATTGCCGCTCATCGCGACACGAATGTCGTGCTCGCTCGGGTTTTCCATCCTGAGCACGACATCCCGCGCCGAGACCATCATTCCAGGCGTGCAATAGCCGCACTGGAGAGCATGCTCGCGCTTGAAGGCGGCACGCAGTTCAGTGGCGATCTCGTCGTTATCCAGTCCTTCGATGGTGGTGACTGCGGCATGGTCACACGCCACGGCGAACGTGATGCAGGATCGGGTCGGCACACCATCAACCAGGAGCGTGCAAGCGCCGCAGACGCCATGCTCGCAACCGATATGGGTGCCGGTCAGATTGTGATATTCGCGCACGAAATCGGCGAGGTGGGTCCTGGGCTCGGCGGCTGCCGAGAGCTGTTTCCCGTTGATGGTCAGATTGATCGTATTCATGCTGAATAGGCTCGCTGAAACGCACGTCGCAGCGCGACGACATGGATCTGGCGATCGATCTGATCGTCCATGCCAGATTCGCTCAATATCCTGTCGGCAGCACCGGCATCGAAGGCCTTTGCCGGATCACTGCCGCGGCCATCGCCTATGATCGCCTCGGCCGCTGGCAAGACGACCGGCTTACTCTCGGTGGCGCCGATGACAGCTCGGCTGACTCCGCGCTCGGGATCGTGGAGAAACGCTCCGATCGCGTGGGCGAATTCGCCGGTCTTCCGGCAGCTCTTGTAATAGCCCCACCGGGCATTACGGCCGAGCTTGGGGATGCTGACCGAGACCAGGATTTCCCCCGGTCGCAAATCAGCCTCGAGCGCGCCGAGCATGTAGTCTTCGACAGAGATCGTGCGGGTGCCTGAGGCGCCAGCCACCGTTACCGACGCTCCGATGGCTGAGAGGATGGAAATCCAGTCGGCAGACGGATCGGCGTGCGTCAGGCTGCCCCCAACTGTGCCACGGTTGCGCACGGCCCGGTAAGCGATGCCGTTGGCGACAGAAGGCAGCGCGCCGCGCGTCACATCGGGGACACGCAAGTCCTCGAAATCGGCATGCGTCACGCAAGCTCCGACAACGATCCGGTCAGCCTGCTCATCGACGGCCTTGAGCTCGGGAATCCCGGTGATGTCGACGACGAGATCCGGCTGCACCAGGCGCATGTTGAGCATGGGCCCGAGCGACTGGCCGCCGGCCATGACTTTGACGGAGCGCGCATCGTCGCTGATGAGCGCGATCACCCCCGGGATGTCCCTGGGCCGCGCGTAATCGAAATTGACCGGTTTCACGCCACTTCTCCCTGCAGGGCCTTGGACGGCTGGCGGGGCCGGGCACCGTGGATCGCCTCGAGGACCCGTCGCGGCGTGATCGGCGAGCGGAGGAGCTCGACGCCAAAACGACGGAGCGCGTCATTGACTGCGTTGCCGATGGCGGCAGGCGGCGCGATCGCGCCCCCCTCGCCAATCCCCTTGACGCCGAATTCCGTGTAAGGCGCGAGGGTCTCCATATGGTCGAGCCGCGGCGTCGGCACTTCGGTCGGTCCGGGCAGGAGATAATCGGCGAAGGTCGAGGCGAGAGGCTGTCCAGACGCGTCGAAGTTCATTTCTTCGTAGAGCGCCGTGCCGATCCCCTGGGCGAGCCCGCCGTAGATCTGGCCGTCGACGACCATCGGATTGATGAGCTTGCCGCCATCCTCGACGATGACGTAGTCGAGGATCTCGATGTCGCCCATCTCGGGATCGACGGCGACGACAACCGCATGGGCCGCGTAGCTGAAGGTGCCGGAATCGCGCTGCGGCTTGTAGCCGATCGTCACCTCCAACCCGCGCGGATCGACGCCAGCAGGCAGGTCTTGCGGCCGGCGATACCAGGTGCGCGCCACTTCTTCGATCGTCACGGCGCCGGTTGGGCCATGGACGCGACCGCGCGACAATTCGACCTTGCCGATGTCGGTCTGCAGAAGATGAGCGCCGATCTGCTTGATCAGCCCGGCCAGTTCTCTGGACGCCGTTGCGACGGCGCCGCCCGACATGACGGCACAGCGAGAACCCCAGCTGCCCGTGGAATAGGGCGTGTACTCGGTGTCGCCATGGACCAGCTTGATCTTCGAGGTCTCGATGCCGAGGATCTCATGCGCGATCTGCGGCATGGTGGTTTCCATGCTCTGGCCGTGCGAGTGGGCCCCGATGCGCAATTCGAGGCCGCCATCCGGTGTCATCCGCGCGGTCGCCTGTTCGTGGCCCGGCACCATCGGAATGCCCCAGCCGGCATAGACAGACGTGCCGTGGGCGCCCTGTTCGCAATAGATCGAATGCCCGACGCCGATCAGCCGGCCGTCGGGCTCACCCTTCTTCTGCCGCGCCCGCAATGCCGGCAGGTCGATGGCCTTGATCGCCCGGTCGAGGGCTTCGGGATAGTTTCCGCTGTCGAAATGCTTCTTGGTGATGTTGTCGAAGGGCATCTGTTCCGGGCGGACCAGATTGCGCTGGCGCACCTCGTGCGGCTCGAGACCGCATTCGCGCGCAATGGCATCGACGACCCATTCCATGGCGGTGCAGACGCCGGTGCGCGCGACGCCGCGATAAGGCAGGATCGGACATTTGTTAGTCGCAACCGACCAGGTGCGGCAGCGATAGGAAGGAAAGTCGTAAGGACCCGGCAGGATCGAGGCGACCTGCGCGGCCTCAAGGCACGCCGAGAATGGGTAAGATGAATAGGCCCCGGAATCGACCGTCGCCTCGCAATCGATACCGCGCAGCCTGCCGTCCCGGTCGGCGTAGCCGGTGATGCGATAATGATGCTCCCGGCAATTGGCGCCGGCGGTCAGATGTTCGCGCCTGTCCTCCATCCACCGAACGGGATGGCCACAGCGCATCGCATACCAGCCGAGGCACACATCCTCGGGGAGCAGGATGCCCTTGTAGCCGAAGCCGCCGCCCACGTCGGGGGAGACGATGCGGATCTGCAGCTGGTCCAGCCCGAGGCATTCGGCAAGGCCGTTGCGCACGATGTGCGGCATCTGACTGCCGGTATAGAGCACGAGATGCTCCATGCGGCTGTCCCAATAGGCCACCGTGCCGCGGCCCTCCATCGGGGCCATGCTTTGTCTGGCGGTGGAGATTTCGCGCGTGACCTTGATGGGAGCGTCGAGCGCGGCCGCGAAATTGACGTCGACGAAGGTCTCCAGAAAAACATTGTCGCCCCAATGCTCGTGCAGGAGCGCCGAGCCGGACTGCCTGGCCTTCAACATGTCGTGGACGGCAGGCAGTTCCTCGAGATCGAGATCGACCTGCGCAGCGATGTCTTCGGCCGCTGCACGGGTGTCGGCGACGCACATGGCGAGCAGTTCGCCGACCTGCCGAACCTTCTCATGAGCCAGAATGGGCTGTTCCGAGGCCTTGAAACCCTGCAGCCCGGAAACAGCGACGATCGGCTTCACATCTTTCAGGTCGATCGGAAGAACGACCTGATCCCGGATCGCCTCCGGTGCGGTGACGGCACGCACCTTGGCGTGCGCCAGAGGAGAGCGAACAAACGCCACGTCCTTCATGCCGGCCAAGCGGATGTCTGCGACATACTGACCGCGACCGCGCAAGAAGCGATCATCTTCTTTTCGAAGCAATGACGCGCCGACGCCTTGTTCGGTCATAATGTTTCTCTCCCTCTTGTCCGGCCGGAAGTCGCTCGATTCGAACCAGCCCCCCGTCCATGTCGGCATCATCGTATCATGCTATGGTTATGATGATAGCATGATTATCAACTGCCTTTTGATGAAGTTGGCAACGATCGCGCCGGTTCCATCGAAGGAGCCGGCGGCAACGCGGGCCTAACCGACCATGGGCAGAAGCTGGTCGAGGGACTTCTTGGCGTCGCCGTAGAACATCCGCGTGTTGTCCTTGAAGAACAGCGGATTCTCGATGCCCGAATAGCCCGTACCCTGCCCTCGCTTCGAGACGAAAACGGTTTTGGCCTTCCAGACTTCCAGCACCGGCATGCCGGCGATCGGGCTCGCAGGATCGTCCTGGGCTGCCGGATTCACGATATCGTTGGAGCCGATGACGATGACCACGTCGGTGTTCGGGAAGTCCTCGTTGATCTCGTCCATCTCCAGAACGATGTCGTACGGCACCTTCGCCTCGGCGAGGAGCACGTTCATGTGGCCGGGAAGGCGGCCGGCGACGGGATGGATGGCGAAGCGCACCTCCTTGCCGGCGGCGCGCAGCTTGCGAGTCAGTTCGCTGACCGACTGCTGCGCCTGGCTGACGGCCATGCCGTAACCCGGCACGATGATGATGCTTTCGGCATCGTTGAGGGCGGCTGCGACGCCGTCGCTGTCGATGGCGATCTGCTCGCCCTCGATCTGCATGGTCGACTGCTGCGTGGCGCCGAAGCCGCCGAGGATGACGGAAACGAAGCTGCGGTTCATCGCCTTGCACATGATGTAGGAGAGGATCGCGCCGGAAGAGCCGACCAGCGCGCCGGTGACGATCAGGAGATCGTTGCCCAGCGTGAAGCCGATCGCTGCTGCGGCCCATCCCGAATAGCTGTTCAGCATCGAGACCACGACTGGCATGTCGGCGCCACCGATCCCCATGATCAGATGCCAACCGATGAAGCCAGCAAACAGCGCGATCACGATCAGCTGAGCCAGACTGGACCCCAGTAGGCCGACTCCCGCGCAATAGGCGACGCCGACGGCCAGGCAGATCAGCGCAGCCAGGGCGTTCAATGCGTGCCCGCCAGGATATTTCTTGGCCTTACCGTCGATCTTGCCGGCCAGCTTGCCGAAGGCGACGATCGAGCCCGTAAACGTCACCGCGCCAATGAAGATGCCGAGGAAGACCTCGACCTTCAGCACAGCGATTTCCGCGGGCGTCTTGTGCGCCAGCACGGCGGCGAAACCCGTAAGGCCTTCACCGGTGCTCGCGGCGCGAGCGGCCAGGACGTCCAGCAGCGTAATTTCCGCATTGATGCCGATGAAGACGGCGGCGAGGCCGACGAAGGAATGCAGCGCCGCGACCAGCTGCGGCATTTCCGTCATCTGCACGCGATTGGCGACATACCAGCCGGCGAGCGCCCCGGCCGCGATCATGGCGGCGGTCAGATGCCAGTTGACCGGCCCCGCGGCAAACAGGGTCGCGATGACGGCAAGCGCCATGCCCAGGATGCCGTACCACACGGCGCGCTTGGCGCTCTCCTGTCCCGACAGGCCGCCGAGCGAAAGGATGAACAGGATGGCGGCAAGGACGTAAGTCGCAGTGGTGAGTCCGATTTCCATGTCGCGTCCCCCTTACGACTTCTGGAACATGGCGAGCATTCGCCGGGTAACGAGGAAGCCGCCAACAATATTGATCGTGGCGATCAGCACCGAGGCGGCCGACAGGGCGATGACCCAGCTGGATCCCAGTCCGATCTGCAGCAGCGCGCCGAGGATGACGATGCCGGAAATCGCGTTGGTGACCGCCATCAACGGCGTGTGCAGCGAGTGACTGACATTCCAGATCACCTGGAAACCGACGAAGCAGGCGAGCACGAAGACGATGAAGTGGCTGAGGAAGCTGGGCGGCGCGTAGAGCCCGACGACCAGCATCAGCAAGGCGCCGATGCCGAGCAGGGTGAATTGCGAACGGGTCTGCGCTCGGAAGTCGGCGCTTTCCTTGGCTCGCTTCTCCTCCAGGCTCAGCTCCTTGGGTTTTTCCTTCGGCTTCTGGGCAGCTATGGCGGCGATCTTGGGCGGCGGCGGCGGGAAGGTGATGGCGCCGTCCCGTGTCACGGTAGCGCCGCGGATGACGTCATCCTCCATATTGTGATTGATGACGCCGTCCTTGCCCGGCGTCAGGTCGGTGATGAAGTGGCGGATGTTGTTGGCATAGAGTTCGGACGCCTGCGCACCCATGCGGCTCGGGAAGTCGGTATAGCCGACGACAGTCACGCCGTTCTCAGTGACGATCTTCTCGTTGGGCACGGTCAAATCGCAATTGCCACCACGTTCGGCGGCAAGGTCCACGACGACCGAACCGGTCTTCATCGCCGCCACCATGTCGGCGGTCCACAGCTTGGGTGCGTCGCGTCCGGGGATCAGCGCGGTGGTGATGACGACATCGACCTCGGGCGCCTGCGCGCGGAAGAGCTCGAGCTGCTTGGCACGGAACTCAGGCGACGAGGGCGCGGCATAACCCCCCGTCGCAGCGCCGTCCTGGCTGTCGGAAAAGTCGAGGAAGAGGAACTCTCCGCCCATCGACTCGATCTGCTCGGCCACCTCCGGCCGCACGTCAAAGGCGCGCACGATCGCGCCCAGTCCGCGGGCTGCGCCGATGGCGGCCAGACCGGCGACACCGGCGCCGATCACCAGCACCTTGGCCGGCGGCACCTTGCCGGCGGCGGTCACCTGGCCGGTGAAGAAACGTCCGAAATTGTTGGCCGCCTCGATCACCGCCCGATAGCCGGCAATGTTTGCCATCGAGGACAAGGCGTCCATCTTCTGCGCGCGCGAGATACGCGGCACCATGTCCATTGCGACCGCCGTGACGCCTCTTTCCTTCGCCTTCTGGAGCAGGTCCGCATTCTGGCCCGGGTAGAAGAAGGAGATCAGTGTCTGGTCCTTCTTCAGACACGCAATCTCGACTTCGGTCGGCTGACGGACCTTCACCACGACATCGACGGCACTGACGAGATCCGCCGCCGACCCTTTGATGGTCGCGCCCGCCTTGAGATAGTCAGCGTCACTGAAGCCGGACGCACTGCCTGCTCCGGCCTGCACGAAGACCTGATGGCCGAGTTTTGCGATATGTGCTGCCGAAGCGGGCGTCACCGCGACCCGCGTCTCTCCGGGAAACGCCTCTTTCAACGCGCCGACATTCATTGTGCCCTTCCTCCCCCCGCGCCCTTCTCAGCGCGTGATTGGCGAATTCCTTCCAAGCCCACTGGCGATGTCCCCCGGTGCCGGCGATCTCACTCTGGCAGCCTGGCCGATCCGCATCGAGCGTTTCAGGCTTGGCGCTTCCGTTACGCAGAGTCGGCGGGCACCCGGGCCGAGCTTCGGGAGGACCCTGCGGCAACTCAGCCCATAAGTCAATCTATTATTAGTAAGATAGACACAATTTTGCTTCTCAAAAAAAGGGGCCGCGAGGCCCCTTTCGAAACGCGGGATGACTTCGCGATCAGGATTTCGCCAAGGGCTCGGCGTTGCACCAATCGTAGATCGAAAGCGCCATCACCTTGATCGAGGTGATGTAGTCGTCGATCGAGACATACTCGTCATTGGCGTGCATCACCGCCGTCGACCCCGGGCCGAAGATCACCGTGGGCGTATGACCGTAGCTGTTGAGGAAACGGGTGTCGGCCGCGCCCTGGCGCCCGCTGATGGTCGGTTCCTTGCCGGTGATCTCGGTATAGTTGCGGGAGACGGTTTCGACGATGGCGTGGCCGCGCGGGATTTCGGAGGCCTCGGCGTCGTAGCCGACGAAGCGCACGACCGGCGGGTGGTCCTTCATCCAGGCATCCTTGGCCGCCGCCTCGGCGATCTTCTTCACCAGGCTCCGCTTGACCCCCTCGTGATCCTCGCCCGGCACCGTTCCGATCGAGCCCTTGAGAAGGGCGGTCGCCGGAAAGGCGCTCGGATAATTGCCCGCCTGGAACGAACCGATGATGCAAGGCAGCGAGTCGATCGCGCTGGGATAGAGCGGGTGCTTGACCGTGGCGACGCGCTCGTCCTCCAGCTCCTGCACGGCTGCAACGATCTTCTGGCCGAGCGCGATGCCGCTGACGCCGAGATAGCGCTGCTGGATGCCAGCCGGCTTGCCCTGGATTTCGATCTCGAACCAGATCCGCCCGATGCAGGCAGGCTGGACATGCAGGTCGCTGGTCTCGCCCGAGATGCCGGCATCGGCGGTATAGCCGCGGATCACCGTGTCGAGGGTGCCGTGGCCGCTGACCTCCTCGTCGATGACGATATTGATCAGGACGTCACCCTTGAGGTCGACGCCGAGCTCCTGGAGATATTGCACAGCCAGGATATGGCTGGCGACGCCGCTCTTCATATCGCATGAACCGCGGCCATAGACGCGGCCGTTCTCGATCTTGGCGGACCATGGGTTGTCGCTCCAGCCCTCGCCATTGCCGACGGGGATCACGTCCGTATGGCCATTGAGGAGCAGGGAGCGCCCGCCGCCGGAACCCTTGGCGGTCGCGACGATGTTGGGCCGCCCTTCATAGCCGCGCGCCACCGGCCGGTAACCGGGATGCTTCTTGAGCTCTTCCCAGTCGGTATCCCACATGTCGACCTCGAGGCCGATCTTGTTCAGATATTCCTGAAGGAACGCCTGGATCGCCGCCTCGTCGCCGGTGACGCTCGGGATCGAGACCATCTTCTGCAGGAAGCGGACGGCCTCGTCTTTCGAAGCATCGACCTTGTCCAATATTCGCTGGCGGTTAGCGTCAGTCATTTTCTCAATCTCCCAATAAGACTGCGTCCGTTTTCTCGACTCGAAGAACTCCGCCCTGCCCACATTCGTGCGGGCAGGGCGGAGTTGGGGTCAGAGGGCCCTCAGTCGGGGGATGATCTCGCGTGCGATGGTTTCGATCTGTGACATCTCATACTTGTAGGGGACGAAGATGATCTTCTGGACGCCGGCGTCGATGTGAGCCTTGAGCTGCTCGACGCAGTCGTCGACCGACCCCATGATCGCGCTCTCGCGGGTGCAGTCGCTGTGCTCGGGGAAATCCCATTCCTTGTTGAGCCAATCCATCATGTCTTCACGGACCGCCTCCTTGGAGGCGCCGACCATGATCGGCAGCTGGGAGGCGTTCATCACGGTGCTCGGATCCTTCCCGGCCTCCTTCGCGAAGCCCAGGACCTTGTCCCACGACTTCTTGAAATCCTCGGCGCGGTAGAAATAGGTCAGCCAGCCGTCGCCTGCGGCGCCGGCGCGCTTGAGCGCGGCGTCCGCATAGCCACCGATGAGGATCGGAAGGTGCGATTGCGCCGGCTTGGGATACATCACGGCTTTCGACAGGTTGTACTCGAGCTGGATGCCGGTATCCGGGTCGGCGATGTTGTATTTCCCGGTCACGCGATCCTCGGTCCAGAGCCTGCGCATGATCTCGAGGTTCTGGTCCATGATCTTGCCGCGCTTGCTGAACGGCAGGCCCATGGCGTCGAACTCGCGCTTGTACCAGCCGGCCGCCATGCCCATGAGCATGCGGCCGTTCGACATCTGATCCATCGATGAAAGCTGCTTGGCCAATGCGACCGGATTGCGCAGCGGCAAGACGAGGATGCCGGTGCCCATGCGGATCTTGGTGGTCCTGGCGGCAATGCCGGTCAGCGCCGTCAGCGAGTCGATGATCGGGAAGTTGGGTTCGACGCCGAGCAGCATGTGATCCCAGACCCAGACTGAATCATAGCCGAGCTGCTCGACACGGACACCGTATTCGACGAGCTGGCGGGCATCGGGCATGTTGGGATAGGCCACGAAATTGCGCGCGGCGATGCCGAAAGTCTTGGTAATCATTGTCATTGGTCTTCCTCCGGGAAAGTCAGGCAGTGAAAAGCCGGTCGGGATCGAGTTGCCGCAGGATCTGGAGCTCGTGGCTGGTCGGCGGCTCGGTGACTGTCAGGTTCTCGTCGAAATCGAGCCTGAAGCCCGTATTGTCCTGCACCTCCTCGCGGGAGACGCCGGGATTGAGCGCCAGCACCTTCATTCGCCGGCTTCTTTCGTCGAAGCCGAAGACCGCGAGCTCAGTGATGACGCGGAACATGCCTCCCGCAGGCAGGCCGCTGTCGCGACGACTGTCTCCGCCGCGGATGAAACCGGGGCTGGTGATGAAGTCGACATTCTCCACGAAACGACGCTTCTCGTGCTTCATGGCCACGATCATGTTGGTCAGGCTCGAGATGTCATTGCCGCCGCCCGTGCCGGGCAGGCGCGTCTTCGGCGCGGCCGGATCACCGATGAAGGAGGAGTTGAGGTTGCCGAACTGATCGATCTGGGCGCCGCCCATGAAGCCGATATCGACATAACCGCGCTGCAGGAGCAGCAGCACGTCGGCGCTGCCAAGCACCATGTTGGCACGCTTGGTGCAGCGTTGATCGTTGGTCGACGGCGGTAGCTTGCCCGCCTCCACGAAGGCGCCGACCACGCCGCCCTCGAACAGGATGGTCAGGCCGGGGCAGCGCAATTGCTGGGCGAGCGTTGCCGCGAGCAAGGGGGTTCCGACACCGGCGAAAACCACCTGGCCGTCCTTGAGCTGGCGCGAAGCCAGGATTGCGAGCGTTTCGGAGGCGGTATAGTGCGACGCTTCAGTCATTGTAGATGCTCCTGCCGAGCTGACTTGCTTCGAGGAGCTCATTCATGCCGATCAGAGCCAGGTATTCATTCCAGCTCTTGGGCTCGTAGAAGTACTTCTCGAGATATTGCTGCATGCCCTTCACAGGATCGGCGTTGACCTGCTTCACATAGGCATCCATGTGCTTCATCATCGGCTCATAGATGCCGAAGCATTCATGAGGCGCGGCTCCGTAAGGGACCTCGACGACCGCATCGACGCAGAAGAACGGGATCTTCGTGTGATCCGGGCGGCGGCGGATCTGATCGTTGGAGACGATCCGCTCGGTGGTCAGGATGACGCGGTTGGCCGCCAGCGCCAGGTCGATGTCCATGAACTGGAGGCCATCGATCTGCGCATTGCCATAGGCATCGCAGCGTTGAACATGGATGAGCGCCACATCGGGATTGAGCGCGGGCACCAGCAGCAGCTTTTCGCCGGTGAACGGGCAATCGATCGGCTTCGCTTCCGGCCGCTGCCGCATCACGTCCGAGCCGAGCATGGCCCTCATCGGCAGGAAGGGAACGCCCATGCCGCCGGCACGGTAGCGCATGCCCACGCCCATATGGCTCCATTCCTCGTAGCGCTTGCCCTGGGTCTCGACATGGTGCCGCATCACCTTGGACAGGCCCCACAGAATGCCCTGGGCGAACCAGCTGGTGATGATGTGGTTGGCCGCGCCGGACCCGAACAGCAGATCGCCGTCGGTCGAGACGATGCATCGCGAGCACGAGAGATCCTGCCGGCGCTGGCGGATGATCTCCCAGATCATCGCCATCGGCGTACGCGACATGGTCGAGCCGCCGATGCCGACCTTCATCCCGTCCTGCACGAAACCCGCCGCCTCTTCGAGCGACATGACCTTTTCGCGCAGGCTCCTGTCACGCGCCGCAAGGTCTGCCCTCAGCTGCGTGTACGGCTCGAGTTGAGCTTCAAGCACATTCCTCTCCCATGTCTCGCCGCGGACTGGGCCGCGGCTAGTTCAGGCCGACTTCGGCATTGAATTCGGTGATGAGCTGGTCCCAGGCGGATGCCGCGTCGGCGGCCGCGCGCCAGAACGCCTGCTCGCGCCGCGCATCGAAGTCGCTCAGCGCGATGCCCTGCTGTTCGACCCAGGTGTAGTATCCAAGATTGAAGATCCGGCGCCGCTCGCGCGCCGTCGTTTCGACGAGACTGTCGGCCTCGCTCTCATGCAGGCAGCTCATCATCAGGTGCTCGACATCCGCTTCGGAAAACCCGCCGGCGAATTCGTCGCGCTCGGTAGCCTCCATCTCGCTTGCGTAGAGGCCGGCACTGTCCGTCGCGATCGTCATGATGACGTCGTCCGACCCGTAGCGCATGTATTTAGCCAGCTTGATCGCAGCGATGATGTTGGCGATGCCCGATATGCCGACATCGTCCAGGAAGGAGAGAGCCTCGCTTTTCAAGCCGAGCCGATGTGCGAGCAGATGCCTGCCTTCACGCGTGTTGAAGAGGACGTTCAACCTGTCGGTCGACCGATCCGAAACCCCGATCACGAAATCCAGGTTCAGGACGTTGTGGATCAACGGCACATGCTTGTCGCCGATGCCCTGGATATTATGCTCGCCATATCCGCTCTCGAGGAGCGTCGGGCATTCCAGGGCTTCGACGGCGGCGATTCTCGTCCCATGCGATTGCTTGAGCTTGTCGCCCGCAGCAATCGTTCCTGCCGACCCTGTGGCAGAAACAAAAGCAGCCAGCCGGGAATGGCCGTTTCGACGCCGCAAGTCTTCGAAAACCCGCTCGCAAGCCGCACCCGTGCAGCTGTAATGAGCCATGTAGTTCGGGAAGGCCGAGAACTGATTCAGGATGACATTGTCATCGCTCTGCGCCAGCTCGTGGCACTTGTCGTAGATTTCCTTGACGTTGCTTTCCGTACCGACGGTCCGAATGATGTGAGACGGATCGGAAGCCCACCGTTCCAGCCAGTCGAAGCGCTCCCGGCTCATCCCTTCCGGAAGCACCGCAACACCGTCGCAGCCCAGAATGCGCGATACAGCCAGGCCGCCTCGGCAATAATTCCCGGTTGAAGGCCAAATCGCCCGATGCCGCTGCGGATCGAACCGACCGGAGACAAGATAGGTCACAAGTCCTGCGTAGGCGGGCAGCACCTTGTGCGCACCGATCATCGGAAAGCGGGAGCCGAGGAGGACGACGATCGGCGCCTCGACGCCGGTCAGGCTTCTCGGCAACACGACATGAGCGGGCACGTCCTGGCGCCCCCGCCGATCGTCCGCATTGAACCAGTTGATGCGCCACAGATTCAAAGGGTCCGCGGCATCGGGGTCGGTCGACTGCAAACGCTCAAGGATACCTTGCGGCATCGGAGCCGACCCGGCCAGCTGGGCGAATGTCGGCAACGCGATTCCACGGCTGCGCGCACGTTCGACAGCGATACGGCGCACATCCGCGTCAACCACTTCGACCGTATCGAGAAGGCCGCCTCCAGCTGCCGACATGTCCATCGTCTCCTTGGGGAGGTTGGACAGCACCAAACTCCAAAATCATCTTATCATTCTAATGTTAGGATGACTAGCCCACGGCAAAATATTTCCCCGCGACCGATCTCGAAAAGAGTCAGCTCGCGCAGGCCGGCGCGCGTTCGGAGATGCTCTCGGTGTCGGGCCTGGCTGCGGCCGCGAAAGCACGTTCGCGCGTCGCCAGCGGAGCGTCGCCGTAGAGGGTGTTTCGCATCCTCGGCTCGCGGCCTGCCCTGCGGATGATGTCCTCCATCCGTTGGGGCGTCATCTCCTGGCCATGGCTGGCGCCGGCTGCCCTCGAGATGCTCTCATCCATCAAGGTGCCGCCGAGATCGTTCACGCCGGCGTTCAGACAGTATCGCACCCCATCCGGTCCGAGCTTGACCCAGGAGGCCTGGATGTTGGTGATGTGCGGATGCAACGCCAGGCGCGCAACGGCATGCATCAGGATGGCTTCGCGAAAGGTCGGGCCCGGACGCGACCGGCGCTTGAGATAGATCGGCGCTTCCATATGCACGAATGGCAACGGAACGAATTCCGTGAAGCCTCCGGTTTCCATCTGCAGGTCTCGGACCCTGATCAGATGGCGCGCCCAATGTTGATAGGCCTCGATGTGGCCAAACATGATCGTCGCCGTCGAGCGGAAGCCGAGTTTATGGGCCGCTCGCATGACATCGAGCCATTCCTGGGTGTTGATCTTGTCGGCGCAGAGGGTTGCCCGGACCTCGTCATCGAGGATCTCGGCCGCCGTTCCGGGCAGGGTGCTGAGTCCGGCAGCCTTGAGATCCGCGAGGAAATCGGAAACCGGGACGCCGAGCGTCTTCGCACCTTGCCAGACCTCGAGCGGTGAAAAGGCGTGGATGTGCATGGCCGGCACCGCCTCTTTCACCGCCTTGCAGATCTCCAGATATTTTGCGCCCGTGTAGGACGGATGGATGCCGCCTTGCATGCAGACTTCGGTGGCGCCGCGCTCCCAGGCGACGCGGACCCGCCCAGCCACCTCGCTCATCTCGAGGTCATAGGGGCGCCCGCGCAAGTTCTCGCTGAGCTTGCCCTTCGAGAAGGCGCAGAACTGGCATTTGAAGTAGCAGATATTGGTATAGTTGATGTTGCGGCAGACGACATAGCTGACCGTGTCGCCATTGATGCGCCGTCTCAGCAGGTCGGCCGCGCGGCAGACCGCGGCGAAATCGCCACCCCGAGCCCGGAAGAGCGTGACGATATCCGCCTCCTCCAGCAGGCCGCCGGCCGCTACCTTGTCGAGCACGGTCCGTACCCTGTCGCTCACGCGGCTCGGCGCCGTGCTGAGCAGGAACACGTCGGCAGCCGGCAGGGGATCGGCACGGCCCGGGCACCAGTCGTCGCCACGGGGCCAGCCATCGGCGTCGATGCGATTGTAGAGGGGGAAGCGTAGCTCGCTATCGACCCATTGCAGCGGCTTGCGCGCATATGAGGGGTAGATCGCCAGCCTCTCGACCAGATCCTTCCCGGCGGCAGCGCTCGCCTCGACGAGCTCGACAAGATGCGGCCAGGGCGCTTCCGGATTGACGTGGTCCGGGGTCACGGGCGAGACCCCGCCCCAGTCGTTGATGCCGGCATGGACGATCTGTTCGAGCGCGCCCGGGCTCAGATTGGGCGGCGCCTGGATGTTCATCGATGGCTCGAAGAGCAGCCGTGCGACGGCGATCGTCCAGAGATGGTCGTGGAGCTCGGGCGCATCGACGTCCGCCATCCGGGTTCCGGCTTTGGGCCGGAAATTCTGAATGATGATCTCCTGAAGATGCCCGTATCGATCGTTGAGGTCGCGCAGCGCGAGCAACGAGTCGATCCGCTCGGCCCGTGTCTCGCCGATGCCGATCAAGATCCCGGTGGTGAACGGAACCTTCTTTTCCCCGGCTCGGCGGATCGTATCCAAACGAGCCGCCGGCGCCTTGTCGGGAGAACCATGATGGGCGCCGCCCTTCTGGCACAACCGCTCCGATGCGCTTTCCAGCATGATCCCTTGCGAGATCGAGACTGAACGCAAGGCGGCGATGTCCTCGTCCGTCAGCAAGCCCGGATTGACGTGCGGCAGGAGCCCGGTCTCGTTGAGGACGAGCGCGGCCATTTCGGCGAGATACGAAATCGTCGTCTCGTGTCCGAGCGCCTTCAATTCCTCGCGCGCCACACGATACCGAAGCTCGGGCTTGTCGCCGAGGGTGAAGAGCGCCTCCTTGCAGCCGGCCTTCTTGCCCGCTTCGGCGATCGCCAGGACTTCGTCACGCGTCAGGAACGCCCGCTGTCCTTTGCGAGGCGGATGCGCAAAGGTGCAGTAATGGCAAACGTCGCGGCAGAGCTGCGTCAGCGGAATGAACACTTTCCGCGAATATGAGATCTGGTCGCCATGCGCCCAGTCTCGCCTGTGCCGCGCGGCAGACAGAAGCGGGTTGAGATCATCGATCTCGACCAGGGAGAGCGCCTCGTCGCGGCTCAGCCTGCGCTCATGCGCAAAACCGTTCAGCAGCTCGGTGTGGTACATGGCGACGAAGTCTCCTGAGTGAGGTCGGAGGGGGCCGGATCGGCATTCCCGCCAAAATGGGCGAGTAGCCGGCGCGTCCGGACTGCCCGTCCATGCGATACGGACTGGAGATCGGCGGGCACGTCGATGTCGTGTCCGGCCCCTTCGAGGGGAAGGACGAGCACCTCCAGGCCCATCGCCATCGCAACGGACAGGTGACGCCTGAAACTATCCGGCCCGAAGGAGGGCTCCATTACGGTGGGTGGAGCGAGGCCGAGCAGGTTCGTTCCGCCATCCCGGCTTGCCGGCGTGATCACGACGTTGCAGCTGGCAAGCGCCGAGAGGGCCCGCTGGACTTCCTCGACACTGAGAAACGGGATGTCGCCGGGCACGACCACGACGCCGGTATAGCCCTCGGCGGCAAGCGCGACCTGCCCACGTCGCACGGCGTCATTGATACCGGTATCGTCGGCATCGAGGATGACCGTGGCGTCGCAGGAATCTGCGATGGTGGCGACGGCCGGATCTGAGGTGACGATCGCGATTGTGGTCAACTCGGACGTTCTGGAGAGAACGTCGAGCACATCGCGCAGCATCGCCTCCGCGAGGACGTTCCGCTCCCGCGCGGTCAGATGCGAGGCCAGGCGCGACTTCGCCCAACCGAGCCGCTTCACCGGGACGAGCGCGCAGATCTTCGAGGCAGCAGCAGGAATAGCCATCACAGCTTCTGCCTCTGGGCTGCACGCTGTGGCGATGACGCGAGCTGCCGTGCAAACTCGAGCGTTTCGCCTGCGAGCCGAATGCGATCATCGTCGGTTTTCATCAGCGATGCGGCCAGGCGCACGGCGCATCCGGCGATTTCGCATTCGTCCGCGTCCGAAACATCGACGACAAGTCCATCGATCAGAGCGCCGTAGTGCTCGGCGATCGCTTTCGACGTCCTGGGCACGCCGAGCTCGTCCATGATCTTGTCGGTCGGCCCCTTCACGGCCTTGCCACCGATGATCGGCGAGACTGCGACCATCGGCACCGACGCCGCCCTTATCGCCGAACCTATCCCTGGCACAGACAGGATCGGATCGATGCTGAGAAAGGGGTTCGAGGGGCAGACGATGATAGCCTGAAGGTCCGGATCGCCCAGTGCGGAAAGCACCTCGGACGAGGCCCGCGCGCTTGCCGCGCGTTCGAAATGAATGCTCTCGACCTGGGGCGCGCAGCGCCGCTCGACGAAATAGCGCTGGAACGGCAGCACACCTTCTGAACTCGCGACCACTGTGCTGATCGGATCGTCGCTCATCGGCAGCACCTGCGCGGCAATTCCGAAATGCGCCGCGAAGCTGCTCGTGATGGAGGAGAGTGTCTCGCCAGTCCTCAGGCGCCGCGTCCGTTCCGCGTGAAGAGCAAGATCCCGATCGCCGAGCCGAAACCAGGTCTCCCCCCCCAGCCCCGCCAGCGTCTCCATGAAGTTCCAGCTCTCGTCCTGACGCCCCCAGCCGAGTTCCCGATTGGCCAGCCCCGACAAGGTGTAAAGTACGGTATCGATGTCGGGCGAGATCTTCAGGCCGAGGTGTTCGAAGTCGTCGCCGGTGTTGACGATCAAGGTGAGATCGCTGCCGAGAATGTACTGGAGCCCGTATGCGAGCTTGGCTCCGCCGACTCCACCGCAAAGGGCAATGACCCGGCCATTCGACCTGGAGACGTTCATCGGAACATGTCCCTTTCACGCGGGCGGATCAAAGACGCGGCAGGGCGAGTGGCAGCGCTCGACCGGTAGCCGCGAACCAGGACGACAGGCAGGCCTTCGTCCGCCTGGCCCATCAGCAGCGAAGCCGCGGAGGCGATCTCGTCGGCGACGGCGATCTCCGTCACCTTCAGCTTCCGGCCGAAAAGGTCCTCGGCGCCGACTCTGTCGACCAAAGCGGGCACACCGGCGGCCCCGATCGCAACGCCCACCACACCATTGCGCCAGGGGCGGCCGAAGCTGTCGTTTATCACCACCCCGCAAGATGCGCCGAAGATCTGGTCGAGGCGATGCTTGAGCGCGAGCGCCGAGCCGTCGGGATCGCGCGGAAGCAGAAGAACGCGACCGCCCTCGCTGTGGTCTATGTTGGACTCGTCGATGCCGGCATTCGCCATGACGAAGCCGAGCTTGTGCGCGACAACGATCACATGGGGGCCGACCTTGACGACCTCCTCCGCCTCTCGCAGCACCACCTCGACATGGCGAGGATCCTTACCGACCTGTGCTGCGATATCGCGGGCGCGCTGTGACGGTTCGACGCTGTCGAGTTCGACATAGAGCCCGTCCGCCTTGGAGACGACCTTCTGCGCGACCACGACGATGTCGCCATCGAGCAACCCCAGCCCGGATTCGCGCAGTGCGTCCGCGATCAGGCGGGCCAGGTCGTCTCCGGGAGCAATCAGGGGCAGGCCCGAGATGGCGTGAAGCGAGAGCGAGGCGGGTGCCATGGCATCTACGCTGCGCTTGCGTCCTCGAGCCCGGTAATCGCGATGCCGGCGCCGAGCACTTTGTACTGACGATTGATCCAGATCAGAACGGATGTGAGCGCTTCGGCTGCCGCCGAATTGGCGAGCACACCTCCGCCGACACCTCGGTTCGCGACCGCACCCGCAAGCTCGATGACCTGATTGCGGGCTTCCTTGTCATCGCTGAACACCAGAACGTCGCAGTCGGCGCGCCCGCCCTTGTGCAGCTTGGCAGCACCGACATTGTGGAATGCGGATACGACCCGCACCCCTTCTCCCAGCAGGCTTTGGGCGATCTGCGCCGCAGAGCCGGCGCTCGGGAGCTGAACCGTGGAGACCTTCGGCGGGACCAACGGAACCGCGGCATCGACGACGATCTTGCCCTGGACAGCCTCCTTGATCTCGCCGATCGTCGCGTCGTGACTCGCAAAGGGAACGGCCAGAACCACGATATCGGCCAGCCGGGCCGCGCCGAGATTATCTTCGCCGACGACGCCAGCCCCGAGTTCCGGTGCAAGCGACACCGCTTTGTCGCGGCTGCGCGAGCCGATGACCACCTTGTAGCCCGCCGCCGCCCAGGCTTTCGCCAGACCGGAACCAAGGTCTCCAGTTCCACCGATGATGCCGATTACGGGCTTGGAAACGTTGGACATTTGTTCCTCACATCTTAACTGGTGGAGACGGGGTTGCGCGCCCGGGCCGATCGCGAGTTGCAGTAGGTTCAGGCAGTATTGATACTATCTTTAGAACCATAAGACAAGTTGGATTCGCAACCAGTTTGCGAGATCTGCGACGCAGCAAGGTGTCGCCCGCGGCTGTCGGCCCGGCCCGAGCTGAAGCCGTCGGAGGCGAGCGCCGTCGATCCGCGGAATTCTGGCGCGCTCTGGCCAGCAATGCTGTGGGCGTCGGCGGGCGAGCTTGAAGGCCGGGTCGGCCGCCGCGCCGGCTTCGTCATCACGCCGATATGCCCTGGCCTCGGATGATGTCCGTCGAAACCTCCCGGCAGCATTCGCCGGCAGGGCCTTCTACGAGCGGATCGTTTCGCTGAACCGCGTTCTGGAGGTTGAAGCGCGCGGCCGGCACGCGGTCGATGCCATCATGACGCGATGACATGACCGCATGTGGCGAAGGCGCAGCGCAGTTTGCAGGGACCGCGCTTCGCCGTGTCGCAGCGTGGCCTCTCCTACGCGATGGAGACGCCCGACGTCGGTCGCCTGCCCGCCGGCCGCTTCATGACTTCACTCGCAAGCTCAGGCGTGGGCCAGGCCGGCGCCCAGATAAGCCTCGCGAACGTGAGGGTCGTTGATCAACCTCTCACCCGGGCCTTCGAGGGCCATCGACCCCGCCTCCAGCAGATAGGCATAGTTGCACATGTCGAGCGCGGCGAAGGCGTTTTGCTCGACCATCAGAACGGTCGTTCCAGAGTCGCGAATTCCCCTGATGATGTCGAAGGTCTGGGAAACGATGTTGGGGGCCAGCCCCAGCGACGGTTCGTCGAACATGATGAGCTTGGGCCGAGACATCATTGCACGCCCGATCGCGAGCATCTGCTGCTCACCGCCGGAAAGGGTGCCCGCGACCTGCTTGCGCCGTTCCGCCAACCGCGGAAACAGCCCGAAGATATGGTCGATGTCCTGCCTGATCAGGGCTGCATCCTTGCGCAGGTAGCATCCGACCTCGAGGTTTTCGAGGACCGTCATTTGCCCGAAGACCCGCCGGCCTTCCGGACAGTGAGCGATGCCGAGCGACAGAATTCGGCTCGCAGTACGACCCGAGATTTCCTCGCCATTGAAGCGGATGCTGCCGCTGGCGGCAGGGACCAGTCCCGAGATCGCCCTGAGAGTGGTGCTCTTGCCGGCGCCGTTCGCGCCGACCAGGACCACGAGCGAGTTCGCAGGAACCTTCAGCGAGATACCCTTCAGGGCCGTGACCTTGCCGTATCGGCAGACGAGGTTCTTTATCTCAAGCATCGTTCGTTCCTTGTCCGAAGCATCCAGCAACGACGGCCGGACCAGCCTGTCTGGACGCCGCGTTGGAGGCCAGGTCAGTTGTCGAGGACCATGATCGGGTCGGGTCTGCCGCCAGAAGCGCCACGCACGCGTTCGTAGTCGCCATCATCCACGGCCCCCATGAGGAGCGGTTGGCCGCCGGGCTCTTCGTGTCAGGCATGCTTCACTCCTTGACCGAGATAGGCCTGGATCACGTCCGGGTCATTCTGGATCTCCTTGGGGGTGCCGTTTGCGATGATGCGGCCGTAGTTGAGGACGACGATCCGGTCGGAGATCCCCATGACCATGGGCATGTCGTGCTCGACCAGGAGGATTGTGGTGCCACGCGCGCGGAGCTTGTTGACGAGCTCGATGAACCGGCCCGTTTCGGTGGCGTTCATGCCCGACACGGGTTCGTCGAGAAGGAGCGCCGAGGGTTGCGCGGCAAGGGCAAGCGCAACGCCAAGGAGGCGTTGATCTCCATAGGGGAGGCTCGCCGCCCGTTCTTTGGCTTGGTGCTCGATGCCGACGAGGCGGAGTATCTCCCACGCCTGGTCGCGCAATTCCGCTTCCGCTTTGCGTTCGCGCGGCAGGCTCAAGAGGGTGCCGAGCAGCCGGGCAGACGTCTTGCGATGCAAGCCGATGAGCACGTTCTCGAACACCGAGATCTTGTCGAACAGATTGGTGCGTTGAAAGGTCCGCACCAGCCCCAGAGCAGTGACCTGGTGCGGCTTGAGGCCACCGAGCGATGTGCCGCGGAACGTCACACGCCCTTTGGTCGGCCTCTGGAAACCGGTGATGATGTTGAACGCCGTGGTCTTGCCGGCGCCGTTCGGCCCGATCAGGCTGACGAGTTCGCCCTCGTTGACATGGAAATTCATGTCCGAGATCGCGATCAGCCCGCCAAAATGCATCGCGACGTTTTCAACCGCCAGAATGGCGTTGGGATTCTGCGCTGCGGTCACGAACGTGCTCCTTTGCCAGGCTCCAGAGCGAGCTCGGAGTTCTTCGCAGATGCGCGGCCGAACCAGCGCTCGATCGCCGGGACGATTCCCTCGGGCAGGACGAAGACGATCAGGATCATCAGCGAGCCATAGAGGATCCATTGGACCTCGGGGCCGACATATTTGCGCAGGATGACCGGCGCGATTCCGAAGATGAGACCACCGACGACCGGTCCGGCGAGCGTGCCCTTGCCGCCGGTGATGACCATGATCACCATGGTCACGGTGTTCAGGAACATGAAGATCGCCGGGTCGATGATCTGGATGTAGTGCGCATAGAGCGTCCCCGACACGCCGGCGATCGTACCGGCGAATACTGCCGCCAGCACGAGGTAGCGTGTCACGCTGATCCCCACCGAGGTCGCCAATGTCTCGTTCTCGCGCAGCGCGATCATCGCCCTGCCATAGGGCGAGTCGATCAGCCGCTTGATGATGATGTAGGTGACAACGATGAAGGTCAGGACGACGTAGAAGTTCGCGGCCTTGTCCCAGAGCGTAAGATACCCGATCGGTTCGAAACCGAGCGTCAATGGCGGGATGCCGGGCAGCGCCAAGGGACCGTTCGTCAATTCGATCCAATTCAGTGAGATGAGACGGATGACTTCGGCAAAGCTGACGGTCACGATGACGAAATAGGCGCCGCGCACCCGGAAGGCGAGTTTGCCGATCAGGTAACCGCAGAGCCCCGCTACCGCCCCGCCCAGGACGACGCCGACCACTGGAGGCCAGGGGTCATGGGTGATCTGATAGCCGAAGATCGAGACGCTGAAGCCCAGCGATGTCAGCGCGCTCACATAGGCGCCGATCCCGAAGAACGCCACATGTCCCAGGCTGAGCTGCCCGGTGTAGCCGAGCAGCAGGTTGAGGCTCATGGCAGCGAGCATGAAGATGCCGCAAACGACGAGCGTGTGAAGATAATATTGATCGGTCAACCAGAGCGGAACGCTGACGAAGAACGCGAGAACAATGAGAGGAAGAAAGCGGTTCATCCGACGCGCTCCGATCTGGCGAACAGGCCCGTTGGTCTGAACAGCAGGACAACGATGATGATGAGGAAGCCCATGGCGTCGCGGTATCCGGACGAGATGTAGCTCGCCCCCATTTCCTCGACGAATGCCAGGATGAACCCGCCGAAGACCGCTCCGGTGATGTTTCCGAGCCCACCCAGAATGACGATCGCGAACGCCTTCAGCGAGGCAAGATCGCCCATCGTCGGCGTTACCACGAAGACAGGACCGAGAAGGGCACCGGCCGCCGCGGCGAGCGCGGAGCCTAGGCCGAAGGTGATGGTGTAGATCGCACTTGTGTTGATCCCCATCAGGGCGGCTGTCGAGCTGTCCTGGAAAGTCGCTCGCATCGCCTTGCCGAGCTTCGTGCGATTGATCAGGACATAGGTTGCCACGATCAGGGCGACAGCGACGATGAGGACGAAAATGCGGATCCTGGACAGCGAGATCGGACCCATCGTCACCGGCTCGATCGCGAACGGCGAGTCGATGGACTTCGCGATGCTGCCCCACGCTAGGTGTTCGGTGTTCTGGAGCACGATCCATGCGCCGATCATGATCAGCATGGTCGTGTCGATGTCGGCTCCCCGTTTGGAGCGCAGCAGCAGGAACTCAATCGCTGCGCCGAGGAGCATGCCGGCGCAGATCGCGAACGCGATGGACATGTAGAAGTTCATGCCCAGCACGACGGCGAAGAAGTACATCATGTATCCGCCGAACGCGTAGAGCTCTCCATGGGTGAAATTGACGATCCGCATGATGCCGAAGATCAGAGTCAGGCCGATCCCGAGCAGGGCATAAGTGCCGCCGACGATGACTGCGTTGGCTAAGTGTTGTAAGAGCTGATCCAAGACGACTCCTCACCCTTTTATTGATTCTTCTGTGGCTCTCATCGGCCTTCCGGCGTCTGGGCTGCGTGCCTTGAAGAGGCAACCCAAAGCGATGCCCGCACATAGGCGCGCCGCAGCCTTCTTCGAGCGCACCCGCCGACCAGCCGGCCGGCAAACGCGTTGGACTCGACGAGCCCGTTCCTCCCCCAGAGCTGCTCTATCGGCCTCCTATCCTGACGGTCAGAGCAGTTCGATAAATCATACTATCTTTAGTATGACAGTATCTTTTTAAGATCGCAAGACCTATCTGACTCGCCGTGCGCCGTCGTCCGCTCTTACGTCATCGGCAGACAGCCCGAGTTGAACCGCCTCGGGCTCATCGGACGCCATTTGGCTTGAGTCATGTCATCACGGCCGGTGGTCGGTGGCGTCGTCAGGCCGCGGCTTTGAGCTGCCCGGTGCCCGCTCGCCGGCAGAGCTCCGCCACCGGAATGCGGTCCACACCCTGCTTCAGGACGAACGCCTCCAGCGCGCCCGAAAACGTCGAGTCCTTCATCGTCTTCCGCTCCTCCCAGCCCAAGGGAAACGACACGGAAAACTCTAACCCAAAGCGGTCCGGATATAAGGACTCAGATCAGAAGATCTGGTGACACAGTGCAGTCGCAACGGGCTCCGGCGCAATCGCCAGAACGGCCAGTTCATCGCGACCTGACCGGCGGCCCTGGGCTTGAGCTCCCATGTCCGAAGCCCGGAGACCATGGACGAGGTCAGCGACATAGTTTGCTTCGAGGCCATTCTGCATTGCAATTGCCTGATCGGCGCTTCTCGCTCAGAGACTGCCAGGCTCGCGCTGGCGCATGTAGACATGTGGACTTGAGCCTTGTGCAGCGCGAAAAGCATAGACGAAGGCAGAAGCCGAGCCGTAGCCCAGCTCCATGGCAGTCTGCGTCACGCTCAAACCACCGGAGAGCATTTCGATCGCTCTGAACAGCCTCAGACGATGACGCCACGAACGAAGGCTCAGGCCCACTTCCGCCTCGAAGCGGCGCGCTAGGGTTTGCGAAGAAATGCCGAATGCCCTGCTCCACTCCACAAAGCTGCGCGGATCTGACGGGTCCGCATAGAGAGCTTCACACAAGGCCAGCAATGGCCCGCTACGCGGCCAAGGGAGCGGGTTCGAGAGGGATCGCGTCCGCCGCAGCTGATCGAGGATGAGCCTCCGGACACGGGCAGCGTAGCCATCGCTGTCAGCATGTCCTTCCATCCCAGTGGCCTCGGCGATGAGAGCCTTGAGCAAGGGCGAAGCCGCCAGAACCGTCGGACTCGCCGGAAGATCAATGCCGGCCTCATGTTCAATCCACATGCTGCGGAATTCGGCTCCCAGCATCGAACCGATCTGGTGTGTCAAACCGGCCGGCAGCCACACCGCCTGATCGGGCAAAACAACGAAGGATCGAGCTTTCGTGCTGACCGTCAGCGATCCCTCGATCGCATAAACGACCTGATCCCACGTGCAGGACTGCTCCGGAAAATGGTGGCGGGCCGGAATCGACCGGGCTCCCATCGTGATCGGACATGGCGGCGGGAGATTGGACGGCGCTGCGACAATGAGCCAGGTCAATAAGGTCTCTCTGCTTCATCCGATCCTCCTCGGTCTTGCGCTCCTCTCGCCCGCCCCCCTTCCACTGCAGAACAGCGACATGCGTAGCGCGGGACCTGAGGCCGCAACCGCCTTCGTCGAGAAGGAGGAGCAGGCCGAAGAGCGTCAGTGACTCCGGATGATGGGCTCAATACATCCTATCATTCTATTATTAGTCACAATTTGGCCTGATGTCGAGACGCCGTACCGCACCGCGCCGACAGAAGTCGTCCAGTTGCATTTCGGCATTCAAAATTGGGCGGACTCGATCATCGCCGCAGATGTGCGCGCTCCACTTCAAGCTTTCAGGTTTGCCGGAGTGCCGATCGTCACCCTGTCCGCAGACGCCCCCCATCGACACGACCGACCTCCTGCCAGGTGCTCGTCACGTTGCTCAGCGGCCTTGGGCCTGCATCCCCTTGAGGAGCGCCTCGTCGCACTCCACGAGATGTCGGACGAGCCGCATGCCCGCGGCCGCCATTTCGAAACGCTTCTCGCCGACCTTTTCAATGCTTGGGCATGGATGCGCGCTGTGGCTTCCACGCTGCCGGTGAGCAGATCGATGGGTCCTTCCAGGCGACGACACATACCTGCTCGAAGCGAACCGGAAAGTCACCAATGCGGCGCATTGACGTTTTTGTAATTGCTGTATACAGCTAGTCAGGTATGCGCGATAAGGAGAGGGGCGATCGATATGAAGTTGCTTCGAATGGGTGCGACGCTGGCGTCCTTGCTCTGTGTGGCCGCCAGCAGCGCACCAGCGCAGGCCGGGCCCGTGCTCGACAAGATCAAGGCCGACGGCAAGATCGTCTGCCTGGTCAATCCGAACTCTCCCGGTTTCTCCGTTCCCAACAGTCAGGGCGCGTTCCAAGGTTTCAACGTCGAGTTTTGCCGGATGGCGGCTGCAGCCATCTTCGGCGACGCCTCCAAGGCCGAGATGCGCGGTATCGGCTTTTCCGACAGCCTGAAAGCGCTCATCAGCGGCAGCGCCCATATGGCGTCGCGCGGCATCACCGCCACCGGAACGCGCGACGCGGACCCCGGCGTCTCCTTCGTCGTGCCGACCTTCTTCGATGGCCAGGGCTTCATGGTGCCCAAGAGCCTCGGCATGACCAAGCTCCAAGATCTCTCCGGCGCTACGATATGCGCCGAGGAAGGCTCGACGACACTGCTCTACCTTGCCGACTGGTTCGGGGCCGCCAAGTTGCCCTACAAGGTCGAGAACATCGCCGACAAGACCGCGCGGCTCCAGGCCTTCTTCTCCGGCAAATGTGATGCAGTGGCGAGCTCGATCTCGGCACTCGCCGCCGATCGCCTGCTGGCGCCGAAGCCGGAGGACTACGCCCTGGTTCCGCAGCAGTCGGCGACCGAACCCCTGGCCCTGGTTTCGCGGCCCGATACGGAGCTCGAGAAGACGTTGTTCTGGGGCGTCCAGCTGATGTTGTCGGCGGAAGAGTTCGGCATCACCGCCGCCAATATCGACCAGAAGCTCAGCGGCTTGAAGGACCTGCCGGCGGACGCGCAGCGCCTGCTCTCGCCGACCGGCCCGACGGCCGAGATGGCCAAGAAGCTCGGCCTCCATCCGGAATGGAGCCAGCGTATCCTGAAGCAAGTCGGCAATTATGGCGAGGTCTTCGAGAAACATCTCGGCAAGGGCTCGGCGCTGGCCATGGACCGCAGCACCTCGCCCAATCGCCTCGCCCGCGATGGCGGCGTGATGTTCGCCTACCCGGTCCGCTGACCTCACCGGCTGGGAAAGGCTTGCCAGCCGTTAGGGACGTCGCGATGCTCGCAGGCTCTCGCCTGCGAGCATCGTCTGTTTCGGATCGGCCCATGGAAGATGACATTACCTGGGTCCGACTGCCCGGGTCAGCAATCCTGGTCGGAATGCTGCCGCTCCCGGGGCTCACCATCCTGCGCAACGGTGGGCGCCTGGTCGACGTCGAGCGCCAGGCGCAGGTCCTCGATCAGCTCGCGGGCAGCGGCGTCACGCAGCTAATTTGCCTGCTCTGCGATGACGAATGCGAGGCAGGCGAACTGGCGGAGCTGGCGGGCGCGGCCGCCAGCCGCACCATCGTTTTCTCACGCTGGCCGATCGCTGATTTCGACGCGCCCGATCCAGCGTTCGATTGGCCTGGGCTTGCGGCCCTGGTCGACAATGCCTTGCAGCACGTCAGCAACGTCGCCTTCTGCTGCCTGGCCGGCTATGGCCGCAGCGGCATGATGGCTGCTCGCATCCTGATCGCATATGGGATGGAACCGCAGGCCGCGGTCGCAGCAGTCCGGGCCGTGCGCCCCGGCGCAATCGAGAGCGATGTCCAGCTGGCCTATCTGCTCGAGCTGTCGTCGTAACGGGTGAGCAGGCGCTCCAGATGCGCGGCATGGAGCCTGAACAGAGCGCCGGCCGGGAGAGTGGCGGCCAGTTCAGCCGCCTCCGCGACCTCGTCCCTGAGGAGCGCCAGGATCGCAGCGGAATCGCGTCTCAGCCACGAAACCCAGCTGCGCGCCACCCGGTAGAAGATGATGTCGTCCATCTGGCGGAGCGCCTCGTCGGCGATCAGCGCGTTGCGGGCCTCGTGATGAGCACGCCAGACACTCCAGATCGCCTTGACGGGCGCATCATCGCCAAGCGCATTCGCAAGCGCGAGCACCCGGGCGAACTCCGAGCGGTGATCCGCCGAGAGCTGCAGCGGCAGCAGATCCGCGATCAGCCCGGTGAGGCCGACGCGAAAACGCAGCATGTCGCGGTACTGGTCCCCGACATAGGAGACAATCGAGCCGACCCCGTTGCGGGTTTCGGCGAGCTGTTCATAGACGAGCCGCTGCAGAACCTGCCGGATCGGCGTGCGGCTGACACGAAACTCGGTCGCCAGCGCAGCCTCGTGGATGACGTGCCCTTCCTCGTATTCGTGCAGGCAGATGCGCTCGCGCACGATCTCGAAGATCACGTCGTTGCGCGAGCGCACCATCTGTCGAAGCTGCTGCGCGGCCGGAGCCAAGGTCTCGTTCATGTCTTGCTCTAGCATCCTCTCGACGGCGGGTCAGCCGCGTTGCGCAACCGGATGCCCGAGGAGCCGGCCGCGTTCGGAGATCATCCAGCAGCAGAGGAAATAGAACAGCCCGATCGCGATGTTGGCCTCCAGCGCATAGGCCTGCCAGAGCGGATCGGCATAGGCCATGCGAGAGGTCGATAGCAGGTCATGCATGCCGACGATCGCGACGAGCGAGGTATCCTTGAAGCTGCCGATCACGCTGTTGGTGAGACCCGGAACCGCCGTGCGCAAGGCCTGGGGCAGCACGATGAGGCGCAGGCGCTGCCAGCCGGACAGTCCGAGGCTCGCTCCGGCCTCGACCTGGCCATGCGGCAGGGCCTGGAGCCCCGCCCGCACGTCCTCGGCGAAATAGGCAGCATAGAACAGGACGAGCACGAGCAGGACGGCCATAACCGGTTCGATCGCAGCGCCGCGGGCGATCACCAGGGGCAGCACAAAGACCCCCGCGAACAGCACCGCCACCATCGGGATCGCCCGAACTGTCTCAATATAGCCGATCGCGGCCAGGTTCAGTGTCCGGTTCCGCGACCAGCGCGCCAAGGCCAGAACGATGCCGAGCGGGAAGGCTGCGGCCATGCTGAAGATGGAGAGAAAGAGAACGAGCGGCAGGCCGTTCCAGCGATGCGATTCGACCAGCGGCAAGCCGGCAACGCCGCCGCGCAGCAGCAGATAGGAAACGCCCGCCGCACCGAGCAGCAGTCCGACACGCAGAGCGATCCGTAGGGGTGCGAGAAGCTGGATCAGGATCAGGGCGACGATGACTCCCGTCGCCGTATAGGCTCGCCACCGCTCCGGCGCAGGGTAGGTCCCGGTCAGGATCAGGTCGGCCTTCTCATGGAGAAAGGCCCAGCAGGCACCTGAGGCTGTCAGGCAGCTGTTGTGGTCGCCGGACAAGGGAACGGCATTGAACACTCCCCAACGCAGGCAAGCCGAGACGAAGATGTAGAGCGCAGCGAGCGTCGCCAAGGTCAGCAGGGTATTCCACCACCCCGAGAAGAGGTTGACGCGCAGCCATGAAAGCGCGGTCCGGAGCCAGTAGCGTTTGGGTGCGAGGACGGCCATCTCACCGCCCCTTCAGCCGAAAGGCGTGGTCGAGCCAGTTCACCAGACCCGAGATCAGCATGTTGACCGTCAGGAAGAACAGCGCGACCAGCATCATCAGCTCGATTGGGCGGAACGTCTGGTTGATCGAGGTGCTGACCACGCTCAGCAGATCGGAATAGCCGATGGCGAGTGCGATCGACGTGTTCTTGAGCAGGTTGCTATATTGATTGCCGAGCGGCGGCGTGATCACCCGCAGCGCCTGCGGCAGCACGATCAGGCGCATCGTCTTGAACCAGTCGAGCCCGAGCGCGAGTGCTGCCTCGCGCTGCCCGGTCGAGGTGGCGACAATCCCGCCGCGCACGATCGCGCCGATCTGGCCGCCGTGATAGACTGAAAGTGCGACGACCAGCGCAGTGAACTGCAGCGAGAGCGCCATGCCGCCGCTGATGTTGAAGCCCTGCAGAACGGGAAACGACCAGGCGACGCGCACCATGCCCGAAAGCAGGAGCACGGCAAGAATGGCGCTTCCGATGCCCAGGAGCGGCAGGAGCGTCGGCGGCCTGCGGCCGGTGCGATCCTGCTGGCGACGAGCCGCCCTGCTCCAGAACGGGGCGGCGGCGAGCCACAGGACCGTCACGACGGCGAGCAGGTCCCCGCCGTGCTCGACTACCGGCCAGGGCAGGAACAGCCCGCGATTGCTGAGTTGTGCCCCAAAAGGCCCGCTCCAGGCCGACCGGACATGCGGTAAACCGCGCACCATCAGGACATAGAGTGCGATGAGGATCAGGAGCTTGGGCAGGTTCCGCAGCAGCTCGACATAAGCATGGGCGAGTGTGCGCACGAGCCAGTTGGAACTCGTCATCGCAATGCCGACGACCAGCCCTATCGCGCTGGCGAGCACGAGCACGATCGCGGCGGCCAGGAGCGTGTTGAGTATCCCGACCAGCAGCACGCGGGCATAGGTGTCGCGCGGCGTATAGGGGACGAGGCTTTCGCTGACGTCGAAGCCGGCCTCCTGCCAAAGGAAAGAGAAGTCGATCTCCATCCCTGCCGCGGCCAGATTGGCCGAGACGTTGCGCATGATGATCAGTCCAAGCACCGCGACGCCGATGAAGAGCGCGATCGGCCACAACGCGGCCCGCAGGCGGGTGCGCCAGTCAGGGACAGGCGGCCGGGAGATAGCTTCAGGCATTGCCGGGCCGGATGGAATGGACATCGGATTGGGATAGCTGTACACAGCTATCCCAACAAGTCAAACCCCGTTCATCACTCGCCGAATGTCCGAGGAAACCTCTTGAATCACGCTGTCGCTGCCCCCTTCTCAGTGATCGGCATTGCCGGCCATCCCGGCAAGCTCCTCCTATGCGCGTGCCCTGGACACTGGCGAGAGGCGTCGAAGGAGCGCCCCAAAGATGCCGTTGCGCAAGATCTGGCCAGTCTTGCGACGGCAGGTGCGGTCGGCCTGCTCAGCCTCGTCGAGGGCGATGAGCTTCCCGGTGGGCATGACGGTTATGCGAGCGCCGTTTCGGCGGCGGGACTGCGCTGGGTCCATTTGCCGATCGCCGATTTCGGAACGCCCGATGACGGCTTCTCGCGCGGTTGGCGCGATCTGGCGCTGCTGGATCGCCTTTTCGCCGGTGAGAGCTGGGCTGTTCACTGTCGCGCCGGTCTCGGCCGCACCGGCCTCGTCGCGGCGCGCCTGCTCATCGAGGCGGGAGCTTCGCCAGCCGAGGCGATCGCCAGAATCCGCCGGGAGCATGCTGCAGGAGCGGTCGAAACCCAGGCCCAGAGCGACTACCTTTTCAATCTCGTCAGCGCCGCCACGCAAGGGCCGGCATTCTTGGCCTGACCTGGACGAGACGCGCCAACAGCGGACACTTGGCCTGCGCCATGCAGCGGACATACCGGCTGAGCGATCCGCGCAATTTCGAGCCGCTTCTGGGAACCGTAAACGCCGAAGTCCGCGTTGATCTGTCCGCCGGGAGGTCTGTTTTGACGGTGTTGAGTCTGGCAACTCGCGCGGGCGGGCTGCCCCGCCTTACGGCGAAACCGCCTGGCTTTGCCGTAGCTTCAGCAGCAGCGGCACCAGCAGGAAAGCCAGCGCCAACCCGAGAATGCCGGCGGCGAGCGGGCTGGAGACGAAGACGAGCGGGTCGCCCTGGCTGATCGACAGGGCTCGGCGCAGATGCTGCTCCGCCATCGGTCCGAGGATCAGAGCCACGATGCAGGGCGCGACCGGCACGTCGAGCATGCGCATGGCGAGGCCGAGCATGCCGATACCCCAAAGCAGCGCGACGTCGAACAGGCTGTTGTCGAGTGTGTAGACGCCGAGCGTGGCGAAGACGAGGATGCCGCCATAGAGCCAGGGGCGCGGGATCAGCAGCAGGCGCACCCACAGGCCTGCCAGCGGCAGGTTGAGCACGAGCAGCATGACATTGCCGATATAGAGGCTAGCCAGCAGCCCCCAGATCAATTGCGAATTGGTCTGGAACAGCAGCGGGCCAGGCTGGATGCCGTATTGCTGGAAAGCGGCGAGCATCATCGCCGCCGTGGCCGAGGTCGGCAGGCCGAGCGCCAGTAGCGGAGCGAGCACGCCGGCGACCGCGGCATTGTTGGCAGCTTCTGGCCCGGCGACCGCCTCGATCGCGCCCTTGCCGAACTCCTCGGGATGCTTGGTCAGGCGCTTCTCGGTGACATAGGAGAGGAAGGTCGGGATCTCGGCGCCGCCGGCCGGGAGCGCGCCGATCGGAAAGCCGATCACGGTGCCGCGCAGCCAGGGCTTCCAGGAGCGGCGCCAGTCTTCCCGGCTCATCCAGACCGAACCCTTGATCGCGTAGATCTCCTCGCGGTGGAAGCGCTCGCGCGCGACGACGTAGAGCGCCTCGCCCACGGCGAACAGGCCGACGGCGATGATGACCGTGCCGACGCCGTCGAGCAGTTCGAGCTGGCCGAAGGTGAAGCGGGCCTGCCCGGTCTGCACGTCCATGCCGACGAGGCCGAGCGCCAGGCCGAGGAAGATGCTGGCGAAGCCGCGCGGCAGCGAGGTGCCGAGCAGCGATGTGACCGTGACCAGCGCCAGCACCATCAGCGCGAAATATTCGGCCGGCCCGAATTTCAGGGCGAGCGTGACCAGCGCCGGAGCGACGAAGGTCAGCGCCGCCGTCGCCAGCGTACCGGCGACGAAGGAACCGATGGCGGCGGTCGCCAGCGCCTGGGCGCCGCGGCCCTGCTTGGCCATGGCGTGGCCGTCGATGGCGGTGACGACGCTGGCGGTCTCGCCCGGCGTGTTGAGGAGGATCGCCGTGGTCGAGCTGCCATAGACCGCGCCGTAATAGATGCCGCCGAACAGGATGAAGGCGGAGGATGGCTCGAAGCTGAAGGTCGCCGGCAGCAGCAGCGCGATCGTCAGCGCCGGGCCGATGCCCGGCAGCACACCGATGGCGGTGCCCATGAACACCCCGAGCGAGGCCCAGAGCAGGTTGGCGGGAGCGAGGGCGACGGAAAAGCCGTCGAGCAGAGCGGAAATCGATGACATCGTGACGCCTCTACGGACCGCTAGAAGCGGAGGATACCGGCCGGCAGGCTGAGCTGGAGCGCGTAGTTGAAGAGCAGATAGGTCCCGCCAGAGAGGGCGAGCCCGATCGCGATCGTCGCCAGCCGGCGCCGCTCGCCGAAAGCCCAGGCGGTCACGAAGAAGACGACCGTCGCGGTCAGGATCCAGCCGAGCCGTTCCAGCGCGAAGGCGGCGAAGATCAGGCCGGCCGAGATCGCCAGGATCGGCAAGACATCGTACTCGATCGCATCCTCATCCCCCGGCACGATGCTCATGGCTTCGCGGATCACGGCAAGGCCGGTCAGGATCAGTCCGCCGCCGACCAGGCGCGGGAACATCTTCGGCCCGACGGCGGCATAGGCGGCGGTGTCGGGCAGGAGCGAGATCACCCAGATCATCGCCGCCCCGAGCAGCGCGAGCGCTGCCCCGAAAGCGACGCCGTAGGGCTTGTAGGACGTCATGCGCAGCATCGGGTCACCGGCCTCTGATGCGGGAAAATGGGCGGCGACGTGCGCCGCCCGCCATGGCCTCACTGGGCGAGGCCGATATCCTTGAGCACGGCGGTGACGCTCGACCGATTCCGGCTGAGATAGGTCTCGAACGGGGCCGCCGGCAAATAGAGGTCCTGCCAGCTATGCTTCTGGAGCGCCTCCTTCCAGGCCGGCGACTTGACGGCCTTGTCGACCATCTCGGCCAGGGCCTTGAACTCATCGTCCTTCAGGCCGGGCGGAGCGAAGATGCCGCGCCAGTTCACCAGCGTGACGTCGAGACCCTTCTCCTTGAAGGTCGGCGCGTCGATGCCGGCGATGCGCTGCTCCGAGGAGATCGCGAGCACGCGCAGATTGCCGGCGGCGACCTGGGGCTCGAACTCGCCATAGCCGCTGACACCGACGGTGACATGCCCGCCGATCACGGCCGACAGGGCCTCGCCGCCGCCGGAATGGGCGATGTAGTTGATCCCCTTGGGCTCGACGCCGGCGGCCTGGGCCAAGAGGCCGATCAGCAAATGGTCGGCGCTGCCGGCGGAGCCGGCGCCCCAGGAGACCGAGCGCGGATCAGCCTTGAACTTGGCGATCAGCTCCTCGACGCTCTGTAGCGGCGAACTCTTCGGCACGGCGAGCACGAGATATTCTCCGGTCAGCCGAGCCAGCGGCTTGACCTGGTCGAGCGTCACCGGGGCCTTGTTGATCGGTACGGCACTGACGATGGCGAGGCCACCGACCATGATCGAGCCGGCGCGCTTGGCCTTGGTGGTCGCGAATTGCGCAAGGCCGATCGTGCCGCCGCCGCCGGGCGTGTTGATGATCTGGATGCGGCTGGCGAGCTTGTCCTTCTCGAGCACGCCCTGCAAAGCGCGCGCCGTCTGGTCGAAGCCGCCGCCCGGATTGGACGGCACGGTGATGTCAAGGCTCTGCGCCCAGGCGGGGCCGGCAAGGCCGACCGCGAAGGCGGCGGCGAGCAGGACTCTTCTGCGGATGGTCATCGTCGTGTCCTCCCTTTGGTTGGTTGCCGCCGGTCTTCCGGCTGGCAATGGCTGGATCAGCTTGCGAACAGCAATTTGCGCAGCACGTAGTGCGGTATGCCGCCGTTGATGAGGTAATCGGCCTCGACCTCGGTATCGATCCGGGCGGTCAGCGCCGTCTCCAGCCGCGTGCCGTCCTTGCGGGTGATCACGAGGCCGATCTCGGCACGCGGCGCGATCTTGCCGGCGCTGCCCGGCAGCGTGATCGCCTCGCTGCCGTCGAGGCCCAGCGTCTGGGCGCTCTCGCCGGGCCGGAATTGCAGCGGCAGCACGCCCATGCCGATCAGGTTGGAGCGATGGATGCGCTCGAAACTGCGGGCGATGACGGCCTTGACGCCGAGCAGATAGGTGCCCTTGGCGGCCCAGTCCCGGCTCGAACCGGTGCCATATTCCTCGCCGGCGATCACGACCAGCGGCATGCCGCGCTCGCGATAGATCGCGGCGGCGTCGGAGATCGGCATCACCGCGCCATCCGGCTGCAGCTGCGTCACGCCGCCCTCGCTGCCGGGCACCGCCAGGTTGCGCAGGCGGACATTGGCGAAGGTACCGCGCAGCATCACGTCGTGATGGCCGCGGCGGGCGCCATAGGTGTTGAACTCGGCCGGCGCGATCTGGCGTTCCTGCAGCCAGATTCCGGCGGGCGAGCTCGGCTTGATCATGCCGGCCGGGCTGATGTGGTCGGTGGTGATGGAATCGCCGAGCAGGGCGAGGATGCGGGCATCCGAAATCTCAGGCCGCGGCGCCGGCTCCTCGGCAAAGCCGTCGAAGAAGGGCGGCTGTGCGATATAGGTTGAGGGCGGCCAGGAATAGGTCGCGCCGGCAGGCGATTCGATCGCATCCCAGAGGGCGCCGCCCTGCTCCTTCTGCGCATAGACGCGCTTGAACGCCTCGGGATCGCGGGTGAAGCGGCGAACCGCTTCGACCTCCTCCGAGCTCGGCCAGATGTCGGCGAGCGTCACCGGGTTGCCGTCCCGGTCACGGCCGAGCGGCTCGCTGGCGAGATCGACGCGGACCGAGCCGGCGAGCGCATAAGCGATGACGAGCGGCGGGCTCATCAGGAAGTTCGCGCGCAGCGCCGGATGGATGCGCGCCTCGAAATTGCGGTTGCCGGAGAGCACGGCGGCGCAGACCAGGTCACCCGCTGCGATGGTCGTCTCGATGGATGGGTCGAGCGGACCGCTATTGCCGGCGCAGACGGCGCAGCCATAGGCGGCGACGCCGAAGCCGAGCGTCTCCAGCGCTGGCAGGAGCCCGGCCGCCGCGAGATAATCGGTGACGATACGCGAGCCCGGAGCGAAGGAGGTCTTGATCCAGGGCGCGACCGAAAGGCCCTTCGCCACCGCCTTCTGCGCCAGCAGACCGGCTGTCAGCAGGAGGTCGGGATTGGAGGTATTGGTGCAGGAGGTGATCGCGGCGATGACCACGTCGCCATGGCCCTGGTCGGCCGGGAGCGGCGTTGCCTCGGCGGCGAGCGCGACATTGCCGTGACTGGCGAAAGCGGGAACTTGCGTCGGCACGCGTTGCCCGATTGGGCTGGTGCGGCCATAGCCGCCCTCGGCGACCGGGGCGCCGTACAGCCTGTCGAAGCTGCTCGCGACGTCGGCGAGTTCGATCCGGTCCTGCGGGCGCTTGGGGCCGGCGACGCTGGGCCGGATCGCCGAGAGGTCGATCTCGATCAGGCGGGAATAATCGATGTCGCCATCGGCCGGGCTGCCATAGAGGCCTTGCGCCTTGAAGTAGCGCGAGATCGCCTCGACCTCGGCCTCGCTGCGGCCGGTCTCGCGGTAGTAGGCGACGGTGCGGTCGTCGACCGGGAAGAGAGCGAGCGTCGCGCCGTATTCGGGCGCCATGTTGGCGATGGTGGCGCGGTCCATGGCGCTCAGGGCAGCGGCGCCCGGGCCGAAGAACTCGACGAACTTGCCGACGACCTTGGCCTTGCGCAGGCGCTCGGTGATCGAGAGCACCGCATCGGTGATGGTGACGCCCTCGGCGAGCCCGCCCGATAGCCTGACGCCGACCACGTCGGGCGCTTCGAAGAACAGCGGCTGACCGAGCATCGCTGCCTCGGCCTCGATGCCGCCGACGCCCCAGCCGAGCACGCCGATGCCGTTGATCATCGTGGTGTGGCTGTCGGTGCCGACCAGCGTGTCGGGGATGGTGACGCCGTCACGCTCGAACACGCCCTTGGCGAGCGCCTCTAGATTGACCTGATGGACGATGCCGAAGCCCGGCGGCACGGCGCTCAGCGTCTCGAAGGCCTGCGTGCCCCATTTGAAGAAGGCGTAGCGTTCCTTGTTGCGCGCATATTCCAGCTCCATGTTGCGCGCCATCGCATCGGCCGTGCCGCGCGCGTCGATCTGGACGGAGTGGTCGATGACGAGTTGCACCGGCACCAGCGGCTCGACCGCGGCCGGGTCCTTGCCGAGCCGGGCGGCAGTGGCACGCATCGCGGCGAGATCGGCGATCAGCGGCGTCGCGGTGAAATCCTGCAGCACGACGCGGGCGACATTGAGCGAGACCTCGTCGCGCGGCGCCTGATTGCGCTGCCAGTTGGCGAGCGCTTCGACATGCTTGCGCGTGATCACCTGGCCATCGCAATTGCGCAGGCCGGATTCGATGAGGATGCGGATCGAGACGGGCAGGCGCGACAGCGCGGGATAACCCTGCGCGGCGAATGCCGGCAGCGAATAGAATGTGCTCTTGCGCCCCGGCCCCGCCTCGAACGTGCGGCGGACGTTGAAGACGTCCTGTACCATGCCGCTGAACCTCCCTGTCATTCTTGTCTTTGGTGCTGTCTTGTGCGGCCTGTACTCACGAGCCGGCGTAGGTCTTCTCCAGCGCGTCGAAGAGCGGCTTACGCACCAGCCGCTGGCGCTCGGCGAAGCTGGCGACGAGGCCGCTCGTCTCGCCGACATCGCGGCCTTGCTTCAGGGCGGAGAGGGCGGTGGTCATGCCGAGGATCGCGCTCTGCAGGGCGACATTGGCGTAGAGCACCAATGAGAAGCCCATCGCCGCGAACTCGCTGGTCGGCAGGATCGGGGTCTTGCCGCCGACGACGAGATTGACCAGTTGCGGCGCGTTGATCGCCTGCGGCAGGGCCCGCAGCTCCTCGACGCTTTCCGGCGCTTCGATGAAGATGATGTCGGCCCCGGCCTCGCGGAAAGCGTGGCCGCGCTCGACCGCGGCCTCGAAGCCGTGGACGGCGCGGCTGTCGGTGCGGGCCATGATCAGGAAATCGGCGTCATGGCGGGCGTCGACCGCCGCCTTGATCTTGCCGGTCATCTCGGCGGTCTCGACCACGGCCTTGCCCGAGAAATGGCCGCAGCGCTTCGGCATGACCTGGTCTTCGAGCTGGATCGCATTGGCGCCGGCCCGCTCCAGCGTACGCACGGCCTGGCGGACGTTCAGAGCGTTGCCGAAGCCGGTATCGGCGTCGACGATCAGCGGCAGCTCGACCGCGTCGCGGATCGCGGCGGTATGGTTGGCAATGTCGGCCAGGCCCATGAAGCCGAGATCGGGCGCGCCGAAATAGGTGTTGGTCACGCCCGCGCCGCTGACATAGGCGATCTCGAAGCCGAGATCCTCGATGATGCGGGCGGCGAGGGCGTTGGCCGCTCCGGGGATGAGCGTGCCGGCGCGCGCGTCGACGATCTGCCTCAGGCGGCGTCCTGCAGTCTTGCTCACGTCAATGATCCCAGTTCGATGGCGGGTCTGGCCGCTTCGGGGGCTGCCCAGAGCAGGTTCCTGCGGGCATTGGAAATGTGGACGCGCATGGCCTCCTCGGCCTTGCGCGGATCGCGCGTCTGCAGGGCGGCGACGATGTCGCGATGCTCCTTCATCGCCATCTCGGAGCGGCCGGGGCGGGAAGAGGAGCGGTGCCGGTAGAGCTGGACCTGCAAGTAGAGTTCCTGGCAGAGCGCGTGGAACAATCGCTTGCTGCCGCTCTCGCGGATGATACGGAAATGAAAATCGTCGTCCGATGACATGCGGGGATATTGGCCGTCGCGCGTGATCGTGCCGGCATGGGCATCGAGCATGGCGCTGAGATCGGCCAGGGTCGCGTCGCTGATCCGCGTCGCGGCGAGGCCGCAAGCGGCGCCTTCGAGCGCCTCACGCATTCGGAACAGGTCGTCGAGATCTTCGAGCGAGAGCGAGGTGACGAAGGCGCCGAGATGCTGACGGCGCTCGACCAGCCGGTGGCTTTCCAGCCGGCGTAGTGCCTCGCGAAGCGGGCCACGGCTGATCCGCAGCGTGCGGGCGATCTGCGCCTCCTTGATCCGTTCCCCCGGGGCGATGGCGCCGCGCGAGATCGCTTCGACCAGCGCGTCGAACGCCTGATCGCTGAGCGAAGGATGCGGAGAGAGAGGAGCCGAAAGGTTCACGTTGTAGACTGTTGACAGTTTTCAGTGTTGACAGTTTTCACACCGCTTCCCATGCTCGGTCAAGCCCCAAAGATCAGGGGCGAGCGGAAGCCGAGGAGCGGTGGTGGGTCAGAAGCGTCTCAAGGCCGTGTTCATGCGCGGCGGCACCTCGAAAGGGCTGGTCTTCCACGCCCGCGACCTGCCGGCGCGCGCCGAATGGGACGACATCTTCCTGGCAGCGATGGGCTCGCCCGACCCATATGTGCGCCAGCTCGACGGCATGGGCGGGGGCGTCTCGTCGCTGTCCAAGATCTGCGTCGTCGGCCCGGCCAGCGTGCCCGGCGCCGATATCGACTACACCTTCGCCCAGGTCTCGGTGACCGATCGGACCGTCGACTATGCCGGCAATTGCGGGAACATGTCGTCGGCGATGGGGCCGTTCGCGATCGACGAGGGGCTGGTGGCGCGCCCGCCGGACGGCGAGACGATCGTCCGCATCCACAACACCAATACGGGCAAGATCATCGCCGCGCATGTCCAGGTGCGCGATGGCGAGACAGAGGTCGGCGGCGATTTCGAGCTCGACGGCGTCGCGGGCCTTGCAGCCCCGATCCGGCTGGACTTCCTGGAGCCGGGCGGCGCCAAGACTGGCCGCCTGCTGCCGACAGGCCGGGCCATCGACCTGATCGAGGTGCCGGGCTTCGGCGTCGTCGAGGCCAGCATCGTCGATGCCGCCAATCCGTTCGTGTTCGTGCTGGCGGAAGCGCTCGGCGCAAGCGGAACCGAACTGCCTAAGACCATTGCCGCCAATACCGTGCTGCAGGACCGGCTCGAGCAGATCCGACTGCGCGCTTCCGTGCTGATGGGGCTCGCCGCGACGCTGGAGGAGGCGGCCGCGATCATCAGCCTGCCCAAAGTCGCGATGCTCTCGGCGCCCGGGCCGTCGCCGACCCTGTCTGAGCGCGTCCTGCAGGCCGATGAGACCGACCTGATGGCGCGGGCGATCTCGGTGGGGCAGCCGCACAATGCGATCCCGCTGACCGGCGCGCTCTGCCTTGCGGTCGCCGCCCGCACCCCCGGCACGGTAGCCAACCGCATCGTGGGGGACGGCGGCGGAGCCGCGATCCGGATCGGGCACCCCTCCGGCACGATCACGGTCGATGCCGATGTCGCTGTCGTAGATGGACGGGCTCATGCGCGGAGCGCTTGTGTCTATCGTACAGCGCGCCGCCTGTTTGCAGGCGAGGTCTATATCAGCCAGTCGAAGTAAGCCGCCGCAGTCTCAACTGACATGCCCGAGAGCGGACCTTCCGAGAGTCAGCTATGGGCCACCTTCCAGCTGTGCTGGCCTATCGCCAGACTGAGCCGCCCCAAAGCAGAGGGGCGGCTGCCCCCTGCTCTCAGCATTGCAGCGCCACAGAAACGCCGTCGCGCCGGACGCGCTTGGAGCCATCCCATGGAGATCACGACTGTCGGCGTCGGCCTGGCTGGCCGGCGACGCGCTTCTGGATGCGAGTATGGTTGCAGGGTTCATGGCCCCTGATTTGAACCTGCGATGCCAAGTGATCGATTTTGTCGGCGTGGGATACTTGGCCCGAACGAACAAACCCCGCCGCTGTCGCGACGGGGTTTTTATTTTGGTTGCGGGGGCCAGATTTGAACTGACGACCTTCAGGTTATGAGCCTGACGAGCTACCGGGCTGCT
>SCMY01000005.1 GCA_005502805.1 Rhizobiales bacterium 2SD | reverse complement strand
GATGATGTCGTTCCCGCGGCCGCCATCGATGAAATCGTCACCGGTCCCGCCGGTGATGTCGTCATTGCCCTCGTCGCCGAGGAGGATGTCGTTGTCGGCGCCGCCATCGATCGCATCATTGCCGAGGCCGCCATTGATATAGTCGTTGCCCGCCCCGCCGAAGAGACCGGACGTCACGGTCGTGGACCAGCCGATATAGGCGCTCGCGCCGGCCGTAATCCTCGGACCGCCGTCATTGCCGTCGCCGCCATAGATCGTGTCGTTGCCATCGCCGCCAAACAGGGCATCGCTCCCTTGACCACCTTCGAGGTAGTCGTTGGCAATCCCCGCTTGAATATGATCGTCCCCGGAATCGCCATATAAAAAATTCAAAACTGTGGAATAATAAGCATAAATCCAGTCGTTACCTTCGCCGCCATATGCATCAAGATAACCATTACCAAAATAATACAACGTATCGTTTCCAGTTCCTCCATACATTATCGAACTCATATTACCGTGCTGAAAACGATCATTTCCGTCCAGGCCATAATATTTGTTGTCTGCTGCGGCATTTACTGCTGCAAAATCATCGCCAGCTGTACCAACATACGCCATCACCGTCTCCTTCAGAAAACAGTTTCTGATGTCTCGACCTCGGCCAGTCCCAGCACACATCTCCCTACGGCAGTCGTAGCCTATTTTTTAGCCACCCGTATATCGGATCAGCTCTCCCGCCATCGATTTCTTGGCTTCTGCAAGGTCGTTCTGGCTCCAGCCATGCCAACAGGCCGGCTCCCGCCACGCTCCTGATCGGGGCATCATCGAAGCCCGGTTCGGATATCTCGATCACACCAGGATGACAGGCCCTCCCCTCACGGGTTGGGCATTTGCCGCGTCGCATCAGCCTGGGCTGTCCGATGGGCGGCAAGCCGCCGCGAGCACGATCCCGCCGCGACCAGGCGCCCCAGGGGCGAACTTTCCGCGCGCCTGCCGACGACGAGGGAGGCAGACCTCTTATCGCGCCCGGCGCCCTCGACGCGGGCAAGCAGCGTCACCGCCCCCCCCCCCCGCCAGGGAGCGAAACGCATCCCCGGGGACGACCGGCGAACGGGCGGAAGAGCGCTTGAGGCGCATTGCCTTGCAAACCTGCTCAGGGAAGAGCGCTGCTACGAACCGGCGGCCCGATACCGGTTCCGGCGCCTTCAGGGTCACCGGCAGCGCACGACGAGCGACGCTGCCGGACTCCGCCGCCGCTACGCGTCCTTGGCCTTGATCGCCCCCAGCGCCGCCTGCGCGGCAGCGAGGCGCGCGATCGGCACGCGGAAGGGCGAGCAGGAGACGTAATCCAACCCGACGCTCTCGCAGAAGCCGATCGAGGCGGGATCGCCGCCATGCTCGCCGCAAATGCCGAGCTTGATGTTCGGGCGCGCCTTGCGGCCGCGCTCGACGGCGAGCCGGACCAGCTCGCCGACGCCGTCCTGATCGATCGTCACGAAGGGATCGGATTCGAGCAGGCCGCGCGCCGTATAGGAGCCGAGGAAGGAGCCGGCATCGTCGCGGCTGATGCCGAGCGTGGTCTGCGTCAGGTCGTTGGTGCCGAAGGAGAAGAACTCGGCACTCTTGGCGATTTCCTCTGCCCGCAGCGCGGCACGCGGCAGCTCGATCATGGTGCCGACCTGATAGGTGAACTCCGTGCCGCTCTCCTTCTTCACGGCCTCCGCCATCGCATCGATCCGGCCCTTGACCAGATCGAGCTCAGGCGAGCCCATGACGAGCGGCACCATCACCTCCGGCATGACCGGGTGGCCGGTCTCCTTGGCGGCGATCACCGCCGCCTCGAAGATCGCCCGTGCCTGCATCTCGGCGATCTCGGGATAGGCGACGGCAAGGCGTACGCCGCGGAAGCCGAGCATCGGGTTGAACTCGTGCAGCTCGGTGGCGCGGCGCTTGAGCTTGTCGGCGGTCGTGCCCATTGCCGAGGCGACCTCGGCGATCTCCTCGTCGGTGTGCGGCAGAAACTCGTGCAGCGGCGGATCGAGCAGGCGGATCGTGACCGGCAGACCCTGCATGATGGTGAAGAGCTCGACGAAGTCCTGGCGCTGCATCGGCAGGAGCTTGGCGAGCGCCGCGCGGCGGCCCTTCTCCTCCTCGGCCAGGATCATCTCGCGCACGGCAAGGATGCGGCCGGCATCGAAGAACATGTGCTCGGTGCGGCAGAGGCCGATGCCCTCGGCGCCGAACTCGCGCGCCGCCTTGGCGTCGCGCGGCGTCTCGGCATTGGCGCGGATCTTGAGGCGGCGAACCTTGTCGGCCCAGCCCATCAGTGTGCGGAAGTCGCCGGAGAGCTCCGGCTGCTGCATCTTGACCTCGCCGAGCAACACCTGGCCGTTGCTGCCGTCGATGGTGACGAAGTCGCCGGCCTTCAGCGTGGTCGGGCCGACGGTCATCGTGCCCTTGGCGTAGTCGACACGGATCTGGCCGGCGCCGGAGACGCAGGGCTTGCCCATGCCGCGCGCCACGACCGCGGCGTGCGAGGTCATGCCGCCGCGCGTGGTCAGGATGCCTTCGGCGGCGTGCATGCCGTGAATGTCCTCGGGCGAGGTCTCGACGCGGACGAGGATAACCTTCTTGCCAGCCTTCTTGCCGGCCTCGGCGGCCTCGGAGGTGAAGACGATCTCGCCGGCGGCGGCGCCGGGCGAGGCCGGCAGGCCGGCGGTCAGCACGCGCCGCTCGGCCTTGGTGTCGATGGTCGGGTGCAGCAGCTGGTCGAGCGCGCCGGGCTCGACGCGGCCGACCGCTTCGGTCTCGGTGATCAGGCCCTCGCGGGCGAGCTCGACCGCGATCCTGAGCGCCGCCTTGGCGGTGCGCTTGCCGGAGCGAGTCTGCAGCATCCAGAGCTTGCCCTCCTGGATGGTGAACTCCATGTCCTGCATGTCGCGGTAATGCTTTTCGAGGATGCCGTAGATGCGGCAGAGCTCGGCATAGGCCTCCGGCATCGCCTTCTCCATCGAAGGCTTGTCGGATTTCGCGGCGATCTTGGCGGCCTCGGTGATGTCCTGCGGCGTGCGGATGCCGGCGACGACGTCCTCGCCCTGGGCGTTGATCAGGAACTCGCCATAGAGCGCGTTCTCGCCCGTCGAGGGATTGCGGGTGAAGGCGACGCCGGTCGCCGAGGTCTCGCCCATATTGCCGAAGACCATCGACTGGACGTTGACCGCCGTGCCCCAGGAGGCCGGGATGCTGTTGAGCTCGCGATACTTGATGGCGCGGGCGTTCATCCAGGAGGAGAAGACGGCGCCGACCGCGCCCCAGAGCTGCTGCTGCGGGTCCTGCGGGAAGTCGGAGCCGAGCTCCTTCTTCACGATTTCCTTGTACTTGCCGACCAGCACCTTCCAGTCATCGGCCGAGAGGTCGGTGTCGAGATGGAGGCCCTTGCGCTCCTTGTAGTCCTCGAGCGCCTCCTCGAAATGACCGTGGTCGATGTCGAGCACGACGTTCGAATACATGGTGATGAAGCGGCGATAGCTGTCATAGGCGAAGCGGGCATCGCCCGAGGCCTTGGCGACCGCCTCGACGGTGACGTCGTTGAGGCCGAGATTGAGGACGGTGTCCATCATGCCCGGCATCGAGGCGCGGGCGCCGGAGCGGACCGAGACCAGCAGCGGATTGGCGGGGTCGCCGAAGGTCTTGCCCGTCAGCCTGGCCATGCCGGCCAATGCGGCCTTGACCTCAGCCTCGAGCTCGGCCGGGAAATTCTTGCCGTTGTCGTAGTACCAGGTGCAGACCTCGGTGGTGATGGTGAAGCCCGGAGGCACCGGAAGCCCCAGATTGCTCATCTCGGCGAGGTTCGCGCCCTTGCCGCCGAGCAGGTTCTTCATGCCTGCCTCGCCTTCGGCCTTGCCGTCGCCGAAGGTGTAGACCCACTTCTGCCCTGCCATAGCCTGCCTTTCCCAACGTTGTCGCCGACATCAACGCCGGCGGGTCCGCCTGGTTTCGCATATGCGGTGCCCGCTTGTTGCAGCGCACCGGTGCGGCGTGGTCATGCCGAAAACCGGATGAACAATCAATGAGCGGATATATTCGAACTAACGATTGGTTGATATATTTGACCCGCTCCCGACTCCTCCGACCTGACCGCGCTTCGCGGTCCAGCCGAGGCCGCCGGTCTCCAGCGGGGGTTTATCGCGGATGCAAGCGTATCGCCAGCGGCCGTTGCCGCCTGCCGGAGCCGACATATGCGATATGGCGAACGGCGCGAGCGCACGATAGGCTGGCCGTCCAGCCCGAAGCGCTGGCAGCGGCAGCCGAGATTGCCGCTGCCAGCGCCAATCCCGGTAACCGGTCCTGATTCCAGCGATGCGCCTGAAAGCCTGTCACAACTTCCATGACTTCCGCACCCTCGCCCGGAAGCGTCTGCCCGGCCCGATCTTCAACTACATCGATGGCGGCGCCGATGACGAGGTCACCCTCCGGCGGAACTCCGAGAGCTTCGAGCGCTGCGACCTCGTTCCGAGCGTGCTGCGCGGCGTGAGCAGCCTCGACACCTCCGTCACCGTGATGGGCCAGGCGCTCGCCGTACCATTCTATTGCTCGCCAACGGCCCTGCAGCGGCTCTTCCATCACCAGGGCGAGCGCGCAGTCGCCGCGGCCGCGGCGCGTTACGGCACCATGTTCGGGGTCTCCTCACTCGGCACCATCAGCTTGGAGGAATTGCGCAAGGCCCATAGCGGGCCGCAGGTCTATCAGTTCTATTTCCACAAGGATCGCGGCCTGAACCGGGCGATGATGGAGCGCGCCAAGGAGGCCGGCGTCAACGTGATGATGCTGACCGTCGACAGCATCACCGGCGGCAATCGCGAGCGCGACCTGCGCACCGGTTTCTCGATCCCGTTCCGGCTCAACCTTGCCGGCATCACCCAGTTCGCGATCAAGCCGCAATGGGCGCTGAACTACCTCACCCATGAGAAGTTCAGCCTGCCGCAGCTCGACAGCCATGTCGACATGGGCGGCGGCGTGATGTCGATCAGTCGCTACTTCACCGAGATGCTCGACCCGGCGATGACCTGGGACGACGTCGCCGAGATGGTCAAACTCTGGTCCGGGCAGTTTTGCCTGAAGGGGATCATGTCGGTCGCCGACGCCGAGCGTGCCGTCGAGATCGGCTGCACCGGCATCATCCTCTCCAACCATGGCGGCCGCCAGCTCGATGGCTCGCGCGCCGCCTTCGACCAGCTCGCCGAGATCGTCGACGCGGTCGGCGACAAGATCGACGTGATCATGGATGGCGGCATCCAGCGCGGCACGCATGTGCTGAAGGCCCTATCGCTCGGGGCCAAGGCGGTCGGTATCGGGCGTTATTATCTTTATCCGCTCGCTGCGGCAGGGCAGCCCGGCGTCGAACGTGCGCTCGGCCAGCTCAAGACGGAAATCGAGCGCAGCATGAAGCTGATGGGCGTGACCAGGCTCGACCAGCTGTCGCGCGAGAATCTGCGGTTCAGGTAGTCCAGCCCGACGGCTGCCGATCCGCCGTCAGCCGGCCCTCTTGCCGCGCGCCGCCTTCGGCCAGCGCAGCGGCCAGGCGACGATGCGCTCGACGATCTCGTCCTCGGCGACCTCGTCCTCATTGGCGTAGACCTTGCCGCGGACCGAGACGCCCGCTGCGACGACCGTCTGCGGATCACCCGAGACGAGCGGATGCCACCAGGGCAGGTCCCTGCCCTCCCCGAGCAGACGGTAGGCGCAGGTCGGCGGCAGCCAGGGCAAGGTGCGCACAGCCTCCGGCGTCAGCGTGACGCAATCCGGGACCGTCTTCGAGCGATTGGCGTAGTCATGACAACGGCAGGTGCCGGCATCGAACAGGCGGCAGCCGATATCGGTGGCGTGGATCTTCCCGGTATCCTCGTCCTCGAGCTTGACCAGGCAGCAGCGACCGCAGCCGTCGCAGAGCGATTCCCACTCCGCCTCGGTCATCTCTTCGAGCGTCTTGCTGCGCCAGAAGGGCGTGCTGTCGGTCATCGTGTCGGCCATGGCCGCTTATGCCCCGACACGACGGCAGAGGGAAGCGCATAGCGGCCGCGGGAGCGTCCGCCAGAGCCTCAAATCTTATAGCCATTCTAATCTTTGTTTAGATGGATTATAATCTATGAAAATTGACCCAATACTCGGATCGGCCTAACGGGAGGAAGAATTCCCTCGTTCACGAGCCGCCCGATGCTGACCCGCCGACATCTGCTGCGCGCCTTTACCGTCGCCGCAGGCCTTGCCGTCACCGCCCTCCCCGCATTGGCTGACAAGGTGACCGTTACCGACATCGTCGGCCGCAAGGTCGAGGTCGAGGCTCCAGTCAAGCGGATCATCCTCGGCGAAGGCCGGCAGATGTATTTTGTCGGTGCGCTCGACAAGGACGAGCCGTTCAAGCGCGTTGTCGGCTGGCGCGACGACCTCGGCAAGGCCGATCCTGAAACCTTCCGCGCCTATGCGAAGCGCTATCCCGAGATCGCCAAGCTGCCGACCTTCGGTGGCATGAAGGAAGGCGCCTTCGACGTCGAGCAGGCGATTTCGCTGAAACCCGACGTGCTCTTCCTCAACATCGAGGCCAAGATCGCCAGCGACGAGGCCAAGCTGGTCGACAAGCTCGCCTCGGTCGGCATCCCCGTCGTCTATGTCGACTTCCGCGAGAAGCCGTTCGAGCACACCGAACCGTCGATGCGCCTGATCGGCAAGCTGTTCGGCAAGGAGCAGGTCGCCGAGGACTTCATCAAGTTCCGCGCCGAGCAGATCAAGGTCGTCACCGACCGCCTCGCCGGCGCCAGGGACCTGAAGCGCCCGCTCGTCATGGTCGAGCGCGCCGGCGGCTATTCCGACGATTGCTGCATGTCCTTTGGCAATGAGAATTTCGGTAAGATGGTCGAGTTCGCCGGCGGCCGGAACCTGGCGGCGCCGCTGATCCCCGGCACCTTCGGCACGGTCAACGCCGAGCAGATCGTCGCCTCCAATCCCGACGTCGTGATCGTCACCGGCAGCAACTGGGACGGCTATGTCCCGGGCGGCAACTGGGTCGGCCTCGGCTATGGCGCCGACATGACCGAGGCGCGCCGCAAGCTGACCAATCTGATGAAGCGCCCCGCCTTCAGCCAGACCGCCGCGGTCAAGAACGGCCGCGTCCACGGCATCTGGCACCAGTTCTACAACAGCCCCTACCAGTTCGTGGCGATCCAGGAGATCGCCAAATGGCTGCACCCCGAACTGTTCAAGGATGTCGACCCGGGCGCAACCATGAAGGTGCTGCACGAGCGCTTCCTGCCGCTGCCCTATGAGCCCGGCCTGTGGGTCTCGCTCGAGGCGGGCAAATGAGTCTCGCCCCGGCCAGCGCTGACGAGATCGTGACTCAGCAGGCGGAGGCTCCGCGCAGCGCCCAGGGTCGCGACGCCTATCGGGCGTTGTCGCTGCGCCGCAAGCTGATCCTTGCCGGCTTCGCTGCCGTTTTGCTGGCCTGCCTGATCGTCGACCTGATGCTCGGCCCGGCCCGCTACAGCGTGAGCGAGGTGGTCAACGCGCTGATCTCGCCGTCGACCGCGCCGGCCGCCGTCCGGGTCGTGATCTGGGACATCCGCCTGCCGGTCGCGCTGATGGCGGTGGTCACCGGCGCTGCGCTGGCCATCGCCGGCGCGCAGATGCAGACCGTGCTCAATAATCCGCTGGCCAGCCCGTTCACGCTCGGCATCTCGGCGGCGGCAAGCTTCGGGGCGGCGCTGGCGCTGGTCTTCGGCGTCGCGATCGTCCCGCTCGCGATCGACTATGTCGTGCCGCTCAACGCCTTCGTGATGGCGATGGGCGCTTCGCTGCTGATCCATCTGCTCAGCCAGCGCCGCGGCGTCACCACCGAGACCGTGGTGCTGCTCGGCATCGCGCTCGTCTTCACCTTCAACGCCTTGCTGGCGCTGCTGCAGTTCTTCGCCTCCGAACAGGCGCTCGGAGCCGTCGTCTTCTGGATGATGGGCTCGCTGACCAAGGCGAACTGGCACAAGCTCGCCATCACCAGCGCCGTGCTCCTCATCTGCATCCCGCTGTTCGCGCGCCGGGCCTGGGCGTTGACGACCTTGCGGCTCGGCGACGAGAAGGCGGCGAGCTTCGGCATCGACGTCCGCTATCTGCGACTGGAAACCATGCTGCTCGTCGCCCTGCTCGCGGCTGTGCCGGTCGCTTTCGTCGGCACGATCGGCTTCATCGGCCTGGTCGGCCCGCATATCGCCCGCATGGTGATCGGCGAGGATCAGCGCTTCTTCATGCCGGCTTCGGCGCTCGCAGGCGCGGCCGTGCTCTCGGCCTCCTCGGTGGTCTCCAAGTCGCTGATCCCCGGCCTGATCTTCCCGATCAGCATCGTCACCGCGCTGGTCGGTGTGCCGTTCTTCTTCAGCCTGATCCTGACCAGCCGGAGGCGCTCATGGTGAAGCGCCTCGCGCTCAACGATGTCGGCGTCGCCTATGGCAAGCGCCAGATCCTGTCGGGAATCACCACGCCGGCCATGAATGGCGGCGAGGTCGTCGCCGTGATCGGCCCCAACGCCGCCGGCAAGTCGAGCCTGTTCCGGCGCATCGCCGGGCTGCTCGGGGGCGCCGGCACGGTTCAGGTCGAGAGCTCGGCCGGCAAGTCGCCCTGCTATCTGCCGCAGGACACGGCGGTGAACGCCGTGCTGACCGTCTATGAATCGATCCTGCTCGCCCGCAAGCAGGGCGGCTCCTGGGGCGTCGGCGACGACGAGCTCGCCGCGATCGACGAAGCCCTGCACGCGCTCGACATCGCCGATCTCGCCTTCCGCGGCCTCGGCGAGCTCTCCGGCGGCCAGCGCCAGCTCGTCTCGATCGCCCAGACGCTGGTGCGCCGGCCCGAGATCATGCTGCTCGACGAGCCCACCAGCGCGCTCGACCTGCACCGCCAGTTCGAGGTGCTGAGCCTGGTCTCCCGGCTGGCGCGCGAGCGGCAGATCTGCGTGCTGATCGCGATCCACGACCTCAACCAGGCGCTGCGCATCGCCGACAAGGTCATGGTGCTGTCGCAGGGGCGGCTGGCCGCCTTCGGCGACCCGCGCGAGATCATCACGCCGGCCTTGCTGGAAGAGGTCTACGGCGTCGTCGCCCGGGTCGAGGCGAACCAAGGCGAGACGCCTTTCGTGGTCGTGCACGGCTCGGCTCGCAAGCACAGCCGCGGCGATGCGGACCTTGCGCGCGCCCAGGCAGCAGAATAACTCCCTCTCAGTTCCGTACGGCGAACGCCAATGTCCGACAGCAGCCTCCCCACCGCCGGCGCAAATTTCTCCCTCAAAGAAGAGATTCGGACCTATTGGTCCGGCCGCGCGGCCACGTTCGACAGCCAAGTCGGGCACGCCATCAAGTCGGAGGCTGAGCTCGCCGCCTTCCAGTCGCTGCTGCGGCAATCCTTTGGAACTCAACCGCGCGAGGTGCTCGATCTCGCCTGTGGCACCGGCGAGATCACCCGGGCACTGCTCACGCTCGGCCACAAGGTCACGGCGCTCGATTTCTCCGAGGAGATGCTGGCCCGCGCCCGCGCCAAACATGGCGACAGGGCTCGCATCCTCGCCGGCGATGCCGAGCGACTGCTCGACGACGACGGCAGCTATGATGCGCTGGTGACGCGCCATCTGGTCTGGACGCTGACCGATCCGGAAGCGGCCTTCGCCGAATGGTTCCGGGTGCTCAAGCCCGGCGGCAAGCTGCTCGTCATCGACGGCGACTGGATCAACCGCTCCAGGCTGCAGCAGATGCTCAACCGCGCCGCGACCTACCTGCGCGAGCGCGCCGGCGCTGCACCGCACGGCGCCGATCGCGACGCTTTCGACTCGATCACCAAGCGCTTCTTCTTCCGCGAGGGCCTGAGCTTCGAGAAGCTCGGGAGCATGCTGGGCCAGGCAGGCTTTGCCCGCATCGAGGCGGCAGATTATGCGCAGGTCGTCAGGGCCCAGCAGCGCAATGCCGCCTTGCATGACGCCCTCCGGCTGGCGTCCTCGACCCGCTTCGCGCTGCTCGCGACCAAGGGCTGATCACTCCGCAGGATGCCCGCTTTTGCCGTGCGCCTGCACTCCTGCCCTCTTCCGTTGCAGCCTTCGAGCCCTTACGTTCTGAGATCGGGCCGCGCCTTTATCGGTCGGCCCGGGACGCCGCGTGCGCGAGCCGCCGGCATGCTCAGGGTGGCCGACAGCCGTGATGGAGTTCAGGAAAGCGAGCTGGACAACCCGTCTCAAGCGCTTCGCGCTGAGCGTCGATTCATGGATCGACGCCTCGCTTTATTCCGCCGCCCATCGCGCCGGCGATATCTATGAACGTATCCGCAGCGTCACCGACCGGCTGACCGTCAGCGGCCCGAAGCGGCTCGCCGCCGAATTCGCCAGCGAAGGCCTGAATGTCGGAATCGCCGGGGCGATCGTGATGTTGATGCTGGCGATCCCCGCCTTTCAGGAGGGGCGCGAGGAGGCACTGAAGAACCAGGTGTTCGCCGTCACCTTCCTCGACCGTTACGGCTCGGAGATTGGCCATCGCGGCGCCCGCCATGACGACTCGCTAAAGCTCGAGGAATTCCCGGATCATTTGCTGAAGGCGGTGCTGGCGACCGAGGATCGGCGCTTCTACGATCATTTCGGCATCGATATTTTCGGCACATTCCGGGCGCTCACCGTCAACGCGCGCGCCTCGGGCGTGGTCCAGGGCGGCTCCTCGATCACCCAGCAGCTGGCGAAGAACCTCTTCCTCAACAATGAGCGCTCGCTCGACCGCAAGATCAAGGAAGCTTTCCTCTCGCTCTGGCTGGAATATCGGCTGACCAAGAACGAGATCCTGAAACTCTATCTCGACCGCGCCTATATGGGCGGCGGCACCTTCGGCGTCGCGGCCGCAGCCGATTACTATTTCGGCAAGTCGGTGAAGAACGTCACGCTGGCGGAGGCGGCGATGCTCGCCGGCCTGTTCAAGGCGCCGACGAAGTTCGCTCCGCACGTCAACCTGCCGGCAGCGCGGGCGCGTGCCAACGACGTTCTGGGCGCGATGGTCGATGCCGGCTTCATGACCGCCGGCCAGGTCGATTCCGCCCGGCGTAACCCGGCGACGCCGATCGATCGGCGTCGTGATTCCAGCCCCGATTATTATCTCGACTGGGCCTTCGACGAGATCCGCAAGCTCGCCGAGGACGGCAAGCTCGGGCCGGAACGGGTGCTGACGGTCAAGACACCGCACGACCCGGCGATCCAGAAGCGCGCCGACGAGGCGGTCGAGTCGATCCTGCGCCAGCACGGCCCGGCCTATCGCGCCCGGCAGGCCGCGGCGGTGATCATGGATCCCGATGGGGCGGTGCGCGCCATCGTCGGCGGGCGTGACTATGGCGCGAGCCAGTTCAACCGCGCCACGGCGAGCCTGCGCCAGCCCGGCTCCTCCTTCAAGCCTTACGTCTATGCGGCGGCGATGAGCGCCGGTCTCTACAAGCCGACGACTGTCGTCACCGACCGGCCTGTCTGCATCGGCAACTGGTGCCCCAACAATTACGGGCGCTCCTATGCCGGCTCGATGCCGCTCACGGTGGCGCTGGCGAAGTCGATCAACACGATCCCGGTGCAGATGTCGATCGCGATCGGCAAGGCGACCGGCGAGACGCACGAGGCCCGCGCCGCCCGCATCGGCCGGATGAAGATCGTCGAGACCTGCCGGGCCATGGGCCTGACCACGCCCCTGACAGACACCGTGTCGCTGCCGATCGGCGCCGGTGAGGTCACCGTCATCGAGCAGGCTGCCGGCTATGCCGTCTTCGCCAATGGCGGCAAGCGCGCCAAACCCTACGCCGCCTTCGACATCCGCAACTCGATGGGCGAGGAGATCTACCGCCACGACCGCGACGAGCCAGCGCCGGCGCAGGTGCTGAGCACGCAGGTTGCCTTCGAGATGAACCAGATGCTCTCGACCGTGCCGACGGCCGGAACCGGCCGGCGTGCGGCGCTCGACGGGGTCGTCAGCGCCGGCAAGACCGGCACGACCAACGGCTACAAGGACGCCTGGTATGTCGGCTATACCGGCAATCTCGTCGGCGCGATCTGGTTCGGCAACGATGATTCCTCGGAGACCAACAACATGACCGGCGGGTCGCTGCCGGCCATGACCTGGAAGGAGATCATGGCCTTCGCGCATCAGGGCATCGAACTCAAGCCGATCCCCGGCGTGGCGCCACAGCCGGGCGACGCCAAGGCGGCGGTGGCGAAGGCGGCGGAACCTTCCGGAGCTGCCGGCGCCAGCGCCGGCCATATGCCGCGCAAATCGTTCGAGGTGCTGTCCGCCGTCGGCGCGATGTTCAAAGGCGTCGAGGCGCCGCGTACGGCCCGGACCTCGGTCCAGGTCGGAGTCCGCGACGGCGCCCCCCGCACATCCGCCATACGATAGCATGACGCCCGTACGGCCCGAGACCATCCCATGCGCGTGCTCTCGCTGATCTATGTGATCGCGCTCGGCGCCGGCCTCGGCCTCGCCTCCGCCCGTTATGCGGTGGCAGACCGGCCTTGGTTCGGCCGGGCCCAGATCGGCGCCTGGACGACCTGGCCGAAAAGCGGCGCGCGCGACATCGACCCGTATATGCGGGCCTATCTGGCGCGCGGCGCACATCTGCCCCTTGGTGCAGGCGAAGGACTCGAATTGATCGCCGAGAAAGACGACACCGGCCGATCGCTCGATGCGCGCTGCCGCTATGTCGTCAGCGGAACGACGCCGCCGGCACGTGGCTGGTCGATCCGCGCCGTCAATCCGGCTTCTCGCCCGTTCCAGCTCGCGGTCGAGCGCGAGAGCTTCACCGACGCCGAGATTGTCCGCAGTGAACGGGGTGGCATGCGCATCGTGGCGGCGGCAACACCCGAGGCCGGCAATTGGCTGCCGCTGCCGGCCGACGGACGGTTCGAACTCCGCCTGCGTCTCTACGACACGCCGATAGCGAGCCATGCCGGCGAGCTCAGGCCGGACACCCTGCCACGCATCACCCGGGTCGATTGCCGATGAACGCGGCGGACGCCACGGAGGCGCCATCGCCGGCGACGCAGCCCCGCGCGGACACCCACGCCCTGCCGCGCCGCTGGCTTTCGCGACTGGGGCGCAGCCTGTTGCAGTTCGCGCTGCTGACGCTCGCCGGGCTACTGCTCGGCGGCATCGTCCACATCGTCACCGTGTTCCGTATCCCTGCCCTAGCGACGCACGACGCCGCCACCGCCTATGCGGCGCTGGGCATGAACGGCCGCGCCGAACTGGTGACGCCGCCACCCGCCGGGTTGCCCGCCATCCTCGACGGCGATCCCAACAGCGTCGCGGCAGTCTGCAGCTATGATCTTGCGGCCGGGCCGCTGCGCGTCGTCGCCCGCACCGGCTCGTTGCCGCTCGGCCTTACCGTCCATCGCCGCGGCGGCGGCGTCGCCTATGCGATCACCGACCGGGCTGCCATCCGCGGCGTGCTCGAATTCGTGGTGATGACGCAGGAACAGCTCGACGAGCGGCTTGCGAACGACGAGGACGGCGAGACCTCGCGGGAATTGCGCGTGGTCTCGCCGTCGCTGCAAGGGCTCGTCGTCGCCCGGGTGGTGGTCCGCCGCGCTTTCGACCGCAGCGAGGCGGAGACATTGGCGACCGGCGTCGCCTGCGGGTTGGCGGATTAGACAGCTCTTCCGATCGGCTTGATCGTCATTGCGAGCGCAGCGAAGCAATCCAGGGACCGCGGCGCTCGAGGCCCCTGGATTGCTTCGTCGCTGCGCTCCTCACAATGACAGTTCAACGGTCCGAAACGCCCGCTAATCAGGCTTCGCGCTCAGCGTCCCGAAGATCGATTCGAGCTGTGCGCTCATCGGCAGGCGAAGACGCTCCCCGCCCGGCAGCTTGTGCATGAACCAGCGATTATAGCTGTGCTCGAGCTCGCGGCTCTCGGCGATGGTGCGGAACATCCGGTCAACCAGTACCGCCATCGCCGGATCGTCACGGCGGAACATGATGCCGTAGGGGTCGTAGGACAGGAAGTCGCCGACCACCATCGCCTTGTCCTCGGCCTTGGCGCGCGCGACCATGCCGTAGAGCAGGATGTCGTCGCCGGCATAGGCATCGGCCTTGCCGGCCATGAACTGCGCGAAGGACTGGTCGTGGTCCGGCGTGGTGACGACGGTGGCGCCTGTCTTGAAGCGCGCCTGCAGATCGTTCATCGCCTTCTCGTTGGTGGTGCCGGCGGTCACGACGACGGTCTTGCCGTTGAGGTCACGGAAGGAGCGGATGCCGGAATCCTTGCGGACCAGGAGCTTGGTGCCCGCGACGAAGATCACCGGCGAGAAGGCGGCGACCGCCTGCCGCTCGCGATTCTGCGTGGTCGAGCCGCATTCGAGATCGATCTCGCCCTTGGTCAGCGCATCGAAACGCGAGGCCGAGGTCACCGGAACCCATTTCAGCTGCAGTTCGCGCCCGAGCTCATCGCTCATGGCATCGACGATCAGCCTGCAGAGGTCGATCGAATAGCCGATCGGCTCGCGCCTGGCATCAAGATAGGAGAAGGGGAAGGAAGCCTCGCGATAGCCGATGGTCACCGCCCCGGCATCGCGCGCCTTCTTCAGCGTACCAGTGAGCGCGTTCTGCTGGGTCTGGGCGGAGGCCCCCGCTCCGACGAGGCAACCGAACACGGCGATCAGACCGAGAAAGAGCCGTCGCATCGTCGCTCCTTTCGGGGCGGCCGTCATGGCCGCCCGGTGGTCCTCATGTTGCCGGGCTGGATCAGGCAGCCTGCCCGGCAAGAGCGCCCGAGGCTCCAGCGGCGGCCGGATCGTCGACGGGATCTCCGAGTTGCCCCTCCCATTTGGCGACGCTCGCCACCGCGATCGAATTGCCGACCGCATTGGTGGCGGACCGACCCATGTCGAGGAACTGGTCGACGCCCATGATCAGCAGTAGTCCGGCCTCGGGGATGTTGTACTGGTTCAGGGTCGCGGCGATGACGACCAGCGAGGCGCGCGGCACACCGGCCATGCCCTTCGAGGTCAGCATGAGTAGCAGCATCATCGAGATCTGCGTGCCCCAGGACAGTTCGATGCCGTAGGCTTGGGCGATGAACAGCACGGCGAAGGTGCAGTACATCATGCTGCCGTCGAGATTGAAGGAATAGCCCATCGGCAGCATGAAGCTGGAGATCTTGCGGCTGACGCCGAAGCGATCGAGCGCCTCCAGCATCTTCGGATAGGCAGCCTCCGAGCTCGCCGTGGAGAAGGAGATCAGGAACGGCTCCTTGACCAGGTTGACGAGCCTCATGACGCTCGGCCCCAGGATCAGGAAACCGACGACCACCAGCAGCCCCCAGAGCACGAACAGGCCGAGATAGAACGAGCCCATGAACTTGGCGAAGGTGACGAGGATGCCGAGCCCTTGCGTGGTGATAGTCGAGGCGACGGCGGCGAATACGGCGATCGGCGCGAAATACATCACCATGCCGGTGATCTTCAGCATCAGATGGGCCATCTGATCGATCATCTCGGTCAGGGCCTTGCCGGTCTCGCCCATCGAGGCGAGCGCGATGCCGGCGAAGAGCGAGAACACCACGATCTGCAGGATCTCGTTGGTGGCGAGCGCCTCGGCGATCGATTTCGGTACGAGATGGGTGATGAAGTCCTTCAACGTGAAGGACGAGGTCTTCAGATTGGTCGCGGCGCCGACATCGGGCAACGGCAGATTGATGTTGTGGCCGGGCTGGAGAAGGTTCGCCAGGATCAGCCCGAGCGCCAGCGACACCAGCGAGGCGACCATGAACCAGCCGAGCGCCTTGATGCCGACGCGGCCAATCGAGGACGTATCGCCCATATGGGCGATGCCGACGATGAGCGTCGTCAGCACCAGCGGGCCGATGATCATCTTGATCAGCCGCAGGAAGACGGTGGTGATGATGTTGATGTTGTCGGCGATCTGCCCGGCGACCTTAGGGTCCGGGTAATTGGTGTTGCACATATAGCCGACGATGACGCCAAGGATCATGCCGATCAGCACGTACATGGTGATCGGTGGCCGTTTCCTGGTTTCCGCCGCGGCTGCCATTGTCTCGCTCCCTCATGCCCAAGGTCAGCAATGCAGTGCCCGCCGGCGCGCCTATCGGCGTACCCGGCCGATCACAACCAGAAGGTTCAGCTTGCAGTATCCGATGTCAATGACGTGCAGGTCGGCGCCCCTGCCGGCCAGGTTGTCGCAAAAGGCGGAGACGCTCTGCATCAGAGCCAGCCATTGCGCTTGAAGCGCCAGAAGAGCGTCAGGCAGGTGGTGACGATCACCGCCAGGACGACATAGTAGCCGTAGTGCATCTCCAGCTCGGGCATGTTTTTGAAGTTCATGCCGTAGATGCCGGCGAGCGCCGTCGGCACCGCGAGAATGGCCGCCCAGGAGGCGAGCCGCTTGGTGATCGCGTTCTCCTGGCTCTGGCCGACGAGCAGGCTCGCCTCGAAGGCGAAAGCGAGAACTTCGCGCAGGCTGTCGATCTTCTCCTGCACGGTGCGGACATGGTCGGTCACGTCGCGGAACATCGGGGCGAGCGTCGGACGGATTTGCGGCACGCTGCCATTGGTCAGCCGCTGGCAGACCTCAACCAGCGGACCGACCGCATTGCGCAGGCGCAGCAGGTCGCGCCTGAGCATGTAGAGCCGCTCGATGTCGGTGCGCGCCATCGGCCTGGCGAGGACCTTGTCCTCGATCTCCTCGACCTCGTCGTGGATAGCCTCGAGCACCGGCATGTAGTTGTCGACGATGAAATCGAGGATCGCATAGAGGATGAAGTCCTCGCCCTTGGCCAGCGAGGTCGGGCACGTCTCCCAATGCTGCCGGACCGATGTGTACGAGGTCGAGGCGCCATGCCGGACGCTGACGATGTAGCCGTGCCCGACGAAGATATGCGTCTCCCCGAAGGCGATGCGCTTGTCGATCATCTGCGCGGTGCGGGCGACGACGAAGAGCGCGTCGCCATACTGCTCGAGCTTCGGCCGCTGATGGGCGTTGGTCGCGTCCTCGACTGCAAGCGGATGCAGATTGAACTGCTCCTGCACGGATTTGAGCAGCCCCGGCTCGGGCTCGAGCAGCCCGATCCAGACGACATGGCCATCCTTGCGGGACCATGCGCCGGCCTCCTCGATCGGGATGTCGGCGATGCGCACGCCATGGGCATAGACGCTGGAAGCGACGACGCCGGCCTCATGGCGTTGCCCTAGATCGAGGGGCGGATCGCTGGGCGGCACGACTGCCGAGGCAGCCGTGAACCTGACATGTGCAACTGACATGGGGCCACTCCACCGTTCGTCAGCTCATGACCGGCAGGCTAGACCCAAGATCGATGCGATGGAACCTTTTTCACAGCAAGCGCAGGTGCTTGAGCGCGGCCGACTAGCCCTTGTAGATCACCGGCCCACGTCCCGCCGGCTCGCCTTCGCCCTTCCCGCCGAAGGCACCGATCAAAGGCAGATTGCAGGCGATGCCGAGCTCGCTGTCGAGCGCCATGATGGCGCGCTCGGCCCGAACCGCCTCGCGCGAGGGCAGCTCGACCATGAGGTTGTCGAGCGAGTAGCGATAGCTCTTCAGCCGGAAGCGGGCCCGCTCGCAGACCCAGAGCATCAGCCCTTCGTTCTCGACGACGCGCTGCCAGGCCGGATCGCGCTGCTCAGGCGGCACCTGCTGCGAGGCCTCGAGGGTGCGCAGGCGCGCCCGGTCGGCATTGATCACCCGCAAGGCGTTGGCGCGAAACTGGCCGAGCAGCAGCCGGTCGCCATTGGCGTCCTCGCCCAGCCGGCTGTAGCGCGAGGCTTGTGATGCGAAGGAGCCCGAAGTCAAAGCCCGATGATAGGCGGAGACGTCGTTCGACTGGGCTTCGACCGGCAGGATACGGGCATGGGCGAGCTTGGAGACCTCGCGGTCGAAATGGCTGCGCTCATGGGCGGGCAGGACGAGCCGCCAGGCGCGATCGCGCAATCGCTCCTCGTCATCGGTCAGGTGGAACCAGGACGAGGCTTCGCCGCGGAAACGCGCGCTCCATTCGCCGACCGCCGGCGCGATCTGATCGGCGAAGATGTTGGGGCGAGGCCGGCCGAGATCGCCGGTGGTCGAGCAGCCGGCGAGCAAGACGCAGGACAGCGACGCGAGCGCGACGACAACTCTCACCCCGGACGCCTGCGCCGCGTCTCACGTTCACCGCGACCGGTGGGACGGGGCCGCCGCGGCGGCTTGGCTGCCGGCTCGTGCTGGCGCTCATAGCGCACGCCGGTGAAGAACAGGATTTGGCCGAACGGCCCCTCCGCCAGAGGAGCTTGGCTGGCGAAGCGCCTGCGTGGCGCGAAAGGAATGACGTCTGCCATGATGCGCCTCCCTTGCTGGCGCCTGCACCCAATTCGCAAACAACGCGGAAGCCCGGATAGCCGAGCGTGCAAATCGCGCCGCCCATCCTCAAGACCATCAAGGGGCCATCATGGTTAACGCAGTGCTAACGCATCGGGGATAAGTTTCGCAAAAGTGCCATCCGCCGACGAGAATCGCCCATGCCGTCCCGCATCGCCACAGATATCGCCGAGCTCGCCAGGCTGGCCAGCGATGGCGGACTCGACCTGCGCCAGGTCGCGCTGCGGGTGAAGACCGACCTGCTCCTGGCCACGCCCAGCCCATCGACCGAGGACATGGAAGCCTTCCGCGCTATGGCGGAGGCCCTGATTCCGGTGATCGACGAGGCGACGGCGACGATCCTCGCCCGCAAACTCGCGAGCTGGCCGCACGCGCCGCGCGAGGTCCTTGCCTCCTTGCGCGCTCGCGGAGGCAAGGTGATGGCCGCGCTGATCGGCCACGGCATGCCGCTCAGCGCAACCGAGATTGAGGAGATCGCGGCCGATAGCGATGACGAGGCCCGAATCGCTCTCGCCAGCAGACGCGACCTGACCAGCACCGCCAGCAGCGCCCTCGCCGGCTGCAACAGCGCGAAGATCGACGCGGCGCTGGTCGCGAACGCGGCCGTATCGCTGCCACGCTCAACGCTCGACCTGCTGCTGCCGCGCGCCTTAGGCGCGCCGGCGCTCGGCGCTGCCCTGCTGGCACGGGCCGACCTGCCCGCATCGGAGCTGACGCCGCTCTTCCTGCAAGCGAGCCTGGAAAAACGTCTCGCCATGATCGACGCCGCTGCGGCTCACGAGGCTCTGGCGCCGTCGCCGCGGCCAGCAACGCTGCCTTCCGAACAGATCTCCGATCTGATCGCGACCGCCCTGTCCGACAGGAGCGGTGCCTTCACGGCGCTGGCGAACGCCTCCGGTGGCGATGCGCGCTTCGCGGCAGCGATGGCCGACGATCCATCGCGCCAGCTCGCTGCCCTGGCGCTGATTGGCTGCGGAGCCAGCCCGGAAGATGCAACGCGCTTCCTGATCGGGCTCGGTGACGATGCCGCACGTTCGGTCGAGCGCATCTTCTCGCTGGTCGAACTGATGCGCTCGCTGCAGCCGGCAGTGGCGCGGCGGCTGACCCAGCAGATCGGCGGGATCACGCCACGCAGCACAAGGTCCGGCGCATTGCAGCCTGCCATGGACCCGAGCGGCACATCGGCCCGTCCAGGCGCCGAACGCGCACCGCCGCGTGGAATCGTTCAGGAAATCAGGCGCAGGCTCGGCGCCAGCAGCGACTGAAAACTAGCTCTCGACGATGTCGAGGCGCGCATCACCGGCACGGTTCTCGATCTCGACCAGCCAGAGATCGCTATCGAAGCGCAGCTCGCGTTCGACCCGGTCTTCGACCGCAAGCGGATCGGCGTCGAGGACGAGCTGGAAACGCCGCTCACCGCTCTCGTCCGCGAGTGCCTGCGGCGCCGGACCATAGAGCGCCGCCGTGCCGTCGAGCCGATCGAGCTTGACGAAGATCGCACCGGCCTCGCGCGCCCCGCGCCGACGCAGCACTGCGACGAGTCCGTCAGACGCGGCCTGGCGCAGATAGGCGGAGACCCAGAAATCGCTCGTCAAGCGCGGCAAAGCGAACGCTCCCGCAGCCAGTGCCGGACGGCCGTCAGCGCCGCTGTCCACGGATATCCGCGGGCGGGCGGATGTCGGCTCCATTGATCAGATCGGCGATCGGATCGCGTGCTGCCGGCTGGGCAGTCGGAGCGGGCCGCGTGGGGGCCTGCGCCTGCCGCGGCGGCGCGGGTGCAACCGGGGCGGGCGGACGCGGCGCCGCTTCGCGAGCGGCCGGCGCCAGGGTGCCGGGGCGCGCGGGCGGCATCACCGCCTGCGGGGCCACCGCCGGGGGCGCCGGCTCGGCGACCGGCTGGGTCTCGACGCGGCGCTGCTCGGCCGGACGCGCGGCTGATTGCGGAGGCGACAGCATCGGGGCGGGGTGGCGCCCCTTCTGGAACAGCACCGCATTCAGCACGATCAGCACCGAAACCGCAGCGAAGAGCAGCACGAGGAGGCCGCGGCCCGGGCGACGAGCGAACCACCGCAACATCCGTGCCGGCATGGACGGGGCCGCCCGTCGGCCGGCGGGGCGGCGGACGGGCATCGACAGCGTCGCATCGGAACGGGCACGGGCGGCGAGCGTGGCTGACATGGGTCTCGACTCTCGGGATCAGGCGGTCAGGCGAATGGGTTGCTTGGTCTCGAAGCCGCGGCGCGGAGCGCGGGCAAAGGTGGCGATGCGGGCCGGCTCGCTCGCGGCGGCGACACCGCCGATCGGAAGGCGCACGCCGACGCGGGTGCCGACGCCCGGCGCGCTCTCGATGGTGAGCGTACCGCCGTGCAGGCCGACCAGGCCGCGAACCACAGAAAGCCCGAGCCCGGTCCCGTCATGGGCGCGATCATAGGAGGACTTGGCCTGAAAGAAGGGATCGCCCAGCCGCGGCAGGTCGGCGGCAGCAATTCCGATGCCGGTATCGGAGACCGAGAGATCGATCATCCCGCCATCGCGCACCAAGGCGAGCGTGACCCGTCCGCCGGGCGGCGTGAACTTGATCGCATTCGAGAGCAGATTGAGCATCACCTGCTTCAGCGCACGCCGGTCTCCGAGCAGCTGCGGTAGGTCCGGGCCAACGATGCGCTCGAGCGCGACCGTGCCGCTGCCGGCTTTGAGCGCGACGACCCTGCAGCAGTCCTCCGCGAGTTCGGCCATGTCGAGCGGGTCCTGCTCGATCGCCATCGCCCCGCTCTCGATCTTCGAGACGTCGAGCAGCGTATTGACCACCTCGAGCAGATGCTGGCCGGAATCGTGGATGATCCTGGCATACTCCTGGCGCTGCGCCGGGCTGAAGGAGGCGCCGAGCTCGCCGCCGAGCATTTCCGAGAAGCCGATGATCGCGTTGAGCGGCGTGCGCAGCTCATGACTGACCGTCGCCAGGAACTGGTCCTTGACGTCGCTCGCCTTGACCGCCTCGACGCGATTGCGCTCGCGTTCCTCGTCGATCGCATGCCGGTCGGTGACGTCGCGACTGACGCAGACGACGGTGGCGCCGGCACGCGGGCCGGTTTGCTCGATGCGCCGGGCGCTGAGATCGAGCCAGCGCACGACCGGGCTCACGCAGGCATGCCCATCTCCTCCCGGCGGAACGAACAGCACGCGAAAGCAGGCGCCGGCGCGGCCGGAGCCATGCGCCGCGTCGCTCAATGCCTTGAGAAAGAGCGGCCGGTCGGCGATATGGACGCGTTCGAACAGGCCTCGGCCGAAGAGCTGGGCCGGCTCGGCCCCGGTGAGGCTGCGGGCGGCCTCGTTGGCGAAGACGACGGCGCCGGCCGCATCGTGCCAGGTGACGAGATCGCCGACGTGCTCGAGCATCAGCTGCGCCCGCGCATCGGAAGCGCGGTGCTCGCGCAATTCGTCATCGCGGCGATACAGAAAGCCGACCGTGATCAGCACTGCGTGCAGGATCGCGACCGCCGCGAAGACGGGCATCGCCTGCCAGGTCCAAGGTGCCGGTTCCGCGAGCGTCCCCGTCCCCTGCAGGGTGACGACGGCACCGAGGCCGATGAGCGAGAGGACGCCGGCACGCGCCACATAGGGACGAGAGCCGAAGAACATCGCCTCGGCCGGAACAGCGGCAAGCCAGAGCAACAGCGGCGAAGAGGCTCCGCCGGTCAGGCAGGCGAGCGTTGTGATCAGCAGGGTCAGGGCAGCGCCGGAAATGCAGTGCGCAAGATCGAGCCGGCCGGTGCGCGAAAGCAGAAAGACCGCCAGCAGCGGCAACGCCAGCGCGACGAGCACGAGGAGTTCGAACGCGCCGATGCGGCCGCGCCAGGCGATGTAGGCCGGCACCAGGCTGAGCGCCGCCATCGAGGCGGCGAGCCTCGACAGCATGAAGCGCTCGTGACGCATGCGCTCGAGCGAGTCGGCCAGCGCCGATGGATGGACCATCGCCGCGACCTGCGCTCTCACCGCCGTCATCAAACTGGAAAACCGCAACCGCGCACCTCTGTCGGCCTTCGACGCTTTCGCCTCGCCTTGTTATGCCGATCCTCGCGGCTGCCGTTTAAGCGGGGCTTAAAGTGAGGCAGCCCAAAACCGGGCATCTCCTTGGCGACCAGAAAAATAGTCTTTATTTTTCAATAAATTGCACTGATCTCAGGCTTCTGCGTCAAACGAGGGGGTTGTTGGCGGCAAGGTGAACGGAACCTGAAGACGATCATCCGCCTTTGATTCAAATCGATGCTTTCGACGACACGCGATCTTTCGATCCGTCCGCTAGCGTAGCACCATGCACAGGCTGGGGAGCCTGGAACCGGACGGGGACGACGGATGGCCTATCTTCTGCGCAGCCTGGCGATCGTCGGCGTGATCGCGCTGAACTCGCCCGTGCACGGCACGAAGAGCGAGCCTGAGGTATTCGCGGTCGACGCCAAGGCTGCAGTCGCGATCCTCGCTAAAATCGACCCGAAAGCGGCTCTGCAAGGCGCGATCAGCCTGCGCGAAGCTGCCGAGGTCCTTGCCGGGCTGGAGCCGGAGACACGTGCCCGCGTCCTCGCCCTGGCGGCGAGCGCCGCAGGCCACGGCAGCGACATGCAACCGCGACAGCGCTGAGACTTGACCTGGCCGCGCGACAAGCCGAAGACGCTTCGCCAGCGCCGCCCACCGTCGGTGGCGGATTGAGCCGGAGGCCGACTGCGGAGTTCATGAGCGAGAGCCTCGATGAAATCGTCGCCAATTTCGAGCTGCTCGACGAATGGGACGATCGCTATCGCTATTTGATCGAGCTCGGGCGGACGCTCGCGCCGCTGCCCGAGGAGGCGCATAACGACGCCAACAAGGTGCGCGGCTGCGCCAGCCAGGTCTGGCTGGAGACCCGCACTGAAGGCGGGCCCGGCGACACCACGCGCCTGGTCTTCCGCGGCGACAGCGATGCCCATATCGTGCGCGGGCTGGTCGCGCTCGCCATCGCCATCCATTCCGGCCACACGGCGCAGGAGATCCTGGCGACCGACGCCTTCGCGATCTACGAGCGGCTCGGCCTGGCCGCCCACCTGACACCACAGCGCTCGAACGGCGTGCGCGCCATGATGGAGCGGATCAAGAGCGACGCCCGCGCGGCATCGGCTTAATCTCCACCGCCCGGCGGCGAGGACATCGACGGGCGCGCGTCGGGCGCGCGCCAGACGGCTGGCTTTGCCCGCATGACTTGCTTTCCAGCCAAGCCGTAATGCTCGACAAGCGCCGACAGCGCCAGCCGCAGGACAACCTTGGCCGAGCGCGCCGGCCATTTGCGTTCGCGTTCGACCTGGTCGAGCCCCTTGAGGAAGCCGCAGACATCGATGGCCAGACCCGACAGTTCGGGACCCAGGCGCCTGCAGGCGTGCCGCACGCGCTGACGAGCCGCCAGGCTGGAGTCGGAAGCCTCGGCCGGTCCCCGGGCTGGCGCGTGGGTGCCGGCGGCGAGACCGGCATCCCAGTTCACCGTCACCCGCGGCAGCATCTGTGCCAAAGTCCGATCGGCGCGAAAGCGCTCGCCGGCAGCAAATTCGACAGCGGAGATCTGCGGTGCTCCATCCTTGCCGGAGCGGCGATGGAGCCAGAGCAGCGGGCTCTCCCGTTCATCCAGAACGACCTGCTGCGCCTCGCCATCAACCATCACGGTGGTCGTAGTCCGCGGTCTTTCGACCTGCGCATCGGCTAGACATAGCCGCCTCCTCCCCCCTTTCGTCACCCAGACAGCGAATCCGGTGGTGACGAGGGCATCGGCCTCGGCGGCAGCGACATAGCCCGCCCCGAGCGTGGCTCCGCCGACATCGCCACGGTAGAGCGCGATCCGCCCACAACCGAGCGGCGAGTCGACGGCATAGGCGCCGGGCTCGCTCAGATGCCGTAGCAGGCGAGACGGCGGTTGGCAGCGATCATCACCGGCGCTCATCACTCGACCTCCGTGCGGGAGCCGAACTGCAAGCCGAAAGCAAGATGCCCCAGGCCGGCCTCCAGCGCCGAGACGGCAAGATCAAAGGCCGGTTGATCACGCCGGTCCTCGACCAGGGCGCAAGCGTGGCGCACGGTCGTCCGATCACGCTCGAAGCAGGCGCCGACCTCGGTCAGGGTCAGCCCGAAACCGACATGTGTCAGATACATCGCGAGCTGACGGGCGAAAGCGATCTTCCGCGGCCCGCGCCCGGCACGCAGAGCCCCAATCTGCAGACGCATCGCGCCGCAGACAGCGGTTTCGGCAAGCCGGGCCGGAGCGCTCCGCCGCATCGAATCCGGTTGCTTCGCATGCAGTTTGTTCTCTATATGTTCCATTGCGGGCATCGCCTCCCTGAATTCAACCGCGACGAATTCAGGTATATATTCCTATGACACATCACCGCAAGCCCGGAAGCGACCTCCCCGACAGGCTCCTGACAGTTTCAGGTTGCAGGCTGTCGTGCCGGGAATGGCGAGCCATGGCCTTGCCGGCCGATGGCCGCACCGATGCTCGGCGGCTCGACGGCTCTGGATCGCGCGACGAGGGAGCCCAAAAGAAAAAGCCGCCGGCTGAACCGGCGGCTTCACAAGCATGAGCGATGGCGCAGCTTGAGCTGCTTTGAATCAGCGGCGCTTGCGACGCTGCTGGCCGAGACCCATTTTCTTGGCCAACTGCGAGCGCGCCTCGGCATAGTTCGGCGCAACCATCGGATAGTCGGGGGGCAGGCCCCACTTCTCACGGTATTGCTCCGGCGACATGTTGTACTGCGTACGCAGATGGCGCTTCAGCGACTTGAACTTCTTTCCATCTTCCAGGCAGATCAGATAATCGGCCGTGATCGACTTCTTCACCGCAATGGCGGGCTTCGGCGCCTCGACCGGAGCAACCGGCGCAGCACCGCCGACGACGCGATTAAGAGCCGCGTGAACATCGTTGATCAGCGCAGGCAATTCCGACGCGGGGACAGAATTGTTCGACACGTAGGCGGAAACGATATCTGCCGTGAGCTCGATGAAATCGGAACCGTCTTGGTCAGCCATGTTGGCGTTGCTCCATTGTTATCTTGACCGGTCGTAGCAGCGGCTGCACCAGCTCTGTTTTTAGGCGCAAGCGCCTCCCTGACCTCCGCCGGCAGACGGTCGAATTCCTACCGGAATAGAATCATGCAAAACGGACCAGCCGGCACCCCTCTAAGCCAAGCAGATCAATATCGCAAGTGGCAATGCAAGGATTCGAATACATTCAGAGAGACATATTATTGCTGATTTTATGGGCGGACATCGTAACTGAAGCACATTGCGATGCAGCATTTGCGCGAAAAGGTTGTCCTTGTCAGTCCCACACCCGACCTCTACCTGTCTTCGTTGGCAAAGACGAAGCGGCCTCATCATGGATCGGGACGTCAGAGACCGTCGGACCCAGCCCGGAGACCAAGCATGACTAGACAGCGCAGGAATGCGATGCCGCCGGCCCCCGCCATTCGCCCGCAGAGCCATACCATCCACGGCATGACGCTCACCGATGACTACGCTTGGCTGCGGGCCGAGAACTGGCGCGACGTGTTGCGCGATCCAGACGTCCTGCCGGTCGATATCCGTACACATATCGAGGCGGAAAACGCCTGGTGCGACAAGTTGATGGCGCCGACTAAGGCGCTGCAGCGCGAGCTGATCAAGGAAATGCGCGGGCGGATCAAGGAGGACGACACCGAGCCGCCGCAGCCCGACGGGCCGTTTCTCTACTACAGCCGCTACCGGCGCGGCGGCGAGCATCCGCTGATCTGCCGCAAACCGCGCGCGAACGACGGCGCCCAGCCCGGCGGCGAGCAGATCATGCTCGATGCCGACGCCCTGTCCGAAGGCAAGGAGTTCTTCGATCTCGGCGATGCCGAACACAGCCCCGACCATCGCCTCCTCGCCTGGAGCGCGGACGAGGCCGGCTCGGAGCTGTTCCTGATCCGGGCACGTGATCTTGCCACCGGCAAAGACCTGCCGGACGCGATCGCCGAGACCTCCGGCGAGATGATCTGGGCGGCCGATTCCAGCGCTTTCGTCTATGTCGCACTCGATGACGACCATCGCCCGACCCGCGTGCTGCGTCATCGCCTCGGCACCCCGCAGAGCGAGGACGAACTGCTTTACGAGGAGACCGATCCCGGCCTGTTCGCCGATATCGACCAGACCCAGTCGCGCCGCTTCCTGCTGATCTCGAGCAGCGACCACGAGACCTCGGAAGTCAGCCTGGTCGATCTCACCGACAAGGCGGGCAAGCCCAGGCTGATCGCGCCGCGACTGGTCGGACGCCAGTACAGCGTCGAGCATCACGGCGACGAGCTCTTGATCCTGACCAATGCCGACGGCGCCGAAGACTTCAAGATTGTGCGTGCGCCGCTCAGCGATCCCTCGCCGTCCAATTGGACCGATCTCGTGCCGCACAAGCGCGGTCGGCTCATCCTCAGCCATATCTGCCTCGCCGACAGGCTGATCCGACTGGAGCGCGAAGAGGGCCTGCCGCGCATCGTCGTCCGCGACCTGCTGACCGGGACGGAGAGCAGCATCGCCTTCGACGAAGAGGCTTATGGGCTCGGCGTCGATGCCGGGTACGAGTTCGACACCGACACCCTGCGCTTCATCTACGCCTCGATGGCCAGGCCGGCCGAGACCTACGACTACGATCTCGCGACCGGCGAACGCAGGCTTGTGAAGCGCCAGGAGGTGCCTTCCGGCCATGATCCGGAGGCTTATGTCGTCCGCCGCATCTTCGCCACGGCCAAGGACGGCGCCAAGGTGCCGGTCTCGATACTGCATCGACGTGACCTGAAGCTGGACGGCTCGGCGCCCTGCCTGCTCTACGGCTATGGTTCCTATGGCGCTGCGATGTCGGCCTCGTTCCGGACAAGGCCACTCAGCCTGGTCGACCGCGGCTTCGTCTATGCGATCGCGCATATCCGCGGCGGCACCGACAAGGGCTGGAGCTGGTATCTCGACGGTAAGCGCCAGAACAAGCCGAACAGCTTCACCGACTTCATCGCTGCTGGCGAGATGCTGGCGGCGGAGGGCTTCACCAGCCGCGGCCGTATCGTCGCCGAAGGCGGCAGCGCCGGCGGCATGCTGATGGGCGCGGTCGCCAATCTCGCGCCAGAGCTGTTCGCCGGCATCATCGCCGAAGTGCCCTTCGTCGATGTGCTCAACACCATCCTCGACGAGAGCCTGCCGCTGACGCCGATGGAATGGCCGGAGTGGGGTGACCCGATCCGGGACGAAGCCGCCTTCCGGACGATCCTGAGCTACTCGCCCTATGACAACGTCAAGGCGCAGGTCTATCCGCCGATCCTGGCGACCGGGGGCCTGGCCGACCCGCGCGTCACCTATTGGGAGCCAGCGAAATGGGTGGCGCGCCTGCGTGCGACCATGACCGGCGGCGGCCCGATTATGCTGCACACCAACATGGACGCCGGCCATGCCGGTGCGGCCGGGCGCTTCGACTCGTTGAAGGAAACCGCCCTCGCCTATGCCTTCGCCATCACAGCGGCAGGCGAGGGCTGGAGCAAGCCCGATGAGGCGGCAGGCTCAAGCTAGGCGCCGAGCTTGTCCTTCTCACTGGCGAGATAGGCCTTCAATTCGTCCATCGAGGCGAAGACGTAGTCGCCATCCGGCGTGCGGGCATGGATCGAGCCGTCGGCGAACATGGTGAACTGCGTCTCGCCGACCTGATAGGCGCCGATCACGCCCTCGTCGGACGCCGCTGGCTCCTCATCCGGCTTGGCCTCATCATCCGGCTTTGCTTCGCCCAGCTTGGCTTCGGCCGTCTTGGCATCGGCCGCCGGCGGCTCGGTTTTCTCGACGGGCGACGCGTCCACCGTTACGGGGGCAGGATCGACGGCAAGCTCCGGCTCGGGCAGCGCAGGCTCGTCCATGGGGGGAACCGGCTGGTCCGTTGTCTCCTCCGGCTGCACCTTGTCACCGGCCTCAGCCTCGACATCGCTCAAAGCGCCGGGATCGCGCGGCTGCGTCACCGGCGGCCACGGCCGCGGCGGCATCCAGTTCTCGATTGTATCGACGCTATCGCGATCTCGCCGCGGCGGCTCGACCTCGGGGGCGTTGACGACACCGGCGAGCTGATCACGCAGCGCGTTGAATTCGTCGTCGACCGAGGCCTGCTCGTCCCGGATCGGGTGGTCGATGCGCGGCCACCAAAGCTGATCCTGCGCTGAAACAGATGCAGCCTCCTGCCTCGCGGCGCCGGGCGCGTCATCCGCGGACCTGGCTTCGACTTCATCTACGGTGACGGCAACGGCTTCGACCTCGGCGGCCTTCTCGTCAGCCGGGAGCAGAGCTCCGTCGGCGCCAGCCAAGACCGGACGCTCCAGCTCGTCCTGTGTCTCCTCGGTTTTCTCATCGGCTTCCTCACTGTCGCCCCGCTCATCCGGGTGGACATCGGAGGGCGCGGCATCGAGCTGCGGCGGGACCGGAGGCAACAACCAGTCATCGATCTCGCCGACCGCGGCCGGCGGCGCTTGCGACGGTTCGGCGGCGACCTCGGCACGATCGGAGCGAGCATCATCGCTCTTCTCCGCCGTGTCGTTGTCGGCCTTATCCGCCTTCTGATCCGTCTTGTCGTTCGCCTTTGCGTCCGGCGCATCCCCGCTGCTCGCCAGGCCGGTGAGTGCGCCGGCTATCACGGCAGCGCCCGCGCCTGCCGCCAGTGTGGCCGCGGCGCCGCCATGGCCACCCTCAGGCACGAGCGCCTTCTCGACGACCGGCTCGCCATGCGAGGGCTTTTCGTTCAGCACCTCACGTTCGGCGGGGCGCGGCTCGGACAGCGCAAGGGCCGCCATGGCCCCGCTGACGAGACCTTTGAGCCGGCGGACCTCGGCGAGCACGGCCGCGAGCGCGAGCAGGATCAAGCCGCCGACCAGCGACAGTCCTCCCAGAATGACTTCAGTGAAGCCACGCTCCAGGACGCGATATGGCCAGCCATCGACGATGGCATAGGCGCCGCCCGCCAGCAGGGCGAACCCGAGAACCACGAAAAGCCTGACCAACGCTTGCTCCTTTGGGGCGAGACGAGCTGCGACAGCTTGCCGCCTCGGCAGTTAACCTATCGATACCATCCGATATTGCCAATCAAACGGCCCGCGCACGCCCTCCCGCCGGATGCGAGGCCGGCCGTGCCGGAATTCTCGGACCTCGGCGGTTGCCGCTGCCGGCCGAGGGGCTTAACTAACAGGCGAATGGCGGGGTGTTCCGCCGGGCAATCATTGCCCAAGCGTTGCGTCATTGCAGCCATTCTCACGTCGCGATTTCGACAGCCCAAGGAGAGGCCCCATGTCCTTTACCCTGCCCGATCTTCCGTATGCGCATGACGCCCTCCAGCCCTACATGTCGAAGGAGACGCTGGAGTACCACCACGACAAGCACCACCTCGCCTACGTCAACAACCTCAACAACGCGATCAAGGGCACGGAATTCGAGGGCAAGTCCCTCGAGGAGATCGTCAAGGGCTCCTACGGCAAGAACCCGGCCGTGTTCAACAATGCCGGCCAGAATTACAACCACATCCACTTCTGGAAGTGGATGAAGCCCAATGGCGGCGGCAAGCTGCCGGGCGCGCTGGAGAAGGCGATCGTCGATTCCTTCGGCTCGGTCGACAAGTTCAAGGAAGATTTCGTCGCCGCCGGCGTCGGCCAGTTCGGTTCGGGCTGGGCGTGGCTCGAGGTCAAGGGCGGCAAGCTCGCCGTCAGCAAGACCCCGAACGGCGAGAGCCCGCTGGTCCATGGCGGCACGCCGATCCTCGGCGTCGACGTCTGGGAGCACTCCTACTACATCGACTACCGCAATCGCCGCCCCGACTATCTCAAGGCCTTCCTCGACAGCATGGTGAACTGGGACTACGTCGCCGAGCTCTACGACAGCGCCAAGGCCTGATCTCACATTCAATCAATGAATACGGACGGGGCCCCGCGGGGCCCCGTTTCATTTCGACCCAGGTTCAAGCCGCGACGCGCTTGAGGAACTGGTCGACCGTCGAATCGAGCCGCATCGCCTGGGCCGAGACCTCGCCGGCGGCGTGGCGGACCTGCTCGGCCGAGCGGCCGGTCTCCTCGACGCTGTCGGCCAGCACGCTGAGGTCGCTCGACACCGAGAGCGCCGAGGTGCTGGCCATGGCGACACCGCTGGCGATCTCGCCGGTCGCGATCGCCTGCTGCTCGATCGAGGTCGCGACCGAATTGGCGAAGCTCTCGATCGCGCCCATGCGGGTGGCGATGTTCTGGATCGCGCCGACGACCTCGGTCGTCGCGCCCTGGATGGCGCCGACCTGGCTGACGATTCGGTCGGTCGCGGCCGCGGTCTGCGAGGCGAGATTCTTCACCTCGGCCGCAACGACCGCGAAGCCGCGTCCGGCCTCGCCGGCGCGCGCAGCCTCGATCGTCGCGTTCAGAGCCAGAAGATTGGTCTGCGCGGCGATGTCACGGATCAGATTGACCACCTCGCCGATCGCCCGCGCCGTCTCATCCAGCGCCTGCACCGTGCCGGCCGTATCGCGGGAAGCGGATGCCGCCTCTACGATCTCGGTGCGGACGCGGCGGATCTGGAACTCGACCTCGCGGATCGCAGCGCCCATCTCCTCGGCCGCCTGTGCGGCACTCTCGACATTGGCCGAAGCGCCATGCGAATTCTGGGCGGCGCGAGCGGCACGCTCCGAGGATTCCGCCGCGACCCGGGCAAGCCCGTCCGATGCCTCGCCCATCCGGTCGGCATTGCTCTTGAAGGCCTCGAGCGCCACGCCGACTTCGCCGCGGAACAGAGCGATCGCTTCCTCGACGTGCCTCTGATGACGGTGGCGCTCCGCTTCCGTGGTCAATTGCTGCTGCTGCAGGCTTGCTCTCTCGGCAAGGCGCAGTTTGAGCACGCCAAGCGCCCTGGCGATCGCACCGATCTCGTCCTGCCGGCCGACCGCGTCGATCGGCGTGTCGAGCTTACCGTCCGATATGCCGACGATGGCCCGCGTCATGTTTTTCAACGGTCGCATGGTTCGCGACAGCGAGATCCAGAGCAATGGCCCGAGCACGACCAGAAGGGCGATGCCGATCCCGATGGTCAGGAATTGCTCCCAGGCCGACCGGGCAACGAGCCGGGTCTTGTCGAAGCGCAGGGCGACGTAGCCGATCTGCTTCTTGAAGCCTCCGACTTTCACGGAGAGCAGCTGCGTCACATAGGTCTTGTCCTCAAGCCGCACCGCATCCTGTTCGCTCAGGACGTCCCAAGCCTCTCGCCCGAGCTGCCGGCTGAGCTTGTTCGGCGTCAACGACAGTCGCGCATCGTCGTTGCGTCCAGCCGTGGCGAGGGCGACGAGATCATCGGCGACGAACCCGGCGTCGAAATCCGGATCGCGCTTCAGCGATTCGAGGATATAGCTCAAGGTGACGGTGTCACGCGCCAGGATGAGCGGCGGCGAGGCATGGGTGATCATCGCGGTCAGCGACATCATCTTCTGTTCGAGATCACCGCGCGTCTTGGCTTCATTGTAGCGGGCTGCCGCGACGACCACGAAAACGATCGCGACAGCGACAATGGCGACAGCAGCGCCCGCGATCTGGCTGCTGAGCGAGCGCATCACCCGCTCGATCTGGCCGAATTGCGGCGCAATCGCTTGCGATCGCTGCGCCCGCGACTGAAACCAGGCCATCACGCTCATATTCCGCGGACTCCAGACACCGACATCCCCAGATTGTCGGGACTGCCATTCCGCACAGTGAACGAACGGGGTAAATTTTCGATTGCGGGCGCGCGATCCTACACGCGCTCCGACAGGGTCAATCCTCGTCCCTGCCCAAAAACCGGCTGATCCGCAGCCTCGATGGCGCGAACGCCATCAGGGCCGCATGCTCGAGTGGCCGCGTCGCGACCACCGGATCAAGCGCGATCAACTCGTCATCGACATGGCCGGGATGACACATCACCAAATGCGCCATCCCCGGCTGGATAAGGAAACGCGCAAGGTCGGCCGCGAAATCGCGCTCGGCTTCGAAGGGCGAGAAGCCGGAGAAGCCGCGATTGGTCGGGATGCCGCGCCGGGCCGCGGCACGGCGCAGGCCGGTGGCAAGCCCAGCCACGGTCAGCGCCTTCCCGACGGCGACGCCGCGCGCGCGGATCGCCGCGACCGAATCGCTGGGGTCGCGCAGATAGACCGAGCCAGCCGGGTAACGGGCCGCCAGCGCGTCGAGCACCGCGCGGCGAATGCCGGGCAGGACATGGACATGCTGGTGACCGTCGACGAAATCGGGCGCTCGGCCCAGCCGCTGCTCGAAGGCGTCGAGCTGGCAGCTGATTTCGCCGGCGATCTCGGCACGCGCAGCTCCCGAGCGCAACGCCAATGGCGCAAGCTCGCCTAGTTTCGGCAGGACACCCGACGGCGCGGCCGTGGGCATGGCCGAAAGCGGGGCGCCGCAGGTCAGGTTGAGGTGGAGGCCAAGATCGGCTCGGCCAGAGAAAGCTGCAAGCTCGCCTGCCAGGCGCGGCCAGTGCGGCCGGTTGGTCATCGCCCCGGTGGCCGAAAGCTTGCCCGCCGCGAGCAGCTCCAGGATCGAGCGACTGACGCCCTCGGTCATGGCGAAATCATCGGCGCAGAGCACGAAGCTGCGGGTCATGCCGGCTGTTACCCCCTATTCATCAGCTCTGGTGTATGCAGCCAGCGGCTGGTTCCATGCGTACAGCCCTAACCGAGCAATAAGGGTCCTGAAAGTCTTGTCCGCGATCGCGCCCGCTTCCGCCTCTACGACGCTGCCGGCGTCCGCTCCGCGACCGCAGCTTTCGATCGTGGTGCCGGTCTACAACGAGGCCGAGAATCTCGCGCCGCTGGTCGCACGGCTCGAGCCGATCCTCGACGCCCACGCCACGTCCTGGGAGATCATCTGCGTCGACGACGGCAGCCGCGACGGCACGCTGGCCGCGCTACGCGCCCTCAATGCGCAGGACAGCCGGATCCATGCCATCTCCTTCAGCCGCAATTTCGGCAAGGAGGTCGCGATCGCCGCCGGGCTCGACCATGCCGATGGCGACGCCGTGGTGATCATGGATGCCGACCTGCAGCATCCGCCCGAGGTGATCCCCACCTTCCTGGCGAAATGGCGCGAGGGCTTCCTCAACGTCTACGGCCAGCGCACCGACCGCGAGGGCGAGAGCCCGCTCAAGCGCAATTTCGCCAAGGCGTTCTACAAGCTCTTCGCCAGCTTCGGCGAGACCGAACTGCCCGAGGGCGCCGGCGATTTCCGCCTGCTCGACCGGCGCGTGGTCGAGGCGCTGCGCGCCCTGCCCGAGCGGGCACGCTTCTCGAAGGGTCTCTATGCCTGGGTCGGCTTCCCGGCGACCGGCGTGCCCTTCGCGGTCGCCGACCGCGCCCATGGCGAGAGCAAGTTCCGCTTCCGCAAGCTGTTCAGCTTCGCCTTCGATGGCATCTCCTCCTTCTCGACCGTGCCGCTGAAGATCGCGACCTGGCTCGGTGTCGCGATCGCGATCGTGGCGACCCTGACCGGCCTGTATTTCATGGTCCGGACCCTGCTGTTCGGCACCGACCTGCCCGGCTTCCCCTCGCTGATCGTCTCGATCATGTTCTTTTCGGGCATCCAGCTGATCTCGCTCGGGATGATCGGCGAATATGTCGGGCGCATCTTCGCCGAGGTGAAGCGCCGGCCGCTCTATCTGGTCGGCGAGCGCGTCGGCTTCGACGAGCAAAGCAGCGCCCATCCGCGCAGCGATGTGCTGCCGCCGGGGATCGGGTAGGCGCGACAGCTGGACCATCTCCCGCGACGCAGCTATGCGGCTAAGCTCAATCTGGCTTGCCGACCTCGGCAGCCCCGAGTGACGCAATGCTGAGAAAGATCCTCTCCGTCAGCGGCTTCACGCTGCTCTCGCGACTGTCCGGCTTCCTGCGGGATACCGTGCTGGCAGCTACGCTCGGCGTGAGCGGGCTGATGGACGCCTTCTCGGTGGCGCTGCGCCTGCCCAACCATTTCCGCGCCATCTTCGGCGAAGGCGCCTTCAACCAGGCCTATATCCCGGCCTATAGCCGCATCCGCGAGCAATCGGGCGAGGCCGCCGCCGCGCAATTCTCGAACCGCGTCTTCTCGCTCAACCTGTTCGTCCAGATCGTCCTGGCGGGGCTCGCCATCCCGTTCATGCCGGAGCTGGTGCGGCTGCTGGCGCCTGGCTTCGTCAATGATCCCGTCCGCTTCGACCTTGCGGTGACGCTGACGCGGATCACATTCCCCTATCTGCTCTTCATCACGCTGGTGACGCTGCTCTCGGCCAATCTCAACGCGGTCGACAAATTCGCCGCCGCGGCGGCGGCGCCGATCCTATTGAACATCTGCCTGATCGGGGCGCTCTTCGTCGCCTTCCTGTTCCCGAGCGCGGCGCATGCCGCCGCCTGGGGCGTCGCCATCGCCGGCGTGCTGGAATGGCTGCTGCTCTGGACCGCCGCGCGGCAGGCGGGCGTCTCGGCGGCGCTGACCCGGCCGCGCCTCGACGGCGAGGTCAAGGGCTTCCTCAAGGCGTTCGGGCCGGCGGTGATCGGCTCGGCCGGGGTGCAGATCGCCCTCTTCGCCGACACGATCATCGCTTCGCTTTTGCCGGCAGGCGCCTATTCGGCGCTGTATTATGCCGAGCGCCTGTATCAGCTGCCACTCGGCGTGATCGCGATCGGCGTCGGCACGGTGCTGTTGCCAACGATGAGCCGGGCCATCGCCAATGGCAACGAAGCCAAAGCGGAGGCGGCGCAGAACCGCGCGATCGCGCTGACCCTCGTCGCGGCCGCGCCTTTCGCCGCCGCCTTCCTCGCCATCCCCGAATTGATCGTCGCGGCGTTGTTCGAGCGCGGCCGCTTCGACGATGCGGCGACGCAGGCTGCAGGGGCCGTGCTGTTCGCCTATGCGATCGGCCTGCCGGCGATCGTGCTGATCCGGGCCCAGGTCTCGAGCTTCCAGGCACGCGGCGACACGACCACGCCAATGCTGGTCTCGCTCGCCGCCATCGCCGCCAATGTCGGGCTGAAGCTGCTGCTCTGGAAGAGCCATGGCGCGCCGGGCCTCGCCTTCGCCACCGCTTGCGGCGCCTGGATCAATCTCGGCGCGCTCTATGGCCTGGCCCTGAAGCGCGGCTGGACGAATCCTGATCGTGCCCTGCCGCTGCTGATCATCATCGTCGGCGTCGCCGCGGGATTCGCCGCGCTGGTCGCGCGCCTGCTGGCCGAGCCGCTTTACGGGGCATTAATCCGGTTCCCCTACGAGCCGCGCCTGATCGCGCTCGCCATCCTCAGCATCGTCGCGGCCGCCATCTATGGCGTTGTGGCGCTTGGGGGATTGAGATCGGCGGGGCTCTGGCGGCTGCTGCGCTAACTCAGACAACGATCAGCCGGGCACCAGACTTCAAACATTCGGCCGCCTCGTCGACCATGCGCGCGACGATCTCGCCGGCTGACGGAATATCCGAGATCAGGCCGGCAGCCTCGCCGAAGACCACCGCCGCTCTGTCGGGATCGCCGGCCATGAAGGCGTCGCGATAAGCCGGCGCCTCATGTTCGATCGCGGCGCGCAGTTCGGCCTCGCGACCGCGCCATTCGGCAATGAAGGCGTTGTCGCTGACGCGGATGTCGAAGGGCTTCGGCCAATCGAGCCGGCGGGCGATGTCGGGCAGCGCCGAGCGCACCGTCTGGTCACCCGTCGCCGCGACCGCTGCCGCGTGATGGTTCGGATGGACGAGCGCCTCGCGGCTCGCCCAGAAGCGGGTGCCGACCAGGACGCCATCGGCGCCAAGCATCAGCGCCGCAGCAAGGCCGCGCCCGTCGGCGATGCCACCGGCGGCGAGCAGCAGAGTGTCGCGACTTTCGCGCGCCAAGAGGTCGGCGACCTCGGGCACGAGCGGAAGGGTGCCGCGGCTATGGCCATGGCCGCCGGCCTCGGCGCCCTGCGCCACGATGATCGCGGCGCCCGCCGCCAGCGCGGTGCGAACGTGGCCGAGGTTCTGGCACTGGCAGATCAACGGCACGCCGGCCGCGGCGATCTCGCCCACAAACGGCGTGGGATCGCCAAAGGAGAGCATTAGCGCCGCCGGCTGGCAGGCCAGCACCTCACCGAGCAGATGCGGCTGCTTCGCCAGCGACCAGGTGATGAAGCCGCAGCCGGTGCGGGTGTTGCCGGCGGCCGCATATTGCGTGGCGAGCCAGCCGCCGTCGCCATAGCCGCCGCCGATCAGGCCGAGGCCACCGGCGCGGGTCACGGCCGCGGCGAGCGCCCCGCCGCCCGCCAGAGCCATCGGCGCCGACAGGATCGGATGCTCGATCCCGAGGCGCTCGGTTAGGCGGGTGGCAAGCCGGGCCATCTGGCCTCAGGCGCCCTTGCTGTGGGCGAAGTCCATGTAGAGCTCGCGGGCCTTGCGGAACATCGGGCCGGGCTGCAGCTCGCGATCGTCGATCTTGTAGATCGGGATCACCTTCGAATAGTTGCCGGTCGAGAAGATCTCGTCGGACTGCTCGAAATCCTCATAGCGCAGCGTCGTCTCCTCAACGGTGACGCCGGCCTGGCGCAGGAGGCCGATCGTGCGCTGGCGGGTGATGCCGTTCAGGAAGGTGCCGTTCGGGGCCGGCGTCTTCACCACGCCGTCCTTGGCGAGGAAGATGTTGGAGGTGCCGGTCTCGGCGACGTTGCCGAGCATGTCGAGCACGAGCGCATTGTCGAAACCCCTGCCCTTGGCCTCGCGCAGGACGCGGGCATTATTGGGATAGAGGCAACCGGCCTTGGCATCGGTCGGCGCGTTCTCCAGGGTCGGGCGACGGAAGGCGCCCTTGGTCACCGAGAAGCCCTTGCCGGGATCGCCCATCGCCGCCTCGAACAGGCAGAGCGCGAACTGGGTCGACTCGGGGTCGCCGATGATGGTCGACGGACCGTCGGCCTCGGCCCAGTACATCGGCTTGATGTAGAGCGCGGCGCCGCCGCTGAATTTCTTCACGCCCTCGGCGGCCTTGGCGACGATCTCCTCGGCCGACATGGTCGGCTTCAGGCCGAGCGCCAAAGCGGAGCGGTTCACGCGCGCGGCATGCCGGTCGAGATCGGGCGAGACACCGTCGAAATGACGGGCGCCGTCGAAGACCTGGGAGGCCTGCCAGGCGGCGTGGGTGCGCGGGCCCATGATGCCGGGGTTGCCCTCGCGCCACTCGCCGTCGAACCAGGTCCATGTCTGCGAATACCAGGCCATCATGCGCTCCGATCGATCAAGGTTGCTGGCCGGCACCGTCTGCCGCAGGCAAGGCGGCGTCAACAGGCCGGCCGCATACCGGCGAACGATTGCTGTGATGGGTGCGATCGCAGCCGGTGATAGATCGCGGCGGCAGGCGCAAGGGCGGCCAGGCGCCTGCGCGATCGTGCTCCGCTTTCAGAAGCCCGCGGCTCGCATCAGCGAAACCACCACCATGCCGGTCACGAGCGCCAGCAATTCGTTGCGCCGGATCACCATACTGGTGATCGCCGCAAGCAGGGCCAGACCAGCGGCGAGGCCGAGCCGCTCGATCAGCGGCAGCACGGTCGCGACCACGATCGAGCCCGGCAGGGCGGCGAGCCCGCGCCGCACCCGCGGCGTCAGCGGGATGAAGCTCATCAGCACAACACCGGAGATACGGCAGAGATAGGTCGCCAGCGCCATGCCGAGGATGGCGAGATAGGGTCCCCAGCTTCCAGGGTCAGGCAGGGTCATCGAGCAAAGCTCCCGCCACGGCGCCGGAGAGCGCACCGACGATGATGAAGGCATAGCCGTCGACGAGGCGCGCAGTGACCAGAGCGACGATGCCGGCGACGACCCAGGGCAGCGCCGCGCGCTTGCCGCGCCAGAGCGGCACGATCATCGCCGCGAAGAAGATCGGCATGACCATGTCGATTCCGAATTTGCGAGGGTCGGCGATCAGCGCGCCAAGCAGATGCCCCGGGATCGTCATCAGCACCCAGACTACCCAGAGCGCCAGACCGGCGCCGAGTACGACACCGACGTCGCGTCCGCCCTCGCCATGATAGCGCGTACCAACCAGCCAGTTGGCGTCGGTGAAGAAGGAGAGCTGGAAGGCCGTCACGAACCAGGGATAGCGCGCGAACCAGGGCTGCAGCGACGCGGCCTGCAGGATGGTGCGGGCATTGACGGTCGCGGTGACGAAGGCGAGCGCGACGATCGCGCCCCAGGTCCATTCCGGCCGCCAAAGCTCCATCGCCACGAGCTGGGAGACGCCGGCATAGACCACGGCGCTCATCAGCACCGCCTCGAACAGGCTGAGGCCCTTGGCCGAGGCTGCGGCGCCGAACGCCACGGCGAAGACGATGACGCCCGGCATCAGCACGGAGACGCGGCGCAGGCCGAGCCGCATACCGGCAAGGGTGAGCTGGGCCGCAGGCTGCGGCTCGGATTTCGTTTCGGAAGGCATGTATCCTCGAACCGGTTTCCCTGTGTGGCGTCAACGCCTTGCAAGCTCCGGGCCTGCATGAGCGTAGCGCAGGGCGGGCTTGGCCATCTGCTTTCGCGCCGACCTGCGGTGAACTAGAACCGCGGCATGTTCTGGCTTTCCTCGATCGATCAGACCGCCCCAGCCCTGCCCGCAGCGTGGCTGATTGCGACGCAGGCGCAGCCCGCGAACCTGCCGGAGCGCTCGGAGCTGCGACGCTCGCTGGCCCGCAAGCTGCTGGCGCGCCAGTTCGATCTAGCGGAAGCTGCTGTCGAAATCGGGCATGAGCCGGCCGGACGCCCGCTGATCCTGCGCCCGCGCGGCTCCGGTTTGCACTTGTCGCTGGCGACGCGTGCGGGCCTCGTCGCGATCGCTTTGGCGCATCGGCCGGTCGGCATCGATGTCGAGCAGGTCGCACTCGTGAGCGAGCCGCCGCTCGCCATGCTGCATCCGGACGAGCAGCGCTGGCTGGAGAGCCTGTCTTCCCCAGCTCGGCCCGAGGCCTTCGCCCAGCTCTGGAGCGCCAAGGAAGCCTATGTGAAGGCGCTGGGCACCGGGTTCGCGTGCGCGCCGGAGAGCTTTTCGGTCCAGCTCGACGGGGCGGACCGCTTCGCCGTCAGCGACGAGCGGAACAGCCGTCGCGCCAACGGCGTCATCCGCCTCACGAAAAACGGCGGCCATGAAGCCATGGCCGCCGCGTTCGTCACTCTCGATTGAGCCGGATTCTTCAGCCCGGCTGGTCGACCGGCTTCTTCTTCAGGAGATAGCCGACGACCACCACGAACAGCGCGCCGAGGGTCGCCGCCGTATAGAACGGCACCTTGGCGGGCAGGAGGCCGATCGGGTTGGTGTCGGAGACCGGCACGCTGACGACCCAGTTCGGCATGTTCGCCTGCAGCCACTGCAGCACCGCCAGGTCACCAAGCAGCATCTCGCCGGCGATCCAGCCGAGCAGTGCGGCGCCGAGCCAGATCAGGATCGGGAAGCGCTCGAGCACCGTGGAGAGCAGGCGGGCGCCGTAGACGATCAGCGGGATGGTCAAGAGCAGGCCGAAGATGAAGAGCTCGAAATGGCCGCGGGCCGCCGCGGCGATGGCGAGCACGTTGTCGAGGCTCATCACCGCATCGGCGATGGCGATGGTGCGGACCGCCTTCCAGAGATTGTCGCTGGCCTGGATGTCGCCATGCGCCTCCTCCTCGCCCTTGGCGAGCTTGATCGCGATCCAGAACAGCAGGAGCGCGCCGACCACCTTCAGGAACGGGACGGCGAGCAGATAGGTGACGACCACCGCGAAGAGGATGCGCAGGCCGACGGCCGCGCCGGCGCCGAGCAGAATGCCGACCTTGCGCTGCTTCTCCGGCAGCGAGCGCACCGCAAGCGCGATGACGACCGCATTGTCGCCCGAGAGCAGGAGGTCGATCCAGATGATCTGGAGCAGTGACGTCCAGAAGGCTGAAGATGAGAAATCCATAGGTCGGTCAGTCCCTGTCTTAGAGGGCCGGATCTGGCCGGCGTTGCTTGAGGAAATAGCCGAGGCCGAGCACGAGCACGGCCCCCAGAATGGCAGCGGGGTATTCCAGTTGGTGGGCGAGCGCTTCGCCGAGCTTGCCGATCAGCCAGGGGTCGCTCTCGAACATCTCACCCGCGACCCAGCCGAGCAGGCCGGCGCCGGCCCAGACCAGGATCGGGAAACGGGTCAGCAGCGAGGTGATCAGCGATGCCCCGAGCACGATGAGCGGGATCGAGATGATCAGGCCGCCGACCAGAAGCGGGATCGAATCCTTGGCGACGGCGGCGATGGCGAGCACGTTGTCGAGGCTCATGACGATGTCGGCGATGGCAACGGTCTGCACCGCCTTCCAGAGCTTGCTGTTGGCGGCGACCGAATTCTCGTCGCTCTCGCCGTCTTCTATGATCAGCTTGACCGCGATCCAGACCAGCAGCAGCGCGCCGACGATGTGCAGGAACGGCATGTTGAGGAGAGAGGCAATGAGCACCGTGAAGGCGACGCGCAGCAGCACGGCGACGCCTGCGCCGAGCGCGATGCCTTTGGCGCGCTGCTCAGGCGCCAGGGCCCGGCAGGCGAGCGCGATCACCACCGCATTGTCACCCGACAGCACGATGTTGAGCGCGATGATCTCGAAGAGCTTGCCCCAGAGAGCGGCGTCGAGCAGCGAAAACATCAGATCCGGCACCTTGGTCTCCCCTCCTTAAGTCTTACGTCTTTTTCGGCGCCGACCACTGCTTGTGGTCAGCGCCGATCTCGTCGTCAAGCCAGCGCCTGTTCGATCGCCTTGCCGGCAGCCTCGGTGTTGAGGCTGCCGCCGAGATCGCGCGTGCGGGTGCGGGCGTCACCAAGGGCGCGCTCGATCGCGGCCTCGATCGCCTTGGCCGCTTCGTGCTCGCCGAGATGATCGAGCATCATCGCCCCCGACCAGATCTGGCCGACGGGATTAGCGATGCCCTGCCCCGCGATGTCGGGCGCCGAGCCGTGCACCGGCTCGAACAGGGACGGGAATTCGCCGGTCGGGTTGATGTTGCCCGACGGGGCGATGCCGATCGTGCCGGTGCAGGCCGGACCGAGATCGGAGAGGATGTCGCCGAACAGGTTCGAGGCGACGACAACGTCGAAACGATCAGGGTTCAGCACGAAATGCGCGGTCAGGATGTCGATATGGTACTGGTCGACCGCGACGTCCGGATAGTTCTTCGCCATCTCCTTCACCCGCTCGTCCCAATACGGCATGGTGATCGAGATGCCGTTCGACTTGGTCGCCGAGGTCAGCTTCTTGCGCGGACGGCGCTGGGCCAGCTCGAAGGCGTATTTGAGCACGCGGTCGACGCCGACGCGGCTCATCACCGTCTCCTGGATGACGATCTCGCGCTCGGTGCCGCCATACATGCGCCCGCCCACCGAGGAGTACTCGCCCTCGGTGTTCTCGCGCACGACGAAGAAATCGATATCACCCGGCTTGCGGCCGACGAGCGGGCCGGGCACGCCCGGCATCAGCCGCACGGGACGCAGATTGACGTACTGGTCGAACTCGCGGCGGAACAGCAGCAGCGAGCCCCAGAGCGAGATGTGGTCCGGCACCTCGGCCGGCATGCCGACGGCGCCGAAGAAGATCGCGTCATGGCCGCCGATCTTCTCCTTCCAGTCGTCCGGCAGCATCTTGCCGTGCCTGGCGTAGTAGTCGCAGGAGGAGAAATCGAACTCGTCGAGCTGGATCTCGAAACCATACTTCTTCGCGGCGGCCTCGAGCACGCGCAGGCCCTCGGGCATGACCTCCTTGCCGATGCCGTCACCGGCGATGGCGGCGATGCGGTAGACGCGGTTGGTGCGGCTCATGCGGCTTCTCCGAAGAAGGCGGTGAATTCCTGGATGACGAGATCAGGCAATTCTTCCGCGAGATAGTGCCCGCCCGGCAAGGCGCGGCCACGCACATCGGCAGCGCGCTCACGCCAGAGCGCCAGGACATCGAAGCATTTGCCGACGGCGCCGCGCTCGCCCCAGAGCGCCAGCAGCGGGCAAGCGAGCTTCCTGCCGCCATCGGCATCGTCATGGGCGATGTCGATCGTCGCGGCGGCGCGATAGTCCTCGCAGCTGGCGTGGATCATCGCCGGATCGCGGAAGCAGCGGAGATATTCGGCGAGCGCCGCCGGCTCGAACAGCTTCATGTCCGAGGCGCGCCGGCTGGTCCAGTAGAACTCCGGATCGGCGCCGATCATGCGCTCCGGCATCGGCGCGGACTGGATCAGGAAGAACCAGTGCCAATAGGCGCGGGCGAAGGCATCGGTCGTGTCGCGATACATTTCGCGCGTCGGCGCGATGTCGAGGGTCGCCAGCTTCAGCACGCGCTCGCCATGGTCGAGCGCCAGCCGGTGGGCGACGCGGGCACCGCGATCGTGCGAGCCGACGAAGAAGCGCTTATGCCCCAGCGCGCTCATGACCTCGGCCATATCCTGCGCCATGGCGCGCTTTGAATAGGGCGCATGGTCGGCGGCGCTCGGCGGCTTTTCGGAATCGCCGTAGCCGCGCAGGTCCGGGCAGATCAGGGTGAAACGTTCCGCAAGTGCCGGAACGATTTTCCGCCACATGATGTGCGTCTGAGGATAACCGTGGAGCAGAAGGAGCGGCTCCCCCTCCCCGCCGGTGCGGACGCGGATGCGCGCACCTGACGTGGTGACGTCGAGCAGCCGGAAACCGGGGAACAGATCGTCCGCGACAGGGAGCTCGACCAGCGACATCAGGCCTCTCAGATTGCAACAATCAGAGCCGATACCCGGATTTTCAACCGATTTCCTGCGCCGATTATTTCACAATTCTGGTCAATAACGGGGCCGGTGCGACCACCCTCAGGTGTCATTCTCGGGCGAAGCGAAGCACAGACCCGAGAACCTCATAACAAAAAAGGCGCCAGATGGCGCCCTTTCCGGCCTGAGATGCTCAGGTCAAGCCCGAGCATGACGCCTTCTTACCCGCGCAGCACGGCGCCGTAGCGCTTGGCCATCTCGGCGACGATCTTGGCCGCGACGGCCTCGATCTCGGCGTCGGTCAGCGTCTTCTGCGTCGGCTGCAAGGTCACCGCCAGCGCGACGGACTTCTTGCCCGGCTCGACGCCCGTGCCCTCGTAGATGTCGAAGACGCTCGTCTCTGAGACCAGCGCCCGGTCGGCGTTCTGGGCGCTCTTGGCCATCTCGCCGGCGGCCACCGCCTTGTCGACGATGAAGGCGAAGTCGCGCGTCACCGGCTGGAAGTCGGAGAGCGCCAGCTTCGGCTTGACCTTGGTCGGCTTGTACTTCGGCAGCGGCAGCGCATCGAGATGGATCTCGAAGGCGACCAGCGGTCCCTTGACGTCGAGCGCCTTGAGCACGCGCGGATGGACCTCGCCGAAGGCGCCGATCACGCCCTTCGGGCCGAACTGCAGCGTGGCGGAGCGGCCGGGATGGGCCCAGGCCGGGCCGCCCGCGACGATCTGCAGGCCGCCGACGGGAACGCCGAGCCCGGAGAGCAGGCCGAGCACATCGGCCTTGGCGTCGAAGGCATCGACGCTCTTGGCAGCGCCGTCCCAATGGCGGCCGGCGCCTTCCAGCTTCGCCGTGCCGCGGCGCAGGCCGGCGGCGGCGATGAGCTGGCCTTCCGGCTCGTCGCTCTGGAAGACCTGGCCGACCTCGAACAAGGCGACATCGCCGAAGCCGCGATCGGCATTGGCCTGGCCTGCCCGGATCAGCCCCGGCAGCAAGGACGGCCGCATATCGGAGAGATCGGCCGCGATCGGGTTGGCGAGCACGAGCTTGCGCGAGCCGCCGCCGAAGAGCTTGGCGGCGCTGTGCGAGATGAACGACCAGGTCACCGCCTCGACCAGCCCGCGGCTGGCGAGCAGGCGCTTGGCGGCGCGGGTGCGCTTCTGCAGCACGGTCAGGACCGGCTTGATCACCTCGCCCTTGATGCGCGGCAGCGGCGCCGGAGCGACGCGGTCGAGCCCGGCGATGCGCAGGATCTCCTCGACCAGATCGGCCTTGCCCTCGACATCGGCGCGCCAGGACGGCGGCGCGACCTTGACGCGGTCACCGGCGCCGGAGACGTGGAAGCCGAGCGAGGTCAGCGCCAGCTTCATCTCGACCTGCGGCAGGTCGAGTCCGGTCAGGCGCTTGACCTCGGACCAGGGGAAGTCGATGGCGCCGGGGCTGTCGGGCAGCTCGCCCGCTACGACGACCTCGGAAGGCTCGCCGCCGCAGAGCGAGATGACCATCTGCGTCGCCATGTCGAGGCCGGGACGGGTGAAGTCCGGATCGATGCCGCGCTCGTTGCGGTAGCGCGCATCGGAGTTGATGCCGAGCGCACGGCCGGTGCGGGCGATGTTGAGCGTGTTCCAGACCGCGCTCTCGATCAGCACGTCGGTGGTGTTCTCGTCGCAGCCGGAATGCTCGCCGCCCATCACGCCGGCGATCGATTCGACTCCGTTGTCGTCGCAGATCGCGACCATGTCGGAAGTCAGCGCATAGGTTCGGCCGTCGAGCGCCAGCACCTCCTCGCCATCCCTGGCGCGGCGCACCACGAGATCGCCCTTGACCTTGGCCGCGTCGAAGACGTGCAGCGGCCGGTTGCGGTCGAAGGTCATGAAGTTGGTGATGTCGACCAGCGCGTTGATGGGGCGCAGACCGATGGCGCGCAGGCGCGCCTGCAGCCATTCCGGCGACGGGCCGTTCTTGACGCCGCGGATCAGACGGAGCGCGAAGACCGGGCAGAGATTGCGGTCTTCCTCGGCGAAATCGAGCTTGAGGTCGACCGGGCACGGGAAGGCGCCGCGCACCGGCTGGACCGGCGGGGTCTTGATCGTGCCGAGACCGGCGGCAGCGAGGTCGCGGGCGATACCGGAGACGCCGAGCGCATCGGCGCGGTTCGGCGTCACCGCGATCTCGATCACGGCGTCGTCGAGGCCGGCATAGGTGGCGTAGGGCTGGCCGAGCGGGGCATCCTCCGGCAGGTCGATGATGCCATCATGATCCTCGGAGATCTGCAGCTCGGCGGCCGAGCAGAGCATGCCGTTCGACTCGACGCCGCGGATCACGCCCTTGCCGAGGGTGATGTCCTTACCGGGGATATAGGTGCCGGGCGGCGAGAACACGCTCTTCATGCCGGTGCGAGCATTGGGCGCGCCGCAGACGACCTGGACCGGTTCGCCCGAGCCGGTGTCGACCATGCAGACGCGCAGCCGGTCGGCATTCGGGTGCTGCTTGGCCTCGATGACATAGGCGATGGTGAAGGCGCTGAGCGCCTTGGCCTTGTCCTCGACGGCTTCGACCTCAAGGCCGACCCGGGTCAGCGTCTCGGTGATGGTGTCGAGCGAGTCGGTGGTGTCGAGATGCTCTTTGAGCCAGGAGAGGGTGAACTTCATGGTCTTCCGTCGCTACGCATATTGGCTGCCGAGAGCGCCGGGACGGCTTGATTGAGCTCGTCCTCGCCATCGGCCTTGATCTTCATGGCATTGCCGCGCCAGCTGACTTCGCGCGCGACGAAGGCATAGGCCCAGATGCCGGGGAAAGCGAGATCGCGCGCCAGATAGGCCAGCGGCGTCCGCCAGTTGACGAACCAGCCGACACTCCTGGCCAGCACGATCTCGCCGGCATACCAGAGCGCCAGCACGGCGAGCACGCCCAGCCAGGGCGGGAAGCCGAAGGCCGGCGCGCCGAAGCCAGCGAGCACGGCCGGCACCAGCGGCCCGACCAGGATCTCGGGCGCGAAGAAGGGCAGAAAGGTGACGCGGCGCAGACGCGCCCAGCGGAACTGGCGCTGGACGACATCGCGCAGGTTGCGCGGCCCGAGCGGCTGCTCGAAGGGCTGGCCAACGAGATGGACATGCTTGCCGGCCTTGCGCACCAGCTTGGTCGCGGCCGCATCCTCGGCGATCTCGGCCGCGAGCGCGGCGATGCCGCCATTGGCGTCGAGGAACGGCTTGTTCCAGAGCATCGACTTGCCCTGGGCGAAGCCGAAACCGAGCGCCTCGCCGGCATATTGCCAGCGCGCCTGGAAGGTATTGAGGAAGGCGCATTCGACTTCGGCGCCGAAGCAGCCCGGCCGCGAGCCAGCCGGCGTCGAGCAGACGAGGCCGGTGTCGTCGCGCCAGGAGGCCATCAGCCGCTGGACATAGTCCTTCGGCATCAGGACGTTGGAATCGGCGAGGACGACCCAGTCATGGCGCGCCGCTTCCCAGCCCTTGACGCAGTTGTTGAGCTTGGGATTGGCGCTCACCGCGACGTCGCCGACGATCAGGCGGACGCGCTCCGGACCATAGACCCCGATCAGTTCCTCGATCAGCGGCACGATCGGGTCATGGCCATCGGCGACGCAGAAGATCGTCTCGTACTGGGGATAGTCGAGCTCCAGCCCGGAGGTCAGCGTCTCCCGGCTGAAAGTCTCGATGCCGCGCACCGGGCGCACGATCGTCACCGGCGGCGCGAGCTTCTGCAGGCGCGACGGCGCCTGCTTCCGACGCAGGCGCACGAAGGCGATGGTCAGGCACAGCAGATTGGCGGCAACCATCGTTGCCGCGATCAGCCCAGCCCATTGCGCGCCGTTCATGCGTCTCCCCTCACGGTGAGGTTTAAGAGGTCAGCCCGCCGGTCAGGGTCGGCAGGTCGAGCGGACGGAAGCCGTAATGCGACAGCCAGCGGATATCGGCCTCGAAGAAGGGCCTCAGGTCCGGCATGCCGTATTTCAGCATGGCGATACGGTCGATGCCCATGCCCCAGGCAAAGCCCTGGTAGACGTCCGGATCGAGCCCGCAATTCCTGAGCACGTTCGGATGGACCATGCCGCAGCCGAGGATCTCGAGCCAATCCTCGCCCTCGCCGAAGCGGATCTCGCCATCCTTGCGCGAGCACTGGATGTCGACCTCGGCCGACGGCTCGGTGAACGGGAAGAAGGACGGGCGGAAGCGCATCTTGACGCCTTCGACCTCGAAGAACGCCTTGCAGAACTCCTCCAGCACCCATTTCATGTGGCCGAAATGGGTCTTCTTGTCGATGACGAGACCTTCGACCTGATGGAACATCGGGGTGTGGGTCTGGTCGGAGTCCATCCGGTAGGTCCGGCCCGGGCAGATCACGCGGATCGGCGGCTCCTGCGACATCATCGTGCGGACCTGGACCGGCGAGGTGTGGGTACGCAGCAGCTTGCGCTCGCCATTGGCATCCGGCGCGAAGAAGAAGGTGTCGTGCATCTCGCGGGCGGGATGGCCGACCGGGAAATTGAGCTTGGTGAAGTTGAGGTCGTCGGTCTCGACATCCGGCCCTTCGGCGACGGCAAAGCCCATGTCGCCGAAGATCGCGGTGATCTCGTCGATGACCTGGCTGATCGGGTGGATGCGCCCGCGCGCCTCCGGCCCCTCGCGCACCGGCAGCGAGATGTCGAGCCGCTCGCTCGCGAGCCGCGCTTCCAGCGCCGCTTCGCCGAGCGCGTCCTTGCGGGCGGTGATCGCCTGCTGGACGACATCGCGCAGGCCGTTGATGCGCGGCCCCTGCTCCTTGCGTTCCTCCGGCGTCATCGTGCCGAGCGTCTTCAGCAGGCCCGAGACCGAGCCGGACTTGCCTAGCGCCGCGATGCGCAGCTGCTCGAGCGCCGCCTCGTCGCCGGCCGCCTCGATCTCCCCGACCAGGGAATCGCGAAGGGTGTTGATGTCGTTCATGCCAATTCAGCCTGTTTGCGAGGCACCTTCTAGGGGCTCCGGCAAGCGGATGCCAGTCCAATCACGCTGGCAAAGCATCCCGTTCACGCAGTTCTCGGCGCTGTCGCCACTCTAGCCACGGCTTCATGACAATCCCGTCGCAATCATCCTTACCTTGGACGCAAGGGGCGACAGGAGAGGCCCGGCGCAGCTATGCAGTCCGGACGACGGAGACCAAGCATGCCCGACAACAGCGCCCAGAAGAATTCGCCCTCCTACCGGATCGCCGCGCTCGACCAGGACTTCCTGCTCGGCGACTCGACGCGCGGGGCGCGCTTCATGCTCGAATACCAGAAGGCGGAGGACGCCCTGCGCGCCCGCGGCATCGTCTCGACCATCGTCGTCTTCGGCTCGGCGCGGGTGCGCGAGGGCAATCCCTGGTACGAGGCGGCGCGCGAGTTCGGCAGGATCGCCTCGGAGCGCGGCGGCGCGCTCGACGGCAAGGATGGCGGCAAGCACCATGTCATCGCCACCGGCGGCGGGCCGGGCATCATGGAGGCCGCCAATCGCGGCGCAACCGAGGCCGGCGCGGTCTCGATCGGCTTCAACATCACCCTGCCGCACGAGCAGGAGCCCAACGCCTGGTCGACGCCGGACCTGACCTTCCGCTTCCATTATTTCGCGATGCGCAAGATGCATCTCGCCATGCGGGCGGAGGCGCTGGTGGTCTTCCCCGGCGGCTTCGGCACGCTCGACGAGCTCTTCGAGATCATGACGCTGGTGCAGACCGGCAAGATGCCGCCGGTACCGATCGTGCTCTACGACAGCGCCTATTGGCAGGGGCTGATCAATCTCGAGCGGATGCGCGAAGCCGGCTTCATCCGGCCGGAGGACCTCAAGCTGTTCTGCTACGCCGACACGCCCGAAGAGGCCTATCAGCGTATCGTCGCCGGCGCCGGCGAAAGCTGGACGCCGAAGGCGGTGGATAGGGTGCAGACGTAAGCGATCCCGCTTTTCCACGTCATGGTCGGGCTTGTCCCGACCATCCACGTCTTCACTTCGCTGATCGCGTGCTGTGTTCAAGACGTGGATGCTCGCCACAAGGGCGAGCATAACGGTGAGCCCAAACAAAAAGGCCGGCGTTTCCGCCGGCCTTTCGTATCCCGATCGGGCAAGTCCGCTCAGGCGGCCTTGGCCTCGGCGCCGAGCGCGCCCTTGACCGTCTCGACCACCGCGGCGAAGGCGGCGGCGTCGTCGATGGCGAGGGCCGACAGGGTCTTGCGGTCGAGCTCGAGGCCGGCCTTGGCGAGACCGCCGATGAACAGCGAATAGGTCAGGCCGTGCTCGCGCACCGCAGCGTTCAGGCGCTGGATCCAGAGCGCACGGAAGGTGCGCTTCTTGTTCTTGCGGTCGCGATAGGCGTACTGCATCGACCGATCGACGGCCGCCTTGGCGGCGCGGATCGTGTTCTTGCGGCGGCCATAAAAGCCCTTGGCGGCCTTGAATGTCTTCTTGTGCTTGGCGTGGGACGTAACGCCCCGTTTCACGCGAGCCATGTTTGATCTCCGGAAAAGTGAGGGGGCGTCAGCCGTTGGGCAGGAAGTACTTCTTCACGTTGGCGGCATCGCCTTCGAAAAGAACGTTCGTCCCACGGTGATTGCGGAGCTGCTTGTTGGTCCGCTTGATCATGCCGTGACGCTTGCCGGCCTGGGCGTAGAGCACCTTGCCGGTTCCGGTGATCTTGAACCGCTTCTTGGCGGCCGATTTGGTCTTCATCTTGGGCATTTCAGCTCCTCATAGGTCGCGAGCGCGAACAATGCGCCGCTTCAATTTTGCTTTGGGAAGCAAAGTACGACCGCCACGGCAGCCCTTATCAGCCGGGCGATCGAAGGTGGCGCCTATGACAGAAAAGCCGCGCCCGTGCAAGCGCGGCCTTCCCTGTCCGCTCAGGCGAGCGCCGGTTCGCCGGCGCGCCGCGGCTCGGCGATCAGGCAGAACCCGATCGCGACGATCGCCAGTGCCGAGAACCCGCCGGCGACCGAGACATAGAAGCCGGTGCTGGCCCCGTAGAGATCGATCAGCCAGCCCGAGGCGGCCGAGCCCGCCGCCATGCCGATGCCCATGCCGGTCATCACCCAGGTGATACCCTCGGTCAGCTTCGTGGCCGGCGCGTGCCGCTCGACCAGCGCCATCGCGACGATGACGGTCGGCGAGATCGAGGCGCCGGCGATGAAGAGCACGGTGCCGAGCATCCACAGCGAGGACACGAACAGCAGCGGCAAGGTCGTCGCCGCGGCAAGGCTGATCGAGAGCAGCAATTGCGTGGCGAGCGGCAGGCGCAGGCGCAGCGCACCGAAGACAAGACCGGTGATGAAGGAGCCGGCGGCATAGGCCGCGAGCGCGAGACTCGCCGCCGCCTTGTTGCCCTGCGCCTCGGCGAAGGCGACCGCGGTGACCTCGGCGGTGCCGAAGACCACGCCGAGCGCGACCATCAGCAGCGCGATGATCTGCACCGGCACGAGCCGGATCGCCGAGCCACCTTCGCTGACGCCCTGCGGATGCACCGGCGGCTCGGTTGCGCGTTGGGCGACAAACAGGGCCATGCCAACGGCGAGCAGGATCGTCGCCGCGAGCGGACCGGCCTCCGGGAACCAGATGACGCTGAGCCCGATCGAGATCACCGGACCGACCATGAAGATGACCTCGTCGACGACCGATTCGAAGGCGAAGGCGGTGCGCAGATGCGGCGTATCCCGGTAGATCTCGGTCCAGCGCGCGCGCACCATCGCCATCATGCTCGGCTCCAGCCCGGCGAGAGCGGCGAACAGGAAGAGCACCCAGATCGGCGCCTCCAGGCGCGTCGCCAGCATCAGTCCGATCAGCGCGACGATGGTCGCGAGCGTCGCGGGGATCAGCACCTTGCTCTGACCGTGGCGGTCGACCAGCCGCGAGATCTGCGGCGCGATCAGCGCATTGGCGAGCGCGAAGGTCGCGGCGACGCCGCCTGCGAGCCAGTACTCGCCGCGCGCCTGGGACAGCATGGTGACGATGCCGATGGTGAGCATCGAGAACGGCATGCGGGCGAGGAAGCCGGCGGCCGAGAAGCCGACCGAGCCGGGAGCCCGGAAAATCTCGCGATAGGGGTTAGGCATGGACGTCTCCGTCACATCGAGGCGCAATCTGGAAGCGCAATTGACATACGTTGCGTATGTGACATGAGTAGTTGCATACGAAACGTATGTCAATTCACATACGCGCCGTATGCGAAAGGAACATGGACGATGCGCAAGCCGCGCACCCAGATGATCGCCGAGACCCGCGCCAAGCTGATCGCGGCGGCACGCGCCGCGTTCGGCACGGTCGGTTATGCGCAGACCTCGATGGACGAGCTCACCGCCTCGGCCGGGCTGACCCGGGGTGCGCTCTACCATCACTTCGGCGACAAGAAGGGCCTGCTGGTCGCAGTAATCGCCGAAATCGACGGCGAGATGAACGCACATATGCGGGAGGTCACGGCGAAGGCTAGCGATCCCTGGACCGGTTTCCGCGACGAATGCACCGCCTATATTGAACTGGCGCTCGACCCAGAAATCCAGCGCATCATGCTGCGCGACGGCCCCGCCGCGCTCGGCGATCCCTGGGACTGGCCGACGCTGAGCGAATGCATCCGCTCGATGACGGAGAGCCTGTCCAAGCTGGCGGAGAGTGGCGCGATCGCTCCGATCGATCCTGAGGCCGGGGCACGTTTGATCGCAGGCGCGACGCAGTATGCCGCCCAGTGGATCGCGAACGCGCCCGATCCGAAGGCGACCTCACACAAGGCGATCGAGGCCTTCAACCTGATGCTCGACGGGCTGCTGGTTCGGAGCTGAGCAAGGCCGGCCGTCAGTTCAGGCGATGAGTCAACCTGAAACAAATGTTTCAACTACATTTAATCAAGGAATCTGTTTCACATTCAAACCCACGCTGCTAAAGTCCGGCGCATGGACAAGCCCGGCCTGACGGCGAGCCTCACCGAGAGCTTCGAGCAGTTGCCGCAGCAATTGCAGGCGGCGGCGCGCTGGGTGCTCGACCATCCGGCCGATGTCGCGCTGCTGACCACGCGCGAACAGGCCAAGCGCGCCGGCCTGTCGCCGGCCACCCTCACCCGTCTGGCGCAGCGCTTCGGTCTCAAGGGCTATGACGAACTCCGCGCCGTCCATGCGGCGGCGCTGCGGCGGCGGCCGGAAGGCTTTGCCGGCCGCGCCGGCGAACTGATGCAGCGCCATGGCGAGGAAGGCCCGGGTGCGATCGCGCAGGACATGTTCGCGGCGCTGACAGAGCATCTGAAGGCGCTGCGCGAACCGCAGGCGCTTGCTCGCCTCGAGCAGGCCGCCGACCTCCTGAGCGAGGCGCGGACGGTGTTCTGTTTCGGCCTGCGCTCGGCCTTCCCGGCCGCCTTCATGCTCGACTATATCCGCGACCTGATCGGGGCGGGCTCCGTCCTCGCCGACGGTGCCGGCGGGCGCGGCATCGACACGCTGCGTCGGATCGGCCCGGGCGATGCGCTCTTTGCCGTCTCGGTCGCGCCCTATACGCGCCTGACCGTGCAGGCCGCCGAGATCGCCAGGGAACGCGGCGCGACGGTGGTGGCGCTGACAGACAGCGCGCTCTCCCCGCTCGCCGCCATCGCCGACGTAGCCCTGCTGGTCAGGACGGAGACGCCGTCCTTCTTTCACACGATGACGCCGGCCTTCGCCGCGGTCGAATGCCTGGCAGCGCTGATGACGGCACGCAAGGGCAAGGCCGCGCTCGACGCGATCACCCGTCATGAGGCTGCGCTCGACGCGGCCGGCACCTTCCTCACTCCCCGACCCATCAGGCGAGGCCATCGATGAGCCATATCCTGCATCGCATGCTGAGCAAGACCTATCCGGCCGCGGCGGGCGGCGAGGGCATGGTGCTGCGCGACCGTGATGGGCGCGAGCATATCGACGCTTCGGGTGGCGCCGCCGTCTCCTGCCTCGGCCATGGCCATCCCGACATTCTGGCGGCGATGCATGCGCAGATCGACAAGCTCGCTTACGCCCATACCAGCTTCTTCACCACCGACGTGGCCGAGGAGCTCGCAGATCATCTAATCGCACGGGCGCCAGCCGGGATGGAATCCGTCTATTTCTGCAGCTCGGGCTCGGAGGCGATCGAGGCCTGCCTGAAGATGGCGCGGCACTATTTCGTCGAGAAAGGTGAGACGCGTCGCACCAACTTCATCTCACGCCGGCAGAGCTATCACGGCATCACGCTAGGTGCGCTCTCGGTCGGTGGCAGAATGAAGGATCGTGCGCCCTTCGCTGAGATGCTGATGCAGGGCCATCACATCTCGCCCTGCTACGAGTATCGCGGCCGCCGGGCCGACGAGACCAGCGAAGAATACGGCTTACGCGTCGCCGACGAGTTGGAGGCAAAGATCCTGGAACTCGGTCCCGAGACTGTCTGCGCCTTCGTCGCCGAGACCGTGGTCGGCGCGACGCTCGGCGCGGTGCCGGCCGCGCCGGGCTACTTCAAGCGCATCCGCGAAATCTGCGACCACCATGGCGTGCTCCTGATCCTCGACGAAGTCATGAGCGGCATGGGCCGCACCGGCACGCTGCATGCCTGCGAGCAGGAAGGCATCGCGCCCGATTTGATGGCGATCGCCAAGGGGCTGGGCGGCGGCTATGCGCCCATCGGCGCGATGTTGGCCTCGAAGCGGGTCGTAGAGGCGGTCAGGCAGGGCTCGGGCGTCTTCCCACACAGTCAGACCTATGTGGGCCATCCCCTCGCCTGCGCCACCGCGCTCGCGGTGCAGCAGGTGATCGAGCGCGACGACCTGCTCGCCAATGTCCGCAGGCAGGGCGCGCGGCTGGAGCAGCGCCTGCGCGAGCGCTTCGGCAACCATCACCATGTCGGCGACATTCGCGGCCGCGGCCATTTCTGGGGCGTCGAGATCGTCGCCGACCGCTCGAGCAAGACGCCGTTCGACCCGGCACTCAAGCTCAACGCCAGGATCAAGCAGGCGGCACAGGAGCGCGGCCTGCTGATCTACCCGATGGGCGGCACCGCCGATGGCACGGCGGGCGATCATGTCCTGCTGGCGCCGCCCTTCATCATCGATGCCGCCACCGTCGACACCATCGTCGAGCGGCTGGGCGAGGCAGTCGATGCAAGCTTGGCCTCGGCCCGACCGGCCTGAAGTTCGACCACAATCCGGGCCGACAGAGCCCGGTGCTTCCACAACAGGGGAACCACCATGAAGTCATTGAAACATCTGCTCCTCACCGGCCTCGCCACGCTCGGCCTGGCTGGCGCCGCCAGCGCCCAGACCGGCACGCTGGAACGCGTCAAGGCGCGCGGCGAATTGATCTGCGGCAACCACATCGCCTTGCCCGGCTTCGGCCTGCAGGGACCGGACGGGCGCTGGGACGGACTCGACATCGACCTCTGCCGCGCCGTCGCCTCGGCGATCTTCAACGACCCGAACAAGGTCAAGTTCGTGCCGACGACGCCGCAGATGCGCTTCGTCGTGGTGCAGTCGGGCGAGGTCGACATGCTCGCCCGCAACGCGACCTATACGATGTCGAGAGACACCTCGGCCGGCATGTCCTGGCCGATCATCAATTATTTCGACGGCCAGGGCTTCATGGTGCGCAAGTCGCTGGGGGTCGCCGAAGCGAAGGGGCTGGATGGCGCCTCGATCTGCGTGACGCAAGGCACGACCACCGAGCTCAATCTCGCCGACTTCTTCCGCGCCAACAAACTCAAATACGAGATCATCGGCTTCGCCACCAATGAAGAGGGCGTGAAGGCGCTGGAGGCCGGACGCTGCGACGCCTTCACCACCGACACCTCCGGCCTGGCCGCCGAGCGCCTGAAGTTCTCAAAGCCCGACGATTTCGTGATCCTGCCTACGCTGATCTCGCGCGAGCCGCTCGGCCCGGCGGTGAAGCGCGGCGACGAGAGCTGGCTCGCGCTGGTGAAATGGGTGCACTACGCCATGCTCAATGCCGAAGAGCTCGGCGTGACCAAGGCCAATGTCGACGAGCAGCTGAAATCCGGCAATCCCGAGATCAAGCGCCTGCTCGGCGTCGAGGGCAAGTTCGGCGAGGGCCTCGGCCTGACCAATGACTGGGCTTATCGCGCGATCAAGCATGTCGGCAATTACGGCGAGAGCTTCGAGCGCAATGTCGGCATGGGCTCGAAGCTGCAACTGAAGCGCGGCCTGAACGATCTCGCCTCGAAGGGTGGGCTGCAATACCCGCATCCGATCCGCTGATGCGGATCGCGCTGATCCACGCGCTGCGCCATTCGCCGCCTCCGATCGAGGCGGCGTTCGCGCGGCTGTGGCCGCGGGCCACGCTGATGAACCTGCTCGACGACAGCCTTTCGGCCGATCTTGCCCGCGACGGGCGGATCACGCAGGCGATGACCGGGCGCTTCCTCAGCCTCGCCAGCTATGCGCGCGCCACCGGCGCCGACGGCATCCTCTTCACCTGCTCGGCCTTCGGGCCCTGCATCGAGGCGGTGCAGCGCGCGCTGTCGCCCCTGCCCGTACTGAAGCCGAACGAAGCTATGATCGAGGAAGCGGAAGGAGTCGGCAGCCGGATCGGCCTGCTCGCCAGCTTCGGCCCGACATTGCAATCGATGCCGCCGGAGTTCCCGGGATCGCTGACGGTCATGCCGAAGCTGGCTGAAGGCGCGCTTGCCGCGCTCGATCGCGGCGACGGAGCCGAGCATGACCGGCTGGCGGCGCTGGCGGCCGGTGATCTGGCCGAGTGCGACGCGATCGCACTGGCGCAGTTCAGCCTGGCGCGGGCGGCGACGGCGGTCGCGGCAGCGACGGGAAAGCCGGTGCTGACGACACCGGATAGCGCCGTGCGCAAGCTGAAGCGGCTGCTCGGCCTATAGCCCTGCCCGACATCCGCCGGCGGTGCTAGAGTGGCGAGGCAGGCCCGGCGGATGGTCAACGGCCATCCGGAACCGCGCGGCGACAGGCGGGCCGCCGTAGGCAGCTTCCGACGAAAGGCCGGGCCTTTCGGGGAGAAGCGCGATGACGACCTACATCATGCTGCTCAACTGGACCGACCAGGGCGCACGTAACCTCAGGGATTCGCCCAACCGTCTCGATATGGCCAAGCAGGCGCTGAAAGATATGGGCGGCGAATTCAGAGCCTTCTTCATGACCATGGGCACGTACGACATGGTCCTGGTCTGCGAGGCACCGGACGATGCGGTGCAGGCGCGCTTCTGCCTGCAGCTGGCCATGCTCGGCAATGTCCGTACGGAAACGCTCAAGGCCTTCCCCGAAGCGGCTTATCGCGAAATCATCCGCTCCGTCAGCTAGATCGCCGCCGATACGACAAGGCCCGGCCGAGACGGCCGGGCCTTGTGAAAGACAGGTCCGAATGCGGCGCCATCGCGCAGCCTTCGGCTTATCGGGGCGCGAGCACCATGACCATCTGGCGGCCCTCGAGCTGCCAGTCGCTCTCGACCTTGGCGACCTCGACCGTGTCGGCCTTGACGCGCTCCAGCACCTTCACGCCGAGATCCTGGTGGGCCATTTCACGGCCGCGGAAGCGCAGGGTGACCTTCACCTTGTCGCCCTCCTCGAAGAAGCCGTGCATCGCCTTCATCTTCACGTCGTAGTCGTGCTTGTCGATGCCGGGGCGAAGCTTGATTTCCTTGATCTCGATGGTGCGCTGCTTCTTGCGCGCCTCGGACGCCTTCTTCTGCTCGAGGAAGCGGAAGCGGCCATAGTCAAGGATCTTGCAGACGGGCGGCTGCGAATTGGGGGCGATCTCGACCAAATCGAGACCGGCGTCCTCGGCAATCTTGAGCGCCTCGAAGAACGAGACCACGCCACGGTTGGCGCCGGTATCGTCGATGAGCTGGACGTCGCGGACGCCACGAATGTCGCGGTTGGCGCGAGGACCGTCCTTGACGGGGGCTGGTGCGGCACGGAAGGGACGACGAATGGCTGTATTCTCCTGTGAATGGCGCGCGTCGCGCCGTTGGTGAGACACATTGCACAACGCGAAGCGTTGTCAATGGATCAGACGGTTTCAGCGCCCGAGCAGGGCGCAATAGACATCGAGTGTGTCATTGACCATCGAGGCCAACGAGAAGTGACGCTCGACATGAAGTCTGGCGCGGCGCGCCAGCGCATCTCGCGCCGAAGGCCGGAGCGCGAGCGCCTCACGCAAGGCTTCGGCGAGCGCCGCCGCATCGTCGGGCGGGACATGCCATCCCGTGCGCTCCTGCGGGGCGATCTGCGGCGGCGCCAGGACCGTCTCCGGCACGGCCCCGAGATTGGAGACGACGACCGGCGTGCCCATGGCCTGCGCCTCGACCGCGACGCGGCCGAAAGCCTCCGGCTCGGTCGAGGGTACCGCGACGACCGCCGCGGCGAGGAAAGCTGCCGGCATGTCCGCGCAATGGCCGACGCGCCGAACCCGGCCTTCGAGCTTACCCCTGGCGATGGCGTCGTCGAGCTCGCGGACGTAACCGTCGCGGCCTTGCGCATCGCCGGCGAGGATGAAGGCGGTGTCGGCGTCGCCGGCATCGCGCAATTGGCGCGCCGCCTCGATCAGCACCTTCTGGCCTTTCCAGCCGGTGAGCCGGCCGGGCAGCAGCACGATGCGCTGATGCGGCTCCACGCCCCAGGCGCTGCGCAGGGCGCTGATCCGCTCCGGGCTGACCGCCGACGGTGCGAAGGCCGAGAAATCGGTGCCCCGATGGACGACGCGGATGCGGTCGCGGGCGAAGGGGTGGCGCGCCCGGATCAGATCGGCGGTGTAGCCGGAGTTGGCGATGACGACGTCGCTGCGCGCCATCACCGAATTGTACAGGTTCTTCACCGTCGAGCGGGCGTTGTAGGAACCATGATAGGTGGTGACGAAGGGCAGTTTCAGCGCCCGCGTCGCCGCCAGCGCGACCCAGGCCGGCGCGCGCGAGCGGGCATGGACGAGTTCGACCCGCTCGCGCTTGCAAAGCAGGGCGAAGGTGCGGACGTTGAGCAGCATCGAGACCGGGTTCTTGGCGGCGGCAGGGAACGGCAGCCAGATGCCGCCCTTGGCCTGCAATTCGGCGACGAGCCGCCCGCCCTCCGTCGCGACCAGCGCCCGCGCGCCGACCTCGGTCAGCCCGGCGGCGATGTCGACCGCGGTGCGCTCGGCCCCGCCGGCTTCCAGCTCCGGGATGATCTGCAGCACGGTGCGCCCGGCCAGCGGATGCGTCTCGGTCGACGGCAGGGAGAGTTGCGCGCCGGAACGCAGGGAGGTGTTCACTGCTCGAAAGGGCCTTCTGCTTGGCGACTCGCCGATGCTATCGGGGTGCTGATGATCACTAAATCGGGCGGGAATGCAGCACGCGATGCCTGCTTCCACCCGGTTCATCACAGGAGAGAATAGGGTGATGAGGCCTGAGCCGCAATTTCTGAGCGTCGGCACCGGTGCAGAACGCCGCGAGATCGCGGTGCTGGCGCAGGCCGGCAAGGGCCCGCCGGTAGTCTGGCTCGGCGGCCTGCGTTCGGACATGCGGGCCACCAAGGCCGAAGCGCTCGCCGCCTGGGCGGAGCGCGCAGGACGCGCCTTCATCCGCTTCGACTATGCCGGTCATGGCGAATCGAGCGGCGAGTTCGCGCAATGGACGATGTCGCACTGGATCGAGGACGCGCAGGCGGTTCTGGCCGCGCATGCGCAAGGCCCGGCAGTGCTGGTCGGCTCGTCGATGGGCGGCTGGGTCGCGCTGCTGACGACGCTGAAGCTGCGCAAGACCGCGCCGCAGTTGCAACCCGCTGGCCTCGTGCTGATCGCGCCGGCGGTCGACTTCACCGAGGAATTGATGTGGGCGCAGATGCCGGAGGCGATCCGCGAGACGATCCTCAGGGATGGCGTCTGGCAGCGGCCGTCGGAATATTCGCCGGAGCCAATGCCGATCACGCGGACGCTGATCGAGGACGGACGGCGCCATCTCCTGTTCGGGCAGCCGCTCGAAACCGGCTGCCCCGTCCATATCCTGCAGGGAATGAAGGATCCCGACGTGCCTTATGGCCAGGCGCTCAAGCTGGTCGAGCATCTGCCGCACGATCCGGTCGTGCTGACCCTGATCAAGGACGGCGACCATCGCCTGTCGACGCCGGACGACATCGCGCGCCTCGTCGCCGCCGTCGAGGGCATCGCGCCCACGACGGCATAGACAGGTTCGGGTCAGTGCAGGCTGACCATCCTGAGATCGTGCTCCCAGGCGTTGGCCGTGGCGGCCTCGCGGGAATCGGTCACCAGGATCGGCGCGCCATCGGCCGCCAGCAGCGCGAAGAGCTGCAGGCCGGGCTCGATCTCGGGCGCCTGCGGGAAAATGCGTGCCAACTCATCCGACATGATCGGCTTGAGATAGGCGACCTGGCCGTTGCCGAGCGCGGCGAATTCGGCCGTGGTCAGGGGGCTGTTTCTGGTCTCGGTCATCGCGCCCTCCTTCAGAGCAGTGCGAGGCGGTTTTGATTGTGACTCCTGATCATGAACGGAAGGCAAACCGCATGCCCCCACATACCGATCTTCTGTAGTCCTCAGAGAACTAGTCGCGGCTCATGATATCGATACGCCGGACAAGCCGTTCCGGTTCCGGACGGGCCAGATCGATCGCGAGTAGCCCGTTCGAGAGATCAGCCCCCAGGACCTGCATGCCGTCGGCGAGCAGGAAGGAGCGCTGGAACTGCCGCGCGGCGATGCCGCGATGCAGGAAATGGCGCGTCTTGTCGTCGACCTGCCGGCCGCGGATGGTCAGCTGGTTCTCTTCCAGCGTGATCTCGAGCTGGTCGCGCGAGAATCCGGCCACCGCGAGCGTGATCCTGAGCTTGTCGGGCTCGTCCTCCGTGCGCGGCATGCGCTCGATATTGTAGGGCGGATAGCCATCGCCGGCGCCTTTGGCGACACGGTCGAGTGCCCGCTCGATATCGTCGAAGCCGAGCAGGAAGGGATGCGACAGGCTAGGCGGACGCGTCATCACGAAGCCCTTTGAAAGGCGCCTCTGGAACTACCGGAGCCCGCTTGCGCAGCACTCCGCACGCGAAAGGCGAACCCAACCGCGTGATTGAGATATGGCGAGCGCCGTCCCCTGCCGCAAGCCCTGCGGGCGGCGCCTCAATCCAACGCCGCGATCGCCTCGATCTCGATCAGCAGGCGCGGATCGACGAGCGCAGTGACACCAACCATCGTGCTCGCCGGGTAAGGGCCGTCGCCAAGGTATTTCATACGCACCTTGCGCAGAGCGACGGCCTTCTCGGTCGAGAGGTCGACGACATAGGTCACCAGCTTGAACACTTTCGTGAAATCGGTGCCGGCCGCAGCCAGCGCCGCAGCGAGGTTGGCGTAGACCTGCTCGGCCTGGGCGGCGATGTCGCCCTCCCCGACCACCTTGCCCATCGGGTCGTAGGCGACCTGGCCGGACACGTGAATCTGCCGCTCCGCCTTGACGATGGCGACATGCGAATAGCCGGTCGGCGGCGAGAGCGAGGCGGGGTTGAGGAGATCGATCTTGCTGGGCATGGCGGACTCCGGAAGCTGGTGGCGCGGCAAGCTAGGCCAGCAACGGGTGCTCCGGCAATCGCCTGCGGAACCCTGTGCCGGCTCACTCGCGAACCACATTGCAAGCCTTCAGACCCGTTCGTTCCGGACGAGTCGCCAGAGCAGATAGAGCCCGCCCAGAAGCCCGGTCGTCAGCCCGATCGGCAGGTTGAGCCCCGACGGGAAGCGCTGGCTGATCAAGTCCGCAGCGAGCAGCAGGACAGCCCCCATTGCTGCGCCCGGGAGTAGCGGCACGGCGGGTGACCGGCATAGGTGCCTCACCAGCTGCGGGCCGGCCAGGGCGATGAAGGCGATCGGGCCAGCTGCGGCGGTCGCCATCGCGGTCAGCCCGACGGCGGTCATCACCATGGCGAGCCGTGAGTGCTCGACGGCTACGCCGAGCTGGCTGGCGGCGTCGTCTCCCATCTCGAGCAAAGCCAGGCGCCGGGAGTAGAGGAGCGCCACGGGCGCGATGAGCGCCAGGCTGAGCGCAGCCGGCACCGCGTGCGACCAGCTGCGTGCAGAAAGCGAGCCTGCGAGCCAGATCTGGGCGGAGATCGAACGGTCGAGATCGCTGGCCACCAGCAGCATCGTATTGACGCCCGTCAACGTCGCGCCAACACCAATACCCATCAGCACGAGCCGATAGCCGCCGGTGACGCGTCCCTTCAGCGCCAGCAGGAAGATGAGCGCTGCCGTCGCCATGCAGGACAGCGCCGCTGCCAGCGCGACAGCGAGGGGATCGGCACCGAAGAGGATGATCTGAACGATCGCGCCCGTCGCCGCTCCGGTGGTGAAACCGATGATGTCGGGCGAGCCCAGCGCATTGCGCGAGATCGATTGGAAGATCGCGCCCGCCATGCCGAGTGCCGCCCCGACACAGGTCGCGATGACGACGCGCGGCAGCCGCAGACCCCAGATGACGCGTTGGGCCATCGGGTTCTCGGCGCGGCCGAACAAGGCGTCGGCGACCTCTGCCGGTGTGAAAGCGAGTGTGCCGGTGCCGAGCAGGATGACGGCGAGCGCAGCGCCGACGCCGGAGAGCATGGCGCAGACCAACGCCGTCCGCGGGCGCCAGAGCAACGAGAAGGGGCCGATCCTGAGCGGCGCGACACGTGTACTCATGGCCGGCTCATCCGGAAGCTGCGCACCGCCATGATGAAGAAGGGGCCGCCGATGAGCGCGACGATGATTCCCGCGGCGATCTCCGAAGGGGCCGCGACCACGCGCCCGACGACATCGGCGCTGAGCAGGAAGAGGGCGGCAAAAAGCGCCGAAGACGGCAGGATCCAGCGATGGTCTGGCCCGACAATGGCACGCGCCAGATGCGGGGCGATCAGGCCGACGAAGCCGATCGGCCCGGCGGTAGCGGTCGCGGCGCCTGCCAGCAGCATCACCGCAAGGCAGGCCGACAACCAGATCCTGTGTGGGGCAGCGCCAAGCGCCTGGCCCAGCTCCTGGCCCAGCGCCAGGGCGTTGAGGCCGCCGACGATCGACAGCGCGGCGACGAGGCCCGCCACGACCATGACGGCCAGCACAGCGACGGCTTCAAAGCTGGCGCTCTCCACGGAGCCCGCCGCCCAGTGCCGGAAATTGTCGAAGGCGGTCGGCGGCGCGTTGAGGATGACGATGCCGGTGATCGCGATGAGCACCATTGAAAGGCCTGCGCCGGCGAGCACGAGCCGGACCGGATTGGTCCCGGTCTCGTGCGCCCGCCCGAGCAGGAACACGGCGGCGCCAGCGAACCCGGCGCCGAGGATCGCGAGCCAGACATAGTGGACAGGCCGTGTCAGGCCGAGGAAGGTCACACCGAGCACAACGGCGACCGCCGCGCCGGCATTGACGCCGAGCAGGCCCGGCTCAGCGAGCGCGTTACGCGTAACCGCCTGCATGATCGCTCCGGCAAGGCCTAGCGCCGTCGCGGCAAGGATGGCGGTGATCAGACGCGGCACGCGCAGCTGCCAGACGATCAGGTGAAGGTCGTTTCCGGGATCATAGGACCGCAGCGCGGCGAATACGGTGGCGGGCGGGACCGACCGCGAGCCGACCGCCAGACTCACCAATGCCAGGAGAGCGAGCGCGATGATGCCGATGGCGAGGCACCATCGGCGTCTGCCTTGCCTCATGGCTTTGCAAAGCCCGCGCGCACCCGTTGGAGAATCTGGCGTCCGGAATAGGGATCGATACGGAAGGAGGTCAGGCCAAGCGGATAGACCCGCTTGCCGGCGATGGCGGGATGGTTGGCGAGAATCGGCTCGGCCAGGAAGGCCTGCACATCCTTCTCGGTCGCGCGCAACAGGAAGACGGTGTCGGCAGTGATCGCGGCCGAGAGGTTCTCGCGCGAGAAGAACTCGAAATCGGAGGGGCGCGCCGAATTCGGCCGCAGCTCCGGCGGCAGGCCGACGACCTCGAAGCCGAGCCCCGTCACCAGCTTGGCGACGGGGCTCGTGACGCGCGCCACCGAATAGCTGCCCGCGATATTGTAGCCGACGATGCTGGCCTTGGCCCCGCTTGCCGCGATCGCGCTCGCGGCGGCGGCGAGATCAGTGTCGAAGCGACCGATCGCGGCAGCCGCTTCCTGTTCCAGGCCGGTCGCCCTGCCGAGCTCGCTCGCCAGCTCCTGCCAACTGCTGCTCGAATAGTCGACCACCAGGGTCGGGACGCCCAGCGCCTCCAGCTCAGCACGGTGCGGCAGGATGCTGTCGGCGCCGGTGGTCGAGGCGATCACGAGATCCGGCTTCCAGCCGAGCACCGCCTCGATGTCGAACTTCAGGTTAGGATAGAGCACCTTGACGCCGCGCCTGTCGGCATCTTCAGCCCATTGCGAGAAGAAGCCCTTGGCGTCGGTGAGGGGGCTCGGGGTCGTCGCCGTGCTCGCGAGCAGGGGCGCTTCGATCGCCAGCAGGATGCCGGTCACGCTCGGCGTGGTCGAGACGATGCGCTGCGGCCTTTTGGCCAGAGTCAGCTCGCCGGCGGCATGCCTGATTGTGCGAGGCCAGCCGGCGTCCTGGCTGCGGGCCGGCCCGCCATTGGCGCCTAAGGTCGCAGCGATGGCGACGATGGCGATGAAGAGCTTGGTGATGGGCATCGTCGCTGCTTCTGGTCGAAACTTCTCAAATCGAGCGCGCATCCGCAGGCCGCGAGCGCCCGCACAGTCTGCTGTCCGGCCTCCCGCGATGCGTCGCCTGAGCGCTAGACATTCCTCATGGCGGATCGCATCCTGCAATGCAATACGAACCCGCCCCTGCGAGCAGCGTATCGAGTATAAGATGCCGCAGAAACCTGCAACTGGCACAAGACAAACCCAGAATCAGTGCTACAGGCTCAGTTCAGAGCGCGCACAACTTGATAATTGAAAGAATTATAAAGTACTCCAATGCTCGACAAACTATGGCGTAGAAGCACGAACTGGCCGCATGCGGGCGCATCGGTGGATATCGGCACCATCGGGCACGCGGTGGCGAGTCAGCCCGGCCTTGAGGGCTGCCGTCTCCACGCCAACACGGTGACGCTGCGCTACGAAGCGCGCACGATCTCGACCGGCCTTTCGCTCGCGATCGCCGATGGCTCGTTCACCGTGATCGTCGGCCCCAATGCCTGCGGCAAGTCGACCTTGCTGCGCGCGCTGTCGCGCCTGCTTCCCCCCTCCTCCGGCCAGGTCATCCTCGACGGCCTGCAGATCGGCGAGCGCCCGGCCAAGGAGGTCGCGAGGCGGCTCGGCCTCTTGCCGCAGAGCGCGATCGCACCCGACGGCATCAGCGTCGCAGATCTGGTCTCCCGCGGTCGCTATCCGCACCAGTCCTTCCTGCGGCAATGGTCAAAGGCCGATGAGATCGCCGTCGCAGCCGCCATGCAGGCAACCCAGATCGCCGGGTTGGCGGCGCGCCCGGTCGATGAGCTCTCCGGTGGCCAGCGCCAGCGAGTCTGGATCGCGATGGTGCTGGCGCAGGAAACGCCGATCCTGTTGCTCGACGAGCCGACGACCTTCCTCGACATCGCCCATCAGATCGAGCTGCTCGACCTGCTCGCCGAGCTGAACAGACAGGGGCGCACGATCGTGGCGGTGCTGCACGATCTCAACCAGGCCTGCCGCTACGCTTCCCATCTCGTTGCGATGAAGGACGGCGCGATCCTCGCCGAAGGCAACCCGGCAAGGATCGTCACGGCCGAGCTGGTCGAAGAGGTCTTCGGCCTGCCTTGCGTCGTCATTCCCGATCCCGTCGCGGGGACGCCGCTGATCGTGCCGAAAGGCCGGAACCGTGGCTGAAACCAGGCGGCTCCATATCGGGCTGAGCCTCACACCGACCTGGCTGAAGGGTGGGGCGAACAGCGCGGAGACGCGGCCCGTCAGCGATCCCGTCGCGTTCAATCTTGAACTGACCCGGATGGCGGAGCGGGCGAAGCTCGATTTCGTCTTCAAGCCCGACTACCTCATGCTGCATCCGGCCATGGCGGGCAACGGCTTCGTCGGCCTCGACCCGACGCTCCTGCTGACCGCGATCGCCCGCGAGACCGACAAGATCGGGGTGGTCACCACCGTCTCGACCAGCTTCAACCCGCCCTATGTCGTGGCTCGCCAGATCCAGTCGCTACACTGGATCAGCAACGGGCGCGCCGGGCTCAACATCGTCACTTCGATCGAGGGAGCACAGAATTTCGGCGATGCGCCGATGCCGGCGCCGGAGGTCCGCTATCGCAAGGCGGCCGAGTTCACCGACGTCATGCGCCGGCTATGGCGAAGCTATCCGCATGAGGCGCTGACGGGCGCGGCGCCAAGCACGGCGATCGACCATCGCGGCGAATTCTTCAGCGTGACAGGGCCGCTCAACGTGCCTGGCCATGTGGCGGGGCCACCGCCCTTGTTCCAGGCCGGCGCCTCCGATGTCGGGCGCGACTTCGCCGCCTCAATCGCCGACGCGACCTTTGCCGCCATGCCCGATCGTGAGGCGGGCATCGAGCTGCGCAACGATCTGCGCCGACGCGCCCAGGGGCATGGCCGCAGTCCGGACTCGGTGCGTGTGCTGCCGGGGCTCCATTTCTTCCTCGCCGAGACGCGTGAGGAGGCCTGGAGCCTGCATGCACGGGCGCACGCCCATCTCACCGCGGAACAGCGTCGCAACTCGGTGAAATCGGTCCTCGGGCTCGATCTCGGCGACCTGCCGCCCGAAGCGCGGGTGACGCCGGAGATGTTGCCGCCCGTCGAAACGCCGGTGCGTAGCCGCACGCATGCCGAATTGCTGCGACGCTTCATCCTGGCCAATCACCCGACGGTGGAGCAGGTGCTGGCCCGGCCCGAAGTCGTCGGCTCAGCCCACTGGGTCTGCGTCGGAACCGTCGGCGACGTCCTGGCCGAGATCGTCGACTGGTTCGAGGCGGGCGCGATCGACGGCGTCATCGCGATACCCGGGGGCTCCTCGCGATCATTGCAGCTGTTCCTGCAGGAGCTGGTACCGGCGCTGGCTCGGCGCGGCCTGTTCCGCCACGACTACGAGGGTACGACGCTGCGCGAGCACCTGCGCCTCGCGGGCGAGCCGTGAGATGGCTCTAGCCGCCCGAGTCCCGCGTCGCAGCCTGTGCCGCCGCGAACAGCGCCTCGCGATGCCCCTCGGCCTCGGCAGTCTTGACGAAGGAAACGGTGGTGACGACGCAAGCGATCTCGCCCATCGCATTGAACACCGGCGCGGCCTTGCCGGTGAGCAGCGAGAACAGGTGCTCGTTGAGCTCCGCCCCGCCATCGCGCCTGACGGCATCGAGCACCTCTCCCGGCGGCCGGCTGCCGCGAAAGGAGGCCGGCTGCAGCTTGCGGGCGGCGGCGATGGCGTCCTTCGGCAGATGGCTCTGGAAGACGAAGCCGCAGGCGGTGTTGTCGACGGGCAGGACGTCGCCCAGCGTCACCGTGCTGATCGCGAAATCGGTGCTGCGATACCAGCGCACGATGGTGGGGCCGCGCTCCGTCCAGATCGCGACGCCGCAGCTGGCGGCAATGCGCGAGGCCAGCGCCTTCATCGCGCGCGCCGCGACTTCGACGGCATCGATACGCCTCAGCGCGCGAACCCCGATGCTCAGCGCAGCCGGGCCGAGATCGTAATGGCCGGTGACCTCGTCCTGCGCCGCCAGCCCCTCCCGAACCAGGCTCTGCATGTAGCGATGGGCGGTGGACGAGCCGGTGCGCGCCCGCCGGGCGATCTCGCCCAGAACCAGGGGGCCGTCCGCCTTGGCCAGGATGTCGAGGAAGCGGGCGGCGATCGAGACGGACTGGATCGTCGCGGAACGTTTGGTGCTGAGGCTCGTCATCATGCGAATCGCGGCGGAAGGGCACGCCGGACACCGGCATGCGCTTTGTCGCACCGGGAGCCGCGCCGGGACAAGCAGCGCTCTCATTCGAGCGCTTCCAAACATCGCCAGCCAGTGGACCCGCTGACTGCGACCGGAAAAGCACAGCATCGCTGGCAAGAAGGGCGGCGTGCCTCGTTCATGTTGACATGCGGAACGTGTCCCGCACTGTAGGATCATTCATTGCAAACTCGCGAGCCACGGCCCTGTCCCCAGCCAGCGAGACTCGGGTGGTGGGGAACATCATGTCGTCCAAGCTTGTCCTGATGCGCAGCGTCAGCCTCGCATCGCTCGTCGCCGTCGCCGCAGCGGTGCCGGCCTTCGCGCAGAGCAATCCGGCTCCGCCTGCGGGCACGATCGAGCTCGATGCGATCACGGTCACCGGCGAGAAGGTCGAGCGCGACCTGAAGAACACGGCCTCATCGGTCTCGGTCAAAACCGACAAGGACATCGCCCGGGAGAACACGGGGAACGCCACCGTGTCCGAGATTCTCGTCGGCACTCCCAACGTGACCTACACCGACACGGTCAGCGCCCCGATCATCCGCGGCCAGGACACGCAAGGCCCGCTCACCGGGCAGAACTCGTTCTGGGGTGGCACGGTGCCGCGCGCGACGATCAATGTCGACGGCCACTATCTCAGCTACAACGAGTTCTATTTCGGCGCGGTCTCGCCCTGGGACGTGAAGAGCATCGAGGTCTTCCGCGGGCCGCAGACGACCTCGCAGGGGGCGAACGCGATCGCCGGTGCGATCATCGTCAATACCAAGGACCCAACCTTCACGCCGGAGGCGGGCTTCCTCGCGGAATACGGCAGCTATGCGACCCGGCGCACCGCGCTGATGCTGTCCGGCCCGATCATCAAGGAGCAGCTCGCCGGGCGGATCACGCTCGACTATTCCGGCCGCGACACCTTCATCGACTACATCAACCCGGGCTTCCAGAGGCGCTATGCCGACCAGGACTTCCGGAACCTGAACCTGCGCGCCAAGCTGCTCTGGCGCCCGACCGAGCTGCCGGGCTTCGAGGCCAAGCTGACCTATTCGCGCAACGAGAGTAACCGCCCGAGCCAGGAAGCGGCCTCGTTCCCGTTCAGCCGGCTGAAGCACGTCACCACCACGATGCCGAGCTTCAAGCAGAATTCCAACACCGGCATCCTCGATCTCAGCTATGATTTCGGCAACCGCTTCAAGCTGCTCAACCAGACGCAAGTCACCGGCCTCTCGGTGAGCCGGAAGACCGGCCTGCTCGGCAATGGCGACGCCTATATCAACCAGACCAACATCTCGAACGAGCTCAGGCTGACCTATGGCGACCAGAGCGACGTCGTCAGCGGTGTCGCCGGCGTCTACTACGCCCACACCAAGACCGACGAGATCCTCTATCTCACCGGCCAGTCGACCTTCGACGACACCAAGCGCAATCTCGGCGTCTTCGGCGAGGTCAGCTACCGCCCGACCGATCGCTGGACCTTCACCGGCTCGCTGCGCTTCCAGCAGGACCAGATCGAGCGCGAGGGCAGGACGGTCTTCGCGGCCCAGGGCGTCGACTACGACAAGACGTTCCAGGCGGTGCTGCCGAAGGCCTCGATCGCCTATGCGGTGACGCCGGACTGGACGGTCGGCGCGCTGGTCAACCGCGGCTATAATCCCGGTGGCGTCTCGCTCAATCTCACCGCCGGCCGCTGGCAGCCGTTCAAGGAGGAGACGCTGTGGAACTATGAGCTGTTCACCCGCGCCAGCTTCCTGAACAACCGGCTGAACGTCAGCGGCAACCTGTTCTATACCGACTTCCAGAACGCCCAGTATTTCATCCCGGTCGTGCTCACGACGGGCGTGGTACAGTCCTATGCGATCAATGCCGAGAAGGCCCACGCCTACGGGCTCGAGGTCAACGCCGATTATCGCCTGCTCGACAATCTGACGCTCAAGGCCGGCGCCGGCCTGCTGCGCACCGAGATCGACAAGATCGCCGCCAATACCGGCTACAAGGGCAACGAGTTCGCGAAGTCGCCGGGCTACATGCTCAGCTTCGGCGTCAGCTGGGACGTCACGAGCAAGCTCAACCTGACCGCCCAGCTCCGCCACACTGACGGCTATTACTCCGACGTCGCCAATACGCGCCTCTATTTGATCAAGCCCTATACGATCGCGGATATGCGCGCGAGCTATCAGATCACCGACAATCTGCAGGTCTATGGCTACGTGAAGAACATCTTCGACGAGCGCAAGCCGACCTATATGCAGCAGAACCGCGGCATTGGCGGCACCGAGGCGAGCATGACCGAACCGCGCATGTTCGGCGCCGGCATCAAGGGCACGTTCTGAGCGAGGAATCGCGCCCCGGGCAATAAGGGCATGGCGGAGCCCGCCGGCTCCGCCATGCCTCGTATTTTCCGAGGTTCCGTACGTCGAAAGAAAGACAGGGCCGCAGCGGCGACAGTCGCCAGAGCGGCGGCATGCGTCGCGTCACCGAACGCAGGAGCGCGTCCGCGGCAATCTTGCCGATGCGGGCAAGCTAAGCGGGCGCAGCTTTAGTCGTCGAAGTCGTCATGAACGGCGACTGCCCCCCGACGCCAATAGCCGTGGGCGCGGACCCATTTGCGGTTCGCGCCACGCTCCTCGATGAGCACGCTGCGCAACCGCTTGGCGACGCCGGACTCGCAGGCGAGCCAGGCGAAATAGTCGCCGTCGGGGAAAGACAGGCCGCGTAAGGCGGCCAGCAATGCCACGCCGGGCTCTTCCACTTCCTCGCCACGGTGAACCCAGACCAGATCGGCTCCGGCCGGGCATTGCAGCGCCAGCTCCTCGGGGGCACCTGCGACCTCGATGAGGGCCAGCGCCCGGCTGTTCCCGGGGAGCTCCTCGAGACGTCGCGCGATGGCTGGAAGGCCGGTTTCGTCCGCAACCAGCAGATGCCAGTCGAAGTCGAGGGGAATGACGAAAGATCCGCGCGGACCCGCGACCCAGGCGGGCGCGCCCGGCTTCACCGCGGAGGCCCAACGGCTAGCAGGTCCGTCATGCAGAATGGCGAAATCGATATCGAGTTCACCCGCCCGCGGATCGTAACGCCGTGGCGTGAAATCCCGCGCGAGCGGGCGCTGCCCACCCTCCGGGAACGTCAACCCATCCGGCCCCGCGACAGGCAGGACGGGGCGAGTCTCGCCAGGAGCGGGGAAGAACATCTTCACATGGTCATCAAAGCCCACGCTGACGAAGCCCTCCAACTCCGGGCCGCCCAACGTTACCCGTCGCATAGACGGGCTGAGCTCGGTCACCCGCAGGACCTCCAGTTGCCGCAGCACCAGGCTGTGGCGCTGGCGTTGCGGCAGTCGCGCGCTGCGCACGCCTGCTTCATCGGCGTTGCTCATCATCTGTCATCCTCTATCGATTGCGAGCGCCCCGCCCAACGACGAAGGGCAAAGCCCCGCCGCCTCGCTGGCCCGCTATTGGATTGGCGGCTCTCATCCACCGCGCTTCATTTCGTCAGGATCAACTTTCCCTGGCGCGTGATCCTCAGGCGATAAATCTCGCCGTGGTGGTCGATCCCGACCTCCCGCTCGCCCTTGAAGACCGCGGCACTGACGATCGTTCTCATGAGCTTAGCTGTCACCGAGCCCACCGGATGAGCCTCGCGATCAGCATGTATCGGACCGGAAACATCTGGACCAGCCATATTGGAACTCTGCTCGGAAACGCGGCAGCGGAAGCCCAGGAACCTAGCATCGACTAAAAAGTCAAGCAATTACAATGATTTATATATATAACGATTCAAAACTCCACTGACCGCCCGACCGGCAGAACGTCGCTGCCTGATCAAGCCCGAACCGAGGCTTTAACGAGGCGCCAAGACAAAACCACGCTCGCTGATCTCCCAACAGACGGTCTGGATGAGCAGCCGGGCCCGGGCATTCCGCACCGGACGAGGCGATGTCATTCGCACTCGGTCAACTCGCCAGCCCCGGCCTTGTGCGTGCGACACGTCGTGGACCGAAGCTCGTCTCGCGCGCCGCATGCGGTGACCGTCAGGACCACGATCAGCATGACGAGAGCGATGAAGGTGGAGCGCAGCATCGAGGGAAGACCGGCCAGCATGGCTGGGACGCCAGCATCCATGGACGCCGATCATCGCAAAGGACCCGGCGCCGGGTCCAGCCCGCCTGTGTCACTGAACTTCTGGGAGAAGGATGGTACAGCCACCCCGGCTTGAACGGGGGACCTCTAGATCCACAATCTAGCGCTCTAACCAACTGAGCTATGGCTGCACGGCTTGCGCCTGATGTCGCGGCGCCCGGAAGCGTTCCGGCGACGGCGCGGAACCTAGTGCCACGCCTCGCCGAATGCAACGGCAAATACGGGCCGGCGCGTGGAAAACCGCGCCGGCTTCCAAAATCAGCGACGCGGCAACTCCTGGCGGGCCGTCGCGGCGAGATCGCCGAGATGGGCGGCGAAGGATTCGTAGCTGCGACGGAAGGCCTTGGCCTGGAGCGCGACCGCGTCCGCAGTGCTCTGCGTGCGCGCCAGCGTCTCGACCTCGCCCAGCGTCGCCTTCAGCTCGGCGCAGGCATGATCGAGGACCTTGGCCTGGACGGCGCCGAAGGCACGCGTCAGCGCCAGGGTCGGCTCGAGCCAAGCAGTGGCGGAAAAGGCGGGAACGGCGAACGGCTTCGGCGTCTCGATCGGCTTGGTGACGACGGCAGGAGCGGCGACGGTCTTAGCGGCCGGAGCTGTTTCGACAACCTTGGCCGGAGCGGGAGCAGGCTTGGCCGCAACCGGCGTGACAGGCTTCACAGCAACAGGCTCGACCTTGGCGGGAGTGGGTTGCGCCTTGACCAGATCGGCGACGACCTTGGCCGGCGCCGGCACGGTGACCGGCTTGACCGGAGCAGGCTTCGCAGCCGCGACCTTGGCAGTCTCGACCTTCACGGCGGGGGCAGCGACCTTGGCGGCCGGCTTCGCAACCTTGGTCTTCTGCGAGGCGACGCGCTTGGCGGGCTCGGCAACAAGTTTCGCGACGGGCTTCGATGCAGGCGCAGCGACTGCCACGACAGCAGGCTTCACCACCGGCTGAGCGACGGGTTTCTGCGCGGCCGTCACGGGCGCGGCGGGCTTGGGAGCAGCCGCAACGGGCTTGGGCTCGACCTTGGCGGCGGGCGCGACCGCGACGGGAGCGGCGGCAGGCTTCACTTCGACCGAGGGCTTGGCTTCCACGAGCTTGGCCTCCGGAGCCTTGACTGGCGCAACCGGCATGACCGGTGCGACCGGCTTCGGCTCGCTCAGCGCCTTGACCGGTGCGAGGCTGACCGGCGCCTTGCCGGGGATAGTCTGCTTAGCCATCGGATCTCTCCTTCACGGTTCCGGCAGGGCATGCCTGCGCGATAGACGGAACCGGGCACGAGCACGCTCCAGCGAGGTGATTTTCACCTCATCACGAAGCCATGCACCGGCCCGGCCGTTTCGTCGTGAAAGCCCGCTCCGCGTCCGCGGCGCGCCGGCTTCACTTCAGCTTGGTTGCCTTGGCGGCGGTCTCGGCGGTCTTCTTGGCGGCTTCCTGCACGCTGGTGCCGACCTCCTTGAGCTGCGTCTGCAGCGCGGCGACCTGCGCCTTCAGGAACTCGGACTGGTGCTGGAGCACCTCGTTCATGTCCTTCGACTTGACCAGCTTGTCGGCGAGGTCGAAGGCGGCCGCGATGTTGCTCTCGGCATAGGACATCGCCTTCCTGGTCATGTCCTGAACGTTGACGCGGGCAGACTCGGCCGAGCCATGGGCGCTGTCGACCGCCTTCTGGGCGGCGCCGATGAAACCGTCGAAGGCCTTGCGAGCCTGATCGACGCTCTTCTCGGCGAACTCGCGCATCTCGGTGGGAACTTCGTAGGGAAGCTTGCCGTCCATGGTGGGTCCTCCTGCGACCGAGCCAAGCGTCCGCGCCGTCTCAGACGCCACGTCGCTATTGTGCACTGCAATATCATTATTGCAGTGCAATGACAACGCCGCCCCGGACAAGGCGGCGCAAGCCATATTAACGCTGTTTGGAAACGTCGGGGGAGAGGCGTAGTTCCCACATGGATTCACCCCGCTCGCGCCGTTATTAAAGATTTGTTAGGCATATTCGCGCGGGCTGGAGTCGCCAGCAGGTTGAGCGGAGCGGGATGAGCGAATCCGGACGGGATTGGAACGGCCTTGCCGGCGCGCTTGCGCAGGATCCCGCACTCGCGGGTTTCGTCCGCGATGGTGCGCTGCTGCTCTGGCCAGCCGATGGCGATGCGCCGGCCTTCGCCAATGCCGGCGGCCGGGCTCTGCTCGACGCCTTCGGCGGGGCCGCCAAGCTGCCTGCGGCGACGCGCGAACGCCTGCGCCTTCTCGCAGGCGGGCTCGCCTCACCCTCGGCGCTCAGGCTCGAACGATTGCGGCTCGGCGCCTCCTTGGCCGGACTCGTGACCTGCGGCTGCAAGCGCGTCGAGGCCGGCTCCGGGCCAGCGCTCGCCGTCGGCGTCACCGCATCCGAGCTCCGTCGCCTCGGCATCTCCGTGCCGAAGGAAGAGCTACGCGCTCCCGCCGCGCCGGCTGCCACCGCATCTTCGAATATGGCTGCGCCGGCCACGACCGAAGCTGCGGCCACGGTCGAATCATCCGGGCAGCCACGTCGCGCCAATCTGCGTTTCCTGTGGGAAAGCGATCTGGACGGGACGCTGATCAGCCTGTCGCAGGACTTCGCTGCACTGGTCGGCCAGCAGACCGCGAGCGCGACGCAGGGGCGCACATGGCCGGCGCTGCTCGCCAGCGATATTGTCGATCTCGAAGGCGACCTGGCAGAGCGCTTCGCAAGCTCCGCAACCTGGAGCAATCGGCCGGTGCTGTGGCGGGTTCGGCCCGGTGAAGGCGCCCGCGTCGAGCTTTCGGGTTTTCCGCTGTTCGACACCGAACGCAATCCTGCCGGCTTCCGCGGCTTCGGCCTCGCGCGTTCGTCCGACAACGAGACTTTCCCGGAGCGGAAGATTCCTGAAGAGGATGTTGCTGCGATAGCTCCGGAGGCAGAGGCCTCAGAAACCGACCTGTCCGAGACTGCGGCTGCGGACGAACCGGCATTGGAATTGTCTCCGAACGACTTCGCCGACAAGATATCGGCGGAATTGACCCAGGTTGAATCCGCCGAGAACGGAGCCGAAGACGCGCCCGCCGAGGCGCCCCGCCCGGCAGAACCCCATGGCGCTGCGGCCGAGCCCGCGGCTCCGGACGATGCTGACGCGACAGAGCAAGGCGACGACAGCCGCGATAGCCCGGAGGCCGGCGCTCCCCCGCAACCGACCCCGGCGGCGACGCCTGCCAATGTCGTGCCGCTGCGCAACGGCCATCTGGCGGCCGTACGTCCAGTGCTGGAGCCGTCCAAGACCCTGCTATCCTCGGCCGAGCGCAGCGCCTTCCGCGAGATCGCCAAGGCGCTCGGCGCCCGCATCGCCGGCGAGGAGAGCGAGCCCGGCGAGCCGCGCCTGCCGGCCGCGACGCCGCTGCGAGTCCGCGACAAGGACAAAGGTGACACGAAAGCGGAGCCTGCCGTCGCCGTCACCGAGGCCGCAACTGCGACGGCCGCTGCGACATCCGAACCGCGGCCGCGCGTCGCCAACGCCCATGCCGAGATTCTCGACCGGCTGCCGATCGCGGTGCTGGTCAATCGCGACGAGGCGGCTCTCTACGCCAACCGCACCCTGCTCGATCTGCTGGACTATGCCGATCTCGACGATCTGACCTCGGCCGGTGGCGTCAGCCAGCTGATCAAGGGGGCGAGCCGCAGCGCCGGCGGCGCCATGATCCTGGTCGACCGCAAGGGCGGGCTGATCAGCGTCGACGGCCGGCTCTCCAGCGTGAGCTGGCAGGGCGAGCCCGCAACGCTGATGGCCTTCCGCAACAGCGTGCCGGGCGGTGATCTCAAGATGCTGACGCCCGAGGAGGCGGAAGAGCAGGAGCTCGCAGCCGAATTCGAGGCGGAAGAGGAAGAGGCCGCTTCCCGCGTCGAGCAGCTCAGGCTGGAGGGACAAGCGAACGAAGCCCGCGTCTCCGAGCTCGCTGCCATGCTCGACACCGCAACGGACGGCGTCGTCACCGTTGATGGGCGCGGGCGCATCCTCGCGCTCAACAAGAGTGCCGAGGCGCTGTTCGGCTACGACCAGCGCGAGGTCGCCGGCGAGCTCTTCACCTTGCTCTTCGCGCCGGAGAGCCATTCGCCGGCGCTCGACTATCTCGACGGGCTGATCGGCGGCGGCGTCGCCTCGTTGATGAACGATGGGCGCGAGGTCGTCGGCCGGGTGCGCCAGGGCGGACGCATCCCGCTGTTCATGACCATGGGCCGCATCGCCGAGGCTCCGGACAGCAAGTTCTGCGCCGTGCTGCGCGACATCACCGCCTGGAAGAAGACCGAGGGCGAACTGGTCGAGGCGCGCAAGGCGGCCGAGAAGGCGAGCGCGCAGAAGTCGGACGTGCTCGCCAAGATCAGCCACGAGATCAGGACGCCGCTCAACGCCATCATCGGCTTCGCCGAGGTGATGGCCGAGGAACGCTTCGGGCCGATCGAGAACGAGCGCTACAAGGAGTACCTGCGCGACATCCACCAGTCGGGCGGCTACGTCATCAGCCTGGTCAACGACCTGCTCGATCTCGCCAAGATCGAGGCCGGCAAGCTCGATCTCGATTTCGGCAGCGTCAGCCTGAACGAGATCGCGCTCTCGGCGGTCAACCTGCTGCAGCCGGAAGCGCAGCGCGGCCGCGTCGTCTTGCGCTCCGGCCTCGCACCGAAGCTGCCGCCGGTGGTCGCCGACGAACGCTCGCTGCGCCAGATCGTGATCAACCTGCTCTCCAATGCGGTGAAGTTCACCGATGCCGGTGGGCAAGTCATCGTCTCGACCGCGCTCGGCGACCAGGGCGAAGCGATCCTCAGGGTACGCGACACCGGCATCGGCATGGACGATGACGAGATCAAGCTGGCGCTGGAGCCGTTCCGGCAGGTGCCGACGACGCGCAAATCGGGCGGCACCGGCCTCGGCCTGCCGCTGACAAAGGCGCTGGTCGAAGCCAACCGCGCGGCGCTCTCCATCACCAGCGTCAAGAAGGAAGGCACGCTGGTCGAGGTCACCTTCCCGCCGCAGCGGGTGCTGGCGAGCTGAGCTCAGCCGCCGAGTGCGTGGCGGTAGAGGTTGCGCTCCAGCTCCGGCACATAGCGCTCGGGCACGAAGCCGGCTTTCTCGAGCACCCGGCAGGAGCCGAGGTTTTCCGGGCGGGCGAAGGCTCGCAGCTCCGGCAGATGCAACCGGTCGCGCGCCTCGGCGACGCTCGCAGTGGCGAGCTCGCTCGCATAGCCCCTGCCCCAGGCCGAGGGCGCGAACCAGTAGCCGAGCTCGACGCCCCAGCCGGGATCGAACGGATCCTCGAACAGACCTCCCCAGCCGATGATGGTTTCATCCACCCTCCTCCGGATCACCCAGGGCGCGCAGCCCAGTCGACGACGCTGCCATTCATGCCCGGCGACATGGCGGCGGCAGGCGCGCAAGGTCTCGAAATGAGCCGTGTAACGCATCGCCTGCGCGTCGCCGAGAAAGGCAAACAGCCCCGGCACGTCGGACGGTCTGGTGGAACGCAGCGAGAGCCGCTCGGTCAGGATGTTCATCTGCGCGACCAAGCAAAGAACACGCCGCATTGCCAGTGCGATGCGGACACAGCGGAATCTTAAGGAACGCGTCGCACATCTTCCAAGGTGCCGTCGCAGTCGCGCAACTCCGACAATCTGACGCTCTGTCTGCACGGCTCCGCAACACCGGTGGTTCTGTCGAGCCGCCGGTGAGCGTCAGATCTCGTTCCGGTATCGCGCATGTCGAAGCACCGCAGCCTCAGTTACCGATTTTGGGCGGCCATCGCCGTGATCCTCGGCTGCTCCGTCGTTCTCGGCGCAATCCTGATCTCGACCTATTATCGTGAGCTTCAGGCGACGCGGCTCAGCGAGCGACGGCTCGAACACTTCCAACTGGTGATGAGCGCCCTCAATCACCTCTCGGCGGAGCGCGGGCCGGTCAACAGCGTGCTCGGCGAAGAACCCAAGGCCGACAGCCCGTCGCGCCAGCGCCTGACCCGGTTCAGGGCCAATACCGACGCCGCTCTGGAGCGGCTTTCCCCGATTCCCGGCTTTTCGCAGCAGCTGGCCGAGACGAGGCGGTCGCTGGCGCATGCGCGCCAGATGGTTGAACGCCTCGACAGGCAGCCGCTGCAGAGCCGCAGCCCGCGGGACTTCCGCGATGTCGTCCAGGCGATGTTCGCCGTCGTCGACACGGCGCAATCGCTGGTGGACGCCGCGATCGGCGATTTCAATACGACCGAATCGGACCATTTGATCGGCACGGCCCTGGTCGCCCGGATGCTGAGCGAGATTCGCGAGCAGGTCGGCCGCATGGGCTCGAACATCATCACCTCGATCGCCGCGCGCACCCCGATCAGCTCGCAACAGCGCACGGCGCACGATATCGCCTATGGCCGGGTGCTCGGCTTCTGGCAGTTGGTCGAGCAGCAAACCAGCGCCAACACCGATCCGCAGATCGCGGCGATGCGTCGGGCCGTCAACGAGGATTTCTTCGGGCGAGGCATGGCGATCTACCGCGATATCCTCACCACCGGCGAGGACGGCAACTACGGTTTCGATACGACCAGCTTCACCAACCAGATCGTGCCGACCTTCGCCTCTCTGGAACGGCTGCGCGACATGTATCTGGAATCCGCCACAGCCAAGATGAAGGCCAATGGCGAACATGCGCGCCAGCTCCTGCTCATCATCAGCACCGTGACCCTGGTCGCCCTGCTTCTCGAGCTCGCTCTCGTGGCCGCCAGCCAGACCTTGCTGTTCCGCCCGCTGCTCTCGGCGCGAGACGCCGTCATGGCCCTGGCTGCCGGGAAGATCGGGCAATCTTACGGAACGCCGCGCGGGCGCGGAGAAATCGGCAGCCTCTTCAAGGCGCTCAACATATTGCGTGGAAAGCTGATCGAACGGGATGCGCTCGATCAGGAAAAGCTGAAGCTGACCGCCCAGTTGCGGCAATTGGCGGAAACCGACGGGTTGACCGGGATCCTGAACCGCGGCGCCCTGGAGCAACGGGCCGCGAGCCTGCTGGCGACACGCCCGGCTTCGCAGCCCTTGCCGCTGATCCTGCTCGACATCGATCACTTCAAGCGCATCAACGACAGCTACGGCCACGTCGCCGGCGATGAAGTGCTCAAGGAAACCGCGCGCCGGCTGCAAGCCGCCCTGCGGCCGACCGACGTCGTCGCCCGTTTTGGTGGCGAAGAATTCGCTATCCTGCTGGCGGACTCGACGGCGGCGCCCGGCCAGGTCGCCGAGCGCCTGCGCAATGCCCTCCTCGCCGCGCCCTTCGCGCTCGAAACCGGAGCCGCGCTGGACGTGACCGCGAGCTTCGGCGTCGCCGCGATGGCGCCGGCCGCCGGCAGTTGGTCCGACCTCGTCGAGGCAGCGGATCAGGCGCTCTACGAGGCGAAGGCAGCCGGCCGCAACCGGGTGGTCGCACGCACGGCCGCCTGAGGAATTCTACAGCAGCGTGCCGCCGAGGATCAGCGCGGCGATGCTGAAATAGATGACGAGGCCGGAGACATCGACAAGCGTCGCGACGAAGGGCGCCGAGGCGCTGGCCGGATCGAAGCCGAGCCGCGTCAGGATGAAGGGCAGCATCGAGCCGGTCAGCGAACCGAAGGTGACGATGCCGACCAGCGCCGCACCGACCGTCGCCGCGACCAGCAGCCAATGCTCGCCATAGTCGTAGAAGCCGAGCTTCTGCCAGATCACCACCCGGACGATGCCGATCGTGCCGAGAATCGCGCCGAGCGTCATCCCGGTCGGCAGTTCGCGCAGCGCGACGCGCCACCAGTCCTCCAGCTTGAGCTCACGCAGCGCCAGCGCGCGGATGATCAGCGAGGTCGCCTGCGAGCCGGAATTGCCGCCCGAGCTCATGATCAGGGGGATGAAGAGCGTCAGCACGATCGCCTTTTCGAGTTCGCCTTCGAAATACTGCATCACCGATGCTGTCAGCATCTCGCCGATCAGCAGCACGCTGAGCCAGCCGGCGCGCTTGCGGATCATGGTGACGAAACCGATCTGGCGGTAAGGCTCGCCGAGCGCTTCCATGCCGCCGAGCTTCTGGACGTCCTCGGTGGTCTCGTCGACCATGGCATCGATGACATCGTCGACGGTGACGATGCCGAGGACGTGCCTGTCGTCGTCGACCACCGGCACGGCGAGGAGGTTATATTTGGCGATCAGCCGTGCCACCTCCTCGCGGTCGGTCGCGGGCGAGACGCTGACCGGCTCGCGCCGGCCGGCCGCAGAGCCAACGAGCGCAGCAGGATCGCCCGAGATCAGCCGACGCAGCGCGACCGCCTGTTGCAGCATCCGAGTCGAGGGATCGAGCACATAGATCGCATAGACAGTCTCGCGGGAGCGTTCGACGGTGCGGACATGCTCGAGCGTCTGCGCCACCGTCCAGTCGGCCGGTACGCTGACGAATTCGGTCGTCATGATCGCGCCGGCGCTGTGCTCGGGATAGGCGAGCAGCGAGGCGAGCGCGGCCTTGGTCTCACGATCGAGCCGCGCGACGAAGCGATGCCGTTCCGGCTCGGAGAGGTCGTTGCGGAAGATGTCGGCGATCCGGTCGGACGACATGCCCTGGATGAGACCGACAGCGCGGTCGAGCGGCAGCGCCTTCAGCATGGCGCCAGGCTCACGCAGCTCGGGCTGGTCGAGGACATCGACCGCCCGCCCCTTGGGCAGGTTGAGCAATACCTCTGCTGAATAGGCCGTCTCATGCTCGTTCAGGCGCTCGACGATGTCGGCGACGTGAGTGCGCGTCAGCGTTGCCGCGAGGTCTCCCGCCGGGAGATCGACGACGGGCAGGATTTCGGTGACAGCGGCGTTCATGGCTCGCTTCCTTCTCGGTTTGGCCGTCATGCGGCCAGACCGGAGCGAGCCTGCCGGTTAAGGATCAGGCGCCCGGGCGAGCCGAGGACGGCAAGGACTGTCGACTGGGACTGTCGCTTGGCATGGGGTTCACGGGTTCCTGTGGAGTCGCCGGCCGGGCTGAAAGCGCGGATCGGCCAACGGGGCGCACATGCGCCCGGGAACAGCATTCGTCAACCCCTCCTGCCTCGCACGTGCACGACGCGGCGGGCGAAGCCGCGCATTGGCGGCCCGGGATGCAAGCTCTAGAGTTCAGTACCTGATCTGACGAGCGAGCCGCCCCATGCATTACGCCCTGACCGAGGAGGAAGAGCTGATCCGCGAGAGCGCCCGCAAGCTCGCGACGGAGCGGTTGGCGCCGCTGGCCGAACGACTCGACCGCGGCGAAGGCCGGCCAGAGTTCCTCGCCAATCTGAAGCTGCTCGCCGAAAACGGCTTCATGGCGCTCAACATCCAAGCGGGGTTCGGTGGGACCGAAGCCGGCACTGTCGCCTTCGCGCTCGCCTTGGAAGAGCTGGCGGCCGCCTGCGCCTCGACGGCGGTCACCACCTCCGTCACCAACATGGTCGGCGAGGTCATCCAGGCGGTCGGCACGTCCCGGCAGCAGGCGGACCACCTGCCGAAGCTCGCCGACGGAACCTATCCGGCCGGCGCCTTCTGCCTGACCGAGGCCGGGGCAGGCTCCGACCCCGCCGGCATGAAGCTGCGCGCGAAGCGCGACGGCGATGCCTACGTGCTCGACGGCCAGAAGATCTTCATCACCTCCGGCGAATATGCCGGGCTCTTCGTCGTCTGGGGCGTGACCAATCCCGATGTCCCCAAGGGCAAGGGCATCTCGGTCTTCCTGGTGCCGGCCGATACGCCCGGCGTCAGCGTCGGCAAGGCCGAGAAGAAGATGGGCCAGACCGGCTCGGCGACGAACACCATCCATTTCGACGGTGCACGCGTCCCGGCCGCCAATCTGATGGGCAAGGAGAATGACGGTTTCCGCGTCGCGGTCGGAGAGCTCGCGGGCGGGCGCATCGGCGTCGCGTCCGTCTCGCTCGGCATCGCCCGTGCCGCGATGGACGCAGCCAAGTCCTATGCCCGCGAGCGCAAGCAGTTCGGCCAGGCGATCTCCGACTTCCAGGGCCTGCAGTGGATGATCGCCGATCGTGAGCTCGACCTGCATGCGGCACGCCTCCTGATCCTCGACGCCGCCGCGAAGAAGGATCGCGGCGAGCCCTTCGCCAAGGAAGCCTCGATGGCCAAGCTCTTCGCCTCGGAGGCGGCGCATCGCTGCACCGATACGGCGATCCAGATCCATGGCGGCGCCGGCTATTGCCGCGACTTCCCGGTCGAACGCTATGCGCGCGACGCCCGCATCACCCGGATCTATGAGGGCACGTCCGAGATCCAGCGCCTGATCATCGCGCGCGAGACCTTGCGCCAGCTGGGCTGAACTTCGTAGAATTTTCTTCTTCGGGTCCCCGGATTCGGAGCCCCTTCCCGCTCGCCGGAATCCTGCTCATGTCCTTGACCATCTATGGCTGCTACCGCTCGCGCGCGACGCGCAATGTCTGGCTCGCCAACGAGCTCGGCCTCTCCTTCAAGCATGTGCCGGTGATCCAGGTCTATCGCGTGCCTGACCCCAACGCTCCGGGCGCGCCGATCCATACCCGCAGCGCCGAGTTCATGGCGGTCAATCCGAATGGCCATGTGCCCTCGATCGACGACGACGGCTTCGTCATGCACGAATCGCTGGCGATCAATCTCTACCTCGCGCGCAAGCATGGCGGGCCGGTCGCGCCGAAGGACGTGCAGGAGGAAGGCCTCGCCGCAATGTGGGCGCTCTGGGCCGCGACCGAGTGCGAGACCAACGCCCTCAACCTGACCTACCATCTCGCCGCCTATCCGCCGGAGAAGCGCGATCCCGCCATCGTCAGCAAGGCGCTCGAGGCGCTGGCTGCGCCGTTCGCCGTGCTCGACAAGGCGCTGGCTGACGGTGGCGGCTATGTCATGGGTGGGCGCTTCACCGTCGCCGACATCAACACCGCCGAGGTCATCCGCTATGCCAAGCCGGCGACGCAGCTCTTCGACGCCGCGCCGAACGTCAAGGCCTGGCTCGACAAGCTGCACCAGCGCCCCGGCTTCAAGGCGATGTGGGCCGCGCGCGAGGCCGAGCCGGCCTGAGGTCGGCCTCACGGGAATCGGGTGGCCGGGCCCGGCCCGGCTACCTACTGACGCAGGATGACCCATCCTGCGAGGACAGATTGCGCCATGACACAGCCGACCTCCGCCCCCTCGCTGCGCATGGGCCCGACCGAGTGGCTCCTGCTCGTCGCCCTCTCGATCCTGTGGGGCGGCTCGTTCTTCTTCAACAAGCTCACAGTGGCGGAGTGGCCGCCCTTCGCGGTCGTGCAGGTGCGGGTCGGGCTGGCGGCGCTGGCGCTGCTGCTGGTGGTGCGGATCACCGGTCAATCCATGGCGGTCGGACGCAGCATCTGGCTCGCCTTCTTCGGCATGGGCATCCTCAACAATCTGATCCCGTTCAGCCTGTTCCTCTGGGGCCAGCAACAGATCGCCAGCGGCCTCGCCTCGATCCTGAACGCGACGACACCGATCTTCGCCGTGCTGGTGATGCACTGCTTCGGCAACGAGAAGGCAACCGGGCTGAAGCTCGGCGGCGTGCTTGCCGGTCTCATCGGCGTCGGCATCCTGATGGGTCCCGATGCGCTCAGCGGCCTCGGCTCCAATCTCGCGGCGCAGCTCGCCTGCGTTCTTGCCGCGGTCTCCTACGCCTTCTCCGGCCTGTTCGGCCGGCGCTTCCGCGGCCTGCCACCGCTCGTCGCCGCGACGGGCCAGCTCACTGCCTCGACCATCATGATCGTTCCGATCGTCTTTTTCCTGCATCCGCCCTGGACGCTGCCGGTCCCCTCGCAACAGGCGATCCTCGCCGCGATCGGCCTGGCACTGATCTCGACGGCATTGGCCTACATCATCTTCTTCCGGATCATGCGCACCGCCGGCCCGAGCAATGTCATGCTCGTCACCTTCCTGATCCCGGTCAGCGCCATCCTCCTCGGCTCCGGCCTGCTCGGCGAAGAGCTGCTCCCGCGCCATTTCGCCGGCATGGCCGCGATCTTCGTCGGTCTGGCCCTGATCGACGGACGCGTCGCCGGACTGTGGAGCACCAGGCGGGCTGACGCTCCAACGGCTTGACCGGGCTCGGCCGGGCGCTCACAACCTTCTGAAGAATCAATTCATTACGATCCTGCGGTTCGGCCGGAGCGGCGTTCCACCTGTGGACGCCGCTCTCATGGCGACGGGCTTTGTTGCCAATAAATTATGAATTGCTCTAGGGTCGCAAAACTGGCGATAGGCGCTAAAGGGCATAACCGAAACAACTGGTAGATATCACAAAAAGCGATACGCCAGAGGGGAGCGCGACAACCATGGACCTGCGGCAGCTGCGATGTTTCATCGCGGTGGCGGAAGAGCTGCACTTCGGCCGGGCGGCCGAGCGGCTCGGCCTCGCACCACCGGCCCTTTCACGCCAGATCAGCGCGCTCGAGGATGAGCTCGGCGTCAGCCTGCTGACGCGCACCACGCGGCAGGTCGCATTGACGCGCGCCGGGCTGATCATGCTGGAAGAGGCCAAGGCGATCCTGGTCCGGATGGAGCGGGCCTCCCGCTCGGTGCGCGAGGCGTCGCTGGCATCCAGCAAAGTCCTGCGGGTCGGCGCGATCGACGCGGCCTCGTCGAGTTTTGTGCCGGAGGCCCTCGTCACGTTCCGCTCGCGCCATCCCGGCATCGAGATCAAGTTCGTCGAGGCGATGACGGCGCCGCTGGTTCAGATGCTGGAGGCCGGCAAACTCGACCTCGCTCTGCTGCGTCCGCCACGCAAGCCGACCGACTGCGCCTTCGAGATCCTGCGCGTCGAGCGGCCGATCGTGGTGCTGAGCGAAAGCCACCCGCTCGCGGCGCGTGAATATCTGACCATGCAAGACCTGGTCGGTGAGCCCTTCGTCGTGCCCTCGAAGCGGATCCGCCCCTTCGCCTACGACCTCGTCATGGCCTATTTCGAGAGCGTCGGCGCCGTCCCCAACGTCACCATCGAGGCGACCGAGAAGCCGGCGATGATGTCCGCCGTTGCCGCCGGCCTCGGCATGGCGCTGGCGCCGGACTGGGTCTCGCGGCTGAGCTTCCCGGGCGTGACCATGCGGCGGCTGCGCGGCGCGCTGCTCGACCCGCCGCCAGCCGGAGCCCTCGTCGGCGTCGCCTGGCGGCCACATCAGAAACTCGCCGCGCGCGACGATTTCCTCGCCATCCTGCGCGAGAGCGTGACCCTGATCGACGACGGCAACGTCCTGCCGTTCAGCGTAACCGGGCGTGGCAGGAAATCTGCTGCGCGCACAGCAACCACCCGAGCCGGAGGACATTGATGAGTCTCAACAAGATCGAGGCCGCGCAGGGTTGGCGCGTCCGCTCGACACAGGATCTGGCCGCGGGGTTGTTCATGATCGCGCTAGCAGGTCTGGCGCTATTCCTGTCGCGTGATCTTTCGACAGGGACGCTGCGTCAGATCGGCCCCGGCATGCTGCCCAAGGCCTTCGCGGTGATCTGCGCCGGCCTCGGCGCGCTGCTCGCCTTCAACTCGCTGCGCTACAATGGCGAGAAGCTGTCCGGCTGGTCCTGGCGCGGCGTCATCTTCGTGCTCGGCGCAGCCGTCGTCTTCGGCCTGACGATCCGCGGCTTCGAGATCGGCCCGCTCAAGGTGCCGCAGCTCGGCATGCTGGTTTCCGGCCCGCTCGTCGTGATCATCTCCGGCCTCGCCGCGACCGATGTGAAGATCAAGGAACTTCTGATCTTCGCCGCCGCCATGACCATCGGCTGCGCACTCCTGTTCAAATACGCGCTGGGTCTGCCGATCCCGCTGGCGCCCTGGCTGCTGGGAATCTGAGCCATGAGTGAAATGCTCGCCCATCTCTCGCTGGGCTTCGGCGTCGCGCTGACGCTGAAGAACGTCGCGCTCTGCTTCGTCGGCTGCCTGGTCGGCACGCTGATCGGCGTGCTGCCCGGCGTCGGCCCCGTCGCCACCATCGCCATGCTGCTGCCGATCACCTTCGGGCTCGATCCGGTCGGCGCGCTGATCATGCTCGCCGGCATCTACTATGGCGCGCAGTACGGCGGCTCGACCACGGCGATCCTGGTCAACATCCCCGGGGAAGCGACCGCTGTCGTCACCACGCTCGACGGCCATCAGATGGCCAAGCAGGGCCGCGCCGGCGTCGCACTCGGCACCGCCGCGATCGGCTCCTTCGTTGCCGGCTGCGCCGCGACCCTGATCATCGCCGCACTCGGCGCGCCGCTGACCCGGCTCGCTTTGCTGTTCGGCCCGGCCGAATACTTCTCGCTGATGGTGATGGGCCTGTGCTTCGCGGTCGTGCTGGCGCGCGGCTCGATCCTCAAGGCCTTCTGCATGATCATGCTGGGCCTGCTGCTCTCCACCGTCGGCACCGACCTCGAGACCGGCCAGGAGCGCATGACCTTCGGCTTCCCGCCGCTCTCGGACGGCATCGACTTCGCCGTGCTGGCGATGGGCGTGTTCGGTTTCGCCGAGGTGCTGCGCAACCTGGAGAACCCGGAAGCACGCGATGTCGTCAAGTCGAAGATCGGCCGCCTGCTGCCGGACTGGAACGATCTCAAGCAGTCGGCGGCGCCATGCCTGCGCGGCACGCTGATCGGCGGAACGCTCGGCATCCTGCCCGGCAACGGCGCGGTGCTCGGCCCCTTCGCCAGCTACACGCTGGAGAAGAAGATCGCCAAGGATCCCTCGCGCTTCGGCAAGGGCGCGATCGAAGGCGTGGCGGGGCCGGAATCGGCCAATAATGCCGGTGCGCAGACCGCCTTCATCCCGCTGCTCACCCTCGGCATCCCGCCGAATGCGGTGATGGCGCTGATGGTCGGCGCGATGACCATCCACGGCATCATCCCCGGCCCGCAGGTCATGACCAAGAACCCCGACCTGTTCTGGGGCATGATCGCCTCGATGTGGATCGGCAACCTGATGCTGCTGATCATCAACCTGCCGCTGGTCGGCGTCTGGGTGAAGCTGCTGCAAGTGCCCTACCGGCTGATGTTCCCGGCGATCCTGATCTTCTGCTCGATCGGCATCTACTCGGTGAACAACCAGCCCGTCGACGTCGCCTTCACCGCGCTGTTCGGCCTGTTCGGCTATCTCCTGATCAAGCTCGGCTTCGAGCCGGCGCCGATGCTGCTCGGCTTCGTGCTCGGCAAGCTGATGGAAGAGAAGCTGCGTCAGGCGCTGATCATCTCGCGCGGCTCGTTCATGACCTTCATCGAGCGGCCGATCTCGGCCGGCCTGCTGCTGGTCGCCGTCGCCATCCTCGTCATCGCCTTGCTGCCGTCGATGTCGAAGAAGCGCGACGAGGTCTTCACCGAATGACGGGGTTGTCACTCGACCCCGTTTCCCCATCTTCAGATTATTGCGTCAGGGAGGATTACCGATGAAGAAGCTTGTTCTCGGTCTCGCCGCGGCGGTCGCACTCGCGCTGCCGGCTCAGGCCCAGTCCAAATACCCGGAGCGGCCGATCACCATGATCGTGCCCTTCGCCGCCGGCGGCCCGACCGACATCATCGCCCGCATCGTCAGCGAGAACATGTCGAAGACGCTCGGCCAGCAGATCGTGGTCGAGAACGTCGCCGGCGCCGGTGGCACCACCGGCATCACCCGCGCGGTAACCGCGGCGCCGGATGGCTACACCATCGCGATGGGACATCTGGGCACCTTCTCGGCGGCGCCGGCGACCTATCCCGGCCTGAAATACGACCCGATCAACGGCATGCAGACGATCGGCCTTGCCGGCGGCACGCCGATCCTGATCGTCGCCAAGAAGGCGTTCGCGCCGAAGGACCTGAAGGAGTTCGTCACCTATGTGAAGGCGAACTCCGACAAGGTGAACGAGGCCCATGCCGGCGTCGGCTCTGTGTCGTGGACGACCTGCACTCTGCTCAAGGGCCAGCTCGGCGTGCCGAAGCTGAACTCGGTCGCCTATCGCGGCACCGGCCCGGCGCTGAACGACCTTGTCTCCGGCCAGGTCGACTTCATGTGCGACCAGATCGTCAGCGTCGCCGAGCAGATCAAGGCCGGCACGATCAAGGCCTATGCGGTCGCTTCGGCCGAACGCTCACCCGCTTTGCCGGACGTGCCGACCACCAAGGAAGCTGGGCTGCCGGAGTACCAGATCGAAGCGTGGAACGGCATCGCCGCTCCGAAGGGCCTGCCGAAGGAGGCCGTCGATAAGCTGGTCGACGCGCTCGACAAGGCGCTGAACGACGAGACCGTCAAGAAGCGCCTGCTCGATCTGGGCACCGTGCTGCCGACCAAGGAAGAGCGTACGCCCGCTGGCTTCGCCGCGCTGATCAAGCGTGACGCGGACAAGCTCTCGCCGGTGCTGTCGGCCGCGCCGAAGCAGTAAGCGCCTGAGCCCGGCGTCCATGAACGGCGGGTCGCAAGACCCGCCGTTTCCTTTTGTGCGGTGCCATCTAGAATGCCTGGCATGCGCCGTGTCGTCCTGCCCGTCTCCCCGCTCACCGCCAAAGCCTTCGCTCCCTATGGCCACGTCCTGTCGCCGGCTGGAGGGCGCGACACCGGCCGCGAGGGCTACGACATCTGGATCCAGCCCTTCGCCAGCGAAAGCCGGCCGCGGCTGCAAATCGTGCGCTATCATGCGCGGCCCTTCGTCGTCGCCTTGATCGAGCGGCACCTGCACGTCACCGAGGCGCGCCAGCCGCTCGGTGGTTCGCCCGCGATCATTGTGGTCGCCGAGCCCTCCGAAGCTCCACCAAAGCCGGAGGCTCTCCGTGCGTTCCGGCTCGATGGCGACGGCGTGCTGTTCCACCGCGGTACCTGGCACGCGATCGACGCCTATCCGGAGCACGGAAGCCATGCCGACTTCCTGTTCCTGTCGGAGGAAGCGACGGTGAACGAGCTGTTCGACAACCCCGGCCGCGCGCCCGAGCGCACGCAGGTCCATGATTTTGGGGTTGCTGGAATCGAGCTCGTGATCGACGCCAATCCGCTGATTAGAAAGCCGAATCCATAGCTGCCGTTCACGATCGTACACAGCTCGTGACCAGCGCGGCGGAACCGTTCCCGACGCTTTCCCGTTTCTTTCACCGAGGTTTCCCCTCTGGAAGGAGAACGGACATGTTCAAGAAACTTGCCCTTGTTACGGCCCTCGCCATTGTTCCGGCCGCGGCCTTCGCCCAGAATCCTGACGGCGCCCAGGGCGGCGCTGCCAGCGGCATCGTCGGCGGCGCGACCGCGGGTGCGGTCGGCGGCGCGGTCGTCGGCGGCCCGGTCGGTGCGGTGGTCGGCGGCGTTGGCGGCGCGGTCGTCGGCGGCGTGACCGGTGGCATCATCGGCGACAACACCCCGCGCTTCCGCACCTATGTGGTCGAGCAGCGCGTGCCGTCCTACACCTATGCGGAGCCGGTCGCGGTCGGCACCGTCCTGCCTCAGCAGGGCGTGGTCTATCGCGAGGTGCCCGCCGAGTTCGGCGAGCGCGCCAGCGGCTATCGCTATACGGTGGTGAACAACCGCGCCGTGCTGGTCGAGCCGCAGAGCCGCCGCGTGGTCCAGATCATCGAATGATCGAGGCAGGTCCGCTGGACGCTCGCGTCATCACGACCTGAGTGACCATCCGGATCGCAAGGCCCGCCCCGGAAACGGGGCGGGTTTTTTTAGGCCATGTGGATCGAGGAGGCGCAGCATCGGCAATATCTCATAAGCCGTCGAAAGCTCGCCTTCACCTTGGTACGAAATGAAACTTTACGTATCAGCGCGTGTCGCCGATCGTATCACAATGTGCGCGGCCACGCCCCTCCATGTCCTCTTTGGTCTTCTTGGCGCCGGCTTCCTTTCAGCCACGCTTGTACTGTCCGTAATTTTAGCAAAGCGGGCTCACATGCGCTGCGCGCGCCGATATCCAAGTTTTTGGATTTCGTTCGTGGCTGGCGCCAATCAATTGGGGGCCGGTTGTCAATTGGTATCGTTCGACCCAGTCGACGAGCCCGTGGTTCGACAGCACCAATGGTGGCTCGGCCTCAGCAGCTTGGCCATCTTTGCATTTGCCACAATTCTGTTCTTGCTCCTGTCTCGCTGCTGACGACCCACTCAGAACCGCGAGCTGACGGTCCCATCAGGCCCCATTCTCGTCACCATACCAAAGGCAGCCAGAGCCGCCTGTCGAAGTCGAATGCTTGCGTCCCCACGACTTCGATCACAGCCGCATCGCGATGACGCGGATTGATCAGCACATTGGCGCTGCGCGGCGCAATGAAGGACGGCACCTTGAGCAGTGCCGTCTCACCGGCAGTCAGCCAGGCATCACCAAGCGACTGCGGCTCCTCCGCCGTTCCGCTCTCACCGGTTGACGCTGCGCCGGTCTCGATCTCGATCAGCACGTAATCGTCCGGGATCAGCTCAGGCGCGAGATCGAGGTGGACGCGGACCTCGAGAATGGCGAGCGCCGGGTTCTCGGCCGTATAGACGACTGGGCGCCCCGGCGAATTCCAGCGCCCGCCATAGAGCCTCGCCCCCTCGCCGTTTAGATCGGCGAAGGCGGCGCGCGCGACGCGCCAAAGCCGCATCAGGCCGCGATGCCGTGCGCGATCCGCCCGAGCAACGCCTCGACCGCGTTCGCGCCCTCGCCCGTGTCGAGCAGCGCCAGCGGCTTCTCGCCGTCGAGCGCGCTGGTCGGGCGACGCAGCCAGCGGCCGGCCTTTTCCTGCGAGCCGAAGGTTTCCTCGGCCTCGGCGATGACGCGGGCGGCACGGACCAGACGATCGGACTGCTCACTGGTCAACGTCCCGATCTTGCGGCGATGGCTCAAGGTCTTGCGGGGCAGCACGACCTCATCGATCTCGGCCAGGGTCATCCGGCCGCTGGCGATGACATGCTCGACCGTTCCGACGGGGAAGCCACGGCGCACGGCCGCGATCAGTTCGAGGCTGGTGTCGACGGGGGCGCCGATCACCTCGGGACCGCCGACGACCTCGATGGCGCGCAGCGCAGTCATGAAACTCTCCTGGCGATATGCCCCTAAGATAAGCGCATATCGCCAGGACTTCAATGGAGCGTGTCAGCGCGTGCCGAACATCCGGTCGCCGGCATCGCCGAGCCCGGGAACGATGTAGCCGTGATCATTGAGGCGCTCATCGATCGCCGCCGTCCAGATGCGCACATCGGGATGGGAATCGCGCATGCGGGCGATGCCCTCGGGCGCCGCCAGCAGGCAGACGAAACGCAGATCCTTGGCGCCGCGCTCCTTCAACCGGTCGACCGCCGCCACAGCCGAGTTCGCCGTCGCCAGCATCGGGTCCATCACCACGATCATGCGGTCGGCGATGTCGGAGGGCGCCTTGAAGTAGTATTCGACCGCCTGCAGCGTCTCCGGATCGCGGTAGAGGCCGATATGGGCGACGCGGGCGGCAGGCACGAGCTCGAGCATGCCGTCGAGGAAGCCGACGCCGGCGCGCAGGATCGGCGCGAAGACCAGCTTCTTGCCTGAAATCACCGGCTGCATCGACTTTTGCAGCGGCGTCTCGATCTCGATCATCTCGGTCGGCAGATCGCGCGTGACCTCGTAGCAGAGCAGCATGCCGATCTCATTCAGCAGCTGGCGGAAGCTCTTAGTCGAGCGGTCCTTCTCGCGCATCAGCGTCAGCTTGTGCTGCACCAGCGGGTGGTCGACGACGGTGACGCCGTTAGCGCTCGTGGCCATGCAATCCTGATCCCCTTCGTCTTGTCGTTGTCGTCAGAATACCGTGCCGTCGCTGACGATGGTCAAGGGCGGACCGCCGCCCTCGCGCTTTTCACGGGCGATGCGACGGCCGGCGGCCCAGGTGCCGCCCTCCAGCACCTTGGCGAGTGGCAATTGCTCGGCGCTGAGGCCGAGCTCGGCCCGCACCAGTTCGCCGATCCTGTCGAGCAGTGCAACCGTCAGCGCCCGCCATTCCACGACGAGCTGCGAGCCGACCTCGTGGCCACGCGCGGCGTCGGCAAGGTCCTTCAGTTCGAGCACGCCGAGATCGAGCAGGAGCCCGCCATTGCGATACTCCGGCAGGCCGGTGAGGTCGTCGATGCCGACGATCTGGATGCCGGCCCATTGCAGCGGCTCGATCAGCGAATAGCTCAGCCATTGCGAGAGCTTGTGGAAGGGCACGATGCCCTTGGTCACCTCATCCGAAGCGATCAGCGGATGTTTCCAGCTGTCACCGAGCGCGATGCCGGCATAGGTCAGGCGCGATGGCCAGATGCCGCCCAGCACCTCCAGCACCTGCGACAGGATACAGGCGGCGCGGATCGAGCGGCCCTCGGCCGCCTCGACCAGCCGGTCGAACAGATCGCCCGGCCGGGTGAGCCCGTGCTTTTCCAGCTCCTCGCCGAGGCGATTGAGCAGCGCGGCGCGCCCTTCCAAGCCGACCAGCGGATTGCCGTCGGAGACCTGGAATCCCGCCGCCAACGCCTCAACGTCGAGATGCTCAAGCGCAGCGACATCGACCCTCAGCGGATCGACGGGGTCACTGGAAAAGGCACCTGCGGCGAACATGTCGAGCGAGGCAAGCGCCAGCCCTTCCGAGCGGCCGATGCTCCGGCCGGTGACCGCATCGCGATAGCGCCAGCCGGCGCCGGCGCCGGCGTCGAGCAGGACGCTGACGACGGCGAGGTCGTAGGCCGCTCGTCCCCGCGCCCGGACGTCGGCGAACTGCGCCTTGGCGTCGAGCACCTGCCAGCGATCCATGCCGGCGATGACGAAATGGCGCCAGCGGGCGTGGAAGGGGATGTCGAGCGCCGGATAGTTCTGGCGGATCGTCTCCAGCACATAGGCGGCGCAGGCCGGCAATCGCTCGGGATGGACGCTGAAATGGGTCAGCCGGCCTTCGAGGCCAAGGCGCAGCATCTCCTGCGCGCGCTCGCGGACGGCGGCCGGCTTGAGCAGCTGGCGAACGGCTTCGGGATTGGAGTCAGGCATAGGCGGATCAGAACTTCTCGAGATCGCGGCCGACAGTGGCCTTGAGAGCATTGTCGCCCGGCGCACCGTCAGGCGAATAATAGCCCGCCGCCTTCTTGGCCTCGATCTCGACCGAGGCATCGGGCGGGATCAGCTCGGGCGGGATCGCGACGCGCTCGCCGATCTCGATGCCGCTCTCGACCATGGCGTCGTATTTCATGTTCGACATCGACATCAGCCGGTCGATCTTCTTCACGCCGAGCCAGTGCAGCACGTCCGGCATCAACTGCTGGAAGCGGGCGTCCTGCACGCCGGCGACGCATTCGGTGCGCTCGAAATAGGTCGCGGCGGAATCGCCGCCCTCCTGGCGCTTGCGGGCGTTGTAGACGAGGAACTTGGTGACTTCGCCGAGCGCCCTGCCCTCCTTGCGGTTGTAGGCGATCAGGCCGACGCCGCCGCTCTGCGCCTCCTTCACCGCCTCCTCAATGCCGTGAACGAGATAGGGCCGGCAGGTGCAGATGTCGGAACCGAACACGTCGGAGCCGTTGCACTCGTCATGGACGCGGCAGGCGAGCGTCTTCCGGGGGTCGGCGATCGCCGAGACCTCGCCGATGACATAGGCTGTGATCGAACCGATCGGCGGCAGGAAGACCTTGAGGTCGGGCCGCGTCACCAGTTCCGGGTACATGCCACCGGTCTGCTCGAACAAGGTGCGGCGCAGTTCCTTCTCGGTCGTGCCGAAGCGATCGGCGATCCCCGGCAGATGCCAGACCGGATCGACCGCGATCTTGGTGACGCTGATGTCGCCGGAGCCGTGCAGGATGCCGCCATCGGCCTGAAGGCGGTGGCCGGCCATGGCGGCGAGGATCTCGGGCAGATTGAGGCGCGCCTTGGTGACGGCGATCGTCGGGCGGATGTCGATGCCCTCGCCGATCCATTTGCCGAAATCCTGGGCGACGCGGTGGCCGAACGGATCGAGCGAGACGATCCGGCCGGGATCGAACCATTGTGGCTGGGGCAGGATGTCAGAAGTCGGATGAGTGTTGGTCAGGTCGGGGCGCTGCGCCGGGTTCATCGCCCGGGCCGAGATGGCAAGCGCACGATAGACCGAATAGGAACCGCCATGCGCGCCGATGACGTTGCGGTCGGCCGGATTGGTCGTCGAGGCGATGACCGGTCCTCGTTCCTCCGGCGTTCCGGCGCCCCATTGGATCGGGAAGCGGGCGGCGGCGCTGCCGGGCTCGGGATGCGAGGTCAGGCGGATATGGCTGGTGCGGTTCTGCGAAGTCATCGCGGCGATCGCTCGGTCTCGAACGGGAAAGGGCCCCGGGACGGGTCACGTCCGGGGCCCTCTGGACCGCTGAGATTCTGGATCAGCGCGGCATTTTCGTCAATTGCCGGTTGAAGACGTCACCACCGCCATGGCCGGGCCTTGTCCCGACCATCCATGTGCTCGCCAGTCACGGGCGATGTTCGCATGGACGCCCGCCACGGGACGAGCATGACGGCGGCCCCTTTGGCTAGAAGACCGCGAGATAGCGCAGCAGCGAGAGGATGCCGATGAGGATGACGATGATCTGGATGATGTTCTTGATGTTGCCGTCGACCGGCAGCATCCGCACCAGATAAAGCACGAGAGCGATCACCAGGATGGTGATCAAAAGCGAAATCAGAAGGCTCATGGCTCAAATCCTCTTATCGCGGCCGAAAGCCGGCCCCCCGAGGTGCTAGCTGCGACGCATTCGCAGAGAGCGATCTCGGGAAGAGAACGTGGAGCTCTGGGAAAAAGTTCCGGAAGGGTAGCTGGTTTGGATGCCGGCAACAGCTGCCAATATCGTCATGGTCAAGCTTGTCCCGACCATCCACGTCTTCGCTTCGCTGGTCGGATGCTGAGTTCAAGACGTGGATGCTCGCCACAAGGGCGAGCATGACGGAGAGCGCGTCATTCTCGGGCGGAGCGAAGCGCAGACCCGAGAATCTCATGACGAGAAGGTGCCAATAGAGCCCGCTCCGGCCTGAGATGCTCGGGTCAAGCCCGAGCATGACGTGTGCTTACCCCGCGATGCGCCCGAAATCCGCCACGGCGCGGGTTGCCTCGCGCAGCTGGTTCAAGAGCTTGAGGCGGTTGGCGCGCAGGGCCGGATCGGGATCGTTGACCGTGACCTTGTCGAAGAAGGCATCGACCGCCGGCCGGAGCTCGGCGAGCGCCGCCATGGCGCCCTCATAGTCCTCGGCAGCGATGGCAGCCTCGGCCTTCGGCGTCGCCTGGGCGAGGGCGACCGCGAGGCCCTTCTCCTCGATCAGCCCGGCATCGGCGATAAGCTCAAGTTTGGGAGCCTCAGCGAAAGCGCCCTCGCCGTCCTTCTTCTCCTCGGCCTTGAGGATATTGGCGGCGCGGCGATAGCCGGCGAGCAGGTTCCTGCCGTCCTCGGTGTCGAGGAAGCGGCCGAGCGCATTCAACCGCTGAACGATCAAAACGAGGTCGCGGCTATTAGACATTCCCGGCAGCATTGCTTCGCGCCGGACACCCGTTTCGAGAACGGCATCGACAAGATCGAAGCGCGCGCCCTGGTCACGCAACTGCACCTTCAACCGCTCGGCGATGAACTGAACGAGTTCGAAAGCGGAGTTTATCGAGTCATGTCCGGAGAAACGATCACCGTGCTTGGTCAGAAGCGGGATCAGCTCCAAGCGAACTCCGTTTTCCAAGATGAGCCGGATCACGCCCAGCGCCGCACGCCGCAGCGCATAGGGGTCCTTGCTCCCCGTCGGCTTCTCGTCAATCGCCCAGAAGCCGACAAGCGTGTCGAGCTTGTCAGCGAGCGCCACCGCCACCGAGACCGGGTCAGTGGGCACGCGGTCGGACGGGCCGAGCGGCTTGTAATGCTCCTCGATCGCGGCGGCGACCGAGGCGGTCTCGCCCTGCAGCTCGGCGTATTTCCGGCCCATCAGCCCCTGAAGCTCAGGGAATTCGCCGACCATCTCGGTTGGCAGGTCGGCCTTGGCGAGCCGGGCAGTGCGCTCGGCCAGCGCCGGATCGGCGCCGACGATCGGAGCCAGCTCCTTGGCCAGCGCGGCGATGCGCTGGACGCGCTCGCCTTGCGTGCCGAGCTTGGCGTGGAAGACGACGCCGAGCTTGTCGAGCTTGGCCATGCGCTGGTCGAGCGGCTTGGCGAGGTCGAGCCCGAGCTTCTCGGCGCTTTCCTTCAACGTATCGAGATCCGGCAGCGGGCCGCGATCGGTCTGCCAGAAATAGGCGGCATCCGAGAGACGGGCGCGCACGACGCGGCCATTGCCTGCGGTGATCGCCAGGCCGCCATCGCTCGCCATCAGATTCGAGACCGGAATGAAGCGGTTGGCGAGCTCGCCCGTCGCGGGATCGCGCAGCACGAAGCATTTCTGGTTGGCGCGGATGGTGGCGCGGATCGCCTCGCCGGGGATGTCGAGGAAGCGCTCCTCGAAATCGCCCATCAGCACGACCGGCCACTCGACCAGGCCGGCGACCTCCTCCAGCAAACCCTCATCCTCGACCAGTTCCAGCCCGGCGGCGAAGGCGAGGTTCCTGGCGTCAGCCAGGATAATCTCCTTGCGGCGATCGGCGTCGAGCACGACCTTGGCCCGCTCCAGGCTTGGCACGTAGTCGTCGAAGCGCTTCACCGTGATCGGGCCGGGCGCATGGAAGCGGTGGCCATAGGTGACGTTGCCCGACTTGATGCCGTCGACCTCGAAGGGCACGACTTCCGGGTCCTCGGTCTCGGCGCCGAAAGTGCAGAGGATCGAGTGCAGCGGGCGGACCCAGCGCAGCGAGCCGCTCTCGGCCGAGGCCTTGCCCCAGCGCATCGATTTCGGCCAGGGGAAGGACCGGATCACCGCCGGCACGATCTCGGCGATGGCCGCGACCGTCTCCTGGCCGGGCTTCTCGATCACGGCGACGTAGGAATCGCCCTTCTTGGGATCACTGACGATCGTGGCCTGATTGAGCGAAGCGAGCCCGGTCGCCTTGAGGAAGCCCTGCACGGCGGCGTCCGGCGCGCCGACGCGCGGCCCTTTTCGCTCCTCGCGGACATCGCGGCCGCGCACGGGCAGGCCGGCGATAGTGAGGGCGAGCCGGCGCGGCGTCGCGAAGGCCTTGGCGCCCTCATAGGTCAGGCCGCGCTCGACCAGCGCATCGGTGACGAGCTTCTTCAGATCCTCCGCCGCCTTGCGCTGCATGCGGGCGGGGATCTCTTCCGAGAAGAGTTCGAGCAGGAGATCAGGCATCAGTTCGCTCCCCCGCCGGCGGTCTTCAGCCAGGCGGCGCCGCAGGCCTTGGCGAGCTCGCGCACGCGCAGGATGTAGCTCTGGCGCTCGGTGACCGAGATCACGCCGCGCGCATCGAGCAGGTTGAAGACATGGCTCGCCTTGATGCACTGGTCATAGGCCGGCAGAGCGAGCTTGTGTTGGGCGGAATTGGCGCCCTCCTCGGCTTCGCCTGCGGCAAGGAGGGCCTTGCACTCGGCTTCCGCATCGCTGAAGTGGCGGAACAGGGTCTCGGTGTTGGCGTATTCGAAATTATGCCGCGAGAACTCCTGCTCGGCCTGCAGGAAGACATCGCCATAGGAGATGCGGTCTTCGCCTTCGAGGCCGTTGAAGTTGAGGTCGTAGACGTTCTCGACACCCTGGACATACATGGCGAGGCGTTCGAGCCCGTAGGTCAGCTCGCCCGCAACGGGGGCGCATTCGACACCGGCCACCTGCTGGAAATAGGTGAACTGGCTGACCTCCATGCCGTCGCACCAGCATTCCCAGCCGAGGCCCCAGGCGCCGAGCGTCGGGCTCTCCCAATCGTCCTCGACGAAGCGGACATCGTGCAGGGCAAGATCGACGCCGATCGCCTTGAGCGAGTCGAGATAGAGCTGCTGCAGGTCCGGCGGCGACGGCTTCAGGATCACCTGGAACTGGTAGTAGTGCTGCAGCCGGTTCGGGTTCTCGCCATAGCGGCCGTCCTTGGGCCGGCGCGAAGGCTGGACATAGGCCGCCTTCCAGGGCTTGGGACCGAGCGCGCGCAGCGTCGTCGCCGGGTGGAAGGTGCCAGCGCCGACCTCCATGTCGTAGGGCTGGAGGATGACGCAGCCGCGCTCGGCCCAGAAGCGCTGCAAGGTCAGCAGCAGGCCCTGGAAGGAGCGGGTCGGGTTCATGGGGTCGGAGGACGCGGCCAAGGGCATCAGCCTTTTAAACTGTCGAAAACGTGCGGCGTGATTAGGGGCTGGCGGCGCTGATGGTCAAGCGCCGGGGCATGAACGGCGCGTGAACCCTTCGGCAAGGATCGCATTCATATAGCGACGGCTATCGTCGCTTCATCGAACGGACCGCGGCATTCGGGGCGAGTGCTTGAGACGGGCCGACGCGACAAGCAGGAGTATGCACATGCTGTCGAACCGTATCGCCGCCGCCCTGTTCGGCGCCGGCGCCCTCCTCTTCACCGGCCTCGCCACCGCCCCGGCCAATGCCGCGCCGATCGCGGCCGGCAGCGTCCCGGCCACCACCGGCCAGATCGACCAGGTCCAGTATCAGGCCCGCCCCTATTACGGCCCGCGCCGCTACTATGGCCGCCCGGTCTATCGTCCGCGCTGCTACTTCGTCGACCGGCGCGTCTGGAACGGCTGGCGCTGGGTGATCCGCCCGGTGCGGGTCTGCCGCTGAGACAGCCGCTAGGCGAGCAATGCCTCACCGCGATGGAGCGCTTCGCTGAAGCCGGTGAAGCGCCCATCCGCATCGTTAAGAACAAGAGCCGGCAGCAAGGCTGCCGGCTTTTTGCTGCCGAGACGGCCGGTGACGATCACCCGGATCGCCGGCCGTTCTGCCTGACCATGGATAGGGCGGATCTCGATCGCGCCGAACCCTGTCTCCAGCCCGGCGAGAATCATCCCCAGCGCCTCGGCGCGATGGATGATGCTGACGCCGCCGCCCGGCTTCAGCAGATGCCGCGCCGTCTTCAGCCAGTCCGCGAGCGATTGCCCCGCGACATGCGCAGCGCGGCGATTGGCGACCGGCGAGGCCCGCACCCCGCCCGCCTCGAAGAAGGGTGGGTTCATCGCGACCCAGGCCATGGACGCTGCCGGCAGGCCTGCACGCGCGAGGTCGCCATTGTGCTCGCCGATCGTGCCGACCACGGCCCGCGCTCGCCCTTCCAGCCCGTTGAGCCCGGCATTGCGGGTCGCGAGCGCCGCGAGCTCCGGATCGCGCTCGACCAGGATCACCTCGAGCGCCGACTGGCGCAGGGCGACGCTGAGCCCGACGGTGCCGACCCCGGCGCCGAAATCGGCGAGCGGCCCCTCGCCCAGCTCGGGAATCGCCGCAGCGAGCAGAACCGCATCCGACCCGGCCCGATGCCCTTTCACCGGCTGCAGCAGTCGCAAGCGGCCGCCGAGCAGGCGATCCTCGCCGATTTCTCCAAGAGCGAACGGCTCGGCCGCGGAGGTTTTCGTCATGGCGAAGCTGCGGGGCGCAGCTCGCCACCATAACCCGCCTCGATCAACAGAGCGCGAGCGCGCTTGCTGTCCTGGTCGCGCACCAGCAGGCGGCGCGGAAAGGCGCCGATCATCCCCTCGAGCGCGCTGATGTGCTGATCGGCGATCAGGCAATCGAGATTGGCCGAGGCCAGCAGCGCCTCGATGGCGCCGAGCAGGACGATATCGTTGGAACGGACGAGTTCATGCATGCCGCCATGGAGCCCACGGCGCCGGCTCGGCGCAAGCGCAAAGATCGCTCCGGCGGAGCACCGACGCTGCAACGCAGCGTCAATCTGCTGCGTCGCGAAAGGATTGCCGGGGCTGGCCACGCATGCGACCTTTATGGCAAGGGCATAGCGCGCGGATGCGCGAGAACAAGGCCGGAGTTTGCGCGTGGGCGTCGTCGTAGCTTTCGAAGACAAGGACACCAGCCAGGGCGGCATCGAGCCGCTGGTCGGGCTGACGCGTGCCGACATGGAGCGCGTCAACGCGATGATCCTGTCGCGTACCGGCTCCGAGGTCACGATGATCCCGGAGGTCGCCAACCATCTGATCTCCTCCGGCGGCAAGCGCCTGCGGCCGATGCTGACGCTGGCGACGGCGGCGCTCTGCGGCTATCGCGGCGAGGGCCATGTCAAGCTCGCGGCCTCGGTCGAGTTCATGCATACGGCGACGCTGCTGCACGACGACGTCGTCGACGAGAGCGACATGCGCCGCGGCAAGGCCGCTGCCCGCATGCTCTGGGGCAACGAGGCGAGCGTGCTGGTCGGCGACTTCCTGCTCGGCCAGGCCTTCAAGATGATGGTCGAGGTCGGCTCGCTGCGCGCGCTCGACATCCTCTCGACCGCCGCCGCCGTCATCGCCGAAGGCGAGGTGATGCAGCTCGCCGCCGCCAAGAACACCGAGACGACCGAGGACGAATATCTCGCCGTGATCCGCGGCAAGACGGCCGAGCTCTTCGCCGCCGCCTGCGAGGTCGGGCCGGTGATCGCCGGCTCGTCCAAGGGCGAGGCCGCCGCCTGCCGCAGCTACGGGCTCAATCTCGGCATCGCCTTCCAGCTCGTCGACGACGCGCTGGATTATGGCGGCTCCTCGGGCCAGCTCGGCAAGAATGTCGGCGACGACTTCCGCGAGGGCAAGATCACGCTGCCGGTGGTGCTCTCCTTCCGCCGTGGCAACGCGGAAGAGCGGGCCTTCTGGCGCCGGACCCTGCAGGAGGGCGAGGTCCGCGACGGCGATCTCGCGGAGGCGCAGGCGCTGATGCGCAGCCATGGCGCACTCGCCGACACGATCGAGCGCGCCCGCCACTACGCCAAGATGGCCAAGGACGCGCTCGGCCTCTTCCCATCATCGCCGATGAAGCAGGCGCTCAACGACGCCGTCGACTTCTGCGTGGCGCGGGCGCACTGAGCGCCCGTCAGCGCTGCTCGGCCGCGATCCTCAAGCCCAGCGCGAGCAGGAGCCCACCGGTCACCGCCTCGATGACGCGCCTGACCTGCGAGCGCCGCAGCACGTCGCCGGCCTTGGCGACGACGAACGCATAGGCGGAAAGCCAGAACAGGGTCATCGCCGCGAAGACCAGCCCGAGCAGGAACAGCATGGCGAAGCTGCCGCTGCCGGCCGCGAACTGCGGCAGGAGGCTGGCGAAGAAGACCGCGATCTTGGGATTGCCGAGATTGCTGATCAGCCCCTGGCGGTAGGCTGTCGCGGGAGCGAGCCGGCGCGGCGGCAGCAGTTCGGCCGCGGCCAGCGCATCGGAGCCGCGGCGGAAAGCCTCCCGCAGCGCCATGATGCCGAGATAGATCAGATAGGCAGCGCCAGCGTACTGGATGGCGCGGAAGACCGGCTCGCTCGCCACCAGAAGCGCAACGAGGCCGAGGCTGGTCGCCAGCGCCCAGATCGACAGACCGGTCGCGACGCCGAGCGCGGTCAGCACGCCGCCGGCGCGGCCGCCGAACAAGGTATTGCGGATGGTCAGGGCGGTGTCGGGGCCCGGCGTGCAGATCACCAGCGCCGCGACACCGACATAGGCAAGGAAAGAGACCAGCGTCACGATGCGCCCTCCGGGCGGGTTGTGATGCTTATCTCAGCACAGTCGGCTTCACCCACCAATCCCGCTGCCGCTTCGCCAGACGCTTCCCTGCCGCGGTGCTGGCGCGGCAGTCGTCGAACAGGGCGAAGCAGGTCGCGCCCGAGCCGGACATCCGCGCCAACCGGCAACCGGGCAGCGCCGACAGCGCCGACAAGACCTCGCCGATCGCCGGGGCGACGGACCGGGCGGGCGCTTCGAGATCGTTGCCGGAGACCACCAGGGCGGCGATCAGGGACGCCGAGGTGACCGGCGCTGAGCCCTCCGCCTTGAACGCCGCGACGCTGCCCGCATGCCCCTGCCCTGCCTGCAGCCCCAACGCGCGGAACACCGGCGCCGTCTCGACCGCGACGCCGGGATTGACCAGCAGCGCGAACAGGCGCGGCAGGCGCAAGGGCTGGCCGAGCCGCTCGCCGATGCCGCGCATCACGCGGGCGCGCGCCTCCAGGCAGACCGGGACATCGGCGCCGACCCTGCCCGCCGCAGCGAGCAATGCCGGGTGTGACAATGGCAGGTCGTTGAGCCGCGCCAGCAGGCGCAGTGCCGCCGCCGCATCGGCCGAGCCGCCGCCAATGCCGGAGGCGACCGGCAGGCGCTTGACGAGATGGAAGCGGCCGGAGCGCAGGCCGGCGATCTCCTCACGGAGCATGCGCTCGGCCTTGAGGACGAGATTGTCGGGGCCGGTCGAGAGACCCGCGGCGAAGGGGCCCGATATCTGCACCCCGCTGGGCTCGCCCGGGAACAGGCTCAGCGCGTCGCCAACGCCGGCGAAGGCGACAAGGCTGTCGAGCTCATGATAGCCGTCGGCCCGGCGGCCGAGGACACGCAAGGAAAGATTGACCTTGGCCGGGGCGCGGGTCGCCAGCGGGAGTGGCATCGAGTTACGCCGTCATTCCAAGAGAGCGCCCGGACACCAGCATCGTCACGCCAACCCCGCCCGTCACGCTCGCCCTTCTGGCGAGCATCCACGTCTTGAACACCACGTTGCCCCGAGGAAGACGTGGATGGTCGGGACAAGCCCGACCATGACGGAAAAGCGCGGAGCCATGAAAGCTCAGCCGCCATCCTTCTTCGGCTCGGCCGCATTGGCCGAGGGCGCCGGATCCTCGAGGCCCTTCTCGATCTTGCGCTGGATCCGGGTGAGGTCCTCCGGCTCCGGCCCGAGATCGCGGGCGTAGTTCCACTGATAGCGCGCCTCGAGATAGCGCCCGGTCTTCCAGTAGACGTCGCCGAGATGGTCGTTGATCACCGGGTCGGACGGGCGCAGCTCCATCGCCTTCTCGAGCTCGGTCACCGCCTCGTCATAGCGGCCGAGGCGGTAATGCGCCCAGCCGAGAGAATCGATGATGTAGCCGTCGCGCGGGCGAAGCTCGACGGCGCGGCGCAGCATGCCGAGCGCCTCTTCGAGCTTGAGGTTCTGATCGACCAGCGAATAGCCGAGATAGTTGAGAACGAGGGCGCGCTCGCGGCCAAGCGCCTCCGGCATCAGGTCGAGCGCCTTGCGCAGATCGGCCTCGGCCTGTGGCCACTTCTTGATCCGCTCATAGGCGATGCCGCGCGAATAGAAGAGGTCCCAGTTCGAGCGACCGGGCGTGCCGAGCTTGGCGACCGCCTTGTCATAAGTCGCAGCGGCCTCCTCGAAGCGCTTGCGCGAGCGATAGATGTTGCCCAGCGCCGAGGTCGCGTCGATGTCGTCCGGCCGGGCCGCGATGATCGTCTCGAGATGCTTGACCGCTTCCTCGGTCTTGCCGAGCTGTTCGAGGCCCAGTCCGATCTGGATGTCGGCGACCGGGCGCAGCGGCGAGTTCTCCGGCATGCGGCGATAGACCTGGACCGCGTCCTCGGTCTGCTTGGCACGCTCCAGGATGTCGGCCAGCGTCAGCACGGCGAGATCGTGGCCGGGATCGAGATAAACCGCGAAGCGCAAGTAAAGCAGCGCGGTGGCCTCGTCGCCCTGCAGGATACCCGCGCTTGCAAGGCCGTAGAGCACCTCGGCCGCACCCTGCTGGGTGTTGCCGACGATGCGCTGCAGCGGCTCCTTGCTGCTGATCTTGGCGATGGCGTCGCGCACCACGGGATGATTCGGGCGTACGCGCTGCTCGAAATCGTTCAACGTCGCCAGGGCTGCTTCACTGTCGCCGGCGCGCGCCTGCTGGCGGGCCCAGAGGTCGACGAGGCGCAGATTGGTCTTCTCGGCGTCATAGGCCGCTTTGAGCCGGCGATTCGCGTCGTTGCGGCGACCGGCAATGTCGAGGATCAGCCCGGCATGGAAATCGCGGAATCGGTCGAAGGTCGATTCGCCCTTGAGGCGCTCCAGCGTGTCGATGGCCCGGTTGGTCTCGCCCGAGCCCGAATAGGCCCAGGCGGCGAGCAGCGTCGCGGTGATGTCGGCGGAACGGCCGCGGCCACCACGCTGCAGCTGGTTGCGGGCGGCGGCATAGTTCTTCTGCTTCAGCGCACGCACGCCGAGCGCGAGCTGGGCGAGGCCGTTGGTGGCGTCGCGCTGGATCAGCCTCTCAGCGGCGCGGAAGGTCTCGTTCATCGCGCCATCGGCGAGGAAGGCGACGAAACCGCGCTCGAGCAGCTCGCTGTTCTGCGGATCGTTCTTGATCGCCTCGCGCAGATAGATCGAGGCGGCGCCGAGATCGCGGGCCGAGCCGGCGACGACCGCAGCCAGATAATTGCCCTCGAGGCTTTCGGCCGGCTCGAACTTCTCGACCGGGCGCGCCTGCGCGAGCGCGGGCAAGCCGACATGCAAACCCGCGATGAACGCCAGCACTAAAGCGGCGCTGCGGCCGTTGATCTGAAACGTCACGTTCGACTTTCTCCCTCGGTCCGCCCCGGCGCCGGGGACTGGTCCGTGGACGGGACCGTGACCTGAACGATTAGGTTCTCAACATGGCCGTTTCCGGGCCTGCCGACAAGTGCAGCATGGCCACTGCGCCCACTGCGTCACGCTGACGTGAAAGGCGCCATCGACGGCCCAGAACGGCAGTTGAAACAATAGATTTCCGTAAAGCAAATCGGCATAGAATTCACTGTCGCGGATATTCGCGACGATTCGTTTAGGACACTTCAAATGAAGAAGGTCTCACTCGCTCTCGCTGCGGTCCTGACGCTCGCCGGCATCGCCGGTGGCTGCGCCACCAAGGAGCCAGAGAAGCCCGCTCCGATCGTCCGCAAGGGCTGAGTCGCCGCCTTATCCGGCTCGAAAGAACAAGGCCGCGCGGGACATGTCCGGCGCGGCCTTAACTTTGGAAAACAGGATCGAATACTCTCACATGTTCGAGTAATTCGGCCCGCCTGCTCCTTCCGGCACCGTCCAGGTGATGTTCTGGGCGGGGTCCTTGATGTCGCAGGTCTTGCAGTGGACGCAGTTCTGCGCGTTGATCACGAAGCGCGGCATGGTCTGCTTCTCCGGATCGGCATAGACGACTTCGTAGACCCCAGCCGGGCAATAGAGCCGCGCCGGCTCACCATAGATCGGCAGGTTCTGCAGCACCGGCACATTCGGGTCGGTCAGCTTCAGATGCGCCGGCTGGTCCTCCTCATGATTCGTCGCCGAGAGGAAGACGGAGGAGAGCTTGTCGAAGGAGATCTTGCCGTCGGGCTTGGGGTAGACGATCGGCTTGACCATGCCGATCGGCTTCAGCGTGGCGTAGTCGGGCTTGCCGTGCTTCAGCGTGCCGAAGGGCGACCAGCCGAAGAGCTGGTTCAGCCACATGTCGATGCCGCCGAGCATGACGCCGCCGAGCGTGCCGAGCTTCGACCAGAGCGGCTTGACGTTGCGCACCAGCTTGAGATCGCGCCCGATCTCGGAGTCGCGCCAGCTGTCCTCGATGCCGTCTACCATGTCATGGGAGCGGCCTGCCGCCAGCGCCGGCACGAGATGTTCGGCCGCCAGCATGCCCGACAGGATGGCGTTGTGGCTACCCTTGATGCGCGGCACGTTGACGAAGCCGGCCGAGCAACCGATCAGCGCCCCGCCCGGGAAGGTCAGCTTCGGCACCGACTGCCAGCCGCCCTCGGTGATGGCGCGCGAGCCATAGGAGAGGCGCTTGGCGCCCTCGAAGACGTCGCGGATCATCGGATGGGTCTTGAAGCGCTGGAACTCGTCGAAGGGCGAGAGCGTCGGGTTGGAATAGTTGAGGTGGACGACGAAGCCGACCGACACCAGGTTGTCGTCGAAATGGTAGAGGAAGGAGCCGCCGCCGGTCGACATGTCGAGCGGCCAGCCGAAGGAGTGCTGCACCAGCCCCTTCCTGAACTTCTCCGGCTTGACCTGCCAGATCTCCTTGAGGCCGATGCCGTATTTCTGAGGCTCGCGGCCCTCATCCAGGGCAAAGCGCTTGATCGCGATCTTGGAGAGCGAGCCGCGGGCGCCCTCGCCCAGCAGCGTATAGCGGCCGCGCAATTCCATGCCGCGGGTGAAGCGGTCGGAGACGGTGCCGTCCTTGGCGATGCCCATATCGCCGGTGGCGATGCCGGCAACCGAGCCGTCCTCGTTATAGAGCAGTTCGGCCGCGGCGAAGCCCGGATAGATCTCGACGCCGAGCGCTTCGGCGCGCGCAGCGAGATAGCGCGCGACCAGGCCGAGCGAGCCGACGAAGTTGCCGTGATTGTTCATCAGCTTCGGCATGGCGAAATTGGGCAGGCGCGCCCCGCCGGCCGGGCCGAGGAAATAGAAGACGTCCTCGCTGACCTGCGTATGCAGCGGACGGGCCTCGTCCTCACGCCAGTCGGGCAGCAGCTTGTCGAGGCCGACCGGATCGATGACCGCGCCGGAGAGGATATGCGCGCCGACCTCGGAGCCCTTCTCGACGACGACGACCGAGATACTTTCGTCGAGCTGCTTCAGCCGGATCGCGGCGGCGAGCCCGGCGGGACCGGCGCCGACGATGACGACATCATAGTCCATGCTCTCGCGCGGCGTGCTCTGCGCTTCCTTCAGATCCATGCTGCCCTCCACCCGCGCCGTCTCTGCGTCGTTAGATAGTTTATATATGAACTATCTTGGCCACCCCGCCAAGCGCTGACGCGAGGCTGATTGGAATTCCTCTATCCGGGGCTCCCACGCATTTTGCAACAGCGAACAGGCTCGCTTCGTTCCCGACGGCGCGGTATCCTGCCCTCCATGTCCCTCGATGCCGTCTCTGCCGCCGAACTGATCGCCTGGTACGCCGAGATGGGCGTCACCGAGGCGCTCGACGAGACGCCGCACGACCACTTCGCTGCCGCAGCGGAGGCCGCCCCGGCGCGGCAAGCTGCCGCACGCCTCGTGCCCCCTTCCCAACAAGCGATTGGACGGGCGCCGGCCACGCCCCTGGCGCCACCCGACGAAGCGGCCCTGTCGGCCCGGGCGCTGGCGCGCGACGCGACGACGCTGGACGAGCTCAAGGCCGCGCTCGCGAGCTTCGAAGGCTGCCCCCTCAAGACGACGGCCAAGAACCTCGTCTTCGCCGACGGCAACCCGGCGGGAAAGGTGATGTTCGTCGGCGAGGCGCCCGGCGCCGACGAGGACCGTATCGGCCTGCCCTTCGTCGGCCGCTCCGGCCAGTTGCTCGACCGGATGCTGGCGGCGATAGGCCTCTCCCGGCAGGAGCACGTCTACATCGCCAATCTCCTGCCCTGGCGCCCGCCGGGCAACCGGACGCCGACGCCGCAGGAAGTCGCGATCTGCCTGCCTTTCATCCAGCGCCAGATCGAGCTGGTCGATCCCGAGATCCTGGTCTGCATCGGCGGCCCGTCGGCGCAAGGTCTTCTCGGGGTCTCCGGTATCCTGGCCTCGCGCGGGCGCTGGATGGAATACGATACCGGCAGGCGCATGATCCGAGCGATCGCGACGCTGCACCCGGCCTATCTTCTGCGCCAGCCGGTGCAGAAGCGCCTGGCCTGGCGCGATCTGCGTGCAATCAAGGCGGCTCTTGCCGCGCTTTGACGCAGCGGCGCGATGCCACTGCGGCATCGGCACCGGCTGCCCCCTCGCATCGGCTTGATTATTCCGGGTGCAAAGTAGACCCTGCAACCAGCAGGGTCTTTCGGCCATGACCTTCGTGGCCGGCACGCCGGAGCGACACGATGGAAATCGACGCCTTTCTGCTGTCCCGCATCCAGTTCGCCTTCACGATCTCCTTTCACATCGTCTTCCCGGCCTTCACGATCGGCCTCTCGGCCTATATCGCGACGCTGCTCGGCCTGTGGTTGAAGACCGGCGACCGGAAATTCCATCTGCTCGCGCGCTTCTGGACCAAGATCTTCGCGGTGTCCTTCGCCATGGGCGTGGTCTCCGGCATCGTCCTCTCCTATCAGATCGGCACGAACTGGAGCCGCTTCTCGGTCGCGGTCGGCAACGTCGTCGGCCCGCTACTGGGCTATGAAGTGCTCACCGCCTTCTTCCTCGAAGCCTCTTTCCTCGGCGTGATGCTGTTCGGCTGGAAACGTGTGCCGCCCTGGCTGCACTTCCTCTCCGCCGCGATCGTCGCCGGCGGTACCGCCCTCTCCGGCTTCTGGATCCTCTCCGCCAATAGCTGGATGCAGTATCCAGTCGGGCACGAGGTTCGCGACGGCATCGCCTACCCGGTCGACTGGCTGAAAATCGTCTTCAACCCGACCTTCCCCTTGCGCTTCGCGCATATGATGACGGCCGCCTATCTCACCACCGCCTTCGTCGTGCTCGCGACCGGCGCCCGCCATCTCCTCGCCGGTCATCGCACCGAATCGGCCAAGACGATGGTGCGCATGGCGGTCCTGATGATCGCGCTGACCGCGCCGCTGCAGGCCGTGATCGGCGACTTCCACGGCAAGCAGACCGCAATCTACCAGCCAGCCAAGCTCGCGGCGATCGAAGCGCATTGGGATTCCTCCAAGCCCGGCGCGCTCGTGCTGTTTGCCTGGCCGGACGAGAAGGCCGAGCTCAACCGCTTCGAGGTCTCGATTCCCGGCGTCGCCAGCCTGCTCACCCATGGCAGCATGGACGCGCTGTTCCCGAGCCTGAAAGACTTCAAAGTCGAGGACCGGCCGCCGGTGCTCATCCCCTTCTTCGCCTTCCGCGCCATGGTCGGCATCGGCACGCTGATGATCATCTTCGGCTGGGTCGGCGCCTGGCTCTGGAAGCGCGGCACCGTGTTCGAGGCGCGCCGCTGGCTCTGGCTCGCGCAGTACAGCTGGCCGGCCGGCTTCATCGCCATCCTCTCCGGCTGGTTCGTCACCGAGGTCGGGCGCCAGCCCTGGCTCGCCACCGGCGTGCTGCGCTCGAAGGATGCCGTCTCGCCAGTGACGACGATCGAGGTCGCGATCTCGCTGGCGCTGTTCGTCTTCGTCTACTGCGTCGTCTTCACCGCCGGCATTCTCCTGATCAACCGCCTGATCGACAAGGGACCCGACGAAATCAGCCATGAGGACCCACCAGAGCAGCCGTCAAGACGGCCGCTCAAGGCGGCGCAGGCCCCGGCCTCCGCCATCTTCGGCGACGGCCATCCCGGCGACGACAAGATTCAGCCGGCAAGCTGAGGAGAACCTGAGATGGAATGGTATCTCCCCGTGATCTGGGCCGGGCTGATTGGCACTGCCGTGATGCTCTACGTCGTGCTCGATGGTTTCGATCTCGGTATCGCCATCCTGTTCCCGACGACCAAGGACGAAGGCGAGCGCGACCAGATGATGAACTCGGTCGCGCCGTTCTGGGACGGCAACGAGACCTGGCTGGTGCTCGGTGGCGCCGGCCTGTGGGTCGCCTTCCCCTATGCCTACGCGATCATCATGCCGGCCTTCTACATCCCGGTGATCCTGATGCTGCTGTCGCTGATCTTCCGCGGCGTCGCCTTCGAGTTCCGCTGGGTGGCGAAGCCCCATCACAGGATCTGGGATCTCGCTTTCTGGGCCGGCTCGACGGTGGCCGCCTTTGCGCAGGGACTGATCCTCGGCGGGCTGATCCAGGGCGTGACGGTGGTCGACAAACAATTCGCCGGCGGTCCCTTCGACTGGCTGACGCCGTTCACGCTGATGTGCGGCGTCGGCGTCGTCATCGGCTACGCCACATTGGGCGCGACCTGGCTGGTCTACAAGACGGAAGGGCCGGTGGCGGAACGGGCGCGCCGCCAGGCCAGGACACTGCTCCTCGGCCTGCTCGCCTTCGCCGTGCTGGTCTCGCTGTGGACGCCCTATGCGCATCCGCGCATCGCCGAGCGCTGGTTCACGCCCTCGAATCTCATGCTGCTCTGGCCGTTCCCGCTACTGACCGCCCTCTGCGGTACAATGGCCTGGAAGCGGCTCAACGGCGCGCACGAATTCACGCCCTTTGCCCTCACCGTCGCGATCTTCCTGCTCTGCTTCCTGGGCCTCGCGATCTCGAACTATCCCTATCTCGTGCCGCCCGGCCTGACGATCTGGGATACGGCGGCCGCGCCCGCCTCGCATGTCTTCGTGCTGATCGGCGTGACCTTCCTGCTGCCGATGATCCTGTTCTACACGGCTTTCGTGTACTGGACCTTCCGCGGCAAGGTGAAAGCCGATGCCGGCTATCATTGAGCACCTCCGCCACGGGACTTGAGTTCCGCTCCCGGCTCGCAGAGATTGGCGGGGCTGCAACAAGGGCCTCGCCATGCGTTGGGAAGATTATCGCCAGTCCGAAAATCTCGAGGACCGGCGTGGCGGTGGCGGCGGCGAGTTCGCCGGGCTGCCGGGCGGGCGCGGCGGCATCGGCATCGGCACCATGGTCGTGCTCGGCCTGCTCGGCTGGGCGCTCGGTATCGACCCGCGCCTTTTGATCGGCGGCGCCGAGCTGATCGGCGGCATCGGCGGGCGCAGCGCGCCCACCGAAGAGCAGCGCAAATCGGCCGGGCCACCGCAGGACGAGATGGGCCGCTTCGTCTCGGCCGTGCTGGCGCAGAACGAGGACATCTGGGGCAAGGTGCTGCCGCAGCAGGCCAACCGGCGCTATGTGCCGCCGAAGCTGGTGCTGTTCAGCGGCGTCGATCGCTCGGGCTGCGGCACGGCGCAGGCAGCGATGGGCCCGTTCTATTGCCCCAACGACCAGCGGGTCTATCTCGACCTCTCCTTCTTCCAGGAGATGCAGCGCAAGCTCGGCGGCGGCGGCGACTTCGCCTATGCCTATGTCGTCGGCCACGAGGTCGGCCACCACATCCAGAACCTGCTCGGCATCCTGCCGAAGGTGAACGAACTGCGCCAACGCGTCTCCGAGCGCGAATCGAACCAGCTCTCGGTCCGGACCGAATTGCAGGCCGATTGCTTCGCCGGCGTCTGGGCCTACAACATCCAGGCGATGGACCGCATCCAGCCCGGCGACATCGACGAGGCGCTCCGCTCGGCCTCGGCGATCGGCGACGACAAGCTGCAACAGCAGGGCCGCGGTGTCGTCGTTCCCGATTCCTTCACGCACGGCTCGTCGGCGCAGCGGACCCGCTGGTTCAACACGGGCTTCAAATCCGGCAACATGCAGAGCTGCGATACCTTCCGTACCAATCAGCTCTAAGATTTAGAGCGCGGCGCGCTCGCGACGCACCGCCAGCCTGCGCGGTGCACGCGTCAGCCGGCCGGAAAGTATCTGCTTTTTCGGCGCCAGCAGCCCTGGCCTGACGCCGCGCGAGCGCAGCGAAACCGCGCCCCATTCGCGCAAGGCCGCAGCCATGCCACGCAGCGGCATCAGCGCCGGCCGCGTCGCCGCTGTCAGCAGATGCCGCTCGATGCTCGGCGTCCATTGCGGTTCGGGCAGATCGCCGGCCTCGAGCAGGATCACCCAATCGCCACGCGCCTGTGCGACCCCGGACGACCAGACCTCGCCATTCTTTGCTCTGACATAGCTGGCGCCAGTCTCATCGGCGAGACGCGCTATCGCGGCGTCGTCCGCTTCGTCGACCACGACCGCATGGCCGATCACGCCCTTGGCGACTGCCGGAATCAGGACTGACAAGGTCGCGGCAAGCGCCTCGGCGTCACGATTGGCCCGGATGACGGCGGTGATCATGGGCGCCCAGCTTATGACGCACTGCAACATGCCGCAATCCTGTCACTTGCTTTTTGTTCCCTATATGTTCACATTCATTGGTCTCGGAGCAACCGATTCCGCCGGGAGACGAAGCCATGCTGCAGGCCAGGCCCTCAGCCAGGACGCAACCGCTCAAACGCCGCGATGCCGAGCCCGGCTCGGTCTCGGCGCCGGTGCGGCTCGCCCCGGCCGATCCGCTCACCCATGTCGGCAGCCAGATCGATCCGGAGCGGCGGCGCGGGCGTGGCGCGACGATCAACCCCGGCGGGCGCTACGAGGCCGAGCAGCGCATCAGCGAGGATGACGGCTGGGGCTCGCTCGGCGAATTGCCGCCGTTCAAGACTGAGGTCTCGGTCGAGAAGCCGCGCACCATCATTACCAGGAACGATTCCCCGGACATCTCATTCGACCGCTCGATCAACCCCTATCGTGGCTGCGAGCATGGCTGCGTCTACTGCTTCGCGCGGCCGAGCCATGCCTATCTCGGCCTGTCGCCCGGACTCGACTTCGAAAGCAAGCTGACCGCCAAGCCCGATGCCGCGCAGCTGCTGGAGAAGGAACTGTCCTCGCCGAGCTACCAGCCGCGCACCATGGCGATCGGCACCAATACCGACGCCTACCAGCCGATCGAGAAGAAGCTCCGGATCATGCGCGGGATCCTGGAGGTGTTGGCGAAGTTCAACCACCCGGTCGGCATCGTCACCAAATCGGCGCTGGTGCAGCGCGACATCGATATCCTCGCGCCGATGGCCGCGAAGGGGCTGGTCAAGGTCGCGCTCTCGGTGACGACGCTCGACCCGAAGCTTGCCCGCAACATGGAGCCGCGTGCCGCAGCTCCCGCCAAGCGCATCGAGACGATCCGCAAGCTCTCGGAAGCCGGCATCCCGGTGACGGTGCTGGTCGCGCCGATCGTGCCGGCGATCAACGAGCACGAGATCGAGCGCATTCTGGATGCAGCGAAAGCGGCCGGGGCCCGCGAGGCCGGCTATGTGCTGCTGCGCCTGCCGCTCGAGGTGAAGGACATCGTGCAGGACTGGCTGGTGACGCATCACCCCGACAAGATGCGCCATGTCGTCTCGCTGATCCGTTCGACCCGCGGCGGCAAGGATTACGATGCCGCCTGGGGCCAGCGCCAGGTCGGCTCCGGTCCCTATGCCTGGATGATCGGCCGGCGCTTCGAGATGGCGGCCGAGCGGCTCGGCTTCAACAGTGCAAGGCTGCGCCTGCGCACCGACCTCTTCGTCAAGCCGGAGAAGGAGAAGGCCCAGCTCAGCCTGTTCTGAGAGGCACCTGGCACCGTGCGAGTCGTCCCGGACAAGCCGCGTCAGCGGCGCCGATTCAGGGTCCATTCCGGAGCCTCCAAAGGAGGTCTCGGAATGGGGCCCGGGTCTACGCTTCGCTCCGCCCGGGACGGCCAGTCGAAATGTGGAATGAGCAAGTGGACAAAATGGCTTTCCGGCAGACCTTCGCGCCCCGATCTGGCATAGCGGGGCCATGACTGCCGATTTCAGCCGCGAGCAGGCCGCGATGACTGCCGGGCGCGCCCGCGTCGCCGGTGTGGACGAGGTCGGGCGCGGCCCGCTCGCCGGCCCGGTCGTCGCGGCCGCCGTCATCCTCGATCCGCTGGCGATCCCGGACGGGCTCGCCGATTCGAAGGAGCTCAGCGCCCAGCGGCGTGAAGAACTCTGTGTGCTGATCCTCGCCAGCGCGCTGGCGGTCGGCGTCGGCAGCGCCTCCGCGACCGAGATCGACACGATCAACATCCGGCAGGCGACCTTGCTGTCGATGCGGCGCGCCGTCGGAGCACTGCCGCTCTCGCCCGATCTCGTCCTGGTCGACGGCAACGACCCGCCGGCTCTGGCCTGCGGCTGCGAGGCCATCATCGGCGGCGACGGGCTGATCGCCTCGATCGCCGCGGCCTCGATCGTCGCCAAGGTGATGCGCGACCGAATGATGGCGCGGCTTTCGCTGACCTATCCGGCCTACGGCTTCGCCGGCCATGCCGGCTATGGCACGGCCGCGCATCGGGCTGCGATCAAGGCGCACGGCCCCTGCCCCGCGCATCGCTATTCCTTCGCGCCGATCAAGGGCGTCTGGGCGCGCTAACCGGGCTCGCTCCCGCAGATGGCAACCTGGCCATGGAAGCTAAAATCCATCTGTCTGACTGACACCCCGACAGACCGCAGGAACGTCGGCCAGAGTTGCCCCAAGGGCAGCTTGACGCCGCTTACCTTTCCTTAACTTCCGTTACGAATTCCCAAATATATTCAATAGGCTAGGCAAAAACTGCAGCCCCAGAATGGGACGCATTTTTTTCAAGCTGGAAACCCGACCTTTACCCTGACCGGCCAGGATCGCGAGCGTTGAAGTTGCGTAACGGTCTTGGCGTCATGAGTACCTCGCGTACCGGGACCGCCAGCGCTCCCGTCCGGATTCAGGTTTCGCGTACCGGACGGCCCGCGCTGGGGGCCCGGATGAAGGCCAAGAGCCTTCTTCCCTCTCAGATCCTCCCGCCGCGCGAGCTGCCGCTCGACCAGGTGATCGTCGGCGATTGCGTCGCCGCGATCGAGGCGTTGCCGCCGGGGAGCGTCGACCTCGTCTTCGCCGACCCGCCCTATAATCTCCAGCTTGGCGGCGATCTGCGCCGGCCCGACGACAGCCTCGTCGATGCCGTCGACGACGACTGGGACAAGTTCGCCTCCTTCGCCGAGTACGACGCCTTCACCCGCGCCTGGCTCTCGGCCTGCCGCCGGGCGCTGAAGCCGGACGGCGCGCTCTGGGTGATCGGTTCCTATCACAACATCTTCCGAGTCGGCTCGATCCTGCAGGATCTCGGCTTCTGGATGCTGAACGACATCGTCTGGCGCAAAGCCAACCCGATGCCGAACTTCCGCGGCCGGCGCTTCACCAATGCGCATGAGACGCTGATCTGGGCGGCGCGCGGCGAGTCCTCGAAATACACCTTCCATTACGAGGCGCTGAAGGGCGGCAATGACGACCTGCAGATGCGCTCGGACTGGTATCTGCCGCTCTGCACCGGCGAGGAACGGCTGAAGGACGAGAAGGGCGCCAAGGTCCATCCGACCCAGAAACCCGAATCGCTGCTCGCCCGCGTGCTGCTCTCGGCCAGCAATCCTGGCGATGTCGTGCTCGATCCCTTCTTCGGCACCGGCACGACCGGCGCCGTCGCCAAGGCGCTCGGCCGCCATTTCATCGGCGTCGAGCGCGAAGAGGTCTATGCCAAGGCGGCGCGCGAGCGCATCGCCGCGGTGCAGCCGCTGCCGCCGGAAGCCTTCTCCACCGCCCCGTCAAAGCGCAGCGAGCCGCGCGTGCCCTTCCTCAGCCTGGTCGAGGCCGGGCTGGTCAAGGCGGGCGAGCGCGTCTTCGACGAGAAGCGCCGCCACAGCGCCACCATCCGCGCCGACGGCACGCTGGTGCTGGGTCCCGCCGTCGGCTCGATCCACAAGGTCGGCGCGCTGGCGCAAGGCCTGCCGGCCTGCAATGGCTGGACCTTCTGGCATGTCGAGCGCGACGGGAAGGCGCTGCTACTCGACGTCCTGCGCGGCGAGATCCGGGCGCAGCTGGCGGCGGCCTGAGCCAGATTCAACCGCTGCGGCAGCAGCCGCAGGCGTCGCCGGTCTGGCGTTCGAGCTGGATCGGCGGGCACGGCATCGAGCCATAAGAACAGAACACGCAGCAATCGCCTGCTTTCGGCCGCAGCAGGCTGCCGCAGCCCTCGCATTGGTAGAAGAACTGGCAGGCGTCAGTCGGCATCGTCTCGATCTTGCGGTGGCCGCATTCCGGGCAGGTGATCTCGCTGGCAAGCTCGACTTGGGTCACCGACGTCACGCTGGTCATGGCGGCACTCCGCAACACAAGATGGCGACCTGTCAGGGGCGCTGCAACTCTTCCAGCCCCGCTTCCAGCGCCTTCAGGAAGACATTCGGGAACGCCTCCTCCTTCAGCCGGTTGAACGGCGTGAAGCGCATGCCTTCGGGCGCCTGCATCTCCAGCGGAACCCGTCCGGCGAAGACCGTCAGTTCCAGCGGAAAATGCGTGAAGACATGGCGGACCGGCAGCATCAGCCGGCGCCAACGTGCCGCCACCGGCTGATCGCGCAAGGCATCGGCCAATTCGTAGTCTGACCGCCAATCGCTGCCAGGCACCTCGACCATGCCGCCCAGGAGCCCCTTGGCCGGCCTTGTGCGGACCAGCACGGCGCCGTCCTCGCGCATCGCCACAAAGGCCGCGCCATAGCGGGTCTTGCCGGTCTTCTTCACGGCCTTGCGCGGAAAGCTCTCCTGCGTGCCCTCGATCCGTGCCCGGCAGGGCTCGCGCCAGGGGCAGAGCCCGCAGGCCGGCGAGCGCGGCGTGCAGATCGTCGCGCCGAGATCCATCAGCGCCTGCGCGAAATCGCCGGGCCGATCGTGCGCCAGCAGCGCCAGCACCCGCTCGCGGATCAGCGGCTTGGCTGATGGCATCTCGTCCTCGATCGCGAACAGCCGGGTGATCACCCGCTCGACATTGCCGTCGACAGCGACGGCCGGCCGGTCGAAGGCGATCGCCGCGACGGCTCCGGACGTATAGGCGCCGATGCCCGGCAGAGCGCGCAGGCCCTCCTCCGTGTCGGGAAAGCGGCCGCCATGCTGATCCGCGACCGCCTTGGCGCAGGCATGGAGATTGCGGGCACGCGAGTAGTAGCCGAGCCCTGCCCAGGCCTGCATCACGCTTTCGGACGGCGCGGCCGCCAGCGCCTCGACGGTCGGGAAGCGCGCCATGAAACGCTCGAAATAGGGCTTCACCGCCGCGATCGTGGTCTGCTGCAGCATGATCTCGGAGACCCAGACGCGGTAGGGGTCGGCCCGCTCGCCCGGCAGCGCGCGCCAGGGCAGGACGCGGCGATGGCGGTCATACCAGGCGAGAAGATCAGCGGCGCGGGGCTGGGGAGCGGAAGCGTCCATGATGTCCGGTGTAATGCGTCGAGCGGGACAGGCAAAGGCACCAGAGGTCCCTGCGGTGCGCGCAGGGACACCATGACCACAATGCCGTTGCCCGGCGCGAGGCCCGTCACGCAAATGTTCGCAATCGACGGAAGTTTTCGCAAAGCACGACAAGGCGGTGCTGGCGTGACGGCTATGCTGGAAGAGTTCGGTCCCGAGATCTGGATCGCGAGCGGGCCGCAGGTGACGGCGGCGCTCGGGTTCAACTACCCGACGCGCATGGCCGTGATCCGTCTCGCTGACCGAGAGCTGTTCGTCTGGTCGCCGGTCGCGCTGAGCGACGAGCTCAAGACGGAACTCGCCGCACTCGGTACCGTTCGCCATCTCGTCGCGCCCAACTCGTTGCACGACCTGTTCATCGCCAGCTGGAAGCAGGCCTATCCCGAGGCTCGTCTCTATGCCGCTCCCGGATTGCAGCAGAAGCGCAAGGACCTCGCCTTCGATGCCGAGATCGTCGATGAGGCGATCCTACCCTGGACGAGCGAGATCGCGCACATCGTCATTACGGGCAATGTGATCACGACCGAGGTCGTCTTCTTCCATGCGAAGAGCGGCACGGTGCTGTTCACCGACCTGCTGCAGCAGTTTCCGCCGCGCTGGTTCGGCGGCTGGCGCGCGCTCATCGCGAAATGGGACCTGATGCTCGCCCCGGAACCGTCGGTGCCACGGAAGTTCCGCCTCGCCTTCACCGACAGGAAGGCAGCACGGGCCGCGGTCGAGCGGCTGCTGTCATGGCCGGCCGAGAAGGTGCTGATGGCGCACGGAACACCGGTCAGGACCGATGGCCAGGCATTCCTGAAGCGGGCGTTTCGCTGGCTGACCCATTGAGCAATTGCGGCTAGTCCTGTCGATCATGGCCAACGTCATCCCCAACCTCGTAACCGAAAGATTGCTGCTCAGGCCGCTAGGGCTCGACGACGCACCAGCGATCCAGACGGTCTTTCCGCAATGGGAGATCGTGCGCTTCCTCGCCAGCCACATACCCTGGCCCTATCCTCCCGATGGCGCCGAGAGCTTCCTGCGCAATGTCGCGCTGCCCGGCATGGCCGCAGGCAGGGAATGGCATTGGAGCCTGCGCCCGAAAACGACGCCGGAACAACTGATCGGGGTCATCAGCTTGCTGGTGGGAGAGAAGAACAATCGCGGCTTCTGGATCGCGCCCGAATGGCGTGGCCAGGGCCTGATGAGCGAGGCTGTCGTCGCCGTCACCGATTTCTGGTTCAAGGAGCTCGGGTGCGATCTGCTGCGGGCACCGAAAGCGGTGGAAAACATCACCTCGCGCCGGATTTCGCAAAGCAGCGGCATGCGCCTGGTCGGAACCGAGACCCACAGCTTCGTGTCCGGCGAGCACCCGGCAGAAATCTGGGAGATTACCGCAGTAGAATGGCGCGCCCGAAAGGGGACGACCTGATCGGCTTGCCGCCAGATGGCTCCCGTCGCAAAATAGCTCATGCCCGCAAAACCTCTCGCCGAACTGATCGATGACTGCCTCGCGCCCGCGCTTGCCGCGCAGGGTTTCGCGGGACGCTCGGTCGTCGCCTTCTGGCCGGAGATCGTCGGCGAGCGGCTGGCGCAGCGCACGCGACCGCTGAAGATCGACTGGCCGCGGCGGCGCGGCGCGCCGGGCGAGCTCTCGGACCCTGCGACGCTGGTGGTACGCGTCGAGGGCGCCTTCGCGCTGGAGATGCAGCAGCTCGGGCCGCTGGTGCTGGAGCGGGTCAACAGCCATCTCGGCTGGCGCGCGGTCGGCAAGCTGGTGCTGAAGCAGGGGCCGGTCGCGCCGCCACCTGCGCCGAAGCCCGCCCCGCCGCCGGACCCCGCCGCTCTGGCGCGGATCGAGGCGCAGGTCGCGGGCGTCGAGAATACCGAATTGCGTGAAGCTTTGACACGGCTCGGGCGCGGTATCGCACAGCGGCGCCAGGCCGCAGCCGACGACACGGCTTCGTGAGCGGGAAGCAGCGAACCGATCTTGCCACAATCCTGATGGCGACTATGGTCCGCGCAATTACGTCGCCATCAGGGATCATCTCATGACCAGCCGCCGCCAGGTGTTGATCGGCTCCGCCGCCTTGGCCCTCTCGCCGCTTCTCGCCAGCCAGGGCGCATCCGCCCAGACGGCTCCCGGCGTCGCCAACCCGCTCGGCGATGTCTGGCTCGGCAGCCCCGACGCCAAGGTCTCGATCATCGAATACGCCTCGCTGACCTGCAGCCACTGCGCCACCTTCCATAAGGACACCTGGCCGGCGCTGAAGGCCAAGTACATCGATACCGGCAAGGTGCGCTTCGTGCTGCGCGAATTCCCGCTCGATCCGCTCGCCACCGCCGGCTTCATGCTGGCCCGCTGCAACGGCAACGACAAATACTACCCGCTGACCGACCTGCTGTTCGCCCAGCAGCGCAACTGGGCTTTCACCGAAAAGCCGGTCGATGCGCTCTCGAACATGGTCAAGCAGGCCGGTTTCACACAGGAATCTTTCGAGGCCTGCCTGAAACGTCAGGACATTTACGACGCTGTCACGCAGGTTAAGGAAGGTGGGGCCAAGGCTGGCGTGGACTCCACCCCGACCTTCTTCATCAACGGGCAGAAGCGCTCCGGTGCACTCAGCCTCGCCGAATTCGACAAGATCCTCGAGCCGCTGCTCGGCAGCTGAGCGGCGCGACAGCCTGATGGCGCGTCGATGCATCTGACGCGCCTCAAGCTTGCCGGCTTCAAGACCTTCGTCGAGCCGACCGAATTCCAGATCGAGCCGGGGCTGACCGGCGTCGTCGGCCCGAACGGCTGCGGCAAGTCCAATCTCGTCGAAGCCCTGCGCTGGGTGATGGGCGAAAGCTCGTTCAAGAACATGCGCGGCTCTGGCATGGATGACGTCATCTTCGGTGGCTCGTCCGAGCGCCCGGCCCGCAACATGGCCGAGGTCGCGCTCACCCTCGACAACAGCGACCGCAAGGCTCCCGCCGCTTTCAACGACGCCGAGGTATTGGAAGTCACGCGCCGGATCGAGCGCGAGGAAGGCTCGACCTATCGCATCAACGGCAAGGAGGTGCGCGCCCGCGACGTGCAGCTCCTCTTCGCCGATGCCGCCACCGGCGCGCGTTCGCCGGCTCTGGTGCGCCAGGGCCAGATCAGCGAGATCATCTCGGCCAAGCCGCAATCGCGCCGACGCATCCTCGAAGACGCCGCCGGCATCGCCGGGCTGCACAGCCGCCGGCACGAGGCGGAACTCCGGCTCAAGGGCGCCGAGGACAATCTCAACCGGCTGGAAGACGTGCTCGCCGAGATCGACGGGCAGGTCGAGGCGCTGCAGCGCCAGGCGCGGCAGGCGACGCGCTACCGCAACCTCGCCAGCGATATCCGCAAGGCCGAGGCCGTGCTGGCGCTGATCGCCCATCACGAAGCGCGGACGCAGGAAGCGGTGGCCGAGCGCGCGCTCGAAGCGGCCGTCCGCGAGGTCGCAGACAAGACCGGCGTGCAGGCGGAAGCAGCCCGGCTGCAGGCAATCGCGGCGCATGCGCTGCCGGCGCTGCGCGAGGGCGAAGCGGCCGCCGCCGCGGCGCTCGTGCGATTGAAGCGTGGTCTCGACGAGATCGAGGCGGAGAACCGGCGCGCCAGACAGCGCACAGAGGAACTAGCCAAGCGGCTTGCCGAGCTGCAGGGCGATCTCGCCCGGCAGGACAGCCTCGGCAGGGATGCGAGCGAGAGCCTGTCGCGACTGACGGTCGAGGATGAGAGCCTGCGACTGGAGGCCGAAGCCGCGGCTGGCGGCAGCAAGGCCGCCGCGACCGAGCTGGCCGAGGCCGAGAAGGCACTGGCGACCGCCGAGACCGAGCACGCCGCGGTGCAGGCCAGGCTGTCCGAGCTCGCCGCCCGGCGTGGTGCGCTCGAACGGGCCCTGCGCGAGGCGAAAGAGCGCGAGGCTCGCCACGCCAGTGAGCGCGAGCGCTTGCAACGCGATCAAGCTGCGCTCGATGCCGACGGCACTGCCGCCTCGCTCGATGGGCTGCGCGCTACCGTTGCGACGGCTGAAGCGGCGATGCAGTGGGCGGATACCGCCACAGGCGCCGCGCGCAACGCTCTCGCCACCGCTCGCGAGGACGAGGCGCGGTTGCGCGGGCCGGTCGCGGAAGCCGATCGCAAGGCGCAGCGCCTCGAAACCGAAGTCCGCACTTTGCAGAAGCTGCTCGCGCCGGCGGCTGGCGGGCGCTGGCCGGCGGTCCTTGACTCGATCGCTGCCGCCAAGGGCTATGAGACCGCGCTCGGTGCAGCGCTCGGCGACGATCTCGACGCCTCCGCCGACACGGGCGCACCGGCGCATTGGTCCGAGAGCGGCGATGGCGAAAGTGACCCTGCTCTTCCCGATGGCATCGAGCCGCTCGCAAAGCATGTGCGCGGGCCAGCGGCGCTCGCGCGGCGGCTGCGCCAGATCGGCGTCGTCGCGCGGGCGGATGGCGCCGCCGTGCGACCGAAGTTGCTGCCGGGCCAACGGCTGGTCTCGCGCGAAGGCGACATCTGGCGCTGGGATGGCTTCACCAGCGCGGCCGAGGCGCCCTCGCCCGCCGCCCGGCGGCTCGCCGAGAAGAATCGGCTCGGCGATCTCGAACGCGAGGCGCAAGCGGCGCGCGAAGCCTCCGAAGCGGCACGCGACGGGCTCGATCAGGCGAGCGAGGGCACCAAAGCCGCGGCACAGGCCGAGACGAAGGCGCTGGAGGCGGCCCGGGAGGCCAGGCGCAATCTCGACCAGGTACGCGAGCGGCTGGCCCAGGCCGAGCGCAAGGCCGGCGAGACGGCAGCCCGCCGCTCAGCCCTGACCGAGGCGATCGGCCGGCTCGGCCAGAACATCGCCGATGCGCAGGCACAAACCGAGGCCGCGAATCAGGATCTCGCCGGCCTCGCCCCGGCGCCCGAACTGGAGAGCGCCCTGCTCGCCGCCCGGGCCGAACTGGGCGAGCGACGCGCCGCGGCCTCGGAAGCACGGGCGCGCGTGCAGACACAGGGGCGCGAAGCTGAGCTGCGCAGCCGCCGGCGCGAGGCGATCGCCCAAGACCTCAAAGCCTGGCGCGAGCGGGCGGCCACGAGCGAGCAGAGCGCTGCCGATACACGCAAGCGAATCGAGACGACGGCGGCCGAGCACAAGGCGCTGCTGGAGGCACCCGACACCTTCCTGGTCGAGCGCCGCCGGCTCGTGGCCGAGATCGAAACGGCGGAAGGCAATCGCCGTGAGGCCGCCGACAAGCTCGCCGCCGGCGAGGTCGCGCAGGCGGAGGCCGACCGGCAGGCGCGCGCGGCGCTGGAAGCACTGTCAGCGACTCGCGAAGCCCGAGCGAGCGCCGAGGCCAGGCTGGAGGCGGCGCGCCAGCGCCTCGCCGACGTCGTGCGCCAAATCGTCGACGGGCTGGACACCGAGGTCGCCGGCCTGCATCAGCTCGCCGGGCTGAAAGTCGGGGATACGCCGCCCGACGCGGAGGATGTCGAGCGCCGGCTCGGTGGGCTCAAGGCCGAGCGCGAGCGGCTGGGGGCGGTCAATCTGCGTGCCGATGACGAATTGACCGAGGTCCAGGGCAAGCGCAGTGGCCTCGCCACCGAGCGCGACGACCTGACCGAGGCGATAAGGCGTCTGCGCCAGGCGATCGGGGCGCTCAATCGCGAAGGCCGGGAGCGGCTTCTTGCCGCATTCGAGATCGTCAACGGCCATTTCCAGCATCTGTTCGGCGTGCTGTTCGGCGGCGGCACCGCCGATCTCACGCTGGTCGATTCGGAGGACCCGCTCGAAGCCGGGCTCGAGATCATCGCACGCCCCCCGGGCAAAAAGCCGCAGGTGATGACCTTGCTCTCCGGCGGCGAGCAGGCGCTGACCGCGACCGCGCTGATCTTCGCGGTGTTCCTGACCAACCCCTCGCCGATCTGCGTGCTCGACGAGGTCGACGCGCCGCTCGATGACGCCAATGTCGAACGCTATTGCGACCTCCTGGAGGAGATGGCGCGCAACACCGCGACGCGCTTCATCCTGATCACCCACAACCCGATCACCATGGCGCGCATGGACCGGCTGTTCGGAGTCACCATGGCCGAGCGCGGGGTCAGCCAGATGGTTTCGGTCGACCTCGCCACGGCCGAGCGCATTCGCGAAGCGGTCTGACTTTATTGCCGCAGCGCAAAAGAATCGCCTCAGACGCTCACGCGCACTCTAAAATCATTTTATTTTTCAAGGCATTAATCGTAAGTCGCCCAGCTTGACACCATATGACCCCGTCAATATGGTGCGCCCGATTTTTCCGGGTGGCGGGGGCTTTTTTCATCGCTCGGGACGATCGGCAATCCGATGAGCGCCCGCCACGATGATCCGGCTACGGATCGGCCAGTCCAGGCGGCGCAAATCAGCGACAATTCCGGTATTGTCCGGTTCTCCAGGGGACCGAGCACGGAGGGGTCGTGTCATGACGGCGGTCAAGCGGCGATGACGAGCCAGGACGGAAAGAGTTCAGGCCCGGAGCGGCCTGCGGACAAGGATGCGAGCCTGGAAAGCCGGCTCAAATCCCTCGATGCGGGCCTGAAGCGTGCGACCAACCAGACGGAAGCCGAGATCCGGCGCGAGAGCGCCAAGAGCGATTCCAGCGGAATCGGTCAGGCGATGCGGCTTTCCACGGAATTCGTCGCCGGCATCATCGTCGGCGGCGGGCTCGGCTGGGCCGTCGATAAATGGCTGGGGACGGCGCCCTTCGGGATGATCGTCCTGCTGATGCTCGGCTTCGGCGCTGGCGTGATGAACGTCGTGCGCGCAGCGGGCTTGATGAAATCGCGCACTGGCGATAAGTCGGGCGCGCAGAATTGAGGCACGACCCCGAAAGGGGCCGTCTTATGGCAGGAACAAGGGCGAGAGATGGCTAGTCCGATCGAACAATTCGAGATCAAGCCGATCGTGTCGCTCGGCAAGATCGGCGCAAGCGAGATCGCTTTCACCAACTCTGCCCTGTTCATGGTCGCCGCAGTCGCCGTCATCGCGCTGCTCTTCGTCTATGGCACGCGCAACCGCTCGCTGGTCCCTGGCCGGCTGCAGGCGCTGGCGGAGATGGGCTACGAGTTCGTCGCCAGTACGGTCAAAGACTCTGCAGGCCATGACGGCATGAAGTTCGTGCCGCTGGTGTTCTCGCTCTTCATGTTCGTGCTGGTCTGCAACCTGCTCGGCATGATCCCCGGCGCCTTCACCGTGACCAGCCACCTGGTCGTCACCGCCGCGCTCGCCGCGATCGTGATCCTCACCGTCATCATCTACGGCATCGCCAAGCATGGTGCGCATTTCTTCGGCCTGTTCGTGCCGAGCGGCGTCCATCCGCTGATGCTGATCATCCTGGTGCCGATCGAGGTGATCTCGTTCGTCTCGCGCCCGATCAGCCTGTCGGTCCGTCTCTTCGCCAACCTGCTCGCCGGCCACATCGCGCTGAAGATCTTCGCCGGCTTCGTTGCGACCCTGATCTTCGCCGGCGGCTGGATCATCCTTTCGCCGCTGCCGCTGCTGCTCACCATCGCGATCATCGCGCTCGAGTTCCTGGTGGCGGTGCTGCAAGCCTATGTCTTCGCCGTGCTGACCTGCATCTACCTGCACGACGCCCTGCATCCGGGCCACTGAGCGGCCCTGATCCCCAAGTTCACCCCTCGACTGTCACAACCATCCCCCTAAGGAGCATTTCCATGGATCCCGTCGCAGCCAAGTACATCGGCGCTGGTCTCGCTTGCCTCGGCATGGCCGGCGCGGGCATCGGCCTCGGCAACCTGTTCGGCCAGTTCCTCTCGGGCGCCCTGCGCAACCCGTCGGCGGCCGATGGCCAGCGCGGCACCCTGCTGCTCGGCTTCGCGCTGACCGAAGCGCTCGGCATCTTCTCGCTGCTGATCGCGCTGCTGCTGCTCTTCGCGGTCTGATCGCGAACGCTACCCGAGCCTGCCGCGGGCGACGCTCCCAGGGGTGTCACGCGGCGGGCTCCCGCCTCCCTTCCCTATCGCCGTGCGAACCGTCCGGGCTCGTGCGGCCGGATGAGGTTCAGTGATGGCAGCGCCAGCCACGACCACCGGAACGACCGCCCATGGCGGCGCCGCTCCCGCCCATGGCGGCAGCTTCCCGCCGTTCCAGGGTGATACCTTCGCCTCGCAGCTGCTCTGGCTCGCGATCACCTTCGGCTTTCTCTACTGGCTCTCCGCCAAGGTGATCGTGCCGCGTCTCGGCACCATCCTCGAGGACCGCGCCAACAAGATCGGCAACGATCTCGACGAGGCGGCCGCGATGAAGGCCAAGGCCGAAGAGGCCGGCCAGGCCTATGAGAAGTCTCTCGCCGAAGCCCGCGCCAAGTCGCAGGCGATCGCGCAGGAGACGCGCGAGACGGTCAACGCCGACAGCGCCGCACGGCGCAAGACGGTCGAGGCCGACCTTGCCGCCAAGCTCGCCGACGCCGAGGCCAAGATCGTCGCCACCAAGACCGAAGCGATGAGCCATGTCGAGGCGATCGCCGCCGACGCGGCCGGCGCCATCGTCAGCCACCTGACCGGCACCGCTCCGGCCCCGGCCGACACTGCCAAGGCGGTCAAGACCGCGCTGGGAGGCTGAGCATCATGTTGGCCAATCCAACCTTCTGGGTTCTCGTCGGAACCGTCATCTTCATCGCCCTGGCGGTGAAGATGGGCGCAATCAAGGGTCTTCTGGGTGCTCTCGACGCCCGCGGCGAGCTGGTCGCCCGCGAGCTCGCCGAAGCCCGCCGCCTGCGTCACGAGGCCGAGCTGCTGCTCGCCGAGTACGAAGGCAAGCGCAAGGCGGCCGAGGCCGAAGCCGAGGCGATCGTCGCCAACGCCAAGGACGAAGCCCAGCGCCTCGCCAAGGACGCCGAGGAGAAGCTGGCGGAGTTCGTCACCCGCCGGACCAAGTCGGCCGAGGACAAGATCGCCCAGGCCGAGACGCAGGCCACCACTGAAGTCCGCGCCGCCGCGGCCGAGGCTGCGACCCGCGCCGCCGAGGTGATCCTGCGCGGCCAGGTCGTCGGCAAGGCCGGTGCCGATCTGATCGCCGCCGGTCTCAAGGACGTGCGCGCCAAGCTCAACTGAGCCGCCAACGCCAAGATGCAAAAACAAGAACGCCGCGGTCTTCGGACCGCGGCGTTTTGATTCATGCCTGGAGTAAGCCGGAAGCCCTGCCCTACTGGATGGCGACCGCCGTTCCTGGAGGCGGGAGCGGCGTCGCCGCGGGCGCCGCTGCGGCCTTCGGAGCCACGGGACGGACGACGGGCTGAGGCAGCTTCGCGGCGGCAGGCGCAGCTGCCGGCGTAACGGCGAGTTTCGGCTTCGGCCGGCGCGGCTGGATCGTCGAGGTCATGATTCCCTGCGGCGTATCGAGCCCGTAGATGTCGTCGCGAAACTGCACCAGCCCTTCGGCATCCTGCCAGCCGGTCATGTAGACCCAGGCGACCGGCACCGACTTCTTCAGCGTGATGTTCTTGCGCTCGCCCTTGGCGATCTCGGCCTCGATCGCCGGCTGGGTCCACTCCGTCCCTTCCAGCAGCCAGGCGGCAAGGTCGCGCACGCCCTCGATGCGGGCGCAGCCGGAGGAGTTGAAACGGACATCGTTGCGGAACAGCGACTTCTTCGGCGTGTCGTGCATGTAGACCGCCTCGCCATTCGGCATGTCGATCTTGAGCTGGCCGAGCGAGTTGGTCGGGCCCGGCTCCTGCCTGACGTAGAAATACGGGTTGCTCAGGCTGGCCCAATTGACGCTGGCCGGATCGATCTCGCGATTCTCGGCGCCAAGCAGCTTCATGTTGGACTTGGTGATGAAGTCCGGCTCCTTGCGCATCTTCGGAATGATGTCGGCCTTCACGATCGACATCGGCACCGTCCAGTACGGATTGAGGTTGACCGAGGTGATGTTGGCCTGGAGCACCGGCGAGGGCCGGTCGGGCCGGCCGACCACGGCGAGATGGCGGCGCTGGACCACGCCCTTCTCCACCGCCTCGGCACTGGCGCCCGGGATGTTCACGACGACATAGCGGTCGGTGAAGCTGAAGCCGTTGCCCTTGAGCCGCTCCAGCGTCGCGGTGAGCTGGTTGAGGCGCACTTCCACCGGCACGTTCAGCGCCTTCAGGGTGAGACGGCCGACGGTGCCGAGATCGGACAGGCCATGACGGCGCTGGAAGCGCTTCACCGCAGCAACGACCGCCGCGTCGTAGACATCGCCCGGCAGGGCATCGGGCGGCAGGTCGCCGCTCAACATCAGGCGCTGCTTCAGCAGCGCGACGTCCGGCCCTTGCGAATCGGGCTTCAACGCAGTCGCGGCGTTGGGGATCTTCGGCCAGCCGCCGCGGCCGGCGATGTCCTCATGCGTGATCAGCGCCTCGAGCGTGCGGTCATAGGTCTTTGGGCCATAGCCCGGCTCCTCGGCGCGGGAGGCCGAGAGCATCGCCGCGAAGGAGACCGCGGCGGCGAGCATATGGCGAAGGCGAACGCGATACATGGGCGAGCTTCCAAGGCGCGAGGATACACGCCGTCGGAAGCTTCCCTCGCATATGGTCAAGGAAGCCTTAAGGCAGCCGGCTCAAGTGACGAAAGGGCAGGAGTGACCGCCCCTGCCCTTTCGAGAAGTGCTACTCCGCCGCTTCCTTCACCGGCGCGGGCTTTTCCCATTTCAGCACCGGCTGGCGGGCGGCCCTCGTCTCGTCGAGGCGGCGCATCGGGGCATGGTGCGGAGCAGCGGTGAAGCGGCTCTTGTCGTTGCCCTTGGCGGCGATGGCGAGGTCGCGCAGCGTCGCGATGAACAGGTCGAGCGAGGCCTTCGATTCGGACTCGGTCGGCTCGATCAGCATGGCGCCGTGGACGACGAGCGGGAAATACACCGTCATCGGGTGGTAGCCCTCGTCGATCATCGCCTTGGCGAAGTCGAGCGTGGTGACGCCGGTGCCCTTCAGCCAGTCGTCGTCGAACAGCGCCTCGTGCATCGAGGGGTGGTCCGGGAAGGGCAGCGACATCAGGTCGGCGAGGCCGGCGCGAATGTAGTTGGCGTTCAGCACCGCGTCTTCCGAAGCCTGCTTCATGCCGTCGGCGCCGTGGCTGAGCATGTAGGCCAAGGCCCGCACATACATGCCCATCTGGCCGTGGAAGGCGGTCATGCGGCCGAAGGGGTCATTACCCTCGGGCGCATCGGCCTTATGCTCGACGAGCCGCGCCTTGCCGCCTTCGACATAGATGAACGGCACAGGCGCATAAGGCGCCAGCCGCTCCGACAGCACGACCGGGCCGGCGCCCGGGCCGCCGCCGCCATGCGGCGTCGAGAAGGTCTTGTGCAGGTTGATGTGCATGGCATCGACGCCGAGATCGCCCGGGCGCGCCTTGCCGACGATCGCGTTGAAGTTGGCGCCATCGCAGTAGAAATAGGCGCCCGCCTCATGCATCGCCGCGGCGATCTCGACGATCTGAGGCTCGAAGATGCCGCAGGTGTTCGGGTTGGTCAGCATGATCGCAGCGACGTCGGGGCCGAGCAGCGCCTTGACGTCCTCGACCGCGACGGTGCCGTCCGGGCGGGCCGGGACGGCCTTGACAGAGAAGCCGATCAGCGCCGCGGTCGCCGGGTTGGTGCCGTGAGCCGATTCAGGGACCAGCACGACATTGCGGGTCGCGCCTTCGCCCTTGGCGGCGATCGCGGCCTTGATCGCCATCATGCCGCAGGCTTCGCCATGGGCGCCGGCCTTCGGCGACAGCGCCACCGCCGGCATGCCGGTCAGCGTCATCAGATAGCGGGCGAGCTCCAGCATGACGTCGAGCGCGCCCGGCACGGTCGAGACCGGCTGCAGCGGATGCACGTCGGAGAAGCCCGGCAAGCGCGCCACCTTCTCGTTGAGGCGGGCATTGTGCTTCATCGTGCAGGAGCCGAGCGGGAAGAGCCCGGTGTCGATGCCGTAGTTCTTCTGGCTGAGGCGCACATAATGGCGCATCGCCTCGGGCTCGGAGAGGCCGGGCAGGCCGATCTCGCCCTGGCGGGCATGCTTGCCGAGGCGGCTCTTGAACGGCGCCGGCTTGTCGATGTCGACGCCGGTCGTCTCGTGATGACCGATCTCGAAGATCAGCGGCTCGATCTGCTGGAGGGCCTTGTTGCCGGTGAAGGTCTCATGACGCTGGCTCTCGCCCTCGCCAGCCTGGGTGGGACGTCCCTGACGGTTCAGCATCACAGCACCTCCGCGAGCGCCGCCACGAAGGCCGCCCGATCCTCATCCGTGTTCACTTCGGTATTGGCGACGACCAGGAGATCGTCGAGCCCGGCGCCAGGGAGCAGGCGCGAGACCGGCACGCCGGCCAGGATGCCCTTGGCGGCGAGCGCCTCGGCCACCTCGGCCGCCGGCTTGGCGAGCTTCACGGTGAACTCGTTGAAGAAGCTCTCGTTCAGGACTTCGGCGCCCTTCACGCCGGAAAGCGCGTCGGCGAGCTTGACTGCATTGGCGTGGTTGACCTCGGCGAGCCGCGTCAGCCCGGCCTGGCCGAGCAGCGTCATGTGAATGGTGAAGGCCAGCACGCAGAGGCCGGAATTGGTGCAGATGTTCGAAGTCGCCTTGTCGCGGCGAATGTGCTGCTCGCGGGTCGAGAGCGTCAGCACGAAGCCGCGGCGGCCATCGGCATCGACGGTCTCGCCGCAGAGCCGGCCCGGCATCTGACGGATATATTTCGACTTGGCGGCGAAGAGGCCGACATAGGGGCCGCCGAAATTCAGGGCATTGCCGATCGACTGGCCCTCGCCGACGACGATATCGGCATCTTGGGCGCCGGGCGGGACGACCGCGCCGAGCGAGACGACCTCGGTGAAGACCGCGATCAGCAGCGCGCCATGGGCGTGCGCCTTCTCGGCGATCGGCTTCAGATCGCGCAGGTTGCCGAAGACGTCGGGCGACTGCACGACGACGCAGGAGACGCTATCGTCGATCGCGGCGAGGATGTCCTCGGTAGCACGAACGTCGGGCTTCAGCGCCACGACCTCGTCATTCGCCATCTCGGACAGGGTCTCGACGACCTGGATGTAATGCGGGTGCAGGCCGCCGGAGAGCACCGCCTTGCGCCGCTTCGTAACGCGGTGCGCCATCAGCACCGCCTCGGCCGTGCCGGTCGAGCCGTCATACATCGAGGCGTTGGCGACCTCCATGCCGGTCAGAGCAGCAACCTGGGTCTGGAACTCGAACAGGTATTGCAGCGTGCCCTGGGCGATCTCGGGCTGGTAGGGCGTGTAGCTGGTCAGGAATTCCGAGCGCTGGATCAGATGGTCGACCGTCGCGGGAACATGGTGCTTGTAGGCCCCTGCCCCGACGAAGAACGGCACCGAACCGGCCGCGGTGTTCTTCGCCGACATCCGGCCGAGGATACGCTCGACCTCGAGCTCACCCTTGGCGCGCGGCAGGTCGAGCGGCTCTTTCAGCAGCTTGCCGTTCGGCACGTCGGAGAAGAGTGCGTCGACATCGGTTACTCCGATGCGCGCGAGCATATCCTCGCGGTCGGTCTCGGTCAGGGGGAGATAGCGCATGGAGGTTCCGTTCTCCGATACGGTCGAGGACCGTTCAAAACTGTGGCCGTCCCGGGCGACCGGAGGGAGACCCGGGACCCATGCCGGAACGGTTCAGGCATGGGTTCCGGATCAGCGCCGCTACGCGGCTTGTCCGGGACGACTCGGTGGGAGTCAGAGTGTCTTGACGTAGTCTTGGTACTCGGCCTCGCTCAGCAGGCCGTCGAGCTCGCCGGTGTTCGCCAGCTTGATCTTGACGAACCAGCCCTTGCCGGCCGGATCCTCGTTGACCGTGCCGGGCGCGGCTTCAAGCTCGCTGTTGACGGCGACGACCTCGCCGGAGACCGGCGCATAGACCTCGGAAGCCGCCTTGACGCTCTCGACGACGGCGGCTTCGCCGCCCTTGGCGAGCGCCTTGCCGACGGTCGGCAATTCGACGAAGACGACGTCGCCGAGCTGGCCCTGGGCGTAATCGGTGATGCCGACCGTGCCGGTGTCACCCTCGATGCGGATGTATTCGTGGTCCTTGGTGTAGCGGGTCTCGGCCATGGTTTCCTCCGACGAAACAGGTGGGTTCAGCGCTTGTAGCGGTTCGGGACGAAAGGCATCGCGGCGATGGTCGCCGGCAGCGGCTTGCCGCGCACGATCAGGTCGAGCTTCGTGCCGGGAGCGGAGTGCTCCCTGGCGACATAGCCCATGGCGCAAGGGCCGTTCAGGGTCGGGCCAAAGCCGCCCGAGGTGACCTTGCCGACGATGGTGCCGTCGGCGGTGGCGATCTCCGCCCCTTCGCGCGCCGGAGCCCGGCCTTCCGGCAGCAGACCGACGCGGATGCGGGCCGGCTTCTCGGCGAATTCGCGCTGGATGCGGGCGGCGCCCGGGAAACCGCCCTCCTCGCGCCGGCGCTTCTGAATCGACCAGTTGAGCGCCGCCTCGACCGGCGAGGTCGTGGTGTCGATGTCATGGCCGTAGAGGCACAGGCCCGCCTCCAGGCGCAGCGAATCGCGGGCACCGAGGCCGATCGGCTTGACGCGCGCGTCGAGCAGGAGCGCATCCCAGATCTCGCCGATCCGGTCGGCCGCAGCGGAGATCTCGTAGCCGTCCTCGCCGGTATAGCCGGAGCGGCTGACATTGGCCTTGACGCCGCCAAGCTTCAGCGTGCGCAGGGTCATGAAACCCATCTCGGCGGCTTCGGGATTGAGCGCAGTCAGCGCCTCCTCGGCCTTCGGGCCCTGCAGCGCGATCAGGCCGCGATGCTCGGCCTTGACCAGCTTCACATTGGCCGGCAGCCGCGCTTCGATATGGGCGTAGTCCTCAGTCTTGCAGGCGGCGTTGACGACGAGGAGCAGTGCGCCGTCCTCGTCCGGATCGGCCGAGCGCGTCACCATCAGGTCGTCGAGGATGCCGCCCTCCTCGTTCAGCAGCTGCGAATAGCGCTGCTTGCCCGGCGGCAGGTTGACGATATCGGCCGGGATCAGCGCTTCGAGCGCGCGGGCCGTAGTCTCGTGGTCGGGACCGACGAGGAAGGCCTGGCCCATATGCGAGACGTCGAACAGGCCGGCGCTCTCGCGCGTCCAGTTGTGTTCGGCCATGATGCCGGCCGGGTACTGCACCGGCATGTCGTAGCCGGCGAACGGCACCATGCGCGCGCCCAGCGTGACATGGCGGGCGTGCAATGGCGTCTTGAGCAGCGGCTCGGTGCTTGCAGTCTCGGCTTCGGCAGCCATGGCATCCCCTCAACAGAATCGAGCGCGGACCCCGGACGGATTCGTCCGGAGCGCGCCCCCTCTGTCTCGGGACCTGAGAGATTTCCCCACTGGGCCGAAGCCGCAGCGGGTTACCCCCGTCGGTGGGCGGGCTTCAAAAGCCCGCCGCTTTCCAGAGCGCCAATTCCCACGCGGTCCGTTTGCCTGAGCGTTTCCGGGGCGGTTGCGCCTTCGGCGCCGGCTCCGGACAAGTCCGGCTCCGGTCTCTCCCGCGGGGATGATGCGGCTGAGCCAGCAATAGACGAGCGGGAGGCCGAGTCAATCGGCCCCTCACAGAGTATCGCTCACCGACGCCGACGGCGCGCCGGCTCACCGCCTCCCGGGCTCAAGCCGACGATGATCTCGACTTCGCCCGAACCGGCGGGAACGCTGATATTGCTCTCGACATGCGAAAAGTCGACGCCGGTCTGGCCGCCGGGGATCGTGCCGCCGACACGGGCGCTGCGGCGCGCAATCACCTGGTTGTTGCGCATCACCTGCGTGATCAGCGTCGCGCCATAGCTGCCGGGATTGCCGGCCGGGCCGATCAGGATGCGCCCTTCGGCTCCGACCTTGAGAGTGAAGGCTCCGTCCTTCCCGACGGGCGTGCATTCGCGCGCGACGGTGTTGATCGAGACCTGGCTGCGCAGACTGCCGCTGTCCGGCCCCGACTGGGCGCGGATCGCGGCACCGCCATCGGCGATGGTCACCTGCGGACAGATGAAATTGACGTCGTCGTCGGTCGGGAGCTGATTCACCGGCGGCGGCGTGGTCGACTGGAAGATGAGGATATTGCCGAGCTTCTGCGCGGTGCTGGGCTCGCCGGAACTCGACGAGCCGGAGGAGCCGCAGCCGGCGAGCGTGAGCGCCAGGGCGGCAGGCAGAGCGAACCGGCCAACACGGCCAGACAAGCGATCAATCACGGCAAAGCCTCCACACCGGGACCGAATCCGTTGAGTGAAACCGGGATTCCGACCCCTTCCTCCGGCGTCTGAAACACGATGAATGTGGCGCTCTTACCGCTCTTGAGCTGGCCGAGCAGGGTATCGTCCATCACCACCTCGGCGACACAGCCGGTCGTCAGGCAGCGCACGAAACCGGCGCGGCCGATATCCTTGTCGTCGATCTTGAGGCCGAGGCCGGAAGGCAGCAGCACGCCAAGCGGTGCGACGACGCGCAAGAGGCGGCTCTTCTGATCGGCCGTCTTCAGCACGATGACGAGCAGCGTCAGATTCGGCCGATCCTCGGCGGCGACGTTCTGCACAAGCGCGCACTGCTCGGCCTTGGCGCCGGGCGGCGTCTCGCAACGCATCTGCCAGTCGCCATGGGTCGAGCGCACCGCGCCTTGCGCAACAGCCGGCGCGACCGAGAGCCAACCGCAGCCCAGGACGGCGAGCGCCGCGGCCACGGGACCGATGATTGAGCGCATCCCTGTCCTCCTCTTCCAGACATGGGAATGCGCGCACACCCATGCCGAACGGCGTCCCCGCCATATTGAGAGTGCGTTCCGACCATGCGTCCCGATTCCTGTCAAGGCGAAGGATCGCGTGCGCTCGCGCGTATCACTCGCAGCAGGCGGCATCGATCGGTCGCCCCGTCACCTATGCGCATGTCGCGTACTTATGCCGCACGGGCTGCGTCACAGCCTGTCATTGCCCCACTGGCGCAAGCGTGATCTTTGATTTATCGCAATGCCGAAGAACCGGGGCGGCCAGACGTGGCCGTTCCGGCGCGCGCCTGTCTTAAGCTGACGAAGGCGGATCGCGCGGCATCAAAGGAGCTATGTCGGACCGATGCGATTTGTGACCACTCCTCTCAGGAACGCGCTGGCGGCCCTCGCGGCGGCTCTCGTAGCGTTTTCGCCGGCCGTCGCATCGGCCCAGAACGGCATGCCGCAGCCTTGGGAGATCAATCTCCAGCCGGCCGCGACCGAGGTGGCGACGTTCATCCACTGGTTCCATGACTGGGTGAACGTGCTGATCTTCATCATCACGCTCTTCGTGCTGGCGCTGCTGGTCTACGTCGCCTGGCGCTTCAACGAGAAGCGCAACCCGGTCGCCTCGAAGACGACGCACCACGCCTTGCTAGAAGTGGCCTGGACCATCGTCCCGGTGCTGATCCTGGTCGTGATCGCCATCCCCTCCTTCCGCCTGCTCAAGCTGCAGCTGGAGATTCCGCAGGCCGACATGACCGTGAAGGTCACCGGCAAGCAGTGGTACTGGTCCTATGAGTATCCGCAGGACGGCGGCAGCTTCGGCTTCGATTCGCTGATGCTCGACGAGAAGCAGCGCGCCGAGGCGATCTCGTCCAAGAAGATCGCCGAATCCGAGGCGCCGCGCCTGCTCGCCGTCGACAACGAGGCAGTCGTGCCGGTCGGCAAGATCGTGCGCGTGCAGGTCACCGGCGCCGACGTCATCCACAAATTCGCGATGCCGGCCTTCGGCCTGAAGATCGACGCCATCCCCGGCCGCCTGAACGAGACCTGGTTCAAGGCCGACCGCGAAGGCATCTTCTACGGCCAGTGCTCGTTCATCTGCGGCCAGAACCACGCCTTCATGCCGATCGCCATCCGCGTCGTCAGCCAGGAGCGCTACACGGCCTGGCTCGCGGAAGCGAAGCAGAAGTTCGCCAACGCGGCCGACGCCGCCAGCAAGGTCGCCGACGCGACCCGCTGAACCCGACATCTTGAAAGAACTCACGCGAACGGCATTCGCAGGAGGAGACGAATTCCATGGCTACCGCGGCTCCCCACGCCCACGGGCATGATGACGCCCACGCCCACGAGCACCACACCCCGACGGGTTGGCGCCGCTGGCTGCTGTCGACCAATCACAAGGACATCGGCACGCTCTATCTGATCTTCTCGATCATCGCGGGCCTGATCGGCGGCTTCTTGTCGATCATGATGCGCATCGAGCTGCAGCAGCCGGGCCTGCAGATCTTCGCCAACGGCCAGAGCTACAACGTCTTCGTCACCGGCCACGGCCTGATCATGATCTTCTTCATGGTCATGCCCGCGGTGATCGGCGGCTTCGGCAACTGGTTCGTGCCGCTGATGATCGGCGCGCCGGACATGGCCTTCCCGCGGATGAACAACATCTCGTTCTGGCTGACTGTCGCGGCGCTGATCCTGCTGCTGATCTCGATGTTCGTCGAGGGCGCTCCAGGCGCCAAGGGCGTCGGCACCGGCTGGACGGTCTATCCGCCATTCTCCTCGACAGGCCATCCCGGCCCGTCGGTCGACTTCGGCATCCTGTCGCTGCACCTTGCCGGCGCGGCCTCGATCCTGGGCGCGATCAACTTCATCACCACCATCCTGAACATGCGCGCGCCTGGCATGACCATGCACAAGATGCCGCTGTTCGCCTGGGGCGTGCTGGTCACCGCCTTCCTGCTGCTGCTGGCTCTCCCGGTCCTCGCCGGCGCGATCACCATGCTGCTGACCGACCGCAATTTCGGCACGACCTTCTATGATCCGGCCGGCGGCGGCGACCCGGTGCTCTACCAGCACCTGTTCTGGTTCTTCGGCCACCCCGAAGTGTACATCATGATCCTGCCGGCCTTCGGTATCGTCAGCCACATCATCTCGACCTTCTCGAAGAAGCCGATCTTCGGCTATCTCGGCATGGCCTACGCCATGGTCGCGATCGGTGTGGTCGGCTTCATCGTCTGGGCCCACCACATGTACACGGTCGGCCTGTCGCTCAACACGCAGCGCTACTTCGTCTTCGCGACGATGGTGATCGCGGTGCCGACCGGCGTGAAGATCTTCTCCTGGATCGCGACGATGTGGGGCGGCTCGCTCCGCTTCACCGCGCCGATGGTCTGGGCGATCGGCTTCATCTTCCTGTTCACCGTCGGCGGCGTCACCGGCGTCGTGCTGGCCAATGCCGGCCTCGACCGCTCGCTGCACGCGACCTATTACGTCGTGGCGCACTTCCACTACGTGCTGTCGCTCGGCGCGGTGTTCGGCATCTTCGCGGGCTTCTACTACTGGTTCCCGAAGATGAGCGGCTACATCATCCCGGACTGGATCGGCCGCCTGCACTTCTGGGTCGCCTTCATCGGCGCGAACCTGCTGTTCTTCCCGCAGCACTTCCTCGGCCTGTCCGGCATGCCGCGGCACTATGTCGACTACCCCGACGCCTTCGCCGGCTGGCATTTCTGGTCCTCGATCGGCTCGTACATCTTCGCGGCCGGCCTGCTGATCTGGCTCTACGGCATCATCGTCGCCTTCTCCCGCAAGGAGCTCGCCGGCAACAATCCGTGGGGAGAAGGCGCGACCACACTGGAGTGGACCCTGTCCTCGCCGCCGCCCTTCCACCAGTTCGAGACGCTGCCGCGCATCACCGGCTCGGACCACTGAGAACACTGGCGGCGGGCCCCAAGCCCGCCGCCGCCCCTCCCCCGAGCGCCTGGATCCAGGCGTTCCGGAGACGGGCGGATCCCGCAAAACGATGCCCCCGGGCATCCCCTATGAGTTGAAGCGAACGTATTTCGATGTCTGCTGCCTTCGATCAGATCACCCAGGCTGACGACGGCGTCGCGCTGAGTTCAACCGGCGAGGCGCGCGACTTCTTCGCGTTGCTCAAGCCGCGGGTGATGTTCCTCGTGATCGTGACGGCGCTCGGCGGCATGGTCGCGGCGCCCGGCGCGGTCAATCCCGTGATCGGCTTTGCCGCTCTGCTGGCGATCTCGGTCGGCGCCGGCGCCTCCGGCTGCCTCAACATGTGGTGGGACGCCGACATCGACGCGGTGATGGCGCGCACCGCCGGCCGGCCGATCCCCGCCGGGCGCATCCTGCCCTCCGAGGCGCTCGCCTTCGGCCTGACGCTCTCGGTCGGCTCGGTGCTGGTGCTCGGCCTCGTCGCCAACCTGCTCTCGGCGGCGATGCTGGCCTTCACCATCTTCTTCTACGCCGTCGTCTATTCGATGTGGCTGAAGCGGGCGACGCCGCAGAACATCGTCATCGGCGGCGCCGCCGGCGCCTTCCCGCCGATGATCGGCGAGGCCGTGGTCACCGGCGATTTCGGCCTGACCTCGATCGTGCTGTTCGCCATCATCTTCCTGTGGACGCCGCCGCATTTCTGGGCGCTCGCCCTGGTGAAGTCGGGCGACTACGCCCGCGCCGGCATCCCGATGCTGCCGAACGTCGCCGGCCCGGCCGCGACCCGCCGCCAGATCGTCGCCTATACGCTGGTGCTCGCTCCCGTCGCGGTGCTGCCGGCGCTGATGGGCTTCGGCGGGCTGATCTATCTGATCGTCTCGGTGGTCACAGGCCTCGCCATGATCGGCCTGTCGCTGCGCGTGCTGCGTGTCACCGAGGGCGAGCCCGCCAACAAGGCGGCCTATGCCCTGTTCGGCTTCTCGATCCTCTACCTCTTCCTGCTCTTCGCCGTGCTGCTGGCCGAGAACGGCCTCGGCCTGATGTGGGCCCTGCCCAAGGTGCTGGGATGAGCCCGGCCCCGCAGGACAAGAAGCAGCCGCCAGCACCGTTCTCGCCGGAGGACATGGCGCGGCGCAATCGCCGCTCGGTAGCGCTCGCGCTCGTGCTCGGCGGGCTCGTGCTGTTCTTCTTCATCGTGACGCTGGCCAAGACCGGGCCGGCGATCCTCAACCGGCCGCTGTGACGCGATGAGCACCGCTTCCCGCAATCGCCGCACCGTCCTCGCCTGCAGCGCCGCCGTGCTCGCCATGACCGGGCTCTCGTTCGCCGCGGTGCCGCTTTACAACCTGTTCTGCAAGGTCACCGGCTTTGCCGGCACTCCGATGGTCGGCACCGCCGCCACCGGCAAGACCAGCGACCGGATCGTCTCAGTGGCGTTCGATGCCAATGTCGCGCCGGCGTTGGGCTGGCGCTTCGAGGCGGAGAAGACCGAAATCAGGGCGCAGGTCGGCGTGACTCAGACGGTGTTCTACAAGATCACCAACACGTCCTCGCGGCCGATGACCGGGATCGCGACCTACAATGTGCAGCCGAACCAATCGGGCGCCTATTTCGTCAAGATCCAGTGCTTCTGCTTCACCGAGACGACGCTGCAGCCGGGCGAGACCCTGGAAGCGCCGGTGGTGTTCTACATCGATCCCGAGATCGAGTTGAACCGCGAGCTCGCCAGCCTGAAATCGATCACCCTGTCCTACACCTACTTCCCGTCGAAGAACGGGCAGCCGGTCGCGGAAAGCAAGGGTGACGGCAACCAACCGAAACTATAAAGCTGCGCTGGAAGCGCTGCATTTCTACGGACGCGGAGACTTGAGCACGATGGCCGGGGCCCACACCAAGAACCACGACTACCATCTCGTCGACCCGAGCCCGTGGCCGATCGTCGGCGCCGCCAGCGCGACCATCATGGCGATCGGCGCCGTGATGTGGATGAAGGCGATGCCGGTGGCCGGCATGACCGTCGGTCCGCTCGTCTTCGGCGCCGGCCTGCTCGGCGTGCTCTACACCATGCTCGCCTGGTGGATGGACGTGACCCGCGAGGCCGAGCGCGAGGGCCATCACACCCGCGTGGTGCAGTTGCACCATCGCTACGGCATGCTGATGTTCATCGCCTCCGAGGTGATGTTCTTCGTCGCCTGGTTCTGGGCCTTCTTCGACGCCAGCCTGTTCACCGGCGAGGCGATCCAGTTCCAGCGCGCCGAATTCACCGGCGGGCACTGGCCGCCGAAGGGCATCGAGACCTTCGATCCCTGGCACCTGCCGCTGCTCAACACGCTGATCCTGCTGACCTCCGGCACGACCGTGACCTGGGCGCACTACGCCCTGATCCAGGGTGACCGGAAGGGCCTGAAGCAGGGCCTGTGGCTGACGGTGATCCTCGGCATCCTGTTCACGATCACCCAAGGCTACGAGTACGCACACGCCGCCTTCGGCTTCAAGGGCAACATCTACGGCGCGACCTTCTTCATGGCGACCGGCTTCCACGGTTTCCACGTCATCATCGGCACGATCTTCCTGGCGATCTGCCTGTGGCGCGTCTATCTCGGCCATTTCAAGCCGGCCCAGCATCTCGGCTTCGAGTTCGCCGCCTGGTACTGGCACTTCGTCGACGTGGTCTGGCTGTTCCTGTTCGCCTCGATCTATGTCTGGGGCGCCGGCACGCCCGCAGCACACTAGTTCCAGGCCGGAAGCGGCCGCGAACCTCACAAGGGGCGGCCGCGAGGCCGCCCTTTTCGTATGCAGGAGGCAGCGATGGCGCAGCCGCAGATCACCCCGCCCTCCCCCTTCTCGACAGGCCTGACCGGCCGCTGCCCGCGTTGCGGCGAGGGCAAGCTATTCGACGGCTATCTCAAGCTGAAGCCGCGCTGCGCTGCCTGCGGGCTCGATTTTTCCTTTGCCGATTCGGCCGATGGGCCGGCCGTGTTCATCATGCTGATCGCCGGCTTCTTCGTGCTCGGCCTCGCCCTCTATGTCGAGATCGCCTACACCCCGCCGATCTGGCTGCATCTTTTGCTCTGGCTACCGCTGGCGCTCGTCACGTGCCTCGGGCTGCTGCGGCCGATGAAGGGGCTCGCGGTCGCCCTGCAATATGCCAACAAGGCTGAGGAAGGCAGGCTGAAGAAGTGAACGCGTCCTCCGCCACCCGTCCCAAGTTGCTCCTGCCGGGCATTATGATGCTGGCGGGCGTAATGGTCCTGCTCACCCTCGGCGTCTGGCAATTGCAGCGCTGGGCCGAAAAGGGCTTATTCCTCGACAAGCTTCGAACGCAGGCTGCGGCCGCACCGGCGCCCGTGCCTGCTTCGACAAGTTGGACCACACTCGACCCTGCCAAGCTCGATCTGGTTCGCGTCGAGGCCAAGGGCGCATTTGTCGACGGCCCGATCGCCGGCGTGCGCACCACCATCGCCGCCGGCGCGCCCGGCTCGCGCCAGCTCTCCGGCTTCGGCAGGTGGGTGTTCCAGGGCTTCCGCCTGGAGGACGGCGCGACGATCCTGGTCAATCGCGGCTTCGTGCCGGAAAGCCGCTTCGCCGCGATTACGCCGGCAACCGGCCCGGCGACGGTCACGGGCTTCCTGCGTGCGCCCGAGGCCCGCAACAGCTTCACCCCGGCCGACCTACCGCAGCAGCGCGAATTCTACACGCGCGACCCGGCGGGTATCGCCGCCTCGCTGGGCATCGGAGCTGCCGCGCCCTTTTATCTGGAGGCCGAACGCCAGGGCGATGGTTTGACGCCGCCGGCCGGTGTCGATGTGAAGGAATTGATCGCCCGCATCCCGGACAACCACCTGCAATACGCGCTGACTTGGTTCGGTCTGGCGGCGACGCTGATCGGCGTATTCGCGACTTATGCCTGGCAGGCGCGCAGGAAGCCGATCGAGACCGAGTAAGGTCTCGATACCAATCGCGCCGTCAGCCCGAGCGGAGCAGAGCGGAGACCCGGGACGACTCGCGCCCTTTTTTTGGATCCGGCTCACGGGATGAGGGCTCCGGGCGATTGGCCGCGTTGCGTAGCCGGACTTTGCCCTCTTTTGCCAACAGGCCTATAGGATCAGCACGACATCCGAGATCAAGAACCGTGCTGCATATTTCGACCCGCGGCGAAGCGCCGTCGCTCTCCTTTGCCGACGCGCTGCTCGCTGGCCTCGCCCGTGACGGCGGCCTCTATCTGCCACAAGCCCTGCCGCGCTTCAGCGCGCAGGAGATCGCCGGTTTCGCCGGCAAACCCTATGCCGACGTGGCCGAGCGCGTGCTCGGTGCCCTCTCGGACGGCGACATCGCGGCCGACGCGCTGAAAGCCATGATCGGCGAGGCTTATGGCAGCTTCCGCCATCCGGCTGTCTGCCCGCTGGTCCAGCTCGGCGACAACCTGTTCTCGCTCGAACTCTTCCACGGCCCGACGCTCGCCTTCAAGGACGTGGCGATGCAGCTGCTCGGCCGGCTGATGGACCATGTCCTGGCCCAACGCGGCGAGCGCGCCACCATCGTCGGGGCGACCTCGGGCGATACCGGCGGCGCCGCGATCGACGCCTTCAAGGGGCTGGAACGCGTCGATGTCTTCATCCTCTACCCGCATGGCCGCGTCTCCGATGTGCAGCGCCGGCAGATGACCACGGTCGAAGCCGCCAATGTCCACGCCATCGCGGTCGAGGGCACCTTCGACGATTGCCAGAACCTGGTGAAGGCGCTGTTCAACCACCACGCCTTCCGCGACGAATTGCGCCTTTCCGGCGTCAACTCGATCAACTGGGCCCGAATCGCGGCGCAGGTCGTCTACTACTTCACCGCTGCCGTCGCGCTCGGCGCTCCACACCGTCCGGTCTCCTTTGCGGTGCCAACCGGCAATTTCGGCGACATCCTCGCCGGCTGGATCGCCAAGCAGATGGGCCTGCCGATCGGCCGCCTGATGGTCGGCACCAACAGCAACGACATCCTGGCGCGCACGCTGGAGACCGGCGTCTACGAGATGCGCGGCGTCGCGGCGACGACCTCGCCCTCGATGGACATCCAGATCTCCTCGAACTTCGAGCGACTGCTGTTCGAAGCGCATGGCCGCGACGGTGCGGCAGTGCGCCGGCTGATGCAGTCGCTGGCGCAGTCCGGCCGCTTCGAGATTGCGGCCGAGCCGCTCGCCCGCATCCGCGCCGACTTCGATGCGGTCTCGCAGGACGAGGCCGCGATCGCGGCCGAGATCGGCACGACCTGGCGCGAGGCCGGCTATCTGCTCGACCCGCACAGCGCGATCGGCGTCGCCGCTGCCCGCAAATTGCTGGCGAGCGACCCGGCGACGCCGGTGGTCGCGCTCGGGACGGCCCATCCCGCCAAGTTCCCGGCGGCTGTCGCAGCAGCGAGCGGCGTTACGCCCGCTTTGCCCGCGCATCTTTCCGACCTGATGGAGCGCAAGGAGCGCTTCAGCCAGCTGCCTAACGACCAGGGCCAGCTCGAACGCTTCATAGCCGAGCGGGCCCGGGCCGTCAGGAGTGCCGCGGCATGACGGCAGCAAAGACGCTCAAAGCCAAGACCGAGAAGCCCCAGTCCGTGAAGCCGGGTAGTGCGGCGGGCCACGACCCCGCCGTCAGCCTGACGACGCTGCCGTCGGGGCTGCGCATCGTCTCCGAACGCATGGCGCATGCCTCGACCGTCTCGCTCGGCATCTGGATCGGCGCCGGGGCACGGGACGAGCTGCCGCACGAGCACGGCCTCGCCCATCTGCTCGAGCACATGGCGTTCAAGGGCACGGCCCGGCGCTCCGCCTTGCAGATCGCAGAGGAGATCGAGAGCGTCGGCGGTGACCTCAATGCCGCGACCTCGGTCGAATACACCTGCTACACCGCGCGCGTGCTCGGCCAGGACCTGCCGCTGGCGGTCGACATCCTCGCTGATATCCTGACCGCTCCCGCCCTCAGCGAGGAGGAGCTGGCACGCGAGAAGGGCGTGATCCTGCAGGAGATCGGCGCCGTGCAGGATACGCCGGACGATCTCGTCTATGACCGTTTCCTGCAGGCCGCCTTCCCGGAGCAGCCGCTCGGCCGGCCGATCCTCGGCACGGCGGAGACGGTGAAGAGCTTCACGCCCGAGGCGATCCGCGCCTATCTCGACCGGCACTACCATGCCGGCAACATGGTGCTGGCTGCCGCCGGCGCCGTCGAACATGAGGAACTCGTTGCCCTCGCGGAGAAGGCGCTCGCCGCGCTGCCGGCACTGCCCGCCAGCGCTCCACAGGCGCGCACGCCGGCGGTCTATCAGGGCGGCGAAGCTCGCATCGACGGCGACGAGGAGCAGGTCCATGTCGTGCTCGGCTTCCCGGGCAAACCGTTCAGCAACGGCGTGCATTATCCGCTGCAGATCTTCTCGGCCGTGCTCGGCGGCGGCCTTTCCTCGCGTCTGTTCCAGGAGGTGCGCGAGCGTCGCGGCCTCGCCTATGCGGTCGACGCCTTCCACTGGCCCTTCTCCGATTGCGGCGTCTTCGGCATCAGCGCCGGCACCGCGCCGGAGGATGTCGGCGAGCTGGTCGAGGTCGCACTCGACTGCCTGAGCCAGGCCGCACGAGACGTCAGCGAGGCCGAGGTCGCCCGCGCCCGGGCCCAGATGAAGGTCGGGCTTCTGGCCTCACTCGAAAGCCCCGGTGGCAAGCTCGAGCAGATGGCGCGGCAAGTGCTGGTCTTCGGCCGGGCGATCCCGCGCGAGGAGCTTGCGCGCCGGCTCGACGCAGTCAGCCTCGCCGACGTGCGCGCGGCCGGCCAGGGCCTGCTCAGCGGCGTGGTCACGGTCGCCGCAGTCGGTCCGCTCGCCGAACTCGCCTCCGTGGCGACCTTGCGCGCCATGCTGGCGCGAGCCGCCTGACCATGGCTCTCTTCCGCTTCGCCACCGACCCGCCGGCGCGGCCGCTGATCAGGACGCAGAACCTGATCCTGCGCGCTCCGCTCGCCGGCGACTACTCGGCCTGGGCGAGCCTGCGGATGGAAAGCCGTGACTTTCTGACCCCCTGGGAACCGGTCTGGACCGAGGACGACCTGACACGCGCCTCGTTCCGCCTCCGGGTGAAGCGCGCCGCCCGCGAGATCGCGACCGACGAAGCCTATTCGCTCTTCGTGCTCGATGGCCGCTCGGAGACGCTGCTCGGCGGGCTGACGCTCGGCCTCGTCAGGCGCGGCGTCGCCCAAGCCTGCACGCTCGGCTATTGGATGGGCCAGCGCCATGCCGGCAAGGGCCATATGACCGAGGCGGTGCGCGGCGCGCTCGACTTCGCGTTCTCCGAACTCGCCTTGCATCGCGTCGAGGCGGCGTGCCTGCCCAACAACGAGCCCTCGCGCCGGCTGCTGGAGCGCGTCGGCTTCAAGCATGAGGGCGAGGCACGCGGTTATCTGCGCATCAACGGCGCCTGGGCAGACCATCTGCTCTACGGCGTCCTCGCCTCGGAGCTGATCCGCGCGCCAAATGCCGTGCGCAAACTGTGAACAGACCGGCCTTGCCTTGCCCTCGCCACGTCCCGCCGATACCACTGACCATCACGCCTGAAGAGTCCCCCGCAGAGCCCATCTTGTCATCGCAACCCCGCTTCCTCCGGTCCGGCATCGCCGTTTTCGGCCTCCTGATGCTGGTGCTGCTCTCGCTGCTGCGGCCGGCGCTGGCGGTCGAAGCCCAGCGCGTGCCGCTCGACGTCCCGGTCCTCGACCTCACGGACGTGGTCGAGCGCAACAAGGCGGATGGCGACGTCATCCAGATCTCGACAGCTCCCGGGGCCGACGGCATCGTCCGCCGCATCGCGGTCAGAGCCCGCGAGTCCGGGGCACGGCCGGACTGGATCGTGTTCGCGCTGACCAATGATTCCGACGAGCAGATCGACCGGCTGCTGGTCGCGCCCTTCCATCGCCTGATCGGCTCCGGCGTGGTCTGGCCCGATCTCGGAGACCGCCGCATCGAGGCGATCACCGCCAGCCAGGGCCTCAGACCCGAGCGCGAGGAAGCCCCCGACGCCGACATCTTCCAGATCACGCTCGATCCCGGCACCACCGTCACTTTCGTGGCCGAGCTGAAATCGCCGAACCTGCCGCAGCTCTATCTGTTCGAACCGGAAGCCTATCGCCAGAAGACCAATGGACTGACGCTCTACAAGGGCATCATCATCGGCATCGCCGGCCTGCTCGCCTTGTTCCTGACCATCATCTTCGTGGTCAAGGGCGCGGTGATCTTCCCCGCGGCGGCGGCGCTGGCCTGGGCGGTGCTGGCCTATGCCGGCCTCGATTTCGGCTTTTTCCAGCGCATCTTTCCGCTGACGCCGGCGATCGAGCGAATCTATCGCGCCGGCGCCGAGGTGGTGCTGGCGGCGACGCTACTCGTTTTCCTGTTCGCCTATCTCAACCTGTCGCGCTGGCATGTGCGCTACAGTCACATCACCTTCATCTGGATCCTCGGCCTCGCGGGCCTGGTCGGCCTTGCAGTGTTCGATGCGCCGATGGCCGCGGGCATCGCCCGCATCTCGATCGCCGCCGTTGCGACAGTCGGGTTCGTACTGATCCTGCATCTGGCCACCCATGGCTATGAGCGGGCGGTGATGCTGATCCCGACCTGGTTCCTGCTGCTTGTCTGGGTGACTGCGGCCGGCTTCACGGTGATTGGCCAGGTCACGCGTGACCTCGTGCCGCCGGCGCTGATCGGCGGCCTGGTGCTGATCGTGCTCCTGATCGGCTTTACCGTGGTGCAGCATGCCTTCGCCGGCGGCGCGCTGGCGCAAGGCCTGGTTTCCGACACCGAGCGCCGGGCGCTCGCCCTTTCCGGCTCGGGCGACCTCGTCTTCGACTGGGACGTCTCGGCCGACAAGATCTTCGTCTCACCGCAGGCCGAGATCCTGCTCGGCCTGTCCAAGGGCGCACTCGAAGGCTCGGCCGCGCGTTGGCTCGAGCACATGCACGTCGCCGACCGGGATCGCTACCGTGTCTCGCTCGACGCGGTGATCGAGCAGCGCCGTGGCAAGCTGCAGCTCGACTTCCGCCTGCGCGCCGCGAGCGGCGCCTATCACTGGTTCAGCTTGAAGGCGCGGCCGGTGATCGGCTCGGATGGCGAAGTGATCCGTGTCATCGGCACGCTCGCTGACGTCACCGAGCAGCGCACGGCGCAGGAGCGCATGCTGCACGACGCAGTGCACGACAATCTGACCGGCTTGCCGAACCGCGAACTGTTCCAGGACCGGCTTTCCGCCGTGTTCGGCTTCAGCCGCGCCGACGAAGCCATTCGCCCGACCGTGATCGTGATCGACATCGATCGCTTCAAGCAGGTCAACGAATCGGTCGGCTTTTCGGCCGGCGATTCGATCCTGCTGACGCTGGCGCGCCGCCTCGGCCGCCTCCTTAGGACACAGGATACGCTGGCGCGCATCGGCGGCGATATCTTCGCGATGATCCTGGTCTCGGAATCGGACCCCGAACGCGTTCTTGCCCTTGCCGAACTGATCCGCCGCGCCGTTTCGACGCCGATCACCTTCGCTGAACGCGAGATCGTGCTGACGCCCTCGATCGGCCTCGCCCTCTTCGACGGCACCCCGACGGCGCGCAAGGACGATGCGCTGAAGAACGCCGAACTCGCCATGGCGCATGCCAAGAACCAGGGCGGCAACCTGGTCGAGGTCTTCGTCCCGGCGATGCGTAGCGACCGCAACGACCGGCTCGCGCTCGAAAGCGATCTGCGCCGGGCGATCGAGCGCGGCGAAATCCAGGTGATGTACCAGCCGATCGTCAGGCTGGAGGACCGGACCATCGCCGGCTTCGAGGCGCTGATGCGCTGGGACCACCCGCGCGAGGGCCGGTTGCTGCCGCAGGACTTCCTGGCAATCGCGGAAGAGAGCGGGCTGATCGTCGATCTCGGCGTCTATGTAATGGACCGAACCGCGCGCGAGCTCGCCGCCTGGCAGGCCGCGCTCGAGGTCGAGCCACCGATCTTCGCCAGCGTCAACGTCTCCAGCCGGCAATTGCTGCGCCACGACCTGCTGCGCGACGTGAAGGCCGTGCTGGCGCGCCGGCGCGTGCTGCCGGGCACGCTCAAGCTCGAGATCACCGAAAGCCTGGTGATGGAGAACCCGGAATATGCGGCGCAGATGCTCAGCCGCATCCGCGATCTCGGCGCCGGCCTGTCACTCGACGATTTCGGCACGGGCTATTCCTCGCTGTCCTATCTGCAGCGCTTCCCCTTCGACACGATCAAGATCGACCAGAGCTTCGTGCGCCAGATGGGCAACGGCAAGCCGCCGGTGATCCTGCGTTCGATCGTCCAGCTCGCCGCCGATCTGCAGATGGATGTGGTCGCCGAGGGCGCCGAGACCGAATCGGATGCGATCGAGCTCTACCAGCTCGGCTGCCAGTACGCGCAGGGCTACACCTTCGGCCAGCCGATGACGGCGGCGGAGGCGCGGCGGCTGGTTGGCGCGTCGAGCTCGTCCTTCGAGGCAGCTTAAGCTCCGGCGTCATTCTCGGGCGGAGCGAAGCGCAGACCCGGGAATCTCAGGACGAGAAACGCGCCTCGGGAGCCTCTTCCGGCCTGAGATGCTCGGGTCTTCGCCCGAGCGTGACGCATGTCACGCGTGCCCGGCATCCTTCGACAGGAAAGCCTGATCAATGCCGAGCTTGCCGAGCGCGCGGGCATATTTGGTGTCGAGTGCGTCGTCGAAGAGCAGTGCCTGATCGGCGGCGCAATGCAACCAGCCATTGGACTGGATCTCGGATTCGAGCTGGCCCGCCCCCCAGCCGGCATAGCCCAGCGCGAGCACCGCATTCTCCGGCCCGGTGCCGACGGCGATGGCGCGCAGGATGTCGAGCGTCGCGGTCAGGCAGATGCCGTCGTCGATCGGCAGCGTCGCCGATTCCAGGAAGAAATCGGCGCTGTGCAGGACGAAGCCGCGCTTGGTCTCGACCGGCCCGCCGCGCAGTACCTGCATCTTCTCGGCCTGGCTCGGCAGGCGGATCGCCTGGTCGGACGGGATGACGTCGAGCTGGACGAGCAGCTCGGGAAAGCGCGTGTCGGCGGCCGGCTTGTTGACGATGATACCCATCGCGCCATCTTCGGAATGGGCACAGAGATAGACGACGCTGCGGGCGAAGCGCTGGTCGCTCATGCCCGGCATGGCGATCAGGCACTGCCCGTCGAGATAGCTGCGGCCGCTGATGCGCTGGTTCGATCCGAGATTCATGACCGCCATGCTAAGGCATGTTCGGCTGGCGTGGGAACAATTTTGGCTCGCGGGCGAGCGAAGGATTTTCTGACCTGAACAGACGGCCATGCGGGATGCAGCGTCCGCCGCAATGCTGGCGCAAAGCTGGCGATGCTCTGCGTCATGCCGCCCTTGCATCACAGCATCGGCATCATCCTCGCAAAATTCGGCTGGATCGCCTAAATCAGACCACGTGAAAACAATCACGGCCCTTTCCCTTCTCGCCGCGCTGGCGCTCGGCACGCCCGCCTCCGCCCAGGACGCCGCGGTTTCGCCGTGGTCGAAGGCCGCCTACTCGTCAATGCGCCTGATCGCTGGCGCGACGGCCCCGTCGGGCAAGCAGCGCGTCGGCGTCGAGATCACGATGTCGCCAGGCTTCAAGACCTATTGGCGCAGCCCGGGTGACGCCGGCGTGCCGCCGGTCTTCGACTGGAGCGGCTCGGAGAATGTCGGCGGGCTCGACGTGCGCTGGCCAACCCCCGAACGCTTCGAGGACGGCGCAGGCTCCGGTATCGGTTATGTCGGCGAAGTCGTGGTTCCGGTCTCGGTCCAGCCGGTCGATCCGGCCCGGCCCGTCACCGTGGTGCTGAAGCTCGACTATGCGGTCTGCGACAAGATCTGCGTTCCCGCCAAGGGCGAAGCGCGGCTCTGGCTGGAACCGGGTGTCACCTCGGTGACCTCGCCGCGGCTGGAGCAGTTCGAGGCGCGGATTCCGCACGCGGTCAAGCTCGGAGCGACCGGCGACCGCCTGTCGATCCTCGAAGTCACGCACAGCGACGCCGCGGTGAAGCTGCTGGTGAAGGCGCCCGAGGGCGGCTCGGTCGACGACGTCTTCGTGGAAGGCGCCGGGATGTGGTCGTTCGGCCGGCCTATGCTGATGCCGCAGCCCGACGGCACCGTGGTCGCAAAGCTCAAGATCGTCGAACGCCCGAAGGGCGCGACCGGCCCGACCCCCATCATCGTCACCGTGCGCGGAAAACCACAATCGGTGGAGACGCGGCTCGAACTCGACATCGGCAGCGCGAAGCCGTAACCCTGCGCTCGAAGCGGCACGACGCCGCGAACCGGAGACATGGCGATGGCGATCAAGGTCGGTGACAAGCTTCCGCAGGCGACGTTTCGCGTGATGACGGCCGACGGGCCGGCCGCCAAGACCACGGACGACCTGTTCAAGGGCCGCAAGATCGTGCTCTTCGCGGTGCCCGGCGCCTTCACGCCGACCTGCCACAAGAACCATCTGCCGGGCTATGTGAACAAGGCGGCCGAGATCAAGGGCAAGGGCGTCGAGGAGATCTTCGTCACCGGCGTCAACGACGTCTTCGTGATGGACGCCTGGTCGAAGGCGACCGGCGGTGCCGGCGTGATCACCTTCCTCTCCGACGGCAATGCCGATTTCGCCAAGGAGATCGGCCTGTCGATGGACGGTTCGGGCTTCGGCCTCGGCACCCGCTCGCAGCGCTATTCGATGGTCGTCGAGGACGGCGTCGTGACCGCGCTCAATGTCGAGGACGCGCCGGGCAAGGCCGACGTCTCCGGCGCCGAGGCGATGCTGAACCAGCTCTGAACCGCGACCTCGCACGGTTTTTAAGCCCGCGCCTCCTGCGCGGGCTTTTTCGTGTCCAGCACGAAATCCGATCGATCCGATCTGTGCTTGTCATGAGACAGCGCCACAGGCGCTCGCTAGCCTCCCGACAACATCGAGGAGACGCCAAGCCCATGTCCGACATCACCATCCGCCCGCTCGTGGCGAGCGATCGCGCCGCCTGGGAGCCGCTCTGGCAGGGCTATCTCACCTTCTACAAATCGTCGCTGACGCCGGAGACGACCGACACCACCTTCACGCGGCTGACGGGTGGCGAGGAGCCGATGGGCGGCTTCATCGCCGAGCGCGACGGCAAGGCGATCGGTATCGTCAACTATGTCCTTCACCGCACGACCTGGAGCCAGAAGCAGATCTGCTATCTGCAGGACCTGTTCACCAGCGAGGAGGCGCGGGGCGGAGGCGTCGGCCGCAAGCTGATCGAGGCCGTCCGGCAGATGGCCGAGAAGCAGGGCCTTTTCCGCGTCTACTGGCAGACGCATGAGAGCAACCTGCAGGCGCAGGAACTCTACGACAAGGTCGCGCAGAAATCCGGCTTCATCGTCTACCGCCAGCCGCTGGGCTGAGCCGCGGGCCGCCGCCCAGCCGCGCCGAGATTGCACCGGCACATTGCCGTCAGTGCAGGAACGCCAAGGCCAGGCCGCCGATCGCACCTATATGAGGGACAACCACGCCCGACGGCGTCGGCCGCTCGGGCGTTATCCTTTGGCGAGAAAGCCCCGCGCTCTCGGTTGTTCACAGGCATCACGCGATGAAAAAGATCGGCTTCCTCTCCTTCGGGCACTGGACTCCCTCGCCGCAATCCCAGACCCGCTCGGCAGGCGATACGCTGCTGCAGTCGATCGATCTTGCCGTCGCGGCCGAGGAGCTGGGCGCGGACGGTGCCTATTTCCGCGTGCATCATTTCGCCCGCCAGCTCGGCTCGCCCTTCCCGCTGCTGGCTGCGGTCGGCGCCAGGACGAAGCGCATCGAGATCGGCACCGCCGTCATCGACATGCGCTACGAGAACCCGCTCTACATGGCCGAGGACGCCGGCGCGGCCGATCTCATCTCCGGCGGGCGGCTGCAGCTCGGCATCAGCCGTGGCTCGCCCGAACAGGTCATCGATGGCTGGCGCCATTTTGGCTACCAGCCAGCCGAAGGACAAAGCGACGCCGACATGGCGCGCCATCATGCCGAGGTCTTCCTCGACGTGCTGCGCGGCCAAGGCTTCGCGCAGCCCAATCCGCGGCCAATGTTCCCCAACCCGCCCGGCCTGCTGCGCCTGGAACCGCATTCGGAAGGATTGCGCGAGCGCATCTGGTGGGGCGCCTCTTCCGACGCCACCGCTATATGGGCCGCGCAGAAGGGCATGAACCTGCAGAGCTCGACGCTGAAGACCGATGAGAGCGGCGAGCCCTTCCATATCCAGCAGGCCAAGCAGATTCGCGGTTATCGGCAGGCCTGGAAGGAGGCAGGCCATCAGCGCGAGCCGCGCGTCTCGGTCAGCCGCAGCATCTTCGCCCTGGTCGACGACCGCGACCGCGCCTATTTCGGCCGCGGCAATGAGAGCGACGATTCGATCGGCTATATCGACGACAGCACCCGCGCGATCTTCGGGCGCAGCTATGCAGCCGAGCCCGACAAGCTGATCGACGAGTTGAAGCGGGACGAGGCGATCGCGGAAGCGGATACGCTGCTGCTGACCGTGCCGAACCAGCTCGGCGTGGACTACAACGCCCATGTCATCGAGGCGATCCTGAAGCATGTCGCGCCGGGGCTGGGCTGGCGCTGAAGCGGTGAGGCGCGTCGGTGCTGGTGAGAACAGGGATACCCGACTCGTAGTTCCGCTTCCGACCCATTGCAGATGTTGCGTCTCACTGATTGAGCGGCGGCCCACTTGGATTATCGAGAGGGCTGACCGCTTTCACCCCGCCGACACAGCTATGGGGCAAACTTGGCTGATTATTTGAAGCCGGGTCGACGGCGCGCCTTCGTACTTGCTTGTGCGCCCAACGCCGCCTGCCTGTCCGCAGCTTCCTTAGCCAAGCGCAGTCCCCTGAGTTTGATCATGTTGTCAGCGCGCTGCCGAGCCAGCCGCTCCGTTTCCGACAGGATTCTAGCGTGCGACAGCGCTTTTGTTTGAAGCTTCAAGAACTGGTTGTCGGCTGTCAGACGTTGCTTTGAAATTTCGACCATCCTGTTTCCCTCCATTGTTAGATTGAATCAAAAAGGCCGAGCTAAAGCCCGGCCTTTCGAGTAGCAGTTATCGCTGATGCCAGTACATCCGTGGTCAACGGCGACGATTGCCCAGATCAGGCAGCCTGGAGCTGCTCCGCGGCCATCTTGCCGGATTTGTTGTCGCGTGCGACCTCAAATCCGATCTTCTGCCCTTCGCTAAGATCACGCATCCCAGCGCGCTCGACGGCAGAGATGTGGACGAAAACGTCCTGGCTGCCATCATCCGGCTGGATGAAGCCAAAACCCTTGGTGGAATTGAACCATTTCACGGTACCGGTGATCATAAGAACCTCCTTCAGGCAAAATCTGTCGCCCACCAACAGAATATTTGGTGAGTTCAGAACGATTTCGAAAGAGGGAATTATCAGACCCGCGCTGAGCACGAAAATAACAACAACCACCCAAACAATATCGATAAATATTTTAATAAAGTAAAGCACTGCCGTGTGCAAGATTTATTTTTCAATTACGTCTTCTTCCAAATTTCGTTTCGCGAAAATCTGTCAGTTCAGAAAAAAATCTGACAAAATTTGAGGCCCGAAATGACAGAAAACTTCGACCCGCCCTATGTTTTGCGAGCACTCCCTTATGGCGGCGGGATGAGCGCGATAGCTCGCTCAGGTCACTTTCTGACCGGCAGCAGGTTGAGTGTGTCCGTGATCGGATTGTGGGCGCTTCGGGGTCTAGGAGGTGAGGCTGACCTGCCCGGCACAATGATCTGTCCTTCGCCGATGACGCGTTCACGGTCGTCACCCCCCTTGACGCGATATTGGTGTTCGCCATTTGCGCGCGTGGGCAAAAGCCGGGTTACGGCATAGGTGCCAGAGGCATTCTGGTCATAGAAGCCGAATGCCAAACTGACTCGGTCCCCGACCTTGAAATGATGCGACATGTCTCACTCGTTGGTTCGAGTGCCCCCTGGAGCCGAGAGCGAGCCTATAATCTTTCGGACACGCCAGTTCGGGACCTCAGCCCTTCAATGGATTGTCTGAATGTGGAGAGGCGTTCCCGCTATCAGGTGAGGCAGGCCAGCTTTGGCAATTTGAGCTGTAAACTCGGCCAAGGCAGCTTCATCACTAGTGCGCGGGCGATCAAGCCGCCCTGTCGAGTGCAGGCAAGGGGCGCCCGACAACAGCCATGTGCCGGTCAGTCCAGTTGGTCACCGCGAGTTCGACCGCTGTGCCCTCGTCGCAATGCAGGAGAATCTTGTAGGCAAACTCGCTCGGGTCGGTGTGCGCTGTTTCGACGATTAGATATCCAACCCAGTGATGCTCCCGATGATCGCCAAACTGGTATCTGACAGGCAGCGTCCGACCGCTCCTGAGCGTAACTGCGCCAATCCCGTTGAGCATGACATGTCTCGCTGTTTGGAGGCCGGGCCTCGGCAAGTTCCTATCTGTCGGCAAGAGCACTTGAGTCCTATCGGCTCGCAGCGACCGGTCGATAATTGCGCCTATCGATTTTGGATTGCGAGCTGAGCTGACCGCGATCGGTCGCGAACCTTATGTGACGCTCGGAGTGGCTGATGACTTGCGCCACGAACGCATGTCCGTCCGCCAGGGCAATCTGGATTGGTTTGAGAAATGCGTTCCGATCGATCGAGCGGATACTGCCGATAAGAATGCCGCGGCAGCCTTCGGCTGTTGGCGACGGCAAGAGACAATAGCCCACAGGAAGGTCCGTACCGTCGCGCAGGATCAACCTGCCGTGGCCGGCTTGCATGATGTTCTCGATTTTGATTGGCGGCCGAAAAAGGGATCGGTCGGGAGGGCAGCGCGCAGAGGCAGCGCTCCTGATACTAGGCGCTTCAATTGCACAAATAGCAAGGGGCAACTGCGTTAACTGCAGGTCCGTCGGAAAGGCAACCTAATCTGCTAGATGTCTGCGTTCGACTCAAAGCCACCGTCGAGGAGTCTCCCGCCCCTCACCGACCCGGCTTGAACGGCGCCATCCCCGCGCGCGCCAGCGCGTCGGCGCGCTCGTTCATCTCGTCGCCGGCATGGCCCTTGACCCATTTCCATTCGATCTTGTGTTGCTTCAGCGCCGCGTCGAGGCGCTTCCAGAGCTCCTCGTTCCTGACCGGCTTCCTGTCGGCAGTCTTCCAGCCGTTCTTCTTCCAGCCATGGATCCAGCTGGTGATGCCCTGGCGCAGGTACTGGCTGTCGGTGTGGAGCGCGACGGTGCAGGGCCGGGTCAGCGTCTCCAGCGCCGAGATCGCGCCCATCAGCTCCATGCGGTTGTTGGTGGTCAGCGCCTCGCCGCCGGAAAGCTCGCGCTCCTTGCCCTTGTAGCTGAGGATCGCGCCCCAGCCGCCAGGCCCCGGATTGCCCGAGCAGGCGCCGTCCGTCCAGATCTCGACCGGCTCGCTCATCGGCGCAGGCCGTATTCTCTGGTGTCGCTCACCCGCTGGTGGAAAGCGAGCTTGCGGTCGTATTCGAGCGGATCGAGCGGTTTGACGAAGGCGCCCGGCGGAACGTTCAGCCAGTCGACCAGCCGGGTCAGCAGGAAGCGCAGGGCCGAGCCGCGGCAGAGCGCCGGCAGCGCCGCGACCTCGGCCTCCTTGAGCCGGCGCACGCTCTCGTAGCCGGCGAGCAGCGCCTGGCCCTTGGTCAGGTTGAACGAGGCGTCGGCCTCGAAGCACCAGGAGTTCAGGCAGATGGCGAGATCGTAGGCGAAGGCGTCGGTGCAGGCGAAGTAGAAGTCGATCAGCCCCGAGAGCCTGTCCTTGATGAAGAAGACATTGTTCGGGAACAGATCGGCATGGATCACGCCACGCGGCAACCCTTGCGGCCATGAGCGTTCATGGATGTCGATCTCGGCCATGATCCGGCTGGCGAGGCCCGGCGAAACCGTGTCGGCGCCAGCGCCGGCGCGCTCCGCCAGCGGCCGCCAGTCGGGCACCGAGAGGGAGTTGGCCCGCTCCATCGGAAAATCGGTGCCCGCCTGATGCAGCAGCGCCAGGCCCCGGCCGAGCTCGGCGCAATGCGTCGCGTTTGGACGGCGGACCGAAAGCCCGTCGAGGAAGGTCACGATCGCGGCGGGGCGACCGGCGAGGCGACCAACCGCCGAGCCGTTCAGCGCCTTGACCGGCTGCGGGCAGATCAATCCACGCGCCGCCAGATGCTCCATCAGGCCGATGAAGAAGGGCAGATCGGCGAGATCGACCCGCTCCTCGTACAGCGTCAGGATGTAGAAGGCCTTGCTGGTATGGAGCAGGAAATTGGAGTTCGAGACGCCCTCGGCGATCCCCTTCACGGAGAGCAGGTCGCCGATGCCATAGCTCGCCACGAAGGCGGCCATCTCGTCATCGGGCACTTCGGTATAGACGGCCACGCTGGAATTACTCGGCTGCGGTCGGGGTCGGCTCGCGCAACTCGCGCGGCAGCGGGAAGAAGACGCTCTCATCGGCGGTCGAGACCGTCTCGACCGTGACCTCGTAGCGCTCGGCGAAGGCCTCGATGATCTCCTCGACCAGAACCTCGGGCGCGCTGGCACCGGCGGTGATGCCGAGGCGGCGGATGTCACCGAAGAGCGACCAGTCGATCTCGTTCGTGCGCAGGACGAGGCGCGAGACCGGGCAGCCGGCCCGCTCGGCGACCTCGCGCAGGCGCTGCGAGTTCGAGGAGTTGGGCGAGCCGACCACGATCAGCCCGTCAACCAGCGGCGCGACGCGCTTGACCGCCTCCTGGCGATTGGTGGTGGCGTAGCAGATGTCTTCCTTGTGCGGGGCGATCAGCGCCGGGAAACGCGCCTGCAGCGCCTGCACGATCTCGCGGGTGTCGTCGACCGAGAGCGTGGTCTGCGTGACATAGGCGAGTTCCTTGCCCTCGGGCGGGGTCAGCTTCGCGACGTCGTCGAGCGTCTCGATCAGGGTGATCGCGCCATCCGGCAGCTGCCCCATCGTGCCGATCACCTCGGGATGGCCGGCATGGCCGACGAGGAGGATGTGGCGGCCGCGCTTGTGGTGGACCTCGGCCTCGCGATGCACCTTGGTGACCAGCGGACAGGTCGCGTCGATATGGAAGAGATTGCGGGCCTGCGCCTGCGCCGGCACCGATTTCGGCACGCCATGAGCGGAGAAGATCACCGGCCGGCTCGCATCCGGCACCTCGGACAGCTCGGCGACGAAGACCGCCCCCTTCCGCTTCAGCGACTCGACCACGTATTTGTTGTGCACGATCTCGTGGCGCACGAAGACCGGCGCACCATGCAGCGCCAGCGCCTTCTCGACGGCGTCGATCGCCCTGACCACGCCGGCGCAGAAGCCGCGCGGAGCGCAGAGCAGGATGTCGAGCGGCGGCTTGGCGGTCACTGGGGTGCTGGTTCCGAGATGATCGCGCCTTCTTTCGGTCTGGCGGCGGCGATGTCAAGGAAGCCCGGCGCCGCAGCGCATCGCTACCTATACGACAGCCCACTCGCAGGATGCGGCGGCAGGCCTTACATTGCACGCGACCGGCCATCGCCCCCCGCGCGGCCCATCTTCGCTCCAGCACGAGTTCCTGCATGGCCGATGCCGCTTCGCATGCCAGCTATCTGCCGCCGATCCTGACCTTCTGCGCCGGCGCGGTGATAGCGGTGCCGCTGTTCCGGCGCTTCGGCCTGTCGGCGGTGCTCGGTTATCTCGCCGCCGGCATCGTGATCGGCCCTTCGGCGCTCGCCGTGATCAAGGACCCCGATACGGTGCGCAGCACCGCCGAGATCGGGGTCGTGCTGCTGCTCTTCCTGGTCGGGCTCGAATTGCAGCCGGAGCGGCTCTATTCGATGCGCAAGGATATCCTCGGCGCCGGCTTCGCGCAGATGCTGCTGAGTGCTGCCGTCATCGGCATCGTCGGCTGGAAGCTCGGGCTCAGCCCGGCCGGCGCACTGGCCGTCGGGCTGGCGCTCGCCCTCTCCGCCACCTCGATCGCTCTGCAGTTGCTCGAGGAACGCGGCGACGGCGCCGAGCCCTATGGTAGGCGCTGCTTCTCGATCCTGCTGTTCCAGGACATCTCGATCGCGCCGATGCTGGCGCTGCTGCCGCTGCTGGCGACGACCGGCGCCGTCCAGAGCGGCGGCTCGGCCAAGGCGCTGACGGGTCTGGGGCTCGCTTTGCTCGCCATCGCAGCCGTCGTGCTCGCCGGCCGCTATGCGCTCAATCCCTTTTTCCGGCTGCTGGCCAAGGCCGGCGCCAAGGAGGTGATGACGGCGGCAGCCCTGCTGGTCGTGCTCGGGGCGGCACTGCTGATGGAGCAGGTCGGCCTCTCCATGGCGATGGGCGCTTTCCTCGCCGGCGTGCTGCTGGCGGATTCGCATTTCCGACACGAGCTCGAGGCCGATATCGAGCCGTTCCGCGGCGTGCTGCTCGGCCTGTTCTTCATGGCGGTCGGCATGTCGATCGACCTGAGGCTGGTCGCCGAGAACGCGTTGCTGCTGGCATTGGCGGCGCCGCTCTTGGTGCTGTTCAAGATCGCGGCGGCGGCGGCGATCCTGCGCGCCTCATGCTCCTCGACCACCGAGGCGATCCGGGCCGGCGCCCTGCTCTCCCCCGCTGGCGAGTTCGCCTTCGTGCTGCTGCCCCTCGCCGCCTCGCTCGGCCTACTCGACGAGAAACAGGGCGCACTCGCGACGGCGATCGCCGCGCTCAGCATGCTGATCGGCCCGGTCGCGGCCAAGCTGATCGACATCTGGCTTACCGCCCATGCGCCACCGCCGGAGGAGATCGAGGAGACCTTCGACGGCGTCACGCCTTCGGTCCTCGTGATCGGGTTCGGCCGCTTCGGCCAGGTGGTGACGCAGGCGCTGCTGCTGCAGCATCTCGACGTCACCATCATCGATTCCGACATCGAGCGGATCCGCTCGGCCAACAAATTCGGCTTCAAGATCTATTATGGCGACGGCACCAGACTGGACGTGCTGCGCGCCGCCGGCGCCGGCAAGGCCAAGGTGATCTGCATCTGCATCGACGATCGGCAGGCGGCGCTGCGCATCGTCGAGATGGCGAAGGTCGAATTCCCTGCCGTGCGCATCCATGCCCGCGCCTATGACCGCGTCCACGCAATGGACCTGATGCGCCTCGATGTCGACTATCAGATGCGCGAGACCTTCGAATCGGCGCTCGGCTTCGGCCGGGTGACGCTGGAAGCGCTTGGCCTCAGCTATGAGGAGGCGAGCTTCGTGATCGAGCATGTCCGCGACCGCGACGCGCAGCGGATGGAGATCCAGTTCAGCGAGGGCATCGCCGCCGGAATCGACAAGGTGCCGCGCGTCACGCCCGAGCCGATCGTCGCACCGAAGAGCAAGTCGAAGGCGCTCACCAAGGAGACCCAGGAGGTCATCGAGGACGGCGGCGCCGAGGTCGCGGTCGGCGGCGTCGGGGAGCCGGCCGAGTGAACGCACCGCCAAAGCCCCAGCAGGCCGTCTTCGTCAGCGGCTCGACGCTGCGCCATGTCGCGGTGATGACCGGGACCGCCTCGATCGGCCTGATCGCGATCTTCGTCGTCGATTTCCTGTCGCTGCTCTATGTCTCGCGCCTCGGCCGGCCGGAGGCGACCGCCGGCGTCGGCTACGCCACGATCGTGCTCTATCTGATGGTCTCCTTCAACGTCGGGCTGATGATCGCCGTGACCGCGCTGACGGCGCGGGCGCTTGGCGCCGGTGACCGCGAAGGCGCACGCCGCATCGCCGGCTCGACGCTCGCGGCGACGACTATCTGCGGCCTAGTCCTGAGCCTGGTCATGCTGCCGCTGCTGCCCTGGCTGCTGCCGAAGCTCGGCGCCCATGGCGAATCGCTGTCCGTCGCCACCTCCTTCCTGTGGATCACGCTGCCCTCGAATGCGCTGATGGCGCTCGGCATGGGCTTGTCAGGCGTCCTGCGCGCCGTCGGCGACGCCAAGCGGGCGATGTATGTCACGCTCGCCGGCGGCATCGTCACCGCCGGACTCGACCCGCTGCTGATCTTCGGTCTCGGCCTCGGTCCAGACGGCGCCGCTTGGGCGACGGTATTCTCGCGCGTCGTCTTCCTCGCCGTCGGCTTCCAGGGCGCGCTGCGCGTACACAAGATGATCGCGCGCCCGAGCTGGCCTGCTTTGCGCCGCGACATCAGGCCGACATTCTCGATCGCGGCGCCGGCGATCCTGACCAATCTCGCCAATCCAATCGCCAATGCCTGCTTCTTCGGCATCATCGCCCGCTTCGGCGACAACGCTATCGCTGCGACCGCGATCATCGACCGGCTGATACCGGTCGCCTTCGGCGTGCTGTTCGCCTTGTCGGGCGCGGTCGGGCCGATCCTGGCGCAGAACTGGGGCGCGCAGCGCTATGACCGGATGCGCCGGGCACTGACCGACGCGGTCGGCTCCGCGGCGGCCTATGTCGTTGTGGTGGCAGTGCTGCTGGCGCTGCTGCGCCACCAGATCGCCGCGCTGTTCGGAACCGGCGGCGAGACCGCCGAGCTCGTCGCCTTCTTCTGCCTGATCGCCGGGCCGATGTGGCTCTTCGTCGGCGCGCTGTTCGTCGCCAACGCCGCCTTCAACAATCTCGGCATGCCGTTCTACTCGACCCTGTTCAGCTGGGGCCGCGCCACGCTCGGCACCGTGCCGCTGGCCTGGCTGGGCGCGCAATATGCCGGACCCAAGGGAGCGCTCGCCGGGTCGGCTCTCGGCGCGGTGCTGTTCGGCATCGCCGCCCTCGTCACCGCCTATCGCGGCATCAGCCGGCTGGAAAGCGCGGCGCAGGCCGCCGCCAAGCAGTCGCTTGCCTGACGGCGGACGACTGCTATCGTTTCCTAGTGGATGAGCGGGCTGGTCCCGCGAGGGAGCGCGCCATGATGAACCTGTTCGAGATGATGCAGTCGGCCCAGAACGGCCAGGCCATGCAGAACCTGGCGCGGCAATACGGGCTGTCGATGCAGCAGACGCAGGCGGCGCTCGATGCGCTGCTGCCGGCCTTCACCATGGGCCTGCAGCGCCAGACCCAGAACCCCTACGCCTTCGGCAACCTCGCCCAGATGATGACGGCGACGCCCTTCGGCCAGATGTACGACAGCGACGGCGACGGCATTCCCGACCGGGCGATGCCGCTCGGCCAGGATGTGATGAGCCAACTCTTCGGCTCGAAGGAGGTCGCCAACGCCGTCGCGGCGCAGGCGGCGGCGACGAGCGGCGTCGGCCAGGCGATCCTGAAGCAGATGCTGCCGGTGATCGCCTCGATCGTGATGGGAGGGCTGTTCAAATCGGTGAACAATCAGGGGCTCGGCGGCATTCTCGGCCAGTTCGCCGAGATGATGCGTGGCCAGATGCCGGGCATGCAGCCTGCCCCGCAGGCGAACACCTCCGCCAATCCCTGGGAACAGATCCTCGGCGGCATGTTCGGCGGACAGAGGCCGCCGGCCGGCCAGGCTCAGGGCGGCGGCCCCTTCGGCGGCGGGATGCCGGGCATGCCGGCCGATATGGGCAACATCTTCGGCCAGATCCTCGGCGGCATGTTCGGCGGCGGCGCGCAGGGGCAGGCCCCGCAAAGCAGCCCCCAGCCGGCCCCGAAATCGCGCCGTCCGGCGCCCGAACCCGAACCGGAGGAGCAGCCCTCCGGTCCGGCCAGCCCCGGCTCGATTGGCCTCGATGCGCTCAACCAGATGTTCGAGCACGGCCGCCAGGTCCAGGCGAGTCAGCAGGACGCGCTGCGCTCGATCTTCGAGACGATGCTCGGCGGCGGTCAGCGCAAGGCCTGAGCGACAAGCGCACGGCGGCCCCTAAGGCCGCCGTCGATCAATTCCCGTGATACGGGCTATGCTCAGGCACGCAGACGCTGATCCCATTCGTGCGCGTCCTCGGTGACCGGTGCGCTCGCATGCGAGAGCCCGTCGCCGCCGGTGCGGAAGCTGGCAACCAGCTCGTTGAGCCGCCTGATCTGACCGCTCAGCGAGGTCGCGGAAGCCGCGCTTTCCTCGGCCAGCGCTGCATTCGCCTGGGTCATCTCGTCCATATGGGCGACGGTCTGGCTCATCTCGTCGATGCCGTTGGCCTGCTCGGCCGCGGCGGCGGAGATGTCAGAGACCGTTGCCGAGACCTTCTTTGAGGCCTCGACGATCCGGTTCAGTGCCTCGCCCGCGGCCCGGACCAAGCCGACGCCCTGCTCGACCTCGGCGCCCGACTCGCCGATCAGCCCCTTGATGTCCTTGGCGGCGTCGGCCGAGCGTTGCGCCAGGGTGCGAACCTCGCTGGCGACTACGGCGAAGCCCTTGCCGGCATCGCCGGCACGGGCCGCCTCGACGGCGGCGTTCAGGGCCAGCAGATTGGTCTGGAAGGCGATCTCGTCGATCACCGAGGTGATGTCGGAGATCTTGCGCGAGGTCTGCTCGATCCGCGCCATGGCGTCGACCGCCTGGCCGGCGACGGCCCCGCCATTGATCGCGACATCGGTCGCCTCGTTGGCGAGCTGCACCGCTTGCCGCGACGCCTGTGCCGAGGCCTTGACCGAGGCGGCGAGCTGCTCGGTGGTGGCGGCCGTCTGCTCGAGCGAGGAGGCCTGCTCCTCGGTGCGCTTGGACAAATCGTCGGCGCCGGAATTGATCTCGCGCGCGGCATTGCCGACATCGACCGAGGTCGCCTGGATCGTCGCGATCGTCTGCGCGAGATGGCTGACGGCGGCGTTAAAGTCCTGTTTCAGGGCGACATAGTCCGCGGCCACCTCGTCCTCGACGCGGGCGCCGAGATCACCCTGCGAGAGCCGGGTCAGGCCTTCGGCCAGCGCCCTGACCACGATCGCCTGCTCCGCCGCAAGGCGCTGCTGCACCGCTGCCGCGCTGGCGCGTTCCGCGTCACTCTCCAGACGCAGGCGCTCGGCGGCGGCGCGGCCGGCCTCGGTCTCACTTTCGAGGCGCTGGACGACCAGGCCGTTCTCCCGGAACACCTGGACGGCGCGAGCCATCTCGCCGACCTCGTCCTTGCGATCCTGGCCCTCGACCTCGGCAGCATAGTCACCTTTGGCGATCTGGCCCATGCGCGCTTTCAGCCGCTCCAGTGGACGCGTGATCGCGCCGGAGGTCAAAAGCGCACCGCCGAGCAGGCCGAGCAAGGTGCCGGCGACACTGAGGCCGATCGCGACCATGGTGACGCGGCGTGCATCCACGGCCAGCACCTCCGAGGTCGCCTCGGTATCCTTCTTGATCTCGTCATTGAGCTTGGCGGCAGCCTCGACGATCCCGCTGATCGTCTTGTCGAGCTGCGACATGATCGAGAGCGCCGGCAGATCCTCGTCCCGACCGGCCTGGGCGATGATCTGGTCAATATCGGACTTCGTCGCCTGCAGACGGCGGCTGAGTTCGTCGAAGCTCTCGGCCCGCTGCGGGAAACTGATCTTGGCCTCGACCAACGCCTGGAGTGAGGCCGCATAGGCGGTCTTCACCTCCTCGATGCTGGTCGCGTTCTGCTTCATGAACTCGGGATAGGCGATCGCCTGATAGAGATTGCCGATGACCTCGCCCATCGATGCGGTGGCGCGGGCCGAATCGAGGATCGCGGTGGCGCGCTGGGAGATGAGATCGGAATAGGTCTTCTCGATCTTGCCGAATTCGAAGGCGCCATAGACGGCCGAGCCGATGCCGATCGCTCCCATCACCAGCATCGGTATGGCGATCTTGGTCCGGAACCTCAGGTCATGCAGGCGGAGGCGAAAGCGTCGCATGGAAAACCCCGGGGCGAGGGATCGGGGCGCCGAGCTCGGCGCAATGCGGCGCAAATGTGTCCGAACTTGCTGAATGAAGCGTTACCCTGCCTGCGAGGCGGTTAACCAACGCTGCGCCGCTGTGCTCAAGCCACGAAAAAGGGCGGCAGCCGAAGCCACCGCCCGCAGGGACGCGTCACGCCAAGGGGTCAGGCGTTGCACGCGATCTTGATCTCCTTCGCGCTCGGCCGTGCCGAACCCTGGATCACCACGGGACGTCGAAGCCCCGCCTCTCGCCGGCTCGCGGCCGCCGACTGCTGTTGGCTGGAGCGGGCCTGCAGCACGCTTGAGGGGTCGCTCAGCCAGGAGACGGCGAGCGCGCCATCGATATCGGAGCGGACGAGACCGATATCCTTCAGCCCGCGCTCGTCGAGTTCGCTGAGGCGCATCACCTCTCGGCGGTGCATGAAGGCGCGCACCAGATTTTTCGTGCCCGCGACCGTCAGGGCGGCAGCACGCGCCGCGCCGCCGGAAACGGCAGACAAGGTCTTCGTGACGAAGGTCATGACCAGCATGACGGCCTCCTCGGGGTTGGACGGTTCATGCTCCACCCGGATCGCGACATCGGCCGGCAGGAGCGGGACAGTGACCAAACGATAACTCCAGGCTGGCCATCAGCCAAACGAATGGTTATGATGTTTAGCACAACCGATCTTGATGAACCTCTGGGAGGAGGCCGGCATGGCCCATGTGCTCGACGCCGATCAGCTCAAGACCTTCGTCGCCATTGCCGACACCGGCTCCTTCACCCGCGCCGCCGAGATCGTCTTCAAGACGCAATCAGCCGTCTCGATGCAGATGAAGCGGCTGGAGGAGCGGGTCGGCCGGCCCCTCTTCGGTCGTGACGGACGCCATGCCAAGCTGACCGAAGACGGCGAGCGGCTGCTCGACTATGCCCGCCGCATCGTCCGCCTCAATCTCGAATGCGTGGCGAGCTTCACCGAGGCCGACCTCAAGGGCCGCATCCGGCTCGGCGTGCCCGACGACTATGCCGACCGCTACCTGCCGGAAATCCTGGCGCGCTTCGCCCACTCCAATCCGCGCACCGAGGTCACCGTTGTCTGCGAGCCGACGCCGATGCTGGCAGAACGGATCGGCAGCGGCGATATCGACCTTGCCATCATCACCCATGTCGAGGGGCGCGGCCAGGGCGAGATCATCCGGATCGAGCCTTTGCTCTGGGTGACCTCGGCCCGCCATTGCGTGCACGAGGAAGATCCGTTGCCATTGGCGTTGGGACGCCCGACCTGCAACTGGCGCCAGGCGGCGGTCGAGGCGCTGGAAAGCAAGGGCCGCCGCTTCCGCGTGCTTTATGCCAGCTGGAACTCGACCGCGGTCGGCGCGGCGGTCGTGGCTGGCTTAGCCGTCTCGGTGCTGCCGGAGAGCGCGGTCAGGCCCGGTATGCGCATTCTGGGGCCAGCGGAAGGCTTTTCCACCCTGCCCTCCTGCAAGATCGGCCTGCTGCGCACGCGGCACGACCCGTCGATCCTGTCGAACCCGCTCGCCGAGCACATCATCCAAAGCCTGGACAACCTGCAGAGCTTCAAGGTGGCGGCGGAGTAGGCAGCTGTTCGACGGCCGGTGTCAAACCTTCCGGAAACTCAATTGCATGGTCTGCTCGGTGAACTGCTTGCTGACCAGCCCCCATTTTGCGGCGAAGCTGGGAAAGATCGGGTCGTGAGTGGCCTTGATGGAAACGAAGACGCCACTATCCAACTCATTGACCAACAAGGCCTTGGCAGCCGCTCCTTCCGTCCCCTGGAAATAGGTGGTCACACCCGGTCCCATGACGACCTTGCCATCCTCGAGATAGAACGAGGCCAAGCGCAATTCCGTCGTCTTGACTCCAGGCAGGAGCAGTGCCGTGCGGGGCAAGAGGTCGTTGATTGCATCGCGACTGCAAGTGCCGCCGCCGCTCGGGCAAGCGGCCATCGCCAGAGCGACCGAATTGGCAAAGCGCTTGAGATCACGCTGAAAAATGATCCGCTGCGAAAAATCGACGGCTCCAGCCATCATGACGAACATGACGACGGCAATCAGCCCGAATTCGACCGCCGCAACACCGCGCTGGTCCCGCAGCAAGGTACCGGAACGCCTCGCATTTCGGCGAGCGCCGCGCTGGAGCCCAGCGCGGTCTGACAAGGCATCGCGCCACCGCCCCATTCCCCAAGATGGTGCAGCGAAATCCCGCACCGCAGCCGAGTCGGCTTCATTCCGTTTGCGACGATGAATTCTCATGCCGGCCTCATGAATACGGCCTGTCCGCTGATCCAAAGCTGCGGCAACCCCGGAACGACGGTGAGGACTGGCGCACGGGCGCGCATCAATGTCATTTCGCCTGCGCCGCCTGCAGCGAAGACAGTTCCGGTGATGGCCTGCCCGGCGGCGGCATAGTTTTTCAGAGGCTGCATTTCGAGCAGGATCCTGGCTTCGCAGCCGTCCATCAAGAGCAGCCGACCGCAAATCCGCTCCGCCACCAACGTCCGATTGTTGGCATAGGTCGCAGCCGTATCGCCTGTCGTTGCATCTGAAAGCGCATTGTCCAGATTCAGCTGCGCAAAAAACAACAAGGCAAACTGCAGGATCGCCAGCAGCACCGTCAGGAACAGCAGGCCGATAAAGCCGAATTCCACCGCTGTCGCGCCGGCATCGTCACGCCCAAAGGCCCGAAGCCTCCGGCGCAAAGCCAGGCCGAGCCGGACGGAAGCCGAGACTTGACCGCTGGAGCCCGGCTGGTCGCGAAATCGATCGCGACCGCCGGCTTCGCCTCGCCAGGATAAAGACAGTTTCATCTGCCCCCCGATCACGGACACTTGCCGCTGCAGAAGCGGATATAGTCGAGCAGGCCACCGACCGTGTCCTCCAGGCCTGCGGCGCGGAAGGTGAAGCTGTATTTGCCGGCCTGGGTGACCTGCAGCGGCACGATGCGCTCCACCCATTTGTCGGTGTGCACGCACTGATCGACCATGTTGGTCGAGCTCGGGGCGACACCGCTCTTCGCGAAGAAGACATCGATGCGGTTGGTCTCGGTCTTCCACGACCTCGCCCAATCGATCACTTTGATCCATTTCGTCGCCCAGCCGCTCTGCAAGCTAGGATTGTTCTTGTAGTCAGGATTTGTATCGTTCTCGGGATACCGCCCGACACAGGCAACCTTGCCAGCGAAACTCGACGCCGTGTTGCGAATGCGGGAGATGTACCAATAGCGCAGCTCGTAGCTGCCGACCTTCAGATCGAACTCCCGCGCCATCGACGAATTGGAGCTACAGCCCGAAACGTAGCAATGCGAATCCAACTCGGCAAAGAAATTGCCGAAGCGGATTTCATTGCCCGAAAGCTGCGGGATGCCGTTGATTTCGACGCCGCCGCCCGTTGTCGTCCAACCGTTCCAGTTCTTCAGAACGCTCCAGTCTTCCTTCTTGACGCTGTGATAGCTTTCGAACGATTCTGTAAACAGAACCTTGTTCTCGGGAATCGGAAGCTTGGTGCAATTGCGGCTGACTTTTAGCGCAACCTGGCTATAACCAACCAGTCCTGCAAACACATTCGAGCTGGAGCCGGTCGCGGTAATGGTGACGACCTCACCTGTAATGGTTACGGCTGGCGTAACCTCGCCCAGGCCGTCGGCCGCGATCTTCTTCGCCGCGAGGTCCTTGACGAGCGGACCGTAGTCCTTTTTCGGATCAGCGCCCGACTGCGATCCCTGGTATCGGATCTCCTGCACCGCCTGCTGACACGCAAGTTCGATCGCGCTCGCCATGCGTTGATGGCGGGCCGCGGCGCGGCTGAAGTCAATGCCGCCTCCGACCGCAAGCGCGAGCGCCGGCAAGGTCAACCCGAAGGTCAGAGCGGTGACGCCGCGGGCGTCCTTGAGGAAAGATCGGAACGGGCCGGGCATCTCGGGGCCTCGCGAACGTACGAGCAAGCAACGGAATGGTTGCCTGAACGCTAGGCGCGGGGCGATTGAGAAAACCTTTCCGGGACTTGTGAATGTCTCTGGTATCGCTGGGAAATCCGCTCAATCACGCGGTCTTCGGGCGATATGGTAAAATGCTGTTAAAACTGAAAGGATAATAGGCACCCACGCGGCGAGCGACGGCCCCTTCGGGCCGGCAGCAGTATCGCGCTACTGGAGAGCCGGCAGGATACCGGCGTATCTGGCATCGAGCGCCAAGCCGATACCCCGCAGGGCAGCGACCGCCGCGATCGAAACGAGAACCGCTATGAACCCATACTCGAGCGCGGTCGCACCACGGCGATCCCGCAGGAAGTCGAGAACAAGGGTGGAGAAGCGTTCCATGGCGGTCATGTAGCGCAAAACTCCGGACGATTAGTTAATCCGAAGCGCGAAACCTGTAGCCACGAGCAGATATTCGCTCCAATCACCGGCCTATAAGGCAAGCTCGGGAAAGACCGGCTCGACCTTGCCGCCCCAGGCACCCTGCTCGCGCACCGCCAGGCGCTCCGCGAGAGTGCGGCCGCTCTGGGCGATGGCGAGGATCGGTTCGAGATAGAACGTCTCATCGCGCCCTTGCTCGTCGAGTTGGGCCCGGCGGGCAAGCCCAGAACGCGACAACTCGACCACTTCACGAGCGAGCTCCCGCAGCGGACGGTTCCCCACCCGCGCGTTCAGCCCAGCCTTCGGCACCGTGTCCCGCAGTTGCTGACGTTCCTGCGCAGTCCAGCCCTTGACCAGGTCCCAGGCGGCCGACAGCACGGCGTCGTCATAGAGCAGGCCGACCCAGAAGGCCGGCAGCGCGTTCAGCATCTCGACCGGGCCGGCATCGGCGCCGCGCATCTCGATATAGCGCTTCAGCCGCGCCTCCGGGAACAGGGTTCCGAGATGATTGACCCAATCCGACATGGTAGCGCGCTCGCCTGGCAATTGCGGCAGCCTGCCGGCGAGCAGGTCGCGAAACGAAGCGCCGGCGACATCATGATAGGTGTCGCCGCGTTTGACGAAATACATGGGAACGTCAAGCGCCCAGTCGACATAAGCCTCGTAGGACATGCCTTCGTCGAAGGCGAAGGGCAGCATGCCGGAGCGGGCATTGTCGGTGTCGCGCCAGATCTCGGAACGCATCGACTGGAAGCCGTTCAGCTTGCGCTCGCTGAAGGGCGAAGCGGAAAAAAGCGCCGCCGCCAGCGGCTGCAGCGCGAGCGAGACCCGCAGCTTGCGTACCATGTCGGCCTCGCTGGCGAAGTCGAGATTCACCTGCACCGTGCAGGTGCGGAACATCATGTCCAGGCCGCGCGTGCCGACCTTCGGCATGTAGCTCTTCATGATCTGATAGCGCCGCTTCGGCATCATCGGCGTTTCCTCGCGCGTCCAGAGCGGCGAATGCCCAAGTGCGAGGAAGCCGATCCCATGCGGCTCGGCCACCGCCTTCAGTTCCGTGAGATGCCGGTCGAGCTCACGCGCGGTCTCATGCACATTTGCAAGCGGCGCGCCGGAGAGCTCGAACTGGCCGCCCGGCTCCAGCGAGATCGCGCCGCCGCCATCGGGACCAGCAAGGCCGATGACATGGCCGTCATCCAGGATCGGCTCCCAGCCGAGGCGCTGCTGCATGCCCTCGAGTAGTTGCCGGATGCCGCCGCTGCGGCCGGCTGCTGCGCCCTCATACGGAACTGGGCTGAGATCATCACGATAGAACGGGAATTTCTCGTGCTCGGTGCCGAGCCTGAATTCGGAAGCCGGCTTCTCACCCTGCGCGATCCAGCCGACGAGTTCGGCCTTCGAGCTGATCGGAGTCGAATCGGATACGTCGCGGGCCATTTGCGCTCCGGCATGCGTGCACCGGCACGCCGCCTGCCGATTTGGGCAGCCGGCAGCGCGCCTGATCGAGTGCGACGGGAGCAGCGGGAGCGAGCGCCCTGCCGCGCCACGCGCTGAGGAGCGCCAGCAATAGGCGAGCCGCGTCCATCCGACAACGACCGCAAACGCGTGCGGATGCGCGCCGACCTTGCATCAATGCATGATCACGACAACGTCAGGCAGCACCGCGCAGCAGATTTGCACCCTTGGGAACCAGCCCGTCATCGTCGGCGCGCGTCTGCGCGGCGATCCAGTCGGTGACGGCGACGAGCCCGGCGCTCTGGCCTCCGGCGCCGGCGCGCGCTTCCTCGAAGATCGCGAGCTGCATGTCGGCACTGGTCCCGCCGGCGACGATCGTGCGGCAATGGGCGAGATCGAGGCCGCAGCCGAGCGCGGCGGCATCCTCAGCGAGCATACCCAGCACCTCGTCCAGCACCTGCCCGACCGGCAGCATGGCGCGGCGCTTCTCGCAGACGAAGCCGCCATGCACGCCATAGCGCTGGGCGCGCCAGATGTTTTCGCCGGCAAGGGCACGCGAAGCGGCCGTCAGGTCGGCATTGAGCCCAGGCTTGCGGGCGAGATGACGCACCAGGCAGCGATAGAGCGCGGTGATGGCGAGCGTATCGTCGAGCCGCGTGCAGCTGTCGGCAACGCGCAGTTCGAGCGTCGGATGCTGGTGCGATGAACGGATCGCCCACCAGATGAAGCTGGAATCGCGCATGGCGCCCGAGGCCACCATGGTATCGACATAGCTCCGGTAGTCGGCGGCACTGGTAAAAAGCTCCGGCAGGCCGGTGCGCGGCAGCTCCGCATAAGCACAGAGGCGGTAACCCATCAGCCCGGTGCGTCGCCCCTGCCAGAACGGCGAGGAGGTCGAAAGCGCGAGCAACAGCGGCAGATAAGGCAGCATCCTGACCATGATCGAGATGCGTTGCTCCTCGTCCGGCACCTCGACATGGACATGCAGGCCGCAGAGCTGGTTGCGGCTGCCGAGCATCTGCAGATCGCGCATGATCCCGTCATAGCGCTTGGCCTCGGTGGCGCGCTGGCGGGCCCAGACGGCGCTCGGATGCGTGCCGCAGGCAAGCAGGAGCATGTCATGCTCGCGCGCGATCGTCGCAAGGCCCGAGCGCAGCCGCCGCAGCGACTGGCGCGCCTGGGTCATGCTCTCGCAGACCGGCGTCGCCACCTCGATCTGCGATTGCAGCATCTCGCGCTGCAATTCGTCCGGAAAGGCGGCCTGCGCGGCTTCGATGAAACGCGGTGCGATCTTGCGCACGGCGCCGCGGCTTTCAGCGTCGGACAGGAAATATTCTTCCTCGACGCCGAAGCGGTAGGCGCTGCTCACCATGATGTGTCTCCCCCGTGGCGGCCGCCCCGAAAGCGGGGCGACGGCGCCAGACTGCCAGTCAATGAGTCGGAACTGCGACCGGTGGCGCAGTTTCCCCGCCTAAACGCGGAAGCGACCATCGCGTTCCAACCGGCGGGAAAGCAGCCCGCAGCGCGCAAGTTGCGGAGTTATTTGGCGGACCAGTCGCCCAATGTCGCCTGCACGACTGCGAGCGCCGCGACCGCCGCGGTGTCCGCCCGCAGGATGCGTGGGCCAAGCGACAGGCGCAGCACCCGTTCGCGCTGGAGAATCAAGGCGCGCTCCGATTCGTCGAAGCCGCCCTCCGGACCGATCAGCACGGCGAGCGGCCCGCGCGGGGCCTCCTGCAAGGCGGCGATCGGACTCTGCGGCTCCTGCGCCTCGTCGCAGAAGACCAGCAGCCGCTCCGGTTCGAGCCCGGCAAGCGCCGCAGCCAGCGGCTGCTCGGCCCGGATTTCCGGCAGAGTGAGGATGCCGCATTGCTCGGCCGCCTCGATCGCATTGGCCCCGAGCCGGTCGAGGTTCAACCGCGAGACCTGGGTGAAGCGCGTCAGCACCGGCTGGAGCGCGCCCGCGCCCATCTCGACCGCCTTCTGCGCCACATAGTCGAGCCGCGCATGCTTCAGAGGCGCGAAGAGATAGAGAAGATCGGGCGCCAACGGCTGCGGGCGGGTCTGCTCCAGCGCCTCTAGGCTGGCCTGCTTGCGCCCCTCCGCCCGGACCGCGCAGAGCCATTCGCCGTCGCGGCCGTTGAAGACGAGGATGGTGTCACCGGCGCGGAGCCGGAGCACGTTGAGCAGGTAATTGGCCTGATCGCGCGCGAGCTCCAGCATGGCACCCACCTTCAGCGGCGCCTCGCTGTACAGCCTGTGCTTGGTGAAATCCCGCATGCGCTTCGAATCCAATCTCATCAGAATGGCGCGAAAGTCGCCACAATCCCACGCTATCGGCAAGCGATCTTGGCGAAATGCAAGCTGGCGCTTGTTGGCGCACGGCTCAGGCTGTTATGGAAAGGCCCGCGACGCCGGGACGGGCGTGGGTGACGGGACAAGAGCGGAGCGGATGATGCGGCGATACGCGACCCTGAAGCTGGCTGCGGCGCTGGCCGGCCTAGGCTTGGCCGGGCCGGCACTGGCGCAAATGCCCTCGGGCTGCGAGAATCTGCAGAAGCTCATGCAGGAGCGCCAGTCGATCGTGCAGCAGCTTAACGCCTCCTCCAAGACCAAGCGCAAGATGACGCCGCAACAGGCCTGCGGCGCGTTCAACAGGTTGGTCGGCAACGGCAACGCGCTGATCAAGTTCGCCACCGCCAACCAGGACTGGTGCCAGATTCCTGCGACGTTCGTCGATGGCATGAAGACAGACAATCAGAAAGCCGACACCTTCCGCGGCCAAGCCTGCAATGCGGTGAAGCAGCAGGCTGCGATGCAGCGCCGCGCCCAGCAGCAGGCGCAGCAACAGCAGGGCGCCAACCCGTTCGGCGGCGCCGATTCCATCACCGGCGGCCCGATGCGCGTGCCGCAAGGCGCGCTCTGAAGCACGGCGCCAAGATGGCGTCGTCCCGCAATGCCGCCGACGCTCCGCTTCCCGACGCTCTCAGGGGCCATTGGGTTGATACGCGTGCGCCCAAGCGCCTACGGCCCTATCTGAAACTCGCCCGGATCGAACGCCCGATCGGCTGGCAGTTGCTGCTGCTGCCGTGCTGGTGGGCCGCCGGGCTCGCCGCGATCTCGGCCGGACTGCCACTCCCCAATCTCTGGCACTGCCTGCTGTTCCTGATCGGCGCGATCGTGATGCGCGGCGCCGGCTCGACCTTCAACGATATCGTCGACCGCAAGCTGGACGCGCAGGTGGCGCGTACACGCGGCCGCCCCCTGCCCTCCGGCCAGGTCAGCGCGAAGCAGGCGGCGGCCTTCATGGTTGGGCTGTCTCTGCTCGGCCTCGTCGTGCTGCTGCAGTTCAACCGCTTCACGGTGATCGCCGGCATCGCCTCGCTGGCGATCGTCGCGATCTATCCGTTCATGAAGCGGATCACCAACATGCCGCAATTCGTGCTCGGCCTCGCCTTCTCCTGGGGCGGGCTCGTCGGCTGGAGCGCCGTGTTCGGGCGCCTCGATGCGCCGGCTTATCTGATCTATGCCGCTGCGGTGTTCTGGACGATCGGCTACGACACGATCTACGCGATGCAGGACATCGAGGACGACGTCATCGCCGGGATCAAGTCGAGCGCGCGCTATTTCGGCGCCTTCACCCAGCAGGCGGTCGGGCTTTGCTACGGAATGGCGATCGCGCTCGCCGGTGTCGCCGCCTGGTTCGCCAGGGCCGGCGCCGTGGCCTTCATCGGTCTGGCGCTGTTCGCGCTTCACCTGGGCTGGCAGGTCCATAGCATCGCCGGCGCAGACGGTCCCACGGCGTTGAAGCTGTTCCGGTCCAACTGGCACGCCGGCCTCCTGCTGGCGGCCGGCTTTGCTCTCGATGCGCTGGTGAAGTTCGCCTTTTAAGACAGGATCTCGCCCCGGATCACCACGGGACGCTCGGCCAGGCGGCCGGTCTTGCGCCGGGTCAGGAAACGCGGGCGGCGGCCGGCGAGCAAGGCATGCCGACGGCGGATGCGGATCGCGCCAAGCGCGACCCGGCCGACCTGGGGATAGGGTTCGGTGATCGCGCCGTCGCTGGTTTCGAGCAAAAGCGGCATGCCGCTGGTGCGGCCGGCATCGCGCCAGACCGCAATGGCGTCGTCCTGATCGAGCACGGCGACGACGACGGAACGACCATCTCCCGCGGTCAGGGCGAGTTGGAAGCGGTCATCATCGGCGATCGCACCGCCAGCGAGGCGCAACGCGATGCCGCGCCAACCGGCGCCGCCGCGCAGGATGCGTACCGGCCCGACACGCTCGATGCGTGGACCATTTTGCTGCTGCGGCGCTTGCGCCGGCTGCGAAGGCTGTCCGCTCTGGTTATGTGCGCTGCCGGGAAAAACGGGCACAAGCCCGGTCTCCCCGGCAGCCGGCGTGACGCTGGCCATCGGTTTTAACGCCTCTCTTCTAATCCCTGCTGCCCGGAACCCTCTGTCGATGCGGGGTTCTCGTGCTTTGCAGGGAGGAGAGTGGCCGGAAGGATTGTCGGAGCGCTTAAGCGTGACGGTTAAACAAAGGTGATGAAGCGGTTTTCCGCCCTCTTCGCGTCGGTTTCCCGGTTGATGCTTGACGGAATCTTTCTCCCGATGGTGGCTTTTTCCTTGTTCAGCTGCCCCGCAAGGCCGTAACGAAACGCGATGACATCGACACCTCTACCAATCGCCGGAGACCTGCTGCCTGCCGTCGAGGCCGCTTGCCGAGAAGCCGGGCAACTCGCGCTCGACCTGTTCCGCCCTGGGGCGAAAACCGCCGCCAAGACCTGGTCGAAGGCCGGAGGCTCGCCCGTGACCGAGGCGGATATCGGCGTCGACACCTTCCTGCATGTGCGCCTCGCGGCGCTGCTGCCGGACGCCGCCTGGCTTTCGGAGGAGACGGCCGACGATACGATCCGCCTGTCGCGGCGCTTCGTCTGGGTGGTCGATCCGATCGACGGCACCCGCGCCTACATGGCGGGCTCGCCGGATTGGGCGGTCTGCGTCGCCCTGCTCGACGAGGGGCGCCCTGTCCTCGGCGTGGTGCACGCACCTGCCGGCGCCACGACCTATACGGCGGTCAGCGGCGGCGGCGCGGCGAGCAACGGCGAGCCTGTCCAGGCGAGCGGACTGACCTCGCTCGCCGGCGCCCGCATTGCCGGCCCCAGGCCGATGCTCGACGCCCTGGCGCGCCACGAGAATTTCATCGCCGCCGACAAGATCCCCTCGCTGGCGCTGCGCCTGACCCGTATCGCCGACGGCACGATCGATGCGGGACTTGTCTCGCCCGATGCCCGCGACTGGGACCTCGCCGCGGCAGATCTCATACTCAAAGAGGCTGGCGGGCGGGTGGTGACGGCAGAAGGTGAGCCCGTCGGCTATAATCGTGAGACGCCGATCCACGGCATGCTGATGGCATCCGGAAACAGTCTCGCCGCGCCACTCGCAGAGGCGCTGCGCCGGCTGCGTGAAACCCAGCCGCAGCGGAGCTGAAGCGCGGCGCAACGCCGCTGCTGCGGCGTCAGAGCGGAAACTGCCGGAAATAACCGCAATTTGTTGGCGATCGGCCCTCGCGCGCGGGCGGCTGATGGCTTATCTGATCGCACGGCAAAAACGAAAGATGGGGCGGGTCGGAGCGGATCCGGCGGCGCCCCAGCTTGCTTTCGACACAGATGTCAGGACAGCGGTCGGAGACGGATGATGAGCACGAGCCAGGACACCAAACAGCTGCTGCACCTCGTGATCGGCGGCGAGCTGAGCTCGCTCGACGGGGTCGAATTCAAGGATCTCTCCAAGCTCGACATCGTCGGCGTCTACCCGAACTATGCCGCAGCTCATGCCGCCTGGAAGGCGAAGGCGCAGCAGACAGTCGACCAGGCTCAGACCCGCTATTTCGTCGTCCATCTGCACCGTCTGCTCGACCCTTCGACGGCGCAGAGCTGATCTGAACGACGCCGTAGTCCGATTCGATGGGATTTTCGCTGCTCAAGACGAAGTTCGCGCAGGAGGCGCTCGGGCGCAGCCTCGCCTTCTATCTGCGCCTGGTCAGGCGCACGAACCGCTTCGTCGTCGAGCCGGTCGACGTCTACGAGCGCGTGCGTGGCGAGCTGCCGCTGATCATCGCGATGTGGCACGGCCAGCACATCATGATCCCGTTCGCCCGGCCGGAGTGGATGCCGTCCTGCTCGCTGGTCTCGCGCCATGGCGATGGCGGCTTCAACGCCGTCGCCCTGCGCGAACTCGGCATCGGCGCGATCCGCGGCTCCGGCGCCTCGGGCAAGAAGGTACGCGAGAAGGGCGGCGCGCCGGCCTTCCTCGCCATGGTCCGCCGGCTCGCCGCCGGCGATACGATGGTGCTGACCGCCGACATCCCCAAGCGCGCCCGGATCTGCGGGCCCGGCATCGTCCAATTGGCGCGCGCCTCGGGCCGACCGATCCATCCGATCGCGGTGGTAACCAGCCGGCGGATCGACTTCAACAGCTGGGACCGCGCTTCGATCGGCCTGCCCTTCGGGCGCGGCGCCATCGTCGTCGGCGATCCCGTCTGGGTTGCGCGCGATGCGGATGAGGCGACCTGCGAAGCGGCGCGACTGGCCGTCCAGGCCGGGCTCGACGCCGTGCATGAGCGCGCCTATGCGCTGATCGGCGCGCGCGACCCCGGCGCCGGCCTGCGCGAGACCCAGGCCGCCAAGGCAGCCGCGGCGAAGGCCGAGGCCGCATGAGCCGCAGCTTCATCATCCAGGCTTATCGCACGCTCTCGGCTCTGCTCGAGCCGGCTGCCGCCGGCCTGCTGCTCTGGCGCCGCCGCCGCGGCAAGGAAGACCCGGCACGCCTCGCCGAGCGCCGCGGCTACCCCGGCGTGGAGCGGCCGGACAAGACGCTGGTCTGGCTGCACGGCGCCAGCGTCGGCGAGACGGTGACGCTGCTGCCCCTGATCGAACGGCTGCAGCGGCGCGGGCTCGCCGTGCTGGTGACCTCGGGCACCGTGACCTCGGCGCGGCTCCTGGCGCAGCGCCTGCCGGCCGGAGCGATCCATCAATTCCTGCCGCTCGACGTTCCCCGCTATATGCGCCGCTTCCTCGACCATTGGCGGCCTGACCTGGCTTTGATCTGCGAATCCGAGATCTGGCCGAACCTGATGATCGAGTCCGGCAAGCGCGGTGTTCCGCTCGTCCTGATCAATGCGCGCATGTCGGAACGCTCCTTCAAGCGCTGGTACAAATTCCCCAAGACCTCGCGCCACCTGCTCTCCGGCTTCGATCGCTGCCTGGCGCAATCGCAGGAGGACGGGCAGCGCCTTGCCCAACTCGGGGCGCCGCGCGTGAGCATCGCCGGCAACCTGAAATTCGACGTCCCCGCCCCGCCTGCCGATCCCAACACGCTGGCCCTGCTCGATGGCCTGGCCGCGGGCCGACCGGTCTGGGTCGCCGCCTCGACCCACCCGGGCGAGGAGGAGGACGTGCTTGCCGCCCATCTCGGCGTCAGAGCGCATCTGCCCAAGCTCCTCACCATCGTGGTGCCGCGCCATCCCGATCGCGGCGGCGAGGTCCAGGCGCTGGCGCAAGCGAACGGCGTCGCCAGCGCCCGCCGCTCGCTCGGTCATCTGCCCGAGCGCGACATCGACTTTTACATCGCCGATACGCTCGGCGATCTCGGCCTGTTCTATCGGCTGGCGCCGGTCGCCTTCATCGGCGGCTCGCTCGCGCCGATCGGCGGCCACAACCCGATCGAGCCGGCCAAGCTCGGCTGTGCCCTGCTGCATGGCCCCCTGGTCCATAAATCCGCTGACCTCTTCGCCGCTTTCGACGGCGGCGGCGGCGCGATCCAGGTCGCCGATCGGCAGGAGCTCGCGCAAAGCGTTCATCGCTGGCTCAGCGACCCGGCCGCCGCGCGCCAGGCCGCTCGCGCCGCGGCCCGCACCAGCACGGAGCTCGGCGGCGCGCTCGACCGTACTGTCCAGGCGATCGAGCCGCTGCTGCTGCGCGCCAGCATCGGTCAGCGCGAGAGCGTGGACTGATGCGCGCCCCGGGCTTCTGGTGGCGCGCGCCGCCATGCGCCCTCGCTTGGCTGCTGCAACCGCTCGGGGCGCTCTACGGCGCTATCACGTTGAAACGGATGCGCCGTCCGGGCGCGCGAGCCGGCATCCCGGTGATCTGCGTCGGCAATTTCGTCGCGGGCGGCGCCGGCAAGACACCGACCACCCTGGCGCTGGCGGAGAGGCTCGCCGCGCTGGGCGAGAGCCCCTTCGCCCTGACGCGCGGCTATGGCGGCAAGCTCGCCGGTCCCGTTCAGGTCGATCCGGCCCACCATGGCGCATCGGATGTCGGTGACGAGCCGCTGCTGCTGGCCGCGCGCCTGCCGACGGTCGTCGCGCGCGAACGGCCGGCAGGCGCCGCGCTGGCGCGCGAGGCAGGCGCCAGCCTCGTCCTGATGGATGACGGGCTGCAGAATCCTTCCCTGAACAAGGACCTGCGCCTGGCGGTCGTCGATGGCGCCGTCGGCGTCGGCAACGGCCTGTGCCTGCCAGCTGGACCGCTGCGCGCGCCACTCTCCGGCCAGCTCGGGCAGGTCGACGCGCTCGTCATCATCGGGGAAGGAACGGCAGGCGACCATGTCGCGGCCCAGGCACTGGCCACGGGCAAGCGCGTACTGCGGGCGAAGCTCGCGCCGCCGCTTGGCATCCAAGCGGCGCTGTCCGGCCTGCCGGTGCTGGCGGTGTCGGGGATAGGCCGGCCGGAGAAGTTCGCGGTGACGTTGCGAGCCGCCGGAGCGCGGCTCGTCGGCGAGCGCGCCTATGGCGACCACCACGCTTATTCAGCAGCCGACGTCGCAGCGCTGATCGACGAGGCGAAGGCGAAAGCCTGCCGCATCGCTGTCACGGAGAAGGATCTGGTCAAGCTCGAGCCGCTCTGGCCGGCAGCCGAGCGCGAGCGCCTCATCTGCGTGCCGATTATGCTCGCTTTCGACGACGAAGAAGCGCTCGACACGCTACTGCGCGGCTGCCTCGAGAAGGCTGATCAGGTGCGGCCGGCGCGACGCACGCGCAACAGCACGGCCTCGGGCGAGGAATAAGCCTCCTGCCAGTCCACCGACCAGTAGCGCAGATCCTCGAGCCGGATCGGAGCGCCGGTTATGGCGCAGCGAACGAAGGAGCCCGGGCGCACGACCCGGAACTCGCCATGGCCGTAGTCGACCAGCGCTTCCGATCCAGAGGGAGGCAGGCGTTCGTTGATGTTCATCACAGGGCCGGGCGGTGAAGCGGCGAAAAACTAGCGTACTGGTTGCAGTACGGCGCAACCATCTCTGAATCAACGCATTGTTCCAGCATGGTCTTTCTGTGATAGCGTCAGTTACGATGATGTCCAGCCTGACCCGCGCCGTGAACCTGGCGATCGGTCTTGTTATCCTGCTCGCGGCACCTGCGATCGCGGGCGGTTATGAGCGCGTCCGCATTCCGCATGACGACTATCAGCTCGACGCGGTCATGTTCCGCCCGCAGGGTCCCGGGCCATTTCCTGCCGTCGTCGCGCTGCATGGCTGCGGCGGCCTCTGGCGCGAGCCTGAGAAGCTATCGGCACGGCACAGCGATTGGGGAGAGCGTCTGGCCGCAGCCGGGCTCGTCGTGCTGATGCCGGACAGCTACGGCTCGCGCGGACTCGGCTCGCAATGCGGCGTCAAGGACGTCACGATCCGCGCCAGCCGTGAACGGGTCGGCGACGCCATGGCCGCACGGCGCTGGCTGCAGGAACGCGCCGATGTGCGCCGCGATGCGATCGCATTGCTCGGCTGGTCCGGCGGCGGCTCCACCATTCTTGCTGCGATCCGGAAGGATCGCAGGCCGGCCGATCGGCAGCCTGATTTCGCCCGCGCTGTCGCCTTTTACCCGGGTTGTCGCACGCAATCGGAGTCGCGCAGCTTCGAGGCAAGGCTGCCGACCCTGATCCTGATGGGCGATGCCGACGATTGGACGCCGCCTGCCCCTTGCGACTTCCTCGCCAAATCAGCACGCGCCCGTGGCGAGCCAGTCGAGCTCGTGCTCTATCCCGGCGCCGTGCACGATTTCGACCATCCGCGCCTCGACCGGCGTGAGAAGGAAGGTGTCGCCTATTCGGCCTCCGGAACCGGCAAGGTCACGGTCGGCACCGACCCGGCCGCGCGCGACGACGCGATCAAGCGGGTTAAAGCGTTCCTGATGGGCAAGTGAGCGGCAGCTGGGGCGCCGTCTCCGAACCGCCGCCTTTTTTCATCGCACCGAGGCTGCGAGCGTCACCGCCGGCTTGTCGCCCAGCAGAGAACGGGCGATGTCCTGGGCCAGACAGCCATAGCCGGCATCGCTCATGTGGAAGCGGTCGCCGGCGAGCGCCGCCATGAAGCCGTCCGCATCGCGCTGATACCAGCCGAGCATCGCCTGATAACGCGACAGCACCGGGACGGCCTGCGCCCTGGCGACCTCGGCGATGGCATCGACATAGGTGCGGTAGCGCGCTGTCTCCTTGATACCGGGATAGAATTGCGGATCGAGGATGACGAGCCGGGTCCGGACCTGCTTTGCAGCCGCGATCCCGTCGGCGACGAGTTGGCGGAAGGTGCCGAGATCACCACCCGTTACCGCGTCGTTGGTACCGACCTGCCAGATCACCAGATCGTAGCGGCCTTCGACCAGCGCAGTCTTGAGACGCGAGAGCGTCTGTGGCGCGGTTTCGCCGCCAATGCCGGCATTGACCATCTCGACGGAGCGGCCGGCGAGGCCCGCGCGCAGCAGCGCACTCAGTTGCGCCGGATAGGTTTTGTCCTTACCGCTGGCGCCGATGCCTTCGGTCGAGGACGAGCCGATGGCGAGGATGCGCAACGGAGTACTGCCCTTGCTCCAGGCGGAAGCGAGATCGGCAGATTCACGTGTGAGGGCCGACGGCTTGCAGATGAATTCGGAGGCGCTCGCCTGGAGCGGCAAGGCCGAGACCGCAAGCATGGCAAAGGCGCAAGCAAGGCCTGTCCGGAAACCGGCGAGCATCAAGGAGTATCCCCCAACCGCTATCAGGCAGCGATTATCCAGAGCTAGCTGAACGCTGTCTGAACGGGGCGCAATTCATCCCAAACAGTGGTGAATCGCAGGTTTTCGCGATCTCAGAACAGATCGCCCTGCCCGCCGCCGCCTGCCGGCCTGCGCCCGGGCTGGCGCGGCGCCTGCGGGGAGGCAGTCCCTCCCGGCACGACCGCGCCGAAGCTGCCATCGGCGAGCGTGACCTGAAGCGCGAGCCCCGGCCGCGCGGCCGCAGCGCTGCGCAGCAGATTGCCGTCGCTGTCCCGTACCAGTGCGTAACCGCGCGCCAGCACCGCCTGCGGCCCGAGCGAGGCGGCGAGCGCCCAGATGCTGCCCAGCCTGTCGCGACGACGCTGGATCTGGCGCGTGAAGGCTGGCAGAGCCCGTATGTGTACGGAATGAAGATTATCTCGGGCTCTGGCGATCCTGTTGCGCTCGACCAGAAAGATCTTGTCGCGAGCAGCCGCGAGAAGCTTAGCAAGGCCATCCAGCTTCGCGGCATGTGTCTTGAGCTTTGCCGCCGGCGACTGCGTGTGAAGGCGCCTGTCGAGCTGGACGAGACGCTGCTCATAAGCACGGGCATTGCGCGCCAGCGCCGGACCGAGCCGGGCCGCGGCGAGATCGAGGCGCTGGCGCGGTGCCGCCAGCAGATTTTCGGGCGTCGGGAGGGCGCGGGCGAGCGCGCGCAGATCGTTGCGGCGGCGCTCGGACAGGCGCAGCGTCGCGCCGGAGAGCCGGCGCGAGAGATCGGTCACCTGCGCCAGCAATTCGGCTCGCACCGGCACGACCTTCTCGGCCGCGCCGGTCGGCGTGGGGCTGCGCAGATCGGCGGCATGGTCGATCAGGGTGACGTCGGTCTCGTGGCCGACCGCCGAGACCAGCGGGATCAGCGAGGCGGCGGCGGCGCGCACCACGACCTCCTCGTTGAAGCCCATCAGGTCCTCGAGCGAGCCGCCGCCGCGCGCGACGATGATCACGTCCGGGCGCGGGATGCGGCCACCTTCGGGCAGCGCGTTGAAGCCGGCAATCGCATTGGCGACCTCGGCGGCGCTGCTCTCGCCCTGGACACGCACCGGCCAGACCAGGACCTGACGCGGAAAGCGCTCCTCGAGCCGATGCAGGATGTCGCGGATGACGGCCCCGGTCGGCGAGGTGATGACGCCGACGACGCGCGGCAGGAAGGGAATGAGCTGCTTGCGGCCGGCGTCGAACAGGCCTTCGGCGGCGAGCTTCTTGCGGCGTTCCTCCAGCAGCGCCATCAGCGCGCCGATGCCGGCGGGCTCCAGCGAATCGATGATGATCTGGTAGCTCGACTTGCCGGCGAAGGTGGTGATCTTGCCGGTGGCGATCACCTCCAGCCCCTCCTGGGGCTTCGTCTTCAGCCGGCCGAAGACGCCCTTCCAGATCACCGCGTCGATCTTGGCATTGGCGTCCTTCAGCGAGAAATAGACATGGCCGGAAGCAACCGGACCGCGATAGCCGGAGATCTCGCCGCGGACGCGCACGAAGCCGAAGGCGTCCTCCAGCGTGCGCTTGAGCGCGCCGGAGAGATCGGAGACCGACCATTCGGGGGCATTGCCGGCCGGCGGAGGCGATTCGTTGTCCATGGATCGTATTTAACGGCGGGACGGCTCGAGCAGAAGCGTTGCCCGGACAAGGGATGGCAGCTATTGCGCCCTGAGCAAGCGGAGAGATGCGATGAACATTCTTCTGATCGGGTCCGGTGGGCGCGAGCATGCCCTGGCCTGGGCGATCTCGGCTTCACCGCTCTGCGACAGGCTCTTCATCGCCCCAGGCAATCCCGGCACCGCCCAATGCGGCGACAATGTCGTGCTCGATATCGCCGACCATGAGGCGATCATCAACTTCTGCAAGCTGCAGCGGGTCGGCCTTGTCGTCGTCGGGCCGGAAGGGCCGTTGGTCGAGGGGATCGTCGACGATCTCGAAGCCGCCGGCATCAAGACCTTCGGCCCCTCCAGGGCGGCGGCGCAGCTAGAAGGCTCCAAAGCCTTCACCAAGGAACTCTGCGCCGAGTTCGGCATCCCGACCGCCGCCTTCGCCCGCTTCGACGACCCGGACGCCGCCAAGGCCTATGTCGCGCAGCATGGCGCGCCGCTAGTGATCAAGGCGGACGGGCTCGCCGCCGGCAAGGGCGTCGTGATGGCCGAGACCATCGAGCAAGCGAACGCCGCAATCACGATGATGTTCTCCGGCGGGCTCGGTACCGCAGGCGAGGAGATCGTCATCGAGGAATGGATGATCGGCGAGGAAGCAAGCTTCTTCGCACTCTGCGACGGCCTGCATGCCCTGCCCCTCGCCTCAGCGCAGGACCACAAGCGCGTCGGCGACGGCGACACCGGCCCCAATACCGGCGGCATGGGCGCCTATTCGCCGGCGCCCGTGATGACGAAGGCCATGGAAGCGCGGGTCATGGCTGAGATCATCCAGCCGACGCTCGACGGCATGGCCAGGCGCGGCTCGCCGTTCAAGGGCGTGCTCTTCGCCGGCCTGATGATCACGGCCGATGGTCCCAAGCTGATCGAATACAATGTCCGCTTCGGCGATCCCGAATGCGAGGTGCTGATGCCACGCCTCAAAAGCGACCTCGTGCCGGCGCTGCTCGCCGCGCGCGACGGCGTGCTCAACGCGGTCGACCTGCGCTGGTCCGATGATGCCGCGCTGACGGTGGTGATGGCGGCGAAGGGCTATCCCGGCACGCCGGAGAACGGCAGCGTGATCAAGGGCATCGACAAGGCCGCCGGCGAGAAGGATGTGCTGGTCTTCCATGCCGGAACGCAGGCGAAGGATGGCGAGATCGTCGCCAATGGCGGGCGCGTGCTCAACGTCGTGGCGCTCGGAAAGAGCGTCAGCGAGGCGCAAGCAAAGGCCTATGCAGCCGTCGACCTGATCGACTGGCCGGGCGGCTTCTGCCGGCGCGACATCGGCTGGCAGGCAGTGAAGCGCGAGCGCGAAGGCTGACAGGATCTGGCGGCCTGCCTAGATAATGTGGCGCGACGCGAGCACAGCGGAGAGCCACATCATGACCAATATCGACAGTCTCTTCCCCGGGTTCGAAGCGCGCTGGATCGACGGGCCGGTCGGCAAGATCTTCGCCCGCATCGGCGGCGAGGGACCGCCGGTGGTGCTGATCCACGGCTTCCCGCAGACCCATGCCGAGTGGCACGAGATGGCGGGCGAGCTGGCCAAGACGCACACCGTCGTCTGCCCGGACCTGCGCGGCTATGGCTGGTCGGCGGCGCCGCATGGCGACGGCGGCAAGGCGCTCTACAGCAAGCGCGGCATGGGCGAGGACATCGTCGCCGCGATGAGCGCGCTGGGCTTCAACCGCTTCGCGGTGATCGGCCATGATCGCGGCGCCCGCGTCGCCTATCGCCTCGCGCTCGACCATCCCGGCCGGGTCGAGCGGCTCGTCCTGCTCGACATCCTGCCGACCGTGTCGATGTGGGAGGGCATGAACGCGGCGCGCGCCATGCAGGTCTACCACTGGACCTTCCTGGCCCAGCCCGAGCCGGTGCCGGAGAAGCTCATCCAGGCCGATCCGGCCAGCTGGCTCGACCACACCATCGCGAGCTGGACGCGGGCCAAGAAGATCGAGGCCTTCCACCCGCTGGCGCTGGCCGCCTATGCCGAGTCCTTCAACGATCCCTCGCGCATCCACGCCGCCTGCGAGGATTATCGCGCCGGCGCCACCACCGATCTCGAGCATGACAAAGCCGACCTCGGGGCGGGAAAAAAGATCCTCTGCCCGGTGCTGGTGCTCTGGGGCGAAGCCGGCATCCCGGCCAAGGGCGCGAGCCCGCTCGCAATCTGGCGCGAGACCTTCGCCCCGCAGGCGGAAGGCCAGGCGATCGTCAGCGGCCATTTCCTGCCGGAGGAGAATCCGCAGGACACGCTGGCGGCGGTGAAACCTTTCCTGGCAAGGGAGGTTGCCTGAGCGGCTCCCGCACCGCAACATCAGGCCATGACCAGCATCTCCAGCCCCCTCGCCCGCCTGCCCGATCCGTCCGGCCCCGAGCTTGTCCTGGTGCTCGGCTCGGGCGGCGCGCGCGGGCTCAGCCATATCCCGGTGCTGGAGGCGCTCGACGAGCTCGGTTTGAAGCCGGCGCTGATCGCGGGATCGTCGATGGGTGCGATCGTCGGCGCGGCCTATGCCGCCGGGCTCTCCGGCCGAGACCTGCGCGCCCATGTCGAGGCGAGCTTCCGCGACCGAGCACGGGTGATCGCGAGGCTGCTCGAAGCCCGCATCGGCAAGATCGCCGATCTCTGGCGCGGCGGGCTCGGCAACCCCGTGCTGATCGACGGCGAGCGCCTGCTCGACCTGTTCTGGCCGCAGGCCGTGCCGGATCGTTTCGAGGAACTCGCGATCCCCTTCCTCTCGGTCGCGACCGACTACCATCTGCATGACGAGGTCGTCCTCGGCAGCGGCCCGCTGACGCCGGCCGTCGCCGCCTCGCTGGCGATCCCCGGTCTGGTCCGACCGGTGACGATCGGCGGGCGGGTGCTGATCGATGGCGGCGCCATCAACCCCCTGCCCTATGACCGCCTGCTCGGACCGGGGCGTCTCGTGCTCGCGGTCGACACCAGCGCGCCGGCGACGGTCAGCGACAGCCGCGTGCCCGAGCCGCTGGAAGCCATGGTCGGCGTATCGCAGATCCTGACGCGGGCGCTGGTCCAGCGCATGATCGAGCGTCAGCCGCCGGACATCCTGATCCGCGCTGGCGGCGAAGGCTTCGGCGGGCTCGACTTCTTCCGCTGGCAGGCGATCCTCGACGCCGCCGAGCCGGCGAAGGAGGAGGTCAAGCGGAGGCTGTCAGAGGCGCTCGAACGGGCGGCGTGACGGCCTCCGGCTCGTCGCAGCGGAAGCCCGGCAGGCCGGCCTCCAGCGCCGCGCGGCCTTCTTCGGTCAGGATGACGGCGCGGCTGTCCCTGATCCGCGTCACCCAGCCGGCCTCGAAGCAGCGACAGGCCAGAGCCGCCGCGAGCGATCCGGCGAGATGCGGGCGGCGTTCGCTCCAGTCGAGGCACGGCCGCAGCGCCGCACGCTTGCCCTTACTTGCCGCGGCCGGATCGATGCCGAGTCCGGCGAAGAGCGCGACGCCGGAACGGGTCAGCCCATAGCCGCCATCGGCCACAGTCAGATGCCCGCCGGCGACGAGCGCATCATGGATGGCGATGCCGAGCCGGCCGGCGAAATGATCGTAGCAGGTGCGGGCGCGGGCGAGATCGGCGCCGACGCGCGACGGTAGCCTCCGCCCGTTCGCCTGGCCGCCGGAGAGCACCATCAATCCCTCCAGCGCCGCGGCGACCTCTGGCCCGGCGAGCCGATAGTAGCGATGGCGGCCCTGCACGGCGACGCCGAGCAGGCCGCCCTGCATTAGCTTGGCGAGATGACCGCTCGCGGTCTGCGGCGCGACGCCGGCGAGGAAGGCGAGCTCCTTCGCCGTCAGCGCGCGCCCGTCCATCAGCGCATGCAGCATGTTGGCACGGGCCGGATCGCCCATCAGATGGGCGATCTCGGCGAGATAGGGTCCGTTCGCGGCCATCAGCCGGCCTCCTGTTGCTGGCCCATCATCGCGCGCCAGCGCTCGTGGGCAAGCAGGAACGCTACGGCGAGAACCGTAGTATCGACGAGCGACAGTTCGGGTCAGGGCTGCCAGAAGTCACGACATCGCAATCGACCGACAGGGCCGGCAGGATCATGGACCAGACGACGCTCCTTACCTTCATCGCCGCGACCTTCGTGCTCGCCGGCTTCGTCAAGGGCGTGATCGGACTCGGCCTGCCGACGATCGCTGTCGGCGTGCTCGGCGTGGTGATGGCGCCGGCGCAGGCGGCGGCGCTGCTGGTCATTCCCAACCTCGTCACCAATAGCTGGCAGCTGACCGGACCGAAGCTGAAAGCCATCGCCACCCGGCTCTGGCCGATGCTGGCCGGAACCTGCGTCGGCACCTGGGCCGGAGCCGGCTTGCTGGAGAAGGCCAAGGACGGTTCGGCGACGCTCTGGCTCGGCGTCGCGCTGGTACTCTATGCGCTGGTCGGGCTGAAGGCCGCCAAGCTGCGCGTGCCTGCGAGCGCCGAGATCTGGCTCGGCCCGCTGGTCGGCGTCATCACCGGCGCCGCCACTGCCGCGACCGGCGTCTTCGTACTGCCGGCCGTGCCCTATCTGCAGGCGCTCGGCTTCGACAAGGACGAATTGGTGCAGGCGCTCGGCCTCTCCTTCATCGTCTCGACCATCGCCCTGTCCTTCGGGCTGGTCGGCGCCGGCGCGCTCGACCTGAAGGTCGCCGGCGCCTCATTGCTGGCGCTGCTGCCGGCGCTGGCCGGGATGTGGTTCGGCCAGGCGATCCGCCAGCGCATCTCGGCGGCGACCTTCAAGCTCTGCTTCTTCGCCGGGCTGCTGGCGCTGGGTGGCTACCTGGTCGCCCGGACCTTGCTCTGAGCTGAGCTCAGCGTCCCCGCCCGACATAGGCCAGGCGGCGGCTGCGCTTGTAGCCGTACCAGGCGATCTCACGGTCGCCGACATCGACATGAACGAGGCCGTTCGAATAGGTGCCGACGCCGCCGACGGCTTCGATCGCCTTGGCGGCAGCCGCAGCATTCCGGGACGAGGTGGCGAGCGGGCGGAAATCGATGGCGTTGCCGCGGTAGTGCTGGGAGTTGCGGGCATGGCGGCCGCCGCAGGTCGAGGTGATCTGGATCGGGCCGATCTTGGCGGTGAGTTCCTTGATCATGCCGAGGGTTTCCGGCTTCAGGCAGCTCAGCCCCTTCACCTGCGGCTGGAACGAGATCTTCGCGAGATGGGTATCGGCGGCGAAGGAGGGGGACGCAGACCAACAGGCCGCAGACAGCGCAGCCAACGCAACTTTACGCATAATGGAGATTTACCGACTTAGGGGAATGGAAGGCTCAAGCCACCATTCCTTGGTCTGGCCGAGCAGTGCAGCGGCGACCTACGGGCGATACAAGGCAAAAACAAGGCAGATTATGACAGCAATTCAGAGAGCTCTCCGCCTGAGATTTTCCTTACATCATCAGGACTAAGCCTATCGAACTAGCCGGTCGGCTAAATACTTGGCTTATTATCTACATATGAAGCCGATATATACGATCAAAAATTACTCAAATACATGGAAATGCAGTTTTTACAGAAGCCACCCAAGCATTCGCCCAACGGCTCAGGAGCCCGCCGCGCCCCAGCGGCGGCGGATCGCTTTTGGCGGCTAGAGTCCGAAGGCGGAAGGGTAGCTGACCGAGCCCTGCCGTCCGGCCAGGGCTGCCGGCACGAGCTCCAGCGCCATGAAGGCCTCACCTTGGAAGGGCGAGGCGAGGTTTTGTGTCAGCGCCGCCGAGAAGCCGAAGCGCGGATAATAATCAGGATGACCAAGCACGATGATGGCTTCGGCCCCCGTATCCCTCGCCTCGTCGAGCGCCGCCGCGATCAGCCGGCCGCCGATACCCTGCTTCTGCTGCCCGGGTTGGACCGCCATCGGCGCCAGCGCCAGGGCTTTCACCCGGCGGCCATCCATCATCGTCGGCAGCCAGCTCAGCAGGATATGGCCGGTGATCACGCCGCCCTGTTCCGCGACCAGCTCGACGGCGACGAGGCCGTCGCCGCGCAGACGCTCGATGATGCCGACCTCGTCCTCGCCACCGAAGGCCGCGCGATTGAGCGTGGCAATCGTGTCCGCATCAGCCGTAGCCGCCGCTCGTATGATCTCCGCCATCAGCGCCGCTCCCGGAAGAAATCGCGCAGCAGCTCCGCCGCCTCGCGCTCGCTCAGGCCGCCATAGACCTCGGGTGCATGATGGCAGCTTGGGCTGCCATAGAGCCTGACGCCGTTCTCGACCGCCCCGCCCTTCGGATCGGACGCCGCGAAATAGAGCCGCCTGATCCGAGCGAAGGAGATCGCCGCCGCGCACATCGGGCAGGGTTCGAGCGTGACATAGAGATCGCAATCGATCAGCCGCTCCGACTGGATCGCCTCGCAGGCCAAACGGATCGCCAATGTCTCGGCATGCGCGGTCGGATCCTTCAGCTCGAGCGTGCGGTTGCCGGCGCTCGCCAGCACCTCTCCGCCACGGACGATCACCGCTCCGACCGGCACCTCGCCACGCTCTGCTGCGGCGCGCGCCTCTTCCAGCGCCAGCGCCATCGGCGTGGCCTCGCCCTGCTTTGCGTCGATCGAACCCATCGAACCTCATCTTTGCCGCTCGCAGCGGGCGAAATCGCCTGCTACAAGCGCCGGCTAATACCAGATTCAAGAGCCGCTGCCGTCCCGGATCGCTTCGCAACCCGGTCCGCGATGATCCGGCTTCAGGAGCAACCATGAGCGACGACAACAACCAGAAAAGCCGCGGCCCGCGCAAGGGCGGCGGAGCCGGCGGCCGCGGCGGCGGACGCGATGGCGGTCCCGGCCGCGGTGGTCCCGGTGGCCGACCGCCCGGCCGCGGCGGCAAGCCGCCCTTCCGCTCGCGCGATGGCGAGGAGCGGCCCCGGCGCGCACCCGCCGAAGGCGCTGAGCGCCGCAGCGAGGGTGAGCGCCCGGCGCGGCGCTTCGAGAAGAAGCCGTTTGGCGAGCGGCCGCCACGCGAGGGTGGTGAACGGCCATTCCGCGACCGTGGCAGCGACGAGCGCCGCGCCAGCCGGCCGCCGCGCGATGGCGACAGGCCAAGCCGCGACAGGACTGGCGGCGACAGGCCCGGCGGCTTCGGACGCCCGGCTCGCGATGGCGCACCGTCGCGCCCACCGCGCGATGGTGACCGCCCCTTCCGCGGGCGCGGTGACGACGAGCGCCGTGCAGCACGTCCCGCGCGCGAAGGTGGCGAACGCCCCTTCCGTCCGCGCGACGGCGAGGAGCGCCGGCCGCCGCGGGACCGCGGCGAAGACCGTCCCCGTAGCGAGCGCCCCTTCCGCGAACGCAGCGCCGGCGGCGAGCGCCCTGCCCGGCCTCCGCGTCGCGACGATCGTGGCGAAGGCCGTAGCTTCGGCGGCGGCAAGCGCTTCGACGCGCCGCGCGGTAGCAATCCGACGCGCAGCCGGCCCGACCGGGCGCATCGCAACGCCGCCGAGATCGCCGAGGCCGTCTCGGCTCCGGCCGCGCCGCAGGAGCCGGAGCGCATCGCCAAGGTGATGGCGCGCGCCGGCGTCGCATCGCGCCGCGACAGCGAGGCGCTGATCGCCGAAGGCCGCGTCAGCGTGAACGGCAAGGTGATCGAGAGCCCGGCGCTCGATGTCGGCCCGAAGGATGTCGTGCTGGTCGACGGCGAGCCCTTGCCGGCGCGCGAGCGCACGCGGCTCTGGTTCTACCACAAGCCACGCGGCCTGGTGACGACCAACCATGATCCGGAGGGGCGCCCGACCGTGTTCGACGCGCTGCCGGAGGATCTGCCGCGGGTGCTCTCGGTCGGCCGGCTCGACATCAACACCGAAGGCCTGCTGCTGCTGACCAATGACGGCGGCTTGGCGCGGATGCTGGAACTGCCGGAGACCGGCTGGCTCAGGCGCTACCGCGTGCGCGCCTTCGGCCAGGTCAACCAGGCCCAGCTCGACACGCTCCGGGGCGGCGTCACCATCGACGGCGTCCAGTACGGGCCAGTCATCGCCCAGTTCGAGCGCGAGCAGGGTTCGAACACCTGGCTCACCGTCGATCTGCGCGAAGGCAAGAACCGTGAGGTCAAGACGGTTCTGGAGCATCTCGGCCTGCAGGTGAACCGGCTGATCCGGGTCTCCTTCGGCCCGTTCCAGCTCGGCGACCTACCGGAAGGCGAGGCCGAGGAGGTCCGCTCCAAGGTGCTCAAGGACCAGCTCGGCACCGAGCTGATGGCCAAGGCCGGCGTCGATTTCGACTCGCCGCGGCGCGACGAGACGCCGGCACGCGGCAGGCCCGCTCCGGCTGGCGAGGACCGGCCGCGCCGCCGCCCCCGCGCCGAGCACGAGGACGGAGCCGAGGAGGCCCGCCCGCTGCGCGGCGACAAGCCGTGGACGCGCGGCGTCTGGCGCGATGTCGAGGCCGAGCCGCAGCGCGAGCGCAAGGCGGCGCCGCGGCGTGGCGCCGATCCGAAGGAGGAGCGCCAGGCGCGCGAGGCCACTGGTGAGGTGCTGCGCGTGCGCGACAAGGCGATCGCCGATCCGAAGGGCCGGCGCGTCAAGGTCGAGCGCATCGCCGCCAAGCCGAAGGACGAGCCGCGCGAGGAGCGGCCGGCACGCGCACCGCGCAGCGAGCGCCCGAGCCGGGCGCCACGCGAAGAGAGCTTCGGCCGCGATCGCGGCGGCGAGGCGCCCTGGCGCGGCAGCGGCGACTGGGCCGACAAGCCGCCGCGCGGCAAGCGCCCGCCCAGCGGCGGCGCTGGCGCCGACGAACGCCCTGCCCGCCCCTTCCGCGGCAAGCCGGCTGGCGACCGACCGGGTGGCGATCGCCCCGGCGGGCGCGGCCCGCGCCCCGGTGGCGACAAGCGTCCGCCGCGCTCCGGCCCGCCGCGTTCAGGCGGCGGTGGCCGTCGCGGGTAAGGCTTAGTCCATGCGCATCGTCGGAGGGCGCTTCGGTGGCCGGTCTCTCGCCAGCCCGAAGCCGGGCATCGGCGCGATCCGGCCGACCTCGGATCGCCTGCGGGAATCGCTGTTCAACGTGCTGGCGCACGGCCATGGCGATGCGGCGGACGGGGCGCGCGTGCTCGACCTCTTCGCCGGCACCGGCGCGATGGCGTTCGAGGCGCTCTCGCGCGGCGCCGCCTTCGCGCTGCTGGTCGATGACGGGGCCGAGGCGCGCGGGTTGATCCGCGAGAACCAGATGGCGCTCGGGCTCGCCGGCTATAGCCGCATCTTCCGCCGCGACGCGACGAAGCTCGGCCCGATCACCGGCATGGCGCCGTTCGACCTCGTCTTCTGCGACCCGCCCTATCGCAAGGGCCTGGGCGAGAAGGCCCTCACCTCGGCGCGCGAGGGCGGCTGGCTGGCAGGTGATGCGCTGATCGTGCTGGAGGAAGCCGCGGACGCGCAGATCACGCTGCCGGACGGGTTCGAAGAGCTCGACCGGCGCGATTATGGCGAGACGCAAGTGCGGTTTTTGCAGGTAGCGTGAGGCGGAAGTGCCCCGCTTGGACGATCGGGGATAGAACACGATCTTATCCCCGACCTGATTTTCGCGCTTAGTATCCGTATCCGTCGCGGAGATGCGCACGGATGCTTCCCAAACAATCGCTTTCCAAATCCAGCCGTCCAAGGCCGTTGAACGCCCGCGCGATGGCCGGCCACATAGCCGGCGAGCGCATGATGGCTGCTTTCGCTCGCTTTCAGACTTTCGCCGAGAAGGCCGGCTTCAATCGCGATCAGCCGCGTGTGCCCGCGGGAAATCCCGAGGGTGGCCGGTGGTCAGGAAGCGACGGGTCGAGCCAAGGCAGCCGCACAGGGATCGGCGGCAATGGTGGCCCACCTCTCGATCAAGAACAGGCACCCAAGCAACCGCCGAAAGAGAAGACGTCGCGCATCAAGGCCGCCAAGGCTCTGGCGAAGCGGATCGCGCAGCAACTCTTACGGCGAGCCGGCCCGATTGGCGCTCTCATCACCGCGATCGAGCTTGCGGAGAACTACTCCCAAATGCCCTCGGTCACATCTTACCAGGATGCACCGAAGACGCTTTCAGAGCTCCAGCAGAATGCCGGCAAGAGGCGTCCGGGCTATGAGGACCACCACATCGTCGAACAGGGAGCGGGTCGGCACGAGGGGTTTTCGCGCTCGCAAATCGACGGTGCCGATAATGTGGTCAGCGTGCCGACATACAAGCATCATGAGATCACCGGCTGGTACAACAAGCCGAACAAGAATTTCGGCATGCAGACGCCACGGAACTATCTGCGCGGAAAGGACTGGTCCGAGCATGTCCGCGTGGGGCACGAAGCGATGCGCACATTCAAGGTGCTGAAATGAGACAGCGAAAGAACTTAGAATCGCTATCGAACGCCGAAATCGTCAACCTCTTCGAACAGCTCTGCATCGAGCAATATGACGCAATGGAGGGTGACGAACAGGCACGCGTCAATCGTCTAGTCTGGCGAATCCATGATCTCGAAATGGAGCTCAAGTCGCGCCCTGGCGATCAACGATATGAACTCATGAAGCTGTTCGGTCACCCGAACATGCAGGTTCGGCTTTCTGCCGCAGAAGCCAACCTCGCTGTCGACTATGCGTCTGCTCGACGCGAAATTCAGGCGATCAAAGATTCACAATGGTTTCCGCAAGCCGGCCACGCGGGCATGACCCTCTATTTTCTCGACACAGGCGAATCCAAGCCCACCTGACTTGGGCCCTTGCTACCTCCGCCCGAACAGCTTCTCGATATCGCTGAGCTGCAGCTCGACATAGGTCGGCCGGCCGTGATTGCACGGACCGGAATTCAGCGTCGCGTCCATGTCGCGCAGGAGCGCGCCCATCTCTTCCGGCCGCAGGCGGCGACCGGCGCGGACCGTGTTGTGGCAGGCCATCGTCGCCGGCACATGGTCGAGCCGCCGTTCCAGCGAGCCGCGACATTGTCGTGCCGCCTACCTGAAACCCGCCTCAGGACAGTTTCGGCTCGACACAGACGGGATCGCCGAGCCGGGTGAAGTACGCATTCAGCGGGTACATGCGCCGCGGCAGGAGCCTCGTGCCGGTGTGCCCGAGCATCCATAGGACAGCAGCGCCGCCTTGGCTCTGGAGCGTCGCGCCGACCGCATAGGGCTCAGCCTCGGCCATCACCGCGAGCCGGCCGGCAAAGCTCACCATCGGACCGGAGACATCACGAGCAATGTCGAGACGCAGCGCCGTGCGCCCACATTTCGCGTCCCCGGTCACTTCGATACCGCACCAGCCCTCGCCGCAGCGGACGATATCGAGGGTCAGCTTCGGGCGTGGTGCGGACCAGCGGCCGGTCAAGTCGGGCGTATTTGCGGCCTGTGCCTCGCCCAGCGCCATGCTGGCGACAAGAATCGCGGCCAGCGTCCCGGCGCGACGGGAGAAGGCATGGATGCGCGATCGCAGCTCGACCGGACGGATGCGCCCCGGAGCCGTTGTCGCCGGACTGATCATCGCCATCCTCGTCGCTCCGACCGCCGGGACCGCGATTGCGATCGGAAGCGGTCTGCTGCCCCTGCCCGACGTCCTGCTATTGGTGCGCCAGAAGCTGCCATTGGCGTTCCCGCTCCATATGATCGCCTCGGGTCTCGCCTTGATCTTCATAGCGATCGCGGCAGCCGCGAGGCATCGGCGTGGCGCTCATCGGACCATAGGCCGCATCGCAGTGCTCTGCGTGCTGATTGGTGGATTGACCGCCCTGCCGGTGGCGCTGGCGAGCGAAGCCGGCCCGATCGCGCAGGCCGGCTTCTTCGCGCAAGGCATCGTCTGGCTGGCCCTGCTGATCGCCGCGGTGATCGCGATCCGGTGTGGCGATGCGCAGCGGCATGCGCGGCTGATGATGGCGATGGCGGCGGTCGCGTCCGGCGCGATCTGGCTGCGACTGGCCCTATGGCTCGCGCTTGCGCTGCAGCTCCCGTTCGAGGCGAGCTACGCACTCGCCGCTTGGACCGCCTGGCTTCTGCCGCTTGGTTTCATCCTGCTGTTCGGTGGGCCCGGTGTCGGAGAGAGCCAGCTTGAGAGGGACGCGGCGCAGGCACCACTGCTTGCGCCGCGCCTGAGCGAGAGGCCGCTCACCGTCTCCCGAACAGCTTTTCGATATCGCTGAGCTTCAGCTCGACATAGGTCGGCCGGCCGTGATTGCACTGGCCGGAATTCGGCGTCGCCTCCATCTCGCGCAGGAGCGCGTCCATCTCCTCCGGGCGCAGGCGGCGGCCGGCGCGGACCGAGTTGTGGCAGGCCATCGTCGCCAGGACGTGGTCGAGCCGCCGTTCCAGCGAGCCGGCGTCGCCATGCTCGGCGAGCGCGTCGGCGACGTCGCGGACGATGCCCTGGAGATCGCCACCGGCGACCGCGGCCGGCGCCTCGCGGACCAGCACCGCGCCAGGGCCGAAGCTCTCGATGACGAGACCGAGCGAGGCGAGATCGCTGGCCGCGGCGTTGAGCCGATCGGCATCGACGGGATCGAGCTCGACCACCTCGGGCAGCAGCATCGGCTGGCGGGCGATGCCGGCCTTCGCGCGCTCGGCCTTGAGCCGCTCATAGACCAGCCGCTCATGCGCGGCGTGCTGGTCGACGATCACCATGCCGTCGCGGGTCTGGGCGACGATATAGGTGCCGTGGACCTGGGCGCGGGCGGCACCCAGCGGCCGGTCGAGCGCATCCTGCGGCGGCTCGGCGAGATGGGCCCTCGCATCGGCCGAGGGCATGGCGAGATCGGCGAAGCCGGCCTGCATCGGCTGGGCGGGAGCCTCGGGCATGCGCCAGTCGGCGACGCTGCCGAAATTCGGGCGCTGGATCGTGGCCGGGCCGCCATTGCCGAAGCCGCCGCCCGAGAAGACCGCGCGGAAGGCGTCGAGCGTGCGGGCGCCGCCGGTGGTGGTGGCGCGGTGGCCGGCGCCGGCGAGCGCCGCCTTGAGGCTCGAGACGACGAGGCCGCGCACCAGCGCCGGATCGCGGAAGCGGACCTCGCTCTTGGCCGGGTGGACGTTGACGTCGACCACGGCGGGATCGCAGAGCACGTCGAGATAGAGCACCGGGTGCCGGTCGGAGGGCACCACGTCGGCATAGGCGCCGCGCACCGCCGAGAGCAGCAGCTTGTCGCGCACCGGGCGGCCATTCACCGCCATATGGACGCCGGCCGAGGTGCCGCGATGGAAGGTCGGCAGGCCGGCGAAGCCGCAGAGCCTGACGCCCTCGCGTTCGGTCTCGACCGGCAAGGCGTTCTCCGGGAAGTCGCGCCCGAGGGCGCGACCGAGACGGCGCAGATGGCCGTCATTGCCGATCGGCTCGGCCGGCCAGTCGAAGGCGCCGGCATGCTCGCCCTCGAGCGAGAAGCGGATCTCGGGATGGGCGATGGCGAGCCGCCGCAGCATGTCGGAGACGGCCTGCGCCTCGGCGCGGTCGCTCTTCAGGAATTTCAGGCGGGCCGGGGTGAAGATGAAGAGGTCGCTGACCTCGATGCGGGTGCCAGGCGCGGCCGCCGCCGGCCGCACCGCCCCCTTGGCGCCGGCCTCGACCACGAGGGCGCAGCCCTGCGCCGCATCACGCTGGCGGGTGGTGATCGAGAGCCGTGCCACCGAGCCGATCGAGGGCAAGGCCTCGCCGCGAAAGCCGAGCGAGCGGATGGCGAAGAGGTCGCCATCGGGGAGCTTGGAGGTGGCGTGGCGCTCGACGCAGAGCGCGAGGTCGTCGGGGCTCATGCCGATGCCGTCGTCGACGACGCGGATCAATTCGCGCCCGCCGGCCCGGATGGTGACGGCGATGCTGGTGGCGCCGGCGTCGATCGCGTTCTCGACCAGCTCCTTCACCGCCGCGGCCGGCCGCTCGATCACCTCGCCGGCGGCGATGCGATCGACCAGGACGGGATCGAGGCGGCGAATGCTCACAAGCGCTCCTCAGCCAGGAGCGTCAGACCAGCCCGACCGGCCGGCCGACGGCCTGGACCAGCAGCTTGCCCTCGCCGAACAGGCGCTGGGCGACGCGCCGGACATCGGCGAGCGTCACTGCGGCAAAGCGCTGGTTGCGGGTCTCGACGAAGTCCGGCTGCTCGCCACGGATGGCGAGGCCGAGCAGTTCGCCGGCGATCTTCGGCGAGGTGTCGAAGCGCAGCGAATAGGAGCCGATCAGATAGCGCTTGGCCTCCTCGACCTCGTGCTCGCTCGGGCCCTCGCTGACGAGCTTGGCGATCTCCTCGCGGATCACGCTCATCGACTCGGCGACGCGGTCGTTGCGGGTCGAGGTGCCGCCGACGAGGAAGCCGCTCTGGCGCAGCGGCACCAGGCTGGAGGAGACGCCATAGGCGAGGCCGCGCTTCTCGCGCACTTCCATGAACAGGCGCGAGGTGAAGGCCGAACCGCCGAGAATGTGGTTCAGCACGGTCGCGGCGATGAAGTCGGGATCGTCCCACATCAGGCCGGGGCAGATGAAGCGCAGCACGGTCTGCGGCACGTCGAGCTCGACGACATGGGTCTGGCCGAGATCGGCGATCGGCAGCGGCGCGGACGGCTCGACGCGCGGAGCACCGGCGGGCAGCGTGCCGAACAGGGCATCAAGCCGCGAAGCGAGCTCGCTCGCGGTGATGTCGCCGACCGCGACGACCTTCAACCCGCCGCGGGTGAAAAGATCGCGTGACAGCGCCTTCAGCGCAGCCGGCTCGAGCCCGCCGACGCTGGCGACGTCGCCGCGCTCCGGACGGCCATAGGGGTGCCCGGGGAAGGCCGCAGCGAACAGCGCGTTGCGGCAGATGAAGTCCGGATTCTGCGCCTGGCGCTGCAGGCCGGCGATCACCTGCGCCTTCACCCGCGCGACCGCATCCGCATCGAAGCGCGGCGCATTCAGCGCGAGGCCTAGCAGTTCGAAGGCGACGTCGCGATGCTGCGACAGGGTCTGAAGCTGGCCGTGGAAATCGTCGCGGCGAGCGTCGAAGGAGAGGTTGATGGCGTAGTCGGCGAGGCGGCCCTGGAAGGCCTCGGCGTCGAGATCGCCGGCACCTTCGTCGAGCAGGCCGGAGATGAGGTTGGCGCTGCCGGCGCCAGTCGCGGGATCGCGGTTGGCGCCGCCGTCGAAAGCGAATTCAAGGGCGAGCAGCGGCAGGCTGTGCTCCTCGACCAGCCAGGCCTCGACGCCGCAGGCAGCTTTGACGCGCTGGACGGCGAGCGACGGGCCGGGAGCGGCAGTGGCGGGAGCGAGAGAATGGGTCATCGGCAATCCTCGATGGCGAACCGGAGCCCGCCGGTCATGACGTGAGCGCGATATCAGGCTGCGCCCGGCAGGAGCAGGCCGGTGACCGAGCGATCGGGCTTGAGATAACGGCGCACGGCCTCAGTGACCTGCTCGCGCGTCACCGCCTCGATCCGCTCCGGCCAGAGCAATACGTCCTCGACGGTCTCACCGACGGCCAGCGCCGAGCCGAAGATGCGGGCGAGCGAGGACTGGCTGTCGCGGGCGAACACTGTCTCGGCGACGAGGCGGGTGCGGGCGCGGGCGAGTTCCAGCTCGGTCGGCCCCTCGGCGATGAAGGCGGCGAGCGCCGCATCGAGCCCGGCTTCGAGCGCCGCCATCTCGACGCCCGGGCGCGGGCTGACCGAGAGCTGGAAGGCGGAACGGTCGACCATCGAGCCCATGAAATAGGCTCCGGCGCCGGCGGCGAGCTCCTGCTCGACGCAGAGCTTGCGATAGAGCCGCGAGGTCGTGCCGCCGCCAAGGATCTCGGCGGCAAGTTCGAGCGCGAAGGCCTCGTCGCGCTGCGGCGAGACATAGGTCGGCGCCAGCCAGGCCCGGCGCAGCGAGGGCTGCTGCACGCGCGGATCGGAGAGCGCGACGCGGCGCGCGGCGCGCGGCTCGGGTTCGGCCGGGCGCTTGCGGCGGGGCGCCTCGCCGCGGGCGGGGATCGCACCGTAGGTCTCCTGGGCGAGGCGCAGCACCTGCGCCGGTTCGACATCGCCGGCGACGACCAGGATCGCGTTCTCAGGCGTGTAGAAGCGCTGGTAATAGGCGAAGGCGTCGTCGCGCGAGAGCTCCTCGATCTCGTGCTCCCAGCCGATGATCGGCAGGCCATAGGGGTGGTGGGCGTAGAGCGCGCTGGAGAACTCCTCGCCGAGCTGGGCGGCCGGGTCGGCGTCGACACGCATGCGCCGCTCCTCCAGCACGACGTCGCGTTCGGGTGCGACCACGCTCTCGTCGAAGGCGAGGCCCGTCATCCGGTCGGCCTCGTAGTCCATCATGGCGCGCAGGTGCTCCTTCGGCACGCGCTGAAAATAAGCGGTGTAGTCATAGGAGGTGAAGGCGTTCTCCTGGCCGCCATAGCTGGCGACGATCTTCGAGAACTCGCCCGCCGGCCATTTCGCCGTGCCCTTGAACATCAGGTGCTCGAGGAAATGGGCGATCCCGGACTTGCCGGCCGGATCGTCGCCGGAGCCGTTGCGGTACCAGACCATATGGGTGACGACGGGCGCGCGGTGGTCCGGTGCGACCACGATCTGAAGCCCGTTGGCAAGCTTGTAGGATTCGATCTGGCTGGCAGTGGCGGCTGGAGCGGCATGAACCGTCATGGTCGGGAAAGCTCCTGCACGATCGCGTGTTCAGAAACGAACCGGCCCGGGTCCGTATGGACCCGAGCCGGAGAAAGGGCTCGTCCTCTAGATAGTCCGGCTTCGCTGGAAAACCAACGCAGCGTGGAACGACGGCTCAGGCCTATTCGTAGACCTTCTGGCCGGCAAGGAACTCGCGCTGGCCGACCGCCTGCTTGTCCTCGCGCGGCCCGGACACGCCCGGGCCGAGGGCGGCCGTCGCGGCCGGGCGACGATAGCCGGTCGGCGGCTCATGCAGATAGCGACGGGCCGGCTCGCTGCCATAAGCGAGATTCGACGTATCGGTCTGCGCCTGACGGGCCGCCATCTCCCGCCCGATACGGATCGGCTCGATCTGGTTGTTGCCGGTGTTGTGGTCGGGAACGATGCCTTCCGGCCCATTCCGACTGCCGGCGACACGGCCACGGCGCAGCTCTTCCTGCGACATCAGCGGCCTGGTGTTGGCACGATAGCTTTCGGTGTTCTGGAACAGGATGTTGGAGCTGTCGCGCTCGGCCTTGCGGCGGGCGACGTCCGGATCATCGGGCCAGGCAGCGCTGCGATGAGCGCCGGCCTCCTGCGGCTTCGGCAAGGTCGAGGACGGCGGCACGACCAGCGGGGCGCGCTGCTTGTACTCGATGTCGGCCTTGTCACGGCCAAACAGGCCCATGCCATCGACCAGATTTTTGAAGAGCATGCCTTCCTGGGCGAAAGCAGGGGTCGTCGCCAGCAACAGGCCGCTCGCGAGCAGCATGTGCGAAGCGCGGATCCGATAAGCCATCTCACCTCTCCATACGGACATCTGCCGATGTCATGCGCGACCGGCGCGGCAAAAGCATGGCGGGCCTTTTAACTCATATCCGGCAAAACGGGGAGCCCTTTTGCCAGATCGGCGTAAATGAGCTGTGGCCGGTCGGTTTTCGGCCACACCAGGACGGTCTCAGGCGGCCTTCGAGCGATCCGCCCCGGGGCGCAGCGACTCCCAGAGCAGGCCGAGCACGCCGAAGACGATCGCCGCGTCGGCGATGTTGAAGATGTACCAGCTGAAGCTGCCGACGTGAAAATGCACGAAATCGACGACAGCGCCGTAGACCATGCGGTCGAGCCCGTTGCCGAGCGCGCCGCCGATGATCAGCGCGAGGCTCACCACGGTCAGCCTGTCGTCGCTGCGCCACATCCAGCGCCAGAGCCAGATCGCCGCGACGATCGAGAGCACGACCAGCGCCCAGCGACCGATGTCAGTCGATTGCTGGAACAGGCCGTAGGAGATGCCACGATTCCAGGCGAGCACGATCTCCAGGAAGGAGGCGAGCTGGAACGGCCCCTCTTCGGCCAATCTCAGGCCGAAGAGCAGCCAGAGCTTCAGCGCCTGGTCGAGCACGAAGGTGAGCCCGACGATCAGGGCGCCGAGGCGGCGCAGTGATGGCGTCTGCGCGCTCACGCAGCGCGCCCGAGCTCGCGCAGCGCCTTGGCGTCGCGCGGCGTCACCTCGGGAAAGCCGGGCTCGGCCGTCGCCGGATCGAAGTATTTCCAGGAGCGGGCGCATTTGATGCCCGAGGCGCGCGTCGGCACCACGGCGACGCCGGGCACATCCGGCAGGCGGAAGGCATCGGCCGGCCCCTCCCCGTCCGCGATCTTCGCATCGGAGGTGATGCAGATCTCGGCGAGGTCGAGCCCGCTCAGCGCCGCGCGCAGATCGGAATCGGCGATGTGGACGACCGGCGCGGCTTCCAGCGAGGAGCCGATGCGCTTGGCGGCGCGCTCCAGCTCGAGCGCGCCGGTGACGACGCGGCGCACGCGGCGGACCTTGGCCCAGCGCTCCGCCAGCTCCGGATCGAGCCAGGCGTCGTCAGCCTTGGCGAAGAGCTCGAGATGGACGGAACCGTCTCCCGCCTTCACCTGCGGATAGCGGTCGAGCCAGGCCTCCTCGGCGGTGAAGACCAGGATCGGCGCGAGCCAGGTGGTCAGGCAGCGGAAGAGGTGGTCGACGACGGTCAGCGCGCTCTTGCGGACATGGCTGGAGCGCGGATCGCAATAAAGCGCGTCCTTGCGCACGTCGAAATAGAAGGCCGAGAGTTCGGTGTTCATGAACTGCGAGAGCAGGTTCACGACCTTCTTGTAGTCATAGGTGCGGTAGGCCTCCTCGACCTGCGGCCCGAGCTCGGCGAGGCGGTGCAGCATCAGCCGCTCCAGCTCCGGCATCGAGGCCGGATCGGAGACGCGGATCGCCTCGTCGAAATGGGCGAGCGTGCCGAGCATCCAGCGCATGGTGTTGCGCAGCTTGCGATAGGTCTCGACGAAGGTCTTGAGGATCTCCTTGCCGATGCGCAGATCGTCGGAATAGTCGGCCGCCGCCACCCAGAGGCGCAGGATGTCGGCGCCGCTGTCCTTGATGATGTCCTGCGGGGCGGTAACGTTGCCCTTCGACTTCGACATCTTCTCGCCCTTCTCGTCGAGACAGAAGCCGTGGGTCAGCACCACGTCGAAAGGCGCGCGGCCGCGCGTGCCGCAGCTTTCGAGCAGGCTCGAATGGAACCAGCCGCGATGCTGGTCCGAGCCTTCGAGATACATCACCTTGTCGCGGCCGCCGTCGACGACGCGATGGGTCTTGAGGTCGGCGCGCTTCTCCAAGGTGAAGGCATGGGTCGAGCCTGAATCGAACCAGACGTCGAGCACGTCGATGACACGCTCGAACTTGGCGGGATCATAGCCGTAGGGCTTGAGGAAGCGGGCGCCGTCGGTGTCGGTGAACCAGGCGTCGGCGCCCTCCTGCTCGAAGGCTTCGGCGATCGCGGCGTTGACCTTGGCGTCGACGAGGATTTCCTTGCTCTCCTTGTCGACGAAGACGGTGATCGGCACGCCCCAGGCGCGCTGGCGCGAGACCACCCAGTCCGGGCGGTTGGCGATCATGCCGTTGATGCGGTTCTCGCCGGCGGCGGGAACCCACTCGGTCTGCTTGATCGCCTTGAGCGCGCGGTTGCGCAGCGTGTCGGCATTGCCACCGACAGTCGGCGCCGGCGCTTCCAAGTCAGGCGCGCCGGCGTCGCCATAGGGCTTGTCCATGGCGATGAACCATTGCGGCGTGTTGCGGAAGATCACCGGCTTCTTCGAGCGCCACGAATGCGGGTACTGGTGCTTGAGGCGGCCGCGCGAGACGAGATTGCCGGTCGCGGCGAGCGCCTTGATCACGACCTCGTTGGCATTGCCCTTCTCACCCTTGTCGGTGATGACCTGCGCGCCCTCGAAGCCCGGCGCCTCCTTGGTGAAGCGGCCATCGGCGTCGACGGTATAGGGGATGCGGGTCTCGATGCCGCGCTCGGCCAGCATGCGGCCATTGGCCATCCAGACGTCGAAGTCCTCGCGGCCATGGCCCGGCGCGGTGTGGACGAAGCCGGTACCAGCATCGTCAGTGACATGGTCGCCGTCGAGCAGCGGCACGTCGAACTCATAGCCCTGGCCGCGCAGCGGATGGGCGGTCGCAAGACCGGCAAGGTCGGCGGCCGTAACGTCGCGCTCCAGCTCGTAGGCCTCGACCTTGGCGGTCTTGAACAGCGTTTCGGCGAGATTCTTCGCCAGCACATAGCGCGCGCCGACCTTGGCCCAGTTACCTTCCGGAGCCGCCGTCACGCGATAAAGGCCATAGGCGATCTTGTTGTGGAACGAGATCGCGCGGTTGCCCGGAATGGTCCAGGGAGTGGTCGTCCAGATCAGCACGGATGCGCCGGCGAGCGGACCGGAGCCGAGCACCGGAAACGCCGCGAAGATCGTGTCGCTGGTGTGCTCCTCGTATTCGACCTCGGCTTCGGCCAAAGCGGTCTTTTCGACCACAGACCACATCACCGGCTTGGAGCCGCGATAGAGCTGGCCGTTCTCGGCGAACTTCATGATCTCGCGGGCGATCTGCGCCTCGGCGCCGAAGGCCATGGTGAGATAGGGATCGTCCCAGTCGCCCTCGACGCCCAGGCGCTTGAACTCGGTGCGCTGGATATCGACCCATTTCTCGGCGAAGACGCGGCATTCCTTGCGGAACTCGACGACATCGACGTCGTCCTTGTTCAGGCCCTTGGCGCGGTACTGCTCCTCGATCTTCCACTCGATCGGCAGGCCGTGGCAGTCCCAGCCCGGCACGTAGTTGGAGTCGTAGCCGAGCATCTGCTGCGAGCGCGTCACCAGGTCCTTCAGCACCTTGTTGAGCGCGTGGCCGATATGGATGTTGCCGTTGGCATAGGGCGGACCGTCATGCAGGACGAAGCGGTCGCGACCTTTGCCGGCCGCGCGCAGCTTGCGATAGAGGTCCATTTTCGCCCAGCGGGCGAGCAATTCCGGCTCGCGCTGCGGCAGGCCGGCCCGCATCGGGAATTCCGTCTGCGGCAGGAACAGCGTCTGCGAATAATCGATGGTCTCGGGCTTTTCGGCGGTCTTGTCGGTCATGGGTCCGGCTCGGCGGTGCGGATGACGGCTCAAGGAGCAGCGCCCATCCTGGGATGTCACGGGGAAGCGATCGTCGTCCCGGCCTGCGCAAGCGCCCGCGCTGTCAGCGCAGGGCGGCAGCCGGGCCGGTAATTCGCTGGAGCGAAACGAGGTGCAGAGCGGACATGAGCGGCTTCTAGCAAAGCGTCGTCAGGGAAGGAAGGCCGGCGTCGCCGCCAGGATGCCGCGTGCCCTTGCGCTGTCGGCATCCATCTGGGCGATCAGCGCATCGAGGGAATCGAATTTTGCCTCGCCGCGCAGGAAAGCGACGAAGGCGACGTCGACGATCTTGCCGTAGAGATCGCCGGAGAAGTCGAAGACGAAGGTCTCGAGCCTGGGCGCCCCATCATCGAAGGTCGGCCGACTCCCGAAACTGGCGACGCCGTCGCGCCAGACACCGTCGATCTTCATCCTCACCGCATAGATGCCGAAGCGTAGGCGGCAATCATGGGCGAGGTGCATATTCGCCGTGGGATAGCCGAGATCGCGGCCGCGCTTGTCGCCATGGGCGATCTCGCCACGCACGAACCAGGGACGACCGAGCAACGCTGCGGCATGGCCGACATCGCCGGCTTCGAGCGCAGTGCGCACCAGCGTCGAGGAGACCGGCTCGCCCTGGAAGGCGAAGGGCGGCACGACGGTGACGGGGATGCCGGCATGGCCGCAGCGCGCCTGCAGCATCTCCGGCGAGCCGGTGCGGCCCTTGCCGAAATGGAAGTCGTAGCCGCAGACGAGGCCAGCGGCGCCGAGCTGCCCAAGCAGCAGATCGTCGACGAAAGCCTCGGCGGGAATGCCGGCGACCGCGCGGTCGAAAGGAATGATGAAACTGGGCGAAAGGCCCAGCTCCGCCAGCAACGCGATCTTGATCGACTCCGGCGTCAGCCGGAACACCGGCAGCTCCGGCCTGAAAACCGTGCGCGGATGCGGCTCGAAGGTCAGCGCCGCGGCGCTGCTTCCCTGCTGCGCCGCCATCTCGCCGGCGACCCGCGCCAGCTCGGCATGGCCGCGATGGACACCGTCAAAATTGCCGAGCGCCAGCACCCGGCCGCGCAGATCGGCCGGCACCGGCTTGCCGGGTTCGAGGACGAAGGCAGGCAGCGCACTGGGCCGCGGCGCCTCGGGAGATGAGGTCATGGAACGCAAGGTCGACGCCGGGAAGCCCCGGCTACCGCCGTGTTTGGCCTCAAGCAGCAGGAAGCGTCAAGGCCGCGCCGCGCCCTAAGCCGCCGCACGCGGCAGCGCCACCCAGGCCTCGCCTTCCAGCACCGCCTTGCCATCGACCAGGCATTCGCAGAACAACCGGGCCCGGCGCCGTTCCGGCACGAGCTCGACCACCTCGACACGGGCGGTTACGACGTCGCCGATCTTCACGGGGGCGAGGAAATTCAGCGTCTGCGAGAGATAGACCGCGCCCGGCCCCGGCAGGCGCGTGCCGAGCAGGGCCGAGACGAGGCTCGCCGTCAGCATGCCGTGAGCAATGCGCTGGCCGAACTTGGTGTTGGCGGCATAGCGGTCGCAGAGATGGATCGGGTTGGCATCGCCCGAGAGGTCGGCGAAGAGTGAGATGTCGCGCTCCATCACGGTGCGCATCAGGCTCTCGCGCTGGCCGACGACCAGATCCTCGAAGGCATGGACTTGATAGAGCGTGCTCGCCATCATCGGTCAGCTCTCGCAACTGCAGCACGGAGAAGGACCGCCTGCGTCCGGAATCGAGCGAGGAGCGTCCCATAGTTCGCTGCATCGCACCATTGAACTTTGGTGCCTGTTGCCTTGTTCCCCTGTCCGCCAAAGGTAGTATGCCGCTAGGTCACTTCGAGACCGGATTAACGGCTTTGAAACGCCGAGTGCCTATCACAATTGACCAAAGGTCGCTGCTCTGCGAGAGCGGCCCGCGTCGGTGCCGCAAGCGCCGCGGACTACTGGCTTGGAGCGCCGTCATGGCTGTCGACCCGTCAATGCCGATCCTGGTGGTGGACGACTATCAGACGATGGTGCGGATCATCCGCAACCTCCTGAAGCAGCTCGGCTTCGAGAATGTCGACGACGCCTCCGACGGCAATGCCGCGATCGCCAAGATGCGCGACAAGAAATACGGCCTGGTGATCTCGGACTGGAACATGGAGCCGATGACCGGCTACGAGCTGCTGCGCCAGGTTCGCAACGAGGCTGATATCGCCGAGACGCCATTCATCATGGTGACGGCGGAATCGAAGACCGAGAACGTCATCGCCGCCAAGAAAGCCGGCGTGAACAACTACATCGTCAAGCCGTTCAACGCGCAGACGCTGAAATCGAAGATCGAGGCGGCCTGCGCCGCCTGAGGTTGCCGCTGCGCCGCTCGCCTCACCAGGCCAGATGCGGCATGGCGTAACTGGGCCGGTGGCTCTGCCGGCCGAACCAGCCCTGCAGCGCCTCCTCCGACAAGCCCGCCATCTCGCCGGCGTGAATGCCGGCTACGCACATCAGCGAATCCAGGCCGTACTGCACCGCCCCGGCGATATCGGTGCGGATCGCGTCGCCGATCGCCAGGATGCGCGCTTTCTTGACCGTCTCGCCGCGCAGCTCCTGGCCAATGCGAATGGCGAGGTCATAGATCGGCGCATGCGGCTTGCCGGCATAGATCGCCTCGCCGCCGAGCTTCTCATAGGCAACGGCGAGCGAGCCGGCGCACGGCACGATGCGCCCGCCGCGATCGACGACCAGGTCCGGATTGGCACAGATCAGCGTCAGCCTCCGGCGGGCGAAATCGGCGAGTTGATCGGCATAGCTGTCAGCCGTCTCGGTCTCGTCGTCGAACAGGCCGGTGCAAACGACATAATGCGCCTCGGCAGCGCCGACGCGCGGCGCGTCGAGGCCGGCCATCAGCGGCAGGTCGCGCGACGGGCCAAGATGATAGAGCGGCTCGCCGGCACGATGGGCGATCAGGTCTCGCGCGACGTCGCCGGAGGTGACGATCGCGTCGAAGGCGTCGCCGGGCACGCCGAGCTTGCCGAGCTGGATCGCGATTTCCGAACGTGGGCGCGGCGCATTCGACACCAGAACGACGGTGATGCCATTCGCCCGCATCCGCGCCAAGGCATCGCAGGCCGCGGCGAAGGGCGCGACGCCGTTATGGACCACGCCCCAGATGTCGCAGAGGCAGAGCTCGTACTGGCCGATGACGGGGGCAACCCCGGACAGAAGGCGGGTCGATGACGGCACGAGCACACTCCGATCAAACAGGCGCGGCCTGTTTACGCGGCTTCGCCGGCGCGGGCCAGCGCTTCCGCTCCCGAGGAGTTGTCAAGCCGTGGCGCGGCGCAGGATGTCGCGGAATGGTATGCGCTTTACCGCCGGCGGCGGCGCCATAGCGGGATGCTCGACCACCTCGGCGGAGGCGGGCGGCGCCACTGCGGCGGCAGGCTTCGGCACCGGCGCTGTTTCTGTCTGCGGCTCGGCGAAGACCTCGGGCCTGACCGGCCGCGGCGGCGAAAAGACGATGCCCTGACCGAAAGCAATGCCGAGATCGAGCATGTCGGCAACCATCGGGTCGTCCTCGACCTCCTCGGCGACGAGTTGGATCGAACCGCGGGCGAGCTGGATCGCGATGTCGCCCGCCGCGATGTCGGCGAGGGTGCTGCCGCGCGACTCAGCCAACAGCAGCGCGGCAGAAACCTTGACGAAACGCACGCCACGATCATGCAGCGAGATCGGATCGAAGCGCAGATCCGAGACGTGATCGAGCGCGAAACGAACGCCATTGGCCGACATGGCCCCGAGCAGGCCGAGGCTCGCCGGCTCCAGCGCCCGGAAGACACGTTGCGGCACCTCGATGACGAGATTGCCGATGTGATCGTGATATTTTTCCAGGATACGCGACAACGCCGCGAGCGCCCGTGACGAACCCCAGGTCGCCGCGCTGAAATTGCAGGAGACGAAAATCTCGCCCGGCTTGCTGCCGAGATGACGTGCGATGGCGAGCGCCCGCGTCAGGACGAGCGCGTCCAAGGTCGGGCCGAAGCCGCGCTCCTCGACGGTGGTCAGAAACTCGGAGGGCAGCAGCAGCGTCTTTTCGTCGAGCCTCAACCTGACGAGCGCTTCATAGCCACGCGTGCGGCGCTGCGGCAGGCTGACGATCGGCTGGAGATGGACCTCGACCTGCCCCTTCGCGAGAGCTTCGCTGATCAGGGCGGCGCGCTCTTCGGCAGCACGCCGCTGCGCCGCTTCGGCTGGGTCCTGCCGGGTTGCGACCAGAGGCTCCGATACGCGCACGAGAGCTGGTTCCGGCGCAACAGCCGCCAGGCGCGCCGGTTGTGGCGGCGGGTTGGCGAGGCGCCCCTCGATCCGGCTGAGCTGGTCGTCATGCTCGCCCAAAGTCGTCGCAACCTGCTGCAGAAGATCACCGAGCAAACCAACCTCTGCGGTCAGCTCGTTGAGCATCGCCTTGGCCGGAGCCGCATCGGCCTCGCCCATCGGCAACTGATCGAGACGCTTCGCCATCGAGTCGACCCGGATGGCGTTGGTGGCGAGACGAACCTTGACCTCGCCGATCGCAGCGAGCAGCTGTTCGCGCTCGCGGGTCGCATTGCGGCGCGCCAGAGCCGCCGCCCCGGCGAGGCCGAGCCCGGCGCTCAGAAGCCCCAATGCGTTGGCGAGATTGCCCGGCACCGGCAGAAGCAGGATGGCGGCAGCGCCCAATGAAAAGCCGACGACGCCGCTGGCGGCCGGGGAGAGAGCGCTGAGGCGGATGCGAGCCAAGGGCTGAAATCGCGCAAGGGGTTGAGGAATAACGCAACGCTACGAATCAGCTGCGACAGACATAGAATAGCCGCCGGATTCAGCAACTGCGAGGCCCATCGACCGGACACGCCTCATTCTTCGCCAGGTTTCACGATCGCACGCTAATGCGGCTGTAGCCCGCCTTGCCCGATCACTGCCAGGATGCGGTCACTCACCGTTGGCGAAAAGCCCCAGCGCGCCAGCGAGAGCCGCGCATCGAGAGCGAACAAGGGCTCCAATTGCCCAAGCAGCCTTAGCGCCTCGGCGAAGCCCGCCCGGTCTTCTGCGACGGCGCTCGCCACCGCGCGTCCGAGCAGGCCGAGCGGTGTCTCGTCCGACCGGATCAGGGCAGCCTGAGTGTCGGCAAGCTTGCGAGCGCCCGTCAGGTGGGCGGCCAGGAACAGGTAGACATCGTAAGAGGATGGGCGCCCGTTGTTCAGTGCGGCGGCACGTTCGAGGAGCGGCAACCCTTCCGCCGCCCGGTCGAGCTGAACATAGCGGGCGCCGAGATCGGCCATGATGTCCGGATCGTAGGGGTTGCGCGCCATTGCCTCGCGGCCCGATTTGAGCGCTTCCTCGGTCATGCCGCGCAGGAATTGCGCCTCCATCATCGCCTGGTAGGCGCGCGCACTGGACGGCGCCAGCCTGAGCGCCGTGATTGCAGCCGCCAGAGCGCGATCCAGTGGAGAGCCTGGGCGGGAGTTCAAGCCGAAGGCGTATTCGTCGGCTGTCAGCAACGCCAGATGCGACCAGGCGGGGTGGAATTCCGGGTTCTGCACGAGGACGGCATCGAGACAGTTGCGCGCCGCCAGCTGCTCCTCAGCTTTCATATGCCGGCGGAAATTGAGCGCCTGGTAGATGCAGCCGACAGCCGGCGGCAGGCTCGCGAGCCGAAAATCACCGTGCAGGATGCCGTAGGGCTGAGCGAGCCGGATCGCCAGCCGCTGCGCCATTTCGCGCAGCTCCGCGCTGTTGCCGAGCCCGGCAAGGCTGCGCTCCCCGGACGTGGTCCAGACGACGCGGCCGTCTTTCGCCGCGCTGAGCCGCACAAACCCTTCGACCTTGTCGCCGGCCCGCGCCGTGGTGAGGGTCAGGACGTAGTCGGCCCCCTCCTCCGGTCGCAGCGTCGCGCCGGGGGTCTTGACCACGAGCAAATCGTCGAAGCGGGCCATGGTGTCGACCAGATGACGCATGAACAGACGCGTCGCGTCCTCGATCGCCGGATCGACGATGTCGCCGGCGGCCACGACAGCAACGACCGGCAGACTCGCAGGCACGGCGACCGGATCCGCGGCATGCACCGATGCGGTCTGATCCTGCACGACGGGCAACGCAGGCCGCTGCGCCGCGAATTCGCCCCGCGACACCGTGGCAACAGGCTCCGGCTCGATCCTGGAGAAATGCCAGGTCGCAATGCCGATCAGAGCCGCCAGCAGGGCCGTTGTACCGGCGGCATAGAGCCGGAAGCGCGTCGGGGCGGAGGCGGGCGGAACAGCCGGCGCCGGACCCGGTATCGCCACGGCAGCGTCCGGCTCGGGGACTGCGCGCCGCGCGAAGCTCGGCACATAAGCGCCGACCGGAATGGTGATCCGCACGGGGTCGCGCGCGCCCTCGGCCGCGAAATAGAGATTGAGAGCCTTGCGCAGGCGGCCGGCCTCGACACGAACGATCGGGTCGGATTGCGGATCGAAATCGGCGGAGCGGCCGAACGCCTCGACGGCGATGGTATACCCCTTGAGCTCGCCGGCGCGGCCGGCCACGGCCTGCTCGACGACATAGCTCAGAAAAGCGGTCAATTGCGGCGCGCTGCGAAAGATGTCGGAGGCGAGGACGCGCTCCAGCTCCGCGCGGATTTCCTCCGGCGCGACTGGCTCGCTCCCGTCCCGACCGGCAACGCCTTCAGTCATTGGGGCGTAGTCCAGTGTTACCCCCTTGTTCAGACTACGCCAGAAACGACGTAACGTCACCTGCCCCATGCGACGGGCTGCCGCTCGCCGGACGCAGGCATGCCCCGAGCCGGCGTGGATTTACAGCCCCGACCGCGCTGCTAGGTTGAGGAAGCCTTAAAACCCAAAACGGGACCGGATCATGACCTCAGCGCCGCGCGCCATCAGTTCGCCGAACGATCTCGAAGCCTACTGGATGCCGTTCACGGCGAACCGGTCGTTCAAGCAGAACCCGCGCATGGTCGCTCGTGCCGAGGGCATGTTCTACTACACCCCCGAGGGCAAGCCCGTCATGGACGGCACCGCCGGGCTCTGGTGCTGCAATGCCGGCCATGCCCGCGAGCCGATCATCCAGGCGATCCAGGCGCAGGCGCGTGAGCTCGACTACGCCCCGTCCTTCCAGTACGGCCATCCCAAGGTCTTCGCGGCTGCTGCCCGCATCGCAGCGCTGGCGCCGGGCGATCTCGACCACGTCTTCTTCGCGGGTTCGGGCTCGGAAGCGGCGGATTCGGCGCTGAAGATCGCCCTCGCCTACTGGAACGTCTCGGGCAAGGGCAGCAAGACCCGACTGATCGGCCGTGAGCGCGGCTATCACGGCGTCGGCTTCGGCGGCATCTCGGTCGGCGGCATGGTCAACAACCGCAAGTTCTTCGGCGGCCTCCTGACCGGCACCGACCACATCGCTCATACCTATGACCGCGAGAAGCAGGCCTTCAGCAAGGGCGAGCCGGACTACGGCGCGCATTTCGCCGATGATCTCGAGCGCGTCGTCGCCCTGCACGACGCCTCGACCATCGCCGCGGTGATCGTCGAGCCGATGGCGGGCTCGACCGGCGCGCTGCCGCCGCCGAAAGGCTATCTCAAGCGGCTGCGCGAGATCTGCGACAAGCATGGCATCCTGCTGATCTTCGACGAGGTCATCACCGGTTTCGGCCGCCTCGGCTTCGCCTTCGCCGCCGAGCGCTACGGCGTTATCCCGGACATGATCACCTTCGCCAAGGGCGTCACCTCCGGCACCGTGCCGATGGGCGGCGTGATCGTGCGTAAGCACATCTACGATGCCTTCATGAACGGCCCCGACAACGTCATCGAGCTGTTCCACGGCTACACCTATTCCGGCCACCCGCTGGCGGCGGCAGCGTCCCTGGCGGCGCTCGACATCTATCGCGAAGAGGGCCTGTTTGAGCGCGCCCGGGCAATGGAAGGCGCCTGGGCCGATGCGGTGATGAGCCTGAAGGGCGAGCCGAACGTGGTCGACATCCGCACGCTCGGCCTGGTCGGCGCCGTCGATCTCGCGCCGCGGGCAGATGGCGTCGGCAAGCGCGCCTTCGAGGCGATGGATCGCCTCTTCCGCGATGAAGGCCTGATGGTTCGCACCGCCGCCGACACGATCGCCTTCTCGCCGCCGCTGATCATCACCGAGAGTCAGGTCGATGAGCTGATCGGCAAGCTGCGCCGGGTGATCCGGGCGGTGGCGAACTGAGCCGAGCTGACGTCATTCGCGGGTGAAGCGAAGCGCAGACCCGAGAATCTCATGACGAGAAGGCGCCCCTCGGCGCCTCATCCGACCTGAGAGCTCGGGTCAAGCCCGAGCATGACGCCCTGGCTCCAGGGCTACTCCCGCCGCAGCTTGTTGTAGCGGGCGATCAGCCTGTCGCGCTTGAGGCGTGACAGGCGGTCGATCCAGAAGATGCCGTCGAGCTGGTCGATCTCGTGCTGGTGGCAGATGGCGAGCAGGCTGTCGGCATCCTCGCTCTGCTCCTTCCCGTCGAGATCCTGATAGCGCACGCGGATGCGGGCGTGGCGCTCGAGTTCGTCGGTGACGCCGGGCATCGAGACGCTGCCCTCGGTGTGGCGAATGGTTTCGCGGGAGACCTGATCCAGCACCGGATTGGCATAGATGCGGACGTCGCCGGGCGTCAGTTCCAGCACGACGAGCCGCGACAGGACACCGATATGCGGCGCAGTGATGCCGATACCCGGCGCTGCGCGCATCGTGTCGAGCAAATCTTCGGCAAGCGCACGCAGATCGGCGTCGAAGCGGGTAACAGGTGGAGCGGGTAGACGCAGACGCGGATCGGGAAAGCTCAGGATCGGTCGAACGGGCATGGTGTCGTGCTTGTCCTCGCAGCTCGGTATTCCCGCCGAAGCAGGCTCGCTTGTCAGCGCGCGACGCGCCAGGCGACGAGAACCGCGAGCGCGGCCGGCACCAGGAAGACCACGGCGAGGATCGGCAGTTCCTCGCGCACCGAATAGCCGGCCTTGGTGACGCCGACCCACATGTTGACCAACGCGATCGCGAGCCAGGCCGGCACGAACAGCTTGGCCGCCAGCGCGAAGGCCGGCTCGGCCCCGCCCCAGAGCTTGCCGAACAACAGGAACAGGCCGAGCAGGACGATCCCGCCGCCGATCACCATCGCCATATGCATGGACCGCCCCCACTCGGAACCGCGTTCCGCGCCATCTTGATATCTTTGCGAGGATAGACGGGAGCTGAATGAACGCTTCAGCTCCCGGCAAGGAAAGTTGCCGACCGCCCTCAACCAGAATGGCCGGCCTGGCATTCACTTCGTCGTGTAGCCGCCATTGACCAGGATGGTCTGGCCGGTCATCCACCAGCCGTCCGAGACGAGGAAGCGGATGAAGGGGACGATGTCCTCGATATGAGTCAGACCCGTCGGCGAGAACTTCGACAATGCCGCCGCCGTCTTGTGGTAGGCGACCGCGTCCGCCCCTTCCGCCGGATAGAAGAATGGCGTGTCCATCGGGCCCGGGCCGATCGCGGTGACCGAGATGCCGCGTTCGCCGAACTCCTTGGAGGCGGCGCGCGTGAAGTGCTCGACCGGGGCCTTCATGCCGGCATAAGCGGCATAGAACGGGGTGAAGGCGCCGAGCAGCGAAGTCACCACCGTAGTGATCTTGCCGTTGTCGTTGAGCGCCTTGCCGGCTTCCTTGAGGAAGAAGAAGGCCGATTTCGAGTTCACCGCGGCCATCTCGTCGTACTCGGCTTCACTGATCGCGGCCATCGGCTTCTTCAGCACCTTTCCGACGGTGTTGATCGCGATATCCGGCCGGCCAAGCGCCGCAGTCGCGTCAGCGAAGAGCTTCTCGACGGCGCCGGCGGTGGTGAGATCCGCCTGGAAGGCGACGGCCTCAGCCCCCGCGGCCTTGACCGCGGCAACGGTCGCCTCGGCATCAGCCTTGGTCCCGGCGCTGTTGTAGTGGATCGCCACCGCCCTGGCGCCATGGGCGGCGAGGTCGCGGGCCAGCAGCCCGCCGAGATTCTTGGCGCCCCCGGCGATGATGACGGTCTTGCCCTTGATGCTGTGGTCGGCCATGGCCCTGTCTCCTGCTGTCGCTGCGAATTGGTTTCGCCCTGTCAGCAGGGTAGCCGGCCGATTGTCCCGATAAAGCTGGATAAGCTGACATGACTTGTCAGCCAGAGCGAACAATCGCATCGTGCCGACCATGGACCGGATCGAGCTCTTTGCCACCTTCGCCCGCGTCGTCGAATGCGCCAGCTTCACGCGCGCCGCAGCGACACTCGGCCAGCCGCGCTCCTCGGTCTCGGCGGCGATCCGCCTGCTGGAGGATCGACTCGGGACGCGGCTGCTGCACCGCACGACCCGCCATGTCGCGCCGACGCAGGACGGGCTCGCCTTCTATGAGCGCTGCCTGCGCTTGATCGCCGAGGTCGAGGAAGCGGAGACGCTGTTCCGCAGCGCCGACGACGGCCCGGCCGGCAAGCTCCGGATCGACGTGCCCGGCCGGATCGGCCGCCTGATCATCGCCCCTGCTTTGCCCGATTTCCTGGCGCGCTATCCGGACATCTCGGTCACGCTCGGCGTCACCGACCGGGCGGTCAATCTGGTCGAGGACAGTGTCGATTGCGTGCTGCGGGTCGGGCCGCTCAGCGATTCCAGTCTGATCGCGCGCAATCTCGGCGAGCTCAGGCTGATCAATGTCGCGAGCCCGACCTATCTCGCGCGGCATGGGACGCCGGCAGGCCCGGACGATCTCTCAGCGCACGAGGCAGTGCACTACGCCTCGCCATCGACCGGCGCGGTCGAGGACTGGCAATGGCTGGAGGGCGAGCGCCTGCACAGCCGGGCCATGGCCGGCCGCGTCACCGTCAACAGCGCCGAGGCCTATATCGCCTGCTGCCTTTCCGGGCTCGGACTGATCCAGATCCCGGCTTATGACGTCGCCGCGCACCTCAAGGCGGGCGAGCTCATCGAGGTGATGCCGAAGCACAGGGCGGAGCCGATGCCGGTCGCCTTGCTCTATCCGCACCGGCAGCACCTCTCGCGCCGGTTCAAGGTCTTCGGCGACTGGCTGGAGCCGCTCCTGAAGGAGCGGCTCTTCGCCTGATCAGGCCGCGGCCTTCTTCTCGGCAGCGCCGTAGAAGGTGTCACCGGTCTTGGCCATGCGCTTCAAAAGCCGGTTCGGCTTGAAGCGTTCGCCATGCTTCTTGGCGAGGCTCTCGCAGAGCTTCACGAAGGCGGCCGCGCCCATATTGTCGATATAGCTCAGCGTGCCACCCGAATAGGGCGCGAAGCCGAAACCGATGATCGAGCCGACATCGGCCTCGCGCGGATCGGTGACGACGCCTTCCTCATAGGTCTTGGCCGCTTCCAGCGCCTGGGTGACCAGGAGGCGATGCTTCAGCTCCTCCATGTCGATCAGCTCGGGCTCGAGCTTGTTCTTGGTGAGCTCGGCAAGGCCGGGCCAGAGCCGCTTCGGGCCGGCTTCCGGATAGTCGTAGAAGCCCTTCCTGTTCTTGCGGCCGAGGCGGCCATGCTTCTCGACCATCTCGTTGAGAAGCTTCTCCTGCGCCGGGTCGACGGAGGCCTCGCCGAGTTGCGCCTTCGTCGCCTTCAGCACCTTGTAGGCGAGGTCGACCGCAACCTCGTCATTGAGCGAGAGCGGGCCGACCGGCATGCCGGCCTGCTTGCCGGCCGCCTCGATCATCGCCGGCGGCACGCCCTCCATCAGCATGAGGTGGCCCTCGCGGATGTAGTTGCCGACGCAGCGATTGGCATAGAAGCCTCTGACGTCGTTGACGACGATCGGCGTCTTCTTGATGGCGCGGACGAAGTCGAGCGCCATGGCGAGCGCCTTCTTGCCGGTCTTCTTGGCCATGATGATCTCGACCAGCAGCATCTTCTCGACCGGCGAGAAGAAATGGATGCCGATGAAATTCTTCGGGCGCTCGCTGTGCTCGGCGAGGCCGGTGATCGGCAGCGTCGAGGTGTTGGAGCCGAAGATGGTCTTGGGGCCGACCACGGCCTCGACCTTGGCGATGACCTCGGCCTTGACCTTCGGGTCCTCGAACACCGCCTCGACGATCAGGTCGCAGCCCTTGAGATCGGCATAGTCGGCCGAGGCCTTGATGCGGCCGAGCAGCGCATCGCGATCGGCGGTCTTGGCCCGGCCCTTGGTGATCTGGTCGGTGACCAGCTTGTGCGAATAGGCCTTGCCCTTCTCGGCCGCCTCGATGTCGCGATCGACCAGCACCACCTCGATGCCGGCATTGGCGGTGACATAGGCGATGCCGGCGCCCATGAAGCCGGCGCCGACGACGCCGACCTTCTTGAGCTTGGAAGCCGGCACGTCGGCCGGGCGGCGGGCCCCCTTGTTCAGTTCCTGCATCGAGACGAAGAGCGAGCGGATCATCGAGGCCGCCTCCTTCGTCCGGAGGATCTTGGCGAAGTAGCGGCTCTCGACCTTCAGCGCGAGATCCATCGGCAGCTGCAGGCCCTCATAGACCGCGCTCAGGATGGCGCGGGCCGCCGGGTAATTGTCGTTGGTCTCGCGGCGATAGATCGCGCTGGCCGGCGGCCAGATCTGCATGCCGGCCGGCGAGTGCACCTTGTTCGAGGGCAGCTTGAACTTCGGGTCTTCCCAGGGCTGCTTCGCCTGAGGGTTGGTCTTCAGCCATTCCTTGGCGGCGGCGACGATCTGGTCGCGCGGCAGGACGGCGTGGACGAGGCCGGAATTGCGGGCCGGCAGCGCCTTGATCTGGTCGCCCTTGAACATCATCTGCAGCGCGTCGCCGGTCTGCATCAGGCGCGAGACGCGTTGCGTCCCGCCGGCGCCGGGGAACAGCCCGACCTTGATCTCGGGCAGGCCGACACGGGTCGAGGCATCGTCCGAGACGACGCGCAGCTGGCAGGAGAGCGCGAGCTCGAAGGCGCCGCCGAGGCAGACGCCATGGATCGCCGCCGCGAACGGCTTCCCGCAGGTTTCGAGCTTGCGGTAGAGCAGCGAGAGCTTGCGGCTCTCGTCGAAGAAGCGCTGCATCGCGATCTGCTCGCCCTGCTCCTTGGCGAGCTTGACATAGAGGTCGCGCAGGCCCTGCAGCATGGTGAGGTCGGCGCCGCCGGAGAAGGCTTCCTTGCCGGAGACAATGACGCAGCCCTTGATCGCCTCATCCGAGGCGACCTTGTCCACGACCTGGTTGAGCTCTTCCATCACCTGCGGGGTGATGACGTTCATCGAGCGCTCGGGCATGTCCCAAGTCAGGGTGGCGATGCCGTCGGCGTCGGTCTCGAAGCGGAAATTGACGAGGTTCATCGGCTCTCTCCTCAAACCCGTTCGATGATGGTGGCGACGCCCATGCCGACGGCGACGCAGAGCGTGACCAGAGCGGTCTGCTTGTTGGTGCGCTCGAGCTCGTCGAGGACGGTGCCGAGGATCATTGCGCCGGTGGCGCCGAGCGGATGGCCCATGGCGATGGCGCCGCCATTGACGTTGAGCACGGCGTCGTCGATGTCGAAAGCCTGCTGGTAGCGCAGCACCACCGAGGAAAAGGCCTCGTTCAATTCGAACAGGTCGATGTCCTTCGGCGTCATGCCGGCCTTCTTCAGCACGAGTTCGGTGACGTCGACCGGGCCGGTCAGCATCAGCGCGAGGTCGGAGCCGGTGGTGGCGAAGGCCTTGATCCGAGCGCGGGGCTTCAGGCCCGCGGCCTTGCCGGCCTTCTTGGAGCCGACCAGCACGGCCGCGGCGCCGTCGACGATGCCGGAGGAGTTGCCGGCATGGTGGACGTGGTTGACGAACTCGACATCGGGATGCGCCGCGGTCGCGACCGCATCGAAGCCGCCCATCTCGCCCATCTGGACGAAGGAGGCTTTCAGCGCGGCGAGCGCCTGCATGTCGGTCGCCGGGCGGATAGTCTCGTCACGGTCGAGGATGATCAGGCCGTTGACGTCGGTGACCGGGATCACCGAGTTCTTGAAGCGGCCCTCCTCCCAGGCCTTGGCGGCACGCTTATGCGAGCGCACGGCATAGGCGTCGACATCGTCGCGCGAGAAGCCGTATTTGGTCGCGATCAGGTCGGCCGAGACGCCCTGCGGCATGAAATAGGTGTCGATCGCGACGGACGGATCGACCGCGATGCCGAAGCCCGAGGCGCCCATGCCGATACGGGACATGCTCTCGACGCCACCGCCGATCGTCATCTCCTTCTGGCCGGACATGACCTGGGCCGCTGCGAGGTTGACCGCATCGAGGCCCGAGGCACAGAACCGGTTGATCTGCACGCCCGGCACTTCCTTGCCGTAGCCGGCTTTCAGCGCGACGGTGCGGGCGATGTCGGCGCCGGCCTCGCCTACGGGATCGACGCAGCCATAGACCACGTCCTCGACCAGCTTGGGATCGAGATTGTTGCGGTCCTTGATGGCACGCAGGGTCTGCGTGCCCAGTTCGATCGCGGTGACCTCGTGCAAGGAACCGTCGGCCTTGCCCTTGCCGCGCGGCGTCCGAACGTGATCGTAGATGAAGGCGTCTGCCATGGGTGAAGGCCTCCGGTCTGGCCGCGGCTGCGGCTCGTTTTCCTGCCGGACGTTATGGTCGGGCTTGACCCGACCATCTCGTTATCCAGCGAACTCATCAAGAGATGCTCGGGTCAAGCCCGAGCATGACGTGTGTGCTATGCGCGCTCAGAACTGCTCGGCGCTCAGCGCCATGGTGGCGTCGGAGCCAGAGGTGATCCGCGCCAGATGCGCCGCGGTCTCAGGGAGCGAGCGCTCCATGAAGAAGCGGGCGGTGACGAGCTTGGCGTTCATGCGCTCGCTCGCACCATTGGCGCCGGCCTTGAGCTTGTCCTGCGCGACCTTGGCCATCTTCGCCCACATATAGCCGAGCGAGACCAGGCCGAGCAGGTGCATGTAGTCATGCGCGCCGGCGCCGGCATTGTCCGGCTTGGCGAGGGCGTTCTGCATGAACCACATCGTCGCCTGCTGGAGATGGCCGAGCGAGGCGGCGAGCGAAACCAGCAGCGGCTTCAAGGCCTCGTCGCCCTCGTTCTCCTTCACGAAGGCGCCGACCTCGTTGAAGAAGGCCATGATGGCGCGGCCGCCGTCGCGGCCGAGCTTGCGGCCGACGAGGTCCATCGCCTGCACGCCGTTGGCGCCCTCATAGATCATGGCGATGCGGGCGTCGCGGACGAACTGCTCCATGCCGTGCTCGGCGATGTAGCCGTGGCCGCCATACATCTGCTGGGCCTTCACCGCATTGTCGAAGCCGACATCGGTGAGCACGCCCTTCAGCACCGGCGTCATCAGGCCGAGCTGGTCGTCGGCGGCCTGGCGCTCGGCATCGTCGCCCGAGCGGTGGGCGACGTCGGACTTGATCGCGTTCCAGATGACGAAGGCACGCGCCGCCTCGTTGAAGGCCTTGATCGACATCAGCGTGCGACGCACGTCCGGGTGGACGAAGAGCGGATCGGCCGGCTTGTCGGGGTTCTTGGCGCCGGTCAGGGAGCGGCCCTGCAGGCGGTCCTTGGCGTAGGCGACGGCGTTCTGATAGGCGACCTCGGACTGGGCCAGGCCCTGGATCGCGACGCCGAGGCGGGCCTCGTTCATCATCACGAACATGGCGTTGAGGCCCTTGTTCTCGGCCCCGACCAGCCAGCCCTTGGCCCCGTCATAGTTCATGACGCAGGTCGAGTTGGCGTGGATGCCCATCTTGTGCTCGATCGAGCCGCAGGAGACCTTGTTGTTGGCGCCGACCGAGCCGTCGGCACCAACCTCGTTGCGCGGCACGACGAAGAGCGAGATGCCCTTGACGCCGGCAGGCGCGCCCTCGATGCGGGCGAGCACGAGGTGGACGATGTTCTCGGTGATGTCCTGCTCGCCGGCCGAAATGAAGATCTTGGTGCCGGTGATCGAGTAGGAGCCGTCGCCGTTCGGCACGGCCTTGGTCTTGATCAGACCGAGATCGGTGCCGCAATGCGGCTCGGTCAGGTTCATCGTGCCCGACCAGGTGCCTTCGGCCATCTTCGGCAGAAAAGTGCGCTTCTGCTCGTCCGTGCCGTGGACGTAGAGCGCGGCCATCGCGCCCATGGTCAGGCCCGGATACATCGAGAACGCCATGTTCGCCGACGACGAGAACTCGTTCATGATGGCGCCAAGCGTATAAGGCAGGCCCTGGCCACCGTATTCAGGGTCCATGGCGAGGCCGATCCAGCCGCCCGCAGCATAAGCCTCATAGGCCTGCTTGAAGCCCTTCGGCGTGGTCACCGAGCCGTCGGCGTTGCGCTTGCAGCCTTCCTGGTCGCCGGAATGGTTGATCGGCTGGAGGACTTCCTCGCAGAGCTTGGCGCCTTCGCCGAGCACGGCCTCGACCAGATCCGGCGTCGCCTCGGCGAAGCCCGGGAGATTATTGTAGCGCTCGAACTGGAAGACGTCGTTGAGCAGGAACAACGTGTCCTCGACAGGCGCCTTGTAGACCGGCATCGCATCCCTCCCTGGCGTTTCATTCAGCCTTGGTGACGAAGCTTGCCGGCTCGACATGACAGCGGCGCTTCGAGATAGTTCATATATAAACTATCTAGCTGCGACTTGCCAAGGGGCGACATCAACTTTTTCCGCCTAGACAACGGTGTCGGGAGAGATTGGCGCGGCTCGCGCGGTACTTGCAAACGAAAAATGCCCCGAACCGGCGAAGGTTCAGGGCATCGTGATCACATCCAGGACGCGCTCCGACGGAGCGCTGTCTCAGGCCTCGAGGCGCGAGAGAGTCGCTTCGAGTTCGGCGATGGCAGCCTCGATCTCTGTGCGCTGGCTGCGCAGCAGGTCTAGCTGCTCGGCGATCTGACCGCGGCTGAGCTGCAGGCCACCGACCGAGGCAGACGGTTCCTTGCCCTTGATCTCCTTGCCTTCCTCATTGGCGAGCATGGCGCGAATCTCGACCAGGGTGAAGCCGAGCTGCTTGCCCTTGAGGATGAGCGCGAGCCGGGCCCGATCGCGGCCGGAATAGATCCGGGTCATGCCGGAGCGGGAGGGCGCAAGCAGGCCGCGCGATTCATAGAAGCGCAGCGTGCGAAGGGTCACGCCGAATTCGCGAGCGAGATCGCTGATGGTGAAGCCGCCGGCTTCGGTGTCGTTGGTCGTCTGAGAGGAGGCGGAGCGGCCGTCGTGACTCGGTGTGGCCGCCAGAGCTGAGCCTTGGCGCGGCATGTCTGATCCTTGCAAGTTGCGAAGCGAGGCTGCCTGCCGCATCGGAAGGCACCCTGCGTTGCCGTCAGTGTACGCGCGGCGGCTCCCTAACGTCACGTCATTCGCCGCCGATCCGGGGTAAGTTACCGTTATACCCACCCTGAGCAAGCCGCTGAGACGGGCATTTCCGGAAAATTAACGTCCACCGCCCGGATCTTAACACTCTGTTTACCGTGACGGCGAAAAGTCGATGCCGCGATCTTCCCGCATCGTTCGCATCAACCCGATGTTCACGATTGCCGAAATCGCAAGGGCGCCGCCGCGTGAGGGGACTGCGAGTGCTCTTTGGTCAAGACCTGCCCCTCGAGGCGAGCGTGACATGGCGACCAGCCTGCCCTGGAGCGTCAAGGGCGTCGATCCGCGCACACGCGACGCGGCGAAGGCCGCTGCTCGTCGCGCCGGGATGACGCTCGGCGAATGGCTCGACAGCAAGATCCGCGAGGAGGCAGGGGAAACGGAAGCCGCCACGCACGACGCCGAGGAGCGGGACATCACCGCTCTGTCGGAACGCCTTGCCCGCCTCTCGCAGGGTGGGATGCAGACTGCCGTGCCCCCGCAAGCCGCCCCGGCCAAGCCCGACCCGACGCGCGAGCGCATTGACGCATTCATCACCCAAGCGGCGATGGCGGAACGCCTGACACGCGACAGCAATGCCCGGACCGCGAGCGCCCTCGATTCGATCGCCCAATGGATGGAGCGCACCGAGAGCCGCCTGTCGCAGGGTGAACGCACCACGGCTGAACGGCAGGAGCGCGCGACCAGCGTCATCGCCGATTCGATCAAGGTCATGGGCGAGCGCCTGGCCGAGATCGAACGCAAATCCGAAGAGGCGGCCCGGCGGCCGGCCCCCCAGCCCACGCGGCCCGTCGTACTCAGCCGCGAGGGGCTCGCCGCCGCCGTTTCCGACATTCGCTCCCGCCAACGCGCACTCGACGACGGCGTCCGGACACCGGCCTTCGAGCGTCCGGCCACCGCTCCGACGCTCGCGAGCCTGCGCGACGATCTGCGCCAGCTGAGCGACCGCATCGCCCCGGCGCAATCTCCGATCCGGGCTGAGGATCAGCGCTCCGCATACAAGCCACTCGAACGGGCGATCGGCGAGCTCGGCGCCCGGCTCGACCGCTTCGACGGACGTGATCGTCTCGACCCGGTGCTGAAGCCGCTGGCTCGGATCGAGGCTGAGATCAGCCGCTTGTCGGAGGCTCGCCCTCAGGAAAGCTATAATCGCTTCGAGCTGGAAGTGGCCCATCTCGCCGCCAAGGTCGATGCACTTGCTGCGCGCGGCGGCGACCGCCAGATCATCGCCCCGATCCTCAACGAGCTGGCCGAGCTGCGCGAGATCGTCTCGACCACGGACAGCCGGCGGTTCGACGATCTCTCGCTGCAGCTCAATGCGCTGACCTCGGATGTCGGGCGCCTGCGCGACGACTCGCGCGACCTGCGCAACCTGTCGCTGGCGATCGACGATGTCCGCGAGAGCTTGCTGGCCGACCGCTCGCGCGAGCGGTCGGGTGACAGCGGTCCCCTGCTGGCCCTGTCGCGCCAGGTCGAATCGCTTGCCCAGAAAGTCGACTCGCTGCCGGCGATGAAGGCCTCCGTCATCGACGGCCAGGTCGACCAGCTGGTTGCACGTCTCGGCGAGCTCGACGCCATCGGCCGCCCGGCGTCCAATGAGCTTTCCGAACGCATCGAAGCGCTGGTGATCAAGCTCGAGCACCTGGCCGATCGGCCACCGAGCCGGCTCGAGGACCGGATCGAGATGCTGACCAACCGTGTCGAGCAGCTCGCCGCCTCCAGCACGCTCGCCCAGATGGTGGACGAAGGCGGAGCACCCGTCGCCCGGGTCGACATGCGTCCGGTCGAAGACATGCTGCGCGGCCTTGCCGCCAAGATCGACGAAGCCGGGCGCCCTGGCGCCGGCTCCGACTCGTTCGACGCCCTCGAACGCCAGATCGCCGGCCTGACGCAGCGGCTCGACCAGCAGGCGGCGACGCGCTCGGCCGAGAACGGCATCGAGCGCACACTGCAGGACCTGGTCGTCCATCTCCAGGGCATGCGCGAGGACACGGAGGCCACCGCCGAGCGCGCGGCGCGAGCCGCCATGGCCGACATGCCCTCGCCGCGCGGCGCCAGCCTGTCCGAGCTCAGCGACCTGATGAGCGGCCTGCGCGAGAGTCACGCCTCGACCGGGCGCGAGACCCAGGATGCGATCGGCGCCGTCCATCGCACGCTGGAGACCATCATCGGCCGCCTCGGCGATCTCGAGGCCGAGCTGGGCGGGGACCGCGACCGCCGCCCCGGCGCGCCCGTGCCGACGCCGCGCGTGCGGACGTCCGCTTCGTCCGACGAGGTCAAGGTGCCGGCTCCGGCCGTGCCGATGGCAGAGCGCTTCGCCAGCGAGACACGCCTGCCGCGCAGCGGCGGGCTCGACCTGCCGCTGGAACCCGGCTCCGGCCGGCCGCGTCCCGATGCGCCGGCATTGCAAGCCAACGACCCCCAGGCCGTCCGCCAGAGCCTGATCGCCGCGGCGCGACGTTCCGCCAAGGCCGCCAGCGAGGCGGCCGCCGCCAACCCGGCCGCGACCGAGGCGACCAAGCCCGGCAAGGCGGCCCGCTCCCCCGGACGGCTCAAGGAACTCTGGGAAAAGCGCCGGCGGCCTCTACTGCTCAGCTTCGCCGCACTTATCTTGGCGGTCGGTGTCACTGGTGCCTATCTGACCCAGCAGACCACCAAGAAGGAGGAGGCGAACAAGAGCAATCAGACCGCCTCCTCGAAAGCCGCCCCTGCCGAGGTGACGCCGCTCCAGCCGACGCCGAAGGCACCCCCGAGCGAGCCGGCTGCGGCACCGACCAAGGATCAAAGCTCGGCTCTCCAGCCGCTGCCGCTCGGTACCACGCCGGTCCAAGCCGCGACGTCCGCTCCACCCATGGCAAGCGCCGAGCCGCCGCCGGCAGCCCCCGTGCCGTCCATGGTCGCGGCCTTGCCTCTGCAAAGCCCTTCGGAGGCGGTCGAGACCGTGACCGGAATCGGTGAGCTCCCCGGCACGTTCGGCAGCGCCGGGTTGCGCAAGGCTGCGCTGGCGGGCGACGCGCGCGCCGTCTATCAGCTCGCCACCCAGGCAGCCGACGGCCCCGGCAACCGCGATCCCAAGCTGGCGCTGCGCCTGTTCGAGCGTGCCGCTGTCGCCGGCCTCGGACCAGCGCAGTTCCGGCTCGGCAACATGTTCGAGAAGGGCATCGGCACCAATCGCGACCCGGCGCTGGCCAAGGTCTGGTACGGACGCGCTGCCGAGCGCGGCAACGCCAAGGCGATGCACAATCTCGCTGTGCTCTATGCCGAAGGCGCCGGCGGCAAGCCGGACTATGCGACCGCGACGGATTGGTTCCGCCGCGCCGCCGAGCACGGCGTGCGCGACAGCCAGTACAACCTCGCCATCCTGCTGGGCCGTGGCCTCGGCGCGCCGGCCGATCTCGGCCAGTCCTATCGCTGGTTCGCCATCGCCGCCGCCCAGGGCGACGACGATGCCGGGCGCAAGCGCGACGAAGTTGCCGGCAGGCTCTCGGCAAGCGACCTGGCTACGGCCAAGGCCGCGACGGAAAGCTGGAAGCCAAAGCCGCTCGAGCCGAGCGCCAATGAAGTCACTCCCCCGGCCAAGGGTTGGGACGAGCCGCCGGTCGCCGCCAAGAAGCCGGCCAAGCCCGGCCGCGGCTGAGATCCCGCGCATGCCGCACGGCCTGCGCCGGAGAACGGTCCAGAGCTGCACAAATTGAAAAGGTTTCCGCTGTAGCGTCGTCGCTACGGCGCGGTTTCCGTTGGCCGGTTCCGGCCGAGCAATGAGATTTCGCGCCAGCTCAGCACGTTGGGCATGTTCTTGTCGCAAAAGTCGTATCCACTTTTGCGGCCCATGTCCGACATGGGAAGGCGTCGACGGCCGGCAAGGTTTTGAAGCGTGCAGATCTATCTCCCGATCGCGGAACTGCCGATCAGCATTTTCCTCGTCCTTGGTCTGAGCGGCGCGGTCGGCTTCATCTCGGGCCTGTTCGGCGTCGGCGGCGGCTTCCTGCTCACGCCATTGCTGATCTTCCTCGACATCCCCCCCGCCGTTGCGGTCGCGACCGTCGCCGCTCAGGTCGCCGGCTCATCGATGACCGGCGTGCTGACCTATTGGCGACGCAACGCACTCGATTTCAAGCTCGGCGGCATCCTGGTCACGGGCGGCATCTTCGGCACGATCATGGGCGTGCTGTTCTTCAACTCGATGCGGCGTCTCGGCCAGCTCGAGCTGGTCATCACCCTGTCCTATGTCACGCTCTTCACCTGCATCGGCGGGCTGATGCTGTTCGATGCGGTGCGCGCCGCTCTGCGCGACCGCCGCGGCAAGCCGGCGCGCCGCCTACGCGAGGCCGGCTCGCACCCGCCCTGGATGGGGCTGCCGCTGCGCATGCGTTTCCCACGCTCGCAGCTCTATGCGAGCGTGATCCCGATCGCAGCGCTCGCCGTCATCATCGGCTTCATCGGCGCCGTCCTCGGCGTCGGTGGCGGCTTCATGCTGGTGCCGGCGCTGATCTACTTCTTCCGGATCCCACCGGCGGTCGTGGTCGGCACCTCGCTATTCCAGATCCTGGTCACCATGACCGGCGCGACGGTGCTGCACGCCGTCACCAACCAGTCGGTCGACATCATCCTCGCCATGCTGCTGCTGGTCGGCGGCGTCATCGGCGCGCAATTCGGCGGCAGGGCGGCCCGCAATCTCAACGTCTCGTCGTTCCGCCTGCTGCTGGCGCTGCTGATCCTCTCGGTCGGCCTGCGCTTCGCGGTCGAGCTCTTCCTGCCACCGGCCGAGCCCTATTCGGTCGTCGTGACGGAGGGGGCGCAGCGATGAGACGCGCGGCATTCGCCCTCGCCACAGCCTGCCTGGCGGTGCTCGCCATCGTTCCAGCGAAGGCCGAGACGCTGATCGCGGCCCTGTCGACGCATCGGATCGCGATCGCCTCCAATTTCACCGGCGACCAGCTCGCCGTGTTCGGGCTGGTCGAGCGCGACGGCCGCTCGGTGGCGCGCGCCGACCCCTACGATATCGTCGTCACCGTCCGCGGGCCGCAGCGCATGCTGATCGTGCGCGAGAAGGAGCGTGTCGGCCCCCTCTGGATCAACCGCACCCAGCGCCGTTTCCCGGACCGCTCGATCTATCTCTCGGTCGCGACAAACCGCCCGATCAAGGAGATTCTCTCCGACGAGGCGGCCCGGCGCGACCGCATCGGCCTCGCCAATGCCCAGCGTACGCAGGGGAGCTTCGACTTCGAGTTCGATATCGGCCGCTTCCGCGACGCGCTGATCCGCACGCTGGAGGGCAAGCAGCTCTATTCGCTCGATGAACGCGGCGTCACCTTCCTGTCGCCAGCGCTGTTCAGCTCGCAGATCAAGATTCCGGCGATCGCGCCGACCGGCCCCTATGAAGTCGAAGTGCTGCTCTATGCCGGCGGCTCGGTGCTGGCGCGCCAGACCACCAATTTCGAGGTGGTGAAGACCGGCGCAGAACAAAGCCTGGCCTCCGCCGCGCATGACAGGCCATTTCTCTACGGCTTGGCGACGGCAGTGCTGGCGCTGCTGTTCGGCTGGCTGGCCACCGTGATCTTCCGGCGCGACTGACCGATCAACCCGTCAACACCTCATAGGCGAAAAAGGGCGCAATCGTGCCCTCGGAGATATTGGTCAGATCGTCAGCCAGCTCGAGGAACCCGTCGGTCTCGGTCAGCGACGTCAACGCGCCGGCGCCTTCCCGAGGATGCTTCTGCGCCACGGCGATGCCATCCGGGCCGGGGATCAGTGAAACGCGGACATACTCGCGCCGGCCCGCTTTCTTACGATAGGAGAAGCCGAGCCTGACCGGCAGCCCCCGCAGCCGCACCGGCGCCATACCGGACAGAAACGCGATCACCGCGCGGGCGACGAAAGCGAAGGTAACGAAGACCGCGACGGGATTGCCCGGCAGGCCGATGAGCGGCGTGCCAGCGACGAGGCCCAGCGCCACCGGCCGACCCGGCTTGATCGCGATACGCCAGAAGGCGAGCTCGCCGACCTGTTCGACCGCGGCCTTGACGTGGTCCTCTTCGCCGATCGAGACGCCGCCGGAAGTCAGGATCAGGTCGCAATGCCCGGCCGCTTCGCGCAGCCGACCGGCAAGCCCCGTCGGCTCATCGCGCAGGATGCCGAGATCGACGACCTCCGCGCCACAGCGGGCGACGAGCGCCCGCAGCAGGCTGCGATTGGCGTCATAGATGCCTGCCGGCGGCAGCATGGCTCCAGGTTCGTTGAGTTCGTCGCCGGTGGAAAAAATCGCGACGCGAAGGCGGCGGCGTACCGTCACCTCGGCCACCCCGAGCGCGGCCAGCAGAGCCAGGTCCTGAGGACGCAGCCGCCTGCCGGCGGCGAGCGCCAGCCCGCCGCGAGCAATGTCCTCGCCAGCCGGACGGGCATTGGCGCCAACCTTCAATCCGGCCGGCAACACGACCGTGCCCTCACCGAGCGCGACATCCTCCTGCATGAAGACAGTGTCGGCGCCGGCCGGCATCGGCGCGCCGGTAAAGACGCGCACGGCCACCGCCTCTGTCGCGATCCCCTTCGCGGTGGAGCCGGCTGCGACCCGGCCGGACAAGGGTAGACGCGTGCCTCCCGGCGCCAGATCGGCGAAACGGACCGCATAACCGTCGACCGCTGAATTGGCGAAGGGTGGAAGGTCGACCGGCGCGGCGACATCCAGCGCCAGGACGCGCCCGTCAGCCGCGGCGAGCGGGACCGTCTCAATACCGGTAACGGCCGTGACGCGCTCGGCGGCGCGCTCAGCCGCCTGCTCGATCGTGAGCATCGGCTCGAAAGCCTCGGCACCCGCGCTGAGCTGCGCCATCGTCAGGTCTCCCGTTTCGCCAGCGCTAGGACCGTTTCGAGCGGCTGCGCCTGCGCGAGGAGACAATCGGCGATGGCCGGCACGTCGTCGAGCCCGATCACCGGCCGACCGGCTTCCGGAAAAGCGATGTCGCTGGCGATCGCGACGATGCTGGGATCCTCCGGGTGCAAGGGTGGCTTGCCATTGGCGGCACGATAGACCTCCAGCCTGGCATGCGGACCGTGCCTGAAGCCTTCGACGATGACGAGATCGACCGGCGACAGCCGAGCCAGCAATTCCGGGAGGGCAGGCTCGGGCTCGTCGCGCAATTCATGCAGCAGCGCCCAGCGCCTTGCCGACGCGATCAGCACCTCGGCAGCACCGGCCTGTCGATGCGCCCAGGAATCCTTTCCGGGGGTATCCAGATCGAAGGCGTGATGAGCATGCTTGATCGTCGAGACCTTGACGCCACGGCGGTTGAATTCCGGGATCAACCTGGTCACCAAGGTGGTCTTCCCGGCCCCGCTCCAGCCCGCCAGCCCGATTACACGCATCGACACCCCATTCCAATAATCGAACCGGGCGCGAACCCGAGCCAAGCCGCCCTCATGCAGATCGGCGGAAATGGCCGGTCTGTCCAGTACCGCCCCTCCCCTCCTGCAGTCCCGCCCAGATCGTGTCGGCGCCGATTTGCAGCGAGCGCACTGTTGCCGCTGCTCGAAAAGCCATCATATGAAACGCGACATGATCTCGATTCCGCTCGACCTGCGCGGCCTCAAATGCCCGCATCCGGCTCTGCACGTACGCAAGGCGCTGCTCGGCGCGGCGCCAGGCACGCTGCTCGTCGTCGCGTGCACCGACCCAATGGCCGCCATCGACATCCCCAATCTCGTCCGGGAAAGCAGTGCTTCGCTGGAGCACAGCAGCACCGAGGGCCGGCTCCTGACCTTCCACATCCGCAAGGCCGCGGCCTAGCGTCGCGCCAGAATAACGGAGCCGAGATCGTGGCCCTTTCGCAAAACGACATCCTGCGCGCGCTCGAACTGGTGAAGCTGCCGGCGAGCGGGCAATCGCTGGCGGCGTCCGGCCGCATTGGCGACATCCTGATCGACGGCGGCAAGGTGATCTTCGCGATCGGCATCGACGCGACCGAAGCCGGTGCGATGGAGCCGGTGCGCAAGGCGGCGGAAAGCGCGGTCAGCGGCATTCCCGGCGTGACGCAGGTGCTTGTCGGCCTCACCGCCGACAAGGCGCCCGGGCGCGCGCCCTCGCAAGCGGCTGAAGCGCGCCGGCAGGCGCATGGCCAGCCCGGCCCCGGTGGGCCGGTGCCGAAGGCGGCCGGCATCCCTGGCGTCAAGCAGATCATCGCGGTGGCGAGCGGCAAGGGTGGCGTCGGCAAGTCGACCACCACGGCCAATCTCGCTGTGGGCCTCGCCACGCTCGGCCTCAAGGTCGGTGTGCTCGACGCCGACATCTACGGCCCCTCGGTGCCGAAGATCTTCGGCATCACAGGCAAGCCGCGACTGGTTTCCGGTCGCACGTTGGCGCCGATGGAGGCCTATGGCCTGAAGATCATGTCGATCGGCTTCCTGATCGACGAGGAGACGCCGATGATCTGGCGCGGGCCGATGGTGATCTCGGCGATCACCCAGATGCTGCGCGAGGTCGCCTGGGGCGAGCTCGACGTGCTGGTCGTCGACATGCCGCCCGGCACGGGCGACGCCCAGCTCACCATGGCGCAGCAGACACCGCTCGCCGGAGCCGTAATCGTCTCGACGCCGCAAGACCTTGCCCTGCTCGACGCCCGCCGCGGCGTCGCCATGTTCAAGAAGGTCGAGGTGCCGATCCTCGGCATCGTCGAGAACATGAGCTATTTCATCTGCCCGGAATGCGGCCACCGCTCCGACATCTTCGCCCATGGCGGCGCCCGGCACGAGGCGGAACGGCTCCATGTGCCGTTCCTCGGCGAGATCCCGCTCGCCATGCCGATCCGCGAGACCTCCGATGGCGGCCGCCCGATCGTGGCGAGCGATCCCGACAGCGCCCATGCCAAGGCCTATGTCGCCCTGGCACGGCAGGTGAAGGCCGGCCTAGCCGGGCCGGCCCGGGCAGCGCCCCGGATCGTGATCGAGTAAAGCCAACCGGCTCCGAAACTAGGCCCGGAGCGCCGGAGCGCCGGGTCTGTCGGCTTGCATCACGAGCTGGTCGGGACTTCTCCATATCCGTCCGCCGCTCCGTCAGCATCCAGATGTGCCCGAACGGATCGAACAGCGAGGCGACCCGCCGGCCTTCGGTGTCGGTCTGGACGCGGTCGCGCAGTGCGGCGCCCGCGACGATCGCCTGCGCGAAGCACACCTCGATATCGGGAACCGTCAGCAGGATCGTCATGCTGACGGCGCCGGCGGCCTTCGGGAAGAACGGGCCGCCATAGGACGGCTCCTCCTCGCGGCGCGGATTGGAGCCGGCGACGGAGACGAGGGTTCCACCGATGAGCATCTCCACGCCGGCTAGCTCGCCGTCGATTCTGTATGTCTTGAGCTGCCGCGCCTCGAAGGCCTCGCTGTAGAAATCCGCGGCCTCCTGCTCACGCCCGTGCTGCACGAAAATCGCCAGGCCCAAGCCGATGGTCTGCTTCATGTCGAATCTCCGATCCGTCGCCGCTGGAATAGAGGGTGGGCGAAGCCGGCGGATTCTTGATCGATCCGCGGCAAGCTCGCGCACAGCCATCACCGATCCGCGATGACAGGCAATTTTGTTCATGTTATGTTCCGACATTGAAATACAGGAGATCCGATCATGACCGTCCTGCCAGCGCGCCATATCAGCATCGCGATCACCCGGCCGATCGAAGTGGTCTACGGCTTCCTCGCCGAGCCCATGAACTTCCAGAAATGGGCGGAAGGATTGGGCGGCGAGTTCAGCCATGTCGAGGGCATGACCTATCGCGTGAAGACACCAATGGGGGCGATGCGGGTGATGTTCAGCGAGCCCAATCGCTACGGTGTCCTCGACCATGCCGTCGTGCCCGACAACGGTACGCCGATGCACAACCCGATGCGGGCGCTCGCGAACGGCAGCGGCAGCGAGGTGGTGTTCACGCTGTTCCGGCGCCCGGAGATGACCGATGACGACTTCGCCCGCGATGCCGAATGGGTAGCAGCCGATCTCGCACGCCTGAAAGCCCTGCTGGAGGCTTGAGGCACAGGGGCGGCCGGCCCGCCCGGCCTCAATCAGGACCGAGCAGGCTGTAGAGCCGCTCCGCCTCGGCGAGATCAGCCGGCTGGTTGGCATTGAAGAATGGATCGACCGGCACCGCCGGCCATTCGACCGCGACGACGCCATGGCGAGCGGCCCAGCGACCGACCTTGCGCTCATCCTCGACCGCGAGCGCATGACGCAGGTCGTCGCGCAGCGAGACCGGCCAAAGCCCGATGACCGGATGGGTCCAGCCGCCCGACGCCGCGCAGGCGAGCGGGACACCTGCCGAGGCGCGAGCCGCCTGCAGCCTCGCCACCAGGTCGCGCGGTATGAAGGGCGTGTCGGCGGCGACACTGACCAGCCAATCAGCGCCCGGCCTGTTCATCCCCATCCAGTCGAGCCCAGCAAGGATGCCGGCGAGAGGCCCGGCGAACCCCGGCACGCTGTCGACGACGACCGGCAAGCCGTATTCGGCAAAGCGGCTCGGATCGTCGTTGGCGCTGAGCAGGAGCCCGTCGCATTGCGGGCCGAGCCGCTCGATCACATGGGCGAGGAAGGTGCGCCCGGCAATCGTCCGTAGCGGCTTGTCGCCACCGCCCATGCGGCGGGCGAGCCCACCGGCAAGGAGTAAGCCAAGGGTTTCAGGCCCGGTCGCCATCACGTTCGGGCACGCTTGCGGGGCTGACTTCGACCGAGCATCAGCGTTTCGACATCAGGCCGGCAGGCGCAACGCCGCCATCGCCCAATCCATCACAGCTTCATGCTCGGGCGGTAGACGTTGCCACTCCTCGCCGGCAAAGCCCGCCCAGGCGGCGAGCATGTCGTCGCGCACCGCGATCAGCAGCGGCAACCCTGCGACAACGCCTGCGGCGATTTCGGCGCGCAGGCCCTGGCCAAGCACCTCCTGCTTGCCGAACTTGTTGACGATGACGAGATCGACCGGCCCGGACAGCGCACTTGAGATGGCGGCGCCGGCGGCGGCGAGCCCGGCCGGATCGAGCCGGCAGCCCGCTGACGAGGCTCCACGATCCTCGCTGATCGGAAAGCGCCGGCCGGAGGCGAGATCCTCGAGCGCCATGCTGGCGCAGCCGTCCGCGCAATCGCCCGTGTTGTGCTGGACGACGCCGCAGAGCCGAAAGGCTTCACGCTTCAGGCCTTCGGCAACTTCCGCCATCAGGTCGTCGATGGGAAAGCCCGAGGAATAGACGATCGCGGCAAGCGGAGCAGTCATCACCCCTCATCTCACGGAACCGTTCCGGCGGCCAGTGAACTCTCACTGTTCCAAACTGGATGAGATCATTTGCCAGTGTTGCAGCGCACCTACAGTCGCAGCTCGCAGCGGACGCTAGGGTGGACTGGGCTGTTCCCGGCATCCTGGCCGGGCGCGGCCTGCCGAGTGCCCGCTTGCCCATGATCCGCCCGAACGCCCAGACGCCTCTCGATCCTGCCACCGACGCAGCATTGCTACTGCGCCGCATCGGCTTCGCGACGCTGGCGCTTGCTCTACCGCTGGCCTCGCTGGTGTCGCGCCGGGCCGCCGTCGTGCTGGTGCCGATCGGCGTCATCCTGTTGGTGATCGCGGCACTGATCGAGGCGCCGCGCTGGTTCGCCGGGAACGTCAAGGCGTCGCTGTTCAGCCGCGCCGGGCTGACATTGTGGGCGCTAGTGGGTTGGGCCGTGCTCTCGCTGGTCTGGAGCCCCTATACCGGTTCGGCCACGGAGAAGGCCGCTAATCTCTTCCTTGCCGTGGCGTTGGGTTTTGCCGGCGCGGCCGCGCTGCCGGAACGGATGCGCGCCTCGAACCTCAACCTGGCGGCACTCGGTGCCGGAACCGCAGCGATCTTCGCCCTCGGCCTGCTGCTGACCGAGGCGCTGGGACCGATCGACTCGCGCGCGGCCGACGCCGCGGGCAGCGTCGAGCGCGGCGTCAGCGTCGTGCTGATCATGGCGTGGCCGGCGCTCGCCTGGCTGCTCTCGCGCGAACGCGGGCTGACCGCGCTCGGGCTGGCGCTCGCCGTCGGCCTGCTCGCCCTCTCGCGCATCGAGGATGGCGAGGCGATGGCGATGCTCTGCGGCGCAATCGCCTTCGGCGCCGTCAGCGCCAACCGCATCGTCGGTGCCAGGCTGATGGGGGGGATCATGGCCGGGCTGATGCTGCTCGCCCCGCTGCTGCCTTTCCTGCTGCTGCCGTTCTTCCGGCTCTCGCCGGCGGTGTTCAGCACGGTCGGCGCCGGCCTCGATATCTGGGCGGACATCATTTCCAGCCGTCCGGTACAGCTCATCACCGGGCACGGGCTCGATACCGTACTGCGTGGCCGCACCACCGGAGCGCTGCCACTCGAAGTGCCGAGCACGATCCTGTTCGAGACCTGGTACGAGCTCGGCTTGGTCGGCGCGGCGACCGCGGGGCTCTGCCTCTATTTCGCGGTCAGCGCCGCCGGCCGCATGCCGGGTGCACTGGCCGCCGGCGGCGTCGCGGCCTATGTCACGGCCTTCGCGCTCGCGGCGCTCGGCTTCGCCTCGTTCCAGACATGGTGGCTTATGACGCTGACGGCGGTCGCGCTGCTGTTCACCGCGATCGCGCGCGGACAGTACCGGACAGAGCGCCCGGTGGCGCCGCTGGGCCGGCGGCCGAAGGCGCCGACCCCTCCGGCCGGAGAGTGAACGGCGCCGGCTTTTCCGGCTGGCTGAGGAACGCTATCATCGCGCCCTGCCCTTATCGGAAGGCGAGGCTGCGATGCTTGCCGAAGACGATCCGCTCATCCTCGACCTTGTCGAATGGGTTTCTCGCGATGAGCGCTCCCATGCCGACCTCATGGAAACCTGGCGCACCTCCTGCCCGCGCCTGACAGTGTGGGAGGACGCGGTCGAGCACGGCTATCTCGCGCGTCAGGGCAAGCTGATCGCGGTGACCGCAAAGGGCTGGGAACTACTCGGCACAAGCGGCCGGCGCGCCGCCTGAGCCTCCCTACGCCGCCGCCCTGCCCTCGTTCACCGCATGGCAGGCGACACCGTCGATCACCGGCGGATTCTCGACGCGGCAGCGGTCGAAGACCAGCGGGCAGCGGGGGTGGAAGGTGCAGCCCGAGGGCGGGTTGATCGGGTTCGGGATCTCGCCCTTCACGCCCTCGCGCGCCTTGCCGATCATGGCAAGGTCGGGCACCGCGTCGAGCAGCATTCGCGTATAGGGATGACGTGGGGCAGCGAAGAGCTGTTTGCCGTCGGAGACCTCGACGAGGCGGCCGAGATACATCACGCCGATGCGCGTCGCCATGTGCCGGACAACCGCGAGGTTGTGGCTGATGAAGAGATAGGTCAGCCCGAATTTCTCCTGCAGATCGCGCATCAGGTTGAGGATCTGCGCCTGGACGGAGACGTCGAGCGCCGAGGTCGGCTCGTCGCAGACGATGAACTCGGCGTTGGAGGCGAGCGCGCGGGCGATCGCGATGCGCTGACGCTGGCCACCGGAGAATTCGTGCGGAAACTTCTTGCCGTCGTCGGGATGCAGGCCGACCAGCGAAAGCAGTTCGCCGACGCGCGCTTCGATCGCGGCGTCGCCCTGGATGATGTCGAAGGCGCGGATCGGCTCGGCAATGATCCTTCCGACGCGCCAGCGCGGATTGAGCGAGGCGTACGGGTCCTGGAAGATCATCTGGATGCGCCGGCGCAGACGCTGGCGCTCGGCTGCGGCAGCCTGATCGGACATCGAGACGCCGTCGATCGAGACCGTGCCGCCTGACGGATGCAGCAGGCCGACGACCATGCGCGCCACGGTCGACTTGCCTGAGCCCGACTCGCCGACGAGCGCGAAGGTCTCGCCCTTGCGGATGTCGAAGGAGACGCCGTCGACTGCCTTGAGATACTGCTTCGGCGCGCTTTCCAGCACCCGGTTGAGCCAGGGCTTGGAGACGTCGAAGACACGCTTGAGGTCACGGACCTCAACGAAGGCTTTCTCGCTCACGCTGCGATCTCCGTCTTGCCGGCCGGCGCCTGCGCCTTGTCGTAGAGATGGCAGGCGACCTGGTGGCCGCCGACATCGATGAGTTCCGGTCGGTCGACCCGGCAGCGGTCGAACACTTTCGAGCAGCGCGGATTGAAGGCGCAGCCTTTCGGGATGCTGGAAAGGCGCGGCATCGCGCCGGGAATCTGCACCAGCCGCGAGGCATCGCCCTCGATCGATGGGATCGCGCCCATCAAACCCTGCGTATAGGGATGGAGCGGCTGCTTGATCACCTCGCGGACGGGGCCGATCTCGGCGACGCGCCCGGCATACATCACCGCGACGCGGTCGGCGGTCTCGGCGATCACGCCCATATCGTGAGTGACCAACATCACCGAAGTGCCGCGCTCCTTACAGAGCCGCTTGATGAGGGCGATGATCTGCGCCTGCACGGAGACGTCGAGCGCGGTGGTCGGCTCGTCGGCGATGATGAATTCCGGCTCGGCGCAGAGCGCGAGCGCGATCACGACACGCTGACGCATGCCGCCGGAGAACTCGTGCGGATAGCCGTCGATGCGCCTGTCCGGCGCCGGGATGCCGACCTCGTCGAGCAAGGCGATGGCGCGCTTTCGCGCATCGGCCGCGTTGAGGTCGGTATGGGTCTGGATCGTCTCGATCAACTGCTCGCCGACCCGGTAGAGCGGGTTGAGGCTGGTCAGCGGGTCCTGGAAGATCATGCCGATGCGCTTGCCACGGACGCGGCGCATCTGCTCGGGCGGGAGATGGTCGACGCGCTCGCCGGAGAGCACGACCTCGCCGCCGGCGATGCGGCCGGGCGGATCGATCAGCCCGATGATGGCCGAGCCGGTGACAGACTTGCCGGCGCCGGATTCGCCGACGACGCCGAGCACCTCGCCGCGGGCGATGTCGAAAGAGACCTTGTCGAGCGCGCGCAGCGTGCCGCGGCGCGTGACGAACTCGACGGTGAGATCCTGAACGGAGAGGACGGGCTGGGTCATCGCTGCTCCGGGAACGCGAATGAAGGTGGGAGGCGTGTCATCGTCACCTCAGTTTCGGATTGAGCGCATCGCGCAACCAGTCGCCGAACAGGTTGATCGAGAGCGCGAACAGGATCAGCACGAGCGAGGGGAAGAGCAGGATCCACCATTCGCCGGAGAACAGGTATTGCTGACCGAAGCGGATCAGCGTGCCGAGCGAAGGCTGGGTCGGCGGCATACCGACACCGAGGAAAGAGAGCGTCGCTTCCTCGATCACCGCAAGAGCGAGGTTGATCGTGGCGATGACCAGAACAGGGCCGGCGACATTGGGCAGGACGTGCTTGAGCATCACCGGCCACGCCTTGAGGCCGATCAGGCGGGCGGCGTCGACATAGACCTTGTTCTTCTCGACCAGGGTCGAGCCGCGCACGGTGCGGGCATATTGCGCCCAGTTCGACAGGCCGATGGCGATGACGAGGACGAGCAGCGTCATCTGCTCCTGCAGCGCCGGCGGGATCAATCCGCGCGCCACGCCGAAGACGAGCAGCGCCACCAGGATCGCCGGGAAGGAGAGCTGGATATCGGCGACGCGCATGATCAGCGCCTCGGTACGGCCTCCGACATAGCCGGCGACGAGGCCTAAGCCTACGCCGAGCACCAGAGAGAACAGCACGGAAGCCGCGCCGACGATCAGCGAAACGCGCGAGCCGTAGAGAATCGCCGAGAAGATGTCGCGGCCCTGACCGTCGGAGCCGAGCCAGAAGACCTTGCCAGTGATCTCGTTCGGCTGCATCGGCCGCGAGAAGCCGTCGGAGAGGTCGAGCGAGGACGGATCGAACGGGTCATAGGGCGCGATCAGCGGCGCGAAGACGGCGGCGAGCACGAGCAGCAGCGCCATGATGCTGGCCACCACCGTGATCGGCGAGGAGCGGAAGGAATAGACGAGGTCGGAATCCCAGAACCGGGCGAAGCGGCCGGGCTGTTTCGGAGCGGGCAAAGGAGCTGTCGTCATCGCCGCCTCACTTCACCGGCACGAGGACGCCGCCGCGCAGGCGCGGATCGAGCGCGACATAGACGATGTCGACTAGGAGCGAGGTCAGCACAAAGACGAAGGCGACGAAGAGCAGATAGGCCGACATCACGGGAACGTCGACGAACTGCACCGCATTGACGAAGAGCGCGCCGAGCCCCGGCCACTGGAACACCGTCTCGGTGACGATGGCGAAGGCGATGACGCCGCCGAGCTGGACGCCGGCGATGGTGATCACCGGGATCATGGTGTTGCGCAGGGCATGGCGGAACTCGATCCTGCGCTCGGGAATGCCGCGCGCCCTGGCGAAGCGGATGAAGTCGGCGCGCATCACCTCGAGCATCTCGGAGCGGACGAGGCGCATCACCAAGGTGAGCTGCAGGAAGCCGAGCGTCAGCACCGGCATGACCAGCGACTTCAGCCCGCTCGTGGTCAGCAGCCCGGTCGACCACCAGCCGATCTGAACGGTGTCGCCGCGTCCGAATGAGGGCAGCCAGCGCAATTCGACGGCGAAGACGTAGATCAGCCCGATGCCGATCAGGAAGGTCGGCAGGGAAACGCCGATCAGGGAGACCGACATGACGAGATTGGCGATCCAGCCGTCGCGGCGGATCGCGGCGTAGACGCCGAAGGCGATGCCGGTGACGAAGGCGAAGATCGCCGAGAGCACGGCCAGCTCGACCGTCGCCGGCAAGCGCTCGAGGATCAACGCCGAGACCTTGCGGCCCTGGCGATAAGAGATGCCGAAATCGCCGCGGGCCGCATCGGCGACGAAGCGGGCGAACTGCAGCGGCACGGGATCGTTGAGGCCGAGCCGCTGCGTCAGCTCGGCACGATCCTGCAGGGTCGCCTCCTGGCCGAGCATGTTCACGACGGGGTCGCCGACGAAACGGAACATGGAGAAGGCGATGAAGGCGACGGCGAGCATCACCACCAGCCCCTGCATCAGCGAGCGCAGGATATAGGCGAGCATCGCGTCGATAACCCCTCTACACGGACGATGTCGCGGGGCCGTCTAGGCGCGGCCCCTGCGACGGATGCCGGCTCTACGAGCCCTTGAAGGCGACCATCTTCAGCTTCGGGTTGTTCGAGACGTCGACAGGTATGTCGAGCGCCGATTTCATGCCGTAGCTGAGCGACTGATGGTGGAGAGGCAGGTAGATCGTCTCGTCCTTCACCTTCGCCCAGATCTTGGCGATGGTGGCGTCGCGCTTGGCGATATCGATCTCCTTGGAGAGCGTCTGGATCTGCGCGTCGACATCCTTGTCGGAATAGCCGGTCGCGTTCCAGCTCCCCTGCGAGCCGGTGCGGCTGTGGTACATGTAGGAGAAGACATAGTCGCTGTCGAAGGTCGGGACGCCCCAGCCGACGAGGTAGAACTCGGTTTCCGGCGGGTTCTTCTGGATCAGGTTGAAGTGGATCGACTTCGACTGCGAGACCAGGTTCACCTTGACGCCGATCTGGCCGAACATGCCGACCGCCGACTGGCAGATACCCTCATCATTGATGTAGCGGTCGTTGGAGCAGTGCAGCGTCACCGAGAAGCCGTTCTCATAGCCGGCCTCCTTTAGCAGCGCCTTCGCCTTGGCGACATCGACCGCGGGCGCGGCGTCGAGTTCCTTGGTCCAGCCATTGGCAAAGGGCGGCAGGATGATGCCGGTCGGGATCGACTCGCCGCGCATCACGACACGCTGGATCGCTCCGCGGTTGAGCGCCATGTTCATCGCCTGGCGGACGCGCTTGTCAGCGAAGGGGTTCTTGCCCTCGACATTGTCACTCTTCAGGTCCTTGGACGCGACGTCCATGCCGAAGAAGATGGTGCGGTTCTCGGGGCCGGAGGTGACGCGCAGCTTGGAATCGCCCTTCAACCGGGCGATGTCCTGCACCGGCACGTCCTGGACGAAATCGACCTCGCCGGAGAGCAGGGCCGCGATGCGGGTCGCGTCCTGCTTGATCGGCACATAGGTCAGCTCGGTGATCTCGAGCGGGACCTTGGCCTTGGCCCAGTAGTTCTCGTTGCGCTTCATCACCGTCTTCACGTCGGCTTCGCGCGAGACGAGGACGAAGGGGCCGGTGCCGTTGGCGTTGCGGACGGCGTAGTTCTCTTCCTTGTTCTTGAAGTCCTGCGCCTTGGTGGCGTTGTTCTTCTCCGCCCAGGCCTTGCTCATGATGCGGATGGAGGAGGTGTTGTTGACCAAGAGCGGGTTCGGCCCCTTGGTCTTGATCCGGACCGTCAAATCGTCGACCTTCGAGACCTTCTCGAACGAGGTCAGATAGCCCTTGAAGTCCGAGGTCGGCTGCATGGCGCGCTCATAGGAGAACACCACGTCGTCGGCGGTGAAGGACGCGCCGTCATGGAACTTGACGCCCTCCTGCAATTTGAACTCCCAGGTCGTCGGATCGTCCGGCAGCACCTTCCAGGACGAAGCCAGCAGCGGGTGAAGCTTGCCGGCATGATCGCGCTCGGTCAGGCTCTCATACATGTGCTGGTTGACCGAAGTCGTCAGGCCCTCGTTCTGGCCATGCGGGTCGATCGTCAGCGCATCGCCCGCCGACGCCCATTTCAGCGGCTTCGCCTCGGCTGCGCCGAGCGCCAGCACGGAGACGCCGAGCAGCGCGGCGGCAAGCGCAAGATTACGCGGTTTCATCGGAATTGACCTCCCAGTCGCGGCCCGGTCGCGGGCCAGCCGAAGCGCCGGATGTTAGGACCGCCCCCCGTGTCTGTCACGGGTCCAATCTGCGTAAAACACATGGCTTCGGCAGGCGTTTGCTGCGCGGAAGGGTGGCTTTCGCAGCAAATCCTGCTCATCGCAGCCTCGGGTTCAAGGCATCGCGCAGCCAGTCGCCGAGCAGGTTCACGGCCAGCACCAGCACGGCGAGCGTCACACCCGGGAAGGTCACGATCCACCAGTCGCCCGAGAACAGATAGCGGTTGCCGATCGAGATCAGCGTTCCCAGCGAGGGCTGGGTCGGCGGCAGGCCGACGCCGAGGAAGGAGAGCGTCGCCTCGGTGATCACGGCGAGCGCCAGGTTGATGGTCAGGATGACCAGCACCGGGCCGATCACGTTCGGCAGGACATGGCGCAGCATGATGAGGGGCGCCGGCAGGCCGACGAGGCGGGCGGCCTGGACATAGTCCTTGTTGCGCTCGACCAGAGTCGAGCCGCGGATGGTGCGGGCGTACTGCACCCAGAAGGACAGGCCGATCGAGATCACCAGCACGTAGAGCGCGGTGTCCTCGCGATTGGCGTGCTTGAAGATGCCGCGCACGACGCCGTCGATCAGCAGCGCGATCAGGATCGCCGGGAAGGTCAGCTGCACGTCGGCGATGCGCATGATCAGCGAATCGACGCGGCCGCCGAGATAGCCGGCGAGCAGGCCGAGCGTGATGCCGATCGTCGCCGCCAGCGCGACGCCGAGCAGGCCGACGATCAGCGAGACGCGCAGGCCATAGAGGATCGCCGAATAGAGATCGCGGCCCTGGTCGTCGGTGCCGAGGATGAACTTGGGATCGCCGCCCTGCTGCCAGGCCGGCGGGATGTTGGCGTCGGAGAGGAAGACCGTCGCCGGATCGAACGGGTTGGTCGGCGCGATCCAGGGCGAGAAGAAGGCGCCGATGAACAGCACCAGCACGATCACCGCTGCGACCATCGTCACCTTGGAACGCAGGAAGCTCGCCAGGATATCGCTGTCGAGGATGCGGGCCCAGAGCGAGGGCGGTTGTTTCGCGGGGGAAGCGGGTTGCGCGCTCATGACCGGCCTCAATGCGCCCCGATCGTCGCGCGCAGGCGCGGATCGACCAGTGCGTAGAGCAGGTCGACGATCAGGTTGATGGTGACGAACAGGAAGGAGATCAACATGAGATAGGCGGCCATGATCGGGATATCGACCTGTTGCACCGCCTTGAGGAAGAGCAGGCCCATGCCCGGCCACTGGAACACCGTCTCGGTGATGATGGCGAAGGCGATGATCGAGCCGAGCTGCAGGCCGGCGATGGTGATCACCGGCACCAGCGTGTTCTTCAGCGCATGGCCGAAATGGATGGCGCGGGTCTTCAGGCCGCGAGCCCGTGCGAACTTGATGTAGTCGGTGCGCAGCACCTCCAGCATCTCGGCCCGGACGAGGCGCATGATCAGCGTCATCTGGAACAGGCCGAGCGTGATCGAGGGCAGGATCAGCGCCTTCCAGCCCGAAGCGGTCAGCAGGCCCGTCGTCCACCAGTTGCCGAGCTTGACCACCTCGCCGCGCCCGAAGGAGGGCAGCCAGCCCAGCGTCACCGAAAACAGGTAGATCAGCAGGATGCCGATCAGAAAGGTCGGCAGGCTGATGCCGACCAGCGAGACCGTCTGGAAGATCTTGGCCAGCCAGCTGTCGCGGCGCAGCGCCGTGTAGACGCCCATGGGGATGCCGACGAGCAGCGAGAACAGCGCCGACATGAAGGCGAGCTCCAGCGTCGCCGGGGCACGCTCGCCGAGCAGCGAGATCACCGGCAGGCGAAACTGGTAGGAGACGCCGAATTCGAGCCGCGCGGCATTGTAGATGTAGCGCGCGAACTGGACGACGACCGGCTCGTCGAGACCGAGCGTCTGGCGCAATTGCGCGACCTGTTCCTGCGGCGTGTCGACGCCGACCATCTGGTTCACCGGATCGCCGACGAAACGGAACATGGTGAAGGCGATGAGCGCAACAGCGAGCATCACGATCAGCGACTGGAACAGCCGGCGCAGGACAAATGCGAGCATGTTCGCCCTTACAAGGAAACCGAAGCCGTCCCGTGCGGAACGGCCTCTCTGCTGCAGATGGAGAAAGGGCGCGTAGGCTCTCGCCTACGCGCCCTTCAAGCCCTCACTGCTCCTTGGTGGCGTAGTAGAGCAGCACCGAATTGTCGGCGCGCTGGGCGAGCTTCACCTTCTTCGACACACCCCAGGCCAGGGCCTGCTGGTGCAGCGGGATGTAGGAGAACTCGTCGACGGTCATCTTGTAGGCCTCGCCGATCATGGCGTTGCGCTTGGCGGTATCCGACTCGACCAGGATCTTGTCGGTCAGCTCGTCGACCTTCTTGTTGCAGTAATTGCCGAGGTTCGACTCACCGCGCGAGGAGCCGGCGACGTCGCGGCAGCCAAGGATGTCATAGAGGACATTGTGGCTGTCGAAGGTGCCGGGGGTCCAGCCGAGCAGGTAGAACGAGGTCTTGTAGCCGCCCGGCTTCAGCACCTTGGCGAAGTACTGCGCCTTGGGCTGGGCGTTGAGGTTCACCTTGACGCCGATGCGGGCGAGCATGCCGACCACGGCCTGGCAGATCTGGCCGTCATTGACGTAGCGGTCGTTCGGGCAGTCCATGCCGAGCTCGAAGCCGTTCGGATAGCCGGCCTCGGCGAGCAGTTTCTTGGCGGCTTCGGTGTCGAACTTGGCGCGGATGAAGCCGGCATGCGGATAGAGCTCCGGCGCGATCATCAGTGGCGACGGGGTCGAGAGCCCGCGCATGACGCGGCTCTTGATCGTCTCGATGTCGATCGCCTGGAAGAAGGCCTGGCGGACCTTCGGGTCCTTGAACGGGTTCTTGCCCTTGACGCTCGACTCCAGCAGCTCGTCGCGGGTCTGGTCGAAGCCGAGGAAGATGGTGCGCAGCTCGGGGCCGGTCAGGACCTGGGCGTTGCCGGAGGCGTTGACACGCTGGATGTCCTGGATCGGAACCGGCTCGATCACATCGACCTCGCCGGAGAGCAGCGCGGCGACGCGGGTCGCGTCCGAGGAGATCGGGGTGAAGATGACCTCTTTGATGTTGCCTTCGATCTTCTTCCAGTAGTTCTCGTTGAGCTTGAAGACGGTCTTCACGCCCGGCTGATGGCTCTCGATCTTGTAGGGGCCGGTGCCGTTGGCGTTGAGCGAGGCATGGCTCGGGGTGGTCGCGGCGGCAGGGGTCGGAGCGACGGCGTTGTTCGCCTCCGCCCACTTCTTCGACATGATGTACCAGGTGTCCCACTGCGCGTTCAGGATCGGGTTCGGCGCGGTCAGGACGACGTCGACCGTGTGGTCGTCGACCTTGACGAACTTGGCGCTGGTCGGGATGCGGGTGGTGAAGTTCGAGCCCTGGGCGCGGACGCGATCGGCCGAGAAGATCACGTCATCGGCGGTGAAATCCGAACCGTCATGGAACTTGACGCCCTTGCGCAGGAAGAAGCGCCACTTGAGGCCGTCCGGCGAGATCTCCCATTTCTCGGCGAGTGCCGGCTCGATCTTGAGGTCCTTGCCGCGCGCCGTCAGGCCCTCATAGGGGTGGCCGAGATGGGCGTTGGTGGTGGTCTCGTTGACGGTATAGGGGTCGAGCGACTTGAGCTCGCCCTGGTTGGCGTATCGCAAGGTCTGGGCTTGCACAGCCCCGCACATCAAGGCCAGGGCGGCAACGGCTGCCAGGCAATGGGTCTTGAACGACATGTGAGACTGCTCCCGGTTGGCTAGAAACCACTCCTCCCCAGGAGCGGTGCCGGCTGCCTGCTTATTTTGGCGGCAGGCCGACGAAGACGGCAGATTAATGACGGTTCGAAGCCCGCGTCCAGTGCGGCCGATCGACTTCGTTCCAGATCGAACTTTGTTGCGAATCTTACTAATGTGACGCACGAAGCTGCGAAGGGCGGGGCAAAGGCTTGCAATGAAGCGCCCCGCCCTGCGCGCTCAGCGGGCCAATTCCGTGATCAGCGCACGGACGAAGGCGGTGCCGGCATCGAGCTGGGCCACTGTGAGGAACTCGTCCGGCTGGTGCGCCTGGGCAATGTCGCCGGGTCCGCAGACCACCGTCGACCAGCCAGCCGCCTGGAACAGGCCGCCCTCCGTGCCGTAGGCGACGACATGGCTGGCATTGTCGCCGGTGATGCGGCGCGACAGCGTCTCGGCAGCGCCCTCCTTCTCCGGTGCCAGTGGCGGCGTCTGCGAGGTGATCTCCATGGTGATGCCGGTCTCGGGCGCGATCGCCTTCATCGGCCCCTCGAGTTCAGCGATTTTCGCCCGGTAGCGCGCAACATAGTCAGCACCGTCGCCCGGCATGACTCGGACCTCATGGCTGAAGCTGGCGTGCTCAGCGGTGATGTTGACCGCCGTGCCACCGGCGACGACGCCGACATGCAGCGTCGAATAGGGCGGCTCGAACGGGATACCGGGCTGCGCCTTCGCCTTGTTCTCCTGCATGACCTCGTCATGCCAGGCGATCAGCTTGCCGGCGACCATCACGGCGGGCACGCCGATGTCGACGCGGCTCGAATGCACGGCGTGGCCGCGCACCGTCGTCTTCATGCGGGTGCCGCCTTTGTGGCCGGTGACAACCTGCATCATCGAGGGCTCGCCGACGATCACCGCCGAGGGCTTTAAGCCCGACTCCGCCATGGCATCGATCATGATCGCGGCGCCGATGCAGCCGACCTCCTCGTCATAGGAGAGCGCGATGTGGAAAGGCCGCTTCAACCCGGCTTCGAGCATCTCCGGCACGAGGGCCAGCGCGATCGCGTCGAAGCCCTTCATGTCGCAGGAGCCGCGGCCATAGAGCTTGCCGTCGCGCTCGGTCAGCGTCCACGGATCGGAGCTCCAATCCTGGCCCTCGACCGGAACGACGTCGGTATGGCCGGAGAGGACGATACCGCCTTCGACCTGCGGGCCGATGGTCGCGTAGAGATTGGCCTTCTCCCCGTCCGGGCTCGGCACGATCGTGCTCTCGACGCCATGCGCGGCGAGGTAGTCGCGGCAGAAATGGATCAGCTCGAGATTGCTGCGCCAGGACTCGGTGTTGAACGACACCAGCTTGGCCAGCATCTCCTTGGGGGAATAACGCACGGGTAGAAATCTCCACTGAACTGGCCGACAGGCATGAACCGTGCCGGCAGGCTACGCTGGCATTGCCTGTCGTCAATCGCTTCTGCGCGCTTGACCGGGCTGCGCCCGGCGCGCTCATGTGCCGGCCAAGCAAAAATCCCGTGAGACCGCCATGTCCTTCGACGTCACCCTCGCCGACATCCAGGCCGCCGCCAACCGCATCGCCGGCAAGGTCAGGCGCACGCCGACCTTCATGAGCGCCGGCCTCTCGGCCCGCCTCGGCGTCGAGACCGTGGTCAAGGTCGAGAGCCTGCAGCTCGCCGGCTCGTTCAAGGTTCGCGGCTGCTACAACAAGCTGCTCGGGCTCTCCGACGCCGAAAGGGCGCGCGGCGTCGTCACCGTCTCCGGCGGCAACCACGCCATCGCGGTATCGCTGGTCGCGAGCATGCTCGGCATCAAGGCGCTGGTGCTGATGCCGAAGAACGTGGCCCCGCTCAACATCCGCCTGACGCAGGAAGCCGGCGGCGAGGTCGAGCTCTGCGAGGATGCGCTCGCCGCCTTCTCAAAGGCTGAGGAATACGAGGGCAAGGGCATGACCCATGTCCATTCCTACGACGACCCCGCCATCATCGCCGGCCATGGCACGGTCGGCCTCGAACTCGCAGCCGATGCCGGCGGGCGGATCGACCATGTCTTCATCTCGATCGGCGGCGGCGGCTTCTCGGCCGGCGTCGGCGCGGCGCTGAAGGGGCTCGACCCGGCCGTGCGCATCCACGGCGTCGAGACCGAAGGCGCAACGACGATGGCCCAGGCGCTCGAAGCCGGGAAGCCGGTGCCGATCCGTCCGACCTCGATCGCGCGCACGCTCGGCGCCCCCTTCGCGACCGAGCGGACCATGGCGGCGGCACGCCAGTTTCTCGAGGAGATCGTGGTCGTGCCCGACGCGGAAGCGGTGCGGGAGCTGGTCTGGGTGCTGCAGAACGGGCGCGTCCTGCTCGAACCTGCGGCCTCCTGCACAGTCGCAGCCGCAATGGCGCGCAAGGACCAATTCAAGCCAGGTGACCGCGTCGCGCTGGTGCTGTGCGGCTCAAACGTCGCGCTCGACGACATCGAACGCTGGCGCCAGGAGTTCGGGGTCTGACACGAGGAAAAAGCGCGCCGGAAATCGGCGCGCCTTCGGCTTCGTGCACAGCTCCTAAGGAATAACGCTGCCGCGCGCCCGTCCGCCCGCTACGCGACAGGAACAGCTGGCGCCAAGATCGGCCGGGTTGATCAGCTTGCACGTCCGAACGGGTGTCTGGCAGTAGTCGCCTATGCCGGATGACACCGGAGCCCTGTAGTAGGGCCGGCGATAGTAAACGGGCGGCTCGTCATAATAGGGCGTGCCATAATAATAGGGATACGCTGCCGCCCCGCCGAGGATGGCGCCAGCCGCCAAGCCTCCCGCGCCCCAGCCCCAGCCACCATAGTAGCCACGCCGCCAGTAGCCCGGGCGCCCGTAGTAGCCGCCACCGTGCCAGCGATTGGGCCGGTGCCCCCAGCCACCGCCGCCGCGATAGACCCCTCCCCTGTAGCCATAGCCTCCAGCCGGAACCGCTCCGCGATAACCACCGAAGCCGCCGCCGGACAATGCCCGGCCTGAACCACCCCCGAAGCCGCCGCCTGCACGGGCGCCTCCACCAAAAGCCGGCACGGCGCCGGGCACCTGCGCCGGAACGTCATTGGCAGAAAAAGCCAACAGAGGGACGACAGACGCAGCGAGAGCGATCAGGCGGCGCATGGCAGCCTCCCATTCGAAACGAAAGATCGTCCAACAACAACGCGCGAGCACTTTGGCTGTTCCAAGGCCGCCGCCTGCGGCAATCAGCCTTCCACTGCCAGCACCTGGCCGAGTTCCGCCAGGAAGCGTTCGCTCGCCGGCGGCAGTGTCCGACCACGCCGTTTCACCACAGCGACAGGACGGGCAAAACCGTCGCCCTCGATGCGCTGCGAACGCAGGCTGCGTTCCGCCCTGACCTCCATGGCGGAGCCGGGCAGGATGGCGATGCCGAGGCCGGCCCTGACCATGCCGACGGCGCTCGACATATAGGTGACCTCGGCGCCGACAAGTGGAGTGATCCCGGCTGCAGCGAAGGCAGCGTCGACGACCTGCCGCACGCTGGTCGCGGCATCCATCAGGATGAGCGGGTACGTTGCAAGATCGGCGATCCCGATCCTGCGGCGTTGCGCGAGGGGATGAGCTTCAGGGTAGACGGCATGCATACGGTCGACCCCGCGCAACAAGGCTTCGAGATCGGGATGCGCGACGACGCCGCCGGTGAGGCCCAGATCAGCTTCTCCGCTGGCGACCAGCGCAGCGACACCGCTGGCGATCACGTCGCGGATGGTGAAATCGATGCCGGGGTGGTGCGCCCTGAACCTGGCAATCACCTCCGGTAGCACGCCCGACGCGAAGGAAGGCAGCACGGCGAGCCGGACGACGCCGCGCTGCATGGTCACGAGCTGGCGCGTCTCGGCCAGAACACCGTCGAGGTCGCGCAGGATACGGCCGAGTGTCGGCAGGAGCTCGGCGCCGTTGCGGGTCAAGGCGACCACGCGGGTGTTGCGGTCGAACAGGCGCACGCCGAGCGCCTGCTCGAGCTTGCGGATCTGAACGGTGAGCGCGGGTTGCGACAGGTTCAGGCTGGCTGCGGCACGGGTGAAACTGCCGCATTCGGCGACCGTCACGAAGGCGCGCAACTGCCGGACATCGAGGCTCATAGCTCTTGTCTATTACTGTAATCTAATTATTTCAATTGTTTGATAAATCTGGACATGCTCCTGATGCCGGCATGGAAGAACGCATGAAAACGCTACGGATCGGGGCAGGAGCAGGTTACGCCGGCGACAGGATCGAGCCGGCGATCGAGCTCGCCCAGAAGGGGGCGCTCGACTATCTCGTCTTCGAGTGCCTGGCCGAACGCACGATCGCCCTGGCGCAGCAGGCGCGGCGCAAGAACCCGGCAGCCGGTTTCGATCCCCTGCTCGGTGAACGCCTCCAAGCCGTGCTCGCTCCCTGTCGGCAGGCCGGTACACGGATCGTGACAAACATGGGCGCAGCCAATCCGCTGGCAGCCGCCGAAGCGGCGGCTCGTATCGCCGGCAAGCTCGGCTTCTCCGGCCTCAAGATCGCTGCCGTGACCGGCGACGACGCGCTTGAGACAATAGCCGGAAGCAAGCTCTCGATCGAAGAGAACGGCAAGCCGGTGTCCGCGCTCGGCGACAGCCTGGTCTCCGCCAACGCCTATATCGGCGCGGAGCCGATCGCCGCAGCGCTGGCTGAAGGCGCCGACATCGTCATAACCGGCCGGGCAGCCGACCCCTCCCTCTTCGTCGGGCCGCTCGTCCACGCCTTTGGCTGGTCCTTCGACGATTGGCACCGGCTTGGCCAAGCGACCTTGATCGGCCATCTGCTCGAATGTGCCGGGCAGGTGACCGGCGGCTATTTCGCCGACCCCGGCGTCAAGGACGTCGCGGGCCTCGCCCGGCTCGGTTTCCCGATCGGCGAGGTCTCGGAAGATGGCAGCGTCGTCGTCACCAAGGTCGAAGGCTCGGGCGGGCAGGTCACGCCAGCGACCTGCAAGGAACAGATCCTCTACGAACTGCACGATCCCGCTCGCTACCTAACGCCAGACGTCATCGCGGATTTCTCGCAGGTCCGCGTGACGCAGATCGGCCCCAATCGGGTACTGGTCGAGGGCGCGAGCGGCCAGCTGCGGCCCGAGTTGCTGAAGGTCTCGCTCGGCGTGGCCGAGGGCTTCACCGGCGAGGGCCAGATCTCCTATGCCGGACCGGGCGCGAGAGCTCGTGGCGAGCTCGCCCTCGCCATCGTGCGCGAGCGGCTGGCATTGACCGGCGTCGCGGCGAGCGAATTGCGCTTCGACCTGATCGGCCTCGACGCACTTCACGGCACGGCGCTTTCGGCCAGAGGCGGCCACGAGCCCTATGAAGTGCGCGCCCGCGTCGCCGGGCGGACCACGAGCCGCGCGGAAGCAGAGCGGATCGGGCGCGAGGTCGAGACACTCTATACCAACGGCCCGGCCGGCGGCGGCGGCGTCACCACCTCTGTCCGCGAGGTGCTCGGCGTGCTCTCGACCTATCTGCCGCGCACGCAGGTCGCGCCGGCCGTGCACATGCTGGAGAGCTGAGATGAAGCTGCGCCAGATCGCCCATGCCCGCACCGGCGACAAGGGCGACACCTCCAGCATTTCGCTGATCGCCTTCGACCCGAAAGACTATGCCCGCTTGGCACAAGAGGTCACGGCGACGCGCGTCAAGGCGCATTTCGGCGCGCTCGTTGCCGGTGAAGTCATCCGCTACGAGATCCCGAGCCTCGGCGCCCTGAACTTCGTGATGCGCCAGGCGCTCGGCGGCGGCGTTACCCGCTCGCTCATCCTCGACACGCACGGCAAGAGCCTGAGCTCGGCCCTGCTCGATTTCGACATACCCGACGCCTGACACAAGGCGCAGACGCTCTCAGACAACGATTCGAAACAAGGGAGGAAAAGATGGTGAGGACGAGGCGTTGGCTGCTGTCGAGCGCAGCCATGATCGCAACCGGTCTGGCGCTGCCGGCCGCGGCACAGGACTTTCCCAGCAAGAACCTGAAATTCGTCGTGCCCTTCGCCGCCGGCAGTGCCACCGACGCACTGGCACGCATCCTCGGCGAGCACCTGTCGAGAAGCCTCGGCAAGCCGGTCGTGGTCGAGAATGCGCCAGGCGCCAGCGGCATCCTCGCGGCACAAAACGTGGCCCGGGCCGACGCCGACGGCCACACGCTGCTGATCACCACCAACACCACCCACGGCGCCAATCAGAGCCTGCTCAAGAGCGTGCCCTACGACGCGGTCAAGGATTTCGAGCCGGTCGGCAAGCTCGGCACGATCACGCTGGCGCTGACGACGCATCCCTCCGTGCCGGCAAAGACGGTCGCGGAGCTTGTCGCCCATGCCAAGGCCAATCCCGGCAAGCTCACCTTCGGCGCCGGATCGAGCTCATCGCGCATCGCCGGCGAGATGCTGAAATCGCTTGCGGGTCTCGACCTGACCTATGTGCCCTATCGCAGCAATCCGCAGGCAATCACCGACCTGCTCGGCGGCCAGATCGCGATCGTCTTTGCCGACATCTCGACGACGCTGCCGCAGGTGAAGGCCGGCAAGATCAACGGGCTCGCGGTTTCCACGAGCAAGCGCAGCCCGCTCGCTCCCGATCTGCCGACGATGGCGGAGGCCGGCGTCGCCGGCTACGACCTCGCCGCCTGGTTCGCCGCCTTCGCGCCGGCGAAGACGCCGCGCCCGGTGATCGACAAGCTCAACCAGGCCTTCACCGCTGCACTCAACGACAAGACAACCCAAGAGCGCCTGCTCGCCGCCGGCATCGAGCCCGAAGGCAGCACACCGGATGAGCTCAAGGCCTTCGTACCCGTCGAAATCAGGAAATGGGCCGAGATCGTCAAGGCGGCCGGCATACAGCCGGAATGACCGCTCCTCCAAGCCTGGCGCGCCTCAGAAATAGCGCGCCAGGTTCCGTCTGATCCGCTCCAGCGGGGCGACGTCCGCCGCCGGCCGCTCGAAAGCCTTGCCAGTGATCGTCTCGAAGGCCTTGATATAGACCTGCGAGGTCTGCTCGATCAGCTCCTCCGGGATCGCCGGGATCGGCTCGTTATAGGGGTCGCAGCGGGCCGCGACCCAGTTGCGCACGAAATCCTTGTCGAAGCTCTCGGGCTTCTCGCCCTTCGCGAAGCGCTCGGGATAGCTGCCGGCGAACCAGTAGCGGCTGGAATCGGGGGTGTGGATCTCGTCCGCCAGCACGATCCTGCCCTCGGCATCGGTGCCGAACTCGTATTTGGTGTCGGCGAGGATGAGGCCACGCTCGGCCGCAAGCTTCTGGCCGCGGGCGAACAGTGCCAGTGCATAGCCTGACAGCGTCTCCCACTGCGCCTTGGTCAGCAGGCCCTGTTCGAGGATCTCAGCCGGAGAGAGCGGCTCGTCATGGCCGCCGTCGAAGGCCTTGCTGGTCGGGGTGATGATCGCCTGCGGCAGCGCCTCGTTGTCGCGAAGGCCGTCGGGGAAGGAGGCGCCGTACATTTCCCGCTGCCCCTGCTTGTACATGGTCAGGATTGAGGTGCCGGTCGTGCCGGCGAGATAGCCGCGCACCACGATCTCCACGGGGAGGATATCGAGACGCTGGCCGACCACGACATTCGGGTCGGGATAGTCGAGGACGTGGTTGGGGCAGATGTCGGCCGTCTTTTCGAAGCAGAAGCGCGCCGTCTGCGTCAGCACCTGGCCCTTGTACGGGATGCAGGCGATGGCGCGGTCGAAGGCGCTGAGCCGATCGGTGGCGATGATGATACGGCGTCCGTCCGGCAGGTCGTAGTTCTCGCGGACCTTGCCGCGGTAATGGTTCGGCAATTCCGGGATCGTCACGTCGCGGATCGTGTTCGCCTCGGACATCACAGCACTCGCAAGCTCGGGATTCATCGGGAGCGACACGCTCCGGCCCCGCCGCTCTTAACCCTTTCGCAGCGATGTGGACAGGCGGCGTGACGCATTCGCCAGCCTCCCACCCCTCATGCCGCAATCGGCTTGGACAGGATGCATGCCTCCGGGCTAGCCTGCGCGCTTGGCAACCCGTTTCCTGCAAAGCCGCGACCTGTCGAGGACACCATGCCCAAATCCGATCTCATCGCCGCGATCGAGCCCGAGATCAGCGCGATCCGCCGCGACTTCCACCGCCATCCCGAGCTGCTCTTCGACGTGCAGCGCACCGCCGGCATCGTCGCCGACAAGCTGAAGGAGTGGGGAGTCGACGAGGTCGTCACCGGGATCGGCCGCACCGGCGTGGTCGGCGTGATCAAGGGCAAGGGCCGGGATTCCGGCAAGGTCATCGGCCTGCGCGCCGACATGGACGCGCTGCCGATCCATGAGGAGACCAATCTCGAGCACCGCTCGACCGTGGCCGGCAAGATGCACGCCTGCGGCCATGACGGCCACACCGCCATGCTGCTCGGCGCCGCCAAGTATCTGGCGCAGACCCGCGATTTCGACGGCACCGCGATCGTGATCTTCCAGCCGGCCGAGGAAGGCGGCGGCGGCGGCCGCGAGATGTGCAAGGACGGGCTGATGGAGCGCTTCGGCGTGCAGGAGGTCTACGGCCTGCACAACATGCCCGGCCTGCCGATCGGCCAGTTCGCCATCCGCAAGGGGCCGATGATGGCGGCGGCCGACCGCTTCCTGATCAAGCTCGAAGGCCGCGGCGGCCATGCCGCCAAGCCGAACGAGACGATCGATCCGCTGGTTTCCGCCTGCCAGATCGTCACCTCGCTGCAGACGATCGCCTCGCGCAATGCCGACCCGCTCGATTCCGTCGTGGTCTCGGTCACCGCGCTGCAGGCCGGCGAAGCCTTCAACGTCATCCCGCAGCATGCGGTGATCAAGGGCACGGTGCGCTCGCTCTCGCCGGAGATGCGCGACCTCGCCGAGAAACGTTTCCGCGAGATCGTCACCGGCACCTGCCAGGCCTTCGGCCTGAAGTTCGAGATCGAGTACGAGCGCGGCTATCCGGTCACCTTCAACCATGCCGGCCAGACCGACTTCGTCACCAGCGCGACCAAGAGCACCTTCGGCAAGGAGGCGATAGACACCACCGTGCCGCCGACCATGGGCTCGGAGGATTTCTCCTTCATGTTGGAGGAGCGCCCCGGCGCCTACATCTTCATGGGCAATGGCGAGTCCGCCGGGCTGCACCACCCCGCCTATGAATTCAACGACAAGGCGATTCCCGTGGGCATGACCTACTGGGCGAGCCTGGTCGAGATGGCGATGCCGCAGCGCTCGGCATGAGCGACATCGATTGCCTGGTGATCGGGGCCGGCGTCGTCGGCCTCGCGACGGCGCGCGCGCTGGCGCTCGCCGGGCGCGAGGTCGTGATCGCCGAGGCCGCTGACGGCATCGGCACGCAGACCTCGGCCCGCAACAGCGAGGTCATCCATGCAGGCATCTATTATCCGCCGGGCTCGCTGAAGGCCCGGGTCTGCGTCGAGGGGCGCAAGCTCCTCTACGCCTATCTCAGCGAACGCGGCCTGCCGCACAAAGCCTGCGGCAAGCTGATCGTCGGCACCCATGCCGGCCAGCGCCCTGCGCTGGAGACGATCGCGACCCGCGCCGAGGCCTCGGGGGTGACCTCACTACGCTGGCTTGATGGTGCGCAGGCCAAGGCGCTGGAGCCAGAGGTGACCTGCGAGGTCGCCCTGCTCTCGCCCGAGACCGGCGTGGTCGACAGCCACGCCCTGATGCTCTCGCTGCTCGGCGAATGCGAAGCGGCCGGCGGCTCGCTGGCGCTGAACACGCCGATCCTGGCCTGGCGTCGCGAGGCCGACGGCTTCAGCGTCGATTTCGGCGGCGAGGACCCGGCGACCTATAGCGCCAACACGGTGGTCAACGCGGCTGGACATGGCGCCCCGCGCCTGCTCGGCAAGCTCGACGGCTTCCCGGCTGCGCATGTGCCGAAGCAGTCCTTCGCCAAGGGCAACTACTTCTCGCTGCTCGGCAAGCAGCCCTTCAGCCACCTGGTCTATCCCGTGCCGGAAGCGGCCGGCCTCGGCATCCATGCCACCATCGACATGGCCGGCCGCGTCAAGTTCGGCCCCGACGTCGAATGGGTCGAGAGCGACCAGGACCTGATCGTCGATCCCGCTCGCGCCGAAAAATTCTATGCGGCGATCCGGACCTATTGGCCCGCCTTGCCGGACAATGCGCTCGTCGCCGACTATGCCGGCATCCGGCCGAAGCTGCATGGACCGAGCGAGCCGATGCCGGATTTCCGCATCGACGGGCCGGCGGTGCACGGCGTACCGGGGCTGGTCAACCTGCTCGGCATCGAGAGCCCCGGCCTGACGAGCTCGCTGGCGATCGCGGATCTGGTGGTGGAGCGGCTACGCTAGCGCTTTACCCGCTTAGCTGGTCAGGAACCGGACGGCGAGCTCCGCATCGAACAGGATGTATACGATTCGCGCGTAGTCTGGTCCTGAGATTGTCAGGTTCCAACGTCCGCCTATGCCCGCCCCCGCCGCCCCGGCGCTTGTTCGCCCCGCCTCTGTACCAACCTCGCTCGGCAACTGGGCAGCGCTGGCCTGCCTGGCTGCGTTCTGCATGCTGCCGGTGCTGCTCGCCGAAATTCCGGCGATGGTGGACTACCCGAACCACCTCGCCCGCATGTCGATCCTCGCCCGGGCTGGCACCACCCTGGAACATCCGCTCTACCAGGTCGTCTGGGCGCCCTATGCCAATCTGGCCATGGATATGATCGTGCCGCCGGTCGCGCGCTGGATCGGCGTCGAGGCCGCGACGAAAGCCTTCTATCTCGCCTCGCAGGCCCTGATCATCGGCGGCGCCGCAACCCTTGCCGCAGCGGCCGGCGGCAGCGCACTGGCCGCCTCGGTCATCGCCTGCCTGCTGCTCTACGCGACGCCGTTCGCCTTCGGCTTCGTGAACTTCGAGTTCGCTCTCGGCCTTGCCCTGTTCGCCCTGGCGAGCTGGATATGGCTCGCCGACCACCGGCTCCGCTTACGCCTCGCCGTGCATGCGATCGCGGTCGTGGCCCTCTATTTCGCGCATCTGTTCGCGCTCGGCATCTATGGCTTCGCCATCGGCATGATCGAGCTCTGGCGCCTGAAGCAAGAGGCCCCGCCGCTGCGCCGAACCGCCATTCTGTTCCTTGGCATGGCCGTGCCGGCGATCGCGGTCGCAGCCCTGGCCGGCGTCGGCGGCGGCGCGATCGGCGGGGCCGGCACGAGCTGGTCCGCAGGCGCCAAGCTGTTCTGGCTGGGCATATTGAACGGCTGGAGCCGCGAAGTCTCGCTGGCGCTGACGCTGCTTCTCGCCATTCCGCTCTGCCTCACCTTCACGCGCGGCCGGCTTCGTCTCGTCGGTCCGGGCCCCTGGCTGGCCGCAGGCTTTGCGCTGCTCTTCCTGGCGCTGCCGTTCAGGCTCTTCGACACGGCCTTCGTCGATGGCCGCATCCTGGTCGCAGCGCTGCTGATCCTGCCCGCCTTCGCCGCCGCGCATTTCCCGCGCGCACAAACCGCCCGGATATTCGGCGCAGTGCTCGTCCTGGCCTGCCTGGCCAATGCCGGCTTCGCCATCGTCGTCCAGTTGGGCTACCGCGCTGAGTATCGTGCCCTGATCGCGGCGATCGAGCGCATTCCATCGGGATCGCGCCTGCTCCCGGCAGGACTCGGCGCAGAGGAAGACCCGCCTGCCGATCTCCTTGACTATCCGATGTACCACGCAGCGACGCTCGCCGTTCATACGCGCGACGCGTTCGTGCCGACCCTCTTCACCTCGCCCGGCAAGCAGCCGCTGCGGCCCCATCCTTCGGTCCAGCACCTGAAACTGCTCGAGGGCGCGGCGATCCCCTGGGACCTGCTGCAGGCCTATGCGGGCGGTGCCGTTCCCCCCGACGACCTCGGCTATGTCAGGAACTGGACGCGCGACTTCGACTACCTGCTTCTGGTCAATCCTAGGGGAGGGGCGCTTCGCTCGCCGCTTCTGGAGCCTGTCGCATCGGGCGCCCGGTTCGCCCTGTATCGCGTCGGGCCCGAAGCCCGCTGAGCCTGCCCGGCGCTTCGGCCGCCCGCCTCCCGACCTCACACGGCCTCCGCTCCCAGTTCCGCGCACCAATGCGCCAGCCGCGCCTTCATGACGCGCTCGCGGCCGGCCTCCAGCGCCCTCTCGTCGAGCCGCTCGATCTCCTCGAAGGCGAAAGCGCTCTCGCCATGTGCGTTCCAGGCCGCCTGCAGTTTTCGCCGGCGATGACTGCCATGGCGCAGCGTGAACCAGACGCGGTTCCGGATCGTCGAGAGATCCGGCGCCTGCCCGGCCCAGAGCTCGCCGGTCGCAAGGCAGCGCAGCAGATAGATGCCGGCGACGACCTTGCGCTCCTTATAGGCCGCGACGGCGACCTTCCTGTCCTCGTGACGCATCGCGCCCTCCTTCAATGAGGTCGCGGCAAATATCACCCGGGCAATATTGACTCAAGTATTTTTATCCGGGTATTTTATTGCATCACTCAGGAACCGATCATGTCCGACGCCGACCGCCTTTCCACCGCCTTCGACGGCAACAGCATCCTGGCCCGCGGCCGCCTGGCCGAGGTCGCACTCGCCGTGCGGCAACGCCTCAGCGAGCGCCCCGACGCGACGCTGCTGACCTTCGACGATGCGACCGGACGGGTGGTCGACCTCGACTTGCGCGGCACGCCAGCCGAGATCGTGGCGCGGCTGGGCGACGAGCCGCGCGGACGCGGCCGGCCGAAGCTCGGCGTGGTCGCGCGCGAGGTGACCTTGCTGCCGCGTCACTGGGAATGGCTGTCGGCACAGCCGGGCGGCGCCTCGCAGGCGCTGCGACGCCTGATCGACGAAGCCAGGCGCGGTGATCGCGGCGCGACGCAAGGGCGCATCGCCCGCGAGGCGACCTACCGTTTCATGAACGCGCTCGCCGGCAATCTGCCAGGTTTCGAGGAGGCGACGCGCGCGCTCTTCGCCAATGACGAGGTCGGCTTCTTCCGGCAGGCCGCGGGCTGGCCGGCCGACATCCGCACTTATGCGCAGGAACTGGCCTGGAGCGCGGTGCAGAGCGAGGACTAGCCGCGCAGCTCCGCGACCTTGTCGCGAGCTTCGCGCGACAGCTTCGTCACCTGTGCCCAGTCGCGGTTCTTCACGGCATCAGCCGGTACGAGCCAGGAGCCGCCGACGCAGATCACCTGCGGCAGCGCGAGGTAGTTGCCGAGATTGGCGAGCGAGACGCCGCCGGTCGGGCAGAACTGCATTTGCGGAAACGGACCGGAGAGCGCCTTCAAGCCCGCGACGCCGCCGGCTTGCTCGGCCGGGAAGAACTTGCAGGTCAGGCGGCCCGCCGAGACGGCGCGCATACAATCGGAGGCCGTGGCGACGCCCGGCAGCCAGGGCAGGCCGGTCTTCTTCATCGCCTCGTCGACGCTCTCGGTGAAGCCCGGGCTGACCACGGCGAGCGCGCCGGCATTGTGGACTTCGGCGGCCTGGGCCGACGTCACCACCGTGCCGGCGACGGGCAGGATGCCCGGCACCTCCTTGGCCACGACCTCCAGCGCCGCCATCGCCGCCGGACGGCGCAACGTGATCTCGATCACATCGATGCCGCCGGCGAGCAGGGCTTCCGCCAGCGGCACGGCGATCTCGGCCTCGTCGATGACGACCACGGGAACGACGCCGCAAGCCTTCAGGCGGGCGATTTCGGGAGCGATCGACATCGGCAGGATTCCTTTCGCGCCTCGCTTACGCCTTGGCCCAGTAGACGTCGAGCCCCTGCGGACGCGAAAGCAGCAGGCCGACCGGGAAGGCCGCCGGCAGTTCGGCCGCCGAAGCCAGCACCCGGTCCTTCTCCTGCCCCGAGATCAGCAGGGCGAGATAGCCGGCGCCCTGCAGCCTACCCGGCGAGAGCGAGAGCCGCGGTGGCAGGTCGGGCGGGCTTGCAGCAACGGCATGGATGGATGCCGGCGCAGTGAGCGCCGCCGTCTCGCCGGGGAAAAGCGAAGCGATGTGTCCATCCGCCCCCATGCCGCTGACGACGATATCGAGCGGCGGCAGGGCCTTCAGGACACGATCAAGGCTCGCCGTCGCGGCGGCGAGATCGTCGCCGGCATTGTGGAAGGAGACGAACGGGGTCCGGCCATTGCGCAGCGGCGCGAAGGCCGCCCTGACCATGCGTTCATTCGAGGCCTGATCGTCGGGCGCGACGAAGCGCTCGTCGGTCGGCATCAGCGTGATGCTCTCCCAGGGCAGCTCATGCGCGCCGAGCGCCGCCAGGAAGCGAGCCGGCGTGGTGCCACCGGGCACGGCGATGAGCGCCCTGCCCTGCTGCGCGACCAGCGCACGCAGCCGGATCGCGACCGCTTCGGCCAGCGCCTCGGAGGCGTCAGCCAGCGTCTCGAAGCGATGGCGGACGAGCGGGCCGGCCGCGCTCACTCGCTGAACTCCGGATCGGCCCAGGAGCGGCCATCGCGTTCGATCAGACCGATCGATTGCGACGGGCCCCAGGAGCCGGCGGCGTAGCGATGCGGCTGCGGATAGTACTCCTGCCAACCGGCAAGGATCGGATCGACCCAGGTCCAGGCCTGCTCGACCTCGTCGCGGCGCATGAACAGGGTCTGGTCGCCGCGGATCACGTCGGTGAGCAGGCGCTCATAGGCGTCGGGCGTGCGCACGTCGAAGGCGGTCTCGTAGCGCAGATCGAGCTGGCGCGGCACGACCTTGAGCTTGCCGGAGCCCGGCACCTTCATCATCAGCTGGAGCTGGACGCCGTCATTGGGCTGAAGCCGGATGATCAGGCGGTTGGCGTAGAGCTCCTCGCAGCCGGGCGCGCGGCCGAAGATCGAATGCGGCACCGGCTTGAAGGTGACGGCGATCTCGGAATAGCGCTGCGCCATGCGCTTGCCGGTGCGCAGATAGATCGGGACGCCGGCCCAGCGCCAGGTGTCGAGCTCGCAGCGGATGGCGACGAAGGTCTCGGTGCCGCTGACATGGCCGAGCTCCTCGGCATAGCCCTTGACCCGCTGGCCGTCGATCACGCCGGGCCCGTACTGGCCGCGGACCGTGTGGCGTTGCACATCCGGCCCGACGATCGGCCTGAGCGCCTTGAGCACGCGCACCTTCTCGTCGCGGACCGCATCGGCTTCGAGCAGGTTCGGCGGCTCGATCGCGAACAGGCAGAGCAGCTGCAATACATGGTTCTGCACCATGTCGCGCAGATGCCCGGCCTTGTCATAGTAACCGGCGCGGGATTCGAGCCCGACCGTCTCGGCCACGGTGATCTGGACATTGTCGATGTCGCGGCTCGACCAAGAGCGCTCGAACAGCGTGTTGGCGAAGCGCAGCACCAGGAGGTTCTGCACCGTCTCCTTGCCGAGATAATGATCGATCCGGTAGGTCCGGCTCTCCGGCAGGATGCGCGCGACGGCGTCGTTGATCTCGCGCGCCGAGGCGAGATCGCGGCCGAGCGGCTTCTCCAGGATGACGCGCGAGGTCGGTGTCAGGATGCCGGAGCTTGCGAGATTCTCGCAGATCGGGATGAACAGGTCGGGCGGCGTCGAGAGATAGAAGGAGCGTACGCGCTGGGAGTCGCCGAGCGCCTGCTTCAGCGCGCCATAGGTCTCGGGCTTGACCGCATCGAGCAGCACCATGGTGAGGCGGCGGCGGAAGGCGGCGATGCGATCCGGCGACAGGCCAGCGGCGGCGAGCTTGCTGGCGATCTCGTTGGGGATGCCCTCGACATCCTCCTGCTTGCGGACGATGCCGATGATACGGCTCTCCTCCGGCAGCACGCCCTCCTCGTTGCGCTGGGCCAGCGCCGGGAACAGCTTGCGCAGGGCCAAATCGCCACCGGCGCCGAAGATCACCAGGTCGAAGGGCGGTACCGGCGTGCGCTCCGGCGCAGCCTCCGGCTTCAGCAGGCGTTCAGCGATGGCGTCCATGGCGGCATACTCCTGATCGGTTCAGTCGAACCGAATCCTGCGACGACAATGCGACCAAGCATGCAGCTTGCCAAACGCTTTGGGCGCAGGGATGGCGGGACGCCGTCATTCTCGGGCGGAGCGAAGCGCAGACCCGAGAATCTCAGGACAAGAGGGCGCCGACCGAAGCCTCCTCCGGCTTGAGATGCTCAAGTCAGGCCCGAGCATGACGCCTTGTCTCAGCCCGCCCGCCTGAAACCCTCGCTCGCCGTCAGCAATTGCTGGGCATAGGCCGTCTGCGGCGCGCGGGCGGCGAGCGTCGCGGCGGTCATCTCCTCGACGCCGCGGCCGAACTGCATGACCAGCAAACGCTCGCACATATGACCGACGACGGCGAGGTCGTGGCTGACCAGGATATAGGTCAGCTTGCGCTCGTGGCGCAGCGCCTGCAGCAGGTTCAGCACCTCGGCCTGGATCGAGACGTCGAGCGCCGAGGTCGGCTCGTCGAGCAGCAGGATCGTCGGCTCCAGCACGAGGGCGCGGGCGATGGCGACGCGCTGGCGCTGGCCGCCGGAGAGCTGGTGCGGATAGCGGAAGCGGAAGGAGGCCGGCAGGCCGACATCCTGCAGAGCGCGGCTGATCTTCGTCTCGGCGTCGCGGATGCCGTGGATGGCGAGTGGCTCAGCCAGGGTGTCGTCGACGGTCTTCTTCGGATGCAGCGAGCCATAGGGGTCCTGAAAGACCATCTGGACGGCGCGATAGAAGGCCTTGTCGCGGATCTTGGGCTGGCGCTTGCCGAGAATGTCGACCTCGCCGCTCCAGTCGCGGTTGAGGCCGGCGAGCACGCGCAGCACGGTCGACTTGCCCGAGCCGGATTCGCCGACGATGCCATAGCTCTCGCCTGGCTCGACCGCGAAGGAGAGGTCCTTCACGACATGCGAGTCGCCGAAGGAGACGTTGAGCTTGTCGACGTTGATCGCGGAGTTCGTGCTCATGCCAGCCATGCCGGGTCGCGGTTGAGGGTGGCGAGCTTCTCCCGCGGATGGTCGAGGTCGGGCAGGCAGCCGAGCAGGCCGCGGGTATAGGGATGCTGGGCCCGGTCGAGCTCGCTCGCCGGCAGCGTCTCCATCGCCTTGCCGCCATACATGACGATGACGCGGTCGCAGAACGACTTCACCAGATGCAGGTCGTGGCTGATGAAGATCAGCCCCATGCCGCGGCTGGTGACGAGGTCGTCGAGGATCTTCAGCACCTGCAACTGCACGGTGACGTCGAGCGCCGAGGTCGGCTCGTCGGCGATCAGGATCTCCGGCTCGGCGATCAGCATCATCGCGATCATCACGCGCTGGCCCATGCCGCCCGAGACCTCGTGCGGATAGAGGTCGTAGACGCGGCCGGGCTCGCGAATCTGCACGGCCTCAAGCATCGAGAGGCTGCGCTCTTTGGCCTGCCGCGCGCTCGCCTTGTGATGAACGCGATAGGCCTCGGCGATCTGGTCGCCGACGGTCTGGACCGGATTCAGCGAGAATTTCGGGTCCTGCATCACCATGGAGATGTGACGGCCGCGCAGTTTGCGCCGGCTCGCCTTGTCCATTGTCGTCAGGTCCTTGCCGCGGAACTCCATGCGCTTGGCCGTGACCACGCCGGGATGCGGGATCAGGTCGAGGATGGCGCGGCCGGTCATCGACTTGCCGGAGCCGGATTCGCCGACGATGCCGAGCCTTTCGCGGCCGAGCGTGAACGACAAACCGCGCACCGCGTTGACGATGCCGGTCGGGGTGTGGAAGTCGACGCGCAGGTCGTCGAGGGTCAGCAGAGGTGCGTCAGCCATGGTGCTCACCTCGCATCCAGCACGTCGCGCAACCCGTCGCCGAGCAGGTTGAAGCCGAGCGCGACGACGCAGATGGCGATGCCCGGGAAGGTCGCGACCCACCACTGGTCGAAGATCTGCTCGCGGCCGGTCGAGATCATCGCGCCCCATTCCGGGATCGGCGGCTGGGCGCCGAGGCCGAGGAAGCCGAGGCCGGCGGCGATGATGATGATCCCTGCCATGTCGTAGGTGGTGCGCACGATCAGCGAGGGCACGCACATCGGCACGACATGCTTCAGCACGATCCGCATCTGGCTGGCGCCCTGCAGGCGCATCGCCGAGATATAGTCGGCATTGCGGATGATCATCGTCTCGGCGCGGGCGACGCGGGCATAGGGCGGCCAGGCCGTGAAGGCGATGGCGATGACGGCGTTCTCCAGGCCCGGCCCCAACGCCGCGACGAAGGCGAGCGCCAGGACGAGGCGCGGGAAGGCGAGGAAGACGTCGGTGATGCGCATCAACACGGTGTCGACCCAGCCGCCGAAATAGCCGGCGGCGCAGCCGATCAGCAGGCCGAGCGGCCCGACCGTGATGACGACGAGCATGACGATCACCAGCGTGACGCGGGTGCCGTAGACGACGCGGCTGAAGATGTCGCGGCCGAGCGCGTCGGTGCCGAACCAGTGCTTGGCGGAGGGCGCGAGCAGGCGCTGGTCGAGCGCCTGCGCCAACGGGTCATGCTGCGCGATCAGCGGCGCGAAGGCTGCGAGCAGCAGCAGCGCCAGCACGATCACCAGGCCGACCACGGCGGCCGGGTTCTTCCTGAAAGCGAGCCATTGCCGGTAGAGCTGGCCGAGCTTGGCCTGCCGGCGCGATTCCGGCGAGGTCGTGGTCAGCCAGGCATGCCAGGTGACGGGAGAGGTGGCGTGATCGGTCATGGCCATCCTCCTCAGCGGGCCCGCGGATCGGCCACGCGGCCGAGGATGTCGGAGAACAGGTTGACCGCGATGAAGACGGCGCCGACCACCAGCGTGCCGCCGAGCACCGCGTTCATGTCGGCGTTGAGCAGCGCATTGGTGATGTAGCGGCCGAGCCCCGGCCAGGCGAAGATCGTCTCGGTCAGCACCGAACCCTCGAGCAGGTGCATATAGGAGAGCGCGATCACGGTGACCAAAGGCACGAAGGCGTTGCCGAGCGCATGGCCGCAGACGACGCGCCATTCCGACAGCCCCTTCACCCTTGCTGCGACGACATATTGCTGCTGCAGCTCGGTGATCATGAAGCTGCGGGTCATGCGGCTGATATAGGCGACCGAGAGCAGGCCGAGCACCGAGGCCGGCAGGATCAGGTGCCAGAAGGCGTCGATGACCGCCTCCCATTCGCCCTGCATGGCGGCATCGAGCATGACGAGGCCGGTGACCGGCGTGACGAAGTCCTGATAGGCGACCGAGAGGCGCCCGGGCCCTGCGACCCAGCCGAGCTTGGCGTAGAACAGCAGCAGGCCCATCAGGCCGAGCCAGAAGACGGGAATGGAATAGCCGATCAGGCCGATGACGCGGGCGATCTGGTCGATCCAGCGGCCCTGGTTGACGGCGGCGAGGATGCCAAGCGGGACGCCGAGCGCCACGCCGATCAGCGTGCCGAGCGTCGCCAGCTCCAGCGTCGCCGGGAAGACCGTCTTGATGTCGTCGGTGACCTTCTGCGCGGTCAGCACGGAGGTGCCGAGATCGCCGGTGAAGACCTTGCCGATATAGGTGGCGAATTGCTGCCAATAGGGCTTGTCGAGGCCGAGCGCGAGGCGCGCCTTGTCATAGACGTCGGCCGGGGCGCGGTCGCCGACCACGGCGAGCACCGGGTCGATCGGCATGACCCGCGCGATCAGGAAGGTGACCAGCAGCAGGCCGAAGATGGTGATCGCGACCGTGGTCAGCTCGCGGCCGAGGATCTTGGCCCAGCGGGCGGCGCGGCTCTTGGCACGCGGCGGGGCGGGTGGCGTCGGTGCGCTGATGGCGACCATCGTCGGCTCCGTCCTTTCTTGGTCTTGGAGGCATCGCCCGCCCATGAAGAGCGGCAAAGCAAGAACCCGCCGCAGCCTGGTGAGGGGCTACGGCGGGTTCCTCTGGCGGGTGCCTCAGTTCTTGGTGATCGGAGCGTAGAAATTGGTGTCGGAGCTAGGTCCGATCACCCAATTGTCGACGCCCTTGCGCTGCGCCGAGACTTCGATCTGCTGGAACATGATGACGAAGGGCGAGACCTTCTGGTGGTCGCGCTGCAGCGAGCCGTAGACGGCGGCGCGCTTGCTCGCATCGCTCTCGAGCACGTTGGCCTGGGTGACCTTGGTCATGTCCGGGATGTCCCAGGCATTGCGCCAGGCCAGCGTCTTCGACTTGGCGTCCTCGCCATTGTCCTCGTTGATGGCGAAGGTCTCGGCATTGGTGTGCGGGTCGAGATAATCCGGGCCCCACTGGCCGATATAGATGTCATGGGTGCGGGCGCGGTACTTGGTCAGGGTCTGCTTGCCGTCGCCCGGCAGGATCTCGAGCTTGATGCCGGCCTGGGCCCAGGTCGACTGGACCGCCTGGGCGATGTCGGTGATCGGGTTGACCGAGCGGGTGTCCATGGTGACGGTGAAGCCGTTCGGCAGGCCGGCCTTGGCGAGCAGTTCCTTGGCCTTGGCGACGTCGAGCTTGTAGGGCTTGTCGTCGATCGCGCCGAGGAAGCCCTTGGGCAGGAAGGACTCGTGGCCCTTATAGGTGCCCTCGACGATGTTCTTCTCGATCGCGTCGTAGTCGACCAGCCATTTCAGGGCCTCGCGGACCTCGGGCTTGGCAAGATTCGGGTTCTTCTGGTTCAGGCCGAGATAGAGGATGTAGCCCTTGTCGCCCTGGATGATCTTGACGTTGGCGTTGCTCTTGACCGCGGCGAGCTGGTCCTTCGAGAGATTGCGGGCGATGTCGATGTCGCCCTTCTCCAGCAGCAGGCGCTGCGAGGCCGGCTCGGCGACATGGCGGACGATGATGCGCTTGGTCTTCGGGGCGCCCTTGTACCAGCCCTCGTTGGCGTCGAGCGCATATTGCTCGTTCGGGCGATAGGCGCGGACCTTGTAGGCGCCGGAGCCGGCGGAGGCGAGCTTGAGCCAGCCATTGCCCCAGTCGCCGTCCTTCTCGTTGGCCTTGACCAGCTTGGAGTCGACGATCGAGGCGACGCCGGAGGTCAGGCAGTTCAAGAAGAAGCTCGGCGCGAATGGCTTCGAGACGGTGATGACGACGGTGTTGTCGTCGGCCGCCTTCACCTTCTCCAGCACGGTATCCTTGTTCAGGCCGAACTGGGTGAGGATGAAGCCCGGCGACTTGTTCAGCGTCACCGCGCGCTGGAAGGAATAGACCACGTCGGCGGCCGTGAGCGGGTTGCCGGAGTGGAACTTGACGCCAGGCCGGAGCTTGAAGGTGTAGGTCAGCTGGTCGGGGCTGACGGTCCAGCTCTGCGCGAGCTCGCCGACGAGAGCGTTGTTCTTGGCGAGGTCGACTCCGATCAGCTTGTCATAGAGATTGGTGACGGCCTCGACGCCGGAGAACTCGAAGGCCTCGGCCGGATCGAGCGTGATGATGTCGTCGATCTGCTTGGCCATGACGATGGTGTCTTTGGGCGTCTGGGCCTGGGCGGCGCTCGCCAGCAAAGCGGCGAAGGCGGAAGCCGCCATCAGTTTCGCTACATGACGCATGGAAATCCCCATTGTGCTGTCTGCGGGCACTCCCGGGCGCCCGTTGGCGCGCACTCTGTGGCCAGATCGTGGCGGATGTCCAGCCGGTGTCGAACAGCTTCCGTGCAAACCGCGAGCGCTTGCACGCTTGTTGCGCAACAGCCTGAATTGGCGTCGCATTTCTGCGCAAGAACCGGCTTGCCCCGCTTTTCCCTGCCGCTATCGTGATGGCAGCGGCCAGTCCGGCCGGTCCATGGCACAGCAGGGTCCGCGCTCTTGGCCATCATCGCCGCACTGCACCATCTCACCCATTATCGCTATGACCGCCCGGTCACGCTCGGCCCGCAGATCATTCGCCTACGGCCGGCGCCGCATTGCCGCTCGGCGGTGAAGAGCTACTCGCTCAAGGTCACGCCGGCACAGCATTTCGTGAACTGGCAGCAGGACCCGAACGGCAACTGGCTGGCGCGCTATGTCTTCCCGGAGCCAGTCACCGAGTTCCGTATCGAGGTCGATCTCGTCACCGAGCTCTCGATCATCAACCCGTTCGACTTCTTCGTCGCCAGCGAAGCCGAGGAATTCCCTTTCGCGTATCCCGAGGAGCTCCATGACGAGCTCGCGCCCTATCTGGTCAAGGAGGAGGCCGGGCCGTTACTCACCGAATTCCTTGCCTCCGTCCCGCGCGAAAAGACCAACACCGTCAACTTCGTCGTCGATCTCAACGCGCGGCTCCAGCGCCTGATCGCCTACGGCATCCGCATGGAGCCGGGGGTGCAAGAGCCCGAACAGACGCTGCAGCTCAGGTCCGGTTCCTGCCGCGACACTTCCTGGCTGCTGGTCCAGATCCTCAGGCATCTCGGCCTCGCCGCCCGCTTCGTCTCCGGCTACCTGATCCAGATGAAGGCGGACATCGATCCGCTCGAAGGCCCGCGCGGCACCGACAAGGACTTCACCGACCTGCACGCGTGGGCCGAGGTCTATCTTCCCGGCGCCGGCTGGATCGGGATGGACCCGACCTCCGGCCTGCTCACCGGCGAGGGCCATCTGCCGCTGGCAGCGACGCCGCATTACCGCTCGGCCGCCCCGGTCAGCGGCGTCGCGAGCTATGCCGAGACGCAGTTCGCCTTCGACATGAGCGTCACGCGCGTGCATGAGGTGCCGCGCATCACCCTGCCCTTCTCGGACACATCCTGGACCGAGCTCGACGCGCTCGGCGAGCAGGTCGAGATGGACCTCCAGACGCAGGATGTCCGCCTCACCATGGGGGGCGAGCCGACCTTCGTCTCGATCGACGACCAGACCGGCGAGGAATGGAACACCGCCGCGGTCGGGCCGACCAAGCGCGAGCGCGCCGACGTGCTGATCCGGCGCCTGCGCGAGCGCTTCGCGCCGGGCGGCATGCTGCATTACGGCCAGGGCAAATGGTATCCGGGCGAGAGCCTGCCGCGCTGGGCCTTCGCGCTCTACTGGCGCGAGGATGGCGAGCCGATCTGGCGCAATGCGGCACTGATCGCGCGGGAGCCGGGCGCCAAGACCGGCGGCGACCGCGAGCATGAGGTGGTGCCGACCTCGGCCGCGGTCGAGACGCTCGCTGCCGGCCTGTCCGAGCGGCTCGGCCTCGGCGCCGACTATGTGCTGCCGGCCTATGAGGACACCGGGCATTGGCTGGTGAAGGAAGGCCAGTTGCCGGAGAACGTCGACCCGCTCGATCCGAAGCTGTCGGATCCGGAAGAGCGTGCCCGTATGGTCCGCGTCTTCGAACGCGGCCTCGGCAAGCCGAGCGGCTATGTCATCCCGGTGCAGCGCTGGCAAGCAGCAGCGGACGACCGGCGCTGGCGCTCGGAGAAGTGGAAGCTCAGGCGCGGCAAGCTCTTTCTGGTGCCGGGCGATTCACCGGTCGGCTTCCGGCTGCCGCTCGGATCGCTACCGCATGTCCCGGCCAAGGCCTATCCGCATGTCCACCCGCAGGACCCGCTGGAACCACGCGGGCCGCTGCCGCCCGCCACGGCCAGCTCGCCCGGCGCACCGCGCGCCGCCGATCCCCCGCAGGGCTTCGACGGACCGATCCAGCCGACCCGGCCGGCCGGTAGCAGCGAGCCGCAAGCCCCGCGCCAGGACATCGTCGAGCAAGAGCTCGGTGCCGAATCGGTGCGCACCGCGCTCAGCATCGAGGTGCGCGACGGCGTGCTCTGCGTCTTCCTGCCGCCGGTCGAGCGACTTGAGGATTATCTCGACCTGATCGCCAGCATCGAGGCGACAGCGGAAGAGACCGGCCAGCCGGTCCATATCGAAGGCTATTCACCGCCGCATGATCCGCGCCTCAACGTCATCAAGGTCACGCCCGACCCTGGCGTGATCGAGGTCAACATCCACCCGGCTAAGACTTGGGCGGAAGCTGTCGCGATCACCCGCGGCGTCTACGAGGAAGCCCGCCAGTCCCGGCTCTGCGCCGAGAAATTCATGGTCGACGGCCGTCACACCGGCACCGGTGGCGGCAACCATGTCGTGCTCGGCGGCGTGACGCCGGCCGACAGCCCGTTCCTGCGCCGGCCGGACCTGCTCAAGAGCATCGTGCTCTACTGGCAGCGCCATCCGTCGCTGTCCTATCTGTTCTCCGGCCTGTTCATCGGCCCGACCAGCCAGGCGCCGCGCATCGACGAGGCCCGGCACGACCAGCTCTACGAGCTCGAGATCGCGCTGGCGCAGACGCCCGGCCCTCAGGATCCGGCGATCCCGCTCTGGCTGGTCGACCGGCTCTACCGCAACCTCCTGATCGACGTCTCCGGCAACACCCACCGCACCGAGATCTGCATCGACAAGCTCTATTCGCCGGATGGGCCGACCGGGCGGCTCGGGCTGATCGAGTTCCGCTCCTTCGAGATGCCGCCGGATGCGCGGATGTCGCTGGCGCAACAGCTCCTGATCCGGGCGCTGATAGCCTGGTTCTGGCGCGAGCCGCAGGCCGGCAAGCTCGTGCGCTGGGGCACCAGCCTGCACGACCGTTTCATGCTGCCGGAGATCGTCTGGCAGGATTTCCGCGACGTGCTCGCCGATCTGGAGCGGGCCGGCTACCGCTTCGATCCGGCCTGGTTTGCGGCGCAGCACGAGTTCCGCTTCCCCTTCTTCGGGAAGGTCAACCAGGGCGGCGTCGAGCTGGAATTGCGCCAGGCGCTCGAGCCCTGGCACGTCATGGGCGAGGAAGGCGCGATCGGTGGCACCGTGCGCTATGTCGATAGCTCGGTCGAGCGCCTCCAGGTCAAGGCGAGCGGACTGACGCCCGGCCGGCATGTCATCACCTGCAACGGCCGGGCGCTGCCGCTGACCGAGATCGCGGCGGGCATCAGCGTCGCGGGCCTGCGCTTCAAGGCCTGGCAGCCGGCCTCCGGCCTGCATCCGACGATTCCGGTGCATGCGCCGCTGACCTTCGACATCGTCGACACATGGGCCGGGCGCTCGCTCGGCGGTTGCGTCTACCATGTCGCCCATCCCGGCGGTCGCAATTACGAAACACCGCCTGTGAATTCCTACGAAGCGGAGGCGAGGAGACTCGCCCGCTTCGAGGCGATCGGCCATAGTCCCGGCTCGCTGGCGATTCCCGCAGAAGAGCGCAATCCGGAGTTCCCGATGACCCTCGACCTGCGTCGCCCCCCCGGGGTTTGAGGTCAAGCATGGCTCTGCAGCGCCGATCGAGTTCGACGCGGGCGCGCAGCGAGCGCCGCAACGCCCTGCTCGCAGGCTATCGGCCGTTGCCCGGCGCCTATGACGAGCTGATGGCACCGGACGGCTCGATCCGGCCGCACTGGGAGCCGTTCCTGGCGGAATGGTCGGCGCTTTCGAGCGATGAATTGCAGCGCCGCTTCGGTCTCGCCGACCGGCATGTGCGCGACACCGGCGTCTCCTATCGCGTCCATGGCGATCTCGACGAGAGCGACCCGCTCGCCGGCGAGCGCTCCTGGCCGCTCAATCACGCACCGCTCGTCCTCACCGGGCAGGAGTGGAAGACGATCGCTGCCGGCGTCGCCCAGCGCGCACAGCTGCTCGATACCTTGCTCGGCGACATCTACGGGCCCGGCCAGTTGATCGCCAAGGGAGCGCTGCCGGCCGCCGCCATCACCGGCAGCCCCGACTATCTCAGGCCGGTGCAGGGCACGGCGGGCGCGGGACAACTGCAGATCTACGCCGCCGATCTTGGCCGCGGGCCGGACGGACGCTGGTGGGTACTGAACGACCGCACCCAGGCGCCCTCAGGCGCAGGCTATGCGCTGGAGAACCGGCTCGCCCTCGGCCGTGCCTTCCCGGACCTCTTCCGGACCATGAATGTCGAGCGGCTTGCCGGCTTCTTCCAGGGCTTCCGTGCCGGACTCGTCTCGCGCGCCCGGCGGGTCGAGCCGCGCATCTGCCTGCTGACGCCCGGCCAGATGCACGAGAGCTATTTCGAGCAGGCCTATCTCGCCCGCTATCTCGGCTTCCTGCTGGTTGAAGGCGGCGACCTCGTCATGCGAGACGGGCTAGTCCATGTGCGCACCATTGCCGGCTTCAAGCGCGCCGACATCATCTGGCGGCGCATCGACGGCGATTTCGCCGACCCGCTGGAGCTCAACGCCCGTTCCGCGCTTGGCGTGCCCGGCCTGGTCGAGGCGGTGCGGGCCGAGAACGTCGTCGTCGCCAACGGACTCGGCTCCGGCGTGGTCGAGGCGCGCGCGCTGATGGGCTTCATGCCCCGGCTGGCGCGGGAGGTACTCGGCGAAGAGCTGATCCTGCCGAACGTCGCGACCTGGTGGTGCGGCCAGCCGCGCGAGCGCGGGATCGTGCTCGACCGGCTGGACGAGATGAGCGTTTCCCCCGCCTTCCGCGCGCCAGGCGACGGGCTCGACGGCGGCACCGTATTGGTCGCCGATCTCGACAAGGCCGAGCGCGAGGCATTGCGCGGCCGGATCGCCGAGCGCGGGCTCGATTATGTCGGGCAGGAGGTCGTCAACCTCTCGACCATGCCGGTGATGCAGGGCGGCCGGCTGGAGCCGCGGCCGATGACACTGCGCGTCTTTGCCGCCGCGACGCCCGATGGCTGGCAAGTGATGCCGGGCGGCTTCTGCCGCATCTCCGAGGAGTGCGATGCGCGCGCCGTGACGATGCGCTCGGGCGTGCGCTCCAGCGATGTCTGGGTGACCTCCGACCAGCCGGTCGAGCAGGTCACATTGCTGCCGAGCCCGGACCGGATCGGCATCCGCCGCATCGTCGGCATCCTGCCGAGCCGCGCCGCCGACAATCTGTTCTGGCTCGGGCGCTATCTGGAGCGCAGCGAGGCTACGCTGCGGCTGGTGCGTGCCTTGCTCGGGCGCCTGATCAATGCCGACGACCAGGCACCCGGCCACGGCGAGACGATCAAGCGGCTCGCCAATCTGCTCGTCGCCTGGGGCGCAGCGCCGACGGCGTCCAAGGCCCGCTCCGTCGTTGCTCAGGCACGCTCCGCCTTGCACGATCTCGACCATTACGGTTCGGCCGCCGCCTCCGTCCGCGAAGCCAGGCGCACCGCCTCCGTCATCCGCGAGCGGCTCTCGGTCGATGCCTGGCGGCTGTTCGGCGATCTGCAGCGCCAACTCGCCTACCCTGGCAAACCGACCAGCGAGGGCGAGGCTTTCGAGATCGCCGACACCGGATTGAAGTCGCTCGCCGCCTTCTCCGGGCTCTCCCAGGAGAACATGGTGCGCGGCGCCGGCTGGCGCTTCCTCGACATCGGCCGGCGGATCGAGCGCGGCGTCACCAGCTGCCGCTTCGCCCGCCATTTCGTCGAGAACGACGCACCGGGCAATTGCCTCGACGCGCTGCTCGACCTGACGGACTCGCAGATCACCTATCGCTCGCGCTACATGCTCGGCGCTGCGCTGCAGCCGGTTCTCGATCTCGTCATGCTCGATCCCTACAATCCGCGCTCCGTCGCTTTCCAGATCGAGCAGCTCGATGCCGAGATTGCAGCACTGCCTTCCCTCAACGACGACGGGATGCTGGAGGAGCCGCGCCGGCTCGCGCTCAAGCTCGCCGCCGAATGCCGCACCGCTGAGGCCAGCCGTCTCGACCGCACTGGCATCCTCTATTTCGAGCAACTGCTGATGGGGCTCTCAAGCGCAGTCGCGGAGCGCTATTTCCTGCAGAACTCCAGGCCGGAAGGTTCGCGGATGACGCGACTCGCGTAAGAGAGTCCGGGTGATCTACGCCATTCGCCATCTCACGGCTTACAGCTATAGCCGGCCGGTCCCGTTCGCGCGCTGCATCCTGCGCGTACTGCCGCGCGACGGCGTCGGCCAGCGTGTCCTGACCAGCCAGCTCTCCGTGGCGCCGCGCGGTGCCGAGCGGCGCGACGGTGTCTGCTTCTTCGGCAACCGCACGACGACGCTGACCATCGCCAAGCCGCATCGCGAACTCAGGATCGAGATGACCTCGCAGGTCGAGGTGACGCGGACGGTCGCACCCTTCCCGGCCCTGACGCGTGGCTGGGAGGAGGTCGCCGAACTCGCTTTGCAGGCGCAGAGCCTTTCTCCGGATTCTCCCGCCCAATATCTCTATACCAGCCGGCTGGCGCCGACCGTGTCGGAGATCACCGACTATGCCCGCAGGAGCTTTGCGGCGAAGCGGCCTGTCTTCGAGGCGGCGAGCGAGCTGATGGCCCGCATCCGCAAGGAGTTCGTCTACGATCCCGAGGCGACCGAGGTCTCGACGCCGATCCGCGAGGCTTTCGGCGCCCGCCACGGCGTCTGCCAGGACTTCGCCCACATCATGATCGCCGGCTTGAGGGGCCTCGGCCTGCCGGCGGCCTATGTCAGCGGCTATCTGCGTACGATCCCGCCGGCGGGCCAGCCGAGGCTGGAGGGCGCCGACGCCACCCATGCCTGGGTGATGCTCTGGTGCGGGCCGGAGACCGGCTGGATCGGGCTCGACCCTACGAACGACCTCGTCGTCGCCGACGACCATATCGTCACCGCGACGGGGCGCGACTATGCCGACGTCTCGCCGCTCGACGGCGTTCTGGTGGGTCCCGGCAGCCAGAAGCTCGACGTCAAGGTCGACGTCGTCCCGGTGACGTCATGACCCGGCCAGTCATAAGCGGCATCCTGTTCGACAAGGACGGCACGCTGGTCGACTACCAGGCGAGCTGGGCACCGACCAATCTCGGCGCAGGCCGGCTGGCCGCCCAGGGCGATGCCCAATTGGCAGCGCGGCTGCTGACGATCGCCGGCGTCGACCCCGCGACCGGCTACGCCACCTCCGACGGGCTGCTCGCCTCTGGCAATACCAAGGACGTGGCGCAGGCCTGGGCGGAAGCGGGTGCGCCGTTCGGCGTTGAAGATCTGACCGAGCAGCTCGATACGCTATTCCGATCCGCTGTCGTCGCCGCCGTGCCCGTCTGCGATCTTGCTGCCCTGTTCGCGGCTCTCACCGGCCGCGGGCTCGTCCTCGGCATCGCCTCCAGCGACAGCGAAGCGGCGGTGCTGGCGACGGCCGAGCGCTTCGGCCTCGAACCGCATCTGGCTTTCCAATGCGGCTATGATTCCGGCCATGGTGCGAAGCCCGGACGCGGCATGGTCGATGGCTTCTGCAGCGCGACGGGCCTGCCGGTGGATGCCGTCGCCGTCGTCGGCGATTCCAGCCATGACATGCACATGGCGGCTGCGGCAGGAGCAGGCTATCGCATCGCCGTGCTGACCGGAGCCGGCAGCGCCGAGATCTTACGCCCGCTCAGCCATCTGCTGCTGCCGAGCATCGCCGGGTTGGAGCAGGTGCTGTTCGATTGAGCAGGACAACCAGGCCGACATGAAAAGGGCCGCGCTTGCGGCGCGGCCCCGATAATCCCGGATGCCCCCGCCTCAGGCGAGCGTGTAGGAGGTCTTCACCGTGGTGTAGAACTCGCGGGCATAGGCGCCCTGCTCGCGCGGGCCGTAGCTCGAACCCTTCCGGCCGCCGAACGGCACATGGTAGTCGACGCCCGCCGTGGCGAGGTTGACCATCACCATGCCGGCCTCGGCATTGCGCTTGAAATGCGTCGCATGCTTCAGCGAGGTCGTGCAGATGCCCGAGGACAGGCCGAACTCGGTGTCGTTGGCGATGGCGAGCGCCTCCTCGTAATCCTTGACGCGGATGACGTTGGCGACCGGACCGAACACCTCCTCGCGCGAGATGCGCATGGCGTTGGTCGTCTCGGTGAACAGCGCCGGCTGCAGGTAGAAGCCGGGGTTCTCGCGGTTGAGCAGTTCACCGCCCCAGGCGAGCTTGCCGCCCTCGTCGCGGGCGATCTGGATATATTTCAGGTCCTGATCGAGCTGGCTCTGGTCGACCACCGGGCCGATCGTGGTGCCGGCCTTCAGCGCGTCGTCGACGGTGACGCCCTTCAGCCGCTCGATGCAGGCCTCGACGAAGCGGTCGTGGATGCCGGCCTGGACGATCAGGCGCGAGGAGGCCGTGCAACGCTGGCCGGTCGAGAAGAAGGCGCCTTGGACGGCAGCCTCGACCGAAACCTTGAGATCCGCATCGTCGAGCACGACGAGCGGATTCTTGCCGCCCATCTCGAGCTGGACCTTCTTCATCGGGTTGCCGGCGATGCAGGCGGCGGCGACCTTGCGGCCGGTCGAGACCGAGCCGGTGAAGCTGATCGCATGCACATCCTTGTGCTCAAGCAGCGCCTGGCCGACGACCGAGCCGCGGCCCATCACCAGGTTGAGCACGCCCTTGGGCAGGCCGGCGCGCTGGATGACGTCGACCAGCGCCCAGGCCGAGCCCGGCACGAGGTCGGCCGGCTTGATCACGACGCAATTGCCGTAGGCGAGCGCAGGCGCGATCTTCCAGGCCGGGATCGCGATCGGGAAGTTCCAGGGCGTGATCATGCCGATGATGCCGACCGGCTCACGGGTGACCTCGACGCCGACGCCGGGACGCACGGAGGGAATGCTTTCGCCGTTCAGACGCAGGCACTCGCCGGCGAAGAAGGCGAAAATCTGGCCGGCGCGGGTGGCCTCGCCGATGCCTTCCGGCAGGGTCTTGCCTTCCTCACGCGACAGTAGGCGGCCGAGCTCGTCCTTGCGGGCGAGGATCTCGTCGGAGGCCTTCTTCAGAACCTCGTAGCGCTCCTGCGGAGTGGTGCGGCTCCAGGCCGGGAAGGCGGCCTTGGCGGCGGCGACGGCGTTGTTCAGATCCTCGACCGAGCCCTGCGCATACTCGCCGACGACGTCGTTGGTATTCGACGGGTTGATGTTGCGCGAGGCGTTCTGCGAGCCGGTCCATTCGCCGGCGATCAGGTTCTTGAAGGGAGCATTCATCGCAAAGCCTCTTGCTTGACCGAACTTGCCTAACCGAAAGAGGAGCCGGTCTTAACCGTTTTATCTCGGCAATGCCATGCACGCAGGCCCGATGAAAGGCGGTGCGTCTCTGCCGTCAGCGCATACTGTATGCCGAAAAGCGCGACCTCCACGCAATTTTGCTCCCGCCATTTCAGCTTGCTTTCACCTTTGTCTGGTTTGCTCCGAAGGCAATGAAGCTTGCTCGCGACGATCTTTCCCAGCATGGCCGCAACCAGGAGCAGGCAGCCTCTTTACCGTCGCCCTCCTGGCGTGCAGCCCTACTGATCGCAGGCATCGTCTTCGCAGCGGCCTTGTTCGGCCATCTCACCCGGCCGCTCGGCTTCCTCTCCACCTTCTGGCCCGCCAATGCCCTGTTGATGGGCGTGATGGTGCGCAATCCCGGATGGGCCGGGCCACCCGGCTGGGCTGGCGCAGCAGCCGGGTATCTCGCCGCCGATTTCGCGATGGGTGGCGGCCTTGGCATGACGTTGTGGCTGACGGCCGGCAATCTCACCAACGCCAGCGTCGGGTATCTGCTGTTCCAACGCGTCGCTGGCATGGATCGCCGGCTGGAACGCCCGCAATCGCTGCTGTTCCTGCTCCTGATCGCCTTCGCCGCGGCCGGCTCGGCCGCCGCGGTCGGCAGCGGCTGTCTCGTGGTCTATTTCGGCCAGTCGCCGATGCAGGCGTTCGAGTTCTTCCTGACCAGTGAATTCTCCAGCAATCTCGTAGTGCTGCCCATGGTTCTGACGGCGCCGCCACTCGCCGAGCTGGCGAAACGGCTGGGCGCACACACCGCGCCGCCGACATGGCCGAAGGCGCTCCTTCCGGCTGTCATCCTGCTCGCATCGATCCTCATCGCCACCACGCTCGGCGGCTCCAGCGCAATCGCGATCCCGGTTCCAGCGATCCTCTGGTGCGCGCTGAGCTACGGCGTTTTCCCGACCGCGCTGCTGACCTTCGGGCTCGGCCTCTGGCAGAGCACGGTGCTGCTGTCTGCGCTGACGCCGGGCACCGCCGAATATGCCGCCGCCCTGACCTCGCACCGCTTCGGCGTCGCCCTGTTTTCGCTCGGACCGATCATGGTGGCGGCGATCAATGCCGCCCGCTCCCGATTGCTGCGCGAGCTTGATCTCGCCGCCAACCAGGATGTCTTGACCAGGACATTGTCGCGTCGCGCCTTCCTGGCGCGAAGCGAGGCGGCGCTGGCACGGAATCTGACCGAAAACCGGCCCGTGGCATTGCTCATGCTCGACGTCGATCGCTTCAAGCTGATCAATGACGAGCACGGCCACGCGATCGGGGACGAGGTTCTGGTGAGCCTGACAGAGCAGATCTCGGCGCTGCTTCGGCGGGACGACCTGTTCGGACGGATCGGCGGCGAGGAGTTCGCGGTCCTTCTGTCAGGCCTGCCGCAACCGGCAGCGCTCGCTCTGGCGGAACGGCTTCGCGACGGCTGCGCCCAGCTGCGTGTTCCGATCGAAGGGCACGAACCGCTGGCGATCACGGTCAGCATCGGCCTCGTCTGGGGGCCGGCGCGCCCCGGCAGCTCCCTGCAGCATCTGCTGAAGCAGGCCGACGCGGCGCTGTACCGGGCCAAGCGCGCCGGCCGCGACCGCGTCGTCGAAGAGACCCTTCGAGCAGCCTGAGCGGGTCATCCCCGCTCGTGCGCTATGGCCGGCCGCTCATTTCTCCTTGATCGACAGGCCGTTCTTGCCGACCGAGATTTCGACGCCTTCCGGCTGCTTCTTCTCCTGATAGAGCGCGTAGCTGACGGCTCCAAGGCCGAGGACGAGCAAGGCGATCAGAAAGACAAGCGTGTTGCGGGACAGCGTCATCAGGAACTCCGTTGCGGATGCGCCGGCACGGCGCGTCCATCAACGCTGATAGCAGCGCCCGGTTCCGGCGAGCTCAACCAGCGGGCTCGCCATGTGCTGTGACGGTCTGCGCGAGATTGGTCTCCGATCGGGCTGCGAGACGGCCGATCAGATAGGTGGCGAGGCTCGACCAGGCGACGCCGAGGCACCAGCCACCGAGCACGTCGCTCGGCCAGTGCACGCCGAGATAGATCCTGCTCAGCCCAATCGCGATCATCAGGATCCAGGCAACCCACAGGCAGAGTCGGGCGATATCGGCGCGGCGCGAGGCGATGCCGACGAAGCTCGCAATGCTGAGCAGCACCACGGCCGCCAGGAAGGCATGGCCGCTCGGGAAACTCGCGGTGAAGGTCAGCGCGGCATGCTCGACGATGTCGGGCCGCTCGCGCCCGAAAGCGAGCTTCAGCACGGTGCTCGCCGCCGCCGCCGCGAGCACACTGGCCAGCAGCCCGATCGCGAGGGGGCGGTGACCACAGAGCCGCAGGGTCAGAGCCGCGATCACGGTCGCGATGCCGAGCCCGATGAAGCTGCCGAGCGCGGTCAGGTCGCGCATCATCTCCCGGAACCAGGCGGGGCCGATCGGCACTGAGGGATTGGCCGGGTCGCGAAACAGCATCACCAGTGCACTGTCGACCGCCGAGCTGCCGTCGGAAGCGACATAGAAGGCCAGGCCCAGAAAGGCGAAGGTAGCCGCGACGGGCAGGAGGAAACGCGGCTGGAGGAGGAACATCGAAGGCCTCATGAAGGGAACTGGTATTCTGCGGGATAGGGCAGAGGCTCTGGCTCGGCAGGCCGGGCGGCAATCACCCGCAGCGCGCCCGGCAGCAGGCGATAGGCGAACGGGCTGGCGACGCGCTCGACCTCGCCGTCGAAGGTGACATGGCCACGGCGCTTGTCGCGACGGGTGATCGTCACCGCCGTGCCGGTAAGGGAGACGAGATTGTGGGAATTGCGCCAGCCGCCGGTCAGCATCGAGAAGGCGGCCTTGGCGCGGGACAGCAGGCCGCCAGTGTCGAGGATATGAACCTCGAACTCGCCGCCATCGAGATGGCTACGACGCCATTCGGCACCATCGAACTGGTTCACGGTCACGAGGACCGCATCGGCTTCGACCTTACGCCGCTCGCCGGCAATCTCCATCTCGATGCGGATCGCGTGGGTGAACAGGATCGAGCGCGTCGCGGCGAAGAGGAAGGCGACGAGACGGCTGAACGGGAAGCGACGCCGCGCATATTCACGCTGGCGCGCCATCAGGCTGAAGAAGCCCATGCCGGAGATCGAATGGAACAGCCGGCCGTTGACGCTGCCGAGATCGAGCGCGACCGGCTCGCCCTGGCAGAGCGCCGTGATCTGCTCCTCCAGCGTGCCGACGAGTCCGAGGTCGCGGCCGAGCACGTTGACCGTGCCGAGTGGCAGGACGCCGACCGGCCGCTTGCAGCCGACCAAGACCGGCAAGGCGCCGTTGATGCTGCCGTCGCCGCCGGCGATGACGGTCGTCACGGTGTCGTCGGCGACCGCGGCCCGCAAGCGCTCCTGCAACTGGCGCGGCGGCACCAGCTCGATCTCGGCGCGGCAGCCGGCGGCCGCGAAGGCATCCGCGATGCGCCGCGCGAAGGTATCCGCGCCCGCTTCCAGCACCGTGCCGGCGCGCGCATTGGCGATGACGCGGAAGCAGCGCTGCTGCGTCTGCGTTTCGAGCTCGGGCAACGGGTCCGACACATTCGCCATCAGGCGGCGATATGGGCGTCCCTCTTGGCGGGAACAAGGCGGGCGATCGGCGGTACGGCACGCGCCGGCTCGTCCTCGACCTCCTGCGTGATCACCTCGAAACGCTGCAGGACGTGCGGGCCGAAGGAGGTCAGCATCGGCACGTCGGTAGCGTCTCTGCCGCGCGCGATGACGATGCGGCCGATGCGGCGCCGGTTGTGGCGGGCGTCGAATGTATGCCAGCGCCCGCCGAGCCAGACCTCGAACCAGGCGTTGAAGTCCATCGGCGCCGGATCGGGCGGCACGCCGATGTCGCCGAGATAGCCGTTGCAATAGCGCGCCGGGATGTTGAGGCAGCGGCACAGGGCGATGGCGAGATGGGCGAAGTCGCGGCAGACGCCGATGCGCTCGTTGAAGGTCTCGGCCGCGGTGCGGGTATTGCGCGCGAAGGCGTAGCCGAAGCTGACGTGATTGTGGACGAATTGGGTCACCGCCTGCACGCGGGCCCAGCCCGGCTCGACCTGGCCGAACAGGCTCCAGGCCGTATCCGCCAGCCGATCGGTCTCGCAATAGCGGCTGCCGAGCAGATAGGGCAGGACCGCGTCCGGCAGCTCCGCCGGCGGCACCTCACGCGCTGAAAGATCGGCGCCATCAGGCTCGCCATCGTCATGGATGAGACCCTCGCAGGCGATGCGAACGCCACCTGCGGGCGCGACGAGCCGGCGGCAGATGTTGCCGAACGGGTCGAGATGCTGGCTGAGCACGAGCGGGCGGCCCGGGCCGAGCAGTGGCGTCACCCGCATCTCATCGGGACGGATCAGGTCGTGGCGGCGCGAGGGATGGATGTCGAGCAAGGTGAGCAACGCGGTTGGTTGCTCGCAAACGAGCTCGATCCGGTAGCCATAGCGGATCTGCATTGATGACCTCGACACTGCGTGATGGGAGCCGCCCGCCGCGGCGGGGGACGCTGCCCCGCCGGCACTCAACGACGCATGACGCCAGCCGAAGTTCCCCGCCTTGCGCTTGCCAGCACGCATAAAAAAGGTGCGGGCCTTTCGGCCCGCACCACGCAATCACGACGATCCGGCTGGGGGGATAGCGACCGCCGCGAGTTGCGCCTTGGTGTGGAACGCCGGCCCTGAGGCGCGCTCTCACATCATCCAGTAGGGCATCGTGCCGTAGTAGTCGTGCACCCGCTTGCCGTACTCCTTGTCGTGCCAATCCGGCTCGCCGTCGGCGCCGTACATCGGGGCCGCCTCGAGCTTCTCCCGGGTCAGCGGCACGACATAGCCGCCCTTCTCGACATCGTAGTCGAGCATGCTCCACGGGATCGGATGATATTTCTCGCCCAGGCCAAGAAAGCCGCCGAAGGACATGATCGCGTAGGCGACCTTGCCGGTCGCCTTGTCGAGCATGACGTCGTAGATCGAGCCGAGATGCTCGCCGGCGGAGTTGTAGACCTCGGTCCCGGCGACGCGCGCGCCGGCGATCAGCGGGTTGGCGGCGTGAGAGGCTGCGGTCATCGTAGCGCTCATCGGTCCCTCCATAGATAGCGTATGGGGCCAGCCTTCGGGCCGGCTCGTCCCATCAACCCCGCGGAAGCGACCGGGTTCCCTGAGCGAAAGGCAAAAAATCACGCCGGCCACGAGCTTCGTGAGCGATTCGCCAGGCGCCGGTCACGGCCGCGGGCGGAACAAATGCCGGCCGGTACGGTTTCAGTTTCGATGAGCGTGCGGCTGAGCCGGCACGATCCAGGCGGTGAGCGAGCGTCGGGGACGCGCTGCCGCGCTATCCAACCGCTACAGCCAGGAGCGAACCACGCCGATGCGACTTCGCAGATCCATGCCTGCCTATTCCATGCCTGCCTATCGCGGCGCGGAGCCATCGGCCCTCACATAGGGAAGGAAACAGCGATGATCAGGAAACTTCTGCTGGTGACCGCCGCGGTGGCCGCGCTCGGCGCCTGTACCCCGCGCGAGGAACGAACCGCGACAGGCGCCCTCATCGGCGCCGGCGCCGGCGCGCTGATCGGCGGCGCCGCGACCGGGCGTGCCGGCGGTGCACTGGCCGGCGCAGCGATCGGTGGCGTCGGCGGCGCCATTATCGGCGATGCGACATCGCCCGATCGCGTCTGCGTCGGCCGCGACGAATGGGGCAGGCGCGTGCGCTACGCCTGCTGATTGAAGGCACCACGCGAGTGGCGGGGAAGGCCCGCCACTCGTTTCTCAGACGCTGCCATAAGGTCCGAAGCGGCCGACGAAACGATGGCGACCGCCGGGGTAGAGCAGCCGTACGGCGGTGATCGGTTGAGTCTGGTTCCAGGTCCGACGCTCGACGAGCAGACAAGGCTCGCCGGCATCGATCTTCAGCAATTCCGCTTGCTGTGGTTCCGCAGCGACGGCGCTGATCGCGTGCTCCGCCTGCGTCCACAGGCTGTTCTGCAGCAGCCAGTCGCCCGGCGGCGTTCCGGCGAAGCTCTCATCTGCGACCTGCGGCATGGCCGCGAGATGGATGACCCGATCTTCCAGCACATGCGGCGCGCCGTCGGCGAAATGCAGCAGGGTTAGATGCGCAATATTGACCGAGCGGGCGAGCAGGAAGCGAGCAGCCAGTTCGCGCGACGCCTTGCCGTCATTCCGCTGCAGGATCCGATAGCTGTAGGCCTGACCTAGCTCGCGGACTTCTTCAGGGATCGAGAGGATGTCGAGCATGGCATGGCTCGCCGGCGGGCTCGCCACGATCGTCCCCGAGCGGCGACGGCGGGTGATCAGTCCTTCGCGGGCAAGCTGCGCCAGCGCCCGATGCACGGTCATGCGCGAGGCGCCGAGCTTGTCCATCAGCGCGTGCTCGGCCGGTACCGCGGTGCCCGGCGGCCAGGTGCCGGCCAGGATCAGATCGCGGATGGCGCGGCGGATCTGGTCATAGAGCGGCCCGGCTCCGTCCAGCGTCACGGCGTCGATCTGAGTGGCTGACATTCCCTGCGGCTCAATCGAGGAGAGTGCGGATCACCTGGCCATAGCGGGCAGCGATACGGGCGCGGTCAATGTGCCGGCCGCCGCTGACCACAGGCTTTCCACCGACGATCACCTCCGCGACCGGCAGGGCCGGCGCGGCGAAGATCGCGCTGTCGAGCGCGAAGTCGCCGCCCTTGCCGACGATCGCGGGATGCTCGGCATCGAGCGTGACGAGATCGGCGCGATGGCCGACGGCGATGGCGCCGATGCTGCGACCGCTGGCCTGGGCGCCACCGGCGCAGGCATCCTGCCAGAGCCTGAGACCCGCGGAGACGCCAGGCTCAGCCCAGAGCGCGCGCCGCCGATCGCGCAGACGCTGCGAGTATTCGAGCACGCGCAGTTCGCCGCCGGCGCCGATCTCGACATTGGAATCGCTGCCGACGCCGATGCGCCCGCCCTTCGCCCGGTAGCGCACACCGTCGAAGATGCCGTCGCCGAGATTGGCCTCGGTGATCGGGCACAGGCCCGCGACCGCGCCGGAGAGCGCCATCGCGTCGCGCTCGGCATCGCTGAGATGGGTGGCGTGGATCAAGCACCAGCGCTCGTTCACCGCGGTGTTCTGCATGAGAAGCTCGACCGGGCGGCGGCCGGTGATGGCGAGGCTGTCCTCGACCTCGCGGGTCTGCTCGGCGACATGGATGTGCAGGGGCACGTCCTTGCGCAGCTCAGCGACCCAGTTCAGGTCTTCGAGCGCCACCGCGCGCAGCGAATGCGGCGCCATGCCGACGCGGGCATCGGCAAGACCGGCGACCGCCTTCTCGCTGCCCTCGATCAGGCGCGCATAGGCGTCGCGATCATTGAGGAAGCGGCGCTGGCCGGGCGCGGCCGGCGCCTTGCCGAAATTGCCGTAGCGATAAAGCACCGGCAGCAGGGTCAGGCCGATGCCGGTCTCCCCGGCCGCCGCGGCGATCGCCCCGCCCATGGTGGCGATGTCGGCATAGGCGGCGCCGTCCTTGTCGTGATGCAGGTAGTGGAATTCGGCGAGCGCGGTGAAGCCGCCCTCCAGCATCTCGACCATGGCCTGCGCCGCGATCGCCTGGACATCGTCGGGGCTGAGCCGGTCGAGGAAGCGGTACATCACCTCGCGCCAGGTCCAGAACGAATCTTCGGAGGCGCCGCGGCGCTCTGCCAGGCCCGCCATGCCGCGCTGGAAGGTGTGGCTATGCAGGTTTGGCAGGCCGGGAAGCGCGAGCCCGGCGAGCCGCGTTGCTCCTGCCGGTGCCGCCTGCCCCGCCGCGACCGACATGATCACTCCATGATCGAGCGTCAGCGTGACGTTCTCGGCGAAGCCCTCGGGCAGCAGCACCTGGGCGAGATGCAGTGTCGTGTGTCCGGTCACGCGAGGTTGTCCCTTTTTCATTTGCATATGCATATCGAGCTTGCTATTTGCATATGCAATTGTCTAGCATAATCGTAACGAGAACGAAGTCGAGAGGAGGCGACGTGGCGGCGACCCCTTCCCCCAGCCACCGAGTGTGGACCAATGCCCGGCTCGCGACCATGGTGGCCGACACAGGCACACCCTATGGCGCCATCGAGGACGGCGTCGTCATCGCCCGTGACGGCCGCATCGTCTTCGCCGGCCCGCGCACTGCGGCACCGGGCTTCGGCACAGCCGAGGTCATCGATTGCGAGGGCCGCTGGATCACGCCGGGGCTGATCGATTGCCACACCCATCTCGTCTATGGCGGCGACCGCGCCCACGAGTTCGAATTGCGCCTCAAGGGCGCGAGCTATGAGGAGATCGCCCGCGCCGGCGGCGGCATCGTCTCATCGGTCAAGGCGACGCGTGCGGCGAGCGAGGACGAGCTCTTCGCCAGCGCCGACAAGCGCCTGTCCGCCCTGATCGCCGAGGGCGTCACCACCGTCGAGATCAAGTCGGGCTACGGGCTCGACACCGACAGCGAGGTCAAGGTGCTCGCCGTCGCCCGCCGGCTCGGTCGCGAGCGCCCGGTCGGCGTGCAGACCAGCTTCCTCGGCGCCCATGCCGTGCCGGCCGAGTTCAAGGGCCGGCAGAGCGACTATGTCGATCTCGTCTGCGGCCCGATGCTCGATGCTATCGCCGAGCAGAAGCTCGCCGACGCCGTCGACGTGTTCTGCGAGGGCATCGCCTTCTCGCCCGAGGAGACGGCCCGCGTCTTCACCGCGGCGAAAGCGAAGGGCCTCGCCGTCAAGATCCATGCCGAGCAGCTCTCCAATCTCGGCGGCGCGGCGCTGGCGGCTGGCTTCGGCGCGCTCTCGGCCGACCATCTCGAACATCTCGACGAAGCCGGTGTGATCGCCATGGCCAGGGCCGGCACCGTCGCCGTCGTGCTGCCCGGCGCCTTCTACTTCCTGCGCGAAACGGTGAAGCCGCCGATCGAACTGCTCAGGCAGCATGGTGTGCCGATCGCGCTCGCGACCGACGCCAATCCCGGCACCTCGCCGCTGACCTCGCCGCTTTTGACCATGAACATGGGCTGCACCCTGTTCCGGCTGACGCCGGAGGAGGCGCTGGCCGGCATGACCCGCAATGCAGCGCTGGCCCTCGGCCTTCAGGACGAGATCGGCACGCTGGAGGCCGGCAAGGCCTGCGATCTCGCCATCTGGGAGATCGAGCGCCCGGCCGAGCTCGCCTACCGCATCGGCTTCAACCCGCTTCACACCCGCATCCGGAACGGACAATGACCACGCTCTCGCTCACTCCGGGCAAGGCCCGCCTCGCCGACTGGCGCCATGTCATCGACGGCGCCACCGTCGCCCTGACCGAGACCGGCGCGATCGCCGGCGCCCAGGCGATCGTCGACGAGATCGTCGCCAAGGGCACCGTGACCTATGGCGTCAACACCGGCTTCGGCAAGCTCGCCAGCGTGCGCATCGCCGACAATGATCTCGCCACCCTGCAGCGCAATCTGATCCTGTCGCATGCGGTCGGCACCGGTCCGGCCCTCCCCGATTCCGTCGTCGCGCTGATCCTAGCGATGAAAGCCGCGAGCCTGGCGCGTGGTGCCTCAGGCGTGCGCCCCGTCGTGGTCGAGGCGCTGGTCGGCGCGCTCAAGGCCGGCGCACTGCCGGTGGTGCCGGCCAAGGGCTCGGTCGGCGCCTCCGGCGACCTCGCTCCACTGGCGCATCTCACCGCGGCACTGATGGGCGTCGGCGAAATCCGCCTCAAGGGCGAGGTGCTGCCGGCCGCCGAGGCGCTGAAGCGCATCGGCCAGGCGCCGCTAACGCTCGGCGCCAAGGAAGGTCTCGCCCTCATCAACGGCACCCAGGTCTCGGCCTCGCTGGCGCTGGCGGGCCTTGCGAGCGTCGCCCGCGTCTTCGATGCGGCGCTGATCGCCGGCGCGCTCTCGGTCGATGCCCTCAAGGGCTCCGACACCCCGTTCGACCCGCGCATCCAGCAGCTGCGCGGCCAGCCCGGGCAGATCAAGGTCGCGGCCCTGCTGCTCGACCTCATCGCCAAGAGCGAGATCCGCGAGAGCCACCGCTTCGGCGACTCTAAGGTGCAGGACCCCTATTCGCTGCGTTGCCAGCCGCAGGTGATGGGCGCGGTGCGCGACCTGCTCACCAACGTTGCGGCAACGCTGTCGATCGAGGCCAATGCCGTCACCGACAACCCGCTGGTGCTGGGGCCGGGCGAGATCGTCTCGGGCGGCAATTTCCACGCCGAGCCGGTCGCCTTCGCCGCCGACATGCTGGCGATGGCCACCTGCGAGATCGGTAACCTTTCCGAGCGCCGGATCGCCCTGCTGGTCGACCCCGTCATGAGCGGCCTGCCGCCCTTCCTCGCCCGCGACGCCGGCCTCAACTCCGGCTTCATGATCGCGCAGGTGACCGCCGCGGCGCTGGCCTCCGAGAACAAGCAGCGGGCCTATCCTGCCTCGGTCGACACCATCCCGACCTCGGCCAACCAGGAAGACCATGTCTCGATGGCGACGCATGGCGCCTTCCGCCTGATCGAGATGGCGAAGAACGCCGCGAGCATCATCGCGGTCGAATTGATGGCCGCCGCCGAGGCGATCGAGCATCACCGGCCGCTCAAGACCTCGCCGCGACTGGAGCCGGTGCTGGCGCTGATCCGCGGCAAGATCGCGCCATTGACCGAAGATCGCTATCTCGCGCCCGACCTCGCCGCCGCGACCGAGCTCGTGCTCTCGGGCGCGCTCGGCAAGGCCGCCGGCGTCGACAGCTTCGCGGAGCTTTCGGCATGAGCGCCGACATCGTCTCAGTTACCCGCGGTTCCTCGCCGCTCGTCCTGTCGATGCCGCATCCCGGCACCGGCCTGCCGGCCGAGGTCGCGGCGCAGCTCAATGCGCGCGGTGCCCAAGTCGAGGACACCGACTGGCATATGCGCCAGCTCTACGATTTCGCCCAGCGCTTCCAGCCGACCATCGTCGAGGCCGGGCTGTCGCGTTTCGTCATCGACCTCAACCGCGACCCGGCCGGCGTCTCGCTCTATCCCGGCCAGGCGACGACCGAGCTGGTACCGACCACAACCTTCGATGGCGCGCCGATCTGGCAGACGGCGCCGGACGAGGCCGAGATCGCCCGCCGGCGCGAGGCTTATTTCCGGCCCTATCACGACGCCCTCGCCGCCGAGATCGCGCATGCCAAGGCCCAGCATGGCTTCTGCCTGCTCTGGGACTGCCATTCGATCAAGTCGGTGATCCCGCGCCTGTTCCCCGGCACCCTGCCGACGCTTAATCTCGGCACCAATTCCGGCACGAGCGCCGCGCCCGCCGTCGAGGCAGCCGCGACCGCTGCAATGGCCGGCAGCGCCTTCACCCAGGTGGTCAACGGCCGCTTCAAGGGCGGCTGGATCACACGGCATTACGGCCAACCGGCCGAACACGTGCACGCGCTCCAGATGGAGATCACGCTGTCGGCCTATCTCGACGACGAAGCCGCGCCCTGGGCCTTCGCCCCGGGCAAGGCCGCCAGCCTGCAAGCTACTCTCGCCGCCATGATCGAGGCCGCGCTCGCGGCCGCCACCCAGCTCGAACGGACCCCGTCATGACCCGCCTGGACAACACCCGCGTCATCCGCCCAGCCACCGGCACCGAGCTCAGCGCCAAGAGCTGGCTGACCGAAGCGCCGCTGCGCATGCTGATGAACAACCTGCATCCTGATGTCGCCGAGAACCCGCAGGAGCTCGTGGTCTATGGCGGCATCGGCCGCGCCGCCCGCTCCTGGGAGGATTTCGACCGCATCGTCGCCGCCCTGCGCCAGCTCGAGGCCGACGAGACCCTACTCGTCCAGTCCGGCAAGCCGGTCGGCGTGTTCCGCACGCACAAGGACGCGCCGCGCGTCCTGATCGCCAATTCCAACCTCGTGCCGCACTGGGCCAACTGGGACCATTTCAACGAGCTCGATAAGAAGGGGCTCGCCATGTACGGCCAGATGACGGCCGGCTCCTGGATCTATATCGGCACGCAAGGCATCGTGCAGGGCACCTACGAGACCTTCGTCGAGGCCGGCCGCCAGCACTATGGCGGCAATCTCAAGGGCAAATGGGTGCTGACCGGCGGCCTCGGCGGCATGGGCGGCGCCCAGCCTCTCGCCGCGGTGATGGCCGGCGCCTCCTGCCTCGCCGTCGAATGCAACCCGGACTCGATCGATTTCCGCCTGCGCACCCGCTATCTCGACGAGAAGGCCTCGAGCCTCGACGAGGCGCTGGAGATGATCGAGCGCTGGACGAAGAACGGCGAGGCGAAGTCGGTCGGCCTGCTCGGCAACTGCGCCGAGATCCTGCCCGAGATGGTCCGCCGCGGCATCCGGCCCGACATGGTCACCGACCAGACCTCGGCGCATGACCCGGTCAACGGCTACCTGCCGAAGGGCTGGACCATGGGCCAGTGGCGGCAGGCGCGCGAGGGCAATCCGAAGTCCGTCGAGAAGGCGGCGCGCGCCTCGATGCGCGAGCATGTCGAGGCGATGATCGCCTTCCAGGACATGGGCATCCCGACCTTCGACTACGGCAACAACATCCGCCAGATCGCCAAGGAAGAGGGGCTGGAGAACGCCTTCGCCTTCCCGGGCTTCGTGCCGGCCTATATCCGCCCGCTGTTCTGCCGCGGCATCGGCCCGTTCCGCTGGGCCGCCCTCTCCGGCGACCCGGAGGACATCTACAAGACCGACGCCAAGGTGAAGGAGCTGCTGCCCGACAACAAGCACCTGCACAACTGGCTCGACATGGCGCGCGAGCGCATCTCGTTCCAGGGCGTGCCGGCGCGGATCTGCTGGGTCGGCCTCGGCGATCGCCACCGGCTCGGCCTCGCCTTCAACGAGATGGTCAGGACCGGCGAGCTCAAGGCGCCGGTCGTGATCGGCCGCGACCATCTCGATTCCGGCTCGGTCGCCTCTCCGAACCGCGAGACCGAGGCGATGAAGGACGGCTCGGACGCGGTCTCCGACTGGCCGCTGCTCAACGCCCTGCTCAACACGGCGTCCGGCGCGACGTGGGTCTCGCTGCATCATGGCGGCGGTGTCGGCATGGGCTTCTCGCAGCATTCGGGCGTCGTGATCTGCGCCGACGGCACGGATGACGCAGCCGCCCGCCTGTCGCGCGTGCTCTGGAACGACCCGGCCACCGGCGTGATGCGCCATGCCGATGCCGGCTACGACATCGCACTCGACTGCGCCCGGGAGAAGGGTCTGAACCTGCCCGGCATCCTGGGCTGAGCCCACATGTCATTCCGGGGCTCCGCGCAAGCGGAGATCCCGGAACCCACGACTGGGTGAGCCTTGTCCCATCGCGACGTTGCACCCAGCCGTGGGTTCCGGGTTCGCCCTTCGGGCGCCCCGGAATGACAAGGAGAGCCGCTTGAATACGAAGGACTGTTCCATGCGCATCATCCGCGCCGCCGACTGCCTGATCATGCCGTGGAAGAACGGCGGCGGCACGACCACCGAGATCGCGGTGGCGCCGGAGGGCGCCTCGCTGAATGATTTCGACTGGCGCATCAGCATGGCCCATGTCGGGCAGGACGGCCCGTTCTCGTCCTTCCCCGGCATCGACCGGACGCTGTCGGTGCTGACCGGCTCCGGCATCACCCTGGCCTTCGGCGACGGCGAGCGCATCAGGCTCGATCGCGGCAGCGCGCCCTATCCCTTCGCCGCCGACCGGACGGTCGACGGGCTGCTGGTCGACGGGCCGATCGACGATCTCAACGTGATGTCCCGGCGCGGCCGCTGGCGGCACCGGGTCGAACGTTTGTCGGGCGCAGGCTCACTCAGCGCGGACAAGGGCCTGCTGGTGCTGGTCGCCCGCAAGGGCGATTGGCAGGTGAATGGCGCGACGCTTCCCGCCGGCGACAGCGCGATCCTCGATGCGCCGGGACATGTCGAGTTGATGGTTAGCGGCGGTGAGGCGGAACTCTACGCGGTCTGGCTGACGTCCGAGCGGTAACTCAGGCGTCATTCTCGGGCGAAGCGAAGCGCAGACCCGAGAACCTCATGACGAGAAGGCGCTGGTCGGCGCCTCCTCCGGCTTGAGATGCTCGGGCCAAGCCCGAGCATGACGAGTCCTTTCAAGCCGCCTGCCGCGGCTGCGGGCCGACATAGACCGATTGCGGCCGGATCAGGCGGCCGGTCTCGATCTGCTCGCGGGCATGGGCGAGCCAGCCGGTGGTGCGGCCGAGCGCGAAGACGCAGGTGAAGGCCTCCGGCGGGAAGCCGAGCGCCTCCAGCAGCAGCGCCGTGTAGAACTCGACATTGGTCTCGAGCGAGCGGCCCGGCTTGCGCTCGCGCAGGATGGCGAGCGCCGCCTGCTCGACCGCCTCGGCATGGCGCAGGCGCCCGGCATCAGCGCCGAGCCTGGCGATCGCCTGCTTCAGCGCATCGGCCCGCGGATCGCGGACACGATAAATGCGGTGGCCGAAGCCCATCAGCCGCTCGCCGCGATCCAGCGCATCCTCCAGCCAGGCGCGGGCGTTGGCCGGCTCGCCGATCGCATCGAGCATCTCGATCACCGGCCCCGGCGCCCCGCCATGCAGCGGGCCCTTCAGCGCGCTGATCCCGGCGAGCACGGCCGAGACCAGCCCGGCCCGGGTCGAGGCGACGACGCGCGCCGCGAAGGTCGAGGCGTTGAGGCCGTGATCGGCGACAGTGACGAGGTAGCTGTCGAGGGCCGCAGCCTGCGCTGCCGTCGGCGCTTCGCCGCGCAGCATGCGCAGCGTGTCGGCGGCCTGCGACAGCGCCGGATCGGGCGCGATCAGCGCAAGCCCGCGCCGCTTGCGCACCGCAGCGGCGGTGAAGACAGCAGGCGCGGCGAGCAGCTTGAGCGCCGTCTCGGGCCCCTCGCCATCGGCGATCTGCGCGGTCCAAGCGCGAATGGCCTCGACCGGCCCGAGATCGTCTGAGAGCGCGGTGCGCTCGACGATGCCGAAGAGATCGGCGCGGGCCTTGCCAAGCGCTGCCAAGAACTCACGGCCCTGCGGCAGGCCGGGCAGCAAGCCGTCGAACATCAACACCGCCATCTCCTCGAAGCTGGTGCGGCCGGCGAGCTCGGCGAGGCTATGGCCGCGGATCACCAGGCGGCCGGCAGCGCCGTCGACCTCCGAGAGCACGGTATGGGCGGCGACGACGTCATCGAGACCATCGGACATGACATGAACTCCTCAAAAGCAGTCATCCCGAAAATCGGCTTGTGCGTTGCAACAATCAATCTTGAACAATATAATCAATATATCCAGCGGAGGAGCGATGCAGGACTGGCTGACGGCACAGGAGGCGATGGCCCGGCTCGGGCTGAAGCCGCAGACGCTCTATGCCTATGTCAGCCGTGGGCTGATCGAGGCACGCGGCGATGAAGGCGATTCGCGCCGCAGCCTCTACCGGGCCGAGGACGTCGCCCGGCTGGAGCATCGCAAGGCGCGCGGCCGGCGCCCGGCGGCGATCGCCGAGGACGCGATCGCCTATGGCGAGCCGGTGCTCGCCTCCGCCATCACCACGATCGAGCGCGGCGGCCTCTGGTATCGCGGCCAGGACGCGGCGCGTCTCGCCGAGGGCGCCAAGCTGGAGGACGTCGCCCGCCTGCTCTGGGATTGCGGCACGCAGCGCTTCCCGCCGCTGGCGACGATCGTGCCGCCGGGGGAGCCGCTGGCGCGCATCTTCGCGGTGATCGCGGCGCGGACCGCCATCGACCGGCCGATGGCGGGGCGTTCCAAGAAGGCGCTCTATCTGGAAGCCGCCGCGGTGCTGGACACGCTGGTCGACGCCATCGCCGGCGGGCCGGGCGAAGGGCCGATCCATGCCCGGCTGGCGCGGGCCTGGGGCTGCGAGGCTGAAGGGTCCGAGCCGATCCGGCGGGCGCTGGTGCTGCTCGCCGACCATGAGCTCAACGCCTCGACCTTCGCCGCGCGCGTCACCGCCTCGACCGGCGCCTCGCTCGCCGCCTGCGCCTTGGCCGGGCTCGCCGCGCTGTCCGGCCCCTTGCATGGCGGCGTCGCGCCGCGCGTGCTGGCGCTGATGCGGGAGATCGCGCGCGACGGGCTGGAGACCGCGCTCACGGCGAGGCTGGAAGCCGGAGCCAAGCTGCCGGGCTTCGGCCATCCGCTCTATCCCGATGGCGACCCGCGGGCGCGCGCTTTGCTCGCGGCGTTCGAGCCGCCTCCAGCCTATGCGCAGGCGCAAGTCGCCATCGCGACCTTGACGGGCGAGGAGCCGAACATCGACTTCGCCCTGTCGGCGCTGGCGGCGAAGCTCGCCTTGCCGGACACCGCCCCATTCCAGATCTTCGCGGCGGCGCGCTGCACCGGCTGGCTCGCCCATGCGCTGGAGCAGAACGAGACCGGCCGATTGATCCGCCCGCGCGCCCGCTATGTCGGGCCGGCGCCGGCCTGAGAGCGGAGCGCCTGCGGGCCAACCCAGCTATTGCGCCTTCGCCTGCAGCGCTTCGAAATCCTTGTCGAGCCGGGCGAGTGAGGCCGCGATCTTCTCGCGCCGCTCCTTGATCCAGGCGCCCTGCTCCGCGATCCGGCCTTTGGCCCCGGCTAGCATCCGCTCCATCTCGACCGGCTGCGGCCCGCCGACGGTCGCGCGGCTGCGCACGATCGCGACGGGATCGAGCGCCGCGCGGAACTCCGCCTCGCTGATCGGCAGCTCGGCCGGATACTCCGTGCCCTTGACCGCCGCGGCATAAATCCGCTTCGCCTCGGCATAGGGAAAATCGAGTGGCTTAATGTCGTGATCCTTGGCGTGGGTCACGATATCGGAGGCGAAATGATGGCCGACGCGGAAGGGCAGCTTGTACTTCCGCATCAAGAGGTCGGCGAGCTCCTGCGACGCGGTCCAGTCGCTGTTCAGCTCCTCCAGCGCCCTCTCGGGGCTGATCACCAGCCCCTTCAGGATGCGATCCCAGTTGGCGAGCACGGTGACCGCGCTCTTCACCATCGTGCTGTTGGGTTTGACGTCCTTCGGATCGCTCATGCCTGGGGTGATGTTGTGCGCCTGGATCGCCGCTCCCATCGCCAGCGAGAGCGCGGTCGAGGCCTGCTGGCGCGTGGTGTTGAGCAGGCCGGGATTGCGCTTCTGCGGCATGGCGCTGGAGACATAGGTATTGCCGTCGCCTTCCTGCAGCAGCATCCAGGGCCGCGCGAAGGCGTATTGCGCCATGACGTCCTCGACGAAGGCTCCGGCATGCAGCGCGACGCTGGTGATGATCGCGCCGGCCTCGACCGGATGCTCGGACGAGGAGATCTGGCCAGCGTCATAGGCATTGTCGACGATCGCGGCGAAGCCGAGATAATCGGCCATGCGCTTGCGGTTGAGCGGCCAGCTCGTGCCGTTGAGCACGGTCGTGCCCATCGCCGAGCGGTCGATCCGGGCATAGGCCTCGCGGATGCGCTGCGCGTCGCGCTCGAGGCCGGCGGCATGACCGAGCAGGGCGTGGCCGAGGCTGTTCGGCTGGGCGGCGACGCCATTGGTGTAGTTCGGCACGATGGTCGCCGCATGCTTTTCCGCCAGAGCGACCAGTGTCGCCGTGGTGCGGTTGAGCTGGTCGGCCAGCGCCAGCATGTCGTCGCGCAGGATCGCGGCGCGGTAGGTGGCGTGCATGTCCTGGCTCGAGCGGCCGGCATGCAGCAGCGTCACCTCCTGCCCGCCGGCCGCGATTAGCAGCGGCTCGAAGCTGATCACGGTCGAAGGCCGCTTGGCTCCCGGCTTGGCGCCATCGCCCAGAACCTTGGACAGACCGACGGCGATGCGCGGGGCCAGCGCCTTGTCGAGCAGACCCTCATCCGTGTTGATCACGGCGGTGGCCTTGTTGATCTCGCCGAGCCAGAAGAACTCGTCGCGCGGCTGGCGCTCCTGGGCAACGGCGGGAAGAGCAGACATCTGCACTGCCACCGCGAGCGCAATCATCGATGATCGCACGATCGACCTCCGCTAATGCTCCCCGCCGGGCCGGAGCCTAGCGGGGGCATTGCAGCAGCTCAATCGCGCAGTCAGGCCGCCCGGTCGACCGCCTCGGCAACCCTGCCCTTCTCGCTCATATAATCCCGCGTCATCGGCAGCGTGCCGAGCCGCTTCGCCAGTTGGAGCTGGAAGACGACGAGGCCGTCATGACGGAAGCTCGCTTCCGATGCGGCGAGATAGAATTCCCACATCCGCGCGAAGCGCTCGTCATACATCGCGACCGCCTCCTGGCGATGGGCGAGGAAGCGCTCGCGCCAGGCCTTCAGCGTCTCGGCATAATGCAGGCGCAGCACCTCGACATCGGTGACGATCAACCCTTCCTTCTCCACCGCCGCGGTAACCTCCGACAGCGCCGGGATATAGCCGCCGGGGAAGATGTATTTGGCGATGAAGGGATTGGTCGCGCCGGGCGGCGTGCTGCGGCCGATCGTGTGGATCAGCGCGACGCCGTCATCCTCGAGCAATTCGCGGACCTTGCGGAAGTAGTCGCGGTAATAGCCGACACCGACATGCTCGAACATGCCGACCGAGACGATCCGGTCGAAGCGCTCGGGCACCGCCCGGTAGTCCTGCAGGCGGAATTCGACCGGCAGCCCCGATTCCTCGGCCCGCTTGCTGGACGCAGCGAGCTGTTCCTCGGAGAGAGTGATGCCGGTGACCTTCGCCCCGGTTTCCTTCGCGATCGAGAGGCCGAGCCCGCCCCAGCCGGAGCCGATGTCGAGCACGCGCTGGCCGGGCTTGAGCGCCAGTTTCGCCGCGATGCGGCGCTTCTTGGCGGCCTGTGCTTCTTCCAGCGTCGCGCCGGGATGCTCGAAGAAGGCACAGGAGTACTGCTGGTCGGCATCGAGGAAGAGCCGGAAGAACTCGCTCTTCAGGTCATAATGGTGATGGACGTTGCTCTTCGCCCAGGCCGGGGTGTTGTGCTGCTTCAGCCGCCGCACGGCCGTGCGCAACCGGCTCAGCCCTCCCGCCCAGGCCGAAGGCGGCTGCCGCGACAGGCCTCGCACCAGGGTGTCGAGCAACTGGTAGATCGTACCGCGCTCGACGATGACACGACCGTCCATCACCGCCTCGCCCAGAGCCAGCTCCGGATCGAGCGCCAATTTGAATTCAGTCTCGCGGTCGGCAATTCGCAACTTGATCGCAGGCGCCGACCCTCGCCCGGCCGAATGGAGCGTTCCATCGGCGAACACGACATCAACACGCGGCTCGCAAATGAGCCGGGACAACATATTCATAATCAGACTGCGCATGGCGCCACCTCACGGCAGTGCCCCTTCGCCAACAAAGATGGCGATCACCTGCGGCAGCGTAACAGTGGGTTCGGCGCAAAGCTGATCCACGCCCGCCGCATGCAGCTGTCAGCCTCCTGACAGGAAAAATGGGGGCGACTGGCCGTTTTCGCCAGCCTGTCGCCCCGTCGCCTATCGGATCATGCCCATGGTGCGCGGCAACCAGAGCGTCAGCTCGGGAATGAAGGTGATCGCGAACAGCGCCGCAAAGAGCGGCACCAGCCAGGGCAGGATCGCCATGGTGGTGCGCTCGACCGAGAGCTTGGCGACGCGCGATAGCACGAACAGCACCATGCCGAGCGGCGGGTGAAGCAGGCCGATCATCAGGTTCAGCGTCAGGATCAGGCCGAAATGGATCGGATCGACACCGAGCTTGAGCGCGATCGGCAAGAGGATCGGCACCACGATGGTGATCGCCGCGATGGTGTCGAGGAAGCAGCCGATGAATAGCAGCAGCAGGTTGACCAGGATCAGGAACACCCATTTGTTCTGGGTGAAGCCGAGGATCAGGTCGGAGAGCAGCTGAGCCGTCTGCGACACTGTCAGCAGCCAGGCGAAGATCGAGGCGGCTGTGACGATGAACAGCACCGAGGCGGTGGTCTCGATCGTGTCGAAGGTCGCCTTGGTCAGGCTGCGCATGGTCATCGAGCGGTAGCGCACGAGGCCGAGGAAGAGCGACCAGATCACCGCTGCTGCGGCGGCCTCGGTCGGCGTGAACCAGCCCATGGTCATGCCGCCGATCAGGATGACCGGCGTCATCAGCGCCATCACCGCCGAGAAGTCGAAATAATAGTCCATGGCCAGGAGCACGGCGAGCGCGATGCCGATGGCGAGGTTGGGGTCGAGCCCGGCGAAGACGAGGCCATAGGCCAGCACCGGGAAGCCCATCACGACCAGCACCTCGATGCCGGCCGAGCCGAGCTCGCGCAGCGAGAACTTGGTGTCCGAGCCCCATTTGTAGATGCGGGCGAAGATCGCGACCGTCGCCATCATGAACAGGGTCATGATCACGCCGGGGATGACGCCGCCGAGGAAGAGCGCGCCGATCGAGGTGTTCGCCATCATGCCGTAGATGACAAAAGGCAGGGACGGCGGGATGATCGGCCCGAGCGTCGCCGAGGCGGCGGTGACGCCGACCGCGACCTCGGTAGAGTAGCCATGGTCCTTCATCGCCTTGATCTCGATCGTGCCGATGCCGGCGGCGTCGGCGATCGCGGTACCGGACATGCCGGAGAAGATCACCGAGCCGATGATGTTGACCTGGGCGAGGCCGCCGCGCATCCAGCCGACGAGTGCGACGGCGAAGGAATAGATGCGGCCGGTGACACCGGCGATGTTCATCAGATTGCCGGCGAGGATGAAGAACGGCACCGCCAGCAGCGGGAAGCTCTCGACGCCGGCGATCATGCGCTGGGCCAGGATCACGTCTGGCACGGTTCCGGAAGCGAGGATGAAGGCGAGCGAGGCGACTGCCATCGAAATGGCGACGGGAACGCCGAGCACCATCAGGCCGAGGAAGGTTCCGAGCAGGATCAGCATTTGTCAGGCCTCCGAGCCGTCGAAGGCCGAGGGACGCTCGAGCACGGAGTAGCCGCGGCGCCAGTTCTGCCAGGCGACCTGGATCGAGCGCAGCGTCATCAGCGCGAAGGCGATGACGACGGCGTAGAACACCGGCGATTTCGGGAACTGGATCGTCGTCATCATCTCGTCGGGGATGAGCTCGGCATAGCGGTGAACCAGCACCGTGCCGTAGGCGAAGAAGGCGATGCGGACGACATCGACGAGGGTCGAGAGGGCCCGGCCCGCGCCGGGTGACAGATAGCGGTAGAGGAAGTCGACCTGGATGTGCCGAGAGGCGCGCACGCAGAGAGAGGAGCCGAGGAAGACCACGACGATCAGCGCGTAGATCGCGATCTCCTCGGTCCAGGCGAAGCTGTCGTTGAGGACGTAGCGGGTGAAGAACTGTGCCACGACGCAGGCGACCATCAGCCAGAAGGCGGCGAGCGTCACCCAGTCCTCGAGGCCATAGCCGGAGAGATCGGCGGGCGGCGGCGCCTCGTCGAAGACGTGGGCGATCTCCTCGCTGGTGACTTGCGTATGGACTTCCGGCGTCGTGGTCATGGCTCACTCTTCGCTTCGACATCGCTCTGGCCGTCATGCTCGCCCTTGTGGCGAGCACCCACGTCTTGAACACCGCATTCGATCAGCGGCGCGAAGGCGTGGATGGTCGGGACAAGCCCGACCATGACGGAGAGGGCGACGTTCATCGGTTCCGGAGCCGGCCTTGCGGCCCGCTCCGGAAAGACGGATCAGCTCACTTGATCGCCTGGATGCGCTCCCAGTCGGCCTTGCGATAGCCGTACTGCTCGAAGCTGACGTTCTTCTGGACGGCGGCAAGGAAGTCGGCCTTGTCGATCTCGGTGACCGAGAGGCCCTTGTCCTTGAAGACCTGGACCAGCTTCACCTCGTCGGCCTGGATCTTCTTGGTGGCGCGCTCGGCCGCCTCCTGGGCGACGTCGGTGAAGATCTTGCGATCCTCAGGCGAGAGCTTGGCCCAGAGCTGCTTCGAGACCACCGTGTTGAGATGATCGACGATGTGGCCGGTCAGCACGATGTGCTTCTGCACCTCGTAGAACTTCTTGGCGTCGATGGTGTTGAGCGGGTTCTCCTGCGCCTCGACGGTGCCGTTCTGCAAGGCGAGATAGACCTCGGCGAAGGCGATCGGCGTGGTGTTGGCGCCGCAGGCGCGCGGCATGGCGAGATAGGCCGGCACGTCGGGCACGCGGATCTTCAGGCCCTTCATGTCGGCGCAGGTCTTGATCGGCTTGTTCGAGGTGGTGTGGCGCGTGCCGTAATAGGTCACGGCCAGGATCTGGTGGCCGCTCTTCTCCTCATAGCCCTTGGCCATCTCCTTGAAGACGTCGCTCTTCACATAGGCGAGGAGGTGGTCGGGGCCGCGGAAGATGAAGGGATAGTAGGTCACGCCGATCGGCGGATAGGCGCGGGCGGCGAAACTCGAGCCCGAGATGATCATGTCGACCGTGCCGAGCGTCAGGCCCTGGTTGATGTCGGTCTCCTTGCCGAGCTGCGAGGCCGGATAGACGGTGATCTCGTATTTGCCGTTGCTGCGCTTCTTGATCTCCTCGGCAGCCCAGACCGACTCGGTGTGGAAGGGCTCGGAGGTCTCGTAGACATGGGCCCATTTCAGCTTGGTCTGGGCTTGCGCCGGTGCAGCGGCGAAGAGGGCGCCGGCGGCGAGCGCGGCGAGGGCGTAGTGCAGTTTCATCGTCTGTCCTCCCTGAAGGTCACGGATGTGATCTGGCCTTGCGTCATTTGATCGGGCGCGGCCGGCGTTGACGCTCGCCTGCCCGCTTGAAGTCGGTGTCGCCGAAGCTCTGCGAAAAGCGCTCCTGCGAGGCCTGGAGATGGGCGCACATCGCCGCGCGCGCCACCTCGCGATCGCCTCGGGCAAGCGCGGCATGAATGGCGCGGTGCTCGCGCGCCGCGGCGCGCCAGGAGTCCTCATTCTCGAAATACTGCGCGAGCTGGCGGAAATACGGGCTCATGCGCTGGTCGAAGAGCTCGCCGACGCAGCGCACCAGCACGGTGTTGCCCAGCATCGCGGCGATCTCGACATGGAAGGCCCGGTCGAGCGCGATCAATTGCTCCGCCGGCAAACCGGGCTGCTCCATCCGGTCGAGGATGCCGGCAAGCCCGGCCAGCTGCGTGGGCGTCGCCTGCCCCGCCGCATCCGCCGCGACGGCGCCCTCGACCAGCCGGCGGGCCGCCAGCACCTCGAACGGCCCCTCGACGGGAAAGCCCGCCCCGGCGTGCTGCGCCGCGGCCTGGGCGGGATCGACGACATAGACGCCCGAGCCCATGCGGATGCGCACGCGGCCCTCGACCTCGAGCGCGATCAGGGCCTCGCGCACCGACGGGCGGGAGACGCCGAGCTTTTCCGCGAGCTCGCGCTCGGGCGGCAGGCGGCTGCCGACCGGAAATTCATGCTGGTCGATGAGATGGCGCAATTGATCGGCGATCTGCCGATACAGACGCGGCGACTCGACGACTGCGAGCGGCATCAGACCCTGGACCCTTCCCTGTGCCGCCCGGTTACGCGGCATCGATTTGGCCATGTGGTCAGGCCAATTTCGCGAGGAAGGAACCACCATACCGGACCCGAGTCAACCGGTATGGTGGCTTGGTGGCTAGTGCCCTTCGGCCGCGAGCACAGCTTCGACCCGGATCTCCTCCACAAGGCGCTCCTTCAGCGCGACGAATTCGGCCGTGGTCTTGATCGTGTAGGGCCTGGGATGGGGAAGCTCGACCGGTATGTCGGCCTTGATCCGCCCGGGGCGAGCGCTCATCACCACCACGCGCGAGCCGACGAAGATCGCCTCCTCGATGTCGTGGGTGACGAAGAGCACGGTCTTCTGCTCACGCTCCCAGATGCCGAGCAGCATTTCCTGCATCAGCGCGCGGGTCTGGTTGTCGAGCGCGCCGAAGGGCTCGTCGAGCAGGAGGATCTTGGGATCGTTGGCAAGCGCACGGGCGATCGCAGTGCGCTGCTGCATGCCGCCGGAGAGCTGCTTGGGGAAATGGTCGACGAAACCGGAAAGCCCGACACGCTCGGCCCATTTGCGGGCGATGCCGAGCCGCTCGCGCTCGGGCACGCCCTTCTCGCGCAGGCCGAAGGCGATATTCTGCACCACGCTCAGCCAGGGGAAGAGCGTATAGCTCTGGAAGACGAAGCCGCGATCGGCGCCCGGGCCGGTGACGGGCGCGCCATCGAGCAGGATCTTGCCTTCGCTCGCCGTCTCCAGTCCGCCAATGATGCGCAGCAGCGTCGACTTCCCGCAGCCGGACGGGCCGAGGATGGTGATGAAGTCGTTGTCGGCGACGTTCAGCGAGGTCGGCATCAGCGCCCGCGTCGGCTGGCCCTTGCCGCGGGCGGGGAAGACCTTGCCAACCTGGTCGATCAGAAGCTTGCTCATGCCTGCGCCCACGGAAACAGGCGCTGGTTGATCGCCTTGAAAAGGAAGTCGGAGATCAGCCCGATCAGGCCGATCACGATGATGCCGAAGATGATCTGTCCGGTGTTTAGCAGCGCCTGACTGTCGGTGATCATGTGGCCGATGCCGGAGGAGGAGCCGATCAGCTCGGCGACGATGACATAGGTCCAGGCCCAGCCGAGGACGAGGCGGAAGATCTCGGCGATCTCCGGTGCGGCATTGGGCAGGAGCACGCGGCGCACCACCGAGGAATCGCTGGCGCCCAATGTGTAGGCGGCGTCGACGAGGTCGCGCCGGATGCCGCCGACCGCAACGGCGATCATCAGCACGAGCTGGAAGAACGAACCGATGAAGATGACGAGCAGCTTCTGCGTCTCGCCGATGCCGGCCCAGAGGATCAGCAGCGGGATGAAGGCCGAGGCCGGCAGATAGCGCGCGAAAGAGACGAAAGGCTCGAGGAAAGCCTCGACCGGCTTGTAGGCGCCCATCGCGATGCCGAGCGGCAGCGCGAAGACGACGGCGAGGATGAAGCCGCCGACGACGCGCCAGATCGTCATGCCGATATCGACGATGAAGCCGTGATTGACGAGCAGGTTCCAGCCTTCGCCGACCATGGTAAGCGGGTCAGCAAGGAAGAGCTTCTGGACATAGCCGCCGAAGGTCGCGACCGACCAGACCGCGACGAAGAGTGCGAAGAAGGCGACACCGTAGCCGACACGGGCGGCGGCGGAGACCGGCTGAAGTGGTTTCATCGTCTGGAACTTGTTTCCTTCACGAGGGCGGCGAGTTCACGCCAGGGCTCGATAGACCAGTAGCCGGAAGCCGCTCCGGAGGTGGAGGGCAGGATGAAGACGCGGCTTCCTACAAGCGAGGATGCCTGCAGGCCATAGGCGAGCTTCGATCCCCTCTCCTCTCCCAGCGCAGCCTGGGCGGCACGCTTGCCGTTGAACGCGACGATCGCGGGGGCGTGCGCAAGAAGCTTTGCCTGGAAGCCGGAGATATCGAAGTGATGCCGCATCAGCACGGTGTCCGGGCCGGACGTTCGCTTCGCGACATCGGTGAAGCCGATGCCGTATCGCGGCAAGTCCGGGAAATCCGCGGGGCCGAGCGGCTGAGGGATCAGCCCGGTCTCGAACAGGGTCTTCCAGAACTTGTTGCCGGGGCCGGCATAATAGGCGCCCCGCCGGGCGGAAGCCGCTCCGGCCTGCGTGCCGCAGAAGACGATATGCAGGCCGGTAGTCAGCACATCCGGCAGGACGTCATCGCTCACTTGCCGGCGACGTACTTCGTCTCGACCAGCGTGGCGATGTCGGGCTTGGCCTTGATCAGGCCGATCTCGAGCAGCAGCTCGGCCGCCTTGGTGGTGAAGGCCTGCCACTCGCCCTCGAAGAACTTCTTGTTGCCCTCGGCGTCCGACCAGCGCAGGTAATTCGCCGACTTGCCGAACTGCTCGCCGGTCTGCTTCACATCGGCGCCCATGATGCCATAGGCCTTGGCCTGATCGGCCTTGATCATCGCCAGCGCGTCGAAATAGCTCTTGGTCAGCGCCTTGGCGGCCGCATCGTTCTCGCTGAGGAATTTCGGCGTGCAGCCGAAGGTGTCCATCACCATCGGATAATCGAGCGTGGTGGCGATGATCTTGCCGGCCTCGGGTTTCTCGCGCACGGCCGAGAGATAGGGCTCATAGGTCATGGCGGCGTCGTTCTGGCCAGCGATGAAGGCTTGCGCCGCTGGGCCGGGCTCCATGTTGACGACGCTGACGTCCTTCACCGACATGCCGTTCTCCTTGAGGATCCAGGCTAGGGCGAAATAGGGCGAGGTGCCGGGCGCCGAGGCCGCGACCGTCTTGCCCTTCAGGTCCTTGATCGAGGCAGTCGAGCTGCGCACGGCCATGCCGTCGGCGCCATAGCTCTTGTCGAGCTGGAAGATCTGCTTGGTCTTGATGCCGGCGGCGTCCCAGACGATCCAGGTCTCGACCGTCGTGGCGGCGCACTGGATGGCGCCGGAGGCCATGGCCAGGTGGCGGTCCTTCTGCGGGATCTTCTGGATGGTGACGTCGAGGCCGTTCTTGGCGAAGATGCCGGCCTCCTTGGCGAGCACCAGCGGCGCGAAGCCGGTCCAGCCGGAGATGCCGATATTGACCTTGGTCTGCGCCTGTGCGCTGCCGGCGGCGGTGAGAGCCGCAAGGCCGATCCCGGCCAGCATCCCGATACGCTTCACACTCGTCATGACGAACCTCTTCCCCTCTTGTTCCCGCCTGCGGCGGACACCCCGGCCAACGCAGCCCGATCGCGCCCGATAAAGCAAGCTTCGTTCCAATTCACGTTAAATGCATATGCAATTCCGTCAAGGCGGCATCACCCGGACTAGGGAAAGCAATGACATTCTCTTGTTTGACACTCCGGCAGTGATCCCTTCCCCTCGGCATGATCGGCGCGAAGCGCCTTTGGCTATCGAGAGGTTTCCCCGGATGAATGGCGCCGACCGCCTGTGCGACACGCTGCTGGTCAACGATGTCGATGTCTGCTTCGCCAATCCCGGCACCTCGGAAATGCATTTCGTCGCGGCGCTCGACCGCAAGCCGCAGATGCGCTGCGTGCTCGGCCTGTTCGAGGGCGTCGTCACCGGCGCGGCCGACGGCTATGCCCGCATGGCCGACAAGCCGGCGGCGACGCTGCTCCACTGCGGCCCCGGCATGGCGAACGCGCTCGCCAACATGCACAATGCCAGGCGGGCCTATACGCCGATGATCAACGTGGTCGGCGATCACGCGACCTACCATCTCCAGCACGACGCGCCGCTGACCAGCGACATCGAAAGCCTGGCCCGACCGATGTCGCAATTCGTGCGCCGCATCACGAGCCCCGAGGATGTAGGCCCGGCGATCGGCGAAGCCTATGCCGCCTCACTGTCGCTGCCCGGCGTCACCACCGTGATCCTGCCGGCCGATTGCGCCTGGGGCAGCGTCGAGCCGGCGGAGCTGAAGCGCACGCCGGTGCCGGCACCGAAACAGGTCGATCAGGCGCAGATTCGTGAAGTCGCCGGCCTTTTACGCAAGCACGGCTCGCGCGCCGCGATCATGCTGACCGGCTCGGCGCTGCGCGAGGGGCCGATGGCGATGGCCGCACGGGTTTGCGCGGCGACTGGCGCGCGGATCTTCTCACAGATGTCGAACGGGCGGATCGAGCGCGGCGCCGGCCGTGTCGCCATCCCGAAGGTGTTCTATCCGATCGACATGGCGCTACAGCAGCTCAAGGACATCGACCTGCTCGTGCTGATCGGCGCCAAGGCGCCGGTCGGCTTCTTCGCCTATCCCGGCAAGCCGGGCCGGCTGGTGCACGAGACCTGCCATGTCGCGCAACTGGCCGTGCCGGGTGACGATTTGCCGGGCACGATCGAAGCGCTGGCTGACGAGCTCTCCGCCCGGGCGACGCCGCCCGCCTTCCTCGCCGCACCGCAGAAAACGGACAGCGCGCTGCCGACCGGCACGCTCGACGCCGACAAGGTCTGCGCCATCGCCACGCGGCTGCTGCCGGAGAACGCGATCATCTGCGACGAGTCGGTCTCGTCGGGCCGCAGCTTCTACTATGACTGCCACGGCGCGCCGCAGCACGACTACATCCAGCTCACTGGCGGCTCGATCGGCGAAGGCATTCCGCTCTGCGTCGGCGCGGCGGTCGCCTGCCCGGACCGCAAGGTGATCGGCATGCAGGCCGACGGCTCCGGCATGTACACCGTGCAGGGCCTGTGGACGCAGGCGCGCGAGAATCTCGACGTCGTCACCGTCGTCTTCGCCAACCGGACTTATGCGATCCTGCATGGCGAGATGCGCAATGTCGGCGTCAACGATTTCGGCCGCAACGCCAAGCTGATGCTCAACCTCGACGAGCCGGCGCTCGACTGGGTCTCGATGGCGAAGGGCATGGGCGTCGAGGCTGGTCGCGCCACGACGGCCGAGGAGTTCACCCGGCTGTTCCAGAGCGCGCTCGGTCGCAAGGGGCCGTTCCTGATCGAGGCGATGATCTGACCTGCCTGTAACCCTGCGCCACGCCATGGCGAATTCAGGTGCCGATGCTTATCTGAGCGGCAGCAAGGAGGTTTGACATGACGGAACGTGCTGTACTCGCAGGCGGTTGCTTCTGGGGCATGCAGGACCTGATCCGCAAGCTCCCCGGCGTCGAGACGACCCGGGTCGGCTACACCGGCGGCGACGTGAAGAACGCGACCTATCGCAATCACGGCACTCACGCCGAAGGGATCGAGATCGTCTTCGATCCCGCCAAGATCGGCTATCGGCAGCTGGTCGAGTTCTTCTTCCAGATCCATGATCCGACCACGCTGAACCGCCAGGGCAACGACCTCGGCACCAGCTACCGCTCCGGCATCTATTATGTCGACGACAGCCAGAAGAAGATCGCCGAGGAGGTGATCGCCGAGGTGAACGCGTCGGGCCGCTGGCCGGGCAAGGTCGTCACCGAGGTGAAGCCCGAAGGCGATTTCTGGGAGGCCGAGCCGGAGCACCAGGACTATCTGGAGCGCTATCCGGCCGGCTATACCTGCCACTGGGTCCGCCCGGACTGGGTGCTGCCGCGCCGCGAGGCGGCGGAGTAGCAGCCGGAGCCAAGGGAAGAGCGGGCTCGCGCCCACTCTTCTATCAGGCGCCGTCATGCTCGGGCTTAACCCGAGCATCTCTCGCAGAAGAGCCCTCTAGTCCCGAGATGGTCGGCTCAAGGCCGGCCATGACGCCTAGCCCTACCCCTTGAACCCACCCAAAAACGCATCCAGGCAATCGCCGATCGCCTCGATGGCATAACCGCCTTCCTGCACCACGAGCGTCGGCAGGCCGAGCGCCTTCACCCGCTCGCCGATCGTGCCGAAATCGGCGGCCTCGAGCTTGAGCACGCCGATCGGATCGTCCTTGTGGGCGTCGTAGCCGAGCGCGATCACCAGAGCTTCCGCTCCGAACTCGCGGATGGCGCGACCGGCACGGTCGACCGCCGCTTCCATCTCGGCGCCGCCGGCGCCATGGGCGAGCGGCAGGTTGAGGTTGAAGCCCTCGCCCGGCCCGTTGCCGCGTTCGTCGGCATAGCCAGTGAAGAAGGGATAATAGTCCGCCGGATCGGCATGGACCGAGATCGTCAGCACATCGTCGCGGCGATAGAAGATCTGCTGGGTGCCGTCGCCATGATGGGCGTCGACATCGAGGATCGCGACCTTGCCGAACTTGCCGCGCAGGCGCTGCGCCGCGATCGCGCTGTTGTTGAGATAGCAGAAGCCGGTGGCGCGGTCGGCGCGGGCATGATGGCCCGAGGGACGGCAGAGCGAATAGACGGCGCGCTCGCCGGCGATCACCGCATCGGCGCCGGAGACCGCCGTTTCGGCCGAGCGCAGGGTCGAAAGCCAGCAATGCTCGCCGACCGGTACCGAGAGATCGCCGAGATACCAGCCGAGCTGGCCCATGATCCCGGTCGGCCGGCATGGCGGGCGGACATCCTCGTCGGTGCGGCCGCTCCAATAGGGGAAGGTGTTGGGCCAGGCCTCGGGTCCGCGCTCGGGCAGAGCGAGCCAGCGCTGCCACAGCCCTTCGAGGAAGCGGACGAAGCCCTCGTCATGAACCGCGAGGATCGGCGCCGTGCCATGCTCGGCCGAACGCTCCGGCGTGACGCCGTGCTTGGCGAGCGCCCTGAGCAACCGCTCGGTCCGTTCCGGCAGATCCTTGGGCGCGACGATCTTGCCGAAGCGCATATATTGCTGCGGATCGTGCTTGGACTGGTCGGGATGATAGAAGGCGCGCATGCAAGGCTCTTCGCTTTGATCCTGGAGCCGGCATAGCGCCACGAAAACCGCGCCGCGACCAGTGCGCCTGATCAGGCGGCGGCACTATCCCCATGCATGGCGTCGCCCTTGGGCAGCAGATCGGGCAGCTGCAGCAGCCAAGGCACGCGGCCGGCGGGTGCAGGCCTGGCGTAGCGATACCCCTGGGCGAAGCGGCAGCCCTGCTCTTTCAGGAAAGCTTCCTGCCCGGCGGTCTCGACGCCTTCGGCGATGACGTCGAGGTGCAGATCGGCGGCGAGCCGGATCAACGCCCGCACGATCGCCGCATCGCCACCATTCTCGGTAACATGGCTGATGAAGCCACGGTCGATCTTGAGCGCATCGACCGGGAAGCGCTTGAGATGGGTGAGCGAGGCGTAGCCGGTGCCAAAATCGTCGAGCGCGACGCGCAGCCCCGCGGCGCGCAGGATCTTCAGCGTACGCTCGGCCTCGTCGCCATTACGGGTAAGCAGCACCGTCTCGGTGACCTCGACACCGAAGTGCGCGGCCGGCACGCCGGCCGCCGCCAACTGCCCGAGCAGGCGCTCCGGCAAAGCGGGATCGCGGAAGACACTGGCCGCGAGATTGACGCAGACATGGCCGATATCGAGCCCGGCATCGAGCCAGCGGCGAAGGTCGCTTACCACCGTGCCGATGATCGCGTCGCTGATCCCGTTGGCAATCTCGGCGTCCTGGAAACCCTCCTGGAAGGCGGCGGCCGGGATGATGCCGCGCTCGGGATGGCGCCAGCGCGCCAGAGCCTCGAAGCCGACGATCCGGCCAGTTTCGACCGCGACCTGCGGCTGGTAATAGGGCAGAATGCGCTCGTCCTTCAGCGCGCCGGCCAATCCCTGGCAGACGGCGACGCGACGCGCCATCGCGGCACGCATCGCCGGTTCGTAGACGATCGCCATGTTGCGGCCGTTCGCCTTGGCCCGGTAGAGTGCGAGATCGGCGTCCTTCATCAACTCGACGCCGTCTCGGTCATGCTCGGGCGCGAGCGCGATGCCTAGGCTCGCCCGGGTCGTGATCGTTTGCCCCGCATGCTCGCAGGGCCGGCGCAGCACGTCGATCAGCGCCTCGCCTCGTACCAGCGCCTCGAACCCCGACAGCCGCTGCGTCGTGAGCACGACGAATTCATCGCCGCCGAGGCGGGCGACCAGCTCATCCGGACCGATCGCGGCTGCTAGCCGCCGCGCCGCCTCGATCAGCAAGGCGTCGCCGGCATCATGGCCGAGCGTGTCGTTGATCGATTTGAAGTCGTCGAGATCGATCAGGAAGAGGCCGACTGCCCCGCCCTTGCTCGCCATCCGCGCCAGCGCCTGCTGCATCCGCTCGTTGAAGAGCAGGCGGTTCGGCAGCCCGGTCAGAGCGTCATGCGTCGCCTGGCGACGGGTGCGGGCCTCGGCCGCCTTGCGGTCGGTGATGTCGACGATCCCAGCCACGACGGCGGGCGTCTCGCCGACCGGCAGCGTCGTTGCAGTGATCAGCACGTCGCGCACCGCGCCGCTGCCGTCACGGACCTGCGCCTCATGACCTTCGATCTGGTCGTGAGCGTTCAGCAGGCGGGCGATGACGCGGCGATTGCCGCCGTCGAGCAGCACGTCCTGGACCTGCGCCTGCGTGACCTCGTCGCCGAAATAGCGCTTGGCAGCGTCGTTGCCGCGCAGGAAGCGGCCCTCGCCGCGCGAGGTGACGACGAGCGGGATCGGCACCGCCATGAAGATGCGCTCGATCATCGCCTGGCTGGCGCCGAGCTCGTCCTTGGCCTGCCGCTCGGCCTGGGTCGCTGCCCATTCGAGCCGGCGCAGGCGGTTGCCGTGCACGACGACCAGCCCGAGCGCGAAATTGAGCATGACGAGGACGAGGATCAACCCGAGCAGCGTCGTGGGAAGTGGCCCGCCGCCGAGATAGCCGGCGAGCATCAGCGCGCTGCAACCCAGCCCCAACGCCATCGTCCAGCGGAAGGAGGTCGGCGACACCAGATAAAAGATCGAGGGCAGCATCAGCACGACGAAGAGGGCAAGGTCGCTGCGCGAGGAGACCAGCAGCGCGACCATCAGCGCCGTCGAGACCTCCCAGAGGATCAGCACGCCTTGCGCCTGCGGGAAGCGCGCCGCCCTGCGCACCAGGGCGAAGCAGAGCAGCGAGGCGAAGACCACCATCAGCCGCGCCGGCACCGCGACGAAGAAATGCGGTGTGCCGTAAAAGCGCCAGTCGCTGGCGAGGAAGAGCGTGTTGAGGACCGCCGAGATCAGGAAGATCAATCGGCACTGCCGCAGCGTCTCGCCGAAGCGCGCTTCGCGAAACGCCGCCTCGCGGGCGGAATCACGGAATTCGCCACCAAATCGAAACAGGCCGTCGCGCGTCATGCCGTACATTTGTTCGGCAGCGGTCAAGGCCAGGTTAAAGCGAACCGGCTAGCTCTCTTCGGCCGGCGCAACCAGTGCCGCGAGCTCGCCGGCGAGCTGCGCGATGTCGAAGCGCCCTTCACGATACCAGTCGACGGAGCCGTTCATGGCCCCGAGCAGGAAGAGGCGCAGCCGCTCCGGCGCGATGTCCGTCGCGAGCACGCCGGCGGTGGCGAGTTCCTCGACCAGCGCCCGCCAGAGATCGTCATAGGCGCGGCGGGTGCGGCGCACGCTCTCCGGAGTCGGATTCTCGCCGAAGGAGAAGACCTTGATGCTGGCGCAGGTATAGTCGGAATGCCCGTGCAGGGCGGTAAGATGCGCCGCGATCGCCGCTTTGAGCCGCTGGCGCGGCGTTGCCTCGCCCGCAACCTCGAGGGCATACAGCACCGTCTCGAGAACCAGGCGGACGCCATCATTGACGACGGCCTCGACGATCTCCTCCTTGGAGCGGAAGTGATGATAGAGGCTGGCCTTGCGGATGCCGACCGCCTCGGCGATCTCGCGCAGGCTGGTCTGGTGATAGCCATTGCTGCGCAGCAAACGCGCGGCATGGTCGAGGATCAGGCGACGCGCACCGCCCTCCAGCTCGGCCCTCTCAGCGCGCCCCGACACCGCCGTCACAGCCGCTTTGCCACCTCTTCGAGCATGACCTCGGTGGCGCCGCCGCCGATCGCCTGGACGCGGGCGTCGCGGGCCATGCGCTCGATCGCGCTCTCGCGCATGAAGCCCATGCCGCCATGGAACTGGACGCAGGCATACATGACTTCGTTGACCAGCTCGCCGCAATAGGCCTTGACCATCGAGACCTCGCGCGTCGCGTCGAACCCCTTGGCGTCGAGCCAGGCGGCGTGGTGGACGAGCTGACGCCCGGCCTCGACCTTGGCCGACAGCATCGCGAGCTTCTGGCGGATCGCCTGCTTCTGCCAGAGCGGGGCGCCGAAGGCGGTGCGCGTGCGGACATACTCGACCGTCAGCTCGATCGCGGCCTGCGCTTCGCCCATCGCCATGGCGCCGATCACGGTGCGCTCGTTCTGGAAGTTGCGCATGATCGCATAGAAACCGCGCCCCTCGCCGCCGAGCAGGTTCTCGGCGGGGATCCGGCACTCCTCGAAGACCAGCTCGGCGGTGTCGGACGAGCGCCAGCCATGCTTGTCGAGGGCGCGGCTGACGCGGAAGCCGGGCGTGCCCTTCTCGACCAGGAACATCGAGACCGACTGCGACGGCTTGCCCGACGGGTCGGTCTTGGCGGCGACACAATAGAGATCGGCATGGACGCCGTTGGTGATGAACATCTTGGCGCCGTTCAGCACGTAGGAATCGCCGTCGCGCCGGGCGGTGGTGCGGATGCCCTTCACGTCGGAGCCGGCATCGGGCTCGGTGACGGCGATGGCGCAGATCACCTTGCCGGCGACGATATCGGGCATCCAGCGGTCACGCTGCGCCTGGCTGCCGGCATTGAAGACATGGACCGAAGCCATGTCGGTGTGGACGAGCGCCGTGATGGCGAAGCCCGAGAAGGTCGAGCGGCCGAGCTCTTCGGCGAGCACCACGGTCGCGAGCGTGTCGAGCTCGGAGCCGCCATATTCGGCGGGATAGCGAATGCCGAGGAAGCCGAGTTCGCCCATCCGGGCCAGCACCTCACGGGGAACCATGCCCGCCTCCTCCCAGGCGAGCCCGTGCGGCTTGACCTCGTTCGCGACGAAGCGGCGCAACTGGTCGCGCAACGCCTCGTGTTCTTCGCCAAAATAGGGCGAGCGGAACGTTCCGCCGCCATCCGCATCGAAACCGTCCATCGCCGCCATCATGCCCCGCTGCCTCCGCATGAAGCTAACCTACCGATCGGCAGGTAGGCAATACCTCGACAATACCCAATAGAAGAGGGGCGACGAGCGCCCCTCTTCTCACCTCGATCTAGCCGCATGGCCGGCGTGCTTTCTCAGGGGTCAGTTGCAGCCGCAGCCATGCCCGCCATTGCCGATCCCGATGCCGCCGCGGCCGACGCTGACCCGATTGCCGTTCAGGATGCCGTTGCCGCTGAGCACCGAGACATTGTTCAGCACCTTGACGTTCGAGACCGCGGCCGTGACCGAAGCCACCGAGGTGACGACTCCGCCGATGAGACCGCCGCCGAGAAGGCTGCCGCCGCGGCCGCCCTTGCTGCCGGCGAAGGCGGGGGTGACGGCAAAAGCGGCGACGGTGGCAAGAACAAACGCGTATTTCATCTTTCTCTCCCTGCTTCCGCTCCGGGGATCGAAGCGATATACACGTTTTGGTTGTATTTTATTTTGAACACAACCGATACACATCATTAACCATACTTGCTAGCCTTAACCGCCAGCGCGTGAAATACACTCACCCAATTCTTATAGTTGATCATCTATTTCAAGAGATCTATTCTTAGTATTACAGTCGAAAACTTGGCATTATTAACGACGTATTAGGCATGATCACCTACTCTCGACTGAGAGGGGTGATATCCATGCGTCCTGTCCAATCAGTTTTCTCGCTCTTTTTTGTCCTGCTCGGCGCCTTTCCAGCGACCGCTGGCGAGGATACGGCAGAGACCCTGGCCTCGACGGCCGTGATTGGCCTGCGCGGCGGCTTCGACTCCAGTCCAACCAACAGCAAGGGCGAGAAAGGCAGCCCGACGCTGACGGGCTTCGCCAGCTGGAATTATCTGCGCGGCACGGCACAGGACGGCTACGGGCTCGACCTGCTGCTGGTCGACACCCAGTACGACCCTCGCCAGCTCGCCGCCAGCCGCTCGCATGCGCTGACGCTGAAGCATGCGATCGGCATCGGAGAGAAGCTGAGCCTGCAATCCTCGCTCGCGATCGAGAACGAGCAGACCTGGTCGCGTCGCCGCAGCAGCCTGAGCTGGCGAGAGCGGCTTAATCTCAGCCTCGGCTCTTTTCGGCTCTTCGCCAATGCCGAGGCGCGGCTGGCCGCACTGAATGAGCGCAATGTCTTCGCCAACGGCGATTTCCTACCACAGGACGAGAACCTCGCCACGCTCGGCATCACGCCGGGTATCGCCTGGCGCCAAGGCGACACCGAGATCGGCGTCTCCTTCATGGCGTCGCGGACGCGCTTCACCAACGGCACCGACTATCTCGGCCTGCGTCGCGACAATTACCGGCTGCAGCCCAATCTCTTCGTCTCGACGGCACTGAAGGGGGCGACGTTCGAGGCCTCGCTCTCGCCGCTGCAGGTCATCTTCCCGGACAGGGAATTCGAGAACGAGAAGAAGCTGCTCTACACGGCCAAGCTCCGCCTCCCCTATGAATGGCTGACGTTCGACCTGTCATCGGGCCGCACCGTTGAGGACACCACCCTGCCCTTCGCCGTGATCAACCTCGTGACCCAGCACGAAGGCAAGGTGACCGCGCGCTTCAACGAGACCAACGCGCTCTCGCTCTCCGTTCGGCAGAAGCTGGAGGATTATCTAGGGCTCGACGCGAAGACACGCACATCGAGCATCGGCCTCGACTATGCCCGAGGCCTCGGAAACGGCATGACTGCGACCGCCTCGGCTGCCTGGCGCAAGACCAAGGATACCGGGCTGGAGGCGGTGCCGGCTTTCGTTGTCCAGCTCGGCCTGCAGAAGCAGCTCGATTTCAGCGAGCCGGGCAAGGGCGCGAAGAAGGGTGGGTGAGAGATCACTTACCGCCAGCCATCACCGTCATGCTCGGGCTTGTGCCGAGCATCCACGTCTTTGGACACCGCCCTCGACCGAGGAAGACGTGGATGGTCGGGACAAGCCCGACCATGACGGTTTTGGATCAGCAGCTCAAAGAACTCAGGCCAGCTTGCCGCCGACCGCCTTCTCCAGGATCGCCCAGGCCTCGTCGCCGTATTTGCCCTTCCACTCGCCGTAGAAGCCGGCCTTCTGCAGCGCGGCGCGGAAGTCGTCGGCCTTGGTCTCGTTGATGACCATGCCCTTCGAGGTCAGTTCGGCCTGCAGGCCGGCATTGAGCTTGGCGACGTCGGCGCGCTCCAGCAAAGCGGCGGCGTCGATGTTCTTGGCGACGATCGCGCGCAGATCCTGCGGCAGACGCTCCCAGGCGCGGCGATTGGCCAGGAACCAGAAGCCGTCCCACATGTGGTTGGTGAGCGAGAGATACTTCTGCACCTCGAACAGCTTGGCGGTGGCGATGATCGCGAGCGGGTTCTCCTGGCCGTCGACGATCTTGGTCTGCAGGGCGGTGTAGACCTCGGCGAAGTTGATGCTGGCCGGGGCGGAGTCGAAGGCCTTGAACATCGAGGTCCAGAGCGGCGAGACCGGCACGCGGATCTTGAAGCCCTTGAGGTCGGCCGGGCTGGTGATCGCGCCCTTAGACGAGGTCATCTGGCGGAAGCCGTTGTCCCAGATCTTGTCCATGACGTGCAGGTTCGCCTTGGCGATCTGGCCGCGCACATAGGCGCCGAGCTCGCCGTCCATCGCCTTCCAGACCGCGTCATAGTTCGGGAAGGCGAAGCCGATGCCGCTGACCGAGGCATTCGGCACCAAAGTCGACAGGATCAGCGGCGACAGCGTGAAGAACTCGACGCCGCCGGAGCGGACCTGGTTCAGCATGTCGGTGTCGGAGCCGAGCTGGTTGTTCGGGAAGATCTGGATGACGACGCGGCCATTGGTCTCGGCCTTGATCTTCTCCATCGCCTCGGTGGCGCGGAGGTTCATCGGGTGCGAGACCGGCAGGTTGTTGGCGTACTTATAGGTGAATTCCGGCGTCTGGGCGCGGGCGATCGAGAAGGTGCCGATCGTGGCGGCGGCGGTAGCGCCCTGCAGGATCGTGCGGCGTGAGATGGACATGGTCTTTCCTCTAAACATTCGTTGTTATCGGCGATCAGGTTTCGTCGTCATTGCGAGCGAAGCGAAGCAATCCATAAGGTCTCGCGCAATCCTCCTGGATTGCTTCGTCGGCAGGGCCTCCTCGCAATGACGGCATGACGAAGCATGTACGCCCTCACGATCACAGGAACATCGTCGAGAAGGACGGGACATAGGCGATGATGGCGAGACCAGCGAGCAGCGCCAGCAGATAGGGCCAGATCGCGCCCATCGCCTCGTCCGGTTCGACATTGCCGATCTTGCAGGCGATGTAGAAGCCGATGCCGATCGGCGGGGTCATCAGGCCGATGTTCATCGCAGTGACCACCACCATCGAATAATGGACGTCGTTGATGCCGAGACTCTTGGCGATCGGGAACATCAGCGGCGCCATCAGCACGATCGCCGGCAGGCCCTCGAGCACGCAGCCGAGGATCATGAAGACCACGACCGTCACCGCCATGAAGCTGATCCAGCCGCCGGGCAGATGCGACATCGCGGTGGCAAGGTCGCGGGCAAAACCGGTCTGGGTCAGGGCCCAGGCCATGGCCGAGGCGGTGCCCAAGATCATCAGGATCGCGCCCGAGAGCGCCGCGGTCTCGACCAGCATGCCGTAGAAGGTGCGCCAGCTGATGCCGCCATAGAGCACGATGCCGACGATCAGCGCGTAGAGCACCGCGATGGTCGAGACCTCGGTCGCGGTGGCGACGCCGCCGCCGACAGCGCTGCGAATGAGGAAAGGCAGGACGAGCGCCGGCGCGGCGATCAGCGCCGTCTTCCAGATCACAGTGAAAGGCGCACGGCGCACGCCCTTCAGCATCTCGCCGCGGGCCTTCCAGCGCGCCAGGATGGCGAGCACCAGCAACAGGACCGTCGCGACGACGAGGCCGTTGGTGAAGAGCCCGGCGATCGAGACGCCGGCGACCGAGCCGAGCACGATCAGCACGATCGAGGGCGGCACGGTCTCGGCCATTGCGGCGCCGGTCGAGAGCAGCGCGATCAGTTCCTTGGGCTGGTAGCCGCGCCGCTTCATCTCCGGGAACAGGGCCGGCGCCACCGTCGCCATGTCGGAGACCTTCGAGCCGGAAATGCCCGAGACCAGAAAGAGCGAGCCGAGCAGCACATAGGACATGCCGGCGCGGACATGGCCCAGCAGCGACGCCAGGAAATCGACGATCGCCTTGCCCATGCCGGTCGAGTCGAGCACGCAGCCGAGCAATACGAAGATCGGCACCGAGAGCAGGATCAGGCTCGACATGCCCTCGTCCATGCGCCCGATCATCACGAAGATCGGCACGCTGGTGCTGAAGGACAGGAAGCAGAGCGCGCCCAGCCCGAAGCAGAAAGCGATCGGCACGCCGGCGACGAGGCAGAGCCCGACGACACCGAGCAGGAAGATGGCGATGTTGACGTAGCCCAGCGTCTTGAACACCGGCGTCAGCAGGAAGAAAGCCGCCGCGACAAGGCCGATCACCACCGCCGAGATCAGGAGATCGCGCAGCGTGCAGGTCCTGACGGCATAGGTCAGCACCAGCGCCAGCATGGCGACGATGCCGAAGGCGATGGCGGAAACGCGATAGCTCGAGGGAATGTTGAGCGCCGCCGAGGTGACGTAGGATTCCTCGATGACATAGTCGATCGCAGGCCAGGTCATCACGGCGAGAAAGGTCGCGACCGCGAGCAGGCCGAAGGCGTGGGCGAGGCCGCGCAGGCGCTCCGGCAGCATGCCGACGAACAGGGTCAGGCGCAGATGCTCGTTGCGGTCGATCGCGATGGCCGCGCCGAGCATGGCGAGCCAAAGGAAGCAGATCGAGGCGGCCTCGTCGATCCAGACCACCGGGATCGAGAGCACATAGCGCGAGGTCACGCCCGCAAGCAGAAGCGTGACGATGGCGACGAGCAGGCACGCGGCGATCACCTCAAGCGGACGCACCAGCGCCGAGCCGACACGCTTGGGGGTATGGTCGAGGCTCTCCAGGACCGCGGCGACACCATCGCTGGCATGCGCGCCGGCGGCTGCGCTCGTGCTTGTCTCGGCCATAAGGGCCGCTCCTCCCATCCGCCCGCCCTGTCGGCTTGGCCGACATCACGGGTCCATATTATGGCGAATTAGCTCGCTCGTTCCGGCTGGAACATACACGGATCGACTGCTGTTGCAATCACTGACGCGGCCATCTACACCTTTAAAGCAGAAAAGAGGTCCGTATCATGGACCCAAATGCGGTAGAGGAAATGCAGCCCGAGGCCCTATCGACGCCCGACCTGTCAGGCTCGCAAAGCGTCGATCGCGCCTTGCGATTGCTGGCGCTCGTCGGCCGCGAGAGCGCATCGGGCCTGCCGCTCAGCGAGATCGTCGCGGAGAGCGGGCTGAACAAGCCGACCGTCCGGCGCCTGCTGTTGGCGCTGATGCGGGCCGGCCTCGTCGAGCAGGAAGACCGCACGCGGCGCTACCATCTCGGCGAGGAAGCCTTCGTGCTCGGCCTGCTCTCGGGCCAGCGCCATGGCCTGCTCGACCTCGCCATGGCAAGCCTGCACAGGCTCTCCGACACGACGCAGGACACCAGCTTCTTCTCGATCCGGCGTGACCGCTTCGCCATCTGCCTGCACCGCGAGGAAGGCACCTGGCCGGTGCGCACCCACGCCTTGCAGGCCGGCGACCAGCACCCGCTCGGGGTCGGCGCCGGCTCGCTCGCCATGCTGGCGCTGATCCCGGACGCCGAATCCACTGCGATGATCGAGGCCAACCGCGCCGTGCTGACCGCGCGCTATCCCGCCTATTCCCCGGCCCAGCTCATCACCGACATCGCGCTGGCGCGTGCGCAGGGCTTCGCGCTCAATCCCGGCCGCATCGTCGCGAATTCCTGGGGCATCGGCGTCGGCGTGCGCTATCCCGACGGGCGCATCGCCGGGGCGCTGAGCATCGCCGCGATCGACTCGCGCATGCAGCCGCAGCGCCAGGAAGAGCTCGCCGCCCTGCTGCGCCAGGAAGCGCGCCATGTCGAGACGAGGATCGCCAGCATGCTCGACCGGCGGCAGGGCAAGCCGGCGCAGGACGAGATCAGGACAGCGGAGACAATGCCATGACGACGAGCACAGCGAAGGCCGGCCCGGTGGGCGGGCTGACGCCCGTGACGACGCGGGTGATGAACCTCGCGCATTTTCTGACGCGCAATGCCCGCCACTTCGGCGACCGGCCCGGGCTGATCTGGGGCGAGCGGCAATGGGGCTGGCGCGAACTCGATGCGGCGGCGCATGCACTTTGCGCAGCGCTGGCTGCGCGCGGCATCGGCAAGGGCGACCGCATCCTCGTCCATTCCAAGAATTGCGACGAGATGTTCGTCTCGATGTTCGCCGCCTTCCGGCTCGGCGCGGTTTGGGTTCCTACCAATTTCCGCTTGATGCCCGAGGAGGTCGCGTATCTTGCGACCTCCTCGGGCGCCAAGAGCTTCCTCTGCCATGGCGATTTTCCCGACCATGCCACGGCCGTCGCCAAGGAGAGCAAGGCGCTCGCATTCACCTGGCGGATCGGCGCCGGTTCGTTCGGCGAGACCTCGCTGACCGAAGCGATCGCCGCGCATCAGGGCCAGCACGTTCCCGATGCGGTGGTCGACCGCGACGATCCCTGCTGGTTCTTCTTCACCTCGGGCACAACCGGGCGCTCCAAGGCGGCGGTGCTGACCCATGGCCAAATGGGCTTCGTCATCACCAACCACCTCGCTGATCTCGTGCCAGGCTCGACAGAGCAGGATGCCTCGCTCGTCGTCGCGCCGCTGTCACATGGCGCCGGCGTGCACCAGCTCGTGCTCGCGGCCCGTGGCGCGCCGTCGATCCTGCTGCCGACCGAGCGCTTCGACATCGACGAGGCCTTCCGGCTGATCGCCAAGCACCGGGTCACCAATATCTTCACCGTGCCGACCATCCTGAAGATGCTGGCCGAGCATCCGGCCGTCGACCAGCACGATCATTCCTCGCTGCGCCATGTCATCTATGCCGGCGCGCCGATGTATCGCGAGGACCAGAAGACCGCGCTGAAGAAGCTCGGCAAGGTGCTGGTGCAGTATTTCGGCCTAGGCGAGGTCACCGGCAACATCACCGTGCTGCCGACCCATCTGCATGTGGAGGAAGACGGCCCTGCCGCGCGCATCGGCAGCTGCGGCGTCGAGCGCACCGGCATCCAGGTTTCGATCCAGAACGACGCGGGCGAGGAGCTGAAGCCCTTCGAGACCGGCGAGATCTGCGTGATCGGTCCAGCGGTCTTCGCCGGCTATTACGAGAACCCCGAGGCCAATGCGAAATCCTTCCGCAATGGCTGGTTCCGCACCGGCGATCTCGGCCATATGGACGAGGAGGGCTTTACCTACATCACCGGCCGCGCCTCCGACATGTACATCTCCGGCGGCTCGAACATCTATCCGCGCGAGATCGAAGAGAAGATCCTGACCCATCCGGCGATCGCCGAGGCCGCCGTGCTCGGCGTGCCCGATGCGGTCTGGGGCGAGATCGGCGTCGCCGTCTGCGTCGCCCGCAGTCCTGTCGACGAGAACGAGCTCGCGAGCTACCTCGCCGAGAAGATCCCGCGTTACAAGATGCCGAAGCGCTTCTTCTTCTTCGAGGAACTGCCCAAATCCGGCTATGGCAAGGTGCCCAAGCGCCTGGTGCGCGACGAATTGGAGAAGCGCGGCCTGCTCGACTTCGTCCGCGCACCGGGAGCCCAGGCGTGAGGACGATCCAGCAGCCGGGTCCTGCCGAGCCCGAGCGGGTGCAGTGGGTCGAAGCGCGCGGCCGCAAGCTGGCTTTGGACTTGAAGCCTGGCCTGCTGCTCGATGCGATCAGCGGAGCCTTCGCCGCGCAGGGCTTTTCCAGCGGCGTGCTGCGCCTTCCGGCCGGACTCTCGCTCGCTCCCTTCGCCTATGTGATGCCGGCGCTGTCGGCGACGCCGGAACATGCCGCCTTCTACAGCGAGACCTTCCGGCCGGATGGCGTGACCCGAATCGAGACCGGCGCCCTGACCTTCGGCGAGCGCGACGGCGCACCGTTCTTCCACGGCCATGCGCTCTGGCGCGAGGCGGATGGCAAACGGAATGGCGGCCATATCCTGCCGGACCAGAGTTTTTTGGCCGAGCCGATAACCGTCGACGCGGTCGGGCTGGCCGGCGCCGGCTTCGTCGCCGGCCATGATCCCGAGACCAATTTCAAGCTGTTCATGCCGGTGCAACAGCCAGGGGGCACCGCCGACGCGGGCGGCCGCTTCTTCGTGCTGCGGCTGCGGCCGAACCGCGACGTCTTCACCGCGCTGGAAGAGTTCTGCGCCGAACACGGCATCGCCCATGCCGTGATCCACGGCGGCGTCGGCTCGACCATCGGCGCGCGCTTCATTGACGGCCGCTCGATCGAACCCTTCGCCACCGAGATCGCGATCACGGCCGGCCATGTCGCGCCCGGCGCCGATGGCAAGCCGGAAGCGGCGCTCGCCATCGCATTGGTCGACTATACCGGCGGCATGGCGCAGGGCGCGCTGGCGCGCGGCGACAATCCGGTGCTGATGACGCTGGAGCTGGTGCTGGAGTCGGCATGACGCCGACGCCCATGCAAAAGGCATCACGGGCGCTGCAACGACCTGTTGCGATCAACGCAATTTTTGAAGTGAAAGCCGGCCAGCGCGCCCGAGAGTGGTGCCGCAAGAGGGATTCGAACCCCCGACCCCCTCATTACGAATGAGGTGCTCTACCAGCTGAGCTATTGCGGCGACGGGTGGGGCTGTATCAGCCCGACCCCATTTTGACAAGGCAGGCAAGCGTCACAAGGCACCGGAATTCACGTCTTGCTGTGGAATCCTGCAGGAGCCTCCAAGAGCTCCCTGCCCTCAGCCCTTCTTCAGCTTTTCCGTCTCGGCCTTCTCCTGGCCGAGCGCGACGATGCCGCGGCGGATGGCACGCGTTCGGGTGAAGTGCTTGTGCAGGGTCTCACCGTCGCCATAGCGGATGGCGCGGGTGAGCAAGGCCAGATCCTCGTTGAAGCGGCCGAGCATCTCCAGCACCGCCTCCTTGTTGGCGAGGAAGACGTCGCGCCACATCGTCGGATCCGACGCCGCGATGCGGGTGAAGTCGCGGAAGCCGCCGGCCGAGAACTTGATCACTTCCGACTGCGTCACCGCCGCCAGATCCTCGGCGGTGCCGACGATGTTGTAGGCGATCAGATGCGGCAGATGGCTGGTGATGGCGAGGACGAGGTCGTGGTGCTGCGAGCCCATCACCTCGACGATCGCCGCCATGCCCTCCCAGAACTGGCGGGTGCGGGCGATCGCGGCCTCGTCGGTGCCGGGCGGCGGCGTCAGGATGCACCAGCGATTGAGGAAGAGGCTGGGGAAGCCGGCATCGGGGCCGGAATTCTCGGTGCCGGCAACCGGATGCGCGGGGACGAAATGCACGCCCTCGGGCAGATGCGGGCTGACCGCCTCGACCACCGCATGCTTGACCGAGCCGACATCCGAGAGGATCGCGCCCGGCTTCAGCACGCCGGCGATCTCTTCGGCAACGGCGCCGCAGGCACCGACCGGCACGCACAGCACGACATGGTCGGCGTCGCGGGCGGCCTCGACTGCGCTTTCGGCGATCTCGTGGCCGAGATCGAGCTCGCGGGCGCGGCGGCGCACATCGCCGTCGGCGTCGCTCAGCACGATATGGCCGGCGAGATTGAGCTCCTTGGCCGCATGCGCGATCGAGGAGCCGATCAGGCCGATGCCGATGATGGCGAGCCGCCCAAACAGCGGCTCGTCGCGGCGCGGCGCGAACGTTTCCGGCGCGCTCACGCGGCCTTGCCCAGGAACTCGGCCAGGGCCGCGACGACGAGGCGGTTCGCCTCCTCGCTGCCGATGGTCATGCGCAGCGCGTCGGGCAAGCCATAGGAGGCGACCGAGCGCAGGATCAGGCCGCGCTTGGTCAGGAAGGCGTCGGCTTCCTTGGCGCTCTTGCCGGCGGCGGCCGGGAAATGGATCAGGATGAAGTTGCCGACCGAGGGCGTGACGGTGAGGCCGAGCTTCTCCAGTTCGGCCGTGGTCCAGGCCAGCCATTTGTCGTTGTGCTCGATCGCCGCGGCGATGTGCGCCTCGTCGGCGATCGCAGCGACGCCGGCCTCGATCGCGGCGCCGTTGACGTTGAAGGGACCGCGGGTGCGGTTCAGCGCGTCGATGATGTGAGCGGGACCATAGACCCAGCCGAGACGCAGATTGGCGAGGCCGTAGATCTTCGAGAAGGTGCGGGTCATCACGACGTTCTCGGAGGTCGCGACCAGTTCGAGGCCCGAGGCGTAGTCGTTGCGCCGGACATATTCGGCATAGGCCGCGTCGAGCACCAGCAGGACATGCGGCGGCAGGCCGGCCTGCAGGCGCTTGACCTCGTCGAAGGGCAGATAGGTGCCGGTCGGGTTGTTGGGGTTGGCCAGGAAGACGATCTTGGTGCGCGGCGTAACCGCGGCGAGGATCGCGTCGATGTCGGCGGTGAGGTTCTTTTCCGGCACGATCACCGGCTTGCCGCCGGCGGCGAGGATCGCGATCTTGTAGACGAGGAAGCCGTGCTCGGTGAACACGCCCTCGTCGCCATCGCCGAGATAGACCTTGGTGATCAGCTGCAGCAATTCGTCCGAGCCGGTGCCGCAGACGATACGGTTGGCATCGAGCCCGTAGCGGCCGGCGATCGCCTCGCGCAGCTTCGTCGCCGAGCCGTCGGGATAGAGTTCGAGCTTGCCGGCAAGGTTGCCGTAGGCGGCGACCGCCTTCGGGCTCGGGCCGAGCGGGGTCTCGTTCGAGGAGAGCTTGTGCAGCTTGACGCCGGCCGGGGCCGAAGACTTGCCGGGGACGTAAGCCTCGATGTCGAGGACACCAGGACGCGGGACGGGGCGGGAAGTGGGCAGAGCCATGGGGCTGGACCTTGCAGAGAAAGAAATGTCGATCAGCGGACGGATTTGAAGGCGAAACGGGCGGCGTGGCTGCCGATCTCGGTCAGCTCCTTGAGGCCCGCGGGTTCGAGTGCGCTGCGGATGGCGTCGACCGGGGTTTCGCCGGAGGCTGCCACCAGCAGCGCCAGATGCGAACCGTCGGCGGCGCTGGCCGAGACCTCGGCGAGATGCTGGGCAAGGCCATGGCGCAGCGGCTCCGACCAGCGCTCGACGCGGGCGGCATAGAGCACGATCTCGCGCACGGCGGCGTCGGTCAGCGGCTTGGCGATGCAGTAGACCGGCGTGCCGGCCGGATGGTCGGGCCGCTCGATGAAGGGCAGGCGCGCGATGATCTTGGGCTGGGCAGGGCCGATCAGGTCACGCCACCAGACACCGGCGCTGGCGCCGAGATCCATCCGGAAGATGCCGAGATCGCCGGCCGAGTCCGCCACCGCCTTGATCACGGCGCGAGCGTCCTCATGCGTAACGAAGGGCACGGTGAAGCCGAAATGGAAGCGGGCGCTGTCGCGCATCGGCGCGTCGCCACCGGAGATGTCGGCATGGACCGAATAATTCGCCTGCACGAAGGTGAAGGTCGCGATGATGATGCGCCAGATGCTCTCGACCGTGTCGAGCGGCAGCAGGCCCTGATGGCGCAAAGCGAGGCGCTTCATCATGTCGGCCTCGCGGCCCGGGCGGAAGGCCGAGCCGGACACTTGCGTCTTCTTGATCGCGATCAGCGTCTCGATGATCTGCGAGCGCTCCATCAGCAGGCCGTGCATCGCCGCATCGATGCGGTCGATCTCGCTGCGCAGGTCGGCGAGCGTGGTCGGAGCGGCTTCTGTCATGATGGCCAGACTTCCTTAATCGTGCCGGTCTCTTAGCGGGCGACGCGAGCCTTGGCAAAGCGCTCGCAATGCATCGCCGCGTTGACAGACGGGAAGAGCCGCGCCATCGGTAGTGTCCGCTATTACGAACGGACCGGGCGACAAGACAAATCCGAATGCCGAACCGGACGCAAGCTCCCGACCTTCTCACCGACCCGCTGGCCGAAGCCAACCAGCCGTCGAGCCTGCTCGCCCGGTTCGGGCCGGACAAGGCGCTGCAGCTCGATTCCGGCGCGGTGCTGGAGCATTGGCAGATCGCCTACCAGACTTATGGTTCCTTGAACGAGGCTCGGTCGAACGCCGTATTGGTCTGCCATGCCCTGACCGGCGACCAATATGTCGCGAGCCGCAACCCGGTCACCGGCAAGGGCGGCTGGTGGACGGCGATGATCGGGCCAGGCAAGCCAATCGATACCGACCGCTTCTTCATCATCTGCGCCAATGTGCTCGGCGGCTGCATGGGCACGACCGGCCCAGCCTCGACCAATCCGGAGACGGGCAAGCCCTGGGGCCTGTCCTTCCCGATGGTGACGATCCGCGACATGGTGCGGGCGCAGGCGCATCTCGTCGACTCGCTCGGCATCGACAGCCTGTTCTGCGTCGCCGGCGGCTCAATGGGCGGGATGCAGGTGCTGCAATGGGCGGCGAGCTACCCGACGCGGGTATTCAGCGCCCTGCCGCTCGCCACCGCCGCCAAGCATTCGGCTCAGAACATCGCCTTCCACGAGGTCGGCCGGCAGGCGGTTATGGCCGATCCGGACTGGCGCCAGGGGCGCTATCTCGACGAAGGCACGCGGCCGTCGAAAGGCCTCTCGGTCGCGCGCATGGGCGCGCACATCACCTATCTCTCGGAGCCGGCATTGCACCGCAAGTTCGGCCGCAAGCTGCAGGAGCGCAGCGCGCCGACCTTCACCTTCGACGCGGATTTCCAGGTCGAAAGCTATCTGCGCTATCAGGGCATCAGCTTCGTCGAGCGCTTCGACGCCAATTCCTATCTCTATGTGACGCGGGCGATGGACTACTTTGACCTCGGCGCCGACCATGACGGCGTGCTGGCCAAAGCCTTCGCCGGCACGCGGACACGCTTCTGTGTCGCATCCTTCACCTCGGACTGGCTGTTCCCGACCAGCGACTCGCGCGCCATCGTGCACGCGCTGAACGCGGCCGGCGCCTCGGTCTCCTTCGTCGAACTCGAAAGCGACAAGGGCCACGACGCCTTCCTGCTGGAGGAGCCCAACCTGTTCGCGACGACGCGCGGCTTCATCGGCGCTGCGGCGCGGGCCAGGGGAATCTGAGCATGGCGCTGGCGGAAACCCAGACCAACCGCATCGATCTGCGCCTCGTCGCCGAGATGGTGACGCCGGGATCGCGCGTGCTCGATGTCGGCTGCGGCGACGGCGAGTTGCTGTCGCTGCTGGCCGAGACCCGCGGCGTCGACGGACGTGGCATCGAGCTCTCGCCCGAGGGCGTCGCCGGCTGCGTCGCGCGCGGCCTCTCGGTGATCCAGGGCGACGCCGACACCGATCTCGCCGATTATCCCGACGACTCGTTCGACTACGTCATCCTGTCGCAGACCATCCAGGCGACACGCAATCCGCGCCATGTGCTGGAACACATGCTGCGGATCGGCCGGCGCGCCATCGTCTCCTTCCCGAATTTCGGGCATTGGCGCATGCGCGCCCAGGTCTTCTTCATGGGCCGGATGCCTGTGACCGATTCCCTGCCCTACACCTGGTGGGAGACGCCCAACATCCATTTCTGCACGATCCGCGACTTCGTCGCGCTCTGCGACACGGTCGGCGCGGAAAAGGAGCGCGCGGTTGCGCTCGATGTCTCTGGTGGCAGGGTCGGCGTCAGCGCGCCCTGGTGGTTCTGGAACCTGTTCGGCGCGCAGGCGGTGTTCCTGTTGAAGCGGGGATAGGGCTTCAGGCCCCAGCCGGAGGCGTTCGTGAGCTTCGTCGTCTGGTACAATACACGCTGCCCGGTCTGCGATGCCGGTATCGCGCGCCAAAAGCGCCGACTGATTGCCGCCGTGAAGGCCGGTGCGATCGAGTTTCGCGATATCAACTATGAGCCGGATGTGCTCGCCCGCTATGGCGCAACCTTGGACGAGATTCGTCGACGACTGCACGCGGTCGATGAGGAGGGCCGGCTCCTCGTTGGAGCCGACGTCGCGATCGAAATCTGGCGCCGCACGCCAGGCGATGCCTGGCTGGCTGCCCTGACCGGGCATTCGCTGGTTCGCCCGATCACACGGTTCGCCTATGACCGCTTCGCCGACCTGCTTTACGCTTGGAACCGGCGGCGCGGACACTGGTAGCTTAATCCCCCTGTCACCGTTCCTTACGCCCGCTGGAACGTATGCGCTGGCTCCGGGAATAGCGGCGCTCGCTCAGAACGCCTCTTCCCAGTTCCGGCTGAGCCGCATCGCCGAATTGATCAGGCCGACCATCGAATAGGTCTGCGGGAAATTGCCCCAGAGCTCGCCGGTCTCCAGATCGGCATCCTCCGAGAGCAGGCCGAAGCTGTTGCGGCGTTGCAGGATGCGGCCGAACAGCTCCTTGGCCTCGTCCTTGCGCCCGATCGCGTGCAGCGCGTCGACATACCAGAAGGCGCAGATCAGGAAACCGGTGTGCATGAAGCCGAAATCGTCCTCAGTGCCGTAGCGCAGGATCAGGTCGCCGCGGCCGAGTTCACGGCCGATCGCCTCGACCGTCGCGATATAGCGGGGATCGTCGGGGGTGACGAAACCGAGCTCGGCGATCAGCAGGAGCGTCGCATCGAGATCAGCCCCGTCGAAGGTCGAGACGAAATGGCCCTTCTCCTGGTTCCAGATCCGGTCGGTGATGATGCTCTTCAGGCGCTTGCCCTCGCCCCGCCAGTACTCCTTGCGATCGGCGCGGCCGAGCGTGCCGGCGATGCGGGCGAGCCGGTCGCAGGCCGCCCAGCACATCACGCTGGAGAAGGAGTGGACGACTTCCTTCTCGCGCAGCTCCCAGGGGCCGGCATCGGGCTTGTCGAAGACCGCGATGGCGCGCTCGCCCATGCGTTCGAGCTGGGCGAAGAGCGCCTCCTTGCCGGGCTGGATCAGGCGGCGATCGAAGAAGGAATGGGTCGCTGCAAGCACGACCGCGCCATAGCCATCGTTCTGGATCTGCGTCGCCGCGCCATTGCCGACACGGACCGGCTGGTGGCCGCGATAGCCGGCGAGGTTTGGCACCTCGAATTCGCGCAATTCGCCGCCGCGGGTGATCGGATAGAGCGGCGGCAGATGCTCGGCACCGCTCTCCGAGTAGGTGTCGACGATATTGGTGATGAAGCCGAGATAATCCTCCATCGTCCGCGTCGTGCCGAGGCGGTTGAGCGCGTGGACGACGAAATAGGCGTCGCGCAGCCAGCAGAAGCGGTAATCCCAGTTGCGCTGGGTGCCCGGCGCCTCGGGGATCGAGGTGGTCAATGCTGCGACGATGGCGCCGCTCTCCTCGAAGGAGCAGAGCTTCAGCGTGATCGCCGCACGGATGACCTCGCGCTGCCATTCGAAGGGGATCGAGAGCGAACGGACCCAATCGCGCCAGTAATCGGTGGTCTTGTCGAGGAATTCGCGCGAGGTCGTCTCGATCTCGGCGCGCAGAGCCTCGTCCGAACCGATGAAGAAGGAGAACGGCTTCTCGACCGCGAAGGGGATGCTCTCCAGCACATAGGAGACCGGTGCGTCGGTCGTCAGCCGGATCGTCTGGTCGGCGCCGACGAAGCGGACATGGTTGGAGCCGCGGGTGATCTCGTCCGGTTCCTCGCCGAGGCCGAGGCAGGGCTTGACCACGACGCGGATGCGCGGGCGGCCGGAAATGCGCCGAACGCGCCGCACCAGCTGCGGTGGCCGGAAGAAGCGCTCGAAGCGGACGAAGCGCGGGGCGAAGTCGAGGATCTCCAGCGCATTGCCCTGGTCGTCGGAAAGCACCGAGGACAGGATCGCGGTGTTGTCGAGATAGCTCTGCTCGCAACGGGTCATCCCGACCATCTCGATGGCGAAGACGCCCTTCTTCGGCATGGCATCGCCATCGTCGATCTGGTTATCGATCAGCGAGCAGAAGACCGGGTCGCGGTCGAAGCGCGGGAAGCAGCTCCAGACGATGCGCGCCTGCCGGTCGATCAGCGCGGCGATCGTGCAGTTTCCGATGACGCCGAGGTCGAGCGAGGCCACTCTCGGCGAGGCGGTAGTCGTCACAGTCATGCCTGTCCCTGAAATCAGCTCTGGAGGAAGGTGTCGAGCGTGAGGTCACCGCCTTCGGCGGCCTCGAGAAGCACATGGCGCAGCGCCGTCGGCGAGGCCAGGCGATGGCGGGCGCAGGTGTCGCCGCCACCGATCCGGATCGACAGGCCGTCCGCGGCATTGACCGCAGAGAAGCCGTCCTCGTCGGTGATGTCATCGCCGATGAAGACCGGCGTGCGGCCGGTATAAGTTTCCTGCTGTAGCAGCCAATCGATCGCGCCGCCCTTGCTCGCGCTCGCCGGCACCAGCTCGGCGACAGCCTTGCCGCGCTGCAGGCGCATGGACGGGCCGAGCTCGGCGGAGACCTGCTCCATCAGCGCCAGCGCCTCGTCGGCAAGCGAGGGCGCCAGCCGCCAGTGCAGCGCCACGGACTGGCGCTTGTCCTCGACGATGACGCCGACATGGGCGTTGGCGAAACGAACCATCTTGCGCGTCGCGGCATGGAGCGCTTCCGAAGGCGCCGCCAGAGGAGCGTCGGCACCGCCGAGACGGATCTGGGCGCCATGCAGGCCGGCCGTATCGAAGCGGTAAGGCGTCATCACCTCGTCGAGGAAGGCGACGGGCCGACCGGACACCAGGGCCAGCGCGCCGCCGAGCCGGACCCGCAACGCATCCAGAGCGCCCGGCAAGCGCCGATCGATCTTCACATCCTCCGGCGAGGGCGCGATCTCGACCAGGGTTCCGTCGAAATCCAAGAACAGCGCGATCTGTCCGGTAAGGGCAGCGGCTTTTGCGGGAGGCTCGGCGATTTCGGGGCTCAGCATCTGTGACATGGCGCTCTGGTTAGAAGGCGAAGCGGGCGAAAGGACGACAATCGGCAGACGGTCCCCTCATCGCCACATTCGAGGTTCAGTTTGGCGCGAGGTCGCCATGATCCGGTCACGGCGGCGACGCGATCCGGCCGGGGCGCCGGCCTGCACACGAAACATTACGCCTGCCCGCGCGTTCTGTTCCCGCGCCCTTGCGGCAAGCGTCAGCGAAAAAGTGAGGCATCATGCGTCTTGTCGTCGTGTCCAACCGCGTCACCATGCCCGAACGTGGCGAAAAGGTGGCGGCAGGTGGCTTGGCGGTCGCGCTACGCTCGGCGCTCGAACAGCATGGCGGCCTCTGGTTCGGCTGGAGCGGGGGCACCAAAGCCGAGCCGGCGACCAGCGTCGAGCCGGTGCGGCATGGCAAGGTCAGCTACGCCGTCACCGACCTGACCGAAGGCGAGCGCCAGAGCTATTATCTCGGCTTCGCCAACCGCGCGCTCTGGCCATTGATGCACTATCGGCTCGGGCTGACCGAGTTCAGTCGCTCCGACTATGCCGGCTATCTCGGCGTCAACCGCCGCTTCGCCCGGCTGCTGATGCCGCTGCTCCAGCCCGACGACGTCATCTGGATCCACGACTACCATCTGATCCCGCTCGCGGCCGAATTGCGCCGGCGCGGCGTCACCAATCGGATCGGCTATTTCCATCACATCCCCTGGCCGTCCGCCGATGTGTTCGGCGCCCTGCCCTTCTCCTCGACACTGATCAGCACGATGACGGCCTATGATCTCATCGGCCTGCAGACCCAGAATGATGTCGCCAATCTCATCGGCGGGCTGGTGGCGCTCTGCGGCGCACGCCGCGAGGGCAACCGGGTCAAGACCGGCCAGCGCGAGGCGGTGGTGCAGGCCTTCCCGATCGGCATCGATGTCGAGGGCTTCCGCAAGCTCGCCGTCGCCTCCGTCCGGGCAGCGACGCAACCCGTGCGGGCGACGACTGCGCCGCTCGGCGGCCGCAAACTGGTGATCGGGGTCGACAGGCTCGACTATTCCAAAGGCATCGTCCAGCGCCTGGAGGCCTTCGGTACCTTCCTGCGCAATCATCCGGAACATCGCGGCGAGGTCGGCCTGCTGCAGATCGCGCCGCCCTCGCGCAGCGACGTGCCCGAATATGCCGAGCTCGACCGGATGTCGGACGAAGTCGCCGGCCGGCTCAACGCCGCGCTCGGCGAGTTCGACTGGACGCCGATCCGTGTGGTGAAGAAGGCCTATTCGCGCAGCGCCCTCGCCGGCCTCTACCGGCGCGCCCAGGTCGGGCTGGTGACGCCGATGCGCGACGGCATGAACCTCGTCGCCAAGGAATATATCGCAGCGCAGAACCCCGACGACCCCGGCGTACTCGTGCTCTCGCGCTTCGCCGGTGCGGCGCAGCAGCTCGGCGAGGCGCTGATCGTCAACCCATTCGACACCCATGAAGTCGCCGAAGCGATCAGGACCGCGCTCGCCATGCCGCTATCGGAGCGGCTTCGCCGGTTCGAGCGGCTCTATGCGACGATTTCCTCGACCGACATCGACTGGTGGACGTCTCGCTATCTCGCCGCGCTCTCCGGTCTCGATATCCCCAGCGGCGACATCGTGCCGCCGGGGCGGCCCAAACCGCCGCGCAGCACACGCAAATCGGGCGAAAACAACACACCCGCACGCGGCAATACCCATTCGCATGCGCACCGGCGAGCGCACAGTAAGATCGCTCAGGTGCACGCGAAGGTCTTGCCGAACGCTCCCTCGGCTGGCTAGAAGCAGCCCGCCAGGGGCAGTTTAACCCAGCTTGCGCTTGCGACTCAGCGGTTGCGGTGTCAGGTCTGCTGGGGGTATCCGGCTGAAACAGCCGTGGAGGCGGGCGGAGGGCTTTCTTGATGCGAGGCGCACTCGGGGGATCGGGCGTGCTGCTGCGCCGACTCCGCGAGGTGATGGCGGCGCCGGTCAGTCCGCAGGAGCGGCTCGACCGGCTCGTCGTCGTGATCGCCGGCAACCTCGTGGCCGAGGTCTGCTCGGTCTATGTCCTGCGCGAAGACGGCTCGCTCGAACTCTACGCCACCGAAGGCCTCAATCGCGAGGCCGTTCACCTCACCACCATGCGCGCCGGTGAAGGTCTCGTCGGTTTGATCGCCAGCGAGGCGGAGCCGCTGGCGCTTTCCGACGCTCAGTCCCACCCCTCCTTCTCCTACCGACCAGAGACCGGCGAAGAAATCTATCGCTCCTTCCTCGGCGTGCCGATCCTGCGCGGCGGCGCGGTGATGGGCGTGCTCGTCGTCCAGAACCGCGCCTCGCGGCTCTACAGCGAGGACGAAGTCGAATCGCTGCAGACCACGGCCATGATCATGGCCGAGATGATCGCGGCCGGCGGCCTGAAGGCGCTGTCGAAGCCCGGCGCGACCATCGGTCTCGATCGGCCGATCCACAGCATCGGCACCACGCTCGCCGACGGCGTCGGTCTCGGCCACGCCGTGCTGCACGAGCCGCGCGTCGCGATCACCAATTTGATCGCCGAGGACCCCGGTCGCGAGGTGCAGCGGCTGGAAGCAGCGATCGCGACGATGCGGATCGCCATTGACGAGCTGATCGAGCGTGGCGACGTCGCCCATACCGGCGAGCATCGCGACGTGCTCGAGACCTTCCGCATGTTCGCGCACGATCAGGGCTGGCTCCGGCGCATGCGCGAGGTGGTGATGACCGGCCTCACTGCCGAGGCGGCGGTCGAGCGCGTGCAGTCGGACACCCGCGCCAAGATGCTGCGCCAGACGGACCCCTATCTGCGCGAGCGCCTGCACGATCTCGATGACCTCGCCAACCGGCTGCTGCGCACCCTGGTCGGCAAGTCCAATGGCGTGACGCGCGAGGAGCTGCCGGAGAACGCGATCCTGATCGCGCGCTCGATGGGGCCGGCGGCACTGCTCGACTATGACCGGCGGCATCTACGCGGCGTCGTGCTCGAGGAGGGCGGCCCGACCAGCCACATCGCAATCGTCGCACGTGCGCTCAACATCCCCGTGGTCGGCGAGATCGCCAACGCCACCGCGCTGATCCAGGCAGGCGACGCCGTCATCGTCGATGGTCAGGCCGGCGAGGTGCAGATCCGGCCGCAGCCCGATGTCGAGAACGCCTACAAGGACAAGGCGCGCCTGCGTGCCCGCAAGCAGGAGCAATATCGCAAGCTCAAGACGCAGCCGGCGATCACGAAGGACGGCGTCGAGATCCAGCTGCAGATCAATGCCGGCCTGCTCGTCGACATGGCCAATCTGGAAGAGACCAACGCCTCGGGCGTCGGTCTCTTCCGCACCGAACTGCAGTTCATGGTGGCGCAACATATGCCGACCACGGCCGAGCAGCAGGCGCTCTACGACGCCGTGCTCAAGGTCGCGAACGGCCGGCCGGTGACCTTCCGGACCCTCGACATCGGCGGCGACAAGGTCCTGCCCTATATGGAGCGTCTGGAAGAGGAGAACCCGGCGCTGGGCTGGCGCGCCATCCGCATCGGCCTCGACCGGCCGCGATTGCTGCGCGGACAGGTCCGGGCGCTGCTGCGGGCCGGCGCCGGCAGCGACATGAAGATCATGCTGCCAATGGTCGCGACGGTGAACGAGTTCCTGCGCGCCCGCATGCTGGTGCGGCGCGAACTCGCCATGCTGGAGCGCGACGGCCGCCCGGCGCCGGCGAGCCTGAAACTCGGCGTCATGGTCGAGGTCCCCTCGCTGCTGTTCGAACTGCCCGAGATCGCGCGCGAGGCCGACTTCCTCTCGATCGGCACCAACGACCTGATGCAGTTCCTGTTCGCGGCCGACCGCGAGAACAAGCGCGTCTCCGATCGCTTCGATCCACTCGGCGCCGCGGGCCTGCGCGCCTTGCGTAACATCATAGAGGAAGCCGGCAAGGCAGGCTGCCCGGTCACCGTCTGCGGCGAGATGGGCGGCAAGCCGATCGAGACGCTCGCGCTGATCGCGCTCGGCTACCGTTCTTTCTCGATGTCATCCGCCTCGGTCGGCCCGGTCAAGGCGATGCTGCGCGCGCTCGACACCGGCAAGGCGCGCCAGCGCCTCGATGCCTGGCTGTCCTCCTCCGACGGCGCAGCCAGCCTGCGCCCGCTGCTCGCCGCGCTCGCCGCCGAGATGAAGGTACCGGTCTAGCGAGACTGCCCTCGCCGCCCGCACCCGTCTCTCCTCTGCCGTTCAGACCATTGCCTCATCATGTCGCTCCAGCTCCCGCAAGACCGCCTCGACTCGATCGTCGCCCGCCACGCTGCGGCGAGCGACGCCATCAACCATGCGACCGAGGCGGCCCGTGTCGTCGAATTGTCGAAGGAGCTGGCTGAGCTCGATCCCGTGGTCGTGGCGATCGCGTCCTGGCGGAAAGCCCAGGCCGGACTGGAGGAGGCGCTGGCGCTGATCGACGATCCCGCCACCGATGCCGAGATGCGCGACCTGGCCTATGAGGAGCGCGACGCGGCCAGGGCCGAGATCGAGGCGCGTGCGAGAGAGATCCTGATCGCGCTGCTGCCCAAGGACGCGGCCGACGAGCGCGGCGTCATCCTCGAAATCCGCGCCGGAACCGGCGGTGACGAAGCCTCGCTCTTCGCCGGCGATCTCCTGCGGATGTACCAGCGCTATGCCGCCGGCAAGGGCTGGAGCGTCGACATCCTGACGCAGAGCGAGGGCACGGTCGGCGGCTTCAAGGAAGTCATCGCCGAGATCGCCGGCAAAGGCGTCTATGCCAGGCTGAAATACGAATCCGGGGTGCATCGCGTGCAGCGTGTGCCGGATACCGAGGCGAGCGGGCGCATCCATACCTCGGCTGCGACGGTCGCCATGCTGCCGCTCGCCGGCGAGGTCGACGTCACCCTCGACGAGAAGGACCTGCGCATCGACACGATGCGGGCCGGCGGCGCCGGCGGCCAGCACGTCAACAAGACCGAGTCGGCGGTGCGCCTGACCCATATCCCGACCGGCATCGTCGTGCTGGTCCAGGACGAGCGCTCGCAGCACAAGAACAAGGCGCGCGCCTATGAATTGATGCGGGCCAAGCTCTACGACATGGAGCGCAGCCGCGCCGACGCCGAGCGCTCGGCCGACCGCCGCTCGCAGGTCGGCTCCGGCGATCGCTCCGAGCGTATCCGCACCTACAACTTCCCGCAGGGGCGCGTCACCGACCACCGCATCAACCTGACGCTGTATAAGCTCGACGAGATGATGCAGGGACTCGTGCTCGACGAGATCATCGATGCGCTGACGGCGCAGCGCCAGGCCGAGCTGCTTGCTGAGCAAGGCAGCGTGTGAAACCTTCGCCTCTCTCGCGCGTTCTGCACGCACCGACCGTTTTTCTGGGGAGGATAGAGAGATGAAAGTTCTGTTCAGCGCCATTGCCCTGGCCGCCGCCGTCGCTCTGGTTCCTGCTGCGGTGAACGCGCAGGAGCGGACCGCTCGCAAGATTCTCAGCGGCCAGCCGGCGACACTGCAAGGTGCAAAGACGGAGTCGCAGGCGCGACGCGATTGCCAGCGTCAATATCGCGGCGCTAGGGAGAGCAAGTCCGCCTTGCGGATCAAGATGAGAGAATGCATCCGAGAAGGGATGCAAGGCAGATGACCGGCCAGGTGCCGGGCCAGGGACACAATTGACCGGCACCGCCAGACCGACCGACGAAATTGCGCCCGTTGCCATGCTGGCAGCGGGCGAAACCGTGTCGGCCGCCCGGAAGGCGGTCGCATTGGCGCTGAAGCGGGCCGGCATCGCCGACTTCACGTTCGAGGCCCGTATCCTCATCGAGGATCTCGCCAGCGACGGCGATCCGATCGGCGAGGCCGCCGTCGTCAGACTGAACGATGCATTGGCGCGGCGCCTCGCCGGCGAGCCTCTCTGGCGCGTCCTCGGCGCACGCGAGTTCTGGGGCCTCAGCTTTGCCCTCACGCCTGCAACGCTGGAACCACGGCCGGACAGCGAAACCCTGATCGAAGCGGCGCTCGGCCATCTCGCCTCACGTCGGCATGACAAGCTGCGAGTGCTCGATCTCGGCACCGGCACGGGCTGCCTGCTGATCGCAACCTTGCGCGAATTCCCACTGGCGAGCGGACTCGGGATCGACCTGTCGCCCGGTGCGGTCGCGACCGCGACCGGCAACGCCGCCCGCAACGGCGTCGGCGAGCGCGCGGTCTTCCGGCAGGGCGACTGGACCGACGGCATCGCCGAGCGTTTCGATCTCATCCTGTCGAATCCACCCTATATCGGCAGCTCCGAAATCGCCGGCCTCGACCCAAACGTGCGCGAGCACGACCCGCTTCTGGCCCTAGATGGCGGACCGGACGGGCTCGACGCCTATCGCGCACTTGCCGCCGCTCTGCCCCGCCACCTCGAGCCCGGCGGTCTCGCTATCCTGGAAATCGGAGCCGGGCAGGAAGAGGCGGTCATGGCGCTGATGGCCGAGGCTGGCCTGTGCCATCTCGCTTCCCGCCGAGATCTCGGCGGCCATATTCGCGCCCTCGTTTTCCAGCATAACCCTTGAACGCTGCACAGCAAGTTGCGCGAATTCGCTTGGAAGAAGCCGCAAAACCAGCTATGCACGCATTGTCTTGAAGACAGTGTCGACAGCATATAACCTTTGGCTAGGTTCCGCGGAGCGGACCGAACCCTCGGATCACTGCCAGAATCGACGTTACTGACATGGCGAGACCGAGGCTCCGAATAGGCGAGACAGCCGTTCGGAGGGGGAGCCGGTGAGGCTCCATTGGAAAGAGCGCGTGAAGACCCATATCGGCGCAGAGCCCTTCCAGGTCGAATTTCCCAAGCGCGGCGCCGCAACCCGCCGCGCGACACGACGTGCATGACGACCTCAAGGTTGCTTCGAATGAACACAACGCGAGACAGACGCGAATGAGACCAGGTCAGAACCGGCGTATGCGCGGCCGTAACAACAATAACAACAATAATAACGGCAACCGGAAATCTCCGAACCCGTTGCAGCGGAGCTACGAGTCGAACGGTCCGGACGTCAAGGTCCGGGGCACTGCGCAGCATGTCGCCGAGAAATACCTGCAGCTCGCCCGCGATGCTCAGTCTTCGGGCGATCCGGTTGCGGCCGAGAACTATTTCCAGCACGCTGAGCACTATTATCGCATCCTGCTTGCGGCGCAGGAGCAGATGACCCAGCAGTTCGGCCACACATTCCAACCCAACCGCGCCTTCGTCGAAGATGCCGACGAGCAGGAGGAGGAGGGCGACGAGGAAGCCGGCTTCCAGGGTGGCCAGCCTCAAGGCGAGCGCCAGCACAATGGCGTCAACGGCCACGGTGACGACGGCGAAGGCGGGCAGAACAACGGCCAGCGCTTCGACCGGCCGCATCGCCAGGACCGGCAGGACCGTAATTTTGACCGCAATGGCCCACGCCGCTTCGATCGCAACGACCGTCAGGACCGTGGCGACAGGCAGGACCGCGGCGAGCGCCAGGACCGCGGCGAGCGCCAGGATCGGGGCGAGCGTCGCTTCGACCGTCACGAGAACCAGAACGGTTCCTATGTGCCGCGCCCCGAGGCTCAGCCCGGCGCCGAGCAGCCCGATATCGCGCCGGTCCAGCAGCAGAGCGAGCACCGCTTCGAGCGGCCTGAACGCCAGGAGCGCCCCGACAGGCCGCCGCGTGGCGAGCGTCCCTCGCGCCGCGATCGCGACGAGGCGCGCGCCAACAACAGCAATGACGAGCAGGACGCTCCGGCCGGGCTGCCGGCCTTCCTGACCACGCCGACCCGCGTGCCGATCGCGATCGCCGAGGAGGCCGAGGCTCCGCCGATGGCAGCCGCTCCTGCGGACGCCGCGGAAGCCGCGCCCGAGGCCAGCGAGAAGCCGAAGCGCCGGGCGCCCCGGCGACGTTCGCCGCGCGAGGTGATGGACGCGCTCGGCGGTGATGGTGGCGAGACCCCGGCCGAGTAGTCCGGCCGCCGGGATGGAATCATGGAAAGGGCCCGCAAGGGCCCTTTCGCTTTTCAGGCGACGCCGAGCGCCGCCGGCTCGCTGGCCTCGACCAGGGTCAACCGCTCTCCTTCGCCCAGCGCTCCACCGTTGATGATCCGGCAATAGATGCCGCAATCGACATGGCCGTACCCCTGCATCAGCGCCTTCGGGATCTGCAGGTCGCGAATGCCGGTCACCGGGTCGACATTGGTCGCGGCGCAGCGCTCGATCCGCTTGATCACCTGGAGCCGCAAGCCCGACGGCGCGACGAATTCGCGATCCACCAGATCGAGCTCGGCCCAGGCCGGCAGATCTTCGACCATGACGTTGCCGCGGAAGCGCAGCGGATCGACGGGAACACCGAGGCGGCTCTCGAGATCGGCGACGCTGGCGAGGTTGATGATCGAGACGAAACCGGAGCGCGAATCGGTGAAGCGATAGCCCTCCGGCGCCGCGAGGAGGCGTGGTTCGCCGCGCAGCTCATCCGGCATGAAGGCCTTGAAGAAGGCGCTCAGCCGCTCCTGACCTGCGATCGCGCCGGTCGCTATCCGCGTCTCTTCGCCGTCATGGCTGATGACGAGATCGCCGCTGGCATCCTCGTAGCGGGTGCGCAGGCGCGCCAGCGACTCGTTGCGCATCAGCATCAGATATTTGATCTTGGGCTGATGCACCGGCTCGGCCGGGTCGAAGCCGGAAGATCCGTTCTCGATGGCGAAGAGCCGATCGCCGGGGAAATAGCCTCCGGCCGGCAAATCGGCCCGCTTCAGGCGCTCGGGAGACAGGCCCTTGACCGGGTAGCGATACAACGAAGCGACGCGCATGGGCCCTGCCCTTCCGATTGCGAGGCGGCGGACCGTGCCATGCCGGATGCCGGGACGCTACAGCAGCGCGCCTGATGGTCGATGAAAGGATTGCATCGATCCGATCAATGCGGCTGCTCGGCGCCCTCCTCGGCCTCTTCGTCGAGGATCGAGCGCTGGCACCCCCAACTGGAGAGCACATCGTCGATCGCGTCAGCGACGAAGAAGCGGGCCGCATCACGCTCATAGCCGTCGGCGAGCAAGTGGTCATAGTCGGTATGGGCATGCCGGACATGGCTGCCGAGGGCGAGCCAGAGCGCGGTCGAGGGCGGCAGAGCCTTCATCTGGGCCCGGCCGGCCAGCGCCAGGACCGTCTCGGCATCGGCAAGCGGAATGCCGGGCGCGAGCGCCCGCAACGCCTTTCGAATCGCCTGCTGCCGCTTCGTGCCGACCATCACCACAGGCTGGTCGCAGGCTTTGACGAAGGTCAACGCCAAAGCTGCGCCCACCCCCCTTCCGTTGCGCGAAAGCAACACTATCTCTTGGGGCGAAGGGCCGCCCACGGGAGCCGGATCCGATCAGACTTGATCAGCCTGATCGGTGAATCCGTCTCCCACTTCAAGATCGAGACCGTTTTCCCGATCGACTTGCAAAGCAAGCCGATCGGGACGGGCTCGAGGGGGCCCTATCCCATTGAAAGGCAGCCGGCTCCGCCGCTTCGGGGCGCGACCGGCGGGCGGAGACAACTGAATGAACATCGAGAAATTTACCGACCGGGCGAAGGGATTCCTGCAGGCCGCGCAGACGATTGCGATGCGCGAAGGCCATCAGCAGTTCACGCCCGAGCATATGCTGAAGGCGCTGCTCGACGATAGCGAAGGCATGGCGGCCGGGCTGATCGACCGCTCCGGCGGGCAGTCGCGGCAGGCCAGGCAGCTGATCGACGAAGCTCTTGCCAAGCTCCCCAAGGTGAGCGGCGCCGGCGCGTCGAGCCTGCATCTCACGCCGGCGCTGGCGCGCGTCTTCGACACGGCAGAGAAGGCCGCCGACAAGGCCGGGGACTCGTTCGTCACGGTCGAGCGGCTCCTGCTCGCGCTGGCGATCGAGAAGGACAGCGAGGCCGGCAAGATCCTGGCCAAGGCCGGCGTCACGCCGCAGGGCCTCAACGCCGCGATCGAGGCGATCCGCAAAGGCCGCACCGCCGATTCCGCATCGGCCGAGCAGGGCTATGACGCGCTGAAGAAGTACGCCCGCGACCTCACGGCCGCAGCGCGCGAGGGCAAGCTCGATCCCGTCATCGGCCGTGACGAGGAAATCCGCCGCACCATCCAGGTGCTGAGCCGGCGGACCAAGAACAACCCCGTGCTGATCGGCGAGCCCGGCGTCGGCAAGACCGCCATCGCCGAGGGCTTGGCGCTGCGCATCGTCAATGGCGACGTGCCCGAGAGCCTGAAGGACAAGGAGTTGCTCGCCCTCGACATGGGCGCGCTGATCGCCGGCGCGAAATATCGCGGCGAGTTCGAGGAGCGGCTGAAGGCCGTGCTCTCCGAGGTCTCGGCTGCGGCGGGCGGGGTCATCCTGTTCATCGACGAGATGCACACGCTGGTCGGTGCCGGCAAGACCGACGGCGCGATGGATGCATCCAACCTGCTGAAACCCGCCCTTTCCCGCGGCGAGCTGCACTGCGTCGGCGCGACCACGCTCGACGAGTATCGCAAATATGTCGAGAAGGACGCCGCGCTGGCGCGGCGCTTCCAGCCCGTCTTCGTCGACGAGCCGACGGTCGAGGATACGATCTCGATCCTGCGCGGCCTGAAGGAGAAGTACGAGCAGCACCACCGCGTGCGCATCACCGACTCGGCGCTGGTCTCGGCCGCGACTTTGTCGAACCGCTACATCACCGACCGCTTCCTCCCGGACAAGGCGATCGACCTCGTCGACGAGGCTTCGGCGCGCCTGCGCATGCAGGTCGACTCCAAGCCGGAAGAGCTCGACTCGATCGACCGCGAGATCGTCCGGCTGAAGATCGAGCAGGAGGCGCTGAAGAAGGAAAGCGATGCCGGTTCGAAGGAGCGGCTGAAGCGGCTCGAATCCGAGCTCGCCGAGCTGGAGGCGCGCTCGGCCGCGATCACCGCGACCTGGAAGGCTGAGAAGGACAAGCTCGGCCAGGCGGCGGAGATCAAGACCAAGCTCGACAATGCCCGCAACGAGCTCGCCCAGGCGCAGCGCAAGGGCGAGTACCAGCGCGCCGGCGAGCTCGCCTATGGCGAGATCCCGCAGCTTGAGAAACAGCTCGCCGAGATCGAGGCGAAGGGCGACACCTCCGGCATGGTCGAGGAGGCCGTGACGCCGGACCATGTCGCGCAGGTCGTCTCGCGCTGGACCGGCGTGCCGGTCGACAAGATGCTGGAGGGCGAGAAGGAGAAGCTGCTGCACATGGAGCAGAGCCTCGGCACGCGCGTGATCGGCCAGGCCGAAGCGGTCGAGGCCGTATCCAAGGCGGTCAGGCGCGCCCGCGCCGGCCTGCAGGATCCGAACCGGCCGATCGGCTCGTTCATGTTCCTCGGCCCCACCGGCGTCGGCAAGACCGAGCTGACCAAGGCGCTGGCGTCGTTCCTGTTCGACGACGAGACGGCGATGGTCCGGCTCGACATGTCCGAATACATGGAGAAGCACTCGGTCAGCCGGCTGATCGGCGCCCCTCCCGGCTATGTCGGCTATGAGGAGGGCGGCGCGCTGACCGAAGCGGTCCGGCGCCGGCCCTATCAGGTCGTGCTGTTCGACGAGGTCGAGAAGGCGCATCCGGACGTGTTCAACGTCCTCTTGCAGGTGCTCGACGATGGGCGGTTGACCGACGGCCAGGGCCGCACGGTCGACTTCCGCAACACGCTGATCATCATGACCTCGAATCTCGGTTCGGAGTTCCTGGTGAACCAGCCGGAAGGCCAGGACAGCGACGTCGTGCGCGAGGAGGTGATGGGCGTGGTCCGCCATGCCTTCCGGCCGGAATTCCTTAACCGGATCGACGACATCATCCTGTTCCATCGCCTGCGGCGGGCCGATATGGGCGCGATCGTCGACATCCAGATGGCCCGGCTCGCCAAGCTGCTGGTCGACCGCAAGATCGCGCTCGACCTCTCGCAGGAGGGGCGCGACTGGCTGGCGGAGAAGGGCTACGACCCCGCCTATGGCGCGCGCCCGCTGAAGCGCGTGATCCAGAAGTCGGTGCAGGACCCGCTGGCGGAGCTGCTGCTCTCGGGCGCGATCCGCGATGGCGAGACCGTGCCGGTGACAGTCGGCCCTGCCGGATTGATGCTCGGCGAGTTCACCGCCGCAAGCGAGAGCCGACCGGCGGGTGTCGCGCTGAACTGAAGCGCTACACCGCTGAAATGACGAAGGGCGCCGCTCACGCGGCGCCCTTTTTTCTAGGCCGTCATTCTCGGACGAAGCGAAGCGCAGAGCCGAGAATCTCATGACGAGAAAGCGCCAGTCAGCGCCTCCTCCGGCCTGAGATGCTCGGGTCAAGCCCGAGCATGACGCGCCTTGGCCTCACTCCATCCGTGCTGCGGTCCGCATCACCGCCAGCGCCAGGGTCTGCGCCGCCGGGACGATGCTCTCGACCTCGAGGAACTCGTCCGGCGTATGGGCCATGCCACCGACCGGGCCGACGCTGCACAGAGTCGGGCAGCCCTGCGCCGCGGTGAAGCCGGAATCGGCGCAGCCGCCGGTGTATTCCGCGGTCACCGCAATGCCGAGACCGGCCGCCGCCTCGCGATAGGTGTCGTAGAGCAGCAGAGAATCCGGCGTCTGCTCCAGCGGATGGAACTCGCCCTTGATGATCAGCCTGGCCGAGGTGCCCTCGACCACCGGCGTCTCGACGATGCCGCGGATGGCCGCGACCAGCTCCTCGCGCTGCGCCGGCGTCTTGTAACGCAGGTCGATTTCGCACCAGGCCGAAGGGGCGACGGTGTTGACGGTCTGGCCGCCGCCGATCAGGCCGACATTGACGGTGACCCCGGCGGCAAGATCGGTCAGCCCCTGCAAGCGCGGGATCTTGTGGCCGAGATCGACGATGGCCGAGACGCCCTTCTCGTAGTTCGCGCCGGAATGGGCCGCCTTGCCCAGGAACTCGGCGCGCATGAAGACGCCGCCCTTGCGGCCCGAGGTGATCGACTGCTTGTGGTCGCGATTGTAGTCGGTGCCGGTCGGCAGACGGCTCGGCTCGGCATTGAAGACACAGCGAGACTCGCGCGCCGCCGCCTCGATCACCGGCCGCGAGGACGGCGAGGCGATCTCCTCATCGCTGGTGGTTAGCATCATCAGCGGCGCCTTCAGCCCGCCATTGGCGGCGAAAGCGGCGGCGACGAAGGCCTCGATCACCAGCCCAGCCTTCATGTCGGCGACACCCGGACCGTAGGCACGCCCGTCGCGGATGGTGAAGGGGCGGCGGGTCGGCTCACCCTCGGGGAAGACCGTGTCGCGATGGCCGAGCAGCAGGACCGGCCGCTGGTCATTGGCGGTCGGATTGGGCAGGCGCGCCTTGACCGCATCGCCATAGCGAGCGTCCGGCACGATCTCGACGGAAAGCCCGTTCGCTTCGTGAAAACGCGCCAGCACCTGCCCGGCGCGGTCGACGCCGGCCTTGTCGTAGGAACCTGAATCGGTGTCGACCATCTCGCGCAGCAGATCGATCATCGCCTGCTTGCGCTCGCCGAGCCAGGCGAGGATGCGGGCTTCTTCCTGTGTCGTGTCGGTCATGATGGGCTTTTCCGTCTCATGGTGCGGCGGTGAGCTTAGCCAAGCCGTTCCGGCGACGATAGGAGAAGCGTGCAGGCCCGGCAGACCTCAGGCGCGGCCAAACGGGCGCTATCCGGACAGCCGTGGGCACGTGGTTAAGCGAAAATTCAGCGGGACGTTGCAGGCTGTCGAAGGGGATGCCTCGCCCGCTGCAAGTCCGGTCATTCCCCATTCGCGCGCTCACAGGCTACCGCCCACATGCAGACCGAAGCCGCCGCCATCTATCTGACGCAGTTGCGGCTGCGCGTCGGCGGAGCCCTCGCCCTGCTGCTCTGGATCGTCGTGCCGGCGACGATGGCCGCCTCCTTCGCGACCGGCAGCGTCAAACCGCTGCCGCCGCTGCTGATCATGATCGGCCTGGCGGCGTTTGCGACCCTGATCTGGCGGCGCGATCCGACCAGCACGACGACCCAGATCGTTCTCTCGCTGAGCAGCACCGGCAGCGCGCTCGCCTTCACCTATGCGCTCAAGGGAGCTGGCTGGTACGAGGTGAGCGACTCCGTCCTGCTGATCATGCTGACGCTGTCGGCCGGCTGGTGCGCCTGGCAACCACTCGTCGCCACTGCGATCGTCGCAGTTGGGCATGTCACGTTTCTCGGAGCGCTGCTGCCGCAAGGAAACACCTCCTTGCGAGGCGACCCACTGTTCTTTGCTTGCGTGGTTCTCCAGCTCGGCCTGCTGCTCTGGATCATACGCCAGCAAGGCGCCACGCTCGGCGCGGCAGGCGCGATGGCCGCCCAGGCGCGCGACGATGCCGCCGCGCAAGCAGACGAGCTGCACCAGGCGCAATTGCGCGACATGGAGCGCGAGGCTGCTCGTCGCAAGGCGACGCACGATATCGTCACCGGCTTCAACATGCAGTTCCTCGCCACGCTCGCGACCGTCCTTCAGGACATCCGCGACCTGAAGGGGCGCGCCGCCTCCCTGTCCGAGATCGCCAACATTGCCAACGACGAAGTAACCGCCGTCGCGTCGACCTCGGAGGAATCCTCGCGCAACGTCTCCGATGTCGCCGCCGCGACGGAGCAACTCTCAACCGCGATCACCTCGATCGATCGCCAGCTCGGCACCACCCAGGCACTTGTCGCCGGCATGAACGACAGCGCCCGAACCACCGCAGGCTCGGTCGACGTGCTCGATCAGGCGGTCCAGCGCATCGACGGCATCGTGGCACTGATCCGCGGCATCGCCGGACAGACCAATCTCCTGGCGCTCAACGCGACGATCGAGGCGGCCCGCGCCGGTGATGCCGGCAAAGGCTTCGCGGTCGTCGCAGGCGAGGTGAAAAGCCTGTCGCATCAGACCGCGATCGCGACGCAGGACATCGCCGGGCAGATCGCCGAGATCAAACAGGCGACGGCGGGCGTAGTCGAGACGATCGCCAAGTTGACCGCCGGCATGGCCGACATGGACGAGCGCACGGTCTCGATCGCGGCTGCATTGGAGGAGCAGGGCCAGATGACCCATGTCATCAGCCGCAGCATCGCCGAAGTTGCGACCGGCACGGAATACCTGGCCCAAACCACAAACAACATCCGCGGCTCGGCTAACCAAACCCATGAGGTCGCGAGCGCGGTGCTCGCCTCGACCACGGCGCTTGAAGGCAAGGCAGAGGAGCTGAGCACGGCCGTGGACCAGTTTCTCCAGCGCGTCTCAGCCGCTTGAGGCGGCATTTGGACGCCCGGCCGCTGCGGAACGGCTAGGCGGCCGCCTCGCGCGCATTTGCACCGAGATAGGCGACCGCGGCCGCGACACCACCGTCGCCATGCGGGATGCCCTTCGCCTGCAGCGCCATCTCGACCGCGCTCAGGCTGCCCAGCACCATGGGGGCGTTGACATGGCCCATATGGGCGATGCGGAAGGCCTTGCCGGTGAGATCGCCGATGGCGAGGCCGAGCGTCACGCCACAGACCTGCTGGGCATAGTCGGTGATGCCGGCCGGGTCGCCGTCGACAAGGATCGTTGTGACCGAAGGGGCGCGCTGCGACGGCTCGACGACGTTGAAGCTCAGCACCTGGCCCTCCGCCCATTTCGACATGGCGGCCTGCGTCGCTGCCGCCAGCAAGGCGTGGCGTTGCCAGACCGCTTCGAGGCCCTCGGCGAAGATCATGTCGAGCGCGGCGCGCAGGCCGAACATCAGATGCTCGGGCGGCGTGCCGCAATGCTTCATGTAGAGCAGCGGGTCCATGCGTGCGGTCCAGTCCCAATAGGGCGTGCGCATGGTCGCCTCCCGATGCGCCTGCAACGCCTTGGCGTTGGCGGCGACGAAGGCGAGGCCGGGTGGGGTCATCAGCCCCTTTTGCGAGGCCGACATCGCGACATCGACGCCGAAGGCGTCCATCTCGAACGGCATGCAGCCGAGCGCCGCGACCCCGTCGACCATATAGAGCGCGGGATGGCCGGCGGCATCGATGGCGCGGCGAATCGCCGGGATGTCGTTGACCACGCCGGACGCGGTGTCGATCTGGACGGTCAGGACCGCCTTGATCTCGTGATTGGTGTCGCGGCGCAGGCGCTGCTCCACCGCGGCCGGATCGACCGCCGCCCGCCATGAACCGACGAGCACCTCGACCTCGGCGCCCATGAAGCGGGCCATCTCGCCCCAGCCGATGGCGAAGCGGCCGCTGGCAAGCACCAGGATCTTGTCGCCACGCGAGAGGACATTGGTCAGCGCCGCCTCCCAGCCGCCATGGCCGTTGGCAGCGTAGAGGAAGGTCTCGCCCGTGGTGCGGAAGACCGCCTTGAGATCGGCCAGCAGGGTCTCGGTCAGATCGACGATCGTCTTCGAGGCGAGTTCCTCGGCCGGGCGCATCATCGCCTGCAGCACGCGATCGGGGATATTCGTCGGGCCCGGCATGGCAAGCAGGGCTCGGCCATTGGCGACACTCATGAAGAACTCCTGCCTGTTCGCTGCGCCGCGCTCAGCCGGTCACCGGCGACCGAACGGCGCGATGCACAAGCCCTGCCATCGGTGCAGAAATCGTTGCCGCCGTCCGCTCAGCGGCGCGCTTCGGCCGCCATGCGCACGGCGAAGCCGGCGAGCATCGTCGCCATCAGCCAGCGCTGCACCAGAGACCAGAACGGACGCGTGCGCAGGAAGACGGCGATGCCGCCGGCGGCGAAGGTGATCAGCGCGTTGACGCTGACCGAGACGCTGATCTGGATAAAGCCGAGGATGATCGACTGGGCCAGCACGCTGCCGGCGGCGGGGTCGATGAACTGCGGCAGCAGCGCGAGATAGAACATCGCGATCTTCGGGTTCAGCAGGCTGGTGAGGAAGCCCATCATGAAGAGCTTGCGCGGCCCGTCATGCTTGAGCTCGCGGACATGGAAGGGCGAGCTGGCGCCCGGCCGCACCGCCTGCCAGGCGAGCCAGAGCAGATAGGCCGCGCCGGCGAGCCGCAGTGCGTCATAGGCGAAAGGCACCGCAAAGAGCAGCGCGGTGATGCCGAAGGCAGCGCAAAAGACATAGAAGACGAAGCCGAGCGCGATGCCGCCGAGCGAGATCAGCCCGGAGGCCGGCCCCTGCGCGATCGAGCGCGAGATCAGGTAGATCATGTTCGGCCCGGGCGTCAGCACCATGCCGAAGGCGAGCAGGATGAAGGCGATCAGGTTGCTCGTATCGATCATGGCGCGCTCCGGCCGCAAGGTGCGCGACCATGGCATTGCCGGCGAAACGCCTGCAAGGCGCAACCCATGACGCGGCTGCATCGCCGCCATCCCGCACCAGCTCCCCTGGCAGCATGTGGCGGGAACGACTGGCGGTCTGCCGGGTTCATGGCGCAGCACCTCGGGGGGATCCGCGCCATGACCTTGTTCAGCCGCCTGCTCTATTCCGGCATCGCCGGCGCTTTGTTGCTGGCCTCTATCCTGCTCATGGCAGTGGCGATCTCGCGCAGCTTCACCGGTTTCTGGACCGGCGAAGGCGCGCTCGACACCATGCTCGACGGCATCGGGCTGGTGATCATCGCCGTTGCCGTTGCCGATGTCGGCAAGTTCCTGTTCGAGGAGGAGGTCATCGCCGATCGCGAATTGCGGCGGCCGGCGGAGGCGCGAGGGTCGCTGACCAAGTTCATGACGATCATCATCGTCGCGCTCAGCCTGGAATCGCTGGTGCTGATCACCAAGGCCGCGCGCGACAAGCCGGCCGACATCCTGTTCCCGGCCCTGCTGATGCTGGTCGCGGTGGCGGCGCTGGTCGGCCTCGGCCTGTTCCAGAAGCTGAGCCACCGGGTGACGGCGGCGATCCCGGATGATGCGGGGGCTGACGAAGACGAACCGGAGAAAGCCGCGAAGGCAAAGCCGCGAAGGCCGCCACGACGTACGGCAAGCGCGGAAACCTAGCCGGAGGCGGACGTCTCAGCCGCGGGCATCCACCAGCATCAGATCGGTATCGTCTGGCTTCGCCCCCGCTGCCGTCAGCATGGCGTGAGCCTGGCCGCGATGGTGGGTCTGGTGGTTGAAGAAGTGCATGACAAGCACCGGCGCCGGCATCGTCATCTCGCTTCCGGTCAGACCGGAGAACCAGGTCACATCCCTGGCAAGCCAATCCGGCGAAAGGCCTTCCGCCCATTGCAGGATCGTCCCATCGAAAGCGTGGCGCGCGGCCCCGAGGTCCTGCCAGTCCGCGATCATCGTCGAAGATTCGCGATTGGGCACGGTCGGCTTCGGCGTGCCGGCGAAGCGCGACAGCCAGGTCTGGTCGGCCCAGAGCAGATGGCAGAAGGTGCCGTGGATCGAACGGAAGAAGGCGCCCCGGTCCTGCCGGCGCGCCTCGTCGCTCAGGCTGTCCGCCGCCTCGTAGAGGCTGCGGTTCTGCCAGCGATTATAGCGCGCCATGGTCGTGACATAGGCCGTGTCGATCATGACGCGCACTCCCTTCAGATGATGTTGGCCTCGCGCAGAGGCTGACCGGTGACGATGCGCTCATGGCCGAGATCGGCGAGATCGAGCGAGAGATAGCGGCCGTTGACGATGTGCTCGGCGATGCCGCGGCCGACCGCCGGCGATTGCTGCAGACCATGGCCGGAGAAGCCGTTGGCAAGATAGAGGTTCGGCACGCCGACGGCGGGGCCGAGGATCGCATTGCCGTCGAGCCCGTTCATGTCATAGGGGCCGGCCCAGGCGCGGCCGGGCTTGATCGCCTCGAAAGCCGGGACGCGATGGGCGAGAGGGGCCCAGACATACTCCTCGAAGAAGGACCAGTCGACATCCTCGACATCGGCGTCAGTCTCGACCCACTCGCGATCGAGCTCTTCCGGCGGCGAGGAGCCGCAGATGAACATCTGCCCCTCGCTGCCGCGCTTGCCCTCGGGGCGAACATAGGCGCCGGAGGTGTCGATCAGCAGCGGGCAATTGTCGACCTCGCCCTTGCAGGTGAAGCTGTAGACATAGCGCTTCATCGACTTGACGGGGATGGCGACGCCGGCGGTCGCGGCGAGCTTGGCGCCGTGCGTGCCCGACGCGTTGACCGTGGCGGCGCAGGCGATGCGGCTGCCATCGGCCAGTTCGACGCCGGTGACGCGGCCGCCCTCGACGACGTAAGCAGCGACCTCGCCCTGGCGATATTCGACGCCGAGCGAACGCGCCTTCTTGCGGAAGGCCTGCAGCAGGGCCCAGCCGTCGAACCAGCCCTCGCCGCTGACGCCATAGGTGCCGCAGAGGAGATCGGATGTATTTAGCCAGCTGAATTTGCTGCGCAGCATTTCCGCAGCATAAAGCGCGACGTCGGCGCCTTCCTGCTGCTGAAGCGCTTGATTCTGTTCGAGAACCTTACGTCCCTCATCGCCGGCGACATAGAGATAACCGCCCTCATGCAGATCGATCGAGGGCGCCTCGCCATCGACTGAGAGATGCTGGCCGATATTGCGCAAAAATTCGATGCCGAAGAGCGAGACGCGGATGTTCACAGCGCTTGAGAATTGCTGGCGGATCGAGGCAGCGGAGAGGGCCGAGGCGGAGAGCCGATAGGTCGGGTCCTTCTCGACGACGATGACCTTGCCCTTGAAGCCAGGGTCGCTGGCGAGGTGGTACGCGACGGAGGAGCCGATCGCGGCGCCCCCGACAATGACGATGTCGGCCGAGGCTGGAGCGGAAGACATGAGTGACCTGCGCAAGCGGTGGTTCGTGATCTCAGCGCATGAATGACGACTCGGTCGGCGCTTGTCGAGAGGCTAATTCATCCCCTCGCACTCGCTGACGAGCCAGTCGCGGAAAGCGACCACCGCCGGCAGGCTCGCCTTGGCCTCGGGATAGACGAGGTAATAGCCCTCGGGGCCGCGCACCGGCCGATCGACCGGGATGACCAGCGCGCCCGAGCGCAATTCCTCCTCGACCAGGATGCGCGGCACGATGGCGACGCCGAGCCCGGCCACCGCCGCCTGCGCCACCATGGCGAACTGTTCGAAGCGCGGCCCCATCAGCGCGCGCTCCGGCGGCAAGCCCTGCTGCTCCAGCCAATTGGCCCAGGCTCGCGGCCGGGTCGATTGCTGCAGCAGTGGCTGGCGCAGCAGGTCGGCGGCCTCCTTGAGGCCAGTCCGCGCCACCAGTGTCGGCGCCGCAACCGGCACCACCTCCTCGCCCATCAGGCGGTGCAGGCGTGCACCGGGCCAGACCGGGAGGCCGAAATGGATCGCTGCGTCGGCGGCGTCATGGGCGAAGTCGAACGGCACCAGTTTGGTCGAGAAATTGATGGTGACGCCGGGATGCGCCTCGGTGAAGCGCGGCAAGCGCGGGATCAGCCAGCGCGTGCCGAAAGTCGGCAGAATGGCGAGATGGAGCAAGCCGGCACCGCCGCGAAATGCCATGGCGGAGAGCGTCGCAGCTGCCAGGCGCGAGAGTCCGTCGCGCACCTCGGCGGCGTAGGCGCCGCCGGCCGGCGTGAGGCTGACGCGCTTCTTCACGCGCTCGAACAGCTTCAGGCCGAGATTCTGCTCCAGCAGTGCGATCTGCCGGCTGACGGCGCCCTGCGTCAGGTTGAGTTCCTCGGCGGCGCGGGTGAAGCTGCCATGGCGAGCCGCCGCCTCGAAGGCGGCGAGCGCCGAGAGCGAGGGCACCGAGAGGCGGCCGGGAACGATCTCCGAGGTCATGATCTCAACTCATCAAGTCGTGAGAACATATCGATTGCGGAGAGCGACTGGAAGAGGGCATTGTCACCGTTGAATTGGTGGGCTTCCACCAACCGTCATCCCGGGCGACCGAAGGGAGACCCGGGATCCATGCCTGAGCCTTTCCCGTACGGCGCTCAGGCATGGATCCCGGATCTCCGCTTCGCTGCGTCCGGGATGACGCGGCATTTCAACAGCTCCGCGCGGTTATTGCGCGGGCCGAAGAAGACAGGCGAACCATGACGACCTCCCTTCCGAACGACGCCCTCGCCTTGCTGAAGCGCCTCGGCGTGGCCGACAGCGCCTATGCCGGCGCCGGTCTTTCCGCCCGTTCGCCGATCACCGGCGAGACCGTCGCGACGCTGCGCGAGACTTCGCCGGCCGAAGCGGAGGCCGCGATCGGCCGGGCCCAGTCCGCCTATCTCGCCTGGCGCAAGGTGCCCGCGCCGCGGCGCGGCGAGTTCGTCCGCCTGCTCGGCGAGGAGCTGCGCACGCACAAGGCCGATCTCGGCCTGCTGGTGACGCTGGAAGCCGGCAAGGTCACATCCGAGGGCCTCGGCGAGGTCCAGGAGATGATCGACATCTGCGACTTCGCCGTCGGCCTGTCGCGCCAGCTCTATGGCCTGACCATCGCCACCGAGCGCCCGAACCACCGCATGATGGAGACTTGGCACCCGATCGGCGTCGTCGGCGTGATCTCGGCCTTCAACTTCCCGGTCGCGGTCTGGTCGTGGAATGCGGCGCTCGCCTTCGTCTGCGGCGACAGCGTCGTCTGGAAGCCCTCCGAGAAGACCCCGCTGACCGCGCTCGCCGTGCAGGCGATCACACTGAAGGCGATGAAGCGCTTCGGCCCCGAAGCCCCCATCGGCCTGTCGGAAATCCTGATCGGCGGCCGCGAGCTCGGCGACACCCTGGTGCAGGACCATCGCGTCCCCGTCGTCTCCGCCACCGGCTCGACCCGGATGGGCAAGGAGGTCGGCCAGAAGCTCGCCGCCCGTTTCGCCCGCGCTATCCTTGAGCTCGGCGGCAACAACGCCGCGATCGTGGCCCCCTCCGCCGATCTCGACATCGCCCTGCGCGGCATCGCCTTCGCGGCGATGGGCACGGCCGGCCAGCGCTGCACCACTTTGCGCCGCCTGATCGTGCATGAGAGCGTCTACGACCAGCTCGTGCCGAAGCTCGCCAAGGTCTACGGCTCGGTGAAGATCGGCGATCCGCGCGAGGCCGGCATCCTGGTCGGCCCGCTGGTCGACGAGGCCGCCTATCAGGGCATGCAGAAGGCGCTGTCCGAGGCCAAGGCCGAGGGCGGCAAGGTCCATGGCGGCGAGAAGGTCGATGTCGGCGCCGGGGGCTTCTATGTCCGCCCGGCGCTGGTCGAGATGCCCAAGCAGTGCGGTCCGGTCGAGCGCGAGACATTCGCCCCGATCCTCTATGTGATGAAGTACAAGTCGGTCGAGGAAGCGATCGCGCTGCAGAACGCGGTCGGCGCCGGCCTGTCCTCCTCGATCTTCACGCTCAACATGCGCGAGGCCGAGCTGTTCGTCTCCGACGAGGGCTCGGATTGCGGCATCGCCAACGTCAATATCGGCCCGTCCGGCGCCGAGATCGGCGGCGCCTTCGGTGGCGAGAAGGAGACCGGCGGTGGCCGCGAGGCCGGCTCGGACGCCTGGAAGGCCTATATGCGCCGCGCCACCAATACGCTGAACTATGGCACCACGCTGCCGCTGGCGCAGGGCGTCAGCTTCGACGTGGATGCGTGATCGATAAGCCGTCATTCTCGGGCGAAGCGAAGCGCAGACCCGAGAATCTCAGGACCAGATAGCTGGTTTCCGAGATGGTCGGGTCAAGCCCGACCATGACGATCCAAAAGAGCAGGGAGAGCACCATGGCCGAAGCCGCGCGCAAGACCGCCCATAGCCACAAGCTGGCCGAGTTCAACTGGGAAGATCCCTTCCTGATCGACGAGCAGCTCTCAGAGGATGAGCGGCTGATCCGCGACACGGCCCGCCAATACGCGCAGGAGAAGTTGCAGCCGCGCGTCGCCGAGGCCTATCTCGAGGAGAAGACCGAGCGCGGCATCTTCAACGAGATGGGCGAGCTCGGCCTGCTCGGCGTCACGGTCCCGGAAGAATATGGCTGCGCCGGCGCGAACTACGTCTCCTATGGTCTCGTCGCCCGCGAGGTCGAGCGCGTCGATTCCGGCTATCGCTCGATGATGTCGGTGCAGTCCTCGCTGGTGATGTACCCGATCTACGCCTATGGCGACGAGAACCAGCGCAAGAAGTACCTGCCCAAGCTCGGTTCGGGCGAATGGGTCGGCTGCTTCGGCCTGACCGAGCCTGATGCCGGCTCCGATCCGGCCGGGATGAAGACCCGCGCCGAGAAGGTCGCCGACGGCTACAAGCTGACCGGCTCCAAGATGTGGATCTCGAACTCGCCGATCGCCGATGTCTTCGTCATCTGGGCGAAGTCGGCCGCGCATGACAACCAGATCCGCGGCTTCATCCTGGAAAAGGGCATGAAGGGCCTCTCCGCACCGAAGGTCGGCGGCAAGCTCTCGCTGCGCGCCTCGATCACCGGCGAAGTCGTCATGGACGGCGTGATCGTGCCGGAAGAGAACCTGCTGCCGAACGTCTCGGGCCTGAAGGGTCCGTTCGGCTGCCTCAACCGCGCCCGCTACGGCATCTCCTGGGGCGCGATGGGCGCCGCCGAGGACTGCTTCCACCGCGCCCGCCAATACGGGCTCGACCGCAAGCAGTTCAACAAGCCGCTCGCCCAGACCCAGCTCTTCCAGAAGAAGCTCGCCGACATGGTGACCGAGATCACGCTCGGCCTGCAGGGCTCGCTGCGCGTCGGCCGCCTGCTCGATGAAGGCAAGATGGCGCCGGAGATGATCAGCCTCGTCAAGCGCAACAATTGCGGCAAGGCGCTCGACATCGCCCGCCAGGCCCGCGACATGCACGGCGGCAACGGCATCTCGATCGAGTACCATGTCATGCGCCATGCGGCGAACCTCGAGACGGTCAACACCTATGAGGGCACGCACGACGTCCACGCGCTGATCCTCGGCCGAGCCGTCACCGGGCTGCAGGCGTTCTTCTGAGATATCCAACGCATCATGCTGATCAACATCGTTGATGTCGAAGCGACCTGCTGGGAGGGGGAACCCCCACCCGGCCAGGTCAACGAGATCATCGAGATCGGCATCTGCGTGCTGGATACGAAGACAGGGGCGATCACGCCGCCTCAATCGCTGATGGTCCGTCCCGAGCTATCGCAGGTCAGCCCGTTCTGCACGGAGCTGACCGGCATTCGGGCCGATGATGTCTCTGACGGCCTTCTCTTCTCGGAAGCCTGTAGCAAGCTGGTGACCGAGTTCGACGTGAAAAACCGGATCTGGCTGTCCTGGGGCGACTACGATCGCAAGCAGTTCACACGCGACTGCGAGCACAAGCAGGTCGGCTACCCCTTTGGGTCGGAGCACATCAACGGCAAGGCACTGCATGCGCAGCTGACCGGACGCGGCAAGCAGATGGGGATGGCTCGCGCCTTGGAGGCCTACGGAATGCGCTTGGAAGGCCGGCATCATCGTGGTGCTGACGATGCACATAATATCGCGCGGATCGTGGCTCGGCTGATGGCCGATCATGGTCCGGCAATTCTTGGCGAGCGGAGCAGCGTAGCAGGATGACCCCTCCCCTCGCCGGCCTGCGTGTCCTCGAACTGGCGCGCATCCTTGCCGGGCCCTGGATCGGCCAGCTCCTTGCCGATCTCGGCGCCGATGTCGTCAAGGTCGAGGCGCCCGAAGGCGACGATACCCGCAAATGGGGCCCGCCCTTCGTCGAGGGCACGGGCGAGGAGCATCTCTCGGCCGCCTATTTCCACTCGGCCAATCGCGGCAAGCGCTCGATCACAGCCGATTTCCGCACGGCGGAAGGCCAGGCGCTGGTGCATCGCCTCGCCGCCCATGCCGATGTGGTGATCGAGAACTTCAAGGTCGGCGGGCTCGTGAAATACGGGCTCGACGCGGCCTCGATGCGCAAGGCCTATCCGCGATTGATCTATTGCTCGGTCACCGGTTTCGGCCAGGACGGCCCCTATGCGCCGCGTGCCGGCTACGACTTCCTGGTCCAGGGCATGGGTGGACCGATGTCGGTCACCGGCGAGCCGCAGGGTGCGCCGATGAAGGCGGGCTATGCCGTGGCCGACATCTATACCGGCCTCTATGCCACGACCGGCATCCTCGCGGCATTGCGCCGGCGCGATGCGACCGGCGAAGGCGCCACGCTCGACATGGCACTGCTCGATGCCCAGGTCGCCGTGCTCGGCAACCAGGCGATGAACTACCTGACGTCCGGCAAGGCGCCGCAGCGCCTCGGCAATGCCCATCCCAACATCGTGCCCTACGACGTCTTCCCGGTGGCGGACGGGCACATCATCATCGCGACCGGCAATGACGGGCAGTGGCGCAAGCTCTGCGAGGCCGTCGGCGATGCCGGCTTCGCCAGCGAACCCGACTATATCGACAACCGCTCGCGCGTCGCCAACCGCGTCGCCCTGACGGCGCGCCTCAACGCGCTGACCGGCCGCTTCGCCAAGCTCGATTTGCTGGCGAAGCTGGAGGCGGTCGGCGTGCCGGCCGGCCCGATCAACACGATCGAAGAGGTCTTCGCCGACCCGCAGGTCAAGGCGCGCGGCGTGCGCGTCGACCTGAAGAACCCGGCGGCCAAGGCCGGCTCGACCCCGACTGTCGCCTCGCCGATCGTGCTCGACGGTGTCAGGCAGGTCGCGAGCCGCCCGAGCCCGCGCCTCGGTGAGCACGCCGAGGAAATCCTGAACGACCCGGCCTGGGGAGGGCCGCACAATGGCTGAGCGCACTGGCGGGCAGATCCTCGTCGACCAATTGCTGATCCACGGCGCGACCGACGCCTTCTGCGTGCCGGGCGAGAGCTATCTTGCCGTGCTCGACGCGCTGCATGACGCCGACATGAAGGTCACCATCTGCCGGGCCGAGGGCGGCGCGGCGATGATGGCCGAGGCCGCCGGCAAGCTGACCGGCAAGCCCGGCATCTGCTTCGTGACGCGTGGCCCCGGCGCGACCAACGCCTCGCCCGGCATCCATATCGCCGACCAGGACTCGACCCCGATGATCCTGTTCGTCGGTCAGATCGAGCGCGGCATGCGCGAGCGCGAGGCCTTCCAGGAGCTCGACTACCGCGCCGTCTTCGGAACGATGACGAAATGGGCGACCGAGATCGACGATGCCGCGCGCATCCCCGAGATCATCAGCCGCGCCTTCCATGTCGCCACCGCCGGCCGGCCCGGTCCGGTCGTGATCGCGCTGCCGGAAGACGTGCTGACCGACCTCGCCGACGTGCCGGACGCAGCCCCCTATCAGGTCACCGAAACGCACCCCTCCCCGCTGCAGATGAGCGATCTGCAGCAGCGGCTTCAGGGCGCGAAGGCACCGATCGCCATTCTCGGCGGCTCGCGCTGGGACCCGCAGGCGATCGCGCGCTTCCAGCGCTTCGCCGAGCGTTTCGACCTGCCCGTCGCGGTCTCGTTCCGCCGCCAGATGGTCTTCCCGGCCGATCATCCGAACTTCGCCGGCGATCTCGGCATCGGCCCCAATCCGAAGCTCCTGAAGCGCATCCAGGACAGCGACCTCGTGCTGCTGGTCGGCGGGCGCCTTTCGGAGATGCCGAGCCAGTCCTACACCCTGTTCGGCATTCCCAATCCGGGCCGGCCGCTGGTGCATGTCCATCCCGATCCGGAAGAGCTCGGCCGCGTCTACCGGCCGGAGCTGGCGATCAATGCCTCGCCGACCGCCTTCTGCGCCGCGCTCGAGACGATGCATCCGCCGCAGACCATTCCGTGGGCCGGGGCGGCGGCTGAGGCGCATGACGCCTATCTCGCCTGGAGCGAGCAGCCGGCGCCGGTGCCCGGTAAGTTCCATCCCGGCGAGATGGTGACCTGGCTGCGCCGCAACATCCCGGCCGACGCCATCATGTGCAACGGCGCCGGCAACTACGCGACCTGGGTGCACCGCTTCCACCGCTTCACCAAATTCGCGACGCAGCTCGCGCCGACCTCGGGCTCGATGGGCTATGGCGTGCCAGCCGCGATCGGCGCCAAGCGGCTCTTCCCGGAGCGCACCGTGATCGCCTTTGCCGGCGATGGCTGCTTCCTGATGAACGGCCAGGATTTCGCGACGGCTGTGCAGTACGAATTGCCTGTCATCGTCATCGTCGTCGATAATGGCATGTACGGCACCATCCGCATGCATCAGGAGAAGCACTATCCCGGCCGCGTCTCGGCGACGACGCTGAAGAACCCCGATTTCGCCGCCTATGCCAAGGCCTTCGGTGGCCATGGCGAGCGGGTCGAGACGACCGAGGAGTTCGCGCCTGCCTTCGAGCGCGCCGTCGCCAGCGGCAAGCCGGCGATCATCCACTGTCTGCTCGATCCCGAGGCGATCACCCCGGCGAAATCGCTCTCTACCATCCGCGCCGAGGCAATCGCCGCGCAAGGTTGAGACCACACTGAACTTTCCCGCCCGTTCCTCGTTTGTGAGGAGCGGGTGCTTGATCTTGTCGATTGCGGCGCTGACACGGACAAGCGCGACGCAACCGGGCAAGGCAGGAACAGGAGGTTCGGCCATGACACGACGGATGATCCTGGCGATCGGCGTGGCCGTTAGCCTCGCCTTTGCATCGCAGGCCCAGGCTGCGGGCTTCCTCGACGATCTCACCCGGGCGATCTTCGGCAATCCGACACCGCCTGCCGCGGTCGGCATTCCCACTGGCCCGGCGCTCAAGCCGAGGCCCAGCAAACCGCGCCCGGTGAACACCAAGCCGGCAGAGCCCGCGGCCAAGCTCGACCCGGGCAGCGACAGCTATTGGTATCTGCGTGATCCGACCCTGCGGAAGGGCGACATTGTCGTCACCAGCCGCGGCGTGGTCGTCTTCGACGGGCAACGCGCGTCGGGCCATGCGAGCAGCGACTTCACCGCGCTCGAAGACACCAAGCGATTGCCGAAGACGCAGCAGCAGACGCTGGAAGCGGCGGCTGCGCGCGGCCGGGCCTATTTCACGCCCTCCCCCGCGGCACCCGTCGTGCCAGCAATGCTGACGACGAAGGCGGAGACCAGCACGACCGCGCAGGCTCAATAAGTCGCGCGGCCACCCGAGAGATCGAAGACGGCGCCGGTCGAGAAGCTGCATTTCTCACTGGCAAGCCAGGCGACCAGCTCGGCCAATTCCTCCACCGTGCCGAGCCGCTTCAGCGGACTCTTGCCAATCATGGTCGCGACCGTCTCGGCGCTCATCTGCTGCAGCAATTCGGTCTCGATCGCCGCCGGCGCCACGGCATTGACCAGCACGCCGGTACCGGCAAGCTCCTTGCCATGGGCCTTGGTCAGGGCGATCACGCCGGCCTTGGCGGCGCTATAGGCCGAGAGCGTCGGGGTACCTTCCTTGCCGGCGAGCGAGGCGATGTTGACGATGCGGCCATAGCCGCGCGGCACCATCGCGGCTGCGACCGCACGTGAGCACAGGAAAGTGCCGGTCAGGTTGACCGCCTGTATCGTCTGCCATTGCGCCAGCGGCGTGTCCGCAACGGTAGTCGAGGGGCCGGTCAAACCGGCATTGTTGACGAGGACAGCGACCGGCCCATGCTCTCGTTCGGTTCGATCGAGCGCGGCGACGACCTGCGTCTCATCGGTGACATCGCAGGCGACGAAGGCGTGGCCTCCCTCGCCTTCCCGGAGATCCCAGACGACCGGAAGGAAGCCGTCGGCAGCCAGCCGGTCGCAGACGGAGCGGCCGATGCCCTTGGCGCCGCCGGTGACGACGGCAACCCTCGCTGCAGCAGCCAAGTTCACGCCGCCTTGGCCTCGTCGAGCTTGGCAGCGACGAGCTTGCGCAGGCTGCGCAGGTCCTTGACGAAGCCGCGAATGCCCTCGGCGAGCTTCTCGGTCGCCATCGCATCTTCGGTCATGGCGAAGCGGAACGCCTTCTCGTCGAGATCGAGCTTTGCCGGGGCCTTTCCGGAGTTTTCAGGCGAGAGCTTGCGCGGGAGGTCACCCGTGGCGCCAGCTAGTTCATCGAGCAGGCCGGGGCCGATGGTCAGCCGGTCGCAACCGGCCAGCGCCTCGATCTCGCCGGTATTGCGGAAGGAGGCTCCCATCACCACCGTGTCGATGCCGTAGGCCTTGTAGTAGCTGTAGATCGTCCGGACCGAGACGACGCCGGGATCGGTCTCTGCGGCGTAGGGGCCGCCGCCGGCCTTGACGTGCCAGTCGAGGATGCGGCCGACGAAGGGCGAGATCAGGAAGGCTTTGGCATCGGCCGCCGCGACCGCCTGCGGCAAAGCGAAGAGCAGGGTCAGATTGCAGTCGATGCCCTCGGCCTGAAGGACGCGGGCCGCCTGGATGCCCTCCCAGGTCGAGGCGATCTTGATCAGGATGCGTTCGCGCCCGACGCCGCGCTCCTTGTAGGCGGCGATAATGGCGCGTGCCTTGGCGATCGTGGCTTCGGTGTCGAAGGAGAGATCGGCGTCGACCTCGGTCGAGACCCGGCCGGGAACGATCTTGGTCAGTTCGGTACCGAAGGTGACGGCGAGCCGGTCGCAGACCGCCTCGACCGCCCCCGCCCCGCCCTGGCGCTTGCCCCAGGCGATCGCCTCCTCGACGAGCGACGCGTAAGCCGGCGTCTCCACCGCCTTGAGCAGCAGCGTCGGATTGGTGGTGCAATCGACGGGCTTGAGGCGGCGCACAGCCTCGATGTCGCCGGTGTCGGCGACGACGGTGGTCATGGCGCGGAGCTGGTCGAGCTTGGAGGCTGTCATCTCTAACCTGTCGATAGGGTGATCTGAGCTGCTCCAGTCATACGGCAACGCCCCTTTTGCGTGAAGGCGCAGATATTACATGAGAGGAGAACGCAGAACGGGACCCGGCATGATCATCGCGGAATCGACCTTGCCAGCGACAAGCTTCGGACGGCCGAGCGCGGACATGGTCATCGTCTACGATGGCGAGTGCCCATTCTGCTCGAACTTCGTCGCACTCCAAAAACTACGATCCGAGGTCGGAACCGTTTCTCTCGTCGACGCCCGTCAACATCTCGACGATGTCCGCACGGCCAAACAGGCAGGCCTCGATATCGATAAAGGCATGTTGGTCTTCTGGAATGGACAGGTCTACGAGGGGCCGGACGCGGTGTATCTCATGGCGCGGCACGGCTCGGAGACCGGCCTGGCGCCGCGCCTGAACAAGCTAGTCTTCTCGAGCCCAACGATCAGCCGCGCGCTTTACCCGGCACTCCGAGCCGGGCGCAATTTCGTTCTCAGGCTCCTGGGGCGGCGTCAGTTGAACGACTAGGCTCCAAACCCAATTGGGTTTCGGGCCTAGTCGCCGTAGAGAATCGGCCCCCAGAACTCGAACTCCTCGTCCGTGCCTTCTTCCTTGATCCCGATCGTCGTGTACAGCGGATGACCTGTCCTGCGCAGGTCGACCTCGAAAGCCCTGTCATCCAGCCAACGTCCCGGCAGAACGGTGCGAGGCTGCTTGCCATAAGAATACCAAGGGTCCTTGTAGCCGTAGATCGTCACGACCGGCTTCCGGAAGCCCGAAATCGCCTCGATCTGCACGGCCTGCACCATCTTGGCCTTTGGCACCATGGTGGCCACCGCGGCAAGGATGCGCCCGTCCGGCAGTCGGACGCCCCTCAAAGCCTCGAACGTAATGGCAGGCTCGAGCCGTGCGGGATAGGGCGGATACTGCCAGAGCCGAGCGAGCAGTTCGATGCGGGCATTATCGGGAACGGATCCGGGATAGCGAATCTCGTTGTCCTCGATGAACATCCTGATTGCCGCTTCGATGCCAGGGACGGTGTTGGCGCGGTACTGCTCATGGAGGGCGTTGTTGAAGCGACGCCGGCGGTCGTACTCCGTCAGCCCATCCCGGCAATCGAAGATCGGCGTCTCCCCCTTGGGGAGTGCAGGCCCCTTGATGCTCTCGCACCCATCTGTCCGCACCCGGATGCCGCCTACGAGGAAGGTAAAGTGGCGGTGCGTGTCATAGGGAGGCAGAGCATAGACCGTCGAATAGAACGCGAATGAGGAAAACGGGTAGTTCAGATGCTTTTCGCCACTTTGGAATGCCGGCACCCACAGGCCGTAGCCGATGAAAAGGCTGATGCCGGCTAGCTTGATCACCTTGTCCGCGGTCATCCGCACTGGTTGCGACTGCGCATCCGGAGTGCCACCATGCACGCCGAAAACAAAGCTCTCCGGCAGTATCCAGGGCCGAAGCACGGTGGCGAGGCGGTCGGCGAACATGGCGCCAACGGCCGAGAGTTGGCCCAGCCATCGGCGAAGCGTTGCTGCAACCCACTCCCAATCGACGAAAACCGCCGTCAACAGAAGCCACTGCGGATTCCAGACCGCCATGACATAATAGAGGCCGTAAATTCCAGAGAGGAATATCATCCCCTCAAGAAATCGCACAGCGGGGCGGCGTACAAAGAACATCGCCGTCATCGGCAGGATCTGAGAAAATAAATGAACAACCGCAGCAGCTTGCCATAGCAGCTTATTATTGAGCAGCTGCGTGATCAGCCACGTCGGCTCTTTGAAATAATATGGGTGGTTCCAGGTTATACCAACCATGATCCGCATATTGTCGCCGATCGCCCAATGCAATCCGCCATTGTAGAATTTGGCCCATGCAGCTCCGAAGTAGAATAGCGCGACGGCGAATTGCGAGAGTAGCAACGGCCAATAGTAGCCGCATCGCTCGGCGGGGCGGCCGAATGGCCAAGCAGGCAACAACCTGGTCAGGATGCGGTCGATCGACAACGAAGCTCCCGCCGGAGCGAACATGAAGGCGAGCGCGGCGAGATGATTTACATTGTAACCGTGCGACCAATAAACTTGGAACGACGTTCCGAATGACGTCAGCACCAGCGTCGACAGGCTTGCGAGAATCATCGCCGGCCGCGTGAGAAAGCCGACGATGGCCGAGAGGCAGCCGACATAGGCAACCCACCAAATGCCGCTCATGAACTCTGCCGAGAACGGCAAGGGCCCGAGCAGCTTGAGGATGCCTTTAGGGATATAGCTGTCCGGCTGGGCGGCCCGAACAAACAGCTCAACCGCTTCCGCCGTTGGGAACTGCACGAGCAGGACAGTCTTGAGCGCGAGGAAAATCGCTATGCGAACAACCGCAAGCGAGATTTCACCACCAGGCCTGAACCAGTACCGGAACAGGCTTGTCAGCACGCCCTGGGCCAGGTTTGAAGATTTTGTCGACAGGGCGAGCGCCATTTCACTCCTTGGGACCGAGACGGGCGCTCAGTATCAGCCACCAACGAGCAGAACAACCCAAGCTCACCCCGGAGCTAGAGCGAAACCTCAGCTCCGAGGTTGAAATTATTACCTAGTTTCAACTCTTTACGGCGCCGGAAGTCAGGCCCGAGACCATATTCTTGCGGAAGCCGTAATAGATCACCGCCGGCGGAATGGCGTAGATCAGGCCCGCGGTCATCAGGAGATTCCAGGGCGCATCGTCGGCCGAGAGGAAGAGGCCGAGACCGACGGCAAGCGGCACCGCCCTTTCACTGGAGAGCAGCAGGAAGGCATAGAGATACTCGTTCCAAGCCAGCAGCAGCGCATAGATGCCGATCACCACCATGGAAGGCTTCATCAGCGGCAGGTAGACCAGCCGGAAGAGCTGCAGCGAGTTAGCTCCGTCCATGATCGCCGCTTCGTCGAGCTCCTTCGGCAGCTTGTCCGAGGCCTGCTTCAGAACCCAGATCGCATAGGGCGAGGCCAGCGCCACCATGGCGAGGATCAGCGCGACGCGGGTGTTGAGCAGCCCGAAGGTGCCCATCGCCTTGTACATGGGGATGGCGAGGAAGGCGGCCGGGATCAGATAGGTCGCCAGGGCGAAATTCATGATCGAGCGGCCGCCCGGCGCCTTCAGCCGCGAGATGGCGAAGGCGGCGCAGGTCGCGATGAACAGGGTGATCAGCCCGGTCGCGATCGCGATCATGAAGCTGTTGAACAGCTGCACCCAGAAATTCGTCAGGTAATAGTGCTGCTGGTTGAAGACGATCTGGAAATTCTGCAGCGTCGGCTTCTCCGGCCAGAGCCTGCCGGCCAGCATCGATTCCTGCGTCGAGATCGACAGCACGAAGAGATGATAGATCGGCAGCAGCGTCCAGATCAGGACGGGAATAGCGATCAGGATCAGCTTGCCCTCGTCGAGAACCTTTTTCATCATTCGGCTCCCTTCGAGAGACGCTTCACCATGAACCAGACCATGGGAAGGATCAGCGGCATCGCGCAGATGATCGAGGCGATGCCCAAGTCGAGATTGTTGTTGCGCATGTAGCGGATGCCGAGCGTGGCCAGCACGTGGTTGAGATCGCCCGGGCCACCGCCGGTGAGCAGGTAGACGCTGTTGAAGTCGCCGAGCGTCCAGATCATCGAGAGCAGCGTCGAGGTGACGTAGAGCGTCGCCAGCGACGGCCAGGTGATGAACCGGAACTGCTGCCATTTGTTGGCGCCGTCGACGCTGGCGGCCTCGTAGAGGTCCTGCGCGATGGCGAGCCGGCCGGTGACGAGGATCAGCGTCCAGAACGGCAGCGACTTCCAGATATGGACGAGGATCGAGCTGGCGAAGGCCAGCGTCGGGTCGGTCAGCCAGCCCGGGCCCTCGACGATGCCGAACCACTGGAACAGCTGCTGGTTGATCATGCCGTTCTCGGGATTGAGCATGATCCGGAAGGACAGGATGGTCGGGATCGACGGCACCGCCCAGGGCAGGATGAACAGCACCAGGATGATGCGGACCCAGGCGCGTTGCTGGACGAAGAAGCCCGACAGCATCATCGCGATGATGAACTTCAGGTTCACTGCGATGAACAGGAAGACGACGGTGTTGACCATCGTGCGGATGAAGATCGGGTCGGCGAAGAGCGCCTTGTAGGACTGCCAGTTGAGGCCGAGCCAGAGGCCGTAGGCCACGGGGTAGACCACCATCACCGCAAAGACCAGGAGATAGGGCGCGAGCATGAGCACGCCCCAGAGCACGCGGTCGCGCGCCTGTCCCGAGGTTGCATTGCTTGAAACGGTTGCGGGGGGAGCCATCGCTGCCGTGGTCATCTTCTTGTTCTCCCTCGGATGCCCCGTCTCCAGAGACGGGCCGGCATCCCGCGTGCGCTTGCGCCGCGGGATGCCGTATATGTCGGCTTGCGTTAGGCCGGCGTCAGCCGGCGATCTGCTTGATGCGGGCGATCATCTCGTCGACCGCCTGCTCGGGCGAGATCTTGTCCTGGACGACGCGGTTGACCGCCTTGGCCCAGACGTTCTCGGCGTTCACCGTGGTGAACTTGTAGTTGTAGACGAACTGGAACGGCACGGTGCCGTCCGTGTACTGCTTGTAGACGATCTTGCGGTGCGGATCCGCGCCGGTCCAGAAGTCCGCCTTGGCAGCCTCGACCGTGGTCGGGAACCAGCGACCGACCGAGCCCTCGACGAAGGGACGCAGGTTCTCGTCCTTCATCATGAAGGCCATGAATTCCTTGCCGCGCTTCTTGTTCTTGCCGTCGGCGAAGACGACGGCGGTCTTGACCGCGGCGAGGTTGGTCATCGGCGAACCGTCCGGCTTGTTCGGGAACTCGGCCGTGCGGATGTTGTCGTAATAGTTCTTCTTGGCCTGATCGCGCTGCTCCTGGGTGAGCGCGGCGTTGTTCATATCGTCGAGATGCTTGGCCGCAATCGAGATCGTGGCGTTGTGGGTCAACACCGTCGTGCGGTTGTGGAAGGCGACGTTGTTGTCGGGATCGAGCCAGTTCACCGAGGACGGCGGGGTGCAGCCGCGCTGGGAGATGTTGGAATAGTCCTTCACCGCCTTGACCATCGCCGCCTTGTTGGCCGGTTGGTCGAGCACGATCTTGCCGTCCTCGTCGACGATCTTAGCGTTGTGGGCGTTCGCGAAGGTCAGGAAGGAGTAGAAGGTGTCGGAGGCGGCGACGCCCATCGGGTGGCCGACGGCGTAGATGCGCTTACCCTTGGAGCGCAGCGCGCCCTGGACCTTGTCGCACCAGAAATCCCAGTAGCCGTCCCAGCCCTTCGGGATGTCGCTTTCCTTGAAACCGGCCTCCTCCAGCATGTCCTTCCAGTAGGTGATGTGCATCATCTGCTGCTGGACCGGGAAGGCGTAATAGGCCTTCTTCTTGGTCTTGTCGTTCATCAGGAAGGTGGTCGCCAGCGCTTGCGGCTGAATCTGCGCCTTGATCGGCTCCAGCACGTCGGTGACGTCTTCGAGCTTGCCTTCGAAGGCCCACTGGCCGGTGGTCCGGAAATCATAGGTGGTGCAGAAGCCGACATCCGGCGGCGTGCCCGCCTGGACGGCGCCGACCGACTTGGTGACGCAATCCTCGGTCGCGTAGAGGGAGAGGTCGACCTTGACCCCAGTCGCCTTCTGGAACTTGTCTACAACAGCGAGCAGCGCATCGTCCTCGCCCTTGTAGAAGCCCTTGGTGAACCAGACCGTCACCGTCTCCTGGGCGAGCGCTGCTCCGGACCAGCCGGCAGCGATGGCGGCCAAGGCTGCGCCGGCAGCCAGAGAGCGCACGGATTTCATGGTAACCTCCCATTTCAAACGTTTAAATTGAGCTTTTTTGCCCGCTCCTCATAAACACTAGTCGATGAGCCATGCAACTCACAAGCGGCTGGGTTGCACGATTTTCATGCGATGCCCGATCGGCCGCTTCCTCCCCCCTACCGCAAGACCTGCGTGAATCGCCTTTGACGGCGCAGCCCGGCCGCGTCAAAGAGGATGATGTCACGGATGTGTCATGAGTGCAGCTTACCCCGCGCCGCACGATCCATATCCTGACGCTCGCGCGCCCTCGCCGCGCGGCAGACCAGCGGAGTTTCATATGCGCGCCCTTGCTGCCACCGCCCTCCTCGCGCTCGGGCTGGCCTTCCCGGCCATCAATGCCGCCGGCGCCGTCGAAGGCAAGCTGGTGCTCTACACCAGCCAGCCCAACACGGATGCCCAGCAGACCATCGACGCCTTCAAGGCGAAATACCCCAAGGTCGAGATCAGCTTCGTCCGCGACGGCACGCCGCGCGTGATGGCCAAGCTGCGGGCCGAGATCGAAGCCGGCGCTCCGCAGGCCGATGTCCTCCTGATCGCCGACGCCGTGACCATGGAAGGCCTGAAGAAGGAAGGCCGCCTGCTCGCCCATGACAAGGCCGACGTCTCCGCCTTCCCGGCCGGCGTGCACGACCCCGCGAAGATGTGGTTCGCGACCAAGCTGATCACCACCGGCATCGTCTACAACACCAAGGCGGCGCTGAAGCCGGAGAGCTGGCTCGACCTCGCCAAGCCCGAGGCCAAGAATCAGCTCGCCATGCCGAGCCCGCTGAACTCGGGCGCCGCGATGATCCACACGATCACGCTGACCGGCAACCTGCCGGGCGGCTGGAGCTTCTACGAGAACCTACAGAAGAACGGCGCGCTCGCCGCCGGCGCCAATGGCGACATCCTGCGCCAGGTCGCCACCGGCGAGAAGCTCTACGGCATGATCGTCGACTTCATGCCGATCCGCGAGAAGGCCAAGGGCGCGCCGGTGGAGTTCGTCTTCCCGAAGGAAGGCGTCTCGGCGGTGAGCGAGCCGGTCGCGATCCTGAAGAGCAGCAAGAATCCGGAGGCCGCCAAGGCCTTGGTCGATTTCCTGATCTCGAAGGACGGCCAGGAGCTCGTGCTGAAGCAGGGCTATGTCTCGGCCCATCCGGATGTCGCCCTGCCGGCGGGCTACCCGGTGCGCGGCGCGATCAAGCTGATGCCGTTCGACGCCGCCAAGGCGCTGGCCGACGAGCCGGCCGCCCGCAAGCGCTTCAGCGCGATCTTCGAAGGCTGAGGCCAGACAGGCCAACATCGGTACCGACGCGATGACGCTCGCAGCGCCAGCAGAGCTCCGGCAGACCGGCATCCGCCCGGTCCTGCCGAAGTTCACCTTGCCGACCGGCCTCGGCCTGCCGGCTCTGGTGCTGCTTTGCGCAGTGCTGTTCGGCGCCCTGCCGTTCCTGCGCCTGCTCGCCGCCGCCTTCGCGCCGGGCTGGGAGTTCGCGCCTGAGGCGGCCTTGGCCGAGATCAGTAGCCGCGCCGCGGTCAACGCGACCATGCACACCTTCGAGACGGCCGGCCTGTCAGCGCTCGGCGCCTTGCTGATCGGCGGGACCGCAGCAGTCCTGCTCGCCGTCACCGATGTGCGCGGCAAACGCCCGCTCGCATTCGCGCTGGTCTTCTCGATGATGATCGCGCCACAGGTGGCAGCGCTGGCTTTCCTCAGTCTGTTCGCGCCGAATTCGGCCTTGCTCGGCATGCTCGGGCTCGCCCCGGCGCCCGGCACGCCCAATCCCCTGCTCGGGCGCGGCGGCATCATCCTGGTAATGGCGCTGCATCATGCGCCGCTGGTGGCGATCACGCTCTGGACCGGCCTGCGCAGTGTGCCGCAGGCGCTGGTCGAGGCGGCGCAGATGGAGGGGGCGGCGCCCGCCACCATCGTCGGGCGCATCCTGCTGCCGGTGCTGCGGCCGCAGATCATCGCCGCGGCGCTGCTCGCCTTCGTCGCCGGCATCGGCAATTTCGGCATCCCGGCCTTGCTCGGCCTGCCGGTGAACTACCTCACCCTGCCGACCCTGATCTATCGCAGGCTATCGAGCTTCGGCCCGGCCGGTCTGTCCGATGCAGCGGCCCTGTCACTGCTGGTCGCGCTCGTCGCCGGCCTCGGCATCGTCGCCGGCCTGATGGCGACGCGTCGCGGCGGCGGCAAGGTCGAGATCGAGCGGCCATTGCAGCCCTTCTGGCAGCTTGGACCCGCAAGGCTCCTCGTCGAGGCCGGGCTCTGGCTACTGATCGCGGTCAAGCTCGGCCTACCTCTGCTTGCGCTGCTCGGCGAAGCATTGACGCCGGCGCTCGGAGTTGCGCTCACCTGGCAGAACCTCACCTTCGACAAGTTCGCCGAGGTGCTGCTGCGCCAGGACGTGACGGTGCGGGCCTTCCGCAACTCCTTCCTGTTCGCCGGCTCGGCCGCGGTGTTGCTGGCCTTCCTCTCGATCGCCTTCGCCTACGGGCTGGAGCGGCGCATGGGTAAGCTCCGGCGGGTCGTGGACGTCGTCATCGAACTGCCCTATGCCCTGCCGGGCGTCGTGCTCGCCATCGCCTGCATCCTGATGTTCCTGAAGCCGCTGCCACTGATCGGCGTCAGCATCTACGCCACGCCGTTCATCATCCTCTTCGCCTATATGGCCCGCTTCCTGCCGCTGGCGCTGAAGGCTCCGGTCGCGGCGATGGCGCAGATCGAGGCGCATCACGAGGAAGCCGCCAAGCTCGACGGCGTCAGCCTCTGGCAGATGCTGCGCTTCATCGTTACGCCGATACTGGCGCCGGCCGCCGCCGTCAGCGGGCTGATGGTGTTCCTCGTCGCCTTCAACGAGCTCACCGTCTCGGCCCTGCTCTGGTCGTCCGGCACCGAGACGCTCGGCGTCGTGCTGTTCAGCCTGAAGGAAGCCGGGCTCGCCGGCGAAGCCGCCGCGGTGGCGATCAGCGCCTGCGTCGTGATTCTCGCCGTGATGCTCGGGCTCGACGCGCTCGGCCGCAAGCTGCCGGCCAACATCCTGCCCTGGCGGATCTGAGCGGCTATACCCGCTCGCCTCGATAGGAACGCCCTGTCGCAGCGATCCAGACCGACATAGTTAAGCCCAATTTAACGTTACGGCAGGATGGTCTGCCGCATGGAGTTCGTTCTTCCATCGCGAAGCAGAGCTTGCAACCCGCCGCATACCCCGCCGGCGCCGACCAGGGATTTGTGAGTTCAATGGCCTATCGCGAGAATGGACGCCGCCAAAGCGAGCCCATCAGCCAGTCGCTCAAGATTCTTCTCGTCGAGGACTCGCGTACCTATGCGCTGGCGCTGTCGCGCCGCCTCGAGGCCGAGCTCCAACTGCCCATCGTCGTCTGCCAATCGCTCAACGAGTTGCACGAGGTCGTCACCGAGGACCGCGCAGCCTATACATTGGCCGTGGTCGATCTCAACCTGCCCGACGCGCCGCGCGGCGAAGCGATCGACTTCACGGTGCAGCGCGGCATCCCGACCATCGTCCACACCGCCAGCTTCGACATCGAGACGCGCAACCGGATCATGGAGCGCGACGTCATCGACTACGTCCCGAAGGACAGCGCCTTCACGCTCGAGACCGTGGTCCAGACCGCCAGGCGCGCGCTCAGCAACCGCCAGACCCGCATCCTCGTCGTCGACGACACTTCGGCAACCCGCAAGCTGCTCGCCCATATGCTGAAGGTCCAGCAATATCAGGTGGTCGAGGTCGCATCCGGGGACGAGGCGCTCTCGCTCCTCAGGGACAATCCCGACATCCGGCTTGTGGTGAGCGACTACTACATGCCTGATATCGACGGCTACGAGCTGACGCGGCGCATCCGTCGGGAGTTCGCCTCCGACCGGCTGCGCGTCATCGGCGTCTCATCGTCGAGCGACCGCATGGTATCGGTCGGGTTCCTCAAGGCCGGCGCGAACGATTTCATCTCGATGCCCTTCGTCCCGGAGGAGCTGCAATGCCGGATCGCCAGCAATGTCGAGACGCTGGAGCAGCTCGCACAGCTCCATAGCCTCGCCTCACGCGATGCCCTCACTGGTCTGTTCAATCGCCGCCACTTCTTCGCCAACGCCGGCAGGATGATCGAGGAGGCACAGGCAAAGAAGCGCAAGAGCGCGATCGCCATTCTCGACATCGACGACTTCAAAGCCCTGAACGATTGCCACGGCCACGACTTCGGCGACCAGGCGCTCGCCAATGTGGCGCGGTGCCTGGCGCAATCCGTGGAGGACAGCGGCCATCTGCTCGCCCGGATCGGCGGCGAAGAGTTCGCCATCCTCTTCCCCGGGCTCGACGCCAAGGCGGCCGTGCGCCTCAGCGATCATATCCGGCTGGACATCTCGCACGAGACGCTGAACGTCGGCGATCAGCAGGTCACGCTCACGGTCTCGATCGGCGTCGCGGAGATCGATGCGGCAGCGCGCTTCGACCAGCACCTGATCGCGGCCGACCGCGCGCTCTATGCGGCCAAGCGCGACGGACGCAACTGTGTCCGCCTCGCGCCGTAACGGCACATCGTCTCAGCCTGCCGCGGCGATACGCGGGCTTGCAGCCGCCGCCAGCTCGCCCATCAGCAAGGCGCGATTGGCCTTCGACTCGCGCACGACGAAGTCGACGACCGCCCGCACCCGGGCGACGTCCTTGAGATCGGCATGAACGAGCAGCCAGAAGGAGCGCGTGATCGAGACGCTCTCCGGCAGCACCGGCACGAGCCTGGGCTCGTCGACAGCCATGAAGTGATGGATCACGCCGATGCCGGCGCCAGCGGCAACTGCATTCATCTGCGCCAGCACGCTCGAGCTCTGGATCTGGGCACGCAAGCCCTTAGCGACCTCGTCGAGATAATCGAGCTCGGGCGTGAAGATCAGGTCGTCGATATAACCGACGATCCGGTGGGCGAAGAGGTCCTCGGCCGCGGTGATCGGCGGCATGGCGTCGAGATAATCCTGCGACGCGTAGAGGCCGAGCCGGTAGTCGCAGAGCTTGCGCGCGACAACCTTGCCCTCCTTGGGTGGGGCGAGCGTGATCGCGACGTCGGCCTCGCGCTTCGACAGCGAAAGCAGGCGCGGCATGGCGATCAGCTGCAGCTCCAGCCCGGGATAGACCTTGGCGAGTGCGGCGAAACGGGAGGCGAGGAAGGTCGAGCCAAAGCCATCGGGCGCGCCGATCCGGACCGTGCCCGAGAGCGCCATGTCGGCGCCACCGATCTCGCTCTGGATCGCCAGCGCCTCAGTCTCCATGCTTTCGGCCTTGGCCAGGAGCTGCTCGCCATGGCCGGTCAGGGCATAGCCCTGCGGGCGGCGCTCGAACAGCTTGGCCTTGAGCGATTCCTCCAGCGAAGTGATCCGGCGCGAAACGGTGGCATGGTCCGCCCCCAGCCGGCGTGCGGCGGCAGTGAGCCGGCCCGAGCGAGCGACAGCGAGGAAGAAACGCAGGTCGTCCCAGTCGAACCGTTCCATGGCGCTCCTCCCGTATCTGTGTTTTTGCACGACGTTGGCTGATATCCGCCTATAGCCGTGCGCAAACGATAATGATAGGGGTAGCGCCAATCAGCGCTCACAGATTTTGGGAGGAGGACGCCATGCGTCAGATCGGTCACTTCATCGGCGGCAAGCATGTCGCGGGCACCTCGGGCCGCACGGCCGACGTCTACCAGCCGATGGACGGCTCGGTGATCGGCAAGGTCGCCCTCGCTTCCGCCGCCGAGATGCGCGCCGCCGTCGAGAACGCGCTCGAAGCCCAGCCGAAATGGGCGGCGGTCAATCCGCAGCGCCGCGCCCGCGTGCTGATGAAGTTCCTCGACCTGATCGCGCAGAACAATGACGAGCTCGCCGAGCTGCTCGCCCGCGAGCACGGCAAGACCATTCCCGACGCCAAGGGCGACATCCAGCGCGGCGTCGAGGTCGTCGAGTTCTCGCTCGGCGTGCCGAACCTGATGAAGGGCGAGTTCACCGACGGCGCCGGCCCGGGCATCGACATCTATTCGCTGCGCCAGCCGCTCGGCGTCGTCGCCGGCATCACCCCGTTCAACTTCCCGGCGATGATCCCGCTCTGGAAGCTCGGCCCCGCCATCGCCTGCGGCAACGCCTTCATCCTGAAGCCGTCCGAGCGCGACCCCGGCGTGCCGATGCGCCTCGCCGAGCTGTTCGTCGAAGCGGGCGGCCCTCCCGGCATCCTCAACGTCGTCAACGGCGACAAGGAGGCGGTCGACGCGATCCTCGACGACCATGACATCAAGGCCGTCGGCTTCGTCGGCTCGACCCCGATCGCCGAATACATCTACGCCCGTGGCTGCGCCAATGGTAAGCGCGTGCAGTGCTTCGGCGGCGCCAAGAACCACATGATCATCATGCCCGACGCCGACATGGACCAGGCGGTCGACGCGCTGATCGGCGCCGGCTACGGCTCGGCCGGCGAGCGCTGCATGGCGATCTCGGTCGCGGTCCCGGTCGGCAAGGCCACCGCCGACGAGCTGGTCAAGCGCCTGATCCCCCGCGTCGAGAGCCTGAAGATCGGCCCCTCGACCGACACCACCGCCGATTACGGCCCGGTCGTCACCAAGGCGGCGATGGAGAAGATCAAGTCCTATGTCGACATCGGCATCGGCGAAGGAGCCAAGCTCGTCGTCGACGGCCGCGACTTCAAGATGCAGGGCTACGAGAACGGCTTCTATGTCGGCGGCTGCCTGTTCGACAACGTCACCAAGGACATGCGCATCTACAAGGAGGAGATCTTCGGACCCGTCCTCTCCGTGCTGCGCACCGAGAGCTATGACGAGGCGCTGAAGCTGACCAACGACCACGAATACGGCAACGGCACCGCGATCTACACCCGCGACGGCGACGCCGCCCGCGACTTCGCCTCGAAGGTCCAGGTCGGCATGGTCGGCATCAACGTGCCGATCCCGGTTCCGCTCGCCTACTACACCTTCGGCGGGTGGAAGCGCTCGGCCTTCGGCGACCTCAACCAGCACGGCCCCGATTCGATCCGCTTCTACACCAAGACCAAGACGGTGACGGCGCGCTGGCCCTCGGGCATCAAGGACGGCGCCAGCTTCGTCATCCCGACGATGGGCTGAGGCCGACGGCGAAGGAGACCAGGGCATGTTCTCCCTCACCGAAGACCAGATCGCCATCCGCGACATGGCCCAGGGTTTCGCTGCCGAAACCCTGGCGCCGCACGCCGTGCGCTGGGACGAGGAGAAGCATTTCCCGGTCGAGGAGATGCGCCAGGCTGCCGCCCTCGGCATGGGCGGCATCTACATCCGTGACGACGTCGGCGGTTCCGGGCTGTCGCGCCTCGACGCGGCTGTGATCTTCGAGGCGCTGTCGACGGGATGCCCGACGGTCGCGGCCTATATCTCGATCCACAACATGTGCGCCTGGATGATCGACCGCTACGGGTCGGACGAGCAGCGCCACAAGTTCCTGCCGCAGCTCTGCAGCATGGAGCATCTGGCGAGCTATTGCCTGACCGAGCCAGGCGCCGGCTCCGACGCTGCCGCGCTGAAGACCAAGGCCGTGCTCGACGGCGATCACTACGTACTCGACGGCCAGAAGCAGTTCATCTCCGGCGCCGGCGTCTCCGACGTCTATGTCGTGATGGTGCGCACCGGCGAGGCCGGCCCCTCCGGCATCTCGACCATCGTCGTCGAGAAGGGCACGCCCGGCCTCTCCTTCGGCGCCAATGAGAAGAAGATGGGCTGGAACGCCCAGCCGACGCGCGCCGTGATCTTCGAGAACTGCCGCGTCCCAGTCGCAAACCGGATCGGGCCGGAAGGCATCGGCTTCAAGATCGCCATGGCCGGGCTCGATGGCGGCCGGCTCAATATCGGCGCCTGCTCGATCGGCGGCGCGCAGGGCGCGCTCGACAAGGCCCTGGCCTATGCCCAGGAGCGCAAGGCCTTCGGCTCCCGCATCGCCGATTTCCAGGCGCTGCAGTTCAAGCTCGCCGACATGGCGATCGAGCTGGAGGCGGCCCGCACCTTCCTCTGGCGCGCCGCCGCAGCACTCGACGCCAAGACGCCGGATGCGAGCAAGCTCTGCGCCATGGCCAAGCGCGTCGCCACCGACACTGGCTTCGAGGTCGCCAATCAGGCGCTGCAGATCCATGGCGGCTATGGCTATCTCGCCGATTACGGCATCGAGAAGATCGTCCGCGACCTCAGGGTCCACCAGATCCTGGAAGGCACCAACGAGGTGATGCGGATGATCGTGGCGCGCTCGCTCGTCGGGCGGGCGAAGGGGAATTGAGGCTCAGACGTCATTCTCGGGCGAAGCGAAGCGCAGACCCGAGAATCTCCTCAAAGAGATGCTCGGGTCAGGCCCGAGCATGACGCCAGGGATAGCGGGAAGGATACGACCATGAGCACCATCGCCTTTATCGGGCTCGGCAATATGGGCGGGCCGATGGCCGGCAACCTGGTCAAGGCCGGGCACAAGGTCTCCGCCTTCGACCTCTCGCAGGCGTCGAAGGATGCAGCAGCGGCGCTTGGCGTCGGCATCGCCGCCTCGGCCAAGGACGCCGTCGCGCAGGCCGAGATCGTCGTCACCATGCTGCCGGCCGGCAAGCATGTCTTGGGTGTCTGGGCCGACATCCTCCCCGCGGTGAAGCCGGGCACGCTGCTGATCGATTCCTCGACCATCGACGTCGAGAGCGCCCGCAAGGCGCATGCACTCGCCGCCGAGCGCGGCTGCCTCTCGCTCGACGCGCCGGTCTCGGGCGGCGTCGGCGGCGCCCAGGGCGCGACGCTGACCTTCATGGTCGGCGGCAGCGCGGACGCCTTCAAGCGCGGCGAGCCAATCCTCTCGGCAATGGGCAAGAAGGTCGTGCATTGCGGCGACGCCGGCAACGGCCAGGCGGCGAAGATCTGCAACAACATGATCCTCGGCATCTCGATGATCGGCGTCTCCGAGGCCTTCGTGCTCGCGGAGAAGCTCGGCCTGTCGCACCAGGCGCTGTTCGACGTCGCCTCGACCTCCTCGGGCCAGTGCTGGTCGCTGACGACCTATTGCCCGGTGCCGGGCCCGGTGCCGACCTCGCCGGCCAACAACGACTACAAGCCCGGTTTCGCTTCGGCGCTGATGCTGAAGGATCTGAAGCTCGCTCAGGAGGCGGCGCAGGCCGCCGGCGCCTCGACGCCGCTCGGCTCGGCGGCGGCGCAGGTCTACGGGCTGCACAATGCCTGGGGCGAAGGCGGCACCGACTTCTCCGGCATTATCCATCTGCTGCGCGGGCGCGGCAAGGACTGAGCAGTCGGCTCTGCCGCCCACGAACGTTCGCATACGTATAATTCTGCGCCCGCCCCGTTCCGGTCGGGGCGAAAGCGGAGTAGGACGGGAGGCATGAACGACGCCTCCCGCCGCACCGAACGCTCAGCCCAGACCGGCTTCGCCACCAGCTCGCTCGACCGACGCGCCGACCTGCGCGACAAGCCGGACGAGATCGCCACGCTGCGAGCACGCAGCGACACGCGCTTCACCGTCGTCTCCGGCGAGACACCGATCCTGCTGCGGACCGGCGCCGAGACCCAGACGGTCTGGTTCGACGAGAGCGGCGCCGATGGCTTGGGTTCGGTGCGGGAAGAGGTGTTCCTCGGGCTCGATCCGGCCGGCGCACCGCGCTTTGGCCGGTTGATCGAGCGCGACCTGCTCGACGGGCTGCGGGAGCAGGCCGTACTCGTCGTCACCGACCTACGCAGTGTCGCGCTCAAGCGTCTGGTGCCGAAGGACGAGCTCGGCCCGCTCGGCGAGGCCAAGGCCCTGCTCGACTGGCATGCCCGCCATCGCTGCTGCGCCCAATGCGGCGCGCCGACCAAGCTCGGCTCGGCCGGCTGGAAGCGGCAATGCGAGGCTTGCGGCGCCCAGCATTTCCCGCGCACCGACCCGGTCGTGATCATGCTGGCAGTGCGCGGCGATAACTGCCTCATGGCGCGGCAGGCGCGCTTTGCGCCCGGCATGTATTCCTGCATCGCCGGCTTCGTCGAGCCGGGCGAGACCTTCGAGGACGCAGTCCGCCGCGAGACCTGGGAGGAAGCGGGCCTGCGTACAGGGACGGTACGCTACGTTGCCTCGCAACCCTGGCCTTTTCCGGGCTCTTTGATGATCGGCTGCATCGCCGAAGCGCTGAACGACGATATCGTCCTGGATGGCACCGAGCTCGAGGCCGGCCGCTGGTTCAGCCGCGAAGAGGCACTGCAAATGCTTGAGGGCAAGCATCCCGACAATCTGTTCTGCCCGCCGCATATGGCGATCGCCAACACGATCCTGAAGGCGTGGGCGGTCGACGGCGAGGAGCCCTGACCCGCCTTCGCCTCACCCTGACGAACCCGTCTTTGCGGAGCTTTCGATGACGGACCCGGTCAACGCTTTCGTTCCCGGGCCGCGCGCCCGTATCGCCGGTCGTCCGGGCGGACCGCTCTCGGGGCTGACCTTCGCGGTCAAAGATCTGTTCGATGTCGCCGGCCTGCCGACGGGTGGCGGGAACCACGACTGGGCCAAGGCCAACCCCATCCCCACCCGCCATGCCTGGGCGGTACAGACCCTGCTCGATGCCGGCGCGGACTGCGTTGGCAAGACCATCACCGACGAGGTCTCGCTCGGCATTCTGGGCGAGAACGCCTTCGACGGCACCCCGACCAACAGCGCCGCGCCCGAGCGCGTGCCCGGCGGCTCCTCCTCCGGCTCGGCCGCAGCCGTCGCCGCAGGCCTCTGCGACATCGCGCTGGGCACCGACACAGGCGGCTCCATGCGGGTGCCGTCGAGCTTCTGCGGGATCTATGGCATCCGGCCAACGCATGGCCGGCTCGATGTCGCCGGGCTGATGCCGCAGGCGCCGAGCTCGGACACGGCCGGCTGGTTCGCGCGCGATGCCGGGACCTTCGCCAAGGTCGGCGCCGTGCTGCTCGGCGAAGCGCCGGGCCCGCTGCCGACGAGGTTGCTGATCGCGGTCGATGCCTTCGGCTTCGCCGATCCCGAGGTGGCGGAAGCGCTGCAACCGATGCTGCGGAAGCTGGAGCGGATCGTCGGCCCGGCGCGCGAGGAGGTCATGGCGCCGCAGGGGCTCTCGGTCTGGGCTCGCGCACAGCGCAGCCTGCAGCCGGTCGAGGCCTGGCAGACCTTCAGGCCCTGGATCGAGCAGCACAATCCGCGCATGGCCTTCAGCGTCGCCGCCGGGCTGATCGCCGGCTCGCAGGTTCCCGCGAGCGAGCGCAACTGGGCGGCGCTGATGCGCGAGGAGGCGCGGGCCCGGCTGCGCTACCTCCTGCCGGCCGGCACGATCCTCTGCCTGCCAACGACGCCCTTCCCGGCGCCGCTGCGCGGACTGCCGACGCCGGAGCTGCAGCCACTGCGTGATCGCATCACCTGCCTCTGCGCCCAGGGCGGCCTCACCGGCTCACCCCAGCTCAACCTGCCCGGCGTCAAGGTGAACGGTGCGCCGATCGGCCTATCAATCATCGGCGGGCGCGGCACCGACGCTAGCCTGATCGCCGTCGCCCAAGCCATGGAGGCCCTCTCGTGAACGACCTGACCTCAAACCTGCCCGATGTCGTCGCCGAGATCAGCGCGCTGTTCGAGCGTTATGAGCAGGCGCTGATCGACAAGGAGGTCGATGTCCTCGACGCCTCCTTCTGGAACAGCCCTCATACCATCCGCTACGCGCTCGGCGAGAACGGCTACGGCTTCGACGAGATCCACGCCCATCGCGTCGCCCGCCCACCGGGTCCGGGCATCAAGGAGAAGCGCATCCGCCTGGAGATCCTGACGCTCGGGCGTGACTTTGCGACGGTGAACCTCGAATTCAAGGTGCGCGGACGCGAGATCATCGGGCGCCAGAGCCAGACCTGGGTGCGCTTCCCCGATCTCGGCTGGAAGGTCGTCTCAGCCCATGTCTCGACCATGGAGGGGCCGCGCCCCTGGTGAAAGTGGTGACAGCCCTTTCTTCTCCCCTTGGGGGAGAAGGTGGCAGCGCGAAGCGCTGACGGATGAGGGAAGAGACAGCCACAACTGTCATCGTCTCACCCGGTCGGGCCGCCCTCATCCGCCTGCCGGCACCTTCTCCCCCGAGGGGGGAAGGAAGCACCCTATTCCCCGGGTTCGGGGAAGCTGTCGCGGAATGCATGCGCCGGGTAGACGCCGAGGATCTTCATCTCCTTGGAGAAGAAGGCGAGTTCGTCGAGCGCGCGCTTCAGCGCGGGGTCATCGGGATGGCCCTCGACATCGCTGTAGAACATCGTCGCCGAGAAATGGCCGTCGACCATGTAGCTTTCCAGCTTGGTCATGTTGACGCCGTTGGTGGCGAAGCCGCCGAGCGCCTTGTAGAGCGCCGCCGGCAGGTTGCGGACCTGGAAGATCAGCGTCGTCACCGTCTTGCCCGAACCCTGGCGAGCGAACTCCGGATATTTCGAGAGCACGACGAAGCGCGTGGTGTTGTGCTTCTCGTCCTCGATATCCTCCATCAGGATGTTGAGGCCGTAGACCTCGGCGGCGATGTGCGGGGCGATCGCGGCGCGCGTCGGATCACCGGCCTCGGCGACCTGGCGGGCGGAGCCGGCGGTATCGGCCGCGACCTCGGCCTTGAGCCCGAGCTTGCGGATGATCTTGCGGCACTGGCCGAGCGCGTGGATATGGCTCTGCACCGTCTGCAGCGTCGCCAGCGTCGCGCCCTCGACCGCCATCAGATGGAAGCGGATCGGCAGGAAATGCTCGCCGATGATGTGCAGGCCGGAGCGGGGCAGGAGATGATGGATGTCGGCGACGCGGCCGGCGATCGAGTTGTCGATCGGGATCATGCCGTAGCGGGCAGCGCCGTCCGAGACCGCGGCGAGCGCGTCCTCGAAGGTGCGGCAGGGCAGCAGCTCGCAATCCGGGAAGACCTGGAGGGCGGCCTGCGAGGAGAAGGCTCCGGGCTCACCCTGATAGGAAACGACGACTGACATTGGAAACTTTCAGGCGCAGGCGCGGGATTGAAGGAACGCGCGGGCGCGGTCCAGATCGGGCGGCGTGTCGACGCCGCGCGGGACATGGTCGATGATCATAGCATCGATACGCATGCCGTCCTCGAGCGCCCGCAGCTGCTCGAGCTTCTCGCGTAATTCGAGCGGCGATTGCGGCAGCGAGACGAAACGGTCGAGCGCGCGGCGGCGGTAGGCGTAGAGGCCGACATGATGGTAGAGCGGGCCGTCGCCATAAGGCGCCGTCGCCCGGGTGAAATAGAGCGCCCGCATCCGGCCGGGGGAAACCTCGCTGCCGATCAGCTTGACGACGGACGGCGCGGTCTTCTCCTCCTCGTCGGTGATCTCGCCGGCAAGCGTCGCGATATCGACGGCCGGATCGGCGAGCGGCTCGACCGCGGCCGCGATCGCGGTCGGCGCGAGCGTCGGGAAATCACCCTGAACGTTGACGATGATGTCGTGCTCGCCCTTCGGGTCGACGATGTCGGCGGCTTCCTTGATCCGGTCGGAGCCGGTCTGGTGTGCGGGGCTGGTCATCACCGCCCGGCCGCCCGCCTGCTCGATCGCCGCCAGGATGCGCTCGTCATCGGTCGCGACGATGACATCGCCGACGCGCGCCTCGATGGCGCGGCGCCAGACACGGACGATCATCGGCTCGCCCAATATGTCGGCCAGCGGCTTGCCCGGCAGGCGCGTCGCCTGCATGCGGGCGGGGATCAGGATTAGCGGATTGGGCATTGGCTTAAGGAAAGCTCGCAGGGCGGCAAAAGGTCTCAAAGCGGTGCGTGCTTATACGAGTTGCAATGCAGCGCGCAAAGCGGTTAAGCAGCGCAGACGTGCCGGCTCCCGCAAGGGTCCGGCCGCAGCGCTGTCTTGCTTCGCCGACGGGCGGGCCGGGGGTTGTGAGAGACGATGAATATCGAACTGAACAAGATCGCTGGCGCGGGTCTGTCGACCCTGCTCGTCGTGATGGCCCTGAACATGGGCGCCGGCATCGTCTTCTCCCCGAAGAAGCCGACCGTGCCGGGTTACGACCTGCCGAGCCTGGAGCCGGCAGCGGCAGCTGGCGGTGCAGGCGCTGCGGCAGCAGCCGAAGAGCCGATCGCGGTGCGCCTCGCCAAGGCCGACGTCGCCAAGGGCGAGAAGGCCGTCGCCGCCTGCAAGGCCTGCCACACCTTCGAGAAGGGCGGCGCCAACAAGGTCGGCCCGCATCTCTATGACGTCTATGGCCGCAACGAGGGCTCGGTCGCCGGCTTCGGCTATTCCGCCGCGATGAAGGGCCGCGCCGACAAGAGCTGGGACGCCGAAGCGCTCGACCACTTCCTGAAGAACCCGAAGGCCTATGTGCCTGGCACGATCATGGCCTTCGCCGGCATCAGTCGGCCAGAGGCCCGCGCCGACGTGGTCGCCTATCTCAACAGCCTCGCCGATTCGCCGAAGCCCCTGCCGAAGCCCTGAGCCGGCAGCGCCTTTCGCAGCAACGTGACCGCATGAGCCGGGCCCCAAGCCCGGCTTTTGCTTGTTTGCGCCACGCAATTGCCGTCACCATCGCGGTGAATGCCGGATGCTCTGGCTTTGGCCGAGCTTGACGACATAATCGGAAAACGAATCGCAAGGGGTTTTGCATGGCGATCCGGATTACCCGCCGCAGATTGCTCGAAGCTGGTGGCGCGCTCGCAGGCGCGGCCACATTGCCGGCCTCGCTCACGACGGCGCTGGCGCAGGAGAACGAGGTCCACGGCCTCTCGACCTTCGGCGAGCTGGCGCTGCCGCCCGACTTCCCGCATTTCGCCTATGTGAACCCCAAGGCGCCGAAGGGCGGCTCGATCACCATCCAGATCAAGCGGGCCGGCGGCAATCAGAGCTTCGACACCTTCAACACGCTGAACACCTATGTGCTGCAGGGTGATGGCGCGGCCGGCATGGATGCCTGCTTCGACAGCCTGATGGCCGGCTCCGGCGACGAGCCGGGCTCGCTCTACGGCCTGATCGCCAAGAGCGTCGCGGTCTCCCAGGACAAGCTGACCTATCGCTTCCGCCTGCGGCCGGAGGCGAAGTTCCATGACGGCTCGCGCGTCACCGCGGGCGACGCGGCCTTCTCGTTCAACCTGCTCAAGAGCAAGGGCCATCCGACCTACCGGCTGATCCTCGGCGAAATGGAGTCGGCGGTCGCCGAGAGCGATGACCTCCTCGTCGTAAAGCTCACGCCGAAGCGCAGCCGCGACATGCATCTCATCGTCGCCGGCCTGCCGGTGTTCTCCGAGAAATTCTGGTCGACCCGGAACTTCGAGGCCTCGACACTGGAGCCGCCGCTCGGCTCGGGCGCCTACAAGGTCGGCAGGTTCGAGCAGGGCCGCTTCATCGAGTTCGACCGGGTGCCGGACTATTGGGCGAAAGACCTGCCGGTGAATGTCGGCCAGAACAATTTCGACCGTGTCCGCTGGGAGTATTTCCGCGACCGACAGGTGGCGTTCGAGGCCTTCAAGAGCGGCGTGATCACCTTCCAGGAGGAATACACCTCGCGCATCTGGGCGACCGGTTACGATTTCCCGGCCGTTCACGAAGGCAAGGTCAAGAAGGAGTCGCTGCCAAGGACCGAGCCGATCGGCGGCCAAGGCTGGATCTACAATCTCAGGCGCGAGAAATTCGCCGATCCACGCATCCGCGAGGCACTTGGCCTCGCTTACGATTTCGAATGGACCAACAAGAACATCAGTTTCTCGTCCTTCAACCGATTGACCTCTTATTTTGAGAATTCGGATTCGAAGGCCGTCGGCAAGCCCTCCCCGGAAGAGCTGAAGTTGCTTGAGCCATTCCGCGGCAAGGTGCCAGAGGACGTGTTCGGCGAGCCTTGGCTGCCGCCGGTCTCGGACGGTTCGGGCAGCGACCGCGCGCTGCTGCGCCGCGCCGACGAGATGTTACGCGCTGCCGGCTGCAAGCGCGACGGCAATATGCTGAAGTTGCCGAACGGCCAGCCCTTCGAGATCGAGTTCCTCGATTCGACGCCGGCGTTACAGCCGCATATCCAGCCCTTCCAGGCCAATCTCAAGCGGCTCGGCATCAACGCGACATCCCGCATCGTCGACGGCGCGCAGTATCAGCGCCGGCTCGACGAGTTCGATTTCGACATCATCACGCAGAATATGGGCGGCAGCGCCATTCCGAGCGACACGATGCGCGTCCGCTACGGCTCGGAAGCGGCAAGGACGCGGGGCTCGCGCAATGTCGGGGGGATCGCCGACCCGGCGGTCGACGCGATGATCGAAGCGATCGGCCAAGCCAAGAGCTATGCCGAGGTCGTCGTCGCAGCCAAATGCCTCGACCGTTTGCTGCGCGCGGGGCGCTACTGGATCCCGATGCTCTGGCAACCAAATGAATGGCTGGCCTATTGGGACATGTATGAGCGGCCGCAGACCAAGCCGAAATACGGCTCCGGAGCGCCGGCAATCTGGTGGTACGATCCCGAGAAGGCCAAGCGGATCGGGAAGGCATAAGCGCGAATGCTGAACTACATCGCCCGGCGTCTGGCGCTGATGGTGCCGACCCTGTTCGGCATCCTGCTGATCTCCTTCGTGATTGTGCAGTTCGCGCCGGGCGGGCCGGTCGAGCGGATCATCTCGCAGCTCAATAACCCCAATAGCGGCGCTGCCGAGCGCGTCGGCGGCGGCTCCGGCGGCGATGCCGGGGCGCAGGCGATGGATTCAGGCTCGGCCTATCGTGGCGCGCAGGGGCTCGACCCCGCCTTCATCAAGGAATTGGAGAAGCAGTTCGGCTTCGACAAGCCGGCGCATGAGCGCTTCCTCAAGATGCTGAAGGACTACGCCACCTTCGATTTCGGCCGCAGCTATTTCCGCGACGCACCGGTGCTGCAGCTGATCAAGGAGAAGCTGCCGGTCTCGATCACGCTCGGGCTGTGGATGACGCTGCTCTCCTATGCGATCTCGATCCCGCTCGGCATCCGCAAGGCGGTCAAGGACGGCTCGCGCTTCGACACCTGGACCAGCGCGGTCGTGATCGTCGGCTACGCCATTCCGAGCTTCCTGTTCGCGATCCTGCTGATCGTGCTCTTCGCCGGCGGCTCGTTCTGGCAGATCTTCCCCTTGCGCGGCCTGACTTCGGAGAACTGGGCGCAGCTCAGCCTGATGGGCAAGATCGGCGACTATCTCTGGCATATCGCCCTGCCGGTCCTGGCGATGGCGCTCGGGGCCTTCGCGACCTCGACGCTGCTTACCAAGAACTCGTTCCTCGACGAGATCAGGAAGCAATACGTCCTGACCGCGCGGATGAAGGGGCTGTCGGAGCGCGGCGTGCTCTACGGCCATGTCTTCCGCAACGCCATGCTGATCGTCATCGCCGGCTTTCCCGGCGCCTTCGTGCATGCGCTGTTCGCGGGGTCGCTGCTGATCGAGACGATCTTCTCGCTCGACGGGCTCGGGCTCCTCTCCTTCGAGGCGATCGTCAACCGCGACTATCCCGTGGTCTTCGCCAATCTCTACATCTTCTCGCTGATCGGCCTCGTCGTGCACCTGATCACCGACCTGACCTATGCCTGGGTCGACCCGCGCATCGATTTCGAATCGCGGGAGGCGTGAGCATGAGCGATACCCTCCTCGACGCTCCCCCGATCCTGCGCTCCGCTGAACCCGCAGCCGCGCCCCCGCAGCTGAAGCAGGGCTGGCTCAAGCTCTCGCCGATCAACCGGCGCCGGCTCGACAGCTTCAAGGCCAACAAGCGCGGCTGGTGGTCGTTCTGGATCTTCCTGACGCTGTTCGTGCTCTCGCTCTTCGCCGAATTCATCGCCAACGACCGGCCGCTGATCGTCCGCTACAAGGGCGAGACGCTGTTCCCGGTTGTGGTGAACTATCCCGAGGAGAAATTCGGCGGCTTCCTCGCCACCACCGATTATCGCGACCCGACCATCGCCAAGGAGATCGCGGCGAATGGCTGGGCGATCTGGCCGCCGATCCGCTATTCCTACCGCACGCATAATCTCGACCTGCCGGTGCCGGCCCCTGCCCCGCCGACCTGGATGCTCAAGGACGAGCAGTGCCGGCCGATCGCGGAGCGAACCGGGGGCATGACCTGCCGCGAGCTCGAATGGAACTGGCTTGGCACCGACGACCAGGGTCGCGACGTCGTCGCGCGCCTGATCTACGGCTTCCGCATTTCCGTGCTGTTCGGGCTGATCCTGGCCTCGATCTCCTCGGTGATCGGCATCGCCGCCGGCGCGATCCAGGGCTATTTCGGCGGCTGGACCGACCTGATCTTCCAGCGCGTCATCGAGATCTGGACCTCGATCCCGGCGCTCTACCTCCTGATCATCGTCGCCGCGATCATCACGCCCGGCTTCTTCGTGCTGCTCGGCATCCTCTTGCTGTTCTCCTGGGTCGCGCTGGTCGGCGTGGTCCGCGCCGAGTTCCTGCGGGCGCGCAATTTCGAATACGTCCGCGCCGCCCGCGCGCTCGGCCTCTCCAACCGGGCGATCATGGTCAAGCACCTGCTCCCCAACGCCATGGTGGCGACGCTGACCTTCCTGCCCTTCATCCTCAACGGCTCGATCACCACGCTGACCTCGCTCGACTTCCTCGGCTTCGGCCTGCCGCCCGGCTCTCCCTCGCTCGGCGAACTGCTGGCGCAGGGCAAGGCCAACCTGCAGGCGCCCTGGCTCGGCCTCTCCGGCTTCGTCGTGATCGCATTGATGCTATCGCTGCTGATCTTCATCGGCGAAGCGGTGCGGGACGCCTTCGACCCGAGGAAGACCTTCGCGTGAGCGCCCCCCTCCTCTCCGTCCGGGACCTCTCCGTCGCCTTCCGCCAGGGCGGGCAGGAGACACTCGCGGTCGACAAGGTCTCGTTCGAGATCGCCAAGGGCGAGACGCTGGCGCTGGTCGGAGAATCCGGCTCGGGCAAGTCGGTCTCGGCCCTGTCGATCCTGAAGCTCCTGAACTATCCGGCGGCGCATCATCCCTCCGGCAAGGTGCTGTTCAACGGCCAGGACCTGATCGCGGCCGACGAGGACGCGATGCGCAAGGTCCGCGGCAACGACATCACCATGGTGTTCCAGGAGCCGATGACCTCGCTCAACCCGCTGCACACGATCGCACGGCAGATCGGCGAGATCCTCGAACTGCACAAGGGACTGCGCGGCGAGAAGGCGCGCGAGCGGACGCTCGAACTGCTGACGCTGGTCGGCATCCGCGATGCGGCGAGCCGGCTCGACGCCTATCCGCACCAGCTTTCCGGCGGGCAGCGCCAGCGCGTGATGATAGCGATGGCCCTCGCCAACGAGCCCGATCTCCTGATCGCGGACGAGCCGACCACCGCCCTCGACGTCACCGTGCAGGCGCAGATCCTGACGCTGCTGAAGGAGCTGCAAGCGCGGCTCGGCATGGCGATCCTGTTCATCACGCACGACCTCGGCATCGTCCGGCGCATCGCCGACCGGGTCTGCGTGATGCTGAAGGGCAAGATCGTCGAGCAGGGGCCGGTCGCCGAGATCTTCGGCAAGCCCCAGCACGCCTATACCCAGCGCCTGCTCGCCGCCGAGCCCAAGGGCCGGCCGGAACCGGTGCCGGAGGGCGCTCCGATCCTGCTGGAGGCCGGGCCGGTCAAGGTCTGGTTCCCGATCAAGACCGGGCTGCTGCGCCGCACCACAAGCCATGTAAAGGCGGTCGACGGTATCTCGGTGAAGGTACGCGAAGGCGAGACGCTCGGCATCGTCGGCGAGTCCGGCTCGGGCAAGACCACGCTCGGCCTCGCCATCCTCAGGCTGATCGCCTCGGAAGGGCCGATCGTCTTCCTTGGCGACCGCATCGATGGGCTGAAGAGCAAGGCGATCCGGCCGAAGCGCAAGGATCTGCAGGTCGTCTTCCAGGACCCCTATGGCTCGCTCTCGCCGCGCATGTCCGTCGCCGACATCGTCGCCGAGGGGCTCACGGTCCAGCAGAAGGGGCTGAGCTATCAGCGCCAGCGTGAGATCGTGGCGCAGGCGCTCGCCGATGTGGGCTTGGATCCGGCGACGATGGACCGCTACCCGCACGAATTCTCCGGTGGCCAGCGCCAGCGCATCGCCATCGCCCGCGCCATGGCGCTCGATCCGAAATTCGTCGTGCTGGACGAGCCGACTTCGGCGCTCGACATGTCGGTGCAGGCGCAGATCGTCGAATTGCTGCGCGGGCTGCAGGCCCGGCGCAAGCTCGGCTATCTCTTCATCAGCCATGACCTCAAGGTGGTCAGGGCGCTGTCGCACCGGGTGGTAGTGATGCAGAACGGCAAGGTGGTCGAGGAAGGTCCGGCTGAAGAAATCTTCCAGCGCCCGCGCGAGGCCTATACGCAGGCACTGCTCGCCGCCGCCCTCAATATCGAACCGGCGAACAGCGCCGCGGTGCGCGACTGATGGCCCGCGCCATCCTGATCGTGCTCGATTCCGTCGGCTGCGGCGGCGCCGAGGATGCAGCGGCCTATGGCGACGAGGGCTCCGACACGCTCGGCCATATCGCCGAAGCCTGCGCCGAAGGGCGCGGCGATCGCGACGGCCTGCGCAGCGGGCCGCTGCAAATCCCCAACCTGGCCCGGCTCGGCCTCAGCCATGCCTGCGAGGCATCGACCGGCAGACCGCTCGCCGGCGTGGCGCGGCCAGAGGCACCGCAGGGGCGATACGGCTACGGCGTCGAGGTCAGTCAGGGCAAGGACACGCCCTCGGGCCATTGGGAGATCGCCGGCTGCCCGGTTCCGTTCAAATGGGGCTATTTCACCGCACTGGAGAACTCGTTTCCGCCCGCTCTGGTCGCGGCGATCATCCGCGAAGGCGCCCTGCCCGGCATCCTCGGCAACAAGCATGCCTCAGGCACGGCGGTGATCGATGAGCTGGCCGAGGAGCACATCAGGACCGGCAAGCCGATCTGTTACACCTCGGTCGACTCGGTGCTGCAGATCGCGGCGCACGAGGAACATTTCGGCCTGGAGCGGCTCTATGCGCTCTGCAGGCAAGTCCGAATGCTGGTCGATCCACTGAAGATCGGCCGGGTCATCGCCCGCCCCTTCGTCGGCACGACCGAGACCGGGTTCACCCGCACCGGCAATCGCAAGGACTTCGCTATCCCGCCGCCGAACGAGACCATTCTCGACCGGCTCGCGGCCAAGGGGCGGCCCGTCGTCACCGTCGGCAAGATCGGCGACATCTTCGCCCACCGGAACACCGGTGAGGAGATCAAGCCCTTCGGCAACGCCGCCATGTTCGCCGCGGCGCTGGAGGCGTTCGGGCGGCTGCCGGATGGCGGTTTCTGCTTCGTCAACCTCGTCGATTTCGATACCGAATACGGCCATCGCCGCGACATTCCCGGCTATGCGGCGGCACTCGAAGCCTTCGATCGCGAATTGCCGAAGCTGGAGACGTTGCTGCGGCCCGGCGATCTCGCCGTCATCACCGCCGACCACGGCAACGATCCGAGCTGGCCCGGTTCCGACCATACGCGCGAGCATGTCCCGATCCTGGCCTTCGGACCGGATGTGGCCGCCCAGCCGGTCGGCCGCCGCGAGAGCTTCGCCGACATCGCGGCGACCATCGGCGAGTGGCTGGGCCTAGGTGCCCTCGGCCCCGGCCGCGCCTGGTAGTCAGGCGGCAGCGACCCGTTCGCAGAACTCGGCCACCTCCCGGCGAATGCGCTGTGCCTGCGTCGCCAGATCGTCGGAGGAGCTCTGCAGGCTGCCGGCGGCGGCGTAGGTGCGCTCGGTCACCGCTTCGAAGCTCTGCAAGGTCTGAGCGCTGCGGCTGGCGCCATCGGAGGAGATCTGAACCTCCTTGGCGATCTCGGCAGTGGCGCGATCCTGCTCGCCGACCGCATAGGCGATGGCGACGGAGACAGTCTCGACCTCGCCGATCGCAGCCACGATCTCGCGAATGGATTTGAGCGAACGCTGCGAGGCGGTCTGGATCGCCTCGATCGAGCGCGCGACTTCCGCAGTCGCCGTCGCGGTCTGCGCCGACAGAGTCTTCACCTCACTGGCGACGACAGCGAAACCCTTGCCCATCGAGCCGGCGCGGGCCGCCTCGATCGTCGCGTTCAAGGCGAGCATGCTGGTCTGCGCCGCGATACCACGGATGATCTCGACCACGGCGCCGACGCTCTCGCCGGTATGAGCCAGCATCTCGATCTCCGCGCTCGCAGCACGCGCAAGATTCGCCGCTGATTGCGAACTATCGGCGGTCTGCGAGACATTTCGGCCGATCTCGGCGATCGAGCTCGCAAGTTCCTGGCTGGCCGCCGCAGTCTGCTCGATGCTGGTGGTCACCTCGGTCGAGCTGCGCGAGACGAGCGCGATCTGCTGGCGCGCCCGATCTGACGCGCCGGTGAGGCCGCGTGCATCCACCTGCATCGCCTCGGACGCCTTGTCGAGGACAGCCATGGCGCCGTCCATCTCGTCGCGGAAATGCTCGACCATGGTACGCAGGCGCGCAGCACGCGCCTCTGCATCATCGGCGAGGGCCCGCTCGCGTTCGCTTGCCAACCGCTCGCGCTCTGCAACTTCCTCGGCACGGCGCAGATTTGCGTCGGTCTGCGCGAAGATGCGGGCGGTCATCACCGCGATCGCCGCAAGGAAAGCGGTTTCGACCACCACGATGACCGCGTGCAGCAGGACCCGCAGCAGATTGCCGCCCTGGTAGAAGACGGCGGCGGGCAGGACGAATTGCAGCACCAGATGATGCGCCGCCGTGAGCGCAGCGCCCAGAATGATCGGGCGCCAGTCGCAGAAACCAGCCAGCAGCGCCAGTACGGCGAAGTAGTACATATGCATGTCGGGCTGCCAGGGATGCCCGGAGAACACCGCCACCAGGATCGACACCTGGCCGATCAGCGCGACCGCGATCGCGCATTGCGTCACAAGCGCGGCGCCAGCTCCGCGATAGGCCAGCAATGCAGCAAGCGCGAGCATCAGAGCGCTGAGCGCGGGCACAAATCCATCACCGGCCTGGGCCAAGGATGCCAGTGCGAGCAGTGGAATATGGAGGAAGGCAAGACCGATCAGGCAGCGCGCGACCAGATCACGAAGGCCAGGCAAAGTCAGCGTCATGAACGGCTCGCTTCGACCTCTGAAGAGATGGTGCATCCGGCAAGCCCATCGAGGCGCAGCATCAACAGGGCGCCGGTCGGCCTGGCCGCAGTCTCCGGTGCGAGCACGATGACGAACGGAACCGAGCCCTGCCGCAGAATTCTGGCGCCGGTCGCAAGACTGCGAGCCATCGCGTCCTCGCTGGATATCCACGGCGGGAAAATTGCCGCCAGCGGTGCGGCTGATCCAGCGGCGGGACCGGGAAGGCTGGCAAGCGCCATCAAGCCGGAGCTGAACGCTAACCCTACGATCATGCCGATCTCGCGCCAGTGTCGCGGCCGCCGGGAGCGGAAAGCGGTCGATATCGCGACGGGGCTCATCCTCAGCTCGGTTCTCGGCTTGGCTAACGCAACGTTGCCCTCGGCAATCTTCCTGAGCTGCGGTTGTTAAATTTCGCTTAAGCACCTTCTCAATCGCAAAACTAGCGGTAAAGCAAGAATACAACTTTTACGATTCTTCAATTGCTCTGTAGTACGCCTTTTCGTTGTAAATTTGAGAAAGGAAGGCGCCATGCGCTCGCTCGTTCTCGATCTCCGTGCCGACCAAGGAGCTGCGACGGCCGTCGAATTCGCCTTCATCGCTCCGCTTCTGCTGGTGCTTCTGTTCGGGATCGTCGGTTATGGTCACGCCTTCGGCGTGTATCACGGCGTTCAGCAACTCGCCGCTGAAGCAGCCCGCGCTTCCGTGGCAGGCCTCGACGACGCCGAACGGGAACGACTGGCGCGCACGTTCATCACCCGTCATGCCGGCTCCTACGCCTTCCTCGATCCGAGCAAGCTGACTGTCCGGACAACCGCCACAGGCGCCCCGGCACCGAGCTTCGAGGTGGCGATCGCCTACGACTACTCGGACAGCGTCTTCAACCGACTCGGCTCAATCGTCGCGCTGCCGCTGCCAACCGTCGAACGCCGCGCCGTCGTCCAGCGCGGCGGCTACTGACAATTCCATGCGATCAGCAAAGGGCGCTGTCATGATCCGTCAATTCCTGAGGCTTCTTGCAGACCGCCGCGGCATCTCCACAATCGTCTTCGCCGGCAGTTCGCTGGTTCTCTTCGGTTTCGGCACGATGGCGGTGGACGTCGGCAGCTTCTTCTACCAGAAGCGGCGGCAGCAAACCGCGACAGACCTTGCCGCGCTCGCCGCCGCAACCGATCTCGGACGCGCAGAAGCCGCCGCTCGGTCGAGTGCGGGACGTAACGGGTATTCCGCAACCGCGGTCGAAAGCGTGCAGATGGGCATCTACACGCCGGATGCGAGGCTCGAGCCCGAGATGCGCTTCCGGCCGGGCACTGGAGCGGGAGCCAACGCCGCGCGAATCGAAATGCGCGCGACCACACCCATGATCCTTGGCCGCCTACTCACCACCGGCTCCATGCTGACGAGTGCAAGCGAGACGGGCGAGGTCACGATCCTGACCCGAGCGACGGCAGCGCAGGACGCGCAAGCCGCCTTTGCCATCGGCTCCCGGCTGGCACGGGTGGAGGGCGGCGCCCTCAATGGCCTGCTCGGCGGCCTCCTCGGCACGAGCCTGTCGCTATCGGTGATGGACTATGAAGGATTGGCGCGCGCGCGGATCGACCTGTTCGGCTTCGCGCGCCGCTTGGCCGCCCGCGCCGCGATCTCCGCACTGACCTTCGACGAGGTCATACGCGCCCAGGTCCGGATCGGGGACGTCATCCTGGCGGCCCAGGATGCAGCCCGCGACCAGGGCGCGAACAGCGACGCAATCGCCGGACTGGGACGTCTGGCGACGTCGGCCGCCGGCTCGAGCCAGCGCCTGAACCTACAGAGCCTCGTCTCATTCGGAACCTATGGCAGCCGTCAGCTGAGCGAGGAGGTGCCGCTCAAGGCATCGCTGTCGGCACTCGATCTCGTGTCGGCTGCGGCCCAGATCGCCAACGGATCACGCCAGCTCGATCTCGGCCTTGCGGTCAACGTGCCCGGCCTCGCCGGCGTGTCGCTCAAGCTCGGCATCGGCGAGCGGCCGATCGGCACCAGCCTCGTGCGTGTCGATCGCACCGGTGCGAGCGTCCACACCGCGCAGACGCGCCTGCTGTTGACGCTCACCCTCGTCGGTAGCGGCCAGGCCTCGCTGGTCAAGCTGCCGCTTTATCTGGAACTCGCCTCGGCGACCGCCCGCCTGAACTCGATCACCTGCGACGCCGGCGAGGTCGCCAGCTCGCGGGTGACGCTCGGCGTCATTCCGGCTGTGGCGGATGCTTGGATCGGGCAGGTCTCGAATGCCGAGTTCAGCAATTTCAGCACCCGGCCGAACCCGCCGGCCGCCACGCTGCTCAACCTCGCTGGCCTCGCCAAGGTCACCGGCCGGGCGCACGTCACGATCGGCAACACCGGCGAGACTTCGGTCAGCTTCAGCTACGCCGAGATCCAGCGGGCGGACAAGAAGACGACCTCGACGCAGAATTTCGTCGCGAGCCTGCTGTCGCGGCTGGTCGGCGATCTCGATCTGCGCGTCGAGCTGCTGGGGCTCGGGCTTCCCATACCCGGGCTCGATGGCGCCGTCTCGGGCGTCATTGCCGGGGCAGCGACGCCGCTCGACCAGGTGCTGACGAGTCTGCTCAATACCCTTGGCATCGGGCTGGGACAGGCGGACAGCTGGGTCAGCGGAGTGCGCTGCGGCGGGGCGGTGCTGATTCAGTAAGACGTCAGGAGCGCAGCCGCGTCTTGATCCGCTGCATCAAACCGTCGCGAACGGCACGGTAGGCGTCGAGCACCTGCTCGCGCGAGCCCTGGATGATGGTCGGGTCAGGGGTTGGCCAGTACTCGACCTCGGCGGCGACAGTGCGGGTCAGCTCCAGCGCCTTGTGATGCGCCTCCGGCGAAAGCGAGACGATCAGGTCGAAATTGAGCCCTTCCCATTCCTCCAGCTCCTCGACCGTCTTCGGCTTGTGCTTGTGCGCGTCGATGCCGATCTCATCGAGGACCGACAATGCAAAAGGGTCGAGCTCACCCTTGCGCTTGCCGGCTGCGGACTGGACATAGATCGACTTGCCGAAGAAGTGCTTGGCCAGCGCCTCCGCCATGGGCGAGCGCACCGCGTTGTAGGCGCACATGAACAGCACGCTCTGGAGCTTGCGCGGTACGGGCGGCTCCAAGCGCTCAGCCCTTCCAGTGCAGCGCGTAGATCAGAGTGAACAGGCGGCGGGCCGTCTCGTTGTCGATCTCGACCTTGTTCGACAACCGCTCGACCAGGAGAACCGCCGCCTCGTCGTGCAATCCGCGACGCCCCATGTCGATCGCTTCGATCTGGGCAGGCGTCGCCGTGCGGATGGCGGCATAGTAGCTGTCGCAGACCAGCTCGTAATCCTTGATGATGCGTTTGAGCGGGGTCAGCGAGAGATGGTGGGTGACGACCGGCGCGCCATCCGCACTCTTCACTTCGAAGGCAAGCCGCCGTTCGACCAGAGCAAGATGGACGGCATAGGGCCCGCCGTCGAAATCCGGCAGGGCGAAATGGTTACGCTCGATCAGATCGTAGATCGCGACGGCGCGCTCATGCTCCTGGTCGGCGCTGCCGCGCCCGAGCGAGGCTTCGTCGAGCGTGACGGCGACCAGATGGTTGCGTTCCGACATGTCACCTCCGCCCGGCTCCGTCAGGCGCAGAATCGCCAGCCTGCCGTCAGCCGTTGAGCCGGATCGTCACGGAACGCGCGTGGGCCTGCAAGCCCTCGGCTTCTGCGAGCTCGGTCGCCGCGCCGGCAAGCGCCCGCAGCGCCTCGGGATCGCATTTAAGCAGGGAGGTGCGCTTCATGAAGTCAGGCACGCCGAGCCCCGAAGAAAAGCGGGCTGAACGCGCCGTCGGCAGGACATGGTTCGAGCCGCCGACATAGTCGCCGATCGCCTCCGGCGTATGCCCGCCGAGGAATATCGCGCCGGCATTGCGGATGCGCATGGCCAATCCCTCGGCATCGGCGGCGATGATTTCGAGATGCTCCGGCGCGAGCCGATCGACCAGCGGAATTGCCTCGGCAAGCGTGTCGACCAGGATGACCGCGCCGAATTCTCGCCAGCTCGCCCCTGCGATCTCGGCACGCGGCAGGGTACGGAGCTGGCCTTCGACCGCACGCTCGACCGCGCCGGCGAGCGCGGCATCGTCGGTGATCAGGATCGACTGGGCGGCAGTGTCGTGCTCGGCCTGTGCGAGCAAATCGGCGGCGATCCAGTCCGGATTGGCGCCGGCATCGGCTAGGACCAGCACCTCAGACGGGCCAGCGATCATGTCGATGCCGACCGTGCCGAAGACGCGACGCTTGGCGGCGGCGACATAAGCATTGCCGGGACCGACGATCTTGGCGACCGGCGCGATCGTAGCCGTGCCATAGGCGAGCGCTGCGACAGCCTGCGCGCCGCCGATCTTGTAGATTTCGTCGATGCCGGCGAGCTTCGCCGCGGCGAGCACCAGCGGATTGCCTTCGCCACGCGGGGTCGGCGCGACCATGACGAGCCGATCTACGCCAGCCACCTTGGCCGGCACCGCGTTCATCAGCACCGAGGACGGATAGCTCGCCGTGCCGCCGGGAACATAGAGCCCGACGGCCTCGACTGCGCTCCAGCGCCAACCGCTCTCGACGCCAAGGTCGTCGCGCGACCAGGAATCGGTCGGCTTCTGGCGCAAGTGATAGGCCTCGATCCGGGCACGCGCTGTCTCGAGCGCAGCGAGCTGCTCGCGAGTACAGGCAGCGAGCGCGGCCTCGATCTCGCTCTCGGTGACACGCAGGGTCTGCGGCGTCAGAGCAAGCTTGTCGAAACGTTCCGTGTAGTCGATCAGGGCCGCGTCACCGCGGACGCGGACATCGGCGATGATCGCAGCCGCGACCTGGTCGACGTCCTCCGAGACCTCGCGCTTCATTGCGAGGAGGGCTGTGAACTCCCGCTCGAAACCGGCATCGCGTGCGTCAAGCCTGATCGGCATCGGGTATCCTGACCGGAGTATTGTTCAGCCGGCGTCGGGGTGGGCAGGCGTCGCGACGGCTTCCCACATCGGGCCGAGGTCCTTCATCTGAGCCTCGATGCATTCGACATCGAGGCGGATGGCGGCGCCGTCGGAGAAATGCAAGGTCACCTGCCCGGCCGGGTCGTCGCTCTGCGTGAAGGTAACCGCGAGCAGGCTGAGCACGGCGTCGCCCGCTGCAACCTTCGTGCTGCGCGCTGCCGTCACCCGCTCGAAATGCAAGGCGGAGAGCCGGCGACGCTTCTGGCCTTGCGCTGCGCCTTCCCAGTCGAAGCGACGCAGCGCCAGGGCGAAGCGCTTTTCACCCGGCAGCCAGACGATGTCGCCGCGCTTCAGCACCGCATCCTGCAAATGCGCCGAGATCACCGACAGATCGTCGGCATCGAGAGCAATCAGTTTCAGCGGCTCGGCGGCGGGGTCGGACATGCGCCTTATCTGGCGGGGGCCGCGCTTATCGTCAACCGCTGATGCGTTCGACCTGGGCGCCGCAGCGGCCGAGCTTGGCCTCGAGCGCCTCGAAACCGCGGTCGAGATGATAGACGCGATTGATCATCGTCTCGCCTTCGGCGACGAGGCCACCGATGACAAGTGAGACCGAGGCGCGCAGATCGGTCGCCATCACCGGAGCACCGGTGAGCTTTTCGACACCATCGACATAGGCGGCATCGCCATCGAGCCGGATCTTCGCGCCGAGCCGGGCGAGTTCCTGCACGTGCATGAAGCGGTTCTCGAAGATCGTCTCGCGGATGCGCGAGGTGCCCTTGGCCCTGGTCATCAGCGCCATGAGCTGGGCCTGGAGGTCGGTCGGGAAGCCCGGGAACGGATCGGTGGTGACGTCGACCGGCTCCAGCGCGGCGCCATTACGGCGGACGCGGATGCCCTCATTGGTCTCGGAGACGTCGACGCCGGCCTGGCTCATCACGTCCAGCGCGGCCTGCAGCAGGTCGGCGCGGGCGCCTTCGAGCAGGACATCGCCACCGGTCATCGCCACCGCCATGGCATAGGTGCCGGTCTCGATCCGGTCCGGCAGGACAGCATGATGGGCGCCGCCGAGGCGCGAGACGCCGCGGATGGTGATGGTGGAGGTGCCGGCGCCCTCGATCTTGGCGCCCATCTTCTCCAGGCAGGCGGCAAGGTCGACCACCTCGGGCTCGCGCGCCGCGTTCTCGATCACGGTGGTGCCGTCGGCGAGGACCGCCGCCATCAGCGCGGTATGAGTGCCGCCGACCGTGACCTTCGGGAAAACGATCTCGCCGCCCTTCAGCCCCTTCGGAGCCCGGGCCAAGGCGTAGCCGCCCTCGATGGAGATGGTGGCGCCGAGGCGCTCCAGCGCCATCAGCAGCAGGTCGACCGGGCGGGTGCCGATGGCACAGCCGCCTGGCAGCGAGACCTTGGCCTCCCCCATACGGGCCAGGATCGGCGCGATCACCCAGAAACTCGCCCGCATGGTCGAAACGAGCTCATAAGGGGCACAGGTATCGACGATCTGGCGGGCGGTCAGCGCCACGGTCTGGCCGGTCTCGGCGCTCTGGCCGATGCGTTTGCCGGCGACCGAACGGTCGACGCCGTGATTGGAGAGGATGCGTGAGAGCGCACTGACGTCGGAGAGCCGCGGGACGTTGGTCAGCGTCAGCGTCTCGTCGGTCAGGAGGCTCGCAATCATCAGCGGCAGCGCCGCGTTCTTGGCGCCGGAGATCGGGATCACGCCATTGAGGCGCTGGCCGCCGGTGATGCGGATACGGTCCATCTGGGCTCGTCCTGCGGGACCGGCAGGAAACGCCGGCCGGAAAGGTGGGGATCAGGACCGGGGAGGTTCGGCCTGGGCGGGCGGTAGCGGGTCCTCGGCCGCCGTGTCCGAGGCGCGCCTAGCCCTTGCCTGCGCCTTACGGCGCTTGAGATTCTCGCGGAGGGCGGCAGCGAGGCGCGCCCTTCTCTCATCCTCGGCTTCGGTCTGGCGGCTCAAGGCGTCAGCTCGTGGAAATGCCCGCAACCCTGAGGCGGCAGGCGTCGGTTCATGGTTAGCCGCTCAACCCCGCCCGGACAAGACCGGGTGGCGGCACAACATTCCTTGCACGGTCGATTGCGGCACAACTGCGGCGTCCTTGGTCTCCGGATGGGACAGCCCTGCCCCAAGGCGGCCGGCGCTCCCCGCCGCCCGCCTGAACGGCACATCACCGCCGGTCGCTGCCGACAGGCCGCAAGACCCTGCTGCGATTGGTAAAATTTTTATTATCTCGGCAACCCTGACCGACGAGTGGTATGCTGGCACGCCCATTGCGTGCATCGACGACAACGATAGCGGCAACAGCAGGACAACCGATGGATGCGCTCTCAGGCTGTGAGCCAACTTTGGTATTAACGGACAAAGTTTAACGAAATTAACCATTTCCGGCAGTTTGCGTTTACAGATTATTAACTTTCTCTACCCTCGGCGGCGTCGAGGGGTGCGTACGAGACGGAGGCGACGAAATGTTTCAGAGCTATGCACCGACGGCGGACGGCCAGACCGTTGCCGAGCTCGTCGACGGGGACGTCATCGAGGCGATTCGCCACCGGGCCGGCTTCCTGCCCGAGGTCCAGCTCGCCTATGAGCCGCAGTTGCGCCTGCTCTGGGTCACCATCAAGCCGGAGCTCAAGCCGGTCTTCACGCTGCAGTTGCTCGACAGCCTCGGCAAGGTGCAGCAGGCGATCATGGATCTCTGGGGCGCGCCCGAACAATATCATTCGGCGCCCGTCCGCTTCCTCGCCTTCCGCGGCACCGGGCCATTCTTCACCCTCGGCGGCGACCTCGATTTCTACCTCGACTGCCTCGCCAAGAATGACCGCCCGGCGCTGGCGGAATACGCCCGACTCTCGGTCGAGGACGCACTGCGCAACGCCAGCGGCCTCAACGGCATGGTCGTCACTCTGTCGACCATCCATGCCAAGGCGATCGGTGGCGGTATCGATGCGCCCCGCTCATGCAACGTCATGATCGCCGAGGAGCAGGCTTCGTTCGTCTACCCGGAAATCAAGTTCAACCACTTCCCGATCACCGCCGTCGGGCTGCTGTCACGCCGGATGGGCCAGCGCGCGGCCGAGTACATGCTCCAGTCGGGCGAAGAGATGAGCGCCACCGAATTCCTGGCGGCCGGCGGGCTGGAAGCGGTGGTGCCGGCCGGCACGGGCGAGGACTGGCTTCGCAAATACGCCGCCGACTCACTGCCGATCCACGCCGCCAGGACAGCGCTGTTCTCGGCTTTCAATCGCCGGGCCGGCAATTTGCGCGAGGAGCTCGAATATCTCGGCCAGCTCTGGACCGACTGCATGCTGCGCTTGCATCCGAGCGCGATCTCCAAGCTGCAGCGCATCGCCCAGACCCAGGACCGCATGCTGTCGCGCGTGTATCAGCGCGACAGCGAAGTGACCTACGCCCGCGCCGGCGCCGCATAAGCGGGCCGAGAGCATCGCCAATGTGACCGGCGTTTCCGCCGATCGCGCGACTCCGCCGTGTAACCCTCATGAAACTTTTACCTTTCCCTCTTAAGACCGTTAGGTGATGCGGCAAAGGATGGGCTCGTTCACCCGCCTCTCCGGTGACCGTCAAAAGGCAGGAGTGGATGGCGGGAGTGCCGAACCGGTTGCGCAGCACCAGCGCAGGCAGGGCGATCGCGGAACAGCCGGCTGATCATGGCGGCCGGAGCGCGGTCGATCTCGCCGATTATCGCCTGCTGGTTTCTTCGCTGTTCTCCTCGCCGGGCTCGATCATCCCCGGGGGCATTGCCGGTATCCTCACGCCCTTCCTGTGCTGGGTGGCGACCAAGGCCGAGCTCTTCATGGCGCTGACGCTGTGCGTCGCGCTGGTCGTCGTCTTACGTATCGTCACGGTGGTCCGCTATCGCCGGCTCGACCATTCCGAGGATACGCTCGTCCAGACCAAGCGCTGGGACCGGGAGTATTTCTTCGGCGCGACCGTGTTCAGCGCCGTGCTCGGCTTCAGCTGCTATGCGGCGCTCGCCTGGACGGACGATCCCGCCGCCCACATCACCTCGGTATCCTCGACGATCGCACTCGCCTCCGGCTATGTCGCCCGCAACGCCGGGCGGCCGAAATTCGTCGCCGTCCAGCTGCTGACCTTCTGCGTGCCGATGGCGATCGGCCTGATCCAGGCGCACAACCCCTATTATCAGTACATCGGCTATTTCGCCTTCCTCTATGTCGTCGCCAACATCGCGATCACCAACTCGCTGCACCGCAACCTGCTGGCGCTGAGCGATGCGACCAAACAATCCAAGGCGCTCGCCACCGCCCTGCGCTCGCAGAACCTGACGCTCGACGCCGCGCTCAACACAATGATCCACGGCCTTGCGATGTTCGACCGCAAGCTCGACCTCGCGGTCTCGAACGCACCGCACGCCGCGCTCTACGGCATTCCGGAAACTCTGGCACTGCCCGGCACGCCGATCAGCGCGATCGCCCGTTTCCTGGTCGAACGACAGGTGATGAACCCGGAACAGGTCCGCGACATCAAGGCGGCCTTGGACGGCGTGCAGGCGACCCAGCAGGCGGCCGTCTACGAATTGCAGTCGCGCAATGGCCGGATGCTCGTCGTCACCATCGCGCCCGCGGCCGAAGGCGGCGTGCTGATGCTGACCGAGGACGCGACCGAGCGAAAGGCGACCGAGGCGCGGATCGAGCAGATGGCGCGCTTCGACGAGTTGACCGGCCTCGCCAACCGTTTCGAGTTCAACACGCAGCTCGCCGAGGCCGTCCGCCGGCAGGATCGCACGGGTGAAACCTTCGCGCTGCTTTATATCGACCTCGACGGCTTCAAGCAGGTCAACGACAATCTCGGCCACGACATCGGCGACCGGGTGCTGATCCAGACCGCGGCGCGGCTGAAGAGCGCGATCCGCCACAACGATCTGCTAGCCCGCTTCGGCGGCGACGAGTTCGTGCTGATCCTGCCTGCGACCGACGTCGCGACGGTCCGGATGATCGCGCAGCGCATGATCGAGTCGATGGATCGTGCCTTCGAGCTCGAAACCAAGACTGTCTACGTCACCGCAAGCATCGGCATCGCACTTGCTCCCACGGACGGCGCCACGCCCGCCGACCTGCTGCGTCATGCCGACACCGCGCTCTACAAGGCCAAGGCCGCCGGCCGCAACACCGCGACCTTCTTCGACCCGGCTATGGCGGAGGAGATGCTCGAACGCCACGAGATCGAGGTGGACCTGCGCCAAGCGACGACCGAAGGCGCACTGGAACTGTACTATCAGCCGATCATCGACCTGCGCACGCAGGAGACCGTGACGCGCGAGGCGCTGATGCGCTGGCGGCACCCAACCCGCGGCATGGTGCCGCCTGGCGTATTCATCCCGATCGCCGAACAATCCGGCCTGATCGCCGGCATGGGCGACTGGGCGATCCGCCAGGCCTGCCGCGACGCAGCGAATTGGCCGGGGGGTATCGGCGTCTCCGTCAACATCTCGCCACTGCAGTTCCGCGAGCCGCGCCGCATCGTCGAGACCGTCAAGAACGCTCTGCTGCTGGCCCATCTCGCCCCGGGCCGCCTGACACTCGAAGTGACGGAATCGCTGCTGATCGAGGACAACAAGACGACGCTCGAAGTCATCAACGAGTTGCGCGCGATCGGGGTCAAGTTCGCGCTCGACGATTTCGGGACGGGCTACTCCTCGCTCGCCTATCTCTCGACCTATCCGTTCTCGCAGGTGAAGATCGACCAGAGCTTCAGCCGCGACGTCAACAGCGACGAGGCCTCCAAGGCGGTGATCGAAGCGGTCTGCCAGCTCGCCCGGCGCCTGTCGATGAACGTCGTGGTCGAGGGCATCGAGACCGAAGCGCAGCGCATGGCGGTGCAACTGCTCGGCGCTCAGCGGGCGCAAGGCTATCTGTTCGGCCGGCCGCAACCGGTGTCGGAATTCGGCAAGGGTGACGAGCCGCGCAAGATCGCCTGAGAATAGTTCCGCCATCACCGGCTGCTTCCCGCCGGAACTATCGCAGCAACGAACTTGATTCCGCCGCAGCGGCAACGCATCTGCACGAGCAGGACAGCGACCGGGAGATGCGGCGTGAGCCAAACCGCCAGCCCAGCAGCCAGCAAGGAGCCGCTGACGCCGGACATTTGCGTCGTCGGCGATGGCCCGGGAGGGCTCGCGGTCGCGACCGCCGCCGCGCTGTTCGGCGTCCGGACCGTGCTGATCAGGCAGAGCGGGAGCATACTGTCCCTCAACGAGGGCATACGCGGCCAGGCCCTGCGGGCCGCGGCCGAGCAGGCGCGCGCCATCGCCGACGCCGAGGCCCTCGGCCTGTCGGCGAAGGCTAGCGAAATCGACTACGGACGCGTGAGGGCTCATCTCGACCAGGTTGCAGCGAGATTGGCTGCGAACGACTCGGATGAACGCCTCACCGCCCTCGGCGTGCTCGTGCTGAAGGGCGAGGCATGCTTCCAGAACCGCCGTCAGATCATCGTCGGCGAAACGGTGGTCAAGGCGCGCCGCTTCGTGGTCGCGACCGGCTCCGTGCCGGTGACGCCGGACATAGCGGGTCTGCCCGACCTGCCCTGCCTGACCGAGGACAGCCTTTTCGAACTGACCAAGCGACCGGAGCGGCTGATCGTATTCGGGGGAACGGCAGCCGCCGTCGAACTGGCGCAGGCGATGCGCACGCTCGGCAGCGAAGTCGCCTTGGTCGCACGGGAAGGCCTCCTTCCGAACGAGGATCCCGAAGCAGCCGGCGTGCTCAGGCGCGCTTTACTCGGCGACGGCATCGTCCTGCACGAGAGCCGGCCGGCCCTGCGCGCCGAGATGCACCGACAGCGGCCGCGTCTCGTCCTCGACGGCGACATCCGCATCGACGGCACGCATCTCCTGATTGCGAGCGGGCGCAAGCCGAACATCGCAGGCCTCGAGCTCGATCTCGCCGGCGTCCGCAGCGACGAGACCGGCATCGTCGTCGACGATACGCTGCGGACCGCTAATCGCAGCATCTATGCGATCGGCGATTGTGCCGGCGGCGCGGCTGCCGGGATGACGTCGAGCCATGCCGCCCAGCATCAGGCCGGGCTCGTGCTCCGCAACGCCCTGTTCCGCCAGCCCACCCGCTTCAGGCGGGAGCTGGTCCCCAGCGCGGTCCATGGCCAGCCGCAGCTGGCGAGCGTCGGCCTGAGCGAAACACAGGCACGAGCGCAAGGCGATGTCAGGGTGCTGCGCTGGCCCTATGCCGAAAGCGGCCAGGCCCGGGCCAAGCGGGAAAGCGAAGGGCTGATCAAGCTGGTGACCGACCGTAAGGGCGGCATTCTCGGTGTCGTCATCGCCGGGGCGCAAGCTGCGGAGCTGATCGTGCCCTGGGGGCTCGCTATCCAGAAGCGAATGAACGTCAAGGAGATGGCCGGACTGATCACGCCATCTCAAAGCCTGTCGGAACTATCACAAAAAGCAGCGCTCTCCTTCCAGGCACCGCTCGCGGCAAAGCCTGGCATTCGCCGGCTCATCGGCTTCCTTCGCCGTTTCGGATAGACTGGCTGTCGATGTCAGTGAGGCGGTTCGATCCCAACACCCTGTCGATCAGCGTCCCACGCGGGCCGACGCAGCTCGGCCTGTCGGCCAAGCTGCTGGTCCTGACCATCCTGTTCGTGATGCTGGCGGAGGTGCTGATCTACCTGCCCTCGGTCGCGAATTTCCGGCGCAATTGGCTGAACGATCGCCTCGCGGCGGCGCAGATCGCCGTGCTCGTACTAGAGGGGTCTCCAGCCGAAGGGCTGCCGGAAGGCAGCGAGGAGCGCTTGCTTGCCGGCGTCGGCGCTTCCGCCATCGCCGCACGCGTCGGAGGTGCGCGCCGCTTGCTCAGCCTTGATTCGATGCCGCATGAAGTCGCCAAGACCGTCGATCTGCGCGATCAGAGCTGGATGCAGTCGATCGTCGAATCGGTGGCGACGCTCGTCAGCCCCTCGCATGAAATGCCGATCCGGGTGGTCGGGCAGGCGGTCGGCGCCGCCGACTTCGTCGAGATGGTGATCGACGAGCGGCCACTGCGCCGCGCCATGCTGAAATTCTCGGTCAACCTGACGCTGGTCACGCTGATCATCTCGATTCTGACGGCGGGGCTGGTCTATCTCTCGCTGAACTGGCTGATCGTGCAGCCCATTCGTCATCTCGCCGCCAATGTGATGGAATTCGAGCATGATCCGGAGAATCCGCGCCGGATCATCGAGCCAACGCTGCGCGTCGACGAGATCGGCGAGGCGCAGCGGGCGCTGGCGCGCATGCAAGCGACGCTCGCCGACGACCTCCGGGCCAAGAAGCACCTCGCCGAGCTCGGCCTCGCCGTCAGCAAGATCAATCACGACCTGCGCAATATGCTGGCCGCAGCGCAGTTGATGTCGGACCGTTTGACCGAGACGCGCGATCCGAAGATCAGGCGCTTCGCGCCGCGCCTGATCGCGACGCTGGGACGCGCCATCGACTTCTGCCAGGCGACGCTCGCCTATGGCCGCGCGGCCGAGGCGACGCCGACCTTGCGCGACGTGGCCCTGCGCCAGCTCGTCGCCGAACAGGCCGAGCTGCTCGGCCTCGGCGAGAACGGAACGATCGGCTTCACCAATGAGGTGCCGGCCGAGATGGTCGCCCCCTGCGATCCCGATCAGATGGCGCGTGTGCTCTCCAACCTAATGCGCAATGCGATCCAGGCGCTCGACGGCGTCGCGGCAACCGGCGAACGCGCCCCGACGCTCCGAATCAGTGCCGCTCCCCGCCATGGCGAGATCGTTCTGCGCATCGCCGACAATGGGCCCGGCGTGCCGCCGCGGGCGCGCGACAACCTGTTCCAGGCCTTCCGTGGCTCGGTCAATCCCGGCGGCACCGGGCTCGGCCTCGCCATCGCGGCCGAGCTGGTGCGGCTGCATGGCGGGATGATCGCGCTGGAGCCCTCGGAGATCGGCGCCGTGTTCACGGTGTCGCTGCCGGCGCAGCGGGCGGCATGATCGGCCTGACTACTGGCTCGCCCAGATCACCCGCGCCATGAAGGCGATCTCGGAGAGCGCCAGCACCCGGTCGGCATGCTCTGGGTTGAGTGAGGCGAGCTCGACCGTCTTGGCCGTCTGGCGCCGGAGCTGCTTGGCCAGCACCTCGCCATCGACCGTCTTGACCACGACGCGATCACCGCGACGGATCGCAGCGCCGGGGGAAACGATGATGGTGTCGCCGTCGCGATAGAGCGGCAGCATCGAATCACCAGCGATCTCGAGCGCATAGGCCTTCTCGTCGTGCAGGCCGGGAAAGGCGACCTCGTCCCAGCCAGAGCCGACCGGGAAGCCACCGTCGTCGAAGAAGCCGCCCGAGCCCGCCTGTGCAAAGCCGATCAGCGGGACGGTATGCGCCGGCGGCGCGCCACGCCGGATCACGTTCATGAACTCGTCGAAGGAGGCGCCGGTGGCGGCGAGTATCTTGGCGATCGACTCGGTCGAGGGCCAACGCTCGCGCCCATCTGCGCCGACGCGCTTCGAGCGGTTGAAGGTGGTGGCGTCGAGCCCGGCCTTGCGGGCGAGACCCGACGGCGTCAGGCCATAGCGCTGAGCGAGCGTGTCGATCGCGCTCCAGATCTGGTCATGGGACAGCATCGCGGAGAGGCCTCGTTCCTGATGGTGCCGACGCGGCGCTAAGCGGGGATAGAATAGGAAATATCCCCTATCCAATAAGAATTCAATCTGATTCGTCATTGCACGCGGCGGCCGAGATCGGGATTTTTTTGCAAGCGGCAGCATCCCGGCCGAGGCGAACCGGCATCCCGGCGAAAGAAATCGGAGATGCAGCCCGGCCGACACGCGGTTTCCGCTTTTGCCGGAGCCGCTCCAGCGATATGTCCGGCGCCATGCCGCTCATCTACAAGATCTGTCCCGAAGCGCTCTGGCGCGAAGCCGAGGCCGCAGGCCTCTTCCAGGGAGCGCCGGTCGATCTCGCCGACGGCTTCATCCACTTCTCGAGCGGCGCACAGGTCCGCGAGACCGCAGCGAAGCATTTCGTCGACCAGGATGGGCTGCTGCTGATCACCATCGACGATGCCAAGCTCGGCGAAGCCTTGCGCTACGAGCCATCGCGCGGCGGGGCACTGTTCCCGCATCTCTATGCCCCACTCGACCCGAAGCAGGCGCGCTGGATCGCGCCACTGCCATCGGGCGAGAGCGGCCATGTCTTCCCGGAGGATGTCGCGTGATCGGAGCGCTGTTCGGCCTGGCGCGGCCACTGATTCACAAGCTCGATGCCGAGCAGGCGCACCGGTTGACGATCGCGGCGCTGGCCGCTGCGCCGCCACTGAGGCCGGCGATCGATCCGCCGTCGCTCACGGTCGAGGCCCTCGGCCTGCGCTTCGCCAACCCGGTCGGCCTCGCCGCCGGCTTCGACAAGCATGCCGAGGCGATCGACGGCGCACTCGGTCTCGGCTTCGGCTTCGTCGAGATCGGCGGAGTGACGCCGCTGCCGCAGCCGGGCAATCCACGCCCGCGCGTCTTCCGCCTGCCGGAGGACGAGGCGGTCATCAACCGCTACGGCCTCAACAGCGAGGGCATGGAAGTGGTCGCGGCCAGGCTGGCCGCGCGCCGGAAGAAGGGCGGCCTCGTCGGCGTCAATCTCGGCGCCAACAAGGATTCGGTCGACCGCAGCGCCGACTATGCGGTGCTGGCGGGGAGGCTCGCGCCGCTCGCCGATTTCCTGACCGTCAACGTCTCCTCGCCGAACACGCCGGGCCTGCGCGACCTGCAGGCAGAAAGCGCGCTCGACGAGCTGATCGCGCGCACTCTCGCCGCCCGCGACGAGACCGCTGCCGGGGCTAAGCCGACGCCGGTGCTGATCAAGATCGCGCCCGACCTCTCAATGTCCGAGCTCGACGGCATGGTCGCGGTCGCCCGCCGCCGCAAGGTCGACGGCATGATCGTCTCGAACACGACGATCGCCCGACCGGACGGCCTGCGCAGCGCGAACAAGGCTGAGACCGGAGGTCTCTCGGGCAAACCTCTTTTTGCCGCCTCGACGCGCATCCTCGCCGAGACCTTCCTGCGGGTGGAGCGCCAGTTCCCGCTGATCGGCGTCGGCGGTATCGATTCCGCCGAGAGCGCCTTCGCCAAGGTCCGGGCCGGGGCGAGCCTCGTGCAGTTCTATTCGGCGATGGTGTTCAAGGGGCCGGGACTGGTCGGCGAGGTCAAGCGCGGGCTCGACATGCAGTTGCGCAAGGCCGGTCTGCCGCGGCTCGACGCGCTGGTCGGACGCGACGCCGAAGCGATCGCACGCGGAGAGATGGGCTGAGGCGGCGCGCCTGATGACACGCTCTAGAAGGGCCGCGCGATCGATTTCTGAGAGATCACTGGATCAGCTTGCTGCCGGCTGCGGCGGGCGCAGCATCGGCGTCAGGACCGGCGACGAGCCATGCTGGATGGTTCCGAGGATTTCGAACCCGTGTCGCTGATAGAGCGGGATATTCTGCGGGTTCGACGATTCCAGATAAGCCGCGACGCCTTCACGGTCGCACCGTGTAAGCGCATGGGTCATGAGCGCGCTTCCGATTCCCTGCCCCTGCCGTGCCGGATCGGTGCCGATCAGCGGCAGATACCAGTGCGGGACCTCCGGATGATAGCGCACCATCGACGTGAAGACCGCTTCGACATCAGCCAGGATCGCCGGATCGGCGTTTGTCGTGACGAGGTGGTCGAGCGCCTCGATATCCGGCTCCACACCGGGCGGCAGCCACAGCGCCGCGCCGCCAAAATCGTCGCTGACATAGGCGCTGTCACTGTCATAGGCAGCGGCGCCGAATGCACGGATCAGGTCGGGCATGACGGCAAGATAGGTCTGCGCGTCTCTCAATGACCAGCGCGCCATCGGATCAGACGCGAAAGCGAGACGGATCACCGCGGAAACGGCGCTCTCCTCGTCTCGGGTCGCGGGACGGACAGCAATGGACGTCATGGGATAGTCCGTGGTTGCGATCAGCTCCCACGGATATGGGATCACCGGCGCGTCGGCGCCATGGCGGCGAAGTTACAAGAAGCAACAAGCGGACGCGCCTTGCAGCTCAGCACCCGGCTGCCACGAAGCTCGGCCGCAGGGCCGAAAATCGGTCCGGCTCCTTGCCTTTGCTCTTACCGCTTCGAGGCGAAGAGCCGGCTGATCAGCCAGAGCGGCACGACGATCAGCGCACCGGCGAGTGCCCAGCCGCCGACCTCGCGGACCGCGTCGAAGCCCATATCGGTGAGCGAGCGGACGAAGCGCAGCGCCGACTCCCAAAGTCCACGCGGCGACAGGCCGAGGAAGGCCATCGCGGCGCCGACCAAGAGCGAGATGAAGAACAGGCGCACGAGGACGCTGAGGACGGAACCGCCCAGGAAACGCTCGGTGCCACCGCCATTGGCCATGGAAATCCCCTTCGGATCGACCGCGAGAGACAAATCAGATCCCGCTTGAACCGGGCCTGAACGCCGCCGTCAACCGCCCCTCGTCTCAGCTCGTCGCTGAGGCCCCCTGCGCCGCCCAGCCGGCGCCGGCGATCTTGGCGGCGGCGATCACGGCTTGCGTGCGGCTGTCGACGTTGAGCTTGGTCAGGATCGCCGAGACATGCGCCTTGACCGTCGCCTCGGAGACGCCGAGCTCATAGGCGATCTGCTTGTTGAGCAAACCTTCCGACAGCATCATCAGCACACGCACCTGCTGCGGCGTCAGCGTCGCCAGGCGGCGAACCATGTCGGCGGTCTCGTGGTCGACCGGGGCGGAGAGATCGACACCTGGCGGTGTCCAGACGCCGCCGTCGAGCACGGCCTGGATCGCCTCGCCCATCTGCGCGACCTCGGCGGTCTTCGGCAGGAAGCCGAGCGCACCGAACTCGATGCAGCGGCGGATCACGGCCGGATCGTCATTGGCCGAGACCACGATGACCGGAATCTCGGGATAGGACGCCCGCAGGAAGAGCAGGCCGGAAAAGCCCTGCACGCCGGGCATGGAAAGATCGAGCAGGATGAGGTCGATATCCGAGGCTTCCGCGAGCGCCTGGCCGAGCGCCTCGAGCGAGCCGACCTCGCTGACCTCCGAGCCCGCCAGCCCGTGCGAGACCGCCTGGCGCAATGCACCGCGGAAGAGCGGGTGATCATCCGCGATCACGATCCGTGTCATCATGCCCTCCGCGCGCCAAAGCCCGGCAAGATGCCGCGCGATTCCCCCTTGAAAGTTCAAGCGCCCGCTGTCTTGCCCTGTCAATGCTCCAATCGCAGGGAGACACAGTGGATCGCTAGTTTAGCGGCAGCAGCGCCTCCAGCGCCTCGATCCGGTCGGCCTCGCCCGGCGGCTTGTCCCAGCGAATGCGGTTGATGCGGGGAAAGCGCATGGCAATGCCGGATTTGTGCCGTGTCGAGCGCTGCAGACCCTCGAAGGCGACTTCGAAGACGAGGCCGCTCACAAGCGTATGCGTCACCTCACGCACCGGGCCGAAGCGGTTCAGCGTGTTCTTACGGACATAGCGGTCGATCTCGAGCAGCTCTTCGTCGGTGAAGCCGAAATAGGCTTTTCCTACCGGAACGAGCTCGTCCGCGCCCCCTTCCCCGGCCCGCCAGACGCCGAAGGTGTAGTCGGAATAGAAGGAGGAGCGTTTGCCGTGGCCGCGCTGGGCATACATCAGCACGCAGTCGACCAGCCGGGCATCGCGCTTCCACTTGTACCAATAGCCCTTGGGACGGCCGGGCAGATAGGGCGAATCGAGCCGCTTGATCATGCAGCCCTCGACCGCCTCGGCGTCGCCGCCAGCACCGGCAGAAGTCGGATCGGCGCGGGCCTCGGTCAGCTCATCCCAGCTTGAAAAGGAGATGCGCGGCGAAAGATCGAAGCGGGCACTATCCAGCCTGCCGAGGAAGGCCTCCAGCCTGGCGCGCCGTTCCGTATAGGGATGCGCCCGCAGATCGTCGTCAGCCTCGGTCAGGAGGTCGTAGGCGCGGATATGGGCGGGGAATTCGGCCAGCATCCTGGCCGTCACCTGCTTGCGGTTGAGCCGCTGCTGCAGCGTGTTGAAGCTCTGGACCACGCCATCGCGCATCACCAGCAATTCGCCGTCGATCGCGCCGTCCTGCGTCAGCGCCTCTGTCAGGTCCGGGAAAGCGCCGCCGATCTCCTCGCCGGTGCGGGAATAGAGCCGGACGACGCGGCTGCCATCGGCGCGCGTGCCGGCGACGGCCTGGACGCGGATGCCGTCCCATTTCCACTCGGCGGCGAATTCGTTCGCAGCGAGCTTGTCGAAATCGCTGTCCTCGATCGCGTGCGAGAGCATGACCGGGCGGAACGGCGCCGGATCGGTCGCCTCCGGCCGTGGCGCCCTGCCCTCCAGCCAGGCGAAGAGCGCGGCATAGGGCGGCTCCAGCCCATGCCAGACCTGCTCGACTTCGTCTGGCGCAACGCCGCCGAGGCTCGCGGCAGCGGTCTTGGCGAGGCGGGCGGAGACGCCGATGCGTAAGGCGCCGGTGATCAGCTTGAGCAGGGCCCAGCGGCCGGTCTCATCGAGCGCATCGAGCCAGGAGGCGATCAGGCGCGGCAATTCGGTCTTGCCGGAGTTGCGCAGGCCGGCAACGACATCCGGCAGATGCGGCACCTCGTTGGCGCCATGCTTGGCCGGCCACATCAGCGCCACCGTCTCGGAGAGGTCGCCGACATAGTCGTATGACAGCGCGAACAGCACCGGGTCGGTGCGTTCGGCGATCAAGGCGCGGATCAGGCCGGGCTTGGCATTCTGGAACACAAGCCCGCCGGTCATCGCCGCCAGCGCATAGCCGCGATCGGGATCGGGCGTGGTGCGCAGGTAGTCGGCGATCAGCGCAAGCTTGCCATTGCGGCGCGGCTCGTAGGCGAGGCGATCGAGCAGCCAGGCGAAGCGGTTCATGATGACGCCTCCGCCGGTTTGGCGTCGGGCTCAGCCTCGCCCTCGTCGCCATAGCCGACGAGATGCAGCGGCATGCCCTTGAGCCCCACCGTGCCGCACCAATGCGCCAGCGCCTCAGCCTCGCCATGTGTGATCCAGATCTCGCCAGCCTGGACCTCGCGGATCGTCGCCTGCAAATCGTTCCAATCGGCATGATCGGAGATGATCAGCGGCAGCTCGACGCCCTTCTGGCGAGCGCGGGCCCTGACGCGCATCCAGCCGGAGGCGAAGGCGGTGACCGGATCAGGGAAGCGGCGCGACCAGAGGTCCTGGATCGCGCTCGGCGGGCAGATCACGATCTCGCCGGCGAATGCCTTGCGTCCCTCGGCCTTGCGCTCGCCGGGCTCGATCTTGCGGATCTCGCCGAGCGGGATGCCTTCGGCCTGGTAGAGCTCGGTGATTTTCTCGACCGCGCCATGGATATAGATCGGCCGCTCGTAGCCGGCCTCACGGATCAGGGCCATCAATCGCTGCGCCTTCCCGAGCGAATAGGCGCCGACGATGTGGGTGCGGTCCGGGAAGAGCCGGACGGAATCGATGAGCTTGGTGGTCTCGGCATGAGCCGGCGGATGACGGAAGACAGGCAGGCCAAAGGTCGCCTCGGTGATGAAGACGTCGCAGGTGACCGGCTCGAACGGCGCACAGGTCGGGTCGCGCTCGCGCTTGTAGTCGCCGGAGACGACGATGCGCAGGCCCTTGTGCTCGACGACGATCTGGGCGGAACCGAGGACATGGCCGGCCGGGACGAAGCGGAAATCGACGGCGCCGATGCGGACGGTGTCACCGGGCGGCGCCACCTGCTTGGAGCCCGTGAAGTCCTCGCCATAGCGCTGCGCCATGATCGCCAGCGTCTCACGCGTCGCCAGCACGGCGCCGTGACCGGCGCGGGCATGGTCGGAATGGCCATGAGTAATCAGCGCCCGCGCCACCGGGCGGACCGGATCGATGTAGATGTCCGCCGGCGGGCAATAGAGCCCGGCCGGGGTCGGCGTCAGCAGATCGGAAGGCTTCATCGTCTGGCCAGTGTCATGCACCTCCGTTAAACCCACAGCATGATCGAAAAGGGCAGCAACGTGTACTCCGCCAGTTCCGGGGATGAGCGTCTCGACCGTCGCTATGCCTGGGCCGAGGCGGCGCTCAAGGATGGCGATCCGCAGGCGGCGATCGACATCCTCGATCAAACGCTCGCCGAGAACTACGGTTTCACCACCGCTTGGCATCTCTACGGGCTGGCCCAGGAAGCGCTCGGGCACAATGAGGAGGCCGCGACCGCCTGGCGGCAATGCCTCGACCTCGACCCGAACGACCATGTTGGCGCCAAGCTCGATCTCGCGCGCATCGGCGCGCTCGCGGCCGAGGAGGCGACATCGGAGAATTTTTCCGGCGCGCTGTTCGACGGCTATGCCGAGCGTTTCGACAGCCATCTCGTCGACACCTTGCAATACCAGGCGCCGGCGCTGCTGAAGGACGCGCTGGCGCGCCATTGCAAACAAATTGGCCGGCCCTTTCAGTTCGAGACAGTCCTCGATCTCGGCTGCGGCACCGGGCTGATGGGCGAGGCGATCCGCGCCGAGGTAGAGTTTCTCGCCGGCTGCGATCTCTCGCCTAGGATGATCGCCAAGGCGCAGGCCAAGACGCGCGAGGATGGCGGCCCGCTCTACGATAAGCTCGCGACCGCCGGCCTCACCGCCTTCCTGGCGAGCCGGCCCGACGCTTCGGCCGACCTCGTCATCGCCGCCGACGTCTTCGTCTATCTCGGCGATCTCGCGCCGAGCTTCCATCAGAGCGCGCGCGTGCTCAAAGCGGGCGGCCTTCTTGCCTTCACCGCGCAGAGCCATGAGGGCGAAGGCATCACCGTCGGTCAGGACCGGCGCTTCGCCCATGCCGAAGGCTGGATCAGGGAGGCGCTTGGCGAGGCACGGCTGAAGCCGGTGCTCGTCGAACCGCAGAGCACGCGGATCGATCGTGGTCAGCCGGTGCCGGGGCTGATCGTTCTGGCTGAACGCTAAGGCGTAAGCGCAGGAACCGCGACGCAGACCCGTTCCCTTTTCGTTCGGCAGAGCCTATCTCTGTCGCTCGATGGATGCGCCCTCGCCTCTTCCTCCCGCTTTCGCCGCCTGGTTCGCCAGCCGCGGCTGGAGCGTGCGGGCGCATCAGCTTGCGCTGCTTGAGGAAGCCCGGGCCGGGCGCTCGACCTTGCTGGTCGCGCCGACCGGCGCCGGCAAGACGCTCGCCGGCTTCCTGCCCTCGCTGGTCGAACTGACCCAGCGCGGCGGCGAACGCGACGGCTTGCACACGCTCTATGTCTCGCCGCTGAAGGCGCTCGCCGTCGATATCGCCCGCAATCTGGAGACGCCGATCCGCGAGATGGGGCTCGCCGTGAAGGTCGAGACACGGACCGGCGACACCTCGCCGGCCAAGCGCGCCCGCCAAATCGAACGCCCGCCGGACATCCTGCTGACCACGCCGGAGCAGCTCGCGCTCCTGGTCTCGCACCGTGATGCCAAGCCCTTCTTCGCGAACCTGCGCCGCGTCGTGTTCGACGAGTTGCATGCACTCGTCACCTCCAAGCGCGGCGATCTGCTCTCGCTCGATCTCGCTCGCCTGCGCGCGCTGGCGCCTGAGATGAGTGCGGTCGGCCTCTCGGCGACGGTGCGCGAGCCGGCCGACCTGCAGGCCTATCTCGGCGGCGCCGGCACGCAGTCCGGCCTCGTCACCGTCAGAGGCGGCGCGCAGGCGCAGATCGGGATCATGCACACCAAGCGGCGGCTGCCGCTGGCCGGGCATATCACCGCTCATGCCGTCGACGACATCTATGCCGCGATCCAAGCGCACAAGCTCACGCTGGTCTTCGTCAACACCCGCATGCAGGCCGAGTTCATGTTCCAGGCGCTGTGGAGCGCGAACGAGGAGACGCTGCCGATCGCCCTGCATCACGGCTCGCTCGATGTCGGCCAGCGCCGCAAGGTCGAGGCGGCGATGGCGGCGGGCAAGCTGAAAGCCGTCGTCTGCACCGCGACGCTCGACCTCGGCATCGACTGGGGCGATGTCGACCTCGTCATCAATGTCGGCGCGCCCAAGGGCGCGAGCCGTTTGATGCAGCGCATCGGCCGCTCCAACCACCGCATGGACGAGCCCTCGCAGGCGCTGCTGGTACCGTCGAACCGCTTCGAATTGCTGGAATGCCGCGCCGCGCTCGATGCGGTGGCGGAGGCGGCGCAGGATACGCCCCCGCCGCGGATCGGAGCGCTCGACGTGCTCGCCCAGCATGTGCTGGGGGTCGCCTGCTCCGACGGCTTCGAACCGGATGCGCTTTACGAGGAAGTCCTGACCGCCTCGCCCTATGCCGATCTCGCCCGTGCCGATTTCGACGCCGTCGTCGATTTCGTCGCAACCGGCGGCTATGCGCTGAAGAGCTATGAGCGCTTCGCCAAGCTGCGGCAGAGCAAAGATGGCATCTACCGCGCCAGCAACGCCCGCGTGATCCAGCAATACCGGATGAATGTCGGCACCATCGTCGAATCGACCATGCTCAAGGTCCGACTCGGACGCGCCAGGCCGGCGCGGCCCGGCAGCCAGCCCATGCTCAGCCGCGGCGGGCGCATGCTCGGCGAGCTGGAGGAGTATTTCGCCGAGACGATGACGCCGGGCGACACCTTCATCTTCGCCGGCGAGGTCTTGCGCTTCGAGGGTATCGTCGAGAACGAGGTGGTCTGCTCGCGCACCAGCGCCGGCACCGACCCGAAGATCCCGTCCTATAATGGCGGCAAGTTCCCGCTCTCGACCTTCCTGGCCGCGCGCGTGCGCGCCATCCTGGCCTCGCCGAAGGAATGGGCGAAGCTACCGGACGAGGTCTCGTCCTGGCTGCATGCGCAGCGCCTGAAATCGCGCCTGCCCAAGCCCGGCGAACTCCTGGTCGAGACCTTTCCGCGGGCCGGCCGCTTCTTCCTCGTCGCCTATCCGTTCGAGGGCCGTCTCGCCCACCAGACGCTCGGCATGCTGCTGACCCGCCGGCTGGAACGAGCGCGATTGAAGCCGCTCGGCTTCGTCTGCAACGATTACGGCATCGCGGTCTGGACCCTCGGTGATATGGGCGCGGCAATCGCCCGCGGGGCGCTCTCGCTCGACGAGCTCTTTGCGCAGGACATGCTCGGCGACGATCTCGAGGACTGGCTTGCGGAATCGGCGCTGATGAAGCGCACGTTCCGGTCCTGCGCCGTGATCGGCGGGCTGATCGAGCGCCGTTTCCCCGGCCAGGAGAAGAGCGGGCGCCAGGTGACGATCTCGACCGACCTCGTCTACGATGTATTGCGCCGGCACCAGCCGGACCATGTGCTGCTCCGCGCCGCACGCGCCGATGCCGCGACCGGCTTGCTCGACATCGGCCGCCTGGGTCAGATGCTGACACGGATCAGCGGGCGAATCGTGCATCAGCCGCTCGATCACGTCTCGCCGCTCTCAGTCTCGGTCATGCTGGAGATCGGACGGGAGGCGGTCAGTGGCGAAGCGGCCGACGAGATCCTGGCCGAGGCGGAAGCGCAGATGCTCGAAGAGGCGATGGCGTGAACCTGGCGGCGAAGGACACGAGAGAGGTGGCAGCTGAAGCCTTCATGCTCGGCCGGCTCGCGCTCGTGCCTGATCTCTCCGGCGCGCTCTATCTGCCGGATGAGCGCACGCTCGTCGTCGCCGACTTGCATCTGGAGAAGGGCTCGGCCTATGCGGCGCGCGGCGTGCTGCTGCCGCCCTATGATTCCCAGGCGACATTGCGGCTGCTCGGCGCCGCGATCCTGCGCTACCAGCCGGCGCGCGTGATCGCGCTCGGCGATTCCTTCCATGATCGCGGCGCCGAGGCGCGGATCGACGAGAGCTGCCTTGCAAGTTTGCGCGCCTATCAGGCCGGCCGCGACTGGCTCTGGATCAGCGGCAACCACGACCCTGCGATCTCGGCCGCGATGGGCGGCACGGTGGCTGACGAGCTCGACCTGCGCGGCGTCAGACTGCGGCACGAGCCGAGCCCGGCCGGTGCGCTGCCCGAGATCGCTGGGCATCTGCACCCTGCCGCCAAGGTTCGGATGCGTGGCCGGGCGCTGCGCCGGCGCTGCTTTGCACTCTCGCCGAGCCGCTGCGTCATGCCGGCGATGGGGGCCTATGCCGGCGGCCTCAATGTCCGCGACGCCGCCTTCCGGCCGCTGTTCGGCCTCGGCTTTTCCGCCCATCTCCTCGGCGACGGAAGGCTGTTCCGCATCGACCAGCGCCTGCTGCTGCCGGATTGAAGGCGGACAACGATCGAGCCTGTGACCCCTCCCGTGTGAAGGGAGCGCTCAGGCGTCCTTCATTTTCATGTACAGGGATATGTGCGGAACAGGTTGCGTCGGGGCGGGGCTTGTGGCATCAGGACGCCGCTTCGGAACGGCACGGTGCCTTCTGGGTCTTCGATCGACCCGAAACGCCAGCATATCCCGGTCCTGCTGCGGTAGCTCAGTGGTAGAGCACTCCATTGGTAATGGAGAGGTCGAGAGTTCAATCCTCTCTCGCAGCACCAGCCTTTCCGGCGCAACTTCCCAGAATCGTAAAATTACCCGATTTTGGCAGTGACTTTGTTTCGTTGCCCCAAAACAGCATGCGCATGACGGATCCTCTCGGCCCTTTTCAGGAGCCTGAGCATCCGCACGCCGCTTGCCCTGCAGGGCAAAGAATACTGCGACCATTGGCCGTCACGTTTTCAGCCGTCGCACCTCGATGAGCAAACGCCAGTGCAGGCCGGCCTAAGCGGACTCGCCGAGCAAGGCGAAATTCGCCAGGCTGATCAGATGCGCGTGGATAGGCGCCAGATAGCCTTTCCGCCGCAGGTCGAGCCAGGTTTCGTCCGGTAACGCGTTCAGCCGTTCTTCGTTGACGGCCGCAAAGCCGGTGAAGTTCGATGTTGAACCACTGGCCGACCGAATTTCGATGTTGATCGTGTGAAACAGGTCGAGGGCCTTCAGCTCCGCAGTGAAAGCGGCCGTGGCCTTGGCTGCATCGGAATACTCACCGACAAAGGCGATGATCCGCTGCAAAGCCTCGGTCGGCTCGCCTTCCTCGCCGAAGAGGCGCTCGCCCTGCTCGGTCTGCAATCCAGCGAAACCGCCGTCGATGCAGATGACCTGCTGCTCGGCTGAGACTTCGCCGCCGACGAACGGATAACGCCGCAGATAAGCCGGCGCGTGCTGACCACGCCAGCGTCCCTCGGCGTCGACGAACCGGCTTTCGCCAGGACGCATGCCGACCATGAACAGCGGCGAAACCGCCCCGCTCTCCTCCAGGAAGAGGATCGGCATGTCCCGGCAGCCGAGTACGAATTCCGGCATCAGCGCCGGCAGCACATGCGCGCCCATCGCAAAGCCATAGGGCTTGTCGGCGGATGCGATGCGCGCCTCCCGGTGCTCGTTGCGGTCGAGTACGGTGATGCTTGAATAGAACAGCGGCAGGGGCGCCATGGTCAGATCCTTACGAGACAGGCTCAGATGCTTTTGCGCAAGGTGAGCCGGAAATAAAGCTCGACATCGCGCTGCAGCGCGGACACGCGTTGGAGCGGCCGCCCGATGCCTCCTTCGAGCGAGGCCCAGTCGACGGGGCGCCAGATCAGACCTGCGCCGATCGAGGTGGCGCGCGTCACCCGCGAGGCGTTGAAATAGGTCTGGCCGTGATCCAGGAAAACGAAGGTCTCCAGCGCCTTCAATGGATCGGGCAGAGCATAGTGCAGTTCAGCCTGGCCATAGAAACCGGAATTGCCGAAGGCGCCGCCGATCGGATAGCCGCGGACCGTCGTCGGCCCGCCGATCTGGAAGATCTGGTCGCCAGGCAGTTGGGATTCGGTGGTATACTGCCCCGCGCCGACGAGCGAGCCATAGATGTCGTCGGTGATCCGCCAGAGCGAGGCGCTGTTCCCGGTCCAGATCGTATAGTTGCGCTTGGCGCCCGCCAACGTGTCCTCGTGGGCGACCTGCGTCCAGTTCACGCTGGTGGAATGGTTGAAGTTCGGCAGCGTCACGCTCAGCGCAGCACCAGCCATGGTCCGGATATAGTTGCTGTCGACCGTGGTGACGTCGAGCAGCTTGCTTCGACTGCGGCCGCGACCGACAGCTCCCGTCGCCTGAAGCAGGATGGCGTCGGTCGCAAAGATCGGCTGGGACAATGTGAGCGAACCGCTCTCCGAAATGCCTTCCGGCCGCAATTCGCGGGTCGTTCCCGAGACGATCCGATAAGCGGAGCGCGTGAAGCTCACTCCAAACCGCGTGCCCCAGGGCGTGATCGGAATCGTATAGCTGCCGCTACCGAGAATGCTGCCGCGGGCCCGGGAGCCGTAGAGGACGATCTTGTCGTCGAAGCCGAGCAGATTGTGATGACGCAGGAACAAACTGCCTTGATAGCGCCCGGTCGAGAGCACGCCCTGATTGTCATAGGATAACTGGACCACGCTGCGCGGCGGCTCGGTCAGCGCGAGCTCGACATCCGTCAAGCCAAAGCTCGCGCCAACGGCGAGCTGGGCGCGGATCTGCATTTCATTGAGCCGGTTGAAGATCGAGACCTGGCGATTGAGCGCCGGCGCGTCGACGGTCTCCCCTTCGCCGATCGGCACCTGCGAGCGAACATACCAGGGCCAGGTCTGGACGGCGCCATTGACGCTGACCTTGCCAACGCGACCCTCGACAAGCTGAACCTTGAGCACTCCGCCATCGAGCTTCTGCGGCGGCAGCACGGCGCTCGCAGTGATCTGGCCCTTCTCCGCATAAAGGTCATTGACGGCCTGGACGAGCTTACCGATCTCGGCAAGATCGACGCGGCGGCCGAGATAACGGGTCCGGACAGCGTCGAGTTCGGCCTGGCTGAGGAACCGGGAGTCGTCGAAATCGACCCGGGTGAGAATCACGGTCGTGCCGCCGGCAGGGAATTCGAGCCGCGGCCCCGGCGCCGGAGCCACCACAGCCGGGCCGCGCTGACGCTGCGGCGCAGTCTGGCGCTCGATCTCACGCTGCTGACGCGCCGCCTCATTCTCCAGAGTCTGCGGCAAAACCTGCGCCGCTCCTGGCCCGGCGATGCAGCCGGCGCCAAGGCTCAGGACGCTCCCGAAAGCAACGCGTCTCCAGCGACTCAAGGCTGTCCCTCGAAACCATCGAGATTGACGAGCGCCTTCGATCGCGCGCCCGTACTGGCAGTCGTGTCGGGATCGCCGGCCATGCTGCGCCAGCGGCCATCGGGCCCGAGCACGAAGCCCCGCGCGATCTCGCCGAAGGAGGGGCCTGTCGGCAGAAGGACACCAAGCCTCGCCAGGTCACGGCTGAACGACAGACCGTTCGGCACATCGACCACATCGGTGTCGAAGCCAACGACAAACGCGCTCGTCGTCAACCGCTTGCCGTTGACTGCGAGCGAGAAGACCCGATCCCTCTGATAGAGCTGCGCGTCGTATCCGGTCACCGGAGCGGGACTGCGGTTGTTGGCCAGAATGGCCATGGACGGACTTCTCACCTGCAACGCACCGGGAACAAAGGCTGCGGCGATCCCGAAATCGTTCGACGTCGTCGAAAGCAGGCCGTCGATCGCCTCGAAGCGGCCGATTTCGAACTGCTGTGCCTCGATGCGCAGATCAACGCTCTGGGCGGTGCGCTCCCGCAAGCCGGCGACATCGAGCACCAGCGGCAATCCCGCTCCTGTGGGAAGCTGAACGATATCGGCAGCGATCCGTGTGCCCAGGATGACGATGCTGTCACCCGCGCCGAAACGGCCCAGTCGAATTTCGTCGGCGGAACCGAAGGCCGCATTGCGAGCCGCCCCCGTCCCGATCTCGAGCGAGCCGCGACCGCTACGCCCGGCCTGCACCGCCAGCGCATCTGTAGCGACGACGCTGGCGCCGGCGATGTTCTCGTCGGCCGTGAGTCTCGCCGAACGGCCCGCGTCGACGAGGTCGAACCCGATGGATCGAGCCTGCAGCCCCACATCGCGGCCGCTGGTGAGGGTCCCGATCCGGATGAGCCCAGCCGTCGATGTCAGCGCGATGTCCGCCCCGCTGCGTACCCAACCGAAGGAGAGCTCGCCCGGTCCGGCAGCCGTCACGGCACCGGCAGCTTCGATCGCATCGGCATGGATCGATCCCTGCACGGAACTGAGCATGACCTCACCCGAGCGTGCCGATCCGTGAGCGATGACGATGCGCTCTGCCGCAGATAGCTCGAGATCACCACCGGCGAGCGCAGCGCCTACCTCTATCGAGCCTCCCGCGGCGAGGCGCATGCCACCGCCGGCCGCCAACCGCGAAGCCGAAAGACCGGCTCCCGCCTGAAGCGCCGCGCTCCCTCCAGCATCGACGCTGGCTACTGCAATGCCGGCATTCGTCGAAGTGATCGACAGATCGCCCGCCGTCGTCCTGACGTGACCAAGCACGACCGGCCCCGAAGCCGTCAGGATGGTGCTCGCACCGGCCGTCAAGGCAACGAGGTCGAGCGCCCCGCCATTGGCGGCGGCGACGGCCACGCCGCCCGCCGTCAACCCGGTGGTGACGCCAATCGAGGTTGCGGCAGTCAGCCTCGCATCGTTGGCGGCGCCGAGGCTTGCTGCATCAATGCCGGCTCCGGTCGAAGTGACCGTGAGATCACCCGCCATCGTCCTGACGTGACCAAGCATGACCGCGCCCGAAGCCGTCAGGGTCGCGCTCGCACCGGCCGTCAAAGCGGCGATAGCGAGCGGCCCAGCATTGGCGCTGACGGCAGCCGCACCGCCAGCCGTCAGGTGGTCTGCGAGCGAGACGAGCGTCGCTGCGGTCAGATTCGCGTCCCGGGCCGCGGCGATGCTCGTGGCGGTGATCCCAGCCCTGGTCGAGGCGACCACAAGATCGCCCGCCGTCGTCGTAACGCGGCCAAGCGAGATCGCCCCAGACGCGGTGAGCGTCGAACTCGCAGCAGCGCTCAGGCTGACGATCTCGAGCGGCCCGCCATTGGCACTGACGTCGGCCGCGCCGCCAGCCGTCATGCCGGTCGTGATCGAGATGAAGGCCCCGGCGGTCAGCGTGGCATCGCGAGCTGCAGTGACGCTGGCCGCGGTAATGCTGGCAGCCATCGAGGCGATGGAGAGGTCGCCTGCCGTCGTCGTGACGCTGCCGAGCGTGACCGCGCCAAATGCGGTGAGCGTCGAACTCGCACCAGCGCTCAGGCTGGCGAGGTCGAGCAGTCCGCCACTGGCAGCGACATTGGCCGCGCCGCCCGCCGTCAGGCCGGCGGTGACGGCGATCGAGGTCGCAGCGGTCAGTGTGGCATCCTTGGCGACATCGAGCCTGGCTGCAGTAATGCCAGCGCCGGTCGAGGTGATGGCGAGGTCGCCTTCCGTGACTCTCGCAGCGCCGAGCATGACCGAGTCCGAGGCCGTCAGCGCAGAGCCCGCACCAGCGATCAGACTGACGAGATCGAGTCTCCCGCCATTGGCGCTGACGGTGACCGCGCCACCAGCCGTCAGGCCAGTCGCGACCGAGACGAAGCTGCCAGCGGTCAGTGTCGCAGCATCGGCGGTGTCGATGCTCGCCGCCGTGATCCCGGCGCCAGTCGACGCAATGGCGATACTCCCGGTGGTGATCCTTGCGCTGCCGATCGTGACTGCTCCCGACGCTATCAGCGCCGAGGTCGCATCAGCTGCCAGCCTGTTGAGCTCGAGCGCTCCGGCACTGACCTCGAGCGTGGCGGCGCCTCCCGTCGTCATACCGCTGGTGACAGCGATGCCGGTCGCGGCAGTGAGCACCGTATCGTGCGCTGCTTTGAGATCAGCCGCGGTGATACCGGCGTTCGTCGAGGTGACGGTGAGATTCCCCGCCGTCGTCGTCACACTGCCGAGCCTGATCGCGCCCGAGGCTCTCAGGAACGAGCTTGCGCCGGCGCTCAGGCTGACGAGGTCGAGCGCTCCGCCGCTGGCAACGACATTGGCCGAACCTCCCGTCGTCATACCGCTGGTGACAGCGATGCCGGTCGCGGCAATGAGCGACGCATCGTGCGCTGCTTTGAGATCAGCCGCGGTGATACCGGCGTTCGTCGAGGTGACGGCGAGATCCCCCGCAGTCGTCGTCGCACTGCCGAGATTGATCGCGCCCGAGGCTCTCAGGGACGAGCTTGCACCGGCGCTCAGGCTGACGAGGTCGAGCCTTCCGCCACTGGCAGTGACGCTCGCCGAGCCTCCCACCGTCATACCGGTCGTGATCGAGATGAAAGTCCCTGCGCTCAGCAATGCACCGTCGGCAGCGGCGATTACCCCGGCGGCTATGCTCGAATGTGTCGAAGAAATCGAGAGATCGCCCGCCAGGGCGATAGCCGAGCCAAGGGCAATTGTGCCCGACGCTGCCAGAGACGAGTCTGCGCCGACGGTCAGGCTGATGAGGTCGAGCGCTCCATCGCGGGCAATGAAGTTGGCTGCTCTGTCGGCCTTTACGCTGTCCGCCACCGCGATCGAGGTCGCAGCGGTAAGGATGGCGTTGCCGGCCGCGTTAATCCTGCCCGCTCTGATGCCAGCGCCGGTCGAGGTGATGACGACATGACCCGCGACGGTCCTGACGTCGCCAATGATGACCGCTCCCGACGCCGTCACCGCCGAGGCCGAACCCGACTTCAGGCTGCCGAGATCGACTGCCCCGCCGAGGGCTGTGACATTGGCGGTCGTCCCGGCTGTCATGCTGTCCACCACAACGACCGAGGTCGCCGCGGCGAGCGTCGCACCACCCGCAATGTCGATACTCATTGCCGCGATCTCGGCGCCTGCCGAGTTCACCGACAAATCGCCCACCGTCGTCCTGGCGCTACCCAGCGTGACGACACCCGACGCCGTCAGCATCGAGCTCGCACCGGCGGTCAAAGCGACGATGTCGAGCGTTCCGCCATTGGCGGTGGCGGTGACTGCACCACCAGCCGCCAGGCTGGTGGTGAGCGAGATGAACGTTCCTGCCGTCAGCACGGCGCCCCGGGCCACATCGAGGCTCGCCGCCGTGATGCCGGCGTTCGCCGAGGAGATGGAAAGATCGCCCGCCGTCGTGCTGGCGCTATCGAGTGTGACCGCGCCCGACGCCGTCAGCGTCGAGCTTGCACCGGCCACCAGGGCGAGGATGCCGAGTGCCCCAGCATTGGCGGCGACGGTGGCCGCGCCACCCGAGGTCAGACCGGTCGTCACCGAGACGAAGGTTGCTGCGGTTAGCGCAGCATCCCGGGCCGCATCGATGCTCGTGGCTGCGATGCCAGCACCAGTCGACGTGACCGAGAGATCGCCCGCCGTCGTCTTGGCCGAGCCGAGCGTGATCGCGCCTGAGGCTGTCAAGGTCGAGCTCGCGCCGGCGGTCAGGGCGACGATGCCGAGCGTCCCACCATTTGCAGCGATAGTCGCCGCGCCAGCGGCCACCTCGATACTGGTCGCCGTGATGCTATCGCCTGCCGAGGTCACAGAAAGATCACCCGAAGTCGTCGAAGCGGAACCAAGCGTCACCGCCCCCGAAGCCCTCAGCATCGAGTTCGCGCCGGCCGTCAGAGCGGCGATGTCGAGTGCTCCTCCGTTGGCGGCGGCAATGGCCGCGCCACCGGCGAGGCCCGTGGTGACCGAGGCAAAGGTCGCTGCGGTCAGCGCGGCATTCCCGGCCGCGTCTATGCTCGCCGCCGTGATACTCGCGCCCGCCGAGGTGACAGAGAGATCGCCCGAAGTCGTCGTCGCGCTACCGAGCGTGATCGCGCCCGAAGCGGTCAGGGTCGCACTCGCGCCGGCCGTCAGGGTTGCAATGTCGAGTGCCCCGCCATTGGCCGCGACGGTGGCCGTGCGTCCGGCAGTGAGGCCGGTGGTGACCGAGACGAAGGTCGCCGCGGTCAGCACGGCATCCTGGGCCCCTTCGACATTGACCGCTGCGATGCCGGCATTCATCGAAGTGACCGATAGATCGCCCGCCGTCGTCATGGCCGCGCCGAGTGTCACCGCACCCGAAGCCATCAGCGTCGAACTCGCACCGGCCGTCAGGGCGGCGAGATTGAGAGTTCCACCGTTGGCGCTGACCGCCGCAGCGCGGCCTGTCGTCAAGCCGGTCGTGACCGAGACGGAAGTCCCGGCTGTGAGTCTCGCGTCCTGAGCTGCGTCGATGCTCGCAACGACGATTCCGGCGTTCGTCGAGGCGATCGAGAGATCGCCCGCCGTCGTCGTGGCCGAGCCGAGCGTGATCGCGCCCGAAGCCGTCAGGGTTGAGCCAGCACCAGCGCTCAAGGCAACGATGCCGAGCATCCCGCCATTGGCGCTGACATTGGCAGCGCCGCCCGACACAAGACCGGTCGTGACCGAGATGGAAGTCCCGGCTGTGAGTGTCGCGTCCTGAGCTGCGTCGATGCTCGCGGCCGTGATGCCAGCGCCAGTCGAGGTGATCGAAAGATCGCCGGCCGTCGTCGTAGCCGAGCCGAGCGTGATCGCGCCCGAGGCCGTCAGGGTCGAGTTCGCTCCGGCGCTCAGCGCGACGATGTCGAGTGCTCCGCCATTGGCTTCGGCGGTGGCCGCGCGGCCTGTCGTCAGAGCGGTCGTGACCGAGATGGAGGTTGCCGCCGTCAGCGTCGCGTCGCGCGCTGCATCGATGCCCGCAGCGGCGATGCCGGCGCCAGTCGAACTTACCGAAAGATCGCCCGCCGTCGTCGTGGCGGAGGTGATCATGATCGCACCGCTCGCCGAAAGGGAGCTGCTGTCGCCAGCCGTCAGCACGCCAAGGGTCAGGCGGCCATTGCTGGTCGACAGCATCGCGCCGGCGCCGCTCACCACCGCGTCGAAGCTGAGATCGCCGTCGGCGCTCAAGGCGATCGAGCCCAGATCGGCCTGCAGGCTCGTGACGCGGGTCGAGCCGGTCGCGGCGAGATTGACGCCGCTGCGAAGGCTGCGTGCGGAGATCGTGGGTGCGGCGAAGGTCAGCGCCGCGTTCTGCGTGCCGATGCCGTTGCCGGCATAGAGCGAGACCACTCCGCCCGCCTGACGCGCGTCGAGCAGGACGCCGCTGTCGCCATTGCTCGTGATCGCTCCTGTCGCAGTCAACGCGATCGAAGCGCCTCCTGCCGCCGGCGCGAACGTGCTCGCGACCCGCCCGAGCACGATATCGCTACCGGAAGAGAGAGTGGCGCGCCCGGCGGCGCTGATAGCCGCCTCGGCCGCCATGACGATCCCGGCTCCGGTCAGGGACACGGCCCCGGCGCTGGAGCGTGCGCGGGACAGGACATCGATCTGCCCGTCCGCGATCACGCTGAGCCCGTCGCGCGCGGCGAGATCTCCGATGCGGAACGCGGTGGGCGCCTGACCGGCCAGCGCCGGTCCGGAGAACCAGGCGGAGCCGGCTATCGTGCCCGAAACGTCGCCGGTGGAACCGACCCGTACGCCGAGCCCAGCCGTGGCAGAGCCGACATTGCCGGCAGCGCTCAGCCTGATCGAGCTCGCAGAGATCGCGACGCCCGGCAGATAGCCCTGGATGCCGCCATCGGCCGCGGTCAACGAAGCCGTGCCCGAGGCGAAAATGCGCCCGATCTGGGCATCGCCCCCCTTGGCGACGAGATTGACGTCACCGGCAGAGGCCGAGGCCGAGACCAGCCTGCCGCCGATCTGGTAAGTCAGAGATGTCGCCGCCGAGCCGATGGCGCCGCCGCCCGCGACCAGGACGAGATCGCCATTGGCCTGGATCTGGACCGGGTTGCGCGGCGTCGTCCCATCCGCTTGCGTTGCGACGGCGATCGCCTGCGGCGCCTGCAGATTGACCGTCCCCGTCGCGGTGATCCGGCCGATCGTCAGCGTGCCGCCGGCCGAATTCGGCGCTCCGGTCGCCTGGACATAGACATCGCCCTGCGCCGAGCCCGAGAAGGCGCCGCTGGCATTGATGAAGAGCGGCGCGGTCTGCTTGACATCGACGCGGGTGAGCGTGACGCCGGCGGGCACATTGTTCAGGTCGGTGACCTCGACGAAACTGCCATCCTGCCGCTGCCCGATGATCTTGACCGTGCCGGCAGTGGTCGCGACCGCGAGCGCGGCCAGCTGGGTGTTGGAGATCGTGCCGTTGCGGATATCCGACAGCGCCACCTGAACGTCGGGAGCGAGCGAACCGATGCTGCCGGCGGTGTTCAGGGTGACATCGCGCCCGATGACCAGCGCCGTGCCGTTGCCGACGACGCCGGAAGCAGGCTCGAGCGCCGATTTGTTGATGGCCGAAACGAGCTGCCGCTCGGTCCAGACCGCGTCGCCGGCGATCTGGCTTGCAAGGCCGGGCGTAACATCGGCGCCGGTGAAGCTGAAGCTGTAATTGGTCTCCAACGTCCCTACATTGAAGCGGGCCTGATCGGCCCAGCTGCTGCCGTAGACCTTCGCAAAAACACTGCCATAGGCGGAAAGACGCTGCGCGGCATAGGTATTGACGTTCGCGCCGGTCCCGAGCTCCGCATCGGCGAAGGCCTGGTAGAGCGCGACAGCGTTGTCGTTCAGCTTGAACACACGCTCCTTGACGCCATCCCCATTGGTGTCTTCCAGGACGTAACTGCCATTGCGAAGCAGCGCGGCATACTGGGAATAAGTCTGCGTGACCTGCTTCTCGAAAGCGGCAAGGCTGCCCTGGGCGGCGGCATTGGCGCCGTCGGCCGCAGTGAGCTTCAGCGAGCGCGAGACCTGCGAAAGCTGCTCGGCGCTCAGCGCCTGCGCCGCCGTCTGCCCCGCGGCCGAGACGAGCCTGCCGGCATTGACGTCGATCCGAACATTGCCGGCCTCGCTCGCGATCTGGCCGACGCGCAGGTCGCCGGCGATCTGCGCGATGCCGATGTCGCCGCGCGCCGTCACGGTGACGACGCCGTCGACCGAGCTGCCGTTCGGCAATTGCGTCGCGACCGCGCGCATCTGCAACAGATTGGAGGTCGAGCCGACGCTCCCCTCCTCGCTCACCAGCGTGATGTTGCGGCCGACGACATTCGGCGCGCCGGTGACGACGGCCTCGAGGCTGCCGCTGGCCTGCACCTTGACGTCGCCATAGGCGCCCGGTGTCTGGTCGGCGCGCAGCGCGACGACGCGGGCGCTGCCGGTGATGTCGAGATTGATGCCGCCGCTGCCGGTGACGACGTTGAGCTGCGCGCCCGGCGTCAGCGTCGCCTTGACCGCAGCCGAAGCCGTGCCGATCGAGTCACGCGAAGTCAGCGTCAGGTTGTTGCTGAGGATCGTGGCGTTGTTGGTCTGCGTGAAGCTGCCGCCCGAGGCGGTGATCGTCGTCGTGCCGCTCGGGTTGACGATGGTCCCGTTCTGCAGGACCGAACTGTTCGAGGTGATGTTGACGCGGCCGGCCGCATTGCCGGCGAAGCTGATGCCGAACGGGTTGTCGGCCTTCACCGAGGCGGTGACCTGGACGAAGGCCTCGGTGACGTAATCATAATTCCAGATGGCTTGTCCGGCGCCGTTCGAGGCGACGAAGCCGCGGTCGCAATAGTTCGGCGACCCGCCCTGGCAACCGCCGTAATGGGCCATGTTGTTGATGACCATCGTGTGGCCACCGGTGATCTCCTGGGTCATCCCGACATGGGTCAGGCCGAGATTGTTCGTCACCCGACCCGAGACCGAGGTCCCGCTCGGAGCCTGCGGCGAACGCGACCAGCGCAGCAGCGGATCGGAGCCGTCATAGGTGCTCACCGACTTGGCGTCGACATAGACCCACGGATTGCTCGACGTGCCGGAATCGAAGCGCCACCATTGCGGGACGTCGCGCTGGTTGCGGTTCGCCTCGGTCAGGCCCTCCTTCTTGAGCAGGGCCTGCTGCGTCCACTCATAGCGCGTGCCCGCGACGGGCGTGTAGCGCGTCGTATCGCCGGAGATGAACTCGACAGGCGTCGTCGCCCCGACACCGCTCAGGATCGGCTGCGTGCCATTATGCGTCTTGTATTTCGCGATTCCGGATCCGGGCGTGTAGGCGTAGACGGTCGTGTTCGGGCCCGAGGTGACGAGCCGATCGATGATGGTGATCTTGCTGACGCTGGCGTTCACGCCGGCGGCCGTGCCGGTGTTGATGCGGTTGACGACGAGATCGAGCCCGGAGGTGTTGTTCAGGCTGACATCGCCGAAGCCGCCATTGATCTTGATGCTGCCGAACAGGTTCGTGCTGATGATCTGGCCGTCCAGCAGCACCGAGCCGCCGCCCGAAGAGGCATTGATGTCGTAAAGCACCAGCCGATCGTTGACGAGATCATAGTACAGCGGCGCTGCGCCATCGTTCGCCCAAACGCCGCCGATGGCCTGTTTGAGACTGACGTGCACATAGCCGTCATTGAGATAGTTCTGACGTGAGTTCCGCAAGCTGGCGGCAATACCCGCATCGACGGTTCCCGACCAGTTGGTGATCCGCCCCGCCTCGATCGCGGCGTTGATGTTGATCGTCGTCGCCTTGATCGCGACCTGGGCGCCATAGATCTTGGTGTCGCCACGCAGTGTGACGGGATTGCTCTCGCGATAGGTCGCGATCGTCTCCAGCAGCCGGAAATTGATGTCGTTGCCGAAGCCTGTCCACCCGCCCGTGCAGTTGTATCCGGAATCGGCGATATAGCCGGCGCAATTGCCGAAGAACTGGACCGTCCGGTTACGGCCGGGGGCGTCGGCCTGCGTGCCGTACAGGAAACGGTTGACGTTCTGGCCGGAGCCGGCGGCGAGCGCATTGGCGGCGGCGATCACCGCCTGATCGACATCGAAGCTGGTCGATCCCGGAGCGCCGCCAGGATAGTAGATATGGGAGCCATACTCGGCCTGCGGCGACGCGCCGGCCGTGTACATGCCGTTCGGTCCGTTCGAGGAGACCGCGACCGCGCCGTTCGGCACGGTGACGTTGAACTGCAGCGCGTCGATGCGCTGGCCCGAGAACCCGAACGAGCCCAGCGTATTGTTGATCGAGACCAGGCCGCCGAGATTGGTGACATCGCTCGAGATCAACAGCGCCGGACCGTTGCCGCGAGCGTCGAGCTGACCGGTATAGGCGTTGTCGATGATGATGCTCGGCGCCGCATCGGGATTGCTATGGCGTGTCAGAGACCCGCTGGAGCCGACGATCTGGCCGCCCTTCGATTCCGGAATGTAGGCGCCGCCGTCGAGCACCAGATAGGCGTTGCTGCGATTGATGACGGTGATCGACGGACCGCCATTGGCGATCAGCGAACCCGAGCCCTGGACCGTGCCGGCATTGACGAAGATGTTGCCGCCCGCCGCATAGAGCTGGCTGAGCCGCACGGCCTTGACGGGTCCCGGGCTGACGCCGGAGAGCAGCGTGCTCGCGACCGTGGCGTCGTAGCGCGCAGTGATGTAGGCGACAGGATCGAAGCCTGTGGTGTAGGTCGCGGTGACCGGTGCGCCGCTGACGAAGCGGACCGTCGGGGTCTCGTTCGGTCCGCATTGCGCCGAGGCGTTGACGCCGCAGCCGATCTCGATGCGCTGGGTGTTGTAGATGCCGGCAGTCGCCGTGCCGTTCATCACCAGCGTCGAGGAGGATGACCGGCCGGGACTGCTCGAACCTTCGGTGACCGGGATGAAATAAAGCTGGTAGCCATGGCCGGTGCCGTCGGCATCGGCATCGAGCACCCCGTCATAGGCGCCGAGCGTGACATTCTGGGCGCTGGAGATCCTGGTGCCGCTGCCGACCTGGACGCGGGCGTGGTTCTGCAGGTTGGTCGATGCATCGGCGTCGGGGACGGCGATGAGGCCCCGGACATAGCCGAGCGCGGTCGCCGTGCCCGAGAGGGTGTTCGTGCGCAGTCCGGCACCGTCGCGGCCGGCGGTGACGTTGACGTCGTAGAGACCGATCAGCTCCGAATTCGCTCCGATCGTCACGTTGTTGCCGGTGAGGATGGTGACATCTGCGTCGGCGACGCCGACGCCGGCCAGCCCATAGGTGCTGACGAAGGCATTCGCCCTGACATTGGCGAGCGTATAGGTGCCGAGATTGATGACGCCGAAGGAGTCCAGGAGGACGTTGTCACCGAGCGTCACGGCGTTTGCCAGCAGCTTCTGGGCGGTGCCGGCCCGATAGCGCGACGACACACCCGCGCCTTGCAGCAGGCCGCCGGTGGTCAAGGTCGCCGTGTCGTTGCCGGCGAGCTCCGTCCAGGCCTGCACCAGGATCGGGCCGGGCGCGGCGGTGGGGCTCAGGCCGGCAAGCAGATTAACGCCGTTGCCGAGCGTCACCTTGGACGTTCCGTCGATCTCCGTCTTCGAGGTCGCGCCGGCGCCATTGATGCCGCCGCCGGCGGCCGCGCGCACGGACTCTCCGAGATTGAGCTGCGTGAACGCGTTGCGGCTGGTCAGCGAGATCGCCTGCAGGCAGCTCGTCAGATAGCAGCCGGCCGTGTTGGGGCCGGCTGCTGTGATCCGGCTGCCTGCGCCCAGTTCGGTCAACACATCGACATCGGCGCTGTTGGTCGCTTTGGCGGCACTGGCGCCGAGCGCTGCAGCCTGCAGGCTGTCGACGATGGCGGCGTAGCGCGTCTCATGGCTGGCGCCGACAGTGACGAGTCCGCCCTGGATCACCGCGCCGGCACCGACCGAGGCGGTCACGTCAGAGATGTTGGAGGTCGAGCCCTCTGCTCCCGAACCGGCCAGAAGGCCGCCGCTGCCGGCCTCGGCCCGGGCGATCTGCGTGTCCTCGCCGGTCGCCGTCAGAGTGAAGCGGCCGGTGCCGCTGCCGCTCATGGTGGAATTGGCTCCGAGCGATGCCGTCGTCACCGTCCGCGAGTCGGCCTGCGCATTGACCGTGCCGATCGCCGCAGCAGCTGCGGTCTTGCCGGTCGCATTGGCGGCCTGGAGCGTCGTGTTGGACGCACTGATCGTGGCCGAAGCGGACGACAGGCCGACATAGTTGCCGACCTTGGCGGTCACGGTGCTGGTATTCTTCGCCTGCGCATCGGTACCGACCGCGCTGGCGTAGTAGGCGCCCGATCCGGCCATTGCCGAGGCGGCAGCCGACGACCCTCCGCGCGCAAAGTCGGAGGTCGTGTTCGCCAGCCTCGCGGCGTCGCCGACCATCGTCCCGAACACCGAGCCGGTCGCGGTGACGGAGAGGTTGCCGGCGATGAACTGGTTCGCGATCAGGCTGGCATTGCCCATGATCTCCGCATTGACCGTCGCGCCCACCGTGGCCTTGGCGACAGCGGCGCCGACCGCAAGGCCGCCCGAGACCGCGGCGCCATAGGCAGCGGCCTTGGCATCGGGCGATGCGCTGGCCGAGATGCTGATCGTGCCGGTTGCGACATTCGCCCTGGCGCCGGCGCCGACCACGGCCGACACATCCGAGGTATCGCTCGCCTTGGCCTCTGCGCCTGACCCGGCTGCGAGCAGGCCGCCGGCGCCGGCAATGGCTGCGGCGTGGGCTGCGCCGGTGCTCTGCGCACCGATCGTCAGGCCAGTTCCGGTGAGGCTGGAGCCGTCGAGGTATTTTGCCTCCACCGTGCTGTCGGCGCTGCTCGACGCACGCGAGATGCCGAGCGCCAGGCCGCCCGCTACGGCAGCGCCGACGGCGTCCGATCTGCTGGTCTGGCCGTTGCCGGCATTGACGCTGGTCGCGCCGGCGACGGTCAAGGTACCCCCGAGCGTCGCTCTGACCTCGTTGGCGATCGAGCCGTCAGCCACCGCGGCGCCCGCCGCGGCGCCGAGCGCGCCCGCTCCGGCCCGCGCCTCGATCCTGGCGGCGGAGCCCGTCCCGTCGGTGGAGCTGGCCGTCACGGTGATCGAGCCGGTACCGACGCTGATCTGATCGAGCCGCGCCGAAACCTTGTCGCCGACATCGGTATAGGCGGTCGCTGCGCCGACACCGGCGGCTCCGCCCGCGCCGAGGCCGCTGGCGATGTTGGTTGTGGTCGTCCGCGACAGCGCCGAAACGGCGACGGAGCCGCTCGCGATGCTGCCGCCGCTGACGGCGACCCTGGTGCCGGAGCCGGTGCTTTCGAGCAGCGCCGCAGCACTCTGCGCCTCGGGGGCGGCGATGCGGCTGCGATTGGCGGTGAAGAAGCCGTATTGCTGCGCGGCGTAGTCGCGCACTTCGGCGTCGGTCGCGGCGCGCCCGAGATCGGCTTCGGCCTCGGCCCGATAGGAGGTGATTCCGGCAACCGACAGCGTCAGGACGCCGTTGCTGACGGTGCCGTTGGCGAGCAGGCGCGCATAGGCGGTGTTGGCGGAGCTGCGAACCTGATCTTCGGTGGCGTCGGGGATGGTCGGGGTGACTTGCGCCCGATAGGAGCTGACGCCCGCATCGCTCAGCAGGTAAGCGACGACTCCGCTACGGAAAGCCGTGTAGCGGGCCGCTGCCCAGTCGCGCACCTGGGTCTCGTCCGGGTTCGCGATACCCAGCCCCGCCGCCGCCGCACTGCGCAGCGCGATCACCCCGGCGGTGGTCAGGGTCAGCGCGCCGCCTGAAACCGTGCCATTGGCCAGCAGCAGATTGTACTCGGTCCGAGCGGCGTCGCGCAGCGCGCTCTCGCTCATCGCCGCGCCGGCCGCGCCGCGATAGCTGCGATAGCTGGCGAGCCCGGCCGCGCTCAGGACGAGATCGGCATTGCCGGCAGTGAGCTGTCCGATGCGGGACAGCGTGCCGCCGCCGCCATAGGTGAGCTCGCCCGATGCCCCCGCTGGGGTGCTCTTGCCGACCGAAATCATTGCGACCGACGCGCCGATGCCGGCGCTGCCGCCGGCGCCGAAGGTGGTCGTCTCGGCATTGACCGTGCGGTCGGAGGTGGCGGAAGCAGAAACGGCCCCCGGCGCGACCAGGTTCGAGCCCTGGATGTCAGCCTGGACCAGGCTGTCGAGGCTCGCGATATTAGCGGCCGCGCCGGCGGCGAAGCTGGCGTTCGCCCCCGCAGCGGTCTTCGGCGTGATGCTCGTCGTCTCGGAGGCGGCGACGCTGACGCCGGCCGCGCCGGTGATGCCGCCGACGGTCTGCGTCGCGCCCGGCCGGATCGCGACCTGCGCGCCATAGAGTCCGGCCCGCGTCTCGTTGTCGACATCAACGAAGCTGACCATGCCAGCGACGCCAGCGACGCCGGCAACCGCGCCACCCGTCGCGACGGTGGTGAAGGCGTTGCGGCTCACCGCAGCGACGGCGAGGCCGCCATTGAGGTTGAGCGCCGTCTGACCGGAGCCGCCGCCGACCGTCGCGAGAGTCTCGTTGCGGCTGGTGCCGACGATGAAGGCGCCGCCGATGCCGATACCCGCACCACCGGCCGCGGTGCGCGTCACGGCATTGAAGCCGTTGCGGCTGTCGGCGGCGACGCCGACACGTCCGGCCGTGACCAGGCCCTGGTCAAGCGCTGCGCTCGTCGAGGCCGCGAAGGTGTTGACGATGCCCATCGCGGCGGCGCCGCCGGCGCCAAGGGCGAAGCCGAGCACATTGCTCGACGCCGATTGCGAGGCGTTCGACGCAATATCGAGTGCATTGACACCGGGCCCGGTATAGCCCGGCGTCGTCGTGCCGGTGGTCGAATTCGTCAGCGCGGCCCTGGTGCTGCGCTCCATCACATTGGTGGTGTTGGCGCCGCTGGCGGCGATGCCGCCGACGGCGCCGACCGTGATGAAGGTGCCGGCATAGGAATGGCTGGCGGCTTCCACGGCCACCGCGGTGCTGTCGGTCCCGGTCAGGCGGGTGCCGACATGGCTCGAATCGATCGTGGCGCTCGTGCTGCCGCCAAGCACGTTGCGGACCGGCACGATCGCGACCGCTCCGGAGATCGGGAACGCGGCGACACCGCCGGTCACCGCATTCGCCAGCACGGATTGCTGCGAGGTCGCGACGACACCGAGGCCATGGACGGCGCGGGCCGTCATCGCCAGCGAGGGCTGCGCCGCGCTCGGGCCGTTGGCCGTGCTCAGATCGAAGGCGGTGAGAAGCTGGCCGGCGCTGTAGCTCAGCGAGCCGGTTCCGCCGGCGCGCGCGTCGACGCTGCTGTCTTCGATCCGGGCGACCGTATCGCCGCCGACCGTGTTGTTGACGACCGAGACGCCGCCCGCGACGCTGGGCGCGGCAACCGTGACGCCGAGCGCGCCGGCCGAGACCGTGATCCGGTCGGTATTCCCCGAGAAGACGCCGAGATTGTTGCCGGCGATGATGTCCGAGCCGGTGATGATCGCGCCGATATCTGTCGCGACGGTGTTGTTGGCGATCGAGCCGGCGAGCCCGACATTGCGCGACATCGCCACGCCGATCGCGATCGTGTCGATCGTCGCCGTCGAGCCGGCTGTGAGAACGACATCGCGCGAGGCGCGGATCTGCGCGCCGTCGACCCCTGTGGCGACGTTGTTGGCGATGCTGCTGTCGACGATGGAGAGGCCTACGGCGGCGGCGCCGATGCCGATGCCGAGCGAGCCGGCGCTGCCGCGGATCGCGGAGGACGCCTGCGACTGCACGGCGACATCGCGGCTCATGATGCTGCCGCCGATGACCTGCGCGCTGATCACATTGTCGATCGTCTGCTGCACGACCGAGGCGACGCCGGCGAACTGCCCTGTCGCGAGACCGGCGCCGACGGCCACTCCGGTGATCAGCGAGCCGTCCTGCGCCCGCACGGTCACGGCCGTCGAGCTCGTCAGGTCGATATTCGCGATGAGCGCGATATGCGACTGGCTGATCGTGTTGCGGAGGAAGGAGACGCCGGCATTGTTGCTGCCGCCCTGCAGCACGCCGGCAATGGCGATGATCGAGGCGCCGACCGGGTTCGCCGCCGCATTGGCATTGGTGGCGCGGCCGGTGAAGTCGATCGGGCCCTGGTCGGTATTGGCGAGCCGGCTTCCCAGCGCGGCGTCAAGGGTGCTGTCCTTGCCGCCATCGGCGACGACCAGCACATCGCCGTCCATCGCGATGCGCGACGGAGCTCCGGCGCTGTCGGCCACGGCGGCGCGGGTGGTCGGACTGACCTCGTTGATGACGATGGTTCCGACGAGTCCGTTCGAATCGGGCCCGCCGCCGCCAGCGATGGCGCCCGAGACGATGCGGCTCGAGGTCCGCGCCGCGACGGTCAGCTTGTCGACGGCGAAGAGCGAGCTGTCCGTGATGAGCGCTGCCGCGCCGTCGCGGCCGGACGGATCGGTGATCGAACTGTAGGTGACCGCGAGGCCGAGACCGGCCTGCACGCCGGCATAGGCCGCTCCGCCGCCAATGCCGATATCGGTCGCGCGATAGGCGTTCACCAGCACGTCGTTGCCGCTGGAGGCGCCGGACAGGCCGTCGATCGTCGAGTTGCGGATCTGGGCGGTGACGCTGTCGGTGACGATGCCGACGGCGGCCGACACGGCGGCGGCGCCGCTGTTGTTTCGGCCTGCCGCGATGCTGACGCCAACCACGGTCTGGCGCCCGCCGGCGAGCGCCTGCACCGAGGTGTCGCCCGCCCGCGTGATCGTCGTGCCGGCGATGCGCGCATCGGTGCTGTTGTCGAAGGTCGCGATCGCGACCGCACCGGCGAGCGAGCCGCTCAGCGGACTCGCCTTGCCGGCCAGGTTGAGCGCCGCCGTGCCGGAGCCGACATCGGCGATGGTGGCGTTCGTCGCCGCGACATCGGTGGCGACGACGCCACCGTCCTTGCCGATGACGGCGGCGCCGTCGATCCAGGCGGAGGTCCCCAGCGTGGTCGTCGCGACGGCGGCGCTGCCCGCCGCCGTCAGGCTGATGCTGCCGCTGGCGCCCGAGCGCTTCACGGCGGCGGCGGCATCGCCACCGGCGGCGATGCCCTTGAAGAAGCTGAGCTTGGACGCGTTGGGATCGGAGATCGCAGCGGCGACCGAGGCGACCATCATGCGCCCGTCGGTCACCGCATCGACGTCGAGAGAGCGAGCCGTGATCAGCCCGCGCCCGTAACCGCTGCCGAGCCGGTTATCCGACAGATCGGCGGAGTTGTCGCCGACATAGGCGCGTGTCACGCCGGCCGTATCGAGCGCCGCGACCGAGATGCCGACCGAATTCTCGCTGCCATAGGTGAGCGCGCCGGTCAGCGTGAACAGCGAGACGAACTGACGGGCATCGACGTCGATCGACGTGACGTCGACGATCGCCTGGTTGCTGATCGAGGCGAGCGTATGATTGTCGATGCTGGTGAGCACGACGATGCCGTTCGCGGCGAAGGTGCCCGCGGCCTTGCCCGACGTCGGAGCGATCGCGAAGATCTTGTCCTCGGTCTTCGCGGTCACCGCCAGCTCCAGCGCGGTGATCCGGACCCCGGCCCCGATCGCCGCCACCGTGCGACTCTCACGCTGCAGATCGGCGAAGGAGCCGCCCACCGCCGTTCCGGTGCCGCCGGAAGTACCGGTCCCGGAGAAGATGCCGTAATTGCCGGCGACGTCGATCGTCTCGGTCTTCGTGCTGGCGGCGACCGTGACGACCTTGTCGAAGCTCGCCAGCGCGCCGGTGCCAAGCGCGACGTTCCAGGAGCCGAGCCCGTTGTTCTGGCGCAATGTCGCGCCGGGCCCGACATAGGCTTCGGTCTCGTTGGCGATCTTGTAGTAGTTGACCGCGCCGGCCAGGCCGAGATCGCGCGATTCCGTGGTGGCGCTGGCATAGCTCGTCAGGATATTGCCGGCGACGCCGGCCGTGCCGTTCAGATGGGTGAACGTCTCGTTGAAACCGCCCCAGTTGGTCCAGGTGTTGGCGATCGGCACCTCGTTCTTCGCGGAAACGCCAATGCGGTCGGAGTCGACGATGACGCTGGAGCCGATCGAGGCGCGCGAGGTGTGACGGAAATCGCCATAGACCACGCCGGCCGCCATCGAGACCAGCGCCTCCGGATTGACGGCGGTCGGGTTCTTGGAATTCGAGCTGATCGCGGCGTCGGCTGCGGCGCGCAAGGCGAAATCTCGGACATCGCTGACCACCGCGGTCTTGGTCGCGTAGATCGTCGGAGCGGCGTCACCGGCATCGGCCGCGATCGAGGCGACAGCCGAGAGATCGGTCTTGGCCAGGGTGATCGTGCTGCCGAACTTGCCGATCTCGCGCGGGCCGAGCCGGGAGGTCAGCGGCGCGAAGATCACTTCCATCGCATTGGCGATCTGGAGGGTCTCGATCACCAGATTCTGGCCGAGCGTCACCGCGGAGGCCGTCGCGTTCTTGCTGTTGTCGGAGATCGCCTCGACCGTGACGGTGCCGATCCGGCCGCCGCTCGAGCCGAGCGAGGCTCCGAGCCGCGCTTCGGCGCTCGCCTTGGTGTCGGAATAGGCGACGGACAGGCCGACCATGCCGCCGCTGATCGACATGGCGGTCGCCGACGTCGAGAACGAGTTCTCGTTGATCGCCGAGACCCGGACATTGCTCGACGAGGAGCCGAGCGTGACCTCGGCTCCTGAACTGACGATCGCCTTGGTCTCGATGTCGGTCAGGCCGACGGCGACGGCGAAATCGGAGAGACCCTGCCCGGCCGAGGCCGCGAGCGCCGCCGCGCCCAGCGTCGCCTCGTTCTTCGCCGCGACGGTGAGGTTGCGGCCGACCGTCAGCGATGCCCCGCTCTCGACCTCGGCGGTCACGCGCGCCTTGAGATCCGCATAGGTGACGGACGCCGCCACCGGCGATACCGCCGTGACCGAGGCGGCCAGAAACGCTGCCTCCTGCGAGCCGGTCGCGCTGACGACCAGATCGCGCGTCGCGGTGATCGATGCCCCGTCCTTGACGGAGACGCGGGCCGTGATGTCGCTCGCGACATAGCCGGCGTTGAGGCCCGTGAAGATGGCGTATTGCGTCTGGCCGGTGAACATCACCAGGCCGGGGCCGAGATTGATGAAGGAGGACTTGCCAGTCGCGTCAGCCAGCAGCTTGACGTCGCGGCCGGTGATCGTGCCACTGACCTCGATGATCGCCTCGGCGCTCGCCTTGCCCGAGTTGCGGTCGTCAGTGGCGCTCGCCGTCAGCGTGACGTCGCCGGCCGCATGGAGGCTGCCGGGGCTGACGCCGGCAAGCAATTGGCCGGCGACGGTGATCCGCGGCGCCTCGATGGTGATGTTGCCTGAATTGCCGATGGACGGATTCGTGGCGGAGAGCACTCCGCCCTCAGCGTTACGGTTGAAATTGCGGGTATCGATCATCCCCTCGCCGAGGATGGTGATGCTGTTCGTCGCCTCCAGGATCACGTCCGTACCGTTGACGATCGTGTTGGAGCGGCCGCCGGGCCCGACCACGATGTCGATCGGATCGATGTAGAGCAGGCCCGCCTTGCCGTTCCGAGCCGAGAAATCGACGTCGATCGCGCCAAGCGTGACCACCTGCTTCGCACTGAGCTCGACAAAGCCGCCGTCGCCGCTCGTACCCGCGGTGCCGCGGAACACCGCCCCGTCCTCGGCATCGAGATTGGTGCCGGCGAAGAGGATTGCAGAGCCGCCCTTGCCAGCCGCATTCCGGGCAGCGCTGACATCGATCATGGCGCCGCGCGCGATGGCGATCGCCGCGTCCGATGTAATCGAAACCTTGCCGCCGTCGCGGCCAGGATCGCTGCTGCCGGTGTTGACGGCTGCCGGGAGGGGCCCATGGCTGGGCACGGCTTGGGCCTGCTCCCGCACCGGCACCATTCCCGTCGCGGTGATCTTCGCTGTCCGTGCGAGGGTGGTCCCCTTGCCCGAGCGGACATTGATGGTGCCAGCGGCGCGGCGCGCCGTGGCGTCGGCACTCACCCGTCCGGAGATATTGACGGAGCCGGCCGCGACGATTTCGATGCCGCCGCCCCTGCGGGCGACCATCGCCGCCCCATGCCGCAGGCCGGTGGTGTTGACGCTCTGGGCGAAGGCGGTGCGGTGCCGCTCACGCCGCTCCGCAATCTCGACAGGCGCAGTATTCGCCTTGATCTGCCCGGAGACGCTGACGGATTGCCCGTTCAGGGAAACGCCCCTGCGCGCGTTGATGGTACCGTCGATCGCGATCTTGCCGTCGGGCGAAATCGGCACGTCGTTCGCCCGGAGCCTCGCGGCCATGGTTTCGTTGACGACACCATCGGGGCCGATCACCTGATCGAGGAATTCGCGGGTCGGCGTGTTGACCGTCAGCCGGCCGGTGTTGATGACGCCGTTCGGCCCGACGGTGAAGCCGGCGGAGTCCGAGAAATAGACATGCCCGCCGATCCGGCCGTTCCGGTAGGAATTCAGGATGCCATTGATGACGACCGGCCCGTCGCGGACGATGTTGACCAGTACGCCGGCATCCTGCGGCAGGTACATGTTCACCGTCGTGCCGGCGCCCTGCTCGAAACGGGAGAACGAATTGTAGCCGGCGCCTCCGACGATCGTACTGGTCGTGATCGTCGTCGTGTTGCCGACGACCGAGACGGCGGTCTGGGTCCGTCCATCCGGCGTGATCACGTTCTGCGCGAAGGCCGGCGCGTTCCAGAGCGCGAGCGCCATCGCCTGGCCCACCAGGCAGCGTTGCCTCAAGGCGGCGAGAACGGCGCGTGGCTTGCCCCCTCGTACAACATGGCGCAGCACGACGCCGCCGGCTCCGGCAGCGACCTGCGAACGGGCTGCGCGGCGCCGGGCCATGGTCAGAGCCGCTCCTTGGCGAGGGCGTCAACGGCCTGGTCGAGACCGCGGGCCGACAATGGCAGGGCCAGTTCGCGGCCGGCAGCGTCCTTGAACACGATCCGGCCGGGCTCGCTGGCCTTGCGCCATTGCTTGACCATGTCGTCGCCGAGCGCCGCGTCGGCGAAGCAGCCGGTCGGGATACAGCGCCGCCAGCTCAAGTCGAGCGGCTTTGCGTCTTTTTCTCCCATGACGATCTGCACAGTACTCGGGAAAGAAACGCTGACCGGCATCACCGCCGTGACACGCAGCGGCTCACCGTTGCCAACACGCCCCAGAGCGACTTGGGCGATCGGGGCCTGCTGCCCCTGGCTCTGCAGGATTTGCGCGACCTCGCAGATGCGGGTGATCTTGGCCCCATCGGAGACACGCTGACAGCGCAGCACCCAGTCCCCAAAGCTCGCAGTGGTGCTGCTGGGTTCCGTCGAGACCTGCTGGGCGGCTGGCACGGCCGCCCCTCCGGATTTCGGCGCCGTCGATTGCGCAGAGGCACCCCCCGCGCCAACGACCAGGACCGCGCCCAGCGTCACCAAGCCGACTATCGTTCGCACCGTCACGCCCCCACCCAGATCAGATCGCAGACCCGGAGCCTGCGTTCGTTCCCCGCGCGGCGGCTTGTCTCGCCAACTCGCCCGAAGCCCCCTCAGCCGCGATATATCGCCCTGCAAAAGCATTGCCGCGTTCGGAACGGCAACGATGTCTCAAACTGCTCGAACCTGCGCAATACGGGTGTCAAAAATGGTCAGATCGGATATTGCGGGAACTGCATTGTTGATCAACGCAGCAAGAGCCGAATGCGAACAACGGTTCACCTCCGCAGCCGAAGACAATGCGATTAGCCTGCTCATCATCTGTTCAAGGCCGGCACCGGGCGCGGGCAACCCCACCGGCACGATCAGAACCGCGCCGAAGCAGGGAAGCGCCGCGCGATCAGGACAAGCGCCCCTGGCCATGCTGGCGCCAGCTGACCGGCAGTCTGCATCCGGTCAGCACGCAGGTTGGTCCGAAGGCTCACGAACCGCTCTCGCAGCGATGACGGCGCTCGGCCTGGCTGGCGCCGCGCCCATGGCAGCCTGCTCGAAGGCTACAGCGATGATGGCAAGCTTCGTGGCCTGGAAGCGTGCATAATCGGCACGGAAGCGGCGCGACAGCCAGATGGGCGAGCGCCCTCGCGCCCCACTCCAGCCAATGCTGCCCGTCGCCACGGCCGCCGCGATGGTGCGGCCAGCATGCGTTCGGGAGAGGTTGAAAGGACGGGCAAGCGCCGAGACCGAGGTCACGTCGGTCACGACCCTCTCCTCATCGGGCGAGGCGGACATGTCTACCCCGACGATCAATCGATCCATCAGGCTGCCGCCCTCGTCCACGGAGGCGAGCACCGCATAGGCCGGTGGCGGTACACGGATCAGCTCGGATGACAGCAGAGCATCGGCGGTAGCGGGCTCCATCGCCATCAAGAGAGCAGCACTCGCCTCCTGCAAGCGCGCGGCCCTGATGCCGCCGTCGAGCGAATCGAGCGCAGCCAGATGGATGCGATACCACTCGACCAGCGCCTCCAGGGTCGCAGGCGCAGGCTCGACCAGGCCGGCATGCACCTTCGTCTGCAGGAGGAGCCCGTATTGCAACGCTTCGACGAAGAATGCGGCAGCCGTGTTTCGGCTGGCCAGCCCGTGAGTGAGTATAGCCAGGACGAATTCCCGCCGTGACAAGCCCGGCCGGCCAGCCCTGAGCCCGCGGAAATAATGGGCCAATGCCGCATGCGACATCAGCCAGCGCTGCTGGGTCGCGAATTGCGAGGCCAGCCGTGGCGCAGCGGTCTGCACCGCGATGAAGCCCCGGGCCAGTTGCTGCGCGGCACGATCGAACCGCGGATGGGCGAGCAACCGCTCGACCTCCACACCCAGCGTCTGCATCCCGGCACCTCGCCCCCTGGCGCAGTCCCCCACGCGCCGGTCGACTATTGGCGGCATTGCATGACGCCGTACAGTTATGGTGGCTCGGTCATGGCCGGTTCGACCGGCCGTTTTTTGAACGGCAGTTCACAACCCGCATGGCAGCGACCTGCCATGCATCCCGAGCGGCCATCGCGGCGCGAAAAACTCAACCCCCACTTCTTTTGGACGGCAGCCCCCTGACGAGCCCGCGAAGCACAACACGAATCATACTGCGGTCGCGCAGGCGATCTCGATAGAGATCGACCGGAAGCAGGCTCCAGCAAGCGCCAGTGCGATGTGGGGTTCGCCAACCATGCATCGCGCAGTCTGGCAGCCGAACCGAGCTACGTTCCGCTAGCCCTTCTGCCCCGGGACGGAAAACCGGCCGAGCTTCGCCGCATGCTGGCGCACAAGGTCCTCGCCGAAGCTCGTCGGACGCATGGCCGGTGCACGATCATGGATCGCGATGCCCGCTCGCGCTCCGAAGACGCGCTTGCCGTAGCAGATCAGGCTCTCCAGCGACTGCATCATGAACACGATCACAGGCAGCACCTCGCGATAGATGCGCTCCGCCTCGGCCTCGTCGCCGGCGATGAAGCTGTCATAGGCCCGGGTCGTGAAGTCGATGATCTCGGGCGCGAGGATCATGCCGACGCAGCCGGCGCGCAGGTTCTCGATCAACTCCAGCCCGCCGCGGCCGTTCATCACCGGGAGACGACCCTCTGTCGTCTCGATCAGTTGCCGGATCTCGGTCGCCGGCCCCTCGCCCTTCACCAGCTGGATGTTGGGGTGCTGCGCGACGAGGCTGCGGATATCCTCGGCCGATAGCCCGCGGCCCATATAGGCCGGCGCGTTCTGGATCGCGACCGGCAGGCTCGTCGCATCCGCGACCCGGCCGAAGAAGCGGATGTATTCAGCCGCCGCGAAGTTGCCGACCATGGGCGGCTGCAGGATGACCCAGTCGGCCTTCGCCGCCTCGGCCGCCTTGACCAGCTCGACCTGCTCGGCGACCGAGGTTCCGTAGATGGTGAAACCGAGCGGCTTTGCGCCCCCGACATCCTCCGACGTCCACTCCATCACGGTGCGCCGCTCGGGCACGGTCAGCTTGGAGACCTCGGTCGCGAGGCCAAGCGCCGCGATGCCGTGCGCGCCGTGCTCCAGGCAAATCTCGACCTGCCGCCGCATCGCCTTTCGGTCGAGCCGCTCCTGCGCATCGAACAGCGCGTAGAGGATCGCATGGATGCCGGTGAACGCGGTCTCAGTGGTCATGGTCGCACCTCGTTTCAATGATCAGATGTTAAACATCAGATGAATGCTTGCACGCAAGCCCGCGACATGACATTTTCCGGCCGCGGGAGGGAAGACAGGTCATGGCGCGAGGCAGCAAGCCTGGAAAGATCGGCACAATGGTCGCGGCGCTCGGGGCCGCGATCGTGCGTGGCGAGATCGCCTCGGGAACCGTGCTGCCGCCTGAGCCGGAACTGGCCGAGCGCTATGGCGCCGGCCGCAGCGTCGTGCGCGAGGCCGTCAAGATCCTCGTCGCCAAGGGCCTGCTCACCGTGCGGCCGCGCCATGGCACGCAGGTTCGCCCGCAGCATGACTGGACGCTGCTCGACCGCGAGGTGCTCGGCTGGATGCGCGGCGAGGATGGGCTCGATCGCGCCCTGCTGCTCGCCCTCGAAGAGACTCGCGAGATCATCGAGCCGGAAGCGGCGGCACTGGCGGCGACCCGTGCCACGCCCGAGGACCTTGCCCGCATCCGCGCCGCGCTCGCCGCCATGGAGGCCGACCAGGACGATCCGCAGGCCGCCATCGCCGCCGACAAGCGCTTCCACCTTGCGATCCTCGACGCCACCAACAACCCGATCCTGCGCAGCTTCCGCGGCGCGATCGATACGATTCTGAGCGCGATGTTCGACTTCACCGTCGACGTCTTCGCCGGGAACCTCGCCAACCATGCCGCGGTCGTCGACGCGATCGCCGCCGGCGAGCCCGAGCAGGCCTGCCAGGCGATGCGCCAAGTCCTCGGCTACACGCGCGGCCACATGCTTTCCAACCCCGCCCTGGCGGGTGGAACCAGCCCAAACAAAAAAACGACAGACGGAGAAACGCCATGAAACTCGCAAAACTGCTGCTCGCTGCCGCCGTCGCGGCGGTGTCGCTGCCCGCTTTCGCCGCCTGGCCCGAGCGGCCGATCACCCTGGTCGTGCCCTGGGCCGCCGGCGGCGGCACCGACGCCGTCGCCCGCATCCTGGCGGCCGGGCTGGAAAAGGAGCTCGGCAAGCCGGTCAACGTCGTCAACCGCACCGGCGGCGGCGGCGTGGTCGGCCATACCGAGATCGTCAACGCCAAGCCGGACGGCTACACGATCGGTCTCGCGACCGCGGAGGTCACGACCTTCTACTGGTCGAACACCGCGCCCTTCACCTATGAGAAGCTCACCCCGATCGCGCTGGTGAACTTCGATTCCGCCGCCTTCAACGTCGCCGCGAACTCGCCCTGGGCCGATCTGCGCGCCGCGCTCGACGACATCAAGAAGCAGCCGGCCGGCAAGTACAAGCTGTCGGGCATGGCGGCGGGCGCAGCCTATCACCTCGCCTTCGCCGGCCTGATGCAGCTGGAAGGCATCGACCCCAGGGCGGTCGTCGTGGTGCCGAGCCAGGGCGCGGCCCCCGGCTTCCAGGAACTGGCTTCCGGCGGCGTCCAGATCGTCCCCTCCTCCCTGCCCGAGGGCAAGCCGATGTTCGACGCCGGCCGCGTCAAGTCGCTGGCGGTGATGTCGAAGGAGAAGATCGGCGCCTTCCCGAGCGTGCCGACCGTCAAGGATGCGATCGGCAAGGAGTATGAGGGCGGCACCTGGCGCGGCCTCGCCGCCCCGGCGGGCCTGCCAGCGGATGTCACAGCGCGCCTCGTCGAAGCCGCCGAGAAGGTCGCGAACTCCGAGGCCTACAAGTCCTTCCTGACCGAGCGCGGCTTCGGCTACGCCTTCGCCAAGGGGCCGGCCTTCGGCAGCTTCCTCGCCACACAGCACAAGAACAACGGCGAGATCATGGGCGCGCTCGGACTGCGCCTGCGTCAGTAGTGGTCACATCGTCATTCCGGGACGCCGCAAGGCGGCGAGCCCGGAACCCATATCCGCCGGTATCGCCGGGATGGGCGCGCGATATGAGCCCTTTTTGAAAAGCACCGTGTTCACGGGTTCCGGGCTCAGGCCTATGGCCTGCCCCGGAAAGACGGCGTGATACCGGCAAGATCGACAGGTTCCAGCCATGAAATTCAACAACCTCTTCAGAGGCCTCCTCTTCCTTGCCCTGTCGGGCCTGGTCGCGGTCGCCTCCTGGAACCTGCCGAACCCGTCGCAGCAGCCGCTGGGACCCTCGGCCTTCCCGCTGATCCTGTCCGGGCTGCTGGCGCTCTGCGCCGCGATCCTCGCCGTGGGCGGCGCCCGCGCGACGCAAGGCAGCCCATTGGTCGGCCGCGCCGACTGGGCCCGCAGCGGTGGCGCGCTTGCGCGCCTGCTCCTCGTGCCGGCGGCGGTGATCTTCTACATGCTCTTCGCCGAGACGCTCGGCTTCCTGATCTGCGCGACGCTGATCCTCGTCATCCTCTTCCTGGCCGGCGGCACCAGGCCGCTGCAGGCGATCGGGCTTTCGCTCGCCGCCGCACTCGTCATCCACTCGATCTTCTATCTCGGCCTCGGCGTGCAATTGCCGTGGGGGCCGCTCGAACCTCTGCGCTGGTAAGCCGCTATGCTCGACGCCTATGTCACCGCGCTCGGGATGGTGCTCGATCCCTATGTGCTCTTCGTCATCACCGCATCGGCGATCTACGGCCTCGTCGTCGGCTGCATTCCCGGCTTGTCGGCGACGATGGCGACGGCGCTGCTGGTGCCGCTGACCTTCTTCATGCCGCCGGTACCGGCGATCGCAGCGATCGTCACGACCTCGACCATGGCGATCTTCTCCGGCGACATTCCGGGCTGCCTCTTGCGCATTCCCGGCACGCCGGCCTCGGCCGCCTATGTCGACGATTCCTACCAGATGACGCTGAAGGGCAAGCCGGAGCTCGCCCTCGGTATCGGCCTCTGGTTCTCGGTGCTCGGCGGCCTGTTCGGCACGGCGGTGATGATGGTGGCTTCTCCGGCCATCGCCGATTTCGCGCTCGGCTTCGGCTCGGTCGAGTTCTTCTGGATCGTCATGCTGGGTTTGGGCGGCGCCGTCTTCATCGGCTCCTCGACGCCGCTGAAAGCCTGCATCTCGCTGCTGATCGGCCTCCTGATCGCGATGATCGGCATGAACAACCCCGCCGGCCAGCCGCGCTTCACCTTCGAGTCGACCGAGATGCTCGGCGGCGTCTCGCTGATCCCGATGATGGTCGGCATGTTCGCCTGCTCGGAGGTGATGCGCCACATGGTCTCCGGCGGCGGCGCGCCGCCGGTGGTGATCCAAAAGATCGGCCCGATCTTCGCCAATATGTGGCGGCTGACCAAGCAATATCCCTGGCAGCTCATCCGCGGCAGCGCGCTCGGCACGATCATCGGCATCCAGCCTGGCAGCGGCGCCGACATGGCGGCCTGGATGTCCTATGCGATGAGCAAGCGCTTCTCGAAGGAGCCGGAGAAGTTCGGCACCGGCCACCCCGAGGGATTGATCGAGGCCGGCGCCTCCAACAACTCCTCGCTGGCCGGCGCCTGGATCCCGGCCCTGGTCTTCGGCATCCCCGGCGACTCGATCACGGCGATCGCCATCGGCGTCCTGATGATGAAGAACATGGCGCCGGGCCCGACGATCTTCGTCAACAACCCGGAGAACGTCTATGCGCTCTTCCTGGTCTTCGTCATCGCCAACCTGATGATGCTGCCGCTCGGCTGGGCGATCATCAAGGTCGCGACGCGCGTGTTGACCGTACCGCGCCGCATCCTGATGCCGATCATCCTGCTCTTCGCCATCGTCGGCTCCTACGCGATCAATAATTCGCTGTTCGACGTCGGCGTCATGCTCGCCTTCGGCGTGCTGGCCTTCGTGCTCGAGGAGAACGATTTTCCGGTCGCGCCGGTGATCCTCGGCGTCGTGCTCGGGCCGCTGCTGGAAGAGTATTTCATCAACTCGATGATCAAGTCCGACGGCCGGCTGATCGGCCTGGTCGACCGGCCGATCGCCGCCGTCCTCGCCGCGATCACCATCGGCATCATCGGCTGGACGATCCTCGCCTCGCTGAGGAGTCGTAAGACGGGCGAGCAGCCCGCGCAGAGCTGACGGCGACGCTCGACACGCCTCTCCTCCATCAAGCGCCGGCAAGCCGGCCTCGTGGAGGACGCCAGATGACATGCGCCTCAGATTCGGTGATATCACCCTCGTGACGAAGGACGGCGCTGTGCCGGCCTCGCTGCAGCTCGCCGCTCCTCATGGTCCGCGACATGCCCCCAGCTTCAAGCCGTGATAGCGGAATTGCGATCGTACCCGGAGCCGCGGCCGGACCGATCGTCGTCTTGAGCGAGCCCTTGAGCTTCTGGGGTGGCGTCGATCCGTCCACGGGCGTGATCATCGATGTGCACCATCCCTCGCACGGCGTGGCGCTCGCCGGCGCGGTCGTGATGATGCCGACCAGCCGGGGCTCCTGCTCGGGCTCGGGCGTGCTGCTGGAACTCGCGCTCTCGGGCCAGAATCCCGCCGCCTTGATCTTCGCCGGCCCCGAGGACACGCTGACGCTCGGCGCCATCGTCGCCTCGGAGATGTTCGGGCGCCGCATTCCGGTCATTCGCCTCTCGGAAGACGCTTTTGGCGCCCTGTCCTCCGCGAAAGAGGCGACGATCACGCCGGAGGGCATACGGACCGAAGGCGGGCATTTATCGATCCCGCTTTCGGCCGGGGCGCATGAGAATCTAAAGCTGTCTTCAGCTGACCGCCACATGCTCGATGGATATGAAGGGATCGCCGCCCAGCAGGCCATGCGCATCCTCTGCGCCATGGCCCGGCAGCAGGGTGCGAGCGAGCTCGTCGACGTGACGCGGGCTCATGTCGACGGCTGCATCTATGCCGGCCCGGCCAATCTCGTCTTCGCCGAAAAAATGGAGGAGCTGGGCGCGCGCGTCCGGGTGCCGACGACGATGAACGCGATCTCCGTCGATCACGCGAACTGGCGCCGCCAGGGTGTCGCCCCGGCGTTCGGCGAGCCCGCAGCGCGCCTCGCCGATGCCTATGTGCGCATGGGCTGCCGGGCGAGCTTCACCTGCGCGCCCTATGCCCTGCCGGAACCGCCAGGGTTCGGCGAGATGATCGGCTGGTCGGAATCGAATGCGGTGATCTTCGCCAATTCGGTGCTGGGAGCCCGGACGGCGAAGCATCCCGACTTCCTGGACTTCTGCATTGCCGTCACTGGTCGTGCACCACGCGCCGGAGCCTTCCTCGACGAGGGCCGGCGTGCCCGTCGCACGATCCGGGTCGCGCTGCCGGACGGCGCCGGCTCCGCGGCGTGGCCTTTGATCGGCTACCTTACCGGTCTGGCCTCGCCCGACCGGCTCCCGCTGATCAGGGGGCTCGAAGCGACCAAGCCGACGCAAGACGAGCTCAAGGCGCTTTGTGCCGCCTTCGGCACGACCTCGGCCGCAGCCATGCTGCATGTAGCGGGTGTCACGCCGGAGGCGGACAGCCTCGGCGGCAGCCCTGCGGACGAGATCGCGATCACACGCGATGATCTCGCGGCCGGTTGGCGCAAGCTCAATGCTGGACCTTCACAGATCGACCTCGTCGCCATCGGCAGCCCGCATGCCTCGCTCGACGAATGCCGGATCGTAGCCGAGCGGCTCGGCGGCCGTCCCCTGGCCAAGGGGCTCGCCGCCATCATCACCACTGCGCGGGATATAGCGGCCGCCGCGCAAGCCGACGGCACGGCAGCGAAGCTCCAGCAGAGCGGCGTCGCAATCGTCTGCGACCTGTGCTGGTGCTCGATCACCCGCCCGGTGTTTCCGGAGACGGCCAGGGTGGTGCTGACCGACTCCGGAAAATACGCGCATTACGGCCCCGGGCTCTCCGGCTGCACCGTGCGGTTGGGCACGCTCGAAGATTGCATCGAGGCCGCGCTGACAGGCTCCGCGTCGCCGCGGCTGCCCGATTGGCTTTCCGAAGCTCCCCTCCCCGCCTGAGCCGGCTCAGATCACCTTGGCGCGCAGCGTCGCGGTGACGATCTCGGTGACGACCACCACCGCGAAGATCACGACGAGCACGAGCCCGACCTGGTCCCAGTAGAGATTGTCCATCGCCGCCTGCAGGGCGACGCCGAGGCCGCCGGCGCCAACCAGGCCGAGCACGGCGCTCTCGCGCACATTGATGTCCCAGCGGAACAGGCTGACGGCGAGGAAGGCCGGCTTCACCTGCGGCCAGAAGCCCTTGAGCAGCACCGAGCGCCAGGGCGCACCGGCTGCCCGCAGCGCCTCGATCGGGCCGGGCTTGGCCTCCTCGATCGCCTCGGCCAGGAACTTGCCGGTGAAGCCGATCGAGTGCACCGCCACCGCCATCACGCCGGCCAGCGCGCCGGGGCCGAAGACGGCGACGAAGAGCAGCGCCCAGACCAGCGTGTGCACCGAGCGGGTCGCGACGAGGATGAAACGGCCGAGCGTGTTGACCCAGAGCGAGGAGGAGATGTTGCGGGCGCACATCAGCGCCACAGGCGTCGCCATGAGGATCGCCAGCACCGTGCCGAGCGTCGCGGTGTGCAGCGTCTCGATCAGCGCCTGCTGTACGGTCTTGGGGAAGTAGGCCCAGTCGATCGGCCACATCCGCGCGAAGAGGTCGACCGTCTGCGCCGGCGCATCGTAGAGGAATTCCGGGATCACCTCGATGGTCTGGACCGACCAGCCCAGCGCCAGCGCCGCCACCGCCCAGAAGGCGAGGCGCATACCGCGTTCTGCCGCGGTGAAGCGGTGCCAGACCGGGCCCGAGGCGCCCTGCTTGACCTCGCCGCTCGGTGCCTCGTCCTGATAGACCCGGCGCATGAAGGCGGAAAGGATCTCGCCCGCCATCACCGCCAGGATGATCGCGATGATGATGGTCAGCACGAAGTCGTAGTCGAAGCGCTGGAAAGCGGTGAACAGGGTCGCGCCGATGCCGCCGCCTCCGACCAGGCCGACGAGCGCGGAATTGCGCAGGTTCGAATCGAGCTGATAGGCGGCAAAGCCGATGAACCGCGGCAGGACCTGCGGTACCACGCCCATGATCACGACCGAGAGGAAGGGCGAGCCGGCGGCGCGCAGCGCCTCGATCGGCTTCATCGACATTTCCTCGATCGCCTCGGCGATCAGCTTGGCGATGAAGCCAATGGTGGCGACGATCAGCGCCAGGATGCCGGCGAGCGCGCCAAAGCCGACCGCCTTGACGAAGAGGATGGCGACGATCACCGGGTGGAAGGTCCGGCAGAGCGCGATCAACCCGCGCGCCAGGATCGTCACCGGCAAAGGCATCAGGTTGCGGGCGGCGCAGAGCCCGACGGGCAAGGCGAGCAGCACGCCGGCGCCGGTCGCGATGATCGCGATCTGCAGCGATTCCAGCATGCCCTGCGCGAGCAGCTGCATTTTGTCCGGCGCGACATTCGGCGGGAACATCCGGCCGAGGAAACGCGCGCCGTTGCCGAGGCCCTGGACGAAGCGCTCCCAGCGGATGTCGACAATGCCAGCGGCGTAGATCACATAGGCGACGAACAGCACCGCGCCGAGGCGCAGCGGCCAGTTCGGCGGGAAGGCGCGGGCGCGCAGGCCGCCGCCGGCAGTCACAGGAGGGGCACTCATTCCATCCAGCCTTCGCCGCCATAGATCTCGGCGAGATGACTGTCCTGCAGCCCGGCCGGCGGCCCGTCATAGACGACGAGGCCCTTCGACATGCCGATCATGCGCAGCGCATAGCGGCGGGCCAGCGCCACGTTGTGGATGTTGACCAGCACCGGGATATTGCGCTCGCGCCCGACCTTGGCGAGCAGCTCCATGATCTCGACCGACGTCTTGGGGTCGAGCGAGGAGGTCGGCTCGTCGGCGAGGATCAGGTCCGGCTCCTGCATCACCGCGCGGGCGATGCCGACGCGCTGGCGCTGACCGCCGGAGAGCTGGTCGGCGCGGCGGGTGGCGAAGTCGCCGAGGCCGACCGATTCCAGCAGCGCGAAGGCGCGGGCGATATCCTCCTCGGGGAAGCGCCGCGTCCAGGCGCGCCAGACCGGGACATAGCCGAGCCGGCCGCAGAGCACGTTCTCGATCACCGTCAGCCGCTCGACCAGGTTGTATTCCTGGAAGACCATGCCGAGCCGCCGGCGCGCGGAGCGCAGCGCCTCGCCCTGCAGCTTCGCCAGATCAGTCCCACCGAGCATGATCGAGCCGGAGGTCGGGTCGACCAGCCGGTTGATGCAGCGGATCAGCGTCGACTTGCCGGTGCCGGAGGGGCCGATGATCGCGACGATGCCGGGCTCGGAGACGCTGAGGGAGATGTCGCGCAGGACCGGCTGGCCCTTGCGGTACTCCTTGACGAGGTTGCGGATGACGAGCGCCCGGCCATGGCCGGGCGCTTCTGCGACGGGAAGGGCGCTCATGGGCTGCGTCGGGCCTTCAATCAGGGCTTGGCCGGCGCCGGCTGCGCCTTCTTCTTGGCGAGTTCGTCCGCCTCGCGCTTGGCCTCGGTGTCGTAGGCCGACTTGTTGTAGGGCGTGCCCGACTTCTCGGCGACGTCACGCACAATCGCCCAGTCCTTCTGGTAGGTGATGGGCAGGAAGCGGTCGTCGCCGTTGAACTCCTTGGTCATTTCCGGGGTGAAGCGGAAGGAGAAGAAGCAGTCGGTCAGCTTCTTGGCGAGCTCGGGCTTGAGATCGTGCGCATAGGCGAAGGACGAGGTCGGGAAGACCGCGCTGCGGTAGATCTCGCGGGTATCCTCCTTCTTGATCGTGCCGCGCACGATCATGCGCTCGTAGACGTCGCCGGCCACCGCAGCCATGTCGTAGTCGCCGGAGACGACGCCGAGCAGCGACTTGTCATGGCCGCCCGACATCAGCGGCTTGTAATCCTTGTCGGCCTCCAGCCCGAATTCGGGGAAAAGCACGCGCGGGGCGAGATTGCCGGAATTGGACGAGGGCGAGGTGTGGGCGACCTTCTTGTCCTTGAGGTCCGCGAGCTTCTGATAGGGGCTGGAGGCCTTGACCACGGCGACGAGGTTGTAGCCGCGCACGCCCGCGGCCGAGCCCTTGGCGGCGAAGGGGATCGCGCCGGCGAGGTTGACGGCAAAGCCCGTCGGGCCGGTCGAGAAGCCGGCGAAGTGCAGGCGGCCGGAGCGCATCGCCTCGATCTCGGCCGAGTTCGACTGCACGGGGTAATAGACGATGCGCTTGCCGGTGCAAGCCGCGAGATGGTCGGTCAGCGGCTTGAAGATGTTGGCGTAGACGGCGGGGTCCTCGACTGGCGTATAGGCCCAGACCAGCGCCGACGGGTCCTTCTGCTTCGACGCCTCGGTCGGCACGTCGGCGACGAGGTCCTTGTTGGCGTCGCAGTACATCGTGTCGAGCTGGCCGCGATTAGGGCAGGCGTCCTGCGCCTGCGCCGCGCCGGCCAGCCCGAGGCCCAGGAGCAGCGAGGTCGTGGCGGTCAGGCAAGTCAGCATCTTGGTCATAGTCGGCGTCTCTCCCGGTCTATCTTGATTATGAGCTGGCTATAGTATGTGACACAAAACTGTCATATTCCAGCCGGGCAATATGCTTGACCCTACGACTAAAGTGGCCTTGTCCACGGCTACAGCCGGCTCGGCCTCAACCTCGATGATGCAAAATTCCATTTCCACAACTTTCCCGGACAGCCTGACGGCGCTGATGCCGCGCTATGACGGCTTCCTGCTCGACCAATGGGGCGTGCTGCATGACGGCGTCCGGCCCTATCCGGGTGCCGTAGCCGCGCTGGAGATGCTGCGCCGGGCCGGCAAGCGCGTGATCATTCTCTCGAATTCGGGGCGCAGCGGAGCCGAGAACGCCAGGCAGCTGGCGAAGTTCGGCTTCGCGCGCGAGCTCTATGACGAAGTCGTCTCGGCCGGGGACGATGCCCGCGAGGCGCTGTCGGTGCGCGACGAGCCGTTCCATCACGTGCTCGGGCGCCGCTGCCTGCTGCTGGCGCGCGAGGGCGAAGCGCATCTGGCGGAGGGGCTCGGCCTCGATCTCGTCGGCGATGTCGAGACCGCCGATTTCATCCTGCTGATGACGATGGATCCGCCCCGGCAGTCGGTTGCCGGCTGGATGGGCTTGCTCCAAGCCGCCAGCGCGCGGCGCCTGCCGATGGTCTGCGCCAATCCGGACCTGCACCGCGCCAGCCCCGATGGCGGACTGCAGGAAGCGCCGGGCCTCGTCGCGCGCGCCTATGAGCAACTGGGCGGTGCGGTGCGCTATCACGGCAAGCCGCAGCCGCGGATCTACCGCACCTGCCTGGCAAAGCTCGGCCTCGACCGCAGCCGCGTCGTCGCGATCGGCGACTCGCTCGAGCACGACATCGCCGGTGCGCAAGGCGCCGGCATCGACAGCGTCTTCATCGGCGGCGGCATCCACCGCGGCGAGATCGGTTGGGATGGCGCGGCGATGGACGCGGCGAGCTGCCTCGCGCTCTTTGCCCGCGCGGGGCGAAGTCCGACTTACGCGCTGCCGCTGCTCGGCTGATGCCTTCGCTCAGCGGCCGGTCAGGAACAGGCCGGAGAGGAAATAGGCCAGCGCCGAGATCAGGCCCGCCGCCGGCATGGTGACGATCCAGGCGAAGACGATGCCGCGGGCGACGCCCCAGCGCACCGCGGTGACGCGCCGCGCCGCCCCGACACCGATGATCGCGCCGGTGATGGTGTGCGTGGTCGAGACGGGGACGCCGAGATAGGTCGCCATGAACAGGGTGATGGCGCCGCCGGTCTCGGCGCAGAAGCCCTGCTGCGGCGAGAGCCGGGTGATCTTCGAGCCCATGGTGTGGACGATGCGCCAGCCGCCGCAGAGCGTGCCGAGCGCCATCGCCGCCTGGCAGGAGATCACCACCCAGAACGGCACCGAGAAGGTGTCGCCCATCATCCCATGCGAGAACAGCAGCACGGCGATGATGCCCATCGTCTTCTGCGCGTCATTGGCGCCGTGCCCCAGCGAATAGAGCGAGGCCGAGACGAATTGCAGGAGGCGGAAGGTCGAATCGACCTTGATCGGCGCGACCTTCAGGAAGGTCCAGGAGACGATCAGCACCAGCAGCAGCGCCAGCGCGAAGCCGATCGCCGGGGACATGAAGATCGCGAGGAAGGTCTTGCCGAGCCCCCACCAGACGATCGAGGAGAGGCCGACCTTCGACAGGCCGGCGCCGACCAGCCCGCCGATCAGCGCATGCGACGAGCTCGACGGGATGCCGGCGATCCAGGTCACGACGTTCCAGACGATCGCGCCGGTGAGCGCGCCGAAGATCACGCGGTCGTCGACGATCGTCGCCTGGATGATGCCGGAGCCGACCGTCTGCGCGACATGCAGACCGAAGAACAGGAAGGCGATGAAGTTGAAGAAAGCGGCCCAGAACACCGCCCATTGCGGCGCCAGCACCCTTGTCGAGACGATGGTCGCGATCGAGTTGGCGGCGTCGTGCAGGCCGTTCAGGAAGTCGAACAGCAGCGCAACGGCGATCAGGAAGATCAGGGCGGGGGCGAAGCTGGCGAAGTCCACGGCGCGCGACGCTTCTCAGAGATGCTCGAGCACGATGCGGCTGACGCGCTTGGCCACGTCCTCGAAACGGTCGACCACCTTTTCCAAGTGGTCGTAGATCTCGGCGCCGACGATGAAGCCCATCGCATCGGTCCCGCGATGGGCCTTGAACAGCTCCTTCAGGCCCTGGTCGTACAGCACGTCGGAGCGCTCCTCGATCGCCCCGATATCCTTGGCGAGCGCGCCGATGCCAACCGCGTGCTTCTTGATGTCGCGCAGCATCGGCAGGAGCAGCGCGACGCGCTCCGAAGCCTGCACGACGACGGCGCCGAGCTCGGCCATCGCAGGCTCGAAACGCTCGACCTCGTAGAGCGTGATCGCCTTGGCGGTCTTCTTCATCTGGTCGATGGCGTCGTCCATCGAGCCGATCAGCTCCTCGATGTCGCCGCGGTCGAAAGGGGTGATGAAGGTGCGGCCGGTTTCGAGCATGACCTGGCCGGCGATCTCATCGGCCAGGTCCTCCTGCTTGAAGATCTCGGCACAGCCGGTCTCGATCGTCGTGGAGCCGGACAGCAGCCCGTCCAGCGCTCTGGCGCCGGCGACGAGCGTGACGGCGTGCGCCTCGAACAGCACGAAGAACTTGTCTTCCTTCGGCAGCAGCTTTTGGAACCAGCCCAGCATCGGAACGGCCTCTCACCAGCTTGATCCAGCCCGCGGCAAAGAGCGGGATGACATGCCCGCGCCTTTTGTGACAGTTTTGCGACGACGGCAATCCGGATTCCCGGCTTTGCCCACCGCCGGCCTCGACGCCGGTGGATGCAGAACGACCAAAGGGAGGATCAGAATGTTTACACGCAGGATCGCGCTCGTCTCGGCGCTGGGGTTGGCCCTGGCGGCCTCGGCCGTCCAGGCGCAGGCGCCATCGGGCAAGGTCACCGTGGTGACCTCGTTCTCGAAGGACGTCACCGACCCGATCAAGAAGGCGTTCGAGAAGGCGGTGCCCGGCGTGACGCTGGAGGTGCAGAACCGCAACACCAATGCCGGCGTGAAATATGTCGAGGAGACCAAGGCCAACAACCAGGTCGATCTGTTCTGGGCCTCGGCGCCCGACGCCTTCGAGGTGCTGAAGGGCAAGAAGCTGCTCTCGGCCTACAAGCCCAAGGCGACCGGCATTCCCGAGAAGATCGGCTCCTATCCGATCAATGATCCGCAGGGCTTCTATTTCGGCTTCGCGGCTTCGGGCTACGGCATCATGTGGAACGAGCGTTACGCCAAGGCCAACAAGCTGCCCGACCCCAAGGACTGGCAGGACCTCGCCAAGGCGCCGTTCTACGGCCATGTCTCGATCGCCTCCCCCGCACGCTCGGGCACGACGCATCTGACGGTCGAGACCATCCTGCAAGGCGAGGGCTGGGAGAAGGGCTGGCGTACCCTCAAGGAGATGTCCGGCAATTTCCACTCGATCACCGAGCGCTCCTTCGGCGTGCCGGAGGCGGTCAATTCCGGCCAGGTCGGCGTCGGCATCGTCATCGATTTCTTCGCCTTCTCGGCCCAGGCCTCGGGCTTCCCGGTCAAGTTCGTCTATCCGACGGTGACCACGGTCGTGCCGGCCAATGTCGGCATCATCGCCAATCCGCCGAACAAGGCAGCGGCCGAGGCCTTCATCGAGTTCCTGCTCTCGCCCGCCGGGCAGGAGGTGCTGCTCGAGCCCGGCATCCGCCGCCTGCCGGTCAATCCCGCCGTCTATGCCAAGGCCGGCGCCGACTATCCGAACCCGTTCACCGATCCGCGCTTCCAGAAGATGATCGGCTTCGACGTCGACAAGTCGGAAGCCCGCACCGCCGTGGTCGACACGCTGTTCGACCAGCTGATCTCCTTCCAGCTCGACGCCCTGAAGGGCGTCACCAAGACACTGCACGAGGTCGATGCGGCGCTGGCCAAGAAGCCCAACGCCCAGGCCAAGGCGCTCGCCGACGAAGCGCGGACGCTGATCGCCGCACTGCCGGTGACGGAAGCGCAAGCCGCGAGCCCCGAGCTGCGCGGCGCTTTCACCGGCGGCAAGGAGAAGGGCGCGCGTCAGGCCGAGGTCGAGGCGCAATGGGCGAGCTTTGCCCGCGACAACTACGCCAAGGCGAAGGCCAAGGCCGAGGAGGCGCTGAAGGCGGCGAAGTAGCGAGGCGTCATTCTCGGGCGGCGCGCATGCGCCGACCCGGGAATCTCATGCCGGATATGGCTCCGTTGAAGCTGCGCCACTCGTCCGGAGATGCCCGGGTCAGGCCCGGGCATGACGCCCTTCCGCAAGGCTCCTCATGACCGCCGTCCCCACGACCCCGTCCCCCGCCCGCGCCTTCTCCGCCACGCCCGGCCAGATTGCGCTGGCGCTCGCCATCGCGGCCTTCCTGCTCGTCTTCCTGGTGCTGCCGGTGGCGACGGTGATCTACGTCGCCTTCACCGAGAAGGGCACCTCGACCTTCACGCTGGTCAACTTCTACGACTTCGTCCGCACCGAGCTGTTCATGCGCTCGCTGTGGAACTCGTTCTACGTCTCGGCGATGTCGGTGGTCTGGGCCTCGGTGCTGGCGCTGCCGCTGGCCTATCTCACCACGCGGTTCGCCTTCCGCGGCGCGGCGATCGTGCAGACGCTCGGCTTCCTGCCGCTGATCATGCCGCCCTTCGTCGGCGCCGTGGCGATGCAGCTCTTCTTCGGCCGCAACGGCTCGATCAACCTGCTGCTCGACGACTGGGTCGGCTTCAAGATCGATTTCATGGAGGGGCTGAACGGCGTCATCTTCGTCCAGTCGGTCCACTATTTCCCGTTCATCCTAATCAACCTCTCGGCGGCGCTGCGCAATATCGACCGCGCCATGGAGGAGGCCGCGCAGAATCTGGGATCCTCGGGTTTCCGGCTGTTCCGGCGCATCGTTTTCCCGCTGGCGCTGCCGGGCTATCTCGCCGGCGCCTCGCTGGTCTTCGTCAAGGTCTTCGACGATCTCGCGACGCCGCTCCTGCTCAACGTCAAGGACATGCTGGCGCCGCAGGCCTATCTGCGGGTGACCTCGATCGGCATCGCCGACCCGATGGGCTATGTCATCTCGGTCGTGTTGATCATCGCCTCGGTGCTGGCGATGTGGCTCTCGGCGCTGGCGCTGAGGGGGCGCGACTACGCCACCACCCAGCGCGGCGGCGGCGGGCTCGCTCGGCGCGTGATGCGCCCGCATGAGGCGGTGCTCGGCTATGGCGTCGTCATCCTGATCCTGGCGCTGGTGCTGGCGCCGCATCTCGGCCTGCTGCTGCTCTCCTTCGCGACGATCTGGTCGTTCTCGCCGCTGCCCGACGCCTATACGGTCGCCCATTACAGCCGTGTCTTCGGCGAGAGCTCGCTCTACATCAAGAACACGCTGATCTATGCCGCGCTCGCCGGCGGCATCGACGTCGTGCTCGGCGTCGCCATCGCCTATCTCGTGCTGCGCACCAAATTGATCGGGCGCGAATGGCTCGACTGGATGGCCTCGGCCGCGCTCGCCATCCCCGGCGTCGTGCTCGGCATCGGGTATCTCAGGACCTTCTACGGCGTGACCTTGCCTGACGGCACGCCCCTGGCATCGCTCTGGATCACCATCGTGCTGGCGCTGGCGATCCGGCGCTTGCCCTATGCCTTGCGGGCCTGCCATGCCGCGCTCCAGCAGATCTCGGTTTCGCTGGAGGAAGCCGCGGAGAACCTCGGCGCAACCAAGGCCCGCACGGTGCGCCGCATCGTCGTGCCCTTGATGACCGGCGGCATCCTCGCCGGCTTCGTCACCTCCTTCGCGACGGCGGCGGTCGAGCTCTCGGCAACGCTGATGCTGGTGCAGTCCAACTCCGACGCGCCGCTGGCCTACGGGCTCTACGTCTTCATGCAGTCGGCCGCCGGACGGGGGCCTGGCGCCGCGCTCGGCGTCGTCGCGGTCGTACTCGTCGCGGCCTGCACCTTCCTCTCGCACCTCATCGTCGAACGCAGCCAGAAGGCCAAGGGAATGGGCCACTGACCATGAACGCAAACGTCTCCCTAACTACGCCGGCCGTCTCGGTCGCGATCGAGGGCGTCAACCTGTCCTATGGCGACAACCATGTGCTGAAGGACGTGAACCTCGCGATCGAGCCCGGCGAGTTCTTCGCCTTTCTCGGCCCCTCCGGCTGCGGCAAGACCACGCTGCTCAGGCTGATCGCCGGCTTCAACCGCGCCGATACCGGCCGCGTCGCGATCGGCGGGCAGGACATCTCCGGCCTGCCGCCGTGGAAGCGCGATGTCGGCATGGTCTTCCAATCCTATGCGCTCTGGCCGCATATGAGCGTGCGCCGCAACGTCGCCTTCGGATTGGAGGAGCGCGGAGTCAAACGCGCCGAGATCGAGCGGCGGGTCGAGGCGGCGCTTGGTCTCGTCGGGCTCGGCCATCTCGCCGAGCGCCGGCCCTCGCAGCTCTCTGGCGGCCAGCAGCAGCGCGTCGCGGTCGCGCGCACCGTCGCGGTCGAGCCCAAGGTGCTGCTGCTCGACGAGCCGCTCTCCAATCTCGACGCCAAGATGCGGGTGCAGGTCCGGCGCGAATTGCGCGATCTGCAGCAGCGGCTCGGCCTGACCACGATCTTCGTCACCCACGACCAGGAGGAGGCGAACACGATCTGCGACCGCATCGCGGTGATGAACGACGGCATCGTCCAGCAGGTCGGCACGCCGATGGAGCTCTATGAGCGCCCGGCCAACCTCTTCGTTGCCGGCTTCCTCGGCACCGCCAATATCCTCAACGGCCGCGTCCTCGGCAGCGGCGCGGATCGTGGCTTCGAGATCGAAGGCGGCATCAAGCTACCGATCGCAGCAGATGTCCCTATCCCGGACGGCGCCCGGCTCGTCTTTCGTCCGCAGCATGCGAGCCTGAGCGAGGCAGGCGCGAAAGAAGGCGATGCGCTGGCGATCCCCTGCGTCATCGCAAACCGCGAGTTTCTCGGCGCGAGCATCCGCTATGGCGCGCGCATCGGCACGGCCGAGGTCGCCGTCGACCTGCCCTTCCAGTCCGGCCGCGACCTGTTCGAGATCGATGATGCGGCCACGTTGGCGCTCTCGCCGCGCTCGCTCCTCTGGCTTTCGGAATGACGATGTCCTGACCGGCCGGACGGCATCTTCCGTGGCAGGTCTCGCAATCCGGCTGAACGGACGCTTCAACATGGATCCAGCGGCTACAAGCGCCCGCGATTGTGGACAGCCTTTCATCGCGTGACCCGCAAGATCAACGTCGCGGCCATAGACCGGGCGTCGCAGCGAGGGCGATCAGTTCCCTGCTACGGCGACATTGACGGCGGCGGCGATCAGTACGGCATTGAAGAAATAAGCGACGACCGAATGGGCGAGCACGAACCGGCGGATGCGCTTGGCCGATATGGTCACGTCGGCCGTCTGGGCCGCCATGCCGATGACGAAGGAGAAATAGACGAAGTCCCAGGCGTCGGGTTCGGCATCGCCCGGGAATTCAAGGCCGCGCCGGGGCTTTCCATCCGGTCCCAGCTTCCAGAACAGGTGGGCGTAGTGGAAGGCGGCCATGGTGTGGATCGTGGCCCAGCCGAGCGGGACCGCCAGCAGGGCGAGCGCCAGCCAGACTCAGGATTGGTTCTTGCCGGCGTCGAGGATCAGGAAAAGCGCCAGCAACGCCGATGCGATCGTGGCGAGTGTGGTCAGGAGGATGAGATAGGCCGGAGAATCGCTCTTGCGAGCGATCGTGCGCAGGGTCTTGCCGTGGAGATAGTCAAGGTTCGCCACGGCCAAAGCGAAGTAGGTGAGGAAGAAGCAGTTCGAGGCGATGACGAGCGCCAGACGCCAATCAAGCCAGAACATCGAACACAAGCCCGCCAGATAGGCGGCGACGACAAGCAGGAACTGGATACGGCGATCCTCGGCCATGGTCGCTTCCGGCTGACGGACGAACTCCTCGAAGAGTACGCAAGAAATGCCGCAACAGGCTACAGCCTGAACACCTCCCGCGCCGTCTCATGGGCGCGGATGTAGTCCCAATCATAGCTCACGCCGAGGCCGGGGCCGGTCGGCACCGGGAAGCAGCCATCCTTGTCGACGCCGTCGAGCTGGTCGCTGTAGCCGCAGGCATAGACCGGCGGCACCGCGTTCGGGCAGTCAGGCCCGACCAGCGCCAGCTCGTAGAAATTGGTGTTGCGGGTCGCGGCCATGCAGTGGCGGTGGGCCGGGCCGCAAGCATGGATCTCGACATCGACGCCGAAGGCCTCGGCGAGATGGGCGATCTTCATCGCGCCGGTGATGCCGAGATCGTATTCCGGGTCGGAGCGCAGCGCGTCGGTGCCGCCATTGATCAGGAAATCGGCTTTGGGCTCGAAGCCGCGCAGATATTCAGTCTGCAGGATCGGCGTCTTCAGCATCTCGCGCAGCTTCTTGTGGGCGAAGGCCGAGACGCCGCAATCGCGCATCGGGTCCTCGTACCAGAAGTAATTGCCCTCGTCGCAGGCGCGCCCGACATAGAGCGCGTCGGCGAAGGTCCGAAGCTCGTTGGCGGGGTCGAGCATCAGGGTCATGCGGTCGCCGACGGCCTTGGCGACATGCAGGACGTTGGCCGCTTCCTCGCGCGCGTCGCCATCATGCCAGCCATGGACCTTGAAGGCGCGATAGCCGAGATCGTAGCAGGCCTCGGCGAAGTCGACGAAGGCCTCCTTGCTGTCGAGCCCGCCATTGCGGTCGCCGTGATAGGTCGAGGCGTAGGTCTTGAGCTTGCTGCGGAAGCCGCCGAGCAGTTGCGAGACCGAGGCGCCGAAGCGTTTGCCGGCCAAGTCCCAGAGCGCGATATCGATCGGGCCGATACCCATGCCGTCATGCTGGCGGAGCTCGCGCTTCATATCGTTCCAGATCTCCTCGCGGTGATCGGGATTGCGGCCGAGGATGTTGGGTGCGAGCGAGAGCGTCTGAGCCATGGTGGCGCGGGTGCCGCCCCAGTGCATGACATACTGCCCCTCGGCGCCGTCCTCGCTGCGGATGACCACGGCGAACTTGGTCAGCTCCAGCTCGGAATTGGGCTTGTAGCCAATATTGTAGACGGCGCGGGCATTCTCGGCGGACGGTCCGAGGTTCTTGGCCTTGAACGAGAACTCGACGATCTCGACTTCGCTGATCCTGGTCATACGGATGTCCTTAGAAGCCGGCCACACGCGGCAGCCACAGGCTGAGCGCGGGCACATAGGTGATGATGGCAAGGGCGACGATCAGCGCGATCAGGAAGGGCCAGAGCTCGCGGAAGAGCGGCCCGAGCTTCTCGCGCGTGATCGCCATGGCGACGAAGCAGAGCACCCCGACCGGCGGCGTGACCTGGCCGATGACGAGGTTGACCAGCAGCACGATACCGAAATGCACGAGGTCGATCTGCAGCGCGGTCAGCAGCGGCAGCAGGATCGGCACCAGGATGATCATGATGGCGATCGTCTCCATGAACATGCCGGCGATCAGCAAGGCGATGTTCAGGATCAGCAGCACGACCAGCGGGTCGGTCGAGATCGACTTCATGAAGTCGGTGACGAGCTGGGGCGCCTGGTCGACGGCGAGGATCCAGCTGAAGGGCGAGGCCGCCGCGACGATGGCGAGGATGACCGCGGTCTCGCGCGCCGTGCCGATCAGGATCGCTGGCAGGTCGGCGAGGCGGATCGTACGGTAGATCAGCATGCCGACGACCAGCGAATAGGCGGCGGCGACGCCGGCGATCTCGGTCGCGGTGAAGAGCCCGGCGCGGAAGCCGACGATGATCAGCACCGGCATCAAGAGCGCCAGCGAAGCGTATCTGAACTCCTTCCAGAGATTGGCGAGCGAGAAGGCCCCGGCCGGCCGGAAGTCGCGCTTCAGCGCCATGATGGCGATGGTCGCCATGATGCAGCCGGCCATGACCAGGCCGGGAATGATGCCGGCGACGAACAGGCTGCCCAGCGAGATGTTCGCCTGCCAGGCGTAGACCACCATCAGGATCGAGGGCGGGATGATCGGCCCAAGCGTGCCGGCGACGGCCGAAAGCGCCGCGCCGAAGGCGCGCGGATAGCCCATCTTCTCGAGTTGCGGCACGAAGACCCGCGCTGCAGCGGCCGTATCCGCCACCGAGGAGCCGGAGATGCCGGAAAGAAAGACCTCGCCGACGACGAGGGTATGGGCCGGGCCGCCGCGGATATGGCCGACCAGCGCCTTGGTGAAGCTGAAGAGGCGCTCGGAGATGCCGGACGCGTTCATCAGCGATCCCGCGAGGGTGAAGAGCGGGATGGCCAGCAGCGGGAAGGACTGCACGCCGGCGACGATGCGCTGTGCCGCCACGGTGAGCGGGATGCCCTCCATGAAGATCACCAGCAGGGCCGAGCCCGCCATGGCGATCCAGATCGGCGTGCCGACGACGATGAGCAGGGCGAAAGCGCCGAGAAGCAAGGTCACCATGGCCGCTACTCGCGCGTCGTGATGTCGGACCAGAGCGCCCCTGCGGGCCCCTCGTCCAGCAGGTTGCGCAGGAGGTGCAGCAGCGAGAGCGCACTGCCGGCAAAGAGCGGCGCGATCATCCAGCCGGCCGAGATGCCGAGCATCGGCGTCAGGTTCGGCATCTCGCGCTGGAGATAGCGCCAGGAAAAATAGGTCAGCGTGCCCAGCACCACCGCCGTCGCCAGGAAGGCGAGCAGGCCGAAGGCGCGGGCGAGCCAGCGCGGCGCGAACATCACGATGACGTCGATGATGATGTGGGTGCGGGCGTGGAAGGCATTGGCGATACCGAGGAAGACCATCCAGGCGAAAAGCAGCAGGATGAGCTCCTCGGACCAGGTCAGCGGATCGCCCAGCACATAGCGGAAGACGACGGCGGCGCAGACCAGCGTCGCGATGGCGGCGTGGAGAAGCGCGAGCGCAGCATCCTCCACGCGGCTCGACCAGTCGTCGAGCCGCCGGATCAAGGTGAGGCCGGTCATCGCGATCGGCTAGCGCTGGCGCTGCTTGTCGATCGCCGCTAGCACGCGGTCGAGATGAGCCTTGCCCCAACGCCCTTCCATCGCGGTGGCGACGACCTTGGACTTGGCGGCGAAGGCGTCGCGATCGACATCCTCGACGATCTTGGAGCGGCCGGACTTGCGAATGTCCTCCAGCATCGAGGCCTCGCGCTTCTGCTGGAGATAGGTGTTCATCGCCGAAGCGCGGGCGGCCTCCGCGAACAGCACCTCGCGATGCTCGGGCTTGAGACGGGCCAAACTGTCCTTGTTGATGACGATCATGTTGTTCTGGAGCATGTGCTTGGTCATCGCGACGAAGCCCTGCACCTCGTAGAACTTGCGCGAGAAGATCGTCGGGATCGGGTTCTCCTGGCCGTCGACCGTCTTCTGCTGCAGGGCGGTATAGACCTCGCCGAAGGGCACCGGCGTCGGCGCCGCGCCATAGGCCTTGATCATCTCGACCCAGACCGGGCTCTCCGGCACGCGGATCTTGAGCCCTTGCAGGTCTTCCGGCTTCTTCACGGCGCGGTCGAGCGTCGTCATGTTGCGCCAGCCCCAGTACCAGATGCGGCTGACCGGCACGATGTTGTGCTTGTCGCGCAACTCGTCGAAGATCGGATCGAAGGCGTCGGAACGGATCAGCGCCTCGGCCTCGGTCCAGTCCTTCCAGAGGAAGGGGGCGCTCGGGATCTCCAGCGCCGGCACCAGCGAGGACGCCGCCGCCATCGAGGGCGCGGAGAGGTCGAGCGCGCCTTCCTTGACCTGCTTGAAGAGATCGACCTCCTTGCCGAGCTGCTCGGCCGGGAAGACTCGGATGGTGACGGCGCCGCCCGTGCCCTTGTTCACGCGCTCGGCGAATTCCTGAAAGAGCTCGCCGGCGATCTCGGCGGTGGTGTTGGCGTGGCCGAAGCGCAGGGTTTGGGCCTGCGCCGCGCTCGCGATGAAGCTGCCGGCGATCAAGGCCGCGGCGGCGATGCGTTTCAGGATCATGCTTTGTCCTCCCTAATGGTGAACCGGACCGTTTTCGGCCTCGGGGGCGTTCCGGCTATTTGATCAGCCGCTCATAAGATCCTTCGAGATGCAGGCGCATCGCTTGTGCCGCCGCATCGGGATCGCCCGCTTCGAGCGCGTCGACGATGCGGAAATGCTCCTGATGGGTCAGGCCGACATCCTGCTCGCGCGTCAGGTAGAGCCGCGAAATGTGCAGATGGAAGCGCAGGTCGTCATAGCTCTTGAGCGCGACCTGGTTGCCGGCAGCCTGCAGGATGATGCGGTGGAATCGGTCGTCGCCTTCGGTGAAGCCGCGATGGCTGCGGTATTCGCGCGCGGGCTCGCCCGCCATCATGGCCGCGACCTCGCCACGCAGCGCCGCGATGACATCCGGACCGGGCTTGCGCCTGGCAGCCTCGGCTGCCGCCCATGGCTCGATCACGCCGCGGAAATTGTAGACGTCCTCGTAATAGCGCCGGTCGGGCAACGGCGCCGTGGCGAAGCCGATGAAGGGCTCGGCCTTGACCAGCCCTTCCGCCACGAGCCGGGCCAACGCCTCGCGGATCGGCGTCGAGGAGACCTGAAGCTCGCGCGCCAGCCCGTCGACATTGAGTTTCTCACCCGGCGCATAAGCCTGGTCGAGGATGCGCTCCTTGATCGCCTCGTAGACCTGATCGCCGAGCACGACCCGTTCGATCTTGCGCGCACCGCTCAATGCCTTGCATCCTACATCTTGGATCGTGCATGATCCTGAGGCGGGCGGCCAAGCGAGTCAACCCGTCGCTTCACCGAACACCACTGGCTTCAGATGCGCCGTCCCAAGCCACCGTGCTCGGCTATGACCTACCGGTCTTGGCGCTACCGCCCTGGCAGCTCCTATTGCTGCTGCGCCGTCTGGCTCTCGCTCCGCAGAAAGCGAATGAACTCCTCGACCAGGCGGGTGCGCTGGCTGTGCGAGGGGAACAGCACGCCGAAATTATAGGGCACGTCCGGCTCGAAGCGGCGCCAGACGAGCCCCCGGGAAGCGAAGGCATTGGCGGTGAAGCGGTCGGTGACAGTGACGCCGACGCCGCTGGCGACCAGCTCGCAGGCCACGGCGGCGATCGGCGTGTCGACGCGGATGTCCGGCACCGAACCGGCGTCGTCCAGCGCCTGCTGCAGCGGCAGATGCGCGAAGCTGTCGCGGCCCTTGCCGACGAAGGCGAGCCCGTGCAGGTCGCGCGGCGTGATCACCTTTCGCGCCGCGAGCGGATGGTCGGGCAGCATCACGCAGACTCCGATGGCGGGATCGAACAGCTCGATCTCGACCCCCGGCTTCTCCATCGGCAGCATGGCGAAGCCGATGTCGAACTGGCGGGTCGAGACCCAAGACGCGATCGTCTCGGAACGCTGGACCTGAAGCGCGGCGGCGACCCCGTGGTGTTCCTTCAGGAAGCGGGCAAGCGCCGCCGGCAGGAACTGGTGAGCCAGGGCCGGCATGCTGACGATCCTGAGCTGCTCGACGCGCCGCTCCTTGATCTGGGCGGCCCGCTCGGCGATGCGCTCCAGCCCGACGAAGCTGCGTTCGACCTCGTCATGCAGAGCGAGCGCCTCCGCCGTCGGCCAGCTGCGCCCGTCCGCCCGCGTGAAAAGGGCAAAGCCCAGACGCTCCTGAAGCTCCTTCAGCAGCCGCGAAATCGAGGGCTGCGAGGTGCGCAGCAGCCGCGCGGCCTGGGTGAAGCTGCCGACATGCAGCACGGCGTTGAAGGCTTCCCAGTGCTTGTGACCGATTTGCGTCAAATCAAGGCACTCCGCCCCCAAGCACGCTGCAATCTGCCCGCGCCTTGGCATCTCCATATCAAATCCGGATCGATCGATCCATATTTCGTCAATTGACAGATACCCCTCCGACCGGAACCCTGACGGCAATCAGGCAAGAAAGAGGGGCTGCCGGCATGAATTCTCTACGTCACGGAATCTGTTCGCTCGCGCTCGGACTGGCGCTGTCCGCCACGGGCTGGGCCTCGTCAAGCGCTCTCGCGCAGGAGACGATGTACATCGCCGGCTATGGCGGCTCGTTCGAGCGCCTGATGCGCGAGGCGGTGATCCCGCCCTTCGAGAAGGCCAACAGCGTCAAGATCGAGTACGTCGCCGGACAGTCGACCGCGACGCTGGCGAAGCTGCAGGCCCAGCGCAGCAAGCAGGAGATCGACATCGCGATCGTCGATGACGGGCCGATGTACCAGGCGGTGCAGTTCGGCTTCTGCGCGCCGATCCAGAAGGCGCCGGTGCTGGACGACATCTATCCGATCGCGAAGCTCGCCGACCAGGCGATCGCCTTCGGCATCGGCGTCACCGCACCGGTCTACAACACCAAGATCTTCAAGGAGAAAGGACTGCCCGTCCCGACCTCCTGGGGCGATCTCGGCAACAGCGCCTATAAAGGCCAGCTTGCCCTGCTGGGCGCCGCCAGCACCACCGGCCTGCACGGCCTGATCATGGTCGCGCGCGCCAAGGGCGGCGGCGAAGGCAATATCGACCCCGGCTTCAAGGCCTTCAAGGACGAGATCCGCCCGAACATCGTGACCTTCGCTCCCTCCGCGCCGAAGCTGGAGGAGTTGCTGCAGAGCGGCGAGATCGCGCTGACGGTTGTCGCGCGCTCGCGCGCCGTCGCGCTGAAGAAGGAAGGGCTGCCGCTGCAGGCCGTCGAGCCCAAGGAAGGCGCCGCGGCACTGATGGTGACGATGTGCCCGGTGGTCGACAGCGACGTGCCGGCGCAGGCGCAGAAATTCATCCAGCACATGCTCTCGCCCGAGATCCAGAAGGTCTTCGCCAAGGCGGGCTACGGCCCGGTCAATCGCAAGACCGAGCTTACCGAGCAGGAGAAGGAGGGCCTCGCCGTCGGAGACGAGGCCGTCGGCAAGCTCGCGAAGATCGACTGGCCGGTCGTCAACCAGAACCGCGCCGCCTGGACACAGCGCTGGAACCGCGAAGTCGAGCGCTAAGACCATCCCGGCAAGCCGGCTGCCCCGGCCTGTCCTCTCCCGAACGAGCCTTCCAAGCCCATGGCCAAGATCGCGCTCGAGGCGCTGACCAAGCGCTTCGCCAATTTCACCGCGCTCGCCGGGATCGACCTTGCGATCGAGCCGGGCGAATTCGTCGGGCTGCTCGGCCCCTCCGGCTGTGGCAAGACCACGACGCTCAACATCGTCGCCGGCTTCGAGGAGCCGAGCGGCGGGCGCGTCCTGCTCGACGGCCGCGACCTTGCGGGCGTCCCGGCGAACCGGCGCGGCATGGGCATCGTCTTCCAGAGCTATGCGCTGTTTCCGCATATGACCGTGGCGGAAAACATCTCCTTCGGGCTGGAGATGCGCGGGATCGGCCGCACCGAGCGGGACCAGACGATCCGCCAGACGCTCGATCTCGTGCATCTCTCGGCCATGAGCGAGCGCTATCCGCGCCAGCTCTCCGGCGGCCAGCAGCAGCGCGTCGCCCTGGCGCGGGCACTTGCCATCGAGCCTGCGCTGCTCCTGCTCGACGAGCCGCTGTCCAATCTCGACGCCAAATTGCGCGAGGAGATGCAGGTCGAGATCCGCGCGATCCAGCGCCGCGTCGGCACCACCACGATCATGGTCACGCACGACCAGGCCGAGGCGCTCGCGACCTGCGACAAGATCGCGGTGATGGATGCCGGCCGCATCGTCCAGCTCGCCGACCCGCTGACGCTCTACGACGCCCCCGCCAGCCGCTTCGCCGCGGCCTTCGTCGGGCGCTCCTCGCAATTGCCGGCCACGGTCGCCGCCATCGACGGGTCGACCGCGCGCCTGCGCATCGACGGCCTGCCGGCCGAGGTCGGCGGGCGACTGCATCGGCCCGTACCGGTGGGCGAAGCCGTGCTGATCGCGCTGCGGCCGGAGAAGGTGTTGCTCGGCGCCCCCGGTGCGGGAGCGGTCGACGGCCGCCTGCAGTCGCGGGTCTTCCAGGGCAGCTCCTGGCTGTTCGCGGTGCAGACGCATGTCGGGAACGTGTTGGTCTCCGAGCCGCATCGCGGCGCCCCACGCTTCCAGGAAGGCGACACGGTCTCGATCGCCTGGACGCCCGAGGACGCCGCCGTGGTGCCGGAGGCCGCCCGTGGCTAGCCGCAAGCGCCGCGCCCCCAATCTGCTGAGCCTGCCGGCGCTGCTCGTCTTCGCGGCGCTGTTGGTAACGCCACTCGCCATGATCGCGGGCCTCAGCTTCCAGGCCTTCGACCTGAACACCGGCCAGATCGGCGGCCTGACCTTCGGCAATTACGCGGACACGCTGGGCGATCCCTACTACCACACGATCTTCCTGCGCACCGTCGGCATCGCGCTGGCCACGACAGTGATCTGCGTCCTGATCGGTGCGCCGGAGGCCTACTTCCTCTCGCGCATGCGGGCGCCCTGGCGCTCGATCTTCCTGGTCGTGACCTTGAGCCCGCTCCTGATCTCGGTGGTGGTGCGCACGCTGGGCTGGGCCCTGCTGTTCGGCCGCAACGGCGTGATCAACCAGGTCTTGGCGGCGCTGGGCCTCGCCTCGGGCCCGATCCCGATGCTCTACACCGTGCAGGGCGTCGTCATCGCGCTGGTCCATGTCGCGGTGCCGTTCATGGTGATCTCGGTCTGGGCCGCGCTGCAGCGCCTCGACCCCAAGGTGATCCGCGCCGCAAGCTCGCTTGGGGCGAGCGAGTTCACGATCTTTCGGCGCATCGTGCTGCCGCAGGTCATCCCCGGCATCCTCTCGGGCTCGCTGATCGTCTTCGCCCTCGCCGCCAGCGCCTTCGCGACGCCGGCGATCATCGGCGGGCGCCAGCTCAAGGTGGTGGCGACCGCGACCTATGACGAGTTCCTGGGCACGCTGAACTGGCCGCTCGGCGCCGCCATCGCCATCGTCCTCCTGATCGTCAACGCCGCGATCATGCTGACCTACAACCGCATCGTCGAGCGGCGCTATCAGAGGTTCGCGCAATGAGCCGCAACGGAGCCTTCGCGGTCGCCTTCCACACATTGTTCGTCGCCTTCATGCTGGCGCCGCTGGTGGTGGTGATGTGGATGTCGCTGACGCCCTCGAACCTCTTGTCTTTGCCGACGACGTCGTTCTCGCTGCGCTGGTTCTGGGCGATCCTGCGCCACAGCCAGTTCATCGACGCCTTCTGGTTCAGCATCCTGCTCGGCGCCCTCTCCGCGAGCCTCGCGATGGTGCTGGCCGTACCGGCTGCGCTCGCTTTGGCACGCTACCGCTTTCCCGGGCGGGACGGCTTCGTCGCGCTCTTCCTGTCGCCGCTGATCATCCCGCATGTCGTGCTCGGCGTCGCCTTCCTGCGCTTCTTCACCCAGATCGGCACGACCGGCACCTTCATCGGGCTGCTCGGCGCCCATGTGCTCGTCATCTTCCCCTATGGGCTGCGGCTGGTGCTGGCGGCGCTGACGACGAGCGACCCAGCGATCGAGCGGGCAGCGATCTCGCTCGGCGCCTCGCAATGGACGGTGTTCCGGCGCGTGCTCTTCCCGCTGATGATCCCCGGCGTCGCCGGTGGCTGGGTCATCTCCTTCATCCAGAGCTTCGACGAGGTGACGATGACCGTGTTCGTCGCGACCCCGTCCTCGATGACGCTGCCGGTGCGCATGTACCACTACATCGAGGAATCGATCGATCCGCTGGTGGCCTCGGTCTCGACCGTCGTCATCCTCCTCACCTTCCTGCTCATGGCCATCGTGGACCGCATCTACGGGCTGGACCGCATCCTGGTCGGCAAGGGCTGAACGCCCAGCCGGCCGATCCTGACCTTTCGAGGATTGGACAATGAAAGCGATCGTTGTGGGAGCCGGCGTCGTCGGCTCATCGGTGGCCTATCGCCTGGCGCAGGCCGGCGCCGAGGTCACCATCGTCGAGGAAAGGCGGCCGGGCGGCGGCACCTCCAGCGTGACCTATGCCTGGGTCAATGCCTGCGAGAAGCTGACCTCGGAGGCCTATTTCCGGCTCAACTTCGCCGGGCGCCAGGCCCATGAGGACATCCTCGCCGAGTTCCCGGGCGCCGACTGGTATCATCGCCCCGGCGTGCTGCAATGGCAGGATGCGGAAGCCGAAGCCGGCGGACGCGACGGCACCGACCCGCTCGCCAAGCTGCAGCAGCTGATCGCCTGGGGCTATCCGGCGCAGGTCCTCAGCCTCGACGACGTCCGCAGGCTCGAACCCGAGATCAATCCCGAGGCGATCGGCAATGCCCCGGTCATCCACTATCCCCAGGACGGCTGGCTCGACCCAGTGCCCTATTCGGGCGCCCTGGTCGCGGCCGCCCTGGAGCGGCATGGCGCGAGGCTCGTCGAAGGCCGCGTCGACCGCCTGAAGCTCAGCGGCGAGCGCTGCACCGGCGTCGTGCTGGCCGATGCTCGGGCGATCGAGGCAGACGTCGTGGTGAACTGCGCCGGCCGCTGGCTCAACGACCTCGTCCAGACGCCGCAGCATCGCATCCCGCTGGCGCCGACGCTCGGCATCGTCGCCTATACCCCACCCGCTGGCACGCCGCTCGGGAGTGCATTGCGCACGCCCCTGGTCAACATGCGGCCGGACGGCGGCGGGCGCTTCCTGCTGCGCTCGAACGAACTCGACCGCCTGCTGGCGAGCGACGAGGACGCCGTGCCATCGCATCCGCAGGCGCAGGAGCTGATGCACCGCGCCATCAAGACCGTTCCGGCGCTGAAGAATGTCGACGTCGAAGCCGTCCGGATCGCGACGCGTCCGATCCCGAAGGATTCCTATTCAGCCGTCGGCCCGGTGCCCGGCCTGTCCGGCTACTATGCCGTGGTCAGCCATAGCGGCGTGACGCTCGGTGCCTTCCTCGGCGAGGTCGTCGCGGACGAGCTCGTCCATGGCCGCGAGCGCAACGAGCTCGCCGAATTCCGCCCGAGCCGCTTCTTCAGCTGAGGACGATCCGATGCGTGTCGCCATCATGGGGGCGGGCGCAGCCGCCTTCGCCGCCGCCGCCTTTCTCGCAGAGAACGGGCACGAGGCCGTGCTCTGGTCGCCCTCAGGCAAGAGCACGGAGGCGCTCGCCGCCGGAGCCCCGCTCGTCAGCGAGGGCAAGATCGTCGGGGAGTTCCGGCCCAGCGTTGCGCCGAGCTGCGCGGTCGCACTCGACGGCGCCGATGCCGTCCTGATCGCCCTGCCGGCGAACGGGCACAAGCTCGTCATGGACGCGATGGCGCCGCTGCTGTCGCTAGGGCAGCCGGTCATCATCTCCTCGCACGCATCGCTCGGCGCCTTCTACCTGTCGCGGCTGCTCGCTACTCGCGGCGTCGAGGTGCCGATCATTGCACTCAGCACCACGATCCTGCGTTCGCGACGCACCGGACCGAGCACGGTCAAGATCGCGACGATCCGCAGCAAGGTCGACATCGCCACCCTGCCCCGACGCCTCGCCGACGAAGGGCTTGCTCTCTGCCGCACGCTGTTCGGCGACCGTTTCCGCAGCGTCGACGGCCTGCTCGCGGTATCGCTCAGCAACGTCAACCCGCAGAGCCATATGGCGCTAGCGCTGGCCAACTTCACCCGGATGGAGAAGGGCGAGGCCTGGGGCCAGAGCGAGAACCTGACCATGGCGGTCGGCCGCCTGCTCGAAGCCATCGATGCCGAGCGGCTTGCCCTCGCAGCCGCGTTCGGCCTCACGGTCCGGACGATGCGCGAGCATTACTCCCTGACCTATGGCGTGCCGGACGCCCCGCTCGGCGAGACCTCCCGGATGCTGGCGCAGACCCAACCGACGACGCTGGGGCCCGCCACCATCGACACCCGCTATACGCTGGAGGACGTCCCCTTCGGGCTGCTGCCGCTGGCCGAGCTCGGACGCCTGGCCGACGTGGCGATGCCGCTGCATCAGGCGGGCCTTGCGATCTTCTCGGCGCTCTACGGGCGCGATCTCACGGCGGATAACGACATCCTGCCCGAGCTGATGAAAAGCGGGCTCAGCCGCGAGCAGCTGCTGGCCTGAGCCGAGGCGCTGATCGAATCAAGCGATTCGGTCGGCGTCTTTTCTGGCAGGCAGCAGCCTTCCGATGCCGTTGATCGGCCCCCGGCAGCGCCTTGCCCGCAGGGGATATCGGCCCGCCCGGACCTACGAAAGTCGTCGCTGGCTGCGCTTCTCACGCCTTGCGGAGATTGGCCCCGCGCCACCCGTCGACGGGAACTCCCTGTCCGCGGCACCCAGGACACAGCGCAATTCATCTTATTGACAAATAACGCTTTTCTTTTTCCGCATCGGAGTTCCAGTCCAGCTTTTCCCCGGGAAGCGCCCGAAAGATTTACCGCTCGTTAACCATTCGATTCCTACATCTGAGGAACCGAAAATTTACCAAGATGACCGCCGTGTTAACCCAACCCCGGCCGATCCGCCTCAAGGGGCGCTCCTATCTCGCGTTGACGCTGACACCCGAGCTGCCCTTCGAGGATTGGCTGGTGCGGCTCGACGATCTCGCCGGCCGCTCCGCCGGCTTCTTCCTGCGGCGGCCGGTGGTGCTGGACGTCGAAGGGCTGGAGATCGACCGCGCCCAGTTGCGCGATCTCGTCGGCAAGCTCGGCACGCGCAATGTCCGGATCATGGGAATCGAGGGCGCGCGTCCCTCCATGCTCGGGGCTGACCTGCCGCCAGCCATGTCGGGCGGCAAGGCGACGGGGGACATCGAGGAGCCGGCGGCGGCCGCTCCGGTCAATGAGTCCCCTGCCCCCACCCCGGTCGAGAGCGCGGCGGAGATGCCCGTGGCGCCGCTGCCGACTGCAGGCGCGCCGATCTCGCTCGTGGTGACCCAGCCGGTGCGCTCCGGGCAGTCCATCTTCACCGAGGGCGACATCACTATCCTCGGCTCGGTCGCCTCCGGCGCCGAGGTCATCGCCGGCGGCTCGATCCATATCTACGGCACGCTGCGCGGCCGGGCGATGGCCGGCACGCTCGGCAACGCCACAGCGCGCATCTTCTGCCGCAAGCTGGAGGCCGAGATGGTCGCCATCGACGGCTTCTACAAGACGGCCGAGGACCTCGAGCCCGGCCTGCGCGGCAAGCCCGCCCAGTTCTGGCTGGAAGGCGAGACCTTCACCGCCGGGTCAATGGCCTAAATCGACAGACAGCGCGTCCCCAGGAACTAGGAGAGGTCAATGGGCAAGGTCATCGTGGTCACATCGGGCAAGGGTGGCGTCGGCAAGACGACCTCCTCCGCCGCCCTGGGCGCAGCTCTGGCGCAGAACGGCGACAAGGTCGCGGTCGTCGACTTCGACGTCGGCCTGCGCAATCTCGACCTGGTCATGGGCGCCGAGCGGCGCGTGGTCTACGACCTCGTCAACGTCATCCAGGGCGAGGCCAAGCTGACGCAGGCGCTGATCCGCGACAAACGGCTGGAATCGCTCTACCTGCTGCCGGCCTCGCAGACGCGCGACAAAGACAACCTCACCGCCGAGGGCGTCGAGAAGGTGGTCGGCGCGCTCAGGACGCATTTCGACTGGGTGATCTGCGACAGCCCGGCCGGTATCGAGCGCGGCGCCACCCTCGCCATGCGCCATGCCGACATCGCGATCGTCGTGACCAATCCGGAAGTCTCCTCGGTGCGCGATTCCGACCGGATCATCGGCCTGCTCGATTCCAAGACGGTGAAGGCCGAGGCCGGCGAGCGCATCGAGAAGCACTTGCTCCTCACCCGTTACGACCCCGCCCGGGCCGAGCGTGGCGACATGCTCAAGGTCGACGACGTGCTGGAGATCCTGTCGATCCCGCTGCTCGGCATCATCCCCGAGAGCATGGACGTGCTGCGCGCTTCCAATATCGGCTCGCCCGTTACCCTGGCTGACGAGCGCAGCGCCCCGGCGCTCGCCTATTTCGACGCGGTGCGCCGCCTCAAGGGCGAGAGCCTCCCCGTCACCATCCCCGGCGAGAAGCGCGGCTTCTTCGGCAAGTTCTTCGGAAGGAAAGCGGCATGAACCTGCGTCGTCTCTTCTTCCGGCCGCAGTCGGCCCCGGCCGCGCGCGAGCGCCTGCAGGTCCTGCTCGCCCATGAGCGCCTGTCGTCCGAGGGCTCCGACCTCGTCACCAAATTGCGCGACGAGATCCTGCAGGTGATCGCCAAGCATGTTCAGGTCGACAACGAGAAGGTCAACGTCCGCATGGAGCGCGGCGCCCAGGTCTCGACATTGGCCGTCGACATCGAAATCCCGTTCGACGCGGGCAAGAAGGCGGCCTGAGGGCCGCCTTCTCCTGTTCAGGCTGACCTCACATCACCGCCGGGCCGCGGCCGTCATATTCGGCGTCGGTGACCTTCTCCAGCCAGTCGACGACCTTGCCGTCCCTGGCCTCCTGCACGGCGATATGCGTCATCGCGGTCTGCGGCCCGGCGCCGTGCCAGTGCTTCTCGCCCGGCGGGAACCAGACGACGTCGCCCGGCCTGATCTCCTCGACCGGCCCGCCCCAGCGCTGCACGCGGCCGAAGCCGGCGGTGACGACCAGCGTCTGACCGAGCGGATGGGTGTGCCAGGCCGTGCGCGCGCCGGGCTCGAAGGTGACACTGGCGCCCTGCACGCGCTCGGGCGCATGCGGATTGAACAGCGGATCGATACGGACGGTGCCGCTGAACCAGTCGCCCGGCCCTTTCGCGGATGGCCGTGTTCCGGCGCGGATGATGTCCATGGCTGTCTCCTTGGGCCTGCGGTCGCCCTGAAAGCGAGACCGACAATCTAGTCACGCTCATGCTTCCATTGAATGGGCAGCCGCCTCAATGGAAGTCGCGCGATTTCGGCAGGATCCGGACATTGCGGGGATGGCGTGCCCGCGGGATCTGCGGATGCTGGAACTCGTCGGCGCGGGTCAGCACGATCTCGGCGCGGTGGGTGTCGGAGAGGCTGAGCAGCTCGGCCGAGCGGTCGATGACGCGCTTCGCCATCAGATGGACGACGCCTTCCGGGCTCTTCTGCACCCGGCCTTCGACCAGCAGCAGCCGCGCCGCCATGACCTCGCGGCGAAAGCGCTCGAAATCCCGGGCCCAGAGCACGACATTGGTGATGCCGGTCTCGTCCTCCAGCGTGATGAAGATGGCATTGCCCTTGCCGGGACGCTGACGCACCAGCACGACGCCGGCGACGCTGGCCCATGCGCCATCGCGCATCGCCGAAATCTGCGCGCAGCTGGCGACGCGCTCACGGGCGAAGCGGGCGCGCAGCAGCCCCATGGGATGCCCCTTCAGCGACAACCGCGCCGTCTGGTAATCGGCGACGACATGCTCGGCGAGCGGCATTGAAGGCAGCGCCATCGCCCGTTCCGCGCCGAGCTCGCGCGCCTGCGCCGCCTCGAACAATGGCAGCGCCTCGTCATCCGGCAGGCGGCGCACCGCCCAGAGCGCCTCGCGCCGGTCGAGCCCGAGCGAACGGAAAGCATCCGCATCGGCGAGCAGGCGCATGGCGCGCCCCGGCAAGCGGGCGCGGCGGGCGAGTTCCTCGACGTCGCGATAGCCCTCACCACGTGCCCCGGCGAGGCGCTCCGCCCAATCCTCTTTGAAACCGTCAAGCTGGCGCAGGCCGAGGCGCAGCGCCCAGCGGCTTTTCCAGCCCGGCCCTCCCGCCTCCAGCAGATTGTCCCAGGCGCTGGAATTGACGTCGATCGGCCGCGGCTCGACGCCGCCGACCTCCTGCGCCTCCCGGACGATCTGGGCCGGAGCGTAGAAGCCCATGGGCTGCGAGTTCAGCAGCGCCGCGGCGAAGATCGCCGGGTGATGGCATTTCAGCCAGGAGGAGACATAGACCAGCTTGGCGAAGGAGGCGGCGTGGCTTTCGGGGAAGCCGTAACTGCCGAAACCCTTGATCTGCTCGAAGCAGCGCTGGGCGAAATCGCGCTCATAGCCGCGTTGGACCATGCGCTCGACCATCATCGCCTCGTATTGGCCGATGGTGCCGGCATTGCGGAAGGTCGCCATGGCCTTGCGCAAGCCGTTGGCCTCGATGTCGCTGAACTTCGCCGCGACCATGGCGAGGCGCATGGCCTGCTCCTGGAAGAGCGGGACGCCCTCCGTCTTGTTGAGGACCTCGTAGAGCTCGTCGTGCCGGCCATGCTCCGGCGCGGGCGACGGATAGGTCACATCCTCGATCCCGGCGCGCCGCTTCAGATAGGGGTGCACCATGTTGCCCTGGATCGGACCAGGACGGACGATCGCGACCTGGATGACGAGATCGTAGAGCTTTCGCGGCCTCAGCCGCGGCAGCATGTTGATCTGCGCCCGGCTCTCGACCTGGAAGACGCCGAGCGACTTGCCCTCGCAGAGCATGTCATAAGTCGCCTCATCGTCCTGCGGGACGTCGGCGAGGCCAAGGTCGATCCCCTCCTTGTCGCGCAGCAGGTCGAAGGCCTTGCGGATGCAGGTCAGCATGCCCAATGCCAGCACATCGACCTTCATCAGGCCGACTGCGTCGATGTCGTCCCGGTCCCATTCGATGAAGGTGCGGTCGTCCATGGCGGCATTGCCGATCGGCACGGTCTCGTCGAGCCGGCCGCGCATCAGCACGAAGCCGCCGACATGCTGCGAGAGGTGGCGCGGAAAGCCGAGCAGGCGCACGGCGAAGCGCACGGCCCGAGCGATCACCGGATTGTCGGGATCGAGCCCGGCCTGGCGGATCTGATTGCGGGTGATGTCCGAGCCCCAGCTGCCCCATTGCGTCGAAGCGAGGCGGGCGGTGACGTCCTCGGTCAGCCCCAGCGCCTTGCCGGCCTCGCGCATGGCGCTGCGCGGCCGGTAATGGATCACGGTCGCGGCGATGCCGGCGCGCTCGCGGCCGTATTTCTCATAGATCCACTGGATCACCTCCTCGCGCCGCTCATGCTCGAAATCGACGTCGATGTCGGGTGGCTCACGCCGCTCGGTCGAAATGAAGCGCTCGAACAGCACATCGCTCTCGGCCGGGTTCACGGCGGTGATCCCGAGCACGTAACAGACGGCAGAGTTGGCGGCGGAGCCTCGCCCCTGACAGAGGATGCCCCTGTTCTCGGCAAAGTCGACGATCTGGCGGATGGTGAGGAAATAACGGGCATAATCGAGCTTGCCGATCAGGGCGAGCTCCTTGGTCAGCAGATCGCGGACCTTGTCCGGCACCCCTTCAGGATAGCGGATTTCACCACGCTTCTGGACGAGGTCTTCGAGCCAGGCTTGAGGGCTCCAGCCGGGTGGAATCGGCTCGTCCGGGTATTCGTATCTGAGTTGTTCCAGATCGAAGTCGATGCGGCCGAAGAGATGCTGGATCTCCTCGATCGCCTCCGGCGCTTCCTTGAAGAGCCGCGCCATCTCCTGCGGCGGCTTGAGATGGCGCTCGGCATTGGCTTCGAGCAGGCGGCCGGCCTTGTCGATCGTGGTGCCCTCGCGGATGCAGGTCAGCAGGTCCTGCAGGTCACGCTGTTCAGGAGCATCGTAGAGCACATCGTTGGTCGCGATCAGCGGGGTGCGGGTCGGCGCCGCGATGCTTCGGAGCCTAGCGAGTCGGCGGCGATCGTCGCCGCGGCGCGACATGCTGGCGGCGAGCCAGACTGCGCCGGGCGCGGCGGCATCGAGCCGCGCGAGAATGTCGGTGAGGCCATCGAGCCGGCGCTCCGGCATGACGATCAGCAGGAGGTCGCGGGCATCGTTCAGGAGATCGTCGAGAGCGAGAATGCACTCGCCCTTGGCCCCGCGCAGATTGCCGGCCGTCAGCAGACGGCAGAGCCTTCCCCAGCCAGCGCGGTTGGCGGGATAGGCGACGATGTCCGGCGTGCCGTCGGCGAAGACGAGGCGGCTGCCGGTGACGAGCTTGAAAGCCTGCGCCTTCGCCTGGAGCCACTCCGGCGTAAAGGGCAGGTCGGCGAAGGCCGGGTTCTCGACCCAGATATATTCGCCGGGACTGCCACCCTCGCGGACCTTCTCCGGAGGCAGCCGGCCAGTCTCGCGCAGGTCGCGCAGCGCGCTCCAGGCTCGCACCACGCCGGCGACCGTGTTGCGGTCGGCGACGCCGAGACCGGCCTGCCCAAGCAGCAACGCGGTCATCACCAGATTCGGCCCGGGCGACGCGCCGCGCAGGAAGGAGAAATTGCTCGCGGCGACGGGTTCGGCGTAGGCGGTCATGCGAACAGCCCGTGCAGATACCAGCGCGGCGCGGTCGTCTCGCGGCCATAGAGGCCGGCGCGGAACAGCCAGAAGCGGCGCCCCTGTGCATCCTCGACGCGATAATAGTCGCGCGTATGTTCGCCCGGCCCGTCGCGCCACCAGTCCGGCGCGATCCGCTCCGGCCCCTCGGCTCGGGCGATCTCGTGCAGAACGCGCCGCCAGCGGAAACGCAAGGGCGGCCCATCAGGCACCTCGGCCAGGGTCTCGACCGGCTGCGGCGGCTCGAAGAGCTGGAGCGGGCGGGCCGGCGGCTCGTCTGGCTGGGCTAAGGGCCAGGGCGCAGCATCTTCCGGTGCGCTAGCTGCGGCCGAGACCAGCGCCGCCTCGCGCTCGGGCTGATGGCTGTCCTGTGCGACGAAGCGCAGCACGCGCTCGCGACCGAAGCGAGCGACGAGGCGGTCGACCAGATCGGCCACCGCCTCCTCCTCCACGGCGCGCCCGTCGAGGCTCGCCTGCGGCGTGCCGAGCGGCTCGCAGACTGGGACGGCGAGCCGGATCGCATCATAGCCGAAGCCGGGATCGAGCGGGTCGGCCAGACTGTCGATGCGCTCGCGATAAAGCCGCAGGATCGCAGCGGCATCGCGCGAGGGCCGGCCGGTCTCCAGCTGAAGCCTTCGCACTGCGCCATCACTGCGGAAGAAGCTGACCTCGAAGGCGCGTCCGCCCTCGCCGCGTGCCTCGAGCAGGCGGCCGGCCTCGCCGAGCAGGCGGGCGACGATCTGCTCCAGCCCGTCGGTATCCTGCAGCGGATCGGGGAAATGCCGCTCGACCACACAGTCGGGCGGCGGCCGCAGGGGCGTGATCCGGGCATCCTCATGGCCGAGGATGCGGCGCAGCTTCGTGACCAGCGCCTCGCCGAAGCGGGCGGCGAGCGTGTGCGAGGGCCGGCCGGCAAGATTGCCCAGCGTCTTCAGCCCGGCGCGCGACAGGGCGATCACGGTCTCGGACGAAACCTCCAGCGCCGAGACCGGCAAAGGCAGCGTCCATTGCTCATCTTCACCGGGGAGCGAGATGGCACAGCGGCCGAAGCGGGAGAGCGCACGGGCCGCCTGCGGCGTGCCGGCGATGCTGGCGAAGACGGTGAGGCCGAGCCAGTCCATGCTGCGGCCGACACGCTGGCGCAGCGCCGCCTCGCCGCCGAAAAGATGAGCGCAACCGGTGATGTCGAGCACCAGCCCATGCGGCGGATCGAGCGCGACGAGCGGGGTGAAGCGGTCGCAGAGCGCAGCGAGCCATTCGATCAGCCGTTGATCGGCGGCCGGGTCCGCCTCGACCACCGTCAGCTCCGGGATGCGGGCGCGGGCATCGGCCAGGGTCAGGCCACGGGTCAAGCCGAGCGCGACGGCGCGCCTGTCGCAATCGGCGAGGCGCAGCGCGCCGCGGTCCTTCTCGACCAGGACGAGCGGACGCTCATCCTGCCCGGCGCCAGCCCGCCGGCGCAGGCGTTCGCTCGCCAGATAGGGAAACCAGAGGGCGAGATAGCGGCGCTGCATATCCCGCTCCATTCTTGCTGCCTCCCTCGCTCCCGATCCTGTCCCGGAAACATCGTTCGTCACGGTTCCACTCCACACGCCACTCACGCTCCCCAAGGCCGCCGCGGTGGCGCAGCAGCCGTAATCCGAAGGCTGGGTCGCCCGGCGCCTGCGCCTCCCTTTCCCGCGACGGCAGCGCGCGAACCTGCCAGCGTGTGCTGGCGGCGCTGGGCTGCGGCTCAGCCGCCACTCGCAGCAGCAGGGTCAGGACGCCGGAGGTTTCCGCCGCCAGCGCCAGGCGCCGGCTGGCGGTCAGGTCGAACTGGCGCGGCGCCCCCCAGGGCTCGATCAAGGTCGCCCCAAGCGCGGCGCAGCGCGCCGCCTCCGCCCCCGCCCGTAGCGC
>SCMY01000004.1 GCA_005502805.1 Rhizobiales bacterium 2SD | reverse complement strand
GAGGCCTACATCCTGACCAAGGAAGAGGGCGGTCGCCACACCCCGTTCTTCACCAACTACCGCCCGCAGTTCTACTTCCGCACGACGGACGTGACCGGCGTGGTGCACCTGCCGGAAGGCACGGAGATGGTGATGCCGGGCGACAACATCGCCATGGAAGTGCACCTGATCGTGCCGATCGCGATGGAAGAGAAGCTGCGCTTCGCCATCCGCGAAGGCGGCAGGACCGTCGGCGCCGGCGTCGTCGCCAGCATCATCGCGTAACGCGTTTTCGTGAGGGCGGAAGCCCTTCGGGGCTTTCGCCTTTTCACGTCACGGAGACACCAGGACCATGAACGGTCAGAACATCCGGATCCGCCTCAAGGCGTTCGATCACCGCATTCTCGATGCGTCGACACGAGAGATCGTCTCGACCGCGAAGCGGACGGGCGCCCAGGTGCGCGGCCCGATCCCGCTGCCGACGCTGATCGAGAAGTTCACCGTCAACCGCTCGCCCCACATCGACAAGAAGTCGCGCGAGCAGTTCGAGATGCGGACCCATAAGCGGGTCCTCGATATCGTCGACCCGACCCCGCAGACGGTCGATGCCCTCATGAAGCTCGATCTCGCCGCCGGCGTCGACGTCGAAATCAAGCTCTGATCCGATCAAACGGGTCCTCTGTTTCCGGTACCACCCGGATGGACATGACCCCAAAGGAAGGTATGCACCGATGCGTTCCGGTGTGATTGCACAGAAAGTCGGGATGACCCGCATCTTCACCGATGCCGGCGAGCACATCCCGGTCACCGTGCTGAAGCTCGACAACTGCCAGGTCGTCGCGCACCGCACGAAGGACAAGAACGGCTATGTCGCCGTGCAGCTCGGGACGGGCCGTGCCAAGGTCAAGAACGTCTCGAAGGCGCAGCGCGGCCATTTCGCCGTGGCCAAGGTCGAGCCGAAGCAGAAGCTGGTCGAGTTCCGCGTCAGCGACGACGCGTTGATTCCGGTCGGCGCCGAGCTGACCGCCGACCACTTCGTCGTCGGCCAGTTCGTCGACGTGTCGGGCACGACCACCGGTAAGGGCTTCGCCGGCGGCATGAAGCGCTGGAACTTCGGCGGTCTGCGCGCCACGCACGGTGTCTCGATCTCGCATCGTTCGATCGGTTCGACCGGTGGCCGTCAGGACCCGGGCAAGACCTTCAAGAACAAGAAGATGCCGGGTCACCTCGGTACCGAGCGCGTCACCACGCAGAACCTGCGCGTCGTCCAGACGGACGCCGAGCGCGGTCTGATCCTGGTCGAGGGCGCCGTCCCTGGCGTCGCCGGCGGCTGGATCCATGTCCGTGACGCCGTCAAGCGCTCGCTGCCGAAGGACGCCCCGCTGCCGGGCAAGTTCAAGGTCGCCGGCGAGAGCAAGGCTGAAACCGTTGAGGCTCCTACGGCCCAGGCTGAGGAGAACGCGTGATGAAACTCGATATCGTCACTCTTGAAGGCGGCAAGGCCGGCTCGCTCGAGCTGTCCGACGCGATCTTCGGCCTCGAGCCGCGCGCCGACCTGCTCGCCCGCATGGTGCGCTACCAGCTCGCCAAGCGCCGCGCCGGCACGCACAAGTCGAAGGGCCGCTCGGAAGTCGACCGCACCCGCAAGAAGATCTACAAGCAGAAGGGCACCGGCGGCGCTCGCCACGGCGCGGCTTCCGCTCCGCAGTTCCGCGGCGGCGGCAAGGCCTTCGGCCCGGTCGTTCGTGACCATGCGCACGAGCTGCCGAAGAAGGTGAAGGCCCTGGCCCTGCGCCATGCGCTTTCGTCGAAGGCCAAGGATGCCGGCCTGATCATCATCGACGACGCGAAGCTCGCGGAGCCGAAGACCAAGATCCTGCTCGGCCATTTCGGCAAGCTCGACCTGTCGAGCGCGCTGGTGATCGGCGGCGCCGAGATCGATGTGAACTTCGGCCTGGCCGCGCGCTCGATCCCGAACGTCGACGTGCTGCCGGTCCAGGGCATCAACGTCTATGACATCCTGCGTCGCGACAAGCTCGTGCTGACGCGCTCGGCTGTCGATGCGCTGGAGGCGCGCTTCAAATGAGCCAGTCCAAGAACCTCGATCCGCGGCATTACGACGTCATCGTCGGCCCCGTGATCACCGAGAAGGCGACGATGCTCTCCGAGCACAACAAGGTCGTCTTCAAGGTCGCCAAGACCGCGACCAAGCCGCAGATCAAGGCGGCCGTCGAGAAGCTGTTCGACGTCAAGGTGGTGAGCGTCAACACGCTCGTCACCGAGGGCAAGGTCAAGGTCTTCCGCGGCCGTCTCGGCCAGCGCTCTGACGTCAAGAAGGCGGTCGTGACCCTCGAAGAGGGCCACTCCATCGACGTCACCACGGGCCTCTGAGAAGGATCGTCATCATGGCTTTGAAAAGTTTCAAGCCGATCACGCCGAGCCTTCGCCAGCTCGTGATCGTCGACCGCAGCGAGCTCTACAAGGGCAAGCCGGTCAAGGCGCTGACGGAGGGCAAGTCGTCCTCCGGCGGCCGCAACAACAACGGCCGCGTCACCGTCCGCTTCCGCGGCGGTGGCCACAAGCGCACCCTGCGCCTGATCGACTTCAAGCGTCGGGGCAAGGCCGGCGTGCCGGCGACCGTGGAGCGGATCGAGTATGATCCGAACCGCACCGCCTTCATCGCCCTGATCAAGTATCAGGACGGCGAGCTCTCCTACATCCTGGCGCCGCAGCGCCTGGCCGTGGGCGATACCGTCGTCGCCGGCGACAGCGTCGACGTGAAGCCCGGCAACGCCGCCCCGATGGGCTCGCTGCCGATCGGCACGATCGTCCACAATGTCGAGCTCAAGATCGGCAAGGGCGGGGCGCTGGCGCGCTCGGCGGGCAATTACGCCCAGATCGTCGGCCGTGACCAGGGCTACGTCATCGTCCGCCTGAACTCGGGCGAGCAGCGCCTGATCAGCGGCCTGTGCTACGCCACCGTGGGCGCGGTCTCGAACCCCGACCACATGAACATCAACATCGGCAAGGCCGGCCGCAATCGCTGGCTCGGCAAGCGTCCGCACAATCGCGGCGTGTCGATGAACCCGGTCGACCACCCGCACGGCGGTGGTGAAGGCCGCACCTCGGGCGGCCGTCACCCGGTCACCCCGTGGGGCCTGCCGACCAAGGGCAAGAAGACTCGCTCGAACAAGCGGACCGACACCTTCATCGTGTCGAGCCGTCACGCCCGCAAGAAGAAGAACTGAGGTCCGTCATGGCGCGTTCGCTTTGGAAAGGTCCGTTCGTCGACGGATACCTCCTGAAGAAGGCCGAGGTCGCCCGTACCTCGAGCCGCTCTGAAGTCATCAAGATCTGGAGCCGTCGCTCCACGATCCTCCCGCAGTTCGTCGGTCTGACGTTCGGCGTCTACAACGGCCACAAGCATGTGCCGGTGAACGTCTCCGAGGAGATGGTGGGCCACAAGTTCGGCGAGTTCTCGCCGACGCGCACCTTCCCCGGCCACGCTGCCGACAAGAAGGCGAAGAGGAAGTAAGCCATGGGTAAGCCCTCCGCCCCCCGTGCGCTGCCCGAGAACGAGGCCAAGGCGGTGGCGCGCAACCTGCGCGTCTCCCCGCAGAAGCTGAACCTTCTCGCCCAGCTCATCCGCGGCAAGAAGGTCTCGACCGCGCTCGCCGACCTCGAGTTCTCGCGCAAGCGGATCTCGACCGATGTGCGCAAGTGCCTGCAGAGCGCGATCGCCAACGCCGAGAACAACCATGATCTCGACGTCGACGATCTGGTCGTCTCGCAGGCGTTCGTCGGCAAGGCGCTCGTCATGAAGCGCTTCCATGCCCGCGCCCGCGGCCGTGGCGCCCGCATCATGAAGCCCTTCGCCAACATCACGATCGTGGTGCGCGAAGTTCAGGCGGCCAAGGCCTGAGGAGAGAACGATGGGTCAGAAAATCAATCCGATCGGCCTTCGTCTCGGCATCAACCGGACCTGGGATTCGCGCTGGTTCGCCAACAAGGGCGAGTACGGCAAGCTGCTGCATGAGGACATGGCCATCCGCGCCGCCCTGATGAAGCTGCTGAAGCAGGCCGCCGTCTCGAAGATCATCATCGAGCGTCCGCACAAGAAGTGCCGCGTCACCATCCACTCGGCTCGTCCGGGCGTGGTGATCGGCAAGAAGGGCGCCGACATCGAGAAGCTGCGCAAGACGGTCTCGAAGCTGACGAACGCCGACGTGACGATCAACATCGTCGAGGTGCGCAAGCCCGAGATCGACGCGACCCTGGTCGCCGACTCGATCGCTCAGCAGCTCGAGCGCCGCGTCGCCTTCCGTCGCGCCATGAAGCGCGCCGTGCAGTCGGCGATGCGTCTGGGCGCCGAGGGCATCCGCATCAACTGCTCGGGCCGTCTGGGCGGCGCGGAAATCGCGCGCCTCGAATGGTACCGTGAGGGCCGCGTGCCGCTGCATACGCTGCGCGCCGACGTCGATTACGGCGTCGCCACCGCCTTCACGACCTATGGCACGTGCGGGATCAAGGTCTGGATCTTCAAGGGCGAGATCCTCGAACACGACCCGATGGCCCAGGACAAGCGCCTCTCGGACGAGGGCGGCCGCTCCGGTGGTGAGCGCCGCGAACGTCGCGAGCAGGCTGCGTAAGGCTGATCGAGAAGAGCCATGCTGCAACCAAAGCGCACTAAGTTCCGTAAGCAGTTCAAGGGACGCATCCATGGCGTCGCCAAGGGCGGTACGGACCTCAACTTCGGCCAGTTCGGCCTGAAGGCCCAGGAGCCGGAGCGCGTCACGGCCCGCCAGATCGAGGCGGCCCGTCGTGCCATCACCCGCGCCATGAAGCGCGCGGGCCGAGTCTGGATCCGGATCTTCCCGGACGTGCCGGTCTCGAAGAAGCCGACCGAAGTCCGCATGGGTAAGGGCAAGGGTTCGCCCGAGTTCTGGGCGGCCAAGGTCAAGCCGGGCCGGATCATGTTCGAGCTCGACGGCGTGCCGGAGGATATCGCCCGCGAGGCGCTCCGTCTCGGCGCCGCCAAGCTGCCGATCAAGACCCGCTTCATCCAGCGCATCGCCGAGTAAGGAGGGCGAGATGAAATCGACTCAACGCCTGTCCGATCTCAAAGTGATGAGCACGGACCAGCTCCAGGACGAGCTTCTCAAGCTCAAGAAGGAGCAGTTCAACCTGCGTTTCCAGCGCGCCACCGGCCAGCTCGAGAATACCGCTCGGGTTACCCAGGTGCGCAAGGAGATCGCCCGCATCAAGACGCTGCAGCGGTCGAAGACCGCCGCGGTGAGCGCCTGAGGAGTAGGGGACAATGCCGAAGCGCGTGCTGCAGGGCGTCGTCGTCAGCGACAAGCAAAACAAAACTGTTGTGGTCAAGGTCGAGCGGCGTTATACGCACCCGCTCCTCAAGAAGACGGTGCGCCGTTCGAAGAACTATCACGCCCATGACGAGGCGGGGTCGTTCAAGGTCGGTGACTCGGTCTGGATCGAGGAGTCGAAGCCCATTTCCAAGCTGAAAAGCTGGGTTGTGCTCGACAACGCTCCCAAGGCGTAAGTCGAATCATTGAGGCCAGGGGGCGATCGACCCCCGTCAGTCGTAGTCCGGGCTTAGGCACTCCGCCTTTGTCCGGAAACCGCGCTGATATGGAATGGAAGGATCAAGGCCATGATCCAGGTGCAGACGAATCTCGAGGTCGCCGACAATTCCGGCGCTCGCCGCGTGATGTGCATCAAGGTTCTCGGCGGCTCGAAGCGGCGCTACGCCCGCATCGGCGACATCATCGTGGTTTCGATCAAGGAAGCCATCCCGCGCGGCCGCGTGAAGAAGGGCGACGTCATGAAGGCGATCGTCGTTCGCACGGCCAAGGACATCAAGCGTCCCGATGGTTCGGTGATCCGCTTCGACCGCAATGCGGCCGTGCTGATCAACAACCAGAAGGAGCCGGTGGGCACCCGTATCTTCGGACCGGTTCCGCGCGAGCTGCGCGCCAAGAACCACATGAAGATCATTTCGCTCGCTCCCGAGGTGCTGTGATGGCTGCGAAGATCAAGAAGGGCGACAAGGTCGTCGTGCTCGCCGGCCGCGACAAGGGCAAGGGCGGCGAAGTGCTCCAGGTCCTGCCGAAGGACGGCCGTGCCGTCGTGCGCGGCGTGAACCTGGTGAAGAAACACACCAAGCAGTCGCAGCAGTCGGAAGGCGGCATCATCTCGAAAGAGGCCACCATCGACCTGTCGAACATCGCCATCGCCGATCCGAAGGACGGCAAGCCGACCCGCGTCGGCTTCAAGGTGCTCGATGACGGCCGCAAGGTCCGTTTCGCCAAGCGTTCGGGGGATCTGATCGATGGCTGAGGCTCAGCAGGCGGCTCTCTCGCCGCGTTTGAAGAAGCATTACGAGGACGTCGTCCGTCCCGCGATGATCAAGGAATTCGGCTACAAGAACGTCATGGAAGTGCCGACCATCGAGAAGGTCGTCATCAACATGGGCGTGGGCGAAGCGACTGCCGACCGCAAGAAGGTCGACAACGCCGCCGGCGACCTCGCCATGATCGCAGGCCAGAAGCCGGTCATCACCAAGTCCCGCCTCGCCATCGCCGGCTTCAAGCTGCGCGAGAACATGGCGGTCGGCTGCAAGGTCACGCTGCGCAAGACCAAGATGTACGAGTTCGTCGACCGGCTCGTCACCATCGCTCTTCCGCGGGTGCGCGACTTCCGTGGTCTCAACCCGAAGTCGTTCGACGGGCGCGGCAATTTCGCGCTCGGGATCAAGGAGCACATCGTGTTCCCCGAGATCAACTACGACAAGGTCGACCAGGTCTGGGGCATGGACGTGATCGTCTGCACGACTGCGAAGTCGGACGACGAGGCTCGCGCCCTGCTCAAGCACTTCAACTTCCCGTTCCGGCAGTGAGCCTTCGGGCTCATACGCGGAAACCAGGAGATATCGATGGCTAAGAAGAGCTCCGTCGAGAAGAACAACCACCGCAAGGCGCTCGTGAAGAAGTTCGCGGGCCGCCGGGCGCGCCTTCTCGCGATCGCCAATGACGAGAACCAGTCGATGGACGAGCGTTTCCTCGCTCGCCTGAAGCTGGCCGAACTGCCGCGCAATTCCGCCGGCATCCGCGTGCGTAACCGTTGCGAAGTCACCGGCCGCCCGCGCGCGTTCTATCGCAAGCTGAAGATGTCGCGCGTTGCTTTGCGCGAGCTCGGCAACAAGGGGCTGGTTCCCGGCCTCGTCAAGTCGAGCTGGTGAGGAGGTAGCACCATGGCGATCATCGATCCGCTTGGCGATATGCTGACCCGCATCCGCAATGCGCAGATGCGGCGCAAGTCGCGCGTCACGACCCCGGGCTCGAAGCTGCGCGCCCGCGTCCTCGACGTGCTGCAGTCGGAAGGCTACATCCGCGGCTATTCGACCACCGAGTTCGGCAACGGCCGCACCGAGTTCGACATCGAGCTGAAGTACCACGAGGGCCAGCCGGTCATCCGGTCGATCTCGCGCGTGTCGAAGCCCGGCCGTCGCGTCTACTCCTCGGTCGAGACCATGCCGCGCGTGGCCGACGGCCTCGGCGTCACCATCGTCTCCACGCCCCGCGGCGTGATGTCCGATCATCTTGCCCGCGAGCAGAACGTGGGCGGCGAAGTGCTCTGCAAGGTCTTCTGACCTTACAGGCCGCTGCTCAGGAGAAATCCAATGTCTCGTATCGGTAAGAAGCCCGTCTCGGTCCCCGCTGGCGTCACCGCCAACGTCACGGGCCAGCTGGTCAAGATCAAGGGCTCGAAGGGCGAGCTGTCCTTCGAGGTTCCCGAGGAGGTCTCGGTCGCCCTGGAGAACGGCGCCATCGCCGTCCAGCCGCGCTCGCAGACCAAGCGCGCCCGCGCGCTCTGGGGCACTTCGCGCGCCCGCATCAACAACCTGGTCGTCGGCACGACGGCCGGATTCGAGAAGAAGCTCGAGATCAACGGCGTCGGCTACAAGGCCGCGGTTGCCGGCAAGGTCCTGAAGCTCTCGCTCGGCTACAGCCACGACATCGACTATGAAATCCCGGCCGGGGTGACGATCACGACGCCGAAGCCGACGGAAATCGTCGTTGTCGGCATCGACAAGCAGGTCGTCGGCCAGACCGCCGCCGAGATCCGCGACTATCGCGGTCCCGAGCCCTACAAGGGCAAGGGCGTCAAGTACGCCGGCGAATTCATCTTCCGCAAGGAAGGCAAGAAGAAGTAAGGACCGGAGCCATGAGCAAGCAGACAGTTGCGACTGCGCGCCGCAAGGCCCGCGTCCGCCGCGCGATCAAGGCGGTGGCCAATGGCCGCGCCCGCCTGTCGGTGCACCGCACCGGCAAGCAGATCTATGCGCAGGTCATCGACGATGCGAAGGGGCTGACGCTCGCTTCGGCTTCGTCGATGGACAAGGATATCCGCGCCGACATCAAGTCGGGCGCGAATGTCGAGGCCGCGGCGCAGATCGGCAAGATCATTGCCGAGCGCGCCATCAAGGCCGGCGTCAAGGAGGTCGTGTTCGACCGTGGCGCCTATATGTACCATGGCCGCGTCAAGGCGCTGGCCGAGGCCGCTCGCGAAGGCGGGCTGAGCTTCTGATCGGTTGAAGACCGCGGGATGCGGGAGGCCCAAAAGGCTTCCCGCATGTCGCATTTGGGAAGTCGCTCCATTCCGGGGCGCTCGAGCGAGCGGCGGGCCATCATAGGCACCGTCCGCGCAAGTAAGAGGATGACATGGCGAGAGAACCTCGTGACCGTCAGGATCGCGAAGAGCGCGATTCCGAATTCGTGGATCGTCTGGTCCACATCAACCGCGTCGCCAAGGTGGTGAAGGGCGGCCGTCGTTTCGGCTTTGCTGCCCTCGTCGTCGTCGGCGACCAGAAGGGCCGCGTCGGCTTCGGCCACGGCAAGGCCCGTGAAGTTCCCGAGGCGATCCGCAAGGCGACTGAAGCCGCCAAGCGCGGCCTCGTCCGCATCCCGCTGCGCGAAGGCCGCACGCTGCATCACGACGTCCAGGGCCGTCACGGCGCCGGCAAGGTCGTGCTGCGCGCTGCTCCGGCCGGTACCGGCATCATCGCCGGCGGCCCGATGCGCGCCGTCTTCGAGGCGGTCGGCATGCAGGACGTGGTTTCGAAGTCGCTCGGCTCGTCGAACCCGTACAACCTCGTGCGCGCCACCTTCGATGCGCTGAAGAACGAGGATTCGCCGCGCAGCGTCGCCGCGCGTCGCTCGCTCAAGGTTTCGGCCCTGCAGACCCGCCGCCGCGATGCTGGCGCGGATGCCGGCGCGGACGCGTGAGGAGGGCTCGATGGCAAAGGCTGAGAAGACCTTCACCGTCGAGCAGATCGGTTCGCCGATCCGCCGCGACGCCTCGCAGCGCCAGACCCTGATCGGTCTCGGCCTGAACAAGATCCGCCGCCAATCGACCCTGCAGGACACGCCGGCTGCGCGTGGCATGGTCGAGAAGGTCAAGCACCTCGTCCGCGTCGTCGACGCGAAGTGAGGAGGGGCGCACCATGAAACTCACAGACATTCGTGACAACGAAGGCGCGACCAAGTCGCGCATCCGCGTCGGCCGCGGCATCGGCTCCGGCAAGGGCAAGACCGGTGGGCGTGGCGTCAAGGGCCAGAAGGCTCGCGCCGGCGTGGCGGTCAAGGGCTTCGAAGGCGGCCAGATGCCGCTCTATCGGCGCCTGCCGAAGCGCGGTTTCCACAACCTGTTCGCTCGCGAGCTGAACGAGGTCAATCTCGGCCGCATCCAGCAGGCCGTCGAGGCCGGCAAGCTGGACGCCAAGGGCGTCGTCACCATCGAGTCGCTGGTTTCGGCCGGCGTGATCTCGAAGGCGGCGCGCGACGGCGTCAAGATCCTCGGCCAGGGCGAGTTCAAGGCGAAGCTCGCCTTCGAGGTCGCCGGTGCGTCGAAGTCGGCCGTCGAGGCGATCGAGAAGGCTGGCGGCACGGTCAAGATCCTGGCGGCTGCCGCTTCACAGGCGTGACTTCCACGCTTACATGACTAACGCGAGCGGCGGCCGGGCCCGAAGCCTTGGCCGCCGTTCGACTGTCTAGACCAGATTACACCCAAGGACCGGACGCATGGCATCGGCGGCTGAACAGCTTGCGGCAAACCTGAATTTCGGCGCGCTGGCCAAGGCCGACGAGCTGAAGAAGCGGATCTGGTTCACGCTGGGGGCGCTGATCGTCTACCGGCTCGGCACCTATATCCCGCTGCCCGGCATGAACCCGGATGCGGTGGCCGACCTGTTCAAGCAGACCCAGTCGGGCGTGCTCGGGCTGTTCAACATGTTCTCGGGCGGCGCGGTCGGTCGTCTCGCGATCTTCGCGCTCAACATCATGCCGTACATCTCGGCCTCGATCATCATCCAGCTGCTTTCCAGCGTCGTCCCGACCTTCGAGGCGCTGAAGAAGGAAGGCGAGGCGGGCCGCAAGATCCTCAACCAGTACACGCGCTATCTGACGCTGGTGCTCGCGCTGTTCCAGGCCTGGGGCATCGGCGTGGGTCTTCAAGGCTCGGGCAATCTCGTGCTCGAACCCGGGCCGTTCTTCCTGGTCTCGACCACGATCACGCTGGTTGGCGGCACCATGTTCCTGCTCTGGCTCGGCGAGCAGATCACCAGCCGCGGCATCGGCAACGGCACCTCGATGATCATCTTCGCCGGCATCATCGCCGAGTTCCCGGCGCAGCTGGCCCAGACCCTCGAGCTCGGCCGCCAGGGCGCGATCTCGACCGGCCTGCTCCTGCTGGTGCTGGTCATGGCGGTCTGCGTCATCGCCTTCGTGGTCTTCGTCGAGCGCGCCCAGCGCCGCCTGCTGATCAACTATCCCAAGCGCCAGGTCGGCAACCGGATGTATGAGGGCCAGACCTCGTTCCTGCCGCTGAAGCTCAACACCGCCGGCGTGATCCCGCCGATCTTCGCCTCGTCGCTGCTGCTGCTGCCGACCACGATCGCCAGCTTCTCGCAGGCCTCCGGTGGCACCGGCATCCTGTCGACGATGGCGACCTATCTGGCCCATGGCCGGCCGCTGTTCATGATCCTCTATGCGGCGCTGATCATCTTCTTCTGCTTCTTCTACACCGCGATCGTGTTCAATCCGGTCGAGACGGCGGACAACCTCAAGAAGCATGGCGGCTTCATGCCCGGCATCCGCCCGGGCGAGCGCACTGCCGAGCATATCGACCGTGTGCTGACCCGCATCACCGTGCTCGGCGCCGCGTATTTGACTATCGTCTGCTTGATCCCGGAGTTCATGATCACCTATGCCCAGATTCCGATCATCCTGCTCGGCGGCACCTCGCTGCTGATCGTGGTGACGACGACGATGGATACGGTGGCTCAGGTCCATGGTCATCTCCTGGCCCATCAGTATGAGGGGCTGGTCAAGAAGGCGAAGTTGAGGGGGGCAAGGCGCTGATGAGGCTGATTTTCCTGGGGCCGCCGGGGGCGGGCAAAGGCACTCAGGCGACGCGGATCGTCGCGAAACACGGCATTCCGCAGCTCTCGACCGGCGACATGCTGCGTGCGGCGGTGGCCGCCGGCACCCCGGTCGGCCTCAAGGCGAAGGCGGTGATGGATGCCGGCGGGCTGGTCTCGGACGAGATCGTCATCGGCATCGTCGCCGACCGCATCGAGGAAGCCGATGCGAAGAAGGGCTTCATCCTCGACGGTTTCCCGCGCACGCTGGCGCAGGCCGAGGCGCTCGACTCGATGCTGGCCGGCAAGGGCCTGAAGCTCGACAAGGTGCTGGAGCTCAGGGTCGATCAGAGCAAGCTCGTCGACCGGATCGTGCGCCGGGCCGAAGAGGCCAAGGCCGCTGGCCAGCCGGTGCGCAAGGACGACGATCCGGAGGTCTTCAAGACCCGGCTCGAAGCCTATAATCGCGATACCGCGATCGTCGCCCCCTATTACGACAAGCGCGGCCAGCTGACGCCGATCGACGGCATGCAGCCGATCGAGCAGGTGGCGGGCGCGATCGACCAGGCGCTGGCGGGCTGATTCCAACCCGATTGGTATTCGGATGCCGCGCGGTGAGAGCCGCGCGGTTTTTTCTTGTGAAGGAGCAGGCCGATGGCCGGTGGCGACGACGACTATGTCTATGACGAGGCGACCGGCGAGTGGCGCCCGGCCTCGGAACTCGCGGCAGCCGCGGCGGCGAAACCGGAGGTCCGCGATGCTTCAGGCAACATCCTGGCGGATGGCGACGCGGTGACGCTGATCAAGGACCTCAAGGTGAAGGGCGCCGGACAGACCCTGAAGCAGGGCACGGTGATCCGTTCGATCCGGTTAACGGACAATCCCGAGGAGATCGACTGCCGCCACGAGAGCATCAAGGGGCTGGTGTTGCGTACGGAGTTCGTGCGCAAGCGGTGAGTCCAGGCGCCGCGCAGCCCGCCGGTTGCGCTGCCTGAACCCGACATTCCAAACCCGCTGAGTTGTGGCATGCTGCAGCCCGGAAAAGCGGGCGGGCTGGCCGTGCAGGTCGATCCTTCGGATGTTCATCAGACGCTCGAATACCGGCTCGACGCGGAGTTCGCGAGCTGGCTGCCGATCGGCTTGCTGACCCTGTTCTGCGGCCTTTTCATCTTCGCCATGGAGATGCCCGACTGGCCGCGTCCCGGCGAGACCTTCGGCGCATTCGCGGCGATCATCGTCGGCATCGGCCTCTCGGTGTTCGCGCTGCGGCGCCGTTTCCGGCGGGGCAAGCCGGTCTATGTGCTGTCGCCGGACGGGGTTCACATCTGCTGGTCGTCATCGCGCAAGGAGAGCTTCATCCCCTGGCGCGAGATCAAGGGCATCGACACGATCGACATCCTGGTCTGGCACTGGCTCGCGCGTACTCCGCGGAACCTGCACTATAACGACGTTACCGTGGTGCTGGTCTCCAAGCAGTTCTACCAGGCGAACCTGCATATCAAGTCGCTGTTCCAGCGCGGCCCCTATTGGCACCAGACCGCCTTCATCGAGAAGGGCGGCATGGTCCAGTGCGCGCTGCATGCGGAGTTCGTCGGCGTCACGCCGCAGCAATTGCGTGGGGCAGTCGAGGTGCGCTGGCGGGCTTTCGGCGGAGCGCCAGACAGGCCGAGGCCGAGCGTGCCGGTCGTTTATGCGGCGCGCTGGCCCGATCAAACCGAAGCGCAGGCTGCGCTCGGCCGGAAGGTGGTCGCGGCGGGAGGGACGCCGCGGCCGTTCTCGGCGTGGGACACGATCAAGATCGCGCTGCCGCTGATCGGCATCGTCGTCGCCGGCAGCAACCTCGCCGGAATCTGGTCGACCGATGCGCAGGTCCAGGCTCTGGCGAAGAAGCGGGAATGGCAGGAATGGAGCGCCCGCTATGAGCGCGAGCGGCGCGAGCTCGACGCGAAGCTGCAAAAGCAGCGCGAAGAGATGGACGAGGCGATGCGGCGGGCCTTCACGCGCTACTGAGGAATCGTTGTTCGTCAGATGAAGCCGGTGCGCATTTGCGCCGACGCAGGCGCGATTTCGCGCGCCGCGGTTGCAATTGACACATCTCCTCCCGCCGACTGAACTCGGGGAAGGTCCAAGGCGGCCAAGACACGGGACGACGGCAGCCGATGCCGGTGGCACACGCCATCGCCGGTGGGCCGATCGGCCGGCAAACGGGAGGACGACATGAAACGGTTTGCTTGCCTTGTGGCGGCGGCGCTGTTGGCGACCGCGGCGACCGCGCGGGCGCAGGAAGCGGTCAAGATCGGCATCCTCAACGACCAGTCTGGCAATTATGCCGAGTTCGGCGGGCTCGGCTCGGTCGAGGCGGCCAAGCTCGCGATCGAGGATTTCGGCGGCTCGGTCCTGGGCAAGCCGATCGAGGTCGTCTCGGGCGACCATCAGAACAAGCCGGACGTCGCCGCCGGCCTGGCGCGGCGCTGGTACGATGTCGACGGCGTCACCGCGATCGCGGACCTGACCAATTCGGCCGTGGCGCTCGCAGTCGCGGGGATCGCCAAGGAGAAGCAGAAGGTCACGCTCTACAACGGCCCGGCGACGACGCGCCTCTTCAACGAGGACTGCTCGGCGACCGGCTTCATGTGGACCTTCGACACCGCGACTTCGGCCAAGGGCACGGCGCTGTCGATCCTGCGCGAGGGCGGCGACAGCTGGTACATCATTGCCGCCGACTATGCCTTCGGCCACCAGCTCACCGCCGACATCGAGGCGATCGTCGCGGCCAACAAGGGCAAGACGCTGGGGACGGTGCGGGCGCCGCTCTCGACGCCGGATTTCTCGTCCTTCCTGCTGCAGGCGCAGGCCTCCAAGGCCAAGATCGTCGCCTTCGCCAATGCCGGCACCGACACGATCAACTCGATCAAGCAGGCCGGCGAGTTCGGCCTGGTCGATGGCGGCCAGAAGCTCGCCGCCATGGTCGTGGTGCTGAGCGATGTGCACGGGCTCGGCCTCGACAAGGCCAAGGGCCTGATCACCACCACCGCCTATTATCACGACGCCGACAAGCCGAGCCGCGCCTTTGCCGATCGCTATATGGCGCGGACCAAGAAGATGCCGGGCATGATCCAGGCCAGCGTCTATTCCTCGGTGTCGCACTATCTCAAGGCGGTGAAGGCGGCCGGCACGGCGGCGGGGCCCGCGGTCGCGGCCAAGATGAAGGAACTGCCGGTCGATGACTTCTACGCGCCCGGCGCTAAGATCCGCGAGGACGGCCGCCTGCTGAACGACATGCTGCTGGTCGAGGCCAAGGCTCCATCCGAATCGAAGGCGCCGTGGGACTATTTCAAAGTGGTCCGCAAGATCCCGGCGGCCGAGATCATCGCGCCGCTGTCGGAGAGCAAGTGCCCACTGGTGAAGAAATAGGGGCGTTCTGTCCGCAAAGAGAAAGGGAAGGGCGGCTTTGCCGGCTTTGGCATGTTTCTTGGGTGCGATGGGTTGACTCGTTGCACCCGACCCTTTAACGAGCCGCCATCCGGTTTCATATGAGCGATGCCGATGCCTTCGGGAGAAGGGACGGCGTCGCATTCTCGCATGGAACGGGTTCAACGCTCCGCAAGGGCCGGCCTCCACCGGACGCGGAGTTATCGTCATTGCTGTAGCGCCAAGTGCTGCAGCCGCATGGAGAGGTGAAGAACATGGCTCGTATCGCGGGCGTCAACATTCCGACCGGCAAGCGCGTCGTCATCGGTCTGCAGTACATTCACGGCATCGGCGCCCACAAGGCCCAGGAGATCTGCGAGAAGGTCGGCATCGCCGCCGAGCGCCGGGTCAACCAGCTGACCGACGCCGAGGTCCTGCAGATCCGCGAGACGATCGACCGCGACTATCTCGTCGAGGGCGATCTGCGTCGCGAGGTCTCGATGAACATCAAGCGCCTGATGGACCTCGGCTGCTATCGCGGCCTGCGTCATCGCCGCTCGCTGCCGGTGCGCGGCCAGCGCACCCATACCAACGCCCGCACCCGCAAGGGCAAGGCGAAGCCGATCGCTGGCAAGAAGAAGTGAGTTTCGGCGGGCCGGGCGACCGGCTCGCTGCAATGGCCGCCTGATCCTTACCGGAGCAGGCGGCGTCCCCAGCGCCTGGCATCACGGGCGCGCCTGAAGGATGAAAGAAAGAGACTATGGCCAAGGAAGCCCAGCGCGTCCGTCGTCGTGAACGCAAGAACATCGTCTCCGGCGTCGCGCATGTGAACGCCTCGTTCAACAACACCATGATCACCATCACCGACGCGCAGGGCAACACGATCTCGTGGTCGTCCGCCGGCACGATGGGTTTCAAGGGCTCGCGCAAGTCGACCCCCTATGCCGCCCAGGTCGCGGCTGAGGACGCCGCCCGCAAGGCTGCCGAGCACGGCATGCGCACCCTCGAGGTCGAGGTCACCGGTCCGGGTTCGGGCCGCGAGTCGGCGCTGCGCGCGCTGCAGGCCGCCGGCTTCACCGTCACCTCGATCCGCGACGTGACGCCGATCCCGCACAATGGCTGCCGGCCGCGCAAGCGCCGCCGCGTCTGAGCCCACGCCGGATCGAAGCGGCGTCCGCAGGGGCGGACGCCGGCACGGGGCGGCCCGCCGCCGCCATTATTGAAGCACCAGGAGTGCGGTCGTGATCAGCAAGAACTGGCAGGATCTGTCCAAGCCGAACAAGCTCGAAGTCAAGGTCGGAGACGACCCGAAGCGTCAGGCCACCGTGATCGCGCGTCCGCTCGAGCGCGGCTTCGGCATGACGCTCGGCAATGCGCTGCGCCGCGTGCTGCTCTCCTCGCTCCAGGGCGCGGCCGTCACCGCCGTCCAGATCGACGGCGTGCTGCATGAGTTCTCCTCGATCCCGGGCGTGCGCGAGGACGTCACCGACATCGTCCTGAACATCAAGGCGATCGCCATCAAGATGCAGGGCGAAGGTCCCAAGCGCATGACCCTGCGCAAGACCGGCCCGGGCGTCGTCACCGCCGGCGACATCAACACCATCGGCGACGTCTCGATCCTCAATCCCGAGCTCGTGCTCTGCACGCTCGACGATGGGGCCGAGATCCGCATGGAGTTCACGGTCAACACCGGCAAGGGCTATGTCCCGTCCGAGCAGAACCGTCCCGAGGACGCGCCGATCGGCCTGATCCCGGTCGACAGCCTGTATTCGCCGGTCAAGAAGGTCTCCTATCGCGTCGAGAACACCCGCGAGGGCCAGAATCTCGACCGCGACATGCTGACTATGCAGATCGAGACCAACGGCTCGGTGTCGCCCGAGGACGCGCTGGCGCTCGCCGCCCGCATCCTGCAGGACCAGCTCGCCGTCTTCATCACCTTCGAAGAGCCGCGCAAGGAAGAGGCCGTCTCGACCGCGCCGCAGCTGCCGTTCAACCCGGCCCTGCTCAAGAAGGTCGACGAGCTCGAACTGTCGGTCCGCTCGGCGAACTGCCTGAAGAACGACAACATCGTCTATATCGGCGACCTGATCCAGAAGTCGGAAGGCGAGATGCTGCGCACCCCGAACTTCGGCCGCAAGTCGCTGAACGAGATCAAGGAAGTGCTCGCCACCATGGGCCTCCATCTCGGCATGGACGTGCAGGGCTGGCCGCCGGAGAACATCGAAGAGCTGGCGAAGCGCTTCGAAGAGCACTACTGAGACCCGGCGCGGGGCAACTCCCGCGCCATTCCCCGCCCGGCGCATGAGCGCCGGAGCATAAAGGACGGCCGTTCCGTGGCACGGCGGCCGTAAGCAACGAAGGAGCCAACCATGCGTCACGGTTTCCGCGGTCGTCGTTTCAACCGCACTGTCGAGCATCGCCAGGCGATGTTCGCCAATCTCGCTCAGGCGCTGATCAAGCACGAGCAGATCACCACCACGCTGCCGAAGGCCAAGGACCTGCGTCCGGTCGTCGAGAAGCTGGTCACCCTCGGCAAGCGCGGCGACCTGCACGCCCGCCGCCAGGCGATCGCGCAGATCAAGGACGTCGCCCTGGTCGGCAAGCTCTTCTCGGTGCTCGGCCCGCGCTACAAGGAGCGCAATGGCGGCTACCTGCGCATCATGAAGGCTGGCTTCCGCTTCGGCGACAACGCCCCGCTCGCCGTGATCGAGTTCGTCGATCGCGACGTCGACGCCAAGGGCCAGGACTCCGGCCCGGTCTTCACCGCGGATGACGAGCAGGCTGCCTGAGTTTTCAGGCATCCGGATTTGCGAAAGGGCGGTCTTCGGGCCGCCCTTTTTCTTTGCCCGCGATGGCAGGGAGGGCGATTGCTGCGGGAGATTGTTGCGCCAGCTCGCGCTTTTCGCTGCGTCAGGCTGGTGCTAGCGTCACCTCGAACCGGGCAAGGCGCGCAACGCTGCTCCGCAAACAAGTCCGGCATTAGGGGAGATATCCGTATGAAGCGCGCTGCTCTGGCCGTTTTCGCCGCCATCGCCGTCCTGCCGGCTCAGGCCCAGGACAAATATCCGTCGAAGCCGATCAACATGCTGGTGCCGTTCGCGGCCGGCGGCTCCTCCGACGTGATCGCGCGCCTTGTCGGCGAGGAGATGGCGCAGGTACTCGGCCAGCGCATCGTGATGGAGAACATGGGCGGGGCAGGCGGCGCGACCGCGCTGACGCGCGCAGCCAGGGCCGAGCCCGACGGCTACACCATCGTGATCGGCAATAGCGGCACCAACGCGGCCTCCTACACGATCTACAACGACCTGAAATACACGCCGGCCGATTTCGTGCCGGTCGGCCTCGTCGCCAAGACCTCGCCGATGATCGCGCTGAAGCTCGGCTTCCCGGCCAAGGATCTCAAGGAGTTCCTCGCCTACGCCAAGGCGAATCCGGGCAAGATCAGCCTCGGCCATGCCGGCGTCGGCTCGTCGAACTATCTGATCTGCCGCAATTTCCTGAAGGCGTCCGGCCTCGACGTGGCGCTGGTGAGCTATCGCGGCGCGGGACCTGCGCTGAACGACCTGATGGGCGGGCAGATCGACGGCGTCTGCGATGCCGCGACCTCGCTCTCCGGCGCGGTGCAGGGCAACAAGGTCATGGCGCTGGTGGTGGCGACGCCGCAGCGCCTGCCGAGCCTGCCGGACGTGCCGACCTCGACCGAAGCCGGTTTGCCGGCCTTCCAGGCGCAGGGCTGGAATGCGATCTTTGCGCCGAAGGGCACTCCGCAGCCGGTGATCGACAAGCTCAATCAGGCGCTGCGCACCGCGCTCGCCAGCGAGAAGCTGCATGCGCGCTTCAAGGAACTCTCCTCGGTGCTGCCTTCGAGCGACGAGATGTCGCCGGAGTTCGTCGCCAGGATGGTCCCGGCCGAGATCGAGAAGTACAAGGTGCTGCTCAGCGACGCCAAGTAACCAGCTCTAGAGCTTTGTTTTATCGCATTTTCTTCACGCGAACCGTTGTCCACTTCGCTCGAAAATGCTCTAGGCGCGAGCACTGGCGAGCTCGCCGGCGAGATCGAGCAGCACGTCCAGCGGCTGCTCGAAGATCTCGGTTTCCGGCGAGATGCCGTAGAGCCCGAAGATGAACGCGGTCGTCTCGTTCCGCTCGGCGAAGGCCATCGCCCAGCCGGTGAATTGCCGCTGCTCGATGGCATCTTGCGCCAGCAGACGCAGATCGCCATGGCGCGGATCGACCATGATCCGGCCATAGGTTTCCGCGATAGAACCGGCCTCGCCTTCGAGAATCTGGGCAAAACCGCCCGGCGTCGCCATCAGGAAACCCGTCACATGTCTTTCGGCATTGAGCCGTCGCGCCGTTTCGAGGATGCGCGCGAGCTCGGCCCGTCGATCCGCCTCGACGAGTCGGCTGCGGCTGGCATAAACAAGGCGCACGAGGCTCACGTCGATGGTCCTTTCAAGGGCAAGGCGGGGTGTTTCGCGGCCCGGAACGGAAACGCGCGGCGCGTGTTTTCGAGACTATCCGGGATGCTGCCGCGGAGGGATGGTTCAGATACTGAACTTCCAAAGCAGCCATTTGGTTTCAAAAAGGAGATCGGCATGCGCCGTTCCATCATGCCGAATCGAGATCAGTTTATCGCCCTGACCCTCGGTCTGGGATTGTCCGTAAGTTCGTCCACACTGGTGCTGGCCCAGCCCCGGCAGGCCCCTGAGACGCGCCAGCAGATCACGCTGTCCTTCGCGCCGGTCGTGCAGAAGACCGCGCCGTCGGTGGTCAACGTCTATGGCGCGCGCGTCGAGCGGCGGCCGCAGAACCCGTTCATGGACGATCCGTTCTTCCGCCGCTTCTTCGGCGATGGCGGCTTCGGCCTGCCGCGCGAGCAGGTGCAGCGCTCGCTCGGCTCGGGCGTGATCGTCGACGCGGGCGGGCTCGTCGTCACCAACAACCATGTCATCCAGAACATGACCGAGGTGAAGGTGGCGCTCGCCGACAAGCGCGAATACGAGGCTGAGATCGTGCTGCGCGATCCGCGCACCGATCTCGCCGTGCTCAAGGTCAAGGGCGCCAAGGACCTCTCGGCGATCGAGGTCGGCGATTCCGACACGCTGCAGATCGGCGATCTCGTGCTGGCGATCGGCAATCCCTTCGGCGTCGGCCAGACGGTGACGCAGGGCATCATCTCGGCGCTGGCCCGCACCCAGGTCGGCGTCGGCGACGCGCAGTCCTTCATCCAGACCGACGCGGCGATCAACCCCGGCAATTCGGGCGGTGCGCTGGTCGACATGCAAGGGCGGCTCACCGGTATCAACACCGCGATCTTCTCGCGTTCGGGCGGCAGTCACGGCATCGGCTTCGCGATTCCCTCGGCCATGGTCCGTGTCGTGATCGAGAGCGCGAAATCCGGAGCCAAGCTGGTACGCCGGCCCTGGTTCGGGGCGCGGTTGCAGGCATTGACCCAGGATGTCGCCGACGGGCTCGGGCTCGACCGGCCGGCCGGCTCCGTGGTCGCCAGCGTGGTCGATTCCGGGCCCGCGGCCCAAGGCGGCCTCAAGCGCTCGGACGTGATCCTTGCCGTCGACGGCGTCGGCGTCGACGACCCCGAGAGCTTCGGCTACCGCTTCGCGACGCGGCCGATCGGCGGCACGACGGAGCTCACCGTGCTGCGCGGTGGCAAGCGCATCACCATCCCCGTCAAGCTGACGCCGGCGCCGGAAACCCGCCCGCGCGAGCCGGTCAAGGTCGCCGGCCGCTCCCCTTTCACCGGCCTGACCGTGCTCAACCTGTCGCCGGCCGTCGCCGAGGAACTCTCGATCGACCCCTCGACCGAAGGCGTGGTGGTCAGCGAGATCGAGGACAACAGCGCGGCCGCCCGCGTCGGTTTCCAGAAGGGCGATCTCATCCTCGCGATCAATGGCGAGCGCATCACCGCCTCGCGCGAGATCGAACTGGCGACGCGCGAACGCAAGCGTTCCTGGGAGGTGACGATTTCGCGCAATGGCCAGACGGTGACCTCGACCTTCGGCGGGTGAGGTGAGCGACCTCTTCGCAGCTTCCGGCCTCGACAAATCCGGCCCGCGCCCGCTCGCCGACCGGGTGCGGCCGACGACGCTCGGCGAAGTCGCCGGCCAGGATCACCTGACCGGCGAGGACGGGGTGCTGACCCGGCTGATCGCCTCGGGCTCGCTCGGCAGCCTGATCTTCTGGGGCCCGCCCGGCACCGGCAAGACCACCGTGGCGCGCCTGCTGGCGGGGCAGACCGATCTCGGCTTCGAGCAGATCAGCGCGATCTTCTCCGGCGTCGCCGACCTGAAGAAGGCGTTCGACGCGGCCCGTGGCCGCCGTCTCGGCGGCAAGGGCACCTTGCTGTTCGTCGACGAGATCCATCGCTTCAACCGGGCCCAGCAGGACGCCTTCCTGCCGGTGATGGAGGACGGCACGATCACGCTGGTCGGCGCCACCACCGAGAACCCGTCCTTCGCCCTCAATGCGGCGCTCTTGTCGCGCGCCCGCGTCCTGACCTTCAAGGCGCTCGACGAGGGCGCGCTGCTCTTCATGCTCGGCCGGGCCGAGGCGCTGGAGAACCGTGAACTGCCGCTGACGCCGGAGGCGCGGCTCGCGCTGGCGCGTTTCGCCGATGGCGACGGGCGGGCGGTGCTGACGCTGGCCGAAGAGACCTGGCGCGCCGCCAAGCCCGGCGAGATCTTCGACGAGGCCGGACTCTCCGAGGTGATCCAGCGCCGCGCGCCGATCTACGACAAGGCGCAGGATGGCCACTACAACCTGATCTCCGCCCTGCATAAGACGATCCGCGGCTCCGATCCCGACGCGGCGCTCTACTATTTCGCCCGCATGCTCGACGCCGGCGAGGACCCGCGCTTCCTGGCGCGGCGACTGGTGCGCATGGCGGTCGAGGATATCGGCCTCGCCGATCCGCAGGCGCTGGTGCATGCCCGCGCCGCGGCCGAGACCTATGAGCAGCTCGGCTCGCCCGAGGGCGAGCTCGCTTTGGCGAATACGGTGATCTACCTCGCCACTGCGCCGAAATCGAACGCGGCCTATGTCGCCTACAAGGCGGCGATGCGCACCGCCAAGCAGGCGGGCTCGCTGACGCCGCCGAAGACGATCCTGAACGCCCCGACCAAGCTGATGAAGGAAGAAGGCTACGGCGCCGATTACGCCTACGACCATGACGCGCCCGACGCTTTCTCCGGCCAGAACTACTGGCCCGACGCGCTCGGCCGCCAGCTTTTCTACGACCCGCCCGAGCGTGGCTTCGAGCGCGAGATCAGGAAGCGGCTGGAGTACTGGGAAAAGCTCAGGCAGGAGCGGGGAGAATAGGGGCCGCTGGCGCTTTGCGTCATGCTCGGGCTTGACCCGAGCATCTCGGCCCGCGTGGGGCTTTGATCAGGACCTTCTCGTCATGAGATTCTCGGGTCTGCGCTTCGCTCCGCCCGAGAACGACTTTCCTGCTAAAAACTCCGCTCCACGAAAACCTGTGTCGAGATCTGCCGCCCGGCCAGACCCGCCGCGATCTCGCGACCGGTCAGCGCGATCTTCGCCCAGGCGATCGAGTTCTCGATGCCGAGCTTGAAGCCCTCGACGGGCGTCCAGACCAGATTGGCGGCGAAGCGATCGATCCTGACCTCGCCGCGGATCTGGTTGGCGAGCGGCACCTCCAGCCAGTAGCGGCTGAGATAGAGATTGCTGGCGAGCTCGTCGGTCCATGCAAAGCGGCCGGAGACGACGGCTGAGAAGCCGCGCGTGGCGTCGCTCGCCAAGAGCACGCGGTTGGCGATGCGGGCGTCGAGCTGCGAGCCGATATAGGGCGCTCCGTCGATCGCGCCGGCGAGCTGGGCGGTCAGGCTCCAGCCATGCCCGAACGCCTCGCTCTCATAAGTCGCGCCGAGGATGCCGGCCCGGCCGAAGCGCCTGGGCGTGCCGGGAATCTCGCGCAGGGCGAGCGCGCCATGCACGGTCCAGCCGCCCTGTGCATAGACGAGCCTGCCGACAGCGTCCGGCACGCGCCGGCCAGTCTGGACCGGCGCGGTCGAAGAGGTGTTGCCGAGGGCCGGATCCTCGAGCGCGAGCGTCGCGGCCCAGCTTTCGGTCAGCGGCAATTCCAGCGCGATGATGCCGACGGTGCGAGAGGGCACCCGCGTCGAGAAGATGAATTCGTCGCCGGTCCAGAACGAGAAGCGCGAAGCGTCGAGGCCGAACGTCCAGGGACCGATCAGGATCGTCGCCTCGTCGATCGACGGCTCGCTGACGCCGTCGACCGGGCTCTGCAGGGTGAAGCCGAAGGCGGTGCCGACGCGCAGGCCCGAGGCGAGCTCATGCGAGGTCGCGATGCGGAAGGCGGCGTTGACCGGAAAGGAGGTCGCGGCGGAGGGCGGCGGCGGGCCACTACGCGAGGCGCGGAAGGAATCGCGCTGCATGCCGGCGCTGACGGTCCCGGAGATGGACAGGCAGGTCGCCGAGCCCGGCAGAACGAGGCCGCGCTCCGGCGGGTCTTCCTCGTCGTCATTCTCTTCGTCATCGCTGCCGTCGTCATCCGCCTCGTCCTTGTCCGGGGCGGTCGGCGTGCTGGTGAAGAGAGGCTGGGTCTCGGGAAGCAAAATCGTGCAGGCACGGGCGAAGCTCGGAGCCTGTGCAGGGCGGGACGGCAGGCGCTGCGGCGCGGCAAGGGCGGTCTGCGAGAACAGTGCGAGCGCGAAGCCGGCCGGCAAGGCCAAGCGCCAGCGGGCCGCGCCGGTATGCTCGTCTTTCCGCTCGGAATCGCACGCCATCGCCGCGACGATCACCCCTCTTGCATCTCAGCGTTTCTGCCGGCCGCGCAGGCGGCAAGTCAATTGCCCCGGCGAGGCAGGATCGCGCGACGTTTCCCCATCGGAGCGGCCTGCGGTGATCGCAGGCCGCCTTGATCGCTGCTGGGAACTAGGCCGCGGCGGGGGCTTGGGCCGGGAAGGCCAGGGAGGCGGGTGTTTCGCCGCGAATCTCGAACGCGACGAGAGAGAACCAGCCGAAGAGCGCGAGGCCGGCGCCGCCGACGATCACGCCCGCCCAGCTTGGGTTCGCCATGCTCGCTGCGACGAGCCCCGGAGCCAGCAGCGCCGTGACGATGCTGTAGAACGCCCAGCCGCGCTTGCCGACGGCGCTGAAGCGGCGCGCGAAGACAAAACAGGCCGCGACCAGCGACAGGAACGAAATCAGGAACGCCACCATGTGCACCGCGCCGGTCGCGCTCATCTGCGGCGCCTGGCCGGGAGCGGGGAGGGGATCGGGGCCGAACAGGCCGGCGCCGATCATGCCGAGGCCGTAGAGACCGGCGAGGATCGAGCCGGCAGTGCCGCCGCGCTGGCCACGCAGGGCCCGACGCAAGCCGAGCGCGCCGGCGAGGGCGAGGGCGCCGGTCAGCAGGAAATTCGCGACCTGGATCCAGCCGAGCTCGCCGAGCGCCAGGAAGCTGATCGGCTGGGTGCGGATGTCGTAGCCGGGCCTGAGCGCCAGTTGCAGGGCGGCGAGAGCATAGAAGACCGGGGTGCTCGCGGCGCCGCAGGCGAGGAGGGTGCGGTCGAGATGTCGGGATGGATTGGTTTGCATCTGGCTCTCCGAGAGCAGAAGGGGTAGAGTGAAACTGAACGGTTTAGTACAACTAAACTGTGTAGTTTCGTTCCTGCTGTCAAGCCCCGGAGAAGCAGCGCCATGTCGCAAGCCACTCTCGACCGCTCCGAGCGCAAGCGTGGCGCCGTCCTCGACGCGGCGACGAGCCTCTTCCTGAGCAAGGGCTATGACGGCACCACGATGGACGAGGTGGCGGCGCTTGCGGGCGTGTCGAAGCCGACGCTCTATCGCTATTTCGCCGACAAGGAGCGGCTCTATGCGGCGATCGTCGCCGCGACCACGGACAATATCGACGGGTTGCTGCGGCTGGTGGCCGATGAGCTTGCCGCCTCCGATGATCCGAGGGAGGGGCTGGGCCGGCTCGCCGGCAAGTTCCTGACCGCGCTGATGCAGCCTGATCTGCTGCGCCTGCGCCGGTTGGTGATCGCCAATGCCGAGCGCTTTCCCGAGGTCGGGCAGGGCTGGTTCTCTGATGGCTTCGAACGCGTGCTGGAGACGCTCTCCGCCGCTTTCCAGCGCTACGCGGCGAAGGGCCGTCTGCGGCTCGACGACCCGCTGATGGCGGCCAATCATTTCGCCGGGCTGGTGCTGTGGATCCCGCTGAACCGGGCGATGTTCAGCGGCAGCTGCGACAGCGACCCGGCCGAACTCGCCCGCTACGCGCAGGCTGCTGTCGATGCGTTCCTGCGGGGCTATGGCACGGAAGCGGCGAGGTGAGGCGATTTCGCAGCGGATTTCGTTTGTCTGAGGCTGCGGGGCGCTCTATGCCTCGCAGATGCTTTCCCCCGCTCTCGTCTTCCTCGGCGCCGGCATCGGCGGCGTGCTCCGGCACGGCGTCAACCTCGTCTCGCTGAAATGGCTCGGCGCCTCGTTCCCCTATGGCACGATGGCGATCAACATCATCGGCTCCGGCGTCATGGGCCTCGTCGCCGGTTTCCTTGCCTTCAAGGCCGGCGAGGGCTGGACGCAGAATGCGCGGCTCTTCCTGGCTACCGGCATCCTCGGCGGCTTCACCACCTTCTCGGCCTTCTCGCTCGACGCAGTGCTCCTCTGGGAGCGCGGCGAGGCGATGCTGGCCGCATTCTATGTCATCGGCTCGGTCGCGCTGTCGCTTGTGGCGCTGGTCGCGGGGCTTGCTCTGGTCAGGGGGCTGTCATGAGAACCGGTGGCAAGGGACCAGGCGGTCCGGCGCGAGGCAGTGGCCCCAAGCGCGGCGGCAGGCCGCCCGCCTCAGGCGCGCCGAAAGGCAAGCGCCCGAGCCATGATGCGCGCCGCTCGGCTCGCGCCAGGCCGCGTCCGGCGGAGGACGAGATCGTGCGCACCGAGCCGACGCGTAACCCGAAGCCGCACCATCCCGCGCCGAAGGCCGCAGGTCCGCGCAAGCCCGCGACACGCAAGCCGCCGATCACGGATGCGCCGACGCGCGCCGAGGTCAAGGCTGAGACGTCGCAGGTGCTCTCGACCGGCGTGCAGCAGCTCGTGGTGACGCCGGACGAGAACGAGATGCGTATCGACCGCTTCCTCGAGGCGCGCTTCCCGCAGCTCTCCTTCAGCCATATCCAGCGCATCGTCCGGAAGGGCGAATTGCGCGTCGACGGCAAGCGCGCGGATAGCAAGGACCGGCTCGAGGCCGGCCAGACCGTGCGCATCCCGCCGCTGAAGCTGGAGCAGGCGGCCGAACGGCCGCGCTCGGCCAAGGCCGATGCCGATACGATCGGCTTCCTGCGCTCGATCACGCTCTATGAGGACGAGGACGTCATGGTCCTCAACAAGCCGGCGGGCCTTGCCGTGCAGGGCGGCTCGGGCACGACCAGGCATGTCGACGGCATGCTGGCGGCGCTGACCGGCAAGGACGGGCAGAAGCCGCGGCTCGTCCACCGGCTCGACAAGGATACCGCCGGCTGCCTCGTCATCGCCAAATCGCGCTTCGCCGCGGCGACGCTGGCCAAGACCTTCCGCTCGCGCGCGGCGCGAAAAGTCTACTGGGCGCTGGTCTATCATGTCCCGCGCGTGAAGCAGGGCCGGATCTCGACCTATCTCGCGCGCGAGGAGGCCTATGACGGCGACCAGCGCATGGCCGTCGCCGAGCATGGGGGAGAGGGCGCGATGCACGCGGTGACCTACTACGCCGTGGTCGAAACCGCGGCGCAGAAGCTCGCCTGGCTCTCGCTCAAGCCTGTGACCGGGCGCACTCATCAGCTGCGCGCCCACGCCGCCCATATCGGCCATCCGATCGTCGGCGACCCCAAATACTTCGACATACAGAACTGGGAGATGCCCGGCGGCATCCAGAACAAGCTGCATCTCCTGGCGCGGCGGATCGTGCTGCCGCATCCGCGCGGCAAGGGCACGATCGACGTCAGCGCGCCGCTGCCGCCGCATATGCGCCAGAGCTGGAACCTGCTCGGCTTCGAGGACGCACCCTACGACCCGATCGTCGATGCGCCGGACGAGTGAAGGCTCGCACGAGAAAGTTGCGTGACCTCACGTAAGAACACTTGCGGAACAAAACGCGATATGTTCTAAGTTTGTTCCTGTGAACTCTTCATCACGGGAGGCTTTCCATGTTGCGCATCGCCTTGCTTGCCGCCGGCCTCGTTCTATCGTTCTCCTCGGCCAGTTTCGCCCAGGCACAGCCGGCTCAGGCTGCTGCGAAGCCGGCGGCCACAGCGGCCGACGAGCCGGTGCCGCGGGCCGCTCGCGCCGAGGCGCGGCGCGACTGCTATGCCGAGAACATCGCGCTCTCGGGCGACGATCTGCGCCGCGCGATGCGCGAGTGCATGCAGGAGCGCTTTCCCGGCGTGAAGCTCTATGCCAGCGATGGGCTCACCCGCGACGGCAAGCCGACTGCGGCGACGGCGCGGGCCGTCTGCAAGCAGGAGGCCGATGCCGGCGGTCTCAAGGGCGCCGAGCGCACGGCGGCGCTGGTCGCCTGCTTCAACGGCAAGCGGCCGGACCTCGCCCAGCGCGCCGAATGCCGCAAGGAGGCGCGCGGCAAGGGGCTCGATGGCGACGCCCTGAAGGCGGCCATCGCCGAATGCGGCCGCAACCCGCAAGGATGAGGCCATTGCGGCATGAGGGCCTTGCGCCGGCGGAGATGGCGGGCAGCCGCCATCTCCTGTAGAGCGCCGGGCATGGATCTCATCATCTTCGACCTCGACGGCACGCTGATCAATTCCGAGGCGATCATCCTCGGCGCGCAATACGAGACCTTTGCGCGCCGCGGCCGTGTCCATCCTGGTCGGGAAGCCGGTCTCGGCGTGATCGGGCTCACCCTCGACATCGCGCTGATGCGGGTCGCCGGGCTCGCCGAGCCGGACGACGTGCTGACGCAGACCTATCGCGACGTCTTCAACGACATGCGGCTGCGGGCGGAGACAGACCCGTCCTTGGCCGAGCCGCTCTTCCCCGGCGTGGTCGAGCTGCTGGCCGGGCTGTCGCAGCGGCCGGCCACGGTGCTCGGCATCGCCACCGGCAAGTCGCGGCGCGGGGCCGACTACGCCATCGAGCGCCATGGCTGGGGACAGCTGTTCGCGACGACCCAGACGGCCGACGATGCGATCTCGAAACCGCATCCGGAGATGATCCTGCGGGCGATCGCCGAGACTGGAGCAAAGCCCGAGCGGACGCTGATGGTCGGCGACAGCACCTTCGACATGGAGATGGCCGTGGCGGCGGGTGTGACCCCGGTCGCGGTCTCCTGGGGTTTCCAGCCGGTTGCGGCGCTGCAGGCGGCCGGGGCGCGGCATGTGATCGAAAGCTGCGCCGAGCTCACCGGCATCGTCGATCGGCTGGCGCCGGCGGAGCCGGCTTGAACGGGGGGCGGCTGGAGCCGCCCCAGAGAGCGTTCAGCGCGCTTCGAGCTGGCCGAGTTCGTGCAGCAGCGCCGCCCCCGTGCGCAGCCCGCTATAGAAGCAGTCGAGCGTCAGGTTCTCGTTCGGCGCGTGGTTCGCCTCGTCCGGATTGGCATAGGGCGTGACGAAGGCGGGAATGCCGAGGATCTTGGTGAAAACATAGCCGGGCAAGCTGCCGAAACCGGCCGGGATCAGCAGTGGCTCGACGCCCTGCGCTGCGACGAAGGCCCGGCGCAAGGGGGCGGTGAAGGGCGAGGCGATCGGCGTCTTCGAGGGCTGCATGCCGGCATCAGCGGCGATGAACTCGACTTCGGGCGCGTGCAGGGCCACATGGGCCGCGACCTTGCGCAGGATGTCCTGCGGATCCTGCGCTTCCACCAGGCGGATATCGCATTTCACGAAGGCTTCGTTGGGCAGGACGGTCTTTGAGCCGGGACCGCCATAGCCGCCATGGAAGCCGTTGATGGTCAGCGTCGGCCGGAAGCAGAGGCGCTCATAGAAGGGCCGGTCGGCCGGTGCATCGAGCCGCGTCAGGCCTAGGCTCTGCTTCACCGCCTCGATGTCGAGCGGCAGGGCCTCGATGGCGGCGAGCTCCTCCGGCGTCGGCGCTTCGATGTCGTCATGCAGGCCGGCAATGGTGATCTCGCCGGCGGCGTTCTTCATCGTGCCGAGCAGATGCACCAGCGTCCAGATCGGGTTCTGCACGACGCCGCCGAAATTGCCGGAATGGACATCGCGGACGGCATGGCGGCAGCGCAGTTCGAAGGAGACGACGCCGCGCGAGCCGAACTTGATCGCGGCGGCGCCGCTGGCATGACGCGGCCCGTCGGCGGTGACGGCGAGGTCGGCCGCGAGCATCGCCTTGTTGGCTTGGACGAAGCCGGCGATGTTCGGACTGCCGATCTCCTCCTCGCCCTCCAGCAGCAGGATGACGTTGCACGGCAGCGTTCCGTGCACCTTGAGATGGGATTCGATCGCGAGGATCTGGGCGAAGTGCTGGCCCTTGTTGTCGCCGACGCCGCGCGCATAGATCCGGCCATCGCGGATTGTCGGTTCGAAAGGTGGCGAGAGCCATTTGTCGAGCGGGTCCGGCGGCTGCACGTCGTAATGGCCATAGAGCAGCACGGTCGGCTTGCCCGGCGCCTTCTCCCAGCGGGCGACCACCATGGGGTGCCCCTCGGTCGGTACCAGGCTGGTCTCCAGCCCGATTTCGCTCAGCATCTCGACCAGCAGCGCGCCGACTTCGGCGATGCCGATGTTCTCGGCGCTGATGCTGGGATGGCGCAAATAGGCGAGCAGGCGATCGAGGAAGGCGCCGCGATTCGTCTCGATATGTGCGAAGACCGCGGCGAGAGAGTCGGTAGAAGCCATGGTCGTGTTGCCTGCCTGAGGTGAAAGGGCCGGGCGGCACGGTAGAGCGCCGCGCGCGATCGCGTCCAATGCTCTGGATGCAGCCCGGAAAAGCGCTGACGCGCACGCGGGACCATCGGGCAGGTAACATCCTCGCAACCACGCTGACTCAGGACCGTTTAACCTGAACAAGCATTCAGATTTGCGTGTTAACCACCTGATGACTGGCCCGGCCGCATCGTCTTCATACGACAGGGACAAACCGACACACAACAACGTCGGACAGGGGTTGAACGATGATTGGCCACGAACTTCGCGAATTCGTCGATCACGTGATGGACAGGCGCGTGATCGACGATGAAGACGTCCGAGTTCTTCAACGTGAAATCTTGCATGAGGTCGTTTTGACCCGTGACATCATCGATGTGCTGGTGGCGCTCGACCGCGCCGTCGCCGACAAGTCGCCGCTTTTCGCCGATGTGCTGCTGGCGTTCTGCGTCGACTTCTCGGTCTGGGAGAGCCGCCCGACCGGCCGGATCGACCGCGACAAGGCGCATTGGCTGGTGACGACGCTCTCGGCCGGCGATGGACCGACGCCTCTGGCCCAGAAGATCGCGTTCGAGGTGGTGCGCGAGGCCGAATCCTGCGACGAGGCGCTGGTCAGCTTCGCCCTGCGCAAGGCCGATGCCCGGATGGCCGCAGCCCCGAGCGCCCAGCGCGTGGTGCTGGCCAGCTGAGATTTATCGACCGATTGGAGCGTTCACGCCCGGCCGCCGCCGGGCGTTTGCGCACGTTACAAAACTTTCGCATCAGTGGACGGATGCGCTTGCCTCCCGTAAAGCCCGCACTGCACAATCAAAGCTCCGGGCCGGGGGGACGCCACGCATGTTCTCGAAGATCCTGATCGCGAACCGTGGCGAGATCGCCTGCCGCGTCATCAAGACGGCGCGGCGCATGGGCATCAAGACGGTCGCCGTCTATTCCGACGCGGATCGCGATGCGCTGCATGTCGAGATGGCGGACGAGGCCGTGCATATCGGCGCCGCACCCGCCGCCGAATCCTATCTCCAGATCGACAAGATCATCGCCGCCTGCAAGCAGACGGGCGCTGAGGCCGTCCATCCCGGCTACGGCTTTCTCTCCGAGCGCGAGGCTTTCGCCAAGGCGCTGAAGGACAACGGCATCGTCTTCATCGGCCCCAATCCCGGCGCGATCGCCGCGATGGGCGACAAGATCGAATCGAAGAAGGCGGCAGCCGCGGCCAAGGTCTCGACCGTGCCCGGCTATCTCGGCGTGATCGAGAACCCCGAGCACGCGGTCAAGATCGCCGACGAGATCGGCTATCCCGTGATGATCAAGGCTTCGGCCGGCGGCGGCGGCAAGGGCATGCGCATCGCCCATTCGGCCGGAGAGGTCGCCGAGGGCTTCGCCCGCGCCAAGTCGGAAGCTGCGTCCTCCTTCGGCGACGACCGCGTCTTCGTCGAGAAATTCATCGTCGACCCCCGCCATATCGAGATCCAGGTACTGGGCGACAAGCACGGCAACGTCATCTATCTCGGCGAGCGCGAATGCTCGATCCAGCGCCGCAACCAGAAGGTACTGGAGGAGGCGCCGTCTCCGCTGCTCGACGAGGCGACCCGCCGCAAGATGGGTGAGCAGGCGGTCGCGCTGGCAAAGGCGGTGAACTATGACAGCGCCGGCACGGTCGAGTTCGTCGCCGGCCAGGACAAGTCGTTCTACTTCCTCGAGATGAATACGCGCCTGCAGGTCGAGCATCCGGTGACCGAGATGATCACCGGCATCGACCTCGTCGAGCAGATGATCCGCGTCGCCTATGGCGAGAAGCTCGCGATCGGTCAGGGCGACGTGAAGCTCAACGGCTGGGCGGTGGAATCCCGTGTCTATGCCGAGGATCCGACCCGCAACTTCCTGCCCTCGACCGGCCGGCTCGTCACCTATCGCCCGCCGAGCGAGGGGCCGGACGGCGACGCCACCGTGCGCAACGACACCGGCGTGTTCGAGGGCGGCGAGATCTCGATCTATTACGACCCGATGATCGCCAAGCTCGTGACGCACGCCCCGACCCGCGAGGCGGCGATCAAGGCGCAGGCGCGGGCGCTCGATGCCTTCGCCATCGACGGAATCCGTCACAACATCCCGTTCGTCGCGGCGGTGATGCAGCATCCGCGCTGGATCTCGGGCAATCTCTCGACCGGATTCATCGCCGAGGAGTTTCCGGAAGGCTTCTCGCTACCGCAGCCGGAGGGCGAGATCGCGCTGCGCATGGCGGCGATCGCGATCGCCTGCGACCATCGCCTGAACAGCCGCAAGCGCCACGTCTCGGCGCAGATGGAGGGCTGGCGCAAGGTCGAGTTCGAGCGCACCCGCATCGTCTCGCTCGGGGCCGAGCGCTTCGAGGGAGAGGTCTCGGAGCAGGGCGGGGCGGTGACGATCGCGTTCCCTGAGCGCAGCCTGACGGTCGCCAGCGACTGGCGGCCGGGCGAGCCGGTCTGGCGCGGCACGATCGACGGCGTTTCGATTGCGGCCCAGGTCCGGCCGATCCTCAACGGCGTCGCGCTCGGCCATGCCGGCGCCTATGCCAACGCCCATGTCTATACGCCGCGCGAGGCGGAGCTGGCGGCGCTGATGCCGGAGAAGGTCGCAGCCGATACCGGCAAGTTCCTGCTTTGCCCGATGCCCGGACTGGTCAAGGCGCTGCTCGTCACGACCGGCCAGGAGGTCAAGGCCGGTGAGCCGCTCGCCATGGTCGAGGCGATGAAGATGGAGAACGTGCTGCGCGCCGAGAAGGACGTCACCATCGCCAAGATCCTGGCGAAGGAAGGCGATTCCCTTGCGGTCGACGCCGTCATCATGGAATTCGCCTGAGGCGCTTGCCTTCGCGGGGCGGCCGGCTGATTGTCGCCGCCCTATCAAGTGAAGGTGGCGACCATGCTGACGATCTGGGGGCGGATCAGCTCGATCAATGTGCAGAAGGCGGTCTGGGCCGCCGGCGAGGTCGGCCAGCCCTTCGAGCGCATCGATGTCGGCGGCCAGTTCGGTGGCAATCGCGAGCCGGCCTATCTCGCCAAGAATCCGAACGGGCAGATTCCGACGCTGGAGGATGGCGAGGTCGTCATCTGGGAATCGAACAGCATCGTGCGCTATCTCGCCGCCCGCTACGGCGCCGGCTGGATCTGGGAAGAGGATCCGGCCAGGCGGGCCGAGGCCGATCGCTGGATGGACTGGATGCTGTCCGAACTGCAGCCGTCGATGACGCCGGCCTTCTGGGGGCTGGTCCGCAAGACGCCGGGCTATACCGACGAGGCGGTGATCGCGGCCTCGGTCGCCAAGGCGCAAGCCAAGCTCGATATCCTGGAGGCGCATCTGGCGGGGCGGGCCTATGTCGCCAACGAGCGCTTCGGCATGGGCGACATCACGGTGGCGCTCGGCGCGCATCGCTGGCTGCACATGCCGGTGCAGCAGAAGGACTGGCCCAATATCCGTCGCTGGTATGCGCAGGTCTCGGCGCGGCCGGCAGCGGGGCCCGCCATGCCGTTGCCGATCACGTGAGGACGGCAGCCTGCGCTTGACCGGGCCGATTTGGCCGTCATGATCGCCCGCATGCGCGGTTTTCTCGTCTTCACCGTCCTGATGGCGCAATTCGGCTGTGCAGCTGCATTGGCGCAGGCGCCGACGAATCCGGTCCAGTCGGCTGACCGCATGCAGGTGGCGAATTGCGTCCGGCAGGGTCTGGCTGCCAGCCCGGCTTGCATCGGCCTCGTCGCCGTGCCCTGCGTCAGCGCAGCTTCGGTAAGCAACCGTGCTCAGGCCGAGGTCTCCTGCGCACGGCGTGAGGAGGCAGTCTGGCGCGAGCGGTTGACGCTGGCGGGAGCGGCGCTGGGGCGTTCGCTCGATGCTGGTGCGCGCAGCCAGTTCGCGGCGTTGCAGGTCGCCTGGCAAAGCTATGCCGTGCAGAAGTGCGCTTTCTACGGTGCGTCGCAGCCGCCGGCGCGCTCGGCCGGGCTCCAGGCCGGCTGTGAACTGCGCGAGGTCGCCGAGCGGGCGCTGGAGGTCGAACGTTTCGCGGCGCGGCAAATGCGCCGCCCGCCGGCGCAGCCGCCGCAGATCATCCGGTAGCTTCGCGTCATGGTTGGCTTTGAGCCGACCATCTCAGGCCGGATGAGGCGCCAGTCGGCACTTCCTCGTCACGAGATTCTCGGATCTCCGCTGCGCTCCGTTCGAGAATGACGGCACAGCGGTCACTCACTGCAACGTGAACGAAAACCTGCACCGAACCGCAAGCGCGCTCAGCCGTTTCCTAACGGCCTGTCAGCTTTCTGCACGTAAGGGGAGGCGGGTCTGTTCAAGAAAATCATGTTCTTCGTCCTCTCCAAGATCCTCTGGTTCCTGGCCTCGCCGGTGAACCTCGCCATCGGCGGCCTGGTGCTGGCGAGCCTGCTCGCCTTCACGCGCTTTTCCGGGCCGGGGCGCTGGCTCGGGCTGATCTGCGTCGCCGTGCTCGGCCTGCTCGCCTTCAGCCCGCTGCCGCGGATCATCGTTCGGCCCTTGGAGGATCGCTTCTCGCAGCAGACGGTGAACTCCGGCAAGGTCGACGGCATCATCGTTCTCGGCGGCGCGATCGGCGTGGCGCGCGAGGACATCGTGCTCAACAATGCCGCGGCGCGGATGACCAAGGCGGTCGAGCTCGCCCGGGCTCATCCCGAGGCGAAGCTGGTCTTCACCGGCGGCGGCGCCAATCTGCTCTCGCCGGTGGTGCGGACCGAGGCTGACGGAGCGCGGCTGCTGTTCCTCGGGCTCGGCCTGCCGGAGCACCGCCTCGTCCTGGAAGACAAGTCACGCAACACGGTCGAGAACGCGGTCTTCACCCGCCGGCTGGTCGATCCCAAGCCCGGTGAGCGCTGGCTGCTGGTGACCTCGGCCTGGCACATGCCGCGCGCCATGGGCGTGTTCCGCAAGGCGGGCTTCCAGGTCGAGGCCTTTCCCGTCGATTTCCTCTCAAGCGGAGAGCAGGCCGACTATCTGCGCCCCTACCGCAAGGCGGCGCGCGGCCTCGACATCGCCGACGACGCCTTCAAGGAATGGGCCGGGCTCCTCGCCTATTACCTCGCCGGCTATACGGACACCCTGTTTCCGGGGCCGGCGCAGGCGACGACGCGGCGCTAGGACGACGGCCGCTTCCGGTCGATTGCGTCGAGGACCAGTCGCGCAGCCACCGCAGCTCCATCGGCCCGGATCGTGCGAGCCAGGGCCGCTGCTCGCGCTCCGGTCTCCGGTGCGAGCGCCGTTGCGACTGCAGCCGACAGCGAGTCGAAGCTCGGTGTCGGGCCGTCATGCGCAGCTCCGATGCCCAGTCCCGCAACACGGCCGGCCCAGAAGGGCTGGTCGACGATTTGCGGAACGATCACCTGTGGCGCCCCGGCACGGGTCGCGGCCGTCGTCGTGCCGGCGCCGCCATGATGCATGACGGCCGCCATCCGCGGGAACAGCTCCTGCTGGTTGACGTCGCCGATGACGAAGCAGTCGCCGGCCGCGTCGATTGGCGCAAGCTCGGCCCAGCCCCGCAACAGCACTGCACGATGCCCCTGCGCGCGAACCACTGCGAGCGCGACCCGGGCGGCATCCCTCGCGGTGTCCATGGCCATGCTGCCGAAGCCGATATAGACGGGCGGCGTGCCGGCTGCGAGGAACGCCAGCAGTTCGGCTGGAAGCGGACGCTCGTCGGGCAGAATCCAGGCTCCCGTCTGCACGGCGTCGCAGAGCTCCGTCCTTTGCCAGGGCCACAGGGCCGGGTCCGAGGCCAGCAATGGCCGATCCGTGAAGACGTGATCGCGAATGTTCGTCACGTCCGGCAGGCCGACCGCCGCGCGCTGGCCGTTGATCGCCCCGCCGAACAGGGCGTTCATCACCTCGGTGTTCAGATCCCACAAGACGCGATTGTCGGTCACGTCGGGCGGGAGGGGATGGCCGGGATAGGGATAAGGCCGATGATGTTCCGACGGCAGGAAGAGCGGGCAGAAGCTCGCGTGCAGATAGGCCATCCCGCGCATTTCGGCCACGCATTGGGCCGCGCCCGCCGACGGCATGAGGCCGGTCGCGACGATCGCATCGCAGCCCGTGGCTGCCGCGCCGATCGCATCATATTGTGCAGCGACCATCCGGGCTGCGAATGTGGGCAGGTCGATCGGCGACCGTTTTGCCGCTTCGACCCATTGGCGGACCGGCATGAAAGCCGGCGCCAGCGGCATGCCGGCGCGGGCCAGCAGGTCGGCAAATTCCCGGTCCGATGGAGCCGAGACCACGGCTTCGACGCCGAGTTTCTGCAATTCAACCGCCAGCGCCGCCATGGGTTCGACATCGCCGCGCGAGCCGTAAGTCGATAATAAAACACGCATTCCGCTACTCCCTTGGACCTGAGGTTCAGGTCGAGGGTAGCGTTGCTAGGACATGGAGGGAGGCTTGCCGCAAGCCCCCGGGCGCGTTAGACGATGATAGTGGCAAGAGGCTGGGGTGTTTCCCGGCCTCTTTTTCGTTGGCGCGGAATCCGCTCCTCGCGGGCTGACGGCGCAACCGCCGACGACATCCTCGATCACTTCGGGCAGCACGAAGCGCACGCGGTCCATCGCTGTCCGCCGATCGTCCCTGCGGCTCCAGGCACGCTGATCGCCGCGGACGGCCTAGTCTTCGCTCGCCGTATCGTCGCCGGGCAGGCGCAGGCGATAGACGCCGCGGAAATCGTCGGGATCGACAGGGCGACCCTTGCGGGTAATCACCAGCCGGCCGTCTTTCATCAACTGCACGGCGACGCGGCGGATCGGCTGCATCAGCGGGCCCCAGCCATCGGGATGATCGCCGCCGAGGGTGCGGGCGACATCCATCGGGCCGAGCGTGCGTTCGTCGCCGCGCTCGACCGCGAGGCGCAGGATCGTCTCGGCAATCTCGTCATCTGTCGGTCTGGTCATGCCGCTTGCTGAGCCGAGCGAAGCGCTTCGTCAAGCCGCCTTGCTTCCCGCGCCGACGGCGGCGGCCGAATCCGAGGCGAATTGCCGGCGCCACATCACGGTCAGCACCGCGGCCGTCGCGATCAGGAAGAGCCAGGGCGAGATGAACCAGCCGAGATAGGCCAGCGCGAAGAAGAAGGCGCGCTGGCCGCGATTGAAATGCAGGCCGGCGACGATGTTCATCCTGACCGCCTCGCGTGCCGCCGCGATCGTCTCCGGCTTGTCGGCCTCGGTATGGGGCGGGATCGCGCCGATCAGGATGGCGCAGTAGTTGAACAGCCGGTAGGCCCAGCCGAACTTGAAGAAGGCATAGGCGAAGATCACCGCGAGCCCGATCACCTTGATCTCCCAGGCGGTGCGCGTCGTCTGCGTGGCGAAGGGCAGGTCGGCGAAGATCTGGACGACACGGTCGGCCGATTGCAGCAGGGTCAGCGAGCCGCCGATCGCGATCAGCGAAGTCGAGGCGAAGAAGGCGGTACCGTTCTGCAGGCCGTTCATCACCTGCGTGTCGATGATCCGGTTCTCGCGCTTGACCGATTCCATGATCCAGCGTTCGCGGCGCTCGTTCATCAGCGTGTTGAGGCTGCGCCGCGAATGCGGGCCGACCTCGACCGCGAGGAGATAGCCGATCCACGCGGCGGCGAAGAAGGCGATCGCGATCAGGTCGAGCGGTCCGAATCCGGCCATGAGCCCCTCCGGCCGGCAATCTGACGGCAGCGCTCGCGCCCGGCAAGCCCGCGATTGACGATCGCAGCGGCAGCCGCCACCTTGCCGGCCTTGCAAGGGAGGGCCGGCCATGCCGCAGACGATCACCAAGGGCTACAAGGCGCTGCTGGCCGAAGCCGAAGCTGCGGTGAAGACGCTCTCGGTCGAGGAGGCGCAAGACCTGGTCGGGCGCGACGACACTGTCTTCGTCGATCTGCGCGATCCGCGTGAACTCGAGCGGGAAGGGCGCATGCCTGGCGCCTTCCATTGCCCGCGCGGCATGCTGGAGTTCTGGATCGACCCGGAGAGCCCTTATGCCAAGCCGGTCTTCCAGGAAGACAAGCAGTTCGTCTTCTTCTGCGCCGGCGGCTGGCGCTCGGCGCTCGCCGCCAAGACCGCGCAGGACATGGGCCTGAAGCCGGTCGCACATGTCGCTGGCGGCTTCGGCGCCTGGAAGAAGGCCGGCGCGCCGTTCGATGCGCCTGAGCCCAAGCAAGGCTGAGCCCGAAGCTTGTCGCATTACATCGTCGTTCTTCTCGTCATCTGCTTCGTCTTCCGCAAGCCGCTCGGCCGCCTGCTGGCGAAGCGCTTTCCCGACCGGGCGAAGCGCCAGCGCGTGCTCGGCACGATCATCGCGGCGTTCCTGCTGGTGATCGGCGTGAGGCTGCTGGCGCTGTTCTGGTAGGTTTCGCGCTTTAGCGTGTCGGCTCGGGTTCGAAGTGATGTCTGCTTCAGTTGGCGCTCCCACACGTCTCCTCACCGGCAAATGCCTGTGCGGAGCGGTCGGCTACGAGGTGGTCGATGACTTTGAATATGCGATGAACTGTCATTGCTCGAATTGTCGGCGTACGACGGGCTCTGCATTCAAGCCCTTCGCCGGCATCAAGCGGAACCAGCTGCGGCTTGTCCGCTGCGACAAGCCCGTGCGGATTTTTGGCGGCGAGCAGGCCGCGCACAATGTGAACTGCAGTGCTTGCGGCTCGCTTCTCTATTCGGTGGTGCGCGAAGGGGCCTACGTCCATGTCGCCATGGGCACGCTCGTCGATGAACCGCGCATCCGGCCGTCAGAGCACATTTTCGTCGGCTCGAAAGCGCTCTGGTACGAGATCACCGACGATTTACCGCAGTACGAGGAGTTTGCGGATCGCTGACTCCGCATCGCGCGTCGCCCGACATCGTGACCGCAATGCGAAGCCCGATCGGTTTCGATTGCAACCACCCCATGCATTGGGCGCGGCTTGCACAATAAGCGGGCATCAGGCATCTTGCCTGCCTTGGCTCCAACTCAGGAAAGGGAGGGCTGAATGAATTTCATCATCACTGCCCCTCCCGCTGTGCGGGTTTTCCACCACTAGGTTGGATCCGCACGAGGCCCGCCTTCCAGGCGGCCCGAGCCATCATTTCCAAGCGCGTTTTCTGAAGCCGCGGCCTTCGCTGCGCTTCGCCTGAATTTGGAGCCGGTCTCTCGGGACCGGATGCTTTCATGTCTCTTTCTCCCAAGACGGAGCGGCAGGAGCCGTTCCGGGCCGTTCTCGGCTTCACATTTTCGCATTGGGGTCGCCAGCGCTGGCGCGTCGCCGGCGTGGTCTTCACCGTGATGGCGGCCACCGCCGCCGACCTGTTCATGCCGCTCTATGCCGGGCGGCTGGTCGATGCGGTCGCCGGCGACAAGGCGAGCGGGCTCAATGCCGCGCTTGTCGCGCTCGCGATGATGATCGCGCTCGGGGCGGGCACGGTGTTCTTCCGGCACCTGTCCTTCATCGGCATCACCGCGATGATGCTGCGCACCATGAGCGATGTGGCGCGCGAGGCTTTCGCACGCCTGCAGCGCTTCTCGACCGACTGGCACGCCAACAACTTTGCCGGCTCGACAGTGCGCAAGATCACGCGCGGCATGTGGGCGCTCGACCTGCTCACCGACACGATCGTGATCGCACTGTTGCCGTCATTGATCGTGCTGCTCGGTACGACGGTGCTGCTCGCCTGGCACTGGCCGGCAATGGGTGCGGTCGTCTTTGCCGGTGCGGTGGTCTACTGCGCCGTCACGATCCTGCTGTCGCTGCGCTTCGTCGCGCCGGCGGCGACGCTCGCCAATAGCTGGGACACCAGGCTGGGCGGCGCGCTCGCCGACTCGATCTCGTGCAACCCGGTGGTCAAGGCCTTCGGGGCCGAGGCGCGCGAGGACAGCCGCCTGACCGGCGTGCTGGCCAAGTGGGCCGGGCGGACGCGGCGGACCTGGGTGCGCGGAACCTGGTCGGGCACGGCGCAGCAGGTCGTGCTGCTGGCCTTGCGCGCCGCGGTGATCGGTCTGGTGATCTGGCTCTGGGCCAATGGCCAGGCCTCGCCCGGCGACGTCGCCTTCGTGCTGACCAGCTATGCCGTGGTGCATGGCTATCTGCGCGATGTCGGCCAGCACGTGCACAACCTCCAGCGTTCGGTGAACGACATGGAGGAGCTGGTCGCGATGCACTCGCTGCCCTTCGGCGTCCCGGATCGCCCCGGCTCGACGGCGATGGACGTGACCGCCGGCGAGATCGCCTTCGAGCGGGTGACCTTCCACTATGGAGGCCACATCGAGCCGCTTTATCGCGATTTCTCGCTGACGATCAAAGCGGGCGAGAAGGTCGGCCTGGTCGGGCGCTCCGGCTCCGGCAAGACCACCTTCGTCAAGCTGGTGCAGCGTCTCTACGACGTCACCGGCGGGCGCATCGCCATCGACGGGCGCGACATCGCCTCGGCGACACAGGCCAGTCTGCGCGCGCAGATCGCGATCGTGCAGCAGGAGCCGGTGCTGTTCCACCGCTCGCTGGCGGAGAACATCGCCTATGGCCGGCCCGGCGCCAGCATGGCGCAGATCGAGCAGGCGGCGAAGCTCGCCAATGCGCATGAGTTCATCATGCGCCTCCCCAAGGGCTACGCCACGCTCGTCGGCGAGCGCGGCGTCAAGCTCTCCGGCGGCGAGCGGCAGAGGGTGGCGCTGGCGCGCGCCTTCCTGGCCGACGCGCCGATCCTGATCCTGGACGAGGCGACCTCGAGCCTCGATTCGGAATCGGAGGCGCTGATCCAGGAGGCGATGGAGCGGCTGATGGAAGGCCGCACCACCATCGTCATCGCCCACCGGCTCTCGACGGTGCGCGCCATGGACCGCATCCTGGTCTTCGACCGCGGCAAGGTCGTGGAAGAAGGCCGGCATGAGGCGCTGCTGACCCATGACGGCGGCATCTACCGGGCGCTGTTCGAGAAGCAGGTCAGCGAGCTGGCCAAGGGGCTCGTCGCCTGAACCACCAAAGCCCTGCCGCCCCAAATCGGGGCGGCAGGGCGAGTCCTACCCTTGCTTTTGCTTATGGATTTATTGCGAAACCCGCATTCCACCGTCGGAAGCGAGCGCCTAGCATCGCGGCCGAGTGGTGGGGGGCTTCATGGATCGTCGTCATTTCAGTATCGCGTTGGCTGCTGCGATCGCGGCGCCGCTGACGGCGCGGGCGCAATCGGCGGTCTTCCTCGACTACACGCAGGATGCGCTCGACAAGGCGTATGACCAGCGCGTCTGGGCGCCGAACGCGCAAGAGGTGATTGCCCGCTACGCCAGCGACAGCGCGGCGGCCCGGCAGAAATACCCACCGAAGACGGAGCGCTATGGCGAGAGCGAGGCCGAAGCGCTCGACATCTTCGCGCCGGCCGGCGCGAAGGACCTGCCGGTGATGGTGTTCATTCATGGCGGCGCTTGGCGAGCATTGACCAAGAGCGACGCCTCGGCCCCGGCGCCGACGTTCGTCGAGAATGGCTGCATCTATGTGGCGCTGGATTTTGCTGTCATTCCAAAGGTGCGTTTGCCGGAGATGGCTGCGCAATGCCGCCGCGCGCTGCTGTGGCTGCACAAGAACGTCGCCCGTTTTGGCGGGGATCCCGAAAAGATCTTCGTCTCCGGGCACTCTTCGGGCGGGCATTTGTGCGGTGTCATGCTGACCACTGATTGGGAGGCACTGGGTGGGCCAAAGAACCTGCTGAAGGGCGGTGTTGCGCTGAGCGGCATGTTCGAACTCCATCCCGTGATGCTCTCGGGCCGCAGCTCCTACGTGAAAATTTCGCAGGAGGAGCTCGCTGCGCTCAGTGCGATGCGCCATCTCGACCGGATCGCCTGCAACGCCATCGTCGCGTTCGGCGACAAGGAGAGCCCGGAATTCCAGCGGCAATCCAACGAGTTCGCGACGGCGCTTGCCGGGATGGGGCGCTTGATGCGGAAGATCGTGCTGCCCGGGCGCAATCACTTCGTGGTCCCGGAAGAGCTCAACGATGCGAAGACCGAACTGTCCCAGGCCGTGCTGACGATGATGAAGGCTACCGGCTGAAGCAGCAGGCGATCGGACCAGGGTCAGCCGGGCTGGCAGCAACCGGACAGCAAGCCGTCCCTGTACCAGACCGAGATCGTCATCGGCCTGTCCTCGTCGCTGTTGGTTGCCGAGCAGGTCTCGTGGCCGATGACGGCGCGGATGTCCGCCTTCGGTCCGAAGGTCACGCCTGCGATCAGCGTGGTGTTGCGGCTCTGCTGCAGGGTGAAGGGGGAAATCGAAGCTTCGCCGTCGCCGTCGGAGAAACGGGCCTTGCCGTCGGTCCCGAGCTTCAGGCTCCAATAGGGCTCGTCGCCACCGCAGGTGAGCGGTGGGGTCGGGGTCTCCGGCGAGCGAGCGACTACCTTCACGGGGATGGCAAGGAACAGCAGAATTGCGGCGGCACTGACGAGCTTCATCGATCTCGCTCCCCGAGAGACACAATCAGGCTGCTAGGGAATAACGCCTTGCGCCGCCATCCTCGCAGGGCAGCGGCGCAAACGCAGGTTGGGGCTTGGCTCAAGCGGTCTGCTCTTCGCTCTCCTGGCGGCGACGTCCGAGCAGGAAGAACAGCGCCGAGCCGACGATGCCGATGGCGCCGGCTCCGCCGCCGACATAGATCATCTCACTGTCCTGATCGGCCTGCTTGGCGGCGTCGTCGGCGATGATGACCGCGTCCTTGCCGGGCTCGTCGGGCAGGTACTTGATCTTCAGCGAGTCGACGGTGAGCTTGTCGTTGCTGATGATGCGATTGGCGAACTGGGTCGAGACCGAGATCTTCTCGGCGGTGCGATCCTTGCCCGCCGTATCCTTCCAGGCAAGATCGACGCTGTAGCTGGTGCCGCCGCGGCGGCGCTTGGTGCGGGTCGCGCCCTCGACCGAGGCCTGGGCCTCGATGCCTTGCGCGGCGATCTTCCTGACGCGCTCGCCGTCCTGCCAGCTGAAGAAGGCGAGGACCGGCCCTCCGATCGCTGCGATCAGCAGCAGCCATTTGATCTTGCCGGTGATCCAGCCGACGATTCCGCTCATTGGGGCCTCCATCGAGACAGTTCGGGAAAGGAGCCCGGCGCTTTCGCCCGGACGCCTGCCGCCTGTCGCGGCCAGCGCGGTTTTCGCAGCTGGAAAGGCCTCGCGCATGGCGTGCATGCGTCTGCGTCAATATTTCGAAACTCGAACTATTCGGGAGCTTTGCCGGCGCGGATCGCCGCGCTTGGAGCAGCCGCGCGTGGCCTGACGCCAGCGACCGGGCCGGCCGGCAGCGGCTCGCTCAGATCCGGATTCAACGGCTTGCCATCCTGAAACGGCTTGCTCAGAAATCGATTCATGCCGGTGAGGTAAGTCTCTGGCAAAGCCCAGCTTCTGGCGCTGGTGATGACGCTTTCCAGATAGCCGGGACGGGGCTTTCCGATCTGCGCGCTGCGCCCGACATAGATCAGCGCGCGCTTCGCGCCGCTCTCGACCACGACCGGCTGGTTGATCTTGATGTAGAGGCCACTCGCCAGCTCCTCGAACTTGTCGAGCGTGCGGATGTCGCCGAGCGCGCAATCCCAGAGCACGCCATGGACGCTCTCGCGCGGATCGCGGAGCACCGAGGCATAGCCGTCCGTGGTGATGATGAAGCGGTGGCGCGGCAGGCGGGCGAGGCCGAGCGGCGTCGAGCGCGGGCAGCGCTCGCGCATGCCGGCGATGTCCATGTTCAGGCCGTAGGCGAAGTAGAGGGGCATGGTTGCGTCCGCTGCGGTATTGTCGTCATGGTCGGGCTTGTCCCGGCCATCCACGTCTTTGCTGGTGCAGGGCCGTGTTCAAGACGTGGATGCTCGCCACAAGGGCGAGCATGACGGGGAGGTCTTCATCCCGAGATGCTCGGGTCAAGCCCGAGCATGACGCGCTCTGCGAGCGCGTCACTTCGTCTTGTTGAACAATTCCCGGCCGATCAGCATGCGCCGGATCTCGCTGGTGCCGGCGCCGATCTCGTAGAGCTTGGCGTCGCGCAGCAGGCGCCCGGTCGGGTAGTCGTTGATGTAGCCGTTGCCGCCGAGCAGCTGGATCGCGTCGAGGGCGAGCTGCGTCGCCTTCTCGGCCGCGATCAGGATGGCGCCGGCGGCGTCCTCGCGGGTGGTCTCGGCCCGGTCGCAGGCCTTGGCGACGGCGTAGACATAGGCCTTGCACGAGTTCATCGCGACATACATGTCGGCGACCTTGCCCTGGACGAGCTGGAACTCGCCGATCGACTGGCCGAACTGCTTGCGCTCGTGGATATAGGGCAGGACGATGTCCATCGCCGCCTGCATGATGCCGAGCGGGCCGGCCGAGAGCACGACGCGCTCATAATCGAGCCCGCTCATCAGCACGTTGACGCCGCGGCCGACCGAGCCGAGCACGTTCTCCTCCGGGACCTCGCACTCCTCGAAGACGAGCTCGCAGGTGTCGGAGCCGCGCATGCCGAGCTTGTCGAGCTTCTGGTGGGTCGAGAAACCCTTCATGCCCTTCTCGATCAGGAAGGCGGTGATGCCCTTCGGGCCAGCCTCGGGATCGGTCTTGGCGTAGACCACCAGCGTCTCGGCGATCGGACCGTTGGTGATCCACATCTTGTTGCCGGTCAGGACATAGCGGTCGCCCTTCTTGACCGCCTTGGTCTTCATCGAGACGACGTCCGAGCCCGAGCCCGGCTCGGACATGGCGAGCGAGCCGACATGCTCGCCGGAGATCAGCTTGGGCAGGTATTTGCGCTTCTGCGCGTCGTTGCCGTTGCGGGCGATCTGGTTGACGCAGAGATTGGAATGGGCGCCGTAGCTGAGGCCCACCGAGGCCGAGGCGCGGCTGACCTCCTCGATCGCGACGCAATGCTCGAGATAGCCGAGTCCGGCGCCGCCATACTCTTCAGGGACGGTGATGCCGTGCAGGCCGAGCGCGCCCATTTCCGGCCAGAGATCGCGCGGGAACTGGTTGCTGCGGTCGATCTCCTCGGCGCGCGGGGCGATCTTCTCCTGCGCGAAGGCATGGACGGTGTCGCGGATCGCGTCGGCCGTCTCGCCGAGGTCGAAATTGAAGGGGCGGGGCGCGTTGGCGAGCATGATGTCCTCCCGGCTCGGATGAGACCTTTACCGGGTTATAGCGCGGTTGCTGCCCAAGTCAGCGGGTGCGGGCGGGCAAATGGTTCTGCGCCGATGCCCAGGCGCGACCACGCCCTCAAGGGACGCGTCGAGATGAGGTTCTGAGGAAGGGGCAGCCAGGGTCGTCACGACCGTCCGCTGACTCGGCGGCCTGGGCGAAGTGCTGGGGGCTGGAGAGGCATTTTCGCAAGGTCCGGCCCGCTTTTCGAGCCGGTCCTCCATGCGGTTGCAACGCTTTACCGGCGCTTTCGACTGCCGTAGCCGGCGAGCCGAGTACCGCCGGAGATTTGCCATGCCTCAGCCGCCGATCGCTTCGCCCATGTCCACCGTCGCCCTCGTGCTGCGCTATGCCGGTTTTCTGATCGCCGGAGTGATCATCCTCAACGTCGTCTTCCTGGTCCTCGAATCGTATTTCAAGTTCAGTCCGGGCAATATGGCCGCGATGGGCGTGTTCCTGATCTGGGGCGCAGCTACCTGGACTGGTCAGCTCTGGTTCCTGCGCGAGCAGGCGCGCCCGGCCTCCGGCCGCGCCTGGACCGTGGCGCTCCTGTGCGCGCTCGTGACCTATGTCGTTCAGGCGGTCTTCGTGCTCCTCGCCGCCGGAGCCGCGCTGAGCCAGCACGGCAGCCTGGGCCTGCCCAGGGGCAGCGATCGGATGATCGTCATCGGCGCGTTCGCGGCCTTCGCCCTGCTGGAACTCCTCATCATCCGCCTCGGCATCGGTGTGGGCGCGAAAGGAGCGGCGAAGAGGGCGGAGCGCCAGGCCGCCAAGGCCTGAGGCGCTGCAGACGGCCTGACATCGTGCCTACCGCCCGATTACCCCGCGGCGCCTCAGCAGGAACAGGGTCAGCAGCGAGGCGCCGAGGCAGGCCACAGCGACCAGCCCGGCGCCGAGATCCCATTCCACCCAGGGCAGGCCCTTCACATTGATGCCGAACAGGCCGGTGATGAAGGTCGCCGGCAGGAACAGCGCCGTCAGGATCGAGAGCGTGTAGAGCTGCCGGTTGGTCTGGTTGGCCGAGCGCACGGCGATCTCGTCCTGGAGCAGCCGGGCCCGGTCCTGCACCGACTGGATGTCCTGGCGCAGCGTGTCGACCCGCAGCAGGAGCCTGAGCGCGCTGGCCCGCACGGCCTCCGGAGCCGAGCGCCCCGACGGTGTCTCGGCGAAGCGCCGGAACAACAGGTGCAGTCCGGCGAGCTGGCGGTGCAACTGCACGGCGGAGCGGCGGACGGCGCCGACGCGCTGCGGGCCGTCTTCGAGCTTGTCGAGCAGGATCTGGTCCTCGATGCTGTCGGTCTCGTCGGAGAGCCGCACCACCGCATCGGTGACGTCGTCGATCAGGTATTCGATGAGGTGCTCGAAGAGCTCGGCCGGAGAGGCGATCTGCTCGCCGGCATCGAGGGCTTCGACCGCCTTGCGGACCGATTGCAGCGCTTCGCGCCGGCCGGTCAGAAGGAAGCGCTCGCCCACCGCCCAGGCCAGCGTGCCGATCGTGTCGGTCCGGTCGACGATGTCGCGGGTGAGGTCATGGGCAATGCCCCAGACCAGGCTGCCGGTGTGGTCGAGCCGCTGATGCGTCTCGCGCGAGAGCAGAAGTTCGCGCGCCGCTGGCGGCAGTTCCTTGCGCTCGTCGATCCAGGCCTGCGCCCTGGTGTGAACGAGGTCGAGATGCAGCCAGACGAAGCCGTCAGCCGGCGCGAGCGTCGGCAGTTCGTCGCGCGGCATCAGCGCGGCCGTGCCATCCGCAGCGAAGCGATAGGCCCAGACGATTCCCGTCCGTGACTGGATATCCAGCAACATCGGCGCTTCGCACCCGACTCGATGACAACCGCCCGCATCAGCACTCGTCAGATGACGGTTTTGCGACGATCGCCTCAGTCGCGCGCAATCGAGCCTGTCGTTGCGACGTCGGCTCGTGCCGAGCGCGGAATCTTGCCGGGCGGCAGGAATTTCAGCGGCGTTCCGCCTGCGGCTTTCGGCGTGCGCAGGCCGGCCGGGCTGGCGGGCGGCTTCGGCGTGGTCGCGACCTTGGGCTCGCCGCCGCGCCATTTGCGCGCGCCGATGTCGTAGCGGCCGTCACGCCAGGCGGCGAACTCCTGCTCGCTGCCGAAGAAGGCGTTGCGGTCGACATCGCCGGTGATGCCGGGAACGCGGCCGGTGGTGGTGAATTGCCAGAACTCCCACTGCTTGCGCTCATAGCGATGATGCAGCGGGGCGGCGGTCGAGCGTAGCCAGTAGGGATGGTCGTTGAACTCACCCTCCAGCACGTCCTCGTGGAAAGTGATGTCGGTATAGATGATCGGCTTCTTGCCGGTGTGCTCCTGCAGCCCCTTCAGCATCTCGCGGATCTTGGCGAGCGCCTTCTCGCGCGGGATCTTCTTGCCGCATTTGGCGGATTCGCCGTTCCACTCGACGTCGAGCACCGGCGGCAAGGCGTCGGGGTCGCGCGGAATATGGCGTTTGAACCAGCGGATCTGGTCCTTGGCCGGACGGCACCAGTAGACGAAATGGTAGGCGCCGCGGGGCACGCCGGCCGCCTTCGCGCCGGCCCAGTTCTTGCGGAACATCGGGTCGAGATGGTCGCCGCCCTCGGTTGCCTTGATGAAGGCGAAGCGGGTGCCGGCGTCCTTGACCTTCCCCCAGTCGATGTCGTCCTGCCAGCGCGAGACGTCGATGCCCTGGATGACCCGGCGACGGGCGTCGCGCACGCCGCCATGCGGGTCGGAATCGCCCTTCTTGGGATAGAGCGCGAGCGCCGGCTCGGCGCCGAACAGAGCGAGCAGGGCGCAGATCGCCAGCCGACCGGTGGATTTCGCCATGCGCCGCGCTTCTGGTCTGGTCTCAGCGCGGGGCGCCATGCTTGTCTCCTGATATCGAGAAAAGGATAGGCGGGCGCCGGGTTAAGAGGTGGTTAGCATTCGAGCGGCCGGCTTCAGGCTTGGTTAACCGGCAGGAGGCTGGCGATGGACGATTCCGGCGGCGAGGAGGGGACAGGCAAGGGCAGCCGGGCACTGGCCTATGGCGTCCACGTGCTGACCGCGCTCGGCGCCGCGCTCGGCCTCCTGGCGCTGCAGGCGGTGTTCACAGATGACCTCTCGCAGGCTTTTGCCTGGCTCGGCGTCGCGCTGGTGGTCGATGCGGTCGACGGGCCACTGGCGCGGCGCTTCTCGGTCAAGCAGCGGGCGCGGCGATATGACGGGGCACAGCTCGACCTCGTCGTCGACTTCGTTACTTATGTCTTCGTGCCGGCGGCGATGCTGTTGCGGCCGGAGGTGTTGGCGCAGCCTTACGGGCTCATCGCCGGTCTCGTGGTGACGTTGGCGAGCGCGCTCTATTTCGCCGACACCGGCATGAAGACCGACGATTGGTGGTTCCGCGGCTTTCCGGCGGTCTGGAACATCGTCGTGTTCTACATCATCGCCTTCGCGCCGCCGGCCTGGCTGGCGCTGGCGGTCATCCTGGTCGCGACCGTCCTGATGTTCGTGCCAGTGGTGTTCGTGCATCCGGTGCGGGTGCGGCGCTGGCGCGGGCTGACGATGGCGATGCTGGGGCTATGGGTGATCGCGGCAGGTGCGACGCTCTGGCAGGGAATGGCGCCGGACGCCTGGAGCAAGGCCGGGCTGGCGCTGGCCGCCTGCTATTTCGTCGGGCTGGGGCTGATCCGCGCGAGAGCGCCGCACGGCTAAACGCCTACTCCGATTCCGGCGCAGCCTCGTCGTCGATGACCTGGCCGAGAGGCGCGGGCTGGAAGGAGGCTGCCGCCACGGTCCTGCTCGCGCCCGGCATCGTCGCGACGGGCGTGTGCTCGGGGCCGGGGCTCGGGTTGGGCGCAGCCGGGCGCTGGCGCGTCCAGGTCCGGGTGCCGATGTCGAACCGGCCTTCGCGCCAGCCGGCGAACTCGCCTTCATTGCCATAGAAGGCGTTGCGGTCGACATCGCCCTTGATGCCGGGGACGCGGCCGGTGGTGGTGAACTGCCAGAAGGCCCAGGGCCGGTTGTTGTAGCGGACCTCGGGCTTGGCTGCGGTCGAGCGGATCCAGTAGGCGTAGTCGTTGAACTCGCCTTCCAGGATGTCCTTGTGGAAGGTGATGTCGGTGTAGATCACCGGCTTCTTGCCGGTGAGCTGCTCGAGCTCGGTCAGCATCAGCCGGATCTTCTCCAGCGCCAGCGAACGCTCGACCTTCTTCGGGCAGGTCTTGGAGTGGCCGTTCCATTCAAGATCGAGCACCGGCGGCAGCGCGTCGGGGTCGTTCGGGATCTGCTGCTTGAACCAGACCGCCTGCTCATGCGCCGGGCGGCACCAGTAGACGAAGTGATAGGCGCCGCGCGGCACGCCGGCGCGGCGGGCGCCTTCCCAGTTCCGCTGGAAGGCCGGGTCGACATGGTCGCCGCCCTCGGTCGCCTTGATGTAGACGAAGCGGGTGCCGGCGGCCTTGACCGAGGCCCAGTCGATCTCGCCCTGCCAGCGCGAGATGTCGATGCCCTGGATCGGATAGCGCCTGGCAGCCTCGACGCCGGGATGCGGGCGCACATCGCCCTTGGACGGATAGTTGTCCAAAGCGACGCAGCCGCCCAGGGCCGTCAGGGCGGCGAGCAGCGCGAAGGGGGCCAGGGACAGGGTTTTCATGCGGCGGGCGGTCATTTCCCGGACAATTAAGGAGAAAGCTTGACGCCCGGTTTACGTTACCGGTTTTTCCGTGGCTGTCGCTTCGAGATTTGGAGCAGTTTCGGCTGCTCCGGAATGACGAGGGAGGTTCCGCTCCGCTTACGCTAGGCGCAGCAGCACCGTCGCGATGCCGAGGAAGGAGAAGAAGCCGACCACGTCGGTGATGGTGGTGACGAAGGTGCCCGACGAGATTGCCGGGTCGATTCCCGCCTTGTCGAGCGCCAGCGGCACGGCGACGCCCGCGAGCGCCGCGATGATCAGGGTCGCGACCATGGCGAGGCCGATGACGACGCCGAGCATCGGATTGCCGAACCAGAAGCCGGCGACCAAAGCGGTGATCAGCGCGAAGGCGACGCCGTTGAGCATGCCGACGATCATCTCGCGCCGGAAGAAGCGGCCCATGTTCCAGCCGCCGAGCTCGCCGGTGCCGAGCGCGCGTACCGCGACCGTCATCGTCTGCGTCGCGGCATTGCCGCCCTGGCTGGCGACGATCGGCGCCAGCACGGCGAGCGCGACGAGCTTGCCGAGCTGCTCCTCGAACATCGCCATCACCGAGGCGCTGATGAAGGCGGCGACCAGGCTGATGAAGCGCCAGCGGAAACGGCCGAGCGCGACCTGGCGCACCGAATCCGAGATCTCTTCTTCCGCGTCGACGCCGCCGAGCTGCTTGACGTCGTCGTCGGCGGCTTCCTCGATCACGTCGACAATGTCGTCGACGGTCATGACGCCGACGAGCCGGCCGGCAGCGTCGATTACCGGCGCGGCGACGAGGTTGTAGCGCTGAAACATGCGCGCCACGTCCTCGATGTCGTCGGTCGCCTGAACGACGCGGCGATCGTCCTCGACGAGATCGACGACGCTGACCGGGCGCTTGGTGCGCAGCAGCCGGTCGAGCCTGACCGTGCCGACGAAATGATGGCTGGGGTCGGCGACGAAAATCTCGAAGAAGCGCTCGGGCAGGTCTTCGGTCTCGCGCAGGAAGTCGATGGTGTGGCCGACGGTCCAGAACGGCGGCACCGCGATCACCTCGGGCTGCATGCGCCGCCCGGCCGAGCCTTCGGGATAGTCGAGGCCCTGCTGCAGCACCGTGCGCTCGGCCGGCGTCAGCTTGTCGAGAATCTCGCGCTTGTCGGCCTCGTCGAGGTCCTCGAGGATGTAGACGGCGTCGTCGGTATCGAGATCGCGCACGCCTTCGGCGACCGTCTCGGGCGAGAGTTCCTCGAGAATCTCCTCGCGGACGGCGTCGTCGACCTCGGTCAGCGCGGTGAAGTCGAAATCGCCGCCGAGCAGCGAGATCAGCTTGGGCCGCTCCTCTGGGTCGAGCGCCTCGATCAGGTCGCCGAGATCGGCCTCGTGGAGCTCCGCGACCAGCCCGCGCAAGGCGGTGACGTCGGAGAGCAGGACGGCCTGCGAGACCTGCTCGACGAAGCCGGCGTCGATCGCGCCGTCCTCGTCGCGGACCTTGCGCTCCAGCGTCTCGTCCGGAGCGTGCTCGGCTTCCACCATGGGTCGCTCCGCGTTTCGAGGGCAGGGGGATTCGGGGCAGGGGATTCGCGACCGGAGACGCAGCGCCCTTGTGTCAGCGCCTCGGCCTCATGGCAACGCGCCGGGAGCGGATTCGATGCACCCGCAACGAAAAACGGCGATCCCGGGGGATCGCCGTTTCGCGGACCTTCGTCCTAAACTGGTGCGGTCAAGAGGACTCGAACCTCCACGGGTCTCCCCGCTACCACCTCAAGGTAGTGCGTCTACCAATTCCGCCATGACCGCAGCGGCTCCAGAAGGGCGCCGCGCTGTGGCGGTGAACTCCGGAGCGGCGCGGGTCTAGCAAAAGCCGTGAGCCGGGACAAGCCCCGTTTGGACAGTGCTGTTGACGAAGTTCATCCGGCCGGAGATCGTCAGGGCACAATGCCGCCAGCCTGCGCTCCCGCGCCGGCCATGAGCGGGCCCGGGAGGACGTCGATGCGCGCATGTTCCATTGCTCTGGCCTTGAACGCCTGCCTCATGGCCAGTGCGGTGCAGGCCGCCTGTCCCGACGCTGCCGCGATCAGCGGCTTTGTCGCCGATTGGGAGGCGAAGCGCCCGGCCAAGGCCCTGCCGGTGGCGACTGTCGAGGACGCGACCTGCGCGCGCGACAAGCTCGCCACCGCGCTTCAGGGCAAGCTCGGCAAGGTCGTCGGCTACAAGGCCGGGCTCACCGCCAAGGCGGTGCAGGAGCGCTTCAAGGCCGATGGACCGGTCAGCGGCGTGCTGTTCGAGACGATGATTCTGAAGGACGGGGCGAAGCTGCCCGCGGCCTATGGCGCCCGCCCGGTCTGGGAGGCCGACATGCTCCTCGTCGTCAAGGACGAGGGAATCAACACCGCCAGGACGCCGGATGAGGCGCTGCGCCATATTTCCGGGATGCGTCCCTTCATCGAATTGCCGGACCTGGCTCTGGCGCCGGGCGAGACGCTCGATGGCACGCAGCTGCTGGCGATCAATGTCGCCGCCCGCTTCGGCGTCGCCGGCGCCGAGGTGCCTCTCAAGGCCGATGCGGCGACGCTCGCGCTGCTCGCCGAGACCAAGATCGTCGCGACCGATGCGAGCGGAGCAGTGCTGGCCGAAGGAACCGGCGCCGCGACACTCGGCAACCCGCTGAATTCGGTGATCTGGCTGGTGCAGGATCTGGCCAAGAGCGGCCGCAAGCTCGCAGCCGGCGACCTGATCAGCGTCGGCTCGTTCTCGCCGCTGACGCCGCCGAAGCCGGGGCAGCATATCACTGTCCGCTATGAGGGATTCGCGGGGACGCCGAAGGTCAGCGTCCAGTTCGAGTGAGCGTCGCTCAGGCGGCGTCGGCGACGGTTTCGAGCGTGTAGACGGTCGGGCGCATCAGCATCTCGGTGATCTCGACCGAGATGCGGGTGCCGGCGACGACGACATGGCCCTTGGCGAAGGGGTGGTTGTTGGCGAGGATCTGGACTTCGTCGTTCTCGGTCGCGTTGAGCTCTATGATCGCGCCGCGACCCATGCGCAGCAGCTTGTAGATCGGCATCTGCGCCGAGCCGAGCACCACCGTGAGCTCTACCGCGACGTTGTCGAGATCGGCCTTCAAAACCTGCCTCCGCAGACTTAACTTCGAATCATTCCACGAACTTGCCAGCGACGCGCAAACCGGCGCATGAGCAGCGGCGAAGCGGGCGCGGCGCCGGTTTCCAAGAGTTGAACGGACAGGGTTAAGGCAAGGTGAAGACGCGCGAGGCGCTTTCGGTCTCCTTCCTGCCAGAGGCGGGTTCAGAGCCGGTCGAATGGGTCATTGCCGACGAGCCCGTCGGCTACGAGGCGGCCGTCGCCGAGATGGAGGCGCGCGCCGCCCTGATCGCGGACGGCAAGGCGCGCGAGCGCGTCTGGCTGGTCGAGCATCCGGCTCTCTATACCGCGGGTACTTCGGCCAGGGACGAGGACCTGCTGACGCCGGAGCGCTTTCCGGTGCACCGGACGGGGCGGGGCGGGCAGTTCACCTATCACGGCCCCGGACAGCGCGTCGCTTACGTGATGCTCGACCTGAAGCGGCGCGAGCCGGATCTGCGCCGCTTCGTCTCGGCGCTGGAGGCCTGGCTGATCGGCACGCTCGCCGCCTTCAACATCCGCGGCGAGCGGCGCGAGGAGCGCGTCGGCGTCTGGGTGCGCCGGCCGGAGAAGGGGGCGAATGCCGAAGACAAGATCGCCGCGCTCGGTATCCGCGTTCGTCGCTGGGTCTCGTTCCATGGCATCTCGCTCAATGTCGAGCCGGAGCTGGCGCATTTCGACGGCATCGTGCCCTGCGGCGTCTCCGACCAGGGCGTGACCTCGCTGGTCGATCTCGGCTTGCCGGTGACGATGCCGGAGGTCGACAGCGCGCTCAGGGCCGAGTTCGAGCAGATTTTCGGGCCTACGGTCGCGGTTTCCTGACGTTTACCTCGCGTTGACCATCCGCCCGGATGCTTTCCCCGTGACGCAAACCACGGGGACGATGACGATGAGGATCATCTTCGCGGGCTGCCTGGCGGCCCTGCTTTCTGCCTGTTCGACCACCGAAGAGCGCATCGCAGGCGCTGCCGCCGGTGCGGGTACCGGCGCGATCATCGGCGGGCCGATCGGCGCGGTCGCGGGCGGGGCAGTCGGCGCCTTCGCCGCTCCGACCGTGACCGGCTCGGTCCGGCGGATGCGCGAATAGCGCCTTGTAAATTCGCGCACGGCGCATCTGCGCGCCGTCGCCTGTTTGCCTTTTGCGCCCGGCGCGCCATAACCGAGCGAAGTCTATCGCAAGGGAGCGCGCCGTGGCGGTCATCGAGAGCAAGGTCGATCTCAATTCGGCCGAGGCGCGCACCAATGTCGCGGCCTGGAGCACGCTGCGCGATCAACTCCTGGAACGGCGTGCCACAGCCGCGCTCGGCGGCAATGCCCGCTCGCGCGAGCGCCATACGTCGCGTGGAAAACTGCTGCCGCGCGAGCGCGTGCTGCGGCTGCTCGATCCCGGCTCGGCCTTCCTCGAGATCGGTTCGCTCGCTGCCTACGACATGTACGACAAGGACGTGCATGGCGCTGGGATGATCGCCGGTATCGGCCGCGTCGCCGGGCGCGAGGTGATGGTCGTCTGCAACGACGCCACCATCAAGGGCGGCACCTATTACCCGATGACGGTGAAGAAGCATCTGCGCGCCCAGGAGATCGCGCGCGAGAACAAGCTTCCCTGCATCTACCTGGTCGATTCGGGCGGCGCGAACCTGCCGCACCAGACAGAGGTCTTCCCCGACCGCGAGCATTTCGGCCGGATCTTCTACAACCAGGCCACCTTGTCGGGGCTGGGAATCCCGCAGATCGCCGTGGTGATGGGCTCATGCACCGCCGGCGGCGCCTATGTGCCGGCGATGTCGGACGAGACGGTGATCGTCAGGAACCAGGGCACCATCTTCCTTGGCGGCCCGCCATTGGTGAAGGCGGCGACCGGCGAGGTCGTCTCGGCCGAGGACCTCGGCGGCGCCGACGTCCATGCCCGGCTCTCGGGCGTCGCCGACCATTATGCCGGCGACGACACCCATGCGCTTTCGATCGCGCGGCGGATCGCCAGCAACTTCAACAGCGTCAAGCGGCCCGATATCGATCTCGCCGAGACGGTCGAGCCGCTCTACGGGGCGGACGAGCTCGACGCCGTCGTGCCGACCGATCTCAAGAAGCAATACGATATCCGCGAGGTGATCGCGCGGCTGGTCGACGGCTCGCAGCTCGACGAGTTCAAGCCACTCTACGGCTCGACCCTGGTCACTGGCTTTGCCCGTATCCACGGCATCCCGGTCGGCATCATCGGCAATAACGGCATCCTGTTCTCGGAGAGCGCGCTCAAGGGGGCGCATTTCATCGAGCTCTGCTGCCAGCGCCGCATCCCGCTGCTCTTCCTGCAGAACATCACCGGCTTCATGGTCGGGCGCGAGGCCGAGACGCGCGGCATCGCCAAGGATGGCGCCAAGCTGGTCACGGCGGTCGCCTCGGCCCGGGTGCCGAAGATCACCGTGCTGGTCGGCGGCTCGTTCGGCGCCGGCAATTACGGCATGTGCGGGCGCGCCTACTCGCCGCGCTTCCTGTTCGCCTGGCCGAATTCGAAGGTCTCGGTGATGGGCGCCGAGCAGGCGGCGAGCGTGCTCGCAACGGTGCGCGGCGACAATCTTGAAGCCGAGGGCAAGCCGTGGACGGCGGAGGATGCCGAAGCTTTCAAGGCGCCGATCCGCGACAAGATCGAATCCGAGGGCTCGCCTTACTACGCCACTGCCCGGCTCTGGGACGACGGCATCATCCTGCCCTCCGAGACGCGCCGCGTGCTGGCGCTGGCCTTCTCCGCCTGCCTCAATGCCGAGGTGCCGGAGACGCGCTTCGGCGTGTTCAGGATGTGAGGGCGCTCCAAGGCGTCATGCCCGGGCTTGACCCGGGCATCTCAGGCAGGAGAAGGCTCCGATAGGCACCTTCTCGTCATGAGATTCTCGGGTCTGCGCTTCGCTTCGCCCGAGAACGACGGCCAAGCCGTCAGTTCTTGGTCAGCCCGAGATCCTTCAGCACGCCGTTGCCGCGTTCGGTGAAGGCCTTCACATAGGCGGCGAACTCCTCCGGCTTGTCCCAGACCGGGGTGATGCCGCGATCGGCCATGCCCTTGCGGACATCCTCGCGCGCCATGGTGCGCTGGGCGGCGTCGAACAGGATCTTGCGCCGGTCGGCCGGAATGCCCTTGGGAGCGGCGAGGGCGAACCAGTTCTGATAGGTCCAGTCGAGCCCGGCCTCCTTGGCGCTCGGCACGTCCGGGAAGTTCGGATGACGCTCCTCGGTCATCAGCAGGATGGTGCGTACGCGGCCGGCTTCCAGCATCGCCTTGGCCTCGATCGGCGAGCCGGTGAAGACCTGGAGGCCGCCGGCGACGAGGTCCTGCAGGGCAGGGGCGCCGCCATTGCTCGGCACCCAGCGCACGGCGTCAGGGGCGATGCCGGCCGCCTTCAGGATGCCGCCAGAGGCGATGTGCCAGGAGCCGCCGACCCCGGTGCCCGAGGCCATGATCGAGCCTTTGGGGCTGTCCTTCACCGCCTTGAGATAGTCGGCCGCGGTTTTCCACGGGCTGTCGGCCTTGACCGTGATGCCGGCCGGGATCAGCGACACCCGCGAGAACATGTCGATCGAATCGGGCGTGAGATCGCCGAGGCCGAGCGCCTTGAAGAAGGAGATCTCCGGGCTGGCGCCGCCGATGGTGTAACCGTCAGGCGCGGCCGTCGCGATGGCGCTGTGGCCGGTGATGCCGCCGCCACCGGTGCGGTTGATGACGTTGACCGGCTGCTTCAGCTCGGCCTCCAGCCCGTTGGCGAAGATGCGCATCACCGAATCCATGCCGCCGCCGGCCGCCCAGGGCACGATCAATTGAACTGGCCGGTCGGGAAAGGCGAAGGCCGGCGCGGCGCCGATGGCGAGCGCGCCCAAGGCCAAAGCGAGCGTGCGGAATCCCTTCATCGTACTCCTCCCATGCTTGTCATTGTCTCTTGCATGCAAGGAGTAGAACCCTCTTGCCGCAGCGGCAAGAGTGTATGCGGAATTTTGTATGCAGGATATCGTGAGATTTTCCGCATGGCGGCGATCGCCGAACCGCGATGGCGTGTCGCGATACGGCGGATTACGAGACTCCCGCCATGAGAGCACTCGAAATGCCGGCGGTGCGAGGGACAGCGATGGTTTCAGTCAGACGGCTCGTGCCGGCGGAGTGGCGGCAGGCCTTTGCGATCGTTGTCCAACTCCGCACCGCGCTCGACGAGGCCGAATTCCTGCGGCGCGTGCAGCGACAGTCCTTCTCCGGCTATGAGCTGGTCGGCGCCTTTCGCGATGAAGCGCTCGTCGGCGTGCTCGGCATGCGCCCTGTTCACACCTTGGCGCGGGGCGGGCATCTGCATGTCGACGATCTTGTCGTCGACGAGCGGGTCCGCAGCGGCGGCATCGGCCAGGCGTTGCTCGCCTTCGCCGAGCAGGACGCCACGGCGCGCGGGCTCTCGGCGGTCTTTCTCGACGCCAGGCGCGAGGCGATCCCGTTCTATGAGCGCGAGCGCTACGTCTTTCACCCGGCGCCGTCGATGAAGAAGCTGCTCAAAGACGCGTTCTGAGGCAGCCAGGCCGACGTCTGCCTGCATCAGGAGAAGGGCTATTGGATGAATCTCGTCGTCGCTATCGTGATCGCAGTGCTGCTGACGCTGGTCAGCGCGGCCGTCCTTGCGGGGGCAGTCTATGCGCCGGGCTCGCGCAAGGCTTTCGAACGCGACAGGCAGAAATTCGCCGAAGGTCGGGGACGCGATCCGGGCAAGCGCGTGCTCGGTCCGCACCTGTCCTATGCCGCCAATGTCAGGATGTTCGCGCTGATCACCCTGCCGCTCTGGCTGGCGTTCATCCTTTACGCGGCGCGGCAGTTCTGATGTTCGCGAGCGCGGTGAGTCAAAGGACTGAGCTGCGGCGCCTCACGAGGGCACACATGTCTTCCTGACGTCGTCCCAGACGCCATCCTGGCAGGGGATGTCCGCGAAGTCCGCAAGCATGCGCAACGCGGCGGCGGCGAGACAGATGAGCAGAACGGCTGCCACGCCGATCATTCCGATCTTCGCCAAGCGCCTTCCGGCTCCGTCGGGCACTCGTCGCCCCCGGATCACAGCGGAACAGCCGTCGTTTCCTTGGCAGTCTTGTTCACGACCATCGTGTAGTAGCGCGTCACGTTACTGCCTTCGCCGAACAATCGCTCGCATAGCGCCATCACCTCGTCCATGTCGGCGACACGCAGCATCAGCATCACATCGGTCTGGCCGGTGACGCCATAGGCCTGGACGACGGCCGGCTGGCGCGCCGCCAGTTCAAGGAACTGGCGCCGGCTCGGCGCATCATGACGGGCGAGCTCGACGGCGATGATGACCTTGAGGCCCTTGCCGCTCTTGGCGGGATCGAGGATGGCGACGGTCCGCAGGATCAGCCCGGCGGCCTCCAGCCGCCGGATCCGCCGCAGGCAGCTCGACGGTGCAAGCCCGACCTCGTCGGCCAGCTGCGCATTGGTGCGCGAGGCGTCGGTCTGGAGCAGGTTCAGGAGTTTTTTGTCGATCCGATCCATCGCAGCCATAGCCGGTGTTCGCCATGCAATAAAATTGCACGAACGCGACGATTTTGACCACTGCGGCGCACGAGGCGGCGTTAGTCTCTCGGTTGCCAATCGAGGATCGACGCCCATGCCGCTGCAAACCGGGTTTTATCGCAAGACGCTGGAGACGCTCGCCGTCTATCGCGAGCTGGTGGTGATCATGGTGCCGATCGCGGTGGCGACGCAGGCGCTGGCGGAATTCGGCGCGATCAAGGCTGCCTCACCCTGGCTCGCGCCGGTGATGCAGCTCTTCGGTTTGCCGCCGGAGCTGGCGCTGGCCTGGTTGACAGGCTTGCTGGTCGGGATGTGGGGCGGCGTGGTCGTGCTGTTCACGATCGTTCCGGCGACGGCGCTCAGCAGCGCCGACATGACGGTGTTCTGCAGCCTGCTCCTGATGGCGCATGCCATCCCTGTCGAACAGCGCATCGTCGCCAGGGCCGGGCCGAATTTCTGGGCGACCTCGATCCTGCGCATCGCCGGCGCCGTGGCCTTTGCCGCGCTGCTGCACCAGCTCTTTGCCGCGACCGGCTGGCTATCGCAACCGATCGCTCCGGTCTGGAAGCCTGCGGCGAACGAGGGTGGTTGGGTCGGTTTCGCCTATGGCACCGCCAAGACTCTGGTCGTGATGCTCGGCGTCCTGCTCGCCTTGTCCTGGGCGATGGAGTTGCTCAAGGCGGTCGGCGTCGTCGACGTGCTCTACAAGGCGCTGGCGCCCCTGTTCCGACTGGTCGGCCTGCGCCAGGAGGCGCTGCCGTTCACCACCGTCGGGCTCCTTCTCGGCATTTCCTATGGCAGCGGGCTGATGCTGGCCGAGGTGCGCCGGCAGCCGATCGAGCCGCGGCAGATCTTCCTCGCCAGCGTCTTCATGGGATTTGCCCACAGCCTGATCGAAGACACGCTGGTCGTGATTGCATTGGGCGCGGACCCGACCACCGTCCTGTTCGGCCGGCTGGCGTTCGCCGTCATCGTCACGGCGGCGATCGCGTTCGTCCTCAGTCGATTCTCGGAGGGATCCCTGGCGCCGGGCGACTCCGCGAGCCGTCCCTGACCGCGTGGGCATGGGGAGCTTGCCAGCCGGGTCATGTATCGGCAATGTCCGCGCGGCTTAGAGGTTCAGCAGATGTATGCCGGAGACGTCTCTCGTCGGGCAGCAGGACATGGGAAGTCCAGGAACATGATCATCGACGACAGCAAGGCCGATGCCCGCAAGATGCATGAGATCGCTCTGCTCGGGCGCCCAGCGGGCGTTCTGAGCCGCCGCAGCTTCATGGCCGGCTCGGCCGCCGGTCTCGGCGCGCTCGCGCTCGGCGGCTGCACCACCGACGGCATGAGCCTCGCCGAGGCGCAGAAGCTCTACGGGCCGGTGCCGGAGGAGAAGTTCCCGATCCCGGCGATCGACGTCACCCATGTCGATCCGAAATATTTCCGCAAGACGGTCGCCTACAACACCAAGGAACCGGCCGGCACGATCGTCGTCGATCCCGGCAACTATTATGTCTATCGCGTCGAGGGCGACGGCACTGCGACCCGCTACGGCGCCAATGTCGGCCGCGACGGCTTCCGTTGGAACGGCGACGCCTATGTCGGGCGCAAGTCCGAATGGGCGACCTGGACGCCGCCCAAGGAGATGATCAAGCGCCAGCCCGAGGCGGCCAAATACGCCCGCGGCATGCCGGGCGGTCTCGACAACCCGCTCGGTGCGCGCACGCTCCATCTGTACCAGAACGGCGCCTACACGCTCTACACGATCTATGCGTCCCTCGACGCGGAATCGATCGGAAATGGCATCACCAGCGGCTGCATCGGCCTGCTCACGCAGGACATGATCCACCTGTACAACCAGACGCCGGTCAAGACGAAGGTGGTGGTTCTGCCGGCCTGACCGCGTGAGGCTCAGCTCGGCGTGGCGATGACCGGCAGGGCGTGTCGGTTATCGTGAACCGCTGGCCGCCGGCGATGTGGATGGCGTCGCCGGCCAGCGCCGCGGCGAGGTCTCATCGTTTCTCTGTCGGCTTGTCGGCAGGACCCGGGGATTTGCGCCTGCCGCGCAGGATCAAGGCTGCGACGATGATCGCAATGACGATCGTGGCCACGCAGGCGATGATGAGCGAGCGGTCGGTTTCCGAGAGGCTGACCGTCAGCGTTCCAGCCCCGAGAGCGGGAACGAGCAGGAAGATGCCTGCCATGCCGGGGAGGGAATCCAGGTCGATCTCCAGGAACCAGACCGCAAGCACCAGCATGACCAGCAAGATGAGGACGAACGCCCCAGCGAAAACGACCATGGACGTCAGCTCCGATTCCTATGCCGCCATCTCCAGCAGCCTGCTTGGGCGTCCTGCCGCGTCATGAGCCGAGGCTCCTTGTTTCGGTGAAGCTCAACGCTCTTCAAATGGGTGCGCAGACGACAGCAGCGCCAGCAATTCCGATTGTCGATGAGTGCCGGTCTTCTCGAAGAGCCGCGCCAGATAGGTACGGCCGGTCGCCAAGGTGACGCTGAGCTGGTGCGCCGTTTCCTGAACTGAAGCGCCCTGCAGCAGGCCGATGGCGAAGCGCGTTTCGGCCGGTGTCAGATCGAACAGACCCATCAGCACCTGCGGTGAAGGCACCAGCGACGATTTCCGGATCGCGCTCACCACAACGATCAAGTCCCCTCCGGCGAACAGGTCGTAGGCGGTGCGGCGGATCGGCAGGATGTGGATGACGCAGGCCTGCCGGTCTTCCTTCTCGCCGACGGGGATCGATCTGATGTGCTCGGCTGGTGCGAGGCCGGTCTCGATCGCCTGCTGCAGCAGGCGATTGGCGGCGATGTCGGCGATCGCCAGCCGCCCGAATGCGACCGGCATGAACAGGTTGGTCAGCCCGTCGAACAGCGCATTGGTCGACATCACGCGGCCATTGCCTCGCAGGACGGCGGCCGGAAGGCCGATCGCCTGCAAGGTCGATGTCGTCGCTTTGGCGCGTTCGAGGCCGAGATGCGCCGCCATCAATCCAGCCCGCGCCAGATGCGGCAGGAACCGGTTGAGCCTCAGGATGTCGTCGCCCCCGTGCGGTCCGTCCTGCTTGAGCTTGGTGAAGCTGTAGATGACGAGCTCGCCTGTCGGCATCGGCACCATCGCCGCGACCTCGCTGTCCAGCCCCGCAGCTTCCAGCTCCCTTCTGCAGGGGTCGATCGCCATCAATTCGGGCGGAAAATAATCGTTGAGGATGGTGAAGCCGAAGAAGGGCCTCTTCTGCGCATAGTGGACGCGCGGACTCTCGCGCCAGTTCTCGGTGCTGACATGGGCGACATGCGCGACCACGTCCGTCGCCTTGTGCTGGACGGGGCGCAGGTCGTCGAACAGGAACATGACGCCGGCCGGAGAGGCGGCCAGCGATCCGACCGTCTCGAGCACGGGCCGCCAGCATTCCGGCTGGAATGCGGCCTCATAGATCCGCTCGACCAGGTCTTCGGGCATGGGTGCACTTTAGCGGAACCGGGGAGCGAGCGTCAGTCATCATTCGATGACTGCGGACGGGTGGTCGTCTTGCCATTGTACTCGGAGGATGACGTTGCAGCCGGAGTTTCAGGGTCTCGCGGATGCCGTTGGGCCGGATTCTCGACCGTCGTTTGAAATCGATGACGACGCGTCTCGTTTTCGATCCGCCTGCGCTCCGTGCTGCAACGCGATGAGAACGTGCTTGCCGGAGGCCGAGCCGCGATGCCGAGAACGCTTAAGGTGGGGTTCGCCGGAGCCGATGTCGTCGCGCTGCAGGGCGCTCTCAATCAGGCGCCGCCCCGCCTGCCGCCGCTCCTGGTGACCGACGGCATCTTCGGGGCGAAGACGCTCGCGCGGGTCAAGGCTTTCCAGCAGAACAATGGTCTCGTGGCCGACGGGATCGTCGGGCCGTTGACCTGGGACAAGCTGCTCGGAGGGCAGCGCCCCGCTTTCGCAACCCATGTGAACAGGATCATCGGCATCGGTGAAAAGCTGTCGCGTTCTCCCTCCGCCTGGAGATTGATCGGGACGCCAAGCTATGACGAGCTCATGACGAAGCTTGTCCAGTTGAAAGCTGAAGCGCAGGACAAGGGCTATTATGGTGTCGATGAGGCTCAAAAGGATCAGAAGCCAAAGCCGGAGCCGAAGCCCGAACCCAAAAAGCCCCTGCCTCCCGATGGGCCGGTAATAATACCCCGAGAGCCGGCGATAGCGGGCGTCGCATCGGCGCAGCAATTGCTCGTCATGGCCTTCATGGCGAGCGTCGCCGCCGTACAGGCGATAGCCGCCGTTGCCGTTCAAAATCCCCCAAAGCTGCCGGACCTGCCAAAGGTTCCTCCGCCTCTGTTGGTCGCGCGCATTGCTGGCCTGACGCTCACTGCCGCAATTCAGGCGCTGAACATCAAGCGGACGGCGAGGGAACTCTGCAAGGAGAAGCATCCTGATAGAGTGGTGCCCTGTGCAGAAGCAATCAAAGAGCTGGAAGCTGCTGAAGCGGAGCTGCGGCAGTTGGCCGTGCGGCTTACACACGGCGCCGGCGATCTCATCGTCCGTGAAACCGGAACCGTGACCAGTCGGCATCTGTTTAAAAAACTGCAGGAAGCGCAAATACGATACGGAAAAGCTCTTGTTGCCGCATCAAAATGTTTGGGGTGCCCCGGAATGCTTTGACGGCGTGTGCATTTCCTTAGGTTCCAATTCGTCAGGGGAGCCGAACCGGACAAGTCAATCCAGCCGAGTCCAGCTGTCGGCGCTTTCGGCTGGCCGATGGAGCGGCGCGCGTGACATGGGATCGCAGAGGCGAGGTTCGATGCCCGGCAGGTCAACCGTCCGGAATATCGGCCAGCGATGGCTCTGCCGCCATGCGCCACCTGCCGTGTTCCTGCTCGCCCTGTCGGCAGCAGCCGATGTCTATGCGATGTGCCCGCCACAACGCTCGGACGCCGAACACCTCGCCTCCGGGGCGGTGGTTTTCACGGGGCTGGTCGTCAGGCTGGCGTCGCCATCCAGCACGCCGTTTCCCGAATGGGCCGAGCTCAAGGTGCTGGAGGACGTGACCGGGCGCCTGACCGGAACGACACAGCGTGTCTTCACGCCCGAGGTTGCGATGTACACGGCGCGCTTCGAAATCGGCGCGATCTATCATGTGATCGTAAGACGGCCGGGGGACGCGCTTTCGACGATCGCCTGCGACGTGCGCAAGCGATGACTCCGATAGCGACCACGCCGCGGCGACTGCCTATCCCAAACTGAACGCCTCGTGGATCGCGCTCTGGACGCCGCCGCCCATGATCGGGCCGCCGCCGGCGACGTGGATGGCGTCGCCGACCAGTGCTGCCCCCAGCCCGTGGCGCGGCGTCAGCATCGGAGCGTATTGCTCCCAGCCGTCGCTGGCGGGGTCATAGGCCTCCATCTGGCCGAAGACGCGGTTGGTGCCTTCGCCACCCATGATGAAGACCTTGCCGCGATAGAGCACGGCGCCATGGCCGGAGCGGGCGGTCGGCAGCGGATTGCGCGGCGTCCATTTGTCGGTCGCCGGGTCATAGGCGTGGTGCAGGTTCGAATTGGTGTGGAACGAGTCGACGCGTCCGCCGATGACATGGATCAGCTTGCCGATGGCGAGCGTGCCGGTGTGGTCGCGCGCCGTCGGCAGCGGCGTGCGCTCGCTCCAGGCATCGGCCTTGGGATCGTAGACGCGGTGCCAGTTGACCGAGGTCTTGCTCTCGGTGGTGTCGCCGATCGCGCCGCCGATCGCATGCAGCAGGCCGTTCAGGCCGACGATCGCGGCCGAGCCGACCGGGTGGGGCAGGGGCGCGATCTCCGCCCATTTGTCCGCCTTGGGATCGTAGACGAAGCAGCGCGGATGCGGCTTGCGGTTCTGCTCGAGGAAGCCGCCGATGGCGTAGAGTTTTCCATCGAGGAAGGCGACGCCGACATGGTTGGCGCCTTGCGGCAGCGGTGCGCCGTCGCTCCATTTGTCGGCCTTGGGCTCGTAGACATGATGATAGGGCCGGTCGGTGCGCTGCTCGCCATAGCCGCCGACGATGTGCATGCGGTCATCATGCGCCGCAGCCCAGGCCATTTCCGAGCGCGGCAGCGGCAAAAGGGCCTTCGCGCCCCAGCGGCCGGGACTGGCGGCCTTGGGGGCCGGTGAATCGAAGACGTTCTGCGAGGCGGCGAGTTCGGGCTTGCCGATGCGGCCGGGCTGGTTCAGCCGCTCGTAATGGCCGCCATGGTGCTCATGGCCGGGCTGCTGGGCGAAAGCGGTTCCGGCGAGACTCGCCGCTCCGGCTGCGATGAAACCGCGACGGTTCAGGCTGGTCATGATGCATCCTCCCTCGCTAGAACTCTAGGGCAGGGCCTGCATCAGGCAAGCGACAGAGCGGAGCCGGCCTGCTGGAAAAGCGGTTCCGTATACTGCATACGCTGCTATGCTGCGGCACCTGAAACGGTTTAAATCACGGTAAGGCGAGGAAGCGCATGTCTGGGCATAACAAGGTCGCGATCATCACCGGCGCCGGTTCGGGCGTCGGCAGATCCGTCGCCATCGCCTTCCTCAGGGACGGCTACCGCACCGTGCTGGCCGGGCGCCGCACCGAGGCGCTGGAAGAGACGATCAAGCTCTCGGGCGTGCCGGCGGCGCAGGCGCTGGCGGTCTCGACCGACGTGACCGACAAGAAGTCGGTCGAGGCGCTGTTCGCTGCCACCAAGGCCAAGTTCGGCCGGGTCGACGTGCTGTTCAACAATGCCGGCGTCAATGCGCCCGGCGGCGTGCTGCTCGAGGATCTCTCGCTGGAGGACTGGCAGAAGGTGGTCGACACCAATCTCACCGGGCCGTTCCTGTGCACGCAGGAGGCCTTCAAAGCGATGAAGTCGCAGGAGCCGCGCGGCGGGCGCATCATCAACAACGGCTCGATCTCGGCGCAGGTGCCGCGGCCGAATTCGGCCGCCTACACCGCGACCAAGCATGCGATCTCCGGCCTGACCAAGACCGCCTCGCTCGACGGGCGCAAATACGACATCGCCGTCGGCCAGGTCGACATCGGCAATGCGCTGACCGAGATGGCCAAGAAGATGACCACCGGCGTGCCGCAGCCGGACGGCTCGATCAAAGTGGAGCCGGTGATGGATGTCGACCATGTCGCCACCACCGTGCTGCACATGGCCGGCCTGCCGCTCGACGCCAACATCCTCTTCGTCACGGTGATGGCGACCAAGGCGCCGCTCGTCGGCCGCGGCTGAGGGGTACGCTCCCGCAAGCGCCGGCACCGTGAGCGGCGATCCGCTGTCGTCCTGGTCGGGCCAGTCCCGGCCAGCGACGGCTTGCGACGAACGGTTTTTGCGCGACACTGTCCGGGGCGGCTCGGGAGTGCCTCGCTTGTCAGCCTTCGATGCGCCGGAACGGGGGCAAGACGTGGATGGTCGGCGCAAGGCCGACCATGACGGCGAGGGCGCTCGCTCCGGGAGCGAACCCGGCCATGCTGCGCCGGTCGATCCCAAGGTCGGGCGCGCCTACCGCCTGACGATCTGGGGCATCGCGCTCGGCATCCTGATCTTCGCCGGCAATGTCGTGCTCTGGGCGCTGGCGATCGGCAACAACCAGCTGTTCAAGGACGGCGTCGACTGGGTCTACGACGTCGCGCTCTACGGTATCGCCGCGCTGGTCTTCGGCCGCGACGAGCGGGCCGAGAAACTGGCGGCGCTCGGCATCGGCGCGGTGATGGCGGTCGCTGGGCTGCACACGCTCTACGACCTCTGGGACAAGATTCTGCGGCCCCGGCCGATCGAGCTTTTCACGCTCGGCTTCTCCGCAGCGAGCGCAATTCTGATCGCCTATCTCATCATCGGCGTGCTCTGGCGCTTCCGGCGCGAACCCAATCCGGTGATCAAGGCAACCTGGCTGTCTTCCCGGAACGATGCGATCTCGACCACCGGCTTTGCGCTGCTCGGCCTCGCCGCACGGCTGCTGCCGGTGCGCTGGCCGGAATACCTGTTCGACGTCTTCGTCGCCTTCCTCTGCTTCCAGGCGACCTGGGCGATCTGGCGCGCGACCAGACAGTCGCAGGATCAAACCAAAGTCGAAGCAAAGGGAGAATATTCTCCCTAGACCAAGGTCGTACGACCCAGCTCTTCCGCCTTGATGGCAAACAAAAAAATCCTGTCCGGCTTCTCCGGCAGGCCGCGTGGCGAAATCATGGCAGCCCCTGCAATTCGTGCCGAAACGGGCCTGATCCCGCCCGATCGGCGCCAAGGAGCGCCAGAATGTCCGTCCTCTCCCTCATCCGTCACGGCGTGGTTGTGCTGGCTGCGAGCCTCGCGCTCGGCGGCGCGGCGCTGGCCCAGACCGGCCCGCTGGTCTCGACCGAGTGGCTCGAGAAGAACCTCAACGATCCCAAGGTCCGGATCGTCGAGGTCAGCGTCGAACCCGGCATCTATGAGCGCGGCCATATCCCCGGTGCGCAAAACATCGCCTGGCACACCGACCTGGTCGAGACGGTCTCGCGCGACATCGCCGGCCCGGAGAAGTTCCAGGCGCTGGCCCGCAAGCTCGGTGTCGACAAGGACGTCACCGTCGTTCTCTACGGCGACAACAACAACTGGTTTGCCGCCTGGGGCGCCTGGGTGTTCGACATCTACGGGCTGCGCGACAATGTGAAACTGCTCGATGGTGGCCGCAAGAAATGGGAGCTGGAGAAGCGCCCGGTCGCGACCAATCCGGTGCCGGTCAAGGCCTCCAGCTTCACCGTCAGCGAGCCGAACAAGGCGCTGCGCGCCCGCCTCACCGACGTCGTCGCCACCGTCGAGAAGAAGTCGGAAGCGCGCGTGCTCGACATCCGCTCGCCGGACGAGTTCTCCGGCAAGATCATCGCGCCGGCCGGCTTCCAGGAACTGGCGCTGCGCGCCGGCCATATCCCGGGCTCGGTGAACGTGCCGTGGGCGCGGGCGGTCAACCAGGCCGACGGCACGCTGAAGTCGCCGGAGGAGCTGAAGAAGCTCTATGCCGAGGTCGGCATCGACGGCAGCAAGCCGGTGATTACCTCCTGCCGCATCGGCGAGCGTTCGAGCCACACCTGGTTCATTCTCTCGCGCGTGCTCGGCTACCAGGCCGCCAATTATGACGGCTCCTGGACCGAATACGGCAATGTCGTCGGCCTGCCGATCAGCAATCCGGCCGGTACGATCTGGGGCGGCAAGTAAGCTCCCCGATGAGCATTTCCGACGATAGCGGCGCGCTCGACTATGAGCTGGCGCGCCGGCAAGCGGGGGCGGAGCCGATCAGGCTGCCGCCCTTGCGGTTCATCGCGGCGGCTGTCGTCGCCGTCGCGCTCGCAGTCTCGATCTATCTCGTCGGGCGCCATGGCGATCCGGCGCCTCAGCTCCAGCTCTCGCTGATCTTGGGCGCCGCCTTCGGCTTCGTGCTGCAGCGGGCGCGCTTCTGCTTCTTCTGCATCTGGAAGGACTGGCTCGACCGGAGCGATCCGCGCGGGTTGCTCGGCATCCTCACGGCGCTGGCGGTCGGCCTTGCCGGCTACACCCTGATCTATGGCGCCTGGCTGCCCGATCCGTCAGGCATGCGCCTGCCGCCGACGGCGCATATCGGGCCGGTCGGCCCGGCGCTGCTGCTGGCAGGACTCGCCTTCGGCGCCGGCATGGCGATCTCCGGCTCCTGCATCAGCGCCCATCTCTACCGGCTGGGCGAGGGCTCGCCGACTTCGCCTTTCGCGCTGGTCGGCGCCGGCTTCGGCTTCGTCCTCGGTTTCCTGAGCTGGAACGAGCTCTATCTCCTGACGATCTCGGAGTCGCCTGTGCTGTGGCTGCCGCGCCAGCTCGGCTATGGCGGGGCGCTGCTGGCCGGGTTCGCCGTGTTCGGGGCGTTGGCGTGGTGGCTGCTGCGGGCCGGGCGGCCGAGCGAGGAGGGCGCTGCGAACAAGGCGCAGCTCGATCCCGTCGCCGCGATCTTCCTGCGGCGCTGGCCGGCCTGGCTCGGGGGGCTCTTCGTCGGCTTGATCGGCGTTGCCGCTTATCTCCGCCTATCGCCACTCGGCGTCACCGCTGAACTCGGCTCGCGCTCGCGCCAGCTGGCGACCCAGTTCGACTGGCTGCCGGCGCGGCTGGAAGGGCTCGACAGCTTCCGCGGCTGCGCCACGCTGATCCGCGATGCACTGCTGACGCCGAACGGCCTCTTCATCGCCGGTTTGGTCGCGGCTGCCTTCGCCGCGGCGCTGGCGGCGGGGGAGTTCAAGCCGCGGCGGCCGACTGGCGGGCATGCCCTGCGCGGGCTGGTCGGCGGGGCGCTGCTCGGCTGGGGTACGGTGTTTGGCCTCGGCTGCACGGTCGGCACGCTGCTCTCGGGCATCTCGGCCGGAGCGGTCTCCGGCTGGGTGTTTGCGCTCGGGCTGATCGTGGGGATGACGGCGACGTTGAAGCTCGGGCGGCGGCTCGGGCTGCTGGATTGAATACAGCGCGGGCGTCATTCTCGGGCAAAGCGAAGCGCCGACCCGAGAATCTCATGACGAGAAGGCACTGACAGGAGCCTCTTCCGACCAGAGATGCTCGGGTCAAGCCCGAGCATGACGCACCTTTTGAGGCGCTGCACCCATCCGCACCCTGCGCAACAAGGCGCAGACAAGGGCTTCGGCTGAGCTATAACGGAGGCATCGGTCGAAGGATGCCCTCATGTCGATTGCCGCCAAACTGCCCTCCATCCTGATCGCCAACCGCGGCGAGATCGCCTGCCGGGTGATCCGCACCGCCAAGCGGCTCGGCTTGCGCACCATCGCGGTCTATTCCGACGCCGATGCCGAAGCGCTGTTCGTCGAGATGGCCGACGAGGCCTATCGGATCGGCCCGGCACCGGCGCGCGAGAGCTATCTCGATGCCGACAAGATCCTCGCCGTGGCGAAGCAGGCTGGCGCGGCCTGTATCCATCCCGGCTATGGCTTCCTCTCCGAGAATGTCGAATTCGCCGAGGCCTGCGCGGCCGCCGGCATCGTCTTCGTCGGCCCGCCGGCCTCCGCCATCAGCGCCATGGGCCTGAAGGACGCCGCCAAGGCGCTGGTCGAGAAGGCCAATGTCCCGGTCGTGCCGGGCTATCACGGCGCCGAGCAGGGCGTCGATTTCCTCGCCAAGGAGGCCGAGCGCATCGGCTATCCCGTGTTGATCAAGGCGGTCGCCGGTGGCGGCGGCAAGGGCATGAAGAAGGTCGACCGGCCTGAGGATTTCGCCGACGCGCTCGCCAGCGCCCAGCGCGAGGGCAAGAACGCCTTCGGCGATGCGCGCGTGCTGGTCGAGAAATATGTGCTCTCGCCGCGCCATGTCGAAATCCAGGTGTTCGGCGACAGCCACGGCAATGTCGTCCATCTCTATGAGCGCGACTGCTCGCTGCAGCGCCGCCACCAGAAGGTGATCGAGGAGGCGCCGGCGCCGGGCATGACGCCGGAGGTGCGCGCCGCTATGGGCAAGGCGGCGACGGAGGCGGCCAAGGCGGTTGGCTATGTCGGCGCCGGCACGGTCGAGTTCATCGCCGACGGGCGCGATGGCCTCAGGGCCGACCGCTTCTATTTCATGGAGATGAACACCCGCCTCCAGGTCGAGCATCCCGTCACCGAGGCGATCACCGGGCTCGACCTTGTCGAGCTCCAGCTCAAGGTCGCCGCCGGCGAGCCGCTCGGCTTCACCCAGGACGATGTCCGCGCCGAAGGCCACGCCGTCGAGGCGCGGCTCTATGCCGAGGATCCGGAGAAGGGCTTCCTGCCCTCGACCGGCAAGCTCTGGGCGCTGCAATTCCCGCAGAGCGAGGACATCCGCGTCGATACCGGCGTCGAGGCCGGCGATTCGGTGACGCCGTTCTACGACCCGATGATCGCCAAGGTGATCGCGCATGGCCGTACCCGCGACGAGGCGCTCGATCACCTCGCCTTCGCGCTCGGCGAGACCATCGTCGCCGGCCCGCGCACCAATCTCGCCTTCCTGAAGAAGCTGGCCGAGGCGGAAGGCTTCCGGAAGGGGCCGTTCGACACTGGCTTCATCGACCGCAACATCACGGCGCTCGGCGCCGAGCCGCAACCGCTCGATGCAGCGGCGGTCGCGGCGGCTGCCTTGCAGCTGGAGGAGGAGCGCCAGGTGGCTGTGCTCGACCTCGCCGTCGAGCGGACAGGCGATGAGGCCAAATCGCCCTGGCTCGACGCAGACGCCTTCTCGATCATGCCGCGCCCGGCGCTTGGCCTGCCGCTGCTGGTCGACGGCGAGCGCATCGAGGCCAAGATCGAGTGGAACGGCGACGACGCCCGCGTGTCGCTGCCGGGCCATCCGCTTGATGAGGGCGAGCATGAGGTGACGCTGGCCCGCGCCGAGGGGGGCACCTATCTCGCTCTGCATCGCGGCCGGCAGACAGCGGTTGCGCTGTTCGACCCGTTCAGCGTCGATCTCGACGCGGCGGCAGGAGCGGGCGGCGTCATCAAGGCGCCGATGCACGGCAAGCTGATCGCGCTCTTCGTCAAGGCGGGCGAGGCGGTGGTGAAGGGGCAGCGCCTCGCCATCGTCGAGGCGATGAAGATGGAGCATGTCCTGACCGCTCCGCGCGACGGCACCGTCACCGAGCTCGGCGCCGAGCCAGGCGCGCAGGTGGCCGAGGGTGCGAAGGTGGTGGTGCTCGGGGAATAGTGTGTCATGCTCGGGCTTGACCCGAGCATCTCAGACCGGAGGAGGCTATGACAGCGCCTTCTCGTCAGGAGATTCTCGGGTTTGCTACGCTCCGCCCGAGAATGACGGTTAGCGCTCATCCAACGCGACGATAGCCCGCTCCGCCACGGCGAGGTTGATCCGCGCCAGCGGGTCCTCGTCGCCGAGGAACCAGGCGGCCGAGAGCCCGCACCAGGCCAGGATCCATTTCAGCAGGCGCTCGCGCTCCAGCCCCGATTTCGCCAGCACGATCTCCAGCCGGCGCTCGAAGCGGCCGGGCAAGGTCGCGACCGGAGGCTCCGGATCGGCGAGATCGGGATCGCAGAACAAGATCGTGTATTCGAAGGCGCGGTCGCCGATCACGCATTTCGGGTCGATGGCGAGCCAGCCTCTGGCCTCGAAATCGAGCACATTGTCGTGGTGCAGGTCGGCATGCAGCGGCACGATCTCGCGCTGCGCCGGCAGGAGCTCGCTCGCCGCCGCCGCCGAGCGCGCGAGCATGCCGCCATGCTCGGTCGCTGCCGGGAACAGGTCCTTGAACCAGACATCCAGCGGGATCAGTCCGGAGGGCGCCGGGCCGCGCGGCTTCTGCAGGGCGGCGATCGCGTCGCAGAGGATGGCGGTGGCTTCGTCGTCGCCTCCTGCACCGCTGCGGGCCATGGCTGCGAGCGAGCGGGAGCCGGTGGCGCGCTCGATCAGCATCGCCTCACCATTGCCGCTGCGGGCGAGCAGGTGGGCGGCGCCGTCGCCGTTCCAGTATTCGAGCGGCAGATAGCCGAGCCGCTCATCCTCGAACTCGGGCAGCTTCAGCATGGCCGGCTGGCCAGCGTGCAGGACGGGCAGCAGCCGGCTGGCATGGGTCCTGATCGGCGCGCCGGCGGGGTCGAGGCTCCAGCGGCTCAGCCAGGGCGCGAAAACGTCGTTCTCAGGCATGTTCAGTCCGCCGCGCGGCCCCGGCCGAGCAAGGGATATTGCTCGACCTCGTAGATCTGGCCGGAGACATGGCCGCTCTCCTCCGAGAGCCAGAACGCGGTGTGGGCGGCGATCTCGGCCGGCTGCATGATCTGGCCGAAGGGGGCGAATTCGAGCGGCACTTCCTTTTCCCAGCCCGGCTTCTTACCCTCGCGCTGCTGGGTCGCGTCCTCATTGGCGGTGAAGGTCCAGCCGACATTGAGCTGGTTGACCCGGATATGCTCGCGCCCGAGCGTGTTGGCGAGGTTGCGCGTCATCGTCATCAGCGCGCCCTTCGACATCGAATACACTGTGAGGTTGGAATTGCCGCAAAATGCATTGATCGAGCCGACGGTGAGGATCGAGCCGCCCGATTTCTGCAGGCGGAAGGCGCGGATCGCCGCCTCGGCGCAGAGCAGCGGCGCGCGGGTGTTGATCGCGAACATATGGTCGAAGAAGGCGGCGGTGGTCTCGCCGAGCAGGCCGCGCGGATAGATGCCGGCATTGTTGACGAGGCCGTCGATGCGGCCGAAGGCTTTTCGCGTCGCATCGACCAGCGCCTGCGCCGTCGCCGGCTCGGCGAGGTCGCCGATCGTGCCAGCAGTCGCGGGGCCGAGCTTGCGGCAGGCGGTGTCGACCTCGTTCTGCTCGCGGCCATGGATCAGCACCTTGGCGCCCTCGGCAATCAGCCGCTCGGCCATCGCATAGCCGATGCCGGTCGAGGAGCCGGTGACGAGAATGGCCTTGCCTTGCAGTCCGCGCATGTCGTGCCTCCGTTCGGGTCGGCAGCTTTAGTAGCCTGCGCGAGCGGCGCCGTCATGGCCGCGTTCGTGCCGGTCACCCCGGCGTCCTCTGTCGTCATGCTCGCCCTTGTGGCGAGCATCCACGTCTTGAACATTGCGTTTGGTGAAGAAAGACGTGGATGGTCGGGACAAGCCCGACCATGACGGGGAAGGACTCGCCGGCTTGTGGAGAAAGGCTGCGGGCTCTGGCGAGGCGCGCCGGTGACGACTAGGTTGCCCACTATGCCGCTCCATATCCTCAAGCTCTGCGTTGGCGCCGAATCGATCAGCGATCTCGAAGAGTGGATCGCCGAGCGGCAGGCGCAGCGCCGCGCCCGCGGCGAGCCGGCCGAGCAGCTCCACACCACCCGCATGGTGCCGAAGCGGATCGAGGAGATCGTCAACGGCGGCTCGCTCTACTGGGTGATCAAGGGCCAGGTCTCGGCGCGCCAGCGCCTGATCGACATCCGCCCCTTCACCGATGGCGAGGGCATCGGGCGCTGCCATCTGGTGATGGAGCCGGTGGTGGTGCCGGTCGAGCCCCGCCCGTTCCGGCCGTTCCAGGGCTGGCGCTATCTGCAGGACAAGGACGCGCCGCGCGACATCGACGGCCGCAGCGGCGATCTCGGCGTCATGCCCGAGCAGATGCGGCGCGAACTGGCGGAGCTGGGGTTGTTGTAGGAAGGGAAGCGATTATCGCTTTCCACTCAGACCGCTGCGAGCACCCGCTGCAAATCCGCTATCTGCTCCTGGGTCAGCGCCCGCTTCGGGAGGATCTGGTAGTTGTAGTCCGACAGGAAGAACAGGAAAGCGTGCTGGTCCTCGCGGATCTTCATGTAGTCGCGCCAGGCAAAGCGATTGCGCACGCCCGGCTGCTCGGCCTCGTAGGCGGCCTCGTCCCAGCTCGCCGAGACCGGCAGGCGGAGCAGCTTCTCCTGCTTGAAACGCCGGCGGATGACGAGCGGGCTGAGGGCGAGCGGAAGACCTAAGCCGAAGCCGAGAATGGTCGCGACGATGACGAGCGCGACCGGCAGGAAGTTGCCGCGCAATTCCGGCCAAGGCATCCCGGCGGCGGAGAAGAAGCCGACGAAGGCCGCCATCCCGATGAACCAGAGCAGCGCCAGGCGGATGATGGTCCGCTTCTCACGGATTCCGCTGAAAGCATGCAGGCGGACCGCGCGGCGCAGATCGAGCTCGTCGAGCGTGAAGGTCGTCTTGCGGTCCATCGCCTCTTCCGATCGGCCAGTCCGTCACACCCCGATATTGTCGATCAGCCTGGTCCCGCCGATGCGCGCCGCAATCAATAGCCGGATCGGGCCGTCGGCGCGTGAGGTCACCGGCGCCAGCGTGTCGGCATGGCGGGCCTCGAGATAGTCGAGCTCGAAGCCGGCGGTGATGATCTCGTTTTGCGCGTCCGCGACCGCCTGGAACAGCGGGTCGTCGTTGCGGATGCGGGCGGCGAGGGCCTGCATCACCTTGTGCAGCGTCGGCGCCAAAGCGCGCTCCTCGGCGGAGAGGTAGCGGTTGCGTGAGGACATTGCGAGGCCGTCGGCCTCGCGGAAGGTGGCCAACGGCACGATCCCGATGCCGAGATCGAGGTCGCGGGCCATGCGCGTCACCACCTTGAGCTGCTGATAGTCCTTCTCGCCGAAGATGGCGAAATCGGCCTTGCTCTGTGTGAACAGCTTGCAGCAAACCGTTGCTACCCCTTCGAAATGTGTCGGGCGGAAGCGGTCCTCGAGGCCGACCGCAGCCGGGCCGAGCAGCAGCACGCGGCTGGCGAAGCCCGGCGGATACATCTCCTCGACGGCGGGGAAATAGATCGCATCGGCGTCCGCCGCTTCCAGCTGGGCGCGGTCGCTGTCGAAGGTGCGCGGGTACTTCTTGAAGTCCTCGTGCGGCGCGAACTGCGTCGGGTTGACGAAGATCGAGACGATGACGCGGCGAGCATGCTTCTGCGCCTCGGTGACGAGCGCGATATGGCCCTCGTGCAGCGCACCCATGGTCGGCACCAGCGCGACCTTCTCGCCGGCTGCATGCCAGGCCGCGACGGCCTCGCGCATCGCCTTCACCGTCTCGAACACCGCGACCTGCGACATAGCGCTTCTCCCTGAGGCTGTGGGACGGGTAGCAAATGCCGGCGGCGCGGCCAATATCTTCGACATGGGCGAATCCCGGCGAAGAGCATGACGCGCGACAACGGCAAGGCAGTGGGCAAGGTGGGTGAAACGCGCCCGGCCGAGAGCGCTGCGCGCTCGAAACCAGGCGAGATCGATCGCTTTCTCGCCTCGGCGAAGCAGCTCGCCCCGCTGGCGACCGGGCAGGCCGGGCGGCTGGTCTTCGCGCTCGATGCGACGATGAGCCGGCAGCCGACCTGGGATCTCGCCTGCTCGCTGCAGGGCCAGATGTTCGAGGTCGCGGCCAGGACCGGCGGGCTCGCCGTCCAGCTCGTTTATTTCCGCGGCTTCGACGAATGCCGCGCCTCGGGTTGGCTCGGCGAGCCGCAGCGCCTGACCGGGCTGATGAACAGGATCGACTGCCGCGGCGGCCAGACGCAGATCGGCCGCGTGCTCAAGCACATCCGCGACGAGGAGCGGCAGGTGCCGATCCGCGCCTTCGTCTATGTCGGCGATGCGATGGAGGAGGATGTCGACCGGCTCTGCGCGCTCGCCGGCGAGCTCGGCCTGCGCGGCGTCAAGGGCTTCGTCTTCCAGGAAGGGGCGGATGCGGATGCCAGCGCCGCCTTCGCCGAGATCGCGCGCCTGACCGGCGGCGCCCACGCGCGCTTCGACGTCAATGCGCCCAATTCCCTGCTCGATCTTCTCCGCGGTGCTGCGGCTTATGCCAGCGGCGGACGCGAAGCATTGCTGAAGCTTGCCGGGCAGAACGCTGCGGCGCAGAGGCTGCTGACGGCGATGGAGGGCCGCAGATCGTGAGCCTGCTCTACGGCATCGCCACGCTGATCCTGATCTGGTGGCTGGCCAAGCTCTTCGCCGGGGCCGATCCGAAGAAGCTGGTCCGGCTCGGCAAGATGGTGGGTGGGGTAGCGTCGCTCGGCGTCGCGGCGCTGCTCATGCTGCGTGGCCGAGCCGATATGGCGATCTTCCTCGGCGGGCTCGGCGCCTGGCTGCTCGGCTGGAGCGCTTATGGCCCGGGAGGCCTCAGGATGCCGGAATGGGCGAGGGATTGGGGTGGCGCCGGCTCGGCCGGCCGTTCCAAGGTCGCGTCGAGCCTGCTGGAGATGGAACTCGACCATGACAGCGGCGGCATCAAGGGCAAGGTCCTGGCCGGCGCCTATGCCGGGCGCGATCTCGACGACCTCACGCCTGCGGAGCTGAGTGCGCTGCTGCGCGAATGCCTCGCCGGCGACCCCGACGGGGCGCGCCTGCTAGAGGCATATCTCGACCGCCGGGCGCCCGGATGGCGTGAAGACGCTGATCGTCACCGCGACGCGGGGCAGCGCGGCCCGGCGCGCTCGGGCGCGATGACGGACGAGGAGGCCTACGAGATCCTGGGGCTTCAGCCGGGGGCGGGCCAGGAGGCGATCCGCGAGGCCCATCGGAACCTGATGAAGCGCATCCATCCGGACACCGGCGGCACCAGCGGGCTTGCCGCTCGGGTCAACCAGGCCAAGGATACCTTGCTGAAAAAGCATGGCTGATCTCCTTTCCCGAACGATCAGCTACGGGTGGCGAAGCAGGCGAAGCCGCCGCGCTTGAGCTGGGCGCAGGCCTTCTCGGCGTCTTTCGACTCCTCGAAGCCGGCGAAGCGGGCGCGGAACAGGGTGGCGCCGCCCTTCTCGACCTTCTCGGTGAAGCCCGAGGCGTCGGCGAGCGAGCCGGAGGCCTTGGCGCGGGCGCGATTGAGGATGTCCTTGGCCTTGGCCTCGTCGTCAGTGGCGCCGAGCTGGATCACCCATTTCGAGGCGATCGCCGCCTTCTCGGCCGGCTTGGCTTCAGGCGCCTTGGCGGCAGCCTGGGCCACCTTGACCGGCAGTGGCGCCGGCTCGGGCAGGCGGGCCTCGACCTTCTTCGGCATCGGCTGGACCTCGTCCCTGGCCGCCGGTTCGGCGACCTTGGCGATCGAGGAGGTGGTATCGACATTCGCCGGCGGGCGCAGGACCTTGCCCTCAGCCGGGGCGGCGCCGATCGACCAGCGCATGGCCGACGGCGTCGTGGTCGCGGCGACCGGACGCATATTGGAAAGGGCGAGCGCCTGGGCGCTGCCGCTCAGCGCGCGCGGCGGCGTGATCTGGGCGGTCGTCGTCGTCGCGGCATAGGCGCGGGCGGCAGCCGGCACTTCGGGCTCGGCCCGCGGACGCGGCACCGGCATCGGCGCAGGGGCCGGCTCGGGCGCCTGGGCGACGAGCGCCGGGCGCGCCGGAGGCTCAGGAACCGGAGCCGGGGCGGGCGCGCGATAGCGCTCCTGCTGCGGCTCGGCGGCCTCGGCGATCATCGGGGCGCTGCGGCCGCCGGCGCTGGCGCGGGGCAGGCTGGCGAGGACGAGGTCGGCCATGATCTTGTCGCGTGCGGCGCCGGAGCGGCCACCGAGCACGACGGAGACGATCTGGCGGCCATCCGCCTTGGCCGAGGTCATCAGGTTGAAGCCGGAAGCGCGGGTATAGCCGGTCTTGATGCCGTCGACGCCCTCGATGCGGCCGAGCAGCCGGTTGTGCCCGCGGATGGTGCGGGAGCCGTACTGGAAGGAGCGCATCTGGAAGAGCGGGAAATAACGCGGGAAACGCTCCTGGATCGCCCGCGCCAGGATGGTCTGATCGCGTGCCGTGGTGATGTTCGGCGGCGAATTCGGCAGGCCGTGCGGGTTGTAGAAGCGGGTCGACTCCATGCCGAGCGAACGCGCCTTGCGCGTCATCTGCTCGGCGAAGGCCTCCTCCGAGCCGGCGATGGCCTCGGCGACCACGACCGAGGAGTCGTTGGCCGAGAGGGTGATCATGCTCTTGATCGCGTCCTCGACCTCGATGGTCGAGCCGGCACGCAGGCCGAGCTTGGTCGGCGGCTGCGAGGCGGCATAGGCCGAGACCTTGAGCTCGGAATTCATGGTGAAGCGGCCGCGCTCCATCTGCTCGAAGAGCATGTAGAGCGTCATCACCTTGGTGAGCGAGGCCGGGATGCGCGGGGCATCCTCGTTGACGGCATGCATGGTGCGGCCGGTCTTGGCGTCGACCACCATTGCCGCATAAGGCGGGGCGTAGCCACCCGAGACATGGCGCCGCTTCTTGCGCGCCGCCTCGGCCGGGGAAACCGTCGCGGCCAATACGACGGCAGCAGCACTCACCACCCCGACGACCGCGAGCCAGCGCCCGCGTCGGGACCCAACGCAACCAGAAGCCATGCAACTCGCCTCAACTTACCCACCCGTCCGTCGCAGGCTTTGCAGCGTGGCGCGAAGGACACAGGAGAGGAGGTTAGGTGGATGCGGTTACGGAGGAGTTAAGCGCAGAACAGCTTTCACATCCCGGTTTTCACATGGCGGTCACACGTGGCGGTCAGGTTGCAAACCGTTGCCGGTGCACGCCGGGGGGCTCTGCGTTTGGTGCATTGCAGCGTGAGCTTGACTTTTATGTTGCGCTGCACAATATGCAGAAGCGCCCCGGTGATGGACCTTTTCATCTGACCTTGGGGGCACGGAACCCGGGCCATTCCGGCTCGTCAGCAGAGGCGGCGCATGAGCGCCGAAAGGGACACCATGATCCAGCAGTTCGAGACCATCGAGAAGGCTTCCAAAGAGAACGTCGACGCCGCCCTGAAGGCTTTCGGCGCCACCTCGAAGGGCGTGCAGGCTCTCGCCGTCGAGACCACCGACTACGCCAAGAAGTCGTTCGAGGCCGGCACGGCCGCGATCGAGAAGCTGGCCGGCGTCAAGACGCTCGACAAGGCGATCGAGATCCAGTCGGACTACGTCAAGACCGCTTTCGAGGGCTATGTCGCCCAGGTCACCAAGATCGGCGAGCTCTATGCCGCGATCGCCAAGGACGCCTACAAGCCGTTCGAGGGCATCGTCGCCAAGGCCGTCCCGACCCCGGCCAAGTGATTGTGGTGCGGCCGGCTTCGCCCGGCCGCAGCTGATCACCTGAGAATTTCAAGAAGCCCGGCCTCGGCCGGGCTTCTTTGCGTTTGAGCTCCAGGCGTCCGATGCGCCCTCGCGGCAATGCTCTGGCAACAGGTGGACGGCTGTCTGCCTCCGTCGTGTTCGGCCTGCCGGCGGCGACGGGAAGCCAGGAGCCGCAATGAGCCGTTCGACAGCCGCAACAGATGCATCGATCACCACGGAGGCGCCGCCGGCGAGCGAGTTCCGCGAACCGCCCCGCGAAGCCTGGTACTGCGTCAGGAGCACAGGCAGCCTGGCGACAGGGGCGATGACGAGCGTCACCATCCTCGGCGAGCAGATCGTGATCGGCCGCACCAAGCTCGGCGAGCTTTTCGCCCTGCGCGACCGCTGTCCGCATCGCGGTGCGCCCTTGTCGGAGGGGCAGTTCGACGGCGTCGCGATCACCTGTCCCTTCCATGGCTGGCGCTTCGGAGCCGATGGGCGCTGCAAGGCGATGCCGACGCTGGTCGATGGCGACGTCGCCGATCCCGGCCAGGTCAAGGTCGGTGAGTTCCCGATCCACGAAAGCGACGGCATCATCTGGCTCTATCCCGGCACGCGGCCGGAGCTGGCGCCGCCGGTGCCAGCCTTGGCCCTCGCGGACAAGACGCGCTGCCGGGTCGCCGTCTCGGTGCTGGTCGAGGCTTCCTATGATCTCAGTGTGCTCAGCCTGATCGATCCCGGCCATGTCGGCTATGTCCATAACTCCTGGTGGTGGCGGCCGACGGCGACGGCGCGCGAGAAGGTCAAGGATTTCGAGCCGCTGCCGTTCGGCTTCCGGATGAAGGCGCACAAGGCGGCGGTGAACTCGCGCGGCTACCGCCTGCTCGGCCGGCCGCAGACCGAAGTCGACTTCCTGCTGCCCGGCCAGCGGATCGAGCGCATCCGCATGGGCGAGCGCTCGATCGTCAATGCGACCTTCGCCACGCCGATCGATGCGCGCCGGACGCTGCTGACCAATGTGCTGCTCTCCGACCTGCCGCAGCTGATGCCGCTCGCGCCGGTGATCAGGCTGGCGGCGGATGCCTTCCTGCGCCAGGACCAACGCATCCTCGAACTTGCCCAGCAGGGGCTCGAACGCAAGCCGACCATGCTGCTGCTCGGGCAGGCCGACCGGCTGGCGCAATGGTATTTCCGGCTGAAGCGGGACTATGCGATGGCCCGCCGTGACGGGGCGGCCTTCACCAATACGCTCAGGCCAGAGCGGCTGCGCTGGCGCACCTGAAGAGCGATTCCGCAGGCCCAAGGTATTGAGAAACCTGGCTGTTTTCGGCTGGCCTTTTGCTTCGTCCGGTTCAAAAAGGGCGCTTGCCTGTGGCCTGCGGTCGGAACGGGCTGGCGAAGCAGGGGCGACGCCTGTAAATTCGTGAGCGAAGCACTATCTTGAGGTCAGCCTTCGGGACGGACATCTTGAGCCAAGCAGCCACCACGCCGATCGATCAGGACCTGCCAGCCGGCACTATGCCGCGCGGGAACGCGTCCCGTATTGCGCCGCGCCTGGCTTCGAAGCCCAGGGCGCCATCCGGCCCGACCGACAGCGACCGCAGCGGAACCGGCACCGCGGTCCTGACTCGCACGAGGACGCGCAAGCCCAACCTCTACCGCGTGCTGATTCTCAACGACGACTACACGCCGATGGAGTTCGTGGTGCACGTGCTGGAGCGGTTCTTCAACAAGGACCGGGCCGAGGCGACGCGCATCATGATGCACGTCCACCAGAACGGCGTCGGCGAATGCGGCGTCTTCACCTACGAGGTCGCCGAGACCAAGGTCACCCTGGTCATGGACCTCGCCCGCAAGCACATGCATCCGCTGCAATGCGTGATGGAGAAGAAGTAGCTTTGAACATCATCCTTTCGAAACTGGACTGGGAGCGCTGACCTTGCCGAGCTTCTCGCGCAGCCTCGAACAGGCGCTTCACCGGGCCCTCGCGCTCGCCAATGAACGCCACCATGAATATGCGACGCTGGAACACCTGCTGCTGGCGCTGGTCGACGACCAGGACGCCGCCGCGGTGATGCGCGCCTGCAGCGTCGATCTCGACACGCTGCGTCGCAACCTCGTCGACTATATCGACGCCGAATTGACCAACCTCGTCACCGACGGGCGCGACGATTCCAAGCCGACCGCCGGCTTCCAGCGCGTGATCCAGCGCGCGGTGATCCATGTCCAGTCGTCCGGCCGCGAGGAGGTGACCGGGGCGAACGTGCTCGTGGCGATGTTCGCCGAGCGCGAGAGCCACGCCGCCTACTTCCTGCAGGAGCAGGACATGACCCGCTACGACGCGGTCAACTACATCAGCCATGGCATCGCCAAGCGCCCCGGCGCCAGCGAGAGCCGCCCGGTGCGCGGCGCCGAGGAGGAGCCGGAGCAGCGCGAACAGCGCAGCGAGCAGGCCCAGGACGGCGACAAGGACAAGAAGAAAAAGGAAAGCGCGCTCGAGGCTTACTGCGTCAACCTCAACCGCAAGGCGCGCGACGGGCGCATCGACCCGCTGATCGGCCGCGAGGCCGAGGTACAGCGCACCATCCAGATTCTCTGCCGCCGGCAGAAGAACAATCCGCTGCTGGTCGGCGACCCCGGCGTCGGCAAGACCGCGATCGCCGAGGGCCTGGCCCTCAAGATCGTGCGCGGCGAGGTGCCCGAGGTGCTGGAGGATGCGACCGTCTTCTCGCTCGACATGGGCACGCTGCTCGCCGGCACGCGCTATCGCGGCGATTTCGAGGAACGCCTCAAGCAGGTGATGAAGGAGATCGAGCAGCACCCCAAGGCGATCATGTTCATCGACGAGATCCACACGGTGATCGGCGCCGGTGCGACCTCGGGCGGTGCGATGGACGCCTCGAACCTGCTGAAGCCGGCACTGGCCTCGGGCACGCTGCGCTGCATCGGCTCGACCACCTACAAGGAATACCGCCAGTATTTCGAGAAGGACCGGGCGCTGGTGCGCCGCTTCCAGAAGATCGACGTCAACGAGCCGTCGGTGCCGGACACGATCGAGATCCTGAAGGGGCTGAAGCCCTATTTCGAGGAGTTCCACAAGCTGCGCTACACCAACGACGCCATCAAGGCGGCGGTGGAGTTGTCGGCCCGCTACATCCATGACCGCAAGCTGCCGGACAAGGCGATCGACGTGATCGACGAGACCGGCGCCTCGCAGATGCTGGTGACCGAGGCCAAGCGCAAGAAGACGATCGGCGTCAAGGAGATCGAGGCGGCGATCGCGACGATGGCGCGCATCCCGGCCAAGACCGTCTCCAAGGACGACGCCGAGGTGCTGCGCAACCTCGAGACCACGCTGAAGCGCACGGTCTACGGCCAGGAGAAGGCGATCGAGGCGCTGTCCTCCTCGATCAAGCTCGCCCGTGCCGGCCTGCGCGACGGCGAGAAGCCGATCGGCTGCTATCTCTTCGCGGGGCCGACCGGCGTCGGCAAGACCGAGGTCGCGCGCCAGCTCGCCTCCTCGCTCGGGGTCGAGCTCGTGCGCTTCGACATGTCGGAATACATGGAGCGCCACACCGTCTCGCGGCTGATCGGCGCGCCTCCGGGCTATGTCGGCTTCGACCAGGGCGGGCTCCTGACCGACCAGATCGACCAGCATCCGCATTGCGTCCTGCTGCTTGACGAGATCGAGAAGGCCCATCCCGACCTGTTCAACATCCTCCTGCAGGTGATGGACCACGGCAAGCTGACCGACAACAACGGCAAGCAGGTCGATTTCAGGAACGTCATCCTGATCATGACCACCAATGCCGGTGCTGCCGACATGGCCAAGAACGCCTATGGCTTCACCCGCCAGAAGCGCGAGGGCGACGACACCGAGGCGATCAACAAGCTGTTCGCGCCGGAGTTCCGCAACCGGCTCGACGCGACCATTTCCTTCGGCCATCTGCCGAAGACGGTGGTTGCGCGCGTCGTCGACAAGTTCGTGCTGCAGCTCGAGGCGCAGCTCGCCGACCGGAACGTCACCATCGAGCTCTCGGACGAGGCGCGCGAATGGCTGGTCGACAACGGCTATGACGAGGCGATGGGCGCTCGCCCGATGGCCCGCCTGATCCAGCAGACGATCAAGACGCCGCTGGCGGACGAGGTGCTGTTCGGCCGGCTGAAGAATGGCGGCGCGGTCAAGGTGGTGGTGATCCAGTCCGAGACCGGCATCAAGGTGCTCGGCCTCGAATTCCCGGACGGGCCGGTCAAGCCCAAGCCGGAGAAGGACGTCGCCGCCGCGGCCGAGAAGCGCACGCGCAAGCCGCGGGCCAAGGGGTTGACTAAGACGCCGGGCAAGGCCAAGTCGGCCGGATCGGGTGGCGCGAAGCGCGGCCCGAAGCCGGATGCTCCGGTCGAGCCGCCGAAGGCAGCGCGTAGCGTCCGTACCGTCCCGAAGGTTCCGTTGACCAAGGCCTGACCCGGTGTTCTTCAAGCGCAAGTCGGAAAGCGTCTGGGCCCAAGAAGGAGAGGTCGCCGCGCAGGCGGCCGCTCCGGCGCCGAAGGAGAAGCTCGGCTGGTTCGAGAAGCGGGCCCGTCGACGCAGGCGCCGGATCATCTTCGAGGAGGTGCTGGGCTGGATCATGGTCCCTGCCTTCCTCTATCTGCTCTATCTCGGCTATCGCGCCGTCGGCGGCATCCCGAAGGAAGCGATGGATTTCTTCCAGGAGCTGATCGGGCTCGCGATGAAGAGCTTCTGATCCGAGTTGCGCTGGGTGCAGGGCCGGCGCGCGGTGCGGTGGCTGTCATGCGACCAGCGTCATGCGCTTTAAGCAAAAGGGCTCGCAACTGCTGCGGGCCTTTTTCGCGTCTGTCGGTCCGATGATCCGATCCTCGATCTCTTCGCCTTTCGATCACAACAGAACGTTTCCGTTAGCGATCGCGCCGGCGGGCAGCTGATGGCGCAGAGCGATGGAGAGATGACCGAGGGAACTCCCAACCAATGGCTGCGCCCATGGGCCCGCGGTTTTCGTGATGCCGCGATGCTGCCGGCCTGGGTGGTCGGGCTCTCGTTGATGGGGGTGGGAACGCTGGCGCGCGATGTCGGCTACCCGGTCGAAGCGGCCGTGCTCTCGACATTCCTGGTCTGGGCCGGCCCCTCGCAGGTGCTGTTCTTCGCTTCGATCGCAGCTGGCGCGGCCTGGAGCGCGATCGCGCTCGCCATCGGTTTCGCCTCGCTGCGCTTCCTGCCGATGACGGTGGCGCTGCTGCCGCTGCTGCGCCGGCCGGGTCAGAGCGTGGCACAGCAGATGCTGATCGCGCATTTCGTTGCCGTCACGGCCTGGGTCGAAGCGCTCAGGCGGCTGCCGAACATCCCGCCCGAGCAGCGCGTCGGCTATTTCCTCGGTTTCGCCAATGCGCTGATCGTCGTCAGCGCGCTCTGTACCTATGCCGGCTTCCATCTTGCCGGCATCGTGCCGGCGCCGGTCGCGGCCGGACTGCTCTGCCTGACGCCGATCTTCTTCCTGTCGTCGATGGTCGCAGGCATCCGTGGCCTCGGCGACAGGATCGCGATCGGCCTCGGCCTGGCGCTTGCGCCGATGGCGGGCTGGGCAATCGGCGGCGGCTTCGACCTGATCGCCAGCGGCGTCGCCGGTGGCACCATCGCCTTCCTCGTCCAGCGTTGGCACAAGACCCCGAAGGCGCCCGGATGACTCAGCCGATCGCCTTCCTCGACGGACCATGGTGGCCCTATCTCGCGCTCGTCCTGTTCGCGATGCTGCCGACCGAGATCTGGCGCTGGCTCGCCGTCGCCTTCGCGCGGAAGCTGGACGAGAGTTCCCCTTGGCTCGAATGGGTCAGGCTGGTCGCGACGGCGCTGCTCGCCGGCGTCGTGGCCAAGCTGGTGTTGGCGGCTCCGGGCGCACTCGCCGGCGTGCCGCTCACGGTCAGGCTGGCGGCGCTGGCCGTTGCGGTCACGATCGTCCTCGCCTGGCGGCGGCGCGTGATGCTTGCCGTACTCGTCGGCGAGGCGGTGCTGATCGGCGGCGCCTGGTGGCTGGCTTGACAACCTGGGCGCGAAAGCCGGCCTGAGCGCGACAGTTCGTAAAGGCGGGGCCGCTTGCGGCGCGGGCCGAGCGGCGGGATCGTTCCCACTCCGAAAAGAGATGCGGCTGCCGAGCAGGCCGGTTGGACCGGTCCCGATGAGCGATGTCGATCGTCTTTTCGAGGTGTCTATGAACAAGGTCTATTGCTGGTACCCGAAGCTGCCGAATGTCGGCCATGCCTCCATGGATATTTCCTTCGGAGCGGGGCCTGGGAAGGCCGAATATGTGAGCTGGTGGCCGAAGGGGACCGGCAACAAAGGAACGGACGGCGCCAAGCCGCTCAAGCCCGCAGAACTGTTCGGTGCGGGGACGCCAACCTACGCCCACGATGTGCATGCGGAAGGACGCAACCCGGATCGCATGGTCGTGATCGATTGTCTCGACGAAGGCAGGATGCGGGCGAAGTACGCCGACATGAAGAAGGACCTGACCTACAACATGACGATCAAGAACTGCGCATCGGCAGTGGCGAACGTGTTGCTGGCAGGCGGCGCTTGTCTCAGCATCGACTGCATGACCTACGCCAAGAGGGCGGTCTGGACGCCAGCCGAGACGCTCGACTTCGCATTGCTGATCAACAGTGAGGCGCGCGTCATCAAGGCCGGCATCGCCAATGGTTTCGAGCCGGCGCTGCAATGGCCGACCCTGCAATTGCAACGCCGTTCCTGGTGACGGAGACGGGCTGCCGGGGCTGATGCCCCAGCAGCCTGCTTTGGCATCGTCAATCACAAAAAACCCGGCGCGAGCTGCTCGCGCCGGGTTCGGGTCTTGTCAGTCGCCGTCCGTTCAGGCGAGGCGGGGGCGCAGGCCCGGCTGGACCGCAGCGCCGGCTCCCTGCTGCGAACGGTACCATTGCGTCACCGCCTCGACCCGGCGGGTATGGCGCGGATAGTGCGAGACGATCTTCAGGAAGAAGCCTGCGATGCCGGGCACCATCCGCTCCTGGTTCTGGAAGGCGTCGGGGTTCATCTGAGCGTTCAGCTTGGCGCTGCCACAGGCCAGCATCTGCAGACCCGTGCGAGCCGCCTGGAGATCGCGGGCGACGAAGGCGCCGATGCGGTCGCAGGTCAATTCGCGACCGCGGGAATAAGCGGCGCCGAGGAAGGGGACGATGTGGCCAGGGAAGCGCAGATAGCTCCAGGGCTCGTCGAGATGGCCGGCGACATGGTGGCCGAGCTCATGACCGATGACGAAGCGGACCTGCTCGTCATTGTCGGCGTCGAGCAAAGCCGAGGTCAGCCAGATATAGCGCTGGCGGCCGACGAGGCGCAGCGCCATCGCATTCAGGACACCGCTGGAGTTGTAGACGAAGGTCTGCGGAATCTCGCGCAGGCCGAGTGCGCGGGCGCCGTCCTCGACCATGCGGTGGATGTGCGGGAACTGGTCGGGGCCGACCATGACGAAATGGCCGATCATATAGGCGCGGGTGAGGGCGCGAGCCCAATAGGAGACCAGCCAGAAGATGCCGAAATAGAAGAGCAACACCAGTCCGTGCCAGATCGAGCCGCTCAGCAGGGCCACGGCGATGGCGCCAAGCACCACCGCCCAGATCGCGATCCCGACGACGAGCATGATGCTGCCGTAGAGCTTTTCCTTCGGATGCTTCACTTGGGAAATGTCAAAATTCATAGCGCAAGGCTCCAGCAAAGATGCAAATCAGCTAGCCGGAATGCCTTGTCCACATTTGAGCCATAATCGCGTCGGTTCGCGTGTGGCCTGCAGTCGTTTCGACCTGACGTTGCGTCAATAGGGCGTGCCGCTTCACTCGAAACCACCACCGTCATCCTGGGCTTCGCGCGGCCTCGCCGCTTGTCCAGGATGACGATGTGGTTCCAAGTGAGCTCGCGGGTCCTAACCCGCCGCCAGCGAGATGTGCCGGAGTTTGTCGGGATTGCGCACGACATAGATCGCATGGACGCGCCCGTCGCGGATGTCGAGGGCGGTCGCTTGCAGGGTCTCGCCGCGTTCGAGGCTGAGATAGCCAGGCAGGCCGTTGATCAGCACCGGCTTGTAAACTGTGGTCGACTTCTGCTGGCTGATCACCTTGCGGGCAATGCCGGCGAAGAAGCGCAGCACGCGATCCATGCCGTGGAGGACGTTCGCGATCGCCAGTACCTTGCCGCCACCGTCGCTGTGGAAGGCCACGTCCTGGGCGAGCAGGGTCTGCAGGTCGCTGGTGTCGGCCTTGTGGGCGGCCTTGAAGAAGGCCTCGACGAAGCGCTTCGCCTCGGCGGGGTCGATCTTGTTGCGCGGCGGCATGTCGATGCGGACATGCTCGCGGGCGCGCTTGGCGAGCTGGCGGCAGGCGCTTTCGCTGCGATCGATGGTGCGTGCGATCTCGGAAAAATCCAGCTCGAAGACATCGTGCAGCAGGAAGGCGGCGCGCTCCAGCGGCGAGAGCCGTTCGAGCGCCAGCATCAGCGCGATCGGCGCGTCGAGCCGGGTGTCGACATCGGCTTCAGCGGCGCCAATCTCCTCGACCAGAGGTTCCGGCAGCCAGGCGCCGACATAGAATTCGCGCTTGCTGCGGGCCGATTTCATCTGATCGAGGCAGAGCCGCGTGACGGTGCGGGCGAGATAGGCGCGCGGCGCCTCGACCTCGTCCTGGGTTACGTCGCGCCAGCGCAGCCAGGCCTCCTGGACGATGTCCTCGGCATCGCTGACCGAGCCGAGCATGCGATAGGCGAGGCGGGTCAGGAAACGGCGATGCGTTTCGAAGATATCGTCCGGGGCGGTCATGGCAGCGTCTCAGGCGGCGGTCTTGGCCGGCCGGTCGCCCGGATGGCTCGTGCGGAAGCCGATGGCGATGCGGTTCCAGGTGTTGATCGTGCCGATCAGCAGCGTGAGCTTCACGGTTTCCTCCGGGCTGAAATGGCTGACGACCTCCTCATAGGCCTCGTCCGGCGCATGGGTCTGCGAGATCAGCGTCAGGGCGTCGGTCCAGGCGAGGGCGGCGCGCTCGCGCGGGGTATAGAGCGCCGACTCGTGCCAGGCGTCGAGCAGGAAGAGACGGGCCGGGCTCTCGCCGTCCTTGATCGCATCAGCCGAGTGCATGTGCAGGCAATAGGCGCAGCCGTTGATCTGCGAGGCCCGCATCTTCACCAGATGGATCAGGCTGTGTTCGAGGCCGCTCTCCTTGATCGAGGCTTCGAGCGCGATCATCGGCTTCATGGTTTCGGGAGCGGTGACGTAGGGGTTGAGGCGCTTGCTCATGATGGGGCTTTCGGACTGAGGCGGTTCTGGCCCGGCGGCTGCCGGGCCAGCAGGCTGTTCGGCGCTGCGTCAGGCCGCGGCCTTCTCGCGGCGACGATCATTCGGATGCAGCGTGCGGAAGCCGCAATTGATCCGGTTCCACAGATTGATCATGCCGATGGCGACCGAGAGGTCGACGCAATCCTTCTCGTCGAAATGCTCGCGCAGTTCGGCGAAGGCCTCGTCGCTCGGGCTGCGGTCGACGAGCCGCGTCAGCTCTTCCGTCCAGCGCAGGACGGCGCGCTCGCGCGGGGTGAAGAGCTCAGACTCCTCCCAGGCGCTGAGCAGGTTGATGCGGATCTCGCTCTCGCCAGCCTTGCGCGCATCGGCGATGTGCATGTGCAGGCAGTAGGCGCAGCGGTTGATCTGCGAGGCCCGGATCTTCACCAGCTCGAGCAGGCTGTGCTCCAGCTTCGACTGGTTCACATAGTCCTGCAGGCCGAGCATGGCCTTGTAGGCGTCAGGTGCGGTCTGGAAGCCGTTGAGGCGCTGGGTCATCGTTCTCTCCATCGGGGTTCGATGAAGACAGGACGAGGCAGCCAGCGCCCGCGTGACACGGCGCTACGATTTTTTCAGACGGTCTCCAACACCGCGCGAATCTTGTCGGCATTCGCGGTCAGGATCTCCGGTTTTTCCATCGCCCCTGTGTGCGGGCGCAAGGTTCCCCCATCCCAACGCGGGATGACGTGGACATGCATATGGAACACGACCTGGCCACCGGCTGTCTCGTTGAACTGTTGAATCGTCACGCCATCGGCGCCGAACGCAGTCTTGACCGCGCGGGCGAGCTTCTGAGTCGTGCGCCCGACCGCCGCGACGGCTTCTGTCGGCGCGTCGAGCAGATTGCGGCAGTGCTCCTTCGGGATCACGAGCACATGCCCATCGGCGCGGGGCATGATGTCCATGAAAGCAAGCGTCTCCTCATCCTCGTAGACCGTATGCGAAGGCAGTTCGCCGCGCAGGATCTTGGCGAAGACATTGTTCGGATCATAGCTGGTCATGACGGGCTCTCTCTTTCGTCCGGTCAAAGCTCTCGCGATACGGGCAAGCCAGGTCAAGACCGCACTCCTCCACAGATTGGCCAAGGCATTTCCGCGATATCGGAGGCGCGCACAAGCGACAATGCGATCATGCGGCCTGCAGGCTTGCCGCTGTCGATCTGTGGTTGTCGCAGCAACTCATGCGTCCGCACTGCCTGCCGTTCGAAATGGCAGCTCATCTTCCAGCGCGGCCTTGGCCGCAGCGATCTCGCGCCGCTCACCGGGCAGATAGGCGGCGACGGCGCGGGCAAGGCCGGGATCGGCGAGGAGATGGGCCGAGCGGGTGATCACCGGGCGATAGCCGCGGGCGAGCTTGTGCTCGCCCTGGGCGCCGGCCTCGACGCGCACGAGCCTGTGCGCGATCGCGTAGTCGATGGCCTGGTGATAGCAGAGCTCGAAATGCAGGAAGGGGTGGTCCTCGATGCAGCCCCAGTTGCGGCCGTAGAGCGTGTTGCCGCCGCGGAAATTGATCGCGCCGGCAATGTTGCGGCCGGCGCGGCGGGCGAGCACCAGCACGACGCGCTCGCCCATCATAGCGCCGATCTCGGAGAAGAAGCGGCGGTTGAGATAGGGCCGGCCCCATTTGCGCGAGCCGGTGTCCTCGTAGAAGCTGAAGAAGTCGTCCCAGACGCTCTCGGTGAGGCCGGAGCCGGAGAGGACCGCGACCTCGATGCCGGCCGAGAGCGCCTCGCGCCGCTCGCGCTTCAGCGCCTTGCGCTTGCGCGAAGCGAGCGTGGCGAGGAAGTCGTCATAGCTGCCGAAGCCTTCGTTCTGCCAATGGAACTGAATGTCATGGCGTTCAAGGAAGCCGGCTTCGAGCAGCGCCGCCATGTCCGGCTTCTGCGCGAAGGTGACGTGCACGGACGAGCCGCGGACCTGCTCGCGCAGCGCTTCCAGCCCGGCGATCAGGGCCTCGCGCGCCTCGTTGGCGTGAGGCCCTTCGGCGACGAGCAAACGCGGGCCGGTCGCGGGGGTGAACGGGGCGGCGACCTGGATCTTCGGGTAGTAGCGGCCGCCGGCCCGCATATAGGCCTCGGCCCAGCTATGGTCGAAGACGTATTCGCCCTGGCTGTGACCCTTCACGAAGGAGGGCGCGGCGGCGATCAAGCGGTCGTTCGCATCCTCGACCAGCAGATAGGCCGGCGACCAGCCGGTGCGGCCGCCGACGCAGCCGCTCTCTTCCAGCGCGCGCAGAAAAGCGTGGGAAACGAAGGGGTTGTCGGGGTCTGCCTGAGAGATCGAATCCGCGTGGTCGGGCGCCGAAGAGGGCGCTTCTCCTCCCCCTTGCGGGGAGGAGAGAGAGGTGGGGGGCGAGCCGCTTGCCGAGCGCTCACTCGTCGGCCGCTCACCAGGCGGCTCGCCCCCCATCCCCATCCCTTCCCCGCAAGGGGGAAGGGAGGAGTTCTTCGCGGTTGCTCTGGAGGCAGCTTCAAGCGAACGGGGATTGGCGCAAGCGTCCCAGTCGGCGGCCGGGACGCCTTTCAGCGAGGTCGCGACGCGGACCCTCAGGCCCTCGCGCAGACCGGTTTCGCTCAAGGCAGAAAGCCCTCGAAGACCATCTGATCGGCATGCTCGGCGGCGCGGGCGCGATCCTCCGGCGTGCGCACCGTCCAGCTCATCAACGGCAGCCCCAGCGCCTTGCGGCAGAGGAAGGGCGCGGCGCTCGGCAGGTCTGCGACCTTCCAGGAGATGAAATCAGGCCGGCTTTCCTCGAAGTGGAGGAGATTGGCGAGGGCATGCTTCTCACCGGCCGACAGCCGGTCATAGTCGCCATAATTGTATTCGTTCATGGCGACGATGCCGCGGGCGAAGCCGGGCGCGAGCTCGCGCAGGGCCGCGACGATCACCGGATCGAAGGACTTCAGCACGATAGGCTGGCCCTTGTGGCCGGCGAGGATCTCAGCGGTGCGCTTCGCCAGCCGTAGATCGCCGTCGAAGCGGCTCTTGATCTCGATCACTAGCGGGGTCCGGCCGCCGATGGCGTCGAGGAAAGCGGTCAGCGTCGGGATGCGGTCGCTGGCGCCCTTCAGGCCGATCTGCGCCAGCTCCGCGGCCTTGCGGGCGTCGACGCGGCCGGTTTCAGCCGTGAGGCGGTCGAGGACGAAGTCGTGGAAGACGACCGCGTCCTCGTCGGCGCTGAGCTGGACGTCGCATTCGATGGCGAAGTTGCCGGCGATCGCGCCTGCGGCGGCCGAGAGCGAGTTCTCGATCACGCCGCCGGCGGCATCGTGCAGGCCGCGATGCGCGATCGGGCGGGCGGTGAGCCAGGCTTCAGCGGCCATCAGGCGATCTCGAACATGGCTTCGACCTCGACGGCGGCGTCGGCCGGCAGATTGGCGACGCCGATGGTCGAACGGGCATGGCGGCCGGCGTCGCCGAGCACCTCGACCATGAAGTCGGAAGCGCCGTTCATGATCGCGGGCAGGGCAGCGAAATGCGGGGTGGCGTTGATGAAGCCACCGAGGCGCACGCAACGCGTTATCCGGCCGAGATCGCCGCCAAGCGCCGCCTTGGCCTGGGCGAGCACGTTGATGGCGCAGAGCTTGGCGGCTTCGAGCCCGGCCTCGTTGAAGATCTCGGCGCCGAGCTTGCCCTTGTGCGTGTCGGAGAGCTTGCCGTCGAGGCCGAAGCAGAGCTGGCCGGAGATGATCAGGAGGTTGCCGGTGATGACATAGGGCACGTAGTTGGCGACCGGCGCTGCCGGGGCGGGCAGGGTGATGCCGAGAGCGGCGAGCTTGGTGTCGATGGCGTTCATGATGAGAGGCTCCCGGCCTGCGCTGGACAGGAGCCTTTCATCGCCGATGGCAGGCAAGGCCGCAAGCGCGGCGCGGCTTGGCCGATGCGCCTGCCGGGCAGGGCGGGTCAGGCGGCGTTCGAATGCTGCGACAGATAGCGTTCGGCCGGCGCGTTGCGCGAGAGATTGGGACCTAGCGCCAGCCGGGCCGCGGTATAGCGCTCGAAGTCGGTCTGATCAGGCAGGGAGGGAATGGTGACGAGCTCGCCCTGGTCGAAGCCGGCCAGCGCCGCATCGACCATGGCGTCGACCTCCATCACCATTTCGGGAGGAAAGCCGTCGACGTCGACGCCGGCGCGCTGCCAGATCTCGGTGCGGGTGGCGCCGGGCAGCACCGCCTGGACATAGACGCCGGCCGGCGCAAGCTCCTTCTGCAAGGATAGGCTGAGGTTCAGGAGATAGGCTTTCGTGCCGCTATAGCTGCCGTTGTAGATCTCCGGCGCCAGGGCCAGCACCGAGGCGATGTTGACGATCGCGCCCTGCTTGCGTCCGACGAAATTGCGGGCCGCTGCCGCGGCGAGGCGCGTCGCGGCGACGACATTGAGCTCGATCATGGTCTGGAAGTGGTCGATCTCGCCGTCGAGCAGGGACCCCGCCACCGACATGCCGGCATTGTTGACCAGCACGGTCAGGCTCTGGTCGTCGCGCAGGCGCTGCTCGACCTGAGCGAGGTCCGCTTTGGCCGTCAGATCGGCCTTGAACGATTCGACCTTGCGACCGGTCTCTCTGCGAAGGCGCTCGGCGAGGGCTTCAAGGCGCGCTGCATCGCGGGCGACGAGGACGAGATCATAGCCACGACGGGCCAATCGGTCGGCATAGACGGCGCCGATCCCGGTCGAGGCACCGGTGATGAGGGCGGTTCCGAGCTGCTGCGTGGCCATGTTCAACTCCTGTTCGATGTCTGTGTCGATTTTTTCATGATCATCATCATGATTGAATTTACATGATAAGCATCATATAAAGAGTCAAGAGGCTGGATTGCCGATTGTCGAAGGAGCGGATCGATGCGGGTGAGCCGTGAACAGATGGCGGAGAACCGCGAGCGCATTCTCGACACGGCCGCGACCCTGTTTCGTGAGCGCGGCTTCGACGGGGTCGGCGTTGCCGATGTGATGAAGGCGGTGGGCCTGACCCATGGCGGGTTCTATGGGCACTTCTCGTCGAAGGACGACCTCGCGGCCCAGGCGCTGGGGCGTGCTTTCGTCCATGCCGGCCAATGGGCCGCCGAGGCCAAGGCCGCGGAGCCGGAGGCGCCGCTGCAGGCGATCTTCGATCGCTATCTGGCGCCGTCGCATCGCGATGATCCCGGCCATGGCTGCCCGGTCGCGGCCCTTGGCAGCGACACGGCGCGTCAGGGTGAGGCGTCCCGCCTTGCCGCGACGGAGGGTGTGCGCGCGGCGATCAAGGGCCTCTCCGCTATCACGCCGGGTGCAACCGAGGAGGAGCGTAGGACCACAGCGATTGCGAGCTACGCCACATTGGTCGGCGCGCTCGTCCTTGCCCGCCTGGTCGATGACGGGGCGCTCTCGGACGAGATCCTGGCCGCAGCCAAGACTGAGCTTCAGTCGGCACAGGAGTGACGACCGCAGCGCTTGCCTCGCCTTGTTTGCGCCATTGCCGCAATGCACCTAGATTTGAAGGGCTGCAGTTCGCCCCGGCTAAGAGCGCGAATCGAGGATCGGCATGAAGACGTATCGCGGCGGGATCGCAGGCCTGGCGGTGATGGCGGCCACGGGGGCCTGGGCGCAGACCCCCGCTTCGGCGGATCGCGTCGTGCTGGTGCCGCACCGGGCGGTCTATGACCTCGTGCTCGACGACGGCAAGCCCTCGCGCGACATCACCACGGCGCGCGGCCGCATCGCCTTCGACTTCTCCGGCGATGCCTGCGACGGCTATGCGCTCTCCTTCCGGCAGGTCACCGAATTGACCAGCGAAGCCGGGCCGCGGGTGATCGATGCCCGCACCACCAGCTTCGAGGAGGGCGACGCCAAGAGCTACCGGTTCAAGACCGAGAGCTCGGCCGCCGGGGCGCCGGCAGATGTCGTCGACGGCACGGCCAAGAAGAGCGAGGCCGGCTACGAGGTGAGCTTGCGCGCGCCCAAGGCGGAGACGCATCGCGAAGCGAGCGCGGCGATGTTCCCGAACGAGCAGATGAAGGCCGTGATCCAGGCGGCGCGCGAGGGCAAGAACACCTTCAATGTCCGCCTCTATGACGGCGCCAATTCGGGCAAGGACGTCTACGACACGCTTTCGGTGATCGGCCGCAAGATCACGGCGCCGGCCGCCGAGGCGCCGCTGCGCAAGCCGGAATTCGAGAAGCTCGCCCGCTGGCCGGTGACGATCTCCTATTTCAAGGTCGGTTCCGGCGAGAGCACACCGGCTTACACCGTCTCCTTCGAGCTCTATGAGAACGGCGTCACCGGGGCGATCCGGCTCGATTACGGTTCGTTCGCGCTGCGCGGCACGCTCACGCGTCTGGATCTGCTTCCGGCGAGCGACTGCTCGAAATAGTGCGGCGGCGCGTATCGCGCAGCGACAGCCCCTTCTCGATCGCGGCATCGCCGAATTTGGCGCGGACCTTGTCGAGGGCGCTTTCCATCGCCTTCAGCCTAGGCGTCTGCTGATCGGCGAGGTCGCCGCGATCGGCCTCGGCCGGATCGGAGAAATCGCTCATGCCGATGCCGATCAGCCGGTAGCGCGGCCCGGTGCATTCGCGCTTCAGCAGATCGCGTCCGGCGGCGAACAGGCGCGCCGCGAGCTGGCTCGGCTCGGGCAGGCGGGCGGCGCGGGTGATGATGTGGAAGTCGTGGGTCTTGAGCTTGAGGGTGACGGTGCGCCCGGCGAGCTCCTGCGCCTTCAGCCGCCGCGAAGTCTTCTCGCAGAGCCGCCAGAGGATCGGCTCCAGCTCCTCGAAGCGTGCGAGGTCGACATCGAGCGTCGTCTCGGACGAGACGGTCTTGGCCTCGTGCTCGACCGTGACCTTGCGCGGGTCGATGCCGAGGGCGAGGTTGCGCAGGCGCGGCCCATCCTTGCCGACCAGGCGATAGAGCGTCGCGATCTCGGCCTTGGCGAGGTCGCCGATCACGCGGAAGCCCGATTGCGCCAGCTTCGCTGCGCCGGCCTTGCCGATGCCCGGGATCATCCCGACCGGCTTCTGTGCCAGGAAGGCGACCGCTTCCGCCTGACCGATGATCGAGAAGCCGCGCGGCTTGTCGAGGTCGGAGGCGACCTTGGCGAGGAATTTGGCGTAGGACAGCCCGACCGAGATGGTGATGCCGATCTCGTCCTCGATCCGGCGCTGGAAGCGGGCGAGGGTCAGCGCTGGGCTGGCATGGTGGAGGCGTTCGGTGCCGCCGAGATCGAGGAAGGCCTCGTCGATCGAGAGCGGCTCGACCAATGGCGTCAATTCCTGCATCAGCCGGCGGACCTGGCGGCCAACCGCGACGTATTTCGCCATGTCCGGCTTGATCACGATGGCTTCCGGGCAGGCCTTCAGGGCCTTGAACATCGGCATGGCCGAGCGCACGCCCGACATGCGGGCGATGTAGCAGCAGGTCGAGACGACGCCGCGCTTGCCGCCGCCGACGATCACCGGCTTGTCGAGCAGGGAGGGATCGTCGCGCTTCTCGATCGCCGCATAGAACGCGTCGCAGTCGATATGGGCGAGGTGGAGGCTGTCGCGCTCGGCATGGCGCAGCAGCCGCGGCGAGCCGCAGGATGGGCAGCGGCGCACCGGCGTGTGCGCCTCGTCATGGTCGCGCAGGCAGTCGCGACAAAGCGCTCGGGACGAGACGGCGAGGCCAGCCGCGTGGCTCACGGCTCGTAGGCTTCGGGCGGGCCGGCCAGGATTTCGCGCGCCTGCGCCACCATTTCGGGCTTCAGGTGCAGATTTCCGGCAAACTCGAGCAGCAGCGAATCGCTGGCGCAGAGATGGTCGAGCACGCCGAGGAGGAAGCCGGGCTCCTGGGCGGCGCTGCGCAAGGTTGCAGGGCCAAGTCCGGTGGCGGCCAGGAACGGTTCCAGGCGCTCCGGCTCGGAGGCCAGGAAGGCGAGGGCCTTGAGCGCCAGGGTCTGCGCTTCCTCGCTGGTGATCGGGTGCGGCATGGCCATCTATCTATGATCGGCGAGTCGGGTTTCGGGTTTGCGTTTCGTCAACTGCTCGCATGCTAAACCTAGCACTGAACGCGGCCGACGGCCTGGAGAATCCGACATCGGGTGGCCAGGACTGTGCGGACTGGGGGACAGATGAAGAAGACGGTTCTGATCGTCGAGGACAACGAGCTCAACATGAAGCTCTTCAACGACCTGTTGGAGGCCCATGGTTATGCGACGCTCAAGACGGCCGACGGCATCGAAGCAATCGAGCTGGCGCGCACGCACCAGCCCGACCTGATCCTGATGGACATCCAGCTGCCGGAAGTCTCCGGGCTGGAGGTGACGAAATGGATCAAGGAGGACGATGCGCTGAAGTCGATCCCGGTGATCGCGGTCACCGCCTTCGCGATGAAGGGTGACGAGGAACGCATCAGAGAGGGCGGCTGCGAGGCTTATATCTCGAAGCCGATCTCGGTGGGCAAATTCCTCGAGACGGTCCGCGCCTATGTCGGCACGGCCTGAAGGGAAACGCTGAGCCATGTCCGCCCGGGTCCTGGTCGTCGACGACATCGCCGCGAATGTGAAGCTGCTCGAAGCCAAGCTCGGAGCCGAGTATTTCGACGTCGCGACCGCGACGAATGGGATCGAGGCGCTGGCGATCTGCGAGCGCGGCGAGGCCGACATCGTCCTGCTCGACGTGATGATGCCCGGCATGAACGGCTTCGAGGTCTGCCGCCGGCTGAAACACAGCGCGACCACAGCCCATATCCCGGTGGTGATGGTGACGGCGCTCGACCAGCCGAGCGACCGGCTGAAGGGGCTGGACGCCGGCGCCGACGACTTCCTGACCAAGCCGATCGACGACACCGCCCTGTTCGCGCGGGTGCGCAGCCTGGTGCGGCTCAAATCGGTGACCGACGAGTTGCGCCAGCGCGCACTGGCCTCACGCCAGCTCGGCATTGCCGACCCACTGGCCGCTGCTGCTGCCGAGACCGGGCTCAACGGTCGCGTCCTGCTGATCGAGGACAGGCCGCTGGTTGCCGAGCGGCTGGTGCAGGCGCTTTCGGCCTTTCATTCAATCGAGACGGAAGCCGACGCGCAGGCCGCGCTCACCCGCGCCGCCGAGGGCGATTTCGAGATCGTGCTGGTGAGCCTGGACCTGCAGAACTATGACGGGCTGCGGCTCTGCAGCCAGCTGCGCTCGCTGGAGCGCACGCGCAACCTCTCGGTGCTGCTGCTCGGTGAAGCCGAGGACAAGTCCCGCGTGCTGCGCGGGCTCGAGATCGGTGCGCACGACTTCCTGGTCCGGCCGATCGACCGCAACGAATTGCTGGCGCGGGCGCGCACGCTGGTGCGTCGCAAGCGCTTCGCCGAGCGGCTGCGCGACAGTGTGCAGTCCTCGATGGAAATGGCGGTGATGGACCAGCTCACCGGGCTGCATAACCGCCGCTATCTCGACAGCCGACTGTCCACCTTGTTCGACGAGTCGGCCCTGCGGGCGAGGGCTCTGTCACTGCTGGTGCTCGACGTCGATCGCTTCAAGGTCGTCAACGATACCTGGGGTCATGACGCCGGCGACGAGGTGTTGCGCGAATTCGCCGACCGGATCCGCGCCTGTACGCGCGGCATCGACCTCGTCGCACGCATGGGCGGCGAGGAGATCGTCGTCGTGCTGCCCGACACGGCGATCGAGGCGGCGCGGGCTGTCGCCGAGCGCATTCGGGAAAAGGTCGAGGGCGAGGCGTTCCAGATCCAGCGCGGCCAGCGGGCGATTCCGGTCACCGTGTCGATCGGGGTCGCGAGTCGGCGGGCGGGCGATGGCGGGCCGGTCGAGATGATGAAGCGAGCCGACGAGGCGGTCTACCGAGCCAAGGCCGCGGGCCGTAACCGGGTCATTGTCGCCAGCGCTGCCTGAGGGCGCCCCGGTCGGCAAGGTAAGGTTTCCAAGTAGGGTTAAGTTTCGATGAATATTGGTGAATCAATCGTCTTCGATTGATTCGAGGGGGCTTCCACGTAGGGTGACTTCCAAGAGAACGGCTGCCGAGCAGCCGTCCGGAACGCCCTTCGGCAGCCCAGGTTCCGCCGCATCTCCTGGGTCACCGCTGGGCTCGGCCGGTCGATGGCGGGATCCTGGCCTCCTCAGCCCCGCCGTCGGCCGGCCACCTCGTTTTCGGGGGGGCTTGCAGCCGCAGCGCGCATGTCAGCGCAGATGGCGCTCGATCACTTCCGGGATCCAGTAGCCGAGCAGCCCGAAGCCAACGAGCAGCATCAGGAGCAGCAGGGCGGCTCGCACGCGGTGCGTCCAGCGCCGCGACTCGTCGACCTCGACGATCAGACGCAGGAAGCCGCGCACCAGCCCGCCGGGTCGCAGATGCGGTTCAGTCGGATCGGGATTGCTCAACAGGCGCTCCGGCAGACAGGCGGCGGGCGAATGCCGCATGGAACAGGCTAGAAGATTGAAGCATCCGGCGCCAGCGGCGGCCGGTGGAGCCACATGGTTGCGGCTGCGTTCAAGTCGTCGGGCATCCAGATCGGCGATGACTGGCCGAAGATTGAACGCTGGTGGCGATGTAAGGTCACGTTAACCATCGGCGTCTCATGCTAATCTGACGACGATTCGCATGCCCTGCTATTCGGCTGCGAAGTTGCTGGCCTGACATCCTCGCCAAGGAGCGACCCATGCGTCTCATCGCATCGGCGCTCTGCCTCGCGATGTTGCCGTGGGGCGGAGGGCCTGTCCACGCGCATAGCTGGTACCCGTACGATTGTTGCAGTGATCGCGATTGCTGGCCGATGGGCCTCGACGCGGATGCGAAGGAGCCCGATCCGCGCATCGTTCCAGGTGGATATCTCACCCATGACGGGCATTTCGTGCCGGAACAGAATACGCGGGTTTCGAAGGACGGGCGCTTCCACATCTGCCGCAGCGGCGGGATGCTGACCGGGACGGTGATCGCGCCGTCGCAGCGGCCGTTCTGCCTGTTCGTGCCCAAGCCTGCGTTCTGATGCGGCAGTGGTAGCAGATACGAAAAAGCCGCCGGAAACCGGCGGCTCTTCGAACCAGAACAAGCGATTTGGGCTCAGGCCCTCACTTGATCTTGGTAACTTTCCAGACGCAAAATCCTGAAAACCGCTGAAACGATGTGAATTAAGCATCGCGTTGATATAACAGCGATATTTCTGTTTCCTGTTGCGTCATGCCGTTTCATGCAGTACCGATTTTTTGTGACCCTAAGGTGATCCGGGTTAAAAATCGGAGTTCAAACTTGGCTGGGAAATCGCTGACCGATGTTGAGGTCCGAGGACTGAAGGCTGAGCCAGGGCAGCGCCTCGTCATCTACGATCAGAAGGCCAAGGGGCTCTGTCTCCGCGTCAGCCCGACCAGCAAGTCTTGGTCCTTCATCTATCGCCCGAAAGGCGAACTCCGGCAGAAGCGCTTCACGATCGGCGATTATCCGGCTTGGCCTCTATCCGCAGCGCGGGAGAAAGCCCTCGCTCTTCGGCGCCGGGTGCAGGATGGCGGAGACCCTGTGCTCGAGGCGAAGGTACGTCGCGACGCTTTGACGTTCGGCAAGCTGGTCGAGCGATACATGGCAAACCACGGCAAGAAGATCCGTTCGGCCCGCGAGTATCAACAGTTGCTGGACAAGGACGTGCTGCCGACGCTTCGTGATCGACGCGTGGACGAGATCAGCCGGCCGGAGGTCGGCATTCTGCTCGATGATGTGGCCAAGCGCGCGCCAGTGGTGGCGAACCGCGTCATGAGCGTGATGTCGTCGGTGTTTTCCTGGGCCGTGTCGGAAGGGCTGGCGCAATCCAATCCGGTGACGGGCTTGAAGAAGCGCGGGACGGAAAAGCCGAAGGAGCGACACCTTGACGACGACGAGATCAGGAAGCTCTGGGCCGGGCTCGAAACGACGGCGCCCCTCTACAAGGACATCCTAAGGCTGATCCTGCTGCTCGGTGCGCGACCGGGCGAGGTGGCTGGAATGCGCCGCGAGGAAATCGATCTCGACAAGGCGGTGTGGCGGCTGCCGGCAGATCGCGTGAAGACGAAGACGGCGCACGTTCTGCCGCTGGTCGGGGAGGCGCTGGCGATCGTCACGCGGCTTTGCGAGGGCAAGCGGGCAGGGCACCTGTTCTCCACCACGAAGGGCAAGGCGCCGACGAGCCAGGATCTCGCCAAGGCATTCGAGCGGACGCGCGGCGTGCTGAAGGAGCCGGCAACTCCGCATGACCTGCGCAGGACCGCCGCCACTATCATGTCACGGCTCGATATCGACCGGCTGACGATCGCTTACGTGCTCAACCATGGCTCGACGATCCGCGCCACGGTGACGGGCTCGACCTACGACAAGCATGACTTCCTGCCGCAGAAGACGCGGGCATTGGAGGCGCTGGACGCGCAGGTCGCGTTTGTACTGACCGGTGAGACGCCACCGGGCAACGTAACCGCAATCCGCCGGAGCGTGCCTTGACAGTTCCCCCGGAGGTGTTGGCTGAGATCAAGCGGTTGCAGGCGCGCATGCGCGGCCCGATGCGGAGAGATCTTCGCTTCGACTTGCGAGAGCAAATCGAGAGATCCGCCGGGTTTCAGTTGTCCCGCGGCGAATGGCGCCTTCTCGCGCATTGCTCGTCAAGGGCAGAGGGTCAGTTTATCAATTCCCCTCCTTCAGCTGCCAGCAAGAAGAGAGTTGAAGATCTTCAAACGGCTGCTGCAGCCTTTCGAATCGCAGCGAGCGCTGTCCTGAAGGACATGACGGGTGTTACCCTATACCCTGGCCATCCGAAGCCGGAGCCTGCTGCATGGAAACTTGACGGTGACATATTGAAAGAGATCGAGGGAGCGAACTGGCTGCAAGACGATTATTTCGAAGGCTCAGATTTTCTGAAGGATGCGCTCAAAAGTGTAGAGGCAATTGAGAATGCGGCGAAAAATCGATTGCGGCGGATTGCCCCTCCTTTGCCGGGCCAAAAATTGGGCGGGTACGATCTATTCTTGAAAGTCTGCAATATTATTTGGTCGAACCATGGCGACGGTCGCGGCTACAGCCGAAATGGCGGCAAGTGGAAAGGGCCACTGGTCGATTTCGTGTTTGCCGCACAGTGTTTGCTCGCGGAAGCCATGCGAAGAAGTTCGAAAGACTCGGTGGGTGCTGCTATCCAATCCTGGGTTGAAAGGGGCATGCCGTATGAGGGGGGGTAACTCAATCCGATCCTGGAATTCCCCCCTCGTTACCGGCTGAAATTTTGTGCGTAGTTCTGTTGCCGCCCGAAACACAGGAGCGGCCACATGCAGAACGACAACGCGCCACGGCGCATCATCCGCGACAAGGAGACCGGCAAGAAGACCGGCCTCTCTCGCACCACCCGCTGGCGCCTTGAGCGCGCAGGGAAGTTCCCGAAGAGCGTGAAGCTGACCGAGCACGCGGTCGGACATTACGAGGACGAGATCGATGCTTGGATCGCCGCGCGACGGTCGACCGCTGCGTGAGGTGGCATCGATGACCAACCTCACCTACCGCGCCGAGCTGAAACGCCAAGTCCTTGCCGCCGTCATCGTATTCCTGCGGGAGCGGGTTTCTGCCACGGGGCAGTCGCCGCTATCGTTCGATACAGACGTTGAGGCGGCGTTTCCCGGGCTTCCCGGCATCGTCCTCTACGAAGCCCAATGCGCGCTCCTGACCGAGAGTGAAGATGCTTGGTGGGACCGCCTGGCCGCCACGATCGAGGGCGAGATCGTGCGCAACGCTCTGACCAAGCCCGCAGTGCCGGCCAGGAGGGAGGTAGATCGTGACCCTGACCTTCCCTTCTAGCGCAATCGTCCCGTTCCCGCGGGTCCGAAATCGGACCTTTATCAGCCGCCACGCCCTTCGCATGGCGGAGTTCAATCCCGCCGCGGCAGAGCGACACCTCGAGCGGCTGCTGCGCGACCAGAGTGATCTGATGAGGCGTCGGGGGATTTCTGAGGCGGTTATCGCTGGCGAAGCGCGGGCTGTGGAATGTGCGATCCGCGCAGCTCTCTGGCATCTTGTGATGCGCAATCCCGGTGGCGCTGCATGAGGAAACGGCCAAAGCCGAATGCCATCCAAGGGCCGTTTATCGGCCGGCCGGTGGAGATGCTTCAGTCCTTCGCTTGGAAAGCCTTGCCGGACCACGGCCGGCGCGTGCTCGAGGTGATCGAGCTTGAGCACGCCGCCCATGGTGCAGCGGAGAATGGGCGCCTGGAGGTGCCCTACGATGACTTCGCCGCGAACCGGGTCCGGCGCCAGACAATCGCCCTCGCCATCCGAGAGTGCCGGGAGCTCGGATTCCTCGATGTGGTCAGGCAGGGCCGCATCGCCCGCGGATTGTTCAAACAGGCATCGGTTTACCGGCTGACGTACATCAACGGCCGCTCGACCAGCGCGCAGCCCACCCATGAGTGGCGGGACATCAAGACGGAGGAAGACGCCGCGGAGGCTTTGCAGCGGGCCGCGATATCGAAGTCGCCCGAGCACGTCAGGCGCGCGAAGAAGGCTCGGCTGGCGATCATGAAGGGAGACCAGCGGGCTGCATGACCGGAGGATGCCCCCGAGAATATAGATAGGAGGTGCATTTCCGCACCTTGGCTGGAGGTGCATTTTTGCACCTTGAGAGACGACCTCGCTGGAGGTGCAGTTTTGCACCTCAATCAGGTGCATTTCTGCACCTTGGTTTCTGAATTTTGACGACGGGCCACGGCGCCCCGATCTGCGCCGCATCATCACCATGGAGAGACAAATGACGACGAGCATGAGCTCGGCGGCCGGGAGAGGCTTGCCCGGAAGGCGCCAGGCGATCGAGGCCTGGATAGAGCGGTTGATTGCACTGCTCGATGAGATGGACGGCGACCCTGACATGGAACAGACCGCTCGCGAGGCAGAAGGCACTGGGTTCGGTCCCGACGCACACCCGGACGATAGCGAAATAGACGACAACGGCCTGGCCGACGATGGTGGTTGTCAGGAGCAGTCGTTGCGCGACCGGGGTGTCTTTTGGTTCGTTGAGGACGCCATATCATGACCTGGGCCGAGGTCTGGAATTTCGTCGTGGAGCGCGAGCGTCTGCGCTGGACGATCCGCTATCTGCGCATGAAGCTCGCTTTCGTGCAGGCGCGGCGGTGGTGGAGGAATGCAGCGTGAAAAAGCCTGAGGCTGAAAAAGCCATCCGGTATCTCAGCACCGAGTGGGTGCGCGAGATGAACATCGATATCGCCTATCCTGCGATGCCCAGCTTCAGCAGTTTCGAAACGTGGCTGCATAGCAAGGGATATGGTCACTACTTGACATTCCGGTCGGTCAGAGGCTCGCGCGCAGACGCAGAAGATTGGTTTGACGAGGAGTTGAAGCAGTCATGGCGCAATTGATCTTCGGCGCTGTCTACCTCTATTCTCTCAAGATCAGGCGCCTCTGCGGTCCACGTGGCTGAGAGTGGAGCGGAGGGCGCTGGAAAGCTGTGTGTTTCAAAGGGCGACGTCGACGATCGTTGGCGGCCTTTTGCTCTCTTCTTCGCCCGGTGAGCGCTTTGGATAAAGCCGTTCGCGGCGATCGATAGCCGCGTGGAGCGGCCCCTCGCGATTCATCTCGGCTCCGGTCGACCAAAGGGCCGATCTCATCTGATCTGCAAAGAGCTCAGACGGCAGGTCATCAGTTTCGAAACGCGCAAAGCCGAAAAGGCTGGAAGCTCGCGCATAGATCTCGGCAGCGTCTAGCAGATATTCGTGGAGATTCAGCTCGTTCATTCGGCGCTGTTCTCGCCGATCGGAGACCCTGGCGTTATGCACCTGGAGTTCCTGCACGATCCTCGCGAAAGGCTCGACGTGCCTGCTCTCCAATGTCCTAACAGTCGTTACCAATTGGTCCAGCGCGATCGTCGGAATCGGCGGCATCTCCGTTGCCTGGCCGTTAAATCTAGCATTGAGTGATTGGATCGATTGGGACGCGTATTCGCAGATCGTGCTTAGAGCGAGAGGCAGCACCGTACGGGCCGCGGCACGATCTCGAAGAAGTTGGTCCTGCTTATGCTGTTCCGCCTGCGCAATTTGCCTGCGCAGATAGAAAACGCTGGCGGTCGCTGCCACAAGCGCCGCGGCGCCAGCGAGCATGGTCTGATATCGGTTGAGCCAGAACTCAAAGCATCCGAACTCGATCTTATCCGGCGCCATGGACTTGATCTTGGCGGCGTCACAAAGCGGCGCCGTAACGTCGATCGCAATGCCGATCGCAATCGCCCCCCCGATCACCAGCGCAACCAGCGCGGTGGCCAGTCCTTCGTCTCTGCTCATCGTCACCTCCCCCCAGCGCAATCTAGCGCGCCCCGCGAAAAACGGGAGGCCGAGGTCGAGCGAGATATGGAGCGCCTCGATAGCGAAGCCGCTACTGCAGATTCTACCTCTGCGCTGTGCGAAGAAGGCGCGCCTTGCGGTTGCCGACCGGTGAAGGAACACACGCCGTCGGCCTTCGATGATTCTGTGGAGTTCAAAACGACCCTTAGGACTCCCGCCATGTTTTGCCGCTAGCGTAGTTCAAACATCTGCGCTCAACCGCCAACCGTTGGGAGGGCGACCTTTGTCTACAAAGCATCTCGTTGCGCTCCTCAATTCCCACATAGACGGCGATGAGGAGCAGTTTCTGTCGATAGCTCTCCAGGTCGCCGCGCAGGAGGCGCGGCAGGGGCGTGCGGATGAAGCGGATAAGCTCAAGCGCCTTGTCCAGAAGGCACGCGATCGGCAGCGCGGGGGCCGGCCGGCGGGAGGCCAAACTCCGATCCCGCTCGCTCGTCCGCGAGGGGAGCTTCAAGGTCTCGTAGAAAGCAGCTATCCGAAGATCGCACTCGCAAGCATGGTGCTGTCTGACGACGTCAGAGCGCGACTGATGCGCGTCGTACGCCAGCAGCAAGAGAGGGCAGCGCTGCGCGATCACGGACAGGTGCCAACCACCCATATGCTGCTTGTCGGTCCGCCAGGGACCGGAAAGACCATGACTGCGTCCGCGCTCGCCGGCGAGCTGCATCTGCCCTTGTTTACGATTAGGTTGGAAGCGTTATTTAGCCGGTATTTTGGTGAGACGGCGGGTAAGCTCCGCCTATTGTTCGATCAAATTGCTCAGACACGGGGCGTTTACCTCTTAGACGAGTTCGATGCCATCGGCGCGCGCCGCGGCGACCCGAATGACGTTGGGGAGATACGTCGTGTGCTCAATTCAGTTCTCGCCTTCATGGAAGAGCCGAACACAACTGATAGCCTCGTGCTTGCCGCTACCAATCATGTCGAGATTCTCGACGAGGCTCTCGCCCGCCGATTCGATGAGGTAATCGAGTATGATTTGCCTGATCGAGCAGGCGCGCGTGCGCTGGTCGAACGGCGTTTAGGAAAGTTCAAAATGTCGGCGCGCAGCTGGCCATCGATCGAGATGAAGTTAGATGGCTTGAGCCAAGGAGAGCTTGTCCGCGCTGCCGATGCGGTGGTCAAGGACGCCATTCTTGAAGGGGCGAGCAAAGTATCTTCTGATGTGCTCGGCCGAGCGCTTCAGAATCGCCAGACACTAAAAGGCAAATTCCGTCGATAAGTTGGCCGTAAAGAGCCTCGTAATCGGGAAAGAGGAAACATAATCACATAGGGCTGGGGAATGGCGGAGGGTGAAGACTACGGAGCGCGCAATCGCGCTCACATTTCAATCGACGCATTTCGTGAAGCTGCACAGTACAGCTTTCCAGCACGCGCTCAGGAGCGCAAGCCGCTTCGCGACGATTATGCGGCACATGCCGCACGGCTTATCGAGCGGTTTGCGGCTGCGCTTGGGAATGTTCCGACGCCGGTGAATGACCCTCGCCTTGCTGTGCAAGGTCTGAAACCTGGCACCGTCGTCGAGATTACGACACTCCCTCCGGCCGAAGGAGCTCGCACCAAGGCAGTCAAGGTTCCGGCAGCGTTAGAGTTTCCTACTCAGGACGTGGTGGTGCTTCGGTCCAAGCGGAATGACGACCGGACCGAGAGTGCTTTGCTTTTCGTGCCAGACGATGCGCGCACCTTCCTGCGCGGCCGCATTAGCGACTATGGCCGTGACCCAGGCAATCAGCGTCGCCCCGATGCTGAGCGCTTCGAGGTTATTGAGGAAGTCCGCGCGATCGAAGCCGTGTCATTGTTTACCGGCAACGTGGACTTGGTTGCACCGAACATAGTTTGGTGGGAATTATGGGTTCGTCAGCCCGTCGCCTTGGCGGATCGCTTGGTTCTCGCGGCGCGCAACGCGAATATCGACGTTCATAGTGACCGCCTAATTTTCCCTGACACGACTGTCCTATTTCTCCATAGCGCCGCCGCAACGATCGCGATGTTCGCGGCGCGGGTACCAGGCGCGATCACCGAAATTCGTCGCGCGACGGGTACGGTTGAGCCGTTCTTGGACCGTGGAGATGTGGGGCTTGGTCAGCACGATTGGGTTGCGGAATTGGCGCAGCGCGTTTTGGCTCCGCCGCAAGATGCTCCTGTCGTCTGCACACTGGACACCGGCGTCGCCGCAGCCCATCCCCTAATCGTGCCCGGCCTTCGTGGCGCATGGGCCTATGACGCTGCTTGGGGTACCGACGACCATCAGCCGAATGGCGGCCACGGCACGCCGCTGGCCGGCCTCGTGCTGTATGGCGATCTCGAACCGCTGATGAATGATGCGCGCTCTGTAGTGCTTACACACGGCGCGGAATCCATGAAGCTGTTGCCGCCGCATGGCTTCCCACCGACTAAGCCTCCCAGCTACGGCGTCGTCACGCAAGGCGCTATCAGCTTAGTCGAAATCGAGCGTCCCGAGGTTCTACGCAGCTTTTGCATCGCGACCTCCACAACGGATTTCCCGCCCAGCCGTCCTTCGACCTGGAGTGGCGCGCTCGATCAAATCACCGCCGGCGCGATGCCCGGCGAAGCAGATGAGAAAGTTCCGGGCGCCAAGCGGCCCAAGCGCTTGATGGTCGTGGCAACCGGCAATGTCTCCGGCGGTATGGCGGTAAACGTTCTTCCGTCCCAGCCATTGGAAGACCCGTCGCAAAGCTGGAATGCTCTGACCGTCGGCGGCTTCACGCGCAAGGAACAGCCGCCGGCACCGCCGCCCGTGTTGCAGCCGGCTGTGCCGGCGAACCATCGCAGCCCGTTCAGCCGCGGTTCGCAATCGCTTCCCGACGACCTGACCCCGATCAAGCCGGAGGTATTGTTCGAGGCTGGCAACATGATGTCCGACGCCACCGGGTTTTGTGGCTGGGATCCGTCGGTGTCACTGCTGTCGGCGGGATCGGACATTGCGGTTGAGCCCCTCGTGCCGTTCTGGGCAACCAGCGCCGCCGCCGGCATGGCTGGCCATTTCATCGGACGCTTGCAAGCGGCTCGACCCGACCTCTGGCCGGAAACGCATCGCGCGCTCACCGTGGATTCCGCGCGATGGCCCGAGCCCATCCGCAAGAGATTCATCGGCACAGGAGCCCATTGGAAGACGGGCAAGACAGCTACCAAAGCGAAGAAGCAGGAAATGCTTCGCGAGTTCGGATATGGCGTGCCAGACATCGAGCGAGCGATGCTTTCGGCGCGCAACGACGCCACGCTGGTCGCGCAGGCGGAGATTCAGCCCTTTGCTGTCGGCGCGGATGGCCGTACTGGCGTGTTCAACGAAATGCATTTCTACGACTTGCCCTGGCCAAAAACTGTGCTGGAGCAACTCGAAAATGAAATCGTCAAGATGAAGGTAACGCTATCCTACTTCATCGAGCCGAACCTGACCGGCAGGGCCGCTACGAGACCGGACACCTATCGTTCCTTCGGCCTTCGTTTCGATATGAAGAAGCGCTCTGAGACCAATGCCCGGTTTCGTGCGAGGGTTTCTGCAAGTCAGGAGAAGGATGGCACGGAGTCTGATAGCGAGACGAGTTGTTGGTTGCTGGGACCAAAAGCAATACAGGCCGGCTCCCTGCACTGTGACCTCTGGCGCGGCCGAGCGATTGAGCTGGCTGGGCATGACGCCATTGCCGTCTATCCTGTCGGAGGTTGGTGGAAATCGCACGTCGGCCAAAAGCGAACGGCTGATAAGGCACGTTATTCGCTGATCATCTCCATCTCTGCTGCCGGGCAAGCAGTCGACCTGTACAGTGAGATCGCCGCAAAAGTCGAAATCAAGAATGCCGTTAAAATCGAACGCTAAAGCGGCTGAAAACTATGAAGCATATGGGAATCTGCTGACAGTCGCCGGATAATCAAATGACGATCAGGCCTTCTGCCCGCTCTTCCGACTCGTAGATGCTCCCGCCATGACCAGCCGCGACGCGTGCCACGGCCATGGCAGCAGCCACGGCGCCGTCGATGCGGTCGCGGCTCTTGCCCTTGTGAAACGACACGTTCCCCGCCTTGTCGCGCTCAACGGCAATGTTTCCAAAGTGCCAGCGCAAGATTGGGTGACCGCCATGGCGGAAGCGCCGCCCGACGATCGCGCGCTCGAGCTCCTTGATCGCTGGAGCCATGGTCAACCAACCCTGGCGCATCTCGACGGCCGGGAAGCCGTCCTCCAGCAGATTGTTCATGGTGTTCCGCGCGAGGTGCGGATCGAAGGCGATCTCCTGTACGTCAAAGTCTTGGCAGAGCTCGCGAATCCGATCTTCAACTCGGCGGAAGTCGACGACATTGCCGGGCGTCGCCTCGATCAACCCTTCCTCAGCCCAGCGAGGATAGGGGACACCGTCGCGATCGGCGCGGGCCCGCAGGTTGTCGCCCGGGCAGAAGAACCACGGGTGCACGACGTAGCCGTCATCGCCGTCGCGCCAGCAGGCGAGGATGACGGTGAGGTCGGAATTGCTCGACAGGTCGACCGCAAGCCAGCACGGTTCGCCGCGCAGCGCCTCGAGGTCCACCGGCTCGGCGCCTTCATCGTACACGGCCATGTCGACGAAGGGCGCGGCAGAGTGATCGAGCCATACATTGAGATGGTACTGGCGGAAGTCCTCACGATCCGCTGGCCGTTCCCTGGCCTCCCGCGCGAGCTGACGCACGCCGTCGATATCCGGGAAACCCTCTGAGAGGCCGGGATTGACCAGATGCCAGAGCCCTTCGTCCTGCCAATCGCAATCGCCGGGTGACTGGAACAGAATCGGCAGGAAGCCCGGATCGAGCTTCGGCTTCGCCGCGACCTTCAGCGCGTACTCATAGAGCCCGTATGCCAGGTTCTCCTTGCCGCGGCCGGCGGTGGTGATGATGACCAGCAAGCTACCCGGTTGCTTGGCAAGGCCCGTGCGCAGCGCGGTCCAGAGCTTGCGTGATGGCCAGGCGTGCAGCTCATCGGCCAAGACGAAGGCCGGCGTTCTACCATGCTGCAGATCGCCCTGCGCCGGGATCGTGCGGAACTCGGTCCCGCTCTTGCGGTGTTCGATCGTGTCTTCCGACTCCGTGACCTTGGCGACCCGCTCCAGCCATGGCGTGGCGCGCACGATCATGCGGGCCTCATCGGCCGCCAGCGCCGCCTGATCCTCCGCCGCTGCAGCTGCAATGATCTGCCCGCCCTGGACCCGCTCATGGCCGAAGGTGTGGAGCAGACCGAGCCCAGCGCCGATTGTCGTCTTGCGGGCACCGCGCGGCACCATGGCGAAGACGGTCTTCACCTCGCGCCGGCCGGCTGCATTCGAGGGACCGTAGATGCGCCTGACAATGCGTTCCCAGAATGCGGGCAGCTCGAATGTGCCGCTCTCCGCTTTCGGATGCCGTAGCGCGCGCAGGAACTCGACCGCGCGCTCGCCGCGGCCATGCGGGTCCGCGATCGGCGAGCCATCATAAATCCAAGCCGGACGGGGCGCCATCATCGGCGTCACCTCCTTGTTCTGGACCGGACAGGCCGCGTCGTGACCGAGCTGCCGGTGTCAGCCCGAGCTCGGCAGCGAGCCGCGCCACCGTCTCATTGGTCTTGGACATCACCCCAAGCGCCGGGTGAGGCTTCGGCTCGCCTTGTTTCGTCTTCACGAACGCGCCGTCCTTCTGCACTGCCTTCACGCATTCGCCGACTGTCCACCGGGCGATGACATAGGCCGCCACGGTGCCGAGCATGGCGGGCGTCAGCAGCTTGCGAGCGGCGAGGTCGGAGACGACACGATCCCATTCTGCCCGACATGACTTCGGCACGTCGGGAGGCAGCGGCGCGGCGCCGGAGAGCCCGCCTTCAATCGCCTTGAGCGTTGCAGGACGCCGGCCTCTCATCGCTCGAATTCCCCGCCAGCCGAATTCGGCGGAACCTTGCGCGAGGCTCCCCATGCGGTCTCGGTCCCCTTCGGCAAAGTCTCGACCCGCCCCCCGGTCTCACTTCGTTCCGTACGAAGTGACGGCCTCCCGAACCCGCCCTCGGACGCGATGGCCTTCCGCGTGTTGCAGACGCGGGCGAAGGGCTGCCAGTTCGATCGATCCCAGAACAAGGCCATGTCGCCCTTCGGTGCGCGCTTGTGATCCACCATGTTGGCGCTGCGACCGCAGCCGCAGGCGCAGCGCTCGTTGCCGGGCTGAGCGAGGAAGGCGGCAGAGGCCTTGCGCCATGAGCCGGTGTACCCACGAGAGGCAGCGGTGCCACGGCTGGCGTCATAGGCCTTGGCCTTGGCGCGCTGGCAGGCGCAGCGCTGGCCAGACGGCACGACCTTGCCGCAGGAGCAGATGCGGGGAGCACGGACGGGCATCAGGATATCGCCTCGCAGGTGATGGCGACGCGGCGCCGTTGATAATGGAGGAAGCTGGCGCAAGACGGAGAGCAGGTGATCGCCCGAACGGACGGGAAGGCCGGACGGAACGTCGTGCTGCAGATGGCGCACGATCGGTCTTCGCGTGGCAGCACTCGGCCTTGGGCAGCGCATGACCGGGAACAGTACTTGCGAGGATCGCTCGGCCTTTCCGGCCGGAACGGGGTGGAGCAGGTCGGGCAAGCGCGCTCCGGCTGCTCCTCGTGTTTCGCCTTGCGCTCAGCCTTGTCGCATTCTGGTGAGCAGAGCACCTGCAGCGGTGGCGTCCGCCGCGGTGTGAACGTGGCCGAGCACCAGCGGCAGGTTGCCCGCTGCAACCGGGCCAGAGGGACGGAGCGGTCTTTCCTCTGTTGCCGAATCGCAGCGGTGTGGCAGTCGTCGCCGCAATAGAGCCGGCTTCCGGTCGAACACGTGAAGCCCGCACCGCATCGGAGACAGGTGAGAGGCGCACGCTTACGAAACCGCTGCATCATCACCTGGCGCTTGCACGCCTTCGAGCAATAGATGGCGTCGGCGCGCTTCGAGGCGGGTAGCGGCGCTTTGCACTGGGCGCACCGCCGGTCCTGCTTTTCCTTCGCCTCGAGGCGCTCAGCCTTACCCATGTGGTCGCGGTGCGCCTTGCAGCAGCGCATATCGCAGTACCGACGCAGATACGAGCGCGGGGCTGTCATGCCGATCTCGTCGCCACACCAGAGGCAGCCGTCATCCTCCAGATCGTCAAGGCGCGCCGTCATAGACCGCCCCCAATTCTTCCGCTGTGAACCGGCGATGCATAGCCGCATGATGCGCATCGAGGCATCGGCGGGAGCAGAACTTCCAGTGGCCTTCGGGGAGAGCCCATCCGCAGCGGATGCAGCGCTCCCGCTTGATCAGGATGACGCCTTCCTGCGTCCATTCGGGCTGTCCCTGCTGGACCGTGGGGCGTTTGGCGCCGATCTGGCTGAGAGCCGACCGGACAATATCTGCCGCCATGTCGTCGGCATCGGCCCATGACCAGCCCCGCAGGCACAGCCCGGACCGCAGGCCGTGGCGCATGAAGCCCTCGAATGCGAAATTGGTTGGCTCGCCGCGTCGCATGATGGCTGCAGTCTGGTCGATGAGCTTGCGGCAATAGGCCTGATCGGCCTTGCGCTTCCTGCGCTTCACCTGGTGCGGCAGCGTGACCGGCGTATCCCGGCGGCGATGCGGGTCCGACCAATAGCCTGTCGCCTGGCGGATCAGCTTCAAGGCTTCCGGTGTGATCATCAGCATGGCCGATCACCCGCTGATCCGACCTTCGACCCTCACCAGCACGTCTCCGATGCGGACGTTGTCGACCTGCGCGATGGCACGTTGCCGGCCTTCGACGAGCATGAAGTCGCCGATCCTGATGTCAGTGGTTCCGCCGGCCGCACCGGGCCAAGCGGCGCCAGCGGCGACGATAGGCGTCGGGCTCATGATGAATTTGCTGTCAGTGATTTTGACGCCGGAGTTGAGATCGGCTGTGCCATAGCCGGACAGCCGCACGCGCACCTGCAACTCGACGAATGTGCTGCCGGTGCCGATCCGGCGCTTCACGGTCGCGGCTTGGCCGCGGCTGGCGAGGTGGCGATCGAGGGCGGCGATGAGGTCGCTCATCAGGCTACCGCCGGGATCTGGTAGGGAGCGAGCAGCGCCTGCGCCTCCAGCGGCACGGCAGCAGCACCAGTAGCGAAGTAGGAGAACGTCGCCACGCCGTCCGTTTCCTCGCTGCGCAGGAGGGGATCGCGGTTGCCGGCGAAATGCGCCTGGCGCAACATCAGGATGGCCGCGCGCTGGATATCGGCGGGAAGATCCTCGGGGAGCCCATAACCGGCCGCATATTCGACCACCGTCTCGCCGGCTGGCCAGAACGGGCCGCAGCGCGTCGGGGAGCGGCGATGCACGATGCCGGTCGCCAGATCGACGCCATAGCCGTCCGCGTCGATCGCGGCGCCATCGATCTCCACAGAGGTGATGGAGGCCACGGGGAAGCGCGAGAGGACCAGGCTATCCGAGGTCGTGCGCGACCACACCGTTTCGCGATAGGTCTGGCGCGCCAGAGGCTGGCCGATGAAGCTGACGATGGCCGCGCTGGCCTGGTCGATCAGTGGCCACAGCCCGGTGTCCTGGCTGTCGTCGTCCGCAGCGAGCCCGACGGCAAGACGCGCCGCCTCGATCGAGATCAGGCGCGTTTCTGAAGCGGGCGTGATGATCTCGAGCATGCTGGCGATCCTGATGACGGGGAAGGGCTTGGGGCGCGCGGCCAGGAGGACGAAACCGCGCGCCCCGTGACGGCTGGCCCCGACGCGGGCGGCCGTCACATTCGGCAAGGATCAGGCGACGGGGCGGCTCTGAGCCTGCCCCAGCACCGCGACGGCACCGGCCGCGATCGAGGTGCCGCCGGCCTTGGTCAGGGCGATGCGGACGTAGCGCTTGAAGCCGCGATAACCGAGCTTGTAGGTGCTCGACGCCTCCAGCGTGGCCGGTGCGTTGCTGTCGACGACATCGGCAGCGGCATCGGCGAAGTCGCCGCTCGTCGTGGTGTCGCTGTCCTGCAGCTTCACGCCGAAGTCGCCGTCTCCGGCGATGGCGCCGGTGTTGACCACGATGGCGAGGGAGCCGAAGCCCTTGGTGTCGATCGCGGCGCCGGTGGTGGCCGCCGCCTGCACGGCTGGCGCCAGGGCCGGAACCGCGCCGATGTTCGATGCGATGTCACGCATGTCGATGTTCTCCGGTTGCGGGACGCTGCGCCTTACGAGGTGGCGCAGCGGATCTTCTTGAGGGCGGCGGGCTGGACCACGGCGGCGCCAGTGCGGCGGGTCGCGTGGATGCGGGTGATCCCGTTCGTCGCCAGCAGGTACGGATTGACGAGGATCGAGAGCGAGACGCGGTCGACGATGCGATAGGCGGTCGCGATGTCGCCGAACGCGATCGGCTCGGCAACGGCGCCGATGTCGTCCATGTCCGGCACCTCGATCACAGGGCGGCCGAGCAGGGTTTCGGGCTGGCCAGCCTGATAGGAGGGCTGCCAGAGATAGACCCCCGTCGTGCCGTCCTTGAGCTTGCGGACCGCCGCCAGCGTCTTGCCGTTCATCAGCCAGGAGCCGCGGGCGCGATAGGCAGCCGGCAGGCTGTAATAGTGGCTGATCAGCAGATCGGCGGGGGCGGACCCCAGCGTCGAGGCGTTGCCGGACGGCGTGTAACCGACCGCAGCGCTGGTCATCAGGCCTTCGGGATCGAGCACGCCGGTGCCCTTGACGAAGGCGAGGCCTTCCTTCTGGCCGAAGTCCTCCGCCAGCGCGAGCCGCACCTCGGCTTCCGCCATGCCGGCCGAATCCTGCAGGAGCTGGTTCGACACGTCCACGAACGTGTTGACCTCGCGGATCGGCACCTCGACCTGACCGAAGGCCGGCTCGCTGCCCTCCTGCGCCTGCGTCTCGCCCTTCCACTTCGCGTTGGTCACGCTGGTGCGGCGGGGATAGGAGACCGACGGCGAGGTCGTGGTGCGGACCGTGGCCAACGCGCGGATCGGCGAGAACTCGACGAGATCGCGAATGAACTCGGTCGAGAACTCCGGCGGCGCCAGGAAGCCGCCCTGCGGATCGCTGGAGACGGTGAGAGTCTTCAGGGTGTCCGGGCCGGCCTCCTTGCCGTGGCGCAGATAGGCGCCGAAGGCCTTGACCTCTTCGGCCGCGGCCTCGTCGCTGTTCTCGTCACCGCCGCCTGGACGGTTCAGCTTCGCCTCGAGCTGATCAAGGCGAGTGGTGATGGCCGTGGTGTCGGCTTTGGTCTCGACGGCCTTCAGGCGGTCGTCGACCGTCCTGGACAGAGTGTCGAGCGCCTTGGTGACGCCGGCAACCGGATCGTCATCACCGCCCTTCAGTTCGATGGCAGCGCCGACAAGGGCGCGGCGAGAGACATGCATCATGATATGCGGCCCTTCATGCTCGCAGGCGCTCGGTGGCGCGGTGGATGGCCTCTGCAAGCGCGATGGCTTGCTCAGCCGACTTGGCGCTGCTCACGCGGGCGCCAGGATGGGCAGGAACGGAAACGAGGCTGATCTCGACGAGCTCGACGGCCTTGATGGTCCGGCCGCCGCCGCGCCGCGCCGTCGCGTTCTTGGTCATGAAGCCGATCGAGAGGCCGGTGACGGCGCCGGATTTCACCAGCGCGCGGACCTCACGGGCGCGGGGCAGATCGTCCACCAGCAGCCGGCCGGAGACGGCCAGGCCCTTCGGCGTCTCGCTGATCGTTTCCCAGACGCCGATCGGATCGTCCGGCCGGTGGAACGCGAGCAGCGGCAGAGGGGCCTTCGCGCCCTTGAATGCGCCGGGCAGGATCTCGTCGCCCATCCGGTCCGGCGTGCCGAACGGCCAGGCCATACCAACGATGGCGCCGGCATCGTCGACCGAGACGGAGGCTTTCAGCTCGAGCGCGATCACGCGGCATCCTCCTGCTGCTGGTCGGCTGGCGCGCCGCTCGTCACGTTGGGATTGGCGTAGGTGTCGCCGCCGGCGTAGGGGCCGCGATTCTCGAGCTCACGGACCTCGTTCGGCGACAGGATGCGGCTGGAGATGGCAGACGCGTAGGCCGCGAACCGTTTCGCGATATCGGCCTGCACCAGCGCGCCGGTTTCGAACTCGGCCCCGAGGTCGCGCTGTTCTTCCGGGCTCAGCAGCCGGGCGATGGCGCCGGTCCAGGCCTTGATCCGAGGCACCAGGCAGAAGCTGAGATAAGCCTGCGCGCTCGGCTCGAAATTCGACCAGGTGGCGCGGCTGTAGTCCCCGATCAGGATCGGCGGGACGGCAAAGGCGCGGGCAATCTCGACAAGCTGGTACTGGCGCAGCTCGGCGAACTGCAAATCGACCGAGCTGAAGGTCAGCGGCTTGAACTCCAAGCCGGATTCCAAAATCGCGGTTCCGCCAGCGCTCTCGCCGGCGTGGAATTTCGCCCAGCTCTCCTTGAGCCGTTTCAGGACGGGTTCCTTCAGCGTGTCCTTCGTCTGCAACACGCCGCTCGGCCGCGCCCCGTTCGCCATGATCCGGCCGGTGTGAGCCTCCAGCGCGGCATAGATCCCGATCGCCTCGCGAGCCTGGCGCACCGCTGACAGGCCGTCGAAGCCGCTGACGTGCAGTACGTCGGACCAGCGATAGGTCCGCGTCCCGCCACCTTTCAGACTGACCACGTAGGAGGGTTCGTCACCGTCCCCGAGCTCGACCTTGACCCGATCGGGTGCCAGCCGGATCAGCTCCGCGATGCGACCGCCGTCGACGCGATTGGCCAAGGCATAGCCGTGGCCGCTCAGCAGCGAGTCCCGTTCCAGCGACGAGATGAAATCGGAGGAGGCGGTCCAGGCGTTCGCCCGGCCATGCAGCAGCGGATAGAGCGGGTGGTCGTCGGCCTTTTCTTTCCCGCCGTCCTCAAGCCGGCGATAGAGCCGTAGCGGCAGGCTGGACAGCGTCTCGCATCGCAACTGCACCGCCGCACGAACAGGGACGCATTCCAGCGCCTTCGTCGGGCTGACTGCGATTTTGCTCGCCGTGCCGTTCGCGCTCTCGAAAAACGCCTGAAGCGCTTCCAAGCTCTTTGCGTCTTCCGCGGCAGAATCTTTGCGAGCGAATGGCCACATGGCCATTGCGAATCATGGATTTCAGAATCTTGCAATAGCGCAATTGATGATGAAACAACTTGCAAAAAAGAAAGATTTTGGCGGCAGTCAGGGGCGCTTCGCGGTGACCCTGGTGGTGCCCAAACGAAAAAACCGCCCGGCGAAGGGGCGGTTTTTCTAAAGCAAAATCAAGAGGTTAGGCCAATTTGCCTCACTTAATCTTGGTTTCCTTGAACTCGACGTGCTTGCGCGCGACCGGGTCGTACTTCTTCTTCGACATCTTCTCGGTCATGGTGCGCGAGTTCTTCTTGGTCACGTAGAAGTACCCGGTGTCCGCGGTCGAGATGAGCTTGATCTTGATGGTCACGGCCTTGGCCATGGCGGAGCCCTCGAACAGATGGGGCCGCCTGGGCCCGCGCAAAAAACAAAACGGCCGGGCGAGCCCGGCAATCCGATGGGCGGGGAATGCCGTATCGGCGTCGGCAAGTCAAGGAATATCGGGCGGGGGGCTGGATTTTCCGCCGCCAGACGGTGTCAGAGCAGCTCGCGCACGAAGCTGCCGCGCTTCTCCCAGTAGAACGGAACCGGCAGATGCTGGCCGAATCCGGCCTTCAGCCGCTCCTCGACTTCGGCGATGATCACCTTGGTGATGGTCGGCAGGTCGAGCTCGCGCGCCTCGTCGAACGTGACGGAGACGAGATCGACGAGCTCCGAATCGGGGCCGACGATCCCCTCGACCTTGCCGGCGACAGCGCGGGCGTCGACGGCGAAGAAGCGAGTGTCGAAACGCTTGGGCCGGCGCGGCGGCGTGATGGCGCGGGCGACGAAAGTGATGGCACCGAGATCCGGGAAGACGCCCCTGGCGGCGAACTCGGCCCAGACCCCCTCAGGCGGGTTCTCGGGAGAGCCGTATTCGGCGGAGCCGAAGAGCAGCCCGGTCTCTTCGAAGGTCTCGCGGATCGCCGCCAGCGCCAGGGCCCGGCCGCGCTGGACGCTCGGGCGCACGCAGCGGGCGAGCAGGCGTTGCTCGCAAGGGGCGGCGAGGGCGCCGGTCGCGGCCATGCGGCGGTCGCCGGTCTCGATGCGGCCGCCAGGGAAAACGTATTTGCCCGGCATGAACTTGTGGCCGGCATGGCGCTTGCCCATCAGCACCCTGGGCTTCTTCCCGGACTGATCGAGGATCAGCATGGTCGCGGCATCGCGAGGGCGCAGGTTGACGTTGGTGCGCGCCCGTTCCGCCTGGGTCAGGGTGATGGTGTGGTCGCTCATCGGCCCCCCACGGCCTTCATGGCGGGCTGGCGTTCGGGCTTGGGCATGGCTCCGCCGAAGCCGTGCATGCGCAGCGCCCATTGCAGGCCGATGACGGCGCCCTTGACCGGCTGCATCAGCAGCAGTGAGAGCAGGATGGTCAGCGGCGGCCAGGTCCACATGTGCATCGCCATCGACCAGTCGCTGTACTTCTCCGCCAGCAGGATGCCGCCGACGACGACGTGGCCGACGATGGTGATGACGATATAGGGCGGCAGGTCGTCGGCCCGCTGGTGGTGCAGGGTCTCGCCGCAGGCCTCGCAGGAATCGACCGGCTTCAGGAAGGCGCGGAAGAGCCGGCCTTCACCGCAGTTCGGGCAGCGGCCGAAGAGGCCGCGACGCACGGCCTGACGCCAGTCGCGCGCCTGGACCGGCTTGGGTTGGTGACAATGTATGGACATGGAGTTCTTCGTGGTTCAGGGCATCAGCGCTTTCGGCCTGATCGTGTAGGCGGGGGCCGGCCCTTCTTTCGCCCCATAGGTAAAGGAGGCCGTGACCTTTTGCCAGAGCGGTCGGATGTCGCGGGCCTGCCCTCTGTGAGCAACTCGAATCGCAGCGCTCCGGCGACCGGCGCCGCCTCGACCAGTTTGACATGGACGCGGTCGCCAAGGCGCCAGCTCTCGCCGGTGCGATCGCCGACCAGCGCATGGGCGCGCTCGTCATGACGATAATAGTCGGCCCCTAGAGTGGAAGCCGGGATGAAGCCGTCGGCGCCGGTGTCGTCGAGCTTGACGAAGAGGCCGGCGCGGTTGAGCCCGGCGATCCGCCCGTCGAAGCTGGCGCCGATCTGGTCGGCGAGGAAATGGGCGATCAGCCGGTCGGTGGTCTCGCGCTCGGCCGCCATGGCGCGCCTCTCCGCCGCCGAGATCCTCGTCGCGATCTCGCGCAGCTCGGCGAGCGTGATCGACTTCGGCAGGCCGTCATCGCCGAGTCCCAGCGCCGAAATCAGGCCGCGATGCACGATCAGGTCGGCATAGCGCCGGATCGGTGACGTGAAATGCGCGTAACGGCGCAGGTTCAGGCCGAAATGCCCGTAATTCTCGGCGACGTATTCGGCCTGCGCCTGCGTGCGCAGCACAACCTCGTTGATCAGGAGCTCGTTCTCCGAGCCCTTGATCATCGCAAGGATGCGGTTGAACAGCGCGGGTCGTAGCGCCGCGTCCTTCGGCAATTTAATGCCGATCGAGGCCAGGACCTCGCCGAGCGCCCGCATCTTCTCGAGCGAAGGCTCGTCATGGCAGCGATAGATCAGCGGGCTCTTCGCCTTCTCCAGCGTCTCGGCGGCGGCGACGTTGGCGAGGATCATGAACTCCTCGATCAGCCGATGCGCGGCGAGCCGCTCGGGCACGATCACGCGGGTGACCTTGCCGTCGGCATCGAGGACGAGCTTGCGCTCGGGCAGATCGAGATCGAGCGGCTGGCGCGCGTCGCGGGCGCGGGCGGCCGAGCCATAGGCGGCCCAGAGCGGCATCAGGATGCTGTCGCGGATCGGGCCGGTGATGTCGTCCGTCTTGCCGTCGATCGCGGCTTGCGCCTGCTGGTAGGAGAGCTTGGCCGCCGAGCGCATCATGATGCGATGGAAGGAGTGGCTCTTCTTGGAGCCGTCGGCCTTGAGGATCAGGCGAACGGCCAGGGCAGGGCGGTCCTCGCCGCCGCGCAGCGAGCAGAGATCGTTCGAGATGCGCTCTGGCAGCATCGGCACGACCCGGTCGGGGAAATAGACCGAGTTGCCGCGCTCCAAAGCCTCGCGATCGAGCGCCGAGCCGGGGCGGACGTAAGACGCGACATCGGCGATCGCGACGGTGACGATATGGCCGCCGGGATTGTCTGGGTCGTCGTCCGGCGCGGCATGGACCGCGTCGTCATGGTCCTTGGCGTCGGCTGGGTCGATGGTGATCAGCGGCAGTGCCCGCCAATCCTCGCGACCGGCGAGCGTCGCAGGCTTGGCGGCCTTGGCTTCGGCAAGGGTAGCGGGCTGGAACTCGTAGGGTATGCCGTGGGCGTGGATCGCGATCAGCGAGACCGCGCGCTCCGATTTCAGCGAGCCGAGCCGCTCGCGCACCCGGGCCTGCGGCGGGCCGAAGCGGCTTTCACGCGCGAAGGAGACCGAGACGAGGTCGCCATCCTGGGCGTTGCCGGTCTGGCTCTTCGGAACAATCGCCTCGCGCCCCTGCGCCTTCTTGTCGACGGGGACGAGCCGGCCGGAGCCGTCGGGCAAAGCGCGGAAGATGCCGAGCGCCTGCGCCTTGGCCTTGCCCATCACCTTGAGGGTGCGGCCCGACCACTGATAGCCGTCGACGCCGCGCAGGCGCGTCAGTTTGAGCAGGACGTGGTCGCCTACGCCCGGAGCGGCGGCGGTCGGGGTCTTCGGCTTGCGGCGGAACTCGCGCTGGCGCTCGACCAGGATTTTTGGCGCCTCGCCCTGGTCGTCCTCGTTCCATTCGAGCGGGGCGGCGATGAGATCGCCCTCGCGATCGCGCGTCTTGATCTCGCAGAGCAGGACCGCAGGCAGGGCGGCATGCGGCTTGACCGGGCCGGAGCCGCCGTTCTCCTCCAGCTCGAGCTCGCGCAGCAGGCGCTTCAGCCAGATCTTGCCGCCGGCATCGAGCCCGAAGGCCTTGGCGATATCGCGGCGGCCGGGCTCACGGCCGGCGGCGCGTTCCTCCTCGATGAAGGCGAGGATGGCGTCGCGGGAGAGGTCGGCGTCGGGACGGGGCAAGGTCAGGGGCCTCGTCAGCTGCGGCTGGGCGCGAAGGACATGGCAAGGTTCTGCCATGGCGCGGCGGGCGGCGCCAGAACGGCCTGTGCAGAACTGCTGCCCAAACGGAGGAGGGTCGCCGTCGCGGGCAATCCTTCCATTGTCGGATGACAGGCTCACGCGGCCAGGTGCCGGGGATCGATGGGCAATTAATCCCCGCACCTTCTGGCCGTTTTATACTTCTCGCGTTCCGTTCCTGCAGTGCCTTTATACAAGCAGTGGTGCCGCAGGAGTGGACTGACCAGGTTTTCTGGAAAGGAATTCCAAATGCAGTTTGAGCATTACATTGGTGGTGCAGAGCGAGTGTCCACCATTCAGGTCAATAGCGGCCTGCATATTGTCGTTTTGTCTGTCAAAGTGCCGAATCTGAAGCCCTCCGATATTGTGATGGTCCAAGCGCAGGCGGAGCTTACGAACGATCTTGGCTTCAATGTCGGTGTCGGTCGGGGCCTTCTGAGGTCACCGGTGGGGCCCGACAATGCAGGGGCGGGCACCTATACGTTGCCTCTGGCGATGGACAATGTGGACCCGACCATGCACCACAAGGTTCTGAATTTGGCGACGTCGGATAGCGGTGTCACTGGCGACGCCTATTACAATCTCGTGGTGTACGCGGTATCGTCGTGGGGAAGCGGGCCTTTGGCGGTCGAGCCCGGTTACGGCACTATTCGTGCGGCTGTTATTCGCCCTTGAGCCGAGTCTGCCAGGAAGACTGCCCCGTGAACGGAGAAGGGCTGCCCTTGCGGGCAGCCCTTCCATTGCCGAACCGCAGCCCCGGTAACAGGGCTAAGCGTCACGGAAACTCACGCGCAACCGAACCCCTCATGGGACGAGTCCAGGCCATGCGCCCCCCGCGACAGCGGTTGATGACAATGAGACACTGGATCACCTCCTTTCAGTTGTTACCGACAGGAGGAGGCTAGGGTGATTCCAAGCACCGCGTAAACGGTAAAGATTCAGCGGCGCACAGGGTGGGTGCCTGCAATAAAATCAGGCATTGGATCGCAGTGGATCTCAGCTGCCTAATTCATGGGCTCATGGTCTGCCTATTGCATGGCCATTTGCGGCCTTGTCGCATCTTCCTTGCGCCGATCAGCGGCCTGTCCGCAGGAAATCGCTCCGAAAGCCGCCCTGAACACGCCTTGTTGCAGTGCCGAAATGGCCTTCCGCCGGGTTGGCACGTCGCTTGCGAACATTCCCGCCAGCCGACAAGGCAGCTGCGCCCGGGAGGGGCGCGGTCAACAGGGACCTTCGGGGGACATCGCAGTGAAACTCACTCGTCGCGTGGTCATGGGCGCCGCCTTCGCGGGCGCCACGGTTCTCTCCTCGCTGCTGCCGGCGCAGGCGCAAGAGACCATCAAGGTCGGCATCCTGCACTCGCTCTCCGGCACGATGGCGATCTCGGAGACGACGCTGAAGGACGTCATGCTGATGCTCATCGAGGAGCAGAACAAGAAGGGCGGCGTGCTCGGCAAGAAGCTGGAGGCGGTCGTGGTCGACCCGGCCTCGAACTGGCCGCTCTTCGCCGAGAAGGCGCGAGAGCTGATCGTCAAGGACAAGGTCGCGGCCGTGTTCGGCTGCTGGACCTCGGTCTCCCGCAAGTCGGTGCTCCCGGTGTTCAAGGAGCTGAACTCGATCCTGTTCTATCCCGTCCAGTACGAGGGCGAGGAGAGCGAGCGCAATGTCTTCTATACCGGCGCTGCGCCGAACCAGCAGGCGATCCCGGCCGTCGACTATCTCGCCAAGGAGGAGAAGGTCGAGCGCTGGGTGCTCGCCGGCACCGACTATGTCTATCCGCGCACGACCAACAAGATCCTCGAGGCGTACCTCAAGTCCAAGGGCGTCAAGTCCGAGGACATCCTGATCAACTACACGCCGTTCGGCCATTCCGACTGGCAGACCATCGTCTCCGACATCAAGAAGTTCGGCACGGCCGGCAAGAAGACCGCCGTGGTCTCGACCATCAACGGCGACGCGAACGTGCCGTTCTACAAGGAGCTCGGCAACCAGGGCATCAAGGCGACAGACATCCCGGTCGTGGCCTTCTCGGTCGGCGAGGAGGAGCTCGCCGGCATCGACACCAAGCCGCTGGTCGGGCATCTGGCCGCCTGGAACTACTTCCAGTCGGTCAAGACGCCGGAGAACGAAGCCTTCATCAAGCAGTGGAAGGCCTTCAAGAAGAACGACAAGGCCGTCACCAACGATCCGATGGAGGCCCATGTTATCGGTTTCAACATGTGGGTGAAGGCGGTCGAGAAGGCCAAGTCCACCGATCCGGACAAGGTCATCGACGCTCTGCCCGGCATCGAGGCCCCGAACCTGACCGGCGGCGTCTCGAAGATGCTGCCGAACCACCACATCACCAAGCCGGTGCTGATTGGCGAGATCAAGGCCGACGGCCAGTTCGACGTGGTCTCGAAGACCGGCCTCGTCGCCGGCGACGCCTGGTCGAAGGAGCTCGACGGCTCCAAGGACCTGATCGGCGACTGGGTCGAGAAGAAGTGCGGCAACTTCAACGTCAAGACCGGCAAGTGCGCCGGCAGCGGCACCTGAGCTGAAGAGGGGGAAGGGCGGCACGGTCGATCAACGCCCGGCCGCCCTTCGAATTGCCTGAGCCTGCCGCCGGATCGGCCGGTGGCAGGCTCGATAGCCGACCAGCCAATCGAAGCGAGACATGCGGATCCTTCCCAGCCTCCTGCGCATGCTTGCGCTCGCGATGACGCTCGCCTTCGCGCCGGCCGTCGCCCTCGCACAGAGCGGCGACGACGCCTTCGCCCGCCTCAACGCCGACAGCTTCTCGGACACGGCGCGCGCGATCGACATCCTCGTCCAGAGCGCGCATCCGAACGCGGCCGTGATCATCGAGGCGCTGGCCGATGGGCGGCTGCTCGCTGGCGGCGGCGCGGTCGCGGTGAAGACCAAGGAGGGCGGCTTTCTCGACGCGAAGACCGGGCAGGCGCTCGCAGCTGCGCCGGCTGGGCTGAACTCGGTCAGGCTGAACAACAATGTGCGGCGGGTGATCCAGGGCGCGCTCGGCGGGCTCGGACTGATCAACCCCGATCCGGCTAAGCGCGTTGCGGCGGCCGAGGCGGTGTTCCGGGCCCGCGACGTCTCGGTGCTGCCCGTCCTCGAAGCCGCCATCGCCAAGGAAAGCAACGACCGGGCACGCCGGGCGCTGCGCGAGGCGCAAGCCGCGATCCTGATCGTCAAGACCGACGCGCCGCCCTTCGACCGGATCGCCGCCGTCGACGTGCTGCGTGAGCGCGGCGACCAGGATGCGCTGGCGACGCTGCGCGCCCTGCCGGGCGACGCCACGCCAGGCCTGAAGGAAGCGCAGGCGCGCGCCATCTCCGAGATCGAGGGCAAGCTCGCTTTGTGGCGGGCTGGGCAGAACCTCTGGTACGGGCTCTCGCTCGGCTCGGTGCTGCTGCTTGCCGCGATCGGCCTCGCCATCACCTTCGGCGTGATGGGCGTGATCAACATGGCCCATGGCGAGATGGTGATGCTCGGCGCCTACACCACCTTCGTGGTGCAGGAACTGATCCGAGCCCATGCGCCCTATTTGTTCGACTGGTCGCTGGCGATCGCGCTGCCGGCCGCCTTCATCGTCGCCGGCGCCGTCGGCATCGCGATCGAGCGCGGCGTCATCCGCTTCCTCTATGGCCGACCGTTGGAGACGCTGCTGGCGACCTGGGGCATCAGCCTGATCCTGCAGCAGGCGGTGCGCACCGCCTTCGGCCCGACCAATCGCGAGGTCGGCGCGCCCAGCTTCATGTCCGGCGCTTTCGAGCTCGGGGGCCTCGCCATCACCTGGAACCGGCTCTGGATCATCGTCTTCGCGGCACTGGTCTTCCTGGCGCTGCTGGCGATCCTGAAGCTGACGCCGATGGGCCTGCAGATGCGGGCCGTCACCCAGAACCGGCGCATGGCCTCGGCGATGGGCATCCGCACCGGGCGGATCGACGCGCTGACCTTCGGGCTGGGTTCGGGGATCGCGGGCCTTGCCGGCGTCGCGCTCTCGCAGATCGACAATGTCAGCCCCAATCTCGGCCAGAGCTACATCATCGACTCGTTCATGGTCGTGGTCTTCGGCGGCGTCGGCAATCTCTGGGGCACGCTGATCAGCGCCATGAGCCTCGGCGTCGCCAACAAGCTATTGGAGCCCTATGCCGGCGCCGTGCTCGGAAAGATCGCGCTGCTGGTCTTCATCATCCTGTTCATCCAGAAGCGCCCGCGCGGCCTGTTCGCGCTGAAGGGCAGGGCGGTGGAAGCATGATCACGCGCTTCCTCCTCTCGAACATGGACAAGCGGGGCTATGCCTTCCTCGCCATCGTCGCGGCGATCGGCCTCTTGGTGCCGCTGGCGAACCTCCTGATGCCGGCCGGCTCGCCCTTCCATGTCTCGACCGCGACCATGTCGCTCTGGGGCAAATATCTCTGCTACGCGCTGCTGGCGATCTCGCTCGACCTGGTCTGGGGCTATTGCGGCATCCTTTCGCTCGGCCACGGCGCCTTCTTCGCGCTCGGCGGCTATGCGATGGGCATGTACCTGATGCGCCAGATCGGCTCGCGCGGCGTCTACGGCAATCCGGTCCTGCCCGACTTCATGGTCTTCCTGAACTGGCAGGAACTCCCCTGGTACTGGTACGGCTTCTCGTCCTTTCCCTTCGTCATGCTGATGGTGCTGCTGGTTCCCGGCCTGCTCGCCTTCGTCTTCGGCTGGTTCGCCTTCCGCAGCCGCGTCACCGGCGTCTATCTCTCGATCATCACCCAGGCGCTGACCTATGCGCTGCTGCTCGCCTTCTTCCGCAACGACATGGGCTTCGGCGGCAATAACGGCCTGACCGACTTCAAGGACATCGTCGGCTTCAACGTGCAGGCGCAGGGGACGCGCGCCGCGCTGTTCGCGATGACCTGCACGATGCTGATCGCCGGCTTCCTGCTCGCCCGCGGCATCGTCACCTCCAAGCTCGGCAAGGTGGTGATCGCGATCCGCGACGCTGAATCGCGCACGCGCTTCCTCGGCTACCGGGTCGACCGCTTCAAGCTCTTCGTCTTCACCGTCTCCGCCTGCATGGCGGGCGTCGCCGGGGCGCTCTATGTGCCGCAGGTCGGCATCATCAACCCCAGCGAATTCGCCCCGGCCAATTCGATCGAGACCGTGATCTGGGTCGCGGTCGGCGGGCGCGGCTCGCTGGTGGGCGCGGCGCTCGGCGCTGTCGTCGTCAACTGGGCCAAGACGATGTTCACCTCCGGCTTCATGGCGCCGTATTGGCTGTTCGCGCTCGGCGCGCTCTTCGTCTTCGTCACCCTGTTCATGCCCAAGGGCATTCTCGGCACCGTGCAGGGCTGGTGGGAGAAGCGCCGCAAGCCTGAAGCCCTGCCGGCGGCCGAGCCGGCGCCGGCGGAGTGAGATCGATGAACGCTCCCGTACCCGGCGCACTGACTTCCTCGCTGCTTTATCTCGACGGCGTCAGCGTCTCCTTCGACGGTTTCAAGGCGATACGCAGCCTGTCGCTGACCATCGAGCCCGGCGAGATGCGCGCCATCATCGGCCCGAACGGCGCCGGCAAGACCACGATGATGGACATCATCACCGGCAAGACCCGGCCCGATGAGGGCACGGTGATGTTCGGCGGCTCGGTCGACCTGACCCGGCTCGACGAGGCCGCGATCGCCAATCTCGGCATCGGCCGCAAGTTCCAGAAGCCGACCGTGTTCGACTTCCACACGATCGAGGACAACATCCTGCTGGCGCTGAAGTCGAAGCGCACGGTGCTGAAGACGCTGTTCTGGCAGACTGAGAGCGTCCAGCAAAAGCGGATCGACGAGATCCTCGGCATCATCAAGCTCGCCGATAAGCGCGAGCGGCTCGCCGGCTCGCTCTCGCACGGCCAGAAGCAGTGGCTCGAGATCGGCATGCTGCTGGCGCAGGACCCCAAGCTCCTGCTCGTTGACGAGCCGGCTGCCGGCATGACCGATGGCGAGACGGCGCAGACCGCGGTGCTGCTCAAGGAGATCGCCCGGGATCACTCGGTCATCGTGGTCGAGCACGATATGGGCTTCATCCGCGAGCTCGGCGTGAAGGTGACGGTACTCCACGAGGGCTCGGTGTTGGCCGAAGGGCCCCTCGATCAGGTTAGCGCCAATGAGCGCGTGGTCGAAGTCTATCTGGGGCGCTAGCATGATCATGAAACGTACAAGCCGGTTTTCCGATCAGGCCATGCAGCGGGACAACTGCTCATGCTGACTGTGGATGCCATCGATCTCCATTACGGCGCCGCCCAGGCACTCAGGCGCGTTTCGGTCAGCGCCGAGATCGGCAAGGTCACCTGCGTGATGGGCCGCAACGGCGTCGGCAAGACTTCGCTGATGCGCGCCATCGTCGGCCACCAGCCGATCTCGGGCGGGCATATCCGCCTCGACGGCGAGGACATCTCGGCGCTGCGCAGCGAGGACCGGGCCCGCGCCGGCATCGCCTATGTGCCGCAGGGCCGCGAGGTCTTCCCGTTGCTGACGGTGAAAGAGAACCTCGAAACCGGTTTTGCACCCTTGCCCCGCAAGGAGCGCTTCATCCCGAATGAACTGTTCGACCTCTTCCCCGTGCTGCAGTCCATGCTGGGCCGGCGCGGCGGAGACCTCTCGGGTGGCCAGCAGCAGCAGCTCGCGATCGCGCGGGCGCTGGTCACCCGACCCAGGCTGCTGGTGCTGGACGAGCCGACCGAGGGCATCCAGCCCTCGATCATCAAGGATATCGGCCGCGCCATCGACTATCTCCGCCAGAAGGGCGGCATGGCGATCGTGCTGGTCGAGCAGTATTTCGACTTCGCCCGCGACCTCGCCGACACGATGTTCGTGATGGACCGCGGCGAGGTCGTGCTGGCCGGGCCGATGGCGGAGCTCGACGGCAACCAGGTGCAGAGGTTGATTCAGGTCTAGCGGCTAAGGCGTTGAAGCGGAATTGCTTTCCGTCATGGTCGGGCTTGTCCCGGCCATCCACGTCTTCCTTTGGGCAATGCGGTGTTCAAGACGTGGATGCTCGGCACAAGGCCGAGCATGACGGAGACCTGGTCCGCTGACTGGGAGGCAGCGGGTCCGATGCAGCCTTGGCTCAAGCAGCGAGGTCGCGCGCGGCGAAGACCTCCTTCGCCGCGAACAGCCCGTTGAGCGCTGCCGGAAAGCCGGCATAGACCGCCATCTGGATCATGACCTCGGTGATTTCCTGGCGCGACAGTCCTACGTTCAGTCCGGCCTCGATGTGGACCTTGAGCTGCGGCTGGGCGTTGCCCAATGCGGTCAGCGCCGCGATCGTTGCGATCTCGCGGGAGCGCAGGTCGAGCCCCGGCCGCGAATAGATGTCTCCGAACGAGAACTCGAACACGTAGTTGGCGAAATCGGGTGCGATGCCGGCGAGCGCCGCGATCACCTTGTGGCCAGCCTCGCCATCGATCTCAGCGAGAGCCCGCCTGCCGCGCTCCAGCCTGCTGGTTTCGGCGTGTGCGTTGATGTGCGTCATGGTCTTCGATCCTCTTCTCGATGTCGGCATAGCCGGCGATCTTGGTGTCGAGGACGAGAAGGCAGGCTTCGAGTTCGGCGACGCGAGCGCGAACCTGCTCGCGGTGCCGCTCCAGCAACAGACGACGATCGGCTTCCGTACCGGCTCCCTCTTCGCGCAGCGCCGCGTAGTGCAGCATCTCGCGGATCGGCATGCCGGTGGTCTTGAGCCGGCCGAGGAAATCGATCCAGGTCAGGATCGAGGCGTCGTAGTCGCGCTGGCATGACCGGTCCCTGTCGGCATAGGGCAGCAGCCCGATCCGCTCGTAATAGCGGATCGTATGGGCCGACAGTCCCGATCGCCTGGCGAGTTCACCGATCTTCATGGCCGCCTTCTCATCACGACGCCCGGGAAGCTACGAGTTCGAGCGCACTCTAAGTCAATGCCACCGCCGAGACTTTTTTGAGAGGCTGCGCGTCCGTCTCAAAACTCCAGCGGCGCGTTGTCGATGACCTCCTTCATCACGAAGAAGGTGCGGGCGCTGGTCACTCGACCTAGCTGCCAAGGCTGGACGAGCTAACTGAGGGCATCCGGCCTTCTGCAATCAAGGATATCGGCCGCGACATCGGCGATCCCCGGGCGAGATAGCGATCGTCTTGGTCAAGCAGTATTTCGACTGTGTCCGCGACCGGGCCGACACGATGTTCGTAATGGACCGCGGCGAGGTCGTGCTGGCCGGGCTGATGGCGGAACTCGACGGGGCGCAGGTTCAGAAGGCTGATCCAAGTGTAGTGCATACGGGTTTGATGCAACATTTTGTTTATTTGTTCTTGAATTATATAATTGAGGTGATCCATTCAGTGGTGTTTTTATGCTGTCTTATATCTACATTTAGTAATTTTCTGGCTTTTTCTGTATCGTCAACGCTGGGATTTATAAAATCAACTTTTTTAGCCGAGTGGCACCACTGTTGAAACAGTGAGAGTAAATCTCTGTCGCTTGTGGTCATTCCTATGCCCCAGAAAATGACACTCTCTGGCATAAAATTTCTTATGGATTGTATTAATATTTGTGCAATCGGATGTTGATCATATCGTTTATTCAAGCGCGGTGGTACGAATCCGCCAAAATTCGTCGATCCATCGCTAGGTTGAACGGATCCAGTAAAATACGGTTTTGCAAAATAAAAATATTCCTTTGTTGTAAGAAGATTGAACGATCCATGGGGTTTGATTATAGATAATGAATCTGCAGATGGGGTATTTGGTATAAATACGAGCTTGTGACCAGCTTGCTCGGCTCCTATCTCGAAAATGGTATCGTAGTTTAGATTTAGAACGGCATCCCCTGGCGCCAAGCAGCTGGCAACTGTTTTGGATAGCTCTAGTGGTGGGTTTTCAATGCCGTTCTTAAATAGTCCTTGTATTAGCAGAAATGTAAGCGGTCCTAGAATGCCGTGAAGCAATAGATTGTCATATAAACTTGACGGTTTGTAATTTTCATGCCCAGGGGGAATGATCTGCCCATGGTGGTATGCGTATTCAAAAAAAGGTTCTATGCTGACGTCAGGATGGGATCTTTCTAGTTCAATAAACCGCGCGAGAGGATCGCTTGTAGGTTCGAGATTTTTACTCTTGAAGAAACCTATCAGGAGCTCATGGGGGTTGTATTCTGTCCACATCCTTTTCGCAAAATTTTTGACAAATGGTGGTCTAAATTCCTCGGGCACGCCCGCATGTTCGGCTTCCGCATAGCTAGCACCTGCTCCGACCACCAACAGGCGCACCTTAGATTCCTTATCATGTTGCTGCGTGTCGCGATGCTTTTGGTCGAATAAGCGCTGATTCGTCGCTACTAGTCACGTGAGCAAGGAAGGGTGGCACCGAATCTTGCGAGTGCGACACACACTTCCTCATTTTCCAAGTGCTGTCTGCGTGGCCGACGCGGCGGTTGTAATCACTTTAATTCGTTTCGAATCGTGAGCTGACGAGATTAGAGTTTTTGACACGGACTAGTAGTCCGCTGCTCGGTGGTCTCAAAATTCCAGCGGCGCGTTGTCGATGACCTCCTTCATCACGAAGAAGGTGCGGGTCTGGCGCACGCCGGGCAGGGCCAGCAGCGTCTTGGCGTGGAGCTTGTTGAAGTCGGCGAGGTCGCGGACGCGGATCTTGAGGAAATAGTCGAAATCGCCGGCGACGATGTGGCAGTCGAGCACGACGGGGAGCTGCTTTACCGCCTCCTCGAACAGGCCGAAGCTCTCCGGCGTCGAGCGGTCGAGCACTACGCCGACGATGGCGAGCGTGCCCTTCTCGACCTTGTGCGGATCGACCTGCGCGCGCACGCCGGTGACGTAACCCTCGGCGAAGAGGCGCTGGATACGGCGATGGCAGGTGGCCGCGCTGGTGTTTACCCGCTTGGCGATCTCGGCATTGCCCATGCGCCCATCGGTTTGCAGCAAACGCAGGATTCTGAGGTCGGTCCGGTCGAGTTCTGTCTCCATGAATGATTCTTCCGTTTTGGCTGCCATCAATGTCGCCATAGGTTAGCAGATTGCAGGTTTGACGAAAGCAGAGAGAAAATCGGGTGCCAAGTTAGGGAGCACCTTTCAGGGGCGTTTTGCTAGCGTTTGCGGGCCATTTCAGAAGGGAAACCCGCCATGCTCGCCAAGTTCGAACGCTATCCCCTGACCTTCGGTCCGTCGCCGATCGAGAAGCTCTCGCGCCTGTCCGCCCATCTCGGCGGCGGGGTCGAACTCTATGCCAAGCGCGAGGACTGCAATTCCGGCCTCGCCTTCGGCGGCAACAAACTGCGCAAGCTCGAATACATCGTCCCGGATGCGATCGCGTCCGGCGCCGACACGCTGGTCTCGATCGGCGGCGTGCAGTCGAACCATACCCGCATGGTCGCGGCGACCGCCGCCAAGATCGGCATGAAGTGCCGCCTCGTGCAGGAGAGCTGGGTGCCGCATGAGGACGCGGTCTATGATCGGGTCGGCAACATCCTGATGTCGCGGGTGATGGGCGCCCATGTCGAGCTGGTCGACGAGGGCTTCGACATCGGCATCCGGGCGAGCTGGGAAAAAGCGCTGGAGGATGTGAAGGCCAAGGGCGGCAAGCCCTATGCGATCCCGGCCGGCGCCTCCGTGCACAAGTTCGGCGGGCTCGGCTATGTCGGCTTCGCCGAGGAGGTGAGGGCGCAGGAGGAGGAGCTCGGCTTCAAGTTCGACTATATCGTCGTCTGCACCGTCACCGGCTCGACCCATGCCGGCATGGTCGTCGGCTTCGCCAAGGACGGGCGCCAGCGCAAGGTCATCGGCATCGACGCCTCGTTCACTCCGGCGCAGACCAGGGCGCAGGTGCTCGACATTGCCCGGAAGACCTCCGAGCTGGTCGGTGGCAAGCAGATCACGGCCGACGACATCGTTCTGAACGAGGACTACGCCTATCCGGTCTATGGCGTGCCCTCAAAGGAGACGATCGAGGCGATCCGCCTGTCGGCCCGGCTCGAGGGCATGATGACCGATCCCGTCTATGAGGGGAAATCGATGCAGGGCATGATCGATCTGGTGAAGAAGGGCTTCTTCCCGGCCGGCTCGAAGGTGCTCTACGCGCATCTGGGCGGCGTGCCGGCGATCAACGGCTACAGCTACACCTTCCGCAATGGTTGAGCGCCATGGAGGCGCTCGTCCTCTGTGAGATCGCGGCGGGGCGCGAGGATCTGCGCGAGGCCCTGCTCGCGCGGGTCGGCCGGCTCGGGCTCAATGGGCGGGCGAAGCTGAGCTTCGTCGCCCGCGAGCGGAATGCGCCCGGCAACATGCTGCTGGCTGTCGGCTTTCCGGAACTGGCTGGGGCCGAGCGCTTCGCTGCCGAGGCGATCGGCGACGGGCTCGGCGTAGATGCCGTCAGGCTGCTGGCGCTCGACGCCACTTGGCAGGTGGAGCCGCTACCGCTGATGTTCCCCTGACGGCAATCGGCGCCGGGCCTCAGGACCTGGCGCCAGCTGCATCCGGCAGGTCGCCGATCACCGTGCCCGCCGCCTTCGGCTTGGTGAGCGGTGCCGGGGTCGGCTGGTTGCCGTAGTGGATCAGGTCCTGGCCGGCATGGATGTCGCTCGCGACCTGGAGGTCGAGGCGCTCGGCGTCGCGGCGGCGGACATCCTCGACGATCTCCGCGGCTTCCTCCTCCGGCACACCCAGCCCACGCAGCACCTCGCCGCCGAAGACCATGGCGGATTCGAAGGTCTCGCGGATCTGGTAGTCGACGCCGGCGCGGATCAGGTCCATCGCATGGCCGCGGTCGAAGGCGCGCACGAACAGCTTGGCATGCGGGAACTCGGCCTGCGCGACCCGCACGATCGCATTGGCCGTCTCGCGCTTCTCGACGCAGACCAGGATCGCCTCGGCTTGATGGGCTCCGGAAGCGTGCAGAATGTCGGCGCGGGTGCCGTCGCCATAATAAACCTTGAAGCCGAAGGTCGCGGCGGCCTGGATCATTTCGACGTCGGTCTCGATCAGCGAGATGCTGCAGCCGCGGGCGAGCAAGGCCTGGCTCGCCACCTGGCCGAAGCGGCCGAAGCCGACGACGAGGATGCGCCCCTTGAGGCCCTCGGCATGCTCGACGCCGTCCAGCGATTCCTGTTCGGGCGGCATGAAGCGATCGATGGCGAGCACGACCAGTGGCGTCAACGCCATCGACAGGATCACGATGGCGCTGGCGATGGCGTTGATGCGCGCGTCGAAAATGCCCGCGGCCGCGGCGGCGCTGTAGAGCACGAAGGCGAACTCGCCGCCCTGCGAGAACAAGGCGACGCGGGTGATCGCATTGCGCGTACGGGTGCCGAACAGCTTGGCGACGATGAAGATGCCGGTCGCCTTGACCAGCATGAAGGCGGCGACGCCGAGCGCCACGACCCGCCATTCCTGGCCGATCAGCTTGAGATCGAGCGACATGCCGACCGCCAGGAAGAACATGCCGAGCAGCAGACCGCGGAACGGCTCGATATCGGCCTCGAGCTGGTGGCGGAAGGTCGATTCCGAGAGCAGCACGCCGGCGAGGAAGGCGCCCATCGCCATGGAGAGGCCGCCGAGCTGCATCGCCAGCGCCGAGCCGAGCACGACGAGCAGCGCCGCGCCGGTCATGACCTCGCGGGCCTGCGCGTTGGCGAGCAGCCGGAACATCGGGTTGAGCAGGTACTTGCCGGCGATGACGAGGCCGATCAGCGAGCCGGCGCCGATCAGGAGCGGCATGATCCCGCTGCTTTCGGCCGCTTTCGCGGGCGCCAGTACGGCGACGACGGCGAGCAGCGGCACGATGGCTAGGTCTTCGAGCAAGAGGATCGAGACCGCCTGCTGGCCCTGCGGCGTCGAGGCTTCGCCGCGCTCGTTCAGCATCTGCATCACCACCGCGGTGGAGGAGAGCACGAAGCCCATGCCGGCGATGAAGGCTGCTGCGGGGCTAAGCCCGGCGAGGATGCCGACGCCGGTCAGCAGCGCGCCGCAGAGCCCGACCTGGGCGACGCCGAGGCCAAAAATCTCGCCGCGCAGGTTCCAGAGCCGCGAGGGCTGCATCTCCAGCCCGATGATGAACAGGAACATGACGACGCCGAATTCGGCGACGTGGAGCACGCTTTCCGGATTGGAGAACAGGCCGATGCCGGAGGGGCCGATGACGAGACCGCCGGCGAAATAGCCGAGCACCGAACCGAGCTTGAGCTTGCGGAAGATCGGCACCGCGATGACGCCCGCTCCCAGAAGCCCGACGGCCTGAACCAGATCCTGAGAGAAGCCTTCCGCCGCCATGACGCTCCCTTTGCCTGCCTTCGCTGTGGATATCGGTGCCCTCGAAACAGAAGGCGTCGGGGCGGTTTAGGCAAGCTTTGGCTCGGCCGCCAGAGCGCCCGGACAACAGGATGCAGTTGGCGTGCCGGCCGGCCAACGCTTGCCGGCAGGTCGTCATCGGGGCATTTAGCATCGCCAAAGCCGGCTCTCTGCCGGCAGCAGGAGCGTTCGCGATGCAGCTTGGAGTGGTCGGCCTCGGCCGCATGGGAGCCAATATCGTCCGGCGGCTGCACCGCGCCGGGCACAATTGCGTGGTCTATGATCGCGACCCGAAGCCGGGCGAGGCGCTGGCCAAGGACGGCGCCGTCAATGTCGGCGATCTCAAGGAGATGGTGGCGAAGCTGCAGGCGCCGCGCGCGATCTGGATCATGCTGCCGGCCGGTGAGATCACCGAAAGGACGCTCGCCGACCTCGCCGCGATGATGAGCCCCGGCGATACGCTGATCGATGGCGGCAACGCCTTCTGGAAGGACGATGTCCGGCGCGGGCGCGAGCTCGAAGCCAAGGGCCTGCACTATCTCGATATCGGCACCTCCGGCGGCGTGCACGGGCTGGAGCGAGGCTATTGCCTGATGATCGGCGGCGACAAGGCGACCTTCGATCGGCTGGAGCCGATCTTCCAGGCGCTGGCGCCGGGCAAGGGCGAGATCGAGCCGACCAAACATCGCGAGGGTCGCAATCCGACGGCCGAACAGGGCTATCTGCATTGCGGTCCGGCCGGCGCCGGCCATTTCGTCAAAATGATCCATAACGGCATCGAATACGGGATGATGCAGGCCTTCGCCGAGGGCTTCGACCTCCTGCGCAACGCTTCGGCCAAGGACGGCCTGCCGGAGGACTACAGCTTCGACTTCGACGTCGCCGAGATCGCCGAGGTCTGGCGGCGCGGCTCGGTCGTGACCTCCTGGCTGCTCGACCTCACAGCGGAGGCGCTGGCCGCCGACGAGGAGCTCGGCGCCTATTCCGGCCATGTCTCGGATTCGGGCGAGGGGCGCTGGACGGTGCAGGCGGCGATCGAAACCGCGACGCCGGCCGAGGTGCTGACCTCCTCGCTCTACACCCGCTTCCGCTCGCGCAAGGACCACACCTTCGCCGAGAAAATCCTTTCCGCCATGCGCGCCGGCTTCGGCGGCCATGTCGAGCCGAAGAAGCAGGGCTGAGACGAATGGTTTTGGCCAAGGACGCCGGCGCGCCGGCGGTGATCGTCGTGATGGGCGTGGCGAGCTCGGGCAAGACCTCGCTCGGCGAGCGGCTGGCCGAGCGGCTCGGCTGGCCCTTCCGCGACGCCGACTCGTTCCATCCGCCAGCGAACGTCGCCAAGATGTCTTCCGGCATTCCGCTGACCGACGAGGACCGCAAGCCCTGGCTGGCGGCGATCGCGGCCTGGATCGACGATCTACGCGCCAGCGGCGGCAACGGCATCGTCACCTGCTCGGCGCTGAAGAAGGCCTATCGCGAGGTGATCGTCGGCGACCGGCCGGACGTCGCGCTGGTCTATCTCAGGGGCTCGCGTGAGCTGATCGGCCAGCGCATGGCGGCGCGCCAGCACCACTTCATGCCGCCCGCGCTGCTCGACAGCCAGTTCGCGACGCTGGAGGAGCCAGGCTCGGACGAGAAGCCGCTCGTCGTGCAGGTCGAGGCCAGCAAGGAGGCGATCGTCGAGCAGGTCGTGCGCGAGCTGCGGTTGGGGTGAGCCGACGCTGCCGTCATTCTCGGGCGAAGCGAAGCGCAGACCCGAGAATCTCCTGACCAGAAGGCTCTGACCGGAGCCTCACCTGCCTGAGATGCTCGGGGCAAGCCCGAGCATGACGCATGCCCCGGCGCGGCTAGCCGCCCGGCGGGGCGCTGTCCCGCGAGGTCAGCGCCGCGATATCCTGGGCGCGATGGCGCGGCCTGAGGAAGGCGGCGACCAGCCCCACCCTGTGCCGGAGATAGGCCAGGATCAGCGGCAGCAATGGCGCCTGCGAGCGATCGGCAGTGTGCACGGAAGCCTCCGTCCACGTCGAACGGGCATATCCCGTCCAGAAACAGCCTGCGCCCGTCCGGCGCCGGCTGCAAGCCCGCTCCCAGTTTCAACCGATTGAAAAAAGGCCGCAATCAGAGCATTGCTTAGGGGAGGCGGGGGAGCCGCCGGTTCCAAGGTATCATCATGCTCGACAAAGTCGTTCCGCCGCGCACGCTCAAGCTCAATGCCGCCGACAATGTCGCGGTCGCCGTCGACCCGATCGATGTCGGTGTCAGCGCAGCTGGAGTCACCGCGCTGAAGCGCATCCCGCGCGGCCACAAGATCGCGCTGACCAAGATCGCCAAGGACGAGCCGATCCGCAAATTCGGGCAGATCATCGGCTTCGCAACGCTCGACATCCCGCCGGGCGAATGGGTGCACGAGCACAATACCGGCTTCCACGCCTTCGAGCGCGACTATGCCTATGCCGCCGAGGCCAAGAAGGAGCTGATCCTGCCGGTCGAGCAGCAGGCAACCTTCCAGGGCTTCCGTCGCAAGGACGGCCGCGCCGGCACGCGCAACTATGTCGGCATCCTGACCTCGGTGAACTGCTCGGCCTCGGCCGCGCGCTTCATGGCCGAAGAGGTCAAGCGCTCCGGCATCCTCGCCGACTACCCCAATGTCGACGGCGTGATCGCGCTGACGCACGGCACCGGCTGCGGCATCGACTACAATGGCGAGAGCTTCGAGGTGCTGAAGCGCACCACCTGGGGCTATGCCTGCAACCCCAACATGGCGGCGGTGCTGGTCGTCGGCCTCGGCTGCGAAGGCTTCCAGATCAAGCGGATGAAGGAGGCCTATGGCGTCGAGGAGAGCGACATCTTCCGCACCATGACCATCCAGGAGACCGGCGGCACCAAGAAGAGCGTCGCGGCCGGCGTCGAGGCGCTGAAGACGATGCTGCCGATCGCCAACCGGGTGTCGCGCGAGACGGTGCCGGCTTCCGAACTGATGCTGGCGCTGCAATGCGGCGGCTCGGACGGCTATTCCGGCATCACCGCCAATCCGGCGCTGGGCGCCGCCGTCGACATTCTGGTCGAGCATGGCGGCACTGCGATCCTGTCGGAGACGCCGGAGATCTATGGCGCCGAGCATCTGCTCACCCGCCGCGCCGCCACCCGCGAGGTCGGCGAGAAGCTCGTCGGCATCATCAAGTGGTGGGAGGATTATACCGAGCGCGCCCGGATGAGCATGAACAATAATCCCTCGCCGGGGAACAAGGCGGGCGGCCTCACCACCATCCTGGAGAAGTCGCTCGGCGCGGCCGCCAAGGGCGGCACCAAGACGCTCTCGGCCGTCTACCATTATGCCGAGCCGGTGCGCGACAAGGGCTTCGTCTACATGGACACGCCCGGCTACGATCCGGTTGCGGCGACCGGGCAGGTCGCGGGCGGCGCCAACATCCTCGCCTTTACCACCGGGCGCGGCTCAGCCTATGGCTGCAAGCCGACACCCTCGGTGAAGCTCGCCACCAACACGCCGATCTACGAAAAGATGATCGACGACATGGACATCAATTGCGGCGACGTGCTCGACGGCGTGAGCCTGGAGGAGAAGGGCCGCGAAATCTTCGAGACGCTGCTGAAGATCGCCTCGGGCGAGCGCTCCAAGTCCGAGCAACTCGGCTATGGCGACGCCGAGTTCGTGCCCTGGCAGATCGGCGCGACGATGTGAGAAGCGCCTTCGGGCGCAACGGGCACCTTTCTCGTCATGGTCGGGCTTGTCCCGACCATCCACGTCTTCGCTAGTCGGGTGTGGTGTTCAAGACGTGGATGCTCGCCACAAGGGCGAGCATGACGGTTCAGGCTACGCCCACCAGCCTGAGCCGCGTCCCCCACGGATCCGTACTCTCGAAACCGCGTGCCACCGTCGTCGGCGCGTAGCCGGCTTTCGCCATGCGCTCGCGCTGTGTCGCCAGCTGCGCGGGATCGGCGACCTCGAGCGAGAACCAGTCGAGGCCGGTTTGAGCCCGGTCGCGCGGCCCGGCGCCGGCGCTGTTCCAGGTGTTGAGCGCGATATGATGGTGATAACGCCCGGATGAGAGGAAGCTCGCCGTATCGCGGCGCGAGGTCGAATCGAGACCGATGGCGTCGCGATAGAAGCTCTCGGACTGCGCGATGTCGCCGACGCGCAGATGCATGTGGCCGATGCGCAGCCCGGCCGGCGCGTCGCGATAGTCGCTGCGGCTGGTGTCGGTTAGAGCAAGGATGCCGTCGACGTCGAGCCGATGCGTGCCCATCACGACGCGCTCGCCCTCCCAGCGCCAGAGTCGCGGGTCGCGATCAGCATAGACCTCGATGCCGTTGCCCTCGGGATCGTCGAGATAGACGGCTTCGCTGACGCTGTGATCGGCGAAGCCGGTGAGCGGCGTCTGGTTGCGCGCGACATGGACGAGCCAGCGGGCGAGATCGTGCCGCGACGGCATCAGGAAGGCGGTGTGGAACAGGCCGGCGGCGTTGCGCGGCTCGAAAGCGGCCTGCGGCCGCGGCTCCATCCAGACCAGCGGCACGCCACCGGCGCCAAGAATGACGCCATCGGCGCTGGTGGAGATGACGCCGAGGCCGAGCACGGACTGATAATAGCGGCTCATCCGGTCGAGATCGCGCACGCGCAGGCCGATAGCGCCGCAGCGGATCGGTGCGCTGCCGGCAACGCCCGGGCCGACGACCGGCGTCGGCCCTTCCGCCCTTGCAGCTGCGGCGGCCGCCACGGCGAGCGAGGTGGTGCCAGCGAGCCTCAGCAGGGTCCGCCTCGTCAATGCGATCGTCATCGTTGCTCGTTCCGGTCGCGGCGCATTGCCGCTGCGGCCGTGCAGAGCATTCTTCGCGGCGGCATGCATGTCACAAGCGCGCGAGGGGCAAAACCCGCTCAGGCGGGCGCAATGCAGCTGTGGCTCACAGCTCGGAAGCAAATCCCCATTGCGGGACATGGGCGGCGAGCTTGTCGAGCAGCCGCCCGAGTTGGCCTCGCTCATCGCCGGAGAGGCAGTCGAGCATCGCTTGCTCCCTGGCCTTGAGCGCCGGAATATAGCGCTCGTAGAGCGCGCGGCCTTCAGGCGTCAGGAACAGGAGCTGGCGCCGGCTGTCGGCCTTGTCGGGCTCGCGCCGGATCAGCGTCTTCTTCTCGAGCAGGATCACGGCGCGGCTGACACTCGCCTTGAGATGGCCGGAGAACTCGCAGAACTCGCTGGCGGTCGCGCCGTCGCGCACGGTCAGGAAGATCAGGATGACGATCTCCGGCCGGGTCAGCCCGAATTCCATCTCGATCGCCCGGAAGGAGGGCTCGCGATAGAAGTTCAGGATGTAGCCGATCTTGTAGGCGGTCGGGATCGCGGTGCCATCGAGGATGGCGCGCCGCTGCCCGGCATCGAGCTCGCCGGCCTCGTCCTGCTGAATTAGTCTCACATTAGACTTTTTTGTTGCGCGCGCCATGAGCCGGTCCTAGCATCCTCGGCAACAGATGGCACGGTCTTGCCGTGCCGGGAGGAGGCGATGGACCACGCTGGTGCCACAAGGCGTCAGGCGCTTTCGCGCGCGCCGGGGTGCTTCTATTCGGGCACGGACGCCCATCCGATCTATGTCGACCGGCTCGGGGCGGCTCAATCGGGTAAGCTGCCGATCGTCCTCGTCCATGGCGGCGGCCATACCGGCGCCTGCTATCTCACCACGCCGGACGGACGCCCCGGCTGGGCGCCCGCTTTCGCGGTTTCCGGCCGCGAGGTCTTCGTGCCGGATTGGCCCGGCCATGGCCGCTCGCCGATGCGGCCGGATTTCGCGACGCTGTCGAGCACCGAGATCGCGGAGAGCCTGCAGCGCTTGCTGGAGGAAATCGGACCCGCGGTGCTGCTGGTGCACTCCGCGAGCGGGCCGATGGCCTGGTGGATCGCCGAGCAGAGCCCGCAGACGGTCGCGGCGATCGTCGGCGTCGCGCCGGGCGGGCCGGCCAATCTCCTGCCTGTGCTGCCCGATGATGCCGAGGCGGTAGCCAAGCTCAAGGACGATGAGAGCCTGGGCTGCCCGGTCCGGGTCGAGGAAGACCGGCCGCTCTTCATCCCGCCCGAGTTCATGCGGGCCTACTGGGCCAATTCCGAGCGCTTTCCGCAGCAGGCTTTCGAGGCCTATCGCCGCTCGATCGTGCCCGAGAGCGCGCGCCTGATGAACGAGCGCTTCAACATCGGCGGCAAGGGGCTGCGCATCGCCGACCCGGCGAACCTTTCCAAGTTGCCGATCCTGATCGTCACCGGCGACAGCGACCCGCGCCATCCGCGCGCGGTCGACGCTGCGACGGCGCGCTATCTCGGCGCTGAGTTCGTCTGGCTGCCGGAGCGCGGCATCGCCGGCAACGGCCATATGCCGATGTGTGAGGACAACAGCGACGAGATCGCGGCCCTGATCGTCGCCTGGCTGGAGGCAAAGGGTCTTTGAGATCGAACCGGCGGTAAGGCCGGACGACAGCTCGGGAGGAAGAATGATGCGGTCGCTTCTCGCAGGCGGCGCCCTGATGGCGCTCGCCAGCCTGCCGGCGCTGGCCCAGGTCAGCGACGATGTCGTCAAGATCGGCGTGCTCACCGACATGGCCGGCGTCACGGCCGATATCGGCGGCAAGGGCTCGGTGATCGCAGCCGAGCTCGCGGTGAAGGAGTTCGGCGCCACCGTGCTCGGCAAGCCGATCCAGATCGTCGCGGCCGACCATCAACACAAGGCCGATCTCGGCACCTCGATCGCCCGGCAATGGTTCGATATCGACAAGGTCGATGCCGTCGTCGATGTGCCGAATTCAGCGGTGGCGCTGGCGCTGCAATCGCTCGCCCGCGAGAAGAAGCGGATCGTGATGTATTCGGGCGCCGGCACCACGGCGCTGACCAACGAGCAGTGCTCGCCCTATGGCTTCCACTGGACCTACGACACCTATGGCGTCGCCCGCGGCACCGCCTCGGCCGTGGTCAAGGCCGGCGGCACCTCCTGGTTCATGCTGGCCTCCGACTACGCCTTCGGCCACCAGCTGCAGAAGGATGCGACCGATGTGGTCGAGGCCAATGGCGGCAAGGTCGTCGGCGCTGTGCGCCACCCGCTGAACAATGCCGATTTCTCCTCCTTTCTGCTGCGGGCGCAATCCTCCGGCGCCAAGGTGATCGGCATCGCCAATGCTGGCAACGACACGGTCAATGCGATCAAGCAGGCCGGCGAGTTCGGGCTGGCCGAGCAGGGGCAGAACCTCGCGGCGCTGATCTTCTTCCTGCAGGACGTGCACAGCCTCGGCCTCAAGGCGACGCAGGGCACCTACCTGACTACCGCCTCCTATTGGGACCTCGACGAGCCCTCGCGCGTCTGGTCGAAGCAGTTCATGGACAAGGCCGGGATGATGCCGTCCATGCTGCATGCCGGCGTCTACGGCTCGGTGCTGCACTATCTCAAGGCGATCAAGCAGGCCGGTACCGACGACCCCGACAAGGTCGCGGCCGCGATGCGCGCCATGCCGATCAACGACGCCTTCACCAAGGACGCGAAGATCCGCGCCGATGGCCGGGTGTTGCGCGAGATGTATCTCGCCCGCGTCAAGAAGCCGGCGGATTCGAAGGGGCCGTGGGACTATTTCGAGATCGTGCGCAAGATCGCGCCGGAGGAAACGGTCTGGCCGCTGTCGGAGAGCAAATGCCCGGCGGCGAAGGGGTGAGGCGCTAGAGCGAGAAGCCCTTCAGCCGCTCGCCGAGCGCCGCGATGCGCTCGGCCGCGACATTGGCGATGGCGATGCGCAAATGCTGCTCCTGGCCGGGGCCGAAATAAGGGCCGGGCAGGGCCAGCACGCCGCGCTCCTGCACCAGCCGGCGCACGACCTCGGCCGCCGGCACGCCCTCGAAGGGGTGGGCGACATAGGCGAAATAGGCGCCGGCGGCGAGCACGGTCCAGCCGTTCAGCGGCGCGATCGCCTGGCGGAACAGTGCGGCGCGGGAGTTCATCTCGGCGCGGTTGGCCTGTCGCCAGGCGCGGATGCCGTCGATGCCCCAGGCGACGGCGCTCTGGCCGGCACGGACCGGGCTGATCTGGACGCAGTCGAGCACCTTGCCGATCTGGGCCAGCGCCGCTTCGCCGGCGGTGATCGCACCGAGGCGCCAGCCGGGCACGGCATAGGCTTTGGAGAAGCTGTAGAGACCGATCAGCGAATCCTGCCAGTCGCTTGCGGCGAAGAGCTCATGCGGGCGATCGACGCCCTCGGGCAGGAAGTCGCGATAGGTCTCGTCGAGCACCAGCCAGATCTTCCGCTTGCGGCAGAGTTCGGCGAAGGCGGCGATGGTGGCCGGCGGATAGACCGCGCCGGTCGGGTTATTCGGCGTCACCAGCACGATGGCGCGGGTGCGCTCGTCGATCAGCGCCTCGGCCGTCGTAGCATCCGGCACGAAGCCGGCCTGCGGATCGCAAGGCAGCGGGCGTGGCTCGACGCCGAGCATGTTCAGCGTCATCTCGTGGTTGAAGTACCAGGGCGTCGGCAGCAGTACATTGTCGCCGGCGCGGGCCAGCGCCATCATCACGGTGACATAGGCCTGGTTGCAGCCGGCGGTGATCGCGATCTCCTGCGGGCGGATCGTGCCGCCATAGAAGGCGCTGCTCTCGGCGGCATAGGCCTCGCGCAGGATGTCGTCGCCGGTGATCGGCCCATAGCGCGTGCTTTCGGGCGTGGCTGCCGCCTCGGCGAGACGTTCGAGCAGGGCTTCAGGCGGCGGTGAGCCCGGCACGGCCTGCGACAGGTCGATCAGCGGGCCGACGCCGCCGGCATAGCCGCGGGCCCAGGCCTTGGCCTCGGGGATCGGCGGGGTGGCGGTGTCGATGAGATCGGGATTGAGCGGAGCGGAGGAGGATGGAGGCATGGTTGAGCTTTGCGGCGCGTTTCTTTCGGCGTCAACGGCCTCGCCGGCAGGGCTGGAGCGCAAGACGGCCAAGCCCCATATTCGAACCGGAACAAGGCGAGGCTGATTGAATGGACGACGAGACACAGGACGCGATCGAGGAACTGCACGCCATGCTCGACCGCGCCCGGGTGATCGTGCCGTTCACCGGGGCGGGTATCTCGACCGAATCGGGCGTGCCGGATTTCCGCTCGCCGGGCTCGCCCTGGATGCAGAACAAGCCGATCCCGTTCGAGGCCTTCCTCGCCAGCCGCGAGGCGCGGATCGAGGCCTGGCGGCGCAAATTCGCGATGGACGACCATTATCGCGATGCCAGACCCAATCGGGGCCACCGGGCGCTGGCGACTTTGGTGGCGGAAGGGCGCTCGCCCGGGGTGATCACCCAGAACATCGACGGCCTGCACCAGGCTTCGGGCATCGCCGAGGACGGCGTGATCGAGCTGCATGGCAACGGCACTTATGCCACCTGCCTGACCTGCGGCTGGCGGCATGAGCTGGCAGCGATCCGCGTCGCGTTCGAGGCCAGCGGCGAGCCGGCCGCCTGCACGATGTGCGCCGGGATCGTGAAGACGGCGACGATCTCCTTTGGCCAGCAGATGCCGCAGCAGCCGATGCTGCGGGCGCATGAGCTGACGATGTCGGCCGATCTCTATCTGGTCGCGGGCTCCTCGCTCGTCGTCTTCCCCGCCGCGACCTTCCCCGTGATCGCCAAGCGCAACGGCGCCAAGCTGGTCATCCTCAATCGCGAGCCGACCGATCTCGACCCGATCGCCGATCTCGTCGTGCGCAGCGAGATCGGCCCGGTTTTGGCGCGATTGGCGAACTGATCAGTCGCGCGAGGCGAAGGCGAGACGCAGCGCCAGCCCGCCGAAGACGGCGCCGAGAATGCGCTGCGGCCAGAGCGCCAGATGCGGCCGGCTGGCGATGGCGCGGCCGAGGCGGCTCGCCGTCATGATGACGACGCCGTTGGCGATCAATCCCATGACGTTGAGGATCGAGGCCAGCACCACGACCTGAAGCAGGAGCGAGCCGGCCTCGGGCTTCAGGAATTGCGGCAGCAGCGCCAGCATGAACAGCGCCATCTTCGGATTGAGCAGATTGGTCAGAAGGCCCTGCAGGAAGATCTGGCGCAGCGGGAACCGCGCGGCATCCGCCGTCGGCGCGAACAAGGTCGCGGGCGAGCGCAGGGTCTTCCAGGCGAGCCAGGCGAGATAGGCGGCGCCGGCCCAGCGCAGCGCGTCATAGGCGGCGGGCACGAGCAGGAAGAGCTGCGACAGGCCGTAGGCGGCGGCTAGCGCCTGGAGATAGCTGCCGGTGGCGATACCGGCATAGGTGGTGAAACCGGCGGCGCGGCCCTGGCTCATGCTGCGCGAGGCGATCAGCAGCATGTCGGGGCCGGGCGTCGCGGTCAGCACGGCGCAGGCGGCAGTGAACAGAGCGAGCGTCGTGACGTCGAGCATGGCGGTGTCCTTCAGGCCAACGGTTTGGAAAAGCGGGCGAAGGCGTCCTTCGTCGGCGTGGTCCCGGCGCCGGGTTGCTGCGGACGCAGGAAGCAGCCATCGGCGACGTTGGCCGGTTCGGCGAAGGCGTCCTTGATCCAGGGGATGTATTCGAGCACTGGCGTCGCCGGATGCCAGTAGGCGAGGTGGACGTGGACCTGGCTCATCTCGCCGGCATGGGGTGCGACCGGCAGGCGATGGGCGAGCGCCAGCTCCGCCACCTGGATGTATTCGGTGATGCCCCCGAGGCGGGTGACGTCGGGCTGGACATAGTGGATCGCGCCGGCCTGGACGAAGGCGCGGAAGGCATCGAGCGTATAGAGCTGCTCGCCGAGCGCGACAGGAATGGACGTCGAGCGGGCGAGCTCGGCATGCGAGCCGATATCGTCGTACCAAAGCGGCTCCTCGAACCAGAACAGGTCGAGCCCCTCGGCGCGGGCGCAGAAGCGCTTGCAGGTCGGCAGGTCCCATTTGCCGTTGCCATCGACTGCGATGGTGACGTGGTCGCCGACGGCGCGGCGCACGGCCTCGAGCCGGCCGATATCGGTCATCGGATCGGCATGGCCGACCTTGAGCTTGATGCGGTGGAAGCCGTCGCGCTCGACCGCCATGCGCGCGCCCTCGACCAGCTCGTCCTTGGGGATCGAGAGCCAGCCGATATCGGTGTTGTAGGCTTCGAGCTTGCCCTTGCTGGCGCCGCCGAGCAGGTGCCAGAGCGGCAAGCCGGCCTTTTTCGCCTTGAGATCCCAGAGCGCGACGTCGACGGCGGCGAGCGCCAGCTGGGTGATGCCGGCGCGGCCGACCCATTGCAGGGCTGGGTGGCGGGCGAGCTTGAGCCAGAGGCGCGAATGCTCGGACGCATCCTCGCCGACCAGCAGCGGCGCGTAGCAGTCACGGATGCAGGCGGTGATCAAGCGGTCGGAAGCAAGATCGGCATGGGTGCCGGTGAAGCCGTAGCCGGTCAGCCCGTCCTCGCTGACGATCCTGGTGCCGACCACGCCCCAATGGCTGATCCGATGGGTCGAGTCGGCGATCGAGCCGCCGGTGACCGGAATATGGAGGATGAAGGGCTCGATACGGGCGATGCGCATGGCTGCTCTCCGACTCTTGCCTTGCGACTCTTGGGTCGATCATCGACCTGATGCGCTGGAGCGACAAGGATCAGCTTTCATCGGCCTTAACGCGTTTTATGCATGCTGATGATGTGGATGAGCCGGATGCGGCTGTTTCCCGACTCCGCCCGGGTGCTATCGTGACGTCACGAATCACGTTTCGCGGCGGAGATGAGCGGGACATGTCCGACGAATACGGCGACGGAGGCAGGCCACCGGTCGGCCCGCTGCAATCGCTCAACCGGATCGTGCGACTGGACGGGCCTGAGACGATTGCCGAGCAGGTGGTCGAGATCACCGGCCACGTCAAATGGTTCGATGTGAGCAAGGGTTACGGCTTCGTCGTGCCACAGGATGGCGGCAGCGATGTCCTGGTCCATGTCACCACCCTGAAGCGCGACGGCTTCCACGCCATTGCCGAAGGTGCACGCATCGTGCTCGAGGCGGTTGCGAAGGCACGCGGCCGCCAGGCTGTCCGGGTGCTTTCGATCGATACTTCCGCGGCGCGTCATCCGGCCGAGATGCCGATGGCGCGCACCAATGCGGCGGTCACCCCGACGAGCGGGCTCGAGCGCATGGTGGTGAAGTGGTTCAACCGCCTGCGCGGTTTCGGTTTCGTCTCGGCCGGCGAGGGCGCGCCCGATATCTTCGTCCATATGGAGACGCTGCGCCGCTACGGCATCGTCGAGCTGATCCCGGGGCAGGCTGTGCTGGTACGCTACGGACCGGGGCCGAAGGGGCTGATGGCGGCCGAGATCCGGCTGGAGCAGGGCGGGCCGCCCAGTTCGCACTAAGAAGAACTCCCTCCGGAAAGGCGCCTTCGGGCGCCTTTTTGTTGTCTTGAGGGTGGTGCGGAGAATGATTTGCATATTTCACATGTAGTGATGTGAATATACTATTTTGCCGTTGAATTGTGCGTAATGCGCATGATAGAGGCAGCGCGAGACTAATATTGGGGCACGTTGGGCCCGGCTGCTGGCCGGCGGGACGGGCTTCGGAGAGCCGGCCGTGAAGCTGTTCCATCCGATTCTCGCCGGCGCGACGCTGGCCGAGCGTGCTATCGCCTGCGCCGGCGTCTTCGCCGCGATCGCGCTCACGGCCGCGGCAGGCTTCGTTTTCCCCACCCATTCGCCGCTGGTTGTAGCGCCGATCGGCGCTTCGGCCGTGCTGGTCTTCGTCGTGCCGGCGAGCCCGCTGGCGCAGCCCTGGCCGGTGATCGGCGGCAATGTAATCTCCGCCCTGGTCGGGCTTGCCGTCGGTTGGGCGATACCGGATCTGACCATCGCGGCGGCGCTCGCTGTCGCGCTCGCCATCGCCGTCATGTCGCTGACGCGCTCATTGCACCCGCCAGGCGGGGCGGTGGCTCTCACCGCGGTGCTCGGCGGGCCGGCGGTCATGAAATGGGGCTTCATGTTTCCCTTCGTTCCGATCGGCATCTGCTCGCTTTCGCTGGTCGCCCTCGGCGTGGCATTCCATGCGCTGACGCGGCGCACCTATCCGCATCGGCCGCCGCCGGTGGGTCATGTCGTGCCGCAAGCGGCGCCAGCGGCCGTTTTTAGCGCTCCGGATATCGACGAGGCGTTGGCGCAGATGGGTGAATCCTTCGACATCGCTCGCGAGGATCTCGACCGGCTCCTGCAATATGCCGAGGCGAGCGCGATGCGCAGGCAAGCTCAGAATTCGTGAGCCTTGCCGCTCCTGAACCGAAACGGCGAATTTGAAGGAATCGATTTCACCGCGCCTCAATGGACCCGCGGCTAGGGTGTCCTCGTTATGAGGACATGCCGATTGCCGTGCTGCTGATTACCGACCGCCTGGAGCAGAGCGAGAAGCTCGAGCGGCTGCTGTCGATGTGGGGGCCTTGCGACGTCGTCGACCTGCGCCGCCCGCTGGACGGCGGCGTGGCGCCGTACCGGCTGCTCATCAGCGATGTCGATCTGTCCAGCCGCATCGCGGTCGAAGCAGTCCGCGATCGGCTGGCCAAGGTCAGGCGCAAGGGAACGCCTTATCTCTGCCTGCTGCGCGATCACTCTCCGCGCCTGAAAATCCAGGCCAACGCGATCGGGGCGAGCGCAGTCCTGCCGGCGGATCTTTCGGCCAAAAGCCTGCTCGACGAGATCGGCCGCATCCTCAATCCGGAGGGGCAGGCTCCGATCCAGCAGCGCTTCGTCGCTGCATCCGCTGCAATGGCCGATCTGCTCTCGGCCGCTACCGAAGGCCGGCCTCTGCCGGTGGCGGCGATCGAAGGCAGTGTCGAGGCGATCAACCGCGCCGCCGATGATCGCGATCTCGGCGCCTGGCTCGACATGGTCTGGAATCATGACGACGCCACCTATCAGCACTGCCTGCTGGTCGCGGGCCTTGCCGCCGCCTTTGCTCGCGCGCTCGGTTTTCCGGAAAAGGCGCGCAAGCTCGTCACCAGCGCCGCGGTGCTGCACGACATCGGCAAGGCGCGCGTGCCGCTCGCGATCCTGCACAAGCGCGGCAAGCTGACGGCGGAGGAGTTCGCGATCGTGCGCGAACATCCGCAGATCGGCTATGAGATGCTGCTACGGCAGGGCGCCTTTCCCCACGAGGTTGTCGAGGCGGCGCGCAGTCATCACGAATACCTCGACGGGTCGGGCTATCCGCGCGGGCTGCAGGCGGACGACATATCGGACCTCGTGCGGATGATCACGATCTGCGACATCTATGCCGCGCTGATCGAGCGGCGCTCGTACAAGGCGCCGATGGAGCCCGAAGAGGCCTACGCCGTGCTGGTCGGCATGGGTGCGAAGCTCGACGCCGACCTGCTTCGTGTCTTCAGCTCGGTGGTGCTGACGGCCTGACCGGGGCGCCCCGGCGTTGCCCAAGGCCCCGACTTGAATATGCCATATCCCTCGCGTAACCGAGCACCTCCACGCCAGACAGGATGAATGCAGACATGGATCTCCACCCGACCGCAACGCCGCTTCGCCTTGCCGCCGGGGATTTCCGTATCCATGCCTGCTTCGATCACCCTATCCAAACTGAGCTGGTCCACGCCTGACGGGCGTCGGCTTTTCTCCGATATCGATCTATCTTTCGGGCTTGAGCGCGTCGGTCTCGTCGGCCGCAATGGTGTCGGCAAGACCACGCTTTTCAGGCTGATCTCGGGCGAAATGCCGCCCGCTTCCGGCAGCATCACCACGAGCGGCAAGCTGGCGGTCCTCGCCCAGTCGTCAGTGCAGACCTGCGCTGGGACCGTAGCTGATCTGTTTGGCGTCGCTCCGGCCCTCGCCGTGCTGGGCCGGGCCGAGCGCGGGGATGCAACAGCCGCCGAAATCGCCGAAGCGGACTGGACCCTGGAGGCACGTCTTGCCGCGGCTCTCGCTCGCTTCCGGCTGGACGCGCCGGCGACGACGCCTCTCGCCTCGCTGTCAGGCGGGCAGCGCACCCGGGTGTGCCTCGCCGCGCTGCTCTTCGCCGAGCCCGATTTCCTGCTCCTCGACGAGCCGACCAATAATCTGGACCGCGACGGCCGCGATGCCGTGATCGACATGCTCTCGGACTGGCGCACGGGGGCGATCGTGATCAGCCATGACCGCGAGCTGCTCGAAACCATGGACGCCATCGTCGAGCTCAGCCCGCTCGGCGCTACCCGATATGGCGGCAACTGGTCTCAGTACCGGGAGCAAAGAGCGCTAGACCTGGCTGCCGCGCGGCATGATCTGGCGGCGGCCGAGCAGCGTCTCGCCGACGTGGCGCGCAGCAGCCAGGCTGCGGCTGAGCGCCAGGCTCGCAGGGACGGGGCGGGCAGGCGCAAGCGCGCCAAACGTGACATGCCGCGCATCCTGATGGGGATGATGAAGAACCGCAGCGAGAACAGTGGCGGCAAGGCCGCGCTTCTGGCTCAGCGGCAACAGGGGCAGGCGCAGGCCACGCTCACCGCGGCGCGCAGCCGTGTCGAGATTCTCCAGCCGCTTTCGGTCGCCGTTCCCGCGTCCGGGCTTGTAGCCGGGAAGATGGTGCTGCGGGTCGCGGGCCTGCATGGCGGCCATGCGCCCGGCCGCCCGATCATCCGGGGTCTGTCCTTTGAGATGACCGGGCCCGAGCGTGTCGCGGTGACTGGTCCGAACGGCTCGGGCAAGTCGACGCTGCTTCGGCTGCTGACGGGCGAGCTCCCGCCATTGTCAGGCGAGGTCCGGCTCGGTGTCGAATGGGCCTTGCTCGACCAGAACGTCGGCATCCTCGATCCGTCGGGTTCGATCAGGGACAATTTCCGGCGGCTCAATCCCGGCAGCGACGAGAACGCCTGCCGGGCCGCGCTTGCCCGCTTCAAGTTCCGGGCCGTTGCCGCGTTGCAGGAGGTCGCGACGCTGAGCGGCGGCGAACTCATGCGGGCGGGCCTGGCCTGCGTGCTGGGCGGGAACAATCCACCGAGCCTGCTGATCCTCGACGAGCCGACCAACCATCTCGATATCGAATCGATCGAGATCATCGAGGCGGGCTTGCGCGCCTACGACGGAGCCCTGCTCGTCGTCAGCCACGACCTGCGCTTTCTCGAGGAGATCGCGATATCGCGCCTGATCGAACTGGCGCTGGAGCATTGATCGCCGCCGCCGCTCAGGGGCAAGGCGCTCCTGTGAAGGAGCGCCGGGAGTCGGTTCAGAGCGCGAACGAGGTTCCGCAGCCGCACGAGCTGGTCGCGTTCGGATTGATGATCCTGAACGACTGGCCGACGAGGTCGTCGACGAAATCGATGGTCGAGCCGTCGAGCAGTTCGAGCGAGGTCTCGTCGATCAGCACGGTCGCGCCATCGCGCTCGATCACGAAATCGTCCGGCGATTTCTCGCGGTCGACATCGAAGACGTACTGGAACCCAGAGCAACCGCCGCCGGCGACGCTGACGCGCAGCATCGAGCCGGGAGCTTCGTTCGCCATCACCGCGACAATGCGGCTCGCGGCCTTGTCGGTCAGCGAAATCGCGTGCGGATTGGCCTCGGTCGCCATGGTCATGCGCAGAACATCCTTGCTCCTGCCTCACCCGCAAAGGTAATGGCCTGCAGGCGTTGCTTCAAGCCGCGCCTCCCGACGGGGCTGCCATGCAGCAAGCAGACATGCCGCACGCACACGATACCACTTCCGCCGTGGCCCGCGAGCCTGGCGACCGCTGGCGCGCTCCCTACGCCTGCCGCGCTGCCACGAGTCGCGGCCGGCTGGTCGAGGAGCCGGGATCGGCGACGCGCAATCCGTTCCAGCGCGATCGTGACCGCATCATTCATTCCACCGCCTTCCGACGGTTGAAACATAAGACGCAGGTCTTCGTCTCGCATGAGGGCGACCATTTCCGCACCCGCCTGACCCATACGATCGAGGTGGCGCAGATCGCCCGAGCGTTGGCGCGTGCACTCGGGCTAGACGAGGACCTCGCCGAGGCGCTGGCGCTGGCGCATGATCTCGGTCACACGCCCTTCGGCCATACTGGCGAGGACGCGCTCGACGAGTGCATGATCGACTTCGGCGGTTTCGATCACAACGCCCAGACGCTGCGGATCGTCACCCGGCTGGAGCGGCGCTATGCCGGCTTCGACGGGCTCAACCTGACCTGGGAGACGCTCGAAGGGCTGGTCAAGCACAACGGCCCGCTGCTCGATGCCGAGGGCAGGCCGACCGAGCGCTATGCCAGGACCGGCATTCCGGTCGCCATCCTCGAATACCAGGAGAAGCAGGACCTCTGGCTGGGTAGCCACGCCTCGGCCGAAGCGCAGGTTGCGGCGCTCGCCGACGACATCGCCTACAACGCCCATGACATCGACGACGGCCTGCGGGCCGGGTTGTTCGACCTTGCCGAACTGCGCGCGGTGCCTTTCCTCGCGGAGCTGCTCGACGAGATCGACGCCCTGCATCCCGGACTGGAGCGCCCGCGCGCGATCAACGAAATGGTGCGCCGGGTGATCACCCGCTTCGTCGAAGACGTGATCCGTGAGTCCGAAGCGCGGATCGCGGCGCTGGCTCCTGCCGATGCCGACGCGATCAGGCGGGCCGGGGCGCCGGTCGCCGCCTTCTCGCCTGCAATCGTCGCGGCCGACAAGGCGATCAAGGGCTTCCTCTATCCGAACATGTACCGGCATCCGCGCATCGGCGTGATCCGCAAGGAGGCGGCCGACATCGTCCGCGACCTGTTCGTGCGTTTCAGCGCGCAGCCGCAGGCCATGCCAGCGGAATGGGCGGCTGGATGCGAGGAACTCGACGAGGCGCGTCTGGCGCGCCGGGTTTCCGACTACATCGCCGGCATGACCGATTCCTACGCGCTCGACGAGCACCGGCGCCTGTTTGACGCCACCCCCTCGCTGCGATAGGGCCGGGCCGCTTTCCTTATGCATCTCTGGTCGCCATGAACATTTTCGAGACTTTCTCCGCACGCCTCGCCACCATCCTGACCGGATTGGCGGAAGCTGGCCGCATTCCCGCCGGGCTGTCGTTGGCGCGCGTCGTGGTCGAGCCGACCAAGGATCCGGCTCATGGCGATCTCGCCATCAACGCCGCCATGGTGCTGGCCAAGGAGGCCGGCATGGCGCCGCGCGCGCTCGCCGAGCTGGTCGTTGCCGAACTGGCCAAGGACGGCGACGTGCTCAAGGCCGAGATCGCCGGCCCCGGCTTCATCAACCTGACGCTGCAACCTGCTGTTTTCACTGAGGTTCTGAAGTCGGCGGTGCTGGCTGGCACGGAGCATGGCCGCGGCGCCGCCAAGGGCGCCCCGAGGATCAATGTCGAGTATGTCTCGGCCAATCCGACCGGGCCGATGCATGTCGGCCATGGCCGCGGCGCGGTGTTCGGCGATGCGCTGGCGAGCCTGCTCGCCTTCGCCGGCCATGACGTCACCCGCGAATACTACATCAACGATGCCGGCGCGCAGGTCGACGTGCTCGCCCGCTCCGCCTTCCTGCGCTATCGCGAGGCGCTGGGCGAGGATATCGGCGCAATTCCGGAAGGGCTCTATCCCGGCGATTACCTGATCTCGGTCGGGCAGGCGCTCGCCGAGCAATATGGCCCGGCGCTGCGCGACAAGGCGGAATGGGACTGGCTGCCGCTGGTGCGTCAGGCGGCGATCGACGGCATGATGGCGATGATCCGCGACGATCTCGCTGCGCTTGGAGTCGTCCATGACCTGTTCTTCTCGGAGCGCTCGCTGCAAGGCCGGGAGGGCAACTCCAACGCAGTCCATCAGACGATCGAGGACCTGCGCGCCCGCGACCTGGTCTATGAAGGCCGGTTGCCGCCGCCCAAGGGCCAGAAGGACGATGACTGGGAGGACCGCGAGCAGACCCTGTTCCGCGCCACCAAGTTCGGCGACGATGTCGACCGGCCGCTGCTGAAATCGGATGGCAGCTACACCTATTTCGCCAACGACATCGCCTATCACCGCTCGAAGTTCACCCGCGGCTTCGCCGAGATGATCGACGTCTGGGGCGCCGACCATGGCGGCTACGTCAAGCGCATGCAGGCGGCGGTGAAGGCGGTGACCAACGGCGAGGGCGCACTCGACGTCAAGCTCTGCCAGCTGGTCAGGCTGCTGCGCAATGGCGAGCAGGTCCGGATGTCGAAGCGCTCCGGCGACTTCGTCACGCTGCGCGAGGTCATCGACGAGGTCGGCCGCGACGCGGTGCGCTTCATGATGATCTTCCGCAAGAACGATGCGACGCTCGACTTCGATCTCGCCAAGGTTGTCGAGCAGTCGAAGGACAATCCGGTCTTCTACGTCCAGTACGCGCATGCGCGCTGCGCCTCGATCTTCCGCCAGGCAGCCGAGGCTTTCCCGGATCTCGACCTCACGCCGCAGGCGCTGGCGCAGGCCGATCTCAACCTGCTGACCGATGAGTCGGAGATCGGCATCGTCAAGATGATCGCGGCCTATCCGAGGATGATCGACGCCGCGGCTTCGTCACATGAGCCCCATCGTGTCGCCTTCTTCGTGCACGATCTGGCCAGCGCCTTTCACTCGCTATGGAACAAGGGCAAAGACTCGCCGCAATTACGGTTCGTTAATCAAACTGATCGAAAGTCGACCTCGGCAAGATTGGCGTTCGTGCATGCGGTGCGCAGCGTCCTTGCTTCCGGTCTGGCGGTCGTTGGGGTGACGGCGCCGGAGGAGATGCGCTGACGGGATCCATCCCGGCGCATCGGGTGCTTTGCGGATCAGGACGATCCGGCCAGCGCCCACCGGGTCCGATACGAAGGCGGCGTTGGCCGGCATGCCGGAAGGTGGGTCGGCTAGAGCTTTCGTCAGATTGACCGCGTGGTGGCGACGTCCTTTGATGGATGACGGCACGCGCTGGAGTGGATCAAGTCATGAGCGAGCCAGCCAGGAACCGTTTCGCCCTCGATCTCGACGATCTGGAGCGTCAGCTGCGCGGAGCGGCCCAGCCGCAGAAGCCGGGCGCGGCCTCCGATCCGTTGATGGAGCTGACCCGTCTCGTCGGTCAGGACGACCCGCTGAAGGAGCTCTTCGCCGGGCGCCCGGCCGAGCAGGCGCGTCCTGCCGCTCCGGCGGCGCAGCCCGTCTCGTGGGCGTCCAACCGGACCGAGCCGAGCTTCCAGCCGACGCTGGTGACAACGCCGCCGGCGCAGCCAGCCCCACCTCCGGCCGCCGACGTCCGCGGTGCGCTGGACGAGTTCGAGGCGCTGCTGCGCCGGACTGAGCCGGTGCGGACCACGCCGCCGCAGCCGGTCGCGAAGGCGCCGGTGGCGCCCGTGCAGGACTATGACGAGCCGGAGCCGCGCCCGGCCCCGTCGCATGCGCAGCCTTATGCGATGCAGACGGAGGGGCCGCATGCCTATGTCCCGGAGCAGCCGCGCGATCTCGACGAGGCGGCCGGGCAGGTGCACGCCTACCAGTCGCAGCCCGCGCCGGCCTACGATCAGGCTGAGCCCGACTATGAGGCGCAGCAGCAGGCTTTCGATGACGAGCCCCGTGATTTCCGGCGCTCGCGTTCGCGCAAAGGCATGCTGACCGCTGCGGCGTTGGTCGTGGTGGCGATCGGCGGCGTCGGCGCCGCCATGGTTTTCCGCAACGGCAAGCCGGCCGGCGTCAACGGCCAGCCGCCGGTGATCGCCGCCGATACCGGCCCCGCCAAAGTTGCTCCGGTGAATCCCGGCGGTGCCGAGATCCCGAACCAGAACAAGCAGATCTACGAGCGCAGCGGTGATGCTTCGGCCGACAAGACCAAGGTTGTCAGCCGTGAGGAGCAGCCGGTCGATGTGCAGCAGGCGGCGCGCTCCATGGCTCCGCGCCCGACGCAGCCGTCCAATGGTAGCATCACGCCGACCGATACCGCTGCAGCGGCTCTCGTTCCGGCCGAGCCGGGCCTGGTGCCGATTCCGGCCGTGCCTGGCCTCGGCGAGCCGCGCAAGGTGCGCACCGTCGCGATCCGTCCCGATGGCACGCCGGCCGCGAGCAACGAAGTTGCCGCGAATGGAGCAGGGCAGGGCATCGTGACGGGCTCCGCCCCGGCGAGCCGGCCGGCCACCCCGCCGTCGGCGACCCAGGCGCAGGCTGCTGCCCGCCCGTCGCAGCCGAGCGCGACCCCGGCTGCAGCGCCCAAGACGCAGGAGCGCGCCGCGGCTCCGGCCACGCCGCCGGCTTCGCAGACCCCGCCTGCCGCCACCCGCACCGCGGCGCTCGCGCCGCAGCAGGCCGAGCCGCCGGCGGCGACGGCGCCGCGGGCCGACCCGAATGGCGGCTTCGCCGTGCAGCTCGGCGCGCCGGGCAGCGAGGCCGAGGCCCGCGCCACCTTCGCGGCGCTGCAGCGGAAATATCCCGGCCAGCTCAGTGGCCAGAGCCCGATCGTGCGCAAGACCGAACTTGCCGGCGGCAAGACGGTCTACCGCCTGCGCGTCGGCCCGTACTCCCGCGAGGATGCGAGCTCGATGTGCTCGGCGCTGCAGGCTGCCGGCGGGCAGTGCTTCATCGCCAAGAACTGATCAGGCGCGGGCGAAGCCGACATCCGCCGCCGATAGAACCCGAGCCGGCCGCGATCCTCGCGGCCGGCTTTTGCTTGCGCGGCGCTTCGCTGGCGGGGCAGGCTAGTCGAGCCCCAAGTGATACAGGCCTATCAATGTCTCCCCACCCAGTTCCCGGTCGTGCTGCCGATCCGCGCTTCCTCGAGTGCGAGAGTTCAGCGCTGGAGGCTGTGCCGCCCGGTGCGGTCGCGATCATCGGCGTTCCGGCTGCGACGCCCTATCGGTCGGGGCGCGCTCATAGCGGATCGGCGCCAGCCGCCATTCGCAGCGCCAGTGCGGCTCAGGTCGCCAAGCTCACGCATTACGATTTCGATCTCGGCGGGCCGCTGCTGCCTGATGGAGGGCGGCTGGTCGATTGCGGTGACATCGCCTTCGACCCAGCCGATCTGCCCGGCAATCGTGCGCGAATCACGACCGCCTACCGGACGCTACTGGGGCGTGGCGCTGCGCCCTTGCTGCTAGGCGGCGATGACAGCGTCCAGATTCCGGCGCTCGCCGCCTTCGCCGAACGAGGCGAGATCACCATCCTGCAGGTCGATGCCCATATCGACTGGCGCGAGGAGGTCGAGGGCGAGCGTTTCGGCCTGTCGAGCACGATGCGACGCGCTTCGGAGCTGGATGGCGTCAAGGCGATCGTGCAGGTCGGCGCGCGCGGCACCGGCAGCGCCCGACCTTCGGACGTGGCGGAGGCAAGGGCCGCCGGAGCGCAATTGATCGACATGAGTATCCTGCGGGCGAGGGGGATGGCACCGGCGATCGAGGCGGTGCCGCCCGGCCGGCCGGTGGTGGTCTGCTTCGATGTCGACGGTTTCGATCCCACAGTCGTGCCCGGGGTCCTCGGTCGCACGCCCGGCGGGCTCACCTATGGCGATGTCGTCACGTTGCTGAACGGTGTGGCGGAGCGGGCGCCGATCATCGGCTTCAACATCGTCGAATTCGTGCCGGAAGCCGACATCGACGGTCTTGGCACGCGCACGGTCTGCCGCCTCGCCATGCTGGGGGCCGGGCTGCTGGCCCGCGGCGCCGCGCGCTGAAGCGTCCTGTCCCCGGCGCATGCCGCTCCTCCAGCGGCGCCGTTTTGCCGCTGCGGCAGGCGAGGTAGCGTCGCGCGACCCAGACGAGCCGCGCCCGCAAGGCGCCGGGCACTCGCCAGATGAGAGGAACGCCATGGACCGCCGCAAGCTGATCAAGACGACCGCCGCCGGGGCCGCCGCCGCGACCATCGCCGCGCCGGCGATCGCGCAGACCAATCCGAAGATCAACTGGCGTCTGACCTCGAGCTATCCGAAGAGCCTCGACACGTTGTTCGGCATCTCGACGCAAGTCGCCAAGCGCGTCGCCGAGGCGACCGACGGGAACTTCCAGATCCAGACCTTCGCCGCCGGCGAGATCGTCCCGGCGCTGCAGGCGCTCGACGCCGTCCAGAACGGCACGGTCGAGTGCAGCCACACGCTGGCGAGCTTCTATATCGGCAAGGACACCGCCTTCGCCTTCGAGACCTCGCTGCCCTTCGGGCTCAACACCCGCCAACAGAACGCCTGGCTCTACCAGGGGGGCGGGCTCGAGCTCTGCCGCGACCTGATGAAGAAGTTCGGCGTGCACACGATTCCGTCCGGCAACACCGGCGCGCAGATGGGCGGCTGGTTCCGCAAGGAGATCAAGAGCGCCGCGGACCTGCAGGGTCTGAAGTTCCGCATCGCCGGCCTTGGCGGCCAGATCATGGCCAAGCTCGGTGTCGTCCCGCAGACGCTCGGCGGCGGCGACATCTACCCGGCGCTGGAGCGCGGCACGATCGACGCGGCCGAGTTCTCCGGCCCCTATGACGACGAGAAGCTCGGCTTCGTGAAGGTGGCGAAGTACTACTATTATCCCGGCTTCTGGGAGGGCTGCGCCAATGTCAGCTTCATCGCCAACCAGGAGAAGTGGAACGGGCTGCCAGCGCATTACCGAGCCGTCGTCGAGGCGGCCTGCGCCGAGGCGAACGCGCTCTGCATGGCGAAATACGACCACGGCAATCCGGACGCGTTGCTGCGCCTGATCGCTTCCGGTGCGGAGCTGCGCGCCTTCCCGCAGGACGTGATGCAGGCCGCCTTCAAGGAGGCCTTCGCGCTCTATGCCGACCAGGCGGCGAAGAACCCGAACTTCAAGACGCTGTGGGATTCCTTCCTGCCGTACTGGAAGAAGGAGCAGCTCTGGTTCCGCGTCGCCGAGCTGCCGTTCGACGCCTTCAACGCGCAGGCGTCGCAGTCGCTGCGGTAGATGCCGTCATACTCGGGCTTGACCTGAGTATCTCTGGCCGGAGAAGGCTCCGGCCAGAGCCTTCTTGTCCGGAGATTCTCGGGTCTGCGCTTCGCTTCGCCCGAGAATGACGGCGCGGCCGGGTTGTTCGCGCCCACCCCCCCGCAATGACGCAATGCCCATGGCCAGCGAATCGGCGATAACGGCGCCATGACCTCGCGCGCCTTCATCGCCGGCTGCCTCGGCACGAGCCTCACCCCGGATGAGCGGGCCTTCTTCCGCGACGCCCGGCCCTGGGGCTTCATTCTCTTCAAGCGGAATACGCAGGACCCAGCGCAAGTGGCTGCGCTGACGGCGCAGATGCGCGATTGCGTCGGCTGGCAGGCGCCGATCCTGATCGACCAGGAAGGTGGGCGGGTCCAACGCATGGGGCCGCCGCACTGGCCGCCCTATCCGCCGGCGCTCGCCTTCCTCGCCATCAACGACCCCGTGCAGCAACGCGAGATCGTCCGGCTCTCGGCGCGCCTGATGGCGCATGACCTGAAAAGCGTCGGCATCGATGTCGACTGCCTGCCGGTGCTCGACGTGCCCGTCGCCGGCAGCCATGACGTGATCGGCAACCGGGCCTATGCCCGCGATCCCGCCATGGTGGCGACGCTCGGCCGGGCCGCGGCCGAGGGGCTGATGGCAGGCGGTGTGCTGCCGGTGGTCAAGCACATGCCTGGCCATGGCCGGGCCAAGGCCGACAGCCATCACGATCTGCCGGTGGTCGAGGCCAGCCTCGACGAGCTGCGCGCCCATGACTTCCGACCGTTCCGGCATCTCGCCGACATGCCGCTGGCGATGACGGCGCATGTCGTCTTCACTGCGCTCGACAAACGCCGGCCGGCGACGATCTCGCGAAAGATCGTCCGTGAGATCATGCGTGGCGAGCTCGGCTATGACGGTTTGATCATGACCGACGACATCTCGATGAAAGCGCTGTCGGGCACCTTCGAGGAGAAGGCCAAGGCGGCGATCCGGGCTGGCGTCGACGTGGTGCTGCATTGCCACGGCATCATGGACGAGATGGTCGCGGTCGCCGGCGCCGTTCCGGAGATGAGCGGCCAGCGTGCCCGCCGCGCCGCGATGGCGCTGGCGCGCATCCGGCACGAGCCCGAGCCACTCGATGTGGACAGCGCCCGTGCGCAGCTTGCCAGCGCCCTTGCTTTGAGCGGCGGTTAGGCTGATTCTCTCCCCGGGGTTGCGGCCTCGCCGGACGGGCGGGGCAGGACATGGGGAACTGGCCATCGATGGCCGCTGAGCTGCCATTCCAGGAGGACGGCACGCCGGAGCGCGCGACCGGCGAACCCTCGCTCGTGATCGACGTCGACGGCTATGAAGGGCCGCTCGACCTGCTGCTCGATCTCGCTCGCCGCCAGAAGGTCGATCTCGCCCGCATCTCGATCCTGGCGCTGGCCGAGCAATACCTCTCCTTCATCGAGACGGCGCGGGCGCTGCGGCTGGAGCTCGCAGCCGACTACCTCGTGATGGCGGCCTGGCTGGCCTATCTCAAATCGCGGATGCTGCTGCCGGAGCCGCCCAAGGGCGAAGAGCCGAGCGCAGCCGACCTCGCGACAGCCCTGGCGCTGCGCCTGAAGCGGCTGGAGACGATCCGCGCGGCCGCGCAAAGGCTCGCCACCCGCGAGCGGCTCGGCCGCGACGTCTTCGCCCGCGGCGAGCCGGAGGTGATCGCCTTCGAGGGACGGCCCGTCTGGGAGGCTGAGCTCTACGACCTGCTGGCCGCCTATGCGCAGCAGCGCCAGAAGCGCATCCGCCAGCCGATGAGCGTCGGCCAGCGCCAGGTGCTGTCGCTGGTCGACGCGCGCGAGGCGCTGGCGCGGCTGGTTGGCGAGGCCGGCGAATGGACCGCGATCGACGGGTATCTCACCCGCTACATGCGCAGTCACGGGATGCCGCTGGAGACGATGAGCGCGACGGTCAGGGCTTCTTCGCTCTCGGCCATGCTCGAGATGGTGCGCGAGGGCGTGCTCGACCTGCGCCAGGACGGCGCCTTCTCGCCGCTCTATGTTCGCCGCCGCTCGGCGCGGCCGCCGACGCTCGGCCTGTGAGGCGCTGATGGCCGTGGCTGAAGCCGAACGCGAGGACGACTGGGATGCCGACGAAGCGCTTGCGCGCGCCTGCCGCATCGTCGAGGCGCTGCTATTCGCTTCGGTGCAGCCGCTCCCGGCCGAGGAGTTGGCGAAATCGGTTCCGGCAAATGTGCCGATCGAGCGGGTGATCGCCGAATTGCAGCAGACTTATGCCCTGCGCGGGGTGACGCTGCAGCGCGTCGCCGGCGGCCATGCCTTCCGTACCGCACCCGATCTTGCCTATCTGCTCGCACCGGAGGCCGAGCCGCCGCGCAAGCTCTCACGCGCCGCTTTGGAGACGCTCGCCATCATCGCCTACCACCAGCCGGTGACACGGGCGGAGATCGAGGAGATCCGCGGCGTCGCCACCGCCAAGGGCACGCTCGACATCCTGCTCGAGGCCGGCTGGGTTCGTCTGCGCGGCCGCCGGCGCTCGCCGGGGCGGCCGGTGACCTTCGGCACGACGCCGGCCTTCCTCGATCATTTCGGGCTCGACCGCATCGACGACCTGCCGGGCTTGGAGGAATTGAAGGGCGCCGGCTTCATCGAGGGGCGCCTCGCCAAGGACCTCACCGTGCCGGTGCCGGACGACGATCCGGGCTTGCGTGACGACGAGGACCCGCTCGGCGACCTGTTCACGCCGCTTGACGACGGCGACGCCAGCTAGCACAGCGCAGGCGATCGCGCCCGGCGGGCCGGCAGGAGAACGACTTGGCTCGGACCGAAAGCAAGATGCGCTGGCTGGATTGGGGACGGCGCGGCACCGCCGGCGCCGCCATCCCGATGGCGCTCGGCTTCGACGGCGTCACCCAGCGATTCGGCGCAGTGACCGCGCTGGACAATGTCTCGCTCAGCGTCGCACCGGGCGAGATCGTCGCGCTGCTCGGCCATTCCGGCTGCGGCAAGACGACGCTGCTGCGGCTCGCCGCCGGGGTCGAGCGGCCGAGTTCGGGCCGAGTCCTGCTCGAAGGTCGCGACGTCTCATCGCCCGGCAGCTTCGTCGAGCCGGAGGCGAGGGGGGTCGGCCTCGTCTTCCAGGATTATGCGCTCTTTCCGCATCTTTCCGTACGCGAGAATGTCCGCTTCGGCCTGCGCGGCTACGGCAATGCCGAGGCCGATGCGACGGCGTTGCGCGCCATCGCCCGCGTCGGCCTCGCCGATCTCGCCGAGGCCTATCCGCACATGCTGTCCGGTGGCGAGCAGCAGCGCGTGGCGCTGGCGCGGGCAGTGGCGCCGCGCCCCGGTGTGCTCCTGATGGACGAGCCCTTCTCCAATCTCGACCGCCGGCTGCGTGACGTGGTGCGTGACGAGACCATGGCGCTGCTGCAGGAGATCGGCGCGACCTCGATCATCGTGACGCACGATCCAGAGGATGCGATGCGCGTCGCCGACCGGATCGTGCTGATGCAGCAGGGCCGCATCGTCCAGACCGGCACCGCCGAAGAGCTCTACCGCCGGCCCGCCAGCCTCTTTGCCGCCCGATTTTTCTGCGATCTTACCGAGATCGAGACGGTCGTCCGCGATGGCGAGGTCGATACGCCGCTTGGCCGCTTTCCGGCGCCGGATTTGCCGGACGGAGCGGCGGTGCTCGCGATCCGGCCCCAGGCGATCCGGCTGGTGCCGAAGGGCTTCTGCCTGCCGGCGCGGGTGGTGACGCGGCGCTTCCTCGGCGAGGTCGACCATATCGAACTCGCTGTCGGCGGGCTCGACAAGCCGCTGATGGCGCGCTTCCCGACGCGGCGGGATTCCGTCGTCGAGGGGGAGGATGTCGGTATCGACATTACGATGGACGAAGTCCTTGTGTTCCCTGTAGGGGACACCTAGTTTCCGGCACAAGCATCTGGCCCGTCGGGGCAAGTCGGGCCGCGCGTTCAATTTCGGAGGAGTACCGCCATGGGTGGCGTCAGCATCTGGCACTGGATCGTCGTCGGCGTCATCGTCATGCTGCTGTTCGGTCGCGGCAAGGTGTCCGAACTGATGGGCGACGTCGCCAAGGGCATCAAGTCGTTCAAGAAGGGCATGGCGGAGGACGAGACCCCGCCGCCGGCCGCGCAGCAGCCGGCCGATCCCAAGGTGATCGACGGGGCGGCCCAGACCGCGAGCCCGCAGCCGGCCAAGGCCGAGACCAAGGCCTGATCTCCCAGGAGCGGGCTCGTCGATCGGATCAGTTCCGATCGGAGACGACTCCGGCGCCTTCCGGGCGCCGTGCTTTCCAGAGGACCGGCCGTCGATGTTCGACATCGCCTGGAGCGAAATGCTGCTGATCGGGGGCGTCGCGCTCGTCGTGATCGGCCCCAAGGATTTGCCTGGCGCATTGCGCACTGCCGGGCAGGCGATCGGCAAGATTCGGCGCATGGCCGCCGAGTTCCAGGGGCAGTTCAACGACGCGATGCGCGAGGCCGAGCTCACCGACCTGAAGAAGCAGGTCGACGATATCGGCAATTCGATTCAGGCCTCGACCAATTTCGATCCGATCGAGCCGATGAAGGATTTCGGCGCGGCCGATGCCTCGAAGCCAGCCAATGCCGACGACAAGGCGATGGCGGAGGCCGAGGCGACGCTCGCCAAGCTTCCGGCTCCCGATCTGCCCGCGCCGGTCAGCATCGAGCCGGTGCCCGTCGGCGAGCCTGAGCCGGAAACAAAGCCGAAGCGCCGCCGCAAGGCCGCCGCGACCGAGGAGCCGGCCGCGCCGACCGAGGCCGTAGCTGAAGAGCCGCCGGCCAAGCCCGCGCGCAAGCGCAAGACCAAGACCGCCGAGGTCGAAGGCGGAGAGACGGCATGAGCGTCGTCGAAGCGGATACCCAGCCGAAGCGCGACGGCGAGGACGAGATCGAGGCCTCGCGCGCGCCGCTGATCGACCATCTGATCGAGTTGCGCTCGCGACTGATCAAGTCGCTCATCGCCTTCCTGATCATGTTCTTCATCTGCTTCGCCTTCTCGACGCAGATCTACAACACGCTCGTCCTGCCCTATGTCTGGGCGGCGGGGTCGAGCGCCAATGCGCAGCTGATCTATACCGGGCCGCTTGAGCTGCTCTTCACCCATATCAAGGTCGCTGCATTCGGCGCTGGTTTCTTCGCCTTCCCCGTGATCGCGACGCAGATCTACAAATTCGTCGCGCCCGGCCTCTACAAGAACGAGCGCCAGGCCTTCGCCCCCTATCTGGCGGCGACGCCGATCTTCTTCGTGCTCGGCGCCGCGCTGGTGTTCTTCTTCGCCATGCCGGTGCTGATGAAGTTCTCGATCGGCATGCAGCAGGCGGCGAGCGAGGGGCAGGCCGGCATCGCCCTGCTGCCCAAGGTCAGCGAGTACCTCTCGCTGATCATGACGCTGATCTTCGCCTTCGGCATCTCGTTCCAGCTGCCGGTGATCCTGACCCTGCTCGGCCAGGCGGGAATCATCGATTCGACCTTCCTGCGAGAGAAGCGCCGCTACGCTATCGTCTTCGTCTTCGTGGTCGCAGCCGTGCTGACTCCGCCCGACGTGATCTCGCAGCTGATGCTCGCGATCCCGATGCTGCTGCTTTACGAGCTCTCGGTCTTCTCCGTACGCAGGGTCGAGAAGAAGCGGGATGCGACGAAGGCGGCCGAGGACGCAGACGCCTAGCGCAGTTCGGCTACCCACCCAGCTCATGCGATCACTCGTTCAAGAGTGATGCGATCCGTGACAGGCCGTTGAAGCCGCTGACGGATCGTGGCCTGCATGCGCCGTCCACCGCTGAAACAAAGCCTCTCCGTCACGTTGATGCACAGGGTTGTGATCCCTGGCCGCGGAGCCTTGCTCGCAACACAATGTTAAGATGAACGGCAGATGAACGAATGTGCGGCTGCCTCACAGGCCGTGCAGGTGGATGCGGTGGTGACGTGAGCGGATTCTGGCGCCTGATGCTGTTTGGAAAGGGCCCGCGCGAAGCGGCCTCGCCCAGCCGCGACCTGCGCATCGACGTGATCCGCGGCCTGATCCTGCTCGTCATCTTCGTCAATCACATGCCGGGCAACATCGTCTCGAGCGTGATGCCGCATAATTATGGCTTCTCCGATGCTGCCGACGTCTTCGTGCTCCTCGCCGGCGTCTCGGCGGCCTTCGCCTATGGCCGGCTGATCGACCAGCGGGGACTGCTCGTCGGCTCGCTCAAGGTCGGCGCACGGATCTGGACGCTCTACATCGCGCATCTGGCGCTGTTCGTGCTGGTCTGCGGCATCGTCGCGACGGCGGTGGTGCGAACCCAGAACGCGCTCTATGTCGAGGCGATCAATATCCAGCCCTTCTTCAGCGACACGCAAGCGGCGATCGTCAATGCGCTCGGGCTGGTCTACCAGCCGTTCTATCTCGACATCCTGCCGCTCTACATCGTCCTGCTGGCGCTGTTCCCGCTGATCTATGTCACGGCGCGGACGAGTCCGCTCGCAGCGCTGCTGGCCTCTTTCGCGATCTGGCAGGGAGCCACCCATGCCGGTCTCAACCTGCCGAATCATCCGGGCGAGGGAGGCTGGTTCTTCAATCCCTTCGCCTGGCAGATGCTGTTCACCCTCGGCGTCGTCATCGGACGCTTCGGTCTCGTCGGCGCGAGCCTGCCGAAGCTGCGCCTGCTCGACGTCGCGGCGGTGGGCGTCCTGCTGTTCGCCGCGATGGTGAAGCTGTCTTCGGGCAATCCATTCGGCATCACGCTGCTGAACGACTGGATCGACAGCCTGCAGATCGGCATCGACAAGACCAATCTCGCCTGGCCGCGTGTCGCTCATCTGGCGGCGCTGACCTGGCTCGCGCTGCGCTTCGTCAAGCCCAATGCGAGGATCCTGAGCGGCCTGGCTGGCCAGCGGCTCGCTGCGTTGGGGCGGCATTCGCTCGAAGTGTTCTGCGCCGGAATCGTGCTGGCGATCGCCGGGCAGATCATCCTTGCGGAGACCTCATTCACCCTTTGGGTGCAGTTGCTCGTGACACTGGGCGGGATTACCATCCTGCTCGGGCTAGGAACCTTTCTCTCGTGGTACAAGACGCTCACGGCACGCGCCGCCAGCGCTCCTCGCGAGCAGGCCGCCACGGCCTGAGCGCCCTTCTTCTGATCCTGGCGTCGGCGGTGCCGGCACTGGCCGGGCCCAAGCCGCTTGCGCAGATGGCCGATGGACGCTGCCGCGCCGGCGCAGCCCAGCACCCGTTCAAGCCCTCGCTGGCGGCGTCGAAGCGCATCCTGACGGAGACCAACCGGCTCAGCATCATCGCGCTTGGCTCGTCGAGCACGGCGGGGACCGGGGCGAGCGATCCCGACCGCAGCTACCCCGCCGTGCTCGAGGCGGAACTGCGCCGGCGCCTGCCCGGGCGAGAGATCAAGGTCACGAATCTCGGCGTCGGCGGCCAGTCGGCCTATGAGATGTATCTGCGACTCGACAATGAGGTGATCCCCGAGAAACCCTCTCTGGTGATCTGGCAGACGGCGGTGAACGACGCCATTCGTGACATCGGCGAGGAGAAGCTGGCGAAGATCCTGCGCAAGGGCGCCCACAAGCTGCAGGAGGCCGGGATCGATCTCGTGCTGATGGACATGCCCTGGCTGCAGCGCGAGGGGCGCTATCCGAAATACGACGATTATCGCGCCGTGCTGGCGAAGGCGGCCGTCGAGAGCGGGGTTCCGATCTTTCCGCGCTACGGCATGATGAAGAGCTGGTCGGGCTCGAAGCAGTTCAGCCAGGAGGAGATCGTCGGCATGGACGGGCTCCAGGTGGTCGAGGCCGGGTATCGCTGCTTCGGCATCCGCCTCGCCGACGGCATCCTTGCCGAGCTCGGCGAGGGCGCCGGGCCGGGCAAGCCGACGAATTGAAACGGCGTCAGCGCGCGATCACCTCGATATCGCGATCGCGCCCGGCCTCGACCTTGAAGTCGCGCGAGAAGACCTGGCCCTCCTGGCGGGCGATCAGGACATAGTCGCCCTCGGCCAGGATCACTTGCGGGAAGGCGCCGATCGCCTCGCGGATGACGTCGCCGCCGGGGGTGAGCACGCTGAAGGCGGTGCCGGCGAAGGCCTCGCCACCGGGACCGGCGACGAGCTTCAGCGTCACCTGGGCGGCGCGATGATGCAGGGTCGCCTGCGTGACCTGGCCGGATTCGACTCTGACGTCGGAGCGCTGGATGGCGTTGGAATCACCATAGGTCGAGACGATGTGATAGATGCCCTCCGGCAGCCGGATCAGTTCGCCGGACTTGACGTTGGACGCGACCAGGCGACCTTCCGAATTGCCCTGTAGCGGCACGAACACCGAGAAGTTCAAGAGGTTGGGCGCGATCGGCGTCTCGCCGATCGAGCCGGCGAGCGAGAGCCCGCCGGCGCTGATGCTGAGCCGGTCGCTCAGTCCCTGCGAACCGAGCGTGACGCGCTTGGTCGCGCTGGCGAAGCCATAGGCGGCATGGAGCAGATAGACGCCGGGATCGAGCGGGAAACTGGGCTCCGCCTCGCTGGAGCGGGCGACGATGCGTGGCGGCGAGCCGTCGGACGATTCTGCCAGCACGCGCCAGACCAGGCCGGAGCGGATCGGCTTGCGGTTGCCGGAGAACTGAGCGCCGAGCGACAGCATCGCCTGACCAGGACGCGCGGTCGGCGCTGCGACAGGCGGCGGCGAGCCGGGTGTCGTGGACGAGGGTGCTGTGCCGGGAGTTTGGGCGAGGGTGGGCGCTGCAGCCGTCAGCGACAGGAACAGCGCTGCCGCCATTGCCAGTGACACCCGTGCGGGCGGCGCCGCAAAAATCTTGAACTCGTCGCGTTGAAACATGCGCTGCGCCGTCATCGTCCTTGCACCGGGGAGGGAGCAGGTTCGCTTGTCCTCATCATGGCGAAACCTTAACTGGGGAACCAAGGTTTCCCGCCGCTGCGCCATCTTCCGGATCGTTCATGACCGACACGCTCTCCCTGCTCAAGCTCCGTCGCTCGGTGCCGCCGCAATTTCTATCCGCTCCAGGCCCTGACGAGGCCCAACTCGGCGAGATTCTCACGATAGCGGCGCGTGTGCCCGACCATGGCAAGCTCGCGCCCTGGCGCTTCATCGTCTTCTCCGGCGCCGCCAAGGAGAAGGCGGCGGAGATCGTCGCGGATGTCTTCAAGGAGCGCAATCCGCAGGCCGACGAGGAGAAGGTGGCGTTCGAGCGCAAGCGCCTGCTTCACGCTCCCGTGGTGATCGCCGTGGTCTCGCGGGCCCGCAAGCACGAGAAGATCCCGGAATGGGAGCAGGAGCTCTCGGCCGGAGCGGTCTGCATGAACATGCTGATCGCCGCCGAGGCGCTCGGCTTCAACGGCTCCTGGCTGACCAACTGGTTCGCCTTCGACCGCAAGGTGCTGGACGCCTTCGGGCTCGAAGCGGACGAGCGCATCGCCGGCTTCGTCCATCTCGGCAAGGCCGACGGCCGCCCGGCCGACCGGGAGCGGCCGGACCTTGCCGCCATCGTCAGCCGGTTCGGAGCGTGAACGCGATGTACTACACTGATGAAGGGCGCGATCTCGACTTCCGGCACGATCCGTTCAAGGCGATCGTGACGCCCCGACCGATCGGCTGGATCAGCGCGGTGAACGCCAAGGGCGAGGTCAACCTGTCGCCCTACAGCTTCTTCAACGCGATCTCGTCGCGGCCGAACATCGTGATGTTCTCCTCCGAGAACAAGAAGGATGCCGTCGCCTTCATCGAGGAGACCGGCGAGTTCACCTGCAGCCTGGTGAGCAAGGCGCTCGACCAGCAGATGAACCTGACTTCGGCGCCGCTGCCGCGGGGAGAGAGCGAATACGCTCATGCCGGGCTGGAGATGGCGCCCTCGCGGATCGTCAAGCCGCCGCGGGTCGCCGCCAGCCCCGCGGCGCTCGAATGCAAGCTGCTCTCGATCCAGCAGCTCAGGGATATCGACGGCAATGACGTGCCGCGCTGGATGGTCCTCGGCCAGGTCGTCGCCGCCTATGTGGGCGAGGCCTTTGTCCAGGACGGCCGCTTCGACACGGCCAAGGCCAATCCGATCGCGCGCTGTGGCTACAACGATTACGCTGAGGTCAGCGAGCTGTTCTCGATCGTCCGGCCGGCCGGAGGCTGAGCGCCATGGTCCGGCGCCAGGATGAGGAGCCGGACGAGCAGTGGCGCATGACGGTGAACCTGCTCGCGATCATCGCCGTGCTGGTGATGATCGGAGCGGGGTTCTGGCTGCTGCGCGAATTCGACGCCGCCAGGAAGGCGCAGGAGTGCCTGGCGAGCGCGGCGCGGCACCAGTGCCGGCAGATCAGGTGAGCGTGCGCTGGTCCGGATAGCGGCGTCACTCCCCGCCGGGAAACCGGAAAACCCGAATCGGTCGAATCGGTTGGCGCCTTCAGCTAAGCCGGCGCGTCAGCGGGCTCCTTGGGACGTGTCGGCCGATGGACCACGGGCCCGCCGAGGCGCTTCGCGGCGTCGGCGATCAACCGGCCGAGCTCGCGGGCGCAGGGCGTCTTGCCGCCGGCAGACCAGATCAGCGCGAACTCGAGATCGGGCAGCGGCGGCAGGCCATAGCTCGGCGCGAGAACTTCCATTCCCGGTTCGATCTCGTCATCGGCGATGATGGAGGCGCCGAGCCCGGCCAGCATCGCCGCCCGCAACCCATGCAGATTGGCCGAGGTGAAGCCGATATGCCACTCGACGCTCGAGCCGGCGAGGGCCTCGATAGCGACGGTGCGGCACAGGCAAGGCGGGTTCGACAGCGCCAGCGGCAGCGACGATCCCGGCGGAACCGCGAAGCCCTCGGCCGCGGCCCAGACATAGCGCGAGCGGCGCAGCACCGTTCCACCGGTTTCGCCGGCCCGGCGCATCGCCACGGCGAGGTCGAGCTCGCCGTTCTCGATCCTGGCGCTGAAATCCTGGCAGACGCTGACGGAAGCTTCGAGGCGTACAGCCGAATAGGTGTTGGCGAAGCGGCTCAGCAAGTGCGGCAGCTCATCGCCCAGGAAGTTCTCCGGCACGCCGAAACGGATGGAGCCTGCGAGAGTGGAAGACTGGAAACGCCGGCTCAGCGCCGCGTGAGCCTGCAAGATCTGCCTCGCATGCCGCAGGAACTCCTCGCCGTCCTCGGTCAGCGCCAGCTTGCGGGTGGTCCGGACGAAGAGTGGCGTGCCGACCTGGTCCTCCAGCCTGCGGATCTGATGGCTGACCGCCGATTGCGTCAGGTGCAGGCGCTCCGCCGCGCGGGTGAACCCGCCAGCCTCGGCGACGGCGACGAGCGCGCGCAACAGTTCGGGAGCAAAATCCATGATGCAGATTTATTATCACAGGAACTGAAAGATACGAAATTAAATCATTTCTATCATGATGTGGCTGCCCATAGACGTGTGCCTTCCTCGATCCCGAGCGATGCGGATCGGTCCCGAAAGGTGCTCGTCATGGCGATCTCTCCCTCCGCGCGAAATGCCGCGGCTTTGGCCGGCATCTGTCTGGCGACCCTGATGTTCGGCCTCGAGATCTCCAGCGTGCCGGTCATCCTGCCGACGCTGGAATCGGTACTGCCTGCCGATTTCAAGGCGCTGCAATGGATCATGAACGCCTACACCATCGCCTGCACGGCGGTGCTGATGGCGACGGGCACGCTCGCCGACCGCTATGGCCGCAAGCGTGTCTTCATCGCGACGACCGCGGCCTTCGGCGTGACGTCGCTGATCTGCGGGGTGGCCCAGAGCGCCTCGGTCCTGATCGCCGGCCGTTTCCTGCAAGGCATGGCCGGCGGCGCCATGCTCACCTGCGCCGTCGCCATCATCTCGCATCAGTTCCCGGACGGGCGCGAGCGGGGCAGGGCTTTCACCCTCTGGGGCGTCGTCACCGGCGTCGGGCTCGGCTTCGGCCCGGTGATCGGCGGCGTGATCGCGAGCCTTGCCGGCTGGCAGTGGGTCTTCCTGATCCATGTCCCGCTGACCGTTCTGGCACTGGCGCCCGCCGCGATCGGCATCCGCGAATCGCGCGATCCGCAGGCGAAAACGCTCGATGTCGCCGGCATCGTCACGCTGACCCTGGCGGTTTTCGGCTTCGCCTATGTCATCACGCAAGGCATGGAGCTCGGCGCGGCGGCGGCGCTTGGGCTCGCCGGCCTGTCCTTCGCCAGCTTCATCGCCTTTCTGGTGGTGGAGCGGCGCGCGGCGCAGCCGATGTTTGATTTCTCCGTGTTCCGGATCCGCCCCTTCAGCGGCGCGATCATCGGCTGCATTGGCATGAATTTCAGCTACTGGCCGTTCATCATCTATTTGCCGATCTACTTCCAGAGCGGGCTCGGCCTCGGCAGCGAGGCCGCCGGGCTCCTGCTGTTGGCCTACACCGTGCCCTTCATGCTGATGCCGCCAGTCTCCGACCATCTGCTGGGGCGTTTTGGTCCGCAGGTCGTCATTCCCCTGGGGATGCTTGCGATAGGGGCGGGCTTCATCGCGATGTGGTTCGGCAGCAACCTCGTCCAGGCGAGCTCAATGACCCTGCTGCCCGGCGCCTTGCTGGCCGGGATCGGTCTCGGCCTGACCAATACGGCCGTGACCAACACGACCACGGGCTCGGTTCCGAGCGACCGCGCGGGCATGGCGTCAGGTATCGACATCAGCGCACGGCTGATCGCGCTCGCGATCAATATCGCGGTAATGGGGTTGATCCTGGTCGAAGGCATCAGGCGCTCGCTGCCGGACGCCGTTGTAACCGCCTTCGATCGGTCGCAGCTGCAGGCGCTCGCTTCCTCGATCGCCGCCGGCAATCTTACCTCGCTGCGCGAGGTCTATCCGGCCCTGGCGCTGCGCGACCCGTCGGGTGCCAGCGCGCATGCGGCGCTGGTCCGCGGCTTCGGTTGGGTGATGCTCTATGGCGGCATCGGCGCTGGCGTCCTGGCCGTCATCAGCTTCCTGATCTTTGGCGGTGCCAGGAGCCCGGCACAGGCCGGCGCTGCGATCGCCTGCGCCGAGTCCGATGCCTGAGGCCGTGGTCAGCCCAGCTTCTGCGCGCGCGCCTTCAAGCGGCGGGCGCGCATCAGATGCGGCCGGTCGAGCATCTCGCCGTCGAGCCCGACCACGCCGAGGCCGGGATTCTCATCGAAAAGCTTGATGATCGCTTCGGCGCGCGCCAGCGCTTCGGGCGAGGGCGAGAAGACCTCGTTGATCACGGGCACCTGCGCCGGGTGGATCGCCATCTTGCCGGTGAAGCCGTCGCGGCGCGCGGCGATGCATTCGGCGCGCAAGGCCGCCTCGTCGCGGAAGGCGGTGAAGACGGTGTCTATCGCGTCGACCTGCGCCGCAGAAGCGGCGAAGAGCAGGAGCGAGCGAGCGATCCGATAGGGATCGGCATAGCTGCCGTCCTCGAGCCGATTGGTCTCGGCGCCGAGATCGGCGGAGAGGTCCTCGGCGCCCCAGGTCAGGCCGGAGAGGCGGTGGCTGGCGCCGGCATAGCTGCCGAGGCCGAAGATGCCCTTGCCGGTCTCGGTCGCGATGGCGATGATCTTGGTCCCACCGTCGGGCAGGTCGTATTCGGCCTCGCGCACGGCAATATGGGCGGCGAGATGGCTGAGATCTGGGCCGCCTTCGGATTTGGGCAGCATGATCGTGTCGGGCGCGCCTTGCATGATCACATCGAGATCAGCCTCGGTCATGCCTGTCGTCAGCGCGTTGACGCGTACGATCAGGCGCGGGCGCTTTGCCCGGGTACTCACGTCCTTCAGGAAATCGCGGGCAAGCTCGCGTGCAGCCGGCTTGGCGTCGAGCGCGACTGAATCCTCGAGGTCGAGGATCAGCGCGTCGGCGCCGCTCTCCAGACCCTTCTGCAGCTTCTTCTGGTTGTCGCCGGGGACGAAGAGGAGCGAGCGCATCAGGCCAGTCCTCCGACGGGGCGCTTCTTCATGAAGGCCTGGCGGCGGCACTGCGCCACCAGCGTGCCGTCCTGCTTGTAGGCGCGGTGATGGAAGTCGACGATGCCGGCATCCGGCCGCGACTTCGATTCGCGCTTGGCGACGATCTCGGTGATGCAGTTCACCGTGTCGCCCTCGAAGAGTGGGGCGGGGAAGGTGACGTCGGTCATGCCGAGATTGCCGATGGTGGTGCCGACCGTCGTGTCGTTGACGGAGATGCCGATCATCAGGCCGAGCGTGAACAGCGAGTTCATCAGCGGCTTGCCCCATTCGGTCTCGGTCGCGCAGAAATGCGCGTCGATGTGCAAAGGCTGCGGATTCAGCGTCATATTGGAGAAGAGCATGTTGTCCATCTGGGTGACCGTCCGGGTCAGCCGATGCTCGATCGAGGCGCCGATCTCGAAATCCTCGAAATAGAGCCCGCCCCGCTTATGCCGCGCCGCTTCCGCCATCGTCTTGCTCCTGTGGCTCTTTTTCCGTTCCGGCCCGGGGCCGGCAAACCGTGGTTTTAACGGTTCGCTTACCATAATCGGTCCAGTCTCTACGGGTGCTCCGGTCCGCCTGGAACGGCAGCGGCCCGAGTGATCCCATGTTCCTTTTCAGCACGCCGAGCACCCGCGAGACAACGCCTGCCAATCCTGTGGTCACTGCGATCAAGCAGGGCGCCGACAAGACCGGCATCGGCTTCGACTATCTGCTCAAGACCGCGCAACGGGAATCGGCGCTCGAACCCGATGCGAAGGCGCGCACGTCCAGCGCGACCGGGCTGTTCCAATTCATCGAACAGACCTGGCTGTCGATGATGCGTCAGGAAGGGCCGAAGCAGGGCATGGCCAACTATGCCGGCGCGATCAGCGAGGACGGCAATGGCCGTTTGACGGTGTCCGATCCGGCGCTGCGCGAGAAGATCCTGCAATTGCGCACCGACCCGCATGTCGCGACGGTGATGGCCGGCGCATTGACCCAGAAGAACGCCGAGCAGCTCGCCCAGGCGCTTGGGCGCCAGCCACAGGCCGGCGAGCTCTATATGGCGCATGTGCTCGGCGCGCGCGGCGCGTCCGACCTGATCCGGACGGTCGCGAACGACCCGACCCGCGCCGCTGCCCGTGATTTCCCGGACGCCGCGGCTGCGAACCGCTCGATCTTCTACGACAAGGGCGGCCGGGCCCGCAGCGCCCAGGAGGTCTACGGATTGCTCGCGGCCAGTCATGCGAATACCCAGGTCGCAGCAGCGACCGGCGCCATGCTGGCGCAGGCCAGGCCGGCCGGAGCAACGACGACCGCCTCAGCCTATGCCGCCGAGCCGCCGGTCGTGCCGATCGCCGCCGCGCTGGCGCCGGGCCGGGCCAAGGGGCTGATCGGCCTGTTCTCGACCGAGGGGCCGCGCGCACCGGTCTCGAAGGCGGTCGCCAATCTCTGGACGACGCCACGTAGCGGTGGCACCTCCCGGAACGTCGACGACGATCCGTCGACCCGCTATTTCCCGCGCGTCGGCTCGGCGGCGAGCGAGGGCGATGCCGCATCCGGCGGCAAAGCCGCCAAGAGCGAGGGCACGGGCGGCATGGCCACAGCGGCAACCGTCAACGCTCCGCTGCCGCCGTCGCGGCCGCGCGATCTTGCGGCGGCAGATACGCAGACCGCTTCGAGCGAGACGGTCGCAGCCCGCAAGTCACGGCGCGGGCCGCTCGACCTCAGCCAGTTCATGACCCATGGGAGGCGCGGATGATCGTACGCCGCTTCCTGCTCTGGGCCCGCACCGCGCCGGCGCAAGAGCGCGCCAATGCGACGGGCGTGCTGGTGCGAGCTTATCTCGGCTCCACCATGTCGGCGGACGACAAGCGCGAGGCCGAGACGGCGCTGATCGCGCTGCTCGACGACCCTTCGCCCCTTGTCCGCCGCGCGCTTGCCGAAGAACTTGCGGCCGCGCCGCAGGCGCCGCGCAATCTGGTGCTCGGCCTGATCGCCGAGCAGAGCGATATCGCCGCCCTGTTGCTGGCGCAGTCGCCGGTGCTGACCGAGGCGGACCTCGTCGATGCCGCGGCGATCGGCGACGGCCTCGCCCAGCGTGCGATCGCGCAGAGGCCCTGGCTGTCGCCCGGCATCTGCGCAGCCCTGGCCGAGGTCGGCTGCGAGGAGGCGCTGGTCGCGCTGCTCGCCAATCCGACCGCCGAGATCCCCGATTTCTCGCTGGAGCGCATCTTCGAGCGCGAGGGCGAGGCTGGCGTGGTGCGCGAAGCCATGCTGGCGCGCGACGACCTTCCGACCGGGCTGCGCCAGGCGATCGCAGCGAAAGTCTCCGATGCGCTCGCCGCCTTCGTCTCCGGCTGCGGCTGGCTCACCGAGGAGCGCAGCGCCCGGCTCGCCCGCGAATCGACCGAGCGGGTCGCGGTTGCGCTCGCGGCCGGCGGCGAGGCGAGCGATGCCCCGGCGATCGTCGATTGCCTGCGTGAGAATGGCCGACTGACTCCGGGCGTAATCCTGCGTTCGCTGCTCAGCGGCGAGCCGGCTCTGGCCGAATCCGCCTTCGCGGCACTGTCCGACCTGCCGCTGAAGCGCGTCCGGGCGCTGCTCTGGGATCGGCGCGGCGCCGGTGTGAAGGCGCTCTATCGCAAGGCGGCGATGCCAGAGGCTCTGCTGCCGGCCTTTGTCGCAGCCGTGGAAGCGCTGAAGGAGGCCGGGCCGGGCCAATGCGGCGCCGGCGGCATCGATCGGGAGCTTTTGAGGCAGGTTCTGATCGCCTGCGAGGCACTGGAGGGTCCGCAGGCCAATGCGCTGATGGCGCTGCTGCGCCGCCTCGATGCGGAAGCAGCCCGCGATGAAGCCCGGGCGTTGGCGGATTCGCTCGCCGACGATGCGGCATTGGCATTGCTGGTCGAAGCCGACCCGACCTTCCTGGTCGAGCTCGAACTCGACGACCTGCGCGACGCGGCCTGAGCGTCGGGGATTCCGCTATGCTGGCGGGATGACAGAGAGCCCCAGACCAAGCCGCTGGTCCCGCCCGCTCCGGTTCGGCCTCAGCGCCCTTGTGCTCCTCGCCATCGCGGCGGGGGCAGCCTATCGCTGGATCGAGACCATGCCGGTGGGAACCGGCGAAGTCCGCGTTTCACCCGACGGCCGCTACAGCGCCTCGGTGTTCGACTATTTCGACCGCGACTTTTTCACCAATGAGTCACGGCGCTGGTTCGAGTTCCGTGTCACCGGTCCTGGCGCCGACTACACATTCACCGGCACACCCTTACCCGGCCCCTATTTCGGCTCGCGTTCCTCGCATTCCGTCATTCGCTGGGAGCCGGATTCCTCGGCCGTCCGCTTCGTGTTCCCGACGTCCGAGCTGCGCATCGGCGTCCGCCCGGCCGAGCGATAGCCTGGGCGTGGAACAGCTCACCGTTCGCTTTCCCGTGCGCAACCGGCCGGCTTGACCGGCCGCTGGCATGCTGGTTGCCTGACGCCCGCCGTATCGTCAGGGCTCGCCATCCCGGATCGACGCCCTGCTGCAGAGCCGGATCCGATCAGGTTGTTCCAATCTGATCGGTGAATCCGTCTCTTCCTTTTAGTTTGGAGACCGTTTGCCTATCGGCTTGCGGTGCAAGCTGATCGGAACGGGCTCCAGGGAGCCTGAAATGCCGACACGTCGCGCTTTCATCGCAGGCACGGCTGCCGCCATCGCGGTCAGCAAACCCAATATCGGCCGCGGGGCCGACAAGAACGTGATCAAGTTCGTGCCGCAGGGCGATCTTGCCGTCGTCGACCCGATCTGGACGACGGCGACCGTCACCCGCAATCACGCCTTTCTCGCCTACGACACGCTGTTCGGCCAGGACGAGAGCTACAAGGCCCAGCCGCAAATGGCGGAAGGCGCGCTGGCCGAGGCCGACGGCAAGACGTGGACGATCAAGCTGCGCGAAGGCCTCAAATTCCACGACGGGACGCCTGTACTGGCGAAGGACTGCGTCGCCAGCCTGACCCGCTGGGGCAAGCGCGATGCCTTCGGCCAGACGCTGATGGCGCAGACCGACGAGCTCGCTGCGGCCGACGACAAGACCTTGCGTTTTCGCCTGAAGAAGGCGTTTCCGCTGCTGCCGGACGCCCTCGCCAAGATGACGGCGTCGGTGCCGGTGATCATGCCGGAGCGCCTGGCGAAGACCGAGGCGACGACGCAGATCACCGAGGTGATCGGCAGCGGGCCGTTCCGCCTGATCGCGAGCGAGCGCCAGCCCGGAAGCCGGACGGTCTACGAGAAGTTCGCCGGTTACGTGCCGCGCAGCGACGGCAGGCCCGGCCGCACCGCCGGGCCGAAAATCGTCCATGTCGAGCGGATCGAATGGCACACCTTGCCGGACCCGGCGACTGCGGCGGCGGCCTTGCAGAGCGGCGAGATCGACTGGGTCGAGCAGCCCCTGCCGGATATCCTGCCGCTCTTGGCCAAGGACCCGAAGCTCGAGGTCGCGATCAAGGAGACGACCGGCTCGATCGCGATCATGCGGATGAACCATCTGCACCCGCCCTTCGACAATCCGGCGATCCGCCGCGCCGTGCTGATGGCGATCGACCAGGCCGAGTTCATGGAGGCGGTCGGCGGGCCCGACAAGGAGCTCTGGCGCACCGGCGTCGGCCTGTTCCCACCGGGGACACCGATGGCCAACGATGCCGGCATGGAGGTGCTGAACGGGCCGCGCGACATCGGCAAGGTCAAGCAGGCGCTGGCGGCCGCCGGCTACAAGGGCGAGAAGGTCGTGCTGCTCGGCGTCACCGATCTCGCCAATCTCAAGGCCGAATGCGAGGTCGGCGCCGAGATGCTGAAGCGCATCGGCATGAATGTCGACTACCAGGTGATGGACTGGGGCGCGGTGGTGACGCGCCGGGCCAACAAGGAGCCGCCCGGCAATGGCGGCTGGAACTGCTTCTTCACCGGCTGGAACGGCATCGACATCCTCGACCCGGTCGGCCACATCTCGCTGCGCGGCAATGGCATGGCGGCCTGGCCCGGCTGGCCGGTGGCGCCGAAGATCGAGGCGCTGCGCGAGGCCTGGATGGAGGCCGCCGACCTTCCGGCCAAGCAGAAGATCGCCGCCGAGTTGCAGAAACAGGCTTTCGAGGACGTGCCCTATGCGCCGCTCGGCCAGTATTTCCAGCCGACGGCGTTCAGCCGCAAGCTCACGGGCGTGCTGCCGAGCTTCCCGACCTTCTGGAACGTCAAGCGCGTCTAGAGCCGGATCCGATCAGGCTGGAGCAGCCTGATCGGTGAATCCGCCTCTCACTTTGGGTTTAGAGCCCGTTCCAATCAGCTTGCGATGCAAGCTGATTGGAACGGGCTCTAGCGAGGGCGGCCTTCGCGAGCAGGCTGCCGAGCAGCAGGCAGCCTGCCCGCAGCCAGACCGCGAGCGCCTGGCGGCCAAGCTCCGGCATCGGCTGGGCTGCCGGCGGCGGCAGGCCGAGCGAGCGCAGGAACTGGTCTGCGAGCAGCGCGAGCGCGAGGACCGCAATGAACCCGGCAAGCGCCGCCACGAAGCCGCGCAGCCGGGGCAGGGCCGGCGGTCTGGCTGTGGCTGGGGCGGCGGGCGGGCGCATCGTCTTGTCCTCGGCGGGTCTGCCTCGAGGACGGACGAGGATCGGCGTTGCCGACAGCAGGCTGAAACTTTTTTCAGGCGCCAGTTCCGCAGGGCAGCTAGGCGCGTTTCGACATGGACAAAGCCGGCGAATTGACCAATGTCCTGTTGTCGCCACGCTTTCCTGCGAAAAACCTCCCCACCATGACCATTCACGATCCCGCCGTCCCCGCGCTCTCCGTCTGGGTTGCGCTGGAGAGCCCCACCCATCACGTGCCCGGCGTCAACGGCATGATGGACCTCGTCGCCAAGGAGGTCGAAGGCCTGCCCATCGCCGTCGAGCGCATCCCGGGCCGCAACGGCCTCGGTGACAACCTGATCCTGCGCGCCGGCGTCCGGAACGGCGAGAAGGCCGTGGCGCTGATGTCGCATCTCGACACGGTCCACCCGGTCGGGACCAGTGCCAAGGACCTGCCGGTGCGGGTCGAGGGCGACCGGCTCTACGGCCCTGGCGTCTACGACATGAAGGGCGGCGCCTGGCTGGCGCTGCAGGCCTTCAAGGACGCGGCCAAGGCCGGCACGGTGCAGCGGCCACTGGTCTTCCTGTTCACGCCGGACGAGGAGATCGGCTCGCCGACCTCGCGGGAGCTGATCGAGGCGGTCGGCCGCGAGGCGATGGCGGTGCTGGTGACCGAGCCGGCGCGCGAGGGCGGCAAGATCGTCACGGCGCGCAAGGGCGTCGGCCGCTTCGAGGTCAAGCTCGAAGGGCGCCCGGCGCATTCCGGCTCGCGCCATGCCGATGGCCGCAACGCCATCCGCGAGGCGGCGCACCAGATCCTCGCGATCGAGGGCATGACCGACTATTCGCGCGGCATCACCACGACGGTGGCGCTGGTCGGCGGCGGCACGGCGGCGAACGTCATCCCGCAGCATGCCTGGTTCAGCGTCGATTGCCGCGTCACCACGGTGGTAGACGGCGCCGCCATGGAAGAGCGTATCCTGCGCCTGAAAACCCATGATCCGGATGTGAAGCTCACGATCACCGGCGGCATGAACCGGCCGCCCTATGAGAAATCGCCGGAGGTCGCGGCGCTCTATGAGCAGGCGCGCGTGGTGGCGGCGAAGATCGGCTTCGACCTGCAGGATTGCCCGATGACCGGCGGCGGCTCCGACGGCAACTTCACCGCGGCGCTGGGCATCCCGACGCTGGACGGGCTCGGCATCGACGGCGAGGGCGCTCACACCCTGCAGGAATACGCGCTGATCTCCTCGATCGCGCCACGCCGGGCCCTGATCAAGGGGCTGCTGGAGACGCTTTGACGCTTCCTTCTCCCCCGCGGGAGAAGGAAATCAGCCCCTTCCGTTAGCCGGACAAATCCGCTCTGATCCGTCTCAAGGCCGAGAACCCGGCCGGAGCGGAGGAGTGCGGCATGAAGGGCTGGATCGCGGGTGTGCTCGCTGTTGCAGGCATGATGGTGGCGGGAATGGCTGAGGCGCAGGATCTGATCGTCGAGAAGAAGGTCTTCGAGCTGCCGAGCTACACCACGCAAGGCGGGCGCACGCTGAAGAACGTCAAGGTCGGCTGGGAGAGCTACGGCACGCTCAATGCCGACAAGTCCAATGCGATCCTGATCTGCCATTTCTTTTCGGCCAATTCGCACGCCGCCGGCAAATATGCGGCTGCCGATGCCGCGCCCGGCTATTGGGACGCTATCATCGGACCGGGCAAGGCGATCGACACCAACAAGTATTTCGTCCTGTCCGCCGACTCGCTGGTGAACCTCAACACCGGTGATCCGAAGACCACGACCACCGGCCCGGCTTCGATCGACCCGGACACCAACAAGCCCTACGCGCTCGATTTTCCGGTCGTGACCATCGGCGATTTCGTCAATGTCCAGAAGGCATTGGTGGAGAGTCTTGGCATCAAGAAGCTCGTTATGGTCGCCGGCCCCTCGATGGGCGCGCTGCAGACCTATGAATGGGCGGCGAGCTATCCCGACATGGTCGGCAAGGCGATGGCGGTGATCGGCGCGGCCGAGGCCGACGCCCAGCTGATCGCTTGGCTCGATGTCTGGGCGGCGCCGATCCTGGTCGATCCGAACTGGAACAAGGGCGATTATTACGGCAAGACGCCGCCCAATGCCGGCCTCGCCAAGGCGCTGACCGTCGTCACCCTGCAGGCCAATCACAGCGACTGGACGAACGGCACCTTCGGCCGCCGCCCGGCCAAGGAGGGCGAAGACCCGGCCAAGGCGCTCGGCAACAAGTTCCAGGTCCAGAGCATTTTGGACAATGCCGGCGAGGCGCGCGCCAAGGTCTCGGACGCCAACCATTTCCTCTATCTGGTCAAGGCCAACCAGCTCTATGCCGCTGGCGGCAAGTCGCTCGCCGACGCGATGAGCCGGATCAAGGCGCCGCTGCTGATCGTCAGCCAGCCCAAGGACCTGGTCTTCCCCGACGAGATGATCCAGCGCACGGTCGCCGAGGCGAAGAAGGCCGGGCGCGACGTCAGCCACGTCACCATCCAGGGCGCGCGCGGCCATCTCGATGGGGTGATCTCGATGAAGCAGGCGGAAGGGGCGGTGAAGGCCTTCCTGGAGAAGTGAGGCCTTGACCACACCTGTCGTCACGCTGCGGGACATCACGGCCGAGACCGTGCGGGCGATCTGCGAACTCGAACCGCATGAGGCGCAAAGCGGTTTCGTCGCGCCCAATGCGGTCTCGATCGCGCAAGCCCATTTCAATCCGGTTGCGGTGTTCCGGGCGATCTATGCGGACGAGGAGCCGGTCGGCTTCATCATGTGGCGGCCAGAGGACGACGGCGTGAGCTGTTTCCTCTGGCGCTTCATGGTCGACGGGCGTCACCAGGGCAAAGGCTATGGGCGTGAGGCGATCGCACTCTGGTTGGAGGGCCTTCGGCAGCAGGGATACAAGCTCGCAACGCTGAGCTATGTGCCTGCCGATGGCGGGCCGCACGCCTTCTATCTGGCGCAAGGGTTTCGGGACACGGGCGAGACCCGCGCCAATGGCGAACAACTGATGGAGCTGGCGCTGTAGGGCCTAGGCCGGGAGAGGCTGTTCCGGCGCGTCCGTGACCGTTCCGACGAGGCTTTCGAACGCGAAACCATGCTTCAGCGCGTAGTGCTCGACCATGTCGGCGAGGTAGGCGCGCCGGCCGAGCAGGGTGCACAGCGCTGCATAGGGGGTTGCCGTGTCGATGGCGCGCAACGCCGGGCGTCCCAGCTTCTCGTCGATGACGGTGATGGCGTCGGCGGCCTTGAGCGAGGCGGCCAGCAGCGAATCCGCGATGATGCCAGTGCGGTGGTCATGCGCGGCGATCGCCTGCTGCGCTTCGGGCGGGATGCGGTCGCCGAGCCATTCCACCGCCATCGGACCATGCCGGCTCCAGTCGCCCTGAATCGCGAAGAAATCGAGATCATGGCAGAGGCCGACGACCTCCCAGAGCTCAGCGGGCTCCGACAGGGCCTCGGCGAGCTTGCGTATGACATGGGCGACCACCCGCGAATGATTGGCGCGCGGCGCATCGCCGAGATGCTGCGCGACCAGTTCGTTCGCCTCGGGAGCGCTCAGCATGCGAAATCCCGCCTGGGTTCAGAGCCATCGACGGAGAGCATAGCGCAAACCCACGCCTATCCGGCAAAGCGCTCGCGATAGGCCTGCGGGCTGGCGCCGAGCCGGCGCAGGAAGGCCCGGCGCAAGGTCTCCTCCGAGCCGAAGCCGCAGCGGCGGCCGGCCTGCGCGACCGAAAGACCCTGTTCGAGCAGGCGGCGCGCCGTCTCGATCCGGATTTCCTCGACGGCGCGGGCCGGCGTGCGGCCCGTCGCCTGGCGGTAGTGCCGGGCGAAGCTGCGCAGGCTCATCCTGGCCTCGCCGGCCAGCCGTTCCAGCGAGAGATCGCTGCGCAGGTTCTCGACGATCCAGCCATGCAGGCGGTCGAAGCGCTCGTCTTTCTCCTGCAAGGTCAGCGCGGCGCTGAACTGGGCCTGGCCGCCGGGTCGCTTCAGGAAGACGACGAGCTGGCGGGCGATGGCGAGCGCCGGTTCGCGGCCGAGATCGGCCTCGACCAGCGCCAGTGCAAGGTCGATCCCGGCGGTGACCCCGGCCGAAGTCCAGACAGCGCCGTCGCGGACATAGATGGGGTCGGGTTCGAGCCGGACCTGCGGGAACATCGAGCGGAACTCTTCGCAGCGGCCCCAATGCGTCACGGCGCGCTTGCCGTCGAGCAGTCCCGCCGCTGCGAGCAGGAAGGCGCCGCTGCAGACGGACGCGACACGCTGCGCCGTCGCGGCGCGCTGCCGGACCCAATCGACCAGCGCATCGTTGCGACAGGCGGCGTTGACGCCGTAGCCGCCGGCGACGACCAGCGTATGCAGTGGCGCATCTGTCTTGGGAAGCTGGATCGTGCCGAGTTCGAGCCTTGCGCTCGTGACGACGCGGCTCTCGGCGGCGACGACCGCGGTCTCATAGGGCAAGGGCCGGTCGGCGAGGTCGTTGGCCGTCGCGAAGACCTGCAAGGGCCCGGCGACGTCGAGCAATTGGCCGCCGGGGAAGGTGAGGATCTCGATGCGGCGCATGTTTGGCCTGAAGCGAGGGATGCTTGGCAGTTCGGCCAGAGCTTTGCGCGCTAGGCTGGGATCGTCAATCAGGAGATGCACCCATGTCCCTCAGCTTCGGCATCCTCGTCTTTCCGCAGGTCCAGCAGCTCGATCTGACCGGTCCCTATGAGGTCTTCGCCTCGGCCAAGGGCGCGCAGGTGCATCTGATCTGGAAGGATACGGCGCCGCTGAAGGCCGCGACCGGGCTGACGCTGACGCCGACCACGACCTTCGCCGAGTGCCCGCCGCTCGACGTGCTCTGTGTGCCGGGCGGCGCCGGGGTCAATCCGCTGCTGAATGACGAGGTCGTCCTCGCTTTCCTGCGCGAGCGGGCAGGGCAGGTGCGCTACCTTACCTCCGTCTGCACGGGATCATTGGTGCTCGGCATGGCCGGTTTGCTGAAGGGCAAGCGCGCCACCAGCCACTGGAACGCGCATGACCTGCTGGCACGGTTCGGTGCGATCCCGACGGAGGGGCGCGTGGTGCGCGACGGCAATCTGATCACGGCCGGCGGCGTCACCTCGGGCATTGATTTCGGGCTGAGCGTGATCGCCGAACTGCTTGGCGAGGACGAGGCGCAACTGATCCAGCTCTCGCTCGAATATGCACCGCAGCCGCCGTTCCGGGCCGGCACGCCGCAGGAGGCGCCGGAGCCGATCCTGGCTGCGGCAAGGCAGCGCCTTGCCGGCTCGCGCGCGGCGCGCGAAAAGCTGCTGGCGGCGCTGTGAGCCGCGACTGAAGCGGAGCGAGCATGGCCGAGGACCGCAGCATTCTCCTGTTCTCCTATGGCACGCTGCAGCAGGAGAATGTCCAGCTCGCCTCGTTCGGGCGCCTGCTCGACGGCCATGACGACGCCATGCCGGGCTTTGCCCAGACCATGCTGGAGATCACCGATCCAGAGGTGATCCGCACCAGCGGCAAGCGCTTCCACCCAGTGGTGGCGCCGAGCAACGATCCTGCCGACAGCGTACCGGGCAAGGTCTTCAGCATCAGCGCCGAGGAACTCGCGGCGGCCGATCGCTACGAGGTCGCCGACTACAAGCGGATCAGCGTCCGGCTGGCTTCCGGCAAAGAGGCCTGGGTCTACGTCAAGGCTTAGGGCCGCTGCGGCGGTTCGGCTGATGGACAGGGGCCCGGCGCGTCGCTATCGACGGTGCCGGGGAGCCTGTCCTTGAGCGCAGCGAAGTCCATCAGAGCGAGGTCCTGGGTCGCGGTCATCGCGGCCTATGTGCTCGTGCTGCAGGGGTTGTTCGGCGCGGTCGTGTCCGGACAGAGCCTCGCGCCGGCGCTGCTCGACCGCGCCGCGCATCTGACTTTGTGCGCGCCGGGCGCGCAGAGCGCTCCGCTGCCGGGCGAGGAGCCTGCCCCGCATCTGCCGGCCTGCTGCCTGCTCGGTTGTGCCTGGATCGGTGCCGCTTACGCGCCGCCCGACCGGCCGGCGCTCCCCGAAAGCATTGAGCCCGGCGTCACGATCGTCGGCTTCGACGATCTGACCGAGCGGCCGCTGCCGGGGCAGGAGCGGCTCGCCGCCCGCCCGAGAGGACCTCCCGTCCGGACCTGACGCCGCGGCGGCCCTGTGGTCGTCTTCCGTCGCAATGACCGAGTGCTCCACCAGGCCAGCGCGCCGGCGGCATTTCGGCAGGTCCATTCCGGGAAATCCAGCCATGACCGCTCACGCGGATATAAGCACGCTCGCCGATGCCGGCCGTGCCTTCGCATTATCGTCCGAATTCAAGGCCTTCATCGCAAGGCTGCACTTCTATGCCGGGCTGTTCGTCGGCCCGTTCATCCTGGTCGCGGCGCTGACCGGCACGCTCTATGTGCTGACGCCGCAGATCGAGAACCTGATCTATCGCGAGCAACTGACCGCGACGAGCGTGGGCGAACCCGCTTCGCTCGCCGCGCAGGTAGAGACTGCACGCAAGCATATCGGCGAGGGGCCGCGCCTCTTCGCCATCCGCCCCGCGCCCCGACCGGGCGAGACGACGCGCGTCATGTTCGCGCAACCGGGCCTCGGCGATTCCGAGAGCCGGGCAATCTTTGTCGATCCGGTCTCGCTGGCGATCAAGGGCGATCTCATCGCCTACGGCACCAGCGGCATCCTGCCGTTCCGCACGCAGCTCGACTATCTCCATCGCAACCTGCTGCTCGGCGAGTTCGGCCGCAATTACAGCGAGCTGGCGGCCTCCTGGCTCTGGGTGGTGGTGCTCGGCGGCGTCCTGATGTGGTTCTGGCGGCGCCATCCGCGGGCCGCCGAGCGAGCGCGGGCCAATCCGGCGCTCCGCGATCGGCGCTGGCACGGGCTGATCGGGCTGACGCTTTCGCTCGGCCTCGTCTTCCTGTCGATCACCGGACTGACCTGGTCGAAATATGCCGGCGACCGGATCGATGCGTTGCGGGCCAATCTCGGCTGGGTCACACCTTCGGTCTCGCTCAAGCTCGGCGCCGCGCCCGTAGCCGACGAGCACGCCCATCACGGCGATCACGGCCCGGCCGTCGGAACAGCGGCTCCCGGTAGTGTCCAGCAGCTCGACGCTGTGCTCGGTGCTGCAAAGGCGGCCGGGATCGACTCTCCGCATGTCGAGATGCGTCCGCCTCGGGGCGAGGGGCAGGCCTGGCTTGTTCGGGAATATGACCGGAGCTGGCCGACGCAGGTCGACACGGTCGCGCTCGATCCGCGCGACCTCTCGGTGGTCAGCCGCGCCGACTTCGAGACCTTCCCGCTGATCGCAAAGCTGATCCGCTGGGGCATCGACGCCCATATGGGCATCCTGTTCGGTTGGCCGAACCAGCTCTTGATGGCTGGGCTCGGGCTCGCGCTGATGCTGACGACGCTGCTCGGCTACCGGATCTGGTGGCGGCAGCGGCCGGCGCCGGGCTCGTTGCCGCGCACGATTGTCCAGTCATGGCTGCGACTCGGCTGGGCGGGCAGGGCGGTTGCGGTTGTCGTCGCTGCGGGATTGGGCTGGGCGCTGCCGCTGGTCGGCGTCAGCCTCGCGGCCTTCCTGCTCGTCGATCTCGCCCGCTGGCGGTTGGCACGAACCGCCTGAGCCAGCATCCGATCCGGGGCGGCTCAGCCGCTCCGGATCACGGCGCGCACGCCATCGATGACGAACTGCACTGCCAGCGCGGCGAGGATGACGCCGAGCAGGCGGGTCAGCACGACATTGCCGGTGACGCCGAGCAGGCGGGCGATCGGCACCGCCAGGAAGAAGACGACGAGGCAGGAGAGGATCACCAGTCCGCAGATCACCGCGAGCGAGGACAGCATCGCGATGTCGCCATTGGCACGGCCGGCGAGCAGCATCACGGCGGTCAGGGCGCCGGGGCCGGCCATCAGCGGGATCGCCAGCGGGAAGGCGGCGACGTTGCGGATATGGTCCTTGGTGATGGCGGTGTCGGCGGTCGCCTGCTTGCGGTCGTTGCGGCGCTCGAACACCATCTCGAACGAGATCCAGAACAGCAGGAAGCCGCCGGCGATGCGGAAGGCCGGCAGCGAGACGCCGAGCGCCTTCAGCACGACGTCGCCCGCGAGGCCGAAGAAGGCCATGATGCAGAAGGCGATGATGCAGGCGCGGACCGCGACCTGCCGGCGCTCGTTCGCGGACATGCCACGCGTCAGCGACAGGAAGATCGGCGCCAGCCCCGGCGGGTCGAGGGTCACCAGCAGCGTGACCAGGGCGGAGGAGAGATATTCGGTCAGCATGTCTCGCCCCGAGCTTATTGCGCTGCTCTTGTCGCGCCCTTGCCGTGTCGGCGGGCACCTGAGTCCATCGTAGAGCCCATCGCTTATCGATGGAAACCCGGGTTTGCACCGCCTGTCCGGCTTGTCCAGTTCGATTGTGCGGATGGCTGCGATGAGTCAGCCCAGGCTTGGTCCAGCCTGTCAGCCGCCCATTGCACTGTGCGCCGGGATTGGCGAGCATCCGACATGCGCGGCTCCCAGCCGCAAAGCCGGAGCATTGAGATGGACCACGCCTTATCCCGCCGCCAGCTGGCCGCCGCTTTCGCCGCTGCCCCGCTGATCGCCATTGCCGGCCGGGGGCAGGCGCAGGCCTATCCCGGCAAGCCGATCCGCTTCATCGTGCCCTATGTCGCCGGTGGCACCACCGATCTGGTCGCCCGCCTCGTCGGCGAGAAGGTCGGTGCGCGCCTTGGCCAGCCCGTCGTGATCGAGAGCCGGCCTGGTGCCGGCGGCAATATCGGCATGGACGCGGTCGCGAAGGCGGCACCGGACGGCTACACCATCGGCTTCGGCGCGATCTCGACCAACGCGCTCAACCCGCACATCTACAAGAGCGTCCCGTTCGACCCGCGCAAGGATTTCACTGCGATCAGCCTGCTCGGTACCTCGACGATCGTGCTCGAGGTCGGGCCGAAGCTGCCGGTGAAGACCGTCGCCGAGTTCATCGCCCGGGCCAAGGCCGAGCCCGGCTTGCAGTATGGCACTGCCGGCAACGGCACCTCGATGCATCTGGCCGCGGTGCTGTTCGGGCAGATGACCGGCACCCAGCTGACCCACGTCGCCTATCGCGGCAGCGCTCCGGGCATCAACGATCTCCTCGGCGGGCATCTCGGCGCGATGTTCGACAATCTTCCGGCCTCGCTGCCGCATATCCAGGCCGGCAGGCTCACCGCTCTGGCGGTCGCGAGCGCAACGCGCTCGCCGGCGCTGCCGGATGTGCCGACGATCGCGGAGGCCGGGCTGCCGGGCTATGCGGTCGAGCCCTGGTTCGGCGTCTATGGACCGAGCGGCCTGCCGCAGCCGATCGTCGAGGCGCTCAATGCCGCCTTCGTCGAGGCGCTCGGTGCGCCGGAGGTCAAGGACAAGCTGTCCCAGGCCGGATTCAATCCCAAATCGTCGAGCGCGGCCGAGCTCGCGACGCTGACGGCGTCCGAGTACGAGAAGTTCGGAAAGATCGCGCGCGAGGCCAAGATCACCATCGAATAGCGGTCGCTGGCGGCTCAGGATGTATGATGGTTGGCAAGGGCGCGTGCGCCCTCGCTGTCCCAAACATGGCGAGAATGCGGAAGGGGCGCGAAAGCGAATCAAAAACGTACTGTAAGATACTGTAATGAAACGGTTTTATTTTCTCTGAATAGATTCGCGTTTCGCTGGCTTCGTGCGCCGGAATCGGGTAGCCAGAGCGTTGAAAAACCAGCGGTAAACGGGACTTTTTCCCTTGAGCGAAGACAACGACGACAAGCGCGACGACGGCCCGCAGCCGGGCGGCGACATCAAGCCGATCGCGATCACCGACGAGATGAAGAAGAGCTATCTCGATTACGCCATGAGCGTGATCGTGAGCCGCGCTCTCCCGGATGTCCGCGACGGCCTGAAGCCCGTGCACCGGCGCATCCTGTTCTCGATGCATGAGAACAAGAACCTGCCCGACCGGCCCTATACCAAGTGCGCCCGCATCGTCGGCGACACGATGGGTAAATACCATCCGCACGGCAATCTCGCGGTCTATGACGCGCTGGTGCGCATGGCGCAGGATTTCTCGCTGCGCCTGCCGCTGATCGACGGCCAGGGCAATTTCGGCTCGATGGACGGCGACCAGCCGGCGGCCGATCGCTATACCGAGGCGCGTCTCGACAAGGCGGCGATGCCGCTGCTCGAGGACCTCGACCTCGACACCGTCAACTTCCAGCCGAACTATGACGGCAAGGAGCATGAGCCGACGGTCCTGCCGGCGCGCTATCCGAACCTGCTCGTCAATGGCGCCGGCGGCATCGCCGTCGGCATGGCGACCAACATCCCGCCGCACAATCTCGGCGAGGTCATCGACGCCTGCATCGCGCTGATCGACGATCCCGAGCTCTCGATCGACGACCTGATTGCGATCGTGCCCGGCCCGGACTTCCCGACCGGCGCCCAGATCATGGGCCGCAGCGGCATCCATTCAGCCTATCACACCGGCCGCGGCTCGATCGTGATGCGCTCGAAGACGCATATCGAGGAGCTGCGCAAGGAGCGCGAGGCGATCATCGTCACCGAGGTTCCCTATCAGGTGAACAAGGCGACCATGGTCGAGAAGATCGCCGATCTCGTCCGCGAGAAGCGGATCGAGGGCATCTCCGACCTGCGCGACGAATCCAACCGCGAGGGCGTGCGCGTCGTCATCGAGATCAAGCGCGATGCCGTCGCCGACGTCGTGCTGAACCAGCTCTACCGCTTCACGCCGCTGCAGACCTCCTTCGGCGCCAATATGGTGGCGCTGAACGGCGGCCGGCCGGAGGTCCTGAACCTCAAGGATTTCATCTCGGCCTTCGTCGAGTTCCGCGAGGAGGTCGTCTCCCGGCGCACGCGCTACCTGCTCAACAAGGCGCGCGAGCGCGCCCATGTGCTCTGCGGTCTCGCCACCGCCGTCGCCAATATCGACGAGGTCATCCGGCTGATCCGCACGGCGCCGACGCCGTCGGCCGCGCATGAGGCCTTGATGGCGCGCGACTGGCCGGCCGAGGACATCGCGCCGCTGATCGCGCTGGTCGACGATCCGCGCCATCCGATGAATCCGGACGGCACCTATAAGCTCTCCGATGCGCAGGCCAAGGCGATCCTCGAACTGCGCCTGTCGCGCCTCACCGCACTGGGCCGCGACGAGATCGGCGAGGAGCTGGAAAAGCTCGCCAAGGAGATCGCAGACTATCTCGACATCCTGCGTTCGCGCGCCCGCATCCAGGAGATCGTCAAGACCGAGCTCCTGGAGGTGAAGACTGCCTTCGCCACGCCGCGCCGCACCGAGATCCACGACTGGGGCTCCGACCTCGACGACGAGGATCTGATCGCCCGCGAGGACATGGTCGTCACCGTCTCCCATGCCGGCTACATCAAGCGCGTGCCGCTCTCGACCTATCGGGCGCAGAAGCGCGGCGGCAAGGGCCGCTCGGGCATGTCGACCCGCGAGGAGGATTTCGTCACCCGCCTCTTCGTCGCCGACACGCATACGCCGATCATCTTCTTCTCCTCGCTGGGCCAGGCCTACAAGGAGAAGGTCTGGCGGTTGCCGCTCTCGGCACCGAATGCGCGCGGCAAGTTCCTCAACAACATGCTGCCGCTGGACAAGGACGAGCGCATCACCACGGTGATGCCGCTGCCGGAGGATGAGGAGAGCTGGGGCCGGCTCGACGTGATGTTCGCCACCAAGAGCGGCAATGTCCGGCGCAACAAGCTCTCCGACTTCGTCCAGGTCAACCGCAACGGCAAGATCGCGATGAAGCTCGACGAGGGCGATTCCATCGTCGACGTGCAGATCTGCTCCGAGCATGACGACGTGCTGCTGACCACCGCCGGCGGCCAGTGCATCCGCTTCGCCGTGCCCGAGGTTCGCGTCTTCAAGGGCCGCGACTCGACCGGCGTGCGCGGCATCAACCTGGCCGATGGCGACGAGGTGATCTCGCTCGCGATCCTGCACCACCTCGACGCGACGCCGGACGAGCGCGCCGCCTATCTCAAGCGCGCCGCCGCCGCCCGCAGGGCGTTGACCGGCGAGGGCGAGGAGGCCGCGGAAGCGCCTGCGAACGGCGATGCCGAGGAGGCCGGCAACGACATCGAGCTCGGCCAGGAGAAGTATGCCGAGATGGGGGCTGCCGAGCAGTTCATCCTGACGGTATCCGAGAACGGCTACGGCAAGCGCTCGTCCTCCTTCGAGTACCGGGTCACAGGTCGTGGCGGCAAGGGCATCGTCGCCATGGTCGTCAACGAGCGCAACGGCAAGCTCGTCGCCTCGTTCCCCGCCGAGGAGAAGGAGCAGATCATGCTCGTCACCGATGGCGGGCAGGTGATCCGCGTGCCGGTCGATGCCGGGCCGCAGAACCGCATCCGCATCGCCGGGCGCTCGACGCAGGGCGTCACCGTGTTCAACACGGCCGAGGGCGAGAAGGTCGTCTCGGTCGAGCGGATCGGCGAGGAGAGCGAGGAAGAAGGCGAGGTCGGCGAGGGCGAGGAGACGGCCGGGGAGGCGTGAGCCTTCCACGGCGCTTTCGCGCTGGCCGGATCAGCAAAGCGTCATGCTCGGGCTTGACCCGAACATCTCCGGCCAGAGGAGGCTCCTTACAGCGCTTTCTTGTCAGGAGATTCTCGGGTCTGCGCTTCGCTTCGCCCGAGAATGACGCCGCATCCCGTCAGCGCAGCAGCGGGATCGCCGGGCCCGGCGTGCGCAATGCGGCGTCGATCGCCGGAGTGAAGGCGGCGCCGAAGAACGGGCCGCGCAGCTCAAAGGGCACGCGCGCCGAGGTGGTGGTCGAGTTCAGGGCGCCGTTGAGGTCGAGCCAACGCCGGCCGAGATCGACGGTGCCGTTCAGGACGACGTTGTAGCCGGAGCCCGCGAGCTGAGTTTCGGTAAGGTAGAGAACGCCGAGATTGGCGAGCGCGGAGAGCTGCAAGCTCTCGAAACTGCTCTTGCCCTGGCGCCAGTCGCGCGCCGAAGTCGGCGGCTTCTCGGCCTTGCGCAGCAGATCGGGGAAGGCAATGCCGCGGAACTCCCCTTGCCGGATCGTCAAATTGGCTCGGCCAGTCAGCGAGCTCACCACCTGCTCAACGCTGCCGCCGACTCCTTCGAAGGCGAGCTGCCCGGTCGCCGTGCCGCTGAGACGGGCGATTTCGGGAAGATCATCGGCTGCTTGTGTCAGGTTCACCTTCTCCAGGCCGAGCTGCAGCTTGACGTCGGCACCGGCCGTGACGGGGGTGGCGAGGATCCGGGCGCGGGCGGAGCCGCCGTAAGCCGAAGCGCGCAAAAGCGATGCTTCGAATCGGCCCTTGCGGATCAGGAGCTGTGCGGCAAGGTCGCCGAAGCGAGCGCTGCCGATCCGGGCCGAATCGAGCGAGAGGCGAAGGTCGATGTCGTTGGTCGTCCAGCCGTCGAATTCGAGCGGCGTGTTGCCTTCACCGGCAGCAGGCGGCTCGGCTTGACGAAGCAGGCGGCCGAGGTCGAACTCGGCTCCGGCGAGCGTCCCGGAAAGCGCCCAGCTGGGCATCGTGCCATCGAGTTTGAGAGCGCCCTCCAGCTGATTGCCGTCGGCCATGGCAACGACCGTGTCGAGTGAGATGCTGCCCTGGGTGATCTGCGCCTGGGCCGTCAATTCGACCTGGCGGACCAGCGAGGCGATGCGCGGGCGCGGACCCAGCCAGGCGAGGGTGTCGGACAGCGATTTCGCGCTGAAGGCAACCTGGCCGTTGGTGACGTTCTGTGCGGTCGACCGGGTTCCGTTGAAGCGCAGGCTCACCAGCCGGGAGCCGACCGAAAAGGCGGCGCGCGCGCGTTCGCCCGAGACAGGCCAGAGGACGTCGATCTTTGTGGGCTCGCCGCGCCAGGTGAAGGAGCCGGCGATGGCGATCGGGGCCTCGGCGGTCCGCTCCTCGACCAGCAGATTGACGTCGCGCAACGTGGTCTGGATCGCGCCGCCCGAGCGGAGCATGACGCTGCCGGAGGTCAGAACGAGACGGGACTGGTTTTCCAGGCGGGCGAGATAGTCGAAGACGCGGTTCTGCCAATCGGCATGACTGCCGCCGGTCTCGGCAACCGCGATGTCGAGCTCGGGGACGACCAGGTCGATGCGATCGAAGTCGAGTTGCCCGCCGATCAACGAAAGCAGCCTGGTGCGCGCGCGCAGGCGCGCCGCCTTGCCGGAGAGCACGCCCTGCGGATCGACGAAGGTCACGTCCGAGAGACTGATCCGGGGCAGGGGAAGGATGGCAATCTCGGCTCGGCGCAGCGCCGTCACCTTGAGCCCGGTGCGAGCCTCGATGCCGGCGACGACCGAACGTTCGACCTGCGACAGGGCCAGATTCCACGACCGCAGCCCCAGCGTGAGCAGCAGCGCGGCAACGGCGAGGCCGAGGATGAGTGTACGTCGTGACATGGCCTTGTATGTGGCCTTCATCGGCCCGACGGCGGAGGTCTCGTCGTCAGGCAGGCTGACACCGCGGCCGAATCGGCTGAGGGAAGCCGATATGCGTCGCGCGGCAAGGGTTTAGTCTTCCGGCTCACGAATGTCGAGTTCGGCGCCGCCGTCGGCGATCCAAAGCCGGGGAAACATCTCAGTTTTCACGTGATGCCGGTTGCCGTTCGCCTGCCCGCGCGAGCCGGAGTGCCGGGTAGATGCCGATCGCGACGATCAGCAGCGCCGCCAGGGCGCCGTCCTCGAAGACGCCGCGAGCGGCGTGGCCATAGACCAGCGTGGCGAGAGTATCGAAGTTGAGCGGGCGCAGCAGCAGTGTCGCCGGGAGTTCCTTCATGCAGTCGACGAAGACGAGCAGGGCGGCAGCGGCGATCGCCGGGCGCATCAGCGGCCAATGCAGCCGGTGCAGGAGCTCATGCCTGTTCGCGCCGAGCGAGCGTGCCGCATCGTCGATGCGCGGCGAGATACGGGCGTAGCCGCTCTCGACGCCGTTCACGGCGATGGTCAGAAACCGCACGAGATAGGCGATGACCAGCGCGGCGCCGGAGCCGAGCAACAGCAGGCCTGGGCTCGCGCCGAAGAGCGCGCGGCTGGCGTCGGCGACGAGGTTGTCGAAGGCTGCGAGCGGCACGAGCAGCCCGAGCGCCAGCACCGTCCCGGGCAGCGCATAGCCGAGCGAGGCGATGCGGGCGAGCATCGGCAAGGCGCGCTCGCGCCCGAGCCGCAGTGCCGCGGCGATGGCAAGGCCAATCGCGACGATCAGCGCGGCCGAGAGCGCCGAGATCGCCACGGTATTCGCGAGCGCCCGCCAGAGCGTCGCGTCGGCCTGGGCGATCAGGTCGCGACGCCAGAATTCGCCGAGCAGATACATCAGCGGCAACACGGCACCGAACAGCGCCGGCAGGAAGCAGACGATCGATGCAGTCCAGGCACGCGTGCCCGAGAGCTGGATGCGGCCGACCGGCCGTGGCCGCTTCACGGGCAAGGAGAAGCGGCGCGCGCCGCGCGTGCGCGCCTCGGCGACCATCAGCCCGACCACGACGAGCAGCATGACGCAGGCGATCTGGGTAGCGCCGGCCAGCGAGCCGCGATTGATCCAGGTGGTGTAGACCGAGATGGTCAGCGAGCGAACCCCGAGATACTCGCTGGCGCCGATGTCGTTCAGCGTCTCGAGCAGAGCGAGCGTCAGGCCGGCGGCAAGGGCGGGGCGAGCCATCGGCAGGCCGATGCGCCAGAACAGCGGCCAGCGCCTGGTGCCGAGCGTACGGGCGGATTCGATCAGTGCCGCGCTCTGCATCGCGAAGAGCGCGCGAACGCTGAGATAGACGTAAGGATAGAGCACGAGGCCGAGGATCAGCACCGCGCCGGGCAGGTTGCGTGGATCGGGAAACCAGTAGTCGCGCAGCGAGCGCCAGCCGGTGAGCGCCCTGAGCGCGCTCTGGAACGGGCCCTGAAAGCCGAGGATTTCAACGTAGACATAAGCGGTGATGTAAGTCGGCAGCGCCAGCGGCAGCACGAGCAGCCATTCGAGGCTGCGGCGGCCGGGGAATTCGTATTGCGTCACCAGCCAGGCGGCGCCTGTTCCGACGGCACCGCAGAACAGGGCGACGCCGGCAAGCAGCAGCGCCGTGTTCCAGAGCGCGACCGGCAGGACATTGGCGGCTAGGTGCGGCCAGACCGTCAGCGCCTCGCCCGACAGCGCGGTGAACGCGAGCGACAGCACCGGCAGCGCGACCAGGCAGGCGGCGGCCGTCGCGACATAGAGCAGGCGCGTCGACGGCCGCCAGCGGGTTGCTGGCGGCCGTTCCACATGTGTCGCGGATGCGTTCAGACTCAATTGTCGAAGCCGACCTTGTCGACGAGCTCGGACGCAGCCTTGCGGTTCTTGGCGATGTCACTGAGCGGGGTCGTGTCGGGCGTCAGCGCGCCGAGCAGCTTGACCGCAGCGGCTTCCTTGACGTCGGCGTTGACTGGATACTCGAAATTGCCGTCGGCGTAGAGGTGCTGCGCCTTCTCGCCGAGCATGTACTCGATCAGCTTGACGCCATTGTCCTTGTTCGGTGCGTTCTTGGCGAGCGCCGCGGCCGAGACGTTCACATGGGTGCCGCCGCCGGCGAAGGTGGTCTTGAGCGGCCTGATCGCGTCGTACCAGCCCTTCTGCTCGTTCGTCGCCTTGCTCATCAGCCCGATATAATAGGTGTTGATGATAGCGATGTCGCACTGGCCCGAGAGGATGTCGCGGGCGACGTCGCGGTCGCCGCCGCCGGGCTTGCGCGCGGTGTTGGCCTTGATCGCCTTGAGGAAGGTTTCGGTTTTCTCGGCGCCGTTGCGGGCGAGATAGGCGGCGAAGAAGGCGTTGTTGTAGGGGTGCTGGCCTGCGCGGATGCAGAACTTGCCCTTCCACTTGGGATCGGCGAGCTCGTCATAGCTGATCGCGTCCTGCTTCACGCGGTCCTTGGAGACGACGACGATGCGGGCGCGCTGGGTCAGAGAAATCCAGTTGTCGCCGGCGCCGCGCAGGGCGGCGGGGACCGTCTTGTCGACGAGGGCCGACTTGACCGGCTGAGTGATCCCGGCGTCGGCGATGGCCTGGATCTCGCCGACGTCGACGACCAGCATCACATCGGCCGGACTGTTGGCGCCTTCGGCCTGGACGCGCTGCTGCAGCCCATCCTTCAGGAAGACCGCATTGACCTTGATGCCGGTGTCCTTGGTGAAGGCTTCGATGACCGGATTGAGCAAAGCCGGCTCGCGCGTCGTGTAGAGGTTGACGCTCTGCGCAAGCGCAGGGGCGGCCAGCAGGCAGGAGGCCAGGGCTGTCGCGGCAAGCGCGGTCTTGATGGTCATGTCTCGCTCCTTCGGGCGGGGGCTGTGAAATCGGCCATGCGAGAGGGAGCGGTAAGAGGCGGAAGGCCTCTGGTCAAGAAATATCCCTTTTGTTTCAATGTGTTATATCGGTTCTAAACTACAGCTTGATTATAAGAATTCTAATCTATCTGTTCCGGAAGGCCCGCCTGATCGGGAAGCCCAGGGCTTGTGTGATTTAAAAGTCGTACGACTCCAACGCGTTGGGAAATGGAACAGGCCGATCCGAGACGAATGCTCGGTTCCAGGCGTTCGTCCAGTTAAAATCCGGCTGCTCCGCCGAAGCATCTGTCCGGTGCCATGATCGTGAACCCGTGGCGGCCAAGGGTACGCGTCGAGGTTGCGGCGCGGCGTGCGATGCATCCGATTGTGATCGCTAAAATTCGTGACATTTCTATCACATCGGCAGCTATTGCAGCGTCGCGTGGGCGCCTCGCCACGATTGCCGCGAAGCCGCCACAAAGCGGCCCCAGCTGCGAACTTCAGTAACTATCTGAGATACGGAAGAATTAAGCCCCGTCGGGCAGGGTCCGGAGCAGAAAAATGCTTCGTGGCTCGGCAAGGGCAGATGATTGCACCGGCGGGCGGCGGCGTGGCACATCTGGCGCCCGCCAGGTGAGGTGGCGGGACAGAGTTTGAATGGACGCGCGCGTATTCGATAAGTCGAAGTTGCCCAGCCGGCACGTCAGTGTCGGGCCGGCCCGTGCGCCGCATCGCTCCTATTATTACGCGATGGGCATGACCGCGAAGCAGATCGCGCAGCCCTTCGTCGGCGTCGCCTCCTGCTGGAACGAGGCTGCTCCCTGCAACATCGCCCTGATGCGGCAGGCCCAGGCGGTGAAGAAGGGCGTCGCCTCGGCCAACGGCACGCCGCGCGAGTTCTGCACGATCACCGTCACCGACGGCATCGCCATGGGCCACCAGGGCATGAAGTCCTCGCTGGCTTCGCGCGAGGTGATCGCGGATTCGGTCGAGCTCACCATGCGCGGCCATTGCTATGACGCGCTGGTCGGCCTCGCCGGCTGCGACAAGTCGCTGCCCGGCATGATGATGGCGATGGTGCGCCTCAACGTGCCCTCGATCTTCATCTATGGCGGCTCGATCCTGCCCGGCAATTTCAAGGGCCGCCCGGTCACCGTCCAGGACGTGTTCGAGGCGGTCGGCAAGCATTCGGTCGGCGCGATGTCGGACGAGGATCTCAAGGAACTGGAAGAGGTCGCCTGTCCGTCCTCCGGCTCCTGCGGCGCCCAGTTCACTGCCAACACGATGGCGACCGTCGCCGAGGCGATCGGCCTGGCGCTGCCCTATAGCTGCGGCGCGCCGGCGCCCTACGACGTCCGCGACACCTTCTGCTACACCGCCGGTGAAATGGTGATGGAGCTGATCGCGCGGAACATCCGGCCGCGCGACATCGTCACCCGCAAGGCGCTGGAGAATGCGGCGATGGTCGTCGCGGCCTCGGGCGGCTCGACCAATGCGGCGCTGCACCTGCCGGCGATCGCGCATGAATGCGGCATCGACTTCGACCTCTTCGCCGTCGCCGAGATCTTCAAGAAGACGCCTTACGTCGCCGACCTGAAGCCAGGCGGCAAATACGTCGCCAAGGACATGTTCGAGGTCGGCGGCATCCCGCTCCTGATGAAGACGCTGCTCGACCACGGCTATCTGCACGGCGACTGCATGACCGTGACCGGCCGCACCATCGCCGAGAACCTCGCCTCGGTGAAATGGAACGACCAGCAGGACGTGGTCTATCCGGCCAACAAGCCGATCACCCAGACCGGCGGCGTCGTCGGCCTCGAGGGCAATCTCGCGCCTGAGGGCGCGATCGTGAAGATCGCCGGCATGCCGCAGGAGAGCCTGGTCTTCACCGGCCCGGCGCGTTGCTTCGACTGCGAGGAAGACGCCTTCAAGGCCGTCACCAACCGCGACTACCAGGTCGGCGACGTGCTGGTCATCCGCTATGAGGGCCCGAAAGGCGGCCCCGGCATGCGCGAGATGCTGGCGACGACCGCGGCGCTCTACGGCCAGGGCATGGGCGACAAGGTCGCACTGATCACCGATGGCCGCTTCTCGGGCGCGACCCGCGGTTTCTGCGTGGGCCATGTCGGCCCCGAAGCCGCCGTCGGCGGACCGATCGGCCTGCTCCGCGACGGCGACATCATCGAGCTCGACGCCATCACAGGAAAGCTCGCAGTCCGCCTTTCTGATGCCGAACTTGAAGCGCGTCGTAAGGCCTGGACGCCGCGCCAGACGGACTACCGGTCAGGTGCGCTTTGGAAATACGCGCAGACGGTCGGATCCGCCAAGGGCGGCGCCGTCACCCATCCGGGAGGCGCAGCCGAGACACAGTGCTATGCGGATATCTGAGGCCATCATTGCCGGAGCGTTGCTTGCTCTGGGCTGCCAACAGGCAGCCTGGGCGCAGGACGGTTCGGCCGAGCGCATGCCGGTGCCGCCGCGCCCGATTCCCGGGATCGCCCTGCCGGAGCCGGAACAGGACAACCGCGCCGCGCCCGTGCCGCTCGCCCCCGGCCGTGGCGCGATCGCGCCGGCGCCGAGCGGGCCCGCCGCCCATACCGCCTTGCCGATCGCCCCGTTCAGCAGCGCCCGCGACGCGTTGAAGGCCTGGATGCGCGATTCGACCGCCGGCGATCAGGCCGGCGCGGTCAAGGCGCTCGAATATGCCGCTGCGCAGGGCCATCTCGCCGCGCAGTTCAAGCTCGGCCGGGTCTATGCCAGCGGCGATGGCGTTCCAACCAATGATCTCAAGGCTTTCGAGTATTTCTCGAAGATCGCGGACGAGAATGCCGACGAGATTCCCGGCACCTCGGATGGGCGCATCGTCGCGGCCGCCTTCGTCGCGCTCGGCGGCTATTTCCTCGACGGGATCAAGGGCAGCTATGTGAAGCCCAATCCCGATCGCGCCTTCGACATGTTCCACTACGCCGCCTCCTATTTCGGCGACCCGGACGGCCAGTACAATCTCGCCCGGCTCTATCTCAACGGCACCGGCGTCACGCGCGACCCGCGCCAGGCCGCGCGCTGGATGAAGCTTGCGGCCGAGAAGGGCCATGCCCCGGCGCGCGCCGTCTTCGGCGACATGCTGCTGCGTGGCGGCGACGGCGTGCCGCGCCACCCGATCATGGGGCTGATGTGGTTGGCGCTGGCTCGCGAGGGCGCCGATGCCGCCCGCGAGGGCTGGATCGTCGAGCGCTACGACGCCGCCTTCGCCACTGCGAGCGCGAGCGACCGGACAGCCGCCTTGGCTTTGGTCGAGCGCCAGCACATCCGCGCCGAGCGGCGCTGAGCGGCTGACTGCATCCAGGTTCCGCTGGGCGGCGTAGCCGAGGCACAGACCTCGGAGTTTCCGCCATGCGTGACGCTGCCATCGTCAGCTTCGTCGCCGTTTGCGCAACGCTTGCCTTCCATGGCGCCGGCGCGCAGGAGCGCTTTGAAGACTGGCCTCCGCTGACCAATCCGTTCCCAAGCACGGGCGGTGGCGGCATCATGATCCACGACTACGATCCGGTCGTCACCGGCGGCACATGCACGACGCGCTTCCGGGCCGTGGAGCCGAACGGGACGACCTATCACAATCTGATCGAGTTCGAGGCGAGCGAGACGCAAGGCGGCGTGCTCTGCAGCAAGGGCCGCTGGCGCTCGGCCGATGGCAGCGCCAGCGGCACGACGCCGTTCCGCGTCTTCATCAAGGACGGCGTCAGGCGCGGCTCGCCGGAATAGACCGGCAGGGATACTGGCCCTCGAACGCATCCATCAAGGTGACGATGCAGTCCTGCCGCTGGTGCCGGTTGATCAGGGGCACCAGCCGTCTGAAATGCTCGGAGCGGCAATGAGCATCAAGTGCCGCCTGGTCCGGCCATTGTTCGACGAAGACAAAATGGCCGGGATCCTTCCGGTCGACGAAGAGATCATAGGCGAGGCAGAGCGGCTCGGCCCGCGTCCTCTCGACCAGCTCCCGATAGAGCGGCCTCACCAGCTCGACAGCGTCGAGCTTGATGAAGTCCTGGGCGATGACCTTCAGCATGCTCAGTTCAGCTCGATCAGCACCGGGACATGGTCCGAGGCCTTGTCCCAGCCGCGGACATGCTTGGCGATCGAGACCGCGCCGAGCCTGTCGGCGGCCTGCGGCGAGAGCAGGAGATGATCGATGCGGATGCCGTTGTTCCGCTGCCAGGCGCCGGCCTGATAATCCCAGAAGGTGTAGAGCCCTGCCGCGTCCGTAGTGGCGCGCAGCGCCTCGGTGAAGCCGAGACTCTGCAGCTTGCGGAAGGCGGTGCGGGTCGGCGGCAGGAACAGCGCGTCGCCGGTCCAGGCGGCCGGATCGCGGGCGTCGCGCGGTTCGGGAATGACGTTGTAGTCGCCGGCCAGCACCAGCGGCTCCTCATGGGCGAGCAGGCCCTTGGCGTGGACTGCGAGCCGCTCCATCCAGGCGAGCTTGTAGGGATATTTCTCGGTATTCGGCGGGTTGCCGTTCGGCAGGTAGATCGAGGCGAGGCGCACGACACCGTCGCCATGTGGCAACACGCCCTCAAGGTAGCGCGCCTGCTCGTCACCGTCATCGCCCGGCAGGCCTCGGCGGACATCCTCGAGCTTGCTGCGCGAGATGATGGCGACGCCGTTGAAGCCCTTCTGGCCATGAGTCGTCACCTGCCAGCCGGTTTCCTCGATCTCGGCGCGCGGGAAGTCGGCGTCGACGCATTTCAGCTCCTGCAGGCAGAGCGCGTCTGGCTCGGCTTCCTTCAGGAAGGCGAGGACATGGGCCAGCCGCTGGCGGATCGAATTGACGTTCCAGGTGGCGATGCGCACGGGCCGGCTCCGATTCAGACGAGCGGAGACTAAGAGCCGGCGAGGCCGTCAATGCAAGTCAGCAGCGGTCAGAAAAAAAACTCCCGGCCGGGGCCGGGAGGTTCGAGCAGCTCAGCTTGTGACGGCGCCTTACGGGCAGGCGCGAACCACGCCGCCGGAGGCGATATAGGTGCCGGTCGACGGGTCGTAGCTGCGGAAGCGGCGCGAGCAATAGGCGATCGCATCGGCGTCCGGCTCGGCATAGACCGGCGCGGGCGCGACATAGACGGGCGGCGGCGGCGCAGCATAGACCGGGCCGGGCGCGAGCAGGGCGCCGGCGGCGAGAGCCCCGAGCGCGCCGGCGGCGATGCCGGCGCCAACGGCCGCGCCGCGATTATAGCGATAGCCGCGACCATAATAGCCGCCACGATAGCCGTAGCGTGGGCCCCCGTAATACCGACGGTACTGGACCTGCTCGACCAGGTTCGGCGAGCCGGCCGTCGCCACGGCGGCAGCGGCCGGCGCGAGCGGAGCAGCGACAACCGGCGTGGCCAAGGCAAAGCCACCTGCGAGGGCGGCAGTGATCAACATCGTCCTGATCATCTCGAACTCCTTGTCCCTCCTGGCGGGGAGGATTTTCCGGGCGAACGCATCGGCTGCCCGGGCAACGTCACCTTACCTGCAGAAGTAAACGCAAAACGCGGCGAAATTTCAACGACTTCCGGCATCTTTCTGCATTTTTCGGCTTGCGCGACGTCCCGTGAAGCCCCATCTGGCGAACGTTTCCGCAGCGCACCGTCCATCTGGGAGCCCCATGTCGCAGCCAGCCGACCCCGCAGACCTGCCCACCCAAGGCCTGAAGCCGCTCCCGCTGGTGATCTTCGCCTCGCGCTGGCTGCAGGTGCCGCTCTATCTCGGGCTGATCGTGGCGCAGTGCGTCTACGTCTTCCTGTTCCTGAAAGAGCTCTGGCACCTCGTCACCCACGCTTTCAATTTCAGCGAGCAGCAGATCATGCTGGTCGTGCTGGGGCTGATCGACGTGGTGATGATCTCCAACCTGCTGATCATGGTGATCGTCGGCGGCTACGAGACCTTCGTCTCGCGCCTGCGCCTGCAGGGACATCCGGACCAGCCGGAATGGCTGAGCCATGTCAACGCCTCGATCCTCAAGATCAAGCTCGCCATGGCGATCATCGGCATCTCTTCGATCCACCTGCTGCGGACTTTCATCGAGGCCGGCAATATCGGTGGGCCGACGGCGACGAACTACACCACCACGGGCGTGCTGCTGCAGACGCTGATCCACACCATCTTCATCTTCTCGGCGCTGGGCATCGCCTGGGTCGACCGGATGACGCTCAGCGGCACGAGCAAGGGGCATTGAGCATCACTCGCCAGCCTCGGCAACAATGTCGCCGAGGCGCCGAGAGGCCGTCCACTGGACGGCCCGCCAGCCGGCTCGCTGGGCGGCACTGACGTTCTCGATGGTGTCGTCGATCAGCAGCAGCGCTTCGGGTGGCTCGCCCAGAACCTGCTCGACGTGACGATAAAAGGCGGAATCCGGCTTTCGGGCGCCGATCGCTGCCGAATAATAGAAGTGGTCGACATGGCCTGCGAGACCCAGCCGTTCCGAAAGATGGCGGGCGCGCAGGTGCTCCTGATTGCTCGCCAATGCGACGATCAGGCCGTCGCGGCGGAGCGCCGCGATATCCTGGAGCAGGGGCTCTTCCAGCCGCGCGTCGTGGGCAAACCAGTAATCCAGAAGAGCCTCGATGCTCACTGCGGGAGCGATCTCGGCCAGGACCGGCGCCAGTGTCTCGCGCAGGCCGACGCGCCCCGTGACGATATCGGTCCAGTGCGGGGCAAAGAATCGCCGCTGAAGCAGCTCAGCTGCGATGCCGAGATCGCGCTCGAGATCATGGCTCCAGTGCAGCCCATCCGTTGGCCGCCCGGTGACCAGCACACCGTCGACATCGACGAGGACGGCGCGGATCACAGCTAGCCCCGCGCCCGGCGCGGCGGCAGACCCTTGATTAGCGGCGAGGCGAGGCCCGGCGCGGTTTCGACGCCGAGCGTCGGCAGGGCCAGCGTGCGCTGGCCGCGGAAGTCGACATGGCAGACGAGGAGGCCGCGCTCCTCGATATAGCCGATCAGGCGGCGCGCCCGGCTCGGCGAATGGCTACCATAGGCCTCGGCCAGCTCGGCGTCTGAGGGGCAGGGTGCGCCTTCGATGGCGCTGCGGGCGATGAACAGGAAGAGCCCGTGCAGGTCTTCCGGCAGGGTTTCAGCCGCCGTCAGTGCCTTTTCCCAGGCATCGGAGGACAGCACCTCCTCGCTCGCCCCAGCACGGGCGACGGCGAGGCGTTTGCGGAAGGCGTCCAGGCTCGTCTCCGGCCCGCTGACGCGGCGCATCCGGCAGCGCACGGTGAAGTCCTGGTAGAGCACGGCGACGGGCCGGTCGCGCGCCTCGGGATCGTCGAGCAGCTCGTTCAGGATCTCGACCAGCGCCGCGGCGCGCTCGGCCGGATCCATCTCGATCTCGGGCTCGGGCGGCGGCATCGGCTGGTGCGTTTCGATGCGGCGGATGATCTCGGGCGCCACCACCGGCCGCGGCCGCGGCTGCTTCGGCCAAGGGGCAGGGGCGACCTCGTCCTCGCCGGCTGTGAAGATCAGCTTGCTGGCATCCTCGGGCGCCTGCTCGGGCAGAGGCATCAGACTCGGCGCGCCACCGCGATCGACCGAGGCGACGGGGCCGATCCGGACCGGCAGCGGCTTCTTCGACAGGGCCGGGCCGAGCGCGACGAACTGGCCGCGTTCGAGATCGCGGAACATCTCGGCCTGGCGACGGTCCATGCCGAGCAGGTCGGCGGCGCGCTGCATGTCGATGTCGAGGAAGGTGCGGCCCATCAGGAAGTTGGAGGCCTCGGCCGCGACGTTCTTGGCGAGCTTGGCGAGGCGCTGCGTCGCGATCACCCCGGCGAGTCCGCGCTTGCGGCCGCGACACATCAGATTGGTCATGGCGCCGAGCGAGAGGCGCCGGGCCTCGTCTGAGGCCTCGCCCGCCATCACCGGCGCGAAGAGCTGGGCTTCGTCGACCACGACCAGCATCGGATACCAGTGGGCGCGGTCGATATCGAAGAGCCCGCCGAGGAAGGCGGCGGTGGCGCGCAGCTGCTCGTCGGCGTCGAGCTCTTCGAGATTGAGGACGACGGAGACTCGGTGCTGGCGCACGCGCAGGGCGATCTTCTGCAGTTCGACCGGGCTCGCCGTGCCATCGACCACGACATGGCCGAACTGATCGGAAAGCGAGACGAAGTCGCCTTCGGGATCGATGATGGCCTGCTGGACGAGCGGCGCGCTCTGTTCGAGCAGCCGGCGCAGCAGATGTGACTTGCCCGAGCCGGAATTGCCCTGGACCAGGAGCCGCGTCGCCAGCAGTTCGGCGAGGTCGAGCTCGGCGGGCTCGCCGCTGCGCGTCGCCCCCATATCGATGCCCGTCTTCATGCCTGCCAGCGTGTCGCCTTCGGTCTCCGCCGCCCGCCCCGGAGCGGGACGAGCGAGCGGGGTGGTCTAGCACGCGGGCGCGGGCGCGCAGGTGCTGCCGGTTGCCGCATCCACAGCAAATGCAAGGCGGTTCCGATAGCTCGCGTCAGGGGCGACGGCGCAGGATCATGCCGCCATGGTGCAGCGTATCCGCGTCGACGAAGGTGCCGTCGGCGGTGAAGCCGGTGTCGTCCCAGTACTCGATGTAGTGGCCGGTGAGCTTATAACGGCCGCGATAGGCGCTCTCGCGACTGCCGCGGGCCTCGTCATAGCGGCCATTCGGCAGCAGCTCGTGACGGACATGGCCGTCGGCTGTGATCCACATGCCGACATAAGGGTGGTTCTGCGGGCTCTCGGCAGCAGCTGCTGGGGCGATCGTCATGCGGATGGATCCTTCAGGGCCTGCGGCAAGAGAGGCGGCTGCGAGACAGAGGCTGGCAGCCGCCGTCAGCCGGCGGTTCGGGGTGAGAAAGCCGTTCATCGTGTCCTCCTCAGCGGGTAGCGGTGGGGCGGACGACGATCTCGTTGACGTCGACATCGTCCGGCTGCTCGATCGCGAAGCGCACGGCGCGGCCGATCGCATCGGGCTGCAGCGCGATGGCGCGGTAGCTCTTCATCAACTCGGCCGCAGCGGGATCGGTGATCGTGCTCGCAAGCTCGCTCTCGACGACGCCGGGATGGATGCAGGTGACGCGCAGGTTGGCGTGTTCCTGGCGCAGGCCGTCGGAGATGGCGCGCACCGCGTATTTCGTGGCGCAGTAGACGGCCGCGGTCGGCGACACCGCGAGCGCGCCGATCGAGGCGATGTTGACGATCTGGCCGGAGCCGCGCGCCAGCATCTGCGGCAGCACCGCGGCGATGCCGTAGAGCACGCCCTTGATGTTGACGTCGATCATCTGGTCCCACTCGTCGACCTTCAGCGAGGCCATCGGCGAGAGCGGCATCACGCCGGCATTGTTGACGATCACGTCGATGCGGCCGAAGGCCTCGCGCCCCGCTTCGGCGAAGGCGGCGACATCGGCGCGATCGGTGACATCGAGCCGGCGGGTTCGGACGTTGCCGCCTTTCGCGTTGAGCTCTTCAGCGAGTGCATCGAGGCGATCGGTGCGGCGCGCGCCGAGCATGAGTTTCGTTCCGGCGGCCGCGAGTTCGCGGGCAATGCCGACGCCGATCCCGCTGGAGGCGCCGGTGATGAGGACGACCTTGTCCTGAGCCATTTCTGCTCCGTCTGGTTGTTTCGTCGAACCGCATTGATGCGGTTGCCCGAAAGCTAGGAGCAGGCCATTGTCGCGATAAGCTGCTCATTCCTTCCCAGCGTGGAGAGATTTTCTAACCAATGGAGATGGACCTCAACGCGCTCGCCGTGTTCGCGCTCGTCGCCGAGGAGAAGAGCTTTCGTGGCGCGGCCGACCGTGTCGGTGTCACACGCTCGGCGGTCAGCCAGACAATCCGGAAGCTGGAGGAGCGGCTTGGCATCGCGCTGGTGCAGCGCACGACGCGCAGCGTCAGCCTGACCGAAGCGGGCGAACGCCTCCTTGCTGACCTCTCACCCGCGCTGTCCGAGGTCCACGCGGCTGTCGAGGCGACGCGCGATCTGCGCGCCGGCCCGCGCGGGCGCCTGCGCCTTGCGGTGTCGTCGATCGCCGAGCGTTTCCTGTCGGGACCGTTCCTGGCGAGCTTCGCCGCAGCCAACCTCGAGATCGAGCTCGACATCACCGTCACCGACGAGGAGTTCGATATCGTCGCTGCCGGCTACGATGCCGGCGTCCGGCTGGGCGAGGTCATCGAGCAGGACATGATCGCCGTCTCGATCGGCGGCGAGGAACGCCAGCTCGCTGTCTGCGCGCCGAGCTATCGCGAGCGTTTCGGTGTGCCGGCTCATCCGCGCGAGCTGGCTGTGCATCGCTGCATAGGCTGGCGGCCGGGGCCGAAGCTGCCGCCCTATCGCTGGGAGTTCGCGGAAGACGGCAGGGAGTTCAGCGTCGCTGTCGCGCCGGAGATCACCACCAGCGACATGGCGCTGATGATCAAGCTCGCGGTCGCCGGCGCCGGCATCACCTTCGGCATGGAGGAGAGTTTCCGGCCCGCGATCGCGCGTGGCGAGTTGCTGTCGCTGCTGGAGGAGTACAGTCCGTATTTCGCAGGCTTCTATCTCTATTATCCCAGCCGACGCGCCATGGCGCCGAAGCTGCGCGCCCTCGTCGACCATCTGCGCGGCTTCGATTGGAGCAGGCGCCAGGCGACGGCCTGAACGGGATCGGCTATGATCTGATTCCAGGCGCCACCCACGCCTCCTCCCTCCAGCCGGGAAGCACGCCGCCGTGCAGGGTATCCCCATCGTCGAACCGACTGTTCGAGCGTTGCGCATAAGGAGGGGTTGCGGATCTAGCTCGCATCAGGAGGTTCATCGATGAAGCTTTCCGCACCCGTCTATCGCCTGAAGCGCAAGGCCAGGGAGTTGGCGCGCAAGGATGCCATTCCGCTCCATCTCGCACTCGACCGCGTCGCTGTCGGCGAAGGTTTCGGCGCCTGGAGCCTGCTTGCGGCCAAGTCGGCCGAGACCCTGTCGGCCGAGGGGCTTCTGGCCCGCCTTGAGCCAGGCGACCTGCTGCTGATCGGCGCGCGGCCCGGGCATGGCAAGACGCTGCTCAGCCTCCGGCTGGCCGTCGAGGCGATGAAAGCCGGCCGCCGCGCAGTGTTCTTCACGCTTGAATACACGGCCAGGGATGTGCTCGGGCGCTTCCGGGCGCTCGGCGTCGATCCCGCACGGTTCGAGGCGCTGTTCTCCTTCGATGATTCGGATGCGATCAGCGCCGATCACATCATGCGGGCGCTGGCTGAGGCGCCGCGGGGCACGCTGGCGATCGTCGACTATCTGCAGCTGCTCGACCAGAGGCGCGGCAATCCCGAGCTCGGCGTCCAGATCAGCGCGCTCAAGGCCTTTGCACAGGACAAGGGCGTGATCCTGGCCTTCATCTCGCAGATCGACCGGTCCTATGATCCGGCGGCGAAGCCCTGTCCGGATCTGAGCGATGTCCGCCTGCCGAACCCGCTCGATCTCTCGCTGTTCAGCAAGAGCTGCTTTCTGAACGAAGGCGAGGTGAGCTTCCAGGCGGCGAGCTAGCCACCCTGAAATAGTCCGTCATTCCGGCGCGGTGGCCGGAATGACGGTGAATGACAGTCGTCGCTCAACGCGGGCAGCCACGGGTGCGCTCGGCGCGCTGGATGCCGGCGATGACGCGGTGCTGGGTCGCCGAGAGCGGCACATCCTCGAGGTTGTCGTACTGGCAGCCGGCATTGCCGAAGGCGCTGATGCCGCGCTGGGTGCGGAAGCAGTAACCCTGCGCCTTGTAGATCTCGTTGCGCTGGTACCAGAGATCCTCGCAGCTCTGCGCGGCTGCGGGAGTAGCGGTCGCGAAGAGCGGCAGGGCAATGCCGAGGGCGACGGCAGGGAGAAGCAGCTTCGACATGACGACCTCTTGCGGTTGCGCGATATCTGTCGCCCTGCCTTGCGGGCGCGACAAGGCTTTTCGCCTCCTGCCATGTCAGGATCACGATCTTGTTGCAGGAGGAGCCGATCGCTCCGCTGGCAAAGCTGTGAATTGACGCTGCGGCGCTTGCAGAGGACAAGAATCGCAAGGTCATGCAGTCCTTTCGCCTCCGCTTTCCAGCTTGCACTCGCCTGCGACGATCATTCGCTGCCGGGCTGGGCTTGCTTACGGCTGCGATGCCGGCCGGCGCGCAGGCACCGAAGAGTTCGGTCTCTCTGATCCGTGACGCTGAGATCGAGCAATTGTTGCGCGACTACGCGGCGCCGATCTTCAAGGCCGCCGGCATCAATGCGGGCGGGACCAGGATCATCCTGATCAACGATCGCGCCTTCAACGCTTTCGTGGCCGACGGCAAGTCGATCTTCGTCAATGTCGGCGTGCTGATGGATACGGCGACGCCGAATGAGGTGATCGGCGTCCTCGCCCATGAGAGCGGCCATCTCGCCGGTGGCCACCTGGCGCGCCTGCGGCAGGAGATGCAGAACGCACAGATTCTCTCGATTGCCGGCCTGCTCGTCGGCGTCGGCGGCGTTGTTGCCGGTGCGCGCAGCGGCGGCTCGTCGATGGGCAATACCGGCGTCGGCGCGATGGGGGCGATCACAGGGCCGCAGGAACTGGTGCGGCGCTCGCTGCTCGCTTATCAACGCTCGGAGGAGCAGGCGGCCGATCGGGCGGCTGTCCGCTTTCTTGCCGCCGCCGGCCTGTCGGCCAAGGGCATGCTCACCGTCTTCCGGCGCTTCGCCGAGAACAGCGCCTTTCTGTCGAAGGCGATCGACCCCTATACGCTCAGCCATCCGATGCCGGCCGAGCGCATCGCGCAGCTCGAGACGCTGGCGAAGCAGAGCTCCAATTTCGACAAGCCCGATCCGCCGGCGCTGCAGGCGCGGCACGATCTGATGCGCGCCAAGCTGATGGGTTTCGTCGAGCGCGAAGGCGGCGTCGCCCGTCGTTACGGCATGGCCGACCAATCTATGGCGGCGCGCTATGCCCGCGCCATCAGCGACTATCGTTCCGGCCGGATGGCGCAGGCACTGGCGGCGATGGACAGGCTGATCGGCGAGCAGCCGCGCAACGCCTATTTCCTCGAGCTCAAGGGCCAGGCTTTGCTTGAGGCGGGGCGGGTTCGCGAAGCCGTGCCGGTGCTGCGTCAGGCGGTTTCGCTGGCGCCGCAGGCCGGGCTGATCCGGCAGATGCTCGGCCATGCGCTGCAGCAGACCGGCGACAAGGCGCTGCTCGACGAGGCCATTCGCGAACTCTCGAACGCCGCGGCGCGCGAGCCCGACTCAGCCGAGGCGCACCAGCACCTCTCGAACGCTTACGCCGCCAAGGGTAATATCGCGATGGCCGAGCTCTCGGCCGCGCAATACGCCTTCACCACCGGCAACTGGACCGTCGCCCACACCCAAGCGAGCCGGGCGCTGGCCAAATTGCCGCAGGGCTCGCCTGCGGCACTGCGCGCCCGCGACATCGTCGAGTATGTTCCTCCCGACAAACAACGATAGCGGGCGCGAATCGTGCCCCTGGAAAGGACCGTCACCATGATCTTCTCTTCGCTGCGTCGTCTGGCGCTCGCCGGCATCGCCGCCTGCGCGCTCGGCGCTGCCTCTTTGTCGGCGCAGGCCCAGGCGCTTTCTCCTGATCAGCGCAAGGCCGTGGTCGATCTGATCAAGGAGACGCTGCTGAAGAATCCGGAGCTGATCCAGGAGGCGCTGGTCGAGCTCGAAAAGCGCAACCAGGTCGCGCAGGTCGAGGCCCAGCGCAATGCGCTCGCCGCCGAGAAGGCGAGCCTGACCGATCCTGCGACATCGGTGATCGCCGGCAATCCGCAGGGCGACGTCACGCTGGTCGAGTTCATGGATTACAATTGCGGCTTCTGCAAACGGGCGATGGAAGACGTCAACAATCTGGTCAAGGCCGACCCGAAGCTGAAGGTCGTGATCAAGGACTTTCCGATCCTCGGTCCTGATTCCGTCGAGGCGAGCCGCGTCGCGATCGCGGTCAAGAACCAGCTGCAGGGTCAGAAATACTGGGATTTCCACCTCAAGCTGATGGCCACCAAGGGCCGCATCAACGGCGCCAAGGCGCTCGAGATCGCCAAGGAAGCCGGCGCCGACATCGAGCGCATCAAGAAGGAGATGGAGGCGCCGGCGACGCGCGCGGTGATCGAGCAGACCGTCGCGCTCGGCGACAGGCTCGGCCTCACCGGCACGCCGGCCTTCATCGTCGGCGACGAGGTCGTGTTCGGCGCGGTCGGGCAGGCGGCGCTGAAGCAGAAGATCGAGGCGGTCCGCAAATGCGGCAAGGCGACCTGCAGCGGCTGAGGCCACCGATCACAGCGATCATCTGACGAGGCGAGGGCAATCCAGCGGTTTACGCCGGGTTGCCCTCGTCGTTTGAGTGCTAGGCCGCCTTCCTTCTGAATTGCCGGCGATAGCTGGCCGGCGAGATCGAAAACGCCCGAGTAAAATGCTGTCGGAGCGAGACGGCCGAGCCGAAGCCGGCCATCTCGGCGATCTGCTCGATCGAGCAATCACCGGTTTCGAGCAGCCGCTGCGCCTCGGCGAGGCGATGATTCAGCAGCCACTGGATGACGGTCACGCCCGTCTTCTGCTTGAAGCGGCGGGTGAAGCTGCGCAGGCTCATCCCGGCGCGCGCCGCCAATTGCTCCAGGCCGAGCGGCTGGTTGAGATGCGCCAGCGCCCATTCCAGCGTCGACGAGAGCTGATCGGGATTGCCGAAGGCGGGCAGGGGGCTCTCGATGTATTGCGCCTGCCCGCCATGGCGATGCGGCGCGACCACCAGCCGCCGGGCGATGCGATTGGCGATCTCGGCGCCATGGTCGCGGCGGATCAGATGCAGGCAGCAATCGATCGCAGCCGCAGTTCCGGCCGAAGTCAGGATGTCGCCATCGTCGACATAGAGCGCATTGCGATCCAGCGTGACGTCCGGATAGGCCCGCTCGAATTCGTCGGCCCAGGCCCAGTGCGTCGAAGCTGTGCGGCCTTCCAGCAGACCGGCGCGCGCCAGGACGAAGGTCCCCAGGCATAGTCCGACGATTCGGGCACCGCGTGCATGGGCGGCGCGCAGAGCGCCGAGCAGCGCATCGGAAGGCGGATCGATCGGATCGCGCCAGGCCGGGACGATCACGGTGTCGGCTTGCGCGAGGGCTTCGAGCCCGTGCTGCACGCCGATCTGGAAGCCGGAGATCGTCGGAACCAGCCCGGTCTTCTCGCCGCAGATCAGCAGGCGATAGCGCGGCACGCCCAGCTTCAGCAGATCGTCGCCGAAGACGATGCAGGGGATCGAGAGATGGAAGGGGATGACCCCCTCATAGGCGAGGACGGCAACGGTGTGCATGGCAAGGTCGGTCGGAAGATTTGGCCTGATCCTATCACATATTGTCTTTCGGGCCACTTTCACGCAGCCGGCAATCGGTCAGTCTGGGCGGTAGCAGAGACGGCGAAGGAGCCAGCCATGACCCAGACCATTCGAGAGATGACCGGCGCAAGCGCCCCCGGGAGCCTCGATCCGCAGACGAGCGCCTTGCTGGTGATCGATTTCCAGAAGGAGTATTTCGACGGCAAGATGCCGATCCCGGACGGCGGCAAGGCGCTAGCCAACGCCAGGCGGCTGATCGACAAGGCGGACGCCGCCGGCATCCCGGTCTATCACGTCCAGCATGTGACGCCGGCCGGCGCGCCGATCTTCGCCGAAGATGGCGAGACGGTCGCCTTTCATCCGCTGGTCACGCCGGCGCCGCACCATGAGACGGTACGAAAGAGCTCGGTCAGCGTCTTTCCGACCAGCGATCTCGACGCCCGGCTGAAAGCTCGCGGCGTGAAGACCCTGATCGTCAGCGGGTTGATGACCCACGCCTGCGTGGCGGGGGCGACGCGCGATGCGGTGCCGCTCGGCTACGGCGTCATCGTCGCCGCCGATGCCTGTGCGACCCGCGACATCACCGGACCGGGCGGGACGACCGTGCCGCATGCCGAACTGCACCGGTCGTCGCTGGTGGCGCTCGCCGACACCTTCGCCGAGGTGCTCGATACCGACGCCATCCTGACGCTCCCAGACGCCGGATGAGGGAGCGAGCCCCGTTTCGCCTTGGACGGGGCTCCTTTCGCCCTTTTCCTGATGCTCGGTTTTGGGTAAAGACGCGCGACATCGCGAGGCGGCCGGCTTGATCCGGCGCCATTCATTCGCATATGCGCATCCTCTTCGGGACCTGCCGTCCCGCCCATCGAGCTCACGAAGACGGTGAAATCCGCCATGGCGACCAAGAGCCCCATCGATCCCGAACTCGTGCGCGAGATGGCGCAGCTGATCAACGAGACCGATCTGACCGAGATCGAGGTGCAGAAGGGCGATCTGCGCATCCGCGTCGCCCGCACCATCACCGCGACGGTGATGGCCCCGGTCGCGGCTGCGCCGGCCTTCGCCGCTGCGCCCGCAGCAGTCGCGGCGTCTGCCGCCGCCCCGGTCGACGCCAAGGCCGCCGCTGCGCATCCCGGCACCGTCAACTCGCCGATGGTCGGCACGGCCTATCGCCGGCCCTCGCCCGAGGCGAAGCCCTTCATCGAGGTCGGCCAGGAGGTGAAGGCGGGCGAGCGCGTGCTGCTCGTCGAAGCCATGAAGACCTTCAACGACATCGTCGCGCCGCGTGCCGGCAAGGTGACCGCGATCCTGGTGGAAGACGGCCAGCCGGTCGAATACGGCGAGCCGCTGCTGGTGATCGAGTGAGCCGGCCCGAACCGACGGGAGCGCGCTGAGATGTTCGACAAGATCCTGATCGCCAATCGCGGCGAGATCGCGCTGCGGGTGCTGCGGGCCGCCAAGGAGCTCGGCATCGCCACGGTCGCGGTGCATTCGACTGCAGACGCCAACGCCATGCATGTGCGCCTCGCCGACGAGAGCGTCTGCATCGGCCCGCCGCCGGCGCGCGAGAGCTATCTCAACATTCCCGCGCTGATCGCCGCCTGCGAGATCACCGGGGCGGACGCGGTCCATCCCGGCTACGGCTTCCTCTCCGAGAACGCCCGCTTCGCCGAGATCCTGGAACGGCACAACATCACCTTCATCGGCCCGAAGGCCGAGCATATCCGCAGCATGGGCGACAAGATCGAGGCCAAGCGCACCGCCAAGCGTCTCGGCATCCCCTGCGTGCCGGGCTCGGAAGGCGGCGTCGCCGATGACGAGGAGGCGCTGCGCATCATCCGCGAGATCGGCCTGCCCGTCATCATCAAGGCGGCGTCCGGCGGCGGCGGCAAGGGCATGAAGGTCGTGCGCAGCGAGGACGAGGTGTCCGTCATGCTCGCCACCGCCCGCAGTGAAGCCAAGGCCAATTTCGGCGACGACGCCGTCTATATCGAGAAATACCTCGAGAAGCCGCGCCATATCGAGATCCAGGTGCTCGGTGATGGCAAGGGCCGGGCGATCCATCTCGGCGAGCGCGACTGCTCGCTGCAGCGCCGCCACCAGAAGGTCTGGGAGGAGGGGCCGTCTCCGGCGCTCAACGCCGGCGAGCGCGACCGGATCGGCAATATCTGCGCCAAGGCGATGGCCGATATGGGCTATCTCGGCGCCGGCACGATCGAGTTCCTCTACGAGGACGGCGAGTTCTACTTCATCGAGATGAACACGCGCATCCAGGTCGAGCATCCGGTCACCGAGATGATCACCGGGATCGACCTCGTCAACGAGCAGATCCGGATCGCCGCCGGCGCGCCGCTCTCGATCAGCCAGAAGGACGTCGTCATCGAGGGCCATGCCATCGAATGCCGCGTCAATGCCGAGCATCCCGCGACCTTCCGGCCCTCGCCCGGCAAGATCGCCTCGTTCCATACGCCGGGCGGGCTCGGCGTGCGCGTCGATTCGGCGGCGTATCAGGGCTATGTCATCCCGCCGCACTACGACTCGCTGGTCGGCAAGCTGATCGTGCATGGCCGCAACCGGGCCGAATGCCTGATGCGGCTGCGCCGTTCGCTCGATGAATTCGTCGTCGACGGCGTCGACACGACGCTGCCGCTGTTCCGCACGCTGGTGCGCAACCAGGACATGCTGAACGGCGACTACAACATCCATTGGCTGGAGAAATTCCTCGCCAATGGCGGCATGGAGCAGCCGGGCGAGGGGTGAGCCTCGTTTAACCTCGTCATGCTCGGGCTTGATCCGAGCATCTCAGGCCGGATGAAGGCGCCGATCGACTTCCTCTCGTCACGAGATTCTCGGGTGGCGCTTCGCGCCGCCCGAGAATGACGGCCATGGTTTGACACAACCGCCGGCCCGCGCTCCCATCACTGCATGAAGGCCCGTTCCACACCCGCGCGCGCGCCGGCGATCACGCCGGAAATCCTGCTGCGCGCCTATGCAGCCGGCGTCTTCCCGATGGCAGAGAGCGCCGACGATCCCGGCCTGTTCTGGGTCGAGCCGGACATCCGCGGCATCATCCCGCTCGACGCCTTCCATCTGCCGGGCAGGCTGGCACGCACCGTCCGCTCCGACCGTTTCGAGATCAGGGTCGACCAGGATTTCGCGGGCGTGATCGCGGCATGTGCCGAAAGCCGGCCGGACCGGGCCGAGACCTGGATCAATGGCCGCATCCGGGGGCTCTATGGCGAGCTGTTCCACCTCGGCTATGTCCATACTGTCGAATGCTGGCGCGAAGGCAGGCTGGTCGGCGGACTCTACGGGCTCTCGCTCGGCGGAGCCTTCTTCGGCGAGAGCATGTTCCATCGCGAGACCGATGCCTCGAAGGTTGCGCTGGCGCATCTCGTCGCCCGGTTGCGGCGCGGCGGCTACCGTCTGCTCGATACCCAGTTCCAGACTGCGCATCTCTCGCAGTTCGGCACGCGCGAGGTCCCACGTGACGCCTATCGCGTCCTGCTCGACGCGGCGATCGCGGCCGAGGGCGATTGGTGGGGCTGGCCGCCGGGGCAGGTCGTCACCGGCCGCGAGGCGTTGGCGGAGCTGCCTGGCTGAGGCTGGTCAGGCTGCCGGTTCGCCGCTCGCCATTGGCGACGGCTCCCAGAGTTCGATCGGATTGCCTTCGGGATCGTGGATGCGGCAGAAGCGGCCGACCTCCGAATCCCATTCCGGCCGGGTCTCGACGGCAATGCCAGCGGCGCGGAGCGAAGCCATCATCGCGTCGAGGTCGTCGACGCGGAAATTGACCATCCATTGCTGGTCCGGCCGGCCGAAATACTCCGTCGTGGCGGCAAAGGGCCCGAAAATGGTCGACCCGGCTTCCTGACTCCAGACCGCCTTGTTCATGTCGGCGATGCCGAGATGACGTTCATACCAGGCGGACAAAGTCTGCGGATCGCGGCCGCGGAAAAACAGGCCACCAATGCCGGTGACCCGCGCCACGATCAGTTGCTGCCAGCCGGATCGCGCCCCGGAGCCGGGTTGGTCGGGAAGAAGCGCTGGGATGGTGTCTGACGCGGCTGCACCGGCACGCCCTGAGGCGGGGCGACGTCGATGCGCTGATTGTTTGGCGCCTGAGCCGGCCGGGCAGGGCGGCGCTGCTCGGGCGTGAGTGGCGGGGGCGCCGCCTCCGGTTCCTTCGGATCGACCACCAGCTCGGTGCCGCCTTTGCAGTCGGTCAGCCAGACATCGTAGATCGCGTGCTCGACGCCGTGCAGGCCAGGGCTGGAGGCGTACATCCAGCCGGTGAAGATGCGCCGGTACTCGTTGTTGAAGGTGACCTCGTCGACCTCGGTGAACGAGGTCGTCTGCGGCGCCTCGGTCGGCGGACGGGTCCAGCAGACGCGCGGTGTGATCTGGAGCGCGCCGAACTGCACGGTCTCGTCGATCGCCACCTCGAAGGAGATGATCCGGCCGGTGATCTTGTCGAGCCCGGCGAAGACCGCGGTCGGGTTGCGGATGCGGTCGGCCTTGGCGGGAACGGCCAGCGCGAGCGCTGCGCCCGAGATGGCGGCGAGGGCGAGGGCTCTGCGGAAGGAAGACATGCTGACTTGGCGAATCTCTTTCAGCGCGGCCGCGCGCGACGGCGCGCAGTAGCACGCCAATCGCAGCGGAAAAAGGGCGGAACGTGCCATTTGCTGGGATTGGCACCGTCGGAGGCGGCGGATGCATTGCATGTGCGCCATGGCTGCCATGCCAGGAGCAGGCATTTATGCAGTTGCAATCCATTTGCAAATTCATATCCTGCCACTGCCTTGCAAGTGCAGAATCGAGGATATCCATGGAAGCGCGCGTCGACGGGACGTCATCCGGCTGGCGCACGGAGCGCGGCGATGCCTCGCTCGCCGATGTCCACCGCTCGATCGCGGTGCGCAGCTCCGGGCCAGGCTGGCGCCGCGCCGCCGCCTTCCTCGGGCCGGGTTACCTCGTCGCCGTCGGCTATATGGACCCGGGCAACTGGGCGACCTCGCTCGCTGGCGGCTCCAAGTTCGGCTACACGCTGCTCGTCGTTGCGCTGGTCTCCAATATCATGGCGATCGTGCTGCAGTCGCTCTGCGCGCGGCTTGCGATCGCCTCGGGGCGCGATCTTGCGCAGGCCTGCCGCGACGCCTTCCCCAAACCGGTCGCCTATGGGCTCTGGTTCCTCGCCGAGGTCGCGATCATCGCGACCGACATCGCCGAGGTGATCGGCACCGCCATCGGCCTCAACCTGATCTTCGGCATTCCGCTCGAGCTTGGCGTGATCATCACGGCGCTCGACGTCTTCCTGATCCTCTATCTGCAGCGGCTAGGCTTCCGCTGGGTCGAGGCGCTGATCATCACGCTGCTCGGCGTGATCGCGGTCTGCTTCGCGATCCAGATCGCGCTGGCCGACCCGAACTGGGGACAGGTGATCCGCGGCTTCGCGCCGACCACGCAGATCGTCACCAATCCAGAGATGCTGTACCTCGCGCTCGGCATCCTCGGCGCGACCGTGATGCCGCATAATCTCTATCTGCATTCGGGCATCGTCCAGACGCGCGCCTATGGCGAGACCCTGCCGGAGAAGCGCCAGGCGCTGAAATTCGCCACGATCGACTCGACGGTGGCGCTGATGTTCGCGCTCTTGATCAACGCCTCGATCCTGATCCTGGCGGCTGCGACCTTCCACAAGACCGGCCAGACCGAAGTCGCCGAGCTCGGCGATGCGCACAAGCTGCTCGGCCCGCTGCTCGGGCTCGCCATTGCGCCGACATTGTTCGGAATCGCGCTGCTCTGCTGCGGCATCAATTCGACGGTGACGGCGACGCTGGCCGGCCAGATCGTGATGGAGGGCTTCCTCAAGATCAAACTGCCGCCGTGGCTGCGCCGGCTGATCACGCGCGGCATCGCGATTATCCCGGCGGCGGCCGTTACGATCTGGTACGGCGATGCCGGTACGGCGCGATTGCTGATCCTGACGCAGGTCGTGCTTTCGCTGCAGCTTTCCTTCGCGGTCTTCCCGCTGGTGATGTTCACCGCCGACAAGGCCAAGATGGGCGAGCTCGTCGCGCCACGTTGGTTGTCTGCCTTCGCCTATCTGATCGCGGTGGTGATCGCAGCGCTCAACGTCAAGCTGCTGGTCGATTTTGTCGGCGGGGCGGGGTGAGGCGCAGGAAACCCTGCACCGAGCAGCTTGGCCGGGGCCAGCGCAAAAAAAAAGCTGGCCTGATTGAGGCTCCATAGCATGGCGGCGTGGATCGCCGTGCGACGCTCGGACAGAGCGAGCTGGCGGTGATGCTCGATGAGTTCGGGCGTCACGATCGGCCAGCTGGCCGTGCGGCCTTCCGGAAACGGCGCCGTCATGTGCCGGAGCCGGGCTCGCCCGCCCGGGCCTTGGCCAGAAAGGCGCGGCTGCGCAGGACGTTACAGATCTGGAAGCTGTAGCTGGTGAAGAGACTGTCGATGCCGCGCTTCTTGGCCTTGGCGTGCTCCGGATGGACCCGCCATGCATGCAGGGCCTCTTCCGATTCGAACTCGACGATCGTCACCCGCTCACCGTCCTCGGCGATGAACCCCTTATGTGAGAGGTAGCCGGGTATGGTCCGCGCAAGCTCGCTCATGCGCTTGGCCATGCTGGCGTATTCGAACTGGGTCTCCGGATTCAGGCGGGAGCGGAACACTGTGACGATCATATGAGACACCTCGGCTGAAGGCGGAGTCTCGCGCGGCTGCACAAGCATCCTGCCGTCAGACGGAGATGCACGTCGTCAAATTATAAATCAAATGCATGTTTTGGATAATGATTATGTCAGTCTTGAAGGGCTAGAGCGTCGCTTCAAGCTTGCTCGCGAGCCTGCGAATGGCCGGGCTGAAGCGGCCTGGAACGGCGCTCTCGATCAAGGCGACATGGGCGGAGATTTGAAAGTCGCTGACGTCGAGAACATGCAGACCGTGACGATGCGGGCTATGTTCAAGCTGCCTGCGCGGAACCAGGCCGAGCCCGCCGCCGTGATGCAGTAATGATAGCTGAAGGTCCTCGCCGAAGATCTCCGCGGCAATATGAATCGCCAGGTTCTGCCGATCGAAGGACCGTTCCAGAGCAGCCCGGCAGCCGCATCCGCGCGGGTTGAGGAGCCAGCCTTCTCCCGCCAGATCGCGCAGTCGCCACGGGCTGCCGTCGGGGCCGACAGGCGCTCTCGATGCGGAGACGACGACGACCTGCTCACCGCCGAGCGAATGGCTGAGCAAGCCTGCTGGAATCGTGTGGGCGTCCGTCAGCAGCCCGACGGCGCAGTCAATTGCCCCCGCACGCACCTCTTCGATCAGCCCCGTGCTCCAGTTCGAGCTGATTTGCATTCTGACCCGCGGAAAAGCGTGCCGCACGGCATCCAGCGGCGTGGTCAGCACGAACTCGCCGAGTCCATGGGCAACACCGATGCGCAGGTCGCCGGCAGGGTCTGCGGCCGGGCCGGCACAGGATTCCAGTTCAGCGATGGCCTGCAGGACGCGCCGGCAGTGCTCGAGCACGTGCTGACCGAATGCAGTCAATGGTGCCGGTTTGACCGAGCGATCGAATAGGGGCTCTGCGCCGATCGTCGCTTCGAAATTCTGGATCCGCCGGGTGGTCGCGGGTTGGGTCAGATGCAGCCGCGCGGCGGCACGATTGACCGAGCCTGTCTCAGCCGCGGCGACGAAGGCTCGTATGTCTTGGAGGTTCATAGCTCTTCTGCATAAACCCAATGTGATTATGCAGGAAGAACATCTTGGACTTGGGCGTGCTATTGGCGATCAGCGCTCGCGCTTGGCCGCGATCACGAAGCCGATCAAGGCGAGCGCTGCGAAGGCTGCGCCATTCAGGAAGGTGGCGGTGGCGCCGTAGCGTTCCCAAAGCACGCCGGCGACGAGGTTGCCGGCGAGGACGGCAAGCCCCGTCGCCAGATTGAGCGCGCCAAAGGCCGTGCCGCGCGCCTCTGGCGGCGCCCTGTCGGCGATCAGCGTCGCGAGAATGCCCTGCGAGAAGCCCATATGCAGTCCCCAGAGCACGATGCCCGCGACCAGTGCTGCCGGCGTCTGCGCCATAGCGAGGACGAGGTCGGCGGCGATCAGGAAGACGAGGCTCGCAGCCAGCATGCCATGGCGCCCCATTCGGTCGGAGAGGACGCCGACGGGATAGGCGGCCATGCCGTAGACGAGGTGCATCAGCACCATGACCAGCGGGATCCAGGCGAGGGCGAACCCCGTCTGCTGCGCCTTCAGCAACAGGAAGGCCTCGCTGAAGCGTGCGAAGGTCAGGATGGCGCAGACCCCGATCACGGCCCAGACGGCCGGGCCGAGCCCGGCTAGCGCGGCGAGGCGAGGGCGCTCGCTGGCTTTCCCGGGGACCTGGCGCGCAGGCTCCTCGATGCCGGCGATGATAACGGCGACCGCGATCAGGGCGGGGATGGCGGCGATCCAGAAAACGGTGGTGAAATTGTCGCCGCTGAGCAGCATCAGGCCGATCGCGACCAGCGGGCCGATGAAGCCGCCGACCGTATCGAGCGATTTGCGAAGGCCGAAGCTGGCTCCACGCAGCTCGGGCGGGGTGACGTCGGCGATCAGCGCGTCGCGCGGCGCGCTTCGGATCCCCTTGCCGACCCGGTCGAGGAAGCGGGCGCCTGCGATCCAGCCGACGGTATCGGCCAGCGGCACGATCGGCCGCGACAGGGCCGCGAGGCCGTAGCCGAGCAGGATCAGCGGCTTGCGCTGGCCCGACCAGTCGGAGAGTACGCCGGCGAAAAGCCGGGTCGCCATGGCGGTCGCGACCGCGAGACCCTCGATCAGGCCGACAGTGATGGCGGAGGCGCCGAGCCCGGTCACCAGATAGAGCGGCAGCAGCGTCTGGACCATCTCGGAGGAGACATCCATCAGCAGGCTGACCAGGCCGAGCAGCCAGACGCTGCGCGGGATGGCGCGGGAGGTGGCGGCGAAGGAGGTCGGTGTGGTCACGACATGCCTCCACGGTCCGCGCGGATCACCGCCGGATTTGCAGCTGCCTCATGAGATGTGAAGCGCGCCCGTCGGAACGGGCGCGGGTCCCTCAGCGGCCTGGGGTCCAGGCCTGGTAGTCGCCGGTCGCGGCCGGGGTCTTGTTCTCGCCGAGGGTCGAGCCGGGCGGGTGATAGGCCAGGGCCGTGCCGGTGTAGTTCGGCTGGTGCGGCTTCTGCCAGTCGCGCGGGACGTATTTTTCCTCGGACGGGGCGACGTCGACGGTGTGATGCAGCCAGCCATTCCAGCCGGGCGGGATGATCGAGGCTTCGATCGGGCCGTTATAGACGACCCAGCGGCGCTGGACGCCGAGGGCCTTGTCCTTCTTGCCGCCCTTGGTGCGGTAGTAGACGTTGCCGAACTCGTCCTCGCCGACCTTCTCGCCGAAGCGCCAGGTGTAGAAGCGGGTGCCGATGGTCTGGCCGTTCCACCAGGTGAAGATCTGGAGCAGGGTCTTGGTCATCGCTTCGCGTCCGCGCAGGCCTTTAGGCCGTCGCGCGACTTATGAAGACGCGGGCGCGCGATGTCCAGTGCGGCCCGGTGTTGCGGGCATGCACCGTCATGGCGCCGAGGCCACGATTGTGCGCAGCAGGCCGATGAAGTCGCGGGTCCGAGTACCTTTTCGATTGCTGCCGGATTCTGCGGTCTGGACCATGACGAGGCGCTTGCCCGGAACGAAGGCGAGCAACTGGCCGCCATGGCCGGAGGCGAGCGCCGCGCCCTTGCCGAAGCCGTCTTCCGGCAACGTCCACCACATATAAGCGTAGCCACGTGCCGGCCGGTCGGTCGCGGTGCGAGGCGTCGTCGATTCGCGGACCCAGGCGGCAGGGACGACCTGCTGCCCGGCCCAGTTGCCGCCATTGGCGAAGAGCACGCCGAAGCGTGCGAGGTCGCGGGCGCTCAGCCGGAACGGATAGGCCGGATGCTTCGAGACCGGCGACTGCGCATAGCGCCCGTCCGCCGCAGAAAAATCCTCCATGCCGACCGGGCCGGCGATGCGACGGGCGAAGCTCTCGAAGATGCTCTCGGCCGTGCGCTGGCGATAGATCGTGCCCAGCACATTGAAATCCCAGTTGTTGTAGAACCAGAACGTGCCGGGCGCGTGGCTGCCGCGGGCCGGGCGCTTCTCCTTGATATCGGCGGTCTCATGTGCCGCCGGCAGGTAGATGCCGGAGCGGGCGGTCAACAGATCGCGGACGGCGGCGCCCTTCTCCTGCTCGGTCAGCCCCGGCGCCTTCTCGTCGATGCCGAGCTCGGCGAGCGTGGCGTCGAGCTTGATCCGCCCATCGGCGACGGCGATGCCGTAGAGGGCGCTGAGCAGGCTCTTGCGTACCGAGGCGACGCCGACCTTGCGGGCGGTATCGCCGAAGCTGGCAACGACGATGCCGTTCTGCACCAGCATCAGCGCGGTCGGCCGGCGCAGCTCGGCATAGTCACGGAGCGGCTGCAGCGCCGTCGCAGGCCAGCCGGCCGAGGCGGAATCGAGGCTCTGCCAATGCCGGCCGGGCTCGGCCCATGCCGGCTGCACGACGAGGCAGAAAGCGATGATGACGAGCAGGCGATTCATCGGTCCGACCTCCGGCATGCAAGCGCATCAGGCCGGGCAATCCCGGCGACTCTGCGGCGCGCGTCCAAGGTCTAGCGCAACAGCGAGCGCGCGGTCGGAACGAGGCGGGCGATATCGGGAGCGCGGCCACAGTCGACAGCAACAGCGCGCAAGGCCGCCTCGAGCGCCGGTATCGCCTGCGGAACCGCGGGCCTCATCAGCGTGACCGCGACGCATTCGCCCTCGCGCACAGGCAGGCGCGCGAACCCATTCTCGCTGCGGTCGCTGATCAGGCTGGCGAGGACCTCACTGCCTGCGGAGCCGACGGCGTCGGCGACCATCTTCGCGAGCAGCGCGGCCTCCTCGTCGCTGGCCTTCGGTGCGAGATAGTGGACGGCCACGAGATAGGTCCGCCCGTCTTCGAGGTCGGCCGTGCCCGGAGGCAGCCGTTCATGCCCGGTGGTCCTGAAGCCGGAGCCGGGAGCTGCCGGCTTCAGCATCAGCACGTCGTGCCATTCCAGCATGGTCTCGTTGGCGGCCGGGCCATGCTCCGCCCAGACCGGGCCGCCATAGAAGGCGGGGAGGGCGCGGGTGCGCGCTTCCTGGTCGGCGAAGCCACGGAACCAGACAAACTGGTGGGGCGCTGCGGGGTCGCGGAACTGGCAAACCACGCTCATCCCGACCGCCTCCTGTGTTTCGACCAGATGGTTGTCGAAGACGTCGATCAAGGCCTCGCGCGCGCCGGGCTTCAGCGTGTAGCGGCGCAGTTCGAAAACGGTGTCGGTCATGCCGGCTCTCCAGCTGCTTCGAAGTTGTCTTCGCAGGTGTCCTGGCAGCTAGGTGGCGGGCGCGCCCAATCCCGTCAGCAGCGTCGCCATGGCCCTCGCCACGATTCGGTCATGATTCGAGGCGGCTCGAATCCGCTCTCCAGATCATCCCAGCCGGCCAAGCATTGCGCGGATTCAAGCACTTGTGGCTGTCGCTGCAGAGAGCGCTTCCGCTAGTAGGGTTCGAGGATCTCGATTGACCTCTCGTTAACCATGGTCCGGCGGATTTTAGTGGTTTCGCATCGGCAAGGATCGTTGCAAGCTCGCAACGCCGAGGCGATTCCCCATGCGATTCCTTAGGCTTAGCGAGTGCCTTGAAACTTATCCCCATGATCCACATCTTCCTACAAGATGTCGTATCCACACCTATCGCCTCGCACTAATCCTTGACGCCGCGACCCAATCGGGACTAAATTTTGACGGTCGCGTGACGGCTGGCGGAGACGCCTTTTTCGACCCGCGAAACGAGTTCCCAGACGGGTCAGGCGATCACCGCGGCGCGCCAGAGATGGCGACGGCGAACGGCGACGTGCGTGCTTCGCCTGGTCGCATCCGGACGCTCGACGGCGGGAGACACCGCTGCGGGATCCAGGGGCAGCAAACCGAGTTGGACTGACATCAGGAGCCGGTGATCAACCGGCCGCGCGGAGCGTCTGCTACGCCCGCGGCAAGCATTGGGGACGAAGCTTATGCGCATTGAGCGCCGCCATACCACCGCCGGCCAGTCGCCCTATTCGGCGATCCCGTTCCGCTCGGCGGTGAGCGAAATCCGCAATCCCGATGGTTCGATCGTCTTCCGCCTGGAAGGCATCGAAGTGCCCGATTCCTGGTCGCAGGTCGCGAGCGACGTGCTCGCGCAGAAGTACTTCCGCAAGGCCGGCGTCCCCGCCGTGCTCAAGAAGGTCGAGGAGAACGACGTCCCGTCCTTCCTCTGGCGTTCGGTCCCCGACGAGGCGGCGCTGGCGAAACTGCCGGAAGGCGAGCGCTATGGCTCCGAGATCTCGTCCAAGCAGGTCTTCGACCGGCTCGCCGGCTGCTGGACCTATTGGGGCTGGAAGGGTGGCTATTTCTCCTCGGAGGAGGACGCGCACGCCTTCCATGACGAACTGCGCTTCATGCTCGCGTCCCAGATGGTCGCGCCGAACTCGCCGCAATGGTTCAACACCGGCCTGCACTGGGCCTATGGCATCGACGGGCCGAGCCAGGGCCATTTCTACGTCGACTTCAAGACCGGCAAGCTGGTGAAGTCGAAGTCGAGCTACGAGCACCCGCAGCCGCATGCCTGCTTCATCCAGGGCGTGCAGGACGACCTCGTCAACGAGGGCGGCATCATGGACCTGTGGGTCCGCGAGGCGCGCCTGTTCAAATATGGCTCCGGCACCGGCTCGAATTTCTCGATGCTGCGCGGCGAGGGCGAGAAGCTCGCCGGTGGCGGGCGTTCCTCCGGCCTGATGTCCTTCCTGAAGATCGGCGACCGCGCTGCCGGCGCGATCAAGTCGGGCGGCACCACTCGCCGCGCCGCCAAGATGGTGGTGGTCGATGCCGACCATCCGGACATCGAGGCCTATATCGACTGGAAGGTGAAGGAGGAGCAGAAGGTCGCGGCTTTGGTCGCCGGCTCCAAGACCGTCCAGAAGGCGATGAAGGCGGTGATGAAGGCCTGCGTGAACTGCGAGGCCGCCGACGATGCCTGCTTCGATCCCGAAAAGAACCCGGCGCTGAAGCGCGAGATCAAGCTCGCCCGCAAGGCGATGGTGCCTGACAACTACATCAAGCGCGTCATCCAGTTCGCCAAGCAGGGCTACACGGAGATCCAGTTCGACACCTACGACACCGACTGGGATTCGGAAGCCTATCTCACCGTCTCCGGCCAGAACTCGAACAACTCGGTCTCGCTCACCGACGACTTCCTGCGCGCGGTCGAGAATGACGGCGACTGGAACCTGATCGGCCGCACCACCGGCAAGGTCACCAAGACCCTGAAGGCGCGCGACCTCTGGGAGAAGATCGGCTACGCCGCCTGGGCGAGCGCCGATCCCGGCCTGCATTTCAACACCACGATGAACGACTGGCACACCAGCCCGGCCTCGGGACGCATCCGCGCCTCGAACCCGTGCTCGGAGTACATGTTCCTCGACGACACCGCCTGCAACCTGGCCTCGGCCAACCTGCTGCAGTTCTACGATCGCGAGGCCAAGGCCTTCGACGTCGCCGGCTACGAGCATCTTTGCCGGCTCTGGACGGTCGTGCTCGAGATCTCCGTCGCGATGGCGCAGTTCCCGAGCCGCGAGATCGCCGAGCTCTCCTATGAGTACCGCACCCTCGGCCTCGGCTACGCCAATATCGGCGGCCTCTTGATGACCATGGGCCTCGGCTACGACTCGGACGAGGGCAGGGCGCTCGCCGGCGGCCTGACCGCGATCATGACCGGCGTCGCCTATGCGACCTCGGCTGAGATGGCCGGCGAGCTCGGCCCGTTCCCGGGCTACAAGAAGAACGCCAGCCATATGCTGCGCGTCATCCGCAACCACCGCGTCGCGGCCCATGGCCAGGCCTCCGGCTATGAAGGCCTGCAGGTCACGCCGGTGCCGCTCGACCATGCGACGCTGGAGCGCCTCGGCGGCTCCTCGGTGACGCTGTCCGAGCGGGCCAAGGCGACTTGGGACGAGGCGCTGGCGCTGGGCGAGAAGCACGGCTACCGCAATGCCCAGGCGACCGTGATCGCGCCGACCGGCACGATCGGCCTGGTCATGGATTGCGACACCACCGGCATCGAGCCCGATTTCGCGCTGGTGAAGTTCAAGAAGCTCGCCGGCGGCGGCTACTTCAAGATCATCAACCGCGCCGTTCCCGATGCGCTGCGCGCGCTCGGTTATCGCGAGGCGGATATCGCCGAGATCGAGGCCTATGCCGTCGGCCATGGCTCGATGAAGCAGGCGCCCGGCGTCAACCCCGGCTCGCTGCGGGCCAAGGGCTTCAGCGACGAGAAGATCGAGGCGGTCGAGAAGGGCCTGAAGAGCGCCTTCGACATCAAGTTCGTCTTCAACAAGTGGACGCTGGGCGAGGACTTCCTCACCGGTACGCTCAACGTGCCGGCCGAGAAGCTCAACGACATGTCGTTCGAGCTGCTGCCCTTCCTCGGCTTCAGCAAGGCTGAGATCGAGGCCGCCAATGTCCATGTCTGCGGGGCGATGACGCTGGAAGGCGCGCCGCACCTGAAGAAGGAGCACTACAACGTCTTCGACTGCGCCAATCCCTGCGGGCGCATCGGCAAGCGCTATCTCTCGGTCGAGAGCCATATCCGCATGATGGCGGCGGCGCAGCCCTTCATCTCGGGCGCGATCTCCAAGACCATCAACATGCCGAACGACGCCACCGTCGAGGACTGCAAGAGCGCCTATCTGCTCTCGTGGAAGCTGGCGCTGAAGGCGAACGCGCTCTACCGCGACGGCTCCAAGCTGTCGCAGCCGCTGAACTCGGCCCTGATCGCCGACGAGGACGACGACGCCGACGACGCGACCGAGGCGCTCTACCAGCAGCCGCTGGCGGCGCGCGCCACCCAGATCGCCGAGAAGATCGTCGAGCGCGTGGTGGAGCGTGTCGAGCGTGTCCGCGAGCGTGAGAAGATGCCGGCGCGGCGCACCGGCTACATCCAGAAGGCGGTGGTCGGCGGCCACAAGGTCTATGTCCACACCGGTGAATATGCCGATGGCCGCCTCGGCGAGATCTTCATCGACATGCACAAGGAGGGCGCGGCCTTCCGGGCGATGATGAACAACTTCGCCATCGCGGTCTCGCTCGGCCTGCAATACGGCGTGCCGCTGGAGGAGTATGTCGAGGCCTTCACCTTCACCCGCTTCGAGCCGTCGGGCTTCGTGCAGGGCAACCAGTCGATCAAGAACGCGACCTCGATCCTCGACTATGTCTTCCGCGAGCTGGCGATCTCCTATCTCGGCCGGCACGACCTCGCCCATGTCGATCCCAGCGAGATCGGCCATGACGTGATGGGCAGCGGCGTGGAGCAGGGCAAGGCGCCGGATGCGGCCGGGCCGATCACCTCGACCCCGCTGGCCTCTTCGGGCTTCCGCCGCGGCAAGCCTATCAACCTGCTCGCCATCCAGGGCGGAGCTGCGGCCAACGACGCGGTCGCCCGCTCGGCGAGCAACGTCACCGGCCTCGCTACCGCCGGCGCGACCGCGCTGAAGGAGGAGCCGGAGGAATTCGGCGAAGCTGAGATGAGCAAGCTCGGCTTCGCCGCGCCGGCCGCCCAGCCGACCGCTTCCGAGCGCCGCGCCGAGGCGATCATGAAGGGCTATGTCGGCGACAGCTGCGGCGAATGCGGCAACTTCACGCTGGTCCGCAACGGCACCTGCCTGAAGTGCAACACCTGCGGTTCGACGACTGGATGTTCTTGAGTTTGGGTATCAACTCAAGTGAAAGCCGAGGCATAGTGTTGCTGCGATTGCGGACAAAGTTCCGCAAATCTGATTGGGCGCTCGGGTCAAACCGGGCGCCTTTTTACTAACGAGTCTTCGCGCAACGACGTGCGAGGTTGGGCCCGGCCTATACTGGGCGCTTGGGATGTCTGCTTTTCGGCGCCCATCAGCCAAACCAGCTCTGCCATTCAGGCTGGCGCTACAAAACGGAAGCTTTCCAGCTCTAAGCGATCCCGGAAACCGGAGCAGGTCAATAGATCGGTTGCGCCTCAGATCCGCAGCACGACCTTGGCGGCGGCGGTGGTGCCGGAATCGAGCGCTCGGAAGGCGTCGGCGCCCTCGAACAGCGCGCGCTCCTCGGCCCAGGCGAGCGCTCCGAGCCGGCCGGCGACCAGAGCGCCGACCGTGTCGGTGAAATCCGACGGCGTGTAGCAATAGGAGCCGCTCAAGGTGATCTCCTGGAGCGTGATCTTGCGGGTGTCGAGGCCCCCGGTTTCGGGCAGCAGGCCTATATGGACGATCACGCCACCGGGGCGGACAAGGCGGCAGGCGGCGGCTCGCGTCGCATCGGCGCCGACGGCATCGAGGACGAGGTCGACGCTGCTCTCGGCGGGCTCGCCCGCATCGCCCGGCGCGTAGACGCCGATCCCCGGCTCGGCTTCGAGCGTGCGGCGCCGGAGTGGATTGGTTTCCGCGACCATGATCTCGCCGGCGCCGAAGAGACGCGCCACCAGCGCGCAGGCGAGGCCGATCGCACCGCCTCCGAGCACCACGATGCGGGCCGAGGCCAGCGGCCGGTGCAGCTTCTCCATCCCGATCCTGACCGCGTGCCCGGCGACGGCGATAGGCTCCGCCAGGGCGGCGTGCTGGATCGGGAGCGAATCCGGGATCGGCACGACATTGCGCTCGGGGATGCGGACGAATTCGGCGAAGGCGCCGGGGCGCGGCGGCATCGAGATGATCTGGCGCGTCGGCGAGAGGTGCCAGCGCCCCTCGACCGCATAAGGGCAGGCGGGATCGACCACCAGCGGGTTGATCGTCACCCGCTCGCCGTCGCGTGCGCCGCCGACGATGCGCCCGGCCGCCTCGTGACCGAGGATCAGCGGTGGCGGGCGGCGCGCATCGAAGCCGTGATAGGCGTGCATGTCGGAGCCGCAGATGCCGACCGCCTCGACGCGGACGAGCAATTCGCCCGGCTGAGGCTCGGGGCTCGCCTCGTCGCGGAAGACGAGCTGGTTCGGACCGGTGTAGACGAGCGCCTTCATCACGGCGGCATCCTCATTTTGCGGTGAAGCCGCCATCGACGGCAAGCGTCTGGCCGGTGATATAGGCTGAAGCCGGAGAGGCCAGGAACACGGTCGCGCCAACGAGATCATCGAGCTCGCCATTGCGGCCGATCGCCGTCTGCGCGGCATTGCGAGCGGCGCGCTCGGGATCGCCGAAGACCGGTGCCGTCAGCGGCGTCGGGAAGAAGCCGGGCGCGATCGCATTGCAGGTGACGCCATGGCGCGACCAGGCCTCCGCGGTCGCCCGCGTGAGCTGGAGCACGCCGCCCTTGGCGGCGCCATAGGGTGCGCTGTCGGCAAAGGCGCGCCAGCTCTGCAGCGAGGCGATGTTGATGATCCGGCCATGGCCGCGCTCTGCCATGACGGGAGCGAAGCGCTGCGTCAGCAGGAATGGCGCGCGCAAATGCACGGCCATATGCAGGTCGAACGCCTCGGCGCTGACCGCATCGAAGGGCTGGCGCAGATTGATTCCGGCCGCGTTGACGAGGATATCGATGTCGAGCCCCGTGCGGGCACAGGCTTCCGCGAGCTGCGCCGCGATCTCCGGCATGGCGAGGTCGGCGGTGAACCAGCGAGCGTCGATTCCATCAGCTTCGAGCTGCGCAGCCGCCTGGATCAGCTCGCCCTCGCGCCGTGCCACCAGCACGAGGCGGGCGCCGGCGAGGCCGAGCCCGCGCGCCATGGCGAGCCCGATGCCACTATTGCCGCCGGTGACGAGCGCGGTGCGGCCGGTCAGGTCGAACAGCGAGGCGAGGCGGAACATGCTCACGCCTCGACCGGACGGCCCAGGTCGACATTCGAGCCGGGGGCGTACTTCTCCATGCGCACATCGCTGGTGCGGGCATGGGCCTCCATGCCTTCCAGCCGCGAGATGCGGGCCGAGACCGGGGCGATGCGCTGGCAGGCCTCGCGGTCCATGCGCTGCCAGGTCAATGGCTTGAGGAATTTGTGCACCGAGAGCCCGGCTGAATAACGCGCCGCGAACTTGGTCGGCAGGATATGGTTGGGGCCGGAGACCTTGTCGCCGAAGGCGACATTGGTCTCCTCGCCGAGGAAGAGCGAGCCGTAATTGCTCAGGCGCTCATGCCACCAGCCGAGCTCGGCGCAATGCACTTCGAGATGTTCGCTGGCATAGCGGTCGGAGACCTCGACGATCTCCTCGCGCGTGTCGCAGAGCACGATCTCGCCATAGTCGCGCCAGGCGGCGCCGGCCGCGTCGCGGGCGGTGGCGGGCAGGGCGGCGATCAGCTCAGGCATCAGGCGTGAGACCTCGTCGGCGAGGCCCCGGGAGCTGGTGATCAGCCAGGCCGGGCTCTCATGGCCATGCTCGGCCTGCCCGACGAGGTCGGTCGCGACGATCAGCGGATCGGCGCTGTCATCGGCGATGACCGCGACCTCTGACGGGCCGGCGAAGACATCGATGCCGACCTTGCCGAAGAGCATGCGTTTGGCCTCGGCAACGAACTTGTTGCCCGGGCCGACGATGATGTCCGCCGGCTTGCCGGTGAAGAGCCCGTAGGTCATCGCCGCAATCGCCTGCACGCCGCCGAGGCACATGATCACGTCGGCGCCGGCGACGGTCATGGCGTAGAGCACATGCGGGTGGATGTTGTCGCCGCGATAGGGAGCCGAGCAGGCGACGACGGTTTTGACGCCGGCGGCCTTGGCGGTCGCGATCGACATATAGGCCGAGGCGATATGGGCGTAGCGGCCGGTCGGCACATAGCAGCCAGCGGTGTTCACCGGCACGAGCTTCTGGCCAAGGTGAAGGCCGGGTGAGAGCTCGATCGAGAAATCCCTGACCGAATCCCGCTGCGCCTCGGCGAAGCGGCGCACCTGGCCGGCAGCGAAGTCGATATCGTCCTTCACCGCCTGCGGGATGTCGCGGATGCGCGCCGCGATCGTCTCCTGGTCCAGAACGATCGGGCCGTTCCAGCGGTCGAGCTTGAGGGCATAGTCACGCACGGCCGCTTCGCCACCGGCTTCGATCGCCGCGAGCATCTCGCTCACGACCGTGCGCGCCGCATCGGTCTCCGTCTCCGGGGTCTTGGACGCTGTCTTGAGATAGGTGATGGCCATGGTTGGGATCCGGCGCGCGTGCGGGTGGGCGGGTGGCAGCAAGGCCACCCGCGGCGATGTCACTTCTTGTCGAATTCGGTGGCGAAGGCCTTGAGCTTCGGATCGGCGGCGACCCGCTTGAGGAAGTCGTCGGTCAGATAGGATTTCGCCTCGGGGCTGGTCGGGATGGTTCCGACCTCGGTCATGAACTTGCCGATCTCGGAGAACCAGCCGTCGACGGTCGAGGCGCCGCTGCCTCGGCTCATCAGCTTCAGCTGCTCGTCGAGGGCGAAGGTCGGGCGCAGGGCGAATTCCTGCTCCATCGCCTTCGCCGTCGCCTCGAGCCCGCCCTGCTTGTAGAAGTCGAGCGCGAGCTTTTGCGCCTCGGCCATGTTCGCCTTGGCCCAGGACCAGCCGCGCAGATAGACGGCGAGGAATTTGGCGACGTCCTCCGGGCGCTCCTTGGCGAAATCGGCCCGGACGATCAGTGCGCCGGGGACGATCGCGCCGGCATCGGCGCCGGAGCAGAGATATTTCGCGTTGGCGCGGTCCTCGAGCGTATAAGTGTTCGGAGCCCAGACGCCGGCGACATCGCCATTGTTGGAGGTGATCGCCGTGACGATCTGGGCCTGGCCGAGATTGACGAACTGCATGTCGTTCGAGGCGAGGCCGAATTTCGCCAGGCATTTGCGGGCGGCGAAATCGGCGGTCGAATTGGTGGTCAGCAGCAGGCGCTGACCCTTCAGGCTCTTGGGATCGGCCTTGATCGCGTCGAACTTGTCGCCGCGCACCATCATCGCGTTCGCCTTCGACTCGTCGTTGGTGATGCCGATGGTCAGGATATTGAAGCGGACCGCGCCGAGCACGGCCGGCACCGAGCCGGTGCCGCCGACGTCCCAGGACTTTGCCGCCGAGGCGGCGATCTGCGGTGCGCCGGCCGGGAAGGTCGAGAATTCAGGCGCAAGGCCGACCTCCTTCCACCAGCCCTTGACCGTGGCATAGTGCCAGGGCAGCGCCCAGTAGAGCGACGGCTGATAGCTGACGCCGATCTTGGTCTGCGCCTGCGCGCTGCCGGGGCCGGTCAGGCTCAGTCCCAGAGCCAGGCCCACTCCCGCGATGATCCGTTTCATGCTTCCTCTCCCTGTCGTTCGGCCGGCCTTGGGCCGTGCCGTGTTGGCCTGCGAGATCAGACGCCGAGCGGCCCCTTTTCCTCGCGCAGCGATTTCCAGATCTGGGTGCGCAGATGGACGAAGGATTCGAGGTCCATCACGTCCTCGATCTTCTGGTGGCGGTCCCAGTTCTCCGCCTCGCGCACCGAGCGGATATCGAGGATCTCCTTGATGCGGCCGGGCCGCCGGGTCATCACCGCCACCCGGTCGGCGAGATAGACCGCTTCCTCGACGGCGTGGGTGATGAACAGCACCGTGCGGGGATTGACCCGCGCGAGGCGCACCAGCTCCTCCTGCATCACGACGCGCGTCTGGGCGTCGAGCGCGCCGAAGGGCTCGTCCATCAGCAGCACTTCGGGATCGAGCACATAGGCGCGCGCGATGGCGACGCGCTGCTGCATCCCGCCCGAGAGCTGGTGCGGGAAGGCGTCGGCATGGCTTTCGAGGTTCATCAGCCTGAGCGCGCTGGCGATGCGCTCGTCACGTTCGGATTTCGCCAGGCCCTTGTTGCGCAGGCCGAGATCGATGTTCTCGCGCACCGTCTTCCACGGGAACAGTGCGAATTGCTGGAAGACGACGGCCCGGTCCGGCCCGGGCGCGGTCACCTTCTTGCCGTTGACGCTGACCACGCCGGCGCTCGGCGCCTCGAAGCCGGCGACCATGCGCAGGCAGGTGGTCTTGCCGCAGCCCGACGGGCCGACGATCGCAACGAACTCCTTCTCGGCGATCTCCAGATCGATCGAATCGAGCGCCTTCACACCGCCCGTCAGCGGACCGAAGACCTTGTCGACCTTGTCGAAGCGGATCGAACCCATCTTGCCTCAAGCCTCCAGGCCACGCCGGCGGCGCAACCATGCCTCGCCCTGACGCAGGGCGACATCGATCACCATGCCGACGATGCCGATGGCGACCATGCCGGCCATCACCGTTGGCGTCGCCACGTTCGCCTGCGCCTGCACCATCATGAATCCGACGCCGGCCGCAGCGACGATCAGCTCGGCGCCGACCAGCGACTGCCAGCCCAGGCCCGCGGCGACACGCAGGCCGGCGACGATCGACGGCGTCGCAGCCGGCAGCAGGATCTCCAGGATGATGCGCAGATTGCCGGTGCCGAGCATGCGCGCCGCCTCGATCAACCTGGGCTCGACGAAGCGCGCGCCGCGATAGGCGTTGATCAGGCAAGGCGGGAAGGCGCCGGCGAAGATGATCAGCACCGGCCCGCCGATCCCGGTGCCGAACCACAAGGCCGCAAACGGTACCCATGCGATCGGCGCGATGAAGCGCAGGCCGTCGAACAGCGGCGTGACGATATCGTCGAGCCAGCGGAACCAGCCCATCAGCAGGCCGAGCGGCACACCGATCAGGGCCGCGAGCAGCACGCCATAGGCATAGCGCTCGAAGCTCGAGGCCAGGTGCTGCGGTAGTGTCGCGCCGGCGAAAGGCGCACTCATCAGCTCGATCATGCGGTCGAGCACGTCGAGTGGCGTCGGCAGGAACGGGCGCGGCACCAGGCCGGAGGCGGTGAGGAGCGTCCAGGTGCCGAGCAGCACCGCCAGGCCGAGCGCTCCCCAGCCGATCCGTTCCGCGAAGGAAAGAGGCGTGTCGCGCATCGGCTCAGTCCCGCGCCGCCATGTTCCAGGCGAGGGCGCGCTGCTCGGCCATGGCGAGCAGCCAGGTCGTGGCCCAGCCGAGCAGGCCGACCGTGACCATGCCGACGAGGATCATGCCGGGGTAGATGTCCTGCTGGGCGACGTTGAGTACGAAGCCGATGCCGAGCAGGGCGCCGACCAGCTCGGCCGCGACCAATGTCGTCCAGGATGCCTGCAGCGACAGGCGCAGGCCGGTGAAGATCATCGGCGAGGCGGCCGGCGCGATGACTTCCCGAACCAGTCGCCAGCGCGGCGTGCCGAGCATGCGCGCCGCCTCGATCATCGGGCGGTCGATCGCCCGCACGCCGGCGAAGGCATTGATCACCGAGGGCACGAAGGCGGCGAACCAGATCACCATGATCTTGGCGGCATCGCCGAGGCCGAGCCAGAGGATGGCGAGCGGGATCCACGCCAAGGGCGGAATCGGGCGGATCAGCAGGAAGACGGGGTTGATCGCCGCCTCGGCCCGCCGGCTCCAGCCCATCCAGAGGCCGAGCGGCACGCCGGTGGCGACCGCCACGGCAAAGCCGAGCAGCACGAGCTTGAGGCTCTGCACGGCATGGGCGAGCAGCGGCGCCCCAGCGTAGCCGCGCGTCGCGATCTGGACCAGCGACTGCCAGAACTCAGCCGGCGACGGAAAGCGGCCCGGCGAGACCAGCCCGGTCAGCGTCGTCACGACGAACCAGAGCAATAGGGCTGCGGCCACGGAGGTCAGGCTGGCCAATCCCTTTCGTCCCATCATGGCGTTTCCCGTTGCGCATCTATTGAAAGCGCTTTCATTCAAGCTTTCAAAGACACCCACGCCTGTCAAGCGCTAATCTATCGCCATAGATGTGCTTTTTTGTTTGAGATCACGCTATGACAGCGGTATCTCTTATGAAAGAATTTTCAGGGCGCGGCATGAGACAGGGCGGTCGCATCAAGTTGAGCGATGTGGCGCGCGACGCCGGGGTGTCTCCGGCGACGGTGTCGCGCGCGATCGCCCAGCCGCATCTGCTCTCGGAGGAGACCCTCGCCAAGGTCCGGGCCAGCGCGCTGCGGCTGGGCTATCTGCCGGATGGCGCGGCGCGCGCCCTGGCTTCGGGGCGCTCGATGACGATCGGGGCGATCGTGCCGACGCTCGACAGCGCCATCTTCGCACGGGCGCTGCAGGCGATGCAGTCGACGCTGGCGCAGGAAGGCTTCCTGCTGCTCGTCGCTTCACATGAGGGGCATGCCGCGGCGGAAGCCCAGGCCGTGCGCTCGCTGCTCGGACGCGGTGTCGACGGTCTGATGCTGGTCGGCGCCGAGCGACCGCCCGAGACTGTCGCCATGCTGAAGGAGGCCCGGGTCCCGATCGTCCTGACCTGGTGCGGCGATGGCAACTTCACCGCTGTGACGATCGATAATGTACTCGCCGGTCGCCTGGCTGCCGAGCATCTGATCGGCCTTGGCCATCGCCGGATCGGCATGGTCACCGGCCAGCTGCGCTTCAACGACCGCCAGCGGGCGAGGCTGGCCGGGGCGCGAGCGGCCCTGGCCGAAGCCGGCCTCGGCCTTCCTGACCAGCTCCACTCCGAGCAGGCGGTCACCCTCGCCGGTGGGCGCATCGGCTGTGCTACGTTGCTCGAGCTCGACGATCCCCCGACGGCTTTGATCGGCGGCATCGATCTCCTCGCCATCGGCTGCATGGAGGAGGCGCATGCGCGCGGGATATCGGTCCCTTTCGGCCTCTCTGTGGTCGGGATCGACGGCCTCGACATGTCGGCCCATGTCTCGCCTTCGCTGACCACCGTCCATCTGCCGATCGGCCGGATCGGGACATTGGCGGCGGAGACGCTGATGGCGCTCGTCGCCGGCCGTTTTGCCGAAACGACGATGTTGCCGGTGGAGCTGGTGGTGCGGCGCTCGACGGCACGCCTGGACTAGGCTCACGAGCCAATTCGCGACCTTGTCCCTGAACGTCCGCGGTGAACTGATCTGCGACCAAATTGCTGGATCGCCGGAGATTGGAATTCCCGGCCGTCTATCACGGCGACGGCCTGCTCGGTCTGCCGCTGAATGATGCGGTGCGCGAGGACCGGTTGGGCAATCCGCAACGCTTCGGACGCTTTGCGAAAACCCCCGAGCTCGGCGACGCGGAAGACGAAGTCGAGTTGCTTCTGGTTCATGCCGTTCCCGGTCGGCACGCGCCGCTATCAGCTTACCGCCAGCCATCCGGGCGATTGCCGATGGTCAGGAAGCAGCCAGAGCGCTCAGGCCGACCAGATTTGGCTGTTCGAGGTCGAACGGACGTGATTGACCAGGAACTCGTTGAACACCCGGATCTTGGCCGGCAGGTGATCGCGGTTCTGATAGGCGATGTTCATCGTCAGCATAGGTAGCTGCCAGTCGAGCAGAACCGGCACCAGGCGCCCGGCTTCGATATCGGCCTGAACTATATAGAGCGGCTGGATGAGAATCCCGAGCCCGGCGATCGCGGCCTGGCGGATCACTTGCCCGTCATTGCAGTCGAGCGCTGCGCCGATCCGCACGATCCGCTCGGTATCGCCCTTGGTCAGGCGTAGCGAGAACGGGTCGGCGGCGAGGTTGTAGACCAGCATGTCGTGCTGGGTGAGGTCGGCCGGGGTCGCGGGTCGGCCGCGCTCCTCAAGATAGGCCGGCGAGGCGGCAAGGACGCGGCGCATGCGCCCGAGCCGCCGCACCATGATATGGCTATCGGGCTCGTGCAGGCGCGTGCGGACGGCGACGTCGATCCCGGCCTCGATGAAGTCGAGATAGCGGTTGGCGACGGCGATGTGGACACTGAGCTTGGGGTAGAGTCGGCGGAATGCCGGCAGCATCGGGGCCAGGTAGATCGTCGCGAAGGAGAGCGAGCTGGTGACGCGCAGGACCCCTTGGGGCGCCAGCGTATGGGCATTGACCGCATTCTCCGCCTCGCCGAGCTCGGTCAGCAGCACGCCGCTGCGCTGGTAGAACTGCTCCCCCGCCTCGGTCAGCCAGAGGCGGCGCGTGTTACGCTCGACGAGTCGGGCTGAGAGACGCTCCTCCAGCGCGGCAAGGTGGCGACTGGCGGCGGCGTTCGACATGCCGAGCGCTTCAGCCGCGCGCGACAGGCTGCGCAGCTCCGCCGTCTTCACGAACACCTCGATCTGGGTGAAGCGATCCATTTTTCCAGTTTGCGTAAAAGAGACTTCCTGAAGCTCGGCTTTATTTCCGACTTTCGCAAGTCTTAACTCTCCGGACAACGACGGCCGGAGAACGACGGCCGAAGGTCGAGGAAACGCCATGTCCGGTCCGGTCCGTCACATCGTGATGTGGCGCTTGCGCGGCGAGACGCCGGAGGAGCGCGCCGATGCCCGCGCCAAGGTCAAGGCCGCCTTCGAGGGGCTCCGGGGCCGCATCGAAGGCCTCTCCCATATCGAGATCGGCGCCGACGTCAGTGGCGTCGATTATGCCTGCGATGTCGTTCTGGTCAGCGAGTTCGCCGACCGGGCCGCGCTTGAAGCCTATGGCAGCCATCCCGAGCACTTGCGGGTCCGGCAGGAGCTTGCCGACCTCAGGATTGCGCGCTTCCAGGTCGATTATCTCGCCGACAATGACACGCCCGCTTTCGCCGGAAGCGGGCTGCAGCGCCACCAGGAAGCCGTCGCCGGCGAATGAGCCGGAGCCGCGCGATCAACGCCTGATCCGCAAGGAGTCTTCGATGATCGAGACCTTCAGCTACGAGGCTCTGCCGTCGCGGGTGCGCTTCGGGCGCGGCACGATCAAGGAGGTCGCCGCGGAGGTCGAGCGGCTCGGCGCCAAGCGGGCACTGGTCTTGACGACGCCGCAGCAGGCGGCCGCGGGCGAACGCCTCGGCGCGCTGCTCAGTTCCGCCTTGGCGGGATACTTCAACGACGCGACGATGCACACGCCGGTCGAAGTGACGGAGCGGGCACTCGGCACCCTGCGCGAAACCGGCGCCGACTGTGTTGTGGCGCTGGGCGGCGGTTCCACCACCGGGCTCGGCAAGGCGCTGGCGCTGCGCAGCGGTGTGCCGCAAATCGTCATCCCGACCACTTATGCCGGCTCGGAGATGACGCCGATCCTCGGCCAGACCGAAGCCGGCCGCAAGACGACGATCCGCTCGCTCGACGTGCTGCCCGAGACGGTCATCTACGACGTGGACCTGACGCTCAGCCTGCCGCCGATGCTGTCGGCCACCTCCGGCATCAACGCCATGGCCCATGCGGTCGAGGCGCTTTACGCCAAGGATCGCAACCCGATCATCTCCCTGATGGCGGAAGACGGCATCCGCACTTTGTCTTCGGCCTTGCCGATCCTGGTCCACGAGCCGGCCAATATCGAGGCACGCTCGAATGCGCTCTATGGCGCCTGGCTCTGCGGCTGCTGCCTCGGCGCGGTCGGGATGGCGCTGCATCACAAGCTCTGCCACACGCTCGGAGGCTCCTTCGACCTGCCTCATGCCGAGACGCATACCGTCGTGCTGCCGCATGCGGTCGCCTACAACGCTCCGGCCGCGCCGGAGGCGATGGCGGCGATCAGTCGGGCGCTCGGGGCGCCGGATGCGGCGCAGGGCCTCTACGATCTGGTGCGGGCGCTCGGCGTGCCGCTGTCGCTGGCCAAGCTCGGCATGCCCGAGAGCGGCATCGACAAGGCGGCGGATATCGCGGTCGAAAACCCCTACTGGAATCCACGCCCGGTGACGCGCGATGGCGTCCGCGAGCTGCTCGCCAAGGCCTTCGCCGGCGAGCGCCCCCGCGCGGCCGTCGCCGAAGACGAGGCAGCCTGAGCGATGACCCGCCGCATCCTCCTATCCGGAGCTACCATCCTCTCGATGGATCCGGCCGTCGGCGATCTACCTCGTGGCGACATTCTCGTCGCGGACGGGAAGATCGTCGCCATCGCGCCGCGTATCGAGGCCGAGGATGCCGAGCGCGTCGACGCAGCCGGGCGGATCGCCGTGCCGGGCTTCGTCAACGCCCATATGCACAGCTGGCAGACCGGGCTGCGCGGGCTCGCGGCGGACTGGACGCTGCTCGAATATTTCCGCTGGGTCCATGCCGGGCTCGCGACGCTGTTCAGGCCGGAGGACATCGGCATCGCGACGCTGGTGGGCGCGCTCGGCCAGATCGACGCCGGCACCACGACGCTGGTCGACTGGTGCCACAACAACCCGACGCCCGCGCATACCGACGCCGCCGTCGAAGCGCTGGCCGAGAGCGGCATCCGTGCCGCCTTCTTCCACGGCTCGCCCAAGCCCGATCCGAAGCCCGGCGAGCCGCATTTCTCCGAAGTGCCGCACCCGCGTGCCGAGGTGGAGCGTCTGCTCCGCGGCCGCTTCGCCGGCGATGACGGCCTGCTGACGCTCGGCCTCGCCATTCTCGGCCCGCACTACGCGACCATGGAGGTCGCGCGTGCCGATTTCCGGCTAGCGCGCGAACTCGGCGTCGTTGCCTCGATGCACCAGGGCGGTGGCGCGGCGAAGACGCCGGGCGGTTGGGAAAAGCTGATTGCCGAGGGGCTGGTCGGGCGGGGCATCAACATTGTCCACGGCAACGATCTGCCGGATGATCTGTTGGGACAACTGGTCGATCTCGGTGTTTCCTTTTCGGTGACGCCCGAGAACGAGATGACGCAGGGCCATGGCTTCCCGATCACTGGCCGATTGCTGGCGCGCGGCGTCGCGCCCTCGCTGGGGGTCGACCTCGAATCCGTGCTCGCCGGGGACATGATGGGCGTCGCCCGCGTCGCGCTCGGCATGCAGCGCGCGCTCGACAATGCCGACAGCCGCCAGCGGACGGGCGCGATTCCGCCGACATCGACGGTTTCCGTCCGGCAAGCGCTGTCCTGGGTCACCATCGAAGGCGCACGCATGCTCGGGCTCGACCATCGCATCGGCTCGCTCGCGCCGGGCAAGCAGGCCGACATCACCCTGATCGACGCGCGGGCGCTGCATCTGCAGCCGCTGCATGATCCCGCCGCCGCGGTGGTCATGCAGGCCGGACGCGGCGACGTCGAGGCGGTGATGGTCGCAGGCCGCTTCGTGAAACGGGATGGAAGGCTGCTCGCCGGAGGGCTCGACGACGAGCTCGAACGCCTCGCCGCCTCCGGCACCCGGATCGTCGAAGAGCTTCGCCGCAGGCAGCAGGCGGCTTGAGGACAACGAGATGACGCATACGCAAACCATCGGCTGGATCGGGCTTGGTAAAATGGGCTTGCCCATCGCCACCCGCCTCGCGGCAGCCGGACATGAGGTCGCCGGCTTCGACCGCGATCAGCAACGCATCGCCGAAGCGTCCGCAGGCGGCGTCGCGCCGGCCGCCACGCTCGCCGACGCGGCCGGGCGCGACATCGTCTTCACCTCGCTGCCGGACGACAAGGTGCTGGCTGCCGTCGCGCTGTCCGGCGGGCTCTTCGACGCGATGCGCGAGGGCGCGATCCTGGTCGAGACCTCGACCGTCAGCCCGACCATTTCGGCCGAGGTGGCGCGGCTGGCTGCCGAGCATAAGGTCGCCTATCTGCGTGCGCCGGTCTCCGGCAATGCCGCCATCGCCCATACCGGCAACCTGACCTGCTTCGTCTCGGGGCCGCTCGCCGCCTTCGACGCCTTCCGCCCGATCGCGCAGGATTTCACCCGCGCCCAGAAATATCTCGGCGAAGGCGAGGAGGCCCGCTTCGCCAAGCTCGCCGTCAACCTGATGATCGCGGTCTCGGCGGCGATGATGGGCGAGAGCATCGTCCTCGCCCGCAAGGGCAATCTCGCCTGGCAGGACATTCTCGACGTGCTGACCAACAGCGCGGTCGGCTCGCCCATGGTCCACTACAAGGCCAAGAGCCTGGAGACGCGCGACTTCTCGCCGACATTCTCCTGCCGGCAGATGGCCAAGGATCTCGACCTGATCATCGGCGCCGGCCAGGCCGCCGAGATGGCGCTGCCTTTGGCGAGCCTGACGCGCGAGACCTATGGCGCGCTGATCGGACGCGGCGAGGGCGAGGCCGACTTCATCTCGACCGTGCGCCTTGCCGAATGGCTCGCCGGGCTCGGCGAGCCCGATCTTGACACGAAGGAAGGGAGGATCGAATGAGGAATTTCGATCAGAACAGCATCACCCAGGCGGTGCTCGAGCGTGTCGCCGCCGCCCCGGATGCCCGCACCCGGCAGATCAGCGAGGCGCTGGTCCGCCATCTCCATGATTTCATCCGCGAGGTTCGCCCGACGCAGGAAGAATGGGCCAAGGGCATCGCCTTCCTGACCGATACCGGCCAGATGTGCACCGGGGCGCGGCAGGAGTTCATCCTGCTCTCAGACACGCTCGGCGTATCCATGCTGGTCGATGCGATCAATCACGACCATCAGGGCGCCGTCACCGAAAGCACCGTGCTCGGCCCGTTCTATGTCGAGGGCCCGCCGGAAGCCGCGCTGGGCAGCGACATCTCCGGAGAGCTGCCAGGCGAGCCGATGCATGTCTCCGGCACCGTCACTGCCGCCGACGGCAGCCCGCTCGTGGGAGCGGTCGTCGATGTCTGGCATTCCGATGAGGATGGCTATTACGACGTCCAGCATTCGGAAGATGCCGCCGATCTCGTCGCCCGGGCGCGCTTTCGCACCGATGCGCAGGGCCGCTTCCATTTCTGGTCGATCAAGCCGGCGGCCTATCCGATCCCGTATGACGGTCCGGTGGGCAAGATGCTGGATGCGCAGGGGCGCCATCCCTGGCGGCCGGCCCATGTCCATTTCATGATCGCGGCGCCCGGCCACGAAACGCTCGTGACCCATGTCTTCGTCTCCGGCGACCAGTATCTCGATTCCGACGCCGTCTTCGGCGTGAAGGACTCGCTGATCAGCGACTTCACCGAACAGGAGGCGGGCACCGCTCCGGACGGCCGGACGCTCGACCGACCCTGGTGCAGTCTGACCTACGACTTCCAGCTCAACCCGGCAGCGGGGGCTGCACACCGCGCCGCCTGAGGCGCTGACCATCGACCGCAAATCGAGAGAGCCCGGCCAGCGGGCCATCGCGGAGGGAGAAAGCCATGTTGACCAGACCGTCCCCGGATGGCGGCGCCACGAAAACGGCGCTGGCGCGATTGGCGCAGATGCTCGGCCCGCGCGTCAGCAGCGCGCCCGGCGTCCTCGCCGACCATGGCCGCAGCGAGGCCTATCACGCGGCCTCGCCACCCGATCTCGTCGCCTTCCCGGAAACCACCGAGGAGGTGCGCGGCATCGTCACGATCTGTCGCGACCTCCAGCTTCCGATCGTGCCGTTCGGCGCCGGCACCTCGCTTGAAGGCAACGCCGCGGCGCCGCTCGGCGGCCTCTGCCTCGACATGTCGCGCATGGACAAGGTGCTGGTGGCGAGCCCGGAGGACATGGATGTGCGCGTCCAGCCCGGCATCACCCGCAAGCAGCTCAACTCGCAATTGCGCGACACTGGCCTGTTCTTCCCGATTGATCCCGGCGCCGATGCCTCGATCGGCGGCATGGCCTCGACGCGCGCCTCGGGCACCATGGCCGTGCGCTACGGCACGATGAAGGACAATGTGCTGGCGCTCGAAGCGGTGCTCGCCGACGGCCGCGTGATCCGGACCGCGCGGCGCGCCCGCAAATCGGCCGCCGGCTACGACATGACCCGCCTGCTCGTCGGCGCGGAAGGGACGCTCGGCGTCATCACCGAGGTGACGCTGAAGCTTCATCCGCAGCCCGAGGCGATCTCTTCGGCCGTCTGCGCCTTCCCCGATTTGAAGGCCGCGGTCGATACCGCGATCGCAGTGATCCAGTCGGGCGTTCCGGTGGCGCGCATCGAGCTGCTCGACGCGGTGATGATGCGCGGCATGAACCTGCACGCCAGGCTCGGTCTGCCGGAGGCGCCGCATCTGTTCTTCGAGTTTCACGGCTCGAAGAACTCTGTCGCCGAGCAGGCTGAAACTGCGCAGGCGCTCGCCGGCGAGTTCGGCGGGCAGGACTTCGCCTGGGCGACTTCGCCGGAAGAGCGCAGCCGCCTATGGCAAGCCCGAGACAACACGCTCTATGCCGGGCTGGCCCTGCGGCCGGGCTCGCGGGCTCTGGTCACCGATGTTTGCGTGCCGATCTCGCGCCTGGCCGAATGCCTCGTCGCCACGGCCGCCGATATCGCGGAAAGCGGTCTCGTCGCCCCGGTCGTCGGCCATGTCGGCGACGGCAATTTCCATCTCCTCGTTCTGCACGACCCCGACAATGCCGAGGAGCTTGCCCGGGTGAAGTCCTTCAACGAGCGCCTCGTCCGCCGGGCGATCGCGCTCGACGGCACCTGCACCGGCGAGCACGGCGTCGGCCTCGGCAAGATCGGTTTCCTCGAACTGGAGCTGGGCGAGACCGTCGACGCCATGCGCCTGGTGAAGCAGGCGCTCGATCCGCTGGGGATCATGAACCCCGGCAAGATCTTCCACTCGCCCGCGCAGATGGGAGGCGCCCGATGAGCGCGCTGATGGCGATCAAGCCCGACTTCGACACGACCTCGCCACCGCCCGCAACGGCCGAAGCTACGCCGCTGTTCGAGCTCCGGGGTATCTCCAAGACGTTCCCCGGGGTGAAGGCGCTCGACGATGTCTCGTTCGCGCTTTGGCCGGGCGAGGTGCACATGCTGCTCGGCGAGAACGGCGCCGGCAAATCCTCGCTGATGAAAGTGCTGTGCGGCGCCTACCAGGCCGATGCCGGCGAGTATTTTCACGAGGGCGAAAAGGTCGAGATCCGCACGCCGGCAGATGCGCGCAAGCTCGGCATCGCCGTGATCTTCCAGGAGTTCTCGCTCGTCCCTTATCTCGACGTGGCGCAGAACATCTTCCTCGGCCGCGAATTCCCCTCGCGCATTCCCGGGCTCGTCGACCGCAAGCGGCTCTACCGCGAGGCGCAGGCGGTGCTCGATCTGATCGGCCTAGACATCGATCCGAGGACCAAGGTCCACGCGCTCGGCGTCGCCCAGCAGCAGATGGTCGAGATCGGCAAGGCCCTGTCGCAGAACGCGCGCATCCTCGTCATGGACGAGCCGACCGCCGCGCTCTCCGATCGCGAGACAGAGCGCCTGTTCGAGGTGATGCGCCAGCTCCAGGCCAAGGGCGTCGCCATCGTCTACATCTCGCATCGCATGGCGGAGGTGTTCGCGCTCGGCGACCGCATCACCGTGCTGCGCGACGGCAAGCTCGTCGGCCGGGCGCGGCCGGGGCAGACCACGCCGGACGAGCTGGTGCGCATGATGGTCGGCCGCACCGTCGACATGAGCTATCCGCGCAATTTCGCGGAGACACCCGGAGAGATCGCGCTGGAGGTCAGGGGCCTCTCGTCGAAAAACGGCATTCGCGACATCGACCTCACCGTACGGGCGGGCGAGATCGTCGGCCTCTGCGGCCTGGTCGGATCCGGCCGGAGCGAGGTCGCGCGCGCCATCTTCGGCGCCGACGAGGTCACGGCCGGCGAGATCAGCATCTTCGGCAAGCCCAGGCGGGGAGGGCCGGACGCCGCGACCATGGCCGGTGTCGGCCTCATCCCGGAAAGCCGAAAGACCGAAGGGCTCGCGCTGATCCGCACCGTCGCCGACAATCTGGCCGTTGCCGGCCTGCCCAAGCTTTTTCCGAACAAGCTGTTCTCGCCCACTCAGGCAAGGCGCTCGGCCGAGGAGCTGATCAAGCGGCTGCGGATCGCGACGCCCTCGCCGAACCAGAGCGTCGCGCTGCTCTCCGGTGGCAACCAGCAGAAGGTGGTGATCGGCAAATGGCTCGCCGCCGGCACGCGGCTGTTCATCTTCGACGAGCCGACGCGGGGCATCGATGTCGGCGCCAAGGCCGAGATCTTCGCGCTGATCGACCAGCTCGTCGCCGACGGCGCCGCGGTGCTGATGATCTCCTCCGAGCAGGCCGAGATCGTCCATGTCTGCGACCGCGCCTACGTGATGCGCGGCAAGCGCATCGTCGGCGAACTCTCCCGCTCCGAACTCTCCGAAGAGAACATCGTCCGAATGGGGATGCACCATGACTGATCAGGCGGTCTCCTCTCCCTTGCTACGCCTCCCGGCCGTGCCGGGCGTGGCCGTCGCACTGGCCGGGCTCTCGCTGCTCTTTGCACTGGCGAGCCCCGGCTTCCTCACCGCCGGCAACCTCTCCAATGTGCTGGTGCAGTCGGTCATCCTGCTGCTGCTGGCCCTGCCGATGACGCTGATCATCATGACCGAGGGGCTCGACCTCTCCATGGGCGCGGTGCTGACGCTGGCCTCGCTGGTGCTGGCGCTGATCGTGGTGGCGACGCAGTCGCTGGCGCTCGGTCTCATCGGGGCGCTCGCGGTCGGTCTTGCCTTCGGCCTCGTCAATGGCTGGCTGATCGCCGGCTTGTCGATCCCGCCCTTCGTCGCGACGCTGGGCACGCTCGGCGCGGCGCAAGGGCTCGCGCTCGTGGTCAGCGATGGCCAGAGCGTCGTCGGCATCCCGCGCTTCGTCAGGCTGGTCTATTCCGGCGAAACCTTCGGCATTCCGACGCCGATCCTGATCGGCGCCGGCTTCTACGCGCTCTTCCACGTCCTGCTCTACCACACCCGCTTCGGCACCTATGTCTGCGCGCTCGGCGGCAATCGCGATGCGCTGACGCTCGCCGGTGTCGCCTGGAAGCGCCTGCTCGTCGCCGTCTACATGCTCGGCGGCGCCATGGCCGGAGTCGCGGCCCTGCTGATGACCGCACGCATCAATGCCGGCCATCCGACGGCGGCGATCGGTCTCGAATTCGACGCCATCGCCGCGGTGGCGCTGGGCGGAACCTCCTTCGACAAGGGCAATGGCTGGCTCTTCGGCACGCTGCTCGGCGTGCTCACCGTCGGCGTGCTGCGCAACGGCCTCAACCTGATGGCCGTTCCCTCCTCGGTCCAGGTGGCCTGCATCGGCGCCCTTGTCATTGCCGCCCTTCTCGTCGACAGCCTGCGGAGCACACGGTCATGAGCATCGCCAGCGACGCCGCTACCCGGCCGATTGGCCTCCATCTCTCGCGCGAGACACAGCAGCTCGCCTATCGATTGCTGGCGGTGGCGCTGCTCTGCCTCGCCCTGAGCATCGCGACCGAGGCCTTCTTCACCGCCAACAACATCCTCAACGTGCTCCGGCAGGCGAGCCTGCTGTTCTTCCTCGCCTCCGGGCTGACGCTGGTGATCCTGACCGGCGGCCTCGATCTCTCGGTCGGCGCCAATATCGGCCTCTCCGCCTGTTTCGCGGCGACGGTGATCAAAGCGACCGGTTCGCCCGCGCTCGGCACGCTGACGGGGCTGGCCACCGGGCTCGCCATCGGCATCTGCAACGGGCTGATGGTGGCCAAGCTGCGCATCCCATCCTTCATCGCCACCTATGGCATGCTCTGGGTGCTGCACGGCATCACCTATTACTACATGGCCGGTGAGACCATCCACGGCTTCCCGCCCGGTTTCCGCCAGATCGGTTCCGGCTATTTCCTGGGCGTCCCGATCCCGGTCTATCTGATGCTGGCCTTCCTGCTGGCAGGCACGATCTTCGCCCAGCGCACGATCTGGGGGCAGCAGATTTACGCCATCGGCGCCAACCCGGTCGCGGCCCGCCTCACCGGCATCCCGGTCGATCGCCGGCTGATCCTGGTCTACGCCTTCTCCGGCGCCATGGCGGGCGTCGCCTCGATCGTCTTCCTCGCCCGACTGAACTCGGCCGAGGGCGATATCGGCGAGGCGATGACGCTGCCGGCCATCGCCGCGGCGCTGATCGGCGGCGCCTCGCTGTTCGGCGGCGTCGGCAGCGTCTTCGGCACCTTCATCGGCGCGCTGATCCTGACGCTGGTGCTGAACGGCATGAACCTGCTCGCCGTCAACGCCAACTGGCAGCCGCTCGTCACCGGCCTGATCGTTATCCTCGCCGTCTGGTTCGACATGGTCGGCCGCCGGCGCACCTAACCAAGCAGCAGAACCACGGAACCAAAGGGAGGGAACAACCATGTCGACATCAAAGCTTCTGGCCGCAGCGCTACCCGCCATCCTCTTCTCGACAGCGGCGCTCGCCGCCGGCGAGACGATCGCGGTCTTCACCAAGAACCAGACCAATCCCTATTTCCAGACGGTGCGGGTCGGCGCCGAGGTCGCGGCGAAGTCGCTCGGCGCCAAGGCGGTGCACTACATCCCGACCAAGCCGGATTCGATCCCCGAGCAGCTCAGCCAGGTCGAGGACGTGATCGTCAAGAAGCCGAGCGCCATCGTCTTCGTGCCCGTCGACTACAAGGCGATGGTGCCGGGCGTCGAGCAGATCAACGATGCCAAGATCCCGATCGTCAACGTCACTGACCGCAGCGCCGGCGGCAAGTTCCTCGCCTTCGTCGGGGCCGACGACTACAGCCTCGGCCTGGAGACCGCGCGCTTCCTGCTGAAGGAGATCGGCGGCAAGGGCAATGTCGTCATCCTCGAGGGCGTCAAGGGCTCGCTGACCAATATCGACCGGGTCCGCGGTTTCAACGACGCGATCAAGGAATTCAAGGACGTCAAGCTGCTCGCCAGCCAGCCGGCCAACTACCAGCGCCTGCAGGGCCTGCAGGTGATGGAGAACCTGATGCAGTCGCATCCACAGATCGATGGCGTGCTGGCCGCCAACGACGCGATGGCGATCGGCGTGATTGAGGCCCTGGACGGTGCCAACCGCAAGGCCAAGGTCGTCGGCATCAACGGCACCAAGGAGGCGGTCGACGCGATCAAGACCGGAAAGCTGCTCGCCTCGGGCGACTATAACGGCTTCCTGCAAGGCTGCATCGGCACGCTCGTCGCGATCCGGGCCCTGCGCAAGGAGCCGATCGTCACCGAAGTGGTGCTGAAGCCGACCGTGGTGAACGCCTCGAATTTCCAGCCTTACGACACCCCGCTGGAATCGCGCAGCTGCCCGAGCTGGAACGAGGCGGCGGCCCTGGCCAGCAAGCCGAACTGATCCACACTATCGCACGGCGGCCGGCGAAACGACCGGCTGTCACAGGAGCCCATCGCATGCTGTTCGTGATCCATGCCCTCGACAGACCGGGCGGGCTCGACGCCCGCCTCGCCAACTACGACGCACACAAGGCCTTTCTCTCAGACACCTCAGCGCTGAACGTGAAGATCGTGATGTCGGGGCCACTTGTCGACGACGACGGTGCGAGGATGATTGGCAGTCTCTTCGTGGTGGAGGCAGCGGATCGTGCGACGGTAGAACGCTTCAATGCCGCCGATCCGTTCCACGCCGCCGGCATCTGGGATCGCATCACGATCACCGGTTTCATCAGGCGCCAGAGCTGACCCGGCAACCGACCGAGCGTTTCAGGAGTGAAGACATGACGAAAGACAGCCGCCCGATCCGGGTCGTCGGGATTTCGGGCAGCCTGCGGGCGGGGTCCTACAACACGGCGGCGCTCAAGGCCGCGATCGCGCTCGCGCCGGAGGGGATGACGATCGAGGTCGCCGAAATCGGTGATCTGCCGCTCTACAACGACGATGTCCGCGTCGCCGGTTATCCGCCCCAGGTTCAGCGCTTCCGTGATCAGCTCGCGGCGGCCGACGCGATCCTGTTCGTGACGCCTGAGTACAACTACTCGATACCGGGCGTGCTGAAGAACGCGATCGACTGGGCCTCGCGCCCGCCGAGCCAGCCCTTCGACAACAAGCCGGTGGCGATCATGGGCGCGAGCGGCGGCATCCTCGGCACGGCGCGGGCGCAGTATCAGCTGCGGCAGATGCTGATCTTCCTCAACGCCTTCCCGCTCAACAAGCCGGAGGTGATGATCGGGGCTGCTCAAACCAAGTTCAACGAGGCCGGGAAGCTGACCGACGAGGCCACGGCCGGCTTCATCCGTCAGCTCCTGGAAGCGCTGCGCGACTGGCGCGACCGGCTCGGCTAGGCTTCCGCCTCGCTCCCTCGCAGAGCCCGAGGCTTCTGCTGATGTGAACGTCGGACAAGGCGACCGCATCAGCCAGCACGGCCTGCGGGCTGGGGCATGCTTGGGCCCGCAACGTCATGACCCGTCAACGCAGCGTCGGATCGAGCTTGTCGCGCAGCCAGTCGCCGACGAGGCTGACGGCAAGCGTCGTCAGCACGATCGTCATGGCGGGAGCCAGCATGATCCAGGGGGCGCGGGTCAGGTATTCGCGGCCATAGCCGACCATGTTGCCGAGGCTCGTCATCGGCGGCTGCACGCCGAGCCCGAGGAAGGAGAGGCCGCTTTCGAGCAGGATGACCTCCGGGAAGGTCAGCGTCATCGAGACGATCAGCGTCGAGGCGATGTTGGGCAGGATGTGCTTCAGGTAGACCCGTGACGGCGAGGCGCCGATCTGGCGCACCGCGCCGGCATAGCCCTGCGCCCCGGCCGATATCGCGAGGCCGCGCGCGATCCGGGCATAGCGCTCCCAGCCATAGAGCCCCATCAGGCCGATGAAGAGCGGCAGCGCGTTGCCGAAGAAGGCGAGCACCGAGAGCGCCAGGATCAGGAAGGGCATCGCCGCCTGGAAATCCGCCAGCATCAGCACGAACTGCTCGACGAGCCCGCGGAAATGCGCGGCGAGAAAGCCCATCAGGGTCCCGAGCACGGCCGAGATGATGGTCGCGCCGAACGCCACCAGCAGCGAGATCCGCACCGAGATGATCAGGCGTGAGAGCACATCGCGGCCGAGCTCGTCCGTGCCGAGCCAGTGCAGCGGATGGAAGGGCAGGGCCAGCCGGTTGCGCAGGTCGTAGGCGGTGAAGCGGTAGGGCGTCAGCCAGTCGGCGAAGAGCGCGACGATGATGATGAAGGCGATCCAGACCAGTCCGCACCAGACCAGGAGCGGGATGCGCTGCTTCTGTTTCGGCTTGCTTGCGTCGGTGGCGGGCAGGGCGGTCACGGTGACGTCGGCCATCTCAGTGCGCTCCGGCCTTGGCGCCGCTGCGCAGCCGCGGATCGAGCACGCCGTAGAGCAGGTCGACGATCAGATTAGCGCTGACCATGGTCATGGCGACCAGCAGCAGGATGCATTGCACGACGGCGAGATCCCGATTGGCCACGGCGACGACGAGCAGCCGTCCGACGCCGGGCCAGGAGAACACGCTTTCGACCACGACCGCGCCGGCGATCAGGCTGCCGACCATGAAGCCGACGACGGTGACCGTCGGCACGGCGGCGTTGGGCAGGGCATGGCCACGCACGACGCGGGGCCAGGGCACGCCCTTGGCGCTGGCGGTGCGGATATAGGACTGGCCGAGCACTTCGAGCATGGCGCTGCGCGTGAAGCGCGCCAGCACGGCCGCGCCGCCGATGCCGAGCGTCAGCACCGGCAGGATGGCGTGGCGCCAGCTCTCCTGCCCGCCCGAGGGCAGCCAGCCGAGCTGGACCGAGAAGACCAGCACCAGGACCAGGCCGAGCACGAAGCTGGGAACCGTGAAGCCGGCGACCGCCGTCACCATCACGATGCGGTCCATCAGGCTGTCTCGGTGAAGCGCCGCGTAGATACCGGCCGGGATGCCGATTCCGAGCTTGAGGGCGAGCGCTGGCAGCGTCAGCGCCAGAGTCGCCGGGATGCGTTCGAGGACCAATTGCATCGCCGGGCGCCCGTCGCGCATCGACTGGCCGAGCTCGCCCTGACCGATCGCGGAGAAATAACGCAGATACTGCAGCCAGATCGGGTCATCGAGGCCCCAGGCCTTGCGGAAGGCGGCGATGGCCTCGGGGGGCGCGTCGACGCTCATGATGATCAGCGCCGGATCGCCCGACATCCTGAGCACGACGAAGGCGAAGGTGACGACGAGTGCGACCGTCAGCGCAGCCCGGAAAAGCCGGACGAGGAGGAAACGCAGCATCAGCTCGCCGCCTTGAGGAAATTGGCCTGGTCGTGGGCGACATGGCAGGCCGTCAGGCGCCCATCCGGCAGCGGCAGCAGGCGAGGGCTCTCGACCTTGCAGCGTTCACGCGCCGCATGGCAGCGGGGATGGAAGGCGCAGCCGGAAGGGCGCGCCGCCGGGTTGGGCGGGTCGCCCTGCAGGACGATGCGCGGCCGGGCGCGGCGGCCGGGCACCGGCGAGGCCGAGACCAGCGCTTCGGTGTACGGGTGCGCCGGGCTGGCGAGCAGGAGATCGGCATCGCCTTCCTCGACGATGCGGCCGAGATACATCACCGCGACGCGATGGCTGACCTGGCGGATCACTTTCAGGTCGTGGCTGATGAACAGCAGGCCGAGGCCGAGCTCCTGCTGGAGATCGACCAGCAGGTTGACGACCTGCGCCTGGATCGAGACGTCGAGCGCCGAGACCGGCTCGTCGCAGACCAGCAGGTCCGGCTTGGTCGCCAGCGCCCGGGCGATCACCGCGCGCTGGCGCTGGCCGCCCGAGAGCTCATGCGGGTAGCGGCTGCCCTGGTCGGCCCGCAGGCCGACGGCCTGCAGCAAGGCCGTCGCCATCGCGTCGCGCTCCCCGGCCTCGCCGAGGCCGTGGACATCATAGGGTTCGCGGACCTGTTCGAGGATGGACAGGCGCCGGTCGAGCGCGCCGAGCGGGTCCTGGTAGATCATCTGCATGCGCGCACGCAACTGGCGCCAGGCCAGCGTGCCGGCCGGCGGGATCGGGGCGCCCTTGAACATCACGTCGCCGTCGTCAGGCGGCTCCAGCCCGAGCGCGAGCCGCCCGGTCGTCGATTTGCCCGAGCCGGATTCGCCGACGAGGCCGAGCGTGCGGCCGTGCTCCACCGTTAGCGAAACCCCGTCGACGGCGCGGACATCGATCGATCGGCCAAGCAGGCCCCGGCGCATGGCATAGCGACGTGCGACCCCGCGCACCTGAAGCAAAGGGGCGCTGCTCATGCGTAGACGGGCTCCGGCCGGTGCTGCGGCTGAGCCAGCGACGGCGTCATGATGCAGGCGGCCCGTCGGTCCGCTGTCTTCGGGGCCAGCAATGGAACCCGCATTGCGCAGGCCTCGACCCGGCGCGGGCAGCGCGGCGCGAAGGAGCAGCCCGGCGGCAGGTTCCACGGTTCAGGGACATTGCCTTCGACCGGGACGAGACGCCGGCGCACGCCTTCGAGCGGCGGCAAGGCGGCGAGCAGCCCCTGCGTATAAGGGTGCAGCGGCTGGGCAAAGAGCGCCTCGGATGCCGCCGTCTCGATGATGCGGCCGGCATACATCACGCAGACGCGGTCGCAGGTCTCGGAGATCACGCCGAGATCGTGGCTGATCAGGACCAGGGCCATATTGGTTTCGCGCCTGATCCTGGTCAGCAATTCGAGGATCTGCGCCTGGATCGTCGCGTCGAGCGCCGTCGTCGGCTCGTCGGCGACCAGGATGTCGGGCTTGCCGGCCAGCGCCATGGCGATCATCACGCGCTGGTTCTGGCCGCCGGAGAGTTCGTGCGGGAAGGCGTCGAGCCGGCGCGCTGCGTCCGGGATACCGACGAGATCGAACAGGCGCTTTGCCTCGGCGCGGATTGCCTTGCCGGAGAGCCCACCATGCAGCGCCAGCGCCTCGCCGACCTGCCGGCCGAGCTTGATCACCGGGTTCAGCGCGCTGGCGGGGTCCTGGAAGATCATGGCGATGCGGCCGCCGCGCACGCTGTCGAGGGTGGCCGGCGCCGCGCCGATCAGCTCGCCGCCATCCAGCATGACGCTGCCGGAAATCGTCGCCTTCTTCGGCAGGAGGCCGAGCGCCGCAAGCCAGGTCACGGACTTGCCGCAGCCGGACTCGCCGACGAGGCCGACGGCCTCGCCGCGATGAATGGCAAGGTCGATGCCGTGCAGCACCTTCACGCCGTCGAACGAGACCGCAAGGTCGCGGATGGCGACGAGCGGGCTCGTCTCACGACTGGTGAGACCGGTCATGGCGACCTCCTCGAACATCCAAAAAAGAAAATGGCGCGACCGGTGAGGTCGCGCCGTCGATGATGTCGGCTTCAGCTGCGCCCGCCCCAGTTCTCGGCGCGGAAATCCATGGCGAAGGCGGGCGAGGCTTTCCAGGCGAGCGCCTTCGGCTTGGCCGTGAAGGTCGCGTTCTGGTGCAGCACGGTATAGGCCGGGTCCTCGCGCTCGGCGATTTCCAGCATGCGGCGGAAGGCGGCCTTGCGGCGGGCGCGGTCCGTCGAGGTCTCCAGCTCGACGGCGAGCTGGTTCAGCTCGGCATTGGTCCACTCGCCGGCCTGCTGCTGCTGGCCGTTGGGGCCGTGCTGGCTGACCATCGACGAGACGGGATCGTTGAAGGGCGCCGAGTTCGACCAGTCGCGCACCGCGCGCGTCGGGGTCCGCTCAAGGATCTGCTGCCAGTTCTCCTTGACCTGGATCTCGACGTTGAGCCCCGCTTCCTTCCACATCTCGGCCAGGATCTGCGCAGTGGCGGTCTGGTTGGTGTAGTAGTTGTTCAACAGGCGATAGGGGATCGGATCGCCCTTGTAGCCCGACTGCTTGACCAGATCCTTGGCGAGCTTGAGGTCGAAGGCCGGAACCGACCAGTCCGAGACGAACATGTCGCCGTAATACGGCCATTGCAGCCCCTTCGGCACCACAGTGCGTCCGGCCCAGAGCGAGTCGACGATGGCCTGCCGGTCGATCGCATGGGTCATGGCCCGGCGGACGAGCGGGTTCTGCAGCTGCGGATGGTTCTTGTCGAACACCGTCAGGCGGTGGTTCAGGATCGTGCCGCCCTGGACCTCGAAGGCAGAATTCTTCTCGATCTGCGAGATCTGGTCCGGCGGGATGTCGCAGGCGAACTGATACTGGCCGGAGAGCAGGCCGTTGATGCGCGAGGCGGTCTCCGGCACTTCGACGAAGCGGATCGACTTCAGCGGCGGGCGGCCGCCCCAGTATTCGTCATGGGCTTCGAGCAGCAGCGAGACGTCCGGCCGGTATTCGGCGACGCGATAAGGTCCGGTCGTGACCGGCTTCATCGCCCAGTCGCTATAGGTCTTGGCCTCCTCGAAGGCGCGGCGGTTCATGATCTCGCTGCCATAGCGCGAGATGCGGCCCTCCATGGTCACGTCCGGCGTGCCGTTGACGAAGCGCACCGTGTACTTGTCGATGATCTGGATGCCGAGCAGGGCTGGCCAGGAGCGGCGCGCGACGGCCGGGACCTCGGGCGGCAATTCCTTGCTGGCGCGGCCGCCGCCGACGACGAAGTCGACGGAGATGGTCTTGCCGGCGGCGGGCTGCGTGTCGCCGAACATGCGCTCCTTGCCGAAGGTGAAGGCGACGTCCTCGGCGGTCAGTTCATCGCCATTGTGGAACTTCACGCCCTGGCGAAGCTTGAGCTCGACCGTCTTGTCGTCGATGCGCTTCCACTCGGTTGCAAGGCCCGGCACGCTTTCCAGATTGCCGGTCCAGTTGCGGCCGATCAGCCCTTCCCACAGCGAGGAGAAAAAGACGCGCTCGCCGACATTGGACTGCTCGCGCAGCACGTCGAGCAGGTTCGAGTTGGCGATCTTCTGGACAGCGATGGTGATCGCGGGGCGGTTGTCGGCCTGCGCGATCGCAAAGCGCGAGGGCAGGATGAGGGCGGAGCCGCCGAGCGCTATTGCGCTGCGACGCGTGAGGGAGCCGACCATGACAGGTCTCCTGTTTCGGTTGCGTTGGGATTGCGCTCTTCCAGCCCGCGCGGGCTGGAGCGGAAATGGGTCAGGGTCCGGTCGGCATGGGTCAGCCGCCAGGACAGCGCCTTCTGGGCATAGTCGCGCACCAGCGCCGCATAGGCCGGATCGTCGGCCAGGTTGACGAACTGGTTGGGATCGCTGCGCAGGTCGAAGAACAGTGGCGGCAGGGCGGCGAAGTGGACGTATTTGTAGTTTTCGTCCTGCACGACGCAGAGACTGGATTCATCCATGCCGAGCCCGAGCACCTTTTCCGGCTCGGAATAGTGCACGTCGCGGAAATCGTACTCGTAGTGCAGCTCCGTCCGCCAATCGGTCGGGCGGACGCCCTGCGTGAACGGCATCACCGAGTGTCCGTCGCAGGCGCGCGGCGCCTCGCCGCCGAGCCAGTCGAGGATCGTCGGCATCACATCGACGCTCTCGGTGAAGGCCTCCTCGATGACGCCGCGGCGGCCGGCGGCGCCCTGCGGGTCCTTGATGACGAGCGGGATGCGGAAGCTCTCGTCGTGGAAGCCGATCTTGCCGAGCAGATGATGGTCGCCGAGCTGCTCGCCATGGTCGCTGGTGAAGACCACCAGCGTGTCGTCCCATTGCCCGGTCTCGTCGAGATAGGCGAAGACCTGGCCGAGGCAGTCGTCGATCTCGCTGATCAGCCCGCAATAGGTCGCGCGCATCTGACGGATCTCGGCCTCGTCCAGCGTCGCGCCCGAGCCTTCGGCGCCATGGAAGAACGAGCCCCGCGAGATCGCGTCGACATAATATTTGATCAGTGGGTGCTGGGCGCCTTCGGCTTCGGGCGATTCAGCCCGGATCGGCGCCGGCATATCCTGCGGCCGATACATGTCGTGATAGGGCGCCGGCGCGACGAAGGGGGGATGCGGCCGGTAATAGCCGAGATGCAGGAAGAAGGGCCTGCCGGCGCGGCCCTTGAGATAGGTCAGCGCGCGCTCGGTGAAGAAGGAGGAGTCGGACAGTTCCTTCGGGATGCGCGCCGGGCGTTCGGTCGCGCCGGGCACGGCATCCTCGCCCTCGGGCAGCCAGATGTCCTCGCGATTGGGCGGCAGCTCGAAGCCGTTCTGGGCGACCCAGCCGAAATAGCCGTCCATGTTTGGCTCGAAGGCGCCGACCGAACGGAAGCCGTCCATCAGGTCGCCGAGCACGAGGAAGCGCGGGTCCTGCTTCGCGGTCGAGCGCGGATCGGGGGTCGTCGTGGTGTAGCCGATCAGCGCCGGGTCGTAGCCGATGGCGCGCAGCGCCTTGCCGAGGTTGAAATGGCGCTGGTCGAGCGGGACCGTGTTCTGAACCGCGCGATGGTTCATCAGATAGAGGCCGGTCAGCAGGCTGGCGCGGGCCGGCCCGCAAGGCACGCAGGCGGTGACGTGGTTGGCGAAGGTCACCCCTTCCGCGCAGAGCCTGTCGAGATTCGGCGTCCTGAGGAATGGCTCCTGGCCGCGGGCGCGCAGCAGATGCGGGACGAAATCGGCGCGCCATTGGTCGACGACGATCAGAAGGACGTTTTTGCGAGTCATGCTTGGCCTCTCAGAGTGGCGCCCAGCTATCGGCCGCGGATGACGGCTGGATGACCTGCGAGGCGGATTGGCGGGCGGACGTGCAGACGGTGCGACCAGAGGCGACGACTCTCCGCGTCGAAGGCTCGGCTCAGATCCGGCATGCGTTGTCTGCTGAAGTGGTTCACAAGCAACGCGCTTGTCTCGGCAATTCCCGATCGGCCAACATCGGGCGGCTTGCGGTCATTGACCCGCGAGCCAACCGAGAAATGAGGGCAAGAGCAGATGAGCGGGCTGTTGATCGCGGGTGGCCGCGTCGTCGATCCGGAAAGCGGCCATGACGGCATCGCCGATGTCGCCGTCGCAGACGGAAGGATCGTCACGATCGGCTCCGGCCTCGGCAGCGCCGAACGGGTGATCGACGCGAAGGGGCTGATCGTCGCGCCCGGCTTCATCGACCTTCATGCCCATGGCCAGTCGATCCCGGCCGACCGCATGCAGGCCTTCGATGGCGTCACGACGACACTGGACCTCGAAGCCGGGGTGCTGCCGGTCGCGTCCTGGTATCGACGCCAGGCGGAGCAGGGCCGTATCCTGAACTACGGCGCCGCCACGAACTGGGCCTTCGCCCGGATCGGCGCGATGATCGGGATCAACGAGGAATCGTCCCTCGAGGCGTTCGGACGCGCCATGCGCGATCCGCGCTGGATGGACGAGATCTCGTCACCCTCTGAGCAGCAGAACATCCTCGACCGCATCGCCGCGGGGCTCGACGAGGGCGGCATCGGGATCGGCATCCTCAACGCTTATGCTCCCGGCGCCGGCGTGCAGGAGCTGACGGCGCTGTGCCAGCTCGCCGCCGAGCGCGGCGTGCCGACCTTCACCCACATCGCCTATATGGCGAACACCGATCCGAAGAGCGCGGCGGAGGCCTATATCCGCCTGATCGGCTATGCCGGCGCGACCGGCGCGCACATGCACATCTGCCACTTCAACAGCTCCAGCAAGACCGATGTCGTGCGCTGCGCGCGGCTGATCAAGAAGGCGCAGGAGCAGGGCCTGCCGATCACGGTGGAAGCCTATCCCTACGGTACCGGCTCGACGGTGATCGCCGCCGCCTTCTTCAGCGACCCCGAATTCGAGCGCCGCAACGACACGCGCTACGAGCAGATCCAGCTGGTCACCAGCGGGCGCCGGATCCAGGACCGCGAGGACCTGCTCTCGGCCCAGTCCGAAGACCCGTCGCAGCTCGTGCTGTGGCATGTGCTCGATACCGAGAACAACGCCCGCCATCGCGACATGCTCGACCTCTCGGTCCTGTATCCGGGCGGCGCGATCGCCTCGGACGCCATGCCCTGGTCGATGCCGGACGGATCGACCTATACCGGCGATGCCTGGCCGCTGCCGGATGAAGCGACCTCGCATCCGCGCTCATCCGGCACCTTCACGCGCTTCCTGCGACACTGGGTGCGCGAGCGGCAGGCGGTCAGCCTGCAGGAGGGCATTGCGAAGTGCACCTTGATCCCGGCGGAGATCCTGGCCGCGAGCACGCCCGCCATGCGCGACAAGGGCCGGCTGAAGGCCGGAGCCGACGCCGATGTCGTGGTGTTCGACCTCGACAGCCTCACCGACCGGGCGGAGTTCTCGGCGATGAATCGCCCGGCCGAAGGCGTTCGTCACCTCATCGTGAGCGGCGAGCCGGTCATCGCCGACGGGGTCATGGACGTCGCGGTCCGGCCCGGCCGGCCCGTGCGCCGTCCCTTCGGCGCAGCGGCGTAAGGCCATGCCGGTTCCGATCCTGCTGGTGACGGGCTTTCTCGGAGCCGGCAAGACGACGCTGGTCAATCGCATCCTGCAGCAGGCCGACGGACGGCGCATCGCCGCCGTCGTCAATGATTTCGGCGCGATCAACATCGATGCCGAGCTGATCGCTGGCGCGGAGGATGGGGTCGTCAGCCTCGCCAATGGCTGCATCTGCTGCTCGCTGGAAGGCGATCTGCTGCGCACGCTCGCCAATCTGCTGCGGCGAACCCCGCGGCCCGAAGCGATCGTGATCGAGACCAGCGGGGTCGCCGACCCCAACGACATCATCCGCAACCTCATGGACCCGGTGATCTGGCGCGAAGCCCCGTTGGAGACGGTGCTCTGCGTCGTCGATGCGGCGGCGCCGGAGGCGCAGCTCGACGACCCGCTGTTCCTGAGCCAGCTGCGGGCGGCCGACCTGTTCGCCGTCAGCAAGGGGGACCTCATTGACAGGGCGTCGCTCGATCAGCGTTGCCGGTCCCTGTCGCAGATCAATCGCAGGGGGGCTCTCGTCGAGGCGACCGGCGGCGATGTCCCGCTCGATCTCGTCTTTCCAGACGTCGGGACGCCCCGCGAACGGACGACGCGCCCGAAGAGGCCGAGCATCGACCGCTTCGAGAGCTTCAACTGGACATCCAGCGAGCCGATCTCACTCGCCGGGTTTCAGCAAGCCATCGGCCGGCTTGCGCCGCGGCTCGTCCGCTCGAAAGGGTTTCTGGCGACGATCGAGAAGCCCGATGGCCGATATCTCTTCCAGTTCGCGGGCGGGCGAGCGACGCTGGCGCCTCTTGATCGCGACGAGCTGGCGCAAGGGAATACGCGGATCGTTTTCATCGCGGAGATCGGCAAGATCACGCGAGTTGAGATCGATGAGGCAATGAGTCGAGCAGCGCAGCAAGGCTGATGAGCTGGCCGCGACCCGTCGCGCGGCTCAGTCTAGGAGATCGGCTGCGTGGCACCGGCCCCGAGCGATCTTTGCACCATGACGCTGTCGGACCATTTGCCATAGCGATAGGCAACGCCCGGTAGCAGGCCGACCCGGGCGAAGCCGAAGCGTTCGTGCAGGGCGAGCGAAGCACCGTTCTCGGCGTCGATATAGCCGATCATCTGGCGGAAGCCGGCGGCGGCGCAGGCGTCGATCAGCGCCTGCATCAGGAGCCGCCCGATGCCGCGGCCGAGATGCTCATGGTGGACATAGATCGAGTGCTTCACGGTGAAACGATAGGCCGGTCGCTTGCGGAACAGCACGACATAGGCGTAGCCCACGATCTGGCCGCCCCGTGTCGCGACCAGATGCGGCAGCTTGCGATTGCGCAGGTTCTTGCGCCGGTCCTTCAGGTCGTCGGGCTGCGGCGTGCCAGTGTCCTCGACACCGGCCTCGATGCCATGGCGGATATGCCGGCGATAGATCGCCAGCATCGGCTCGACATCGTCGTCGCGGGAGGGGCGGATGATGATCGGTAGGTCGCTCTCCATATGTCGTCGCGACCCTCAACCCTGCGCCTGCTCGCTGACGACATAGGTGTGGAGCCGCACCCGCCCCTCGGCATCGGTCTCGCGGTAGAGCCCCTGGATCTCGACCTCGAAGCCGGGGAAGGTGTTGAAGCAGGCCTCGAACATCTTGAGATAGTCGATCATCGGCCTGGCCCGCTCGGTCAGCCGCTCGCCGGGAACGATGGTGGCGATGCCCGGCGGGTAGACGACGAAGGGCGTCGTCGCGATCCGCCCGGCGATGGCGTCGATCGGCAGATAGTCGACATCGTTGCGCGTCAGGCAGCGCGCCGCGTCATGCGGCGACATCGCCATCTCCGGCAGGTGCTCGGGCGAGAACTGCCGAGTCTGCAGCCCGCTGACGTCATGGTCGCGGAAGAAGCGATGCATCTGTCCGCAGAGATCGCGCAGGCGCACGCCGGCATAGCGGCCCGGCCGGCGGCGGTAGAATTCCGGGATAGCCTCTTCCAGCAGGGCGTTGTCGTCATGCAGCTTCTTGAAGGCGACGAGCCCGCTGATCAGCGTGCCGGCCTTGCTGGCCTCGACGCCCGGCGTCAGCAGGAAGAGCAGCGAGTTGAGATCGTTCTTCTCAGCGACGATCCGGTTCTCGCGCAGGAATTGCGCCACGATCGGCGCCGGGATGCCATGCTCGGCATAGGCGCCGCTCTCGCGGTCGAAGCCGGGCGTCAGCAGGGTCAGCTTGTTCGGGTCGGTCATGGCGAAACCCGGCTCCATCTGAGTGAAGCCGTGCCAGTTGGCATCGGGCGCGAGCTGCCAGTAGCCCGGATTGCTGGCGAGCTGGTCGGTCGCGACCATCTCCCAGGCGACATCGTGGACAGCGCCCTCGCGCGACGCGTCGGCGATGGCGACCCGGTCGGGCACGAAGGGCTCGAAGAACCAGCGCCGCTCGGGCCTGGTCTCCTTCTCCTCGAACTCGCGCCGCACGGCCCGGATCTTCTTGCGCAACTCGATGCCGAGCCGGATCGTGTCGTCCCAGAGCACCTCGCCGGAGCGGCCCTTCATCATCTGCGCGCCGACATCGAGCGAAGCGAACAGCGGATAGAACGGCGAGGTCGAGGCATACTGCATGAAGCTCTCGTTGAAGCGCCGGTGCTCGACGCGGCGCTTCTGGCCCTTGATGTGCCGGTCCTTGATGTGGATCTGCGAGGCCTGGCTGAAGCTCGCGAGCTGCTTGTGGGTCGACTGTGTCGCGATGATACCGGGTGAGTCCGGCCCGAGGCCCGTCAGCCCCATGGCGAAGCGGCCCGCATAGAGCGGGTGGAATTTCATGAAGCCGGCCCAGGCCTCGTCGAAGAGGATGTACTCGCAGAGATGCCCGATCTTATCGAGGATCATCTGGGCCGAGTGGATCGTGCCGTCATAGGTGCACTGCTCGACCACGGCGACGCGGAACGGGCGCGGCTTTGTCCAGGCCTCGGGATCCTCGACCAGCGGATTGGTGCGGATGCGCTCGCGCAGCGCCTCCTCGTCGAAGCTCTCCCAGCGCATCGGGCCGATCAGGCCCCAGGCATTGCGCGCGGTCGGGATATAGACCGGGATGCCGCCGGCGATCAGCAGCGCGCCGTGATGGGCGGCCTTGTGATTGTTGCGGTCGAACAGGACGAGGTCGCCATCGGTGACCAGGGCTGCGAGTGCGACCTTGTTCGAGGTCGAGGTGCCGTTGAGGACGAAATAGGTCTTCTCCGCCCCGAAGATCTGCGCCGCTTCCTTCTGCGCCTTCAGCGCCGGGCCCTCATGGGTCAGCAGGTCGCCGAGATCGAGTACGGAGTTGTCGAGATCGTCGCGGAAGACCGCCTCGCCGAGATGCTCCATGAACACCCGCCCGATCGGGCTGCGGCTGTAAAACACGCCGCCATTATGGCCCGGGCAGGTCCAGAGATGGTTGCCTTCCTCGGCATAGTCGACCAGCGCGCCGAAGAACGGTGTCTTCAACGTCTCGGCATATTGCTTGAGGCGGCTGATCAGGCTCTTGGCGATGAAGGGCGGCGTCTCCTCGGAGAGGAAGATGTAGCCGTCGATGAAGTCGAGCACCTCGACCGGCACGTCCTCGAAACGCTTGCGCCGGATCAGCAGGATGATCGGGAAATCGAGGCCGCGCCGGCGCATCAGGTTGATCAGCGCGGCGGTCTTGCCTTCCAGCCCCTTCTTGCCCCAGTCGACCACCATGCAGCCGATGGCGGCGTCGGTCTGGACGGCGATCTCGGCATCCTCGAGCTTGCGGGCCTTGACCACCTCGAAGCCCGAGCGCTCGATCTCCTCGATGATCTGGTTGAAGCGGATGCCTTCGAGATCTTCGGCATCGAAGTTCGGCGTCGCGAACAGGAAGGTGAAGCGCCTGAAATAGTCCATGCCGGCTCCGCTCAGCGTGAACCGGCAGCATTGGGCGAGTCTTGCGACAATTCGGCGACCATGGCGTCAGCTGGGTATGATGGCCGGGCTGCCTCCGCGAAAAGCTCGCCGGCTGCCCTATCTGGCCCGCTCTCCATCAGGCTGTGGCGCCAGCGAGTCAGGGCCCCCCGCATCCAATCCCATCTGCCAGAAATCGGCCTCCAGCTTCGAAGCCTGCCCGAACAGGCGCGCGAGCTCGTCAAAACGCGCTTCCGTCATGGCGCGAGCGGCGAGGGCGTCGAGATGGCGGCGGGCGTCGCGGGCGACCTGCTGATAAGGCTCGCCGGCATATTCGCCGATCCAGTCGCGATAGGGGTGACTGTCGAGCGCGGGACCGATTTCGCTGGCGAGGCGGGCGCCGATCTCGGCGTAGCCGACGATGCAGGGGCTGAGGGCGACATGCAGGTCGAGCAGGTCGCCGGAGACACCGCAATCGAGCACGAACCGGGTATAGGCGACCGTCGCCTGATGCTCGCGCGTGGCTTCTAGCTGCTCGGGCGACAGGCCCCAGCGGCCGCAGAGCCGGACATGCAGGTCCATTTCGAGGTCGAGGATCGCCGACAGGCCAGCCTTGGCGGCGCGCATGTCGGCGAGGCCGCGGCTCTTATAGGCCGCGAGCGCATAGGCGCGGGCGAACTGGATCAGGAAGAGATAGTCCTGGACGAGATAGGTACGGAACGCCGCCTGCGGCAGTGAGCCATCGCCCATGCGCCGGACGAAATCATGCTCCACATAGGATGCCCAATCCGCCGCCGCGGCGGCCTTCAATCTGTCGAAGATGCCCACGGCCTGATCGTCCTTCCGGAAGGGATTCGCGCGGCAGTCATAGCGCAAACCGTTGCTGTGCGGTGCGCCATGGATGACGCAGGTTTGATCCGACCCGGCGGCGACAGGGTGCAGGCGCTGGGCTAGCCTCTGCTCCTTCGTGCAATCAGGAGGGTTCGACGATGACCAGTTCCGCGATCGGCCGTCGGGCCCTGCTCTGCGGCGCGGCCGTTTCCGTTCTCGCTCTGCCGGCGCTGGCGCATCATGGCTGGGGCTGGGCGGTCGACGAGCAGAGCGAGCTCAAGGGCACGATCCGCTCGATCTCGATGGCGCCGCCGCATCCGACGCTGCAGGTCGCGGCGACCGACGGTGTGGTCTGGCAGATCGACCTCGGCAATCCCAACCAGACCGCCCGGGCCAATTTCACCGGCGACACCGCGAAGGTCGGCGATGCCATCACCGTGCTCGGCAACCGCCATCAGGACGCCAGCAAGAAGCAGATGAAGGCGGTACGCATCACCATCGGCGGCAAGAACTACGACATGTATCCGGAGCGGATCAAAACGAACTGAGCGTGGTGGCGACGCTGATCGACTGGCTCGGCGGCTGGCCGGGGGCGGTGCTGCTGCAGCGCTCCGGCACGGCCTATCTCTTCGTCAATGCCGCGCACATCCTCGGCATCGGCCTGCTGCTCGGGGCGATCCTGCCGCTCGATCTCAGGCTCGCCGCCGTGCTGCGTGCTTCGGCGCTGCCGCTGATCGGTCCGATCCTGATCAGGACGGCGGCCTGCGGGCTGGCGCTGGCGCTGGTGACCGGCTTCTGGCTGTTCACGGTCAAGCCGGGTGAATATCTCGGCAACACCGCCTTCCTGATCAAGCTCGGACTGCTCGCTCTGGCGCTGGGCAATATCGCGTTCCAGCATCGCGGACTGAAGTCGGCGCTGGCCGGCGGAGAGATTGGCCCGCGCGTCCGCGTGCTGGCCATGTTCTCCGCCTCGCTCTGGCTCGGCGTGCTGGTCGCCGGGCGCTGGATCGGCTTTCTCTAACGGTCTCGGATGACGAGCGCGGTCATCGCCTGATTGATCCACCACCATTCGCGGCCAGGCGCGTCCTCGCCGCGCAAGGTCGCGAGCAGCTGCTGATAGCGCAGCGAACGGTCGTGGTGGCGGCGATACTGGTCGAGATGCCAGGCACGGAAGGCCTCGTCGGGCTGGCGTTTCATCGCTTGGGCGGAAGCGTCGAGCCAGCTGGAGGCGATGGCGCGTCCGGCCTCCGAATCCGGAACGTCGTCAGCCGCAATCGCCTTGCGGACCTCGGCGAAGATGCGCTCGGCGGCGGCGTGATAGGCGGCGGGGTCGAAGTCCGGCGTCCACATCAGCTCGGCGTCCGCCTTGGCACTGGCGATCACGGTCTCATCGCTCAGCATCGCCCTGAGCTCGGCGAAGGCGTCGATCTGTTCCGGCGTCGGATCGTCCGGGAGTTCCGGTGCGCCGGCAGCGATCGCCTTCTGCCGCCACTCCGCGTTCATCCGGTCGCCGGTGACCTCGTCATAGAAGCGTTCGGTCAGGCTGCGCATCTCGGCATTGGACAGGCTGGTCATGGTCCATAGTCTCCTGATGTCGTCTGCTGTGGGTTCGGGATGGCGCAAGGCAGCGCGCAAGGTTGCCGCGATACGGCGCTTGCCGGCGATCTCCGCTTCGAGTGCCGAAAGACGCAGTGCCAGCAATTCGGCGAGCGAGCCCTTGCGGGCGAGGATGCCCCGGATCGCGGCGAGGCCGAGGCCCATGGCGCGCAGCGCCTGGATCAGATCGAGCCGTGCCACGTCGGCATCCGAGTAGACGCGGTAGTTCGCCATGGTCCGGGTCGCCGGCGGCAACAGCCCCTTGTCGGAATAAAAGCGGATGCGCCGGACGGGCACTCCGCAGAAGCGGGAAAGCTCGCCGATGGTGTAGCGTTGGTCGGAAGTGCTCATGGCGGCGTCCTAACGTCTCCATCAGATGGAGGGTCAAGCGCTCAAATCTCCGCAATCGTTCGAATGCGAGCGATTGCCAAAAGAGGCGTTAAACCCTGTTCGCTGAAAGCCGTGCATCTCTGGCAATGCGTCAAAGCGGTGTTAGCCAGTCGCGGCCATTGTCCTGCGCGTGCACGCCCCACGCCACGATCCGATCTCCAGGCACGCCGAACCGGCGAGCGACGCGTCCAGCGCGGCGGCGGGGCCGCGTCATGTCGATGGGCTCGGCTTCGAACCTGCGCTTGAGCGCGAATTCCGGCAGCATATGCGCGCCGAGCAGCGTCGCAGCACGCTGGTCTGCCTGGTCACTGCGCTGGGAATCTGGCTGACCTTCATCGGGCTCGACCTGACGCGCCTCGACAATCTTGCGGCGATCGGCGGCAGCGACCGCTCGGTCGAGCTCGCCATGGTGCTCAGACTCGGGACGCTCGCGGTGATCCTGCGTCTGGTCTGGATCGTGCGCTGCAATCGCCAGGTTCGCGCCTACCATCACCTCACCATGCTGGCGCTGGCGCTGATCGGGATGACCTGCGCCTTCATCGCCAACATGTACAAGCTGCGCGGCCTGCCGCAGGCGGACATCGCGCAGCTCGTGATCATCGCCGCCGTGTTCCTGCCGGTCGGCCTGACCTTCTTCCAGAGCCTGGGGATTGCCCTGCTGATCGGGGTGTTCACCACGGTGCTCGGCTTCGTCATGCTCGAGCCGGCGCAGCTGGCCGAGCACGGTCGCTTGTCGATCCTTCTGTTCTTCGCTGTCTTCGTCAGCGCGGTCGGCGCCTGGCTGCGCGAGCGGGCCGAGCGCGACCAGTTCCTGCTGCGGCGCATGCTGCACAGCCGGGCGATGTCGGATGCGCTGACCGGCGTCGCCAATCGGCGAGGATTCGAGGAACATGTCGCGATGGCGCTGTTGCAGGCGCGCCGGGAGCGTGCGCCCGTCGTCTTCGCGGTGCTCGATGTCGACCATTTCAAGCGCTACAACGACCGCTACGGCCATCAGGCCGGCGATATCGCGCTGGCGCTCATTGCTCGCGCCATCGACAGCAAGCTGCGACCGCCGATGGACATGGTCGGCCGACTCGGTGGCGAAGAGTTCGGCCTCCTGCTCTACGACACCATGTCCGAAAAGGCGCAGGAACGGCTGCAGCGGGTCGCGCAGGCGATCGCCGACCTTCGGATCGAGCATGCCGCCTCGCCGACGGCGCAATACATCACCGTCAGCATGGGGGCGGTCGGCTTCGACGGGCAGGAGACGGCCGCCGACCTCTATCGGCGGGCCGATGCAGCGCTCTATGCCGGCAAGGCCTCGGGCCGGAACCGGGTCGAGCTCGGCAAGGGCAGCGAGCGCCTGGCGGGCTAGCCGCGCCGGCCGTCGGACTGCTATGCGGCGCTCCTCCTGTCGCAATGAGAGAAGCTCCCATGTCCGCACCCGTTTCCATCGGCCTGATCGGCGCCGGCATCATGGGCGAGCGCATGCTCCGCGCGATCATGGCGCAGTCCCCGGAGCTCGTGCGCGCCGCCGGGATCTGGGACCCGTCCGACGAGGCGATGGCGCGGATCGCCAGCGAGCTGCCGCAGGTTGCACGAACGGCGGACGCGGCAGCCGTGATCGCGGCGAGCGAGTGCGTCTACATCGCCTCGCCGCCAGCCTCCCATCTCGGTCATGCCCGTGCCGCGCTGGCCGCCGGCAGAACCGTCTTCTGCGAGAAACCGCTTGCGATCGACGTCGCCGATTCCCGTGCCTTCGTCGCCGAGGCGGGCACGCGCGGCGCGGTCAACTTCCCCTTCGCCTCCTCGCCGGCGGTCTCGCAACTGCAGGGTTGGGCCGGGAGCGTCGGCGGCAGCCGGCGGATCGCGATCGAGGTCGCGTTCGCGACCTGGCCGCGCTCCTGGCAGGCCGATGCGGCGGGTTGGCTCGATCGGCGCGAGCAGGGTGGCTTCACCCGCGAGGTCGTCTCGCATTTCCTGTTCCTGAGCCGCCGGCTCGGCGGCAGGCTGCATGGCTTGCAGGCGAGCGTGTCCTTCCCGGAAGCGGGCAAGTCCGAGCGTCGGATCGAGGCGCGCCTGATGGCCGGCGACATCCCGGTGACGCTGACCGGCAGTGTCGGCACGACCCAGAAGGACGACCACAACACCTGGACGCTGGAAGGCGAAGGCGGCGCGATTCGGCTCTGCGACTGGTCGTTGGCCGAGCAGCGCCAGCCGGATGGCTCCTGGCAGCGCGCTCCGGATGCGTTGACCCAGCTCGAGGCGCGCCCCGTCGCCCTGAAGCGGCAGCTCGAAGGCGTGGCCAAGCTGGCGCGCGGCGAGCCGCACCAGCTGGCGACGCTGGAAGAGGCGCTGAATGTCCAAGAGATCGTCGAGGCGATTCTGGCAAGCTGACCGCCTTCATTGAGACGACATGGCGGGAGGTCTATGATCGGCGGGCTCAGGAGGCCTGCCGATGCGCCATGCCTTCCTCACCGATGCGCAGATCGACGCCCGCGCGCTGGCGCACCGGCGCGGGCTTGGCTTCCATGACGACGAAGCCGTCGAGGTCGTGGCGCTGCTGGCCAGGCTCAAGGCACGCTACCCCGAATTCTCACATGAGTGTGTACTGGACGGCTTGCTCGGCGAGGCCGAGGCGCAGTGGGACTCGCAAGCCAAGCGGCTGGTGATCCCGGAGTCCGTGTTCCGGGCAGCCGAGCGTGGCGAGGGCAGGGCGCTGATGACGGTGGCGCACGAGGTCGGCCATGCGCTGCTCGGGCATGACGGCAATCTCAACCGGGCGCCGGCTGGCGGCCGGGCCGAACGCGCCTCGGCGAAGCTGCGCTCGATGGAATACCAGGCGCGGCGCTATGCGGCCGCCTTCCTGATTCCGGATACGCCGGCGGTGCGCCGGCTCGATGCGACTGCGCTGAGTGAGCGTTACCGGGTCAGCATGAGCGCTGCGATCGTGCGCCATAGCGAACTGCGCTCCGGCGAGAGCGCACGGGCTTTGCCTCTGCGGCAGGCCGCGCTCGACCTCTGAGCCGCTTGCGGTCGGCGCGCCCACAGGGCATGGCTCGGGCAACGTGACTGCTATCGAGGACGCCATGACCATCGCCGTTCCCGGCCTGCCGCCCGCGCCGAGACCCGCCCAGCGGGCGCAGGGCGTCTCGCCCTTCATCGTCATGGATGTGATGAACGCGGCCGAGGCGATCGAGCGGCGCGGAGGCTCTGTCGTGCATATGGAGGTCGGGCAGCCCTCGGCGGCGACGCCGGCCAGCATCCGGGCGGCCGCGGGGCGGGCGCTGGAGGATGGCCGCATCGGCTACACCCAGGCGCTCGGCATCGGCTCGCTCAGGGCCAGGATCGCACGACATTATCGCGATACCTATGGCGTCGAGGTGCCGGCCGAGCGCGTCGTCGTGACGACCGGCTCCTCCGGCGGCTTCATCCTCAGCTTCCTCGCTTGCTTCGAGCCGGGGGCGCGCATCGCCATCACGGCGCCGGGCTATCCGGCCTATCGCAACATCCTGACCGCGCTCGGGCTCGAGCCGGTGGCGATCCCGGTCGGACCGGAGACGCGCTATGCGCTGACGCCGGAGCTGATCGCCAAAGCCCATGCCGAGAAGCCGCTCGCCGGCGTGCTGACGATGAGCCCGGCCAATCCGACCGGCGTGGTGATGGCGCCCCAGGCGATCGCGGCGGTCGCGGCCGAATGCCGGCGGCTCGGGCTTTGGTACATCTCCGACGAGATCTATCATGGCCTGACCTATGAGCGGCCGGCGACGACGGCGCTCGCTGCCGACCCCGATGCGATCGTCGTCAACTCCTTCTCCAAATATTACTGCATGACCGGCTGGCGTGTCGGTTGGCTCGTCGTGCCGGAGCGGCTGGTGCGCACGATCGAGCGGTTGCAGCAGAATTTCTCAATCTCGGTGCCGATGCTGAGCCAGGTCGCGGGCGAGGCGGCCTTCGATGCCATCGCGGAATGCGAGACGATCAAGGCCGGCTATGCGGAAAACCGCGCCTATCTGCTGAAGGCGCTGCCGGAGATCGGGCTGGGCGATTTCCTGCCGGTCGACGGGGCGTTCTACATCTATCTCGACATCGGCCGATATTCGAACGATTCCATGAGCTTCTGCCGGGATGCTCTCGAAAATGCCGGCGTCGCGATCACGCCCGGGCTCGACTTCGACGAGGAGCGCGGGGCGCGGACGGTGCGGCTCTCCTTCGCCGGTTCGCTGGCCGAATGCGAGGAGGCGGTGGCTCGCCTGGGGCGCTGGCTCAAGGCGCGCTGAAGCGGGCGCTTGCCAAGGCGAAGCGGTGGACTCAATCTGATCCGGCTTGGGGGCAGGACATGGTCGCGATGCGGAACTGGCTGAAAGCCATGGCGTTGTGCGCGGCGGCGCTGCTGGCTGGCATCGTCGCCGGCCCGGCTGCGGCGCAGCAGGCCAAGACGGATGCGTCGCCCGTCCTGACGCTGCGTGGCGACGAGACGCCGGAGACGGTGCGCAAGCTCGTCGATGCGCTGTCTGCCGGTGGGCGGAAGGTCGAGATCAGGATTGCCGGCAAGGACGAGGCCGCTGTTCCTGCTGGGCCGGCAGCTGCCGCGGCCAGCCCTGCCGCCGCGGAGCCCGGCCGCACCCAGACCGAAGACGAAACCCCGGCCGAGGCGTTCTGGGACCATTTCATCGACGGGGTGTCGCAGGGGCTCGGCGCGGTGCCCCGTCTGGCCCAGCTGCCGGAGGCCTGGCGTCTCGCCTGGGCGCAGAACCGCAATGGCGTGAGTGGAGTTCCCGCCGGTTGGCGGCTCGCCCTGGGCCTCGTGCTCGCGCTCGTGGTCGCCGGGCTGTTCCGGCTGGCGACGGCCAGCTGGTTCGCACGCCGGCTGCGGCCGGACGGGCCGGAATTCACGCCGCGCCTGATCGCTTCCTCCTGGGGGTTCCTGCAGGACCTGGTGACGCTTGGGCTTTGCCTCGGCGTGCTGCATGTGGTTCGCACGATGTGGCTGCCGGAGACCGATCTTGCCCATATGGTGCTGCGCACGACTGCCAACGGCATCGCGATCGGTGCGGGGCACCTGATCCTCGGGCGTTTCCTGCTCGCCCCCGGAGCGCCGGAGCGTCGGATCATGCCACTGCCGCGGGCCGAACGGGCGTTCGGTTTCCTGGCCTTTTACGGCATCGTCATGCCGATCGTGCTCACGCTGACGGTCTCTGCCCAGCACGCGGCCGGACCTGCTGCGGTCACCGGCCTGTTCGCGCTGGTCGGCATCGCCTCGACCTTGTTCAAGGCCTTCTGGTTCATCGATGCGCGACACGATCTTGCGGCGCTGATCCTCCATTCCGGACATGAGCCGGGACCGTTGCGGCGGGTGCTCGCGGCCACCACAGGCTGGCTCTATGCCGGCCTCGCAGTCGTGATCTGGATGGTCGGCAATGCGGCGGCGATGATGGAGGGCGGCGCGCGTTGGGCGGAAGCGGCGGCGCTGACGCAGTTCATCATCGTGCTGGCGCCGATCCTGGCGGTTGGCATCACCAGCCTGATGGCCTGCCGGCAGGCACATGCGGCGGCGATGGGCGAGGTCGCGCCGCTCTCGCTCGCGGTTGGTCATGCGCTGCGGGCCGCGGCCGGCGGCGCGATCTGGGCCGGTGGCTTTTATCTGCTGGCGCGGCTCTGGGCCGGCTTCCTGTTCGGAGTCAGCTCAGACCAGTTCGCCATGCTGATGCGTCAGGCCGGTGGCGTCGCGCTGCTCGCCTTCGGCGGCTGGGTCACGGTCGTCTTCCTGCGCAGCTTCTTCGATGCCTATACGCCGAAGCCAACCATCAGCCAGCCGGGTGACGAGGATGCGGTCCCGCACGACCATGTGCCGTCGCGGCTCGCAACCGTGCTGCCGGTGCTACGCGGCGTCGTGCTCGCAGCGGCCATCGGCCTGACCGTGCTGGTGCTGCTGTCGCGGCTCGGGGTCGATATCGGGCCGCTGCTCGCCGGCTTCGGCATTCTCGGGCTCGCCTTCTCCTTCGGCTCGCAGGCGCTGGTGCGCGATATCGTCTCCGGCTTCTTCTTCATGCTCGAGGATGCCTTCCGCGTCGGCGAATATGTCGATACCGGCCGGCTCAAGGGCACCGTCGAGAAGATCTCGCTGCGCTCGATGCAGTTGCGTCACCAGAGCGGGCAGGTCCACACCGTCCCCTTCGGCCAGGTGCAGTCGCTGACCAATGCCAGCCGCGACTGGGCGACGGTGAAGTTCAATGTCCGGCTCGATCACTCCGCCGACATCGAGAAGGCGCGCAAGACGATCAAGAAGATCGGCCTCGCATTGCTGGAGGACCCGGAATACGGGCCGCATTTCATTGCTCAGCTCAAGATGCAGGGTGTCGCCGACATCACCGACGCGGCCATCGTGATCAGGCTGAAGTTCACCGCCAAGCCGAACCAGGCCTCGATGCTGCAGCGCGAGGCGCTGAAGCGGGTCTATCGCGGTTTGATCGAGGCGGAAGTCCCGTTTGCCTCCAACGCCGTCACCGTGAAGGAGGGGAGCGGTAAGAGCGGCGCTGCGGCGATCGCGGCCGTCCCGCCGCCGACGCCGCTGGTGCCGGCGGCGGAATGAGGTTGGGCATGCGCACCTTCCTGCGACCAGGAGGCACCTGGCGGCGGGCATGATCGTGGGCACTGCATCGGCGCAGACGCCCGCAGTCGACGAACTGCTCGCCAGCTACGGCTCGCTCAACAGCGCATGCCGCGGCGGGTCGGGCGACGATCCTCGTACGCAGCGAGCCTGCGCAGAGCGCGACCGCGTCGTCTCCGCGCTGCAGCGGGCCGGCTACTGCTACGGGCGTCGTGGCCAGGTCGGTGCGCAGATGAGCTGGCATCGCTGCGGGCCGGATTCGCTGAGATAGGCGAGACGCCGCTGCTAGCGCCCGAGTTCCTGCGTCAGGGGACGTCGATCGGCGCCGATTGCGTGCCTATATCGACGCGCGTATCGGCTCCATCAGCTCGATACGATTCCCGAAGGGGTCGGACACGTATCGTCGATCGTAGCCGGTGAGAGGCTCGTCCTCGACAACACGGTAGCCCGCTTTCGATAGTGCGCAGGCGAGCTCGTCCAGGCCATCGACAACAAAGGCCGGATGGGCCTTTCGCGCAGGTCTGAAGTCGGGGTCGACACCAAGATGGAGCTTCAGCTGTCCGCTTTCGAACCAGCAGCCGCCTCTGGTTCGAAGGTTCTCGGGCTTCGGAACCTCCTGCATTCCCAACAGGCGACCATAAAAGGCGCGAGCCTTTTCCTCCTCGCCCTCGGGCATCGCCAACTGGACATGATCAAGCGCGCGGATCGGCATCACTGACTTCCCGAAACTCGCCGCGCCGTCTTTGCTTCCATGAGCGCACTCGTCGGGAGTTTGCCTCTAGGCGATGCAGATCGGCGAGTCGGAGCTTTGATGCCTGCTATCCGATAGCGAAAAGGCCGCCGCGATCGTTCGCGACGGCCCTGATCTCACTTGCGTCCCGCCAGCTTGTTCCACCAGCCGCCGCGCTTGGGTCGGTCCGGGTCCGGCGGCGTCAGCACGACGGCGACCGGCTCCTCGACCACGCGCGGTGCCGGCGGCGGCTCTTCGGCGACGGGCTCCGGGGCCGGAGCGGCGACAGCTTCAGGCGCGGCCGGTTCGGGAGCAGGCGCCGGTTCTGCCGGGGCGGCAGCGACGCCGTCCTCGGTGATCGGCACGACCTTCTTGCGCGAGCGGCTGCGCTTGGGCTTCTCGGCCGGCTCGGCGACGGTCTCGCCAGCCGTGTCTGCAGCCTTGGCGGCTTCCGCAGTTTCGGCCTCGGCTTCCGCCTCGGCCTTCTTGCTGCGGCTGCGGCGAGCGCGCTTCGGCTTGGCATCCGCCTCTGGTTCGGCGGCGGCAACCTCACTCACCGGAGCGGCGGCTTCCTCGACGGAGGCGGCGGCAGCGACGGGCGCCGCATCATCGGATTCGCCGACGGCGTCGTCCTCGTCATCCTCGCCCTCGTCCTGATCGCCGGATGCGCCCTCGATCTGCTGGCCCTGGCCGTCACGCTCACCACCGCGCCGCCGACGGCGGCGACGGCGGCGACGGCGGCCGTCGCGCCCTTCCTGCCCTTCGCCTTCGGCTGTGGCACGCGGCGCTGCCTCGGCTTCGCCCTCGGCCTCCTCGACTTCGACCTCGACGATGTCCTCGTCTTCGGGCTCGTCGATGATCGCTTCGGCGCGCATGCTGGAGACCGGTACGACGCGGTTCTCGTTGCCGACGAACTCGCCGCGCTCGACCTCGAAATAACGGGTGCCGAGCAAGGCCGGATCAGCCGAGACGGTGATCGCGATGTTGAAGCGTTCCTCCAGGTCGCGCAGATGGGCGCGCTTCTGGTTGAGCACATAGAGCGCGACCTCGGGCCGGGTGCGGACCTCGAGGTTATGCGAGGCGCTCTTGATCAGCGCTTCTTCGAGGGCACGCAGGATCTGCAGCGCGATCGACGGCGTCGAGCGGACGAGGCCGGCGCCGGCGCAGTGCGGGCAGGGCACCGAGGAGCTCTCGAGTACGCCGGTGCGGATGCGCTGGCGCGACATCTCCAGCAGGCCGAAGGCCGAGATGCGGCCGACCTGGATGCGGGCCCGGTCGTTCTTCAGGCACTCCTTCAGCTTCTTCTCGACCGCGCGGTTGTTGCGGTTCTCCTCCATGTCGATGAAATCGATCACGATGAGGCCGGCAAGGTCGCGCAGGCGCAGCTGGCGCGAGATTTCCTCGGCCGCTTCGAGATTGGTCTTGAGGGCGGTGTCCTCGATGTTGTGCTCGCGGGTCGAGCGCCCGGAGTTGATGTCGATCGCGACCAGCGCCTCGGTCTGGTTGATGACGATGTAGCCGCCGGACTTCAGCGTCACCGTGTTCGAGAACATCGCGTCGAGCTGGCTCTCGACACCGAAGGCGGCGAAGAGCGGGGTCTGCTCGCGATAGGGCTTCACGCTCTTGGCATGGCTCGGCATGAGCATGCGCATGAAGTCCTTGGCTTCGCGATAGGCGCTCTCGCCGGCGACGTGAACCTCGTCGATATCCTTGTTGTAGAGATCGCGGATCGAGCGCTTGACGAGGTTGCCCTCCTCATAGACCAGCGCCGGGGCGACCGAGCCGAGCGTCAATTCGCGCACGCTCTCCCACATCCGCATCAGGTATTCGTAGTCGCGCCTGATCTCCGGCTTGGTGCGCGAAGCGCCGGCGGTGCGCAGGATGATGCCCATTCCCTCCGGCACCTCCAGCTCCTGGGCGATCTCCTTGAGGCGCTTGCGGTCCTCGGCATTGGTGATCTTGCGCGAGATGCCGCCGCCCTTGCCGGTGTTCGGCATCAGCACCGAATAGCGGCCGGCGAGCGAGAGATAGGTGGTGAGAGCCGCGCCCTTGTTGCCGCGCTCTTCCTTGACGACCTGGACCAGGATGATCTGGCGGCGCTTGATCACCTCCTGGATCTTGTACTGGCGGCGCAGATTGCGCGGGCGTTCGGGCATGTCGTCGAGGGCGTCGCCGCCGCCGAGCTGCTCCGGCTCCTCCTGAGCCTCCTCGCCACCGTTCTCCTCGTCGCCGTGCTCGTCGTCCTGCGACGGGCGGCGCGCTTCAGCCGCTTCCTCGCCATCCTCGGAGGCGGTCGCTTCCGTTGTCTCGAAGGTCAGCGGCGCCGAGTTCTCGGCGGCGTCCTCGCTGGGGGATTCGGCGATCTCGGGCGCGAAACTCTCACCGAAGGCAGGAGCGCCTTCGTTGACCATGGCGGCTTCCTTGCCGTTGGTCTCGACCAGATCCTCCGGCTGGGCGGCGCCTGCCTCGACCTCGGCGCTGACGGTCTCGCCGCTCTCGGCGGCGCGCTTGGGCCGGTTGTCGCGGTCGCGACGGCCACGGCGGCCACGGCGCTCGCGCTTCTCCTCGTCACGCTCCTCCTCGCGCTCGGCGCGCGCTTCCTCGGCGAGCAGGGCCTGCCGATCCGCGACCGGGATCTGGTAATAGTCGGGATGAATCTCGGAGAAGGCGAGGAAGCCGTGGCGGTTGCCGCCATATTCGACGAAGGCGGCCTGGAGCGAAGGCTCCACCCGCGTCACCTTCGCCAGATAGATATTGCCGCGGAGCGGCTTGCGGCTGGCTGACTCGAAATCAAACTCTTCGATACGCGAGCCGCGGGACACCACGACCCGGGTCTCTTCCGGGTGGGTGGCGTCGATGAGCATCTTGTTGGCCATGGGACAATTCCATTGGCGCGGCGGCCTTGGCAATCCGCCGGGCTGCGGACGTGAGTCCGCGGCCGCGGGCAGGGGCGTCGCGCGTCGACCGGCTGAAGCCGGCATGTTGCAGGGAGAGGAGTTCGATCAGGGACGGACGACGGAAGCGGGCGGCGGAGCGGGCAGACAGCCCGTCACCACCTGAGAGGTTTCGACGAAACACCGAAAGGGAAAGCGGCGTCGTTTGCCCCGACATCTTACCTTTGACCTGCGGCTCGCCGAAAAGCGCACCGCGTTTGACACGCTCGCGGACAAGAGTACCGGCGCCGATTGCTGCCTGGCGCAGGCCCGTCCGCGGACGATTCCGTTGTTGGCTGCCTCCGCGCCGGCGCGGATCATGTGACAGATCCGGTCGTTCGGCCGTTTCGCAGGGCGTCGGCGGGCTTATGGCCCGGTTTGTGCGCTGCGGTAGCCTTCGCGATGCAACCATCTCCATTACAGACAGGCGATGCATTTTTGCAAGCGCGTTAACGGTGGGTGATCGGCAAGGCGCGGTTTCCGGTGCCGACCGGCCATGGTAACGGGTGCTTAATGACTGGTGACGCTATGGTTAAGCCTTGTTAAGCGTCGGACCAGCGAATCGAGGGAGCTTCCTCCTGTTTCACCGGCTTCGCCTGTCTGCCAGGGGCGTCCCGCGCCGCGTCGCCATGCCGGCGCTGTCGTTGTTCGCATGCGCGATCGTGCTTCTGTCGTCGCTTTCTCTCGCGATCGCGAACTCGCCCGGTCGTTCCGGCAAAGAGCTTCCAGTCGCCACCGATGCGCGGCTGGAGGTCCAGGGCGAGGTCGTCCGGCTGACCATGGCGCTGTCCCGGCCCGTCACGGCGACTGCCTCGGTCATGGCAGGGCCTGACCGGGTCGTCGTCGATCTGCCGTCAATCAATTTTCAGATCGAGCAGAAGCAGAGCCGCAAGTCGGCGGGCTTCGTCTCCGGCTTCCGCTACGGCCTGTTCATGGCTGACCGGGCCCGCATCATCCTCGACCTCGCCCAACCGGCAGCGGTCGCGACTGTCTCGGTCAGGTCGGTGCGCGGCGGTTTCGGCGAACTCGTCGTCGAGCTGAAGCGGGCGAGTCGCGAGGAGTTCGCGGCGCTCGCCCGCGAGGCCGCGGCGAAGACGCAGCTGCCGAGCATTCCGGTCGAGCGCAAGGCCGAGGGTGATTCGCGCCGCATCGTGGTGATCGACCCCGGCCATGGCGGCATCGACCCGGGCACGCAGGTCGCCGCCATCGCCGAGAAGGCGGTGGTGCTCGCTTTCGGGCTGAAGCTGAAGGAGCAGCTCGAAGCCCAGGGGCGCTATCGGGTGATCATGACCCGCTCCGACGACACCTTCATCTCGCTGAACGACCGCGTCCGCATCGCGCGCGGCGTCGAGGCCAACCTGTTCATCTCAATCCATGCCGATTCGCTGGCGCAGGCCCAGGATGTGCGCGGCGCGACGATCTATACGGGCTCCGAGCGCGCCAGCGACGCCGAGGCGGCGCGACTGGCCGCCAAGGAGAACCAGGCCGACGCCGTCGCCGGACTCGATTCGAGCGAAGACGTGCAGGATGTCGCCGGCATCCTGATGGATCTGGCCAAGCGCGAGACCCGCAGCTTCTCGACAATCTTCGCGCGAAACCTGGTCGAGAAGCTCGGCGGCTCGGTCAAGATGCACAAGGTGCCGTTGCGTTCGGCGGGTTTTCGCGTATTGACCGCCCCCGACGTGCCGTCGGTGCTGATCGAGCTCGGCTACATGTCGAGCCCGAAGGATGCCGAGCTGCTCAATTCCGAGGGCTGGCGCAACCAGGCTGCGGCAGCTGTCCAGCAGGCTGTCGACCAGTATTTCGAGCGCCTGCAGACGCCGGGTAAAGCCGCGCAAAGCAGGCCTTGACGGTGAGACGGTCGAACATGGCGATTTGTGGTCGCAAAGCCACGGTTCCGCCATCTCTGCCGTGATATAGAGACGAGTTGAAGATCAGCCGGGCAGGTCGCGACGCCAAAGGGGGAGGGCGCCGATACTGCCGCTAGCCAAGGTCAAAGTTCTCGATGCGGTTCATATTGCGCCTTTTCGGATGGGCGTTCGCCGCCGGCACGATCCTGTTCGTGATCGGCGTTGCGGGTGCGGCCGGCGTGATCTGGCACTACTCCAAGGACCTGCCGGATTCGGCGCAGCTGCGGAATTACGAGCCGCCGGTGATGAGCCGCGTCCATGCCGGCGACGGCAGCCTGATCGCCGAGTTCGCGCGTGAACGGCGGCTTTACCTGCCGATCCAGGCGGTGCCGAAGCTGATCATCGACGCCTTCCTCTCGGCCGAGGACAAGAATTTCTACAAGCATTTCGGCGTCGATCCCGAGGGCCTTGCCCGCGCCGCGATCTCGAATTTCCGCAACCGGGGCTCTGGCCGCCGGCCGCAGGGCGCCTCGACGATCACCCAGCAGGTGGCGAAGAACTTCCTCGTCGGCTCCGAGCAGAGCATCGAGCGCAAGATCCGCGAGGCGCTGATCGCGCTGCGCATCGAGTCGACCTATTCGAAGGACAAGATCCTCGAGCTCTATCTCAACGAGATCTATCTCGGCGCGCCGGCGCCGGGACAGGGCAGCTATGGCGTCGCTGCTGCCGCGCTGAACTATTTCGGCAAGTCGGTGCATGAGCTCAACGCGCAGGAGGCGGCCTATCTCGCCGCCCTGCCGAAGGCGCCGACCGACCTGCATCCGTTCCGCAACCGCGAGCGCGCGATCGAGCGCCGCAACTACGTGCTCGACCGCATGGCCGAGAACGGCTTCCTCAAGCGCGCCGATGCGGACGCGGCCAAGAAGCAGCCGCTCGGTGTCAACCCGCGCACGGTCTCGCCGAACCAGATCGCCGCCGGCTATTTCGCCGAAGAGATCCGGCGCGAGCTGCAGGACCGCTATGGCGAGAAGAAGCTGCTCGAGGGCGGCCTCTCGGTGCGCGCCACGGTCGACCCGAAGATGCAGTTGATGGCGCGCAAGGCGCTGGTCGACGGTCTCGTGCGCTTCGACGAAGCGCGCGGCTGGCGCGGCGCGATCCAGAAGATCGATGCGGCGAGCCGCGAATGGGGTCTCGCCATCGCCGAACTGCCGGTGCTTGGCGACGTCAAGCCCTGGCGCCTTGCCGTCGTGCTCGAGGTTGCCGGCGACAGCGCCCGCGTCGGCTTGCAGCCGATCCGCGAAGCGTCCGGCCAGCTTCGGCCGGAGCGCGAGACGGCGACGCTCGGGCCGGACGGAATCCGCTGGACCCGGCGCACTCGCGTCTCGCAGGCGGTCTCGGCAGGCGATGTCGTCTATGTCGAGCCGATCGACGGCAAGCCCGGCCAGGTCCGCCTGCGCCAGATGCCTGAGGTCAACGGCGCGATCACCGTGATGGACCCTTTCTCGGGCCGCGTTCTCGCCATGGTCGGCGGCTTCTCGCATGACCAGTCAGAGTTCAACCGCGCGACGCAGGCGCTGCGCCAGCCGGGCTCCTCGTTCAAGCCCTTCGTCTACGCGACGGCGCTCGACAACGGTTACACTCCGTCCAGCATCGTGCTCGACGCGCCGATCGAGGTCGACCAGGGTGGCGGCCTCGGCATGTGGACGCCGAGCAACTACGACGGCAAGTTCACCGGGCCACGGACGCTGCGCTACGGCATCCAGTTCTCGAAGAACCTGATGACGGTGCGTCTCGCCAAGGATGTCGGCATGCCGCTGATCGCGGAATATGCCCGCCGCTTCGGCATCTATGACGACATGCTGCCGGTGCTCTCGATGTCGCTCGGCGCCGGCGAGACCACGGTCATGCGCATGACGGCGGCCTATTCGATGCTCGCCAATGGCGGCAAGCGCATCCGGCCGACGCTGATCGACCGCATCCAGGACCGCTGGGGCGCGACGATCTACAAGCACGATCAGCGGGTCTGCGAAGGCTGCGAAGCTGACAAGTGGGCCAATCAGCGTGAGCCACGCCTGGTCGACAATCGCGAGCAGGTGCTCGACCCGCTGACCGCCTACCAGATGGTTTCGATGCTGGAAGGCGTCGTCAACGCCGGCACCGCGACCGTGGTGAAGTCGGTCGGCAAGCCGCTCGCCGGCAAGACCGGCACCACCAACGACGCCAAGGATGTCTGGTTCGTCGGCTTCTCGCCTGATCTCGCTGTCGGCGTCTACATGGGCTTCGACAAGCCGAAGTCGCTCGGCAACTCGGCGACCGCCGGCCAGTATGCGGCGCCAATCTTCCGAGACTTCATGCAGGTCGCGCTGAAGGAGAAGCCGGCGACGCCGTTCCGCGTGCCGCCCGGCATCAAGCTGATCCGCGTCGATCCGCGCACCGGCATGCGCGCCGGCGGCGAGGGCGGTATCCTCGAAGCCTTCAAGCCCGGCACGGCGCCGCCGGACAGCTATTCGGTGATCGGTGCTTCCGACGGCAGCGGCGGAGCGATGAGTGTCGCTCCGGCCGGTGGGCGCTCGGTCGGCTCGGGCACGGGCGGGCTCTATTGACGCGAGCGGAGCGCGCGGTCTCCATGGCTGCGCCGCTCCAGGCGATCCTCGAATCCGAGTTGGCACGTGGCAACCGGATTCTCGATAAGGGCGACTGGCCGCCGCATTGCGACCTCTTCGTTCTGCTCGCCCGGCCATTCCGCAAGCGCTATCCGCTTCAACCCGGGCTTGCCTACGAGGTCATTGACGACCCGCACTATTGGAAAGCCGAATATCGCCACGGCCGCGAGTGCTTGGCCTGCGCCTTCTGAGGGCAGCCTTGGCACCCACGCCATTTACACGGCTGCGCTTCGTGCCTATGTCAGCGCCCCAGCCAGTCAGCCTCAAGCGACGGACCAAGACGAACGATCATGCGCCCAGAAATCCAGACGCAACTCGACAACGCCAAGCAGTCGATCGGACTGCTGAGGAGGCATCTTTGACTGGGATGTCGCACAACGACGCCTGGCGGAGCTGAACGCGCTTTCCGAAGGCCCGGATTTCTGGAACGACGCCGAGAATGCGCAGAAGTTGATGCGCGAGCGCACCCAGCTCGAAACGCAGATCGCGGGCATCACCAAGCTCGAGCGCGATGTCGAGGATGCGCTCACGTTGATCGAGCTCGGCGAGATGGAAGAGGATGAGGCAACCGTCGCCGAGGGCGAGGCCGCGATCAAGACGGTCGAGGCCGAAGCTGGCCGGCTGCAGGTCGAATCGCTGCTCTCCGGCGAGGCCGACATGCTCGACACCTATGTCGAGATCCATCCCGGCGCCGGCGGCACCGAGAGCCAGGACTGGGCCGAGATGCTGTTGCGCATGTATCGGCGCTGGGGCGAGCGGCGGAAGTTCAAGGTCGAGACGCTGGAATACCAGGACGGTGACCAGGCCGGCATCAAGTCGGCGACGCTGCAGTTCAAGGGCCACAACGCCTATGGCTGGCTCAAGACCGAATCGGGCGTGCATCGGCTGGTGCGCATCTCGCCGTTCGACTCGAATGCCCGCCGGCAGACCTCGTTCGCCTCGGTCTGGGTCTATCCCGTCGTCGACGACCGCATCGTCATCGACGTCAAGGAATCCGATTGCCGGATCGACACCTACCGGGCACAGGGCGCCGGCGGCCAGCACATCAACACCACCGATTCGGCGGTGCGCATCACTCATATCCCGACCGGGATCGTGGCAGCGTGCCAGCAGGAGCGTTCGCAGCACAAGAACCGGGCCAAGGCCTGGGAGATGCTGCGCGCCCGCCTCTACGAGGTCGAGCTGAAGAAGCGCGAGGAAAAGGCCAACGCCGAGCAGGCGTCGAAGACCGATATCGGCTGGGGCCACCAGATCCGCTCCTATGTGCTGCAGCCCTATCAGCTGGTGAAGGATCTGCGCACCGGCGTCGCCTCGACGGCCCCCTCGGACGTGCTCGATGGCGATCTCGACCCGTTCATGGAGGCGTCGCTGGCCCAGCGCGTCTACGGCACCACGGTGGAAGTCGAGGACATCGATTGAGCGGGGGAAAGCGTTCGCGGGGCCGCGAGATCCTGATCAATCTCGCGGTCTCCCTCGGCAGCATCATCGTCTTCCTGCTGTTCTGCGAGCTGGTGCTGTTCCGTTTCGTGTTGCCGGCGAGCGACGTGCCCCGCAACGCCTTCGTCAACGAAGTCGTGCGCTATCAGCCCGGGCAGAACGGCGTCTGGCGTGTGCGCGACGAGATCGCGGCGCCCTTCAAGATCAATGCGCAGGGCTGGAACTCGCCGCTGCCGGACTACCCGGTCGAGCGCAAGCCGGGTGTAAGCCGCGTCGCCTTCGTCGGCGACAGCTTCGTCGAGGCGCTGCAGGTGCCGTTCGACAAGACCTTCGCCGAGGTGGTCGGCGATCGGCTGGCGGCCAAGGGGGCTGTCGAGATCCAACGCTTCGGTGTCGCCGGCGCGCCGCTCAGCCAGTACCTGCAGATGGTCGAGCGCGAGGTCGAGCAGCGACGGCCCGACCGGATCGTCGTCATGCTGGTCCACAATGATTTCGACGAAAGCTTCGTCTTCAAACCCGGCCGCTACACCTCGAGTTTTCTCAAGCTGAAGATCGAAGGCGGCAAGGTTACCGGCGAGGTCGCGCCTGCGCCCTGGCGCGCCGGTTGGCTCGAATTCGTTCGACAGAGCGCGACCGCGCGCTTTCTGCTCTATCGCTGGCAGGTCAGGCCGCAGACGCTGGTCGATGCGATCCTGGGTCCGGCCAAAGCGGCGGGCGAGGGCGGATATGCCGCCAATATCGACGTGGCGGGCGTGTTCGCGCATGAGGCCGACATTCGTGTCGCTACAGATTACCTGTTCGGCCGGCTCAAGGCGCGCGCCGATTCGATCGGGGCAAAACTCCAGCTCGTCATGGATGGCGATCGCGCGGCGATCTATGCCGGCCGGACCGATAGCCCGGCTCTCAAACTCAACAGGATCGCCGCGGAGATGGCCGCCAGGCATAGCATTGCCTTCCTCGACCTTCATCCGGTCTTCGCCACCGAATGGGCCAAGGCCGGCAAGCGTTTCGAGTTCCAGGCCGACGCGCATTGGAACGAGTATGGCCACCAGGTGGCCGGCGCGGCGGTCGCCGAAGCTCTGCGGTAAGGAAGAGACAGATTATCGAATCAAAACAGCCCGCTGTAGCTGAACGCTGCAGCGGGCTGTGAGATTCTTGTGTTGTGCGCGAGGACGGCTTCAGAGCTGTCCGGCAAGCTTGTCGCCGGCGCGTAGGAAGCGGTTCGGATCGGCGGGGTCGCCGTCGATGCGGGTTTCGTAGTGCAGATGAGGGCCGGTGGAGCGGCCTGTCGAGCCGACCCGGCCGACGAGCGTGCCGCCAGAGACCACCTGGCCCTCGCTGACCAGAATCGCCGACATATGGGCATAGCGGGTGGTGATGCCACCGGCATGCTCGATCTCGACCATGTTGCCGTAACCTCCGGAATACTCGGCTGTCACGACCTTGCCCGGGCCGGTCGCACGCACCGGTGTGCCGTGCTCCGCACGCAGATCCATGCCGGTGTGAAGCGCGGCGCCGCGTGTGAAGGGGTCGGCGCGATAGCCGTAGTTGGAGCTCAGCTCGAGCTCACCCGCGAGCGGGCGGCGGAGTGGCAGTTGCTCGACCAGGCTGCGCAGGCGGAAGACCGTCGCGATCCGTGGCTGCAGTGAGCTCAGGGTCGCCGCGAACGGTCCCGCCGACGCGTCGAGATTGACCGGGACCAAAGGGCCGCCGACGCCTTTCGGAAGCGAGGTCGCGACGGCAAACTTGTCGGTGTCGAGGCGGGTTTCAGCGAGCGCGCCGCGCAGCGTCTTCTGGGTGTCGCCGAGGGTCTTGTCGATCTCGCGCAGGGCCGCGAGCTGCGTGGCGGAGCTGCGCTCGATCGACTGGTCGAGCTGCGTCAGGGCTTCGGCGACGCGCTTGGCCGGCGGCATCGGCTCCTCTGCCTCTCCCGACTGCCAGGGCGCGGAGCGGTCATCGGCGCCGCGCAGCGGCAGGGTCTCGGGCGCCGGAGTCGGCTTGCCGGAGGCGAAAGGTGCGAAGCTGGTGACACCGGAGGCACGGATGGGCTCCTCGGGCTTGATCATGCGCTGGCGAAGCGGGTTCTTGTTCGCCTGTGAGACACCGATCCCGGCCGATTGCAGGCTCTCGGCGACAGCGTTGACGAGAGACTGCCGCGACTCGAGTTCAGCCTGTCGCATTGCGATCTCACCGACGCGGGCCTCGACGCCATCCTGATCGAGCAGAGCGCGGCTGGCGAGCCGGTCGACATCGGCCCGCAGCGCCGCGATCCGGTCCTCATACGCGTATTGCCGCGAGGTCTCGCGGCTGATCAGCCGGGCGGCGAGGTCGTCCTTGCGCAGGATGTACCAGCTCGTCGCGCCGCTCCAGGCGGTGGTCAGTGCCAGCAGGCTGAGGCCGAGCAAGGCGGTCGAGCGACGAACGGTGAAGCTGGGGCGGGCGAGGAGGCCGGCGACGGCAAGCTCATGGCCGGCGGCCTGAGCGCGAGAATCGGAGGAGGTCATACGCAAAACCGAAAGTGACGCTGCGATAGGGTGATTAGACCTCGTTAGGGTTAATCAATCGCAAACCGCAGCCGGTTTCGCTGCTTTCCGGCTCGCGGGCGTCAGAGTTCCCGGGCGACCGCGAGCACGGCTTCGGCATGACCCTTGACCCGGACCTTTTCCCAGACGCGGGCGATCTTCCCGGTCTCATCGATCAGGAAGGTGCTGCGTTCCACGCCCATATAGCGGCGGCCATACATCTGCTTCTCGATCCAAAGACCATAGGCCTCGATCGCCTTGCGCTCCTCGTCCGAGACCAGCGTCAGCTTGAGGTCGTATTTCTGCTTGAACTTGTCGTGGCGCTTCACCGCGTCCGGCGAAATGCCGATCACCGTCGCGCCGGCTGCGGCGAAGTCGTCGCGCAGGGCATCGAATGAGAGTGCCTCATTGGTGCAACTCGTCGTGTCGTCCTGCGGATAGGCATAGAGCACCACCTTGCGGCCGCGCAGGCTGGAGAGCGTGAGCGAGCCGCCGCCATCTGTCGGCAAGGTGAAGTCGGGGGCCGGCATGCCTTCGTTCAACGCCATCTTCGCCTTCCTTTGGTCTCGATCGCATGCAAGGGCCGGGCAAGCCGCGAGCAACAAGCCGGCTCGGACCACGGACCAGAACGAATCAGCTAGCTTGCCGCTGCTGTACCGTTTCCAGGATCGGGCGCATCATGCTGACGGCGAGGCGGCCCGGCTGCCGGAGCCGCCGCATCGATCCGCACGATTCGAGCAGCAACACAAGAAGCGATTCGTTTGACCGACAACAGCAAGATCGACCCGGCCCCTGTCCCCGGCGCGGCGCCCGCAGCGGATTGCCAGGAGGTGGCAGCTGTCGCGAAGCGTGCCTGGCGGGGTATCGTCGCCATCACGGTGGCCGTCTGCGTCGCCGTCGTCACGCTCGGTTTCGTCGCGGCCGCGTTGCTGGTCAGCGGTTTCATTCCGCTCGCCGGGCTGGAGGGGCGCATCTCGACCGCCATCGAGGAGCGGCTTGGTCCGAACTGGAAGGTCACGGCGGAACACGCCGAACTCGACCGGGTCGACGGCCGCTCGCGGCTGCGGGTTCGGGAAGTGTCGTTCCGTCATGCCGGCGGGGCGTCTTTCCGGGCGCCGGAGGCGGTGCTGGGCTATGAGCCGATGGCGCTGCTGCGCGGCGACATCCGCCTCGTCTCGCTCGACCTGCGCGGCGTCAACATCCGCCTCGGCGTCAGGCAGGACGGATCGCTGCTGCTGGAGCAGGATGCCCAGCCTGAGCAGGCCTCGAAGACACCCGTGGCCGGCGATCCCGTCGATTGGGACGCTTTCGCCGGGGCTATGAATGCGATCGGCGCTCTGGTCTCGAATGATGGTCTGCTCGGCTCGCTCGAGGTCGCCGGCATTGGCGGCGCGCGTGTCACGCTGATCGACCCAGCCGGGCGGCAGCGGTCCGGCCTTGATGACGTCGATATCAGGCTGGAGCGCTTCGGTGGCGGCCAGGCGCGATTGTCGATGAAGGGGCGCATCGGCCCGCGCTGGAAGGAACTGGCGATCGACCTGGCAAGCGCGCCGGACGGAACGCGCAGCGCCACCGTCGATATCCAGCGCTTCGAGCCGGCCGAGGCGGTGGCGCTCGCCTTCGGCAATGCGATGGTCGCTCTCGACGGCCTGGCGCTCAGCGGAAAGATCTCGTTGACCCAGACGGGTGGCGGCGAGCGCAAGATCGCGGCGGGGCTCTCCGTCGCCCCGGGCGTGGTTCGGGTCCACAATGCCGGTCTCGACCCGATCGAGGTTCAGGGGGCGAAGCTCGACTTCACCAGCGATGACGGCCTCAAGACGATCAAGGTCGCGACCGCTCAGCTCCAGGCCGGCGAGACGAAGCTGGCGGGCAGCGGCGAAGCGCGTAACGAGAACGGACTCTGGCGGCTGGTGCTCGATGGCTCCGGGCAGGTTGCCGGCATCGGCAAGGATGCAGCGGTCGTGCTCTCGGCCTTGCGCACCCAGATCGAGGTCGATCCCGGCGCCGGCGAGGTCAGAATGGGCCAGCTCTCGTTCAAAGGACCGCTGATCAATGCCGAGGGATCCGGCATGGCGCGTCGGCGTGACGACCAGAACTCGCACCAGTTCCAGATCAGGGCGGTCGATACCGATATGCGGGCGGCGCTCGCGGTCTGGCCGGCGGTGACGTCGCCCGGCCTGCATGCGGCCCTGGTGGAGATGGTGAAGGGCGGCCGGGTCGAGGAGATCGACGTCAAGGTGACGATGTCTCCGGAGGCCAATGCCCGGCTGGCGAGCGGCAAGGGCATGGACGATGATGCCGTCGCCGTGAGGCTGAAGGCCTCGCAGGTCAGCTTCCTGCCCAATCCGGGGCTGCCGCTGTTGACCGATGCGCGCGTCGTGGGCTCGACGACCGGCCGCACTGTCGACCTCACGATTGCTCAGGCTGCGGCCGAGCTCGGCGAAGGCCGCAAGCTTCAATTAGGCGAGGGCACCTTCGCCATGTCCGATACCTGGGCGGATCGACCGCAGGCGCAGATCGGCTTCAAGTCGACGGGCTCGGCCGACGCACTGGTGGCGCTCCTCAATTTCCCGTCCCTGCGCGAGTTCTCGCCGCTCAAGATCGAACCCGGCGCGCTGCGTGGCACGATCGACCTGAGCAACCAGCTTTCCCTGCCGCTGATCAACGATCTGACCTTCAACGACGTCCTGATCCGCAGCACCGGCGCCCTGTCGAACATCGCCTCCGACAACCTGCTCGGCGGGGAGAAGCTGGAGGGCGCCAATCTGGCGTTGAATTACGATCGCGGCCAGCTTTCGATCAAGGGTGAGGGCAGGGTCGGCGGCGACAAGGCGCCGATCGAGCTCAAGCAGAACGCCAAGGGCCAGGGCGAGGCCACCGTCTCGCTGAACCTCGACAATGCCGCGCTGAAGCGGCGCGGCTTTGGTCCCGACAGCGGCCTAAGCGGGCCCGTGCAGGTCAAGGTCGCCAAGGCGCTCGGCAAGACTCCGGAGGCTCTTCCGCGGGTCGAGGTCGACCTGACCAAGGCCGCGATCGATACGGGCGTACCGGGCGTAAGCAAACCCGCCGGCCGGGCCGGCAAGGCGGCCTTCACCTATGTCAGCGACGCTGACGGCCCGGACCTGGAGGACCTGACGATCGAGGCCGCGCCGCTGCTGGCCAAGGGACGGATCTCGCTGACCAGGCAGAACACCTTCGAGAGCGCCAGCTTCTCGCAGCTGCGCCTGTCGCCCGGCGACAACTTGACCAAGGTCGAGATCAGCCGCGACGGAAACCTGACCAAGCTCTCGGTTCGAGGAGCTGTGCTCGATGCGCGGCCCTTTATTCGCGACCTGTTCGACACGCCGGCCCCCCCAGCCCGGGCCAGTACGCGCGGTAGCCAGAACGCCGCATCGGGGCCGGATTTCGATATCGAGCTCGATGTGCCGATCCTCACCGGCTTCAACAGCGAGGCGCTCGGCAATTCGCAGCTCAAGCTCTCACGGCGGAACGGCGCCGTCCGTTCGATTGCCTATCAAGGGCGGATCGGGCGGGCGGACCTGTCGATCAAGCAGGTCAAGCAGGGGGACGGTACGGCACCGATCGTCGTGCAGTCGGAGAATGGCGGCGCGACGCTGCGCTTCCTCGACCTCTACCGCCGTGCCTATGGCGGTGACCTCGTGCTGCAACTCGGCGCAGGCGAGGGGCGCCAGCCGGGCGAACTGCTCATGCGCAACTTCACCGTCCGGGACGAGCCGGCCCTGCGCCGTGTCGTCGGCCCGCCAGGCTCACAGGGGCCAGGCGCGCAGGACAGCACCGGCGCGCCGGCTCCGCGCATCGATGCGAGCGACGTCGCCTTCACCAAGCTGCGCGCCGAGTTCGTGCGCAGCGCCAGCCGTATCGATGTCCGCGACGCGGTGCTCTGGGGCCAGCAGGTCGGCTTCACCATCCAGGGCAATGTCGACTACGGCCGCGACCGCGTCGACATCGGCGGCACTTTCGTACCGGGCTATGCCTTCAACAATGCCTTCGCCCAGGTGCCGGTGGTCGGCATGATCCTCGGCGGCGGGCAATATGGCGGTTTGTTCGCGGTGAATTTCCGTGTTTCGGGCTCGGCGAGCCAGCCGACCATGACGGTCAATCCGCTCTCGGCGATTGCGCCCGGCATCCTGCGTCGCTTCGTCGATCCGCTCGGTGGCGGCCCGCTGGAGCAGGTGCGGCCCGGAGCTGCGGTGCCGGCTCCCGGCACGGCGGAACGCTGAGGGAGCCCGGCTGCAGCCGGGCGGCGACGAGCAACTTGACCTAAGGGAATGTCCGGTTAGATTTTTGCGACCGCCTTCCTGAAACGGAGAGGTTGCCGTGCCTGGACCGCCGCTGAGCATCCGGTTCGCCGTGGGGGCCGGGACATCGCCCAACAAGGATGACGACGTCGGCAAGATCATCACCTTGCTGCGCGAAGTCGAGGAGTGGGCGGGCGGTACGCCCAATGCGGACAGGACGAACTTCAAAGCCGCGATTCAGACGTTCCAGCGCGTCAATCGCGTGGGCGGAGGCGATGGGATCGTCAGCCCTGGCATCGAGCGACCGCGGACGCTCAGGTTGCTGAATGTGCGGGCGGGCCGGATCGTCGAGCCGGAGAAGGGCGCCGCCTATCCCGAGACGGCCAATGTCACGATCCGCTTCCAGGTTCCTCCCAGTGCCCAATACTCGCAGGGCGACAAGCGTTGGAAGGAGCAGGCGCTCAACGACAGCAAGGACATCATCTGGGGCAAGGGCTGCGCCCTGACGGCTTGCGCCACCATGATCGCCGCCAAGAACATCCGTTTCCAGGAGCCGCATCTCGCCACGGTGAAATCGGTGCTGGCGAGCAAGAATCCGAGTTACGCGCTCGACCCCGCGATCGTGACGCCCGCGACGCTGGAAGCGTGGATGTCATATGGCTCGCAGGGTTACGCCAACCGCAGCAAGGGGCGATCTGATCTTGATTTCGGCTATCTGACCGGCGGTTTCGGCAAGCGAGTCTGGCTCTGGAGCCAATACAAGGGGAGCGCGACCAGCTTCGCCGAGGTCTCGGGCTGGCTGAGATCGGGCCTCGGCGTCGTGGCCCATGTCAGCAACGAAGGCACGATCAACCATTGGGTCGTGCTGACGGGGCATGACGACAGCGGGATCTTCAGCGTCATGGACCGCAGTTGCGAGCTTCAGTTCGTCTATTTCAGCCAGCTCGACCGCTTCAATCGCTATCACTTCAGCTAAGCGCGCCCGGCGGCGAATTGGGCCACCGGGCGTCGAGCCGCTTCAGACCGGCCGCAGCAGGACGTGCTTCTTCTTGCCGAAGGAAAGCTTCACCGCGCCGTCGACCAGGTCGGCCGGCGAGAGCGTCGCGCGCTCGTCGGAGACCTGGGCATCGTTGACGCGCAGGCCGCCGGCCTTGATCTGGCGGCGGGCCTCGCCGGTCGAAGGCACGAGGCCGGCGCTGACGAAGGCACTGAGCACGCCGAGGCCGGCCTTCAGTTCGGCTGCGGGGACTTCGACGCTCGGCAGGTCCTGCGCGGCCCCGCCTTCCTCGAAGGTCTTGCGGGCGGTCTCGGCCGCGGCTTCCGCGGCCTCGCGGCCGTGCAGCAGCGCCGTCGCCTCGGTCGCCAGCACCTTCTTGGCCTCGTTGATCTCCGAGCCGCCGAGCGCGGCGAGCTTGGCGATTTCCGCCAGCGACAGGCGCGTGAACACCTTGAGGAAGCGGCCGACATCGGCGTCCTCGGTGTTGCGGAAATACTGCCAGAACTCATAGGGGCTGAAGAGGTCGCCATTGAGCCAGACGGCGCCGCTGGCGGTCTTGCCCATCTTGGCGCCCGAGGCGGTCGTCAGCAGCGGCGTCGTCAGCGCGAAGAGCTGCTTGCCCTCCATGCGGTGCGAGAGATCGACACCGTTGATGATGTTGCCCCACTGGTCGGAGCCGCCCATCTGCAGGCGGCAGTCATAGCGGCGGCTGAGCTCGACGAAGTCGTAGCCCTGCATGATCATGTAGTTGAATTCGAGGAAGGAGAGCGACTGCTCGCGATCGAGCCGCAGCTTCACCGAGTCGAAGGAGAGCATGCGGTTGACCGAGAAGTGCCGGCCGACATCGCGCAGGAACTCGACATAGTTGAGCTTGAGCAGCCAGTCGGCGTTGTTCACCATCAGCGCGTCGGTCGGGCCGTCGCCATAGCGCAGGATGCGCGAATAGACCTTCTTGATGCTCTCGATATTGGCGTTGATCTCCTCGATCGAGAGCAGCTTGCGCTGGTCGTCGCGGAAGGAGGGATCGCCCACCATCGAGGTGCCGCCGCCCATCAGCGTGATCGGCCGATGCCCGGTCTCCTGGAACCAGTAAAGCATGGTGACCGAGATCAGATTGCCGATATGCAGGCTGGTCGCGGTTGCGTCATAGCCGACATAGGCGGTCTGCGGCCCCTGCCGGCAGAGCTTGTCGAGCTCCTCCGGATTGGAGATCTGATGGATCAGGCCGCGCTCGTCGAGCACACGCAGGAAATCGGATTTGAAGGCGGTCATGGCGGCTTGCAATCTGGTCTTTGTCGTTCCGCCGTCGTCTAGAGCATGTTTCGCCAAAGTGGAAACCGCTTTTGCTGCGAATGCGCCTTTGGCCTCACACCGGAGTGCGATCGAGCCATAACCCGGCAGGGTCGTTGCGGTGCGGCGGTCCCAGGATGTCGCGTGTGAGCCCGAGGTCGCGGAGCGCGCGCTCGTCCAGCGCGGTTAGATGGTGCCGTTTGCGAACGGCTATTCCATGGCGCCGCGAGAGCGCCCACAGGCCGTGCAGGAGTGATGCGCCGCGCCGTGGGGCGAGGGGCGCCGTTTGCGCAAGGCAGGTCATGGATCCGATCCTCGAAGGGGCGGGCGTCGCGCCCGCTGATGTGAGGTGAATCTGGGCCGGGCGAGGCAAGGCGACAAAGCGGAAGATTGTCACCTGCCATAAAGAGGGCTTATGCTTCTTCATGCCCGTGCCGCCGCCGCCTCCGAAGCTCCCGCCTCTTGCCGCGGTCCGCGTCTTCGAGGCTGCGGCACGCCATCAGAACTTCACCCGCGCTGCCGAGGAGCTCGGCATGACCCAGGCTGCCGTGAGCTATCAGATCCGGCTGCTGGAGGATCGCGTCGGGGCTGCCTTGTTCGTGAGGCAACCGCGCCAGGTCGTGCTGACGCCGATCGGTCAACGCCTCGCAGGCCCGGTCGGCAAGGCGCTCGCCGATATCGGGACGGTGTTCCGCGACGTCTGCGAGGCCAATCAGACGGTTCTGACGATCTCCTCGCTGCAGACGATGGCGATCACCTGGCTGTCGCCGCGACTGGCCCAGTTCCAGAGCGAGAACCCCCAGTTCGCCGTCCGCGTCAGGACTTCGCAGCATCTCGTCGACTTCGCCACCGAGGCCGTCGATCTCGCCGTGCGCTATGGGCCGGGTTCCTGGCCAGGGGTCGCGGCAGACAAGCTGTTCGCCTGCCACTATGCGCCGCTCTGTTCTCCCGAACTGCGCGACCGACTGCAACTGCGCGAGGCCGCCGATCTGCTGCGCGCGCCATTGCTCAGCCCCGAGGAGACGCCCTGGAAGGTTTGGTTCGCCGATCTCGGCCTCGATCAGCCCCGGCAGGGCGGCCGGACGATGTCACTGGAAATGCAGGCGATGAATGTCCAGGCGGCGATGCGCGGGCACGGCGTCGCGATGGCCGTGCCCGAACTCTTTGCCTACGATATCGCGGCCGGGCGGCTCGTCTTCGCAGTGGAGCACGCCATACGCGACCAATGGGCCTACTGGGTCGTCTATCCGCCCGAACGCCAGCGCGAGCGCAAGATCAGGCTGTTCCGGGACTGGATACTGGCGGAGGCGCGGGCAGCGGCGATGACGCTGCCCTTCATGGCCTCGAGCCGGGGGCTGATCCACCCGTCATCGTGAGACGAACGGCTCAGGCCTTTTCCTGCTCGCTCTTGATGATCTCGGGGCCGACCTTGCGGTCGAGATAGACGCCGACCTGCTCCATCAGCTGGTCGACGCGGCCGTCGAAGAAGTGGTTGGCGCCCTCGACCACGGCATGCTCGATCTGGATGCCCTTCTGGGTCTTCACCTTCTCGATCACCGCCATCACCTCCTTGACCGGAGCGACGCGGTCCTCGGAGCCGTGCACGAACAGGCCGGAGGACGGGCAGGGGGCGAGGAAGGAGAAATCGTAACGGTTGGCCATCGCCGCGATCGAGAGGAAGCCCTCGATCTCCGGGCGGCGCATCAGCAGCTGCATGCCGATCCAGGCGCCGAAGGAGACGCCGGAGATCCAGCAGCTCTTCGCCTCGGGGTTCAGCGCCTGCATCCAGTCGAGCGCGGCGGCGGCGTCCGAGAGCTCGCCAGCACCATGATCGAACTGGCCCTGGCTGCGGCCGACGCCGCGGAAGTTGAAGCGCAGCGCCGAGAAGCCGCGGTTCACGAAGGTGTAGAACAGGTTGTAGACGATCTGGTTGTTCATCGTCCCGCCGAATTGCGGGTGCGGGTGCAGGATGATCGCCAGCGGCGCGCCGCGCTTCTTGGCGGGCTGGTAACGGCCCTCGATCCGGCCGGCCGGTCCGTTGAAAATCACCTCAGGCATTCTGATCCCGCCTCTTGCTGGGCGAAACCGTCGATGAATCGGGTCTGCAAGCGGCCATGCGGCCGCCGCGTACCCGTTCCACCCTTGACGGCTCCGCCGCTCGCGCCCTACATCAAGCGCTTAGAATGGTTCTAACAGCCGTGAACAGAACTGGAACATGCGAGCGGGAGACGCTTGCGGTTCCGGTCCATCGCGGCTCGGACGGGCGGCTATAGCACGGCGCAGGGGTGCGATTTCAAGCATTTCGTGCCGCGTCTTCGGGCAAGCCCTCCAAAGCGGAGCATAAGCGCAGGTGTTCGCGACGACCCGCAGCTATCTCGACCACAACGCCACGACGCCGGTTCGCCCGGCCGTGGCGGAGGCGATGCTGCGGGCTCTGCAGATGCCGGGCAACCCGTCTTCCGTCCATAATGAAGGCCGCGCGGCCCGCGGCGCCGTTGAACAGGCGCGCGAGCAGGTCGCGGCGCTCTGCGGCGCCAAGGCTAGCAATGTCGTCTTCACCAGCGGCGGCACCGAGGCCAATGCGACGATCCTGTCGCCCGGCCTCAGCGATTGCAGCGGCGCGCGTGACTGTGTGCGGGCGCCGGTGACGCTGCTGCTCTACAGCGCCAGCGAGCATCCGTGCGTGCGCGACGGCCATCGTTTCCCCGCGGGCCAGGCCGAGGCAATTCCTGTCGATGGCGAGGGGCTCGTCGATCTCGGCTGGCTCGCCGAGCGGCTTGCGCGCTTTGCCGCGGAGAAGCCGGCCGAGCGCGCGCTGGTCTCCGTCCATCTCGCCAACAACGAGACCGGCGTTCTGCAGCCGATCGCCGAGATCGTCGCCATCGTCAGGCAGTATGGCGCGCTCGTGCATTCCGACGCCGTCCAGGCCGCCGGCAAGATCGCGATCGATATCAACGCTTTGGGCGTCGATGCTCTGACATTGTCCGCCCACAAGATCGGCGGGCCCAAGGGCGTCGGCGCGATCGTGTTCCGGACCGGGGCGCTCGAACTCGCCGACAAGCCCCTGCGCGGCGGCGGCCAGGAGCGCGGCTGGCGCGCCGGCACCGAGAACCTGCCGGGCATCGTTGGCTTTGGCGTCGCGGCTGAGGAAGCGGGCAAGGCGCTCGCTACCGAGGCGACCCGGCTGGCCGGGCTGCGTGATCAGCTGGAGGCGCGGCTGGTGGCCCTGGCCCCGGATACGGCGATCTTCGGCGCCAAGGCACCGCGCCTACCCAACACCTGCGCTTTCGCGACACCCGGCATCAAGGCCGAGACGGCGCTGATCATGCTCGATCTCGCCGGGGTCGCCCTGTCGTCGGGCTCCGCCTGTTCCTCCGGCAAGGTCAGGCGCTCGCACGTCCTGACAGCCATGGGCGTCGACCCTGTCATGAGCGAAGGGGCCTTGCGCGCCTCGCTCGGATGGACCACCTGCGAGGCGGACATCGACCAGTTTATCGCGGCCTATGCGAAAACCCTGGCTGCAAATCCCAACCGGAAGGTTCAGGCAGCCGCCTGAGGCCCTCCGCAAGACCAAGACCGAACCGGCGGGCCCTTGAACCCGCGACTGGAGAGTAGACATGGCAGCGGTCCAGGAGACCATTGATCAGGTCAAGTCGATCGACGTGACCGAGTACAAATACGGCTTCGTCACGGAGCTCGAGGTCGACAAGCCGGCCAAGGGCCTGACCGAGGACACGGTCCGCTACATCTCGGCCCGCAAGAACGAGCCGGAATGGATGCTGGAATGGCGCCTCGACGCCTTCCGCCGCTGGAAGACCATGACCGAGCCGACCTGGTCGCGCGTCAACTACCCGCCGATCAACTACCAGGACATCTACTACTATGCCGCGCCGAAGAAGGGCGCCGACCCGAAGTCGCTCGACGAGGTCGATCCGGCGATCCTGGAGACCTACAAGAAGCTCGGCATCCCGCTGCGCGAGCAGGAGATCCTGGCCGGCGTCGCGCCGGAGAACCGGGTCGCGGTCGATGCCGTGTTCGACTCGGTCTCGGTCGTCACCACCTTCAAGGACGAGCTCGCCAAGGCCGGCGTGATCTTCTGCTCGATCTCGGAGGCGATCCGCGAGCATCCCGAGCTGGTGAAGAAGTACCTCGCCAGCGTCGTGCCGGTGACCGACAATTACTTCGCCACGCTGAACAGCGCGGTCTTCACCGACGGCTCCTTCGTCTACATCCCCAAGGGTGTGCGCTGCCCGATGGAGCTGTCGACCTATTTCCGCATCAACGAGCAGAACACCGGCCAGTTCGAGCGCACGCTGATCATCGCCGACGAGGGCTCCTATGTGAGCTATCTCGAAGGCTGCACGGCGCCCAAGCGCGACGAGAACCAGCTGCATGCGGCGGTGGTCGAGCTGATCGCGCTCGATGATGCCGAGATCAAGTACTCGACCGTGCAGAACTGGTTCCCCGGCGATGCCGAGGGCAAGGGCGGCATCTACAACTTCGTGACCAAGCGCGGCGACTGCCGCGGCAAGCGCTCGAAGATCTCGTGGACGCAGGTCGAGACCGGCTCGGCGATCACCTGGAAATACCCGTCCTGCATCCTGCGCGGCGACGGCTCGCGCGGCGAGTTCTACTCGATCGCGGTGTCGAACGGCGCCCAGCAGGTCGACAGTGGCACCAAGATGCTGCATCTCGGCAAGAACACCACCTCGAAGATCATCGCCAAGGGCATCGCGGCCGGCAAATCCGACTCGACCTATCGCGGCATGGTCTCGGCCCACCGCAAGGCGACAGGTGCGCGCAACTTCACCAATTGCGACTCGCTGCTGATCGGCGACCAGTGCGGCGCCCACACGATTCCCTACATCGAGGCCAAGACCTCGACCGCGATCTTCGAGCACGAGGCGACCACGTCGAAGATCGGCGAGGACCAGATGTTCTACTGCCAGCAGCGCGGCCTCTCCGAGGAGGAGGCGGTGGCGCTGATCGTCAACGGCTTCGTCAAGGAGGTGCTGCAGCAGCTCCCTATGGAGTTCGCCGTCGAGGCGCAGAAGCTGATCACGATCTCGCTCGAAGGCTCGGTCGGTTGAGCCGTCATGGCCGGGCTTGTCCCGGCCAACCACGCCTTTTCTTTGAAATGCTCACGTCGTGAACGCTCGGCAAACGACCGGGCAAGGCACGGCAGGAAATCGGAACTGAACGATGCTCGAAATTCGCAATCTGGTCGTCAAGATCGCCGACGAGGACAAGCAGATCCTCAACGGCCTCAACCTCACTGTGAACGCCGGCGAGGTCGCCGCGATCATGGGGCCGAACGGCTCCGGCAAGTCGACGCTGTCCTATGTCATCGCCGGCAAGGAGGACTATGAGGTCCTCGACGGCGAGATCCTGCTCAACGGCGAGAACCTGCTGGAGATGGAGGCCGATGCCCGCGCCGCCGCCGGCATCTTCCTCGCCTTCCAGTATCCGCTGGAGATCCCCGGCGTCGCCACCATGACCTTCCTCAAGGCGGCGATGAACGCGCAGCGCAAGGCGCGCGGCGAGGCCGAACTGCTGACGCCCGACTTCATCAAGCAGGTCAACGGCGCCGCCGACAAGCTCGGCATCGACCGCGAGATGCTGCGCCGGCCGCTCAATGTCGGCTTCTCCGGCGGCGAAAAGAAGCGCATGGAGATCCTGCAGATGGCGTTGCTGTCGCCGTCGATGTGCATCCTCGACGAGACCGATTCCGGTCTCGACATCGACGCGCTGCGCATCGTCGCCGAGGGCGTCAATGCGCTGCGCGCCCAGAACCGTGGCTTCCTGGTCATCACCCACTATCAGCGCCTGCTCGACCATATCGTGCCTGACACCGTGCACGTGATGTCGAAGGGCAGGATCGTGCGGACCGGCGGCAAGGAGCTGGCGCTCGAGCTCGAGAAGAGCGGCTATGCTTCCTATGGCGAGGCCGCGTAATGGCGATCATCACCCCGCTCAAGACCGCGGCCGAGCAGCAGCTCGTCGAGCAGTTCGCCAATATCAAGGCTGAATTGCCCGGCGCTGGCGCGATGCGCAAGGTCCGCGAGGACGCCTTCGCCGGCTTCGAGGCCAAGGGCCTGCCGCATCGCCGGCTCGAATCCTGGCGCTATACCGACCTGCGCAATCTGGTGCGCGAGGCGATGCCGCTGGTGCGCCGCCCGACCCGGCCACAGGCGATCGCCGACCGGCTGGCGCTGCAGACCATCGCCGGCCGCCGCTTCGTCACCATCGACGGCGTGTTCAGCGCCGATGATTCCGATCTGACGGGCCTGCCCGAGGGCATCAGGGCACGGAGCCTCGCCGAGGCGCTGACGGAGAGCCCGGATGAGGTCGCTGCGGCGTTCACCGCGCCGGAGGTGGCGCGCGACGATAGCGCTCTGATGCTCAACGCCGCCTTCGCCCAGGACGGCGTCGTGATCGAGATCGCCGATGGCATCGAGCTCGACCAGCCGATCGTGCTGCTGGCGCTCGGTACAGGGGCGAGCGAGGCCTCGATCGTCTCGCGCTCGCTGGTCAAGATCGGTGCCGGCGCCAAGGTCACCGTGGTCGAGCTGCAGGAAAGCGTCGGCGCGGCGCCGGTGCAGATCAACCACGCCACTTCCTTCGTCATCGGCGAGGGCGCGCAGGTCGAGCATGTGCGCATGGTCTCGCGCCAGCGCGCCGAGACCGTGCAGGTGCAGTCGCTGCTGGTCGAACTCGGCGGCCATGCCGCTTTCGACTCGGTCGCGGTCGCGGTGAATTGCGGCGTCCTGCGCCAGCAGAGCTTCCTGCGCTATGGCGGCGAGCACAGCCGGGCGGCGCTGCGTGGCATCAACCTTTTGCGCAAGCAGGAGCACTCCGACGTCACGCTGGTGATGGACCATGCGGCGGCTCATGGCGAGAGCCGCGAGCTGTTCAAGACCATCATCGAAGGTGAAGGCACCGGCGTCTTCCAGGGCAAGGTCGTCGTCCGCCCGCATTCGCAGAAGACGGACGGCAGCATGAAGAGCCACGCGCTGCTGCTGAACGACGGCGCGACCATGTTCAACAAGCCGGAGCTCGAGATCTTCGCCGACGACGTGGTCTGTGGCCATGGCGCGACGGTGGCGCAGATCGACGCCGAGCAGCTCTTCTATTTGATGGCGCGCGGCCTGCCGCGGCCTCAGGCCGAAGCGCTGGTGCTCGCAGCCTTTGTCGGCGAGGTCGCCGATTTCGTCAGCGACGAGGGCGTGCATGAGATCGTCGGACGCGAGATCGATTGCTGGCTCGGCCAGCGTGAAGGTGCGCCCAAGCCCGGAGTCGCCTGATGCCATACGTCAATCTGCAGATCACCAAGGGCGCGACGCGTCAGCAGAAGGCCGAGATCGTCAAGGAGTTCACGCAGACGCTCGTCCGCGTGCTCGGCAAGAACCCGCAGAACACCCATATCGTGATCCAGGAGATCGAGCGCGAGGATTGGGGGCATGCCGGCACGCTCGTCGCCGACCGGCCCGCCGAGCCTGCGGGAAAGGCCTGAGATGAACGCGATCGCGAAGCCCTACGACGTCGAGACGATCCGCAAGGACTTCGCGATCCTCTCGCGCGAGGTCTACGGCAAGCCGCTGGTCTATCTCGACAATGCCGCCTCGGCGCAGAAGCCCGAAGCGGTGATCGAGGCGATGACGCGGCTGATGCGCGAGGACTATGCCAATGTCCATCGCGGCCTGCACTACCTCGCCAACGCTTCGACGGAAGCCTATGAGGCGGCTCGCGAAAGCGCCCGGCGCTTCCTCAACGCCGCCCATATCGAGGAGGTGCTGTTCACCCGCTCCTCGACCGGGGCGCTCAACACGGTCGCGTCCTCGCTCGGGCAGTACCTGAAGATCCAGGAAGGTGACGAGATCATCCTCTCGATCCTGGAGCACCATTCCAACATCGTGCCCTGGCACTATTGGCGCGAGCGGCACGGCGCCGTGATCAAATGGGCGCCGGTCGACGAGGATGGCAATTTCCTCATCGAGGACTTCGAGAAACTGATCACGCCGCGCACCAAGGTGGTGTCGCTGACCCATATGTCGAACGCCATCGGCACCATCGTCCCGATCGCCGAGGTCGCGAAGATCTGCCAGGCCTATCGCATCCCACTGGTCGTCGACGGCTCGCAGGGCGCGGTGCACCTGCCGGTCGACGTGCAGGCGCTGGGCTGCGATTTCTACGCCTTCACCGGCCACAAGACCTACGGGCCGACCGGCTCGGGCATCCTCTGGGGCAAGCGCGAATGGCTCGAGAAGCTGCCGCCCTATGAGGGCGGCGGCGAGATGATCGCGACCGTCAGCGAGGATGCGATCGTCTACAACGACCCGCCGCACCGCTTCGAGGCGGGCACGCCGGCGATCGTCGAGGCGGTGGGGCTCGGCGCCGCGCTCGACTACATGATGACGCTCGGGCGCGAAAACATCGCCGCGCACGAAGCCAGGCTCAACGCCTATGCGATGGAGCGGCTCGGGCAGATGAACTCGATCCGTATCTTCGGCAAGGCAAAGGAGAAGGGCGCCATCATCGCCTTCGAGCTCGCCGGCGCCCATGCCCATGACGTCGCGACGGTCATCGACCGGGCCGGCGTCGCGGTTCGGGCCGGCACGCATTGCGCCATGCCGCTGCTGGCACGCTATGGTGTGACCTCGACCTGCCGTGCGTCCTTCGGCCTCTACAATACGCTGGAGGAAGTCGATATATTGGTGGAAGCGCTGCGCAAGGCCGAGGAGCTGTTCTCCTGAGCCTGCCCAATGGCCATTCTCGGCCGAACGGAACCGTGATGATGAACGACAACGTCGTCGGCGAACTGAAGCCGAACCAGCCCAGCCTGGATGCGGGCGCCAGCCTGCCGCCAGAGGAGATCGACCGGCTGACCGACGACATCGTCGCGGCGCTGAAGACGGTCTACGACCCCGAGATCCCGTCCGACATCTATGAGCTCGGCCTGATCTATCGCGTCGACATCTCCGACGACCGCCAGGTGACGATCGACATGACGCTGACGGCCCCGGGCTGCCCGGTCGCCGGCGAGATGCCGGGCTGGGTCGAGAATGCCGTCGGCGCCGTGCCGGGCATCGCCGGTGTCACGGTCAACATGACCTTCGACCCGCCCTGGGACCAGTCGCGCATGTCGGACGAGGCGAGGGTCGCGCTCGACATGTGGTGAGCGCTCGAATGCGGGCCGGCCTCATGCGCCGTCAGGGCTCGCGGACGACGCGGAAACCATTGGTATAGAAGCGTACGTCGCTTTCGTATTTGAAACGCGCGGCGGAACGTAGGTAGCGCGGATCATTGTTGAATGAGCCGCCGCGAAGCACGCGCTCGCGGCAGCCGGCAGGCGCATAGGCACTGCCGTCCCGCGGCGCGGCGCGGTAGTTCTCGCTCCAGCAGTCAGCGACCCATTCGGCGGCGTTTCCGGCCATGTCGCGCAGGCCGAAGCGGTTGGGCGGGAACTGCCCGACCTCGCTGGCCTGTCGGCGTGGCTGTGCGTAGCAGCCGAGGCAATTGGCCATCTCCTTGTCGATCGAGTTGCCCCAGGGATAGGTCGTCGTCGTACCGCCGCGGGCGGCGTATTCCCATTCCGCCTCGGTCGGCAGCCGATATGTGCGCCCGGTCTTGTAGGACAACCAGACGATATAGGCATTGGCGTCATTCCAGTGGATGTCGGTGACAGGGCGTTTGCCACGGCCGAGGTTGCGGTCGCTCGGGCGGTGGCTGCAGCCCCCCTCGGCGACGCAGGTGTCCCATTGCGCGAAGGTGACCTCGTCGGTGCCGAGATAGAACGGCCTGGCGATGCTGACGGTGCGCACCGGCTTCTCGAATTCGAACATCTCGTTCGAACCCATCTCGAAGCTGCCCGCCGGGATCAGGGTGAGTTCAGGGCAGTCCGCGCAATCGCGGACCGTCCTGGCTGGCGAACCGGCTGCAGAGGCGGGAGCGGGAGCAGGCGCTTGTGTCGCAGCCGGCTGCATGGCGCTGCGCAAGGATTGCTCACGGGTACGGGCGAGCCCGGCGAAGCGGCCTTTCGGATAGGCTTCGAGATAGGCGCGGTATTCGTCCGGATTCTGGCTGTCCTTGATCGTCTCCCAGAAGGAAAGCTCATAGGGGCCGAGCTGGTCCGATTGGGGCCCCGGCGGTGGCGGTGCGCTGATGACGGCGCGGCTGGTGTTGAGCGCGGTCGCGACCGCGCGGCCGGTCGGCGTGACGACGAGACCGGCCGGGGGCAGCGACGAGATCCAGACCTGCTGGGAACGGCGCGTGGCGCGGCTGACGGTTTCGCGGGTGCGAGTCAGCGCTGTCGTCATGTCGAGGCCGGGCGTGCGGATCGCCTTCAACCATTCCTCGACCGCTGGATTGGCGCGGCCGGGCGTTTCCGCCACCGTCCGCCCCGGAGCGACCGGCGCCATGAATGCGACGTTCTCGATTTGCTCGATCGGAGCGAGGCCTTTGCCGCCACCGAGCCCGGCCTGCCAGGGATTATCGCGCGTCGCGTCGAGCACCACCACTGCGCCGGCCGGCCGGCTGACGATCAGCGCGTCGATGAGTTGGTCGAGATCGATGGTCTCGCGCGCGACCTCGACCGGGCCGCGCGGGGCGGCGTCGACCGGGACGAGGTAGTTGCGACCGCGCGACTGCACGGCGTGCCCGGCATAGAAGACGACGATCTGGGCGCCGCGCGCGAGCTTGCCGCGAAACGTCGCGATCGCCTGCTCGAGCGCGGGCCGGTCGGCGTTCTCGACGCTGATCAGATCGAACTCGCCCTGGCGCAGGGCATCCGCGACGGCGCGGGCGTCGGCTGCAGCGTTGGCCAACGGCGCCGTCCGATAGGCGGCATTGCCGACGATCAGGGCGATGCGCGGCGCTGGGCGGTCTCCGCCCTGGGCGAGGGCGGGAGCGAGCGGTGCCAGGGCGGCCAACACGGCGATGGCGAGGCAACGATACCAGGACATGGTGCTCATCCTTCGCTGCGGCCCTTCTCACGATGCGGCGGCACGCACCGATCCCTCATCTGACGTAGACTGTGATCTTCTGGGACAAAACCGGCGGCTTGTGCGGCGTGTGCGAGTGATCGCCAAGTAGGAGCTGCAAGGTATGCGTTCCCTTGGGCAGTGTGACCACGACCTCGGTCTGGCCGTTGCCAAGATGGATATGGTTATAGTCGGCCGGGATCGGCTGGTCCGGCGGGCCGGGATCGGTGTCGATCAGCAGATGGTGGTGGCCGGTGCCGGGCTTGTCGACGCCAGCCGGGGCGACGCCCATCTCCTTGAGCCCGATCCGCACGGTGAAGCGCTCCGGCACGCGTAGGCCGTCCAGCGGATAGTGGAAATAGACCATCGCATTGCGGGGCGCCGGCTGGCGCTGTGCGGTTTGTGCGGATGGCGAAGAGGCCGTTAGGGCCAAAGCGAGAAGCAGCGCGGCGCGCAGAGCGAGGTCACGCTGGACCGCAATCATCGCCGTGCACTCCGCTTCGCCGCCGAGCCGACATAGACGGTGATGCGTTCGGACACGATCGGCGGGTCGTGCGGGACATGCTGGTCGTCGCCGAGGATGAGCTGGAGCGTGTGCTCGCCAGGCGGCAGGGTGATCTTGCGCTCGGTCTGGCCGTTGCCGAGATGGATGTGGTTGAGGTCGGCCGGGATCGCGGCATCGAGCGGCGGCGTCGGCACGTCGATCAGCAGATGATGGTGGCCGGTGTTGGGGCGCACCACGCCGGCGGGCGCCACGCCCATATTGCGCAGGCCGAAGCGGATGGTCGAGGTCGCGAAGATGCGCGTACCGTTGCGCGGATAGACGAAATAGACCGCGGCGTCGTTGGGCGCCGGCGTCCGGCCCGAGGCGGCGCGGGGAGGGGCGGCGGTCGCTGGTGGCGGGCGCGTCGCCGAGGCCGTTGCCGAAGCCTCCTGCACGCGCACCCTGATCTTCTGCGACATCACCGGCGGGTCGTGCGGGACGTGCTCGTGATCGGCGAAGAGGAGCTGGAGCGTATGTTCGCCAGGCGGCAAGGTGAGCTCGGTCTCGGTCTGGCCGCGGCCGAAATGCAGATGGTTGAAATCGCTCGGAATCTCGCGGTCGAGCGGCGGCAGCTCGGTATCGACCAGCAGGTGATGGTGGCCGGCATTGTCCTGCTTCGTGCCCGCGGGAACGATCGCGATGTTCTCCTGGCCGAAACGAACCACCGAGCGCGGCGGGATCACGGCGCCATCCTGCAGGCCGACGAAGAAGATCCTGGCATTGGGCGCCGCGGCCGTGCGTGGCTTCTCTTCCGGCGCGGCGGTGACCTCGACGGTGATCTTCTCCGACATCACCGGCGGATCGTGAGGCACGTGATCGTGATCGGCGAAGAGGAGCTGCAAGGTGTGGCGGCCGGGCGACAGGAGGATCTCGGCCTCGCTCTGGCCGCCGCCGAAATGCAGGTGGTTGAAATCGCTCGGGATCGGCTGCCCGAGCGGCGGCAACTCGGTGTCGATCAGGAGGTGATGGTGGCCGGCATTGCGGCGTGCCGTGCCTGCTGGCGCAATCTCCATGCCCGTGATCGAAAACCGCAGCGTCACCTTGCTGGCGATGCGGGCATTGTTCTGCAGGTCGACAAAGGCGAGCTTCGCGCCGGTGGGCGCGGGGCTACGTGCCCGGGCGCGCTCCTGCGCGATACTCACTGACATGGCCGCGGCGAAAACGGCCGTAACCCCGACAATCAGCTGAAGTCGAAGCCCCCGCATCGGCGCTCTTCCTCGCGGCGCGTGACCGTCGTAAAGTTAGCAGCGGGCCGGGTGGGGAGCAAGCAAAGCGCCTGTCGAGACAGGTGGATAGAACTGGATTCTAAGGGTCGCTTTCTTTAAGGTGACGCAGGGAATGGTGCCATGACTGCTGTCAGATTTTGTGCACTGATCGCTCTTCTTGCCCAGCTCCTCGCGCTGCCGGCGCTGGCGCAGACCCAGGAGCGTCGCGTCGCACTGGTCATCGGCAACTCCGCCTACAAGAACGCACCCCCTCTGCCCAACACGCCGAACGATGCGCGCGATACGGCCGACGCCCTGCGGAAGGTCGGCTTCGAGGTGGTCGACGGCATCGACCTCGACAAGCGCGGCATGGACGCCGCTGTGTCCCGTTTCGCCCGCCTCGCCCAGGATGCCGATGCGGTGATGTTCTACTATGCCGGCCACGGCTTCCAGTTCAACGGCGAGAACTTCCTCGTTCCCGTCGAGGCCAAGATCGACGACGAGGTCTCGGTCCAGTACGAGACGGTCAAGCTCAGCGAGGTGACGACCGCGCTCGGCTTCGCCAAGGGCGTCAAGATCATGGTGCTCGACGCCTGCCGCAACAATCCGTTCGTCGCGCAGCTGTCGAAAAAGCAGGTGACGCGCAGCTTCTCGGTCGGCACCGGCCTCGCCCCGATCGCCAAGGCGCAGGGCATGGTGACCGCCTATGCGACGCAGGCCAACGACGTCGCCGCCGACGGCGCTGGCCGCAACAGCCCGTTCACCGCCGCGCTGGTCCAGGAGATCAAGCAGCCCGGCCTCGAGATCGCGACCATGTTCCGCCGGGTCCAGAAGGCGGTCTACGATTCCACCGGCGGCAAGCAGACGCCGGAGCTGTCGCTGTCGCTGCTGGGCGATTTCTACCTCAACCGCGAGGAGACCGACGCCGACATCTGGAAGCGCCTGCGCAGCAGCGACAACGCCGCCGAGATCAAGGCCTTCATCCAGCGCTTCCCGACCAGCTTCTTCGCCGTCGACGCCAAGACCCGGCTCGACCTGATCGAGCGCCGTGGCCTCGCGCCGGGCGAGCGCGAGAAGCTGGAACAGGAATTCGCGGCGAAGGAGAAGGCGCTGCTCGAGCGTGTCCAGCAGGCCGAGAAGGACCGCGCCAAGGCGGCGACCGATCTGGCCGGCCGCGACGCCGGCAAGACCGCTGACACCGAGCGCGCCGTGCCGAAGCCGGGTGATGCTGCGCCGGCCAAGCAGACCGATGCGAACGAGCGTGACCGCCTGGCCAAGGAGCTCGCCAAGAAGGAAGAGGAGCTCGCCGCGCTCGAGGCCGAGAAGGCGAAGCTGTCGCAGGAGCGCCAGGATCGCGAGAAGGCCGTGGCGACGCGGATGAATTCCGGCGGCGTGACCGAGCTGCCGGTGCCGCAGAAGCCGCTGCTGCCGACTGCGCCCGGCACGCGCCCGCCGCGGCAGGAGCCGCGCGAGGTCAAGCCGCCGCAGCGCCTGGTGGTCGATCGTAAATCGACCAGCGTCCTGACCGGGGGCATCGAGGCGACGCCGGAGCCGCAGCCGCGCAACAACCGGCGTCGGCCGGGCGGCGGCGGGACGGTCGATTGCAGCGACGCGCTGATGCGGGCCCAACTTGGCGACGGCAACGTCCCGAAGAACTGCCGCTGACGGCTGGCCGGCCGGAGACCGCTCCGACGGGATGGAACAGGGGGCTTCGATGCGTCGTTCTTCGCTCGTCCGTTTCGTGTTGCCCGCGCTGCTGGCGTCGCCGGTCGCGACCCTGGCCCAGGCCCCGCCTGCACCGACTCCAGTGCCGTTCGCGGAGGCGCTGCAGCGGGCCGCCAACGACCTGTTCTCCAAGGCGCAGCTCGACGGTGAGCGCGTCGAGCTGGTCATAGACCCACTGATCGACGGCATTTCCGGCGCCCAATCGACCTCGACGCGTTCGATGCAGCAGAGCCTGGTCGAACTGGTCGGCAAGTCCTATCCGCGCTTCCAGATGCAGCCCTTCTCGTCCGAGGCGCTGGCGCGCAATCCGGTCGTGCTGATCGGCACTTTCACGGCGGTCAACAATGCCGGGGATGCCAATGGCGCGCGCGACGCCTACCGGATCTGCCTGGCGCTGGCCGATCTCAAAGTGAAGCGGATCGTTTCCAAGGGCGTCGCCCGGGCCAAGCCCGAGGGCGTCGATGTGACGCCAACGACCTATTACCGCGACTCGCCGATGTGGTCGAAGGATCCGACGACCGAGGCTTACATCAAGACCTGCCAGGGTACGAAGCTCGGCGACGCGATTGATCCGCTCTATGCCGAGCGACTTTCCGTGGCTGCCCTGATCAACGACGGCATCCTCGAATACGAGGCGCGGCACTATCGGGAGGCGCTCGCCTTCTACCGGACCGCGCGAGCCCTGCCGGGGGGCGACCAGCATCGTGTCCGGATCGGCGCCTATCTGGCGAACAGCAAGCTCGGGCGGAAGGACGATGCGGTCGAGGCTTTCGGCGATCTGGTCGACAGCGGGCTGTCGGGCAAGCAACTGATGGTCAAGCTGCTGTTCCAGCCGGGGTCGACCCAGTTCATCGCCAACCCGCAGATCACCGAGCCCTACCCGATGTGGCTCAGCCAGATCGGGACCCGGGCCAAACAGAAGGGCGCCTGTCTCGAGATCGTCGGCCACACCTCGCGCACCGGCGCGCCGCTGGTCAACGAGCGGCTTTCGGTGCTGCGGGCACAATATGTGATGGATCTGCTTCAGACCGGTGCGCCGGACAGCCGGGGGCGCATGATCGCGACCGGTCGCGGCTTCAACGAGAACCTGGTCGGCACCGGCAAGGACGATGCCAGCGACGCGCTCGACCGCCGGGTCGAATTCAAGGTGATCGGCTGCTGATCGGGCGGACGAAACCTCAGTCGGATGAACGGGATAGACGAGGCTCTTCGATGAACGACATGGCGACGAACCCCTATGATGCGGTCGCCTATCCCGGGCACGCCTTCGCGCAGACGCATCCGGCGCATCTGGCGACGATCGCGCATGTCCATGGCATGACGCCGGCGCCGACGGCGACGATGCGCGTACTCGAGCTCGGCTGCGGCAGCGGCGGCAACCTGATCCCGATGGCGCTGCAATGCCCGGGCGCGGAGCTCGTCGGGGTCGACCTGAGCGGGCAGGCGATCGCGCGCGCCAAGGCCGAGGCGGCGGAACTCGGCCTGACCAATGTCAGCTTCCAGCATCTCGACATCATGGCGGCGTCGGCGGCGCTCGGGCGATTCGACTACATTCTCGTGCACGGCGTCTATTCCTGGGTGCCGCAGATGGTGCGCGAGCGGATCATGGCGCTCTTCGGGGAGCTGTTGACGCCGCAAGGCATCGCCTATGTCAGCTACAACGCCCTGCCGGGCTGCCGGATGCGCGATCTCGCCCGCGACGTCATGCTGTTCGAGACGCGCGAGATCGACGACCCCCTCGAGAAGGTCAGGGTGGCGCGGGCCGCGATCAAGCGCTTCGCCGAGGCGACCGATGCCGAGACCTTCTATGGGGCGGCGTTGCGCGAGCGCGCCAAGCAGATCGAGGACATCCCGGACAATGTCCTCTATCACGACGACCTCAATCCCGGCGCGCGCGCCTTCGCGCTGCACGAGGTGCTGGCCGCGGCCGGGCTGCATGGCCTGCAGTTCCTCGCCGAAGCCTCCTTCCCAAACAATTTCGGCGGCGCTCGCGGCCCTGCGCAACAGGTTCTGAACGAGATCCCGGTCACGGAGCCGCTCCAGCAGGAGCAATCGCTCGACCTACTGATCGGCCGCTGCTTCCGTCAAACCCTGCTCTGCCGCGCCGACATCGTGCTACATCGCGGCTTCTCCCGTTTCAGCCTGGCGCCCTATCATCTCGCCGCCAATGTCCAGGAAGTCGAGGACAAGGACGAGAAACGGCCGGACGCGGTCAACTTCCTGTTCGCGGAAGGCGTGCGCCTCGCAATCGATCTGCCGGCCGCGATCGCAGCGCTGCGGGCACTCGGCAAAGCCTGGCCGGGCAGCATCGCGCATGCCGAGCTCGCGGCGTTCGCTCTGCAGGAGGCGAAAGACAGCCTCGGGCCCGACAGCGAGCGCGAGGCCGGCCGTCTCGACGAGGCGCTGACCGCGATCTACCGGGCCGGCCTGCTCGAGATCAACCTGGAGCCGCACCGGCTGACGACGCGGATCAGCGAGCGGCCGCTCGCGAGCCTGCTGGCGCGACGCCAGGCGCTGAGCAGTCAAGAGGTCACCGATCTGCGTCATCGCGCCGTCGCGCTCGACGGAGTGGTGGTGCGCAAATTCGTCAGCCTGCTCGACGGGACACGGACGCCGATGATGTTGCTCGACGAGATCAACGCGTTCCTGACCGAGGCGCATGCATCCGGCCGCGACGTCTCGGCCTTGCCGAAGCAGGCTACCGCAGAGGAGGTCGACCTGCATTTGAAGGATGTCGCACGGCTCGCTCTGCTGGCAGGGTGAGCTTTCCGGCAAGGTGGCTTGCCGGAAAGAGGCTGCCTGCCTATGGCGGAGCGCGGCAGCAGCGGTAGCGAGGGATGAGTCAGCGCTTCAAGCAGTTTCAGGCCGCATTCCAGGAGGATGCCTGCCTCGAAACGATCATGCGGGCGCAGCGTGGCGGAACCACGCTGGCCTGCTCGGCCTGCGGCAAGACCGCGGCCTTCGCGCCGCGGCTGAAGCTGCGCGCCTATGCCTGCCCGCATTGCAATTTCCTGGTCTCGCCCTGCCAGGGCACGCCGCTGGAGAGCCGGCGCATCTCGCTGCAGCTCTGGTTCTTCGCATTGAAGGCCCTGACGGAGCAGGGTACGCGCAGCGCCGCAACGACGCTGGAACGCGATGCGGACGTTCCGGCCCAGCAGGCGCGCCGGATGATCGCCGAATTGCAGGAGGCCGCCAGCAAGGACGGCAAGGCGCCCGGCTGGCTGGTGGCGGCGCAGAAAGCCGTGACGGGCAACGCCCATGCTACGAACCTCGCCGCCGGCGTGCCGTTCGCCGTCGCCGATGGTGGCTCGCGGCTTCGGCTTGTCTCCCTCGTCGGTGGCGGGGCACTCGTGCTGGCGATCGCCGGCGGCGTCGCCGTCGCGACGCTGAAGCCCGGTTCCACCGAGGTGACTGGTGGCTTCGACCCGATCGAGAGTGTCGAAGCGCCCTCGCTGAAGGCGCCGACGCGGCCATCGCTGATCCTGTCCTCGGTCGAGGGGGATCTCGAGGCTGCCAGGCAGGCGACCCAGTTCGCGCTCAACGCGGACCCGTCACTGGCGGCGATCAAGGAGCAGATCGCGGCGGAGGCGCCGAATCAGCCGGCGATGCCGATTCCGGTGATGCCGCCCTCCAACATCATCCTGGTACCTCCAACCTTGCCGGGCAAACCGGGCGCGCCGATCGCGGCGGCGCGCAGCCAGCTGCCGCAGGCGCCAGTCAACTACAGCGGCGACCCGAACCAGGTCCTGACCTTCGGGCCGATCAAGATCCGCCGGCACCTGGTCGAGATGATCGTCAGGGCAGGGCGCATCGTTGGGGCCGACCCGACCCTGCTGATGGCGGTCGCCGACAAGGAATCCTCGTTCGCGACGGAGGTGAAGGCGAAGACCTCCTCGGCGACCGGGCTCTATCAGTTCATCGAGCAGACCTGGCTCGGCGTGATCTTCGAGTTCGGCCGCAAGCACGGGCTGGTCGCCGAGGCCGCGCTGATTTCCCGCAACGGCCGGCAATTCGTCATCGCCGACGCCAATGAGCGTCAGCGCATCCTCGATCTCAGGCGCGAGCCCTATCTCTCGGCTCTGCTGGCGGGGGAGATGCTGAAGCGCGACACGCTTCGGCTGGAGAAGGCGATGGGGCGACATCTTACCGGGGGCGAGATCTATCTGATCCACTTCCTCGGGCCGGATGCGGCGCAGACCTTCATCGAGACAATGGAGGAGACACCCGGCGCCAGCGCCGCGGCGCTGCTGCCGAAGCCTGCGGAGGCCAACCGGCCGATCTTCTATGCGCAGTCCGGCGGCGAGACCAAGACGCTCTCGGTCTCCGAGGTGCACAAGAAGTTCGACGAGATGATCAAGGTCAGGCTCGACCGCTACAAGGTCGTGCGCGGCGGGCCGGCCCCCGCGCCGGCACGACAGAAGTAGGGTCGAGGCGAATACCCGCCAGGCCTTGCCAAGGCGATTTCGGGCGCCGTGAATTTGCCGTCACGGCAGCGATGACCCATGATCAATCGTAGAGGCGAGGAGACGACGATGGCCAAGAACCGGTTTGAACAGGTCGATGAGCCACAGCCCGACGCCATCACGCTGAGCCTCGGCCAGCGCGACGGCAAGAGCTTCATCCGTATTGCCTGCCCGGCGGAGCTGGCTGCCGGCCACCTCGCCAATGACTTCGTCAGTGACGAGCTCGATCCGGTCGAGGGGTTTCGCTCGGCAGTGCGTCTCGCCAACGAGATCAAGGCGCCGATTGTCGTCGAGGACGCGCAGGGACTCTGGCAGGACGAGTGGGGCGAGCTTTATCGCGAGAATTGACGATCGACGAATATCCCGACGCGCTCCGTCGCCCGTCGTGATGGTCGGGCTTGTCCCGGCCATCCATGGTTTCGCCTCGCTGATCGCGTTCAGTGTTCAACAGTGGATGCTCGCCACAAGGGCGAGCATGGCGAGGAGCCCGTCACCAGCTCACTCGATCCGGAAATACTTGATGCCGACGCCGACCTTGCCGCCGGCGCGGGCGATGTCCTGGTGCAGGCCCGGAAAGACATCGCCGGCGGGAGCCGGATTGGGGCCGGAGAGCGTCGGCAGCGCTGCCGGGCTGACCAAAGCAAGCACGGTCTGCGGCCGCACCGGCGCGCCAGAAGCAGCCGTTGATTCCAGCTTCAGGCTGAAGCTCGCCCTGCGGCCCTCCCGGCGGGTATAATTGGCGAGATTGTAGACCAGCCCGTCGTCGCCGATCAGGAGAATGTCGAGGTTCTTGTTCGGGTCGGCCTCGACCGAGCCGGAGAGCGTGTCGCCGCTCTTCATGGTGAAGGCGCCGATCTGCATCACCGGGCTGCGGTCGATGCCGCGACCGAGCTGGCGCAGGAAATCGACCATCGGGCACTGTGCCGAGGTGACCGTGCGCAGGCTGATCTGCGCCTCGTAGCCCTGCGCCTTCTTGAAAGCGGCGTCGAAGCTGACGAAGGGCTCGGCCGTGCTGCCGAAACCTTCGACCGCTGCGCGCTTGTCGGCGATCGTCGTCGGCCACAGGAAGAAACAGGCGCCGCCATCATAGTCCACGACATAGCGCGCGGTCCGCTCGGCGGCGGTTCGCGGCTCCGGGTCAACGGCCGGCGGCGGTAGCGGGGCGGTCGGGGCCGGCTTTGGGCCAGTCGTCGAGGCCGGGGCACTAGGTGGCGGCGTCGGAGTCGGGTTCAGCTCCGGCGGGGCAGGCGTGGGCGGCTGCGGCGAGGGCGGAGCCTGTGTCGGAGCCGTCTGTGGCTGGAGAACTGGCGGCTCGTTCTGGCTCGCGGGCTGCGGCGAGGGCGCAGGTGTTGTCGGCAGCGGGTTTGCAGGCGTGAGCTCGGGCGGCGAAGAGCTCGATCCCGTGCCCGAGGGCGCCGGCAGGCGACTATCGCTCAGCGAAGGCGGCGGAGCATTCATTGCTTGCTGTCTGGGAGCCGCCCCGCCCAGCATCTGCCAGGCGACCAGCCCGCCGCCGGCAAGCAGCGCGATTGCAGCGACGCCGGCGACCAACGGCCAGGGAAAGCTGCGTCCACTCCCGCTACCGGAGCCGGCGCTGCCCTTGGGCTGCCAGGCGGCGACCTCAGCCATGTCGGCCGGGCGGTCCTTCGGATCGGGCGCGAGCATGCGCGCCAGCAGCGGGCGGATGCGCTTGTCGATGGTCGAAAGATCGGGAACGCGGCGACGCTTCTCCAGGATCTGCATCTGCGTGCCGCCCATGTCGAGCGGGCGGCCGCCGAGCGCTTCGGCCAGCACCAGGCCGAGGCTGTAGATGTCGGACTTGCCGGTGACCTCGGCGCCGTAGAGGCCGAGCTGCTCAGGCGAGACGTAGTTATATTTGCCGGCGAAGCCGGACCCGATCACCGTCTTTTCGGCCAGCTTCGACTTGGCGATGCCGAAATCGATGATTTTGGCGCGGGTGACCTGGCCGCCGGGCAGGATGATGTTGTCGGGCGAGACGTCGCGATGGGTGATGCCGAGCAGATGGGCGGCATTGAGGCCGGACGCGATGCGCCGGCGCAGCAGATCGACCTCTTCGATGGGGAGCGGACCCTGCTTCAGCCGGTCGGAGAGCGACTGGCCGTCGACGAACTCCATGGCGAGGTAGGTCGCCTGCGTCGCCGGGTCGACGGTGAAGACGTAGTAGCGGACGATCGCCTCGTTGTAGAGATTGTGCAGCGCCGCCGCCTCGTTGCGGAACAGCGTCAGGACGTTGGCGTCCTGCGCCATGTCGGAGCGCACGATCTTGATCGCGACGGCATCGCCGGTCTGGATGGCGCGGCCCTGATAGACCTCGCCCATGCCGCCGGTCGCGATCAGGCGCTCGATCTCGTAGATGCCGTTCAACCGCACGCCGGGCGCGAGACCCGTGCGCGGCAGGAAGACGGTGCGGTCGGAATCGCTCATGGCGCGTCGCTCCTGCGCTGGCGCATGTTCGGCACCCAGCGCGTCTTTTCGCTTCCGCCGCCGTGATGATAGCGCACCACGATCACTGTGACATTGTCGCTGGCGCCGCGCTGCAGCGTCAGCGCCAGGAGGGCGTCGCTTGCGGCCTGCGCGCCATCCGAGACGACGGCCTGCAGGATCTCCTCGTCGCGGACATGGTCGGTGAGCCCGTCCGAGCAGAGCACGAAGACGTCGCCGCCCTCGAGCTCGCCATTGTCGATCTCGAGCTCGGGCCGGTCATGCACCCCGATGGCGCGGGTGATGACGTGACGCCGCGGCCAGGTCCGTGCCTCCTCGATGGTGAGAAGCCCACGCTCGATCATGTCCTGGGCTTCGGTATGGTCGCGCGATACCTGGGTGATGCGCCCGCCTCGGACGAGATAGATGCGACTGTCGCCGCACCAGACGCAGGCGAAATGACGACCGTGAACGAGCAACACGGCGAGCGTCGCGCCCATGGTGGCGCCATCGTTCTCCTGGATCTTGCGACGCAGTTCCGCATTGGCCTCGATCACGCTGTGTTCGAGTCGGCCGAGCAGCTCGGCGGCCGAGGCTGCAGGGCCGATAGTAGAGAGGCTCGCCGCCACGGTCGCGCTCGCCATGGCGCCGTTCTGGTGGCCGCCCATGCCGTCGGCGACGGCCCAGAGCCCGTATTCGGGCCGAACCACCAGATTGTCCTCATTATGGCTGCGCACGCGCCCGGCATGGCTGACTGCGCCCGTCTCGAAGGCGGCGCCGGGGCGGAGCTCGTTCATGCGGCTGATCCTGCACCGAGGAAGGCGTCGAAGCGCCCCGTCATCAGGCCTGTGAACAGATAGGGGCTTGGCAAGCCATGGCCGACGAGGGCTAGAGGTTCGAAATCATCGCCGCCGATGGTCCAGAGATAGCTGGCATGGGCATAGGAGCGGGTGTGGTCCTCGACGCGCAGCGCCGAGAGCCGAGCGGGGAAGGTAGAAGAATCGAGTGCGCTCACGATGGTGCCGTCGGACAGCCGCACCATGTCGCCGGGCGGGGCTGCCTTGAGGCCGTCACTAGGCATGGCGAGCCCGCCCAATGCATGCGCCACCGCTTCGAAGCTCGCCTCGGGCTCGAGCGCGCGCAGCAGGAAATCCTCGGCCTGCGCGAACCAGGCGTCCTGCGGATCGAGCTCCGGCGGCGGGATCGCGGCACCAGGGCTGGCGAGGGCGAAGACCGTCAGCGGGAAATAGCGCCCGATGCCGTCGACCGAGGGCATGAAGGCACCGGCGACGGTCGTGCCGCAAAAGGCGCTGCCGAACCAGAAGCGCCAGATCGGCGCGTTGAGGAAGGCATCCTGCCAGCGCGCGCCAAGCTCGACCCGGCTGGCCGTGAGGCCGCCCTGGAGCCAGGGCTCATAGGCGGAGAGAAAGGAGGTCGGCGCATTCAGCGCGATGAAGTCCCGCTTGCCCGGCAGCTTCCCGAACAGTCCGCAACTCATGCTCAAATCCCCGTCGGACAACGGATTTCGCGCAATGCCGGCAGCACCAGCGGGTTCTTCAGCGAGCCGACGCCGAACTGATAGCCGACCTGGCGGCCGCTGGCGGCGAGGGTGAAGACGACGTTGTCGCCCTGGCGCAGCACCGAGCCGGCATCGAGCAGACGGAAGAATGACCAATCGCCGTCGCGTTCAAACAGCTTGACCTCGCTGGGCGCAGCCGGCGTCGGGCTGTTCGAGAAGAAGCCGCCGCCGAAGATGCCGCCAGCGTTGTTGTTCGCCGCGCCGCCGATCTGCAGGTTGATCGAGGTCTTCTTGAGACCGGCGCCCGGCCACATCACCGGCGTCGGCGTGTTGACGCCCTGCTGGCTGGTCACGGTGAAGCCGTTGATCTCGAGCTTGCCGCTCTGGGCATCGGAGGAGATCGTGGTCGGCACGACGACCATCTGGAAGTTGGGCAGGTTGCCGCCGGTCGGGAAGAAGGCTTCGCGGATGTCGCTGGCGCGCTGGAACTCGCGCAAAGTCGTGGGCGAGAGCGTGCGGGCGACCCGGCTGTCCTGACGCCAGCTCCAGTTCTGGCCGGACTTGTCGATATAGGGGTCGAGCCGTTCCTTCGTGAACTTGTCCATGGTGCCGCCGGGCGCGAACAGGCTGGCGAACGCTGTGAGCGGAACCTCGCGGTTCGAGTTCTTCACGAAGGGATAGCGATTGCTGATGATGTCCGCGCATTGGCGCGCAACATCGCTGGCGAGCGCTTGGCGAAGTTGCGAGACGGTGGCGCTGGTCGCGTCGCCCTCGAAATCGTTGACGGCCGCGACGATCATCGCGTCGAACGGCGCCGGATAGCGCGAGGAATTGCCGCGCAGCGAAGCGATCAGCGGCACCAGCGCCGCATTGGCCGCCGCGGCCTGCGCGGGCGTGGTCGCGGCCATTGCGAGGTTCTGGTTGATCTCGGCGAAGATCTGCAAGGCCTGATCGACCGGCCGCTTGCCGCCATCGCCCTCGAGCAGAACGTGGAAGGCCTTGAACTGCGCCTCGATATTGGCGCCCAGCGCCTCGCCGCCGCCGCTGCCCGAGAGCACGCGGTCGACGCCGGGAGCGCTCAGCGGCAGGCTGGTGCCGAGGCGGCTCAGCGAATAGTTGGCGCGCTCCTCCAGGGTCTTGGCCGCCTTGTCGGCGACCTGTCCCGCCATCTTCTCGGCGGCCTGCGCCGCCGCGGGCCGCTTCGCCGCCCGCTCCTTGGTCAGCTGCGTCTCATCGCGGATCGATTCGAGCAGTTGCTTGAACGGTGAGGTCGGTGCCGCGATCGCCGAGAGCGCGATGTATTTCGGCTTGTCGGCATTGAGGGGCCGCAACTTCAGCCGGCGCAGAGCCTTCTGCCAGGAGGCGGTGAAGTCGCGGGCATAGAGCTTGAGCAGGTCCTGGAACAGGCTGGCATATTGCGAGGTGATCGCGGCCTGGTCGGCATTGTCGCCGAGAACCCAGCGCTCCTTCTCGATGCGTTCGCCGATATCGCCGAGCCGGTCGACAAAGGCGCTCTGGAAGCCGTCATAGGTGTAGAAATAGGGGACGCGGATCGAGTCGAGGTCCTCGCCGGAGACGCCCTCGAACACCAGCCGCGCATCGGAGCCGCCGCGGATCGCCGCGACCCAGTCGCGGCTGGCGTTGCGTCCTTGCGTGCGCAGCAATTCATAGGCGCGCTCGGCGATGCTGAGCCGGCGCAAGGTGCGCTGGCTGCTCTCGATCAGTGGCTGGTTGAGCTTGACCACCGGCTCAGCTCCGTCGTCGAGATCGAGCAGCGCGACGAGATGTTCCTCCAGCGCCTCGCGGCCCTTGGCGTTGGCGGCGCCGGGGAAGAGGTTCTCGGCCCAGTCCTGCCGCATCCAGGCGAGCACGAGGTCGCGGTCCAGCGGCGCGCGGCCGCCGACCATCAGATAGACCTTGAGCGCCTCGTAGATGAAGCCCGGATTGTTGACGTTGGCCTCGAGCTGTTCCTCCAGCCGGAAGATGATGCGCGAGCGCAGCAGCCGCTCCAGCGCCTGATGGTAGCTTTCCTGCGTTGCCGATTGCATGCGCTCGCGCTGGCTGAGCCCGAAGGTGGCGGCGACCGGCGTCGGCTCGTCCTTGGTGGCGTAGCCGGCCGGCATGTGGCGCAGCTTATGCAGCAGCGGCAGGATGCGGCTGAAATTGCGGTCGGAAAGAGTGGTCTCCTGGAGCGCGGTGGCCTCGGGGCTGCCGCGATAATCGGCGAGGCCGTAATTGGTCTGGTTGATCAGGTCGCTGTTGCGGGCATAGCTCGTCCACCACATGCCGCCGAGCGCCAGCGAGACCAGCGCGACCGCGCTGAAGCCGGCGATGCGTAGCAGCGTCGAGCGGCGCGCAGCGCGCAGATCGGTCGAGACCCAGCCGGATTCGCCGATGATCACCTTCTGGATCAGGTCGGTCAGGAAGAAGCTCTTGCCGCGGCCGGAATAGGTGCCGGAATCGGCGTGGGCGCTGCCGAAATTGCGCGAGAGCGCGCCGATCAGCTGGTCGATCGGCGTGCCTTCCTGCGTGCCCGAGGTGAAGTAGAAGCCGCGCAAGGTCGCGCTCGACTGGTAACGGGTCGGCTCGAAGACGCGGCCGAGGAAGTCGATGATGACCGGCTTCAGCGTCGCCATCTGGCTCGGCAGGCCGAAGAGCTTGGCGCGCGAGGTCGGGTTGTGCTCGTCCTGCAACCGGTCGGAGAGCCGCTCGTTCAGACGCTCGATCAGCGCGTCGAATTCCGGCGGCACGTCGCCGATCATGTTGCGGGTCTTGTCGACCGTCTGGAAGGTGTGGCCCCAGACCATGCGCCGCTGCGGCTCCGACAGCGCAGCGAAGAACTCGTTGAAGCCGGCGATCAGGTCGGCCTTGGTGAAGACCGCATAGACCGGGAAATCGACCTTGAGCCGCTCGTTGAGCTCGAGCAGGCGGGCGCGGATGGCGTCGGCATGGGCGATGACCTCCTCCTGCGAGGAGGTCAGCAGGTCCTCGACGCTGATCGCGACGATGACGCCGTTGATCGGCTGGCGCGGCCGGTTCGCCTTGAGCAGGTCGAGGAAGGAAAGCCAGCTCGTCCGCTCGGCTCTCGTGTCGGTGTCCTGCGTCGTGTAGCGGCCGGCGGTGTCGATCAGCACCGCATCCTCGGCGAACCACCAGTCGCAATAGCGGGTGCCGCCGGCGCCGGCGACCGCGGCCGGCGTCTGGCCGCCGCGGGCAAGCGGGAATTTCAGCCCGGAATTGACGAGAGCCGTGGTCTTGCCGGCGCCGGGCGGGCCGATGATGACGTACCAGGGCAGGTCGTAGAGATAATCGCCGCCATCCTTGCCCCGTGTCCGTCGCAGCGTTGCCAAGGCATCGCGCATGGCGGCGGAGAGCGCCGCGCCGTCACCGGTCTTCTCTTCCTCCTTGGCCATCGCCTCGGAGAGCGCGGCGACGGCCTTGCGGCGCTTGATCACGATCCAGGCGATCCAGCCGAGCGCGCCGAGCATCAGGACGAGCGCGATCGGCAGCCGGACCCAGAACGATTCGAACGGGCGCACCTCGCCGAAGGCGACGAAGGGGCCGCCGAACCAGATCAGCAGCGTCAGCGCGAGGGCGCCGACCAGAATGGCTGCGATCCTGAGCCACGTCGCGAGGTTCATCGTCTACACGTCTCCTGCATCGTCACCCGTCCTAGCCGTTGCGCTGGATCAGGATCTCGACGCGTCGGTTCTTCGCCTTGCCGGCCGCGGTTGCATTGGTGTCGATCGGCACGTCGGACCCCTTGCCGTCGGTGCTGATCCGGGTCGGCTGCTTCAGTCTGGTCTTCAGGAGATCGCCGACAGCCACGGCACGAGCTTTCGACAATTCGAGGTTGTTGGGGAAGCGGGCGGATCGGATCGGGTCGGAGTCGGAATGGCCGACGACCTTGATCGCGCCGCCTTCCTCGTTGAGCACATTGGAAATGCGCTCGATCAGCGGGCGGAATTCGTTGCGCACCACCGCCTGGCCGGGATCGAACAAAGTGATGCCCATCAGGCGCACGATGATCAGGTTCGGCGTCACCTCGCAGGTGATCGGCGGCTGCACCGTGCCGCAGACCTTGGGCGGTTGCGCCGGCGGCGGCAATGGCGGCGGCGGCCGCGCCGCGACCTTGCGGAGGATCTCGATATCGCCCTTGGGATGGACCGAGAGCAGCGCGCTGGCCGAGGCCTCGGCATTGCCGCCGAGCAGGGCGCGGAAGATGAAATAGAGGCCGAGCACGGCGACCGCAGCGACGGCGGCAACCGACCAGACCGGCAGCTTGAAGCCGGCGAGCCGTGCGGTCAGCGCCTGGCCCTGCCAGCGCGGCGACAACTCCGGATCGGGCTGCTTCACCCGCCGCAAGGTCTCGAACAGATTGCGCTGGATCATCTGCAGGTTGGCGGCGCCGCCGGCCGAGGTGCGATGAACGCCCTCAAAGCCGAGCGCCAGGCAGACATGCATCAGCTCGAGCAGGTCGTAGTTGACGCTCGGGTCCTTCCTGGCGCGCTCGAGCTCCTCGAAGAAGCGCACGCCGCCGATGCGCTCGCCGAAGAAGCGCGAGAGCATGCTGTATTGCGTCCAGACATGGCGGTCCTCGCCCGGGATGTTCTGGACGATGTCGTCGGCGAAGGCGCAGATGATGTATTTCGCCGTGCGCGTCTGCTCGGCGGTGAAGCCGGCGGCGCGCACTTCATGATCGAAGGCCTCGATCGTCTCGCCGACCTGGCCGATCATCTGCGTCGCCGGTGCGCTGGACAAGTTGGCGCGCAGGCGTCCGAGCAGGAGCAGCAGCGGACCGGCGGCTTTCAGCAACGGATTGGTGTTCGGCGTGAGCATCTGCTCGCGCTTGGGCAGCGCCTGCGGCACATAGCCCTGCGGCGGAGGCGGCGCGCTCGGCCGCGGCTGCGGCGTCGACATCCACTCCTCGCCACCCGGCACTCCGGGCGAGGGCGCTGCATGCGGGTATTGCGGCGCGCCCGAGGGCGCATAGGGCGAGCCCTGCGGGGGGTAGCCGGCAGGCGGAGGCGGATAGGGCGCGTTCGGGGGCGGGTAAGGCTGCCCTTGCGGCGGATAGCCCTGCGGCTCCGCCGGGCGCGAGGGAGGAGGCACGCGCCGCCCCGCCGGGTTCGGCCGGATGAAGGTCCGGTCCGAGCGGCCGAACGGATCGGAGCCGTCGTTGCTCATCGCCTGCCCTCGAGCACGGCCCAGAGCTCCATTTCGAGATCGGGCCAGTCACCGGAGAAATGCATGCCGATCGAACTCGCCGAGCTGAATTCCGGCCAGAGCGGCGAGGTGCGGTCGAGGTAGAAATAGACGTGGTCGGTCAGCGCCCGGATCTGGGGTGGCGGCGTCGGCAGATGGACGAGATTGATGCCCGGCAGATGGGCATGGACGATCTCGTTCATCTTGGTGTTTGGCCCGACCTTGAACAGATGCGGGAACTGCGACTGGATCTCCGTGAGCGGCCGGCGCGCGGCGACTTCCAGGATCAGCGTCGCATTGCGCATCAAGGCACGGTCGCGGATCGTCGACATGAAGGCGTTCTGCGCCCGCTCGACGATCTCGAGCCGGATGGCGCGGCGGCCGAGCTGGGCCGAGAGGAAGTCCTGGATGTCGCGCACCACCGGGGTGAAGCAGCCTTCCAGGTCGTCATGGTCATAGGCCGGATAGTCGCGGGCGCGGCGCTCGGCCGTGGTGAAGGTGGCGAGCTCGCCGGCGATGGCGAGGAGCGTCACGAACAGGCGCTCGGGGTGGACGAAGCGCGAGCCGCGCATGTGCTTCAGAACCGGGATGTGCCGGTTCAGCATCTGCAGGATGAAATAGTCGGCGCTCTGCAGGCCGCCGCCGGCGGTCGGATCGGCAGCGTAGCGGGCGAGTTCCTCGAGCTTGTTGTCGATCCAGCCGATGACGCGGTCCATCCAGCCGTCGACGACGGGATGAGCCGAGCAGAGCAACACCGGCGGGGCAAATTTCTCGTCGAACAGGATGGCGCGGTCGCGCACTTCCAGAATGCGCCCGAGCGCCAGGCCGACATAGCCAGGCTTGCTGGTCTTGCGCAGCTCCAGGCCCATGCGCGGGTGGGCGATATCGATCTCTTCCTCGACCCGCAGCGAGGCGGTCGAGTCGATCAGCATCTCGGTCGCGGGATAGAAGCGACTGGCCGAGCCGTTGAGGCTGTCCTCGACCTCGCGGGTGTTGGAGGCGGCGAGCGGCAAGGAGAGCCAGGCGATCTGGCCGGCGGCGTTCTCCGGCACCTCGATCGCAGGCGGCAGCGGCGAGTTGTCCGGCATGGCGAAGGGCGTGCCGTCCGGCATCACACCAACGGCACGCCGGAGCCCGATGCGGCTCTGCTGCGCCAGGTCGCGGTCGATCTCGAGCACCGAGAACCCCCACGGATAAGGCGTGACGTGCCGGACGCGATTCTCCAGCAGATTCTCGAGATAACGATCGTTCTGCTGCAGATGATGCGGCCGCAGGAACAAGCCTTCGGACCAGACGACCTTACTATACCACGACATCCGGTTCTCGCTATCTCAAGGCCTTAGTGAAACCATATACGGCTCGTTCCGGAGCGTCACCATTCGTATGGGGGAGGGCAAGACCGGCTCTGCCTGCCACAAGGCTGCGTTTGCCGGGCGAGCCGTTTCGTTGACTTGCCTGGCCGGCCGGAGCCAAGTTCCCGGCCGAGCGATCCATGAGGGTGTCCGATGCCTAAAGGTCCCGCCGCACGCATTCTCGATCCCGTGATCCATCCTTTGCCGGCCGTGCTGCAGCCGGGGCTCGGAAGCTCCATTGTGATCATCGGAGGCAAACTCGCCTGCCACGAAGTCGTGGCCGGCGCTGAAACGGCGATCCAAGCCGAGGGCGAGTCCACTATGGTCATTGGCGGCTGAGATGGGGCGCCGTCGTTCTCCCGACCGGGCCGTGGCAGCCGAAGAGCGCTTCCGCCTGCTCAAGGTCCAGCGCTTCTCCTCCGACACCGACAAGGCGGTCTGGCATGGGCGCTCGCGCAATGCGCGCCTGGCCAAGGTGCTGGTCTACATGGCTGCGATCCGGATGCCGGGCCAGGGCGGGCTGCCCCTTACGCCCAACCCCAGCGTAACCTGCAGGGGCGCCGAACGGCAGTTCTTCAGCGCCTCCGGCGAGAACGAGGCCGCGCATCTGCTGCCGGGCCAGATCCTGATCGACAACACCCATCCCTGGCTCTTCCTGCAGGGCGAGCCGGCGCGGCTGCTGCAGAACGAGTTCGCCTATGTCGACCCGATCCACGCCAACTACAACGCCGCCGACAGGCTGGCGGAACGCAACGGCATGGTCGATGCGTTCGCGGCGGCCTGCCGCGCCGTGCTGATCGGCACCGGCGAACCCGAGCGCGACGTCAACAATGCCTATCATCGCGTCTGGGTGCCGGGCGCGCTCGCGGCCATCGCCGCAGCCGAGCACGAGTTGCGCTCCGAACCGCTGCCGCCGCCATTGGTCTACGGCACGGGCCCTGAGGATTACGGCATGATCCTCAATCTGGAGGAGCGCGGCCAGGCGATGAACGACGCGGAGATCTGGAACAATTTCGAGCAGCTCAGCATGCTCGATTACTACCGCGCCGCTTTCGACCAGGCGCCGGCCGAGATCGAGCCGCGAGCCATCGTCACCACCCTGAGCAGCCTGGTGAAGTGAGAGCTCGCCAGTAGGCGATCAGGATTGCGCGGGTGCAGGCGGCCGCGCGGTCGCGACGATCAATCCGGCGATGACGATCACTGCGATTCCCGCCCAGGTCGCCGGCGAGGGCAGGTCGCCGAACAGGGCAAAGCCCAGTGCAGTAGCGCCGATCAGCTCCAGATAGACGAAGGGCGAGAGCGTCTGCACCTGCGCCAGGCGGAAGGCGCTGATCGTCATCAGGTTGCTGAGCGTCGAGACGAGGCCCATCAGCAGGATGAGCAGCAGGCTTTCGCGCGTCGGCGTCGTCCATTGCAGCACGGCAAAGGGCAACAGCATCAGGATGCCGAGGGTGAGTTGGATCGTCAGCGTCATCACGGGCGGCCTGTCCTGCGCGGTGGCGCGGGTCAGAACCAGATAGCAGGCCATGCAGCAGCCGGAGGCAAGCGCGATCAGCGTGTCGGCGCTGGTCTCGGTTCCCGGCCGCACGACGAGGATGGCGCCGACGAAACCGAGCGCCACCGCCAGCAGCTTTCGCCGGTCGAGCCGCTCGCGCAGCGCGATCGCGGCGAGCAGGGTCGCGACGATCGGCGCAATGAAATAGGCGCCGAGCGCATCGGCCAGCGGGATGCGTGCGATCGCCACGAAATAGAGCGTCATCGCCGTGACGAGGAAGGCGGTGCGCAGGATCTGGGCGAGCCAGTACCGACCTTGCGAGGCGGGAGCGCGCGCCGGCTCCGGCGCTCGTGCGTGCTGGAGCAAGGCGACCGGCAGAATGAAGCCGAGCGCCGCAAGATAGCGCACCCAGCTGAGAAAGGCCGGAGAATGGCCGCCACTGAGATATTTGGCGATGGCGTCCGAGGTCGGGATGATCAGCATCGCCGTCGCCATGAGCAGGACGCCGAGCATCTCGTCGCGCCGCTTCTGATGCATTTGATCGGCGGAAGGGGTCATGGCGCGACCGTATCTGATTCCGATGCAGGGCAGAGGTGGCGTTAACGTTTTCGCAGCCTCGGTAAATCCGCATTAACTGCAGCCGGCGTCTCCAGGGCTTCCGCTGACCTAGCGATATTGACGTGAACAAATAGGGAATTAAACTGTACATATAGAGAACATCGGAGATCGAACATGCTCGTTGCCCGCAAGCTGATGGCCGGAGCCGTGGAGTTCCTGGCGCTCGCTCTCTTCGTCGGTATGATCTGGGTCTGGGCTGCGCTGGCCTCGGGGCCGCATGTTTGACGGCCCTACCGACGAAGGCCGTGGAGGTTTCGCCAGCATGTCCACAGCCGCGCATGATGGCCCGCTCGACCGGGTGCGGGTGGCGCGCCATAACCGGTTCGGAGCATGCTCTTTGGATCAAGAATCGGCGTAGATTCGTTCGCTCGGCCCGCTGGCTGAACGAAGGGCGCGCCGGAGGGCGCGATGACCGACCGCAAAGACGATACACAGGTTCAGGACGAGGTCGGCTTCGTCCACCTCCATGTCCATTCGAGCTATTCGCTGCTCGAAGGCGCGATCCAGGTCGGCGCGCTCGCCAAGCTCGCCGCCGGCGATGGCCAGCCGGCCATGGCGCTGACCGACACCAACAACCTGTTCGGGGCGCTTGAATTCTCCGAGAAGCTGGCGAGCTCCGGCATCCAGCCGATCGCCGGCGTGCAGCTCTCCGTCGATTTCGCCGATGAGGATACGGGCGGGCGCAAGCCGGTCCTGAGCGTGACGCCGCATGTCGTCCTGCTGGCGACCAGCGAAGCCGGCTACGGCAATCTGATGAAGCTGGTGACGGAAGCGTGCCTTGCTGCCTCCGGCGGCAGCCCGGTCGCAAGCATCGACCATCTCGCTGCTTATCACAGCGATGTCATCGCCCTGACCGGCGGCGCCGGCGGGCCGCTCGATCTCGCCTTGCGCGCCGGCCAGCCGGCGCAGGCAGAGGCGCGTCTGAAGCGCCTGCAAGCGATCTTCGGCGACCGGCTCTATGTCGAGATCCAGCGCCATGAGCGCGAGGATGGGCCGGCGGTCGAGGCCGGTTTGCTCAGGCTCGCCTATGACAACGACCTGCCGATCGTCGCTACCAACGAGCCCTTCTTCGGCAAGCCGGCCGATTTCGAGGCGCATGACGCGCTGCTCGCAGTGGCGGCGGGACGTCTGCTCTCGGATGGCGAGCGTCGACGGGTGTCGCCGGCGCATTTCTTCGCCGGCCGCGAGGAAATGAAGCGCCGCTTCGCAGACCTGCCGGAGGCGCTGGCCTCGACTGTCGAGATCGCCCGGCGCTGTTCGTGGCGCGTCGGTACGCGCAAGCCGATCCTGCCGCGCTTCGGCGAGGAGGGGCGCGACGAGGCCGAGGAGCTCGAAGCGCAGGCGCGGGCAGGCCTCGCGGCGCGGCTGGCCAAGCATGGGCCGGCCGAGGGCTTCACCGTCGAAGCCTATGACAAGCGGCTCGATTTCGAGCTTTCGATCATCACCCGGATGAAGTTCCCGGGCTATTTCCTGATCGTCTCGGACTTCATCAAATGGGCCAAGGCGCAGGATATCCCGGTCGGGCCGGGCCGCGGCTCGGGTGCGGGCTCGCTCGTCGCCTATGCGCTGACCATCACCGACGTCGACCCGCTGCGCTTCGGCCTGCTGTTCGAGCGCTTCCTCAATCCCGATCGCGTCTCGATGCCGGACTTCGACATCGACTTCTGCCAGTACCGGCGTGAAGAGGTGATCGAATACGTCAAGCATCGCTATGGCGAGGAGCGTGTCGCCCAGATCATCACCTTCGGCACCTTGCAGGCGCGCGGCGTGCTGCGCGACGTCGGCCGCGTGCTGGAGATGCCCTATGGCCAGGTCGACAAGCTGACCAAGCTGGTGCCGCAGAATCCGGCCAAGCCGATCACGCTGCCAGAGGCGATCGCCGGCGAGCCGAAGCTACAGGAGGCGGCTGCCGAGGAGCCAGTGGTCGGGCGCCTGCTGGAGATCGCGCAGAAGCTCGAAGGCCTGCATCGCCACGCCTCGACCCACGCCGCCGGCGTCGTCATCGGCGACCGGCCGCTGGAGCAGCTCGTCGCGCTCTCGGTCGATCCGCGCACCGGCATGCGCGTCACCCAGTTCAACATGAAATGGGTCGAGCAGGCCGGGCTGGTGAAGTTCGACTTCCTCGGCCTGAAGACGCTGACGACGCTGACCATCGCGGTGCAGCTCATCGCCCAGCGCGGCATTGCGGTCGACCTGGCGCAGCTGCCCTTCGACGACCCGAAGACCTACGAGATGCTGGCGCGCGGCGAGACGGTCGGCGTGTTCCAGGTGGAATCGGTCGGCATGCGCAAGGCGCTGGTCGAGATGAAGGCCGACCGGATCGAGGACCTGATCGCGCTGGTGGCGCTCTACCGCCCCGGCCCGATGGACAACATCCCGACCTATTGCCGCCGCAAGCTCGGGCTGGAGGAGCCGACCTATCTCCACCCCGGCATGGAGCCGTTCCTGTCCGAGACGCACGGCATCATCGTTTACCAGGAACAGGTGATGCAGGTGGCGCAGGCGCTCTCGGGCTATTCGCTCGGCGAAGCGGACCTGTTGCGCCGCGCCATGGGCAAGAAGATCAAGGCCGAGATGGACGCCCAGCGCGACCGTTTCGTGAAGGGCGCGATCGAGGCCGGGCTGAAGAAGGACCTCGCCTCCGAGATCTTCGATCTGCTGGCGAAATTCGCCGACTACGGCTTCAACAAGAGCCACGCGGCGGCCTATGCCGTCGTCGCCTTCCAGACCGCCTATCTCAAGGCCAACTACCCCGTCGAGTTCATGGCGGCGTCGATGACGCTCGACATCGGCAACACCGACAAGCTCTCGGAATTCCGGCGTGAGGCCGAGCGGCTCGGCATCAAGGTCGAGCGGCCCTCGATCAACCGCTCCGGCGTCGATTTCGACGTCGCCGACGGGGCGATCCGCTATGCGCTCGGCGCGATCAAGGGCGTCGGCCGGGCGGCCGTCGAGTCGATCGTCGCAGCGCGGACCAACGAAGGCCCGTTCCGCGACCTCGCCGACTTCGCCCGGAGGATCGATACGCGCCTGGTCAATCGCCGCACGATCGAGGCGCTGATCTCGGCTGGCACGCTCGACGAGATCGAGCCGGAGCGGGCCAAGGCGATGGCGGCGGTCGATGGCATGCTGGCGCTCTCGAACCGCGTTCGTGACGAGGCAGCCGCCGGGCAGCTCGACATGCTCGGCAACGGCGGGAACGCCGAAGCCTTCCGCATTCCGCCTTTCGAGCCCTGGGCGCCGGCCGAGCGGCTGAAGCGCGAGCACGAGGCGGTCGGTTTCTTCCTCTCCGGCCACCCGCTCGACGAATACGAACATGTGCTGAAGCGCCTGCGGGTGCAGAGCTATGCCGACTTCGCCCGCGCTGTCCGCGCCAGCGGCACCTCGATCGCCAAGGTCGCCGCCTCCGTTATCGACCGGTCGGAGCGGCGGACCAAGTCCGGCAACAAGATGGGCATCGTCCAGCTCTCCGACCCGACCGGCCAGTTCGAGGCGATCCTGTTCTCGGAAGGGCTGCAGCGCTATCGCGAACTCTTGGAGCCGGGCGCGGCGCTGGTGATCCGGCTCTCGGCCGTGCTCGATGGCGAGGAGGTGCGCCCGCGCATCGAGGATGTCGAGCGGCTCGACGACCTCGCTGGCCGGCAGAAGCAGGACCTCTGCATCTTCCTGCGCGACGACAAGGCGTTGTCCTCGATCGCCGAGCGGGTGAAGCCGCGCGACGGCGTGCGTTCCGACGGCAAGATCTCGCTGGTGATGATCCTCGACGACGGGGCCCAGGAGATCGAGATCGAATTGCCGGGGCGCTATCCGGTCAACCAGCAGCTCGCCAACGCCGTGCGTGCCGCGCCGGGGGTGGTGAACGTCGAGTTGCGCTGAGGTCGGGGCAGGGCTCGTCCCGCTCTTGCATAGCCGGCGGCCTCGGCATCAGAGTGCGCACGGACAACGAACGCCTCCGGGGGGAGCGAATGAAGCAGTATGTCGCGCGCATTCCGATGAGCCTTGCCGTGCCCGAAGCGATGCATTGGGCGATCAAGGATGTGCTCGAAGGCGAGTATGAATGCGGCTTCGATGGTGTCGGCCTCGACATCCTCGACATCGGCGCCAATGTCGGCTCCTTCGCGCTCTGGGCGAGCGCGCGCTGGCCAGGCAGCACCGTGACCTCCTACGAGCCGCATCCCGGCACCTATGAGCTCCTGAAGCGCAACACCGACCGGCGCCGCGACATCGTCACGGTCAATGCGGCGCTGTTCCCGGGGGGCCAGAAGACTGCAACCTTCCTCAGCCGCTTTGCCGGCGACGGTGAATCGGGTCTCGCCTCCTATGCCGGCGACACCTTCGTCACCGGGGCGATGGTCGAGCGCTATGAGGTCGCGGTGGTCGACCCGGCGAGCCTGCCCTCGGCCGATATCGTCAAGATCGACATCGAGGGCGGCGAGGGCGATGTGCTCGACCATCTCGACCTGTCGAAGACCTCGCTGGTGCTGCTCGAATATCAGAATCGCAAGAATCGCCTGCAATTGGAGGCGCGCCTTAAGGCGGATTTCGAGCTGATCGACACGGTTGAGCACATCTGGGACCCGCTGCTCGAACAGCGCTGCTACCGGCCCGATCTCGCGGGCGACGTCTATGGCCGCATGTTCGCCGCCCGCAAGGGCATCACGCGGATGACGCGGACCGCCGCTCTATAGGGAGAAGCCGGTGATCGACGCCCGGACCGCGCTGATCGTCGTCGACGTCCAGAACGATTTCTGTCCTGGCGGCAATCTGGCGGTCGCTGGCGGCGACGAGATCGTCCCGCTCGTCAACGAACTCGGCCGGCGCTTCGCCACGGTCGTGCTGACGCAGGACTGGCACCCGGCCGGGCATTCCTCGTTCGCGTCGAGCCATCCCGGCAAATCGCCCTTCGAGACGGTCGAGATGCCCTACGGAACGCAGGTGCTCTGGCCGGAGCATTGCGTGCAGGGCAGCAATGGCGCGGCCTTTCATCCCGGCCTCGACCTTGCCATGGCGCAGGCGGTGATCCGCAAGGGCTGCCGCCGCGAGGTCGACAGCTATTCAGGCTTCGTCGAGGCCGACCGCACCACGCCGACCGGGCTTGGCGGCTATCTCAAGGAGCGCGGCATCACCCGTGTTGTGGTGGTCGGCCTCGCCACCGATTTCTGCGTCAACTGGACGGCACAGGATGCGGCCCGCCACGGTTTCGAGACGGTCGTCATCGAGGAAGCTTGCCGCGCCATCGACCTCGACGGCTCGCTGGGGCGCGCCTGGGCGGAGATGGCGGCGCTCGGCGTCAGGCGGGCAGGGCTCGCCGATCTCGCCGGCTGAGCATGTCGCGCTCGGAGCGCCTGCTCGATCTCGTCCAGGTGCTGCGCCGGCATCGCCGGCCGGTGAGTGGCCGCAGGCTGGCCGAGGAGACCGGCGTCAGCATCCGCACGCTCTATCGCGACATCGCCACATTGCAGGGGCAGGGCGCCCCGATCGAAGGCGAGCCCGGTCTCGGCTATGTGCTGAAGCCCGGCTTCATGCTGCCGCCGCTGATGTTCGACGAGGACGAGATCGAGGCGCTGGTGCTCGGCTCGCGCTGGGTCGCCGGCCGGGCCGACGACAGGCTCGCGGGGGCAGCGCGCAACGCCATGGCCAAGATCGTTGCAGTGCTGCCGGCCGATCTGCGCGACAAGGCCGACGCCTCGGCGCTGCTCGTCGGCCCCGGCGCCAGGATCGCTGCCGCATCCGGCGTCGATCTCGGGCTGGTTCGCAAGGCGATCCGCGCCGAGCGCAAGCTGGCGCTGACCTATCAGGACGGCAAGGCGGCGGCGTCGCAGCGCCTGATCTGGCCGTTCGCGCTCGGCTTCTTCGATCATGTCCGCGTCGTCGTCGCCTGGTGCGAATTGCGCAACGACTTCCGGCATTTCCGCGCCGACCGCATAGCGCAGGCCGAGCTGGTCGACATCCGCTATCCGCGCCGGCGCCAGGCGCTGCTGAAGCAATGGCGCGAGCGCGAGGGCATTCCGCCGCCGTCTTGAGTTACACTGCCGGAAATTGGCAGCATCTGCAGCGATCATGCGCGCATCCACAAACCGGAGATGACGCCGATGCTCGATGCCAATTTCATCATCCTCTATGTCGACAGCCCTGAGGCCAGCGCCCGTTTCTATGCCGATCTGATCGGCGCGGAGCCGCTGGAGGTCTCGCCGACCTTCGCCATGTTCGCGCTGCCCTCGGGCGCGCGGCTCGGCCTGTGGTCGCGCCATACCGTCGAGCCGGGCGCGCAGGCGGGCGGAGGCGGCGGCGAGATCGCCATGGTGGTCGGCAGCGGCGAAGCGGTCGATGCGGCACATGCCGACTGGCAGCGACGCGGCCTTGCGATCCTGCAGGCGCCGACCGATCTCGATTTTGGCCGCACCTTCGTCGCGACCGATCCGGATGGGCATCGGCTGCGCGTCTTCCACCCGTTCTAGAGATAGAAGGTCAGCGCGCCAGAGCGCGGATCTGGACCTGGACCCGGTCGCGGCCGAGCCGCTTCGAGCGATAGAGCGCCTCGTCCGCGTGCTGGAGCAAGGTTTCCAGCTCATCGCCCGCCGCGTCCCCCTCGGCGACGCCGATGCTGAGCGTCGGCTGCCGCAGGGGAGCGCCGCCCCAATCGGCGAGTGCCCGCGCGAAGGCGGCGCGGATCCGGTTGGCGACGCGCACCGCGTCCTTGGTCGGCATGTGCGGAAGGAGGGCGACGAACTCGTCGCCGCCATGGCGCGCCAGGACGTCGCTGGCGCGCAACTCGCTGCGGGCGGCCTCTGCGAAGAGCTGCAGGATGCGATCGCCGGCGGCATGGCCATGCGTGTCGTTCAGGCTCTTGAAGTGGTCGATGTCGATCAGCAGCAGGGTCAGCCGGCTCGGGCGCTTGCTGGCATCGGCGGCGATCCGGGCCATGGCGCGTTCCAGGCCGCTGCGGTTCATCGCGCCGGTGAGCGGATCGTGCTGGGCGATCGCGACCAGCTGGTTGCGGTTGCGCTCGGCGGCGAGCAGCAAGAGTGCGCTGCCGCGCAGGAGCAGGAACGCGGTGCCGGTGGCCGTGAGCCACTGGCTGGTGTTGTCGGTCGGGAACATCTCGGTGCCGAGCTGCCCTGTGGCCGCCAGATAGCCACGGATGGCGAACAGCACGACGGTTGGCGCGAACAGCGCCGCCAGGATCGCGCCGGTGACCAGCCGCTCGCGCCGCCACAGGAGCAGGCCTTCCCGGACCAGCAATGCATCGCAGGTCATGACCAGCACGGCGACCAGGACGACCCGCTTGGCGAAGCCGTCAGGCTCGTTCCACAGGAATAGCGGAATGGCGGCGGCGGCGACCGCAAGCAGGTAGAGCAGCGGCCTTGGCGGGCGCCGCGCGAAACTTCTCACGCCGAACAGGATGAGCAGATAGCCGGTCCAGCTCACTGTGTTGGCGAGCGGGATCGAGAGGATGTCGGGGATGACGCCCCGCAATCCCACGCCGATCAGGCCGAGGCCGATCAGGACGTTGCTCAGGCCCCACCAGAGCGGCCAGCGTTCGAAGCGGCCGGTAGCGTAGGCGGATAGCTGCACGAAGCCGAGAATCACGCAGGTGAGAGCCCCTGCCAGGTAGATTGTCCTCAGGTCGAGCAACACATCCCGCCACTTCAAGCCGTCTCGTCGATTCTCCTAGCAGGTCGGCGTGAACGTTTTGCCAATGCGATGCCGGGCATTCGTGCGAGAGGCGCGGTCCTGCTCAGGCCGCAGCGATCACCTCGATCTCGACGAGCCAGTCTGCGCGCAGGGTCTGTGCCACGATCGCAGTGGTCGGGATGGCGCGGCCGCCGAGCGCGGCGAGGCGGGCGTTCTGGTTGGCCTCGATGAAACCGGGATCGCGCAGATAGCTGGTCAGGCGCACGATATTGTCGACGCTCATATTCGCCGAGGCGAGGATCGCACGCAGATTGTTCCAGATCAGCGCGAGCTGCTCGTCGAGCGTTGCACCGGGCTTCCCGGCTTCGTCGAGCCCCATCGTGCCGCTGACGAAGAGCAGCCGCTGTGGCGCGACGACCTCCATCGCATGGGCGTAGTCCGAGGTTGCCGGGTAGATGCCGTGGCTTGGGTCGTGGGGGATCATCTGCATTGCGCGCTCCCTGCTGACTTCTTCGAAAACTGTTTGGCAGCAGAGGTTTATCGCAAAATTCTGGTTTGAAAGAAGCGGGGAATCGATGGCCGCGCGAAATACAGATGGTGTTCCGTGACCACCGCCCTTGTGCCCAGCTGACGGTGCTCTCGGCGGAACGACATCTGGCTTTCACAAAAGCCAGCGCGCATTTGCTCCGCTCCGCCGCCGGGTTGCCGTGCCCCTTGGGGAAAGGCTATCCCGGCGTCGGGGAAGCGGGGCGTGCATCTTCGGACGCATTCAACTTGAGAGAGATTATCATGCTGCTTTCCTTCAAGCGTTTCAGCGCGCTCGCCGCCTTCGCGGTCCTGTCCTGCGGCCCGTCCCTCGCCCAGAGCCAGGCCGACCAGCTTGCCACCGCCTATCAGGCCGGCCGCAACCAGCTCGGCATTCTCAGCTACTGTGCCGAGAAGGGCCATGTCGGCGCCGACGTCGTCGAGATCCAGCGCAAGGTGCTCGCCCTGATCCCGCCGCCGGCCGACAAGAGCGCCGGCGACACTGCCGAGGCCGCCGGCAAGAAGGGTACGATCGCGATGATGGGCGTGACCCAGGATCTCGAGACCATCGCCAAGGCGCAGGGGGGCACGGCCGCAGCCTATTGCAAGCAGATCGGCGACGTCGTGCAGAAGGCTGCTGCCTCGCTGCCGAAGTGAGATCGACAAAACGGCTCCTGCCAATATCCGACAGGGCGCGCCTTGACCTCAACCTTGGTTGAGGTCGTATCGACCCGGCTCCTGCATCTGCATCGAAGGAGCCGGGCATGCCCGATCAGCCGGTCGTCAATATCAGCGTCATTACGCCGAAGCCCGAGTGCTTCGCTGAATTCATGGAGCTGCAGCTCGCCCAGCACCATGCCGTACGTGGCAAGGTCGATGGGCTGATCGGCGGCGCTTGTTCCGTTCCCGCGAAGATCGCGACGTCGTCCTGGTGACGATGTTCGAATCCGAGGAGGCGGCGCTGCGCTTTGCCCGAGACGAGCGCTTCACCGGCCATCTGGCGCGCGTGCGCCCCTTGCTGGAGCGTGCCGTGCCGGGCGTCTATGACGTCGCCTATGAAGTCGGCTCGCTCTGACGAGCCGACTGCAAGCCTTGCAATTGCGCGCCATCGCGTGTATGGCGCGCCTCATTCCACATGGGAAGCATCACCTCGACACCGAGGCGTTCCGGTGACTGGCCAGTTCATGGCCGGCTCATTCGCTCCCCAGAGGCTCAACCGGAAGGACAAGAATACCATGGCTCTGCCTGATTTCTCCATGCGTCAGCTGCTCGAGGCCGGCGCTCACTTCGGCCACCAGGCTCACCGCTGGAACCCGAAGATGTCGCCGTTCATCTACGGCACGCGCAACAACATCCACATCCTCGACCTGTCGCAGTCGGTGCCGATGCTCTCGCGCGCCCTGCAGGCGGTCAGCGACACCGTCGCCCGCGGCGGCCGCGTCCTCTTCGTCGGCACCAAGCGCCAGGCGCAGGACGCCATCGCCGACGCCGCCAAGCGCTCGGCCCAGTACTATGTCAACTCCCGCTGGCTCGGCGGCATGCTGACCAACTGGAAGACCATCTCGGCCTCGATCCAGCGCCTGCGCAAGGTCGACGAGCTGCTCTCCGGCGGCGGCACCGGCCTGACCAAGAAGGAGCGCCTGATGCTGGCGCGCGAGCGCGACAAGCTCGAGAAGGCGCTCGGCGGCATCAAGGACATGGGCGGCACGCCCGACATGATCTTCGTGATCGACACCAACAAGGAGCAGCTGGCGATCAAGGAGGCTCAGCGCCTCGGCATCCCGGTCGCCGCCATCGTCGATTCGAACTCGGATCCGGACGGCATCACCTTCCCGGTCCCGGCCAATGACGACGCCGGCCGCGCCATCCAGCTCTATTGCGACCTGATCGCCCGTTCGGCCATCGACGGTATCTCGCGCGCCTCGGGCGACAGCGGCATCGATCTCGGCGCCGCCGAGACGCCGGTCGTCGAGACCGCGCTCGCCGAGCCGGCGGCTGCCGAAGGCCAGTCCTTCGAGCTGCTGACCGCGCCGCGCGGCGCGCCGGACGACTTCATGCGCCTGTCGGGCATGGGCCCCGAGATCGTGCAGAAGCTCAACGATGGCGGCATCTTCCACTTCTGGCAGCTCGCTGCCATGAGCCCGGCCGATGTCAGCAAGGTCGATCACGACCTGAAGCTCGCCGGCCGCATCGAGAGCCAGGGCTGGGTTGCCCAGGCCCGCGATCTCGCTGACGCCTGATTATCCGGATTGCGGCGCGTCATCGGCGCGTCGCACTTCGATACCTGATTAAGCCCAAGCAGCGCCGACGCCGGAAACGGGCCGTCGGCGTTTGCCAATGGGGACCGGATTTTAGAGTTGCGGCATGCCACCGGGCGATGCCGCCAGATAGCAAGGACGACGCAAATGGCTGCGATCACCGCCGGCATGGTGAAGGAACTCCGCGACAAGACCGGCGCGGGCATGATGGACTGCAAGGCCGCGCTCTCGGCCACCGACGGCAACATGGAAGCCGCCATCGACTGGCTGCGCGCCAAGGGCCTGTCCAAGGCCGCCAAGAAGGCCGGCCGTGTCGCCGCCGAGGGCCTCGTCGCCGTCGCCGTGCGCGGCAACAGCGGCGTCGTGGTCGAGGTCAACTCCGAGACCGACTTCGTCGCCCGCAACCTGGAATTCCAGGCGCTGGCCCGCACCATCGCCGATGTCGCGCTCGAGCGCGGCGGCGATGTCGAGGCGCTGGCCGCCCATCACTACCCGGGCGGCGGCACCGTCGCCGATGCGATCGCCAACGCCATCGCCACCATCGGCGAGAACATGACGCTGCGCCGTGTCGCGCAGGTCTCGGTTTCGGCCGGCGTGATCGGCTCCTATGTCCATGGCGCGATCGCCGAAGGCCTCGGCAAGATCGGTGTCATCGTCGGCCTGGAGTCGAGCGGCAAGGGCGACGAACTGGCCGCGATCGGTCGCCAGCTCGCCATGCATGTCGCCGCGACCAATCCGGTCGCTCTCGATCTCGCCTCGGTCGATCCGGCCGTGCTGGAGCGCGAGAAGGCGATCCTGGCCGAGAAGAACGCCGGCAAGCCCGAGCATGTGCTCGCCAAGATCGTCGAGAGCGGCCTGAAGAGCTACGCCAAGGAATACTGCCTGCTCGACCAGGCCTATATCCATGACGGCTCGAAGTCGGTCGCCCAGGTGCTGAAGGAGGCCGAAGGCAAGGTCGGCGGTCCGGTCAAGCTCACCGGCTTCGCCCGCTTCGCGCTCGGCGAGGGCATCGAGAAGGAAGAGACCGATTTCGCTGCCGAGGTTGCGGCGGCCGGCGGCACCACGGGCTGACAAGCCCGTTGATAGGGTACAGAAAGGCCGCGCCTCGCGCGGCCTTTTTTGTAAGTAGAGAAGGTCGGCCTGCCGATTCGGTTAGGCTGTACGATGTGGCGCAAGCAGTGGAGAGCCCCGATGAGACCTAAACGCGTTCTCGTGAAGCTCTCCGGCGAAGCCCTTGCAGGACCTCAAGGATCCGGCCTCGACGGCGCCACGCTGACGGCGCTCGCGGCCGATATCGCCCATGCCTCGCGCGAGGGTGTCGAGATCGGCATCGTCGTCGGCGGCGGTAACTTCTTCCGCGGCGTACAAGGGCTCACCAAGGGCCTCGACCGCACCAGCGCCGATTCGATCGGCATGCTCGGAACGGTGATGAATGCGCTTGCGCTCGAACATGCGATCGAGAGCGCCGGCGCCCCGGCGCGCGCCATGTCGGCGGTGCCGATGCCCTCGCTCTGCGAGAGCTATGCCCGCAAGCGGGCGCTCGACCATCTCAGCAACGGCAAGGTCGTCATCCTCGGCGGCGGCACCGGCAATCCCTATTTCACCACCGACACAGGTGCTGCGCTGCGCGCGGCCGAGCTCGATTGCAGCCATCTGCTCAAGGCGACGCAGGTCGACGGCGTCTATTCGGCCGATCCGAAGAAGGATCCGAGCGCGACCCGCTACGACACCCTGACCCATGAGGACGCGATCAAGCGCGACCTCAAGGTGATGGACACCGCCGCCTTCGCGTTGGCGCGCGACGCGGCACTCACCATCGTGGTGTTCTCGATCGCCGAGCCGGGCATGCTCGCGGCCGTGCTGCGCGGCGAGGGCAGGGCGACCTACGTCACCCCCTGAAACGTCAGTAATTCGGCCAGTTGCCGGGCGTCATGAGCTCGAGCAGGTGGCCGTCGGGATCGCGGAAATAGATGCTCTCGCCGCCGCGATTCCAGCGCATGCGGCCTTCGATCTCTACGCCATGCTGTCCAAGCTGCGTTTCCCAGGCCGCCAGTTCGGCGGCATCGACGGCAAAGCAGATATGCAGCGGGCCCTGGCCGTCATGCGGCGGGATGCTGCCGTGCTCCGAGACCTGCGTCTCGACCGAGGCACCGCGCTGGAACAGCAGCAGGACGTTCTGCCCGCCGATATCGTAGGCGTAGAGCGTCCGGGTCCTGAGCATGGAGGAAAGCCCGAGCTTTTCCTCGTAGAAGGCCGCGGCGCGGCCGAGGTCGTCGACATAGAGCGCGGTTTCGACGATGCGGTTCAGCCGGGGCATGGGGTATCCTCCTCGCAGCCTGGCCGGGATTGCCCGACGGGCCTGGGATCAAGCTAGGAAGCGCTTCCGGCCTTGACCAGCATTCCAGCGGTCTTGCCGGCTATGCAGAAGCGGCCGCGCTTCCGATTCCGCTTGCGGACTCGCCGGGGAAAGTGCTGTTGACGGATAAATCCTTGACCCTACGGCGGCTGCTCGCCATGGTCGCGCGCAATTCCGGCGTTGCGTTTGCCGGGTTTCGACAAGGTTTTGAAGACGATGGCCCAAACCACTTTCGATCTCGCCGATCTCAATCGCCGCATGGATGGCGGTGTGCAGAAGTTCAAGAGCGACCTGGCTTCGCTTCGCACCGGCCGCGCCTCCGCCAATGTGCTCGATCCGATCACGGTCGAGGCCTATGGCGCGCGCACGCCGCTGAGCCAGCTCGCCACCGTCAGCGTGCCCGAGCCGCGCCTGCTCTCGGTCCAGGTCTGGGACCGCAGCATGGTCCAGGCTGTCGAGAAGGCGATCCGTGAATCCGATCTCGGTCTCAATCCTCAGACCGAAGGGCAGGTGCTCCGCATCCGCATTCCGGAGCTCAACGAGCAGCGCCGCAAGGAGATGGTCAAGGTCGCGCACAAATACGCCGAGGAGGCGAAGATCGCCGTCCGGCATGTGCGCCGCGACGGCATGGACCTGATCAAGAAGCTGGAAAAGGACGGGCATATGCCCAAGGACGACGTCAGCAAGCAGACGGACCTCGTCCAGAAAGCCACCGACAAGCATATCGGCGAGATCGACCAGGCGCTCGCCGCCAAGGAAAAGGAAATCCTGCACGTCTAAAGTGCGTGGCGCGGCGCTGTCCTGTATCATCGACGCATGGGCATTCGGCCCGGAAGAGACGATCTAAATGTCAGACGGCCCGCGCCCGGCAGCGCCTGATCCTGCTCCCGCCCATGTCGCCATCATCATGGACGGCAATGGCCGCTGGGCACAGATGCGAGGCCTGCCGCGGCAGGAAGGACACCGTCGCGGGCTCGAGGCGCTGCGGCGCACGGTCCGCAACGCCGCCGATCTCGGCATCCGCGTCCTGACGCTCTATTCGTTCTCGACCGAGAACTGGCGCCGGCCGATGGCCGAAGTCTCCTTCCTGATGGGACTGCTGCGCCGTTTCGTCGAGAACGATCTCGCCGAGCTGAACGAAGCCGGCGTGCGCGTGCGCATCATCGGTAGCCGCGAGGACCTCGCACCCGATCTGCGCGCGCTCGTCGAGCGAGCCGAGTCGATGACGGACCGCAATACCGGCCTCACTCTGGTGGTCGCCTTCAATTACGGCTCCCGTAACGAGATCACACGCGTCGCGCGGCGACTGGCGCAGGAGGCGGCTACCGGCCGACTCGCTCCCGAGGCGATCGACGAGGCGATGTTGTCGTCGCGGCTCGACACCGGCTCGCTGCCGGACCCCGACCTTGTGATCCGCACTTCGGGCGAAGCTCGGATCTCGAACTTCCTGCTTTGGCAGGCCGCCTATGCCGAACTCGTCTTCACACCGGTGCTCTGGCCCGACTTCGATCGCAAGGCGCTCGAGGAGACCTTGGCGGAATTTCATCGCCGCGAGCGTCGCTATGGTGGCGTCGGCCAGCCGGCCGCAGCCAAAATGGGCGTCGCGTGAATGAGGCCGGCGCCAAGGTGGGCGCATCCGAGCTGCGTCTGCGGGTTGTCTCGGCGCTGGTTCTCGCAGCGGTCATCCTCGGCGTCACGCTGTTCGGCGGTTGGCCCTTCCGCCTGATCTGGACTGCCGTCGCCGGCATCGTCGCGTATGAATGGCTCGCCATGGTCAGCCGCAAGAACGCCGTCGCCGGCGGAATCGGCGTCGGGCTGGCGGGGCTCGCCCTCGGATTGCTGCCGTTGAGCGGCGCAGCGCTCGCGGGTGTTGCGGCGCTCGCCGGATTGACCGGCGCAGTCGTGACGCTGCGGACCGCCAATCAGCGCCTGCTCGAAGCCTGCGGCATCGCTTATGCGCTCTGCTTTGCGTTGGTGACGCCCGTATTGCGCGAGACGCCTGGAATCGGGCTCGCCCTGATCATCTGGACCTTCGCCGTGGTCTGGCTCACCGATATCGCCGCCTATTTCACCGGCCGGGCGCTGGGAGGGCCCAAGCTGATGCCGCGCGTCAGCCCGAAGAAGACCTGGTCAGGCGCGCTCGGCGGCGCCCTGGCTGGCACTTTATGTGGCACCGCCGTCTGGGCCTTCTTCTTCCCGGGCCTGCCATCGGGCCTCTGGCCGGTGCTCGCCGTCTCGCTGGCCGCCTCGATCGCCAGCCAGGCGGGCGACCTGTTCGAATCGTCGATCAAGCGCCGCTTCGGCGCCAAGGATTCGAGCCATCTGATTCCCGGCCATGGCGGCTTCCTCGATCGGCTCGACGGCTATTGGGCCGTGCTGGTCTTCGCCGGCCTGCTGCTTTATCTGGCGCGGCTGGGACACTGACCAATCAGATGCGCCGCACCGTCACCATATTGGGAGCCACCGGCTCCATCGGCCGCTCGACGCGTGCCGTCATCGCCGAGAATCCGGAGCGATTGCAGGTCGCTGCGCTCGTCTCCGGCCGCGATGCGGCCGGTCTGGCGCGCGTGGCCCGCGAGACCAGGGCGAGCTTCGCGGCGATCGCGGATGAGGGGCAGGGCAAAGAGCTCGCGGCCGCGCTGGCCGGCAGCGGCATCCGTCACGGAGCCGGCCGGCAGGCGGTGCTCGAAGCGGTTTCGCTGGGCAGCGACATCGTGGTCAGCGCCATCTCCGGAGCGGCGGGACTGGAGGCGACCTTTGCGGCGCTGACGCCGGGACGCGTCGTCGCGCTCGCCAACAAGGAGAGCCTGGTCTGCGCCGGTGCCGCGGTGATGGCGCGGGCAGTGGCGGTCGGCGCTCGCATCCTGCCGCTCGATTCCGAGCACAACGCCCTGTTCCAGGTGCTGGGAGCCGAGCCGATCTCGGCTGTCCGCACGATGACGCTGACGGCTTCGGGCGGGCCGTTCCGGACCTGGCCGGTCGAGAGGATCGCCGCTGCCACGCCGGAACAGGCGCTCGCCCACCCGAACTATGCGATGGGCGCCAAGATCACGATCGATTCGGCCAGCATGATGAACAAGGGGCTGGAGCTGATCGAGGCCTCCTTCCTGTTCGGGCTCGGCGCCGATCAGCTCGAGGTGCTGGTCCATCCGCAGCAGATCGTCCACGGGCTCGTGACCTTTCGCGACGGTTCGGTCAGCGCCGGCATGGCCGTGCCGGATATGCGCGTGGCGGCGGCCCATTGCCTTGGGGTCGACGGCCGGTTCGATGCGCCGCAAAGCCGCTTCCTCGACCTGGTCGCGACCGGACCTCTGGTTTTCGAACGACCTGATCTTTCCCGCTTCCCGGCGTTGAGGCTCGCCATGGCGGCCTTGGCCGAGGGCGGGGCGGCGCCAGCTGTGTTGAATGCCGCAAATGAAGTTGCGGTCGAAGCATTCTTGCGCCGGCGGATAGCCTTTTCCGCGATTCCTGCCCTTGTCGAGGCCGTCTGCGAGCGGGCCGCAGGCGCATCGTCATCGTCGCCCTCCGATGTCGCCGAAGCCCTGGCCGTTGACCAAGATGCGAGAAACCGCGCCGGCATGCTCTTGTCCGGAGGCCGCTTCACTGTCACTTAGTGACTGAAGTCGGGAGAGTTTTATGGATATCGTCGGATCGGTCTGGCATGCGGCCAGCTTCCTGCTGGGCTATCTGCTGCCGTTCCTGTTCGTTCTCACCATCGTCGTGTTCGTACACGAGCTCGGTCATTTCCTGGTCGGGCGCTGGTGCGGCGTCGATGTGAAGACCTTTTCCATCGGCTTTGGTCGCGAGCTGTTCGGCTTCTACGACCGGCACGGCACGCGCTGGCGCTTTGCCCTGATCCCACTCGGCGGCTACGTCAAATTCTCGGGCGACGCCGATGCCACCAGCTCGACCACCTCGGATTCGCTCTCCGGGATGAGCCGCGAGGAACGCGAGCGTTCCTTTCCTGCTCAATCGATCGGAGAGCGGGCGGCGATCGTCGCTGCCGGTCCGATCGCAAATTTCCTGCTGGCCATCCTGATCTTCGGAGCAACCGCCTATTTCGTCGGCAAGCCGATTCTGGCTCCGCGCGTCGACAGCGTCACGGTCGGAGGGGCGGCGGCTCGCGCCGGCCTTCAATCCGGCGACCTGGTCCGCCTGGTCGATGGGCGTGAGGTCAAGAGCTTCAGTGATCTGCAGCGCGCCATCTCGATCCGCCCCGGCGAGACCTTTCCGGTGACCATCGATCGCAATGGCAGCACGGTCGTGGTCTCGGTGACGCCAGATCTGGTCGAGACCTCCTCGCCGCTCGGCAAGCAAAGGTTGGGGATCATCGGCGTCCAGGCGTCGGCCAAGCCCGAGGATTGGTCGACCCAGCACTTCAGCCTGGGCGAATCCGTGCGGCTCGGCATGAGCGAGACCTGGTTCGTGGTCGAGCGGACCTATGACTACATCGCCAAGCTGATCAAGGGGAAGGAATCGACCGACCAGCTGTCCGGGCCGATCCGCATTGCCCAGGTCTCTGGCATCGTCGCCTCCAGCGGCGGGCTCCTGGCGCTGATCAACCTGGCGGCGTTGCTGTCGGTTTCGATCGGCTTGATGAATCTGTTCCCGGTGCCGATGCTCGATGGCGGCCACTTGCTGTTCTATGCAATCGAGGCGCTGCGCGGAAAACCGCTGAGCGAACGGGCGCAGGAGATCGGCTTCCGGGTGGGGCTGGGCCTCGTCCTGATGCTGATGCTGTTCGTGACCTGGAATGACCTCGTCCACGTCCGCTCGCTGCTGTGAAGGTGCAGTCGTCAGCTTGGCGCAACCCAGTTTGCACCGCGCTGACGACATTCACGGCCAAGGCCGTTCCCGGCTGTGGATTGTGGCTTTTTATGGCCCATTTCCGTGAGATCGGCCGGATTTCGAGCCCGGCGCGTGACCTCCCGGCAACGACCCCCGCAAAAATCTTTTGTTAACGACAATGGCGGTTTGCACCCCGCGGGAAACTTTGTAGAAGCGTTTGGTCTTCAATGTCGCCGAGCCTCGCCCGTAGCGAGGTTCCCCGCTTGCGGGGTGGCGACCCAAAGAATGGAATAGGCGACCCGATGACGTCGACGCTTCAGAGCCGGTCCTTGCGCATGCGGCTCTCTCGATCAGTCGGACTTGCGGCCGTCATGGTGGCCGTCAGCGGTGGCGTGGTGTTCGCGCAGTCCGTGATTGTCCAAGGCAACCGTCGCGTCGATGCGGAGACGATCCGCTCCTATGCGACAGGGCAGGGTTCGGGCAACCCGCAGGAGATTCGCCAGAATCTCATGGCGACCGGCCTGTTCTCCAACGTTCAGGTCAGCCGCCGCGGGGCGCAGACCGTCGTTTCGGTCCAGGAAAACGACACGATCAACCGCGTCGCCTTCGAGGGCAATCGCCGTCTGAAGGGCGAGGTGCTGCTCGGGCAGGTCCAGTCCAAGGCGCGCGGCCCGCTGAGCCAGCAGATGATCGATGCCGACGTCGAGCGGCTCAAGGATGTCTATCGCCGCGCCGGCTATGGCCTGGCCACGATCAGCGGGCGCATCCAGCCGCTTCCGAACGGCCGTTCCGACGTGGTCTTCACCATTCAGGAAAGCGGCAAGACCGGCATCAAGTCGATCAACTTCAGTGGCAATGGCGCTTACTCCTCCTCGCGCCTGCGCGGGCTGATGAGCTCGACCGAGTCGAATTTCCTGAGCTGGATCAAGACCTCCGACGTTTATGATCCGGACCGGATCAACGCCGACCTTGAGCTGATTCGCCGCTATTATCTGAAAAACGGCTATGCCGACTTCCGGGTCGTCTCGAGCGATGCGCGCTTCGACGATGCCGCTGGCGGTTGGGTGGTCGACATCGCCGTCGACGAGGGGCCGCAATACAAGGTCGGTCATGTCGGCGTCGATTCCCGTCTGCGCGATGTCGATCCGGCCGTGCTGGAGTCGCTCGTCAACACCTCGAGCGGCGACACATACAATGCCGAGGCGGTCGAGCGTTCGCTGGTCAGCCTGACCACCGAAGTCGCCAAGCGCGGCTATGCCTTCGCGCAGGTCCGCCCGCGTGGTGAGCGCGACGCGGCCGGTCAGCAGATCGGCATCACCTATGTGGTCGAAGAGGGGCCGCGGGTCTATGTCGAGCGCATCAATGTCCGCGGCAACACCCGTACGCGCGACTATGTCGTTCGCCGCGAGCTCGATCTCGGCGAAGGCGACGCCTACAACAAGGTCTTCATCGACCGTGCCGAGCGCCGCCTGAACAATCTCGGCTTCTTCAACAAGGTCCGCATCACCAACGAGCCGGGCAGCGCGCCTGATCGCGTGGTCGTCAACATCGATGTCGAGGACAAGGCCACCGGTTCGTTCTCGATCGCCGGCGGCTACTCGACCTCGGACGGCATCATCGGCGAGGTCTCGCTGTCGGAGTCGAACTTCCTCGGCCGCGGCCAGTATGTCCGCATCGCCGGCACGATGGGCCAGCGTACCCAGGGTATCGATTTCTCGTTCACCGAGCCGTATTTCCTCGGTCACCGGATCGCTGCCGGCTTCGATCTCTTCTCGAAGTTCAACGACAACACCAATATCGGCTATTTCGAGAGCCGCGTGACCGGTGGTCAGGTGCGCTTCTCCTTCCCGATCACGGAAGAGTTCTCGATCACGCCGCGCTATTCGATCTACACGACCGAGATCAAGATCCCGAACACGTTCTCGAAGCCGTACAACGACTGTACCTTCCCGCTCGATGGCATCACGCCCGGGACGCCAGGCGGTTCGGCAGCTTCGAACACGTTCAACTGCTTGACGAACGGCGAAGCGACGGTCGCGGTCAAGGAAGCTCAGGGCACGACCCTGACCTCCCTGGTCGGCCTGAACTTCAACTACAACTCGCTCGACAACTATCAGAACCCGCGCAACGGTTTCGTCGCAGAGATCAAGCCGGAGTTCGCAGGCGTCGGCGGCGATTCGAAGTTCCTGCGCGTCAGCGCGGATGCGCGGTACTACAAGGAGTTCCTGGAGGACTTCGTCGGTATCGCACGCGTCCAGGCCGGTCACGTGCAGGCGACGGGCGGCGGCGATCTGCGCATGATCGACCACTACTTCCTCGGCCCGACACTGGTGCGCGGCTTCGCGCCGTCCGGTATCGGTCCGCGCGACGTGTCCAACGATCCGACGGCGAACGCGCTCGGCGGCACCACCTATTTCGGCGGTTCGCTGGAGGTGCAGTTCCCGATCTTCGGTCTGCCGCGTGATCTTGGCCTGAAGGGCGCGGTCTTCGCCGACGCTGGTACGCTGTTCAACTATGACGGCGGTTCGAAGGGCATCACCAACGGTGCTTTCCTCGGCTGTCCGGCTGGTTCCGAAGCGCGCCAGTTCAACGTGGCGACCAATTCGCTCTACCAGAACAATGTCGCCTGCGTGCGTGACAAGAACGTCATCCGCTCGTCGGTCGGCGTCAGCCTGCTCTGGCAGTCGCCGCTCGGTCCGATCCGCTTCGACTACGCTTATGCTCTGTCGAAGGACGACGGCCAGATCGGCACCGATCCTCGCACCGGTATCACCGGCCGGTACGGCGGTGATCGCGTCCAGGCCTTCCGCTTCTCGGGCGGCGCCCGCTTCTGACCGGCGGGGCGCGGATGCGCCCCGCAACGGACCAACTTATGGCAGAACCCAGTTTCTTTCCGATCGCGACCTCGCTGTCCCTCAGCGAGGTCGCTTCCATGTCGGGCATCGCACTGCCTGAGGGCGCCGATCCCACGCTCCGGATCGAGGGCGTCGCGCCCCTCGAAACGGCGGGCGACAGCGATGCCGCCTATATGGACAATCCGAAATATGTCGCGGCGCTGGCTGGAACCTCGGCAGCACTGTGCTTCGTCTCACAGCGCTTTGCCGAACGCGTTCCGGCCGGAACGGTCGCGCTGATCACGCCGGCGCCCTATCATGCCTTCGCCAAGCTGTTGTCGACCTTTCATCCGCAGGCGCTGCGGCCGGGCTCGATGTTCGGTTCGGCCGGCGTTGCGCCGGGGGCCTTCGTGCATGCGACGGCACGACTCGAAGCCGATGTCACGATCGATCCGGGTGCGGTGATCGGCCCGGGCGCGGAGATCGGCGCCGGCACGGTGATCGGACCCAACGCCGTCATCGGCCCCCAGGTCCGGATCGGGCGGCAATGCGCGGTCGGCGCCGGCTCGACGCTGCAGGCGGCCTTGATCGGCAACCGCGTCATCATCCACCCCGGCGTGCGGATCGGTCAGGATGGCTTTGGTTTCGCCATGAGCCCGAAAGGGCACATGAAGGTGCCGCAGGTCGGCCGCGTCATCATCCAGGACGATGTCGAGATCGGCGCCAACACGACGATCGACCGCGGCGCCAGTCGCGACACGGTGATCGGCGAAGGCAGCAAGATCGATAATCTCGTGCAGATCGGTCATAACTGCGTGGTCGGGCGTCACTGCGTGATCTGTGCCCAGGTCGGCATGGCGGGCTCGAGCACGCTCGAGGATTTTGCCGTGCTCGGTGGGCAGGTCGGGCTGGCTGGTCATCTGACGATTGGAATGGGCGCACAGATCGCGGCGCAGAGCGGTGTCGCCGGTGATGTTCCGCGCGGTGCGCGTTATGGCGGCTATCCTGCGCAGCCGGCGCTGAGCTGGGCGCGCGAGGCCGCCTTGCTAAAGCAGCTCGTGGCCAAGCGTGGCAAAGGGCCTGCCGGCGGCGAAAACGCTTGATCTCACGCCGACTTCCGGCAAAACCAGCTTTTCAAGACGGGTGACGTGCTTCGGCGCGGGGCGCAGGGCGTTCGAGGAGAAACGACACGATGACGGATGCGACGAAAGCGCTCGGCGTGGCCGATATCCAGAAGATCATGGCCTGCATCCCGCATCGCTATCCGTTCCTGCTGGTCGACAAGGTCGTCGAGATCGACGGGGACGCGTCCGGCGTCGGCATCAAGAACGTCACCTTCAACGAACCCCAGTTCACGGGCCATTTCCCCGGCCGCCCGGTCTTCCCTGGCGTTCTGATGATCGAGGCGATGGCGCAGACGGCGGGCGTGCTCGTGGTCAGCGCGCGTGGCAGCGATGATCTTGCGGTCACGACCGTGCTGTTCACCACCATCGACAAGGCCAAGTTCCGCAAGCCTGTCATTCCGGGCGACACGCTGCGCTTCCACCTCACCAAGCTGGCGCACAAGCGCAATATCTGGTTCTACCGCGGCGAGGCCAGGGTCGACGGCGTGCTCGTCGCCGAGGCCGAGCTCTCGGCCATGGTCGTCTGAACGGGCAGCTACGATGCATGCTCCCGTTCCCGGCCAGACGCAGGACTCCGACATGAACACTTCGATCCACCCGATGGCGATCGTCGACCCGTCTGCCAAGCTGGGAGCAGGCGTCAAGATCGGCCCGTTCTGCACGGTCGGTCCCGATGTCGCCCTCGGCGACGGCGTCGAGCTGATCAGCCATGTCGTCGTCGCCGGCCGCACGACAATCGGTCCGCGCACGAAAATCTACCCCTTCGCCTCGATCGGCCACCCGCCGCAGGATTTGAAGTACAAGGGCGAGCCGTCGACGCTGGCGATCGGCGCCGATTGCGTGATCCGCGAAGGCGTGACGATGAATCCCGGCACCGAAGGCGGCGGCATGAAGACCGTCATCGGCGATCGCGGCCTGTTCCTGGCCAATTCGCATGTCGGTCATGACAGCGTGATCGGCAACAACGTCATCTTCTCGAACAACGTCATGTGCGCCGGGCACGTCACGGTCGGCGACTTCGTCATCGTCAGCGGCGGCACAGGGCTGCAGCAGTTCGTTCGGATCGGCGATCATGCCTTCATCGGCGGCGGTTCGGGTGTTCTGCTCGACGTCATCCCGTTCGGGATGGTGCGCGACAACCCGGCCCATCTCGCGGGGCTCAATCTGGTCGGCCTGAAGCGCCGCGGCTTCTCGCGCGAGCAGATTCATGAGCTTCGCCGGGCCTATCGCCTGCTCTTCGCCGACGAAGGCACGCTCGCCGAACGCGTCGAAGACGTCGCGGCCGAGTTCGCCGAGCATCCGCTGATCCACGAGATCCTCGATTTCATCCGTGCCGGCGGGGATCGCGGGATTTCGGTGCCGCGCGACGTGAACGCGCCCGAGCGGTGAGCACAGAAGCCGCCGACGCGGCAGGACGGCCGCAGGGGCGGCGTATCGCCGTCCTGGCCGGCCGCGGCGACTATCCCTTGCGGGTCGCGAGCGCAGCCGCGGCGCAGGGCGCCAGCGTCTATGTCGCGATACTCTCCGGAGCGGCCGATCCAGCTGACTACGTCGCCTATGACGCAGCAGAATATCGGCTCGGTCAGCTCGGACGCTTCCTCGACGAGATCAAGCGTCGCAAGGTCGACGAGATCGTCATGGTCGGCGCCTTGCCTCGGCCGAGCTTCGGTTCGCTGGCGCCGGAATTATCGACCTTGAAATACCTGCCGCATTTCGCCCGCGCCTTTCAGGGCGGCGACGATCATCTGTTGCGCGGTGTCGTCTCCTTCTTCGAGGGCCAGGGGCTGCGCGTCGTCGGGCCAGCCGATCTTGCGCCCGATCTCATTGCGCCGATTGGAGCGCTCGGGCGCCACAAGCCATCTGCCGTCGCGCGCGAGGCGATCGCGACTGGCTTCAACTTACTCGCAACGCTCTCGCCCTTCGACATCGGACAGGCGGCGATCGTCGCCGATCACCGCATCGTCGCGGTCGAGGCCGCGGAAGGAACCGACGCGATGATCGAACGCGTCGCCGGGCTCGTCCAGGCAGGGCGACTGAAGCCCGGCAAGGGCGACGGCGTATTGGTCAAGGCGCCGAAACTCGGACAGGACCTCAGGGTCGACATGCCGGCGATCGGCTCGGAGACGGTGGCGCGCGTCGCTGCGGCCGGGCTCGCCGGAATCGCGGTCAGGGCCGGCAGCGTGCTGATCGGCGACCGGCAGCGATTGGCTGCGCTCGCCGATGCATCGGGCCTGTTCATCGAGGGCGTGGCGTGACGCGTCCGTTCCGGCTGTTCATCGTTGCCGGCGAAGCGTCTGGCGATGTGCTCGGCGCACGCTTCGTGGCGCGGCTGCGCGAGGTACTGGTCGATCGGCCGCTCGAGCTGTCGGGTGTGGGTGGCGAGGCGCTGATCGCTGAGGGGCTGCACAGCGTCTTCCCGCAGGAGGACATCGCCGTAATGGGCTTCGGCCCGGTGGTGGCGCGCCTGCCGCTGCTCTTGCGCCGGATGTCGGACGCAGCGCGGGCCGCAGCCGCCTTCAAGCCTGATCTCCTGCTCACCATCGATGCACCTGATTTCGGCCTGCGCGTCGCGAAGACGGTGAGGCGGCTCGCTCCGGCTGTGCCGATCGCGCACTGGGTCTGCCCGAGCGTCTGGGCCTGGCGGCAGGGGCGAGCCAAGCGGATGAAGCCGCATGTCGACCGGATCCTGGCGCTGCTGCCGTTCGAGCCAGCGGCGCTGGAGCGGCTCGGCGGACCAGAGACCGTGTATGTCGGCCATCCCCTGATCGAACGGCTGCACCAGTATCGGCCGGGGCCGGTTGAGGCTGCGCGCCGCTACGACAAGGAAGCGCCGACGATTCTGGTCCTGCCCGGGAGCCGGGGCTCGGAGATCAGGCATCTGCTGCCGCCCTTTGGCGAGGCGGTCGCACTGGTCGCCGAGCAATTGCCGCGCGCCCGCTTCGTGCTGCCTGCGGTACCACGCCTGGCCGAGGCGATCACGCAGCTCACCGCCGGTTGGCGCGTCAAGCCGGAGATCGTGACGGGCGAGACGGCCAAGCTCGCGGCCTTTCGCGAGGCGAGAGCGGCCTTGGCCGCTTCGGGCACCGTCACGCTCGAACTGGCGCTGGCGCAGGTGCCGACGGTCGCAGCTTATCGCGGCGCCAACTGGGAGGCCGTGCTGGCGCGGCGCCTGATCAAGCTGCCGAGCGTGATCCTGCCCAATCTGATCATCGGCGAGAGCGTGGTGCCGGAGTTCATCCAGGACGAGGCCTCGCCGCAGGCCTTGGCCACGGCGCTTCTCGCCGCAACCGCCGATGGCCCGGCCCGCCAGCGCCAACTCGATGGCTTCGCGACAGTCGAACACAACATGCGCAGCGCCGGCCCGAGCCCGGCGGCGAACGCCGTCAGCGCGGCGCTCGCCCTTGTTCGCGAGCCGACAGGCGGCTGACGGCCGCTTACTCGACGACCGCGCCCGAAGCCTTGGCGATCGGGCCCCATTTCGCCAGCTCAGCCTTGACGTGCTCGCCGAGCGCCTCCGGCGTCGAGCCGACGATCACGGCGCTCACGTCCTCGAGGCGCTGCTTCACATTGGCGTCCTTCAGCGAGGCGTTGGCGGCGCTGTTGATCTTGTCGACCACCGGACGCGGCATGTTGGCCGGGCCGAACAGCGCGTTCCAGGTATAGGTCTCATAGCCGGCGAGCCCACCTTCGGCGATGGTCGGCAGATCCGGGAAGGAGGAGACGCGCTCCTTGGTGGTGACGCCGATGGCGCGCAACTGGCCGCTGCGGATGAACTGGGCCGAGGAGGGCAGATTATCGAACATGATCGGCACCGCGCCAGCGACGACGTCGTTCAGCGCCGGGCCGGCGCCGCGATAGGGCACATGGTTCATGCTGACGCCGCCGAGCGACTTGAACAGCTCGCCAGAGAGATGCAGCGGCGTGCCGACGCCGGAGGAGGCGTAGGAGTACTTGCCCGGGTTGTCCTTCAGCAGCTTCAGCACCTCGGGCACGGTCTTGGCCGGGAAGCTTGGATGCACGACCATGACGTTCGGCACCACCGCCAGCAGCGAGATCGGGGTGAAGTCCTTGACGGCGTCGAAGGTCACGGTCTTGAGGATCGCCGGATTGAGCGCATGGGTCGAGATCGTGCCGAGCAGCAGCGTATAGCCGTCGGGCGTGGCGCGTGCGACTGCGGTCGAGCCGATATTGCCGCCGGCGCCGGCGCGGTTGTCGATCACGATCGACTGGCCGAGCAGCTCGCCCATCTTCTGGCCGACGAGGCGCGCGACGATGTCGGTCGAGCCGCCGGCGGCGAAGGGCACGATCAGCGAGATCGGCCGCGTCGGGAACTGCGCCTGGGCGTAAGCTGAACCGGCCGCGCCGGCGAAGGGCAGGGCGGTGGCACCGGCAAGAAAGCCGCGGCGGCTGAGACCTTCAGTCGACATGAGCGATGAACCTTTCAAAATGGGTCGGCGACTGTAGCGCGCCGGGTGCAACCGTCACCTGCGTTTGATGCATCAATCGCAGGAAACAATAAAGGCCGCGACGGGTTCCGTCGCGGCCTCGCCATTCTGCCGATGAGGGCCCGCTCAGCGGCGGCCGATCGGGGTGTAGTCGCGCTTCGGGGCGCCGGTGTAGAGCTGGCGCGGGCGGCCGATGCGCTGGGACGGATCCTCGATCATCTCCTTCCACTGCGCGATCCAGCCGATGCTGCGCGCCAGCGCGAACAGGGCCGTGAACATCGAGGTCGGGAAGCCCATCGCCTTCAGGGTGATGCCCGAATAGAAGTCGATGTTCGGATAGAGCTTCTTCTCGATGAAGTACTCGTCGTGCAGGGCGATGCGCTCGAGCTCCATGGCGACGTCGAGCAGCGGGTCGTCCTTGATGCCGAGCTCGGCCAGCACCTCATGCGTCGTCTTCTGCATGATCTTGGCGCGCGGATCGTAGTTCTTGTAGACCCGGTGGCCGAAGCCCATCAGGCGGAACGGATCGTTCTTGTCCTTGGCCTTGGCGATGTATTTCGGGATGTTGTCGACGCTGCCGATCTCCTCGAGCATCTTCAGCGCCGCCTCGTTGGCGCCGCCATGCGCCGGGCCCCACAGGCAGGCGACGCCGGCCGCGATGCAGGCGAAGGGATTGGCGCCGGAAGAGCCGGCGAGCCGGACCGTCGAGGTCGAGGCGTTCTGCTCGTGGTCGGCGTGCAGGATGAAGATCCGGTCCAGAGCCCGCGAGAGCACCGGATTGACCTTGTACTCCTCGGCCGGCACGGCGAAGCACATGCGCAGGAAGTTCGAGGTGTAGTCCAGCGAGTTGAGCGGATACACGAAGGGCTGGCCGATCGTGTACTTGTAGGCCATCGCCGCGAGGGTCGGCATCTTCGCGATCATCCGCATCGAGGCGATCATGCGCTGCTGCGGATCGGAGATGTCGGTCGAGTCGTGGTAGAAGGCCGACATGGCGCCGACCGAGGCGACCAGAACCGCCATCGGGTGCGCGTCGCGGCGGAAGCCCTGGAAGAAGCGGGCCATCTGCTCGTGCACCATGGTGTGGCGCGTGACGCGATAGTCGAAATCCGCCTTCTGCGCCGCAGTCGGCAGTTCGCCGTAAAGCAGCAGATAGCAGGTCTCGAGGAAGTCGCCATGCTCGGCGAGCTGCTCGATCGGGTAGCCGCGATAGAGCAGGACGCCCTCATCGCCGTCGATATAGGTGATTTGCGACTCGCAGCTCGCCGTCGAGGTGAAGCCGGGGTCGTAGGTGAACATCCCGGTCTGGCCGTAGAGCTTGCTGATGTCGATGACCGACGGCCCGATCGAACCCGTTTTGACCGGCATGTCGACGGCCTTGCCCTCGACAGTCAACTGGCTGGTAGTTCCACTCATGGATCCGATCCTTTCAGGCTCGTTCTTCAGTCATATCCCCGGTCGGACGGAGGCGCCGGCTGCTTGTCGCGATCCGGCGCCATCCGAGCGTCCCACGATGACGGCTCCATGACGGAAAGTCGGGGGCGGGCAGGCGGGAGAGGTTCATCGAACTGATTTTGAAGCATTTTTTGTGCCGGACCGGCAGCGGGGGCCGCCGGTCCGCAGCGCGTTGCTAGACCAATTCCGCGAGGGGTTCAACCGAGCGGTCATTAGCCTTTTTGACGCGTCAGGCCGCGTCGGCGAGGCGCGCCAGCACTTCATCGCGCCCGAGCACCGCCATCACGTCGAACAGGCCGGGCGAGGTGGTCTTGCCGGTCAGCGCCGCGCGCAGCGGCTGCGCCACCTGGCCGAGCTTGACGCCGCTCTCCTCGGCGAAGTCGCGGATCGCGCTCTCCAGCGGCGGCGGCGCCCAGTCGGCGACGGCCGAGAGCTTCTGCGCCAGCTTCGGCATGCGCTGCCGGGCGGCATCGTCTAGCAGAGCGGCCGCCTTGGGCTCCAGCGCCAGCGGACGCTGGGCATAGAGATAGGAGGCGCTGTCGATCAGCTCGATCAGCGTCTTGGCGCGCTCCTTCAGGCCGGGCATGGCCGCCATCAGCTTGGCTTCCAGCTCCGGCGTCGGCTGCGCGCCGATGCCGCGCGGCGGGCCGATCTCCGACCAGATCGCCTTCAGCGCGGTCATCAATTCGTGATCCTGCGACTGGCGCATATAGAGGCCGTTGAGGTTCTCCAGCTTGGCGTAGTCGAAGCGGGCCGGCGAGCGGCCGATCGAGGACAGGTTGAACAGCGAGATCATCTCCTCCGGCGAGAAGATCTCCTGGTCGCCATGGCTCCAGCCGAGACGCAGCAGATAATTGCGCAGTGCGATCGGCAGATAGCCCATCGAGCGATAGGCATCGACGCCGAGCGCGCCATGGCGCTTCGACAGCTTTGCGCCGTCCGCCCCATGGATCAGCGGGATATGCGACATGCTGGGAACCTTCCAGCCGAGCGCCTGGTAGATCTGCGTCTGGCGGGCGGCATTGGTCAGGTGGTCGTCGCCGCGGATGACATGAGTGACGCCCATGTCGTGGTCGTCGACGACGACGGCCAGCATATAGGTCGGGTTGCCGTCCGAGCGCAGCAGCACGAGATCGTCGAGGTTCTCGTTCTGCCAGACGACGCGGCCCTGGACCTCGTCCTCGACCACGGTCTCGCCGGTCTGCTCGGCCTTGAGGCGGATCACCGGCTTGACGCCCTCCGGCGCCGTCGACGGATCGCGATCGCGCCAGCGCCCGTCATAGCGCAGCGGCTTGCCCTCGGCGCGCGCCTTCTCGCGCATCTCCTCGAGCTCCTGCGGCGTCGCGTAGCAATAGTAGGCCTTGCCGGCGGCGAGCATCTGCTCGGCGACCTCGCGATGGCGGGCGGCGCGCTGGAACTGGTAGACGGTCTGCCCGTCCCAATCGAGGCCGAGCCAGGCGAGACCGTCGAGGATCGCGGCAATGGCGCCCTCGGTCGAGCGTTCGCGGTCGGTGTCCTCGATGCGCAGCAGCATCTTGCCGCCGTGCCGGCGAGCATAGAGCCAGTTGAACAGCGCGGTGCGGGCACCGCCGATGTGCAGGAATCCGGTTGGCGACGGCGCGAAGCGCGTGACGACCGTGTCACTCATGAAGGAAGGCTCCGGCGGAACGGGTAAGCGTGAGGCGAGGGCGACGTTTATGGGGCCTCGGCCGGGGCTGACATCCGGCGCCGCCGCTGTAACATGCCTTGCCGGCTGCCGTTAAGAGCCTCCTGCGGGGAGGGGGCGCGATCATCGCGTGGCCGCGACGGGGGACGGATGCTCTCCTACGGGCCAGAGCAGCGCCGTAGCAGGGTGGGTGTGCTGGCTCTGCCTGCCCGCCTGCGCCGCGTCGTCCATTTCGCCCAGCCGCTATCCGCTTCTTTGCCCGATTGGGGCGGACGCCTCCGCCAGGCGCTCGAAACCGAGATCGAGCGCCGCCGCCTGTTCAACTGGCTGCCGGTCTGCATGGGCGCCGGTGTGCTGCTCTACTTCCTGGCTGACCGCGAGCCGGGACTGACCGCGCCCTTGGCCGGAGTGGTGCTGTCTGCGCTCTCCGGCCTGCTGATGCGCCGCCGCCGAGCCTTGATGGCGATCTGCCTTGCCGTTGCCGCGGCCTTTACTGGCTTCGCGGCCGCGACCTGGCGAACGGGAAACATCGCGGCACCGACACTGGCGCGCAACCATGTCGGCAAGCTCACCGGCTTCGTCGAGACGCTGGAGCAGCGCGAGAAGGGCGTGCGCATCGTCATCCAGGTCACCGACCTGCCGGGCGTCGAGCCGGCGCAGCGGCCGCTGCGGGTCCGGGTCACCACGCCTGTGACGACCTTGAAGCCCGGTGACCACATCAGTGCGACCGCGCGCCTTCTGCCGCCGCCCGGCCCGGCGCGGCCCGGCGGCTACGACTTTGCCCGCGACGCCTTCTTCCAGGGCATCGGCGCGGTCGGCAGCATCGCCGGCAAGATCGCGCTCACGCCGGCGCCGACCCCGATGCCGCGCCGGCTCGCTCTGGCGGTCGCGATCGACCAAGCCCGCAACGCGCTGACCGAGCGCATCGCGACGAGTGGCGGCGGGCAGGCGGGGGCGATGGCGGCGGCGCTGGTCACCGGCAAGCGCGGGCTGATCAGTGAGCAGACCAACAACGATCTGCGCGCCGCCGGCATCTACCACATCGTCTCGATCTCCGGTCTGCACATGGTACTCGCCGCGGGCACGATCTTCTGGCTGGTGCGGGCACTGCTGGCGCTGTCGCGGACGGCGGCGCTCAACTGGCCGGTGAAGAAGCTCGCGGCGCTTGCCGCCATGGCCGGCGCGACCGCCTATTGCGTCTTCTCCGGCGCCGAGGTCGCGACCGTGCGCTCGCTGATCATGACGCTGGTCATGCTGGGGGCGATCCTGGTCGACCGGCCGGCGCTGTCCATGCGCAATCTCGCGCTCGCTGCGATTATCGTGCTGCTGCGCGAGCCGGAGGCACTGCTCGGGCCGAGCTTCCAGATGTCGTTCGGGGCGGTGGCGGCGCTGATCGCCTTCGCCGAGCGCTGGCAGGAGCGGCCGCCCGATGCCGCCGCGGCCACCTGGCCCTGGCCGCTGCGGCCACTCTGGCTCTCGGCCGTCGGCATCCTGACGACCACCATGGTCGCGACCGCGGCGACGGCGCCTTACGGCGTCTACCATTTCCAGACCTTCAACCCGTTCGGCCTGCTCGGCAATGCGCTGGCGCTGCCCTTCGTCTCGCTGATCGTGATGCCGGCCGCCGTCTTCGGCGTGCTCGCCTACCCGTTCGGCCTCGACTGGCCGGCCTGGGCGCTGATGGGCTGGGCCTCCGGCTATGTGCTCCAGCTCGCCCATTGGGTCGCCGGCATCGACCGCTCGACCGTGGTACTGCCGGCCTTCGACTCGCTCGCGCTCATCCTGTTCTCGATCTCGCTGCTCTGGCTGACCTTGTGGACGACCGCACTACGTTTCCTCGCAGCCGTACCGCTGGTCGGCGGGCTGGCGCTGGCCTCGGCGCCGTCGCGTCCCGACATCCTGATCGAGCGCGACGGCTCGGGCGTGCTGGTGCGTGGACCGGAGGGTAAGATGGTGCTGGCCGGCAAGCCGAGCCGCTTCGTGTTGACGCAATGGCTGCACGCCGATGGCGATTCGCGCGCGCCCGACGATGCGGCCTTGCGCAATGGGGCGGCCTGTGACGCCCGCGGCTGTGTCATCCGCCTGCCGGATGGCCGCAGTGTCGCCTATACGCGCGACCGCATCGCCCTGGTCGAGGACTGCCAGCGCGCCGACCTGGTGGTGACGTCGCTCTACTGGAGCGCACCTTGCGCTGCCCGCCTGATCGACCGCAGTGCCCTCATCCGCGACGGCGCCACCGCCTATCACGCGGCCCGCGGCGGCTGGCGCGCCTATACGGCCGACGAGGTCACGCGCCTGCGTCCCTGGACCCGGGCGCGGCCGGAACCGAGGCCGGCTCCAGAACCCACTCCCGCGCCGGCTCCTGCGACTGCGGAGCCGGCACAGGATCCGGAGGCGCTTCAGTAGCGTCGCATCAGGTTGACGAGGCGACCCTGGATCTTGACCCGGTCGGGGCCGAGCACGCGCGTCTCATAGGCGGGATTGGCGGCTTCGAGCGCGATGGAGGAGCCGCGCTTGCGCAGACGCTTCAGCGTCGCTTCCTCGTCGTCGATCAGGGCGACGATGATGTCGCCGGTATTGGCGGTGTCCTGCTTGCGGATCACGACAGTGTCGCCGTCGAGAATACCGGCCTCGATCATCGAATCGCCGCGGACCTCGAGTGCGTAATGCTCGCCGCCGCCAAGCATGTCGGCCGGCATCGAGACGCTGTGGCTGCGGTCCTGGATCGCCGAGATCGGTGTGCCGGCCGCGATGCGACCCATGACCGGGATCGAGACGGTCGAGCGCCCGCTCTCCTCGGCAGCCGGTGGCCGCGGCTTCGCCAGATTGGCTGCAGGCGCCGGAGCCGGCGGGGTCTGGCCGAGGCCGCCCTGGACAATGGAGGGGTTGAAGCGGCCGCGCTGGGCCTGCGGCCCGCCGATGCCATCAGGCATCTTGATGACTTCGAGGGCGCGCGCCCGGTTCGGAAGCCGGCGAATAAAGCCGCGCTCCTCCAGCGCCATGATCAAACGATGGATGCCGGATTTGGAACGCAGGTCGAGCGCGTCCTTCATCTCGTCGAAGGAGGGCGGCACGCCGGATTCGCGCAGGCGCTCATGGATGAAGCGAAGCAGTTCGAACTGTTTGCGTGTCAGCATGGTCGCGCCGTCCGCCTCTCAAGCTAGAATCGAAACAAAGCGCGAACACCATACGCGTTCGCCTTGTGTTCCGCAAGGCGGTTACTGCCCTAAGGTGAATGGGTCAGTGAAGCCGAATGATGCGGCAGGGGTCGCCTGCCTTGGCTGGCCCGGCGAAAGCAGGACGGATCACCAGCGCTTCGGCGCGTGACAGGTTCGCCAGCATCGAGGAATCCTGCTTGGCGAAGGGCCGAGCGCGCCGCTCGCCGTCGATGGTCTCGACGGTGGCGCGCAGATAGTCCTGACGCTCGTCATTGGCTGGCAGGTCGACGGCGAGGATGGCGGGCTCGCTGCGGTCGCGCTCGGGATCGTCGATGCCGAGCAGCGCTTCGACCAGCGGCATGGCGAAGAGATGGCCGCAGACGATCGAGGAAACCGGGTTGCCGGGCAGGCCGAGCGCGACCATGGCGCCGAGCCGGCCCATCATCATCGGCTTGCCCGGGCGCATCGCGATCTTCCAGAATCCGAGCGCCATGCCCTGCACCTTCAGTGCTGCCTGGACGAGGTCGTGCTCGCCGACCGAGGCACCGCCGAGGGTGATCAGGACGTTGGCTCCGGCCGTACGGGCCGCGCCGATCTTCGCGGCGAGATCGGTATGGTTGTCGCGGGCGATGCCGAGGTCGAGCGTCGTGCCGCCGGCCTGCTCGACCAGAGCGGCGAGGGCGAAGCTGTTGGAGGCGACGATCTGGTCGGGGCCGACCGGCTCGCCCGGCAGGACGAGTTCGTCGCCGGTGGCGAGGATCGCGACCAGCGGCTTGCGGCGGACGGCGAGCGTTGGGTGGCCGGCAGCGGCGGCGAGGCCGAGCGCAGCGCTGTCGAGCCGGCGGCCAGCCTTCAGCAGGGCTTCGCCGGTCCTGAAGTCGAGTCCCGCCAAGCGGACGAACTGACCCTGATCAGCAGGTTTGGTAACGCGGATCACCGGGCTGCCAACGCCTTCGGCATGCTCCTGGATCAGAATTGTATCCGCGCCATCGGGCAATGGCGCTCCGGTAAAAATTCGTACCGTCTCGCCGAGTAAAATCTTGCCGGAAAAGCGGCGACCGGCGGCGGATTCGCCGATAACGCGAAGCTGAGCGCCACGCGCCAAGTCAACGGCTCGGACAGCGTAGCCGTCCATGGCCGAATTGGCGAAGGGCGGCTGGGTCCTGAGCGCGACGACATCCTCCGCCAGCACGCGGCCGGCGCATTGCGCCAGCGGCAATGTCTCGGCTGGCATCGGGCCTGGCACGCTGTCGAGCAGCGCCTTGAGGGCGACCGGAACGGGGGTGAGGCTCATGCCGATGGCCCTGCGAGCTCGTAGGTTCCGGACTTGCCGCCGGATTTATGCACGAGTTTGATGCCTTCGATATGCATGGCGCGATCGACAGCCTTCACCATGTCGTAGACGGTGAGGCAGGCGACGCTGACGGCGGTCAGCGCTTCCATCTCGACGCCGGTCTTGCCGGTGAGCTTGACCTCGGCGCGAACGCGTACGCCCGGGAGGGTCTCGTCGATGGACAGGTCGACTGCGATCTTCGAGAGCAACAGCGGATGGCAGAGCGGGATCAGTTCATGGGCCCGCTTGGCGGCCATGATGCCGGCCAGGCGAGCAGTACCGAGCACGTCGCCTTTCTTGGCCTCGCCATCGCGGACGATGGCCAACGTCTCGGCTTGCATCACGACATGGCCTTCGGCGACGGCGACCCGGATGGTCTCGGCCTTGTCGCCGACATCGACCATATGGGCCTCGCCCTTCTGGTCGAGATGGGTGAGGCGGCTCATGCCGCCGCCTCGGCAGTCTTGCCGGTCAGAAGCTCGCGCGTTGCGGCGGCCACGTCCGCCTGGCGCATCAGGCTCTCGCCGACCAGGAAGGTGTTGACGCCGCAGGCCTGCAGGCGGGCGATGTCGGCATGGCTGAAGATGCCGCTCTCGCCGACGAGCAGCCGGTCCTTCGGCACGCGCGGCGCCAGGCGCTCGGTGACGGCGAGGTTGAGCTCGAAGCTGCGCAGGTCGCGGTTGTTGATGCCGACCAGCTTGGTATCGAGCGTCAGGGCACGGTCCAGCTCTGCTTCGTCATGAACCTCGGCGAGCGCCGCCATGCCGAGTGCCTGCGCGGTGGCGACGAGCTCGCGCGCCACTGCGTCATCGAGCGAAGCCATGATGATCAGGATGCAGTCGGCGCCCCAGCTCCTGGCTTCGAAGACCTGGTAGGGCTCGAACATGAAGTCCTTGCGCAGGCCGGGCAGGCCGGAGGCGGCGCGGGCTTCGGCGAGGTATTCCGGCCGACCCTGGAAGGAGGGCGTGTCGGTCAGCACCGAGAGGCAGGCGGCGCCGCCTTCGGCATAGGCTTTCGCCAGCGCCGGTGGGTCGAAATCGGCGCGGATCAGACCCTTGGAGGGCGAGGCCTTCTTGATCTCGGCGATCAGGGCCGGGCCGCCGGCACGATGCTTGGCTTCGAGCGCGCCGATGAAGTCGCGCGGGGCGGGCATCGCCGCGGCGCGCTTCTCGATCTCGGCCTGCGGCACGGCGGCACGTGCCGCCGTGATCTCCTCGCGCTTATAGGCTTCGATCCGCCTGAGGATATCGGACATGGGCAGCCTCACGCATTGGAGCTGGCGACCAGGGTCGCGAGCGCGGCCTTGGCCTTGCCATTGTCCAGCACCGAATAGGCCTGCGCCAGTCCCTCGCCGAGCGTGGCGGCCTTGCCGGCGACGACGAGCGCAGCTGCGGCGTTAAAAGCGGCGATGTCGCGGAAGGCGCTCTTCGCCCCGCCGAGCACATCCTGCAGCGCCTCGGCATTCTGCGCCGGCTCGCCGCCGCGCAGATCCTCGGGCCGGGCGCGGGCGATGCCGACGTCTTCCGGAGCGATGTTGAAGCTATCGATCCTGCCGTCCTTCAGCGCGACGACGCGGGTCGGGCCGGTGGTGGTGATCTCGTCGAGCCCATCGGAACCGTGCACGGCCCAGACGGTGGTCGACCCCAGCGATTGCAGCACCTTGACCATCGGCTCGAGCCAGGTCTCGGAAAAGGCGCCGATCAATTGCCGTTTGACGCCGGCTGGGTTCGAGAGCGGTCCGACCAGGTTGAAGATGGTGCGGGTGCCGAGCTCGGTGCGCACCGGCGCGACATGGCGCATCGAGGCGTGGTGGGTCGGCGCGAACATGAAGCCGACGCCGGCCTCAGCGATGCAGCGCTCCGTGGCAGGTGGCTCCAGCCCGACCTTGACGCCGAGCGCGGTCAGGACGTCGGCCGCGCCGGAGCGCGAGGACGCCGCGCGGTTGCCGTGCTTGGCGACCGGGATGCCGCAGGCCGCGACGATGATCGAGGCAAGGGTCGAGACGTTGTAGGAGCCGGAGGCATCGCCGCCGGTGCCGACGATGTCGATGGCATCGGCCGGAGCCTCCACCGGCAACATGCGCGCGCGCATGGCGGTGACGGCGCCGGCAATCTCCTCGGTGGTCTCGCCGCGCACGCGCAGCGCCATCAGGAAGGCGGCGGCCTGCGCGTTGGTGACCTCGCCGGAGAGCATGGATTCGAAGGCGTCACGGGCCTCCTCGCGCGACAGCGAGGCGCCGGTCGCGACCTTGGCGATGAAAGGTTTGAAGTCGTCCATGGGAACTCGATCGATCAGGCTGTCGCGGAAAGGGCGGCTTTGGTGTTCTGGCGCGACCATCGCTCGGCGAGATCGAGGAAATTGCGCAGGATCGTAGCCCCATGCTCCGAGGCGATGCTCTCGGGATGGAACTGGACGCCGTGCACCGGCAGGTCGCGATGCGACAGCGCCATGATCATGCCGTCGCCGGATTCGGCCTCGATCGAAAGCTCGGCCGGGCAGCTCTCGCGCCGAACGACCAGCGAGTGATAGCGCGTCGCGTCGAGCGGGCCGTTGATGCCGTGGAACAAGCCGCGGGCGCGATGGGTGATGGTCGAGACCTTGCCGTGCATCGGCAGGGGGGCGCGCACCACTTCGCCGCCGAAGACCTGGCCGATCGTCTGCAAGCCGAGGCAGACGCCGAAGATCGGCTTCCTATCGGCGCCCTGGCGGACGAGATCGAGGCAGATGCCGGCTTCGTTCGGGGTGCAGGGGCCGGGCGAGAGCACGATCGCGTCATGCTCGCCGGTGAGGGCCTCATCGACCGAGAGCGTGTCGTTGCGGCGCACGTCGACCTTGGCGCCGAGCCCGCCGATCAGGTGGACCAGGTTCCAGGTGAAGCTGTCGTAATTGTCGATCAGCAGGATGCGCATCGCGTCTAGGCCGTTCCCACCCAGTTTCTCAGGGCTGCACATGCCCCCGAACGCGCGCCCCGGTCAAGCGCGAGGGCGCGGAGCTGGTCGCTCCGCGCCCTCGAAAGGCCTTAAGGCGCGTCGGCGCCCAGCCGTCACTTCACCCGGCGGTAATGCGCCGTCATGAACTGGACCCACTGGCCATCCTCGCCCCTGGCGCGCGAGGACAGGATGTGATGGTCCGGGCTCTTGACCTCGACGATGTCCTGATAGGCCGCCGTCTGGCCGGGCTTGGTGAAGTCGGGGCCTTCGGTATCGAGGGTCAGCACTTTGCCGTCGGCGCTGCGGGTGCCGGAATAGACCCATTGACCGCTCATCATCGAGCCGATGAAGGAGCCGACATAGCGTTCCTTGAGCGGATCGTAGCCGAGCGTGATCCGGGTCTTCGCCGGGCTGCCATCGGGCATGCTGCCGGTGCCGTCGCCGACGAGCCAGAGCTCGCCGATCGACGAGTAGGACTGCGTGCCTGAAGACTTCATCGGCGGCTGGTCCGGACCCATCATGCACTCGCTCTCATAGGTCCATTCGCCGACGAGCTGGAGGAGCCAGTCATGCTCCGCCTGGGGCTTGGATGGCATGCAGCCGGAGAGATCACCGGCCTGCGGCTTGTCGAGTTCTGCTGCGTTGCTCATGGCTCTTCCTCCTTGGTTTTCGCTTCTCTGGGGTGGACAGTCGACTGCGCTAGGGTCAGGCCGCGGCAGCAACCAGCTGCGGCCTCTCGGTGGCCTGCTTCAGGGCGGCGAGGCCCTTCTCGAAATCGTCGCCGACCATGCGGTCCATGTTGAAGATCGTGCCCATGACCTTGCCGATGAACGGGCAGGCGCCTTCCATGCGCCAGGTCACCAGCGTGCCGCCCTCGGCCGGGGCGAGGGTGAAGATAATCAGGTTGTGGCAGGCCATCGGCTTGGTCATGTCGAGCGTGACGGCGAGCTTTCTCGGCGCCTGGACCTCGACGATGGCGAGCTCGCCGGTGCCGGCCTGCTTGTTGCCGTCGAAGGCGTAGACGGCGCCGACGCCGGAGGTCGCGCCCTTGAAGCTGCGCTTCATCGCCGGATCCTTCTTCTCATAGGGCGACCAGGCGCCCCATTCCTGGAAGTCCGCGAGCAAGGCGAAGATGCGCTCGGGCGTCGCCCGGATCGTCGCGGAACGGCTGACCTCGAAGATATCGGGCTTGCGTGCGGCGACAATGAGGACGCCGGCGATGATGGCGAGCACGGCGATGGCAAGATAGGTGAGCATGGTTTCCTCCTGATGGCAGGCGTTGCGGGGCCGATCTTTCCGCCCGTCTGCTGCTAGGACGCTGGCGCCTCGGCCGATCCGACAGCCGGCGCGAAAATTTTTTGCGAGCCGGCTGAAGGCTTCATTGGCTCGGCTCTGCAGCAACCACAGGCGCGCCGCTGCAGAGCGGCGCTGCCAGGACCTCGGCGAGCAGGTCGCGCTGGTTGAGACGGGCGCGCTCGGCGTAGTGGCCGGCGTGCTGGCCGAGAAACAGGCCCGCCGCTCCCAGCAAGGCGATCGACAGGAGCGGCAGGGCGAGGCCGAGCCGCCGGGCGATCTGGCGACGCTTCGCCAGGCCGGCCGCCAAAGTCACCGCGCCGATGGAGCAACAGATCATCGCGTCCTCCCGCTCGTCAGGGGCTATTCCGCCGCCGGGGCGTGGCAGCAGGGGGCCTCCTCGCGCCAGCGGCCGGTCATGTCGGTCTTGCCGGGCGTGTCGTAGCGGTCGTGCGGGCGGACCCAGTCGGTCAGGTTACCGGCCGGACCGGTCTCGTTGCGGCCCTTCGGCGTCAGGTCGAGATACATATAGGTGCCGAGCACCTCCTCGGCGCCGCGGCCGAAGGTGGAGTAGGTCTGGTAGATCGCCCCGTCCGAATCCTTCTCGAAGACGGTGTGGCCGGACAGGTCTTCCAGCGGCGAGGCGATCGTTTCGAAATTGTAGAAAGCGTTGGCGAGCTGTTCCGGCGTGTATGAGACGTCGAAATCGTAGTTGAAGTCGCTGCCATGGGACGAGACCCAATGGAAACGCCAGCCCATGCGGCTCTTGTAGGCCTCGATCTCGGCGAGCGGCGCCCGCGCCACCGCGACATAGGCGACGTCGTGACGTTCGAGATGCTGCAGCACGCCATCGACATGGTCGGCCTCGAAGGAGCAGCCGACGCAGCCCTCGATCTGGCCGGGCGCGAGCATGAAATGCTTGACGATGAGCTGGCTGCGGCCGCGAAAGAGGTCGGCGAGCGTCTGCTTCCCGGTCGGCGTATCGAAGAGGTAGTCCTTCTCGATCCGGAGGCGCGGCAAAGCGCGGCGCTCGGCGGCGATCGCATCGCGCTGGCGGGTCAGCGCCTTCTCCTTGACGAGCAGGGCCTTGCGGGCGGCGATCCAGTCTTCCTTGCTGACGGTGGTCTGCGTCATGGTCGGTCTCCTCGCTGCAATGGCCGCTCCGATCCTGAGGTTCAAGATTCCAAAGCAAGCTGTTGTCATCGACGAGTTTTTGGTCCCGGCCCTATCCAGCCGATGCCAATCGCTCGTCGCCCCTTTGCAGCAAGGACGAACGGGCGGGTGCGGTGCCGACACGGCACCTGAAAATTTTCAGCAACGATCCGTCACCGGCTTCAGCCGGCCGCGGCTTGCCCGCTTTCGCGCATCAGCCGGTCGATATGCTGACGGATATGGGCGGCCTCGCTGGCCGAGCCGGCGAGGGCGATGGCGCGGTCGAAGGTGCTGCGCGCCTCGCGATCGCGGCCGAGCTGCATCAGCAGCCAGCCCTTGAAGCCGAAGAAGTAGAAATACCCCGAGAGCGACTGCTCCAGCGGCTCGACCATGGCGAGCGCGGCCTCCGGCCCACGCAGCTTGGCGATGGCGACCGCGCGGTTGAGCGTGATCACCGGCGAAGGCTGGATATGCTCAAGCGTGGCGTAGAGGATATCGATCTGGGCCCAGTCGGTCTCGCCCGCCCGCGCGGCGCGGCTGTGGACGCCAGCGATCCCGGCCTGGATCTGGTAGGGACCGGGCTTGCGATGGCGCATCGCCTTGTCGACTAGCGCCAGGCCCTCGGCGATCATCTCGCGGTCCCAAAGCGAGCGGTCCTGATCCTCGAGCAGGACGATCTGCCCGTCTGCATCGAGCCTGGCTCCGGCACGAGCGTGCTGGAGCAGCATCAGGCCCAGCAGCCCCATGATCTCGGGCTCGGTCTGGAACAGGCGCAGCAGCAGCCGCGTCAGGCGGATGGCTTCCTCGCTGAACGGCCGGCGACGATCCGCCTCGGCGCCGCTGGCCGAATAGCCTTCGTTGAAAACGAGGTAGAGCATCGCCGCCACTGCCGCGAGGCGCTCGGCGCGCTCGACCGGGCCGGGCGTCTCGAACGGGACGTGGGCTGCGGCGACGCGGGCCTTGGCGCGGGTGATGCGCTGCTCCATCGCGCTCTCGCCGACGAGGAAGGCTCGGGCGATCTGCTTGACGCTGAGTCCCGAGACGATGCGCAAGGCGAGCGCGACCTGCTGCGTCGCCGGCAAATCGGGGTGGCAGCAGATGAACAGCAGCCGCAGGATGTCGTCGCGGTAATGGCCGCCGTCGAGCCGCTCTGCGACCTCGCTCTCGGCATCGCCGAGATCGGAGAGCCTGTCCTCGTCGGGCAGGGCTTCCTGCTTCTTCTGCCGCCTGACCTGGTCGAGCGCGACATTGCGGCCGACGAAGATCAGCCAGGCGGCTGGATCGCGCGGCGGGCCGTTCTGCGGCCAGGTCTTCAGTGCCCGGAGGCAGGCCTCCTGATAAGCCTCCTCGGCGATGTCGAGATCGCGGAAATAGCGCAGCAGGGCGCTGATCGCCTGAGGGCGCGCCGAGGTCAGCGCCGCATGGATCCAGGCGATCTCGGCCATGATCAGACTCCGGCCGGGTAATAGACGGCGAGCGGGCGGACCTCGAAGGCACCGCCGGGATTGGCCTCACCGAGCTCGCGCGCGATGCCGAGCGCCTCGTCGAGATCGGCGACGTCGACGATGTAGAAGCCGAGGAACTGCTCCTTGGTCTCGGCGAAGGGACCATCGATGATCAGCGGCGGATCGCGGTCCTTGCGCAGGGTCGTCGCCGCCGTGGTCGGCAGCAGGCGCGCGACCGGGCCGAGCTTGCCTTCCTTGGCGATGCGCTGGCGGACCTTTTCGAGGCGGCCCATGACCTCCTCGTTCTGCTCCTTCGTCCAGGCCATGACGACCTCTTCGGAATGATAGCAAAGGATGGCGTAGTGCATGCGCAGCGCTCCGGTTCAGGCCAAGGACGTTCGGCCGGGCCGGCAGCCGACAGGGCCGCGCGAAAAAAATCAAGCTGCGTCGATGTTCCCTAAACTAAGTCATCCCGGGCGACCAAAGGGAGACCCGGGATCCATGCCTGAACCTCCATCGGGAAGGCTCCGGAATGGATCCCGGATCTCCGCTTCGCTGCGTCCGGGATGACTAGGAAGGGTTTGGCGTATCAAACAACCGGCGGATTGAGCCGGGCGAAGCCCTCCTGGCGATGATAGGGGAAGGCCGGGTAGGGCGGAACGATAGCGCTCGCCTTGTCGAGCCGTGCGATCTGTTCCGGCGTCAGGGCCCAGCCGACGGCGCCGAGATTGTCGCGCAATTGCTGCTCGTTGCGGGCGCCGATGATCACGGAGGCGACGCTCGGGCGCTGCAGCAGCCAGTTGATCGCGATCTGCGGAACCGTCTTGCCGGTCTCCTTTGCGAGCGCGTCGAGCACATCGACGATGGCATAGAGCTTCTCGTCGTCGACCGGCGGGCCGAAATCGGCGGTCTGATGCAGACGGCTGCCTTCGGGCAGCGGCTGGCCGCGCCTGATCTTGCCGGTGAGGCGGCCCCAGCCGAGCGGGCTCCAGACGAGGGCGCCGACACCTTGATCGAGGCCGAGCGGCATCAGGTCGAACTCGTAGTCGCGGCCGACCAGCGAATAATAGACCTGATGCGCGACATAGCGCGGGAAGCCGTGCTTCTCGGCCAATGCGAGCGACTTCATCAGTTGCCAGCCGGCGAAGTTGGAGACGCCGACCTGGCGGATCTTGCCGGCGCGGACGAGCGCATCCAGGGTCGAGAGCACCTCCTCGATCGGCGTGAAGGCGTCGAAGGCATGGAGCTGGAGCAGGTCGATATGGTCGCTGCCGAGCCGGCGCAGCGCGGCCTCGGTGCCGTCGATCAGGCGACTGCGCGAGGAGCCGGCGTCGTTGGGACCGTCGCCCATCGGTAGCGTCAGCTTGGTCGAGATCAGCACCTTGTCGCGCCGCCCCTTGATCGCCGCGCCGAGAATCTCCTCGGAGGCGCCGTTCGAATAGACGTCGGCGGTGTCGAACAGATTGACCCCGGCTTCCAGGCAGATGTCGACGAGGCGGGTCGCCTCCTTGGCGTCGCTGGTGCCCCAGTTGCTGAAGAGCGGACCCTGGCCGCCAAAGGTGCCGGCGCCGAAGCTGAGGGCGGGAACCTTGAGGCCGGAGCGGCCGAGATATCTGTAGTCCATGGTTCAGTTCCTTATGCGAAGCCTTTGATATTCAAGCCTGCGGGCAGGAGGCAGGGGCGGTCTGCAGCGCCCCTTGTGGGCGCTTGTCGAGGCGCAGGCTGATCACTGCCAGAACCAGACTCGCCAGCGGCACCAGCGCTGCGACCCAGGTCACGGCGGCCAAGCCCGGGCCATGGTCGATGGTGACGCCGCCGAGCCAGGCGCCGAAGGCATTGCCGAGGTTGAAGGCGGCGATGTTGAGGCTGGAGGCGAGATTACGCCCGGCCGGCCCAGCCTTGTCGAGCACGCGCATCTGTAGGGGTGCGACAGTAGCGAAGGCGGCGGCGCCGATCAGCCCGACGAAGATCGTTACCGCGATGGGATTGCGCAGCGTCGCCGTCATGGCGAAGAGCACGATGGCGAGCGTCGCCGTGGTTACGAGCAAAGCCAGCGGCAAGTTGCGGTCGGCGAACTTGCCGCCGAGCATGTTGCCGACGATCAGGCCGAGGCCGAAGAGCAGCAGGATCGGCGAGACGGCTTCCTGCGAGAAGCCGGTGATCTCGACCAGGATCGGCTGGATATAGGTGAAGACCGCGAAAACGCCGCCGAAGCCGAGCACGGTCATGGCAAGGCCGAGCAGCACCTGCGGGTCGGCCAGCGTCGCGAGTTCCTGGCGCAGCGGGGCGACCTCGACCTTGCCCTTGTCGGCCGGGACGAGGCGGGCGAGCACCAGCATGGCGACGACGCCGATGCCGGCGATGGTCCAGAAGGTGGCGCGCCAGCCGAAGTTTAGGCCGAGCCAGGCACCGGCGGGGACGCCGAGCAGGGTCGCGATGGTGAGGCCGGTGAACATCACGGCGATGGCCGAGGCCTTCTTGTCCTCGGGGACGAGGCTGGTCGCGACGACCGAGCCGACGCCGAAGAACGTGCCATGCGCCAGCGAGGTGACGATCCGCGCTGCCATCAGCAGGCCGTAGCTCGGCGCAAGCGCGCAGGCGATGTTGCCGAGGGTGAAGATCGCCATCAGCAGGATCAGCACCTGCTTGCGCGGCAGCTTGCGGGTGGCGAGGGTCAGGACAGGCGCGCCGACGAAGACGCCGAGCGCATAGCCGGAGATCAGCAGGCCGGTCATCGCCACCGAGACCTGAAGGTCGGCGGCGACCTGCAACAACAGGCCCATGATGACGAATTCGGTGGTGCCGATGCCGAAGGCACCGGCGGTGAGGGCATAGACGGCAATGGGCATGGGACGCTCCGCGCCAGGCGAAAGGGAATGATGCCCAGCCAGATGGTGCAATGCAGCGGTTTGAACTAGGATGCCGCTCGTAACATCACTTGTGACTTGAGTTCACCATGGCAACGCTGCTTAGTAACCGCTCCGGCGAGATGGAAGTGTTCGCGGCCGTGGTCGAGCGTGGCGGTTTTTCCGCCGCGGCCAAGCTCTTCGGCATGACGCCGTCGGCTGTGAGCAAGCTGGTCACGCGGCTGGAGGCCAGGCTCGGAGCGCGGCTGATCAACCGCTCGACGCGCAAGCTGCAACTGACGGCGGAGGGGCAGGCCTTCCATCAGCGCTGCGTCACCATCCTCTCCGACATCGCCGAGGCGGAATGCGAGGCGGCGGCGGGTCGCGCGCCGCGCGGACGGGTGCGGGTCAACGCCAATGTCGCCTTCGGCAATCAAGTTCTGCTGCCGCTGGTGCCGGCGTTCCTGGCAGAGCATCCCGAGCTCTCGATCGATCTCGTCTTCACCGACCAGGTCGTCGACCTGATCGAGGAGCGGGCCGACATCGCGATCCGCGTCGCGCCCGGCCCCTTGCGCGGCAACCAGCTGATGGCGCGCAAGATCGGCGAGAGCGCCGTCGCCGTAGTCGCCTCGCCGGATTATCTCGCGCGCCATGGCGAACCAAAGACACCGGCCGATCTCGCGAAGCACAATCTGATCGGCTTCAACTTCGCTAGGTCGGTCGAGGGCTGGCCCTTCCGCGTCGACGGCGCACTGATCGCGATCGCCGCGGTCGGCAACACCCAGGTCGGCGATGGCGAGATCGCGCGCCAGCTCGCCGTCGCCGGCATCGGGCTCGCTCGGCTCGGGCGCTTCCATGTCGAGGCCGAGATCGCCGCAGGCCGGCTCGTCACGGTGCTCGACGACTTCAATCCCGGCGACATCGAGGTCATTCACGCCGTCTATCTCGGGCAGGGCGGCTTCGTGCCGGCCCGGATGCGCGCCTTCATCGATTTCCTGGCGCGGAACGTACGAATTGTCGCGCGCTGAGTTTACCGCCGCAACCGATCTTCGCCACCTCGGGTGTGTGATGCAGTGACGCTTGATTTCCCTCAGGAAGGATGCGCACGTACCGGTTGCATCGTGTAGTCCTACCATCGCGGCGACGGGGCGAGGAAAGCGGTCAATGAGACGCTTCGCGCGGAGGAAGGTGATCGCAATGTCGTTGCTGACAACGCTTGTCGGATGGGTTGGCAAGGCCGACGCGGTGCCACGCCCGCTTCGCACGATGGCAGAACTGCGGGACCACATCATCGGGATTCTGCGTCAGACTCCTAGTGTCACCGATGTAACACCGGATCGCACGGCCACGGAGAAGCTCTCCTTCAAGGTTGGTGGCACTGCGGTCGACAGCGACCTCACTGACCTCTTCAATCGTTTGCGCGCCTATCCCGATGACGATCCGGATACAACGATTGGCCAACATATCCGCGGGCTCACCCAGTTCGCACAGGGCGCGGGCTCGTTCGTTCTGGTTTTGCGGAGCGAGAGTTACATCGCCGAGATCGGCAAGATGATGTCGAATCTGCTTTCAGAACCTTATGTCGGCGACCTTCGCATCGCCTATATGGTCGATCGGCCGGACTCGCTCACCCCGGTCAAGCTCGACGATTTTCCAGACAAACCTATCAACGACATCAAGAGCGAGGCGCGCGCAAACGCTCGTCAATGGCTGGACAAGATCGTCGCCGAGGATGCCTTCGGAGTTGGTCAACTCTACTATGTCGAAGGCAATACGACGCTGTCTCCCAGCCTCGTCCTCCTCGAAGAATTCTGGACGTCGATCAAGCCCCGATTCCCAAGCGATGTGCTGATTGCCGTGCCTCGGCGAGACCAGCTCTTCGTGTTCGATGACACCCCGGATGGCAAAGCCATCGCGAGGCGTCTGATCGATGTCACGGTGAAAGAGGGCTTTTCACTGTTGTCGAATCGGCTTTACGCACGGCGCGGCGGCAAGATCGTTGCCGTCAACGAGTAACGCCGACGGCGATCGGGCAGATCACCAATATCCAGCCTGAGTTGTCGCGCTGTCAGCGCTCCGATCCGATTTGCGCGTGAAGTCTCAGCTCAGCTCAGCAGCAGACTGTCGTCGGAGAGCTCCTCGCCGCGCACCTGCTTGAACAGGCGCAACAGGTCGGGCACGTCCATCGCCTTGCGGCGCTCGCCGGCGATGTCGAAGACGACCTTGCCCTCATGCAGCATCACGGTGCGGCTGCCATGGTCGAGCGCGTCGCGCATCGAATGGGTCACCATCAGCGCGGTCAGCTTCTGCTCGTCGACGATGCGCCGGGTCAGGTCGAGCACGAAGGCGGCGGTTCGTGGGTCGAGCGCGGCGGTGTGCTCGTCGAGCAGCAGGGTCTTGGTACCCGCCAGCGTCGACATCAGCAGGCTGACTGCCTGGCGCTGGCCGCCCGAGAGCAGGCCCATCGAATCGCCGAGGCGGTTCTCCAGGCCGAGGCCGAGCATCGCCAGCTTGTCGCGGAACAGGGCGCGACGCGGTTTGTCGAGCGCGGCGCCGAGGCCACGGGCGCGACCGCGCGCCTGGGCCAGCGCCATGTTCTCCTCGATCGTCAGGCGTTCGCAGGTGCCGGCCATCGGGTCCTGGAAGACGCGGGCGATCAGGCTGGCGCGCTTCGGCGTCGGCCAGCGCGTCACATCGATGCCGTCGACCTCGACCGTGCCGCGCTCGGCCCGGGCATCGCCGCTGAGGACATTGAGCAGCGTCGACTTGCCGGCGCCGTTCGAGCCGATGACGGTGATGAACTCGCCATCGGCCACGCTGAGGTCGAGACCGCGCAGCGCCCGGTTCTCCAGCGGCGTGCCGCGCCCAAAGGTGACATGGACGTCCCGGACGCTGATCATGGCGCGCTCCGCTTGAACAGGCTGCGCAGCGGATTGGCGACACCAGGCAGCATCAGCGCGATGCCGACCAACACAGCCGTGACGAGATTGAGGTCGGAGGCGCGCAAGCCGAGCCAGCCGGCGTTGAGCGCAAGCGCGATGGCGAGCCGGTAGGCGATGGCGCCGATCAGGCAGGAGAAGATCGCGACGACGATCGACTTGGTGCGGAAGATGGTCTCGCCGAGGATGACGGCGGCGAGGCCGGCGATGATCGTGCCGGTGCCGATGCTGACATCGGCGAAGCCCGCCGTCTGCGCGAACAGCGCGCCGGCCAAAGCGACGAGGCCATTCGAGAGGGCGACGCCGACATAGACATGCATGTCGGTGCGGATGCCCTGCGCCCGCGCCATGCGCGGATTGGCGCCGGTCGCGCGCATCGCAAGGCCGAATTCGGTCTTGAGGAAGCGGGCGAGCAGGGCGCCGATCACCAGGACGATGATCAGTAGGGCCAGCACCCGCAAGGTCGGGCGGCCGGGCAGTCCGGTCATGGCGATCAGCGGGTTCAGCCAGGCAAAGAAGTCGATCACCGTCGGCCGATTCATCAGCGGGATATTGGGCACGCCCATCACCCGCAGATTGATCGAGAACAGCGCCGTCATCGTCAGGATGCCGGCGAGCAGGTGCAGGATCGCGAAGCGGATATTGAGCCAGGCGGTGACGCTGCCGGCAAGGCAGCCGGCGACGATCGCCGCCAGCGTGGCGAAGACCGGATTGACCCCGCCCGCAATCATCGCCGCGGCGACGGCGGCGCCGAGCGGCAAGGTGCCGTCGACCGTCAGGTCGGGGAAGTCGAGGACGCGGAAGGTGATGTAGACGCCGAGCGCCACCAGAGCGAACACCAGTCCGATCTCGATGGCGCCCAGGGTGGCGATGAGACTCATCGGTCGCCCTGCTTGTTCTGGTCTGGAATGGGTAGGCGGCCGGTGCGGCGGCGCGGGGACGCCGCCGCGTTGTCAGGTCAGTTGATCACCTGCTTGGCGCGAGCCTGCACGGCCGCCGGGATCGTCACGCCCATGGCGGCGGCCGCCTTGGCGTTGATGACGAGGTTGCTGCCGCTGGCGTTCTTGACCGGGATGGCGCCGGGCTTCTCGCCCTTGAGGACGCGCACGACCACGGCGCCGGTCTCGACCCCGACCTGGAAATAGTCGAAGCCGATCGAGGCGACCGAACCCTTCTGGACCGACTCGGTGTCGCCGGTGAAGACCGGCAGCTTGTTGTCGGTGCCGACGGCGAGCACCGTGCCGAGCGCCGAGATGATGGTGTTGTCGGTCGGCAGGTAGATCGCGTCGACCTTGCCGACGAGGCTTTGCGCAGCGGCGGAGACATCGGCGGTGCGGCCGGCCGAAGCTTCGACGATCTGCAGGCTGCGGGCCGGTGCCAGCGCCTTGACCGCGTTGAGCAGCGCGACGCTGTTGGCCTCGCCGGGATTGAAGACGACGCCGATCTTCTTGGCCGAGGGCACCAGCTCCTTGATCAGGTCGAACTGGGCCTCCAGCGGCGAGAAGTCGGAGATGCCGGTGATGTTGCCGCCCGGCGCCTGCTTGTCCTTGACGATCTGGGCGGCGACCGGGTCGGTCACGGCGGTGAAGACCACCGGGATCGTCTGCGTCGCCGTCACCATCGCCTGGGCGGACGGGGTCGCGATCGCGACGATCACGTTCGGGTTCTCGCCGGCGAATTTCTGGGCGATCTGCGCAGCCGTGGCCGGGGAACCCTGCGCCGATTCATAGCGGAAGGTCAGGTTGGTGCCGTCCTTGTAGCCGGCCTCCTCCAGCGCCTTCTTGACGCCGTCGCGGGCGGCATCGAGCGCCGGATGCTCGACGATGGCGGTGACCGCGACCGTCACCTTCTGGGCCTGCTGGGCGATGGCGGCTGTCCCGGCCAGAAGCGCCAGGGCAAGACCGCTGCCGATCATGGTTGCGCGCAAACGCATGGTTTCCTCTCCATTTGTCACCGAGCCCTGTCTGTCCGCATCAGGCATTCGTGCCAGCGGGCAGGGCCGGTTGTGATTGCTGAGTGGCCGCCCACGACAACCTTGAGGCTAGTGAGCGGCGATCTCGACTACCGGCAATATGCGCGGGCCAAAACACCCCGCGCAAGTGAGCGGACATGCGTCTTTGGGGTGCGCGTATGCAGGCTATTGCTACCCGCTCACTGCCCCCGCCGGCTGCGCGCGGCGAAGCGCACAGCCTCTTCGGCTGCCTTGAACAGGGCTTTCGCCTTGTTGATGCATTCGAGCTGCTCGGAAGCCGGGTTCGAATCGTAGACGATTCCGGCGCCGGCCTGGACCTGCATGCGGCCGTCCTGGACGACGGCGGTGCGCAGGACGATACAGGTGTCCATCTCGCCATTGGCGCCGAAATAGCCGATGCAGCCGCCATAAGCGCCGCGCCCGTCCTTCTCGAGTTCGTCGATGATCTCCATGGCGCGCACCTTCGGCGCGCCGGAGACGGTGCCGGCCGGGAAGCCGGCGGCAAGCGCTGAAAGCGCGTCGTGCTCGCCGGAGATGCGGCCCTCGACGTTCGAGACGATGTGCATCACCTGGCTGTAGCGCTCGATGAAGAAGGAATCGGTGACGCTGACGCTGCCGATCTCCGCGACACGGCCGACATCGTTGCGGCCGAGATCGAGCAGCATCAGGTGCTCGGCCCGCTCCTTGGGATCGGCCAGCAATTCGTCGGCGAGGGCGGCGTCGGCCGCCGGCGTCGCACCGCGCGGCCGCGTGCCGGCGATCGGCCGGATCGTGACCTTGCCGTCGCGCAGCCGGACCAGGATCTCGGGGCTGGAGCAGACGATCTGGAAGGCCTCGAAATCGAGATAGCCGAGGAAGGGCGCCGGATTGAGCCGCCGCAGAGCGCGGTAGAGCGCGAAGGGCGGCAATTCGAACGGCGCCTCGAAGCGCTGCGACAGCACGACCTGGAAGACGTCGCCGGCGCGGACATATTCCTGCGCCCGCGCGACCATGGCGTGGAACTCGGCCTCGCTGGTGTTCGAGGTCGAGTCCGGATGGGGGATCGCGGCAATGTCGATGCCGGCCTCGGCGGGCAGGGGGCCTTCGAGTGCCCGCACCACTGCCTCCAGCCGCTCCTGCGCCCGCTCATGGGCGGCGCGGGCCGGGACGTTCGCTTGCGAGCGCACCGGCGTCACCACGGTAATCTCGTCGCGGATCGAATCGAACACGACCATCAGTGTCGGCCGGGTCAGGATGGCGTCGGGCACGCCTGGACCGGTCGCCTTCGGCTCCGGCAGGCGCTCCATCAGGCGCACCATGTCATAGCCGAGATAGCCGAAGACGCCGGCAGCCATCGGCGGCAGGCCGTCGCGATCGGGGATCGCGCTCTCGGCGAGCAAGGCACGCAGTGACTCGTATGCCGGGCGCGGATCGGCGACGAAATCCTCGTCCTGAGCGAGACGGCGCAGCGAAGCCTGACCGCGATGGCAGCGCCAGATCAGGTCGGGATCGAGCCCGATCATCGAGTAGCGGCCGCGAACCGCGCCGCCCTCGACCGACTCGAGCAGGAACGCCGGCCCATTGTAGGCGTGGCGCAGCTTGAGGAAGGCGGCGACCGGCGTCTCGCAATCGCCGACCAGCGACAGCGTCAGCAATTGCGGCTCGCCGGCGGCGTAGGCGGCGGCGAAGCGGGCGAAGTCGGCTGCCGGATCCATGCGTCCCGCTTCAGTTCTGGCCGCCGGTGGCGTTGCGCAACGCCGCCTGGTTGACCTGCACGCCGAGATCGCTCTGCAGCTTGCTGACATATTGCGCGAGGATGTCCTCGCTGATGCTCGAGGTCAGCAGTCGCACGAAGTTCTCGGCTTCCTCGGCGGTGCGGACATAGGGCGTCACCGTCGCTTCCTTGACCTGGAAGACGACCCGGCCGGCATTGTCGACCGCGGCCGAGCCTGCCTTGCCGGCGGGCGTGCCGAAGACCAGCGAGACGACGTTGCGCGGCAGGGCATCGCTCTGGTCCTGGCGGCCGAGCGTGGCGTTCTCGAAGGCGAGGCCCTGGGCGAAGGCGAGCGCATCGAGCTTCTCGCCGGCGTCGAGCTTCTGCACGATCTCGCGGGCCTGGGCCGAGAGGCGCGAGGCGACCTCGTCGGCGCGCCATTGCTTCTCGACCTCGGCCTTGACCTCGTCGAAATTGCGCTCCCGCGGCGGATCGATCTTGCTGACGTCGTACCAGACATAGCCGCCATTGTTCGGCAGGCGCACCGCCTCGTTGTCGACGCCGATATCGGAGCGGAAGATCGCCTGCTGCGTCGCATCGCCGCCGGGGAGGGCGGTTTCCTGCGTGCCATCGGCCTTGCGGAGGCCGGAATCGGCCGGGCCGAACGTGCGGAGCGCGAGATTGAACTCCTTGGCGATTTCGGGCAGCGGCTTGGCCGAGGCGCGCTGGTCCTCGATCTTGTCGTGCAGCTCGGTCAGCTGCTCGCTGGCGCGGCTGGTCGCGACGTCGCGGCGGACCTCGTCGGCGACCTCCTCGAAGCTCTTGAGATGAGCCGCTTCGATCGTCGGCACGCGCAGCAGCACGATGCCGAAACCGCCCTGCACGGGCTCGCTGACTGCGCCTTGCGCCAGGGCGAAAGCAGCGTCACGCACGGCCGGGTCGAACAACCCCTCGCGGGTGAAGGTGCCGAGCGCGAGATCAGCTACGCCGATGTTGCGGCTGGCAGCGACCGCCTCGAAGGTCTCGCCGGCGTCGATCCTGGCCTTTGCCGCCTTGGCCTCTTCGATGGAGGGGAAGCCGATCTGCTGGACGGTGCGGCGCTCGGGCGTGCCGAAGCGCTGGGTCTTGACCTGCTCGTAGCGGGCGCGGGCGTCGGCGTCGCTGACCTTGGCGGGATCGGCGAGATCGGCAGCCGTCAGGACGAGCACATTGGCGGTGCGGTATTCGGGAGCACGGAAAGTGGCCTTGCGCTCGTCGAAATACTTGCGCAGCACCTCGTCGGTCGGCGCGGCGATTTCACCGGCGGCGCTGTCGGGCAAGGTGATGTAGCCGATCTCGCGCTTCTCATGGCGCAGGCGGTGGCCGAGTTCCTGCAGCGCCCCTGGCGCCGTGACGGCGCCGATCACCATCTCGGCGAGCTCCTGGCGCATCGTCGCGGCGCGCTGCTCGCGCACGAATTGCTGCTCGCTCATGCCGATGGCGCGCAGCAATTCGTTGAAGCGGCTGGGCTCGAACTGGCCGGCGGCGTTCTTCAGGTTCGGATCATTGAACAGGATGTTGCGCACGGTCTCGTCGGAGACGGCGAGGCCCATCTTCGTCGCGGTCTGGTCCAGCGTCGCGTCGGTGACGAGGCGCGAGAGCACGCGCTGGTCGAGGCCGAGCGCCCGCGCGAGGTCCGGGCTGATCTGGCGGCGCTGCTGGCGCTGCAGCTGCTGGATCTCGTTCTGATAGGCGGTGCGCACCTGCTCCAGGCTGATCTCGGTCTTGCCGACGACGGCGACGGCGTTGCGGCCATAGCCGCGGAAGATGTCGCCGATGCCCCAGATCGCGAATGAGATGATCAGGAAGCCGAACATCACGGCGATGATGAGCTTGCCGATCAAGCTCTGCCCCGCCTTGCGGATGCCCTGCATCATCATGGTCTTGTCTTCCCGATCCTCTCGCGGCCATGCCGCTGCGCGCCGCTTATAGGAAGAGCGGCGCCTTCCGGCAATCGCTGCGGTCAGCCTCGATTGCGATCATGTGACGGCGTTGCTAGAGCCCAGTGGACAAGATTTGGAGAGCAGACGTGACGCGAGCGATCAAGCCGCTGGTGGCGGGCAACTGGAAGATGAACGGGCTGAAGGCGGACCTCGCCATCGCCGCCGAGGTCGCGAAGGGTGCCGACGCCGGCCTCCGGCGCTCGGTCGATCTTGCGATCTGCCCGCCCGCGACGTTGCTGTTCACGCTGAGCGCGTCGTTGATCGGCGCGCGCATCGCGACCGGTGGGCAGGATTGCAGTGCCCATGCCAACGGCGCCTATACCGGCGAAGTCTCGGCGCCGATGCTGGTCGATGCCGGCGCGACCTATGTCATCGTCGGCCACTCCGAGCGCCGGACCCTGCATGGCGAGAGCAACGCGGTGGTGAAGGCCAAGGCCGAGGCGGCTCTGGCGGCGGAGCTGACGCCGATCGTCTGCGTCGGCGAGACCAAGGACGAGCGCGAGGCCGGCAAGGCGCTGGCGATCGTGAAGAAGCAATTGCGCGGTTCCGTCCCAGAGGGCGCGACGGCTGCCTCGCTCGTGATCGCCTATGAGCCGGTCTGGGCGATCGGCACCGGCCTGACCCCGACAGCGGCCGATGTTGCCGAGATGCATGAGGCGATCCGGGCCGAGCTCGGGCGCATCCTCGGCAAGGCCATGGCCGCCAGCGTCAAGCTGCTCTATGGCGGCTCCGTCAAGCCGAGCAATGCAGCCGAGCTGATGAACGTCGCCAATGTCGACGGTGCACTCGTTGGCGGCGCCAGCCTCAAGGCAGAGGATTTTCTGGCCATCGCGCGGGCCTGCGCCTGATCCTCAGTCAAGGACATCAAATTCGCGGGTGGCATGGGCGCAAAGCCCATGCTATGGGCAGCGCCGATCCGCGGGATGCCGCCATCTTGGCAGGCGCCTGCGCCATACCCATTTCGTGAGCCATGCAGAACGTCCTCATCGTCATTCACCTGCTGATCGTGATCGCGCTCGTCGGCGTCGTGCTGCTCCAGCGTTCCGAAGGCGGCGGCCTCGGCATGGGCTCGGGCGGTGGCGGCGGTGTCGGCGGCTTCATGACCGGCCGTGGGCAGGCCAACGCACTGACCCGCGCCACGGCGATCCTTGCCGGCCTGTTCTTCATCACCTCGATCGTGCTCGCAGTGATGGCGACGCAGGGCCGCACGCAGCGCTCGATCATCGACGGCGCCCCGGCGCCGGCCGGCACGACCGCTCCGGCGGCTCCGAGCGGGCCCTCGGCGCCGAATGCCGGCGGGGTGCTCGACCAGCTCCGGCAGATGCAGAACCAGGGCGGGTCACAACCGCCGCAGCCGGGAACGCCGACACGGTGACCGGGACGGGACAAGGGCAGGGGCCGGGAAACCGGCCCTTCTCTTTTGTGGACAAGCACAGCGCACAGGACTGGCCTGCGCAGGCGTGCTTAGCGAATCGAACTCTAGGCGTTAAAGGTGACCTCCCATGACGCGGTATGTCTTCATCACCGGCGGCGTGGTGTCCTCGCTCGGCAAAGGCCTGGCGGCGGCGGCTCTGGCTGCTCTCCTGCAGGCGCGTGGCCATAAGGTCCGCCTGCGCAAGCTCGACCCTTATCTCAATGTCGATCCGGGCACGATGAGCCCGTATCAGCATGGCGAGGTCTTCGTCACCGATGACGGCGCCGAGACCGATCTCGACCTCGGCCATTACGAGCGTTTCACCGGCCGGCCCTGCAACAAGGGCGACAACATCACCACCGGCCGCATCTACATGGACATCCTGACGCGCGAGCGCCGGGGCGACTATCTCGGCGCCACCATCCAGGTGATCCCGCACGTCACCAACGCCATCAAGGAATTCGTCCTTTCCGGCAATGACGGCTACGATTTCGTGCTGGTCGAGATCGGCGGCACGGTCGGCGACATCGAGAGCCTGCCCTTCCTCGAATCGATCCGCCAGATCAGCCAGCAATTGCCGCGTGGCCAGTGCATCTTCGTGCACCTGACGCTGCTGCCGTATATCCCGACCGCAGGCGAATTGAAGACCAAGCCGACCCAGCATTCGGTCGCCGAATTGCGTTCGATCGGCATCCAGCCCGACATCCTGCTCTGCCGCACCGATCGCGAGATCCCGCCGGAGGAGCGGCGCAAGCTTGCCCTGTTCTGCAATGTTCGCGAGACGGCTGTGATCGAAGCGCGCGACGTCGCCTCGATCTACGACGTCCCGCTCTCCTACCATGCCGAAGGCCTCGACACCGAGGTGCTGGCGGCGTTCGGCATGGATGACAAGACTCCGCCCGACATCAGCAACTGGCGCCGCATCTCCGAGCGGATCAAGAACCCGGAAGGCGAGGTCACCATCGCCATCGTCGGCAAGTATACCGGGATGAAGGACGCCTATAAGTCGCTGATCGAGGCGCTGACCCATGGCGGCATCGCCAACCGGGTCAAGGTCAATCTCGACTGGATCGAGTCCGAGGTCTTCGAGAAGGAGGACCCGGCGCCCTTCCTCGAGCATGTCCACGGCATCCTGGTGCCCGGCGGCTTCGGTCATCGCGGCGCCGAAGGCAAGATCAAGGCGGCGAGCTTCGCCCGCCAGCGCAAGGTGCCCTATTTCGGTATCTGCTTCGGCATGCAGATGGCGGTGATCGAGGCGGCGCGCTCGCTCGCCGGCATCAAGGACGCCAACTCGACCGAGTTCGGCCCGACCGAACAGCCCCTGGTCGGCCTGATGACCGAGTGGATGCGCGGCAACGAGCTGGAGCAGCGCTTCTCCGGCGGCGATCTCGGCGGCACGATGCGGCTCGGCGCCTATCAGTCGACGCTCGCGGCCGACACCAAGATCGCCAAGATCTACGGCTCGACCGAGATCTCCGAGCGGCATCGCCACCGCTACGAGGTCAATATGGGCTATCGCGAGGTGCTCGAGGCCAAGGGCCTGCGCTTCAGCGGCGTCTCGCCCGATGGACTGCTGCCGGAGACGGTCGAATATCCCGACCATCCCTGGTTCATCGGCGTGCAGTATCATCCCGAGCTGAAGTCGCGCCCGTTCGAGCCGCACCCGCTCTTCGCCAGCTTCATCGAGGCGGCGGTGGTGCAGAGCCGCCTGGTCTGATCCAGCGGCTCAGTCGACGGGCACCGCGACCCAAGAGTGGCGGTGCTGAACGTAGACCTGCTTGCCGGGCGCCGGAAAATCCGGATCGGCGAAGGCGCCGACCGCGACCGCGATCATCTCTGGCTTGCGCAAGGGCTCCCAATAGACCGTGCTGCCGCAGCGCGGGCAGAAGTGCTGCGCGACGTCGAAGCCGCTATCGGCCTCGCGGCGATAGGCCGTGGCCTGCCCACTGATCTTGACCTGCGAACGCTGAAAGAAAGCGGCGATGCCGTAGGTGCTGCCGGTGCGCCGCTGGCACTCGCGACAATGGCAGAGCGAGACCGATGCAGGCTCGCCGCTGCAGATCAGGCTCAGAGACCCACAAGAGCAATGGGCATGTCTTTCCTTCATGGGGTCTCTCCGTGACGAGCCTTCTCGCGCAGCGGCGAAGTGGTCTGCGACAGTCTGGCGCATCCGCGCCGCTGACGTATAGTGAGCGCCTTGACCATCATGGCATGCAAGGGGCGGCAGCATGACGATCTCGATGGCCGGATTGCCGGCGTTCCTCCTCTATTTCTGCGTCGGCTTCGCGCTGATCGCCGGCTTCGCCGCAGTCTATATGCGGCTGACCAACCATGACGAGATCGCGCTGATCCGGGGCGGCAATCTCTCAGCGGCGATCGCCTTCGGCGGCAATCTCATCGGCTTCTCGGTGCCGCTCGAAAAGGCGATCGAACAGGCGGCCAGCATCCCCGACCTTGTGATCTGGGCGGTGATCGCCATGGTCATCCAGTTCGGCGCCTATGGCTTTGCCCGATTCGCCATCCCCGACCTGTCGCGCAAGATCGAGGAGGACCGCATTCCCTCGGCTGCGATGCTGGCGGTGATAGCCGTCCTCAGCGGCACGCTCGCCGCCGCCAGCATGACCGAATGAGGAGGCGTCGATGAAGCGCTCGACCCAGATCGGGCTTGCCGCCGCGGGCGTCGTGCTGGTGGCGACCTATTGGTCGCTCTCCGGCGGCGAGACCGACGATTCGCTGATCTACAACAATCTCGCCGAGTGCCGGGCGGCCAACCAGCTCAGCGCCAGCCAGTGCGAGCAGCGCTTCAACGAGGCCTCGGCCAATCATCTGCGCGACGCCAAGAAGTTCACCAGCAGCGCTGCCTGCGAGCAGGAGTTCGGCGCCAGCGGCTGCCAGAGCGCCGTCTGGAACAACGCCCAGGTCTTCATCCCGGCGCTGGCGGGGATCATGCTGGCGCGGCAGTTCATGTCCGGCGGGGGCGCGGCCCAGCCACTGCTGCCGCCGACGAGTTCAGCCTGCCCGCCCGGCACGCGTCAGCCCGGCTCCGGTCGACCGGAATGCGAGCAACCGGCACGCAGTTCGTCGTCCTCATCGTCCTCCGGTGGCTACTATGGCGGCAGCAGTAGCCGCTCGCGCGCCTATACGACGACGTCGGGCCAGGCGATGGTCGCCCGCAACATCTCCTCGACGGGCATGGCGAGCACGCCGAGCGTCGCCTCGCGCGGCGGCTTCGGTTCGTCCTCGCGCTCCTTCTCCTCGTTCTCGTCGTCCTGAGACATCCTGGCAGGTGCTCATCCCATGCAACGGCTTCGCGTAGCACCTCGCAAGGACTGGCAGGCGGAGGTCGAGCGCCTCGGCTTCGCCTATCACACCCTCGACGGCGAGACCTATTGGGATGAGAGCGTCGCCTATGCCTTCTCGCTGAAGGAGATCGAGGAGGGCATAGAGGCGCCGACCAGCGAGATCGAAGGGCTCTGCTTCGCCTTCGTCGAGCGTGCCCTCAAGGACGAGGCGATCCTGCGCCGGCTCGCTATTCCCGAGGCGCAATGGGGCCTGATCCGCGACAGCTGGCAGCGTGGCGACCGCAATCTCTATGGCCGGCTCGATCTCGCCTATGACGGCAAGGGCCCGGCCAAGCTGCTCGAGTACAACGCGGATACGCCGACATCGCTGTTCGAGGCGGCCGTGGTGCAGTGGGACTGGCTCGAGCAGGCGATGGCGCGGGGCGCCATCTCGCGCGGCTGCGACCAGTTCAACTCGCTGCACGAGCGCCTGATCGCGGCCTTCGGTGAGCTGCGCAATCCGAAGCCGGAACGCATGCATTTCACCTGCGTGCAGGGCAGCTTCGAGGACAAGGGCACGGTCGATTATCTGATCGATTGCGCCAGTCAGGCCGGGATCGACGCTCGCTTCACCTTCATCGAGGAGATCGGGCTGCTCGCCGACGGGCGCTTCTGCGACGGCGCCAGCCTGCCGATCGAGATGCTGTTCAAGCTCTATCCCTGGGAGTGGCTGTTTCGGGAACAATACGCCTCGGCGCTCGCCGGTTCGCGCTGTCAGTTCGTCGAGCCACCCTGGAAGGCGCTGGTCTCCAGCAAGGGGCTGCTGCCCTATCTCTGGGAGATGGCGCCCGGTCACCCCAATCTGCTCCCGGCCTATTTCGAGGACGATCCGCGCTGCGCCGAGCTCGGTACCAGTCATGTGCGCAAGCCGCTCTATTCGCGCGAGGGCGCCAATGTGACCTTGGTCGAGGGCGGGGCGGTCCGCGACAGTGATGACGGCCCCTATGGCGCCGAGGGCTTCATCCTGCAGGCCACCGCCATGTTGCCGAATTTCGACGGCAACTATCCGGTGCTCGGCTCCTGGCTCGTCGCCTCGCAGCCTTGCGGGCTCGGGGTGCGTGAGGATACGACTCCGATCACCAAGAACACCTCGCGCTTCGTGCCGCATTTCATCGAGCCGTAGCGCCCAAAGCCTACGGTTCGCCCATGCCTGAAACGACCAACGCGCGCGGCCTCGACCATCTCGTGATCGGCGTCGCCGATCTCGATGCAACCGGTGCAATCTACGAGAAGCTCGGATTTCGGGTCGGCGCGCGCAATCGCCATCCCTGGGGCACCGAGAATCGGATCGTCCAGTTCCCCGGCGCTTTCCTCGAATTGATCACGGTGGGCGATGCCACGCTGATCCCGCCGCATGCGCCCCGGCGCTTCTCTTTCGGCGCCTTCGTTCGCGATGCGCTGGCGCGCGGCGAAGGCATGTCGATGCTGGTGCTGGAAAGCCGCGATGCTGCCGGTGATGCTGTCGGCTTTCGCAATGACGGCATCGGCGATTTCGAGCCCTTTTTCTTCGAGCGCCAGGCGCGCCGGCCTGACGGCACCGAGGTGCGCGTCGCCTTCTCGCTGGCCTTTGCCGACAACCCGGCGGCTCCGGAATGCGGCTTCTTCCTATGTCAGCAGCATGAGCCGCAGAACTTCTGGAACCCGGCATTCCAGCAGCATCAGAACGGCGCGAGCGGGCTTTCAGCCGTGTTCCTGGTGGCGCGGGAGCCAGCCGCGCAGAGAGCCTTCCTCAGCACGTTCTCCGGTGCGGGCAGCTTCGCGACAGCTGAAGCGGGCCTGCGCTTGCCGCTGCCGCGCGGGCGGCTGGAAGTGCTGACCGCCGGGGCCGCTGAGGTCATGCTCGACGACGAGATCCGGGAGCCGCGAACCCATTTCGCCGGCTTCGCGGTGACGGTGCCGGATCTCGACATTGTCCGGGCGCGCCTCGCCGAATGCGACATCGCCTGCCGCCTTGAGGGCGCTCGGCTCGTCGTTCCGGCGAGCGCGGCATCCGGCTGCGCCATCGTCTTCGAACTGGGCTGAGCGAAGACGGCTTTCGCGGGGTTCGGCGGTCTGCGCGGCGCTGGATCAGCGCCGACCCGGCCGTCCTCTGCGTCCCCAGGCCCTTGCCCTGGCCACGCGCCGGCGCCACCAGCCGCCTGCCCGCCGGCGGTGCGTCAATCGCCCGACGAGCAGCGAGTACTCCGCATCCGCTTCAGGGGCGGCGGCCAGGACCCGGTCGAGATCGAGCGGGCCAGCTGCGGCTTGGGCAGGCGGAGATGCTGTCAGCGTCGCGCTGCCCGCGACGATACCGAGCAGCCCAAGAAGAAATTGGCGGCGTTGCATGGCATTTTCTCCGTTGTGTGACGGCGAGAATGCCCGGTCCGGCCCGGTTGAAAATCATCGGAACAGATGATGGCGCACAGATTGCTTGGCCGCCCCGGCTGCACGTCTGCCCGCCGAGTGGCGATCGGTCAGCGGCCTGCAGCCTCGGCGCTGGCATGGGCGGGGCCTTCCGGCAGATTGGCCAGCAGGCCGAGTAGAGCGCGGTCGTGCAGCACGACCATGCGCTCCTTTGGCTTCAGCCAGATCACTGCGTCCGCGATCGTTTCGGCGTCGATCAGCTTGGCCTGCGCTACGGCGCGGTCGGGCTCGATCTCGCCGCGCCGACGCGCCTGGACATGCGGCAGCATCGCTTCGTGCGTCGCACGCAGCATCGGATCGGCGTGGAGGGTGGCGAGCCCGTCGGCGTCGTCGAAACCGGCCTGCGCAAACTCGGCCTGAAGCTCATTGGCCCGCAAGGCGATCGCCGGCGGGTCGCCTTCCTCAGGCGTCATCAACAGGCCCCGCCGCTTCAGCCAGAGGCCGAGCGCGAGGTTGCCCGACGCCCAGGAGAGCGGAATCGCCAGCAGCAAGCCGACGATCGTCGGCGACATCCAGGCGAAGAGCGAGGTCGCGATCATGAAGGCCGACAGCCCGGCAACCAGGCCGAGCAGCGTGTGGGCGCGGTGCCGGCGTACGATGTCGTTGAGCGGGATCGAGCCATCGTCGCGGCGTTGGGGATTCCAGCCGGTGTCACGCCCGACCAGGATCTGGAAGACGGAGCCGGACTGGATCACCATCATGATCGGCGCAAAGAAGGCCGAGAACAGGATCTCGAGCAGCGCCGAAAGGACGAGACGGATGCCGCCACCGCAGGCGCGTCTGAGCTTGCCGTCGAACAGCGTCAGCAGCAGGCCGAACAGCTTCGGCGCGAGCAGGATCGCCATGGTCAGGCCGAATAGATTGAGCGCTCGCTCGGGGTCGAAGCGCGGCCAGACCGGGAAGAGCCTGAACTCCTCGGTGAAATATTCCGGCCGGGCGTAGTTGACCTGCAGCACGATCAGGATGCCGACCACCAGCTGCATCAGCCAGAAGGGCGAGGCGAGATAGGCCATCATGCCGGTGGCGAAGTGCTGGCGGGTCGAGAGCTTGAGGCCCTTGGCGCCGATGATGCGCGAATGCTGAAGATTGCCCTGGCACCAGCGCCGGTCGCGCGTGGCGATGTCGATCAGCGAGGGCGGGCTCTCCTCATAGGAGCCCGTCAGGTCGGGCAGCATGTAGACCGACCAGCCGGCGCGCCGGATCAGCGCCGCCTCGACGAAGTCGTGGCTGAGGACATGGCCGCCGAAGGGCGGCTTGCCCTTGAGATCGGGCAGGCCGCAATGATCGGCGAAGGCCTTGGTGCGGATGATCGCGTTGTGGCCCCAGTAATTGCCGTCGCGGCCGGACCAGATCGCCAGCCCGGTCGCGATCACCGGGCCATAGACCCGTGCCGCAAACTGCTGCAGGCGCGCGAAGAAGGTGTTGCGATTGATGATCAGCGGCAGCGACTGGATGATGCCGGCGTCGGGATCGGCCTCCATCGCCGCGGCGAGACGCACGATGCAAGTCCCGGTCATCAGGCTGTCGGCGTCGAGCACCACCATGTGCTCGTAATGGCCGCCCCAGCGCGTGACGAAATCGGCGATGTTGCCGGCCTTGCGGTGATGGTTCTTCGGGCGGTGGCGATAATAGATGCGCGCATCCGGCCCGAGCCGCTGGCGCAGGGCCAGGAAAGCGCGCTCCTCCGCCACCCAGATGTCGGGATTGGTGGTGTCGGAGACGATGAAATAATCGAAGTGGGAGCCTAGGCCCGTGGCCTCGATCGACTCGCGGATCGCGGCCACGGCCGCGAAAGTCCGCGCCGTCGATTCATTGTAGATCGGCATGACCACGACGGTCTTCTGGGTCAGCGTCTCGGCCCGCGGGCTCTTCACCAGGCGCAGGAGCAAAGCAAAGAATCCGAGGATGGCGCTGGTGAAGGCCAGCGCGATCCAGGAGAAGTTCACCGTGAAGAGGACGAGCAACACGTACTGCAGGAAGGTCGTGCGGCTCACCGACACGACATGATACATCTCCCAGGCGCCGTAGGCGGTCAGCGCCCAGGCGCCACCGAAGACGAATGCGCGCGCCAGCCAGGGCGTGCGCCAGGCCGCAGCTGCGGCCGGCTTACGCGCTTCGGAGGCCTTCCAGCTGCGGAAGGACTGCACCGGCATGTTCAGCCGGCTCTCGGCCGGCGTCGCCTCGACCGGGGCGCGATAGCCGGTCGCGACGTCGATCTCGGCCGGGCGGGGAGCTAGGTCCACGGTCACCAAGTCCACCGATTGAGCAGGGTTTCCGAAACCGGCTGGCCGCCAGCGTCGAGCACCAGGCGCAGTTCCGAGAGCGTCTCGCTGCCGGGGTCGACCTCGAAGGAGACCCGCATGGTCCGGCGCTCCGGGTAGGGCCAGAGCCGCAGGTTCTGGATCGTTCCGGGGGTCGCGGTCACGTTGGCGCGGATGGCCGCGACCAAAGCGGGATCGCCGAGCCGGTCGCCCGTGAAGTCGATGAGGAAGCGGCGGCGGCGCGCCTGCGAGCCGCGGCCCTGCCGGATACGCGTCGCAATGGCGAGCGGCGGCCGCTCCGGTGGCTGCCAGCACCAGGCCTGGCGATAGGCGATCGTCGTCTCGCTGCCGGCGGCGATCGGCTGGCGCGGCCGCCAATAGCTGATGATGTTGTCATTCAGCTCGGATTCGCTGGGGATCTCGATCAACTGGACCGAGCCTGGGCCCCATTCGCCGAGCGGCTCCGTCCAGACGCTCGGCCGGAGCTCGAAGCGCTGGTCGTCATCGACGAAGGCGTTGGGATCGCGCTCGCGCTGAACGAGGCCGAAGCCGCGCGGGTTGGAATCCTGGAAGGATGAGACCTGCAGGTTGGCGGGGTTGCTGAGCGGCCGGTAGATCCACTCGCCATTGCCGGTGAACATCTGCACGCCGGAAACCTCGTGCACAGCCGGGCGCAGATCGTCGAAGCCGCGCCGGCTCTGCGGGCCGGAGAGATAGGTCCCCATCACGCAGCCGAAGCCGACATGGTCGAGATTGGCGCGAGCGAACAGGGTCATCTCGACATCGATGAAGGTGACGTCGCCGGGGCGCAGGGTCATGCGCACCGCGCCGGTGACGCTCTCGGAATCGAGCAGCGCATGGATGATCAGCACGCCGGCGGCCGGACTCGGCCGCTCGATCCAGTAGGCGCGGAAAAACGGGATCTCCTCGCCGCGCGTCTCGCCCGGGCGCAGAATCAGGGCGCGGGCCAGCGCCCCGAAATTCTGGCCGCGTGCCAGAGCGCGGAAGAAGGTCGCGCCCTGGAACAGCGCGAGCTCATAAGGGCGTTCCAGCCCGGCGGAGACGCGAAAACCGGAGAACTGCAGATCGAGCCCGGCTGGCGGCGGCGCGACGCGGCCGTAGTTGAACTTGCCGGGGTCGAAGGCGACGCGCCGGACGATCTCGTCCTCAACCGTGAACAGGCTGACCGGGGATGAGAAGACATAGCCCCGGTGCAGCGGCTCGACGGTGAAGCCGCGATTCTCGCCTGCCCAGATCATGCCTGAAGGCTGCGCGCGGATCCCGACATATTGGTCGTAGGGCAGGGTGGCGTAGCCTTCCGGCAAATCGGTGGCGACGAGCGGCACCATCGGCCGGCGCGAAAGCACACGGGCAGCCTCGATGACGAGTGCCGGATCGAAGCGTTGTCCTTCGGTGATGACCGATTGCACCAGCCCGGCCCATGTCGTCGGGGCCTGAGCCGCCGCGGTGCCGACGGCAAACCGCTGCGCGAGGGCGCCGGTCGCTGCGAGGCTCAAAAATCGACGGCGATTCAAGGATTTCGACATCAGTTCCAACTTGGGCCGGCAAAGCTCTGCCGCCATGCGCTTCTAGAGCATTTTCCGCGGAGCTGAAAAGCGCAGCGCAAGGTCAAAAACGAAAAAAGGGACGCCTTGCATGCAGGAATGCCATGCCGCAAACGAAGCCTCGCCAGCCGGCCGGCTCGGAGCCGGCGTGATGACGTATCGTTCACTGGGCTTTGCCAAATCCGCTCGCTATCGGCTATCCACCGCCGGTGCGGCATTCGCCTGCACCCGGGACGACGACCGGTCGTGGCCGCGTTTCCTCTTCAAGAGCATGTGACAGGACGATCATGACGGAAATGCAGCCCGCCCGGACCTGCCTCGCCATCGTGCTGGCGGCCGGCGAGGGGACTCGGATGAAGTCGGCGCGGCCGAAGGTGCTGCACGAAGTTGCAGGCCGCTCGCTGCTCGGCCATGCGCTGGCAGCCGTGACCGCGGCCGGCGCCGATGCGCTCGCCGTGGTGATCGGGCCCGACCGGCCAGATGTCGAAGCTGAAGTGAAGAAGCACGCGCCGCATGCGGCGGTCTTCGTCCAGGCCGAACGCAAGGGCACCGCGCATGCGGTGCTCGCGGCCCGGGAAAGCCTGTCCAGCGAGCATGACGATGTCCTGGTCGCCTTCGCCGACACACCGCTGGTCCGCCCCGAGACCTTCGCCGATCTGCGCAAGGCGCTGCATGGCGGCGCTGCCGTAGCGGCGCTCGGATTCGAGACGCGCGATCCGACCGGCTATGGCCGCTTCGTCACGCAAGAGGGCGAATTGCGCGAAATCGTCGAGCACAAGGATGCTGATGAGGCGACGCGCAGGATCACGCTGTGCAATGCCGGGCTGATGGCGCTCGACGGGGCCAAGGCACTCGGCATCCTCGATGCGATCGGCTGCGCCAATGCACAGAACGAATATTACCTGACCGACGCCGTCGCGGTGGCGCGTGCGCAGGGCCTGAAGGCCGTTGCCCGCGTCGCGCCCGAGGTCGAGGTCCAGGGCGTCAACGACCGAGCCCAGCTCGCGGTGGTGGAGGCCGATTTCCAGCGTCGCAAGCGGCTCGAGGTGATGCTGGCCGGGGCCACGCTCGTCGCGCCCGAAACGGTGTTCTTCAGCCATGACACGCAGATCGGTCGCGACGTCGTGGTCGAACCCAATGTCGTCTTCGGCCCCGGCGTCAGGGTCGCGGACACTGCCGTCATCCATGCCTTCTCGCATCTGGAAGGGGCAAGCATCGGGCCTGGCGCCTCGATCGGCCCCTATGCTCGCCTGCGGCCTGGTGCCGCCTTGGCGAAGGGCGCGCGGGTCGGCAACTTCGTCGAGATCAAGGCATCGGCGATCGGCGAGGGCGCCAAGGTCAACCACCTGACCTATATCGGCGACGCCGAGATCGGTGCGGGCGCCAATATCGGCGCCGGCACCATCACCTGCAACTATGATGGCTTCTTCAAATCGAAGACGTTCATCGGCGAGGGCGCTTTCATCGGCTCCAACTCCGCATTGGTCGCGCCCGTGACGATCGGGGCCGGCGCCTATGTCGGCTCCGGCTCGGTCATCACCCGCGACGTCAAGCCCGGCGCACTCGCCGTCGCGCGCGGGCGCCAGATGGAGCGCGAGGGTTGGGCATCGGCCTTCAGAGCCGCCGCCCAGGCCCGAAAGGCCCGGCAATAGGCGATTTGCAAGGCATTTCGTTCACAGTTCGACATTCAACGTGATTTCGCATTCGCGCGTCCTCGGACTATTGCGATGCGCATCGACATTAACGGGTGAGGCACATCCATGTGCGGGATCGTGGGCATTCTCGGCAAGCAGGCCGTCGCGGGCCAGGTCGTCGAGGCGCTGCGGCGGCTCGAATATCGCGGCTATGATTCAGCCGGTGTAGCGACGCTCGAAGGCGGCCGGCTCAGCCGCCGCCGCGCCGAGGGGAAGCTCAAGAATCTCGAAGTGCGCCTCTCCAGCGAACCGCTCGATGGCCTGATCGGCATCGGCCACACCCGCTGGGCGACGCATGGCAAGCCGACCGAGAGCAATGCTCACCCGCACGCCACCGAGAAGCTGGCGGTCGTCCATAACGGCATCATCGAGAATTTTCGCGAGCTCAAGACCGAGCTCGAGGCCGACGGGCATGTCTTCACCAGCGAGACCGATACCGAGGTCGTCGCCCATCTCGTCACCCGCGAGCTCGACCGCGGCAGGGACCCGGTCGCTGCGGTCGGGGCTGCGCTGCCGCATCTGCGCGGCGCCTTCGCGCTCGCCTTCCTGTTCGAAGGACAGGAAGACCTGCTGATCGGCGCGCGCAAGGGCTCGCCGCTTGCTGTCGGCATCGGCGACGGCGAGATGTATCTCGGCTCGGACGCGCTGGCATTGGCGCCCTTCACCAACCTCATCGCCTATCTCGACGAGGGCGACTGGGTGGTGCTGAACCGCCAAGGCGCGACCTTCTACGATGCCGACGGGAGCCAGGTCGAGCGCCGGGCCCAGCGCGTCGCCGCCGGCGCCTTCCTGGTCGAGAAGGGCAACCATCACCACTTCATGGCCAAGGAGATCTACGAGCAGCCGGAAGTGGTCGGCCATACGCTGACGCACTATGTCGACATGGCGAACGGCGTGACGCGGCTGCCCTTCGAGACCCCGTTCGACTGGACGGACCTGTCGCGCCTCTCCGTCTCGGCCTGCGGCACCGCCTATTATGCCGGGCTCACCGCCAAATACTGGTTCGAGAAGCTGGCGCGCCTGCCGGTCGAGATCGATGTCGCCTCGGAATTCCGTTACCGCGAGGCGCCCCTGCCGGCGAACGGGCTCGCGCTCTTCGTCTCGCAATCGGGCGAGACCGCCGACACGCTCGCCTGCCTGCGCTATGCCCGCCAGGAAGGCCAGCACGTGATGTCCGTCGTCAACGTGCCGACCTCGACGATCGCCCGCGAGAGCGATGTCGTCGCCCCGACACTGGCCGGCCCCGAGATCGGCGTCGCCTCGACCAAGGCATTCACCTGCCAATTGACCGCGCTCGCCGGTCTCGCCATCGCCGCCGCCCGTGCCCGTGGCACGCTCTCGGCCGAGCAGGAGGCGGCTTATGTCCATGAGCTGATCGCGCTGCCCGGCCTGATGGCGCAGGCGCTGACGCTGGAGCCGGAGATCGAGAAGCTCGCCCGCAAGCTCGCCAAGGCGAGAGACGTGCTTTATCTCGGCCGCGGCACGGCCTTCCCGCTGGCGCTGGAAGGCGCCTTGAAGCTCAAGGAAATCAGCTACATCCACGCGGAAGGTTATCCGGCTGGCGAACTCAAGCACGGCCCGATCGCGCTGATCGACGAGGATATGCCGGTCGTGGTGATCGCGCCGCATGACGCCTTGTTCGAGAAGACCGCCTCGAACATGCAGGAGGTTGCGGCGCGCGGCGGGAGGATCATTCTGATCACCGACGCCAAGGGCGCTGAAGAAGCTGGCATCGTGCCGGAGGCGACGATCATCATGCCGGAGATGGATCCGCTGTTCGCGCCGATCGTCTATTCGGTGCCGATCCAGATGATCGCCTATCAGACCGCCGTCTTCATGGGCAAGGACGTCGACCAGCCGCGCAACCTGGCGAAGTCGGTCACCGTCGAGTGATCTGCTCGTCAGCCGGCTCCGGCCGGCTCGCGACATAGGTGCCGGCCGCGATCAGGCCGGCGCCGCTCAGCCAGAGCGCTATCGGCGGCGCATCGGTCGCCGCCACGATGATGAAGCTCAGCACCATCGAGCCGCAGGCGATGTACTTCGTCCTGCGGGCGATCGCACCGGTTTTGCGCCAGCGCACGACCTCCGGCCCGAGCCAGGGATGATCGATCAGCCAGCTTTCGAAGCGTGGCGAGGATCGCGAGAAACACCAGGCCGCGGCAATCAGGAAGATTGTGCCGGGCATCATTGGCAGCACCAGCCCAACGACGCCGAGCAGCACGCAGAGCCACCCGGCTGCGAGATAGAGCGGGCGATGCCAGCGGGGCTGAGGGCTGGACGGTTCGGACACGAGGCACATCGACGAATCGGGGGCTAGCCAGCGGCTCCCGCTCGGCTATCGTCTGATAGTGCGGCGCAATATGATCGGGCCGCAAGAGCCGATGGAGACCCGGATCGTCGATGACTGCTCGCACGCCCGATCCGCGCCTCGTCGTCCAGACGGATCTGCTGCGGCCGACTTTCGGCACCAGGCTCAGGCGCTATTTCCTGACCGGGCTGGTGCTCGCCGCGCCGCTCGCCATCACCGCTTCGGTGACCTGGTGGTTCATCAACCTGGTCGACGGCATGGTGAAGCCGCTGGTGCCGGCCCAGTTCTGGCCGGACAACTACCTGCCGTTCCCGCTGCCCGGATTCGGTCTGGTCATCGCGCTGATCGGCCTGACGGTGATCGGCTTCTTCGCCGCGAACCTGGTTGGGCGCTCGCTGATCGGCGCCGGCGAGGCGCTCCTCAACCGGATGCCGGTGGTGCGCGGTCTCTACAAGGGCGTGAAGCAGATCTTCGAGACGATCTTCTCGCAGTCCGGCACCTCGTTCCGCACCGTCGGCATGGTGCAGTTCCCGCAGCCTGGCATGTGGTCGATCGTCTTCATCGCGCAGGAGGCGGCGCCCGAGATTGCCGGCAAGCTGCCCGATGGCAACGAACAAATTGGCGTCTTCCTGCCCTGCACGCCCAACCCGACCACCGGCTTCTTCTTCTATCTGCCGCGACGCGAGATCGTCGAATTGTCGATCTCGGTCGAGGATGGCGCCAAGCTGATCATGTCGGCCGGGCTGATCCAGCCCGGCCAGCCACTGACCGACGGGGCGAAATAGTTCAGCCCTTCAGCGGCACCCAGATCTCGACGACGCCGTTGCCGGTCGCGCCGTCGAAGCGTTCGTCCATCAATTCGAGCGTCACGCCCATCGCCGGCTCGCGGCCTGACTTGGGCAGCCAGTCGCGCCAGATTGCTTCGAACGTTTGTTTGATGCCGGTGATATGGCCGCTGTGCTCGAACACGGCGCAGAGTTGCTCCGGCACGCTCAGCCGGGTGAATTCTTCGGGCAGGTCGCTGAAGGACGAGACTTCTGCGCCGGCGATGTAGTCGAAGGCGCCGACATCGTCGCAGTTATAGCTGGCGCCATAGGCGACGAAGCCCTTCTGGCCGGGGATATGGCCGAAATGCGGGACGATCCTCTGCCAGAGCAGTGGAATGCCCTGCGTATTCTCGACCGAGAAATGGCCGCTGAAGCCGGCGATCAGCATGGGCTTGCCGGTGACGATACGCGGCTCGGCGAGGGGAGTGCGGTTTGCAGCGTGCATGGACAGAGGCTCCACGAGAGCAAGGGATGACAGATCGCGCCTTGAGCGCAGCTCTTCCGGCGTGATGCCGAACTGCTCGCGGAAGGCGCGGGTGAAGGCCTCGTGAGAGCCATAGCCCCAGTCGAGCGCGACCTGGAGGATGTCGGGCGCGCCATCAGCTAGCTGGCGCGCCGCTTCCGAAAGCCGGCGCTCGCGCACATAGCGCATCACCGAGCGGCCGGTCGCCACGCCGAAGGCGCGGCTGAGATGGAAGCGCGAGACGCCGCTGACCTCCGCGATCTCGTCGAGCGAGAGCTCGGAGGCGAAGCGGCTTTCGATGCACCAGAGGGCTTTCTTGATCGGGTCCATGGGCTCACTCACGAAACGCCGGCACCATGGCGGAGGCGAGGCGGGGCCGCTTGATCGAGATTGCTGCTGCCTATTTTCGCAGCGCCTTCACGACATCGAGGAAGGCCCGCAGCGCCGGCGGCACGGCGCGGTGGCCGGGGTAGTAGATGGCGATCCCTTCGGGAGGGTATGCCCAGGCGGTTAACACCTGGCGTAGATGTCCTGCTGCCAGAGCTGTTTCGGCGGCCGGACTTGCGACATAGGCGATGCCAAGCCCACCTATCGCGGCCTCGACCATGAGCTCCTCATCGTCGAGAATGACCGAGCCGCCGGCATCGATCGTCAGCTCCTGCCCCGCGCGCTCGAACTCCCAGCGATAGAATTTGCCGCTGGGCATGCGGTGGCCGATGCAGCGATGCTGCCGCAGGGCATCCGGCGTATCCGGGGTGCCAAAGCGCTCGAGATAGGCCGGCGACGCAACGCAGATGAAGCTGACGGGGCCGCCGAAGGGCACGGCGACCATATCCCGCGGGATCGAGTCGACGAGACGCACGCCGGCATCGAAGCCGGCGGCCACGATGTCGATGAGCTTGCCTTCCACGACGAGGTCGACGGCGACGTCCGGGAAGCGCTCCGCCATCACGGGAAGAACCTCGCGGACGAGCAGCGCTGCGGCCAGGCGCGGTGCGTTGATACGCACGCTGCCGGCGACACGGCCGCGGAACGTGGCGATGCTGTCCAGCGCTGCGTCCAGCGTCGCAATCGCCGGCTGCAGGCGGCTAAGCAGCTCGAAGCCGGCTTCGGTCGGCGCGACACTGCGGGTGGTGCGGTTGAGCAGGCGCACGCCCATGCGCTCCTCGAGCGCCCGCATCGCATGACTCAGCGTGGAAGGCGCGGTGCCGAGCTCGTCCGCCGCGCGCCGAAAACTGCGAAGGGTCGCGACGGTGACGAAAGCGGTGAGGTCGTTGAGCGAGGGGCGAGCCATTGCTGGTGATTTTGCATCAGCTTGTACGGGTTTCAATGACTAATCCGAACAATGCTTCTTCCCTATCTCATGCCGGCATCAAACCGAAAGGCACGAGATATGGACAAGACTTGGCTCATCACCGGCGTGTCGTCTGGCTTTGGCCGGCTGCTGGCGCAGAAGGCTCTGGCGCGCGGCGACCGGGTCATCGGCACCAGCCGCCGGGAGGACGCACTTCCCGAGTTGCGGGAACGCCATCAGGAGCGGCTGCGCATCATCGCGCTTGATCTCAGGGATCAGCGCTCGGTGCGCGCCGCAGTCGATCAGGCGTTTGGAGTGTTCGGTCGGATCGACATCATCGTCAGCAATGCCGGCTATGGTCTTGTCGGCGCGGCCGAAGAGGTAAGCGATCAGCAGGTCCGCGACATCATCGCCACCAACCTCGTCGGCTCGATCGGCTTGATCCAGGCGGCGCTGCCGCATCTGCGCAAGCAGGGTGGCGGACGCATCCAGCAGGTGTCGAGCGAAGGTGGCCAGATCGCCTATCCGGGCCTGAGCCTCTATCACGCGAGCAAATGGGGCATCGAAGGCTTCGTCGAGACCGTGGCGCCGGAGGTGGCGCCGTTCGGCATCGAATTCACCCTGGTCGAGCCTGGGCCCACCCGCACCGAGTTCGGCGGCAACCTCGCCCATGCGGATCCGATCGCAGCCTATGAAGACACGCCGGTCGGCCAGACCCGTGCGGCGGTTCGGGGCTCCTGGATCGTCAAGGGCGACCCCGAACGGGTGACCGATGCGATGATCGGGCTCGCCGACCAGAAGAGCCCGCTCCCGAAGCGACTGGCGCTCGGTGCCGACGCTTACGCCAACATCCGCAAGGCGCTCGGCGATCGCATGATCGAACTCGATCGCCAGCGGGACATCTCGCTCGCCGCCGATTTCACCGAAGCCGAGCTCGCGCGGCTCTGACCGCCTGCGCAAACCCGGGCTGCATCAAGCCCGCGCATCGAACATTCAGATAGGAGCCGACATGTCCAAACGTGACGCGATTTTCCCAGCCAACCGCCACGCGCTCTACGACGCCCATCAATACTCGGCCGCCGTCCGGCATGGCGACCTACTGTTCATCTCCGGCCAGGTCGGCAGCCGCGAGGACGGTTCGCCCGAGCCGGTGTACGAAGATCAGGTCCGGCGCGCCTTCGCCAATCTGCGGGCCGTACTGGCAGCCGCCGGCGCGAGCTTCGACGACGTGATCGACGTCATCTCGTTCCACACCGACCCGCCGACGCAGTTCGAGAGGATGATGGCCATCCGCGCCGAGGAAATCGGCGAGCCGCCCTATCCGACCTGGACCGCCATTGGCGTGACCTGGCTCGCCGGGTTCGATTTCGAGCTCAAGGTGGTCGCCCGCATCCCGCCGGCTCCGGAGGCGCGGAACTGAGTGTCCTTCAGCCGGCCCGCAGCAGGCGGATCGCGACATCGCGCTCGAACAGGTAGAGCAGCGTCCGGATCGCCTGGCCGCGCGGCGTCTCCAAATGCGGGTCGCGCTCGATCAGCAGGCGGGCATCGTCGCGGGCCGCCGCCAGCAGGTCGCCGTCGATCTCCGGTCGGGCGATGCGCCAGTCGGGCGAGCCGGACTGGCGCGTGCCCAAGACCTCGCCTTCACCGCGCAGGCGCAGGTCTTCTTCGGCGATGCGGAAGCCGTCCTCGCTCTCGCGCATGATGGTGAGGCGCGCTTCCGCCACCTGTCCGAGCGGACCCTTGTAGAGCAGGAGGCAGGTCGAGGCGGCGCTGCCCCGCCCGATCCGCCCGCGCAGCTGGTGAAGCTGGGCGAGGCCGAAGCGCTCGGCGTGCTCGATCACCATCACCGAGGCATTGGGCACGTCGACGCCGACCTCGATCACCGTGGTCGAGACCAGCACGCGCGTCTGCCCGCCGGAGAAGGCGGCCATGGCAGCGTCCTTGTCACGCCCGGGCATCTGGCCGTGCAGCAGGCCGACCCTGTCGCCGAAGAGGGCCTGCAGCGCCTCGAAGCGCTCCTGCGCCGCCGCGACGTCGAGCGTGTCGGATTCCTGCACCAGCGGGCAGACCCAGTAGACCTGCGCGCCGCTCTCCAAAGCGCGCCCGACCGCGCCGACGACCTCGTCATAGCGCTCCAGCGAGATCGCCCGCGTGGTGATCGGCTTCCGGCCGGCCGGTTTCTCCGAGAGGATCGAGACGTCCATGTCGCCAAACCAGGTCAGCGCCAGCGTGCGCGGGATCGGCGTCGCGGTCATCACCAGGATGTCGACCGCCTCGCCCTTGGCGCCGAGCAGCAGGCGCTGATGCACGCCGAAGCGATGTTGCTCGTCGACGACGGCGAGCGCGAGGTCATGGAACGCGACGCCCTCCTGGAACAGGGCATGGGTGCCGACGACGATGTCGATCTCGCCATTCGCCAGCCCCTCCAGCACCTGCCGGCGGCCGGCGCCCTTCTCGCGGCCGGTGAGCAGCGCGAGCTTGAGCCCGGCCTTGTCGGCGAGCGGCGCGAGGCGCTCGGCATGCTGGCGGGCCAGGATCTCGGTTGGCGCCATCAGCACCGATTGCCGCCGCGCCTCGGCCGCAGCCGCCATCGCCATCAGCGCGACCACCGTCTTGCCCGAGCCGACATCGCCCTGCAGCAGGCGCAGCATGCGCTCGGGCTTTTCCATGTCGTCATGGATGTCGGCGATCGCTTTGCGCTGGCCGTCGGTCAGCGTGAAGGGCAGGGCGGTCTCGATGGCATGGCGTAGCGCCCCATCGCCTGCCGTGGCGCGGCCGGCCGCCTTCTTCTGCTGGCGGCGCACGAGGGCGAGCGCGATCTGGCTTGCGAGCAGTTCGTCATAGGCAATGCGCCTGCGTACGACCGTTTCGCCTGTCGCAGCCTTCAGATCGACCGGATGATGCAAGGCGTGGATAGCGTCGCGGAAGGGCACGAAGTCGTGGCGCGCCAGGAAGGCCGGGTCCTGCCATTCCGGCAGCTCCGGGCAGCGCTCGGCCGCGCCGGCGGCGATGCGCGCCATGACGCGCCCGCCGATGCCTTCGGTCAGCCCGTAGACCGGTTCGACCGAGGGCAGGGTGGCGGCGAGCTTGGGATCGAGGATGCGGTCGGGATGCACCATCTGGCGCATGCCGTCCCAGAGCTCGAGCTTGCCGGAGATGATGCGATAGGCGCCGATTGGCAGGCTCTGCAGGAGATGGCGGACATCGGCATGGAAGAAGACCAGCGTGACGTCGCCGGTCTCGTCCTCGACGATGACGCGATAGGGCGCTTTCGCCTTGGTCGGCGGGGCAGGGCGATGCTCGGTCACCTGCGCCGAGAAGGTCGCGACCTCGCCGATCGGCGCCTCGGCGATGCTATTGCTCGGCCGCCGATCGATCGCGCCGGTCGGCAGATGGAAGAGCAGGTCGATGACGCGGGCGGCATGCGTCTCCTCGCCCAGCAGCTTGTCGAGCGCCTTGGCGAGCTTGGGGCCGACGCCGGAAAGCGCGGTCGCCGGAGCAAAGAGTTGATCGAGGACGGATGGGCGCAATGGCTTCACGGCATGTCAGGAGTGCGAAGTCAGCGGCACGAATGCCGCTGACTTCGCGAAGGGGCATAGCTATATCGCTAATCAGCCAGATAGCTATCCGAGGCAGGCACCGCGACGGGGCCGGCCCTATCTCCATTTCGCGAGGCCGATGATGAGTGGCTCGACCCGTAGCAGCGCCGATCTCGATCCGCGCCGGCGCAAGATCCTGTTCCGCGCCTGGCATCGCGGCATGCGCGAGATGGACCTGATCATGGGCCGTTTCGCCGATGCGCAGATCGGCAATCTGAGCGAGGCCGAGCTCGACGAGTTCGAGCGGCTGATCGAGGTGCTCGACCGCGACCTGTTGAGCTGGGTGACGGGGGAGGCTGAAGTGCCGGAAAACTACGACAGCGATGTCTTCCGGCGGCTGAAGGCCTTCCACCAGCACGACAAGCCGATCCACGTGTGAACTGGATACCGGGTATTCACTGATGGCGCGCGAAGTCGATCCAGCCACTGCAGAAACCATTCGTGTTCTGGAGTCGATTCCGGGCGGCCGCGAACTGCTGGATTGGTTCGGCGGCTACCCGTCGTTCCATGATGCGGAGCTGCTGCGCCTTGATCTCGACCGACAAGGCGCATCCTTGAGTGTGTCGGTTCCTGGTCGGCGTGATGGTTCGCCACGGCCCGACTTGATCGTCACGTTTTTCTTCGATGGCTCGAATGCCATCGATCTGTCGCTCGAAGGCTTCAATCACCAGAATGTCATGGGCGACATGACCCTGAGTTTCGCCAAAGCCACGGAGCCTCACCCGACCCAGGTGGGAACCGGTGTCGGCGCAGGTGATATCGAGTTCGAGATCGAGCCTTGCTTCGGTGCCTTCGGGAAACTCCGGGCGAGCGTCGAGACAATCACCATCACACCCGTTGCAGACTATCAGAAGGCCGACGATCCCTCGTCGATGATCGAATGAGCATTCCGCCTCCTACCCAGATCGCCAAGCCGCAGCTCGAGCGCATCCTCGATGCGCTGAATCGCGGCGACAAGCCGATGCTCGCCGGCGTGCCCGATGGCTTCGACGCCGTCGTGCTCGCCGACCTGACGCGCGCCAGGGCCAAGAAGTCGGAAGGGCCGGCGCTGATCGTCTTCATCGCCCGCGACGGCCAGCGCCTGCAGGTGCTGGAAAACGCGCTGCAGTTCGTCGCGCCCGATCTCGAGGTGATGACGTTCCCGGCCTGGGACTGCCAGCCCTATGACCGCGTCTCGCCGGCGCCCTCCATCGTCGCGCACCGGATGACGACTTTGTCGCGCCTCGCCCGCACCAAGTCGGGCGACCGGCCGCGCCTGCTGCTGACCACCGTCAATGCCGCGCTCCAGCGCGTGCCCGCCTTCGGCAAGGTGGCGTCGGAGAGCTTCTCGGCGGCGCCGGGCAACATGGTCGACACCGAGGAACTGGCGCGCTGGCTCGACATCAACGGCTATCTCAGGACCTCAACCGTGCGCGAGACCGGCGAGTTCGCCGTGCGCGGCGGCATCGTCGACCTCTTTCCGCCGGGCATGCCGGCGCCGATCCGGCTCGATTTCTTCGGCGATACGCTGGAATCGATCCGCACCTTCGATCCGGAGACGCAGCGCACCACCGGGCAGTTGCGCGGGCTCGACCTCGTGCCGATGTCCGAGGCGCAGATGACGAGCGACAGCATTCGTCGCTTCCGCCAGTCCTATATTTCGACCTTCGGCACGCCCGGCCGCGACGACACGCTCTATGAGGCGGTCAGCGAGGGCAGGCGTCCGGCCGGCCTGGAGCACTGGCTGCCATTGCTGGCGGAGAAGCTCGACACGCTCTTCACCTATCTGCCCGACGTCCCGATCGTGCTCGACCATCATGCCGATGACGCGGTCGGCGAACGGATCAGCCTGATCAAGGACTATTACGACGCCCGCAAGAGCGCGCTCGACCAGCCCTCGCCGGGCTCGATACCCTACAAGCCATTGCTGCCGGAGGCGCTCTATCTGACGCCGGCCGACTGGCGCGGCCTCATTGGCGAGGCCGGTGTCGCTTCGCTGACCCCGTTCCAATTGCCGGAAAGCGAAGGCAAGCTCGTCGTCGATCTCGGCGGCAAGCAGGGCCGCAGCTTCGCCGCCGAGCGCGCCGACAATTCCGGCAGCGTCTTCGACGCGGCCGTCGCGCATGTGAAGGCGCTGGAGGCCGAAGGGCGGCGCGTCATCCTCGCCGCCTGGTCCGAGGGCTCGCGCGAGCGCCTCGCTCATGTCCTTGCCGATCACGGCCTCAAGACCGTGCAGATGACCGGTAGCTTGCGGGCGGCGTTCGACCTCAAGCCCGGCACCACGGCGCTGGCGGTCTGGGGCTTCGAGACCGGCTTCGAGGCCGGCAAGCTCGCGGTTATCGGCGAGCAGGACATCCTCGGCGACCGCCTGGTGCGCCCGCGCAAGAAGGCGCGCCGCCCGCAGGACTTCATCAACGAGTTGTCCTCGCTGACGCCCGGCGACATCGTCGTCCATGTCGACCACGGCATCGGCCGCTTCGTCGGGCTGCAGACGATCACCGCGGCCGGCGCGCCGCATGACTGCCTCGAAATCCACTATGCCGGCGACGCCAAGCTGTTCCTGCCGGCGGAGAATATCGAGCTGCTCTCGCGCTATGGCTCGGAAGACACCGAGGTCGTGCTCGACCGGCTCGGCGGCGGCGGCTGGCAGGCGCGCAAGGCCAAGCTGAAACAGCGCATCCGCGAAATGGCGGGCAAGTTGATCCAGATCGCCGCCGCCCGGGCCCTCAAGGAGGCGCCGCGCCTGGTGCCGCAGGACGGGCTCTATGACGAGTTCTGCGCCCGCTTCCCCTATGAGGAGACCGAGGACCAGCAGAACACCATCGACGCCGTGCTGGAGGACCTCGCCGCCGGGCGGCCGATGGACCGGCTGGTCTGCGGCGATGTCGGCTTCGGCAAGACCGAGGTGGCGCTGCGCGCCGCCTTCACCGCCGCGCTCGCCGGCAAGCAGGTCGCGGTCGTGGTGCCGACGACGCTGCTGGCGCGCCAGCATTATCGCAATTTCGCCGAGCGCTTTGCCGGCCTGCCGGTCAAGGTCGGCCAGGCCTCGCGCTTCGTGTCTGCCCCTGATCTCAAGGCGGTGAAGCAGGGCATCAGCGACGGGACGATGGACATCACCGTCGGCACCCACGCGCTGCTCGGCAAGGGCATCGACTTCAAGGATCTCGGCCTCGTCATCGTCGACGAGGAGCAGCATTTCGGCGTCGCCCACAAGGAGCGGCTGAAGGAGATGCGCGCCGAGGTCCATATGCTGACGCTGACCGCGACGCCGATCCCGCGCACGCTCCAGCTCGCCATGACCGGGGTGCGCGAGCTCTCGATCATCGCGACGCCACCGGTCGACCGCCTGGCGGTGCGCACCTTCGTCACGCCGTTCGATCCGCTGATCGTGCGCGAGGCGCTGCTGCGCGAGCGCTATCGCGGCGGGCGGTCGTTCTATGTCGTGCCGCGCATCGAGGACATCGCCGAGGTCAAGGACTTCCTCGACAAGCAGGTGCCGGAGTGCAAGGTCGGCATCGCCCATGGCCAGATGGCGGCGGGCACGCTGGAAGACGTGATGACCGCCTTCTACGAGGGCCAGTACGACATCCTGCTCTCGACCACGATCGTCGAATCCGGGCTCGACATCCCGACCGCGAACACGCTGATCATCCACCGCGCCGACATGTTCGGCCTGGCGCAGCTCTATCAGCTCAGGGGGCGCGTCGGCCGATCGAAGGTGCGCGCCTATGCGCTCTTCACCGTGCCGGCCAACCGCAAGCTGACCGAGCAGGCCGACCGGCGCCTGAAAGTTCTGCAATCGCTCGATACCCTCGGGGCCGGCTTCCAGCTCGCCAGCCACGACCTCGACATCCGAGGCGCCGGCAACCTGCTCGGCGACGAGCAGTCGGGCCATATCAAGGAGGTCGGCTACGAGCTCTACCAGCAGATGCTGGAAGAGGCAGTCGCCGCGCTCAAGGCGGGCATCGAGATCGAGAGCGACGCGCACTGGTCGCCGACGATCCAGATCGGCGCGCCGGTGATGATCCCCGAGCATTATATCGGCGATCTGACGCTGCGGCTGACGCTCTACAAGCGCCTCTCGACCATGGACGACGACGCCGAACTGCAATCCTTCGGCGCCGAATTGGTCGATCGCTTCGGCCCGCTGCCGGAGGAGGTCAAGCAGCTGCTGGAGATCGTCGCGATCAAGGCGCTGTGCAAGCGCGCCAATGTCGAGAAGGTCGAGGCCGGGCCGAAGGGCATCATCGTCGCCTTCCGCGACAACGAATTCGCCAATCCGGAAGGGCTCGTCAGCTACGTCGCCAAGCAGGGCACGCTGGCCAAGGTCAGGCCGGATATGCGCGTCGTCTTCATCGACGATTTCGACGATGCCGAGCAGCGCCTCAAGGGCACGCGCCGGCTGCTCACCGATCTCGCGCGTATCGCCGAGCGCAAGAAGGCGGCCTGACGGGCAATGGGCGGCGAAGCCGCGCGCTTCGAGGTCGAGGAGGTCCTCGTCGAGACCAGGGAGCTGCTCGTCCTCTCGCTCGGCTTCACTTCGGCCGATGAGCCACTTGACGTGCTGCACATCGTCAGCGGCGCGGCTCTGAGTGGAGAGCAGCCGCGGCCGGCCGAGGATGAGCTCTATCTGGAGCGCACCGATCAAAGCCTGGCTTGCACTGGCGGTGTCGAGAAGATCGCCTGTGACGAGAGCGAGGTCGTTGTGACGCTGACAGCGCAGGCAGCGGAGCTGCTTCACCTCGGCCGGATCACTCGCTTTTCATTCGAGGCGCATCCGGGATTGTACGTGCAGGCCGTCGCCCAGCTTTCAGCCATGGCCAGGGTTGGTCATCGCGAGATCGCAATCGCGTCTGACGACGCCTGAATTCAACCCGGATTGCGTCGTCTGATCTCGACGCGTTCCGGCTCATGCGTGATCACGTCGACGATGGCGAGATCGGGCCGGTCGAGCCGCGGCAGTCCGTCATCCTGGCCGGCGCGGCGAGTGACGACCAGGCTGGTCAGCGCGTTGTGGCCGCCGAGCCGTGAGCGCGCCAGCGCCGGCTCCAGCGCTGCGGGAATGACGAGGTGGACCATGCGTCCGCCCTCCAGGCAGGCGCGCAGATCGTCGAGCACGAACAGGCCGAGCGGCAGGAGCTCGACGCCGGTGAGTAGCGCGATGCCCGGGCCGGTTGCGAGCGCGGCGAGATCGCCGCCGACCAGCGTGGTGATGATACGCGACGAGGCGAGCGGCTTCAGCACGCGCGATATCTCGAGCGCCTTGGCCAGAACGTCCTTCTCGCTGACCGGGAAGGGGCCGGACAGGCTGTGGCCGTCGACGACCTGGATCGATGCCCGGATCGCGGCCGGTGGAAGCGCAGATGGCGCGGCGCCATGACCGAGCAGTGGATCGAGTGCCGCGACACCGTCAGGCACATGCGGCCCGAAGCCGCCGATGAAGCGCATGCCGAAGGAGCGTGCGGCGACATCGCGCAGCAGATGCAGGGGCTGCAAGTCACCGATTCGCGGCACGCCCAGCGCCATGACGGCGCCGGAGCGCTCGATCAGGGGCAGCAGCTCGGCTTCCTTGGCGTGGGCCGGCAAGAGCATCGGCGACAGGCCGGCGCGCAGGCTGGCGAGAATCGCGACCAGAGCCTCCGGGCCGAGCGGCGCCAGGATCGCGACGCAGGCGCCGGGCTGGGGCTTGGCGAGCAGGAGCAGGTTGGCGAGCCGGTCGACGCGGCCGTCGAGTTCGGCGAAGCCGAAGGCGTTGGGAGAAAAATCGCTCCAGTCACGCCGGCCCGGCGGGTCGCGGAAGGCCGGCTCATAGCCGCGGCGGGCGGCGAGCGCCTTGAGCAGGCTGTCGAAATCGAGCCCCTCGACCAGTGCGCCGATGGAGATTTCGTCGGAGCCCATCCGCATTGGCCGACCTAATTGGCGGGCGCTGGCGGCGAGGGCGACCGCGCCAGCATTTCGTTGGAGAAGAAGAATTTCGGTCGCCGCTCGGGCAAGACGATGTCGCGCCCGCGCGCCAGCCAGGTTTCCGGCAGATAGTAGAGCGGGACGACGTAGAAGCCGGAGAGCAGCAGGCGATCAAGCGTGCGCACCGTCGCGACGAAATCCTCCCGCGAGCGTGCCGCCAGCAGTGCCTGCAAGGTCGCATCGACCGCGGGCGAGCGCACGCCGGCATAGTTCAGCGCGCCCTTGCGCTCGGCATTGGCCGAGCCCCAGCGGCCGATCTGCTCGTTGCCAGGCGAGGCCGAGGCCGGCCAGGTCCACTGAATCATATCGAAGTCGAAGGTCGAGAGCCGGCGCCAGTACTGGACGTCATCGATAAGCCGGACCGAGACGGCGATGCCGAGCCGGGCGAGCGAGGTCGCATAGTTCAGCGCCAGCCGCTCCTGCGGTCGATTGGTGACGGTGATCTCGAAGGCGAAAGGCTCTCCCTTGCCATCCCTGCGCAATTGCCCGTCGTTCAGCCGGTAGCCGGCGGCTTCCAGCAGATCGAGCGCGCGGCGGGCCTGATCGCGGTCTCGGCCGGAGCCGTCGGTCGCGGCCGGCGCCCAGGTGCCGGCGAGGACGTCGTCGCGCACGGCGCCGGGGAAGGAGGAGAGCAATGCCCTCTCGCGCTGGTCGGCCGGAACGCCGAGCGCCGAGAGCTCGCTATCGGCGAAGAAGCTGCCGGCGCGGCGATAGACGCCGTGGAACAGGTTGCGATTGGCCCATTCGAAGTCGAACAGCATCGCCAGTGCCTCGCGGACGCGGATATCGGCGAATTGCGGGCGGCGGGTGTTGAAGACCAGCCCGGTCATGCCCTTCGGCGTCTGGAAGCGAAAGGTGTCGCGGACGATCCGGCCGTCGCGCACGGCAGGCACATCATAGCCGGTCATCCAGCGCGTCGGGTCGCTTTCGAGGCGGACATCATAAAGTCCTGCCTTGAAAGCCTCGAACAAGGCGTTGGAGTCGCGGTAGAAATCGTAGCGGATCTCGTCGGCGTTGAAGAGCCCGCGGGTAAGCGGATGATCCTCGGCCCAGAAATCCTTGCGGCGCTTCAGCCGGAGCAACTCGCCGGGTTTGACCTCCTCGACCAGGTAAGGACCGGAGCCGAGCGCCGGCTTGAAGCTGGTATCGCCGAACTTCTCGGCATCGGTGGCGTGCTTGGCGAAGATCGGCATGGCGCCGATCACCAGCGGCAATTCGCGGTTGGAGCCGTCGCCGAGCTCGAAGACGACGCGGTCGGGTGAGGGCGCCTCGACCTTAGTCACACGCGCCAGGCTGGAGCGGTGGAACGGCTTGCCCTTGGCCTTCAACATCTCGAAGGTGAAGATCACATCCTCGGCGGTGACCGGCTTACCGTCGGAGAAGCGGGCGCGCGGGTCGATCTGGAAGGCGAGGCGGGTTCGTTCCGGATTGAGCTCGACCTTGCTCGCCAGCAGGCCATAGGCGGTGAACGGCTCATCGGCGGAGCGGAAAAGCAGGCTCTGCTGGACATAGCGCGGCACCGCGTCGGGGGCGACGCCGAGCACGACCAATGGGTTGAGGCTGTCGAATGTACCCTGCTGACCGTAGATGATTCGCCCGCCTCGAGGTGCCGTCGGGTCGGCGTAGGGCAGGTGGTCGAATCCCTTCGGCAGCTCCGGCTCGCCATGCATGGCGATGGCGGCATCGTTCTCGGCCGCAGTAGCGCGCGGGTTCCCGATCGGCCCGAAAGCCGCCAAACCCGCCAAGGCGAGCCCGAGAAACCAAGCGGAACGCGCCGCTGCGCTGAAAGGTCGATGCATGCTCGAAACTGATTCCCTGCCGCAGGATAACATGCGATCAAACTTGTCGCGTCGCGCTCTTCGGGCTGGAAACCTGCGACGGAACTCGCTAAACGCAGGCCGGGCGTCATCCAAACGCCGCAATCGCGCCTGATGTGCTCACGCCGCCACCGGCTCCGGCACCTTGCCGGTTGAGCCTTGGGTGATGCACGCCGCCGAATACGGCAGCCGAACCAGTTTCATGGTCAAGGAACCGCAGATGTCAGCTTCGACCCGCCTGTCCAAGAGCCAGGGCGTCACCGCGAAGAGCACGGTCCGCAGCCTCGCGCTCGTGCTTGGCGCCGCCGTCGCTCTCGCTCCCCTCGCCGCCAGCGCGCAGCAGGCGCAGCCGCGTCCGGCTCCGAGCCGCCCGGCGCAGCCCGCTCCCGCCCCGGCGCAGCAGCCGGCTCAGGGCCAGGCCGCTCAGACCGGCCCGACCGTCGTGCAGGTCAAGCCCGAACCCTCGCAGACGACCTGGACCAAGGTCTGCGGCAAGGACCAGGCCGCCAACAAGGAAATCTGCTACACCACCCGCGACTTCGTCTCGGATCAGGGGCAGCCGGTGCTCGCCGTCGCGGTCTATGACGTCAAGGGCGACCCGAACAAGATCGTGCGCTTCCTGATGCCGCTCGGCCTGCTGCTGCAGCCCGGCATCCGCTTCGGCGTGGATACGGCGCAGCCGACGGGGGGGCGCTATGCGGTCTGCTTCCCGAACGGCTGCTTCGCCGAAGCGCAGGTGAAGGACGATTTCATCAATGCGATGAAGAAGGGCACCAACCTCAACGTCAGCGTTCAGAACCAGGCTGCCCGCGAGGTCTCCTTCAGCATTCCGCTCGCGGACTTCGCCAAGGGCTTCGACGGCGCGCCGATCGATCCGAAGGTGCTGGAAGAGCAGCAGAAGGCGCTGCAGGACGAGCTCGCGAAGCGTCAGGAAGAACTGCGCAAGCGCCTCGGCGGCGGCGCAGCCGACGCAACCCCCGGCACGGCGCCGGCGCCGGGCACTCTACCGGCCCCGGGCGGAGCTCCCACGCCGGGCGCGGCACCTGCCCCTGCTCCGAAGCCCTGATCCGCGATCAAGCGAGACGACGATCCGACGCCGGGCCTAGCGCCCGGCGTTTTCATTTGGTCAGGACGCGGCGCGCTCGTTGCGCTTGACCTGCTGCCAGAGCGCCTCGAGCTCGGCGAGCGTGGCATCGCTCGCCGTGCGCCCTTCGTTTTCGAGCGCCGCCTCGATGCCGGCGAAGCGGCGCTCGAACTTGGCGTTCGCTGCCGTGAGGCAAGCTTCGGGATCGGCGTCGACATGACGGGCGAGATTGGCGACCACGAAGAGCAGATCGCCGATCTCCTCCTTGATCGCAGCTTTGTCTCCGCCTGCGAGCGCTTCCTCGATCTCTGCGGTCTCTTCGCGGATCTTGTCCAGCACCAGCCGGGCGTCGTTCCAGTCGAAGCCGATGGTCGAGGCCTTGGCCTGGAGCTTCCAGGCTCGGGTCAGCGAGGGAAGGGTGGTTGGCACGCCGGCGAGCACGCCCTTGGCGTCGGCTTGCTCGGGCAGGCCGGCTTCGGCTCGCGCCCGCGCCTTGTCAGCTTTCTCCTGAGCCTTGATCTGCCCCCACAGCGCCTTGACCTCTGCCGGTGACAGGTCCTGGGCATCGCCAAAGACGTGCGGATGGCGGCGGATCAGCTTGGTGGTGATCGCCTCCACAACGTCAGGGAAGGCAAAACTGCCCTGCTCCCGCGCCATCTGCGCATGGAAGACCACCTGGAGCAGGAGGTCGCCGAGTTCGTCCTTGAGGTCGACGAGATCGCCACGTGCGATCGCATCGGCGACCTCGTAGGCTTCTTCAACGGTGTAAGGCGCGATCGAGGCGAAGTTCTGCTCGAGATCCCAGGGGCAACCCGTGCCGGGCGTGCGCAGCGCCGCCATGATTTCGATCAGGCGCTCGATGTCACGCGAAGGCTTCATCGCTGCAATTCTCCCTAGGTTGGGGTAGCGTCCTCCCATGATTCAAGTCACCCCGTCCATCACGATCGACGAAGGCGAGATCGAGGAGAGTTTCGTGCGCGCCTCCGGCCCGGGCGGGCAGAACGTCAACAAGGTCTCCACCGCCGTCGAGTTGCGGTTCGACGCCCGCCGCTCGACCTCGCTGCCGAACGAGGTCGCGATCCGCCTGATGAAGCTTGCAGGCAGCCGGCTGACGCAAGACGGCGTCATCGTCATCACGGCGCAGGAGCATCGCAGCCAGAACCGCAACCGCGAGGAAGCTCTGGCGCGGCTTCTGGAGCTGATCCGGCAGGCCGCGGTGCGGCCGAAGGTCCGGCGGCCGACCAAGCCGACCAAGGCCTCGAAGGAGCGGCGCCTGGCCTCGAAGGAGAAGCGTTCCTCGGTCAAGTCGACCCGTGGCAAGCCGAGGTTCGACTAGTTTGCCGTCGGAACAGGATAGAGGAGCGGCAGCGGGAGAGCGGCCGGCACCGAGGCTGGTCGACGTGGCTCATCTGCGGCGCGCGGCCCTGTACTACCTTGAGCGCTATTCGGTGCCGGCGGCGCAATTGCAGCGCGTCCTGCTGCGCAAGGTCGAGCGCAGCTGCCGGCACCATGGCCTCGACCCACAGCTGTTCCGGGCGGCTGTCGACGAGATCGTCGCGGCCTGTGTCGCCTCCGGTCTCGTCGACGACCGTCGCTTCGCGGAGGCTAAGGCTCAGAGCCTTCGTCGCAAGGGGCGATCGGCGCGCGCCGTGGCGGCCGGGCTCGCGGCCAAGGGCGTGGAGCGCGCGCTGGTCGCCGAAGTGGCTGCCGCGAACGACGACGTTGAGCTGGAGGCTGCGCGCATTGCTGCCAAGCGCAAACGCCTTGGCCCGTGGAGTCGAGGTGACCGAGCCGAACAGCGCCAGAAGCATATCGCAGCACTGGCCCGTGCAGGATTTAGCCTGACGGTCGCCCGCACCGTGATCGACGATGCGGGCGAGGGCGGGGCAGTTCAGCTCAATCCGGCTTGACGTTGGCGTCGGTCACGACCTTGCCCCAACGCGCGACCTCGGCCTTGACGAAGTCACCGAAAGCCGGGCCGTAGAGGTTCGGAATCTCCGAACCGTTCTTGGCCCAGGCCGCGGTTACCATCGGCGAAGCCAGCGCCTTCTGCACTTCAGCCGTCATCTTCGCGACGATCTCCGGCGGCGTGTTCTTTGGCGCCCACATCGCATACCAGGTCGAGACCTCGTAGCCCGGCACGCCAGCTTCGGCCGTGGTCGGGACATCGGGGAAGGCGCTGGCGCGCTTGGGTGCCGCGACGGCGAGCGCCCGCAGCGTGCCGCTGGAGATCTGCGCGGCCGAGGAGCCGAGGCCATCGAAAGCGAGGTCGACCTGACCGGCGACGAGATCCTGCATCAGCGGGCCGGCGCCGCGATAGGGCACATGGGTCAGGTTCACCTTGGTGGTGAGCTTGAACAATTCGCCGGCGAGATGGTGCGTCGTGCCGTTGCCGGCCGAGCCGTAATTCAGCTTGTCGGGATTCTTCTTGGCGAAGTCGATGAGCTCGGCGAGGGTTTTGGCCTGGACCTTGCCGGGATGGACGACCACGACCTGCGGTGGCTGGGCGATCACGCCGATCGGGATGAAGTCGGTCTGGATGTTGTAGTCGAGCTTGGGATAGAGCGCCGGCGCGATGGCGTGGTGCGCGGCGCCGATGAAGAAGGTGTAGCCGTCGGGTGTCGCCTTCGAGGCGGCCGAAGCGCCGACCGTGCCGCCGGCGCCGCCGCGGTTGTCGATCAGGATGCGCTGGCCGAGCTGCTGCTCGAGCTGGGCGGCGAGGGGGCGGGCGAAGGCGTCGGTGCCGCCGCCGGCCGGGAACGGCACGATGAAGCTGACCGGCCGCTGCGGCCAGGATTGGGCATAGGCCGGCGCAGCCGGGACGATCTGCGCCAGCGCCGCGAGCGCCAAGGCGCCGAACCATCCGGTTTTCGACATAAGATGACCTCCCTGAGAATTGTGCCCGGCTCTTGGCGGCCGGTCGGTGGGCATCGGCGGCGATCGCCGAGCGATCACGGGATTAGGGCATCGGCGTCTCGAATTGGCAAGCTGCTGCCGGAAGAGCCTTTCGTATCAGCGCAGCGCGAGCGCATCATCGGCATCAGGCTTGGATTCTCTCTCCGAGTTCGGTCCGGCAGGCTCGGAAGCGCTGTGGACCAGAGCGCTGCGTCGATGGCGCGGACAGCTGCGAGCGCCCGGCGCTGCAGTCGTGATCGTTCAGAGCGTATGGTTCCCCTCGCTGCCGACGAGGGGAACCGAGGTTCGCCCGCAGCCGATTGCTCGAAGCCTCATCGCAGGGGTGGGGCATAGAGCACGCCACCCATGCTCCAGAGCTGGTTGAGCCCGCGCGGGATGCCGAGCTTCGAGCCCGTGCCGAGGTTGCGCTCGTAGATCTCGGCATAGTTGCCGCTTGCTTTGATCGCCCGGACCGCCCAGTCGGCCTCGAGACCGAGCGCCTTGCCGAAGTCACCCTCGGCCCCGGTGAAGCGGCGCACATCCGGTTTCTGCGACTTGAGCGCCTCGTCGAGATTGGCGCTGGAGACGCCGAGTTCCTCGGCATTGACCAGCGCAAAATTTACCCATTTCACCACCGTGAACCAGGGGAAGTCGTCGCTGCGCACCACCGGCCCCAGCGGCTCCTTCGAGATCACATCCGGCAGCACGATCGCCTCGGCCGGCTTGGCCAGCTTGAGCCGCTCGCCATGCAGCGCCGACTGGTCGCGGGTCAGCACATCGCACTGCCCACCCTCGAAGGCGGAGAAGGCGTCCGCCGCGCTCGGATAGACCTTCTCCTCGTAGGTCATCGAGTTGGCCTTGAAGAAATCGGCAAGGTTGAGCTGCGTCGTCGTGCCGGCCTCGACGCAGATCTTCGCCTTGTCTAGCGAGAGAGCCGTATCGACCTTGAGCGTGCGCTTCGCCAGGAAGCCCTGGCCGTCATGATAGGTGATGCCGGCGAAGGCGAGGCCGAGCTGCGCCTCGCGTCCGAGCGTCCAGGTCGAGTTGCGCGCCAGCAGATCGACCTTGTTGCCCTTCAGCGCATCGAAACGCTCGCTGGCCGAGAGCGGCGTGAAGGCGACCTTGCCCCTGTCGCCGAGAACTACGGCCGCGACCGCGCGGCAGAAGTCGACATCGAAGCCTTGCCAATTGCCCTGGGCGTCCTTGTCGGAGAAGCCCGCTACGCCTTCGCTGACGCCGCATTGCAGCGTACCGCGTTGCTTGACCGTATCGAGCGTCCCGGCGACGGCGGGAGTCGTGGACAGGCTCGCCAGCAAGCCGAAAGCGGCGAGACCGAGATTGCACGAACAAATCTGCGAGGCCTTCATGGCGCTCCTCCCTCCCGGATGTCGGCGGACGCGGCAGGGCCGGTCACAGCGTGGCCTTGTGGCGGATGATGACCTTGGTCCCGACTGGGACGCGGTCGTAGAGATCGACGATGTCGCCATTGGCGAGGCGGAAACAGCCCGATGAGATCGCCTGACCGATCGTCTCGGGCTGATTGGTGCCGTGGACCCGGAAGACGGTCGAGCCGAGATAGAGCGCGCGCGCGCCCATCGGATTGCCGGGGCCGCCGGCCATGAAGCGCGGCAGATAAGGCTGGCGCTGCAGCATGTCCGGCGGCGGACGCCAATCCGGCCACTCGGCCTTGCGGCTGACCTGGACCTGGCCGGACCAGGTGAAGCCCTCGCGGCCGACGCCGATGCCATAGCGCAGGGCACGGCCATTGCCCTGGACCACGTAGAGGAAGCGCTCGGCTGAATGGATCACGACGGTGCCCGGGGCTTCGTTCGAGCGGAACAGCACCATCTGGCGGGCATAGGGCCCTTCGCTGATACTGACCTCCTCGGTCGAGACGCGGCCGGGCTCGTCGCCAATATCCATGGTCTCCTGCATGGCCGCGGGCGGGCGTGGCTGGGCGGCGCCCGGCAGGACGAAGAGCGGTGCAGCCAGCCCGCAGGCGAGCAGGTTGCGCAGGGCAGTGCGAATGGTGTTCATGGGAAACGCCTCCGCTCAGCCGCAACGAGCGTAGATGAAAGTGCCGTAGCGGCGGTGCGCATCGGGATCGACGAAGCGCATCACCAGTTCCTTCTGCGAAACCGCTATCAGTTCGCGATCCTGTGGGTCTCCGGCCGGCGCTTCGAAACCGAGATAGCTCTTGCCACCCGCAGCCGCCTTCAGCCTGAGCTCATAGGGTTTGGGGTCGTCGGCGACGTGCATCATCACGCCGTCGTTCGGCCCCTTGGCGATCGTGTAAGGCTGCTTGCATTGGGCCCGTGCCTCGGCCTCGGTGCGCTTGCGGTCCTTCTCGGTGTGGAAGGAGGCGATGCCCCAGCGGCCGACCAAGGCGTCGCGAGATATTCCGGCTGGTGCCGGTGCGCTCGCAGCGCTGCTCCCCGAGGACGAAAGGCTTTCGCCGCCGCCGCAGCCGGCGAGGAGCAATGGCAGGCCAACGGCCGCTGCGGCGATCGGGAAGAGTCTGGTCATCGCGACCCCGAAACGCTGTTGTCTCATCATGCTTCCTCGCCAAGTCGCCGGCTTGTTCGCGGCATTCCAGGGCGCCGGGCGACGAGCGCCCCCGGCTCGGCCTTAGGACAACCGGAAGCGCGCGCTCGATCAACCCCTTTCGTCAATCGGGATGATCGCGACCGGTTCCGATGTCTCGACGATGAGCCGATATGCGCCCTTGCCGGTGACGGCCGGCTCAGCTGCGGGCGGCCTGCTTGCGCTGCCATGCCTCGTAGAGATCAAGGCCGGACTGGAGACGAACCGGCTCGTAGCGGATCGTCATCGACTGTTCGGAGAAGGGCTTTGCCAGATCGGCATAGATGGCGGCGGTCGAGAGGCCGTATGGCGCACCATCGTCGTTCGAGTAGGCGTAGTGGACCTCGCCCACTCCGGCCAGCCTCATCGCCGCCATGCACATCGGGCAGGGATGCCCGCTGGCGTAGACCGCGCAGCCGCTGAGATCCGGCGAACCAAACGTCCGGCTGGCGGAACGGATGGCAACCAGCTCCGCATGCGCGGTGGGATCATTCGTGCTCAGGATTTCGTTGACGCCGCGAGCCACAACCTCGCCGTCCTTGACGATGACGGCTCCGAAAGGGCGCCCGCCATTGTCCAGGTTCACATGCGCAAGCTCGATCGCCTCGCACAGGAAACGGCGGGTGTCGCTCATGAGAAACTCGATCTGGTCCGGATGACTGATCCAAACCTGCCGCAGGCGCCGACCGGATTCAACCGGCTCGATGTCGTCCATGCGGCCTCACTGTTTGAGATACATGTCCCAGCAGGGCGACAAGGCGACGAGCTTGCGGCCTTCGCGAGCCTGCGCGAACTGCTTCCAGATGGCGGCCCGTTTGACCTCGACGGGACATTTGGGCTTCAGGAGGGCGTCGATGTCGCGCAAGGCCTCCAGCATTTCGGCCGTCACCCTGGGATTGGTCCGCTCGGTGTCGATGCCGAGCGCGACGTGAAGTGGTGCGGCGCGGCCCAGCAGATGATTGAAGGGGCTGACGAAATCGAGCGCGAAGAAGCCGTTCAGCTGACGACCATTGGTCGCCTCCCACTGCTTGATCGCGTCGATCCCCTGCTGCACCTCGAGCAGCCAGGTGGCCTGATGGTCGATTTCCGAGAACAGGGTGGCGGAGGGCAGAAGGCCGCGGCGCACGAGGTCCTCATAGGCGTCGTTGTACTTTGGATAATGATCGACCTGCGCGATCGCGCGCTCGGCCAGTTCAGGCTTGAGGCTGACCCGGCCGAGAGGCCCCACGTCCGGCACGTCCAATGCCTGATAGCGCGGCGCTGCAATCACGGCTCGCGCGCCCCGTTCGAGAAAGATCACCGCGCTCGGTAGCGACACCGCCATGACGAGTACGAGCACATAGGGACGCAAGGGATCGTCGGCGCGAGGATAGTAGGTCTTCAGGATCAGGATCAGGACCGGCCAGAGCCCGATGAATTCGAGCGATCCGCTGTTTTGCGTCTCGCCCAGGATCAGGGCGAAGAGGCTCGCAGCGAGCCAGCCGAGGGGCGACGCCAGCAAACCGGCCACCGAGAGCTTTTCGCGCCACGCCGCCAAAGCGAGCGCCCCGACCAGCATCAGGCAGGGCGCGATCACGTTGAACTTGATCGAGGCCAGGGTCAGGAAGCGACGCAGGAGCGATGAGGAGTTGAGCATCGCCAGGATGAAGACATCCTCGACATAGGCGTAGACGACGCCGGTTGTGAGTTCGAGTCCAGCCAGGACGCCGAGGACGGCCAAGGCGGCGATAAAGGCGTCGCGAAACCGCATGCGGCCAGCCAGGACGGCGTAGCCGACCAGAACGGCGCCCGATACCGGGCCGGTGACCTTGACCAGGAAAAGCGCCGCCATCAGCACGGCGACGAGCGTTGTCAGCAGAACTCGGCTCTCGACGAAGAGCAGCGTGGCCAGCAACAGGTAGAGAAGCAGGGCGACGTGACGGTTGTAGTAGCCGAAACCGTCGAAGCCCGGCGACGGATAGAGGCTATGGAGGTTGATCGGCAACGAGGCCAGGAACAGGAAGGGGATGAGGACCGCCAGAGCCCGACGGCGCGAGCGCTGATCGATATCCCGGACAATCAGCGCCACGACCGGCAATGCTATGGGCAGGATCGCCCAGTTGGCGAGCAGGGCCGGCTGAGCCAGCGGAAACAGGGCCTTGATGCCGGCCGTGAGATAGAAGCCGACCGGACCGATCGAGGTGAAGAAATCGATGTTGGGAATCTGGCCTTGCCAGATGCGCTGGGCCGCATCGAGATAGATGTCTGTGTCCCAGTAGTTCGGCCCCAGCGGCAGCCGCACGGGAAGCGCGAGTCCGAAGATCACCAATATCGTGAACGACGCGATCCAGCTCGTTGGAGACGTCATGAAATAGCGCCAGGACGCCCCGGATGTCGGGTTGCCCGCTGCCGCCTGTGAGGTGCTCGTCATCGCCTGTTCCATCAGCCCTTGCCGGAACATGGCAGAAATATGTTACCGATCGCTTCCATTTCGTCGGAATTTTGCAATTGCCGGTTGCAGCGTCCGCCTGCTGCCGGGAGCTGCATTCCACGGTCAGCCGGAAGCCGGCCCTTTGCCGGTTCTCAGGTGCCGGCGCCCATCCTATAAGGCGGCTCCGCCGCTACGGTCGACTGTTCGAGGATGTGTCAGACCGCTGTCGTTTCGCCCAGGGACCCCGTCGCATGGCCGACATCGCCAGCCTGTTCAATCTGGTCGCGCCCTTCTTCGGCCTGATCCTGCTCGGCTTCCTGATCGGTCGCTACAAGCGCCTGCCGGGTGAGGGCCTGGCGTGGATGCAGTTCTTCCTGATCTATGTCGCGCTGCCCTGCCTGTTCTACCGGCTGATCGCCGACAAGCCGCTGAGCGAATTGACCAACTGGCGTTTCGTCGCGGTGACGACGCTCGCGACCTTCTGCGCCTTCGTGCTCTCCTTCGCGCTCGGCTGGCGCCACACCCAGGGCGACATGCCGCAAGCGGTGATGCAGGGCGTCGCCGGCTCCTATTCCAATATCGGCTATATGGGCCCGCCATTGATCCTGGCGGCACTCGGTCCCGCCGCCAGCGCGCCGGTGGTGCTGATCTTCGTCTTCGACAACCTCCTGCTGTTCTCGCTGATCCCGTTCCTGATGGCGCTGGCGGGGGTCGAGAAGCGCAGCTTTGCCGCGACGACCGCAGAGGTGGTCCGGCGGGTCGTCACCCATCCCTTCAACGTCGCGACCGTCGCCGGCGTGCTCGCGGCCTTCCTCAAGCTCGAACTGCCGACCGCGATCGACAAGATGACGCTCTGGCTCTCGCAGGCGGCCGCTCCCTGCGCGCTCTTCCTGCTCGGGGTCACGGTCGCGCTGCAGCCGATACGGCAGATGCCCAACGAGCTGCCCTGGCTCGTCGCCATCAAGCTGCTGCTGCACCCGCTCCTGGTCTGGCTGCTGCTGTCGGGCCTCGGCGATTTCTCGGGCCCTTGGGTCTATGCCGCCGTGATCATGGCGGCGTTGCCGCCGGCGCTGAACATCTTCGTCATCTCGACGCAATATCGCGTCGGCATCGAGCGCGCCTCGGCCTGCATCCTCGTCGGCACCATCGTCTCGACGGTGACGCTGACGGGCTTCCTGTGGCTGGTGAAGACGGGCAGGATGCCGGCAGACCTGTTCCACTGAGGGCCTGCAAAGGCCTGGCTTCCCGGGCCCATCGATGCAGCCGCTCTCCGATCTCCTCGTCCTCGATTTCTCGACCCTGCTGCCCGGACCATTGGCGAGCCTCTTCCTCGCCGAGGCCGGGGCGCGCGTGATCCGGATCGAGCGCCCCGACGGCGAGGACATGCGCCGCTTTCCGCCGCGTTTTGGCGAGACCTCGGCCCCCTTCGCCGCTCTCAACCGCGGCAAGCAGAGCCTCGCCATCGATCTCAAGGCGCCGGATGCGCTGGAGCGGCTGGCACCGCTGATCAGGCAGGCCGACATCGTGATCGAGCAGTTCCGGCCCGGCGTGATGGCGCGCCTCGGCTTCGGCTATGAGGCGCTGAAGGCGCTCAATCCTCGCCTGGTCTACTGCTCCATCAGCGGCTACGGCCAGGACGGCCCGCGCGCATCCGAGGCCGGCCACGACATCAACTACCAGGCGATCGGCGGGCTGCTCGGCCAGTCACTCGCCCAGGGCAGGCCGGCGCCGCTGCCGCCGACTTTGGTCGCCGACATCGCCGGCGGCGCCATGCCGGCCGTGATCAACATCCTGCTCGCCTTGCGCGAGCGCGACCGCTCCGGCCAGGGCTGCCATCTCGACATCGCCATGACCGACGCGATGCTCGCCTTCTCCTGGTACGCGCTGGCGCAGGGGCAGGCGTCCGGCCGCTACCCGGCGGGCGGCGAGGGGCTGCTGACCGGCGCCAGCCCGCGCTACGGCCTCTATGCGACGGCCGATGGCTGGTTCCTCGCCGTCGGTGCGATCGAGGAGAAGTTCTGGGCGAGTTTCTGCGAGGGGATCGGGCTTGCGGCCGAACTACATGACGACCGGCGCGATCCGGCCGCGACGCAGGCGGCGATCACCACGATCATAGTCTCGCGACCGGCGAAGCATTGGCGGGAAACGATCGAGCCGCTCGACTGCTGCTGCACCGTGGTCCGCACGCTCGACGAGGCGCTGGCCGACCCGCACCTGACGGCGCGCGGCCTGCTCGACCGGCAGGTCGAGGAGCCGGGCGGAAAGCGCATGGTCTCGACGCCGTTGCCGCTCGCGCCGGTCTTCCGTGACGCGGCGCCGGCGCTGCGGCCAAGCCCGCCGGTCGGCGACTACGAGATCTGAGCTTCAACCAGCCGCGGTGCCGCCGGCCAGCCCCTGCCGCATCACCAGCCGACGCAAGGGCGCGATCCGCGACAGCGCAAGCAACCCGGCGCCACGCATGAGATCGGCCGGCAGCAGGTCGGTCAGCAAGGTCCGGTTGAGCGCATCGACCGCGCCGGTGCGCAGGCGGACATCGGCCTGGCGCGAGCGGTCGTAAGCGGCCAGCGCCGCGTCAGCTCCGGGATCGTCGGCGCCGGCGACCGCGTCGCGCAGCGCCGCGACGTCGCGCAGACCGAGATTGAGCCCCTGCGCTCCGATCGGCGGGAAGACATGCGCGGCCTCGCCGATCAGCGCCATGCGTGCAGCGCCGAAACGATCGACCGACAGGCCGCCCATCGGTACGCGGCCGCGCGGGCCTGCGACGGTCAGCGCGCCGAGGATCGAATGGGTCCGGCGCTCCACCTCCCGGGCGAAAGCGGCATCGTCGAGCCCGGCGATGCGCTCGGCCTCGCCCGGTTCGAGCAACCAGACCAGCGAGGAGCGCCGGCCGGACATCGGCACCAGCGTGCACGGGCCTGAACGGGTGTGGAATTCGGTCGAGGCGTCCTGGTGCTCGCGGCGATGGCTCAGGATCGCCGTCAGCGCCACCTGTGGGTAGCTCCAGTCGCGCGCCGTGATGCCGGCAGCCTCGCGGACCCGCGACTTGCGGCCATCGGCGCCGACGACGAGGCGGGCCGCGACAGGCGTAAAGCCGTCACCCGCCAGACGGACGCTGTCGACGCCTGCCGTGATCTCCGTCACCGCCTGCGGGATCATGCGGATGCGTGGTTCGGCGACCGCTTTCGCCGCCATCGCTTCGACCAGCGCGGTGTTCTCGATGTTCCAGCCGAAGGCGGGCAGGCCGAGCTCAGCCGCCTTGAATTCGACCGGCGGCTGCCGGAACAGGCTGCCGGTATCGTCGACCATTCGCATCACCGCGAGTGGCGCCGCCACTGCGTCCAGCGTCTCCGTCAGGCCGAGCGCCTCGAGCAATCGCCAGGAGCCGTCGAGCAGGGCGACCGTGCGGCCATCGCGCGGCGCGCTCGCCTGTCCGAACAGCACGACTTGTCGCCCGGCCGCGGCAAGAGAAAGCGCTGCTGCGAGCCCGACTGCGCCGGCCCCGACGATGGCGATGTCGCAATGCTGCTGGTTCGTCATGGCCTTTGGGTAGCCGATGCTGGCGCTGCTGGCGAGCGCACCCTTGCCGCAGCCGAAGGCTACCCCCAGACCACGCCCTTGCCGGGCTTCTGGGCGATCTCCCGGAAGGAAACCAGACGCTCGTCGATTCCTTCATGGCCGAGCACGGCGCGGACCTGCCTTCCAGCGCCACGAATCTCGACGGAGGAGCCGTGGCGCAGCGCCTTATCGATCATCGCCTTGAGCGAGACCGCTGCGCTCGAATCGGCGAAGGGCACGCCGGAGAGATCGAGCACGATCCGCTCGGGAAAGGGGCCGACTCGATCGAGCACCGTCGCGACATGGCTGCTGGCGCCGAAGAAGAGCGGGCCGGTGATCTTGTAGTGGAAGGTCTCGCCGTCGCGCTTGCCGTTGCCGTTCGCCGGCGGCTCGTCATGGCCTGCCTCGTCGTAATCGACAAGGCTTGCGTCCATGCCGGCCTCGACCGTTACGATATTGGCCATGCGGTGCATGAAGATCAGCGACCCCAGCACGACGCCGACGCCGATCCCGACCATCAGGTCCTCGAAGATCACCAGCAGGAAGGTCGAAAGCAGCACGAGCGAGTCGGCGCGCGAATGCCTGAGGATTGCGGCGAAGGCGGCCTTCTCCGCCATGTTCCAGGCGACGACGGCGAGCACGCCGGCGAGCGCCGCCAGCGGGATGTAGGAGGCGAGGGGCGCCGCGACCAGCATGAACAGCAGCACGAAGGCTGCGTGCAGCATGCCTGCGACCGGCGTCACCCCGCCGGCGCGAATGTTCGTCGCGGTGCGGGCGATGGTGCCGGTGACGCAGATGCCGCCGAACAGAGGCGAGCCGATATTGGCGACGCCCTGCGCCACCAGCTCCATGTTCGAGCGATGCCGGCGCCCGCTCATCCCGTCGGCGACCACGGCCGAAAGCAGCGATTCGATGCCGCCGAGCACGGCGATCGAGAGCGCTGCCGGCAGCACCGCGACCAGCTTGTCGAGACTGAAGGCGGGCAGATGAGGGGCGGGCAAAGCGCGCGGAATGCCGCCGAAGCGGCTGCCGATGGTCTCGACCGGCAGGTTGAGCAGGAAGGTCGCGGCGGCCGCCAGCGCAACCGCAATCAAGAGACCCGGCCAGCTCGGCCGCCAGCGCCTCACCGCCAGGATCGTCGCGATCGTCAACGCCGAGAGACCGAGCGCTGCAGGGTTGAGCGTACCGAGTGCGGCCGTCAAAGCCTGCAGCTTCGGGATCAGCGCCGCCGGCTCCTTGCCGGGCAGCGTCAGGCCAAGGATGTCGCGGATCTGGCTGGCGAAGATGATGATGGCGATGCCGGTGGTGAAGCCGACCAGCACCGGATGCGGGATGTATTTGATGTAGGTGCCGAGCCGGAGCGCTCCGACCGCAATCAGCATGGCGCCGGCCAGCATGGTGGCGAGCAGCAGCCCGTCGAAGCCATGCTGGTCGATCGTCGCAGCGACGAGGACGATGAAGGCGCCGGCCGGCCCGCCGATCTGGTGGCGGCTGCCGCTCAGCGCCGAGACCAGGAAGCCGCCGATGATCGCCGTAAACAGCCCGGCTGCTGGCGTGGCGCCGCTGGCGATCGCAATCGCCATGGAGAGCGGCAGCGCAACGATCGCGACCGTCAGGCCCGAAAGTGCGTCGGCCCGCAGGCGGGCAAGGCCGTATCCCTCGCGCAAGGCGGAGATCAGCTTTGGGGTGAAGGCCTCGCGCAGGATCGGGTGGCCACCGGGATGGGTGCCTTGGCTGTTCATGTCAGAGACCGATCATGCAGTGATGCCCGACCGACTCGGCGTTTGCGCGGGTCTGGCGTGCAGTCCAGCCGTTGCGTCGGAGGAACGCAAGTCTCTATCGTCGTTCCCATCGACATCAGGAGATCGCCATGGCGAAAGCGATACGCGTACACAAGACCGGTGGACCCGAGGTTCTGCAGCTTGAGGAGGTCAGCCTGCCGGCGCCGGGGCCGGGCGAGATCCTGATCCGCAACCGCGCCATCGGGCTCAACTTCATCGACACCTATTTCCGCACCGGTCTCTACCCGGCGCCGCTGCCGTTCACGCTCGGCAATGAATCGGCCGGCGACGTGCTCGCGGTTGGTCCCGGCGTGACCGAGTTCAAGCCGGGCGACCGGATAGCCGTCGTCGCGGCGCATGGCGCTTATGCCGAAGAGCGGATCGTACCGGCCTCGGCCGTGGTCGCATTGCCCGAGAACGTCTCCTACGAAGCCGGCGCCAGCATGCTGTTGAAGGGGCTGACGGCCGAATACCTGCTCCACCGCACCTATCAGGTGAAGCCGGGCGATACGATCCTGGTTCATGCCGCCGCTGGCGGCACCGGTTCGATCCTCTGCCAATGGGGCAAGGCGTTGGGCGCGACCGTGATCGGCACGGTCGGCAGCAAGGAGAAGGCCGAGCTCGCCAAAGCGAACAAGGCGGACCACGTCATTCTCTACCGCGACGAGGACGTTCCCGTACGTGTCAAGGAGATCACTGGCGGCAAGCTCTGCAACGTCGTCTACGACGGCGTCGGCAAGGACACCTTCATGGGGTCGCTCGACTCGCTGAGGCCGTTCGGCCTGCTGGCGAGCTTCGGCAATGCCTCGGGCGCGGTCGAGGCCTTCAATCTCGGCATCCTTGCGGCGAAGGGCTCGCTTTACGTCACCCGCCCGACGATGAATACGCACACGGCCAACCGCGAGACCCTGGTCGCGATGGCGAAGAACCTGTTCGAGGCCGTCGGCTCCGGCAAGGTCAGCGTCGCGATCAATGCCCGCTTCGCGCTGAAGGACGCAGCCGACGCCCATCGCGCGCTGGAAGGGCGCGGCACCACCGGTTCGACGGTACTGCTGCCCTGAGCAAAGGATCCCGCATGCGTTGTTGCGGCAGCGCCACCGATTTACGCGGTGGCGTTGGCGCCGTCATGGCGGGGCGTGCAGCCGACGCGGAGGAATAGCTGGCGGTCAGCAAATGGTGACTATCGGTCGCGGACTTCACTGGTAGGATTTGGTCGGGTGAGCGGATTGGATCGCCGAGAATGTCAGCGAGACCCGATCTGACTGCGATCATCGGCGACGTCTACGAAGCCGCCTATGCTTCCAGTCACTGGACGGTCGTCATGGAACGGCTGCGCGCGCTGTTCGATGGGACGCATGCTTGCCTGGCCAGACTCGACAGCGATCCACGCCTGGCCGGCACCGTGGGCGGCAATATCGATCCCGACATGTCGCGCATCTACGTCGAGCGCCACTGGACCGACATCGTCACGCAATCCATCCAATCAGCGGCGCTGGGAGAGGTGGTTCTCCCGCTCGTCAGCATTGGTCGCGACCAATTTCAGCGTTCTGCAGCGGTCAACGAATGGCTGATACCTCAGGACATGTATAGCAGCCTCACGACCAAGCTGTTCGCGAAGGCCGATACAGTCTGGTTCCTCGACATCAGCCGCAGCCCTCGCCAGGCCGATCTCGATGATAGTGATGCAGGCGTGCTTCGCCAGATCGTTCCGCATCTGATACGGGCGGGCGAGATCACCAAACGCGTGCGGGCGGATGTGGTGTCTCTGAGCTACTCGCACCTTCCTTATGCCGCGCTGATGGTCGACCGGGAGCAGCGCATCGTCGTCTCGAACGCACGCGCCGAGAAAATGCTCGCGGATCGAACGAGTCCGATCACGGCGAGCTTTGGTCGGCTGGTGATCCATCCCCTGCATGCGCAAGCGGTGACGGAGCAGATCGCGAATGCCTGCGCCGACTTTGAGCGCATCCGACGGGGCAAGGATCTGTGCCTTCCAGCCACCAATGCCGAGGGCAGTGCCCATATCGTGCAAGTCGCGCCATTGCCGCGGAGCGAACGCTACGGCATGCCTATGGAGCAACTCGCTTCTGTCTTCATTCACGAGATCAGCGCCGCTCCGGAACCCGACGTCTTCGAGCAGTTGCGGCGGATCTTCAAACTGACGCCGGCCGAGGCCCATCTGGCGGAGCTGCTCGCCAGAGGCATCGCGCTGCAAGAGGCTGCGCAAACCTTGCAGTTGACCCTAGCGACCGCACGCACCTATCTCGATCGCATCTTCCGGAAAACCGACACCAACAGACAAGGACAGCTCGTGGCCTTGATCAACAATCTCGCCATGCCATGGCCACCTGCGCGTACCGACGCCTGACCGCGCTTCAGAGCGCCGCCGAGACTGTGACAGCACATCTGGCGACCCGCCCTTCAAGGCGGCCGTTTCCGTTTCGGAAGAAAAAATCGAAAGCTTCGAAACCTGAAAGCGAAAGCGCACCTGGAGCCGGCAAAGCAGGACCAACAACAAGAACTTTGGTCCTTACGTCATGTCCCCGTTTCTTCGCCGCGTCGGTTTCATCCTCTCCTTCGCCATCATCGCGATGGCGCTCCAGACGCAGCTCACCGCCCGTCCGGCATTCCAGCTCGCCACTCAGATCAGCGACGCGCAGGTCGTCTTCGAGAAGTCGTCCAAGCCCCGCACCGGCCGGGTTACCCAGCTGCGCCGCATGCCGCGCCTTGTGCCGGCCGCTCTTGCCTGATCAGACCGCCATCCCGTGCAGGTCATAGGCGTCGGCACGCTCGATCTTCACCGTGACGATATCGCCCGGCCGCAGCGGCCGGCGGCTCGACACATAGACATTGCCGTCGATCTCGGGCGCGTCCCATTTCGAACGCCCCCTGGCGACGGTCGGCCCGGCTTCGTCGATGATCACCGGAATGCGCTTGCCGACACGGCTCTTGACGATACGGGCCGAAACCTCGGCCTGCGTCTTCATGAAGCGGTGCCAGCGCGCCTCCTTCTCGTCCTCGTCGACCAGCGGCAGGCCGAGGTCATTGGCGGTCGCGCCCTTGACCGGCTCGTATTTGAAGCAGCCGACGCGCTCCAGCTTCGCTTCCTTCAGCCAGTCGAGCAGGAAGTCGACATCTCCTTCCGTCTCGCCGGGGAAGCCGACGATGAAGGTCGAGCGGATGGCGAGGTCCGGGCAGATCTCCCGCCATTTCCGGATCCGCTCCAGCGTCTTCTCGTGATGGGCGGGCCGGCGCATCGCCTTCAGCACGGAGGGCGAGGCATGTTGGAACGGGATGTCGAGATAGGGCAGCACATGCCCCTCCGCCATCAGCGGGATGACCTCGTCGACATGCGGGTAGGGGTAGACATAGTGCATCCGCACCCAGACGCCCATCTGGCCGAGCTCGCGCGCCAGTTCGAAGAAGCGGGTGCGGACCTCGCGGTCCTTCCACATCGAGGGCGCGTATTTGATGTCGAGCCCGTAGGCGCTGGTATCCTGCGAGATCACCAGCAGTTCCTTGACGCCGGCCTTGACCAGCTTCTCGGCCTCGCGCAGCACGTCGCCGATCGGCCGCGAGACCAGATCGCCGCGCAATTTCGGGATGATGCAGAAGCTGCAGCGATTATTGCAACCCTCTGAAATCTTGAGATAGGCATAGTGCCGCGGCGTCAGCTTGATGCCCTGGTCGGGCACGAGGTCGATGAAGGGATCGTGCTTGGGCGGCACCGCCTGGTGCACGGCCGAGACGACGCTCTCATAGGCCTGCGGGCCGGTGATCGCGAGCAGGTTCGGGAAGGCGTCGCGAATCTGCTCGGGTTCGGCGCCCATGCAGCCGGTGACGATGACCTTGCCGTTCTCGGCCATGGCCGAGCCGATCGCCTCGAGCGATTCCTGCTTGGCGCTGTCGAGGAAGCCGCAAGTGTTGACGATGACGACGTCGGCGCCAGCATGGCTCTTGCTGAGCTCGTAGCCCTCCGAGCGCAGCGAGGTGATGATGCGTTCGGAATCGACGAGCGCCTTCGGGCACCCGAGGGAGACGAACGAGATTTTCGGCGCGACGGCGTTCATCGGCGGCGGAACTCTGACATGGAAGATAAGGGCGCGGCAGTGCCGGCGCGGTCGGCGCCTCTTTGATCCTTTTTGGACGAATTTGCAAATGCGCGCGTCTTGCACCGACGCCGCAGCCTGTTGGCGAAGGGAATGCGAAAAGCCCGGAAACCGCGACAAACCAGCGATATCCCACCGGTGATGAGGCCGTACACGCCGATACCGATGGAAGCCTGGTGCCTAAGCGCTACGGCACGAGCCGCTGCGCAACACCTTTCAGGAGGTCGCTATGGCTACGCATTCCCTTCGCGCTTCGGGCACGGTTCTGATCGCGTTCTGCCTATCCGCACCGCTGGCGTCGGCTTTTGCCAGCGAGGGCGGTGGCGGCGGTGGCGGCGGGGGCGATGATCGCTGGGCCGTGTTCCACAACCAGCCGAAGCCGGGTCAGCCTGCGAGCAGCTATGGTCACATTGGCCGCGCGGATCGCGCCGCCGGGCCGCCTGCCGGTGGCGGCGCCATGCGGCATCAGGTCGGCGTCGCTTCGGCCGAGACCGTGCTGCCGGACGGCACGCGCATCCGTTCGATCGGCCTCGCCAGCGGTGATCGCTTCGTGACAACGATCACTCCGGACGGTGTCGCGCGTACTGGCTTCCGCCCGGCCGGACAGCGCGCCGGCCAGCCCGGCGCTCCCAGCCGCACCACCTATAATCCGCGCACCGGCATCACCTCGACCTGGACCACACAGGCCGATGGCACACGTGTCGGCGTCCATGTCGACCGCCAGGGCAACCGCTCGGTTTCGACCAGCCGGTAAGCGGGGCTTCGACGACGGCGAGCCAGGGCCGCTGCTAAGCGGCTCCTGCCTCGACCGGCCGTTCCGGGTCCTGTGTCCAGTCGGTCATAGAGCCGTCATAGAGCGATACTTCCTCGCGCCCGAGCAGCTCCGCCATCACGAACCAGTTGAGCGAGGCAGTGTGGCCGGTATTGCAGTAGGAAATCGCCGGGCCGTTCGGCACTTGGCCGAAGAGGGAGGCGAGGTCTCCGACCGGCCTGAAGCGTCCGGTCGCCGGGTCGAACGCCGCGGAATAATCCCGCGAGACAGCGCCGGGAATATGGCCGGCGCGCGCTGCTTCGGCCGCCTTCTCCTTGCCTTCGAAATAGCTGGCCGAGCGTGCGTCGACGAGCGTTGCGAGCTTGCTGCGCGAGGCCACCAGCGTGGCATCGGCAGTGCTGCGCAGCTTCTGCTGCACCACGATCGGGTAGGGCGCGGCCGAGACCGGCTTGGATGCCCCGGTTTCGATCGGCAACCCCGGAGAGGTCTGCCAGCCTTTGAAGCCGCCATCGAGAATCGCCTGCTGGCCGTGGCCGATCAGCTTCAGCGTCCAGTAGACACGCGTCGCTGCGGCAAGGTCGCTGGCTGTGAGTCCGGCGGGTACGATCACCACTTTGCTCGGCGGGGTGATGCCGAGCCGCCCCGCCAATTCGGCGAGATGATCGAGCGGCGGCAGCATGCCAGGCGCATTGCCGACCTTGGCGCGCCAGCCATCGGCGGCGTAGTCGCTATGGACGGCGCCGGGGATATGTGCGGCTTCGAAGGCCTGGCGACTTCCCTCGGCGGCAGCGCGGATGTCGATGATGACAAGGCCGGGAGTTCCGAGGGCCCTGGCCAGGACTTCGGGAGATATGAGCCCCGAGGTCGGGATATCCGTCATTCCGCGGCCTCCTGTTGCAGTTCATCGACGACCACGAGCGAGGTGCTCATCTCGGCGGTCGCGCCCAGCATGATCGAAGCGGAACAGTACTTTTCCTTCGACAATGTGACGGCGCGCTCGGCCTTGGCCTGCGACAGGCCGCGACCGCTGACGCGATAGGCGATGTGGATCCTGGTGAAGACCTTGGGGTCCTCGGTCGCGCGCTCGGCTTCGACCTCGACCTCGCAGCCGGTCACCGCCTCGCGGCCCTTCTTCAGGATCTGCACGACGTCGAAGCCGGTGCAGCCGGCGAGCCCGATCAACAGCATCTCCATCGGCCGGATGCCGATATTGCGGCCGCCATATTCAGGCGCGCCGTCCATGATCACGGAGTGGCCGCTCCCGGCCTCGCCCATGAAGGCCATGCCCTCGACCCATTTCGCCCGCGCCTTCATTGCACGCTCCTCCATTCGTCCTGTCTCAGGGATAACCCGCCAGACAGGCAGAAGGCGAGGGCGGCATCAGGCCGCGGCGAAGAGGTTGCCATGCGTGATGCGCAGCCGGATGCGCTCACCGATCGCCGGCGCGACCTGGCTGGCGAGATCGACGTCGAGCCGCTTCGGCAGTCCGTCGACGGCGACCTCGGCGCGGCGTAGGGGGCCGTTGCGGCGCAGATGCTCGACCACGCCGGGCAAGGCCAGCGGCGCGTCGTCGACGATGCGCAGATGCTGCGGCCGGACATAGAGCGAGGCCGGCCCGCCCTGATTCTGGCGCAGGCCGCCGAGCACGGGCCGGTCCTGGAAGAAGGCCTGGCTGCCGACGACCTTGACCGGCAGATGATTGGCGTCGCCGAGGAACTGGCAGACGAAGGGCGTCGCCGGGTGATCGTAGACATCATCGGGCGAGCCGACCTGCTCGAGCCGGCCGTCATGCAGGATCGCGACCCGGTCGGCGAGCTCCAGCGCCTCTTCCTGATCGTGCGTGACGAAGACGGTGGTGTGGCCGGTGCGCTGGTGCAATTGGCGCAGCCAGGCGCGCAGGTCCTTGCGGACCTTGGCATCGAGCGCGCCGAAGGGCTCGTCGAGCAGCAAGACGCGCGGCTCGATCGCCAGCGCGCGGGCGAGGGCGATGCGCTGGCGCTGGCCGCCGGAGAGCTGGCTCGGATAGCGCTTTTCCAGGCCCGGCAGCTGGATGAGCTCCAGCAGCTCGGAGACACGCTTTTTGATCTCGGCCGGGCTCGGCCGCTCGGCGCGCGGGCGCGACTTCAGGCCGAAGGCGATGTTCTCGGCGACGCTCATCGTCTTGAACAGCGCATAATGCTGGAAGACGAAGCCGATCCGGCGCTCGCGCAGCGAGAGCGCACGCGTATCGGCTTCGCCGAAGAGCACGCGGCCGCGCTCGGCCTGCTCAAGCCCGGCGATGACGCGCAGCAGCGTGGTCTTGCCCGAGCCGGAAGGGCCGAGCAGCGCGACGAGCTCGCCCGGCTGGATGTCGAGCGAGACGCCGCGCAGAGCGGGGAAGTTCTGGAAGCGCTTCTCGACGCTTTCGATGGTGACGGCGACCGACATGGGCTCTTCCACTCAGTGACGGCGGCTGGCGGCGATCGCGTCGGCGAAGCGCCATTCCAGCACGGTTTTCAGGACGAGCGTGACGAGGGCGAGGCCCGCCAGCAGCGAGGCGACGGCGAAGGCGGCGGCGCCCATGTACTCGTTGTAGAGGATCTCGACATGCAGCGGCATGGTGTTGGTCAGGCCGCGGATCTTGCCGGAAACGACGGCGACGGCGCCGAACTCGCCCATGGCGCGGGCGTTGCAGAGCAGCACGCCGTAGAACAGGCTCCATTTCACGTTCGGCAGGGTGACCGTGAAGAAGGTGCGCCAGGGCGAGGCGCCGAGGGTCAGCGCCGTCTCCTCATCGGCCGAGCCGAGCGACTGCATATGCGGGATCAGTTCGCGCGCCACGAAGGGGAAGGTGACGAAGATCGTCGCCAGGAGGATGCCCGGCACGGCGAAGATGATCTTGATGTCATTGGCCGCGAGCCAGGGGCCGAAATAGCCCTGGGCTCCAAAGAGGAGCACGAAGACCAGGCCCGAGATCACCGGCGAGACCGAGAAGGGCAGGTCGATGAAGCTGATCAGCAGGCTCTTGCCGCGGAACTCGAACTTGGCGATCGCCCAGGCGGCGGCGAGCCCGACGATCACGTTGAACGGCACCGCGATCGCCGCGACGAGCAGCGTCAGGCGGATCGCCGCGAGCGCGTCCGGCTCGAGGATCGCCTCGCGATAGGCCTGCCAGCCGCGGGCGCCGGCTTCGACGAACACCGAGATCAGCGGCAGGAACAGGAAGAGGCAGAGGAAGGCGAGCGAAACGCCGACCAGCGCGAACTGGACGATGCGGGATTCGCCCTTGATGCGCCGCGCCGCACGGGCGGGGGCGAGATCCTCGATCTGATAGGGCAGGCTGGCGTCAGACATCGCCGAACCTCCGGCGCGCGCTGGCCTGGATCAGGTTGACCAGCAGGATCAGCGAGAATGAGAGCAGGAGCATGATCGTCGCGACCACAGCCGCCCCGGCATAGTCGAACTGCTCCAGCCGGATCACGATCAGAAGCGGAGCGATCTCGGAGACCATCGGCACATTGCCGGCGATGAAGATCACGGATCCGTATTCGCCGACCGCCCGCGCGAAGGCGAGCACGAAGCCGGTCAGCAGCGCCGGCAGCACCGGCGGCAGCAGCACGGTGAAGACGGTACGCCAGCGGCTGGCGCCGAGCAGCGCCGCAGCCTCCTCGATATCGGCCGGCAGTTCCTCCAGCACAGGCTGGATCGTACGCACGACAAAGGGCAGGCCGATGAAGATCAGCGCCACCATCACGCCGAGCGGGGTATAGGCGACCTTGATGTTGTAGGGCGCGAGCAGCCCGCCGACCCAGCCGTTCGGTGCATAGATCGCCGCCAGCGCGATGCCGGCAACCGCCGTCGGCAGGGCGAAGGGCAGGTCGACGGCAGCGTCGATCAGGCGCTTGCCCGGGAAATCATAGCGGACCAGTACCCAGGCCAGGATCAGCCCGAAGACGGCATTGACCGTCGCCGCGAAGAAGGCCCCGAAGAAGGAGAGCTTCAGCGCCGCCAGCGTGCGCGGCGAGGTCGCGACCGCCCAGATGTCGGCGGGACCGGCGCTCGCCGCCTTGATGAAGAGGGCGGCGAGCGGAATCAGCACGATCAGCGACAGCGCCGTCACGGTGATGCCCAACGCCAGGCCGAAGCCTGGCAGGATGCTGGGCTCACGCCAGCGGGAGAGCGTCGCCGTCATGCTCAGCGTGCCGGCTTGTAAAGCTGGTCGAAGGTGCCGCCGTCACCGAAATGGGTGGGCTGCGCCTTGGCCCAGCCGCCGAAGCTCTCATCGATGGTGACGAGCTCGACCTTCGGGAAGCGAGCGATGTCCTTGGGATCGGCGGCTTCCGGATTCCGCGGGCGATAATAGTTCTTGGCGATGATCGCCTGGCCCTTCGGCGTGTAAAGGAATTCGAGATAGGCCTGCGCCTCGGCGCGGGTGCCCTTGGCGTCGACATTACCGTCGACCGCCGCGACCGGCGGCTCAGCCAGGATCGAGAGCGAAGGCACGATGATGTCGAACTTGTCCTCGCCGAACTCCTTCAGCGCCAGAAATGCCTCGTTCTCCCAGGACAGGAAGACGTCGCCGATGCCGCGCTGGGTGAAGGTCGTGGTCGCGCCGCGCGCGCCGGTGTCAAGCACCGGGACGTTGGCGAGCAGCTTGCCGATATAGTCACGGACCTTGGCCTCGTCCTTGTTGAAGGCCTTCTCGGCATAGGCCCAGGCGGCGAGATAGTTCCAGCGCGCGCCGCCCGAGGTCTTCGGGTTCGGCGTGATGATCTGCACGCCCGGCTTCACCAGGTCGCCCCAGTCCTTGATCGCCTTCGGATTGCCCTTGCGGACCAGGAAGACGATGGTCGAGGTGTAGGGCGACGAGTTCTGCGGCAGGCGCTTCTGCCAGTCGAGCGGCAGCTTCTTCGAACGCTCGGCGACGGCGTCGATGTCGCCGGCGAGCGCCAGCGTCAGCACGTCGGCATTCAGCCCGTCGATCACGGTGCGGGCCTGCGCGCCCGAGCCGCCATGCGACTGCCGGATCGTGCTGATCTTCTTGGCGTTCTTGGCGTTCCAGTCGGCGATGAAGGCCGCGTTGATCTCGCGATAGAGCTCACGCGTCGGATCATAGGAGACGTTGAGCAGCTCGGTCTGGGCGCGGGCGCCGCTGATCACGCCAAAGCACAGGGCGAAGGCTCCGAGCGCCAAGCCGGCTTGCAGCAGGCGGTGAAGTCTCTGTCGCGTCATCTCAGTGCTCCGTGCTGAACAGCGCTTCGAACCGTTGGAACAGTTCAAATCTTGTTCTTAATAACAAACAGAACGTACTGAATTGGCGGCCATCACTCAACCGGGGAGGGCAGTAGAGCCCTTCCAAACTTTCCGCGCCAGAGAGAAAACGCATCTCCGGCGGTTTGGTTCAATCAGCCTCGAGCCAATTTTACACCGGCCACAGCCGGCAGCACAGCGCCCATGGCGTGGCCGATGAGGACGAGGACCGGTCCCCGACTCGGAAGCTCGCCGAGGCGCTCGGGAAGCTCTGCGATCGTGCTGGCAATCCGCGTTTCCGCCGGGGTGGTGGCACCGAGCACGGCGATCGCCGGCGTCGCCGGATCGAGCCCGGCGGCGAGCGCCTTCTCGCGGAACAGCGGCAGCGTGGCGCGCGCCATATAGAGCGCCGTGGTGGCGGCCGGGTCGGCAAGCGCCTTCCAGTCGAGGTCCTGCGGCAGCTTGCCATCGCGGGCATGGCCAGTGACGAATTGCAGGCGCCGGGCGTGATCGCGGTGGGTCAGTGAAAGACCAAGCGACGCGGCCGCGCCCTGCGCCGCCGAGATGCCGGGCACGATCGAAACCGGAATGCCGGCGCGCTGGCAGGCCTCGATCTCCTCGCCGGCGCGGCCGAAGATGCCGGGGTCGCCGCCCTTCAGCCGGACCACATGCTTGCCCTGACCGGCGAGCGAGACCAGCATCGCATTGATGTCGTCCTGCTTCACCGCCGGACCGTAGCCCTGCTTGCCGACCAGCATGCGCTTGGCTTCGCGGCGGGCGAGTTCGAGCACGCCGGCCGAGACCAGGTCGTCATAGAGGATGATGTCGGCGCTCTGCAGCGCGCGGATCGCCTTCAGCGTCAGCAGCTCCGGGTCGCCCGGACCGGCGCCGACCAGTGTGACGCGGCCGTTCGGCGTGCCGCCACGCTCGATCTCGTCGAGCACGGCAGAGAGGTCGTTCCGATCGTTCTCGTCGGGCCGGCGCTGCGGCTCCGCGAGCGCGCGGCTGGTGAAGCGTTCCCAGAAATCGCGGCGCAACGGGAAGGCGAGCTCGCGCGCCTTGACCATCGGGCGCCAGTCATGCGCTGCCTGGGCCCAAGCCTTAAGGCCCGCTGGCAGAAGCGCCTCGATCTTGGCCCGGATCGCCTGGCCGAAGACCGGCGCGGCGCCGTCCGTCGAGATCGCCACCACGAGTGGTGAGCGATTGACCAACGAGCCGAAGGCGAAATCGCAGAACTCGGGCTTGTCGACGACATTGGCCGGCACGCCGTTCTGCCGTGCTGCGGCGGCGAAAGCCTTGGCTTCGTCGAGCGACTCGACATCGGCGATGGCGAGCGCGGCGCCATCGAGATCATCAGCCTGCCAGGCGCGCGGAAGCACGGTCACCGAACCAGCCGGCGGGTCGGCGGCGAGGCCGGCGAACATCTCAGGCTGGTCGTTGGCGAAAATCAGCAGGTCGGAGCCAGCGGCGGCGAGCAATTCGGCTTTCCAGAGCGCGCCCTCGCTCGCCCCCGCGAGCACGACCTTGCGCCCCTCCAGCTTGTGGAAGAGCGGCAGGGTCGCGAGCCGTTCGATCCGGCGCGGGGCGATTGTCTCCGGGCGTCTTGCACTCATCTTTGCGTCGCTGCGGCCTTCACATCGGGTTGCGCTCGGCTATCGCCCGCAGGTGGCACGAACAGCCACAGACCGGCAAGCACCAGGATGATAAGCCGGAAGCAAAGATCGAACCAGCGCTCGCGCGGGCCGGGAGCGGAGTGGGCGAAAGAGCTATCGAGTGCGTTGTTCAGCATGGCCTCCTCCCATTCGTCGTCGCTATGGCGATCGGCCGGTCGCCGCAGGCTGGTCTGGGCCGAACCGTGCATCGTCTCAGCCCGCCGCTGCATGCTTCAGCCGGGCCGAGCGGCGCCGGTCGAGGATGTTGCCGCTGTCGCCATAGCCGCGCTGATAGCCATGGCTGATCTGGCCAAGGGCCTGCACCCATTGCTCGACCGGCTGGCGCACAGCGCTCGCTTCGGGCAGCTCGACCTCGTCGAAGCCGCAGGCGAGGGCATAGGCGAACTGGTCGACGATCAGCGGCCCGCTGGCCCGCAAGGTGCCGGTGAAACCGTGATTGCGGATCAGCCGCGCCAGGCTGAAGCCGCGCCCGTCGCCGAAGGACGGGAAGCTGATCGCGATCAGCGAGAGCTGGCGCATCAGCAGCTTGAGCTCGGGAATACGGACGGTGTTGGGGATGACGACGCCGATGCGCTGGTCGCGCGTCTTCTGCGCCAGCGCCTCCGGCAGCACCGCCCAGTCGACGAGCGCATGCGAGAGATTGTCGATCGCCGCACCCTCGCTGCGCGTCCAGATCTCGGCCTTGGCGCCGTGACGATCAAGCAACGGCATGGCTGACCTCTCGGTTGGTGTCTTGGAAAGCCGCCTTGAACGGCGCGAGGCCGATACGGCGGACATTGTCGATGAAGCTTTCGCCAGCCTGGCGCTGGGCCAGATAGACCGAGACGATGCGCTCGATCGCGTCGGGCACGTCCTCGGCGGCGAGGCCAGGACCGAGGATCTCGCCGATCGCCGCATTCTCGGTCGCGTCGCCGCCGAGCGTGATCTGGTAGGATTCGATGCCGCGCTTCTCGAGGCCGAGAATGCCGATATGGCCGACATGGTGGTGGCCGCAGGCATTGATGCAGCCGGAGATCTTGATGTTGAGCACACCGATCTCCTTCTGCCTCGCAGGATCGGCGAAGCGCTGCGCCAGAGCCTGCGCGATCGGGATCGAGCGGGCCGTCGCCAGCGCGCAGTAATCGAGGCCGGGGCAGGCGATGATGTCAGTGATCAGCCCGGCATTCGCCGTCGCGAGCTCAGCCTCGCCGAGGCGCTGCCAGACCGCGAACAGGTCCGACAACTTCACATGCGGCAGGACGAGGTTCTGCGCATGGGTGACGCGGATCTCCGACAGCGAGAACTCGTCGGCGAGATCGGCGACGACGCGCATCTGCTCGCTGGTGGCGTCGCCCGGAGGCGCGCCAATCGGCTTCAGCGAGATCGTCAGCGCGGCATAGCCCGGCTGGCGATGCGGCGTCAGATTGGTCTCGACCCAGCGGGCGAAATCGGGATTGCCGGCTCTCGCCGCCTCGAAGGCGCCGCTGGTCGCCGGCAGCGTCTCATAGGCCGGCGGCGCGAAATAGGCGGCGATGCGCGCGACCTCGGCCGGGTCGGCATTGACCGAGGGGCCGTCGAGCCGGGCGAACTCCTCTTCGACGCGGCGGGAGAATTCCTCGGTGCCGATCTCGTGGACGAGGATCTTGACCCTGGCCTTGTACTTGTTGTCGCGCCGGCCCTCGAGATTGTAGACCCGCATGATCGCCTCGAGATAGGCGAGCAGGTCGGCCTTGGGCAGGAATTCGCGCACGACCTTGCCGATCATCGGGGTGCGGCCGAGGCCGCCGCCGACGATGACCTCGTAGCCGATCTCGTGCGTGTCGGGATGGCGCAGGATGCGCAGGCCGATATCGTGCGCCTTGATCACGGCGCGGTCGTGCTCGGCGCCGGTTACCGCGATCTTGAACTTGCGCGGCAGGTAGTCGAACTCGGGATGCAGGCTCGACCATTGCCGGATCAATTCGGCTGTCGGGCGCGGATCCTCGACCTCGTCCTGCGCGACACCGGCGAAATGGTCGGCAGTGACGTTGCGGATGCAGTTTCCGGAAGTCTGGATCGCATGCATCTCGACATCGGCGAGCAGGTCGAGAATGTCAGGGATGTCGCGCAGCTTCGGCCAGTTGAACTGGAGATTGGTGCGCGTGGTGAAATGGCCATAGCCGCGATCATAGCGCTCGCCGATCAGGGCGAGCTGGCGCATCTGCTTCGACGAGAGTGTGCCGTAGGGCACCGCGATCCGCAGCATGTAAGCGTGAAGCTGCAGATAGACGCCGTTCTTCAGGCGCAGCGGCTTGAACTCGTCCTCGGTCAGCGAGCCGCTGAGCCGGCGGCCGACCTGGTCGCGGAACTGCGCGACGCGCTCGCGGACAAAGCGTTCGTCGAATTCGTCGTAGCGATACATGCGTCAGGCTCTCAGGAAAGCTTGGGCGAGCGGCAGTTCGGCCTGCTTGCCGAGGTCGCGCCGGATGCTGGGACCGGTCGTCTTCATCCGCTCGCGGTAATGGCGCGGCACCGGAACGCCGTCCTCGACCGCGACATCGACGAGATAGGCGTCGACGACCTGCTGGTTGCCGAGCTCGGCGGCGGCGAAGGCGTCGAGCCGGTCGGCGGTCGCATCGTCGCCGCCGACCAGTGCGGCCCCGGGATCGCGCGACCAGTGCAGACCATTCGCATCGCCCGCCGCAAAGACGACGTCGCCGTCGAGCAGGTCGTTGGCCAGCAGGATCACCGGCAGGGCAGGGCGCTTGGCGGCAGCCATGAATGATGCTCGCTACGTTCGCTATTACGAACGTTTTACATAAGGCAGAGGCCCCGAAGCATCAATTCACGTCAGGTAGTGTGATTTTTCTTATTCCCGTTCCAAAAGAGGATATCTCTCTTCGCGCCGGTTCGGCGGCGGATATCCGAGGAAACATTTTCTCCGGCAGAGCCGTCAGCGTGGGCCGCAGGACTGGCTGAGTCGTCGCAAGGCCGGGCCGATTCCCCTGAGCGGGATCGCGTCATAGCCCTTCTTGATGCCCTCCTGACGGATGCGCAGCGAGCGGCCGCTTGCCAGCGCCGTGAACATCGCATCGTCCGCGCCGACCACACGATAGGCACCGCCGAAAGGCCCTGACGTATCCTTGAGATTGAGCGGGAAGTCGCGACCATCGACAGCAAGCGTGATCGGCCCCTCCGAGAGGATGCCGGGTATGTCGAGATAAAGCCCGAGCTGCTTGTCCGCCTCGCAGCGAATGAAGGCACAGGACCAGGCGTCGTCGGTCATCGTCGGGGAGCAGCCCTGGATGGCGCGCTTGCTCTCGCCATCGAAAATGCTCGGCTTCCAGTCGGCTGCGGCTTCGCTGGTCGTGGCAAGACCAAGCAGCATGCCCAGGATCGCAACCCGCATCGTCGCCTCGCCTGAAATCGCGGCCTGAACGGTAGGGCTCCGATCCTGCCGCGACAAGACGACAGCGGAACGGCCGAGCCTCAGACCAGTCCGCCCAGTCGGTAGCCGACGCCCGGCTCGGTCTCGATCAGCTTTGGCTCGGCTGGATCATCCTCGAGCTTCTGCCTGAGCTGGCCGACGAAGACGCGCAGATACTGCACGTCATGCTCATGGGCCGGGCCCCAGACCGCGGTCAGGATCTGCTTGTGGGTCAGCACCCGGCCATTGCCCTGCGCCAGGCAGGCGAAGAGGTCGTACTCCTTGGGCGAGAGCTTCACCGTCGTGCCGCCCTTGCTGATCCGGCGATTGACGAGGTCGATCTCGACATCGCCGACCTGCAAGGCAGGCTCCGAGCCCTGGCGTTCGAGACGATGGCGCAATGCGACGCGCAGGCGCGCCAACAGTTCGCCGACGCCGAAGGGCTTCTCGACATAGTCGTCGGCGCCGGCGTCGAGCGCGTCGATCTTCTCGGTCTCGCGGTCGCGGGCCGAGAGGATGATCACCGGCCCGTCATAGAAGGCCCGCGCCTTGGCCAGCGCCTCCTTGCCGTCCATGTCTGGCAGGCCGAGATCGAGCACGACGGCGTCCGGCGGCTTGCGGGCGATCTCGCGCAGGCCGGTGGTGGCGTCGTCGGCGCGGATCGGCTCATAGCCGGCTGCATCGAGCGCCGGGCCGAGGAAGCGGTGGATCTGCGGCTCGTCGTCGATGACGAGGATGCGCGGGCGGAAGGCGGTCATGGCTCTGAACTCTTGGTCTCTGCGCCCACGGCGTCCTTGCGCAGGCTGATCAGGATACGGGTGCCACCCTTGCTGCCATCGGGGCGATCATGGATCGGGCTGGCGGCGGCGATGCGCCCGCCCATGGCTTCGACGAAGCCCTTGGCGATGGCGAGGCCGAGGCCGGCGCCCTTGCCGCGCTCGCCGCCGCGGTCGATCGATTCCTCCAGCCGCCGGAACTTCTCGAAGACGCGCTCCAGCTCGGCGGTCGGGATGCCGCGGCCCTCGTCCTCGATCGAGATCACGACATTGCCGCGGTCCTCATAGGCAGCGGCCTCGATCAAGGCGCCATCCTCGCTATAGGCGATGGCGTTTTCGAGGATATTCACCAGCACCTGTTCGAGCAGGCCGGCGTCGGCGCGAACCAAAGAGAGCTCAGCAGGAAAGTCGCGATGGACGCGGCGCTGGCCGAGCCGGCGCGAGACCCGCGACAGGGCCGACGCGATCACGTCGCGGACATCGGTCCAGTCGCGCCGCGCCACCAGCGCACCGCCTTCGAGCTTGGTCATGTCGAGCAGGTCGCCGACATAGCGATTGAGCCGCTCGGCCTCCTCACGGATCGAGAGCAGGAGGTCGTCGCGCACCGCCGGCCGCATGCCCTCGCCATAGTCGATCAGCGTCGTCGCCGAGCCGAGCACGGTGGCGAGCGGGGTGCGCAGGTCATGGCTGACCGAGTTGAGCAGGGCCGAACGCAGGCGGTCGCTGCGGCGCAGCGCCTCGGCGTCGACCGCCGCGGCTGCGAGCTCGGCCCGTTCGATCGCGATCGCTCCCTGGTCGAGCAAGGCCAGGGCGAAACGCTCGTTCTCGGCGGTCGCCAGCGCCTTCGGCTCGAAGCCGACCACGCCAGAGCGGGCCCGCACGCCCTGCAATGGCCGGAAGGTCCAGGCGGCGTTCGGCAGGGTACCGGTGCCGGCGCCGGCCGGCTCGCCGCGATTCCAGGTCCAGCGCGCCGCGGTCATGTCAGCGGTCGAGAGTGCTTCGAGCTCTGGGGCACCGGCGACAGGCGCAATCTCGCCATCGACCGGCAGCAGCACCACGACCTTGCCCGAGGTCGCAGCCGAGACCTGCTCGGCCAGGATCGAGGCAACATCCTCGCGCCGCGCCGCAGCCGAGAGTCGCCGGCTGGCGGCGAGCAGCGCCGTGATCGCCGAGGCGCGCCGCGCCGTCGCCTTGGCCTGGTCGCGGATGCGCCCGGTCAGGCCGCCAGTCGTCAGCGCCACGGCGAAGAAGACGAGGAAGGTCAGGACATCGGCCGGATGGCCGATCCAGAAGGAGAGGCGCGGCTCGAGGAAGAAGAAGTTGTAGGCGAAGGCGGCGAGCGCAGCCGCCGTCACCGCCGGCCAGAGGCCGAAGGCGAGACCGGCGCCGAGTACGCTGACCATGAACAGCATGGCGAGGTTGACGTTCTCGACCCGCTTGTCGATCAATTCGGCGAGACCGATCACGACCCCGACCATGGCGATCGCACCGAGATGAGCGAGCCAATCGCTCCCCGTCCGCGGCGTGCCTGCAATCGCTGGCCGAGCCGGCCCGGTCGTGACCTCGGTGATGACATGCAGCGCCGCGCCGTTCTGCGCCTTCAGCAACTCCGGCGCGAGCGAGCGATGGAACCAGGCGCGCCAGCCTTTGCGATGCGACTTGCCGACGACGATCTGGGTGACGTTGTTGCGGCGGGCATAGTCGAGCACCGCGCCGACGAGATCGTCGCCATTCAGCACGACGCTGGCCCCGCCCAACTGCTCCGCAAGCTTCAGTGCCTCGGCGAGATGGGCACCGCGGGCCGGGTCTGGCTCCGCCCCGCCGGAGCGCTCGACATAAGCCACCGTCCAGGGCGCATCCATCATCATGTCGGAGAGGCGCCGCCCGGCCCGGACGAGCGACCCGGCCATGGCGTCGGGCCCGATCAGGACCAGAATCCGTTCGCCCGCCGCCCAGGGGCCTTCGACGCCGGCGCGCTTCATTGCCTGGTTGAGATGGTCGTCGACGGTCTGGGCCGCGCGGCGCAGCGCCAATTCGCGCAGCGCCGTCAGGTTCTCCGGCTTGAAGAAATTGCCGGCGGCGAGCCGCGCCGTCTCGGGGACGTAGACCTTGCCTTCCTCCATGCGCTGACGGAGTTCGGTCGGCGTGATGTCGATCAGCTCGATCTCGTCGGCGCGGCTGAGGGCGCTGTCCGGCACCGTCTCGCGCTGGCGCACGCCGGTGATCTTCCAGACCACGTCGACCAGGCTTTCGAGATGCTGGACGTTGAGCGTCGTCCAGACGTCGATGCCGGCCTGCAGCAGCTCCTCGACATCCTGCCAGCGCTTGGGATGGCGGCTGCCGGGCGCATTGGAATGGGCGTATTCATCGACCAGCAGCAGCCTCGGCTTCAGCGCGAGCGCCGCGTCGAGGTCGAACTCCATCATCAGCCGGCCGCGATGCTCGAGCGGCCGACGCGCCATCACCTCGAGCCCGTCGAGCAGCTCTTCCGTCTCGCGCCTTCCATGCGTCTCGACGACGCCGACCAGCACTTCGCCGTGTTCTGCCTGGGCGCGCCGGCCTTGCGTCAGCATCTCGTAGGTCTTGCCGACGCCTGGGGCCATGCCGAGAAAAATCTTCAGCCGGCCACGCTTGCCGCGGCCGGCTGAAGCAAGCAGAGCGTCGGGGTCGGGCCGCCCTGCCTCGCGGAACTGGGATTCGTCGGTTGCCATCGAACCTAACGTTGGGCGCGCGGCCAGCGCGCGTCGAGTGCCAAATTCACGGCTAGCACGTTGACGCGCGGCTCGCCGAGCAGGCCGAAGGTCGAGCCCTCGGTATTGGCGGCGATCACCGCTTGGACCTCCGCTGCCGGGACCTTGCGGGCCGCGGCGATTCGGGGAACCTGCCGCGCCGCATTGGCGGGCGAGACATGTGGGTCGAGGCCGGAGCCAGAGGTGGTGACGGCATCGACCGGGATCGGCGCCGGGCTCTCGGCGCGCAGCGCCTCGGCGTCGGTCTTGATGCGGGCGGCGAGATCCTCGTTCAGCGGCCCGAGATTGGAGCCGGACGAGCCCGCGGCGTCATAGCCGTCCTTGCCGGCGGCGGAGGGGCGGGGACGTAAGTAGGCCTCGTCCTTGAAGTTTTGCCCGATCCAGCGCGAGCCGACGATCTCGCCGGAGGCGTTGCGGATCAGCGAGCCGCCGGCCTGGGCCGGGAACAGCGCTTGGGCCAACCCGGTCACGCCAAGCGGATAGGCGAGGCCGAGCAGGACGGTGAAGAGGACCATCGAGACGATGGCGGGGCGAAGATTGGCGATCATGATACGGCTCTCCTATCTGGCCGTCAGACGAGCTTGAGGGCGGCGATGGCGAGATCGATCAGCTTGATGCCGATGAAGGGCGCGATGATCCCGCCGATGCCGTAGAGGGTGAGGTTGCGCGAGAGCAGCTTGGCCGCGCCGATGGCCCGATAGCGCACGCCCTTCAGGGCGAGCGGGATCAGCGCGACGATCACGAGCGCGTTGAAGATCACTGCCGAGAGGATGGCGCTGTGCGGGCTGGCCAGCCCCATGATGTTGAGCGCGCCGAGCGCCGGCAGCGAGACGACGAAGAGCGCCGGGATGATAGCAAAATACTTCGCGACGTCGTTGGCGATCGAGAAGGTGGTGAGCGCGCCGCGGGTGATCAGCAGCTGCTTGCCGACCTCGACGATCTCCAGGACCTTGGTCGGGTCGCTGTCGAGATCGACCATGTTGCCGGCTTCGCGCGCCGCCTGCGCGCCGGTCTGCATGGCGACGCCGACATCGGCCTGGGCGAGGGCGGGGGCATCGTTGGCGCCGTCGCCGCACATGGCGACGAGCCGGCCCTTGGCCTGCTCGGTGCGGATGATCCGCAGCTTGTCCTCCGGCGTCGCCTCGGCGAGGAAGTCGTCGACGCCGGCTTCGGAGGCGATCGCCGCCGCGGTGACGGGATTGTCGCCGGTGATCATCACCGTGCGCACGCCCATGCGGCGCAAGTCCGCGAAGCGCTCCTTTACGCCGGGCTTGACCACGTCCTTGAGGTGGATGACGCCGACCAGGGCGCCGTTCTCGCTGACGGCGAGCGGCGTGCCGCCTGAGCGGGCGATGCCGTCGACCGCCTGGCGCAATTCCGCCGGCACCTGGCTCTCGGCGAGGTCGAGCGTCTTGATGACGGCATCGACCGCGCCCTTGCGCCAGGATTTGCCGTCGAGATCGAGGCCCGACTGGCGGGTGGTAGCGCTGAACGGGATCGCCGTGGCCCCGGCCGGGATCTCGGCGGTGACGCCCTGATTGCGGGCGAGCTCGATGATCGAGCGGCCTTCAGGCGTCTCGTCGGCGAGCGAGGCCATCAGAGCGGCCCGCAGCGCGGCATCCGGGCGCACGCCCGGGACCGGGAGCACCTCGACCGCCATGCGGTTGCCGTAGGTGATGGTGCCGGTCTTATCGAGCAGCAACGTATCGACGTCGCCGGCGGCCTCGACGGCCCGGCCTGAGGTTGCCAGGACGTTCACCTTGAGCAGGCGATCCATGCCGGCGATGCCGACGGCACTGAGCAGGCCGCCGATCGTGGTCGGGATCAGCGTGACGAAGAGCGCGCCCAGCACCATCGGGTCGAGCGAGACGCCGGAGAAGGCGCCGAGACCGGTCAGGGTGACGACCGCGATCAGAAAGACCAGGGTCAGCCCGGCGAGCAGCACGGCGAGCGCCAGCTCGTTCGGGGTCTTGCGCCGGTCGGCACCCTCGACCATCGCGATCATGCGATCGAGGAAGGAGGAACCGGGCCGCGAGGTGACCTTCACCTTGATCCAGTCGGAGACGACGGTGGTGCCGCCGGTGACGGCCGAGCGGTCGCCACCGCTCTCGCGGATCACCGGGGCGGATTCGCCGGTGATCGCGGCCTCGTTGACCGAGGCGACGCCCTCGATGATCTCGCCATCGGCGGGGATGACGTCGCCGGCCTCGACCAGGACGACATCGCCCGGCGCAAGCTCGTGAGCCGGCGTCGGGATCATCGCGTTGCGCTCGGCATCGATGATCAGCTTGGCCTTGGTGGTGACGCGGGTGGCGCGCAGCGAATCCGCCGCCGCCTTGCCGCGCCCTTCGGCGATCGCCTCGGCGAAATTGGCGAAGACCACGGTGAGCCAGAGCCAGACCGCGATCTGGATCGGGAAGGCCGCCGCCTGGCCATTGGCGATCGCGACGATGGCCGAGACGGTGGCGAGCGCGGCGACCACCTCGGTGGCGAGGATGACCGGGTTGCCGGCCAGCTCACGCGGGTCAAGCTTGTTGAAAGCGCTCTTCAGGGCCGTCAGGACGACGGCCTGGCTGAAGGCGCTGGATTTGGCGAGTGAGACACTCATTTGAAAGGGTTCCTTTGTCGGCTCAGCGTGTAGCCGCAAGCACCTGGAAGTGCTCGACGATCGGCCCGAGCGCGAGCGCGGGGAAGAATTGCAGGCCGCCCAGGATCAGGATGATGCCGATGAGCAGGCCGACGAAGAGCGGGCTGTCGCTCGGCAGGGTGCCGGCGGTCGGCGCGAGCTTCGGCTTGGCCGCGATGGCGCCGGCCATGGCGATCACCGGGACCATGTAGGCGAAGCGGCCGAGCAGCATGGCGATGCCGAGCGTGGTGTTCCACCAGGGCGCATTGGCGGTGAGTCCCGCGAAGGCCGAGCCGTTGTTCCCCGCCGCCGAGGAATAGGCGTAGAGGATCTCGGAGAGACCGCGTGGGCCCTTGTTGAGCAAACCTTCGAGCGCGACCGGCAGCACGGCGGCGATCGCCGAGAAGCCGAGGATGGCGAGCGGCAGGATCAGCACCGCCAGCATGGCGAACTTGATCTCGCGGCTCTCGACCTTCTTGCCGAGATATTCCGGTGTGCGCCCGACCATCAGGCCGGCGACGAAGACCGCGAGCAGCGCCATCACCACCATGCCGTAGAGGCCGGAGCCGACGCCGCCGGGCAGGATCTCGCCGAGCTGCATCAGGAACATCGCGACACCGCCACCGAGCGGCATGAACGAGCCGTGCATGGAGTTGACCGAGCCGTTTGAGGCGCCAGTCGTCTGCGCGGCCCAGATCGACGAGGCGGCGGCGCCGAAGCGAGCCTCCTTGCCTTCCAAGTTGGCAGGCGCGTCGGTGATGCCCGCGGCGACCATGGCGGGCTGCGGGGTTAGCGTCTCGGAGGAGTAGATCGCGGCGGCGCCGAGGCCGACGAGGATCACCATCGCGGTGAGCAAAGCACGCGCCTCCTTGCGGGCGCCGGCCACGCGCCCGAAGGCGATGACGGTGCCGAAGGCGAGCGCGTTCAGCGAGACGACCTCGATCAGATTGGTCAGCGGCGTCGGGTTCTCGAGCGGGTGCGCCGAATTGACGTTGAACAGGCCACCGCCATTGGTGCCCCACTGCTTGATCGCTTCCTGGCTGGCGACCGGGAAGAGCGCGATGATCTGGTCGGCGCCTTCGAGCGTCTTGGCGGTGATGTTGGCGAGCAGGCTCTGCGGCACGCCGGCAGCGACGAGCGCGAGCGCAGTGAGGATCGAGACCGGCAGCAGCACGTAGAGGACCGAGCGGGTCAGATCGACCCAGAAATTGCCGAGCGTCTCGCCGCGATCGGCGGCAAAGGCACGCGCAACCGCGGCAGCAATGGCCAGGCCAGCGCCGGCCGAGACGAAGTTCTGCACCGTCAGGCCCGCCATCTGGCTGAGGCTGCTCAGCGTCGTCTCGCCGCCATAGGACTGCCAGTTCGTGTTGGTGACGAAGCTAACAGCGGTGTTGAAGGCGAGATGCGGCGAGACCCCGTCGAAGCCCTGCGGGTTCAGTGGCAGGAAGCCCTGTAACCGCAGCATCGCATAGAGCAGCGCGAAGCCGGCCGCGCCGAAGGCGAGCACGGCCCCGGCATAGCCGAGCCAGTTCTGCCCCTTGTTCCGGTCGATGCCGAGCGCAGCGTAGAACCCGGCTTCGACCGGTTTCAGCACCAGGTCGAGCGGCGTTGTCTCGCGCGCCCAGACGCGCGCCATGTAGATGCCGAGCGGCCAGCCCACGGCTACCGTCAGCGCGATCGTGAAGACGATCTCGGCCCAGCCCCGCCAGTCCATGCGAGGTCTCCTTTTTCTTGTTGTCTCAGAAGCGGTCGGGGCGCAGCAGCGCGGCGACCATGTAGACCGCGAGCCCGAGGGCGGCGGCGGCATAGAGCAAGGTCAGGCCCATGGCGTCAGACCTTGCGCAACAGCGCTGCGTACCAGCCGAAGAGCGCGAAGGCCCCGGCTCCGAGCGCGAGAAAGACGATGTCGGCCATGACGGATCTCCAGCCTGGTTTCAGACCGGAGATGTGGTGCCGCCCCTGCTAAGCGGTCGAGCGGGAAGGGCAGGCGCGGGCATAAGCGATGCATAAAGATGCAACGGAGCCTAGAGCGCCCACGGATCGAACGGCAGACGTCGTCGCAGCTCGAAGTCAGGTGCTTCGGCGAAGGTTTGACAGGTATTGGAAGGGTTTACGAGAAAAGGGCGTCAGCTCGCCGCTTCGAGCCCAACGATCGCAACGAATCCGGACAGTGCGAGGCTCGCCCAGAAGAAATCGTTGAGGATGCCTTGCAGGGGCACGGCCCCCATGGTCACGACAGACAGGCCACCGGCCAGGAACAGCGCCGAGACCGCAACAAGGCTGCTCATGATGTCCTCCCGCATTTTGGCTTCGAACGCGGCGGGAGCGATTCCGTTCCTCCGATTCGATGCGATATCCAATCACTTGTTTTGATCGGACCTTCGCACGTTCATAATTGCCGTGATGTGACAACGCCTGACGGAGAGAAGCATGACGCATCGCTTGAATGGCGGCTGCCACTGCGGCGCGATCGGCCTCGCATTGTCGCTGCCGCGACCACCTGAGGACGAGATCATCGGCGCCTGCCAGTGCTCGTTCTGCCGCAAGCACAACGCCCGGACGGTTTCGGATCCCAAGGCAAAGGCACGCCTCGTCGTGAACGAGCCGGACGAACTCCAGCGTTACCGTTTCGGGCTGGCCGCATCCGAGGTCGTCCTCTGCCGCCGCTGCGGGGTCTACATCGCCATGCTGATGACTGAGGGCGGTCAAGCCTGGAGCACGATCAATATCGATGCGCTCGACGAGCGCGCTCGTTTCACCCGACCGGCGGAGCCGCGGGATTTCAGCGGCGAAGCGCTGGAGGGAAGACGCGAGCGCCGCAAGGCGCGCTGGACGCCGACCGAGCTGGTCGGCTGGCCGGAGCAGGGGGAGCGAGACTAGATCAGGCGACGGGTGCGGCGAGCTGAGCCAGTTGCTCGCGGATCGCGTCGGAAAACGGCCGCGCTTTTCGGGTCGCCTCGTCCATCTGGACAATCACCGTGATGCCGCTGGCGACGCAGCGCCCGTCCTGGAAGATCGCCTGCTCGAGCCGGAGCGAGCTGCGGCCGAAAGAGGCGATGCGCGTGCCGATCTCGACCTCGCCGGGCCAGAGCAACTCCGCCCGGAAATCCATCTCCAGCCGGGCGATGACGAAGGCCGTCCCCGGCTCGACCAGTCTGCGGGCACGGTCATAGATGAGCTCGACGCGTCCGGTTTCGAGGAAGGTCGAGAATACCGCGTTGTTGACATGGCCCTGGCGATCGGTGTCGCCATAGCGCAGCTTGTCCTGCGCCCGCAGCGGGAAATCGGTGATGGCAAGATCGTCCGGCATGGCGGCTCCGTTCCATGACGGAGCCTTCAAACGCGATCCGTGGCCGCGAGGCAAGATGGAGCGGAGCGGATCAGGCCAGCAGGTCTGCGTAGTCGGGATGGCGGTGCGCCCAGGCCGCAACGAAAGAGCAGCGCGGCACCACGCGCCGCCCGCTGGCCCGCGCGATCTTGAAAATGCCTTCGGCCAAATGCGAGCCTATGCCACGGCCATTGAAGGCGGGCGGCACTTCGGTGTGAGTCACCACGATCCTGTCGCCGTCGCTGCGATAGACGGCGAAAGCCCGTCCGCCCGGGAAATCGAGCTCGAATAGCCCGCTTTCCGGCCGCTCGACGACTACGAGCGGACCAGCTTCCAAGTGCTGCGTCATGGCTATTCTCCGCGCGGCGCCGACCAGTAGGACAGACATCACTTCAGCGACAATGTGGGGGCCGCGCAGTCATTTGTCTCGGCGGTGATCATGCGAAGGGAGAATGGCAGGGCTGCGGAGTATCGCAGCCCTGCGAGCGGCGATCAGGACAGCCATTCCTGTTCGCGGCGGCGGGCGCGCTCGCCCTTGAGCTCGTCCTCCGCGCCGTGATCGACGATTTCCTCGCTGCGGTTGCGGAAGGTCCAGATCGCCTTCGCTGCTTCCCAATGCTCGTGGTCGCGGCCTTCCGGCTGCCCTTCCTCCATCCAGAGCGCGTAGGCGATCTTGCGGATCTCGCGCTCGGCCTTGCCAAGATGGCTCATCTCGTCCTCCTGGTTCCGTTGCGGTCGATGAGGAAACGACGGAACACCGAATGGCGTTCCGCGCCTCCCGCTCAATCTGTCATGGCAATATGGCGCTCGCATGAGCCCCTTCGGGGGCCGGCACCGGCTTCTTCGGAGAGAGGCCGGCCTTATTCTGTGGCAGCCGGGGCAGGGGCCGTCATCTGTTCGAAGCAGTCGAGCGTGCGCGCCGAATAGACCAGCGCCGCTCCAGCGTTCATCGCGATCGCGACGCCGAGCGCCTCGGCGATCTCCTCGCGGCTGACCCCGGCCTTGATCGCCGCATCGACATGGGAGGTGATGCAGCCGTCGCAGCGCGTGGTGACGGCGACGGCGAGCGAGATCAGCTCGCGCGTGCGGGCATCCAGATGTGTGGTCTTCGCCGCTCCGCCGGCCAGTGCGGCATAGCCGCGAAGCGCCTCGGGGGCAGCCTTGCCGAAATCGCCGACGCGCCCCTTCAGCTCGGTGCGATAGGTGGTCCAGTCAAGCATGCGGGTATCCTCTGAGTGAGCGGCGCAGTGAACGGCCGGCGAAGATTGTTAAGTGGCGGTCCCCGCCGGCGCCAGAACCGCAAGCGATGATGTGATGCGGGGCCTGCAGCAGCACCAGAATCATCTTTCGCGCTGCGCTGCGCGCGTTGCCGCCATGCCGCCGCCGCTCTATCCCTGACCAGGGAAGCGGGAAGGAGCAGGGCGGCCATGGCCGGCGAAATCGACATCGGCACTTTCGACTACGTGATCATCGGGGCCGGCTCGGCCGGCTGCGTGCTGGCCAACCGGCTCTCGGCCGATCACCGTCGCAAGGTGCTGATCGTCGAGGCTGGCGGCAAGGACGACTGGATCTGGTTCCACATTCCGGTCGGCTACCTCTACGCCATCGGCAATCCGCGGGCAGACTGGCTGTTCCAGACCGAGATCGAGGCCGGGTTGGGCGGACGCTCGCTCGCCTATCCTCGCGGCAAGGTCGTCGGCGGCTGTTCGGCGATCAACGCGATGATCTATATGCGCGGGCAGGGCGCCGATTATGACGGCTGGCACCAGCAAGGACTGACAGGCTGGGGCTGGGACGACGTCCTGCCGCTCTTCCTCAAGCACGAGGACCACATCGCGCCGGATGGCCGCTTCCATCGTTCCGGCGGCGAGATGCGCGTCGAGCACCCGCGCGTGCGCTGGGACATCCTCGATGCGGTGCGCGATGCCGCCGAGGCGGCCGGCATCCGCAAGATCGACGACTTCAACACCGGCGACAACGAAGGCTCCTCCTATTTCCAGGTCACACAGAAACGCGGCCGGCGTTTCAGCGCGGCACGCGCCTTCCTAGAACCCGCGCTCGAGCGTGACAATCTTCGGGTCGAGCTCGGCTGCCTGGTCGAACGCATCGTCGTCGAGAATGGCCGCGCGACCGGCATCGTCCTGATGCGCGGCGGCGAGCGGCACCTGGCGCGGGTCTCCGGCGAGGTACTGCTCAGCGCCGGCGCCGTCGGCTCGCCCGCACTGCTGGAGCGCTCCGGTATCGGCGACGGCGAGCGCCTGCGCGGGCTCGGCATCGAGACCGTCCATCATTCTCCTGGCGTCGGCGAGAATCTGCAGGACCACCTGCAGCTGCGGCCGATCTACAAGGTCGAGGGCGTGAAGACGCTCAACACCGACTATGCCAAGCTCTGGAGAAGGCCACTGATGGCGCTGGAATATGCGGCGCGCCGCACCGGCCCTCTGACCATGGCGCCCTCGCAGATGGGCGCCTTCGCCAGATCGGCGCCGCACTACGCCACCGCCAATCTCGAATTCCATTTCCAGCCGCTCTCGCTCGACAAATGGGGCGACGGCCTGCACCCGTTCGGCGCCTTCACGGCGAGCGTCTGCAATCTGCGGCCGTCGAGCCGCGGCAGCGTCCACATCAAGTCGGCCGATCCGGCCGCGGCGCCTGCGATCGCGCCGAACTACCTCTCGACGGAAGAAGACCGCCAGGTTGCGGTCGATGCCTTGAAGCTCACCCGTCGCATCGTCGGGCAGGCGCCGCTCGCCCGTTTCAATCCGCAGGAATACCTGCCGGGGCCGGGCTACGAGACGGATCAAGCTCTGGCCGAGGCCGCCGGCCGTATCGCCACCACGATCTTCCATCCGGTCGGCACGGCGAAGATGGGCCGAGACGACGACGCCATGGCGGTGCTCGACGAGCGCCTGCGCGTGCGTGGCGTCGCGGGCCTGCGGGTCGTCGATGCTTCCGTGATGCCGATGATCACCTCGGGCAACACCGCTGCGCCCAGCATGATGATCGGCGAGAAGGGCGCGCAGATGGTGCGCGAGGATGCCCGATAGCTGCCCCTGGCCCGTCAGGCTGGGAGCAACGCGGCTCCTCCTCTTGATTCCAGGAGAAGGGGACCGTTGGCGATCTCCCTCAAGTTGGCCGCTTAGATGTTGATTTATTTAGATTATTTCTAAATCATCGTCGTTGTGGCGGACACTTTGCGCTGTTATGGACGCAGAATGTAGCGGCGTCCGCGGAGCCTTTTCGGCCATGTCCAAGAGCCTCGATCACATCGAGAGCCTCTATGCACTGGAGCAACGCCGGCTCGAACGGCTGGCTGCACGTCGGGTCGGCGCCGCCAATGCCGCCGACGTCGTACAGGATGTCTTCATCACGCTGTGGGCGCGGGCGCGCGAGCAGATCGGCTGCTCTTCCGCCTATCTGACACGCGCGACGCATTACACCGCGATCAGCTATCTGCGAGCTGAGCGCCGGCGAGCGAGCCTGCCGCAGCGCATCACGCAGGAGCAATATGTTGCACCCGTGATACTGCCGGACCAGGTGGTCGCCGCTCGGCAGGAGCTCGCGCGACTCGACGATACGGTAGCGGCCTTGCCTGAGCGGACGCGTCAGATTTTCATGTTGAACCGGTTGCATGCCTGTTCCTACGAGGAGATCGCGGCGGCGCTCGGGCTCTCCTACAGCACGGTCGAGCGCGAGATCGCTCGCGCCTTGCTGGCCTGCCGCGACAGCCTGCGCTAGTTCCGGACCATGTCGGACGAGCGGCAGATCGAGAAGCAGGCGATCGCCTGGTTCACGCGCATGAACGGCAGGCCGTCTGCGGCCGATCGCGAGGATTTCGCGCGCTGGCTCGCGGCGTCGGCGACGCACGAGCAGCACTACGCGAATGTCGAGCGGCTCTGGACCGATCTCGGCCCGCTTTCCGACACCATCGAGCGTCGTAACGCCGCGGCGCTCGCCGGCCCCCTGCAAAAAATCGAAGAACTGCGGCGCCAGCGCAGTCGCGGCAAAGCCGCGGCTGGTGCAATACTGGGCCTGCTGCTCTGCCTTACGGCGACGTGGCTCTGGCTGGAGCGTCCGCATCTCCTCCAGGACTGGCGAGCGGACTACGCGACGGCGCGCGCCGAACAGCGCAGCCTGACGCTCGCCGACGGCTCGACCGTGCTGCTCGATGCCGACAGCGCGATAACGGTCGATCTCGGCACAGCCGAGCGCCGGGTCGAGCTCATCCGCGGTACCGCCTTCTTCAGCGTCATTCCGGGGCAAGAGCCTTTCATCGTCTCGGCGCGCAATGGCGAGGCGCGTGTGCTCGGTACCCGTTTCGAGGTCGCGGCCGAGGATCGTGAGGTCAGCGTGACGCTCGACAGCGGCAGCATCGAGGTCGCCCTGCGCGATGGCGACCATCGCCTTGTCCTGAAACCGGGCGAGAGCGTCGCCTACGGCGCCGGCGGCCTCGGCAGCGCCCATGCCGTCGATCTCGCCGAGGCCACGGCCTGGCGCCAGGGCCGCTACATCTTCACCAATGCCCGGCTCACCGATGTGCTGGAACGGATCGGGCGCTATCGCGGCGGCCGCATCGTGGTGACGAGCGGCGCGCTCGGCGACCGGCGTGTCAGTGGCAACATCGCGTTACGCGACGGCGATGCGGCGCTGGCGGCCGTGCAGTCCTCTGTGGGTTTCCAGGTCACCACGCTCGGGCGCCTGACTTTGGTCAGCCCCTGACCTGCGTGGCGCCGAGCCCCCGCAAACTTTTTTCCGGAAACGGTGAGGGTGGTGCCGGCTCCCGAACGACAAGGAGATGAAGGCAGCGCGCGACGGGTGCGCGGAGCTGCCGGCATCACCGGGTTTCGGGAAGGTTGGGGCATGAGCAAGGCAAGGCTGGGCAGGGTGGGGCTCCTGCTCGCGACGACGATGTTGTTCGGTGTGGGCACAATGAGGCCAGCGCAGGCGCAATCGGCCTACAGCTTCGACATTCCCGCCAAGCCGGTGCGTGCCGCGATGAACGATATCGTTCGGGTGACCGGCATCGATGTCGTTTTCGCCGAGACAGCTGCGGCCTCGCGCCGTGGCAGTCCGGTCCAAGGTTCGCTGTCGACGGGGCAAGCGATCGCTGCGCTCCTGTCGGGCACGGGGCTGTCCTATCGCTTCAGCAATGCGACGACGGTCGAGATTTTCGATCCGGCGAGGCCGCAGCCGGGCGCGGCAGGCGTCCCGGCCGGGGCGATCCCGCTCGACACGATCAATGTCACCGGCGCCGGTGTGCCGGGCCTGGCGCCGGCCTATCCAGGCGGCCAGATCGCCACCGGCGGCCAGCTCGGCGTGCTCGGCGCCAGGAGCGTCATGGACGCGCCGCTGACCGTCTCGAACTACACGGCCAGGCTGATCGAGGACCAGCGGGCGCAGTCGGTCGCCGACGTGGTCAAGAACGACTCGGCCATCCGCAATGTCGAATCGACCAATGTCGGCAACGCCAACTACTTCGTCATCCGCGGCGTCCAGATCGGCAATGCCGCAGTCGGCTTCGGCGGGTTGTTCGGCATCGCGCCGAATGCCCAGACCACGCTGGCCGGCATCGAGCGCGTCGAGATCATCAAAGGGCCGGGCGCCTTCCTCGGCGGGCTCTCGCCGAGCGGCGTCGGCGGCGTCATCAACCTGATCCCGAAGCGCGCCGGCGACGAGCCGTTGACCCGCTTCACAGCGACCTGGCTCAGCAACACGCAGTTCGGTGGCCATCTCGATCTCGGGCGCCGCTTCGGCGCGAACAAGGAGTTCGGCGTCCGCGCGAACCTGCTCTATCGCGACGGCGGCACGCCGATCAGCCAGCAGTCGCAGACCCTGCTCAACGGCACGCTGGCGCTCGATTATCGCGGCGAGGCGCTGCGGGTCGCCCTCGATCTCGGCCACCAGATCCTCAACACCGACCGGATGAACAACACGGTGACGCCGCTTGCCGGCCAGCGCGTGCCGCGGCCGATCAAGCCCGACACGACCTACGTCTCGCCGTGGAACTACAGCAAGTTCGCCGACACCTACGGCATGCTCTCGGCCGAATACGACATCGCGCCCGATGTCACCGTCTACGCCAAGGGCGGCGCCAGCCGGATGGACTGGGACCAGGCGGTCGAAGCCGGCACGCGGCTGATGCCGAACGGCAATTTCACCGCGACCAGCGCTGCCTATCTGATCGACATCAACCGCCATTCCGGCGAGACCGGCCTGCGCGGACGCTTCGTCACCGGCCCGGTCGAGCACGAGGTCGTGATCTCTGCCAACACGCTGTTCTCGGCTCGTGCCGGCGCGCCGCAGCCGCCGAACGTGGTGACGCAGTCGAACATCTATAATCCCCGCTTTTCGGCGATGCCGCCGCCGGGAGCGCGCATCCGCTACAAGCAGAACGAAAGCACCTTCTCGAGCTTCTCGGTCTCCGACACGCTGTCCATCCTCGACAAGCGCGTGCAGCTGACGCTCGGGCTGCGCCAGCAATATGTGGAAGCCAAGACCTTCGCAGCGGTGACCGAGGCGACGACCTCGCGCAACACCAGCAATGCGCTGACGCCGATGGTCGGCCTCGTCGTCAAGCCGCTCGAGAACGTCTCGCTCTATGCCAGCTATATCGAGGGGCTGACCGTCGGCACCGTCGTCGGCAACACCTTCGCCAATGCCGGCCAGATCCTGCCGCCCTTCGTCACCAAGCAATACGAGGCCGGTGTCAAGGTCGACTGGGGCACGATACTGACCACGCTCAGCGCCTTCCACACGACGCAGGCCTCCGGCATCGCCGACACGGTGACCAACACCTTCAACGACAATGGCGAGACCCGCTATCGCGGCATCGAGCTCAATCTCGCCGGCGAGCTCACACCCGGCGTGCGGGTGCTCGGCGGCGTCACGCTGCTCGACGCCAAGCTGACGCGCACGCAGGACGGGCTCTATGACGGCAACACGGCGCAGGGCGCGCCGCGCGTGCAGGCCAATCTCGGCGTCGAATGGGATCCGGGCTTCGTCCGTAATCTCACCCTGTTCGGGCGGATGATCTACACCGGCTCGAACTATGCCGACGCCGCCAACCTGCAGAAGCTCAAGGCCTGGACCACCTTCGATATTGGCGCGCGCTACAAGATCGAACGCGCCGACGGCAAGCCGATCACGCTGCAGGCCAACGTCACGAACCTGTTCAACAAGGCCTACTGGACGACCTATCCGGGTTTCAACCTGCTCTATCCGAGCGAGGCGCGCATGGTCTCGGTGTCCTCGACCTTCGAGTTCTGAGCAGGGTGGGCGGCCGGGCAAAGCTCTCGCGGCGCACCTTCGCGACCGGGGCCGCGGCGCTGTTCAGCGCTCCTGCTGCCCTGGCCGCGCCGGCGACGCGGCAGGTCGAGACCTCGCTCGGCCGGCTCGACATCCCGGCCGCGCCTCAGCGGGTCGTGGCGATCGACTCACGCATCGGGCTGGAGCAGGCGCTGGCCTTCGATCTGCCGCTGGTCGGCTACAGCCACAGCCGGGCGCGGCCCTGGGTGCCGGTTCCCGCGGACGTGCCCTTCCTGGCTGCGCCGCCCAATCTTGAGCAGATCCTGATGCTGGCGCCTGACCTGATCCTGTGCCCGGACAGTGCGCCGAACTCCGACTGGTGGCCCTTGGCGCGCCTGCCAGCGATCGCCCCGGCCCTGCCGAGCAACCATCGCATCAGCTGGCAGGAGAACCTGACGCGGCTGGGCGGCTGGCTCGGACGGGAGGAGGTGGCGGTCCGGATCATCGCCGCCCATGCCGAGATGATCGCGGCAATACGGACGCGGCATCGGCGAGCGGTCGAGCGCACGCTCGTTGCCGCCGTGCACTACGACGCGATCAAGCGCCGGCTGCTGGTTCGCAGCGCCGGTACCCGCTACGGCCTCGTCATGCCGGCGCAGGTACTCGCCGAGCTCGGCGGCCGCGAGGTCGGTGCCGACCGGCTCGGCCCCAATGGCGAGGTGACGCTCGATTCCTTCGGGGATGTGCTCGGCGCGGTCGACGGTATCCTGCTGATCGATTTCGGCGATGGCGGGCCGCAGGCGCTGGCGCGCGAGCCACTCTGGCAGCGGCTGCCGGCGGTGAAGGCCGGCCGGGTCGAGACCGTCGCCGGCAACTGCACCTTCGGCTCGCTCTATACCGCGCGCTATCTCGCCCGCGCCTGGGACGCGCTGTTTGCGCGGCTCTCGGCATGACCGGCCGCCTGTCCAACGCCCTCATCGCCAGTCTCCTGTTTATCGGCGCGATGCTGGCCAGCCTGCTCGCTGGAGCGAAACTGCTGCCACCGTCGAGCCTGCTCGATCTGCTGCTGGGAGACGACGGCGAGGCGGCGCTGATTCTCTGGCAATTGCGCCTGCCGCGGCTGGCGCTCGGACTCGTGGTCGGCGCGGCACTCGGCGCGGCTGGCGCCACCATCCAGGCGGCGACGCGCAATCCGCTCGGCGATCCCGGCCTGCTCGGCATCAATGCCGGTGCCAGCCTCGCTGTGATCATCGGCTCCGGTCTGTTCGCACTCGGCCCGACGGCAAATGCCTGGCTCGCTTCCGGCGGCGCTTCACTGGCGGCACTCGCCGTGCACGCGGTCGCTGGCGCACCGCGCGGACCCTCCGCACCGATCAAGTTGACGCTTGCCGGCGTCGCCGTCACCGCCTTCTGCCTCGGCGTCGGTCAGGCGATCGCGCTGGCCGATCCCGAACGCTTCGACGTCGTCCGCAATTGGCGGGTCGGCGCGCTCTCCGGCGATGGCCTCGCATTGCTGCCCGCGATCGCGCCGCCGCTGCTTGCAGGGGCGATGCTTGCCGCAGTGCTTGCGCCGCGGCTCAACTTGCTGGCGCTCGGCGAGGATCGCGCTGCCGCCCTCGGGCTCAGCGTCGGCTGGACACAGGCGGGCTGCCTCCTCGCCGTCGTCTTGCTGGCAGGTGCGGCCGTCGCAGCCGCCGGGCCGATCGCCTTTGTCGGCCTCGCCGCGCCGCACATGGCGCGCCGCTTCGGCGGCGCCGATCAGCGCATCGTACTGCCTTCGGCCGCCCTCATCGGCGCAGTGCTCGTCACCGCCGCCGATACGCTCGGGCGCGTGGTCGCGCCGCCGGCCGAGCTGCCCGTCGGCATCGTCACCGCCCTGATCGGGGCTCCGGTGCTCGTCGCGTTGGCGCGCGCCCAGCGTAGCGAGGCATGACGATGCCCTGGGCCGCTCGGGTCCCGGTGCGCACCGGGCGCGCTATGCGCGCGACCTTGCGTCGCTCTCTCGTAGTCGACCTCGGCCTGGCGATGGCCTGCATTGGCCTCGGGCTGTTCTCGCTCACGCTCGGCACCATGCCGGTCTCGCTGGCGGATATAGCGCGAGCCTTGGCCGGCGAAGCGACGGGGCCGGTCCAGCTCGTCGTGCTCGAGTGGCGGCTGCCGCGCATCCTCGCCGCGCTTGCGGCAGGCGCCGCGCTCGGCATGGCCGGTGCGCTGTTCCAGACCCTGTTGCGCAATCCACTCGGCAGCCCGGATGTGATCGGCTTCGACGCAGGCGCCTTCTCCGGCGCGATCCTGGCGATGCTGACCGGCGCTGCTGCAGGGGGCGTGGCGCTGGCCTCCTTCGCCGGCGGACTTGCCGCCGGGTTGCTCGTCTATGCAGCGGCCGGCGGCGGCCATGTCGAGCGCAACCGGCTGATCCTGATCGGTATTGCTGTCGGCGCCGGCTTCACAGCCCTGAACGACTGGCTGATCTTCACCGCCCCGCTCGATTCCGCGCTGATCGCAGCGAGCTGGAAACAGGGCGCCCTTGCCGGCATCGATCGCGGCCGGCTCGCCATCGGAGCGGCCATCCTGCTCGCGCTGCTGCCGCTGGGGCTTGCCTGTCGCCGCATGATGGATGCGCTCGCGCTCGGCGACGACAAGGCGATGTCTCTGGGGGAGCCGCCCGGCGTCGCACGGCTGTGCCTCGGCCTGGTCGGGCTCAGTCTGACCGCCACCGCAACGCTGATCGCCGGGCCGGTCGGCTTCGTCGCCCTGATCGCGCCGCATGCGGCGCGGCGGCTCGCCCGGAGCGCAGGACTGCCGCTCTCGACCTCGGCCCTGTTCGGCGCGCTCTTCCTGCTCGGCAGCGACTGCGTCGCGCGACTCCTGTTCGCACCGCGCTCGCTTCCCGTCGGAGCAGTAACCGCCTGCCTTGGCGGCCTCTATTTCGTCCTGCTGCTGCGGAGCAGGATGCGGCGCGGTGCGGATTCATGAACATGGCCTGATCTCTGGAGAGGCATTGAGTCGACATGTCCGATCGATGATCTGTCAGCGCCTGATCGCCATACTGGCTCGCATTCGATCTCAGTTTCCCCGGAAGCCGGGCGAGACTGACTTGAAAGCTCCGATCCGGGAGGCGCTCGACATGGCAGGATCAGCCAAGGGATCGGGTGTTCTAGATTAGACTTCATATAAACTACTGTTTTTATTGACTTTCTGGCATCCGATGCTCGATTAGCGACCGCGCCTCTTCCGGCGCGGCGCTCTGGAAGCGATGTCCGACGACGTGCTCAGCATGGCCTCTCTTTACGCAGCCGAGCAGGACAGGCTCAGGCGGCGGCTGATTGGACGCGGCCTCAGCGCGCAGCAGGCCGCCGACGCTGTTCAAGAGCTGTTTCTGCGCCTGCTCCGGGCGCCACGGACAGATGTCCGCGATACGAGCGCCTACCTCAGCCGCGCAGCCGACAGCATCGCGATCGATCACTGGCGGCGCGAACAGCGTGCGAGCCGCCTGTTCGAGGCCGAGCCGCCAGATGCATCGACGGTCGCCGACCCCGCGCCGACCGCTGAAGGCCGGCTCGTCGAGAGCGATCGGCTTCGGGACCTGGATGGAGCACTCGCATCCCTGCCGCCGCGTTGCCGCGAGGTGCTGCTGCTGCACAAGTTCGAGGAGCTAAGCTATGCGGAGATCGCGCTGCGACTCGGTATCTCCCGCAACACCGTCATGGTCCATCTCGCCAACGCCATGAGCCTGCTTCGGAAGCACATGCGCGAGAAAATTCATCCCGACGCTAATTAGTTTTGCGCGCGAGATCGTCTAAAGAGCAGGACGATGGACAGATGGAGCTTCGGCGCGCGATGCGGCTGCGAAAACCGGCATCAATGCCAGGATCGGTCCACTGATGGGCCAGGTCCAGGCCGCTGAGGTCGATGAGGCTGCCGTCGCCTGGTTCGTCAGGCTGCGCGACGAAGAGGCCTCCCAGGCAGATCGAGCCGCCTTCGTCGTCTGGCTGAGGGCCGATCCGGCGCATGAGCGGGCCTGGCGCGAGCTGGAGGCCGTGTGGGGGGCGCTCGATCGAAGCGCCATTCCGAAAGCAGGCGGACCAGCCGCCAGCAGCCGCATAGCCCGACGGACATCACGGCCACTCTGGCGTCCACTGGCCGCCGCGGCGGTTATCCTGGTTCTCACGATGGCGGGCCTGCAGATTCCTTCGTCGGGCCTGTTGGCGGACCACCGGACCGGGATAGGCGAGCGCCGTATCGTTGTGCTCGCGGACGGGTCGAGCATCGAGCTTGGCCCGACCAGTGCGATCGACATCGATCTCGGCAAGACCCGGCGCGCCGTCAGGCTGGTGATGGGCGAGGCTTTTTTCAATATCGCGCGTGACGCGGCACGCCCTTTCGTGGTGAGCGCGGGACGGGGCGAGATCGCCGTGCTCGGCACGGCCTTCGACGTCAAGATCGGCCGGGACGAAGCGGTGTCGGTGGTTGTGAGCGAGAGCAAAGTCGCAGTCAGCGTCGCTGGAAGTGCGGCAGTCGGCGTCGCGGCCGGGCAAGAGGTCAGCTATGACGGCAACGGCCTATCGGCAGTGCGTGCGGCCGATCTCGATCTGGCGCAGGCCTGGCGACACGACCAGCTCGTCTTCCACGACACGCCGCTCGATACGGTGCTGAGCGAGCTCGGCCGCTATCATCGCGGCCGTATCCAGCTCCTCGGCGGCGAACTCGGCAGACGGCGCATCACCGCCGTGTTCGATGCCAAGCGCCCCGATGCAGCGCTCGATACGATCGCGCGCAATCTCGACCTGCGCCTTCTGCGTGCGACGGGCTACTTCGTCGCGCTCATCGCCCGGTGAAGAAAAATCGCATCGGCGCCTAATTAGTTTTTCGTCCCCGAGCGTCTTTCAAAACGGGACGCCAGAACGGCGCTCCGCATGATCGCGGACAGGGGCATCACACGATGACGAGCAGGAACAAGGCCGGACAGCAGGCAGTCCGGCCGAGGATGATCGCCGCACTGCTGGCGGGAACAGCGCTGGGTTGTTTTGCTACGCAACCGGTGCTGGCCCAGGCGCCCGCGGTAGCGAACGCCGCGATCGACATTCCCGCCCAGGGGCTGTCCTCGGCGCTGATCGCCTTCTCGCGCCAGACCCGGATCGAAATCTTCGTGCCGTCCTCGCTCGCTGCTGGAAAGCGCTCCGGCGCGGTCTCGGGCGTCCAGTCGCCGGAAGCTGCACTGCAGCGCCTGCTTGCCGGCACCGGCCTGGCCCATCGCTTCACGGGCGCGCGTTCGGTCACGGTCGAGGCAAGAGCCACGGTCGGCGCAGCCCCGGCCGGCGCGATCCCACTCGACGAGGTGGTCGTCGAAGGCGCGCGCGGCTTGCCGCCGCCGACCGGAACCATCGGCCAGCCGCCCGTCCCCTACGCAGGTGGCCAGGTCGGAACCGGGACGCGGCTCGGCTTCTTCGGAAACCGCTCCGTCCTGACGACGCCCTTCAACGTGACGGGCTATACGGCGAAGCTGATCCAGGACCAGCAGGCGAGGTCGCTCGCCGACGTGGTGCAGAACGATCCGTCCGTGCGCAACGACGCCCCGCCGTTCAGCGAGCGCGATTCGTTCTTCATTCGCGGCTTCTCGGTCGTCAATCTCGATACGGCCTTCGACGGCCTCGCCTATATCGCCAACCCGCGCCGCAGCGTCGTCGAGGGCATCGAGCGCGTCGAGATCCTGAAAGGCCCGACCGCCCTGCTCAATGGCGGCGTCGCCCGGATCGGCGGCACGATCAACCTCATCCCGAAGCGCGCTTTCGACGAGCCGCTGACGCGCGTGACCACGACCTATCTCAGCGACTCGCAGCTCTGGACGCATGTCGACCTCGGCCGCCGTTTCGGGTCGTCCAAGGAATGGGGCGTGCGCTTCAATGGCTCCTACCGGCAGGGCGACACGCCGCTCGACAAGAACGCCATCGAGGTCGGAAACCTCACGCTCGGCCTCGACTATCGCAGCGACCGCTTCCGCGCCTCGTTGGATCTGGCCCATTCCACTCAGAACGTCACGGCGCCAACCTCGCTGTTCAATGCGGCGGCACCGAACATCGCGATCCCGCGGGCTCCGAACGGGCGCAGGAACACGTCGAGCTCGCTCGAATACAACGACAGCCGCTACAATATGGCGGCCGGACGGATCGAATTCGATCTGCTCCCCGACACGACGGTCTACGCCGCAGCAGGCGCGAGCCGCTATCGCGAGGATTTCCTGTCCTCGTCCTATCAGATCACCAACCTCGATGGCCGTGCGACGAACAGCCTCGCCATCATGCCGCTGGAACTGCAGGGCTATTCCGGCGAGATCGGCTTGCGCTCGAAGTTCCAGACCGGGTTCATCGATCACCAGGTCAACATCTCGGCCTCGCAATCGATCAACGAGAACTATTCGCGCGGGTTCTTCCCGCCCGCGCTGCCGACCTTCCAGACCAATATCTATGCTCCCGTCCACCTGCCACGCGATTCCGTCAACACGTTCGGGTTCCCGCGCTCCAGCCGGCAGCCGCTCTTCACCAGCCTGATGCTGCGCAGCGTTGCGATCGCCGATACGCTCTCGATCGCCGGCGACCGGGTCCAGCTGACCGTCGGCGGACGCTATCAGGACATCGTGCTGAAGAGCTATGTCACGCGCCCGGTCCCGACCTTCGGCACGCTCGCCTCGAGCTACAATGAGGGGCGCTTCAGCCCCGCGATCGCAGCGCTCGTGCGCCCGACCGACAAGCTCTCGATCTACGCCAACTACATCGAAGGGCTGACCGAAGGGCCGAGCGCACCGGCCACGGCCGTCAACGCCAACCAGGTCTTCGCCCCCGTCGTGAACAAGCAGACCGAGGTCGGCGTCAAATACGATTTCGGCAGCGTGGCCGTCACGGCCTCGCTCTTCGAGATCAGGCAGCCCAACGCCTATACCGACCCGGCGACGAACCGCTTCTCGGTCAGCGGCCTCCAGGTCAACCGCGGCGCCGAGATCACGGTGTTCGGCGAGCCGTTCGAGGGTGTCAGATTGCTCGGCGGCGTCACCTTCATGGATGCGGAACTCGCCAATACGGCCGGCGGCCGGTTCGACGGCAAGACCGCGCCGGGGATCCCGACCACGGCGATCAACCTCTATGGCGAGTACGATCTGCCCTGGGTGCGCGGGCTCACCTTCACCGGCCGGATGATCTACACGAGCAAGATGTTCTACGATCAGGCGAACACGCAGTCGGTCCCAGACTGGACGCGGTTCGATCTCGGCCTGCGCTACGCCTTCACCGGCCCGACGGGCAAGCCGGTGGTGCTCAGAGCCAGTGTCGAGAACGTCTTCGACCGGACCTACTGGGCATCCGCTGCCCGCGGCTTCCTCGCGGTCGGCGCGCCCCGGACCTACGTGCTCTCCGCCCAGGTCGATTTCTAGGACAGAACCGGACGTGAACGCGATGCTGCGCACCACCCTGCTCAGCCTGTCTCTCCTGCTTGCGTCCGCCATGGCGGACGCAAAGCAGGTGACCGATATCGCCGGCAGGATGGTGACGGTTCCCGACAAGGTCGAGCGCATCATCATCGGCGAGGGCCGCTATGTCCCGGCCCTCGCCATCCTCGATCGCGACGATCCGGTCGGCCGCCTCGTCGGCATGATGGGCGACTACGAGGCCGTCGATCCGGCGAGCTATGCCCGCTATCGCGAGCGCTTCCCGAAGATCGCCGAGATCGCCCGGATCGGGCGCGCCGCCAAGGAGAGCTTCAGCCTGGAGCAGGCGATCGCGCTGAGGCCGCAGGTCGCGATCTTCGGCATTGGCGGCCACGGCCCCGACACGCGCTCCGGCGAGGTCATCGCGGCGCTGGAGAAGACCGGCACGGCGATCATTTTTATCGACTTCCGCAGCGATCCTCTGGTCAACACGCCGAAATCGCTGGAGCTGCTCGGCCAGGTGCTCGGCCGCGAGAAGGAGGCTGCCGAATTCCTCGCGGTCTGGCGCAAGGCATTGGCTGAGGTCGAGGATCGGCTGAAGCAGGCGAAGCCGGCGCCCGTCGGCGTTTTCGTCGAAAGCCGCGTCGGACTCGATGCGAGCTGCTGCGAGACGATGACGCGCGGCATGATCGGCCGCTTCGTCACGGCGGCAGGCGGCTTCAATGTCGCCGAGGCGATGGTGCCGGGCGAGGCCGGGACCGTCAGCCTGGAATGGCTTCTCGCCCATCCGCCGCAGGTCTATGTCGGCACCGCGATCGGCGGCGCCGTGTCAGCGGAAAATAAGCCTTGGCTCGCGCTCGGTGTCGGGGTTTCAGCCGATGTCGCACAGGCGAGCCTCAGGCGCTCGCTGGCCCGCAACGGCATTGCTCAGCTCGACGCGATCCGGTCCGGCCGAGCGCATGCTGTCTGGCACCACTTCTACAATTCGCCGTTCAATGTCGCGGCGGTGCAGGCCTTCGCCAAGTGGCTGCATCCTGCGCTCTTCGCCGATCTCGATCCCGAAGGGCTGCTGCGCCAGCTGCACGAGCGCTTCCAGCCCTTCCCAATCGATGGCGTCTACTGGACCTCGCTGCGATGAAGCCTCGGCTTTCCGAGGCGGAGCGGGATCGGTTGGTGCGACCAATCTGCGCCGGGCGCCTCGAGCGTTATACCCGAAGCCTGCCCGACGCCACTGGCTGACGGACAAGGGCCGAGCGACCCACCCCGATTTGCGGTGTGGATCGCGATCCGGCCTGTCGTGGCCTGCCGGGAGCTTCAGGCGGCCTTGTCGAGTTCCTTGGCGACGGCGAAGGGCGCCGCGGTCTTGGTCTTGACCTCGTCGAGCGTGACGCTGGGCGCAAGCTCGATCAGGGTGAGCCCACCGCCATTCGCCTTGTCGCAGGCCATGACACACAGATCGGTGATGATCAGATCGACCACGCCGGCCCCGGTCAATGGCAACGAGCAGCGTTCCAGCACCTTGGATTCGCCTGCCTTGTTGGCGTGATCCATCACGACGATGACCTTCTTGACGCCGGCGACGAGGTCCATCGCGCCGCCCATGCCCTTCACCATCTTGCCGGGAATGGTCCAGTTGGCGATGTCGCCATTGGCCGCCACTTCCATGGCGCCCAGGATGGTCAGGTCGATATGGCCGCCGCGGATCATCGCGAAGGAGTCGGCCGAGGAAAAGAAGCTCGAGCTCGGCAGGATCGTGATCGTCTGCTTGCCGGCATTGATCAGGTCCGGGTCGGCCTCGCCCTCATAGGGGAAGGGGCCGATGCCGAGCAGGCCGTTCTCGGACTGCAAGGTGACGTCGACGCCCTCGGGAATATAGTTCGCCACCAGCGTCGGGATGCCGATGCCGAGGTTGACGTAGAAGCCGTCCTGCAGCTCCTGGGCGGCACGGGCGGCCACCTGTTCGCGGGTCCAGGCCATCAGGCGGTCTCCCTCTTGCGCTCGGTCAGTTTCTCGATCTTCTTCTCGTTGATCGTGCTCTTGATGATGCGGTCAACATAGATGCCGGGGGTGTGGATCGCCTCCGGATCGAGCGAGCCGACCGGGACGATCTCCTCGACCTCGGCGACGGTGATCTTGCCGGCGGTCGCCATGTTCGGGTTGAAGTTGCGCGCGGTGCGCCGGTAGACGAGGTTCCCGGCAGTGTCGGCCTTCCAGGCCTTGACGATGGCGAGATCGGCCCGGAGCCAGCTCTCGCGGACATAGAGCTGCCCCTCGAATTCCTCGACCGGTTTGCCCTCCGCGACGACGGTGCCGACGCCGGTGCGGGTATAGAAGGCCGGGATTCCGGCGCCGCCGGCACGGATGCGCTCGGCGAGCGTGCCCTGCGGATTCAACTCCAGCTCGAGCTCGCCGGAGAGATATTGCTGCTCGAACAGCTTGTTCTCGCCGACATAGGACGCGATCATTTTCCTGATCTGCCGGGTTTCCAGCAGCATCCAGAGGCCGAAGCCGTCGGCGCCGGCATTGTTCGAGATCACGGTGAGGTTCTTCACCCCGGAGCGGCGGACCTCCGGGATCAGGCTCTCGGGGTTGCCGGAGAGGCCGAAGCCGCCCGACATGATGGTCATTCCGTCGAACAACAAGCCCTCAAGGGCCGCCTCGGGACCGTCATAAATCTTGCGCGTCATCCGTCCCTCGTCGCTCGAGCCAGCTTGGGCAGGCTCATTGATCCATCTGCCTGAGCCGAGACGATCGACCGCCAGCGTGCGCAATCGATCGGAAGCTCTGGCGGAAGGGGTGGGATTCGAACCCACGGTGGGCTTGCACCCACGGCGGTTTTCAAGACCGCTGCCTTAAACCACTCGGCCACCCTTCCAGCGCTCCGTCATTGCCGCCCCCCACGGATTTTTGCAAGCGGCGCGCCACCGTGCAAGGTGCTCCTCGCCGAGGCTGTGAAAGATCTTCCTATGTTTCCAATGGCTTGCCTGAAAATCATTGATGAACGGCTCCGCCTTGCCTCGGCGCAGGGCAGGGCGTTGCACGCCTGTCACGCTCCCCTGAAAAATGGCGCTGAAAGGGTGACGGATTGACAGTTGCCGCATTTTCGACACCTTTGTGCCCGCCCAAAGGCCGGGCTGGGCTTCCGTTGACGGCGGTGCGTACGCGCTTCCATCGCTTAACGATCCCTTAATGAAATTGGTCGAAGACTGCGACCTTGCCACGATGGTGGCTTGGGCGGCGCAGCGTTTTCGGCGCGACGAACGGGAATGCGGCATGATGCGAGGCACGAGCGCACCGGCGGTGATTGCTTCTCCGGCCGATTCCGGCGACGCCCCTCGCGCTTCTTCCTCGCTTTCCACCGCAACTCGCCTCGGCTGCGTCGTGCTGGCCGGCTTGTTCCTGGCGAACTGCGCCAACAACCAGGTCGCCCGCCGCGGCAAGTCAAAAGAGATCGGCGCTTTCCCGTCCTCGAAATACGGCCCCGCCAGCGCGCGCGTCGTCGAGGAGGGGCAGCCGGTGCCCAAGGGCGGCGGCCGCGAGCTGATCGGCCGCAGCTACACTGTCGCTGGCAAGCGCTATACGCCTTACGAGAAGCCGGTGGGCTATACTGCCGTCGGCACGGCCTCCTGGTACGGGGAGGCCTTCCATGGTCGCCGGACCGCCAATGGCGAAGTCTATGATCGCATGAGCATCAGCGCCGCCCATCCGACCATGCCGCTACCGGCCTATGCTCGCGTCACCAACGTCACCAACAGCCGCTCGATCATCGTGCGCGTCAACGATCGCGGCCCGTTCCATGGCGGCCGGGTCATGGACGTCTCGCAGAAGACGGCCGATGCGCTCGCCTTCCGCCATCTCGGCACAGCCCGCGTCAAGATCGAATATCTCGGCCAGGCCTCGCTCGCCGGCTCGGACGACCAGATGCTGCTCGCCTCGCTGCGGACGGACGGTTCACCCGCTTCGATCCCAGGCCAGAGCAGCCGGACGATGATTGCGAGTGCCGCATCCCAGGTCGATCTCGGCCGCTCCGCCGGTCCGGATCTTGACGACGAGGCCGCCCGGCCGGCTCCTGTTCGCACCGAGCCGGCTCCGGCGCCTGTCCAGCCTCAGCCCGTCGTCCAGGCCTATGCTCCCGAGCAGCCGCGCACGATCGCGATCCAGAGCCCGATCGTCGCCAGCGTCGCATCGGCCCCGGCCGCTGGTGTGCCGGTCCATGGCGTTCGCCTGCCGCCGTCACGCCCGTTCGATCTCGACACCATCGCCAATGCCGGCAAGCCGGTCCCGGTGCTGCGTCCGGCCGCGGTCAACGCGCCGCTGCCGGTGTCGCGCGCCAGCTTCAGCAGCATGAAGACGCAGACGCTGCAGCCGCTGGCCCGGAATTGATCGTCTCCGGGCTTGACCGCCCGGACATGCGCATCATCTGATCTCGATATGACGCAAGGTCGGTCAGGGATGGTGCGTGCCTACGCTCCGCCGGTTTGGAGCGGGTTTCTCATCCTGCTCACAATGCTGCTCGTGCCGGGCATTGTCCGCGCGCAAGCCTTCCAGTCGGCCGCGCCCTACGCGATCCTCGTCGATTCCGGCAGCGGCGCCGTGCTCTACGAGAAGGCGGCCGACGACCTGATGGTGCCGGCGAGCCTCGCCAAGCTCGCGACCGCGCTCGTCGCCTTCCAGGAAATCGCCGCCAGCAAGATGACCCTGGAAACCGAGATCTCGATCTCGGAGAATGCCTGGCGCAAGGGCGGCGGCGTCTCAGGCGGCTCGACCATGTTCGCGATCGTCCACAGCCGGGTGAAGCTCGGAGACATCCTGCAAGGGCTGATCGTGCAGTCCGGCAACGATGCGGCGATCGCGCTGGCCGAAGCCGTGGCGGGCGACGAGGCGAGCTTTGCCAGGATCATGACCGAACGCGTCCATGCGCTCGGCCTGACCAAGTCGCAGTTCCGCAACGCGACCGGCATGGCCGACCCGCAGCAGAAGGTGACGGCGCGCGAGCTCGCCTTTCTGGCCGATCACATCATCAAGACCTATCCGGAGCTCTACAAGATCTTCGGCCAGCGCGACTTCACCTGGAACAAGATCAAGCAGAGCAACCGCAACCCGCTCCTCGCCATGGACATCGGCGCCGACGGCCTCAAGACCGGTAACATCGACGACACCGGTTACGGTCTCGTCGGCTCGGCCGTGCAGAAGGGCCAGCGGCTGATCGTCGTGGTCAACGGGCTGAAGAACGCCCGCGATCGCGCCGGCGAGGCCCGCAAGCTGCTCGAATGGGGCTTCCGCTCCTTCGAGCAGCGGCAGATCTTCGCCGAGGGCGAGAGCGTCGGCGAGGCCAGCGTCTTCGGCGGCGAGAAGGGCCGCATCGCCTTGCGGGCGAAAGGGCCAGTCAACCTGCTGGTGCCGCGCGGCAGCAATGAGCGGCTCGCCGCCCGGATCGTCTATCGCGGCCCGCTGCAGGCGCCGGTGGCGGAGGGAGTCGAGGTCGGCCGCCTGCTGGTGACACGCGGCGAGGTCAAGACGCTCGATATCCCGCTCTATGCGGCGGAGAGCGTCGCGGTCGGCAGCCTGCAGCAGCGTGCGCTCGACGCGTTGATGGAGGCCGCGACCGGCTGGGTCCGCAAGGCCTTCAAGCGGAGCTGAGCGTGGCCAAAACGAAGGCGCGGCCCGCGGCAGGGCATTTCATCACGCTCGAAGGCGGGGAGGGCGCCGGCAAGTCGACCCTCGCCAAGGCGCTTGCAGCCCGGCTGGAGGCGCATGGCCTCGTTGTCGAGCTGACGCGCGAGCCGGGTGGCTCGCCCAAGGCCGAGCGCATCCGCGAGGCCTTGCTCGCCGGCAGGATCAAGCCCTATGGCGCCTTCGCCGAGGCGCTGATGTTCCAGGCCGCCCGCATCGACCATGTCGATAGCCGGATCAGGCCGGCGCTCAAGCGAGGCGCCTGGGTGATCTGCGACCGCTTCATCGATTCGACCCGCGTCTATCAGGGCACGCTTGGCGAGATCGCTGCGAACAAGCTCGCGGCCCTCGAAGCCGTCGCCATCGCCGGGCTGATGCCGGAGCTGACTTTCATCCTCGATCTCGCGCCCGAGACCGGCCTCGCCCGCGCTGCGCGTCGTCGCCGGCCGGGGGAGGCGACGGACCGTTTCGAAAGCGAAACGATCAGCTTCCACCGCCGCCTGCGCCAAGGCTTTCTCGACATTGCCGCTGCCGAGCCCGAGCGCTGCGTCGTGCTCGACGCCAGCCTCCCGCCGGAGACGCTTGCGGAAACGGCCTGGGAGGCGCTTTCCAGTCGGCTGCCCTTGCCGCAGATTGCGCCGGCATGATCGAATCGAGCAACGAACCCGACCGCCTGCCGAACGCCCCGCATCCGCGCGAGACGCTGGCGCTCATCGGCCATCAGCGCCAGGAAGAGGCCCTCCTGACGGCGCTGCGCTCCGGCCGCATGCACCATGCCTGGCTGCTTGGCGGGCCGGAAGGTGTCGGCAAGGCGAGCTTCGCCTATCGCGCCGCCCGCTTCATGCTCGCCGATGGCGATCCGCTGCGCCGCGCCGAAGCTGCCCGCGACCTCGCCATGCCGGAAACGGATGGCGCCACCCGCAAGATCGCGGCGCAATCGCATCCGGACCTGCATCTCCTGCGCCGCATCGCCAAGCCGGACGGCAAGAGCTTCACCAGCAACATTCCGGTCGATCTCGTCCGCCGGATCATCGACCGCTTTGGCTCCAGCGCGGGCGAGGGTGGCTGGCGCGTCGCCATCGTCGATTCCGCCGAGGACCTCGATCGACCGGGCGCCAATGCCCTGCTGAAGCTGCTCGAGGAGCCGCCGCCGCGCTGCCTCTTCCTGATCGTCGCGCACGCACCCGGCCGCGTACTGCCGACGATCCGCTCGCGCTGCCGGCTGCTGTCCTTCGAGCCGCTCGGCGAGGGCGATGTCGCGCAGGCCGGCGCGATCGCGCTGGAGCGCATGCGCCTGCCCTATGACGCCTCAGCGCTCGGGCGTGCCGCAGCCTTGTCCGAGGGCTCGGTCAGGCGGGCGCTGACCTATGTCGATCCTGAGACGCTGGCGCTGGTCGAGGCGGTGCGGGCGCGGCTCGATGCGCTGCCCTCCGTCGACCTGACCGCGCTTCTGGCGCTCGGGGAGGATGTCGCTGGCAGGGCAGGCGAGGCCGATTTCCGCGTCATGATCGAGACCGTGCAGGGCTGGCTCGGCGCTCATCTGCATGCGCATGCCGCCGCAGGCCCTGCCCGTCTTGCGCCCCTCGCGGAGGTGTGGGAGAGACTTGCACGCGCCGCGAACGAGGTCGAAACCTATAATCTCGATCGCCGCCCCCTCGTCATGTCGCTGTTTCACGATCTGTCGGAGGCGGTTTCCCGTTCGCGCGCGGCCTGAAACCCGTTTAAGACGACCGGACAGACCATGGCCTCGGCCCCGAAGTTCTATCTGACGACTGCGATCCACTACACCAACGGCCCGCCGCATATCGGCCACGCCTATGAGATGGTGTCGGCGGACGCGATCGCCCGTTTCAAGCGCCTCGACGGCTATGACGTCTTCGCCATGACCGGCACTGACGAGCACGGCCAGAAGGTGCAGCGCACAGCCGCGCAGAACGGGCTCTCGCCAAAGGATTTCGTCGACGGCATCGCCACGCGCTTCCAGGAGATGGAGCAGCGGCTCGGCTGCTCGTTCGACCGCTTCATCCGCACGACCGATGCCGACCACCTGCCCTCGACGCAGGAGCTCTGGCGCCGGATGGAGGCCAATGGCGACATCTACCTCGCCAAATATTCCGGCTGGTACTCGGTCCGGGACGAGGCTTTCTATGGCGAGGAAGAGACCACTCTCCAGCCCGACGGCACGCGCCTGGGCGGGCAGGGCACGCCGGTCGAATGGGTCGAGGAGGAAAGCTATTTCTTCCGACTGAAGTCCTACCAGGACAAGCTGCTCGCGCTCTATCGCGACGTGCCGGACTTCGTCTCGCCCGAGACGCGGAAGAACGAGGTCGTCAGTTTCGTGAAGGGCGGGCTCGAGGATCTCTCGATCAGCCGCACCACCTTCGACTGGGGGCTGCCGGTTCCGGGCGATCCGAAGCATGTGATGTATGTCTGGGTCGACGCGCTCAACAATTACGTCACCGGCTGCGGCTTCCCGGACGAGAGCGATCCGCGCTGGCACTACTGGCCGGCCGATGTCCACATCATCGGCAAGGACATCGTGCGCTTCCACACGGTCTACTGGCCGGCCTTCCTGATGTCGGCAGGGCTGCCGCTGCCGAAGCGCGTCTTCGGCCATGGCTTCCTGCTGAACAAGGGCGCCAAGATGTCGAAATCGGTCGGCAACGTCGTCGACCCGTTCGCACTCGCCGACATCTATGGCGTCGACCAGCTGCGCTATTTCTTCCTGCGCGAGGTCTCCTTCGGCCAGGATGGCAATTACAGCCACGAGGCGATCGTCGGGCGCATCAATGCCGACCTCGCCAATGATCTCGGCAATCTGGCTCAGCGCTCGCTGTCGATGATCGCCAAGAACTGCGAGGGCAGGGTGCCGCCGGCCGGCACGCTAACGGAAGGCGATCGCGCCATGCTGGCGCAGGCCGACGGGCTGCTGGCGAAGACGCGCGCCGCCATGCAGGACTTCGCCCTGCATGTCGTGCTGGCTGATATCTGGGCCGTGGTCGCCGAGGCCAACCGCTATTTCGCCAATAACGAGCCGTGGAAGCTCTCCAAGAGCGACCCGGCCCGGCGCGACACCGTGCTCTACGTCACGATCGAGACGATCCGCCAGGTCGCGATCCTGACCCAGCCGGTGATGCCGCAGGCCATGGCCAGGCTGCTCGATCTGCTCGCGGTTCCCGTCGAGGCGCGGACGTTTGCTTCGCTTGGCGAGGCCGGCCGGCTGAGCTCGGGCACGGCGCTGCCGGCGCCGAGCGCAGTCTTCCCGCGCTATGTCGAGCCGGAAGACGGGCAGGCCGCCTGATGCTGATCGATACGCATTGCCATCTCGATTTCCCGGATTTCGCTGAGGATATCGGAGCTTATGTCGGCCGCGCCGAAGCGGCCGGCGTCGGCCGGATGGTGACGATCTCGACCCGAGTCGGCCGCTTTGCGACCTATGCGGCGCTGGCCGAGCGCTTTCCTTCGGTCTGGTGCACGGTCGGCACGCATCCACACGGCGCCCATGAGGAGCTCGACGTCACCGCCGAGCAAATCGTCGAATTGTCGCGTCATCCGCGCTGCGTCGCTATCGGCGAGGCCGGGCTCGACTATCACTATGACATGAGCCCACGCGAAGCGCAGGAACAGGGCCTGCGTACCCATATCGCCGCGGCCCGCGAGACCCAGCTGCCGCTGGTGATCCATTCGCGCGAGGCCGACGAGGACATGGCGGCGATCCTGCGCGAGGAGATGGGCAAAGGCGCCTTCCCCGCCATCCTGCACTGTTTCACCGCCGGCGAGATGCTGGCCTGCACCGGCGTCGAGCTCGGCCTCTACGTCTCCTTTTCCGGCATCCTGACCTTCAAAACCTCGCAGGCGCTGCGCGACATCGCCCGCGACATCCCGCTGGAGCGGCTGCTGGTCGAGACCGACGCGCCCTACCTCGCCCCGACGCCGTATCGCGGCAAGCGCAACGAACCCTCCTATGTCGTTGAAACCGCGAAGGTTCTGGCCGAGGTCAAGGGTGTGTCCTTCGACGAGATCGCCCGGATCACCACGGACAACGCTCGGCGCTGCTACTGGAAGATGGACCACGCCGCGCCCGTGGCGCAGGTGGCCTGAGGCAAGCCGCGCCACATGAGCCTGACCGTCACCATTCTCGGCTGCGGCTCATCCGGCGGCGTGCCGCGGCCGGGCTCCGGCTGGGGCGCCTGCGATCCCGCCAATCCGAAGAACAGGCGGCGACGCTGCTCGATCCTGGTCGAGCGCAACGGTCCGAGCGGCACGACGAGCGTGCTGATCGACACCACGCCGGATCTGCGCGAGCAATTGCTGTCGGCCGAGATCAACCGGCTCGACGCGACGCTGTTCAGCCACGACCATGCCGACCACACCCATGGCATCGACGATCTGCGCGCGCTCGTCCTGCATATGCGCAAGCGCATCCCGGTCCATGCCGACGCCGTGACCGGTGCGACGCTGCGCCAGCGCTTCGGCTATCTGTTCGAGACGCCGCCCGGCAGTCTGTATCCGCCGATTCTCGATCTTGCGCCGCTGGCCGCTGGCGAGCCGCTGACGATCGACGGCGCCGGCGGACCGATCGAGGCGCTGCCGTTCCGGCTCGAGCACGGCCCGAACTATGACGCGCTCGGCTTCCGCTTCGGCTCGCTCGGCTATGCACCGGATGTCAGCGCGATCCCGCGGGAAGCGATGGCGGCGATGAGCGGGCTCGACGTGCTGATCCTCGACTGCCTGCGTGAATCGCCGCATCCCAGCCACTTCAATCTGGAGCAGTCGCTGGAGGCGATCGCGCAGCTGAAGCCGCGCCGCGCGATCCTGACCAACCTCCATGTCGATCTCGATTATGCCAGCCTATCCAGGCGCTTGCCGGACAACATTGAACCGGCGTTCGACGGCATGCAGCTGACGGTCGAGAGCTAGGCGGAGTAGGGCGCCTCAGTCGGCGTTCTGGCGGTGCCAATCTTCGAGTTGGGCCAGCACCGCCTTCAGGTCGGAGACGTCGACATAGCGGCGCCCGAGATCGCGCAGATTGTCCTTGTGCGGCTGCTCCTCGATATCGCCGACGCAGTCTTCCGGCACGATCGTACGATAGCGATAGCTGAAGGAATCGATCGAGGTCGCGCGGATGCAGCCGCTGGTGTTGCAGCCGGTGACGATCACCGTATCGACGCGCTCCTTGGTGAAATAGTCGCTGACGCCGGTGCCGAAGAAGATCGACGGGCCTTTCTTGCAGACCCTGAGGTCGTAGTCGGCGTCATAGATGCGCGGATCGAGCTCGGCGCTGGGATGATCGTGCCGGAAGGTCTCGCGCACGGCGGTGATCTTCCAATAGGGCATTTCCCGCTCGTTCATATAGGCGGTGTTGCAGGTCGCGACGGGCACGCCATAGCGGCGCGCGACCTCGAGCAGCTTCGCCGTATTCTCGACCGCCCGCATCACCAGCGGCGCTCCACCGAGCGGATATTGCGCCTCGGTGAAGCCCTTCTGGAAATCGACCACGACGATGCCCGGCTTCTTGCCGAAACCGACCGGAATCTCGCCATAGCTGCGGTTCTTGTAGTCGTCGCTCATCGCTGCCTCCCACGCTCATCATGCGGTTGACCGTCATCATGGCTTCACTAAAAAAGCAGGCAAGATTGTTTTTATAACCCCATCGTGCATTGCCGGTGGCTGAGTTGGAGCAAGGCATCATCAATGCGGCAAGCGAAGCGCCGGCAGCAGATCCGCAGCGTCGAGACGCGCGAACGCCTGATCCAGGCGGCGCTCGATGAGATTTTCGAGGTCGGCTACCATGCCGCCACGACGCAGGACATCGCGACGCGCGCCAATGTCTCGCGCGGCGCGCTGCTGCACCATTTTCCGATGCGGGCCGATCTGATCCTCGCGGCAATGGAGGAACTGCTGGAGGACGGCACGCGCCAGATCAGGGCCGTGGCCGACGAGGTCCAGGCCGGCCAAGGTTCGCTCCGAGGCTTCGTCGAGTTTCTCTGGCAGCTCTTCTCCGGCCGCTTCTTCTACCTGTCGCTGGAGATGATCACCGAGGCCCGCAACGACCCGGGATTGCGTGAGCGCATGATCCCGGTGGTGAAACGCTTCCACCAGGCGCTGGACGGCATCTGGAGTGCGTTCTGCGATCCAGCCAGGCGCCCGCCGCAGCAAGCTCAGGTCATCCTCAACCTGACGCTCTGCCTGGTGCGTGGCATGGGCGTCCAGACCGTACTGCGGCCTGAGCCCAGCTACTATCGCGAGCTGATCGCAGCCTGGACGGCGCTGCTGCCTCAGATTGTCGATGGCGCGGCGGGCGATGCGATGTTCAGGCAGACAATCTCACAGGTGGCGGAAGATGCAGGCGGCAAGCCATTGTGAGACCATCATTTCTTCGGACCGACCAAGACAGCGAGAACCGGATCGACCGATGGCAAGGCAGCGATGCTGCCCATTCCGGAAGTCAGTTTAAGTTCCATAATATGTCTTATGCGAATCAAGCTGACCTGAACCGAACGCGCCCTTCCTGACGTTGTGCTCGTTCCGAAGCGCCGCGCCTGAGCCAGCGTTGCCACGTCCACTGCCGGTCGATCGATACCCTCGCCGATTGCTCGCCGACACGACCACCCCGCATCGCAAGTCTGAACGCTCCTTGATCGGGCAGCCGTCGCCTGACTTGCTTTGCTCTTGGCAGCTCAAAAGCTCCAGGGTTGGCGGCCCTTGGCGATTCGCGCGCACCAGGAGCTCAGAAACACAATCGGACCTTCTTGTTCGGCTGGGCCGCGATCATTTGCCCAACACCGTCGATTCTCAGCTCGCGAACCCGCCGGGGCAACGGCTGGACGATCAGCGCCGGCGTGGCTCGCAGGTAGGCTCCCCACCTCTCCTGAGCAGTTTCAGTCGTGAGATGGTCGCAGATCACGCCCCGATGGCCATGGGGCGGACGCTGGCCAATCCAGCCGCTTCTTCCGGGTGAGCACGTTGCTGGAAGAGTGGCGCGGTCTACGGGAATCGAACCCGTCTTCCCAGCGTGAAAGGCTGGTGTCCTAACCGATAGACGAAGACCGCGGGCCTGAGCGCGAAGCGCTCTTGCAAGGCGGGGCGAGCTATAGTGTCCCGGCGAAGCTTGAGCAAGCCCGCCGTCAGGGTTTTTCGCAACAGTTCACGCCGGCCGGGCGAGATCGACCACGCGCAGCTCGGCCCGCTCGCTGCCGCCCCAGCGATTCAAGGTCAGCGTGCCGGCCAGATGAACGCTTTCGCCGCGCGCGGCCAGCAAGGCCTGGCCGAGCGGCTCGCGCGCGGCGCGGAAAGCGATTCCGCCGATGGTCGCGCCGTCGCCAGAGCGCAGCTTGATGCGCAGATGTCCGCCTGCGCCGACCTCGATCACCTCGGTCAGGCGATGGGCCGGCAGCACGAAGACCGGCTCGGAGCAGCCGGCACCGAAAGGCCCGGCCCGGTCGATCTCGGCGAGCAGGCGCGGATTGGCGCCGCCAGCGCTGATCGCGGCGTCGATCAGGAGCGCCTCGGCCTCGCGCGAACTGGCGACGCCACCGGCGAGCCGTTCGCTGAGGAAGCTCGCGAAGGCACCCTCCTGCCCCGGCGCCAATGTCACCCCCGCCGCCATGGCGTGTCCGCCGCCCTTGATCGCGAGGCCGGCCTCGACCGCCCGGCGCACGGCCGAGCCGAGATCGACGCCGGCGATCGAGCGGCCGGAACCGGTTGCTCCGCCGCCGGCGTTGCGCGCCAGCGCGAAGGCCGGCCGGTTGAACCGTTCCTTCAAACGACCCGCTATCAGCCCGACGATGCCCGGATGCCAATCGGCCGAGCCGACGACGAGCACGGGATGCGACGCGGCATCCTCGAAGCGATGCTCGACCTCGGCCACCGCCTCCTCGACCGCTGCGCGCTCGATCTCCTGGCGTTCCTGGTTGAGCCGGTTGAGCTCGGCGGCGATGGTACGCGCCTCGACCTCGTCGCGGGTGAGCAGAAGCCGGGCGCCGAGGGCGGCATCGCCGATGCGCCCACCGGCATTGATGCGCGGCCCGAGCAGAAAGCCGAGATGCCAGGGCTGCACGGGACCGTCGAGTCCGGCGACATCGAGCAGCGCTGCGAGGCCGGGCCGGTGGCGTTGCCGCATGATCGCGATGCCCTGGCGCACGAAGGCCCGGTTGAGACCGATCAGCGGCACGACATCGGCGATGGTCGCCAGGGCGACGAGGTCGAGCGCCGCCAGCAGGTCCGGCTCGCCGCCCCTCGCCTGCCAGGCGCCGTGCCGGCGCAGTTCGCGATTCGTCGCCACCAGCGTCAGGAAGACCACCCCGGCGGCGCAGAGATGCCCCAAACCGGCGAGGTCGTCCTGCCGGTTCGGATTGACCAGCGCCTGGACCTCGGGGAGCAGTTCCGGCGCCTGGTGGTGGTCGAGCACCAGCGTGTCGAGGCCGAGCCGCGCCGCCTGCCGCAGGGGCTCATGGCTGGTCGTGCCGCAGTCTACGGTGACGAGCAGGGTCGCGCCCTCGCCTGCCAGCATGGCGATCGCCTCGGCATTGGGGCCATAGCCTTCGATCAGGCGATCGGGGATATGGATGCGCGGCCGAGCTCCGGCTTCGGCGAGGAAACCGGCGAGCAGCGCCGCCGAGCAGGCCCCGTCGACGTCGTAGTCGCCGAAGATCGCGATCTTCTCGCCGGACATCGCCGCTTGCGCCAGTCGCTGCGCCGCGCGGTCCATGTCGCGCAGCACGGACGGGTCGGGCAGCAGGTCACGCAGTTTCGGTTCGAGATGGCGTAGCGCCTCGCTGGAGAGAACGCCACGGCCGGCGAGGACGCGCGCCAGCGTATCGGGCACGCCTTCGACCTGCGCCAGCGCCTCGGCCTGCGCGAGTCCGGCAGGATCGAGCCGGTCGCGCCAGGGGCGTCCGAGCGCCGAGTGCCCGACGCCGAGGAACAGGCGGTTCTGGCCGGAGTTCATGCGCCACCGCTGGCGCAGTGCGGCGGCTTCGTCAATCGCAAGTGCATCACTCGAGCGGCTTCTGGTCCTCGATCGCCTGAGCGGTGACCTTGCGAGCGCTCACCGGCGCATGGCCGGAGACCTCGGCGCCGGCATCAGGCTTCAGCCGCGTCATCCACAGCGCCGATGAAGCCGAGATCAGCCCAACCAGCACGAAAGCCGGCCAGAAGTCCGCGGCGCCGAGTGTCTTGCCACCATTGAAGAGATTGGCGGCTTCCAGCGCGAAGGCGCCAACGGTGATGCCAAGGCTGAGCGACAACTGCTGGGCAACGCTGGAGAAACTGGTCGCACTCGACATGTCGCGGTTGGAGACGTCGGCGTAGCTCAGCGCGTTGATGCCGGTGAATTGCAGCGATCGGAAGCAGCCGCCGATGAAGAGCACGCCGAGCATGATCCAGTGCGGTGTCGATGGCGTGAACAGGCCTGACGCTGCCAGAAAGGCAGAGCCGATCAGGGCATTGACCGTCAGCACGCCGCGGAAGCCGAAGCGGGCGAGGATCGTCTTCGCCAGTGTCTTCATCACCAGCGCGCCAGCGGCCGAGGCGAAGGTGATCAGGCCCGATTGCAGGGCGTCGAGCCCGAAGCCGAGCTGCAGCATCAGGGGGAGCAGGAACGGGATCGCGCCGATGCCGATGCGGAAGACAGAGCCTCCGAGGACGCCGATCCGATAGGTCGGTATCCGCAGCAGCGAGAGGTTGAGAACCGGATAGGCCAATCGTCGCGCGTGGAACCAGTAGACGATGAGGGCCACGATGCCGAGGGCGACGCAGGCGTAGGAGACCGCGACAGGCACGAGGTGGCGCCCGCCCGTGGCGAGGCCCAGCATCAGCGCGGCGAAGCCGGTCGAAGACAGAAGGAAGCCGACAATGTCGAGCGGCGCGACATCCTCCTCGCGGATGTCCTCGAAAAACATCGTGGCGAGCGCAATGCCGAGCAGGCCGATCGGCAGATTGATGAAGAAGATCCAGCGCCAGTCGAAATAGGTGGTGATGAAGCCGCCGACGACCGGACCGACGACCGGGCCGACCAGCGCGGGCACCGTCAGATAGGCGAGCGCGCTAACCAGTTCCGACTTCTCGACGCTGCGCAGGATGACGAGCCGGCCGACCGGCACCATCATCGCCCCGCCCATGCCCTGGATGAAGCGCGCCCCGACGAAGGCGCCGAGCGAATTCGAGAAGGCGCAGAGCACCGAGCCGAGCATGAAGATGCCGAGCGCCGTCCTGAAGATGGTGCGAGCTCCGAACCTGTCGGCCATCCAGCCTGAGATCGGAATGAAGACGGCGAGGCTGACGAGATAGGAGGTCAGCGCCAGCTTGAGCGCGATCGGATCCTCGCCGAGCGACTGGGCTATCACCGGCAGGGAGGTCGCGATCACCGTCGAGTCGGTGTTCTCCATGAACAGCGCGCAGGCGACGATCAGGGGCAGGAGCTTGGCGCGCTGCAAGGAATCGGACTTTCGGGTTTTTAGCCGCCCGCTGCCCTTTACTGCGCGCTTTTCGGGCTGGCGAGAGCAGATCGGGCCCCGATGGTGAGGGTTGCGTTCCAGGCATGGCGAAACCGACGGCGCGGCCGGGGAATAGCCGGCTCCGGAGTTGTCTACAGCTCATCACAAGGCTGTGATTGCGGCTCTGCCATGCATCCGTTGCAGGTCATTTCGGCAAGATCGTGCCTATCTCATGGCCGAAGGGACGACGATTTCGCATACGCCGACGCGGCCGGTCCGCGGGCAAGAGGTGTCCTATGATCAGTTCCACCCACCACGCAGTCCGCTCGCTCACCCTGACCGCCTTGCGCCACGGCGCTGCGGTCGCTCTGCTTGCCGGCGCCGCGTTCTTCAGCGCCGGTCAGGCGCCGGCGCTGGCCCAGTCGACCAGCTGGGAAGAAGGTTGCGCTATGCGCGTCATCACGCCGGGCTCGGGCGATGCGCTTCGGAACTACAATTGCACCCGCCAGAAGGAATGCCAGCAGATGGCGAACACCAAGGGCGGCATGATGATGGGCATGGGCTGCTTCGGCGTCGAGCCGAACGGCGCAGCGCCGGCGCCAGAGGCGGTCCGGGCGCGCCCGATCCGGAAGCAATGAAAGCCTGCAGGCTGTGATCACAGCGGGCGTGGCTCTGCGCCACGCCCGTCACGGACAACTTTTGTCGCCCTGCCCCTAGCGGGCGCGCCTCACGCATGATAACGGGCCTCGTCAACTCGGCTTAGGGCACCCCCTGCCCTGCCCCTTTCAGAGCCGGCATGGCCGGCCCCCGGAGTTGACGATGGCGACGATCACAGACGGCCTCATTCGCGACGGTTTCACCTTCGACGACGTGTTGCTCGAGCCCGGTCCGTCCGAGGTGATGCCCGGCGATGTCGACATCTCGACCAAGCTCACCAAGACGATCTCGCTGAACCTGCCGATCATCGCCTCGGCGATGGACACGGTCACCGAGGCGAGAATGGCGATCGCCATGGCGCAGGCCGGCGGGCTCGGCGTCGTGCACCGCAACCTCGATCCTGAGCAACAGGCGGCGCAGGTCCGCCTCGTGAAGAAGTTCGAGTCGGGAATGATCGCCAACCCGATCACCATCCACCCGGACGAGACGCTGGCCGACGCGCTGGCGCTGATGAAGAACAACGGCATCTCCGGCATTCCGGTGGTCGAGCGCGGCCCGCAGGGCCATAAGGGCCGGCTCGTCGGCATCCTGACCAATCGCGATGTGCGCTTCGCAGCCAACCCTGACCAGCCCGTCTCGGAACTGATGACCAAGGACCGGCTGATCACGGTGCGCGAGGGGGTCAGCCCCGAGGAAGCCCGCCGATTGCTGCACCAGTTCCGCATCGAGAAGCTGCTCGTCGTCGATGATCACTACCGCTGCATCGGCCTGATCACTGTCAAGGACATGGAAAAGCAGGTCACCCATCCGAACGCAGCCAAGGATGCGCAGGGGCGGCTGCTGGTCGCGGCGGCGACCACCACCGGCGAGCAGGGCTTCGAACGCTCGGAGATGCTGATCGATGCCGGCGTCGACATCATCGTCGTCGACACGGCGCACGGCCATTCCGCCAAGGTGCTCGAGGCGGTGACGCGGGTGAAGAAGCTCTCCAACACCGTCCAGGTCATTGCGGGCAATGTCGCTACCGCCGGCGGTGCCCAGGCCCTCATCGATGCCGGCGCGGATGCGATCAAGGTCGGCATCGGTCCGGGCTCGATCTGCACCACCCGCATCGTCGCCGGCGTCGGCGTGCCGCAGCTCACTGCGGTGATGGATGCGGCTTCGGCGGGACAGAAGGCCGGCATCCCGATCATCGCGGACGGCGGCATCAAATATTCGGGCGATCTCGCCAAGGCGCTCGCCGCCGGCGCCGCCTGCGCCATGGTCGGCTCGCTGCTCGCGGGAACCGATGAGACGCCGGGCGAGACCTTCCTGTTTCAGGGACGCTCCTACAAGGCCTATCGCGGCATGGGCTCGGTCGGCGCGATGGCGCGCGGCTCGGCTGACCGCTATTTCCAGCAGGATATCAAGGATGCGCTCAAGCTGGTGCCCGAAGGCATCGAGGGCCAGGTCGCCTATAAGGGTCCGGTCTCGGGCGTGCTGCATCAGCTCGCCGGCGGCCTGCGCGCCGCGATGGGCTATGTCGGTGGTCGCAACCTCGAGGACTATCGCAATAAGGCGCGTTTCATCCGCATCACCAGCGCCGGCCTGCGCGAGAGCCATGTCCACGACGTGACGATCGTCCGCGAGAGCCCAAACTACCCGACGCGCTCCTGACCGAGGATCGCCTTCAGGCGATTCTTCTTCCACCGCGCATCAGACGAGGCCGACATGACGCTCAAGCTGATCTATCCGGCGCTGGCCCAGATCTTCTGGAGCTTCGTCGTCCTCGTCATCATGTTCCGGCGGCGCAAGCAGGCCTTCGCAAATCGCGAGGTCGGGCTCGCCGACATCGCCATCTCGACCGAGCGCTATCCGGATTCAGCCCGGCTCGCTGCGGCCAATTTCAGTAATCAGTTCGAGACGCCGGTCCTGTTCTTCGCGCTGATCCTGATTGCGATCCATGTCGGCGCAACCGGCTATGTCATGGCTACGCTGGCCTGGGCTTATGTCGCAACACGCGTCGTCCATACATTGGTTCATACTGGAACCAACAGCCTGAAGCAGCGAGCGCTCATCTTCGCTGCTGGCATCGCTTGCCTGTTCTTCATGTGGATCGGCATTGTGATTGCTGTTCTCTGAACAGCCTTTGCTTGTCGCACGCAAGACGTGTGGCGCCGATTTCGACCGGCCGAATTGTCGTCCTGTCACCTCGTCGCTACAGCGCTCAATAAACCGTGTTGGACACTTGCGTCGAAACCGAGCCGTCTTCATGCTAAACTCTTGCGGTGAGGACAATATGGGGAGCGACCGTCCGGATCAGCCGGATACGGCGTTCCCGTGGCGCAAGGCTTTCTATGGCAGTGCTGACTTTCGGGCGTGTGGCTCTGTTCTCGGCCGCGGGCGTGCTCGCCGCGGGCGCGTTTCTTCATTACACCGGGCGCCCGGTTCCTTGGCCGCTCGATCAGGTCCCTTACGGCAAGGTGATCCCTGCGCCGGCCAAGTCGGCGGCGACCGCTTCTGCCCCTGCCGGGACAGGCAACCGTTCCGGCCAGGCTAACCGGCCGCCGGTCACCATCGTCACCGCCAAGGTCGAGCGCCGGGCGATGCCGGTCCGGATCGATGCGATCGGCACCGTTCAGGCGATCTCCACCGTCAACATCCGCTCGCGTGTCGACAGCCAGATCATGGCGGTCGAGTTCCGCGACGGCGCCATGGTCAACAAGGGCGATGTGCTGTTCCGACTGGACTCGCGCCAGCTCGAAGCGCAGCTGCGCCAGGCCGAGGCCAATGTCGCGCGCGACAAGGCCTCGCTCATCGCAGCTGAATCCGATCTGCGCCGGGCCGAAGAGCTCTCCCGGCGCGAAATCGCCACCGACGCCCGGCTCGATACCGCCCGCACGGCCGTGAGCACGCTGCGCGCCGCGATCCGTGGCGGTGAGGCCGCCGTCGACAGCCTGCGCGTCCAGCTCAGCTATTACACGATCAGCGCTCCGGTTTCGGGCCGTGTCGGCGTCGCCGCTCTCAAGGAAGGCAATATCGCCAAGAGCGGCGACAGCTCGGCCATGCTGGCGACGATCAATCAGATCGATCCGATCTATGTCAGCTTCGCCGTGGCGCAGCGTTATCTGCCCGAGATCCGGGAGGCGATGCAGGCGAAGACGGCGGTCGTCCAGGCGACCCAGCAGGGTGTCGGCAAGAGCATCGAAGGCACGATCGCCGTCATCGACAATGCGGTCGACGCGACGACCGGCACGATCCAGATCCGCGCCAGCTTCGACAATCCGGCCGAAGTGTTGTGGCCCGGCGCGCTCGGCCAGGTCCGGCTGACGCTGCGGACCGAGCCCGACGCCGTCACCGTCCCGCGCGAAGCCATTCAGACCGGCCAGAACGGCTCCTATGTCTTCGTGATCGAGAACAATCTCGCCCGTGCCCGGCCGATCGTGCTCGCCCGCAATGTCGACGACCGCGCCGTCATTGCCTCGGGCCTCAACGGCGACGAGACCGTGGTGATCGACGGGCAGCTGCTGTTGACGGAGGGCGCGCGCACGGTCGAGCGCGGCCGCGGCGGCCAAAGCCCACCGGCGCCCAATCTCACCTCCCAGCGGGGGAGCGCCGGCTGATGAACCTGCCCGAGCTCTGCATCCGTCGCCCGGTCATGACGACCCTGCTGATGGCGACGTTCCTGATCTTCGGGCTGTTCGCCTTCAAGCAGCTGCCGGTCGCGGCCCTGCCCCGGGTCGATTTCCCAACCATCAATGTCAGCGCCCGCCTGCCGGGCGCCAGCCCCGAGACGATGGCCTCCTCGGTCGCGGCGCCGCTCGAGCGCGAGTTCGCCTCGATCTCCGGCATCACCTCGATGTCGTCGGTCTCGCAGCAGGGCTCGACCTCGATCACGCTGCAGTTCGACCTCAACCGCAATATCGATGGTGCCGCGCTCGACGTGCAGGCGGCGCTCAGCGCGACGGTGCGGCGCCTGCCGCCGGAGCTCCCTGCCCCGCCAAGTTTCAGGAAGGTCAACCCGGCCGACCAGCCGGTGCTGTTCATGGTGCTGACCTCGGCGACCAAGCCGCTCTACGAAGTCCATGAGTTCGGTGAGAACATCCTGCAGCAGCAGATCTCGCAATTGCCCGGCGTCGCCCAGGTCAACATCTTCGGCGCGCAGAAATATGCGGTGCGCGTGCGGGTGAACCCCGACGCCGTCTCGGCACGCGGCCTCTCCCTCGCCGACGTCCGTGCCGCCATCGCCGCGGCGAACTCCAATTCTCCGGTCGGGACACTGAACGGCGCCAACCAGCGCCTGACGCTGGGCGCCACCGGCCAGATGGAACGCGCCGGCGAATACGGCAACCTGATCATCTCTCAGAAGAACGGCGTGCCGATCCGGCTCAACGACGTCGCGCAGATCTACGACTCCGTCGAGAACGACCAGACCGGCAGCTGGTACAATGGCCAGCGCTCGATCATGCTGGCGGTCTATCGCCAGTCGGACGCCAACACCGTCCAGGTCGTCGATGCGATCAAGGGCAAGCTCGACGCCTATCGCGCGCAATTGCCGGCGGCGATCGATCTCGTCGTCCTCAACGATCGCTCGATCCCGATCCGCGAGGCGGTCGAGGACGTCGAGGTCTCGCTGATGATCGCGATCGCCCTCGTGATCATGGTGATCTTCCTGTTCCTGAAGAGCTTCGCCGCGACGGTGATCCCGACGCTGGCGCTGCCGATCTCGCTGGTCGGCACCTTCGCGATCATGTACGCGCTGGGCTATTCGCTGGACAACATCTCGCTCCTGGCGCTGACGCTCGCCGTCGGCTTCGTCGTCGACGATGCCATCGTCATGCTGGAGAACATCATCCGGCATATCGAGATGGGCAAGAAGCCGTTCCAGGCGGCGCTCGACGGCTCGCGCGAGATCGGCTTCACCATCCTGTCGATCACTATCTCGCTGGTCGCCGTCTTCATCCCGGTTTTCTTCATGGGCGGCGTGGTCGGCAAGGTCTTCGCCGAATTCGCCGGCACGATTGCGGCCGCGATCATCGTCTCCGGTTTCGTCTCGCTGACGCTGACGCCGATGCTCTGCGCCCGCTTCCTCAAGGCGCACGACCATCACAAGAAGCCCAACATCGTCGAACGCGTGTTCGAGGCCGGCTTCCAGGGCATGCTTGGCGCCTATCGCTGGACGCTGGATATCGTGCTGAGGGCGCGCTTCCTGATGCTGCTGGTGACGCTGGGAACCGTCTACGTTTCGGTCCAGCTCTATATCGACGTGCCCAAGGGCTTCTTCCCGACCGAGGATACCGGCCTGCTGCGCGGCGCCACGGAAGGTCCGCCGGATACCTCCTTCGAGGCCATGGCGGCGCGCCAGATGCGCGTTGCCGAGATCGTCAAGGCCGATCCGGCGATCGACTACCTGACCTCGAATATCGGCGGGTTCAACGCCACCAATAACGGCTTCATGTTCATCGCGCTGAAACCCAAGGAGCAGCGCGACAAGGCCGAGGTCGTGATCGCGCGATTGCGCCGGGCCGTCTCGGAGGTGCCGGGCATCACCGCGGTGTTCCAGCAGGTCCAGAACATCAATCTGAACGCCGGCCGCTCATCGCGGGCGCAGTATCTCTATTCGCTGCAAGGACCCGATCTTGGCGCCCTCTTCAGCTACGCCCCGTTGATGCAGCAGCGTCTGGCGCAGCTGCCGCAGTTGCGCGACGCCAATATCGACCTGCAATTGCGTAACCCGCAGCTCTCGATCGACATAGACCGCGAGCGCGCTGCCAGCCTCGGCATCTCCAGCGACCAGATCCGCCAGGCTCTCGGCAACGCCTTCGGCTCGCGCCAGATCGCGACGATCTTCACGCCGGCGACCGATTATCAGGTGATCATGGAGGCCGAGCGCGCCTACCAGCAGGATCCGGCTGTGCTGTCGCGCCTGATGCTCAAGGCCGCCAATGGCCAGAACGTGCCGCTGGAAACCGTTGCGACGATCAAGCCGAGCGTCGGGCCGCTCGCGGTCAACCGCATCTCGCAGCAACCGGCGGTGACGATCTCGTTCAACACCGCGCCCGGCGTCTCGCTCGGCGATGCCGTCAACGCGATCCGCGCCGCCGAGCGCGAGATCAACCTGCCCGCCTCGATCGTCACCAGCTTCGCCGGCTCCGCCCAACTGTTCCAGGACGCACTGAAGGGCCAGGGCCTGCTGATCTTCGCGGCGATCCTGGTGATCTACATCATCCTCGGCATCCTCTACGAGAGCTTCATCCACCCGATCACGATCCTGTCCGGCCTGCCCTCGGCGGGCCTGGGCGCCCTGCTCGCCTTGCAATATTTCCACATGGACCTGTCGGTGATCGCGATCATCGGCATCCTGATGCTGGTCGGCATCGTCAAGAAGAACGCCATCATGATGGTCGACTTCGCAATCGAGCGCCGCAAGATGGGCGACGACGCGCTGACCGCGATCCGCGATGCCGCGCTGGTGCGCTTCCGGCCGATCATGATGACGAGCTTCGCGGCGATCTTCGGCGTGCTGCCGATTGCGCTCGGCGCGGGCGCTGGCGCAGAGCTGCGCCAACCGCTCGGCATCGCCGTAGTGGGCGGCCTCGTCGTCTCGCAATTGCTGACGCTCTACATCACGCCCGTCGTCTACTTCTATCTCGACAAGGTCGACAGCTTCATCTCCGGTCGCGGCCGCGGCGAGCGCGAGGAAGCAGCCTCCGTTCCCGGCGCGGTCCCGGTCGCGATCCCGCAGGCGGTGCATCGCCAGTCGGATTGAGGGAGCCTTTGACGTTCCCACAGTCTTCATCCTGAGGAGCAGCCGAAGGCTGCTCCAGCTGGTTCCGGAGCTTCCAGAAGCATCCTTCGAGACGCCGCCGCGCAGCTCCTCAGGATGAGGGCTCAGAGCGTTCACGATCACTCCTCGAGAGCGCCGACGCTCCGTGGCATGGCTGGCGCATTAACGATGACGCCGGCTTTGCAGCCACCGCCATCGCGCGCCCGTTGAGTCTTAACGAAAAGTAAACTAAGCCAATCAAGCGGCGGACAATGAACCAGCGAGCGATGGAGAGATCGCGGTGTTTCGTGTCCGTAATGTCGATTGCCTGCGTTCCGATCCTGTCCCGCCGACCGGTTCCAGCTCCTCGACGACGATGAATTCCATGTCGCGCGGCCGCAGCAGCGGTCTGCGCCTCGTAGCGATGGCCGGTGTTGGGCTTGCGCTCGGGGCAGGCGGCACGATCCTGACGGTCTCGCTGGTGCAGGCCGAGGACGATGCCGGCATCCGTGCCTTCCATCGCCAGGAAGCCGCCAACCGGGGCGAACGCATTCCGGCAAGAGCCGCTTACGCCTCCGTGCCCATCTCGGCCTATGCCCCGGCCCGCCAGGCCTGGTCCCTGCCCTTTTTTCAACAGGCGCGGCCGGACGGGCGCCTCGCTCCGCCGCCGGTCGAGCTCAACCCCTTCAAGCCGGTGCAGGCGGCCCCAAAGCAGGTGCAGCACAAGCAGAAGCTGCCGGCGATCCGCTATGACACGGTCTCCGGCGCAGCTGATGTGACGCGGACCATCTGCGTGCGCCTCTGCGACGGTTTTCATGCTCCGATCGGCCATCTTCGCAGCCAGTCCGATCTGAAAGGCCATGAAGCACTCTGTCAGGCCGCCAATCCCGGCGTGCCGGTCAAGGTCTTCAAGGTTGCGGCGGGCGCTGCGACGATCGACGACGCCGTAGCGAGTGACGGCAAGACCTACCGCGCGCTGCCGATGGCCTATGCCTATGAGCGCGGCGCCGATCCGGCGTGCCGTCCGGCCATCGCCACAGAGAAGGATCGCCGCGTCTCGCTGCTGCGCGACTTCACCTTGCGGCCGGGCGACAGCGTCGTATTGGACGGGCGGGTGCGGACCTTCAATGGTTCGGGAAAATGGCCGTACACCACCGCGAATTTCCGCGATTTCCGCGGCTCGCCCGAGCTGACCGCCAGCGATCGCCGCAAGATCGACGAGAAGGTCGGCATCTCGCATATGGAAGCCCAGGTTCGCGCGCTGCGCAGGCAGATGCGGGTGCGCGAGGCGGCGTTGCACGACGACAACTACGCTAGCGACGCGCTTGGCCTGCGCGGCCAGCTCACTCCACGCGATCCGATCGCCAATCCGCCCCGCGTGGTGCTGCCGACGCCGTTCTCGCGAAATTGAACTGAATATGAGATTCTTGTCCTAGTATCTTATTCCTAGGACAATTCACCCAACCTCATCGAAAGAGCAATGGACGGCAGGCTGGCCTTCCGGCACATTCGCTGCGTTGCAGCATGGAGCCGAGCATGACGACCAAGACGCCGCGCCAGTTCTTCCGCCCGCTGGCGATCGGCGCGCCGGAACCTTACCGCGAATTGCCGCTGCGGCTGGAGCGGATGATCCATTTCGTGCCGCCGCATCTGGAGAAGGTGCGCGCCAAGGTGCCCGAGCTCGCCGGGCAGGTCGACATCGTGCTCGGCAACCTCGAGGACGCCATTCCGGTCGAGGCCAAGCAGGCGGCGCGCGACGGCTTCATCGAGCTGGCCAAGGCGACCGATTTCGGCGCGACCGGCCTGTGGACCCGCGTCAATGCGCTGAACTCGCCCTGGTTCCTCGACGATATCGCCGCGATCATGTCCGAGATCGGCGGCAAGCTCGACGTCGTGATGGTGCCGAAGGTCGAGGGTCCCTGGGATATCCATTATGTCGACCAGCTGCTGGCGCAATACGAGGCGCGTCACGCGCTGCCCAAGCCGGTGCTGATCCACGCCATCCTGGAGACCGCCGAGGGCGTGAAGAACGTCGACGCGATCGCCACCGCCTCCCCTCGCATGCACGGCATGAGCCTGGGACCGGCCGATCTCGCCGCCTCGCGCGCGATGAAGACGACCCGCGTCGGCGGCGGTCACCCCGAATACAAGGTCATCGCCGATCCCGCGCCCGACGGTGGCCCGCGCGCGATCGCGCAGCAGGATCTTTGGCATTACACCCTCGCGAAGATGGTCGATGCCTGCGCCTCGGCCGGCCTCAAGCCCTTCTATGGCCCGTTCGGCGATTTCTCTGATGGAGCCGCCTGCGAGGCTCAGTTCCGCAACGCTTTCCTGCTCGGTTGCGCCGGCGCGTGGACGCTGCATCCCTCGCAGATCGAGATCGCCAAGCGCGTCTTCAGCCCCGATCCGGACGAGGTTTCCTTCGCGCGGCGCATCCTGGAGGCGATGCCGGACGGTTCGGGGGCGGTGATGATCGACGGCAAGATGCAGGACGACGCGACCTGGAAGCAGGCCAAGGTCATCGTCGACCTTGCCAGGCAGGTGGCGGCGCGCGATCCGGCGCTTGCGGCTCGCTATGGCTTCTGAAGCCTCGTCCGCGACATCCGCGGATATTGACGCATTTGCGACGTAATCCTACGTCAAGCGCAGAGGGCGGCGATACCGGCCGTGACGGGCCGGTCTTGGGCTGAACGAGGATCATGGAATCACGCATAGCGAAATTCCGCATCGGTGATGTAGTGCGCCATCGCGTCTACCCGTTCCGGGGCGTGATCTTCGATGTCGATCCGGTGTTCTCCAACTCGGACGAATGGTGGCTGGCGATCCCCGAGCATTTGCGCCCGTCGAAGGACCAGCCCTTCTATCACCTCTTCGCCGAGAACGAGGAGACCGAGTATGTCGCCTATGTCTCGGAACAAAATCTCGTGATCGACGAGTCCGGCCAGCCGATCCGCCACCCTCAGGCGCGCGAATATTTCCGGCGCGACCGCAAGGGCAAGTACCGACTCGACAAAGCCGAACTGAACTGAGCTTCAGCTCTGGCGTTCAGCTCGTGGAAAACGTGCGGAGAAGGCCCCTTCCCGCTCAGGCGGCAGGCGGACCAGCAGGCTGAGTGCGCCGTCCTCGGCATCGTCGCGCTCAAGGATCTCGCCATTAGCATGTAGCCAGGCCAGCGACTTGCCGTCTCCAGGCTCCAAGGTCAGCCGGTAGACTGGCCGTGTTCGCGCAATGCGCCGCTCGATGGCGTCGGTCAGCCGGTCCATGCCTTCGCCGGTCAAGGCCGAAACCAGGACCGGACGGGAGGCGCCGGGCTTGAGCTCGGTCAGCGCTGCCTGGCGCTCGCGCTCTTCTGTCGAGAGCAAATCGGCCTTGTTCCAGACCTCGACGACGCGATCGCTGTCCTCGGGGTCGATGCCGAGGTCGCGCAGGATGCCTTGGACGTCGGCCGCCTGGGCCTGTGTGTCCTCATGCGAGACGTCGCGGACATGCAGCAGGACATCGGCCTCGATCGCGTCTTCCAGCGTAGCGCGGAAGGCGGCGACGAGCTGCGTCGGCAGATCGGAGATGAAGCCGACCGTATCGGAGAGCATGATCCTGGCACCGTGGGGCAATTTCAACGCCCGCGCGGTGGGATCGAGCGTGGCGAAGAGCATGTCCTGCGCCAGCACCTCGGCCGAGGTCAGCCGGTTGAACAGCGTCGACTTGCCGGCATTGGTGTAGCCAACCAGCGCGACGACCGGATAAGGCACGCGCTTGCGGCTGGCGCGATGCAGCGAGCGGGTGCGCTTCACGCTGTCGAGCTCGCGCTCGATCTTGGTCATCCGCTCCTGGATGATGCGCCGGTCGGCCTCGATCTGGGTCTCGCCGGGGCCGCCGAGGAAGCCGAAGCCGCCGCGCTGGCGTTCGAGGTGGGTCCAGGAGCGGACGAGCCGGCTCTTCTGGTAGTTGAGATGGGCGAGCTCGACCTGCAGCGCGCCCTCGCGCGTGCGGGCGCGCCGGCCGAAGATCTCGAGGATCAGGCCGGTACGGTCGATGACCTTGCAGCCGAAGGCCTTCTCCAGATTGCGCTGCTGCACTGGCGACAGGGCGCAGTCCATCACGACGAGGCCGATCTCTTCGATCTTGACGCGCTCGGCGAGCTCCTCGACCTTCCCCTTGCCGAGATAGGTCGCGGGCCGCAACGCCGTCAGCACCACGGGGATCGCCTCGACGATCTGGAGGTCGATGGCGCCGGCGAGGCCGAACGCCTCGTCGAGCCGCGCCGCATGGCTGCGCTGGTTCTCGTCACCCGCAGCGGCCCGGCTGGCGGCATGACGCGCCAGATAGGGCCCGACCACGAAGGCACGAGTGTCTGCGGCCAAGGCGTGCTCGGCCGCATCGATCGAGATGCCGATTGCGCTTGCGCCGCCCGTCGTCGATGAGCTGCCGGCCTTGCCGCCCACGGTCAGGCCTTGTCCGTGTCCTCGGGCTCGAACAGCTGCACCGGATGACCCGGCATGATCGTCGAGATCGCGTGCTTGTAGACGAGCTGCGAATGCCCGTCACGGCGCAGCAACACGCAGAAATTGTCGAACCAGGTAACGACGCCCTGCAGTTTGACGCCGTTCACGAGAAAGATGGTGAGAGGAATCTTCTGCTTGCGGACGTGGTTGAGAAACGTGTCCTGAAGATTTTGTGCCCGCTCGGCGGCCATGGGTAACCCCTGTTGTTGGGATCGCAACTCGGCTTGAACATGCGATCCAGATCGTTCCGTTCGGCTTCGACGCCAATCGCCGGGCCGTCGGAACACCGACGTTCCATTAGATCGTGACCCGGTGAGCGCGCGCAAGGGTTGCGAGACGCGAATTTCGATCGGTCGCCTTGCGTGCAATGCAACACGGCAGTCGGTTTTTAGCCCACCCCAAGCGATTTGAGCTTACGGTGCAGGGCTGAACGCTCCATGCCGATGAACTCCGCGGTCCGGGAAATATTGCCGGAGAAGCGGGCGATCTGCGCCATCAGATACTCGCGTTCGAAGATCTCGCGGGCATCGCGCAGCGGCAGGCTCATCAGTTTCTCGCCGCCCGAGCCGGAGGGCGTCGTCGGCACCATGGCGCCGACCTCGGCCGGCAGCATGTCGACGGTGATCTCCGCCGTCGGTTCGCCTTTGGTCAGGATCATCAACCGTTCGACATTGTTGCGGAGTTCCCGGACATTGCCCGGCCATTCATGCGACTGCAGGATCGCCAGCGCATCGCTGCCGATCCGGCGCTTCGGCAGACCGGTTGCGATCGAGATCTGCTCCATGAAGAACTCGATCAACTCCGGCACGTCCTCGCGCCGTTCGGATAGGGGCGGCACGCGGATCGGCACCACGCCGAGCCGGTGATAGAGGTCTTCGCGCAACTGTCCGTCGGCGATCAGCCTGGCGAGATCTCGGCTGCTCGAAGAGATGATCCTGACGTCGACATGGACCCGGGTAGCGCCGCCGACGCGCTGGAAATTCTGGTCGACCAGCACGCGCAGGATGCGGTTCTGGGTCTCGCGCGGCATGTCGCCGATCTCGTCGATGTAGAGGGTGCCGCCATGGGCCTCCTCGAGTGCGCCGACGCGGCGCGAGCGGCCATCGCCACCCTCGATGCCGAACAGCTCCTCTTCCATGGTCTCCGGCGTGATCGTCGCCGCGTTGATCACGACGAAGGGGCCGGCCGAGCGGGTCGAGGCGTCGTGCAGGGTCCGCGCGGTCAATTCCTTGCCGCAGCCCGGCTCGCCGGTGATCAGCACCCGGGCGTTGGTCGGCGCGACGCGCTCCAGCGTCTGACGCAACTGGTTGACCGCGGTCGAGCGGCCGACGATGCGGCTGGCCTGGACCGAGCGGGTCTTGAGCTCGCGCACCTCGCGCCGCAGCCGCGAGGCCTCCAGGGCGCGCTCGGCGACGAGCACGAGCCGGTCGGCCTTGAACGGCTTCTCGATGAAGTCGTAGGCGCCGCTCTTGATTGCCGAGACGGCAGTCTCGATGTTGCCGTGGCCGGAGATCATCACCACCGCGAGGTCGGGATGGCTCTCCTTGATCAGCTCCAGCACCTGCAACCCGTCGAGCCGGCTGCCCTGCAGCCAGATGTCGAGGAAGACGAGATTGGGCCGCCGCGCCGCGATCGCAGCCAGCGCCTCGTCGGCGGAGCCTGCCTTGCGTGTCCGGTAGCCCTCGTCTTCCAGGAGGCCGGCGACCAGCTCGCGAATATCGACCTCGTCGTCGACGACGAGAATGTCAGCACTCATGCCTTCGTCCCATTTACCTGTCGCGCGACGGTCTCCGCCGCCCGCTTGCTTGTCTCTGACCCTTCTTCGCCCGTCGGCGCCGGACCGGTCTCGACGAACCAGAGTCTGACCCTGGCGCCGCGCGCACCGTCCGTGCGGTCGAGCAACTCGATGCCGCCGCCATGGTCCTCGAGGATCTTGCCGACGATGGCCAGGCCCAGCCCGGTGCCGCCATCGCGCGTAGTCATGTAAGGCTCGAGCAGCTTCTGGCGCTGGTCGGCCGGCAAGCCCTTGCCGTTGTCGAGGATGTCGATGACGATCCGGCCATCCTGCGTCCGGTCGAAGCCGATCTCGATGCGCCCCTTGCCGCGCTCCTCGCCCGGCACGGCCTGGATCGCCTCGGTCGCGTTCTTGATGACGTTGGTCAGGGCCTGCGAGATCAGCCGGCGGTCGAAATGCGCAAGGACCGATGTGTCCGGCAGGTTGTCGGAGATATCGATCTCGGGGTTGCCGACCCGCATCAGGAAGACCACCTGCCTGATCGTCTCGACGATGTCGTCCCGTGCCGGCGACGGTTTCGGCATGCGGGCGAAGGAGGAGAATTCATCGACCATGCGGCGGATGTCTTCGACCTGCCGCACGATCGTGGCGGTGCACTGGTCGAAGATCTCCTTGTCATCAACGATGACGCGGCCAAATTTGCGGCGAATGCGCTCGGCCGAGAGCTGGATCGGCGTCAGCGGGTTCTTGATCTCATGGGCGATGCGTCGGGCAACATCAGCCCAGGCGGCGGTGCGCTGCGCCGAAACAAGGTCGGTGATGTCGTCGAGCGTCACCACCAGCCCGGCTCCGGCCCCCTCGCCTTCCCGCGTCGCCCGAATGTTGACCATGCGGTCGCGACCACCCCGTGAAATCGCGACCTGATCCGAGCTGAGGCGCTGGCGGCTGACCAGAGCGTCCGAAACGAAGCCGGCGATTTCGGGGGCGGCGCGCGCGACCGGCTCCCCGAGCAGCCGCCCGCCAGCCCCCAGCAGCGCCTCTGCCGAGCGGTTGCTGATGGTGATGTGACCGTCTTCGTCGATGCCGAGCACGCCGGAGGAAACGCCGGAGAGCACCGTCTCGGTGAACCGCCTGCGCCGGTCGATCACCTCGCTCGCGGTGACGAGCCCATCGCGCTGGCGGCGAAGCTCCGCCGTCATCTTGTTGAAGGTCTCGCCGAGATGGGCGAGATCGCCCTCCGCCCGCCGAATCGGCACCTGGACATAGAAATTGCCGCTGGAGACCTGGTCCGTCGCGTGGATCATGCGCCTGATCGGCGCGACCAGCCCGTTGGCGAAGTTGAGGCCCAGCCAGATCGCAGAAAGCAGCAGGATCACCGAGATCAACGCATACATCGAGGCGAAGGCGATCTGCACGCCCTTCCGCCTCGCATCGATGCCGAGATACTCGACTGCGGCACCTCGCGCGACAGCCGGGAATTCGACCGCAAGCGGGTCGACCTCGCGGGCGACGTACAGGAAGGCGCCGTCATAGGTCGGCAGCTTCATCAGAGCCCCGAAGACCCGCCCGGTCGATGGCAGCACGCAGATCGGCTCGGGCGAGGTCTGTGCATCCTCGAAGGCATCGGCATTCGGCTTGCTGGCGTCGCGCAGCACGTCGATATTGGCCCGGACGAGGATGGTGTCCGGCGACTTCATGAGCCAGGCCACGGGTAGGCCTAGCGCCGTGGCACGCGCCGTCAGGAAGTTCTCGAACCAGCGCCGGTCGGCGTCGTAGGCCGTCTTCGCGCGGCCGAGATCGTCCGCGAGCAGCCGGATCTCGCGGCCGAGCGAGCGGCACTGACCGGTGGTGTAGGCGTCGGCGACCTCGACGGATTTGAAGATCACGTCGCGCATGCGGTCGGAGAACCAGGGCTCCAGCCCGCGTTCCAGCGTCGCCGTCGCGATGATCGCGACGAGCACCGCGGGCAACGCCGCGACGATGCTGAACAGGCTGACGATGCGCACATGCAGGCCGGCCGCGGCGACGCCCTTGCGCCGGGCGCGGATCAACACCGCCGCCTCGAAGGCGACGATGGTCAGCAGCAGCAGGATCAGCAAGCCATTGATCACGAAGACGCCGACCACGACCTCGTGAACCGGTGCGACCGGCGTCGCGCCCGACAGCACGAGGAAGGTGGTCAGTGCCGAGACCAGCGCGAAGCCGACGACGAGCGCGCCGAGCCAGCCCGAGACCCGGCGGGGCGGATCGTCGGTCCGGGGCGCCATGCGCATGTCGCCGGTCGAGGCCGTCAAGGTGATGCCGATGCTCCATTGCCTGCGACGCCCTTCACGGCGTCACACGACGCACTGATGCGCCGCCGCAACGGTGTTGTCAAAATATGACAGATGCAAGGCAGCCACAGTGCCGGAGCCCGTTCGGTCTTCTTGCCTTGCAAACAGGCCGGGAAAACGGCCTCCAAGCGCAAGCTGAGCGACGGATTCACCGATCGGATCGCTTCCGATCGGATTCGGCTCTCGTCAGCGCGGTGAGCGCACTACCTGCATATCGAGTTCGCGGATCTTCTTGCGCAAGGTGTTGCGATTAAGCCCCAGTAGCTCGGCAGCGCGGATCTGGTTGCCGCGCGTCGCCGCCAGGGCCGCGGCGATCAGGGGCGGCTCGATCTCGCGCAGGATACGGTGATAGAGGCCGGGCGGCGGAATCTGATCGCCGAACCCCCCGAAATATTGGCTGAGATGGCGCTCGACCGAGCCGGAAAGGGTTTCCGCGCGCTCTGACGAATTGCTGTTCCCCGTCTGCACGGGAGCGCCGCTCGCCGGCTGGAGCTCCGCCTCGACGATCGGCCCGGTGATCGTCTCCTGCGGGTAGAGCGCGGCGAGACGCCGCACGAGATTCTCCAGTTCGCGGACGTTGCCGGGCCAGCGATAACGCCGCAGCACGTCCATCGCCTCCGAATCGATTTGCTTGCGCGGCAAGCCCTCCTTCTCGACCAATGCGAAGAAATGGCGAACGAGATCGGGGATGTCTTCGATGCGCTCTCGCAGCGGCGGTAGCCGGATCGGGACGACGTTGAGGCGGAAGAACAGGTCCTCGCGGAAGAGCCCGTGCGCGATCGAGATACGCAGGTCCTTGTTGGTCGCGGCTACGATGCGGACATTGGTCTTGATCGGAGTGCGCCCTCCGACCGTGGTATATTCGCCCTGTTGCAGCACCCGCAGCAGCCGCGTCTGTGCTTCCATCGGCATGTCGCCGATCTCGTCGAGGAAGAGTGTGCCGCCCTCGGCCTGCTCGAAACGGCCGGAGGAGCGGGTCAGCGCTCCCGTGAAGGCGCCCTTCTCGTGGCCGAACAATTCCGATTCGATCAGGTCCTTCGGGATCGCGGCCATATTGATCGCGACGAAGGGCCCGTTGCGACGCTTGCCGTAGTCGTGCAGCGCGCGCGCCACCAGTTCCTTGCCGGTGCCGGACTCGCCGTTGATCATTACGGTCAGGTCGATCGGCATCAGGCGCGCCAGGGCGCGATACACATCCTGCATCGCCGGTGAGCGGCCGACCAGCGGGATGTCCTCGGGTTCGGCGGGGTGATTGCGCGGGGCATCGCCGCGCGGGCGCGACAGGGCCCGCCCGACGATGGCGACGAGCTCCTTCAGGTCGAAGGGCTTGGGCAGGTATTCATAGGCGCCGCGCTCTGAGGCCTTGATCGCGGTCATGAAGGTGTTCTGCGCGCTCATCACGATGATCGGCAGGTCGGGCCGGACCCGTTTGATGCGCGGCAGAAGGTCGAAGGCGTTGCCGTCCGGCATCACCACATCGGTGATGATGAGGTCGCCCAGCCCCTGAGCCGCCCAGGTCCACAATGTCGCCGCCTGCCCCGTCGTGCGCACCTCGTAACCGGCGCGGGCGAGCGCCTGATTGAGGACGGTGCGGATCGCGGCGTCGTCGTCGGCGATGAGGATGTTACCCGTCGGCATGCGCTTTTCCGTGTCCTGCTCGTCTTTCACCCTGCCTGAGACGGCTTCGCCTCGTGCAGGGGCAATCGAATGCGGAATGTCGTGCGTCGCGGAGCGGACTCGCATTCAACGATTCCGCCGTGATCGCCGATCACCTTGGCGACGAGTGCAAGTCCAAGGCCACTTCCCTGCGCCTTGGTGGTGACGAAGGGATCGAACAGGAGTTGATGCAGATCGGGCGGCACGCCGGGACCGTTGTCACGGACGCCGATCTCGAGCGGCAGAGCGAGCCTTGCGCCCGAGCCGGGCGCCTGCATGCGGATGCCGGGGCGATAGGCCGTCGTGAGCGTGATCTCTCCGTCGATGGCGTCGCTGCCGATTGCCTCGGCCGCGTTCTTGACCAGGTTGAGCAGCACCTGCACGAGCTGGTCGCGATTGCCGGCGACCGGCGGCAGCGAGGGATCGTAGACTTCGCTGAAGCGGATGTGTCGGGCAAAGCCCGACTGCGCCAGCCGCTTCACATGATCGAGCACATCATGGACGTTGACCGGCCCGCGCTCGCTCGGGCGCTCGTCGCCGAACAGTTCGACACGCTCGACCAGTTTCACGATCCGGTCGGCCTCGTCGCAGATCAGCTGTGTCAACAGCCGGTCATCGTCCTGGACCGAGGCTTCGAGCAATTGCGCCGCGCCGCGAATGCCGGAGAGCGGGTTCTTGATCTCATGCGCCAGCATCGCGCCGAGCGCAGTGATCGAGCGGGCTGCACCTCTATGCGTCAATTGCCTGTCCATTTTTTCGGCAATTGTCCGTTCTTGCAGCAGAAGCACCACGGCATCAGGCTGGCTGGGCAGCAGAGAGGCGAAGACATCGACCACCCGGTCGAGACCGAGCCGGGGCGAGGCGAGCTCGAGCCGATACTCGCTGACGCTGGCGCCGCGGCGCTGCACCTCCTCAACCAGCGTCAGAACCGGCGAGCCGAAGGCGACGAGATCGTCGAGGCGCTGACGCTTCAGAACCAGGGCGCTGGCCTGGAAGAAGTCCTCGGCGGCGGTGTTGGCGTAGAGGATGCCGTGCCCCTCCCCGATCACCAACACGGGCATCGGCAGGACATTCAGCGCCTGGATTTCGAGCAGGTCGGACAAGGGATCGTGCCGCTCCTCCACGCCGTCGTTGAACATCGCCATGGTCATAAGCGGGACTTTCGTGGTCAGGCGGCCGCGCCGAGGCGGTCGGTCGAGAACAGCTGCCCGAGCGCGGCGATCGCCCGGGCTGGCTCGGTGGTGGTGAGAAGTTCGCGACGCGCGCGATCGTCGGGCTCCAGCCCGCTGGCGAGCGCCTCGTCGGCATAGGCGGCGAGGTGCTTGCGGGCATGGCGGACGCCGGTCTCGCGCCCCATCAGCGACAGCAGGCCCTCATAGTGCTCGCGGGCGATGTCGTGCTTGGCGGCGATCGAGATCGTCTCCGGCGCACGGCCGGCGAGTGCGGCACCGATTTCGCCTGGCAGCCAAGGGCGGCCCATCGCGGCGCGTCCGACCATGACGTAGTCGGCGCGCGATTGCTCCAGGCAAGACCGCGCCTGCTCCAGAGTCGCGATGTCGCCATTGGCGATCAGCGGGAACGCGCCGGCCGCGCGCACCGGGCGGATCGCCGCCCAATCGGCCTGCCCCTTGTAGAATTGCTGGCGCGTGCGGCCATGGACGGTGATCGCGGCTGCTCCAGCGACGACGGCCCGGCGCGCCAGTTCCGGCGCATTGCGGCTGGCATCGTCCCAGCCGAGCCGCATCTTGACCGTGACCGGCACTTTAACCGCCGCGACGACCGCCTCGACCAGGCCGACGGCATGCTCGAGATCGCGCATCAGCGCCGAGCCGGCCCAGCCGCCGACGACGCGCTTGGCCGGGCAGCCCATGTTGATGTCGACGATGTCCGCGCCCGATGCCTCGGCGACCTGCGCGGCCTCGGCGAGCCAGCGCGCCTCGCAGCCGGCGAGCTGGACGACATGGGGCGTGACGCCTGCCCCCTCGGCCCGCAGCCGCGCCTCCTCGCTACCGCGGACGAGCTCGTCCGACGCGACCATCTCGGAGACGACGAGCCCGGCTCCGAAGCGCGCGGCGATCCGGCGCATGGCGAGATCGGTCACGCCCGACATCGGCGCGAGGAATGCCGGCGAGACCGGCAGCAGCCCGCCGATCGACGCTTCGCGCTCGCCCGAATTTGAGGCAGTTTCCATTTTGCCGATTTATTGGACAAATGCTGCGCCGCGCAAGGGAATTTCACGCCATGTTGCGTTGCAATATCGACATGGATGGCAGTTTGAACGCGATCCTTCGAATCCACGCCCCAGCTTGAGTTCGGAGCTGCGTCGCTCCGCAGCCTGTCCGGAACGACGGTTCAGCGAGAGCGGGCCAAGCTCGGGCTTGGCGACGGCCTTCCGTCGTCCTATCAGCGGTGTCCAGATTTCGGAGCCATGAGATCGATGACGTCGGCTGTCGCAGCCCTGATCGTTGCCGCCGGGCGTGGCCTGCGCGCCGGGGCCGATGCGCCAAAGCAGTACCGGCGGCTCGGTGGCGTGCCGGTGCTTTGCCGCACTCTTACGCCGTTCCTTGCCGAAAGCCGGATTGGCACGGTCCTGGTGGTGATCGGCGCCGGCGACAGCGCGCGCTTCGACGAGGCGATCGGCCATCTTCCGGAAACGGCCCGCATGCGGCTTGCCACACCGGTCGAGGGCGGCGAGACCCGGCAGGATTCGGTTCGCGCGGGGCTGGAAGCACTCGCCGCTGCAGGCTTCGCGGGCAGCGTGCTCGTGCACGATGCTGCCCGCCCCTTTGTTTCGCCGGCGTTGATCGAGCGAGCGATGACGGCCAGCGCCGAGCATGTCGCTGCCATCCCGGCGCTCGCGGTCACCGATACCGTCAAGCGCACCGACACCACCGGCTTGATCGCGGAAACCTTGCCGCGCGAACAGTTGATCTCAGTGCAGACGCCGCAGGCCTTCGCCTTCCAGCCGCTGCTCGCCGCGCACCGCGACGCACATGCCGCGGAGACTGGCGGCTTCACCGACGATTCCGCCATCATGGAATGGGCCGGCCATCGTGTCGCGACCTTCGCCGGAGATCCGGTGAACCTGAAGCTGACCTATGCGGAGGATTTCGAATTGGCAGAGCAGCGCGTCACCCGCCCGCTCGTCACCCGCACAGGCACTGGCTACGACGTGCATGCCTTCGCCGAGGGCGACCATGTCTGGCTCGGCGGCATCCGGATCGCGCATAGCCGCGGAGTCACGGCCCATTCGGATGGCGATGTCGCCCTGCATGCGTTGACCGACGCCGTGCTGGGCGCCCTGGCCGATGGCGATATCGGCAGCCATTTCCCTCCGAGCGATCCGCAATGGCGGGGCGCCTCCTCTGATCGCTTCCTCGCCTTCGCCGCAGAGCGCGTCCGCCAACGCGGCGGCCGGATCGATCATCTCGACCTGACCGTCGTCTGCGAGGGGCCGAAGGTCGGCCCGCATCGCGAGGCGATCCGGGCCCGCATCGCTGAGATCGCCGGGCTGCGCCTCGACCAGGTCGGCGCGAAGGCGACCACCTCGGAGCGCCTCGGCTTCACCGGGCGCGGCGAAGGCCTCGCCGCGCTCGCCACCGCCACGATCCGCCTGCCGGAACCGGAGTGAGGCGATGTTCGATCTCGACATCCGTTCGCTTGCCGCCGAATTGCTGAACATCTCGCGCGAACGCGGCATCACCGTCGCGACGGTCGAATCCTGCACCGGGGGGCTGGTCGCCGGCGCGCTGACCGCGATCTCCGGCTCGTCGAGCATGGTGCTCGGCGGCCTCGTCACCTATTCCAACGAGGCGAAGACGGGGCTGGCCGGCGTTCCGGCCGAGCTGATCCGGGAGCATGGGGCGGTCAGCGAGCCAGTCGCGCGTGCCATGGCGGAAGGTGGCCGCGAGCGTTTGTCATCGCGGCTCGCCGTCGCGATCACCGGTATCGCCGGCCCCGACGGCGGCAGCGAGGCGAAGCCAGTCGGGCTGGTGCATTTCGCCTGTGCCAATGGCGCCAGGACGCTGCATCGCGAAAAGCGCTTCGGCTCCCAGGGGCGCGACGAAATCCGGCGCCTCAGCGTCTTGGAAGCGCTCGACCTGCTGCGCGAGGCGTCGCTCAGCCTGAAGTGACCGGAGCAGCAGTGCCGCGAGAGCCGTAGATCGCATCCGCCCGCTTCTCGAAGGCCTCGGCGAACTTGCGGAAGGCCTTGTCGAACATCGCGCCCATCAGCAGACCGAGCATGCGGCTGGCGAATTCATAGGAGATGAAAAAGCCGATCTCGCTACCCGTATCGAGCGGTTTGAAGCTCCAGCGGTTCTCCAGATAGCGGAACGGCCCGTCGACATATTCGACGAGGATCTTCAGGTTCGCCGGATCGAGCGTGACGCGGCTGGTGAAGGTCTCGCGGATCGCCTTGTAGCCGACCGTCATGTCGGCGAGCAGGACCTCCCCGCCGCCTTCGCGCGGCGTGCGGCGCCGGACCGTCAGCCCCTCGCAAAGCGGCAGGAACTGCGGGTACTTCTCGACATCCGCCACGAGCGCGAACATCTCTCCGGGTGAGTGCTTCACCCGGCGGGTGCTGTTGAACATCGGCATATGACTTGAGCCGATCAGCCGCCGAGCTTGGCTGCGCGCGCCGCCCGCAGCTTGGCGAAGTCCTCGCCGGCGTGGTGCGAGGAGCGCGTCAGCGGCGTCGAGGAGACCATCAGGAAGCCCTTCACATAGGCGATGGTCTCGAAGCTCTTGAACTCGTCCGGCGTGACGAAGCGGACGACCTCATGATGCTTGCGCGAGGGCGCGAGGTATTGGCCGATGGTGATGAAATCGACCTCGGCCGAGCGCAGGTCGTCCATCAACTGCAGGACCTCATTCCGCTCCTCGCCCAGGCCGACCATGATGCCGGACTTGGTGAAGATGGTCGGGTCGAGCTCCTTCACCTGCTGGAGCAGGCGCAGAGAGTGGAAGTAGCGGGCGCCGGGGCGCACCTTCAGATACTTGCCAGGGACCGTTTCGAGATTGTGGTTGAAGACGTCGGGCTTGGCCGCGACGACGACTTCGAGCGCGCCGGGCTTGCGCAGGAAGTCCGGGGTCAGGATCTCGATCGTCGTGCCGGGCGAGGCCTCGCGGATGGCGCGGATGACGCGGGCGAAATGCTCGGCGCCGCCGTCCTTGAGATCGTCGCGGTCGACCGAGGTGATGACGACATGCTCGAGGCCGAGCTTGGCGACGGCATCGGCGACCTTGCGCGGCTCATGCGCGTCGAGCGCCTCGGGCACGCCCGTCTTGACGTTGCAGAAGGCACAGGCGCGCGTGCAGGTGTCGCCCATGATCATGAAGGTGGCGTGCTTCTTCTCCCAGCACTCGCCGATATTGGGGCAGCCGGCCTCCTCGCAGACGGTGACGAGCTTCTCGGCCTTCACGATCTTCTGGGTCTCGGCCCATTTCGGCGAGCCCGGCGCCTTGACGCGGATCCAGTCCGGCTTGCGCAGGATCGGGTTCTCCGGCCGCTTCTGCTTTTCCGGATGGCGCAGTTCCGGCTTCACCTCGGATCTCGGGTTGCCGGCATTGGGGCGCGGATCGCGGTTGAGGAGGTCGAGCACGACGGCCATGGACGGGTCCGTTACTGGCGCCGCGCGGCAGGGCGCGGCCACTCCCGTCTAGCTAATGCCGAAGTGCCTCGCGAGCAACCCGCGCGCCGTGGGACTCAGTTGCGCACCGCGCGCCAGACCACGATCAGGAGGCAGGCGCCGGCGATCGCTGCAATCAGGGTCCGCCAGAAGCCGAAGATCGAGATCTCAAGCAATTCTGCGATGCGGCTGCCGACGAAGGAGCCGGCGACGCCGACGATCATGTTGGTGAAGAGCCCGTGATCGGACGAGGTGACGCGTTCAGCGATCCAGCCGGCGATGATGCCGATCAGCAGCGTCATGAAGAAGCCATAGCCCGGCGTGCCGAGCGCGGCATAGATCTGGTCGTTCATCGCAATCCCCCTGCCCTCAAAGACCGGCCGTGCGGCCGCCCACGACAACGCTCGGGATGCCGGTTGGTTCCCGCCTCAGGCGATGAAGCGCGCCAGCAACACGACCAGGATCGCGCCGATCACCGCCATCGCCATCGAGTCGAGGAAACGATAGCCGGTGCTCGCGCGCCAGCCTGTGACGCGAACGATGCCCTGGCCGACCAGCATGCCGAGTAGACCGACCACGGCATGGCGCAGGAAGCCGCCGCCACCGACGATCAGGCTGGCGATGAATCCGGCAGCCGTGCCGAAGGCGACCGGCGGCAGCAATTGACGCCAGTTCAACGCAAGCTTCCTGCCCGGCGGCAGGATCTCGATCCTGTCGTCGGGCACGATCTTGTCGGGCTTGGTCGATTTGCGGGCGCGCGTCATCGGCCGGATATGGCCTGCGCCAGGCCGGAATTCCAGCGCCGCTTGGTCAGGCGATCAGCCGGGCCAGGAAGACCACGACGATGGCGCCGATCGTCGCCGTGACGATCTGCGAGATCAGCGGGTTGCCTATACCGAGGCTGATGCCAAGGAACTGCAGCAGGAAGCTGCCGACGAAGGCGCCGATCAGGCCGGTGATGATGTAGCGGATCAGCCCGCCGCCGCCCATGACGATGCTGGCGAGCCAGCCGGCGACGGCGCCGATGGCAATGGCGACGAGAACGGCACGAAGGTCCATGGTGATCCTCCTGGAGCAATAAGGGGAGGATCACCGAGGCAATGTGAAGCGGATGTGAACGCTCAAGCGTTCAGCACCTTGCCGTAAGCGTCGAGCACCGCCTCCTTCATCGTCTCCGACAGAGTCGGATGCGGGAAGATGGTGTGCATCAGCTCTTCCTCGGTGGTCTCGAGGTTCATCGCGACGACGAAGCCCTGGATCAGCTCGGTCACTTCCGGACCGACCATATGGGCGCCGAGCAACTTGCCGGTCTTGGCGTCGAAGATCGTCTTGACCATGCCGCTGTCCTCGCCGAGCGCCACGGCCTTGCCGTTGGCGACGAAGTTGAAGCGGCCGACCTTGAGCTGGTGGCCGGCCTCCTTCGCCTTGGCCTCGGTCAGGCCGACGCTGGCGATCTGCGGATGGCAATAGGTGCAGCCCGGGATCATCGCCTTGTCCATCGGATGCGGATGCAGGCCTTTGATCGCCTCGACGCAGATCACCGCTTCATGCTCGGCCTTGTGCGCCAGCATCGGCGGGCCGGCGACGTCGCCGATCGCGTAGATGCCCTTCACATTGGTGCGGCAGAGCCCGTCGATCGCGATCACGCCGCGGTCGAGCTTCACGCCGAGCGCCTCCAGGCCGAGATTCTCGACATTGGCGACGACGCCGACAGCCGAGATCATCCGCTCGGCGGTGATCGTCTGCTTGTTGCCCTTGTCGTCCTCGATATGGGCGGTGACGGAGTTCGCTCCCTTCTCGACCTTGGTGACCTTGGTCGAGGTCAGGATCTTCATGCCCTGCTTCTCAAAAGCCTTGCGGGCGAAGGCGCCGATCTCGGCATCCTCGACCGGCACGACCTGCGGCATGACCTCGACCACCGTCACCTCGGCGCCGAGCGTGCGATAGAACGAGGCGAACTCGATGCCGATCGCGCCCGAGCCCATCACCACCAGCGATTTCGGCATGGTCGGCGGCACCAGCGCCTCGAAATAGGTCCAGATCAGCTTGCCGTCCGGCTCCAGCCCGGGCAGCACGCGCGGGCGGGCGCCGGTCGCGACGATGATGTGGTCGGCAGTATAGGTACCCTCGCCCTTGGCGCCCTTCGGGATCGGCCCCTGCGGCTGCATGGCCGGTTTCTTGGTCGGGGCGACGACGATGGTGTTGGCCTTGGTGAGCTTGGCCTCGCCCCAGATCACGTCGACCTTGTTCTTCTTCATCAGGAACTGGACGCCGTTGTTCATGCGGACCGCGATGCCGCGCGAGCGCTTCACCACCGCCTCCAGATCGGCCTTGAACGAGCCTTCCAGCGTCAGCCCGTAATCCTTGGCGTGCTGGCCGTAATGCAGGATCTCGGCCGAGCGCAGCAGCGCCTTGGTCGGAATGCAGCCCCAGTTCGAGCAGATGCCGGCGAGGTGCTCGCGCTCGACGATCGCCGTCTTGAAGCCGAGCTGCGCCGCGCGGATCGCCGCGATGTAGCCGCCGGGGCCGGAGCCGATGATGATGATGTCGTAGTCAGCCATGGCTAGCGCTCCTCCCCTCCCCCTTGTGGGGAGGGGTTGGGGGTG
>SCMY01000003.1 GCA_005502805.1 Rhizobiales bacterium 2SD | reverse complement strand
GTTGGGGGTGGGGGTGGTATGACCGGGTTCGGGGCTATTCGCCAGGGCGGCAAAGATCGTATCGACCACCATATCGGCGTCGGTCATCACTTGACGGTTGGTGAAGCGCAGGACGCGGAATCCTTGGGATTCGAGCCAGGCCGAACGCTGCGTGTCATAGCGAGCAGCGGCATCGTGTCCGTGCTGGTCACCATCTACTTCGATAGCAAGATGGGCACTGAAGCAGACGAAATCGACAACATAAGATCCAAGCGCGACCTGCCGGCGAAAATGCCGGCCTTCTTGCGGCAAGCGCTTACGAAGAAGCATCCACAGGCGCTTCTCGGGCTCTGTTTGGGTGCGCCGTAGTGTCGGAGCATTTCGCTGAGCAGTCCTGCCCGCGACGCGATCCTTGGCCTGCCCCCACGGCATAATGCACTCCGCTACCAGCCAGCGCTGCAGGACGACCCCCACCCCTGCCCCTCCCCACAAGGGGGAGGGGTTATCGCGAGCGCAGACATCCTGTCGCGCCATCATCCTACTTGCCCAGTAATCCGCAGTGCCGGTCCGCGCGCCGGTAGCGGCAGGCCGAGCAGGCCATCGACGACCGGCGCCAATGCCAGGCCGATCGCCCGGGTGTTGTCGGCGTCGAGATGAATGCCATCCGCGCCGGTCACGCTCGCCACCGCCGCCGCGTCGAAGAAGCTCACGCCGATCTCGTCGGCGATGCGGCGATAATAGGTCGCCAGCAGCGCCATTTTCTCGGGCGCGCCTTCCATGAAGAAATTGGCCTCGTGCTCGGGATCGTCAGGCATGCGCACCACCGGCGGCGAGACGATCAGCACCTCCGGGATCGGCATGCCCAGCTCGACCGGGGGACGCTGCGCCACCTGCGCCAGCATCCGCATCGAACGGGCGACGTCGTAGGGCGCCAGCGAGTGCTGGCGCTGGCAGTCATTCGTCCCGAGCATCAGGATGACGAGATCGAGCGGCGCATGACACTCGATGAAGAGCGGCAGCAGCGAGATACCGGAGCGATAGGGGCGCAGCGGATCGTCGAGCGCGATCCGCCGGCCGTTGAGCCCCTCCTCGATCACCGTGGCGTAGCCGCCGAGCGCCTTCTCCAGTACGCGCGGCCAGCGCACATCGTCGCCATGCCGCTCGGGCCGATTGGCGATCCGGCCCCAGGTAAGGGAATCGCCGAAGGCAAGGATGCGGGCCTGGCGGGTCATCGCCGCCTCACACCAGCATCGCCATCGGCTTCTCGATATAGCCCTTGAAGGCCTGGAGCAGCTCGGCACCGAGCGCGCCGTCGACGGCGCGGTGGTCGGTCGAGAGGGTCACCGACATCACGGTCGCGACGGCCGGCTGGCCGCCCTTGACGATGACGCGCTGCTCGCCGGCGCCGATTGCCAGGATCGTCGCATGCGGCGGGTTCACCACCGCGGCGAAGTCCTTGACGCCGAACATGCCGAGATTCGAGACCGCCGTGGTGCCGCCCTGGTACTCCTCGGGCTTCAGCTTGCGCGCTTTAGCCCGCGCCGCCATGTCCTTCATCTCGTTGGAGATCTGGCTCAGCGTCTTGTGGCAGGCGTCGCGGATGATCGGCGTGATCAGCCCGCCCGGGATCGAGACGGCGACGCCGACATCGGCATGCTTGTGCTTGAGCATGGCGCCGTCGGTCCAGGAGACGTTGGCGTCCGGCACGGCCTTCAGCGCCAGCGCCAGCGCTTTGATCACCATGTCGTTGACCGAGAGCTTGTAAGCCGGCTTGCCGTCCTTCTCCGGCGCCGCGGCGTTGAGCTCGGCCCGCAACTTCAGCAGCGCATCGAGCTCGCAATCCAGCGTGACGTAGAAGTGCGGGATGGTCTGCTTGGCTTCGGTCAGGCGGCGCGCGATCGTCTTGCGCATGCCGTCATGCGGGATCTCCTCATAGGAGCCCGGCGCGAACAGCTTCTTGGTCTGCTCGTCCGAGGGGCCGGTCGCGAGCGGCGCTGCAGCCGGCTTCGACGCGGCAGGAGCGCCGGCCGCAGGAGCCGGCGCAGCCTTGGCCGCTCCGCCCTGCTTGGCGGCCTCGATGTCCTTCTCGACGATGCGGCCATGCGGACCCGAGCCCTGGACCTTGCCAAGGTCGATGCCGGCGTCCTTGGCGAGGCGGCGCGCCAGCGGTGAGGCGAAGGGGCGGTTACCGGATGCAGGCGCTGCGGCCTGCACAGCGGGAGCCGGAGCGACAGCGGCCGGAGCAGCCGGGGCTGCGGCAGCGGGAGCTGGCTCGGCCGCTTTCGGAGCAGGCTCGCTCTTGGCCGGGGCAGCGCTCGGCGCCGAGACGCTCTTGGCATCCTCGCCCTCGCCGGCGATCACGGCGATCACCTCGTTGACCGCGACATCGGCCGTGCCTTCCGGCACGACGATCTTGGCCAAAATGCCCTCGTCGACCGCCTCGACCTCCATGGTCGCCTTGTCGGTCTCGATCTCGGCGATGATGTCGCCGGACTTGATCGTGTCGCCTTCCTTCTTCAGCCACTTGGCGAGATTGCCCTTCTCCATCGTCGGAGAGAGCGCGGGCATCAGGATGTTCACGGGCATGGCTGGAGGCTCGCTTTTTCCAATGCGATGAACAGCAGGCGGCGGGCGACGCCCATGCCGAAGCTGACGGAGACGATGACGAAGGCGATATAGTCGAGATGCTCCAGCGCCGTGCCGGCCAGCGTCTTGCCGGCCATGAGTTCGGGCGCGAAAGCCTGGACGCTTTCCGGGATCAGCGTCAGAACGCCGGCGGCGGCCAGCACGAAGGAGAGCACATCGACACGGTGCAAATAGAGCCGCGTCGTGGCCAGGTCTCTCGGTGTCAGCGGGCGCGGCGCCAGACGTTTGCGAGGCTGGACATAGGCATAGCTCGCCAGCCCCCCGATCGCCGCGAGGCCGACCGAAACCAGCATGGCTCCGATCGTCACCTGCATGGTCAGGCCCTGTAGCAGACGGCCTTGGCCGCCGCGACGACCTCGCCGATGTTCGGCAGCGCCAGCTTTTCGAGGTTGGCGGCATAGGGCATCGGCACGTCCTTGCCGGTGACGCGCGCGACCGGCGCGTCGAGATAGTCGAACGCCGCCTCCATGATCTTCATCCCGATCTCGGCGGTGACGCCGGACTGCGGGAAGCCCTCCTCGACCGCAACGCAGCGATTGGTCTTCTGGACCGAGGCGATGACGGTCTCGATATCCATCGGCCGGATGGTCCTGAGGTCGATGACCTCGGCCTCGATGCCCTCCTTGGCCAGCGCCTCGGCGGCGCCGAGCGCATAGGTCATGCCGATGCCGAAGGAGACGATGGTCACGTCGCTACCCGGGCGCACGACCTTGGCCTTGCCGATCGGGATGAGGAAGTCGTCTCCCTTGGGCACGTCGAAGGAACGGCCGTAGAGGATCTCGTTCTCAAGGAAGATCACCGGGTTGGGGTCGCGGATCGCGCTCTTGAGCAGGCCCTTCGCGTCCGAGGCGCTGTAGGGCATCACGACCTTGAGGCCGGGCACGTTCGAATACCAGGCAGCATAGTCGTGGCTGTGCTGCGCGCCGACGCGGGCGGCGGCGCCATTGGGGCCGCGGAAGACGATCGGGCAGCCCATCTGGCCGCCGGACATGTAGAGCGTCTTGGCGGCCGAGTTGATGATGTGGTCGATCGCCTGCATGGCGAAGTTGAAGGTCATGAACTCGACAATGGGCCGCAGCCCCGTCAGCGCCGCGCCGACGCCGATGCCGGCGAAGCCGTGCTCGGTGATCGGCGTGTCGATCACGCGGCGGGCGCCGAACTCCTGCAGCAGCCCCTGCGTGACCTTGTAGGCGCCCTGATATTCGGCGACCTCCTCGCCCATGACGAAGACGTCGGCGTCGCGCCGCATCTCCTCGGCCATGGCGTCGCGCAGCGCCTCGCGCACGGTCATCGAGACGACCTCGGCGCCCGCCGGGAATTCGGAGGAGGCGTCGTAGGATTTCGCCTGGGCCGGAACGCTCGCCGCAGCAGCAGGAGCCGGGCTGGCGGGCATTTCGGCCGGCGGGGGAACTTCAGCCGCCTGAGGGGCGGGAGCCGCCTTCGCGCCACCGCTGGCGGCCGCGCTCACATCCTCGCCATCGGCGGCGATGACCGCGATCGGGGTGTTGACCGCGACGTTCTCGGTGCCGTCGGCGATCAGGATCTTGGCGAGGACCCCCTCGTCGACCGCCTCGACCTCCATGGTCGCCTTGTCGGTCTCGATCTCGGCGATGATGTCGCCGGCCTTGATCTTGTCGCCCTCGGCTTTCAGCCATTTGGCGAGCTTGCCCTGTTCCATGGTTGGCGACAGGGCGGGCATCAGAATGTCGATCGGCATTTACGCACCCGGATTTCTGGGATGGCCGCAAGGGCTGAAAGGGCGGGGAGGATCGGGCGCGGCGTCAGGCCTGCGCCGGCTCCAGCAGGATGTCGGTGTAGAGCTCGGAGGCGTCCGGCTCCGGATCGTGCGTCGCAAATTCAGCCGCGTCGTTGACGATCTCGCGCACCTTGGCGTCGATCGCCTTGAACTCGTCCTCGCCGAGCTTGTGCTCGCGCGTCAGGCGACCGCGCACCTGCTCGATCGGGTCGTGCTCCTCGCGCATGCGCTGGACCTCGTCCTTGGAGCGGTACTTCGCCGGATCGGACATCGAGTGGCCGCGATAGCGGTAGGTCTGCATCTCCAGGATATAGGGCCCCTTGCCGGAGCGGGCATGCTCGATGGCGCGGCTGGCGGCCTCGCGCACGGCGCGGACGTCCATGCCGTCGACCTGCTCGCCGGGAATGCCGAAGGAGACGCCGCGCTTGGAGAAATCGGTCTGGGCCGAGGCCCGGTTCACAGAAGTGCCCATGGCGTAGCGGTTGTTCTCGATCACGAACACGACCGGGAGCTTCCAAAGCTGGGCCATGTTGAAGCTCTCATAGACCTGGCCCTGATTGGCGGCGCCGTCGCCGAAATAGGCCATCGATACCCGGCCGTCCTGGCGGTACCAATTGGCGAAGCCGAGGCCGGCGCCGAGCGAGACCTGGGCGCCGACGATGCCGTGGCCGCCATAGAAATTCTTCTCGCGGCTGAACATGTGCATCGAGCCGCCCTTGCCGTGCGAGTAGCCGCCGCGCCGGCCGGTCAGCTCGGCCATCACCCCGCGCGATTCCATGCCGCAGGCGAGCATATGGCCATGGTCGCGATAGCCAGTGATGACCTGGTCGCCATCCTTGGAGGCCATCTGCATGCCGATGACGACCGCTTCCTGGCCGATATAGAGATGGCAGAAGCCGCCGATCAGGCCCATGCCGTACATCTGGCCCGCCTTCTCCTCGAAGCGGCGGATCAGCAGCATCTCGCGATAGGCGTGGAGCTCCTCCTCCTTGGTGAAGGTCGGGACGTTCGAAAGCGCCTTGGCCGCACCTTTCGGAGCGCTCTTCGCCGGAGCCTTTCCGGCCGCCTTTGCTGGTGCTCCTGCTTTCGTCTTCCGTGCGGCAATGGCCATGAACGGTCCTCCCCGAGCTCTACTGCTTTGGTTGTAGAGGAAGGTCCAGGCCTTGGCGAGACGGACATCTCGCACTGCAACATCGTCTAGCGCATTGTTATATTTGGCTGAATGTCATTTAACCGATTATCGGTTAATCGATCTTTTTGCGACCATTGACCATGGGAAAGCCGGTGTGAAGCCGGATAAATCAAGTGGGCCCGACCATCCCGGCGGAGCCATTTTTTCGCGGTTGAACGAGATCCGTTTGCGAGCCGCGCCGGCCATCCACAACGTACAGGGGGCCGCCTCAGCGTCCCATGACGACGACGTCGTTGCGGTGAACCCGGCCCAGCATGATGCGGGCTCTTTCCTCGAGCAGGTCGCGATCGACGGCCTCGTCACGCATCAGGCCGAGGCGCTTTTCCCAATCCTGCCGCTCGTCTGACAGCCCCGCGAGCTCGGTCTCCATCTCGCCCAGCTTCTCGCGCAGCCCGCCCAGGGCTTCGAGCCCGCGCGCTCCGTGCTGCGCATGGAACATGAAGTAGCCGACCGCGGCGCTCGACACGAGATAGAGCGCAAGCGTCACGAGGATGGAGCGGAGACCACGACGGATGACCATGGCGCCACGCTAGGCCCGCTTGGTTGATGCGCCGTTAACGAAAACTGCCGACGACCGTCAAAGCCGGGTCTGCCGGGACCTGTTCGCGCCGGCCGAGCGCGATCACCTCGGCCTCGATCCGTCGCGCGATCGGCAATCGATAATGCGCCGGATCCCAGTAGTTGGAATCCTCGCGCGTCAGTGTCGAGGAGTGGGCATAGTCGGCGACAACCGCACTTTGCCGCGTAGCAATCGCGGCGATCTCCGCCTTGCAGGCTTGGAACCGCTGCCAGGCCGCGCTCCCTTCGCGCGGCAGGGCGCCGGCGTGAACCGGCGGCAGCACGATCAGACGCCGCGTCGCAGCGGGAAAGGCCGCCAGCGTCGTCTCCAGCCAGCTCAGCGCGGGGAAGCGCCAACCTGCGCGCTCGCCGGCAGAGACCTCCGCCGGCGGCGACTGCGGCGCCAGATCGGGTGGCCGGCCATCATAGCCGCGATAGAGATGGAAGCGCGCACGGGCGAGATCATAGGTGCCTTCAGGTGGGGTGAAGACCTCGTAGCCGTCGCCGCGCAAGCGCTGCGGCTGCAGGCCAAGCCGATGCGCGGCAAGGCGCAGCGCGATCTCGAGGGTGGTGACGTTGAGCTGCTTCGGCCAGTCGTTCCAGGCATCGTCGTCATAAAGCCAAGGCGGGAACGGGCGCGGCGTCAGCCGGCGTGCTTCCCCGGTGGCATCGGCGTCGCACCAGGTTTGATCGATCCCCCAGATCACGAACTTCGGTGCGGCAACCTGGCGGGCGAACAAGCTGGCAAGCTGCGTCTGCTCCCAGGGCGTGGCGGCGTTCATGCCGAGATTGGCGAAGCGGGCGGAAAGCCCTTCTGATAGAATCGCGGGATCGAGCAGGCGCAGTGTCGATGTGCCGAACACCGCCGAATCGAAAACGCCCGACCTGACGATCTGCGGATACATGTAGCGTTGATTGAGATCCATCAGCGGCCGCGCTGGTTGCCCAGTCCGCACACGGGCACCGTACGGATCGAGCACCAGGATGAAACCGAACAGCAGTGCCGCCAGCGTCACAGCCGCGAGCGCGAACGTCCAGGTCCAGCCGAGCCAACTCGGTCGCGAGCCAACTGAATTGGCCCCTGCCATGCAATCATCCACCATTGCGGGGCTTCTGCCATGATGTGCCTGTCGGAACAATGTTGACCGGCGCGCGCCACCTGCCTATGTCAGCCACCGGTGAGGGCGGGTAGCTCAGTGGTAGAGCACGTGACTTTTAATCATGTGGTCGAGGGTTCGATCCCCTCCCCGCTCACCAAGAACAAATTCCAGTAAATTCAATTACTTGGATAAGTTCCACGGCTTCCAGCAGTGGCGGATCTGCGTAAGATCGACAGAATCCGCCTAGATCAGACCGGGAAGAAGCGCGATCGACCTGCCCTGAACCGCAGGCGGCCTGTACAAAAGCGCACTCCAATATTCGCTTGGCCTTCTACGAATCCGGTTGGGCGATGACCGCGGCAGAACCGGTGCGCGTCGGATTCGGCATCGCCGATGCCAGGGGGGCATGCGTGCCGCTGCTCAAATGTCGGCAGATTATGGAAGCGAGGGATGGTTGGGGCGATGGCACGGATTGCGGCCATGCGCCCGGAACTTACAAATCGCTCCCAAAGCGAAGATGATTCCGGCCTTTTGGCCGAGGCCCATTACGTTGCCAATCGCAGGGTCGTCTTCACGATGGCGGCGGATCAATGGTTTTGGCTGTCCACCGAAATAGATGCTGAGACCTGCCACGGCGGATACGTCACCGCGTCATGCAGAACCGCTCTCGCAAAAATGCTTGGCTGAGCCGAGGTCGCGCTCGCCGGCGCCCATTCAATCCCGACGCCCGCCGCTGCCCGGCTTCCCGAGACGCTTCCCGACACCGTCACCGCCAGATTTTCATCCGGGTACCAGGCAAGATTCGCAGCCGCGACGAAATGCGGGCTGGGGTCGTGACGAAAATTGCCGAAAGCCGTCGTGTAGGTGGTGGTACTCGCATCGACCAGGCCGATCAGGCCTCCCAGCGTGACCGAATTCCAATAGCGTTCAGCCTCGATCCCCAAGGAGTATGTATTCATCCCGCCCATGGCGTCGAGGCGTGCGAAACCCGCCTCTATGCCAACCATTCCCGTCGATGGATCGCGCCAGAACAGGTGTGCGCCGGTGCCGTAGAACGCCGACTTCCCCAGGGAACCGTCCAGCCCACCGGCGGCACCATCGAGCTGCAGGCCGAACCGGTGTCCCAGCGGCACGGTCAGCGCGCCTTCCAGTCCGGTCCATTTGTCGCCGCCGGTGCCGCCATGGGCGAACATCAGCTTGCCACTGGGTCCATCCACGGCCGGAAGCTGCTGCTGAGCAACTGCGGGGAAAGCGGTCAACAACGCCGCGGACGCGAGGGCGAAGAACGACTGATGACGAATCGTAGCCTCCATCGTTGGGCGATCGAACATTGCCCACTGAAACCTGGATCGTCCACGCGATGAATCGCAGGTTCGACATCCCAAATGTGGCAGGCGAAGCGCAGAAGCGCGGCCTCGACGCCGCCGACACTGGCATCGTCCAGGTCCGAAATACCCTTGTGGTTCATCGAGCAGCGCACTGGCGGCGGTGCTAAACGATCGGGTCGGCGAACCGCCTCTTCACAGACGCCGACCCATCCGGTACATGTCGCCGACGTCAATCCGCTGATCACCCGGACCCGATGCGATGAAGGGTGCCGTGGAGTGGTCTGCTCACGGCAAAAAAACCATCGCTACGCCGGTCGCACGGCGACCCTAAAGCGGGCCAGGCTCGAAACCGGGATGGAATTTGGGAGCCATGCGGCGCTTCTGTGGGCGTGCCTCGCGCCATATGGCTTGTGCGGTGCAGCAATAGTTCATATCTAATCCTTGCCCGAAGCAACCTCCCACAACTCGAAAGGAGTGATTCATGCTGGAACGGCAGGATTGCGAATGCTCGCTGGAAGCCGAGCATGACCATGGAGACAATCCAGAAGCGCAGGACGCCGCCGAGGAGTTCTCGCCGCGCGACCATCAGGCCGGGTTCTGGAGCTAGCTGACAAAAACACAGGAGCGGAGGGCATTGGAATGCCCTCCGCCGATCGTCAACCGCGGCGTTGGACTTTGCCGTCTCGCCGCAGGGAACGAGGTCGAACCGGGATTGCGCCCCGATCGTCGCCACGGCCGTATGCGGGCGCGATTTCTCCCGCATAGCCGTCGAGCTCCCAACAGCGCCAACGCTGATAGTCGGCCGCTATCGCCGCCTCCGAACAGGCGAGCCATTGCGAGCGCGGCCAGAAGGCCTTCGCAGGCACCATCGCCGAAGCCAGGCCGACCGTGGCAAGACCGAGAAACATGAGGTTCCTGCTCATCGCGTCGGCTCCGGGGCGCTGATGCCTTCCAGACAGCAAAGCTCGGAGGCCTTACCGAAGCGCTAAGGCCCCGGGCGAGTTTCGCCGCCTGCGTCCGAATCCGTTACTCGATGCGCGCATACGCCCCATACGCGAACCAAAACGCCGCTTCTGCGTTGTTCGGTCATTCCGCAAATGCGGACATGACAGGAGGACACCGATGTACAAGCGTCACGTTGCATTGACGGCTATCGGCGGCGTCATGCTTGCCGCCGCTGCCGTTGCGCAGACTTCTTCGCCCTCGAACCAGCCGCCAAGTCCGCAGCCGACCTCGCCATCGACCAGCGCGCCGGCCGCTCCGGCGCCGGCGGCCGAGACCGCCAAGGCTCCTGAGAACAACCTCGCCGGCCAGGGCAAATGGCGGGCTTCGAAGCTGATGGGCGTCGATATCTACGGTCCCGACAACAAGAAGGTCGGCGACGTCACCGAGGTGGTGTTCGACAAGACCGGCAAGATCGAGATCGTCACCGTCGGCGTCGGCGGCTTCCTCGGCATCGGCTCGAAGGATGTTGCGATCCCGTTCGAGCAGGTGCAGTGGAGCGAGGAACCCATGGTCACGCCCGCTCCGGCCCCGGCTGGCGGCACTGGTGCGGGTGGCAGCAGCGCCGGTGGCAGCACTGCGATGAACGCGCCGGCGGCCGCTAAGAAGGGCCCGGAGATGTATCCGGACCACGGCAAGATCACGATGACCAAGGAGCAGCTGACATCCGCTCCGGCCGTGACCTACGCCGCTCGCTGATCGCGATCTGACCGATCATCGCAGGCCCGCCTCTTTCGGGGCGGGCCTTTTTCTGATCGACCCGGCTCATGCGTCGAGATCGGCAAGAAGCTGCGGCAGCATCTCGGGCAGGTCGTCAGCGATGAGGCCGAGCCCGAGCCGCTCGCCAGCACGTCCATGCAGCCAGGCGGCGGCGCAGGCCGCCTCGAAGGCAGGCATCTTCTGCGCCAGTAGTCCGGCGACGATCCCGCCCAGGACGTCGCCCGAGCCGGCTGTCGCCAGTGCAGGCGAACCGGTATCGTTGATCGCGATCCGCCCGTCGGGAGCGGCGATGACCGTGTCCGGGCCCTTGAGCAGGACGATGGCCCCGGTCAACCGGGCTGCCTGCCGCGCCCGCTCGAGCTTGCCGCCGCCGGGCTCGAAGCCCGTCGCCTCGTCGAACATGCGCTTGAATTCGCCTTCGTGCGGCGTCAGCACCGTCGGCCCGGCTCGGCGCCGCAGCAGCCCGATCGAAGCCGCCCGATGCGCACCGATATGCGTCAGCGCGTCCGCGTCGAAGACGCAGGGGCGGTCCCAGCGCAGAGCGGCCGCCACCCAGGATCGCGCCTCGACATCGAGACCGAGCGCCGGGCCGATCAGCAGGGCGTCGAACCTGCGGCCTGACAATGTCGCTTCGAAGACGGAGGCGTCCGCAGCCGCCAGCTGCATCAATGCGTCGGGGCCGCGGCCGGCGTGGACCGCCAGCGCCTCCGGCCGGCAGACGATCGTCGCAAGACCGGCGCCGATGCGCAGCGCTGCCCGTGCGCCGAGCCGTGGCGCCCCGACGCCAGAGAGGCCACCCGCCGCGACCGCAACCGCGCCGCGCGCGTATTTGTGGATGCCGGTGGCATGGTCGGGCCAATGAGCCCGCCAGAGTCCCGGCGCATTGCGGAAGGCCGACGGTACGACCCGGCCGGGTGCAAAGACGATCTCGGACCTGATACCGATATCGACGAGGGTAACGACGCCGCAAAGCGCACGGCCGGGTTGGAGCAGATGGCCTGGCTTCAGCCGGAAGAAGGTGACGGTCTCGGCAGCGCGGATGACGGGGCCGTCGGAGAGGCCGGTATCGCCGCGGACACCACTCGGCACATCGACCGCAATCACGGCTCGCCCTGACGCGTTGACACGCTCGACCAACGCGGCGAGCTCGCCTGAGATCGCCCGGCTGAGGCCGGCACCGAACAGCGCGTCGATCACGATGTCATGCCGGGCCGGATCGGCTCTGTCGGGAGCCTCGATCGCCCCGGTCCAGCCCTTCGCCGCCTCAGCGGCATCCCCCCTCAGGGCGGATCGTTCGCCGGCGAGCGCCAGCGTCACGCGGCAGCCGCGTTCCGCCAGGAGACGGGCCGCGACAAAGCCGTCGCCGCCATTGTTGCCGGGGCCGCACAGCACGAGGACGCTCTGGCCGGGCCGGACGCGCCGCGTCACGGCGTCGGCGACTGCCCTGCCCGCCTTCTCCATCAGGGCGATGCCAGGCGTGCCCGCGGCGATCGTCGCTGCATCGGCCGCCGCCATCTCGGCGACACTGAGCAAAGCGAGGGGCGAGACATCGGCAGCGGTCGTCATCCCCGGATTGTCTGCCGGGCCAATCCCCGGTGCAAGGTTGCAAGCAATATCGCTATTTGCACTCAGGATAAGCATCTGCATATTTTTTGGACAGTTTTTCGCCTCTTCAAGAGGCGGTTTGCCCCGGGGGGCGTCATGGCGGCCGGACTGCGCCGATGCTATGAGCAGCACAGGCGAGGTTTTTACTGGACGCGCCGAGGTTGATCCGGCCTGACCGCCATGGTCAGAACGGAAAAAGGCTGCGTACAGTGGTCGAAGGTCACGCCAAGGAGGTCGGTCGGCGCATGAAGAAGATCGAAGCGATCATCAAGCCCTTCAAGCTCGACGAGGTGAAGGAGGCGCTGCAGGAGGTCGGCCTCCAGGGCATCACGGTGCTCGAGGCGAAGGGTTTCGGCCGCCAGAAGGGCCATACCGAGCTCTATCGCGGCGCCGAATACGTGGTCGACTTCCTGCCGAAGGTGAAGATCGAGATCGTGCTGGCCGACGACATGGTCGAGCGCGCGATCGAGGCGATCAAGAAGGCGGCCCAGACCGGCCGCATCGGCGATGGCAAGATTTTTGTATCGAGCGTGGAGGGGGCGATCCGCATCCGCACCGGCGAATCCGGCGCAGACGCGATCTGATTATTCCCAACACCCAAGGAATGCGTGCGCCCGCGGAGCCCCGCAGGCAGCGTCTGTCGTGAGACCCTAGCAGTCGACAAAGGAAGTCGTGAGATGAAGAACGCCAAAGAGGTCCTGAAGGCGATCAAGGACAATGACGTCAAGTACGTCGACTTCCGCTTCACCGATCCGCGCGGCAAGTGGCAGCACGTCACCTTCGACGTCTCGATGATCGACGAGGAGATTTTCGCAGAGGGCACGATGTTCGACGGCTCCTCGATCGCCGGCTGGAAGGCGATCAACGAGTCCGACATGCTGCTGATGCCCGATCCGTCGACGGCCTGCATCGACCCGTTCTTCTCGGCCTCGACCATGGTCATCAACTGCGACGTGCTCGAGCCGGCGACGGGCGAGCCTTATAGCCGCGATCCGCGCGGCATGGCCAAGAAGGCCGAGGCCTATCTCAAGTCGACCGGTATCGGCGACACCGTCTATGTCGGCCCCGAAGCCGAATTCTTCGTCTTCGACGACGTCAAGTTCTCGGCCGACCCGTACAACACCGGCTTCAAGCTCGACAGCGTCGAGCTGCCGATCAACGGCCAGACCGAGTACGAAGGCGGCAACCTCGGCCACCGCATCGCGATCAAGGGCGGCTACTTCCCGGTTCCGCCGCAGGATTCGGCGCAGGACATGCGTGGCGAGATGCTCGCGGCCATGGCGGCGATGGGCGCCAAGGTCGAGAAGCACCACCACGAGGTCGCCTCGGCCCAGCACGAGCTCGGCCTGAAGTTCGACACGCTGACCCACATGGCCGACACCATGCAGGTCTACAAATACGCGATCCACAACGTCGCGCAGAGCTACGGCAAGACCGCGACCTTCATGCCCAAGCCCGTCTATGGCGACAACGGCTCGGGCATGCACGTCCACCTGTCGATCTGGAAGGGTGGCAAGCCGCTCTTTGCCGGCAACAAGTACGCCGACCTGTCGCAGGAGTGCCTGTGGTTCATCGGAGGCGTGATCAAGCACGCCAAGGCGCTGAACGCCTTCACCAATCCGTCGACCAACTCCTACAAGCGTCTGGTCCCGGGCTATGAGGCGCCGGTTCTGCTCGCCTATTCGGCGCGCAACCGCTCGGCCTCCTGCCGTATTCCGTGGACGACCTCGCCGAAGGCCAAGCGCGTCGAGGTCCGCTTCCCCGATCCGATGGCGAACCCCTATCTCGCCTTCGCCGCGCTGACGATGGCCGGCCTCGACGGCATCCTCAACAAGATCGATCCCGGCCCGGCGATGGACAAGGATCTCTACGATCTGCCGCCGCGCGAGCTGAAGAAGATCCCGACCGTCTGCGGCTCGCTGCGCGAGGCGCTCGACGCACTCAAGAAGGACAACGCCTTCCTCAAGGCCGGCGGCGTCTTCACCGACGACTTCATCGAGAGCTATATCGAGCTCAAGATGCAGGATGTGGCGCGCTTCGAGATGACGCCGCACCCGGTCGAGTTCACGATGTACTATTCCTATTGAGCAGATTTCCAGCGGGCCTTTGGCTCGGTCAGGATTTCCTCCCGGCTGCGGCGATCCGCAGTCCACCTTCGAACCGGGGCGGAAACGCCCCGGTTTTTTGTTGTTGGAGCAACAGGCGCGGGCCAAGCTCGCCGCAGGCCGCTCAGAGATAGCGGTTATGGCCGAAGGTAACGCTGCCCACCGCTGTGGCGAGATCATTGCCGTATTCGGCCGTACCGACCCGGTTCATCGTCGTGCCGGTGAAGACCGCCGGCACGATGCCGCCGATGCTGGCGCCGCGAACGATGTTGCCGGAGACCACGACCGATCGGCCTGCATTGGTGATCGCCTCGTTCGAGACGCCGATGCCGATGGCGACGCTGCGCACCAGATTGCCGGTGACGACGAGGTCGCGGGCACCGGTATTGATGCCCGCCATGATGCCGACGCGCGCCGCACCTTCGATGAGGTTGCCCGACACGACGCAGTCCTGCTCGACAACGATGCCGTTGCCGATGGTCGAGGGCGGGTAATAGCCCGCATCCGGGATCGGATTGTCGGTGATGTTCGAGATCCGATTGCCTTCGACGATGACGCTGCGCGAAACACCGTCGTTGAACTGACCGGAGTTGCCGACGAGAACGCCGCAGCCGACGGTGTCGAGGCTGTTGTTCGAGACGATGCAACCGGTCAGGTCGATGCCCGGCCCGGGGGCTTCGATGAAGATCGCCACCTCCCGCGTATTGTAGATGTTGTTGTTGCTGACATTGTGCAGCCCGCCGCCATTGCAGCGAATGGCGGAGTACTTCGTGTTGAAGATCTTGTTGTCAGTGATCGAGACGCCGATCGCCCGGAAAACACTGATGCCGTTGCCGTTCTGCCCGGTTCCGCCGGCGACGGTATCGACGCCGTTGATGACATTGCCGGTGATCGTTGAGCTGTCTCCGGTGAGGGTGTCACGCCAGACGGCAATGCCGTTGTTTCCCATGCCCGCAAGCGTATTGTTCAGCGCCTTGATCTGTGCGTTCTCGCTCCAGAGCCCGACTGAGTGGTTGCCGAAATAGCATGCTCGGAACACGGCGCCGGAGGAACTCGCGATATAGGCGGCGATGCCCGGCGAGTTCATCACCTGACAGTTCTCGAACGAGACGTCCTGGGCATTATTGGCGATAGCAATCAGCGCCGGGCGGCCGGACACATAGTCGGACAATGCCAGGTTCTGGCCATCGAAGGTGATGCCCTCGAAATGGACCTGGTTCTGACCTTCGATCCGCAGGAAGGTGTTCCCGCCGTTGAAGCGCAACACCACCGATCCGGGCATGGCTCGCGCGAAGAGCGGCCGGCCGCTGCCATTGCTGGGAAGAATCGTGGTCGTGGGAGAATCATAGACGCCGGGCTGAAAAAACAGCGGACGGTTCTGGCTGCGGGCGTAGTCGAAGACGGTCTGCAAATTGGTGAACGCCGTCCAGCCCGTGCTGGCGGCGGTAGTACGCGCGACAACGGTATCGTCGAACAGAGCAAAAGAAGGCATGCGCTTCTCCTCCACGAATCAATTAGAACATAACGTGAACATGATGGGATAAAATTCCTCGAATGTCAATCTCCGGGCGCTCGACCATTCTTCGTGGGCGGCTTTCAGGCCTGCGATCGGCCGCAACCGCAGGTTAAAGGTTCCGTAGAGGATCGCTGCTAGGGATGCGCGTTCTGTGATCTCAACGAATGAGCCGGCGATGCTGAGGATCAACGAGACGCGCGCGACCTATGCGATCCGGCGCATCTACGACCTGCTGGCCAAGGCGATCGTGCCGGGTAGCAGGAAGCATCTCCCTCCTGCTCCCCGGCTGGCCGTCATTCCAACCGATTATCTCGGCATCTCCATCATCGGAAACGGCATTTACGAGCGCCGAGAGATCGATCTGCTCAAGGCCATATTCCAAGCTTGGAACCTGCAGGGCACCACCTTCCTCGACATTGGCGGCAATATAGGAAATCATTCCATATCGCTGGCGAGGTCCTTTGCCGAGGTGATAGCCTTCGAGCCCAATCCACCGATCGCATCGCTGTTCAAGACCAACCTTCTGCTGTCCGGGACCGGCAATGTCCGCCTGCACGAGGTCGGGCTAGGGCAAGAGGACGCCGAGCTCCGTTTCTCGCTGCTCCAGGCTGGCAATGACGGCAGCGGCAGCTTCGCCTCGGGCAAGGGCGACATCGTGCTGCCCGTGCGCCAGGGCGATCGCTACCTGGCGCAGCACGAACCTGAGATCGCGAATGGCACGAAGCGGATCGGCTTCGTGAAATGCGATGTCGAGGGTTTCGAGGCCGACGTCTTCGCCGGGCTGCGCGAAACCTTCGCGCGCCATCGCCCGATCCTCACCTTCGAGAGCAATCATAAGCCGGACGGCGAGAAGGCCTGGGCCGAATTGCGCGCCGCCGGCTACGACACGCTGTCGTGCCTGCGCGAGACCGGTGATGATGGCAGCCGCCCTCTTCAGGAGATGAAGCGGCTGGCCCTTGGCTACTCCTGCTGGGCAGAGAAGATCGGCAGCATTCCGGAGCGGCGCTGCAATCTGGTCGCGAGCTTCGGCCCGCTGGAGGCGACTGCCTGACTCAACGCAAGCTTAGGAAAGCTGTGCGATAGACGGCGCCTCATCCTCCGCAAGACCGCAGGCGCATGCACTCACCCTCTCCCGCCCCCTCCGTCGTCATCTTCGGCTCGGCCAAGCCCGTCACCTGCGCGGTGATGGACTATGCCTATCGGCTCGCCGGCGCCGTCAATGCGCTGCGCCCGGGCCTCGTCGCGATCCGGACGATCGAGCCGGAACGTCCGGCCGCCTTCATCGGGGCCATCGCCGAGGAATTGCGCCGCGACCGCATCGTTCATTTCCAGATGCCGATCGAAGGCTGGGGCAACAGCGTCGTGCCGGGCTCGGCGCTGATGGCGGCGCGATTGATGACCCGCAGGGGCCGTATCGCCATCACCCTGCACGAATGGGCCTCGCTCAATCGCCTGCGCTATCTCTCGATGGTACCGGACATCCTGGCCTGCGACGGCTTCGTCTTCGTCTCCCCGCAGCAGCGCGAGAGCTTCCTGACGACGCCATTGGTCGGCACGGCGAAGAAGCAGAAGGCCCCAGTCATCCCGATCGGCCCCAACATCATGCCGGCGCGGATCGATCCCGAACGGGTCGCGGCGGAGCGGGTGAAGCTGCGCGGTAGCGGCGCAAGTGAAGCCGATGTCGTGATCGGCTATTTCGGCGTGCTCTATGCCAGCAAGCGCCCCGACGTCCTTTTGCGCACGACGCGGGCGCTGCATGAGCGCGGCGTCAAGGCGCGCCTGCTGATCTGCGGCGACTTCCTCTGGGACAAGCCGAAAGACCGCGAGGCGTTCCTGGCGCTCGCCAGTGAGCTCGGCGTCGCCGACTGGCTCGATTTCCGTGGCCGGATCGACGACGAAGGCGAACTGATGGCGACGCTCTCGGCCGCCGACGTCTTCCTGCTGCCTTTCACCGACGGGATCAGTACGCGGCGTGGCAGCTTCCAGGCAGTCAGCCAGCTGGCGATCCCGCTGGTCTCGACCGAACCTGAGCGGCAGGACGAGTTCGCACTCGCCCCGGCCTTGAAGGCGAAGATCGACAATCCGGCGACGGTGCTCTGTCCTGTCGACGCGCCGCCCGAACGTTTCGCGGACGCCGTCATCACGGCGCAGGCCCGCAAGGCGGAGGCGATCGGCGTCGATCTCGCCCGGCTGTGGGACGAGGCCGCTCTCGCCCATCTCAGCTTCTATGACGGCTTGAAGGCGCCCGCCTGAGCAGCGCGGCGGAGCGCTCAGCGCAGTGCGACGATCGCCAGACCGATCAATGCGACGATGGCAGCGGCCCACCAGAGCCGGCGCAGCTGCTTGCTCTCGGCATCGTGCCGCGTCTCGACGCCGGACAGCTCCTCATAGGCGAAGGCCTCGCCTGCGAAACGCGCGGCCCGCTCGAGGCCGGCAATGCGGATCTTGGGTACTGCGGAACGCGACGCCACGTGACCTTCCCCCCTCTGGCCAGCTTAGCCGAATGCGCTGTCGGGACCAGTCCCGATTCGCAATCGCGATGATGAAACCCAGGCCCTTAACGGCTGCTGAACCGGCGAGTGCCGGCCAAGGTTCCGTGGCCCGCTGTGCCATCCCAGGATGACGGTTCGGCGACGGCATCGCTCATCCTGACTTCCGGCGGCGATCCGATCGGTTTATTGCGGAGAAGCGGCGCGATATAGGGGCTCTGGCAGGCGGCAGGCGGGCCGATGCGATATCCTGCAAGACAAGCGAATCAGCGAGTGCGGTGACGATGACGGACGATCTCTTCGGTGAGGATGGCGGCAAGGAGATGCGCGAGGAATCGCGTGCGCCCGCCCCTGCGCCGAAGCCGGCCGCGCGCCCTGCCCCCGCCCCGCGCAGCGGCACGCCTTCCGAGGCCGGCTACGACGCCTCCGCGATCGAGGTGCTCGAAGGGCTGGAGCCGGTGCGGCGCCGGCCCGGCATGTATATCGGCGGCACCGACGAGCGGGCGCTGCATCACCTCTTCGCCGAGGTGATCGACAACGCCATGGACGAGGCGGTCGCCGGCCATGCCAGTTTCATTGATGTCGAGCTCTTTGCCGACGGTTCGCTCGCGGTCACCGATAATGGCCGCGGCATGCCGATCGACCCGCATCCTAAATTCCCGGACAAGTCGGCGCTCGAAGTGATCATGACGATCCTGCACGCCGGCGGAAAGTTCGACTCCAAGGTCTACGAGACTTCGGGCGGCCTGCACGGTGTCGGTGTCTCCGTCGTCAATGCTCTGTCAGATCTGGTCGAGGTCGAGGTCGCGCGCGGCCAGATGCTCTATCGCCAGAGCTTTTCGCGCGGCCTGCCTCAAGGGCCGCTTGAGACGGTCGGCCGCGCCCCCAACCGGCGCGGCACCCGCGTGCGCTTCCATCCCGACGCTCAGATCTTCGGCGAAGGCGCGCATTTCGTGCCGGCGCGGCTATTCCGCATGGCCCGCTCCAAGGCCTATCTCTTCGGCGGCGTCGAGATCCGCTGGCGCTGTGCGCCCTCGCGCTTGCAGCCGGAGGGCGATGTCGCAGCCGAGGCGGTGTTCAAGTTTCCCGGGGGTCTGCGCGACTATCTCGCCCGCGAGATCGAAGGCAAGGACCTCGTCGCCGAGCCGATCTTCTCGGGCAAGATCACCAAGGAAGGCGGCCACGGCTCGCTCGAATGGGCGGTGGCTTGGCTGGCGACCGGCGAGGACGGCTTCTCTTCCTCCTACTGCAACACGATTCCGACGCCTGAGGGCGGCACGCATGAGCAGGGCCTGCGCATCGCCCTGCTGCGCGGCCTGCGCGACCATGCCGAGCGCATCGGCCAGTCCAAGCGGATGGCGCAGGTCACGGCCGACGACGTGATGGCGACCTGCGCCGCCATGCTCTCGGTCTTCATCCGCGAGCCGGAATTTCAGGGGCAGACCAAGGACAAGCTGGCGACGCTGGAAGCTGCCCGCATCGTCGAGAACGCGATGCGCGATGCGTTCGACCATTGGCTCGCCGCCTCGCCGCAGCAGGCGCTGAAGCTGCTCGACTGGTCGGTTGACCGGGCCGAGGAGCGTCAGCGCCGGCGCCTCGAAAAGGAAGTCTCGCGCAAGACCGCGACGCGCAAGCTCCGGCTTCCCGGCAAGCTCGCCGATTGCAGCTCCGCCGGCGCGGCCGGTTCCGAGCTCTTCATCGTCGAAGGCGACTCGGCAGGCGGCTCGGCCAAGCAGGCGCGCGACCGCGCGACGCAGGCGATCTTGCCTTTGCGCGGCAAGATCCTCAACGTCGCCAATGCGACGCGCGACAAGCTCAACGCCAACCAGCAGCTCGCCGACCTGATCCTGGCGCTGGGCTGCGGCATCGGCAGCCAGTTCCGCGAGGACGACCTGCGCTACGAGAAGGTCATCGTGATGACCGACGCCGATGTCGACGGCGCCCATATCGCCTCGCTACTGGTGACCTTCTTCTGGCGTCAGATGCCGCGGCTGATCGAGAAGGGCCATCTCTACCTCGCCGTGCCGCCGCTCTACCGGCTCCAGCATGGCGGCAAGAGCGTCTATGCTCGCAACGACGCCCATAAGGACGAGCTGATCGACACGGTGTTCAAGGGCAAGAAGCCGGAGATCAGCCGCTTCAAGGGCCTGGGCGAAATGATGCCGGCCCAGCTCAAGGAGACTACGATGGATCCGAAAAAGCGGATCCTGCTCAAGGTGATGGTCGACCATGAAGCGAAGGAGGAGACCTCGGACACGGTCGAGCGGCTGATGGGCAACAAGCCGGAAGCGCGCTTCCTCTTCATCCAGGAACGGGCTGCCTTCGCCGGCGAGCTGATCGACCTGTGAGGCAGAGCCGGGCAGGCTTGCGTGCCGGGCTCCCCGGCAAGCCTGCCGGGCTGTATCGCCACCGGCATGAGCGCACCTTGCGCGCATGCCGACCGATCCGCACGATACCGACAATGATCTCGCCCCGCGCCACGGCCGACCGGCCCCTCTCTGGCCTTTGAGCGCATGGGCGAGCCTGCTGCCTCTCCATCTCGACGCGATACCCTGGCCACGGCCCAGACCTCTTACTGGGCCGATATCGAGATCTTCCACGCCATCGCCTCCGCAGGCGGCCTCGCTCTGGCGGCGTCTGCGCTCGGGCTGAGCGAGACGACGGTCGCGCGGCGCCTCAAGGCCTTCGAGGCGCGGCTCGGCCTGCCTCTATTCAAGCGTGGCGCCAACCGGCTGATCCCGACCGAGATCGGAGTTGCGCTCGCAGCGGATGCAGCCGCAGCTGCCGCAGCCGTCGCGCGCTTCGAGACGCGGGCGAGCGCAGCGCGCGCTCGCGACGATGCCCCCGTGCGCGTCACCGCCACGACCTCGATCAGCCTGTTCCTGACCCAGCACGCCGCACGGCTCTCGGCTGCTGCAGGCGGCATCGAGATCGTCATCATCAGTACCCGCGAACGCCTCGATCTGGCGCGCGGTGAAGCCGAGATCGCGATCCGCATGCGCAAGCCGCCCGGGGATGCCGGCTATTTCGGCCAGAAAGTCGGCAAACTGGCTCAGGCCTTCTATGTTCGCCGAGATGTCGACCCGGCGACCGCTCCGGTGATTTCGGTCAGCCGGGATGTGTCCTCGCGGATCGAGCAGCACATTCTTGCCTGGGCTGCCGGACGGCCGGTCGCCGCCCGCGTTGGCGATTCCGCCGCTCGCTACGAGAGCATCCGCTCGTCCGGTGCGGTCTCGATGGCACCCTGTTTCCTGGCCGATGCCGATGCAGGGCTGATCCGGCTGGAAGAGCCGCCCGAGGCGACCGCCGACGAGATCTTCCTGGTCTCGCATGAGAGCAGCCGGCAGCGGCCCGCGGTTCTGGCTGCGCTCGACGCCTTGCGCGCGCTGTTCCGTGAGCATCGTGGCCGGCTGGAGGGACGCGACTGAACGATTGCGCCATTCGCGGCAAGGCGTCGCTAACCAAGTATTTACAGCAGCCGGCGCAGGATTTCTCCGTCGGCGCCTGGCGCCTTTCCTTGGGATTCGGAGTTCCGCGATGCGCCTCGTCATCGCCTTCCTGCGCAATCAACGCGGCAGCATGGTTGCCGATGTCGCCAAGGCCGGCGCGGCTATCGCCTTCCTCTCCGTCATCGCGGCGAACTTCGTGTCCAGCCAGACGGCGCAGCTCGACCGCGACGCGATGCGTCAGGCGACCCAAGCGGCCGCCAAGGGGCAATCGTTCGACCCGGTCGTCACCGGTTCGATCGTCAAGCGCGCAAGCGAGACGAAGCTCGACCCTTGCGTGGTCCCGCGCTGAGGCTCAGCCGAGCCATTCCAACAGAGCCCTTGTGACGATGTCCGGTGCTTCCAGCGTCGACAGATGGCCGCAGCCCGGCACTTCCAGATAGCGCGCGCCCGCCCCGATCCCGGCGGCGATCTCCCGTGCTTCATCGGGCGGCGTGATCGCATCGTCCGCGCCGACCACGACCAGTGCCGGAACAGAGATCGTCGCGAGGACCGGCCGCGCGTCGGAGCGGCCCATGATCGCACGCTGCTGCCGGATGAAGCCGTCCGCCCCGACCGTCTCCGCCATCGCCTTGACCTCCAGCCGCAGGGCCTCGTCGGCCAGCCGCTCGGGCGCGACCAGCTTCTGCCAGAGCACCGTCACGACATTGTCGAAAGCGCCCTTTTCAGCCAAGGCGATCATCTGCTCGCGCGGTGAATTGGTCTCCGGCGTCGGCGGCTTGGCGGTGGTGTCGAGCAGAGCGAGCCGTGTCACTCGCTCGGGCGCGCGCCGCATCACCTCGAAGGCGACGTAGCCGCCCATCGACAAGCCGCAGAGCGCGAAACGCTCGGGCGCAGCCGCCAGCAGCCGCTCGACCATGGCGCCGATGGTGTCGTCGGCGGTGTTCTCGGCAACGAGAACCGGCCGGCCGGGCGCAAGAGCCGGCCATTGCGGGGCATAGAGCGCGGGCGTGCAGTTCAAGCCCGGGATCAGGACCAGCGGCTCTGGAATCTTGGTCTTCATCATGCCTCTTCTATGTCGATCTCGCCGAAGCCGGATTGATCATGTCAAAACAAGCTGGTGGGGAATCCGTCTTTCAGTTCGGGCTCGAATTGCGTTAGCGGACCGCTTTAGCGACCGGCTTGCGATGCAAGCCAAGCGGAACGGGCGCTAGAATGTTGACTTTGCCCTGTTTTTTCTGCAATGCACGGGCGTCCGAAGGCGCGCAACCCAGAACAGTCGCGCCACCGTTGCGGTCGACCGGTCATCCCGCCACGTGTCACCGACCCATGAAAAGCGCAACCATCGATGTCTTTTGCCGAACTCGGCCTGAGCGATAAGGTTCTCACGGCAGTCTCCGCCGCTGGCTATACGACGCCTACCCCTATCCAGGCTCAAGCCATCCCCCATGTGCTCGCCCGCAAGGACGTGCTCGGAATCGCCCAGACTGGCACCGGCAAGACCGCTGCCTTCACCCTGCCGATGCTGACGATCCTGGAGAACGGCCGCGCCCGCGCCCGGATGCCGCGCACGCTGATCCTCGAGCCGACACGCGAGCTCGCTGCGCAGGTCGAGGAGAATTTCGTCCGCTACGGCGTCAATCAGAAGCTCTCTGTCGCGCTCTTGATCGGCGGCGTCTCCTTCGGCGACCAGGACGCCAAGATCACACGCGGCGTCGACGTGCTGATCGCGACGCCGGGCCGTCTGCTCGACCATGTCGAGCGCGGCAAGCTGCTGCTCACCGGTGTCGAACTGCTCGTCATCGACGAGGCCGACCGTATGCTCGACATGGGCTTCATCCCCGACATCGAGCGGATCTGCAAACTCGTTCCCTTCACACGGCAGACGCTGTTCTTCACGGCGACGATGCCGCCGGAGATCACCCGGATCAGCGAGCAGTTCCTGCACAATCCGGTCCGCGTCGAGGTCGCCCGACCGGCGACCGCCGCCGCGACCATCACGCAGCGCCTGATCGCCTCGCATAGCCAGGACTACGAGAAGCGCGAGACCCTGCGCCGGCTGATCAAGGAGGCCAAGGACTTGCAGAACGCGATCGTGTTCTGCAATCGCAAGCGCGATGTAGCAACGCTGCACAAGTCGCTGCAGAAGCATGGCTTTCCGGCTGTCGCCCTGCATGGCGACATGGACCAGTACGCCCGCATGGCGGCGCTCGATTCCTTCCGCTCGGGTGAGAATCCGATCCTTGTCGCGAGCGATGTCGCGGCGCGCGGCCTCGATATTCCCGCCGTCAGCCATGTCTTCAATTTCGACGTGCCGACCCATGCCGAGGACTATGTCCACCGCATCGGCCGTACCGGCCGGGCCGGCCGCGAAGGCGCCTCCTTCACCATCGTCACCCGGCATGACGACAAGCTCGTCGCCGCCATCGAGAAACTGACTGGGCAGAGCATCGCCTGGGAAGGGCCCGGCATGGAGAGCCTGCCGCCGGCGGAGCCGCGTGAGGAGCGACGTGGCCGTCGTGGCGAGGAACGGCGCGACGGGCGCTCCCGTCGCGGGCGGGACGGCAAGCCGCCCCGCTCTGAAGCCCGGCCCGAGCGGGCCGAGACCGAGAGCGTTCGCAATGCCGAGCCGCCGCGCTCGCCGCGGCGCGAAGAGGCTTCCGGGAACGGGGCCGCGCGAGGCAACCGCGGTCGTTCACCACGCCGTGCCGATCTCGATGACGGTCCCGAGGTCAAGGGGCTGGGCGATCATGTTCCGGCATTCCTGCTGCGCCCTGTCCGCGTCGGCTGAATCAAGCTTCGCGGCAACCTTGCCTTAACCTCGTCTGCCCTACGGTCAGTTGCGCAATGGATGCGGAAGAATTCCGTATCCGGCGAGGGACAGGACGTCATGACCACCAGCCGATCAGGCTCGCCGCAGGCTCACGACCTCGCCGAACAGGTCGTCGCGGCGATGCGACAGCATTATTCCCCGGGATATCCGCGCGCTTTCGAGGTCTGGTACGCGCATCTCAGCGGCGAAATGCCGGCGCTCAGCATGGCGATGAACGCCGTGATCGCTGCGAGCAATGGTGAGGTCGGCGCCGCCGACATCGATACGCTCTATGAGAAATTCATCAGTACCGACCGCCTCACACGTCAGGCCGAGCGCACCAGCCTGCAGGTGCTCGCCGAGATCGACAGCATGATGGCGCTGGTCGATCGCGCGCTCAGCTCGAGCGAGCAGTATCACGGCCGGCTCTGCGCCATGTCGGAAGAGGTGCCGCCCTCGGCCGACCGGCAGAAGCTGCGCGAGTGGGTCGAGGCCCTCGTCCTGTCGACGCGAGAGGAAGTCGCGCGCAAGACCCAACTCGAAACCCAGTTGCGCGAAAGCACGCACGAAATCCGGAATCTGCGCGAAGCGCTGGAGTCGACGCGCGCCGAGGCCCTGACCGATCCCCTCACCGGCCTCGCCAATCGCCGCCATTTCGAGGAGATGCTGCAGAAGGCGATCGACCAGGCCACGTTGCGGCGCGAGCCCTTTGCCCTCGTCATGGCCGATATCGATTTCTTCAAGAATTTCAACGATATGCACGGGCACCTGACAGGAGACCAGGTCTTGCGGCTGGTCGCCAGGACGATGAAGGACAAGTTCAAGGAGAAGGCGATCATCACCCGCTTCGGCGGCGAGGAGTTCGCCATCATCCTGCCGGAGTCGGATGTCGTCGCTGGCAAGTTCGGCGCCGAGACGGTGCGCCAGGCCCTTCTCACCCGTGAACTGGTCAAGCGCTCGACCAATGAGAGCCTTGGGCGCATCACCATCTCGCTCGGCGTCTCGGTCTATCGGCGCGGCGACACGGCGAGCTCGATCGTCGAGCGAGCGGACAACGCCCTGCTTCAGGCCAAGCGCGACGGGCGCAACCGCACCGTCACCGAAGAAGCGGTCCAGGACGCAGCGAAGGTCGCCTGAGCGGCCGCTTCTTCAGGGCTGCTTCGTGCGCCGCCGCCAAGGCGAGCTCGGTGTAACGGCGCAGCGCCTCATCATCGTCGAAGGCAGCAGCCGGGAGCCGCCAATAGCCGGTTTCGCGCTCGCGGCTACGTGCGGCATAGCGGAACGGTTCGCTGCCTGCCGCCATGAATTCCGGTCGGGTTGCTTCCGTCGTCTTCAGGAAGATCTCGCCATCGAAGGCAAGCGCGAACATCGCCTCACCTGAGTAGATGCCGAGCCCGCCGAACATGCGGCGCGTGCGGACCGCAACCACCGGCGCGAACAGCTCCGCGACGGCAGCAGCGTCCATTACCGGCTACTGCGCCGCCAGCGCGGCATCCGAACGCGGCTTGATCTCAACCGATTCGCCGCAGCCGCAGGCCGAGACCTGGTTCGGGTTGTTGAAGACGAAGGTCGAGGAGAAGCGGTCGGTCTTGAAGTCGAGTTCGGTGCCGAGGAGAAACAGCACCGCCTTGGCGTCGACGATCACGGTCGCATCCTTCTCGGTCACGACCTCGTCGCCCTTTCCAACCGCGCGGGCAACCTCGAAGGTGTACTCCATGCCGGCGCAGCCGCCCTTCTTGACGCCGACGCGCAGGCCGAGCGCGGGCGTATCGGGCTCGGCGCGCGCCGATTGCGCCATGATCTCGCGAATGCGGGCCGCGGCGGCATCGGTCAGCGAGACCACTTTCAGGCCGGGTATCGAAAACATTCCTCGTCCCTCCTCGACCGGATTCAAGGTCCGGTGAAAACAGGATTGCTCACAGCAACATAAGGATTGGTGAGCGCAACGTCGAGATGCGCCGGCCGGGACGGCGCCATTTGCTTGCGTCCATTGCATAGCGCGCAGGCCCGTGCACTCTGCCGGAACCGTTCAACATCCGACAGATGGCCATGACCTCGTATCGCCTGCACCGGCCCGACGCGCTCCGCGCCCTCACCCGCGCCATGATCATCGCCGCCGGTTGGAACGAGGCGGAGGCCAGTGAAACAGCCGAGCATCTGGTGCTGGCCAACCTCAGCGGCCATGACAGCCATGGCGTCGGCATGCTGCCGCTCTATTTCAACTCGCTCGCCGACGGCAATCTGAAACCGCAATCCAGGCTCAGCATCCGCACCGAGGCGGGGCCGTTCCTCATCGCCGACGGGAATGTCGCGCTCGGCCAGCCGACGGCCCGCAATGCCGTAGACCGCGCCATCACGATCGCCCAGACCGGCGGCGTCGCCGTGCTCAATCTGCTCGACTCCCACCATATCGGCCGGATCGGCCACTATTCCGAGGTTGCCGCGGCCGCCGGGCTGATCTCGATCTTCTGGGTCAATGTCGCCGGCCGGCCACCGATCGTCGCGCCCTTCGCCGCCAAGGAGGCGCGCTTCGGCACCAATCCGATCTCGATCGGCCTGCCGGTGCCGGGCGGCGAGCCGCTGATCCTCGACTTCGCCACCAGCCGCATGGCGCATGGCAAGGCGCGCGTCGCGCTCAACAAGGGCGTCGACGTGCCGGAAGGCTACATCATCGATGGCGAGGGCCGCCCGACCGTCGAACCAAGGCATGTCTTCCTGCAGGAGGGGCTGCCGCTCGGCGCGCTGTTGCCCTTCGGTGACCACAAGGGCGCCGGGCTCTCGCTGATCGCCGAACTGCTTTCGGCTGGGCTGATGGGGGCCGCCCGCATCGACGAGAAGCCGCACAAGACCTGGATCATCAATTCACTGTTCGGCGTGCTGATCGATCCCGCCCGACTCGAGCCCGATGCCAGCCTGCGCCAGCAGCGGATCGAGAGCTATCTCTCCTTTGTCCGCGCCGCAGCGCCGCAGGACCCGGCTCAGCCCGTGCTGGCGCCCGGCGACAAGGAACGCAAAACGCGGATCGAGCGCGAGCGCGATGGCATCCCGCTCGACGACGAGACCTGGTCGCAGATCGTCGCCGCTGCCAAGGCCCATGGTGTTGACGCCGAGAGTTTCTAGCTCCCGTTCGACTCTGGCTGCTCGCGATCGCGGGCGTGCTGCTCGGCGCCCTTCTGGTGCGATAGCCAGGGCTCGCGGCGGATCGTCCAGAGCTCATAGGCCGGGAGCAGCGCGCTCGGCGGGCTGTCCAAGGTTCCGAGCTTGATCTCGATCTCATCGGATTCTTCCGCCCAGCAAAACAGCGGCGAGCCGCAAGTTGGGCAGAAGCGCTCGCCGCCCGCCCGACTCTGCCAGCAGCTCAGTTCGCCCGACAGGATCGCGCCAGCTCGCGGCCAGATACCGAAATAGGAGAAGGCCGAGCCGGAGCTCTTCCGGCAAGTCTCGCAATGACAGATGCCGACGCGGATTGGTTCGCCATCAAGCTCGTAGCGGACCTGTCCGCAATTGCAGCCGCCGGAAAGTTTCATTGTCGTCTCGCCTTCAGGTTTCATACCGTCATCAGCGGCGGACCAACGGACTTGGCACGAGGCCGGTTCCAGAAGGGTCGGTCTACGTCACTCCGGCAAGCCGGCTTTCCGGAAGCCGGCGACGAAGCGTTCGCGCAAGGCATCGTCGCGGAAGGGCTCCATCGCCGCCCAGTGGCCAATGCTGAAATCCGGATTGCCGACCAGGAAAAGCTCGGCCTCCGAGCGTGCCTCATCGAGCCGGCCAAGCTGAGCGAGGCTCGCCGCCAGGAAGCGGCGCGAACTCGTCCGATGAGTCTCGTCCCGGCGCAGCGCCTCGACAGCGGCCTGGTACTCGCCCACCGCATAGAGCGCCTGACCGAGTGGGAGATAGTACCAGCTCGCCGGAAATGGATTCAGCCGGAACGCCTTGTGGATCTGCGCGAGCCCCTCCTCGACCCGCCCGGCCAGCACCGTGATGTCGGAGAGCGCCGCCCAGGCATCGGCCTCGTTCGGATCGAGTTCGATCGCCTTGGCAAATTCGGCATCCGCCTCGGCGAAGCTGCGCTCATAAGCGAGCAGATAGCCAAGGGCCCAGCGGCAGCCCGCGTCGTTTGGGTCCAGTGCAACAGCCCTGTGAGCCAGCTCCAAGGCGGTGCCGCGGGAAGCCTCGCTCGGCCCGCGGGAATGTACCCAGCCCATCCAGTGGTTGAGGGCGAGCCAGCGATGGGCCTCGGCATAGTCCGGATCGAGCGTGACCGCACGCGTCAGCAGTAGATGCGCTTCCTGCGCCGCTTGCGGGGTATCATCCATAAGCCGGCGCGCACGCACGCACAGATCATGGGCTTCGAGGCTCGTCGGCCGTTGACGTGGCGGCGGGGTGCGCAGTCGGCCGAGCAAGGCCTCGATGATCCGGGCCGTGACCTCATCCTGGGCGGCGAAGATATCGTCTAGCCTGCGATCGAAGCGCTCTGCCCAGAGGTGATCGCCGCTCGCTGCGTCGACCAGCTGGGCGTTGATGCGAACCCGCCCGGCAGCATGCCTGACGCCTCCCTCCAGCAGATAGCGCACGCCGAGTTCCTCGGCGATCTCGCGCACGTCTCTCGCCTTGCCCTTGTAGGCGAAGGCCGAATTGCGGGCGATGACGAATAGCTCCGCGATCCGGGAGAGATCGGTGATCAGGTCCTCGGTCAGTCCGTCGGCGAAGCTTTCCTGCCCGGGATCGTTGCTGACGTTGACGAAGGGTAGCACGGCGATCGACGGCTTGCCGGGCAAGGGCAAGGGTTTGCGCCTGGCATCGCCGAGCCGCTCGACCGTTCGCGTGAAGCGGTAGCCGACGCGCGGGATCGTCGCGATCCAGTCGCCGCCATCGACGGGGGCGCCGAGCAGCTTGCGCAGTTGCGCGATCTGGACAGTGAGGTTGCCCTCCTCGACGGCCATTCCCGGCCAGCCGGCGTCGAGCAATTCGGCCTTGCTCAGGATCTCGCCGGGTCGTGCGGCGAGCGCCGCGAGGAGCTTCAGGCCGCGGTAGCTGGCGGTGACGGGGACATCGTTCTCAAGGAGCGTTCCCGCGCCCGGATCGAGCACGAATGGGCCGAAGGCAAAGCGCGATCCCTGCATGGGCTGAATCCATAGCCCGTTTGGAAGTTTTTGGAACTCTTCGGGCGGGCTTAAGGACCGCGTCGCCCGCATCGCGCAGAACGAAACCTCCCTTTACCCAGGGCGCCATAAGCGCCCGAACCATGGGAGGTTGCCATGAACGGTGCTCCCCCTCTCGCACCACACTCGCCTGAGGTTGCCCCGCAAAGCCTGCTGGTGACTTGGCGCGAACGCATTCGCGCGCGCTGGAAACTGGCACAGATGGCACAGGAAAGTCCTCATCTGCTCAGGGATCTCGGCCTGACGAAACAGCAGGTCGAGACCGAGATCGCCAAGCCGTTCTGGCGGAAGTAGCTGATTTCAACGATGTGGATCGAAACGTCGGCTCCCGTCACCAATCGGCTTCGCTTGGGCTATCAATCGATGCGACGTAGTGGCCCACGACAGCAGGACAGCATGACCCTCGCCGAATACAACGCCTTCTGCGCCGCCCTGCCCGCGACCAGCCATGTCGTGCAATGGGGCGGCGCCGATGTCTGGAAGGTCGGCGGCAAGGTCTTCGCGCTCGGCCGTGATGATGCCGAAGGCACGCTCTTTGTCTCGTTCAAATGCTCAGCCGTCGCCTATGAGATGCTGCGCGATGCGCCGGGCTGTCGCCCGGCGCCCTATCTCGCCTCGCGCGGCATGAAATGGATCCAGCGTTTCTCCGATGAGGGCCTGCCCGACGACGCTTTCCGCGATTATCTGCGCGAGAGCCATAGACTGGTCGCGGCGGGGTTGACGCGGAAGGTCCGTGCGGAGCTGGGGCTCGGCTGACAACCGCGTCATTCTCGGGCGGAGCGAAGCGCAGACCCGAGAATCTCGTTACGAGAAGGCGTTGGCCGGCGCCTCATCGGCCTGAGATGCTCGGGTCAAGCCCGAGCATGACGTGCCTCAAACCGTCGCCTCGCCGCGCAGCACCGCCACGCAGCCGCCGCCGACTGTGGCGCGAATCTCGCCATCGACGCGGCGCGCAGTGACCTGCAGCAGGCTCGGCCGGCCCATCTCGACGCCCTGCGTGATGTCGAATGCCACGCTGTCCTCGTCGGAGAGCGAGAGGGTCAGGGCCGCGAGCGTCGCGCTGGCGCTGCCGGTCGCGGGGTCCTCCCAGGTGCCTGCGAGCGGTGCGAACATGCGGGCGCGCACCCTCTCGCCATCCCAGGCATAGAAGAAGATCGAGAGGCGCCCTTCCAGGACCGGATTGGCCTCGGCCAACCGGCGATAGGCCGCGATGTCCGGCGTCGCCCGTGTCAGCGCGTCCGGCGTGACCTCGGTCAGCACGAATTTGACGCCGACCGAGGCCTGTTGCGGCGGGTGGCGGCCGGTGAGCACGTCCTGAGCCTGAAGCCCGGCGCAGGCGGCGATCGCATCGGCGGGCAGCTGGATGCCGAGCGAAAGCGCCTGCGGCGCGGCGATGGTCGCGCCCGTCACCAGCCCGGCGGCATCGCGCGCGATGCGGACCTCGACCAGGCCAGCCAGTTCCTCGAACAGCAGGATGCCGTCGCTGTCGCGGCCATGGCCGGCGAGCACGCAGGCGGTACCGACATTGGGATGGCCGGCGAAGGGCATTTCGGCAGTGCGATGGAAGATGCGGACGCGCGCCGTGTTGGCCGGATCGCTCGGCGGCAGCACGAAGGTCGTCTCGCTATAGTTCATCTCCGCCGCCAGCGCCTGCATCTCGGCATCCGAGAGGCCGCGCGCATCGGTGAAGACCGCGAGCTGGTTGCCGCCGAAGCGGGTGCTTGTGAAAACGTCGACGGTCTCGAACGGATAGGTCGGCATGGCGGTCTCCGGCAGCCTGATCAGGCGCGGAGACTGCCATCCTAATCGGCCGCCGGGAAATCAGGAATCGAGATACTACCGATCACGCAAGGTGGGCTCACGCCCACCAGCGCTCGCCGACCGGGAAGCGGCCGGCCGCCTCCTCGATGACCTGGCCGAGCGAGAACAGCGTCTCCTCGTCGAAGGGCCGGCCGATCAGCTGCAGGCCGAGTGGCAAGCCCTGGCTGTCGAGCCCGGCCGGCACGGCGATGCCTGGCAGACCGGCCATGTTCACCGTCACCGTGAAGACGTCGTTGAGATACATCTCGACCGGGTCGGACGAGCCCTTCTCGCCGATACCGAAGGCTGAGGACGGTGTCGCCGGCGTCAGCACCGCGTCGATGCCCTGGTCGTAGACAGCTTCAAAATCGCGCTTGATCAGCGTGCGCACCTTCTGGGCGCGCAGGTAGTAGGCGTCGTAATAGCCCGAGGACAGCACATAGGTGCCGATCATGATGCGGCGCTTGACCTCGGCGCCGAAGCCGGCGGCACGGGTCTTCTCGTACATCTCGATGATGTCGCGGCCCTGCTCGCGCAGGCCGTAGCGGACGCCGTCATAGCGGGCGAGGTTGGACGAGGCCTCTGCCGGCGCGACGATGTAATAGGCCGGCAGCGCGTATTTCGAATGCGGCAGCGAGATCTCGACGATCTCGGCGCCGGCAGCCCTCAGCCAGTCGATGCCCTGCTGCCAGAGCGCGTCGATCTCGGCATTCAGGCCTTCCAACCGGTACTCCTTCGGGATGCCGATCCGCATGCCCTTGATCGAGCGGCCGACAGAGGCCTCGTAGTCCGGCACGGCCCTGTCGACCGAGGTGGTGTCCCTGGGGTCATGGCCGGCCATCGAGCGCAGCATCACGGCGGTGTCGCGCACGGTCTTGCCGATCGGCCCGGCCTGGTCGAGCGAAGAGGCGAAGGCGACGATGCCCCAGCGCGAGCAGCGGCCATAGGTCGGCTTGATGCCGACCGTGCCGGTGAAGGCGGCTGGCTGGCGGATCGAGCCGCCGGTATCGGTCGCGGTCGCGGCGAGGCAGAGATGCGCGGCGACGGCCGCAGCCGAGCCGCCGGAGGAGCCGCCGGGCACCAGGTGATTGCCCTCGATCGCGCCGGCCGCCCCTGCCCCGACATTGGAGCCCTGGCGACGCCAGGGATTGACCACCGGACCGAAGGCCGAAGTCTCGTTCGACGAGCCCATGGCGAACTCGTCATTGTTGAGCTTGCCGAGCATGACGGCGCCGTCGCGCCAGAGCTGCGAGGAGACGGTCGATTCATAGGGCGGCACGAAATTGCCGAGGATGCGCGAGCAGGCCGTGGTGCGCACGCCCTCGGTTGCGAACAGGTCCTTGATGCCGAGGGGCAGGCCTTCGAGCGGGCCGGCCTCGCCCCTGGCGAGCTTCTCGTCGGAGGCGGCAGCCTGCTTCAGCGCATGCTCGGGCGTCTCCAGCACATAGGCGTTGAGTGCCCGCGCCTGCTCGACGGCGGCGATGTGCGCCTTGGTGAGCTCGGTGGCGGAGAACTGCTTGGCCTTCAGCCCATCGCGGGCTTCGGTCAGGGTCAGGCGGGTGAGATCGGTCACGGGAGAAATCCGTAAAACGTATAAGAACGGGCGATGAGGGTGAGCGGAGCGCTTCAGGCGCTCACTCGATCACCTTCGGCACCATGAAGTAGTCGTCCTCGGAAGCCGGCGCGTTGGCGACGATCTCGTCGGCGATCTCGCCGTCGTTGACCACGTCCTGGCGCTTCTTCATCACCATCGGGGTCACCGAGGTCATCGGCTCGACACCGGAGACGTCGACCTCGTTGAGCTGCTCGACGAAGCCGAGGATGGCGTTAAGCTCGCCTTGCAGCTTCGGCACATCCGCATCATCGACGGCGATGCGCGAGAGATGCGCGACGCGTTTGACGGTGGCGGCATCGACCGACATGGGCGGGCTCCTGAAGGAATAGGCGCAACGGCGCCGGAATGGTTGCGAGGCGTATAGCGCCCCTGCCGTTCAATCAATACTCACTGATCACGTCATTCCGGCCGAAGCGCCGGAATCCATCATAGGGCTTTGTCGCTCTACGATGGATTCCGGAGCTGCGCCGCTTCGCGGCTTGTCCGGAATGACGGCACTTCCTCAGATTGCCACCGCCTTGCCCTTCTGCGGCACCAGCGCCTCGACGCCGCTGCCCTTCAGCCCTTCGACGAAGACGGCCGCGTCCTGGGCGATGATCGGGAAGGAGCCGTAGTGGCAGGGGATCGCGAGCTTCGGCTTGACGAAGCGGGTCATCGCCAGCGCAGCAGTCCTGGCACCCATGGTGAAGCGGTCGCCGATCGGGCAGATGCAGGCCTCGACCCCATGGATCTCGGCGAGCAGGGCCATATCCGAGAAGATATCGGTGTCGCCCATGTGCCAGAGCGTCTTTTCGCCCGGCGCCTTGATGATCGCGCCATTGGCGTTGCCGACCGGAACGGTCACACCTGCCTCGCCCATGCCGGCGGAATGATCGGCCCGGACGAGCGTCACCGAGAAGGCGCCGAGATCGACGGTGCCGCCGGTGTTCATCGGCTGGAACTTCTTCAGCCCCTTCGAGGCAAGGTGCATGCAAAGGTCGTAATTGGTGATGACGGTCGCGTCGTTCGCCGCGGCGATGGCGAGCGTGTCGCCGACATGGTCGCCATGGCCGTGGGTGACGACGATATGGCTGACGCCCTTGCCGGCCACGGCGGCATCGCCCTCGAAGGCTGGGTTGCCGGTGAAAAACGGGTCGATCAGGACCGAGGCGCCGGGCAGGTCGAGCCGAAACGCCGAATGGCCGAACCAGGTGAGCTGCATGATGGTCTCCGCGAAAGGCGACTGGACAGCGCCTGTCTAGGCCGGCGAGATGGCGTAGCCAAGCCGGCCCGAACCCGGAGCACTCTCCCATGACCGATGCAGCCACCCTCGCCCGCCGGATCGCGCAAGGACGCGGCGACGAGCCGGCCGATCTCGTCATTCGCGGCGCACAACTGTTCGACCTCGTCTCGGGCGAGCTCGTCGAGACCGACATCGCCCTCTGCGGCGACACGATCGTCGGTACCCATGGCCGCTACGAGGGCAAGGCCAGCTTCGACGCGACCGGCCTGATCGCCGTCCCCGGCTTCATCGACACGCATCTTCACGTCGAATCCTCGCTCGTGACCCCGCTCGAATTCGAGCGCTGCGTGCTGCCGCACGGCGTCACCACCGCGATCTGCGATCCGCACGAGATCTCCAATGTGCTGGGCGCCGAGGGCATCCGCTATTTCCTCGACTGCGCCGTGGCGATGCGCATGGACCTGCGCGTCCAGCTTTCGAGCTGCGTGCCGGCGACGCATCTGGAGACGGCGGGAGCTGCGCTGGAAGCCGCCGACCTCACCCCGTTCATGGACCATCCCAAGGTGATCGGCCTCGCCGAGTTCATGAACTTCCCTGGCGTGCTGCATCGCGATCCCGGCTGCCTCGCCAAGCTTGAAGCCTTCTCGCAGCGGCATATCGACGGGCATGCGCCGCTGGTGCGTGGGCTCGACCTCAACGGCTATCTCTCCGCCGGCATCCGGACCGACCATGAGACCACGACGGCCGATGAGGCCCGTGAAAAGCTCGCCAAGGGCATGGGGATCCTGATCCGCGAGGGCTCGGTCTCGAAGGACCTGCATGCGCTGATCCCGCTGATCAGCCGCGATGCCTCGCCCTTCCTCGCCTTCTGCACCGATGACCGCAACCCGCTGGATATCGCCGAGGAAGGCCATCTCGACTACATGATCCGCACGGCGATCGCGCACGGCGCCGACATTCTCGCGACCTATCGCATTGCGAGCCTGTCGGCGGCGCGGAATTTCGGCCTGTTCGACCGCGGCTTCATCGGCCCCGGCAAGCGTGCCGACATCGTGCTGGTCGATGATCTCGCCGCCTGCCGCGTCAGGCAGGTCTTCGCTGGCGGCAGGCTGGTCGAGGACACGCTGTTCGCCAATCGGAAGACGGTTCCGCCCGTCGGTCTCGCCAGTGTCCGCAGCCGCAAGCTCGCGCCAGAAGATTTCGCGGTGAAGGCGCGCGAGGGCGAGACGCCGGTGATCGGCGTGGTGCCCGGCCGGATCATCACCGAGCGCCTGTCCATGCGCCTGCCGGCGCGCGGCGGCTTCGCCTTGCCCGATCTCGATCAGGATGCCGTCAGGGTCACGGTGATCGAGCGCCATGGCCGCAATGGCGGCATCGCTTCAGGTTTCGTCCACGGCTTCGGCATGAAGCACGGCGCCATCGCCTCCTCGGTCGGGCATGACAGCCATAATCTCTGCATCGTCGGCGTCGACGGGGCCTCGATGGCGGCAGCGGCCAACCGACTGATCGAGACCGGCGGTGGCTTCGCGGTGGCCGATGGCGGCAAGGTGACCGCCGAACTGGCGCTGCCCGTCGCCGGGTTGATGAGCGACCAGCCCTTCGAGACGGTGCGGCATGGGCTGGAAGGCTTGCGCGCGGCTGCGAAGGCGCTCGGCGTCGTGCTGGCCGAGCCCTTCCTGCAGGTCGCCTTCCTGACTCTGCCGGTGATCCCGCATCTCAAGATCACCGACAAAGGCCTTGTCGATGTTGATCGATTCGATTTCGTATAGTTCGTCTCTATATCAACACGTCGTCATTCCGGCCGCAGCGAAGCGGAGCGCCGGAATCCATCGGAGGGCATTGCGTTCTACGATGGATTCCGGAGCTGCGCTGCTCCGCAGCTTGTCCGGAATGACGGCGCGATTTGAATGAGACAGCTCGTCTCAGAGGGAGACCTCGATCCCTTCCGCTCGCGCCTTGGCCCGCAAGCCATAGCGCCGCATGCCCGGCAGGCGCGTGCCGGGCTGCTCCTCGATCGTGTGGGTCAGCAGCTTCATCCGCTCGGCGAACCAGTTGCCGCCCATGCTCGCCGGATCGATGGCGAGGATGAGCTGGCCGGTATCGGGCGGACCACCCTGGTCGTCGAGGAAGGACGAGGCCTGGAAGGCGAAATGCGTGCCGACCAGCGCGGCGGCGAGGATCTCGACCATCATGGCCAGCGTCGCGCCCTTGGCGTCGCCGAGCGGCACCATGGTTCCGGCGATCGCTGCCGCCGGATCGGTGGTCGGCTTGCCGGCAGCGTCGAGCGCCCAGCCCTCGGGAATCGCCTCGCCCTTCTGCCTGGCGGCGACGATCGGGCCGCGCGCCACCTTCGACAGCGCCATGTCGATCACCAGGGGCTCGCGGCCGGCCAGCGGCGCGGCGAAGGCGATCGGATTGGTGCCGAAGACCGGCCTGGCGCCGCCCCAGGGCGCCATCGCGCCGGGTGTGTTGGCGAAGAGCAGCGCGACAAGGCCCTGTTCGGCCAGCCGCTCGACATGCAGGCCGGCGGCGCCGCAATGATTCGAGCGGCGAATCGGGGCTGCAGCGATGCCCTGCCTGCGGGCGATCTCGGGCAATTCGATCACGCCGAGGTCGATCGCCGGATACGCGAAGCCATGGGCGGCGTCGATTGCCAGCACGCCGGGCTTGGGCTGGCGCGCGATCGGCACGGCCTGGCCGTCGATCTTGCCGGAGCGCAGCATGGAAATATAGGTCGGCACGCGCGACAGGCCGTGGCCCTTCAGCCCATCCGCCTCGGCCATCACCAGCGCCAGCGCGACGGACGCCGCATTGGCGGGCGAGGCGCCGGCCTCGATGAAGAGCTCCGCGACCTTCTGCTCGGCCGCTTCCAGCGAGAGCTTGGTCATGCCCTGCCCTCCAGCGCCGCCATCACCCGCTCGGCGACGAGGCCTGAGACGCGCCCGTTCGACTCGACCGTGTTGCCGGCAATATGCGGCGTCAGGATCAGGTTTGGCGTGCCGGCGAAGAGTTTTGCGCCATCGGCCTTGAGCGGCTCCTGCTCGAAGACGTCGAGCGCAGCGCCGCCGAGGCGACCGCCCTTCAGCGCCGAAACCAGCGCCGCCTCGTCCATGACGCCGCCGCGCGCCGCGTTGATCAGGATGGCGTCGGGCTTCATCCTGGCGAAGGCGGCTTGGCCGATCACGCCGCGTGTCTCCGGCGTCAGCGGCAAATGGATCGAGATCACGTCGGAGGTCGCGAGCAGCGCATCGAGCTCGAGCTTTTCGATGCCCTGCCAGACCGGAGCATCGGCGGGAACATAAGGGTCGTAGGCCGCGACGGTCATGCCGAGCGCCTTCGCGTGCTGAGCCGCGTCGCGGGCGATCGCACCGAAGCCGACCAGGCCCATGCGCTTGCCGGCGATTTCGCGGCCGATCAGCTTTGTCTTCGGGAATTCGCCAGCGAGCATCGCGGCATTGGCGAAATAGGCGCCGCGCAGCAGCGTCATCGCCGTGCCGATCACGTACTCGACCACCGACAGGCTGTTGGCGCCGGTCGCCGGGAAAACCTGGATGCCGCGGGCCGAGCAGGCTTCCATGTCGATATTGTCGAGGCCGACGCCGAGCCGGCCGACGACCTTGAGGTTCTTCGCGCCGGCGAGCAGCGCACCGCGAACCTGTGTCTGGTTGCGCACGATCAGCGCCGGGATGTCGGCGACCAGCTTCGCGAGCTCGTCCGGCTTGCCGAAGAGGTCGGGATCGTGATGCACGCTGTAGCGGGCCTTGAGCGCCGCCACCGCCGCTTCGTCCATGAATTCGGTGATGACGATGTCGGTCATGGCTGTTTCCGCTGTGAGTTTCGCTCAGCCGAGCAGGATAATCCCGCCCGTGGCGACGACGAGGATGACGAGGCTGGTGCCGGTGACCACGGCGAGATGGCGCCAGCCGAGCCGGGCCATCGCCGCGATCGAGGTGCCGAGGCCGAGCGCCGCGATCGCGATCAGCAGGCCCCAGCGCGAGACTTCGAGCAGGATGTCGCGGATCGGCAGATAGATCCCGGCGAGCCCGGCCTGCGTACTCAGCACGCTGTTGACCACGCACATGATCAGGAAGACGAAGGCGAAGACCGGGACCGGCACCTTGGCGTCGCCATGGGTCTCGCCATGGCGGGTCAGCCACCAGCCGACGATCAACACCGAGGGCAAAAGCAGGAAGACGCGGAAGAGCTTGACGATGACGGCCGCGTTCGCCGCCTCGTCCGAGACAGCCTGGCCGGCGCCGACCACCTGAGCGACGTCGTGGATGGTGGCGCCGAGCATCACGCCGGTCTGCTGCTGCGAGAGGCCGAGCCAGACGCAAAGCAGCGGATAGGCCAACATCGCAATGGTCGCGAGCACATTCATCGCGATCACGGTGAAGGCGGTGTCGGCGGCCTTGTTGCGATAGTCCGGCACGACCGTCGCGGTGGCGAGCGCGGCCGAGGCGCCGCAGACCGCCGTGGCGACGCCGCCGAGCGCGCCGACGCCGGGCTCGCGGCCGAGCAGCCGCGCCAGTAGGAAGCCGGCGACGACGGTCACCACCATGGAGACGACGACGAGAATCGCCGTGCCGAGGCCGAGGGCGATGATGTCGCCGAGGGCGACGCGCAGGCCGAGCAGCGCGATCGCCCAGCGCAGCAGCTTCTTGACGCAGAAGGTCATGCCCGGGAGGAAGAGCTTTGTGTTCGCGACCGAATGCATGATCATGCCGATCACCAGCGCGATCACGACCGCCGGAATGCCGACGCGCCCGCCGGCGAGCTGCTTCAGCACGGGTTCGGCCAGCACGGAGGCGATCGCCACCACCGTCGAGAGCGCGAGGCCCGGCAGGAGCGGGCCAAGGCCTTTCGCCAGGCGCGGGACGGCTGCTTCGGTCATCACTGCAGATCGATCCAATACATCAGGCGCTCCTCGGGTCCGTAGAATGGAGCGACGAAACTTTCGATGAAGCGCCCGCCATTCTTCTCGATGATCCGCCGCGAGGCGGTATTATCCGCGTCGCAGGTGATCTTGACGAAGGGCAGGCCGATGGTGCGGGCCTCGGGGAGCACCGCCGCCAAGGCCGCGCTGGCATAGCCGTTCCCGGCATGGTTCGGCAGGATGGTGTAGCCGACATGGCCGAGCACATGCGACGGCAGGCCCGGGACCGGGTTGCCGGCCTCGTCCTCCTGCCAGCGCAGATTGATGCTGCCGACGAAGGGCCGTTCCGGGCGGTCCGCTGCGATGATCCAGCGGATGATCCCCGGCAATCGATCGACCTCGCTGCCGTCATGGAGGCGGATCTTGCCGCCACGCCCGTTCAGCCCGGCGAGGAAACCTTCTGGATCGGCCGCGATCGCGGCGAGCTGCTCGGGCGCGACGTCGCGCATCGTGTTCGGCGACCAGCCCGCTTCCAAGGCACCGACGTAGGCGGGCAACACGTCCCGCCCCGGCGCATGCAATGAAACGATCCCGTCCGACACTTTTGCCTCGTCGCGCCCAAAGATTCAGCTTCTCAGGCGCTGCGGTATAGCTTGGTCATCGAGAACTCGCGATGGCCGAGCGCCTCGGCTGCCGTGAGGCGGCCATTCGCAGTACGCACGATGTTCTCGATCAACGCATCGCCGGCTTGAGGGATGGTGAGATCGCGACGCAGGATGCCGGAGACGTCGACGTCGATGTGCTCGGGCATGGTGCGCATGGTCTTGGGATTGCCGGTGATCTTGATGACCGGGACGATCGGGTTGCCGATGACGTTGCCCTGCCCGGTCGGGAAGGTGTGCACGACATAGCCGCCAGCGGCCATCAATGTCACGCACTCAGCCGCGGCTGATGAAGTGTCCATGTAGTATAGTCCCGGCCCCCTCGCGGGCGCCTGCGCCGGCTCAAGGATGTCGATGAACTTGCACTCGCGGCCGATCTTCTCGAGATTGCCGAGCGCCTTCTCCTCGATCGTGGTCAGGCCGCCGGCGATATTGCCCTTGGTCGGTTGCGAGTCGGAGAGGTCATCGGTCTTGTGGGCCTCGATCACGTCGTCCTGATAGGCCTTCCACATCTTGTACCAGCGTTCGCCCACCTCCGGCGTCGCCGCGCGCGCCTTGCACAGGTGCTCGGCGCCGGTGATCTCCGAGGTCTCGCCGAAGACGCCATAGACGCCGCGCGGAATCCATTTGTCGTACATGTTGCCGACGGTGGGGCAGGACGAAAGACCGGTGGTGGTGTCCGACTCACCGCATTTGGTCGAGACCCAGAGCTCCTCGATGCCGCACTTCACGCGCTGCAGCTCGGTCGCCCACTGTACGAATTCCTTGGCGACATAGGAGGCTTTTGCGATGGTGGCGATGTCGCCATGGCCCTCGATGCCGAAGCCGACCACCGGTTTGCCAGTCCTGGCGATGCCGTCGACGACGCGCTTGGTCCAGCCATCCTCGATGCCGATGACGACGACGGCGGCGACGTTCGGGTTCGAGCCGGTGCCGATCAGGGTGCGGAAATGGACCTCGAGGTCCTCGCCGAACTGCAGGCGGCCATAGGCGTGCGGGATCGCCAGCGTGCCCTTGATGTTGTTGGCGACGGCCTCGCAGGCGGCGTTGGAGAGATCGTCGAGCGGCAACAGCAGCACGTGGTTACGCACACCGACGCGGCCGTTCTCGCGGCGCCAGCCCATGAACGAATCGAGGCTGCGGCCGGTCGGGCGCTTGACGAAGGGCGTCTTGAACTCGGGCGCCTCGATCTTGCGGCCCTTCACCTTGGCGAGCTTGCCTTTGACGAGGTCGAAATTGGCGACGATTGAGGACATTGGCGTTTCCTGGATGTTGGGGCTCGACCTGATGGGAGCCCTAGGATCGGAATGGACGAAGACCGGCGCTCACCAGCGCTTGGTCTTGACGTTGTGGACGTGCAGGTGTTCGCCCTGGCCGATGTCGGCGATCGCCTTGCCGATGTCCTGGCCGTATTTCCAGATCGTGTCGCCCTTCTTGATCGCCTTGAGCGCGACCTTGTGGCCGATCGGGATGTCCATCTTGGCCGTCAGGCGGAAGTCCGAGTTGTCGTGGGTGACGACACCGAGCATGTCGGTCCCGGCCTTAAGGCCCTCGACGACGACGACGCCGACCGTGTCCTTCTTCTCGTGCACCAGCAGATGCGGCTTGCTCATGGCGGATATCCCTGACCGTTTCCCGTGATCCCTCGCCCCGCTACCCAGTTCGTGAAATCGGGCTCGACGTGGCTGAGCTCAAGTCTTATATAAGACATATGAGTGTGCACAAGCTCGAAATCGCAGGGCAGCCCCGCGAGCCCGATACGCCAGAGACGCTGGGCTTCCGGCCGCTCTATCGGCAGGTGAAGGCGATCTTTGTGCGCAAACTCATGGATGGCGTCTGGGCGCCCGGCGCAGTGCTGCCGAGCGAGGGCCAGCTTGCCGCCGAGATCGGGGTCAGCCAAGGCACGGTGCGCAAGGCGCTTGACGAACTCGCCGCCGAGAACCTCGTGGTGCGACGCCAGGGGCGCGGCACCTTCGTCGCAGAGCATGACGAGCGCCGCATCCTGTTCCAGTTCTTCAAGCTGGCCCCCGATCGCGGCGAGCCACGCTTTCCCGACAGCGTCGTGCTCTCGGTGACGACCGGGCGGGCCATGGAAGCCGAACGCGCGGCGCTGGACCTCGCTGAAGGCGCCACCGTCATCCGTATCCGCCGGCAGCGCTCCTTCGACGGCGCGCCGCTGATCGTCGAGACGCTCAGCCTGCCGCAGCAGCTCTTCCCCGGGCTGGAGAACGGACCGATCCCGAACAATCTCTACAGCCTCTATGCCGGTCACTACGGCATCACCATCGCCAATGCGCGCGAGCGGCTGAAGGCGGTGGCGCTCTCCGCCGAGGATGCCGCGGCGCTCGGTGTTTCGCCCGGTGAGGCGGCCCTGCAGATCGACCGCATCGCCCTGTCGCTCGACGGCACGCCCGTGGAGCACAGGCTCAGCCTGTGTCTGACCCAGGAGGTTCACTACCTGTCAGACCTGCGCTGAAACGCATCTGGTGCACACTGCCTCTCCGGAGAGGCTATGCTAAAATCCAATCAATATCAATTTACTGCCATCTATTTCTGAAGTTTCGCTCGAAGACGAGTGACACAGGCTCGAGGACCAGACGGCCCGAGATTTCGACCAAGCCGACGCAGAGCGGCTGCCATACTGGAGGAAACGAATGATCGCCCATGTCCGCAGATTCCTCATGACGCGCCGAGGCGCCCTGGCAGGGCTCGCCCTGCTCGGACTAGGCTCACCTGCCCTGGCCCAGAGTTTTCCGACCAAACCCATCACCCTGATCGTGCCCTTTGCCGCCGGCGGTCCCAGCGACGTGATCGCCCGCCTGCTCGGCGAGCATATGGGCCGCACGCTCGGCCAGCAGGTCGTCGTCGAGAACATCGCCGGCGCCGGCGGGACGGCGGGGGCCAAGCGCCTCGTCGCGGCCGAGGCCGACGGACACACCCTACTGATCCATCATCTCGCGCTCGCCGCGGCGCCGGCGCTCTACAGCAATCTCGGCTACGAGACATCGACCGCCTTCGCGCCGGTCGGTCTCGTCAACACCGGTCCGATGGTGATCGCCGGCAAGCTCGCTCTGCCGCCGGTCGACGGCAAGGCCTTCTTCTCCTATGCCAAGCAGCAGGCGGAGAAGCTGACGGTCGCGCATGCTGGCGTCGGCTCGAACGCGCATCTGTGCGCCGTGCTGATCTCGCAGGCGCTCGGGGTCAAGCTCGCCCAGGTCGCCTATCGCGGCACGGGACCAGCGATGAACGATCTCGTCGGCGGCCAGGTCGACGTGCTCTGCGACCAGTCGACCACGGCGGTGCCGCAGATCCAGTCCGACAAGATCCGCGCCTATGCCGTGACCTCGCCGGAGCGACTCGGCGTGTTGCCGAACGTTCCGACCTCGCGCGAGACCGGCACCGAAATCGACATGACGATCTGGCACGGGCTCTACGCCCCCAAGGGCACGCCGGCTGCTGCGCTCGACAAGCTGAACGGGGCGCTGCAGGCGGCGCTGAAGGATCCGGCCGTCCTCGAGCGCTTCAAGGCCGTCGGCACCAGCGCCTTCCCGGCGCCGGAATGGACGCGTGAAGCCCACGGCAAGCGATTCGCCGCCGAAGTCGCCAAATGGGGAGCGGCGTTGAAAGCGGCCGGCCTGACGCCGCAGAACGCCAACTAACCGGCCCGGGCCGCTCGCCTGTGCGGGCGGCCCGTGCTACCGGCGGGAATGACCAACAATCTCGTTGCCCTGGACCGGTTCCTCGCGCTGCCCGAGCATGCGCGCCTGCTCGGTCTCGATCTCGGCACCAAGACGATCGGGCTCGCCTTGTCCGATGTCGAGCGCCGCATCGCGACGCCGCTTGAAACAATTCAGCGCGTCAAGTTCAGGCAGGATGCGGCAGCACTGCTGAAGGTGGCGGAGAAGCACGCCATAGCCGGCCTGGTGATCGGCCTGCCGCTCAATATGGACGGCACCGAAGGCCCGCGGGCGCAATCGACCCAGGCTTTCGTGCGTAACCTCGCACCGCTGACGGCGCTGCCGATCGTCTTCTGGGACGAGCGAATGTCGACGCTAGCCGTCACCCGCACCCTCCTCGATGCCGACGCCTCGCGGGCTCGACGGGCTGCGGTCGTCGACAAGATGGCGGCAGCCTACATCCTGCAAGGCGCGCTCGACCGGCTCGCGCGCCTCGAATCGGAGGCGAGCGGGCCGGAGGACGGCTGGGCTACGGAATGACGTAGCCGCGCTTGATCGCTTTCTTCTGGGCGTCGCGGTGATTCTTCAGCGCCCGCTTCTGATCGTCGATGCTCATCCCGGCGAGCGGGTTGCCGGGATTGGGGCCGCGCCGATAGCCGCCGCCGTCCTGGCCATAGCGCCGGTCATCGCGCCCGTAACCGCGATTGTCGCCGTAGCCTCGATCACGCCGGCCCCGGTCGTAGCCACGGTCATAGCCTCGATCGTAGCCACTGTCGTAGCCGCGGCGGCGGCCATAGCCATCATCCGAATAGTACTGAGCCATCGCCGCACCGGAACAGAGCACCGCCAGGGCGGCCGCAGCGCAACCGGACAGCAGCGTCTTGAGCGAGGATTTCATCGTCTTTCTCCAAGGCGACGGCTCCGGAGCGGAACCGCGAGTTCCCATACGCCGTGAAAAGGGTCGCTCCCGTCATGTGACGGAAGCGACCCTTCGAAGCTAGGCTTCAGGCGTTCAGAATTGATTAAGGCTGTTTATCCGGGCCGATGGTCAGCGATAGCTGCCGCCGGCCGGGTCGCGGATATTGTCGGGGACATAGTAACGCGGTGCGTAGTAGCGGCGCGGTGCCACATAGACCGGCTCGTCATAGTAGCCGTCATCGTAGCCGTAGACCGGCTCGGCATAGGCCGGGCGGCTGGCGGCGATCGCCGCGGCGCCAAGGATGCCGAGACCGACGCCGGCTGCGATCGCCGCGCCGCGATTGCCGCCGCGCCAGCCGCGACGATAATATTGCGAATAGTCGACTTGGGCCGCGTCGAGGCGGCTCTTGTCGAAGCCGACCGGACGACTTTCACCCGCCATCACGGGAGTGAGGCCCGCCGCCACAACACTGCCCGCGACGGCGAGCGTCACCAGGAAGCGGCTCTTTCCGAAAACTGACATGTCATTCTCCTTCCGGCGAAACCCCGCCTTGCCGCTGGGTCTATCCCGCCCCGGTTGAACCGGGCCTGAACCAATCGCGGCCAAATTGCGACGGCAAGAGAACGCCCCGATCGGGAAAACGTTCCATCGCAAGAAATTTCATACACGCGGTGATTGCATTCTCTGAAGACGAGTAGCAAGAATAGCTCTTGTCGAACACCGGTTCGTTCCCCCGGGCTGACGCGACCGCGAGGGTAGGCGAAATGAGAAAAGCAACGTCTCGGCGAATCAAGGAGGATAAAATCTATCCAAAAGACAATCGCTTGCCTGGAATCTCGCGCCTTGGCCGCGGCGCTGCGACCTCCCCCGGTCCGCACAGCATGGACGCGCTCATGCGAATGCAACTTGAGGTTGCTACCTACATCGAGGAGATCAGCGTCGAACTCGGCGCCATGGCGCGAGCCGCGCAGCTCAGCAGCCTCGCCTATTTCGTCGATATGACGCGGTTGGAAGCTGCGATCAATCGCCGGACCTGCCTGGTGCAGCTCGGCGAGGCGACCGACACCGGACCTTAGTCAAGCGGGTCTTTTGCCGATTATTAAATCATAGGTTGTATTATTGTGTCGCAGCAACCTGACGGGAGTGCCTCATGCCGGCTTCTCCAACCACCTACGACATCGGCAACCTCATGGCCTCCAGAGGCCTGCAAGGCCACGGCGAATCCGAAGCCTTGGCTCTGCAGCTGCTCGTCGAGAAGCGAGCGCGTCAACGCGATCTGCAGCGTGAAGTTGCCGTCAAGGCAACAAAGATGCTCGCCGAGCTTGGCAGCCAGGCCCGCGCTGCCGACCTCGACCTGCTTGTGACCCTCCTGGAGCTTGCAGCGGTGGAAGCCGAGCGGGAGCGCAGCCGCTGGGGGGAAATGACGGGCTGATCGCCCAGCACCCTGCTCATGCCGAGCGCGAGAGTGTGCCGCCAGCGTGACGCTGCACCATGCCTTCGAGCTCAAGTTCGAGCAGGATAAGACTCACCTCGCGCGCCGGCTGGCCGCTGGCGCGAACGAGATCGTCCATCGCCATCGGGGTCGAACCGATCAGGTCGAGCAGGCGCTGACGCGGTCTGCTGTCAACGCTTGCCGCCTGCGACAGCGTTTCGAGCTCCAGTTCGAGCTTCGGCGCCGGCAGAACTTCGGGCAGGTCGAGCTCGTCCCAAAGGGCTTCGCGCCTCCGCTCCGTTCCAGCCTCTTCGCGCGCCAGAAAGGGCGCGGCTCCAAACAGATCGTCCTGCCGGAGCATCGGCCTCAGCACATCGACCACATGCGTCGTCTCGGCACAAAGGATTGCGCCCTCGCGAATCAGATGATTTCCGCCTTCGGCTCGCGGATCCAGCGGCGAGCCTGGCACGGCGAAGACCTGGCGGCCCTGTTCATTGGCGAAGCGGGCGGTGATCAGCGAGCCGGATTTGCGCGCCGCCTCGACCACCACCGTCCCCAATGCCAGCCCCGAGACGAGCCGGTTGCGGCGGGGGAAATCGCGCCCGCGCGGCACCCAGCCGAGCGGCATCTCGCTGAGCGCGGCACCGCGCTCGCTGATGCGCCTGAGCAAGGGGATGTTCTGTGGCGGATAGACCTCGTCGAGCCCGCCGGCCAGCACCGCGATCGTGCCGCTCTCCAGGCTCGCCTGATGTGCGGCCGTATCGATACCGCGCGCCAGGCCGGAGACGACGACGAAGCCGGCCTCGCCCAGCTCACGTGCCAGCGTCGCGGTGAACTTCAGCCCCGCGGCGGAGGCGTTGCGCGAGCCGACCAGAGCAACGCAAGGACGGTTCAGCACCGCAGGATCGCCTTCGATCGCGATCAGCGGCGGCGCCGAATCGATCGCCTGTAGCGGCACCGGATAGGCGGCTTCGCCAAGCGCGATCAGATGAGCGCCGCGTCGGCGCAGCGCTTCGAATTCCCGCTCGGCCTCTGCGGGCGTGCACAACCTGAGCGTCCGGCCTGCCTGCCGACCGAGCTCCGGCAGGGCTTCGAGCGCGCCGGCGGCGCCGCCGAAGCGGTTGACCAAGGTGCGGAAAGTGCGCGGGCCGATGCTCTCGCTGCGGATCAGTCGGAGCCAGTCGAGGCGTTGCCGGTCGTCGAGAGCGAAACCGGCCATCGCCATTCAGCCCTTCTGTCCGATCTTGCCCTCGCGACCCGAGAGCAATCTGGCGATGTTCTCCCGGTGCATGAACCAGAGCAGCAGCGCCAGGATCGCCATCAGCCCCGCCGTCTGGACATCGCGCACCCAGAACCAGAGCAGCAGCGGCGTCAGCAGGCTGGCGATCAGGGCCGAGAGTGAGGAGTACTTGGTCAGATAGGCGATGCTGAGCCAGATCGCGGCGAAGATCAGCGCGATCGACCATTTCAACCCGATCAGGATGCCGAGGAAGGTCGCGACGCCCTTGCCGCCCTTGAACCGCAGCCAGACCGGGAAGAGATGACCGAGAAAGGCACCAAGGCCAGCCATTAGCGCCGCGCTCTTGCCGCCGAGCAGCCAGCCGGCGAGCAGGACGGCTACTGTACCTTTCAGCATATCGCCGAGCAGGGTCAGCGCCGCCAGCTTCTTGTTGCCGGTGCGCAGGACATTGGTCGCGCCGATATTGCCGGAGCCGATCGTACGCAAATCCGGGCCGCCGGCGATCCGGGTCAGGATGATGCCGAACGGAATCGAGCCAAGGAGATAGCCGAGGACGAGCGCGGCGAGCCCCATCGGGCTCGGATACGCCCAAGCGAACGCCTCAGCCATATAACCTCCCCTGCCCGTCCTGGTTGAGCTTAAGCCGCTTCGCCGCGATACACCACCCGGCCGCCGACCCAGGTCGCCTGCACGATGCCCTGCAGCCGCGCCTCGTCGAAGGGCGAGTTCTTGGCGCGGGATTTGAGCTTGCGCTTGTCGACGACGAAGGGCGCATCGATGTCGATCAGGGCAAGATCGGCCGGTGCGCCAATCGCAAGCCGACCGCAACCGAGGCCGAGCAATTCGGCCGGTCGGCTCGACAGGGCGGCGAACAGCGAGGCAAGGCCGATCTGCTCGCCATGATAGAGCCTGAGCGCCGCCGGCAGCAGCGTCTCGATGCCAAGAGCGCCATTGGCGGCCTCGGCGAAGGGCTGGCGCTTGGTCTCGACGTCCTGCGGGTCATGGTCAGAGACGATGACGTCGATCAGGCCTTCGGCCACGGCCTCGATCATCGCCAGCCGCTCATCCTCATGCCGCAGCGGCGGCGAGACCTTGCAGAAGGTGCGGTACTCGCCGACGTCGTTCTCGTTCAGGCAGAGATTGTTGATCGAGACGCCGCAGGTGACGTTGAGCCCATCCTCCTTGGCCCGGCGGATCAGAGCGAGCGAATCCGAGCAGGAGACCATGGCGGCGTGGTAGCGGGCGCCGGAGGCGCGGGCGAGGCGCAAATCGCGCTCCAGCATCACCGTCTCGGCTTCGTGCGGGATGCCAGGCAGGCCCTTGCGGCTGGCGAACTCGCCTTCGTTCATCACGCCGACGCCGCGCAGATCGGGGTCCTCGACATGGTTGATCAGCAGCGCATCGAAATCGCGCGCATAGATCATGGCGCGGCGCATCACCTGCGGGTTGCGCACGCCATTGGCGCCGTCGCTGAAGGCGACCGCGCCGGCTTCGAGCAGCAGGCCGAACTCCGTGATCTCCTTGCCGGCCAGCCCCTTGGTCAGGGCCGCCGCCGGCAGGACATTGACGATCGCCTTGTCGCGGGCGCGACGCTTGATGAAGTCGATGACGGAGGGATCGTCGATCGGCGGATCGGTGTCGGGGCGGCAGATCACGGTGGTGACGCCACCGGCGGCGGCGGCCTGCGAGCCGGTTCCGAGCGTCTCGCGGAATTCGGCGCCGGGCTCGCCGAGGAAGGCGCGCAGGTCGACGAGGCCCGGCGCGAGCACGAGACCGCGGGCCTCCTCGACCGCGATGCCGGCCGGCAAATCAGGACGATCGCCGCCCCAGTGGACATCGGCGATCACGCCGTCGCGGACCAGGACGCTGCCGACGCCCTCGCGGCCGGAGGCCGGATCGACCAAGCGCGCGCCGAGGATCGCACAGCCGCTGTTCTGCTCGCTGCTGTCAGCCATCGCTACGTTCGACCCTGTTCTCGCGCTCGCGGCGCTGCGTGAAGACATAGTGCCAGAACCCGACCAAGCCCCAGACGCCGATGCACAGAAGCGCACCGAGAAGGACGATCAGCCAGGTCCAGGCGGAACGTGGCTCGGCATAGATGAAGCCGGCCATGACCAGGAGATAAAGGCCGACGAAGACGATCCGAGCCCGGTGCATCTGATGCAGCAACCAGGCGAGGAAGGCCTCCATCCGGCTCAGCCATTGGGCAGGTGCTGCGCGAGCGCATCGAGTACCGCCATGCGTACGGCGACGCCCATCTCGACCTGCTCGCGGATCAGTGACTGGGCGCCGTCGGCCACCTCGGAGGAGATCTCGACGCCGCGATTCATCGGGCCGGGATGCATCACGAGCGCATCCGGCGCGGCCAGCGAAAGCTTGTCGCGATCGAGCCCGAAATAGCGGAAATACTCCTTCGAGGACGGCACGAAGGCGCCGTTCATCCGCTCGAGCTGCAGGCGCAGCATCATGACGATGTCGACGCCCTCAAGCCCCTTCTTCATGTCGCGGAAGACCTCGACGCCCATGCGCTCGACGCCGGTCGGCAGCAGGGTCGAAGGCGCGATCAGGCGGACCTTGGCGCCAAGCGCGCTGAGCAGGATGATGTTGGAACGGGCGACGCGCGAATGCACGATGTCGCCACAGATCGCGACGGTCAGCCCGGCGATCCGACCCTTGTTGCGGCGGATCGTCAATGCGTCGAGCAGCGCCTGGGTCGGGTGCTCATGGGCGCCGTCGCCTGCATTGACCACGGAGCAGTCGACCTTGCGGGCAAGCAGATTGACCGCGCCGGCGGCGTGATGGCGCACGACCAGAATGTCCGGCCGCATCGCGTTCAGCGTCGCGGCGGTGTCGATCAGCGTCTCGCCCTTCTTCACCGAGGAGGAGCCGACCGACATGTTCATCACGTCGGCGCCAAGACGCTTGCCTGCCAGCTCGAACGAGGCCTGCGTCCGTGTCGAGGGCTCGAAGAACAGGTTGATCTGGGTGCGGCCGCGCAGCGTCGCCGTCTTTTTCTCGATCTGCCGTGAGAGCGCGACATAGGTCTCGGCGCGCTCGAGCAGGGCTTCGATATCCAAATGAGACAGCCCCTCGATCCCGAGGAGATGCCGGTGCGGATAGAGCGGTGCGGTCGATGTCATTTGAAGACCGCTGTTTAGGGGCGAGTCGTGGCCGGCGCAAGGCGGCGCGCAGCTTCTTTGTGGGTCACTCCGCCTTCAGCGAATAGACATGCGCCCCGCCCGGGAACTGGCGGCTGCGCACCTCGGCGGCATAGGTCTTCACCGCCTCGCGAACATGCCCTGCCAAGTCGCCGTAAGCTTTGACGAATTTCGGCACCCGCCCGGTGAGGCCGAGCATGTCGTCGAGGACGAGGACCTGGCCGTCGCAGTCGGTGGAGGCGCCGATGCCGATTGTCGGAATCACCACCCGGCGGGTGATCTCGGCGGCAAGCGGCTCTGCAACCGCTTCGACCACGACGGAGAAGGCGCCGGCATCGGCGATCGCCGTAGCGTCGGCGATGATCGCCGGCCATTCCGCCTTGCTGCGGCCTTGCGCCTTGTAACCGCCGAGCGTGTTGACCGCCTGCGGCGTCAGGCCGACATGGCCCATCACCGGTACGCCGCGCTCGACCAGGAAGCGCACGGTCTCCGCCATGCGCTGCCCGCCTTCGAGCTTCACCGCGCCCGCGCCGGTCTCCTTCAGCAGCCTCGCGGCGTTGCGGAAGGCCTGCTCGCGGCTCTCCTCATAGCTGCCGAAAGGCATGTCGATCACGACGAGGGAGCGTGCCGTCGCGCGCGTCACCGCCTGGCCATGCAGGCTCATCATCTCCAGCGTCACCGGCACCGTGCTGTCGAGCCCGTAGACGACCATGCCGAGGGAGTCTCCGACCAATGCGACATCCGCGACCTCGTCGACGATCCTCGCCATCGGCGCCGTATAGGCGGTCAGGGCGACGAGCGGCTCGCCGCCCTTGCGGCCGCGAATGTCGAGCGAGGTCAGCCGGCCTGTCCGGTTCTGCGATGACATGCTCGGCTCTCCCCATCTCTCGCCCAAAACGGCGACGGCTGCTGACCTAGCCTGACCGCCCTGCCCTCGAAAAGCATAATCGGGTTTGACAGGACCGGCCGCGTGAACCACTTTCGCGCGCAATCCCGAACCGGTATCAACGCGCCCCGCGCCAAGTTCGGCGAGGCTGGCATGCCAGTGCCGGCGTCGCTCCTTGCCTACGAGATCGAAAGCGTCATGAAGCTCCTCGTCGTCGAGTCGCCGGCCAAGGCCAAGACGATCAACAAGTATCTGGGCTCCGATTACGAGGTCATCGCCTCGTTCGGGCACATTCGCGACCTGCCCGCGAAGGACGGCTCGGTCGATCCCGAGAACGACTTCGCCATGCTGTGGGAGACCGAGGGGCGCGGCGCCAAACAGGTCGCCGAGATCGCGCGGGCAGCCAAGAACGCCGAGAAGGTCATTCTCGCCACCGACCCGGATCGCGAGGGCGAGGCGATCTCCTGGCACGTGCTCGAGGCGCTGAACCAGAAGCGCGCCATCAAGGGCATCCCGGTCGAGCGCGTCACCTTCAATGCCGTGACCAAGGACGCGGTACAGAAGGCACTGGCCAATCCGCGCCCAATCGACCAGGCGCTGGTCGACGCCTATCTCGCCCGCCGTGCGCTCGACTATCTCGTCGGCTTCACCCTCTCGCCGGTGCTGTGGCGCAAGCTGCCAGGCGCTCGCTCCGCGGGACGCGTGCAGTCGGTGGCGCTGCGTCTGGTCTGCGACCGCGAGCGCGAGATCGAGGCCTTCCGGGCGCGCGAGTACTGGTCGCTGGTGGCAACGCTCGCGACCCAGAGCGGCGCGACCTTCGACGCCCGCCTCTCCGGCGCCGACGGCAAGAAGATCACCCGGCTCGACATCGGTACCGCCGATGAGGCGCAGGCCTTCAAGGCGGCGCTGGAGACCGCGCGCTTCTCGGTCGCGGAGGTCGAGGCCAAGCCGGTCAAGCGCCATCCCCAGCCGCCCTTCCAGACCTCGACCTTGCAGCAGGAGGCCTCGCGCAAGCTCGGCATGGCGCCGGCCCGCACCATGCAGGTGGCGCAGCGCCTCTATGAAGGCGTCGATATCGGTGGCGAGACCGTCGGCCTGATCACCTATATGCGTACCGATGGCGTCGACATGGACGGCTCGGCTATCGCGGCGGCGCGCCGCGTCATCGGCAAGGAATTCGGCGACAATTACGTGCCAGGCGTGCCGCGCAAATACACAGTCAAGGCCAAGAACGCGCAGGAAGCCCACGAAGCCATCCGTCCGACCGATCTCGGCCGCTTGCCGGCGATGGTCGCGCGTCATCTCGAACCCGAGCAGGCCAAGCTCTATGAGCTGATCTGGAAGCGCACCATCGCCAGCCAGATGGAATCGGCCTCGATCGAGCGCACCACCGTCGACATCGCCGCCCAGGTCGGCGCCCGCGCGCTCGAACTGCGCGCCACAGGCCAGGTCGTGCTCTTCGACGGCTTCCTAACGCTCTATCAGGAAAGCCGCGACGACGAGGAAGACGAGGATTCCAAGAAGCTGCCGGCGATGAAGGCCGGCGATCCGCTGGAGAAGCGGGCCATCGCCGCCGACCAGCACTTCACCGAGCCGCCGCCGCGCTTCTCGGAGGCGAGCCTGGTCAAGCGCATGGAAGAGCTCGGCATCGGCCGTCCTTCCACCTATGCCGCGACGCTGGCGACGCTGCGCGACCGCGAATATGTCCGCGTCGAGAAGAAGCGGCTGGTGCCCGAGGACAAGGGCATGCTGGTCACGGCGTTCCTGGAGTCCTTCTTCAAGCGCTATGTCGAGTTCGACTTCACGGCGAGCCTGGAGGAGAAGCTCGACCGCGTCTCCAATGCCGAGATCGACTGGAAGGCGCTGCTGCGCGAATTCTGGGAGGAATTCACCAAGTCGATCGGCGAGACCAAGGAGCTGCGCGTCGGCGACGTGCTGGAAGCGCTGAACGGCATTCTCGGTGAGCACGTCTTTCCGCCGCGAGCCGATGGCGGCGACCCGCGCCGCTGCCAGGTCTGTGGCACCGGCACGCTCTCGCTCAAGCTCGGCAAGTTCGGCGCCTTCGTCGGCTGCTCGAACTATCCCGAATGCCGCTTCACCCGCCCGCTCAGCGCGTCGGCCGCCGAAGGCGAGGCCTCGGCCGAGGGCGGGCAGGTCGTCAATGGTGTGCGCACCCTCGGCAAGGATCCGGTCAGCGATCTCGAAGTCACCGCGCGTGAGGGCCGCTTCGGCCCCTATATCCAGCTCGGCGACGGCGAGAAGCCGAAGCGCTCCAGCCTGCCAAAGGGCGAGACCGTCGGCTCGCTGACACTGGAGAAGGCGCTCGCTTTGCTCTCGCTGCCGCGCGAGGTGGCAAAGCACCCGACCAGCGGCGAGCCGATCCTCGCCGGCATCGGCCGCTATGGACCTTACGTCCAGCACGGCAAGACCTACGCTAATATCGACAAGGACGACGACATCCTCGATATCGGCGCCAACCGGGCGATCGACCTGATCGTCGCCAAGGAGAGTGGCGCGGGCGGCAGGCGCTTCGGCAATGCCGCAGCGACGCCCGGGCGTGATCTCGGCGAGCATCCCCAGGGCGGCAAAATGGAGGTCAAGGCCGGCCGCTACGGCCCCTACGTCGCCTGGGGCAAGGTCTACGCCACCCTGCCGAAGACGATGGCACAGGAGAGCATCACCGCCGAGCAGGCGATCGAGCTGGTCAACGCCAAAGCGGCGGCCGGCGGCAGCGCCAAGGGCAAGGCGAAGGCTCCTGCCAGGAAGCCGGCGGCGGCCAAGAAGGCGCCGGCAAAGGCGAAAAGCGCCAACGCCAAGAAAACCGGCGCAACCGAAGGCTGAAGTCAGTCACGGTTAACTCCGGATTCAAGGCCGCCGCGTACCCTGCAGCGCCGCACAAAAATAGCGGCCTGCGAGGGGACATAATGAAATCCATCAGGACCCAGATTCTGGGGCTGATCGCGATTGTCGCGGCCGGCGCCTTGGTTGCACTCGGTTGCGCCCTGCTGGCGATGACTCGCATCGATACGATGAACGATCGTTCGTCGCAGCAGAACCATATCGCCCTTGCCGCCGAACGGCTCAATGCCGCGGTCAATCTCGTCGTCGCCGATTCCTACCTCGTCTACACCGCCCGCAACCCGCATTTCGCCGGGATCGCCGCGACGACGGTCGAGGGCGGCCTGGCCAGGGTCGAGGAGCGCCGCAAGGATCTCGCCAGGCTCATTCCGCCAGCCGAGCGCGAGCGCATGGAGAAGATCAGCGCGCTGATCACCGAATTCGTCGCCATCCGGCTGGAGACGACGCGCATGGTCCGCGAGATATCGGCCCGCGCGGCGGAGGCCTGGGGCAACAGCGACGCCAGCAAGAAGAACCGCGCGACGCTGCAGGAAGAGCTGACGTCGCTGAGCAGCTTCAACGAAACCCTCGCCAACGAAGTCGATGCGGCCTCGAGCGCCTTCTCGGAGACGGTGCGGACCTGGCTGCCCGTCGCATTGCTCGTGGTGCTCGGTGGCGCGATCTTCGGCGCGCTGGTCTTCTCGCGGCGCTCGATCATCCGTCCCCTCGTCGATCTCGGCGGCACGATGAGCCGCCTGACCGCGGGCGAGACACAGATCGAGGTTCCTCACACCAAGCGCCGCGACGAGATCGGCGAAATGGCTCGAGCTGTTTCCGTGCTGCGCCAGAGCACCGAACAGGTCGCGCTGCTGCAGGAACAGGAGCGCGCCGCCTCCGCCGCCCGGATCCGCTCGGCCGATGCGATGGCCTCGGTGGTGTCGGATGTCGGCGAGGTCGTCGCCGCGGCCGCAGCCGGCGACTTCTCGGCCCGGCTCCAGATCGATCATGGCGACGAGCAGATGCAGCAGCTGGTCGCCGGGATCAACGAGATCAATGCGGTGGTCGACAACGCCACCACGGAATTCGTCGCGGTGCTGCAGGCGCTCGCTGCGGGCGACCTGACCAACCAGGTTCCGACCGCCTATCGCGGCCGCTTTGCCGAATTGAAGGATGCGATCAACGAAACAATGGCGCGCCTCTCGGCGACCGTCGGCACGATCCAGACCATGTCGGCGGATGTCGGGCTTTCGGCGCGCGAGATCAACATGGGCGCGGACGATCTCTCCAAGCGCACCGAGGAACAGGCCTCGTCGCTGGAAGAGAGCGCCGCAACCACCGAGGAGCTCGCCGCTTCGGTGAAGGCCGCGGCCCAGGCCGCCCAGCAGGCGGTGCGCCAGGCTGGCGAAGCGATGCAGGTAGCCCAGGCCGGCGGCAACATCGTCACCGATGCCGTCTCGGCAATGGAACGTATCGAGCAGGCCTCGAAGAAGATCTCGGACATTACCCGCGTGATCGACGACATCGCCTTCCAGACCAATCTGCTGGCCCTCAATGCGGCGGTGGAAGCCGCGCGGGCCGGCGATGCCGGCAAGGGCTTTGCGGTCGTCGCTTCGGAGGTCCGCTCGCTGGCGCAACGCTCAGGCGAGGCTGCCAAGGACATCACCAGCCTGATCTCATCCTCGAACATCGAGGTCGAAGCGGGCGTGAAGCTGGTCCGCCAGGCCGGCGATGCCCTGACCCGCATCGTCTCGGCATCGCAAAGCGTCCAGGCGACCGTTTCGGAGGTCGCCGCGGCCTCGAGCGAGCAGGCCAACGGCATCGAGGAGATGAGCCAGACCGTCGCCCATATGGATGAGATGACCCAGGCGAACGCCGCGCTCGCCGAGCAGAGCGCCGCGTCTGCCGGTGCGCTGTCGAGCAAGATCGGCGAGCTCAATGCCCTCGTCGCCGGTTTCCGGACCGGCGAGAGCGCCAGGGGCGCCTCGCAACAATTGGCTGCGTTCGAATCGACCAACGCGTCAGGGCCCGGGCGGCTGCAGCAGCTCGCGGAGGTCGCCTTTGCCCAGCACAAGCCAGCACCGCGTCGCGAACGCGCTGCCCCCACTCACGTTCCGGCCTCCGTCCGCAAGGTCGCGAACGCCCGCGGCGGCGATGCAGGGTGGGAGGAGTTCTAGGATTGATCGACCGTGGCCGGCGATCATTTCTCGGCCCTGTCCGTCAACCGAATTGAAAAAGGGGCCAGCTGCACGCTGGCCCCTTTTTTGTTCGTCAGCGCCGCCTGATGCGCTGCAGGTGGCAGACCTTGACCCGCCCGCCCCTGCCATCCGAGCGCCAGCTGCAGCCGGGATTGCGCGGCCGACCTTCGTAGATGTGGTAGACGCCGCGGTTTCTGCGGTCGAAGCGCTGGTTCGAGGCATCGTGTCCGCCGATGCGGACATTGTTGCCGAAACGGACTTCGGCGGCGGCCGGAGCGGCCACCGCCAGGGGCAGCGCTAGCGCGGCAAACGCCAGCAGGTATGTCGCAAGATGGGCCGGTCTCGTCATCCGCCGATCAGAGCAGCCGCGCTCCATCGGCGCAAGGCCGGCAGGGCGTTCAGCCCCGCCCGCCCACGACGACCAGTTGCTTGATCTCGCCGCGCAGGAAGGACTGCAGGAAGCGGTCATAGTCCTTGACCGAGACGCAGCCATTCGAATCGCCGCGCGGGCCGAGCAGGTAGTTGTGCACCAGCAGGCCGGCGCGTCCGAAAATCTTGCCGCTGCCGCCGACCGGATGCATGCGGATCGCGCGCACGCCGTGGAACAGCGCCTCGCGCTCGGTCAGATTGTAGACATGCGGCGGTGTCGGCCCCTTCATGCGGACATGGACGTAGCGAAGATCGTTCATCATCTCGCCGAAGCCGGAATTGGCCTCCAGCCGCTCGCCATTGGGCAGGTAAACCACGCGGGCACTGATGTCGTAGACTGCGGTCTTGCCGCTGGCGGCGGGCGTCGCCGACGACATCGGCACGGGCATCGGCGCCGGGGCGACGGTCAGGCCACTGCCGCGGCCGCTGCGTTGGGTGATATCGTCCTGCGGCGCGGCATAGGCGAGGCGCTCGCCGGAAGACTGCGGCGCATTCGCGTTCACGCCGAAGAGCTTCTCGAAGAAGTTGCGGTTGTCGGGCGCAGGTTCGGCCTTGGCGACGACGTCCTTGCCCTGGCGCGTGGTCGCGCGAGCCGCGACGCGCGGCTCGGGCGGCGTCGGCAGCTTGAGGTCGGACGGGCGCGGGACAGGGCGCGGCGCGATCAGGGCGATCCGTGGTGGCTCGGTCGTGGCGGGTTGGACGGCGACCGTGGTCGTCGCGAGGCTCGAACCGGTTGGCTCGGACGGAGTGATCGAGCCGGTGGTCTCGGGATCGACCACCCTCGCAACCTGTGTCGGCATCGCGGACTGGAACCGACCGGAGAGCGGCGCGCTGTCGGCGAAGGACTGCGCGACATAGCCAACGACATAGCCAGGGCGGAGCACTGGCGTCGCGCTGTGGGCTGAGGCTGGATGCGCCAGTGCGTGCCTCTGGGCCGGCGATGGCGTGGCCGCCGCCTGCTCGGCCTGCCTGTTTGACCAAACCGACACACCAGCCATCGCGCTGGCGGCAACAGCCACAAGAACGCCAAGACGCGCGAACGGGCTGCCGCGCCGGCGCTTCAGGCTATAGGAATAACCGGCGAACTGGTTCGAGCTACGCATACGCAACGCCTCGGGACACCTTGGATGCACCCCGCTCAGGCGCAGCGCCCTACTCGTCGCCAGCCAGCTCGATCGCATGCTGGGCAGACCGCAGCGGCCTGTTCGTCAGTCTCGGGAGGCCCCAACCTCACAAGGCCCATTCAGCCCCTGCTTGGTTAATTCCCGATGAATCAAAACAAATTTAGGCGAAGTCGTTTGCGCTGCGGCCGGGATGGCCGCAGCGCGTTTTCATAGGCCGGATCTCGTCAGGCCAGAGGCTTCAGCCCAGCCTCGATCGCCGCCCGCTTCGACTCCAGGAAAGGCGGCAGCGACAGCCCCTCGCCCATCGTCTCGAAAGGCTCGTCGGTGGCGAAGCCCGGCCCGTCGCTGGCGATCTCGATCAGCACCCCGTTCGGCTCGCGCAGATAGAGCGAGCGGAAATAGAAGCGATCGACCGGCCCGCTATTGGGATAGCCGGAAGCGCGCAGCCGCTCGGCCCAGGCGTCGTACTCGCCGAAGCTCGGCGTGCGCAGAGCCAGGTGGTGGACACCGCCAGCGCCTTCGCGCGCCGGAGCAAGACCGGGCTCGACCGCGACATTGAGCTCGGCGGCCGGACCGCCCTCGCCGACCCGGAAGACGTGGATGTCTCCGCCGGCGTGGGCCGCATCGCGATAGTCGGCGATCCGCTCCAGCCCGAGCAGCTTGGTCAGGACCAGCTCGGTCCGCTCGATCTGCGGAACCGAGATCGTCACCGGCCCGAGGCCGCGGATCTGATGCTCGGCCGGAACCGGGCTCTTCTCCCAGGCGACGAAGGGAATCGTGCCGCCATCGACGACAAGCGTCAGGCGCTGACCCTCCGGGTCCTCGAAATCAAGCGCAGCGCGGCCGTTGAGCAGGCGCGTGTCGGAGACCGCGACGCCAGCGGCCGTCAGACGCTCGCGCCAGAAGTCGAGCGAGGCTTCGCTTGCGACCCTGAGCGAGGTGCGGGTGATCGAATGGGTGCCGCGCCTGGCCGGAGCAGTCGGCCAGTCGAAAAAGGTCAGGTCGGTTCCGGGTGAGCCGGCGCCGTCGGCGTAGAACAGGTGGTAGGCGGAGGTGTCGTCCTGGTTCACCGTCTTCTTGACCAGGCGCAGGCCGAGCGTCTCGACATAGAAGCGCCGGTTCTGGGCTGCCTGGGCGGTGATGGCGGTGACGTGGTGGATGCCGGTGAGCTGCATGATTGGACCCCTTGGTTGCGCCTCACCTCGCGAGGCGCTTGCGTTGCCACCAAGATAATCGTTGCGTGAACGCCATAAAGACGGCGCTCGTCCAATCATAAATTGCACAATTGCAATATTTCTCCCTCGACTGTCATTCCGGACAAGCCGCTAGCGGCGCAGCTCCGGCCGGAATGATGTTTGGTTACTTTTCCGCCGCCCGCGCAACCGGAGCCGTCGGCGCGCCGCCATGGCGGCTCGGCTTGGCCTTGAGCTTCAGATCCTGGAGCTCTTCCCGCTCGCGCGGCGTGTTGCGCATGAGCTGGTCCTTGCCGGGCTGGTACTGCACCGGCTGGGCGACGTCGGCGCCGTACCAGGCCGCGGCCCTGAGCACGAAGGACGGATCGGCGAGATGCGGGCGGCCGAGCGCGACGAGATCGGCGCGGCCGGCGGCGACGATGGTGTTGGCCTGGTCGGCCGAGGTGATGGCGCCGACGCACATGGTCGCGACGCCGGCCTCGTTGCGGATGCGGTCGGCGAACGGGGTCTGGAACATGCGGCCATAGAGCGGGCGGGCCCGCGGCGTGGTCTGCCCGGTCGAGACGTCGACGAGGTCGCAACCTGCCTGCGCAAAGGTCTCGGAGATCGTGACCGAATCCGCGGCGCTGATGCCGCCCTCCTGCCAGTCCGTCGCCGAGATGCGCACCGACATCGGCTTGTCGGCCGGCCATGCCTGCCGAAGCGCGGCAAAGACTTCGAGCGGGAAGCGCAGGCGGTTTTCGAGCGAGCCGCCATACTCGTCCGTGCGCTGGTTGGTCAGCGGCGAGAGGAAGCTCGCGAGCAGGTAGCCATGGGCGCAGTGCAGTTCGAGCATGTCGAATCCGGCGCGCAGGCCGCGTTCCGCCGCCGCGACGAAATCGGCCTTGACCCGGTCCATGTCGGCGCGGGTCATCTCGCGCGGAATTTGGCTCTCCGGATAGTAGGGCAAGGGCGAGGCCGAGACGATCGGCCAGGCGCCCTCGGTGAGCGGCCGATCCATGCCGTCCCACATCAGCTTGCTCGCGCCCTTGCGGCCAGCATGGCCGAGCTGCAGGCAGATCTTCGCGGCCGAGTTGGCGTGGACGAAGTCGACGATGCGCTTCCAGGCCGCTTCCTGCGCATCATTATAGAGGCCCGTGCAGCCGGGGGTGATACGGGCATCGGCCGAGACGCAGGTCATCTCGGTGAAGACCAGCCCTGCCCCGCCGATGGCGCGAGCGCCGTAGTGCATCAGGTGCCAGTCGCCCGGCAGGCCATCCTCAGCCGAATACTGGCACATCGGCGAGACGACGAAGCGGTTCGCCACCTTCATCTCGCGCAAAGAGAAGGGCTGGAAGGCCGGCGGCACCGGCGTGCCGTCGCGACGCGTCGCCTGATCGGCGCCGAGATCGTCGGCGACCAGCCTGTCGATCGCCGCGACGAAGTCCGGCGCACGCAGAGCGAGGTTGTCGTAGGTGATCGCCTTGGAGCGGGTCATCAGGCCGAAGGCGAAGCGCAGCGGCTCGAAATCCCAGAAGCGCTCGAGCTGCTCGAACCAGACCAGCGAGACGTCAGCGGCATGCTGGGTCTTCTCGACCTCCTCGCGCCGTCCGGTCTCGAAGCCGGCCAGCGCCGCCTTGACGTCGAGCCCGGCGCGATGGAAGGCGCGATGCAGCGCGATCGCATCCTCCATGGCGAGCTTGGTGCCGGAACCGATCGAGAAATGCGCCGTCGCCTTGGCGTCGCCGAGCAGCACGACATTGTCGACCACCCAGTTGCGGCAGCGGATCATCGGGAATTGCCGCCAGAGCGAGCGGTTGGTGATCAGCCTGTGGCCCTGCAACTCCTCGGCGAAGACCTGCTCCAGGAAGGCGGCTGTGCCGGCCTCGTCCAGGCCTTCCAACCCGGCGCGGGCGAAGGTCGCAGGGTCCGTCTCCAGCACCCAGGTCGATTGGCCCGGCTCGTACTGGTAGCAATGGGCGATGAAGACGCCATGCTCGGTCTGCTTGAAGAAGAAGGTAAAGGCGTCGAAGGGCCGGGTCGAGCCCATCCAGACGAAGCGGTTCGGACGGAGATCGACCTGCGGGGCGAAGCGCTCGCGGTCGCCCTCGCGGATGCGGCTGTTGATGCCATCGGCGGCGACCACGAGATCGTAGTCGCGCTTCAGCGCCGCGACATCCTCGATCTCCTGCGAGAAGACCAGCTTGACGCCGACCTGGCGCGCCCGCTCCTGCAGCAGCATCAGCAACGTGCGGCGCGAGCAGCCGCAGAAGCCGTTGCCCGGCACGCGGCGGACAGTGCCTTTGAAATGGATCTCGATATCGTCCCAATAGGCGAAGCTGCGAACGATCGCCTCGTAGCTCGGCAGGTCGGCCGCCTTGAACAGGTCAAGCGTCTGGTCGGAGAAGACGACGCCGAAGCCGAAGGTGTCGTCGGGGCGGTTGCGCTCGAAAACGGTAACGTCGAGCTCGGGCCAGTCCCGCTTCATCAGCGCCGCGTAATAGAGGCCTGCCGGCCCGCCGCCCACCACCGCAATGCGCATGACACCCTCCTTGGCTCGCAAAATCATTTTAAACCTAAAATAATTTTGGCTCAAGCCTCCGATCTGAAGTTGGCGCCGAGCTGCTGCCCATGCGAGCGCAGTTCGACATAAATCCGCATAACACTCTGGCATTTCGTACGATTAAGCGCCGGCACGCAACTCTCCCCTCGCCCCTTGCAAAATGTTTCAGACCTAAAATATATTGTTCCTCAAGAGGGAGAGAACGGCATGGCATCGGCTCTGGCGGGACAGCATGCCCTGGTGAGCGGCGGCGGACGCGGCATCGGTCGCGCCATCGCCTCCGCTCTGCGCCAGGCCGGCGCCCGCGTCTCGATCATCGGCCGCAATGACGACATCCTGCAACAGGCGGTGCTCGCCGGCGCGGCCGACGCCGCTCATGCCGTCGACGTGACCGACGAGGCGGCTGTGCGCGAGACGATGGCCGGGCTCTCCGCGGGGCAGCCCTTCGACATCGTCGTCGCCAATGCCGGCGCGGCCGAAAGCGCCAGCTTCCAGCGCAGCGATGCCGAGCTGTTCCGGCGCATGGTCGAGATCAACCTGATCGGCACGGTGAACTGCTTCCGGCCCGCTTTGCCCGGCATGACCGAGCGCCGCTCGGGACGGCTGATCGCGATCGCCTCGACGGCGGGCCATCGCGGTTATGCTTATGTCTCGGCCTATGTCGCCGCCAAGCACGCGGTCGTCGGCCTGGTGCGCTCGCTCGCCCTGGAGACGGCGCGCAGCGGCGTCACCGTCAACGCGGTCTGCCCGGGCTATACCGACACCGACATGGTCGCCGGCAGCCTGACGACGATCGCGGCCAAGACCGGCAAGAGCCGCGAAGAGGCGCTGGCGGAGCTGACCAAGGACAATCCGCAGCACCGACTGATCACGCCGGAGGAAGTCGCGGCCGCCGTCGTCAATCTCTGCGGGCCGCAGAGCCGCGGCATCACCGGCCAGTCCGTCCTGATCAATGGTGGGGAGTTCTGATCATGGAGATCCCGTCCACCGCACCCCTGCTCGACCGCGAGACCAAGGCGAGCGAACGCCCCGGCGACCACAAGGACGAGCTTCGGCTCTGGCTGCGGATGCTGACCTGCTCGACCCTGATCGAGAGCGAGATCCGCACCCGTCTGCGCGAGGAGTTCAAGACGACGCTGCCGCGCTTCGACCTGATGGCCCAGCTGGAGAAATCGACGACCGGCATGACCGTCGGCGAGGTCTCGCAGCGCCTGATGGTCTCGAACGGCAACGTCACGGCAGTCGTCGCCGGTCTGCTCGCCGACGGGCTGGTCGACAAGCGCCCGGCGGCGCAGGACCGGCGCGTCCAGGTGCTGACGCTGACCGCCCAGGGCCGGCGCGCCTTCAAGGCGATGGCCGAGCGCCATGAGGACTGGATCGCCGAGCTGTTCGCTGGCCTCGGCCCGGCCGAGATCGGCCAGCTCTTCCGCCTGCTCGGCGGGGTCAAGGCCTCGCTGCACCAGGCCATCAGCAACCGCCAGAACGGCACGCCGACCGCGGCGGGAGAGAACGAATGACCAGCGCCAACCCTGTCACCCTGCCGCTCTCCGGCTTCACGCCGCAGCACTTCCAGCTCTCGGTCGCCGGCAAGGTCGCGACGGTGACGCTGAACCGGCCGGAGAAAAAGAACCCGCTGACCTTCGAGAGCTATCGCGAGCTCACCGATTTCTTCCTGGCGGCGCAGAAGGAGGAAGCGGTCAAGGCGATCGTGGTCACCGGCGCCGGCGGCAACTTCTCCTCGGGCGGCGACGTCTTCGAGATCATCGGACCGCTGGTGGCGATGGACACCAAGGACCTCTTGAAGTTCACCCGGATGACCGGCGAGCTGGTCAAGGCCATGCGCGCCTGCCCGCAGCCGATCATCGCCGCGATCGACGGCATCTGCGCCGGCGCCGGCGCCATCATCGCCATGGCTTCGGATCTGCGCCTCGGCACGGCCGAGACCAAGATCGCCTTCCTGTTCAACCGCGTCGGCCTCGCCGGCTGCGATATGGGCGCCTGCGCGATGCTGCCCCGCATCATCGGCCAGGGCCGCGCCGCGGAGTTGCTCTATACCGGCCGGGTGCTGAAGGGCGAGGAGGCCGAGCGCTGGGGCTTCCTCAACCGGCTCATCGCCCGCGAGAGCGTGCTTGGCGAAGCGCAGGCGCTCGCCGCCGAGCTCGCAGACGGGCCGACCTTCGCCAATGCCATGACCAAGCGCATGCTCGAAATGGAATGGGCGATGTCGGTCGAATCCGCGATCGAGGCCGAGGCGGTGGCGCAGGCCCTGTGCATGCAGACCGAGGATTTCGCCCGCGCCTATCACGCCTTCGCCGAGAAGCGGAAACCGGTGTTCGAGGGCAACTGAGATGGCTCCGCTCGGCACAAGCATTCTTGGCGATACGCTCGACTGGCCCTTCTTCGAGGCCGATCACCGCGACTTCGCGGAGCGGCTCTCCGCGTGGGCCGACGCTACCCTGCCCGACCTGCCGCATGACGATGTCGACGAGGCCTGCCGCGCCCGGGTGAAGGCGCTCGGGCAAGCCGGCTTCCTCAGGGCCGCCGTTCCGGCCGACTACGGCGGACTGCATGCGGCGCTCGACGTGCGCACGCTCTGCCTCGCCCGCGAAATCCTTGCCGCCCGCGACGGGCTCGCTGATTTCGCCTTTGCCATGCAGGGGCTCGGCACCGGTTCGATCAGCGTCGCCGGTTCGGCGGAAATGAAGGCGCGCATCCTGCCGGCGGTGGCGCGCGGCGAAAAGATCGCGGCCTTCGCCCTCTCCGAAAAGGAGGCTGGCTCCGACGTTGCTGCTTTGGCGACGACGGCGACGCCGGATGGCAACACCCATGTCCGGATCGACGGCGAGAAGACCTGGATCTCGAATGGCGGCATCGCCGATCATTACGTCGTCTTCGCCCGCTCCGGCGAGGCGCCGGGCGCGCGCGGCCTCTCCGCCTATCTGGTCGATGCCGATACGCCCGGCCTCTCGATCGCCGAACGCATCGACGTGATCGCGCCGCACCCGCTGGCGACACTGCGCTTCGATGCCTGCCGCATTCCCGCCGCGAACCGCATCGGCGGTCCTGGCGACGGCTTCAAGGTGGCGATGGCGACGCTCGACATCTTCCGCTCGACCGTCGGCGCCGCAGCGCTCGGTTTCGCCCGGCGCGCGCTGCACGAGACCGTCTCGCATGCCAAGGGCCGCAAGCTCTTCGGCGGCACGCTCGGCGACCTCCAGCTCTCGCAGGCGGCGATCGCCGACAGCGCGACCGAGGTCGATGCCGCCGCGTTGCTCGTCTACCGCGCCGCCTGGACCAAGGACCGTGGCGCGGCCCGCGTCACCCGCGAGGCGGCGCTGGCCAAGCTGGTCGCCACCGAGAACGCCCAGAAGGTGATCGACCGCGCCGTGCAGATCCATGGCGGGCTCGGCGTCACCCGCGGCGTCAAGGTCGAGGAACTCTATCGCGAGATCAGGGCGCTCAGGATCTACGAGGGCGCCAGCGAGGTGCAGAAGGTCGTGATCGCGCGCGACCTGCTGAAATAGAGCCAAAAGAGCCAGGGGAACGAGATGGGTACCGCAGATCTCATGCGGTCGGGACATGTGGACAGTTTCGCGCGGGACAATCTGCCGCCGCGCGAAAGCTGGCCGCGGCTCGACCTCGCAGCCGCCGGGCTGAGCTATCCCGAACGGCTCAACGTCGTCACCGAGTTCGTCGATCGCCATGTCGCCGAAGGGCGCGGCGAGCGCGATGCGGTGATCGGCCCGAGCGAGACCTGGAGCTATCAGGCGCTCGCCGACACGGTGAACCGCATCGCCAATGTGTTGACGCGCGATCTCGGCATGGTGCCCGGCAACCGCGTGCTGCTGCGCGCCGCCAATACGCCGATGATGGTCGCGACCTATTTCGCGGTGCTGAAGGCCGGCGGCGTCGTGGTCGCGACCATGCCGATGCTGCGCGCCGGCGAGCTTGCCTATCCGATCCGCAAGGCCAGGATCGGGCTCGCGCTCTGCGACGCGACGCTGGTCGATGAACTCAAGTCTGCGCAACAGCTTGCGCCGGAACTCTCGACCATCGTGACATGGGGTGACGGCGCGCTCGAAACCCTGATGGCGAAAGCCGGCTACGAGAATTTCGAGCCGGCTGACACAGCACAGGACGATGTCTGCCTGATCGCCTTCACCTCGGGCACCACCGGCGAGCCCAAGGGCACGATGCATTTCCAGCGCGACCTGCTGGCGATCTGCGACGCCTATGGCGCGCGCGTGCTGCAGGCTGCGCCGGACGATCGCTTCATCGGCTCGCCGCCGCTCGCCTTCACCTTCGGGCTCGGCGGCATCGTGCTGTTCCCGTTGCGGATCGGCGCCTCCTGCATCCTGCCGGCCAAGGTCGCTCCGGCCGATCTCGCCGAGGCGATCGAGCGCTATCGTGCCACCGTCTGCTTCACCGCGCCAACCGCCTATCGCGCCATGCTGGGCAAACTCGGCGAGCGCGATCTGTCGTCGCTGCGCATCTGCGTCTCCGCCGGCGAAGCCTTGCCGAAGGCGACCTTCGACGCCTGGCAGGAGGCAGCCGGGCTGCCATTGATGGACGGCATCGGCGCGACCGAGATGCTGCACATCTTCATCGGCGCACCGCGCGACAGGATCCGACCCGGCTCGACCGGCCTGCCGGTGCCCGGCTACGAGGCGAAGATCGTCGACGAAGATGGCAAGGAGGTGCCGGACGGCACGCCGGGGCGCCTCGCCGTGCGCGGCCCGACCGGCTGCCGCTATCTCGCCGACCCGCGCCAGCAGCGCTACATCCTCGATGGCTGGAACGTCACCGGCGACACCTATTTGCGCGATGGCGACGGCTATTTCTGGTACCAGGCCCGCTCCGACGACATGATCATCTCGGCCGGCTACAACATCGCCGGGCCCGAGGTCGAAGCCTGCCTGCTGACGCATGCGGCGGTGGCCGAGTGCGGCGTCGTCGGCGCGCCCTGCCCCGAGCGCGGCCAGATCGTGAAAGCCTATGTGCTGCTGCGCGAAGGGTTTGCCGGTGATGCAGCCCTCGCCAAGGCTTTGCAGGAGCACGTCAAGGCGTCGATCGCCCCTTACAAGTACCCGCGCGCCATCGCCTTCGTGACAACCCTGCCGAAGACCTCTACCGGGAAGCTGCAGCGCTTCGCCCTGCGCGAGATCGCGCGCCAGGAAGCCTCGGCCTCCTGACTATTGCATGAGAAAGATCACGTCATGACCAGCGGCCTGCCGCCCTCCGATCCCGCTTCGCGCCGCGCCCGCGCCGTCCTGCCCGAAGGCTGGCCGCAGCCGCGCGGCTATGCCAACGGCATGGTCGCCGAAGGCAAGGTGCTGGTGACCGGCGGCCTCGTCGGCTGGGACGCTCAGGGCGTCTTCGCCAAGGGCTTCGTCGCCCAGATCGGGCAGACGCTCGCCAACATCAAGGCGGTGGTCGAGGCCGGCGGCGGCAAGGTCGAGGATATCGTCCGCCTGACCTGGTACGTCACCGACATCGAGGCCTATCGCAACAGCCTGGCCGAGCTCGGCCCGGTCTACCGCGCTAATTTCGGCCGGCATTTCCCGGCCATGGCGGTGGTCTCCGTTCCCGCCTTGGTCGAGCCCGAGGCGATGGTCGAGATCGAAGCAACGGCGGTGCTGGCGGGCTGAGCGACCGCTCCGGCGGGGTTTCCGACCTGCTAGGGATTTACCAAGAATTAGCCACGATACTCGACGGCGCCGCCCATGCCCGGGCGGCGCGTAACCAGGAGTATCGCATGACAAGCATTGGCGGCGTTGGGGGCTTTCGCCCGCCACCGCCCGGGAAACCACCGAGCTTCGAAAAGCTCGACGGCAATGCCGACGGGGCGCTCAGCCTCGACGAGTTCGCCGCCGGCGCGCCCAAGGGCGCCGACAGCAAGAAGACCGAGCGCCTGTTCAAGGCGATGGATGCCGACCAGGATGGTTCGGTCAGCAAGGCAGAATCGGACGCCTTCAAGGCGAAGGCCGAGAAGGCCGATCAGCAGATGCAGGCCCTCCTGCTGATGCTGCAGTCGGATACGGCGACGACCAAGACCGACGCCAAGGATGGCGACGACAAGAACTACTTCGCCAAATTCGACGCCAACTCCGATGGCAGCGTCGCCAAGGAAGAATTCCTGAAGGCCGTCAACCCCGATGGCGACGGTTCGAACGGCCTGCTCAGCCGCCTCTTCGCCGCGATGGATGCGGACAAGGACGGCAAGATCTCCAAGGAGGAGATGGCCGACTTCAAGAAGCAGATGGAAGAACGCGCCTCGCACCGGCCGCCTCCGCCACCGCCGCCGGCCGAGATCACCGGCGCGTCGGAAGCCTATGGCCAGACCTACCAGCTCGGAGCGCGTGCTTCCGCTGGCACGACCTATTCCCAGGCGGCTTAGTCACCGCTTGCGCAACGCCGGGCCGGCAGAAGGCCGTCCGGCGCTCTCCAGGCCTCCTAGATTCCCGCCCCGTCATAGAGCGCAGGCGGCGCCCTCCTCGCCCACAACCGGGCATGCAGGCCCTTCAGAAGCGGCCGCAGCACGGTATCGCTGAGCCCCAACGCGGCTGCCAGAGCCCATTGCCCCGTCGTTAGCGCCACGGCGGCAGCGACGAACAGACAGCTCGCCAGACGCCAGCTCGCAGCCTCGAACCAGGCGCGCCTCTCCTGCGCGCCACGCCAGCCGACGAGACGCAGAACCGCGCGGGCGGCACCGCCAGTTTCGGCGGTCGAGCGAGCCTTGTCCTGAGCTCTACGCGTCTCGACGAAGCCGAAGGCGACCGTCTGGTTGCTGAGCCTGTCGATCAGGATGAAGCCGCCGAGCTCGCGGCTGCGGGCGTAGTCGAGTACCGCGAGCTGCCGGTCGAGCGTTAGCGTCGCCAGCCCGATCCCGTTCATCGCCAGGCTCTCGGCCGGCGCCTCGGCATAGCTCTCGATGTCGACGCTGTGGTGCAGACGGACGATCTGGGCATTGGCGGTCGCGGTGGCGAGCTTGAGGATGAACTCGCCGCCCTCGCGCAGCGCCGCTTCGCCGGTCCAGAGCAGCCGTGCCCGCAGCTCCTGCTTCACCACCGGAGCATGCGCGACCGAGGCGATGACGTCGCCGCGCGAGATGTCGATCTCGTCCGCGAGCGTCACCGTCACCGACTGGCCGGCGCTCGCCTGCGAGACATCGCCTGAGGGCGCGAGGATGCGGGCGATCGTGCTGCGACGACCTGATGGCAGCGCCGCGACTACATCGCCGACGCGCAGGCGCCCTCGCGCGACCGTGCCGGCGAAGCCACGGAAGTCGAGATCGGGCCGGTTGACCCATTGCACCGGCAAGGCGAAGCCGGCTTCGACCTCGGCTTCTGCGACGACCACGACGGATTCGAGCAAGGGCAGCAACGCCGGCCCGCGATACCAGGGCGTCAACGCCGAGAGGCTGGTGACGTTCTCGCCGTCGCGGGCCGAGACCGGAACGAAGTCGATGCTGGCGAAACCGAGCCCAGCGACCGCCTTGCGATAATCATGCTCGATCTGGCGGAAGACCGCCTCGTCATAGCCGACCAGGTCCATCTTGTTGACGGCAACGACGACATGGCGGACGCCGACCAGCGAGACGATAAAGGAGTGCCGGCGCGTCTGCGGCAGCAGGCCCTTGCGCGCATCGATCAGGATGATGGCGAGATCGGCGGTCGAGGCGCCGGTCGCCATGTTGCGGGTGTACTGCTCGTGGCCGGGCGTGTCGGCGACGATGAAGCTGCGCTGGTCGGTCGAGAAATAGCGATAGGCGACATCGATGGTGATGCCCTGCTCACGCTCGGCCGAGAGCCCGTCGACCAGCAGTGCGAAATCAGGCGCCGCGCCCTGCGTGCCGAATTTGCGGGAATCTGAGTCGAGCGCGGTGAGCTGGTCGTCGAAGACTGCGCCGGCCTCGTAGAGGATGCGGCCGATCAAGGTCGACTTGCCATCGTCGACCGAGCCGCAGGTGATGAAGCGCAAGAGAGCGCGAGCGCTGCCCTCGGTGTTCTGGCCCTGGTCGTTGGCGGGATGCGGCTGGCCAGCCGGAGTGGGCTGGCCCTTCAACTTCGCGAGCGCCGCCATCAGAAATAGCCTTCCTGCTTCTTCTGCTCCATCGAGCCGGAGCCGTCATGGTCGATGACCCGCCCTTCGCGCTCGGAGGAGCGCGACGCCCGCATCTCGGCGATGATGTCGGTGAGGTTCGCCGCCTCGCTCTCGACCGCGCCGGTCAGCGGGTAGCAGCCGAGGGTGCGGAAGCGGACCATGCGGGTCTCGAGCTGCTCGCCGGGCAGGAGCTCCATGCGCTCGTCGTCACGCATGATCCAGGCGCCGTTGCGGCGCACGACCGGGCGCGGCGCGGCGAAATAGAGCGGCACCACCGGAATGTTCTCGAGCGCGATGTAGTCCCAGACGTCCTTCTCGGTCCAATTCGACAGCGGGAAGACGCGGAAGCTCTCCCCCGGACCTTTTCGCGTGTTGAACAGCCGCCAGGGTTCGGGCCGCTGACTCTTCGGATCCCAGCGGTGCTGGGCCGAGCGCAGCGAGAAGACCCGCTCCTTGGCCCGGCTCTTCTCCTCGTCGCGGCGGGCACCACCAAAGGCCGCGTCGAAGCCGTATTTGTCGAGTGCCTGCTTCAGCCCTTGCGTCTTCATCACGTCGGTGTGCAGGCGCGAGCCGGAGGCGAACGGGCTCACGCCAGCGCGCACGCCCTCTTCGTTGATGTGGACGATCAGGTCGAGCCCCAGCCGGCTGGCGGTCTGGTCGCGGAAGGCGATCATGTCCCGGAACTTCCAGGTCGTATCGACATGAAGCAGCGGGAATGGCGGCTTGCCGGGATAGAACGCCTTCATGGCGAGATGCAGCAGGACGGCGGAGTCCTTGCCGATCGAATAGAGCAGAACCGGCTTCTCGCAGGTCGCGGCAACCTCGCGGATGATGAAGATCGCCTCGGCTTCGAGCTTCTGCAGATGACTGAGCTGGATCACGCCAAAACCTCCGCGGCCGGCTTCGACCGCACCAATCGCCCATCGGGCCCGACATGCAGGCCGCACTCCTTGGCGGCCTCCTCTTCCCACCACCAGCGCCCGGCCCGCTCCGGCTCGCCCGGCCGGATGGCGCGGGTGCAGGGCTGGCAGCCGATCGAGAGGAAACCCTGTTCGTGCAGCGGGTTGAGCGGGACATCGTGCTTGCGGGCGAAGGCCAGCGCCTTGTCGCGCGACCAGTCGAGTAGCGGGTTGAGCTTGATCAGGCCGCGCTCCCGGTCGACCTCGGCGAGAGCGACGCCGCCGCGTGCGGCCGATTGATCGGCGCGCAGGCCGGTGATCCACGCCGCGGCGCCAGCCAGCGCCCGGGCGAGCGGCTCGACCTTGCGCACATTGCAGCAGGCCTTGCGGGCCTCGATCGAGTTGTAGAAGCCGTTGATGCCATGGCCGAGGACGAAGGCCTCGACGGCGTCGTGGCGCGGATAGAACGGCGTGATGGTGATGCCATAGCGCGCCTCGGTCTCGGCCCAGAGGGCGTGGACCTCACCGAAGAGCCGGCCGGTGTCGAGCGTGACGATCTCGATCGGCAGGTTCTGCGTGGCGATCAGATGGGTGACGACCTGGTCTTCGAGGCCGAAGCTGGTGGTGAAGACGAGGCGGCCCGCGACTTGACGCACCAACCCCGCGAGGCGTTCGGCTGCATCCGACTTTCCGAACGCAGCATTGAGGTTTTCGGCCTGATCCTGCAACTCGAACATGTGCTTGCTCTGCGCAGGCGTGGCCGACGCGCGCAGCTCAACGCCGCCCTCGCCTGCCGCCACCTGCCATATCATCGGTCAGCGGAGTGTTCTGTAAATCGAACAATCCACATATAACTGGAAAGCTGATCAATCAATTTACATCTAGTAGCGTGAAATTTCTTATTTCGCGGACGAGAGAGAAGATCCTTCCTTCTGTGCGCGCGCCACATCGTCTTGACCGGCGCGTCAGAGCCGCTGCGATAGGAACTTTCGCTCGGGCACCTGCGTTGAGCGGACATGCAGGCTGGCCCTGCGACGCAACGGGGGAATGCCATGGCGAATTCCGCGAACCAGGCGGTCGAGAGCTTGCGCAAGGAGCAGCGCGAGCAGCGTAAGGACGCAAAGAAGTCGGGCGGCAAGGGAGAGAACGAACTGGACAAGGCACTCGAGGATACCTTTCCCGCGAGCGACCCGGTCGCACCGCAGATTCCGATCAAGCCCGGCGCGCCCAAACGTTCGACTTGATGCTGACACGCAGGGTTGAGAGCGCAGCTACTCTCCTCCATCTCGGCTTACGAGATGGAGACGCATATGCCTGAGCGCGCCAGAGTTGAAGCCTTCGTCGCCGCTGTGGTCAGCGGCGATCATGTCGGCGCGATCCGCGATTTCTACACCGATGATGCGACGATGCAGGAGAACGCCAACGAGCCGCGCCGCGGCCGCGAGGCACTGATGGCGCATGAGACGCGGGCGCTGGAACGGCTCGAGAAGATGCACACGCATCCGCCAGTTGCCGTTCTGATCGACGGCGACCATGTCGTCGTCCGCTGGATCTTCGACGCCACCGACAAGACAGGCGTGACGCGCCGCCTCGAAGAGCTCGCCTTTCAGCGCTGGCAGGGAGACCGCATCGCCGAGGAGCGCTTCTTCTACGATACCGGAAGCGCCTGGCGGGAAGTCGATCCAAGCGCGGCCTGACGTCGGAGCGAGATCGGAAGACCTGGCCCGCCACTTGCCGCCGCTCTCGTCGGAGCGCTATCGACGCATGAGTGGAAGCGAGAGCGTCGATGAGTGCTGATGATCGGAACGAGGTCCGTCATGCTGCGGCATTTCTGCCCAATGGGCTCCGGCTTCATCTGACGGAATCCGGTTCCCAGGATGCCGAGGCGATCCTGCTCCTGCACGGCTGGCCGCAGACATCCTATGCTTGGCGGCACGTTGCGCCGCTGCTCGCAAGGGCGGGATACCGGGCGATCGCGGTGGATCTGCGTGGCTTCGGCCACAGCTCGAAGCCGCCGGATGGTTACGACAAGAAGACCGTCGCACGCGACCTGCACGAATTGCTCGACAGCCTCGCCATCCAGTCGTGCTGGGTGGTTGGCCACGATATGGGCGGGCAGGTCGCCTACCCTTTCGTCGCGCAATGGCCGGAGCGGGCGAAAGGCCTGGTTTTCATCGAATCGGGCTTGCCGGGCTTCGGCCAGGAGAACGCCATGAATGTCGCGCAAGGTGGGAGCTGGCATTTCGGCTTCAACGCCGCCGGCGACATTGCCGAAGCCCTGGTCGCTGGCCGCGAGCACATGTTCATCCGTCACATGTTCCATCGTGACAAGGTCGGACTATGGGACCGCACGGCAATTCTCGAAGCCGACATTGCAGTTTATGCAGCAGCGGCGGCGGCGCCCGGCGGCCTGAGAAGCATGTTCGCGTATTATCGAACCCTGTTGTCGCACGATCTTCAGGACAATCTTGCGCTGGGGCGCCGGAAGCTCTCTCTTCCGGTCCTCGCGATCGGGGCCGAGCATGGCTATCGCGCTGCATCCCTTTCGACCATGGAGCGGGTGGCCACGAACCCGGAAGGATGGATCGTGCCGAACTGCGGCCACTACGTGCCGGAAGAGTGCCCCGATCAGCTAGCCGAGCGGCTTGTGTCCTTCTTCAGGAATTCCAGCTAGCACCTTGAAAGGCAATAACTCTGATCAACGCAGCCCGCTCGGTCCGACGGCCATCTTGTCGCCGATCTGGATGAATTTCAGCGGGTTTCGCGCCTCGTCCGACAACCGCGTCTCGTAGTGCAGATGCGGGCCGGTCGAGCGGCCAGTCGAGCCGACGCGGCCGATGATCTGCCCGGCGGCGACGAGCTGCCCTTCCTTGACGTCGAAGGCCGAGAGGTGGCCGTAGCGCGTGGTGATGCCGTTGCCATGGTCGAGCTCGACCAGATTGCCATAGCCGCCGGCGACCTCGGCACGCAGCACCTTTCCAGCTCCAGGCGCGCGCACGGGCGTGCCGGTCTCGCCGCGGAAATCCATGCCGGCATGCATCGCCGTGGCGCCGGTGAACGGGTCGGAGCGCGGGCCGAAATTGCTGGTCGTGCTGTCGTCCCCTTCGAGCGGGCGCTGGAACGGCATGATCGCCGCAAGATCGCGCCAGCGGCCGAAGACCGCTCGCGCCTCGCCGAGCTGCATCAGCGCATGCTCGAAGGTGCCGGGCTTCAGCGCCACGCTCATCGGCACCAGCGGCCCGCCCATGCCGGGTCGGCCCGGCGGCAGCTTGACCTTGGCCGGGTCGAGCCCAACCTCCGACAACGCCGTCTTCACCTCCTGCACGCGGCCGACGAGCTGGCGGCCGAGCGCCGGAAGCTGCTGGTTCTGACCGTTCTGCACCCGGTCGAGCGATTGGCCGAGCACGGCGATGCGCTGGTCGAGCGACATGGTCTCAGCTGCCTTGACCGCCGCGGCGACCTGTCGGCGCTGCTGCGCCAGCACAGCGGGGTTGACGCGATCGAGCACGTTCTGCCCGTCGGCGAATCTGTTGCCGCCCGGCGCCTGGGCCCCGCCCTGCGGCAAGATCGGCCCCACGGCCTGGCCGGTGAGCGCACCGAGCAGGGCCTGGCGAGCCTCGAGTTCGATCTGACGAGTGATCAAATCGGCGAGCTGGTCCCCCGCTCTGCCTGCTGCCGCGGGCTGGCCGGGCTGCGCCGGCAGGCCCGGCGAACTGCCGGAGGCGACGATGGCGCTGACAAGGCGGCGCTGCAACGCCTTCAGCTTCTCGTCATAGCTGCTCTGCAGGATCTCCTGTTCCTGCTGCAGCGCGGCGACGCGCCCCTTCTCCTCGTAGAGCAGGTAACCGGTGACGGCTGCGCAGGTGATCGCCAGTACCGCCAGCAACCAGGGCAGCAGCCCACCGCGCCCGCCGCCGGAGCGCCCACTGCGGCTGCGTGGACGCAGGGTCGTGCCGCTCTCCGGCTGAAGAGCAGTCGTGCTGGCAGCCTCGTCAGGCCGTCGCTTCAGGCGAACCGGTTGCACCTGTCTGTTCCCGCTCCGATCCCGCCACTCAAGTATATCTCAACCCGGGATCGGCGGCGATATCGCCAACCAACGTCCGCCATCTCCGTCAACTGCAGGCATAATGGAAGGAGCCGTCCTCGACCGTCACTTTCGCCTCGGTCAACGGCTTCTTTTCCAGCTGCAGGTTGAGAATGCTGCGCGACAACGCCGGCAGCATCGAGTTGGTGATGATGTTGTCGATCATGCGGCCGCCCGAATCCGGGTCGTTGCACTGGGCGACGATGTGCTCGACGACCGCGTCGTCATAGACGAAGGCGGCGTTGTGGTTATCGCGCAGGCGCTTGCCGATGCGTCCGAGCTGCAGCCTGACGATGCCGCCCAGCATCTCACCGGAGAGCGGGTAGTAGGGGATCGTCACCAGGCGGCCGATCAGCGCCGGGGGGAAGACCTTGAGGAGCGCCGGCCGTAGCGCCACCGCGAGTTCCTCGGCATCCGGGCGGCTGGCCTCGTCGCCGGCCATGCGCATGATCTCGTCGGTGCCGACATTCGAGGTCAGGATGATCAGCGTGTTCTTGAAGTCGATGCGCCGGCCGGTGCCGTCCTCCATCGTGCCTTTGTCGAAGACCTGGAAGAACAGCTCGTGCACGTCCGGATGGGCCTTCTCGACCTCGTCGAGCAGCACCACGGAATAAGGCTTGCGCCTGACAGCCTCGGTCAGCCTGCCGCCTTCGCCATAGCCGACATAGCCGGGAGGCGCGCCCTTCAGCGTCGAGACGGTATGCGCCTCCTGGAACTCGCTCATATTGATGGTGATGACGTTCTGCTCGCCGCCATAGAGCGATTCCGCCAGCGCCAGCGCCGTCTCGGTCTTGCCGACGCCGGAGGGGCCGCACAGCATGAACACGCCGATCGGCTTGTTCGGATTGTCGAGCTTGGCTCGGCTGGTCTCGATGCGCTTGGCGATCATGCCGATGCCGTGGCCCTGCCCGACGACGCGCTTGTTCAGCGTCGCGGCGAGGTTGAGCACGGTCTCGATCTCGTCCTTGACCATGCGGCCGACCGGGATGCCGGTCCAGTCGGAGACGACCGAAGCGACCGACTGCTCGTCGACATGGGCGTAGATCATCCGGTTAGCCGGATCGATCGCGCCGAGCGAGTTGAACTTCTCCTTGAGGCTGGCGCGAGTCGCCTCCGGATCGGCCGGCGCTTCGGCGGGAGCGACCTCGGCCTGCCCCTTGCCATCGACGGGTGCTGCTTCCGCGGCCGGCTTCTCGCCGAGCTTGCCGCGCAGCAGCGTGATCTCCTCGACGAGCGCGAGCTCGGACGCCCAATCCGCTTCCAGCGCCTCGAGCTTCGCCGTCAGCGCGGCGCTCTCCTCGTCGATCTTGCCGAGACGCTCGTCGGTGGCGTCGCCGAGATCCTTGTCGGCGATCAGGGCTGCCTTCTCCTTCTCAAGCGCAGCGATGGCGACGCGGGCGTCCTCGATCGCCGCCGGCGTCGCGGTCTGGCTGATGGCGACGCGGGCGCAAGCCGTATCAAGCAGGCTCACCGCCTTGTCGGGCAGCTGGCGCGCCGGGATATAGCGAGAGGAGAGCTGCACGGCGGCGACGATGGCAGCATCGGAGATGCGGACCTTGTGATGCTTCTCCATCGGTCCGATCAAACCGCGCAGCATGGTGCAGCAGCGCACGACGTCCGGCTCGTCGACCTGGACCGGCTGGAAACGCCTGGTCAGCGCCGGGTCCTTTTCGAAATACTGGCGGTATTCAGACCAGGTCGTCGCCGCGATGGTGCGCAGCGTGCCGCGCGCCAGCGCCGGCTTCAGCAGATTGGCGGCGTCACCGGTGCCGGCCGCGCCACCGGCGCCGATCAGCGTATGCGCCTCGTCGATGAACAGGATCACCGGCGTCGGCGAGGACTGGACCTCGTCGATGACCGAGCGCAGGCGCTGCTCGAACTCGCCCTTCATCGACGCGCCGGCCTGCATCAGGCCGATGTCGAGCGCGCAGACCTTGACCCCGCGCAAGGGCGGCGGCACGTCGCCGGCGACGATACGCTGGGCGAAGCCCTCGGCGATCGCGGTCTTGCCGACACCAGCCTCGCCGGTGAGGATCGGATTGTTCTGACGCCGGCGCATCAGCACGTCGATGACCTGGCGGATTTCGTCGTCGCGGCCGAGGATCGGATCCATCGTGCCCGAGCGCGCCTTTTCGGTCAGGTCCTGCGAGAAGCGGTCGAGCGCCGTGGTGCCCTTGGCGCCCTCGGCCTGCTCGGCACCGGGCGTACCGGCAGCACGCAGGCCCGAGCCATCCATCGGCCGCAGGTTCTCTTCTTCGGAGTCCTTCCAGATCTTGGCGTGGCCGGCAGCGAGCTCCTCGACCGGGATCTTGCCGAACTCCTTGGAGATACCGGTCAGCGCCCGCTTGAGCTCGAGCGATTTCAGTGCCGCGACCAGGACGTGGCCGGTCCTGATCTGGGTCTCGCCGAAGAACAAGGTGGCGTAGTGCCAGCCGCGGTCGAGCACGTCGACGACGTTGTTGGCGACGCCGGGCATCTCCGTCTCGTTCTTGCGGAAGCCCTCGATGACGCCGCCGATGTCGGTGGCGAGCCGGGCCATGTCGAGGCCGTAATGCTGGGCGGTCAGCCCGATATCGGTCGAGCGCCGTTGCAGGATCTGGGCGAGCCAATGCGCCAGCTCGACATTGCGGTTACCGGCCCCCTTGGCCTGGCGCAGGGCCTGGATGAAGGCCTCATAGCCGACGCGGTTGAGTTTGCCGGTGACGGCTTCGAGACTGATATCGGCCATGGCTGCCTCCTATCGCTTCGTCTGCTGTTGCTGGCTGCGCTTGAGCCGCATGCGTTCGGCAGGGTGGAACCGGGCGTCGCGACGCAGGCTACCGTCCGGCACGTCCCAATTCGGCGAAATCCAGCTCGACCAGCCGAGTGCACCGGAGCGACCGAGCTGCATCGGCTTGACCTTGCCGACCGGCAGAGCGAGCTCGACATCCCATTCGAACTGCTCGCCAAGATAGAAGAACACCGCATCGGCGAGAGGCTCGCAGCGGTCGCCATTCGGCAGGAAGCGATTGAACTGCTCGAGATCGCTGGCGACGAGCTTGACCCGGAACTTGTCCTCGACACTGTAGACGCTGGCGCCGACCAGGACATTGCTGCCGAGGGCACATTGGCCACGGCCTAGTCTGGTCCGATCCTCCGGATCGAAGACCAGACGCATGCCGACGAACTGCTCGATCTCGACTTCGATGTCGAACAGCCCGGCGAGCAGGCTGCGCAGGCGCGAAGCCGACTTGGCTTGCGCCCCGGCAAGCCCGGCATGGGCCAATTTCTCAGGATCCGGAACGCTGTCGCGGCTCTGGTAGGGCCTCGAGCCCAAACCGACCACGCTGCCGACATAGGCTATGAAGCGGTCCTTGTCCGGTCGATCATGCTGCGCGACCGGCCGGGCATCGGCCCAGGCACGATAGAACAGCTGCAGGAAGCGGTTGTTGAAAATGTCGAGGAAGCGCGGGAAGGCATCGTCGCGGAGGAGCTGCCAGTGATAGCTCTCCTCGGTCGTCGCCAGCGGCAATGCGCCCTGCGGGCCGAGCAGGCCGAGGAATTTGACGAAGAGCCGCAGGCGCCCCTGCAGATCGCGGTCGGCCTCGGCGAAGGTCGAGGCCGGGAAATCCATATAGGCCTGCTCGCCGAGCGCGACATATTCATCGCGCCGCGCGGCAACGTCGCCGATGCGCTCGCGCTCCGGAAAGCTGCGCTCGATCCGGCGCAGCACCGCATAGAAGTCATGCCGCCAGGGCTCGGCTCGCAACGCCTCGACGAAAGGCGGCTCGACGCGCAGGTCGTCGAGAGCCGCCGGCGGCGGAGAAGGCGCGGTCTCCATCACAGGATGCGCCTCGTGCCCGCGCGCGGCGGAAAGCGCATGACCTCGCCACGCTCGACGGTGCGGATCACCGTCTGGGTAAAGTGGTTCATCGCCGCGTATTCGGCAAAGAAGCGATCGAGGATTGCGCCCAGCAGGAAGGCACCGCTGCCCTCGAAGGCCTTCTCGTCGAAGAGGACGGTGATTTCCAGCCCGCGAGCTGCACCGGTTCCCGCCCGCTGCGGAAAGCGGCGAACGACAGGGCGGCTGTCGACGCTCTTGATGCCACGGATACGGCGCTCGGTGGCGCTGTCGGCGAGATCGGCGAAGAGCGAGAGCATCTCACGCAGAGCCTCGGCATTCTGACCGGCGCCACGCTGGACGAGCCCGAGATGATTGAGACTGAGCAGGTTGATCAGCCGCCAGGCGACGACGCCGGTGCTCGCAGTCTCGGAACGAAGCCGCAGTTGCGAGACGACCGGCTCGCGCGGCGGCGTCGGGCCGGCGAGGCAGGTGACGTCGAGCACGACATTGTCGATCAGACGGAAATCGGCGCCGCCGATGCCGGTCGGCAGATGCTCTGTGAGATGGCGGTTCGAACAGAGCGCCCGGACGCTCAGCTCCGCCACGGACGCGGCATCCGAGACCGTCGCCGGCTCGTAGAGCGAGATGAACATCTCGGTGCCGGTATAGTCAGAGGCCCGGCCTTCACGTCGCTCGGCTGCCGAGCGCCGGCGCGGGAGTCGCCTTTGCGTGTAGAGCAGACCATGTGTCGGCGACGCGCCCTCCGGCGAGGAATAGAGCGGGTGGACCGGCTGCTTGTCACGGCCACCGGTGAAGTGCGCGTAGACATCGAGGATCGAGTGCGGCTCGTAGTCGAGCATGCGGCTGCGATCGGGCACGACATGGTATTCGTGCTCGTTCCTGCGAACCGGGATGCGGTCGGTTGTCTTCTCGAACAGGTTGACCGCCGGTGCGGCATAAAGCGCGAACATCTCGCGCTGCACCGCAGCTGCCAGACGCGTATTGACCTCGTCGAAGACGAAGACGACATCGACCGTCTTCGCCTTCAGCCGCGACATCACCTTGTCGAGCCCGGTCAGCTTGAAGCCGAGGAACTTGCGCGGGAACCAGAATTGCTCGCGCAACAGGTCGAAGCCGCGGAATATCCGGGTATCGGCCGGCAGCAGCGCATCGTCCTCGTCGAAGCCGATCTGCTCAACGGCGCACTCGGCGCCCGAGAGAACGACGGGATCGCCGAACTCGTCGAGATAGCGGAAATAGATGCCGAGACGATCGGCGAAGATCTGCTCATAGAGCGCAATCGCGTCAGCTTCGCTACCGAGCAGGTGCACGGTGAGGTCGCGTGTCTTGCAGCCGGCAAACCAGGCCGCCGGCAGCTTCTTCGCCTCTTCCGGCGACGGCTCCTCGGCCAGGTCGCTGGCGACGCGATGCGTCAGCGAAAGGCGCAGCCCGGAGAGCACCCGCTGATCGGCCGGGAGTCCGAGCGCCTGCAGCCGGCCAGGCGCGGCAATGTACTCGGCAGCCCCGACATCGAACGGCCAGAGAGTCACCGTCGCCCCCAGCCGATAGCGGCAGGCGACGCGCCGATCGCGTTCGACATAGGTCGCGTCGAGATAGGAGCCGCGCGGCACCTCGACACCGTCGCGCAAGGACGGGTCGCCATAGGCCGGCGCGACCCCGGCGAGCAGAGCCGACGGCGTCGGCGCCAGATAATTCGGAACGAGCTGCTCGAGCAGGTTGTTGGTGAACTCCGGGAACTCGTGCTTGAGCTTGAGCTGGACACGTGCCGCGAGGAAGGCGGCGCCCTCGAGCAGGCCTCCGACCATCGGGTCCATGCGCTCGCCGACCAACCCGCCGAGCCGCTCGGCGATTCCGGGATACTCCTCGGCGAACTCTTTCGTATGCTCGGTGAAGAGCCGCAGTTCACGATTATAGAAATCGAGGAATTCCTGGTTCATGATGCGCTATCGGTTCTTGATCGCGATCTTGCCGGTATCGAGCTCGACATCGGCGACGAATTGCACGGGGATGTTGAGCGGCTCGCAATTGAGGTCGGCCCGCACGATGAAGCGGATCTTGAGCTCCGCCTTGTCGAGTCCTTCGTCACGCTCGACGACGATCGACTGCTTCAGCAGCCGCGGCTCATAGGCCAGCAGCACCTGCGCGAGTTCGTCCTTGATCGACCCGACCCGGTACTCGTCGATCGATTTGTTCTGGATGTCGGGAAAGCCGTGATTGAGCACGGAACGCCGAACCTGCTCGTGCCGCGACAGATCGGTGGACGAACCGAAATTGATCGTATTGACCAAGGCCTCCAGGTCGATGGCGATCTCCTGGCGAAGCCTGCTCTCTGTGATAGCCGCCCGCGGCGCAGCGCGGCGACCGGCCACGACCCGCTCTCCGCCGGCATCGCGCAGATCGAGATTCACCTTGGCGTCCTTGCTGCGATGCGCTTCGCGGAACGCGAACATCAAGGGCGGCCGCAACCGGTTCTTCGCCTTGGGATCGACCATTCGCGTTGCCCCGAACCTATTGCTGAAAGCGACGGACTCCCGGGGACTGCTGCCGCAGTCGCGCGGGAGTCCGTTCTTGGCTTGGCGGGGCCGGCGCCGCCGGTCGGCACCGAAACCCGCCTCGGCCGGGCCCGCCGAAGCGAGCCCGGCGACGGCAGGATCTTACTCCTTGTTCTCCTTGAGGTTCCAGGTACCCGTGGAGGTCGCGCCGAGCGAGCCGTCCTTGTTCTGGACCTTGTACTCGAACTTGATCTTGGAGAAGTTCAGCGAGAACTGGTCGGTCGGGACCGGGTTACCGCCAGTCGAATCGCCGGACTGGTAGCTGGAGACCAGCAGATCCTCGAGGGTGACCTTGTAGAATTCCTGCTGCTCCTTGCCCTGCTTGCGGACGAAAAGCACGGCCTTCTTGATGTGATCACCGGTGGCGCATTTCAGCATCAGCACGGGCGAGGCCTTGCTGACATTGGCCGTGCAGTGCAGGTCCTGGTAGCTGGCCTTGCCGGCGCCGCCGCCATGACCGGCTGCGTGCGTTCCCGAGTTGCTCACGCCCCAGGAGAAGGATTCGATCTCGATCGTCTCCTTGTGCTTGGAATCCTGGCTTTCGCCTTTGATGCCGTCGATCTCAAGCAGGAAGTCGCTTGCCATGGTGCTCTCCAATGGTTGGCTGTTTCAGGTGATTTGGGCATAGAACTCGCGTCGCCTGGAGAGCTCCCCCCATGCGTCGCCACTCTCCCTGCGCGGCAAGCGCAGGGCCATCTATCGTCCTGGGTGTCCTGCGCGCCGGCGGCGCGCCCGGGTCTCAGGTCTTGGGCGCCGGCAGGCGCGAGACGAGGCTCAGGCCGATGTCCATGCCCTCGAGCTGGAAATGCGGCCGGAGATAGAACTTGGCCGAATAGTAGCCAGGGTTCTCCTCGTCCTCGAAGACGTCGATGCGCGCTTCGGACAGGGGCTTGCGCGCCTTCGTCTCCTCGCTGGAGTTCAGCGGATCGCCATCGACATATTCGGTGATCCACTCCTGCAGCCAGCGACGCAGGGGTTCGCGCTCCTTGTAGGAGCCGACCTTGTCGCGCACCATGCACTTCAGATAGTGCGCGAAGCGGGACACGGCGAACATGTACGGCAGACGCGACGACAGATTGTCGGAAGCAGTCGCCGCGACGCCGTCCGGCCCGAAGAAGGCCTTGGGCTTGTAGAGCGACTGCGCGCCGATGAACGCCGCCTTGTCGGTGTTCTTGCGATGGATCAGCGGGATCAGCCCTGACTTGGCCAACTCCGCCTCGCGACGATCACTGATCGCGATCTCGGTCGGGCATTTCAGATCGACGCCACCGTCATCGGTCGGGAAGGTATGGGTCGGCAGGTTCAGCACCTCGCCGCCCGACTGGACACCGCGGATGCGGGTGCACCAACCATACTCCTTGAAGGCGCGGTTGATGTTCACCGCCATGGCATAGGCGGCGTTCATCCAGGCGTACTTCTCGCCCTTGTGACCGTCGGTGTCCTCCTCGAAGGCGAACTCCTCGACCGGCTCCGACTTGGCGCCGTAGGGCACCCGCGACAGCACCCGCGGCAGGCACAGGCCGACATAGCGGGAGTCGGCCGCGTCGCGCAGGCCCTTCCAGGCCGCGTAGTCGGGCGTGTCGAAGACCTTGCCGAGATCGCGCGGATTGGAGAGTTCGGTCCAGGAGTCCATGCCCATCAGCGTCGGATCGGCGCCGGTGAAGAGCGGAGCATGAGCGGCGGCGGCGACCTTGGAGAGATCGCGCAGCAACTGCACGTCCGCAGGAACATGGCTGAAGTGGTAGTCGCCGACCATGGCGCCGAAGGGCTGGCCGCCAAGCTGACCGAATTCCTGCTCGTAGATCTGCTTGAAGAGCGGGCTCTGGTCCCAGCGGGCGCCGGGATAGGTCTTCAGGTTACGGTAGAGCTCGCTCTTGCCGATGTTCATGACCTTGATCTTCAACTGAGCATCGGTCTCGGAGTTGAAGACGAGGTAGTTGAGACCGCGCCAGGCGCTCTCGAGCTTCTGGAACTCAGGCGCGTGCAGCACCTCGTTCATCTGCTCGGAGAGTTTGGCATCGAGCCGGGCGATCATCTCCTCGATCGTGTCGAGGACGTCACCTTTGATCAGCGTCGAGTCGGCGAGCGCCTGGTTGACCAGGGTCGCGACCGCATTCTCGACCTCGGTCGCCGCCCGTTCGGTCTTCGGTTTGAAGCTCTGCTTCAGGAGAGCCGAGAAGTCGTCGGTGCCCTGCGTTTCAGCAGTTGCCGCGCCTGGTTGTTGGATCTGTGCTTCCGCCATGGCCGCCTCGCTCAACCGTTCCCGTCCTGCTTGTCGTCACCAGCCGGCTTTTCGCCGAGCTTGTCCTTCAGCGCCGCCATCAATTGCGGATCGGCGAGCAAGGCCTTGATCTGATCGCTGGCCGCGACCTTGCCATCCATGTAGCGCAACAGGTTGGCGAGCTGTTCGCGCGCCTCGAGCAGCTTGGCAGTCGCCGGAATCTGGCGGGCGATGGCAGCCGGGCTGAAATCGTCGAACTTCTTGAACTTGAGCGAGACCGAGAGCTTGTCCCCGCCGTCGCCGAGCCTGTTGGGCACCGCAAAGGCGGCGCCAGGCTCGATTGCAGCCATGCGCTGATCGAAATTGTCCATGTCGATGTCGAGGAACTTGCGCTCGCCGACATCCGGTTTCTCGACTGCGGACGCATTGCCGGACAGATCGGCAAGGACGCCCATCACGAAGGGCAGCTCGATCTTCTGATCCGCGTTGTAGGGATCCTCGTAGGTGATGTGGACCCGCGGCGGCCTGTTGCGGCGAATGAACTTCTGCCCTGAATCTCCGGCCATGTCGGCGCCCCTTCCTCTAGAGGCATCACGCAAGGACAGCGTGATACCACGCTAACGATCCGGCTCGCTATACCATACACACTTGCCGACGGCTTGACAGTTCCTGTCGGACTGTCCGCATCGGCTGCGAAGGATCCCAGCCAGCCCAAGTTTGCAGATGGATGACGTCTGCACATCCACCGAACGAATGATGCGTGCGAAGCTCTTCGCCTGACCGCCGCAGCATTATTCGTCGCTGCCCTGCCTTATGCCGACGTCAGGGAGGATATCGCTCAGCAACGAGAGAAAATCCTGCTGCGCCAGCGCACAGGCCTTGTCCACCAGCAGCGGGACCGGATTGGAGGGCTCGGCGTGGCGATAGAACGCCGCCACTGACTTCATCCGCGCGATCGCTTCGGGGCGGCTCGCGACGATGATCGCAGGCGAGTGCATGGCGCCGGCTGAAGCCTCGTTCGGATCCGGTGCGGCCTCGGCTTCGGCTTGCGCGTCTTCTGCCGCACCGTCCGCATCCTCCGACGTTTCCGTCTCCGCCTCCCCGGATTCGTCGTCAGCCTCTCCTTCGTTGCTCACCTCTTCATCATAGGACGAGCTTTCGTCGTCGCTGGATGAATAATCGTCGTCATAGCCGCTGCTATCGTTGCCGCTCTCGTAGCCGTCGCCACCGAGGCGCTCCAGCGGCAGCTGGTACTTTGTGTCGTCGCCGATCTCGAGCATCGCCTTGTCGACATGCTCGGGGAACATGATCTGGATGACTTCGATCAACGATTTGCCGATCAGGCGTTGCGCCTGCCCGATCAGCAGCACCGCCGGGCTCGACGGCTCAACTCGGCGAAAATAGGCAAGACAGCCGGCGAGCGCGGCCTGCGCCTCGGCCACGGACGCGCAGGCTCCAGCCGGGATGGCGACCTGGGCGATAGTGATCGCCCCGCCAGTTCCGGCTGGCGCTTCCACGGCAGCGCTTCCCTGCCCTGACGGCGCCTTGCGCTCGATCGCGCCTTCGAGGAACTCTATGATCTGCTGGAGCAGCCCGGCGAGCCGCGGGAAGGTCACGGCCTGATCGGCCCCGAGTTTTTCGCTCCAGATCTCGCGCAGCCGAGAGAGTGCGTCGCGGCTGGCGACGACATGGCCGAGCATCGCCGTCAGGTCGGACAGCTCCGCTTCCTTGAGCGCGGCGGCGATGCCGCCGGCGTCCGGATGCTGCTCGTCCTCGCCGGCGCGCAATTCGCCCAAGGCGATGAGCTGGCTGCGAAAAATGACCGGCCCGAGCCGCTTGCTGGTGAAGAGCGTCGCATGCTGCAGTGGCAAGAGGATCGTGGCGTTCTCGTCGAGCCCCTGCAGCGCGACCTCGCGCATGATGAAGTCGCCGTCCTCGGCTCTCGGATAGACCTGCTCCCAGCAGTCGCCGAGATAGCTTGTGATCAATCCGAGGCTGGCGGCAAAGCCGGCAATGTCGCGATTGAGCAGGCAGAACTTGGCGGCGAGCACGAAGCCGCGCAGGTCGCGGCTCTGCTTCAGGATCTTGCCAAGATCGCCGAAGGTCGCGGGAAAATCAATCGTGCTGCGATCGAAGGATACTTGGCGGCCTTCGTCATCCCGCCGGAAATAGGAGGTCGGCAGCACCACTTCGAGGCGCGCCAGCACATTCATGATGTCGGGATCGGCATCGGGATCGGGGCCGCAGGGCTCATCGCCGGGAACCGGCTTCGCCAGGTCAGCGAAATTCAGCGCGGCCATGCCCCCTCACGGTCGATCGAGTGTGTCGGGACCCAGCCGGCCGCCCGTCATTCCACCTGCAGCCGCGTCTCGACCCGGCGATTGTCGGCCGAGAACTTGTCGCCCGAAAGTGGCTTGGTCTGGCCGTAGCCGCGCGGAACCAGCTTGGCCGTGTCGACACCGCGCTCGCTGAGATAGCGCACCACCGCCTTGGCCCGGCGCTCGGAGAGACTCAGATTGTAGTCTGCCGTGCCGGTCGCATCAGTATGCCCTTCGACGAGGAAGCTGCTGGCCGAGAGCTGAGGATCCTTCAGCGCTTTGGCGAACTCGTCGAGATTCACCCGCGCCTCGGGCTCGAGTACGTCGGAATTGTATTTGAACTTGACGACGAGATCGAAGGCGGTCGGCGGCTTCACGACGTGGCCAGCCTTGTTGCATTCGGCCTCGGTGCCGACACACAGACCGCGGGAAACTCCCAGATTCGGCTTGGTGGCTCCGAAGTGCTTGACGATATCGTCCGCCTTGTAGGCCTGCGCCTGCGCGGAAAGCGGCGACAGGGCGCAGAAGCCTGCGGCAAGAGCGGCACTAACCATGACAAGGGCGTGCTTGCGCATGGCCTTCCTCCTGTTTAGGTTCGCTGAGGCGGTTGAAGACTGACGGCGCGAATTATGACTCGCAGCACTTGCTGCGTCAATAGTCGTCTCTTGTCGCAAACCATGAGGTTTGGTTAATGGCCGCCGCCGTTGGACAATCCAAAAGACTTGCCTCCTTTACAACACCAGCAGGACCAGATGTCTTTTCGTTGCTTAAATTCGAAGCGCGAGAAGCTCTAAGCGAATTGTTCGTTTACCACGCGGAAGCTACCTGTACGACTGCGAATGCCGATTTGCAAAACTTGATCGGCGAAAAATGCGCCATCAAGATGACCTTGAAAAACGGCAAGGAACGGATCTTCAACGGCGTGCTCGTCGAGGCCCAGTGGCTGGGCCGCGAAAACGACCTCGACCACTACCGGTTCGTGTTGCGTCCTTGGCTGTGGCTGCTCTCGCAGCGCTCCGACTGCCGCATCTTCAAGAGCAAGACTGCGATCGACATCATCAAGGCGATCTTCGGAAAGGAAGACAAGGCGAGCTTCGACGACCGTGTCAGCGAGAAGCCGCCGGTGATCGACTATTGCGTGCAGTATCGCGAGAGCGATCTCGACTTCGTTCTGCGGCTGATGGAGAAGTATGGCATCTACTACTACTTCCAGCACAGCGAGGGTGACCACAAGCTGGTCCTCTCGGATGCACGTAGTTCGCACGATACCGTCAGCGCCGCCGCAGAACCGACCTTTGCCGGCGGCGGTAGCGCCTATCCTTTCATGCCGAAGGACAAGAGCCACCAGCGGCGGCCGATCGAACATCTGACGCAGTGGTCCGCGCAGCGCCGGTTGCGCACCGGCAAGGTCGAGCTCAAGGACTACGACTTCGAGAAATCGACCTCCGATCTGACCGCCAGGGCGGAGGAAGGCTTCCCACGGACCAAGGCCTATGAAGCTTATGACTACCCCGGCGCCTATCTCGACCGTGGCAAGGGCGAGACGCTCGCCCGCATCCAGGTCCAGGCCGAGCAGGCGCAGGACGAGCGGCGGCTGGCCATGGGCGAGGCACCAAGCCTCAACCCCGGCACATTGATGACGCTGAGCGACCACGCAGTTGGCGCCGAGAATGCAGAGTACCTGGTGGTGCGCGCGACGCACGCCTACGGTGTCCAGAGCTACCGCTCGTCGAAACGCGCGGACGAGGCGATTTATCACGGCTCCTATGAGCTGCAGAAGGCCGACAAGCGCTTCCGTGCCCCACTCGTGACCCCCTCGCCGCTCGTTATCGGGCCGGACACGGCCAAGGTGGTCGGTGAGAAGAACAAGGGCGAGGAAGGCGATATCGACGTCGATAAATATGGCCGCGTCTGGCTGCGCTTCCATTGGGACCGCGAGAAGGAGTCGACCTCCTGCCGGGTGCGCGTCGCGCAAAGCTGGTCGGGCAAGAACTGGGGCGGCCAGATCATCCCGCGCATCGGACAGGAGGTCGTCGTCTCCTATATCGGCGGCGATCCGGACCGCCCCATCATCACCGGTGCGGTGGTCAACGACCAGCACATGCCGCCTTACGATCTGCCGGCCAACAAGACCCAGTCGGGGCTGAAATCGGAATCGACCGACGGCGGCGGCAAGTCAGGCAAGTTCAACGAGATCAAGTTCGAGGACCTCGCTGGCAAGGAGGTCTTCTCCATGCAGGCGGAGCGAGACCACAAGACCGAGGTCTTCAACATCGAAACCCGCGATGTCGGCGAGAAATTCGAGGGCGGGCCAACCGACTTCGCGCGCACGACGCAGATCCTGAGCGGCAGCGACAAGCTGCACGTCAAACAGGGCAAGCGCTATGTCGAGGCGGCGCTGGAGATCAAGCTGGTCTGCGGCCAGAGCGAGATCACGATGACACCGACCAACATCACGATCACCTCGCCGATGATCAAGGTGGAAAGCACCGCGAAGACCGAGGTCAACGGCGGCGGCATGACCATCATCACGGGCGGCATCGTCAAGATCAACTGAGGTCGCCATGTCGAAGTTGCGTTTCAGCACGGCCCAGGAGGTCTTCGAGGCCTTTCCATCCGCCCGGGAGATCATCCACACCGCGCCGACGACAGAATCGCCGCTGACCTTCCTGCGCAATCTCGCCACGGCCGGGCACCAAAAGGACGCGATCGGATTCTGCGCCTTCCTGATGCCGCGCCGGGAAGCAGTCTGGTGGGCCCTGCAATGCGTCCAGCGGATGCAGTTGGCCAACACCTCCGACGATTCGGGATTGAAGGCGGCGGAGACCTGGGTCCGCGACCCGACCGACCAGACCCGTCGCGCCGCCCTGACGATCGGCGAAACCGGCGATCACGCCAATCTGGGGACCTGGGTCGCGCTGGCGGCTGGCTATTCCGGGGGCAGCATGGTCACGACCCACGCCTTGCCTTGTCCGCCGGACCTGACTGCGAAGACCGCTCGCGTCGCCGTTCTGACTGCGCTCGGACGCGTTCCGGAGCGCGAGCGCGATGCCGCATTGCGAAATTGCATCGAAGCGTGCATTCGTCTGGTCGATGACGAAAGCGGCAGGACGAGAGCATAGCATGGCCCAGGCGCCGGTGCGGCGCCTGGTTTGCGGTGCTGGCGAAGCGGGCGGCCCGACATGGCGCTGACGCTGACGATCGAGAATCAGGCTTCGCTGCCGGATGGCGGCCCGCTCAGTGTGACGCTGAGCGGCGGGCGCGGGCTCGACATCGGCCGCGACCAGCATCTCGACTGGTGCCTGCCGGACCCGAGCCGCGCCATATCAGGCCGCCACTGCGAGGTACGCTTCAGCGACAACGCCTATTGGCTGCGCGACATCTCGACCAACGGCACCTTCGTCAATGGCGGGGCCTATCGCGTACAATCGCCCTATCGCCTCCAGCACGGCGACCGGCTCGAGATCGGCCACTACATCATCGCGGTGGCGATCGACGAAGCGGAACGCGGATCGCCCGGCCTTGCCGAGCGGGCGCCGGTGCCGCCGCCACCAGGCGAATCGCTCTGGGAGTCGAATGGCGACGAAGCGCCGCCGATCGCCCGCCGCGACCTGATCCCGCCACAGAAATACCAGCCAGTGCACGCGCCCTTCATCGACTGGGCCGCCGATATCCCGACACCGTCGGAGTCGGCGCAAGTCTACGCGTCGCCCCCCGCGCCATCACCGCCGCCGTCCCAGCCGGACGAATATGCGTGGGCGCCCTATCAGCCTTCTCCGGCGCCGGAAGCCGAACCGATCGCGCCGATCCCAACGCCGCGCCGCCCCCCCTCGGCCGCGGCCGCCGTCAATCCCTGGGACGAGGCACCAGCCGAGTCCCCGGCCCGCCCGAGCTTCGACGCGCCCTACGAACCGCCGCCGCGACCTGCCGCTTCCCCGCCTCCGCCCCCACCGCCAATTGGGAGCCAGGCTGGCGGCCCGTCGATCTCGGCTGCCGAATTCATTGCCCGTTTCGCGCGCGGCGCGGGTTTGCCAGTCGAGGAACTATCCTGGCAGGACCCTGGCGCCTTCGCCGAGCAGACCGGCGCGCTTATGCGCCTGATCGCCATCGAGCTGAAGGCGCTTCTGGCGGCGCGCGCCGAAAGCAAGCGCATCGCCCGCAGCTCCAACCAGACGATGATCCAGGCTCAGGACAACAACCCGCTGAAGTTCTCGCCGACGATCGAGGACGCGCTGAAGCTGATCCTGGGCCGGCCGACCAGCGGCTACCTCAATGCGCAGAAGGCCTTTGAGGAGAGCTTCAAGGACCTCAAGATCCACCAGATCAAGACCTATTCGGCCATGCAGCACGCGCTGCGCATGCTGGTCGAGGATCTCGATCCCCAGGCGGTCGCCGAAAGCCTCGACGCCGGACGCGGGCTCGACGGCCTGCTCTCTTCGCGCAAGGGCAAGCTCTGGGACGCCTATGTCGCGCGCTGGGAAGCCAAGACCGCTCCCTACGAGGACGGGCTGGTCGACGCCTTCATGCTCTATTTCGCCGAGTGCTACGACCGCGGCGGGCGCTGAGCCGAAACGTCAGCCCAGCGGCACCACCATCCCGTCCCGGATCGTAACTTGCCTGTCCATACGGGCGGCGAGGTCGAGATTATGCGTCGCGATCAGCGCCGCCAGCCCCGAGGCCCGCGCCAGCGCCAGAAGCGTGTTGAAGACGTGCAGCGAGGTGTGCGGATCGAGATTGCCGGTCGGCTCATCCGCCAGCAGCACGCGCGGCGCATTGGCGACGGCGCGGCCGATGGCGACGCGCTGCTGCTCGCCGCCTGACAATTCGCCCGGCAGATGGTCGAGCCGCTCGCCGAGGCCGAGGAAGCTCAGGAGCTCGGTCGCACGCGATTCCGCCTCGACCTTGCCGAGCCCGCGAATGCGCTGCGGCAGGACGACGTTCTCCAGCGCAGTGAACTCCGGCAGGAGGTGGTGGAACTGGTAGACGAAGCCGATCTCGGTGCGGCGCAGCCGGGTCAATCCCTTGTCGTCGAGCTGCGAAGTCGGCACGCCGCCGATGAAGACCTCCCCCGAATCCGGGCTCTCGAGCAGGCCGGCAACATGCAGCAGGGTGGACTTGCCGGTGCCGCTAGGGGCGACCAGCGCCACGAGCTCACCGGGCCAGATCGCAAAGTCGGCCTTGCGCAGCACTTCGAGCGGGCCGTCCGACTGGGGGTAATAACGCTCGATCTGCGACAGGAAGAGCGCGGGGGTCTCGGTTGCCATCGATTCCGCCCTCAGCCCATCCGCAAGGCTTTGACGGGGTCGAGCCGCGCCGCCTTCCAGGCCGGATAGAGCGTCGCCAGAAGCGACAGGACGAGCGTCATCACCACCACGGCGGCAACCTCGCGCCAGTCGATCACCGAGGGAATGTCGCTGAGGAAACGCACGGTCGGATCCCAGGGATTGATGCCGAGGAGGCTGCTCACCCCCTTGTTGATCGTCTGGATGTTCTTGGCGAAGACGATGCCGAGCACGAAGCCGGCAAAGGTGCCGAGCACCCCGATCGCAGCGCCCGTGATCAGGAACACGCGCAGCACCGTGCCGCGCGAGGCGCCCATGGTGCGCATGATCGCGATGTCCTCGGTCTTGTCCTTCACCAGCATGATCAGGCCCGAGACGATGTTCAGCGTCGCGACCAGCACGATCAGGGTCAGGATGATGAACATCACATTGCGCTCGACCTCGAGCGCATTGAAGAAGGTGCGGTTACGCTGGCGCCAGTCGGACAGCACCAGCGGACGTGGGGGATCGGCCTCGATCCGGTCGCGCACGGCCTGTGTCTGGTCGGGATCGTTGATGAAGATCTCGATGACGTTCACGTCGCCGTCGCGGTTGAAATAGGCCTGGGCCTCGCCGAGCGGCATGAAGACGAAGGAGGCGTCGAATTCCGACATGCCGATCTCGAAGACCGCCGTGACCGGATAGGCCTTGATCCGCGGCGCCGTCCCGAACGGCGTCGAAGCGCCGCGCGGGGTGACGATGGTGATGGTGTCGCCGGCCTGCAGGCCAAGCGAGCCCGCCAGCCGCCGGCCGATCGCGACGCCGCCGGCGGTGTCGAAGCCGTCGAGCGTACCCTGACGGATGTTACCGCCGATGAAGGGAATCGACTTGATGTCCGCTTCCGAGATGCCGCGCACCAATACGCCGCCATTGCCGACCTGTGAGGAAGCCAGCGCCTGTCCCTCGACCAGCGGAATCGCCAGCTTGATGCCCTGGACCTGGCGCAGCTTGGCCGCGACCTGCTCGTAATCGTCGAGCGGCCGGTCGATCGGGGTCGCGAAGATGTGGCCGTTGACGCCGACGATCTTCTCCAGCAGCTCCTTGCGGAAACCGTTCATCACCGACATCACGATGATCAGCGTGGCGACGCCGAGCAGGATGCCGAGGAACGAGAAGCCGGCGATGACCGAGACGAAACCCTCGCGTCGGCGCGTGCGCAGATAGCGACCGGCGAGCAGCCATTCGAAACCGGCGAAGGCCTTGGTGCCGGTCGGCACGCTCTCCCGAGCCTCGGCGACGGCGCTCATGACCGCCCTCCTCCGCTCACGCGTTCGTCCTCGCACCCTTGCCCGGGAAGCGCGCCAGCGCCGCCTCGAGCGAAACCAGCTCGCGCTCGCCGCCGGCGCGGCGCTTGAGCTCAACCTTGCCCTCGGCCAGCCCCTTCGGACCGACGATGATCTGCCAGGGAATGCCGATCAGGTCGGCGGTGACGAACTTGCCGCCCGGGCGCTCGTCACGATCGTCGTAGACCATGTCATAGCCCTTGGCGGCGAGGCCCTTGTAGAGCTGCTCGCTGGCCGCGTCGCTGGCGGCGTCGCCGACCTTGAGGTTGAGCACGGCGATGTCGAAGGGCGCGATCTCGTCGGGCCAGACGATGCCGCCCTCGTCATGACCGGCTTCGATCAGCGCGGCGACGAGGCGGCTCGGGCCGATGCCGTAGGAGCCGCCATGCAGCAGCACCTGCTGGCCGTCAGGGCCTGTCACGCTCGCGCCCATCGGCTCGGAGTACTTGGTGCCGAAATAGAAGATGTGGCCGACCTCGATGCCGCGGGCCGAAACCTGCTTGTCGGCGGGGATCGCCTCGAAGGCGGCCTTGTCGTGCATCTCCTCCGTGGCGGCATAGAGGCTCGTCCACTTGTCGACGACGCCCTGCAAGCCTTCGACGCTGTCGAAATCGGTGTCGGCAGCCGGCGTCGCGAAGTCGAGATAATCCTTGTGGCAGAAGACCTCGCTCTCACCAGTGGAGGCGAGCACGATGAACTCATGCGAAAGATCGCCGCCGATCGGGCCGGTGTCGGCGCGCATCGGGATCGCCTTCAGGCCGAGCCGGGCGAAGGTGCGCAGATAGGCGGTGAACATGCGGTTGTAGGCGTGACGCGCCGATTCCTTGTCGAGATCGAAGGAATAGGCGTCCTTCATCAGGAATTCGCGGCCACGCATCACGCCGAAGCGCGGACGCACCTCATCCCGGAACTTCCACTGGATGTGGTAGAGGTTGAGCGGCAGGTCCTTGTAGGACTTGACGTAGGAGCGGACGATCTCGGTGACCATCTCCTCATTGGTCGGCCCGTAGAGCATGTCGCGGTCGTGCCGGTCCTTGATGCGCAGCATTTCCTTGCCATAGGCGTCGTAGCGCCCGCTCTCGCGCCAGAGATCGGCCGACTGGATGGTCGGCATCAGGATCTCGATCGCGCCCGAGCGATTCTGCTCCTCCCGGACGATCGCGCTGATCTTGTCGAGCACGCGCAGGCCAAGCGGCAGCCAGGAGTAGATGCCGGCGGATTGCTGGCGGATCATGCCGGCGCGCAGCATCAGCCGGTGCGAGACGATCTCCGCCTCCTTGGGCGTATCGCGCAGGATCGGCAGGAAATAGCGGGACAGGCGCATCGGAACACTCGTTGGAGGGCGATGCGCCGAGACCGCGCACCGATTCAGATTAGTCCAGAGACACCATCGGCGTTTGCAAATTGCAAACGCTAATGCAGATCGCATTCAGCCAAAATGCAGATTGCATTGCGCGGGAAGGGTCAGCGCCTGGCGAACTTCGCCTTCAGCCTGTCGCTGACAATTGGCGGAACGAAGGCAGAGACATCGCCGCCCATCGAGGCGATCTGGCGCACCAGCGTCGCGGTGATGTGCCGCGCCTGCGGCGTCGAGGGCAGCAGCACGGTCTGCAGGTCGGGCGCCATGGTGTGGTTCATGCCGGCGAGCTGCATTTCGAGGTCGAGATCGGTGCCGTCGCGCAGGCCGCGCACCAGGATGGTGGCGCCGGCGCGCTTGGCCGCGTCGATGGTCAGGTCAGCGAAGGTCGTGACCTCGAGCTCAGTCTTGAACTTGGCCGCGACGGGACCGGCAATGGCGCGCAGCAGCTCAGCCCGCTCCTCGGCGGAGAAGATCGGCGTCTTGCCAGGGTGGACGCCGATGGCGAGGACCAGTCTGTCGACCAGCCGGCAAGCGGCCTCGATCATGTCGAGATGGCCATTGGTGACGGGGTCGAACGACCCGGCATAGAAAGCAGTGTGGCTCATGGCCTGAGCGTTAGCCAACGTAGCCTGTCACGACAAGCGCTCAGGCGACGCGGAGTTCGCCGATGACGTGGTCGACGCGGGCGTTCAGCGCCTGCGCCAGCTCGGTCAGTTCTCCGGCGGCTTTCAGTACGGCGTCCGACGCGCCAGCGGTGTTGCGCGAGGCGAGCGCCACCTGGCCGGTCGCCTGGCCGATCAGAACGATCTCCTGCGTCGCAGCCAGGACTTCGGCCGCGATCGCGTGCGCCGCTCCATGCTGGCGTTGCATGGTCTGGCTTGTGCGGCGCGTCGCCTCGTTCAGCTCCTGCACCAGCGCGCGAATGCCGGCGATGCCTTCGACCGTCGCGGCGGTCGCCTGGTTCATCGCGTCGATCTGGCGAGCAATGTCCTGCGTCGCATTGGCGGTCTGGGTCGCCAGCGACTTCACTTCATTGGCGACGACAGCGAAGCCCTTACCGGCCTCGCCGGCGCGGGCCGCCTCGATGGTGGCGTTGAGCGCCAGCAGATTCGTCTGGCCGGCGATCGCCGAGATCAGCCCGACCACCTCCGAGACGCGCTCGGCGCCATTGGACAGGCCATCGACGATCTGACTCACCGAATCCGCATGTTCGCGCGCCTGGCCCGCGGTTGCATCCGAGGAACGCACCTCGGCGGCCAGGGCGTCGACGGCGCCGAGCAGATCCTGCGCCGCCCGCTCGATCGACCGGACGCTGCGAATGGCGTTGCCGGTCGCGCCATCGGTGTCGGCGGCGCCAGCTTGCGTCTCGCGCGCGCCTTCCGCCAGCTGATGTGCGGTGGTGCCCAGGGTTTCCGCGGAGACCGAGACGGAGGCCGAAACGGTCCGGACCGAGTCCTCGAGTTCGCCCGCCAATTCTTTCAACAATGCACGCCGGTGCTGCTCGGCCTCGGTTCGGCGAATCTCCTGCTCGGCCTCCCGGCGCCGTGCCTCACTGCGCAAAGTTTCGCGGATCAGCTCGATCGAGTTGGCGATTCCGCCGATCTCGTCGCGGCGTCCGGCTCCGGGAATCTCTTCCTCCGTCCGCCCTGCCGCGACGCCTGCCAGCCTGTCGGATAGCCTGGCGATCGGACGGGCCACCGACCAACCAAGCAGGATCGCGATGCCGAACAGCGGCAACAACACCAACAAGCCGGCGGAAATGACCGCACTGCGGATCGTGCCGACCACGGCGAAGGCCGCGTTCTCGGGAGCGGTGAGCCAGAGCAGCCAGCGCCAGTCGCCGATCGCCACCTCCCGGCCGCTCGCGACCAGCGGCCGGCCGTCATGGCTGGTCATGCGAATGAGGGCGTTCTCAGGCTGCCCCGCCAGCCGGCTCCGGTCGAGAGTCTCGCGTGGCGAGGCGCCATTGCGGCGGGCCGCCGGATTGGAACGCATGAACCCGTCGGAGCCGATGACGAAGATCCGCTCGGCGCCGGAGCCGGCCGGATTGAAGGCGAGGACGTCGTCGATCAGGCGCGTATCGACGGCGATGACGATCGTCCCGACCTGTTCGCCCGTTCCGGCCTCGGCATCGTAGAACGGCGCCGCCAGGAAGGCGCGCGGATCGCCGCCGACCGGATCATAGGGGGCGAAGTCGAGCACCACCTGCTCGCCGGCCGCTTTGCCGCGCGCCAGCTCCACTGATTTCGCCAGGCCAGTGCCGGCAAGATCCTCATCGCTCAGGAGGCGACCGAACTCGGGGCCCTTGGTGACGCTGTAGACCACCCTGCCCCTGCGCGAGACCAGGTAGATATCAGCATAGTTGAACTGCTTCAGCGCCGCCGAATAGGTCTCGTGGACTGGAACATGCCGCCAGGAATAGCCGTGCTGGTGCTCGCGGCCGGTGCGGGCTATGCGCTCGGCCAGCGATAGCGAACCATCGCCCTGATAGTATCCGAGGATGCTCTTCTGGTCGTGCGGGCCGAGCTCCAGCCATTTGCCGATCTCGTCGAGTGCCGAGACGGTGAAGGCGCTGCGGGCCTGGACGGCGAGCTCCGCGCGAAGCTGCGACCAGCGCCGCTCGATCGCGCGGACATGGCTTTCGGCCACGGCGTGCATGCGCTCACGCACGGCGCTTTGCGCCCAGCTCGATACGGCGAGATAGGCAGACGAGCCCACCGCCACGGCGGCGAGCAAGGCCAGAGCGAGCATAGCGACAGGAAGCCTGATTCTGAGGCTGAACACGAATCAGGTCCTCGCCCGACGTCGACTGCTTTGAAACAGCGAACACGAGCGCGGTTAACGTTGATTGAAGCACAGAGCGTGCCGCAACAGCCTCACAAGGAGCCAGGCAGCGGTGCGAAGGCGGCGAGCGCAGCTGCGCTGCCGAGGACGAGAGCGAACAGCGCGACGACGGCGGCTGCGAGCGATACCCGGCGCGGGCGCCGGACCAGAGAGCCGAATTCCATGGATGCTCTTTGCGAATCAGTGCGTTACCCTGTCTTTGGATGCCGGTTCGGCTCGACCATGCCGTGGCGGAAACATGGAGAAACCATGGCGGTGCCCTTAGGGCAACCGCGCCGCTTCGGCGGATGTCCGCGAATTCCCGCGCTGGGCCGTTTCCAGCGAAGGCCAAAGCGCGCTAAACCCCGCTCGCCATGCTGACCCTCAACGACATCACCTACCGCCTCGGCGAACGCCTGCTGCTGGACAAGGCCAGCGCCTTCCTGCCCACCGGCTCGCGCGTCGGCCTCGTCGGCCGCAACGGCACCGGCAAGACGACGCTGTTTCGCATCATCACCGGCGACCTCTCGCCGGAGGGCGGCAATGTCGCCCTGCCCAAGGGCATGCGCATCGGCGGGGTGGCGCAGGAGGCTCCAGGCGGACCGGAGTCGCTGATCGAGGTCGTGCTGGCCGCCGACACCGAGCGCGCCGCGCTGATGAAGGAGGCGCAGAGCGCGACCGACCCGATGCGGATCGCCGAGATCGAGACGCGGCTCGCTGATATTGGCGCCCATTCCGCCCCGGCACGGGCCGCAACCGTGCTGTACGGGCTCGGCTTCGACGAGGAGGCGCAGCGGCGCCCCTGCTCCGACTTCTCCGGCGGCTGGCGCATGCGCGTTGCACTCGCCGCCGTGCTGTTCTCCGAACCCGATTTGCTGCTGCTCGACGAGCCGACCAACTACCTCGACCTAGAAGGCACCCTCTGGCTCTACGATTATCTCGAGCGCTATCCGCATACGGTGCTGGTCGTCAGCCACGACCGCGAGTTGCTCGACACCTGCGTCGACCATATTCTGCATCTCGACCAGGGCAAGCTGACGATTTATCGCGGCGGCTACAGCGATTTCGAGCGGCTGCGGGCCGAGAAGCAGGCCCATCTCGCCAAGGCGCGCGAGAAGCAGGAGGCCGAGCGCAAGCACCTGCAATCCTTCGTCGACCGCTTCAAAGCCAAGGCCACCAAGGCGCGCCAGGCGCAGTCGCGCGTCAAGCGGCTGGAGAAGATGCAGGAGATCGCGGTCATCGAGGATCGCGATGTGCAGCCGTTCAATTTCCCGGCGCCGGAGCGGACGCTCTCACCGCCGATGATCACGCTGGAGAGCGCCAGCGCCGGCTATGGCGAGCGCAAGGTGCTGCAGCGGCTCAACCTGTCGCTCGCGCCGGACGACCGGATAGCGCTGCTCGGGGCCAATGGCAACGGCAAGTCGACCTTCTGCAAGCTGATCGGCGGACGCCTCGCGCCGCTTTCGGGCGAGATGCGCCGATCCTCCAAGCTGGAGACGGCCTATTTCGCCCAGCACCAGCTCGACGAATTGCGGATGGAGGACACGCCGGTCGGCCATATCCGCGAGTTGATGCCGGATGCGCCGGAGGCGCGCGTGCGGGCGCGGACCGCGCAGGTCGGCTTTCCCGCCAACAAGGCCGACACGCCGGTGAAGAACCTCTCTGGCGGCGAGAAGGCGCGCCTGATGCTCGGCATTGCCACTTTCGGCGGCCCGCATCTGCTCATTCTGGACGAGCCGACCAACCATCTCGACATCGACAGCCGCACCGCCCTCGTCAAGGCGATCAACGACTATCCCGGCGCCGTCATCCTGGTCAGCCACGACCGCTTCCTGATCGAGGCGTGCGCCGACCGGCTCTGGCTGGTCGGAGACGGCACGGTGAAGAGCTTCGACGGCGACATGGACGACTATCGCGACTACGTGCTCGGTCGCGACAAGCCGGTCCAGCGCGGCAAGGCGGAGGCGGAAAGCTCCAGCAAGGCCGAGGAGCGCAAGGGCGCAGCTGCCAAGCGCCAGGCGCAAGGACCACTCCGGCAGAAGCTCAATCTCGCCGAGGCGCGCATCGCCAAATTGACCGGGCTGATCGAGAAGGTCGACGGCGCGCTCGCCAACGGTGCCTTCGCGCGCGAGCCCGAGAAGGCGCTGCAGCTCTCTCGCCAGCGCGGCGAGCTGACCGAGGCGCTGGCCGCAGCCGAGGAGGAATGGCTGATGCTGAGCGAGGAACTGGAGAGCGCCTGAAGCTCTCTCAGGGCAGCGGCGCGAGCTTGAGGCCCAGCTCCCTCACCTGCGTCGGGGTCAGCTTCTTGATCGCGACGCGGGTGGTGTAGCTACCGTGCATCTGGCCGTCCGACATGTAGTTCCAGTCGCTGACCATCGCGCTGCCGGCGCGGTAGCTGTCGCCGCGATTCAGATTGCCGAGATGGACGGGATCGTTCGCGATCTTGCCGATGAAGACATCGCCTTCGACCGCGGTCAGGTTCATCCAGATATGCTCGCGTCCGCGATCATAGGGGATCGCGACCTTCACGGCATGACGCTCGCCCTTGCCGGCGCGATAGAGCGCAACGAACTCCGGCAGCGTCTTGCGGGCCTGCGCGATCGCGCGGTTCATCTCGGGATCGGACGAACGGAAATCGATCACCTGCGCGGCTGCAGGTATCGCCATGAGCGCGGCGCCCAAGAGCCCGAGCCCACCGATTATCGCCCGCTTTTGCCGTTGAACCTGCATCTCGATACTCCCGCCTCTGGCGATCGCCCGTTTCGATCACCTCACCAACGAGCCAATCGATCGAACGGTTGCTTTGGTCACATCAGAAACGGATTCCGCGGCCGGCGAGATGGAGAGCGAGAAGCTGGCGGCGCCTGAGCGCTCTCCACTTTCGTCAGGCGGCGATCACTTGGCGGGCTTCAGCGCCGAATCCCAATGCTCGACGATCTTGCCGTCTTTGACACGGAAGAGGTCGAACCAATAGCTGTCATAGGTCCTGGTCGCGTCGGCCGGATCGGGGCGCGGGCGGCGCATCATCAGCTGGACGAGATCGCCTTCAGCCAGAACGGCGGCGAACTGCGTCTCGACCACGCTCCCCGCCGGCTTGGGAGCCGGCCAGAGCTTGGAAAAATAGTCGGTGAAGCCCTTCAGCCCGCTGGCGACGTTGGGATTGTGCTGGATATAGTCGTCGGACAGGTAATCCTTGGCTTTCGCCCAGTCCTGCGCATCAAAAACGTTGCGCCAGAATGCCAGCACGAGCGCCTTGTTCGCCGCCGGATCCGCAGCGGCAGCCGGCTGGGCGGCAACGGGCGTGACGAAGGCCACCGCAAGCGCCGTGACGGCAATGCGAATCCAGCGGGCGAGCGTTACGAGCATTGGCGATCCATCCTTGCACATGCAGCAGGTCAGATCGCTTAGCGGAACGCGGGGCGGCCGCGCGTTCACAAGCTGGCGAGCGTCAGCCCTGCTGCTCGGGCTGGCCCGGCTTGACGATCCGGCTCAGGCGGTTGTCGGTGAACATGTAGATCTCGCGATTGCCCGGCTCGGAATAGAGCACCTGGACCTCGCGCTGTCCCCGGCCATTGTCTCCGATCAGCACGTCGGTCGGGCGCTTGTTCTTAAGCCTGACCAGCTCGCACTCGGTGATGCCGACCGCGATCTCCTTCGGCAGCGGGCGCGTCGAAGGATCGAGCGAGACATCGGCGCTGCACTCGCCCTCGGGCGTCAGCATCGCCTCCTGCGTCGAGACGCGGGCGGAGGCGCTGCTGGAGCGAGTGCCACGCTCGTCGGATACGAAGGAAAACCCGCCCATATCGACGGAACAGCCGGCGAGCGCAGCCGCCAGAGCCAGGGCAACAGGAACTTTCACGCTTTCTTCTCCCAGCGGCCGGTCTCGTCCTGCTGCCAATAAGTGGCGGCGATACCGAGCGTCCGCAGCTTTTTCCAGTCTTCACGGGCCGAGGCGAGCGCATCGGGATCGTCGCCGTCGAACATCAGGATGACGCGCTCGTAAGCGTCCAATGCGTCCGGAATGCGAACACCGTCAACGCAGAAGCGAACCTGCGCACCGTTCGGATTGTCGGCGGCCGTGGTGAGCACGATCGGGTTGGCGGCGGCATCGGGCTCGGCCGCCGTCGCATGCGGCAGGAAGGATTCGTCCGCATAGGTCCAGAGCCGGTCGTCGAGCCCGGCCAGGCGCTCGCGGCTCGACAGTTCCACGACCGCCTTCCAGCCGCGGGCGAGCGAGCGCTCGAGCAGGGTCGGAAGGACCTGCTCGAGCGGGCGTCCCTGCAGATGGTAGAACAGGACCTCAGGCATAACTTAAGCTGGTTCAGCCCCTTGCGAGATTCGGCTGATAAGCCGAATCAGCTCTCGTAGTGATCCGCCACCAGCCGATCGAGCAGGCGTACGCCCCAGCCCGAGCCCCAGGAGCGATTGGTCTCGGTACTCGGCGAGCCCATGCTGGTGCCGGCAATGTCGAGATGCGCCCAAGGCGTCTCGTTGACATGGCGCTGCAGGAACTGCGCCGCCGTGATCGAGCCGCCATGGCGGCCGGCCGAGTTCTTCATGTCGGCGAACTTGGAATCTATCATCTTGTCGTAGGCGGGCGAGAGCGGCATGCGCCAGACGGTCTCGCCGGTCGCCTTGCCGGCGGCGAAGAGCCGCTCCGACAATTCGTCATTGTTGGAGAACAGGCCGGCGTTCTCCTGGGCCAGCGCGACCAGGATCGCGCCGGTCAGCGTCGCCAGGTTGACCATGAAGACCGGCTTGAAGCGCTCCTGCGTGTACCAGAGCACGTCGGCCAGGACGAGCCGCCCTTCCGCATCGGTGTTGATGATCTCGATGGTCTGCCCGGAAAGCGAGGTGACGATGTCGCCCGGCCGCTGGGCCTTGCCGTCCGGCATGTTCTCGACCAGGCCGATCACGCCGACAGCGTTGACCTTGGCCTTGCGAGCGGCGAGCGCCTGCATAAGCCCGGTGACGCAGGCCGCGCCGGCCATGTCGCCCTTCATGTCCTCCATGCCGCCGGCCGGCTTGATCGAGATGCCGCCGGTATCGAAGGTCACGCCCTTGCCGACGAAGGCGACCGGTTTGTCGCCCTTGGCGCCGCCGTTCCAGCGCATCACCACGACGCGGCTCTCGCGATGCGAGCCCTGGCCGACGCCGAGCAGCGCGCGCATGCCGATCTTCTTCAACTCCTTCTCATCGAGGATCTCGACCTCGACGCCGAGCTTGTCGAGCTTGCCGGCGCGCTCGGCGAACTCCTCTGGGAAGAGCACGTTCGGCGGCTCGTTCACGAGATCGCGAGCGAGCTCGACGCCACCCGCGATCGCCTCGCGCGCCTTCAGCGCCTTCCTGACCGCGGCGGGATCGTCAACGCGGAGCGTCACCGTCTTCGGCTCGGACTGGTCCTTGTCGCGACTCTTGGTCTTGTAGCGATCGAAGACATAGCTCCTGAGCCGCAGGCCGAGACCGATCTCGGCGATCGCGCCGGCGGAGAGATCGCCATGAGGCAGAGCCGCGACGATATCGGCACTGCGGCCATGACCGAGCTTGCCCGCGATGGCGCCGCCCAATGCTGTGAAATCGAGCTTGTCGTGCTCGGCAGCCGCACCGATCCCGACAAGAATGAGGCGCTCATAGCCGGCATCGTCCGGCGCAAGCAGCGTCAACGCCGAGAGTGCCTTGCCCTTGAAGCGCTCGGCGGCCGCGGCGCGCGCGATCAGGGCATGAGCGCCGGAACCGATCCAGTCTTCTGCCGCCTTCGGCGGCGCCAGCCTGTCTGAAACGAAAACCACCAGATCCTCCCCGGCGATTGCATTCAGGGCTTTGACCTCAAGCTTCAGGCGCTGCGACATCGAAGGCTCACGGGTTGCGGACAAGGCTAGCGGGAGGAGCTGACCGGGATCGGGGCTCGCAAAGGCCACAAACGATTCCCGTTTGCGCCATGATCGAAGCTATACCATAGGGAGTTCGAGGCGAGCCGTCCAAGGGGAGCGCCTTCTGCAAGGATCATCGGCCCCCAGGATCGTCACCCTCGTGCGCTTTGGACTTCTCGACCGCTACATCCTGAAGATCGCCGCCGTCGCAGCGGTGATTCTGCTCGTCGGCCTGACCAGCGTGATCTGGGTGACACAGGCCCTGCGCGAGGTCGACCTGATCACCGGCAAGGGCCAGACGGTGCTGATCTTCTTCACCGTGACCCTGCTTTCGCTGCCGGCACTGATCGCCGGTATCGCGCCGGTCGCGCTGTTCATGGCAACGCTCTATACGCTCAATCGGCTCAACAGCGATTCCGAACTGATCGTGATGAACGCGGCCGGCGTTGCGCCACGGCGGCTGACGAGGCCGTTCATCGCGCTGACGCTGGCGACTGCGGTCCTGGTCGGCTGGATGTCACTCTCGGTGATGCCTGCCGGCTTTCGCTCCCTGCGCGACCTGATCACGCTGATCCGTGCCGACTTCGTCGCCAACGTGGTCAAGGAAGGCCAGTTCGTCGCGCTCGATTCCGGCGTCACCTTCCACTACCGCGAGAAGCAGGGGCAGGCGTTGCTCGGCATTTTCATGCAGGACCGGCGCGATCCCAATCAGCCCGCCGTCTACATTGCCGAGCGCGGCCAGTCGGCAGAGGCCGACGGCAACAGCTTCCTGATGCTGGAGAAGGGCACGATCCAGCGCGAAAGCCGGAACCAGAATTCGAGTTCGATCATCTCGTTCGAACGCTACGCGCTCAATCTCTCCGCGCTGACCGGCGATGCCGACGGCGCCGGCGGGGGAGACGGCGACAAGGTCATCTACAAGCCGCGCGAACGCACCACCTGGGCGCTGCTGACGCAGGATCGGAATGAGCCCTATTACAAGATCCAGGAAGGGCGGTTCAGGGCCGAACTGCACAATCGTCTATCGGCGCCGCTCTACCCGATCGCCTTCATGCTCGTCGCCTTCGCCATCCTTGGCGAGGCACGTACGACCCGCCAGGGCCGGGCCGCCGCGATCCAGATCGCCATCTTCCTGGTCGGAGCCATCAGGATCGGCGCCTATGCCGCCTGGACGGCCAGCGTGCGCTCGCCCTTCGCGGTTGTTCTGCTCTATGCCCTGCCCGTCATCACGATCGTCCTGTCGGCTTTCGCCATCGGCTTCGGGGCACAGACCCGTGCCCTGATAGATCGAATGACAGAGCCTCTGATCGCGCCCTTCCTCGCGCTCACAGCCCGTTTCCGGCGAGCCTGATGCTGCTGTTCAAGACCTTCGGCCGCTATCTCACGCAGCGCTTCCTGCGCGCGATCCTGAGCGTGTTCGGCACCTTCTTCTTCCTGATCGCGACGCTCGACTTCGTCGAATTGATGCGGCGCGCCGGCGATTCCCCGATCGCGACGACGCCGAGCATCATTCAGCTCGCGCTCTTCCGCGCCCCTTCCGTCGCCGAGCAGATCTTCCCGTTCGCCGTGCTGTTCGGCGGCATGTTCGCGCTGCTCAACCTCAGCCGGAAGCTCGAACTGGTCGTGGCCCGCTCCGTCGGCATCTCCGCATGGCAGTTCCTGCAGCCGGCAGCCCTGGTCGCCGGATTGGTCGGTCTGGTCTCGATCGGCATCTACAACCCGATCGCCGCCGAGCTGAAACAGCGCGCCGCCGCGCTCGAGGCCGCTCTTTTCGCCAGGACCGGCCAGGTCGTCGGCAAGGAGATCTGGCTCCGCCAGCGCAGTGTCGATGGCCAGGCGATCATCCGGGCGGCAGCTGCGCTGGAGGGGGGCATCGGACTCGCCCAGGTCGCCTTCTTCACGTTCTCGCCCGATGGCGGCTTCAGCGAGCGCATCGAGGCGAAGCAGGCGGTGCTCTATCGCGGCTATTGGGAATTGTCGGACGTTCGGGTCACCTCGGCCACGGAAGAGCCACAGAGCTACTCGACATATCTCGTCGCGACCACGCTGGAGCCCGATCAGGTGCGACAAAGTTTCACGCCGCCCGATGCCGTAGGCTTCTGGTCGATGCCAGCCGTGCTCGACCGTACCCAGAAGGCGGGTCTCGATACGACACGCTACGAGCTGCGCTATGAATCCCTCAAAGCGCGCCCGTTGCTGCTGATCGCGATGATCCTGGTCGCGGCATCCGTTTCCTTAAGATTTTTCCGGTTTGGTGGTGTGACCAGATTGGTGGTAGGTGGCGTCGCGGCCGGGTTCATGCTCTATGTTGCGACACAGTTATCTGAGGAGCTGGGCTCATCGGGGATCGTCAACGCCTCGGTGGCCGCTTGGCTGCCCGCGATTGTGGGCACGCTACTCGGCGCGCTTGCCCTCCTCCATCAGGAAGATGGCTGAGAATACGGTGGCTATGGTTAATTTTGGATTGAGTTCATGGCTTCCGGCGTAAGACGCATCACGCGCCTTGCGGCTGCGACCGCGCTGGTGACGTCGCTCGCCCCCGTGCTCGGGTGGACGAATCTCGCCCATGCCCAGGCCCCGGCCGGCAAGCCGGGCGAACGCATGGTCGTCGATGCGCGTGAGCTCGTCTACGACAAGGACAACAACACCGTATCCGCGGTCGGCGATGTCCAGATTCTCTACCAGGGCCGCACGATCGAAGCGGACCGCGTCGTCTACAATCGCGAGACCAAGCGCGTCGTCGCAACCGGCAATGCCCGGATCACCGAATCCAATGGCACGGTCATCACCGGCGACCGCTTCAATCTCACCGACGACTTCCGCGACGGCTTCATCGATTCGCTGCGCGTGGTGAACACCGACAAGACCCGCTTCTCCGCGCCCCGGGCCGAGCGCACCGATGGCGAGGTCTTCGTCTTCGACAAGGGCATCTACACGGCCTGCGAGCCCTGCGTCGACCAGCCGGAGCGCCCGCCGTTCTGGCAGGTCCGCGCTGCGCGGATCATCCATAAGAAGTCCGAGCAGATGATCTATTACGAGGACGCCCGGCTGGAATTCGCCGGCGTCCCGATCGCATACGTCCCGTTCATGTCGGGGCCGGATGCGACCGTCAAACGCAAGACGGGGTTCCTGGCACCGAAGTTCCTCAATACATCGGCGCTGGGTTACGGCGTCAGCCTGCCGTACTTCATCAATTTGGCGCCGAACTACGACCTGACGCTGACGCCGAGCTATCTTTCGCGTCAGGGCTTTCTCGGCCAGGTCGAGTGGCGGCACCGTTTCGTCAACGGTTCGTACAACATCCGTGCCGCGGGAATCTTTCAAAAGGACCAGGATGCGTTCCTGAAGAGCCCGCTCGGCTCCGGAGACGACAAGTTCCGCGGCTCGATCGAGACCTCGGGCAAGGCATTCCTCAACCCGCGCTGGACCTTCAGCTGGGATGTCGCCGCTGCGACCGACCGGTACTTCTTCAAGAACTACCGGATCCGCACCGAAAGCATCACTGCTTCGACCTATCTCCAGGAATCGACCTCGACCGTCTCGCTGAACGGCCAGAGCGCCGATGCCTGGTTCGACATGCGCGGCTATTATTTCCAGCCGCTCACCTATTACGACTGGCAGAAGCAGCAGCCGATCGTCGCGCCGGCCGTCGACTACAACAAGCGGATTCACAAGCCGTCGATGATCGGTGGCGAGTTGTCCTTCACGGTCAATCTCACCCATCTGACGCGCGAAGCGGCCTCCTTCAAGGAATTGCCGCTCCAGAAAAGCTATCTGATCATCAATTCCTTCCCTGACCCGGGGCGGCCGAGCTACGCCCTGTTTGACGGCTGCGCTGTCTATCAGAAGGGACAATGCCTGGTGACCGGCTTGGCCGGCACGCTCGCCCGCGCCACGGCGGAGGTCGATTGGCGGCGTAATTTCGTCGATTCGATTGGCCAGGTCTGGACGCCTTACGCCTCGCTCAGGGCGGATGTGTTCTCGATCAATCCGAACACGACCCAGTACGCCAACGCCAATGTCTCCACGATTGCAGACACTTCGAATGAAGTGTTCGGCCGTGCGATGCCTGCGATCGGCCTGATGTACCGGTTCCCCTTCATCGCCTCGACCTCGTGGGGAACCCATGTCGTCGAGCCGGTCGCGCAGATCGTGGCCCGGCCGAACGAGACCAACAGCCTTCGCGTCGCAAACGAGGACTCGCAGAGCCTCGTCTTCGACGACACGAACCTGTTCGAGTGGAACAAGTTCTCCGGCTACGACCGGGTCGAGGGCGGCAGCCGCGCTAATGTCGGCCTGCGCTACAGCGGCACGTTCGGCAAGGAGGCTTACGCCAACCTTCTCGTCGGACAGTCCTATCATCTCGGCGGCCGCAACTCGTTCGCCAGCGGCGATCTGGTCAACACCGGCCTCAATTCCGGGTTGGATACTCGTCGCTCCGACTATGTTGCGAAGGCGCAGTTCCAGCCCTTCAGGGGCCTGCTGCTCCAGGCTGGCGGGCGCTTCAACGAGTCAACCTTCGAGCCGCAGCGCATCGACGCTGCTGCCTCCTTCAACTACAAGTTCCTGTCGACCACGATCGGCTACAGCCGCTATGAGCCGCAACCGGATCTCGGCATTTCGCGGCGCCGAGAAGGTCTGAGCATCAGCCAGTCGGTCTCCTTCGCCCAGTACTGGAGCCTGCGCGGCAGCGTGCTGTTCGATCTCGACAAGTTCAAATACGATCGCGAGCGCTATCGCGACGCGCTGCAGTACAGCATCGACTACCCGGCGAGCTACTCGGCGCCGCTCTATCCCAATACCGGCCTGTTCCAGACGGCATCGACCTCGGTTGGCTTGCGGTATCAGGACGAATGCACGATCTTCGACGTGTCCTATTCGCAATCCTACGCAGACCGGCAGGCCGGCTCGACCAAGGATACACGAACGGTCATGTTCAGGCTGGAGCTGCGCACGCTCGGCGAGATCAGCTATTCGCAGAATCTCGGCGCGACCAGCACTGGCGATGGCGTTGCCTCCAGCAGCCGCTGAGCGAACTTGTCCCAGCGCCTGCTCGCCCTGACGCAAGGCGATCCGGCCGGGATCGGCCCGGAGCTGGCGCTGGCTGCCTGGAATGCGCGCGAGGAGCGGCACGTCCCGCCCTTCGCCTATCTGGGGAACATCGAGCTTCTCGCCCGATTGGCTGAGAAGCTTCGGCTTTCGGTACCGATGCGTGCGGTCGGCTGGGACGAAGCTGAATCCTGCTTCGCTGCAGCCCTGCCCGTGATCGAACTTGCCAACCCCTCGCCAGCCCGGCCCGAGGCTCCCGATCCGGCGAACGCAGCCAGTGTCATCGAAGCGATCGAGAGGGGTGTCGAAGCCGTCGAGACCGGACGAGCCGCCGCGCTGGTCACGAACCCGATCGCCAAAAGCGTGCTCTACGCCGCCGGCTTCCAGCATCCCGGCCATACCGAATTCCTGGCCGAGCTGGCGGGCCGTGGCCGAGAGGCAACGCCACGACCGGTGATGATGATCTGGTCAGAAGAGCTCGCCGTCATCCCCGTGACGATCCATATCCCACTGGAGGCGGTGCCTGGACAGCTGACGACGGAGCTGATCGTCGAGACCGGCCAGATCGCCGCGGCCGATCTCGAACGCCGGTTCGGCATCGCCACCCCCCGGCTGGCGCTGTGCGGCCTCAATCCGCATGCCGGCGAAAACGGCTCGCTCGGCAAAGAGGATATGGCGGTGGTCGCGCCGGCGGTCGAGCAGTTGCGCGCCCTCGGCGTCGATGCGAGCGGCCCTTATCCAGCCGACACCCTGTTCCATGCCAGGGCCCGCTCCGGCTATGACGTGGCGCTCGGCATGTATCACGACCAGGCGTTGATCCCGATCAAGACGATCGCCTTCGACGAGGGCGTCAACGTCACGCTCGGGCTGCCCTTTATCCGGACCTCACCGGATCACGGCACTGCGTTCGACATTGCAGGGAAGGGCATCGCCCGCCCCGACAGCTTGTGCGCCGCACTGAAGCTTGCAGCCCGCATGGCCGCGGTCGAACGCGGAGAGCGGACATGAACGCCGCCCAGGACGGGCTGCCGCCGCTGCGCGAGGTGGTCGAGCGCCATGGGCTGATGGCGCAAAAGGCGCTCGGCCAGAACTTCCTGTTCGATCTCAACCTGACCGGCCGGATCGCGCGCGCCGCCGGGCCACTCGACGGCCAGACCGTCGTCGAGATCGGCCCCGGCCCGGGTGGACTCACCCGCGCCCTGCTGGCGAACGGCGCCGGGCGCGTGATCGCTATCGAGCGCGACCGGCGCTGCATGCCTGCTCTGGCCGAGATCGCCGCCCACTACCCGGGGCAGCTCGAGGTCGTCGATGGCGACGCACTGGCCGTCGACCTGTCCGGCCTGCTCGGCGGCAGCCCGGCCCGGATCGTCGCCAATCTGCCCTATAACATCGGCACGCCGCTGCTGGTCGGCTGGCTCAGCGCCGAGCCCTGGCCGCCTTGGTGGGCTTCGCTGACACTGATGTTCCAGCGCGAGGTCGCAGAGCGCATCGTGGCAGCGCCAGAGCAGCGCGCCGCCTATGGCCGGCTTGCCGTCCTCGCCAACTGGCGCTGCGAGACGAAGATTCTGTTCGACGTGCCGAAGACCGCCTTCGTGCCACAACCGAAGATCACTTCCTCGATCGTCCAGCTCGTCCCGCGCCAGCAACCAGAGCCCTGCGACCGGAAGCTTTTGGAACGGGTCACGCTCGCCGCCTTCGGCCAGCGCCGCAAGATGCTGCGCCAGAGCCTGAAAGCCGTGCTCGCCGAGCCGGCGGCGATGATCGAGGCGGCAGGATTGTCACCGACCATGCGGGCCGAGGAGGTCCCGGTCAGCGGCTTCGTCGCGCTCGCCAACGCACTGGCGTCGGCGGCGCAAGGCTGATCAGCCGACCTGCTCGGCCAACAGGCCCTCGACGAAGGCAGGCATGCCGATGGCGCGGCTGCGCTTCAGCCGCTCGGCCGCCAGGATCGAGCGCACCGCCTCATAGGCGGCGCCGAGATCATCGTTGATGATGACGTAGTCGTAGACGTTCCAGCGCGCGATCTCGTCACGCGCATTGGCGAGGCGGCGCGCGATCACCTCGGGCGCATCCTCTGCCCGCCGGACCAGGCGCGAGCGCAGCTCCGCCATGGAGGGTGGCAGGATGAAGATCGCGACGACGTCCTCGCGCGCCTTCTCCAGGATCTGCTGCGTGCCCTGGTAGTCGATGTCGAACAGGACGTCGCGTCCGGCCTTCAGCGCGTCCTCGACCGGCTTGCGCGGCGTGCCGTAGCCATTGCCGTGGACTTCGGCCGACTCCAGCAGATCGTCACGATCGCGCAACAGGTCGAAAGCCTCGCGATCGATGAAGCGATAATGCACGCCGTCGATCTCGGACGGGCGCCGCCCGCGCGTCGTCACCGAGATCGAGAGGTCGAGATTGGTCTCCTTCTGCGACAAGGTCCGCGTCAACGTCGACTTGCCGGCGCCCGAAGGCGAAGAGAGGACCAGCATGAGCCCGCGACGGGCCGGGCGGATGAGTTCGGCCATCGCCATCACTCCACGTTCTGGACCTGCTCGCGCAGCTGATCGACGGTCGTGCGCAGCTCCAACCCGATTCGCGACAGGCCGGGATCGCCGGCCTTGGCGCAGAGCGTCGAGGCCTCCCGGCCGAACTCCTGCGCCAGGAAATCGAGCTTGCGGCCGATCGGGCCACCCTGGGCGAGCAATTCGCGCAAGGCGGCGACATGGGCATGCAGCCGGTCGATCTCCTCGCGGATATCGGCCTTGACCGCCAGCAGCGCCGCCTCCTGGTGAAGGCGCTGCGGCTCCAGAGCGTTGCCGGCCTCCAGCAGCGCCGTGACCTGCCCCGCAAGGCGAGCGCGGATGGCCTCGACGCTGCGGCCGGGATGGCTTTCCGCCTCGACCGTCAGGCGAGCGATGGTATCGAGATGGCCCGAAATGATCGCTTCGAGCGCCCGCCCCTCGGCGAGCCGAGCCTGCTTCAGCGCCGCGATCGTCTCCGCAAGCGCGGCGAGCACCGGCTTTTCGAGCACCGTCAGCGCATCGCCACTCTCTTCGGATATCTCGACAACGCCGCGGATCGCCAGCAGGCCGTCAAGCGTCGCAGGGGCTATGCCGGCTGGCAGCTTCACCTGGCTCGCAGCCTCGATCAGGGCCGCGAGCGCGTCCTGGTTGATGCGCGGCCGCGGGGCCGAAGCTTCGCTGGTGATGGCGAGACTGACATGCAGGGTGCCGCGGGTGAAGGCGGCCGAGAACTGTTTCCGGGCCGCCTCGGAGAAGCTGTCGAAACCGGGGGGAACGCGGACGCGGACATCGAGGCCACGACCATTGACGCTGCGGACCTCCCAGACCCAGGCATGCATGCCGATGGTCCCGGCTACCCGGGCGAACCCCGTCATGCTCTCGATCGCCATATCGCTTTACCCTCGCTGGAATGCGGCGGGACCGTAGAGAGGCGCTGCGCCGGTCGCAAGCTGCCGGCGCAGCAAATCTGGGCACAGTACGCCTCTCTGCCTGCTATCAACGGGCAAGGACGCCGCTCCTCCCGATGTAGGTCTCGACGGCCTCGCCAAGCCTCTTGGCGGCTGCGGCCAGATCGCGCCCGTCATATCCCGAGAAGCCGAGGATGAAACCCTCCGCCCCCTCGGGCAGCAAGCTGGTTTCAGAGAACAATCTGGCTTCGACGGCCGCCATCTCGCGGATGCGGACACCGGCGTCGCCAGGAAGGCCTGCTGGGAGATAGGCGACCATATGCAGGCCCTGCGGCGGCACGACGATGCGCAACTGCCCGCGCCCGGCCGTTTCCAGGACGGAGGCGACAGTGTCGCGGGCTTGGCGATAACGCAGACGCGTACGCCGAAGATGGCCGGCAAGCGCGCCATTCGACATCAATTCGGCAACGGCGTCCGATAGGAAAGCAGGTGGAAATCGATCGACGCCGCTCCTGGCCTTGATCACGTGTTCGGCCACCGACTGAGGCAGGACGAGATATGCCAGGCGCAAGGAGGGAAACAGCGTCTTCGAGAAGGTGCCGCTATAGATCACCCGCTCGCCACCCAGGCCGGCCAGAGCCGTGAGGGGCGGCCCGGCATAACGGAACTCGCTGTCGTAGTCGTCTTCGATGATCCAGGCCCGAGACGCATTCGCCCAGTCCAGCAGCGCCACCCGCCGCGCCATGCTCATGGTGACGCCGGTCGGAAACTGATGCGACGGGGTCACATAGGCGGCCCGTGCCATCGGCGCGAGCCTTCGGCCCTCGTCGACCCTGATGCCCTCGCCATCGACGGGGACCGGAATCAAGCCCATCCCGGCGGCTCGCAAGGTGCCGTGAGCGGCATAGTAGCCTGGCTCCTCCAGCCAGACTGAATCACCCGGGGCAAGCAGGGCCTCGGCGCATAAGCGCAAACCCTGCTGCGTGCCGCCGGTGATCATGATGCAATTCGGATCGCAGCGAATGCCACGGCTCGCCACAAGATGCCGGGCGATCTCGGTTCGAAGCGGCAGGCTGCCGCGCGGGTCGCCATAGCCGAGATGGTCAGGGCCCGCGGCGACGATATGACGGCGCACGCTCGTGGCGAACTGGCGCAAGAGGCCGCTGTCGACATGGGTCCGCCCAAGGGCGAAGGCGCGGTTCGGAAAGCTGTCGATGTCGAGCTGGATTGGCGTCCTGGCCATGCTCGCAGCCGGCAGATGCGCCGTGACATAGGTGCCCGAGCCTTGCCGAGCCTCGGCCAACTCGTCGCCAAGGAGCTGTTCGTAAGCGGCGACGACAGCATTGCGAGGCACTCCCAGCTGCTCAGCCAGGCCCCTGCTGGAGGGCAGTTTCAGGCCAGGCCGCAAGTAACCATCGATGATCGCCATCCGAAGTGCGGCATGAACCCGCGCCGCCTGATTGGAAATGCTCCCGTCCAGGACGATCGGGATATCGAGAAGCCGCCCCGGCAAAGTGGTTGTCATATCCGCCTTCAAAGTGGGCCTAGCGGCAACCACTTTCGCCATGCGACGCCTCGAAAGTCAAAAGGACCGATGACCGGGAGGCTGGACGATCATGCGCGGACCTGGTGCGAGCTTGTTGTTCGTCGGCACGTTGCTGACCGCGACCGGCTATGGCGCGACATTTCTGCTGACGGAGCATTTCCGCAGTCTCGGCGGCAGCGAGATCGACACGGGCACGGCTCTCGCCGGTGCGATGATCGGCACCTTTGTCGGCGTACCATTGATCGGGTGGGTCGGAGCCCGCTTCGGCGGTGCGCGTCTCGCGGCCATCGGCGCTTTGCTGGTCGCCGCCGGATACCTGCTGTTCGCGGGGATATCGACGCTGTCCGGAATCATCATGGTCGCCGGTTTCATCGTCGGCTGCGGCTGGGGAATGTTCTATCTGGCGGCGCCGATGGCGCTTTCGGAGCGGGTGAGCGACCTCGATCGCGGTTTCTGGTTCACGCGTTTCGGCGCATTCCAGATGGCAGGCATTGGCGGAGGACCGGCCCTCGCATTGCTTCTCGTCGATACGCTCGGTCTGTCGACTGCCTCGCTCTTCCGGATGCTCGCATCTGGCTGCCTCGTCGCCGCTGCGTGCCTGTGGGCGTTCGAAACGATGGCGCCCCGGCCAAACCGGCAGGTATCAGCCAATGCGGGAGCAGCGAGCAACTGGGTCATGTCGATCGCTGCACTGGCCGGCACCAGAGCGATCTATCCGATCCTCATGGTCGGGCTGGGCGCCTGCGTCCTGACGGGCATGCTGACGTTCCAGAGCTCACTGGCGCGTGGCAGCGGCCTCGACGCCAGCCTGTACTTCACCACCTATGCGGCCGTTGTGGTGGTCGCGCGCTTTGCGCTGGCGCCCGCGATCAACCGCGCCGATGGCAACCGGGTGTCCGTCCTGCTGCTCATCACGATGTCCACCGGCGTCCTGGCCTATTTCGCCATCGGCTACGGCGCGCCGGTGCAGGTCATCAGCGGCGTCCTCCTCGGACTGGGCTACGGGTTGGTCTACACCGTTATCCAGACGCAAGTCGTCAACGATGCACCGGAAGCCCATCGCACCGGCGCTCTGACATGGTTCGTGCTGTCGTATTTCATCGGGATCTTCGGATTCCCGGCGCTCGGCGGCTGGCTGATCGTCCACTGGGGCACGCAGGCCTTCCTCGTGGTCGTCCTCGCCTGCGCTTTGATGGAGCTCACCCTTGCCCTTGCGCGGAACCGATCCCATGCAGGCAGCCCCGTGGGACTGGCCGGCCCGCACACCTGATCGGCCTCCCGCATCGCCCGTACGATCGATCAGGGCTTGAGCTGCGGCACCTGCTTGGGACTGTTGAGATCGAAGGTCTTGTTCAGGAGCGGGTCCCGCGCCGTTCCCTCCGACGCGTCGAAGGCGCGCGCCCTGGTGCCGGCCGGGCCGGTCGCGGCTCCAGCCTGCACCGGCTGCCCCGCCGCCGCCCGGCGATTGCCTGGAACCGGGAAGGTCTCCGGCTCGTCACCATCTGATGCCGTCGCCGCCTGGTTCTGGGGGCGGGCGCCGGCCGGCGCCTCGGTGCGCTGATCCGGCCCCGGCGGCGGTTCGGCGCGATCGACGCCGCCGTCGACGGCGGGGCGTCCGGACTCGCGGCGAGCCGATTCAACCTGGCGCCAGCGGGCGACGTTGCGGTTGTGCTGTTCGAGCGTCTCGGCGAAGGCGTGTCCGCCGCTGCCGTCCGCGACGAAATAGAGATCCTTGGTCCGCGAATGGTTGACGACCGCCTCCAGCGCTGCACGGCCCGGATTGGCGATCGGCCCCGGCGGCAGGCCCTCGATCACATAGGTGTTGTACGGCGTCGCTTGGGTGATCTCGGGGCGGGTGATGCCGCGACCGAGCGTGCCCTTGCCGCCGACGAGGCCGTAGACGATCGTCGGGTCCGACTGCAGCTTCATCTTACGGTTCAACCGGTTGATGAAGACGCCGGCGACGCGCGGCCGTTCATCGGCGCGACCAGTCTCCTTCTCGACGATCGAGGCGAGGATCACCAGTTCCTGCGGCGTCTTGATCGGCAGGTCGGCCGGGCGCTTGGCCCAGACCTCGTTCAGGATGCGGCGCTGATCGCGCGTCATCCGGTCGACGATGGCCTGCCGGGTCGAGCCGCGCTGGAACTTGTAGGTGTCGGGCAGGATCGCGCCTTCGCGGGGCAGCTGGATGACATCGCCGGTCAGCAGCTCGTTCTGCTGCAGGCGGGCCATGATCTGCTCGCTCGTCAGCCCTTCCGGGATCGTGATCGAATGCTCGACCGCCTTGCCTTCGGCGATGACATCGAGAATGTCCTTCTGACTGGCGCGCGCCTTGAACAGGTACTCACCGGCCTTCAGGCTTGCTGCCTTACCGGACGTGTAGGCCGCGACCTTGAACGCCCAGGGATGCTCGATCAGCCCTTCGCGCTGCAGCAGGTCGGCGATCTCGGTCACCCCATGCTCCTTCGGGATGATCAGGACGCGGTCGGTGGCAAGCGGGCCCGGCGCCTTGCTGCGGCTGTCGAGATAAGCGATGCCACCACCGAGCGCGCCGGCCAGGACGAGGGCCGTGGTGAACAGCCCGCTGAGCAGGGCAATGAAGGGCGAGCGCCGGCGCTTGCGCACTTTCGGCGGCGGGGCCGGCGGCGCGACAGGCTTCAACGCCTCGTTTGGACTCCGGGGCGCGACGCGAGGCGGCTGACTCATGATGCTTTCGCTCGATTCCCTGACACCGCGACCGGCGATGCCGGCGCCGACCCGATCGAGAGCCGGATCCGATCAGGTTGATTCAACCTGATCGGTGAATCCGTCTCTCACTTTGAATTCAGAGACCGTTTTGTCGATCCGCTTGCCCTGCAAGCTGATCGGAACGGACTCCAATGGCAATGCCGGCCGCATACTGGCACGACGGCGGCGACAGGCTAGCGAAAATTGTGGCGAAAGCGCGCTTGTCCTCAGTCGGCCAAGCGACGCATCACCAGCGAGGCGTTTGTACCGCCGAAACCGAAGGAATTCGACAGTGCAACGTCGACCTTCCGCTTCTTGGCCTTGTGCGGCACGAGATCGAGCTCGGTCTCGACGGACGGGTTGTCGAGATTGATCGTCGGCGGCACGATCTGGTCGCGGATTGCCAGCACCGAGAAGATCGCCTCGATCGCGCCGGCGGCGCCGAGCAGATGTCCCGTCGCCGACTTGGTCGACGACATCGCCGGGCGTTGCGGCGCGTTCGCGAGCAAACGCTCGACGGCGCGCAGTTCGATCTCGTCGCCGACCTGCGTCGAGGTGCCGTGCGCGTTGATGTAGTCGACATCGGAGGCGCGCAGGCCGGCGCGCTTCAGCGCCGCCTGCATGCAGCGATAGGCGCCGTCGCCATCCTCGGAGGGCGAGGTGATGTGATAGGCGTCGCCCGACATGCCGTAGCCGACGACCTCCGCATAGATGCGCGCGCCGCGGGCCCTGGCATGCTCGAGTTCCTCGAGCACGACGACACCGGCGCCCTCGCCCATGACGAAGCCGTCGCGATCCTTGTCATAAGGGCGCGAGGCCTTCTCAGGCGTCTCGTTGAAGCCGGTCGAGAGCGCGCGGCAGGCGCAGAAGCCCGCAATGCCGATGCGGTTGATCGCCGATTCGGCGCCGCCCGCCAGCATGACGTCGGCGTCGCCGAGCGCGACCATGCGGGACGCATCGCCGATGGCGTGAGCGCCGGTCGAACAGGCGGTGACGACGGCATGGTTCGGGCCCTTCAGCCCGTGCTCGATCGAGACATAGCCGGCAGCGAGATTGCTGAGGCGGCCGGGGATGAAGAACGGCGAGAGCCGGCGCGGGCCGCGCTCCTTGAGCAGCAGCGACGCGTCGTAGATGCCGCCCAGCCCGCCGATGCCGGAACCGATGGCGACGCCGGTCGCGATCTGGTCCTCATAGCTTTCGGGCTTCCAGCCGGCGTCACGCAGCGCCTGCGTCGCCGCAGCCATGGCGAAAACAATGAAATCGTCGACCTTGCGCTGCTCTTTCGGCTCCATCCAATCATCGGGATTGAAGGTGCCGTTCGAGCCGTCGCCGCGCGGGATGTTGCAGGCGATCTGCGCCGGCAGGTCGGAGACATCGAAAGTGGTGATCGGGCCGGCGCCGCTTTCGCCCGCCAGAATGCGCGACCAGCTCGGCTCAACCCCGCAGCCGAGCGGGGTCACCATGCCCAGTCCGGTGACGACGACACGTCGCATCGGTCTTCCTCAATTCAGCTCCGGCGCGCGGGAGCCTGCTCCAGCGCGCCGAGGCCAAGGCCTTGTCAGGCCGACTTCGACAGGAACTTGACCGCGTCGCCGACGGTCACGATCGTCTCGGCCGCGTCGTCCGGGATCTCGACGCCGAACTCTTCCTCGAAAGCCATGACCAGCTCGACGGTGTCGAGGCTGTCGGCACCGAGGTCCTCGATGAAATTGGCGCCCTCGACAACCTTCTCCGGCTCAACGCCGAGGTGCTCGATCACGATCTTCTTCACGCGCTCGGCGACATCGCTCATGGGTCTTTCCCTCAAACCTCGAAAACACACCGCTGACAGCGACGCGTGGGTGAAACTGATTTCCCGGCCCGGATCCTTCGCCTGACGGCGGACCACGCCGGGTGTTCATGGCTGCACAAACGCAACAACCGGGCCGGCGTCAAGTCCCCTAAACACCGATCGGCGCTTGGCCGGCAGGGTCATTAACACACTCGCAATGGGCTGGCGAGAGCGCAGCACAAACCTTTAAGTGTATTAAAAACCTGAACTAAACAATTCAGATCATTGTCATTCCGCCGTTGACGTGCAGGGTCTGCCCGGTGACGTAACCGGCTTCCTCGCTGGCGAGATAGGCCACCGCCGCCGCGACGTCCGCTCCCTGGCCAAGACGCCCCATCGGCACGTCGGCGAGGATGCCCTCGCGCTGCTTGTCGTTCAGCACATCGGTCATCGGCGACTCGATGAAGCCGGGGGCGACGACGTTGACGGTGATGTTGCGGCTCGCAACCTCCGCGGCCAGCGACTTCGACATGCCGATCAGACCGGCCTTGGAGGCGGCATAGTTGCCCTGCCCCGGATTGCCGCTGGTGCCGACGACGGAGCCGATCGAGACGATGCGGCCATAGCGCCGGCGCATCATGCTCTTCACCGCCGCGCGAGAGAGCCGGAAGGCCGCAGTCAGGTTGACGGCGAGGACGAAATCCCAGTCCTCATCCTTCAGGCGCATGAAGAGATTGTCGCGGGTCACGCCGGCGTTGTTGACGAGGATGTCGAGCCCAGCCAGCTTGGCCTCGGCCGCTGGCACCAGCGCCTCGACCGAATCGCGATCCGACAGATCGCAGGGGGTGACCTCGACCCGCTCGCCGAGCTCCTTCGCCAACGCCTCCAGCGCCTCGACACGCGTTCCGGACAAGGCCACGGTCGCGCCCTGGGCATGAAGCCTGCGCGCAATGGCGCCGCCGAGGCCGCCGGTCGCGCCGGTGACCAGCGCCTTCTTACCCGTCAGATCGAGCATACTGCCTCCCTTGTCCCCGGCTCTGGCGCCGGTTCAGCCCTTCTGGGCCTTGTAGGCCGCGATGTCGTCGGGTGTGCCGATCGACGTCGCAGCGGTTCCTGCTGCGATACGCTTCACCAGACCGGCCAGGACCTTGCCCGAGCCGATCTCGTAGAACTGGGTGACGCCGGCTGCCGCCATCGCCTCGACGCATTCGCGCCAGCGCACGGTGCCGGTGACCTGCGCCACCAGCGAAGCCCGGATCGCAGCCGGATCGCTCAGAGGCGCAGCACCGACATTGGCCATGACGGGCACGACCGGCGCCTGCATCGCAACCTCGTCCAGCGCCGCCTGCATGGCCTCGGCCGCCGGCTGCATCAGGGCGCAATGGAATGGCGCGGAGACCGGCAGCAGCATGGCGCGGCGCACGCCGCGCTCACCGGCGAGCGCAATCGCTCGCTCGACCGCAGCCTTGGCGCCGGAGAGCACGACCTGGCCACCGCCATTGTCATTGGCCGCCTGGCAGACCTGGCCCTCGGCGGCATCGGCCGCGATGGCGCGGGCCTGGTCGAGCTCGACCCCGAGCAGCGCCGCCATGGCGCCCTCGCCGGCCGGCACCGCCTTCTGCATGGCATCACCGCGAATGCGCAGCAGCCGGGCGGCATCGCCGATCGCGAAGGTGCCGGCTGCGGCCAGCGCCGAGTATTCACCAAGCGAATGGCCGGCAACGAAAGCAGCGTCATTCTTGAGCGAGAGCCCGGCCTCGGCCTCGAGCACGCGGATCGCAGCCAGACTCACCGCCATCAGCGCCGGCTGGGCATTGGCGGTCAGGGTCAGCTCCTCGCCCGGGCCTTCCCACATCAAAGTGGAGAGCTTCTGCGAGAGCGCGGCATCGACCTCGTCGAAGACGGCACGCGCCACCGGAAAAGCTTCGGCGAGCGCGTTGCCCATGCCGACAGCCTGCGAACCCTGCCCTGGAAAGATGAAAGCCGTCGCCATGTCGCAATGGTCCTGAAAACGATGCTTGGTTAACAAAGTCGGGGCGCAGTCGCACCGTGCGGCCGGCCAAGTCAAGGCGTTTACGTGACGAAAGTCGACTTGCGTCAGCTTTTTGCGGTGTTTTCTGCTTGCATGATGGCCTGCCTCGCTGTAACGACCGCCTCGGTTTGTTCGGCCGGAGGCTGAACGGACGGCGAAGCGATTCCCGCAAGGAGCGTTTCGTAGGTTCCTCCCTGGAGGGCCACCGTCCTGTGTCTCCGCCTTCGAAGAAATCCTGTCGGGCCTTTATCCAGGGCTCGGAGGGCTCCGCGTCGAACGAAACCGGTGAACGAAGAAAGGCCAATCATGGCATTGTACGAGCACGTTCTGCTCGCGCGGCAAGACGTCAGCGCGCAGCAGGTCGAGGCCCTTGTCGAGCAGTTCAAGGGCATCGTCGAGGCGAATGGCGGTTCCGTCCCCAAGGTTGAGTACTGGGGCGTGAAGTCGCTGGGCTATCGCATCAAGAAGAACCGCAAGGCGCACTACTCGCTGCTGAACATCAACGCTCCCGCGGCGGCCGTCGCCGAGATGGAGCGCCAGATGCGCATCAACGAAGACGTGCTGCGCTTCATGACCATCCGCGTCGAGGAACTCGAGGAAGGTCAGTCGGTCATGCTGCAGAAGCGCGACCGTGACGAGCGTAGCGACCGCTTCGACCGTGGCCCGGGCGGCGGCGACCGCTTCGACCGCGGCCCGCGCCGCGAGCGCCCGCGTCGTGAAGACGAAGCGACCACCGAGACCGCTGGGGAGGCCTGAGCATGTCGACTGCATCCGCCGGCGCCCGCCGCCCCTTCTTCCGCCGCCGCAAGTCCTGCCCGTTCTCGGGCGAGGGCGCGCCGAAGATCGACTACAAGGATGTGCGCCTGCTCTCGCGCTACATCTCCGAGCGCGGCAAGATCGTGCCGTCGCGCATCACGGCCGTCTCGGCCAAGAAGCAGCGTGAGCTCGCCCAGGCGATCAAGCGCGCCCGCTTCCTGGGCCTGCTGCCTTACGTCATCCGCTGAGCGGGTGAGGATTTACCCGGCGGCGCCTAGCGCCGCCGGGCTTTCGATCTCACGTGAACTTTAGTCGCCAGGCGGTGAAAACCCGTCTGGTATGTTGAGGCGACAGCCTCTCACCCTGCCCTTTTCGAGCAGCGGGACAGCAGGACGGATATGCTCCCCATCGTCGGCATCGGCGCCGGGCTGGTCTCAGCCCTTCTGTTCACAGTGGTGATCACCGGATCGCCGCTGGCGCTGCTGCTGTCCTATGTCGCCCCGCTCCCGGTCTTCATCGCCGCGCTCGGCTGGAACCACCGCGCCGGGCTGGTGGCGGTCGCCGCCGGCACGCTCGCCGTCACCGTCGTACTGAAGCTCTCGCTCGGGCTCGCCTTCGCGATCGGCGCGGCCCTGCCGGCCTGGTGGATCGCCTATCTCGCGCTGCTGGCCCGTGATGACGGCCAAGGCAGCAGCGAATGGTACCCGCTCGGGCGCCTGCTGGTCTGGATCGCCACCGTCGCGACGCTGGTGACGGTCGGCGGCGCGCTCGCGATCTCCACCGATTTCGAGACCTATCACCGGGTGATGGCGCATGGCCTGCGGCTCGTGCTCACAGGCGGCGAAGGCATCGGCCCGGTGGTACGGCTGCCGACCGGCGTCGACGCCGGCGAGCTCGCAACCCGGCTCGCAGCCCTGGTGCCTGCAGCCGCCGGCGCCTCTTTCGTGCCGATGATCGTCGCCAATCTCTGGCTGGCGGCCAAGGCGGTGCAGGTTTCCGGCCGGCTGCCACGTCCCTGGCCCTTCATCCCGTCGACCCGCTTGCCGTCTCTGGCCGTGGCCGGACTCATCGGCGGAATCCTGCTCAGCCTCGTCGGTGGCTTCATCGGCCTTGCCGGCGCGGCCCTCTCAGGCGCGCTGATCGCAGCCTTCGGACTTTCCGGGCTCGCCGCCGTGCACGATCTCAGCCGAGGCAAGGCCTGGCGGTCGCCGACCCTGTTCGCGCTCTATCTCGCGCTGGTGATCATGCTGATCACCGTCTTCCCGTTCCTCGCGCTGCTCGGCATCGCCGACGCGCTGATCGACCTTCGCCGGCGCAAGCCTCCGGCGTCGCCTGCTGCCTGAACCTAAACGCCTTTCACGAACTCAAAGGAGAAGACCCATGGAAGTGATCCTGCTCGAACGCGTCGCCAAGCTCGGCCAGATGGGCGAGACCGTCCGCGTGCGCGATGGCTATGCCCGCAATTTCCTGCTCGCCCGCGGCAAGGCCCTGCGCGCTACCGAGGAGAACAAGAAGCGCTTCGAGACCCAGCGCGCCCAGCTCGAGACCCGCAACCTCGAGCTGAAGCGCGAGGCCGACTCGGTCGCCGAAAGCCTGAACGGCCAGACGGTCGTGATCCTGCGCCAGTCGGGCGAGTCCGGCGTGCTGTACGGCTCGGTCTCGACCCGTGACATCGCCGAGGCGCTGAGCGCCGAGGGCTTCACCGTCGACCGCAACCAGGTCACGCTCAACACCCCGATCAAGACCCTCGGCCTGCATACCGTCCCGGTCGTGCTGCACCCGGAAGTCTCGGTCACCGTGACCGTCAACGTCGCCCGCTCGGCCGAAGAGGCCCAGCGCCAGGCCGCCGGTGAGAACGTCACCGCCCGCGAGGAGTTCGATCTCGACGATCTCGGCCTCGAGGTCGGCGCGGCGCTGGCCGAGGCCGGCGACGACGACCGCTGAGCCCTTTCAGCGGCTTGCACGAGTCAATGGGCGCCGTGGCAACACGGCGCCCTTTTCGTATCGCCTGTGAACTGGGGTGGATTGCGTTCCTGACACTCGCCAAGCGCCAGCAAATGCTAGACTGAACCAGTTCCGACTCATCTCAGCGAGATTGCCTGCAGGCTATGGCCACTGCCACCGCCCTCGTCACCCGCCTCGAAACCAATCAAGAGGCGAATTTCCGCGTCCAGCCGCACAACATCGAGGCGGAGCAGGCGCTGCTGGGCGCCATCCTGGTCAATAACGACGCCTTCTACCGGGTCTCGGACTTCCTGCAGCCCGAGCACTTCTTCGAGGAGCTGCACCGGCGCATCTTCGAGCTGATGAGCAGCATGATCCGGGCCGGCAAGATCGCGACACCGATCACGCTCAAGACCTTCGTCGGTGAAATCGATCTCGGCGGGATCACTGCCCCGCAATACCTCGCCCGGCTCGCAGCCGAGGCGACCACCGTCATCAACGCCGCCGATTACGGCCGGACCATCTACGACCTCGCCATCCGCCGCCAATTGATCGGTGTCGGCGAGGAGCTGGTCAACGTCGCCTATGACGCGCCGGTCGAGATGGCTCCGCGCGAGCAGATCGAGGACGCCGAGCGCAAGCTCTACGCGCTCGCCGAGAAGGGCCGCTACGAGGGCGGCTTCCAGAAATTCGATGGAGCTCTCCGGCTCGCCATCGACATGGCGGCGAGCGCCTTCCAGCGCGCCGGCGGCCTCTCTGGCATCTCGTCCGGCCTGCGCGATCTCGATGCGCGCATGGGCGGCCTGCAGCGATCCGACCTGATCGTGCTCGCCGGCCGCCCGGCCATGGGCAAGACCTCGCTCGCCACCAACATCGCCTTCAACATGGCCAAGGCCTGGCGCGGCGAGCGCCAGGAGGACGGTTCGATCAAGTCGGTCGACGGCGCCATCGTCGGCTTCTTCTCGCTCGAAATGTCGGCCGATCAGCTCGCCACGCGTATCGTCGCCGAGCAGTCGGGCATCTCCTCCTATAAGATCAGGCAGGGCCGCATCACCGAGGGGGACTTCGCCCGGCTGACCGATGTCGCCGCGCAGATCGAAAAGCTGCCTCTCTATATCGATCAGACCGGCGGCATCTCGATCGCCCAGCTGGTCGCCCGCGCCCGAAGGCTGCAGCGCCAGAAGGGACTCGACGTCCTGTTCATCGACTACCTCCAGCTGCTTTCCGGCTCGTCGAAGAAGGGCGAAAACCGCGTGCAGGAGCTGACCGAGATCACCACCAGCCTGAAGGCGCTGGCGAAAGAGCTCAACGTCCCGATCATCGCGCTCTCGCAGCTGTCGCGTCAGGTCGAGAACCGCGACGACAAACGCCCGCAGCTCTCGGACCTGCGTGAATCCGGCTCGATCGAGCAGGACGCCGACGTGGTGATGTTCGTCTATCGCGAAGAGTATTATCTCAAGGCCAAGGAGCCTCGGCCGGGTACTGACGAGCACAACAAGTGGGTGCTGGAGATGGAGGCTGCCCATGGGCTGGCCGAGCTCATCATCGGCAAGCAGCGCCACGGCCCGACCGGGACCGTCGCCCTGCAGTTCGACGCCGACGTGACGCGCTTCTCGGATCGCGCCGACGAAACCCACCTGCCGGAGCGCCTCGAGTGATCTCCTTCGACACGCCAGAAAATGCCGGCCACGGCGCCATCCTGACGATCGACCTCGGCGCGTTCGTCGCGAACTGGCGCATGCTGAAGCAGCGCGCCGGCACGGAAGCTGCCGCCGTGGTCAAGGCCAATGCCTATGGCATCGGCATCGAGCCGGCAGTGACGGCTCTCGCCAAGGCCGGCTGCAAAAACTTCTTCGTCGCGCATCTGTCGGAAGCGGTGCGGGCCCGCGCCGTCGCACCGGAGGCGACGATCTACGTGCTCAACGGCCTCGCGCCGGAGACCGGTGGCGCTTACGCCGAGCACGACCTCTCGCCGGTACTAGGCTCGCATGAAGAGCTGCTCGAATGGGCCGGCTTCCGGCAGAGCGGCGCCAAGGTCCGGCCGGCGGCGCTGCACGTCGACACTGCCATGAATCGCCTCGGCCTCTGGCCGGGCGAAGGGCTCGACCTGGCGCGCGAGAAGAGTGGCTTGATCGCCGCCGCCGGCATCGGGCTGGTGATGAGCCATTTCGCCGCCTCGGAGGTGATCGACGATCCGGCCAATGCCCGGCAGGTTTCGGCCTTCGCCGAGATCGCCGCAGCGTTTCCCGGCGTGCCGGCCTCACTGTTGAATTCCTCTGGCCATTTCCTGCCGGGCTGCCCGTCCTATCAGCTGACCAGGCCGGGCTATGCGCTCTATGGCGGTAATCCGACGCCCGGAAAGCCGAACCCGATGAAGCCGGTGGTCGGGCTCGAAGCCCAGATCATCCAGCTGCGCGAGGTCGAGGCCGGAACGCAGGTCGGCTACAACGGCACCTGGACAGCGAAGAGCCGACGCAAGCTCGCCACCATCTGCCTGGGCTATGCCGACGGCTATCCGCGAAATGCCAGCTGGACCGATCGCTCGCAGGGCGGCTCGGCGCTGGTCGGCGACGTGCGTTGCCCCTTCGTCGGCACGGTCTCGATGGACCTGATCATCATCGATGTTTCCGACGCGCCGGCCGAGGCCGCCAAGCGCGGCTCAGCCGTGACACTGATCGGAGGCGAACTCGACCTGGAGGCCGTTGGCGCCGGCGCCAAGACGATCGGCTACGAGATCCTGACCAGCCTCGGCCGCCGCCATGCGCGGCGCTATATCGGGCAGTAATGGCCAAGCGCGGCCCGACTTACGTCTGCCAAGCCTGCGGCGCGGTCTATCACCGCTGGCAGGGCAAGTGCGATTCCTGCGGCACCTGGTCGTCGCTGTCGGAGGAAGCGCAGACGGCTCCGATTCCCGGTGGTGGCCGCGCGCCCTCGGGCGGGCGAGCCCGCGGCCGCATCTTCGCTCTGGAGAGCCTGAAGGGCGAGACGCAGGACGCGCCACGCATCGTCTCGGGGATCGGCGAGCTCGACCGTGTCACCGGCGGCGGCTTCGTGCCGGGCTCGGTCCTGCTGATCGGCGGCGATCCCGGTATCGGCAAGTCGACGCTGCTGATGCAGGCCTGCGCCGCCATGGCCATGACCGGCCGGCGCGTCGTCTATGTCTCCGGCGAGGAATCGACCAGCCAGGTCCGCCTGCGGGCCCAGCGCATGGGCCTTGCCGAAGCGCCGGTCGACCTCGCCGCCGAGACCAATATCGAGGACATCATCGCGACTCTCGGCCAGGGCGAGCGCCCTGCCCTGGTGGTGATCGATTCGATCCAAACGATGTGGTCGTCCGAGGTCGAGAGCGCGCCCGGCACGGTGACGCAGGTGCGTGGCTCGGCCCAGGCTCTGATCCGCTACGCCAAGACCTCCGGCGCCTGCCTGATCCTGGTCGGCCACGTCACCAAGGACGGACAGATCGCCGGGCCGCGCGTGGTCGAGCACATGGTCGATGCGGTGCTGTCCTTCGAAGGCGAAGGCACTCACTCCTTCCGCATCCTGCGCGGCCAGAAGAATCGCTTCGGCGCGACCGACGAGATCGGCGTCTTCGAGATGACCGGAGCCGGCCTCTCCGAAGTGGGTAACCCGTCTGCCCTGTTCCTCGCCGGGCGCGACCAGGACGCGCCGGGCGCGGCCGTGCTCGCCAGCATCGAAGGCACGCGGCCGGTGCTGGTCGAGATCCAGGCTCTGGTGGCGCCGAGCGCGCTCGGCACCCCACGGCGCGCCGTTGTCGGCTGGGAGAACAGCCGCCTCGCCATGGTGCTGGCGGTGCTGGAGACACATGGCGGGCTGAAGCTCGGCCAGCACGACGTCTACCTCAACGTCGCCGGCGGCCTGCGCGTCGGCGAGCCGGCGGCGGACCTTGCCGTCGCCGCCGCGCTCATCTCCTCGCTGACCGGGGCGATCCTGCCCTCGGGCGCGGTCCATTTCGGCGAGATCGCCTTGTCCGGCGCAATCAGGCCGGTCTCGGTCGCGGCCGCCCGGCTGCGCGAAGCCGCCAAGCTCGGTTTCGAGAGCGCGGTGCTGCCCGCGGCCGGGGCCGATATCGGCGACGGCAACGGCCTGAGATTGCGGCGCCTCAGCCATGTCGGCGAGCTCGTCGCCGAAATCGCGGCAAGCGCACCCCGCGCCCGCTCAGGCCAGCGCGCTTCACAAGCAGACCGGTAAAATGGTCTCCATTTGAAAGTCAGGTGCCGGATTCACCGATCAGCTTGGATAACTTGGCAGAATCCGTCTATCGCAGTGCAAAATGAGCCGACAGCATGGGTGACGCGCGGCACGCGAGCGGGTATAGCAAAATCCGCCCGGCCCACCCATTTGACGCGTGCCGGCCCCGAATTTGCAGCGAAGCGGCCCTGACATGCCTGTGACCATTCTCGATCTCGTCGTCATCGGCGTGGTGTTGATCTCGGCTTTGCTGGCGGCCGTTCGCGGTCTGACACGCGAAGTGCTGGCGATCGCCTCCTGGGCGGCTGCGGCCGTCGTCGCCTGGATCTTCCATCCGCAGCTGCTGCCGCTGGCGCAGCAATACATCCCGAACAAGACGGTGGCGCTGGTCGCGGTGATCGCAGCGCTGTTCCTCGGCACGCTGATCGTCGTCTCGCTGATCACGGCGCGAATCTCGGACTTCGTGCTCGATTCGCGCATCGGCGCGCTCGACCGCACTCTCGGCTTCGTCTTCGGCGCCGCTCGCGGCCTGCTGCTGGCGGTCGTCGGCTATCTCTTCTTCACGGCGCTGGTGCCGGAGAAGATGCAGCCGGCCTGGGCACGCGATTCGCGCTCGAAGCCGCTGCTGGAGGAAACCGGCCGCAGCCTGCTCACAATGCTGCCGCAGGATATCGATTCAGAGTTCGTGAAGAAGCTGCTGCAGCCCAAGGCGCCCGAGCCGACCGAGGCGCCGGCCGAAGAGCCGCGCACACCGGGCGCCACCCCGCCGGCTGGCGGCACTGCCCCGGCCGACCCGCAGCGCCGCACCCAGGCGCCCGCCACCGACCGGCAGGCGCTGCAGCGCGTGATCGATTCGTCCGCCCCGGCCACCACCGGCGCGACACCCGCCCCGGCGCAGCGCCGGCCCTGACTGGAACCTGAGCCCTGCCTCATCACAAAAACGGCAACCGTTCTTGCGATGACGCCGGGCTCAAACAAGTAGTTGGCAGATCTCTCCGTTCGGCCCGCCCCGGCCGAACGGAGAGCCTATTGAAGCCGCGATGGAGCCTGCGATGAGCCTGATCCACGATGCCGACGCCGTGTTCGACCCGAACGCCGATCGCCTGCGTGAGGAATGCGGCGTCTTCGGCATTTTCGGCCATGACGACGCGGCGGCGCTGACAGCGCTCGGCCTGCACGCCTTGCAGCATCGCGGCCAGGAAGCGACCGGCATCGTCTCCTTCGACGGCAAGCGCTTCCATACCGAGCGCCAACTCGGCCTGGTCGGCGACGCCTTTTCCGACGCCAGCGTGATCGAGAAGCTCCGGGGGAAGCAGGCGATCGGCCATGTCCGCTACTCGACCACCGGCGAGACCATCCTGCGCAACGTCCAGCCGCTGTTCTCCGAGCTGCATGGCGGCGGCTTCGCCGTGGCGCATAACGGCAACCTGACCAACGGCCTGACGCTGCGGCGCAATCTCGTCCGCGACGGCGCGATCTACCAGTCGACCTCCGACACCGAGGTCCTGCTTCACCTCGTCGCGCGCAGCCGCAAGCCGAAATTCATCGAGCGCTTCATCGACGCATTGCGCCAGATCGAGGGCGCCTATGCCTTCGTCGGCATCACCAACAAGAAGCTGGTGGGCGCGCGCGATCCGCTCGGCATCCGCCCGCTGGTGCTCGGTGAACTGAACGGCTGCCCGATCCTGACCTCCGAGACCTGCGCGCTCGACATCATCGGCGCCAAGTTCGTGCGCGAGATCGAGAATGGCGAGGTCGTCGTCATCTCCGAGCAAGGCATCGAGAGCCACAAGCCCTTCCCGCCCGTGCCCGAGCGGCCCTGCATCTTCGAGTACATCTATTTCGCCCGGCCGGATTCGATCGTGAAGGGCCGCAGCATCTATGAGCGTCGCAAGGCGATGGGTGCGCAGCTCGCGGCGGAAGCCCCGACCGATGCCGACGTGATCGTGCCGGTGCCGGATTCCGGCGTCCCGGCGGCGCTCGGCTATGCCCAGGCGAGCGGCATCCCGTTCGAGCTCGGCATCATCCGCAACCACTATGTCGGCCGGACCTTCATCGAACCGACGCAGAAGGTGCGCGAGCTCGGCGTGCGCCTGAAGCATTCGGCCAATCGCAGCGTCGTCGAGGGCAAGCGCATCGTGCTGGTCGACGACTCGATCGTGCGCGGCACGACCTCGCTGAAGATCGTCAAGATGATGCGTGAGGCCGGCGCCCGCGAGGTGCATTTCCGCATCTCCTCGCCGCCGATCACTCATCCCGACTATTACGGCATCGACACGCCCGATCAGGCCAAGCTGCTCGCCGCGACGCATTCGCTCGAGGAGATGCGCCAGTTCGTCGGCGCCGATTCGCTCGCCTTCATCTCGGTCGACGGGCTCTACAAGGCGATGGGCCACGAGCGCCGCGACCCGACCCGGCCACAATTCACTGACCATTGCTTCACCGGCGAATATCCGACTTCGCTGACCGATGTTGTCGGCGAGAGCGCCAAGCAGGAAATGTCGCTGCTCGCCGCCGGCTGAGCCTTTCGACGGGACTTCAATGACCAAGCCTCTGGAAGGGCGCATCGCGCTCGTCACCGGCGCGTCGCGCGGCATCGGCCGCGCCGCGGCACTCGCCTTCGCCGCGGCCGGCGCCCATGTCATCGCTCTGGCCCGCACGACCGGCGCCCTGGAAGAGCTCGACGACGAGATCCGGGCGATCGGCGGCAGCGCGACCCTGGTGCCGGCCGACCTCGCCGACGCCGCCGCGATCGAGAAGCTGGGGCCGGCCCTGCTGGGGCGCTGGGGCCGACTCGACATCCTGCTCGCCAATGCCGGCATCCTCGGCCCGCTCGCGCCGCTGACCCATGTCAGCGCCAAGGAATGGGCCGATGTCTTCGACATCAATGTCAGCGCCAACTGGCGGCTGCTGAAGTCGGTCGAGCCCGCGCTGAAAGCTTCCGAGTCCGGCCGCGCGATCTTCCTGTCTTCCGGCGCGGCGCATAAGGGCCTCGCCTATTGGGGACCTTATGCCGTCTCCAAGGCGGCGCTCGAGGCGATGGCGCGCAGCTATGCCGACGAGACCCGGAACACCGCTCTGCGCGTCATGCTGGTCAATCCCGGCCCGTTGCGCACCCGCATGCGCGCCCAGGCGATGCCGGGCGAGGATCCCCAGACGCTGAAGACGCCGGAGGAGCTGGCGCCGCATCTGGTCGAGATCGCTTCGCCGGAGTGGACGGAGACCGGCAAGATCTTCGATTTCCCGCAGGGCAAGGTGCTGACGCCGCAGATGCCGGCGTAGCAGCCGGCGTCATTCTCGGCCGGAGCGAAGCGCAGCGCCGAGAATCTCAGGACCAGCAGGCGCGGATTGGAGCCTCGTTCGGCCGGAGATGCTCGGGTCAAGCCCGAGCATGACGCCCTTCACGCCGCCGCCGCATACTCCCGCACCACCGCGATCAGGTCGGCCACCGTCAGGTTAGGCAGGGCGGCCATCTCGTCGAGCGAGAACCAGCCGATCCGGACATGCTCGTCCGAGAGATTCTCAGCTTCGCCGCCCTCCCAGCCCGAGACGACATAGATGTGATGCAGCGCCGCGCCGTTGCGCTCGGGGAAACGTTCCTCAGCCGACAGCATCAACCGGTAGGTCGAGGGCGTCAGCCCGACCTCCTCGCGGCATTCGCGCAACAGTGCTTCGTCGAGCCCCTCGCCCGCCTCGACCCGACCGCCGATCGCGTCCCAATGATCGGCCCAGGCGCGCTTCCAGGAGGCGCGCAGGCCAAGCAGAACCCGCCCGTCGGCGCGCAGGAACAGCGCGCTGACGGTCTCCAGCATCAGCCCTTGCTCTTGTCGTAAGGGTTGGCGCCGCCGCGGGTATGGAGCCGGATGGGCGTCCCCGGCAGGTCGAAGGCCTCGCGCAGGTTGTTGGTGAGATAGCGCAGATAGGACACCGGCAGATGCTCGAGCTGGTTGCCGAACAGCGCAAAGGTCGGTGGCCGCGCCTTGGGCTGCGTCATGTAGCGGATCTTGATGCGCCGGCCGGCAACCGCCGGCGGCGGATGGGCCGAGAGCACGCCTTCGAGCCAGCGATTGATCTTCGCCGTCGAAACGCGGCGGTTCCAGACCTCATAGGCGCGGAACACCGCCTGCATCAGCCGGTCGATGCCGTCGCCGGCGAGGCCGGAAAGCGGCACGATCTCGACGCCGCGGATCTGCGCCAGCAGGTGGTAGGCCTTCTCCTTGAGCTCGGCGAGCAGCCCCTGCTTGTCGGCGACGAGATCCCATTTGTTGAGGCCGATCACGACGGCGCGGCCTTCGCGCTCGGTCAGGTCGGCCAGGGTCAGGTCCTGCTTTTCGAACGGGATGGTGGCGTCGAGCAGCACGACGACGACCTCGGCGAAACGGATGGCGCGCAGCGAATCCGCCACGGCGAGCTTTTCCAGCTTCTCGTCGATCCGCGCGCGCTTGCGCATGCCGGCCGTGTCGAACAGCTTGACCGGGCGGCCGCGCCATTCCCATTCGACCGAGATGGTGTCGCGGGTGATGCCGGCCTCAGGGCCGGTGAGCAGGCGCTCCTCGCCGATCATCCGGTTGACCAGGGTCGACTTGCCGGCGTTCGGGCGGCCGATGATGGTGACGCGCAGCGGCCGGTTCGGATCGGCGTCCTCGTCGGACGGGGCATCGGCGGGGACATCGGCCCAGGCCTCCTCCTCATCCTCCTCCGGCTCGTCGGCGATGTAAGGCGCCAGCGCCTCCAGCAGGTCGGCGGTGCCCTCGCCATGCTCGGCCGAGAACGGCACGGGATCGCCGAGGCCAAGCGAGTAGGATTCGAAGACGCCGTCCTTGCCCTTGTTCCCCTCAGCCTTGTTGGCGAGCAGGATGACCGGCTTGCCGGAGCGGCGGACCAGCTCGGCGAAGGTGTGATCCATGGGCGTCAGGCCGAGCCGGGCGTCGATCATGAACAGGACGACGTCGGCCTGCTCAATCGCGGTTTCGGTCTGAGCGCGCATGCGGGCCGCCAGCGAATCCCGGTCGGCCTCCTCGAGTCCGGCAGTGTCGATCACCGTGAAGCGCAGATGGCCAAGGCTGGCATCGCCCTCGCGGCGATCGCGCGTGACGCCGGGCTGATCATCGACGAGCGCGAGCTTCTTGCCGACGAGCCGGTTGAACAGGGTCGACTTGCCGACATTGGGCCGGCCGACGATGGCGATGGTGGCGCTCATGATCCGTCTTTAATGCAGCATCGGACCCGCGCCGAAAAGTGGCCCTCCACCTTCCGGAGCGAATCCGATGCTTTTGCTTCGGCGAGACCGTCGACTGCGACGGCCTCGATGTCAGTTCTTGATGGTGACGGGGCCGCCGCGCACCAGCGTCAGGTAGAGTTCGACGCGCTGGCGCAGCACCTGCGGCGACTGCGGATCGGCGACGACGGCGTCGAACCAGCGCCCGGCATCCTCGAAGAGATTGGCCTTCAGCGCTGAAATGCCGAGGAATTCGCGAGCCGAATGACGCCAGAGTCCAGTCGGCGTCGCCAGTGGCTCAAGCTCCTTGCGCAGCTCGGCATAGGGCACAATGTCGATGCGCAACAGCCCGGCGCGCACGCGTGCGAGATCGCGATAATACTGGTCGAGCGAGGCGTCGTTGGCGAGCGCGTCGAAGGCGGCCGCACCTGCGGCCGCATCGCGCTTGCCGACCTCGGCCGCAAGGCGGAAGCGCGAGAGCTGGCGATAACCGGCCGGCGCATTGGCGGCGAGCTCGGTCAGCGTCGCTTCGGCCGCACTGGCATCGTTGTCGCGCGAGGCGCGGATCGCGGCTTCGAACTTCGCACCGACGGCCTCTGCCTTCTTGCGCTCCTGCTGCTGCCAGAACTGCCAGCCACCGACGCCAGCAACAGCCAGCACGGCGATGGCGATGAAGACATTGCCATACTTCTTGAAGACGGCGGTCGCCTTGTCGCGGCGAACCTCCTCATCGATCTCGCGGAAAATATCGGACATGACGCCTCAAACCTATCTTCGCCAGCCGGGTAGCACCTTTGCCGGCGGAATGCGAGCCGGAACGGCCACACGGAGCCGTCAGTACAAGCCTACCTTGACGCCGCGCCCGGCGCGGCCAGGCCCGCAACCACCATATCGATGAGCTTGTGCCATTCGCCGGGGTCGGCTCCGGCCGCGATGGCAAGGGCGGCCCGGTCATAGGCCGCGCTCAGGAGCTGTGCGGTCGGCGCCAGCGGCAGCTTCGGCAGCGCACCGGCCCGCATCGCCGCCGCGAGCCCCTCGCGCAGGGTCCGCCCACCATGGCGAGCGTCGATCGCGTCGAGCTCTTCGCGGCCAAGCACCGCTGCGGCATCGATCAGCAGCAGCTGGGTCCGGCCCGTGATCTGCATCGCCTCCAGGAAGGCCGTGCCGCCCTTGCTGAGCGCCTTCAGCGGCGGCAGGCCGGGCCGGGCAGCGCTCTCGATCTCATGCGCGACCGCCGCCGCTTCCGCCTCGACCACGGCCCGGAACAGCGCCCGCTTGTCAGCGAAGTGATGGTAAAGCGCACCGCGCGTCACACCCGCCTCGGCGACCAGCTCGGGCGTGCCGGTCTCGGCATAGCCGCGGCTGACGAAGAGCTTGCGCCCTGCCGCGATCAGCGCAGCACGGGTGGTGTCGGAGCGATCCTTGTTGGATCGACGCCCAGGTTCTTGCATACGTGCAGCCTGTATGTTAATTCAAATAAACATACAGATTGTATGTTTATGATGAAAGGCAGGCAAGCCCATGAAAGTCACCAGTTATTACCCGGTGATCATGACCGACAAGGTCACCGAGACCGCCGCCTTCTATATCGCGCATTTCGGTTTCGAGGCCCTTTTCGAAGCCGAGTGGTACGTCCACCTGCAATCGACTGTCGACGAGCGGGTGACGCTGGCGGTGCTCGACGGCAGCCATGAGACGATCCCCCGCCCCGGCCGCGGTCGCGTTAGCGGACTGATCCTGAATTTCGAGGTCGAGGACGTCGATGCGGAGCATGCTCGCCTCAAGGCGGCCGGCCTGCCGATTCTGCAGGAGCTGCGCGACGAATGGTTCGGCCAGCGCCATTTCATCACCGCCGATCCGAGCGGCGTGCTGATCGACGTGATCAAGCCGATCCCGATGAGCGCTCCGCCCGAAGCTCTCGCTTGATCGCATCGTTCGTGGCAGGCACCTTGCTTCGACGCCCGCCACCAGAGCGGCAAGGAGAGCGCCATGAACCAGATCGCCAGCGGGCTGGGAGCAGCCCTTCTCACCCTCGCCTCGCTCGGCCCGGCGGAAGCAGCGCCAACCAAGGTTAAGGTCTTCGTCGCCTCGATGTTCGAGATCGGCGCCAATACCGGCGACCGGGCCGGCGAGTTCCAGCACTGGTATGAGCGTTACTGGCAGAAGAGTCAGCCGCACGAGGTGCGCGGCGCGCTGAAGCCGGTCTATTGCAATGGCGACGGCGTCTGCGGCGCGGTGCTCGGCATGGGCAAGGTCAACTCGTCGTCCTCGATGCAGGCGATCCTGCTCGATCCTGAGTACGACTTCTCGCAGGCCTATTTCGTCATCACCGGCGTCGCCGGCACGCCGCCCTCGCGCGGCACGATCGGCGACGTTTCCTGGGGCAGCTGGCTGGTCGACTACGACCTCGGCCATCGCTGGGCGCCGGAGGAAGGCAAGCCGGGCGAGCCGGTGTTCATGCCGCGCAAGGGCTACGAGGAGTACCGGGTCTTCAAGCTCAACCCGGCGCTGGTCGGCTGGGCGACACGGCTCAGCGCCGGCGTAAACCTGCAGGATTCGGAGTCGGCGAAGCAGTACCGCCAACGCTATCCCGACGAGAAGGCCCGGGCGGCGCCCTCCGTCCAGATCGGCACGCACATGACCGGCGACACCTTCTTCCACGGCCCCGGCCTGTCGAAGGAGGCGCAATACATGGCCAAGCTCTATGGCGCCGACGACTACGTCATCACCGAGATGGAAGCGGCGGCGATCACGCTGGTGATCAAACGCCAGTTCGGCACCGACCGGATCCTCAGCCTGCGCGGCGCGGTCAACTTCGACCAGGGCAACCCGAACGAGACGACCTTGCAGCATCTCGACCCGGCGCCGGGCCAGACCGCCGGCGGCTTCGCCGAGACCGTCGCCAATGTCGAGGCGGTCGGCTCGCGCGTCGTCGACCACATCGTCGGCGACTGGGCGCAATGGCAGAAGGGCGTGCCGCCGCTGCCGGCGAAGTGAGGGGAGACGCGCCGGCACTCAATCCAGAGCGCAGCCGAAATAGAGCCGCCGAAAGCTCTCGCGCAACAGCGGGAGGTTGGCGCCGGCCGGAGCGTGGATGTGCACGGAGAGCCCATCGCCGACCCTGCCCTCACCGCAGAAATACCCCCAGGAGACCAGCTCGCAGGACAGCTCGTTCGCGCAACGCGCCAGATCACCGTTCAGGCTGACACGATGGGGTGGGAGCAGCGTAGCGGGACAATCGAACATGGCGACGACATCGCCTATGCGCCCTTCCGGCACAGCTCCTAGCTTCTGCGAGTGCGCATAGCCGACGGCGAGCGAGGCACAGCTCTCGCAGATCGCGACGCCCGGCCCCGCGACGATGTCGCAGCCCGTCTCGTGCCTGTCCTTGCCACAGAAACTGCAGACCACCGCATCATCGCCTTGGCCGAACAGGGTGATCCTGGCCCCGCGCAGCAGCTGGCTGGCGTTCCGTAGACGGTCACGCCAGCCCAGCAGCCTCTCCATCAGCCAGCTCGCTCGAGCAGACTGCCATCGCCATAGGAGTAGAAGCGATAGCCCCCGGCGATGGCATGGGCATAGGCGCGCTTCATCAGGTCGAGCCCGGCGAAGGCCGAGACCAGCATGAACAGTGTCGAACGCGGCAGGTGGAAATTGGTCATCAGTAGGTCGACGGCGCGGAAGCGATAACCCGGCGTGATGAAGATCGCCGTATCGCCAGAGAACGGCTTGATGATGCCGTCTTCGCCGGTCGCGCTTTCGAGCAGGCGCAGCGAGGTCGTGCCGACCGCGACGATACGGCCGCCAGCGGCGTGAACCGCGTTGAGCGCATCGGCCGTCGCGGCGCTGACCGTGCCCCATTCGGCATGCATACGATGCTCGTCGGTGTCGTCAGCCTTGACCGGCAGGAAAGTGCCGGCGCCGACATGCAGCGTGACGAAATGACTGGAGACGCCGCGTTGCTTCAGCGCCGCGAACAGCTCCGGCGTGAAGTGCAGGCCGGCCGTCGGCGCGGCGACAGCGCCTTCCTCGCGGGCATAGGTCGTCTGGTAGTCGCGGGCGTCGGCCTGGTCGGTCGCGCGCTTGCCGGCGATATAGGGCGGCAGCGGCAATTCGCCGAGCCGCGCGATCGCCTCGTCGAGATAGGGGCCGGTCAGCGAGAAGCGCAGGCCGATATCGCCGCCCTCCCCCTTGTCCTCGACCTCGGCCTGCAGCCGGGCGAGTTCGCAGGCATTGCCGGCGCCATCGCTGTCGAAGACGATCGCCTCGCCGACATTCAGCTTCTTGGCCGGGCGAGCGAAGGCGCGCCAGCGATCATCCGCTTCGCGCTTGTGCAGCATGATCTCGATGCGGGCGGAGGCCTCACCGCGATAACGCCGCCCCCAGAGCCTGGACGGGATAACGCGGGTGTCGTTCAGCACCAGCGCATCGCCGGGCTGCAGCAGCTCGACGAGATCACGAATGCTGCAGTCCTCGAACGGCTCGGGCGCATCGGGGCGGACGACGAGCAGCTTCGCCGCGTCGCGCGGGCTCACGGGCCGCAGCGCGATGCGTTCCTCGGGCAGATCGAAGTCGAAGAGGGCGACGTCCATGGACCGATCCTAAAAAGCAATCCCGGGCCGACCAAGTCGACCCGGGATGACTTCATTCGCGACGCGTGGGAACGCCTCAGGCGTCCGCCTGCACCTTCAGCGAGACGATGGAGTCGGGATCGCGCACCGGCTCGCCGCGCTTGATCTTGTCGACGTTCTCCATGCCCTCAACGACCTGGCCCCAGACCGTGTACTGCTTGTCGAGGAAGCGGGCGTCGTCGAAGACGATGAAGAACTGGCTGTTGGCCGAGTTCGGGTTCTGGGCGCGGGCCATCGAGCAGATGCCGCGGACATGCGGCTCGGCATTGAACTCCTGGGCGAGGTCCGGATAGCTCGAGCCGCCGGTGCCGGTGCCGTGCGGGCAGCCGACCTGCGCCATGAAGCCGTCGATGACGCGGTGGAAGACGATGCCGTCATAGAAGCCCTCGCGCGCGAGCAGCTTGATGCGCTCAACATGCTTGGGGGCGAGGTCCGGCCGCAGCTTGATCACCACGCGGCCCTTGGTGGTCTCCATGACGAGGGTGTTCTCGGGGTCGAGCGACATCAGACTGATCTTTCGTTGGTCGGCACACGGCCGAAGAAGCGGATAGTGATCGGGCGGCCTGCGATACTCCCTCCAAGCCCCGGCGACAACCTCATCGGCGTGCAATCGCGCACGGCCCGCATCAGCGAGTCGCTGAAACGCTCGCGCAGGCCCGGCGGCGCACGCCTCATCTCCCAGGTGATGCGCGGCTGGCCGAAGAGCGTGCCGTCGCGGCGCAGGCTGAAACGGACGCTCGCCTTGGCGCCGGCACTGTCAGTATCGAGCGAGGGCGGTTGCCAGCAGCGCCGCAGCGCCGGACCGACCTGGTCGAGCCGGTCGACGGTCTCTTCACCGAGGCCGATCGTCTCGGGATTGACGGTGCCGATGACGCCGCGATCGACGCCCGGCGTCGGCGACGGTACGACCGGGCGGCGTGCGCCCTCGCCGAAGGGGCCGCCGATGCCCGGCATGTAACGCTGGCCCGATTGCGGCGGCAGCACCGGGTTCTGCGAGCCCGAAGGCGGCGGCAGGACGGGATTCTGGAACCCCGAAGCCGGCGGCAGGCCAAGATCGCGCGTGTCCTGCGCCAGCGCCATACTGCCAGCCGAGGCCAGCAGCAGGACAGCAAACGCAGGAACGCGCGAGCGACGCATGGGCTTACTTTGCGTCCGCCAGCAGGCGCATGCGGATGATCTTGTCGGGGCCGCTCACCGAGCCGTTATTGGCGCTGCTGCCCTTCTTGATCTTGCGCACGGCGTCCATGCCGGAGACGACCTCGCCGAACAGGGTGTACTGACCGGTCAGCGAGCCGCAGCCCTCGAAGCAGATGAAGAACTGCGAATTGGCCGAATTCGGGCTCTGCGAGCGGGCCATGCCGACCGAGCCGACCTTGTAGGGCGTCGGGGTGAATTCGGCCGGAATGTTCGGCAGGTCGGAACCGCCAGTGCCGTCGCCCTTCGGATCGCCGGTCTGGGCCATGAAGCCGTCGATGACGCGGTGAAAGACGATGCCGTCATAGAAGCCACGCTTCGTCAGCGCCTTGATCTGCTCGACATGCTTGGGCGCGAGATCCGGCCGCAGGCGAATGGTGACGCGACCGTCCTTGGTGTCGAGCGCCAGAGTATTCTGGGGGTCGAGATTGGCCGGCGCCTGGGCCTGAGCCAGGCCGATGGAAGCGGAAAGCGCCAGGACGGCGAGCGTGGTGCGAAGCATCGGAAACCTCTCCTGACCGCCGGAACGGCCCGGCGCATCTGAGGTTGCGAGGTAGCGGCATCCTATGACTGGAACAAGGCGCTGAATCGCGACGAGAGCACAATGTTGCACCGCACAAGAGCAAACTGGAATAATTTTGCAAAAAGTTCGATCGCAAGCTGCCTAAACAGGTGACAACATTATTGCGATCCGCTAATCAAATCAGCGCTGGCTCGCCCGACCGTTTTCCGGGCGCCGCGGACCAGGTCTCGGGAGGAACAAACAGCCGTTTAGTATATGAGTGCGCAGGTATAACAGCGCGCCGATACTGCGGTAAAAAACAAACTTCCAAAGGCAAGGCGCAAGCCTTGCCTTTTGTTTTTCTGCCGCTCGCTCCTTCCTGACTTATGCCGAAACAATGCTGCGAGACTTCGCTCGGCGCCATTCGGCAAGCCTACAGAGCGTTGAGAAGATCTCGGATCTCCTTCAGCGCCGTGTCCATGCCGTCACCGACGGCTCTCGAATGAGCGTCATCGTCATTCTTGGGATTCTGCGCCTGAATGCGACTTGTCAGCGGTCGATCCGTGAAACCCGAGACCGAGCCGTGGATTTCCTTGTTCTTCATGCCGGATGAAAAAATACGCTTCATGCCGAAGACCGCCAGCTCGCTTCGGTTGCCGACCGTCTGGAAGAAATTCTGTCGCGATGCGGCCGAATTCGCAAAAGGCCCGAATAGCGGCGTGTTGAGACGACCATTGGTCTCGACAGGCGAATTCTTGGCTTCGATGGGAAAGAAGGCGGCGTCGGCCATCGCCAGATAGGCAACCGGCAAACCGGCAAAATGCAGGCGCGCCGCAAGATCGACGGCATTGCGCCCACCCGAACTGGACCCGGCAATGCAGATCTTGCCCACCTCTCGCCCTTCCAGCTTTTTCTGTATCAGGTCGGCATGGCGGGTCAGGAAGGGGATCGAAGCGACGCCAATCGAGGCTGTCGTGGCGCTCAGGCGAAATATCTTCCGCCCTGTCCGGCTATACGGATCCGCATCGGTGATTGGAAAGATCGCTTCGTTGTCGTCCGTCCTCTGGGAGAAATTCTTTCCACCGTCATAGACCACGACGATGTCGAGCGTGTTCTCGATCTTCTCACGCTTCTCGCGCTCTGCCTTGTCGCGCCTCAGCTTGTCGCGATCGACGACGGGCAGGATATCGTCAAGTCTGGAAATCGTGTTCTTGCCGACGACGGGATCGATGGTGCCCGATCGATTCAGGATTTTTTCGCGGGTCTTGAACAGGCGCACCAGAGTGCTGGTCTTTTCACCGAAGGTTTCAGAAGCGACATCTTCCGCTTTCATCGCGGCCAGTGCGGTGGCGATGTCTGCGCCTTTGGTGCGCGTGGCCCAGGTGATCAGCGCCTCGTGCATCACGCCGATATGGTAGCCGCGCCTCCTTTCGGGAGGACCATGGTTCACACCGATGTGAAAGCGGTCCTCGCGCAGCGTGTCGATCAACTCGTCATAGAACTGAAACTTCGACCGAAACGGCTTCGCCATCATCTGACCTTTGCTGTCGGCCTCGTTCGACAGCAAAGCGTATCTGCCGCTTACAGATCGAGCATCATCCAAATGTACCAGACGCCAGCAAAAACGATCGCCGCCAAGACGCTGGTGATCAGCGCCTTCTTCAGCAGCGCAGGCGCCACAGGAGCCCCCGGATCCGTGCCCTTCTCGACATTTCCACTCTCGGCCTGGCTGCGCACGCCGAACGGCAGCGTGACGAACAGCACCGTCCACCAGATCACGAAATAGACCGCGAGCCCGCCACCGATCGTCATGACGCTCACTCCTCGCCGGCCAGGGCGGTGCAGGCGAACGCGACCTTAGCGTCGGTCGGCACACCGAAACGCGCTGTATGCCGAGCCGGCAAGCCATTCGGAAAATGCTTCACATATTCGGCATTGCAGGCGGCATAGTCGCTGGGGTCCGTGATCAGCATCGTCATCTGCACGACGCGGTCGAGGCCGGAACCAGCTTCGGCGAGGATGCCGGCGACATGCGCCAGGGCCTGCCGCACCTGCTCGGCCGGCGTCTCGCCCCGCACGATGCCCTTGGCCGGATCATGTGGCGCCGACTGACCGGAGACGAAGACGAGGCCGCCCGCGCGCGTGGCGAGGCTGAAGGGGCGCGGTGAGCCGGTTTCCGGTTCGCCGAAGAAGGTGATCTGCGAGGTCATGCTCAGGCCTGCTCCAACTCGACGAGCGTGCCGCAGAAATCCTTGGGATGCAGGAAGAGTACCGGCTTGCCATGGGCGCCAATGCGGGGCTCGCCTGAGCCCAGCACGCGCGCGCCCTGCGCCTTCAGCCGGTCGCGCGCCGCGAGGATATCATCGACCTCGTAGCAGATGTGGTGGATGCCGCCATCGGGATTGCGTTCCAGGAACTTGGCGATCGGCGAGTCGGCGCCCATCGGCTCCAGAAGCTCGACCTTGGTGTTGGGAAGCTCCACGAACACGACGGTGACGCCGTGCTCGGGCTGCGGCAGCGGCTGCGAGACCTTGGCGCCGAGCGTATCGCGATAGAGCGCCGTCGAGGTGGTGAGGTCCTTCACGGCGATGGCGACGTGGTTGAGGCGTCCGATCATTCCAAGACTCCGTTCAGGCGCGGCGTTCAGCGGGCGATATGCCCGATCCTACACCGCGATCACCAGCGCATTCACCAGCGGCTTCTTGCCCCACTCCTCGTTGACAGCGCTGCGGACTCCACGCTCGAGCGCGTTGCGCACGGCCTCGGGGTCGCGGCGTTTGGCTTTGGGCATGCCTTCGATCAGATCCTCGACCGCGTCGGCGACGATATCGTCGAAAGGCGTGCCATCCTTGGCGGCGAGCGGCAGGCCGATCAGCGCGACCTCCGGATCGCTTGCGAGCTCGCCCTTCTCGTCGAGGGCGACGGCGATCGAGATCACGCCGGCGAAGGACAGCTTGCGGCGCTCGGGAATGGTGCGGTCGAGCGCTCCGATCAGTAGCTGGCCGTCCTGGTAGAGCCGGCCATGCTGGACCTCGCTGAGCTTGCGGGCGCCATCCTCGCCAATCGCGACGACGTCGCCATTGCCGGCGCGCAGCACATGCTTGACGCCAAGGCTGCGGGCGAAGGTGGCGTGCTCGGTCAGATGCTGGTCTTCGCCATGGGCAGGGATCGCGATCTTCGGCTTCAGCCAGCCATAGAGACGAGCCAGCTCCTCGCGGCGGGGATGGCCGGAGACGTGCACCAGATGGGTGCGGTCGGTGATGATCTCGATATTGTCGCGCGCCAGCCGGTTGAGGATGGCGCCGACCGCCTTCTCGTTGCCGGGAATGGTGCGCGAGGAGAAGATCACTCGGTCGCCCGGCGACAGCGCGATCTCGGGATGATCGTCGGCGGCGATGCGAGAGAGCGCGGCGCGCGGCTCGCCCTGGCTGCCGGTCACCAGCGCCACGACCTTGTCGCGCGGCAGATAGCCATAGTTTTCAACACCGCGGAACGCCGGAATGCCTTCGAGATAGCCGCATTCGCGGGCGACATCGATGACGCGGTCCATGGCGCGGCCGACCACGACGACCTCGCGCTGGTTCGCCATCGCCGCCTCGGCGACGGCGCGCAGGCGCGCCACATTCGAGGCGAAGGTGGTGACGGCGACGCGGTTCGGCGCGGAGGCGACCAGCTCCTTGAGCTTGGCGGCGACATCGGCCTCGCTCGGGCTGATGCCGTCGCGCAGGACATTGGTGGAGTCGCAGACCAGCGCCAGCACGCCCTCTTCGCCGAGCTCGCGCAGGCGCGCCTCGTCGGTGGGCAGACCGACACGCGGGGTCGGGTCGATCTTCCAGTCGCCGGTGTGGACGACGAGGCCGGCCGGGGTGCGGATCGCGAGCGCGTTCGACTCCGGGATCGAGTGCGCAACCGGCACGAACTCGATGTCGAACGGGCCGAGCGTGAAGCGCCCGCCCTGGGCGACGATATTCATCTCGACCTTGGGCGCGCCCGGCTCGGAGAGGCGCCGCGTCGCCAGCAGGCCGGCGGCGAAGCGCGTGCACCAGACGGGCACGCGCAACGAGGGCCAGAGCGCGGCGAGCGCGCCGATATGGTCCTCATGGGCGTGGGTGATGATGATGCCGAGCAGGTTCGCCCGATCCTCGATGATGTAGCTGAGGTCGGGCAGGACGATATCGACGCCCGGCGCTTCCGGTCCGGCGAAGGAGAGCCCGCAATCAACCAGGATCCATTTGCGCTTCTTTTCCGGCCCGAAGCCGTAGAGCGCGGCGTTCATGCCGATCTCGCCGAGGCCACCGAGCGGAACGAAGACGAGCTGGTCGCTGGAACGGGTCACTGGCTATCCTGACGTGCTATCCGGAGGCAGGCGAAATAGGCGGCGGCAGGCCTAGCATGCTCTCCGACGCGCCTCCATAGCGGCAGGAGCAGACGGGCGGCCGGCATCAACCGGTCGATCCGTCTGGGGTTGTGGCCGAGCCGAAATAGAGGTCGCCAGCGTCGATCAGGCGCCGGCCGGTTTCCGTTTCCAGTTCGAGCCGGCCGGAGGGGTCGAGGCCGAGGAAACGGCCGGAGACCGGTCCCTCCGGCAGGCGCATGGTAATGGTCTCATCGAGGTAGGCAGCGCGCTCCAGCCAGGCGGCCCGGATCGGGCCGAAGCCGCCCGGCAGCGACCAGGCCGAGAAGCGCTGGTGCCAGGCATCCGAGAGTGCTGCCAGCAGGCGCTCGACGGTCGCGTCGGCCGCATGCGCGGAAAGGTGAGCGGCGGGATAAGGCGTCCCCTCCGGCGCGGAGGCGATGTTGACGCCAATGCCGATGACGACGTTGAAGCGTCCTGCCCGGTTCTCGCCCTCAAGCAACAGACCAGATGCCTTGGCGCCGCCGATGAGCAGGTCGTTCGGCCATTTCAGAGCGAGCGCCGGATGGGCAAGCCCGGTCACGCTCGCGGCCGCATCATGCAAGGCAAGGCCGGCGACGAAGCCGAGCTGCGGCGCCAGTGCCGGCTCGCAGGGCGCGACCAGGAGCAGGCTGGCGTAGAGATTGCCCGGCGGCGAGCCCCAATGCCGGCCATGCCGGCCGCGGCCGGCATTCTGGCTTTGCGCGACGATCCAGAGCCGGCCCGGATCACCCTCGCCGAGCGCCCGCCGCGCCTCCTCCATGGTGGAGGCGACCTCGTCGCGGACGATCAGGCGATAGCCGGCGGCGCGGGCGCCCTCGCCGAGCACTCAGGCGCTCAGAACAGCGACTTCGCCGCCGCAGCAGCGGAGTCGAACAGCGGCGCCGGCAGCAAGGACAGCACCAGCACGAACAGCGCCGAGATCAGCAGCACGGTGCGCACGCCGGCATCGCCCTTGTCGAAGGCCGGCTTGGCGTCGTCGAAGTAGATCACCTTGACGATGCGCAGATAATAATAGGCGCCGACGACGCTGGTGATCACGCCGACCACGGCGAGCACGTAGAGCTTGGCCTCGATCGCGGCGAGGAAGACGTACCACTTCGCCCAGAAGCCGGCGAGCGGCGGAATGCCGGCGAGCGAGAACATCATCATCGACATCGCGAAGGCCATCCAGCCATTGGTGCGGGACAGGCCGGCGAGCTCGCCGATCTCCTCGACCGGCTTGCCGTTGCGGTTCATCATCAGCACGCAGGCGAAGGCCGCGAGCGTGGTGGCGAGATAGATCGCCATATAGGTCATCACGCCCTGGACGCCGGCCGGCGTGCCGGCGGCGAGGCCAACCAGCGCATAGCCCATGTTGGCGATCGAGGAATAGGCGAGCAGTCGCTTGATGTTGCTCTGGCCGATTGCGGCGAAGGCGCCGAGCGCCATCGAGGCGATCGCCATGAAGACGATGATCTGCTGCCAGTCGTGCAGCGCGCCCGGGAAGGCGCCGACGAAGATGCGCACGGTCATCGCCATCGCCGCCATCTTCGGCGCCGAGGCGAAGAAGGCCGCGACCGGGGTCGGGGCGCCCTCATAGACGTCAGGCGTCCACATATGGAACGGCACCGCCGAAATCTTGAAGGCGACGCCGGCGGCGACGAAGACAAGGCCGATGATCAGGCCGATGCCGGGATGGCCGCCCTTCACCGCTTCGGCGATGCCGGTATAGCTCACCGTGCCGGTGAAGCCGTAAACCAGCGAGCCGCCATAGAGCAGCATGCCCGAGGAGAGCGCGCCGAGGACGAAGTACTTCAGGCCAGCCTCGGTCGAGCGCGGATTGTCGCGGTCGAAAGCGGCGACCACGTAGAGCGCGAGCGACTGCAGTTCCAGGCCGACATAGAGACCGATCAGGTCGCTGGCCGAGATCATCATCATCATGCCGATGGTGGCGAGGACGACGAGGATCGGGAACTCGAAGCGCATGGCGCCGTCGCGCCGTAGGAAATCGGCCGAGAGCACGATCGCGGCCGCAGCGCCGATCAGCGTCAGCACCTTCATGAAGCGGGCGAAGCCGTCGGCGATGAAGGCGCCGTTGAAGGTGACGACCTTGCCCTCGCCGCGCAGGACGAGCACCAGCGCCAGAGCCAGCAGCGCAAGCGCCGCGATCTCGAGCGTGCGCGTCGAGCGCTCGCCCTGGATCGCGCCGTAGAGCACCATGGCGATGGCGCCGAGCGCCATGACGATTTCCGGGAGCGCCGGGCCGAGAGCGGGCAAGGTGGTCATCGGAGCAGCCTTACTGGACTGCCAGCATCGCCGTCTTCGCGGCGGTGATGGCGGCCTGATAGTTCTTGATGAGGGCTTCGGTCGGCGCCGCGAAGGCGTCGAGGATCGTGCCGGGCGCGATGCCGTACCAGATCGTCAGCAGGACGAGCGGCACGAAGATCGCGATCTCGCGGGCGTTGAGGTCGGTGATGTCCTTGAGCTCGGGCTTGGTGAGCTCGCCGAAGACGACGCGGCGATAGAGCCAGAGCGCGTAACCGGCCGAGAGGATCACGCCGGTGGTCGCCAGGAACGCTACCCAGGGATTGGCCTTGAAGGCGCCCATCAGCGTCAGGAACTCGCCGACGAAGCCGGCAGTGCCAGGCAGGCCGACATTGGCCATGGTGAAGATCATGAACACCACCGCATAGAGCGGCATCCGGTTCACCAAGCCGCCATAAGCGGCGATCTCGCGGGTGTGCATGCGGTCGTAGATCACGCCGACGCAGAGGAAGAGCGCGCCCGAGACCAGGCCGTGGCTGACCATCTGGAACATGGCGCCCTGGATGCCCTGCGGCGTCAGGGTGAACAGCCCCATGGTGACGAAGCCCATATGCGCCACCGAGGAATAAGCGATCAGCTTCTTGATGTCTTCCTGCATCAGCGCCACCAGCGAGGTGTAGATGATAGCGATGACGGAGAGCGCGAAGACCAGCGGCGCGAACATCGCCGAGGCGTCCGGGAACATCGGGATCGAGAAGCGGATGAAGCCGTAGCCGCCCATCTTCAGGAGGATCGCCGCCAGGATGACCGAGCCGGCCGTCGGCGCCTCGACGTGGGCATCCGGCAGCCAGGTGTGGACCGGCCACATCGGCATCTTCACCGCGAAGGAGGCGAAGAAGGCGAGCCAGAGCCAGGGCTGCATCTGCACCGGGAACTTGTGCGCCAGCAGCGTCGGGATGTCGGTGGTGCCGGCGTTCCAGTACATCGCCATGATGGCGAGCAGCATCAGCACCGAGCCGAGCAGCGTGTAGAGGAAGAACTTGTAGGAGGCGTAGACCCGGCGCTTGCCGCCCCAGATGCCGATGATCAGGAACATCGGGATCAGGCCCGCCTCGAACAGCAGGTAGAACAGCACGAGGTCGAGCGCAACGAAGACGCCGATCATCAGCGTCTCGAGGATCAGGAACGCGACCATGTATTCGCGCACCCGCTTCTCGACCGAGGTCCAGGACGCCAGGATGCAGAACGGCATCAGGAAGGCGGTCAGGACCACGAAGGGGAAGGAGAAGCCGTCGACGCCGAGCTTGAACTTGATGATGTCGGAGACCCAGGCATGGGTCTCGACCATCTGGAAGCCGGGATTGGCCGGGTCGAAAATGCTCCAGGCGTACAGCGCGAGAAAGAAGTTCGCGGTGGTGAAGAACATCGCCGCCCAGCGGGCGTTGGAGTTGACCGAGGCCTCGTCGCCGCGCTGCGCCAGGATGAAGGCGGCGCCGACCAGCGGCAGGACCAGGAGACCGGTGAGGATACCGAAGCCGAACATCATCTCACCCGCGGGCCATGAGGTACCAGGTCACCAGCCCGGCGACGCCGATCAGCATGGCGAAGGCATAGTGGTAGACATAGCCGGTCTGCAGCCGCACGACCCGGTTGGTCACGTCGACGACACGGGCCGAGACCCCGTCCGGGCCGAGGCCGTCGATGACGGCGCCGTCGCCCTTCTTCCAGAGGAAGCGGCCGAGCCACATCGCCGGGCGCACGAACAGGAAGTCGTAGATCTCGTCGAAATACCACTTGTTGAGCAGGAACTTGTAGAGAACCGGATTGGCGGCGGCGAGCTTGCCGGGCACGTCCGGGCGCAGCACATACATGTAGAGCGCGAGCAGGAAGCCGATCAGCATCGCGACGAAGGGCGACCAGACCACCCATTTCGGCACTTCGTGCATGGCGTGCAGGATGTGGTTGTCCTTGCCGGTGAACAGCGCCGCCTTCCAGAAATGCTCGTAGTCGTGGCCGATGAACGCCTCCTTGAAGACGTAGCCGGCGGCGAGCGCACCGAGCGAGAGCACGGCGAGCGGGATCAGCATGACGAGCGGACTCTCATGCGGCTTATGGTCGTGACCATGGCCGTGATCGTCGTGAGCATGCGCGGCGTGAGCGTGATCGTCGTGCCCATGGCCATGGGCCCGGTCGTCGTGACCGTGCGCATCATGGCCATGACCATGACCGCCCCAGCGCGGGGCGCCCTCGAAGGTCATGAAATAGAGTCGCCAGGAGTAGAACGAGGTCATCAGCGCGGCGACGACCAGCAGCACGAAGGCATAGGAACTGGCGAAGCCGCCCTTCGCGACCGAGGCATAGGCGCTCTCGATGATCGCGTCCTTGGAGAAGTAGCCGGCGAAGAGCGGGAAGCCGGTCAGGGCCAGCGTACCGATCGTCATCGCCGCCGCGGTGAACGGGATGTACTTCCGCAGGCCGCCCATGTTCCGCATGTCCTGCTCGTGATGCATCGCGTGGATGACCGAGCCAGCGCCCAGGAAGAGCAGCGCCTTGAAGAAGGCGTGGGTGAACAGGTGGAAAATGCCGGCCGAATAGGCGCCGACGCCGAGCGCCACGAACATGTAGCCGAGCTGCGAGCAGGTCGAATAGGCGATGACGCGCTTGATGTCGTTCTGCACCAGGCCGACGGTCGCGGCGAAGAAGGCGGTGGTGGCGCCGATGACGACGACGACGGTCAGCGCGACCGGTGCGTATTCGAAGATCGGCGACAGGCGCGCCACCATGAAGACGCCGGCGGTGACCATGGTCGCGGCATGGATGAGCGCCGAGACCGGGGTCGGACCTTCCATCGCGTCCGGCAACCAGGTGTGCAGCATGAACTGCGCCGACTTGCCCATGGCGCCCATGAACAGCAGCAGGCAGGTCAGCGTCAGCGCGTTCCAGTCATAGCCGAGGAAGCGGAAGCTGCGCTCCGTCAGGCCGGCGATCTGCGGGAAGATGCTGTCCAGGGCGACCGAGCCGGTCAGCACGAAAACCAGGAAAATGCCGAGCAGGAAGCCGAAATCGCCGACGCGGTTGACGACGAAGGCCTTGATCGCCGCGGCATTGGCCGAGGGCTTCTGGTACCAGAAGCCGATCAGGAGATAGGAGGCGAGACCGACGCCTTCCCAGCCGAAGAACATCTGCACGAGGTTGTCGGCCGTCACCAGCATCAGCATGGCGAAGGTGAACAGCGAGAGATAGGCGAAGAAGCGCGGCCGCGACGGGTCCTCGTGCATGTACCCGATCGAATACAGGTGCACGAGCGAGGAGACGGTGTTGACGACGACCAGCATGACCGCGGTCAGCGTGTCGATGCGGAAGGCCCAGTCGACGCGCAGATCGGCGGAGGCCAGCCAGGTCGCAACCTGGACACGCGTGGTGCCGGAGCCGAAGCCGACCTGGACGAAGGCGACCCAGGACAAGGCCGCTGAGATCAGCAGCAGCGTGGTGGTGACGATCTCCGAGGCGCGCGCGCCGATCAGCCGGCCGAAGAGGCCGGCGATCAGGAAGCCGATCAGAGGGAGGAAGACGATCGCTTGATACATGGCAGGTTACGGGCGCGTCGCCGCGCTCAGCCTTTCATCATGTTGATGTCTTCCACCGCGATCGTGCCGCGGTTGCGGAAGTAGACGACGAGAATGGCGAGCCCGATCGCGGCTTCGGCAGCGGCGACGGTCAGCACCAGCATGGCGAAGACCTGCCCGACGATGTCGTTCAGGAAGCTCGAGAAGGCGACGAAGTTGATGTTGACCGAGAGCAGGATCAGCTCGATCGACATCAGGATGACGATGACGTTCTTGCGGTTGATGAAGATACCGAGCACGCCGAGCGTGAACAAGATCGCGGCGACCGCCAGATAAGAGCCAAGCCCGACCATCACGCCATCTCCTCGGGAACGCCGGCGCGCGACGGCACCTTCTTCACATCCATCGCCGCTTCCTTGGTGCGGGCGTTCTGCGTCGGGATATCCTGGCGCTTGATGCCCTTGCGGTCGCGCAGCGTCAGCACGATCGCGCCGATCATCGCGACCAGCAACACGAGGCCCGCCGCCTGGAAGTAGTAGATGTACTTCGTGTAGAGCACCTGGCCGAGCGCAGCCGTGTTGGTGACATTGGCGGGAATCGCCGCGACAGGCGCACGCACGATCTGCGGGTCGATCACCCAGGCGCCGACCACCAGCAGCAATTCGACCGCGAAGATCAGGCCGATCAGGCCGCCGATCGGCAGGTACTGCAGGAAGCCCTGGCGCAGCTCGGCGAAATCGACGTCGAGCATCATCACCACGAAGAGGAAGAGCACCGCGACGGCGCCGACATAGACGACGACCAGCAGCATCGCCAGGAACTCGGCCCCGAGCAGCAGGAACAGGCCCGCCGCGTTGACGAAGGCGAGGATCAGGAACAACACCGAATGCACCGGGTTGCGCGCCGAAATCACCATCAGCGCCGAGGCGATGGTGACGCCTGAGAAGAGATAGAAGAAAGCCGCTGCGGCATTCATCTTCGCCAGCCTTTCCGCCCTTGCGGGCGGCCCTCGTTTCGTCACACGGCGGGTCGCAACCCGCCGCAGTTTGGAGCGTCTATAGTCAGGCCCGCCTAGCGCGACAACCGCGCGACGGACCGCAATCCTCAGCGATACGGCGCATCCATCGCGATGTTGCGCGCGATCTCGCGTTCCCAGCGGGCGCCGTTGTCGAGCAGCTTGTCCTTGTCGTAGAACAGCTCCTCGCGCGTCTCGGTGGCGAACTCGAAATTCGGCCCCTCGACGATGGCATCGACCGGGCAGGCCTCCTGGCAGAAGCCGCAATAGATGCACTTGGTCATGTCGATGTCGTAGCGCGTCGTGCGGCGGGTGCCGTCATTGCGACGCGGGCCGGCCTCGATCGTGATCGCCTGCGCCGGGCAGATCGCCTCGCAGAGCTTGCAGGCGATACAGCGTTCCTCACCGTTGGGATAGCGGCGCAGCGCGTGCTCGCCCCGGAAGCGCGGCGAGAGCACGCCCTTCTCGAAGGGATAGTTCAGCGTCGCCTTCGGCTTGAAGAAGTAACGCATCGACAAGGCGAACGCGCCGACGAACTCCTTGAGGAGCAGTCCCTTGGCGGCTTGCGCGAGTGACATCCGTCTCGTCCTTCTCTCGTCTCAGCCGAACAAGGCCCGGCCGACAAAGTAACCGACGATGGGCAAACCGCCCACCGACACCACCAGCACCGCCGCCTTCAACAGGCGGATGCGCCGTTCGTAATCATCCTTCTCGGCTGGCGTCTTGGAGCTGTCGGTGCGGCGCAACGCGCCGACGACAACGCCCGTGACGAGCCGATACTCGATCAGGCCGACAACGAAGCCGATCAGGGCTCCGATCAGGCCGGCCTGCCCCGCCATCAGGGAGCGGGCCCCCAACCGGTGATCTGCAGCACCGCCGCCACGATCACGACGCAAGCCAGCGACAACGGCAGAAACACCTTCCAGCCCAGCCGCATCAGCTGGTCGTAGCGGTAGCGCGGCACGAAGGCCTTCACCATCGCGAACATGAAGAAGACCATGCAGACCTTGAGCGCGAACCAGAACACGCCCGGCAGCCAGGTGAACGGCGCGATCGGGAACGGCGGCAGCCAGCCCCCGAGGAACAGGATCGTGGTCAGCGAGCACATGGTCATGATCGCCACGTATTCGCCGAGCATGAACAGCAGGTACGGGGTCGAGGAGTACTCGACCATGAAGCCTGCGACGAGCTCGGATTCCGCCTCGGCCAGGTCAAAGGGCGGCCGGTTCGTCTCGGCCAGCGCCGAGATGAAGAAGACGATGAACATCGGGAAGAGCGGCAGCCAGTACCAGCCGAACAGGCCCGCCTTCGAGTTCTGCGCCTCGACGATCGCCGAGAGGTTCAGCGAGCCGACGCAGAGCAGCACGGTGACGATCACGAAGCCGATCGAGACCTCGTAGGAGACCATCTGCGCCGCCGAGCGCAGCGCGCTGAGGAACGGGTACTTCGAGTTCGAAGCCCAGCCACCCATGATGATGCCGTACACGCCGAGCGAGGAGATCGCGAAGATGTAGAGAATGCCGACATTGATGTCGGCGATCGCCCAGCCATCCGCCACCGGGATCACCGCCCAGGCCGCCAGCGAGAGCATGCAGGAGATCAGCGGCGCCAGCAGGAACACGCCCTTATTGGAGCCCGACGGGATGATCGGCTCCTTGAAGACGAACTTCAGCAGGTCGGCGAAGCTCTGCAGCAGGCCGAAGGGGCCGACCACGTTCGGGCCACGGCGCAGTTGCACCGCCGCCCAGATCTTGCGATCGGCCAGCAGGATGAACGCGATGAAGACCAGCAGGCAGACCAGCAGCAGCAGGCTCTTGCCGGCGATGATCGCGAGGTCGAGGACGAGGTCCCAGTTCATCTGAGGCTTACTCCGCCGCCTGGCGCATGCGGCCGGAGGCCAGCGCCGAGCATTCCGCCATCACCGCCGAAGCACGGGCGATGGGGTTCGTGGTGTAGAAATCGGCGACCGCTGGGACGAAGCCGGCCTTGTCGGTCGCGCCGCCCCGCCCCGCCAGCTTGGCCAGCCCGGCGCGGTCGCTCTCGGCAACCGTATCGACGGCGGCGAAATGCGGATGAGCGGCATAGAGCTCGCGGCGCAGCGCACCAAGCGAGTCGAATGGCAGCGGCTTGCCGAGCGAAGCGGAGAGCGCCCGCAGGATCGCCCAGTCCTCCTTCGCCTCGCCGGGCGGGAAGGTGGCGCGAGCGGCCATCTGCACCCGCCCCTCGGTGTTGACGAAGGTGCCGGACTTCTCGGTATAGGCCGCGCCCGGCAGGATCACGTCGGCGCGGTGGGCGCCCTTGTCGCCATGGCTGCCCTGGTAGATCACGAAGGCGCCGGCCGGCACTTCGACCTCGTCGGCGCCGAGCAGGAAGAGCACGTCGAGTGCACCCTCCCTCGTCATGCGGGCGACGTCGTGACCGCCCTCGCCCGGCACGAAGCCGAGATCGAGACCGCCGACGCGAGCCGCCGCGGTGTGCAGTACGCCAAAACCGTTCCAGCCGTCCTTGACCGCGCCGAGCACCTCGGCCGCCTTGGCCGCGAGCGAAAGCACGGCGGCGCCGTCGGAGCGGGTGAGAGCGCCCTGCCCGACCAGCACCATCGGCCGTTCGCCGGCAGCACCGGCGCGCTTGACCAGGTCGGCCAGCGTCTCGGCGCCGGCGCCGAGATAGTCATAGGCGTAGGTCAGGTCGACCTTCTCGCCGATCAGCGAGACCTTGAAGTCGCCGCGCAGCCAGCGCTTGCGGATGCGGGCATTGACGATCGGCGCCTCGCGACGCGGATTCGAGCCGATGATCAGCAGCGAGGTCGCATCCTCGATGCCGGCAATGCCGGTGTTGAGGACGTAGCTGGCGCGGCCGAAGGCCGGGTCGAGCTTCGCCCCGTCCTGGCGGCAGTCGAGATTGGTCGAGCCGAGGCCGGCGATCAGCGCCTTGAGGGCGTACATCTCCTCGACCGCGGCAAGATCGCCGGCGATCGCGCCGATGCGCTCGGGCTTGGCTGCCTTGAGCTTGCCAGCGACGAGCGCGAGCGCCTCGGTCCAGCTCGCCGCACGCAGCGCGCCGTTCTCGCGGATATAGGGACGGTCGAGCCGCTGGGTCCTGAGGCCGTCGGCAATGTGGCGGGTCTTGTCGGAGATCCACTCCTCGTTCACCGCCTCGTTGACGCGCGGCAGCACGCGCATCACCTCACGGCCGCGCGAGTCGACGCGGATCGCCGAGCCGACCGCGTCCATCACGTCGATGGATTCGGTCTTGGTCAGCTCCCAGGGGCGAGCCTTGTTCTGGTAGGGCTTGGAGGTCAGGGCGCCGACCGGGCAGAGATCGACGACATTGCCCTGCAGCTCCGAGCTCATCGCGTGCTCGAGATAGGTGGTGATCTCCATGTCCTCGCCGCGGCCGATCGCGCCGAGATCGGAGGCGCCGGCGACCTCGGTGGTGAAGCGGACGCAGCGCGTGCACTGGATGCAGCGCGTCATCGAGGTCTTGACCAGCGGGCCGATATACTTGTCCTCGACGGCGCGCTTGTTCTCAGCATAGCGCGAGGTGTCGACGCCGTAGGCCATCGCCTGGTCCTGCAGGTCGCACTCGCCGCCCTGGTCGCAGATCGGACAATCGAGCGGGTGGTTGATGAGCAGGAACTCCATCACCCCTTCGCGTGCCTTCTTGACCATCGGCGACTTGGTCAGCACGACCGGCGGCTCGCCGTTCGGGCCGGGGCGCAGGTCGCGCACGCCGATGGCGCAGGAAGCCTGCGGCTTCGGCGGGCCGCCCTTCACCTCGACCAGGCACATGCGGCAATTGCCGGCGATCGAGAGCCGCTCATGGAAGCAGAAGCGCGGCACTTCGGCGCCCGCCGCCTCGCAGGCCTGGAGCACGGTATACTCCGGCGGGACGTCGACCTCGATGCCGTCGATCAGAAGCTTGGTCATGGTCTCACTCCGCCGCCATGAGCCTGACCGGCTCGCCATGCGGGTTGGCGGCATAGTCGTCGATACGCTGCTCGATCTCGTGACGGAAATGGTTGATCAGGCCCTGGATCGGCCAGGCGGCAGCATCGCCCAGCGCGCAGATGGTGTGGCCCTCGATCTGCTTGGAGACGTCGAGCAGCATGTCGATCTCGCGCTTCTGGGCGCGGCCTTCGGCCATGCGATTGACGACGCGCCACATCCAGCCGGTGCCCTCGCGGCAAGGCGTGCACTGGCCGCAGCTCTCATGCTTGTAGAAATAGCTGATGCGGGCGATGGCGCGGATGATGTCGGTCGACTTGTCCATCACGATCACCGCCGCCGTGCCGAGGCCCGATTTCAGCTTGGAGAGCGAGTCGAAATCCATCGGCGTGTCGATGATCTGCTCGGCCGGCACCATGCGGACGGACGAGCCGCCGGGGATGACCGCCTTGAGATTGTCCCAGCCGCCGCGGATGCCGCCGCAATGGCGGTCGATCAGCTCGCGGAAGGTCAGGCCCATCGCCTCTTCGACGTTGCAGGGCTTATTCACATGGCCCGAGACGCAGAACAGCTTGGTGCCGACATTGTTCGGCGTGCCGATCGAGGAGAACCAGCTGGCGCCGCGGCGCAGGATGGTCGGCGCGACCGCGATCGACTCGACATTGTTGACGGTGGTCGGGCAGCCATAGAGGCCGACATTGGCCGGGAAAGGCGGCTTCAGCCGCGGCATGCCCTTCTTGCCTTCGAGGCTCTCCAGCAGCGCCGTCTCTTCGCCGCAAATATAGGCGCCGGCGCCGTGATGCACATAGAGATCAAAAGGATAGCCGTGCTTGTTGTTCTTGCCGATGAGGTTCGCCTCATAGGCCTCGTCGACGGCGCGCTGCAGCGCCTCGCGCTCACGGATGTATTCGCCGCGGATGTAGATGTAGGCCGCATTGGCGCCCATGGCGAAGGAGGCGATCAGGCAGCCCTCGACCAGCGTATGCGGGTCGTTGCGCATGATCTCGCGATCCTTGCAGGTGCCCGGCTCCGACTCGTCGGCATTGACGACGAGGTAATGCGGGCGCCCGTCGCTCTGCTTGGGCATGAACGACCATTTCAGGCCGGTCGGAAAGCCGGCGCCGCCGCGCCCGCGCAGGCCCGACTTCTTCATCTCGTCGATGATCCAGTCGCGGCCCTGCTCGAGCAGGAACTTGGTGCCGTCCCAAGCGCCGCGCTGGATGGCGCCCTTCAGCCCGGGGTCGTGCAGGCCGTAGAGATTGGTGAAGATGCGGTCGCGATCAGCAAGCATCGTTGTTCGCCTCAGTTCGCCGGCTTGTCGCCGAGCTTGCTCTCCGGCCGCCAGCCGGTAGCGAGCTTCTTCGCCTGCGAGATCCAGTCGTCACGGACCGCCCTGCCCTTGAAGCCGGTCAGCCGGGCATCGACCCAGGCGAGCTCGGCGGGCGTCCAGGCGGCAACCTGGTCGAAATGCCAGATGCCCATCTCGTTGAGCATCTGGCCGAGCTTGGGACCGACGCCCCAGATCAGCTCGAGATCGTCGCCCTTGCCACCGCGAGCCGCGGTCAGCAGCTGGGGCTTGGACTCGGCGACGGCGGGAGCAGGTTCGGCTGCAGGAGCAGCCTTGGCCGCTGGCGCCTTGGCAGACGTGTCCTTGATCGCCTTGCCCGTCGCGGAGGGAGTGTCCTGCGCAGCACTGGCCGGCTGGTTCGGCGCGGACGGCTTGGGACGGGCCGGGGCGGCGGCCTCGGGGGCCGGCGCGGTCTTGACGTCGGTCGGGCTGGCCTTGGTCGTCGCGGCGGCAGCCTCGGCTTCCGCCTTGGCCTTGGCCTCGGCCGCGGCCTTCTCGCTGGCGATCTTGATCGCGGCCTCTTCGCGCTGCCCGGTGATGCGCTTCTGCCAGTCGCCAGCGCCGATCATCGAGCCATTGTACAGAGCCGGATCCTTCAGCGTGTCGCCGCCGCCGAGCGGCTCCGAGCAGGAACGGTCGACTTGCGGGCCGGGCTTGGTCGGGCGGCCATGACGCAGGTCCTCAAGCAGCTTGCGGAAATTCTCTGGGTTCAGGTCTTCGTAATAGTCGAAATTGATCTGCGCCATCGGGGCGTTGCAGCAGGCGCCGAGGCACTCGACCTCGAGCCAGGACAGCTTGCCGTCATGGGTGACGGTCGACTGCGGGCCGATCACCTCCTCGCAGACCTTCTTCAGCGCCTCGGCGCCGCGCAGCGCGCAGGGCGTCGTGCCGCAGAGCTGGACGAAATGCGTGCCGACCGGCTGCAGATTGAACATGGTGTAGAAGGTCGCGACCTCCAGCACCCGCATCGGCGCCATACCGAGCTTGTGCGCGACCGCTTCGATCGCGGCGCGCGGCAGCCAGCCATGATGCTGCTCCTGCGCCTTCCACAGCAGCGGGATCACGGCCGAGGCCTGGCGGCCTTCCGGGTATTTGGCGATCTGCTGGTCAGCCCAGTTCTCGTTCGCGGCATTGAAGGCGAAGGAAGCCGGCTGAACGTGATCGGGCGCGAGACGACGGACGGACATCAGCGGTCCACCTCACCAAAGACGATATCGAGGGAGCCGAGGATCGCGGAGACGTCGGCGAGCATGTGCTTGCGGCACATGAAATCCATGGCCTGGAGATGGGCGAAGCCCGGCGCCTTGATCTTGCAGCGATAGGGCTTGTTGGTGCCATCGGAGACGAGATAGACGCCGAATTCGCCCTTCGGCGCCTCAACGGCGGCGTAGACTTCGCCCTCGGGCACCTTGTAGCCCTCGGTGTAGAGCTTGAAGTGATGGATCAGCGCTTCCATCGAGCGCTTCATCTCGCCGCGCTTGGGCGGCACCATCTTGCCGTCTAGCGAGGAGACCGGGCCGCCGCCATCGGCCGCCAGCAGCTTCTCGCAGCACTGCTTCATGATGCGGACCGACTGGCGCATCTCTTCCATGCGGATGCAGTAGCGGTCGTAGCAGTCGCCGTTCTTGCCGACGGGGATGTCGAATTCCATCTCCTCGTAGCATTCATAGGGCTGGCTCTTGCGCAGGTCCCAGGGCGCGCCGGAGCCGCGCACCATCACGCCCGAGAAGCCCCATTTCCAGCAGGTTTCGAGATCGACGACGCCGATGTCGACATTGCGCTGCTTGAAGATGCGGTTGTCGGTAAGCAGGCCTTCGAGGTCGTCGCAGACCTTGAGGAAGGGATCGCACCATTCGGCGATGTCGTGGATCAGCGAGGTCGGCAGGTCCTGGTGGACGCCGCCCGGCCGGACATAAGCCGCATGCATGCGCGCGCCGCAGGCCCGCTCGTAGAAGATCATCAGCTTCTCGCGCTCCTCGAAGCCCCAGAGCGGCGGGGTGAGCGCGCCGACGTCCATCGCCTGCGTGGTGACGTTGAGGATGTGCGAGAGGATGCGGCCGATCTCGGAATAGAGCACGCGGATGAGCTGGCCGCGGCGTGGCACGGTCACGCCCATCAGCTTCTCGACCGCGAGCGCGTAGGCATGCTCCTGGTTCATCGGCGCGACATAGTCGAGCCGGTCGAAATAGGGCACGGCCTGGAGATAGGTCTTGTGCTCGATCAGCTTCTCGGTGCCGCGATGCAAGAGGCCAATATGCGGATCGACGCGCTCGACGATCTCGCCGTCAAGCTCCAGCACCAGGCGCAGCACGCCGTGCGCCGCCGGGTGCTGCGGCCCGAAATTGATCGAGAAATTGCGGATGTTGTGCTCGGTCATGTCCGGCCTTCCTGGGCGGCATGGAATTCGGCGATCACCTGCTCGCCGGTCTTGCGACGGCGCTCGCCCGCGAAGGCGTAGAGATCAGGCTTCTCGTCGATGAAGATCTCCTCGGCGAAGACGAGATCGGAAGGATCATTGAGGCTCGGGAACGCCACCGCGACATGGCCAGCGCCCGAGCGCTGGCGCCAGAACAGGCTGGTGCCGCAGTTCCGGCAGAAGACGCGCTCGCCCCATTCCGAGGAGGTGTAGACGGCAAGATTGGTTTCGTCGGCGATCGCGACCTGCGTGCATGGCACGGTCATCAGCGTGCCGCCGCTCCAGCGACGGCACATGCTGCAATGGCAGACGTCCATCTCGGGCTTGGCCAGCGTCGCCGTGAAGCGCACCGAGCCGCAGAGACAGCCGCCGGAGAGTTTGTGGCCTTCGCCCATTGGCTCAGCCCGCCTTGGCCTTCTCGTCGCCCGGCAGGACGTATTCCGTCCCTTCCCAGGGCGAGAGGAAGTCGAAGTTGCGGAACTCCTGGTTCAGCTTCACCGGCTCGTAGACGACGCGCTTCTGCTCGTCGTCATAGCGGACCTCGACGAATCCGGTCAGCGGGAAGTCCTTGCGCAGCGGATAGCCCTCGAAGCCGTAGTCGGTGAGAATGCGGCGCAGGTCCGGATGGTTCGAGAACAGGATGCCGTAGAAATCGTAGGCCTCGCGCTCGTACCAGTTGGCGGCCGGGAAGACCTCGATCACGGAGGGGACCGGCGTCGCCTCGTCGGTCTGGACCTTGACGCGGATGCGCCGGTTATGGCGCGGCGAGAGCAGGTGGTAGACGACGTCGAAGCGCTTCTCGCGCTGCGGATAGTCGGCGCCGGCGATGTCGGTGAAATTGACGAAGCGGAAGCGCTGATCGTCATAGAGGGTCTTGAGAACCCGCACGATCTCGGCCGCCTCGGCGAGCACCGTGATCTCGTCATAGGCGACGACGATATCGGTCACCGCGCCGGGCAGCGCCGCCTTGATCTCTTCGCCCAATGTCACGAGCGCTTCGCTCATCGCATCACCTTCGCAAGCCGCCGGTCGCCAAGCGCCTCAGCGCTCGATCGTCCCGGTCCGCCGGATCTTCTTCTGCAGCAGCAGCACGCCATAGAGCAGCGCTTCCGCGGTCGGCGGGCAGCCCGGCACATAGACGTCGATCGGAACGATGCGGTCGCAGCCGCGCACCACCGAATAGCTGTAGTGGTAGTAGCCGCCACCATTGGCGCAGGAGCCCATCGAGATGACGTAGCGCGGCTCCGGCATCTGGTCGTAGACCTTGCGCAGGGCCGGAGCCATCTTGTTGGTCAGCGTGCCGGCGACGATCATCACGTCGGACTGGCGCGGCGAGGCGCGCGGCGCGAAGCCGAAGCGCTCGACGTCGTAGCGCGGCATGGAGAGCTGCATCATCTCGACCGCGCAGCAAGCGAGGCCGAACGTCATCCACATCAAGGAGCCGGTGCGGGCCCAGTTGATCAGGTCATCGCTCGCCGTGACCAGGAAGCCCTTGTCGGCCAGCTCGTTGTTGATCTCGACGAAATAAGGATCGCGGGCGCCGAGCGGCTTGCCGTCGGGGCCGAGCAGACCCCTGGGAGCCGGCGCGACGAGCGGATCACCGCGATCGATCGCTGTCATGGCCATCAGTTCGAACCTTTGGGTTTCGTCGAATGTAAAACGATATCAGCCCGACGCGACAAAACGATCAATCCCACTCGAGCGCGCCCTTGCGCCACTCGTAGACGAAACCGACCGTCAGCACGCCGAGGAACACCATCATCGACCAGAAGCCGACCCAGCCGAGGCCGCCGAAGGCGACCGCCCAGGGGAAGAGGAAGGCGACTTCGAGATCGAAGATGATGAAGAGGATGGCAACCAGGTAGAAGCGCACGTCGAACTTCATGCGCGCATCGTCGAAGGCGTTGAAGCCGCACTCATAGGCCGAGAGCTTCTCGGCGTCCGGCTTGGAATACGCGACAGCGAATGGCGCAATCAGCAGCGCGAGGCCAATCACCAGCGACAGGCCGATAAAGATCGCCAGAGGCAGGTAGTCCGACAGCAGGGACTGCACAGGAAGAGCTTGCATCTGTCACCCCGCTTCAACCCGGCGCCGAGGCGGCGCCCTCAATCTCGCCAGTCGATTAGACCCTGCTTTAGAATCACGCAAGGGTTCGCCGCGCCGCACAACGCGGCTGTCGCCATGTCTTTGCCGCATATGTCGACGCCGCCCACGGAAGCGTCACGATTCCCGGCCGTTTCGGCGCCAATTTTCGTGATCGGCGACGCCGGGCGCAAGGCGGTTGTCGCGGCGCGCATAAGCATGGCAAACGGGGACGTAACGTCAATCTTCGGCGCCGGCACGATTCGTCGGCAAGCACTGCCGATGCGTCAGGAGCACCGTTGCGGGACATGCCGAAGCCGACAACGCATCGTGATCGTGCTCCCCTGGCCGCAATGCCGCCTTCGGCGTCCTGCGCTTCATGAATTCAATGCGGCGCATCGCTCTGCCCAGCGCCTGCGCGGCCGCGCTGATGTTCAGTGGCCCAGCCGCAGCGCAGATGATGCTCGCGCCGCTACCGCCCGAGCGCCCCTTCGATCTCGATCTGCAGATCAAGCCGGGCGCCCCGCCCATCGTCGTGCTTCCGCAGGCCCCGGTCGAAGCCAGCGTCGCGACGACGCCGGGCCCTGGACCCGGGCCTGCGCCCACCCTCGCCCAGCCCGGGCCCGATGACGACGAGGGCCCGGAATGGCCGCAGCGCACGCCGGGTCAGACCGGAGAAGAGCCCGCCTTCGACCCCGACGAGAAGCCCGACCGACCAGGCATCTCGACCGATCCGGGCACCTCGATCGTCTGCCTGCCGCCGGTGCTGAAGAGCATCCTCGGCAAGATCTCGGACAAGTACGGAGCGGTAAAAGTGACCTCGACCTGGCGTCCGCCCTGGCGGGCGCGGCGCGGCTCCTATCACAAGCGTTGCGAAGCCATGGACTTCCGCGTGCCCGGCGTCCGGCCGCGCGCCGTGCTGGAATGGGCCCGCACCCTGCCCGAGGTCGGCGGCAACAAGGTTTACTGGAACGGGTTGATCCACATCGACACGGGGCCGCGCCGGCCCTGGTGACCGAGAGGTCCCCCTTTCACCCGGCTCAGATTTCCCTGGCGGCTCCCCGGACCGCTTCCAGCGTCGCGTCGACAACCGTGGCGTCATGCTCCGAAGAGACGAACCAGGCGCCGCGCTCGAGCACGCGCACGCCCCGCCTGAGCAGCGCATGGGCGAAGCGGCCATAGGCGACCTTGTCCGCGCGCGCGACGTCCCGGTAGTTCCGCGCCGGCGCGTCGAGCCCGAAGGCGACGTGGAACATCAGCGGGAAGCCCGCGACCTGCGCCTTGATCCCCGCCTGCGCCAGGATGGAGCGGATGCCGTCCTGCAGGCGCTGGCCATGAGCGGAGCTGCGCTCGTAGTGCTCAGGCGTCAGCAGCTTCTGCGTCGCGACCATCGCCGCCATCGCGATCGGCTGGGCGTTGAAGGTGCCGCCATGCAGCACGCCATCAGCGAACAGATCGACGAGGTCGGCCCGGCCGGCGACCGCCGCGACCGGGAAGCCGTTGGCGATCGCCTTGGCCATGAGGGTGAGATCGGGTGTGACGCCGAAGCGCTCCTGTGCGCCACCGCGCGCGAGGCGGAAGCCGGTGATGACCTCGTCAAAGATCAGCAGCGCACCATGCCGGCGGCAGGCGGCGAGCGCGCCTTCGAGATAGCCGGGCGCCGGCGCAATGGCGCCCTGGTTGCACATCGCCGGCTCCATCAGCACCGCCGCGACGTCACCTCTGGCCAGGCGCGCTTCCAGCGCCGGAAGATCGTTCCAACCGAGGATTGAGAGTCCCTCGCCGGCCGCCGGATCCTGGCCCTTGCTGCCGATCACCGGGGTCGGGGCATCCTCCGGCCCGGCCGCATTCAGCCCCGGCGCGGCCGACCAGAGGATGTTGTCGAACCAGCCGTGATAGTGCCCCTCGAACTTCACGATGGTCCGCCGACCGGTGGCGGCGCGGGCGAGCCGGATCGCCGCCTGCGCCACCTCCGAGCCCGATGAGCCGAAGCGCAGCCGCTCGGCTGACGGGATACGCTCGCAGATCAGCTTCGCCGCTTCGTATTCGATCGGCACTTGACCGGCGAAGAGGATGCCTTTTTCCGCCTGCCGCCTGACCGCTTCCAGCACCAGCGCGGGCGTATGGCCGAGCACGGTCGCGCCCATGCCGCAGTAGTAGTCGATGATCCGGTTGCCATCGACGTCGATGAGATAGGCGCCTTCGCCGCGCTCGAAAACCAGCGGCCCCGGCGCCATGCCGAGCCGGAAATTGCTGTTCACGCCGCCCGCGATGAAGCGCGCATTCTCAGCGATCTGCCGGGCCGATTCCTCGAAGCGCAGTGCTCCCGCCTGCTGAGTGCCGTTGGCTGTCACCTGCGTCGCCTCCGCTGCATTTCACCCAAGCAGACCAAACCGCCTTATCCGCGTAAAGGAACAAGGGTTTCGTGTTGCGGAATTCGATCGTGCTGGCTATGCCGTCTCATCGTTCAGGGCGCGACCGGAGCAGCCATGCCGAAGACGAGCGAGAATCCTTACGTCGTGCAGCCGGTGATGAAGGCCCTGAAGGTGCTGGAGCTGGTCGCGCGCCATGGCCATGAGATCGCGCTCACCGCCGTCAGCAAGGAGCTGCGAATCCCGAAGACGACGACCTTCCGCTATCTGCAGACGCTGTCCGCCGCCGGCTTCCTCGATCACAACCGGGCGACCGACCGCTATACGCTCGGGCCGCAGATGCGCTCGATCGCCCGCGCCGATGCCAGCGTCAGCAAGATCCGCGCGCTCGCCCGGCCGGCGATGACCGAGCTGATGCACGAGTTCAACGAAACGGTGAACCTCGCCGTGAAGGGCAACGGCACGATCGTCTATATCGACCTGATCGAGGCCAATCGGTCGCTGCGGATGCAGGCGCGCATCGGCGACAGCCATCCGATGCACTCGACCGCGCTCGGCAAGGCGATCCTCGCCTTCCTGCCCGAGGCCGAACGGCAGCGCCAACTCGACCTGCCGCTGACCGAGCGCACCGGCCGCACCTTGCTCGAGCGCGAGGAGATCGAGCGGCAACTGCGCCAGGTCGCACGCACCGGCTACGCCACCGAGATGGGCGAGAACGAGGATGGCGCCATGTGCATCGGCGCGCCGATCCTCGACGAGCACGGCTATCCGGTCGCGGCGCTGTCGATCTCGGCGCCATTGATGCGCATGCCGCATTCGCTGGCGGCCAAGGCCGGCGCGCGTTTGCGCGAGATCGCTGCCGGGATCTCGGCCCATCTCGGCTCGCAGCCGGCGGCGGTTTGAGATCGCGCTCATCGGTATTCGATCCGCGGGTCGATCCAGGCGTAGAGCATGTCGACCGCGAGATTGATCAGCATGTAGGCGATCAGGATCACCAGAATGCAGCCCTGGATCAGCGGGTAGTCGCGGGTGGTGATCGCCTGGATGAGCAAACGACCAAGGCCGGGATAGGTGAAAACCGCCTCGGTGACGACCGCGCCGCCGATGAAATGCGCCATCATCAGTCCGACGATGGTGACGAAGGGCAGGAGCGCATTGCGCATGATGTGCAGGCCGACGACGCGCTGCTCCGGCACGCCCTTGGCGCGGGCGGTGCGGACATAATCCGCCCTCGCCTCGCTGATCAACGAAGCGCGCAGGAAGCGTCCGAGCACGCCGGAGACGTAGACGCCGAGCGTCAGCGCCGGCAGAGCGAGGCTGCGCAGGGCCTCGAGAGGCGATTGCCAGAGCGGCACATAGCGCGAGGCCGAGGGCAACCAGCGCAATTCGACGGCGAAGAGCAGGATCAGCAGGATGCCGAGCCAGAAGGTCGGCACGCCGAGCGCCAGCGCGCTCCAGCCGCTGAGCAGCCGGTCGAGCCAGGAATTCGGCCTGACAGCGCTGGCAACGGCGACAGGAATACCGATCACGAGCGCAACGAGGATCGCCGCGAGCGCGAGCTGCAACGTCGCAGGCAGGCGCTCGCCGATCAATTGAAGCACCGATTGGCGGCTGTGCAGGGAGAGGCCGAAATCGCCGGTCAGCGCGCGGCCGAGCCAGTCGGCATATTGCACCAGCATCGGCCGGTCGAAGCCGAAGCGGCGGGTCACCTCGGCGATCTCCTCGGCCGTGGCGTTCTCGCCGGCAATGACTGCGACGGGCCCACCCGGCACAGCATGGATCATCGCGAAGATCGCAAAGGAGGCGATCAGCAGCACCGGCAGCATCTGGGCGAGACGGCGCAGGACGTAGGCCGTCATCGCCGGCCCCCGATCGTCGCGCCCGAGGCATTGGTCTCGTCGCGGTCGAGGATCGCGGTGAGCGCCCGGCCGATCGTGTCGAAGGAGAGGATGGTCAGGGTCAGGACGAGGCCGGGCAGCACGGCATAGGTAGGCGCCTCGTAGAGATAGGACTTGCCGGTGCGCAACATCTCGCCCCAGCTCGGTGTCGGCGGCGGCACGCCGACGCCGAGGAAGGCGAGCGCCGCCTCGAGCAGGATCGCGATCGAGGCGAGCACGATCGCCTGCACCACAAGCGGGCTGAGGATGTTGGGCAGCAGGGTCCGCAGCATGATGTAGCCGGGACCGCCGCCGAAGCTGCGCACCGCCATGACGAAATCGAGCTGGCGCAGCGCCATCACCTGTGCCCTGGCGATGCGGGCAAAACCGGGGATGCCGGCGATGCCGACGGCGATCAGCGCCGCGCCCTGGCTGCGGCCGAGCACCGCGATCAGAGCCATGGCGAAGAGGATGTTCGGCAGAGCGAGCAACACGTCGATGCAGCGCATCAGCAGCGAGTCGCGCCAGTCGCCGTAGAAGCCAGCGACGAGCCCGACCGGAATGCCGACCAGCGCCGCGATCAGGACGGCGCCGAAGGCGGTGACCAGCGATGTGCGGGCGCCATAAACGACACGGGAGAGGATGTCGCGGCCGAGCTCGTCGGTGCCGAACCAGGCCTCGGCCGAAGGCGGCTTCAGCGAATCCGCGATGCTTTGCGCCAGCGGGTCGAGTGGCAACAGGCCGGCGAAGATCGCCGCCAGCGCAACCAGAGCGAGGAAGGCAAGACTCAACGCCGGGCCGCGCCGGGCGAGCAGCCGGCGCAGCAGGCTCGTCAAGGCGGCCAATGCCTCCTTCATTGCGTGCCGCCGCGCAGACGATCAGCTGCCGGCGCGGCCCCGCCCCACCGCCTCATTTGAAGCCGATGGTGCGGGCGATGAAGAGGTTGTCGATGTCGAGGGTGATGCCACCGACCTTCTCGGAGGCGACGATCAGGCCGACATCGTAGGAATTGGTCGGAACGCCGAAGGCCTCGTCGACCATGACGCGGTTGAGATTGTCATAGGCCGCCTTGACCTCGGCCTCGCCGCCTGCGGCCGCATCGACCTTGGCGATCGCGGCGACATAGTCCGGATGCGGGTGCGGGTCCTTGAGGATCGGATTGCCGGAGGTGCGGTAGATCGAGTTGGTCGTCACGCGCGACGGGAATTTCTGGACATTGCCGACTGCGCCGAAGGTCGCGGCGAAATCGCCGCCGAGCAGCGCGGTGACGTATTCGGCGCCCTGGCGCATATCGAGCTCGATCGGGATGCCGGCCTTCTGCAGCGAGCCCTGCACGATCTGGCTGATCGCGACGGAAGGCTCGTCGCTGCCATTGACCAGCAGCTTCCAGCCCTTGATCTCATCGGCCGAAAGGCCGGAGGCGGCGATCAGCTTCTTCGCCTTTTCAAGGTCATAGGCGTAAGTCTTGGTGTAATTGTCGTCGAAGGCCGGACTCGCCGGGGCCCAGGGCAGCGCCACGACCTTGCCCATGCCGGCATAGCCGACGCGCAGGATGCTGGCGCGGTCCATCAGGTAATTGAAGGCCTGCCGGAACGACTTGTTGCGGAAGGGTCCGCGCGTCGAGTTGATCCGGAAGACCTGCACCAGCGGACCCGGCCCGGCGAAGACCTGGTAGCCGGCGCCCTTCAGCCGGGCGGCGCTGCGCGAGGAGCCGTTGTAGACGATGTCGACCGCGCCCGATTCCAATGCGGCGGTGGCGGCCGCATCCTCGCTGAACACGGTGAACACCAAGTCCTGCGCGATCGGCTGCTTCTCGCGCCAGTATTTCGGATTGGCCTTGAGAACCAGCCCCTGGCCGACGGCGCGGCTGACCAGCGTATAGGGTCCGGTGCCGGCCGGCACGGTTTCGACCGTATCGATGCCCTTGGCCTCGATCGGGATCAAAAACTGCAGGAGGTCGAGGATCTGGCGCTCGGGCGCCGGCGCCTTGAAGTTGATCACCACCGTGCGCTCGTCCGGCGCCGACCAGTCCTTGACGATCGACATGGTCGAGAAGACGTTCTTGCCGCGCTTGGGGTCGGCGCCCTTCTGCAGCGTCGCCAGCACGGAATCCGACTTGAACAGCGCGCCGCTGTGAAAGGTGACGCCGTCTCGCAGCGTCAGGCTGACGGAGGTCTTGTCGGGCGCGATCTTCCACTCGGTCGCCAGACTCGGCTGTGGTTTTCCCTCCGGCGTGTACTCGATCAGGCTGTCATAGAGGTTCTTGATGACGTGGAAATTGACGGTCGAGAGCTGCTGCGGATCGAAATTGGCGAGCTCGCTGAGAACCGCGACACGTAGCGTGCCGCCCTTTAGCTGCTGAGCGGAGGCCGGGCCCAAAGTCAGCAGCGGCGCTGCTCCCGCCAGGGCAAGACCGGTCATGCAGAATTGACGTCGCGACAGCTTTGTCATCGCTCTCCCCTCTTGTTGTTCAGGTCGACGATCAGCCCGTTCCTGCTCCCGGCTGGGACGAATGCGCCCGCCAGTCGCTTATTGTCTCGAGTGGATAGACCGGCCGCGGAATGCGCTGCCACGGCAGGGTGAAGACGTCGGACTGCCCCGGCCCGCGCGTATCGGCGCGGATCACCTGCGAGGTGATCGGGGCGAAGTACTGGAAATTCGAGGCGGTCTTGAGCACCGCCATCTTGTAGTCGGACAGATCAATGCCGAAGGCCTCGTAGACACCAGGCACATTGCCGGCGACGCCGCGCAATTCGCTGATCAGCAAGGTCACCGGCCCGACATCGAAGATGACGACCCGGCCCATATCGACCTCGGGCTGGTGATTGTAGTCCAGCCGGACCGGGCCGCCACCGATCTTGCGCACTCGTCCGGTCACGGTCAGCGGCTTGAAGAAGGCGATCGCGGCGTCGCCGCCGAGCGGCAAGGTCACCTCCGCCCCCTCGCCCGCCGCGATCAGCGTCGCGACCGCCTGCGGCGAGATCAACGGGATCAAGGTCCGGCTCTTCGTGCTCTGCCGTAGGATCGACTCGAGGATCAGGTTGCTGTCGCCGGCCGCGCCGCCGAAGACGGTGTCGCCGGTGTCGCTGAGTACGATCATGCCGCGCTCGGCGGCATCGCCCGCGCGCACGGCCTCGTCGACCGGGACCGCCTCCCGCAGCTGGAAATCGTCGCGCATCGACCAGGCGAGATCGGCGAGCTCGTCGGCCAGTCGCTCGGCCAGGGCCCGGTCGCCATCGGTGACGACGATGGTCGACCAGCCGCCCTCGGCGACATCGAGCCAGGGCTGCATCGGATAGTTCGAAGCCTGCAGCACGCGCGGATCGGCTTCAATGGCCCTCGCCCGGTCGAACCAGATTTTCATCGGGCCCTTCGAGGTGAGGAACTGCTCCTGGTGCGAAAGCAACGGAATCTTGCGCCAGGCCATCACCGGTTTCAGCTTTCCGGTCAGGATGCGCAGCAGCACCTCAGTGCCAACCTTGCCGGTGTCGAAGACGTCGTGCGGCTGGGTGCGGTGGCCGACGATCGCCGTGCAATTGGCCATGATCTTGTGGGTGACGTTGGCGTGGTGGTCGAGCCCGAGCAGGATCGGCACGTCGGGCCCGAGGATCTGCCGGCAGAGCTCGGCCTGCTCGCCCTCGACGTCGTCGACGCCCTCGGCCGCGCAGGCGCCGTGCAGATGCAGGACGAGCCCGTCGATCGGCCCGATCGCCTCGAGGCCGATGCGGATCTTCTCCTGGAAGAAATCGAAGGCCTCGCGCGAGATCCGCCCGCCGGCCACCGTCCAGGCGCGGATGATCGGGACGGTCTCGACCTCAAGCCCCGACTCGCGAATGACGGCGTAATGGCCGCCGATCTGACCGATCTCACCGAAATGCCGGGCGATGTCCTCGCCTTCATAGAGCCCGAAAGCCTGGAAGTCGGCGAGCGTGGTCAGCACCGGATTGAAGTCGTTCGTCTCCTGGACAATGTGGATCAGGGCCAGACGCACATCGACCTCCCGGATATCTGCGACCCGCAGCCGAACCGCCGATCGCGGCAGCCCGCAACCTCTCAAATCCCGCTTTGACAAGGCTCATTCGCCGAGACGAGAGGCTCGCAACCTGGCCAAAAGCGTAATTGTCGCCGTTATTTCACGTCAAGGATTGCTGGTTTCGTGACGAGAAACACGATCTCAGAAGAAGGTCCGGATCGCCCCCGTGACGCGATAATCGTCGTCGACCAGCATCAGCAGCCCCCATTTGTCGAAGGTCGTGCAGGGATGGCCGATGCCGAAGGCGACCATGTCGCCGACTGCGAGCGGGCTCTCCAGCGGCGTGCCGAGATGGCAGTGCTGGTCGTTGAGCGCGAGGACGGTGTGTCCGGCCGGCATCGGCTCCGGCTGGGCCATCGCGCCACCCGGCCGATACCAGCGCAGCGGCACTGGGAAGCCGGAATCGTAGCTGATGTCGCGCTTGCCGACAGTGAGCAGGCTGCGCCCGCGCTCGGGCCGCGACTGGACATAGGCCCAGACCTCCAGCGCCGGCTCCAACCCGCCGGGCGGCAGCGTCAGGCTCGTCTCCATGGTGATCCGGCGGAAGGACGCCGTGTAGGTCGTCGAGTCATGGGTGAGGTAGCAGCCGGAGCGCAACAGCTTGAGGATCGGCCGCGCGAAGGAGGCGGCATTGAAGCGCTCGCCGGCGCGGTCGAACAGCGAGGTCCCGCCGGCGCTCAGCACCATCGGCTCGGGGCCGAGCAGCCCTTCGGCGTCAGCCGCGGCGGCCGTCGCGACCACTTCGTCGAGCAGCCGATCGGCCGCCTTCGGTTCGCTGAGCAAGCCTTCGAAGCATTCGAAGCCGGCAAGCCGCAGGCCCGGAGCTGCAGCGACGGCGCGCGCCACCGCCAAGGCCTCTTCCCGGCTGCGTGCGCCGGTACGCCCGCCCATGAAGCCGATCTCGACGAGGATGCGCAGAGGATTGGCGTGGCGATGCCGTGCGGCCGCCTCCGCCAGCAACGCGACACCGGGGAGGCTGTCGGCGAGGCAATAGAGTTCGAAACCCGGCTCCCGCAGCGCGTCGAAGCAGGCGGCGATCTCCTGCCTGCCGACCGGCTGGTTGGCGAGGATGACGCGTTTCACTCCGAAGCGTCGGCAGACGGCGAGCTGCTGCATGGTCGCGACCGTGATCGCCCAGGCGCCATCGGCGATCTGAAGGTCGAACAGCTGCGGCGCCATCGTCGTCTTGCCATGCGGTGCGATCAGCAGATCGTTGGCGGTGGAGAAGGCAGCCATCCACGCGCTGTTGGCCTTGAGCACGCTCTCGCGGATGACGGCGAGCGGCAGCGGCATGTCGCCGGCCAGGACGTTCCACCCCTGCCTGCCGACATCGCCAAGCCGAAGGCTTGCCCCGGGCGGCACGCCCTTGCTCGTCGCGTCAAGACGCCGACCCTCGATCTCGGCGAGCGACAGGCGCGGCAAGGCGGCGGATGCGGTTAAAGCCATGGGTTTGGATCCAATGGGGAGAAGGGACGCTTGACCTTGGTGTAGGGGATCTTGCTGGCGTCGGGCGGATAGGGCCCGCCGCTGTCGAGATAGAGCACGCTCGCGGCGATCGGCGCGAAGGCGGCGTGGAAATGATTGGAGGATTTGACCACCACCAGCGTCTTCGCGGCGAGGTCGATACCCAGATCGGTGAAGACCGGCGGGCTGAAGGTCTGGGCCCGGGTCGAGGCCAGCACGATGTCGAGCCGCCCGATCCGGATCGCCGCCGCCGGCCCCAGCGAAACCCAGCTCTGCTCAAACGGGATCAGCAGATCCGCCGTCGTCCCGATGACCCGCACGATCGCATCGATCGGCCGGCCGGAGGACGGCGCCGCCTTCCCAGCGAAGCGCAGCGGGATTTCGGCCCCGACGCCGGCGGCGCGGCAGAGGCTGACCGCAATGGGGTCCCAGAGCGCACCGATCGCCGCCGGAATCTCGGGATGGCGCAGCAGCGCCGCGACCATCACCGAGGAATCGCCGGCGACGCCGCCGCCTGGATTGTCCCAGCGATCGGCGAGGACGACCGGTCTGCCCGGCTCTGCCAGTTCGATTGCCGCCGCGATGCCCTCATCCGGCTTGTAGTGCCTGGGTGAAGCGCCCTGCCCCCAGCCGAGGATTTCGAGACCGAGCCGCTTCGCCAGCGCCGCGGCCTTCTCCTCGTCGCCATCGGCGATGACCAGGACCTTGCTGCCGACATCGGCGACATCGGCCGCCTGGAAACCGTGCGCAACGGAGATGCTGAGGATGCCGTCCTTGCCCTCCAGCGCCTTGATGCGATCGACGAAGCCGCGCCCAGGCTCGCGGCTGGTCATGAAGGCGGCGAGGCCGCGGCAATCGAAGACGGCGCTGGCCGGCCTCACCTGCCCGCGCGCCGCCCTGAGGCAGAGCTCCAGCAGATCCTCGGCCCGCGCCAGGAAATCGGTGTGCGGGAACTCCTTGAAGGCGATGATGACATCGGCGCTCTCGACCATCTCGGCACTCAGGTGACAATGCATGTCGAGCTCGACGCCGATGACGCAGCCCGGCCCAGCGAGCGCCCGCACCCGCGCGATCAGGTCGCCTTCGCAATCATCGTAGCCTTGCGCCACCATGGCGCCGTGCAGGCCGAGCAGCACGATGTCGACCGGCAATGCAGCCTGGAGCTGGCCCAGAATCTCGTCGCGCAGGCTCTCATAACCCTCGCGCGAGACGAGCCCCGCAGGCTCGGCCCAGGTCGCCGTGCCCTCGACCAGCTCATAGCCCTCGCTGGCGGCGCGTCGGCGCGCCGCGACGATCGGTGCCGAGCACAATGTCGGCGTCTCCGGGTGCGTGCCGGGCGGGCAGTAGAAGGCGTTCTCGAAGGCGCTGCGGTCGACATAGAGCGGTGCAAAGGTGTTGGTTTCCGTCGCCAGCGAGGCGGTGAACACACGCATGCGGATCTGGCCCCGAGCCGGTGCCGGCACCTGCCCTCCGGCTGCCGGCGTGGGTCATGAAACCGGCAGCAGGCTTGGCCTGTCAAAGGACCTGCGTTCCCTGGAATGGAACAATGCAGGCTTGATCCGGAACGGATCCGTTGCCGAGATGCTCCTGCTTCACCTGCAGGGGGCTGCCGAGACCATGTCGCAACGCCGCCGCATCCTGTTCGGAGCGCTCTTCCACGAGACGCACAGCTTCGTCGACGAGATCACTGGCCTCGCCGACTTCACCATCCGCCGGGGCGAGGAGCTGCTACAGCGGCGCGGTGACGGCTCGACCGTGGACGGTTTCCTGGAGGTCGCGGATGCAGAAGACTGGGAGGTCGTGCCGACGGTCGACTACACCGCCCTGCCCGCCGGCACGGTCGACCACGCCGTGTTCGCGCGCTTCCTTGCCGAGTTCGATGCCGGGCTGCGCACCGCGCTCGCCGCGGGCGGCCTCGACGGCATCTGGCTGGCGCTTCACGGCGCCATGGTCACGACCGAATGCGCTGATCCCGAAGGCGCATTGCTCGCCCATATCCGCTCGGTGCCGGGCTGCGAGACGCTTCCCGCTTTCGGCGTCTTCGACCTGCACGCCAATTTCACCGCTGCGATGGCCGAGCACGCCAACGCCCTCGTCGCCTATCGCGAGAACCCGCATACCGACGCGCGCGAATCCGCTGTCCATTCAGCAAAACTGCTGGCACGGGCACTGAGCGAGGGCGAACTGCCGCGCATGCTCTCCTGCAACGCGCCAGTCATATGGCCGCCGACCGGCACCGGCACGGCCGACCGGCCGATGAAGGACCTGGAGATACTGGCGCGCCGGATCGAGCGGGAGAACCCCGCAATCTGGGTCGCGAACGTCATCGGCGGCTACTCCTTCTCGGACGTACCGGAAGCCGGCGTCGCCTTCGCGGTGGCCTTCACCGGACCGGAAGCTACGGCCCGGGAAGCGCTCGAACGGCTGGCGCAGACCGCGACTGAGCTGCGCGAGCTCGGCCTGCCCGCCGAATGGGACATCGACGAGGCGATCGCCGAGATCCTGCGCTCGCCCGGCGGGCCCTATGTCGTCGTCGAGCCGGCCGACAATATCGGCGGCGGTGCGCCCGGCGACGGCACCTCAGTGCTGCGTGCCTTCCTGCGCCATGGTGTCGAGAATTGCGCGGTCGCCATTGCCGATCCGGCCGCCGTCGCGGCGATGGTCGGCGCAAAGCTAGGCGAAATGCGCAAACTCTCGATCGGCGGCAAGGGCAGCGCGATCGCCGAAGGACCGGTCGAGATCGAGGCCGCCTTCGTCAGTGCGAGCGATGGTTCGTTCGCGCTCGAAGACCTGAACAGCCATCTCGCGGCGTCGCAAGGCTCGCGCTTCAGCATGGGACCGAGCGTCGTGGTGCAGGCCCGGAGCGTCACCATCCTGCTGACCAGCCGCAAGACTCCGCCCTTCGATCTGGGGCAACTGCGCTCGCAAGGCATCAAGCCGGAGACACTCAAGGCCATCGGCGTCAAGGCAGCGGTCGCGCATCGACGCGCCTATGACAGGATCGCCAAGGGCAGCTTCACAGTGGCCACCCCTGGCCCCTGCACCAGCCGGATCTCGGGGTTGCCGTTTACGCGTTTGCGCGCCCCTGTCTTTCCGATCCACGCTGACGCTGGCCGCTCCTAGGGGAAGCGCGCCTGGCGGAATCCTGTTTCCTCTCGCGGAACAGGCGCATCTTGTTCGAGGGAGGCGATGCGTCGTCTGCTAGCCGGCGCGCCTGCCATCGAGTGGTTTCCAACGACAGGCGGAGGGGATTTCATGTTCCAGAATCTGATGAAGATCGCCGCAGGGCTCGGAGTGGTCGCCTGCGCCCTATTGCCCGCAACCGGCGCGTCGGCGCAAGGCAAGCTCAAGGAAGTGCTGAGCCGCGGCAAGCTCGTCGTCGGCACCGGCAGCACCAACCCGCCCTGGCATTTCCGCAACGAGAAGGGCGAGCTCGTCGGCTTCGACATCGAGATCGCCAAGATCGTCGCGCAGGGTCTGTTCGACGATCCCAACAAGATCGAGTTCGTCAACCAGGCCTCCGATGCCCGCATCCCCAACATCGTCACCGGCAAGGTCGACATCGCCTGCCAGTTCGTGACCGTGACGGCCGCCCGCGCCCAGCAGGTCGCCTTCACCGTGCCCTACTACCGCGAGGGCGTCAGCCTGATGCTCGTCGCCGGCGGCCCCTATGCCGACTACGCCGCGATGAAGGCGGCCGGCAGCAAGGTCACGGTCTCGGTGTTGCAGAACGTCTTCGCCGAGAAAATGGTCAAGGATGCGCTGCCGGAAGCCAAGGTCGACCAGTTCGAGAGCGTCGACTTGATGTATCAGGCCCTGAATTCGGGCCGCGCCCAGGCAGCCGCGACGGACTCCTCGTCGCTGCGCTACTACATGAAGCAGAACGCCGGCCGCTACGTCGACTCCGGCTACAGCTGGAACCCGCAGACCTATTCCTGCATCGTCAAGCAGGGCGACCCGGACTGGCTCAATTTCGTCAACGTCGCGCTGCGCGAGTCGATGACCGGAACGACCTTCCCGGTCTACAAGGCGGCCTATGAGCGCTGGTTCGGCGAGACCCCGCCGGAACCCAAGATCGGCTTCCCGCAGGAATTCCGCTGAGCCGCACCGGCCCTCGCCGTGGAGTATTCGCTGCATTTCGGCGCCGTCTGGGCCAGCTTCGACAAGCTTCTGTCGGGGCTGGCCATTGGCCTCGGGCTCGCCGTCGTCGCCGTCGCGATCGGCACGGTGCTGGGCCTGCTGGCAGCCTTCGCCAGCGTCGGCCCCTATCGCCTGCTGCGCTGGGCTGCGGCGTTCTATGTCTCGCTGATCCGCAACCTGCCGCTGCTCGTTCTCGTACTGTTGGCCTATTTCGCCCTGCCACAAGCCGGAATCACACTCGACAAATATCAGAGCTTCGCCGGCGCGCTCGCGCTCTATTCCGGCGCGTATCTCACCGAGGTGTTCCGGGCCGGCCTGATCTCTGTGCCCAAGGGCGTGATAGAGGCGGCGCGCGCGATCGGACTGACCCGGCTGCAGACCAATGTCTCGGTCGTGGCGCCGATCATGCTGCGCAACGCCCTGCCCTCGCTCGGCAACACCTTCATCGGCATGTTCAAGGACAGTTCGATCGCCGCCGCCATCGCGGTGCCGGAGCTGACCTTCGAGGCGCGCAAGATCAATGTCGATACCTTCCGCGTGATCGAGACCTGGACTGTGGCGAGCGGCCTCTACATCGCCGCCTGCGTGGTCATCGCGGCATTGTTGCGCGGCCTCGAACGCCGCTTCCCGAAGTTCTGAGCAGCCATGCAAGCTTTCCTCGACCAGCTCTGGATCGCCCGCTGGCCTCTCTGGGAGGGCCTGCTGCTGACGATCGGGAGCGCGGCCGGCTCGATTCTGTTCGGCACGCTGCTCGGCGTCATCGTCGGCGTCCAGCTCGCCTATGCGCCGTGGTGGCTGCGGCTGCCCTTCCGCATCTATGTCGACATCATGCGCGGCACGCCCGTGCTCGTGCTGATCCTGGCTGCTTACTACATCCCGGCAGTCGCAGGCCTCAGCCTCGGGCCGACCCAGGCCGGCATCCTGGCGCTGACGCTCTTCGCCGGCGCCCATATCGGGGAGCTGATCCGCGGCTCGCTCCAGGCGATCCAGCCCGGGCAAGCCGAAGCCGGGCGCAGCATCGGCCTGACCTTTCCGCAGCTCCTCGCTTACGTGCTGCTGCCGCAGGCAGTCCGCTCGGCCCTGCCGCCCTGGATCAACACCGGCGTCGAGCTGATCAAAGGATCGAGCCTGCTCTCGATCATCGGCGTCGGCGAGCTCCTGCTCAAGACGCAGGAGGTCATCGGCCGCAACTTCATGACCATCCAGTTCTATGTCTTCGCGGGCATTCTCTACCTCGCGATCAACATCGCGCTGGACCAGCTCGGCAAGGCCGTCGAACGACGTGTGGGACAGCACTGATGAGCGACAAGCAACACCCTCTTCTCGCCATCCGCGGGCTGAAGAAGCAGTTCGGCGCCACCGAGGTACTGAAAGGCGTCGATCTCGACCTCAACAAAGGCGACGTCGTCTCGATCATCGGCTCCAGCGGCTCGGGCAAGACGACGCTCCTGCGCTGCGTCAACCTGCTGGAAGAGTATCAGGGGGGCGAGATCGCCCTCGATGGCGAGACGATCGGATATCGCTCGGGCGATGGTCGACGCCGGCGCCTCAGCGACCGGGAGCTGTCTCGCCAGCGCGCGATGACCGGCATGGTTTTCCAGAGCTTCAACCTGTTCCCGCACCTGACCGCTGCCGGCAACGTCATGCTCGGCCTGCGCAAGGTGCTGAAATTGCCGAAAGCCGAAGCGCGCGCAATCGCCGAGAACTGGCTCGCCCGTGTCGGGCTGGCCGCCCGCGCCGACCACTATCCGAGCCAGCTCTCCGGCGGCCAGCAGCAGCGCGTCGCCATCGCCCGGGCGCTCGCGATGAACCCAAAGCTGGTGCTGCTCGACGAGGTGACCTCGGCGCTCGATCCCGAGCTGGTCCAGGAGGTCCTCAATACGGTGAAGGGCATCGCCGATGACGGAGCGACCCTATTGATCGTGACGCATGAAATGCGCTTCGCCCGCGACGTCTCCAGCCGTGTCGTCTTCATGGAGCAGGGGCGCATAGCCGAGGATGGCCCACCGGCTCAAATCTTCGGGGCGCCCAAGAATGCGCGTCTGGCCGAGTTCCTGCGCACCACGCGACATTGATCGTGTAGCCACCGGGCCATGCTCAAGCCATGGCAAGAAGACATCCCGCGCGTTCAACGCGTGTGAAGCTATCGTCGCAAGAACTTGGGAAATCGTTTGAAATGGCGCGGGCGACGGGGCTCGAACCCGCGACCTCCGGCGTGACAGGCCGGCACTCTAACCAACTGAGCTACGCCCGCGCGGGCGGCGGAGGAACATGTCCTCGGCGGGGTTGGGATTATGGCCCCGGGCCCTGACTGTCAAGCACCGAAGCCGTCAAAATGTTGATCGTCGGCATCACGCCATGTCTTGCCGGGTTTAACCATTCCCCAACCGAACTGGTCCATCCTTGAAAAAACGTGGATGCAGTTCATGGCTGACCCTCATCACGGTGCCTTTCGGCGCGCCATAGCGCTGTCGGTCGTTGTGCCCTGCTACAACGAGCGGGACGGCATCGCCGAGCTGCACCGGCGCACCAGCGCCGCCTGCGTGGCGGCTGTCGGGCCATCCTATGAGATCGTTCTCGTCATCGACGGTGCGACCGACGGCACGCGGGAGGCGATTCTCGCCCTCGCCCGCCAGGACAGCCATGTCGTCGCGATCGATCTCGCCCGCAATTACGGCCACCAGATCGCGCTCACTGCCGGGCTCGAATTCTGCCGAGGCGAGCGCTGCCTGATTCTCGACGCCGACCTCCAGGATCCGCCGGAACTGCTCGGCGCGATGATGGCGAAAATGGACGAGGGATTCGACGTCGTCTACGGCCAGCGCCTGAAGCGCGACGGCGAGAGCCTGTTCAAGCGCGCCAGTGCGGCCGCCTTCTACCGGCTGCTGCAGCGAATGGTCGATATCGAGATCGCCACCGATGCCGGCGATTTCCGCCTGATGAGCCGGCGCGCGCTCGACAATCTCAATGCGATGCCCGAGCGTTATCGCTTCGTGCGCGGCATGGTGAGCTGGATCGGCCTGCGGCAGACCGCCTTTCCCTATGAGAGACATGCACGCTTCGCGGGCGCCACGCACTACCCGCTGAAGAAGATGCTGCTGCTCGCCTTCGATGCGATGACCAGCTTCTCCATCGCGCCGCTGCGCTTCGCCTCGCATCTGGGCATGGGCTTCGGCGTGCTGGGACTGTGTCTCCTCGGCTACACCCTTTACGCTTGGCTCTCCGGCAACGTCTTGCCGGGCTGGACCAGCCTCGCCTCGATCATCCTCATCCTCGGCAGCGTGCAGCTGCTCGTCCTCGGCATCTTCGGCGAATATCTCGGCCGAATGTACATGGAGGCGAAGCGCCGCCCGCTCTATGTGGTCGCCGATATCGTCTGCGACACGGCCACCGAGGCCCAGGGCAGCCCGGTTCATGAACTGCGCGAGCGCGTGGAAGGGGCTCTCAGTGCCTGAAGCCGAATTCGACCGCTACGCCGGCGACTATGCGGACCAGCACGCCGCCAGCATCCGCATGAGCGGCGAAACGCCGGACTTCTTCGCCAACTACAAGATTGAGGACGTCGCCAGGGCTCTCGCCAAGACGGGACGCCGGCCCAGCCGAATTCTCGATTTCGGCGCGGGAATCGGCAACTCGCTGGGGCCGATGCGCGCGGCCTTTCCCGATGCGGAAATCGTCCTGCTCGATCCGTCGGCGCAGTCGCTCGAGATGGCGGCGGAGCGCTTTCCGGGACAGGCCCGTTTCGTGCCCTTCGACGGCCAGACCATCCCATTTCCGGACAGGCAATTCGACCTCGTCTTCGTCGCCTGCGTCTTTCATCACATTCCGGAGCAGCTGCACACCAAATTGCTGAGCGAGATCGGGCGCGTGCTCGCGACCGACGGCAGCCTGTTCCTGTTCGAGCACAACCCGCTCAATCCGCTGACGCGGCACGCGGTGCGCAACTGCCCGTTCGACGAGGACGCCGTTCTGATAGCAGCGAATGAAATGCGTGCCAGAATCGCAGCGGCGGGCCTGCCGGAAGCCAGGACCGTCTACCGCATCTTCTTTCCCCGGCCGCTGGCGCGACTGCGACCGCTCGAGCGCTATCTCACCCGCCTTCCCCTCGGAGCGCAGTACTTTGTCCATGCGGTTAAATCAGCCGCCTGAGCGGTTGCGCGTGCTGCGATTTGGGGCGGTCGGGCTTGTCAACACGGCGCTCGGCTATGCCGTGATCCTGATGGGCCTGGCCTTGGGCTGGGGCGACATGGTCTCGAACGCGGCCGGCTACGCCGCGGGCCTGCTCGCCGGCTTTGCGCTCAATCGGCGCTGGACCTTCGGCAGCGAGGCCGGTCGGAGCATGAGCGAAGGCCGCCGCTATCTACTGGTCTTTCTGGTCGCCTACTGCGCGAATCTCACGGTCCTGGCCCTGGCGAGGTCACTCGGCTTCGTGGAGTCGCCCCTGGCCCAGCTGGCGGGCCTCTGCACCTACTCCATCCTCTTCTACCTCGGTTCCTCCCGGTATGTATTCGTCTCTCGCTCCGATCTGCGCGAGATGTCGCCGCCGGCCGCCACAGTCCGACAGCATGAGCGCTAGCCAAATCCTTCCCACACTGGCCGACACGCCATCACCCACTGCGGACGCCCAGCGCATGCGGCTGGTCTTCAGTCTGCTTTCGGCCGCCATCATGGCCGCGCTTCTTTTTGTCCGGACCCCGGCCCTGCTTCAGGATCCCGACAGCTGGTGGCACATTCGCGTCGGCCTGGACATGCTGGCCACCCGCACGGTCCCGACCGTGGACAGCTACTCGCACACCTTCGCCGGCCAACCCTGGATCGCCAAGGAATGGCTGAGCCAGGTGCTCCTGGCGCTGGCCTACAAGGGAGCCGGCTGGAATGGTGTCGCGCTCATCACTGCAGCAGCGATCTCTTTGACGGTTTTCCTGCTCGCTTGGCAGCTCGGCGAGACGCTGAAGCCGAGCCTCGCAATGGCGCTAGCGTTGTGCCTGGCCCTTCTGTCCACCTTCGTCTTCACCGCCCGGCCGCATGTCTTCACGCTGCCCATCATCGTGGCCTGGACGGCTTGCCTGTTCCGGTCCGCCGGCGCTGGACGACCGTCTGGCATCGAACTGCTCGGGCTCCTCTGGCTGTGGACCAACCTGCACGCATCCTTCACCCTCGGCTTCGTCATTGCAGCCTTCGCAGGGCTGGACGTCCTCATCCGCTACCGGCTGACGCGGCCACGGCTCCTGGCGCAATGGTGCATCTTCGGCGCGCTCTGCCCGCTGGTGAGCCTGATCAACCCGTATGGTCTCAAGGCCATCCTGGCGACCTTCTCCGTTGTCGGCTCCAACGAGGCCGTGCCGCTGATCACAGAATGGCGGCCGTTCAACGCCTCCGCTACGCCGCTGAACGAAGCAGCATTGCTGCTGATGGTGCTGGGACTGCTCGTCTCAGGTCTGCGCGTCAGGCTGGCGCCCGCACTCTTCCTCCTGTTCGCGCTCCATCTCTATCTCGCACACGAGCGCTTCGTTTACGTGTTCTTCCTGCTGGCTCCGTTGGTGCTGGCCGCACAGGTCGCGGAACAATTTCCCGCAGTTTCGATCCGGGCGTGGATGATGGAGCAGCGCGACGGATTGGAGCGCTTTCTGCTCGGGCACCATCGGCTGGTCTCCGGCGCGAGCATCGCTCTCATCATCGGCGCCGGCGTTGCCCTGGCGGGTGGCCCCGCAGTCGAGCCCGACCAGAAGACGTCGGCGAAGGACGCGCTCGCCTTCGCTGCGCAGCGCGGGCTGACAGGTCCTGTCCTCAACTCCTACGACTTCGGTGGAACGCTCATCTTCCATGGCGTCAAGACGTTCATTGACGGCCGTACCGACCAGCTCTTCTTGAACGGCTTCACGCAGGCTGACAACGCAATGGGACGCAGCACCGGCAAGCCGCTGCTGGAAACCCAGCTGCGCAAGTATGGCATCGACTGGGCGCTGCTCTCCGCCGCAGACAGTCGCATTCCGTTCTTTGACGAGTTGCCCGGCTGGACGCGCGCTTATTCCGACCGCTACGCGGCGATCTACACGCGCAGCCGCTGATCTTGGTCGGGCGAACGTCCGGAGACCTGCAGGCGCAATGCCGAGGCTGGTGGGCGGTGACGGGCTCGAACCGCCGACATCTTCGGTGTAAACGAAGCGCTCTACCGACTGAGCTAACCGCCCTCACCCGCCGTTTAAGGCCATGCGGGAGGCTTCGCAAGTTGCGTTGCTCGGCACAGGGCGGCCTGCCCATGAAAAAAGCCGCCGGCAATGCCGGCGGCCTCTCCATTCGTGGACTCTGGGCTCAGTGGGCGACGCTAGCCGCAGCCTGATCATCCTCGGTGCCCTTCGGCACAGGCGCCTTCAGATCCTCTTCCCAGACGATCGGCGTCGGCTGGCGCACCAGAGCATGCTGGAGCACCTGATCCATCCGCGAGACCGGGACGATCTCGAGCCCGTTCTTCACGGACTTCGGCAGATCGGCCAGATCCTTGGCGTTGTCCTCCGGGATCAGCACCTTCTTGATGCCGCCGCGCAGGGCCGCCAGGAGCTTCTCCTTGAGGCCGCCGATCGGCAGCGCCCTGCCCCGCAGCGTGACCTCGCCGGTCATGGCGACGTCGCGGCGGACCGGGATGCCGGTCATGACCGAAACGATCGCAGTGGCCATGGCGATGCCCGCCGACGGACCGTCCTTCGGGGTCGCCCCCTCAGGCAGGTGGACGTGGATGTCGCGCCGGTCGAACAGCGGCGGCTCGATACCGAAATCGATGGCGCGGGAGCGGACGTAAGACGCCGCCGCCGAGATCGATTCCTTCATCACGTCGCGCAGATTGCCGGTGACGGTCATCTTGCCCTTGCCGGGCATCATCACGCCTTCGATCGTCAGCATCTCGCCGCCGACCTCGGTCCAGGCCAGGCCGGTGACGACACCGACCTGATCCTCGGTTTCCGCCATGCCATAGCGATAGCGCGGCGGGCCGAGATACTCTTCCAGAACCGCAGGGGTGACCGCGACCTTCTTCTTCTTCGACAGCACGATCTCCTTCACCGCCTTGCGGACGGTGTTGGCGATCTCGCGCTCGAGGTTACGAACGCCGGCCTCGCGGGTGTAGCGCCGGACCAGCGTCGTCAGGGCCTCGTCGTCGATCGACCATTCCTTGGACTGCAGGCCGTGCTTGGCGATCGCCCCCGGGATCAGGTGGCGACGCGCGATCTCGGCCTTCTCATCCTCTGTGTAGCCGGCGATGCGGATCACCTCCATGCGGTCCAGCAGGGCCGGCGGGATGTTCAGCGTGTTCGCCGTGGTCACGAACATCACGTTCGACAGGTCGTAGTCGACCTCGAGGTAATGGTCGTTGAAGGTCGAGTTCTGCTCGGGATCGAGCACCTCGAGCAGGGCCGCCGACGGGTCGCCGCGGAAGTCCTGGCCCATCTTGTCGATCTCGTCGAGCAGGATGAGCGGGTTCGAGGTCTTGGCCTTCTTCATCGACTGGATGATCTTGCCGGGCATCGAGCCGATATAGGTGCGGCGGTGACCGCGGATCTCGGCCTCGTCACGCACGCCGCCGAGCGACATGCGCACGAACTCGCGTCCGGTCGCCTTGGCGATCGACTTGCCGAGCGAGGTCTTGCCGACGCCCGGAGGGCCGACAAGGCACAGGATCGGGCCGGCGAGCCGGTTGGCGCGCTGCTGCACGGCGAGATATTCGACGATGCGATCCTTGACTTTGTCGAGACCGAAATGGTCGTCGTCGAGCACCTGCTGGGCTGCGGCGAGGTCCTTCTTGATCTTCGACTTCTTGCCCCACGGAATGCCGAGCAGCCAGTCGAGATAATTGCGCACGACCGTGGCCTCGGCAGACATCGGCGACATCTGGCGGAGCTTCTTGACCTCGGCGAGCGCCTTGTCGCGCGCCTCCTTGGTCAGCTTGGTCTTGGCGATGCGCTCTTCCAGCTCGGCCAGCTCGTCACGGCCTTCCTCGCCGTCGCCCAGCTCCTTCTGGATCGCCTTCATCTGCTCGTTGAGATAGTACTCGCGCTGGGTCTTCTCCATCTGGCGCTTGACGCGCGAGCGGATACGCTTCTCGACCTGCAGCACCGACATCTCGCTCTCCATCAAGGAGAGCACCTTCTCGAGCCGGTGGGCGACATTCATCACCTCCAGCACGGCCTGCCGGTCGGCGATCTTGACCGCGAGATGCGAGGCGACCGTGTCGGCGAGCTTGGCCGGCTCGTCGATCTGGGAGACCGCCGCGACGATCTCGGGCGAGATCTTCTTGTTCAGCTTCACATAATTCTCGAATTCGCTGACGACCGAGCGGGCAAGCGCCTCGACCTCGACCTTCTTGCCTTCTTCCTCGGCGAGGGCCTCGGCCTTCGCCTCGTAGAAGTTGTCGGTCGCGGTATAGGTCGTCGCCTTGGCCCGGCCGATGCCCTCGACGAGCACCTTCACGGTCGAGTCGGGCAGCTTCAGCAGCTGCAGCACGCGGGCGAGCGTGCCGATTTCATAGATGTCTCCGGTTTCCGGATCATCGTCGCCGGCATTCTTCTGCGTGGCGAGCAGGATCAGGCCATCGTTCTTGACCACCTCCTCGAGCGCACGAATGGACTTCTCGCGGCCGACGAAGAGCGGCACGATCATGTGTGGGAAGACGACGATGTCGCGCAGCGGCAGGACCGGATAGGTATCGGTCGTGCCGGGGACGAGCGGAGCGCGGGGCGTCGAGCCAGTCATGTCTAGTCCTTCACGTTTTCGCCCGGCCGACCCCTTTGAAAGGCAATCGAGCGGACGTACCGCGCGGCGCGACCATTCGCGCCAGGCGCCCCTGCCGGCCGCGCCCTCGACAGGCACGCGACTCTAACAGGTGATCATAAGGTGGATGCTTCGACGCCGGCTTTCAAGCGACGCCTCACGCAGTCCACCGCAGCTTCTGCCGCAGCCGGTGCACGAGACCGTGATGGCTCAAGCGCGGCTGAGACAGTTTCGGGGCAGCTGTTGCCACCTTGGCCTACAAAGCAAAACGCGCGCCGAAAGGCGCGCGTTCCGAACTGAACCAGAATCCGGTTTCGCTCAGGCCGAAGCCGACTTGGTCTCTTCCTCGCGGTCCGCATAGATGAAGAGCGGTCGCGACTTCGACTCGACAGCTTCCGGCCCGATGACGACCTGCTCGACGCCTTCAAGCCCCGGCAGCTCGTACATGGTCTCGAGCAGGATGCCTTCCATGATCGAGCGCAGGCCACGGGCGCCGGTCTTGCGCTCGATCGCCTTGCGGGCGATCAGGCTGACCGCCTCGTCGGTGAAGGTCAGCTCGGTATCCTCCATCTCGAACAGGCGCTGATACTGCTTGACCAGCGCGTTCTTCGGCTCGGTGAGGATGGTCTTGAGCGCGGCCTCGTCGAGGTCCTCCAGCGTCGCCAGCACCGGCAAACGGCCGACGAATTCCGGGATCAGGCCGAACTTGAGCAGGTCCTCAGGCTCAACCTCGCGGAAGATCGCACCGGTGCGGCGCTCGTCCGGCGACTGGACGGTCGCGCCGAAGCCGATCGAGGTGCCCTTGCCACGGCCCGAGATGATCTTGTCCAGCCCGGCGAAGGCACCGCCGCAGATGAACAGGATGTTGGTGGTGTCGACCTGCAGGAATTCCTGTTGCGGATGCTTGCGCCCGCCCTGCGGCGGCACGGAGGCGACAGTGCCCTCCATGATCTTCAGCAGCGCCTGCTGGACGCCCTCGCCCGAGACGTCGCGGGTGATCGAGGGGTTGTCGGACTTGCGGCTGATCTTGTCGATCTCGTCGATATAGACGATGCCGCGCTGCGCCCGCTCGACATTGTAGTCGGAGGCCTGGAGCAGCTTGAGGATGATGTTCTCGACGTCCTCGCCGACATAGCCAGCCTCGGTCAACGTCGTCGCATCGGCCATGGTGAAGGGCACGTCGAGGATGCGGGCGAGCGTCTGCGCCAGCAGCGTCTTGCCGGAGCCGGTCGGCCCGATCAGCAGGATGTTCGACTTGGCCAGCTCGACGTCGTTGTGCTTAGTCGCATGGCTGAGCCGCTTGTAATGGTTGTGGACCGCGACCGAGAGGACCTTCTTGGCGTGGTCCTGGCCGATGACATAGTCGTCGAGGACCTTGCGGATCTCCTTCGGGGTCGGCACGCCGTCCTTCGACTTCACCAGCGCGGACTTCGATTCCTCGCGGATGATGTCCATGCAGAGCTCGACGCACTCATCGCAGATGAACACCGTCGGGCCCGCGATCAGCTTGCGGACCTCGTGCTGGCTCTTGCCGCAGAAGGAGCAATAGAGCGTGCTCTTGGAATCGCCGCCGCTGGCCTTACTCATCGTGATTCTCCATCTCGGAGGTCGAAATCCGCCACCGAAAAACGGCGGGCTGATGTCGTCTCCCCGTCATAATAGGCGCTCAGATCACGATTATTAGGTTAACGCGTCGCTCTGGCGCAGGCGGCGACGAAACTGACCCAAAACCGGACCGCTCGAGCGCCTTGCCGCGCCCTTCAGATGCCCCATGCAAACATGGGGCCTAGTCTCAAGGCAATATGGCCCTTCGAGAGCCGCTCGCCAACCCACAGGCGCGAGGTACCGCGACAGCCATGTGCGGCATCGGCGTTTTCGGAGAACCGATGCCGCTTCTGATGCCTCAGGCCGTCTCGTCCGCGCGCTTGTCGATGACCTTGTCGATGAGGCCGAACTCCTTGGCCTGGTCGGCGGTCATGAAATTGTCGCGCTCCAGCGCGCCCTCGATATCCTCGTAGGAGCGGCCGGTGTGCTTGACATAGATCTCGTTCAGGCGCCGCTTCAGGCTCTCGACTTCGCGGGCATGGATCAGGATGTCGGTGACCTGGCCCTGGAAGCCGCCGGAGGGCTGGTGGACCATGATGCGGGCGTTCGGCAGGGCAAAGCGCATGTCCTTGGCGCCGGCCGTCAGCAGGAGCGAGCCCATCGAGGCGGCCTGGCCGACGCAGAGCGTCGTCACCGGGCAGCGGATGAACTGCATGGTGTCGTAGATCGACAGGCCCGAGGTGACCACGCCGCCGGGCGAGTTGATGTAGAAGGAGATTTCCTTCTTCGGGTTCTCGGCTTCGAGGAACAGCAGCTGCGCCACGATCAGCGAGGCCGAGTAGTCCTCGACCGGGCCGGTCAGGAAGATGATGCGCTCGCGCAGCAGGCGCGAATAGATGTCGAAGGCGCGCTCGCCGCGGCTCGACTGCTCGACCACCATCGGGACGAGATTGTTATAGGTCTCGATCGGGTCACGCATCATCGTCGGTCCTTGGGGTCAAAGCGGGCGGGAATCAGCCGATAGCGGCGAAGACCCCACATAAGCATGCCGGCGGCGGCTGAAAAGGGAAGCGCCGCCCGGCAGGGTGCGGGCGGCGCAAACATTGTAAACCTCAGGAGAAGGATCAGGCCGAAGCCTCGTCCGCCGCCTTCTTGGTCTTCTTCGCCTTGGCGGCCTTCGGCTTGGCCTCGGCGGTCTCTTCCGCCTCGTCGTCGGCGAAGAGGGCCTCGCGCGAAACGGACTTGTCGGAGACCTTCACCTGGCCGAGCAGATGGTCGACAACCTTCTCCTCGAAGATCGGGGCACGGATCTCGGCGAGCGCCTGCGGGTTCTTGCGATAGAACTCCCAGACTTCCTTCTCCTGGCCCGGGAACTGGCGGGCGCGCTGGATCAGGGCCTGCGTCACCTCGTCATCCGAGATCTGGACCTTGGCCTGCTCGCCGATCTCGGCCAGCACGAGGCCAAGACGCACGCGACGCTCGGCGATCTTGCGGTACTCGGCGCGGGCCTCGTCCTCGGTGGTGTCCTCGTCGGCAAAGGTCTTGTTGGCGTTCTTCATGTCCGCCTCGACCTGGCTCCAGACCGCAGCGAACTCCTGCTCGACCAGGGTCGGCGGCAATTCGAAGCTGTACTTGCCATCGAGCGCGTCGAGCAGGGCCTTCTTGACCTTGCGACGCGACTGTTCGCCGAACTCGCGGCCGATCTGCTCGCGGATCGCGGTCTTGAGCGCGTCGAGCGACTCCATGCCGAAGCCCTTGGCGAGCTCGTCGTCGATCTTGAGCGCGCCCGGGGCCTGGACATCGTCGACGGTCACGGCGAACTCGGCCGGCTTGCCAGCGAGATTCTCGGCCGCATAGTTCTCGGGGAAAGTCACCGAAACGGTGCGCTGCTCGCCCTTCTTGACGCCTTCGAGCTGCTCCTCGAAGCCCGGGATGAACTGGCCGGCGCCGAGCTCGAGCGGAATTTCAGAACCGGTGCCGCCGTCGAAGGGCTTGCCCTTGAGCGTGCCGACGAAGGAGATCAGCAGGCGGTCGCCCTTGGTGGCCTTGGCGCCGTCCTTCTTCGATTCGAAGCTGCGATTCTGCGAAGCCATGCGCTCCAGCGCGGCGTCGACATCAGCCTCGGGAACCTCGGCGACCGGCTTCTCCAGCGCGACGTCGGAGACGTCGACGACCTCGATCTTCGGCAGCACCTCGAGCGCGACGGTGAAGGCGAGATCGCCCTTGGCCTCCATCGCGGCCTCGATCTCGTCCTTGTTCTCGGGGAACTTGATCTGCGGCTCGAAGGCGAGCTTCAGGCCGTTGTCGGTGACGATCTTCTGGTTCGCCTCGTTGACCGCATTCTGGACGACGTCGGCCATGACAGAACGACCATAAAGCCGGCGCAGATGGCCAACCGGGACCTTGCCGGGGCGGAAGCCGTTGATGCGGGCCTTGCCCTGCAGGCCGGCGAGGCCGTCATCGAGCCTGGTCTTGAGGTCGGTGGCGTTCAGCACCACCTGAAATTCGCGCTTGAGGCCCTGGGACAGGGTTTCGGTCACGTTCATCGTTCTGATCCGCTCAACAGCTCTTTACTTCAATGTCCAAAGCGCGACGCCGGGTGACCGCCGCCGCGCTCGCGAAACTCGATCCTGGTGCGGGCGAAGGGACTCGAACCCCCACGACTTGCGTCGGCGGAACCTAAATCCGCTGCGTCTACCAGTTCCGCCACGCCCGCCAACCCGGTGCGCCGCACCGCGGTCGTCGCGACAGCAGCACCGTTGGGCCGCGCCGCTATAGCATTTCGGGCGCGTCATGCAGCAAAAAAATGCGACATTTCTGCGAAGGCCGCTCCCGCGCGGCTTTGCGCTCGCCAGAATGGCGCGGCAAGGCTATGTCGCCAGCCATGAGCAAAGACGCTTCGCCAATGGCCACGTGCCGCCATCCGAACCGCCGCCAGGCCATCGCGCGAGGTGCGGGACTGGCGACCCTGCTCACCCCGCTGTCCGCACTGGCCCAGCAAGTCCCAGCTCCGCAGGTGGCCTCGACCGCTGCCGTGAAAAATCTCGTCGTTGCCACCGCCAAGGTGAGGCTGCGTCCCGCGCCGGCTCCCGAGACGGAAGTCTGGGCCTTCGACGGCGTCACACCGGGACCTGTCCTCAAGGTGAAGCAGGGCGAGACCTTGCGCCTCAGCCTGCAGAATCGGACCGACAAGCCGCTCAGCCTGCACTGGCACGGCGTGCGCGGCGATCACGCGATGGACGGGGTCGGCGGCTTCAGCCAGGAGCCGGTGCCGCCGGGCGGGCAGTTTGAATACCGGCTGACGCCACCCGATTCCGGCACATTCCTCTACCGGCCGATGCTGATCGGCGGCTCGTCCGAACCGGCCGGGCGCGGGCTCTCCGGCATGCTGATCGTCGAGGAGCAGGAGTCGCCTGCGGTCGACCTCGACTTGCCGGCGCTGATCGGCGACTGGCTGCTCGGCGACGACCAGAAACTACTGCCCTTCGCGCCCGACAGCCAGGACGGCGCCGCCGCCGGCCGCCTCGGCAGCTGGCTGACCGTCAACGGCAAGCCGCCGCCGCTGCCGATCAAGCTGCCGCCGGGCTCCCGAGTCCGCCTGCGGCTTGCCAATGCCTGCAACGCCCGGATTATGCGGCTGCGCTTCGACGAGATGAAGGCTTTCGTCGCGGCGGTGGACGGCCAGCCGACCGAGACCTTCGAGCCGGTCCGGGGCCAGCTGCCTTTCGCGCCGGGCACGCGCTATGACGTGATCTTCGATATGCCGGAGACGGCCGGCGCCGCCGCCAGCGTCACTGCACTGATCGGCCCCGGCGTGCCGCTGGTCCGCTTCGCCTCGGACGGCGCGGCCAAGCCGGCGCGCCCGGCAATCGCCGGCATGCCGCTCAATCCGGCGTTGCCGGCTGCAGTCCGGCTCCAGGATGCCAAACGCAGCGAGATGATCATCGAGGGTGGCGCCAGGATCACCCCAGAGAACAAGCTCGATCTTGCCGGGATCGACCTCTCGAAGCCATGGACCGTCAATGGCGGCCAGGGCGATCCGAAGGGCAAGCCGCTGTTCAGCGTCAAGCGCGGCTCGCCGGTGGTAATCGGCATCACCAACAAGACCGCCTTCCTGCAGCCCTTCCACGTCCACGGTCACAGCTTCCGCCTGTTGCACCCGCTCGACGACGGCTGGGAGCCCTATTTCCTCGACACGGTCCAGATTCCCGAGGGCAAGCGCCTGCACATCGCCTTCATCGCCGACAATCCCGGGCGCTGGCTGATTTCCTCGACCGTGCTGGAGCGCTTCGACCGCGGGCTGTGGAGCTGGTTCGAGGTGACGTGACGCTGCGACGGCTTGTCAGCCCGGCGGGCGGCTTCTAAACCCGCGCCGTCAGCCAAGGAGCCCACCATGACCGCCAACGCCATCGTCACCGTGGGCGCCGACCTCACCAGCCCGGTCCGCTTCGGCAACGGCCTGCCGCTCGCCTTGATCGCCGGCCCCTGCCAGATGGAAAGTCGCGATCACGCGCTCGAGATCGCCCTGGCCCTAAAGGAGACATCCGAGAAGCTCGGCAGCGGCCTTGTGTTCAAGGCCTCCTTCGACAAGGCCAACCGCACCAGCGTGAAGGGCCAGCGCGGCATGGGCCTGGACGCCGCCCTGCCCGTCTACGCCGAGATCCGCGAGCGCACTGGCCTGCCGGTGCTGACCGACATCCACGATGTCAGTCAGTGCGCTCCGGTCGCCGAGGTCGTCGATATCCTGCAGATTCCGGCCTTCCTCTGCCGCCAGACCGACCTGCTCGTCGCCGCCGCCAAGACCGGCCGCGTCGTCAACGTCAAGAAGGGCCAGTTCCTGGCGCCCTGGGACATGGTCAACGTCGCCGCCAAGGTGACCGAGAGCGGCAATCCGAATGTGATGCTGACCGAGCGCGGCGCCTCCTTCGGCTACAACACACTGGTTACAGACATGCGCGCCCTGCCGATCATGGCGGAGATCGGCGCACCCGTGATCTTCGACGCTACCCACTCGGTACAGCAGCCCGGCGGCAAGGGCGCCTCGACGGGCGGCCAGCGCGAATTCGTGCCGGTGCTGGCGCGCGCCGCCGTCGCGGTCGGCGTCGCTGGCGTCTTCATCGAGACGCATCCCGATCCCGACAATGCCCCCTCGGACGGGCCGAACATGGTGCCACTGCGTGACTTTCATGCGCTGATCGCAGAGCTGCAAGAGTTCGACCGCCTTGCCAAGCGCACGGCGCATTCTACGCTGGCGTATGTCTGAGACGCCCGCCAGCACGGTTCCGCCCGCTCCCCCGCAAGGTTCGCTGAAGTCGCTCATCCTGGTGCTCGGGGCGTGCGGCTTCGCCTCGACCTTCACCATGCGCCTGCTCGACCCGCTGGTGCCGACGCTGGCGGCGGAGTTCACGCGCAGCATCGCGCAGGTCGCCGCGGTCGCGACGGCCTTCGCCTTCGCCTATGCAGTCGGCCAGCCGTTTCTCGGCCCGATCGCCGATTCGATCGGCAAACTCAGGACGATCGCGATCTGCCTCGGCGCGCTCGCTTTGCTCTCGCTGGCCGCCGGCTTCGCCGGCTCCTTCGAGATCCTGACGGGCGTCCGCACGATCGCCGGCGTCGCGGCCGGCGGCGTCATTCCCGTGGCGATGGCGGCGATCGGCGACCGCGCGCCCATGGCCGAGCGGCAGGTCATGCTCGGCCGCTTCCTGGTGCTGATGATCGTCGGGCAGATGGTGGGAGCCGCCTGCTCCGGGCTGATCGCCGAGCATCTCGGCTGGCGTTACGTCTTCGTGATGGCTGGCGCGATTGCCGGTATCGCCGGGCTGCTGGTCGTGCTGGTGCTGAAGCCGCGGCCGAACGCGTCGCGCGCCCCGCTCAGTTTCAAGACCGCACTGGCGAGCTATGCCGCTGTCTTCGCCAATCCCCGCTCGAAACTGCTTTACGGCCTCGTCGTGGTCGAGGGCAGCCTGATCTTCGGCATGCCGCCCTATATCGCCGCGATCCTGCACGAGCGTGCCGATGTCGGCCCGTCGCAGGCCGGCCTCGTCATCGCCGGCACCGGACTCGGCGGCATCATCTACGGCGTGCTGACGCGAATCCTGGTCGAGCGCCTCGGCCCGACCCGGATGACGACCCTCGGCGGCATCGTCATGGGCCTCGCCTACGCGCTGTTCTCGCTCGCCTTCCTGCCCTGGTGGAGCGCAGTCGCGATCTTCACCCTGAGCGGCTTCGGCTTCTTTCTGATGCACGGCACCTTCCAGGCGCAGGCGACCGAGCTCGCACCAACTGCCCGTGGCTCGGCGGTGGCGCTGTTCGCCTGCGCGCTGTTCTGCGGCCATGCGCTCGGGCCGGTGCTGATGGGCGCCGCTCTACACCTGTTCGGCACCAGCGGCGCGATCCTGATCTTCGCCGCCGGGATTGCGGTGCTCGGCGTGCTGGCGCCGCGCATCCTGCCGCTCTCGGGCAGCAGAACCTGAGTTGTTCTTGAGCGTGCCTTAGTTCCGAAAACCGCTTCGCAGTTTTCGGCGGCAAGCTCTTCAGCGCCCGCGATACGGCGCGACGCCCTGATCCGGTAGCCACAGCCCCTTGGGCGGCTCGCCGGTCTGGAAGAATACGTCGATCGGGATGCCGCCGCGCGGATACCAGTAGCCGCCGATACGGAACCATTTCGGTTCGAGCAGCTCGACCAGCGTCTTGCCGATGCCGACGGTGCAGTCCTCATGGAAGGCGCCATGGTTGCGGAAGGCGCCGAGATAGAGCTTGAGCGACTTCGATTCGACCAGCCAGTCGCCGGGCAGATAGTCGATCACGAGGATACCGAAATCGGGCTGGCCGGTGACCGGGCAGATCGAGGTGAATTCCGGGCAGGTGAAGCGCGCGAGATAGTCGGTGCCGGCATGCGGGTTCGGCACGCGGTCAAGACGGGCTTCTTCCGGCGAGCGCGGCAATTCGCTCGCCTTGCCGAGCTGAAGGGTCGAGGCGTCGATGGTCATGGCAGCATCCTGAACAAATGGGCGCCCATCGATGACGGACGCTGAGTTGCCGCGGCTTTTAATCCCCGGCCCGGATAAACGCCACCGCCCCTTCCCGTCGCCGCCTGTCTTGTCTAGAAGCGCGGCATCCCTTGCCCACCTCAGCTCCGGAGCCTGACATGACCGCGATCATCGACATCATCGGCCGCCAGATCCTCGATTCCCGCGGCAACCCGACGGTCGAGGTCGATGTCGTGCTCGAAGACGGCTCGATGGGCCGCGCCGCCGTGCCGTCCGGAGCTTCGACTGGCGCACATGAAGCCGTCGAGCTGCGCGACGGCGACAAGAGCCGCTATCTCGGCAAGGGCGTCCAGAAGGCGGTCGAGGCCGTCAATGTCGCGATCGCCGAGGCGCTGGTCGCGATGGACGCCGAGGACCAGACCGCGATCGACCAGGCGATGATCGAGCTCGACGGCACGCCGAACAAGAGCAAGCTCGGCGCCAACGCCATTCTGGGCGTCTCGCTCGCCGTCGCCAAAGCGGCGGCCGAGTGCTCGGGCCTGCCGCTCTATCGCTATGTCGGCGGCACCTCGGCGCGTGTCCTGCCGGTTCCGATGATGAACATCGTCAATGGCGGCGCCCACGCCGACAACCCGATCGACTTCCAGGAATTCATGGTGATGCCGATCGGCGCGTCCTCCTTCGCCGAGGGTCTGCGGATGGGTGCCGAGATCTTCCATACGCTGAAGAAGGCGCTGCACGACGCCGGCCACAACACCAATGTCGGTGACGAGGGCGGCTTCGCCCCCAACATCAAGTCGGCCGAAGCGGCGCTCGACTTCGTCATGCAGGCGGTCGAGAAGGCCGGCTACAAGCCAGGCGAAGACATCGCCCTGGCCCTAGACTGCGCCGCGACCGAGTTCTTCAAGGACGGCGCCTATGTCTATGAAGGCGAACGCAAAACCCGCGATCCGAAGGCGCAGGCCAAGTACCTCGCCAAGCTCGTTGCCGGCTACCCGATCGTCTCGATCGAAGACGGCATGGCCGAAGACGACTGGGAGGGCTGGAAGGCGCTGACCGATCTCATCGGCAGCAAGTGCCAGCTGGTCGGCGACGACCTCTTCGTCACCAACGTTACCCGCCTGTCGCAGGGCATCAAGGCCAAGACGGCGAACTCGATCCTGGTCAAGGTCAACCAGATCGGCACGCTGACCGAGACGCTGGCCGCCGTCGAGATGGCCCAGCGCGCCGGCTACACCGCGGTGATGTCGCACCGCTCGGGCGAGACCGAGGACGCGACCATCGCCGACCTCGCCGTCGCGACCAATTGCGGGCAGATCAAGACTGGCTCGCTCGCCCGCTCCGACCGGACGGCGAAGTACAACCAGCTCCTGCGCATCGAGGAGGAGCTCGGCGCGCAGGCGATCTATGCCGGCCGCTCTGCGCTGAAGGCGCTGGCCTGATCGAAGCTTGGGCCCGAGCCGATGCTGCGCCGCAATAGGCGGCGCCATGCGGCAACTGATCTGACGGCTGCTCCGGCTTCACGCTAAGCCGGAGCATGCATCAGACCGTTCCAGACGAGAAGCTGCGCCGACGCAGGCAGCTCGCCATCATCGGCATGCTCGGCAGCGTGCTGATCTTCGGCTCGAACTTCGTCATCAGCCGGCATGCCGTGCTCAACGGGCTCAGCCAGCACGACCTGCTGGCGTTGCGCTTCGCCACGGCCGGGCTGCTGCTGCTCCCGATCTTCCTGAAGGCGGGGGGCTTTGCGAATTGCGGCGGCGTGAGCTGGCGCCGCGGCATCTGGCTGGCGATCACCAGCGGCTTCCCGATGACCTATCTGATGCTGACGGGGCTGACGCTCGCCCCGGCGGCGCATGGCGCCACGATCGGGCCGGGCACCGTCACCCTGATCGGCATCGCCGGCAGCGTCGTGCTGTTCGGGGCTGCGCTGACGCGCAATCTCGTCATCGGCGTCATCGGCGTGTTGGCGGGCCTTGCCTGCCTCGGCATCGCCGGCAGCACCGGCGCCTCGGCCGGCACCTTGCGCGGCGATCTCTGCTTCCTCGGCGTCGGCCTGCTCTGGGGCTTCTACCCGCTGCTGATCCAGCTCTGGAAGGTCGACGGGTTGAAGGGAGCGGCGATCGTCTCCGTGCTCTCGCTGCTCTATCTGCCGTTCTATTTCCTGTTCTTCTTCCGCGGTTTTGATGTCGCGCCTTGGTGGGTCCTGGTCGGCCACGCCATCAATCAGGGCGTGCTCAACGTCATCGTCGGCCTGTGGATCTGGGGCTGGGCCGCGCATGTGCTCGGCGCTGCCGTGGTCGGGCGTTTTCCGCCGCTGATCCCGGTCACCGGCACTTTGCTCGCCGTGCCGGCGCTCGGCGAGATTCCCGGCCCGCTCCAGGTCGTCGGCTTCGTCCTGATCATCGGCGGGCTGTTCGTCGCTTCATGGCGCCGCCCGACGGTCGCACGCAAACCCTGACCAGCGCGACGACTACCCGAGAATCGGCAGGGCACGCGCCTCCGCGTTGCCGGCTGCGAAGAGCCGGTCGAGCGTCGCCGCGAGCAGCGTCGTGTCGGGGCAGATTAACAGGCGCGTCGCGCGTCCCCAGGCGAGATGCAGGACATGGTGGCCGCGATTGACGGTACGCACGCCGTCGGTGCCGCTATTGGTCTCGCGCCAGTCCACGACCACGACGGTGTTCCATGGCGGCCCGGCAACATCGATCCGCTCGAGATCGAAGTGGATATCAGGCAGCAATCTGTAGAGCCGCCCATACCAGGCGCGCACGCCCGCAAGCGAGGTGCGCGAGCCGCCGAGTGCGTGATCGTCACCGAGGAAGCGATGCTCGAAGACGGGTGCGAAGGCGGCGATCACCGGCTCCGCGTCACCTCTGTTCACCGCGTCGAACATCGAGCGGACCCGCGCCTGGACCATCTTCTGATACATTGCGCCGAGCTCCCCGCTTCAACGACCGCAGCCGACGTGGCGGAGCCTCACGATAGAGAACGCCGACGTCGCGCCAGTGACACAAGGCCGAGATTCCAGACGATGCAGACCAAGAGACCGAGTCCGAGCGCAGGCCATGAGCCGAGCGGTACGGCCGTGACATGGACCAGCGCGAGCGCGACGCCGAAGCCGAGCAATCCCAGCAGGCCGTTGGCGATGACCGCGGCGCTGGCCGGCCCGCCGATGCGCGGCTGCAGGATCGCGATCAGGCTCGACAAGACGATCGGAAAGGTCGCCAGCACACCCGACCAGGCCGGGCCAACGCGGGTGCTGACGGTGGTGACTGTACCGGCGAGGGCCGCCACCGCGGCGGCCCGCAGCGGGATCGCATACCAGGGCCGCCGCGGCGTGATCGCGGGGCGCGCCGCGAGATAGGGGCGGACGATGTGATGCAGGATCAGGAAGACGATCGGCGTCGCCGTCAGCATGACGACGAAAGGCAAGGCCAGCGCCTGCAAGCCGGAGACGAGCAGGAAGAAGGTCAATAGCGCCGCGCCAAGGCAAATCACCGTGCCGAAGCGCTGCGCCAGCAGGACATAGACCAGCGACAGCCCCGCATTGGAGAGGTTTGAGCTCATGCTGCCGAGCGCACTCGCCGAAATGAAGGCAGCGTCGTGATCGAGCGCCAGGAAAATGTAGACCGGCCCGGCCGAGATCGGCAGCGTCGCGATCATCGCCGCGAGCAGCGGCCCGCTCCGCTCGGCCAGCAGCGAGCAGCTGACGACGATGGCGGCCGCGACCGCCATCTTGAGCAATAGCAGGCCGAGCCCGGGGTCGATCACGCCGGCTCGCCCCTCGCCCATCCCTCTTTCGTCTCGGCGATGAAATCCTCGAGGCGCCCCGCTGCAATCGCGGCGCGCAGGCCGGCCATCAGCTCCTGATAATAGGCGAGGTTGACCCAGGTCAGCAGCATCTTGCCGAGCATTTCCTCGGCCTTGACCAGATGGTGCAGATAAGCGCGCGAATAGCTGTTCGCCGCCGGGCAGGACGATTGCGGATCCACCGGCCTGACATCCTCGGCGTGCTTGGCGTTCTTCAGGTTCATCCGGCCGAAGCGGGTGAAGATCTGGCCGTGGCGGCCGGCCCTGGTCGGCATCACGCAGTCGAACATGTCGACGCCGCGCCTGACCGCCTCGACGATGTCGTCGGGCGTGCCGACGCCCATCAGATAGCGCGGCTTCTCCTGCGGCAGATGCGGCTCGACCGTCTCGATCATCGCCAGCATCACGTCCTGCGGCTCGCCGACCGCGAGGCCGCCGATGGCGTAGCCCTTCAAGTCCATGGCTGCGAGTTCGCGCGCGCTCTCGACCCGGAGGGCAGGCACCGCTCCACCTTGCACAATCCCGAACAGCGCCCTCCCCGCCGGATCGCCGAAAGCCTTCTTGCAGCGCTCGGCCCAGCGCAGCGACAGATGCATCGCCTTTTCGGCGACCTTGTCCTCGCAGGGCAGCGAGACGCATTCGTCGAGCTGCATGACGATGTCGGAGCCGAGCAGGTTCTGGATCTCGACCGAGCGCTCCGGCGACAGCACATGCTTCGAGCCGTCGATATGCGACTGGAAGGTCACGCCCTCCTCGGTCAGCTTGCGTAGATTGGCGAGCGACATCACCTGGAAGCCGCCGGAATCGGTCAGGATCGGATGCGGCCAGTTCATGAACTTGTGCAGGCCGCCGAGCCTGGCGACGCGCTCGGCGCCCGGCCGCAGCATCAGGTGATAGGTGTTGCCGAGCACGACATCGGCGCCGAGCGCCTTGACCTGCTCGGGATACATGCCCTTGACCGTCGCGGCGGTGCCGACCGGCATGAAAGCCGGGGTGCGGATCACGCCTCGCGGCATGCGGACCTCGCCGGTGCGGGCTGCGCCGTCCCGGCCGAGAAGATGAAAGCTGAAATCCGTTGTCATGGGCGCCGGCCTAGCCCAGCGCCGCTTTTCGCGAAAGAGCCCTGCACGCCGAGCGGGGCTGTGCCGACGGCCGAACGCTCAGCGCTTGGCGAAAGCCGCCGCGTAGACATCCGGCTTGAAGGCGAGGATGCGGCGCTCGCCGAGATCGAGGATCGGGCGCTTGATCATGGTCGGCTGCGCCAGCATCAGCGCGATCGCCTTTGTCTCGTCGAGGCCCTGCCGGTCGGCCTCGGGCAATTCGCGGAAGGTCGTGCTCGCCTTGTTGAGCACCTTCTCCCAGCCGAGCTCGCGGCACCAGGCCTCGATATGGGCCCTGTCGATGCCGGAAACGCGATAGTCATGGAAGGCATACGGGATCTTGTGCGCGTCGAGCCAGCTCCAGGCCTTCTTCATCGTGTCGCAGTTCTTGATGCCGTAGAGCGTGACCATCATTCCGACCGTCGCTGATTTCCGTCGGCGCGGGTTGGCATGCAGCCGAGCGGAGATCAAGCGATCCCACCACTTGGCGCGGGAAGAAGCCAAAGAAAGCTGCGTGTTTCGAGCGGGCACGCGTTGCCATCGCCGATCGCAGCGCGGACAATCAGGCGTCTCTCGCGCCCTGTCATCCGGCCGGCAACGATGGCGCGTATCGGGCGAGCAAGGAATCGGATGAGCGCGCCATGATCGAGCAGTTGCAGCAGGCCGCGACGAGCGACGACAAGCTCGACATCCCCTTCCGGCCCTGGAAGGACCACACAGCGGCCGGCGTAGACTTTCCCGACCTCTCCATTACGACCAGCGAGGCGGCTCTGACCCGCCCCATCATCGACGCGCTCGCCTCGCGGGTACCGGCCGATATCGAGGTGCTCGCCGGCATCGATATCGGCGGGCTCGGCCTCGCCGGAGCACTGGCCTATCGCAACGGCCTCGGTTTCATCGACATCCGCAAGGTCGATTCGCTGCGGAACGGCGTGATGCGCAGCATCATGGCGAATTACGAACTCGGCGAAGGGGTGGTGATCTCGAAGGGCTCGCGGCTGGCGGGACGCCGGGTCTCAATCGTCGATGACTGCCTGATCTCCGGCGGCACGGCGATGGCGGCGGCCCGGCTGATCCGCCGGCTCGGCGGCGTTTGCAACACGGCGCTGTTCGTCTTCGACATCGAGGGCATGGGCGGGCGCGAGCGCCTTACCCAGGGCGGGATCACTGCGGAAGTGCTGCGCACCGTCCCGCGGACAGCGCCGGAGGGCGAAGGCGTCTAGACTACGTCGGCGCGATCGCGCAACTGCCAGCGAGCAAGATGGTCGTGATGGCTTGCGCCATGGACGCTGCGGATGAGCACGAACTCCCGGACTGGGAAGCTCTCGGGTGGGATTATCGGCTTGTCGAATGGGCATTCATCGTAGAGCAGCGTCACGTGCGGCCCGAATTTGGATGGCATCCAAAAGCCTCTCGCCCGCATATCGCGACATATCCTCCTCTGAAGCCTATCGAGGATCGAGAACGTCTCGCTCGTCTCCAGAAAAATGGCCTGCCTATCGCCCGGGCCGCCATACCCCGCGACATGGTCGAAGGCGACAGAGAAACTCGGCGCGACGATGGATGCGGCAATCCTCTCTAAGGTCGCGATCTCCTCATCGGTGGCCCCGCCGTAACGCTCGATGCCCCCCAAAGTGAGGTGATAGCGTTCCGGTCCGATTGGCCGCCCGTGCAAGCCGTGCGATCTTCGAAGCTCATGGGCGAACGCATCGATTGCCGCGGCATGCTCCGGCGGCGGCACCAGCGCGAAGAAGTATCTGACCCAACCGGGGGCAATTCGGGTTTTCGACCAGTCGCGGTCCGCCGCGATCCCATACCGGGGATCCCAATCGAACAGATCGAATTGATCTGGAGACGGCTTTCCCATCTCGAATAGATAGAACAAATAAAGAACAAATACAACCCCTCACCCAGCCGCCCGGTATTCCGAGGGCGACATCCCCGCCCGCGCTGCGAAGAAGCGGGAGAAATAGGCCGGGTCGGAGAAGCCGAGCCGGAAGGCGATCTGCGAGACCGGTGAGCGGGTGTAGACGAGGTCACGCCGTGCCTCGATCATCAATCGGCCCTGGATCACCCGCATCGCCGAATGGCCGAGCACCTCTCGACAGACGCGAGTGAGATGCGGACCCGTGACACCGAGATCGCGCGCATAGGCATCAAGCAGCTCATGCGTGTGGAAATGGCTTTCGACGCGTTCGATGAAGCGGCGGACCAGAACGGCACGCGCGTCGCCCGCAGCGCTCGCAGCGACCGCATGCGAGCGGGCGGCGCGGGCGAACCAGATGGCGATCAGGCGCGCATGGGCGGAGAGAGCGAGCTCGCGGCTGCCGCGGTTGCGGCCGAACTCTGCGAGTGCAGCCTCCATCGTCATGGCCAGCTCGGCGATGCCGGCGTCGTTTGGCCCTCGCCGCCCGACGAACGCCTCGCCCAGCACGGCCCCGAGCGCGGGCTCGGCTTCGAAGAGCGGCGTCAGGGTCGAGGTCGCGACGCTGGCGACGAAACCCTCGGTATCCGGCTCGAAGCGGAACTCGTGGATCGCCAGCGGCGGCAGGAGCAGAACCGTGCCGGGAATGAGCCGATGGTCGGCGCCATCGATCCGCACCAGCCCTCCGCCGGAGGCGATCAGGAAGAACTGCGCCATGTCCTGGTGGCGATGCGGCTCGATCCGCCAGTCGCGCGGGGCACTGCGGGCGCTGATGCGCTCGATATGCAACGCGTCAGGAAAACGCTGCTCGCGCGGCTCGTCATAGAGCCAGTAGGCTGGCACCGAGGCGAGCGTCATCCGGCCCATCCCATGTTCGTTTTGTCCAAGAGGTTGGGTGAAAGCTCCATTCCGGTCAACCGGGTGCAATGGCATTTTCACGTGAAAGTACCGGGCCCTGCGCTCGCTCGTTTACGGAGGACGCCATGCGCACCCAGGTCGTGATCGTCGGAGCCGGGCCGTCTGGCCTGCTGCTCGGCCAGTTGCTGACCCGTCAGGGCATCGACAACGTCATCCTCGAGCGCAAGAGTCCCGAATATGTGCTCTCGCGCATTCGGGCCGGCGTGCTCGAACAGGGCTCGGTCGACCTGCTGCACGAAGCCGGCGTCGGCGCGCGCCTCGCCGAAGAGGGCCTGCCGCATGACGGCTTCTCACTCGCCTTCGAGGGGCGACTGCAGCGCGTCGACCTCAAGGGGCTGACCGGCAAACAGGTCACCGTCTACGGCCAGACCGAGGTGACGCAGGACCTGATGGAAGCAAGGCAGGCAGCCGGCACGACGAGCTTCTACGAGGCCGAGGATGTCGCGCTGCACGATTTCGACAGCGCCTCACCGCGCGTCAGCTTCACCTTCGAGGGCAAGCGCCGCGAGATCGCCTGCGACTTCATCGCCGGCTGCGACGGCTTCCACGGCATCTGCCGCACCTCGGTGCCGACAGGGGCGATCGAGACCTTCGAGCGTGTCTATCCGTTCGGCTGGCTCGGCCTGCTGGTCGACCAGCCGCCGGCCGCCCATGAGCTGGTCTATGCCAGCTCGCCCCTTGGCTTCGCGCTGTGCTCGATGCGCTCACAGACCCGCAGCCGCTACTATGTCCAGGTCCCGCTCGACGAGAAGGTCGAGGCCTGGTCCGATGAGCGCTTCTTCGACGAGCTGCGCCGGCGCGTGCCGGAGGAGGTCGCGGAGGCGGTGACGGCGGGACGGTCGCTGGAAAAGAGCATCGCGCCGCTACGCAGCTTCGTAGCGGAGCCGCTGCGCTTCGGCCGCCTCTTCCTCGCCGGCGATGCCGGCCACATCGTACCGCCGACCGGCGCCAAGGGGCTGAACCTCGCGGCCAGCGACGTGCATTACCTGTTCGAGGCGCTGCGCGAGTACTATGCCGAGCGCTCGAATGCCGGGCTCGATGCCTATTCCGCGCGGGCGCTGGCGCGGGTCTGGAAGGCGGTGCGCTTCTCCTGGTCGATGACCAACCTGCTGCACCTCTTCCCGGAGGCGAGCGCCTTCGACCAGCGCATCTGGCGGGCGGAATTCGACTATCTGACACAGTCGCAGGCCGCGCTCACCAGCGTGGCGGAGAACTATGTCGGCCTGCCGTATTGAGATTGGGCAGGCCACCGCGCCTTGCCCTCATCGCGGCGGCAGCTTCTCGTGCTTCAGAATGCCTGGAGGCACATGGTCCCAGGGCTGGGCAACCGAATGCCAGAACACCATTTCCGGCTTGTAGCGGCCGGGTTCGTCGAGGCTGCCGGCGCGCACGATGAACAGGTCGGGGATGTCCGGAAAAGTCAGGTAGACCGGTGAGCCGCAGGTCGGGCAGAAGGCGCAGCGCTTGACCGTGCCGCCTTCGCCGACGACATCCCAGCTGCTCGCCTTGCCCTCGACAGTGACGGGCGCCGCGACGAAGCTGAGATAGGAGCTGTGACCGGTGCCGCTCTGATGCTGGCACTGGCGGCACTGGCAGTCATTGCTCTCGATCGGTTCGGCGGCGATCTCGTAGCGGATCGCGCGGCAGGCGCAGCCGCCGGTATAGGCATGGCTCATCATCATGTCCTCGACAGATCAGGGATAGGCGGAAGTCCGCTATGTCAGGCCGGCTCGCCGGCGACGTCGCCCAGGCGCGGCAGGATGGTCTTCCAGCCGCGGCCCATATTCGCGAACGCGGCCTCGTTGCGTGGCAGCTCGAAGCCGGAATGGACGAGGCGGACGCGGGTGCCGTTCGCCGCCTTGGACAGTGTCCAGGTCACGACCGTGTCGAGCCAGGAGCCATAGCCGGCATTGCCGTCGTCGCCGCCCTTCCAGGAATAGGCCAGGCATTCGTTCGGGATCACCTCCAGCACCTCGCAGCGGATCGTGCCGTCCCAGGCGCCGGCCGGCGTGGTCTTGAACGTGAAGCGGGTCCCTTCGATCGGGGCGAAGCCCGTAGGCTCCATGATCCAGCGCGCGATCAGCTTGCTGGAGGTCAGTGCCCTCCAGATCGCCTCCGGCGCATGCGGAAGGATTTCGTCGACGACGATATCCTGCGTAGCAGGCTGCAGGTCGATGGCGGTCATGGGTCGATCTCCTTGAGAAGGCTGCGCAGATTGGCGAAGCGCTCACGCCAGAACGTGCCGTAATGGCCGATCCAGTCGACCAGCGGCGCCAGTCCTTCCGGCTCGGCGCGATAGAAGACGTTGCGTCCCTCCGGCCGCTCGGCGACGAGGCCGGCCTGTTTGAGCGATTTGAGATGCTGCGAGATGGCGCCCTGCGTCACGCCGCTGCCGCGGGTCAGCTCGGCGACAGTGATTTCATCGCAAGCGGAGATGCGCTCGAACACGGCGCGCCGTGTCGGGTCGGCAAGCGCACGCATGACGGTGGAGACGGAAGCGATCTCAAGCATGGGAAATCAATTAGCAGTTGCTAATTGATTAGTCAATGCTAATTACTCTGCCTCGATCCGGCCTCGCCGCGCCTTAGGCAATGCCTGCTCAGCAGTGCCGGTAGATGTCCTCGATGCGGATGATGTCGTCCTCGCCGAGATAGGAGCCGACCTGCACCTCGATGATCTCGAGCGGGATCTTGCCGGGATTGGCCATACGATGGACGCAGCCGATCGGCAGGTAGATCGCCGTGCTCTGATGCATGAGAATGGTCGCGCAGGTGTCGCAGACCTCGCCCTGATGCTCAGCGCGATGATTGCGCCAAGCGGGACGGCAGCCGCCGCTCGGATCACACTCCAGCCCCTTCGGACGGCAACGAGGCAATCCGAATCAGGCGAGGAATGTTGAGATAGCAGATCGTTTTACGAGTCGGCAGGTCGATCAATCCCTGCGCACGAAATGTGGCGAGCGTCCGGCACGCAGTTTCCAGCGTCATTCCGAGATAGTCCGCGATATCATTGCGCGGGATAACGACACGAAATGCATTTGGGAGCACAGGATCCCGGGGAAGGTGCTCGCGGATCTGGAGCAAGAACCAAGCCATTCGGCATGTCGCACTCTTCTTTCCCGTCGCAGCCAAAAGGCGGAGGGAAGCCTGAAGAGCTTGATCGGTGCCGCTCGGCTCAGGCGCGGCAATGTCCTCGCGAGGCCGCAAGGTGCATCGCGTCAAGGTTTCAGCGGTGTAACGCTGCAAGGCTGAAGGCGCGATGACGCTTCCGGGCCAGAAGAATGTCACGATCTGGCGTGTCCCGTCGCTCCAGAGCCGAACGGCCCGGACCGCACCGTCGACAACTTCGATAGCGTGGGGCAGGTGCTCGTCTTGCCAGAAAAGAACGACATTGCCGGGAACGAGCCGGAGCCGAGAATCTCGGACCGGTGGCCGAACTAGGCTTTTGGTAGCTAGGACGCCAGAAAAATCCGCCTGCCGAGTGTCGTCGAGCGTTAGCAACATCCGTCAAACCCCAATCCCACAGCCAACTGGCAGCAATGCCGCACCGACATGATGTTCCTTGCGGTGCCGGTTCTCGACTGGGTTTCCGAGGTAGGCTGTAGGTGGTAACCTCCCGCTCCTCTTGACGTGGCAATGGCTGACGGCTCGGTCATCATTGGCGCTTACCTGGCGCCGCGACCTCATTTTCGGCCGAAACTCGGATCACGAAGCCGCGTCGGCGACGGGTCGTCGATCGGCAAGGTCGGGGAGCGCCCTCGTGCGCAGTCTACCCATTATAGGCTGGGCGCTGCACATGCCCGGTTATGCGTGAGCCCCTCTGTATCGCCGAGACCTGCCAGCTCTCTTGACGGGCGTTCGCATAATGGCGGGACCAGGCGTCGAGCATGAGCAGCCGCCAGAGGATAACGCCGAAGCCTCGGCCTCGGCCGGATCCATGGGCCCTCAACAGGCGCTCCACCGCCGCCGCATCCCAGTACTGACTTGCCCGGCTCTCGAAGGCGATGAGCCGATCCTGGACCATCGCCCGGCCCGCAGCGCTTCGGAACCAATCATCGAGCGGTACGCCGAAGCCGCGCTTCTGAGCCTGAAGCGTCGCCTTCGGAAGCAGCCGCGGGCCGAGCGCCCTGAGCGGCAGCTTCCCATGAGTGCGATTGAGAAGTGTCGAGCGTGGCAGCCGAGCTACCCACTCGACCAGCCGGACATCCAGAAATGGTGAGCGAACCTCGATGGAATGCGCCATGGAGGCCCGGTCGACCTTCACCAGCACGTCGTCGGGCAGATAGAGGCTGTAGTCCAGCCGCTGTTGACGCGTCGTGACCCCGGCGCCGCGACTTCTTTGCCATCTCTCCCATATCGGCCCGCCCGCAACCCGCATGCTGGGCCGCAGCTCCGGATGGACGATGCCACTCAGCACTGGATCCTCCGGAGATTCATCAAACGCGGCCGCGCAACCATCGTTAGGCAGAGCGAGCTTCGAGAGTCGATGCCGCGTAAGCGAGCCTTGCGGCAGAAGCCTGCTCGCCATCCGAAGTATGCCGCCTACCCGCCCGGCAGCCTTGATCACCCCGACGCGGTTCAAGGCCTCGATGTAGCGGCGGTAACCAGCGAACATCTCGTCACCGCCATCTCCGGACAGAAACACCGTGGCGTGCCCTGCCGCCGCCTCGCAGAGCGTGAAGAAGGGTAGCGCAGAGGGGTCGCCGAAGGGCTCATCGAAAAACCAGGCGAGACGGTCCAGGTCGGCGAGCCCCCCTGATCGCTGCGGGACGATGCGGTGCTGCAATCCCACATGGTTCGCAGTGAGCGAAGCAAGCTTGCTCTCGTCCCACCCCTCCTCCGCAAAACCGATCGTGAGAGCGAGCGGCGCCACCTCGGACTTTGCCGCCATCGCCGCAACCAACCCGCTGTCGAGACCACCTGAGAGAAAAATACCGACCGGAACATCGCTGCGAAGGCGGATTCTGACTGCGTCGAGGAGCAAACTTTCGAGTTCGTCGAGCTCCGCCGGTGTGATCGCCCGGTCATCGGGATCGTCGTTGAGCGTCAGGCTCCAGTAGGGCTTCGGATGTGCGACTTCGGGCTGGCCCAGATTTCCGGAGAGCACATGGCCCGGTGGCAGCTTGCTGTGCCCCTCGAAGATGCAAGTCTCCCCGGGCAGATAACCGAGCGCGAGGTATTGAGCGACGGCGTTGCTGTCGACACACTGGTCGGTGTTCGGCTCCGCAACCAGTGCCTTCAGCTCGGACGCGAAACGGAGGCAGCCGTCAGAGACGGCGTAATAGAGCGGCTTCACCCCCAGCCGGTCGCGAGCCAGCACGAAGCTGCGGGCCTCGGTGTCCACGAATGCGAGCGCGAACATTCCATTCAGCAGCGGAAGTGCGTCCGCGCCCGAGCGCATCAGCAGCCGGAGCAGAACCTCCGTGTCTGAACCACCGCGGAAGCGCTCTCCGGCACGCTCCAGATCCTGGCGAAGTTCGAGATAGTTGTAGATCTCGCCGTTGAAGACCAACCAGTAACGGCCGTCTTCGCTTCGCATCGGCTGGTGCCCCGACGGGCTGAGATCAAGGATGCTGAGGCGCCGGAAGCCCAGTTCCCAGCCGTCCCCACTCTCGATCCCGGCATCATCGGGGCCACGATGACGCAACTGCTCCACCATCCGTGAGGTGGCCTCCTGCCCTCCCGGAGGACGTCGTCCAAACCATCCGCCAATGCCGCACATCGGTGACTGCCTCTGAATTTCCTGCAGGCGCGCAGCGTGCGCCAATCGTCGGCACGTCTCGGTCCGGCGATCACGCAGCCTCAATGGCACAAGCAGGCGCCATGGACGGCGCTTCGGATATGACACGCGTCAACTCCTCAGTGCGGAACCCCGTCAGTTTGGGTGCCAAAGCACGCAATCGTGCCGAACGAGACCGCGAACCCGTTCGAGCCCGCAACTTCGAGCCAGGAGCAGTCCGGATCATGCTTGAAGCTACGATTGCGTCCGAAACTGCGGCCAACCGGGCGACCGCGTTGCGCAACGCCTCCACGACCGCCGAAACCGCGCCCCAATTCGGATCCGCCGATCGGCGGATGCGGTGGTGCTTCTACTCGCCCGGCTGGCGCTCCCTGAGGGTCCTGGCCGGGGATACGAGCATGTCAGGGGGCGCGGAAGCGCAAGTGGCTCATCTTGCAGCCGCCATGGCGCAGCGCGGACACGAGGTGAGCCTGATCTATGGCGATGGGGAGGGATGCGCGCCGCCAACGACCATCGCAGGGGTTCTCTGTCTCGACGCCGCGCCCTCATGGCGCAGGCCTTCGAGCGCGGCTCGGCTCTGGCGGGCGTTGAAAGATGTTTCACCGACCATCCTCTATGCGCGCCTGCCCGACGACTTTCTCTGGCTGGTTGGGCTGATCGGCCGGCTCCGCAGCCGGACGCGCTTCATCTACGCCGTCGCGCATGACGATCACTGCAAGCCCTGGTCCACGTACCGACATCGGCCGTGGTTCCATAATCCGCTCTATGCCCTCGGGCTGCACAGCGCGGATACGATCGCGATCCAGCATGAGGGACAACGAACCCGGCTGCCGCATCGGCTACGAGGGCGAACCGTCGCCGTGCCGAACCTGTTGAGGTCGTTCGCTTCCCGGCCGCGGCCATTGGAGGGCGCCCAGATCGACGCCCTCTGGGTTGCGCAGATCCGTCCCGAGAAGCGCCTGGAGCGGTTTCTCGACCTCGCCGGATCGTGCCCGGGCCTCCGTTTCAGCGTCGTCGGCGGGTTCGACCCGACCTTGCCCCACGCGACGCGCTGCGATCTCGAACGCAAGATGAGCTCGCTGAGCAACGTCACCTTCCTGGGACCGACGCAAGCCGCTGAAATCATGGCGCTCCTCGAAGACAGCAAGGTTTTGGTCAACACGTCCGAAGCGGAAGGCTTTCCCAACACGATGCTGGAGGCCTGGAGCGCCGGCGTTCCGGTGCTGTCGCTAGCGATCGACCCTGGACACGTGATCGAAACGCAAGCGCTGGGAAGGGTCAGCAGAACGACGGCGGGCTTGCGGAGCGATCTGCACCTTCTCACGAAGAACGGTATCCTGAACCAGGAGATGGGCAAGCGCGCACTGGATTATGTCAGGCGCCGACATAACACGACGACGGCCTGCGACCTGCTGGAAACGGCAGCTCTCGGCCGGCAGGTGAGCGTCCCAGTCGATGGAACCGCCCAGTTGCAGGACGCAATGCCATGAGCGCCGGAAGCTGGATGGGGCGGAACGCGATGTTCGCCATCCTCGCAGCCGGCATGGTCTTGCTGGCGGTCGTCGTCGCCGGGCTCCTCTTTCTCAGGAACCCGCTGGCGCCGCTCCTGCTCATCGGTGTGGCCGTGGCCGGGGCGGTCGGATTGCTTCTGCTGCAGCGACCGCTCACGACGACGTTGATCGCCTGGTTCCTGATCCTTCTTCCACCCGGTGACCTTCGCTTCGACGAGGGCGCTTACACGCTTGCGGCGAACGGAGCCGTCGCGGCGACCCTGGGCGTCGGGATGGCCCGGGCGATGGGCCGACCGATATCGATCCGGTGGAACGCCACCTGCCTGCTCGTCCTGCTCTATATCTTGTGGGGTGCGGTGACGATGCTTTGGGCCCCCGACCTGATCGAAGCGCGCCGCAAGCTGGTGGCCTGGACGATCAGCTTCATCCTCCTGCTCATGATCACAAATCAGCTTCGGTCCCTTGATGCGCTCGACAGGTTCATGAAAATGTTGAGTACAATGGGCTGGCTGCTCGTTGCATGCGCAGTATTTACAATAATTTTCACTGAATACGACTTTAAAGAAAGATTAAAAGTATTCGAGATCAACGAGAATGTTTTTGGCTTGATGCTCATCACGGCGCTTCCCGGCGTCATGTGGCCTGTTCTGCGCTCGTCAGGTTCGCGGCGGGTTGCCATGATGGCCCTGAGTGTCGTGTTCCTCCTCTGCGTTTTACTCGGCACGGCGCTGAGCGGGTCGCGCGGCAGCTCGCTCGCGGTTCTGCTGTTGCTGCTCGCTTTCCTGTTTGGAAAATCGACCCGAGCATGGGGGATTACCGGCCTCGTCCTCCTCCTCTGTACCGCTGTCGCCGCGCCGTTCTTCTTCGAGACGATTTCCCAGCGGTTCTCCGCCGAAGAGGGCGGCGAGCTGGGCGGACGAGAGCTGCTGTGGCAGGCGAGCCTTCAACTGCTCCGCGATTATCCTGCGACGGGAGTCGGCATCGGCAATGGCCCGTTCGCGCTGCACCCTTATCTGGCTGCGCTGACCACCGCGACCAACCACCGGCTCGACTTGCCGAGCCATCAGCCCTTCCTCGAAGTCGCCATCGAGACGGGGCTCTTCGGCCTGCTCATATATGTCGCCATTTTGGCGTCGGCGCTTGCAAGCTTCGTCAGATTTCGCGCCATGGCGAGGCGGGAGATGCCAAGCGCCTACTACGCAATCACGGTGGGCGTCGGCGTCGCCTATGCGATGGGCTGGATCAAATCCGGAGGGCTCGAGATCCACGCCAGCCTCCTCGTTATTCTGGTACTGCTTCTGGCCCCATCGCTCATCGCAAAGACGGAAGCTGAGGAAACTATCGCTGAATGGCGGCCGGGGCAGTCTTCTCCCCGTAATCGATCACCGACGAGCCTCGCCGATGCGACCGGCTAGCGCCATGCTGACCAGCATATCCGTCCACGGCAATCCGAGCATATCCGGTTGCACGTGCGAAGAGGCACGCGACAGCGGCGAGCGGAAGCGGCTGCGGCCGGTGGACGCGCGCCCGCCGGAGCGTTGGACTAGCGCCTCGCATTCCGACCAGCACGAAGCCGACCCGACAGCACTCAACGCCGCCGCGACTTCTGCGCGAACAGGCCCGGAGGATCGCTCGGGAAGCCGCCGCTTCTCCGTGAACGTCTTGAGCAGCGTCGGCTTCATCACGCTCAATGTTGGGCTGATGGCCTGGTACGTACCGTTCCTGGTGAGCAATCTCGGGCTCGCTGCTTATGGAATGCTGGCGCTGGCCAATTCCCTGGTCCTCTATCTAGCAATCGTGACCGACAGCTTGAACGGTTCAGTCTTCCGCTATTTGGGGATCGACCTCAACCAAGGCGACCTGGCGTCAGCGAACCGGACCTTCAACAGCGCCCTAATCCTGTCCGTGCTCGCCTCCTGCTTGCTGCTCGTCCCGATCGCCGCCACCTGCTACCTGTTGCCGCTCATATTCCAGGTTCCGCCGGAGCTGATTGCAGCGACCAGGTTCGTACTGGCTGCGGTGGGCGTGACGGCATTGGCTGCGCTCGTCGGCGGAGTTTTCGGCGTATCGAGCCTCGTCCGTCATCGGTTCGATCTGCGCAACATCGTCCGCTCTTTGGTCGCGTTGTGCAGGATCGGCGTCGTGGTGCTTCTCTTCGCCGCCGAGCCTCCAAGTCTCGTTCATGTCGGGATTGGCTTCATCGTGGCGGCCGCCATCAGCCTGGCGGGGGATGTTCTCCTGTGGAGGAAACTGACGCCTGAGCTCTCGATCAACCCTCGCCTAATCGAAAGCGCGCGATTTCGTCCTCTCATCGGCCTCGGCGCTTGGTCGGCGATCAACGTCATCGGCGTTCTGTTCATCATGCAGGTCGATGTCATCATCGTTAATCAGCTATTGGGGCCTGAAGCGACAGGACGCTATGCTTCGATCTTACTGTTTCCGGTCCTGATCTACACCATGGGCGAAGCCGTGCTCCCGGTGTTGAGCCCCGCCATCATGGCGCACTACGCGACAGGCAACAAACAAGCCCTTCAAGAGCTGGCAAAGCGCTCCGTCAGGCTTCTCGCCGTCTGGCTTGCACTGCCGATCGGCCTTCTCTGCGGCATGGGGGCGCCGCTGCTGGCGTTCTGGCTCGGCCCTGCCTTTGCCGATCTCGAAACCGTTCTGCTCCTTCTCGTCGCGCCACTGACGATCAATCTGGCCACGCGGCCCCTCTCCTACGTGCTGACGGCCTACAACGAGGTCAAAGCTCAGGGCCTCGTGACGCTCGCCCTTGGCGCGGCAAACGTCGTCTTGGCCATAGCCTTCGTGCGGGCCGGTCTGGGCCTCGCCGGCGTTCCGGCCGCCGCGGCACTCGTCTGGACCATGCGGAATGTGCTCTTCGTGTCGAGCCGTAGCGCCGTCCTTCTGGGGCTTCGCTGGTACGCCTTCAATGGTCACCTCGCCATCGGCCTGTTGGGAATGGCCGGCGTGGCGGCACTCGGCCGAATTCTCTGTGCGCTGTGGTGGCCGACCGGCTGGCTCTCGCTCGCCTCATTCGCAGCCGTGATCACGCTCGCTTATGGCGCGTTCGCCTACTTTGTCTTCATGACAAAGGCCGATCGCGAACTGGTGTCGAGCCTCTTTGCGAGGAGGAGCCCATCGTGACCTCCGACCCCAGGACACGGGCTCTGGAGCCCCCAGCGTCGGCGCGCCGCTTCCAGCCGCCGACGCCGCTGGACATCACCATGCCGGGTGCGGCGGACCGCCATGGCGAAAGCTTCACGGTCCAGCCCGAGCCGGTCGCAGTGCTGATCGGCCAGCTCTCGCAAGGCGGCAGCGAACGCCAGCTCTTCATGTTCCTGAGCCACTGCGACCGCACGCGCTGGGCTCCGGTGGTCTACGTTTCAGGCGAGCTCGGATTCTGGGAAGAGCATATCCGCTCGCTCGGCATCCCGGTACGGCTCCTCACGGGGAGCCGGCTCGCGAAGATGCGCCAGCTTCGTGCGGCCTGCGCGGCTCAGGGCGTCAGGTCTTTCTTCTCGTGGTCCTCCTACACAAATCCGTTCGGCCTGGCCCTTCTGGGCATGGACGTCTGGCGCATCGGCTCCTTCCGAAACGCGCTGTTTGCGGATCTGCCCGCTCGCCTCAGGCCATTTTGGGCCTGGGCGAGCCTTTCTGCGATATCGCTCGCCGTCTGCAACTCCAAGGAAACCTACGACGAGATCGCACAGAGAAAGGCCGCGCGTGCCAAGCCTGTCTACATTCCGAATGGCGTCGAACCACCAACGCTCGATCAGATCGCCCTCTGGCGCGCAACGTGGCGCGCGCGGCTCGGGATTGGAGACGACACGGTCCTCGTGGTGGGCGTTGGCCGCCTTGTGCAGCAAAAGCGGTTCGATCGCTTCATCGCGGTCATCGAGAGGGCGCGCAAGGAAGCTCCCGTCGAGGCAGTCGTCGCCGGCAAGGACTTTGGCTGTCTTCTGGATCTCGAGCGCCAAATCGCTCAGTCGAACCTGAATGGGGCGGTTCAATTCATTGGAGCGGTCCCGGAGGCACGGGAGCTGATTTCTGCCGCGGACATTCTCCTGCTTTCATCCGAGCACGAAGGCATGCCCAACGTCGTGCTGGAAGCCATGTCGGCGAGCGTGCCGGCCGTCGTGACCCGGGTCAACGCGGTGGCCGATCTGATCGAGCACGGCACAACCGGCTTCATTGCAGATCACGACGCAGACGAACTCGCGCGGCATGTGGTCCGTCTGGCCAGGGATTGCAGGCTTCGTCGCCAGGTCGGCGAACGCGCACGTTCCGCCGTCATTCTCCGGCACGGTTCGCGCGCCATCGCCCATCAGCTTTGGGCGTTGTGCGACGCGAGAAACACTGGGACATAGTGAGATGAGACTCGCCGTCTTCGTTGATCAAGTCTTCTGGCTCGACGGCTCTCGGCTTTCTACCGACGAGTCCTATATCCTGTTCCCCTCCAGCTTCAACGAATTTGCCGATGAGATCGTCTTCATCGGCCGGCTCTCGCCGACCACTGGGCGAGCCCCCTACCCTCTGAAGGGAGGACGGTTTTCGCTGTTCGCCATGCCGTTCTACAAGAATCTCTATCAGTTCTGGCGCAATGACCCCCGCATATACTGGACAATCGCGAAAGCTGTCCGCCAGGAGGCAAAGACCTGGGATGCGCTCCTGGTCTGCGGTCCCAATCCGATCGGACACATCATCGCTCGGGTATGCATTTCGCTCGGCGTCCCCGTGCTGCCCGTCGTGCGTCAAAACTTCATCGAACAAATGAGCGCCCATCGAGGCCTCAAGCGCTGGGCCGCTCTGGCGGCGGCCCGCATCCTGGAGTGGGATTTCAGGCGCATCGCTCGCGATCGCACGGTGTTCACGGTCGGCCAGGAGATGGCCGACGAGTACGGCCGGTTGAGCGGCCGGGTTCACAACCATTTCCCGTGCCTAGTGGACAGCGCCCAGTTCGAGCTCTTCTCGAAGATGTCCGCGGGCAAGGATCCCACGCGTCTCATCAATGTCTGCCGCTTGGCCCCTGAGAAGGGGCACAAATATCTCTTCGCAGCGCTCGTCGAACTGAACCGGCGCGGTCTACGCTGCCACGTCGATCTCGTCGGCACGGGCCCCATCGAGCAGGAATTGCGAACGCTCGCCGCAAAACTCGGAATTGCCGAGCAGGTCACATTTCACGGCTACGTTCCCTACGGCCCGTCCTTGTTCGAGTTGTACCAGAAGGCGGGTGCCCTCGTCTTGTCGTCGACAACCGAGGGCTTCCCTCAGGTCGTCAATGAATCGCTTTCCATTGGGCTGCCGACGATCGCGACCAGAGTGGGAGGGATTCCCTCCTTCCTGACGCATGGCGAAACCGCCCTGCTGGTTCCGCCGCAGGATTCGTCCGCCCTCGCCAATGCGATCGAGAGTTTTGTCCACGATGCCGAATTGCGAGACCGGCTCAGGAAACGTGGCCGCGCCCTGATGCGCGACAATACGCTCGAGGCTAACCGCGACCGAATCCTGGAGGGCATTCGTGAAGAAATCGCTCGGCAGAGAGCGTAGTTACCGGTCGGCCCTCCTGGACTATCCCGGCGGGATCGCTCCGGTCCGCCCGACGGTCAGCGTCGTGGTGCCGACCTACGATGAAGCCTCGGGGCTGGAGCAACTCGTCGGCGACATCATCGCCCAAGACTATGATGGGATCGTCGAGATCTTCTTCGCCGACGGCTGCTCGAAAGACGGAACGTACACGACCTTGCTCGATCTGGAGAGGCGCAACCGCAAGGTTCGCGTCTTGCGCAACAGCAATGGGCAGACCGCGGCGGGCATCAATCTGGCCTTCAGCCAGGCGACGGGGGATGTGATCATACGTCTCGACGCACATGCCCGCTTCGAGCCCGACGTGGTTCGCAGGAGCGTCGAATGCCTGATGCGAACGGGAGCCGCGGGCGTGGGCGCGATCGCGCGTCCGGCCGAGGGTCGAACGCTCGTCGGTCGCGCCATCGTGAGTGCCCACAAAAGCCCGTTCGGGGTCGGGGTTGCGAAGTTTCGCAAGGAAGGGTCGGAAGGCTGGGCGGATACGGTCTGGAACGGATGTTATTGGCGGCATGTCATCGATCAGGTCGGGCCTCTGCGCGAGGATCTTCACCGGGCCGAAGACAATGATTTCAACGCCCGTGTTCGCAAGCTCGGCTACGGGCTCTACCTGTCTCCCGACATTCGCGCGCTCTATCAGCCCCGGCGGACATTCGGAGCTCTGCGGCGGCAGTACTTCGCCAATGGCGTGGGTGTCGCCCGGGCAGCTCTCAGCAGCTCTGGAGCGGTGGCGTTACGACATTTTGCGCCGCTGGCCCTGATCCTGCTCCTGCTCCTGCCGGCATTGCTTTCGTTGGTCTTTCCGCCAGCGCTGCTCGTCGCAGCGGCAGCCCTGCTCGGCTACGCGACCGTTCTCCTCCTATCCGTGCTGCTCGCGGGCCGCGAGGAGCCGGCCCTTCACGTCGTACTCCTGCCAGCAGCGCTGGCGACACTCCATCTCAGCTATGGATTGGGGACGTGCTGGGGGGTCGTTCGAGGCGCGTTCGACCGGATGAAACCGGGCAAAGGCACCCGCACTCCTGCTCCGCAATCGCAAGAACGTATCGGTCTGTAGCGCGACCGGGGCAGAACTGGCGCCGGCGGGATCGCGCGGGCCTTGTTGACGAACATCAAGATATCCGCCGCCCAAACATGTGACTGGCGTTCGGTGTGCCAGGTAGGAATATGGAGCCCCGGCATGAAGCGCCGCTACATGCTATCGCGTCGCTCACTTATCCGAAGCGCGGGTATGGGGCTGCTGGCGTCCACCGGACTGACGGCGCGCTCCGCTCTGAGCACCGGCGCGCGCGATGGAACAGTCCACTTCGTCGCGCCGACCGGCGACGACGCTGCTGGAGACGGCTCGATCGGCTCGCCATGGGCGACCTTGCAGAAGGCCTATTCGGCCGCAACGGCCGGCACCACGATCATCCTGCGCGGCGGGAGCTACGATCTCACCGGCTCCTCGGGCATCCACCTCAGCGGACGGTCAGGGACCTCCGGCAATCCCATCACGATCCGGAACCACGATACCGAAGCCGTCATCCTGAATGGCTCCGGCCTGTCCTCCGCCAAGGACAGCTACAGCAGCCCGACCGATGCCGGTGGCTACGTATTGTCGCTCTACAACGTGTCCAACCTCGTCATCAGAGGCCTGGACATCCGAAATGGCCCTATGGGGGGCGTGATCCTCAATGGGGGACATTCGCTCGACGAAGGATCGCACAACAATGTTTTTGAGAACCTCAGCATCCATGGCAATGGCTGGAATGGATCGGAGGGCAAGGGCTTCTCGCTGTTCGGCTACGCGACCGATAATCTGCTGGTGAATTGCGACAGTTACTTCAACGCCGATATCGAGAACACCAACGCCGACGGATACCAGATCAGCCCTTGGGGCCCGGCCTCGACAGGCAATACGTTGAGAGGCTGCCGCGCCTGGCAGAACTCGGACGACGGCTTCGATCTGTTCAACGTGAACGACAATACCCAGTCCCCGCCCGTCGTGCTGAGCCGCTGCTGGGCTTGGCAGAACGGCTTCCTTGCCGACGGATCGCAGGGCAAAGGTGAAGGGAACGGCTTCAAGCTGGGCGGCCAACGGCTGGCGGCGAAGGGCAACACCAACGGCACCTCCGGCGGGCATACCGTGACCGACTGCTGCGCCTGGGGCAACGTTCTGAACGGCTTCACCGATAATTCCGCCACGATTGCCAATACGGTCGTGAATTGCACCGCCTACGACAACTGCCGCAGCACGGACGAGAACGGACGGCCGTCCGAGACCTGGACGCGCGACTTCTACTTTCCGACGCCGGCAGGGCACGTACTGACTGGCAATGTCGCGTTTCGACCCGCTGGCCGCGAAGCGCAGATTGCGGCCGAGAATACCGACCGCAACAACTCCTGGACGCAATCGCCTCCCGTCTCCTCGGCAAGCTTCGTCTCTCTCGACGACGCGGATGCCACGGGTCGACGGGCGGCGGACGGATCCTTGCCCGAAACGGCGTTTCTCCAGTTGGCGGCCGGGTCGGGCCTGCGGAAGATGGGGCCAGGCACGGCCCCGTTATAGGCCGGTTTGCCAGGGAGCGAGCTGTTCGGCTTCGCGCTGGTCCTCGGCGTGAGCCTAGCTAGACGCGTGCCAACCCGCCCCCACACCCCGGGTCGAGACCATGCAACGAGAGTATCCTTTGCGCCGATACTCTGATTGTATTATATCCAAATTCTCACTAGACAAGGATGCCGCCTCCAGCAAGAGATGATCCGCCTCCCGATCCCGCAACGGCGAAGCACGGTGTACTGGTAAAGCAAATAGCGATCTCAGCACTGCTTCGGTATGCGCTGCCGCTCGAAGTGCCAATTTCATAGCGTCTTCATAACCTCTTCACCGCCAAGCAACGGATTGCCCGACATCTCTCACATACTGGCTTGACATGTCCGCCGAGACGATCAACAGCGCCATTACGGTCCTGATGTACCACGCGGTGGGCGACGAGCGCGGCGAATGCGTGGGCGCCGAAGCGCCTTACGTCGCCACGTCGCGCCAGTTCGACAGTCATCTTGCGCTCACCGCCCAGGCGGGCCTGCGCGTGCGCAGCGTTGCCGACCTGCTGGCCGCGCCGGCTGACCGCACGCCGAGCGTGGCGTTCACTTTCGACGATGGCCACGGCAGCAACGGCCCGGCGGCCGAACGTATCGCCCGCGCCGGCGGCAGCGCCGACTTTTTCGTCAACCCCTCCCGGGTGGGCAAGCCGCACAACCTTGGCTGGAGCGACCTGCGTTCAATGGCCGACGCCGGTATGTCCATCCAGTCGCATGGCCAGGAGCACCGCTATCTCGATGAAATGAACCCGGCGGAGGTCATGGCTCAGCTCGTCGATTCCAAGAAGGCCATAGAAGATCACATCGGCCGGCCGGTCACCTTGTTCGCCCCGCCGGGCGGCCGCGTGCCGCCCGGCCTGCGCGTGGTCGCCGCGCGCGCAGGCTACACCGCCATATGCTCGTCGCGCGCCGGTCTCTGGCACATCCGCCAGAACCCCTGGGACGTGCCCCGCCTCGCGGTGCTGCAGTCGACGTCGGACGGGCAGCTGGCTCGCTGGCTCAGCCAGGATTGGTGGGAGATCGCCGGCCGCCGCGCCCGCTACCTCGCCCTCAGCTCGGCCCACCGGCTACTCGGCAACCACCGCTACGGGCGCCTGCGCCGCCGACTGCTGTACAGCGGTGCCTGAAGCCGTGCCGTGGCCCGGTTCGTCCTTTGTTGAATAGCCGGCTCAGGCCTACGGGCAGGCCTCGAAGTCGTCAATCCAGAGGTGGCTAGAGCACCGTGCAATCCCTACGAAAAGACGGCACCATCAAGACCCGCGCTCAAATACCTAGCCCGCAGCGCGATCGGCACCATCCTGCGCGCGATTGCCCGAAGGCGAAGGTTCGCGCAGAACCAGTTCGGCCTGACGGAACAGTTCCGCGGCAAGTTGATCGGAAGTGAACGAGGCGGCCCTGGTGCGTCCTCGCTCCGCCAGCGCGGCGACATTCTCCTGGTTTTGCGGATCGAGAAGCCATGTGAGCGCCCTGACATATCCCGACGCCGTCCCATCGACGACGAGTGCGTGCTCGCCGTCCTCAAGGTGATCCGAGATCCCCAGCCCGCGCGCCACCACGGTGGGCTTACCCAGATACATGCTGTTGAGGTAGGTTTGCTGCCCAACCGAGCGCTTCATCCCCTGCTGCAGAGGAACCACGCTTGCGCGTGCCGTGCGGAGCAGACGGATAAATTCGGCGTGCGATGTGCTGGTGCGTTTGGCAAGGACGATGTCGACGTTCGGCGGCACCGGTTTCGGACTCGTCCAGCCCGTTGCCAGAACGAACCGTGTATCCGGGAACTGGCGCGCGGCCTCGACCAGGGGCGCATAATCGCGCCCGCTATCCCCGCCGGCGAAGATATGTGTTCCGTTCGGAAGCGGCGGCCCTTCGAGTTCCTGTGCGGACAGGTGATAGTAGCAAAGGGCTATCCCGACCTTGTCCGGGTCGATCCCCCACAAGGCGCAGAATGCCTGCTTGTCGTCCTGAGAGTAGACCACATACCGATCCACGGCCCGATTTACGAGGCGAATCGCCAGTTTTTCGAGGAGCCCCCTGAGCCCTGTGTTCGGCTCCCACATCTCGCCGATGAGCATCAATGCCGATCGGTATCGTCGCGGCAGGAAGCCGAGGATCACGCAGGCCAGAAGGTCGGGGTAGATGACCCCTGACGAGCTGTTCAGCATGAGAACGCGCTCACGGCGGGCAGAGCGCAGGATCCTCACCAGGGTGATCAACTCCTTGGCGACGGCGTGCGGTCCGGAGCGGGGATAGGGCAGCTCAACGGTTTGGACTCGGCCCTGCCACGCTGGGAACCACATCGTCGACGCGAACCCATGCTTCCTCGTCTCTGTCCGAAGCTCCGCGGCTGCGATCGATGACATGCCGGTGCTCCCGTCTCAGATCGATCGATGAACCCGAATACTACCGCGTCAGATCGCGCCGACGCGAGCAAGATCGCCTTTTGGCAAATGAGCCCCTGCTGCCTGATCGACCAGGGGCGAGAGGGCTCACTGCACTGCCGCGGTCGCGACCTGATCGGCGCGCGCAACGACCTCGATCGCATCACCCGGCAGCAGGACAGCATCTTCCGACGCCGGGAGACGATCCCATCCCTCCCCGCTCCTGCGGATGATCGTGATTGCCGGACGGGCTCCTCGGTTGGCAGCGTCCACCGACGCCATTCGTCCGTAGACCTGTAACTTCTGGGCCGCCGCCTCGAGCCTGGTTCTCATCTCGCCGGTTCGCAGTTGCGATTCCTTTATGTCCCGCAGAACTTCCAAGCGGCGCTGCGTGTCGAGCTTTTCGAGGCGGAACAGGTACTCGTCCCGTTGCTGCTTCGTCTGACTCAACGTTGATATCGTCTGGAGATGCCGGGTCGACGACAACAAAACCGCTCTCCGGGCATCCGTCACTCGTCCGCTGACGAGACTGCCCGAACCGAAGAGCTTGTTGACCCGGTCGAGCTCGTCGATGTCGGTTTGAAGGCCTTGCGCCTCCTTCTTCTCCTGGGTCGTCAACGTTTCAATCTGCTCGCCGGCCATGCGAGTCGCACTCTGGAGATGCGCCTTTTCGTTCTTGTACTCGCGCAGCCGAATGTTGAGGTAGCTGGTTTCTGTCCGGAGATACTCGCTCAAGGTCGCAGCCGGTATTGGCGTTTCCACGAGCCGCTGTTCCTTGATGCTCTCCGATCCCTCGAGCTCCGCCGCAAGCCGCCATGCGTGGACCTGCTCCCTGGCCAAGGCAAGAGCTGTGGTACGGTATTCGCGCTCGACCTCGACCACCTCCACGCCGATGCTCGCGGCGCGCCCTCGGACCGTACTGACGCCGCCGGAGAGGACGATCGCGTGTCGGGCCGTCATCTGGGGACGATAGGGGTGCTGGCCCGGTTGCAAGACGTCGCCGTTCACATAGACAGGCCTGTATTCGGCGACAGCCACGGCCACGTCGCCGGGCTGGAGCAATACGACGTGGTCGCGCCCGTCAGAAGTTCTCTGGCGCAAGACTTTCGCGGCCAGCGCCATTTCGACACGAGCCCGGAGATCCGCGGGCGTAGATCCCGCGGCGGCGATGGTGCCGACGATTGGAAGCGTGACCGTGCCGTCGAGCTGGATTGGAACGCGTTGCTTCAATTCCGGCATGCCGGCAACGGTGATCTCGACGGTGTCGCCGGGCGAGAGCTGATACTCTGCCCGACATGGAACGAGCGCGCTGAGAAGCGCCAGCCAAACTGCGGCCAGGAATGCCCCGGTTCGGCCGCCGCGTATATGTCGACGCATCATATGAATGGCTCCGGTTCGCGTGAGCAGCAGACGTCACGGGGCAGCGTCTTCCGGACCTACCCCGTGACGTCTGCTCCGCTCAGGTCATGAAGTGGCTATGGCGGCGCACTTGCCCCGCCGCCAGACGATTGCGCCACCATTCGATCGTTCGGCCGAGCCCCTCGCGCAGGCTGATCCGCGCCGCCCATCCTGTGGCGGACGCGAAGCGGCTGCTGTCGGCCAAGAGCGCGCGGACCTCGGAGTTCGCAGGGCGCATGCGAACGCTTTCCTGTTCCACAGGCTTCGAGCTTCCACACAGATCGAGCACGAGATCGATGACTTGAGCCACCGTCACCGCCCTTTGGCTGCCGGCATTGTAGGCCCGCCCGAACTCGAGGTTCGTCGCACTGCCCGCGGCCAGGAAGGCGCGCACCGTGTCTTCGACATAGGTGAGGTCTCGTACCGGCGTCGTGTCCCCGACCCTGACGGTCTCGCAATTCGGATCGAGCGCCTGCCGGATGAGCGTCGATATGAGGGCACGCTCGCTTTGGCGGGGGCCGAAGGTGTTGAAAGGACGAAGCGTCACGACCGGCAGGTCGAATGATCGCGCAAAGGCCTCCGCCATCATGTCGGCTCCGATCTTGGAGGCCGAATAGGGCGACTGGCCCTGTAGCGGGTGGTCCTCCGCGATCGGCATCCTGAGCGCGGTGCCGTAAACCTCACTGGTCGAGGTGTGGACGATGCGATCCGTCCCCAATCGACGAGCGGCCTCCAGCACGTTCAGTGTGCCCAGGACGTTCGTCTCGACATAGGTCTGTGCCGCCGCATAGGAATGTGGAATGGCGATCAGCGCCGCGAGATGGAAGACGATGTCCTGGCCCGGCATGATCCGGCCGACGAAGGCCGCATCTCGAACATCGCCGCGCACGAGATCCAGGCGCCCCTTCATGCCGCTCGACGCCTCGTCGAGCCAACCGTTGCTGTCGAAGGAGTTGTACAGGGTCAGCGCGGTGACGTTGGCTCCCTGACTCGCAAGGGCCTCGGTCAGATGTGAGCCGATGAACCCGTCGGCCCCGGTGACCAGAACATTGACGCCGTCATAGGTCATGGCACGAGCCCTCTTCGTTAGATGGAAGCCGGGCTGGCACCCGCGTTCGCCGCCCGGACCTGCGGCTCCGGCTTGACAGCGACCAGGCCGGCATGGGGCGCTGAAACGTAGCCGCTCACAGCCAGTGCGCCTCGCAGCATGGTGACGAAATCCCTCGCCAGGGTCCTGTTCTTGAAATATTCGAGATCGATGCTCGCCTTCAGGGGAAAGAGGACGGTTCTGTAGAACAGATCGGGCGCCACATCTCCCGGAAAAGCATCGGCTTCATTTCGAAACATGATTTGACAAGGACCGATCAAGCCGGGCTTGAAATTCAACAAATCTTCCCATCCATTCTGAAAACAGTCAGCGAAGGCTAGGCTTTCTGGACGTGGCCCAACGATCGACATCTCGCCTCTCAGCACGTTCCAGAGCTGAGGCAGCTCGTCGAGTTTCGTGGCCGCGAGAATGCTTCCGACAAATGTGAGCCGAGGATCCTTCTTGAGCGTCAGAGGGCTGCCCGCCCTCCCCGCGTCAGCATGAAATTTTCTAAACTTATACATGTAGAAATATCTGCCGCCTTTGCCGATCCGAACCTGGTGAAACAAGATCGGACCTCTGGATTCGAGCCACACTGCAGCCGCCACCAGCAGCAGGAGCGGAGCGAGAAACAACAGGGCCAGGCAAACCAGACAGATGTCGAGCGCACGGCGCGCACGGTCCGCGGCGGTACCCGGGCCTTCAGCCTTGGACAAGGTCGTTACGATCATGGCGACGACACCCTCACGGACAGGTTCGATGGAGAGACGGCATAGGCGCCGCGGAGAGAGGCTGTTCCGGCAAAACCCGGCTCGGCCTCCAAAGCTTCCGCGAGACTGCGCGTGACAGTCCCGACGTCCGCGGGCTCCATCCGCGGATGCAGCGGCAATGTGAGTTCGCGGGCTGCGAAGTCTTCCGTCTTCGGTAGCGAAACGTTCGGATAGAGCGCACGATAGAAGGAGAGATGGTGCGTCGGGGGATAATGGATGGTCGTCTGGATGCCGGCCTCGCGCAGACGATCGATGATGTTCTGCCGTTCGGCCGACCGCGGCAGCAGCACCGGCATGATGTGGTGCACCGAGGCCCGCCCGGTGTCGAACGGCACCGTCACCATCGGACATTGGGCCTCGATCGAGCGCCGATAGAGCTGCGCAAGGTCTTTTCGCTTCGCGTTCCACCACTCTACGTGACCGAGCTGGACGAGGCCGATCGCAGCCCTCAACTCGTCCAGCCGATAGTTGAAGCCCAGCATCGTCACGTCATAGATCGGGTTTTTGCCCGATCGCCTTTGAAAGGTGCCGCTGGTCAGCCCATGGCCGCGAGCCCGTCGAATTCCGTCGAGAAGCTTCTCGTCGCCGGCCAGGATCGCCCCCCCCTCGGCCGTGGTCATGTTTTTGTTGCCGTAGAAGCTGAAAGCAGCCGCCACCCCTAGGGTGCCGACCCCCGGGAGCACGGTGGCATGCGCAGCGTCCTCGACGATCAGCAAGCCACGTTCCGCCGCGAACGCCCGCCACGGCTCGGGATCGATGAGGTAGCCGGCAAAGTGCACGAGGATGATCGCCTTCGTGCGGCTGGTGCACTTTGTCGCCGCATCCTCCAGGCACATCAGCGGCGTGTCCGTCGACGCGATATCTACGAAAACTGGCTTCGCTCCGACGTAGAGGACGCAATTCGCGGTCGCCACGAAGGTCAGCGCGGGCACGAGCACCTCATCGCCCGGGCCGATCCCAAGCGCGTGCAGGATCAAATGGAGGCCGGCCGTACAGGAACTCACCGACACGGCATCGTCGGCACCATGGGCCTTGGCGAACGCCCGTTCGAAGGCGTTGACCCTGTCGCCCATGGTGATCCAGCCGCTGTCGATGACCTCGGCCAGGGCAGCCTTCTCTTCCCAACCGAGCGTAGGCTCCGACACAAGCAACATGAAATACTCCTCACATTCGGCGGCACGGGCTGCGGGTTGCGGCAACTCTGAAGACCGCTGGCCGCCTAGGCGACGAAGGACGGCGCCCGCTCTTCCCACTTGATTTCCTGAGCGCGGTGGAAATCCTCGACCCGGCCGACATCGAGCCAGAGTCCCTCATGCTTGTAGACGTGGATCGGCACGTCTTTCTCCAGCAAGCAATGAGCAAGATCATCTAATCCGAAGGGTATTCCGGACGGAATGTACTTAATTACTTCTGGCTCCATGCAGTACACACCCATGCTGACGCAATTCAAAAGCGTCGGCTTTTCTGTGAACCTGGTGACGGCGCCATTCTGATCTTCGATTATCCCGAAATCCATCGGAGTGGAACGAACGGTCGTCGCGATGGTCAGCGGCGCGCCGTGCTTCCGATGGGTCATGGCGAGTGCTTGCAGGCTGAGATCCGTGAGGACGTCGCCATTCAGCATCAGGAAGGTACCGTCCAGGGCTTCGCGCAACAGAGTGAGCGGCCCTACAGTCCCGAGCGGCTCGATTTCCTGCGTATACTTGATGTTGATGCCCCATTGACCTCCGTCGCCGCAGAAACTCCGGATCAAATGACCGAGGTATCCCGTGGTGATGTAGACATCTTCGACATTATTCCGGCGGAGCCATTGTAAAAGAAGCTCCAGAACCGGCCGTGCGCCGATCGGCATCAACGGCTTCGGAAGAACCGAGGTGTAAGGCATGAGGCGTGTGCCTCTGCCGCCCGCTTGAATCACAGCTTTCAATTGAGCCTCCTCTGAACTGAGGTGAGGCTAGGACGGCAAAATCGGCCCGTGTTGATCGCAATCAAGTTGCATCGGCCGAGCAGCCGTAAGCGTTCAATAGCGTGTAGCGTCCAGGCTCGTGCATCCTGTGGGTGCGCATGCAGGGCGCGCTGCTCTCACCAGGTCGACGACCTGCACCAAAGGCCTAGACGCCCTTTCCCCACGAGCAGAAAAGAGTCTGCGATGAGACTTGGTACGACCGAGTTTATCTCAGCAACCCATCCCTCGGGATCAGCCTTCTCCGAGCTTTCGGACGACAGGCCGAGCAACAGGGATATCAAGATCCATAACATTGGAGCCCTCATCTGGCGGCATAAGGCGTTCATCGCCTGTTCCGCGCTTGTCGGAGCGCTCCTGACTGGCGTCGCGGCCTTCGTCTTGCCGCCGAAATACACCGCCACCTCACAAATCGTGATCGAGCCTACGCAGGCCCAGATCGCCGCCGGTATCCTGGATGCCGTTGTCGACACTCATATCGCAACCATCACGTCGGACGCACACCTGCGTGCGGTGCTGGCGAGCCTGTCAGGCCTTCCCGAGTATCAGGCGACAGCGTCTTCAAGCGCGACCGGATCCGAGATGTCTTTCGAGACTCATCTACGCGAGGGGCTGGTCGGCGCCGCGGCACAGCTCCAAGCAGCGGTCACACCATCGCCAGCCGATGAAGGACCGTCGGCTGGCCCAACAGGGTTGGCGCCTCCCGGTCTCGAGGAGGCGAAGCTCTCCCTTATGGTTCGACAAGAGCGACGCTCGAGCGTCGTTTCGATTAGCTACAAAAGCTCCAGCCCAGTCAGAGCCGCCCTGATCGCCAATCAGATTACCGCATTTCATTTGAATGCGATGTCACAGCGCAAGCAGCTCGAGCTCGAGAATTCGAAACAATGGTTGGACCAGAGCCTCGCCCAGGCGCAGGTCGAGTCCGAGGCTGCGGACGAGGCGCTGCGCGCCTGGTCGTCGGTCCATGGAGCGAGCCCCCCGGATAGTGCGAAGGGAGAGCCGATCGCAGAGACCGTCCAAAAGCTCGAGGGAGTCCGGGCCGAGCTGGCGAAGCTGGAACGCATTAGGAATCTGCGGCTGGCGTCGCAGCCAGCCCCGGTTCAAGAAGTCGCGGCCGAGATGGCCCGGCTTGAGCAGGATATCCGCATGCTGCGTACACAGGAGCGCGCGCTTGCGGAACACACCGAGTCGTTGCAGACCGTATCGGGATTGATGCTCGCTCAGCGGAAAGAGCTTCAAACCCTCGAACGAAAAGCCGCTTCGGCGGCGGACAACGTCAGAGGACTCAGCCAGCTCAAAAGAGAGTACAAGGATCCGCGCACGACCGGCGTGTACCTGCTTGCGCCTGCGTCCGTACCCTTGCGCCCGAGCTCCCTCAGCCCTTACCTCTACATCCCCGCTGCGATCATCGCCTTTGCCCTGCTGGGCGGGGTCGCAGCTTCGACAAGAGAGCAGTTGGACCGTACGTTCCGGCAGTCGAGTGACATCGAGAGCGCGCTCGGCGTTCCATGCGTCGGTCTCATCCCCGATGTCCCTCGCTCACCCAATCGCCCGCGCCGGCCTACACTCGAAGCCTCCGCGTATCCAAATGTGTTCGCGGTTGAAACCGCGTGCGCCATGACGCTGGCGGCGACCGGGCACCGCAAGGAAGGCAAGATCATCCTCCTGACGTCCAGTCATCCTGGTGAGGGTACTACGGCGCTCGCGGAAGGACTCGCGTCCTGTCTTCAGGGCCTGAATCAACGTGTTCTCCTCGTCAGCGAGCATGTCCCACACAAGCACATTTACCCCACGCCGCCGGGCGGGGCTCCGGCGAACCTCGACGAAGGTTTTGCCACTCAGCCCTGCTCGGGCGAGTCAGATCTGGGCTTCGACCGCCTCAGCGTGATGGAGCTCACCGACGGTGATCCGACATTGCTCGTGAGCGCTGCGCTGATCGCGGGTCTGAAAAGGGTGCAGGAGCGTTACGACTATATCGTCATGGCTGCGCCGGCGGTGTTCGTATCACCCGGTGTTCCCGCTCTCGCAAACATCGCCGACGTGGTCCTCTTCGCCGTGAGGTGGGGGAGCACGGCGCGGAACGTTGCGGCGAACGCATTGGCGGCGCTGAGAAAGCCGGCATCGGTCAGAGGAGATCGTGCGCCGAACGTCCTAGCCGTGCTGACCCGCGTCGATCTCGAGTCCTATGTGCAGTACCGGCCCGGAGATGCAGCCGAATTCCTGTACGATCATCGGACGAGACCAGAGGCCAATTCAGTGTCCTGATGGGCCCGGCCCGCGCTAGAGCATGCTACGAAAAAGTGGCAACGTTTTTCGTGCCAAGCATGCTCTGAACGATGAGAACCGATCGCGCTGCCTTGGGACGATCCCGTCCAAAGGCAGCGCGATCTAGGGGCTGCTTATCGCATGTACGCGACGCTTTCCCAGATCGCGGCATTCTCAACTGTGCCCTCGAACCTTCTTCCTGCACTCGGCCTCCTCGGCTTGATTGTCGCACTCGTTCGACGGAGATCTGGCGGTCTTTGGCTGGCCGGCCTGGGCATCGGTGGAACACTGATTGCCGGAATCCTGCCGATCGCGAATATAGTGATCCGTCCTCTCGAGGAGCGTTTTCCCAAGTATCAGGAAGATGGGCGCCCGATCGACGGCATCATCGTCCTGTCAGGCGCCGTGGACCTGGCGAGGTCATTCGATCGGGGCGAGTTTTCGCTGAACGGGGCGGCCGAACGCTTCGTGAGCTTTGCGGAGATGGCCCGGCACCATCCAGAGGCGCGCCTGGTTTATACGGGATATTCCAGCGGCCCGTCGCGATCGGAAGCGCAGCTGGCAGCAGAACAAATGACGCGGCTGGGCCTGTCGACGGAACGCCTCCTCATCGAGACGGCGTCACGGACCACTTGGGACAACGCCCGCAACACGAAAGCTCTCCTGGGTGCATCGGCGCAAGGTCGCTGGGTTCTCATAACGTCCGCCTGGCACATGCCGCGCGCAATGGGCTGCTTCCAGAAGGTCGGGCTGACGGTCATCCCTTATCCGGTCGACTATCAGACCCGTGGACGAAGCGATTCAATCCGGCCCTTCACCATCGTAGGGCACGGCCTTCAACGGCTGGATATAGCGGTCAGGGAGTGGCTTGGCCTGTTCGGGTATCGCATGTCCGGACGGACGGATTCCTTTTTCCCCGGCCCGTAGTCACATTGACCAGACTCTGGCTGTGCGTCGCGATGCTGCTCCGGAGCCGGCAGGACTTGATGCGGATCAATGCCGCGCACTGCCGCCGCCGATGATGCGCCTTTCCATGACCGCTCGGGGGTCCTCGGCGACAACTGCCGACTACATCTGACGCTGCCTTGGGCTCCGGAGGGCAACTTGCCTCACGACACAGAACTCGAGGCGGTCAAAAAGCGCTACGCACGTCGCCGCGACGGCTCGCTCGGCTCACTATCCCGCTGCTGAGGTCGCATGTCATGGCGTGGGTCGAGAAGCCGGCCGACTGAAGGGCTCTCGGAGTTCGTGAATTTTATGGGCGCGGCCGAACGCTTCGCCATCGAGATCGAAACCATCGGTCGCAAGACGCAGCGCGCAAGCGCGTGCTCGGCGTTTGGATCATATCGGCCGCCGATCCAGCACCTCGATAAGGCCTTCCCGGCAAAGCGCTCGCCGAGCGTCCTTCACGCTTTGCCACGGAAGGCCCGCCTTGGCGGCAATATCGAGGAGGCTGTTCGTTCCATCGCTCATGTTGAGGAGCCAAAGCATCGCCAGTCGAAAGTCGCTCGCGACCTGACCGCCCAGACTCTCATAGAGCCCGCGGCGCCCGAGCTGCGGCTCCCCGAACGGGTGGAGATTGCAGTAAACTCTATTGTTCTCGATGACATCGACTACATCCAGGCATGTGCGGGCGGAATCCGCCAAGGCTGCCGGGCGCACGAAACTCGGATTATCGGCTGAGGTGTGGTATTCTGGGAATTCGCCATGAGGCGTTCGCATGAGGCAGCCGACCGGAAGATTGAAGCCAGGTGATCCGTATTGACGCTCGTCGTATCCGTCCGGGGAGAAATCCCGGATCGCGAATTCCGAAGCCTTCTGCTGCAGCACGTAGCCGACAGCACGATCGATCTCGGCGTCACCGCCTCTGCTTTTCTTGTAGGTGATCCGGCCCGCATCGCCGAGGCAGGTCAGAACGAGACCGTGCTTCACCCGCTCCAGAACAGATCGGTTCCGCGCGAGCCATGTGATCGCTCCGATCGTGCCCGGCACGAAAACGAAGCGATAGCTGTAGCGGGTCGGGCGTCGTGACAATTCCTGGGCAAGCGCCGTCGCAACGACGATACCAGACAAATTGTCGTTGCAGAGCGACGGATGGCAGACGTGGCACGAGATCAGGACCTCGTCCGAACTTTCGCCCTCGATCAGGCATTCGCCGTAGGTGAGAGAGCCATCTTGCAGAATTGAATCGATGCAAACCTCGTAGTCCTCGTCACAGAGGCTTTCGAGCTGATTGTGCGAAAGGCAGAAGCCCCATGTCTCAGCGTAGTAGGACGTTCGATAGGGAATCCGGTCAGGCTGCGCGGGCAGGGTATGCAGGCGCGACCGAAGGTCAGCAAGGGTCATCAGAGCGCAAACTGGCGCGCTATAGCCGACGACATGCAGGTTGGAGTTCTTGAAATCGACGACACGCTCTCCCGAGAGCCGTTTGATGAAAGCGTCGCGGATGTTCCATTCCCGCGGTATCGTCCAGTCTAGGACCTGTGTTCCGGTCGGGACCTCCACGAGGTCCAGCGGAAGGTATTGCGATAGGCAACCGAGCGTGGCGCGCACGCCGTCGCCAGTGATACTGCGGCAGATCGGGTAGAGCTCTTTGACAAGGCTGTGCATGGCATCGCCCGAATCCGAAAGAAGTTCGGGCACTGCTTGTGACGTCGGCGCGATCCGGTTTCCGTAGCCGGCGGCAGGCTGACCGGGTTGCGCCGCCTTCAGCGCGCCGAAGGGGATCCGTTCGAGATAGCCCGGCTCACCGCCCGCCAGTTTCTCAATCATGATGCCTGCTCGCTGGTGCCATTCTCAATCGATCACCTGTGCGAACGGGATCGGCACAATGAATTTCCCACCCCAATCGCGGATATAGGCCATCTGCTCCATGATCTCGTCCTGCAGATTCCACGGAAGAATGAGGACGTAAGCTGGTTGGGTCTCCCGGATCCGACCCGGATCGTCGATCCGGACATGCGTTCCCGGGAGAAAAAGACCCTGCTTATGCGGACTGCGATCGACAGTGTAGTCGATGAAGTCGGAGCGGATCCCGCAATAGTTCAGAAGCGTATTGCCCTTGGCCGGTGCTCCATAACCGACGACCCGCTTACCGGATCGTTTCGCTGCAATCAGGAGCTCGAGGAGTCTGTACTTGGTTTCGTGCACCTGGCCCGCGAATGCGAGATAGCGGTCAAGACTGGCGAGCCCAAACTCCGTCTCGCGTTGACGAAGGTCAGCCACTCTCGAGCTGACCGGGCGGGCGCCGTCCCGGGCATGGCGGGCATAGATGCGCAAGGAGCCGCCGTGGGTCGGCAGCTCCTCGACGTCGAACAGGCACAAACCTCGCGCGGCAAAGATCCTTTCGACCGCCAGGAACGAAAAGTACGAAAAGTGCTCATGGTAGATCGTGTCGATCTGGTTCTCTGCCATGAGCCTCATGAGGTGCGGGAATTCGAGCGTGATCACGCCATCGTCGGCAAGTAGGATCTTGAGGCCGCGGACGAAGTCGTTGAGGTCCGGAACATGCGCGAGAACGTTGTTCCCGATCAGCAGATCCGCCCGGATACCTTCCCGCACCAGGTCGTGCGCCGTCTCCTGGCCGAAGAAGCGGACGCGGGTTGGAACGCCACGCCGACGGGCGGCCTCCGCGACATTCCCGGCCGGTTCGATCCCGAGGACCGGCACGTTCCGCTCGACGAAATATTGCAGCAGATAGCCGTCGTTGCTGGCGACCTCGACGACCTGGCTCTGCCCTCCTATGCCAAACCGTTCGGAGATCTCGTCGACATAGCGTCGGGCATGATCGAGCCACGAATTCGAGAATGACGAAAAATACGCGTAGTCGCTGAAGATGGCCTCTGGACTTTCGGAGTCCTCTAGCTGGACGAGAAAGCATTCGGCACAGACATAGGCTCTTAGCGGGAAGAAGTATTCGCGCTTGCCGAGATCGCCGAACCGCCGATAGGAGTTGGCAAGCGGCGACATTCCGAGATCGACGAACACATGCTCGAGAGTTGTCGCACAGAAGCGGCACCCCTTCTTGAGCCGGAGCGTCGAAATCGCTGTGCCGACATCGGCCCTCGGAAGGGCTGCTTCTTCCACGCCAGGTGCTTCAAGCATTGCTCTCATTCCCCGTTAAGGCCCGCACGGCTCGCAGCTGACACCGCTCCTCGTATCTCTCCAGAGCCGGCCAGGATGTGTCTTTTGCGGAGATTGCGGTCACCGGTTCCGGCCAAGCGATCGCGATGAGTGGATCGTCGTACCGGATCCCGGCGGCGGCGTGCGCCGCATAGGGCGCCGAGATTCGGTACTGAACGACCGTCGCGTCCGCCAGCGTCTGGAACCCGTGGGCAACGCCTTCCGGAACGTAGAGAGCCCTGCCGTTGCCGGCGGTGAGCTCGAAGCCTTGCCAGGCCAGATATGTCTTCGAGCCGGGCCGCATATCGACGAGCACGTCGTAGATCGCGCCCTGCACACAGCGGACGATCTTCGTCTCGGCGTAAGGAGCGTTCTGGTAGTGCAGGCCTCGCAGGGTTCCACGTATCTGGTTGAAGGACATGCTGTCCTGCGCGTAGTCGACAACCAAACCCTGGCGCGTGAACTCGTCTCGACACATCGTCCGCGCGAAGTAGCCGCGATGGTCGTGTTGCAGATCGAGATCGATCGCAATCACGCCTTCCAGATCTGTCGCCGAGAAGATCAAGGCTGCACTCCGTCAGGCGGCGACCGACTCGGGCCGAACAGCCCCCGCCGTCCAACGCAGAGCTTCATCGATCTGCCCCGTCCGCCGGAGATGCTTGAGCTCCTCGAGTCGCGTGAAGGGAGGCGCGTTGAGCGTCGCCAGATCCAACTGAATCCGCTCGAACACGGAGCGCAGCTGAAGCGCCCCGCGCTCCGCACTCCAGGCACAACGGAATCGCGGCATGCGCTCCCTGATCTTGTCGAAACAAACACGGTAGCTGCGATTATCCCCGCTCGCCGGCCCATAAGTGATGCGGCAGTTCGGGAAGGCCGCGCCGACGATCTCGGCAATGTCCCGCACCGTATAGTTTTGGTCGTTGTCGCCGACGTTGAAGGCTTCCCCGCCCACGGCTTCTCGCGGTGCTTCCAGCGCGCAAAGAACCGCCGAGCAGATATCCTCGACATGCACGAGCGGCCGCCAGGGCGTGCCGTCGCTCGTCATCCGGATTTCACCGGCGGCATGCGCCCAGGCCGCGAGGTTGTTCAGCACGAGATCGAAGCGCTGGCGCGGGCTGGCGCCAAACGCCGTGGCGTTGCGGAGGAAAACCGGCACGAAGTCGCTGCTCGAGAGCTTGCGGACCTCCTCCTCCACGAGGATCTTGCAGCGCGCATAGGCCGTCTGCGGATGAAGGCTCGACAGCTCCGTTTTGGCTTCGCTCCCGCCCGCGCCATAGATGCTGCACGACGAGGCATAGATGAAGCGAGTGACCCCGGCGGCCTTGCACAGGCGAGCGAGGCGAACCGAACCCTCATGATTGATTGCGAATGTGATCGAAGGGTCGTTCTCGCCGAGCGGATCGTTCGATAGCTCCGAGAGATGGACGACCGCCTCGACATTCGCAAGCTGTGCCAGGCCAATGTCGCGCAAGTCCATCGTGAGAACGGATGGCCGGGTCAAGCCGTCCTCGAACAGCCAGCCGCGCCGATAAAAGCCGGTGTCGATCCCGACCGCCTCGTGGCCTCGATCGAGCAGCCTGGCGCCGAGAACCGCTCCGATGTAGCCATCGGCTCCTGTAAGAAGAACTCTCATTGGCATGAGCCCTATGTTCGAGGTCAGCCCGCGACCAGGATTCGGGGCGTTTCGGTCTCGGTTTGGGGGCGTTGCCAGACGCGCCAGGGCGGCTGCCCCGAATCCCAGATCTCCTGGAGCAAAACCTTGTCTCGCAAGGTGTCCATGCTCTGCCAGAACCCCTCGTGTCGGTAGACCGCAAGTTGATCGTCGGCGACGAGCCGGCGCATGGGTTCCTGCTCCCAAACGGTCTCGTCTCCGTCGACCAGGTCGAGGATCTCTGGCTCGACGACGAAGAACCCGCCGCTGATCGTGTGACCGTCGCCGCTCTCCTTCTCCCGAAATCCTATGACTCGCGGCCGGTCGGAGGAGAGATTCAATGCACCCCAGCGGCCCGGGAGCTGAACGGCCGTGACGGTCGCCAGCGCGCCCTGCTGGTGGTGGAATGCGATCAGATCGCGGATATTCACGTCGGCGACGCCATCGCCGTAGGTCAGGCAGAACGTTTGCCCGCCAAGATGTTCCCGGATCCGCTTCAAGCGGCCGCCGGTCATCGTCTTCTCGCCGGTGTCGACGACCGTCACCCGCCACGGCTCGCGTGAGGGATGATGCGTGACCAAGGTGTTATCTGTGAGGTCGATCGTAAAATCACAATTTCGGTGAAAGAAATTTCTAAAATAATCTTTGATAACCGAGCCCTTATACCCACAGCAGATGACAAAATCATTCAACCCATAGTGCGAGTAGATCTTCATGATATGCCAGAGAATCGGATACCCACCGATCTCGACAAGCGGCTTCGGGACGACTGTGGTCTCTTCGCTCAAGCGCGTACCATAGCCTCCCGCCAGGATGACGACCTTCATGACGCTGCTCCGACAGCCAGGGAGCCTAGCCACGAAGCCAGGCATGGCGGGGAGTGTGCAGCGCTGTACCAACGCCGAGTTGAGGTCCATCAAGAACGGCCGCGGCGCGAGCCGACGAAATTTCAGTGCCAATCGTCAGGCGCTTAATGGCGAGGGCGTGGCGCCCCTGCCCTCGGATGCCCGACTTCGCGGGCTCGGCATTCCCCAGGCCTGACAGACCTGCGCCGGTTCGGCCCAGCCCGGCGTCCGTCAAAACCCGTGCAGACGATGCCGGCGCTCACCGTTCCCGGAAAGCGCGGGCGATCTGGTCCGTGAGAGGCTTGGTGAAATAGGTCAGGACCGTCCGCTGCTGCGTCTGCAGAAAGGCTTCCACGGGCATCCCTGGTGTCAACTTCGCCCCCTGCAGCCGTGCCAGTTCGTCGTCCGCAACGGCGATCCGAACCGTGTAGAAGCCTTGGCCCGAGCGTTGGTCGACCGTCAGGTCGGCTGACACGAGCGAAACCACGCCGCCAATCTCGGGCGTAGTGCTGTGGTTGAGGGCGGAAAAACGCAGTGCAGCGCGTTGCCCCTGGTGGATCTGCTCGATCTCCTGGGGCGCCACCTTGGCCTGAACTGTCAGCCGCTCGGATGTGGGCACGATCATCATCAGGGTTTCCCCGGGCGCGGCAGTGCCGCCGACCGTGTGGATGGCGAGCTGATGCACCGTCCCGTCGCGCGGCGCCCTGATGTCAGTCCTCTTGAGTTGATCCTCAGCTGTGACCTTTCGCTCGACCAGCTCCGAAATCTTGCCTCGAAGATCGGCGAGCTCCTTGCCGACTTCGGTCCGGAAGTCCTGGTCGATCTGCAGGATCTGCAGCTCGGTCTCCGTGATCTTGCCCTTGGTTTGAGCGACCGATGAGGCAAGGGCCCCTCGCTCACCGCTGAGGCGCGCAGCTTCGCGTTCCAGCGCGTTCGCACGGCTGAGCGAAACGAGCTTCTTGGTCAGCAAGTCACGGACACCTTCAAGCTCCTGCCGAATGAGTTCGATCTCGCGATCCTTCGCAGCGATCTGCTCGACATAGGACTGGATCTGGTCCCGGAGCTGACCGATCCGTTCGGCATATTGCGACTTCATGCCAGAGCGCGACGACTTGCGCATGTCGAGAAGCTTCTGCTCCCCGTCCATCAGCGTCTTCATCGTCGGCGTGGCGGCCAAGGACAGCAACTCGTCCGGGAACAGGATGTCCGAAACATCTTTCTGTTCGGCATAGAGGCGCGCCTGCCTCGCCATTGCCTCGTTCAGCGCCTTCTGCACGATGGCAAGGCTCGCCTGAGTCACGGTCTCGTCGAGGCGAACCACGATGTCTCCCGCCGCAACCCGGTCGCCGTCGCGCACACGCAGTTCGCTGACCACGCCCCCGGTCGGATGCTGCACCTTCTTCAGCTCGGATTCCACGACGAGCGAGCCCGAAGCCACGACCGCACCCGAGAACTCGGTCATCGTGGCCCATCCGCCGACCGCGATGAGAAAAAGAGCCACGCCGCCGCCGGCGGCAAGAAGGAGTCTGTCGATCGAGGCGATCGTCCGCTGAGAAACGTCACTCATGCGATGCGCCCTCTCGCTTCGGCGTTGCTCCAGCGGGTAATTCGGTAGACTTGGGCACAGCCTTGAGCGAGGTGAAGAGGACCTGTTCCTTGGGCCCGAAGGCTTGCATCCGGCCATCCGCCATGACCATCGCCTGGTCGAGAGCTGCGAACGCGCTCGGTCGATGGGCAACGACGACCGCGATCCCGCCTCGCCTGCGCACGCCAAGAATGGCCTCGGTCAAGGCCTCTTCGCCATCGGCGTCGAGGTTTGAATTGGGCTCATCCAGAACGACGAGGAAGGGGTCGCCATAGAGCGCACGGGCCAATGCGATCCGCTGCCGTTGCCCCGCAGAGAGGGCGGCGCCCCTGTCGCCGATCTGCGTCTGGTAGCCGTTAGGAAGGCGCTGGATGATGTCGTGGACGCCGGCCGCCATCGCGGCGCGGACGATCTCGTCAGCCGTCGCATCGCTACGGAAACGCGCGATGTTCGCGGCCACTGTACCCGAGAAGAGCTGGACCTCCTGCGGCAGATAGCCGATGTGGCGGCCCAGGGCTTCGGGCTGCCAGTGCTGAAGCGACGATCCATCCAGCCGGACCGTGCCCCGGAGCGGCTGCCAGATACCGACCAACATGCGGGCCAATGACGACTTCCCCGAAGCGCTGCGTCCGATCACGCCCAGACCCTGCCCGGGCCGAAGCGTGAAGGCGATGTCGATGGCCGTCAGGCGCTGCACACCGGGCGGCGTCACAGAAGCGGCCTCGACCACGAGGCATTCCCGCGGGGTGGGCAATGCCAGGGCCGGCGGCGCAGACGGATGCGCGACGAGCAGCTCCGTCAGGCGTGCCCAAGCTTGGCGCGCCTTGACGAACCCGCTCCAGTTGCCGATCGCCAAGTCGACCGGAGCGAGAGCACGCGCGGTGAGGATCGAGCTGGCCACGATGATGCCGCCCGTCGCCTCCTGCTTGATGACAAGATAGGCTCCGACGCCAAGCACCACAGATTGCAGCAGCAAGCGCAACACCCGGGAGCCGGCTCCGAAGCCGCTGGACACCTCTGCAGCGCGCTGGTGATGACGGCGATGCTCGTTGTTCACAGCCGTCCACAAGGCCGTCATCTCGCCGCCCATCCCCATCGCCTGGACGGTCTCGGCATTCCGGCAGCCGATTTCTCCGACATGCAGCCGGTGCGCGGCAGCATCGCTCGCCGCCAAGGCTGGCGAACGGGACAGGCGCTCGGTCAGAACCGTCAAAGCGATGAGAATGATGGTGCCGATGAGAGCGGTGGCGCCGATCCAAAAATGGAACAGGAAGCACATGCCGAGATAGAGCGGAATCCACGGCAGATCGAACAGCGCTCCCGGGCCACTGCCGGACAGGAACGTGCGTACCTGGTCCAGATCGCGCACGGGCTGCATGCTCTCCCCCGGCGATCGCGAGGTCAATGAGACAGCCAGTGAGGCCCGGAACACTCGCGATGTCATGGCCTCATCCAGCGCGCCGCCAATCCTCAGCAGGAGGCGACCTCGCAGGATCTCGAAAATGCCGAAGAATAGGTACAGTATCACGACGAGCATGGTGACGCCGATCAGGGTCGGGACACTTCGGCTCGGCAGAACGCGATCGTAAATCTCGAGCATATAAAGCGAACCGGCCAGCGTGAGCAGGTTCAACATGCCGCTGAGGACCGCGATCGCGACGAGCGCACGGCGCCATCGAAAGAGCGCGTCCGTGAGCGGAGAAGCCGACGGAGCTGCCCGGCTCCCGATCCCGAAGGCCGCCATCGAGGCGGAGGTCACCGCTGCCCCCTCTGATCGCGTTCCCCACAGGACGCGGATGGCACGCCAAGAAAGATAGATCCTCTTCCAGGCATTCAACCACGCCCTCAAAAGAACGCGGGATATTCGCCAGGACAGAAGCTTCCTCTTCCAGGAATTCAACGCAGCGACACCCCGCTCTCGCCAAAAATCCATTGCGAGAGCCGGCGTGCCAAGGGATGGAGAGTCGGACAGTTCAAAATCCTCGCGATCGGAGCTGACGGGAGCAGATCTGATGTGCCAGGCCGGCCCGTGAAGGGTCGGCCTGGCTCGGCTAAGAGACTTGCTGATCAGAAGGCGAAGTCAGATCGGTTGAGAATCAGCTTGCTGTTGAACTCGATCTGGAAGTCAGCCGTGCTATCCCCATTGATATCGCTTTGAAGAATAGTAGAGCTGCCTGACCGGAAGAACGAAACCGAGTGGGCTTCGACCGACTGTGTCTCACCCGCGAACTTGAACACCTGGTCCCCGGACATTGCCGTGTTCGCATCGATCAAGCTGAGATCGATGGTGTCCTTGCCTTGCTGGAACCATTGCACAACGTCGCGCTGGCCTGCGCCGACGCCACTCTCACCCGCAGTCCTGAACACGAAGGTGTCCTGACCGTCGCCGCCGTGCATGAGGTCGGCACCAAGACCGCCCGTCAGGAAATCATTGCCGCTGCCGCCGCGGAGCTCGTCCCTGCCCGCGCCGCCATCCAGGCGATCGGAACCGCCGTTGCCGTGAATGAAGTCACTCCCCGCCGTACCGTTGAGCGAGTCGGCACGATCCGAGCCGTACTGCTTGGCAATGGGGCCCGCAGGCTCCGTGGGGGCGGGATCTGACGGGGCGGGAACCACAGGGTCAGGAGTGGGAATGACCGGATCCACCGGCGGCGGCGTGACGATGCCGCCCAAATCGCCTCCCGGAGTTCCGGGGACCGGCGCGGTGCCCGTCCCATCATTGAAGGGCAGCGACCCGTCAGCAAGACGGTCGGCGCGCCCTAAAGCACCTTCGAGGGACGCAAACGGGTTGCTCCCGAAATCCGACCCGGCGTTCCATGAGTTGCCCGACCCCGTTCCGGAGGCCGAAATCTTGCCGCTACCGTAGGCAGCGTTGTCGTAGAAGCTGCCCGTCCCGTTGAAGAAGCCGTAATTGTAGGTGCCGTTGTCGTAGGCGGTATTCTCTCTCAGGGTGATCCCGGTTCCACGGTTCTCGTCGAAGCCGATCGCCGCATTTCCCCAAGCGACGTTGTCTACGACGATGTGACCGCCGGAGGAGCTACCGGTGCCCTCCCGGAAACCACCGAGCTTGAAGCCGTTGCCATCCCCCACCAGCTTGCCATCCGCGCCGTAGCCGTTGTCGAACGCCCAGTTGCCCTCGATCAGAACAGGCGCACTCCGCGTGCCGTTCTGGATATTGAAGAAGTCGAAACCGTCGTCGGAGTTGCCCCAGGCGCGGTTTCCGCGAAGGACATTGCCGGTACCAGTGGTGGCGACCTGGAAGCCGTCGGCATTGTCGCCGGCTTGGTCACGATTGTCATGGGAGTCGTTGTTGAGGAAAAGATTGTTCGAACTGGCTCCGAACAGGGAAATGCCTTTGCCCTCTGAGCCACCCCGGCCATTGTCGTGCACGTCGAGGCGCTCGATGATGTTGTTGTGCGACTGGTCCCTCACCACCAGGCCACCCATCGGCCCGCCGCGAATTTCCAGCCCGACGATGTGGTTCCAGGAGATGCTCGAGCCATCGAGCACCCAGCCACCGGAACCCGTGCGGCCATAATAGTCGGACGAGGTCATCCGAGACCCGTCCAGGATGGGCGTCTCATTCTGGTAGTTGGAGATCGTGATCGGCGCCCCGCTGGTACCATCCTTGGTCAGCTGGATGCCCTCGGTGAGCGCATACACGCCACCGCGGAGATAAATGGTATCACCCGGCTTGGCGAGATCGTGAGCGTGTTGCAGGGAGGCGAAAGGCCGTTCGAGGGTTCCTGTTTGGCTGTCAGATCCGGTGGGCGATACGTAGTATATAGTCATGCAGTCTCTCTCGGGTGGTGGACATGCGAAGCCGCTCAAGCAGAGACAGCTCCGCCCTGGACTAACCAGTACGGCTAGTCGGCGGCTGGATTACGCGGAAGCAACGATTGGAGAAGATGCGCAGGTAATCTGGATGCTGCTGTCAAACTGCACAGAACGGATAAAATCCGCTACTTGTTAGCCCAGAAATTCATTTCAACTTCCCAAGTCGTATTCAGACGGCGCACAGATCACGCGCTGCTTCACCACAGCAACGTGGACTCGTCTCGTAGCGATTTTTCGGCCCGCTGATTCGCGAGGCAGCCGAAGTAGGACGATGCGTGTATAGGTGAAAGGCGGCAGGCGCGTCATAGCTTCGCCCGCCAAATCGTTGCCTTTTCCCGCCAATGTGCACCTGCAGCGAATCCCCCGTCAGGCGTCGTCGAACTTGCCTTGCTTGAGCTCACGCGAGAACTCCGTCGGCGTCTTGCCGGTCCATCGCTTGAATGCCCGGACCAGAGTGCTCGGCTCGCGATAGCCCAGCAGCCAGGCGAGCTGCGACATGGTGATCTCGCCGCTTCGCATATATCGAACGGCGAGAGAGGCTCGGACACCGTCGAGAATGCTGCTGAAGCTCGCCCCCTCCTCTGCAAGCTTCCGCGTCAGGGTGCGCGCGCTCGTTCCGAGGTCACTGGCAGTAGCGTCGATGGTGACAGTCCCGTAGCGAAGACGCGCGGCGATCGCCTTTTCCACGCGTAGCTGCAGAGTTTCCGGCTCCGGAGCGCGCACCGTGGAGCCGCTGCTTTGCAGCCGCCTCAAAAGCTGATGAAGATGCGGATCATGCGTGACGAGCGGCAGATCGCCCGCATCCTTTCCAAATTCGAGAAGATCCCTGTCCGCCCCGAAGACGACTTCCCGACCGAAATAGCGGTCCATCTCCGGCACCTTGCCCGCCCGCAGATGGACCATCGTCGCGGAGGTTGGGACCAGCTCGCGGTTCGTGAAGTCGCGACATTGCTTGAGCGTACCCGTGATCCAGAACTCCGAAAAATGGCGGTCCAGATGGGGATCCAGGCCTTCATAGCTCAGCTCGACAGATACGCCACTCGTCTTGCCGCTGCGCAGCCGCACCGGTTCGTTCAGGATCGCTGAATACTCCTCCTCTTTGGTGAGTGCTTCTGCTAAATTTTCAGCAGAGGCAACTACGTAATAAATGAAGCCGAGCGCACGGAAATCAAAATTCAATGCGAGATGAAATCCAAGCAAATCATCCTTCAAGGCATCGGCTGCCAAATCAAGAAATTCCGATTGACTTCGGACAGGCACAATAGCCAACGCATCACTGGAAAGCGACGACGGCAATCCGGATTTTATTAACAATGGAACATAGTCAATATCATTAGAAGCCAACTCATTGGCCGCTAAGATTGTAAGAGTCGCCACATAACTGTACGAACCGCTTTCGTATTCGGCCACTGTATTTTTCCGATCTCGAATCATGCTTGCCTCATACAGCGCCTTCAGCCGATTCGAACTAAGAATACTATTAGATAATCCTAAATATGAGTAAATAACTCATTGGCCGACGCAGGCCGTCGAAAGCGCCTAGCAGAGTAGCCGCACCACATCTTTCGACTTGATCATCATCAAGATGTGAGACGGCGAAGAGCAGCGCCCTGCCAAGCCCCGCAGCACGGCTAGTGGGTTTTAGGTTTATTTTATCTTTGATCCCATATTGTGCTTTATTGATGATCTATTCTTAATCTACTCTTGGCGCCCCTGTTCATTATGACGGTTTCGTTACCCATTAACTCGCCAATGAACTGGTCCAGCCAACCCATCTCGAAGCGAGGCTCGCCTCGCACGGCCACAAGCCGCCAGCAGGAAGCCTTTGTGCCCGCCACGGCACGCGGGTGGCTGCGCAACCCAGACCGACTACGCCGCTGCGGTTAGTCGAAAGGCCAACCATCCATCAACAATCAAACCGGATCTCGCCGGGGTGGATAAGACGCTTTGGGAGGTGAACACCCCGGCAGCAACGAGGAAGGGCTACTTCCCACGCAACGCGAGATAACGCTCTGACCCAGCGACGACCTCTCCGCTCGACTATGGGATTAATCCAGTGACGACGCGTCTTGGCCCGAATGCCGAAGCGGAAAACGCCGCCGGTCCTGACATCCTGCCCGCATCGCGGCGCCAGGCTTTGGGCTTGGCGATCGGAGCTAGCTTTGGACGCGTCAATTCACTCCGGGAAGTCATCCCCCGTCCCTGCCCGACCGGCGCTTGCCGTTCGCTCGGACCGACAGCGGCCCTGGCCGCTCGTCCTGCCGGGCGAACGGGGTAAAGACGCCGATGCGCCAACTCACGGGTTTCGCCAGCCAGCAGCGACCCGATTCCAGTTCATGCTGAGAGGGTCGACATGTCTGCGAGAATTCGTCCGATCATCATGTGCGGCGGTGCCGGGACGCGGCTGTGGCCGACCTCGCGCAACTCCCTTCCCAAGCAGTTCGCCATGCTGCTCGGCGAGCGCTCCACCTTTCAGGACACGGTCCTACGTCTGCGCAACAAGCTGTTCGACCCACCGCTCGTCCTGACCAACCATAGTCACCGCGTCCTGGCCGAAAAGCAGCTGGCGGAGATCAACGCCGAGGCCAGGATCGTGCTCGAGCCTGAGCGACGCGATTCCGGTCCCGCCATCCTCGCTGGCTGCCTGATCGCGGAAGAGCAGCAGGCGAACAGCACTGTCCTCGTCGTCGCCTCCGACCATATCGTGGCCAACCGCGCCGGCTTCCGCCACGCCGTCGCCTGCGGCCTGCCCGCCGCCCGTGCCGGGCGGCTCGTCACCTTCGGAATCCCGGCGCAACACGCATGCACGGATTATGGCTGGATCGAGCCAGGCACGATGCTCGAAGGCGAGGCTCGATGCGTCGATTGCTTCACCGAAAAACCTGACGGGCATCGCGCTGCTGACTATCTGCGCCGAGGCTGGTTATGGAACTCCGGCAATTTCCTGTTCGGTGCGCGCAACCTGATCGAGGAGTATCGCGCCTTCGAGCCGGCGACGGTAAACGCGGTCGAAGCAGCCGTTGCTCGTGGAAGCGACGAGGGTGGCGCCTTAGCGCTGGCGCTGGACGGGTTCGTCAGAGCACAGAAGCGTTCGATCGACTTTGCCGTCATGGAACGCACAGACCGGGCCGCCGTCGTCGCGATGTCGTGCGGCTGGTCCGACATCGGGAGCTGGGATGCACTTTGGGCGCTGAGCGATCATGACGGCAGCGGCAATGCCCGCCGCGGCAATGTCGAGCTGGTCGACGCGCATAACTGCCTGGTCTCGACCGACGGACCGATGACCTCCGTCCTCGGTGTCGAGGATCTGATCGTGGTCGCGAACCGCGACGCGGTACTGGTCGCCGATCGCAACCGCGCGGCCGAGGTCAAGCAGGTCGTCGAGCTCCTGCGCAGCAAGGGCTGCAGCCAGGCCGAGACGCATCCGAGCGTTCACTGCCCCTGGGGCTCCTATCAGATCGTCGATGCCGGCGAAGGCTTCCAGGTGAAACGCATGGTCGTCGCGCCGAAAGGGCACCTGGTGCTGCAGAAGCATCGCTTCCGCTCGGAACATTGGATCGTCGTGCGCGGCACTGCCACCGTGACGGTCGACGAGACCGTCGGTCGCTTCGGCAGGAACGACCACATCTTCATCCCGCTCGGTGCAGCGCACCGGCTGGAGAACGACGGCACCGAGCCGCTCGAGCTCATCGAAATCCAGAACGGCAGCTATTTCGGCGAGGACGACGTCATTCGCATCGACGAGGTTCGACAACTCATCTGAAGAGGCAATGCGCGCTCGGCTACGAACTCGTGGACTCCTGGGAGAAGCTCAACCAGACAGCCGCGCCGCGTCTCGCTGCCGACCTATCCCTTCGAACGCAGCCGGCACTGGGTCGAAGCGCCAGCCTCCGGCCCCGCGCTCACAGCCGCGCCCGCGGCTGCCGTCCTTGAATCCCTTCCCACTCAACCCGAGCAGGAACCGGCCATGGCTACCTCCGGGGACACCGACATCCTCCCGGGCCGTTCGGGGCTCGGCGGCCGGGTCGCAGCGATCTTCGAGAACCGGTCGAGGCAGCCTTTCGGCGCGGACGAGACGGGCCCGAGTTTCCTTGAGCTTGGCTTCGACTCGCTCCTGTTGACGCAGGCGGCGCAGGGCCTGCAGACGACCTTCGGCGTCCAGATCCGCTTCAGCCAATTGCTCGACGATCTGCGATCGACGACGTCACGCGCCATATTGCCGAGCTTTAGCGGAAAGCAGGGTCGACATCCGTCGCCTCGCCGCTCAGGCCGGTGGCGCTATGCTCATCGACCTTGGCCTGGTGCTGCGCATGCCCGTGGATCATGCCCAGCAGAACTTCCTGCCATTTGCGTGGCGACGGCTTCAGAAGCTGGCTGACAAGGCGTTTCACCGCGGGGTTCGTCGGTCTGATCCAGTCGCTTCGTGATTGGCGGATGTGAACGACGGTTCACAAGAACGCAGGAGCATCACGCCAATTCGGCACTTTGGCTGGCTCCAGCAGGGAAATGGCTGACCTAGTCGAGCTGATCACCACCGTCCGGGCGAGAATGCTGCCATCTCGAGTTCGAGCGCGATCACAAGTTCAAGATGGAACAATCGGCCTCGCGCTCCGCGCACTTCGGCGCATTGCCAGCATCACAGCCGTGCAATTAGCGCGCCCGACATGGGAAATTGTAGAAATGATGCTCTTAATATTTTTGATCACACCGAAGAAAATTAATTATACAATGAATTTGTAAAATCTACTTGCCGCTTTGCAATCCCTATCCGGATTCATCGTACACTCGTATCGGCCAGGTGGCGGCCGGAGGTACAACCTATATTAGAATTGCTGTTGTATAAAATCCAACTGATACAGGTCTACTCAGATTTTGGCAGACAGCCTTCCAATAAGCTGTTATTATCAATTTTAGGATACGCTTTTCGAGCCTTGAGATCGCCTTAAAATTACCCCACCGGCCTCGCCTGCAGCGATCTTGAATATCCTTTAACTTGCCCACCCGAGGCAAGAGCCGTCGACAATCTCGCGGCGCATCCAGTCTTCACTCAGATGTGATAACAAAAAACGTAAATTTAAATTTTTTATGATCGATTATTTTTTTTAATTATGGAATGCTGATACAGCGTTAGTGTTAGCGAAACGGATATACACCAATCGAATTTAAATATTATTCTCATCTTGAAATGGATTTAAAATTTTACCCCCGGAATCAATGACGAACCAAAGCACGAAGCCCGAAGTTAATCGAAAAGCACTCACGATGAAGGGAGCCGATATTTTCCCAAAGTGAACCATCTCCACACGCACCACGAGCGCCTCTATCGGGCGGCGCCCTGTTTAGGAGGGGCAGTCATCATGACTCCATCCGCCACCAACGCGCTGCCGCTGAATGTCGGCTCGCTGGACATCGATTTTGACCATCAAGGTCTCTTCAGCACGCTGGTCGCCGACATGGTGGAGTTGCTGGAGATGATCGCAGGTGTTGAAGATGCTTGCGCTTATGTCAGCAGCATCGCGGCACGTCTCGGTTCAAATATCGAGAAGCAGTACAAGGCAGCACTCGGCGTTCAAAATCTTGGCCGCAATCAGCTGACCGACATTCTCGTCGACCTCAACAACAGAGCTGGAGGGGCCTTCTCCGTCATCGAGCAAGATGACGACCGGGTCGTATTCGGCAATTGCGCGTGCCCTCTCGGAAACGCCGCGACCAACCATCCCTCACTCTGCATGCTGACCTCGAACATCTTCGGCCGGATAGCGGCCAACGCGGTTGGATACGCCGCCGTCGATCTCGAGCAGACGATAGCCAGGGGCGACGGTGCGTGCCGCGTGATCCTCCATCTCAAGCGAATGGAACTGGGCCCGGATACGAGGGAATACTTCCGCGATGATGCATCTGCAGCTTCGGCATGAACTAGACCTCGAAGCCTATGTCGAGCCGTCGGTCATCGCTCTCAGCGACGGAAGCGTCCACGCGCGCAACCGTGCCGCAAGCCAGTTGCTCAATCCCGGTAACCCGACCTCGTCGCTGGTCGAGATGTGCACGAGCCGGGTCGAGGCCTTGCGCAGCTATCTCCTCGCCTGCTCAGGCTCGCGCCAGCCATTGATCGAAAGGGTCAGCTTTGACGGGCCTGACGGCGCGACCGGTTACCGCTGCGTCGGCAATGTCCTGGTTCCGCGGCGCAACAGCCGGCCTGCCACGCTTCTGCTGCGGCTGTTTCCCGTCCTCGACCCCCGCTTCTCCGCGGCTGCGGAACGGATGAGGCGACTGACGGCCGAGCGGCAGCGCCACCTTGCCTTGCAGCAATACGACGAGTTGCGCAGCGACCGCTTCAGGTTGGTCGAGCAATATTGCTTTGTCGCGGAAGCACTGCGCGTCGTGGAGGCACGAACGCACAAACTTCAGGACGAACTCAATCACATCCGCGCCGATGAGCGCGAACGCATCGCGCAGGATTTGCACGACCATGCCGGACAGGAAATGGCCCTGGTCCTCATGGAGCTGAGGGCGTTGCGGGAAAGCGCGAAAGGGCTGGCCAAGAAACGTCTCGACGAGATCGTCGAACATGTCGCCGGGGTTGGGCGCAAAATCCACCACGCCGTCGTCAGCGGCCGGCCACGCCTCATCGAAGAACTCGGCTTCAGCCGGGCCATCGAGACCATGGCGGTCTCGTTCGCCGCGGATGGGAAACTCGGCCTCTCGTTCAGAAAGAAGGGAGCTGAACCCGCGCGGCTACCCATCGCCGTCGAAGGCGCGCTGTATCGGGTGGCGCGGGAAGCACTGACGAACATTCTCAAACACGCGCACGGCGCGCGGAAACTCGATCTCACCCTGGAATTCACGGGCGAGTCGATCGCACTCACGATCGCCGATGATGGAGCCGGTTTTCAGCCAGCGACGATACATCCGGACAACGTCCCCAGCGACGGCGTCGGCCTCCGCGGAATGCGTCAACGCATGGACGATATCGGCGGGACACTGGAGATCGGCCCGCGTGCCGGCAAGGGCACAGCCGTCACGGCTGTTGCTCCTCTGGCCTGCGAGCCGCGACGGAGCCCTGGTTGACGACGGCGCGCATCATATTGGTCGATGATCATCCCGTCGTGCTGGCGGGCCTGCAGGCTCTCGTGCTCGGCTTGCCCGATCTCGAATTGGTGGGGCAAGCGACCTGCGGATCCGAGGCGCTGCTCCTCATGCGCAGCCAGCAGCCCGATCTTGCCGTCCTCGACATGGGTCTGCCCGGTATGAGCGGCATGGCACTGGCCGAACGCATCCTCGAAGAGAAACCCGACACCCAGATCGTGATGCTCACCCATTACGAGGAGCCGAACTATGTCCAGAAGGCGCTGAGGATCGGGATTCGCGGATATGTCCTCAAGGCTTCCGCGAGCGAGAAGGTGGCGCAGGCGATCAGGACGGTCCTGAGCGGCGGGGTCTACATCGACTCGGAGCTGGAAGATTTCCGTTCGGAATGGATCCGCAAGCTTTGCCCTAGCCCTGGCTTGTCTCCCGCGGCGACGAACGGAACGCTGACCTACCGCGAGATGCAGGTCCTGCGCCTGGCCGCCGTCGGTCACTCCAACAAGGAGATCGCGCGACGCGTCGGCCTCGGCATCAAGTCCGTCGAGACCTACCGCTACCGAGCCTGCAAGAAACTGATGCTGCACTCGCGCCTTGATATCATCAGGTACGGCGCCAGCCATGGCTGGATTCTCGACGTCTGAGAGACCTGACTAAGCCATCGGCGCTCTCGACTGTCTCACCAGGCCCTGTGCGGAGTACTCAACTTGGCCTGAGCGAAACAACAATGGCCACGCGCCAAGCAACAGCACCTCCCGAAGAGCGTCGCGACTTGGAAGACCGTTCCCGCTACGACAGGTGATGGGGATAGGAGCTTATATCCGGCACCGCCTGTGAACGGGCGACGCCCACCAATGCGGCTGCGTCTCCCAATTGCAAAGGCGACAGAGCGGCGGCGCGAACATGACCAGGATCCTCGTTGCCGACGAGCATGCGCTCTACCGCACCGGCCTGCGCACCATTCTGCAGGCAGCACTGCCACAGGCCGAAATCCTCGAAGCTGCGGACTTCGACGGGCTGATGCGTAACCTGATGGAAGATCAGCCAATTCAGCTTGTACTGGTCAGCCTCAGCCTCACGGGCTCCTCTGATCCGCAGATCATCTGGGACTTCAAGCGAGCCTCTACAACGACGCGCTATGTCGTTATCTCGAGCAACGCCACCTTCGACCAGGTTCTCCACTACGTCGCCGAAGGATTCCACGGCTTCATTTCGAAACTGCAGCGCGACGACGAGATCATCGAAGCAGTCAAGGAGGCCCTCGCCGGGCGTCTTGCGATCCCGCGCGGCCTCACTCCGTTCGGCTCAGCCGCGGATAGTTATCGCTCACGCGAAACACCACAGCGCCGCATCAGCTCGCAGCAGGACCCGTTCGGGCTGACGCGCCGGCAGAAAGACGTCCTGTCGCTGCTGGCAGACGGACTCTCGAACCGGGAAATCGCCCAAGCGCTTCATATCGCGGAACCGACAGCGAAGATCCATGTCTCTGCCCTGATGCGTAGCCTCAATGTACGCAACCGGACAGAGGCCGCCGTCCTGGCGAAGGATCTTATTCGAATTCTCAAAGTCGATCCTACAACCTGAAGTAATGTGCCGAGAGCGAGATCAAGCTTCCGTGATCATCTCATGCTCTCGCGTGTAAGGATTCTCCTGACAGGATCGTAATTTTCCTGACAAGACGAATACATCCGAATGAACTAATTATTAACCATCGAGCCGAGGGCACGGCATCCCTCATCGTCACGCGGTGCCCACAAGTGATTAGCCTGCACGTATTGCGTCCGGGCTCTCACCAACAAACAAAAAATCACCGACAGCGAAAGCCTACGCCTCCTGTTGCATCCGCGACATCAGTCTTGTTGTGAGTAAAGGGGAGTAACAATGGCTGACATTATCGAGACTGCCGTACTGAGCGATAACGCCCTGCTCCGCGAAGGTATCACCCAATTGCTGGATGGTGCGCGCTTCCGGGTTAGTCAGAGATCGACCAGCCTCGATTTCCAAGGCTGCGAAGACCAGAAGACACCTGACCTCTTCATCGTCGTGATCGACGACATGTCCTGTTCCATCGTCGGCGACATCCGGAGACAGTTCAAGAGCGCCAAAATCGTCGCGCTCGCTCTTCGCGACAGCCGCGAACTGATGCGCCGCGCCATGCAGCTCGGAGCGGTCGGCTATCTCGTCGAGTCCGTATCGCCGCAAGATCTCATCACCTCGCTGGAAGTCATCATCGCCAACGGCGCCGTGTTTCCTCCCGATCTGCTGTCGCAGCTCTCAGAGGTCGCGGTCGAACCGCAGCGCCTGCTTCAAGGCGTGCAGCGCAGGGCCGACGGCTCGCCGTTCCAGGGCCTTTCGGCCCGGGAGGTCAGCATCCTCGAAGGGTTGATGCTGGGTGAATCCAACAAGGTGATCGCACGCAAACTCGAGATCGCCGAGGCTACCGTGAAGGTGCATGTCAAGGCGATCCTCCGGAAGGTGCGAGTCAGGAACCGCACCCAGGCAGCCATGTGGGCCATGCAGAACTCCGTGACCCGGATTCCGGTGGTCGAGGACTCACTCGCGGTCGAGGACGAGCCCCTGCCGATGATGGCAGCAAGGCCGGAAATCGCGAACTCACCCCGGCTTTACTGAACAGATTGGCCTCGGCGACGGAGCTGTTCCCACGATCGTGAGCATCGCGATCCCGACGCTGAACGCCGTCGATTGTCTGACGGAATGCATCGAGTCCGCGCGCCGCAATGCGACGCGCGGCCACGCTCACCAGCACAATCACGGCCAGATCGTTGACGGCTAGAACGGGACGTTCGGCCTCGAGCACCGAATTGAGGGCGGTGAAGCTCGCGATCACGAGATAGATCGCCGCGATGATGACGAAAGCGAAGATCATCTGCGGTCGTCCTCAGCGAATTTTCCGCCAGTCCAACAACTGCCCCACGCTAGAACCAGGACGGTCTTCTTCAACGGCCAATCGAGCGCTTCTCGAGGCTCTTTTGGACTACCGCCCCGACACCACACATCCGGCTCCATAAATCGAGATCAGCGCAGCACGGCAGCTACCGCCGGGCCACTGTCAGCCGAAGCGCCCGCTCCAGCGTATCCACCAGCTGGTCGGCATTCTCCCGCGAGAAGACCATGGGCGGCCGAATCTTGAGCAGGTTGCGGCCTGCGCCGGTGATGCCGACGAGCACGCCTTGCTGCAGAAGCTCCTCGATGATCGCCCGCGCGGCCTCGGGGGCCGGCGCCTGGCTCGCGCGATCCCTGACGATCTCGACGCCAACGAACAGGCCGGTGCCGCGGACATCGCCGATGCGCTCGTCGGTCTCCATCAGTCCGGCCAGCCGGCCGCGCAAATAGGCGCCGACCTGAAGCGCGTTCTCCTGCAGGCCCTCGTCGCGCAGCACGTCGAGCACGGCAATGCCGGCGGCAGCAACGACCTGGTTGCCGCCGAAGGTGTTGAAATAGCGCTCGGTCTTCAAGAAGCCCTCGACCAATTCGCGGCGGGTGATGACGACGGCGAGCGGCAGGCCATTACCCATAGGCTTGGCCATGGTGACGATGTCAGGCGTGATGCCGGCATGCTGGAAGCCCCAGAAATGCGTCCCGGTCCGCCCGAGCGCCGACTGGACCTCGTCGGCGATGATCAATGCACCGGACTTGCGGACCTCGGCGATCGCTTCGTCGAGATAGCCAGCCGGCGGGCTGTAGAGGCCGTCGCTGGCGAAGACCGGGCAGGCGAAGAAGGCGGCCGGCCGGTGCCCGCGCTCGGCGAGGCCGGCGATCGCGCGGCGATACTGCTCGGCATACTGCGAGGCCGTCAGCTTTGGCGTCCTGTCGCCGACGCCGCGATGCTCGGGGGCCGGCACGGTCGCGACCCAGCTTTGCTGGCGCTCAGGGGGAAGCGTCGAGGAATCGAGCGCGCCGATGATCGTCGAATTGCCGTGGAAGGCCGAGCGGGTGATCAGCGCGCCGCTGCCGCCGGAATTGGCCATCGCGATCCGCCAGGCGAGCTCGTTCGCCTCGGTTCCCGAGCAGACGAACATGCAGACCTTGAGCGGGTCCGGCATGGTCTCGGCCAAGCGCTCGGCATAGTCGACGATCAATTCGCTGGGATAGCGGGTGTTGGAGTTGAAGGTCGCGAGCTGGCGGCTCGCCGCCTCGACCACCCGAGGATGGCAATGGCCGACATGCGGGACGTTGTTGTAGGCGTCGAGATAGCGCTTACCGTCCTGATCCGTCACCCAGACCCCCTCGCCGCGCACCGGCACGAACGGGGCCTGGTAGAATTGCTTGTACATCGGCCCGAGCAGGCGGGCGCGGCGTTCCATCAGCGTGTCGTACATGGCGGGCTTCTTTCCGGGGAGATCGTCAACGGTTGCCGAGGCCGGCGGCCTCGGCAAGGCGGGCGTGGAGTTCGGCCGGAGGCAGCGCGTCGCAGCGGGCGAGCGCCTCCCAGCCAAAGCGGCTGACGTCGTCGCGATAGGAGGTGGTCGCGGCGGGATTGGCCTGGCGGCGCCAGGAGACGATGAGCTCGCGGGTCACGAGCCGCGCCTGGATCAGAACCGGCAGCACCGCGATCTCGTCGATCGCGAGCGGCAAGACCCGGGCATAGCCCTTCACCACCTGCGCCATCGCGCTCATGGGATCGGTTTCGCGATAGAGCAGATGCGCGGCGGCGATCGCGACCTCGGCGACGCGGATCGTCCTGATCATGTCGCCGAAATCGATGATGCCGGAGACCGAGCCGTCCTGCGGCCGCAGCAGCAGGTTGTTCTGGTTGAGGTCGTTATGGACGACCTGCCGGGGCAGCGCCGGCAGAAGCGGCGCGACGGTTTCGGCGAAGCGGTCGAGCACGCGCCCCGCCAGAGCCTTGCGCTGGTCGGTATCGAGGAAGGCGACCTTCTCGCGCAGGCTGGCGAAATGGACGAGATCCCAGATGAAGGCCCGGTTCGCGCCGGGATGATCGAAGTCGGCCAGAGCGCGATCGAGCCGCGCCGCCAGCATGCCGATCTCGACCCGCTGGGCCCGCGACAGCGTGCTGCCGAGCGCAGGCTCGCCCGGCAGATAGGTCAGGACGCGCAGCAGATAGCGCCGGCCGCCATGCTCATGCGCCACGATGGTGCTGCCGTCGCGTGCGGCGACCACGCGCGGCAGCGGCAGGGCCGGATCGGTCCGCGCGAGATGGGTGAGCGCCGCATTCTGGAAGGCCAGCTCCTCGGAGCTGTCGGAGTCGCCGCAGATCTTGAAGACGACGTCGCGGCCATCCGCGCAGGCGACATGGAGGTTGAGATCGCGCTCGCCGCTGATCCGCGCCAACGAGCCGCTGATCCCGAAATGCTCGCGCAGCATCCCGGCCAGCTCGTCGCCGGCGAACTGCGGCAGCGGCGCCATCAACGCATCGTCGAGAGCGGGCGCAGCTGGACCGCTCACGCCATCGCCTCCTGGAACCCAGTCAGGAAGGCCGCGAGATTGTCGCCGAGCACCGGCGAGGGATAGCCGCCTTCCTGGATGATCACGGTCGGCCGCCGCAGGCTGGCGAGGCTCTCGCCCATCCGCCTGAACCCCTCTGTCGTCACAGCCGTGCAGGCGAAAGGATCGGCCACCGAGGGATCGAGCCCAAGCGCGATCACGAGGATATCGGGCGAGAAGGCTTTTGCCTTGTCGACCGCCTGCCGGACGGCAGCGAGATAGACCTCATCGTCGGCCCGCTCGGGAACCGGCAGGTTGAGGTTGAAGCCCTCCCCCTCCCCCGCGCCGATCTCGTCGGCATAGCCGGCATAGAACGGGTAGACTGTCGCCGGGTCGGCATGGACCGAGATGGTCTGCACGTCGGCCCGGTCATAGAACAGCTGCTGCGTGCCGTTGCCATGGTGCACGTCGACATCGAGGATCGTGACGCGTCCGGCGCTGTCACGCGCCAAAGTCGCCGCCAGCGCCGTGTTGTTGAGGAAGCAGTAGCCGCAGGCCTGGTCGCGATAGGCGTGGTGCCCCGGCGGCCGGCACAGCGCATAGGCCGCCCGCTCGCCGTTCAGGACTCGTGCCGTCGCATCGATCGCGGTCGCGCCGCTGGCGAGGATTGCCGCCCAGCTGTCTGCAAGCAGCACGCTCGCCGCATCGGCGATGTAGTAGCCGGCCCGGCCCAAAAGGTCCTGCGGCAGCCGCCGCATATAGGCGTTGGGATGCAGGCTCGGACGCAGTTCCTCGCTCGCCGGGAAGCGCTGCTTCCAGGCGGCAAATCCGGTTTCGAGGAAGGCGAGATAATCGGCGTCGTGGACGCGCCGGATCAGCGAAAGATCCGCTGGTCCCGGGGCGACCACGGCTTCGGTACAGCCTTCGGCCGCGGCGAGCAGGACGCGCGCCCGGTCCGGCACCTCCAGCGCCGTGGTGAGCGCACCGCCCGAGAGCCGGGTGCGCACGTGATGACCGTACTGGTCGGGATGGAAGATCGTCTTCATCTCAGGCAATCCTCAAAGGCTCACTTCGCGATCAGCGCCTGGTAGCGCTCCTGCACGCGGGCGATGTTGTCGGCCCACCAGGCGGGCTGGAGCGGCGCCTGGCGGTCCTTGTTCTGCGGCGAGGAATTGGCCTTCGCCAGCGCCTCGGCCGAGAACTGCTTGACCGAGAACGCGCGCTCGTTGATCGGCCCGTAATAGGGCAGCAGATCGGGGATATTGGCCTGGATTTCGGGCGTGACCATCTGCGCGATCATGCGCTGGGCGGCGGCGGCATTGGCGGCGCCCTTGGGGATGCCGAAACAGCCGAAGCCGAGCAGGGCCTGGTCGTAGGTGAAATCGACCGGTGCGCCATCGGCCAGCACGCTGGCGACCCGGCTGCCCCAGATCACGATCATGTCGACCTCGCCGTCCTTCAGGAGCTGCGAGGCCTGGGCGCCAGACTGCCAGAACACGTCGATCGAAGGCTTCAGCTTCGCCAGCGAGGCCAGGGCTCGGTCGGCGTCGAGCGGATAGAGCTTGTCCTTGTCGACACCGTCGGCGAGGAGCGCGATCTCCATGCTCTCCTGCGGATAGATGTGCATGGCCCGCCGGCCCGGAAACGCCTTGGGATCCCAGAAATCCTTCCAGTTGCGCGGCGGCTTGTCCTTGTACTTGTCCTTTTGCCAGGCCAGCACGGTCGAGACATAGTTGCTGCCGATATAGGCCGTTCCGCGCGCCAGCGGCGCGATGCCGGCCGTGTCGATCTTCGAATAATCGAGCGGCTCGAACAGCCCTTCGCTCTGGCCGCGGGCGCAATCGGCCTCGCCGAGCTGGACGATATCCCAGCCGGGCTTGCCGGACTGGACCTGCACCCTGACGCTGGCGAGGCCGCTATGGCTCTCCTCGCGGACGCGCACGCCGAGCTTCTTGCCGGCCGGGTCGAACAGCGCCTTGCGGACGCTGCTTTGGTATTGCCCGCCGAAGCCGGCGAAGGTGACCGAATCCTGCGCCAGGGCGATCTGCGCCGAGCCGATCAGCACAGCGGCAGCGAATGCGAAGCGCGACATCATCATGCCCGATGAAAACTGCGTCATATCTCTCCTCCCCATGTGAAAACGGCGCCGCGCACGCGGACGGGCTGTCCGCATGCCGGCGCCGGTTCATCCGCTTGTTCGTGTCCGTCCTTGCGGGAAGGACACCGCGAAATGCCTTGCGACGTTGATGAAAAAGGCGGGTTCGGCCGGGCACCCTATGCAAAGGCGCGCGGCCGGCTAGCTGGTCTCACATGCGATCACCATGACCGGACAATTCAGGGCACCTGAAAGCTTGCGCGCCGCGGCGGCGGGGCCTGACATCGCGAGGCGGTCGAACGGCGCCGTCAGCCCAGCCTCGATATCGATCACGACCGCGCCCGGCGAGAAACGCCGGATCGCCTCGCAGGCCTCGGCCAGCGCGGCATCGGCAGCCTTTTCGTCGGCTTCGGCCCCGAGGACGAGATTGAGGTTGGCGCCGGCGGCGCCTTCGCTGCCATGCTCGTCGGCATAGCCGGTGTAGAACGGGTAGCGCTGGGCGGGATCGCCATGAACCGACACGCAGAGCACATCGGCGCGCGCCAGGAAAATCGCCTGGGTTCCACTCGCATGATGCTCGCCGAGGCTGAGCACCGCGATACGCGGCAGGCTCTCGCGCAGATAGGACGCCGCGATCGCCGCATGATTGAGGTAGGAGCCGCGCGCCGCCCGCCCGGCATAGGCGTGGCGCCCGCTCCCGGCACAGCGGGTTACGACCTGCCGCTCGCCCGCTGCGATCTGCAGGGCGCCGGCCATGACGTTTCGCGCCCCGGCAAAAGCGCTCGGCCAGGTCGATTGCGAGACTGCCGTCAACGCATCGGCGAGATAGAAGCCGGCGCGCGCTTCGATATGGGCAGGCAGGCGCATCCGGTCGCAGCCGGGATGCAGCGTCGCCCTGATCTCCTCGCCCGGCTTCTCCAAAGGTGCGAAACGCAGGAACTCCAGATAGGAGGCTTCGTGCACGCCCTGGATCGCGTATTGGCAGAGCGAGTCCAGCTCTGCCGCCTCCTCGTCCCCACGCTTCGAAACGGATCTCGCAGTCATCGCGCTGCTCCCTTTTCCGGCCGCTTCGCGATCTGGACGATCAGCAGGAGCACGATCGAGGCGACGACCAGCACCGAGGACACTGCCGCGACCAGCGGGTCGACCTGATCGCGGATGTTGGCGAACATCCGGCGCGGCAGCGTCGAGTTCTCGCCGCTGGAGATGTAGAGGGCGATCACCACCTCGTCGAAGGCGGCGACGAAGGCGAACAGCGCCCCGGCCGCGATCGAGCTCTTGATCTGAGGCACCGTCACGGTGAGGAACGCTTTCAGCCTGGTGGCGCCGAGACTGCGCGCCGCCCGCTCCAGATTGCCGTCGAAGGATTGCAATCCGCTCGACACCGTGACCAACACGAAGGGCAGCGCCAGCATGACGCCGACGAGCACGAGGCCGGTGACCGTGTTGTTGAGCCCGAGCTTGGCGAAGACGAAGAAGACGCCGATCGCGACCAGGATGTTCGGCACGATCATCGGCAGCAGGAAGGACATGCGCAGCGGCTTGGTCAATCGCTCCGGCATCTGCGAGAGCCCGTAGGCTGCCGCGGTGCCGATCGGCGTCGCGATCAGCGTCGTCAGTCCGGCGACTCGGAGCGAGAGCCAGAGCGCATCCATCCACTCGGCGGAGTCGAAGAACTCGCGATACCAGCGCAGGCTCCACGCCCGCGGCGGAAACTCGAGATAGTTCGAGGCCGAGAACGACATCGGCACGATCAGCACGCAAGGCACGATCAGGAAGGTGAAGATCAGCGCGCAGAGCCCGTAGAGCCAGAGCCTCTGATAGTGCCTGATCTGGGTGGCGCTGGCGGCGGCGGTCAGCATCAGCGGCCCCCATAGAGCTTGTCGACGCGGAACACCTTGTTCAGCGCGGCGAGGATGGCGATCGTCACGACAAGCAGCAGCACGCCGAGCGCGCTGGCCGCGCCCCAGTTGCTGTAGGTCGAGACATTGGTGGCGATCTGCATCGACCACATGCTGACCCGCCCGCCGCCGAGCAAAGCCGGCGTCAGGTAGAAGCCGAGGCTCAGGATGAAGACGAGCACCGTGCCGGCGAAGAGGCCGGGGCGGCTGAGCGGGAAGAACACGTCCCAGAAGGCCCGCATCGGCGAGGCGCCACAGCTCGACGCGGCCTTCAGATAGTCGGTGTCGATGGTCTTCATGCTCGAATAGAGCGGCAGGATCATGAAGGGCAGCAACACATGCAGCATGCCGATCGTGGTGCCGATGAAGTTGTTCACCAGCGGGATCGGCTCGTTGATGATGCCGAGGCTAACGAGCCAGCTGTTGATCAGGCCTCGTCGCTGCAGCAGCACGAGCCAGGCATAGGTGCGCACCAGCACCGAGGTCCAGAACGGCAGGATCACGAAGATCATGCAGATCGCCGCCGCCCGCGGGCTGAGCTGCGAGAGCAGATAGGCGACGGGATAGCCGAGCAGGATCGAGCCCAAGGTCACGATCCCGGCGATCTGGAAGGTCGTCACGAAAGTGATGACGTAGACCGGCTGCGCCAGTCTTGCATAGTTCTCGAGCGAGACGCCGCCATCCTTGCCGATGAAGGAGAGGACGAAGAGCCAGCCGACCGGGACGATCAGCAGCAGCCCGATGACGACGAGCCCGGGCACGGCGAGAAGCGCGAAGGACCACGCCTCGCGCCGCTCGGCGCGGGCGAAATAGGAGGCGTCGGAGGAGGCCGGTGGTACGGCCGCGATCACACTGGTCATGGATCGCGCCTCAGACATCGCCGCTGACCAGGATGCTGTCATTGCGGTGGACGTTGATGTGGATCGGCTGGCCAGGCGTCGGCACGAGGCCGCGATTAGCCTCCTGCGGCACCACACGCACGGCGATGTTCTGGCCATCCGGGAAGCCGGCGATCACCAGCAGGCTGTCGCCCTGGAAGATCGTCTCGCGCGCCACAGCCGAGAAGGAGTTGACCTCGGCCTCCGGGCCGGCGGCCGGGCCGATCGCCAGCTTTTCCGGACGCAGCGCCAGCCAACTTTCGCGCGGGTTGGCGGTCGATGCTCCCGCATGATCCGGCAGGCGCAAGGGTGTGCCGAAGACGCTCGCGCCGCCGCTGCCGAGTTCGACCGGCAGGAAGGTCGTCTCGCCCACGAAATCGGCGACGAAGCGCGTTCGTGGTCGGTCGTAGATCGCGCGCGGCGTGTCGAACTGGATCAGGGCGCCATTGTTGATCACCGCGATCCGGTCCGACATGGTCAGCGCCTCGCGCTGGTCATGCGTCACGAACACCGTCGTCGTGTGCAGGCGTTCATGCAGATGGCGCAGTTCGATCTGCATCTGCTCGCGCAGCTTCTTGTCGAGCGCCGAGAGCGATTCGTCCATCAGCAGGATGCGCGGCTCGAAGACGATCGCCCGCGCCAGAGCGACGCGCTGCTTCTGCCCGCCAGAGAGCTTGTCGACGGGACGATCGATGAACTGGCTCAGCCTGACCATGTCGAGCGCGCCGCGCACCCTGGTCTCGATCTCGCTGCGCGAGAGGCGCCGGAGCTTGAGCGGATAGGCGACGTTCTCGAACACGTTCATATGCGGAAACAGGGCGTAGTTCTGGAAGACGAGGCCGATCTCGCGCTGGTGCGGAGGCCTGGTCAGCAATTCCTCGCCTGCGACCAGGATGCTGCCGCTGGTCGGGGTGACGAAGCCGGCGAGCACCTGCAGCAGCGTCGTCTTGCCCGAGCCGGACGGGCCGAGCAGCGTGACGAACTCGCCGGGCGCGATGTCGAGATTGATGTCCTTGAGGGCCTCGAACAACCCGAATTTCTTCGAGAGCCCCCGGATCGAAACCGGAACCTTCATTGCAGGATCGCCGACTTGAAGGCCTCTTCCGCCTTGTCGCCGTTCTTGGCCCACCAGGCCGCGTCGATCAGCACCTGCTTTGCGGCGTTCTGCGGCGAGGAATTGGTCTTGGCGAGCTGTTCCGGCGTGAACTTGCGGACCTCATAGGCCTTGGCGTTGACCGGGCCGTAATTGTCCATCGTCTCGATGATGTTGGCCTGGATCTCCGGCGAGATCATCGCCAAAGCGAGCTCCTTCGCCTTGGCCGCGTTCTTGGCGCCCTTGGGCACGGCAATGCAGCCATAGCCGAGCAGGCCCTGGTCGTAAGAGAACTGGACAGCGCTGCCGTCCTCGATCACCGGCGAGACCCGGCTGCCATAGATCGCGATCAGGTCGACCTCGCCATCCTTGATCAGCTGCGTCGACTGGGCGCCCGTGGTCCAGAACACGCCGATCTGCGGCTTGAGGCGCTTGATCGCGGCAAGGGCGCGCTCGACATCGAGCGGGTAAAGCTTGTCCTTGGCAACGCCATCGGCCAGCAGCGCGATCTCCAGCGTCTCCTGGGCGAGGCCGGAGACGGCGCGGCGGCCCGGAAACGCCTTGGCGTCCCAGAAATCGGCCCAGGACTTCGGCGGCTGCTTCACCTTGTCGGTGCGCCAGGCCAGCACCACCGAGTAGTAGTTCGTCGCGACCCAGCTCTTGCCGCGCGCCGCGGCCGGGATCGCGACATCGTCGAGCTTCGAGAGGTCGAGCGGCTCGAACAGCCCTTCGCTCTCGCCACGGGCGCATTCGTCGCCGCCGAGATGCACGAGGTCCCAGGCCGGCGCGCCCGACTGGACCTGCACCCGGATCGAAGGCAGGTCGCCGTGGGTTTCGCTGCGGATCTTGAGGCCGAGCTTCTGCGCGGCGGGATTGACCAGCGCCGCATCGAAGCCCTTGCGCATTGCGCCGCCATAGCCGGCGACCGTCACGGCCTCCTGCGCCATCGCGGCCGCTGGAAGCATCGCGGAAATCGCCGCGCCAACGATCGTGACGATCCGCCGGCGCCTTGCGCTGTCTGTCCTGTCGGTCATTGCCAACCCCTCGGAATTGTTCTTTCGCCGAGGTGACCGGAAACAAAAAAAGACCGGCGCTTTGACCCCGGCCGGATCGGCCTGGAGAGAAAGCGCCGGTCTGAATTGTTCCTCTGGGAGCCCGTCGCGAGAGGAGCAGGCCCAGCACAAATCACCTAGCCCATTTAGTACGCGCCGGAATTTCGCCCCTGTCAACCGTCCTCCTGCACCTGTCTTTTCAGCCCTTGCCAGCAGGGCGGCGAGTGTGAGAGCCGTCTGGCCAAGCAAGCACGAAACAGGGGAACGTCATGTCGGATGTCAGGACAGTGCTGGTGAGCGGCTACTCAGCCGCTCCCAAGGGCACCAGCATGTTCGAGGAGTTCAAGCATGCCGGCGTCGTGCTCGAGATCGACCCGGCGACGAACGTCATCATGGCGGTCGACGCCACCTTCGTGACGCAGCTGGCGCGCTCGTTCTATTCGCGGCTGATCGTCGGCTACGACGTCAGCAACGGCATGGCGCCGCTGGAACGGCTGATCTCCACGGCCGTGCACACGCCGTCGCGCGAGGCGCTGATCGTCGCCACGCGCGCCGCCGTGCAGCGCTATTTCCAGATCCGCGACAATCGCGGCTGACGTTGGAGCTGGCCGCCCTCAGGCGGCCTTGTCCAGCGCGATGCCCTTCGTCGTCAGCAGGTCGAGCCCGAGGTCGAGCGCTTTGGTGAAGCGGTCGACGGCGTCGTCGATGCCTTCAGGCGTGATGATCAGCGGCGGCGTCATGATCAGCGTGTCGCCGAGCGCCCGCACGATCAGTCCGTTCTCGAAGGCGAGACGCTGGATCTCCAGGCCGAACTTCAACGAGGGCTCGAAGGCCTGCCGCGTCGCCTTGGAACGAACGAGCTCGATCCCCCACATCAGGCCGACGCCGCGGACCTCGCCGACGAGCGGATGGTCGAGCAAGGCCTTGAGACGCCCCTCCAGCTGAGCACCCAGCACCTGGGCACCGGCGATCAGCCCACGCTCCTCATAGAGCGTCAGAGCCTCCAGCCCGACCGCACAGGCGATCGGGTGGCCGCCATAGGTGTAGCCATGGCCGAACACGCCGATCTTGTCGCCCTGCTCCTTCATCGCCTGGTAGATCGGCTCCGACAGCAGCAATGCCGAGAGCGGCTGATAGGCCGCAGTCAGCGCCTTGGCGCTGCTGATCATGTCCGGCTTAAGGTCATAGGTTTGCGAACCCCACCAGTTGCCGGTGCGCCCGAAGCCGGTGATGACCTCGTCGACGACGAAGAGGACCTCGTATTTCCGCAGGATCGCCTGGACCTTCTCGTAATAGCCTTTCGGCGGCACGACGCAGCCGCCCGTGCCCATCACCGGCTCGGCGAAGAAGGCTGCGACCGTCTCCGGCCCCTCGGCCAGGATCAGATCCTCGATCTCCCTGGCGAGGCGGTCGGCGAAGGCCTCCTCACTCTCGCCCGGCAAGCCTTCCCGGTAGAAATGCGGGCAGGTGACATGCAGGAAACCGTCGAGCGGCAGGTTGAAATCGCGATGGATGTGCGGGAGGCCGGTCAGGCTGGCGCTGGCGATCGAGGTGCCGTGATAGGCGCGCTTGCGGGCGATGATCTTGCGCTTCTGCGGCTTGCCGATCGCGTGGAAATAGTACCAGGCCAGCTTCACCGCAGTGTCGTTGGCTTCCGAGCCCGAGCTCTGGAACAGCACCTTCGACATCGGCACCGGCGCGATCTCGATCAGACGCTCGGAGAGCGCGATCGCCGGCTCCGAGGTCCGGTGCGCGAAGTTCTGGTAATAGGGCAGCGCCGCGAACTGCTTTGCCGCAGCTTCCGCCAGCCGGTTCTCGCTGAAGCCGAGCGCCGCGCACCACAGGCCAGCCATGGCTTCGAGATAGCGATTGCCGGCATCGTCATAGACGTGGAAGCCCTCGCCGCGGGAGATGATCGTCGGGCCGATCTTCTCGTGCAGCGAGAAATTCGTCTGCGGATGGAGCTGGTAGGCGATGTCTCTGGCGTGATTGGAATTGGCGGTCATGGCGCACCTCGCGTGCCGGCTCAAGGCGATCGAAAACCACCTCGCATCCGCGCAAAATTTCGGGAAGAGCCGGTTCGATCGCTTGTCTGGGCAGCCGTCTAAGCGGCCCATCGCCAATCGCCTGACAGCGCCGAAAATGCCTGCGGCCACGGTGCTTGTCAAACCGGATGGCGCGCATTCGCCATGCCCAGGCGAGGGAGGAACCGGCCATTTGCTTGTCGATGAGCCCCCCGAATTTCGCCACTTGACGGCGCGCCAGACACGGGCATAGACCTGAAAGCAGCTAGGAGATTTGTGCCCCGACGCCCTTCAAAGGCAGCGGGACCACAGCAAATCGGACCGGCACACGCAGGAGCGGAAACCCCGCTCGTCCGTGTGCCGGTTTTTTTTTGGACTGACGCCATGACCGATGCGGTTGTCATCTGCGAATGCTTTGCCCGTGACGGGCTGCAGCATGAGCCCGTCTTCCTGCCGAGCGGGCAGAAGATCGCGCTGATCGACGCCTTCACCGCCGTCGGCTTCGAGCGGGTCGAGGCAACCTCCTATTCCAATCCCAAGGTCGTGCCGGCCTTCGCCGATGCCAGCGATGTGCTCGCCGGAATCCGGCGCAAGGACGGGGTTTTCTACAAGGCGACCTGCCCCAATCCGCACGCCGTCGCCCGTGCCATCGCCGATTCGGAAGCCGGCTATGGACCAAACGAGATCAGCCTGCTGGTCTCGGCGACGGAAGCGCATAGCGAGCGTAACCTGAAGAGCTCGCGGGCCGAGCAATGGGCCAATGTCGAGGCGATGGTCGCCGCCGCGCAGGGCCGCTTCCGCCTGATCGGCACGATCTCGGTCGCCTTCGGCTGCCCGTTCGAAGGGCAGGTCGATACCGCGACCGTCATCGCCGACACCGAGCGGTTCGCGGCCCTCGGCGTCCGCCATGTCACCCTCGGCGACACCACCGGCCTCGCCACGCCGCGCACCACCAAAGCGCTGTTCCAAGCGGTCGCCGCGGCCGTACCTGAGCTGACGCTGATCGCCCATTTCCACAACACCCGCGGCACCAGTCTCGCCAATTGCGTCGCCGCCTATGAGGCCGGCGTCCGCAATTTCGACAGTGCCTTCGGCGGCATCGGCGGCCACCCGGCCCAGCTCGTCTATGGCGGCGGCTTCACCGGCAATGTCGCCACCGAGGACCTCGTCAACATGTTCGAGGCGATGGGCGTGCCGACCGGCCTCGATCTCACCGCCCTGATCGAGACCGCACATCGCTGCGAGGAAATGCTCGGTCGCCAGCTCCATTCGATGGTCGCCCGCTCCGGGCTCGGCCTCGTCGCCTGATCCGAAAGAGGAACCATGTCCCAGACCCCTGCCCCGCTGCTCGTCGAGACCCGCGGCGCCGTCCGCATCCTGACGATGAACCGGCCCGACAAGCTCAACGCGCTCGACACGGCGCTGACGCAGGCGCTTTTCGATGCCCTGCTGGCGGCTCAAGCAGATGAGGCGATCCGGGCGGTCGTCCTGGCTGGCGCCGGGCGTGGCTTCTGCGCCGGCGCCGACCTCAAGGAATTCGCCGACCTCACCCCGGCCAACCAGAAGGCCGTGGTCGCGCGCGCCGATCTGACGACGCGGCTGCACATGCTGCTGCCGGGCCTGTCGAAGCCGATCGTCGCTGCCGTGCAGGGCGTCGCGGTCGGTGGCGGCGCCGGCACCGCGATCGGCTGTGACATGGTCGTCGCCGGCAGCGACCTCAAATTCGGCTATCCCGAGCTGCGCCACAGCATCGTCCCCGCCATCGTGATGACGAGCTTGCAGCGCGCCGTCGGCCGCAAACTCGCTTTCGAACTGGTCAGCACCGGGCGGATGGTCGGCGCAGATGAGGCGCTGCGGCTCGGCTTCGTCAACAAGGTGGTGGCGCCCGAGGACGTGCTGGCCGAAGCCATCGCCATCGCCGAGGGCTGGGCCAAGGTGAAGCCGGTCGCGATGGAGGCGACCAAGCGGTTGTTCTACCGCGTCGCCGACCTGCCCTTCGAGGCGGCGATGGCGGCCGGGCGCGACATCAACGCGCTGATGCGCAGCTTCCGCGACGGGGATGGCGCATGAGACCGCTCGACGGCATCACCATAGTCGATTTCTCGCGCGTCCTCGCCGGGCCGATGGCGACGATGATCCTGGCCGAGATGGGCGCGAGGGTGATCAAGGTCGAACGTCCCGGCACCGGCGACGAATCCCGGCAATGGGAGCCGCGCGTCGGCGAGGAGAGCGCCTATTTCTTCGCCTTCAATCGCGGCAAGGAATCGATCGTCCTCGATCTGAAGGCGCCCGCCGGCCGCGCCGCGGCAAAGACGCTCGCGCTCCAGGCCGACGTCGTGCTGGAGAACTTCCTGCCCGGCCAGATGGACAAGATGGGGCTGGGCTATGCGCAGCTTTCCGAGGAGAAGCCGGGGCTCGTCTACGTCTCCAATACCGGCTTCGGCCAGAGCGGCCCCTATCGCGACCGCGTCGGCTACGACACCATCTTCCAGGCGCTCAGCGGCGTGATGGCGCTGACCGGCCATCCAGACGGCCCGCCCGCCAAGGTCGGCGTGCCGATGGCGGACCTGACCGCCGGCCTCTGGAACGCCGTCGCCATCCTGACCGGGCTGGTCGGCCGCGCCAGCAGCGGCAAGGGCTGCCATGTCGACCTTTCGATGCTCGACACCCAGATCAGTCTGCTGACCATCGCCGCGGCACGGCTCTTCGCCCTCGGCGAAGACCCGCAGCGCACCGGCACCGAGCATCCCGGCCGCGTCCCCTCGGCCGCCTTCGCCTGCGCCGGCGATGAATGGCTCCATATCAGCGGCAGCGACCAGCATTGGCAGGCGATCTGCTCGGCCCTGCGCCTCGACGCACTCGCCGCCGACGCGGCCCTCGCCCGCAATGCCGAACGGGTGAAACAGCGCGAGCGGGTGATGGCCGCGATGCGCGAGGCTTTGGCCGGACGCAAGCGCGCCGATGTTGCCGAGGCCCTGCGCGCAGCCGGCGTGCCGGCCGGTGAGGTCAACACGGTCGCGCAGGCATTGGCCGACCCGCATGTCCAGGCGCGCGGCATGGTCGCCGAGTTCCAACATCCGACGGCCGGCGCCTTCCCGGCGCTGCGCAATCCGCTGCGCTTCACCGGCTATGACGCCCCCTCTCTCGGCACGCCGCCGCTGCACGGCGCCGACAGCGCCGCCCTCGCCGCCGAATTCGGCCTGAAGGAGATCGGCGCATGAGCCAGAGCCTCTTGTCCGGCATGACGTTCGAGCGCCTGGCGGTCGCCGCCGACGGCCCGATCCTGCGGGTGACGCTGAACCGCCCCGAGGCACGCAATGCGCTCGACCTGACGATGTGCCGTGAATTGCGCGCAGTATTCGAGGCGATCGAGGCCGATCCTGCCATCCGCATCGTCCGTGTCGACGGCGCCGGCCCGGTGTTCTGCGCCGGGGCGGACCTCAAGGAGCGCAAGGGCAAGGACGAGATCTGGGTACGGCAACGCCGGCTCGCCTCCTTCGCCGCCTATGACGCGATCGAGCGCTCCAGCAAGGCTGTGGTCTGCGTCGTCGACGGGCCGGTGGTCGGTTCCGGCGGTGAGATCGCCATGGCCTGCGACTTCATCATCGCCTCCGAGCGCGCCAGCTTCACCTTCCCGGAAGCGCATTGGGGCACGGTCGGTGCGACGCAGCGCCTGCAGCGCGTCGTCGGCAAGCGGCTGGCGAAGGAGCTGCTGTTCACCGCGCGGCGCTGGCCGGTCGAGGAGGCCCTCGCCGCAGGCCTCGTCAACCGCATCGTCAAGCCGGACGCGCTCGAAGCGACCGTCGCCGAGCTGCTCGCTGAGATCGCCAAGGCGCCGGCGCTGGCGTTGACCCTCGCCAAGCAGTCGATCGAGCTCGGCGAGAAGACCGACCTTTCGACCGGCATCCGCATCGAGCTCGCCGCGATCGAGCGGGCGCTCGCCGACACCGAATGGCGCAAGGGCCTGCAGGCCTTCGCCGAACGCGACGCACAGGGAAAGAGCTCATGAGCGCCAGCGAGCTGCCGTCCGATCTCTTCGGCTGCGCCGACACCTTGCCGGAGGCGCTGGCGCGGGCCGTGCGCCTCGCCGGCCAGGAGGAGGCCGTCGTCTGCAATGGCGAGCGCATCAGCTATGCCGCCCTCGCCGCGCGGGTCGACGACGTCGCTGCCGCCCTCGCCGCACATGGCGTTCGCAAGGGCGACCATGTCGGCATCTGCCTCGGCAACAGCATTCCCTGGATCGTGCTGTTCCACGCCATCGCCCGGCTCGGCGCCGTCACCCTGCCAGTCAACACCCGGCTGAAGGCCGAGGAGATCGCTTACACGCTGCGGCAGTCGGACGTCTCGCTGCTGTTCATGACCGACCGCCTGCTCAAGATCGATTTCGTCGAAATTCTCAGGCAGATCTGCCCGGCGGTCGATACGAAGCTGCCGGACGCAGGCCTGCCCAAGCTGACCAGCGTCGTCGTGCTCGGCGAGATGGTTCCGGCGGGTGCGACCAGCTTCGCCGATTTCCTCGAGGTGGGCGCCGGTCAGCCCGTACCGGCCCCCGTGCCGGCGGCGGATGATCCGCTGCTGATCCAGTACACCTCCGGCACCACTTCCTTCCCGAAGGGGGCGGTGCTCACCCATCGCAACATGACCTGGGACGCCTATTCCGCCGGGCGCTTCTTCGGCCTGCGCTCGGGCGAGCGTTATTTCAGCCCCCGTCCCTTCTTCCATGTCGCCGGCAGCACGCTCGCCGTGATCGCCTCCCTGCAGCATCTCGCCTGCCTCGTCAGCTGCGAGCGCTACGAGCCGGGCGATGCCTTGCGCCTGATGGAGGAGGAGCGCTGCACGCTGATGTCGGGCAACGACACCATCTTCCTGATGCTGCTCGACCATCCCGATCTGCCCCAGCGCAAGCTTTCCCTGCGTGGCGGCTGGGCGGCTGCGACGCCATCGGTCATGGAGCGCATCGCGCGCCAGCTCGGCGCGACCGAGATGGCGGTCTGCTACGGCCAGTCGGAAGCCTCACCGAATATCTGCACCGCCGCCTGGTGGGACCCGCTCGCCGACCGGATCGCCGGCTGGATGCGCATCCATCCCGGCGTCGAGGTCGAGATCCGGGCGACCGAGGATGGCCCTGAGCCCGGCCCCGGCGAGGTCGGGGAGATCTATGCGCGTGGCTGGAACGTGATGCAGGGCTACTACGCCAAGCCCGAGGAGACCCGCGCGGTTCTCAGCGAGGACGGCTGGCTGCGCACCGGCGATCTCGGTCGCCTCTCGCCCGATGGCCGGCTCGCCTTCGTCGGCCGGGCCAAGGACATCATCCGGGTCGGCGGCGAGAATGTCGCCTCGGCCGATATCGAGAATGTGCTGCACCGCCATCCCGGCATCCAGCAGGCACAGGTCGTCGGCGTGCCCGACAAGCGCCTGATCGAGGTGCCTGCCGCCTTCGTGATCCTGGCGAGCGGCACCTCGCTCGCACCCGACGAGATCATCGCCTGGAGCAAGGAGCACCTCGCCGGCTTCAAGGTGCCGCGCTATGTCGAGATCGTCGAGAGCTTCGACCAGATCGGCATGACCGCGAGCTCCAAGGTCCAGAAGAACAAGCTCGCCGCCCATGCGCGCCAGCTCTTCGGCCTCGAGGCTGTGGCATGAGCCTGAGCATCGAGACGCGCTTCACCCGGATGGTCGGCATCGACCTGCCGATCGTCCAGGCCGGGATGAGCTGGGCCTCCTCCTGCGCGGCGCTGCCGGCGGCAGTCTCGGGTGCGGGCGGGCTCGGCGTCATCGCCGCCGGGCCGATGCGGCGCGACGACCTCAAGGCGGCGATCGCCGATGTACGTGCCGAGACCGACCGGCCCTTCGCCGTCAACGTCCCGCTCTACCGCAAGGAAGTCGACGACATCCTTGCTCTGCTCGTCGACGAGCGCGTCCCGGTCATCATCGCCTCGCAGGGTGGGCCGGATCGCTATCTCGATCGCTTCAAGGCGATAGGCACGCTCTGCCTGCATGTCGTCGCCTCCGAGGTCCATGCCGCCAAGGCGGCGGCCAAGGGCGTCGATGGCCTCGTCGTGGTCGGCGGCGAGGCCGGCGGCCACCCCCCGCCCGAACTGGTCTCGACGCTGGTGATCGGCCGCGCCGTGGCGAAGGCAGTGCGCGATGTACCGATCGTGCTCGGCGGCGGCATCGCCGATGGCCATGGGCTCGCGGCGGCCCTCGCACTCGGCGCCGACGCCGCGCAGCTCGGCACCCGCTTCATGGCGACGCCGGAAGCGCGCCTGCACGAGGATTACCGCCACCGCGTCGTCGCGGCTGCCGTCTCCGACACCATGGTGGTCGGGCGCGGCTTCGGAGTGATCCGCGTGCTGCGCAACCGCTTCGCCGAGGCGATGGCGGCAGCCGAACGCGCTGGCCGCCCCGACGAAGAACGGCGCGATTTGTTCCAGCGCTCCTCTCTCAAGCTCGCCGCCTTCGACGGCGACATCGAGGACGGCAAGGTCGAGGCCGGGCAGAGCGCCGGGCTGATCGACGACATCGTCCCGGCCGGCGAGCTCGTGGCGCGGATCGCCGGGGAATACCGGGCGACGCTGGCGCGGCTTCCCGCAGCCGAACCCCTGCACGAGCCCGCTCTGCAGCCCTCGTGACCATCCGCGCCGCCAGAGCCGGAAAAACCATAAATGGGAGGAGGATCGAGATGGACAGGCGCAGATTCATGGCGGCGGCCGGAGCAGCCATGCTGGCACCGCGCGGCGCTGGCGCACAGGGCTATCCGGTCAGGCCGATCCGCCTGATTGTCACCTTCGCAGCCGGTGGCCCAGCCGACCTGTTCGCCCGGGCGCTCGCCAGCGGGATGAGCATTAGGCTCGGCCAGCAGGTGGTCATCGACAACCGCCCCGGCGGCGCGGCGGGACTCCCCGCCATCGACGCAATCGCCAAGGCGGGACCGGATGGCTACCAGATCGCCCTCGCCGGCGCGGCGGCGCTCTCGACCGTGCCCTTCATGATCCCGAAGATGCCGTTCGACTGGGAGACCAGCCTGACGCCGCTCACTTTGGTGTCGCGCGTTCCGGAGGTGATCACCACCAACGCCAAGCTCGGCCTCAAGAGCCTCGCCGACCTCGTCGCCTATGCGAAGAAGAACCCCGGAAAGGTCAATTTCGGCTCGGCCGGGCTCGGCAGCATCACCCATCTCGCCAGCGAGCTGTTCAAGGCGGAAGCCGGGATCGACATCACCCATGTGCCCTATCGCGGCGCCGCCCCGGCCGTGAACGACCTGATCGCCGGCCATCTCGACATGGTCACGGCCGATATCCCGGTGCTGTTGCCACAGATCCAGGCCGGCAGCGTCAACGCCCTGGCGGTCACCACCGAGAAGCGCATCAAGGCCCTGCCGGATGTCCCCACCACGGCCGAGGCAGGCTTTCCGAAGGTCGTCTCCGACAACTGGTACGGGCTGGTCGGCCCCGCCGGGATGCCGGCCGAGGTCTCCGGCAGGATCCACGCCGCCGCCCTGGCGACGCTTCGCTCGGACGAGTTGCTCAGGCAGTTCGAGAGCCAGGAGGCGATCTCCTCGCCGACCTCCCCGGCTGAGTTCGTCGCCTTCATCAAGGCCGAGCGGGCGAAATGGGGCCCGCTGATCGCCTCGATCGGGGTCAAGCTCGAATAGCGCCCGCACCCCTCCCCGACCAACGACAGGGCCGCTCAGCTACGGCCCCAAGCTTCCAACGCAGGACATCGGATCATGCTCGACAAGCCCCTTCTCACCGCCGGCTCGTGGCGCGCACCATCCGGCTCCCGCACCGGCGACGTCGTCGATCCCGCCACCGGCGCGGTGATCGGCAAGCTCGGCTACGCCGAGGCGGCCGATGTCGACGCCGCCCTGGGGGCCGCAGGGAAGGGTTTTGCGACCTGGCGCGCCATGACCGCGCTCGAACGCGCGCGCATCCTGCATCGCGCCGCTGCGCTGGTCCGCGAGCGCGCCGAGGTGATGGCGCAGCATATGACCCGCGAGCAGGGCAAGCCGCTGGCCGAGGCGCGCGGCGAAGCCGGCACCGCGCCCGAGCATATCGAGTGGTATGCCGAGGAAGGCCGGCGCGCCTATGGCCGGGTGATCCCTTCGCGCATTCCCGGGGCGCGCCAGATCGTGGTGAAGGAGCCGGTCGGGCCGGTCGCGGCTTTCAGCCCGTGGAACTTCCCGCTCGCCCAGCTCGTCCGCAAGATCGCCGGGGCGCTGGCCGCCGGCTGCTCGATCATCGCCAAGCCGCCGGAAGAGGCGCCCTCGGCCTGCATCGAGCTCGCCAAAGCTTTTCAGGAAGCCGGCCTGCCGGAAGGCGTGCTCAACATCCTGTTCGGCATACCCGCCGAGATCTCCGAGCGGCTGATCGCCTCGCCGGTGATCCGCAAGGTCTCGTTCACCGGCTCGGTCCCGGTCGGCAAGCATCTCGGCGCGCTGGCGGGCGCGCAGGCGAAGCGCGCCACCATGGAGCTCGGCGGCCACGCCCCGTTCATCGTCTGCGACGACGTCGACCTCGGCGCGGTGGTGAAGCTCGGCGTCGGGCTGAAGTTCCGCAATGCCGGCCAGGTCTGCGCCTCGCCGACGCGCTTCTATGTCCAGGACGCCGTCTATGACGGCTTCCGCGCCGCCTTCACCGAGGCCGCCAAGGCAGTCAAGGTCGGCCCTGGCGCGGCCGAGGGCACGCAGATGGGCCCGCTCGCCAATGCCCGCCGGCTCGATGCGTTGCAGGACTTCGTCGCCGACGCGGTCCAGCATGGCGCCCGGCTCGAAACCGGTGGCCGCCGTATCGGCAACGAAGGCTTCTTCTTCGAGCCGACCGTGCTCTCCGACGTGCCGGACAGCGCCCGCATCATGCGCGACGAGCCGTTCGGGCCGGTCGCGGCGCTGGTGCGGGTCGGCTCGGTCGAGGAGGCGATCGAGCGCTCGAACGCCCTGCCCTTCGGCCTTGCCGCCTTCGCCTTCACCCGCTCGACCAAGCGCGCCGCGCAATTCGCCGATGGCCTCGAGAGCGGCATGGTCTCGATCAACCATTTCGGCCTCGCCGCGGCCGAGACGCCCTTCGGCGGCATCAAGGATTCCGGCTACGGCAGCGAAGGCGGCACGGAGGGGCTCGAAGCCTACCTCTCGACCAAGTTCGTCAGCCAGGTCGGCGCCTGAGCGCATCCCTTTCCACCAGCAAGAGACGACCGATGACCACGCTCCAGCACAACCCGGCCTCGATCGCGCCGCCCGCCCGCAATCTCTATTCGCACGGGGTCGAGACACGCGGCCCAGGCCGCCAGCTCTTCATCGCCGGGCAGGTCGGCGTGCGGCCCGACGGCTCGATCCCCGAGGCCTTCGACGATCAGGTCCGGCAGATGATGGACAATATCGGCGCCGTCCTCGCCTCGGCCGGCATGAGCTTCGACGACATCGTCAAGATCACCGCCTATTGCCGCAGCGCCGAGGAGATCATCGGCTATGCCGGCATCCGCAATGGCTACTTCTCCGACAAGCCGCCGGCGACGACGGCCTTCGTGGTCGGCGGCCTCGCCAACCCCGCCTGGCTGATCGAGGCCGACGCCATCGCCTTCAAGGCGGACTGAGCCGGTGAACGCCGCCCCGCCCCCAGGCCGCTTACGGCACGAAGCCTTGGTCGATGTCGGCGACGGCGTCCGGCTATGGGTCTGGGATACGGGAGGCGACGGCTCGGCCATCGTGCTGCTGCATGCGTCAGCCGGCAGCGGCGAGTGCTGGGATCAGCAATGGCCGGTCTTCGCGGAGGCCGGCTACCGCGTCATCGGCTATTCCCGGCGCGGACATTTCGGCTCCGACTGCGGAGGCGAGGCCGTGACGACGCCGGCCTCGACCGACCTGCTCCGGCTCGTCGATGCACTCGGGCTCGAGCGCTTCCACCTGATCGGCACCGCCGCCGGCGGCATGGTCGCGACCGATTTCGCGGTCTCGCATCCCCGGCGCCTGCTCAGCTTCGTCATCTCCAGCAGCATCGTCGGTGTGGTCGACGACGACTACCAGGCGATGCTGCAGCGGCTGCTGCCGCCCGGGTTCGAGCGGCTGCCGCATGATTTCCGCGAGCTCGGCCCATCTTATCGCGCGCAATGCCCGGAGGGCCTCGCGCGCTGGAATGCGATGCTGGCGCGCTCTGGTGTCGAGCGCGTTCCCCTGCGCTTCGCGACCTACGTCCGCTGGGCCGATCTGCAGCGTTTCGACTTTCCGGTCCTCGTGCTGACCGGCGATGCCGATCTCTACGCCCCGCCGGCCAATGCCCGCCTGATCGCCAGCCGGATTCCCGGCGCGCGCCTGACGATCCTGCCCGATTCCGGCCATTCGCCCTGGTGGGAGGTGCCGGAGCTCTACAACCGCGAGATCCTCAGTTTTCTCGGCTCGGTGAGCCGCTAGGAGTCGTTCAATAATGGCTATCCCTTCCACCGAGGCCGACCGGATCGTCGCCGTCGAGGTCAGGCGCTGCGTCCAGCCGCAGCAGGACCCGGCCTGGCGCTTCGCCCTCGGTGGCATTCCGCGCCTCGACGGGCTGATCGTGACCCTGCGCACCGCTTCCGGCCTCGTCGGCGAAGGGCATATCGAGGCGATGGCCTTCTATGCCGACGATCTCGCGGGATCGGAGGCTGCGATCGAGGTGCTGCGCCCCACCCTGCTCGGCGCCGATCCGCTGCGTTACGCCGAAACGCGGGATCGCCTCGACAAGGCCCTCTCCGGGCACGAGGCGGTCAAGGCCGGCATCGACAGCGCGCTGCATGAGCTGGCAGCGCGAGCCTTGCGCGTACCGCTGCACGTCCTCTTCGGCGGCGCGCGGCGTCAGAACGTCGAACTCCAGCGCATCCTGCCGCTCAAGGACCCGCAGGGCATGGCTGCCGATGCTGCGCGACTTGCCGGACTCGGCTATCGCTGCCTCAAGGTGAAGGTCGATGGCGATGCCGATCTCGCCGAGGCGCGCGTCAGGGCGGTGCGCGAGAGCGTTGGCCCCGCCATCCGCCTCTCCGCCGATGCCAACCAGAGCTACACGCCGAAGGCCGGATTGCGCATGATCGAGCGTATCGCCCGCCATGGCGTCGATCTCGTCGAGCAGCCGGTTCCTGCCGCGGACATTGCCGGCCTCACCTTCGTCTCGCAGCGCAGCCCGATCGCGATCGAGGCCGACGAAGCGATCCGCTCGCTGCGCGACATCGTCACGCTGATCTCGGAAGGCGCCTGCGACAGCTTCAACCTGAAGAGCTCGGGGCTCGGGGGGATCGGCAAGGTCTTCATCGCCGCGCAGATCTGCGAGGCGGCGGGGCGCGCCTACCGGATCGGAACCGCTTACGGCCCCCGTCTCATCGCGGCGCAATGCCTGCATTTGGCTGCGGCGCTGCCGTCCGTCCACTACCCCGTCGAGTTCGCCGAGTTCGATCATCTGCTCGATGATCCCTTCAGCGGCCTTGAGGCTGTGGAGGGCCGACTCTTTCTACCGCAAGGTGTCGGCTCGGGGCTGCCGCAACTATCGGAGAATTCTTGACATTCCCGGCATAGGACTTCAGATTTCCCAAGTTAGGCGGTTGGCGGTAGCGAGGGTCTCAATCCTCGTTATATCGAGCCTTCCTCACCGGCACTGGTCGATCAAACGCCGCAGAGCGCGCGACCCGTGATCTCGTTCAGGTGAGGAGCTCAGACAATGAACATCCGGACAAGTTTTGCGCGTGCCCTAGGCGCCGCTGGCGTCGCGATCGCAGCGGGCATGGCGACAGCAGCCGTCGCGCAGGAGAAGGACACGTTCCGCTTCGCGGCATCGAGCGATATCCGCGTCATCGATCCGATCTGGTCGCTCGAATACAACAGCCGCAACCACGGCTATCTCGTTTACGACACGCTGTTCGCCTTCGACTCGAAATTCCAGGTCAAGCCGCAAATGGTTGATACCTGGACAGTTTCTGACGACAAGCTGCGCTATGCCTTCAAACTTCGGCCGGGCCTGACCTGGCATGACGGCACGCCGGTCACCGGCGCCGACTGCGTCGCCTCGATCAAGCGCTGGGGCCAGCGCGACTCCATCGGCCAGGCGCTGATCGCCGCCGCCGGCGAGATCAAGGCGACCGGAGCCGACAGCTTCGAGATCGTGCTGAAGGAGCCGTTCGGCCATGTGCTCTCGGCGCTGGCCAAGACCGGCTCGCCGGTGCCGTTCATGATGCCCGAGCGCATCGCCAAGACCAGCGGCTTCGAGCAGATCAAGGAGGTGATCGGCTCCGGCCCGTTCATGTTCGCGCGCGACGAATGGGTGCCGGGCGACAAGGCGGTCTACAAGAAGTTCAAGGGCTACAAGCCGCGCTCCGAGCCTTCCGACTTCATGGCAGGCGGCAAGGTCGCCAAGGTCGAGCGCATGGAGTGGGTGTTCATCCCGAGCGCCGCCACCGCCGCAGCCGCGCTGATCGCCGGCGAGGTCGACTGGCTCGAGCACCCGCCCTCCGACCTGCTGCCGACGCTGCAGAACAACAAGGACATCACCGTCCGCGCCGTCGACCCCTTCGGCATGCAGACGATGATCCGCTTCAACCACATCCATCCGCCCTTCGACAATGAGAAGGTCCGGCGCGCTGTGCTGCAAACGATCGACCAGAGCGAGTATCTGCGCGTGCTGAGCGACGACAAGCGCAGCTGGGAACCCTGCCGCAGCTTCTATTTCTGCGGCACCCGCTTCGGCAAGGATGTCGCGCCCGAGCAATTGCTGTTCAAGAAGAACCTCGACGAGGCCAAGAAGACGCTCGCCGCCTCCGGCTACAAGGGCGAGAAGGTCGTGCTGCTCGACGCCGTCGACGACGGGATCCTGCATCCGGTCACTGTCGTGCTCTTCGACAATCTCAAGGCGATCGGCATGAATGTCGAGCTCCGGGCGACGGACGGCGCCACCATCTTCGCGCTGATGCTGAAGCAGGAGCCGATCGCGCAGGGCGGCTGGAACATCGGCCCGCAATATGCCGACAGCACCAACTACTCTGTGCCCTTCCTCAACAACGCCCTGCGCGCCGGCGGCGTCGGCAAGGCTTCGATCGGCTGGCCCAAGAACGAGGCGATCGAGACGCTGCGGGCCGCCTTCCTCAAGGCGCCGGAAGCTGAGCAAGGCGCCATCGCCGACAAGATCCAGCAGGAGGCCTACGCCGCCTCACTCTACGGACTGACCGGCCAGTACAAGCAGCTCACCGCCTATCGCACATCGGTCGAAGGCCTGATCGACTCGCCGATCCCGCTGTTTTGGAACGTCAGCAAGAAGTGAGCGGCCGGCGGCGCGCGCCCGGCGTGCGCTGCCTTTCCCCTGCCGCGGCCACACCATCCGGCGACGCCGGCAGGATATCGGCGGAGCGTATCGCCCGCCCCGAAACACTGGAACGGAGCCACCGATGCTGGCCTATATCGTCAAGCGCCTGCTCGCGACCATCCCGGTGATGGCGACCGTCGCGGTCATCGTCTTCATGCTGCTGCATCTGACGCCCGGCGATCCCGCGGCGCTGATCGGCGGCGATCTCGCCACGCCCGAGGATCTGCGCCGCATCCGCGAGCAGCTCGGCCTGGAGCGCCCGATCGCCGAGCAGTTCCTCGGCTGGCTCTGGCAGGTGCTGCAGGGCGACCTCGGCACGTCGCTGTTCAACCAGATGCCGGTGTCGCAACTGATCGCCCAGCGGATCGAGCCGACCCTGATCATCGGCCTGACGATCATGACCTTCGCGGTGATCGTCGCGATCCCGCTCGGCGTCGTCGCCGCCTGGAAGGCCGGAAGCTGGATCGATCAATTGATCATGACGCTCGCGGTCATCGCCTTCTCGATGCCGATCTTCCTGATCGGCTATCTGCTGATCTTCAAATTCTCGGTCGAGCTGAAATGGTTCCCGGTCCGCGGCTACCAGCCGATGTCGGCGGGACCGACCAAGTTCTTCCCGCATATCGTGCTGCCGAGCCTGACCGTCAGCTTCATCTACATCGCCCTGCTGACGCGCATGACCCGGGCGACGGTGCTCGACGTGCTGAACCAGGACTATATGCGCACCGCCCGCGCCAAGGGCATGACGACACCGCGCATCCTCGCCGTGCACGCGCTGAAGAACGCCGCCGTACCGATCGTCACCATGGTCGGCATCGGGCTCTCCTCGCTGCTCGGCGGCATCGTCGTCACCGAGACCGTCTTCGCCATCCCCGGCATGGGCCGCCTGATGATCGACGCGATCATCCGCAGAGACTTCCCGATCCTGCAGGGGGTCATCCTCGTGCTCTCGGCGCTCTACGTGCTGATCAACCTCCTGATCGACCTGTCCTATTCGCTGTTCGATCCGCGCATCCGCTATTGAGGACGAGCCCATGAGCATTGCCATCGAGGCCCCTCGCAAGAGCGCCAGTTCCAAGACGCTGAGCTACTGGCTCCGGCGCTACCCTCTCTTCATCCTCGGCTGCATCGGGCTGGCGGCGATCATCCTGCTCGCCCTGTTCGCGCCGCTGATCGCGACGCATGATCCGGTCGCAATCAACCCAGCCGCCCGCTTGCGCCCGCCGAGCGATGCCTGGCTGTTCGGCTCCGATCCGTTCGGCCGCGACGTCTTCAGCCGCGTCATCTGGGGCGGGCGCGTCTCGCTCACCGTCGGCATCGGCGTCGCAGCTCTTTCGGTCTGCTTCGGCCTCGCCATCGGCATGGTCGCCGGCTTCAACCGGGTCGCGGACGCAGTCCTGATGCGGATCATGGACGGCATGATGGCAATACCCGGCATCCTGCTCGCCGTCGCACTCGTCGCCATCGTCAAGCCGAGCATCACCACGGTCGTGATCGCGATCGCAATCCCGGAGGTTCCGCGCGTCGTGCGCCTCGTCCGCTCCGTCGTGCTGAGCATCCGCGAGCAGCCCTATATCGAGGCGGCGCGCCTCAGCGGGGTGCGCTTCCCCGGACTGCTGCTGAGGCATGTCCTGCCCAACACCATCGCACCGCTGATCGTGCAGGCGAGCTTCGTCTGCGCCTCCGCGATCCTGTCGGAAGCCTATCTCAGCTTCCTCGGCCTCGGCATCCCGCCGACCACGCCGACCTGGGGCAGCGTGATCTCGGAGGGGCGCAATGTCGTGCAGCTCGCCTTCTGGGTCGTGCTCTATCCGAGCCTCTTCCTCGGAGCGACCGTGCTGTTCATCAACCTGATCGGCGACGGCCTGCGCGACATGCTCGACCCACGCCTGGCGCGGACATTGTGAGAGCCCGCGCTGCGCAACCCGACCTGTTGAACGTCGAGAGGAGCCAGGAAGATCGATGCCCAATTCTTCAGCCGAAACGATCCTGCACAACGGCGTGATCCGCACGATGGACGCGGCCAATCCGGTGGCCGAGGCCCTCGCCGTCGCCGGCGGCAAGATCGTCAGGGTCGGCAGCTGGACGGAGGTCGAGCCTCTCCGAGGGGAGCGAACGGCTCTCATCGATCTCGGCGGCCGCATGCTGATGCCGGGGTTGATCGATTTCCACGTCCACCTGCTCCCGAGCATGATCGCGCGTCTGCACACCACGGCGATCGACACGGCCGACGATTTCGACACGATCCTGCGCAAGATCGCCGACGCCTGCACGCGCGGCGCTGGGCGCGATTGGGTCGTCGCCAACTCCTATGGTGCGCTTGCCTTGCAGCGGATGCGCGAGCCGGGCGCGCTTGCGGCCCTGGATGCGGTCAGCGGCGATCGGCCGGTGGTGATGCAGCATCTCAGCGGCCATGGCCATTTCGCCAATTCCGCCGCCTTGCAGATCGCCGGCATCGATGCTGCGACACCGAACCCGCCCGATGGCGAGATCGTCAAGGACGCAGACGGGCGCCCAACCGGCTTGCTTGTCGAATCCGGTGCCTGGTCCGTCACCGACGCTATCCCCGAACTGTCCGCGGCTGGAAAGGCCGAGGCGGCGCGCGCCTCGATCGCCTATCTCAACAGCCTCGGTATCACCGGCTTCGCCGATGCCTCGGCGAGCCTGGAGTCGCTGGAGTTCTACAAGGCTCTCGACGATGCCGACGCCCTGACCTGCTGGGCCGCCTTCCACCTTGCCCTGAGCCCGACCTGCTCCGGCTATGCGGCCGACGAGGCCAGGCTCATGCGCGAACAGCGCCGTGAGCTCTGCGGCCCGCATATGAACGCCGACTTCGCCAAGATCTTCCTCGATGGCGTGCCCTCGCTGCGCACGGCCGCGATGCTCGCCCCCTATGCCAGCGCGCCCGACGAGCCGCCCGTCGCGACCTCGCTGACGCTGGACGAGCTGACCGAGGCGATCGCGGATTTCGATCGCGACGGTATCGGCGTGAAGGTTCATGCCGTCGGCGATCGCGCGATCCGCATGGTGCTCGATGCCGTCGAGCAGGTGCGCCGCCGCAACGGCCCGGGCGGACCGCAGCACCAGATCGCCCATGGCCAGTTCATCGGGGCAACGGACATTCCGCGCCTGGCCGAACTCAACGTCCTCCACGACATGTGCCCGCCGCTCTGGCATCCCAATTCCGCGAGCCTGACGCATGAGCGGATGGTCGGCGCCGAGCGCTATGCGACGGTCTGGCCGGTGCGCGACATCCTCGCCGCCGGCGCTGCCGTCGTCGCCGCCTCCGACTGGCGCACGATCGCGCCGGATCTCGATCCCTGGGAAGCGATGTGCGGCCTCGTCACCCGTCGCGATCCGACCGGGCGTCACGACGGCGCGCACGCCCCCGACCAGGCCGTGAGCGTCGCCGAGGTCCTGCCGCTCTACACGACCAATCCGGCAGCAGCGATGCGCCTCGGCGATCGCACCGGCCGGCTCGCAGCGGGGTTATCGGCAGACATGATCATGCTGGACAGGGACCTGATGACGATCGAGCCGCTGGCGATCGCGCAGACCAAGGTCCTCGCCACCTGGTTCGAGGGCAGGCTCGTGCATGGCAGCGCCTGAGGGCAGCGCCGCGCCAAGGCCGGAATAACATCACGACACAATCGACGAGAGGGGAGATCAGGAGCATGCACCGCCGCCAGTTCATCGCCGGGGCGAGCGCCGCCGCCACGGGCCTCGCCACGCCGCGTCTCGGCCATACGCAAGCGAACCGCGCCCGCACCTTGCGCTTTGCCCCGCATGCGGATCTGAGCTTCGTCGATCCGGTCTGGACCCTCGCCTATATCGCGCGGAACCACGGTTTCATGGTGTTCGATACGCTCTATGGGCTGGATTCCGGCTTCGAGCCGCAGCCTCAGATGGTTGCCGGACATGTGGTCGAGAATGACGGGCTGTTGTGGCGGCTGACGCTGCGCGATGGGCTGCTCTTCCACGATGGCACGCCGGTGCGCGCGCAGGATTGCGTCGCCAGCATCCGGCGTTGGGCGACCGCCGATGCGTTCGGCCAGAAGCTCATGGCCGTAACGGACGAGCTCTCCGCCGTCTCCGATCGTGAGATCCGCTTCAAGCTCAAGCGCCCCTTCCCGCTGCTGCCCGCGGCGCTCGGCAAGGCGAGCCCGTATATGTGCGCGATCATGCCGGAGCGGATCGCCCTCACCCCGCAGACGACTCAGATTCCCGAGGTGATCGGCAGCGGCCCGTTCCGCTTCCTCGCTTCTGAGCGGGTGCCCGGCGCCTCGGCCGCCTATGCCAGGTTCGATCGCTATGTCCCGGCTCCCGGTGCACCAAGCTTCGTCGCCGGCGCCAAGGTCGCCCATTTCGACCGGGTCGAATGGATCACCATCCCCGATGCCGGAACGGCCGCCGGTGCTCTGCAGTCAGGCGAGATCGACTGGTGGGAGGCTCCGCCGCCCGATCTGATCCCGCTGCTGAAGGGCAACAGCAAGATCGCCGTCGAGACGCTCGACCCGGCCGGCTCGGTCGGCGTCTTCCGCTTCAACCATCTGCATCCGCCCTTCAACAATCCGGCGATCCGGCGCGCCGTGCTCGCCGCGGTCGACCAGGCCCCATTCATGCAAGCCGTCGCGGGCGATGATCCCGCGATGTGGAACGACCGGGTCGGCTATTTCACGCCGGGAACACCGATGGCGAGCGATGCCGGTATGGCCGGATTGTTCGGCCCGCGCGATCTCGCCAAGGCCAAGCGCGAGCTCGCGGCCGCCGGCTATCGCGGCGAGCGGGTCGTCCTGCTCGCGGCCTCGAACATCGATGCGATCCACGCCCTCGCCCAGGTCGCGCAGGACCTGCTGACCCGCATCGGCATGAATGTCGACTATGTCTCGACCGACTGGGGCACGGTCATGCAGCGGCGGACCAGCCAGCAGCCGGTCGAAAGCGGCGGCTGGAGCGCCTTCGTCGGTACCTGGTCCGGCAACGACCTGGTGAATCCGGCGGTGAGCATCAGCCTGCGCGGCGATGGCAAGGCTGCGGGCGGCTGGCTCACCTCGCCCGAGATCGAGCGGCTGCGCGACGCTTGGTTCGAGGCGCCGGACCTCGCCGAGCGCCAGAAGATCTGCCGGGCGCTCCAGGAGCAAGCCTGGCAGGACGTGCCCTTCATCCCGCTCGGCCAGTGGAAGACTCAAAGCGCGCGACGCACCAGCATCACCGATCTGCCGCGCGGCATTCCGCTGTTCTGGGGGGCACGGCCGAGCTGACCGGCACGGTCACTGCGGGCTGAATGAGGCGTAGCGCATGATCTTGACGTCCTGCTGGACGAAGGTGCCGCGGTTGCCACGCCGGAACTCGTGCCAGGCCGGATCGGCGTCGAGCTTGGCCCGACGCTCCTCGCGATCGGCGAGGCTGTCATAGACCCAGATATAGAGGACCTCGTTCAGCCGCCCGATCTCGCTGACGAAGACGCCGAGCAGCCGCCCGAGGTATTTCTGCTGCACCGGCAGCCCCAGCTGCCGGTAACGCTCGAGGTATTCTTCGGTCCGCCCGTGCTCGACGACATAGGTCCGATGTTCGATGATCATGACGAGGTATCCTGGTCAGACTGATGGCTCGGGTGGAGTCAGAACGGCGCCCGAGGTGAAGAAGGCGTCGAGATTGGCGATGACCAGCGCTTCCATGGCGCGCCGCGTCTCATGCGTGCTCGCGGCGATGTGGGGGAGAAGCACGACCTTGTCGCTCTCGATCAGCTCGGCAGGCACGTTCGGTTCGTTGGCATAGACGTCGAGGCCCGCACCGGCGATGCGGCCTGCAGCGAGCGCCTCGACCAGAGCCGCCTCGTCGACGACGCTGCCGCGCGCGACATTGATCAGGAAGCCATCGCGGCCGAGCGCCTCTAGCACGGAAGCCGAGACGAGATGGTGCGTCGCCGGCCCGCCGCTGCAGGACAGGACGAGGATGTCGGCCCAGCGCGCCAGATCGGTCAGGTCGGGGACGAAGCCATAGGGCAAGTCGGCTTGCCGGCGCCGGCCGAAATAGCGGATATCCATGCGGAAACCGGCGGCGCGGCGCGCGATCTCGCGGCCAATCTTGCCGAGGCCGACAATACCGAGGCGCTTGCCCGTCGCCTGCGTCGCGAGCGGAAAGGCTCCGGCCTTCCAGTGCCCCTCACGCACGAAGCGATCGGCGTTCACGAGCTGACGCGTCGTCGCCAGGATCAGCCCGAAGGCGGTGTCCGCGACGCAGTCGTTGAGGACATCGGGCGTGATCGCGACCTGGACGCCGTAGCGGGCCGCGGCCTCCAGATCAAGCTTCTCGGTGCCGACGCCGAAGGAGGCAAGCACACCGCCGGGAATCGCCGCGAACAACTCGGCCGTGCAGGCATGGCGCGCCATCGTGACCGCGCCGGCGAAAGCGCCGTGATGGCTGGCGAGGAAGCTGGCCGGATCGGCCTCCTGCCAGAGCGGGTGGACGGAGAAGCGCTCGCGCGCGGCTTTGGTCAGCCCCGGCGGCAGCGGGCCGATTTCGAGCAGGCGGGGCATTGAGCTGGGCATGGCGTGTCGAGCCTCGGCATCAGAACGGTGTCCGCGAAGCACCGGCGCGGGCCATCGCTGCCCTGCCCTCGGCGTAGCGCGGCGAAAGCGGCCTCAGGCGCGCAGCAAAGCGAGATACCGCTCCGCGATGCGCTGCCCGAGTTCGGTGAGTTCGGCGGCCGCTTGCGCCTCCGCTTCCGCGGAAAGCGCGGCGGTCGGGATCGTGCGAGCGAGACTGCCGACGACGCGCGAGCCGTCCGGCGGCAGGATCGGCACGGCGACGCCGCTGAGATAGGGCGTGATCCGGCCATGGCTGGTGGCGTACCCCGCGCGCCTTATCGTCGCCATGGCGCGGCGGAACTGGCCCCAGCTGTCGCCGAGGCCGGCCGATGCGATCTCGGCGGGGCTACGCAGATAGATCTCGCGGATGCGATGGGCCGAGAGATAGGGCAGCAAAGCGAGCGAGGCCGCGCCCTGGAACAGCGGGAATGGCAGGCCGCGGGCCCGGCGGATGATGACGCGCTTGCCGTCATGCTCCAGCGCGTCGGGCCCCTCCTTGAAGATGCAGAGCACCTTGTCGCCATAGAGGCTGTGCAGCAGCAGCGCGCTGTTGTCGCAAGGCTGCCCGTGCAGCACCTCCTGCCCGGCCCGGTAGAGCGGGTCGGTGAGCGCGACCAGCCGCTCCAGCTCGATGATGCGTGCGCCCAGCCCATAGCTGCCGTTCGAGGCCGGGCTCAGCAGGCCGACATCGCTCAATTCCTTCAGGTAGCGATAGGCGGTCGAACGGCTGCAGCCGAGCTGGGCGATGATCTCCTCGACCGCCACCAGCGGCGTCGCCAGCGAGAACATGTCAAGCACGCTCAAGGCCCGGCCGAGGCTGCTCAGCAGCGACTCGCCCTCCTTCGCTGCGCCATCGCCGGCTTCGGCGACATCCTCGATCGTCTCGACCAGGAAGGCATCGTTCGACACGCCCTGCCCCTTCACATCAAATCCCATAATACGAGATCGCTTCTCTCTTTCGAGAGCTATCAGAGCTCTCACGCTTTGCCAAGAGAAACGAAACTATCGCGTTTCCAAAGCGTTATGAGTGAATCTCACACATATCTCAAAAAATCTCATAATACGGGATCATTGACGAAGCGCTTATTGTAGGACAGCATCCGGCCAACCGAGAAGGAGGGATGGGGTGGAGATCGCCTTTCTGACGCCGGTCATGCCAGAGGTGCGCGCGGCGATCGCCGCCTGCGCCCATGCGGATCAGCGTCTGCGTTTCGCGGACAGCGAGGCGCGCCAGGAGCAGCTCGCATTGGTGCGGACCGCCGAGGTGATCGTCTCGGCCGGCTCGGCGGTCGATGCCGACCTGATCGCCGGCAGCGAGAAGGTTCGGCTGATCCAGAAATGGGGCATCGGCGTCGACAGGATCGACCTCGACGCCGCACGGGCCCGCGGCATCCCGGTCGCGATCACCGCCGGCGCCAGCGCCGGGCCGGTGGCTGAGCACGCGCTTGCCCTGATGCTCGCGGTCTATCGCCGCCTGCCGCTAGCCGATCGCCAGATACGCGCCGGCATCTGGCAGCCCCAGCAATTGCGCGTCACCTGCCGGCAGATCTCCGGCAAGACGATCGGGCTGCTCGGCTTCGGCAATATCGCGCGCATGCTGGCGCACCGGTTGCGCGGCTTCGATGCCGAAATCCTCTACCACGACATCCGGCGTGCCGACGCCGTGACCGAGCGCGGCTTCGGCGCCCGCTACGTCCCGTTCGACACGCTGCTCGAGCGCAGCGACATCCTCAGCCTGCATCTGCCGCTGATCGAGCAAAGCCGCCAGATCATGAATGCGGCGGCCTTCGCGCGGATGCGCCAGGGAGCCGTGCTGATCAACACCGCCCGTGGTGGCCTCGTCGACGAAGCCGCGCTGCACGAGGCGTTATCGAGCGGGCGGCTCGCCGGCGCCGGGCTCGACACTTTCGCAACCGAACCGCTTCCCGCCGACCACCCGCTTCTCGCGCTCGACCAGGTGGTGGTGACGCCCCATTCGGCCGGCAGCGTCTTCGACAACATCCCCAACATCGCCGGGCACGTGCTCGACAACATCGCCCGCTTCGCGCGCGGCGAGCCGCTTTCCCCGGCCGACATCATCGTTCCGGCCGGGCTTCCTCCAGCTTCCGCAGGCGCCTTTCCATGACCAAGCCCTTGACCGGCCGCGTGCCGCCCGAAGCCATCCGGCGGACCGGATTGCCGCGCCTGCCGCCCGATCTGCTGCAGCGCTATGGCGCGCTCTCCGACCTGACCAGCGCGGTCTCCGACGCAATGGACAATCTCGGCCTGTTCGGCGCGATCCCGGCCTCGACGCTGGCGCCGACGCTGGCGACCGGACGCGTCGTCGGCCAGGCCGTCACCGTGCGCAATGTCGAGCGGCCGCACAGCGCGACCGCCGCCGCCGCGAGCCGGGTCGGCAAGATGGGCGAGCATGAGGCCTACAACCAGGCCGAGCCCGGCGATGTCGTGGTGATCGAGGGCCTGACCGGACTGTCGAACATGGGCGGCCAATCGGCCGCCGTCGCCCATCGCGCCGGCTGCATCGGCGCCATCATCGACGGCTCGTTCCGCGATCCCGATTCCTCGCGCGAACGCAATTTCCCGATCTGGTCGCGCGGCGTCACGCCGATCACGGGCAAATGGCGGCTGGAGACGGTCGAGATCAATGGCCGCGTCCGCATTGCCGGCGTCTCGGTCGACGCCGGCGACCTCGTCGTCGCGGACGAGGCCGGCATCGTCTTCGTGCCCTTCGCCGAGGCCGAGGCTGTGCTGCGCGAAGCCGAGAAGATCGACGCCGGCGACAACCGGCAGAAGAGCGACATCGCCGCGGGCATCGACCTGAAGACGCTCGCCGCGACCAAGTACAAGTGAGGCTGACCATGAATGTGGAAGACGACGTCGAGATCCGTTGCGTCGTGCAGAGCGCCGACATCCTCGGCGAGACGCCGCGCTGGTGCGAGCGGACGAAGCGGCTGTGGTGGGTCGATGTGCGCCGGCCGGCGCTGCAATCCTATGACCCCGTCACCGACAGGCACGAGGCCCGCCGGCTGCAGGCCGACCTGATGATCGGCTCGATCGCGCCGCGCGAGGCCGGCGGTTTCGTCATGGGCACCAATAGCGGCATCTATGTCTACGATCCCGCAACGAGCGAGCCGCCCAGGCGGATCGCCGATCCGGTCGGCGACGTCCCCGGCATGCGGCTCAATGACGGACGCTGCGATCCGCGCGGCCGCTTCTGGGTCGGCAGCATGCACGACCACAACCGCGTCCCGGTCGGCGTGCTCTACCGGCTCGATGCCGACCATGGCTGCCGGGCGATGCATGACGGCTTCGTGCTGCCGAACTCGATCGCCTGGAGCCCGGATGGCAGCACGATGTACTTCGCCGACACGCACAACCAGACGAGCTTCGCCTTCGACTACGACCTGGACGCAGGCACGATCAGCAACCGGCGCGTCTTCGCCGACTGGACGCACCAGCTCGGCCGACCCGACGGCGCGACCGTCGACGTCGAGGGCTATCTCTGGACCTGCATGATCGCGACCGGCCATCTCGTGCGCCAGGCGCCGGACGGCAGCGTCGACCGGATCATCCAGCTGCCGGTGACCAATCCGACCTGCCCGGTCTTCGGCGGCAAGGACCTCGCAACGCTCTACATCACCAGTCACTCGCAGCGCCTGGCGCCGGAGACGCTCGCGGTCGAGCCGCTCGCCGGCGCCCTGCTGGCGCTCGATGTCGGCGTGCGCGGCCTGCCCGAGCCGCGCTTCGCCGGCTGAACAAACAACAACGACAGTCTGGGAGGACGAACCATGCATCGGATCATCAAGGTGGTCGCGCTCGCCGCAATCCTGGCGACGCCGGCCAAGGCGGCCGAGACCATCAAGCTGCTCGTGCCCTTCGCAGCCGGTGGGCCGACCGACCTGTTCGCGCGGATCATCGCCCCCGATCTCGGCAAGGAGCTCGGTGGCACGGTCATCGTCGAGAACCGCGGCGGGGCCGGCGGCACGATCGGCACCGCGGCGGCGACCCGCGAGAAGGCCGACGGGCGCACGCTCCTGCTGACCACTTCGGCGCTGGTGCTGAGCGCCGGCACCATGGCCAGCGTGCCCTACGACGCGCAAAGGGACGTCGAGCCGGTCTATCTGCTCGGCGAGGTCCAGACGATGATCGCGGTGCGCCCCTCGCTCGGCGTCAACGATCTCAAGGGCCTGGTCGAGAAGGCCAAGGGCACCAAGCTGAACTACGGCTCGACCGGCAGCGGCGGCACCATGCATCTCGGCGCCGAGCTCTTCGCCAAATCGGCCAAGGTCGCGATGGAGCAGATCGCCTATCGCGGCGCGGCTCCGGCGCTGACCGACCTGATCGCCGGCTCGGTCGACCTCGTCAACGCCGACGTCCCGATCCTGCGCCAATACGTCAAGGACGGCCGTCTCAAAGGCCTCGTCATCTTCGACACCAAGCGCTCGGCGCTGCTGCCGGAAATCCCGAGCGCGACCGAAGCCGGCATGCCGGACCTGATGCTGACCAACTGGTACGGCGTACTGATGCCGAAGGGCGCGTCCACGGCACAGAAGCAGAAGATCGCCGACGCGATCGCCAAGGTGGTCAAGCAGCCGCAGATCGCGGCCAAGCTCGCCGATAACGGCCTGGAGAATCCGCAGGACACCGCCGCCTTCAAGGCGCGGCTCGACGCCGACTTCGCGCGCTGGCTGCCCTGGCTGAAGGCGAACGGCATCCGCGCCGAATGAGGCGTAGGCCTCCGACACTCGAGCTTTCGACATCGAGACACATGACATGAACAGCAAGGCGCCCGGGCGCATCGCCGGCAGCAAGGATCTCTGGTCCGGCCTGATCTTCATCGCCTTCGGCCTGCTGGCGATGGCGCTGGCCCGCGGCTATGCGATGGGTCATGCCGGGCGGATGGGGCCGGGCTATTTCCCGACCGCGCTCGGCGGCGTGCTCGCCTGCATCGGCCTCGTCCTCATTGTGCAGGCGGTCCTGTCGTCGGGCGAGGTGATAACAGGCTTCGCCTGGCGCAAGGCAGCGCTCGTCCTCGTCGCCAGCGGCCTGTTCGGCGTCACGGTCGAAGGGCTCGGCCTCGCGCCTTCGACCGCGCTGCTGGTGATGATTTCGGGTCTCGCCAGCGAGCAGTTCCGGCTCTGGCGCTTCCTTGCGCTGGCGGTCGGCCTCTCGGCCTTCAGCGTGCTTACCTTCATTACGCTGCTCAGTCTGCCAATCCCGGCCTTCGGCCCCTGGCTCGGCTTCTGAGGCGACGCGATGGAGCTTTTCGACAATCTCGCGCTCGGCTTTTCGACCGCCTTCACCCTGACCAATCTGTTCTATTGCCTGATCGGCACGATCCTCGGCACCGCCGTCGGCGTGCTGCCGGGGCTCGGACCGCTCGCGACCATCGCAATGCTGCTGCCGGCGACCTTCGCGCTGCCGCCGGTGACCGCGCTGATCATGCTGTCCGGCATCTATTACGGCGCCCAATATGGCGGCTCGACCACGGCGATCCTGGTCAATCTGCCCGGCGAGTCCTCTTCGATCGTCACCGCGCTCGACGGCTATGCGATGGCGCGCAATGGCGAGGCCGGCAAGGCGCTGGCGACGGCCGCCCTCGGCTCCTTCTTCGCCGGCTGCGCCGCGACGCTGCTGCTGGCGCTGTTCGCCCCGCCGCTTGCCGTGGTCGCGCTGACCTTCGGGCCGGCCGAATATTTCTCGCTGATGGTGCTCGGCCTCGTCGCCTCGGTGGTACTGGCCAATGGCTCGGTGCTGAAGGCGGTCGGCATGATCGTGCTCGGCCTGCTGCTCGGGCTGATCGGCCTCGACGTCAATTCCGGCATCCCGCGCTTCACCTTCGGCATGCCGCAGCTCTATGACGGCGTGAACTTCGTCGTCGTCGCCATGGGCGTGTTCGGCCTCGGCGAGATCATCCACAATCTCGAACAGGGCGCAGCGCGCTCGATCATCTCGCGCAAGATCGGCGAGCTGATGCCGACGCGGGCCGATCTGAAGCGCATCGTCGCGCCGGTGCTGCGCGGCACCTTCCTCGGCTCGGCGCTCGGCATCCTGCCGGGTGGCGGCGCCATGCTCGCCTCCTTCGCCGCCTATGCGCTGGAAAAGAAGGTCTCGCCGAACCGGGCGCAGTTCGGCAAGGGCGCGATCGAGGGCGTGGCGGCGCCGGAAGCGGCCAATAATGCCGGCGCCCAGACCTCCTTCGTGCCGATGCTGACGCTCGGCATCCCCTCGAATCCGGTGATGGCGCTGATGGTCGGCGCGATGGTGATCCAGGGCATCCAGCCAGGCCCGGCGGTGCTGACCGAGCAGCCGACGCTGTTCTGGGGCATCGTCGCCTCGATGTGGATCGGCAACGTCTTCCTGGTCCTGCTCAACCTGCCGCTGATCGGCCTGTGGGCGCGCATGATCATGGTGCCCTATCACTACCTCTTCCCGACCATCCTGGTGTTCTGCGCGATCGGCGTCTTCAGCCTGAGCAACAGCACCTTCGATATCGTGCTGATGGTCGGCTTCGGCTTCTTCGGCTATCTCTGCGCCAAGCTTGGCATGGAGCCGGCGCCGATGCTGCTCGGCTTCATCATCGGCCCGATGATGGAGGAGTACTTGCGCCGGGCCCTGCTGCTCTCGCGCAGCGATCCGATGGTCTTCCTGCAGCGGCCGATCAGTGCCGCCATGCTGGCGATTGCCGCCCTGCTCCTGGTGCTCGTACTGCTGCCCTCGCTGCAGAAGAAGCGCGCCGAAGCCTTCCAGGAGTGAGTCCGTGGATAGCGACCTGCCGCGCAATCGCGTCAAGGAAAAGCTGGCGCGCAACGAGATCGCCGCGACCATGGCGGTGCGGTTGGTGCGCGGCATCGAGATCGCCCGCATCGCCGCCACCGCCGGGCTCGACTCGATCTATGTCGATCTCGAGCATGCGATGTTCGGCGCCGAGACGACCGGGCAGATCTGCCTCGCAGCGCTCGACACGGGCATCACACCGCTGGTGCGTTTACCTTCGAACCAGCCGGAGCACATCGCCCGTGCCTTCGAGGGCGGCGCGATGGGCATCATCGCCCCGCATGTCCGCTCGGCCGACGAGGCGCGGGCGATCGTCGATGCCGCAAAGTTCGCGCCGCTCGGCTCGCGTGGCGTCGCCAGCCTGTCGCCGCTGACGCGCTTCCGCAGCTATCCCAACGCCGAGGCGATGGCCTTCATCAACGCCCTGACGATGGTGATCGTGATGATCGAGTCGGGCGATGGAGTCGCTGAGGTCGAGGAGATCGTCGGGGTCGAGGGTGTCGATGTCGCCTTCATCGGCGCGGTCGACCTCGCCGCCGATCTCGGCATCCCCGGCGAGTTCGACAATCCGCGCCTGCATGAAGCGATCTCGAAGGTGATCGCGGCCTGCCTACGGGCCGGCAAGCATGCCGGGCTCGGCGGGCTCGCAGCGCGCCCCGACCTGATGAAGGCTTACGCCGCGATGGGCGCCCGTTTCGTCTCGACCGGGGCCGATCTCAACTTCCTGCTCGGCGCCGCCCAGCAGCGGGCGCGGGCGGCGCACAGCCTGCTCACCGAGTAGCGCTCACTCCTTGATCGCGTCCGGGAGCTGCTGCCAGATGCGCTTGGAGCGCAGCTCCGTCACGATCGTCTCGATCAGGTCCTTGATCACCACCAGCGACAGCCGCCGCTGCTGGTCATTGCGCATGGCGATGCCCAAGGGCCAGGGCACGTCGGGATTGCGGATCGCCGCGACGTCGAAATGGCCCTGTTCGAGCTCGCCGACCACGGAGCCGAAGGTCACCATGGTGTAGCCGGCGCCGGCCCGCAGCAGCGATTTCGTCAGCCAGAAACCGTTGCAGATCAGCTCGACGTTGAGCCTGGTGTCACGCAGTTGCGCGATGTGGTCGATCCGCAGCCGCAGCAGATTGGGCGCTTCCGGCAGGATCAGCGGAAAGGCGGCCGCTTCCTCGAAATTATAGGTCGGCTTCGACAGCGAGCCGGCGCGTCCGACGAGGCAGAGATAATCGACGAGGAGATCGTAGACGACGATGTCGGGGTGCGGCTCCGGCGCATGCACGATCGCGATGTTGATCTCCTGGTTGACCAGCATGCGATGCAGCGCGCCGCTATAGCCCTCGACGACGCGGAAGCGGACTTCGGGATAGAGCCGGCGGGCTTCCTCGATCAGGCGCGGGACGATGTATTCGCCCGGCGTCGGCATCACGCCGATCGCGACGACACCGCGCGGCGTCTCGCCGGAGATCGTGGTGTGATCGCGCAGTTGCTCGATCTGGCGAAACAGCGTGTAGGCATTGCCGAGCAGGCTCTCGCCGGCCTCGGTCAGGTCGACGCCGCGGGTATGGCGAGCGAAGAGCTGCACGCCAAGATCCTGCTCCAAGGCCTTGATCTTGCGGCTGATCGCCGGCTGCGCGATCCGCAGCCGCGCCGAGGCGCGCGAGAAGCTGCGCTCCTCTGCGACGACCGAGAAATAGTGGAGGCCAGTGATATCGAAATGAGAATAGGATCTCACCTACGCCTCCGCCGGCCCGCCAGGTCGTCCGCCGTCAACCCATAGATGACCGGCAACGCTGCAACCAGCGTCCTACTGCGCGGTGAGGCCGCCATCGACGACGAGGCTGGAGCCGGTGATGAAGCCGGCATCGTCCGAAGCCAGGAAGATGATCGCCTTGGCGACATCCTCCACCGTGCCGAAGCGACCGATCGGGTGGTTGGCTAGGGCGATCGAGCGGGCCTCATCGAGATTGCCGGACTGCAGCTTCTTGGCGCGGGCGACGAAAGTCTGCTTGCCCTGCGCCGTCTCGATCACGCCGGGATGCACGGCGTTGACGCGGATGCGGTAGCCCTGCCGCCCGAAGGAGAGCGCCGTCGCCTTGGTGAACAGGGTGATGCCGCCCTTGGTCATCGAATAGAGCGGATCGAGCGGTGAGCCGACGAGGCCCGAGACCGAGGAAAGGTTGACGATCGCGCTGCCTTCGGGGCTGGTCCGCCCGCGCTCGCGCAAAGCCGGCAGGGCGATCTTGGTGCCGAGGAAGGTCCCGGTCTGGTTGACCGAGGACATCTTCTGCCAATCCTCGAGCCTGGCCTCCTCGACATCCTTGCCGAACAGGATGCCGGCATTGTTGACGAGGATGTCGAGCCCACCGAAGCGTGCGGTCGTCGCGGCGATCGCCTGCTCCCATTCAGCCTGCCGGCTGACGTCGAGATGGACGAAGGCAGCCTCGCCGCCCTCGGCGCGGATGGCCTGGGCGATCCCCTCGCCCTCCTCGTCGAGGATGTCGCCGAGGACGACTTTCGCGCCCGCGCGTGCCATCATCGCCGCCGTGGCGGCGCCGATGCCGATCGCAGCGCCCGAAATGAAGGCGACCTTGCCGTCCAGCCGGTTCATGGTGGTTTCCTCGCAGCGCCGCTGGCATCAGTCGCAGCGGCTTCACGCTGATCTAGGAAGCCCGGCCGCTATAGATCAAAGGCTAAACTTTGATGGAGGCGATGCCGATCCGGCATAGGCTCAGCCCGCACAAGCCGGTGACGCGATGCTGAACCGGCATGGCGACAATCGAAATATGGTCTTGGATACCAAACCCCGAACCATCCCAAGATGAGTTGAAGCCGAGGCCAAGCATCGACCTCAGAATGCCCGGCTCACCTTGGGAGGGACATCATGCTTGCAGCATCGTCGCTGATGCGCCGACTCGGTCTGGCTGCCGTTCTCCTGCCTCTGGCGGGAAGCCTGCCAGCCGCGGCGCAGAGCGAAAAGGAACTCTACGAAGCCGCCAAGAAGGAAGGCTCGATCAACTGGTACACCGGCTTCGTCCAGAACCAGCTGGTGCGGCCCGTCGTCGCCAATTTCGAGGCGAAATATCCCGGCGTGCGCATCAACGTCACCGGCGGCCGCGACATCGACATCATGATCAAGATCCTGGCCGAGGCGAAGGCCGGCGGTCTCCAGGCCGATCTGGTCGAGGGCCCCTCGGTGGTCAAGCCGCTGCGCGAAGCCGGCCTGATCCAGCCCTATGTGCCCGAGGCCGCCGCCAAGCTCGCGCCGAACCACAAGGACGCCAAGGGCGACTGGAACGCGGTACTGGTGCACTACCTCGTCCCCGCGGTGAATACCGAGCTGGTGAAGCCCGCCGACGAGCCGAAATCGCTCGAGGACCTGCTCGACCCGAAATGGAAGGGCAAGATGGCCTGGACCGGCGAGATGACCATCGCCGGACCGCCCGGCTTCATCGGCTCCGTGCTCAACGCCTATGGCGAAGAGAAGGGCATGGCCTATCTGGAGAAGCTCGGCGCGCAGAAGGTCGCGACCATTCCCTCCAATCCCCGCGTCGTGCTCGACCAGGTGATCGCCGGCCAGTATGCGATCGGCCTCGTCACCTATAACCACCACTCCGCCATCAGCATCGCCAAGGGCGCGCCGGTGAAGTGGCTGCCGGTCAATCCGGCGATCGGCGCGATGGCGCGCGAGGTGCTGCTGAAGGGCGGTCCGCACCCGAACGGCGCCAAGCTCCTGATCAACTACCTGCTCTCGCCCGAGGGTCAGAAGGTCATCCAGGAGGCCGGCTATATCCCGTCCAACCCGGCGGTCGCCGCCAAGGACCCTTCGCTGAAGCCGGAAGTCACGGGCTTCAAGGTGTTCTCGCCGCCGCCGGCCGACGAGGATCGCGACATCGATAAGTGGATCGCGATCTACAAGAAGCTGTTCCAGTAATCTGCAATCGGGCGGTCCGGACTGTCGACGATGACGAATTCCTCTCTGCCCGCTTCAGAGCAGCTGCAGCGCCGCACTTTCTGGCGGCGCCCGCAAGGGAGCCTCTTCACCTGGCTGGCGCCGGCCAGCGTCGGCCTCGTGCTGGCGCTGCTGGTCCTGCCGCCGATCGCGGTCCTGATCAAGACCAGCCTGACGCAGGAGCAGACCGGCGCCTATACCATCGCGCATTTCCGCGACCTGTTCGCCGATCCGCAATTCTACACCGCGACCTGGAACTCGCTGCTGTTCTCCGGACTGTCGACGGCGCTGTCGATCCTGTTCGGCACCACGGTCGCCTGGGTTGTGGTACGCACTAACGCACCCTGGCGCGGCCTCGCCTATGTCACGGCCGCGGTCTCGCTCGGCACGCCCTACATCCTGCATGTGATGGCCTGGCTGTTCTTCCTGGGGCGGTCGGGTCCGGTCAACGAGCTCTACCGGGCCTTCACCGACACCGGCGGCAACCTGTTCGACGTCTTCTCGATGAGCGGCATGGTGCTGATCCAGGGCATGCTCTGGTCGCCGCTGGTCTTCCTGCTGCTCGCCGCGACCTTCGAGCGCTCCAACGCCGAATGGGAGGAAGCGGCGCGGATGTGCGGCGCCTCGATCGCCCGCACCATGTGGTCGATCTCGTTCCGGCAGGCCTGGCCGGCGATCACCGGCATGGCACTGTTCGTCTTCATCCGGAACCTCGAATCCTTCGACGTGCCGGTGCTGGTCGGCGGGCCCGGGCGGGTCTACCTGCTCACTACCGACATCTATCTCAGCACCACCGAGATGCCGCCGAAGATGGGCCGGGCCAGCGCCTTTTCGGTGATCCTGATCGCCGTCCTCTCGGCGGCGCTGCTTTGCTACAACCGCTATTCCGCCAATGCAGACCGCTATGCCAGCGTCACCGGCAAGGGCTATCGCCCCCGCCCCTTCGATCTCGGCCGCCACAAATGGCTGGGCACGGCGGTCGTCGTACTGAACTTCCTGTTCGTTCTGGGGCTGCCGCTCATCGTCTCGCTCTGGCTGTCGCTGATGCCCTTCGCCCGGCCTTTCGCCATGGCGGCGCTTCCCTTCGCGACGCTGGAGAACTTCCAGCAGGTCCTGTCCGACCGGCATCTGATCGGGCTCGGCATCAACACGCTGGTCGTCGCGGCGGAAGCGGCGACCCTCGCCATGCTGATCGCGGCGGTGGCGGGCTGGCTCGTGGTGCGGCACCAGGCCGGCGCGCGCCTGATCGAAGTGCTCTCGAGCATCCCGATCGTCTTCCCCGGCATCGTCGTCGGCGTCGCGCTGATCCTGATCGCGCTCAACCTGCCGATCCCGCTCTATGGCTCGCTGACGCTGATCATGCTCGCCTTCCTGATCCGCTTCCTGCCCTATGCGATGCGCTACGCCCACACCGGCGTGCTGCAGATCCATCGCGAGCTCGAAGAGGCGGCGGGCGCGGCGGGCGCCGGCCAGTTCACCGTGTTCCGCAAGATCGTCGTGCCGCTGCTGGTGCCGGCGCTGGTCTCGGGATGGGTCTTCATCTTCCTGCTCGGCGCCAACGAACTCTCGATGTCGATCCTGCTCGCCGGCGCCAATTCGCAGGTCATGCCGGTCGCGATCTATGACCGCTGGAGCAGCGGCCAGAATGTCGAGGTCTTCGCGCTCGGCCTGGTCTGGACCGCCTTCATGAGCGTGCTGATGCTGGTGCTCTATTTGACCGGCCGTCGCTTCCTCGCCGCCCTGCGGCCCGCCAATCTCTGAGCCCTCATCCGGAGCGATCACGGTGCTTCTCGTTTCCGACCTCACCAGGCTGTTCGGCGCAAGCTCCGCCAATAGCGCCGGCCTCCATCCGCTCAGCTTCTCGCTGAAGGACGGCACCTTCTTCACGCTGCTCGGGCCGAGCGGCTGCGGCAAGACGACGACGCTGCGCTGCATCGCCGGGCTGGAGCGGCCGGACCGCGGCAGCATCCGCCTCGGCGACACCGTGCTGTTCGACGATGCTGACGGGATCGAGGTGCCGCTCAACCAGCGCGGCATCGGCATGGTCTTCCAGTCCTATGCGATCTGGCCGCATATGAGCGTGTTCAACAATGTCGCCTTCCCCTTGCGCGTCACACGGGGGACGAAGCCGAGCGCCAGCGAGATCGAGGCGCTGGTCGAGGACGCCCTGCGCCGCGTCGATCTTTCCGGTTTCGGCCCGCGCTCGCCGACGCAGCTCTCCGGCGGCCAGCAGCAGCGCGTCGCGCTCGCCCGCGCCATCGTCAGGAAGCCGCGGCTGCTGCTGCTCGACGAGCCGCTCAGCAATCTGGATGCGCGCCTGCGCGACGAGATGCGCGCCGAACTGAAGCGCCTGCAGCGCGAGCTCGGCATCACCACCGTCTATGTCACGCATGATCAGTCCGAAGCGCTGGAACTGTCGGACCTGATCGCCGTGCTCGACAAGGGCAAGCTGCGCCAGCTCGGCAGCCCCCGCGAGATCTTCTTCGACCCGGCCGACAGCTTCGTCGCCAATTTCATGGGCTCGCCCAATCTGCTGGCGGGTCGCACGCTGGCGGATGTCGCCGCCGGCGGCATGGGCCAGGTCGAGCTGGCGAATGGCCATACGCTGGTCTGCCGCTTCCCGCGCACGCTCGCCGCCGGCAGCAGCACGACCGTGTCGCTGCGGCCGGAGGCGATCCGCGTCACCACGCCGGAACAGCCACCCACCTCGGACGGCGAGATCAACCGACTCGACGGCAGGCTGATCTCGCTCGACTTCCAGGGCTATGGCAGCCGCTGCCTCGTCGATATCGGCGGGCACTCGCTGCAGGCGAACATCGATTCACGAGCGGGCATCGGCGCCAACGCAGCCGTGGCGCTGACCTTCCCGGCAACCGAGGCGCTCGCTCTCTCGCAATAGGCATCGCCGCAAACGGCGGCTGTGGCTCAGCCGCCGGCGACGCCCTGCGTGTTGACGTAGAGCGAATAGACACCGCGTCCGGTGACCATGAACAGCCGGTTGCGCTTGGGGCCGCCGAAGCAGAGGTTCGCCGCCCGTTCCGGCAAGGCGATCCTGCCGATGCGCTTGCCCTCGGGTGAAAGCACCAGCACGCCGTCCATGCCTTCCTTCACGGCGCCATAGGCGCACCAGAGATTGCCGTCGACATCGCAGCGGATGCCGTCGGGCGCCTCGCCCTCCCCGCAGCTGAAGAAGACCGAGCCGTTGGCGAGCTTCGTACCGCCGTCGACGACGTCGTAGGCGCGGATGCTGACCGGCTTCGAGAAGGAATCGACGACATAGAGCTTTTTCTCGCCGGGCGAGAAGCAGAGGCCGTTGGGCGCGGTGACGTCGCTGGCGACGACCGTAGTCTTGCCCGAAGGATCGACCCGGTAGACGTTGTTGGGCAGCTCGGGCGTCGCCTTGTCGCCGGAATAGTGGCCGGAGATGCCGAAGGGCGGATCGGTGAACCAGATCGCGCCATCCGAGGCGACGACGACGTCGTTGGGCGAGTTCAGCTTCTTGCCGTCATAGCTGTCGATCAGCACGGTGACGCTGCCGTCATGCTCGGTGCGGGTGACGCGCCGGCCATGCTCGGCGGCGATCAGCCGGCCCTGCCGGTCGCGCGTCAGGCCGTTGGCGTAGTTGGCCGGGCGCCGGAAGATGCTGACCGCCCCGGTCTCCTCCTCCCATCTCAGAATGCGGTTGTTGGGGATGTCGGTCCAGAGCAGGAAACGTCCGTCGCCGAACCAGACAGGGCCTTCGGTGTAGCGGGTCTCGCCGGTCGCGATGCGCTCCACCGCAGCGAAGAACACCATGTACTTGGCGAAGCTCGGATCGAGCGCCCGCACCGCCGGATCCGGATAGCGCGGGCTCGGCTGCCAATCCGCGCCCGCCGCCTGCACCCATCCATTCGCTGCGATTGCGCCGGAACCGGCCAGCAGATGCCGTCGCGAGATGTCCATGGCGTTCACCCTCCCAACCGAGCCGTTGCGCTTCCGACAATCCTGATCGCTCTTTGTCGCGCTTTCTGCTTTACTATGATATTAAAATCGCTGATACAGCAATAGTGAATGCCATTGTTAGCGCAATGAGCAGCTTTCACAGGGAGAAACCGGGGAGGTTCGCTCGCGGCGCGACAGCGCAGGCGACGACGCCTTGCGGGAGAACGCCATGACGAGAATGCTGGCCAGCCGCCGACGTGACCTGGACATGGAAGTGCCGGATGAGTCCGCCGGGCAGCGCAGCGGCCCTGCGGCGGAGCTGATCGCGGAAGAGGCGCGCTGGCGGCGCGAGACCTTCGCGCCGGATGCGGCCCGCGCCGAACGGCAGCGCGGCTTCGTCACCGATTGCGGCCTCGAGGTGAAGCCGCTCTACACTCCGGCGGATCTCGACGCGATCGGCTTCGACTACACCGCCGATCTCGGCTTCCCCGGCGAATTCCCCTTCACCCGCGGCGATCGCGGCGCGATGAACCGGGGTGAGCCCTTCGTCGTCTCGGCTTATTCCGGCTTCGGCGAGGCTGAGCGTTGCAACCAGCGCTTCCGCACCCTGATCGACTGGGGGGCCGAGCAGATTCTCGTCGCCTTGGACCTGCCGACGCAGTGCGGCTACGATTCAGACCATGCCATGGCGACCGCCGAGGTCGGCCAGGTCGGCGTCGCCGTCAGCTCGCTCGCCGACATGGAGCAGCTCTTCGACGGCATCCCGCTCGACAGCATCAAGCGCGTCGGCACGCTCGGCAATTCGATCGGCCCGATCGTGCTGGCGCTGTTCGCGGCGCTCGGCGAGAAGCAGGGCATTCCCTGGGCGAACTACGTCGTCAACCTGCAGAACGACCCGCTCAAGGAATACATCGCCCGCGGCACCCAGATCCTGCCGGCGGAACCGGCGGCCAAGCTCGCCTGCGACGCAGTCGAATGGTGCATCGACAATGCGCCGAACTGGTCGCCGATGACGGTCTGCGTCAATCACATCAATGCCGGCGGCGCCGGCTCCAGCCTGGGCACCGCGATCGCTCTCGCCAACGCCCATTACTATCTCGACGACCTCCTGGCACGCGGCCATTCGATCGACGAGGTCGCGCCGCTTCTGCACATGTTCGCCGACGAGCGGCACGACTTCTTCGTCAGCGTCGCCAATCTGCGCGCCCTGCGGCGCATCTGGGCGCGGCGCATGCGCGAGCGCTACGGCGCGACGCTGCCGGCCGCGATGGCCCTGCGCATGACGGTCTACGGCCATGGCCAGGAGTCGCTGCAGGAGCCGCTCAACAACATCTCGCGCATCGCCTTCGGCACCCTCGCCTATGTGCTGGGCGGCGCGTCCTACGTCTATATCGCCTCCTATGACGAGGCGGTCTCGACGCCCGGCGAGCAGTCGCTCAAGGTCGCGCTGCGGACCCAACAGGTGATCGCCAGCGAGCACGGCTTCGCCGACACGGTCGATCCGCTCGGCGGCTCCTATTATGTCGAGAGCCTGACCCATGGCGTCGAGCGCCAGATCCTCGATGCGCTCGGCATGATCGAGGAGAAGGGCGGCGCCCTCGCCGTCATCCGCGACGGCATCGGCCGGCGCCTGATGACCGAGGGCGCGGTGCGTCGGCAGAAGGCGATCGACAGCGGCCAGCGCCCCTGGGTTACCGTCAACCAGCGGCCACAGAAGCCCGATGTCGCCAACACCGCCTTCCGCATCGACCCCGGTGCGGCGATCGACCAGGTGGCCCGCCTGCAGCGCGTCCGCGCCGAACGCGACGAAGCCCGCGTCAGCGCCGCGCTGGCGGCGGTGCGCGAGGCGACGGCGTCCGGCGCCAATGTCACGCCTTCGGTGCTCGAAGCGGTGCGCGCCTATGCCACCGTCGGCGAGATCGTCGAGATCTGGCGCGACATCTTCGGCCACTTCTCCCCCTCGACCGAATTCTGAGCCGATGACGCTGTCGAACCGCAAGATCCGCGTCCTGATGGCGAAGGTCGGCCTGGACGGCCACGATGTCGGCGCCCGCGTCGTCGCCCGCGGACTGCTCGAAGCCGGCATGGAGGTGATCTACACCGGCCTGCGCCGCACGCCCGAGCAGGTCGCGCGTGCCGCCGTCGAGGAAGACGTCGACTGGATCGGCATCAGCATCCTCTCCGGCGCCCACCTGACCCTGCTGCCGCGCCTGCGCCGCCTGCTCGACGAGAACGGAGCGGAAGACATCCGCATCATGGCAGGCGGCATCATCCCGCAGGAAGACATTCCCGAGCTCAGCAAGGCGGGCGTCTCACGCGTCTTCCTGTCGGGCACCGCGATCGCCGAGATCGTCGATTATCTGATGGCCGAGACTGTCCATGACTGAGCCTTTCGCAGCGCCGACCCTCCCCGAGCTGATGCGCCGGGCGGCGCAGCGCTTTTCGGACCGCATCGCGCTGATCGCCGGCGAACGCCGCTGGACCTTCCGCGAATTCGACGCGATCGCCACCACCCTCGCCGGCCATCTCGCGCAGCACCTGCCGACCGGGGCACGGGTCGGGCTCTTCATGGCGAACCGGCCGGAATACCTGATGCTGCAGAGCGCGATCGAGCGCGCCGGGCTGGTACGCGTGCCGCTCAACGCGCGGCTGACCAGCGTCGAGGCTGCGGCCATCCTCGCCGATTGCGGCGCGGCGACCGTCTTCCACGATGCCGAGACCGCCGCCCTGCTGCCGGCCGGCGGAGCGCTTTGGCTCTGCCCGGTCGATGGTGGCCCGGCCAGCGGCGGCCCCGGCTTCGTCGAGCTGCTTCAGCCCGCGGCTGGTCCGACCGAGCGCCTGCCGGCGCCGGACGATCTCGCCTCGATCAACTACACTTCGGGCAGCTCAGGTCGGCCGAAGGGTGTGATGCTGGAGCATCGCCATTGGCTGGCGGTGACCCGCAACATGCTGCTCGACCGCGATATGCGCGGCGACGACGTCGTCGCCCATATCGGCCCCCTCACCCATGCCAGCGGCACCTATTTCGCACCCTGGTTCCTGCGCGGCGCGACCGGCGTGCTCGTCTCCGGCATAGACGGCCTGCTCGAGGCGATCCCGGCGCTCGGCATCACCGCCTTCACCTGCGTGCCGACAGTACTGACGCGCATCGTCAACCATCCGCGCATCGACAGGATCGACACCTCCTCGCTGCGCTTCATCGGCTATGGCGCCGAGCCGATCCCGCGCAACACACTGGAGAAGGCCCTCCTCCGTTTCGGCCCGATTCTGACCCAGAATTACGGGCTGACCGAAGCGATGATGACCTGCGTCTTCCTGCCGCCGGAAGACCATTTCGATGCTGATGGCGCACCCCGGATCGGCTGCATCGGCCGGCCCTACAGCTTCGTCGAGATCGTCGCCCGCGCGCCCGACGGCCGTCCGGTGCCCACCGGCGAGATCGGCGAGCTGACCTTGCGCGCCGACCATGTCATGCGCGGCTATTGGGGCATGCCGGAGGAAACGGCAAAGGTCCTGCGCGACGGCTGGCTCTGGTCGGGCGATCTCTGCCGGATCAGCGAGGACGGGCTGGTGACGCTGACCGGGCGCAGCAAGGACATGCTGATCAGCGGCGGCTTCAACATCTACCCGCAGGAGGTCGAGGCCGTGCTGACCAGCCTCGCCGATGTCGCCGAGGCCGCGGTGCTCGGCCTGCCCGATCCCGACTGGGGCGAGGTCGCCATCGCCTTCGTCGCGCCGGTGCCGGGCGCTGAGCTCTCGGCAGAAGAGGTTCGCGCCGGCTGCCGTGCGATCCTCGGCTTCAAGACGCCGAAACGCATCCTGATCGAGGAGGCCCTGCCGAAGAACCCGAACGGCAAGGTCGACAAGAAGCTGCTGCGCCAGCGCCTCGCCGAACCACAGCGGGAGCCCGATCATGTCTGACGGCAACGACGTCATCGTCACCGCCTTCGCACGCACTCCGTTTGGCCGCTTCGGCGGAGCCCTCGCCGAGGTCTTCGCGCCCCGCCTCGCCGCCATCGCGATCGATGCGGTGCTCGACCGAACCGAGCTCGAGCCTGCTGCGGTCGAAGCGCTCTATATGGGCGTCGGCATGATCGCCTCGGCGGCCTTCACCCCTGCGCGGCAAGCGGTCCTCCTATCACGTTTGCGGCAGGAAACGCCGTCGCTCGCCATCGACCGTGCCTGCTGCTCGGGCATGAGCGCGATCGGCCTCGGCTGGCGCGACATCCGCCTCGGTTTCGCCGATGCAGTGATCTGCGGCGGCGTCGACAACCTCAGCCAGACGCCGCTGCTCTGGCCGCGGCGGCGCGACAAGCCGCTCGGCCCCGTCACCGCCGAGGACCCGCTGCTGCTGCGCTCGCCGACGGTCAACGCCGCGATCGCCGCCTACACCTCGCGCGAAGCGCTCGGACATGGCATCGACCGCGCCGCGCAAGACGATTGGGCCGCGGGCAGCCATGAGCGCTATTTCGCAGCGGAAGCCTCCGGCTATTTCGAGGCGGAGCGCATTCCGCTCGACCTGCCCGGCAAGAGCGGCAACGAGCGCATCACCAGCGACGAGTCCCCGCGCCGCGACAGCTCCCGTGAAAAACTCGCGACGCTGCGGACGGTCTATGACAGCGAGACTATCACCGCCGGCAACGCGCCCGGCCTCAATGACGGCGCCGCCTTCCTGCTCCTGGTCTCGCGCCGGCTCGCCGAGGCGCGCGGGCTGCCGATCCTGGCGGAGATCACCCATTACGGCCAAGTCGCCGATGGCCCGACCTCGGGCTCCTATACGCCGGCGATCAGCATCTCCCGCCTGCTGGCCAAGGCCGAGCGCCCCACCGCAGACCTCGACCTGATCGAGATCAACGAAGCCTTCGCCGCGACACCGCTCGTGAGCACCTTGCGCCTCGCTGACGGCGATGTCGGGGTTGCCGAGAAGCTGCGCGCCAAGACCAACCGGCATGGCGGCGCCGTGGCGCTCGGCCACCCGCTCGGGGCGAGCGGCGCGCGGCTCGCCATGACGCTGGTCAACGGGCTGACGCGGCGCGGCGGCGGGCGGGGAGCTGCCGCGATCTGCGGCGGCTATGGCCAGGGCGACGCCCTGCTGATCGAGGTCAGTGCATGAGCGGCGCAGGAGCGCTCGACGGCCGGACGGTCCGCCGGCTGTCGCGCGCGATCAGCACGGTCGAGGATCGCGCTGACGGCTATGAGGAGATCCTCTCGGGCGCCTATCGGGCGCCGGCAAAGGCCGAAGTGATCGGCGTGACCGGTCCGCCGGGAGCCGGCAAGTCGACGCTTGTCGATGCACTGACCGCCCATTGGGCCGGGACCGGGGAGCGCGTCGCCGTGCTGGCGGTCGATCCGTCCAGCCCCTTTTCGGGCGGCGCCGTGCTCGGCGATCGCGTCCGGATGGACCGCAGCTCCGATTTACCCAGCGTCTATCTGCGCAGTATTTCGGCGCGCGGCGAAGGCGGCGGCCTCAGCGCCGCGGTCTGCGACATCGTCGCACTGCTCGACGAAGCCGAGTTCGACCGCGTCGTGATCGAGACGGTCGGCGCCGGCCAGGCCGACATCGCCGTGGCGGATGCCGCCGACTGCACGCTGGTCGTCTTCGTGCCGGGGCTGGGCGACGATATCCAGGCGGCCAAGGCCGGCCTGATGGAGGTCGGCGACGTCTACGCGGTGAACAAGGGCGACCTGCCCGGCGCCAAGGCGACCGTCGCCGAGATCAACGGCGCGATCGGCGTCGCCTATGCCGGCACGCCAGGCGTCAACAAAACAACCGCTGGCCTGATAACCGCGCAGCCGGCCTCCTCGCCCGGCCGCCTCGCCGTGCTGCGCCGCCATGGCGATCCGGCTAGTGACAGCACGCTCTGGCGTCCTCCCGTTCAATTGGTCAGCGCCCGCAGCGGCGACGGCGTTCCCGACCTCGCTGGGGCGGTCGACGCCTTCCTCGGCTGGTGCAGCGAAAGCGGACGACCGGCGCAGCGCCGGCGCAGTCGCATCCGCGCGCAGATGCTGCGGACCCTGAGCGCCGCGCTGATCGCGCCTTATCAGCAGAATGCCGGACAGGCCGCGGAAGACCTCGCCGGCAGCATCGAACGCGTCCTCGCCAGCGCGACGAGCCCGGCCGAAGCGGTAGCCGAGCTGATCAGGCGCGGCTCGCGCTGATCAACGCGCCTTGCCGCTCTTCTTCGGCGCCAGCTCGGCCTTCACAGCCTGCTCGCGCGGAGACCGGCTCGGGCGCATCACCGAGGGCTTCGGCATGAACTTGAAGGCCCGCTTGTGGACCTCGAGGATAGTGCGGGTGTTGACGCGCACGATGCCCTCGACCTGCGACAGCCGGTTGGTGACGAAGTCAACGAGCTCGGTGTTGTCGGAGAAGGTCGCGCCCGCGAAGATGTCGAAGCCGCCGGTGGTGATGTAGACGAAATACATCTCCGGGATCGCCGACAATTCGCGCGCCGCCTGCCTGATCCGGCGCGTCTCGACCTCGATCTCCATCATCACCCAGACCGAATGGCCGAGATGGAGCGGATTGGAGAGGGCGACGAACTCGATCACGCCGGACTCGACCAGCCGCGCCATGCGGTTGCGGATGGTCGATTCAGGGATTTCGAGCGCTTCGGCGATGGACTTGGCGGGCGCGCGGGCATCCCTATGCAGGAGATTGATGATGCCGACATCGATTTCGTCCAGAGTCGCCACCTGCTTCTCCTGCAATTGCGCCTTCGAATCGTAAAACCATAGGAGGCGGCCGCGCGAGCCGCAATTGCTGCGCTGCCGAAAGGAGCCGAATTGACCGCCTCGAACTGCGGAAACGCCGGGATTGCGCCGAGCTCAGACGGAATTGCGCAATCCCCTCACCCGCCTTTGCCGGGCATGGTGAACGGGGCCGGATCGAGGAAGCGCTCCAGCACGTTGCGGGTCAGCCGCGAGATGTTGTTGTCATAGCCATGATGCGCGAGGCTGCCGACATAGGCGATCGAGCCGGTCGAGAACACGGCGCCGCCCGACGGGCATTCGAAGAACACCATGTCGGCCCGGACGCGGGCGCTCTGCAGCGCATTGGTCGCCCCGTTTGGGACGAGGACCGCGTCATTGGCCATATGGAAGGCATTGGTGTGGTTCTCGGACGAAGCCAGGACCAGCGTATGCGGCGGCGAGCCGGCGCTGACATCGCAGGCGTCGATCTCGTCGCCGGCGGCGCCGCCGCCGAGATGGCCGAAATCGCCGAGGATCTCGTCCTCGATACCGGTGAAGATGAAGGCGGCCCGCGGATCGCGGCTCTCGGGGCGGCGGCGATAATAGGACGAGGCGTCGAAGCCCTGGGCAATGAAGCCGACGCCGGCGAGCGTGTTCGGCGAGCGGCCCTGGCGGCTCCAGAGCCCGCCATATTCGCCGGTGAAGCTCATATAGTATTCGCCGGGCGCCGCGTGCCAGGCGCGGGTGCCGTCCTCGGCCCGGCGCACCTCGATGATCCCGTCGGACTGCGGGTGATAGGCGACGCGCCAGTAGAAGCCGTTGCCGCCGAGATACATCAGGCGACCGCCGCCCTTCAGATAGCCCTCCAGCGCGTTCATCATCTCCAGCGAGACATATTCCGGATGCGAGCCGGTCAGCACGGCCTGGTAGCCATCGAGCAGGCTCGCGCCCTCGCGATGCAGATCGTCGTCGGTGACAACGTCGTAACCGCAGCCGATCGCTTCCAGCCAGTCGATGACGAAGAGATCGCTGGAAAAATTCCAGAGCCGTCCCTTCGGCCGGAAATTGGTCATCGGGCGCAGGCGCGTGCCGTAGCAGACGCCGCTGCCGTCATTGTGGACGCAATAGGTCGACAGGCCGATCGGATGGTGCAGCAGCTGCATGTCGGTGACGTCGAAATCGAGCAGGTGTCCGCGCAGCATCTCCGTGCCCGAGGCGAGGAAGCGCGCCTTGTTGTTGGCGTAGATCGTGTAGGTCGCGGTCGGCGCGAGATAGGCGACCTTGGCGGTGCGCTGTCCGCGCGGCGGGCGGACGAAGAAGGGGACATGCGTCTCGGCGCCCTCGCCGCGCAGGCGGGCGGCATAGATGCCGCTCTTGCAGTCATCGGGCACGGTGAAGATGAAGCTCGTCTGCCAGCGGGCATCGTCGATATCGTCATCGTGGAAATGGATCGCGCCATATTGCTGCGGCGCCCGCTTCCAATCCATCTCGGCGGCGTCCCAATTGTGCCCGGTCACGGCACGGGTCGGCAGGTTGACCGTCCTGCCATGGAGTTGGCGCGGCCCACGATCGATGATGCGGTCGGAGCCGATCTCCCGCGAGAAATCCCAGGCGGCAACCAGCGCTCCATCAGCCAGTTCCGCTGTGACCGGCTGGTCGAGCTGCTCCCGCGGCAGTGCTCTCGCGAACAGGCGCGGCGCCTCCAGCTTGCCATTGTAATGCGCGCCGGGCGCCAGGCCGTCGATGCTCGCAGCCGACCAGGCCGCGATCATCAGCGGCGTATCCGACGCCGCCGGCAGGATCCCGACGTCGCGCGTGACTGAAACTGCCCGGCCGGTATGGACGCTGTGGTCCTCCAGCGGCCGCTGTGACAGCTCGACCCGGCGCGAGGCGGCGTCGAAGCTCGCCGAGAACAGATGCCAGCGCCGCTCCGCCACGGCAATCCCAGTGGAGACATCGACGACCTCGGCGCCGTCGCCAAGCCGCAGCGCCAGCGCGCCACTTTCATCGAGATAGAGGCCAAAGCCGCGCTTCGAGCGCTGCGACCAGGCGCCGAGCAGTGCCCGCGGCTGCTTACCGATCAGGGTGGGCCAGGCGAGGACCTGCAGGCTGAAGCTCTCCAGCGCCACGGGCAGCGCCGGCAATTCAATGTAGGAGCCGAGCCGCAGCGCCTGCTCACCGCCCGGGTAATCGCCGCTTGCAGGCGAGGCGAACTCCGTCTCGCGATAACCCTCCCCGCCCCGGCCGGTCTGCGGCGCGCGCAGGCGGACGATATCGGCGCGATAGCCAGCGATCCCCGGCGTGCTCACCTTGAAGGCGATGCTGTCTCCGGGCGCGGCGCTGATCCGGTCGGCATAGGCGAGGATGGCTTTGGCCGGATCGGGCACGACGAGCGGCGGTCCATCGGCCGACGGCTCCGGAATGGCGAGCTCGCCCAGGGCAGTCGCGAGATCGTGGCCGGTCATGGCGTGCCAGCGCAGCTTGAAGACCGTCCATTCGGCCTTGGCGAGGTCGGTGAAGACGACGCCGGGCACCGGGACAGGCCGCAAGGGATTGCCGGTCATCCGCGCCAGCAGCCAGCGCGCCCGCGGCGTCTCGACGATCAGGCAGTGCTTGCCCTCGATCGGGGCGCTGCGCATGCGGTCGAGCACCGCCTGGAGTTCGGGGCTGTGATGGCCGAGCGGACGGCGCCGGAACTCATGCGCCAGGTCCAGGCGCGAGGGATCGATCTCGTACATCGCAGGCCTTCACTCCCCGTGGCGGCAATCTGCCCGGCCCTCCCGGGCTCCGCCAGCGCGACCGGCGCATGCCCGAACTGACCGAATCCGCCATGACGCGGCGGCTTGCTCGCCGAAAACGCCTGATTGGTTTCATGATTTTGCATAAAGCGCAATATAATAACGAGATTTCTGTTGAATGAGCACAATCAGGTCGCTAATGTCGCGGTAACGGCGATCAACGCTGGTCCGGGGAGGACGACATGGAGACGCTCAGCAGGACGGGTTCGATCAACCGGCGGCAGCTCATGGCGGGAGCAGGCGCCGCCTCAGTGGCGACCTTGTCAGGGGCCGGCCGCTTCGGCGCCGCACAGGCGGCAGCGCCGATCAACTTCGTCGGCTGGACCTTCCGGCCGGACATGGTCCAGGGCTATGTCGACTTCTACAACAAGAGCTATGGCGAGAAGGTCAGCTACTCGACGCTGCCCTGGCCGCAATACCACCAGACGCTGGAGCAACGTGCCTTCGCCGGCGACATCGTCGACGTGATGTACTGCTTCCACACCTTCCGCGAGCGCTGGGCGCAGACTGGCATGATCCGCACGCTCGACGACCTGCCGGGCGTCGACGAGCTCAAGAAGGCGATGATGCCGGCCAATCTCGAAAGCCTGCTCAACCGGGAGGGCAAGCTCATCGCGCTGCCCTATTTCGTCAATCTCTACATCCTGATGCACAACGAGCCGATGCTGCAGCAGGGCGGCTTCGACAAGCCGGCTGCAAGCTTCGACGAGCTGATCGAGCAATGCGTCAAGCTGAAGAAGGACAAGATCGCCGAGTACCCCTATCTGCCGAACTGGAACCCGACGATCACCGGCACGACGCCGCAGTTCCTGACCGACTGCTTCGCCGAGGGCGCGACCGTCTTCGACGCCAAGAACAGACTGGTGATCGACCAGGACCCGGCGGTGGCGCAGGTGCTGGAGCGCTGGAAGAAAGTCTATGCGCTCGGCCTGGTCACGCCCGAGATCTTCACCAAGCCGTCCTCGACCGACGTGCACCGGATGATGTTCACCGGGCGCTACGCCTATCACAGCAACATCTCGAACTATCTGCAGACGATCGCCAGCGACACCAAGGAATCGTTGCTCGCGCCGAAGAAGGCGAAGATGACGCCTTATCCGGGCAAGGTCGGCAGCACGTATATGTGGACCGATTCCTACGTGCTCAACGCCAACACCACTTCGCTCGAGAGCGCCTGGAAGCTGATGCAGTTCGTCGGCGGCAACCTGCACAAGAACTGGTATGTGCAGCAGCAATGGGCGATCGGCTCGGGCCTCGATAACGTCTATCCCGATCTCTACAAGGAGCCGGCCGTCGTCGCCTCCTATGCCAACTGGGTCGACCTGCCGACGCTGCGGGCCCAGTATGACAAGGGCAAGGTCAGCGGCGCCTTCAAGGAGCAGTGGTACCCGGAATACGACGCCCGCTCGGTGACGATCCTGCACGACATGATCCGCAAGAACCTGTCGGTCGCCGAGACGATCAAGGCGCTCGTCGCCCTGCACAAGTCCCTGGCCTGAGCGGATGACCACGCTCGACCCAGGCCGGCCCGATCTTACGCTCCAGCCGGAGGCTTCGGCCTCCGGCCCGGTGCGAACGCGCTGGTTCGCGGGGAAAAACCGACAGGCCGTGCAGTCCGAAGGCTGGTTCGCGGCAGCGCTGGTCTCGCCGGCGCTGCTGGTGATCCTGCTGATCGTCTTCCTGCCGCTGGTCTATTCGATCTGGCTGAGCTTCGCCGAGGTCGACCTGCTGCGGCCGGGCGGCACGGCGATCACCATCTTCGGCATGCGGCTGCCGCTCTACCGCTTCACCGGGCTCGCCAATTACAGCAAGGTCCTGTCCGACCCGCTCTACTGGCAAGCGCTGCTGCGCACCGTCTATTTCGTCGCGCTCTTCGTGATCGAGGCGGTGGTGATCGGCCTCGCCATGGCGCTGGTGCTCAATGCCCATTTCGCCGGGCGCAGGCTGATGCGGGCGATGCTGCTGGTGCCGTGGTCGATGTCGCGCATCGCGGTCGGCATCCTCTGGCTCGGCATGCTCGATGCCGATTTCGGTGCGATCAACGGCATCCTCTACCGGCTCGGCCTGATCGACCACTACCTCTCCTTCTTCAGCGACGGCTTCACGGCGCTCAATGTCCTGATCGTCGTCTATGTCTGGAACCAGGCGCCGTTCGCGACGATCCTGTTCCTCGCCGGGCTGCAATCGATCCCGCAGGACCTCTATCACGCAGCCTCGGTCGATGGCGCCGGCTTCTGGCGCAAGCTCTGGCACATCACCCTGCCCTCGCTGCGGCCGATGATGTTCCTCGTCCTGGTGCTGGCGACGGTCAACGGCTTCCTGATGCTCGACCTGATCTATGTGATGACCTCAGGCGGCCCCGGCAACGACACCACCACGGTGACCTGGCTCGGCTACCGCACCGCCTTCAGCTTCTTCAAGTTCGGCCCGGGCACGGCGATCCTGTTCACGCTGACGCTGATCTGCGTGGCGCTGACGGTGATCTACCACCGCCTCGTCCTGTCGAAGTTCCAGAGCGAGTAGGAGGCGCGCCATGCCGACCGTCATCGCGCGCAGTCACAGCAAGCTCTGGCCGGCGCTCGGCCTCTACGGTCTCGTCGCGCTGGTCGCGCTCTGGCTGATCGGGCCGTTCCTGTGGCTGTTCATCAGCAGCATCAGCGAGCAGCGCGATCTGCTGGCCCGGCCGATGCCGCTGATCCCGCCGAACCCGAGCTTCGCCAATTACGCCAAGATCTTCGGGCTGGTCGAGTTCCACGCCCAGCACCAGTCGGCGCAGATCCTGCCTTCGCTCGGCAACAGCGTCGTCGTCACGCTGATCGTGACTGCGCTCAACATCGTGCTCGGGAGCGGGGCGGGCTACGCCTATGCCCGCTGCCAGCATCCGGTGATGAAGATCACGCTCTACGCCATCCTGTTCACCCGCATGCTGCCGGTCGTGGTGCTGATGCCGGCGCTGTTCCTGATCATGCGCCAGCTCGGCCTGCAGAACACGCTGAGCGGGCTGGTGCTGGCCTATTGCTCCTTCACCTTCCCCTTCACGATCTGGATCCTGAAATCCTATTTCGAGACCATCCCGCGCGAGCTCGAGGAGAGCGCGCTGGTCGATGGCTGCTCGCGCCTGCAGGCCTTCGTGAAGGTGATCCTGCCGATCTCGGGGCCGGGCCTCGTCGCCGCCGGCGCCTTCACCTTCGTGCTGTGCTGGAACGAGTTTTTGGTGGCGCAGGTGCTGAACTCGAAACAGGGCACCACGACGCTGCCGCCGACGGTCGCCGGCATGCTCGGCCAAGCCAATATCGACTACTCGGTGATCGCCGCCTCCGGCTTCCTCTCGGCCATTCCGGCGGTGATCCTCGCCCTCGTTTTCCAACGCTACATGGTCCAGGGGCTCACCGCCGGGTCGGTGAAGGGCTGATCTCCCCAGGACTGCCCGCCGCGCGCGCCATCAGAACGCGCCGGCAGGCCCTCGAACCCTCGCATCTCGCGAAAGGATGGATCCGATGACGATCGCGCACAGAAAACCCGACATGCATCTCGCCTTCCTCGAAGGCGGCCCGAAGAAACTGCTGATCGACGGACGCTGGGTCGATGCCGCCTCCGGCAAGACCTTCGAGACGATCGACCCGTCGACCGGTCAGGTCCTGGCCCGCGTCGCCGAGGGCGACCGCGAGGATATCGACGCGGCGGTCGCGGCGGCCAGGCGCGCCTTCGACGGCCCCTGGCGCAAGTTCAAGCCCTATGACCGCCAGCAGGTCATCCTCAAGCTCGCGGATCTCGTCGACAAGCATTTCGACGAGCTCTCGCTGATCGACACGCTCGACATGGGCGCCCCGATCAGCCGCACCCGCGCCTCGCGCCGCCGCCTGCTCGGCCTGCTGCGCTATTATGCCGGCATGGCGACGGCGCTGCATGGCGAGACCGTCGACAACTCGATGCCCGGCGAATTCGTCACCTATACGCTGAAGGAGCCGGTCGGCGTCGTCGGCGCGATCACGCCGTGGAACGGGCCGCTGGTCTCCTGGATCTGGAAGATCGGCCCGGTCCTCGCCACCGGCTGCACTGCCGTGCTGAAGCCGGCTGAGGAGTCGCCCCTTTCGGCCCTGCGCATGGGCGAGCTCCTGCTCGAAGCCGGCCTGCCCGATGGCGTCGTCAACATCGTCACCGGCTTCGGCGAGACCGCGGGCGCCGCGCTCGCTGGCCATCCCGATGTCGACAAGATCGCCTTCACCGGTTCCTTCGAGACCGGCCAGAAGATCGTCCAGGCCTCGGTCGGCAATCTCAAGCGGGTCACACTCGAGCTCGGCGGCAAGTCGCCCGACATCGTCTTCGCCGATGTCGACCTCGACCTCGCCGTGCCCGGCGCCGCCATGGGCTGCTTCGGCAATTCCGGCCAGGTCTGCAGCGCCGGCACCCGCCTCTTCGTCGAGGACAAGATCTATGACGAGTTCATGGAGCGCGTCGCCGCTTTCAGCCGGACGCTGAAGGTCGGCAACAGCCTCGACCCCGAGGTGCAGATCGGGCCGCTGGTCTCCGAGCAGCAGCTCAGCCGTGTCTCCAGCTATCTCGACATCGGCCAGCAGGAGGGCGCGAAGCTCCTTTCCGGCGGGCGCCGGCTGACCGAGGACGAGCTCGCCAGCGGCTACTTCATCCCGCCGACCGTCTTTGCCGGCGTTCGCGACGAGATGCGGATCGCGCAGGAGGAGATCTTCGGACCGGTGGTGTCGAGCCTGCCCTTCAGCGATCTGGAGGAAGTCGCCCGCCGCGCCAACAACACCATGTACGGGCTCGGCAGCGGCGTCTGGACCAATGACGTGCGCAAGGCGCACTATCTCGCCAAGGCGATCCGCGCCGGCTCGGTCTGGATCAACTGCTACCAGATGATGGACCCGGCCATGCCCTTCGGCGGCTACAAGCGCAGCGGCTATGGCCGCGAATCCGGCGTGCAGCAGTTCAACGACTATCTGAACGTGAAGTCGGTCTGGCTGCGGACCGCCTGATGACGAGCACGCTGTTCTCGCCGATCACGCTGTCCGGGGTCACCTTCCCCAACCGCGTGGTCATCTCGCCGATGTGCCAGTACAGCGCGCCCGATGGCGCGGCTTCGGACTGGCACATGGCCCATCTCGGGCAGTTCGCCATGTCTCGCGCCGGTCTCCTCCTGCTGGAGGCAACGGCGGTGGAGCCGGCCGGGCGGATCTCGCCGCTCTGCCTTGCGCTCTATTCCGACGCGCAGGAGGCGGCGCTCGCCCGGGTCGTGACCATGCTGCGCTATGCCGGCGGCGACATGCCGCTCGGCATCCAGCTCGGCCATGCCGGGCGCAAGGGCTCCTGCCATATGCCCTGGGATGGCGGGCACGGTTTGAAGCCCGAAGAAGGCGGCTGGCCGATCGTCGGCCCGAGCGCCCTGCCCTATGACGGCAAGCGCGCCGTGCCGGAGGCGCTCGACGAGGCCGGCATGGAGCGCATCGCGGCCGCCTTCGTCGATGCGGCTGAGCGCGCTGACCGCATCGGCTTCGATGTGGTCGAATATCACTGCGCGCATGGCTACCTGCTGCACTCCTTCCTGTCGGCGCAGAGCAATAGGCGGCAGGACGGCTATGGCGGCTCGCTCGAAAACCGCATGCGCTTCCCGCTCGCGGTGGCGCGGCGGCTGCGCGAGGCCTGGCCGGCGCGGAAGGCGCTCGGCGCCAGGCTCGATGCCGAGGATGCGACCGATGCGGCTTCGCTCGCCGAGACGATCGCCTATACGCGCGAACTCAAGGCGATCGGCTTCGACTATGTCTGCCTGTCGCGCGGCAGCCTCTCCGGCGACCAGAAGATCGTCTCCTGGCCGGGCTACCTGCTGCCGCTCGCCGCTGCCTTGCGCAAGGCGACCGGGATGGTCACCCAGGCGGTCGGGCTGATCGTCGATCCGCGCATGGCGGAGGACGCGGTCGCCAGCGGCCAAGTCGACATGGTCGCGCTGGCGCGCGGCTTCCTCGACGATCCGCGCTGGGTCTGGCACGCGGCCGAGGCGCTCGGCGCCGAGCTTGCCTATCCGCCGCAATATCGCGGCGCCGATCCCTCGCTCTGGAAGGGCGCGACCTTGCGCCCGCGAGCCCACGCCGCCGGCTGAAGCCGGCAGCCATCTCTTCCACTTGCTGCGGAGACCGACATGATCCCTGAAGGCCTGATCTCGACCTGGCGACTGAAATCGCACCGGCAGGAGCTGCCGGAGACCGGCGAGGTGCTCTATCCGCGGGGCGACAAGCCGCAAGGGCTGCTGACCTACACTGCCGATCGCCGCTTCTCGATCATCAATGCACCGGAAGAACGGGCGCCGCCCAAGGGCCTCGGCCCGACCGACGAGGAGGCGCTTGCTCTGTTCAAGGCCCTGACCGCCTATGCCGGCCACTATTCGGTCTCCGGCGAGACAGTGACGCACCATGTCGAGATCTCCTGGAACGAGGCCTGGTCCGGCACCGACCAGGTCCGTCGCTTCAAGCTCGAAGGCGACACGCTGACCATCATCGCCGGCCCCTCCCACAGCCCCTGGGACGGCCGGCTGACGATCTCGACGCTGATCTGGGATCGCGTGCGCTGATCCCGCGCTGAGCGGCCTGCCCCATCACCGAGCCACGCCCCGGCGGACCCGATGCTCCGCCGGGGCAATCGATTGCTGCTGCGCGTGAGGCGGGCGGCGTCAGCATCGGCTTTTCATGAAACGACAGGAGACGAGCGATGACCTCAGCCAACCTTCGTCACAATCCCGACGCCGTCGCGCCGCCAACGCAGAACCTTTACGCCCATGGTGTCGAGGTCCCGACCAACAGCCGCCAGCTCTATGTCGCCGGCCAGGTCGGCGTGCGCCGCGACGGCTCGCTGCCGGCGACCCTGGAGGAACAGGTCGAGCAGTTGATGGCGAATTTCGAGGCGATCCTCGCCTCGGCCGGCATGGGCTTCACCGATGTCGTGAAGATCACCGCCTACTGCCTGAAGCCGGCCGACATCATCACCTACGCCAACATCCGCAACCGCTATTTCAAGGGCAATCCGCCGGCCACGACCGCGGTGGTCGTCGCCGGGCTCGCTCTGCCGGAGTGGCTGATCGAAGCCGACCTCACCGCAGCCAAGCGGGATTAATCTAGAGCACGCTGGGTTCCCACGAACCATGCCGTCATCCTGGGCGAGCGAAGCTCGTCCCGGGATCCATCGCAGAGCTCCAGAGCCCTACGATGGATCCCGGAACTGCGCGGCTTCGCCGCTTGTCCAGGATGACGGCGAGGTTCCGAGTAAAATCGGCAGGCTTCAATAACCGACGGCAGAGCGACTGAAGTGCTGCTCTGCCGTCAGGCGTGGACGGGCTCGCGCAAGGGATAGTGGCAGGCGACGAGGCGCTCGCTCCCGGCAAGTTCGGGCACGGCCTCGCGGCAGGCGTCACCTGCCCGGATGCAGCGCGGATGGAAGGCACAGCCGGTCGGCGGGGCGAGCGGGCTCGGGAATTCGCCCTTGAGACGAAGCTCCGGCAGGCCGCGACCGAGCTCCGGCGGCAGGATCGCCTGCATCAATTCGCGCGTATAGGGATGGCGCGGCTCGGCGAAGACCGCCTCCGTCGGCCCGGCCTCGACGACCTTGCCGAGGTACATCACCGCGACCCGGTCGGCGAGATGGCCGACCACGGCGAGGTTGTGGCTGATCAGCACGATGGTCAGCCGGAAGCTGCGATGCAGACGGGCGAGCAGGTTGAGGATCTGTGACTGCACGGAAACGTCGAGCGCCGAGGTCGGCTCGTCGCAGATCAGGATCTTTGGCTCGCCGATCAGGGCGCGGGCGATGGCGACGCGCTGGCGCTGCCCGCCCGAGAGCTGGCTCGGATAGGCACCGGCGAGATAGCGCGCCAGCCCGACCGCATCCATGATCTCGTGCACGGCGGCAAGGCGCGAGCGGCCATTGCCGACGCCGCGCACTTCGAGCGGCGCCGCGATCGCACCCGCTACCGTCATGCGCGGGTTGAGCGAGGAATACGGATCCTGGAAGATCGGCTGGATCAGCCTGGCCCGCTCGACCCGGCCATAGGCGCCGATCGGCCTGCCGCCGACCGTGATGCTGCCCGAGCTCGGCTCCTCGATTCCGAGCAGGAGCCGCGCCAACGTGCTCTTGCCACAGCCGGACTCGCCGACGATGGCGAGAATCTCGCCCTCCTCGACAGCAAGGTCGATGCCGCGCACCGCCTGCAGCACCCGGCCGCGGCGCAGGCCGGCGCTGACCTGATAATGGCGCGTCGCGCCGGTGATTTCGAGCAGGCTCATCTTGTCCTCATGCGATGGCCGTTGCGGCGACGAGCGGCTCGGCCGGCTGGCGCGGTGTCTCGATCGGCAGGAGGCAGCGCAATTGGCGTTCGCCGGCGCCACTACGCAGCGGAACGGGCGCGGCGGCGCAGGCCTCGTGACGGAATTCACAGCGATCGAGGAAGCCGCAGGCGGTCAGCGGCGCGATCGGGCGCGGGACCAGGCCCGGAATATGGCCGAGCGGCTGGCCGCGACGCGTCCGCCCAGGCACGGGAATCGAGCGCATCAGCCCGGCGGTATAGGGATGGCGCGGGCTGCCGAGCACCTCGTCGGTCGTGCCGCTCTCGACGACTTCGCCGCCATACATCACGACCACCCGGTCGGCGAGGCCGGCGACGACGCCGATATCGTGCGTGACCAGTATCAAACCGACGCCGGTCTCCTGCTGCACATCGGCGAGGAGCCGCAGGATCTGCGCCTGGATGGTGACGTCGAGCGCCGTCGTCGGCTCGTCGGCGATGATCAGCTCGGGTTCGCAGAGCAGCGCCGTCGCGATCATCATGCGCTGGCGCAAGCCACCGGAGAGCTGGTGCGGAAACTGGTCGAGCCGGTCCTCCGGCGCCGGCACGCCGACCCGCCGCAGCAGGGCGACGATCCGCTCGCGCGCCTCGGCCCGCGACACCGGGCGATGCTGGCGCAGGATCTCGGCCATCTGGTCGCCCATGCGATAGCAGGGATCGAACGCCGTCATCGGGTCCTGGAAGATCATGGCGATGCGCTTGCCACGGATTGCCTGCCAGCGCCGCCGGTCGAGCCCGAGCAGGCTCTCGCCCTGGAAGGCGAGGCGCTCAGCCGAGAGCCGCGCGTTCTGCGGCTGCAGGCCCATCACCGCGAGCGAGGTCAGGCTCTTGCCGCAGCCGGATTCGCCGACGATGGCGACGGTCTCGCCACGCTCGACGGTGAGGTCGACGCTGCGGATCGGGCGCAGCAGCCCGTCATTGACCGGAATCTCCAGGCTGAGACTGCGGATTTCGAGCAAAGGCGTCATGGCTCAGGCCCTCCCCTCGGGCGAGAGGACGTCGCGCAACGCATCGCCCAGGATGTTGATCGCCAGGATCAGCAGGATCAGCGCCGTGCCGGGAATGGCGATCAGCCAGGGCCGGAACAGGAACTGGCTCTTTGCCTCCGAGATCATCAGGCCCCAGGAGGTCAGCGGCGGCTGGATGCCGAGCCCGAGGAAGGTCAGCGTCGCTTCCATCAGGATGGCACGGGCGAGCTCCAGCGTGCCGACGACGATCAGCGCGCTGGTGATGTTCGGCAGGATCTCGCGCATGAGGATGCGCGGCGTCGAGCTGCCGATGGCGCGGGCGGCCGTGACGAATTCGCGGCCGACGAGCTGCTGCGTCGCGGTGCGCGTGACGATCACCAGCCGGTCCCAGAGCAGGCCGCCGATGACCAGCACGAGCAAGGGCAGCGACTGGCCGAGCACGGCGACGGCGACGAGCGCGACGAGCACCACCGGCAGCGTCAGGCGGACGGTGAGCAGGAAATTGACGAAGAGATCGACCCGCCCGCCCCAATAGCCGGCAGCGACGCCGAGCACCGTGCCGATCAGCCCGGAGATCAGCACGGTGGCGAAGCCGACGAAGAGCGAGATGCGGGCGCCATAGAGCAAGAGCGCGAGATAGTCGCGGCCGAGATGGTCGGTGCCGAGCGGGTGCTGCCAGCTGCCGGCGCTGTTCCAGACCGGCGCCGCCAGGCGCCGCGCGAGATCCTGCGTGCCGGGATCATAGGGCGTCAGCAGGGGCGCGGCGATCGCTGCCAGGACGAAGACGCCGAGCACGATCCCGCCGAACCAGAAGCCGGGATGCCTGGCCATGCGCCTGAGCGCGATCTGGCCGGGCGTCGGCATCGGCTTTGCCGCTGGCGCTGCGGAGATTGACGCCGATGCGCCGTCGATGAGGCTGGTATCGGCCATCAGCTCGTCCGGATCCTGGGGTCGAGGGCAGCGTTCAGGAGATCGGCTGCGAGCGTCAGCACCGCATAGGTCGCGGCGATCACGAGCAGGATTGCCTGGATGACCTCGACGTCGTAGCGGCGGATCGAGAGCCAGGCGAGATTGCCGAGCCCGTTCATCGAGAACACTGCCTCGACCACCACCGAGCCGCCGAGCATGTAGCCGAACTGCACGGTCGCGACCGCCACCACCGGGATGATGGCGTGGCGCAGGCCGTGGCGCAGCACGACCCGCCAGGGACTGAGGCCATAGGCGCGCGCAGTGCGGACATGGTCGGATTTCAGCACATCCATCATGCCGGAGCGGGTCAGGCGCATGATCGCCGGGGCGGCATAGTAGCCGAGCGCCACCGCCGGCAGGATATAGTGCTGCCATGTCGCCGTGCCGGAGACCGGCAGCCAGCGCAGCATCACGCCGAAGCCGTAGATCAGTGCCAGCGAGGACAGGAAGGACGGCATCGCCTGCCCGGCCACTGCCAGAACCAGCGCGATCCGGTCGATGATCGTGTTGGGCCAGAGCGCGGCGATGACGCCAAGCGGCACCGCGACCAGCAGCGCGAAGGCGAGCGCCAGCACGCCGAGCGTCGCGGTGATCGGGATATGCCGCGCCAGGACCGGCCCGACATCCTCCTTGAGATAGGTCGAGCGGCCGAAATCGCCGCTGACGAAGCGGCCGACCCAGCTGAGATATTGCTCATGGAACGGCCGGTCATAACCATAGGCCTTGCGGATTTCGGCGATCTGCTCGGGCGAAGCACGCTCGCCGGCCATCGCCACCGCCGGATCGCCGGAGAGATGGACGAGCGAGAAAGAGATGATCGAGACGACGATCAGGACGAGGACGGTGACCAGCAACCGCTTGACGACGAAGGAACCCATTCCGCACTCCGTGCAGCGAGGCGGCCGGCCGGAGCCGGTCGCCCAGCCAATGCCAGTTACTTCCAGCGCGCCAGGTAGAAATGGGCGAGTTCGTCCGGGGTCACCGGATAGTCGAGGTCTTTGGTGTAGGCGTAGGCCCGGCCATAGGCGAAGAGCGGCACGGCATAGGCCTGAGCATTGATCCTCTCCAGGGCCTTAGCGTAGAGCGCGCGGCGCTGGGCCGGGTCCATGGTGGTGTCGGCCTTGTCGAGCAGGTCCTTGACCTCGGCGTCGCGGGCATAGTCGTCGGCGCCGAACTTGAAGTAGAGGCTGACCGAGGCGGAGGCATCCTGCATGCCCTGCGAGCCCCAGGTCAGATGCGCGAGCTCGGCCTTGCCGCCGATGATCAGCGGCCGCAGCGCGACATTCTGGATGAAGCGGAAATCGGGCTCGATGCCGACGGCGCGCAGATAGGCCAGCACCGCTTCCGAATAGGATTTGTCGCGATAGGCGTAGAAGGGAAGCTTGAGGCCCTTGGCATAGCCCGCCTCGGCCAGCAGCGCCTTGGCCTTGGCCGGGTCATAGGCATGCTGGGTGACGTCGGCAGTGCAGCCGACCTGCGTCGGATAGCACATCGATTTCAGCACCTCGGCCGAATTGCCGACGAGCTTGGCGATCGCCTGCCGGTCGATGGCATGGAAGATCGCCTGGCGGACCCGGACATCCTTGAGCGGAGTATCGCCCGAGCGCCCGGCGGCATCGAACAGCAGGAAGGACATCCGCGTCGTCGGCGCGGTCTTGACGGTGACGCCCATGGCGGAGAGCTGCGGCACGTTCTCGGGCGGCACGCCCCAGATCCAATCGACCGTGCCGGCGAGGAGCTCGGCGAGCTGCGCCTCGTTGTCGGCAATGGTGCGGTAGACGATCTTGCCGATCTTCGGCTGCCCTTTCGGGCTCTCCTTGAAGTAGTCGGGGTTCTTCACGAAGGTGGCGGACTGGCCGGCCTTGAAGTCCTTCATGATATAGGGGCCGGTGCAGACCGGCCGGACCGCGCCCCAGTCGCGCCGGGTTTTGCCGCCGGCGGCACTGACGACCGGCGCCTTGTCGTAATGGCCGGACGGGTAGATCGCAGTGTTGCCCGAGAGGAATTCAAGCGCGGCTGGCGTCGGCGCCTTTGCGATGAAGCGAACCTTATGCGGATCGACCGCTTCGACCGCCTTGATCCAGTCGATCGCAAGGCGGACATTGATGCCGCTGTCGGCCGGCATCACATGGCGGAAGGTCGAGACCACGTCCTCGGCGTCGAGCTCGGTGCCGTCATGGAACTTGACGCCCTTGCGCAGCTCGACCTCGAGCGTGACGTCGTCGACCCAGCGGTACGACGAGGCCAGGAGTGGCTTGTATTCGCCGCTGGCGGGATCGCGGTGGAACAGGGAATCGCAGTTGAACATGGTCGCGATGACCACTTCGCGCAGGCCCTGATAATAGATGTCGAAGGTGTCGATCTCGGTCGACGTCGCCCAGGTCAGCGTATCGTCGCTTTTTCCGGCCGTCGTCGGGGTCGTGAACGCTGCACAGGCCAGAACACTGCCGACAAGCGCCGCCATCGAGCGTTTGAACATCGCGATCCTCCCTCGCGGCGCTCTGCATTCTTGTCGAGGCCTCGGCGGGCCACAGGCGCCATTCCCTTAATTTTGTGCTTTCCGTTGAATCTGTCAATTCAGATTGCGATTATAGCAAAATAAAATTCAAAAATCTGCCGTGTCAGCGACAATGACGAGAGGCATCTGCGTTTTCGCTCAAGCCCCCTGTCTCGGGAGCCAGGATCGCCCGGCTCCCGAGATGATCTTGCGGCTCAGGAATTGTGCTTGCCGATGAAGCCCAGCACCAGTTCGTTCCAGATCTCCGGTCGCTCCCAATAGGCGGAGTGGCCACAATCGGGGATCAGGCTGAACTCGGCGCCCTGAATGCGGGAATGGACGAGGCGCGCCATCGAGGGCGGCGTGTAGAGGTCACCATCGCCGGTCGTCACCAGCACCGGCATGCGCCAGGCCGCGATCGATTTCCAGGTCACGTTGTTCTCGTAGGCCTGGCTCTCCATCTTGCCGGTCTTTGCCTTGTGCTCCAGCTCGTTCCAGAGGCGGCGGCCCTCCTGGTCGAGATGGCGATAGGACGGGCCGAGCTCCTTGAAGTCGTGCGGCAGGGCATCAAACTCCTTCGGCCAGATCAGCTTGTAGATCGCCCGGTAGTCCTCGTCGCGGATGCCGACGATCGTGTTGGAGAGCACGAGGCTGCGCAGGCGCTGCGGGTTCGACACGGCGAAATCGGTCGCGACCATGCCGCCGGCGGCCGAGCCGATGAGATGGAACTTCGTCAGCTTGAGATGGTCGACCAGCTTGAGCAGGTCTCCAGCTCCTGTGCCGGGCTTGGCCGGGTCACCGACGACCGAGCCGTTGTAGCCGCGCCGGGAATAGCCGATGACGCGATAGCCGGCCTTGGCGAAGACCGGCGTCTGGTAGAGCCAGACCAGCCCGCTGCCTGTCCCGGCATGCAGGAAGATCACCGGGACGCCGTCGCCGCCGGTGTCGAAATACCAGAGACTGTGCCCGTCCCCGACCTCGACCAGGCCTTCGGTCGCCTTGGTCGGCGCCGGCAGCGGCACCGGCTTCACGCCCTGATCGGCAGCCGGCGCAGCGTTCGCGCTGCCCGTCTGCGAGAATGCGAACGCCGCCAGGCCGAGGGCGGCGCCGGCTTGCAGAAGCCTCCTACGCGCCGGGACGTATTCTTGCAGAGCTTGCGCAGAAGCAGATTTATCGTCAGAATTCATGACCACCCTCTTCTTGTTATGACAATCACGAAGGCAATCAACGCAGATTATTTATTCTCCATCCATGTCAATTTTCTCATCGAGACGCGATCAAAACTCAAATCTCGACAGCAACCTCGATTGCAACAACAACCAAGCCCCGGCTCACGCCGCCTCGGCCCGCGTCTCCGAAGCTAGGCCCAGCACCGCCTCGTCGCGCACGTCGAGACAGACCGCGGTACCGTTGTCGAAGACCGTCTCGGCGCCGGCGCTGACCTGGAGCACGCCCCCGGCCACCCGCACGCGATAGCGCATCATGTTGCCGAGAAAGCCGGAGACCTCGACCGTGCCGGTGAGCCGGCTCGAACCATCCGCTACCGGCTCCTGCGGCGACCGCAGCACGAAGGCTTCCGGCCTGATCGAGACGGCGACCGGCTGGCCCGGCGCGATACCACCCTGCAGCAGGCAGCCGACCTCGCCGGCCGCGCCCAGGCTGACCCTGGCGATGCCGCGGCTGTCGGGCGGTACGGCGAGCGTGCCGTCGAGCAGATTGGTCGCGCCGACGAAGCCGGCGACGAAGCGATTGGCCGGCCGGAAATAGATCTCGCGCGGATGATCGAGCTGGACGATCCGGCCGCGATCCATGACCGCGACGAGGTCGGACATTTCCAGCGCCTCGGCCTGGTCATGCGTGACGTAGATCGTGGTGACGCCGACCTCCTGCTGCAGCCGCTTCAATTCGGTGCGCATCTCCTCGCGCAGGGTGGCGTCGAGATTGGAGAGCGGCTCGTCGAGCAGCAGCAGCTTGGGCTGGCGCACGATGGCGCGGGCGAGCGCAACGCGCTGCTGCTGGCCGCCGGAGAGACGCGTCGCCGAGCGGCTGCCATAGCCGTCGAGGCCAACCCGTTTCAGCGCGTCATTGGTCATCCGCTCGATCTGCGAACGGTCGAAGCCGTGGTCCTTCGAGACGCGCAAGGGAAAGGCGACGTTCTCGAACACGCTCATATGCGGCCAGATCGCATAGGACTGGAAGACCATGCCGATATTGCGCCGGTTGAGCGGCACGTTGACACCGGCGGCATCGTCGAAGAGCGGCTGCGTGCCGACGCGGATCAGGCCTCGATCCGGCTGCTCCAGCCCGGCGATGCAGCGCAGGGTCGTGGTCTTGCCGCAGCCGCTCGGCCCCAGCAGCGTGAAGAAGGTGCCGGGCTTCAGCGTGAACGCGACATCGCGCACGCCGCCGGCCGGGCCGTCCTGCGTGTTGAAGAAGATCTTCTCGAGGCCCCGAACCTCGATCGCTGCGGTGCTGTCCGCCGTCATTGTATGTCCTCCCGCGACACGCATTCACCTCAACGAAAATGCGAGGGGCGCGCCGGTCAATTCCTGCAGCCTGCCTTGCGTCATCCCCGGCGCCATCGCGCGCACCACGAAGCCGCCTTCGGTGACGTCGATGACCGCAAGATCGGAGTAGATGCGGTTCACCGCCTTTGCCGCGGTCAGCGGATAGCGGCATTGCCGCACGAGCTTGGGCTCGCCCGCCTTGGTGACATGGGTGGTCATCACCCAGACATTGCGGGCGCCGGCGGCGAGATCCATGGCGCCGCCGACCGCTGGCGTCCGGTCGCTGCCGGAGGTCGACCAGTTGGCGAGGTCGCCGGTCTCGGCGATCTCGAAGGTGCCGAGCACGCAGAGATCGATATGGCCGCCGCGGATCATCGCGAAGCTGTCGGCATGGTGGAAGAGCGCCGCGCCAGCCACCAGCGTGACGTTCTCCTTGCCGGCATTGACCAGCCAGGGATCAGCCTCGTTTGGGCCCGGCACCGGGCCCATGCCGAGGATGCCGTTCTCGGAATGCAGCACGACCTCGCGGCCGGCGGGGATGTGGTCGGCGACCAGGGTCGGCAGGCCGATGCCGAGATTGACGTACCAGCCCTCGGCAATGTCGTTGGCGACGAGACCAGCCATCTCCTTGCGGCTGAACGGGGTGTGATCCTGTGCAGCCGTCATCGGGCGCCCTCCTTGCTCGCAGACGTCGTCGCCAGAGGCGGATCGCCGCCCGCGACCGTCAGCACGCGGTTCACGAAGATGCCGGGGGTGACGATAACGTTGGGATCGAGCTCACCAAGCGGCACGACATTCGCGACCTGCGCAATGGTGAGCCTGCCCGCCATCGCCATGATCGGGTTGAAGTTCCGGCCGCTGCCCTTGTAGGTCAGGTTGCCCCAGCGATCGGCGGTATAGGCCTGGATCAGCGCAACATCCGCGCCAAGCGCGTATTCGAGGACATGGTCGCGCCCGCCGATGTTGCGGGTCTCCTTGCCCTCGGCGAGGCGCGTGCCCGCGCCGGTCGGCGTATAGAAGGCGCCGATCCCGGCGCCGGCTGCCCTGATCCGCTCGGCCAGTGTGCCCTGCGGCACGACCTCGAGCTCGATCTCGCCCTTTTCGTAGCGCGCATCGAAGGCGGTGGAGCCGCGCGGAAAGCTGCAGATCAGCTTCGACACCGCGCCGCTGCCGATCAGCTTGCCGAGCCCGGTCTGCGGCTCGAAGCCGGCATTGTTGGCGATCACTGTCAGATTGCGCACGCCGCTCAGCGCCAGCGCGTCGATCAGCGCATTGGGCTGGCCGACCGCGCCGAAGCCGCCGACCAGGACGGAGGCGCAGTCGCTTATGTCAGCCAACGCCGCGGCCATGTCGGGAACCTGCTTGTCGATCATAGGCCTCTCGCTTCCAGTCTCAGCGCCCGGTGAAGACGGGCGGGCGTTTCTCGGCAAAGGCGCGCCGGCCCTCCGCCCTGTCTTCAGTGTCGCGCAGCATGCCCCAGACCAGCCGCTCCAATCGCAGCGCCTCGGGCAATGGCAGCTCGCTACCGCTGCGGACGAGGCGCTTGACTGCGCGCACCGAGAGCGGCGCATTCGCCGCGATCCTGGCAGCGAGCGCCTGCGCTTCCGCCAGCAGATCCGGCGCAGGAACGATCCGGCTGATCAGCCCGAGGCGCAGCGCCTCCGGCGCGTCGATCATGTCGCCCGTAAGCAGCATCAGCATCGCATCGCTCCGGCCGATGCTGCGCGGCAGGCGCTGCGTACCGCCGGCTCCGGGAATCGTGCCGACCTTGGCCTCGGGCAGGCCAAAGCGCGCTTGCGGCGCCGCGAGGCGGATGTCGCAAGCCAGAGCGAGCTCCAGGCCACCACCCAGCGCGAGCCCGTTGATCGCGGCGATCAACGGCTTCTCGCAATCCAGTGCCGATGCGAAGCTGCTATCGCCACTACCGGCGAAGGCCTGCGCCGCATAGGGGCCGGTGACCTCGGCGGTCTTCTTGAGATCGGCGCCCGCGCTGAAAGCCCGTTCACCCGCCCCGGTCAGAACGACCGCCCGGATACCGTCGTCGCTGGCGATCCGTTCGAAACAGGCGACGAGCGCTGCTCCCGTCTTCGGGTCGATCGCATTCAGTGCCTGCTGCCGGTCGAGCACGATGGTCGCGACATGACCGGCCTGGCTGAACTGGAGCGATGGGGTTTCGGGGACCATTCAGTCTCTCCGCCGGATCAACGCCGACTGCAGCCGAGGTAGAACCGGTGCCATCACCGGTCAAACGAGTTAACCGCGCGGGCCGATGAGCTTTCCTCAATCGAAGACCCGATGCGGCTGCTGTTTGCGGCCGCATACCATCGCGATCGCTCAATGGTTGAGCGTTCCGACATTGGCGACCTCGTCGAGCTTGATCAGGCTGGCGAAGAGCTTTTCCGCCTGCGGCTGGGCGAGCTGCTTGCCGCTGCAGGAGCAGAACTTCTGCCAGAGCTCGGCTTCGCTCATCGGCCGCGTCCAGTGGCCGCGGGCATAGTCGACGCTGGGGCTTTCGAGCACGCGGCCATCGGCCAAATGCAGGCGGACGCCGCCGCTGAAGCCGAGATTGGGCTGGGTGTCGGCCGGGATGCGGCTGTCGGCGACGGTCTCGACCTTCTGCAAGAGCGACTGGACTTCCGGGCGGCCGTAGAAGGCTTCCTCCAGCGCATCGAAGGTGACGCGTCGCTCGAACAGTGCCGCGACGACCGCCAGCGGCACGCTGTGCGAAGGCACGAAATGCAGCACCGAGGGCGATTTCGAGATCACCGCATATTGAGCGTCGCTGATCAGCAGTTCGACCCGCGTCACCTGCTGTGGCTTGACGTCATGCGCATTCGCAAGATCGAGCGCGCCATCCACGGCCCGCTGCGCGATATTGCCGAACGGGTACTGCTTGACGTTGATGCCGATGCTTTCGAGGCGCCAGGCGCTGCCGAGATCCGCGAGCGGGCTCTCCAGATCGACGGCCCCCTTGGGCGAGAGGGCGACCAGCATGCCGCGCCCGGAGCGCTCCAGCGCATCGGCGGGCGCGGACATGCCGGCCTCGGCGAGCTGCGCCGCCAGCACGCCGCCAGCCGCGCCGCGCCCGATCTGGAAGGGGCCGACATCGGTGTCGAAGCTCGCGGTGATGCCGCCGGACATCGAAGCGGCGATGCCGAGCGCGCGCAGCGTCGTCGCCTCGTCGAAGCCGCGCAGATTGGCCAGCGCCAGCGCGACGGCTGATGGACCGAAGCAGGCGGTAGCGTGCCAGCCCTTGCTCGAATAGCTGTCGGGATCGCGCTCGGCGAGCCGCGCCCAGGCTTCGTAGCCGGCCGCATAGGCCTGGATGACCTGCCTGCCGCTGGCGCCGATCCGCTCACCCTCGGCGAGCAGCGCCGGCATCAGCACCGTGCTGGTATGACAGCCGGCGAAGGCGACATCGTCGAAGACGACGCTGCTCGTCGTCACCGCATTGACCAGCGTCGCATCGGCGACCGAGGCCTTCTCGGCGCCGAGCTGGATGCGGGCCTCGTTCTTGACGCCGCGCGTGCCAAGGCTGGCCAGGACATGGTGGGAGACCGGCATGTCGATGCCGGAGAGCATGACGCCGACCGTATCAGCCATGCCGATGCGGACGGCTTCGAGCGCACGGGCCGGCAAATGCTCATAGCGCAGGCCGGAGGCGAAACCGGCGAGCGAGCGTGACAGGGCTGTCGGCATGGTCGTTTCCTCTGATGTCGTTATGGTCGCGCGCGGCGTGATCGAGCACGCCACGCAAATCGGTCCGGCGCCGGCGTCGCCTCAGGCGAGCCTGAACACCGGCAAGGTGATGCCGTCCTCGACCTGATGGCCGAAGGCGATCTCGACGGGCTTGCCGATCGCGATCTCGGCGAAATCGCTGCCAACGATGTTGGTCATCATGGTCGGCCCCTCCGCGAGGGTGACATAGGCGATGGCGAAGGGCTGCGCCGCCGTGCGGGCGATGCTGTAGGAATAGATCGTGCCCTGCCCGCTCGCCGGCCGCCATTCCGTCTCCGGGCTGGCGCAATGCGGGCAGATCGCCCGCGGATACCAGTGCGCCCGCTCGCAGGCACGGCAGTGGCGCAGCTTGAAACGTCCCTCGGCGAGCTCGCTCCAGAACGCCTTGGTCTCGGGCTGGTGATCCAGCGCCTCGCGCAGAACCGACATGGGCTTTTACTCCCGCTCCATGATGAGGGTGGCGCCGCCATGCCGGGTGCCGAGCATGCCGCCGGTGCCGTGCGCCAAAGCGATGTCGCAATTGGCGACCTGGACGGCCGGATGCGCCTCGCCGCGCAATTGCCGGACGGCCTCGATGATCTTGGTGATGCCGCCGCGATTGAACGGGTGGTTGTTGCAGAGCCCGCCGCCATCGGTGTTGACCGGCAATCGGCCGACGCCGGCGATCAGATTGCCGTCGGCGACGAAGCGGCCGCCCTCGCCCTTGGCGCAGAAGCCGAGATCCTCGAGCTGCACGATCACGGTGATGGTGAAGCTGTCATAGACCGAGGCGTACTTGACATCGGCCGGCGTCAGCCCGGCCTCGGCGAAGGCCGCAGCGCCGCTGAAGCGGCCGGCCGAATAGGTCAGGTCGATCGCGCCGCCGGCAGTGTGCTTCACCGCTTCGCCGGCGCCGCGGATCTTCACCAGCGGGCGCTTCAGTTGGCGGGCGATCTCCGGCCGGGTCACGATCACCGCGCCGCCGCCATCCGAGACGATGCAGCAATCGAGCTTGTGCAGGGGATCCGCGACCAGCGTCGAGTTCAGCACGTCGTCGACGGTGACGAGGTCGCGCAGCATCGCATTGGGATTGTGCTGGGCGTGATGCGAGGCTGCGACCTTGACCCAGGCCAGCTGCTCGGGGGTCGTGCCGAATTCGTGCATGTGGCGCATCGCGCACATGGCGTAGACGTTGAGGATCGTCATGCCGAACGGGGTTTCCCAGGCATAGTCCGGCTGGACCGGGCTGTCGGCCCGCTTCAGCCCGCCCTTGGGAACGCCCTCGCTGCGCGGCCTGCCGGCGAGCGTGACCAGCGCCACATCGCATTTCCCGGCCGCGATCGCCTGCGCCGCATGGTTGACGTGCAGGATATAGGAGGCGCCGCCGATATTGGTGGAATCGGCGTGGCGAACCTTGAGGTTGAGGTAGTCGACCATCGAGAACGGGCCGGTGCCCGGCACGTCGCCGCCGCAGAAATAGCCGTCGACATCGTCCTTGCTCAGCCCGGCATCGGCGAGCGCGCCGAGCGCGACCTCGGCATGCAATTGCGCCAGCGATTTGTCCGGCGCCTTGCGCAGCGGATGCTCATAGGCGCCGACGATATAGGCCTGTCCGTTGATGCTCATGCCCTGCCCTTCTGACGCGACAGGGCGGAGCCGGCCGTCGCGAGTTCGTCGTAGTGCACCGTCGCGGCGACGGAAGAACGCTGCTGCGCGCCCTGCCACCACTGCGCCAGGCGCGGATAGCGCTCATGCCAGGGGAAATCCGGCGCAAAGCGGAAATCGAGATAGCCGAGCGCCGCGACGATCGCGGCATGGCCGACATCAAAGGTATCGGCGTCCGCCGTTGCGGCCTCGGCCTCGAGCACCCGGAAGATGTGCGGCAGCTTCTTGTGCACGGCGGCGATGCGCATGGCCGATTGATCGCCTTGCCGGCGGGAGCGCTCGCCCAGCCAGTTGAGCAACAGCCAGGAGAGTCCATCGCCGAGCGCCTGGCGCCGCAGCGCGGCCGTCCGCGCCTCGGGAGCCGTCGGATGCAGCCGGCCGTCGCCGCGCACGACGTCGAGATAATGGCAGATCACTGCGGAATCGTAGATCGCCTCGCCGCCCTCGGTGACCAGCGTCGGGATCTGCCCGAGCGGGTTGAGCGCGAGCAGCGCGTCGTTCGGCTGGGTCGAGAGGATGACCATCGGCACGCGCTCGATCGCATCGTCGAGGCCGACCTCATGGACGACGACCAGGACCTTGCGGACGAAAGGCGAGCGCGGCGACCAGAAGAGCCTGATCATTTCGTCGGCCCAGGCTTAGGAAAAATCACATGAGAGAAAGCCGCCGCGGAATCTCGCCGCGGCGCTCGCACCTGCATCGAAATCGGCTCGAAACCGAGGCAAAACATGCTTCATCCTGTTGATGATCCAAGCGATTTGATCCATCATCGCCGGCGACCCACAAGCAACGCGAAAAGCTGGAAATGGTCAATCGACTAAAAGGGAGGCCACCTGTGAGAAATCATCAAGCGTGTGAGATATGCTGCGTCGCCTGCCCCCGCTGAACGCGCTACGCGCCTTCGAGGCGGCGGGGCGGCATGTCAGCTTCACCAAGGCCGCCGACGAGCTCTCGGTGACGCCGGGCGCGATCAGCCGGCAGATCAAGCTGCTGGAGGATGTGCTCGGCGTCGAATTGTTCGAGCGCACCGGCCGGGACCTGCGCATCTCCGCCGAGGCGAACGACTATGTTGCGGCACTCGGCACCGCCTTCGACCAGATGGAGCGCGCCACCAAGCGATTGATGGGAGCGCAGGGCGAGAGTTCGCTGCGGGTGCACTGCCCGATGACCTTCACGCTGCGCTGGCTGGTGCCGCGCCTGCCGCTGTTCCACCGCCTCTATCCGAAGCGCGAGATCCAGCTCGCGACCTCGCTCTCGCCGCGGCCGATCAGCCAGCTCTCGATGGGCGACATCGACATCGCGATCCAGCAAGGCGACGGCGAATGGCCGGGGCTGGTGTCGCATCGCCTCGCCGGCAGCGCGCTCATCCCGGTGTGCAGCCCGGCCTTCCTGGAGCGTCTCGGCCCCGAGATCGGCATCGACATCCTCGTCGAGCAGACCCTGCTGCACTCCACCGTCCGCCCGACTGACTGGCGCGAATGGCTCGACGCCGCCGGCGGCGCGCAGATCGAGAGCGATCGCGGCCTCTATTTCGAAAGCTCGACGCTCGCCTACCAATCGGCGATGGAGGGGATCGGCATGGCGATCGGACAGATGGCGCTGGTGCTGGAGGATTTGAACGCTGGTCGGCTGGTCGCACCGTTCGATTTCATCCACGACAACGGCATCGCCTACTACCTCACCTATGTCGAGCATGCGGTGAAGAAACCGGGCGTGGCCGAGTTCCGCGACTGGATCCTCGGGCAATCGGTCGAATACGAAGCGGCGCTGCGTTACATGCGGCTGCCCGGCGGCGAAAGCCTGGTGCCGGCCTGAGCGGCTGGCGCCCCTCGCTTCAGCGCGCGATCTCGACGATCCCAGCCGCGGCGAAGTCGGCGATCTCGCTGCGGCTATAGCCGGCGATCTCCGCAAGCACAGCATAGGTCTCGGCGCCGACCTGTGGCGCCGGCCGCTCAATCGCGAGCGGAGCTTCGTCGACCTGAAGCGGGAAACCCTTGACGGTCAGGCCTTGCTCGTCGCGTTGCAACGCGTACTGCCAGGCCTCGCCCCAATCGGCCATCATGCCATTGCCGTCATTGACGATGGCGGCTGGCACGCCGAGGCCGACGAAGAAGCTTACCGCCTCGCGGGCGGATCGCGCCTTCATCGCGGCAACGACCACTGTTCGCAGGGCATCCGGATGATGCAGATCACCAGCCGCAAGCGCTTCCGACAGGCTCGGCAACGCCGGGGCCGGCACCGAAAGCGCGACCCAGATGCCGTCAGATGCAAGGAAACAGTCCTGCAGCGGATACTGCAGCTGGGCGTTGCCCTGGCGGGAGACGGTCTCGCCCTGCGAGGCGGCAGCGAAACGATCGCCGATCATGAAGGCGGCGAGATCGCGCTGCGACAGATCGAGATGGCTGCCGCCCTCGCCCTTGCGCACAGAGCGCAGCGCGGTCGCGATCGCCCCGGCCGCGAACAGCGCGGCGATCTGGTCGGGATAGTTGACGTCGCGGCCGGAAACCTCGGGCTTGCCGCCCTCATAGCCGGTCACCCAGGCGAGGCCGCTCAGCGCCTCCAGCGTCGAGCCATAGGAGACATGGCCGGCATCGGGGCCGGTCTCGCCCTGGCTCGAGATCGAGGCGAGGATGATGTCAGGATTGGCCTCGCGCAGCCTGGCGAAGCTCAGTCCGAGCCCTTCCATCACGCCGCGGCGGAAGTTCTCGACCACGACATCGGCGCGGCGCACCAGGCGTAGCAGGATCGCCTGCCCTTCCGGCCGCTTGAGATCGATGCTGATCGCGCGCTTGTTGCGATTGGTGGCGCGGAAGAGCGCCGGCATCGCGCCCGGCTCGTCCTGCGCGCTCCAGGCGCGGAACGGGTCGCGATAGGTCGGCGATTCCACCTTGATCACCTCGGCGCCGAAATCGGCGAGCAGCGCGGCCGTCGCGGCGCCAGCGGTGATGATGCCGAGATCGAGGACGCGGCAGCCTTCCAGCAGCTTCATCACGCTGCTCCCACTGTGATCTCGGTCTGACACGCCTCTGCGTGATCAAGCCAGACAAGCGGCAAGCGCGGCGCTTGCACGCCTGAACCGGCACCGAGCGGTTCGAACAGGCAGCGGGCCCGGTTATGCGGCTCGTCGAAAGCCTCGGCCGGGCTCCAGACCGGCCCGATCGGCAAGCGGTGCTGCCGCGCCAAAGCGTGGATCTCCCGGCGGGTCAGCGCCAGGAAGCGGCGCTCGATGATCGCGGCGAGTTCGCCCAGATGGGCGAGCCGGCTCGCCCGCGTCGAAAAGCGCGGCTCATCCAGAGCCGGCTCGGCCAGCGCCGCTTTCAGCCGCAGCCAGTCGGGCTCCTGATAGACCAGCACCGCATAGCCGTCGGCGCAGCGCAACACCTGCCATTCGGCGGCGGCGCCAGTTCGGCCCGGCAGGACATGGTAGCCCTCAAGCGGCACGGCCTTCCAGTTCAGCCAGACAAGAGTCTCGAGCAGGCTGGCGCGGATCGTGACGGGCACGCCATTTGAGCGCGCCGAGGCCAATGCCGCTGCCAGGCCGGCATAGGCGGAGAGGCCGAGGGCGAAGGCCTCCTGGTGGCCACCGAGACGCAAGGGCTCGTGCTGGGGATCGCCGACCATCGCCAATAATCCTGCCGAAGCCGCCGCAGTGAAGGCGTTGGCCGGGAGGTCGCTCTCGGCAAGCTTTCTGCCAAACAGGCTGAGCACCGCAGTGACGGAGGGCAGGCCCGCCCGCCCCCGCTCGCGCAGTGTTGCGCCATCGACGAGCGCAACATCGGCACGGCCCAGCAGTTCGCCCTCGCCTTCGCTCGACAGCGCCTTGCCGCACGACAGGAACAGCTCGGTGCTGTCCTCGAAGCCGCGCTTACGCCCTCGCCGGCAAATCACCTCCGCGCCGAGATCAGCGAGGATGCGTCCCGCCATGCCGGCGGCGAGCACGAGCGCGTCATCGGCCGCGTCGGAGATCACCTCGGCGACGGTGAGGCCGGCATAGGGGCACCGCGCCGTCATGGCCGCGTCCGATCGAGCATGCTGGGCACTGCGGGTATCATGGGCTTAGGCCAGCGTCCGCTGCCAGAGCGCGAAGAGCTTGGCCCAGGTCGCCTCGGCCGCCTCCGGCTGGTAGCAGCGACCGGCGGCGAAGCAGTAGCCATGCTCGCTGTTCGGGAAGACGTCGACATCATGCGTCACGCTGGTCGCGGCGAGCGCTTCCTGCAGCGCAGCGATCGTCGCCGGCGGGGCGGCGCCGTCGGTCTCGGCGAAGGCGAAATAGAGCTCGCCGGGCACCTTCGCGACCAGTCTGTGCGGCGAGCCCTCATCCTCGGTGACGAGGCCGACGCCATAGAGCGAGGCGGCCGAGGCGATACGCGGGCCGAACTTCGCGGCGGCCGCAACGACATAGCGCCCGCTCATGCAGAAGCCGAGGCAGGAGACTTTCTGGGCATTCGCCTCGGCCTCGCCATCGAGGAAGGCGAGCATGCCGGCCGTGTCGTCGGTGGTGCGCTCATTGTCGATCGAGCGCATGCAGGCGCTGACCACGGCCGACATGCGCTCGTCGCGCCGCGGCAGGTCGAAACGCACGGTGCCGATCCGGTAATAGAGATCGGGCAGCAGGCAGTAATAGCCGGCGCTCGCGATCCGGCGCGCCATATGGCGCAGCTCCTCGCGAATGCCGGGCGCGTCCATGTAGAGGATGACGACCGGATAAGGGCCCGCCCCGTCCGGCCGGACGGCGAAGGCCGGCATCCGGCCGTGCCGGGTGACGATGGAAACGTCTTTCTCGACCATGATCTTCTCCAGGCGACCGCGCGCCGTCAGGGTTGCTCGGACAGCATGAAGGCGTGCTGCGTACGATCAAGATGACGGCGATAGGCGAGCCTGACGCGCCGGCCGATCCACTCACCCTCCGGCTCCGGGCCGATCAGGCTGGAGACGACGATCGGCCCTTCATCCACCCGCACCGCGATAGCGTTGTAGGGCGGCGGGTGGTCGTCGAAATAGGCGCGGTGGAAGCGCACCCAGGACAGGATCTCGCCGCCACCCGACAGGTCGGTCCAGCGATAGTCTAGGCTGGTGCAGGCCGAACAGATCGGCCCCGGCGGATAGCGCAGCGTGCCGCAATGGTTGCAGGACTGGAGCTGCATCCGTTCGCGGGACAGACTCTCCCACATCGGGGTGTCGTAGAGCGTGACGACGGGCTGGCTGTTCGCCATGGCTCAGGCTCCGTAGATGATCGAGATCGCCTTGCCGGCGACGTCGGAGCTGTAATGGACGTGGCGGCAGCCCTCGACCTGATGGTCGCCGGCCTCGCCGCGCACCTGCCGGACTGCTTCGATCTGGTGGTTCCAGCCCTGCATGTAGCTTTCGGAGAGGTGTCCGCCGCTGGTGTTCACCGGCAGGCCCTTGGCTAGCGAGATCCCGGTCTCGCGCATGAACCGGCCGGCGCCGCCGATCGGGCAATAGCCATAGCCTTCGAGCGCGAGCGGGATATGCAGCGAGAAGCTGTCATAGATCTGCAGCGCGTCCATGTCCTTCGGGCCGAGCGAGGCCATCTCGAAGACCTGGGCTGCGACCGCCTGCTGCGCCGGCAAATAATAATCGAGCAATCGCGGTTCGAGGCTGGTCGCGCCGCGGTTGAGGTCGTAGCGGCCGACGCCCTTGATCGCGACCGGGGCCCGGCCGACGCGGCGCGCCTTGCCGGCCTCGGCGATGATCAGCGCGACGCCGCCGTCATTGATCAAGCAATAATCGAAGAGGTGCAGCGGCTCGCAGATGAAGGGCGAGGCGAGATAATCCTCGATGGCGATCGGCTTGCGCATCAGGGCGCGCGGGTTGCGCGAGGCGGCGAGACGCTGCGCCACCGCGACCTCGCCGAGCTCGGCTTCCGTCAGGCCGCGCTCATGCATGTAGCGACGCGCCATCATCGCATAGAGCGCGCCCTGCGAGGTGAAGCCCCAGGGCGCGTGGTAGACATAGGCGAGGAAGGCGCCACCGCCCTGCGCATCCGGGCCACCGTAGTTGACCTGGGCCGAGCGCTGGTCGTTGCCGTAGACCAGCGCGACGACCGAGGCGAGACCGGCATGGATCGCCATGCAGGCCTCCATCACCGCCGTCATCGCATCGGCCTGCCCGCCCCAGCGGACATTGAGGCCGAGCAGTTCGCCGACGCGCTCATAGGCCGTGGTCGGCCCGACGATCAGCCCGTCGATCTCGTCGCGCGCAATCCCGGAATCGGTCAGCGCCGAGAGGAAAGCCTGCGCGCCATAGCCATAGGAATCATGTGGCCGCTCGCCGGCGCGAACCCGCTGGTGGTCGCCGACCCAATCGCTCTGGCCGATGCCGATCACCGAAGCGACCCCGGACAGCGAACCCGTCATGCGGAAACCCCATTCTGACTTGCGCGAAAGCCCCGGCCGGATCGCCAGCGAGACTTCGGAGGTTTTTCGCAACGCCGGCGAAGGGTCAAACGACTTAACCGAAAGAGCGATTGAGCAATGCTCACAAGAGCCGTTGCCGCAGCATTCCTCAAACCTGGCTCAGTTTCGCTCGTTTGACGGCGGGAGAGGACGACGCCAAGGCTCGCGGCAGGAGGTACGCTTCATGCCGAACCGCTGGATCGAGGCCAACGGCGTCCAACTGCGCTATGAGCTGCAGGCGGGGCCGCCCCGGACGATCGTGCTGCTGCACGAGATGGGCGGGATGCTGGAGAGCTGGGATGCGGTTGTGCCGCTGCTTGCGCGATTCGCCAGCGTGCTGCGCTATGACCAGCGCGGCGCCGGGCTGTCGGAGAAGCCGCCCGGTCCCTATGCCATCGCGCAGGCGGCCGACGACCTCGCTGGGCTTCTCGCCGCGCTCACCATCGCCGAACCTGTCGCCGTGGTCGGTGCTGCCGTCGGCGCCGCAGTGGCCGCTGCCTTCGCCGCGCGTCATCCGCGGGCGACCGCGGCGCTTGCCTTGCTCGCACCAGCTACTGTCCTCGATGAGGCCAAGCGGTCACTGACCGAGCGGCGCATCGCCGCGATCGAGCGCCTCGGCATCCGCCAGGCCTTCGCCGACGAGACCGCTGAGCCACGCTCGCGCTATGAGGAACTGCGCCTCGCCGCCGATCCCGCCGCGCTCGCGGCCACCTGGCGAATGCTGGCCGGCCTCGATCTCGAGGCCGATCTGGCGGCGATACGCTGCCCGAGCCTTGTCGTCGCCGGGCGCCACGATGCCGCGCGCCCGCCGGAGCATGTCGCGGGCGTCGCCAACAAGATCGCGGGCGCCGAATTCCTGGTCCTGGAGACCGGCCACGTCATGGCGATCGATACTCCGGAGTTGGTGGCTTCGACGCTGCGGGATTTCCTCGTCCGAGCCGACTTCCCGGCCACTCGACCAGCGGATGGTCAAGCCCTGGACCATTGAGAATTCCTCATGCGCCTGTCCCGTTTACTCGTTTGACCCTTCACGGCCAGGCAGGCAGTTTCCGTAACATGCTCCCCTCTCGATTTCGGGAGCGGCACGGCGGCGTCAGACCGCCAGCAAGCAAGGATTGGGAGGAAGGACATGCAGACCAGACGCGGCTTCATCGCCGGGGCGAGCACGCTCGCGCTGTTGCCGGCCGCCGGCTTCGCCCAGAGCCAGCCCGCTGCCGATTTGATCGCCAAAGCCAAGGCCGAGCGCCAGCTGGTCTGGTACACCGGCATGGTGGTCAGCCAGGTGGTGCGGCCGCTCGCCGAGAAATTCCAGGCCAAATACGGCATCGAGGTCCGTTATGCGACGACCGGCGACGCCGACACGGTGCTGAAGATCACCAGCCAGGCGCGGGCCGGCAAGATGGAGGTCGACCTGTTCGACTCGCCGGGAACCTCGATCCCGCCGCTGAGCAAGGCTGGGCTGATCGAGCCCTTCGCGCCCGAGGCGCTGGCCAAATACGCGCCGACTTTCAAGCCGCAGAGCCAGCTCTATTCCGGCATCTACGCGCTCTATCTGACGACCACCTACAACACCGACCTGGTCAAGGCGGCCGAGGCGCCGAAGAGCTATGACGACCTGCTCGACCCGAAATGGCGCGGCAAGATGGTCTGGACCGACACCCGCGCCATTTCCGGCCCACCCGGCTTCATCGGCAACGTCCTCTCGGTGATGGGCCAGGACAAGGGCATGGCCTATCTGCGCGAGCTCTCGAAGCAGAAGATCGTGCGCGAGCCCGGCAACCAGCGCGTCATCCTGGACAAGGTAATCTCCGGCCAATACGCGATCGGCCTGATGACCTACAATCATCACGCGGTGATCAGCCGGGCCAAGGAAGCCCCGATCGCCTGGGTCAAGATGGAGCCGCTGGTCGCCAATCTCGGCGTCATCGCGCTGGCCAAGGGCGCACCACACCCCAACGCCGCCAAGCTCTTCCTCGAATTCATGTTCTCCGACGACGGCCAGAAGATCATCGCCGAGGCCGGCTACCCGCCGGGCAATCCCGACGTGCCGCCGAAGGATCCCTCGATCGGCCCGGTGACCGGCGGCTTCGCCTCGACCCTGCTTGCGCCGGAGATCTCCTCGCAGGAGAGCGAACCGCTGGCGGGCTGGCTGAAGATCTACGACGAGCTGTTCAAATGACCGAAGTCATCGACGCTGCCGCGGCGCTGCCGCAGCAACGCCGCGCCGGGCTGGCCAAACGCCCGGCGCAGACCAACCTGCTGGCGCTGGCGATGCTGCTCGTCATCGCCTGCCTGGTGCTGCCGCCGGTCGTCACGCTCATCCAGAACAGCCTGTTCGTGATGAACCCGGACGGCTCGCACGGCGCCTTCACCCTCGACAACTTCACGCATCTGGTCGGCGAGAAGGGCATCATCGCCAGCGGCTGGAACTCGATCCAGTTCGCGGCGCTGTCGACGCTGTTCTCGCTTCTCTTCGGCGCCTCGCTCGCCTGGGTGGTGGAGCGGACCGACGCGCCGCACCGCTCGCTCGCCTATCTGATGACGGTGGTGTCGCTCGGCATCCCCTTGATCATCTATGTCCCGGCCTGGCTCTTCCTGCTCGGCCCGGTCGGCCCGTTCAACGAACTCTACCGCAACCTCACCGGCAATGGCGGCAACCTGTTCGCCGTCAACTCGATCGCCGGCATGGTCGTGATCGAGACGCTGGGCTGGCTGCCGATGTCGTTCCTGCTCTTCGCTGCGAGCTTCCGCACCGCCAATGCCGAGCTGGAGGAAGCGGCGCGGATGAGCGGCGCCGGCATCCTGACCATGGTGCTACGCGTCTCGATTCCGCTGGCGGCGCCGGCCGCGCTGGCGACAGGCCTCTTCATCTTCATCAAGACGCTCCAGGCCTTCGACGTGCCCAAGCTCGTCGGCACCTCGGCCGGCATCAAGCTGCTGACCACCGACATCTATGACGACATCCGCGCCGCCGTGCCGCCGCGGGTCGGCCATGCCAGCGCCTATTCGGTCGTGCTGACCGTGCTCGTCGCCGGATTGATGTATCTCTACAGCCGCCTGTCCCTGAACGCCTCGCGTTTCGCCACGGTGACCGGCAAGGGTTTTCGCCCGCGTCCCCTGCCGCTCGGGCGGCTGCGCTGGCTCGGCGGCGCGCTGATCTGGGCCAATTGCATCGTCGTGCTGGTCTTGCCGATCCTGACGCTGCTCTGGATCGCGCTGACGCCCTTCGTCCGGCCGGTCCGGGTCGCGGCCTTCAAGTCGCTGACGCTCGACAATTTCAGGGTCGTGCTCGCCAGCCAGGGCTATTTCGAGCTGATCGTGAACACGCTGATCACGGCGGCTGCGGCGGCCAGCATCACGATGGCGCTGATGGTGGTCTGCGGCTGGCTCGTCGCGCGCCGGCAGGCCTTCCACACCGTCACCGACCAGTTGATCACGCTGCCAATGATCCTGCCCGGCATCGTGCTCAGCGTCGCGATGATGGATGTGGCGCTGCGCGCACCGGTCCCGCTCTATTCGACGCTGACGATCGTGGTGATCGCCTTCGTCATCCACTTCCTGCCCTTCGGCATGCGCTACACCTATGGCGGTGTCTTGCAGATCCACAAGGAGCTCGAGGAGTCGGCCGGCGTCTGCGGCGCCTCGCCCGGCAAGATCCTGCTCAAGGTCGTGATGCCGCTGCTCTGGCCGGCGATCATGGCCGGCTGGGTCTTCATCTTCCTCAACGCCGCGCGCGACCTCTCGACCGCGATCATCCTCGCCGGCCCCGACACCAAGACCATCGCGGTCGCGATCTTCGACCGCGCCGTCAATGGTGAACTCAGCGAGGTCGCGGCGCTCGGCCTGCTCTGGTCGCTGCTGATGAGCACGATCGCGACGGTCTTCTACCTGGTGATGAAGCGCCGCGGCACGATGATCTTTGGGGTGTGAGAGGCGTTTCCCCTCACTCCCACTCGATCGTGCCTGGGGGCTTCGAGGTCACGTCGTAGACGACCCGGTTGATGCCCTTGACCTCGTTGATGATGCGGGTCGCGGTGCGGCCGAGGAAGGCCATGTCATAGGGGTAGAAATCCGCCGTCATGCCGTCGACCGAGGTGACGGCGCGCAGCGCGCAGACATGGTCGTAGGTGCGATAGTCGCCCATCACCCCGACAGTGCGTACCGGCAGCAACACAGCGAAAGCCTGCCAGATCACGTCGTAGAGTCCGGCCTTGCGGATCTCCTCGAGATAGATCGCATCCGCCTTGCGCAGGATATCGAGCTTCTCCTTGGTGATCTCGCCGGGGCAGCGGATGGCGAGGCCCGGCCCCGGGAAGGGATGACGGCCGACGAAGGCCTCCGGCAGGCCAAGCTCGCGGCCGAGCACTCGCACCTCGTCCTTGAACAGCTCGCGCAGCGGCTCGACGAGCTTCATTTTCATCCGCTCGGGCAGGCCGCCGACATTGTGGTGGCTCTTGATCGTCACCGAGGGACCACCGGAGAACGAGACGCTCTCGATCACGTCGGGATAGAGCGTGCCCTGGGCGAGGAAGTCGGCGCCGCCCAGCTTGGCCGCCTCGGCGTCGAAGACGTCGATGAAGAGCCGGCCGATCGTCTTGCGCTTGGCTTCCGGATCGGCGCCGCATTTGGCGAGCTCGGCGAGGAAAAGCTCCTCAGCCTCAACATGGACCAGCGGGATGTTATAGTGGTCCCTGAAGAGACGTACGACCTCATCGGCCTCATTCATCCGCATCAGGCCATGGTCGACGAAGACGCAGGTGAGCTGGTCGCCGATCGCTTCATGGATCAGCACGGCCGCGACGGCCGAATCGACGCCGCCAGAGAGCCCGCAGATCACCCGGCCCGTGCCGACCTGATCGCGGATCTTCTTGATCATCTCGGCGCGATAGGCCGACATGCTCCAGTCGGGCTTGCAGCCGCAGATATCGACGACGAAGTTGCGCAGCAGCTTGGCGCCATCGGGCGTATGCACCACCTCAGGGTGGAACATGGTCGAATAAAAGCGCCTGGTCTCGTCGCTCGCCACCGCATAGGGGGCGTTCTCCGAGGTCGCCTTGACGGTGAAGCCGGCCGGCAGCTGCGTGACCCGGTCGCCATGGCTCATCCAGACCGGATAGCGCCCGCCCCGCTCCCAGACGCCCGCAAACAGGGCCGAGGGAGTGACGATCTCGACATCGGCGCGGCCGAATTCGGCGGCATGGCCACCCTCGACCGTGCCGCCGAGCTGGTGGGCCATGGTCTGCTGGCCATAGCAGATGCCGAGCAGCGGCAGCCCTGCGGAGAACACCTCCTGCGGCGCGCGCGGCGAATTGCCGTCGGGTACCGAGGCCGGGCCGCCGGAGAAGATCACGCCTTTCGGCTTCAGGCGCTGGAACGCCTCGGAAGCCGACTGGAACGGGGCGATCTCGCAATAGACCCCGATCTCACGGATCCGGCGCGCGATCAGCTGCGTGACCTGGCTGCCGAAGTCGATGATCAGGATGGAGTCGTGATGGGCGGGGTTCTGGGGCTGAGCGCTCATCGCGCCCGGTTACGCCATCGCGCGCGAGCACGCAACGGCGCTGAGAGCAGATGGGGGCGGCATCGCAAGAAGCCTCAGGACGAGACGCGGTCGAGGAAGACCAGCCGCAGCGGCTCGGCCAGCAGATTGCCTGCCTTGGCGGCGAACGCCTGGAAATGCGGCATCGCCTTGTGGGCTTCGAGCGCGGCCGCGCTAGTGAAGGCCTCTCGCATGTAGAAGGTGCCGGGTTCGTCGCGCAGTTCGAAGAGCACATAGTCGAGGCAACCCGGCTCGGCCCGTGTCGGCTCGATCAGCGCGAGCAGGCTCTCGCGCAATTGGTCACGCTGGCCAAGCCTCGCCTTCAAGATTGCGATGGAAACCAGCGCCTCTTCGTTGATCTTAGTCATCTCTGCACCCTTTCCAATAAGGATGCCATGGAGATGTCGGCGCGGCGCTGCCGTCGCAAGACGCACAAATCGCGCCCTTAGGAACAAGGCTGATACCGTCGTCGCGTTGGGGCGAGGCTCAGGCCGGCGCCGAAAGGCAGCTCAGATAGAACCCGTCCGTACCCGTCCGGCGCGGCGAGAGCTGCAGGCCGAAGCGGGTGGCGAAGCGGGCGAGCAGGCCGAAATCGACCTCGCCCGTGTCGAGCAAGGAGCGCGTCGCTATCGGCGCGAAGCCCTGATGCCGGGCCAGAAAGGCTTCCACCGCACCGTCGTTCTCTTCCGGCAGCATCGAGCAGGTGATGTAGGCGATGCGTCCACCCGGCTTCACCAGGCTGGCCGCACGGGCCAGTACTTGCGCCTGTTCCTTGATGCGCTCGGCGAGCGCACCAGGGCGCACCCGCCATTTCGCATCGGGGTTGCGTCGCCAGGTGCCGGAGCCGGTGCAGGGCGCATCGACGAGCACGAGGTCGATCGTGCCCCCGAGATCAGCGAGCGCATCATGGCCGCGGCTCTTGGGCACGCGCACCTCGACATTGCCGGCCCCCGAGCGGGTGAGCCGGTCGTGCAGCGGCGCCAGGCGGCGGCTGTCGAGATCGGTGGCGAAGATGCGCCCCTCGCCGCCGAGCACTGCAGCGAGCGCCAGAGTCTTGCCGCCAGCGCCGGCGCAGAGATCGACGACGGTCATCCCGGGCCTGGCACCGGCGAGCAAAGTGACGAGCTGCGACCCCTCGTCCTGGATCTCGAACTCGCCGTTGAAGAAGCTCGGCTCGCTTTGCAGCGACGGGCCGCGGCCGTCGGGGCCGGGCAGGAAGCGCAAGGCGTCGGGCGACCAGGCGCCCGGTTCCGGCTGAAGATGGCTGAGCGCTGTGCGTAGCTTGTCGCGATCCGTCTTCAATCGATTGGTACGGACGTCCGCTGGCGCCCTGCCCGCCAGAGCTTGGCCTTCCGCGACCGCGTCGTCGCCGAAGCCGGCCATGAAGGACGGCCAGAGCCAGTCCGGAACATCGGCTTGCATCCAGCCGGGCGCAGCGTTGATGTCGAAGGCGGCTAGTCCGGCGACCTCGAACTCGGTCAGCGGCACCGGTGCATGATTCTGGCCGCTGAAGAGCTCCGAAATCTCCTCGACACCGAGGCCACGCTGGCTGACCAGCATCCCCAGCACCAGTGCCCGCGGCGTCTCCTCGCCGAGCGCATGCGCCGAGGAGGCACGGCGGCGCAGCGCATCATAGACCAGCGAGGCGATGGCGGCGCGGTCCTTGGAGCCGGCAAAGCGGCGCGACAATCCCCAATCCTTCAGCGCGTCGGCCGCCGGGCGCCTGCGCTCGATCAGGTCCGTCAGGACCTCGATGGCGGCGCTGAGGCGGGCGGCAGGGGTCATGTGCGGCGGTTCCTGTGATTGCTCGTCGTTACGGCTCGCGAGGCCGGCGCGCCTTGGAACGATTCCGATGCGCGAAAGCACCCTTGACGCCCTCGTCCCACAGGGCGCAAGACGATACAACTCCTTCCGCAACGCCAACCGATCCAGGGACCCTGCAATGACCGCCCTCTCCCGCCTTGCGCTCGCCGGCCTGTTCTGCCTCTCGCTCGCCGCCTGCGCCACCCAGCCGGTCGATACCACGCCGCCGCCGGCCAAGCGCCTCGACGCCAAGACCACGCTGGAAGGCCGCCGCTGAGATTTCGCGGGACGGGCAGGCCAGCGGCGTCGCGACTGGTCGTCTCCGTTCACGTCAGCGAGCACGCGAAGCCCACTCCAACCCCGGTCGGAGTGGGCTTTTTCATGGCTGGATGACAGAGCAAGGGATCTGAGCAAGTCCGCGCCCGGGCAGCGCTCACTTTCTGCGAACATCCATGCCCAGAGCCCTGGCAATGACGATCGTCTGGTCGATCGTGATGATCGCGCCGCTGAGCTGTGTGTTGGCGGGCTCCAGTGCGCTCAGATCGCTTCCTCGCAGATCACAATTCGAAAAATCGGCGCTGTGCAGCCAGGCTCCGGACAGATCGACCTCCCGGATCGAGCCATCCTGGCACCGTGCGCCGGTCAGGTCGGCCTCCCGCAACCGGGTGCCGCGGAAGCGCGCTTTCCGCAGATCCGCTCCGGGAAGGCCGACGAAGGACCAGTCGCCATCGGCGACCTGCATGCTGTCGAACTGACAGCCGTCGAACATGCTTCCTACGAATTTGCACTCCGTGAATGTGGTGTCGAAGAAATTACAGGCGGCGAAGGTGCAGTTCACGAAAGCCGCGCTGTGATGCGTCGAGCCGTTGAAGCGCGCCCGGCGAAAAGTGCATTCCTTGAAGACGCAGCCGGCGTTGCGGGACTCGCTCAGATCAAGATCGACAAACAGGGTGCTTTGAAAGCGCCGCCGGTCGAGTTCCTCGCCATACCAATCCGCACCGGCGATCGTTTCGACCGTCTTGGGGGCCGGCTCGCCATTTCGTCGTTCAGCCATGATGTCTCTGCTCACTCTATACCCGGCCAGCTTGCGGAAGATCCCGGTCCGCCTCTGCCGGCAGCGCCAAGACTCGAGTGAGCGCGGACCGGCACCTGAGCCGACACCCGACCTCTCCCCAAATCCGGCCGAGGACGACGACGCTTTCCTCGAATCCGAGCACTCGCTTTCATGGCCATGTCATATCCGCTGCCATAAGGTCGTGCGCATTTCCGCGAGACTAGGTCAAACCATGCTGAAGAACCTTCTTCTCTCGACATCGCTTCTCACCGCGCTGGCGCTCCAGGCTTCGGCCGCCCAGGCGCAGAGCCCCGCGCCGACGCTCGACGGAAAGCCGGCCCTGATTGCGGCCCACCGCGGCGCCAGCGGCTATCTGCCCGAGCACACGCTCGAAGGCTACAAGCTCGCGATCGAGCAAGGCGCCGACTTCATCGAGCCTGATCTGGTCGCGACCAAGGACGGCCATCTCGTGGTCCGCCATGAGCCGATCATGTCGGGCACCACCGATGTCGCGACCCGCCCGGAATTCGCCGCGCGCAAGACGACCCGCAAGGTCGACGGCGTCGACACCACCGACTGGTTCGCCTCCGACTTCACGCTCGCCGAGATCAAGACGCTGCGGGCCAAGCAGGCCTTCGCCGATCGCGACCAGTCGCATAACGGCAAATACGAGATCCCGACGCTGCAGCAGGTCATCGATCTCGCCAAGGCCGAGAGCGCCCGCACCGGCCGCACCATCGGCATCTATCCCGAGATCAAGCACTCGACCTATCACTCGGCCCTGGGCCTGGCGATCGAGGACAAGCTGCTCGACCAGCTCAAGGCCGCCGGCTGGACGGAGAAGACCTCGCCGGTGATCATCCAGAGCTTCGAGACCGCCAACCTCAAATATCTGCGTGGCAAGACGCAATTGCGCCTGATCCAGCTCGTCGATGCCGATGATGTCGACAAGGATGGCGGCATCGTCCTCGCCGCGCCGTTCGACAAGCCCTATGACTTTGTCGTCACCGGCGACAAGCGCACCTTCAAGGACCTCGTCACGGCCGAGGGATTGAAGGAGGTCAAGACTTATGCCGACGGCGTCGGCCCCTGGAAGCCCTATCTGATGCCGGCCAAGCAGGTGCTCGGCGACGACGGCAAGCCGCGCGACCTCAACGGCGACGGCACGATCGACGAGCGCGACCGCGTACTGTTGCCGCCGACCGACGTCGTGAAGAACGCCCATGCGGTCGGGCTCTTCGTCCACACCTGGACCTTCCGCAGCGAGCCCAAGCGCCTCGCCTCCGACTTCAAGGGCGTCCCGGCCGCCGAATACAAGGCCTATCTGGCGCTCGGCATCGACGGGCTGTTCTCGGACTTCCCGGACCAGGCCGTGAAGGCGCGCGACGCGAAGTAAGATCCAGACGACACAAGACCGCCGCACCGGGTGCGGCGGTCTCTGCTACACGAAGCAACTCAACTCACGCTCAGTCGCAGACGCGCGTCGTGCGACGAACCTCGCCACGCGGAGTCTCGCGGACCTGTGTCACGGTCCGGCAATCGCGCTCGGCGCGATAAGCCCGGCGGCGCTCCCAGCGATCACGCTCCCGCCAGCGCTCCTCGCGCCGGATTTCGCGATCGACCGCGCGTTCGCGCGGTGAGCGCGGATCGACCGAAACGCCGCCCGGTCCAATATTGATCGACTGGGCATAGGCGCCGGCGCTGCCGAGCAGCAGGCCAGCCACAAGAGTCGAAGCAAGAAGTTTCATCTCGTTTCCTCCACCTTCAGGGAGGATAACCGCAGGATTCCCGAAAGGTTCCGCTCATCGACCACCTGACGAGAGCCGGACCGGCAAACGAAAAACCCGGCAGCCGAAGCTGCCGGGCCTGAATTCAAGGCAATGCGTTTCGTTCAATCGCAGACGCGGGTCGTGCGCTTGACGAGGCCGCGGCGGGTTTCCTCGGTCGTCGTCACGGTGCGGCAGCGCTCGCCCCGGCGGTCGTCCCGGTAGGCGCGACGGCGTTCCCATTCGCGGCGTCGTTCGATCTCGCGGCGACGCTCCCAGGAGTCGCGCTCGCGCATGCGGTCCTCACGCCGGATATCGCGATCGACCGCACGCTGGTGCGGCGTACGCGGGTCGACCGAAATGCCACCGGGACCAATGTTGATCGACTGGGCATAGGCGCCGCCGCTCACCAGCAGCGTCGCGACCAGGGCGGGAATCAGGCGCTTCATGATCATCCTTTCAAACTCGAACCGATCGGCATCGCTCTCGGCGACGCCGAATCATCGCGCGATTCTGAGCCGGAAGGTTTGAACCAGTCGTGAACACGGCGCCTCACCTCCCGTTCAGACGGACGCCAACGCAAACGGCGCCCGTCGAGGGCGCCGTCGCAATAGTGGGAAGGGTTGTCGGAGATCAGTGCAGGATCTGGGAGAGGAAGAGCTTTGTGCGCTCGTGCTGCGGGTTCTTGAAGAACTCGTTCGGCTCGTTCATCTCGACGATCTGGCCTGCGTCCATGAAGATCACCCGGTCGGCGACCTGGCGCGCGAAGCCCATCTCGTGGGTGACGCAGAGCATGGTCATGCCCTCGTCGGCGAGCGAGACCATGGTGTCGAGCACCTCCTTGACCATTTCCGGGTCGAGCGCCGAGGTCGGCTCGTCGAACAGCATGATCTTCGGGCTCATGCAGAGCGAGCGGGCGATCGCCACGCGCTGCTGCTGGCCGCCCGAGAGCTGGCCCGGATACTTCGCCGCCTGCTCGGGGATCTTGACGCGCTTGAGATAGTGCATCGCGATCTCCTCGGCATCCTTCTTGGGCAGCTTCTTCACCCAGATCGGCGCCAGCGTCAGGTTCTCGAGAATCGTCAGATGCGGGAACAGGTTGAAGTGCTGGAAGACCATGCCGACATCGCGGCGGATCTCGTCGATCTTCTTGAGATCGTTGGTGAGCTCGGTGCCGTCGACGATGATCTGGCCCTTCTGATGCTCCTCCAGCCGGTTGATGCAGCGGATCATCGTCGACTTGCCGGAGCCCGACGGGCCGCAGATGACGAGCTTCTCGCCGCGCGAGACCTTGAGGTTGACGTCGCGCAGCACATGGAACTCGCCATACCATTTGTTGACGCCGATCATCTCGACGGCCGTCGCGGTATTGAGCGCCGTCGGTTTCAGGGCCGCCGGGCGCGTGCTGGTCGTTTCTGCCATAGCCATGTTCTTGTTCCCCTCAACGCTTCTGGCCGGCGGCGAGCCGCTTCTCGACCGCGATCGAGTAGCGCGACATGCCCCAGCAACACAGGAAATAGAAGATCGCGGCGAAAGCATAGCCCGTCGACCGCGTTGTCGGCGTCGCCCAGGTCGGATCGACCAAGGTCGCCTCGATGGTCCGCAGGAAATCGAAGATACCGACGATGGTGACCAGCGTCGTATCCTTGAACAGCCCGATGAAGGTGTTGACGATTCCCGGAATCACGATCCGCAGCGCCTGCGGCAGGATGATCAGCCGCATCATGCTCCAGTAGCCGAGGCCGAGCGACATCGCCCCCTCGTACTGGCCCTTGGGCATTGCCTGCAAGCCGCCGCGCACCACCTCCGCCATATAGGCGGCGGCGAAGAGCGCGACGCCGACCAGCGGGCGCAGCAGCCGGTCCGGCGAATATTCCTGCGGCACGAACAGCGGCAGCATGGTGTTGGCCATGAACAGCACGGTGATCAGCGGCACACCGCGGACGAACTCGATGAAGATCACCGAGAGCAGCTGGATGATCGGGAGCCTGGAACGCCGGCCGAGCGCCAGGACCACGCCGAGCGGCAGAGAGAAGACGATGCCGACCGCCGCGATCAGGAAGGTGACGGTCATGCCGCCCCAGAGGCCGGTGTCGACCCTGGGCAGGCCCGGATTGCTCGCGAGCAGGCTCAGGAAGCCCAGAACCACGAGCGCGAACAGCACGAGCTGCTTTGGCCCGAAGAAGCGCTTCCAGATCGGCAATTGCTCGACGACGCCGAGCGCTGCCTCGCCGATATAGAAGCGGACGAGTTGCGGCACGAAGGACAGGATGAGGTAGAGCGCGGCGAGCGCCAGGGCCAGCGTCAGACAGATGCTGAGGAAGCGCTCTGCGCCAGGGCCGCCGAGCAGCAGCACATAGGCCGAGATCGGCAGCAGCACGAAGAAGAAGAAGATGCCGAGCTTCTTCTTCGGCGCACTCGTCCAGAGCAGCCAGACGATGCCGAGCGCGAACATCACGAAGACGATGTTCACGCGCCAGCGCTGATTGATCGGATAGGAGCCGTAGATGAAGTACTGGAATCGGTCGGCGATATAGGCCCAGCAGGCGCCGACCGGCCGGCCGACCTTGTCCGCGAGGCAGGCGTCGCGGCTCGTACCGGTCCAGACCGCGTCGAGGAAGTAGAACCTTATCAGCCCTGGCACCGAGTCGACGACGAGATAGAGGCAGAGCAGCGTCAACGCGATGTTGAGCGGGCTGGAAAGCAGATGCTGTCTCACCCATGCGAGTGGCCCGGCTACGGAGAGCGGCGCCGGCTGCTGCTCGAGCGTCTCCTTACGGACGAAGGCGTAGGGGGCCATTTCGGTGGTTGCGTCGGTCATCGGGGCGCCCTCACCGTTCCACCAGCGCCATGCGCTTGTTGTAGATGTTCATGAACAGAGACGTCACCAGCGAAATGGTCAGATAAACCGCCATGGTGATGGCGACGACCTCGACCGCCTGGCCGGTCTGGTTCAGCACCGTGCCGGTGAAGACCTGGACGAGATCGGGATAGCCGATCGCCACCGCGAGCGAGGAATTCTTGGTCAGGTTGAGATAGTTCGAGGTCAGCGGCGGAATGATCACGCGCATCGCCTGCGGAATGACGACGAGCTTCAGCGTCGGCCCCGGCCGCAGGCCGAGCGCATGCGAGGCCTCCGTCTGCCCCTTCGAGACGGCGAGAATGCCGGCGCGCACCACCTCGGCGATGAAGCCGGCGGTGTAAGTGGTCAAGCCGATCAGCAGCGCGACGAACTCGGGGAAGATCTGGATGCCGCCGCGCAGGTTGAAGCCGGCGAGCTCGGGGTAGACGAAGGTGATCGGCCGGCCGGTGGCGAAATAGACCAGCACAGGCAGGATCACGATCAGACCGAAGCCGACCCAGCCAGTGGGATACTGCCGACCGGTCGCCGCTTGCTGCTTGCGGGCCCAGGAGCGGAAAACGAAGGTGGCCACGATACCGATCAGGAACGCCCAGATGATCAGGCTGCCGCCCGGGCCAAACTGCGGATCGGGGACATAGAGGCCGCGATTGTTGAGCAGGGCGCCCGCCGGCAACTCGATCGACTGGCGCGGATTCGGCAGCGGCTTCAGCACCGCATTGTACCAGAAGAACAGCTGCAGCAGCAGCGGCACGTTGCGGATGACCTCGACATAGATCATCGCGATCTTCGATACGATCCAGTTGCTCGACAGCCGGGCGACGCCGACGAAGAAGCCAAGGAAAGTCGAGAGCACGATGCCGATCGAGGCGACCAGCAGCGTATTGAGCAGGCCGACCCAGAAGGCGCGGCCATAGGTGCCACTCGAGGCGTCGTAAGGGACCAGCTTCTGGTTGATGTCGAAGCCGGAGGCGTTGTGCCAGAAGCCGAAGCCCGAGGCGATCTTCTGCGCACGCAGGTTCTCGATCGCGTTCGAAGCGGCTGACCAGATCAGGAACCCGACCACGGCAAGCAGCAGGAACTGATAGACATAGCCCCGGATTTTCGGGTCGTAGAGCAGCGAGGCCTTGCCCGGCTTGATCTCTGCGGAAGTGGTCGACACGTCTGACGCCCTTTTCGAGTGTTGGCGACCGAGGGTCCGGCAGCCACCCTTAAGCGGATCGCTGCCGGCCGGTATTGTTATCCGGTTCGCCGGAACAAGACAGCTTCAAGGATCAATGCGCGGTGGATGCCGCGCATTGTTGGTTCTCAGCGGATCGGCGGCGCGTATTGCAGGCCGCCCTTGCTCCAGAGCGCGTTCTGGCCACGCGCGATCTTGAGGAGCGAGCCGGCGCCGACATTGCGCTCGAAGCTCTCACCGTAATTGCCGACATGCTTGACGATCCGGTAGGCCCAGTCGTTGGTCAGGCCCATCGGCTCGCCGAACTTGCCTTCAGTCCCGACGAAACGCTTGATCTCGGGATTGTCGGATTTGAGCATCTGATCGGCATTCGCCTTGGTGATGCCCAGCTCTTCGGCATTGATCATGGCGAAGAGCGACCATTTGACGATGTCGAGCCAGACATCGTCGCCGTGGCGGACGACGGGCCCGAGCGGCTCCTTCGAGATGATCTCCGGCAGCACCATGTGATCTTCGGGATTCGAAAGCGTCAGGCGCTCGGCATAAAGGCCGGAGGCGTCGGTGGTGAATGCGTCGCAGCGACCGGCTTCATAGGCCTTGACCGTCTCCTGATTGGAGGCGAAGGCGACAACCTCGTATTTGATTTTGTTGCTGCGGAAATAGTCGGCGAGGTTGAGCTCGGTCGTGGTGCCTTGCTGGGTGCAGATCGAAGCGCCGGCGAGCTTCAGCACGGAATCGATACCGAGCTTCTTGCGAACCATGAAGCCCTGGCCGTCATAGTAGTTGATGCCAGCGAAGTTCAGCCCCAGCGCAGTATCGCGCGAGATCGTCCAGGTCGTTGTCCGCGAGAGAAGATCGACCTCGCCCGATTGCAGCGAGGTGAATCGATCCTTGGCCGAGAGCGGGATGAACTTCACCTTGGTCGGATCATTGAAGATTGCCGAGGCGACGGCTCGGCAGACGTCCACGTCCATGCCGCTCCAGTTGCCCTGCTGATCGGGGATGCCGAAACCGGCAAGACCAGTTCCCGAGCCGCAGTGCAGGATACTGCGGCTTTTGACCTGCGCCAGAGTGGGCGATTGAGCCGATGCTCCGCCTGCACATATGGCAGCGGTGACGGCGACAAGCGCCGCGCCGATGACTTGTTTCATTGTTGTTCTGTCCCCTGTTTGGCGGAGCGGTTCTCCCGCTCTCGATTCGCTAGCAAGCCCTAGGCCAGTCCCCACCGGCCGCCTTCTCCTTTCCTCTTCCTCCCGACGAAACCACCAAGCCGACCCGTCAGCGCTCAGGTCGCCCGAACCTCACCGGATCGGCGGCGCGTATTGCAGCCCCCCCTTGGTCCACAATGCGTTCTGACCACGCGACATCCTCAAAACGGAGCGGCTGCCGACGGTGCGCTCGAAGCTCTCGCCGTAGTTGCCGACATGCCTGACGATCCGGTAGGCCCAGTCTGGGGTCAGGCCGAGGCCCTCGCCGAACTTGCCGTCGACGCCGAGCAGGCGCCTGATCTCGGGATTGGCCGATCTCAGCATCTGATCGACATTGGCCTTGGTCACGCCGAGCTCCTCGGCGTTGAGCATGGCGAAATGAACCCAGCGCACCAGCTTGAACCATTGCGAATCGTTGTCGCGGGTCAACGGACCGAGCGGCTCCTTCGAAATGATCTCGACCAGGACCATATGGTCGTCCGGCGTGGTCAGCTTCAGGCGCTCGGCATAGAGCGACGATGCGTCCGTCGTGAAGGCGTCGCAGCGGCCTGCGTCATAGGCCTTGAGCGTCTCGGGCCCGGTGTCGAAAGCGACGATGGTATGCCTGAGATTGTTGGTCTTGAAATAGTCGACGACGTTGAGCTCGGTGGTCGTGCCCCGCTGCACGCAGATCGAGGCGCCGGCGAGCTGCATGGCCGACATGACGCCTAACTTGCGGCGCACCATCAGGCCCTGGCCGTCGTAATAGTTGACATTGGTGAAGAGCAGGCCGGGCGGGGTGTCGTTGCTGATCGTCCAGGTCGAATTGCGCACGAGCACGTCGATGTCGCCGGCCAACAGCGCCTTGAAGCGATCATTGGCCGAGAGCGGAATGAACTTCACCTTGCTCGGATCATTGAAGATCGTCGCCGCGATGGCCCGGCAATATTCGACGTCGAGGCCGCTCCAGTTGCCCTGCGCATCGGGTGCGCCGAAGCCGATCAGGCCGTTGTTGGAGCCGCAATTCAGGACGCCGCGGCTCTTGATCTGAGCAAGGGTCTGCTGCGCCTGGGCGCTCGCGGAGCCGAACACCGCCGCAATGGCGAACAGCGCCGCGCTGATGATCCTGATCATGCATGTCCCCTGTCCGGCGGAACGGGTTCATCCCGTTCTCCATCGGCGTGTCTCCGGATCGGGCCGACCCGGCAACCCCACCGTTTTCCAGTGGCCTGGAAAGAATCGGGGCGGGCGCTGAAAGCGCCCGCCCCGCATGAGTCTTTAGCGCACCGGCGCCGCGTATTGCAGTCCACCCTTGGTCCACAGCGCGTTCTGACCGCGAGCGATCTTCAGCAGCGAGCCCTGGCCGACATTCTTCTCGAAGCTCTCGCCGTAATTGCCGACATGCTTGACGATCCGGTAGGCCCAATCCGCGGTCAGGCCGACGCTCTCGCCGAACTTGCCCTCGGTGCCGAGCAGGCGCTTGATCTCCGGATTGCTCGACTTCAGCATCTCGTCGACATTCGCCTTGGTCACGCCGAGCTCTTCGGCGTTGAGCATGGCGAAGTGAACCCACTTCACCAGGCCGAACCACTGCGCATCGTTGTTGCGGGTCGCCGGTCCGAGCGGCTCCTTCGAGATGATCTCCGGCAGGACCATGTGATCGTCCGGCGCGGTCAGCTTCAGGCGCTCGGCATAGAGGCCCGAGGCGTCGGTGGTGAAGGCGTCGCAGCGGCCGGAGTCATAGGCCTTGACCGTCTCGTCCGAGGTCGCGAAGGCGACGACTTCGTATTTCAGATTATTGGCGCGGAAGAAGTCGGCGAGGTTGAGCTCGGTCGTCGTGCCCTGCTGAGTGCAGACCGAGGCGCCGTTGAGCTGCAGGGCCGAATTCACGCCCAGCTTCTTGCGGACCAGGAAGCCCTGGCCGTCATAATAGTTCACGCCCGTGAACTGCAGGCCGAGCGCGGTATCGCGCGACATCGTCCAGGTCGAGTTGCGGACGAGGACATCGACCTCACCCGACTGCAGGGCCGTGAACCGGTCCTTGGCCGAAAGTGGGATGAACTTCACCTTGGTCGGGTCGTTGAAGATCGTCGCCGCGATGGCGCGGCAGAAATCGACGTCGAGCCCGGTCCAGTTGCCCTGCGCATCCGGCACGCCGAAACCGGCGAGGCCGGTATTGGAGCCGCAGTTCAGGATACCGCGGCTCTTCACCTGCGCAAGAGTTTGCGGCGCTTGCGCCTGCGCGCTTGCCGCTGCCAGCGCGAAGCCGAAACCGGCGACCGCGGCTGCCATGAATTTCTTCATCTCGATGTCTCCCATTGATGGCCCCGCCGGCGCCTGCCGGCCGGAACGTGCCGATCCCCTCGCATCGTCGCGACTTTTCATCCCGTTCGATGCCTAAACCTTAGTCGAAGCACGGCGCAGGCCGATTGCCAGAGCCGTGTTCGAGCGTCAAGCAAGGGCACCTAGTATATCTGCCCCTTTTCACTGCCTGCATCACATGCGACTTTCCGGAGGTGGTCAAGTGTAGCCACAACCCCTCCTTCCGACCTGCACCCTCCGGCCCATGAAAAAGCTGTCCAAGCCCGAATTCGCGCGGCTGCGCGAGAAAACCCGCCTCGCCCTCGCCGGCCGCGACTCGACCGACAGTTACGGCTTCGTCAACCCGCCGATCGTGCGCGGCTCGACGGTGGTCTACCCGAACACCGAGGACTTTCTCGTCCGCAAGGCGCGCTACAGCTACGGCACATCGGGCAGCCCGACGATCGATGCTCTGCTTGCCGCCGTGGACACGATGGAGGGCGGCGCCGGCGTGCTCGCCTGCTCGTCGGGCCTGCTCGCCTGCACCTTGCCCGCCCTCGCCTTCCTGACGGCCGGCGACCATTTTCTCGTGACCGACAGCGTCTATCACCCGATGCGCAATTTCTGCGAGCGGATGCTGCCGCGCTACGGCGTCGAGGTCACCTACTACGACCCGCTCGTCGGCGACGGCATCGCCGAATTAATCAAACCGAATACCCGGGCGGTCTGGACCGAATCCCCGGGCTCGCAGACGCTTGAAGTCCAGGACATCCCGGCGATCGTCGCCGCAGCCCATGCCCGCGGCGTCATGGTGATGATGGACAACACCTGGGCGACGCCACTGCATTTCGACGCGCACAAATTCGGCGTCGACGTCTCGGTGCAGGCTGGAACGAAGTATTATGCCGGCCATTCCGACGTGCTGATCGGCACGGTGTCCGCCCGCACGCCGGAGCTCCACGCCCAGCTCAAGCTGACCTGGGATGCGCTCGGCGTGATCGTCGCCGCCGAGGACGCTTATCTGACCTTGCGCGGAATCCGGACCCTCGCCGTCAGGCTGAAGGAACAGCAGCCCGCCGGCCTGGAGATGGCGCGCTGGCTGGCGGCACGGCCCGAGGTCGCCCGCGTGATCCACCCGGCGCTGCCCGATGATCCCGGTCACGCCATCTGGAAGCGTGATTTCACCGGCGCCTGCTCGCTGTTCTCGATCGAGCTCCAGCCAGTCTCGATGAGGGCTGTGGCCGCCATGCTCGACGGGCTCACGCTGTTCGGCATGGGCGCATCCTGGGGCGGTTATGAGAGCCTGGTGCTGCCTTTCGACTGCAAGCGCTATCGCACGGCGACAAAGCCCGCCTTCAAAGGCCCGACGATCCGTTTCCACATCGGCCTCGAGGACCTCGAGGACCTGAAGGAGGATCTCGACGCCGGCTTCGCGCGGCTCAGGGCGGCGAGTTGAGCGCCGTCGCGATGCATGACGCACCGGTCGTCTTCGCCTATCTCGACGAGCCTCCCTTCTGCTGGCCGGGCGCCGACGGCATGGCGCAGGGCTGCGACGTCGAATTGGTGACCGCGGCGCTGCAGGCGCTCGGCATCCCCCGGTTCGAGCAGCGGCTGACCACGTTCGCCGAGTTGCTGCCGGGCCTCGCCAGCGGGCGCTGGACGATCACGACCCCGCTCTTCGTGACCGCCGAGCGGCAAGGGCTGGTCGATTTCAGCCGGCCGATCTGGGCGCTGGCGGACGGGTTGCTGGTGCGGGCGGCCGATCGCGAGCGGCTGACCGGGTATCGCGCGGTGGCGGCGACGGGCGCCCAGCTCGCCATTGTCGGCGGGCAGGTCCAGGAACAGGCCGGGCTCGCCGCCGGCATCGCTCCGGAATGCGTGATCAGCGTCGCGACGCAGGAGGATGCCGTCGCCGCGGTCCGGGATGGCCGCGCCGACGCCTATGCCAGCGTCGCCATGGCGCATCGCGGCCATCTCGCCCGCGAACCCGATCCGGCGCTGGCGATCGTCGAGGTGCCGGCAAGTGAAAGCCGGCAAGTGAAAGCATGCCGGCCGCCGGAGCCTTCGCCTTCGGCAAGCAACACGCCGGTCTGCGGAAGCACTTCGACAACGCGCTCGATGGCCTGATCGGCACTGACTGGCATCGCGCCATGATGGCGCGCCACGGCTTCCCGGCCGGCGAGTCCTGACGCCCGCCTCAGCCCGGCCCGGAATTCGTGTCCTCGCCGCGCGCCTTGGCCCGCAACACGAATTGCAGGTTGCGCAGGTAGACGAACAGGCCAAAACCCTGGCCGAGGATGAAGACCGGATCGCGGCGGTAGAGCGCATAGACGAAGAGCAGCGCGCCGCCGCCGATCGAGAACCACCAGAAGGTCATCGGCACCACCGAGCGCTGCGCCTTCTCGCTGGCGAGCCACTGCACCACGAAGCGCATGGTGAACAGCCCCTGCGCGACGACGCCGAGCAGCACCCACCAGTCGACATTGTTGACGAAGACGTCGTGGAAATAATTCCCGATCATGTTCTGCAGGTCGACGAGCATCAGCGCGCCTCCGTCGCGGCGATCTGCGGCACGCGCCTGCGACGTCTGATCAGCCACCAGACGCCGGCAAGGTCGAGGATGCCGACCCAGAGCCGGTCGAAGAAACCGTAGTTCGAGACACCTGTCAGGCGCTGGCGGTCGCGCACCTCGTGATGCAGCACATCGAAGCCCTCGCGCACCACGAGGGCAGGCATGAAGCGATGCAACGCGTCGAAATAAGGCAGGGCCAGATAGACCTCGCGCCGGAAGCATTTCAGGCCGCAACCGGTGTCGCGCGTGCCGTCCTTCAGAATGGCGCCGCGAACCTTGTTGGCAATACGCGACTGCATGCGCTTGAAGCCGGTGTCCTTGCGCCCGACGCGCTGGCCCTGGACGAGGCCGGCGGCAGGGCCGGCCGCTTCGAGCTGCGCCAGCATGGCCGGGATGAAGGCAGGATCGTTCTGGCCGTCGCCGTCGAGGGTCGCCACGATCGGGGCGGCCGCCGCCCTCACCCCGCTGCGCACCGCCGCCGACTGGCCACAGGACTGGGCATGACGGACGAGCTTGAGCCAGGGCCGCGACGCGGCGAGAGCAGCGAGCGCAGCGGCAGTGCCGTCGCTGGAGCCGTCGTCGACATAGATCAGCTCGAAGGCGCCGAGACCGCCGCAGGCGGCCTCGATGTCGCGGACGAGCGGGGCGATGTTGCCCTCTTCATTGCGTACCGGCACGACGATGCTGATACGGGGCTGGCCGGCTGGAGACACGGGTTCAGTCACGGATTCCAAGTCTTTCTGCATTGCGGCGCGCAAACTGCGTCAAGCGCCGCGACGGGGCAAGCGCCGATCATTCGCGGACATAGACGCTCATCTCGATGCGCCTGCCGCCATTGAGGTTGAAGCCGGCGATGGTGGTCAGCAGCCGGGGCGTCTGCCCCGAGGCGGCGAGCCCCTGCCGGAAGCCGTCGAGGAAACGGCCCTCGACCAGCGCCACGCGGCAACCCGGCTCGCGTAGGAAAGTCGCTGCCACGCTTCCGTCCGCTCCCATCCGCAGATCGGTGCCGACCAGGAAGACGAGGCTGGGCTCGCGATAGCCGACCGTCATGACCTGGGGGTTCGGACAGGCCACGGCCTGCACCGCCTCCGCCAGCCGCGGCGACAGCTTGAGGCCACGCAGACTCGGCGAGGCGAGGCCAAAGACGCCGGCGCCAAGCAGCAGGCTCGCGACCACGCCGCGCCAGAGCGCACCCTCGAAGGCTCCGTCCCGGTAAGCCAGAAAGCCGCGGAAGGCGACGATCAGCGCCAGCGCCAGCACCGGCAAGGCGAGCCAGGGCAAGGTCCTGTCGAGCGTCCAGGTGCCGTAGAGCAGCACACCGACAAGCGCCGCCGGAACTGCGACGACCAGGAAGGCCGTGAGGTCCGAGCCGCGGCGGAAGCGGTCGATGCCGCCATTGACCAGAGCGAGCAGGAGCAGCGCCGTGATCGCCGGATAGAGCGGCAGCACATAGTGCGGCAGCTTGGTCGGCACCGCCTCGAAGACCAGCCAGGACGGGACGATCCAGGCGAGCAGGAACAGAATCTGCGGCTCGCGCCGCTTCGCCCAGGCGAAGGGAATCGTCATCGCCGCGAGCGCCGCCGAGGGCCAATAGGTGCCGAAGAACAGCAGCAGATAGAGGCCGGGAGGCCCCCAGTGTTTCTCCTGGCCCTCTCCGACCTTGCCGAGCATGTCCTTGCCGACGCTCTCGGCGAAGAAGTCGCCGCCGGTCTTGAGCGCGATGGCGACAAACCAGGGCAGCACGACGACAAGGCAGAGCAGCAGCCCGCGCCCCGGCTTCAGCGCCGCAAACCAGCGCAGCGAGCGCTCGCGAAGGCTGAGCACGAGCACCGCCAGCCCCCAGACCATCGGCACGATAGGCCCCTTGATCATGAGGCCGAGCGCCGTCGCCGACCAGAAAACCAGCCAGTTGTGTCGGCTCGGCACGAAGGCGAGCGAGCGAGTCCAGTCGAGCCAGGCACGTGCGAGCGCGCCCATGGTCGCGACCGCGCAGGCCGCCAACAAGGCGTCGGTCTTGGCGATGCGGGCCTCGACGCCGAGCAGGACAGCGGCCGCCATCAAGGCTCCGCCAAGCAGAGCCAGGCGCGCGCCGACGAAGGCGAGCAGCGCCCAATAGGTCAGCAGCACGGTCGCCACCGCGCCGACGAGGGAGGGCAGCCGGTAGAGCCAGATCGTCGTGCGCGCCTGTGGCACGCCAAGCGCTTCGCCCGCGGCGACGCTCGCCGCCTGCAGCCAATAGATGCCGACCGGCTTCTTGTGCCGGGCCTCGTCCTGGAAGCGGATGTCGACGAAATCGCGCGTCTCCAGCATCTGCTTGCTGGCCTGGGCGAAGCGGGGTTCGTCGCGATCGAAAGGTTGCAGGCTGGCGAAGCCCGGCAGGAATGCGGCCAAGGACAGAAGGATCAGCAACAGGCAGGCGCGCCGATGGCTCGCAGACGCAAAGCTAGCGAGTCGATCCAGGCCGGAGCCGAGCGAGATCATCGATACTCCTTGCAGCCGCGGCAGGGGCTGGAGCTTGTGGGCAGCGATCAGAGATCCGGCGCTTCGTAAACCGGATTCGTCCGGGCCATGCCGCGCCTTTCGGGCGCGATCATGGCCGATCCGGCCGCCGGGGGCGTTTACGACTTCGCGCGAACCACGGCAAGATGCGGCCACGAGCTGCGCCGGCGCCTGCCTGCGGGCCGGGTCCGGAGATCGCCATGGTGAGGATCGTGCTGCGGGCGATCTGGGTCGGTTGTCTCGGCATGCTGCTGGCGATGCTGGCGGCCTTCGCCATCGTGGTAGCGGTCCTGCTGTTCGATCCGAAATGCGGTCCGGGCGATTCCGGCGGCTGCGCCATGGGGCTGGTCACCGTGACGCTCGGAGCGGCCTTGCCTGGCTTCATCATCGGCTCCGTCGGCTATTTCGCCCTGGCCTTCTGGCGCAGGCGCCCGACGCTGCCGACGATCCGCCAGCTGCGCAATTGGGGGCGCGAAGACTGAAGACCGCCTCGTCGCTGGCAGCCGGTGCAGCGGAACCCTATCTCGGGTGGAGGGTTGACGCTCCGGTTGCACGGAAACGTCAGTGCAGGCCGAAAGGAATAGGATCATGAAGAGCCCCATCGCGGTTCATACCGATGAGGACTACGAGCAGGCCCAGCAGCGCGTGGCCGAACTCAATGCCGCCCCTGACAGCAGGGAAAAGGACCGCGAGCTCGAGGCACTGGCCGAAGCGATGCTGGCTTTCGAGCTGCGCCGCGACGAGGCGCAGGAGTGAGCCGAAAGTGCCTGCTTGGCTGAGGCCAGGTCATCGAACCCATCCGACCTTGGCGGCGCGAGCCTTTCGCGCGCCGCGATCCGGTTGTCGCAAGCTCGCCAAAGCAGAATTTGTAGCCTAGTATCGACGGCGTTCGTCTTCACAATAGCCTACCCTGCCCCGATCGACGCGGCAGCCGAGCCGAGGTGATTCAGGACGCGATGAGCAGGCGCCACCGTCATTCGAGATCGATCGCAGCTCGAATCCTCACTGTCCTTGCGCTGATGCTGGGCCTGATCGCATCGGAGACCGCTGCAGAGCCGTCGCGCATCCTCGACGACAATGCGGATTCCATCGCGGTGGTGATCGGCAACCGCGACTACAAGCAGACGACCCCGGTAGACTTCGCCCATAACGATGCGGAAGCGATCCGCGACTATCTCGTCCGCGGCTTACGATTCCGCGAACAGAACGTCTTCCTTGTGAAGGACGCGACGCTGGGCGAACTCACCCAGATGTTCGGCAGCGAAGCCAATCCGCAGGGCGGCAAGCTCTGGCGCAGCGCCGTCGAGGGCCGCTCGAACGTCTTCGTCTATTATTCCGGCCATGGCGTGCCTGATCTCGCGACGCGCCAACCCTTCCTGCTGCCGCAGGATGGCAATCCGAACGCGAGCGAGAGCGGCTACGCGCTGCAGACGCTCTATCGGAACCTGGAGCTCGTCCGGCAGAAGGTCGGCTCGCAGCGGCAGGTGATCGTGATGATCGACGCCTGTTTCACCGGCGAGACCGGCCGCAAGGGCGAGAGCCTGCTCGCCGTTTCCGCCCCGGGCTTCACGCCCGCAAAACCGCGCACCGGCGGCGGCATCGTCAAGCTGGTCGCGACCTCCGGCGCCACCCCGGCGAACTGGGACGAGAACCAGAAGCTCGGCCTGTTCACCAGCCGCTTCCTGATGGGCGCCGCCGGCTTGGCACAAGCCGACAGCAGCAAACGGATCGGCTGGCCGGAGCTGCAAGCCTATGTCGTCAGGGAGGTCGAAGCGGCAGCGCGGCGCAACAGCGGCCGTGAGCAGAAGCCTGAATTCGATGCGGCCAGCCTGTCGCTGCCGATCGTCGATGCTTCTCAAACCATCCGCCGCAGCTTCGAGAGCGCGCAGGACGAGGCGCGCTGGCGCGCCGCGACGGCGAACGGCTCACGAGAAGCGCTGGAGCGCTATGTCGCGCAATGCACCGGTCCCTGCGCCTATCGACAGCAGGCGATGGATCGGCTGCTGGAACGGCAACGCGATGCCGAGGCAGCCAGGGACGACGAGAGCTGGCGGCAACTCGGCGCCGAGGGCAAGTACCAGGCCTATCTCGACGCCTGCAACCGGGTCTGCGCCTATCGCCAGCTTGCGCTCGGCTATCTCGGCAAGGATGCAGCCGGCGCGATGGAGCCGAAGGATGCGCCACCGAAGCCGCAGACACCGGCGCCTGTGGCGCAGCCTGCCGCGCCGAGCGATCCGGCGCATGCGCTCGCCGAGGCGAAGGCGGCGGGAACGGTGGAGGCGCTGGATCGCTTCCTCAAGGCCTATCCGAACGGCAAGCTCGCGACCGAGGCACGCGCCGCCCGGGCGGCGCTGGTCAAGCCCGCCAAGCCCGTACGCACCAGATATGAACCGACCGCAGCCGAAATCCGCGACTTCAAGCCTACGGAAGCCGAGAAGGCCCGCTACACCCCGACGGCAGCGCAGACGGAAGCCTGGTCGCGGCGCTATCGCCCGGAATACGATCGCCGCGTCCTGCGGGACGGCAAGGCTGCCGCCGATGAGTGGCTGAAGCAGGCTGCTTTCCAACTCGGCCTGCGCAAAGGCCGCGAGGCCAAGCGCCAGACCCTGATCGACCGTCACAAGGCCCGCGAGGCGGCGGGACGCTAGCGACAAGCCGACACCGGTTCCGGTCGCTCACTAGGAACCAGCCAGCCGCGTTGCCTTTGCTGGATATCCCGCATTTGAAGGACGATACCCCCCGCATTATCGCCGACCCTTCGTTCATCGCAGGATGGAGGCGAGCAATGAACCGCAGGCAATTTCTGATCGGATTGATTGGGGCGTCCACCGCCTCGGCGGCGATCGCCGAGACGGCCAAGGCGGCTTCGCTGCCCGAGGCGGCCGGAGCCTTCTCTGACACGGCGGCCCTGTCCCGGACCGACGCCGAATACTCTATCCTGATGCGGGCGATGGTCCGCCGAGGCATGTTCCCGGCCCCCGGCCGCAAATGGCGCCGCAAGCCTCGCATCGGCCGGCGTTATCATCGGCGCTGAGGGCAGTCTGCCCGCGTAGATCGTCACGGCTTGTTTTGGGGTCCGGATCGGTATCGCTGCCGCGATCGAAGAATGGCGAGCCCGGCAGGATTCGAACCTGCGACCAGCAGCTTAGAAGGCTGCTGCTCTATCCAGCTGAGCTACGGGCCCTTCAGGGAAACGGCGGGCTTCGAGACCCGCCGATTCACTTGAACTTCAATGCGTCCACTGGCCGACGCGGTTGAACTTGAAATTATCCGAATAGGCCATACCGCGGCGCTTGGGCTGGTGCGGCTGCTCCAGGCGGTAGGCGATGCCGTTGCGCGTCGCATAGGCGACGGCTTCCTCTGCCGTGTCGAACCAGAGCCGGAGCTGGCTCTTCATGTCGCCCGACGAGGTCCAGCCCATCAACGGCTCGATCTCCCGCGGTCGCTCGGGCTCGTATTCCAGCAGCCAGCGGCCGGTCTTGGCCGTGCCGGACTGCATCGCGTTCCGAGCCGGCGAATAGATGCGTGCCGTCATGCTCCCCCTCGCCTTCCGGCAAAGCTCAAAATGGTCGGGGCACCAGGATTCGAACCTGGGACCCTCTGCTCCCAAAGCAGATGCGCTACCGGGCTGCGCTATACCCCGCCGTCCTGCAAGTGCATCCAAACACTCACACATTTTGCCAAATCAGAAGCCGAAGCCGCTGGTCGGCGCGGAACGAAATAGCACCAACAGGCAGCTTTGGAAACAGGGAGTTCCCACAGAATTCCAGCGGCTGTTCTTCATTTTCAGGATCGTTCCGCGATCGAGGCCGCAAGGGCCCGAGCGCCGCCCTTCACGGGCTTCGACATTTTCAAGACGGGCCATGCGGGTGCGCTTTTGCCGCCGCCGAAGCCGCGACCTGCCTTGTCGTCGATTTGCAGGCCGATCTGGCAGCCAGACCCCGCTGACCTTGCCGCGTCGAAAGCGTCTCGCTTCCACGCGCCGGGCCCTCATGCCGGACCGCTCACGATCCAGCGCGAGGCGCTGATCATCGCTGTTGGTCTTCCGGGTAAAACCCTGGTCAAGCGTCCTTGTCGAGAAGCCGAAATTCACCGGGAAAGCGTGCGAGGCCCGGTGATTTTGGCCCGATCACGTCGAGCCTGAAGCTGCGGCTGAGAATCTGATGTCGGACGGCAGTGCTAGGGTCATCCGGGTGATATGACGAGAACAGCGCCACCGAGAACACGTAGTCGCGCGGGAGCAGCATCACGCTGTCCATGGTAACGGCCAGTACGCTGGACTCACCGGCCCGCAAGGGCACCTGGAGCGTGGGGCTCAACAGCCGGGTTACCCCGAAGCCATCCCTGGTCATGATCAGAATAGCGACCGTGGGCTCGAAGTCGCCATCCACCTCTGCAGTGATACCGACCGAAATCGTGCAAGGACGAAGTGGCTCAACATGGCGAGGCTCAATGTTGACCGAAGAGATCCTGATGCTTCGGTCTCCAGGCCAATCACTGATGCTCTCCGCCAGACAGTTCGAGCGGACGCCGGCCTGAACCTCTTTGCCGGGCTTCGTTTTTGTGGTGTGGCCTTTGTGAGCTGCCGCAAGGATTGCCGCCACGATCTCGGCCTGTCTTCCATGCAGAAGGTCGGCAGGCACAAAATCATTCAGAGCAGATACGCCCGCCTCGATTGCTTCGGGGCTGTCATCGGTCGGCACTTTCATCAGCCCGCTTTCCTGGCAAGGGAGGGTCGAGATCGGTTCGCATACAGATGCGGACACGCAATACTGGACCATCTGCACGGTCGCCACCCGTAAATGCGCCTCTCGAGAAGAATCCTTGGTGTTGGCAGTGGCTTGAAGGAGCGATGTCGATCGCCTGCCGCAGTGCGAGGACGAGTGCCGCGCACAGATGCGCGCCTCGTCGGTTCAGCCCCCTGGAGCCACGGCGTCACCGCCGAATTTGCCGCTTCAGCCTGCGGCACCAGCAACCTGAACGGCGATCGGACCGAGATCAGGTTCTTTTGTGATTGCATCCGCGGATTCGGTAACCTAATCCCGCACGAGTGCCACGCGCCCGGTTGGACTTCAGTCTTGCTCAGCATACCTCGGATTTCTGGGCGGTCGCATGGTCTCGACATGTTGCGAGGACTGTTCGCCTTTTGGGTCGTCTGGATTCATGTTCTGCCTTGGGCGGCGCAGTATCAGGGGCCTGACGCGGTTCCCGCCGGTTTCTTGTTCGTCTTCGAAACGCTGTTGAACCGGATTTTCCAGAAGGCGGGAGAGACCCACCCAGGGGTCTTGGGATTCATCGTTCTATCGGGCTACTGCATCCATCGAGCTGGCTTCCGCGAGGGGTCGATCGATGTGCGGGCTTATGCAATCCGTCGCTTCTTCCGCATATATCCGGTCTACCTGGCCGCCATCGCGTTCGGGATGATCGCCTGGACCTATGCGCGCTCGATTGCGCCCGCATCAACCGAGATTGGGGGGACCGCCTCCATCGATCCGCTGTGCGTCGCGGCGCGCGTGACGGGCATCGTCACGCTCGTTCCCTCGCTGCACCGCTGCGCCTTCCTGGGCAACGCGCCGCTGAATACCGTGATGACGGAGATATGGCTTTATATCGCCTATCCTGTCCTCCTTCTTGGGATCGGCCGTCGCCTCGGCGATCGCGTCATGTGGGCGGTGATCTGCGGCATCTGGTTGTTGGGAGTGGCGACAATCACCGCTTTCCCCGGCCTCTTGCATTGGTGGAGCACCGCGAGCCTGCCTGGTTTCCTGCTCTACTGGTGGATTGGAGCCGCAGCGATCGACCCCAGATTCGTCGCGTTCCTCCGGCGCCATCAGTGGGCGCTCATACTGATCTGGCTGGCCTGGACGGTGCCGATTTTTGCTGGCTGGGTGACGACGCCTTTCGTGGTCGAGGGGCGCAAAGTGATCCTCGCGTTGTTGCTGGCCCTCGTCATCGCGAAGCTCGATGCCGCGCGGCAAAGCGACAATCCCATCGCGATGCTCGGTCTATCGGGATACAGCCTCTACGCGTTTCATGCGCCGCTCGCCTACACCCTTCTCTTGCTTGGTCTGCCGTGGCCCCTGGTCATCGTCGCGGCGATCTTGGCGGGCGCCTTTGGATACCTCGCCATTGAGAAGAGAGGTATCGCCATCGGGGCCGAGATATTGAGGCGGCGGCGGAACTAGCGGATCAGCCAAGTCGCTGGATGCCCCGGCTAACGTAAGCGTCTTGCTGTCACGTCCGCCCTTGGGCCGGGCGACCTCTCCGTTGGCCGATCGGCGTCGCCTGGCCAGCAGAACGACTCGCCAAGGTGGACATCGGAGTTACGAACCCGGCCTTTGGTCGATCAGGGTGAGCCGCCCCACCGTCGTTGCGGGCGCCAGAATCGCACCGGGAGCGATCACGGCATTAGCTCCAATGCGGGTATTGTCCCCGACGAGCGCTCCGAATTTCAGCGTGCCTGTCTCGATCACTTTCCCCTGATACAGAATGCGGATGTCCGGCGCCTCGAGTTCATTCCGATGGTTGGCGATGATCGACCCAGCTTCCATGTTGACGCCCTGGCCGAGAATGCTGTCTCCAACGAAATTAAAGTGAGCGAGCTTCGAGCCCCGAAACAGGATAGTTGACTTCAATTCTGCGCCGGGCCCGACGATGCAATCCTGATCAATCCAGCACCCACCGCGGAGCAAGCTACCCGAAGCGATGAAGCATTGTGGCCCTACGATCAGCGGGCCTTTCAACAATGCGCCCCTCTCGACCGTCGCCGTGCGGTGGACTGCAACCTGTCCCTCGCGATCATAGTCATCAGCGAGACCGTCCAGTAGGTTCCGGACGATTTCTTCAGACCTGGAAGAGATACCCCAAGCTCCCTGATCCGTGAACAAGGCGAGGGGCGAATTTCGCCATAAGGCGACGTGTTCTTCGAGGATGCCCATGTTGTCTCCGACGACGCCTGCATCAGAGGCCTAACACGAGCACCTGCTCAGGGTCGTGAGCTGATTGTCCCGCCGGGTCTCCGGCTTCTTCAGGACGCACTCGCGCATCAGCTGCTTCATGCCTGAAGCCGGCCGGTGAAACGCATTTGCGCTGGGGGGCGTGCCCTCCCCATCCCAGCCACCGAGCGACCGCGCGCCATTGAAGCGCAGGAGCGCTTCTGCTCCTGTGCCTTGTCGCCATTTTCATCGCACGGGCGCTGTCCTGCGCCCTCGAAAATGCTCTAGACGGCGATCAGATCGCGCGAGCTGCGCGACAGCAACTCGCAGCCGTCGCGGGTGACGAGGACGTTGTCGATGATGCGGGCGCCGAGCCCCTCCTCGTGCAGGAAGACCGGCGGCTCGACGCTGAGGACCATGCCCGCGCGCAGCGTGTAGGGGCTGGCGCCGATCATGTGCATCGGCTCGCCCCAGCTCGGCGGGAAGCCAGGCGCCAGCCCGTAGCCGGAGGTGTGGACGCGGCCATGTTCGAGGCCGGCTTCGCCGATCACGCGCTTGGCCGCCTCGTGCGGCGCAGTCGCGGGAGCACCGTCGCGAATCTGCGCGATGCAGGCGTCGCAGGCGCGGCGGACGATCTCGTACAGCTCGCGCATCCGCGCCGTCGGCTGGCCGAGGCAGAATTGCCGGCCGAGCGTCGCGGTATAGCGCCGGAAGGTCGCGCCGTATTCGACGCTGCCATAGTCGCCGGTTCGCAGCCTTCGTTCGGTCGGCGCGCCATGGCTGTAGCAGGAGCGCTCGCCTGAGGCGAGGTTGATCGGACTTGCCGCGAGGCCGCTGCCGCGAGCCAGCAATGCGCCATAGACCTCCCCGGCGACCTCGAGCTCGCTGCGTCCGGCGCGTAGCGCCGCGCTGAAGACGGAGAGCGTCTGGTCTGCGATCGCCGCCGCCCGCCTGATGTAGCCCAGTTCGGCCGGCGACTTCACCAGGCTGAGATCGTGGACGAGATTGGTCGCCTCGACGAAGGCCGAGCCGAACAGGTCGCGGATCGCGACGTGGTGATGAGGGTGGAGGTAGTAAGCCGGCACTTCGACGCCGACACGGCCCGCAAGCAGCCCGAGCTCGTCGGAGAGGCCGGCGAAATGCGGGATCGGGTCCTCATTCTCGCCGCCACCGAAGGTCTCCAACCGGTCGACCAGGGCATCGTCGAGGATCTCGGCGCGCTCGCCCTCGCGCGCCATCATCGCGATCGGACCGCCCGCCGCCGGCACCAGCAGGCACTGGAATTCCTGATAGCTCTTGGCGTCCGAGCCGGTCAGCCAGCGGATCGAGACCGGGTGGAAGAGCACGAGCCAGTCCAGCCCCTGCTCCGCCATCGCCCTGCGCACGCTTGCACGCCGTTCGGCGAACTCCTCCGGCGTGAAGTCGCGCTTCGACATCGCCCCACCGCCCTCAGAGCGCCGGCAGCGGCTGCATCGGCCCGCCCAGCCACTTCTTGTGGAGCTCGTCGAGATCGCCGTTCAGCGTGCTCTGAAAGATCAATGTGTCGAGCCAGCGCAGCAGATCGTGCTCGCCACGCCGGATGGTGATGTGGGCCGGCGCCCGCCGCAGGGCGAACTTGAAGTCGAACTCCTTGCTCGGATTCTGCTTGGCGAGTTCGACGACGACGACGCTGTTGGCGGCGAGCAATTGCGCATGGCCGGAGAGATAGGCCTGCACCGCCGTGGCATTGTCCTCGGTGCGCATGATGTCGGCCGAGGGCGCCAGCGCCGAGAGGACGAGGTCCTCGGTCGTGCCCTTGGCGACGGCGATGCGGTTCTTGCCGAGATCGCCGCCGGACTTCACCGCCAGCGCCTTGGCGCCGTAGACGGCGAGCGAGGTGTCGGCATAGGGCGCGCTGAACATCACCTGCCGCGCGCGCTCGGCGGTGATCGACATCGCCGCGATGTTCATGTCGGACTTGTCGGTGAGCAGGAACGGGATGCGGCTCGCCGCCGGCACCGGCACGAGCTCCAGCTTCACCCCGAGCGACTTGGCGACGAGCTTGGCCATGTCGACATCGAAACCTTCGAGCTCGCGATTGGCGTTCATCATGCCGAAGGGCGGCACGTCGGCGAAGACGGTGATGCGCACCACGCCCTTGGACAGGATATCGCTGAGCTTGTCCGCATGGGCCTCCAGGCTGGCAATCAGCCCGGCGAACAGGGCAAGGGCGGCAAACAACGTCGATCTGAAACCGCGTCTCATGATGCTCCCCCGATATGTCGTTGGCGCCGATCGCTTCTGCGACCGTGCGGCCTGCCGCATCTGCCCTCCCCGGCATCGGCGGCAATGACCTAGCGGAAAGCTATCGGTTTCGTATATGCAGTCAAGCTTTGCTAATAAATCCAATCCGGAGACATCCGATGACGGCCGAGACCGCCGCCGATGCCCCTGCCCGTCCCTATCCGGCGCCCGCCCTGGAAAAAGGCCTGGAGATCATCGAGTTGCTGGCGATGGCGCAGACCCCGCTTTCGGCGCGGGCGATCGCCGAACAGCTCGGGCGCTCGAAGAACGAGATCTTCCGGATGCTGTTCGTGCTGATCGAGCGCGGCTATCTCGATCGCGATCCGGCCACCGACGAGATCGCACTCAGCAACCGCCTATTCGATCTCGGCATGCGGGTACCGCGCGCCCGCAACCTGGTCGAAGTCGCGACGCCGGCGCTCGAGGCCTTGAGCGAAAGGATCGGCCAGTCCTCGCATCTGGTCGTGCTGAGCAAAGGCGAGACCGTGGTGATCGTCGCGATCGCCGGGCCGGGCGACATCAATTTCACGCTGCGGCTGGGCTATCGCCGCCCCGCTTCCGCCTCGACCTCCGGCCAGGTCATCCTCGCCTTCCGGGACGGCGCGGGGGCTGATGCCGGGCTTGCGGCGATCGCGGCGGACGGCTTCCTGATCGCCGACAGCCACGACGTCGTCGGCGTGACCGACATCAGCACGCCGATCCTCGACCGCAAGGGCCAGGCGATTGCCAGCATCGTCGTGCCCTATCTCAACCGGCGTGAAGCGCGCCCGCAGCATCGCGAAGCGCTGGCGGAGCTGCTGGCGACCAGCCGCGCCATCGCCGGAGAGCTGGGTTGAGCCGCAGGCCGGGCCCAGCAGATATCAGCGCTTGAACAGCGGGTGCTCGACCTTGTCGCCGGGCTTGATGCCGAGCTTCTCGGCGATGCCGGCATTGACCTCGAGTACCGAGAGCACCGGCTCGCCGGAAGGAATTGTCCGGGTCGAGAGCGGCTCGGCCCGCTCGGCGATGCGGGCGACCGTGCCGTCGGCGCGGATGAACAGCATGTCGAGCGAGATGTAGGTGTTTTGCATCCACATCGCGACCGGCTCGACCTGCTTGAAGTCGAAGAGCATGCCGCGGTCGGCCGGCATGAACTGGCGGTGCATCAGCCCGCGCGCCCGCTGCTCTGGCGTACGCATCACCTCGACCTGAAAGGCATGGCGGCCGGAAGCCGTGACGATGGTGAGCGGCTCCACGCCGGCGGCAGGCGCGGTCTGAGCCCGCGCGGATTGCGGCAGGATCGCCAGCGCGCAGAAAGCCAGCGCTGCGACGCAGGCCAGACGCAGAAAACGTTCAACAGCATACATCATCACGCCTCGCGTCCCGGCAGGCCACCCCGGACGCAAGCCTTGCCGCGGCCTCGTGGCGGTTCTGCGGCCAATGGCACGAAGCGAAGCCGTTTCGTCAAGCATTTCGCCGTACTCGCCCGCGCGCCATCTTTCTTTCGTCATCGCCTTGCGGCAGGGTCTGCGCCGACTTCCAGCCGGAAGCGAATGCGCCGCTCCGTTGGCGAGTTCGCCTCTGGCGCCGCCAATCGGAACTTGGCCCGGGCTATGCGCTCGCGGGCCTCGACGATGCTTCAGGAGACCCATCAATGATGATTTCGCCCGGCCGACGCCTCGCCAGCTCCCGGCCGCTGCCTGCGGCGGCGCTCCTGCTCCTCCTCCTGGCGAATCCCGCCTCCGCCGCCGACTTCCAGCTCGACGATCTGAAGCTCGATTTCGGCAAGTTCGTCGTCTCGATCCCGAAGCTCGACGTGAAGGGCACTCCGCTCGATCGCGAGAGTTTCCGCGCACTCCTCCTGTCCAGCACGAGCAGCACCCCGACGGGTGGCGTGGCCGGCGCCATCGCCGGCGCGAGCCAGGCGGTCCAGCCCGGCGAGAGCGCGATCGCACGCCTCGGCAAGCTCAGTGCCAGCGAGATCAGCGCTCCGACCCTGGTGATGGAGCAGACTTTCGGCCCGCAGAAGCAGGTCACGACCTATCGCAACATCAAGTTCTCCGACATCCGCGAAGGCCGGATCGGGCGTGGCGAATCGAGCGACGGCACGATCAAGGTCGAAGGCGCCGCCACCGGCCCGATGAACGGCGAGATCAAGCGCACCAGCTTCGAGGTCCTCGACCTGATGCAGATCGCACGCGTCTTCGGCGAAAAGGCGAAATCGGGCGAGACCGCCCCGTTGCAGCCGATCCTGGGCCAGATCGAGCAGGACGGCTACGTCCTCGACCTCGGCGAGCAGGGCAAGATTACTGCCGGCAAAGCGTCGATGCGCGGCTTCAAGGCGCGCGTCGCCGCCGAGCCGATGGGCGAGCTGCTGGCCCGAATCGCCGAGCTGAGCGATGAATCGGAGAAGGCGGCGCGCAACCTCAACAGCAAGGAAGACCCGGCGGTCAGCGAGGCGCGCGATCGCAAGCTGCTCGTCGCCATGGCCGAGATCTTCGACGCCGTCGACTACGGCAGCGGCGAGATCCGCGACATCGTGATGTCGCTGAAGACGCCCCCAAAACCCGGCGCCAAGCCGGAACCGGTCGATATGCGCTTCTCGCGCATCGCTTTTGGCGAGAACGCGCCGGAGAAATCGGGCGTTGCCATCGAGGGGCTGCAGTTCGAAGGCGGCGGCGCCAAGGGCACGATCGGCCTGATCGGCTATTCCGGCTTCTCGCTGGAGGGCGTCATTCGCGAGGTCAAGGCCGTCGCCGCGTCCGCTGTCGACATCAAGACGCTCGACTTCCGCCGTTTCATCCCGAAGCTCGGGACGGTCAAGATGAGCGGCGTTCAGATGAACGTGCCGCAGGAGGGTAAGCGCGGCCGCCCCGCCGGTCCGCCGATCCAGGTCGGACTCGGCAGTTTCGAGCTCAAGGCCGGAGAGCAGCTCAACGGTATTCCGACCGACATGACCCTGAGCCTCGACAAGATCACCTTCCCGATCGTCGAGAGCGCCGACAACCCCGCCGCCAAGGACCTGCTGGCGATGGGCTATCGCAACATCGACCTCTCGGCGAAGCTCTCGCTCGCCTGGCAGGAAGCGAGCAAGGAATTCGCCATCCGCACGCTCTCGCTGGGCGGCGCCGGCATGGCCAAGCTCGATGCCACCGGCACACTCGGCAACATCGGCAAGGAGGTCTTCACCGGCGACCTCGCTTTGGCGCAGGTCGCGCTGCTCGGTGCCACCGCGAAGGCCGTCGAGCTCAAACTGCAGAATCTCGGTCTCGCCGAGAAGCTGATCGAGAACGAGGCGAAGAAGTCGAAGCGCAAGGTCGAGGACGTCCGTCGCGAATACGGCATGATGGCGAGCCTCGGCCTCGCCGCCATTCTCGGCCCCTCGGACGGCGCCAAGACGCTGGCCAACGCGGTCGCGCGCTTCGTCGCCAAGCCGGGCACGCTGACGGTGAAGGCCACCGCCAAGACGCCAAGCGGCCTCGGCCTCGCTGACGTGATCGCGCTTGGCGAGCCGACGGAGATCTTCGAGAAGATCGACGTGCAGGCCACGGCGGAGTGAGGTCCAGGCATTGAGTTCGCCGAATTTACCTGCTCCGGACGCCGACTGGCGTCCGGGTGCGCTCGCCATCTGGTGGGCCGGTCTTCCGACTGGCCCACGCAGCTATCTGCGCCGCTGGATCAATCCGCATAATCAGACGCGCCTGCATCTTGCCCATCTGCTGGCGCGCCGGCGCGGGCAGATCGCGATCGGCGCCTACACCTATGGCCGGCCGAAGGTGCGCTTCGCCGAGAGCGGCTCGAAGCTCACCATCGGCCGCTATTGCTCGATCGCCGACGGCGTCGAGATCATGCTCGGTGGCAATCACCGCACCGAATGGGCGACGACCTACCCGTTCCCGGCCCTGCCCGGCCTCTGGCCGGAAGCGGTGGGCCTCGACGGCAGCCATGTCTCGCGCGGCGACACCGTCATCGGCCACGACGTCTGGCTGGGTTCGCAGGCGCTGATCCTCTCGGGCGTCACCATCGGGCACGGCGCGGTGGTGGCGGCACGCGCGGTGGTGGCGAAGGACGTGCCACCCTATGCGATCGTCGCCGGCAATCCGGCCCGTGTCGTGCGCTATCGGATGAGCGATGAACGGATCGCCGCGCTGCTGCGCAGCGAATGGTGGCTGCTGCCGGAAGCCGAGGTCAGGCGGCTCATTCCGACGTTGTTGTCGGAGCGGATCGAGGATCTGCCCGGCGCCGCGTCATAAAATCAGCTGGAGAAGGCCGGTCGGCTCGGCTAGAGCCTGCTTCCGAGCTTCTCTGCAATACCTCTCCCGATCTGGACGGTTTCATGCACGCCTCCGCGAACGACAAGGCGCGGGTCTTCCGCAAGGCCTATCTCGCCGATGTCGAGACGACCCCTCTCACGGTGCTCGATGTCGGCTCCGCTATCGTCGACGGCCAGTCGCTGTCCAATCGCGACGTGATGGGCAATCCGGCCTGGACGCTGGTCGGCATGGACATCGAACCAGGACTGAACGTCGAGGTCGTGGTCGCCGACCCCTATGACTGGAAGGAGATCGCCACCGGCTCCGTCGACGTCGTCACCTGCTCCGAGGTCTTCGAGCACGCCGAGTATTTCTGGATCACCATCCTGGAGATCTCCCGCGTGCTGAAGGGCAACGGCCTTGCCTTCATCACCTCGCCCGGCGGCGGGCCACGCCATCGCTTCCCGGTCGATTGCTGGCGCTTCTACGACGACGCCTTCGCGGCGCTCGCCCGCTATGCCGGCCTCAACCTGCTCGAGGCGCAGGTGCAATGGGTGCCGGCCTATCGCAAGGGCATCCAATGGCGCGATTCGAGCGCTGTGATGCAGAAGCCCGTGCTCGATGCGGGCCAGAGCCGACTCGACGCAGCGCGGATCGCGATCGGCAAGAGCCTGCGCGGGGCCGAGCCGGTGCTGGCCGAGATCAACGCCGCCGGCCTCGCCGATGCGCCGGGCGCGGTCAGCCCGATCCCGGCTCAGAGCGGTAAGGCAGCCTTCGCCGCACGCGAGGCGGAATTGCTCGCCGGCTCCAGCAATTTCATGCGCAAGGGCCGACTCGTCATGCGCCAGCTGCGCGAGATCCGCCGGATCATCGCGACGCCGATGAAGGACCTGCATCTCTGAGCGTAGGCTGCTCGCTCAGCCCCTGCCGCGCCAGCGCACTGCGGCCGGCGCGGCCGGCGAGCGCACCCAGCGCCGAGCCGGCATGGGCGTACATCTTGTCGCGATTCAAGATCAGCCCGTAACCGATTGCCTTGGCGAGATTTTCGACGATCTTCCCAAGGCCGGGCCGCGGCAGCCCCCATTTGCGCGCAACATGGTACTCCGACCAGGCCAGATGCCAGCGCGCCGTGAAGCGGCGCTGCGGCAACGGCGCGCTCGACTTGCCGCGGCCGTGCCGGGCGCCGGCGCCATCGACATGGATCAGCGCATGGCCAGCCTCGCGCAGGCGGCGGCAGAGATCGTCATCCTCGTAGAACAGGAAGATCGCCGGGTCGAAGCCACCGAGCGCCAGGAAGACCTCGCGCCGCAGCAGCAGGCAGGCGCCCGACAGGAACGGTAGGCAGGCATCGCCTTCCGGCAAGGTGATCCGGCGCGCCCGGTTGAGATGATCGGGCGAGAGCAGCGAGCGCGGCTGCAGGAAGACCCGGCCCGAGGGCTCGACCAGGCGCGGCGCGAACGCAGCCGCGTCGGGATAGGCCTCAGCCGCCGCCAGCAAGGCCGCGACCGCTCCGGGCTGGATTTCGAGATCGGGATTGACGATCAGGATGAAGGGCGCCGTCGCCGCGCGTGCACCCTGATTGTTGGCGCGGCCATAGCCCTCGTTGCGCTCATTGCGCAGGACACGGGCGCCGCTCCGCGCCGCGACATCGGCCGAGGCGTCGCCGCTGGCATTGTCGACGACGATGGTCGAAACGCCCTCGCCCACCAGCGCAGCGAGGCAGGCCGGCAGCACCTGCGCGCTGTCGAAGCTGACGACGATGGCGGTGACGTCGGTGGCGGAATGGCTCATGGCCTGCATCTGTGCGGGGTGAGCGGCGTTCGGCAAGAGCCGATCAGCGCCGTGCGCCGCCGAGGCGCAGCTCCGCCTGGAGCCGTTCACGCTCGGACGCCTCGCAGCGACGGGGCGCGTTATAGGACTTCACCGCATAGCTCGCATTGGCGGCGACGAAGCGGCCGCGCTGCTCCACCGGCAGGCGCGCGATGATGCGGCCGCGATCAACCCTCAGCCCGCAATCATAGGCGCGCGAAACCTGCGCGGCGGTGAACTCGGGCGTGCCCGGCATCGGCCCCACCGCGACGCAGCCGGCAAGGCCGGCTGCCGCGAACAGGACGAGACAAGGCTTAAGCATGGCCATGGACGGTCAGAGCGCCTCGAAACGGCCGGCGCGAACATCGTTCATCTTGCCGCGCAGCGTCGCCCGCTCTTCAGAGGTGCAAGGCTGCGGGCGGACGTCCTGGTTGATCGTCTCGGCCTCAGAGACCGAGACATAGGCCGAGCGGGCAGCCGCGAGCTGCTCATCACTCGCCCCGCGCGCCTTCTCGGCGGCAAGGAAGCGATCCAGCGTCGTGCGCTGGGGCAAGCCGGCCTTGCAGGCGACGGCGCGCGAGACCGTCGTCGCCAGCAGCGAGGCTCGCCCGGAGGCAGTGTCGGCGGAACCGGCGACGCAGGCCCCGAGCGGCAGCGCGACGAAGCAGGCGAGCAGCAAGGCTCGCCCGGCAGGCAGGAAGGCCATGGTTCGCTCAACCTTCCTTTTCGGGCAGGTTCACGCGCAGATGCGCCTCGCGCAGCTGCTTCGGCGTCGCCGGCGAAGGCGCCCCCATCAGGAGATCGACGGCCTGCTGGTTCATCGGGAACAGCGCGACCTCGCGCAGATTGGTCGCACCGGCGAGCAGCATGATGATGCGATCGACGCCGGCGGCCATGCCGCCATGCGGCGGCGCGCCGTACTGGAAGGCCCGGTACATGCCGCCGAAGCGCTCGATCACCGTCTCCTCGCCATAGCCGGCGATCTCGAAGGCCTTCACCATCGCCTCGGGGCGGTGGTTGCGGATGCCGCCCGACGCCAGCTCGTAGCCGTTGCAGGCGATGTCGTACTGGAACGCCTTGATCGCCAGCGGATCGTCTTCCATCAGCGACTTGAGACCGCCCTGCGGCATCGAGAACGGGTTGTGCGAGAAGTCGACCTTCTTCTCATCCTCGTTGTACTCGAACATCGGGAAGTCGACGATCCAGGCGAAGGCGAAGGCGTTCTCGTCGATCAGCCCGAGCTCGGAGCCGACCTTGTTCCGGGCGCTGCCGGCGAATTTGTAGAACTTGTCGGGATCGCCGGCCGCGAAGAAGCAGGCGTCGCCGGCCTTCAGGCCCATCTGCTCGACGATCGCGGCGACGCGCTCGGGGCCGATGTTGTTGGCGATCGGGCCCTGCCCCTCGCCGCCTTCCTTGACCATCAGATAACCGAGGCCGGGCTGGCCCTCGCCCTGCGCCCAGGAGTTCATTCGGTCGCAGAAGGCGCGGCTGCCGCCGCCCGGCGCGGGAATCGCCCAGACGCGGTTCTTCTCGCCCTCGAGGATGCGGGCGAAGACCTTGAAGCCCGAGCCGCGGAAATGCTCGGAGACGTCCTGCATCTCGATCGGGTTGCGCAGGTCCGGCTTGTCGGAGCCGTATTTGCGAATAGCCTCGGCATAGGGAATGCGCGGCCAGTTGCGGGTGACCGACTTGCCCTCGCCGAACTCCTCGAAGACACCGGCGATCACCGGCTCCATCGTGGCGAAGACGTCCTCCTGCTCGACGAAGCTCATCTCGACGTCGAGCTGATAGAACTCGCCCGGCAGGCGGTCGGCGCGCGGATCCTCGTCGCGGAAGCAGGGCGCGATCTGGAAGTAGCGGTCGAAGCCGGCCATCATCAGCAGCTGCTTGTACTGCTGCGGCGCCTGCGGCAGGGCGTAGAACTTGCCGGCATGCAGACGGCTCGGCACCAGGAAGTCGCGCGCACCCTCGGGGCTCGACGCGGTCAGGATCGGCGTCTGGAACTCGGAGAAGCCCGACGCCTGCATGCGCCGGCGCAGCGAGTCGATCACCCTGGTGCGCAGCATGATGTTGCTGTGCAGCTTGTCGCGGCGCAGATCGAGGAAGCGGTACTTCAGGCGGGTGTCCTCGGGATATTCGAGGTCGCCGAAGACCGGCAGCGGCAATTCGGCCGACGGCCCCAGCACTTCGAGCGCCGTGGCGAAGACCTCGACCGCGCCGGTGGCGAGGTTGGCGTTCTCGGTGCCTGCAAGGCGCGGCTTCACCTTGCCGTCGATGCGGATGACCCACTCCGAGCGGGCCTTCTCGGCGTCGGCGAAGGCCGGCGAATCCGGATCGACCACGACCTGGGTCAGACCGTAATGGTCGCGCAGGTCGATGAAGAGCACGCCGCCATGGTCGCGGATGCGATGGCACCAGCCGGAGAGGCGCACGGAGGCGCCGATGTCGCTCTCGCGGAGCGCGCCGCAGGTGTGGGAACGGTAGCGATGCAGGGTCACGGGTTCAGCTTTCCGGGCGTCCATGCGGCCGTGGTCGGGCGCGCAAGCGATTTGGCGCCGTAACCACACGCGCGCGGCGCGGTTGTCAAGAACGCCCGCGACATGGCGCGCTTTCATCTGCTAAGAGCGCCTGCCATGAAGCTGATCAATACCACCGAAGAGTTGGCCTCCGCCTGCTCCCGCCTCGCCCTGCACCCGTTCGTCACCGTCGACACCGAGTTCCTGCGCGAGACGACCTATTACCCGAAGCTCTGCCTGATCCAGATCGCCTCGCCGGACGAGGCGGTGATGGTCGACCCGCTGGCGGAGGGGCTCGATCTCGCCCCCTTCATGGCGCTGATGACCGACCAGAACGTGGTCAAGGTCTTCCACGCGGCCCGGCAGGACCTCGAAATCGTCTGGATGCTCGGCCGCGTGCTGCCGACCCCGCTGTTCGACACGCAGGTCGCCGCCATGGTCTGCGGCTATGGCGACTCGGTCGGCTACGAGCAGCTGGTCAACGACCTCGCCAAGGCGCGGATCGACAAGTCCTCGCGCTTCACCGACTGGTCGCGCCGGCCGCTCAGCGAGGCGCAGCTGGTCTACGCCGAATCGGACGTCACCCATCTGCGCGACATCTACCTCGCGCTGAAGGCAGATCTCGCCGCCAGCGGCCGCGAGAGCTGGGTCGCCGAGGAGATGGCGGTGCTGAACTCGCCCGGCACCTACGAGGTCAAGCCCGAGAACGCCTGGCAGCGCCTCAAGGGGCGCCTGCGCAAGCCGAAGGAGCTGGCGGTGCTGATGGAGCTCGCCGCCTGGCGCGAGCGCGAGGCTCAAAGCCGCGACGTGCCGCGCCAACGCGTGCTCAAGGACGATGCGCTGATGGATATCGTCCAGCGCGCTCCGCGTTCGGCCGAGGCGCTCGGCGAACTGCGTTCGGTTCCGAACGGATTCGAGCGCTCGCGCGCCGGCGGCGAGGTGATTGCCGCAGTCGAGCGGGCGCTGGCGATCGACCCGCGCAGCCTGCCCCGGCTGGAGCGCGAGCGCGGTCGGCCGGGCAACGGCGCCGTGCTCGACCTGCTCAAGGTGCTGCTCAAGGCGACAGCCGACGCCGAGCGCGTCGCGCCGAAGATCATCGCCTCCACCGACGATCTCGAGGAAATCGCCAGCAATGACGAGGCCGATGTGCCGGCGCTGCATGGCTGGCGCCGCGAGATCTTCGGCGAAAAGGCGCTGGCGCTGAAGAACGGCTCTCTGGCGCTGAAGATCGTGCGCGGGCGCGTGACGGTCGGGTAGCGGACAGCAACGAGGCGGTTGTCCTCGGCTAATCGGCGAAGGGGACTTGTCCGCCGGGATCGAGCTGAGGTCTGCTGCCTTACCGAGCGCTGGCGGTTTGCGGGGGCGACGTGTTCATCCTGTTCCATCAATTGCCGTTGGTGGCGATGTTCCTCGCCGTGCTGGCGCTGAGCATCGCAGTCTGCTGGCTCCTGATCGGCCTTGTCCGCTTCGCCATCCCGCGACTGGGCCATCGGCTGGACGAGCCACTGCCGATCCGGGATTCCGTCATCAATGCCTGCGGGGGGTTGTTTGCGCTGATCGTCGCCTTCTCGGCGGCGGGCATCTGGAACGATGCGGTATCGGCACGGACTGCCGTGCAGCGCGAGGCGGATGCAGTCGAGACGGCGCTCACCCTTTCCGTGGTCCTGCCCGAGGAAGCGCGTTCCGCGCTGACCTCCGGACTTCAGGCCTATCTTCGCGATGTCGTCACCGTCGATTGGCCGGCCATGGCCAGGAGCATGCCGGTCAGCGACCCGGTCTTCGACCGGTCGGAGAAACACCTGCTCGGCGCGATCCACCTGGTGTCGCAGCTCAACACTGCCGCCGCCTACTCACCACTGCTCAATCAGCTGCTGGAAATCCGCCACGCCCGGCTCGCACGGCTCACCGCCTCGGTCGCCGGAATCACCTGGGCGCAATGGTTCGCGATGTGGCTGATCTCGACGACGACCCTGCTGGCGATCATCGTCTGCAACAGTCACGCCTTCCGCATGCAGATCGTTGCCGCCCATCTCTACGTGCTTGTCGCCTCCGCCGCCTATTTCGTCATCCTGGCGCATGACCGGCCGTTCATCGGCCGAATCTCGCTCCAGCCGACGGCGTTCCAGAGCCTGATGACACGCTAGGTCGGCCTATCCGCTCAGCGGATGTCGATCTCGCGCCCAAGCAGCTTGGCGAGCTGCTTCAGCCGCCCGGTGACGCGCTCGCTCGCGAGCGATTTCAGATCGTCCGGCAAGCGCAGGACAAGCCGGCCGTCGACGCAGGTCAACGGCGCACGCGGCAGGATGCCGGGCATGCCGGCCGAGATCAGATAGGCGACCCTGAAGGCCGCGGCGAGGATGTGCATGCGTTCGAGCAAGCGCGTCGTCAGCAAGCGCCGCAACCCTTCGGCCGCCGGGGCCGAGGCCTTCAGGCCGGCATAGCGATAGAACGCCGTCAGCGCGAGGAAGGCGCGGCCGGCATGGTCGACGCCGCTGAACGAGGCATGGGCTATGACGTTGAGCGTCTGCTCGCCGCGATAATCGGGATGGGCGCGCCAGCCGATGTCGGAGAGCAGGCAGGCGGCGAGCTGCAGCCGCTGGAGCGCCGGGTCGTCATGTGGATAGGCGCTGGCGACGAGCTTGTCGGTCCAGGCGATCAGGTCGGCGGCATGGCGCGGATCGCGTGCGCGCAGCTGGTTGTAGTCCTCGGCGCCGCGCAGCAGCGCGTCGGCCGAGCGCTCAGCCTGGTCGAGCTGCTCGTGCAGCAGGCCTTCGCGCACGCCGTTGGCTGAGATCACGACATTGCGCGGCCGGCCGCGCTTGATGATCTGGTCGAGCACCAGCGCACCATAGGCGAGCAGCGGACGCCTGGCCGAGGAAACCGACTCGATCGCTTCGAGCATCGAGGCGTCGGCGCGCTCGACCAGGCGGACGAAGTCGCTCGCCTCGCGGGCCGGCACGATATAACCGTGCATGACGTTGAGTGGGTAGCCGGACTGGCGCTGGTGCAGCGTCGCCAGCGCGCGCCAGGTGCCCCCGACCGCGTAGAAGTCGCGCCCGCGCATGGCGGCGAGCTGCGGATGATGGTCGAGATCGTCGCGGACGATCTTCTCGGCCGCCTTCATCGAATTCTTCGAGCGGTCGATCAGGGCAAGGCCGCCGAGCGGCAGGCTGATCCCCTCCCCGACCTTGTCGCCGTCGACCGAGATCAGTTCGAGCGAGCCACCGCCGAGGTCTCCGACGACGCCGTGCGGCTGGTCGAAGCCCGAGATCACGCCGAGCGCCGAGAGATAGGCCTCGCGGTCGCCGGAAATGAGCTCGATCGGCTGGCCGACGGCGGCTTCGGCGCGCGCGATGAAATCAGGACCGTTCGAGGCATAGCGGGCCGCCGCCGTGGCGATGACCCTGAGCTGCCCGACATGCATCGCCTCGCAGAGGATGCGGAAGCGCACGAGCGCCGAGAGCGCCTTGTCGATCGCGTCCTGCGCCAGCATGCCGGTCGAGGCGACCTGCCGGCCGAGGCCCGCCATCTCCTTCTCGTTGAAGACCTGCGCGGGCGCCCGCGACAGGTTCTCGTAGACGACGAGGCGGACCGAGTTCGAGCCGATGTCGATGATCGCGATGGTGTCGCCGACGCTCAGACGGCCCGAGGCCTGCTCAGGCCTTCTTGCCGGCGCGACGGGAGAGGCTTCGCGGGCTCGAACTCGAGAGAGATTTTCCACGACCAGACAGGCTCGGATTCGTCATGAAATACTTGTGGGCGTTGAACGACTCTTCGGCCGATGGCGGGACAATGCGTCGCGAGCCGCCATCCGGCAAGATGGTCCAGCTCTGTTCGTTGTCGAGAAAGTTCGCCAGCATGATCTGCTCGAGCAATTGCTGGTGGACCGTCGCGTTCAGGATCGGCGTCAGCGCCTCGACGCGGCGGTCGAGATTGCGCGGCATCAGGTCGGCTGAGGAGATGTAGGCCTTGGCCTTGAGCGAAGGCAGCCCATGGCCGGCGCCGAAGGCGTAGACGCGGGTGTGTTCCAGGAAGCGCCCGACGATCGACTTGACGCGGATATTGTCGGAGAGGCCCGGCACGCCCGGCCTGAGGCAGCAGATGCCGCGCACGACGAAATCGATCTGCACGCCGGCCTGGCTGGCGTCGTAGAGCGCGTCGATGATCTCGGGATCGACAAGCGAGTTGCATTTGCCCCAGATCGCGCCCTTGCGGCCGGCCTTCACATGGGCGACCTCTTCCGCGATGTCGTCGAGCAGGCGCTTCTTCAGGTTGACCGGCGAGACCGCCATGCGCTCCAGCTCGGCCGGCTCGGCATAGCCGGTGATGAAATTGAAGATGCGGGCGACGTCCTGCGCCATCACCGGATCGGCGGTGAAGAAGGAGACGTCCGTATAGATGCGCGCCGTGATCGGGTGATAGTTGCCGGTGGCGATATGGCAGTAAGTCACGAACTGCCCGGCCTCGCGGCGCACCACCATCGAGAGCTTGGCGTGGGTCTTGAGCTCGATGAAGCCGTAGACGACCTGGACACCGGCGCGCTCCAGATCCTTGGCCCAGCGGATGTTCGCCTCTTCGTCGAAGCGGGCCTTGAGCTCGACCAGCGCCGTCACCGACTTGCCGGCCTCGGCCGCCTCGGCGAGCGCCTGGACGATCGGCGAGTTCGAGGAGGTCCGGTAGAGCGTCTGCTTGATCGCGACCACGTTGGGGTCGCGCGCCGCCTGCTGCAGGAACTGCACGACGACGTCGAAGCTCTCATAGGGATGGTGGACGATCAGGTCCTTCTGGCGGATCGCGGCGAAGCAGTCGCCACCATGCTCGCGAATCCGCTCAGGGAAGCGGGCATTGTAAGGCTTGAACTTCAGGTCCGGCCGGTCGGCGCCGACGAGCTGGGACAGTTCGTTCAGGGCGATCATGCCATCGACGACCACGACCTCGTCGGGATCGACCCTGAGCTCGCGGATGATCATGTCGCGCAGATGCGCCGGCATGTCGGCATGGAGCTCCAGCCGGATCACGACGCCGCGGCGGCGCTGCTTGAGCATGGTCTCGAAGACGCGGACCAGGTCCTCGGCCTCTTCCTCGATGTCGAGATCGGAGTCGCGGATGATGCGGAAGGAGCCGGTGCCCTTGACCTCGTAGCCGGGAAAGAGCTTGCCGATGAAGAGCGCGACCAGATCCTCCAGCATGATGAAGCGCTGGACGCCTTCGCGGGCGAGATCGGGCAGCTCGATGAAGCGGTCCATCTTCACCGGCACGCGGATCAGCGCGTCGAGCGCGCGCCCGTCACTGACCCGCTCCAGCGCCAGCGCGATGGTGAAGCCGAGATTGGGGATGAACGGGAAAGGATGAGCCGGGTCGATCGCCAGCGGCGTCAGCACCGGGAAGACGTAGTGCAGGAAGCGGTCTTCCAGCCAGATGCGGTCCTGCGCGCCGATATCGGCCGGGCGCAGCAGCACGATCCTGTTCGCTTCCAAATCCTGCTTGAGCTCGGTCCAGCGGATCTGCTGGTCGCGAGTCAGGGCCGCGACGCCCTCGCCCAGGGCCGCGAGCTGCTCGGCCGGGCTGAGGCCGTCCTGGCTCGGCGTCACCACGCCGGCCTTGAGCTGCTCGCGCAGGCCGGAGACGCGGACCATGAAGAACTCGTCGAGATTGTTCGCCGAGATCGAGAGGAAACGCAGCTGCTCCAGCAGCGGATGGTTGCGGTTGGAAGCCTCCTCCATCACCCGCCGGTTGAACTGGAGCCAGGACAGTTCCCGGTTCATGAAGCGCTTCGGCGACTGCCTCAGCTCCTCGTCGACATGCAGCACTGCTGCCGCGGGAACCGGAGCTACCGTCTTCGGGACCGGCATTTCCGCCACATCTTGGGTCATGCGCTTTGCTCTCGCTGTCGACGCCGCTCTTGCCACTGCCGGTCCTGTAGCTGTGCTGTGTGTCGGTTTGCTTGCAGCCGCAGCGGCCGCCTCCGCCTTGAAGCCACCGTAGCGTGACGGTTCGATGACAGGCGAGGTCGAAACGTCATGAACGACCCGGATCGCCAGATGTCGGGGCCTTCAACAGACCGGCCAGGAAAAGATCGAGCGAGCGCTCCATAAGCGCCTCGGCCTCGGTCTCCGCGACACCCCAACTCGGGAACTGTCCGTCGATCAGCATGCGCGCCAGGCCATAGACCAACGCCCGCCCGGTGATCTGGATCAACCGCGGATCGTCGATGCGCAGGAGCCCGCGCCGCGCCGCCTCCTCGAGCAGACTCACCATCTGCGCCTGGATCTGGGCATTGTCCGCGCCCAGTGAGGCCGATCCGGCAAAATCGATGACGCGACGCGAGGAGATGATCTCGAAATGCGTCGGATTGCGTCTCGCCCAGTCGAGGAAGGCCTTGCCGATCGCGCGAATCCGCCGGATCGGATCGTCGCTGGTCTCGCGCTGAAGCGACATGACTATCTCGGCCCGGAAGCGTGCCATCGCCTCCTCGGCCACCGCCGTCATCAGCGCCACCTTATCGGGGAAATGCCGGAACGGCGCGCCCGGCGAAACGCCAGCGCGGCGGGCCACCTCGCGAATGCTGACCGCGTCGAGCCCACCCTCGGCAGCGAGCGCCAGCCCTTCCGCGATCAGCGCCTCGCGCAGATTACCGTGATGATAGGTCGAGGCGCTCGCCGCGCTCCCACCCGGTTCCGTTCGACTCGCTTTCTCCGTGCTCATTCTGGCGAGCCTAGACCAATTTCCCATACCGCTGCAGTCGCATCGAGCCATTCATCACGATCATGTAATCATCGATTACATTCCATTGCCTTACCGCACCCCATGATGTAATCGCCGATTACATCAAGAGACCAAGCGGAGACATGTGATGTCGAGCGAAACCAAGCGCAGGCTTCCGACTGGCCTGGAGGGCTGGCCACTTCTCGGCACGCTCGCTGCGATCTTGACCGTTGCAACCCTTGCGGCGTTCGCGTCCTCGGGCGGAAGCGAAGGCATCCGCATGGCGATCAGGCTGACGGCGCGGACTTCGCTCGTCCTGTTCCTGCTCGCCTTCACCGCCTCCGCCCTGTTCCGCCTTTGCCCGAACCCGTGGACGCGCTGGCAGCTGCGCAACCGGCGCCAGCTCGGGCTCGGCTTCGCCGTTTCTCACCTCCTGCACGCGATCGCCATCACTGCGCTCTCTGTCACCGATCCGATCCTGTTCTCCGCGCTGGGCGGGTCGAGCATGCTGCTGGCCGGCGGCAGCGCCTATCTCGTGATCGCGGCGATGGCAGCGACCTCCTTCGACCGGACGGCCGCGCTGATTGGCCCGCTCGCCTGGCGCCGCCTGCATCTCTTCGGCGCCTGGTACATCTGGCTGAGCTTCATGGTCACCTTCGGCAAGCGCGCCCAACTCGACATGGCCTATTGGCCGTTCATCGGCGTGCTGCTCGGCGCCTGCGCGCTGCGCCTGATCTTCAATCGCCTGTCATTTCCTGTGCTGCGGCGCTGAGGGCGCTTGCGCCCGTCCCGCCCCTGCTGTTTGGTCGGCATGCGAATCCCGCATGCCCGCGAAAGCAGTCCAGAGAGCGAACTTGTCAGAGCAGCAGCACGCCGACGACCACGGCGACATCGTCTACCCCTCGGCCATTCCGTTCGTGCTGGCGCATCTGGCCTGCTTCGGCGCGCTCTGGAGCGGCGTCAGCGCGACTTCGCTCTGGCTCGCCTTCGGCCTGTACTGGCTGCGCATGTTCGCGGTGACCGGCGGCTATCACCGCTATTTCTCGCACCGGACCTACAAGACCAGCCGGGTCGGCCAGTTCGTGCTCGCCCTGCTCGCCCAGTCGACGGCGCAGAAGAGCGTTATCTGGTGGGCCTCGAAGCACCGGCACCACCACCGCTTCTCAGACACCGAGCACGATGTACACTCGCCGGTGCTGACCTCGTTCTTCTATTCCCATGTCGGCTGGATCTTCAGCAACGGCCACGATCGCTGCGATACCTCGACCGTCACCGACCTGACGCGCTTTCCGGAGCTCGCCTTCCTGCATCGCTTCGAATTGCTGCCGGCAGCCGGGCTCGCGCTGATCTGCTTTGCCATCGACGGCTGGAGCGGCCTGTTCGTCGGCTTCTTCTGGTCGACGGTCGCGGTCTACCACGGCACCTTCTGCATCAACTCACTGGCGCATGTGCATGGCGACAAGGACTACGTCACCGGCGACGAGAGCCGGAACAACTGGTGGCTGGCGATCATCACCATGGGCGAAGGCTGGCACAACAACCACCACGCCTATCAGTACAGCGTCCGCCAGGGTTTCCGCTGGTGGCAGTGGGACCCGACCTACTACCTGATCCTCGGCCTGTCGAAGCTACGCCTGGTCTGGGACCTGAGGGCTCCGCCGCAGGCGGTGGTCGAGCGCTCGCAGGCTCTGCCGCCGCGGGTGATCGAGCGCTCGGCCGAGCGGCTCGCGGCCTCAGTGCCGGTCGAGCGCATCGTCCAGGCCTTCCGCGACGCCTATGCCAGTGCCCCCGGCCTGCCGGAACTGCATTTGCCCGAGTTGCATCTGCCGACGCTGACGCTGCCGGAGTTCCGCGAGGCGCTGGCCGCGATGCAGGCTCGCGCCGGCGAGCGACTGCACGCCGTCCAGGCGCAGGCGCAGGATGCGTTCGCGCACTGGCACATGCCGAGCCGCGAGCAGCTAGCCGAGAAAGCCGCCGCGATGTTCGTCAAGACGCCGTCGCTCGACGCGATCGCGGCGCGGGCGCATGACCTGCTGATCGAGACGGTCCATGCCCGCCTGACCGGAACGGCGGCGACGGCGAAGGCCTGACGCTCACTCCTCCGGGAAGAGTGACGCAACAACTTCGGTGGCCATGGCGCGGGTGACGCGCCGGCCGCGCTCGAGCGAGAGCCTGTCGAGCGCGTCGACGAGATCGCGCGCTGCGGCGAAGGAACGCTCCATCCGGAGCGCCAGCGCCTCGATCGTGCCGGTATCGACGATCAGCTGACGGTCGACGAAGAGCTTGACCAGCAGCGCGCGCAAAAGCGCGTCGTCGGGCGGGGCAATCTCGGCCTGGGGCGCCAGGCGCAGGCGCGAGAGCAGGTCCGGCACCTTCAGGCCCCATTGCCCCGGCTCGGTGCGCGCCGTCAGCAGCACGGAGGCGCCGCGCGCTTTGGTGGCGTTGAGCAGATGAAACAGCGCCGGCTCGTCGAGCGGGGCGCGGTCGCAGTCCTCGATCACCAGCGCGCCGCCTGAAGCCAGATGCGGCACCTTGGCTTCGTCGAGTTCTCCTGCAGACAACGTCCAGGCATGGGCACGTGCCGCCCAGATCGCAGCGAGATGGGTCTTGCCCGCCCCTTCCGGCCCGACCAGGCGCAGCCAGGAGGCCGGCCAGCCCGGCCAGCTCTCGATCAGCCCATAGGCCTGCTCGTTCGAGGGGCCGACGAGAAAATCCTCGACGCCATGGCGGCTGTCGACCGGCAGATCGAAGGCGAGCTGGCGCGGCTTCACCGGCGGCTCACGGCTCGGCATGAATCTTCGGAGCCTGGCCGGTGTGGCCGCGATAATAGGGGCTGGCTAGATACTGCCGCAGCACGAAGCGGGCGAGCACGCCGATGACAGCCGCCAGCGGCACGGCAAGCAGCAGGCCGACGAAGCCGAAGAGCGAGCCGAAGGCGAGCAGCGCGAACATAAGCCAGACCGGGTGCACGCCGATCGAGTCGCCGACGAGCTTGGGCTGCAGGATATTGCCCTCGATGAATTGCCCGGCGGCGAAGACGGCGAGCGTCGCCAGCGGCATCGTCCAGTCCGGCCAGAACTGCACGGTGGCGACGCCGACCGAAAGCACGAGCCCGGTCAGCGAGCCGACATAGGGGATGAAGGAGAGGAAACCGCTGATGATGCCGATCAGGGCGCCGAAATTGACGCCGACCAGCGACAGCCCGATCGCATAGAAGGTCCCGAGCAGCAGGCAGACCAGCGCCTGGCCACGCAGGAAGCCGGCGATGGCGACATCCATCTCGTGCAGCAGGCCGCGGATGGTGTCGCGATGGTCGAGCGGCAGCCAGCTGTCGACGGTCGCGACCATGCGGTCCCAGTCGGCGAGCAGATAGAAGGCGATGACCGGAGTCAGCACTAGTAGCGAGAACACGCCGATGATCGCGGTGCCGCCGGACCAGAGCGACCCCAGCAGCCCACCAACCCATTTCGTCGCCTCGCCGACGAGATTGCCGAGCGAGCTCTGCGCATCCTCGGCGAGCTTGGCGCCACCGAAGCGCTCGATCAACGGCGCGCCGCGCTCCATGATCAGCGCCTGCAGCTTGGCGGCATCGCCCGGCAGGCGCGCCACCAGACCGGCGAGCTGTTGGCTGAGTAACGGAGCGAGCAGCACTAGCCCGACGACGAAGACGAGCAGGAACAGGCAGAGGATCGCGATCGTTGCGGTGAGCCGGCTGAGGCCCCAGCGCTCCAGCCGGTCGGCCAGCGGATCGAGCAGATAGGCCAGCGCCAGCGCCGCGACGAAGGGCAGCAGCACGTCCCTGAACAGCATCAGCGTGAGCACGACGACGGCGAGGGCAAGCAGCCAGAAGAGCAGTTGACGCTGAAGACTCATGCACTCGCCTCTACCCGGTCTCTCGGCCCTGATTATGGTGATCCGTCCCGGATCGTCCAAGGAGCCGGCTCAGCCTGCCATGTGCCGCAGCCAGAGCGCGAGGTAGGCGCCCATGGAGGCGAGCGTCAAGGCCGCAACGATGACCTGCGCCGCCGGCATGATCGCACCGACGTCGATCTCGAAGGATTTCGAGCCGAGCACCAGCGCCGCGAAGACCAGTTGGGCGGCGGTGTTGAGCTTGCTGACGACGATCGGCGCGATCGTCACCGGCTTTTCCATCAGCCAGGACAGGATCACCGCCGCGACGATCATCAGATCGCGCGAGACGACGACGATCACCAGCCAGACCGGGATGATGCCGATGACGGCGAGGGTGATGTAGATCGAGACGATCAACGCCTTGTCGGCAAGCGGGTCGAGATAGGCGCCGAGCTCGCTCTTCATGTCGAAGCGCTTGGCGATGAAGCCGTCGATCGCATCGGAGACGCCGGCCGCGACGAAGAGGAAAAAGGCCTCGTCCCAGCGACCGTTGACGATCATGACGATCACCAGCGGCACCAGGATCAGCCGGGCGATGGTGATCAGGTTCGGAAGCGTCATCGCGGGAGACCTGCCGAAAGAATCGCATCTCAGGGTAGAACATGGGCGGGAGAAGTGCGAAACGCTTTCGCGGAAGGGCTTGCCCCCCGCCCTGCCCTTGCCTATTCGCTCGCGAAGCAAAAGGAGCGAGTGCCGATGACGAAACCGGGCGCCAATGGGCTGACCTATGCGCAGGCGGGCGTCGACATCGATGCCGGCAACGCCATGGTCGACGCGATCAAGCCGCTGGTGCGCTCGACGCGCCGGCCCGGCGCCGATGCGGAGATCGGCGGCTTCGGCGGGCTGTTCGACCTCAAGGCCGCCGGCTTCAGCGACCCGATCCTGGTCGCGGCCAATGACGGCGTCGGCACCAAGGTCAAGATCGCGATCGAGAGTGGTCGGCATTCGACCATCGGCATCGACCTCGTCGCCATGTGCGTCAACGACCTCGTCGTCCAGGGCGCCGAGCCGCTGCTCTTCCTCGACTACTACGCCACCGGCAAGCTCGACCCCAAGGCCGGCGTCGAGATCGTCCGCGGCATCGCCGAGGGCTGCCGCCAGGCCGGTTGCGCCCTGATCGGCGGCGAGACCGCCGAGATGCCGGGCATGTATGCCGGCAACGACTATGACCTCGCCGGCTTCGCGGTCGGCGCCGCCGAGCGCGGCACCCTGCTGCCGCGCGCCGATGTCGTCGTAGGCGACGTCGTACTCGGCCTGCCCTCTTCGGGCGTGCACTCGAACGGCTATTCGCTGGTCCGTCGCATCGTCGCGCTCTCGGGCCTCGCCTGGGAGGCGCCCGCCCCCTTCGCTTCGGACAAGACGCTTGCCGAGGCGCTGCTGGAGCCGACCCGGATCTATGTGAAGAGTCTGCTGCAGGCGCTGAAGGCGGCGCCGGGCATCAAGGCGCTGGCGCACATCACCGGCGGCGGCTTCCCCGACAACATCCCGCGCGTGCTGCCGGACGATCTCGGCGTCGCGATCGACCTGCCGGCGATCGCTGTGCCACCGGTGTTCGGCTGGCTGGCCAGCGTCGGCGGCGTTGCCGAGCGCGAGATGCTGCGCACCTTCAATTGCGGCATCGGCATGATCGTCGTGGCCGAGGCAGCGCAGGCCGAGGCCGTCATGGCGGCGCTGACCGAGGCCGGCGAAAAGCCGGTGCGGCTCGGCGAGGTCACGGCGCGCGGCGCGGACGAGGCCGTCACCTATCGCGGGAAGCTCGCCCTGTGAGCACGACGAGGCGGGTGCCGACCGCGATCCTGATCTCGGGACGCGGCTCGAACATGGTCGCTCTGATCGAGGCGGCCAGGGCCGCCGACTTCCCGGCCGAGATCGTGCTGGTCGCCGCCAACCTGCCGGATGCCGGCGGGCTTGAGCGGGCGGGCACCGCTGGCATCGCCACCACAAGCGTCGACCACCGCCCCTTCGGCAAGGACCGCGAGGCTTTCGAGCGGGCACTCGACGCGGAGCTGCAGGCTCACGGGATCGAACTCGTCGTGCTCGCCGGCTTCATGCGCGTGCTGACGCCCTGGTTCGTGACACGCTGGCAGGGCCGGATGATCAACATCCATCCGTCGCTGCTGCCGAATTTCCGCGGCACGCACACCCACGCCCGCGCGCTGGAGGCCGGCGTCGCCGAGCACGGCTGCACCGTGCATTTCGTCGTGCCCGAACTCGATGCCGGCCCGACCATCCTGCAGGCAAAGGTCCCCGTCTTGCCTGGCGACGACGAGGCGAGCCTGTCGGCGCGCGTACTGGAGCAGGAGCACAGAATCTACCCGCAGGCGCTGGCGCTGGTGGCGTCGGGGGCGGTGAAGCTTGAGGACGGAGTAGCGGTCGACGCCTAAGGTCGGCCCAAAGCGTCATTCTCGGCCGCAGCGAAGCGGAGAGCCGAGAATCTCGTGACGAGAAGATGCCGACCGGGGCCTCTTCCGGCCTGAGATGCTCGGGTCAAGCCCGAGCATGACGCGCGCACTGCGCTACTGCACCGTCACCGCCTCTCCCTGCAGGGCCTGCTGCTCCATCGCCCGGCGGGCGGCGGCCTCCTGCTCCTCCTTCTGCCAGCGCCGGAACAGATCGGCGCGGCGAGCAGGATAGCGCTCCTCGCGAGCGGTGAGCTCGGCGATGCGGTCGGTGCGGAAATGGCGGAAGGCCTGCCTGAGCTCGCACCAGGCGATGACCACGCGGACGCGGTCGAAGAAGGTCATGCCGATCGGCCAGATCATCCGGCGCGATTCGGCGCCGGCCTCGTCGCGATAGGCGATGTCGAGCTTGCGACCGTTGCGGATCGCGGCCCGGATTGCGGCAGCGTCGACCTGGTCGACGATCGCCGAATCCTTGCAATAGGCCGGGGCGAACAGCGCGCCGTCGAGCAGGATCGGGCGCAAGTGCGGCGGCAGCACAGCCGCGACCTTGGCGACGACATCCTCGGCGGCGCGTGCCAGCGTCGGGTCGGCGCGCTCGGAGAGCCAGCGCATGCCGACCAGCACCGCCTCGATCTCGTCGGGCGAGAACATCAGCGGCGGCAGGTCGAATCCGGCATCGAGGACATAGCCGATGCCGGCCTCGCCGCGCACGGGCACGCCCTGGCGCAGCAGGGCGGCGATGTCGCGATAGACGGTGCGTACCGAGACATCGAGCTCGGAGGCGAGCGTCTCGGCGGTGACGGGGCGGCGCCTCCGGCGTAACCCCTGAATCAGATCGAGCAAGCGTTCAGCGCGCTGCATGGCGTAGTTCCGCTGATAGGAAGATGGCGTAAGCTCATCCTGCTCTACTCGCCCTGACATCAATTGTCAGGAGCGTGGCAGCAGGGCATGCTGCATACCGAACACGGGGGAAGACAAGAGATGCTGGAGTTGCACGTGTTCGGGCCCGCCTTCGGTCAACCCGACCCCAGTCCGTTCTGCATGAAGGGCATCATCCTGATGGAGATGTCCGGCCTGCCCTATCGCCGTGTGCGCGGCAATCTGCAGAAGGCGCCGAAGGGCAAATTCCCGGTGCTGCGCGACGGCGACAAGATCATACCCGACACCACCTTCATCCGCCTGCATCTGGAGCAGGCGCACGGCGTCGACTTCGACAAGGGCCTTTCTGCCGAACAGCGCGGCGTCGCCTGGGCCGTCGAGAAGATGCTCGAAGACCACATGTACTGGATGGTGGTGCAGGAGCGCTGGGCCAATCCCGCCAATTTCGACCGCGGACCGCGTCGCTTCTTCGACGCCGTGCCGGCGCCGCTGCGGCCGCTGGTGGTCGCGATGATCAAGCGCCAGATCCGCCGCAACCTGCACGGCCACGGCATCGGCCGGCACAGCGACGCCGAGCGGCTGGCGCTGGCGCAGCGGGCACTCGAATCGCTCGCCGGAATCCTCGGCGGCAATCCCTATCTCACCGGCCCCGACCCGAGCGGCGCCGATGCGACGCTCGGCGCCTTCATGACCGCCGGGCTGTGCGACATCTTCGACTCGCCGCTCCGCGAGGCGCTGCTGCAGCACGCCAACCTGGTCGCCTATGCCGGCCGGATGCGCTCGCGCTATTTCAAGGACGAGGCAGAAAAGGCGGCGTGAGCCGTCTTTTCATCAAGGCCGCTTCAGCTTGCAGCGGTCGATGAAATCATAGCCCTTCTCGCGGGCCGTATCGTTGAAATAACCGGTGTCGCGGAAGGCCTGGAGCTCATCCTTGGTCATGGCGTTGACGGTGCCCTTGGCGTAGCAGCTGCACGGCGTGTGCACGGCTTCGCGGGTGGTGTTCATCAATCGCGACTGGGTGATCAGGCAGGCGTCGAAGGCGCGCAGCTGGATCATGTAAGGCGTCAGGTTCTTCGCCGTCGGATCCGGCGGCGGCAACGCGCTCGTGCTGCCGGCAGCCAACGCCGCACCAGCGGAAACCAAGAGGGACAACCCAGCGGCCCACACGACCGCACCAACCCGCCGCTTCGTCATCGTTCGCACTGTCCGTTTCCGCGGCCGAGCCCGGGAGATCCGAATCTCCCCTCGACAGGCCATGCCGTCGCCCGGGCGCGGATCGTCCATAGCGCCAGCGAAAAAGCAATGACGCAAAGGTCACACCGCCTTGCGAATCCAGACCTTGTTGTCGTGGAAAGCGGCGCCGCCATAGGGCGCGGGCGAATCCGCGCCGGTGATGGTGTTGATGCCGCGCCCGCCGCGATGGGCACCGTTCGGCCAGATCGATTCGGCGATGACGACGCCGCGCACCAGGCCGTCGAACAGCACGGCGTCGAGCTCGACCGTGCCGCGCCGGTTGCCGACCGTGACATGGTCGCCGGCAGCGATGCCGAGTGCCGCCGCATCGGCCGGATGCAGCATCAGCGTCGGCGCGCCCTCCTTCTTCTGCGAAGTCGGCGTCTCGGTGAAGCTGGAATTCAGGAAGTTGCGGGCCGGGCTGGTGGCGAGCCGGAACGGATGCTCGGCGTCCGCTGCTTCGATCACCGCCCAATGATCGGGCAATGCAGGCAGCGCCTCATGCGGGCCGACGAGGCCGGCATTGCTGTTCGGCACCTTGGTCCAGTCCGGCTTGAAGCGGAACTTGCCGTCGCGCCAGCCAAAACCCTTGAGATAATGCGCCGTCTCGAAATCCGGCTGGATGTCGATGAAATCATTGGCGACCAGGTCGTCGAGGGTGCCACGACCGGTCTCCTGCAAGGTCCAGTCGACGATCTCGCGCGGGGTCATCGTGAAGCCGCGATGCTCGGCGCCGAGGCGCTGCGCCAGGGCGCAGATCACCTCATGATTCGAGCGGCATTCGCCCGGCGGGTCGACCAGCTTGCCGCCCCACATGATGTGCTGGTGGCCGCCGCCCTGATAGAGGTCGTCATGCTCCATGAACTGCGTCGCCGGCAGCACGATGTCGGCCATCTGCGCGGTCTCGGTCATGAACTGCTCGTGCACGACGGTGAACAGGTCGTCGCGAGCGAAACCGCGCTTCACCAGCTCCTGCTCGGGCGCGACGGTGACCGGATTGGTGTTCTGGATGAACAGCGCCTTGACCGGGCCGCCCTGGCGCAGGGCTTCGGCGTCACCGGTCAGCACACGGCCGATCTGCGACTGGTCGAGCTGGCGGACATTGCGGTCGATCTTGTCGAGGCCCTCGATCAGGCCCTTGCGCCATTTGTAGATGCCGCTGTTCGAGTGAAAGGCGCCGCCGCCCTCATATTGCCAGGCCCCGGTCACGGTCGGGATGCAGGAGGCGGCGTGGATATTGACCGCGCCATTGCGCTGACGGGCAAAGCCATAGCCGAGCCGGAAGAAGCTCTTCTTGCGCGTGCCGACGAGCGTGGCGAATTCCTCGATCTCGGCGACGCTGAGGCCGGTGATCGCCGCCGCCCATTCCGGCGTGCGGCTGGCAAGATGGGCTTCGAGCTCGTCCGGGGCGTCGGCGAAGCGGGCGAGATAGTCGCGGTCGGCATGGCCGTCGCGGAAGAGCACGTGCATGACGGCACAGGCGAGCGCGCCATCGGTACCGGGCTTGAGCACGAGGGGCAGATCGGCCTGGTCGAGTGTGGCGTTGCGGTAGATGTCGATCGCGACGATCTTGGCACCGCGCTCCTTCCGCGCCTTGACCGCATGGTGCATGACGTTGACCTGGGTATGCACCGGGTTGGTGCCCCAGATCACGACGCAATCCGACTTCGCCATCTCGCGCGGATCGGGCCCGGCGAGCTTGCCGGTGCCGGCGATAAAACCGGTCCAGGCTGTGGTGGTGCAGATCGTCGAGTACTGGCCGGAATAGCGCTTGGCGTGACGCAGGCGATTGATGCCGTCGCGCATCACGAGGCCCATGGTACCGGCATAGTAATAGGGCCAGACCGCCTCGGCGCCGTGCTCGGCCTCGATCGAAAGGAAGCGCCCGGCGATCTCGTCCAGAGCCTCGTCCCAGGAGATGCGCTCGAAGGCGCCGGAGCCCTTCGGCCCGGTGCGGCGCAGCGGATGCAGCAACCGGTCGGGATGATGGATGCGCTCGGCGTAGCGGGCGACCTTGGCGCAGATCACACCATCCGTGTAGCTCTGGCGCTTGTTGCCACGGACACGGCCGATCGTCTTGCCGTCGATGACCTCGACCTCGAGCGAACAGGCCGAGGGGCAATCATGCGGGCAGACGGAAGGCCGGCGCGCGATGAGGGGAAGCTCTGTCATGTCCCCTTCCTAGAACAGGTCCAGGGTCGGCGGAAGCGGTGCGGTTGCATTGCCCAGCTGCGGCGAGGCAAGGTGCCGGCATCCGGCGGCTGGGGATTCGGCCGGTTCATCAGCCATACGGGCGGCAATGTCGCAGGCCGCTGCTCGTCAACTCCGGGTTAAGACTAATGATTCAGTTTGGCTGCATCCGAGTAGTCCAAGGCGCCCTGGCGCCGGAGTTCTGACGATGCGTTGCGTTGCGTTCCTCGCCGGCCTTGCGGCCGCCTGCCTGTCTCTCGTGCCGGGGACCCCGGCGCAGGCGCAGTCTTCCCAGTACACGCAGTACACCTCGCCAGAGTCGGTGCAGAACTGGCACCTGACCCTCGGCGCAGGCCTGCGCTATCAGCCCGACTATATCGGCTCGAACGACTATGTCTTTCGCCCGCGTCCGATCATCTCGCTGGGGCGCGGCACCAAGAGCACCTGGTGGACCTCCGAGGACGACGCGATCAGCATCGGCTTCTTTTCCGGCAAGGCCTGGCGCGTCGGCTTTTCCGGCAACCTGCTCTGGGAGCGCAAGGCCGATACTAATGTGGCCCTGCGCGTGATGGGCGTGCCGGACACCAAGTTCGGCGCCGAGGCAGGCGCCTTTATCGAGTTCTATCCGACCTCCTGGCTGCGCACCCGCGTCGACCTGCGTCGCGGCTTCATCGCGCACGATGCGATGGTCGCGGAAGCCAAGGTCGACGTCTTCCAGCGCATAGGCTCATGGTCGCTCGGGATCGGCCCGCGCATGACGATTGTCGGCGCCGACTATGTCCGGACCTATTTCGGCGGCACCGCTGCCGGCAACGGCGGCCTGCTGCAGCGCTACAATGCCGGCGTGCACTCCGTCGGCGCGATCGCGCAGGCGACCTATCACTGGTCGGACAAGCTGCAGACCACCGCCTATGTCGAGTACAAGCGCCTGATGGGCGACGCGGCCAAGGCGCCGATCGTCAAGGGCTTCGGCGACCGCGACTCCGTCACCTTCGGCATCTCGGCGAGCTACGCCTTCGATCTCGGGTTCTGAGGCGCTTCAGCGAGGCAAAGAAAAAGGGCGGGTCCAGCGGACCCGCCCTTCTCATTTCGGCATGGAAATCGGCTCAGCCGACGATCTCGTTGCCCGCGAAGAACTGCGCGATCTCGATCGCGGCGGTCTCCGGCGCATCCGAGCCGTGCACGGTGTTCTCGCCGACCGACTGGGCGAAGAGCTTGCGGACGGTGCCCTCGGCGGCATTGGCCGGGTTGGTGGCGCCCATCACCTCGCGATACCTGGCGATCGCGTCCTCGCCTTCGAGGACCTGCACGACGACCGGGCCCGAGGTCATGAATTCGACGAGCTCGCCGAAGAAGGGGCGCTCCTTGTGGACGGCGTAGAAGGTCTGCGCCTGCGCCGTGGTCATCTGGATACGCTTCTGCGCGACGATGCGCAGGCCGGCCTTCTCGATGACCGCGTTGACCGCGCCGGTGAGATTGCGCTTCGTCGCATCGGGCTTGAGAATGGAGAAGGTACGCTGGACAGCCATCGTTGTGATCCTTGCGGGAAAAATCGGGGAATGCGGCGCGCTTATAGCGATGCCCTCCCCGGGCCACAAGGCTGCGACGGCCTTGTCTACGTACGATCCGCCACTATGATCGACGCCATGATCACCGCGACCGCCCTCGTAATGCTGATGTCGACGCACCTCGAAGGGTGTGCGGGATCGGTGTTGCGCTAAGCACGTCGCGATCATCCCTCGCAAACCCTGCCGCGGCGAGCAGGGTTCGACGGAATTCGGCTCTCCCGGCTCTCCCGGAGAGCACACATGACCATCGAAAGAACTGAGCGAGCCGTCAGGCCGGAGCATCCGGCCGATTCCCGCCGCCTATTGATCCGAGCCGCACGCAGCGACGATCTCGAAGCGCTGACGGCGCTGGTCAATCTGCCGGGCTTTCGCGCCGGAACCCTGCGCCTGCCCTATCAGCGGACCGAAGTGACGCGGCGCTGGCTGGAGAATCCGGATATCGACGGGCTCAACATCGTCGCGCTGCGCGAAGGCGAGCTGGTCGGCCAGGCCGGCTTCGAGCGCTATCGCGGCCGAAGGGCACATGTCGCCTATATCGGCATCGGCGTGCATGACGATCATCGCGGCACCGGCATCGGCACGGCGCTGCTCGGCGAACTGATCGATGCTGCCGACAACTGGTTCGGCCTGAAGCGGCTCGAACTGACGGTCTATGCCGACAATGCGGCGGCGATCGCGCTCTACCGCAAGTTCGACTTCGAGCAGGAAGGAGTCCTGCGCGCCTATGCCTTCCGCGCCGGCGCCTATGCCGATGCGTTCACCATGGCGCGGCTGCGAAGCTGAAGCTCAATGCCGGGTCAGGAAGCGGCGCGCCTCGCGCAGCGCCTCGGCGACCTCGTCGCGACTCATCTCCAGCGCCAGCTCGGTGCGGTGGGAGGCGGCGCGGGCGCAGCCCTTGGCGAAGGCGACATTGAACCAGGTCTGCGCCGCGACCAGATCGACCGGGCCGGAGCGGCCGGATGCATGCATCAGGCCGAGCTCATAATAGGCGTCGGCGGAGGCTTCCATCGGGATCGCCAGCGAGGCCGGGATCGCGCTCATTTCCATGCGTGCCATGACAACTCTCCCTGTTTTCCTTCGATGCCAGCCCGTCTGGAGGCCGCGGCTTGTGAGGAGAGGTTCGGGCCGGGCGGTAAAACAACCCGCTAAATTTTGAGATGAATCGAAGCTCAACGAGTCGCAAACGAGCGGTTAAAGCAAGATTCGATTCAGACTCATCCGGCGAATTATCCAGCGATTTCAATACGATCCAAATTCAGCTGCGATTGGCGCGTCAACCTGCGATTCACCTTGCCCCAAGGTCAGCCTGACGAGCGGGCCTTCATGAAGAGCCATCTTGGAAGCTGGCGCGGCTTCGGATATGGTTTACATCTGAACCATCTGAGCGACGAAGATCGCCAGCAACGAGGAGGAACGCCATGGCCATTCGCCTGACCACTGCTGCTGCCGCCGGCCTGCTGCTCGCTTTCGCCATCCCCGCCTCGGCGCAGGATGTCAGCGGTACCTGGCTGCGCGACACCGGCGCGTCCAAGGTGCGCTTCAGCAAATGCGGCGAGGCGATGTGCGGCACGATCTCCTGGCTCAAGGAGGCCGGCGGCCCGGCCAAGGTCGGCCAGCGCATCTTCTACGACATGAAGCCGGCCGGCGCCGGCAAATGGAACGGCAGCGCCTTCAACCCGGAGGACGGCAAGACCTATTCCGGCACGATGTCGCTCTCCGGCGACACGCTGACCACCGCCGGCTGCGTCTTCGGTGGGATGATCTGCCGCTCGGTGAAGTGGTCGCGGAGCAACTGACGTTCTCACGCGGCCCGCGGGAAAACGTCATCCTCGGGCGGAGCGAAGCGCAGACCCGAGGATCTCTTGTCCAAAGATGCTCGGGTCAAGCCCGAGCATGACGCTTGTCCTCAGCGTGCTTTCTGGCCGAACAGGATCGCCTTCTCCTCCGGCGTCGAGATGCCGGCCGGGTTCCGCAGCTCTTCGGCGACCGCAATGCCGCGCTTCACGGCCGGACGCGCCAACACCGTGTCGAGCCAGCGCCCGACATTGGGGAACTGCTTGATGTCCTGGCCCTGACGCTCCCAGCCGCGGGCCCAGCCGACGCAGGCCATGTCGGCGATCGAATAATCGTCGCAGATGTAGTCGCGACCTTCGAGGCGCCTGTTCAGCACGCCATAGAGGCGGTTCGCCTCGTTGGTGTAGCGGTCGATCGCATAGGGCACCTTCTCGGGCGCATAGATGCGGAAATGATGGGTCTGGCCGAGCATCGGGCCGAAGCCGCCCATCTGCCAGAACAGCCATTCGTCGACGGCGACGCGGCCGCGCTCGTCCTTGGGATAGAATTTGCCGGTCTTGCGGCCGAGATATTGCAGGATCGCGCCGGATTCGAAGACTGAGATCGGCTTGCCGTCCGGACCGTCGGGATCGACGATCGCCGGCATGCGGTTGTTCGGCGAGATCGCCAGGAATTCCGGCTTGAACTGATCGCCCTTGCCGATGTTCACCGGGATGACGTTGTAGGGCAGCCCGGTTTCCTCGAGCATGATGGAAATCTTCCAGCCGTTCGGCGTCGGCCAGTAGTGGAGATCGATCGGCTTGCCCTGCACTGCTGCCATGTCCCAGTCCTCGCGGGTTGTTGCGGGTCGTTGGGACATCTAGGTCTCGACCGATGCCCCTGTAAGAACCGGGACTGCGCGCCCGGCGCGGGCGTGGCATGCGGCGCTCACAGCTCCAGCTTGAAGCCCTCATGGCTCTGGTCGAAGCCAAGGCGGCGATAGAAGCGATGCGCCGCCTCGCGCGACTTGTTCGAGGTGAGCTCGACCAGGCCGGCACCGTTCTTTCGGGCGAAGTCGACCGCATGGGCGACCATGGCCTCGCCGATGCGCCGGCCGCGCAGGGCCGGATCGACATGGACGCTTTCGAGCTTGGCGCGCTTGCGGCCGCGATTGATCAGGCCGGGGATCAGCGTGACCTGCAGCGTGCCGACCACCTGCCCGTCGAGCTCAGCGACGAAGAGCGTGTTGTAGGGGCTGGCAGCGACCTCGTCGAAGGCGTCGAGATAGGACGGATGGGCTGCCTCCTGCGCGATCTCGGCATCGCTGCGCGTCTGCGTGGCGGAGCCCAGCATGATCAGGGTGGCGATACGGGCAGTATCCTCACGGCGCGCCTCGCGCATCGTGACGCCGGAAAGAGCGGCGGTCTCGGTCATCTCGATCTCCGTAGATTTTGCCGGCCACGTCGTCAGATCGTCACCAGCCGCTTGGCCATGATCAGCGTGTTGGGCGTGTCCTCGCGCCCGTCGAAGCGAGCCTGGCGCTGCAGGAAGAAGCCCATGCGCTCATAGAAGGCGATCGCCAGCTCGTTCTGGCTCTCGACCTCCAGCCGCGCCACCGGCGCATCGGGAAAGCAGGCGAGCGCGACCTGCAACAGCGTGCGCCCGATGCCTTCGCCCTGCCGTGTGGGAGAGACATAAAGCCGCGTCAGCATGGCAGCGCGGTCGGGCTCGCGCCGGGCGGAAGCCGTGCCGACGACCTCCTCGCCCAAGAGCGCGATCAGGAAGATGCCGCTGTCGCGGCCGAGCTGGGCCTTCAGCGCGTCGAGCGAGTGCCAGGCATTGGTGATCTCGGCAACACGGCGCCAGCCATAGATGCCGTCATAGGTGTCGTGCCAGGTCTCGACCAACAGCGAGCGGACCGCCGGCAGATCGGCGGCGAGCGCATCGCGGATGATCAAGTCCTTCTGCGTCACTCGATGCCTAGTTTCTTCTTCAGGATCTCGTTCAGCGCCTGCGGGTTGGCCTTGCCGCCCGAGGCCTTCATCGCCTGGCCGACGAACCATCCGAGCATGGTCGGCTTGGCCTTGACCTGCTCGACCTTGTCCGGGTTGGCGGCGATGATCTCGTCGACCGCCTTCTCGATCGCGCCGGTGTCGGTGACCTGCTTCATGCCGCGGGCCTCGACGATCTCGCGCGGGTCGCCGCCTTCGGTCCAGACGATCTCGAACAGGTCCTTGGCGATCTTGCCGGAGATCACGCCTTCGCCGATCAGGTCGACCAGACCACCGAGCTGCGAAGCCGAGACCGGCGAGGCCGAGACGTCCTTGCCTTCCTTGTTGAGGCGGCCGAACAATTCGTTGATCACCCAGTTGGCTGCGGCCTTGCCGTCGCGGCCCTTCGCCACCGCCTCGAAATAATCGGCCTGCTCTCGCTCGGCGACGAGCACTGAGGCGTCATAGGGCGAGAGCCCGTATTCGGCGATGAAGCGGCCCTTCTTGGCGTCGGGCAGCTCGGGCAGATGCGCTTTCAGCTCGGCGATGAAGGCATCGTCGAATTCGAGCGGCAGCAGGTCCGGATCGGGGAAGTAGCGATAGTCGTGCGCCTCTTCCTTCGAGCGCAGCGAGCGCGTCTCGCCCTTGCCGGGATCGTAGAGGCGAGTCTCCTGGTCGATCGTGCCGCCATCCTCGAGGATACCGATCTGGCGGCGGGCCTCGACCTCGATCGCCTGGCCGATGAAGCGGATCGAGTTGACGTTCTTGATCTCGCAGCGCGTCCCAAAGGGCGCGCCCGGCTTGCGCACGGAGACGTTGACGTCGGCGCGCAGATTGCCCTTCTCCATGTCGCCGTCGCAGGAGCCGATATAGCGCAGGATGGTGCGCAGCTTCGAGACATAGGCCTTGGCCTCGTCGGCCGAGCGCAGGTCCGGCTTGGAGACGATCTCCATCAGCGCCACGCCCGAGCGGTTGAGATCGACGAAGCTCATGGTCGGGTGCTGGTCGTGCATCGACTTGCCCGCGTCCTGCTCGAGATGCAGGCGCTCGATCCCTACCGTGATCTGCTCGGTCGGCGACAGGTCGACCGCGATCTCACCCTCGCCGACGACGGGGTGCTTGTACTGGCTGATCTGGTAGCCCTGCGGCAGGTCGGGATAGAAATAGTTCTTGCGGTCGAAGACCGAGCGCTTGTTGATCTGGGCGTTGAGGCCGAGCCCGGTGCGGACCGCCTGGCGCACGCATTCCTCGTTGATCACCGGCAGCATGCCCGGCATCGCCGCGTCGACCAGGCTGACATGGGCATTCGGCTCGCCGCCGAAGGCGGTGGAAGACCCTGAGAACAGCTTGGCGTTGGAGGTAACCTGCGCGTGAATTTCGAGGCCGATCACGATCTCCCAGTCACCGGTCGCACCCTTGATCAGCTTCTTCGGGTCGGCAGGGCGGACATGCGCATTCATGAGACGACTTCCACGAGATGTTGCTGCTGACGCTGGCGCGCGCGTCCCTCAGGTAGAGCTTCGGCCCGCCGCCAGCAAGCATCCGTTGCGTCGGTTTCGCGCAACCGAAGGCGGCAATGGGCTGCCAAAGAGGAAAATAGCATCAAAATTGTCGAGTGAAGAAACTTGACAATCGTCAGTGCGATGGGGTTGTTGCGCATTGGCCGGAAACCGTGAAGGTTGCGCCGCGCCCGCATTTTCGGAGTTTCACATGATCCGCCGCTCCAGCCGGGCCATCGTTGCCCTGGCGGCCCTGCTCCCGGTCCTCTCTGTCGAGGCCCTCGCCCAAGGCGCGCCACCGGCTCCGCCGGTCACCGTCGCGACGCCGCTCGCCAAGCGCGTCACCAACTGGGACGAGTTCACCGGCCGTTTCGAGGCCAGCGAACAGGTCGAGGTCCGCGCCCGCGTGTCGGGCTTCCTCGATTCGGTCCATTTCCGTGACGGCGACCTGGTCAAGGCCGGCGACCTGCTCTTCACGATCGACCAGCGGCCCTACAAGCTCGCCGTCGATGCGGCACGAGCGGAGGTTGCGCGCGCCAAGGCGCAGGTCGACCTCAACCAGAACGAGGTCGAGCGCGCGGAGGCGCTGACGCAGAACCGCACCATCACCGCCCGCGATATCGACCAGCGCCGCGCCAACCTCAACGGCGCCATCGCCAGCCAGCAGGCGGCCGAGGCCAACCTGAAGACGGCCGAACTCAATCTCGAATGGACGCAGGTGCGCGCGCCGCTCGCCGGCCGCGTCTCGAACCGGCGCGTCGACCAGGGCAACCTGATCGCCGGCGGCCAGTCCGGCGCGACGCTTCTGACCACGATCGTTGCCGTCGATCCGATCAAGTTCGTCTTCGACGCCTCGGAGGCCGACTATCTGCGCTATTCGCAATCGCAGGATCTGCGGAAGCCCGGCACGCCGGTGCGCGTGCGGCTTTCGAGCGAGACCAAATGGGACCGCGAGGGCAAGATCGACTTCGTCGACAACGCGCTGAATGCCCGCTCGGCGACGATCCGGACCCGCGCCGTCTTCCCGAATCCGGACGGACTGCTGACGCCCGGCACATTCGGCCGACTGCGTCTGTTCGCCGGCGAGGCCGACGCCTTGCTGGTGCCGGACGCCGTGATCGTCTCCGACCAGGCCAACAAGATCGTGCTGACCGTCGGGCCGGAGAACAAGGTCGTGCCCAAGCCCGTGCAGCTCGGCCAGATCAGCGATGGGCTGCGCGTCATCACCAAGGGCCTCGAGCCGAGCGACAAGGTGATCGTGAACGGCATCGCCAACCCGATGGTGCGCCCGGGCGTCGCCGTGACCCCGCAGCCGACCGAGATCAAGGCCGCCGCTGCCGCCAACTGACGGCGGCGCCTCGCCTACCCACATGACGAGCGCGGACGGCATCCTCCGTCCGCCCTGCCCTTCCTGGCCAGGACCAGAGCATGTTCCGCTTCGCCCATTTCTTCATCGACCGGCCGATCTTTGCGACCGTCCTCTCGGTGCTGCTGACCATTGCCGGCGCCATCACGCTGCGCACGCTGCCGATCGCGGAGTATCCCGAGATCGCGCCGCCGACCGTGACGATCACCGCGAACTATCCGGGCGCCTCGGCCGAGGTCGTCGCCTCGACGGTCGCTGCGCCGATCGAGCAGGAGGTCAACGGCGTCGACGACATGCTCTACATCTCGTCGCAATCGACCGGCGACGGGCGCGTGACGATCAACGTCGTCTTCAAGGCCGGCACCGATGTCGACCAGGCCCAGGTGCTGGTGCAGAACCGCGTCTCCGCGGCCGAGCCGCGCCTGCCGCAGGAGGTCCGCACGCTCGGCCTGCAGGTCCGCAAGGCCTCGCCGGACTTCCTGATGGTCATCCACATGCTGTCTCCGGACGGCTCGCGCGACCAGCAATACGTCTCGAACTACACCACTCTCAACGTCAAGGACGTGCTGACCCGCGTCGAGGGCGTCGGCGACGTGCAGGTCTTCGGCGCGCGCGATTATTCGATGCGCGTCTGGCTCGATCCGGCCAAGGTCGCGGCCCGCAACCTGACCGCCGGCGACGTCGTCGCCGCGATCCGCGCCGCCAACATCCAGGTCGCGGCGGGTGCGATCAACCAGCCGCCGGCGAAGTCGGACGGGGCCTTCCAGCTCTCGGTCAACACGCTGGGGCGTCTGACCAGCATCGACGAATTCTACAACATCGTCGTGCGCTCGGATGCCGATGGCGGCACGATCCGCGTGCGCGATGTCGCCCGTGTCGAGCTCGGGGCGCAGGACTATCTGTCGAACTCCTATCTCGACAACAAGGAAGCCGTCGCGATCGGCGTCTTCCAGCGCCCCGGGACGAATGCGCTGGCGGCTTCCGACGCTCTCATCAAGACGATGCAGACGCTGTCCAAGAGCTTCCCGGCCGGCGTCGAGCATACCATCGTCTACAACCCGACGGAGTTCATCAGGGAATCCGTCTCCGCCGTGGTCACGACGCTGCTCGAGGCGATCGTGCTCGTCGTCATCGTGGTGATCCTGTTCCTGCAGACCTGGCGCGCCGCGATCATCCCGATCATCGCGATCCCGGTCTCGCTGGTCGGCACCTTCCTGATCATGAGCGCGGTTGGAATCTCGTTCAACACGATCTCGCTGCTGGCGCTCGTGCTCGCCATCGGCATCGTCGTCGACGACGCGATCGTCGTGGTCGAGAACGTCGAGCGCTATCTTGCCGAGGGCATGAGCGCGGTCGACGCCGCCCATAAGACTATGGACGAGGTTGGCGGCGCGCTGCTCGCGATCGCGCTCGTGCTGTGCGCCGTGTTCATCCCGACGGCGTTCATCACCGGCCTACAGGGCACATTCTACCAGCAATTCGCGGTGACGATCGCGGCTTCGACGGCGATTTCGTGCTTCGTCTCGCTGACACTGTCGCCGGCCCTGGCGGCGATCCTCTTGAAGCCGCACAGCCATGAGGAACCGAAGGGCTTCCTCGCGGTGCTCAGCGCGCCGCTGCGCTGGTTCTTCAAGTACTTCAACAAGGGCTTCGACTGGCTTTCGCGCTCCTATGGCGCGCTGACCTCGCGCCTGATCCGCTTCGGCGTCATCATGCTGCTGGTCTATGCGGCGCTCATCGCGGTCGCCGGCAGGCAGCTCGCCATGGTGCCGACAGGCCTCGTCCCGCAGCTCGACCGCGGCTACTTCATCGCGGTCTTCCAGCTGCCGCCAGGCTCGTCGTTGCCGCGCACGGATGCGGTCATCCGCAAGGCGACCGATATCCTGCTGTCGCGGCCGGGCGTCGCCCATGCCGTCGCCTTCGCCGGCCTCGACGGCGCGACCTTCACGCTGGCGCCCAATGCCGGTGTCGCCTTCGTCACGCTCACCGACTTCAAGGAGCGGGCCAAGCAGGGTCTGACCACCCAAGGCATTCTCAATGACCTGCGCACTCAGCTCTTCGGAATCGGCGAGGCTTTCGCGCTGATCATCGAGCCGCCGGCGGTGCCCGGCATCGGCAATGGCGGTGGCCTCAAGGGTTACGTGCAGGACCGCGGCGGCAAAGGCCTGGCGGCGCTGGAAGGCGCAACCTGGGCCGTGGCCGGGACGGCCGGCCAGACACCTGGAATCCAGCAACCCTTCACGCTGTTCTCGACCAGGACGCCGCAGATCTACGCCGATATCGACCGGACCAAGGCAGAGATGCTCGGCGTCCCCGTGACCCGCGTGTTCGAGACGCTGTCGATCTATATGGGCTCGGCCTATGTGAACGACTTCAACATCCTCGGCCGCACCTTCCGGGTCACGGCCCAGGCCGACAATCCGCAGCGTCTCGACATCCGCGACGTCGCCGACCTGAAGACCCGCAACGCCGACGGCGAGATGGTGCCGATCGGCTCGGTCGCGACCTTCTCCAACACGACCGGCGCCTATCGCGTCCCGCGCTACAACCTCTATCCGGCGGCTGAAGTGCAGATGTCGATGGCGCGCGGCTACTCGACCGGCCAGGGCATCGCGGCGGTCGAGCAGATCGCGCAGAAGGTCCTGCCGGCCGGCTTCGGCTTCGAATGGACCGAGATCGCGCTGCAGGAGAAGCTCGCCGGCAATACCGCGATCATCGCCTTCGGCCTCGCCGTCGTCTTCGTCTTCCTCTTGCTGGCGGCGCTGTACGAAAGCTGGACCTTGCCGTTGGCGGTCATCCTGATCGTGCCGATGTGTATCCTCGCGGCGATGATCGGCGTCAGCTACAAGGACTTCGATCGCAACGTGCTCGTCGATATCGGCCTCGTCGTGCTCGTTGGCCTCGCGGCGAAGAACGCGATCCTGATCGTCGAGTTCGCCAAGCAGGCCGAGGACGAGGGCATGAGCCGGCGCGATGCCGCGATCGCGGCGGCTCGGACCCGGTTGCGGCCGATCCTGATGACCTCGCTCGCCTTCATCCTGGGCGTGCTGCCGCTGACGATCTCGATCGGCGCCGGCGCGGAGATGCGACAGGTGCTGGGTATCGCGGTGTTCTCCGGCATGATCGGCGTCACCCTGTTCGGCCTGCTGTTCACCCCGGTGTTCTACGTCGTGGTGCGCTGGCTCGCCGGGCTTGGCAGCAAGAAAAAGCCGGCCGAGCCGAAGCAAGCGACGCCACAGACGCACTGACGGAGCGACGACATGAACGCCGCCGCCATCATCATCGGTATGGTGGTGGCGGTCGTTCTCCTGCTCGTAGCGGGCAACGCGCTCGCTTCCTACAAGCGCCTGCGCCGGGCGGAATTCATCCGGCGCTATCCCTGGCCACGCGGGCTGCTCGACAAGCTCGCAGACCATCATCCGGGCTTCGGCCGCAAGGAGACGGCGCTGGTCTCCGAGGGCCTGCGCCAGTTCTTCCTGGCCTATCTCAACTCGGGACGGCGCGAGGTCGCGATGCCCTCCCAGGTCGCGGATGATCTCTGGCACGAGTTCATTCTCTACACCCGCGACTATGGCCGCTTCTGCGACCGGGCCTTCGGGCGCTTCCTGCACCACACGCCAGCGGTTGCGCTACGGGAAGGCGCACACGGCGACAACTCCGCCTTGCGCCGCGTCTGGTGGCAGTGCTGCCGCGACGAGAATATCGACCCGGCGCGCCCGACGCGGCTGCCGCTGCTCTTCGCGCTCGATACCAAGCTCAAGATCGCCAACGGCTTCGTCTACGCGCCCGACTGCGAGGCGCTCAGACGCAATGGCGATCGCGGCACACAATGCGGCGGCGATTTTTCGAGTTCGTCAGTCGACGGGAGCACCGACGGCTTCGGCGACAGCGGCAGCTCTTCCGGCGGTGGCAGCTCCGATAGTGGAAGCGGTGGCGATGGCGGGGGTTGCGGCGGTGGCGGCGGTGATTGAGCCACCGCAGTTCAATTCTGCTTGATCTTCGAGCCCTTGATCACGACGTCGGAGCTCGCCGTCGCATTGATCTTGCCGCTTGCCCGGATCGTGACGTCCTTGCCCTTGAGATCGATGGAGCCGTCCTTTTTCAGAGCGATATCCGCCGCGCCCGCATCGAGCAGAATGGCGTCGGCAGCTTTCACCGCGAGCGACTTGCCGCTGGCGATCTCGAAATCCTTGCTGCTGTCGAGGTCGATGCTGACGGCCGCCGCGACCTCGAAAGCGCGCGTCGTCAGGCTGATCTCGCGATTGGCGGCCATGCCGAGCGCCGTGCCTGCGATGAGGTTGACGGCCGTGCCTGCGGTTGCCCGGATGCCGGTGCCGACATTCACGACATAGGCCGTCGCCACGGCCGTCCGGAAACTGCCGCCGACCGTAAGCGCCAGATCGGCCCCGACATTGATGGTGCAGGGACCGCCGGCGGTGATCGACAGTCCGAGCGGAGCGTTGATCGCGACCATGCCGCCGCGGCCGACGGTGACCGCCTGCAACAGGGCGGCAAGCTGCGCCTCGAGCGCAGCGATCCGACGACTCAAGGCCTCGACTTCCGGCGTCGCCATGACCTCATCCCCCTTCTTTTGCGCGCAGCCGATCCAATCTATCACGGACTGGAGCCCGGATAGCGCCGCTATCCTTTTGCGCCACGAAACCAATCCACCCTTGTCGGCGTATCAAAGCATCGCAGCGAGAAGGCCCGACCGAGTGACCTCACGCCCTGCCCTGCTCTGGTTCCGCGACGACCTGCGCCTGTCCGACAATCCGGCCCTGCGAGCGTCGATCGACCATGGCCCGCTGATCTGCCTCTACATCCTCGACACCTCAGCGGCTCGCCGGCCGCTCGGCGGCGCCGCGCGCTGGTGGCTGTCACGTTCGTTGCTGGCGCTGTCGAAAGCCATCGCGGCGAAGGGTGGCGAGCTGTTGATCCTGCGCGGCGATCCGGCGGAGGAGCTGCCTCGCATCGTGCGGGAGGCGGAGATTGGCTACGTCGCCTGGAACCGGCGCTATGACGGCGCCGCGATTGCGCTCGACAAGGCGCTGAAGGCGAAACTCGCGGAGACCGGTGTCGAGGTCGAGAGCTTCAACGCCAACCTGCTCAACGAACCCTGGCAGGTCGAGACCAAGGCCGGTGGGCCCTTCAAGGTGTTCACGCCCTATTGGCGCGCAGTCCGCGAGCGCGGCGAGCCGGCAGCCCCACTCCCGCCGTCCACTCAACTGAGCAAGGCTCGGTTGCCCGCGGCGCTACGCAAGCAATCGCTCACGGTTGCGGATCTCGCTCTGGAGCCGACTGCCCCCGATTGGGCCGGTGGGCTGCGCGAGGCCTGGACGCCGGGCGAAGGCGGAGCGCAGGACCGGCTATCCGCCTTCCTCGACGAGACGCTCAAGGGCTATCGCGAGGCTCGCGACCTGCCCGATCGACTCTCGACCTCGCGGCTGTCACCGCATCTGCGCTTCGGCGAGATCGGCCCGCGCCAGATCTGGCATGCGACGAAGGCAGCGCTGGAGACCGGCGAGACGCCGGGCTCAGCTGGCGATGTCGACAAATTCTTCAGCGAGATCGGCTGGCGCGAGTTCTCCTACCATCTGCTCTTCCACAATCCTGAGATCGCCAGCGTCAACTATGACCGCCGCTTCGACGCGATGACCTGGGAGACAGACGAAGCCGGATTGAGCGCCTGGCAGAAGGGCCTGACCGGCTATCCGATCGTCGATGCCGGCCTGCGCGAACTCTGGCGGAGCGGCTGGATGCACAATCGCGTGCGAATGATCACGGCCTCCTTCCTGATCAAGCATCTGCTGACCGACTGGCGCGCGGGGGAGGCCTGGTTCTGGGACACGCTGGTCGATGCCGATCCGGCCAATAATCCGGCGAGCTGGCAATGGGTCGCCGGCTCCGGCGCCGATGCGGCGCCCTATTTCCGCATCTTCAATCCGGTGACGCAGGGCGAGAAGTTCGATCCGAAAGGCGCTTATGTTCGCCGTTTCGTCCCCGAACTGGCGGACCTCGACGACCGGTTCATCCACCGCCCCTGGGAAGCGCCGGCAAGCGAGTTGAAGAACGCCGGAGTCGTTCTGGGGCGAGACTATCCGAAGCCGATCATCCCGCTCGACTTCGGTCGCAGGCGCGCGCTCGACGCCTTTTCTGTCCTTCGATCGGAATAGCTCACGACCATGACGTCCGCCTCCTTCATCACGCGCGCCTCACTCGCCGCCGATCTTGCCGTGCTCGGCCTTGCTTCCGGCGATGCGGTCATGGTCCACGCCGCCGTCAGCAAGGTCGGCCGCCTGCTCGACGGTCCCGACACGATCATCGCCGCGCTGTCCGACGCCGTTGGCCCCGCAGGCACCGTCCTCGCCTATGCCGATTGGGAGGCGCGTTACGAGGACCTGGTCGATGAGGATGGCCGCGTGCCGCCGGAATGGCGCGAGCATATCCGACCGTTCGATCCTCAGCGCTCGCGCGCGATCCGCGACAATGGCGTGTTGCCGGAGTTCCTGCGGACGACACCCGGCGCCCTGCGCAGCGGCAATCCAGGTGCTTCTGTCGTCGCGTTCGGGGCGAAGGCGGAGTGGTTCACCGCCGACCACCCGCTCGACTATGGCTATGGCGAGGGCTCGCCGCTGGCAAAGCTGGTCGAGGCGGGCGGCAAGGTGCTGATGCTCGGCGCGCCGCTCGACACGCTGACCTTGCTGCACCATGCCGAGCATCTGGCCGATATCCCCGGCAAACGCATCAGGCGGATCGAGGTGCCGCTGGCGACGCCGACCGGCACGCAATGGCGCATGATCGAGGAGTTCGACACCGGCGACCCGATCGTCGCAGGGCTAGCCGAGGACTATTTCGGGGGAATCGTGACGGAGTTCCTCGCCAATGGCCAAGGCCGACAGGCGCTGGTCGGCAGCGCGCCGTCCGTGCTGGTCGACGCAGCGGCCATCACGGCTTTTGGAGTCCGTTGGCTGGAATCTCGGTTGGGGTCGCCTTCACCTTCGTTCTGAGGCCCATCGCTCAAGCCCTTGGGAAAGAATCTATCCCGCTACACGGCCCCGTCGCGCCGGCCGCCCCGATGCTCGCCGGCCAGCTTGCGCATCACCCAGAAATAGACCGGGTAAGGTAAAAGCCGCATCCCCTTCATCAGCCAGACGAGACGGCGCGGGAAGGTGATCTCGAAGCCGCCGCGGGCTAAGCCATCGGCGATGCGGGCGGCCGCCTGGTCGAGCGACACCATGAACGGCATCGGAAAGCTGTTGCGCTGGGTCATCGCCGTATCGACGAAGCCGGGATTGACCAGTTGCAGATGGATTCCGTGCCGCTCGCAGTCGAACCTCAGCGCCTCGCAGAGATGGATCGCAGCGGCTTTGGAGGCCCCGTAGGCAGCCGCTCCCGGCAGGCCGCGATAGCCGGCCAGCGAAGCGTTGACCGCGATCTGGCCCTTGCCGCGCGACGCCATGCGCTCGGCGACTGCGGCCGCACCGCGAACGACACCAAGCAAGTTGACCGCGAAGACCTGCTCGAAGGCAGCCACGTCGATCAAACCCGGCCCGTTGCGCGGGGCGATGCCGGCATTGAGGAAAGCGAGGGCGATTGGTCCGTGCACGCTCTCGATGCCCTCGACCACCGCCGCCATCGCCATCGGATCAGCGACATCGCCGACATGGGCGACGATCCGCCCGGGCAGGCCATCCGCACTCAGCGCCAGCGCTTCGAGCTTGTCGAGCCGGCGTGCGGTCGCTGCGACTGTCCAGCCACGCCGCGCCAACTCGAGCGCCACAGCCGCCCCGATGCCGGAGCTCGCCCCAGTGACCCAGGCAACACCGTCCTGCGGCTCGATGCGCGGCGGGGTCATGTCTCGATCGGGCCTCCATGCCGCGGCAGTCCTGGTCGGACCCTAGTGGTGCCGAGCCCTGAGCGGAAGCCCTGCCGGCGGTGCCTCCGTTTCGCCTTCCACCGGCTTTTCCAGCCCGGCCATGCCTGCGATAAGCTCTCCGGACGAAGGAGATCGCGATGCCGACCGAATTGCTGTTCCGAAATGACGCTTATCTGACCGAGACGCCCGCGACCGTCGTCGCGATCAACGAGCGCGGCGGCATCGAGCTCGACCGGACCGTGTTCTACGCCACCGGCGGCGGCCAGCCGGGCGATGCAGGCGTGCTTGTCCGCAATGACGGCACGGAAATCGTCATCGGAACGGCGATCTACAATCCCGAGGACAAGAGCCGCATCCTGCATGTTCCGCTCGAAGGCCAGGCGGTACCTGTTGTCGGCGACACGGTCACGGCGAAGCTCGACTGGGAGCGCCGGCTGAAGCGCATGCGCATCCACACCGCGCTTCACCTGCTCAGCGTCGTCCTGCCCTATCCCGTCACCGGCGGCGCGATCGGCGATGGCGACGGAAGGCTGGATTTCGACATTCCCGAAGGCGGGCTCGACAAGGCCGAGCTGACCGAAAAGCTAACTGCGCTGGTGGCGAAGAACGCCGCGATCAGCGAGCGCTGGATCACCGACGAGGAGCTCGACGCCAATCCCGGGCTGGTCAAGACCATGTCGGTGAAGCCACCGCGCGGCTCGGGCCGGGTCCGGCTGGTCTCGATCGAGGGCATCGACCTGCAGCCCTGCGGCGGCACGCATGTGCGCAACACCTCCGAGATCGGCGCGGTCGCCGTCACCGATGTCGAAAAGAAGGGCAAGCAGAACCGGCGCGTGCGCATCGCGCTCGCATGAAAATTCCATCATAACATCTTGAAAACAGACTCTTTCGAGGACGCAGCCCATGGCCCGCAACGACATCTTCGTCTCCACGCAATGGCTGGCCGAGCGGCTCGATGCGCCGGACATCGTCATCGTCGACGGCTCGTTCTACCTCCCGGCCCAGAAGCGCGATGCGGATGCTGAATATCTGCAGCAGCGCATTCCCGGTGCGGTGCGCTTCGACGTCGACGTGATCAAGGACGAGAACTCCAGCCTGCCGCATATGCTGCCGCGGCCGGACGCCTTCGCGGCGGCCGTCGGCGCCATGGGCATCGGCGACGGCATGCGCATCGTCGTCTATGACGGGCTCGGCCTGTTCTCGGCTCCGCGCGTGCGCTGGACCTTCCAGACCTTCGGCGCCAAGGATGTGGTGATCCTCGAAGGCGGGCTGCCGCAATGGTTGGCGGAAGGCCGGCCAGTCAGGGATGGCGCGCCGCGACAGCGCACGCCGCGCACGTTCACCGCCCGGCTCGACCACTCCGCCGTCGCCGACATCGACGACGTGGCGCGCGCACTCGAGAGCGGCGCGATCCAGGTGGTCGATGCCCGCCCGGCCGACCGCTTCCGCGGCGAGGCGCCGGAGCCGCGCCCCGGCCTGCGCTCCGGCCATATGCCGGGCGCGCTCAACCTGCCCTCCTCCGCGCTGGTCGCCGATGGCAAGCTCAAGGAACCGGAAGCGCTCGCCGCGGCCTTCCGCGAAGCCGGCGTCGATATCGAAAAGCCATTGCTGACGAGCTGCGGTTCTGGCGTCTCGGCGGTGATCCTGTCGACCGCGCTGGAGCTGCTCGGCAAGCCGGCCCGCGCCGTCTATGACGGCTCCTGGGCCGAATGGGGGGCGAGCGAGCGCCCGATCGCGATCGGGCCGGCCAAGGGCTGAACCTTCAAAAGACCGACCAGCCGGTGCGCTCGACAAGGCGTTCGAGCGCGAGCGCGCCGACATGCGAGGTGCCGGCGGCGTTGAGCCCGGGCGACCAGACCGCGATCGCCGCCTGCTTCGGCACGATGGCGAGAATGCCGCCGCCGACGCCGCTCTTGCCGGGCAGGCCGACCTTGAAGGCGAATTCACCCGAGGCGTCGTAATGGCCGCAGGTCATCATCAGCGCCTTGACGCGGCGGGCCCGCGCCGGACGGCAGACCACGGCGCCGGTCAACGGATCGACGCCGTCGCCGGCGAGGAACAGCCCGGCGCGGGCAAGCTGGGCGCAGCTCAGGCTGAGCGCGCACTGGTGGAAATAGACGTCAAGCACCTCCGCGACCGGGTTCTTCAGATTGCCGAAGGCGCGGATGAAATTGGCGAGGCTGGCATTGCGGAAGCCGGTCTGAGCCTCCGATCCAGCGACCTCCTTGTCGATCGCAACCGAGCGATCTCCAGAGCATTTGCGCAGGAAGGCGAGGATCTCGGCCGCCGTCTTCTTCGGCGTCCTGCCGGTCAGCAAGGCATCGGTGACGACCAGCGCCCCTGCATTGATGAACGGATTACGCGGCACGCCGCGCTCCTGCTCGAGCTGGACGATCGAGTTGAACGGCGAGCCCGACGGCTCGCGGCCGACCCGGTGCCAGAGCCGGGCGCCGACCCGCTCCAGCGCCAGCGTCAGGGTGAAGACTTTCGAGATGCTCTGGATCGAAAACGGGACATCGGCATCACCAGCCTGCGCGCGCTCGCCGGTGCAAGTGACGATGGCGAGACCGAAACGGCGCGGGTCGACCCGCGACAAGGCCGGGATGTAGTCGGCGACCTTGCCGGCCCCGATATGCTCGGCCATGTCGTCGTGCACGGCGGCGACGATGTCCGACAGGTTGCGCATGTCCGAACTCCGCCACGGCCTGATCGAAGCGACCTTGGCATTCGCCCGGCCATGTCGCAATCGCAGCGGAGAGAGCTTGGCAAAGCCCCTGCCCCTGCGCATGCTGGCCCCGTGCTGGGGAGCCGCCCATGACCTATTGCCTCGGGATCCTGCTGCCGTCCGGGCTGATCCTCGCTTCCGATTCCCGCTCCAGTGCCGGCGTCGACCAGATCGCCGTGGTCAAGAAGCTCGCTCTGTTCGAGGTGCCGGGCGAGCGGGTGATCGCGATCCTCTCGGCCGGGAATCTGGCCACGACACAGGCCGTGATCACCATGATCCGGCAATACACCAAGCATAAGCAGGACAGCGCTGCGGGCGGCGAGAATCGCGACATCCTCGCGGCGCGCACCATGTTCGATGTGGCGCAGATCGTCGGCGGCGTGCTGCGCGAGGTGCTGCGCCTCAATCGCAGCTTCGTCGAGCCCTATGGCGACCCGAACGGCTCCTTCCTGGTCGCCGGCCAGATCGCCGGCGAGCCGCACCGGCTGTTCCAGATCTATTCGGCCGGCAACTTCGTCGAGGCCTCCGGGCGGACCCAGTTCCTCCAGCTCGGCGAGACCAAATATGGCAAGCCGATCCTCGACCGGGCACTGCAGGAGGCGAGCGGGCTCGACGAGGCCGCCAAGCTCGCTCTGCTCTCGTTCGACGCCACGGTGCGCTCGAATCTCTCGGTCGCGCCGCCGATCGACCTGCTGCGCTACGAGGCCGACAGCTTCTCGACCAAGCATCTCGCCAAATACGACAGCCACCATCCCTATTGGGCCGATTTGCGCCAGCGCTACAGCGACGGGCTCTCGGCGCTGGTCGCCAGCCTGCCCGCGCCGGACTTTCCCGCCTGACTATTGCAGCAGCGCGACCATTGCCGCGTAACCGCGGCGGCGGGCATGTTCGAGCGGCGTCGTACCCTCGCGATCCGCGAGATCGCGCCGTGCGCCCGCCGCGACCAGCGCCTTCACCGTCGCGACATGGCGCGGCCCGCCATTGCCGAGGATCACCGCCTCGATCAGGGCGGTCCAGCCGAGATTGTTGACATGGTCGAGCGGCGCGCCGGCGGCAATCAATTCGCGGACCACGCCGTCATGGCCAAGATGGGCCGCCGCGATCAGAGCCGTTCCGAGATAGGGGCTGGTGATCGCACGCGGATCGCCGCCGATGGCCAGCGCAGTGCGCATCGTCTCGATATCGTCGGCGACGGCGGCAATGGTTATCGCGTCGTAGGCGCGCCCATCGAGCGCACGTGGATCGGCACCCGCCTTGACGAGTATGCGCATCGCCTCGCTCTGGCGGGCGTGGGTCGCGACATGCAGCGCGGTGCGCCCCTCACCGTCGCGGGCCTCGAGCCCACCGCCGGCCATGACCGCTTGCCGAAGGGCCGGCAGATCACCGCGATAGGCCGCCAGATGCAGGGCGGCATAGGCCGCGACGTCCGCAGTCGATGGAGGAATCTGAGCGACCGCAGCCCCGCTCAGGCTCAACCCGGCGGCCAGAAACAGATTTCGAAATGCGCTTCGGCAAACGTTCGCCCCGCGTCTTTTCGTCTCATGCATTTGCTTCTACCCCGCATTTTTGCGCGATCGGCGCGAAAAATCGCACTCTGCTCAAAATAAGGTCAGCCTTACTGTCCCGTCCCCCTTGCAGCCCGATCCGGTGCATCCTATGTGGTGTGCACCGCAGCAGCGATGCTGTGGCGCCCTCCTTGGGCGTTTCCTCCCTAGACTTGGGCCTGCGCTCCGGCGTGGGCCTTTTTCTTTGCGGGAAAAGCTAGCGCGACTGACTGCCGACAGACAATCGCGGGCGTCGCCCGCGGGGCGGAATCGCGAGCCCGTCGATCCTACCGTTCACAGAATGGCGATGCATGCGGCTGCCGCAGCTCCGGAGCCTCTCGAAGGGTGGCGTCCATTCGATGCGATGCGCTAGCGGAACTCGATTCTAGCAAGCGCCCGCACATTCCGGGCTCCGCGCTTGTCCCCGGGGACGATGAGGCGAAACCCACCCTCATCGGGCACTTTCCGCCCATCGACACGCTCGGCCACCATGACCGTTTTGCCGCCCAGATCAGGGATGATCTCGCCCAGCGAGAATGCAACGGCATAGCCATCCCGGCCAGTGACGACAAATATGCGCTGAAGGTCGGCATGGGACGGCGGTTGCTTGACCAGGCCGAGCTTCAGCAAGAGATCCCACAGCAGAACGCCTTCGAACCGACCGCTCTGCTCACCTTTCGAGGACGTGAACGCGACGGATTGTTCGCTGCGCGGGAGCCCGTCGAGAACGGCCGGCCCGACCTGTAGCCTGCTCCCGCCCGAAGCCACGATCTCCAGGTTTGGCGCCGACCTGTCTCCAGCACCGGCTCCCTGTCCGAACGCCGGCGCGGAGAAGGCAAGCACAAGGCCGATGGCGACAACGCCGCAGCGCCGGAGGAGCATATCGACACCTCGTAATATTCGTTTGGATATTACGCTAGCGGCTCGAAGCGGCATTTCCAACCGCCGTGGCGAAATCGGGTACCGCGCCGCATTCTGATTTGCGCAGCGTCAGGCTGGACGAGCCTAGCCGACCTCATAGTCGCCCGGTTGCGGCGGGGCGATCGGCGTGAACAGGCTTCGATCGGGCTTCAGGTCCAGAAGCGGCGTGCCATCGAGACAATCGAGGCCGCGCACCTGAAGCACCGGCCCCTGTCGCGAGACGAGGCTGACAATGGAGGTGCCGATCGGATTCGGCCTGACCGGCGTGCGCAAGGCGAAAGTGCCATAGGTCTCGCCGTTGTTCGCCGGGCTCTGCCGCACCAGGTCGCGCCGCGATTCGTGCAGCCAATAGAGCACTTCCAGCCGTTCGAAAGCCTCGATGCCGTCGAGCGCCGCAATCCAGGGCTCGAACAGCTCGATCGTGCAGATCGGCCCGTCCGCCCTGCCCTGGCGCGGGCAGGTCAGGCGCGAGGTCCAGGGCGTATGGATACGACCGACGAAGGTAAGCCCTGCATCGGTCGCGGGCGGCGGCGCGACCGCGACCTCCGCCCGGCGAATCTCGTTCTCGCGGACCATGGCGGCGATCAGTCGATCGCGATCATCACATCGGAGGCCTTCACCACGGCGTAGGCCTTCTGCCCGACCGTGAGCTTGAGCTCGTCGACCGCGGCATTGGTGATCGCCGAGGTGACGATAGCGCCGCCGACATCGAGCTTCACATGGGCGGTGGTCGCGCCCTTCACGATCTCGACGATGGTGCCCTTGAGCTGGTTGGGGGCAGAAATCTTCATATCGATCTCCTCGATCTGACAAGCTTGCGAATCCGCGCTGAGCGGACTCGACCTTTGGTCGCTCGCCGTTATATTCGGCCGCACATAGCGACCGCAACCACAGCGAGGACCCTCATGCCATCGAACCGCCGAACCGTTCTGGGTTTCACCGCTGCGCTGCTGATCGGCGTCGCCTCCTTCACAGCCCCGGCCTTCGCCCAGAGCAAGGAACTGGTGGTCTTCGCTGCCGCCAGCCTGAAGAACGCACTCGACGAGGCCGCGGCCAACTGGGTCAAGGAAAGCGGCAAGCCGGCGCCGAAAATCTCCTATGCGGCAAGCAACGCGCTGGCCAAGCAGCTCGAACAAGGCGCGCCGGCCGATCTCTTCCTCTCGGCCGATCTCGACTGGATGGACTATGCCCAGCAAAAGAACCTGATCAGCAAGGACAGCCGTGTCAGCCTGCTCGCCAATCGGATCGCGCTGATCGCGCCGTCCGACGCCAAGACCACGGCGACGCTTGCGCCGGGCGTCGACCTCTCCGCCGCGCTCGGCCAGGGGCGGCTCGCCATGGGCAATGTCGATTCGGTACCGGCCGGCAAATACGGCAAGGCGGCGCTGGAGAGGCTCGGCGGCTGGGACAAGGTCAAGGACAAGGTGGCTCAGGCCGACAATGTCCGCGCCGCGCTGCTGCTGGTCTCGCGCGGCGAAGCGCCGCTCGGCATCGTCTACACCACCGACGCCGCCGCCGATCCGAAGGTCAAGGTGATCGCAACCTTCCCGGAGGGCAGCCACCCGCCGATCATCTACCCGGTCGCCATCACCAAGGACTCGGCCAATCCCGACGCGCAGGGCTTCCTCAGCTATCTGCGCGGCAACGGCGCCAAGGCCAGCTTCGAGAAGCAGGGCTTCACGGTCCTGAACAAGCCCGCCTCCTCATCGTGAGCGACTGGCTGTCCCCGGAGGAATGGACGGCCGTCCGCCTCAGCCTGATCGTCGCCACCACTGCCATGCTGGCGAGCCTCCCTTTGGGGCTCGCCATCGCCTGGTTGCTGGCGCGCGGGCGCTTCTGGGGCAAGTCGTTGCTCGACGCCGTCATCCACCTGCCGCTGATCCTGCCGCCGGTCGTCACGGGCTATCTCCTGCTGATCGGCTTCGGCCGGCGCGGGCCGATCGGCCAGTTCCTCTATGACTGGTTCGGCATCGTCCTCTCCTTCCGCTGGACCGGGGCGGCGCTGGCCTGCGCGGTGATGGGCTTTCCGCTGATGGTCCGGGCGATCCGGCTCTCGATCGAGGCGATCGACCGCAAGCTCGAGGATGCGGCGGGGACGCTCGGCGCCGGCCCGTTCTGGGTATTCCTGACGGTGACTCTGCCGCTTGCCCTGCCCGGCATCCTCGCCGGCATGATCCTGTGCTTCGCCAAGGCGATGGGCGAGTTCGGCGCGACCATCACCTTCGTCTCCAACATCCCCGGCGAGACGCAGACCCTGCCCTCGGCGATCTACACCTTCACCCAGGTGCCGAATGGCGATGCCGGGGCGATGCGGTTGACCCTGATTTCGATCGCGATCTCGGTCGCGGCGCTGTTCGCCTCGGAATTCCTGGCACGATTGGTCGGCCGGCGGATCGCCGTCGAATGAGCGCGGTCATCGAGGTTTCCGTGGCGCACCGGCTGGGCGCTTTTTCGCTCGATGCCGCCTTCGCTTCGGACGGGCGGTTGACGGTCCTGTTCGGCCGCTCCGGCTCGGGCAAGACCTCGCTGGTCAACGTCATCTCCGGCCTGATCCGGCCGCAGGCAGGCCGCGTCGTCATCGACGGACGGGCGATGGTCGACAGCGCCGCCGGTATCTTCGTGCCCAAGCACAAGCGCCGCATCGGCTATGTCTTCCAGGAGGCGCGGCTCTTCCCGCATCTCTCCGTCAGGCAGAATCTGCTCTATGGCCGCTGGTTCGCGCCGAAGGCCGAGGATGGCGGCAGCAGGCTCGACGACGTACTCGACCTGCTCGGCATCAGCCACCTGCTTCACAGGCAGCCGGGCGCACTTTCCGGCGGCGAGAAGCAGCGCGTCGCGATCGGCCGGGCCCTGCTGGCCAAGCCGCGGCTTCTCCTGATGGACGAGCCGCTCGCGTCGCTGGACGAAGAGCGCAAGGCCGAGATCCTGCCTTACATCGAACGCCTGCGCGACGGCTTCGGCATCCCGATCGTCTATGTCTCGCATTCGATCGCCGAGGTGGCGCGGCTCGCCACCCATCTCGTCATTCTCGACCAAGGCAAGGTCTCGATGAGTGGACCGACCGCCGAATTGATGTCCCGGCCCGACGTGCCGATCCTATCCGCTTCGGCGGAAGCCGGCGCCGTCCTCGACGCGCGCGTGCTGCGGCATGAGCCGGAGCATGGCCTGACCGTCCTGGAGACTGCGGCCGGACCATTGCAGATCGCCCGGCGTAGCGTGCCGGAGGGGACAGCGTTGCGCGTGCGTATCCTCGCCAGCGACGTGATGCTGAGCTTGAAGCCGCTCGACGGGATCAGCGCCCTGAATGTCCTGCCGGGACAGGTCACGGCGATCGGCGCACCTCACGGCGACGGCGGCGCGCTGGAAGTCAGGCTCGACTGCAACGGCGTCGGCTTGCTCGCCCGTCTCACCGTAAAATCGGCCGAGCAATTGCAACTGAAGCCCGGCGGCCTGGTCTACGCGGTGATCAAGAGCGTCTCGATCGATACGCCGTGAGCGCTCAGGCCTTCTTGCCGGGCTCGCGCACCGGCGCGGTCGGCGAGACCGCCGCGCGCAACGCCGCAATCTCCGCCGCTCCCGCTGTCAGCGTCTTCGCCTCGATCGCACGATAATTGGCGACGATCTCGCGGCCGAGCGCCGTCAGATGCGCGCCGCCGCCCTTGGCTCCGCCGGGTTGCGCCTCGACCAGCGGCGATCGAAAAATGCGATTGAGATCGTCGACCAGGAGCCAAGCCCGGCGATAGGACATCTTCATCGAGCGGCCGGCGGCAGAGATCGAGCCGGTCTCGCCGATCGCCTCAAGCAATTGCACCTTGCCGGGGCCGAGGCGTCCGCCCGGCGTGAAGTCGAGCCGGAAGCTGAAGCGCGTCGCCGGCAGGGACTGGTCAGCCTTCGACATAGCCCGTCCTCCGCGGCAGCGCGCTCAATAGAGCCGGGAGCGGTAGGCCTCTTCCAGATTGGCGTCGGCCTCGGCGGCATCGACCGCCTTGGTCTGCTCGGCGACAATGCGGCCGAGCGTCGGGAAGCTCGAGCGCTCGACCTGCGATTCCTGGGCCCAGAGCTTCGAGCGGAGCAGCGCCTTGCCGCAATGGAAATAGGCTTCGTCGACCTCGACGATCAGGCCGAGCTTCGGCGCCTTCTCCTGCATGGCCATAGGCTCCAGCAGCGCAGCGTCGGTGGTCATCCGCGCCCTGCCGTTGACGCGCAGGGTCTCGGTGATCCCCGGCACGAAGAAGACCAGGCCGACGCCGGGCGAGCTCAGCACATTGCGGAAGGAATCGATCCGGTTGTTGCCGCGCCGGTCGGGAATCAGCAGCGTCCGCTCGTCGAGCACCTCGACGAAGCCCGGCCCGTCACCGCGCGGGCTGGCATCCACCCCGCCTTCGCGATCGGCAGTGGCCAGCACAAGAAAGGGCGAGAGCGCGATGAAGTCGCGGCAGAACCTGTCGAGCCGGTCGAGCACCTTCTTCTGGACGACCAGCGACTCTTCGCCGACGATGGCGCGCAGCTGGGCTGCATCATCGACCGTGGTGCCCGGCTTCTGGCTGATCGCGCTCATTTCATGTCTCCAAAAGCATGCCGACCTGGCCGGCGAAGCAGCCATAACATGGCTTCGAAATCGGTCGAAGCCTCGCCACAACCTCTAGGTGATGCGCCGGACGCTGTCGGCGATCTCGTCCGGCTCGAACAGGCGCTTCCAGTCCGGCCGGAGAATCGTCTCCTTGCCGAAGACGATTGCCTTGTTGCAGGCGTCGGAGAACACGCCCTGGACCTCGCCGAAGGTCACGGCCGCCAGGATGTTCATATGGCCGAGCAGGAAGTCGCGCGCCGCCTCGCGCGGGACACCGCGAGCGATAGCCTCCTCCATCGCCTCGCGCATCGCGTCGAGCAGGGTAGCGCAGACGGTTTCCGAGAGGCCGGGCTCCAAAATAGCCATCTGCTCGACGGTGACGCGGTGCGAACGCATCACCGGCGCCCAGATCGCCCGCGCCACCTCCTCGCCGAGAGCATAATGCGCTTCCGGCCCCTGCATCAGCGCGTTGACGATATGCTGCTTGGCGGCGATGCCGCCGAAATGGTCGGCGCGCGCCGCCTCGTCGGTCTCGTCGTTGAAGATCGGCGGGTGGCAGGGATGGGTGACGAAATAGGTGATATCGGCGCGTTCGGGCAGGTGGCCGGCATGCGGCGCCGCGGCATCGAGGATCACGACGATCGTCCCGGCCGCCAGCTTCGGCACGAGGCCGGCAGCCACTGCGCCGACGGCTGTATCCGGCACCGCCAGGATCACGACCTCAGCTCCCCTGATCGCCGCGTCCGGCTCGACGCAAGCGACGCCGAAAGCTTCGCGGATACGGTCCTGGCCGGCCGGGCTGATCTCGACATGGCGCGTCTCGAAGCGCGAGCGAGCGAGATTGCGGCCAAGGCGCATACCCATCTTGCCGCCGGCACCGAACAGTGCGACCACCGTCATCGTCGTCCTCCTGCGTCCGCGCGTCCGTTGCCGACGCTGTCCGACAAGCTCGCAAGGCTTTCCGCCGGACGTCAACGCCGGCGTTCCGCGGCTTGCGTGCTGCCGTTGTCCGGCTGGCGCATGGCCCACTTGCCGATCTTGCATGCAAGATAGCCCCGAAGATTGACGCCTCGGGGCGATGACGGGATAGTCGGCGCCCTCTGTCACCCCTTCCGGATCATCATGCCCCGCCCGACGCCGTCCACCGCCCTCGAAGCCCTGCGCGTGCTCGACCTGACGCGTGTGCGCGCCGGGCCGACCTGCGCCCGCATCTTCGCCGATTTCGGCGCCGACGTGATCAAGATCGAAAGCCCGCCCGGGGTGGATCCGAACGAGAATATGAGCGGACCGCGGCATGGCTACGACATGCAGAACCTGCACCGGAACAAGCGCTCGCTGACGCTCAACCTGAAGACCGAATCCGGTAAGGCGATCCTGCGCAAGCTGATCGCCGACGCCGATCTCCTGGTCGAGAATTTCCGACCGGATGTGAAGGAGCGGCTCGGCCTCGATTTCGAGACGCTGCATGCGCTCAACCCGCGCCTGATCCTGGTCTCGATCTCCGGCTTCGGCCAGAGCGGGCCCTATCGCCTGCGCGCCGGCTTCGACCAGATCGCCCAGGGCATGGGCGGGATGATGTCGGTCACCGGCCTGCCCGGCCAGGGGCCGGTGCGTGCAGGCATCGCCGTCGCCGATTCCGCCGCCGGCCTCTATGGCGCGATCGGAGCGCTGGTCGCGCTGCAGGAACGCGCCGTCTCGGGCAAGGGTCAATGGGTGCAGACCTCGCTGCTCGAAGCCCAGATCGGCATGATGGACTTCCAGGTCGCGCGCTATCTGGTCGAGGGCAAGGTGCCGCCGCAGGCCGGCAACGATCATCCCTATGCAACGCCGATGGGCGTCTATGCGACGCGCGACGGCCATATCAATCTCGGCGTCGGCGCCGAGGGGCACTGGCGCTCCTTCTGCGGCGCGCTCGGCCGGCCCGAGCTCGCGACCGATCCGCGCTATGACAATATGGAGAAGCGTTTCGCGGCGCGGCCGGAACTGCGCGTCCTGCTCGAGGAGATCATGTCCAAGCAGGACAGCGCTTACTGGCTCGATGCCTGCGAGAAGGCGTCCGTACCGGCCGGCCCGATCTATGCGGTCGACGCCGTCTTCGACGATCCGCAGGTGCAGCATCTCGGCATCGCACAGCCGGTCAGCCATCCCGCAATCGGCGACATCCGCGTCGTCGGCCAGCCGGTCAGCCTGTCGCGGACGCCGTCCAGCATCGCGACACCGACGCCAGATGCCGGCGACCACAATCTCGAAATCCTCACCGAGCTCGGCTTCGACGAGGCGGCCATCGCCAGCCTCAAGGCCGAAGGCGCGATCTGAAAGGCATCCGATGAACGACGAGATCCTCTACGTCGCCGCCGATGGCGTCGGCACCGTCACGCTCAACCGGCCGCAGGCGCGCAATGCCCTGACCTTCGCCATGTACGAAGGGCTGGCCGAGATCCTCGGCAATCCCGAGAAGCATGGTGCGCCCAAAGTATTTGTGGTGACGGGCGCCGGCGAAAAAGCCTTCGCCGCCGGCACCGATATCTCCCAGTTCCGCGAATTCAAGACGGCTGAGGACGCCCTCGCCTATGAGAACCGGATCGAGCGGGTGATCACCACGATCGAGAGCTGCACGGTGCCGACCATCGCGGCGATCGCCGGCGCGGTCACCGGCGGCGGCGCGGCGATCGCCTGCGCCTGCGATCTCAGGATCGCGACGCAATCGGCCCGCTTCGGCTTTCCGGTGGCGCGCACGCTCGGCAACTGCCTGTCGATGGCGAATTATGCCCGGCTCGCCAGCCTCCTCGGCCCGGCCCGCGTCAAGGACATCATCTTCACCGCGCGGCTGGTCGAGGCTGAGGAAGGTCATCGCATCGGCCTCTACAACGAGCTCGCCGCCGACCATGCCGCGCTGATGGCGCGGGTGAAGGAGCTGGCAGAGACGATCCGCGGCCATGCGCCGCTGACGATGCGCGCCACCAAGGAGGCGCTGCGCCGGCTCACGGCAGCGGCGAGCGCCGATGTCGATGGCGATGACCTCGTCACGCTCTGTTACACCAGCGCCGATTTCCGCGAGGGCATGGAAGCCTTCCTCGGCAAGCGCACGCCGAACTGGCAGGGCAAATGAGCGAGACCATCGGCTTCATCGGCCTCGGGCTGATGGGCGCGGGCTTCTGCAAGCGACTGATCGCGACCGGTCGCTCCGTCGTTGGCTACGATCTCGACCCGGCCCGCCGGGCGGAAGCCGAAGCGCTCGACGTCGCCCTCGCCGCCTCCCCGGCCGAGGTCGCCGAGCGCGCCAATCCCGTCTGCATCGCGGTCACCACCACCAAAGCAGTGCAGGCGGTGATCAGTGGCGAAGGCGGCATCCTCTCCGCCAAGCCACAGCCTTGCGCCATCGTCATCGACTTCTCGACCACCGAGATCGGCGTGACCAAGGCGCTCGCGGCGGCGCTGGCGGAAGCAGGCATCGGCTTCATCGACGCGCCGGTCTCGGGCGGCCCGCCCGCGGCGGAAGCGGGCAAGCTCGCGATCATGGCCGGCGGCACGCCGGAGACAATCGCGGCTGTGCGGCCGCTGGCCGAGAGTCTCGGCCTCTTCACCCATATGGGCGCGGTCGGCGCCGGCCAGGCGACCAAGCTGGTCAACCAGGCGCTGTGCCTGACCAACTATGTCGTCGTGGCGGAATCGCTGCGGCTCGCCGAAGCCTATGGCGTCGATGCCGACAAGATCCCGGCGGCGCTGGCGCCGGGGCTCGGCAATTCGGCGGTGCTGCAGGCGATGATGCCGCGCATGGTCGCGCGCGACTTCGCACCGAAGGGCTATGCCAGGCAGGTGCTCAAGGACCTGGAGATGCTGATGGAAGCCGGGCGCGAGCAGCATCTCGCCATGCCGATGGCGGCGCAGGCAACCACGCTCTACCGGATGCTGGTCGCGCAGGGCGATAGCGAGCTCGACGCGATCGCGGTGCTGAAACTGCTGCCGGAGGTTGGGCAGCCCTCGCATTGACCCGCGATCAGGCGCTGTCCGGCTTGGCGGCCTTGTCCTTCAAGGCAGCGACGAGGCCGGATAGGCCATTACGGACATGCTCGCGCAGGCGCTGGCTCGCCAGCGCGGCGTCGCCGGCGGTCAGCGCCGCCAGGATCTGCTCGTGCTCCTGGATCGCCATCTTCCAGCGCTTCGGCCAGAGGTTCGAGGAATAGCGGGCCCGGTCGACCCGGAGCGCCAGCAGTTCCCAGATCCAGAGCAGGACGGGATTGCCGGAGAGTTCGACGATGCGGCGATGGAAGGCCTTGTTGGCCTCGAAATAACCTGGCAGCTCGTCGCGGGTGTGATGCAGCATCATCCGGTAGTGCAGCATGCCGATCTCGGCGACGGCCTCGTCGGTGGCGCGCGCCGCGGCGAGCTCGCCGGCCAAGCCCTCGATCGTCGAGACGACATCGATCAGCGCTTCGATCTCGCCGACATCGAGCTCGGCGACGACCGAGGACTTGTTCGGCAGCGCGCACAGCAGGCCGTCCTGGGTCAGCGTCTTGATCGCCTCGCGCACCGGCGTGCGCGAGACCCCGAGCTGCAGGCAGAGCTCACGCTCGTTGAGCTTGGCGCCCGGCGCCAAGGCCCCGGTGACGATCAGGTTGCGCAGTTTTGCGACCGTGCTGCCATGCAAAGCGCCCTTGCGCCGGCCCGGCTCGGGCTGCGGAACCTGAGCGAGAAGCGCTGCGAGCGGGGTCGTGTCGGCCGGACTATCCATGACGCCCTGTATATCGCGCGGCCGGCCCGCTGTCGAAAAATTCTTGCATACAAGAATTCAGAGACCTAGAACGGAGCCGCCGGCTAGCCGGCATCCCTTTCCGCAATCCAGGCAGCGCCATGCACATCGTCGACCTTTCCATGCCGATCGCGCCGCATTTCCGCTGGCCGGTGGAGCTTTCGATCAAGGGCGACATCGCTGCGGGCGACCAGTTCCGGGTCTCGAAGATCAACGGCCCCTGCCATGGCTTCTCGCATGTCGATGCGCCCGCCCATTTCGTCGCTGGCGCGCCGACGATCGAAGCGACGCCGCTGAAGCAAGTGGTCGGCCCCTGCCGCGTGCTCGATCTGAGCGGACGGCCGGCCAACGAGCCGATCGGCCCCGAGCATCTCGCCGCTGCCGATTCCGGCGGAGCCGATGGCGAGATCCTGCTGCTGGCGACGCAGTGGAACGACCGACGCGACTATCATGACAAGAGCTTCTGGACCGAAGCGCCCTGGCTGACGCTGGAGGCGGCGCAGTGGCTGGCCGAGCGCAAGCCGACCGCCGTCGCCTTCGACTTCCCGCAGGACTTTCCGATCCGCCTCCTGCTCGAAGGCAAGGAAGTGCCCAAGCCCGAGCATGTCACCCATCATGTCCTGCTCAGCCATGGCGTCACGCTGATCGAATACGTCGTCAACACCAGCAAGCTGACAGCGCCACGCAACCTGTTCTCGGCCGCGCCGCTGCTGATCCCGAATGCCGACGGCGCCCCTGCCCGCATCTACGCCATCGAGGGCCTGGCGGTCTGACGGCCGCCGCCCTGCCCCATCCAGACGAAAGCGAACCCAGTGAACATCGAGAACCTGTTCGCGCTGAAGCCCAGCGCGCCCGATCGCGTGATCTCCGCCGCCCTGGTCGGCGCCGGCGAATTCGGCGCGAGCTTCATCGGCCAGGCCCGGCGCGCCCCGCATATCGAGCCGCGCGTCGTCTGCGACCTCGACATCGGCCGCGCCCGCAAGGCGGCGCTCGCCGGCGGCCTCAGCGAGGCCGAGATCGTCGACTGCCATAGCGCCGCCGAGGCCAAGGCCGCGCTCTCGCGCGGGCTGGTCGCGCTGATCGGCGATGCCGCCCATCTCGAAGGGCTGCCTGTCGATGTCGTTGTCGAGGCGACCGGCGACCCGGAAGGCGCGGCCATGACCGCGCTCGCGGCGATCGAGGCCGGCCGCCATCTCGTCATGGTGACCAAGGAGGCCGAGTGCATCATCGGCCCGATCCTCGCCCATCGCGCCAGGCAGAAGGGCGTCGTGCATACCCCGGTCGACGGCGACCAGCCGAGCCTACTGATCGGGCTGATCGGCTGGGCCCGCGTGCTCGGCCTGCCGATCGTCGCCGCCGGCAAGTCGTCCGAATCCGACTTCGTCTGGGATCCCGAGGCCGGCACCGTCACCGCCTGGGAAAAGGCCGCGCCGGCCGCCGATTTCGCCGCGGCCTTCGGCAAGCTCGGCAGCGATCCGCTCGCACTGCTGGACGCCCGCGCCAGATTGCCCTTCCCCCGCGCCACCGTGCCCGATCTCTGCGAGATGGGCATCGTCGCCAACCATACCGGGCTGATGCCGGACGTGGCTGCGATGCATGCACCGATCGCACGCACCACCGAATTGCCGAGCCTGTTCCGGCCGGCGGCCGAGGGCGGCCTGCTCTCCGGCACGGGCCGGGTCGACATGTTCAACTGCCTGAGACGGCCGGACGAGCTCTCCTTCGCCGGCGGGGTCTTCGTCATCGTCGAGACGCCGGACCTCGCCACCGGCAAGCTCTTTGCCGGCAAAGGCATCCCCTGCTCCCCGGATGGCCGCTATGTCCTGCTGCACAATCCCGTGCATCTGCTCGGGGCGGAGGCGCCGATGTCGGCGCTGTCAGCTGCCCTGCTCGGCCAGTCGACCGGCGGGGCCGAAGTGCTGCCGCGCGTCGACCTGACGGCGCGGGCGAGCCGCGATCTCGAACCCGGCGAGACGCTGACCATGGGCTATCGCCACGTCATCGAGGGGCTGGAGCCGCAATTGACCCCTGCCCGTCCACTCGGGCCGAGCGAGCCAGTGCCCTACTACCTCACCGCCGGCCGACCGGTGGTGCGCAAGGTCGCCCGTGGCGCAGTCGTCACCTGCGCGGATGTTGCGCTCGACGAGAACACGACGCTGGTTCGCCTGCGCCGCGAGCAGGACGCGCTGTTCAACCCCGGCGCGCTTTGACTTTGCGCTAACATTCTGTATGCAGCATACAACACTCAGATAGAACTAATCGCAAGCGGGCGACCGCTTAGGAAACGATCGGGAGGCAGGGATGACGGGCGCGAGCACCGGACCGGCCGGGCGCAGCCCGAACCACACCTGCCTTCCGCCGCAGCGGAGCTGAGCCATGGTGGCCAGCTCGGACCAGCGCGCCCGCTTCCTCGCCTCCGGCGCCGATGACGACCTGCCGATTATCGACGCCCACCACCATTTCTTCGACCTTGCGCGCAATTATCACCCCTGGCTGAGCGATCACCCGGTCGCCTTCCGCTATGGCGACTACGACGCGATCAAGCGTGATTTCATGCCGGCCGACTATCGCCGCGCATTCGACGGGCATCTCGTCGTCGGCAGCGTGCTGATGGAAGGCGAATGGGATCCGCGCGATCCGATCGGCGAGATGCGCTGGGCGTCCGAGGTCGCCCGCGAGCACCGTCTGCCGAGCGCCGCGATCGGCCAGATCTGGCTCGATCGCGACGATGTCGGCGAGGTCGTCACCGCCTATCGCGACATGCCCCTGGTCCGCAGCGTCCGGCATAAGCCCAAGGCCGTCGCCCGCGCGGATCACCGCCCGGATTTCGCCGCGCCCGGCTCGATGCGCGATCGCACATGGCGCGACGGCTATGCCCTGCTCGCCGGCGCCAGGCTGAGCTTCGACCTGCAGACGCCCTGGTGGCATCTGGACGAGGCCGCCGAGCTCGCTCGCGACTTCCCTGAGACCACCATCATCCTGAACCATGCCGGCCTGCCGGCCGATCGCAGCGCCGAGGGGCTCAAAGCCTGGCGCGCGGCGCTGGACCGGCTGGCGCGCGAGCCCAACGTCGTCGCCAAGATCTCCGGCATCGGCGTGCCCGGGCAGGAATGGACGCTGGAGCTGCAGGCGCCGGTGATCGATGGTGTGATCGCGGCCTTCGGCGCCGAGCGCTGCGCCTTCGCCAGCAATTTCCCGGTCGACAGCCTCTGCGCCTCGTTTGGCACGATCTTCGACGTGTTCAAGGCAGCGGTCCGCGAGCGGCCGGCGAGCGAACGCCTCGCACTGTTCCACAACAACGCCGCGCGCTGGTACGGGCTCGCCGCCGACGGAGCCGCCTGATGAAACTCCGCGCCTTGCTCCTGCGCCTGACCGAGGACCTGCTGATCGCCGGCTTCGTCGTGATGATCGCGATGGTCTTCGGCAATGTCGTGCTGCGCTACGCCTTCAGCTCCGGCATCATCTCCTCGGAAGAATTGTCGCGGCTGATCTTCGTCTGGCTGACCTTCGGCGGCGCCTTCCTGGTGGCGAAGGACGGCCAGCATCTCGGCATGACCACCGTCGTCACCATGCTCGGCCGCAACGGCCGCTGGTGGTGCCGGCTCGCGGTCGAGGCGCTGTCGCTGCTCTGCATGGGCATGCTGGTCGTCGGCTGCTGGCAGCAGGGCGTGATCAATATCGAGAACCACCAGCCGGTCACCGGCGTGCCGGTCGCGGTGACCTATCTCGCCGGTCTCGTCGGCGGCATCGGCATCGGCGCACTGAACCTGATCGCGCTCACGCGGCTGCTGACCGGCCGCATGGCCGATGACGAGCTCGTCGTCGGGGCGGAATCGGAAGAGCTGACCGCCTTCGAGAACCAGCAGGCGGCGGAGAAGCGCTGATGACCGTCTTCATCTTCCTGGGCTCGCTGATCGGCGCGATGATGCTCGGCATGCCGATAGCGATGGCGCTGCTGGTCTGCGGCGTCGCGCTGATGCTGCAGCTCGGCACCTTCGACTCGCAGATCCTGGCGCAGAACCTGATCGGCGGAGCCGATTCCTTCCCGCTGATGGCGGTGCCCTTCTTCATGCTGGCCGGCGAACTGATGAACGCCGGCGGCCTCTCTCGCCGGATCATCGCGCTGGCGGTGACGATGATCGGTCACGTCCGCGGCGGGCTCGGCTATGTCGCGGTGCTGGCGGCGTTGGTGATGGCGAGCATCTCGGGCTCGGCCGTCGCCGACACCGCCGCCCTCGCCGCGATCCTGCTGCCGATGATGAAGCAGGCCGGCTACAACCTGCCGCGCGCCGCCGGGCTCATCTCGGCCGGCGGCATCATCGCGCCGGTGATCCCGCCCTCGATCGGCTTCGTCGTCTTTGGCGTCGCCGCCGGCGTCTCGATCACGCGGCTGTTCATCGCCGGCATCGTGCCCGGCATCCTGATGGGTCTGGCCCTGATCCTCACCTGGTACATCGTCGCCCGCGACGAGCCGGCTGCTCGCGTCCAGAGAGCCAGTATTCGCGAGATCGGGCATGCGGTGATCGACGGGCTCTGGGCGCTCGGCCTGCCCGTCATGATCATCGGCGGCATGAAAGCCGGCATGTTCACTCCGACGGAAGCGGCAGTGGTCGCCGCGGTCTATGCCGCCTTCGTCGGCGGCTTCATCTATCGCGAACTGAAGCTGGAGCATCTGCGCCCCGCTTTGCTCGCGGCGCTGAAGACATCGGCGGCAGTGATGTTCCTGGTCGCGGCGGCGATGGTCTCGGCCTGGCTGATCACCATCGCCGACATCCCCGCCCAGGTCTCCGCCCTGCTCGGCCCGCTGATCGACAACAAGACGCTGTTGATGCTGGCGATGATGTTCCTCGTCGTCATCGTCGGCACCGCGCTCGACTTCATCCCGACCGTGCTGATCCTGACGCCGGTGCTGATGCCGATCGTCAAGCAGGCCGGCATCGACCCGGTCTATTTCGGCGTGATGTTCATCATCAACAACGCCATCGGCCTTTTGACCCCGCCGGTCGGCACGGTGCTCAACGTCGTCTGCGCCGTCGGCCGCATCCCGATGGATCGCGTCATTAGGGGGGTGATGCCGTTCCTGCTGGCGCAGCTCGCCGTGCTGCTGCTGCTGATCTTCGTGCCCGAGATCGTCACGGTCCCGGCGCGCTGGCTCTACGGGCGTTAGCGCCCGCCAAAACGACAACACAGGGAGGAGACGCTCATGACCATCACCCGCAGGACTGCCCTCACCGGCGCTGGCGCCGGCATCGCCCTCTTCGCCATCGGCCGCCCGGCCCTGGCGCAGGCGGTGAAGCTGCGCTTCGCCCATCCGCATCCGGAGGCCGACAGCTGGCACAAGGCGGCGCTGCTCTTCGCCGAGCAGGTCAAGGCCAAGAGCCAGGGCCGCTACGAGGTCCAGGTCTTCCCGAACGGCGCGCTCGGCTCGGATGCGCAGACGATCAGCGCGGTGCGCGGCGGCTCGCTCGACATCTGCCTGACCGGCAATCCGTTCTTCACCGGCCTCGCGCCGAAGCTCAACGTGCTCGACCTGCCCTTCCTGATCCAAAGCCGCAAGCATGCCGCCGCCGTCATGGACGGACCGATCGGCGACGGCCTGCGCAAGGAGCTCGAAGGCTCGAACCTGAAGGCGCTCGCCACCTGGGAGATCGGCTGGCGCAACCTCACCAACAACCGCCGCCCGGTCGCGACCGCTGCCGACCTCAAGGGCCTGAAGATCCGCACCACGCCGAACCCGGCCCATATCAAGGCCTTCCAGCTGCTCGGCGCGATCCCGACGCCGATGGCCTTCACCGAGCTCTTCACCGCGCTGGAGACCGGCACGGTCGACGGCCAGGAAAATCCGGTGACGCTGATCCTCAACGCCAAGTTCAACGAGGTGCAGAAGCATCTCTCGCTGACGCGCCATGCCTTCACCACCGGCCCGCTGGTGATGAACAAGAGCAAGTTCGATGCGATGCCGGCCGACATCCAGCAGATGCTCGCCTCGATCGCTCTCGAATGCGCCGGCATCCAGCGCAAGATGAACGAGGACACCGAAGGCTCCAGCCTCGACGCGCTGAAGAAGGCTGGCATGCAGGCGGTCGAGAACCCCGATCGCGACTCTCTGGCCAAGGTCGTCACCGCCGAGGTCGAGAAGGAATTCGTCGGCAAATACGGCAGCGACGTGCTGGACGCGATCAAGAAGGCCGCGGTCTGACGAGACAGATGCCAACGCCGTCATGCTCGCCCTTGTGGCGAGCATCCATGTCTTGAACACTGCGCTGGCCGAGTGAAGACGTGGATGGTCGGGACAAGCCCGACCATGACGAGAATGGCTCCGCCGAAGGGAGAGCAATTCCCTCTGTCTCGCGGCACAGGAAGACGATTTTGGCGGAACTGCCGACCTCCAGAGACGATTCTTGGCTTTTTGCGCAGCGCCATGGCGCGACGGCCGGCGCAGGCATAGCTCAGCATCCTCTGAGCAACCGCCTGCCGAGGCCAGCCATGACGACCGCGCGCCAGCTTCATCTCGGGGCCTTCATGCGCCCCGTCAGCATCCATACCGGCGCCTGGCGCTATCCCGGCGCCTATCCCGATGCCAACTTCAATTTCGGCCACCTCAAGCGCTTCGCCCAGAAGCTCGAGGCCGGCAAGTTCGACGCCTTCTTCATGGCCGACCATCTCGCCGTGCTGAACATGCCGGTCGAGGCGCTGAAGCGCAGCCACACGGTGACCTCGTTCGAGCCGTTCACCCTGCTCTCGGCGCTCGCCGGCGCGACCGAGCGCATCGGCCTCGTCGCCACCGCCTCGACCACCTTCGACGCGCCCTATCACATCGCCCGGCGCTTCGCCTCGCTCGACCATATCAGCGGCGGCCGCGCCGGCTGGAATATCGTCACCACCTCGAACCCGGACGCGGCGCTGAATTTCGGGCTCGACGCCCAGGTCGAGCATGGCGAGCGCTATGACCGGGCGCGCGAGTTCTACGACGTCGTCACCGGGCTATGGGATTCCTTCGCCGACGACGCCTTCATCCGCGACCGCGACAGCGGGCTTTACTTCGACCCGGATAGAATGCGGCGCATCGATCATAAGGGCGAGCACCTCTCGGTCCGCGGACCACTCAACATCGCCAGGCCGCCACAGGGCTGGCCGGTGATCGTCCAGGCTGGTGCCTCCGAACCCGGCCGCCAGCTCGCGGCCGAGACGGCCGAGGTCGTGTTCGCCGCGCATGGCACGCTCGCCGCCGGCCAGGCGTTCTACGCCGATGTGAAGGGCCGGATGGAGGCGATCGGCCGCAATCCCGACCATCTCAAGATCCTGCCGGGCGTGCTGACCGTGGTCGGCGACAGCGTCGAGGAAGCCCGCGAGAAGCGGGCGCTGCTCGATTCCTTCGTGCACTACGACAGCGCCATCGCCTCGCTCTCGATCGCGCTCGGCCATGACGCGACAGGCTTCGACCCGGACGCCCCCCTCCCCGACATCCCCGAGACCAACCATAGCAAGAGCGGGCGCGAACGGACGATCGACCTTGCCCGTCGCGAGAACCTGACCGTCCGCCAGCTCGCCCAGCGCCTCGGCGGCTATGGCGGGCTTGCCTTCGTCGGCACGCCGAAGACGATCGCCGACGAAATGGAGCAGTGGCTCGTCGAGCGCGGCAGCGACGGCTTCAACGTGATGTTCCCCTATCTGCCGGAAGGGCTCGACGACTTCGTCGACAAGGTCGTGCCCGAGCTCCAGCGTCGCGGCCTGTTCCGCCGGGAGTATCAAGGGCCGACGCTGCGCGACCATCTCGGCCTGCCGCGGCCGGCCAACCGGCATTTCGCCTGAACAATCCCCGGCGAGATGCCGCTGGGGACGATTTCGCCAATTGTCATCAAACCTTTGAAAAGCCGTTTCATTGACCCCGGAGCGGTGATTGCGAATGATCTGAATATCGAACCGCAGCGATGCGGGCCGATCGCGGGATTTGCCGGAGCAGCTTGCACCGCGTCACCAAAGCTAAAAGCGCCACGAGGCTGTCGTGGGCTCCCGATCTGGAGACGCATGATGGTCTACGTGCTTTATTTCGCCAGGCGGCAATTGCGGCGGCTCTCCGCCTTCCTGCTCTGGACGCGCAGCTGCCCCCCGCCCTCCGGCCGGCAATAGCCCTCGCAAAATCCGCTCCGGCGGCGCATATCCAGCCTCGACTTTGCGGAGGCGATGATGTTCCAGGTGGCAACGATCTCAGCCAGCGACAAACCGGACTTCTACAGGGAACTCGTCCAGCAGCTCGAAGGCCTGCTGCATGGCGAGCGCGACGCGATCGCCAACGCCGCCAACCTGTCGGCGCTGCTCTATGATGCGATGCCGCGGCTGAATTGGGCCGGGTTCTATTTGATGCGCGGTGGCGAACTGGTGCTCGGCCCGTTCCAGGGCAAGCCGGCCTGCGTGCGCATCCCGGTCGGGCGTGGCGTCTGCGGCACCGCCGTCGCAAGGCGTGGGTCGGTGCTGGTCGAGGACGTCCACGCTTTCCCCGGCCACATCGCCTGTGACGCCGCCTCGCGCTCGGAGCTGGTCGTGCCGCTGATCCGCGATGGCGAGGTCATCGGCGTGATCGACCTCGACAGCCCAGAGCCCGGTCGTTTCGACGCCGACGACCAGGCCGGCATCGAAGCGATCGCCGGCCTCTATCTCAAAGCCAGCGACCGCTTCTGACGGCTCAGCCCACCCGGCGCGGATCGGGCTTGCTGCGATTGGCGCCCTGGCGCTCCAGCATCCAGCCCGGATACTCCTTCGGCAGGGCGCTGACCGCGTCGAGCTTCGCCAGCTCTTCGGCGGTGAAGCTGATCTCGCTCGCGGCAATGTTCTCCGCGAGTTGCTCCGGCCGCTTGGCGCCGATGATCACGCTGGTCACGGCCGGCTGGTGCAGCAGCCAGGCGAGCGCCACCTGCGCGACGCTGGCCTTGTGCGCCTCGGCGATCGGCCGCATCGCGTCAATCACGTCATAGCCGCGCTCGCGCTCGACCGGCGGGAAGTCGAAGCTGGCGCGCCGGCCCTCGCCGCCCTGCTCGTTGCGGCGATCATATTTGCCGGAGAGCAGGCCGCCGGCGAGCGGGCTCCAGACCATCAGCCCGACCCGCTCGGAGAGCAGCATCGGCGCGATCTCGCGCTCGAGGTCGCGGCCGGCGATGGTGTAGTAGGCCTGCAGCGAGGCGATGCGGGCGAGATGCTTCCGCTCGGAGATGCCGAGCGCCTTGGCGACCTGCCAGGCCGCCCAATTGGAGACGCCGACATAGCGTACCAGCCCCTGCCGGACGAGCGCATCGAGCGCTTCCAGTGTCTCCTCCATCGGCGTGACGCTGTCGAAGGCATGGATCTGGTAGAGATCGATATGGTCGAGCTGGAGCCGCTTCAGGCTGGCCTTGGCCTGTTCGAGGATGTGATAGCGGCTGGCGCCGGAGCCGTTCGGCCCTTGCCCCATCCGGCCATAGACCTTGGTGGCGACGACGACCTCGTCGCGCTTGATGCCGAGATTGCGCAGGGCCTGGCCGGTGATCTGCTCGGAGTTGCCCTCGGCGTAGACATTGGCGGTGTCGATGAAATTGATGCCGGCCTCGAGCGCGGTCTTCACCAGCCCATCGGCCTCCTGCTGGTCGAGCCGACCGATATTGCCCCAGATGCCGGCTTCGCCGCCTCCAAAGGTCATGGTGCCCAGGCACAGTTCGGAGACGAGCAGGCCGGTCTGGCCAAGCGTTTGATAGCGCATGACGTGTCTCTTTCGACGATAGGATTTTTTCGACTGACGAGGCCGCGGCGGGAAACGCCCATATGGCGCGGGGCGGCCTCCTCATAGGATAGGAGCCCAACCCGCCGGCGCGCAACGCGCCGGCGCTCACCGTTGCGTGATCAGCCGGCTACGATCAGTTCGCAGCGCGCGTCGCGGATCATCTGGGCAGTGGCGGCCGGCGGCTGGCGGTCCGTCACCAAGGTCGAGATCTCGCTGAGATGTGCGAGCCGCGCCATGGCGACGCGGCTGAACTTGGTGTGGTCGGCGAGCAGGACCGAGCGGCGGGCATTGCGCAGCATGGTGCGCCCGACCACCGCCTCGTCGTCGCGGTATTCGAGCAGGTTCCCGGCCGCGTCGATGCCGCCGATGCTGGTCATGTGCAGGTCGCAGCGATAGTTCTCGATGAAGGCGGCGGCATGCATGCCGCCGCAGGCGCGGTTCGGCCCGAGCCAGTGGCCGCCGGTGATCAGGATCGAGATCTCCGGGCATTTGTCGAGGATCGCCGCCGCCGCCGTGCTGTTGGTGACGACGCGCAGGCCGCGCGGACGGCGCTCGGCGACCGCCTTGGCGAAGGCGTCCATGGTCGTGCCGGGCGTCATGAACAGCGAGGTTCCCGGCGTCACCAGCTCGGCGGCGGCGCGGGCGATCGCGGCCTTCTCGCCCGCCGTCTCGACGACACGAAGGCCGTAGTCGGTGTTCGCCGTCGAGAGATTGGCGCTGGCTCCGCCATGATGGCGGCGCAGCAGGCCACGGTCGGCGAGGTCCTGCAGATCGCGCCGCACGGTCTGCGGCGTGACGTTGAAGGCCGAGACGATCTCCTCGATCGCGACATAGCCGCGCTTGCCGAGGATATCGAGGATGTCGGCGTGGCGTTTGCTCAGCGGTTCCATGGCAGGCCTGCTTCAGAGCCGAATCCGGGCCGGCTTCATAGCCCGATTGACGAGAAGTCTCTACGACCGCTGCTTCTCTACACGCAATGCGCGTTTGCGAAAATGGTGTTGCGAAAGTGAAAGCGTCGGGCATCATCGCTTCTGCCGCGCAACCGGATCCTGCCGGCACGACAGAAAACGAGATCCGGCGGGACGAAACATGCTGACCATGTGGCCTGGGAGCCGGCGGATATCCCGCCATGCGCGCCTCATCCAATCGATCGCCCTTTCCATATGGGTGCGGCAGATATGAGCGGTCGCCTGATCGTCTGCGTCGGCAATCTCGTCCAGGACGAGGTCTTCGAGGTCGAGGCCCTGCCCTCGGCCGGCATCAAGACCGGCGTGCTCGGCTACACCGAGCGCTTCGGCGGGCCGGCTGCGACGGCGGCGGTCGCGATCTGCCACCTCGGCGGGCAGGCTGCCTATTGGGGCCGGGTCGGCGCCGATTCCGCCGGCGAAACCGGCCTGCGGCTGCTGCGCGGTCATGGCGTCGACTGCAGCGGCGTCGCGATCCTGCCGGAGGGGCGCACGCTGCGGGCGATCGTCCTGGTCGACCGGCGCGGCGAGCGCAGCATCGTCTCGAACCGGCGCAGCCTGTCGCAGAATGCGAGCGTGCTGCCGCAGGACGGGCTGGACCAGGCGGGCGCCGTGCTGGCCGATACGCGTTGGCCGGGCGGCGCAGCGATCGTGCTCGATCGCGCCCATCAAGCCCGCATCCCCAGCGTGCTCGATGTCGACGGCGGCGCGCCCGAAGACAATCGCCGGCTGATCGCCAAGGCCGACCACATCGTCTTCTCGGCCGAGGGCCTGCGCGACTATGCCGGCGATGGCCCGGTCGAGGAGCTGCTGCGGCGCTGCGCCGACGGCCCCGGCAAGGTCTTCGCCGTGACGCGCGGCAGCGCCGGCAGCCTCTGGCTGATCGATGGCGAGCTCGTCAGCGTCCCCGCCTTCAAGGTCGAAGCAAAGGACACCACCGGCTGCGGCGACGTCTTCCATGGTGCCTATGCACTTGGCCTCTGCGAGGGCCAGAGCCCCGTCGAGGCCGCACGGCTGGCGGCCGCCGTCGCGGCGCTCAAGGCCGAGCGTGCCAATGGCTGGGACGGCATGCCTGATCGCGCCGCCGTCCAGGCCTTGCTGGCGACCGGCGAAACGCATCCGAACTGATGTCCAGACCAATTGCGCATTGCAACATGGCTTATGCTGCAATGCGCGAAAACGACAATATCACTTGCGATAACGAAAACAGCATGCATTGATTGCGAATGTGACGAGGCAGGCCTCCGCCCCCACCTCGCCGGAAGCCCGGTAGCCCGCCGGCGCTGTCCGTTTCGAAGCCGTTTTCGAAGGTACGACCCATGGCATGCGCCTCGCTCGCTGAGCTGACCGACGACCTCAAGACGATCGGCGTCGATCTCGCCGGTTCCTCGCCCAACTTCAGCAAGAGCAAGCGCCCGCCCGATGCGATGATCGACCGCTGGGCCGAGACGGCAGCGCTGGCCGAGCCGGAGGCGCGCTCGGTCGCGATCTGGGCGATCCGCGAGGCCGCCCACGCCGCCGGCATCGTGCCGGCCTCGATCCAGGAGCTCTATCTCGCCTGCGCCGCCGGCAAATGGTCGGGCAAGACCGTGCCGGCGATGAACCTGCGCGGCTGGAGCTACCATACCTGCCGCGCCGTCTTCCGCGCCGGCAAGGAGCTCGACTCCAAGCTCTTCATCTTCGAACAGGCAGTGGGCGAAGCCCTCTACGCCCAGCAGCCGCCGCTGGAATACGCCGCGGCGGTGCTCGCAGCGGCGCTGCGTGAGGGCCATGTCGGCCCGGTCTTCCTGCAGGCCGACCACGACCAGATCAATGCCAAGGCCTATCTCGCCGACCCCAAGGCAGAGGTCCGCAAGCTCGAAAACATCATGCGCGAGCAGATCGCGGCCGGCATGTACAGCATCGACATCGACGCCTCGACGGTGGTCGACCTGTCGCTGGCGACGGTCGAGGACCAGCAGCGCGTCAATGCCGAGCTGACCGCGCATTTCACTGAGTTCGTGCGCGGCATCGAGCCCAAGGGCGTCTCGATCTCGCTCGGCGCCGAGATCGGCGAGGTCGGCCACGAGAACACGACGCCGGAAGAGCTGCGCGCCTTCATGAAGGTCTATCTCGAGCAGATGGCCAAGCGCGGCGCCAAGCTGCCGATCGTCAGCAAGATCTCGATCAACTCAGGCACCTATCACGGCGGCAAGGTGCTACCGGATGGCACGCTCGCCGAGGTCAATGTCGACTACGACCTGCTGAAGACGATCTCGACCATCTGCCGCAAGGATTACAACATGGCCGGCGCGGTCCAGCACGGCGCCTCGACCCTGCCCGGCACGCAGCTCGCCAAGCTCCCCAAGGCCGAGGCGGTCGAGGTTCATCTCGCGCTCGGCTTCAACAACCTGATCTTCGATCACCCGGCCTTGCCGCAGGCGCTGAAGGACCAGATCCGGGACTACACCTTCGCCAACCACCTCTCGGAGAAGGGGGCGGGCGAGACCGATGCCCAGTTCTTCTACAATACCCGCAAGAAGTCCTGGAAGGTGATGAAGAAGCCGTTCTGGGAGATGCCGAAGGCGGCCGAGACTGCGATCATGGCCTCGTTGCAGGAGATGTTCCGCAACATGTTCACCTGGATGAATGTCGGCGGGACGAGCAAGCTGGTCGACGAGAACACGACGCTGGTCAAGGTCGCACCGCCGGTTCCCGACGCCCTCCGCAAGGCACGCGCGGCCTAGCGCGCAACCTTCGTGCCTACGGCGCGCCCGCAACGACGGGCGCGCCGCCAAATCCAAAAAACGACAATCAACCGGGAGGAAACGATATGGATCAGCATCGCAGGTCTTCCTTGCTGACGCTCGCGGCGATGGCGCTCGCCTCGGCGATCAGCCTGCCGACGCTCGCCCTCGCCCAGCAGAAGGAAGTCCGCTGGGGCCAGTGGAAGGGCACCGAGGTCGGCGAGAAGTTCATGGGCGAGCTCAAGGCCGCCTTCGAGAAGGACCATCCCGACATCAAGCTGACGCCGGTCGACTCGCCGTTCACCGGCTTCCATGACCGCGCCATCGTGCTGCACCAGGCCAAGAAGCTGCCGGACGTGCTGCTGGTCCAGGTCGATTGGGTCGCCGAATTCGCCGACCTCGGCATGATCGAGCCGATCGATGCGCGCATCGCCAAGGAGCCGAAGGAGTTCTTCGCGAACATCCCCGAGACCTTCCACGCCAAGTGGAAGGGCAAGCAGTACTACCTGCCGATCGAGAGCGGCGCGGTCGCGCTGTTCTGGAACACCGACCGCTTCAAGGAAGCTGGCCTCTCCGGCCCGCCGAAGACCTGGGACGAGTTCGCCGAGTATTCGCGCAAGCTGACCAATCCCGACAAGCGCCAGTTTGCGGTCACCGGCACGCTCCAGGCCGAGCCGCCGACCAACATGACCTATGACATCTACCCGCTTCTGCTGCAGGGCGGCGCGACACTGATGGACCCGGCGACCAACAAGGCCGTGTTCAACAGCCCCGAGGGCGTCGCCGCGATCGAGTGGTACATCGAGCGGATGAACAAGGACAAAGTCTCGGTACCGGGCGTGCTGAGCAATGGCGAGAAGGAAAAGCGCGCCAACTTCGCCTCGGGCAATGTCGCGATGATGTTCGAGGGGCCCTGGGGCGTCGCCATCCAGAAGCAGCTCAACCCGAACCTCAACTACGACATCGCCCCGCTGCCGAAGGGCAAGAGCACCGGCACGATGGTGCGCGGCTCGCTCAACACCATCAGCAGCCAGGCGCAGGACAAGGACGCGGCCTGGACCTTCATGAAGTGGCTCTCGGGCCCGAAGGGCATCGAGATGTGGGCGAAGGGCACCGGCGGTTTCCCGGCCCGCACCGACGTCTCGAGCCAGGACTGGTTCAAGGAACGCAAGCTGTTCCAGGCCTTCGTGACGCAGATGGCGCAGCCGAACGCGCAGTCGCCGTTCCTGTCGATGCCGAACGCCGTGCAGATGAACAAGGTGATGACCACCGAGATCCAGAACGCGGTGCAAGGCAAGAAGACCGCCAAGCAGGCGCTGGATGACGCTGCGGCCGAGTGGAACAAGGTCCTGGCCGCGGCGAAGTGATCGCCTGACACCATCATTCCCGGCCGGAGATCTGTTCCGGCCGGTCCCTCTCCCCTCGCTCAGAGCCGGATGCCTGCCGAGCAGGCCGCCAGCTCCGCAACGATCGGCGAGTCATGCTGCTGACGCTCAAACGCAAATACCGCGAGGAAGTCCTGGCCGCGTCCTTCCTGTGGCCGTCTCTGCTGATCCTCGTCGCATTGCTGATCTACCCGCTGATCGACGTGGTGCGCCTGAGCTTCCACGACAGCAACCTCCAGCGCGAGGTCTGGGTCGGCTTCGGCAACTACATCGCCCTCGCCAATGACCCGCTGTTCTGGCGTGCCTTCTGGCAGACCGTCGTCTTCACCTTCTTCAGCGTCCTGCTGCATCTGGTGATCGGGCTCGGCCTGGCGCTGCTGCTGAACATGAATCTCGATCCGGCCTTCCGCACCGTCGCGCGCGGCCTCCTGATCGTGCCCTGGCTGCTGGCGCCGACCGTCGCCGGCATGATCTGGGTGCTGATGCTGCAGCCCTTCGGCGTGCTCAACGGCCTGCTCGCCTCGCTCGGTTTCATCGACGCCAACTTCACCATCTCCTGGCTCGGCGATCCCGCGACGGCGCTCGGCTCGGTGACGGCGATGAATGTCTGGCGCGCCTTCCCGTTCTTCATGGTGATGCTGCTCGCCGGCCTCCAGGCGATCCCGAAGCAGCTCTATGAGGCCGCCGAGATCGACGGCGCCTCGCTGTTCCGGCAGTTCTGGCACATCACCCTGCCGCAGCTGCGCGGCGTCATCACAACGATCGTGCTGCTCGATTCGATCTGGACCTTCCGCGCCTTCGACCCCGTCTATGTCATGACCGGCGGCGGCCCTGCTCACGCTTCGGAAGTGCTGGCGACGGCGATCTATTTCGACGGCTTCCAGAAGCTGAAATTCGGCTACGCCTCGGCCGAGGCCGTCGTGATGTTCATCGTGCTCTTCATCGTCAGCGCCATCTATGTCCGCCGAACCATGAGCAATCAGCAATGACGGTCGCCCAGCCCATCGCCGCGGCGCATACACGCCCCTTTCTCGGCAAGATCGGCATTCGCGGACGCGAGCGCCTGATCAACATCGTCGCCTATGTCCTGCTGCTGGTCGCGATCGTGATCGTGTTCTTCCCGCTCGCCTGGATGCTGACGGTCTCGGTACGCCCGAACATCGAAGTCATGCGGATGCCGCCGGAGTGGCTGCCGCAGGTGTTCACGCTGGAGGGTTACCGCAAGATCTTCGCGAGCCCGCGCTATCTTCTCGTCTTCGCCAACACGATGGTGATCTCGCTCTTGGTGACCGTGCTGTCGCTGATCCTCGGGGCGATGGCGGCCTATGCGCTGGCGCGCTTCAAGTTCGCCGGGCAGCGCGCGGTGCTGATGTTCCTGATCACCACCCAGATGTTCCCGCTGGTGCTGCTCTGCATCCCCTATTTCCGGATCTTCATCACGCTCGGACTCTATGACACCCGCACCTCGCTGGTGATCGTGTATCTCACCTTCACCCTGCCCTTCTGCATCCTGATGCTGCGCAGCTACTTCATCAACATTCCCCGCGACATCGAGGAAGCGGCGATGGTCGACGGCTGCTCGCGGCTGGGCGCGATCTTCCGCACGCTGGTGCCGATGTCCTATCCCGCCTTCATCGGCGCCGGGCTCTACACCTTCCTGCTCGCCTGGAACGAGTTCCTGTTCGCGGTGGTGCTGATCGAATCCTGGGAGAACCGGGTGCTGACCATGGCGATCTACAGCCTGATGGCCGAGTTCGTCACCGACTGGAACACGATGATGGCCTTCTCGGTGCTGGCGAGCCTGCCCTTGGTGATGGCCTTCATCTTCCTGCAGAAATTCATGGTCCAGGGCATGACGGCGGGCGCGCTGACGTCGTAGCGCATGCTCGCCGCCATTCCAGATCGTCATGCTCGCCCCTGTGGCGAGCATCCACGTCTTGAACACTGCTCTGCTCGAAGGAAGGCGCGGATGGTCGGGACAAGCCCGACCATTGTGGGAAAGGCTGCATTTTACCCCACCGGCACGCTAAGCCCCGCCTTGACGCGGTCCATCGCGACGAAGGTGCGGAACTTGCGGATATTGGCGTCAGCAAAGAAGAGGCGCCGCGTCAGCGCCTCATACGCCGCCATGCTCGGCACCAGCACGACCAGCATGAAATCGACCTCACCGGTGACGTAATAGCACTGCTGCACCTCAGGCGCGGCGAGGAAGGCACGCTTGGCGGCGTCGATGTCTTTCGCCATCTCGCTGACCAGCTCGACCTCGACGAACAGCGTGATCGGATGGCCGAGCGCCGCCGGCTCGACGATCGCGACATTGGCGGTGATGACGCCGTCCTTCTCCATCCGCCGGATGCGGCGCTGCACCGCCGGCGCCGAGAGATTGACCTTCTCGCCGATCTGGCGCTGCGGCGTGGTGTTGTCCTGCTGCAGGATGGCGAGGATGGCCCGGTCGAAGGCATCGAGGGCGGAGGCAAACGTTTCGTTCAAGCACAGCTCCAGAGGCAATGATCGTGAAACAAACTTGCAAGGCCGGTGGCTGATTGCAGCGCCTTTTTCACCGCGCTTGCAATATCTCTTCGGCTAGACACCCCAAAGAGGCAAGCCGTGCTCCTGCTCAACCAGCTTCCGGACTTCCGCCAGCCCCTCCATCCGGTCGATGCGCAGACGCTCGGCCCCGCCGGCGCCGACGCGATCGAGCGGCATCTCGCCGGACGGACCGAGCATGCGCCGACGCCGCTGCGGGCCCTGCCGAACCTTGCGGCATCGCTCGGTATCAGCGCGCTGCATCTCAAGGACGAAGGCCAGCGGCTCGGCCTCGGCAGCTTCAAGGCGCTCGGCGGCGCCTATGCCGTGACGCGCCTGGTGCTGGAGGCGGCGAGCGAGCGGCTCGGGCGGCCCCTCGACGAGGCAGACCTGACCTCACCCGAGGTTCGTGCGATCGCGGCCGGGATGACCTTCGCCTGCGCCACCGATGGCAATCATGGCCGCTCGGTCGCGCAGGGTGCTGAGCTCGTCGGAGCCAGGTCGGTGATCTTCATGCATGGCGGCGTCAGCGAGCCGCGCGCCGCGGCGATCGCCCGCTTCGGTGCAGAGGTCGTTCGCGTTCCCGGCACTTATGACGATTCCATCGTCGAGGCTGCCCGTGTCGCCAATGAGAAGGGCTGGACGACCGTCTCCGACACCTCCTGGGACGGCTATGAGCGCATCCCCGGCCTCGTGATGCAGGGCTATACCGCGATCATCCGCGAGGCCCTCGAGCAGCTGCCGGAGCCGCCGACCCATGTTTTCGTTCAGGCCGGCGTCGGCGGCATCGCTGCGGCGATCGCGGCGCAGCTGTCGTTGGAGTTCGGCGAGAAGCGACCGGTCTTCACCGTGGTCGACCCGGCTCGCGCCGCCTGCTTGTTCGAGAGCGCCCGCGCCGGGCGGCCGACCAAGATCGCCCATGGCGCGCCGACGGTCATGGCGATGCTGGAATGCTATGACCCCTCGCCGCTCGCCTGGCGGGTTCTGTCCCGCACGGCCGACGCCTTCATGACGGTCGAAGACGAGATCGCGGTCGAGGCGATGAACCGGCTGGCGCGCCCGGCCGGCAGCGACCCCGCGATCGTCGCCGGTGAAAGCGGCGCGGCCGGCTTCGCTGGGCTGCTCGCGGCGCTGCGCGATCCTGAGGCGCGCACGGCGCTGAAACTCGACGCCTCCTCGCGCGTCTTCGCCGTCGTCACCGAGGGCGCGACCGATCCGGAGCGCTATGCTGAACTTGTCGGGCTGACGCCGGCCGAAGTCACAGGGAAGGCCGCGTGATGTCCAGCAAGCTCACTTTGCTCTATCAGAGCCATTCGCCCTATGCCCGCAAGGTGCTGGTCTGCGCTCATGAGGTCGGTCTGGCCGAGCACCTCGACGTGGTCCATCACGAGACCAGCCCGACCAACCGCAACGACGCCGTCTTCGCGCTGAACCCGCTCGGCAAGGTACCGGTGCTGCTGACGCCGGATGCCGGCGCGCTCTTCGATTCCGTGGTGATCTGCGACTATCTCGACCGGCTCGCCGGAGTGGGCACGCTGATCCCGCGCGACGGGCCGGCGCGCTATCAAGCCCTGCGCCTGCAGGCGCTGGCGCAGGGCCTCTGCGATGCCGGCATCGCGGTACGCTGGGATACCGAGCGCCGACCCGAAGCGCTGCGCTACCCAGCGCTCGCGGCGGGCCAGACGACCAAATTGCTCGAAGCCTATGACTACCTCGAAACGCAGGCCGATCTCGACGGCCCGGTGACCGTCGGCCAGATCGGGCTCGCAACCGCCCTGGCCTGGTTGAGCTTCCGCCGCCTGCCTGATTTCCGCGAGCGGGCGCCAAGGCTCGCCGGCTGGTATGACCGCTTCAACCAGCGCCCGTCGATGCGCGCCACGCCCTATGAGGGCGAGACGCACGACTGATCCTCAGCCTTCGATCGGCACCATCGCGGCGACGGCGAGGTCGCCGGCCCGCTCGCTCGCGGCCAGCCCCTCGGCGACGCCACGGCGGTCGGCCTGCGGGCGGTTCTGGCTCATCTTGCGCTTGCCTTCGAGCCGGCTGATCGGGATGCGCAGGCCGACGATGCCGCGCAGTTGTGCCTGCACGAACTCGGGAGGCGCATCGTCGACCGCCCAGGGCTGCGCCCGCGTGCCTTCGTGAAGGTTGGTAAGGCGTGTCACCGCTTCGAGCAGACGCTCGGGATCGTCGAAGAACTCGGCCGGGCCATAGGCATGCACCGCCTGGTAGTTCCAGGTCGGCACGACCTTGCCGGTCTCGCGTTTTGTCTCGTACCAGGACGGCGTGACATAGGCGTCGGGCCCGTTGAACAGCACCATGGCTTCGCCGATCGCCGCCGCCTTCCATTGCGGATTGGCGCGGGCGAGATGGCCGTAGAGCACGCCGAACTCGCCCTCCTCCGCCACCAGGATCAGCGGCAGCGGCGTCGCGAGCAGACCGTCAGCAGTTGCCGTGACAAGCGTCGCGAGCCGGCAGGCGCGCATCATCGCGTGGATCTCGGCGCGGTCGTCGACGCGGAAGGCCGGCGGTGTGTACATGAAACAGGTCTCCTTGCGGCAGCCGTCCTCATGCGGCTAATCTGGCCTGCATGAAACGACCAGTTTCGAGCAATTTATCTGGACCAGTTGAGAGTGAAACCAGCGCACAGCGCCGGGTCGTCGCAGCGATCAAGCGTGAGATCGCGGCCGGCGTCCATGCGCCTGGCTCCCGCCTGCCCTCAACGCGGGCGCTCGCGGCCGAATGGGGTCTCTCGCGCACCACCGTAACCGCCGCCTTCGAGCAGCTGGCCGCCGAAGGCTATCTCGAAACCCGGCCCGGGGCGCGTGCCCGAGTCGCCGTCGGGCTGGCGCAAAAGGTGCCTGCACCGGGAAGCGCCCTCTCGTCATGCCCGACCGCACTCTCCGCCTATGGCCGACGGCTGGCGTCGGCTGCAGCCATTCCCTGGAACCCGCAGCCTTTCGCGCTCGATTTCCGCTATGGCGAGCTGGCCGGCGGCGACTTTCCGACGCTGGCCTGGCGCCGGGCGCTGGCCAATGCGGTGACCAGGCGTCCTACCCGCCTGCGCTATGGCGATCCACGCGGCCTGCCGGAACTGCGCGTGGCGCTGCAGGGCTATCTCTGGCGGGCCCGCGGTCTGCGCTGCGAGGCCGACGACATCCTCGTCGTCAATGGCTCGCAGCAGGGTTTCGATCTCTGCACGCGGCTATTGCTCGATCCTGGCGACCGCGTCGTGATCGAGGACCCCGGCTACAACCTGGCGCGCCAAGCCTTCCTGACGGCAGGCGCCGAGCTTTCGCCACAGCCGGTCGATCGCGAGGGCATGCAGACCGCTGCACTGCCGCCAGCGCGGCTCGCCTTCGTCACGCCCTCGCATCAACTGCCGCTCGGCAGCATCCTGTCGGCGCCGCGCCGGCAGGAACTGCTCGCCTGGGCGACCCGTCACGGCGCGGCGATCATCGAGGACGACTACGACGCCGAATATCGCCACGGCGTCGGCCCGGTGCCGCCGTTGCGCTCGCTCGACCAGGCCGGCAGCGTGATCTATCTCGGCACGGTCTCGAAAACGCTCTCGCCGACCTTGCGGCTCGGCTATCTCGTCCTGCCGCCAGCGCTGCGCGAGGTCTTCGCCCGGGCCAAGCGCATGGTCGACCGGCACACACCCGAGCTGGAACAGGCCGCACTGGCCGAGCTGATCGAAAGCGGCGCTTATGAGCGGCATGTTCGCCGCATCCGGCGCCGCAATGGCGAGCGGCGGGTCGCCCTGCTGAAGGCCCTGCGTGAGCGGCTGGGCGAGCGCGTCAGCATCGTCGGCACTGACGCCGGACTGCATGTCCTCGCCTGGATCAACGGGCTGTCGCAAGCGCGCGAGGCCGAACTGACGGAACGAGCTGCAAACGCCTCGCTCGGCCTCTACGGCATCAGCGGGCTCTACGGCCGGCCGGACGATCCCGATCGCCGCGCCGGCCTCGTCATCGGCTATGCCGCGCTCGACGAAGCACAGATCGCGGCCGGCATCGCGCGGCTGGATGGGCTGCTGCGGGAGCTCGGCGCCTAAGCCTCAATCCCGATAGACCGGCTCCTCGGCGTCGAGCTGGCGGCGGATCGAGGCCAGATGCAGGCGCGCCGATTCCGGATCGCCCTCGCGCATCTGTTGGTAGGCCGCCTCGGCGATCTCGGGCTTCACCGGCAGCACCTGACGGCCGGTCGAGAGCGCCAACACCTGCACCTCGCAGGCGCGCTCGAGATAATAGAGATCATCCCAGGCCTCGGCGATCGTCGGGCCGAGCACCATGACGCCATGATGCCTCATGAAGACGATATCGGCCTCACCGACCGCGCCGGCGATGCGATCGCCCTCGCGCTCGTCGAGGGCAAGGCCGTTATAGTCGCGGTCGACCGCGGTGCGGCCATAGAACTTCAGCGCCGTCTGCCCGGCGAAGATCAGCGGATCGCCCTCGGTCATCGAGAGCGCCGTCGCATAGGGCATATGGGTGTGGAAGGCGACGCGGGCGCGCGGCAGGTTCTTGTGGATGCGGGCGTGGATGTAGAAGGCGGTCGCCTCGGGCTGGCCTTCGCCGGCGACGACATTGCCGTGGAAGTCACAGATCAGGAGCTTGGAAGCGGTCAGCTCGCGGAAGGCCCAGCCATAAGGATTGACGATGAAGAGGTCGTCATAGCCCGGCACCAGCGCCGAGAAATGGTTGCAGATGCCCTCCTCGAAGCCATAGCGCGCAGCCATGCGGAAGCAGACGGCGAGATCGCGCCGGGCCTCCCAGACCGCGTCGGAGTCGAGGTTCGGCTGGTTCGGGCCGGCGGAGACGGCTGCCGGTGTCGCACCGGGCTTCAGAGAATGTGCCATGGGATCAGTCTAGGGCCGCGCCGGAGCCGGGCAAGCGCGCAGCTCTGCGCCTGGCGAAGACGCCCGGGGTGATGCCCGCATGGCCCCGCCCCCCGATCAATCGGCATCCGCGGGCGCGAGACGGCGGGCATAGCGCCGCAGGATCGTTTCGAAGGTCGCCAGAGCCGGCGGTACCGAGCGGCCGCCGGGCCTGATCATAACGATATCGCGCGCGATCGCAGGGTTCGACAGCGGGTAGGCGACGATCCTGCGATGCGGCGCAGCAGCGCGCGCATAGGTCGGGAGCACGGCGACGCCGAGGCGGGCTTCGACCAGAGCCAGTGCGGTGGTGATCTGCGAGACTTCATAGGCCGGCATGAGTGGAATGCCGACGGTCTCGTAAGCGACTTCGACCAGGAGCCGTATGCCGCTGTCGCGGGTCAGCGTGATCAGCGGCTCGTTCTGCAAGTCACGCCAGTCCACCGTTGCGCCGGCGAAGCGGCTGCCGGGACTGCTGAACAGCATCAGCTGATCGCGCGCCATCGGGATGCGCTCGATGCCGTCCTCGACGGCGGCGAAGGTCCCGAGGCCGCAATCGGCCCGGTTCGTCCTAACGGCCTCGATGATCGTGTCGGTGCGGGCATCGAGCACTGCGACCTGCACGCCGGGAAAGCGCTCGCGCATCTCGGCGATCGCCTCGGGCAGGATCGCCGCCGCCAGCAAGGGCGGAGCGGCGACAGTGATCCGGCCGCGCCGGCGCTCGGCGAGATCGTTGGCGTTCTGGATGGCGAGGTCGAGATCGTGGACGATCTTGGCCGATGCACCCTGGAATTCCCGGCCGCCCTCGGTCAGTTCGACCCGGCGGGTGGTGCGGTCGAACAGGCGGATACCGAGCTCGTGCTCCAGCTCGCGCACCAATTGCGACAGCGCCGGCTGCGCCATGTGCAGACGCTCGGCAGCCTTGGTGAAGGTGCCCAGTTCCGCGACGGCGAGGAAGGCCTGGATCTGTCGGAGTGTGACTGCCATGGCAATTTATAAGCACAGCATCTGAATTCAGACAAATAAGCTGAATTCCATATGACCGTGGCCGCAGCCATCATGCCTCGACATCGCGCCGCTGGCCGCTCCGTTCGAGGCTTTTCATGACCGCCTATCCCGATCTCAAGCTCTATATCGGCGGCGCCTGGCGCAAGACCTCCGACAGCCTGCCGGTGCTCAATCCGGCCGACGAGAGCGTGATCGGCGCTGTTCCCGTTGCGGCTCGCGCCGATCTTGACGATGCGCTGGCGGCGGCCAAGGACGGCTTCAAGGTCTGGAGCCGGACCTCGCCGCGCGCCCGTGGCGAGATCATGCTCAAGGCCGCGGCGCTGATGCGCGCCCGCATCGACGAGATCGCCCATGCGATCACGCTCGAGCACGGCAAGCCCTTCGCCCAGGCGCAGCTCGAGGTGATCCGCGGCTGTGAGTTCTTCGAATGGGACGCGGCCGAGGGCCAGCGCACCTATGGACGGGTGATCCCGAGCGAGCCCGGCATCAAATATGTCGTGATGCACCAGCCGATCGGCATGGTCGCGGCCTTCTCGCCCTGGAATTTCCCGATGAGCCAGCCGGCGCGCAAGATCGCCGGGGCGCTCGCCGCGGGCTGCTCGATCATCCTGAAGGCGGCGGAGGAGACGCCGGCCGGCGCGCTCCACATCGCCCGCGCCCTGCACGATGCCGGCCTGCCGCCCGGCGTGTTCAACCTCGTCTTCGGCGTGCCGGCCGACATCTCCTCCTATCTGATCCCGCAGGAGCAGACCCGGCTGATCGCCTTCACCGGCTCGACCGCCGTCGGCAAGCATCTGACCCGGATCGCCGCCGACCATATGAAGCCGGTGCTGATGGAGCTCGGCGGCCATGCCCCGGTGATCGTCTGCGACGATGTCGATCCGGTCGCGGCGGCGACGGCCTCGGCTATCCGCAAATCGCGCAATGCCGGCCAGGTCTGCACCTCGCCGACGCGCTTCTTCGTGCAGGAGCCGATCTACGAGGCCTTCGCCAAAACCTTCGCCGAGAAGGCGCGCTCGGTCGTGATCGGCAACGGCCTCGATGCCGCAACGCAGATGGGTCCGGTCGCCAATCATCGCCGCATCGAGGCGATGGAGGTGCTGGTCGCCGACGCCAAAGCCAAGGGCGCCCGCGTGCTGGCCGGCGGCGAGCGCATCGGCAATCGCGGCTATTTCTTCCCGGTGACCGTGCTCGCCGATGTTCCCGACGATGCCAGGGTCATGCGCGAGGAGCCGTTCGGGCCGCTCGCGGTGATCAATCCGGTCTCGACGCTGGACGAGGCGATCGCCAAGGCGAACGGCCTGCCCTTCGGCCTCGCCGCCTATGCCTTCACCCATTCAGCCAGCCGGGCCGATCGTCTCGCCGACGAGATCGAAGCTGGCAACGTCTCCATCAACACGCTGGAGGCCTCGGTCGCCGAGGTGCCGTTCGGCGGAGTCAAGGACAGCGGCTATGGCCGCGAGGGCGGCGCCGAAGGGCTCTCGCACTACACGATCATCAAGAACGTCTCGCACCGCATGGCGATCTGACCGGCGGGCGACAGGGAGACAGTCCAGATGAAATACGCCAGGAAGGACGCGAAGGCTTACACCCGCGCCAATATGAAGGGCATCTGGGCGGCGGCGCTCACGCCCTTCACTCAGTCGCTTGCCATCGACGAGGACGGTTTCCGCGAGAATATCCGGCACTGGACCGACGATCTCGGCATCGACGGCCTGTTCATCGCCGGCAAGCAGGGCGAGTTCTTCTCGATGTCGGTCGAGGAACGCAAGCGCAGCTTCGAGCTCGCTGTCGAGGCCACGGCCGGTCGCGGCCAGACGATCATGTCCTGCTCCGACCAGAACATGGACGTCGTGATAGACTTGGCGAAGCACGCCCAGAAGGTCGGCGCCGACTACATCGTCGTGCATGCGCCGCTGCTGCACTTCTTCAAGGCGCAGGACGAGACGCTCTACCAGTACTACCGGACCATCGCCGAACAAGTCGATATCGGCATCGCGCTCTGGAGCCACCCTGACTCCGGCTATCTGATGAGCCCGCAGCTGTGCAACCGGCTCGCCGACATCGAGAACGTCGTCGCGATCAAGTACAGCGTGCCGCGCGCCATGTATGCCGAGCTGACCCGGCTCGCCGGCGATCGCATTCTGGTCAGCACCGCCTCCGAGGAGGAATGGCTCGACAACATCGTCGAGCTCGGCTGGCAGGTCTATCTCTGCTCCTCGCCGCCCTATCTGATCCAGACGGCGGCCGACCGGCGCATGCGTGAGTACACCGATCTCGCCTTTGCCGGCGAGGTCGAGAAGGCCCATGCGGTGCGCGACAGCCTGAATCCGGTGCGCGAGGCGCTGCGCACGACGCGGCCGGCCGAGAAGCCGCATGCGCATCAGAAATACTGGCAGGAGCTGCTCGGCCAGGTCGGCGGGCGCGTCCGTGCACCGCTGCTGGAGCTGACCGAAGCCGAGAAGGCGGCGACGCGCGCCGCCTTCGAGAGCTGCGGCCTGAAGCTTGCCGGATCACCGCTGGCCAAGGCTGGCTGAGACTTAGGGCTTGAACGACGGGAGAGACGGATATGGCGACCGAAGGACGGCTGAAGGCTTTCAACTTCAAGAAGTGGATCGCGGAGAACGAGCACCTGCTGAAGCCGCCGGTCGGCAACAAGAAGGTGTTCTCCGACGGCCAGATGACCGTGATGGTGGTGGGCGGGCCGAACCAGCGCGCCGATTTCCATGACGATCCCGTCGAGGAGTTCTTCTATCAGCTCAAGGGCGACATGATGCTGAAGCTGGTCGATGACGGGAAGCATTACGACGTCACGATCCGCGAGGGCGACGTCTTCCTGCTGCCGCCGCATGTGCGCCATTCGCCGCAGCGCCCGCAGGAGGGCTCTATCGGGCTCGTGGTCGAGCCGGCGCGCCATGACGACCAGGTCGACGGCTTCGAATGGTACTGCTTCGAGTGCAACGGCCTGGTGCATCGCATCGAACTGAAGGTCGGGGATCTCGTGAAGGATCTGCCGCCGCTCTACGAAGCCTTCTTCGCCGACGAGAAGGCCCGCACCTGCAAGCAGTGCGGCGCCGTCCATCCCGGCCGGAAGCCGCCGGCCGGCTGGGTCGCGCTCTGAATGACGACGAAGGCGCCGGTCCACCCGGCGCCTTCGCGACACTTGCGTGCCGATCCGAAATTGTTTTAAGCTTAAAATAAATTCGAACAATCCGACGCGAATGATCGGAGGAGGGGAACCATGCAGCAGCGTAAATCAGTATGCCTGGGAATGATGCTGGCAGCCGCCGTCGCCATGCCGGCGCTGGCCCAGCAGGCGCCGGTCAAGATCGGCATGGTCACGACGCTGTCGGGGCCGGGCGGCTATCTCGGCCAGGACATCCGCGATGCCTTCAAGCTCGCCATCGACATGAACGGCGGCAAGCTCGGCGGCGCGCCGGTCGAGCTCGTGGTCGAGGACGACGCGCTGAAGCCCGGCCAGGGCAAGCAGATCGCCGAGAAGATGCTGAAGACCGACGGCATCAAGATCATGACCGGCATCGTCTTCTCGAACGTCGCCGGCGCGACCGTGCCCGATATCGTCGATGCCGGGGCGCTCTATGTCAGCCCCAATGCCGCGCCGTCGAACTTCGCCGGCAAGGAGTGCAACGAGAACTATTTCGTCGTCTCCTGGCAGAATGACAGCCTGCATGAGAGCGCCGGCCAGCACGCCACCAATCTCGGCTACAAGAAGGCCTTCATCCTCGCCCCGAACTACCAGGCGGGCAAGGATGCGCTCGCCGGCTTCAAGCGTCTGTTCAAGGGCGAGGTCGTCGGCGAGGTCTATACCCGCCTCGACCAGACCGATTTCGCGCCGGAGATGGCGCAGATCCGCTCGGCCAATCCCGACGTCGTCTTCCAGTTCCATCCGGGCGGTCTCGGCATCGCCTTCCTGCGCCAGTACCAGCAGGCGGGCCTGCTCGGCAAAACCCCGATGGTGCTGGCCGAGCCTTCGCTCGACGCGACCACGCTGAAGGCCGTCGGCGACGCCGCGCTCGGGCTCAGCGTCACCGCGCACTGGAACACCGACTTCGACAACGCCTCGAACAAGGCTTTCGTCGAGGCCTTCACCAAGGCCTACAACCGGGTGCCGACCTATTATGCCAGCCAGGGCTACGACACTGCGCTGGCCATCGCCTCGGCGCTGAAGGCGACAGGCGGCAAGGCCGATGTGCCTGCGCTGCGCAAGGCGCTCGCCAAGGCCGATTTCCAGTCGGTGCGCGGCGCCTTCAAGTTCGGCCCGAACCAGCACCCGGTCCAGGACTGGTACGCGCTCAAGGTCGAGAAGGGCGCGGATGGCGCGCCGGTGCTGAAGACGCAAGGCAAGGTGCTGAGCAATCACAGCGATGCCTACGCCAAGGATTGCAAGCTCTGAATCACTGACAAGCTCCCGCATCGACGGGATGGGCCGCTGCCTGCCCATCCCGTCGCCAGCCGGACGTGACCTGCAATGACGCTCGTTCTCGAACAACTGCTCAACGGCCTGCAGTTCGGCGTGATGCTGTTCCTGCTCGCCGCCGGGCTGACGCTGATCTTCGGCATCATGGGCGTGATCAACCTCGCCCATGGCTCGCTCTACATGGTCGGCGCCTATGCCGCCGCCTTCGCCGCGGCGCAGACCGGCTCGGTCATCATCGCCATCATCGCGGGCCTCGCGGCAGCGGCCATCGTCGGCATGGCGATGGAACTCTTCGTACTACGCCGGCTCTATGCCCGCGACCATCTCGACCAGGTGCTGGCGACCTTCGCGCTGATCCTGATCTTCAACCAGAGCGTCACCCTGCTGTTCGGGCGCCAGCCGCTCTTCGTCTCGGTACCGCCGGCGCTCAATGGCTCGATCGAATTGCTGCCCGGCCTCACCTACCCGATTTATCGGCTGATCATCATCGCGGTCGGCCTCGCCGTCGCGCTCGGGCTCTACCTCCTAATCAACCGCACCCGCATCGGCATGCTGGTCAGGGCCGGCGCGACGCATCGCGAGATGGTCCGGGCGCTCGGTGTCGACATCCGCCTGCTCTACACCGCCGTCTTCGGGCTCGGCGCCCTGCTCGCCGGCCTTGCCGGGCTGATGGCCGGGCCGATCCTCGCCGTGCAGGTCGGCATGGGCGAGCAGATCCTGATCATGACCTTCGTCGTGGTGGTGATCGGCGGCGTCGGCTCGATCCGCGGCGCCTTCTTCGGCGCGCTGCTGGTCGGCCTCGTCGACACCGTGTTGCGCGCCTTTCTGCCCGGCCTGCTGCGCCAGGTCATGACCGGCTCGGAGGCCGACGCGCTCGGCGCCGGCCTGGCCTCGATGGGCATCTACATGCTGATGGCCGTGGTGCTGCTGGTGCGGCCCAAGGGACTCTTCCCCGCCAATGTCTGAGGACGCCATCACCCACACCGGCCCCAATACGCCGAGCGCAAGCCGCGCGCTGATGCTGCTCGCGCTGGCGCTTTGCCTCGTCGCCCTGCCCTTCCTCGTCCAGGCGCTCGGCCAGCCGGCTCTGGTGCCGCTGGCGACCCGCGTGCTGATCTATGCAATCGCCGCCGCCAGCCTGAATCTCGCGCTCGGTTTTGGCGGGATGGTGTCCTTCGGCCACGCTGCCTTCTTCGGCGTCGGCGGCTATGTCGTCGGCATCCTCTATCGCAATTACGTCGATGACAGCCTCTTCCTCGGCCTGATCCCGGGCACGAGCCAGCTCCTGATCACGCTGCCGGCCGCGATCCTGGTCGGTGGCCTGCTCGCCTTGCTGATCGGCGCGCTGTCGCTCCGCACCAGCGGCGTGCAGTTCATCATGATCACGCTCGCCTTCGCGCAGATGCTGTTCTTCCTGTTCGTCTCGCTGAAAGCCTATGGCGGCGATGACGGCATGACGATCCGCCGCCGCAACGAGCTGTTCGGGCTCAACACTCGCGACGACATCACCTTCTATTTCATCTGCCTTGCCATCGCGGCTTTGGTCTTCCTGGCGCTCTGGCGCATCGTCGGCTCGCGCTTCGGCATGGTGCTCGCCGGCATTCACCAGAACGAGCGGCGCATGGCGGCGATCGGCATCGCGCCCTATCGCTACAAGCTCGCCGCCTTCGTCATTTCCGGCATGGGCACCGGCCTCGCCGGCGCGCTGATGGCGAATTATCTGCGCTTCGTCAGCCCGGACATGCTGCACTGGACCAAATCGGGCGAGCTGATGATCATGGTCATCCTCGGTGGCGTCGGCACCCTGCTCGGCCCGCTCTTCGGCGCCGCCGCCCTCGTGATCCTCGAGACCGTGCTGACCTCCTGGACCGAGCACTGGCAGCTCATCCTCGGGCCGATCCTGCTGCTCGTCGTCCTGTTCACGCAGGGCGGTCTCAACGGGCTGTTCAGCCGCCTCGGCCTCGGCAGGAGCGAGCGATGACCCAGCCGCTCCTCTCAGTCCGCGGCCTGCGCAAGCGCTTCGGCGGGCTCGTCGCCACCGACAATGTCGACCTTGATGTCGTCGAGGGCGAGATTCACGCCTTGATCGGCCCGAACGGCGCCGGCAAGACCACGCTGCTGACCCAGCTCTTCGGCGAGCTCAGCCATGATGAAGGCGAGATCAGGCTGGAGGGCGAGCCGATCGATGCACTCGCCACACCGCAGCGCGTCCAGCGCGGCCTCGCCCGCACCTTCCAGATCAACCAGCTGCTGCCCGATTTCAGCATGCTCGACAATGTCGCGCTCGCGGTGCAGGCGCGGCAGGGGCACAGCTTCCGCTTCCTCGCCGATGCCCGCCGCGACAAGGGCCTGCGCCAGCGCGCCCGCGAGCATCTCACCACCGCCGGCCTTGCCCATCGGGCCGAAGTCAAGGTCGCCGATCTCTCCCATGGCGAGCAGAAGCAGCTCGAATTCGCCATCGCGCTCGCCTGCGAGCCGCGCCTCTTGCTGCTCGACGAGCCGATGGCGGGCCTGGGCCATGCCGAGAGCGAGCAGATGGTCGCGATGCTCTCGGGACTGAAGGGCCGCGTCACCATGCTGCTGGTCGAGCACGACATGGACGCGGTCTTCGCTCTGGCCGACCGGATCTCGGTGCTGGTCTATGGCCGGATCATCGCGACCGGCACGGCGGCAGAAATCCGCGACAACGAGGACGTGCGCACCGCCTATCTCGGCGAGGGGGACGCCTGATGCTGAGCGTGCGCAACCTGCAATCGGCCTATGGCGCCAGCCAGGTGCTGTTCGATGTCGGCCTCGACATCGGCGAGGGCGAGGTCGTCACCCTGCTCGGACGCAACGGCATGGGCAAGACCACGACGGTGCGCTCGCTGATGGGGCTGCTCGCGCCCAAAGGCGGCGAGATCAGCTTCGACGGCCGCGCGCTGAAGGGCAGCACGCCGGAAGCGATCGCGCGCTGCGGCATCGGCCTGGTGCCGGAGGGGCGGCAGGTCTTCCCGACGCTCACTGTGCGCGAGAACCTCGTCGCCACCGCCGCGAACCGGCTCGGGCGGTCGTCACCCTGGACGCTGGAACGGGTCTACGCGCTGTTCCCGCGTCTACAGGAACGCGCCGGCCAGTCGGCCCGCACCCTCTCGGGCGGCGAGCAGCAGATGCTCGCGGTCGGCCGGGCGCTGATGACCAATCCCAAGCTCCTCATCCTCGACGAAGCGACCGAGGGTCTGGCGCCGGTGATCCGCGCCGAGATCTGGCGCTGCATCGAGGCGCTGAAGGCGCAGGGGCAGTCGATCCTGCTGATCGACAAGAACATCGCCGTGCTGAAGCGCCTCGCCGACCGGCACTACATCATCGAGAAGGGGCGCACGGTCTGGTCGGGCTCCAGCAGCGACCTCGCGGCCAATGCGGAACTGGTGCATCGCTATGTCGGCGTCTGAGAACGAGATCGTCGCGCGCAGCCTTGCGAGCGATCCCGTCGAAGCCCTGCGCGACACGCTGAGCGAAATCCTCGCCGGCCTCGTCGCGGCCGGCTGCGGCCCGCATCACCTGACCGGCATGGTGTGGGAGAGCGCCGACCCCGCCGCCTTCCATCTTTCGCGTCATACAGTCGAATTGGCCTATCGCGAGGTCTTTGCCGGCTTCCGGCCGCCGATCCGTCTGCGGCCCGGAGCGGAGCCGGGCCTGACGATCCGCGCTCGCCACGCCCTGCCGCAGCCGCTGCCCGACACCGAGGTCGAGGGCTATTCGCTGCGTGAGCTCGGCCGCCAGTACAGCCCGCGCCTGCAGGCCGACATGACCGCGCTGTTCCGGCAATGGAGCAAAGACGGCGCAGCGTTCCGCGCCAGCCATGGCGGGCTCGACCTCGCTTATGGCTCGGGCCGCTTCGAGACGTTCGATCTCTATCGCCCGGCCGGTGTCCAGCGCGCGCCGATCTTCGTCTTCATCCATGGCGGCTACTGGCAGGCCTCCGACAAGCTCCAGCACGCGCAGTTCTCGCAGGGACTGCTCGATGCCGGTTTCGCAGTCGCCCAGCCGAATTACGGGCTGGCGCCGGATACGCCGCTCGAGGCGAGCATCGCCCAGACCGGCGCCGCACTGAATTTCCTCGTCCGCGAGGCCGACACGCTCGGCCTCGATCCGGCACAACTGCACATCAGCGGCCATTCCGCCGGCGCCCATCTCGCCGCGATGGCGCTGTGCGACCCCGCGGCGCCGCCGATCGCCTCGGCCTTGCTGCTCTCCGGCCTCTATGACCTGAAGCCACTCGGCCATCTGCCGATCGGGCGCCTGCTCGGCCTCGACGATGTCGAGCGAGCGACACGGCTCAGCCCCCTCACCCGCTCGCGCCCGGCCAGCACACGCCTCGCCTTCGCGGTCGGCGAGGGTGAGAGCGAGGCCTTCAAGCGGCAATCGGCGACGCTCGCGACAGTCTGGCAGGCGCCCGAGCCACTGATCTGCCCGGGGCATCACTTCAGCATGCTCGCCGGGTTGAACGGCGGCGCGTTGCTCGATCTGGCCCTGCGGACGGCTGGCGCCCGGTGACCGGGCGGCTAGGCCGCCCCCTTGCCGGAGTTCGTCACAGTCAGCGCGAGGCCCCCGAGCACCAGAAGGACGCCCAGGACGAAGAGCAGGCCGAGCTGATCGCCGAACATCGCCGAGGCCGCGGCGACGCCGACAACGGGCTGGAGATACTGAATACCGGCGGCAATGCGTGCCGGGACGGTGCGCAGCAGATGGATCCAGAGGAACAGACCCGCCACCGTCACCACAAGGCCGAGATAGACGGCCGTCGCGAGGCCCGTGGCGGTCACCTCGAACGGCACATGCCATATTTCCCAGCCGGTCCAGGGCAACAGCGCGACGAAGCCGAAGAACGTACTCCAGGCCGCCACCGTCGCAGTGCCGTATTGCTCGGTCAGCTCGACGCTCCAGACATAATAGAAGGCGATGGTGACGGCCGAGAGTAGAACGAGCGCAGCGCCACCCAGGCTCGTCTGGGACATCGGAGCAGCCGCGTCCGCGCGTCCCGAAGCGACAAGAGCGATGCCGATGAAGGCGGCGACGAGCCCCAGTGCCTGGAGCGCCGAGACGGACTGCCGCAGCCGTGCGGCGGCGAAGAGGACGACGAAGAGCGGAATGGTCGCGGAAATGATGGTCGCGACCGAGGCCGAGGTTCCGACGACGCCGAAGGTTTGTGCCACCTGGCCTATGCCGATGCCGAGGACACCGAGTGCAGCGAGGCGGGGGACCGCGCGGAGCGGCAGGCGCTGCTTGCCCACGACGAGGGCGAACATCAGCGGCAAGGCGATGGCAAAGCGCAAGGCGGTCAGCGTCAGCGGCGGAACGCTGAGCAGGCCAAGCTTGGTGATCGGTATCGAGACGCCCCACATCACAGCGAGCAGCAGCATCGCCGCGAAGCTTCCTGCGGAAGGATTGGGCCGGGTGACCAATACCGTCTGGCTCATCTGCGGGTCTTCGGGATGCACTGCGGCGACGGGATGAAGCACTAGGCCAGCCCCCACTTCCCGACAAACCATTTGTCGTCACATAATGCGTGAGTATGACTCACGCGTGAGCCCTATGAGCAGCCGCCTTCCGCCTCTGCAAACCCTGCGCGCCTTCGAAGCCGCCGGACGGCTGCTGAGCATGACGCTGGCGGCCGACGAACTGAATGTCACACATGGCGCGGTGAGCCGCCACGTGAAGGCGCTGGAAGCGCATCTGGGCATCGCCCTGTTCGAACGGCTGACCCGACGGATCGTCTTGACCGATGCAGGCGCTGACTTTCTACAGGTGGTCAGCCACAGCCTCGCAGAGCTGACGAGGGAGGCTGAGCGCCTGCGCAGTCTGAATGCGACAAAGCGCCTGACGATCAGCACCAATGTATCGCTGGCCAGCAAATGGCTCGCTCCGCGGCTGCATCGGCTGATGGCCCGCGTTCCGGACTATGATGTCCACCTCGACGTGACCGACATCAATGTCGATCTGAGCGACGGGCGCGTCGACGCTGCGATCCGCTACGGGATCGGGCCGTATCCCAACGCCACCGCAGAGCGGATCCTCGACGAGACGGTCACGCCGGTCTGCAGTCCAGCCTATCGCAGCAGGATCGGCGAATGGTCATCGCCGGCAGCTTTGGCCAGTTGCACCCTGCTGCACGAGGACCGCATGCTGGCGAACTGGGAACAATGGTTCGCGATGGCCGGCGCGGACAAGATTCGCGGTCGCGGCCCGGCCTTCAGCCATGGAAGCCTGGCGATCGAAGCGGCTCTGCGCGGAGAAGGCGTGGCGCTCGGGCGCAGCGTGCTCGTTGCTGAAGACCTCGCGGCCGGCCGCCTCGTCGCTCCTTTCCCGGACCTGAAACTCGCGGCGGAGCGCGGCTACGATCTCGTCTACCGGCCGGGGAACCACGATCATGCCAAGGTGCGGGCCGTCCGGGACTGGCTAGCCGACGAGATCCGGCTGTTCCTGGAAAGCGAGGCGCCGTTGCCTCCAACCGACCACATGCCCGCCTAGCCAGAATCCGGCCGATGGCGTCACGCCCGCCCGAAAAACCGGCTATCGGTCACGACCGCAAGCTGTTCGATCGGTCGAAACGGAAGTCTGCAGTATCCTGGCCGTCGCCGGCCTGCGAATCTCCGTCGAGACCGACCATTTGGTGGACTGGCCGGAGACGACAAGATCCTTCATCTCCCTTCCCTTCCGCACAGTGAGCTTATTGCGTCGGGAGGATGTTCGGAACGAATTGCGGCAGGGGCGCCCGCGGCGGGACGGCGGACCGCCCGCCCGACGCTTTCCGGTCGCCGGCCGAGCGGCCTGCCCGCTTGCCGGTCGCCGCCGGCGGGTCCGGTGCGAAGATCGACGTCCGGATGTAGCCTCTGAACCTGTCAAAGCCGGCCGGCATCACATACAGCGCATGGCGACCATAGGTTCCGGCCGAGATGGCGCCCGGCGGTCGCGCAGCCTCACCCCAGTACAGCCACCTCTCCCGCATCCGCGCGACTTCGCGACGCGGATCCCGCATGGAGGAGCCCGGCCGATAGCCGATCGCCGGGTATTCCGCCGCGAAGTTGCGACAGACCGGCAGGGGCGCGCCGCCCTCGCCCGTGCAGTAGATCGCAAACTGATAGAGGGCCTGGAGCCGCTTCTGGTCATCCGGATCGATGACGGGCGCCATTTGCCATTGCATCGCGGAGCCGAGGGTCCCCGAGGCCGTGCCCGATCGCGACGGTTGCGAGAAGTCGAACTGAGGCAACGTCATGCTGCCCGTCACGCTCCTCGAAGTCGATGCCTGGCCGGTTCCGAGCGTAACGTGGGACGGGGTCCGGTATGGATCGTCGATGAATGCACTGAGGTTGGCGAGAATCTGATCGTTCTCGATCTTCGAGGTGGTCTCCGAGAGATCCGCCACCTGCAGCGCGAGTTGCTGCGCGGAGCAGCCGGCGGCCAACAACGCGACAGCCAGCAAGACGCAAAGTCGTGCCATTGATACCCCCCTTACCCTACGGCATCAAACGGAGATTCCAACGGCCAAGTCAACTGGAAGTTGCACTCCTCAACGAGCGCATTGCAGAGCCAATGGGACCGGAGCGAGCCGGAGACCCCGGTCCGTTCTCCATGCATTCGACGAGGCGAACACTCGCGCCCGAGCGATCAAGCAGCCGTCCTGCGGCCTGCTAGCTGCCGGTCCGCGCTCGCCGCCCGGCTGCAAGCGTCGCCTCCAGCCACCGGCGGTAGCGAGAGGTCGAGCGGCGCAGTTCTTTTAAACGAACCATACCCTTATATCATCGACAAAATCGACCTCTTAAAACCGGAGCCAACACGCTCGCCGCTTACCAGAAAAGAAATACTCCTCATCGACGAGGCCAGCAGCAATAAAGCACTCCATTCTCCTGTTCTTTAAAAAGAACATTCTCATTGACGCTTGCCTCGTTGGACCGCAAGTTTCGGCATGGCCCAGCGCGGCCCGAGATACAGGCCGCCGCTGTTTTTTTCCGGAGTTCGACATGTTTCAGGAGCTCGATATGGCGATTTGGAAGAAGCTGTCACGCCGGGGGGCAGCAGTCCTGACGGTCGGTACAGCGCTGTCGTTCAGCCTCTCTGGAGCGGCCTTCGCGGCGGAGGGCCAGCTGCGCATCGCCAAGCAGTTCGGCGTCGTCTACCTCCTGCTCGATGTCGCCGCCGAGCAGAAGCTGATCGAGAAGCACGGCAAGGCGGCCGGCATCGACATCAAGGTCGAGTTCACCCAGCTATCGGGCGGAGCGGCGGTGAACGACGCGCTGCTCTCCGGCTCGATCGAGATCGCCAGCGCCGGCGTCGGCCCGCTTTTCACCCTGTGGGACCGCACCAAAGGCAAGCAGAGCGTCAGGGGCGTCGCCTCGCTCGGCAACTTCCCCTACTACCTCGTCACCAATAATCCGAACGTGAAGACGATCGCCGACTTCACCGACAAGGACAGGATCGCCCTGCCCGCCGTCGGCGTCTCCGTGCAGTCGCGCATCCTGCAATGGGCTTCGGCCAAGCTCTGGGGCGACAAGGAGTTCGCCAGGCTCGACAAGATCAGCGTCGCCCTGCCCCACCCCGAAGCCGCCGCCGCTATCATCAAGGGCGGCACCGAGATCACCGGCCATTTCGGCAATCCGCCCTTCCAGGAGCAGGAGCTGGCCGAGAACCCGAACGCCCGCATCGTGCTCAAATCCTACGACGTCCAGGGTGGGCCGGCGTCTTCGACCGTGCTTTACGGTACCGAGAAGTTCTACAAGGACGCCCCGAAGACCTATCGCGCCTTCCTCGACGCGCTCGACGAAGCCGCGAAGTTCATCGCCGCCAACCCCGAGCAGGCCGCCGACATCTATCTCAAGGCCAATGGCGGCAAGGGCGACCGCAAGCTGCTGCTGCAGGTCATCAAGAACCCGGAGGTGACCTTCAAGGTTGAGCCGCAGAACACGCTCGGCCTCGGCCAGTTCCTGCATCGCGTCGGCGCGATCAAGAACGAGCCGAAGGCGCTGAGCGACTATTTCTTCACCGATCCGCGCATCGCCGCGGGCAGCTGAGGCCGGCATGACGCTCGTCGCCGACGAACTCCTGCGCGACAGCTCGGTGGCCGAGATCCGGCAAGCGCGCGCGGCGCAGGGCACATCGGCAGCAACGGCGCCGAACAAGAGCGCCGCGCCGCTCCTGCAGGTCGACGGGGTCAGCCTCGAATACCGCACGGCCGAGACCATTGTGCGCGCCACGCACCGTGTCGGCTTCGATGTGCACCAAGCCGACCGCTTCGTGCTGCTCGGTCCGTCCGGCTGCGGCAAGTCGACCCTGCTCAAGGCCGTCGCCGGCTTCATCGCTCCGGTCGAGGGCGAGATCCGGCTCGGTGGCCGGCCGATCAGCGGGCCAGGGCCCGACCGCATCGTCGTCTTCCAGGAATTCGACCAGCTCCCGCCCTGGAAGACCGTCCTCCAGAACGTTGCCTTCCCGCTTACGGCCTCGCGCACGCTGGCGCGCCGCGAGGCGCTGGAGCGGGCGCGCCACTATGTCGAGAAGGTCGGGCTCGCCAGATTCGCCGACAGCTATCCGCACCAGCTCTCCGGCGGCATGAAGCAGCGCGTCGCCATCGCCCGCGCCCTGGCGATGCAGCCGAGCATCCTGTTGATGGACGAGCCCTTCGCCGCGCTCGACGCGCTGACCCGGCGCCGGATGCAGGAGGAGTTGCTGGCGCTCTGGGACGAGGTCCGCTTCACCCTGCTCTTCGTCACCCATTCGATCGAGGAGGCGCTGATCGTCGGCAACCGCGTCGCGGTGCTCTCACCCCATCCCGGCCGGCTGCGGGCCGAGTTCAACAGCCACGAATTCGATCTCGCGAGCACAGGCGGAGCGCCATTCCAAGCGGCCGTTCGCCGCCTGCACGAGCGGCTGTTCGAACATGAGCACGCCGCCGCGGCGGAGGCGAAGCCATGAGCCTCACACAGCCGCCGATCCGGCCGGAATACGACCAGCCGCTGCCGCCCTTCTTCGCAACTGTCGTCGAGCGCCCGCGCCCGCTGATCGAGCGCGTCGCTGGCCAGGGCTGGCTGCGCAAGGGCCTGATCCTCATCGTGCTCGCTCTGCTCTGGGAGATGCTGGCGCGCTGGCAGGACAACGAGCTCCTGCTGCCGACGTTCTTCGCCACGGTGCAGGCCTTGTTCGAAGGGCTGGCGAGCGGCGAACTGATTGAGCGCGCGCGGCTTTCGCTGGTCGTGCTGGCGCAAGGCTACGCAGCTGGGCTGGCGCTTGCCTTCCTGCTGACGACACTGGCGATCTCGACGCAGATCGGTCGCGACCTGCTCTCGACTTTGACCGCGATGTTCAACCCGCTTCCGGCGATCGCCCTCTTGCCGCTGGCGCTGCTCTGGTTCGGCCTCGGTTCGGGCAGCCTGATCTTCGTGCTGATCCATTCGGTGCTCTGGCCGGTGGCGCTCAACACCTTCGCCGGTTTCCAGGGCGTGCCGGACACCCTGCGCATGGCCGGCCGCAATTACGGCCTCAACGGCCTGCGCTATGTCTTCGGCATTCTGGTGCCTGCGGCGCTGCCAGCGATCCTGTCCGGCCTCAAGATCGGCTGGGCCTTCGCCTGGCGCACATTGATCGCCGCCGAGCTCGTCTTCGGCGCCTCCTCGGGCCGCGGCGGCCTCGGCTGGTACATCTTCCAGAACCGCAACGAGCTCTACACCGACAAGGTCTTCGCCGGCCTGCTGCTGGTCATCCTGATCGGCCTTGTGGTCGAGAACCTCGTCTTCGCGGCGATCGAGAAGGCGACGATCCGGCGCTGGGGCATGGCCCGCTGATGCCGTTATCCTCGCTGACCCGCGCCTTCCAGAACGGACATCCGACGATGACCGCTGCCCTCGACGTCACCGACGCCCGTCACACCGCGCTCTCGGAAGTTTCGGCAAGCGATGGGGCGCATGCGCTGCTGCAGGCGCGCTATCGCTCCGAGAGCCGACCGGAACCGGAACACTGGAACGCGGTCATCGGGCAGATTCTCGCGCATCGCTCGGTGCGCTCATACAAGCCCGATCCGCTCCCCGAGGGCACGATCGAGACATTGGTCGCGGCCGGGCAATCCGCCGCCAGCTCGTCCAACCTGCAGACCTGGAGCGTGGTCGCCGTTTCCGATCCCGCCCGCAAGGCGCGGCTCGCCGAGATCGCCGGCAACCAGAAGCACATTCTGCAGGCCCCGACCCTGCTGGTCTTCCTCGCCGATCTCAACCGGCTGAGCGAGCTTGGAGCCGCCCGTGCTCACGCGATCGATGCGCTCGACTATCTCGAGACCCTGTTCGTCGCGATCATCGATGCGGCGCTGGCCGCGCAGAATGCCGTGCTGGCCGCCGAGAGCCTCGGCCTCGGCACGGTCTATATCGGCGCTCTGCGCAACGACCCCGAACGAGTGGCGAAGGAGCTCGGCCTGCCGCCGAAAGTGTTTCCCGTCTTCGGCCTCTGCCTCGGTTATCCCGCTCCCGAGGTCGTCACCGGCATCAAGCCGCGCCTCTCGCCCGCCCTCATCCTCCACCGCGAGCAATACGGCACGGGCTACGCGCCCGAGCCGGTCGCGGCCTATGACGCCGCAATCCAGGACTTCCAGAGCGAGCAGCGGATCCCGCAAGTGCCGTGGTCGCGCCAGGCGCTCGCACGCGTCGCTGGGCCGCAATCGCTGAGCGGGCGTGACCGCATACGCGATGCGCTGGCTGCACTCGGCTTCGCGCTGCGCTGAGGTGCCTCCGCGGCGGCGGCGCTATAATGCTGGTGTGAAACGCAATGGCGGAGCCCCGCCCCGGCGGGATCGACGATGAGCTGGATCGAAGTCACCTATCACCTGCGCGGCTCGCCCGAGGATGCCCAGGCGCGGGCCAGGGCGATCGCTGTCGAGCAGAGCATCGAGATGCCGCCAGAGGCGGTCGACGATCCCTATGTGCTCGGTGAAATCCTTGGCCGTGTCGCCGCGGTCGCGCCCAAGGGCGGCGGCCTGCACGCGATCCGCATCCTGCTCTCCGCAGCCACGGTAGGCGACGATGCCGGACAGCTCCTCAACATGCTGTTCGGCAATTCCTCGCTGCACGACGACTTGACGCTCGCCGACTTCGCCTTGCCGCCCGAGCTGCGTGCCGCATTCGGCGATGGCCCGCAGATCGGGCTCGACGGCCTGCGCGGGCGCGTCGGCGCCAGCGCCCGAGCTCTGACCTGCTCGGCCCTGAAGCCGCAAGGATTGCCGCCGGCAGAGCTCGCGCGCCTGGCCGAAGCCTTTGCGCTCGGCGGCATCGACTACGTCAAGGACGATCACGGGCTGGCGAGGCAAGCCTACAGCCCCTTCCCGCAGCGCGTCGCGGCCTGTGCCGCCGCTGTGCGCCGCGCCACCGTGCGGACCGGCCACCCGACGCGCTATGTGCCGAGCCTGTCCGGCAGCCTCGATGTAGTCCGCGAGCAGTTGCGCATCATCGGCGAAGAAGGGCTCGACACCGCGATGGTCGCGCCAGCCGTCCTCGGCCTGGCCAATGTCCAGCAGCTCCGGCGGGATCATCCCGATATCGCCTTCCTCGCCCATCCGAGCCTGGCGGGCGCGGCGCGGATCGATCCGGCCTGCCTGACCAAGCTCTGGCGGCTCGCCGGCGCCGATGCGGTGATCTTCCCCAATCATGGCGGCCGCTTCGGTTATTCCGGCGAGACCTGCCGACGGATCGCCGAGGCCGCGCTCGCCCCCGAACCCGGGCTCGCAACGATCGCCCCGGTTCCGGCCGGCGGCATGAGCGTCGCGCGCGTGCCGGAGATGCTCGACTTCTACGGCCGTGACGTCATGCTGCTGATCGGCGGCAACCTGCTCGCCGAAGGCGACAGGCTGAGCGAAGCCACGGCCGAGTTCGTCGCTCAGGTTCACCAGCACTCGCAAGCGGAAGCCCGCGCCGAATCCCATGTCTGATACCGGCAAGGACGAAGCCCCCAATCTGCGCCGTCATGAGGACGGTTTCGCCTGGCAGGGCGTCGAGCGCCGCGCCTACAAGCAGGACGGCGATGCGCCGTTCCGCGACGTCTCGCGCCAGGTCCTGTTCTCGCGATCCGACCTCGCCGGCGAGCTGCGCTATTTCGAGGTCGGCCCCGGCGGCCACACAACGCTGGAACGCCATGGCCACGTCCACGGCGTCATGATCGTGCGCGGCCATGGACGCTGCCTTGTTGGCTCGCAGGTGAGCGAGATCGGGCCGCTCGATCTCGTCACCATCCCCGGCGACACCTGGCATCAGTTCCGCGCCGCGCCCGACGAGCCGCTCGGTTTCCTCTGTCTGGTCGACGCGGCGCGCGATCGCCCGGTCCTGCCGACGCCGGAGGAGCTGGTGGCGTTGCGAGCCTCTCCGGAGATCGCCGCCTTCCTCGATGGCTGAGCGGCAATCAAGACTCCTTCGCCGGGCAGTTCGTACAACCGCCTTCGCCTTGCAGCTCCCGCAAAACAGATCGATATACTGTACTTCTACGCGGGGTATGGGCAGTGCTGACCAACAAGGGCAAATACGGCATCAAGGCGATGGTTCACCTCGCCGGGCTCGAGGCCGGCGAGACCGCCCAGATCGCCGAGATCGCCCAGCGCAACAGCATCTCGAAGAAGTTCCTCGACGCCATCCTGCTCGACTTGCGCAACGCCGGCATGCTGCGCAGCAAGAAGGGGCCGGGCGGTGGTTATGCGCTGGCAAAACCCGCCAGAACCATCAAGGTCGGAGCCATCATCCGTGCCCTTGAAGGCCCGATCGCACCGATCGATTGCGCCAGCCAATCGGCTTTCAAGCCATGTCAGGATTGCGGAGACATCGAAGCTTGCGTCGTCCGCTGGGTGATGCGGGACGTGCGGGATGCCATGGCGATGGTGGTCGACAACACGACGATCGCCGACTTGGCCAGCCGCGCAGCCGCGCACAGGGCCGAGATCGATTTCGTGATCTAGAGGATTTCCGCGTTTCTCCGAAGTGCGGAAATCCTCCAAGCCCTTGTCCTGCCGCCTTTTCTTCGCGTGAACCGGCGTCCATTCCGCTCGAAAAAGCTCTCAAATCCATCTCTTCGTAGACAGAGCCCGACCGCCGGATGTCTCAGCGGTCGAACGCTACTCCAAGGTAGGTGCGGTCGTCGGTCCAACCGTCAGGCCCTGAGCCCTTCACACTGGCGTAGGGGCCGATCTTGTCCGGGTCGAGCCGTTCGACCTCGGCGAAACTCGCCTCCCATGCCGCCATGCCGAAAGCTTCGGGCTCGGCGAAATAGCCGTCGCTGAACAACTCGAGCGTTGCGACCTCGGCCGCGGCATAGTCCGCCGCGAACACATGCCGCTCGGCGATGGCGAACCCGTCGAGGACGCCATAGCCGAGGTCGCTGGTCGGATGATTGGCGAAGGCGCGCTGGCCGCTGATGCCGCTGTCGATCAGCCGCTCGATCTCGGCCCGCGAGATCGTCGGCATCTCCTCGTCGCAGAGGCGCAGGACATGGGCCCTGACCGTGGCGCAGCCTTCTGCGCTCAACCCTGCCGGCGGCTCGCGCAATCCGTTCCAGACGGCGTCGTCCGAGATCTTGCGCTGGGCCAGCGGATCGGCCCGCAGCTTGCCGAGATGAGCCCAGCATTCACGCCGGATCAACGCTGTCACCCGGTCGAGCGGCTTGGCCTCGACATGGCGGATCCTGCCAAGCGTCTGCCCGCTCAACCGGATGCCGGAATCGCCGATCGCCACCAGCTGCAGCACCGGCCCGTCATGATAGCCCAGCGCCAGCGTGCAACCGATCCGGGCGCCGGCATCGGTCGCCGCCCGTTCGGACAGGCCATGGGCGGCGTAGCCTGCCTGCAGCGCCTCCCCCAAGGCCTGAACGAGCCTGCGCACGCGATCCTGCCCGCCAGGAACGCTCAGGTCCTCGGCCAGAAGAAAACGGGTGACCTCCGCCGCCACCAGGCCGGAGGCGAAGCGCCCCGCCCGCATGGCGCCGAAGCGGCGCCCGCTCCTGTCGGTCACACCATCGATCACGGCATAGCCGCGGCCCGGCAGGACGACGACGCTATCCTCGTTCTCCTCGGGGCTGGCGAAGCGCTTGCCGAGGCTGAAGCATTCGATGTGCATGAGCGGACGTCGATCTGAGCTGGTTTGCGCCGGCCTACGCTGCCGTCATTGGCCAGTCACCTGCCGCCACTTCTCGATCATCGCCTTGGTGCCACCGAGCTCTTCGACCGATTTGAGCTTGACCAACGTCAGCTCGGAAAGCGGTTTGACATTACCCGGTGCGGCGACGTCCTTGCGGACCGAGCGGCGGCCCGCTTCCTTCACCAGTGCTTCCTGCGTCGCCTTCGACAGCGCCCAGTCGATGAAGCGCTTCGCCGGCTCCGGGTTGGGCGCGCCCTTCACCATCGCCACGCCGTCGGGCGAGGTCGTCGTGCCATCCTCGACATAGGCGATCTTCACCGGGGCGCCGCCGGCGACGTACTCCAGCGCATTGTCCTCGAGCGTCAGGCCAAGCGCAGCCTCACCATCGGCGACATAGCGCGGGACAGCCCCTGAGCTGTCGGAGAAGATGAAATTCTTGGCGAGCTTGCCGTAAAGCTCCCAGCCCTTGTCGCCGCCGGCGGTCAGCACGGTCGTCATCTGCTGGAAGGCCGAGCCGGAATTGTCGACCCGCGCCGAGGCGACCTTGCCCTTCCATTTCGGATCGGAGAGCTCGGCCCAGTTCTTCGGGATATCGGCATCCTTGACCTGCCGGGTATTGACCATCAGCACGTAGATCACAGTCGTATAGGGCGTCCAGGCTGGACTGCTGACGAAGCGTTCGTCGATCGCGCTCTGGTCCTTGGGAGCATAGGGCACGAACAGGTCGGCGTTCTCGCCCAGGACCGAGCCGGTCGCACTCCAGATCACGTCGGCCTTCGGCGCCGCCGCCTCGGCGCGGGCCCGGCGGACGACGTCATTGGAGCCGAGCTGCACGACCTCCGCCTTGATCCCGGTCGCGGCTTCGAAGAGCGGGATCATCTTCTGCACGATCGAAGATTTGTGCGCGGTGTAGACGACGACCTTATTGTCCGCGGCGCTCGCTGCGCCTGCCAGGACGGACAGCGCCGCGACAAGCAAGACACGCCCCTTCCACATCCCGCTCGACATCACGATCCGCCTCCTGCCCTGTTCCATGGATACCGATCGACGCCGGCATCGATGAGATATCTTGCCGTCTAATCACAGCCATGCGCAACTAGGCGAAGGGAGCGAGGGCATCTGCCGGCATGGCGTATCTGCAAGTCGACGGCGCGATCAAGCGCTATGGGGCAACCACCGCGCTGGACGGCGTCTCCTTTGCCGTCGGGAAAGGCGAGTTCTTCACGTTGCTCGGCCCGTCGGGATGCGGCAAGACCACGCTGTTGCGCTCGATCGCCGGCTTCTCGCAACTATCCGAGGGACGGATCGACCTCGATGGCGTCGACCTGCTGGCCGTGCCGCCTCACCGGCGCGACATCGGCATGGTGTTCCAGGACTACGCGATCTTTCCGCATCTGACCGTCGCCGAGAACGTCGCCTTCGGCCTGAAAGCCCGCAAGGTTCCGGCCTCCGCCATCCGCGAGCGCGTCGCCGAGGCGCTTGCGACCGTGCGATTGGCCGCGCTCGCCGATCGCCTGCCGGCGGCCCTGTCCGGTGGCCAGCAGCAACGGATCGGCATCGCCCGCGCCATGGTCGTAAAGCCGCGCCTCCTCCTGATGGACGAACCGCTCTCCAATCTCGACGCCAAACTCCGGCTCGATCTGCGCGACGAGATACGCGCCATCCAGCGGACGATCGGCATCGCCGCGATCTATGTCACGCATGATCAGGAGGAGGCGCTCGCCATCTCCGACCGGATCTGCGTGATGGATGGCGGTAAGGTCGAGCAGATCGGGACCCCGCAGCAGATCTATGGCCAGCCGGCGACGCGCTTCGTCGCTAGCTTCGTCGGCACGATGAACCTGCTGCCGCCCAGCGCGTTCGGCCTGCCCTCCTCCGACGGGGTCGCGCATTGGGCGGTCCGTCCGGAGCGGCTGCGCCTGTCAGAGGCGGACACGCCAGCGCAATTCGCCTTCTCCCTGACCGGGGCGGTCGAGCATTTCACCTATCTCGGCCGCGAGGCGCATCTGACCGTCAGCGCACAAGGGCACAGGCTGGTGGCGCAGATCGCAGCGCCCCCGCCCGACCTTTCCATCGAGGCGGGGCGCGAGATCCAGCTCGCCCTCGACCTGCGCGACCTGCACGCCTTCGACTCGGAAGGCCGCCGCGTCACGGTCGGGCGTGCGGCATGAGCGCGATCGCCGACACGCCCCGCCAGCGCAGCCGCTGGCAGCCGGACTTCTGGAGCCTCGTCGCCTTCGCCGCCTGGGCGATCCTGATCCTGCTGCTGTTGATGCCGCTCAGCCTCGTGCTGGTCTCCAGCTTCCGCGACGAGAGCGGTGGGCTCAGCCTCGCCAACTGGCAGCGCCTGTTCACCAGCGCGCGCTATTTCAATGCGTTCGTGAACACGCTGATCGTCGGGTTCGGCGGCCTGGCCGGCGCGCTGCTGCTCGGCTCGGTGATGGCCTTCTGCATGGCGCGGCTCCAGATCGCGGGCAGCCGCCTCGTCTCGATGCTTGCCATCCTGGCGCTGGTCTCGCCGCCCTTCATTGGCGCCTATTCCTGGATCGTGCTGTTCGGCTCGGGCGGCATCGTCAGGCAGACGCTGATGTCCTGGGGCATCTTCATGCCGCCGATCTACGGCGTCTGGGGCGTCCTCATCGTCTTCGCCTTCAAGTTCTATCCCTATGTCTACCTGCTGACCTCCGGCGCTCTCGCCAACATCAACCGCTCGCTGGAGGAAGCCGCCGAGAATCTCGGCCTGACGCCATTCCAGCGCGTCATGAAGGTGTCGTTCCCGCTGGTGCTGCCGGCACTTTCGGCCGGCGGGCTGCTTGCCCTCATCCACGCGATCGCCGATTTCGGCACGCCACGCCTGCTCGGGCGCGGCTTCAACGTACTGGCGACCGAGGCCTACACCGCCTATTCGGCTGAGATCGGCTCCAATCTCGGCATGGCGACCACGCTCAGCCTGGCGCTGATCCTGCTGTCGATGGTCTTCGTCTTCATCCAGCGCTTCATGTCGCGGCGGAACGTCTACCACAGCAACCTAATCAACCGGCCCGAGAAGGTCAGGCTACGCGGCTTCGCCAATGTAGCAGCGCATGCGGCGGTCTACTTCATCGCCCTCGGCGGCGCGATGCCGGCGATCATCGCGGCGATCTATTCGGTCCGGAAGACGAACGGGCCGGTGTTCCAGCCCGGCTTCGGCCTCGAAAGCTACAGCCGCATCATTGCAACGCTCGGCGATGTCGTGCGCAACTCGCTGGTGTTCTCCGGGGTCGCCGTACTGTTGATCGTCGTCGTCGGCACCCTGATCGGCTGCCTGGTGGCGCGGCGCAACACCGTGCAGACTTCGCTGCTCGATGCGACGCTGATGGTGCCCTATGTCATGCCCGGCATCGTCGTCGGCGTCGCCTTCATCGCCGCCTTCAACACCCCGCCACTGGTGATGACCGGCACGGCGACGATCATCATTCTCTCCGTCTTCATCCGCCGCCTGCCCTATGCGGTGCGTTCCTCGGCGGCGGCGCTGCGCCAGGTTGGTCCGAGCATGGAGGAAGCGGCGATCTCGCTCGGCTACAGCCCGGTCAAGGCGTTCCTGCGCGTCACAATCCCGCTGATCGCCCCGGGCATCATTGCTGGCGCGATGCTGTCCTTCGTCACCGCGATCAACGAACTCTCCTCGTCGCTCGTGCTCTATGTCGGCGGCACCGTGACGATGCCGGTCAAGATCTACATCGCGATCAACGACGGCGACTACGGCACGGCCGCCTCGCTGTCGACGATCCTGCTCGTGCTCAGCGGCGCAGCGATCTATCTCGCCTTCCGCCTGCTGGGACGCGATGAGCGCGCCTTGCTATAGGCGCAGTCCACGCTACCGGGCCTATGCCTGACGAGAGAGGCTCCAAACCAAGTGGCTGCGCATCCCCTCACCTAGCGCCGCGCCCTGGTCGGCCAAGGAGCCGCGACAGGAGGCGCGCGGGTCTCGGTCCACATGGCGACGACCGAGGGCTCTTGTGCCGTGCACATAGAAGGCTCGCCATTGCGCTTCGCATTCGCTCCGGGATCGACTAACTTGTCCAAAATCTGAGATTCAGACGATGCGTCAGATGGGGTCGGCTTGATGGCAATCCGGTTCAATGAAATCGGTGAGCGGCTGAAAGCCTACCGCCTGGGCCGCGGGTTACAGGCCGAGGACGTGGCTGAGCGCCTCGGAATTTCGCGGGCTGCGGTCTACCGGGTCGAAGCCGGGGGCGTCGTCAAGATCGAGACCCTGGAGCGCCTGGCGACTCTCCTGGAAACCACCGTCGCATCGCTACTCGGTGCGGGAGTCGAATATTATTCCAGTCCGGTCAGCTATTTCGAGCGCATGCGGCAGATCGAGGAACAGGCCGACCAGGTGGTCGCGCATTTCCCGCCGCTGTCCTATCTGCTGACCTCGGACAGCTATTCCGCTCATCTGCGGCAAACCCTGGTGGAGGCGCTGCCGGCCCATATCCCGCGCGAGGAGGCCGTGGCCGAGATCGATGCGATCATCGCGATCCTCGATGAGCGCAAGAAGGCCCGCAAGCGCCGCCGGCTGAGCGTCGTCAACTTCGTCAATATCCTGGAGATCGAGCGCTGGCTGAAGCTCGGTGTCGTTGGCCGCTTCAACCTGCCACCCACGGAACTCGCCCAGCGACGCCTCGCAGCGCGTCTCGAGATCGAGCATCTGATCGGGCTGATCGAGAGCGAGCCGATGGGTATTCAGATCGGCTTGATCGAGGAAACGCTGCCGAACATCACCTTCCAGCTCTTCCGGACCGCGGAGAAGACCCTGCTGGGCTTGAGCCCGTTTCGACTCGGCGGCGAATTGCCGAATGTCCGCTCCGGCATCGCCATGCTGACCGCTGACGAGGAGCCCGTGCGTCTCTACGAAGAGATCGCCGACGGGCTCTGGCGCCGCGCCCTCAAAGGCAGCGACGCCGGACTGGCCCTGCGGGCTGTCCTCGATCGTTCGGGGATCGCGCAGCCGCCGCTGAGGGAGCCGTCCTCGGAACTGGTCTAGTGCCGGCTGAGGCTTTGTCGCAAAAATGAGATTGTTCTTGCAATTGAGATTTCTGCGTGACATAGGGAAATGACACGATGGCACCGGACTTCCGGTGCCATCGTTGATTTCTCGCGGTCGATCTCGATGTCTCGGCCGTCAAGCGGCGCGGCAAGCGCCCTGGGAAAGTGGGCGAGCGCCCAAACTCCAATAGTCTTGAGACCGGCCGGCAGCCGCGCGCGGAAGTGCGCGCTGGTGCTTTGGCGTTTTGGTGCGCATCGCAAAGAAAAGCAGCAACGGGGGACTTCGCCGTGAGTGACAACCAGGCCGCCATGGGCGGCTCCATCGCCCTTTCATCTCCGACCGAAGTCGACGGCAAGGCGCGCAAGGCGCTGTGGGGCGCCGCCATCGGCTATGCCATGGACGGCTTCGACCTGTTGATCCTCGGCTTCATGCTGCGCGCGATCTCGGCCGACCTGCAACTGACCCAGGGCCAGGCGGCCTCGCTCGTCACCGCCACGCTGGTCGGCGCCGTGCTGGGGGGCATCGGCTTCGGCATGCTATCGGACCGGATCGGCCGCGTCCGCGTCCTCACCTGGACGATCGTGCTCTTCGCCGTCTTCACTGGCATGTGCGCGCTGGCGCAGGGCTATTGGGATCTCCTGATCTACCGCACCATTGCCGGCCTCGGCCTCGGCGGTGAATTCGGCATCGGCATGGCTCTCGTCGCCGAAGCCTGGCCGGCCTCGAAGCGGGCGCGTGCTTCCTCCTATGTCGGCCTCGGCTGGCAGGTCGGCGTGCTCGCGGCCGCCATCGCCACCCCGATCCTGCTGCCGACGATCGGCTGGCGCGGCATGTTCGCCATCGGCATCCTGCCGGCGGTCGCCGCCTATTTCATCCGCCATTCGCTGCATGAGCCCGAGGTCTTCGTCGCCCGCAGCAAGGATCGCCCGAAGGAATCGGCGCTGCGCCTGCTGGTCAAGGACTGGGACACGACCAAGCTCAGCCTCGGCATGGTCGTGCTCTGCTCGGTCCAGAACTTCGGCTATTACGGCGTGATGATCTGGTTGCCGAACTATCTGGCGACCCGCTTCGGCTTCGCCCTGACGCAGTCGGCCGTGTGGACCTCGGTGACCATCGCCGGCATGGCGGTCGGCATCTATGCCTTCGGCCATATCGCCGACCGGATCGGGCGCCGCCCGGCCTTCTTCGGCTACATGCTCGGCGCCGCGGTGATGGTCATCGTCTATTCGCGGCTGACCGACCCGTTCCAACTCCTGGTCGCCGGCGCGGTGATGGGCTTCTTCGTCAACGGCATGCTCGGCGGCTATGGCGCGCTGATCAGCGAGCTGTTCCCGACGGCGGCACGGGCGACGGCGCAGAACGTGCTGTTCAATATCGGGCGCGGTGTCGGCGGCTTCGGTCCACTCGTGGTCGGGACGATCGCGGCGGCCTACAGCTTCGAGATGGCGATCGCGCTGCTGGCGACGCTCTACGTGCTCGACATCCTGGCCATGTGGTTCCTGATTCCGGAGCGGCGTGGCGCCGAGCTCGCCTGAGCGTATCGCCATGTCGATTCAGCAGGATCAAATCCAGGGGGCCGCGCGATCCGGTGCGGCCATCGGCGGCAGCTGTTCGTCCGCGCCATGGAAGGCGAGCATCGTCGCCGAGCTCGCCGAAGTCACTCGCAACGAGGCGGTGAACGTCGAGTACCGGCACCTCGTGGTGAATTGCAGCGAGGAGGCGGCCGCCGCCCAGCCGGGGCAGTTCTTCCAGCTGCTCTGCCCGCAGCCGGCGGGCGAGCAACCCTTCCTGCGCCGGCCGATGAGCCTCTACGGCGCCGATCCCGAGAAGCGCCAGGTCGAGTTCCTCTACAAGGTGACCGGTGCCGGCACGCGCGGCCTGGATACGCTGAAGCCAGGCGATCGGCTCGACATCATGGGCCCGCTCGGCGTCGGCTTCACGCTGGACCCGGAGTGGCGCCACATCGTCGCCGTCGGGCGCGGGGCGGGGCTGGCGACGCTCGCCCCGCTTGCAAGGGCCGCGAAGGCCAATGGTACGCAGGTGACGGCGATCTTCAGCGCCAGGCGACCAGAGCTGCTCGTCTCGGTCGAGCTCTTCCAGCGCCAGGGCGCCGACGTCATCGCCGTCACCGATGCCGAGCAGACCAGCGGCCCGGCCAATGTCGAGCGCATCCTGCGCCGCCAGATCGCCGAGGGCCGCTGCGACGCCTTCTTCACCTGCGGGTCGAGCCGGCTGATGCGGGTGCAGCAGCGCCTGGCGCGTGAGTTCGGGCTGCCCGGCCAGGTCGCGATGGAGCAGCAGATGGCCTGCGGAATCGGGCTTTGCTACTGCTGCGTGCGCGACTTCAACGTCAATGGCGAGATCGTCAACCGGCGTGTCTGCTGGGACGGTCCGGTCTTCGACCTGATGGAGGCGCTGCCATGAATTCCACAGGCAATGTCGACCTCTCCGTCAGGATCGGCGGGCTTAACCTGCGCAACCCGGTCATGCCGGCTTCGGGCACCTTCGCCGAAGGGCTGGAGAAGGTGATGGACTTCAACCGGCTCGGCGCCTTCGTCACCAAGACGATCACGCGCGAACTGCGCGCCGGCAACCCGCTGCCGCGGGTGGTCGAGCGGCCGGGCGGGCTGATCAACGCCATCGGCATCCCGTCCAAGGGTGTGCCCTATTTCGTCGAGACGACCATGCCGCATTACGCGGCCTACGACACGCCGTTGGTCGTCTCGATCTCGGCGCCGACGGCGGAGGGCTTTGCCAGCCTTGCGGCCGAACTCTCGATCCCCGGCATCGCCGCGATCGAGGCCAACATCTCCTGTCCCAACATCGAGGAAGACGGCAAGGCCTTCGCGATGCGGGCCGAGTCGACCGAGAAGGTGACGCGTGAATTGCGCAGGGCGACAAAGCTGCCGCTCTGGGTCAAGCTCACACCCAATACCGGCGATGTGCCCGAAGTCGCGCGCGCCGCCGAGGCTGCGGGAGCCGACGCGGTCGTGGTCGCCAACACCATCCTGTCGATGGCGATCGACCTGAAGAGCTTCAAGCCCTGCCTCGGCAACATCATGGGCGGGCTCTCGGGCCCGGCGATCAAGCCGATCGTGCTGCGCCAGGTCTTCCAATGCGCCAAGGCGGTGAAGATCCCGGTGATCGGCTGCGGCGGCATCTCCACCGCCGAGGACGCAGCCGAATACATGCTCGCCGGCGCCAGCGCGGTGCAGGTCGGCACCGCGACCTTCCTGCAGCCGGCGGCGATGACGACGATCATCGACGGGCTCGAGACCTTCTGCCTGCGTCGTGAGATCCCGCGCGTCGCCGACCTGATCCATGGCGTCGTGATCGAGGAGGCCGACGAGCCCGATCTCGCCTGGCTGGACCCGGTCTCGTGAGCGCGCAGGCGGCGCAGATGCGCAACGTCTTCAGCGGAGACGAGGGCGACCGCGCCCTCGCCGAGGTCCTGTTCGATGCCTTGCGCGAAGCGACGGGCGACGGCGTCGGCATCACCCGCGAGGCCTATAGCGAGCGCGAATCGCTGGCGCTCGACATCGTCGAGGCGAAGGCGCGTGAACTCGGCTTTGCAACCGAGCGCGACGCCGGCGCCAATCTCGTGATCACGCTGGCGGGGAGGGAGCCCGAGCTGCCCTTCCTCGCCTGCGGCTCACATCTCGATTCCGTGCCGCAGGGCGGCAATTTCGACGGCGCCGCCGGCGTCATCGCCGGGCTCGCCATCATCGCCCGCTTCAAGGAAGAAGGCTTCCTCCCGCGCCGGACCATCAAGGTCTACGCGCTGCGCGGCGAGGAAAGCTCCCGCTTCGGCCGGGCCTATATGGGCTCCAGCGCCCTGTTCGGGAAACTCTCGGCTGCCGATCTTTCGGTGCGCGACCATGCCAGCGGGCGGACGCTCGCGGAGTGCATGGCTTCCGTTGGCGTCGACATGGCTCGCGTCGAGAAAGCCGAGCCGCTGCTCGATCCCGCTACCGTCGCGGCCTGGCTCGAACTGCATATCGAGCAGGGGCCGGTGCTGGTCGCCCGCGACCTGCCGGTCGGCATCGTCACCGGCATCAGGGGCAATATCCGCCACCGCGAGGTCGAATGTCTCGGCGAGGCCGGCCATTCCGGCGCGGTGCCGCGCTGGCTCAGGCGCGACGCGGTCTTCGCCACCGCCGAATTGATCACCCATCTCGACCGGCACTGGCGCACGCTGCTGGAGCGCGGCCGCGACGTGGTCGTGACCGCGGGTGTGCTCGGTACCGATCCGCAGGAGCACGCCATCGCCCGCATCCCCGGCACGGTGCGCTTCTCCTTCGAAGTGCGCAGCCAGAGCCGCGAGACGCTGGAGGCCTTCTACGATCTCTTCCTCTCGGAATGCGGCCTGATCGGCGAGGAGAGAGGCGTCGAGTTCCGCGTCGATCGCAGGCTCGAATCCACTCCCGCCGTGATGGACGCCGGCTGGATCAGCAGGCTCAAGGCGGCCGCCCGCGATCTTGGCTTGCCCGACGAGGACATCCCGAGCGGGGCGGGCCATGATGCGGCTGTTTTCGCCAATGCCGGCGTCCCGAGCGCGATGATCTTCGTGCGCAACCAGAACGGATCGCATAATCCGCATGAGGCGATGGCGATCGAAGATCTGCTCGCCGGGATCGCGGTGATGCGGGACGCCATCAGGGAGGCGGTGCGATGAGCACGAACGAGGTCGGCCGCGAGGTCGCAAAGCTCCTGTTCAGGGCGGGTGCCATCCATGTCAGCCGCCAGCAGCCCTTCATCCTGGCCGCCGGCTGGGCCAGCCCGGTCTATGTCGATGTCCGCCTGCTGCTCGGCGATCCCGATCTGCGCCAGTCGGTCAGCGATCTCGCCGCCCGCTATGCCGGCGCGGCCTTCCCGCCGGGCAGTCTCGATGCGATCGCCGGCGCCGAGACCGCCGGCATTCCCTTCGCCGCCTGGCTCGCCGACCGGCTGGCGCTGAAGCTGCGCTATGTCCGCAAGCGCCCGCTCGGCATCGGCCGCAACGCCCAGGTCGAGGGCGGACCTGTCGAGGGGCTGCGCGTCCTCCTGATGGACGATCTGACTACCGATGGCGGCAGCAAGCTCAATTTCGCCCGCGGCCTGCGCGCCGCGGGGGCTGAGGTCGAGCATGTCCTGACGATCTTCTACCACGACGCCTTCCCTGGCGCCGATGCCCGGCTGCAAGAGGCCGGCTTGACGCTGCATGCGCTCGCAAACTGGGGCGATGTCCTCCACGCTGGCGTCGGCAACGGGCTTGCACCGGAGGATCGCGCCGCGATCAAGCATTTCCTGGCCGATCCGGTGGCGTGGTCGACCCGCCATGGCGGGCGCGCCCGTCTCGCCCCGCGGACCTGACGCCACGGTCCATCCCCTCCATCCATCGAGCACACAGCCGCAATCGCAATCTCGCGGAGATGACATGAACGAGCTTATGAACTGGCTGAAGCAGCAGAAGGGCAGCCTTCGCACCTATGTCGAATTCCAGGATCGGGCGCTCACGTTGCGTGCCGACGAGCCGGACCAGGCCGGGCTGCTGCGCCTGCTCGCCGACCTCGCCGGCCGTTTCGTCGAGGCTTATGATCGCCAGCCCCTCTCCGCCGAGACAGCCGGCCGCGCGCTGGATCGGCTCACCGATCTTCTCGGCAAGGCAGCTGATGGAAACGCTGCAGATCCGAGCAGCCAGCTCGTTCTGCTCAACGAGATCGGGGCCAGCGAGCTTGTTTGATGGTGCACACCGCACAGCCGGCTTCGAAACATGATGCCTTGAAGCTGGGAGACGCGGCCTCCGGATGGGCCGAGATCGTGTTGAGCCGCTGTCAAGCAGCCAGCTCAGCACTCCAAGACCGCCAGGAATGACCAAGTCTTTGAAATTACCGGATTGCCACCCAAGCGCCCGAAGAACAGAGCGGAGTGGCTGGGGGACTAGGACTTTTTCGGACAGAGGCAATCTCGCTAACGCGCTCATATACTTAGCATAAATTCGCTTGCGCTGTTACCGCGAGGTGTTACCACGAAGTGCTACCACTCGGCTGAGAATCGTCTTAATGGCCCTTGCAACCAACATCGTGAAGCGCCCTGGCTCGGCGAGCTACTATGTCCGGGTGACCGTGCCCACTGATCTTCGCGAGCTGTATGGAAAGCGTCAAATCTGGAAGTCGCTAGGCACCGCCTCGGCAGCTGAGGCGCGCGCGAACGCCCCAGCAATCGTGAAGGCGTTTCAGGACGAGTTCACAGCGCGGCGGCGTGGCCGGGAGATCGTGGAAAACGATGTCGCTGCCATCGCGTGGAAGCACTATTCCGAGCTCATCGAGAACGACGAGCGGTTCCGCGATCAGAACCTCACCGACGAGCAGCTGGACGAGCTTTGGCGTGAGATGGAAGCCGAGTTCGGGGAATACGACATCGGCGCCTATCAAGCGTTCGCCGAGATCCGCGACCGAATCGAGACCTACAAGAAGCACCGCGAGCGCTCGCGGAACCTGCTCACAAGCGGCGACCCGAACAAGATACTGGAGGCTATTGCCGAGAGCGTGGACGAGCACGTCGCCGCCTACCGTGCCGTCCTGCCGAAGACGAGCCCGACCTATCGGAAGGTGGCTGGCGTCGTGGCGCGGGCTGAAATGCAGTTCTTGAGAAACGCGGATGAGCGCGACCAGATGGATTGGTCCGGCGTGATAACCGATCCGCTTATCAAGCGTGCTGAAAAGCCCAAGGCCGCGCCGACTGGCTCCCGGATCATGGATTACTACGACCGCTTCCTGAAGCAGCGTGCCAGCGACATTCGCCCCGACACGATCAAACAGAACCGGGGCGTGATCCAGCTTTTCGCGGAGTTCGTCGGTGAGGATTTGCCAGTGGACCAGCTGCGCCGAAAGCACGTCGCGGAGTGGCGTGATCAGCTCTACCTGATGCCTAAGATGGCGAAGCAGGTCACGGACCTGAAGAACCTCAGATTCAAGGAGGCGATCGCCGCGAACCAGAAGCTGGGCAGACCCACGCTCGATCCGAAGACAATCAATCGCTATCTCTCGGCTTTGAGCCCATTCGCCAAATGGCTCGCCGCCAACGATATGATCGGCACCCCGATCATGGTCGATGACATGTTCATCAAGCTCGACCGGACCAAGCCGAAGCGGGAGCCATTCTCTGATGAGCAGTTGAAGGTCCTGTTCGGCTCGCCGCTGTTCCGGGGCTGCCTTTCAGACGCCGCGGAGCACAAGCCCGGCAACTTCCGCATCAGGGACTGGCGCTACTGGCTCCCCCTGGTCGCGCTGTTCTCCGGTATGCGGCTCGGCGAGATCGCGCAATTGCTGGTGGATGACGTGCAGGAGATGCACGGCACCTGGGTGATGCAGGTCACAGCTGATGGTGACGAAGACAAGACCCTGAAGACGGTTGGTTCGGAGCGCATCGTCCCAGTTCACTCCGAACTGATCGCGCTCGGTTTCCTCGACCACTACACCGCTCAAAAGGAGGCCGGAAGCAAGCGCCTGTTCCCCGAGATCAAGCCAGACTCGCGCGGCTTTATGAGCGGCGTTCCGTCCAAGTTCCTGAACATGTATCTCGACCGCATCGGCGTGAAGACTAGGACGCTAGCGATGCATAGCTTCCGGCACCTGTTCGCCGACCGGCTCCGAGCAGCGGGCTATCTCAATCAGGAGTTCGGCTTCATCCTGGGCCACGGCGATCGGCTGATGCGGACGACGGGCCGCTATGGGGCGCTGCCGCAGGGCACGGTGACCCATAGATCCAAGCTGATTGAAGCAGTATCATTCAAGGAATTGGACTTGGATAGCCTATACATTTGATTTCTTGTTATTTGTATCGACAATCAAAATCCCACTGATCTCGACGCTATAAGTAAATTAGCAGCGATTTCGCTGCTGATTTATTAGGTATCGAGAATGACCAGGGCGCCATCAAAACCTTTTTCCGACACGCGACTGCCGAGATATCTTGAGAAGCGGATCCTCGAGTTGAGGCCTCGTAAGACCCAGCTTGCGATTGCGAACGAGGCTGGGTTCGTCAGCCCGAACATGCTCGCGATGATCAAGAGCGGCGCAAACAAGCTGCCTCTGGACCGCGTCGCGAGCCTCGCCAAGGCGCTCGAGTGCGATCCGGTGATGCTATTCATCCTGGCGCTCGAGCAGCTCGACAGGAACACGACTGAGCAAGCCATCAGGCAGATCTTCGGTGCCCTGGTCACCGAGAACGAGGTCACCTGGCTCGAGGAGATCCGGCGCGCGTCTAACCGCAGTAACCCCAGCCTTACTGCCAGGGCTCGCTCGGCCATTCGCGGGATCTTCGGTCGATGATCCCCGACATGAACCTTATCGAGAGCCGGCAGCGCATGCCCCGGCTCGGCCTTCGCCCCCTGACGCCCAACGAGTGCTTCTGGCTGGAGGTGATCCGGCTGTCGTCCTGGGACTCGGACCCTGCGCCAACGCTCGAGCGCGTCCAGCGGCTGCGCCGTATCTTCGAACCGGCCGGGCGTGGGCGCACGCGATGATCGGTGACAACGGCTTCGATGCTCGGTGGCTCGGGAAATCGATCCGCGAGCGCCATTGGCACTTTCACCGCCGGCTCCTGGAGCGCTACGACATCGTGCTGGCACCGGGCGAGTTCTCGGAGATGCTCAAGGATATCGCCACCGGCAGGGCACCGCTCGTTCAGCGCAGATCGGTCAAGAGCGCGGTCTACATGGTTCGCAACCGGCGGCTCTTCGAGCGCTTCTTCGTCTTGGTGACGAATGGCGAGGTCAAGACCGCCCTGCCGCCCAGCAAGGCGCTGAGACGGGCCAGGCGTGCGCTGCCCGAGTAGAACCACACCTACGACGATCTTCACTGTTGCCGTCCCTCGCAGCCTCGTGACACAACCCGGACGCGAGGGGATTGGTGCTCATGAATCATCAGGCGTTGGCGTCGTTCATCTGGTCGGTCGCGGATCTTCTTCGAGGAGACTACAAGCAGTCGGAATATGGACGCGTGATCCTGCCTTTCACCGTGCTCCGCCGTCTCGACTGCGTGCTCGAGCCGACGAAGGCTGCGGTGCTGGATGAACTGAAGGCCAAGACCGCGCTAGGCGTGAACCCGGAGCCATTCCTACTCCGTGCTGCGAAGGTTAGCTTTTACAACGCGGACCAGCTCGATCTGAACAAGCTCATCGGCGACCAGGACAACGTCCGCGCCAACCTTCTCCGCTACGTCGGTGGGTTCTCCCCCGCGGTCAGGGACATCTTCGAGCAGTTCGAGTTCCATGCTCAGATCGAGCGGCTCGCGAAGACCGGGCTGCTTTACCAGGTCACGGAGCGGTTCGCGCGGATCGACCTTCACCCATCGAAGGTCGACAACGCGGCCATGGGTCTTGCCTTCGAGGAGCTGATCCGGAAGTTCGCCGAGATATCGAACGAGACGGCAGGCGAGCACTTCACCCCGCGCGAGGTTATCCGGCTCATGGTCAACCTGCTCTTCGTCGAAGACGACGAGGCGCTGACCAAGCCCGGGATCGTCCGCACGATCTACGATCCGACGGCCGGCACGGGCGGCATGCTGTCGGTCGCCGGAGAGTATCTCGCCGAGCACAATCCGAAGGGCCATCTGACCATGTTCGGTCAGGAGCTCAACCCGGAATCCTACGCGATCTGCAAGGCGGACATGCTCATCAAAGGGCAGGACATCGCCAACATCGCGCCTGGCAACACGCTGTCCGAGGACGGACACCCAGGGCGGCACTTCGACTACATGCTCAGCAACCCGCCATTCGGCGTCGAATGGAAGAAGGTCGAGAAGCAGGTCCGCGCCGAGCACGAGCAGAAGGGCTACGACGGCCGCTTCGGCCCCGGCCTGCCTCGTGTCTCTGACGGCTCGCTGCTGTTCCTCATGCATCTGCTGTCGAAGATGCGGCCACGCAGCGAAGGCGGCTGCCGGTTCGGCATCGTGCTGAATGGCTCGCCGCTGTTCACGGGAGGCGCCGGCAGCGGCGAGAGCGAGATCCGCCGCTATGTGCTGGAGAACGACCTGGTCGAGGCGATTGTCGCGCTGCCGACCGACATGTTCTACAACACCGGCATCTCCACCTATGTCTGGATCCTGAGTAACAGGAAGCCCGACGCACGCCGCGGCAAGGTCCAGCTGATCGACGCCAGCTCTTTCTGGCGCAAGATGCGCAAGACGCTTGGCTCCAAGCGCAAGGAGATGTCCGTCGAGCAGATTGACACGGTGACCCGTCTATTTGGAGGGTTCGTCGAGGCGCGGCTCGCGACACTGTTCGACGCCGAGGGCAAGGAGGTCGGCCGCGAGATCGTGCTCGAGGGCGAGGTTGGGCCTGCGGCCCCCGAGGGCGGCAAGATCAAGCTCGCGCCGCTCTCCCGCATCTTCCCCAACAGCGCCTTCGGTTATCGCACCATTACGGTCGAGCGACCGTTGCTGGACGACGCGGGCAAGCCCGTGCTCGGCCAGCGCGGCAAGGCTAAGGGCCAACCTCAGGCCGACTCGAGTTTGCGTGACACCGAGAACGTGCCGCTCGATGAGGACGTTGAGGCCTACTTCAAACGTGAGGTGCTGCCTCACGCACGCGACGCGTGGATTGACCACGGGAAGACGAAGACAGGCTACGAGATCCCGTTTGCGAGACACTTCTACGTATTCGAGCCGCCGCGGCCGCTCGCCGAGATCGACGCGGATCTGGAGGCGGTGACGACGCGTATCAAGGCGATGCTCGAAGGGCTGGCGGCATGAGCTTTCCGGCCTACTCGAGCTACAACAGCAGCGGGATCGATTGGCTAGGCGATCTGCCCAACCACTGGCGCGTTGAGCCAGTTAAGCGAGTAGCCGAATTTCAGACCGGATGGACTCCTCCTACTGGTAGAGATGATCTGTATGGTGGCTCGAACATATGGGTCACCATAGGCGATCTTGGTGGGCGCGTCGTCAGCGAGTCAGCAAAGCAGGTAACCGATGAGGCGATCGAGCTTGTTGGCATTTCTGCCAGCCCTAAAGGCAGCCTACTATTCAGCTTTAAGCTCTCTATCGGGCAGGTCGCATTTGCGGGGTGCGATCTCTTCACAAACGAGGCGATCGCCACTTTTCTACCAGGGGGCGAGCTAGATCTTTCGTTTGCCTATTACGCTCTGCCAGTATTCGTAGTGCAGAATGCCGCTGAGAACATATACGGTGCCAAGCTGCTCAACCAAGAGCTAATTCGAACCGCTGCACTTGCGATCCCACCTGCGAACGAGCAGGCAGCCATCGCTGTCTTCCTTGACCGCGAGACGGCCAAGATAGATGCCTTGGTGGAGGAACAGCTGCGCCTGATCGAGCTTCTGAAGGAGAAGCGGCAGGCCGTCATATCCCATGCCGTTACTAAGGGCCTCGACCCGCGCGCGCCGATGAAGGACAGTGACATCGAGTGGCTCGGTGAGGTGCCCGAACATTGGCAGTTATCGAAGGTAAAATTCGCCACGTCTCATGTAGTCGACTGTCTTCACACGACCCCAACCTACGAGGGCGACCTCATATTTCCTGCAATCCGCACCGCAGATATTGAGCCCGGCAGATTGCTCCTCGATCAAACTAGACTCGTCTCACGAAAGATCTACGAAGAACGTATTCAACGCCTTCGACCTGCCGCAGGCGACATACTTTACTCCCGCGAAGGCGAACGCTTCGGCATGGCGGCGCTGGTCCCCGATGGAGTTGATTTATGCCTGGGCCAGCGCATGATGATGTTTCGGAGCAACGACGAGAATTGCTCGAAATACTTAATGTGGACGTTAAATAGCAACGTTGTATTGCAACAAGTTGATCTATCAACAGGCGGATCTACTTCGCCGCATATTAACATTTCTGATATCGTCAATTTTGACATCCCGCGCCCCCCTCAGGACGAGCAGCAACAGATATCTGACTTCATTGACGAAAGGACCGGTGCGTTTGATGAGTTGATCGTCACAGCGGAAGGCGTGGTTGCTTTACTTCAGGAGCGGCGATCCGCACTCATCGCGGCTGCAGTCACCGGTAAAATCGACGTGCGCGTCGCGGGCCAGGTGCTGCCACTTGCGATCGATCGAGTTCGCACTCGTGGACTGGTCGGAAGCGAGATCATCGAGCGGTCGGCTCGGCAGGCCAGCTTCGGCCGGGTGAAGCTGCAGAAGATCGCCTACCTAGCTGAAGCGCATGTCGGTGTTTCAGAACTCGAAGGCAATTACCTCCGCGAAGCAGCGGGCCCGCTGGACAGAGAAATGGTCCGCGATATGGAGCGCGAGGCCGGTAGGGTAGCGGGTATTCGGGTAGATCAGCCGGAGGGCGCCGGAACCGCGGTCAGATACCGTCTTGGCGACCAGAGTGGTGCACACCGAGCAGAGCTCACAAAGCTCCTCGGCGACGATCGAGGCACCAGGCTGGACAAACTCATTGACGACATCGCCACAATCGACACCAAGGGGACCGAGGCCGTGGCGACGCTTTACGCCGTCTGGAACGACGCGCTGATCGACGGCGAGGCCCCGACCGACAGCGAGAACGTGCTGGCCGTTCTCACTGAATGGCATCCTGAGAAGAAGGAGAAGTTCCGCATGGACGAGCTTCACGCCTGGCTCAGCTGGATGCGTCGGCACGGGCTCGTGCCTACTGGCACCGGGCCCAGGACCTCGACCGGGAGACTGTTTCCGTGAGTCTAAACATCGACAAGCTTCTTGCTTCGATTCCCTCGAAGACGTCGGAGGAGCGCCGCCGCATGCAAGACAATGCCGAACAGCTCCTGGTCAGCGGCACAGAGGCTCAGAAGGCGGCAGCAAAGCAGTTAATTGCCACCCTGGACGCACAGGAGGCGGCAGACACTGCGGCTCTTTACGAGCGGCTCGATGGTCTTCCCGTTGCACGGAGGGTAGTCGAAGCGTTTACGGCAGTCCCGTTGAGCGACAGCGAACGCAAGACCGTTCAGGCCCTGCTCGATCATCCTGGATCTACCACAACCGAGCTGAGCCGTGCCTGTGGGCACGACAACAAGATCTGGCAGATGCATTTCGGAAATCTCTGCAAGGCTCGACAGTCCTATCTATGGCCGGCTGAGAAAATGGAGACGCGGGACGCACTGTTCTTCAGCGGTATCCTGGCGGATGCCGATGCCGCCAACCGTTTTACGATGAAGCCTGACGTGGCCGCCGCGTTCGCGGAGCTGGGTCTGAGAGCGGCAGCCAAATGAACCTCCATAAGGAGATCAGCTTCGAGGACGACATCTGCGGTCATTTAGCAGCGCATGGCTGGCTCTACGAGCCTGGCAGCGCTGCGAGTTACGATCGAACCCGGGCGCTATTCCCCGTCGACCTCGTCGCCTGGATCGAGCAGACGCAGCCCAAGACCTGGGAGGCGCTGAATCGCTCTTACGGCGCCGGCGCTGAGGCGGCTTTGCTCGACCGCGTCCGCAAGCAGATCGACGATCGTGGTGCGCTTGAGATCCTCAGGCACGGGGTCGACATGGTCGGTATCCAGGGGCGCATCGCCCTGGCCCAGTTCCGCCCAGCCTTCGGGACCAACCCTGACATCATCGCAGCCTATCAGGCAAACCGGCTCCGTGTCGTCCGCCAGCTCCGCTACTCCACGGCCAACGAGAACTGCATCGACCTGGTGCTGTTTCTGAACGGCCTGCCGGTTGCGACGATCGAGCTCAAGACCAACTTCACCCAGTCGATCACCGACGCCGTCGACCAGTATCGTTTCGACAGGCTCCCTCGCCCCAAGGGCCAAGCGCCTGAGCCTCTGCTGTCGTTCCCGAACGGCGCGCTGGTCCACTTCGCCGTCAGCAATAGCGAAGTGCATATGACAACCAGGCTCGCAGGAGCCTCGACGCGGTTCCTGCCCTTCAACAAGGGCAACCAGGGCGGCGCCGGAAACCCGATTAATCCCGAGGGGCACCGAACCGCCTATCTGTGGGAGGAGATCCTAGAGCGCGAGAGCTGGCTCGAGATCCTCGGTCGCTACCTCGTCATGCAGCGCGACGCCAAGCGCGCTGTCACGGGGTTGATCTTCCCGCGCTATCACCAGCTCGACGCAACCCGGAGGCTCTCGGCCGCGGTTCGCGCGGAAGGACCGGGCGGCAAATACCTGATCCAGCACTCGGCCGGATCCGGCAAGACGAACTCGATCGCCTGGGCGGCCCACTTCCTCGCAGACCTGCATGACGCGGCGGACCGGAAGCTGTTCTCCACGGTGATCGTCGTCTCCGACCGCAACGTTATCGACGCCCAGCTCCAGGACGCCCTCTTCGGCTTTGAACGCACGACCGGCGTTGTCGCGACCATCCGAAGCGAAGGCGGCGCCAAGAGCGGCCAGCTCGCCGAGGCACTGGCACAGAGAAAGAAGATCATCGTCTGCACGATCCAGACCTTCCCCTTCGCCCTCGACGCGGTGCGCGAGCTCGCCGCGACCGAGGGCAAGCGCTTCGCGGTGGTTGCCGACGAGGCGCACAGCTCCCAAACCGGCCAGGCTGCTCAGAAGCTGAAGCAGATCCTCTCGCCACAAGAGATCGCCGATCTCCAGGACGGTGGTGAGGCAAGCGCCGAGGACATCCTCACCGCGCAGATGGCTGCGCGGGCTGGCGAGACCGGCGTCACCTACGTGGCCTTCACCGCGACGCCGAAGGGCAAGACGCTAGAGCTCTTCGGCCGCAGACCACATCCAGAGCGAGTGGCCGGAACGGGCAACCTGCCGGCGGCCTTTCACGTCTACTCGATGCGGCAGGCGATCGAGGAGGGCTTCATCCTCGATGTGCTCAAGAACTACACGCCCTATCGCCTGGCGTTCCGGCTCGCGAACGACGGACAGGAGTGGGACGAGCAGGAGGTCGAGCGTAGTGCTGCGCTGAAGGGCATCATGCGTTGGGTCCGGCTCCACCCCTACAACATCGCCAAGAAGGTCGAGATCGTCGTCGAACACTTCCGCGAGAACGTGCAGCCGCTGCTCGACGGCAAGGCGAAGGCCATGGTCGTGCTGGCGAGCCGTGTCGAGGCCGTGCGGTGGAAGCTGGCGATCGACCGCTACATCAAGTCGAAAGGCTACGGTCTCGGCACGCTCGCGGCCTTCTCCGGTGAGGTCGCGGATCCGGAGTCAAGCGACGAGCCCTTCACGGAAGGTAGCAGCGCTCTGAACCCCGGCCTCAAGGGGCGAGATATTCGCGAGGCGTTTGCCGGAGCCGACTTCCACCTGCTGCTCGTCGCCAACAAGTTCCAGACCGGCTTCGACCAGCCGCTGCTCTGCGGGATGTATGTCGATCGGCGCCTAGCCGGGATCCAGGCCGTTCAGACGCTCTCGCGGCTCAATCGCGCCCATCCAGGCAAGGACACGACCTATGCGCTCGACTTCGTAAACTCCTCCGAGGAGATCCTGACCGCCTTCCGCACCTACTACGACACCGCGGAGCTCGAGGGCGTCACCGATCCCAACATCGTGCTCGACCTGAAGGCCAAGCTCGACGCCAGCGGACACTACGACGAGTTCGAGGTCGATCGCGTCGCTGCGGTGGAGATGAACCCGAAGGCCAAGCAGGGCGACCTCATCGCCGCGATCGAGCCGGTAGCTGATCGCCTGCTGAGGCGCTTCAAGGCCGCGCAGGAGCGTCTGCGAGGCGCTCGTGACCGTGACGACACCCAGGGCACGAACGACGCCCAGGACGAAGTAAACTCGCTCTTACTGTTCCGGAGCGACCTGATCGCCTACCAGAGCGCCTACAGCTTCCTGTCCCAGATCTTCGACTACGCCAACACGGCCGTCGAGACGCGCTTCATGTTCTACAAGCGCCTGGTGCCGCTCCTCGAGTTCGGCCGCGAGCGCGAGGGCGTTGATCTGTCGAAGGTCGCCCTGACCCACCACAGCCTCAAGAACGACGGCCAGCGCCGGCTCGATGTCTCCGGACGTGACGAGACCAAGCTCGCGCCGATGACCGGGATGGGTTCGGGCTCGGTCCAGGAGAAGGAGAAGGTCCGCCTGGCCGAGATCATCGAGCGGGTGAATGACCTCTTCGGAGGCGACACCACCGACGGCGACCAGCTAAGCTACGTGACGACGCTGCGGGACAAGATGCTCGAGTCCGACGCGCTGGTCACCCAGGCCGCGAACAACAGCAAGGCCCAGTTCGACAACTCGCCAACGCTCCGGGCCGAGCTGATGAACGCCATCATGGACGCCCTGGAAGCGCACACCTCACTCAGCAAGCAGGCGCTGGGCTCCCAGAAGGTGCAGGAGGGGCTGAAGGACGTGCTCCTCGGGCCGGCACATCTTTATGAGGCTTTGCGAGCGCGCGCGGGGCTTAGTGAGACGGAGGCTCCGCGCCCCAGCTAGGTTTTCGAAGTGGCGCCCATGAAGCCGTCCAGCGACGTCAGGCCTTCGGCAAGTCGGGAACGTAGATCTGCTTCAGCGGGATCAGCGAGCGGTAACGCGGGGCGAGCTTGCCGTAGTGCTGGAGCACGAGCTCGACGAACTGCTCGCCGTTGATCAGGCGCAGCTTCGGCCGGTTCCGCTCGAGCTCGATGGCGCTGCGGCTGAACGAGCCGAGGTTCACGAAGAGGCCGAACTCGCCTTCGCCCAGGGTGCCCAACAACTGGTTGACGTCGGGGCTGCCCGTCTGGCTGGTCATGCGCTTGCACTGGACCTTGACGATCGGCGGCTGGAAGCCGAGCGCGTCCATATGCGCGATGATATCGACCCCGCCATCGCCCGAGCGCGAGGTCACCCGCGTGGTGTAGCCCAGGCACTCCAGAAGGTGGGCGACCAGTTCCTCGAACTGATAGCCGGAGAGATCCGCCATGATGCGGCGGATGACGAAGTCGGCTGTCGTCTCCTCGGCTTGGCGCGAGACGGACACAGTTGCGGCATCATCGTCAGCGCTGTCCTCGGCGTTCTCAATGATCTTCGCGGCATCGCCATCGGGCTGTGTCAGGCCGATCTTTGCCAGGAACTCGTTAGCATGGCGCCTTATCCGGAACAGGGTTAGTGCCGATCCGATCTCGTTGAGCGCGGCCTGGCTGAAATCGTTGCGCGGAAAGTGGCCGAGCCAGGTCACACCGCGGCGATTGGGGTATTCGTCCTGATCGCCCTCGACGTAGCTGGTCTCGCCGGTGAAGCGCCCGATGTTCACCGTGCGGTCGTGCTTCGACGGATAGACGACAATATCGCCAGGCTTCATCTCGTGAACGAATCTGAACAAAACGCCGGCCTGAACCGGCACCGCGCCTGCCTGGCCCTCGGCTGCGTGTGCGGCGAGCGCAGCCTTGAAAGCCTCCCGATCCGGATAGTTCCGCAGGTCCCCTAGATTCGGCCAGCCAATCGCGACATACGCTTGCTCGATTGGTCGATTGTCGACGTGCCAGCCCATGTGCACGCCCCATACCGTCGGTTGTATAGCCAAGACGAACGCCTCCTCCTTACGCAACCGTAGTGCGTCGGTCCGGCAGCTCGCAACACCCAGGTGCAGCCTGCACTCGACCGGCGCGATCGCCCTTCCGCCGGTAGAGGCTCCTGACGTTTGTCGACCAGCGGCATGTCCGGTCTTACCGGGACGACGTATAGGACACGCTCAGGAGCGCTCAGGCGCGATCCGACAGTGATGATGAGGTAACCTAGCTTCGGTGATGTCGAGCCAGCCACCGAGCGCCTCGCGCGCTTTCGCCCGCGGCCTTGCGCGAACAGCGCCGGAACTCCCTTGGTGTTGGGCTTGACCCAGTTCCCGTGCTCGTGCGAACTCACGTGACAATTGTGATCATGTGATTAGAAATGTCAGGTCAAATTGATCCGAAGCGCGTCGCTGTCTCATTCGTATTCGCGATCGCTCGCAGGATGCCACGCAACCGCTCAGCAGCTGAGCGAATTCCTGCTGTCGCGACGCAGATGAACATGCTCAGGCGGCGAGTCAGCGCCAAGAATCTTGTGAACAAGGCGCTTCACCTCGCGATCACGACATACCGGCCCTCGGTATTCGTCGATCACCCGGCGTTCGCACTTGCCGTCCAACAAGCCCAGACACACGGCGCGGAACTAGTTTTGGCTGACCCCTTTAGCTTCATGCGGAACCTGGAGAGCGAAACAGCCTTCCGGTGCATGAAGACCCTGGACGCCCTGCCGATCGGTATCACCAACGCCCACGACGGCCGTCCGTGGGTAAGCTACTCGGCGCCGGAGAAACAGAGCCTTTACTTTGCGGCGAGTTCAGCAACGACCGTCCACGGGAACCGCATCAAGCGCCGCCTACGCGAAACGAGCGAGCCGACCGGTCGCGGTTCCGAGGAAGCGCGGCGGCGTGCCGGAGTTGCTCTTTCAAGAAACGCCGACCGCCGCGCGCTCGAGCTGATGTCAGCGGTCGACAGGCTCCGCAACGACGTCGGCGACGCACGATTCGGCCCGACAGCGGTCGCGAAGGAGCTGAACAAGCTCGGGCTCACCACCGCACGAGGTAATACCTGGTCCACAACTACTGCGAAGCGTCTCCTTCAACGTCTTCAGCACCTACAAGCTGAAACACCGAAGACGGATCAAAAATCGCAATGAGCTTCCAGGGATGACTTTCTCCCTCATGTTTCCATGAGCAAAGCATGGAGCTGAGGAGAGGATTGCTTCCGTCGAAGTGGCTAAAGAACCTGGTAGTTGTGGGCTACAGCTGGTGGCGTCCATTGACCAGCATGCGGTTCCGAATCTCGATCCAGTAAAGGATCACGCGGTTATCGAGACGAGCTCGAAGTCTCTCGACGCTGCATAGCACTCAACAGCGGCGAGAGTGGAAGGTGCGGCGACGCAGAGCTTCCATCTTTTTGTGCGTTCACAGCGCGTAGCTGCCGGTGCAACCTGCGACCGAGGCGTCCTGCCCTTCAGCAGGGGAGCGCTGGTCCGATATCCCGCTCGGTGTGGCACCTCATAGCAGCCGTCCTGTATTCGGCATGCCGTTGATCTTCGGCCACCATAGGATCCTGACGAACAGGATCAGTTCACATTAATGATCATAGCAGAGCGCTGAAGCGATGTCGGGTTCTTATTTGCAGGCGCCAGTATTTTTCTTCGACGGAACCACGGCCGTGAGATGGCGTGTCGGAGCGCTAAGCGGAAAGCCACGACAGAGGAGGTTAGACCCCGGAATGTCGGTGGGCACGGAACGCATCCCCATCGGCTCGCTTGCTCCCACCTAGGACTTCGTCAACGCTCCTTAGCTCAGCGGCAGCTTCGAACTGGTCGTGACTGAGGAGGACAGCCGGCACCCATGGTCACCCCACAGAGCGATTTCGGCGCACCCAGACCTATGCTCCCCAAGATCGTCACGTCGAAGAGCGTTGTCAGTGCAAGCTGAACCCTCAGCACCACGCCAGCGTTTCGCGGATCCTGGCCCCAGGTATAGCAGCGGTTCCAACGCTGGCGCGGATCCTTACGAATAGCTATCCGCTTCGACCAGGCAAGGCGTTTCCTGAAGCTTGGCTCCTACCGTGGAGACCGGCTCGCCACAATCGCTTGCGGGTTCGGAGCCATCGCATAGTCAAGTAGGTTCGCCAGCCATCAATAAGTGCGGCACGCTCGACGATGTTGTCACCGAGACGAAAAACAGGAAACCGAGGCGAAACTGTCAACTTAATGGAAACTTAGCGCAACCTTTGGTGACGTATCCATCTCAGAATGGGCGTTCGCGAGGCTCGCTGAATAGGTATTAGTTGACATGATCGCGGTGCGATAGCGCTTCAAGTTGACATTTGTGACGTCGATGGAAACGTTAGGCAACCTCGATGACAACCTTTCTGTCTTCGCGATAGCTCGACGACAACCTTTGCAGTGAGATGAGCTTTGCTGGCTCCGGCGCGACTGATCTATAGCACTCACTCTCGACGTCCTGGGCGGGTGTCCGATCATCTGCCGTTCTCAACGTCCGCATCTATGGTCGCCGTGAACATCTCACGTAGATCACCTTCGCCAACCGGAGGCGCTAGCATGTCCCGGGAGAGCCGTCGTTTCCGAGCAAGCAGACGATCGAGCGTTACGTCGAATGAGGCATCACCGAACTCGGGGTGGACTGCGATGGGCACGTGGATGGTCACAGGCATCGTCTGACCGATGCGATAGACGCGGTCGTTGCACTGATCCTCGACCGCTGGGTTCCACCAGCGGCTCAGATGCAGAACATGATTGGCGGCTGTGATGGTCAGGCCGACGCCCGCCGACTTTGGTCCGAGAATCAGGAGGTCGAAGCCCTTAGGAGCCTTCTGAAAGCGTTCAACAATCGCTTGCCTCTTGTCGCCCGGAACTTCGCCATTGATGATGGCCGGAGTGCGAGCGAGGCCGAGCAACGTCGCCGCGGCAGCAGCAAAAGTGCGTTGCACATCCCTGTCTTCTATGAAGACGAGTGCCTTCTCGCCGGATCGATCGATGTGGCGCAAGAGCGCGAAGATCTGGTGGGTTCGAGCCGAGCGCTCGATCCAGGCTTGAGCCTGCCGGGGATCATAACCGTCAACGCCTTCAGCCCCGTCCGGATGGAGGGAAATGCCCCGAAGCGCGTGCACCGCCTTCAACATGGCACGCGGATCGCGTCCTGCGGCATGCGCTTCGCGCACGGCAGCGGCGTAAGCCTCCGCCTGCGGGGCCGGCATCGTGGTGGGGTAGGATTCGATGCGCTTCTCCGGCAGCCCTTCGAGGATCTGCTCCTTCATCCGGCGCAGCATCACAGCCGGAGCGCCTTCCTGGCGCTTGTCTAGCCGCGCTTTGAGTTTTTTGAGAGCCGTCTCGTTCTCCTCCGAATGCGCGGCAGAGAACGACTTCAGATCCCCGAGATATCCTGGCGCGATGCGATCCATCAAGCACCAGAGGTCTTCCAGGCGGTTCTCGATCGGCGTGCCGGTCAGGCCGAGGACGAAGTCGGCATTGATCGCCTTCGCCGCGTGGGTGTTGATCGTGCCGGGAGATTTGACTTTCTGCATCTCGTCGAACACGGCGACGGCATAGCCGACGCGCGCGAAAGCGCGATGGTTGTCAGCCAGCGTCTCATAGGTCGTCAGGATCCAGCCAGCATCCTTGAGGAGGTCGACATCGAGCGCGTCCTCGGGCGACCAATCCGGTCCCTTGCGACGCTTCAACCGTGACAACCCCGGTCCGAACGCTTCTATGCAGTCCCCTAAGGCGTCCTGGACCAGATGCAGGCGCGCCTCCGCTGCCCAGTTGCGCAGCAAGGCAGTCGGGGCGACGACGAGGATAGGCCCCGTCGGGGCGGCTCGCGACGCCTTCTGATTAGCGCGGATCCAGGCGAGGAAGGCCAGTGCCTGAAACGTCTTGCCAAGGCCCATATCGTCGGCAAGGAGCACGCCTGGCCAACCGGCCGCCCAGGCCTCGACCAGCCAATCGAATCCTTCGCGCTGATGCGTCTTGGGCCGAGTAGCCAGTGAGTCGAGCGGCATTCCATGATTGATCGCCGCTCGCCGGGGTGGGCGAGCACGCTCGTAGTCGACGCCTTCGACATTGGTCTTGATCTGGAGGACGAACCGATCTTGCCTCTCGCTTTCGCCTCTCGATTGTCCAGCATCTTCATCGAGATGAGGTTCCGGCGGCATGCCTTGAATGTCGGTCAGTGCGCGCTCAACCTGATCGAGTGGAAGCCGCTCGCCCTCGACTTCCAGGTCAGGTTGGCTGGTCTGCCGCGCGGTCTCTACCCGAGCGACGAGGTCGTCCAGCTTTTCCGGCGTGAAGTCCAGGGTGCGCTCGCCGATGCGAATGGGAAAGCGCTCCGGCAACCAGCCCTGGGATTTCTTGACAAGCCAGGGCGTCTTCGGCGGATCCCAGAGACCAAGTCCGAGCACCCGCTCCGAATACTGGCGCGTCTCAACGAACAGTAGAGCGGCCGCGATATCAGCAGCTTCTCCTCCGAGCGCCGCAGCCAGCGCTGGGCGGGGGTTGCGCACGAACGCCCGTCGTTCCTCCGGCGAGCTGGAACGCTTCTGTCGAACCACGTCGAGCGCAGCCCTAAGCTCCGGCGAAACCACGACGAACTGGTTGCGGCCGAGCACGTGGGACTGCCTGGCACCGCCTGCGGAGAACTGGTTGAGGAACTGGCCCTGGAGCTCTGGCGGCAGCAAGGCGTCAGCCTGGGCATCGCGCAACCGTGCCTCGGCGGACTGTTCATCGTCGCTGTCGAATAGATCCGTCGGCGCTTCATCTTCCAGCGATGTCGCCTTCTCACGAGCCATCAGCACAGGAACGAAATCCGGGCCTTCTATGGGAGAGCGCTCGCGCACATCGAGTGCGAAGGCCCCGGCTTGGAAGATGGTCAGGCTGCCTAGAACCGAGTCCGCCTGGATCTCCGGCCCTGCGGCGTGCCGGAGCGCCACCTGAACCGGCGCCCAGGCGGCGATCCGCACCGGAGGCTCGGCCCCCTGCGAGGCGTTGTAGTCGTCCACCGCCTGAACGAGCGCTAACAGTTCCGGGCCGAGCCGACCTCGCTCGTTGCCCCACTGCAGGACCGCCCCAAAGCGTGTCGGCGTGATGTCGCGATAGGATCGATCTCGCCACTTCAGCCGGATGCGCCCTTCCGAGGTCTCGATACGGCTATCGAGTGAGAGATTGACCGAGAGCCGGGCGAGCGGCGGAAGGCCGAGAGTCTCGGCGATAGAGCTGGTCGCGGAAGCCACTGCGTCGGCCCCGAGAAGCAGATCGTCGCCGTCGAGACGCGCTCGATTAACCTCGACCTCTGCGAGCGCAAAACGTCCAGCCACTTGCTGCGGGCCCGACAATACCGTCCAGAGAGACGGGGGCAGTGCCTTTTGCGAAAGGAACTTCCTCTCCTCGGCATGAATGCGAAGCTCGGCTCCCTGGGTGGTTGCGGTGAAGATGATGGCCATTTGCGCTCGGCTTAGAGATACCCAGGAACACGCACCCCGGTCATACGGTGCAACTTCTCAGCGACGCGACGCTGCCAGGACCCGAGATGAGACTTGCTGAACGGGCCTGACTTGACCTCGGACCTGACGTTGTGAGGCATACGGACATCGTCCGATGAGTAAACGCTGCGGTAGAGCTGTGGCGCGCCCCCATCCTCCGCATCTGGCCAAATGTTGCACTTCCCGTTGAAGCTCCAGTCTGCGACTACACCTCGACCGATACGGAGCAGAAGGACGGTGTGGCCACTATCAACTTGCTTCCGGCCATCTCGATTGAAGCGGCCGAAAGACGCGCCATCGCCGAACGTGCGCCGCGCCAGCCGCGCACCTTCAGGACCGAACACGACCCATGCCTCGGAGATCAACTCCGCGTTGTAGACCGCTTCCCAGAACTTCCGTCGCTCGGGCCACATGTGCTTCACGTCTGGATCGGCTGCCGCTGCCGCTCTATCGGCGAGGTCCAGGAACTGCCTTAGCGACTGCTCCGTCAGCCATTTTTTGACGATCGGCTCTGCGTCGCGCATACGCGTCCAGCGGCCAGGATGCAGGCGCGGGTCTCCGAAGAGATCGAGCAAAAGACCCAAGTAAGAGTCACGGACGCTCTTTGACGGAGTGCTCTTGCCGAACGGCGTCAGGAGAGCGCGAACGACTAGCGGGCCAAGCTCTTCGAATAGAAGCTTACCATCAGACTTTAAGGCGAGCGAGCGCACCATCGCAAGCCGAGCCATAGGTTCGGGCTCGCCATCGCCGGCCAAGCTCTCGAGACAGGCGCCTAGGCAGGAGCGCACATAGCCAGTTCTTGCATCGAATGCGCCGAGACCGTTGCGCGCGAGCAAGGCTGTCGGCGAAAGCCGCTCCGAGACCGCCGCGCGTGCGACGTTACGTGGGCCGGCGTCGACATCGAACACATCGTAGCTCGCATGGAGGGTGTCCCAGGGCGCACCCATCACCAGCGCCTTCGCTCTCAGGACAGTAGCGGCCTCTCGAATACCGCTACGACCAGGATCAAAACTTGTAAGCCATGAAGAAGCCAGAGCTCGGTAAGGCTTCCTGCGCCCGCTACCACGAACGACACTGAGGATGGCGGCGATACAAGCCTGCTCGTCTGACAGCGAAGGCGAAGTGGCCCAGAGACACCACGCACCATCTCGAGCCTGCCGCCAGTCAAGCGCGTTGCCCTCGGAGCAGAATGCCAGGATCTCGTGCGCGATCTGGTCGTAGTCTCTGCCTGCGTGTCGTTGGGAAATACCAGAGGAACCGGGCGCGATTCGCTCAGCCGATTCGGCCACTGCGGCTCGGGGCGGCAGGTGTGGCTGGCTGCGGAGCCCGTGCAGCAAGTCGCGGATCGCATCCCGCAACGAAGAGCTCTGGTCGTTCAACCGCCGCCTCCGCTCGCTCGCGTCAGGCGATCGATCTGCTCCTTCATTTCGTCGGTAAGCTTGAGGATCTCGCCCAGCCTCTGACGGCTATCTACTTCCATAACGAAGCGCAGGTCGATGCGGCGGTTTCTCGCCCATGCCTCGCGATTGTTGCCGTCGTCGATGGGGCGCGTAGCCGCGTAGCCTGAGACGGATACAATCTCTTCTCGCCGCTGGTTTCGGAGAGCGCGCAAAGCAGGTGCCTCGCCAACGATCGCTCGATAGGTGTTTACGGCGCGCTCGGCCGAGAGCAGCCAGTTCCGTGCCTCGATGCCTGTCGAGTCGGTATGCCCCTCGATGAAGACCGTCTCGATAGATGGTGAACCATTCGAGCGGCATGACGATATGCCCTCCGCACCACAAGCGCTATAGCGTGGCAGAACGCGGTCTAGCACGCGGGCGATCTTGCTCACGTTCGTCTTCGCATCGCCCTCCAGGACCGACTGATTCTCTTTGAACCTGACCGCGTCCTCGGTGAGGCGCAGCACACCATTGGCTTCGTCTACCCGGACATTCAGCCCTTCGGCCTGCAATTGGCTCTCGATGTCCTTGAGCATGTCCCGTCGAACCCGCTGTGCTTCGTTCAATGACGTGATCTCGCCGCGGACCTGGCTGCGCAGCTCCTCGAGCTTGCGTGCCACCTCGCGGGCGACATCGATCGCATTTTCCTGGACATCGGTTTTCGTGCGGAAATCGAGCGCAAAGACCATGAGCATGATGATGAAGATGAACAGCACGCCGACCATCATGTCGGTCATGGAGACGAAATAGTTCTCGCCTTCGTCGGAGCTGCCAGGACCGGCGTCTTCAGCAATGGCCATACGCGAAACCTCGCTTACTCAGCCGCCTGCGGCAGCGGCAGCGCTGCTCGGAGCTCTTGAACTGCCTCGCCAAATTCGCCCGTGTTCTCCTCGATGGCCGAAAGCAATGGATTGAGCTTGTCGATGGCAGACGCGAAGCCCTGGTCGACCTTTGACGCATAGTCGACCAGTTGCTGTGCCTGCCGCTCCGTCGCCTCGCCGAGCTCTTTGACCGCGCGTGCGAGATGCTCGTCGACCGTTTCGAATCGAGCGGCATAGTCTCGCCACGTCTCTCCCATCTGGGTGACGTGCCCGGTCAGAGCCTCCGCGAGCTGCCGGGAAGAGACCTGGCTGGCCTCGAGCGTCTCAATCGACCGGCCGATCGTCTCGCCGAAGCGTTCTGTCACGCTGGCGATACGTTCTCCGGACTGCGCCAAAGGAGCGGACGCCGCCCGGACGTCCTGCGCTGTCTTTTGGAATGCATCCGCGACATGTCGTGACTGCTCCGCTGCGGCACGAACAGCGTTCGCCTGTGCCGCCAGGGAGGCATCGCTGCTTTTCATGGCGGCGACGAAGCGGTCGAACTCGCCATTGATGCGCTCCATGGCCTGCGAAAGACCGGACTGCAGTGCCTTTGCGGCCTCTGCCGAGGCGCGACCAACGGCTTCAGCAGCTTCCGACTGTGCCGCGGAGACCTTCGCTCGGGTTTCGTCCATCTGGCTCGCCATACCGTCCTGAAAGCCACTGAGGCTAGACCGGAAGCCATCAGCTTGAGCTTCCAACCTTTCGAGCACGCGGCCCATGGCCTCCTCCATCTTCGAGGAAGCACCGCCTGCGGCAGCGCCCATCCGCTCCTCGACCTGCGCGCCTACCTGAGCGAAGGTCTCGCGCATGGCGGCCACGGATTCCAGCAAGGCGGTCCTGCTCTTTTCGGAGCTGTCGCCGAGCTTGTCGCCAGCGTCCGCGATCAGGCGGTTGAGATTCTCGGCGGCCTCAGACATGCGACGGCCGAAATCCTCGCCCGAGCCGCTGATGCCCTGTTGCGCCTGGAGCATCGCGCCCTGCATGTCCTTCAGGGTCGTCGCCAGTTCGCGCAGCTCCGTGCCCGCACCGTTCTGCACGCTGTCGGAGAAGCGCTCGAGCATATCCGACATGCCGGCCTGGCTGTGGTCGGCCAGCCGCTCGACTGCTGTCCCGATCTTTTCGGTGACTGGCTCCATCGCCAGCGTCAGCGCGCCATGGAGCCGCGGTGTGATTTCCTCGCCCATGCGAGTAAAGAAATCGGCGCTGTTTATCGCCTTCAACTCGGCGACCTGCTCTTCCATCAAATCCTTTGTCTCCGACGCGATCGACTGCGGTGCCTGATAGCGAAGCCGGGCCTCGACTGCGTGGCAGAAACTGTCAAACGCCGCTTCGATCCAGATCGTGTAGGCGCGGAAGGCGAAGGACAAAACGATCGACGCGCCGAGGCCGGCTATCGAGGTCGCAAACTTGAACGTCGCCACCTGGAGGAGATTCCGAGTCGCGCCCTGCATGGCGTTCGCGTCCGAGCCACTCACTGCGGCTGCGGCCTCATTGAGAGCCAGCACGAGCCCAAGGAAGGTTAGCAGCAACCCGACCCCGACGAAGTAGCCGGGAATTGCTCCCATCATCTTGAGGCCGAACAGTTTCTCGCGCGCAGTTGCGAGGTTGATAAAGGTCTGCGGCCGAATGGTATTGCGGATGACGTTCTCGTCTCGCCTTCGCACCAGCGTCTCGTCGAACTCTTTCCAAGCATGTCCAATGAGAGGATGAGCCTCGAACAATTCTCGGGTTTCGTCATAGGTCTCAGCGAAGCCGGCCATGTCGGTCGACCGCGTCACCCTCCGACGTAGCCGCCAGAGCGGGAAGCAGATCCCGAGCGCGTGCAGGACGCCGAAGGCAACCAGAAAGCCCAGAGCAACGGCACCGATACCGCTCGCTACGGCAAAGGCAAAGGCCTTGCTGCTCAGGTCGTGGAGATCGCCTTTCATCCCCTGCGATACGACCTTCGACATCACGGCCAGGTCGAACCAGGGAGCCATCTGTGCGACGCCCCATACCACCACGCAGACCAGCACCCAGAACACGAAGAAGCGTGTCCATGCGTTCCAAGCGAACTTCGACAAAGTCATCCAGTCCCCCGACTGCCAAGATCGTCCGGCGGCATGACCACAAGCCCGGCATTTATTGAGCCTTGGGCGTGTCTGAACATGCGGAGACGCGAGCAGCGACACGCATAGATTGCGCAGGCTAGCGGCGACACAGCAAGATCAAAGCTGCGCTCTCGCAACAGCCATCTTATATAAATGCTTGATGCAGTTCCGAAGCCACAGTCACCGGGCACGGCTAGATCCCGCGTCAAGCAACAGCCTTGACCTAGAAGGAGCTCCTGGCCATCGACGAGTGTCGAGTCGGTCAGGTTATGGAAGCCGCGTCAGCCACCGACCTGACCGAAATCGAACTGCATCGGGATCCACCGACTCAGCCGTTCCCCGGGGCGGGATCCGAACCATGAAGCGGTCGGCCTTTATGAAGGAGTCGGACGAGCCTCCTCTCTCCTTCGTCTCAAGCGCGCTTCCCTCTCGGGTCGCGCCTCGGCCCGTCGCGTCGATTGGCGAGCTGCCTTTCGATAATCTGAGCCGATCTTATTACCTCCGCCTGCACTCGGTCTAGAAGCTCATGTCCTCCAGCGGGCATGGCAGCGACCCGATCACGCGCATCTTGCGCGCGCTCAATCAAGAGCCCGCACAGTCCGGCGACGCGCTGAAGGGTGTGGGTGGGGTTCAAGCCGACTTCACGTGCGAGCATTTGCCAGTCAGATCCCTGGATCTCCGCGGCGACGCGGCGCCCGCCAAGGCTCTGAGCCAGGTTAGCGGTGATCTGCGGGTATATCTTTGCACAGAGCACATCGTAGAGCGGAGCCAGGCGAGTGGAACCCGATGCGCCGATCTGGAGGGCATAGTTCTTGGCGTGCGCGTCCGTATTGCCGCAGAGCACGTTGAAGATGACGGCGTCCAAGAGATCGAGGCGCGCACCCGGCGAGACGTGCCGCTCGACCGCGCCGAACAGATCAACAAGGCTAGGCCCACTACGAATCTCGCCGCCTCGTCCAGTCGGTGCAAATTCATATTTGTCCTTGGGGTAGATGCCCAAGGCTTGGGCCAAGTCCTCCTGGTGAACTCGCCGAATGCCGGCACGGGTCTGCGTCCGGTCGTATCGCTCGACCAACAGATACGCGCGCCGACCGGCAAGTCCCGTTGTAGCCGCTGCTGCACGAAGGCCGACTAGTTTCGCCAGCATCAGGCAAAACGCTTCATTTTGGACGCTGGCCTTTAGGCGCTCCACGTCGGGCTTCAAAATATGTGTTGAGGGGGTTCCATCGAGTGGGATCGCGATCCTTCCGTCGACCACCGCGACACCCAGCTTCTCCTGAGTTCCAGCCAATGACATCGAGACGCCGGCCTCACCGGCGAGCATTGGCTTCATCGGTAGATCTGCGATGATCTTCTCGAGTTCATCATCCGACTCCACGACGTGGAAGCGTTCATCCGCTTCGCGTGGCTCTCCGAACGCCAGGGCACCAGCTGTGTCACGTCCGATCCGGGCAAGGAGGCCCAATATGTTCTGAGGTGCGACCTGGAGGATCTGCCCGATCTCTTGCAGGTGCGTCTCCGGCAGCAGGTTAGCCAACCAGGGCAGGATGAGACGCGCCTCGTAGGGTTCGGAGCGCAACGGCATCGTCACGGAGATGGGGAAGGCGGACTTGCGACTAAGCCACACAGGATCGTAGCTCAGCCAGACGCCGGTTGCGTTCTCTTTGATACCCGCGACGCGCAGCCGCTCGAAAAAGAGGTCGATCATCGATCAACCTAGAAGCGCGGGAGGGCAGCGAGTGGATCATCCGGCTCATCTGGATGAATGGGTGGTGACACTTCGGACGAAGGCAGGTCGAGGCACAGGCCAACCTCAACAGCCGCAGTCAAAGCGTGCGTCAGTCGCGTGCCGGATTTCCCAGCCTCAAGATCGATGACGGTGCGCCTGGTCACGCCGCAACGAGCCGCTAGCTCGTCCTGGGTCATTCCCTTGAGCTGCCTGTGCTTGCGGATCAGGCGTCCGAACTCCTCGGTAGTGCGGATCATAGCGCTCCCGGCGTGCACACCCACATGAATGTGCAGAATATTGCACATAACTTCTGCGTCAACCGCCATGTGCAGCATTCTGCACTTCAGCCAGGAGAATTGACGAAGTGCAGAATGCTGCACACGGGACCGGGCCGCGCTCTCGAGATTGGTGAGATCGACTGGGAATGCGCAGAATGTCGCGTCACCTCGGGCTGTTACCACAAGGTGTTACCACTCATTTTATTTTTGCTTTAAAATCAACCACTTAGAGGAGTGGCTGGGGGACTAGGATTCGAACCTAGACAACCAGAGTCAGAGTCTGGGGTCCTACCGTTAGACGATCCCCCAACGGGCGCGTTGTCTGCGACGCGTCGGATGGGCGCGATCTAAACAACCTCGCGCCCGGTTGCAAGCCTTCTGTGACGATTTCGACATGCAAGCTCGTCACGGCGCCTTGCGCAGCGACCCGGAGCGATCGCCAACGCCGTGGATAAAGGGTCCACGCCTGAAAGCGTCTCACCCAGCACTCAACGTGCGCCTGACCGCGTCGCGCCAGCCGGCGACGTGATTGCGGCGGGTTTCCTCGGCCAGCCCAGGCGAGAAGCGCCGCTCCAGCCGCCAACGATCGGCGAATTGCGTCGGCTCGGGCAGCAGGCCGGCGTCGAGCCCGGCGAGATAGGCCGCCCCGAGTGCCGTCGTCTCCAACACCTGCGGCCGGTCGACCGGGGCGGCGAGGATGTCGGCGAGGCGCTGCATCGTCCAATCGGAAGCGACCATGCCGCCATCGACGCGCAGCACCGTCTCGGCCCCGTCCGCCTCGGGCCAGTCGGAGCGCATCGCCTCGAGCAGATCGAGCGTCTGGAAGCAGACCGAATCGAGCGCGGCGCGGGCGAATTCGCGCGGTCCGGTGTTGCGGGTGAGCCCGAACATGGCGCCGCGGGCATTGGCGTCCCAATGCGGCGCGCCGAGGCCGGTGAAGGCCGGAACCAGATAGACCTGCTGGCCGGGATCGGCCTTGGCGGCGAGCGGGCCGCTGTCGGAGGCCTTCTCGATGATGCCGAGCCCATCGCGCAGCCATTGCACAGCGGCGCCGGCGATGAAGATCGAGCCCTCCAGCGCGTAATGGCGCACGCCCTTGAGCTGATAGGCCACGGTCGAGAGCAGGCGATTCTGCGAGGCGACGGCCTTGGTGCCGGTGTTGAGCAGAGCGAAACAGCCCGTGCCATAGGTCGATTTCAGCATGCCTGGTTCGAAGCAGGCCTGGCCGACGGTCGCCGCCTGCTGGTCGCCGGCGATGCCGCGAATCGCGATCGCGCCGCCAAGCAGGCCGGGGTCACTGTCGCCGAAATGGGCGGCGCAGTCGCGCACCTGCGGCAGCATCGCCACGGGAATGTCGAGCAACGCCAGCAGCTCCTCGTCCCACGTTCCCTTGTGGATGTCGAACAGCATGGTGCGCGAGGCATTGGTTGCGTCGGTGGCGTGGACGCGCCCGCCGGTCAGGCGCCAGAGCAGGAAGCAGTCGACCGTGCCGAAGGCGAGTTCGCCGCGCCTTGCCCGCTCGCGGGCGCCGGGGACATGGTCGAGGATCCAGGCGATCTTGGTGCCGGAGAAATAGGGATCGATGCGCAGGCCGGTGCGCTCGGCGACCAGCTTGCCATGGCCCTCCGCCTCAAGCGCAGCGCAGCGCTCGGCCGTGCGCCGGTCCTGCCAGACGATGGCGCGGTGGATCGCCTGCCCGGTGCTGCGGTCCCAGACCAGCGTGGTCTCGCGCTGGTTGGTGATGCCGATCGCCGCAACCTCCCCTGCCCGCGCCTGCGCACGAGCGAGCGCCTGGCGACAGACCGAGAGCGTGCTGTCCCAGAGATCCTCGGCCTCGTGCTCGACCCAGCCGGAAGCCGGATAATGCTGCGGGAATTCCTGCTGGGCGCTGGCGACCGGCTGCAGATTCTCGTCGAACAGGATGGCGCGGGAGGACGTCGTGCCCTGGTCGATAGCCAGAATCATGCGCCGCGCCGCCATGCCGTTTCTCCCGATCTGTCGCCGCCGAGTTCAAAGGGCCGGCCCGGGCCGAGCTTTGCCGTGAAGACTGGGCTCGCGCAAGCACGGCAGAAGCCTGCCGCAGTTTCGCCACAGGTTCCGCTTGGCAGGGGCCGCGTGCTGTTGTTACGCTGCCTTCCGAATGGAAACGTTCCAGCCTCGTGCTGGACTGTCGGCAGGCCACCATGACGGTCCTGGCCGGCGAAGGGTTGGCAAGTGACGGTCGAAGACCGCCAGGACTCCGACCGCCCCCTCGTGGCGGCGGTCCCCTTACCGGGCGAGCGGCCCGCGCCGCCGGACGCGGTTCGGTTCGCCCCGGCCCCGCTCCAGCGCCCTCACCCCGCCACCTATGCCGCGCTCGACCTCGGCACCAATAATTGCCGCCTCCTGATCGCGCGGCCGGCCCAGCACGGCTTTCGCGTCGTCGACGCCTTCTCGCGGATCGTGCGGCTCGGCGAAGGCCTCACCGCCAGCGGCCGGCTCTGCGACGATGCGATGGACCGCGCCGTCGAGGCGCTCAAGGTCTGCAAGAGCAAGATGGACCACCGCGGCGTCACCCGCGCCCGCCTGATCACCACCGAGGCCTGCCGCGCGGCGACCAACGGCGTCGAGTTCGTCCGCCGCGTCGGCGAGGAGGCGCGGCTCAACCTCGAGATCGTCGACCAGCGCACGGAAGCCTCTCTCGCCGTCACCGGCTGCGCCGCGCTGGCGGCGCCGGAGGCCGGGGCGGTCATCGTCTTCGATATCGGCGGCGGTTCGACCGAGATCGTCTGGCTCGGCGGGCGCGAGGCCGGGCGCGATCCGGCCCAGCGCATCCGCGAATGGGCCTCGCTGCCGATCGGTGTCGTCTCGGTGGCCGAGCGCTATGGCGGCGTCGAGGTCGGGCGCGAGAAATTCGAGCGCATGGTCGCCGATTGCAGCGAGGCGCTTGCGCCGTTCGCGGCGAAGGCGGCGGCGGCCCGGAACGCACCAAATTTCCATCTGCTCGGCACGTCCGGCACCGTCACGACCGTCGCCGGCATCCATCTGCGGCTGCCGCGCTATGACCGTCGTCAGGTCGACGGCTTGTGGATGCAGGATCGGGACATCTGCAGCGTCATCGACGAGCTCGTCGCGATGGACTATGCCCAGCGCCAGGCCAATGCCTGCATCGGCCGCGAGCGGGCCGATCTGGTGCTCGCCGGCTGCGCCATCTTCGAGGCGATCCGGCGCGCCTTTCCGAGCCCGAAGGTGCGCATCGCCGATCGCGGCCTGCGCGAGGGCATCCTGCTCAGGATGATGCATGAGGACCGCGCCTGGTGGCGCCGAAGGCAATGACGACGACGAAATCCGGCAGCGGTGGCGGCGCGCGCGACCTGCGCATCAAGGTCAAGAAGCCCGCCAAGCGCAGCCATTCCTCGCAGCTCTGGCTCGAGCGCCAGCTCAACGACCCCTATGTGAAGCGGGCGCGCGAGATGGGCTATCGCTCGCGCGCGGCCTTCAAGCTCGCGGAGATGGACGAGCGCTACAAATTCCTCAAACCCGGCCAGAAGCTGGTCGATCTCGGCTGCGCGCCGGGCGGCTGGTGTCAGGTTGCGGGCGCCAAGGTCGGGCTGGAGAAGGGCAAGGGCAAGATCATCGGCATCGATCTCCTGCCGGTCGACCCGATCCCGCATGTCGAGCTGATCCAGCTCGACTTCATGGCGGAGGAAGCCCCTGCCCTGCTGATGGAGAAGCTCGGCGGCAAGGCCGACGGCGTGATGTCAGACATGGCCGCCAACACCACCGGCCACAAGAAGACCGACCACCTCAGGATCATCGGCCTCGCCGAAGCGGCGATCGAGTTCGCCAACGACGTGCTGGCGCCGGGCGGCTTCTTTCTGGCGAAGCTGTTCCAGGGCGGCGATTCCGCCAATCTGCTGACGCAGCTCAAGCGCGACTTCACATTGGTGCGCAACATCAAGCCGGCAGCGAGCCGGGCCGATTCCTCCGAGCTCTACGTGCTGGCGACAGGCTTCCGCCGCAAGGCCGAGCCGGACGCGGAAGACTGAACGCCTCAGCTTTCCGCTAGCCGGCCGTCGACCAGATGGATGCGCCGGCTCGCCTTGGCGGCCATCTCGGTGTCGTGGGTCACGGCGATCACGGTCTTGCCGCGCTCGCGCACCAGCGCATCGAGAATGGCGAAGACCTGATCGGAATTTTTGCTGTCGAGGCTGCCGGTCGGCTCGTCGGCAAGGATGAGCGGCGGATCATTGGCGAGGGAGCGGGCGACGGCGACGCGCTGGCGCTGGCCACCCGAGAGCTGGTCGGGCCGCTTGTCGAGATGATCGGCGAGGCCAAGCGCGCTGAGCAGCTCGGTCGAACGCTCCCGCATGGCGGCCGCACCGAGGTGGCCGAGCCGACGCATCGGGATCTCGACATTCTCGCGCACCGTGAACTCCGGCAGCAGGAAGTGGAACTGGAAGACGAAGCCGAGCGTAGCCAGCCGGATTCCCGCGCGTTCGCGCTCGCTTAGCCCTTCGATGTCCCTGCCCTCAATGGCGAGTGAGCCCCCGGTCGGCTTGTCGAGCAACCCGAGCAGATAGAGCAGCGAGGACTTGCCCGAGCCTGAGGGACCGGTGATGGCGACGAACTCGCCCGCACCGATCGCCAGGGTGATGCCCTCAACCAGCGTCACCGGCACGGCGGCGGGCAGGACGCGGGTCAGCCCTTTCGTTTCGATCAGCGCGCTCATGTCGCGCCCCGGATGATGTCGACCGGGTTGAGCCGCGCCGCCTGCCGCGCCGGCAGGTAGCCGGCGACACCCGCCGAGACCAGCGCAAAGCCGGCGGCGATCAGATAATGCCAGATGCTCCAGGCCAGCGGCAGGTGCGTGATCTCCTGCGTCACGGCGGCACCCGACAATTCGAAGCGCACCAGCGACAGCGCAAAGCAGAGCGAGAAGCCGACCGCCCAGCCGACCAACGAGCCCCCGGCGCCGAGCGCCACGCCTTCGAGCAGGAAGAGGCGGCGCATATCGGTTTCGGTGAAGCCGAGCGACTTCAGGATGGCGATGTCGCGCGCCTTCTCATGGGTGATGGTCGAGATGATGTTGAAGATGCCGAAGCCGGCCACCAGCAGGATCGCGCCGACGACCGTGTACATGATGACATTGCGGATCACGAGCGCCTGCAGCAGCGACTCGTTCGCCTCCTGCCAGGCCATCGCCTTGTAGCCGAGCTGCGCCTCGGCCCGGCGCGCCACCTGCGGGGCGGCATTGGGATCGTCGAGCTTCAACCTGATTTCGTTGATCGCGTTCGGGCGCTCGCTCAGGATCTGGGCGTTCTTGAGCAGGACGTAGCCCTCGCCCTCGTCCCGGGCGGTGGTGCCGGTGTGGAACAGGCCGACGATCTTGAAGGCGCGGCTCTGGCCGGTCGAGGAGACGACCGTCACGGTGGTGCCGAGCTCGGCGCCGAGGCGCTGCGCCAGCCTGTCGCCGACGACGATGTTGTTGCCGCCGGCGATCAGCGAGGTGAAGCTTCCCTGGCGGAAATCCTTGGCGAGCGAGGAGACCTTCATCTCCGCCTGCGGCTCGATGCCGATGATGGCGATGCCGACATCGCGGCCGGAATAGCGCACCACCCCTTGCGTCTTCAGGCTGAGCGCCAGCCGCCCCGGCACCCAGGCCCGCAGCATGGCGACCGCCTCGGTCGGGTTGAGGATGCCGCGCCGATCGTCCTTCGGCCGCAGCCCGGCGATCTGGGCCGCGGTAAAGGCGTCCTGCGCCGGCTGGCGGCGGGCGTTGCGGTACTCGTCGGTAATGTCGACATGCGGCATGGTGTCGACGAGGCGCGCGACGAAATCGTCCTCGCCGCCCTGCATCAGCGCCGCCATCGCAATCGAGAAGCCGACGCCGAGCGCAACGCCGATGATCGCGACCAGGGTCTGCCGGCCGCGACCGCGGATATGCGTCAGCGCCAGGGCCAGAATCAGCCGCATGGTTCAGCCGCCTTGCGACGCGACGCGAGCGCCGTCCGCAAGCTTGTCCGGAAAGGGCGTGATGACGCGGGCCTGCTCAGGCAGCCCTGAGAGCACCTCGACATCGCCGGTGCCGCGAATGCCGATGGACAGCTCGTGGCGGCGGGCGCGATCGCCGTCGAGGACGAAGATCGCATTGCCCTGCACGGCGGCGACCGGCAGCAACAGCGCCTCCTTCGACACCCGCGCGATGATGTTGAGCTCGACCGTCATGCCGATCAGAAGCGGCGTGTCGTCCGGCAGAGTAAGATAGACGCGATAGGTCTTGGCGACCGGATCGCCCTTGGGCGTGATGCTGTCGACGGTGGCTTCCAGCGTCTTCCCTGGAAAGGCGTCGGCGCGGATCAGGGCGCGCTGGCCGGCCTTGACCTGCGGGATGTCCTCCTCGTTGACCTCGGCGACGACGCGCAGCGGCTTGGCTTCGCCGATCCAGAACAGCACGGTGCCAGGCTCGGCGATCTCGCCGACTTCGCCGTCGCGGCGCAGCACGGTGCCGCGCATCGGGGCACGCAGCACATAGTTCTCAAGGCGCGCCGTCTGGCCGGCGATCAGCGCCGAGGCCTGTCCCATCTCGCTGCGGGCGCGATCGAGCGCCTGCTGGCTCCCCACATTGCGCTCGACCAGCACAGCGAGCCGATCATGCTCGGCGGTGGCGAGCTTCTGGCGGGCCTTGAGCTCGGCCAGGGACGCCTCGGCCTGGACGCTGTCGAGGCGGGCGAGGACATGCCCCTGCTCGACCCGCTGGCCCTCGCAGTCGCAGCGCTCGACGATGCGCTCGCGCACCAGCGCCGTGACCTTGGCCCAGTTGCGCGGCTCGACCGTGCCTGTGGCGTAGACGATCTCAGCCGCATCGCCACGCTTGGGCGCGACGGTCGCGACCGAAGCCGGTTTGGTCAGGAACCAATAGCTGCCACCAGCGGCGGCGATAGCCGCGACGACGAGAACACTGCGAGCGAACTTCACGGCACCCTCCGCAGGAGGCGTAGCACCGGCCCTTCCCCCTTCGCTATCACCACGATCCGGGAACGTTGCACCGGCGGCGTCTTGCGCGCACAATCGCGAAAGACCGACCGTCGGTCATTATACAGACCGACGGTCGGTCGTCAAACAAGAGCGAGTCGTATGCCCCGCGTCGTGAAGTCCGCAGATGATCGCAGGAACGAGATTCTCGATGGCGCCCAGGCGCTGTTCTTCGAGCGCGGCTACGAGCGCACCACGGTCAATGACGTGATCGCCAAAGTCGGCATCTCCAAGGGCGGCTTCTACCACCACTTCACCGCCAAGGAGGATCTGCTGGAGGCGATCACCGCCCGGCTGGCGCAGGATGCCGTCGTGCGCGTCCGCGATATCCTGGACGACCCAGCACTCAGCGCCCTGGAGCGACTGAACGGCTTCATGGCGCGCTCACGCAGCATGAAGCTGGCGGATGCGCCGAAATTCAGGGCTGCCTTCGACGTGGTATTCCGGCCGGAGAATCTCGTGCTCTACCACCGGATCAACGCCGCCTCGATCGCGGTGATGCGGCCGGTGCTGACGAGGATCATTGCTCAGGGCAAAGCCGAGGGTGTCTTCACCGTGCCCGATCCGGAGGCCGCGGCGGAAATCCTGCTGCACCTCAACGCCAGCACGCACGACGCCGTCGCACGCACGATCGAGGCGATGGGAACGTCAGAGGAAGAGGCTGCGATCGAAGCGCTGGATCAGCGCTTCCAGTTCCAGGGCATCGTGATGGACCGCATCCTCGGACTACCGGACGGGAGCCTGACCATCGTCGAGCCCGGCTTCACCCGCGCGGTGATGACGGCGCGCTGAGCGCGCCGTCCGCGGCCAAAGGCCGGATCAGTCGAGCTTGAACTTCGAGAGCTCGCGGTGCTCGCCATAGATGCGGCGGACCGTGCCGGTGATCGAGCGGTAGACGATCGTCTCGGTCTCGATCACCTCGGGCCCGAAGCGCACGCCCGAGAGCATGCCGCCATCGGTGACGCCGGTGGCGCAGACGATCACGTCGCCCGAAGCCATCTCGGCCATGTCGTACTTCTTGTTCGGGTCCTTGACGCCCATGGTCGCGGCACGCTTGCGCTTCTCCTCGGTGTCGAGGATGAGGCGGCCCTGCATCTGGCCACCGACGCAGCGCAGCGCCGCCGCAGCGAGAACGCCCTCGGGCGCACCGCCGATGCCGAGATAGAGGTCGATGCCGGTCTTCTCCGGCTCGGTGCAGAAGATCACGCCGGCAACATCGCCATCGGTGATCAGACGGATCGAGGCACCGGTCTTGCGGACTTCGGCGATCAGCTTCTCGTGGCGCGGCCGGTCCATGATCAGCGTGTTGATCTCGTGCGGCTTGACGCCCTTGGCACGGGCCAGCGCGTTGATGTTGTCGGCAGCCGAAGCGTCGAGATCGACGATCCCTTGCGGGTAGCCGGGGCCGATCGCGATCTTGTTCATGTACACGTCAGGGGCGTAGAGCAGCTGGCCGGCGCCGGCCATCGCCATCACCGCGATCGAGCCCGGCATGTCCTTGGCGCAAAGCGTCGTGCCCTCGAGCGGGTCGACGGCGATGTGGACCTTGGGGCCCTGCTTGTTGCCGACCTTCTCGCCGATGAAGAGCATCGGCGCCTCGTCACGCTCGCCCTCGCCGATGACGATCTCGCCATCGATCGGCAGACGATTGAGCTCGCGCCGCATCGCATCGACCGCGGCCTGGTCGGCCGCCTTCTCGTCGCCATGACCACGCAGGCGGGCGGCAGCGACCGCGGCGCGCTCGGTGACACGCACCAGCTCCATCGAGAGATAGCGCTCGATGATCTGGTCGGGTGAGATACGGAGATCGACGGACATGGGGACTCCCTAGCGCGATGAGCGGATGGCGGAGGTAAATAGCGAGCGGATTGGCAAGGATGTGGCGAAGCCTCGGACGACCGCGCCAATCATGCTCATTCCCGCTCGATGCGAATGACTTGCGGCGCTTCGGCGATGTGGCCGTCGGCACTGACCTTCTCCAGCGCATCACGGATCGCATGCTCGCTGGTGGCATAGGTGATCAGCACGACCGGAACCGGCGCGCCGGAACGACCGCCCGGATCGCGCTGGGCGGCGACCTCGGAGCGGCGCTGGACGATGCTCTCCAGCGAAATGTCGGCCTCGGCCATGCGGGTCGCGATCGCGGCCGCCGCGCCGGGGCGGTCGGCAACGGCGAGGCGGATATAGTAGCCACCCTCATGACGCTGCATCGGTGCACGCGTCGGCTGCTCCAGCCGCGCGACCGGCATGCCGAAGGGCTGGCCGGCGGTGCCACGGGCGACGTCGGCGATGTCGGCGATCACGGCCGAGGCGGTCGGGCCGCCGCCGGCGCCGGGGCCGACCAAAGTGATCTCGCGCACCGCGTCGGCGTCGATGGTGACGGCGTTGGTGACGCCCATCACCTGCGCGATCGCGGACGACTTCGGCACCATGGTCGGGTGCACGCGCTGCTCAATCCCGGTCTTGGTGCGCTCGGCGACGCCGAGCAGCTTGATCCGATAACCGAGCTCGTCGGCCATCTTCAGGTCGAGCGGCGTGATGGAGGAAATGCCTTCGACATGAATCGCTTCGGCGTCGATCTTCGTACCGAAGGCGAGGCTGGTCAGGATGGCGAGCTTGTGGGCGGTGTCGAAGCCCTCGACGTCGAAGGTCGGGTCCGCTTCGGCGTAGCCCAGACGCTGCGCGTCCTTGAGGCAAGCCTCGAAGGTCAGTCCTTCCAGTTCCATGCGCGAGAGGATGTAATTGCAGGTACCGTTGAGAATGCCGTAGAGCCGGCTGACATTATTGCCCGAGAGCGCCTCACGCAGCGTCTTGACCACCGGGATGCCGCCGGCCGAGGAGGCCTCGAAGGCGAGCGCCGCGCCCTTGCTCTCGGCCAGCTCGGCGAGCGCGACACCATGGGCGGCGAGCAGCGCCTTGTTGGCGGTGACGACATGCTTACCGGCTGAAAGCGCCGTCTCGACCGCCTTCTTGGCCGGCCCGTCCGAACCGCCGATCAGTTCGATCAGGCAATCGATCTCAGGCGAAGCAGCAAGCGCGACGGGATCGTCGAACCAGGCGAAGCCGGAGATGTCGATGCCGCGATCGCGGTTGCGGTCGCGCGCCGAGACCGCCGTCACCCGTACCGGCCGGCCACAGCGGGCGGCGAGCGCGTTCTCCTGGCGCTTCAGAATGCCGGCGACCGCCGCGCCGACTGTTCCCAGGCCGGCAATGCCGACGCGCAGGGGCCTGATCTCGGAGGGAGCAGCGTGCATGGTCATGAGCGGCGGGGTCGCATGAGGCGCGCGGGGAGTCAACGGCGGAGGGGTGGAAGGAACCACTTCGGAAACGCCGGATTAAGTAGGCATTACGGAGAGATCGCAATGCTGAAGGTCGGCTCGATCGTCTGGGGCGTGCGCGACGTGCCGCGCGCCATCGCCTTCTGGAGCGAAGCGCTCGCTTATGAACCGCTGCGACCACCCTCGCCAGACTGGGCGATCCTGGTGCCACGGGATGGCCCTGGCGTGCAGCTCGCGATCACCCAGGTCTCTTCGGACGCCCGCGATCATCAACGCCACCATCTCGACCTCTATGCCAGCGATGGCGAGGCCGAAGTCGAGCGCCTGCTGCGCATCGGCGCGAGGCGAGCGGAGTGGCGCTACCCAGAGGGCGCCGACTACATCGTGTTGGAAGACCCGGACGGAAACCGCTTCTGCGTCATCGAGAAATGACGCCCGCGCTCACTCGAAGCGGCAGACCACCTCGGCGGCGAGCTTGTTGAGCTTGCTGCCCTCGAAGCCGAGATAGAGCCGTAGCAGCTGGTTGCCGAAGGCGGTGATCTTGATGGTGCGCAGCGCTTCGATGCTGTCGCCGTCCACCTGGGTCGCGTTTTCGTCGATCGGCTTCCAGAACCAGGGTTTTGGCGCTCGGATCAGAGTCTGCGCCAGTAGTTGCTCGGCCTCGGCCCGGCCCATGCCGGTCGGAAAATACTTGCTGGCGATCTCGGTGGCGTCGCGGCCGCATTCCTTGGCGCGCGAGGCGGTCAGGACCTCGGCGATCAATGGCGAGTCGGTGTCGGTGGTGCGGCCGCGCGAGAAGTCATAAGTCGCGAACAGGCAGACCAGCGCGAACAGGCCGAAAACGATCCCGATCAACCGGCCCTTCGAGACCATGACGCGCTCTTCGTCCCTGCTATCCGCCCCGGCGCTTGGGTTCCCATGTTTCAGCGGCCCGGTCCAGTGCCGGCGCGCAACACCGCTGCGGTCTTTCCGGAGCCACCGCCCACGCCCCCCAAGCGACGCCGTCCTCGCCGTGGTCGGGCTTGTCCCGACCATGACGAGCTGGAACAGCGTGACGGTTGTCGAACGGACGCCCGCCCTACCCTGCCTTCGGCATCTGGATGACGTTATGCAGGGTCTGGTCGGCGCTTTTCAGGAAGCGGCCGACATTGCGGGCCGCCTGGCGGATGCGCTGCTCGTTCTCGACGATCGCTATACGGACATAGTCGTCGCCATGCTCGCCAAAGCCGATGCCGGGGGCGACCGCGACCTCGGCCTTCTCGATCAGCAGCTTGGAGAACTCGAGCGAGCCGAGATGCCGGAATTTTTCCGGGATCGGCACCCAGGCGAACATCGAGGCCTGCGGCGCGGGGAACTCCCAGCCGGCCTTGCTGAAGCTCTCGACCAGCGCGTCACGGCGCTTGCGATAGACGTCGCGCATCTCGCGAATGCAGTCGTCCGGGCCGTTCAGCGCTGCTGCGGCCGCGACCTGGATCGGCGTATAGGCGCCGTAGTCGAGATAGGACTTCACCCGCGCCAGCGCCGCCAAGAGCTTCTCGTTGCCGACGGCGAAGCCCATGCGCCAGCCGGCCATGGAGAAGGTCTTCGACATCGAGGTGAACTCGACTGCGACGTCGATCGCGCCGGGCACCTGCAGCATCGAGGGCGGCGGGTCGTTCTCGTCGAAATAGACCTCGGCATAGGCGAGATCGGAGAGCAGGATCAGCTCGTGCCGCTTCGCGAAGGCGACGAGATCGCGATAGAAGTCGAGCGAGGCGGTATAGGCGGTCGGGTTCGCCGGATAGCAGGTGACGAGCGCGATCGGCTTCGGCACCGAATGCGCCATCGCCCGCTCCACCGCCGGGAAGAAGGCCGGCGTCGGCTCGGCCGGGACCGAGCGGATCACGCCGCCTGCCATCAGGAAGCCGAAGGCATGGATCGGATAGCTCGGATTGGGCACCAGCACGACGTCGCCGGGGCCGGTGATGGCCTGCGCCATGTTGGCGAAGCCTTCCTTCGAGCCGAGCGTGGCGACCACCTGCGTGTCGGGGTTGAGCGTCACGCCAAAGCGGCGCTGATAGTAATGCGCCTGGGCGCGACGCAGGCCGGCGATGCCCTTGGAGGCGGAGTAGCGGTCGGTGCGCGGCTTGCCGGCGGTCTCGACCAGCTTCTCGATCACGTGCTTGGGCGCCGGCAGATCGGGGTTACCCATGCCGAGATCGATGATGTCGACGCCCTTGGCGCGCTCGGCGGCCTTGATCTTGTTGACCTGTTCGAAAACATAGGGCGGCAGGCGCTTGATGCGGTGGAAATCAGTCATCTCGACAACGGGTCCTTGCGGATCGCCATGGCTCGGCACGGCAAATCACATTCTTGCGTTGCGGTGCCTTACCACCGCAGCTTTCGCCTAGACAGCGCAAAAAACGCAAGATTCAGCGAAACGCAGCGCATGCCGCATTGCGGCAACGGTTCAAGCCGGCGGAATGAAGGGCTGGCTGACCGTCTTGAACACGTCGAGCGCTTCGCAACGGGCTGAATGCGCTTCCAGAGCTGGATAGTCGCTGAGGATGACGAGATCGGGATGCGCCTCGCTGACGAAGCGCAGGGCACAGGCGAGTGCGATGTCGGCATGGCCGATCCGATCCTCGAACCACCAGTCGCCGAAGCGCTCGGCCCGCTCTCGTTCCAGCACGGCCAGGGCACCCAAGATCTGAGCGCCACAGCGCCTGGCCCAGGCATCGGAGACCTGGTCGTGCAACCTCACCTCGTAGAACAGGCTCACCGCCTTCTCGGCGAGCCCCATCGCCAGCGCCGCAACGCGCAAGGCCCGGTGGCGCTCCGGCTCGGAACGCGGGAGCAGGGCAAGCCCGGGGGGAACGAGGCTATCGAGATAGTCGAGGATCGCATGGCTCTCGACCAGCACCAGCCCGTCGTCGAGCTCGAATGTCGGCACGCGAACCAGCGGGTTGAGTGGAGCGATCTTCTCGCCATCGCGGAAGACCGACCAGGGTCGATGCTCGAAGGGCAGATCGTAGAGCATCAGCGCTACGCCGACGCGGCGCACGAACGGCGAATCATACTGGCCGATCAGGATCATCACTGGCGCTCCCTAGTCGGAGCGCCATTGGAATGACCCAAGCCGCATCAGGCAAGCCGACAGCCCGCCGGCGGCACGGACAACTAGTCCTTCGGCAAGGTCGCCGGGGCCGGCGGCGGCGTGCTGCCGAGCTCCTTCGCCTGCGTGCCAGCCGCCTCGTTCGATATCCGCCGGGCGTCGAGATCGGCTTCAAGTCCCTTGAATTCCTCGACGGTCTTGCGTCTGGCATCACGCGAGACCGTCGTCCCGATCGGAATGTATTTCGGATCCTGCGGCCGCGTCTCGGTCACGAACGGCTTCGGTTCACCCGGCTTGGTCGCGAGATCGGTCAGCTCGGCCGCACCGCGAACCACACCGCAGCCGCCCAATGCCACGGCCGCAAGGCAAGCGAAGCCGCTAACTGTCCACGAGGATGAAGCGCGTCCGTCAGCCATTGCCCTGCTTCCGCAAATTTTCTTTGTCACTCATGTCGGTTAGGTCCTTAATAGGTCGAAAATGGGGAGCGCAACTCCCGATGGGTTGAGAGGGAGCGTCATCATGTGTCCGCCTGCCGACGAGAAGGGCAAGACCGGCCGGAAACCGGCGGAGGAGCCGTTCGCGGATATACCGGCAGTCCCCGATTTCGAGGCGGTGGCGCAGAACATGGGCAAGCTGGTCGAACAGGCCGGCAAGGTGACGGCAGCCTATCTGAAGCCGATCGAGCGCGGCGAGGCCAAGACCGGCCAGGCGGACGAAGCGAGCGAGATGGTCAAGGTACTCGGCCGCGTCGCCGAACGCTGGGTCAGCGATCCCCAGAAGATCATCGAGGCCCAGGGGGCGATCACCAGCGATTTTCTCAACCTGTGGAGCTCGACGCTGAAGCGCCTCGGCGGTGAACAGGTCGAGCCCGTGATCGCACCGGAGAAGCGGGATGCCCGCTTCGCCGATCCCGAGTGGAACACGCATCCAGTCTTCGATTTCGTCAAACAGGCTTATCTCCTGACGACGCGCTGGGCCGAGGGCATGGTCGAGCAGGCCGACGAGCTCGACCCGCATACGCGTGACAAGGCCCGCTTCTACGTCAAGCAGATCGCAGGGGCGCTCTCCCCGTCCAATTTCGTTGCGACCAATCCCGAGCTGCTGCGCGAGACCATGGCGCAGAACGGCGAGAACTTGGTGCGCGGCATGAAGATGCTGGCCGAGGATGTCGAAGCCGGCGGCGGTGAACTCAAGATCCGGCAATCCGACGCCGGCGCGTTCGAGATCGGCGTCAACATCGCGACCACGCCCGGCAAGGTCATCTACCGCAATGACATCATCGAGCTGATCCAGTACGCCCCGGCGACCGAGACCGTGCTGAAGCGGCCGCTGCTGATCGTGCCGCCCTGGATCAACAAGTTCTATATCCTCGACCTCAACGCCGATAAGAGCTTCATCCGCTGGTGCGTCGCGCAGGGGCTGACCGTCTTCTGCATCTCCTGGGTCAACCCCGACCACCGCCACGCGCTCAAGGATTTCGAGAGCTATATGCGCGAGGGCATTTTCGCGGCGCTGGAGGCGATCGAAGCGATAACCGGCGAGAAGCAGGTGTCCGCGATCGGCTATTGCGTGGGTGGCACCTTGCTCGGCGTCACCCTCGCCTATATGGCGGCGGTGAGGGACAAGCGCATCGCCAGCGCCACCTTCTTCACCACACAGGTCGACTTCGCCCATGCCGGCGAACTCTCGGTCTTCGTCGACGAGGAACAGATCCGCGCCGTCGAGGAGCAGATGGCCGAGCGCGGCTATCTCGACGGCGCGCGCATGGCAGGCGCCTTCAACATGCTGCGGCCGAATGACCTGATCTGGTCCTACGCCGTCAACAACTACCTGAAGGGCAAGGCGCCAACCCCGTTCGACCTGCTCTACTGGAATTCGGATTCGACCCGGATGCCAGCAGCCAACCACTCCTTCTACCTGCGCAACTGCTATCTCGAGAACAAGCTGAGCAAGGGCGAGATGCGCCTCGGCGGCAAGCGGCTCGACCTGAAGAAGGTGACGATTCCGATCTACAACCTCGCGACGCGCGAGGATCATATCGCCCCGGCCAAATCGGTGTTCGTGGGGTCGCAGACCTTCGGCGGCCCGGTCGACTACGTCATGGCCGGCTCCGGCCATATCGCCGGAGTGGTCAATCCGCCGAACAAGGTGAAGTACCAGTACTGGACTGGGCCAAAGCCGGAAGGCGCCTTCGAGGATTGGGTCAAGACGACCGAGGAGCATCCCGGCTCCTGGTGGCCGCACTGGCTCGGCTGGCTGGAGAAACAGGCGCCCAAGCGCGTCAAGCCGCGTGTGCCGGGCGATGGGCCGCTCCCTGCGCTGGAGGATGCTCCGGGAAGCTATGTGAAGATCAAGGCGTAGAGCGCCGCCGGGGCAGGTCGCGCTTCGCCATCACATCGGGAAACGCGGAGGCCTGGGCTCGGGGATAGGCGCCTGTGCCCAGTGAGCCTCTGCGATGCCAGCGTCTCAAAGCCACATCCCCCAAACGCAGCGCCCGAACCGAAGCCAACAAAAAAGCCGGCCCGAAGGCCGGCTTTTTCATCGTCAATTGCGCCCGTCAGTTCTTCCGAACCACCGGACGAACCGGGATCGTCTCCGTCGGCGTATCCCAGCGATAGGTCAGCGCGGCGGAAACGATGTGGATATAAGGCTCGGCCTTGGCCGTGTAGGAGATCGCCTGCAGCGCCGGATTCACGACCTGCTGCGGATGGGCGCCAGTATAGTTCACGCTGGCCTTGTTGACGTGGATATAGGTGTAGCCGAGATCGAGCTTCAGCTTCTCGTTGACCTGGTAGCTCGCACCGGCACTGAGCCAGAGGCGGTCATTGTCCGAGATGAAGATCTGGCGGTTGTAGTCGTTCACCGCCGACAGCTCATAAGCCACACCGGCGCGCAGCGTCAGGTCGCGGTTGTACTTGTATTCGAGACCGGCCGAGAAGTACCAGCTGTCGTCATACTGGAAGTTCAGGCTGGTCGCGGGAACACCGAGGCCGCGAACCACCACGGGGATATTGCGGAAGCGGCTCCAGTTGGTCCACTCGACGCCGAGATGAGCCTGCCATTGATCGTTGATGACCTGCGAGACACCGAACACGACCGAGTCGGGCAGGTTCAGGTTGGCCTTGACCGGGAGGACCGAAGCCGGCGTCCGCAGTGTGCCTTCCAGCGTCTGCCGAACCGAGGAGCGATAGGCCAAGCCGATCGTGGTCCCGTCGAACGGCGTCAGCGTGACACCGAGGCGGTAGCCGAAATCGATCGTATCGCCCTCGATGATGACCGGAGCCGCGTTGACCGGAACGCCCGAGGCCTGCTTCAGGGCGGCGTTGAACCACTGCACCTGCAGCGCCGCACCGATCGAGAGCCAGTCATTGACCTTGTAACCGACGGTCGGGGCGACGTTGATCGTCTGGACCTTGGCCGAGCGGCCGAAGACCTGCGCGGCGTGAGCCTGGTTCTCCGGCTTGGAGCGCAGGCCGAACGGCGCGCCGGTGGTGAGGCCGATCCAGAACCGGTCGGTCAGCTGCCAGGCGGAATAGGAGGCCGGAATGAAAGCGCCGTCGCCGCCGATATTGCCGGTGCCGAGCGGGCTGCCGCCCACGGCCTGGATCGGCGCCCGCCCGAACGGCGTCTGGACCGTCGTCGGCGAGGTCGGCTTGTAGTCGCCGTTGGCGTAGAGATAGGTGAAGTTCCACTGGCTGTTGCGGCCCGGGAACATGGTGATCGTCGCCGGGTTCCAGGCCATCGAACCCATGCCGATGCCGCCCGCGGCAGCGCCGGCATAGGCCATGCCGAGCCCCTCGGCGCTCTGGCCCGAGCGGATCGCGAAAGAGCTCGCCGATGCCGCACTGGCCGCCAGCAGCGCCGCAAGCGAAACGGTGGCGGCGGCGGTGAACTTCAGAAGGCTCTTCATCGCGGCGTCTTCCCCAAGCTGAGGTTCTTGTTGTCGGGCCGCAGCGAAGCGCCGCGGAATCTCTATGACCACCATGCCGCCTGCTCGTTTCCGCCGCAATCCCGCCCAGATCGCCTTCAAATTGCCATGCTGAGCCGCTCGGCGGCCGCTCCTTGGCCAAAAACGTGCAAAAACGACGCGTTTCGCGCGCCTTGCCTGAAAGCTGGCAACAGAAAAGATGGTTTACATACGAACTATCGCGGATTTTGCCATTGTGCGGTGCAGCATGCCCTTCCTCATCCTCGCGAAACGATTACGCGGTTTACCGTGAACCGTTGCACAAGCGCCACAATCCCCGGCATGCCCGCAGGCATGGCATGCGTCGGCGGGCTTGCATCGGAGCTGCAGTCCGCACAGGATCGCTGCGACCTCGGGTCTTGGTTTACACACCCTGTTTGAAACGATTGAAAAGGGGGAAACGACGTGAAATTGGTTCGTTATGGCGCGTTCGGCCAGGAGAAGCCCGGCCTCGTCGATGCCGCCGGCAAGCTCCGCGACCTCTCGGCGCATGTCCCGGACATCGCCGGGGCGACGCTGAAATCGGCTTCGCTCGCCAAGCTGAAGACGCTTTCCCCCGAATCACTCCCGCTGGTCGAAGGCTCGCCACGCATCGGCGCCTGCGTCGGCGATGTCCGCAACTTCATCGCCGTTGGACTCAACTTCGCCGACCACGCGGCCGAGACCGGTGCCGCGATCCCGGCCGAGCCGATCCTGTTCAACAAGGCGCCGAACTGCATCGTCGGCCCCAATGACGACGTGATCATCCCGAAGGGCTCGAAGAAGACCGACTGGGAGGTCGAACTCGCCATCGTGATCGGCGACGGCGGCTCCTATATCGCAGAAAAGGATGCGATGGCGGCGATCGCCGGCTTCTGCGTCTGCAACGACGTCTCCGAGCGCGAGTTCCAGACCGAGCGCGGCGGACAATGGGCCAAGGGCAAGGGCTGCCCGACCTTCGGTCCGCTCGGCCCCTGGCTGGTGACGCCGGACGAGATCGCCGACGTGCAGAGCCTTGCGATGTGGCTCGAGGTCGACGGCGAGCGTGTCCAGAACGGCTCGACCAAGACGATGATCTTCGGAGCCGCCTATCTCGTCCACTATATCAGCCAGTTCATGCAGCTCGATCCGGGCGACGTCATCACCACCGGAACGCCGCCGGGCGTCGGCCTCGGCTTCAAGCCGCCGCGCTTCCTCAAGGGCGGCGAGACGGTGACGCTCGGCATCGAGGGTCTCGGCACCCAGAAGCAGCTGTTCAAGCCCTACGCGGGCTAAGAAAAAGGGCGCTGCCGGGGCCGTTCGACCTCACCCCCGGCAGCGCTGGCGGCTGCGCCTCGGCACAGCCGCTTCAGTTCCGGACACGCGCGCCCTGGCGCGGAAACATGATCACCTGAGCCGACGTCGCCACAGCGATGCTCGCATCGTCATCGTGAACGGCGACATCGAGCTCATCCCGGCCCAGCCGTTCAACTTTCACCGCGGCGCGCTCGCGCTCAAGCCTGCGCCTGCTACGCGCCAGGCGCGCACCCAACGTATCAAACCCCGGCATCGAATCGCCCCTACTTCAGCCGCCGCCTTCAGCTATGGTCCGACGCGCGACCGGCAGCATCCCCCATTTGGGGGGTGCTGCCGCAGTTTCGATGCCGAGAAGGTGAGCGCGGGCGTGCGGAGGCCGCTTCAGCCCTCGGGCAGGCCGAGCATCAGACGGATGTTCTGGACAGCGGCGCCGGAGGCGCCCTTGCCGAGATTGTCGAGCCGGGCGATCAACACGGCCTGGCCGAGATCGGCATTGCCGAAGACGCGCAGTTCGAGCTTGTTGGTGTCGTTCAGCGCCTGCGGCTCGAGCTTGCCGCTCGCATCCGCCGGCAGGACGCTGACATAGGTCGAGCCGGCATAGCGCTCGGTGAGCGCCGCTTCCAGATCGGCCGGCTTGGGCTTGCCCGGCAGCGTGTCGAGATGCAGCGGCACCGAGACCAGCATGCCCTGCCGGAAATTGCCGACCGAGGGCACGAAGATCGGCCGCCGCTCCAGCCGCGAGTAGACCTGCAGCTCGGGCAGGTGCTTGTGCTTGAGACCGAGGCCATAGAGCTCGAAATCCGGCGCAGTGCCGGCCTCATAGGCCTCGATCATGCTCTTGCCGCCGCCGGAATAGCCGGAGACCGCGTTGACCGTGACAGGATGGTCCTTCGGCAGCAGGCCGGCATCGACGAGCGGGCGCAACAATGCGATGCCGCCGGTCGGATAGCAGCCGGGGTTGGCGACGCGATTGGCGTTGGCGACCTTTAGCGCGAAGCCGGGCTCCAGCTCGGCGAAGCCATAGATCCAGCCCGGCGCGACGCGATGGGCGGTCGAGGCATCGACGATCTTGGGCGCCTTGGTGCCAAGTTCGTCGGCGAGCGCGACAGATTCCTTGGCGGCATCGTCCGGCAGACAGAGCACGACGAGATCGACGCCCGCCATCATCGCCTTGCGGGCGCCGGGATCCTTGCGCTTGTCCGGATCGATGCTCTTGACCACGACCTCCGGCACGTCGGCGAGCCTCTCGCGGATGCCGAGCCCGGTCGTGCCGGCTTCGCCGTCGATGAAGATGGATTTCAGGTTCTGGCTCATCGGACCCTCGCAAGGCGTCTGGTGGAAGCGGACGAAATTCGTTGGCTGGCTTCTGACTATGACCTTCGCAAAACCGGACATCATTTTTGCGACGGGCATAAAAAAACCGCGCTCGGGGCGCGGTCGCGGGCGTTCGGGCTAGAAGCCGAGCGTCATCGCGGGCGCGCCGGGGCGGCCTGTTCGGTGCGACGTCGGGTCGGGTTCATGGTCATGCCAGCGGATATGATGGAGGCGGCCGGCCCTGTCAATTGCCCGGCGCGCAATCCGGCGCGTCACCATGGACAGCCCTGGCCTGCTCGGGAACGGACCACAGCTCCAGCGCCAGGTGCAGGACCGGGATGAGCAGCGGCAAGCCGCTCATCACGATCGGTAGGAGCAAAGGGTCTCGTCTGGCGCTGGCGCCGAGAAAGACATAATATCCCCAGGCGACCCCGGGCAAAATCGCGCAAAGCGCCCCGGAGAGGAACATGCCGCGCAGTTTCAGCAAGCTCGCCCGGCCGTTTCGGACGAAGCTGTGCGCAATCCTCACGAACCGCCACAGGGCGAAGACGCCGAGACCGGCGACAGCACCAAAGCCTGCGAACAGCCCAGCCAATTGCAGTCCATTGAGGACCTCGGACCAGCTGCCGGGAAGACCACGTCCCGCCGAGATGGCGATCGCCATGACAGCGACCACCGGCATGCCGGCTGCGAAGAAGATGCCGTAGGCGAAGAGGACTGCAGCGCTCGGCAGCGCGAGCAGCATCAATTCCCCAACGAACAGCCGGCGACTGAGGGCTTCCGACAGGCGCATCCGCATGAGACTTCGCATCGCCGGCATCTTGACGCGATCAGGCCGGAAATCGAAACAGGTCCGGACAATCGACCCGACAGGAACCGGCAAGGCCCCGCGGGAGCGCGGTCACTGCATTCGTTCGGGCAAGCCCTCCCCCGGCGTCGCCGCTCGCAATTCCGTGCCTCTATCGACATAGAGCAGTCCGCCCGGAACGAGCGCCGCGGCGATCCGGCGACGGGCGAGCACTCCCGCCTCGGGATAGCGCCCATCCAGCGCACCGACGCGGATCGCGAACGCCAGGTCATAGCGAGTTTCCCCCGGAGCAAGCTCAAGCTCCTCGGCCGCGACCTGCCGCAGTTCGAGCCGTCCGGAGGCGATTTCCACCGCGGAAGCCTTGCGAGCCAGCGCAATCGCCTTCTCGGACCGATCGACCGCCAGGACATGGCCGTTGCCGATCCGGCGCACGATTTCGCGCGCCGCGGCTCCAGGCCCGCAGCCGATCTCCAGAACCCGCATACCGTCGTGCAGTGGCAGGCAGTCGAGCAGAGCCAGCAGGCGCGGCGACAGCGTAGTCACCGACCGCTCCCGCCAGCAATCGCCGCGGTGACAAGGTGGGGCGCCGCAACTCCAATCCGCCGATGTTCAGAAGCCATTGGCCGCTCCGCTTCGCAGCTCGATTCCAGCGCTTCAGATCGCGATTCAGGCTCCGGCCTTCTTCAGCGCCAGCGCCTGCAGATAGTGCTGCGCCACCGCTGCCCCGGCAATCGCGGTCGCGTCGGCATGGTCGTAGGGCGGCGAGACCTCGACGATGTCCATGCCGCGGAAGTCGAGGTCGCGGATCGCCCAGACCAGCTGCAGCGCCTGCGCCGAGGAGAAGCCGCCGGCGACCGGCGTGCCGGTACCCGGCGCAAAGGCCGGATCGAGCGCGTCGATGTCGAAGGTGAGATAAGCTGGCCCCTGCCCCACACGTTCCCTGATCCGCGCCGCGACGCCGTCTACGCCAAGGCGATGCGCCTCGTAGGCGTCGAGCACCTGGATTCCGCAATCGCGTGGCGCGACCGTGCGGATGCCGACCTGGATCGAACGCTCGGTATCGATCAGGCCCTCGCGCACCGCCTCGAGCACGAAGGTGCCGTGGCTGATCGCGCCGACGCCGTCGTCCCAGGTGTCCTGATGCGCGTCGAACTGGACGATGGCGAGCTTGCCATGGCGGGCGACATGGGCGCGCAGCAACGGCAGGGTGATGAAATGGTCGCCGCCGAGGGTGACGAGTTGGGCTCCGCTGGCGATGATCGCCGCCGCCTCGCGCTCGATCGCGCGGGCGCAGCCCTGCAGGTCGCTGCGCGGTAGCAGGCAATCGCCATAGTCGACCACGGCGAGGGTCTCGAACGGGTCGATGCGCGAGGGATATTGTGCGTCACCGTCGAAGATCGCGCTAACGCGGCGCATCGCCTGCGGTCCGAAGCGGGTACCGGGCCGGTTCGAGACCGCGAGGTCAAAGGGCACGCCCCAGACCACGGCGTCGCAGCCGGCGACGTCCTTGCTGTAGCGGCGGCGCATGAAGGAGAGCGCGCCGGCATAGGTCGGATCATGGGCCGGGCCCTTGCGGTCTCCGGTGAAGGCGTGGTCGATCGTCGGGGTTTCGGCAGGTTCGGTCATCTCGAAAATCCGTAACAAATCAGCGCCGGCCGTTGAGCCAGACATAGAGGCACCAGGGCAGGATCAGGGCGAGGCCGGTCAGGACCAGCCGCAGCGTCGTCCAGGCGGTCGGGTATTGCAGCGCCCTGCCGTCGAGCTCCGGCACGCCATGGATCAGGCCGAGCGCGAAGGCCGGAGCGAGGAAAACGATCAGCGCGTTGATGATCCGCCGACCGCGCGGCAGGTCGCTGCGTGCCAGCGCAAGCAGCGCCGGCACCGCGACCATGCCAAAGGCGATCAGGACGAGCAGGACGCGCATGGCGGCTTCCGGTTGAACAGGGCGGCAGCCGATTTAGCACGGACGGCGTGCGGCTCCAGCCGTCTGTGGCTGTTCCCGCAGCCGATTCTGTCGTTTGCAGGGACCTACCGGCCGCCACCTACCCGGATGATCGAGCCGACCATGTAGGACGCCGCCTCGGAGAGCGCGAACAGCACCGCTTCGGCGATCTCCTCCGGCTCGGCGACGCGCTTCAGCGGGATCGTCGGCGCGATGCGGTCGACGCGGCCGGCATCGCCAGTCGAGAGCGCGTGGATATCGGTCTGCGTCATGCCCGGCGCGACCGCGTTGACGCGGATGCCGGCCGGGGCGAGCTCGATCGCGAGGCCCACCGTCATGGAATCGACCGCTGCCTTCGAGGCCGCATACCAGACATACTCGTTGGGCGAGCCAAGCCCAGCCGCGATCGAGGAGATATTGACGATGGCGCGGTTCTTCGCGCCGTCGTTGGCGAGCAGGGCCTGCGCCGCCTCGCGCGCCACCAGGATGGCGCCGGTGACGTTGAGGTCGATGCAGGCGCGGATCACCTGCGGGTCGGATTTGGCGAGCGGGCTGCTCTTGCCGGTGATGGCGGCGTTGTTGACGACCGCCGTCAGCGGCCCGAGCGCTGCCTTGGCCTCGGCGAAGACCCGGGTGATGTCGGCGAGGTTCGCCATGTCGCCCTGGATCGCGACCGCCTTGGCCCCAGCCCGCCCGCAAGCCGCGACGACATCGGCCGCCGCCTGCGCATTGCCCTGGTAGTTCACGGCGACGTCATAGCCACGCTCGGCGGCGAAGCGGCAGATCGCGGCACCGATGCCACGGCTGCCGCCGGTGACGAGAAGGACGGGACGGTCTGACATGCGGACGAAACTCCTGTGAGATCAATTCGGAGTTGAATGGAAGTCATGTCTCAGGCGCTGCGGGCAATCGCCTCGATCTTCTCGACCCCGCCGAGCTTGGGCGCGAAGGAGGCCCAGACCTTGCGCGCGCCGGCCTCCCAGCCGGGGCGGTCCTCCGGCTGCACGACCTTGCCGCCCTCCGCCTTCGCCTTGGCCATCGAGGCGTCCTCGTCGGCGATGATCAGCTCGTCGAAATAGCCCGCCGCTTCACCAGCCGCCGCAGCGAAGGCCGTCTTGTCCTCGGCCGAGAGGCTCTTCCAGAAGGACGTCGAGACGGCGACGACGCCGGTGGCCCAGATATGGCCGGTCTCGATCAGATAGGGCACGACCTCGTGCAGCTTGAAGCCGACATAGGCCGATTTGGTCAGGTCCATGCAGTCGACCACGCCGGTCTTCAGCGCGTTGTAGGTCTCGGGGATCGGGATCGGCGTCGGATGGGCGCCAAAACCGGACCAGAGCTCGGTGTGCAGCGGGCTCTGGATGACGCGGATGCGCTTGCCCTTGATGCTGGCCGGCGTGGTCAGCGGCTCCTTGGCGAGGAGATGGCGGGCGCCGTAATTGATGAAGCCGAGCACGACGAAGCCTTGCGCCTCGTATTTGCGCTTGAACTCCTCACCGAGCGGCCCGGCGAGCACGCGCTTGAGATGGGCGCGGTCGCGGAAGAGGAAGGGCAGATCGAGCAGCTGCCCATCCGGCACCCAGGACGACAGCGCCGAGATCGTGAACAGCGAGGCCTGGACCGAGCCGAGACGCAGGCCCTCGGCGACCTCTTTCTCGCCGCCGAGCGCGGCATTGGGCACGACGCGCAGGTCGAAGCGGCCAGGCGCGCTGATGCTGAGCTTCTCGGTGACGCGGCGCCAGATCTTCGTTTCCGGCTTGTCCTCGCCGAGCAGGGAGGCGACCGTGACCGGCCGGCCGGCGGCGAAAGCGCGGCCCGACAGAATGGCGGGGGTGGCGAGCGTGGCGGCAGCGAAGGCGCGGCGGGTCAAAGCCATCGGAACAACTCCTTGAATGACAGAGGTAGCGACGGCCAGGCCGCCACCGCAAGGCAGAGGATGAAGAGCGCCACCAGCAGGCTCGCCAGCAGAGGCAGCACCGCGCGGAAGACCGCAGCCGGCGACAGCCGCATGATGCCGCTCACGACATAGACGAGGATGCCGAGCGGTGGCGTCAGCCCATGGATCATCAGGTTGACCACCAGCACGACGCCGAACTGGATCGGGTCGAGCCCGGCGGCGATGGCGGCCGGCAGCAGCAGCGGCGCCAGCAAGAGAATTGCCGCGCCGATGTCGAGGAAGAGGCCGGCGATCAGCAGGACGAGATTGGAGAGCAGCATCACCGCGAGCGGGCGGCCGCCCAGCGCGGTCACCAGCCCGGCCATCTGCTCAGAAACGCGGTCGACCGCCAGCAGGAAGGCTAAGGGCGCCGACGCGCCGATCAGCAGCCCGACCGCCGCCGCCTCCCCCGCTGCCTTGCGCAGAGACGCCAGCACGGTCGCACCATTGAGGCTGCGCAGGAGCAGGCAGGCGACGAGCGCATAGGCGACGGCGAGTGCCGAGGCCTCGGTCACCGTGACCACGCCGAAGCGGATGCCGACCACCACGACGATGCCGAGCCCGATCGCGGGCAGCGCGCCGACAAAGGATCGCGCCCGCTCCGCGCTACTGGCGCGCGGCGCAGAGTCGACGACGCCGCGTACGCTGAGATGGATGCCGATGGCGAGCGCCGTCGTCAGCACCGTCCCCGCGACGAAACCGCCGACGAGCAGCGAGCCGACCGAGAGATTGGTCGCCGCCGCCAGGATCAGGAAGGCAATCGAGGGCGGGATGATGTTGTCGAGCATCGAGACGCCCGCGACGATCGCCGCAGCGTTCGCCGGAGGATAACCGCGCGCGACGAGCGCCGGCGCCATCACCTTGGCGCCGAAGGCGGCGTTGGCGACCGAGGAGCCAGAGGCGCCGGAGAACAGCACGCTCGCGACCAGCGCCGTCTGCGCCAGCCCGGCCCGGAAATGCCCGACCAAGGCGGCGGCGAAGCGCACCAGCCGCTCGGCGAGGCCTCCTGCGGTCAGGAGTTCACCGGCGAGCAGGAAGAACGGAATCGCCAGCAGCAGGAATTTCGAGACGCCCGCCACCGTGTTCTGGACGATGGCCGGCTCCGGCAGGAGGCCTCCGAAAGCGCCCGAGAGCGAGACGCCGGCGAGCAATGCGAAGGGCAACGGTGCGCCGAGCAGAAGGCCTGTCCCGGCGGCGAGCCCGGCGACCAGGCTCGGCGTTGCGACGAAGAAGCCGGTCGCACTGTTTGCAAGCACATAGAGGCCCGCGCCGAGCAGCAGCGCGGTGAGCGCCGCCGGCCAGGATTGCGCGAGGGCCGCGCGCCAGAGCACAACCACGAGAGTCAGCCCGCCGCCGATGGCGAAGGCGGCGAAGCGCAGGCTCTCCGGCAGGCCGAGCACGGTCGAGGTGCCGCCGACCAGCGTTGCGACGCTGGCGCCGCCGAGCGCCAGGACCAGCGCCCCATGAACGGCGACCGCTTCGGCGAGGACGGCGGCAAGGCGCCGCCCCGGCGCCGGCAGCAGATTGACGACGACGTCGAGCCGCATGGCGAGCGCACTCGTCGCCGCAAGCGGGGCGCCGACCGCGACCAGCGCGACATTGAGCCAGATCGCGAGCTCGTCCGACCAGACGAGACCGTCGCCGAAGAGGTAGCGGCGCGTCACCGCGGCCATCACCACGAGGAAGAGGACGGCGAGGACCGCAGCGCCCAGCCATTCGAGCGCCGTCACGAGCATTGCCAGCCCCCGATCACCCAGCGGGCGGGCGGACGGTCGGGGCGGCGCAGCAGTCATGACAGCGCCTTGCACCAGCTCAGCGCAGCGGCGAGAAATGCGTCGGCCGCAGGATCCGGCTGCGCATCTCCAGCACATAGGGAGCCGCCTTGGCGCGGAAGACCTGCCAGCGCGGATCGGCCTCCATCGCGGCGCGCCGGCGCTCGCGATCGCCGGCATCCTCGAAGCGCCACATATGAACGACCTCATTGACGACACCGCTATCGGTGGTGAACCAGCCGATCAGATGGCCGAGATGGGAAATCTGCAGTTCCATCCCCTCGGCGACATAAAGGTCGAGATAGTCGCGCACATGCGCGGGCTTGATGGCGTAGGTGCGCTCGTCGAGGATCATCCCAATCCCTCATGGCAAACCGCAAAGCCGCGTTGCGGCGAGCGATCAGTAGCCGTCTTCACGGCAAAGCCCAACCGGCGCGGCGCCGGCCAAGCCTGCGATCGGCAGATGGTGGCGGTCTTTCTCGGCTGGCAGCCAGCCATCGGCGAAGGGAGTCGCGCCGGAACGGCCCCGCGGAGAAGAATGATCCGCGATCCGCACGGGCGGGAGCAGCATCTTGCTTTTTTGGGCGACGGGGGCGCTCAGCCGCCATGCAGATAAAGATCAGCTTTGGCATCGCCGCGATAGCTTGGCGCAGCCAGCACGAATCCCGCCTGTCGCAGCAGATGCACCGAAGCGCTATTGGCCGGATCGACCGTCGCCCTGATCGGCGAGATGCCGCGCTCCCAGGCAAAGACGACGAGGCCGGCCAGCAACTCCTTGCCGAGCCCCCTGCCCCAGTCGGCGCGTCGAAGGCCGTAGATCACCTCCTCGGTGCCGTCGCCCGGCCGGGCAAAGCCGGCCCAGCCGATCAGCTCACAGCTGGCGCGTTCCACCACCGCGCCGGTGCCGTAACCGAAGCGTTCGAGATTGGCGGCCGAACGTTCGACCCACAGTTTCGCGACATCGGGCGCGAGCGGCTGCCCGTCATCGACGAAGCGGTGAACCTCAGGATCGGCGAAGAGAGCGACGAGTAGCGGAGCATCGTCGGCCACGAAGGGACGCACAACGAGCCGCGTGGTCACGAGCTGGGAAGCCTGAATCATACGTCCGACTGAACCAGCCGATGCGGCCGGAATCTGGCAGCGGCGGTCCATCTCCGTCCGGAAGCCCAGGACGAGCGGCTATTCCTCTTCAGATCGATAAGATCGCTCTGGTTCGGAGCTGAAAGATCGCTCGGCGCGATAAGGCCGCTGTCCGCTCTGCCGCTCATAACGCCGCTCACGGTCGCGATCCTGCGTCATGACGCAGTTGGCGTAAGCGTCAGTGCCGCGCTGGAAGCCATAGGCGTCGCAGCGCGAGCGATCCTCGACGATCGGGTCCGGCGTGCTCGCGCAGGCACTGAGCGCCAGGGTGAGAGCAGATGCAGCGATGATCCTCATGAGGTGAGGATGAAAGCGCCACATGGCCGCTTTGGGGCGGTAATCCGGCAGCGATGAGAAGACAGACGCTGCCGCCCGCGGCTCAGCGTTCGCTCTTCCCGGAGGCGCTTTCAAGAATCCTGACAGCCTCTTCCAGGCTTTCCTTCACACCGAGCTGGAAGTCCTTGCGGAAGCCTATGATCGTGTCAGGCGGCTGGCCTTTGAAGGTATAGATGACGCAAACCTGATCGGGATTGACATAGACCGGCTTGCCGTCGTTGGGCGACGTGAACTTGCAGAGCCTTGGCATGTGACATGTCTCCGGAATGAGTCCGAGCGATTCAGTCACGACACCCTAGCAAAGCTACAGGCCCCGCCACAGCCGTGGCGAGGCCTGCGCAGGATCAACGTGCGATACGAGCGCGCCCGCCGCAGAAACGCTGTTCGACCGCGCGCTCGTAGCCGAGCTCGCGGTCGTAGACCATGACGGTGCGCGTCAGGCAGTCGCCCTCCTGCACGAGTCCGGTGTTGATCAGACGGCCGTCGGGATCGGCGACGACGGTCGGCGTGCATGCCGCCGCCGCAGCGGCAAAGCCGAGGCCGGCGACGAACTTCGCGATATGCTTCATGACGGCCCCACTCACATATAGAGGCCGCGGCCGCAGCGACGCACGCGCCGGTGCTCGTAGTAACCGGTATAGCGGTTGAACACCCGCACGGTCTTGTAGAGGCAGTATTTGCCGTCGTTGCGGCCGTCATAGTAGGTCCGGCCGGTATCGAGATCGACGCCAAGGAATTCATCCTTGCCCTTCTTGCCGCCTTGGGCGAAGGCCGGAGCCGTGGCGAGGCTGAGAGCAGCAAACCCCGCTGCGGCGATGGCTATCTTGAGCATGGCAGTTCTCCTGTCTTGCGGCGGAAATATGTCCAGCACCGCGTGCGGGGCTTTGGGGTGATCAGTCCGATTTTCGCTCGCTTCCGCGAGATTATCCAGTGGGAGCGCCATCGTCGGCCGGCGATCATGGCAATTCCCGGCCGAACCCACAATAGTATAGCCGGCCGGAGGCACCCAACATCGTGCCGCAATCTGGTCATGATTAGAAGGCTGGCCGCACTCGACGATCTCAAAGGCAACCGAGCGCGGGCGAAAAGAATCGAGTCCTGGCATTCAGCTGAGCCAGGGATCCGGCCCTTCTAAGGAAGTCAGGCTTGCGGGCCTGCAGGGCCACCCGGTGAGCCATCGCCCGATCATCGCGGGCGCCGGCGCCTCAGGAGCCGGCGGACAACCTGTCGTTCCCTTTTTTGGGGCAGTTGGAGCGGGTGAAGGGAATCGAACCCTCGTATTCAGCTTGGAAGGCTGCTGCTCTACCATTGAGCTACACCCGCGCCGGGCCGCCAAATTCAGCATCGGACCAGCAGGTGTCAACCCGTCACAGCAAAGAAGATGGCCTCATCCACCAGAGGCGCGTGGGCGCGCTCATGTGTCGCTCAAGGCGCGCTGGCCGAGCCAGATCGCAGCGCCGGTCAACAGACCGAGCGCCGCGCCTCCGGCTATCGAGCCGAAAGCAAGAATGCCGGCGGCGGCCACTGCCGCGCTGAAAAGCGTGATCACCATAATCCCCCTCCCCAATCGCGAGCCTAGCGGGACCGTGCCGTTCCGCTGCCCCCATTTGGGGGAGAAAGAGAGAAATTCGCATCTGCCGCGCCATGTCCCCCAAATGGGGGGCGAAACACCCTCCCGGCGTTGCTAGTGTGCAGCTGGGGAGGCGATATGTTCGAGTTCAGTGAGTTCTATTGTCCATACAGGGCCAGGGTCATCGCCGCCGTCCCGCTGCGGCTGGCTCTGCTGGTCCACGGCGTCGGCATGCTGGCCCTGCTCTTCCTCGAGCCCTGACCTCCCATCGCCTTCGCGACGGCGAATTCACTGGCGCGGACCTCCGGTTGACCATGCCCGTCCGCACAGCCCCCAGGGACGCTATCGCTTAGCCATTTCGATATCCGGGATCGTCGGGCCGCTGGCGCCACGCTCCCCCTCGACGAGCGGCGGCGATGGGTTTCGCGAGATCCGCAGCGCAATGTAGATCGCGACGGCGACCGAGAGCGCAACAAGATAGATCAGCATGCCCTGCGGACCCCTGAGCTGCATCAGCAAGGTCGCCGCCAGCGGCCCGATCGCCGAGCCCGTGCCCCAGAGGAACAGCAACTGGGCCGAGAGCCCCACGGCATGATCGCGCCCCATGCGGAAATAGGCGTGCGTCACCGCGACCGTATAAAGCGGGATGCTGCAGCCGCCGATCAGGGCGAACAGGCCGAAGAGCCAGATCCGGCCATGAGCAGCATCGACCTCGAGGAGCATCATCAGCCCGGAGGCGACGACTGCGACGATGCTGGTCGCGATCAACATGATCAGGCGGCTGGCGACGCGGTCCGCCAGCAGGCTCATCGGCCATTGCAGCAGGAGTGCGCCGATCTGGATACCGGCCGTGAGCAGGATGGTGGCGCGCTGGTCGAGACCGGACAGGATGCCATAGGCGGGAGCGACGCTGGTCAGTGGGCCGCCGACCATGCCGACATAGAGGCACCCCACGACGGCGGCCGGCGCCTGCTGCCACAGCGTCCGCAATCCAACCGAGACGATCTCGCTCGACTCAGGCCCACGGGCTCGTGTCAGCGCCACCGGAATCAGCGCGATCGAGAACGCCATGCTGGCGAACAGGAAGACATCCTGCGACTGGATCGCGACATAGCCGACCCCGATCTGCGAGCCGATCAGCGCAACGCGGTTGAGGATCTGGTAGACGCCGAAGATGCGGCCGCGCTGGGCCCGGTTGGCCTGCCCGCTGATCCAGCTCTCGATGCAGATGCCGTGGCCAGCCGCCGCCAGGCCCATGACGAGCCGCGACGTCCCCCACCATGCTTCCGGCAGCAAGGGAAAGCTCAGTGTCGATACGGCCTGGAGCGCGGCGAACACGGCGAAGCCGCGGATATGGCCCACCCGGCGGACGAGAGAAGGATTGACGAAACAGCCGATCAGGAAGCCGAGCGAATAAGCCGAGGCGACGAGGCCGATCAGCAGAGGCGGCTGGTTCGCGATCGCCATCTGCAGCGGCACGACCGTGTTCACGATCGTCCCGGCGACCTGCAGGATCAGGGCGCCTGCGACGATGGCGCCGAGCGCGGCGACAGAACCGCCCTGGGTCTTTGCTGTCACTGCGCGGTCATACCCAAATAGCCTTTTGCAGCGAGGCTAGCAGCTCGCTCGGATTCGGGGAAGGCTGGCTGTTCGCAGCCTGCGCCGTTCACGCACCGCACAATCCGGGCACGGCCGACAAGCAGGAGAACCGAGGAAAACAGCGCTCAAAAAAAGCAAGGTGGTGGGGGAAGCAGGACTCGAACCTGCGAAGGCATAGCCAGCGGATTTACAGTCCGCCCCCTTTGCCGCTCGGGACATTCCCCCGCCTTGCCGCAAGCCGGCCCGAAGGGCTGGCCGCAACCGCCTGTTTCACTTTTGTGAAGGGCGGCAGGCGCGGGCGGACTTATGATGAGAGGGCCGCCGCCTGTCAACGCCTAAAAGCCATCTAACGACAAGCGATCGTCCGAGCGATGCGCTCAACCCTCTGGCCAGCTCATGCGATGACGGCTGCGCCAGCCCAGCGCGGCCGGGACCAGGCCCTGGAACGGCGTCTTTTCCGGCCGTTCGATCGCATCGGCGAGGTCGGGCGGAGGGTAAACCAGGCTGCGTACGCCATGGCGATGCACCCAGACCGGCAATTCGCCCTGCCGGACGAACATCGCGATGACCTGCCTGACCATGGCGCTACGCAGCGCCCGCGTGCCGGCGACAGGCCGCGCCACCACGCAGAAGCGGGCGAACGGATTCGGATGGCTTTCCTCGCCCTCCAGACAGAAGATCACGCCACAACGGTCGGGCCGCGTCTCCTCCGGCATGGCGTCGATGCGCCGCCAGAGACAGAACCACGTACGGCAGATGCCCGGCCGCGTCTGGTAGATGCCGCAGCCCCTGCCGGTGTTATGGCGACACATGATTCCCGCGGGCTTGCCGACCTGCGGATCGACGATGCGCAGCACCTGACAGCAAGCGACGCAGTCGCCGCAATCGCGTCCGGGAACCAGATGGTTGAGCGTCCGGCCCGAGTGCATCGTGCCGGCCTCGGAGCTTTCCGCCATGACGCGCCTCCCGAGGCTGCGGCGAAGCCTCAGCCTAGCGCGGTTCGTCATCGGCCGGAAGCAACGCCCCGCACGCGCTCCAGCACGAAAGCGGCGCGGGCCTCGACGCCGATCCGCGGCAATTCGACGAGCTTATAGCCATGCTCGCGATAAGCCGAGGTGACCGCCTCATAGGTGCGCTCGGCCTCGGCGAAATCCTGCTTGCGCTCGGCATCCTGCGCATAGATATCGCGCCAGGGCGGCGCGGCGAAGATGATCCGGGCATAGCGAACGGCACCGGCGGCTCGTTCGAAATGCCCGGGCACCGGCAGCCCACACAGCCGCAGATAGCCGATGCTGTCGGGAACGCCGCGATCGAAGAAGACCGGAGAGGCGCGCGCCTGTGCCTCTCGATAGGAACGCAGGTCGAAATTCAGCATCAGCTCGGCAAACAGCGCCCGGTCACGCCAGGGCAAGGCCGGCCCGTCGATCGCAAGCTGGTCGCGGATGATCGCCCGCCCCGCCTCCGGCGCGACGGCATGCCCCGCGGCCGCCAGCGTGGCCAGCAGGGTCGTCTTGCCGGCTCCCGGCCCGCCGGTCACCACGAACAGGCGCTGATCTGTCTTCGTCATCTGCATTTTTCTCCTTGCCGTGATTGAGTGAAGCTCTCCTCACCGACCTTCGGGCTGGCCAAGCCGGCCCTGCCGTGGCAGGGCATGGCGTCACCTTTCCGGAGCCATGATGTCCGCCCCGTCCCGCCCCCGTTTCCAGAATCGCCGCGGCCGTCCGGATCGTGACGGCCCGCCGCCGCACCGGCCCGGCGAGATCGACGAGGCGATCCTCTACGGCGCCCATCCGGTGATCGAGGCGTTGCGCAATCCGCGCCGGCACTTCCGCAAGCTGCTCGCGACCGAGAACGCGCTGAAGCGGCTGGCCGAGGAGGTCGGCGAATTGCCGCTGGTGCCGGAACTGGTGCGGCCCTCGCAGATCGACCGGCTGCTGACGCCGGACGCGGTGCATCAGGGGCTCTATCTCGTCTGCGATCCCCTGCCCTCGCCCGATCTCGACAGCCTGCCGGACGATGCGATCGTGCTGGCGCTCGATCAGATCACCGATCCGCACAATGTCGGGGCGATCCTGCGCTCGGCCGCGGCCTTCGCCGTGGCCGCTGTGATCGTCACCATCCGGCATTCGCCGGCGGCGACGGGCGTGCTGGCGAAATCCGCCTCGGGCGCGCTCGAGCACGTGCCGCTGGTCGCGGTGAAAAACCTGGGGGATGCGCTCGACAAGCTCGGCGAGCGCGGCTTCCTGCGGCTCGGCTTCGATTCGGAAGGGGATGTCTCGCTCGACGAGGTCCCGCTGCGCCGCCCTCTGGTACTGGTGATGGGCGCCGAGGGCAAGGGCCTGCGCCAGCGCTCACGCGAACTCTGCGACCATCTCGCCCGGCTCGACATGCCCGGCGCGATCAAGAGCCTCAACGTCTCGAACGCGACCGCGATCGCGCTCTACGCTGCAACGCGCGTCGGCGCCTCCCAGCACTTGCGTTGAGGCAAGTAGTCGTCAACGCGGTTGCCTATTTTAGGGGCACTCCTTACTACTTTGACGTGGAACCTGGCTACTGGAGCGCCCGTCATAGCTGTTGGTGCAACGATCGTCGGCACTGAATTTGCCGATACTCTCATCGGGACGGCACTCGACGATGCGCTGACAGGGCTCGGCGGCGGCGACGTCCTGTATGCCAGCACCGGAAACGACGTCCTCTACGGCAATCTGGGCGACGACTGGCTCTATGGCGAGGATGGCGACGACCTGCTCTTCGGCGGGGCGGGAAACGACATCATCATCACCGGCGAGGGCAACAACCGCGCCTGGGGTGAGGATGGCAACGACGACATCTATGGCGGCGGCGGCCTCGATATCCTGATCGGCGAAGCCGGCAACGACCGGCTCTGGGGCGGGGCCGGCAACGACGACCTCTATGGCGGCGACGGCGCAGATCTGTTGCAGGGCGAAGCCGGCGACGACCGGCTCTGGGGCGGCCTCGGCGCGGACATGCTGTTCGGACAGGACGGCGACGACCTGCTCCAGGGCGAGCAGGACAATGATCGGCTCTGGGGCGGGTTCGGCGCCGACCTGCTGTTCGGGCAGGACGGCGACGACGAGCTCCAGGGCGAGCAGGGCAACGACCGCCTGTTCGGTGGCTTCGGCAACGACATGCTGTTCGGGCAGGACGGTGACGACGAGCTCCAGGGCGAGCAGGGCAATGACCGCCTGTTCGGTGGGGCCGGCAACGACATCCTGTTCGGACAAGACGGCGACGACGAGCTCCAGGGCGAGGATGGCGACGACCGCCTCTTCGGCGGCGACGGGAACGACCATCTCTTCGGTGGAAAAGGCTCGAACGAGCTCCAGGGCGGCGCCGGCAACGACTACCTTTCCGTCACCCTGCCGGACGCCGGTGAATTTCAACGGGTCGGCCATCAGCTCTACGGCGACGACGGCGATGACACGCTGATCGGCGGCGACTGGAACGACCTGCTCGACGGCGGCAGTGGCGACGACGTCCTGATCGGCCGCCAGACGGAGAACTGGACGGACGACTCCGGTGGCGACCGCCTCTACGGCGGCGACGGAAACGACCGGATCGTCGCCGGCCGGGGTGGAGACTTGATCGTCGGCGGCGCCGGCGACGATGTCATGACCAGCGGTATCGGCGCGTGGCGCTACGGCGATCGCTTCGAGTTCTCATCAGGCTTCGGCAAAGACACGATCACGGACTTCCAGAATTCCGGATTCTCTCCAGATGGGACCTACGATATACTTCGCTTCGACAGATCCATTTTCACCAGCTATGCTGATGTCATGGCGCATACCCAGTTCATCAACGGCTCGGCAATCATCACATTTGACAGCGCCAATACCATTACGTTGCAGAACGTGACCGATCTACAATCCTGGCATGTTGAATTTTTTTGACATGTCGCGGAAAGCAACATGTCGAGCGCACCCGGCTTTGTGACGGAACCGGGTCGATCCCCGTTTCCGACGACCGCCTGAATCGCGTGAGTTCTCTCGCCGGAGCAGCGGCGGGCGGCAGCCAGCCCTGATTATTGATTGCTGCAGGAGGCTCAAGGCCTCCTGATCCGCGCAGGCTCGGCCGAGCCTCAGCGCCGCGCGACCCGGCCGTCGCTGCTGAAGCGCATCACCCGCACCACCGGACGGCCGCGCTCGGTCTCGATCCGGTACAGCACCGGATCGGCCACAGGCGGCCGCTGAATGCCGATCGCGACCGGGATCGAGGGCTCCTTTGCCGGCGGAGGCTCGCTTGCCTCAGGCAGCACGACCACGACCCGCTGATCGCCCGGCCAGCCGAACGAACCGGAATAGCCGCGAGCATGGAGACCGGCACGGCCGTGGTGGAGATGGCCGGGGCGCGCGCCCGGCCGCAGCGGGGCAAAGCGCGGAGCCGGGCCGGCATATCCGGCCCTGGATCCGGCGCCGAAGCCCGACGCCGCATCGGCCGGAGACGCTGCGATGCAGAGTCCGGTGAACGCGGCGAGCAGAGACGCTCCAGAGAGAATTCTCATGCAACCAGCTCCCATCCTTGCGCAGCCAGTCGGCCCGAAGCCGGCGTGGTTAGCGAGAGGTTAACGACGCGGAGCCGGCAAGGCGAGTCTCGCCGGGAAATGATGCCGGCTCGGCTCCGACGCGCGCTCAATCCTTCGTCTTACGCCTTTCGGTGCAAGACCAAGTGCTCGGTTGAAGATTGCCGGGGGGAGACGCATTCGTAACCCATCAAACTTGGCTTTTCCAAGGCCTTTGCCCTGAGTCGGTTCGCCCGACTCCAAGCGAAGAACCGCCGAAAAGGCGGCATGAGGGTGCGGCGGATGGTCCGCAGCGCCCGGGGGAACGACTTAAGACGGGAGCGCTTCATGAGCATGGCACAAGCATCCGGGGTGGCCCAGCCACGCCCGATGACCAGGGAGGAAAGGAAGGTCATTCTGGCCTCCTCCCTGGGTACGGTCTTCGAATGGTACGATTTCTACCTTTACGGCTCGCTGGCCACGATGATCGGCGCGCATTTCTTCTCGGCCTTCGACCCGAACACACGCGCCATCTTCGCCCTGCTCGCCTTTGCCGCGGGCTTCCTCGTGCGCCCGTTCGGTGCGCTGTTCTTCGGCCGCCTCGGTGACCTGATCGGCCGCAAATACACCTTCCTCGTCACCATCGTGATCATGGGCGCCTCGACCTTCCTGGTCGGCCTGCTGCCCAGCTATGCTTCGATCGGCTGGATCGCGCCCGTCGTCCTGATCGCGCTGCGCATGCTGCAGGGCCTGGCGCTCGGCGGCGAGTACGGCGGCGCGGCGGTCTATGTCGCCGAGCACGCCCCTCCCGGACGGCGCGGCTTCTACACCTCCTGGATCCAGACCACGGCGACGCTCGGCCTCCTGCTCTCGCTGATCGTCATCCTCGGCATTCGCGTCAACATGGGCGAAGCGGACTTCGCTGCCTGGGGCTGGCGCATACCGTTCCTGGCTTCGATCTTCCTGCTGGCGATCTCGGTCTGGATTCGTCTGCAGATGCAGGAATCGCCCGCCTTCCAGAAGATGAAGGCCGAAGGCACAGGCTCGAAGGCGCCGCTCTCGGAGGCGTTCGGCCAGTGGAAGAACGCCAAGATCGCGCTGCTGGCGCTGTTCGGCCTCACCGCCGGCCAGGCCGTCGTCTGGTACACTGGCCAGTTCTACGCGCTGTTCTTCATCCAGAGCATCCTCAAGGTCGATCTCTACACCTCGAACGTGCTGATCGCCTGGTCGCTCATCCTCGGCACCGGCGGCTTCATCGTCTTCGGCTCGCTCTCCGACAAGATCGGCCGCAAGCCGATCATCCTGGCGGGCTGCCTGATCGCGGCGCTGACCTATTTCCCGCTGTTCGGCGCCCTCACCAAGGCGGCGAACCCCGGTCTCGCCGCAGCGCATGAGAACGTCAAGGTCCAGGTCGTGGCCGACCCCGCCACCTGCGGCTCGGTCTTCGATCCGGTCGGCGTGCGCACCTTCACCCAGCCTTGCGACATCGCCCGTCGCACGCTGGCCGCGCAGGCGATCCAGTACACCCAGGCCCCGGCCCCGGCCGGCACGCCGGCCAAGGTCACGGTCAACGGCAAGGACGTCGCCATCGACGGCTCGTTCGCCGCGAACATCGGCAAGGAAGCGGTCGCGGCCGGCTACCCGGCGGCAGGCGATGCCCGCATCGTCAAGACCGGTTTCCTCGGTGCGCTGTTCAATGCGCAGTCGCTGACGATCATCGCGATCCTGACCGTGCTCGTCATCTATGTGACGATGGTCTACGGCCCGATCGCGGCGGCCCTGGTCGAGCTCTTCCCGACCCGCATCCGCTACACCGGCATGTCGCTGCCCTATCATATCGGCAACGGCTGGTTCGGCGGCCTGCTGCCGGCGACCTCGTTCGCCATGGTGGCCGGCACCGGCGACATCTTCTACGGCCTCTGGTACCCGATCGTGATCGCGATGATGACCTTCGTCATCGGCATGCTCTTCGTGCCCGAGACCAAGGATCGCGACATCCTGACCCACGACAACACCTGATCCCTCAGGCTGGATTGGCTCGACCAATCCCGAGAAGCCCCGCCCTTTCGGGCGGGGCTTTTTTTTCGAACAGAGAGAGCCGCAGGCATCATCCTGGCTCGGCGCAAGCGGAGCATCGGCGAATTCAGGACCGGATACTTTCATCTGCCCCAACTGGAGGACAGCGATATCGCTACGGCGACTCGCGAAATGGAGCCGAGCTCTTAGCGTTTAGCCGGAGCTCCGATAGAGCGAATTCGCCAATATTGAGCACATGAATTTTGATGACGCACAGCGCAGGTCCAGCAGCTCTTGCGATGATAGAGCGTCACAAGCTGATATTAACTCATTTAGGCCAGTTTCTCCTGCAGCTGAGCAGGCTGGGAGCGTTTGATCATGCCTGAAGCCGAATGCAGCCGAATGCAGCCGCCGCTGACACGATCGCGATGGACCTTGCAACTCTCTGGTATCTGACGATCGGAACGCTGCTCATCGCAGCGGCCATGACCTTGTGGGAGCGACAGGCGCAAGCCCAGCGATCCAGGGAGCTCGGCCTCTGGGCGGCGGCCTATGGCGTATTCGCCCTGGGCTGCATTCTCGCGATGAATCGCAGCCTGCTCCCCGGCGTTGCCGGCCCTGCCCTCACCAATGTCGTCATGCTGCTCGGCTACTCTCTGGTCCTGCAAGGGGCTCTGGTGCTGGACGGCCGCCCCCTGCGCCCCATTCTCGTCGCTGGCTTCCTCGGCGCGATCGGCGCCATCTGGCTCATCCTGGGGACCGGCTGGGCGAGCTTGCTCTGGAACCATGCGAGCGCATTCCCCATCGCAGTCATCTGTGCCCTGACCGCCCGCACGCTGTTCCACAGCCGCGCTGCGAAAGGTTTGCGCTCGCGCCCTGTCGCGATCATCGTGTTCGCCTGCCACAGCTTGACCTATGCCGTCCGCACATTCGTCGTGCCGATCGTCGTCGGGGTCCATGGCGAGAGCGTACTGCCCATCGTCGCCAAACTGACGATGTACGAGGCGGTGCTGTTCACCGTCGCGATGCCGATGTCGTTGATCGCCCTGGTGCGCGAGGAGGACCGAGCGAGGCTCCTGGCGAATGCGCGGACCGATTTCCTGACCGGCCTCCACAACCGCCAGGGCTTCTTCGAGCTCGGCCCCGAGCGCCTGCGCCAAAACGGCGAAAGCTGCTCGCATGTGCTGCTCGCCTTCGACCTCGACCATTTCAAGGCGATCAACGACACCTACGGGCACGAAGCGGGCGACCAGGTCTTGCAGCTCTTCGCCGGGATGGCCTCCGAGACCGCGCCACGGGGCGCTGTGTGCGCCCGTCTCGGCGGCGAGGAATTCGCGATCCTGCTGCCGGGCACAGGCCAGGAAGAGGCGCGCCGGATCGCAGTGGAGATCGCCCAGCGCTTCACCGAGGCGGCGGCGCACAGCGACGGGCTCGCCATCGCGGCGACCGTCAGCGTCGGCCTGGCGGAAGCTGGCGCCGGCGAGATCGACCTGGCGGAGCTCCTGGCCGCCGCAGACCGAGCCCTCTACAAGGCGAAATTGCTCGGGCGCAACCGTATCGAGGTCGCGGAGCCCCCGACGGTCGCCAAGGCGGCCTGAGCCTTCGCTGCCTGCCGCAGCGACCGCATCACACCGGCAGCACCGTCACCGGCGTGCCCAGCGCGACGCGGGCATAGAGATGGATGATGTCCTGGTTGATCATCCGGATGCAGCCCGAGGAGACGTTGGTGCCGACAGTGTAGGGCTCGGTGGTGCCGTGGATGCGATAGCCGAGATCGCGCCCCTCGCCGAAGAGATAGAGGGTGCGGGCGCCGAGCGGGCTCTTCGGCCCGCCGCGGACGCCCGGGCCACGCGGCGTCGGCTCGAGTTGGGCCCTGATCTGCGGGTCGCGCTCGATCATCTCCTGCGGCGGCACCCAGTCGGGCCAATCGCGCTTCATGTTGATCTTCGCCGACCCGGTCCAGCCGAAGCCTTCGCGACCGACGCCGACGCCGTAGCGTGTGGCCACGCCCCGCGATTCGACGAAATAGAGATGATAGGAGCCGGGATCGACGACGATGGATCCCGGCGGCTCGGCGCCGCGGAATTCGACCGTCTGGCGCAGATAGCGCGGCTCGATGCTCTGATAGTCGATCGCCGGGACCGGAAAGCGCTCGCCCGGATACTCGATGTAGACCTGTGCATAGTTCGGCCTCGCCAGCGTCCGCGTCAGGCTTTGGGGAGCCGGCGCCGCGACATCGGGCAAAGCGACGATGCTGCCTCCGCCGCCACAGCCGGCAAGGCCCGGGGCGAGGAGCGAAACGGACGACATGGTAAAGGATCGGCGGCTCAGCATGGACTCATCTCAGACAAGGCTTTTGCAAAAGCATCGACTTAGATGGTTACGGGCCGGTGAATGCCATCGCTTGTCCTTCGCCCGGCCCGCCCGATCAGGCATGCCCGCCCTCAGACCTGCCGCTCCCAGGTCTCCTGCTGCTCCCTCCGGACCATCTCCTCGGCGCTGGCGGGCCTGACGGTGCGATAGCGCGGCTTCTCGGCCTCGATAACCTCGATGATCGCCGCGATCATCTCCGCCGGATCATGCTGGCGGTTGAGCTCGCGGACCGGCCAGTGCTCGACGACGCGCTCGCCCTGCCCCCACCACTGATCCATGCTCTCCATGCCGGTATCGTTGAAGCCGGTGCGGAAGGCGCCCGGATTCACCGTCACAACCTCGACCCCATAGGGTCTGAGCTCCTCGTGCATCGCCGAGCAGATGCCTTCGACCGCGTGCTTGGAGGCGGCATAGGCGCCATCGAAGGGAACCTTGACCAGTCCGGCCACCGACGAGGTCCAGACGATCCGGCCCGAGCCGCGCTTCACCATGCTGCGCGCGACGCCCTGGGCGAGTTCGAGGGCGGCGAACACGTTCGTTTCGAAGACCGAGCGGAACACCGGCATCGGAATCTCGACCATCGGTCCCGATTCCATGATGCCGGCATTGTTGAAAAGAACGTCGATCTCGATGCCGAGCGCATGCTCACGGTCGATCTCGTTCAGCACGTCGAGCTTGATGACGCGGATGTCGAGGCCTTCGGCCTTGGCCGCGTTGCGCAGCTCCCAGACCTGCGGCCAGATCTGGCAGCCGGCGATCACGGCATGGCCGCGAGCGGCAAGCCCGAAGACGACGCCACGGCCAAAGCCGGAGGCCGCTCCCGTCACGAGAACCGTTTTGCCCATGCTGTTCGCCCTTCCGGTTTCAGTGTCACCCCTCGATGTCGCCGGTGCGGATCGCGGCCCGGACGGCCTGGGCCGTCGTCGCGACACCGAGGCGCCGGCGCGCCCGCCGCAGATGATTCTCGACTGTCCGCTCCGACAGGCCGAGCGTCGCGGCGATCTCGGCTTGCCGCCGGCCGGCCGCGGTCCACGCCAAGACCTCGCGCTCGCGATCAGAGAGCCTGCCGGTCAGCTCGCCAGCCGGAGCCTCGAGCAATCCGCGGGCAGCCCTGAAGGCGGCGGCGGCCACGACCGAGGCCGCCAGGCGGGCAGGCGATGAAGCGTCGATGCGTTCGCCGCCGAGGCTCATCGCACCCTCGAGCCCGAGCGGGCCGAAGACGGGCACCTGCAGACCATGAAGGCCGCGACCACGTGGCATGCGGACGACGCGATAGAGCTCCCCCGCCCTGCTCTCGGTCTTGGTCCAGAAGAACGGCTCGCTCGCCTGCAGGACATGCCGGGTCATCGGGCAGCGCCGGACATAGGTCTCGGCGTCAACCTCCTGGCCAGCGCCGAACCACTCGCCTTCGACCCAGTAGATGCGCTCGACCTCGTCATCCCGCGCCGCCGACGCAGAGAACAGCACGAAGCGGTCATAGCCGAGCGGCCGCGCGAAGGCGCGGACCGCCTCCTCGATCGCAGGCAGCGCAGCGCTTCCTTCGATCGCCAGCGCGGTACGGAACGCCGCCTCGGCCTGCATTCCGCTCACCCCGTCGCAACCTCTTCGAGCAGGGCCGTCGCAGCCAACTTGCCGAGCGCATTGCCGGCGAGCGGACTGTCTCCCGTCAGCAGCTTGCGGTCACGGTGGACCATGCCCGAGATATCGGTGTTCAGGATTTCGATCCCGAGTTCCTTCAGCCTCTCGCCGAAGGCCCAGGTCAGATGGCCGGGCATGTAGCCGATATCGGGTGTTTTCGCATCGAGCGCGTCGGGGAAGGCGCAGATCTTGTAGCCGTCGTAGATGCTGGCGCCCTTCGCTTCGCCGATCCCAGCGGCCAGAAACGCCGCCGGGCCGTGGCAGAGCGAGATCATGAATTTGTCGCGGGTGGCCGCCCATTCGAGGACCGCCTTCACGTCCCTGCTCTCGGGCAGGCCGATCAGCGCACCATGGCCGCCTGGAATGAACACGCCGATATAATCGGAATCGTCGCCGAGGGCGGTCTCGATCACGTCGGCTAGCTTCAGCGGCTGCTTGAACTGGTCGCGATATCTGGCGAACAGGCCTTTCACCTCCGCGTCCTCCCGCGGCATCGCCCAGTACTCGAACTTGACCGGATTGCCGGACAGCGTCGCGACATCGAAGGAAAAGCCGGCCTTGTCGAGATGATACATCGGCAGCAGGGTCTCGACCGGATGGTTTCCGGTTGAGAACATCGTGCCGTTGTCGGTCAGCAGATAGCGTTCGTCGGCGCCGATCATCAGGATCTTCCAGCGCCCACCTTGGTAGGGTTTGGGGTAGTCGGCCCCGCTCAGATTCGATCTCGGCGCCGTGAACTGGCTGAGTGAATAAGGTGACGGAAAGAACGCGTTGTCTTCTGCCGGGTCGGGCGTCGGGCGCTTGTCGTCGGATTTCGGATCGGCCATCGCATCCTCCGTCGTTGGGTGACAGTCAGCCTGAACCTAAGTCGCCAGCTCCGCACGACAATGAGGGATTTCCCTCAAGCGAGCGAACATGACCGAGACGGAAGGCCCGGCCGTCGCGCTCCGTCGGAGCACCCGCAGCCATCGCCATCGGCCTTGCTCTCGCTCCCCCGGCCTGATACCGCAGCGCACAGGGCCGGCGTAGCACAGCGGTAGTGCAGCGGTTTTGTAAACCGAAGGTCGGGAGTTCGATCCTCTCCGCCGGCACCACCCTGATCCCTGTGGCCTGTTGCTTGCTTCGATATGCCACCGCGACGACGGAGACGAGCGGAGCCGAACGAGCGATGACCTCTGCCGACCAGCGCGACCAACTGCTCGCCCTCGCGCAACGCTGCGAGCGCACGGGCCGCCCCGATCGCAATCTCGACGCCGACATCTACGAGGCGCTCGGCTTCACCGTCCGGCGCAAGCCCACCACCCTGCTCGCTCCACGCACTCCGCCCGGCGGCATCTATCAGCAAGGTTCGCTGTGGAAGGCGATCGGCAAGATCAGCGCCGAGATCGACGTCGCGGTCAGCGTCATTCGCGAGAAGGCGCCGGAGTGGAACTGGAGCTTGCAATCGGTCGCGACCGAGCAGCAGACCTATGAGGCGCTGGTCGCGGGCTGCTCCGGTCATGGCGCGCTCGCCTCGCTGGCACTCTGCGCCGCATTGCTCAAGGCTTTCGCGAGGAGCCGCGCGGATCAGCCCCAAGGACAGACCGAGCTTTAAGAACGGTCGCGATTCAACGACGAGCCGACATCGTCAGACATATCGCTTCAACCGTTGAGCGCGAGCCTCGCAATGATGGCAAGTTCACGGACAATTGACCCCAGGCAACCACACGGCGGTTGAAGGCGTTGTTCCCCAAGCTAGTTTGGCGCTCGGGCCGATGCCCGGAGCATGATGCCGGTTGGCGGGCGCCAGCCGGGGGAGGTCGTGCCCCTCTCGTTGTTGGAGCCTGACCAATGGCCCGTTTCGAACCCTCGCGCCGTACTGCAATGGCGGGCGCCGGCGCGCTCGCCGCCGCTGCCGCGCTCGATCTGCCCCTCGGCTTCGCGCGGGCCCATGCGCAAGGAACGTCCGTGAACCAGAACCCGGGATTCTACCGCTACAAGGTCGGCGACATCACCGTCACCGCCCTGAACGACGGCTTCGCCAAGCGCCCGCTTGAGGGCTTCGTCCGCAATGCCGAGCTCGCCGACGTCAAGAAGGCGATGGAGCAAGCCTATCTGCCGAGCGATGCGCTCTCGATCACCTTCACCACGCTGGCGCTGCAGATCGGCGACAAGCTCGTCCTGATCGACACCGGCAACGGCGATTCCGGCGCGCCGACCTCCGGCGCCTGGATGAAGAACTTCCAGGCCGCCGGTCTCGACCCCAAGAACGTCTCGACGGTGGTCTTCAGCCATTTCCACGGCGACCACATCAACGGCTTCAGGCTCAAGGACGGCACCGCCGTGTTCCCGAACGCCGAGGTAATGGTGCCGGCCGCCGAATGGGGCTTCTGGATGGACGACGCCAAGATGAGCGCGGCTCCCGACGCGATGAAGGGCGCCTTCGCCGGCGTGCGCCGGGTCTTCGGTCCGGTCGCCAAGGATGTGAAACAATACGAGCCCGGCAAGGAGATCGTCCCAGGCGTGACCGCGATCGCCGCCCCCGGCCATACGCCCGGCCATACCGTCTTCGCCGTCTCCTCCGGCAGCGGCAAGCTTCTGGTGCTGTCCGATACCACCAACCACCCTGCCCTGTTCGTGCGCAATCCCGACTGGTCGGCGGTGTTCGACATGGACGGGCCGCAGGCCGCCTCCACCCGCCGCAAGCTGCTCGACATGGCCGTGGCCGACAAGATGCAGGTCTGCTTCTATCACGCCCCCTTCCCGGCCACCGGCCATATCGCCAAGGCCGGCAATGGCTTCGAGCTCGTACCGGTGCAGTGGAGCAGCGCGATCTGAGACCCTCGCGCCTCCGCTGGGGAAAGGCCGGGGCATGCGCCCCGGCCTTTCTTTTTGCTGCGGATTCGCCGGCCGGCTCGCGATCCGGCCCGGCTCCGTGTTAGACCGCTAGGACTATGCCGACCGGATACCAGCGATGACCGAGCGCTTCACCGCCATCTCCTTCGTCGCCAGCGAGACGCCCGAGGCCCAGGCCGCGCGGGTCAAGCTGGTCGAACGCTATGGCGATGCCGATCCGGCTGAGGCCGAGGTGATCGTCGCGCTCGGCGGCGACGGGCTGATGCTGCAGACGCTGCATCGTTTCATGGGCACTGCCAAGCCGATCTACGGCATGAACCGCGGCTCGGTCGGCTTCCTGATGAACGAGTTCCGCGAGCGCGGCCTGCGCCAGCGGCTCGAAGCGGCGCAGCGCAGCGTCGTCCACCCGCTGGCGATGACTGCGGTCGATTGCAATGGCAAGCGCGTCGAGGCGCGCGCGATCAACGAGGTCTCGCTGCTTCGCCGCTCCTACCAGGCGGCCAAGCTGCGGCTCTCGGTCGACGGGCAGGTGCGCCTGTCGGAGCTCGTCGCCGACGGCGTGCTGCTCGCGACGCCAGCCGGCTCGACCGCCTACAACCTCTCCGCCAACGGCCCGATCCTGCCACTCGACGCGCCGCTGCTGGCGCTGACTCCGCTCTCACCGTTCCGGCCGCGGCGCTGGCGCGGCGCGCTCCTGCCCGACCACGCCAGGGTGACGATCGCGGTGCTGGAGGCGGAGAAGCGACCCGTCAGCGCGGTCGCCGATCATACCCAGATCGACAACGTCATTTCGGTGCAGATCGCGATCGACCGCTCGCTCGACCTCGTCATGCTGCACGATCCCGGCCACAGTCTGGACGAGCGCATCCTGCGCGAGCAGTTCGGCTATTGAAGGCGCTCGCTCGGCCTCCCGCACGCCTCTTGGCCCGGCCCGTCGCTTACCGCCCGCCCGCTTCCTCAATTGCTCTGGCCGGCTCGCACTTTTGTCGGGGACAAGCCTCGAAAAGGACTTGAACAAAACATGAACATCATTGATAGTGCCGACATGGCCCGCTAGGGTCCGGCTCCGGTCATCCGGCCGGATTTGTGCTGAAGTGCGCAGGAAATGGAGCCTGTCATGGCTGGTAGCGTCAACAAGGTCATTCTGGTCGGCAATCTCGGGCGCGATCCCGAGGTACGGCGCCTCGGCAGCGGCGAGCCGGTGGTCAATCTGCGGATCGCCACCTCGGAGACCTGGCGCGACAAGCAGTCGGGCGAGCGCAAGGAGCGCACCGAATGGCACTCCGTGGTGATCTTCAATGAGAACCTCGCCAAGGTCGCCGAGCAGTATCTGAAGAAGGGCTCGAAGGTTTACATCGAGGGCCAGCTGCAGACCCGCAAATGGCAGGACCAGCAGGGCGTCGAGAAGTACACGACCGAGATCGTGCTGCAGCGCTTCCGCGGCGAACTCACCATCCTCGACAGCCGTGGCCAGGGCGGCGACGAGTTCGGCGGTGGCAGCGGCGGTGGCTATGGCGACGAGGGTTCGTCGGGCGGCGGCTCCTTCGGCCGGTCGAGCCCGGTCGGTGGCGGCTCGCGCCAGCCGGCGATGGCGAGCGGTGGCGGTCCGCGCTCGTCGAGCCATCTCGACGACGACATCCCGTTCTAGGACTTTCGCCCGAACGGATCGGATCGGGTTTCAACTCCGGACAAGCCGCGTGAGTGGCGCTGCGCCGGGATCCATCATGGATGGATCCCGGCGTTCTGTTTTGTCGGGTGCTAGGGCAGCTCACCCTCGAAACGTACGCCGAGCGAGCCGAGCGCGCGCCAGTAGTCCGGATAGGTCTTCGCCACGCAAGCAGGGTCGAGAATGGTGACGCCGCCGATCTTCAGCCCCGCCAGCGCGAAGCTCATGGCGATGCGATGGTCGGCGAAGGTGTCGATCTGGGCCGGCAGCGTCTGACCGGCCAGCGCCGGATCGGAGGCGACGAGGAGATCGTCTCCCTCCTCGACGCCGAGCCCGGGACGGATCCGCGACAGGCCCTGCGCCAGCGCCGCGACGCGGTCGCATTCCTTGACGCGCAAATTGGCGATTCCGGTGAAGCGCACCGGCGTCCGATTGAAGGCGGCGAGCACGGCGAGCGTCGGCACCGCATCCTGCATCTGCGAACCGTCGATCTCGGCCGGCAGGTTCGGGAAGGCGGCGATCAATTCATGCGCCTTGGCGTCGGGCTGGGTGAAGGCAGACGCCGGCACGCCGAGATCGATCGCGCCGCCGGTCAGCACCTCCGCCGCCCAGAGATAGGTCGCGGCCGAGGCATCCGGCTCGATCAGGTAGTCGGTGGCGACATAGCCGGTCGGCGCGATCCGCCAGCCGCCGCTCGCCGGCTCGGAGACTTCGGCGCCAAAGGCGCGCATCGTCGCCAGCGTCAGGTCGACATAGCCGCGTGCGCCGATCTCCTGGCCGGTCAGCACGACATCGACCGGATTGCGGGCGCAGGCGCCAGCCATCAGCAGCGCCGAGACATACTGGCTGGAGAGCCCGCCATCGACCTCGACCAGCCCGCCCGCGAAACCGCCCTGCCCCTGGATAGTGACCGGGGGGCAGCCGCTCGGCGCGCTGATCGCGACGCCGAGCCGCGTCAGCGCCTCGACCAGCGGCAGGATCGGCCGCTTGCGCATATGCTCGTCGCCATCGACCACGACCGTGCCGTCGACCAGCGCCGCCGCCGCCGTCAGGAAGCGGGTCGCAGTGCCGGCATTGCCGAGGAAGAGCGGAGCCGTCGGCGCCCTGAGCCGGCCGTCGCTGGTGACGATGAAGCTGGTCGCGTCGGGCTCGTCGATCGTCACGCCCATGTCGCGCAGCGCCTGCGCCATATAGCGGGTGTCGTCGCTCTTCAGCGCGCCGCTGAGCCGGCTGATGCCCTTCGCCAGCGCCGCAACCAGAAGCGCCCGGTTGGTGATCGATTTTGAGCCGGGCGGCATCACCCGGCCGGTCAGCGCCGCCGTCGTCGGCAGGATGGTAAGTTTGCTCGGGGCGGATTGGGTCATGGCAGGCTCGCGGCTCGGTCGCGAGGGTCTTAGACGCTAGGCCCCGCTAGCGAAAGGCATACCGTCATTGCGAACGCAAACCGTCATGCTCGCCCTTGTGGCGAGCATCCACGTCTTGAACGCCACATTGCATCTGGGAAGACGTGGCTGGTCGGGACAAGCCCGACCATGACGGGCAATGGTTCAGCCCTTCGCCAGCCCAAATCCGCCGACCGGCTGCGTGACAACATGGCTGTCGAAGCCGGCGATGATCGGCTTGGCCTTGGCGATCGCCGCCTGCACGGCCGGCAGAGCGAGCGAGGCCTTGTGGCTCTCCTCCTTGTCCCAGACCTCGGTCACCCAGATCGCATCAGCATCGTCCGGATCGCGGGCGACGATGTAGCTCAGGCAGCCCGGCATCTCGCCGCTGCTCTCGAGGATGTAGCCGATCAGCGCCTCGCGCTCGCCGGGCTTGGCCCGCATCTTCCCGATCAATCCGTACATGGCGGCGCTCTCCCAATGCGGGCGGCACCCTGCCCCAAGCCCCGGATGCGGCGCAACCGCTCGTCCTGACCGAATCCGTCAGCAGCTCACGCGGGCGGCCGGCGCTGCCGGAGGGTCGCCTGCGCCATCCGGTCGAGCAGGATCGCCAGCGCCACGACCGCGAGCCCGCCGACGAAGCCGAGGCCGGGATCGGCGCGCTGCAGGCCAAGCAGCACGACTTCGCCCAACCCCTTGGCGCCGATCATCGAGGCGACCACGACCATGGCGAGCGAGAGCATGATCGCCTGGTTCAGCCCCTGCAGGATCACCGGTCGCGCCAGCGGCAATTCGATCAGCCAGAGCGTCTGGCGCGGGCGCAGGCCGAGCGCCTGGGCGGCCTGGATCATGCCGATATCGATGCCGCGCAGGCCGAGCTCGGTCAGGCGCGCGAACGGCGGCAGCGCGTAGATCAGGGTCGCGAGCAGAGCCGGCGCCCGACCGAGCCCGAGCAGCATCGCCACCGGGATCAGGTAGACGAAATTGGGAATCGTCTGCATCAGGTCGTAGACCGGCGCGAGAGCCTTCCCCAGCCTTGGCAGGCGCGCGGCGGCGACGCCGAGTGGCAAGCCCAGCAGCACGACCAGCACCACCGCGACGATGACGAGCGCAAGCGTCTGCATCGCCTCGGTCCAGACGCCGAGGCCGGCTAGCACCAGTGGCAGGGCCGCCATGGCGAGCGCGAAGCGAACACTACGTCTCGCAAACCAGGCGCTCGCAGCGACAGCCAGGACGAAGGCCGGCACGGGAACGAGCAGCAGAGCCGCTTCGACGCCGCGAATAGGCGCCGTCAGCAGCCTGCTGAAGCCGTCGAGGTCGTTGCCATAGCCGGTGACGACGGCGTCAACGGCCTGGTTGACCAGCTTCTGCAGCGCCTTGCCGAGATCCGGCAATCCATCGAGTGTCACAGGCCGGACGCGACCTTGCTGGCGATCTCGGCCGGCAGCCACGCTTTCCAGACGTCCGGTTGCGTCTTCAGGAAGACGAGCGCCTGCTGCTCGGGCGAGACGCCCTTCTCACGCGCCTCGGCCAGCATTTTCGAGGTCAGCTCGGCGGTGGTGGTGTATTTCCTGAAGAAGCCGGCGAGCTGCGGCGCCTTCTTGGCCAACTCGACGTTGGCGCCGATGACGACCCGGCTGACCGGATAGGCGGTCGCCCGCTTGGGCGCATCGCTCGCCTTGAGCTCGTCCCAGATCGCCTGGTCGAAGGCCGGCTCCGCGAGCTTGACCAGGTCATAGGCGCCGAGCAGCCAGCTCGGGCCCCAATAATAGAACACGACCGGCCGCTTGCGCTTCAGGGCGGATTCGACGGCGGCGACGATCGCCTCGCCGGAGCCGCCGCGCAGATTGGTGAAATCGCCGGAGAGCCCGTAGGCGACAAGCTTCTTGCTGTTGATGCCCTCACAGACCCAGCCGGCGACGCAATTATAGAAGCGGCCCTTGCCGGGCTCGTCCGGGTCGGTGAACAGCTCCTTGTAGCGCTTGAGGTCCTGCACCGATTTCAACTCGGGCGCCTTGGCGTCGGGGCCGGAAACGAGATAGCGCGGCACGAACCAGCCTTCGGTCGCGTCGGGGAAGGTCGTGCCAAGCGGCTCGACCTTGCCAGCCGCCGACTCCTTGAGCCAGGCCTCGACCGGATTGGCCAGCCAGATCTCCATGACGATGTCGACATCGCCGCGGCCCAGACCGTTGACCAGCGGCGCGATCACGCCCGGCACGCGCTCGACCTTGCAGCCAAAACCCTTCTCGGCGATGGCGCTGGCGACGGCGCCGTGGAAGGCGGCGGAATCATAGTCGAGCCCGGCCATCTTCAGCGGGCGGTCGAGCTCGCAGGCGAAACCGGGAGCGGCGAGACCGAGGCCGAGCAGCAATGCGGCTCCTCGCAGAACGGCTTTCATCATGACGATCCCCCCGCTGGCTGGAGTGCCCGATCCTGGCACCTGACTTTCCGGCATCTCCACGAAGCGCGAAAGCGGGCGAAATGTTCCGCCCAACAGGCGAAAACCTTAGCGCCGGTTTCAGGTCATAGGCACTGCGCGAACGAGGGATGAGATGGACCGCACGCCTGACCGGTCCTGTCAGGAGGCAAAGCTCTCAACCGAGCGTTCCCAGCGCCCGCAGCGACTTCAGCGTCTCGCGCAAGCCGCGATGCAGCGGCTTGTCCTTGCGCAGGACGAGGCCGAGCGTGCGATGCACCCGCGGCGACATAGAGCGCACCACCAGCCCATCGCTCTCGCCGCGCACCGCCATGCCGGGCAGCACGGCGCAACCGAGGCCGGCGCCGACCAGCCGCTTGATCGCCTCGACGCTGCCGAGCGACATCACCGGCTTCAACGTTACGCCGGCACGGGCGAACCATTCATCAGCGATGCGCCGGGTGATGCCGCCCGGCTCGAACAGCAGCACCGGCAGGCGCGCCAGCGCCTCCGGCGTCAACCGCGCCGGCAGTTCCATGCCCGGCGGCGCGATCACCGCGAATTCGTCCTCTAGTAGCGGCGTCACCTGCAGAGCACGGCCAATGGCCGGCAGCGAGACCAGGCCGATATCGATCTGGTTGTCCTCGATCGCCTTGACGATGTCCGAGGTGTTGCCGGTGCTGACGGTGATCTCCAGCGTCGGATGGCGCCGCCGCAAGTCCCCCAGCACCGGTGGCAGCAGGAAGATGCAGGCCGTGGCACCAGTGCCGATGCGGACACGGCCCATCGCCCCGGTCGCATGCCGCGCCATCGCCTCTTGCGCCACCGCCACCGCCGCCGCGATCCGGCCGGCATGGTCGAGCAGTTCCATGCCGGCCGCCGTCGGCTGAGCCCGGCGTCCGACGCGCTCGATCAGCACCGCGCCGAGTCGGCGCTCGAGTTCGCGGATCTGCAGGCTGACCGCCGGCTGGCTCAAGCCGAGCCTCTCGGCCGCCGCCGAGAAGCTGCCGAGCGCGATCACCTGCCGGAAGCTGTCGAGCTGATCGAGGCGAAGGTCGCGCATCTCAAAGAATTTCTCATGCTCTGCATAACTTTGAGAAGCTTCATTTATGGCGCGGCAAAGCGCAAGGTGCCGCTGCGGTTCGGACGAATCCGGCTGTGGCAGGGCGCGAGCGATGAGCGGGATCTGGTGTGCGGGACGAAAGCTGCTGTGCGAAGCGGCAAACTATCTCGGCGCCTCCCAGCAATCGCGCTATCAGCAATTGCAGGCCCTGCGCGAGCTCGACGAGCATTGCCTCGCCGATATCGGTGTGACGCGACAGGAGGCGCTGACCGGGCGCCCCGACGGGATGGAAAGGCGGCCCGGCCGGGCCGGAACGATTGTGATGACGACTTCCGAGACCGCCGGCAGCGCCGCACCGATCCTCATCCGCGATGCTGAGGAGGCGGACATGGCCGCGATCCAGGCGATCTACACCCACCATGTCCTGTATGGTCTCGCCAGCTTCGAGGAGACGCCGCCGAGCATCGAGGAGATGCTGGCGCGCCGGCAGGCGGTGCTCGGCCTCGGCCTGCCCTATCTCGCTGCCGAGCAGAACGGCTACGTCGTCGGCTACAGCTATGCCAGCAGCTACCGCCCCCGCCCGGCCTATCGCCATACGATCGAGGACTCCGTCTACGTCGCAGAAGGACAGGCCGGCCGCGGGATTGGCGGGGCGCTGCTCTCGGGGCTGATCGGCCGCTGCGAGGCCGGCCCGTGGCGGCAGATGCTGGCGGTAATCGGCGACAGCGGCAATGCCGGCTCGATCGGCCTGCATAGGCGCTTCGGCTTCGAGCCGGTCGGCACCTTGCGCTCGGCCGGCTTCAAGCTCGGCCGCTGGGTCGACACCGTCCTGATGCAGCGCAGCCTCGGCCCGGGGGATCAGACATTGCCCGATGGAACGACGTGATGTCGTTTCATCTCAAAACGCGTGTCATCCCGGACGGAGCGAAGCGGAGATCCGGGATCCATGCCTGAGCCTATCCGACTCACGTTCAGGCATGGATCCCGGGTCTCCCTTTGGTCGCCCGGGACGACTCGGATCGATGCGGCGAGACCTGTCGAGAAGCTTCGTCGATGATCTCTCGCAGCACCGTCTTCTGCCTCGGGCTGGCGCAGCTGATCTCCTGGGGCGTCTCCTACTATCTGGTCGGAGCCTTCGGCGAGCTGATCGGCAAGGAGCTCGGCTGGTCGCAGGCGATCATCCATGGCGGGCTCTCGGCCGGCCTGCTGGTGATGGGGCTGACCTCGGGCGCAGTCGGCCGCCTGATCGACCGCCATGGTGGCCGCACCGTGATGTGCCTAGGCTCGCTGCTCACCGCCGCCGGCTGCCTTGGCCTCGCTTTCGCCCATACGATCGCCGCCTACTACGCTGCCTGGATCTGCCTCGGCCTCGCCATGCGGCTCAGCCTCTATGACGCCGCCTTCGCGGCGCTCGCCCGGATCGGCGGCAGCGCCGCGCGCCGGCCGATCGCCCAGATCACCCTGCTCGGCGGCCTCGCCTCGACCGTGTTCTGGCCGCTCGGCCATGTGCTCGCCGAGCAGTTCGGCTGGCGCGGGGCGCTCATCGCCTATGCCGGCTTCGCGCTGCTCACCTTGCCGCTGCATCTGACGCTGCCGGCCGTCTCGGCGCGGCCCTTGTCCGACGCTGCCGCGGCAAAGCCGGCCGTCACGCTCAGCCCGGCCGACACCCGCTTCGCCGGCCTGCTCTATGCGCTGATCGTCACCTTCGCCGGCGTCCTCAATGCCGGCATGTCGGCCCATATGATCGGCATCCTCGCCGGGCTCGGCCTACCGGCAGCGGCCGCGGTCTGGATCGGCGCGACGCGCGGCATCGGCCAGTCGCTGGCGCGGCTCGGCGAGGTCTTGTTCGGCGCGCGCACCAGCCCGTTCGACCTCAACCTCGTCGCCTGCCTGGTGCTGCCGCTCTGCTTCGTCGTCGGCCTCGCCGGTGGCGCCAGTGCCTTTGCCGCGCTGGCCTTCGCCTTCTGCTACGGCGCCGGCAATGGCGTGCTGACGATCACGCGCGGCACGCTGCCGCTGATGCTGTTCGATCCGAAGAGCTATGGCGCCTATGTCGGCCGACTGCTGGCTCCGGGCTTCTTCCTCTCGGCCGCCTCACCGCTCGCCTATGCCCTGCTGATCGAGCGCTATGGCGCCTCGGCGGCGCTGATCCTGTCCGGCACGCTGGCGCTCGCCATGCTGGTCTCGGCGATCCTGCTCCGGCGGCGTTTCCGCAGCCTGCCACGCTCCTGACAATCTCTGTCAGCACACCCCACAAGAACAATGCAGCAACATCGGCGGCTGCGTGCTACTCATGCCCGCCTCTCGCCCGGCTGCACTGGCACGGCCCGGCGATTGCCCTATCTGTACGGCTTAAGCTCAATTCGGACACCACCATGGCTCGCAAGACCACGCTCGCCGAACAGGCCGCGACGCTGGAAGACATGTTCGACCGCAACCGTGCGGCCGATCCGAATGCCCGCGTCATCTCGGTGCGCGGCGCGCGCGAGCACAATCTCAAGAACATCGATCTCGCGATCCCGCGCGACAAGCTCGTGGTGTTCACCGGCCTTTCCGGCTCGGGCAAGTCCTCGCTCGCCTTCGACACGATCTATGCGGAAGGGCAGCGCCGCTATGTCGAGTCGCTCTCGGCCTATGCCCGCCAGTTCCTCGAGATGATGCAGAAGCCCGATGTCGACCAGATCGACGGGCTCTCGCCGGCGATCTCGATCGAGCAGAAGACGACCTCGAAGAACCCGCGCTCGACCGTCGGCACCGTCACCGAGATCCACGACTATATGCGCCTGCTCTGGGCGCGCGCCGGCATCCCCTATTCGCCCGCGACCGGCCTGCCGATCGAGAGCCAGACCGTGCAGCAGATGGTCGACCGCCTGGTCGAGCTGCCGGAGAAGACGCGCGGCTATCTGCTGGCGCCGGTGGTGCGCGGCCGCAAGGGCGAGTTCCGCAAGGAGATGGCCGACTGGCTGAAGCGCGGCTTCCAGCGCGTCAAGGTCAATGGCGAGTTCTACGAGATCCCGGACGCCCCGGCGCTCGACAAGAAGTTCAAGCACGACATCGACGTGGTGGTCGACCGCATCGTCATCCGCCCCGATCTCGGCGCCCGCCTCGCCGACTCGCTGGAGCAGGCGCTCGACCTCGCCGAGGGCATCGCGGTTTTTGAGTATGCGGACGAGAAGGAGGAGAACGGCGAGGCCCGCCGCGTCACCTTCTCCTCGAAATTCGCCTGCCCGGTCTCCGGTTTCACCATCCCCGAGATCGAGCCGCGGCTGTTCTCGTTCAACAACCCGTTCGGCGCCTGCCCGGCCTGCGACGGCCTCGGCCACGAGATGCGGATCGATCCGGAGATGATCGTCCCGGATCATTCGCTCAGCCTGAAGAAGGGCGCGATCGCGCCCTGGGCCAAGTCGACCTCGCCCTATTACGGCCAGACGCTCGATGCGCTCGCCAAGCATTTCGGCTTCTCGACCACGAAACCGTGGTCGGAGCTGCCGCAGAGCGCCCGCGACGCCATCCTGTTCGGCACCGGCACCGAGGCGGTGCGCATGGCCTATAATGACGGCCTGCGCGCCTATGAGGTGAAGAAGCCCTTCGAGGGCGTGATCACCAATATGGAGCGGCGCTGGAAGGAGACCGAGAGCGACTGGGCCCGCGAGGAGATCGGCCGCTTCATGTCGGAGACGCCCTGCGCCGCCTGCAACGGCTTCCGGCTCAAGCCCGAGGCGCTCGCGGTCAAGATCGACATGCGCCATATCGGCGAGATCTCGCAGCTTTCGGTCAAGGACGCGCTCGCCTGGGTCAGCGCCCTGCCCTCGCGCCTGTCGGCGAAGCAGAACGAGATCGCCCCGCGCATCCTCAAGGAGATCCGCGACCGGCTGACCTTCCTGCTCGATGTCGGCCTCGAATACCTGACGCTGGCGCGCGGCTCGCGCACGCTCTCCGGCGGCGAGAGCCAGCGCATCCGCCTCGCCAGTCAGATCGGCTCCGGCCTCACCGGCGTGCTCTATGTGCTGGACGAGCCCTCGATCGGCCTGCACCAGCGCGACAATGAGCGCCTGCTCGGCACGCTGCGCCGCCTGCGCGACCTCGGCAACACCGTGATCGTGGTCGAGCATGACGAGGACGCAATCCTGACCGCCGACTATGTCGTCGATGTCGGCCCCGGCGCCGGTATCCATGGCGGCGAGATCGTCTCGAAGGGCACGCCGCAGGACATCCTAAGCGACCCGAACTCGCTCACCGGCAAATACCTCACCGGCGAGATGAGCGTCCCCGTCCCTGCCAAACGCCGCAAGCCGCAGAAGGGCCGGAGCCTGAAGATCGTCGGCGCCCGCGGCAACAACCTCAAGGACGTCACGGTCGACATCCCGCTCGGCCTGTTCACCTGCATCACCGGCGTGTCGGGCGGCGGCAAGTCGACGCTGATCATCGACACGCTCTACAAGGCGATCGCGCGCAAGCTCAACGGCTCGATCGAGCACCCTGCGAGCCATGACCGCATCGAGGGCATGGAGCATCTCGACAAGGTCATCGACATCGACCAGTCGCCGATCGGCCGCACCCCGCGCTCGAACCCGGCGACCTATACCGGCGCCTTCACGCCGATCCGCGAATGGTTCGCCGGCCTGCCCGAGGCCAAGGCGCGCGGCTACCAGGCCGGCCGCTTCTCGTTCAACGTCAAGGGCGGCCGCTGCGAGGCCTGCCAGGGCGACGGCGTCATCAAGATCGAGATGCACTTCCTGCCCGACGTCTACGTCACCTGCGACGTCTGCAAGGGCAAGCGCTATGACCGCGAGACGCTCGAGGTGAAATACCGCGAGCGCTCGATCGCCGATGTGCTCGACATGACGGTCGAGGAGGCCAAGGACCTGTTCAAGGCCGTGCCCTCGATCCGCGACAAGATGGTGACGCTCGCCCGCGTCGGGCTCGACTATGTCAAGGTCGGCCAGCAGGCGACGACGCTCTCGGGCGGCGAGGCGCAGCGCGTCAAGCTCTCCAAGGAGCTCTCCAAGCGCGCCACCGGCCGCACCCTCTATATCCTCGACGAGCCGACCACCGGCCTGCATTTCCACGACGTCGCCAAGCTGATGGAGGTGCTGCACGAATTGGTCGAGCAGGGCAATTCCGTGGTGGTGATCGAGCACAATCTCGAAGTGATCAAGACTGCCGACTGGATCATCGACATGGGCCCCGAAGGCGGCGACGGCGGCGGCGAAGTGGTGGCGCAGGGCACGCCGGAGGATGTGGTGCGGATCGGCAAGGGCCACACCGCGCGCTTCCTCAAGGAGGTGCTGGAGCGCCGGCCGTTGAAGGGCAAGGGGGCGCGGGAGGCGGCGGAGTAGCGGGCTGCTTCAAACGCGCTGGGGAAACCCCAATGTTCACCTTTTCTTCTCATCTCTAATCGAGTAAGTGTCAGAAGCTGACTTGGCCCTTATTCTCGCTTGGCCCGTATCGGGTGCAGGTCCGAGAGGCGGGGACCATCGCGTGGCGAGTAGCTTCGCGGTGCAGGTCGATGCCACGGCGGCTTTCGTTGTCGGGGCTTCGCTTGAAGGACGCCCGCACACCCCGGCTGACATGTGCGAGACTGGTGTTCCGCCGCTGGCGGCCTGCCGATCAGTCTCCGAATTTATGTGTCGGCCTGGGCGGGGAGCCGCGCAAGGACTTGACGCGCCCAAAAAGCTGCTAAGCTGAAGGGGGAGGTCATCTTGAGTGGACGCGGAGCTGGATCGGTGTCGGTTACTTTGGCCTTGAGCCTTAGGGCGGCTGCCGTTTTGTCACTGGCCCTTATTCTCGCTTGGCCCGTATCGGGTGCAGGTCCGAGAGGCGGGGACCATCGCGTGGCGAGTAGCTTCGCGGTGCAGGTCGATGCCACGGCGGCTTTCGTTGTCGGG
>SCMY01000002.1 GCA_005502805.1 Rhizobiales bacterium 2SD | reverse complement strand
GCCGCATCCTGCGCAAGATCGCCGAGGACGAGTTCGGCGCCCTCGGCGACACCTCCACCCTCGCCGACCCAGCCGTCGTCGACGACCTCATCGCCAATCGCCAGAACAAGCGCAAGGCGGGTTGAAGCTCGGCCGCGTCAGGCCACCCGGCTCGGCTTGACCGGCACAGAACCGGCGAGTGCTTGCTCGCCGGCAATGCCGACCCGGTTCCGGCCGGCGGCCTTGGCCATGTAGAGCGCTTGGTCCGCGGCCTCGATCAGGGCTTCCCAGCCCTGGCCGTCGCGGCGGCCTGTGGCGACGCCGAAGCTGGCGGTGACGCGCAGTTCAGTGCCGTCTCCGAGAGGGATGGCCTGCTCGGCGAGCGCCGCACGCAGCGTCTCAGCGATCCGCGCAAGCGTGCGCAGGCTGGCGTTCGGCAGAACGATGGCGATCTCCTCACCACCATAGCGCATGACGAGGTCATTCTTGCGGACCATCTCCGCCACCAGCGCCGCGACGGCACGCAGGACCGTGTCGCCGGCGATATGGCCGTAGGTATCGTTGATCGGCTTGAACCGGTCGATGTCCATCAGGATGAGGCCGGTCTCGACGGGCAGGTCGTCGAAGTCGGGATCGCCCTGGCCGAGACGGTCGAAGGTGTGGCGATTCAGCAGGCCCGTCAGCGCGTCCGTCTCGGCCTGCACCTTCAGGCGCTCGGTCAGGCGCAAGCGCTCGCGCAGCTTGAGGCGCAATATCTCGAGCGCGGCGAACAGTTCACGAATCTCGCCGTCATGGTTGCCGGTCCGTGCCGCTCGATCGAGATCGCGCTCCTCGGCGAGCGCAACGATATGGTCGCGGGCCCGCAAGAGCGGCCGGAAGATGCGGCGGCGCGCCGCCAGCAGCAGCGACAGATTGGTCAGGACGATCAGCACGGTGAAGGCGATCACCGCCCGCAGCCACCAGGCGCTGCTTTCCCGGCTCGTCTGCGCATGCGCCAGCATGTCGTCGAGGAAGCTCTCGCGCAGCCGTTCGAGAGGCGCCATCGAAGGCACATACTGCAAGGTCATCTCTTCGGTGGTGACCGAGTAGCGACCGGATTTCCCCTCATTGGTCAACTGCGCGATCAGGCGCAAGCCTGCGCCGAAATACCGGCTGTTGGTCTCTTCGACGGCCGCCACCAGCTTCGGCGCATCGCTGTGGAGCGCAAGCTGACGTTCCAGCGATTGCCAGATCTGCACGATGCGACCGTGGGTGAGGACGAGCTCGTCATGGGCCGACGCCGAGAGCGGCTCGCGCGCGGCGATCGACGGGGCCAGGAACGATCCCATCCGCCCGGCATATTCGCGCAGGTCACCGAGCATCTGGCCCGCCATGGCATGTCCGGCCAAGGCGCTGTCGCGTTCGCTCAGCTCGACCATGGCGGTGATCACCACCGGCCGCATCGTCTCGACCACGTCGAACATGCCGGTGATGACGCCTTGGATGTCGGCGCCACTGCGTTCGGCCAGGGGAAGGGTGTTCAGCCGATCGGCTGCCTTGCGGGCCTCGGCAAGGCGCAACTGGACGGCTTCCAGCCGGTCGCGCGTGACAAGATGACGGACCCCGCTGTCGGCGTCGGGCATGATCTCGGCCAAGGCGTGATCGCTCAGCGAACGGAATTCGGCGAGCTTGCGCCGCGCGGCCGTATCGTGCGCAGGCTCCTCGCCGAGCACGCTGTTCATCGGGCCGCGTTCGGCAGAGAGTCGGTTCGCCGCCGTCAGCACCTTGCGATAGAGCGTCAAGGCCTCGAGATTGCGGCTGGCGCGGGCATGCTCGCTGCCGAGAATGGTGATCAGGCCAAGTGCGAGCGCGAGCGAGAGCGCGAGCAGGATCATGCAGCCCAGGACGAGCTTGGTGTCGAGGCTGGCGCCGCGCCGCACATGCGCGGCGACAGGCTCTTGAAATCGATCGCTCAAAACCGGCTCATGCTGCGACAGGACGATCTGCCGTTAGGTGAGCTATCGACGGCGGCGATTGACATTCGGTAAACCGGACGACGCAAACGCCGCCTTTCAGGCTCCCGGCCGCCTGCGCCTGGTCTTGCCGCCGAGCTTCCTGCCGTAGAGCTCCAGCTTGTGCCGGACGATCTCGTAGCCGAGTTTGGCGGCGATCTTCGCCTGCAGCTCTTCGATCTCCGGCGACGAGAATTCGATCACCTTGCCGGTCTCGATGTCGATCAGGTGGTCGTGATGGGCCTGGTCGGCGTGCTCGTAGCGCGAGACGCCGTCCTCGAAGGCATGACGCTCGATGGCGCCTTGCGTCTCGAGCAGCTTCATCGTGCGGTAGACGGTCGAGAGCGACAGCGTCGGGTCGTGCACGAAAGCGCGGGTGAAGATGCCCTTCGCATCGGGATGATCGTCGGCCTCGGCCAGGACCCGCAGGATCAGCCGGCGCTGCTGGGTCATGCGCAGGCCCGCCTTGCGGAGCTGGTGCTCGAACTCCGTCACACGCTGATCGATTCCTTTCATGCGCGAGAGGTAGCAACCCTGAGAGGCATTTGCAAAAATGCCTTATCGCAATTCATTCGCAACTGCGTTGACAGATGCAAGCGCTTTGCAATAGCGTTACATCGTTCCCTGTCCCGCTGTTGGAGAGACCATGTTCCCGCGCCGCTGTTTCCTTGGCCTTGCCGCCGCCACGACGCTTGCGTTTGGCCTCGCCGCCTCCGCCGGGGACGTCCTTGCGCAAGCCGCGCCGGGCAAGCCGCTGCGCGTCGTCACCACCTTCACCGTGATCCAGGACATCGCCCAGAACGTCGCCGGCACCGCGGCGATCGTCGAATCCATCACCAAGCCGGGCGCCGAGATCCACGATTACCAGCCGACCCCGCTCGACGTGGTGAAGGCGCAATCGGCCGATCTCGTGCTCTGGAACGGGATGAACCTGGAGCGCTGGTTCGAGAAGTTCTTCGACAATGTGAAGAATGTCCGGAGCGCGGTGGTGACCGAGGGCATCGCGCCGATGGGGATCAAGGAGGGGCCCTATGAGGGCAAGCCCAACCCGCATGCCTGGATGTCGACGGCGAGCGCGCTGATCTATGTCGAGAACATCCGCAAGGCGCTCGCCGAGGCCGACCCGGCCAATGCCGCGACCTACGCGAAGAACGCCGCCGACTACGCCACGCAGATCAAGGCGATGGACGCGCCGCTGCGCGCCCGGCTCGACAAGGTGCCGGCCGACAAGCGCTGGCTCGTCTCCAGCGAGGGCGCCTTCAGCTATCTCACCCGCGACTATGGCTGGCGCGAAGCCTATCTCTGGCCGATCAACGCCGACGAGCAGGGCACGCCGCAGCAGGTGCGCCGATTGATCGACCTCATCCGCAAGAACAAGATTCCGGCCGTGTTCAGCGAGAGCACGATCTCGGATCGTGCTGCCAAGCAGGTCGCGCGCGAGACCGGGGCAAAGTACGGCGGCGTGCTCTATGTCGACTCGCTCTCCGATGCGCGCGGTGCGGTGCCGACCTATCTCAAGCTGCTCGAAGTCACCGTCGACACGATCGCAAAGGGGTTCGGCCAGTGAACTTGCAGAGCGCCGAGATCCGCCCGGGGCAGGGGCCGACGCCGTCGATCGTGGTCAGCGGCGTCACCGTCCGCTACGCCAATGGCGTCACCGCCGTGAACGATGCCTCCTTCGCGCTCGGCCCCGGCACGATCTGCGCGCTCGTCGGCGTCAACGGCTCCGGCAAGTCGACGATCTTCAAGACCCTGATGGGCTTCCTCAAGCCGGCGCAGGGGCTGGTCAGCATCGCCGGCATGGAGGTGCGCGCGGCGCTGAAGCGCGGCCTCGTCGCCTATGTGCCACAGGCCGAGGAGGTCGACTGGACCTTCCCGGTTCTGGTCGACGATGTCGTGATGATGGGGCGCTACGGCCATATGGGCTTCATGCGCCTGCCGCGAAAAGCAGATCGTGAGGCGGCCGAGCAGGCGCTCGATCGCGTCAACATGCTGGAGTTCCGCCGCCGTCAGATCGGCGAGCTCTCGGGCGGCCAGCGCAAGCGCGTCTTTCTGGCGCGGGCGCTGGCGCAGGGCGGGCAGGTGATCCTGCTCGACGAACCCTTCACCGGCGTCGACGTCAAGACCGAGGACCAGATCGTCCAGCTGATGCGCGAGCTGCGGGCCGAAGGCCGGCTGATGCTGGTCTCGACCCATAATCTCGGCTCGATTCCGGATTTTTGCGATCAGGTCGTGATCGTCAACAAGACGGTGCTCGCGGCCGGGCCGACCGAGACGACCTTCACCCAGGACAATCTGCAGCGGGCCTTCGGCGGTGCGCTCCGGCATTTCCGCCTGGAAGGCGCGAGCCTGCATGCCGATGCCGACCAGCGCCGCGTCACCGTGATCACCGACGATGAGCGCCCGCTCGTCTTCTATGGCGACCGCGACCATGAGAAGCCTGCCGCCGGCAGGAAGGACGGACAGCCGTGATGGAGCTCCTGCTCGAACCTTTCGGCTACCAGTACATGGTCAAGGCGATCTGGGTCTCCGCCTTGGTCGGCGGCGTCTGCGCCTTCCTGTCCTGCTATCTGATGCTGAAGGGCTGGTCGCTGATGGGCGACGCGCTGGCGCATGCGATCGTGCCCGGCGTCGCGCTGGCCTATCTCCTGAAGGTTCCCTATGCCGCCGGCGCCTTCTTCTCCGGCCTGCTCGCCGCGCTCGCCATGGCGCTGGTCCGGGTGCGCACGCAGCTGCGCGAGGATGCCGTGATCGGCATCGTCTTCACGACGTTTTTCGCTGTCGGCCTGATGATCGTCTCGATCAACCCGACCTCGGTCAACGTCCAGTCGATCGTGCTCGGCAACATCCTCGGCATCTCCGACGAGGACGTGATCCAGGTCGCGATCATCGCCTTCATCTCGCTCGCCATCCTGCTGCTGCGCTGGAAGGACCTGATGCTGGTCTTCTTCGACGAGAATCAGGCGCGCGCCGTCGGCCTGTCGCCGACGCGGCTGAAGATCCTGTTCTTCGTCCTGCTCAGCGCTTGCACGGTCGCGGCGCTGCAGACCGTCGGCGCCTGCCTCGTCATCGCCATGGTGGTGACGCCGGGTGCGACCGCCTATCTGCTGACGGACCGCTTCGGCCGGCTGATCGCGATCGCGGTGACGATGGGCGTGACGACCTCGGCGCTCGGCGCCTATGCCAGCTACTTCCTCGACGGCTCGACGGGTGGGCTGATCGTCGTGTTCCAGACGCTGCTCTTCCTCGCCGCCTTCCTGTTCGCGCCCAAGCATGGCCGCCTCGGCGCTCGTCGGGCTGCTAGCACGGGAGCGCCGGCATGAGCCTGATCCAGACCTGGCTACTCGCCCCCTTCGCCCACGAGTTCATGCTGCGCGGTCTCGCCGTCGCGGTGATGGTCGGGCTCGTCTGTGCCGTGCTGTCTTGCTTCCTGGTACTGAAGGGCTGGTCGCTGATGGGCGATGCGGTCTCGCATGCCGTGCTGCCCGGCATCGTGTTGGCCCATATCGCGAGCTTGCCGCTCGCCATCGGCGCCTTCGCAGCGGGCCTGACCTGCGCCTTCGGCATCGGCTACCTCAAGGAGAACAGCCGGGTGAAGGAGGATACGGTGATGGGCATCGTCTTCTCCGGCATGTTCGCGCTCGGCCTCGTGCTCTTCGTCAAGGTCGACAGCGACCAGCACCTCTTGCACATCCTGTTCGGCAACATGCTCGGCGTGACCTGGAGCGACATCGCCGAGACCGCCCTGATCGCCCTGCCGGTCGCCGCGATCATGTTGGCGAAGCGGCGCGATTTCCTGCTGCATGCCTTCGATCCGGCGCATGCGCGGGCGATCGGCCTGCCGGTCAAGACGCTGCATTTCGGCCTGCTCGCCATGCTGGCGCTGACTATCGTCGCGGCGCTGAAGGCGGTCGGCATCATCCTCGTCGTCGCCATGCTGATCGCGCCCGGTGCGATCGGCTTCCTGATCACGCGCCGCTTCGATCTGATGCTGCTGGTCGCGGTCGCGGCCGCGGTAACGTCGAGCGTTCTCGGCACGATCCTGAGCTTCCATCTCGACGTCGCGACCGGCCCATGCATCGTGGTAGTGCAGGCGGTGCTGTTCATGGCTGTGCTGACACGCAGCCTCCTCAGGACGCAGAGGCTGGCCGCGGCGCGGCCAGCCTGAACCGTACAGCGAAAAATCGGACCTCTCGGGAATAAGGCCGCTTGCCACGCGTTCTTCCCAAATCCGCCCAGTTGTCCCGTTGCGATGGGGCATGGCCGATATGGAGGAGACGATGATGAGCGAGACCGACCAGAAGCGACGAACGCTGCTGCGGCTGGCGCTGTTCGCCTTGCCGATGGCGATTGCCGGCTCGGCGCTGACCGCGACCGCTGTAAGGGCCGACGATGATGACGACGACGATGATCGCAGGCGCCGTCGCTGGTATCGCCGCCGCTACTACGATGACGGCTACCGGCGGCGCTGGCGCGATGACGACTACTACCGCTGGCGGCGGCGCAGGCGCCGGCGTGACGATGATGACGACGATGATTGATCGCTGCGGCTGAAGGGCGTCAGGCCGCCTGCGCCGGCTCGCTATCCTCGATGCGGCTGACCTCGACCCATTGGTTCAGGCACTGGCACAGGCTGCCGCTGGTCAGGAAGGCGATGTCGGCGGCATCGCGCCCGGCGGCGATGCGGACCATGCCCTCGACCGGCGCCAGCCGGGTCGGGTCGACCAGCCACCAGCGCCCGTCGAGGAAGACCTCGAAGACGGCGTGGAAATCCGGCGGGTCGAGATCGGCGGCATAGACGCTGACGGCACGGGCCGGCAGGTTCAGCGCCCGGCAGAGCGCGATAGCGAGATGGCTGAAATCGCGGAAGACGCCGGCGCGGTCGATGAAGGTCTGCTCGGCCGTGGTCTGCGCGTTGCTGACGCCGCGGACATAGTCGACATGCTCCTGCAGCCAGTCGACTACGGCGAGCACCTTGGCGCCGCCGGCCTCGATGTCGCTGAACTCGCGCTGGGCGAAGCGCATCAGATTGTCGGAGGGGCAGAAGCGGCTCGGCAGCAGATAGGGCAGCACCTCGGCCGGCAGCTCGGCCCAGGCGTGCTGGCGCGCATTGGCATGCAGAACGCGGCGCGCACCGTTGTCGATCGTGCCTTGATACTGGATCGAGACCTGGCCCGAGAGTACGGCGCGGAAACGACGCTGTCCGGTTTCGGCGTCGAGATCGCGGATCAGTTCGGCGCCCTGATCGACCAACAAACGGTCTGCAAGGATGGCCTGGTCGGAGGACCGCGCCGGCTCGATCGCGACGATCACCGGCGTGTCATGGTCGAAGCGGTAGACAAGGGTGGCGACGACCTTCAGCTTCACATCCTGCTCCTTGCGATCGCTGACGCGCGTCAACGTGGTGGGGAGCAGGATGTTCCGCGATTTCCGCGACAGCGGCGCGACGGCGCCGTCAGCGCTTGGTCAGGAACGCCATGAAGGCGGCCTGCGCCTCGGCCGATTTCAGCCGCTCGCCGAAATGGCGCGCCTCGGTCATGATCGTCTCGGCCACGGCGGCAGCGCTGCCGCGCTTCAGCAGCAACTTGGTCAGCGCGACCGATTGCGGCGGCAAGGCCGCCAGCGCCTTGGCCTTGTCGAGCGCCGCCGCGAGAGCGCCACCCTCGTCGGTGACGCCGTTGATCAGCCCCGCTTCCTGCGCGACCTCGGGGCCGAAGGGTTCGCCCAGCATCAGCAATTCGGCGGCGCGCTTGCTGCCGGCGATCAGCGGCAGGAGATAGCTCGAACCGCCTTCCGGGCAGAGGCCGAGGCTGACGAAGGGCATGCGGAAGCTCGCGCCGCGCCCGGCAAAGGCGAGGTCGCAATGCAGCAGCATGGTGGTGCCGATACCAACGGCAAAACCTTCCGCCGCGGCGACGATCGGCTTCTTCGCCGTCGAGATCGCAGTCAGGAAGTCGATGGCGATCTCGGCGCCGACACCTGTGGCCGCGGCCGCCGCGAAATCCTTGATGTCGTTGCCGCTGGTGAAGCAGCCACCCGCGCCGGTGAGCACGACGGCGCGCACCGAGGCGTCGGCGTCAGCGGCGGCGAGCGCGTCGATCAGGCCCTGATAGGTGGCGCGGTCGAGCGCATTGCGCCGGTCGGGCCGGTTCATGGTGACCTGCCTGACGCCCTCGGCCGGGGTCTCGTTCAGAACGGTCTCGGTCATGCAAGCCTTCTCATCATCGCTCCCGCCCGAGGCGGCGGCAGACGATGGGGGAGGGGATTGCGCCGGTCAAGGAAGCCCGGCAGGTTCAGCGTCGTTGCAGTGCAACCGGCATTATTTTAAGCTTCAAATAATCAGGGCGTGACGGCCACGCCGAGACGACAGGGTGGAGACCGCATGCCTACAGTCACATTGGCCCGCCATGGAGATGTGGCGGTCGCGAGCCTCGACAATCCCCCGGTGAACGCATTGTCGGCCGCGTTGCGCGCCGACCTGCTGCAGGCGCTGACTCAGGCTATGGCCGATGCCGATGTCGTTGCGTTGGTCATCGCCGCCAAGGGCAGGGCCTTCATCGCCGGCGCCGATATCAGCGAGTTCGGCAAGCCGCCGGCGCCACCGATCCTGCCGGATCTGCTGGCGGCGATCGAGGACGCGCCGAAACCGGTCGTTGCGGCGATCGAGGGTGTCGCGCTCGGCGGCGGACTCGAAGTTGGGCTCGCCTGCCACGCCAGAGTCGCCAGCCCCGCCGCGAAGCTCGGCCTGCCGGAGATCAAGCTCGGCCTCATCCCGGGCGCCGGGGGCACGCAGCGCCTGCCGCGCCTGATCGGGGCGGCCGCGGCCTTCCCGATGATGCTCTCGGGCGAGCCGATCCCGGCGCAGAAGGCGCTGGCGCTCGGGCTGGTCGACAAGCTCGTCGAGGCCGATGCCGTCGGCGCAGCGGTCGTGCTGGCGCAGGAGCTGGCGGGCAAGGGCGCGCCGGTGAAGACCAGCGCGCGCGCCGACAAGCTGACCGAGAGCGAACGCGAGGCCTTCGAGGCCCTGGCCAAGGATGCGCTGGCGAAAGCCGGCGAGATGCCGAACGTCGCGGCGCTGGTCGAGGCGGTGCGGGCAGCGCTGACGCTGCCGCTGGCGGAGGGGCTCGCGACCGAGCGGGCGCTGTTCGTGAAGCTCCTCGGCGACGAGCGCTCCAAGGCGCTGCGCTATGTCTTCTTCGCCGAGCGCGAGGCGGCGAAGGTGCCCGGCATCGACGAGAGCGTGAAGCCGCGCCCGATCGCACGCGCCGCCGTGATCGGCGCCGGCACCATGGGCGGCGGCATCGCCATGTGCTTCGCCAATGCCGGCATTCCGGTGACGCTGATCGAGACCACGCAGGAGCAGATCGACAAGGGCTATGCCCGGGTGCGCGACACCTATGGCTTCTCGGTCAAGCGCGGCTCGATGACCGAGGCGGTCCGCGAGCAGCGCATGGCGCTGATCACGCCGGCGGTCGGTCTTGCAGCTGCCGCCGAGGCCGACATCGTGATCGAGGCCGCCTTCGAGGAGATGGGCGTCAAGCGCGAGATCTTTGGTGCGCTCGACACGATCGCCAAGCCGGGCGCGATCCTCGCCAGCAACACCTCATATCTCGACCTCTCCGAGATCGCGGCGGTGACGAGCCGGCCGGCCGAGGTGCTCGGCCTGCATTTCTTCAGCCCGGCCAATGTGATGAAGCTGCTGGAGATCGTTCGCCCCGCTGGTGTTGCAGCCGATGTGGTGGCGACCGCGATCGGCCTCGGGCGCAAGCTCGGCAAGGTGCCGGTCGTGGTCGGCAACTGCTTCGGCTTCGTCGGCAACCGCATGCTGGAGGCACGCACCCGCGCCGCCGAGCGCCTGCTCGTCGCCGGCGCCCTGCCGCATGAAGTCGATGCGGCGCTGACCGGCTTCGGCTTCAAGATGGGGCCGTTCGCCATGTCCGATCTCGCCGGCAACGACATCAGCTGGCGCAGCCGCAAGGCGCGCGGCAAGACCGCCGCCGTGGCGGATGCGATCTGCGAGCGCGGCTGGTTCGGCCAGAAGACCGGGCGCGGCTATTACCGCTACCCGGAGGGCGCCCGGGCCGGCGAGCGCGACCCGGAGGTCGAGGCGCTGATCGCCGAGGTCTCGGCGAGCAAGGGTGTGACGCGGCGCAGCTTCACGGCTGAGGAAATCCTGGCGCGGCTGCTCGATCCGATGGTCAATGAGGGCGCCCGCATCCTCGACGAGGGCATCGCGACGCGTGCCGGTGACATCGATACGGTCTGGCTCAACGGCTACAACTGGCCGGCCTGGCGTGGCGGGCCGATGCATTGGGCCGAAAGCGTCGGGCTGGGCGCCATCGTCAAGCGGCTGGAGCAGCAGTCGGCCGAGAGCGGCGACGCCTCGCTCGAACCGGCGCCGCTGTTGCGCAAACTCGCGGCCGAGGGCAAAGGCTTTTCCGCGACGAAGGCCGCCTGAGAACGACCATTCCAACCAGCCACCCAAGTTCGAATGGCGGCTGCGGCCGCACTGCCTGACAGGATGTGAAACGCCATGACTGAAGCCGTCATCGTCTCGACTGCCCGCACGCCGATCGGCAAGGCCCATCGCGGCGCCTTCAACCAGGTCCGTGGCGCCGACATGGCCGCCCACGCGATCAGGCACGCCATGGCACGCGCCAAGCTCGAACCCGAGGCGGTCGAGGAGGTGGTGATGGGCTGCGGCTATCCGGAAGCTGCGACCGGCGGCAACGTCGCCCGCCATGGCGCGCTCGTCGCCGGCATTCCGGTGCAGTCGGCCGGCGTCACCGTCAGCCGCTTCTGCGCCTCCGGCCTGGAGGCGATCGCCCATGCGGCCCGGCGGGTGGTGCTGGACGGCGTGCCGGTCGCCATCGGCGGCGGTGTCGAATCGATCTCGTTGGTGGCGCCGGTGGTGCGGCGCGACCTGACCGAGAACGAATGGTTGAAGGCCAACAAGCCGACGATCTACACGACGATGATCGAGACGGCCGACATCGTCGCCGAGCGCTATGGCATTTCGCGCCAGGCGCAGGACGAGTTCTCGGTCGAGAGCCAGCGCCGCACGGCTGCCGCGCAGCAGCGCCAGCTGTTCGACGACGAGATCGTGCCGATGAGCGCGGTGATGGCCGTCACCGACAAGGCGACCGGCGAGGTTCGACAGGAAGAGGTCACGCTCACCAAGGACGAGGGCAATCGGCCCGAGACGACGCTGGAGGGCCTGCTCAAGCTCAAGCCGGTGCGCGGCGAGGACAAGTTCATCACGGCTGGCAATGCCAGCCAGCTCTCCGACGGCGCCTCGGCCAGCGTGGTGATGTCGGCCGATGAGGCCAGGCGGCGCGGGCTCGAGCCGCTCGGCATCTTCCGCGGCTTCGCCTCGGCGGGTTGCGAGCCGGATGAGATGGGCATCGGCCCCGTCTTCGCCGTGCCGCGCCTGCTCCAGCGTAACGGCCTCAAGGTCTCCGACATCGACCTCTGGGAGCTGAACGAGGCCTTCGCCTCGCAGTCGCTCTATTGCCGCGACACGCTCGGCATCGATCCCGACAAGGTCAACGTCAATGGCGGCGCGATCGCGATCGGCCATCCCTTCGGCATGAGCGGGGCGCGGCTCGTCGGACATGCGCTGCTGGAAGGCCGCCGGCGCAAGGCGCGCTATGCCGTGGTCACCATGTGCGTCGCTGGCGGCATGGGCTGCGCCGGCCTGTTCGAGATCAACAGCTGATCAGCCCTCGGTGGCAAAGCCGAGGGGGATCGCCGTGGTCGACTTCAGTTCCTCCATGGCGAACATGGAGGTGACGTCGCTGAGCTCGATGCGGGCGATCAGCTTCTTGTAGAGCGCGTCATAGGCGGCGATGTCGCGGACATAGGCCTTGAGCAGATAGTCGATGTCGCCGCTCATCCGGTAGAAGTCGACGATCTCCGGCAGGTCGTGCACGGCGGCGTGGAAGCGCTCCAGCCACTCCATCGTATGGCGCCCCGTCTTCACCGCGATGAAAACGGTGACGCCGGCTTTCAGCTTGTCGCGGTCGAGCAACGCAACCCGCCGCCTGACATGGCCTTCCGCCTCGAGCTTCTGGATGCGCCGCCAGCACGGCGTAGGCGACAGCCCGACCGCATCGGCGATCTCGGCGAGCGGTTTGCTGGCATCCTCCTGCAGCAGCGCGAGGATACGTAGATCGAAGGCGTCGAGCTTGACCACGATTGGGGGTCCCCTCGGAACAGAATATCACTCGCTATGCAAGCGTAGAAATTTATTTCTCATATTTTCGTCAGATTTGGTATCTCTTTCTAAGGTTACTCCGTTTTAGGCGAAGGATCGCAAACCATTGCCACCGGGCCCGGCCTATCATTCCCTTGCCATTCGATACCGCGGGAGATGAGGGACATGCAGGGCTTTCTCGGCGAGGAGCGGCGCGGTGCGGTACTGAACGCCCTGCGCACCCATGAGGGAACCTGCTCGCGTGACTATCTCGCCGCAGCCCGTGCCGTGCTCAACGAGCTCGTCGCAATTCCCGACCTGATCCAGGCCCTGCCGCTGCAGCGCAAGCCGGGCGGCTACACCCGCAACCTGCTCGCCGGCAACGAAGCCGTCAGCGTCTGGGCGATCGTCTGGGGGGAGGGCTCGACCACCTGCATCCACGACCACCATTGCTCGTGCTGCTTCGGCGTCGTTTCCGGCACGGTCACGGAAACCTGGTATCGCGCCATCGATGCCAATCGCGCCGTGCCGACCGAGGAGCAGGAGCGCCGGGCTGCTTACGTCGCTTGCATGCTGCCGACCGGCCCGAACATCCACCGCATGCAGAATCGCGGTGCCGGTGATGCGATCTCGATCCACATCTACGGCTACGACCACCATCTCCACGACTCCTCGGTCGAGACCGAGTACACCGCCGTGGCAGGCTGACATATCCTAGCTAGTCCAGCCAGCTGGTGAAGCCCTCGACCGGCTCGCGCTCCGGCACGAGCCGGTTTGCCGGCGCCTCCGGATCGGCCTTGCCGAGCGCGATGCCGCAGACCACGACCTCGCTTTGCGGGATGGCAAGCTCGCGCCTGACGACCTGATGGAAGCGGGCGAAGATCGCCTGCGGGCAGGAATCGAGACCATGACCCTGCGCCGCGATCAGCAGGGTCTGGACGAAGGCGCCGAGGTCGAGCCAGGAGCCGATCTCAAGATCGCGATCGACCGTCAGCATCAGCGCCACCGGTGCGCCGAAGAAGTGCAGGTTCGCCTCGGTCTGGCGGCGCATGCCGGCATGGTCGCCCTTGGCGACGCCAAGCAGGCCGTAGAGATCCCAGCCGACCTTGCGGCGGCGCGAGAGATAGGGCTCGCGGAAGGTCGCCGGATAATAGCGATACTCCTCCTCGCGCGGCGAGGGATCATCGAGCGCGGTGATTAGCGCTGTCTCCAGCTTCGCGCGGGTTCTGGGGCCGAGCACGCGCAGCCGCCAGGGCTGCATATTGGTGCCGCTCGGCGCCAGCGCTGCCAATTCGAGCAGCCGACGCACCAAAGCGGGGTCGACCGGATCGGGCAGGAAAGCGCGCACGGCGCGGCGGCTGGAGATGGCCTTCTCGACCGCCTCAGCCGCCGCTGCACTCATGCGCTGAGAGGCTGGCGTGCCGCCAGGAAGGCCTCGTGCTCGCGGATCAGCCCGCCGTCGAGTGCCTTGACGATCAGCTTGCGGGTGTTGTCGAGCCCGTAGATCGCGGCGAAGGAACCGAAGCGCGGGCCCTGATCCTCGCCGAACATCACCTGATAGATCGCCTTCCACCAGTCGCCGGAGACGCCCGGCCGCTCCGGCGTCGCATTCTTGGCCGCCAGGTTCTGATAGCGCGGGATGGCGCGGGCGACGTCGAGCGCCGCGTCCTGGACCTCTTCGGCGCTCGCATTCGCCGGCAATGCGGCGAGTGCGGCGTCGAGCGCAATGAAGGCGGCGCGCTCGGTCTCGTCGGCCGGGCGGTAATGCTTGGCCGGCTTCACGAAGTCTCTGAAGTAGGCGAGCGCATAGCCGACGAGGGCATCGAGCCGCGGATGGGTCTGCGGCGAGATGCCGGGCGCATAGCGCTGGAGGAAGCCCCAGAGCACGGCCTTGTCCTCGAAATTCGCGACGGCGACGAGGTTCATCAGCAGCGAGAACGAGATCTGCGTGCGCACCGCATTGTCGCCCTCGCCGGTGGCGATGACCTCCGGCTGCGGCGGCGTGCCGGCGTGGATGTGCCAGACCGGGTTGCCGAGGCGATTCTTCCAGTCCTGCCGGTCATAGCCGCCGAGGAACTGCAGATAGTCATCGACCGCGCGCGGGATCACGTCGAAGTGCAGCTTCTTCGCCTCGCGCGGGCGCGAATACATGAACAGCGCCAGGCTCTCCGGCGGGCCGTAGCTCAGCCATTCCTCGATGGTGAGGCCGTTGCCCTTCGACTTCGAGATCTTCTGGCCCTGCTCGTCCAGGAACAGCTCGTAGTTGAAGCCTTCGGGCGGCGTGCCGTCGATGGCGCGGGCAATCTGCGAGGAGACCTTGACCGAGTCGATCAGGTCCTTGCCGGCCATCTCGTAGTCGACGCCGAGCGCGACCCAGCGCATCGCCCAGTCCGGCTTCCATTGCAGCTTGGCATGGCCGCCGGTGACCAGCGTGGTGAAGCGCTCGCCGTTCGCCGGATCGGTCCAGGTGATGGTGCCGGCCTCGACGTCGCGCGCCTCGATCGGCACCTGCATGACGATCCGCGTCTTGGGGTGGATCGGCAGGAAGGGCGAATAGGTCGCGGCGCGCTCCTCGCGCAGGGTCGCCAGCATGATCGACATGATCTTGTCGAAGCGGGCCAGCATCCTGAGCAGGGTCGCGTCGAACTCGCCGGCGCGATAGGCGTCGGTCGAGGACTTGAACTCGTAGTCGAAGCCGAACTGGTCGAGGAAGGCGCAGAGCCGGGCATTGTTGTGCCGGCCGAACGAGTCGTGCGTGCCGAACGGGTCGGGCACCTCGGTCAGCGGCTTGCCGAGATGCTGCGCCAGCAGTTCCTTGTTCGGGACGTTGTCCGGAACCTTGCGCAGGCCGTCGAGATCGTCCGAGAACGCGATCAGCCGGGTCGGGATGGCGCCGTCGGTCAGCACCTGAAAGGCGTGGCGGACCATCGAGGTGCGCGCGACCTCGCCGAAGGTGCCGATATGCGGCAGCCCGGACGGGCCGTAGCCGGTCTCGAACACGACCTCCTGCTTGCCCGATTTCTGCAGCCGCGCCACGAGCTTCTTGGCTTCCTCGAACGGCCAGGCGGCCGAGACGCGGGCGGCTTCGATCAGCGCGGGTTCGAAAGCGGGCATTTTGGCTAGAGGTCTCGCTGGATAGGACAGGGAAGGGCGCGGTTTCGCAGATATGCGCGTGCAGCGCAACAACCGGGACGGCAGCTGCCGGCAAGATGGCAAATGCCTGCCTGAAAAAGCGGCAGACAACCCCGGTCGCTCGATTGACTCCCGATAAGCGCCGGTTAGCGTCGTCGTACAACAAAAGCAGGGGTCGGCTTCGATGGTTCGTGATGTGAAGTGGGCATTCGCCCGCCGTGTCGTGCTGGCCGGCGCTGCGGCGCTGGCCTTGGGGGCGATGTCGCCGGCGCAGGCGCAGACCGCGGTCAAGTTCACGCTCGACTGGGTGTTCCAGGGGCCGACCTCGCCTTTCCTGGTGGCGCTGGAGAAGGGCTACTACAAGGCCGAGGGGCTCGACGTCACCATGGACCCCGGCCAGGGTTCGGCCGGCGCGGTCCAGCGCGTCGCCACCGGCGCCTACGACATCGGCTTCTCCGATGTGAACTCGCTGATCGAGTACAACGCCAAGAATGCCGGCAAGGAGATCCTCTGCGTCTTCATGGCTTATGACTTCCCGCCCTTTGGCGTGCACACGCTGAAGAAGACCGGGATCTCGAAGCCCGCCGACCTCGCCGGCAAGAAGCTCGGGGCGCCGGTGTTCGACGCCTCGTTCCGGCTCTTTCCCGCCTTCGCCAAGAAGGTCGGCATCGACGCCAAGAGCGTGAACCACGTCAACCTGACGCCGCAATTGCGCGAGCAGTCGATGGTGCAGGGCACGGTCGACTTCATCAGCGGCCATTTCTTCTCGTCGGTGCTCGATCTTAAGGCGCGCGGCGTGAAGCAGGAGGACATCGTCTCCTTCAACTACTCCGACTACAAGATGGACGTGTACGGCAACGGAATCATCGTCTCGCCGGCTTTTGCCGAGAAGCCTGAGGTGGTCAAAGGCTTCCTGCGCGCCACCGCCAAGGCCTGGAAGGAGGTCGCCGCCAATCCGGCCGTGGGTCTCGCCGCGGTGAAGAAGCGCGATCCGCTGATCGACGAGAAGCTGGAGGCCGAGCGTCTCGACCTGTCGCTGAAGATGAACATCCTGACGCCGTTCGTGAAGGAGAACGGCATGGGCGATGTCGACCCGGCCCGTTTCGCCCGCTCGGTCGTCGATGTCGCCGACGCGTTCGGCCTGCCCTCGGCGCCGGCGCCGGAGAAGGTGTTCTCGAACAAGTACCTGCCGGCCAAGGCGGAGCGCATGGTCGCGCCGTGACACCCAGCCGTCATGGCCGGCTCTGAGCCGGCCATCTCCTGGAGTTTCCTCGTCCCGGGCCTCCCGGGACAAGCCCGAGAATGACGCCCTTCATGCCGGCTTCCTCCGACACGCCCCTCGTCGAACTGCGCAAGGTTAGCCTCGCCTATGGCAGCGGCCCCGCGCGCATGCTGGCGCTGGAGGATGCGACGCTCGACATCGCCAAGGGCGAGTTCATCGCCGTGGTCGGCCCCTCCGGCTGCGGCAAGTCCACGCTGATGAAGCTGGTCACCGGCCTCCTGCCGCCGAGCGGTGGCGAGGTTCGCGTCCATGGCCAGCCGGTCAAGGGCCCGATCCGCGGCGTCGGCATGGCCTTCCAGGCGCCGACGCTGATGCCCTGGCGCACGACGCGCGACAACATCCTGCTGCCGCTCGAAGTGGTCGAGCCGCACAAGCGCCGATTTCGGGCGAACAAGGCCGAATACATCGAGCGGGTCGAGAAATTGCTCGCCTCGGTCGGCCTCGGCGGCTTCGGCGACAAATTCCCCTGGCAGCTCTCGGGCGGTATGCAGCAGCGCTCGAGCCTGTGCCGGGCGCTGGTGCACGAGCCCGAGATCCTGATGCTCGACGAGCCTTTCGGCGCGCTCGACGCCTTCACGCGCGAGGAGCTTTGGAGCGTGATGCAGGCGCTCTGGCTGGAGAAGCGCTTCACCGCCGTGCTGGTGACGCATGACCTGCGCGAAGCCGTCTATCTCGCCGACACCGTCTATGTGATGAGCCGCCGGCCCGGAAGGATCGTAAAGGTCAGCAAGATCGAGCTGCCGCGACCGCGCACGCTGGAGACGACCTTCACCGCCGAGTTCGTCGACATCGTCCACGACCTGCGCGAGCGCATCCATATGGAGCATGCGTGATGCAGCCCACGGCCGGACTGAAAAATGACTGATCGTCAGCGTTCCCTGTTGCTCGTCGCCATGCCCTGGCTCGCCATGGCCGGGTTGCTGCTGCTCTGGGAGCTCGCCTGCATCGTCTTCGACGTGCCGGAGATCCTGGCGCCGAAGCCCTCCCGTATCTTCGAGGTGATGGTCCAGCGCTGGGACATCCTGCTGAAGTTCTGCCTGGAGACCTTGTGGACGACGGCGATCGGCTTCGTGCTGGCGATCGGCTTCGGCGTGCTGCTCGGGCTCGCCATCGGCGCCTCGCCCTTCATCTATTCCGGCCTCTACCCGCTGCTGATCGCCTTCAACGCCGTGCCCAAGGTCGCGATCGTGCCGATCCTGATGATCTGGCTCGGTGTCGGTGCGCTGCCGGCGATCATCACCGCCTTCGTCATCTCCTTCTTCCCGATCGTCGTGAACGTCGCGACCGGCCTCGCCACGATCGAGCCGGAGATGCGCGACGTGATGCGCTCGCTCGGCGCCAGCCAGTGGGAAATCCTGACCAAGGTCGGCGTTCCCCGCGCCATGCCCTATCTCTTCGCCAGCCTGAAGGTCGCGGTGACGCTCGCCTTCATCGGCTCGGTGATCTCCGAGACGGTCGGCGGCAATCGCGGCATCGGCTTCCTGATGCTCTCGGCCGGCGCCCGCAACGACTCCGCCACGACCTTCGCCGGACTCTTCGCCATCGCGATCATGGGCATCCTGATGTATGCCGCCTGCGCCCTGGTCGAGCGGCGGATGACGCGCTGGGCCTTCCGCGGCGAGATCGTGGGCTGAGCTGCCCGCGCGGCTCGGTCATCGCGACGGACGAAGTTCAGCTTCCTGTCTCTCCGCTGCCCGGATGGATGGACGCCGCTGTGCCCCGTTCCCGCACCAGTGGCGGAGGCTCTTTGCTGCCAGCTTGGGCGGCGCTTCTCCGGTTCCTCGGGTGACGAGGGTGCGCCGCAAAATTATCTATAAATATTGAATCCTGAGGTTGCGGCAGAAAAATCGGCCGGAAGTGCCGGCTTATTGGCTATTTTGTCATTTTTCTGAATTTTTCTAACAGCTCGATTTGACCTTCGGGTGGACTGACATGCAGGGGGCTTGCCAATCTTCTGCTTTTGTGGAGTCATTTATCGACTAATGTATTAATTATAGATAATTTAGGAGACCACAATGTCCTCCACCTTCACAGAGGCCCGGACAGACCGTTTCACGTCGATCGCCCAGCGTGCATTCGTCGTCATCGCCGGCGTCGGTCTGATGGTGCTCGCGGCCAAGACGCAAATTCCGTTCTGGCCGGTGCCGATGACCTTGCACACGCTCGCCGTCATGGCGTTCGCGGTGACGCTCGGGCCGCGGGTGGCGGTGTCGATCTTCGTGGCCTATCTGGCCGCGGGCGCGGCCGGGCTACCGGTGTTCTCCGGTTCGCCGGAGCGCGGCATCGGTCTCGCCTATCTGCTGGGGCCAACCGGCGGCTATCTCGCCGGGTACCTGGCGGCGAGCTGGTTGGTCGGCATGCTTGCGCGGGGCAGGGGCGTGCCCGGGCAATTGGCCGCCATGCTCGTCGGGCTCGCGCTGATCTATGCGGTTGGCATGGCATGGCTCGCTCTGTTCGTGCCGGCTGCGCAGATCGCTGCCCTCGGTCTCTGGCCGTTTCTGCTCGGCGATCTGCTCAAGCTCGGTGTCGTGGCTGCGGGCTCGGCGCTTTTGCCGAGTGTCCTTTCCCGCCTGAGCGCATGGTGGCGTCGATGAGCCCGGCCGATGGAGAAATCCGTCACGACTGGACGGTCGAGGAGATCGTTGCGCTCTACGAGCTGCCGCTGCTCGAGCTGATCGGCCGGGCCAATGCCGTGCATCGCGACCATCACGATCCGAATGCGGTGCAGAAGGCGAGCCTACTCTCGATCAAGACCGGGGCCTGCCCGGAGGATTGCGCCTATTGCCCGCAATCGGCGCATCACCGCGAGGTCGCGCTGACCCGCGAGCGGCTGATGGATCCGATGAGGGTGGTCGCGCTGGCGGCCAAGGCGAAGGCGGCTGGAGCGTCGCGCTTCTGCATGGGGGCGGCCTGGCGCGAGGTTCGCGACGGCAAGGAGTTCGACGCTGTCATCGATATGGTCTGGGGTGTCAGGGCGCTCGGCATGGAGGCCTGCGTCACGCTCGGCATGCTGAAGCCGCATCAGGCCGAGCGCCTCGCCGCGGCCGGCCTGACTGCCTACAACCACAATCTCGATACCGGCCCGGAATTCTATGGCAGCATCATCACGACCCGGACCTTCCAGGATCGGCTCGACACGCTGGCGACGGTGCGGGCGGCGGGCATCGAGGTCTGCTGCGGCGGGATCATCGGCATGGGCGAGAGCGTGCGCGACCGGGCTGCGATGTTGCAGGCGCTCGCCGTGCTGATGCCGCATCCGGAGAGTGTGCCGATCAATGCGCTGATCCCGGTCGCGGGGACGCCATTGGCCGGACGTCCGCCGGTCGATCCGCTCGATCTCGTCCGGATGGTCGCGACGACCCGGCTGGTCATGCCGGCTGCGACGGTCCGGCTGTCGGCAGGGCGGGCCTCGCTGGCCCGGGAGGCGCAGATCCTCTGCCTGGTCGCGGGAGCCAATTCGCTGTTTTACGGCGATACGCTCCTGACCGCGCCCAATGCCGGCATCGGCGCGGACGCCGAGCTGTTCGCGGCGATTGGCGGCCTCGGCGAGGCGCCGTCGCTGGCGCAAGCTGGGTGACTTGTCTTGCAAGCGTTCTGCAGGCAGGTGACAACACGCGTTCGCAACAATATACAGTCAATCCATTCAGTGCTTCGCCTCGCGACGGATCGCATCGATGGATTGGCTCCCCGACCTGACCCAGAGCGACAAGCCGCGCTATCTCGCCATCGCGGACCGGATCGCCGCCGACATCGCGGCAGGGGCGCTGTCGGCCGGTGACAGGCTGCCGCCGCAGCGCCGGCTGGCCGAGGCGCTTGCCGTCGACTTCACCACGGTGGCGCGTGGCTATGTCGAGGCGCAGCGGCGCGGGCTGGTCGAGTCGCGGGTCGGGCAGGGGACCTTCGTCAAGGCGGCGACAGTCAAGACCATGGCGCCAGGCCTGGGCTCCATCCCGCGGGCGCCCATGCCGGAACCGGTCGACCTCTCCATGACCTTGCCGCCGGAGCCCGACGATCCCGCGCTTGTTGCTCGGCTGCGGCAGGGCATGGCGGAGGTTGGCGAGCGGCTGGTCGGTCTGCTGCGCTATCAGCCGCTTGGCGGTGCGCCGGCTGACAAAGTCGCGGCCGCGCTCTGGCTTGGCCGGCGCGGCCTCATGCCGGTGCCGGAGCAGCTTTTCGTCGTGCCGGGCGCGAATGCCGCGCTGCTGGCGATTCTGACCAGCCTCGCCAAGCCGGGCGATGCGGTGTTGTGCGAAGCGCTGACCTATCCCGGTATCCGCTCGATCTGTGCGCAGCTGGGCCTGCCGCTGACCGGGCTGGCGATGGATGGGGACGGTCTCGATCCCGAGGCCTTCGCCGAGGCATGCGTGCGATTGAAGCCGAAGGCGCTCTATCTCAATCCTGTTCTGCAGAACCCGACGACCATCACCATGCCGGAGCGTCGGCGCGCGGAGATTGCTGCGATCGCCCGCCGCCATGGCGTGGCAATCATCGAGGATGATGCCTATGGCTTCGTGCCACCGGATGCGCCCGCGCCCTTGGCCGCGCTCGCGCCGGAGCTGAGCTGGCACATCGCCGGCTTGTCGAAATGCCTCGGGGCCGGCCTGCGGCTGGCCTATGTCGTGGTGCCGGATATCCGCTCCGGCTGGCCTTTCGCTGCAGCTCTTCGCGCCGGCAGCATCATGGCCTCGCCCCTGACTTCCGCGCTGGCGACGCGCTGGATCGAGGATGGCAGCGCCGATGCGCTGCTCGATTTCCTCAGGGCGGAGACGGCGGCGCGGCAGCAGCTTGCGGCCGAAATCCTGCCGGCGGGCTTGTGCCGCACCGATCCGCTCAGCTTCAATCTTTGGCTGGAGCTGCCGGCGCCCTGGACCCGCGCGGCGTTCGTCGGGCAGATGCAGGCGACCGGGGTCGGCGTCGTCGCCAGCGATGCCTTCGCCGCCAAGGGGCCGGCGCCGGAAGCCGCCCGCATCTGCCTGGGCGGACCGATCGGTCGCAAGGCGCTCGGCGATGTGCTCGCCTTCATGGCGCATGCGCTGGAGCAGGCGCCGGAGGCCGGCGCCCGCGTGCTGTAGGCCGCTCGATCAGGCGATCGAGCGTTGCGTCTCAGGCTGCGCCCTTGGGCTGCTGCTGCGTCGCGCAATGAATGCCTCCTCCGGCTTCGCCGAGCGGATCGACGTTCAAGCTGACCACCTCGCGATCCGGATAGAGTTGCTGCAGGATCGCCCTGGCCTTCTCGTCCGCCTTGTCGTCGCCGAACTCGGCGCCGATGACCGCCCCGTTGCAGGCATAGTAGTTCACATAGCTCGAGACGAAGTCGCGCGATCGCGAGCGGATGTGGACCGGGTCGGGAATGACGACGATGTCGAACTTGCGACCCTGGGCATCCCGCGCCGCCTTCAGAATCTCATAGGTCTGGAAGGCGGCCGCCGACCAGGGATCGCTACGATCCAAGGTGTCACCGAGCTGGATCACCACCTGTCCGGGCTTCACGAAGCGGGCGAGCGCGTCGATGTGGTAGTCGGTGATGTCGGCCCCCTTGACGCCCGGCGCCCAGATCATCCGTTCGGCGCCGAGCGCGTCGAGCAGCAGGTGCTCAACCTCGGCCTTGCCGCCCTTGTTGCGATTGCGATTGATCCAGCTGCTTTCATGCGCCATCGCGGTGCCGGTGCCATCGACCTCGACGCCGCCAGCTTCGCCGACGAGCCCATTGGCGAGAACGGAAAGCCCAAGCCGCTCCCCAACGCGCCTGGCGATCTGCCCGTCGTCAGCGTGGCTCTGCTTGTTGCCCCAGCCATTGAAGCCGAGATCGGATACGGTAAGCGGCCCTGCTGTCTGCGGCATGGCGAAGGTCGGGCCGGAATCGCGGCACCAGAGATCCTCCGTCGGGATCGGCCAGACCTCGACTGTCGGCCCGAGCGCTTTCGCGGCGGCGTCCTGTTGCTCAGGGCGCGCCAGCATGACGACCGGCTCGAAGCGCGCGATCGATCGTGCGATGAGCGCGATGGTCGAGCGTACCTCGTCGAGTGCGCTCTGGCCGCCATAGATGCGGCTGCGCGCCGGCCACTGCATGAAGGTCCGCTCATGCGGGCTGCTTTCGAGTGGTACGCGATAGCTGGAAGTCTTGATCACTTTTGATTCCAGGGCTGATGCGGGTCCTGAGAGTTCACTGTGTTCCAGTAGCGACAGTGAGGTTGTTCCCAACGTTATTTGTAGCAAGCGTCGTCGGTTTAACATCGTGGTGAGCTTGTTTTGCCGCCAATCAATACGTGGCTTGGGGCTTGTCGCGAGTGATCTTGTTATAATTGAGCCGTTTGTTTGTCCGATCGCGTGGCGCGTGGCGCGTGGCGTGTGGCGTATGGCGTATGGCGTATGGCGTATGGCGTATGGCGTATGGCGTGTGGGCGGCATGCGTGAGAGGCCGGCGGAGGGCGGGTGTCCTCAGCCCATTCGCTTCGGTCAGGTGCGGCGATGCTGCATGGCCTCCAATATTGACTGCAATCAATTTCGGTGGTACATAGCGATCAATCTCCGGTGAATGCAGTCAATCATGACGCGCACCGCAAGGAGGACGACATGGCACATCAGCATTGGCCGGCGCTGTCTCCGCTCAAGACCGGGCTGCGCGGCTGTTGCCCGCGCTGCGGCGAGGGACAACTCTTCGACGGTTTCCTGACGCTGAAGCCGCGTTGCGAGGCGTGCGGGCTGGATTATTCCTTCGCCGATCCGGCGGATGGCCCAGCCTTTTTCGTGATGATGTTCGTCTGCGTGCCGGCCGTCGCCTTCCCGCTCTGGCTGGAATTGAGCTACCAGCCCCCGACCTGGGTGCACCTGGTGACGACCCTGCCGCTGGTGCTGCTGACCTGCATCCCGCCCCTGCGGCCGCTGAAGGGCTGGCTCGTCGCCTCACAGTTCTTCTACAAGGCCGAGGAAGGGCGGCTGGCGAAGCCGAGCCAGCCGGCCAAGGGTGACGGTCAGAACGGGCTGACCGGGAAGAACCGGATGAACAGCCTGGCATAGGTGCCATCGTCCCAGAGGGCCTGCAGCGCGTAGTCGATCGCCCGTTTCAATGTGAGATCGTCCTTGCGCAGCAGGAAGCCGACGCCTTCGCCGAAATAGCGCGCTTCAAGATAGGGCCCGCCGGCGAAGGCGAATTCGCTGCCGCCTCGACCGGCGATGGTCAGCGCCAGTGAGACCCCGTCTCCGAAGACATATTCGGCGTCGCCGCTTCTCAGCAAAGCGAGCGCCGCTTGCAGGTCCGGCGCCGTCCGGCGCTGAATGAATGGGGCGAGGCGTTCGAGGAAAGCCTCGTGCGCCGTACCCGAGACGACGGCGACGCGGGTGCCGCGCAAAGCGCCGAGTTCGAGATCGGCCCGGGCATTGCCGCGCGTCGTCAGCAATCGGGCGGGCGAACGATGGTAGGTCTGGCTGGCGGCGAAGCGTGCTCGCAGTTCGCCTGTGACAGGAATCGCGGCGGCGAGCACGTCGCCGCGGCCTTCGGCGAGGGATTCCAGCAAAGTGTCGAAGCGACGCGCCTGGATGGTGCAGTTCAGCGCCAGCTTCTCACAGACCGCCCGGGCGAGCTCGACCGAGAAACCGGTGACGCCTCCTTCCGGTGTCGCGAAATGCATTGGCGGGAAATCGTCATCTGTCAGGAAGCGGATCACCCGCGGCGGGCCGAGATCGGGCCGCTCGACCCTGACATTCGGGTCCCAATAATTCGGCACGACATAGCCGGCCGACGATGGAGCTTGTGCCTGCGCCGTCGGAAACGGGGCAAGGAAGAAGGCAAGTCCGAGCGAGGCTTTGACGATGCGGGCAATCATGCCGGCATCTGTCCCCAGGAAGAGCCTGCGATCAAGGCCCGGGCTCACCGCCTCCCGCCGAGAGCCTTGCCTTCCGGCGCCGCGACAGGAGTGGCGGCGCCTGCCGATGTGAGGCAGGCGCCGGGCAGGATATGTCTGTTCAGCCCTTGGCCACCGCGACCTTGCGCAGATAATCGGTGACGATGCGGGTGATGCCGCGCGACAGCAGGTCGTCGAGCGCGTCGATGAACTGATCGCACTGCTCGCGGGAGACGATCAGCGGCGGCTCCAGCCGGATGACGTTGCGGTTGTACTCGGTGAAGGCGACGAGCACGTCATAGTCCTTCAGCAGCAACGCTCCGATGAAGCCGCAGAGCGAGCCCTTCAGCTTGTCGTCGAGCAGCGCGACCATATGCTTGACGCCGAAGGGCATGGCCTCGCTGATGTCCTGGAACTCGACGCCGATCATCAGGCCACGACCGCGGATCTCCTTGAGCAAGGTCGGGTGCTTGGTGCGAAGCGCGTTCAGGCGCTCGATCAGATAGTCGCCCTGGCGCTTTGCATTGCCCATCAGGTCCTCGTCGTAGAGGACGTTCAGGGCTTCGATCGCCGAGACGCAGGCTTCGCCCATGCCGCCGAAGGTGGCCTGGGCATGGATCAGCGCCGTCTTCGGCTTGCCATAGGCCTTCATGTAGATGTCGCGCCGGGCGATCATCGCGCCCATCGCCGCCTTGGAGCCGCCGAGCGCCTTGGCGAGGGCGGTGACGTCGGGGACGACGCCGTCGCGCTCGAAGGCGAAGAACTGGCCGGTGCGGCCGAGCCCGCACTGCACCTCGTCGGCGACCCAGAGCACGCCGTGCTTGTCGCAGAGCGCGCGCAATTGCCGCCAGAAGCCCTCGGGCGCCTCGACGATGCCGCCGCCGCCCTGGATCGTCTCCATGACGACGATGCCGATGGCAGGATCGCTCTCGAGCGCGTGGCGCACCGCCTCGATATCGCCGAAGGGCACCTTGACCCGGTTCTCGACCAGCTTGAACTGCGATTGGTAGAGCGTCGAGTCGGTGACCGAGAGCACGCCCTTGGTCTTGCCATGGAAGGAATTGGCGGCGTGCAGGATCTTGGACTTGCCCGGCCCCTGCGCCTGTTCGGCGACCTTCAGCGCCGCCTCCATCGCTTCCGAGCCGGTCGAGCCGAGGAAGACCATGTCGAGATCGCCGGGCGCGATCGTGGCGAGGTTCTTCGCCAGCGCCGAAGCGTATTGCGACATGAACGCCATGCAGATCTCATGGCGGTTCTCGTCCTGGAATGCCTTCCGGGCGGCGATGATGCGCGGATGGTTGTGGCCGAAGGCGACCGAGCAGAAGCCGCCGAAGAAATCGAGGATCTTGCGGCCGTCGCGGGTGATGTAGTGCATGCCCTCGGCGCGATCGACGATGATCCTGTCGAAGCCGAGCAGCTTGAGGAAATGCACCTGACCCGGGTTGATATGGGCGGTGAAGAGGTCCTTCACCTGCTGGGCATCGAGCTGCTTCGCGGCCTCGACGCTGAGCAGTTGCGGGCGCGAAGGCTGCGGAACCGCCTCGTCCGTCTTGTAGGCGGGCATGCTCATGCGGCCTTCCTCCTCAGCTCGTCCTTGGCCTTGCGGTATTCGGTATAGGCCGCCATCAGCATGTCCTCGTCGCGGTACTTCGGCGACCAGCCGAGCTCGCGCTTGGCCTTGGTGGTGTCGAGGATGCAGATCTCGTCGGCGATCTTGTACTGCTCGGGATCCATGATCGGCAGGTTGATCGCATCGAGTGTGTCGAGCGTCAGCTTGACCAGCGAGGCCGGCGTCGGCAGCAGGATCGACTTCGAACCGGCATGCTTGATCAGATCGCCGAGCAGCTTCCTCACCGGCGGCGGATCGTCCGAGCCGAGATTATAGGCGCTGTTGGGGAAATCGGCCTTCCAGGCGGCGACGCAGGCGCTGGCGCAGTCGAACACCGAGATGAATTGATAGGGATTGTTCCCCGAGCCGATCATCGGCACCGGCAGGTTCATGTCGATCAGCCGGAAGAGCTTGACCAGGATGCCGAGACGACCCGGGCCGATGATCAGGCGTGGCCGGAAGATCGGAATCCTGAAGCCCTTGTCGCGATAGGTCTGGGCCAGCGTCTCGGTCGCGAGCTTGCTCTCGCCGTATTCGCCGAGCGGTCTCGCCGGGTGGTCTTCGTCCTGCGGGACGGTGACCGAATGGCCGTAGATCATGTCGGTGGTGAAGTGGACGAGCCGGTTGGCGCCGTTCTTTTCCATCCAGCTCAGGATGTTCTGCGTGCCGTGATAGTTCACCGGCCAGAAGAAGTCGTAGCGCTCCTTCCGGGTCACGATCGGCGACAGCATCTTGGCCGAGAGATTGTAGACGAGGTCATTAGGCGTCAGCGCGATCGCGTTGAGGCTCGCCGGATCGGTCACGTCGACGCGCTGGAACGGCACCTGGCCATAATGCGGATGGGCGCTCTTCTGGATGTCGCAGACCAGGACGTCCTCGCCCATGGCCGTAAGATCCGCCGCAAGATGCGAGCCGACGAAGCCGTCGCCGCCGATGATGATGTGCTTCATGGCTCAGCGTCGCTGGTCGGGGCGGCGCACCGGGACCGGGATCGGCTTCAGCTGCGGCTGGGCCGGAGCGAAGAGGGCGCCGAGGCGGAGAATGAAGCGGGCGAACAGGTCCATGACGTCCCTCAGCTCTGTGCGATGAAGATGGTGCCCAGGACGATGAAGCCGATGCCGGCGATGCGGGCCGGGCTCAGATCTTCCTGGAAGACGAAGTAGGCGTAGACCGCGACCACGACGTAGGCGAGGCTCAGGAAAGGGTAGGCGTAGCTGATCTGCACTTTCGATAGCACGATCAGATGCGAGGCCATGCTGACCACGAAGGTGCATAGGCCGGCGAAGACGAAGGGGTTGAAGACGACGCGGAAGATGGTGGGAATCAGCCCGTCATTGCCGACATCCAGGTGCCCCACGCCGCCCATGCCGCGCTTCAGCATCAATTGCGCCGCCGCATTGGTCAGAACCGTGAACAGGATCAACGGCAGATAGGCGTTCATCGGCGCTGGGTGTTCCGCGTTGCAGATGCAGCCTTGGATTGCGCGGAAACTACTTCAAATGCCTTACGCTACAGAAGGTTATCGGCCTGTAACGTTAAAAGTGTGCTGCGCCGAACGCTGAGATTCACGGGTGATCTGGGCGCCGGAGCGCCAGGACGGCGGCATCGCCGGCAAAAGCAGCGATTGAACCATTTCGGCGGCTCGCTTATGGCTAATGAATCGTTAACCGAGGGCGCCTTCCGACATGGCCAGCCTGTTCCGGCTCGCGCCCGATGCACGCGCCGAACTCCTGCAGCTGAATTCCTGGGCGCGGCCACATCAGGCCGGTTTCGCCGCGGCGCAGCGTGCAGCGCGTTATGGCGCGGCCGGGCCCGAGGCCTCTGCCTTCATGGCGGCGCGGCGCGGGGCGGTGCTGGCACGGCTCGGCGAGGGGGCCTCGAGCTGGAACGGCTGGGCTGGCGAGATGCTGCGGTTGCGCGGGCGTATCGGTGCCGACGGCCCTCTGCTCGCGCTCTGGCGCCTCTTCGCCGATGTCGAGCTGGTCGACGAGATCTTCGAGGGTGATTTCAACGTCGGCGGCATCATCTTTCCGGCCGCTGCCCGTTTCGCCGGCAGCGCCTTCTGCGGCGACGCCTGGTTTTCCGAGGCGCATTTCCACGGCCCGGCCAGCTTCCGCGATGCGAGCTTCCGGGCCGATGCCTTCCTCGACAAGGCGCATTTCGCGGATGACGCCGATTTCGGCGCGGCGACCTTCCACGGCACCGCCGAGTTCCGTGACATGCGCTGCGAGGGTGTCGCCTGTTTCGTCGAGGCCGAGTTCATCGGCGATGCCTGGTTCCGCGGCTCTCGCTTCGACGGTGTGACGCAGTTTCGTGGCGTGCGGCACGCCGGTGAGGCGGGTTTCGGTGATTGCAACTTCGCCGGCGCCGCCGATTTCGGCGAGGCCGAGTTCGCCGGCAATGCCGGGTTCGAGGAGGCACGCTTCGGGCAGATGGCGAGCTTTGCCGGCGCCCGCTTCGACCGCGGCGCCTGGTTCAGCAACGCTGCCTTCGACGGCCGCTCGAATTTCGAGCGTGCCCGCTTCCGCGGCCGCCGGCATTTCGAAGGGATCTCGCTGGCGGCGCAGATCTCCCCGGTCGCGCAGCAGATCGCGGCGCTGGAGCAGCTCCGCTTCGGCCGGCGCTGAGCACGTAGCCTTCCCATCTCCCGGCCGTTCTGGCCCATGCCTTGCTAGTCGCCTGCCGACCGCCGCAATCGGCGGCTGCGACCGGCGAGGATGAGATGAAGCGCGAAGAGCTCACCGAGAAGATTCTCGACATCAAGCGCGAGAAGGGCTGGAGCTGGAAACAGATCACCGACGAGATCGGCGGGATGTCGGAGGTGCTGGTGATCGGCGCCCTGCTCGGCCAGATGAAGCTGGTGAAGCCGCTCGCCGAGAAGGCCGCGGCGCTGTTCGGTCTCTCCGAAGCCGAGAAGCGGATGCTCAACGAGGTGCCTTATCGCGGCACCGGCACACCGATGCCGCCGACAGACCCGCTGATCTACCGCTTCTACGAGATGGTGATGGTCAACGGCCCCGCCTGGAAGGCGCTGATCGAGGAGGAGTTCGGCGACGGCATCATGTCGGCAATCGACTTCAACATCGCTTTCGAGCGCGAGCCGAACCCCCGGGGTGACCGGGTCAGGATCACCATGTCGGGCAAGTTCCTGCCGTATAAATACTATGGCAACGAGCAGGGCATCCCAGACTATGGCTTCAAGGAGGAGTGAGTCCTCTCAGGGAACCTGGCCGGGCTCGAGCGTGCCGTCCTTCTGCAGGGTGCGTTGCAGGCCCGGCCGCTCCATCATCCTGTTCATATAGGCCTCAAACACCGGCAGGCGCGGCAGCACTCCGACGATGTTCATGCCGAAATGGATGCCGGCGCCGAGCTGGGTGTCGGCGGCGGTGAAGCGCTCGCCGGCGGCATAGGGGTGTTCGCCGAGCCTTTTGGCGAGATTGGCGACGGTGTCGGCATGCGAGCCGAAGGAGAAGCCGCGCGCCTCGTACTGGAACTTGTGGACGGAGGTCGCGATGATCGGGTCGAGCACGGCGTCGGTGTAGACCAGCGAGGTCAGGAAGGCTGCGCGGTCGGCATCGCCAACGGCCGGCGCGAGCCCGGCGTCGGGGAACTGCTCGGTGAGATAGAGGCAGATCGCGGCGCGTTCGGTGACGGTGGTGCCGTCATGGACGATCGCCGGCACCTTCTTGTGCGGCTGGATGGCGCGATAGCTTTCCGGCGGGCCATCCTGCGCACGGATGTCGACCAGCTTCATCTCATAGGGCTGGCCGAGTTCCTCGAGCAGCCAGAGGATCGAGAAGGAGCGCGACTGCGGCGAGTGATAGAAGGTCAGCATGCGATGTCCCTTTCGGCGTTTCCTCGGATCGTGGGCAGGCTGATAGGGGTGCTGTCTGTCAGTAGTTGTCAGGAGCGTTCCGGGCTTGCCAGACCGTCTGAAGCGAAACGCGAGACGGTGCGGATTGCTCCCTTTCGCATCGGCTGCGCGCGCTATGCCCTGCGCGCCACGATGAAGGGGCGACTGTCCTTGCCCTTGCTCGCATGGCGTTCCGTGCCGACGATCTCGAAGCCCGCCGCGGCGATGAGACCGCTCAACTCCTGCGCGCTGAAGACGCCGGCATAGGGCGCCTTGCCGATCATCTGCATGAGGGGCAAAGCGAGTTTGATCAGCGGGTTCATGTCGCCGAGGCAGGGCGTCTTGGAGATGAACCGGCCGCCCGGCACGAGCAAGGCATGGATGCTGCGCAGCGTGCCGGCGAGGTCGCGGACCAGATGCAGATAGTTGAAGCCGAGAACCGCATCGAACCGTGCTGCCTCGGACGCGAGCGCTTCGGCCGTCGCGGTGCGAAAAGCGAGGCCTGCAAACGGGCTCGCCACGAGTTTTTCTTCCGCGATGGCGATCATGCTGGCGGAAATGTCGGTTGCCAGATAGCTCTCGACCGTACCGGCGAGTCGCAGAGCCGTCGTCCCGGTGCCGCAGCCGAGTTCGAGCACGCGGTCATCCGGCTTCAATAGGGCGCCTGTGCGTTCCAGCGTGCGCTCATATCCGGCCTGATCCGATATCCGCGATCTGGCATAGCTCTTCGAGGACCGGTCCCAGAAGCGTGCATCGCTCGCGCTGCTCATCTGCTGTCTCCCTGTGCGGAGAGGGCTCTAGCACAGGCACTGCTACAGTTCGTTGCCCGCAGCGCGGAGGCTCGAAGCTCACGTTCTCAATCTCAGTAGAGATGTGATATTATATCATAACATAATGTGTTGGCGCTACAGTAATCATAGTGTCATCTCGCGCTCCTAACGCTCCCGCGACCAGCTTTCCCATGGGGCGGAGAAGATCATGCAGAAGCGAACCTGGCTGATGGCGGCGGCGATGCTCGCCAGCGTGGCGCCGGTGACGGCGCAGACCATCTATCCGCTCAACCGCGCCGAGATCCTCGAAGGCTCGCGCTTCGATTTCAAGGTCGAGTTCCCGAACGCCCCGGCCTCGGCCGACGTCAAGGTCACCATCAACGGCAAGCCGCTCGCCGAAGCCTTCGGCCGCGAGGTCCAGTTCGTCCAGAACGAGGAGGGCCAGAAGCATTCGGCGCTCTGGCTGCGCGGCGCGCAACTGCCGGCCGGGCAGTACGTCATCGAGGCGACGCAAGGCAGCAACAAGGCCACCGTCAACTGGACCGTCTACGCGACCCCTGAGCGCAAGGCCAAGAACGTCATCCTCTTCGTCGGCGATGGTCTCTCCGTCGCGCATCGCACCGCCGCCCGCATCCTGTCGAAGGGCTGGGAGCAGGGCCTCTATGGCGGCGAGCTCGCCATCGACGACATGCCGAACATGGCGCTGATCTCGACCTCGGGCACCGACTCGGTCGTCACAGACAGCGCCAACTCGGCCAGCGCCTACACCACCGGTCACAAATCCTGCGTCAACGCGCTCGGCATCTACTGCGCCAAAAACGCGCTGACGCTCGACCATCCCAAGGTCGAGACCATCTCCGAGGTGATCAAGCGCAAGCGCGCGGGCATGGCGATCGGCGTCGTCACCAATGCCGAGATCGAGGACGCGACCCCGGCCGCGATGGTCGCCCATACCCGCCGCCGCTCGGACTACAACGACATCGTCAAGATGTTCTTCGACGTGCAGCCCGACGTGATCATGGGCGGCGGCTCGCCGAACTTCCTGCCGAAGTCGACCCCCGGCACCAAGCGCACCGACGATCTCGACTTCATCGCCAAGTTCAAGGAGGCGGGCTACACCCTCGCCACCACCAAGGCCGAGATGAACGCCGCGGCCGCCGGCGGCTCCAAGAAGCTGCTCGGCCTCTACAACACCTCGAACATCGACGGCGCCTTCGACCTGCGCCTCGCCAAGAAGGGCTCGATCTCGAAATTCCCCGATCAGCCTGATGTGGTCGAGCAGACGAAGGCCGCGCTCGAGATGCTGAAAGGCGCGCAGGACGGCTTCTTCCTGATGGTGGAATCGGCCCGCATCGACAAGTACAGCCACTCGCTCGACTGGGAGCGCGCGGTGTTCGACACGATCATGCTCGACAACGCCGTCAAGGCTGCGAAGGACTTCGCCGGCGATCGCAACGACACGCTGATCATCGTCGTGCCCGACCACGCCCACCCGGTCTCGATCGTCGGCACCTATGACGATGATCGCCCGGGCCAGCTGCTGCGCGACAAGCTTGGGACCTACGCCGACTCGCTGCCGCCGAACTACGGCCCGCGCGACGCCGACGGCTACCCGACCAAGGTCGACACCTCGCGCCGTCTCGCCGTCGCCTTCGGCACCTACCCCGACACCTGCGACACCGGCCGCCCCTATCTCGACGGCGAGCGGGTTCCGGCCGTGAAGGGTCCGGACGGCAAGACCAACGTCGCCAACGAGAAGGACTGCACCGGTCCGCTCGCCACCCGCAAGCAGGGCAACCTGCCTTTCGACGCCAATTCCGGCGTCCATGCGGCCGATGACGTGCTGCTCACCGCGATGGGCCCGGGCGCCGAGCGCTTCCGTGGCCACAAGCCGAACACCTTCGTCTTCCGCGTCATGGCGGAAGCGCTGGCCCTCGGCGGCAAGTGATCGACAATTCACCATCCCGGCGCCCGCCAGGGCGCCGCACATTCTCCCGCCGCGGGCTCCTCACCGGGCTCGCGGCGTTGCCCGTCTCGTTGCGCGCGCTTGCCGCTGAAGCAGAGACGCTGACCTTCGATGGGCTCTACAAATCCTTCGGCGTGCTCGGCTTCCAATTCTCCGACCGGGCGACCTCGCTGCGCGGCAAGCCGGTCCGGATGACCGGCTACATGGCGCCGCCGCTGAAGCCGGAGAGCCATTTCTTCGTGCTGACGCGCGAGCCCTTGGCGATCTGCCCATTCTGCCAGTCGGACGCCGACTGGCCGGTCGACATCGTCGTCGTGTTCATGCGCGCCGCGACGCCGATGGTCAGCGCCGGCCAGAAGGTCGCGGTCAGCGGCCGGCTCGAGATCGGCTCCTCCACAGATGCCGAGACCGGATTCGTCAGCCAGATCAGGCTCGTCGATGCCGGCTTCCACAGTGTCTGAGCGGCCGGCAGGTGCGGCTCGGCCGCTGCATTTCTCTGGCATCCAGGTCGATCATCGCGATGGCGACGGGCGGCCCTTCCGGGTTCTCGACATTCCCGATTTCGTCGTGTCGGCCGGAGCGCTGATCGGCCTGCGCGGCCCCTCCGGCTCGGGCAAGACCTCGCTGCTGCATCTGGCCGCCGGGTTCTTCCTGCCCGACGCCGGCAGTATCAGCTGGGGTGATGTCGTGGTGTCCGCGCTGCCGGGTGCGGCGCGCGATCGCTGGCGGCGCGAGACGGTCGGATTCGTCTTCCAGGATTTTCATCTCGTGCCCGAGCTCGATGTGCTCGCCAACATCACCTTGCCGGCGAGCTTTTCGGGCTGGCGACAGACGAGCGATCAGGTCGCACGCGCCACGGCACTCGCCGGACGCATGGGCCTCACCGATCTGCGCCGCCGCGCCGCCGTGCTCTCGCGCGGCGAGCAGCAGCGCGTCGCGATCGCGCGGGCGCTGTTCAATGCGCCGGCGCTGCTCCTCGCCGACGAGCCGACCGCGAGCCTCGATCCCGCACATGCGGCCGAGGTTGGGTCCCTTCTGGTCGAGGTCGCCCATGAGAGCGGCGCGACGCTGCTTTGCGCCTCGCATGATCCTGCGCTGCTGGCGCGGATGCAGCAGGTCGCGTCGATCGGTGATGGTCCACTTCAGCTGAAGGTCGCTGCGTGAACCCGTTGCCGATGGTCATCGCCGATTTGCGGGCGCTGCGCTGGACGGCGGCTGCGATCGTGACGCTGGTCGCGCTGGCAGTGGCGATCGGCGTCGCCATAGGCGCGCAGGAGCGGGCGCTGCGGCAGGCCTCGACGAAGGCCGCCGATGATTTCGACCTGCTGATCGGCGCGCCCGGCAGCCAGACGCAGCTCGTGATGTCGGCGATCTACCTGCAGCCGGAAGCGCTGCCGCTGATCGACGGGCGGCTGATCAATGAGCTCGCCCGCGATCCGCGCGTCGCTGCGGTGGCGCCGCTCGCCTTCGGCGACATCGCCCGCGGCCATCCGGTGATCGGCACCACGCTCGCCTTCGCCAGCCGCTGGGGCCGCCTGCCGCCGAGCGAGGGCCGGCTGTTCGCACGCGAGGGCGAGGCGGTGCTCGGCGCCGACGTCACCTACAAATTGGGTGACAAGATCGAGCCCTCGCATGCCATCGCCGGCCATTGGCCGAAGCGCGGTGTCGTCGATGAGGACGAAGCGAGTCGTCGCCATGAAGGCCATGCCTATGTCGCGGTCGGACGCCTGCCGCGACTGGGCTCGCCCTTCGACCGCGCGATCCTGGTGCCGGTCGAGAGCGTCTGGGAGGTGCATGGGCTCGGCAACGGCCATGCTGCCGAGGACGCCGCGCTCGGCCCGCCCTTCGACGGCCAGCGCCTTCCCGGCGTGCCGGCGCTGGTGGTGAAGCCGAGGGCGGTCGCCGACGCCTATGCGTTGAGGGCGCGCTATCGGCAGGGCGGCACCATGGCCTTCTTCCCGGCCGAGGTGCTGGTCGGGCTCTATCGCACACTCGGCGACGTGGGGCAGGTGCTGAGCGTCGCCTCGGTTCTCAACGCCGTGCTGATCCTCGCGGCGATCTTCCTGCTGCTCGTCGCGGTGACGGGCCTGAGGCGGCGGCGCTATGCGGTGCTGCGCGCGCTCGGCGCGCCGCCGGCTTACGTGCTGCTGGTCGTCTGGCTCGGCATGGCCGGGCTGGTCGCGGCCGGTTGCCTCGCCGGTCTCGGCCTTGGCGCCGCCGCTACGCTCGCGGTCTCCGGCCTGTTCGAGGTGCAGACGGGCCTGCGGCTCTCCTTCGCGCTGGGCTTGGCGGAGCTCGCCCAGGTCGGGCTTATCCTGCTGCTCGGCTCGCTGGCTGCGCTCATTCCGGCGGCTCTGTCCTATCGCCGCTCGATCACCGCCGGCCTGCGGGGTTGACCCTGCTTTGCCTCTTCCGGTTAAATCCGGGCGGGGGGCGTTGCAGGGATGATCATGCTGCGCGCCATTGTCTTGACTGCCACGGCTCTCGCTTTCGCCACGCCTGCGTCGGCCTATTCCAACTCGATCAGCCGCGGGCTCGCGGACTTCCTCAACATCTTCAGCGAGCAGCCGGTGCCGCGGCAAACCGTGGCATGGAGCGGCAAGCAGGCGCCCGGCACGGTCGTGGTCTCGACCAGCCAGCGGCGCCTCTACTATGTCCTCGGCCAGGGACAGGCGATCCGCTATGGCGTCGGCGTCGGCCGGCAGGGCTTCAGCTGGTCCGGCACCAAGATTGTCTCGCGCAAGCGCGAATGGCCGGATTGGCGTCCGCCCGCGGCGATGCTGAAGCGCCGGCCCGACCTGCCGCGCTATATGGAGGGCGGGATGGAGAACCCGCTCGGCGCTCGGGCAATCTATCTGGGCTCCTCGCTCTATCGCATCCACGGCTCGAACGAGCCCGACACGATCGGGGCTGCGGTCTCCTCGGGCTGCATCCGGATGACCAATCGCGACGTGATGGATCTCTATGACCGCGTCCGGCCGGGCACCAAGGTGATCGTGCAGCGCTAGCGCGCTTTCCGTTCGACCGAGATCGGTCGAACGGAAAGAATTCGCGCCAGATCAAAAAGTTGAGCATGTTCTCATCGCAAAAGTGGTGTCCACTTTTGCGGAACATGCTCTAGCCGTCGCGGTGGCCGTGTCGAATGCGCCGGACCATCAGCCAGACGCCGATGATCGCGACCGGCACGAACAGCGCGGTCGCGATGCCGACATCGACAGGCAGGAAGCCGGCATCCTTGGCGCCCTTGGCGAGATAGCCGAACAGGCTGACGACATAGTAGCCGATCGCCGCGACCGATAGACCCTCGACCGTCTGCTGCAGGCGCAACTGCAGCCGCGTGCGATCGTTCATCGCCGAGAGCAGATCGCGGTTCTGCTGTTCGAGCGCGACGTCGACACGGGTGCGCAGCAGGTTGGCGGCGCGGGCGAGCCGGCGCGACAGGTCGAGCTGGCGCTGCTGCAGCATCTGGCAGGTGCGCATCGCCGGCGCCATCCGCCGCGACAGGAAGGCGGCGATGGTCGGCCAGCCGCCATAGGGCGCCTCGCCGATCGCCTCCAGCCGCTGGCCGACGATGCTGTCATAGGCACGGCTGGCGCCGAAGCGGTAGTTCGACGAGGCGGCTTCCGATTCCATCGTGGCGGCTATCGCCGTCATCTCGTCGAGCAGGGCGTTGTCGGCGGCGAGCCCGTCGGTCTGCATCATGGTGCCGGCGATGCGGACCAGAACCTCCTCGGTTCGGCGCACGGACGGTGCGAGGCGGTGCGCTTCTGGCAGGCCGAGCAGCGCCAGTACGCGATAGGTCTCGACTTCCAGCAGCCGCTGAGCGAGCGCGCCGGCCTTCGCTGGAGTGAGCGCCCGGTCGAGCACCAGGATGCGAACGAACCCATCGGCGCCGGCGCGGAAATCGGTCGCTGCGATCGCCGCCTCGCCATCGACCAGCGAGGCTGCCAGGCTCGCGGGATCGAAGAGGGCTTCCAGATCGGATGCAGCCTTCTCCGGCAGCAGATGCAGGTCGACCGCCACCAGATGCGGCCCCGGCTGCGGCAGAGCTTGCATGCCGTGCGGCAGGATGGTGGTCGCCGGCAGGAACGGGACCTCACCAGGGGAGGGCAGCTCCCAGGTGTAGGTGGTGAACTCGCTATGCTGCTCCCAGCGCAAGCTGGCCTCGCCAAGCCTGGTGCGATGGTGCTTGGCGCCCTCGGCTGGGCCGGGGACGCCGCGTTCGGCGCAGAAGCGGGCGAGGGCGTCGCGGTCGGCGGCGGCCTGCGCCTGATCCGTCATGAAGGCGAAGTGCAGGAGCCGCTGCGGCGTCGCCAGCGGCGCGAAGGGGCGGGCATGGATCTCGCCGAGAATGGTGCCGCGCGATGGGTGCGCGACCAGCGACGGCGCGCCGTTTTCGGTGGTCCGGTCCATGCTGTCCTGCCCCTCGGTGCGCCTGCTCTTGGCCTTGTCCGCACGCAAGCAGCTTGCCGGAAAGCGCGGCGGCTCGCGAGTCCGGCACGGTGTCGCAAGGTCAGGGCGCTGGTGACATGATCGGGCGGGACCGTCCCCTAGGTTCGTGACATGCCGCTACCCAATCGCATCCGCCCCGATGGCTCGCTCTTCGCCGATCCGGCGCGTGGCCTGCTGTTCGGCAACCGCGGCGGCAAGTTCCACGACCCTGCGACGAAGGCGCTGCCGGCGCGGCTGTTCGCAACCAAGCAATGGATCTGCTGCGTGCTGTCGTTCAAGGGGCGCCAGCGCGATGTCTGGGGTCGCTACTACACCGAGCTGTTCTTCTGCGACGAGGTGACGGCGCTGGCCGCCGGGCACCGTCCTTGCGTCGAATGCCGGCGCGCCGATGCGCATGCCTACCGAGCGGCACTGGTCGCAGGGCTCGGGCTCGCCGACCTGCCGCTTTTCCCCGCGATCGACGAGCGGCTCGATCGCGAGCGGCGCAACGGCAAGGCAAAGCGCCTGCACCGGCTGCCGGCGGAGAGCCTCCCTGACGGGGCGATGATCGCTGCAAGCGAGGGCGAGTTCCTCGCCTTGCGCGGGGCCAAGGCCCTGCTCTGGTCACCGTCGGGCTATGTCGCGAGCCAGCCGCGGCCCGCCGGTTTTGCTGCCGTTGTCACGCCGCCGTCGTCGCTGGCGGCGCTTGTGAACGGCTATCAACCCCTTTGGCACCCTACGGCTGCCGAACTGACCTGAAACGCCGCTTCGGTCCCTTGTCATTCCCGCCGGTTGCCGCAACGTCGCCGCCGTGGATCGGCGGCCGCGAACGCGCCTGCCCGGTCGATCCAGGCGGGGGAAGGAGACACCCATGTTGCGGAAGATTGTTTGCGCGCTCACGCTTGCGTTTGCGGGATTCAGCGGGTTGCCGGCGCTCGCCGGGGCCCTCCAGATCACCGATGACGACCCGATCGCAGTCGTCACCGTGCCGGATGCCTGGACAACGGCGAAGATCAAGCGCGGTGTCGAGATCAGGACGCCGGATGAGGAGATCTATCTTTGGTTCGAGGTGGTCGCTCCGGGCGAGATCGACACGCTGCAGAAGGAGCACAACGGCTATTTCGACAAGGAGGGCGTAACTGTCACCGGCGCGTCGGAGACCGTGAAGCAGGAGGTCAAGGGCAAGGCCTGGTCGTTCACCGAGCTCAAGGCCAAGAGCAAGGATGGCGACTCGCTGATCCGCTACATCGCGATCAATCCGAATGTCCCGAGCGGCAAGATCATCATGATGACCTATTGGGCTTCGCTCGACGGCCATAAGACCCATGACGCGGCGATGTCGGCGATCATCGACAGTATCGCCTACAAGTGAGATTGGCCGCCAGCCACGGAACCGCCGGCCGCCTCGCGACGTTGTCCCGTCATCTTCATCCGATGACAATCAAGGGGTTAGCGTCGATGCGTTCGATCATTCTGTGGCTGGTGGGCGTTCCGATTCCGATCATCATCCTGCTCTGGTTCTTCATGCGCTGACAGGATCTGGTAGAAGGACTTGCTATGGCCGGGCTTGCCCGGCCATTCTTGTTCCGCGGGATGTCGTGCCGGCAGGGCGAAACGGCACCATCCCGCTTCATCCATTTGCCGTGCTGCGAGTATAGCGTTCGCCCATGCAACCCATCGTTCAGATATCCGGCCTGTCGAAGACCTATGCTTCGGGCTTCCAGGCACTGAAGACCATTGATCTCGACATCAGGCGCGGCGAGATCTTCGCCCTGCTCGGGCCCAACGGCGCCGGCAAGACGACGCTGATCAACATCGTCTGCGGCATCGTCAACCCGAGCACCGGCACCGTCCTCGCCGATGGTCACGACATCATCCGCGACTACCGCGCCGCGCGCAGCCGCATCGGCCTCGTGCCGCAGGAGCTGACCACCGACGCCTTCGAGACGGTGTGGGCGACGGTCTCCTTCAGCCGCGGCCTGTTTGGCAAGCCGAAGAACCCGGCGATCGTCGAGCAGGTACTGCGCGACCTCTCGCTCTGGGACAAGCGCGACAGCAAGATCATGACCCTGTCGGGCGGCATGAAGCGACGCGTGCTGATCGCCAAGGCGCTGGCGCACGAGCCGCAGATCCTGTTCCTGGACGAGCCGACCGCCGGCGTCGACGTCGAGCTCCGCCAGGACATGTGGAAGCTGGTCCGGCGCCTGCGCGACGACGGCGTCACCATCATCCTGACCACGCATTACATCGAGGAGGCCGAGGAGATGGCCGACCGGGTCGGCGTGATTAGCAAGGGCGAGATCATCCTGGTCGAGGAGAAGGCCGAGCTGATGCGCAAGCTCGGCCAGAAGCAGCTCACCTTGCATCTTCAGACCCGACTCGACGCGGTCCCCGAAGCGCTCGCCGGCTACGGCCTGACGCTTCAGGCCGAGGGCGAGGAACTCGTCTACACCTACGACACCAAGGCCGAGCGCACCGGCATCACCGCCCTGATGAAGGACCTCGCCGACGCCGGCATCCGCTTCAGCGACCTGCGCACCAGCCAGTCCTCGCTCGAGGACATCTTCGTCGGCCTTTTGAGGGCGAACGCATGAACCTGCACGCAATCAAGGCGATCTACCGGTTCGAGATGGCGCGCACCTGGCGCACGCCGCTGCAGAGCATCCTCTCGCCGGTGATCTCGACCTCGCTCTATTTCATCGTTTTCGGCGCGGCGATCGGCTCGCATATGGCGGCGATCGACGGGGTGCCTTATGGTGCCTTCATCGTGCCCGGGCTGATCATGCTGTCGCTGCTGACGCAGAGCATCGCCAACGCGTCCTTCGCGATCTATTTTCCGAAATTCGTCGGCACGATCTTCGAACTGCTCTCGGCGCCGGTCGCCTGGTGGGAGGCGGTCTTCGCCTATGTCGCGGCGGCGGCGACGAAATCGGTGATCCTCGGGCTGATCATCCTCGCCACGGCCTTCCTGTTCGTGCCGCTGAAGATCGCGCATCCGGTCTGGATGCTGCTCTTCCTGATTCTGACGGCTGCGACCTTCAGCCTGTTCGGCTTCATCATCGGCGTCTGGGCCGATGGCTTCGAGAAGCTGCAGGCGATCCCGCTGCTGATCATCACGCCGCTGACCTTCCTCGGCGGCTCGTTCTACTCGATCGACATGCTTCCGCCGTTCTGGCGGGCGGTGACGCTGGTCAACCCGGTCGTCTACCTGATCAGCGGCTTCCGCTGGAGCTTCAACGGCGTCGCCGATGTCGGCATCGAAGTCAGCCTGGCGATGACGCTGATCTTCCTGGCCGCCTGCATCGCGGTGATCGCCTGGATCTTCAAGACCGGCTACCGGCTGAAGAACTGACGATCGGGCGGCCGCTTCAGGCCGCCTTGATCTGGCTGAAGAAGGTCGCGACGGCGCCGCGCAGCGCCTCCGCCTCGCGGGCCAGGTTCTCGGCGGTGAGCAGGGTGTCGGCGGCGGCGCCGGTCGCCTCGCCGGAGGCTGCAGCGAGACTGTCGAGCGCCAGAGCCGCAGTCGCGGCCCCATCTGCGGTCGCCTGAGCGCTGCGGGCGATCTCCGATGTCGTGCTCTTCTGCTGCTCGGTCGCCGCGGCGATGGCGCCGGTATGCTGCGAGACGTCGGTGATCGTCGCGGCGATCGCGCCGATCGCGGCGACGGCGTCCCGGGCCTCGCCGCGGAAGGCTTCGATCTGGCTGGCGATGCCGTTCGTCGCGTCGGCGGTGCGGCTCGCCAGGGTCTTGACCTCGGCGGCGACGACGGCAAAGCCGCGTCCGCTCTCGCCGGCACGGGCGGCTTCGATCGTCGCGTTGAGGGCGAGCAGATTGGTCTGCTCGGCGATGTCGCGGATCAGGTCGATGACGTTGACGATGCGCTCGGAGGCTTGCGCAAGGCCGTCGACGCGCCGGCTCACGGCCTGTGCTTCCTGAGCCGCGCCACTGACCATGGCGCTCGCCCTCACCACACGGTCGGCGATCTCGGCGATGGAGCTCGACAGCTGCTCGGCCGCGACCGCGACATGCTGGACCTTGTCGGAAGCGTCCTGCGAGGCATTCTGCGCTTCGTCGATCTGGGCAGTGCGGGCACTGGCGATCTCGCTTACCGTGCGTGCGGCGCCTTCAAGCGTGTGTGCCCCGGTTTCGACTGTCTCGAGCGCGTCGGCGAGCCTGGCGTCGAAGGCGGTGACGACCTCGGCGATCCGCCGCTGGCGCGCGGTTCGTCCGGCTTCGTCGCGTGCAGCGGCGACTTCCAGCGCTTCGCGGGCACTGGCATGATCGCGAAAAACCTCGACAGCGCGCGCCATGCCGCCGATCTCATCCTGTCGTCGCACCAGCGGCACCGATGTGACCAGCTTCGCGTCGGCCAGATCGCGCATTGTCGTCGCCAGCGTCTGCAAGGGGCGTGCGACCCGCCGGTTCACCACCAGCAAGGTGAGGCCAAGGCCGATCAGGACGGCGAGCGAGCCGACGCCGATCTGCAGGTTGACGCTGTCGCGCTGCATCGCTTCGAGCCTGGCGTCGAGCGCAGCGCTGCGTCCGTCGTAGCTGCCGGCGATGCGCTTCAGTGTCTCGTTGAGCGCCTTGCGATTGTCGCGATTGGCATCGTCATTGCCAGCGGCGCGTGCCGCCATCGTGGCGCCTTGCCGGCCAAGCCGAACGATGTCGCGCCGAAAGTGGAGGAACTCCTGAATACGGGCCGTGAGGTTTTCGAAGTCGGCGCGCTCCTGCGCCTCGACCAGAGGCTGCCATTCGGCCATCAGCAATTCGATCTCGACGAGATTCTGCAGCAGGGGCGGCGCGAAGCGCTCGGCTCCAATGGCGCCTTCGCTCATGTAGATGCCGCGCGATTCCATCACGACCGCGTTCACCAGCCCGTTGATCCGCTCGGCGATCGCGGAACGATGTGTGATCGACTGCATCTCATCCGTTACCCTGGCGTATTTTCCAAGGCTGTGGACGCCGAGGCCGATGGCGAGAGCGGCGGCAATGACGAGAAGCGATATCGCGGCGAGAATCTGGCTCGAGATGGTGCGCAGCGTGGCCATCTGTGTCGCGAAGCGGCAGGCTGCGGCTTCGTCTCGGTGCGCAGCGGGGAACCCAGCGGCCATGATGGCAGGGTTTGGTTAAATTTGCGTTCGAATGGACACCGTGCACGCGCAGAACGGGGTGCAGCTACGATGCTTTGGCCGATTGACTTGAGCGGCCGCATCCTGTCTTGACCACGCCATGACCGATCTTTCGACCATCGACGGCGCAGCGGCTGCCGCGGCGCCCCATGCGCGCCGGCGGACCTTCGCCATCATCTCGCATCCGGACGCGGGCAAGACCACGCTGACCGAGAAGCTGCTCTATTTCGGCGGCGCCATCCAGCTCGCCGGTGAGGTGCGCGCCAAGGCGGGCCGGCGCCAGACCTCCTCCGACTGGATGAAGATCGAGCGCCAGCGCGGCATCTCGGTCGTCACCTCGGTGATGACCTTCGAATATGACGGGCATGTCTTCAACCTGCTCGACACGCCCGGCCACGAGGACTTCTCGGAGGACACCTATCGGACCCTCACCGCGGTCGACAGCGCGGTGATGGTGATCGACGCCGCCAAGGGCATCGAGGCGCGTACCAAGAAGTTGTTCGAGGTCTGCCGTCTCAGGGACATCCCGATCGTCACCTTCATCAACAAGGTCGACCGCGAGACGCGCGACCCCTTCGACCTGCTCAACGAGATCGAGACGACGCTGGCGCTCGACGTCGCGCCGATGACCTGGCCGGTCGGGCGCGGGCGCGAGTTCGTCGGCACGCTCGACCTCGCTTCCAACACGCTGCGCCGCAACCAGAAGGGCGACGAGAGCGACGCCGGCCAGAAAGTCGACGGCGAGGACGACAAGCTCTTCGACGAGCTCTTGCCCCATGGCGCAGCCGACACCTTCCGCGAAGAGGTCTTCCTGGCGCGCGAGGGCTGCAAGCCCTTCGATCTCGAAGCCTTCCGCGAAGGCCATCTGACGCCGGTCTATTTCGGCGCGGCGCTGCGCGATTATGGCGTGCGCGACCTGATCGACGCGCTCGGGCGCCTGGCGCCGAGTCCGCGTGCGCAATCGGCCGACAAGCGGCCGATCGAGGCGGATGAGCCGAAGATGACCGGCTTCGTCTTCAAGATCCAGGCGAACATGGATCCGAACCACCGCGACCGCATCGCCTTCATGCGAGTGTGCTCGGGCAAGCTCTCGCGCGGGATGAAGGCCAAGCTGGTGCGTACCGGCAAGCCGCTGCCGCTGAACGCGCCGCAATTCTTCTTCGCCCGTGACCGCTCGATCGCCGAGGAGGCCTTCGCCGGTGACATCGTCGGCCTGCCGAACCATGGCACGCTGCGCATCGGTGACACGCTGACCGAGGGCGAGGACATCGTCTTCCGCGGCGTGCCGAGCTTCGCCCCGGAAATCCTGCGTCGCGTCAAGCTCAAGGACGCGATGAAGGCCAAGAAGCTGCGCGAGGCGCTGCAGCAGATGGCGGAGGAGGGCGTCGTCCAGCTCTTCCTGCCGCATGACGGTGCGCCCGCGATCGTCGGCGTCGTCGGCGCGCTGCAGCTCGATGTGCTGAAGGAGCGCATGGAGGCGGAGTACTCGCTGCCGGTCGATTTCGAGCCCTGCCAGTTTTCGATCGCGCGCTGGATCTCGAGCGACGACAAGGCGGCGCTGCAGAAGTTCACGGCGGCCAAGCCGTCCTCGATGGCGGATGATCTCGACGGCGATCCGGTCTTCATGGCCTCGTCGCAGTTCACCCTGAAATACGATGCCGAGCGCGCGCCGGAGATCAATTTCTCCGACGTGAAGGACTACCAGAAGGTGGCGGGGGGCTGAGGGCCTTCGCGGCAGCTCGGTTTCGTGCTGCCGCCATCTGTCCGGGGCAGTGGTAAGCGTGAAGCCATCCGCTGGAGATCCGCTCAGGGCATGCGACGAGACGGTGAGGCTCCCAGGCGATCGTGGCGCCGATGCGGGCTCAGGCTCCTGGCCATAGCGGCGGCATTGTTCGCGCTCGTCGCGATGCCGCTCGCCATCATCCTCTATCCGACGCTGAAGCCCTATCCGAAGGCGGATCTTCCCGCGGCGACTTCGCAGCGTGACAGGAACCTGCAGGATCTAGCGCATCTGCGCCGCTTGCCGGAGGTCGAGCGCAGCTTCACCGCCGAAGGCCGAGCGGCGTTCATACAGGCCATCGCTGCTCTCGAACTGCGAGCCGGCGAGCTCGACCGGGCCGGTCTGGCGATGGCGGCGGCGAAGGCCGTGGCCCTCGCCGACAACGGCCATACCAATGTGCTCGGGCTCGCCGGGAGCTATGGTTTCAATGCCGTGCCGATCCGCCTTGGCTGGTTTGCTGATGGGCTGTTCGTGATCGCGACCGATGATGAGCGACGTCAGCTCCTCGGCGGTGAGGTGCTCGGCGTGAACGGGCGCTCGACCGCAGACCTGGTCGAGGCGCTGCGTCCTTCTGTCGGCGGACCGGCAAACCTCGCCCGGGAGTTCGTGCCGAACTTCCTGATCTCACCGGAGCTTCTGCATGCGGCTGGTCTGGCGGCGACGGCCAATGGCAGCACCTTCGAGATTCGCTTGGCCGGCGGTGGCGCTGGCTCGGTGGACATCGCGGCCGACGCGGCTATGCGAGGGCCTGCCAATCGCTTTCTATGGCCGAAGGGGAATCTGAGTCCTCAAGGCCAAGCAAGCGGATGGCGGCATGTGCTGGATGGCGTCGCCTTGCCGACCTATCTCACGCGCCCGGAGGCAAATTACTGGCACAGCTATCCGGCTGATGATCTGCTCTATGTCCAGATCAACCGGGTGAACGATCAGGGCCCGGCCGGTCTATCTGCTTATCTGTCCGGAATGCTCGATGCCGTGGCGAAGAAGCCCGTTCGCAACGCCATCGTCGATCTGCGTTTCAATTCCGGCGGCGACTACACCCTGACCACCGATTTCACGCGCCGGCTGCCTGAGCTTCTGCCGGCGTCCGGCAAGCTCTTCATCCTGACCAGCGCGAACACCTTCTCGGCCGCGATCAGCACGGCAGCGCGGCTGAAGCACTTCGCCGGAGCGCGCGCCGTCATCGTCGGCGAGGCGATGGGCGACCGCTCGCGGTTCTGGGGCGAAGGCGGGGTTACCTTGCTGCCCAATTCGAAGATCGCGGTGCGCTACACCACCGCCTTCCATGATTGGCAGCATGGTTGCAGCCTGTCGCAGATCAAGACCTGCTTCCTGCTGAACTACGTCTATGGCGTGTCGGCTGGTGATCTTCGGCCGAAGGTGACGATCGCAGCGAGCTTCGCCGACTATGCCGCCGGCAAGGACCCCGTGATGGCCGAAGCTATGCGGCAGCTGGCATCGAGCCAGGGCCGCTGAGGCGCTGGTCTCGCCTCAGCCCTGCCAGCGGTTCAGCGCGTCGCCGATCGTCTGATTGCCGGCGGCGCCCTTCTCGAAGGTGATGATACCGCGCCGCCCGGAGGCGAAGCGCACCGGCAGGTCGAGCCAGTTGCGGTTGCGCAGCAGGTCGAGATTGCGTTCGGCTTCGATCGGAACGTTAGAGAGGGCCGCGACGAACAAGTTCTCGCCCAAAGCCGAGGAAATCGCCGAAAGCGGCGCGCCGCGCTCGCCCTCCTCGAGCTTGAACTGCGGCACGCCGACCTCGCGGATGGCGTCGTTCGCAGCTTCGCCCGTGGTGGTGAAGCGCATTCCGATGATGTGCGAGGCCGGGAATGCGGAATCGGTGTTGCGCCGGATGGTGAAGTCGAGCGAGAGCCCGGCATCGGCGATCTCGATGGTCGCGCGCACGATCGTCTCGACGGGCTGGCCCGGGCCGGCGATGTCGCTGTCCAGTCGCCAGAGGACACGGCCCTGGACGGTCCGCGGCTGCTGCGGGTTGTCCGGGACCTCGATATAAAGGATGGCGCGCTGGGCGACCGTGACGTCGGCGCCCGCTGGGGCGCCGGCCTGCTGGTTCGGGCGCTGACCCGAGGGTTGATTCGGTGCAGGGACGGGATCGCCACCGGCGCGCTCGCTGATCTTGCCGGCCTGGTCCTGCTGCGCCGGCGATGCCTGCGTCTCGACGCGCGGGCGGACAGGCTGTTCCTGCGGCGCGATCTTGTTGACGTAATAGGCGGCGCCAGCGATCACCGCGACGGCGAGCGCGACGCCGCCGCCGACGATGGCCGTGCGGACATGGCCAGGGTTGACGCTACGCTCGCGCCGCGGCGCGATCCGCGGGCGGATGGGTTGCGGGTCGTCGCGCCCCGTATCGGCCTCCTCGAAGCGGGGAGGCTCCTCCATCTTGGCAGGGCGCGGCCTCGGCTCGGGCTGCGATGAAGCCGGCGGCATGGCCGGCCCCTCATCTGCGGGCAGCGGCGGCAGGCTCGGCTCGATCGCCTCGGCGAGCGCGATCTCGGCCTCGATGCGCGACACGGCCTCGTCGAGCGAGAGCCGCTCGCGGGTGATGTCGGCTTCCGAAAGCGGCGGGTCAAGACTGCGCAATTGCGCGAGCAGCGCCGTACGCGCGCGGTCGTAGACGGCGCGGCGCGCTTCCGGCGACTTGTCGGTCAGTCCGGCGATCGCACGCGCCAGAATGGGGTGGAAATCGGCCATTGGCCTCACATGTCCGCGTTGGCCCGGCCCGTCAACCCTCGAACGGGTTCTGGACCAGGATCGTATCGTCGCGCTCCGGGCTGGTCGACAGCACCGAGACGGAGGCGCCGATCAGCTCCTCGATGCGGCGCACGTACTTGATCGCCTGCGCCGGCAGCTCGGCCCAGGAGCGGGCGCCGGCGGTCGAGCCTTCCCAGCCCTCGATCACCTCGTAGATCGGCTCGACCCTTGCCTGGTCGCGCTGGCCGGCAGGCAGATGTTCGAGGATCTCGCCGTCGAGCTTGTAGCCGGTGCAGACCTTGATCTCCTTGAAGCCGTCGAGGATGTCGAGCTTGGTCAGCGCGATGCCGTCGATGCCGGAGGTCTTGACCGTCTGGCGCACCAGGCAGGCGTCGAACCAGCCGCAGCGGCGCTTGCGGCCGGTGACGACGCCGAACTCCTTGCCCTTCTGGCCGATCAGTTCGCCGATCTCGTCGAAAAGCTCGGTCGGGAACGGACCCTCGCCGACACGGGTGGTGTAGGCCTTGGCGATGCCCAGCACATAGCCGACGGCGGAGGGGCCGAGGCCGGAGCCGGTCGCGGCCTGACCGGCGACGATGTTGGAAGAGGTCACGAAGGGATAGGTGCCGTGGTCGACGTCGAGCAGGGCGCCCTGCGCGCCCTCGAACAGGATGCGCTTGCCGGCGCGGCGCTCTGCATCGAGCAGGGCCCAGACGGTGTCGGCATAAGGCAGCACCTGCGGCGCGATCTCGGTGAGCTGCTTCAGCAATTCGCCACCGTTGACCTCGTCGATGCCAAGACCACGGCGCAGCGCGTTGTGATGGGCGAGCAGGCGCTCGATCTTGGCCTTGAGGACGGTCTCGTCCTTGAGGTCGATGACGCGGATGGCGCGCCGGCCGGCCTTGTCCTCATAGGCCGGGCCGATGCCGCGCTTGGTGGTGCCTATCTTCAGCGCCGAGTTCGAGGTCTCGCGGAAGTGGTCGAGCTCGCGGTGCAGCGGCAGGATCAAGGTCGCATTGTCGGCGATGCGCAGGTTCTCGGGGCTGATCGCGACGCCCTGGGTGCGCAGCCGGGCGATTTCATCGACGAGGTGCCAGGGATCGACGACGACGCCGTTGCCAATCACCGAGAGCTTGCCGGGACGCACGATGCCGGACGGCAGCAGCGAAAGCTTGTAGACGGTGCCGTCGATGACGAGCGTATGGCCGGCATTGTGGCCGCCCTGGAAGCGCACCACCACATCGGCTTGGCTCGACAGCCAGTCGACGATCTTGCCCTTGCCCTCGTCGCCCCACTGAGCGCCGACCACGACCACGTTCGCCATGGAGGAAATTCCCTCTTTGCTGTTGGCGCAAGCGCCTGCACGAACAAAAACCCCGGCGCAAGGCCGGGGTTTCGGGTGAGGTCCTTGCAAGCCCTCTTCGTCCAAGAGAATGGCAAGGTCAAGGCTGATGGGCGCAAAGCCGGGGAAAGAATTTTTGCGAAAGGCTGTCGATTCCGGCGCTCCTGCTTCGACGACAGGGCAGAAGGGGCAGCGCAGCGCTGCTCGGCGGATCGCAGGAGAAGCAGCATGCGCAGGCTCGTCGTCACCCAGTACATCTCGCTCGACGGCGTCATCGAGGACCCGGTCGGTATGGAGAATTCCGGTCTCGGCGATTGGACCGGGCCGTTCACGCGCGGGCCGGAAGGCGAGCGGCTGAAGCAGGAAGAGCTCGATGCCGCCGATTCCTTGCTATTCGGCCGCAGGACCTATGATGCCTTCGCCGCGGTCTGGCCGCATGTGACCGACAGTCCCTTCGCCGACCAGATCAATGCACTGCCGAAGCATGTCGCCTCGACGACGCTGACGAACGCCGAATGGCAGGGCACCTCGATCCTTGACGGGGATGCGCTCGCCGCCATCGCGGCGCTGAAGCAGCAACCCGGCGGCGACATCCTGGTCTATGGCAGCCTTAAGCTCGTCCATGGCCTGCAGCGCGTCGGACTGGTCGATGCCTACAACCTGATGGTCTATCCGGTCGCGCTCGGCGCCGGCGGACGGCTCTTCGCCGATGGCGTGCGCAGCAATCTCGCGCTCGCCGGAGCAACCACTCTGGGCGAAGGCATCCAGTGGCTGCGCTATGAGGTCAGGCACTGAAGGGCAGGGCAGCCCTGCGGTTATCGCGGTTGCGGCGGCGGCCCGGGCGGATTAACCCGGCGCCTTCGGATCAGGGATCAACGCCGATGCTGCCCATCGCCATTTCGACTCTCACCATCTGCGGGATCGAGGAGCTGCCGGCGCAGAGCACGCGCAAGGTCAGCCATGTGCTGTCGCTGCTCGATCCCGACCTGCCGGAGCTGCAGTCCTTCGTGGCCTATGAGGCGCATGAGCGCACGACCTTGCGCTTCCACGACATCATCACGCCGCAGGACGGCCGTGTGCACCCAACCGATGCCCATGTCGCCGAGATCCTTGACTTCGGCGCGAAGCTGCGGGAATCGGCGTTGAAGCGGCAGGAAGGGCACCTTCTCGTCCATTGCCATATGGGCATTTCGCGTTCGACCGCGGCGATGCTGTCGCTGATGGCGCAGGTGGAGCCCGAGGAAGGCGAGGACGCCCTGTTCGCACGGCTGCGGGCGATCCGGCCGCAGGCCTGGCCGAATTCGGTGATGATCGGCTTCGCCGACGCGCAGTTGAAGCGCGGTGGCCGGCTCACGGCTGCCCTCGGCCGGCACTATGCCCACCAGCTCGAGGCGCAGCCGCGCTATCGCCAGTGGATGGCCGATCTCGGCCGCGGCGCCGAAGTCGCGATGGCGGGCTGAACAGGTTCCGCAATACCCGCTGACTGTCTCACCGAGCCTCCGTCACTCTCCGGAAGCATGGCTGTTTTGCCGTGCCCGCAGAATGAGTTGGCGGCGATCAGGCGTATGAGAAAGCGGGGGCGGCGACGGGCAATGGCATGAGCCATGCCAGCACAAGAACGCCGCAGGCTGGGGAACGACAATCATGACGAAGCTCGACGACTGGCTCGGCGCGCACCACGCCGAGTTCACGGCGATCCGCCGCGACATCCACGCGCATCCCGAACTGGGTCTGGAAGAGCATCGCACGGCCAGGCTGGTCGCCGACAAGCTGCGCGAGTGGGGCGTCGAGGTTACTGAGGCTGTCGGCCAGACCGGCGTCGTCGGCGTCATCCGCGGCAATCAGCCGGGACAGCGCGCCATCGGCCTGCGCGCCGATATGGATTGCCTCGCGCTGGAGGAGCTCACCGGGCTGCCGCATGCCTCGAAGTTTCATGGCCGCATGCATGCCTGCGGCCATGACGGCCACACCACCATGCTGCTCGCTGCCGCCCGCTACCTTGCCGAGAACCGGGATTTCGGCGGCACGGTCAACCTGATCTTCCAGCCGGCCGAGGAGGGCCGCGGCGGCGCCAACGCCATGCTCGCTGACGGCCTGTTCGAGCGCTTCCCCTGCGATGCCATCTACGGTCTGCACAATACGCCTGGCCTGCCGGCCTCGCATTTCGGCACGGCGGTAGGCCCCTTCCTCGCCTCGGCGGATTCCTGGCGGGTGACCTTCCGCGGCGTCGGCGGCCATGGCGGCTCGCAGCCGCATCGCTCGACCGATATCACCTATGCCCAAGCGCATTTCGTGCTCGGTCTGCAGGGCATCGTCGGCCGCAATGTCGCGCCGCTCGACACGGCCGTGATCAGCGTCGGCTTCATCCATGGCGGCGACGTCAATGCCTCGAACGTCATTCCGTCGGAGCTCGTCATCGGCGGCACGGCGCGAACCTATTCGAAGGAGGTGCGCGATCTGGTGGAGCGGCGTATCGCCGAGCTGGCTTCAGCGACGGCGCAGGCCTGGGGCTGCGAGGCAGAGGCCCATTACCACCGCGGCACCAGTCCACTGGTCAATGCGGCCGAGCAGGTCCGGGTCGCGGTGGCGGCGGCCTCGGCCGCGGTCGGGCCAGAGCATGTCAACGGCCAGATGCTGCGTGGCACCGGCGGCGAGGATTTCGCCGAGATGATGCTGGTCTGCCCCGGCGCCTTCATGCGCATCGGCAACGGCGTCGCGGCGGACGGCTCCTTCGCCGGCCTGCACACGCCGCTCTACGACTTCAACGACGAGATCATTCCGGCCGGCGTGCGCTACTGGGTGGGCCTGGTCGAGCAGGAGCTCGGCCAGGGCTGGCAGGCGATCGCGGCGGAGTAGGGCGCCTATCGCCGCGTCTGGTCGAAGATCACCTCGCGGTCGCCCGGATACTTGATCCGGTAGGCGAGACGGATCTCCTTCTGCGCGCCCGGGGCGAGCTCGAAGGTCCATGCCGAGACGCCGCGCTTGTCGCCGACCTGCTTCTCGGTTGGCGGCGTGCTCTGCGACAAAAGCTCGACCGTGATCGCGCTGTTCTCCGAGAAGGGCACGCGCTCGGTCACGGTGAGCTTGACCGGCTGAGCGTGCAGGCTCTTGATCACCGTCTTGAACTCGCGCTGGTCGGTGCGGGTCGCGCCGAGCCAGCCGGAATCGTTCTCTCGCCGGCGCACCGGCACGCGCGTCACCTTGAGGCGATCGTCGGCGCCGAAGCCGAGCTCGACCTTGTCGCCCGGCGCGACCTGCCCGAGCCGGCCCTTGCCGATATAGGCGCCGTCGCGGTGGAGATAGACCTCGCCGGCGAGGAGAGGCGCCTCGTCCTCATGGCTGAAGCTGGCTTCCAGATAGGCCTTCTCCTCGAGCTCGGGCGTGGCGCGGGCGGAGAGTTCCGGCTTGACCTTGCCTTGCGTCAGCACCACCGCCTTGCTTGAGCCGTCCTGCGGGACGGTGATCCGGCCGGGAACCTTGAAGCTCGCCTGATAGGCGCCGGCGCTGAGGCTGGCGGTCTGCACCTCGGCTTTTTTCGGTTCGGCTGCGCCGAGGGCCTGGTCGGGCGCGATGGGGGCAGGGGCGATCGCCAGCGCAGGCGGCCTCGCGGCACGTTCGGAATCCTGCTTCTGCAAACGTGCACGCTCCTCATAGACCACCGGCGGCTCGTAGAAGGCGATGCGCAGCGGATTCAGTTCCGGTGCCCGCGTGCCTTGTGCCGAGCGGGTGGTTGATAGTTCAACAGCGACCTCGCTCCAGTCCTCGCCGGTGCGCTGGCGCAGTTCGGCGCGGCGGGTGAAGGCGATCTCGGCGGCATTGGCGCTGCCGGTGGTCAGCCGCGCCTCATAGACCGGCAGCCAGCTCGCGCCGGCGACGCGATAGCTGACGGCGATGTCGGCCGCGACGGGCGCCTTGGCCTCGACGGCGATGGCGACATCGCGCTTGGGCTGGCTGGCGCGCGGCGCCACCGGCCTTGCCTTCTCCAGCGCGGCGATTTCGGCATCGAGATCGGAGATACGATTGCGCAGCGCGAGCAACTCGCCCTGCACCTTGACCAGCGCGGTGCCGATCGCGTCGAACACCGCCGGCCAGTCGCTGACGGGCAGGACCTTGCCGCCCTCGCCGAGCTTGTCGGGGCCGACCTTGCCGAAATTCTCGATGGTGGCGCGCTTGGCTTCGATCGCGCTGATTTCGCCGGAAAGCTTGGCCTTCTCGCCCTGCAGCGCCCGGATCTTGCCTTCGAGCGCTTGGTCGATCGCCGGGCGCGCCTCGCCCGGAACCTGGCGGACGTCGACGGCGCCGATCGAGAAGGCGCCGTCGCCCTGCGCCTCGACCCGGATCGAGGCCGGATCGACACTGGCGGGCAGCCCGCGCAGCACGATCTGCGAGACGCCCTCCAGCAGCGAGGCCTTGCCGAGCCGGGTCACCACCGCGCCGTCGGGGTAGACGGTGACGCGGTCGATCTTCGAGGCAAGTTCGATCTCGGCGGCACCGACGAGGCTCGGCGCGAAAATCAGGGCTGCGGCCAGTCCGGTCTTCATCATTTTAGTCCCCCGACAAATCAAGCAGCCGCGATTTGTCCGGTGGATTTCGGCGCGGCGAGGGCAGAATTGGGCCGGAACGCGGGACAGCGCCGCGACGGCGCCATCACCGCCCGGCGACGATGGCTGGCCCTTGCCGGCTCCAGCACGGTTTTCGCTGCGTCAGGTCCTTGTCGGAGGCGTCAGGGTGTCGGCAGCGGCGGAATCATCGGCTCGAAGCCGTCGGAGTTTTTCTGCCGCGCCCGGTCGTGGAGGTAAGCTACGATCTGCGCCAGTGTGTTGGCGTTGTCGAGCGCTTTGGCAGTCGTGTCCACCCCCTCGATGTCGTGGACGCCGAAGATGTGGAAGTATTCATGCGTCACGACATCGCGCTGGAGATCAGCGCTGGCGTTGAACCAGATGGTGCAGAGATCGATGTCCGGTGGATTGGTACCGCCGTTCGCCGCGGCCCAAGGCTGCGGGGAACGGGCGCATTTACCGCCATCACGCGCCGCCTTGAGCGATTTCGGTAAAGCCAGGTTCTGCTCGAACAGGCGGATGGCGCTTGCCAAGGCGCTGCGGAAGGCCGGATCCATCGGGTTCGGCGGCACCAGGAGCTTGCGCGAGATCACCGCCATGTCGCGCCGATAATTCCGGCGCAATTCGTTGAAAGCGTCCTCGCTGCCGCTCGAATCCTCGAAATATTTGATCTGTCGCTGCAGCAGCCGCAGCCGGTTCAGTGCGAAGCGCAGCGAGCTGCGACTGGCATCCCAGGCCTTGTCCATCAGGGTCGCGTCGGTCGGCCCCGATGGCGGGGTCGGTGAGGGCGCGATGTAGCCGGTTTTCTCGATCCGGTACTTGCCGCGATAATAGGGTGCCTCATACCAGGTGTGGTCGTTGCCGGTGGTCAGCGGCCTTTGCCAGCTTTCGCGGGTGGTCGAGCCCTTCCACCACATGTTGACCAGCTTGGAGGTGGCGGCCCAGTTGCCGACGCCGCTTTCCATGCTGCCGAGGTCGCGCCAGGTCACGCCGCCATCGGACCGAAAATCATACTCCCAGACCCAGCCCTTGACCCGGACCGTCCAGGTTCCGATCAGCAAATCGAGATCGCCGGCCATTTGCCATCTCCATCCGTAGCCAAGTCGAGGCCGCCCGGCCGGGCCACCTGTCCTTGAGAAAGGCAGGCATACGCGTCGTGGGAGAAGCAGGAGATAGACTTGCACGACATGTCGGCGTCAACAAGATCGCCGCGCGCAATTCTCGTTTCGATAGTTTAGCCGTTGAATTCACAGCGGTTGTTGCTGATGCTTCGACCGCCGGCGTGATCCCGGCAGAAGATGTCCACCATCCTCACCCCCTCAACCCCGGCGCCTCCTGGCCGGTGCTGGCGACGTATTCGGTGTAGCCGCCGCCATAGAGGTGGACCCCCTCGGGCGTCAGCTCCAGCACGCGATTGGAGAGCGCCGCCAGGAAGTGGCGGTCGTGGCTGACGAACAGCATGGTGCCTTCGTACTGCGCCAGCGCCGCGATCAGCATCTCCTTGGTGGCGATGTCCAGATGGTTGGTCGGCTCGTCCAGCACCAGGAAATTCGGCGGGTCGTAGAGCATCTTGGCCATGACGAGCCGGGCCTTCTCGCCACCGGAGAGGAAGCGGCAGCGCTTCTCGACATCGTCACCGGAGAAGCCGAAGCAGCCGGCGAGCGCGCGCAGCGAGCCTTGCCCCGCCTGCGGGAACGAGCCTTCCAGCGACTCGAAGATGGTGGCGTCGCCGTCGAGCAGCTCCATGGCGTGCTGAGCGAAATAGCCCATCTTGACGCTGGCGCCGATCGCGACCGAGCCGCTGTCCGGCTGCGAGGCGCCGGCAATCAGCTTCAGCAGCGTCGACTTGCCGGCGCCGTTGACGCCCATCACGCACCAGCGCTCCTTGCGCCGGACGTTGAAGTCGAGCCCGTCATAGATCGTCTTGGCGCCGTAGCGGACATGCACGCCCTTCAGCATCGCGACGTCGTCGCCGGAGCGCGGCGCCGGCTGGAACTCGAACTGCACGGTCTGGCGGCGCTTGGGCGGCTCGACGCGCTCGATCTTGTCGAGCTTCTTGACCCGGCTCTGCACCTGCGCCGCATGCGAGGCGCGCGCCTTGAAGCGCTCGATGAAGGCGACTTCCTTGGCGAGCATCGCCTGCTGGCGCTCGAACTGCGCCTGCTGCTGCTTCTCGCTGAGCGCGCGCTGCTGCTGGTAGAACTCGTAGTCGCCGGAATAGCTGGTCAGTGCGCCGGCATCGATCTCGACGATCTTGCCGACGATGCGGTTCATGAAGGCGCGGTCGTGCGAGGTCATCAGCAGGGCGCCGTCATAGCCCTTGAGGAACTGCTCCAGCCAGATCAGGCTCTCGATGTCGAGATGGTTGCTCGGCTCGTCGAGCAGCATAACGTCGGGGCGCATCAAAAGGATGCGGGCGAGCGCGACGCGCATCTTCCAGCCGCCGGAGAGCGCGCCGACATCGCCCTCCATCATCTCCTGGCTGAAGCCGAGACCATCGAGCACCTCGCGGGCGCGCCCGTCGAGCGCATAGCCGTCGAGTTCCTCGAAGCGACCCTGCACCTCGCCATAGCGGGCGATGAGGTCCTCCATCTCGTCGGCGCGGTCGGGATCGCCGAGCGCCGTTTCGAGCTCCTTCAGCTCGGCGGCGATGGCACTGACGGGACCGGCGCCGTCCATCACCTCGGAGACGGCGCTGCGACCCTTCATGTCACCGACATCCTGGCTGAAATAGCCGATGGTGGTGCCGCGATCGACGCTGACCTGGCCCTCGTCCGGCAGGTCCTCGCCGGTGATCAGCCGGAACAAGGTGGTCTTGCCGGCGCCGTTGGGGCCGACGAGGCCGACCTTCTCGCCCTTCTGCAGCGCCGCCGAGGCCTCGATGAAGATGATCTGCTGGCCGTTCTGCTTGCCGATGCTTTCGAGGCGAATCATGATGTCCGGGATGCTTGCGAGACTGGAGTTGCCGCGCGTTTACAGGGCCGGCGGCGCGTGGGGAACCCCGCAGCGTGCGTCAGGCCTTCGCGCTGCGCGCGACCATGGCGGCGATCGTCTCGAACAGCTCACGCTTCGCCTCGCCGGCGCCAATCTCGCCGGTCGCGGCGGCGTGTGACAGACCTTCGGCGGCGCCGAGCATGGCGCGCAAGCCCGCGGTCGGGATCGGCCGGCCCTCGGCGAAAGGCGCAAGCAGGGCCCGGCAGCGCTCCAGGAAGATCAGGTCGCAGTCGCGCTTGACCGCGGCAAGCTCGGGCGAGCCAGCCAGGGCCGCGACGACGCCGGGGATCTCGCGGCCCTGTGTCAGCACGCAGTCGACATAGGAGGAGGCGATCGCCCCGGCCTTGCCGGCGAGGGTGGCTTCACTGCCGTCGATCGCGGCGTTCATGGTCGCGTATTCCCGCAGGTCGAAGTCGCGATAGAGCGCGATCAACAGCCCATTGCGGGTGACGAAGTGGCTGTAGACCACCGGCTTGGTGACGCCGGCCCGCTCGGCGAGGCGGCCGAGCGTCAAGGCATCGGTGCCTTCCTCGCCGACGATCCGCCAGGCGGTCTCGATGAGCTGGCGCTGGCGATCCTCGCGCGTCAGGCGCTGACGGCGCGGGCCTTCGATCTCAGGGCTTGACATGTTTTATATACCAAAAGTAACTTACTAAAAGTATATAGCGATCCCTGGCCGATCGCAATCAGCGCAGGAGAGATTCCATGCACGCCCTTATCGTCGTCGCCCATCCCGATCCCAATTCGCTCAGCCATGGCGTGGCGCAGGCGCTGGCCGGCGGCGTCTCCGGCGCCGGCCACAGCGTCGAGATCGCCGATCTCGCCAGGGAAGGCTTCGATCCGCGCTTTTCGCTGAACGATCTTTCCGTCCACCGCCGCGAGATCGCCCAGCCGGCCGACATCGCCTTCGAGCAGGCGCGGGTCGACCGGGCCGATGCGCTGGTGCTGGTCTATCCGATCTACTGGTGGTCGATGCCGGCGCTGATGAAGGGCTGGATCGATCGCGTCTTCGCCAATGGCTGGGCCTATGACGAGCTTGAGGACATGAAGACGGTCAAGAAGCTCGGGCATTTGCCGGTCCATCTCGTCGCGCTTGCCGGGGCGGACATGCGCACCTTCGCCCGCCACGGCTATTACGGCGCGATGAAGACGCAGATCGACCACGGCATCTTCGGCTACTGCGGCGCGCCGGTCGTGACCTCGGAGTTCCTGGTGCCGGTGCCGGACATGTCGGAGCATCTCGACACGGCGCGTGCGCTCGGCGGCAAGGTGTTCGGGGCGGCGGCGAGCAAGGTGGCCGACGCAGCGTAGCCCCTATGCCTCTGGCGCTGCGATGTCCGTCATGGTCGGGCTTGTCCCGACCATCCACGTCTTTGCTGATGCAATGCGGTGTTCAAGACGTGGATGCTCGCCACAAGGGCGAGCATGACGGTGTTATGCCCGCCCACGCACGCTCGCCTGCGGCTTCACCCGCATCTCCAGGAAGTTGCGCAGCTCGGTCACGCGCCTGACCGGATCGAGCACCTCCTGGTCGAGGCCATGGGCCCAGGCGAGGTCGCGGCGGGCGGGATCGGCGTCGAGTGCGTCGAGATCGGCGAGCCAGGCTGCCGTGTCGGCCTCATTCCGGCGGAAGCCGCGTTCGATCAGAATCTTGCTGTGCCGTCGCAGGATCGTCGCGACGAGGCTGAGCGAGAATTCCGGATGGTACTGCACGCCCCAGAAGGTGCCACCATCCTGACGGAACTCGGCAGCCTGGATCGGACTCATCGCGTTCGAGGCGAGGATGGTGGCGTCGGCAGGCGGCGCGACGATGCTGTCGAAATGGATCGCCGGCGCATCGTAGGCGGCCGGGCGGCCGGCAAGAAGCGGGTGCCTTGCGCCTTCTTCGGTCAGGCTGATCCGTCGGGCGAAGCCGATCTCGAGCCCGTTCGGGTTGAGATCGACCGTGCCGCCGGCTGCGACGGCGCCGATCTGGATGCCCCAGCAGGAGCCGAAGCAGGGCGTGCCGCTCCGATAGATCGCCCGCATCAGTTCGATCTGCCGTGTCACCGCCGGCTCGGGGCTGTGGATGTGCAGCGAGGAGCCGGTCAGGGCGATGCCGTCATAGGAAGACAGGCCGGCGCCGTCGGGCAGGTTGGCGCCCTCGTCGGCGGGCAGGCAGATATCGGTGACCAGCGAGGGCTCGATCCGACGCAGCTCCGCGGCGTAGGCTTCGGACGGCGTTGCGCCCCAGTCGCGGACATAGTCCTCGCGCTGCTCGCGCTTGTAGCCATCGACGACGAGGAGGCGAAGCGGCTTGGGGCTGAACACGTTCATGGCTTCCTCGGCACGTTTGCGTGCGGCGACGGGCTGCGTTGCGCCTCCTCTCATAGGACAAGCACCGCGTGCAAGGCTATGCAGGCTTTGTCGCCACCAGGACATGCGCCTTGCAGCAGCCGGCCTCTCTTCCTCAGCGGTTCTGGGCCAACGCCTATCTGCTGCTGATACTGACCACGCTGATGTGGGCCGGCAATGCCGTGGCCAGCCGCTTGGCCGTCGGCGAGATCGCGCCGATGACGCTGACGGCGCTGCGCTGGGTCTTCGTCTGTGCGGTCATGCCCTACCTGTTCCGGCAGGGCCTGCGCGAGCATTGGCCGGCGCTGAAGGCGAACTGGCTCAAGGTCATCCTGCTCGGCGCCTTCGGCTTCACCGCATTCAACACGCTGATGTACATCGCGGCGTACTCGACCACGGCGATCAATATCGGGATTCTGCAGGGCTCGATCCCGGTCTTCGTGCTGCTCGGCGCCTTCCTCGCCCTGCGCACACCGATCGGCGGTTTGCAGGCGCTCGGCGTCGCCGTGACGATCGTCGGCGTGCTGGTTACGGCGAGCCGTGGCGACTGGCATGTCCTGTCACAGCTCAGCTTTGTGCCGGGTGATCTCTGGATGATGATCGCCTGCATCTTCTATGCGGGCTATACGGTCGGCATCCGCACACGCCCGCCGATGCCCGGGCTGATCTTCTTCACCGCCATGGCGATCGTCGCCTGCCTGGTCTCGCTGCCGCTGCTGGGCGTCGAGATCGCCGCCGGCAAGGCGATCTGGCCGACGACGAAGGGCTGGCTGATCCTGCTCTTCGTTGTGATCGGGCCGTCGATCCTGTCGCAACTGTTCTTCATGCGGGCGATCGAACTGATCGGTCCCGGCCGCGCCGGCGTCTTCGTCAATCTCGTGCCGGTGTTCGCGCCGCTGCTCGCCGTCGCGATCCTCGGCGAGCAGCTGGCGCCCTATCACGGCCTCGCGCTGGCGCTCGTGCTCGGTGGCATCTGGATTGCCGAGCGCAGGCGTTGAAGTCACGCCGGGCGCCTCCCTGGAATTGATCCATGTCAAAGCAGTCTGGCGGCGTCCCGCTAACCTTGCGGGGTAGGCCGGGCTGGACAACTTGCGGGTGAGGACTAGGCTCCTTTGACAAGCTCCAATCTGGCTGACGGCGATATGTGATCGCCGGCGCCGATGACGATGGAGACTGGCGATGGGACCTGACCCTGCGGGCACTGGTGAAGTGCACCCGGTCCAGCCGACCAGGAAGGCCGAGCTCCTGGCCTTTCTCACGCTGGCGGTCCTGATCTGGCCGATCGTCGCGGTCGGCATCGTCGGCGGCTACGGTTTCCTGATCTGGATGTCGCAGCTGGTCCTCGGGCCGCCGGGGCCTCCCGGATCGCCGCACTGAGGTCCCGCCATGCTGACAGGCAAGCGCGAGATCGATCGCCGCAAATTCCTCACCGGCGACATCCTGCCCGAGCGCGACCTCGCATCCGCTCGCCCACAGCGTTTCTTCCACATCTCCAGCGCGGTCGTCACCGCGCGGCCGGAGCAGTGCGCCGAGATCGCGCGCCTGATCGCCGCCATGCCAGACACCGAGGTGCGCGCGGTCGAAGGCAGCAAGATCGTGGTGGTGATGGAAGGGCAGAGCAGTGGCGAGATCGGCAGCCGGCTCACCACCATGGCGCTGATGGACGGGGTGTTCTCGGCCAACATGGTGTTCGAGCAGCTCGAACCCATCGACGATTCCGGAGACGACAGATGAGCCTGTCCCGTCGCGAACTGCTCAAGACCCAGGCGGCGGGGATCGCCGCGCTGGCCGCCAATGTCAGCGGCGAAGCCGTGGCGCAGCCCGTCGCCGGCGGCGTCGATGCGCTGAAGATCTCCTGGTCGAAGGCGCCATGCCGCTTCTGCGGCACCGGCTGCGGCGTCATGGTCGGCGTCAAGGACGGCAAGGTCATCGCCACGCATGGCGACATGAAAGCCGAGGTCAATCGCGGCCTGAACTGCGTCAAGGGCTATTTCCTGTCGAAGATCATGTACGGCGCCGACCGGCTGACCCAACCGCTGCTGCGCAAGCGGAACGGCACCTACGCCAAGGACGGCGAGTTCACGCCGGTCTCCTGGGCCGAGGCCTTCGACACCATGGCGGCGCAGGCCAAGCGCGTCCTGAAGGAGAAGGGGCCGACCGCGCTCGGCATGTTCGGCTCAGGCCAGTGGACGATCTTCGAAGGCTATGCCGCGACCAAGCTGATGCGGGCGGGCTTCCGCTCGAACAATCTCGACCCGAACGCCCGCCACTGCATGGCCTCGGCGGCCTACGCCTTCATGCGCACCTTCGGCATGGACGAGCCGATGGGCTGCTATGACGATTTCGAGCATGCCGACGCCTTCGTGCTCTGGGGCTCGAACATGGCGGAAATGCACCCGATCCTGTGGACCAGGGTGACGGACCGCCGGCTCGGCCATCCGCATGTCAAGGTCGCGGTGCTGTCGACCTTCACCCATCGCAGCTCCGACCTCGCCGACATCCCGATCGTGTTCAAGCCGGGCACGGACCTGGCGATCCTGAACTACATCGCCAACCACATCATCTCGACCGGCCGGGTGAACAGGGACTTCGTCGACAAGCATACCACCTTCGTGAAGGGCGCGACCGATATCGGCTATGGCCTGCGCCCGGACGATCCGCGCGAGGTCAAGGCGAAGAAGGCTGAGGACGTCACCGCGACGACGCCGATCGATTTCGCGGCCTTCGCCGCCTTCGTGAAGGACTACACGCTGGAGAAGGTCTCGGCTCTGACTGGCGTCGAGCCCGGCTTCCTGCAGCAGCTCGCCGAACTCTATGCCGACCCCAAGCGCAAGGTCACCTCGTTCTGGACGATGGGATTCAACCAGCATGTGCGCGGCGTCTGGGCCAACCAGATGGTCTACAACCTGCATCTGCTGACCGGGAAAATCTCCGAGCCCGGCAACAGCCCATTCTCGCTGACCGGTCAGCCTTCGGCCTGCGGCACGGCGCGCGAGGTCGGCACTTTCGCCCATCGCCTGCCGGCCGACATGACGGTGACCAATCCCGAGCACCGTAAGCATGCCGAGGAGATCTGGCGCATCCCGCACGGGATCATCCCGGAGAAGCCGGGCTACCATGCCGTCGAGCAGGACCGGATGCTCAAGGACGGCAAGCTCAATTTCTACTGGATCCAGGTCAACAACAACCTGCAGGCCTCGCCGAACAACACGAACGAGGCCTATCCGGGCTATCGCAATCCCGAGAACTTCATCGTCGTCTCCGACGCCTACCCGACGGTGACCGCGATGGCGGCGGACCTGATCCTGCCAGCGGCGATGTGGGTCGAGAAGGAGGGCGCTTACGGCAATGCCGAGCGGCGCACCCATGTCTGGCACCAGCTCGTCAACGCGCCGGGCGAGGCGCGCTCCGATCTCTGGCAATTGATGGAGTTCTCGAAGCGCTTCACCACCGACGAGGTCTGGCCGACGGAGATCCTGAACGCCAACCCGAACTACAAAGGCATGACCCTGTTCGACGTGCTCTATCGCAACGGCAACGTCGACAGGTTCGACATCTCCGAGATCGATCCCGGCTATGAGAACCGGGAGGCGAAGGCCTTCGGCTTCTACGTCCAGAAGGGGCTATTCGAGGAATACGCCGCCTTCGGCCGCGGCCATGGTCATGATCTCGGCCCCTACGACCTCTACCATCAGGTTCGCGGGCTGCGCTGGCCGGTGGTCGACGGAAAGGAGACGCTCTGGCGCTACCGCGAGGGGCTCGACCCCTATGTGAAGCCGGGCAAGGGCGTCGAGTTCTACGGCAACAAGGACGGCAAGGCGCGGATCATCGCCGTGCCCTACGAGCCGCCGGCCGAGATGCCGGACGAGGAATACGATGTCTGGCTGGTGACCGGGCGCGTGCTCGAGCACTGGCATTCCGGCTCGATGACCATGCGTGTGCCCGAGCTCTACAAGGCCTTCCCGGGCGCGCGCTGCTTCATGCATCCGGAGGACGCCCGCAGCCGCGGGCTGAACCAGGGCGCCGAAGTCCGCATCGTCTCGCGGCGCGGCGAGATGCGCACCCGTGTCGAGACGCGCGGGCGCAACCGCATGCCGCCCGGCGTGGTGTTCGTGCCGTGGTTCGATGCGAGCCAGCTGATCAACAAGACGACGCTGGACGCGACCGATCCGATCTCCAAACAGACGGATTTCAAGAAATGCGCGGTCAAGATCCTGCCGGTCACCGCCTGATGCGCGCGCCGACCGTCCTCAAGGCCGCGCTTGCGGCCTGCCTCGTCCTCGCCTTCGGCGCCGCCTTCTCGCAGGATGGCGCGCCGGTGAGAAACGTGCCGCGGCTCACCGGGACGCCGCAGCCGATGGCGCTCGAACGCGTGCCGGCGCTCGGCCGGCCTGTCGTCGACGACGTCAGGCGCATGCGCAACTACCCGGAGCAGCCGCCGGTGATCCCGCATGCGATCGACGGCTACCAGCTGACGCTCAACACCAATCGCTGCATGGACTGCCACAAGCGCGAGTTCACCGAAGGCTCGGGCGCGCCGATGATCAGCGTCACCCATTTCCAGGACCGCGACGGGCAGGTGCTCTCCGACGTGACGCCGCGGCGCTATTTCTGCACCGCCTGCCATGTCCAGCAGACCGACGTGCCGCCACTCGTGCCGAACCTGTTTCAGGACGCCAAAGATGTCGGCCGGAAACCGTAGCGGAGCCGGAGCGCGGTGATGGGCAAGTTGAAAGCGCTCTTCTGGCGGACTTGGGGCTTGGTGGTCGCCTTCTGGCGCATCATCAGCCGGCCGAGCGCCTATCTGCCGCTCGGTTTCCTGACCCTGGGCGGCTTCGTCTGCGGCGTGATCTTCTGGGGCGGCTTCAACACGGCGCTGGAGATCACCAACACCGAGAAGTTCTGCACCTCCTGTCACGAGATGCGCGACAACGTCTATCAGGAGCTGCAGTCGACGGTGCATTTCTCCAACCGCTCGGGCGTGCGCGCGACCTGCCCGGACTGCCATGTGCCGCACAACTGGACCGACAAGATCGCCCGCAAGATGCAGGCCTCGAAGGAGGTCTGGGGCAAGATCTTCGGCACGATCTCGACGCGCGAGAAGTTCCTGGACATGCGGCTCGAGCTCGCCAAGCACGAATGGTCCAGGCTGAAGGCCAACGACTCCCTCGAATGCCGCAACTGCCATTCGTCGGTGGCGATGGACTTCACCAAGCAGACGCGCCGCGCCGCCGAGATCCATGGCCGCTACCTGACGACCGGCGAGAAGACCTGCATCGACTGCCACAAGGGCATCGCGCATCTTCTGCCGAACATGACCGGGATCGAGCCGGGCTGGAAGGAGGCCCCGGAGCTGCAGGGCAAGGGCGCCTCCTGGCATGGGCCGGAGCGGGCCTTGAGCGCCTATCTTGCCGGGCTCGAAAGTCGGCCGAAATAGCCCCAGGTGTAGAGCGGCACAGCCGTCCCGCCGCCTGCGGGTCAGCGCGCAGGGTTGACCTTCCGGACGGTACGGCGAGCGGCTGCAGGCTTCTTTGCGATCGTCTGTTTCGTCGCAGCCACGGCAGCTGCCGCCTGTGCGTCAGCTGCTTCCTTGGCGAGGCGTAGCGCGCGCAGCCTGGCCGTCTTCTCTGCGACGGCCCGCTGCTCGGCACGGACGGCTTCGAGCGCGCTCTCCGCTTCCTGTCGCCGCTGCTCCGTCTTGGCGAAGTTCCGTTCCGCGCGCAGCTTAGCCTGCTCGGCGGTCAGCCCTTTCGTTACCATGGCAGCGGCTCCTCTGATCAGGATGAAGGCGCAACGGCAGCCGGACGCGGCGGCCGGGCCGGACGCGGCTTCGGCTTCGGTGCAGGCAGCAGACCCTCACGCTGCGCTTGCTTGCGGGCGAGCTTGCGGGCGCGCCGGATGGCGTCGGCCTTCTCGCGCACGCGCCTCTCCGAAGGCTTCTCATAAGCAGAACGCCGCTTCATCTCGCGAAACACGCCTTCGCGCTGCAACTTCTTCTTCAGAACGCGAATCGCTTGCTCGACATTGTTGTCGCGGACGAGAACCTGCATTCGGACTTCCTTCTGGTGAAAACATCTCGTGGAAACAAAAAGGGCCGGGCTGATCCCGACCCTTCCTCAGCTATCCTGCGGGGAGCGGAGCTGGCGCCAGTACATCCGTGGTCGCCTGCCCCTGATCTCACACTGGACAGCGTGTCAGCTCACTCGGCGCGCAGATTGTCGGCCGACATCTTGCCAGAACGCTTGTCCTGGACGAGCTCGTACGAGATCTTCTGGCCGTCGCGGAGATCGCGCAGACCGGCGCGCTCGACGGCGCTGATGTGGACGAACACGTCCTGGCCGCCATCATCCGGCTGAATGAAGCCGAAACCCTTGGTGCCGTTGAACCATTTCACGGTGCCGTTGGCCATGCCATGCCCCTTTGTCGCAAGTGATCGTTCACGCATGGCGACCGCCATGCGTGTTTCGATGAGGAGAATGTCGTCAGCAAAGCGCACAAAGGCGCGGGCCAATTCGTTCGGCCTAGATCGAGCCAACACAAATGGGGGTTTGTCCTCCATTTGTCAACGCAACTTTCCCGTGTGGTGACAGGAGCTTCCGCTGGGCAGCCGTCCGGTTGGTGGCCTAGCGCAGGCTTTCCACCGCCAGCTTCGCCACCGCGGCATGGGCCGCCTCGCGCTCCTTCTCGCCGACCTTAGCGCCAGCGAGATAGACCGCGATGGCGAAGCGGCGGCCATCCGGCAAGGTGACGATGCCGATGTCGTTGGTGGCGTGATTGAGCCCGTCGGCACTGGGTCCGAGCCCGGTCTTATGGGCGAAGCGCGCGCCCTTCGGCAGGCCGGCCTTGATCCGGTTCGGGCCGGTCTTGGCCTCCAGCATGATCTTGTCGAGCAAAGCGGCGTTTGCGGGCTCGCGCAGCCAGTTGCCCTTGGCGAGGCCTTCGAGGAAGGCGATCGAGGCCTCAGGCGAGGCGGCGTCGCGCTTGTCGGCCAGCGTCGCCTGCAGCCTCTTCTTGCGCTCGGCGGCCGGGATCGCGCTGATCGCGGCGTAGAATTTGGCGGTGTCGATCTGCTGGTCCCAGCCATAGCCGGGCAGGCCGAGAATCTCGGGCTGGAAGACGCGCTCATAGCGATCGACCGAGATGCCGGTGACGCCGCCGTCCTTGAGCAGGGCGGTCAGCGCCTGCGGCCCGCCGATGAGGCGCAGCAGCAGGTCGGCGGCGGTGTTGTCGCTCTGCCCCGTCGAGAGGGTCAGGAGCTCGCGCAGCGGATAGTCGTTGCGCTCGCCCTTGAAGGCCTTGGCGAGCGGGCTGTGATAGAGCGAGAGATCATTCCGGGTGACGGTGATGGGTTGGTCGAGCTTGAACTTGCCGGCCTCGACCGCCTGCAGCACGCCGATGGCGAGCGGCAGCTTGAACACGCTCTGCAGCGGGAAGGGCTCGGTGCCGCGATAGGACCAGCTCTTGCGGTCCTTGAGATCGATCAGGCCGACGCCGATACGGCCTTTCGTGCTCTGCTCGATCGTCTTGATGCCGGCATCGAGCTTGGCCTTGTCCCAGTCGGCGAAGGCGGGCGAGGCGGCGAGAAAGGCGAGGGCAGTGGTGCAGGCGTAAGCGAAGGCGCGGCGGGTCGGCATGAAAAATCCCCTGTGGTGGCGCCAGAGAGGAGGGGGATTGCGGCGGGCGTTTGACGCTCGGGCTGCTTAAGGAAGGCGGCCTCGCTATCTCGATCCGCAAGCCATCGCTTGCTCGCGATCCTGAATGATGGCGCGGGTCAGGTTCGCGATCAGCGCGGCGGAAATGAGGGCGCAGGCCAGGGCCAGCACAAGGCGCCAGCGCTTGCGCCAGGCCATGCCGTTGACGACGAGGCCGCTCCCGAAGACCAGCAGGGCCGGGACGGCGAAGATGAAGATGGCAGCAGGACCATCGCAGTCCAGCGCGTCGATGCCGAGCGCATCCTTGTATTCGTTGGCCGGAAGCGACGCGGCGATCAGTGCCAGGGGCAGGCCGAGCGCCAGCGCCGCATAGCCGAAGAGCGCCAGTCCACGCTTAGCCTGGATGGCGCTCCTCTTGGGATCTTCGTCAGGGGCCAAGAAGCGGCCGTCAGAACTTCAGCCGGCGTGCCCGCTTCACCATCGGGATCTCGTGGATCTTGGCCAGCAATTCGTCCGAGACCGGCTCGTCGACGGCGACATAGCAGATCGCGTCGCCGCCCGGCTTGTCGCGGCCGAGATTGAAGGTCGCGACGTTGACGCCGGCCGCGCCGAGCAGCGAACCGAAGGCGCCGATGAAGCCCGGCTTGTCGGCATTGCGGACATAGAGCATGTGCGGCGCGAATTCGGCATCGACCTGGATGTCGCGGATCTCGATGATGCGCGGCTTGCCGTCATGGAAGACGGTGCCCGAGGCATGGCGCGGCATGTCCTCGGCCTCGACGACGATGCGGATGACGCTCTCGAGATTGCCGGCGACCTCGCGGGTCAGCTCCTCGACGACGATGCCCTTCTCCTTCGCCACCATGGCCGAGTTGACCATGTTGATCTCCGGCAGGAAGGGGCGGAGCACGCCGGTGATCGCCGCCGCCGAGATCGCCTTGAGGTTCAGGGCCGCGACCGCGCCCTCGTATTCGATGCGGATGCCCTTGACCGGCGCCTCGGTCAGCTGGCCGAGGAAGGAGCCGAGCTTTTCCGCCAGATCGACGAACGGCTTGATCCGCGGCGCCTCTTCCGCCGAGATCGACGGGAAGTTCACCGCATTGGTGATCGCGCCCTTGAGCAGGTAGTCGCTCATCTGCTCGGCGACCTGCAGCGCGACGTTCTCCTGCGCCTCATTGGTCGAAGCGCCGAGATGCGGCGTGCAGACGACGTTGTCGAGGCCGAACAGCGGGTTCGCTTCCGCCGGCTCGACCGAGAACACGTCGAAGGCCGCGCCCGCGACATGGCCGGACTTGATCAGCTCCGCCAGCGCGGCCTCGTCGACCAGCCCGCCGCGGGCGCAGTTGACGATGCGCACGCCCTTCTTGGTCTTGGCGAGGTTCTCGGCCGAGAGGATGTTCTTGGTCTTCTCGGTCATCGGCACGTGCAGGGTGATGAAGTCGGCGCGCTTCAGCAGGTCCTCCAACTCGACCTTCTCGACGCCCAGCTGCACCGCCCGTTCCGGCGAGAGATAGGGGTCGAAGGCGATGACGCGCATCCTGAGGCCGATGGCGCGCTCGGCGACGATCGAGCCGATATTGCCGCAGCCGATCAGGCCGAGCGTCTTGGCGGTGATCTCGACGCCCATGAAGCGGTTCTTCTCCCACTTCCCGGCCTGGGTCGAGGCATCGGCCGAGGGGATCTGACGGGCGAGCGCGAACATCATGGCGATGGCGTGCTCGGCGGTGGTGATCGAGTTGCCGAAGGGCGTGTTCATCACGATCACGCCGCGGCTGGTCGCGGCCGGGATCTCGACATTGTCGACGCCGATGCCGGCGCGGCCGATCACCTTGAGCCTGGTCGCGGCCTCCAGCAGCTTGGCGGTGGCCTTGGTCGCCGAGCGGATGGCGAGGCCGTCATAGTCGCCGATCACAGCGGCGAGCTTGTCCTTGTCCTTGCCGAGGTTCGGATCGAAGGTCACGTCGATGCCGCGATCCCTGAAGATCTGGACGGCGGCGGGGGAAAGGGCGTCAGAAATCAGGACTTTGGGTGCGGGCATGAGATGGCTCCGGCTGCGCCGCGCTGCACGAGGAGCGTTTCGGCGCTGGGAAGGGGGGAGGGCGCCCCGCCTGTCTTTCCGGGGCGGCGAAGCCGAACCCGGAACCCATGACGGGGTGCAACGCTGCGGTTCTGGAAGAAGTGGTGGAGAGGGCTCGCCCGGTCGTGGGTTCCGGGTTCGCGGGAAGAGCCCGCGCCCCGGAATGACAGGGCAAAGCGCCTCAGGCCGCCTTCTTCAGCCCCGCCTTCGCCTCCGCGAAGGCATAGGCGATCCACGGCAGCAGCGCCTTGAGGTCGCGCGACTGCACGGTCGCGCCGCACCAGATGCGCAGGCCGGGAGGGGCGTCGCGGTAATGGCCGAGATCGTAGCCGGCACCGGCCTTCTCGATGATCGAGACGACCTGCTTGGCGAAGGCTCCTTGAGCCTCCGCCGGCAGCGCCGTCACCGCCGGGTCGGTGAACTTCAGGCACACCGAGGTGTTCGAGCGCGTCTTCGGCTTCACCGCGAGGAAGTCGATCCAGTCGTTCTCGCGCACGAACTTGGCGATGACGCGGGCATTGCCGTCGGCGCGCTTCACCAGCCCGTCGAGCCCGCCGACCTTCTTGGCCCAGGCCAGCGCATCGAGATAATCCTCGACCGCGAGCATGGACGGGGTGTTGATCGTCTCGCCGGCAAAAATGCCCTCGGAGAGCTTGCCGCCCGAGGTCATGCGGAAAATCTTCGGCAGCGGCCAGGCCGGCTTGTAGGTCAGCAGCCGCTCGACCGCGCGGGGCGAGAGCACGATCATGCCATGCGCGGCCTCGCCGCCGAGCACCTTCTGCCAGGAGAAGGTGACGACATCGAGTTTTTGCCAGTCGAGGCGCTGGGCGAAGGCGGCCGAGGTCGCGTCGCAGATCGTCAGCCCCTCGCGGTCATCGGCGATCCAGCTGGCGTCGACGACGCGCACGCCCGAGGTGGTGCCGTTCCAGGTGAAGACGACGTCGCGGTTCTTGGTGTCGACCTTCTTCAGGTTCGGCAGCTCGCCATAGGGGGCGGTGAAGGTGCGCACATCCGCCAGCTTGAGCTGCTTTACCACATCGGTGACCCAGCCCTCGCCAAAGCTCTCCCAGGAGACCATGTCGACGCCGCGGGCGCCCAACAGCGACCACATCGCCATCTCGACGGCGCCGGTGTCGGAGGCCGGCACGATGCCGATGCGGTAATCGGCCGGGACCTGAAGCACCTCGCGCGTCAGGTCGATCGCGAGCTTGAGCTTGTCCTTGCCGATCTTGGCGCGGTGCGAGCGGCCGAGCGCTGCGTCGGAGAGGGCCTTGAGGGTCCAGCCGGGGCGCTTGGCGCAGGGGCCGGACGAGAAATGCGGCACGCGCGGGCGCGCTGCCGGAATCGTATTCGCCATCGATGTCTCCATCCTTGCAGATGGGCGCGCCGCGTTGGGGCGGCGTGTCCCGTCGATGGGGGTAGGATGGAGGCAGGGCGGGAGTCAAGGCACCCGTAGATTGCGGGGCTGGATTAAACTGGTATCGTTGATTCAGCGCACTTGCGGGATGTTTGGATTCGTGCTGATGACTCTCGATGAAGCATTTGAACAATTCAAAAAAATAAAAGACGATGCCGCTTCCAATATTGTAAACATAATTTCCGAAGAAGACGCGAAAATACAGATAATTCAAAGATTTCTTTTTGAGGTTTTGGGTTGGGTTCACAGTGACATTGGCGCAGAAAGTCAGAATGAAAATGGTTATTCAGATTATATTGTAGGAGATATTGATAGGCCTTATTTTCTTATTGAAGCTAAACGTATTGGTAGAATTTCTATAAATTCTTCGAGCGATCGTGTTCAAACTTACAAGATATCGGGCCCTGCGCTCCGAGATGCCGCAGCGCCGATCACTCAGGCTGCCTCCTATAGCGCTCCACTTGGCATACAGCTCTCCGTTGTTACAGATGGTTTGTGCTGGATCATTTTTATGCCCTTTGTGCCGGGGCATAATTATAAGATGCGTCAGGCTTTTGTGTTTCCGAGCCTCCTGTCGATCGAGCATGATTTTGCAACTTTCTTTGAACTGTTGTCGAAAGCTCATATGAGAGTTGGCTCATACAGGATAAATTTTGATCAGATTCACGAAGCTCGACTGGTTCAAAGTCAAAGCCTTTATTCGGCGATACACCAGAATGACGTTCAGAAAGAACAAAAATCTAACCTTGCTTTTGACCTCGAATCTGTATTCACAAAATTCTTCAGCACACTTTTAGGCGAAGACGATCCTGAAATGCTGATAGATTGTTTTGTGGAAACTAGAGAGAGCAGAGTCGCAGATTTTTCACTAGAAAGAATAACTAAGAACGTTCTCGGCAATATTTTGTCATCAGATTCTTCCTTGGAAGAAGGATTGAGCAGCGTTATTGCTGGCGTTGTTGGTGCAGAGATTGGCGAGACGGTCTTTGTGGTTGGCCCATCTGGGGCTGGCAAAACCACATTTCTTAATAGGTTCTTTAAGAGAACGATTTCTCCTGAGATACGTAACCAGTGTGTACTTATTAATATTAATTTTCTTGATGCCACCGGCGATGAAGATAGCTTAATATCATGGACAACGGGTGGGATCATCTCGGCTTTGGAGGCCGAGCTGTTCTCGAAGGGGTATCCGGAGTGGGGCGATCTGCAGGCTCTCTATCAGCGCGAATATGTGAGGAGGTCGGAAGGCCTTGATAAGCACTTATACCAGCGTGATAAGGACGCTTTCAAAGAAAAATTCAGTCAGTTCGTAGAGTCTCAGATCGAGGCAGATAGAGAGGAGTATCTTAGGAGGCTTTTGAAAAACGTCGTATCTAACAAGAAGAAGCTTCCGGTATTTATTGTTGACAATACCGATGAATTTTCGCTTAGTCTCAAAGAGAAGACTTTTCAGTATTTTCAGTCTCTGAAGAGATATGTTAATTATTGTCTTCTTCTATTTCCTGTTACCGACCGATCTGCTTGGTCCTTCTCAAAGACAGAGATATTCAATATTTACTCATCAAAGTCATTCTTCCTGCCAACACCGTCGCCAAGGGAAGTATTTAGAAAGAGGGTTGATTATCTAAACAAGAAAATATCCTCTATCTCTATCGGAAAAGAAAAGGGAAAATACCTCACGGACAGAGGTATTCGTTTAAGTATCTCTGATATTGGAAATTTCGCAAAAGTTATAGAGGATGTCTTCGTTGAGCAAGACTATGCTGCAAAAAGAGTTGGAGAATTATCAAATTATAATATGCGCGAAGCGCTAAATCTTTCAAAAAGAGTTATAACATCTGCAGTATTCGGTGTCGATGATGTAGTTAAGTCGTATTTGATCGGTAACCCTATTGCAATATCTCCGATAATTTTTACCAATGCATTACTAAAAGGAGATTATAATTTCTATAAGATCGGTGACAACCACCGGGTATTTCCAATATTCCAAGTGGATAGCCACGTGCGCCAGTCACCGTTAATCCATTTGCGGGTTTTAGTTCATCTTCGAGACGCGCATAATAACGCTGGTCTGGATAGTGAGCGTGCTCTTTCGGTGTCCGGGATTACGAGTTATTTTGATCTTATGGGCGCGCCGGCGACTGCTGTCGGGCGGTCATTGAAAGCCCTGTCGGAAGCCAGGCTGATCGAGCCATACGACCTATCTGATCGCGAGTATCATAACGAGCAACGCTACTCTATAACCTATAGTGGATTGTGTCATTTGGAATTGTCCCAATCAAATCCTGCTTTTTTCGAGCAAATGGCGCTGGTCACGCGTATCACGGATTCCGAAACAGCTGATTTGATAAGAGCTAGGTTTAATTTCAAGATATCTCAGAGTGAAAAAATGGAAGGTGTGAGGTCAATATTTGTAAGTTATTTATGCAGAGAAGATTCTAAATACATAGCCGTCCCTGAGAGCGCTCAATTTATTAATCAATCTGCAATATCGAAAGAATTGTCTGACAACTGGAGCTCTGAACGTAGACTCGATACGAAGAATTCCGATGCGTCGAGGGTTATGATTAGGAATGCGAGGGGCACAGTTGATTTTTTTGACCGCGCTAAGGGGTTTGGATTTGTATCGATACCCGAACTTATTGATGATGCTTTTCTCGGATCGCATACTCTAAAAGCCTTTGGCGCTGATGGAGTTCGTGACGGAGAGATTGTAGTTTGTGACGTTGCTAGCAGCGGCAAAGGGCCTCATATCGTCAAAATTCACGATATTGTTTCGTCTAAAACAAGAGTTGGGTGGAGCGATGTTGTACGAGTATTTCCAGAGCGTCGATATGGATTTATCTCAATGGACGGTGATGGGGCCAATGCGCTTTTCCATTTTTCGCTTTTCCCGCTGAATGAGCGGAGTGACATTAAAGAGGGCGCTCGATTACTCGTTGAAATATCAATGAGTGCTGACGGAAAGCAGCAAGTTACTCGTGTTATTGAAAAGGGATAACTTGCAGGGGGGAGGGCGTAAAAGTGTCGAACCCAAACGGGGATAGCTCGACAACTTATCCCCACCCTCTGAACCTCCCGTATAATGCCGCGCATCCCATCCCCGAGGGGCGGCCGACCGGAGGCATGTCGTTTGGTGGGGTGGGTGCGGCGCCTGCGGGCGAGGGTTGCGCCTCGCTCCCGGGAGGCTTCGGGAACCGACCTGGAGGCACTACGACCTCTGCGCGAGGAGCTCGCTAGACCGCGCCGGCTCACACCGGCGTGACAGAAGCGCGGCCCGGAGCTTTCAAAATCGCCGCTGGCGGAGCGCCACGGGGCGTGCGGGTGGTGGCTCAACCCATCCGCGCCGCTTCCTGGCTCAATGGAAGCGGATCACCAAACGCGCCTCGTGGCGCTCCGCTGCCCCTCACATGCGACAACGTCCGCAGGCTGAGCCTGCGGGCGGGAAACCTCATGCGTCATTCTCGGGCGGAGCGCAGCGCAGACCCGAGAATCTCAGGACGAGTGGGCGCTGACTAGAACCTCCTCCGGCCCGAGATGCTCGGGTCAAGCCCGAGCATGACGCGCGTGTCGCAAGGAGCACCCCATGCCCCGCAATCCCGACCACCGCGGCGCGACCAAAGAGGAGTTCGAGCGCTTCCAGCGCGAGCGGCCGATCATGCTGCGCCAGATCGCGACGATCTGGGAGCTCTGGCGGATGTGCGGCCGCAAGGACTGCCGGCGGGCCAAGGCCTGTGTCGGGCCGAATGGCGACCAGTGCTCCGGCAATTTCATCTCGACCGCGTTCACGGACGAGCAGCGCGCGACCTTCCGCGAGGCGGTCCGCCTGCGCCTTTCCGGCGTCGACGGCAGGGAGTGCTGGCCCGAGGCCGAGCGGCGCATCGCCGCGCACAAGGCACAGATCGAGGCGATTCCGCTGCAGGGCGAGGGGTAGAAGGCGAGGCGCGAACCCCTCCCCCTTGTGGGGAGGGGCAGGGGTGGGGGTCGAAAAGCCAGAGCGATCTGTCGAACGAGACAGCGCTGACGCTGCCGCCAGCCCTCTTTCCGGTGAGCGATCGCCAGGCGGCGCCACCCCCATCCCCGGCCCTTCCCCACAAGGGGGAAGGGGGTAGGTTGCGGCTCCCCACCCTCTTTGCCGGCAGGCTGCTATAAGCTCGGCTCAGACACGATTCACGGAAAAGCCCAGCGCCATGGCCAGAAAAACCCCCGAACAGCTCACCAAGGAATTCGAGGGCCGCAAGGCCAAGGGGTTGGCCAAGGGCGGCGCGGCCTATTGGCCGAACGTGCTCGCCAATGCGGTGCTGAAGCTCGCGGCCGGCGGGGCTGAGTTCAGCGTCGCGGCGCTGGCCGAGCGCGTCGCGGCCGAGGGGCAGGTGGCCGATCCGGCAGTGAAGGCCGGGGCCGAGGAAGCGCTGGCGCGGCTGAAGCAGGCGGCGGCTAGGGCGGCGGGGTAGGGGGCGGCTCGCCGGGCCTGCGCGCGATCCGGCCTTGACAGCGCCCGGCGAGGCCCCAACTCTATCGGTATGACGACGAAGCATCGCCTCGTGTTCCGGGTCGCCCCGATCGCGGAATCCTAGCCCCGGACTCGGCCCGAGCGCGCCCCGAGTCCAGGGGCGCCGTCGATGCTGTCCCTTGATGGAACAGCTCGGCTTCCAAGGCGTCTCCCCCAAGTCACTTTCACGAACAGTCGTTCGCGCTCTGGCGCCGCCGTCGCGCGCGTCACCGCAGGATACCGGACCCATGACCCAGTCGACCCAGAAGACCCATCGCAAGCCGAAGATCGTCGTCGGCGAGATCGACCATGAGCGCCTGACCGGCCTCGCCACCACGGCGCTCGAGCGCATCCCGGAGGTCGCCGAAGAGCTGCTCGCCGAGATGGACCGCGCCAAGGTCGTCGCGCCGGGCAAGCTGCCGGCGGACGTCGTGCGCATGGGCTCCTTCGTCACCTTCGATTCCGACAGCGCCCAGCATCGCCGCGTCCAGCTGGTCTATCCCGGCGAGGCCGACATCGAGCAGGGCCGCGTCTCGGTGCTGACCCCGATCGGGGCCGCGCTGATCGGCCTTGCCGCCGGCCAGTCGATCGCCTGGACCGCCCGCGACGGCAAGAAGCATGTGCTGACGGTGACGGCGGTCGAGCAGGCGGAGCCGGCGCTGGCCGCCTCGTAAGCCGTTCAGGCGGCGGTGACACGCCGCCAGAAGCCCGACGAGAAGGCCGGATCGGCACGGCGCGCGAAGTCGCGCCAGTGCGGGAACGAGGCTGCGAAGGTCGCCGCCGACATATGGGCGTCCTTGTAGGGGTTGACCCGCCCGCCGGCCGCGATCGCAAGACGATCGAGCGCGTCGAGCAGCCTCAAGGTGCGCTCGCCGCGATGCGGAAAATCGAGCGTCAGTGTCGCGCCGGGGATCGGGAACGACATCATCCCCGGCGAGGAGACGTCGCCGAACAGCTTGAGCACGGTGAGGAAGGAGCTCTCGCCCGCCGCAAGCGTCAGGCGCAGCATGTCCTCGATCGCCTCGCGGGCATGCGCCATCGGCACCGCGCACTGGAATTGCCGCAGCCCTTTCGGTCCATAGGCGCGGTTCCAGTCGCGGACACGGTCGAGCGGGTAGAAGAACGGACGATAGGCGATCCGCCGCGGCTCGGGCGTGCGTGGCTGGGCGGCGCGGTAGAGCGCGTTGAAGGCGCGCAGGCTCAGCCGGTTGATCAGCGGGATGGGCGGTGTCAGCGGGAAGGGCAGGGCGGGCGCGGCCTTTGCCGGCGGAGCCTCGGAAGCGGGCGCGTGGTTGGCGCGGAAGAACACGCCGCGTCCGAAATGCCGACCCGCCGCAAGTGAATCGACCCAGGCGACGGTGTAGTCATGCGTCGCATCGGAGGCGGCGGCGATCTCGAAGAAGTGGTCGAGCCCGTCGAAATGGATCGCCTCCTGCAACATGTCCGCCGAAGCGACCGGCATCAATTGCAGCTCGACGCGGGTGATCAGCCCGGTCAGCCCCATCCCGCCGATCGTGGCGGCGAAGAGTTCTGCGTTTTGCGCCGGGGTGCAGATCAGGAGCGAGCCGTCGGAGCGGGCGAGCTCGAAGCTGCGGACATGCCGGCCGAAAGTGCCGGCGCGGTGATGGTTCTTGCCGTGGACGTCGTTGGCGAGCGCGCCGCCGATGGTGACGAGGCTGGTGCCCGGCGTCACCGGCGGGAACCAGCCGGCGGGCACGCAGAGCTTCAGCAGGTCGTCGAGCAGCACGCCTGCTTCGCACAGCACGACCCCGCTCTGCAGGTCGAAGGACAGGATGCGGTCGAGCCGGCGCGCTGCGATCAGCCCGCCGGCATCGTTCAGGCAGGAATCGCCATAGGAACGGCCATTGCCATAAGCGAGCACCGGGTGGTTGCGCTTGCGTTCGGCGAGCCAGTCCTGCGGCTCGATCAGCGTCGAACCCTTCGCCTTCAAACCGCCCCAGGATCGCGGCTCGACCGGCGCGCTGCTCACGGGATCACCTTCGCTCCCACCATGATCAGCACGACGACCGCGCCCATCAGCTGGCTGCGCCAGTCCCGGATCATGAACATCAGCGGATCGTCAGGCATGTTGCCGCGCCTGGCCAGGAACCACATGCGCGCCATCTGGTAGAGGATGATCGGGCAGACCAGCCAGATCATCTCGGGATGGTGGTAGAGCTGCTTGACCGCGGCGCTGTCGACATAGAGCGCCATGATCAGCGCGCAGGTGCAGCCCGAGGCCATGCCGAGCTGCGAGAGCGCTTCGATGTCCTCTGCCTGATAGCCGCGGCCGGCCTTCTTCAGCCCGGACTGATCCTGGGTGATGCGAAGCTCGGCATAGCGCTTCATCAAGGCGAGACTCAGGAAGAGGAACATCGAGAAGGCGAGCAGCCAGGACGAGATCGGGACCGCCGCCGCAGCATTGCCGGCGATGATGCGCATCGTGTGCAGGGCGGCGAGGCTGAGCACGTCGACCAGCAGCTTGCGCTTCAGCACGAAGAGATAGGCAAGGGCCAGCACGAGATAGGCGGCCCAGGCCATCAGATAGAGATCCGGCCGCGGCAGCAGCGCCGCCAGTGCGACCGAGACGGCCAGCAGGCCGGGGACCATTGCATAGGCCTGGGTCTTGGTGATTTCGCCGGCTGCGAGCGGGCGCCTGCATTTCGTCGGGTGGCGTCGATCCGCCTCGACGTCGATGATGTCGTTGAGCAGATAGATCGACGATGCCATCAGCGAGAAGGAGATGAAGGCGACGAGGCCGTAGAGCAGCGCCTTCGAGGCGAAGACATCGTGATTGAGCAGGATCGGCACGAAGACGAGCCCGTTCTTCGCCCAATGATGCGGCCGCATCGCCCGAAGCATCGCCGATAGAGCCATCGTCTCCGTCTTCGCTGCCCGCCGACCACATGGCCCGGACCGCTCCGGATGACTCCGAAACGCCCGAGCGCTCATGACGTGCATTTGTGCAACGGGAATCCTAATTCCGGGTGGACTGGCAAATGCGCAACACTGGCCTTCTCGGATCATCCTTAATTTTTAAATGCGCCGATCTCAGCCCGCGACTGCTACCCGCATGATGCCGGCGTTCGGTTCGGCCCAGCGCAATTCGCCGAGCCGCAGCATCGCGTTCACATGCGCGAAGACCTCGCTGAAAGCGAAGGAGAGCTGGTGCGGGTCGAGTGGCCGCGTGAACATCACCGGCACCAATTCGGCGACCGAATGCGGCCCCTTGGCGACAGCGCCTGCGATCAACCGGCAGCGTTCGGCGTGGTGGGCGGCCAGCGCGGCGCAGCGCTCCTGCAATCCGTAGAACGGTAGCTGGTGCCCGGGCAGCACCAGCGTCCCCGGCGGGATCGCCTGCGGCAGAGCGCGCAGCGAACGCAGATAGAGGCCGAGCGGATCGCCTTCTGCATCGACCGCCCAGACGCTGATGTTCGGCGTGATCTTGGCGAGGATCTGGTCGGCGGCGAGGAAGACGTTCGCCTCCGGGCAGTGGAACATCAATTGCTCCGGCGCATGGCCGTCGCCCGCCAGCACGAAGAAATCGCGTCCACCGATCCTGAGCACGTCACCCGCAACGACCCGGGTGAAGGTCGGCGGCAGCGGCGTCACCTGTCGGAGATAGCCATGACCCAGCGTCGAGACGACCTGGGTCACCTCGGCCGACAGGCCGTGGCGCTGGTAGAATTGCTTGTAGACCGGCGCCTCGGATGCACCCGGGCTGAGCGAGATGTTGAGGCAGCCGAGATAGCCGGTCTGGCTGGTCAAGAGCGGCGTGCCGAAACGCTCGCAGAGCCAGCCGGCGAGGCCGATATGGTCGGGGTGGAAATGCGTGACAAAGAGCCGGGTCAGCTGCTTGCCGGCCAGCGCCCCCGCCATCAGAGCGAGCCAGGCCTGCTTGGTCGCCTCGTCGCCGATGCCGGTGTCGATCACCGCGAAGCCGTCACCATCCTCGATCAAGTAGATGTTGACGTGGTCGAGCCGGAACGGCAGCGCGATCCTCGCCCAGAAGATGCCTGGCGCGACCTCGATCAGCTGGCCCGGCGCCGGCGGTTCGGGAAAGGGAAAGATCAGGCCGTGTGGATCGGGAGCGTGCAATTTGGTCAGCCCTGAACAATGTCTGCAGGGTTCATAGCAGGCAGTGATCGCGCCGGACAACGGTTGTTAAGCCTCGTGCGGCAAGATCGACCGCATGAGCGATTTCGACACCCTCCGGCGCGACTGGCTCGCCCATCTCGGCCATGAACGCCGGCTCTCGCCGAAGACGCTCGAGGCCTATGGCCGCGACATCGACCAGTTCGCGACCTTCCTGACCCATCATCTCGATGCGCCCCCGTCACTGAAGGCGGTCGCCGCCCTGAAGCCAGCGGATCTGCGCGCCTTTCTCGGCTATCGCCGCCGCGACGGCGTCGGCAACCGCACGCTGATGCGCCAGCTCGCGGCTCTGCGCTCGCTCGCTCGCTTCGGCGAGCGCAGCGGCCGGCTGACCGCCGCCGCTTTTGCCGCGACGCGCGGACCCCGGCTCGGCAAGGGCCTGCCACGCCCGCTTGACGCCAAGGCTGCAGCGGCCGTGACCAAGGCCGACAGCCGCGCCGGCGAGGAGCGGCCCGACTGGGTGCTGGCGCGCGATGCCGCCGTGCTCTCCCTGCTCTATGGCAGCGGCCTGCGCATCTCCGAGGCGCTCGGCTTGAAACGCTCGCAAGCGCCAGTGAGCACGGCCGACGCGCTGACCGTGCTCGGCAAGGGCGGCAAGACCCGGATGGTGCCGGTGCTGCCCATCGTGGTCGAGTCGATCGCCGACTATCTCGCGCAATGTCCTTGGCGGCTGGCGCCCGATGGGCCGCTCTTTGTCGGCGTCAAGGGCGGGCCGCTCTCGCCCCGGATCATCCAGCTCGCGGTCGAGGGCCTGCGCGGTTCGCTCGGGCTGCCGGGCAGCGCGACGCCGCATGCGCTGCGCCATTCCTTCGCCACCCATCTGCTCGGCCGCGGCGGCGACCTGCGCGCCATCCAGGAGCTGCTCGGCCACGCCTCGCTCTCGACCACGCAGATCTACACCCGCATCGATTCCGCCCGCCTGCTGGCGGCCTATGATTCCGCCCATCCGCGGGCTCGGGGATAGCGCGCCTACATTCCGTAAAATCGTCTTGATTCCGTCACGCGAACCGGCCATCAGGCCCGGCCTTTCCGGGGGGAATCAGACATGGCCTCAGCCGCACCAGACGTTACCGAAGACAACCAGCCGACCAGCAAGGCCAACAAGCGCATAGCCCTTTTGATCGGCGTGCTCGCGCTCCTGCTCGCCTTTTCCGAGATCCTCGGCAAGAACGCCGAACAGGACGCACTCTCCAGAAACATCGAGGCCTCGAATCTCTGGGCCTTCTTCCAGGCCAAGACGATCCGCGGCACGACCCTGCGCACCGCCGCCGAGGCGATGGAGATCGAGCTCGCCAATGCCACCGAGCCGGCGGCGCGCGAGCGCCTGCAGAAGCGCATCGACGGCTGGAAGGCGACGATCGCCCGCTATGAGTCCGAGCCCGAGACCAATGAGGGCCGCAAGGAGCTGATCGCCCGGGCCAAGGCGGCCGAAGCCAGGCGCGACATCTCCAGCGCCCGCGACGACAAATACGACATCGTCTCGGGCCTGCTGCAGATCGCGATCGTCGTCGCCTCGGCTGCGATCATCACCGGCGTCACCCTGCTCGCCTGGACCGGCGTCGGCCTCGGCGTGCTCGGCTTCGTCCTGATGGTGGTCGCCGAAGTCGCGCCGACCGCGCTGTTCTAATCAAGCACGAGGGCGCGACCGCTCAGTAGTGGATCGCGCCCTTCGAGCCGCCGCCGCAGGCGATGGCGTCGCCATTGATCGCGACGCTGCGTGGCGAAGCGAGGAAGGCGACGATGTCGGCGACCTCGGCCATGTCGACCAGCCGGCCGATCGTGACATTGGCGGCCATGCGGCGCTCGACCTCCTCCGGCGCCAGCCCTGACGCCGCCACCCGCGCTGCAATGACGCCCGGCGTCTTCTCGGTTCGCGTCGTGCCGGGATGCACCACGGTGACGTTGATGCCCTTGGGGCCGAGCTCGTCGGCGAGATTCTTGGTCAGCGCCGCCACCGCGACATTGCGGATCGAGCCGATGGTCGAGCCGGTCAGCCGCGCCGCCAGCCCGCTGATGTTGATGATCCGGCCCCAGCCATTGGCCGCCATCACCGGTGCTGCCTCGCGGGCCATGCGCAGATAGCCCATCACCTTGACGTTGACGTCGTCGAAGAAGAGCGCGTCGGTGATCTCGGCGAGCTTGGGCGGCGTCGCCTGCCCGCCCGGCTTGGCCGCAGCATTGACCAGGATGTCGAGCCCGCCCAGCGCCGCGACGGTGCCAGCGACGACCGCCTTCACCGAGGCATCGTCCTGCGTGTCGACGGTGAGCCCGACGATCCTGCGACCGGTCTCCTGCGCCAGCTCGGCCGCAGCAGCATCGAGCTCCGCCTGATTGCGCGCGGCGATGACGACGTCGACGCCTTCGAGCGCCAGCTGCCGCGCGATGGCGCGGCCGATCCCCTTGCTGCCGCCCGTGACCAGAGCGCGCTTGCCGTTGAGCATTAGATCCATGGTGAAGTCCTCGAAGGCGGAGTGACGGGACGCGCAGCTTGCGACGATGCCCCCAGTTTCGGGCGCATCCTGCGGGAGCCACGCGACTCGGTCCAGCGCGCCTCTCACACCCCCGTTCTGCTTTGCCCGCGAGGGTGCTTGACCAACTCATATCTCTGTGGTTATGAGTTAACTCATAGCCAACGGGTTATCGATTGTGATGTCAGACGCGCACGACATGCTGTTCAGGACGCTCGCCGACCCGACGCGGCGCGCGATCTTCGAGCGCCTGTGCCGGGACGGCGAGCTGACGGTCGGGGCGCTGACCGCGCAGGCCGGCGTCTCCCAGCCGGCGGTCTCAAAACATCTCGGCGTCCTCAAGCAGGCCGGGCTGGTGCGTGACCGGCAGGCCGGCCGCCAGACCCATTACAGCGCCCAGCTCGGCGCGCTCAGCCCGCTGATCGACTGGACCAGCCAGATGGCCGGCTTCTGGGAGGCGCGGTTCGACGACCTCGAAAATTTGCTCGCAAGGATGGACCAATGACCACCGCCATGCCGACCCGCTCCGTCACCGTCGAGCGTGAGATCGCCCACCCGCCGGAAAAGCTCTGGCGCGCCCTGACCCAGCCGCATCTGATCGCGGAATGGCTGATGAAGAACGATTTCGCGCCGGTCGTCGGCCATCGCTTCAACCTGCGCGGCGAATGGGGCGGCGTGCTCGATTGCGAGGTCCTCGACATCGAGACGAACCGGACGCTGTCCTACACATGGGACTTCGCCCATGACGATCCGGCCTTCAATTTGAAGAGCACGGTGACCTTCACGCTGACCCCGACGCCCAGGGGAACGCTGCTGCGCATGGAGCAGGCCGGCTTCCGGCCCGAGCAGAAGCAGGCCTTCGGCGGCGCCCGGGCCGGCTGGCAGGAATTCCTCGGCAAGCTGGAAGAGCTGCTGGAGCAGGCGGGGTGACCACAACGGCTGCCATCTCTGCAAGGACGCAACTCATGACTTTGAATGGCGTTATTCGGCAAGGCCATCGCTGGCTCGCCCTCATTTTTACCGCGACGGTGATCGCCAATTTCGTCGCCATGGCGCTGGGGCCGCCGCCGGCCTGGATCGTCTACTCCCCGCTGCCGCCGCTTTTCCTGCTGATGTTCTCGGGCCTCTACATGTTCGCGCTGCCCTATGCCGCCGGCTGGCGACAAGGGCGACGGGCGGAAGGCTAGGAGGAGCGCATGGCCAGCAAGACCTCGAAAGCGGCAGCGACGCCGAACGCCGAAGGCGGCGAGCCCGTCTTGCTCTCGGGCGGCAATCCGCAGATCGCCAAGGGCTATGGCGAAGAACCGGTGCAGGCCTATATCGCCGCGATGCCGGGCTGGAAGAGCCCCCTCGGCGCCCGCCTCGACGCACTGATCAGCGCCGCCGTCCCTGGGGTCAGGAAGGCGGTGAAATGGAACTCGCCGCTCTATGGGATGGAGGACAATTACTGGTTCCTCGGCATCCATGTCTTTGCGAAATACGTGAAGGTCGCCTTCTTCCGCGGCGCTTCGCTCGATCCGCTCCCGCCGGGCACCTCCAAGCAGAAGGAGGTGCGCTACCTCGACATCCGCGAGGATGACGAACTCGACGAGGCCCAATTCACCGCCTGGGTGAAGCAGGCGGCCGCCTTGCCGGGTGAGAAGATGTGAGAGATAGATATGTGCCGCTATCTCCTGAGCAATGTGAGCAAACAATGAATGACGAAGCGAATCGGGCGATAATCAATAGAGATCAATTACCACCTTCGTTCCCTACTCACCGGCATTCGCCACAATTCTGGGAGCAACTCGGCCGCACGATCGCATCGTACGGATTTCTTGAGGAGGTATTAGGAAAGGCGATTTTCGCCTTCACGGGCACGCGTAATTACAGTCCTGACGAAATCGATACGGCTTATCAAGGTTGGCTACCTCAACTTGAACGGGCGTTAACTGATCAGCTTTGGAACTTAGCCGAATCTTATGGGAAAGCTGCGCGCGACAATCCTGCAACAACGACCATCAATGTAGATGAATTAGTGGAGGATATTAAGAGATCAACTGTCATCCGCAACGCCCTGTGCCATGGCTCATGGCGAGCTCCCAATGCTCAGGGCGCATCAGTGCCACTATTCGTCAACCGACAGAAAGAAATATTTGAAACGGCCATAGACATTGAGCACTTGAAGCAAGTGCAAGCACATGTCGTCGGGCTAGCTTGCAGTGTCATGGATTCCGTAACGCATATGGGGTGGCAATTTCCTGGCGGCGCAGGGCCAGGCAAGCCGCTCATGGGGAGCAACTAGCTGCGCCGGACAACGAGGAAAAAGACGGAGAGACAATAGCCCGATGAAGCAGACGAGCGACAAGACCAGCGACGCAGCCTCGGCCTCCGAGCAGATCGACGCCCGGATCGCGGAATTGACCGACTGGCGCGGCACAGCGCTCGCCAAGGTCCGCGCCGTCATCAGGCAGGCCGATCCCGAGGTCGAGGAAACCTGGAAATGGCGCGGCGTCCCGGTCTGGGAGCATGCCGGCATCATCTGCACCGGCGAGACCTATAAGGGCGCTGTGAAGCTGACCTTCGCCAAGGGCGCTTCGCTGCCCGACCCTGCTAGCCTGTTCAATTCCAGCCTCGACGGCAACACCAGGCGCGCCATCGACATCCACGAGGGCGACACGGTCGACGAGGCGGCGCTGGCGGCGCTCATTCGGGCTGCGGCGGCGCTGAACAAGGCTGGGAAGAAGAAGGCTTGAGAGGTCCACCGCTCCCTTCTCCCCCTGCGGGAGAAGGTGGCCCGAAGGGCCGGATGAGGGGTCGTGCTGCCGTTTCCGCGTCATGGTCGGGCTTGTCCCGACCATCCACGTCTTCCTTCGGGCAAGGCTGTGTTCAAGACGTGGATGCTCGCCACAAGGGCGAGCATGACGGAGGTGTCGCGAGACCCCTCACCCTAGCCCTCTCCCGCAAGGGGAGAGGGAACATGTCGCGCTCAACCAGCCGCGCTCGAAATCCGCGGCACCCTCGGCCATTCCGGCCCTTGCCCGCGCAGGCGCTCCCACGCCCGTGCCATCTGCAGCACGCCGAGATCGTCGAAACGCTTGCCGGTGATCTGCAGGCCGATCGGCAGGCCGGATGCGGTCATGCCGGCGTGGACCGAGATCGCCGGCTGGTCCGACATATTGGCCGCCACCGTGAAGACGATGTGCTCGAAGGGGCGTTCGGGATCGTGGATCGGCGAGGCGAGCTCGGCGGCAAAGCTCGGCACAGGCGAGACCGGCGAGAGTACATAGTCGAAGGGCTGGGCTGCCTTCAATGCCGCATGGCGGATCGCCAGCATCTGGCTCATGCCGCGATGGACCTGCGCCCCGGTGAGCGAGTGGCCACGTTCGGCCCAGGCGTAGATATAGGGCAGGACCTTATCTTGCCGTTCGCGTGGCAAGGCACCGATCTCGGCCCAGGCGCGCTGGCGCCAGAAATCGTCGAGCCCGTCGAGCATGTCCTGCGTCAGGAAGGGCGGCATGATCCCGACGATGGCGCCGGCCTTCTGGAACAGCTCGGCCGCCTTGACGATCGCCGCCCTGGTCTCAGGCTCGACCGGGAGGCCGATGCCCGCCTCCAGCTGCAATCCGATCCTGAGCCCGCGCGGCTCGCGTTCGAGGTCGGACCAGGCGATCTCCTGCGGCGGCAGGCTCATCGGGTCGCGCTCGTCCGGCTTCGACAGTTCGCGCATCATCAGCGCTGCGTCGGCGACAGTGCGGGTCATCGGCCCGGCGACGCGGCCGTAATAGGTCGGGTCGATCGGCACGCGGCCGAAACTGGGCTTCAGGCCGACGAGACCGCACCAGCCGGCGGGAAGACGGATCGAGCCACCGATATCGGTGCCGACATGAAACGGCCCGTAACCAGCCGCACCCGCCGCGCCCGCCCCGGCCGAGGAGCCGCCGGGGTTCTTCGAGAGATCGAACGGGTTGCGCGCCAGCTCGTGAAAGCTCGACAGGCCGGAGGAGAGCATGCCGTAATCCGGCATCGTCGTCTTGGCGAAGATGACGCAGCCGGCCTCGCGCAGGCGCTGCGCCGGCGGCGCATCGGCTGCGGCGGGGGTAAGCTCCATCGCCGCCGTGCCGAGCGGCACTGCCGTGCCCTTGGTCGCGATGTTCTCCTTGATCGTGCAGGGCACGCCGTCGAGCGCCAGAGCCTCGCCCCGGCGCCAGCGGCTCTCGCTCTCCTTGGCGGCGGCGCGGGCGCCCTCCGGATCATAGGCGTAGAGCGCCTTGAGCGACGGCTCCCAAATCTCGATGCGCTGGATCACCGCTTCGGTGACTTCGACCGGCGAGAGCTCGCGCGAGCGGAAGGCCCGGAGCATGTCAACGGCGCTGAGATCGGCGAACTCGATCATGACTGGAACTCCGCAAGCATAGTGGGATCAATCGCGCGAGCGGCGCATGCGCGGATCGACCGCGTCGCGCAGGCCATCGCCCAGCAAATTGAAGGCCAGCACCGAAAGCGCGATCGCCGCGCCCGGGAAGATCGCGAGCCAAGGCTGCGCCGCCATGAAGGTCTGCGCCTCGTTGAGCATCCGCCCCCAGCTTGGCGCAGGCGGCTGCGTGCCGAGGCCGAGATAGGACAGGCCGGCTTCGGCCAGGATAGCGAGCGCGAACTGGATCGTCGCCTGCACCACCAGCACGCCGGCGATGTTGGGCAGGACATGCTGGCGGGTGATCGCCATCTCGGTCAGCCCGGCCGCGCGCGCCGCCAGCACATAGTCGAGTGCCCAGCATTGCAGCGCCGCCCCACGAGCCAGTCGCGCGAAATAGGGCAGGCTGAACAGCGCGATCGCGATCACCGCGTTCATCATGCCCGGACCCCAGACCGCGCTGATCATGATCGCCGAGAGCACCGCCGGAAAGGCGTGGCTGAAATCGGCCATGCGCATGATCAGGTTATCGAGCCACCCGTCGCGCCGGATCGCCGCGATCAGCCCGAGCGCGCTGCCGACTGTCAGGCCGAGCCCGACCGCGCCAAGGCCCACCGCCAGCGAATTGCGGGCGCCGACCATGATCATCGAGAACACGTCGCGGCCGAACTGGTCGGTGCCGAACCAGTGCTCGGCCGAAGGCGGGCGCAGGCGCTTGAGGATCGCCATCTGGGTCGGCTCATAGGGCGTCCAGATATAGGAGATCAGCGCCATCGCGACGACCAATCCACCCAGCAGCAGCCCGACCAGGAAGGACGGCGAGGCCCACCAGCGTCGCGGGCGGGAGCGTGGCGCGACCGCGCTCATGACGCCTGCCGCAGGCGCGGATCGATCAGCCCGTAGAGCAATTCGATCGCGAAGTTGATGAAGACGACCAGTGCGGAGAACAGCATGACGAGGTCCTTGACCACGATCAGGTCATGCTGGGCGATCGACTGGAAGACGAGTCGGCCGAGGCCAGGCAGGGCGAAGACGTTCTCGATGATGATCGCGCCCGCCAGCAGCACCGAGAACTGCAGGCCCAGCACGGTAACGACCGGGATCAGCGCGTTGCGCAGGACATGGCGCAGCATGGTCCGTCGCCGGCTCACGCCCTTGGCCCGGGCGGTGCGGACATAGTCTTCCTGCATCGTCTCCAGCATGGCCGAGCGGGTGACGCGGGCGAGGATCGCCGCCTGTGGCAGAGCGAGCGCGACCGCCGGCAGCAGGAGCGATTTCAGCGCCGGCCAGAAGCCGGCTTGCCAGCCCGGGAAACCGCCGGCCGGCAGCCAGCCGGCCCCGACGGCGAAGACCAGCACGAGCAGCAGGCCAAACCAGAAATTCGGAATGGCGAGCCCGGCCTGGGCGAAGACCATCACCGCGGCATCACCGGCGCGGTTATGGTTGGCCGCAGCGAGCGCCCCGAGCGGGATGCCGATCGCGGAAGCGAGCAGGATCGCCATCGACGCCAACGGCAGCGTCACCACCATGCGCTCGCCGATCAATTGCGTCACCGGCACACGATAGGTGTAGCTGAGGCCGAGATCGCCGGTGACGAGTCCGCCGATCCAATTGAAGAAGCGCAGCAGCGCCGGCTGGTCGAGCCCCATCTCGACCCGCAGCGCCGCGAGCGCTTCCGGCGCCGCATTGAGCCCGAGCGTCACCGCCGCCGGATCGCCCGGCAGGATCTCCAGCACGAGGAAGATGACGATCGCCGCGCCGAGCAGCGTCAGGGCGAAGGCGAGCAGGCGGCGGAGCAGGTAGGCGGTCATCAGATGAACCCCGCACCGTCGCCGCGAGCAGCCGGCGTCATTGCGAGGAGCACAGCGACGAAGCAATCCAGGGGCGGCAGAGCGCTACGTCCCCTTGGATTGCTTCGCTGCGCTCGCAATGACGGCGAAGCTGTCACAACCGCTACCGCCAGCGCACCTCCGCCAGTGGCGTCAGCGGCAGCGGCCAGTCGGTCCACATGCCCTCCAGATCGGCCTTGGTCACCGTGATTTTCGGCAGGATGAACAAGAAGCCGTTGACCGCATCGCGCGCCAACATGCGCTGCGCGTCGCCATAGAGCTTGTTGCGCTCGCCCTCGTCGACGGTGCGGTCGATCGTCTCGATCAGCGCCTTGAACTCGGGATTCCTGTACTGGAAATAGTAGTCGTCGCGGGCGTAGTTGGCGATGTCGAGCGGCTCGGTGTGCGAGATGATCGTCAGGTCGAAATCCCTGTTCTTGAACACCCGTTCCAGCCATTGCGGGAATTCCAGCGGCTCGATCCTGGCGGTGATGCCGATCTGCGCCAGCAGCGCAGCAATGATCTCGCCCCCGCGCCTGGCATAGGCCGGCGGCGGCAAACGCAACGTGCATTCGAAGCCCTTCGGGAAGCCGGCGGCCGCGAGCAGGGCCTTCGCCTTGGCGAGGTCGACCGGATAGGTCTGGGTCAGGTCGACATAAGCCGGATGCAGCGGCGAGAAATGGCTGCCGATATAGTCAAGGTCGAAGCCGTAGATGCCGAGCGCGATCGTCTTGCGGTCGAGCACATGCGAGATCGCCTGGCGCACCCGGACATCGCTGAACGGCGCCTTGACGTTGTTGATGGCGAGGATGGTCTCGCCCTCGGTCTTGCCGAGCGTGACCTTGAGCTTCGGATCGGCCTTGAGCTGCGGGATCGCCTCGGGCGCCGAGAGATTGGTGAAGACGTCGATGTCACCGGCCCGGAGTGCCGCGACCTGCGCCTGCGGATCGGAGATGAAGCGGAAGGTTGCCTTGGCGAGCGCGGGCTTCGTCCCCCAGTACTCGTCGTTGCGCGCCAGCTCGAGCCGGTCGCCGCGGTTCCAGCGTGCGAACTTGAACGGACCGGTGCCGACCGGATTGGTCTTGTTGTTCGCTGCCGTGGCCGGCGAGACGATGATCGCATCGCCCCATGAGAGTCCGTAGACGAAGTTCGCCGTCGGCTGCTTCAGCTTGATGATCACGGTGACCGGATCTGGTACCTCGATGCTCTCGATCGGCGTGAAGATCCAGCGCTGGGCATTGGTCGAATCGGGCGCGACGGCGCGCTCGAAGGAGAACTTCACATCGCGCGAGGCTAGCGGCGTGCCGTCATGGAAGCGCGCATTCGCCCGCAGCTTGAAGGTGTAGGTGAGATTGTCGGGCGCGAGCGTCCAGCTCTCGGCCAACGCCGGCACCAGCTTGCCGGTGCGGTCCATCGCCACCAGCCCCTCGAAGATGTTCTGCAGCACGACTTCGCGGATCGCCTGTGCCGCGCCCGAGGTCGGATCGAGCGTCGGCGGCTCCAGCGTCATGCCGATGGTGACGCTGTCCTTGGCCTGCGCGAGCGCGGCGAGCGGAAGCTGGGTTGCGAGCGCGGCGAGGCCCGCTCCCGCCAGAAGATCGCGCCGCGTCGTCATCGTCCCGCCTCCATCGTCGTTGCGGCGCAAGATGGCGCGGGAGGTGGGAGCGAGGCAAGAGCACTGAAGGGCGCGTCATGCTCGGGCTCGCCCCGAGCATCTCCGGCCGGAAGAGGCGCCGACCAGCGCCTTCTTGTCATGAGATTCTCGGGTCTGCAGATTCTCGGGTCTGCGCTTCGCTCCGCCCGAGAATGACGGGCTCGATCAAACAAAATAATCCGGATAGCTCGCCTTGAGATGCACGAGGTCGGGCAGCAGCGTGCCGAGATGCTGGCGCATCGCGACGACCGCGGCCGAGGCGTCGTGCCGCCTGATCTCGTCGACGATGGCGAGGTGCTCGCGGATCACCATCGCCATCCGTCCAGGCACCGGCAGCGTCATCCGCCGGCAGCGGTCGATCTGGCTCTTGGCGGCCTGGGCGAGCTTCCAGACGCCGGGATAGCCGGCGATGTCGGCGAGCGCCTCGTGGAATTCCTCGTCGGCAAGGTGGAAGCGCTCCTGGTCGCCAGCCTCATGCGACTCGTGCAGCACGGCGATCGTCGCATCGAGCCTTGCAATGTCGTCGGCGGTGGCCGTCCGCGCCAGCACCTCGACCGTAGCGCATTCCAGCGCCTGGCGGATGAACACCGCCTCGGGGATTGCGCCGATTGGAATGCGCGCGACGAAGGTGCCGGCCTGCGGGAAGATCTCGACGAGGCCCTCTTCCTTCAGCCGAATCAGCGCCTCGCGCACCGGGGTGCGGCTCATGCCGAAGCGGGCGGTGAGGTCCTTCTCGGAGAGCGGCACGCTCGGCCGAAGCACCATGTCGAGGATCTCGCGGCGAAGCTCGTCCTGCACGACGGAAGCGGCCGTGGCGCGCCCTGCCGACGCTCCGGCCAGGCGCTGCGGCTTGCGCTCGCGGCGCAAGGTCCCGGTCTCGCCTATCCCTAGCGCCTCCGACATTGTCCTATCCCGGCCATGATCGCCTCCTTATTGGACCACGATGCGCGCTCCGCGGCCAATCAGGGCGTAACACGGCTGAGCAACGCATACTAGTATATTAGTATATTGACATCACCAACGCCGGCCCTATGGTCCGGCCCGATAGAGGAAACGCCAGCGATGCTGCTGCACGACGATCGTCTTTTGCCTGCCGAGCCGGTGACGCGCGGCATTGCGCGCCGTCTCTATGCCGGCGTCCGCGACCTGCCGATCATCTCGCCGCACGGCCACACCGATCCGCGCTGGTTCGCCGAGGACAAGCCGTTTCCCGATCCGGCAACGCTGTTCGTCAAGCCGGACCACTACATCTTCCGCATGCTCTACTCGCAGGGCATCAGGCTCGAGCAGCTCGGCATCGCCCGCAAGGATGGCGGCGAAATCGAGGGCGACCCGCGCCAGATCTGGAAGCTCTTCGCCAGCAACTGGCACCTGTTCCGGGGCACGCCGACCCGGCTCTGGTTCGAGCACGCGGCGTTCTCGATCTTCGGCATCACCGAGCGCCTCTCCGCCGAAAGCGCCGACCGCATCTATGACCGCATCGCCGAGCAGCTGGAGCAGGATGCGATGCGTCCGCGAGCGCTGTTCGAGCGTTTCAAGATCGAGGCGATCGCCACCACCGAAGGCGCGCTCGATCCGCTGAAATGGCACGACATGATCCGGGAGTCCGGCTGGGGCGGCAAGGTCGTCACCGCCTATCGTCCCGACAGCGTCGTCGACCCCGACTTCGAGGGCTTCAAGGACAATCTTACGCAGTTCGGCGAACTGACTGGCGAGGATGTCGCCAGCTGGAACGGCTATCTCGAGGCCCATCGCAAGCGCCGCGGCTATTTCATCGAACGCGGGGCGACCTCCTCCGACCATGGCCACGCCACGGCCCGCACCGCCAACCTGACGCCGGCCGAGTGCGAAAAACTCTTCGCCAAGATCCTGAAGGGCAAGTTCTCGGCCGAGGACGCTGACGTCTTCCGCGGCCAGATGCTGACCGAGATGGCGAAGATGAGCCTCGATGACGGGCTCGTCCTGCAGATCCACCCCGGCTCCTATCGCAACCACAACCCGCATCTGTTCGAGCAGTTCGGCCGCGACATGGGCTCCGACATCCCGCGTGGGATGGACTATGTCTCGGCGCTGAAGCCGCTTCTCGACGCGGTCGGCAACGAGCGTGGCCTCACCGTCATCGCCTTCACCCTCGACGAGACCAGCTATTCGCGCGAGCTCGCCCCGCTCGCCGGCCATTACCCGGCGCTGAAGCTCGGGCCGGGCTGGTGGTTCCTCGATGCGCCCGAGGCGATGCTGCGCTTCCGCGAGCTCACCACCGAGACCGCCGGCTTCTACAACACCGTCGGCTTCAACGACGACACCCGCGCCTATCTCTCGATCCCAGCGCGCCATGACGTCGCCCGCCGGATGGACTGCCACTACCTCGCCAAGCTCGTCGCCGAGCACCGTCTCGACGAGGACGAGGCGGCGGAAGTCGCCCACGATCTCGCCTATCGCCTGGCCAAGGAGGCCTACCGGCTGTGACCAGCGCCACCAAGACCATCGACGAACGCCAGGCCGCCCACCCTCGTGACGTGCGTGGCTACGACACAGAGGCCCTGCGCCAGGATTTCCTGATCGAGCGCATCTTCGTGCCCGGCGAGGTCACGCTGACCTATAGCCATTACGACCGCATGATCGTCGGCGGCGCGACGCCGGCGGCCAAGCCGCTGACGCTCGACCCGTTCCCGCCGACCGGCACGCCCTTCTTCCTGGCGCGACGCGAGCTCGGCGTGATCAACCTCGGCGGCGCCGGCTCGGTCAGCGTCGACGGCGAGCGCTTCGAGTTGCCCAGTCTCGACGCGCTCTATGTCGGGCTCGGCGCGAAGGAGGTGTCTTTCGCCAGCGCCGATCCGGCCAACCCGGCCAAGTTCTATCTGACCAGCGCCCCGGCGCATCGCGAAGCCAAGCACCAGCTCATCCGCAAGGAAGACGCCAACACCATCCATCTCGGCTCGGCCGAGACCTCGAACAAGCGCACCATCCGGCAATACATCATGCCGAACTCGACCGGCACCAACCAGCTGGTCATGGGCATGACGGCGCTGGAGCCGGGCTCGGTCTGGAACTCCATGCCCTGCCACACCCATACGCGGCGGATGGAGGCCTATCTCTACTTCAACCTCGACCCGGCCCACCGCGTCTTCCACTTCATGGGTGAGCCGCAGCAGACCCGCCACCTCCTCGTGGCTAACGAGCAGGCGGTGATCTCGCCGAACTGGTCGATCCATTGCGGCTGCGGCACCTCGAACTACTCCTTCGTCTGGGCCATGGCCGGCGACAATGTCGAATTCACCGACATGGACGCTGCCCCGGTGGAGACGCTGCGCTGATGGCGACGGTCTCGCCCTTCTCGCTGGACGGCCGCACGGCGCTGGTCACCGGCGCCAATACCGGCATCGGCCAGGGCATCGCTCTGGCCATCGCTCAGGCCGGCGCCAGGGTCGTCGCAGCCGGGCGTTCGAGCATGGCGGAGACGGAAAAGCTGATCGCCGATGCCGGCGGCACCTGCCTTTCGCTTCAGGCCGACCTTCAGCAGGGCGGCGTCGCAGCGCGGGTGATCGAACAGGCTCAGGCGCTCGCCGGCCCGCTCGACATCCTCGTCAACAATGCCGGCATCATCCGCCGGGCCGACGCGCTCGATTTCAGCGAGAGTGACTGGGACGAGGTGATGAACCTCAACCTCAAGGCCAATTTCTTCCTGGCCCAGGCCTTCGCCAAGGCGGCGCTGACGGCCGGCCGCACCGGCCGCATCGTCAACATCGCCTCGCTGCTCTCCTTCCAGGGCGGCATCCGCGTCGCCTCCTACACGGCGAGCAAGAGCGGGCTCGCCGGCCTGACGCGGCTGCTCGCCTGCGAGTGGGCAGCGAAAGGCATCAACGTCAACGCGATCGCTCCCGGCTATGTCGAGAGCAACAACACCGAAGCGCTGCGCGCCGATCCCGACCGCAACGCCGCGATCCTCGCCCGCATCCCGGCCGGGCGCTGGGGCCGGCCGTCCGATATCGGCGGCGCGGCGGTGTTCCTGGCGAGCGACGCCGCGGCCTACATCCACGGCGCGATCCTACCCGTCGACGGAGGCTGGCTGGCGCGATGACGAACCGTCTCAACTCTTTCTTCCAGCATGACGGCGAGATCGCCTGGGAGCCGACCGAGCCCGGCGTGAAGCGCAAGATTATGGCCTATGGCCCGGACCTGATGGTGGTGCGCGTCGCCTTCGAGCAGGGGGCTGTCGGCAAGGCTCATCAGCACCCGCACCGCCAGGCATCCTATGTCGAAAGCGGCGTCTTCGACGTCACCATCGATGGCAAGACCAGCCGGCTTGCCGCCGGCGACACCTTCTTCGTGCCCGAGAACCTCGTCCACGGCGTCGTCAACATCGAGGCCGGGCAATTGATCGATTCCTTCACACCGATGCGGACGGAATTTTTGTGAAAGACCGCTGTTCCCGGCCGTGCCGGCGCAGCTCCCGCCAGGGGACAAGAACGACCGGAATAAGCCGGCGACTTTATTGGGGAGAGGACAAGACCATGCTCAATCGACGCAGTTTCTCCGCGCTCGCCGGCGTCGCCTTCGCCGCGCTGCTCGCGACCTCGGCTCAGGCGCAGAACGTCACTCTGCGCTCGACCGACATCCACCCGACCGACTATCCGACGGTCGAGGCCGTCCGCCACATGGGCAAGCTGCTCGACGAGCGCACCCAGGGGCGGATCAAGATCAACGTCTTCCACTCGGCCCAGCTCGGCCAGGAGAAGGACACGATCGACCAGACGCGTTTCGGCGTCATCGACATGAACCGCATCAATATGGCGCCGTTCAACAACCTGATCCCGGCGACCAATGTGCCGTCGCTGCCCTTCATCTTCCGCTCGGTCGAGCACATGCGGAAGGTCATGGACGGGCCGATCGGCGACAATCTGCTCAAGGATTTCGAGAAGCACGACCTGATCGGCCTCGCCTTCTACGATTCCGGCTCGCGCTCCTTCTATAATTCCAAGCGCGCCATCAACACGCCCGCCGACATGAAGGGCATGAAGATCCGCGTGCAGCAGTCCGACATGTTCGTCAGCCTCGTCTCGGCGCTCGGCGCCAATGCCACGCCGATGCCGTTCGGCGAGGTCTATTCGGCCCTGCAGACCGGCGTCATCGACGGCGCTGAGAACAACTGGCCCTCCTATGAGTCGACCCGGCATTTCGAGGTCTCGAAGTTCTATTCGCAGACCGAGCACTCGCTCTCGCCGGAAGTGCTGGTGATGTCGAAGCGCTCCTTCGACAAGTTCAACGCCGCCGACCAGGCGCTGATCAAGGCCGCCGCCAAGGAATCCGTCGCCAAGATGCGCGAGCTCTGGGACGCCCGCGAGAAGGCCTCGGAGGCCAAGGTCAAGGCCGGCGGCGCCCAGATCAACGCGGTCGAGAAGCAGCCCTTCATCGACGCGATGAAGCCGGTCTACGACAAGTTCGTCACCGATCCGAAGCTCAAGGAAATGGTCGCCGCCATCCAGGCGGTGAAGTGATCTGACGACCGGGGCGGCTTCACCGCCGCCCCTTCCAACTTCGTCATCCCGGACAAGCGGCGAAGCCGCGCCGGTCCGGGATCCATGCCTGAACCGTTGCGGCATGGGTCCCGGGTCTTCGCTTCGCTCGCCCGGGACGACTCGCAAGAACTGACAGCGCCGGGACACATCCATGCACGCCTTCACCGCGCATCTGACGCGCCTCGGCGCCAAGCTCAGCCTCTACGCCCTGTTCACCGCCGGCGCCGGCCTCGTCCTGATGACGATCATGGTCGCCTGGGGCGTGTTCGGCCGCTACGTCCTCAACGACACGCCGATCTGGGTCGAGGCGGGCTCGCTCTTCCTGATGTCCTGGTTCATCCTGCTCGGCGCCGCCGTCGGCGTGCGCGAGAGCGACCATCTCGGCTTCGAGGTTGGGCTGGTGATGTCGCCGCCGCCCTTGCGGGCCGCGCTGATCCTGATCGGCGAGGGCCTGGTCTGCGCCTTCGGCATCGCCATGCTGGTCTACGGCGCCCAGCTGGCCGCCGGCACCTGGAGCGACCGCATGCCGATCATCGGCATCTCGCGCGGCTGGGATTACATCCCGATCGCCGCCGGCGGCGCGCTGATCGCCCTGTTCGCACTCGAGAAGATGCTGCTCTTCGTCACCGGCGAGAAGCAGGCCCCGCTCGGCTTCGGCCATTTCGGCTCCGAGCAGGAGGTCTGAACCATGGAACTCTGGGTTCTCTTCGGCACCTTCTCGCTGCTGCTGCTGATCGGCGTTCCCGTCGCCTTCTGCCTCGGCATCGCCTCGGTCGCGACCGTCGTCTATATGGGCCTGCCGCCGGTCGTCGTCTTCCAGCAGATGAATTCCGGCATGAACGCCTTCGCCATGATGGCGATCCCGTTCTTCATCTATGCCGGCGACCTGATGATCCGCGGCGGCATCGCCGAGCGCCTGATCCAGATGGCGGCGAGCCTGGTCGGCCATCTGCGCGGCGGCCTCGGCCAGGTCAACGTCGTCACTTGCACGCTCTTCGGCGGGATCTCCGGCTCGGCCGTGGCCGACGCCTCGGCCGTCGGCGGCCTGATGATCCCGCAGATGAAGAAGCGCGGCTACGACGCCGACTACGCCGTCAACGTCACCGCGAATGCGGCGATCATCGCCCTGTTGATCCCGCCCTCGCACAACATGATCATCTATTCGCTCTCGGCGGGCGGAAACCTTTCGATCGCCGACCTCTTCACCGCCGGCGTCGTGCCAGGCCTGCTGCTCTGCGCCGCGCTGATGTTCGCGGCCTGGGCGGTGGCGGTGAAGCGCGGCTATCCGCGCGAGGCCTTCCCCGGCTTCGCCGCCGTCGGGCGCTATGTCGTGCTCGCTTTGCCCGGCATCCTGCTGATCGGCATCATCTTCGGCGGCGTCCGCTCCGGCGTCTTCACCGCGACGGAATCCTCCTGCGTCGCGGTGGTCTACGCCATCCTCGTCACCATCCTGGTCTATCGCCAGCTGACCTGGACCGCCTTCGTCGAGGCGACGCTCGGCGCGGTCCGCACCACCGCCATGGTGCTCTTGGTGATCGGCGCCGCCGGCTCCTTCGGCTGGCTGATGGCCTTCCTGCAGGTGCCGCAGGCGACGATCGCAGCGATGAAGGCGGTCTCGGACAACCCGCTCGTCATCCTCCTGATGATCAACATCATCCTGCTGGTGCTCGGCACCTTCATGGACATGGCGCCGATGATCATCATCTGCACGCCGATCTTCCTGCCGGTGGTCAAGGCCTTCGGCGTCGACCCGATCCATTTCGGCGTGATCCTGATCCTCAATGCCGGCATCGGGCTCAACACCCCGCCGGTCGGCTCGGTGCAGTTCGTCGCTTGCGCGATCGGGCGCATCTCGATCGGCGAATCCATGCGCACGATCTGGCCGTTCTACGGCGCCTCTGTTGCCGTGCTGCTGCTGGTGACCTATGTGCCCGGCATCTCCCTCTGGCTGCCGAGGCTGTTCCATTGACCCGTCTGTCCTCCGCCACGCTCGCTTCCCTTCCGGCCGCCGTCAGACGGCCGGGTTATGATCGCAGCAAGCTCCAGCCCGGCATCGTCCATCTCGGCCTAGGGGCTTTCACCCGCGCCCATATGTGCGAGTTCACCGACGACGCTCTGGAAACGGAGTTTGGCGCCTGGGGCATCGTCGGCGCCAGCCTGCAGCGGCCCGACCAGCGCGACCGGCTCAAGCCGCAGGACGGGCTCTACACCTTCCTGAAGCGCGCACCTGCCGGGCCGGAGCTGCGCGTCATCGGCTCAGTGCTCGACGTGCTCGTCGCGCCCGAGAGCCCTCAGGTTCTGGTCGCGAAGCTTGCCGCGCCCGAGACCAGGATCGTCTCGCTCACCGTCACCGAGAAGGGCTATTGCCACGATCCGGCGACCGGCAGGCTCAAGGCCGACCACCCCGACATCATCCACGACCTCGCCAATCCCGATGCGCCGCGCTCGGCTGTCGGACTGATCGTCGCCGGTCTCGCTGCCCGTAAGGAAGCAGGCCTCGGCCCGTTCACGGCGCTCTGCTGCGACAATCTCCCCTCCAATGGCCATGTCCTGGCCGGCCTCGTCCGCGATTTCGCCGCCCTGCGCGACGACAGGCTCGCCGCCTGGATCGAAGCCAACGGGGCCTTCCCCTCGACCATGGTCGACCGGATCGTCCCGGCGACGACCGACGCTGATATCGCCGAGGTCGCTGGTCTGCTCGGCCTCGACGATGCTGCCCCGGTGATCGGCGAGCCCTTCCGGCAATGGGCGGTGGAGGACGTCTTTGCCGCCGGCCGGCCGCGCTGGCACGAGGTCGGCGCGCAGATGGTCTCCGAGGTCGCGCCCTTCGAGTTCATGAAGCTGCGCATGCTCAACGGCGCGCATTCGAGCCTTGCCTATCTCGGCTATCTCGCCGGCCACGAGACGGTTGCGGCGGCGAGCGGCGATCCGGTCTTCGCCCGCTTCCTGCAGGGACTGTGGGGCGAGATCATTCCGACCGTGCCGGCTCCGCAGGGCGTCGATCTCAAGGCCTATGCCGGGGACCTGCTCGCCCGCTTCCAGAACCCGGCGATCAGGCACCGCACCTGGCAGATCGCCATGGACGGCTCGCAGAAGCTGCCGCAGCGCCTGCTCGGCACCATCCGCGAGCGCCTGAAAGCCGGCGCCCCGATCGAGCACCTCGCGCTCGGCGTCGCCGCCTGGATGTCCTATGTCACCGGCACCGACGAGAGGGGCGAGTCGATCGACGTGCGCGACCCGCTCGCCGCCGAATTCGCGGTGCGCGCCAAGGCGGCCGGTCGCAACGCCGCAGCGCTGAGTGAAGCGCTTCTCGGCATCGGCGCGATCTTCGGCGACGACTTGCCGCGCGAGCAGCGCTTCACGCAGGCCGTGGCCGGACATCTCGACAGCCTGTTCCAGACGGGCGCGAAGGCGGCAGCCGCGACGCTGGGTTGAATACCCGCGCCGGCGTTACTCCCCCATCGCGATCAGCGAGGCGTTGCCGCCGGCCGCCGCGGTGTTGATCGTCACCGTCTGCTCGGTGGCGAAGCGCGGCAGGTAGTTCGGGCCGCCGGCCTTGGGGCCGGTGCCCGACAGCCCGTGGCCGCCGAAGGGCTGCACGCCGACGACCGCGCCGATCATGTTGCGGTTGACATAGATGTTGCCGGTCGAGAGCCGGTCGACCACGCGCTCGACAGTGGCCTCGATGCGCGAATGCAGGCCGAAGGTCAGGCCGTAGCCGGTGGCCTCGATCTCGGCGAGCACCTTGTCGAGCTGGCCCGCCTTCCAGCGCACGACATGCAGCACCGGGCCGAAATGCTCGGCGGCAAGATCCGCGACCTTGTCGAGCCTGATGATGTGCGGGGCGACGAAGGTGCCGGGCAGAGACGGCGTCTTGCCGGCATAGGTGACGCGGCCGGCGGCGCGCATCGCGGCGATATGGGCGTCGAGGCGCTCCTTGGCGGCGGCGTCGATCACCGGGCCGACATGGGTCTCGATCTGGCGGGGGTCGCCGAGGGTGAGCTCGCTGGCGGCGCCCTCGATCATCTCGACCATCTTGTCGGCGACGTCCTCCTGCACGACGAGCAAGCGCAGCGCCGAGCAGCGCTGGCCGGCCGAGCGGAAGGCGGAGAGCACGACGTCGTCGGCGACCTGCTCGGCCAGCGCAGTGGCGTCGACGATCATAGCGTTGAGGCCGCCGGTCTCGGCGATCAGCGGCACGATCGGGCCGTCCTTGGCGGCGAGCGCCCGGTTGATGGCGCGGGCGGTCGCGGTCGAGCCGGTGAACGCGACGCCGGCGACATCCCTGTGCGCGACCAGCGCCGCGCCGAGTTTGCCGTCGCCCGGGGCGAAGTGCAGCGCGGACTTGGGGATGCCGGCCTCGTGCAGCAGGCGCACGGCGAGCGCGGCGATCAGCGGGGTCTGCGGCGCGGGCTTGGCGACGACGCTATTGCCGGCAACCAGCGCAGCGGCGACCTGGCCGACGAAGATCGCCAGCGGGAAGTTCCAGGGCGCGATGCAGACGAAGGGGCCGCGGCCGCGCAGGATCAGGCGGTTCTCCTCGCCGGTCGGGCCGGGCAGGGCGGTCGGCACGGCGAACTTCGCCTCCGCCTCCGCCGCGTAATAGCGCAGGAAGTCGACGGCCTCGCGCAATTCGGCGATGGCGTCGTCGAGCGTCTTGCCGGCTTCGGACTGGAGCAGCGCCAGGATCGGGCCGCGGCGCGCTTCCATCAGATCGGCGGCCTGGCGCAGCGAGGCGGCGCGGTTGCGGGCCGGCGTCGCGTTCCAGGCGTGGAAGCCGGCCTTGGCCGCAGCCATCGCCTTCTCGGCGCTGGCGGCATCGCCCTCGGTGACGCGGCCGACCGGCTTGCCGTCGATCGGCGAGGGCACGTCGCGGGCGGTGCCGGTACCGGGCTTGCCGTCGATCAGCGGCATCGCCTCGGGTACGGGCTTGGCTGCGGCGGCGTGGACCTCGGCGAGCAGGGCGGCAAGGCTCTGTGCATCGCCGAGCTCGACGCCGGCGGAGTTGCGGCGCGAGGGGCCGAAGAGCTCGGCCGGCAGCGGGATGCGGCGATGGCGGGCGGCGCTGGGCGAGCCGATGATGTCGGCCGGCGGCACCAGCAGCGTCGCGACCGGCACGTCGGGATCGCCGGAGACCGAAACGAAGGAGGAGTTGGCGCCGTTCTCGAGCAGGCGGCGGACGAGATAGGCGAGCAGGTCCTGATGGCCGCCGACCGGGGCATAGGTGCGGCAGGCGAAGCCGGAATCCGACTGCAGCAGCCGCTCATACAGCGCCTCGCCCATGCCGTGCAGGCGCTGGAACTCGAAATTCTCGGCATCGCCGGCGAGCTCGGCGACGGTCGCGACGGTCAGCGCATTATGGGTGGCGAACTGGGGAATGATGCGCGGGCGCAGCGCCAGCAGCTGCTTCGCGCAGGCCTCGTAGTTGAGGTCGGTCATCGCCTTGCGGGTGAAGACCGGATAGTCGGGCAGGCCGCGCTCCTGGGCGCGCTTCAGTTCGGTGTCCCAATAGGCGCCCTTGACCAGGCGGACCATCAGCCGGCGGTCATAGGTTTCGGCGAGGGCGGCGATGTGGGCGATCACCGCCGAGGCGCGCTTCTGATAGGCCTGGATAGCGAGGCCGAAACCGTCCCAGCCGGCGAGCGAGGGATCGGCCATCACCGCGGCGATGACGTCGAGCGAGAGCTCGAGCCGGTCGGCCTCCTCGGCGTCGACGGTGAAGTTGAGGTCGTAGGCCTTGGCCTGGCGGGCGAGCTCGATCACCTTCGGCGTCAGCTCGGCCAACACGCGCTCGCGATTGGTCGCCTCATAGCGCGGATGCAGGGCCGAGAGCTTGACCGAGATGCCCGGGCGGTTCGGCAGGCGATCGTTGCCGGCGGAGCGGCCGATGGCGTCGATCGCATCGGCATAAGAGGCGTAGTAGCGGTCGGCATCGGCTTGCGTGCGCGCGCCTTCGCCGAGCATGTCGAAGGAGTAGCGGTAGAGCTTGCCCGAGCCGGAGCGGGCGCGCTTCAGCGCCTCCTCGATGGTCTGGCCGAGGACGAAATGGTTGCCCATGACGCGCATCGCCTGGCGCGTCGCGGTGCGCACGGCGGGCAGGCCGAGGCGCTTGGAGAGGTTGCCGATGATGCTGGTCGGGGTCTCGCCGGGCTGGATGATGCGGGCGGTGATGCCGAGCGCCCAGGACGAGGCCGAGATCAGGAAAGCATCCGACTTGGATTCGTGATGGGCGAAATCGCCCTGGCCGAGCTTGTCCTCGATCAGCCGGTCGGCGGTGGCGGCATCCGGCACGCGCAGCAGCGCCTCGGCCAGCACCATCAGCGCGAGGCCTTCCTTGGTCGAGAGCGAGTATTCGCGCAGCAGTTCTTCGATGCCGCCGAGGCCGACCTTGCGGGTCCGGATGGCGTCGACCAGCGAAGTGGCGCGGGCGTCGATCCTCGCCTTGGCCAGTGGATCCCGGCGACCGCCGGAGAGCAGGCGACCGGCGATCGCGGCGTCGTCCTCGGCATAGGGGGCGTGGAAGACGGGCGCAGGGGCGGCCATGAAGTGAGCTCCGGGTCTCGGCGGCGGGATGATCTGCAGAATCATCGCAAGCGAGCTGGATATCAATGGAGATTTCGGCAAAGATATAGTGATTTGTCCTGCTGGAAGATAAAATGGCAGAGAATAATGCGGCTTTGGATCGAACCGACCGGCGTCTGCTCGCCTTGCTCCAGAACGACGGGCGCGCCGCCGGCGTCGAGCTGGCGGAGAAGGTCGGGCTGTCGCCGACCGCGACGGGCGAACGCCTGAAGCGGTTGGCGCGCGACGGTTTCATCACCGGCTATCGCGCCACGCTCGATCCGGTGAAGCTCGGCCTGCACCTTCTGGTCTTCGTCGAGGTCTATCTCGACAAGACGACGCCCGATGCGTTCGAACGCTTCGCCGCGGCGGTGAAGCGGGCGCCAGAGGTGCTGGAATGCCATATGGTCGCCGGCGGCTTCGACTATCTGGTCAAGACCCGCGTCGCCGACATGAACGCCTATCGCCGCTTTCTCGGCGAGGTCCTGCTGGCGCTGCCGGCCGTGCGCGAGACGCGCACCTATGCGGTGATGGAGGAGGTCAAGACCGACGGCGCGCTGCCCTTGTGACTCTTGCAGCACTGCCGCAGAAAAACGTAACCATTTCCGCGATTTCGCCGCGATCTCGCCCTGTTGGCGCTTGACCTTGGGGCTAGTTGGGTCCCTGTAGGCGTATGCTTCTCCGGCACGATGTTTGCTGGACTGAATGCCGCGAGTTGCTGCCGCCCATATCGGCCGCCGTCATTCGGGAGCCTGACATGTCCGCTACGCTGCCCCCGTTCCACGTGCCGCTTTCGCGGCGTGGCTTTGGGCGCGTTCTCGCCGGGGGCGCGCTGGCCGCCTCTGCGGGATTTGCTCGGATCGCAACCGCTGCAGCACCGCTCAAATTCACGCTCGACTGGCGCTACGAAGGGCCGGCGGCACTGTTTCTCACAGCCCTGGACAAGGGCTATTTCCGTGATGAGGGTCTCGATGTCACGATCGAGCCCGGGACGGGCTCGCGCGAAGCGATTCCACGGGTCGCGACCGGTGGATTCGATGCCGGCTTCGGCGATGTGAATTCGCTGATCCGCTTCCGCGACGAGAACCCCAATATCGATCTCAAGGCGGTAATGATGGTCTATGACCGGCCGCCCTTCGCGATCGTCGGGCGCAAGAGCCGCGGCATCACGAACGACCCCAAGAGCCTGGAAGGCAAGAAGCTGGGCGCGCCTGCTGGCGACGGCGCCTTCGCGCAGTGGCCGATGTTCCGGAAGGTCAATGGCATCGACGACGGCAAGATCAAGCTGGAGAATATCGGCTTTCCGGTGCGCGAGCCCATGCTCGCTTCCGGTGAGGTCGATGCGATCTTCGGCTTCGCCCACACCTCCCTGATCAATCTCCAGGCGCGCGGCGTGCCGGCCGCAGACATTGTCACTCTGCTGATGGCCGATCACGGCATCGAGCTCTACGGCAATGCGGTGATCGTCTCGTCAAAGCTGCTGGCGGAGAAGCCGCAGACAGTGCGCGGGCTGTTGCGGGCAATCACGCGCAGCGTCCGGGATGTCGTCGCCGGGCCTGAGGCGGCGATCGCGGGCGTGCTCCAACGCAATGAAGGCGCGCGCCCCGAGATCGAGCTGGAGCGCCTCAAGATGGCGCTCGATCACTACGTGATGACGCCGACCGTGAAGGCGAACGGCTTTGGTGGCATCGACAAGGCGCGCTGGCAGAGAGCGCTCGACCAGATCGCCCTGAGCGTTCCTCTCAAGGACAAGGCGAAGGCAGGCAACGCCTTTGCCGAAGGCTTCCTGCCGGCGGAGGCCGAGAGGGCCTTCTGATCGGCCTGCCGGTTTACTTTAGGCCAAGGTGACAGCGGCTTTGGGCTTCGCCTATCGTGCGCCGCTTTTGCCGAGGACCTGCCGCATGCTTCCCGATATCCGCGACTATGAGCGCCTGCGCGCCGCGTTCCGCTGGCGGATTCCGGAGCGCTACAATATCGGCGTCGATTGCTGCGACCGCTGGGCTGCGGCCGATCCGGGCAAGGTCGCGATTCTGGAAGTCCAGCCCGACTGGTCGGTCGCGCCGGTCAGCTATGGCGAACTACGGGCGCAGTCGAACCGGCTGGCGAACGCGCTGCGCAAGCGTGGCGTCGGCGAGGGCGACCGGATCGCGATCCTGCTGCCGCAGGGGCGATTGGTGCCGGTCGCTCATCTGGCGGCCTACAAGCTCGGCGCCGTCGCCGTGCCGCTGGCGGCACTGTTCGGCGCGGATGCGTTGTCCTATCGCCTGCGCGATTGCGGGGCGAAGGCGCTGGTGACCAACGCCGCCGGCCTCGGCAAGCTCGGCCAGATCGAGGAACCGCTGCCCGATCTCGAGCTGGTGATCTCGGCCGATGGCCCGGACGGAAAGGCTGAAGGGCTGGCACGCCTGCTCGAAGCCGAGAGCGCTGATTTCACGCCGATCGATAGCGGGCCGGACGATCCGGCGCTGATGATCTACACTTCCGGCACGACCGGCAATGCCAAGGGCGCGCTGCACGGGCACCGGGTCATGCTCGGCCATCTGCCGGGTGTCGAGATGCCGCATGAATTCCTGCCGCAGCCGGGCGACCTGCTCTGGACGCCGGCGGACTGGGCCTGGGCCGGCGGCCTGCTCAACAACCTCCTGCCGGCGCTGCATCACGGCGTTCCGATCGTGGCGCGGCCGGCGGCGAAGTTCGATCCCGACGAGGCGTTCCGGCTGATGGCCGATCTCGGCGTGCGCAACTGCTTCATCCCACCGACGGCGCTGCGCATGCTGCGGGCGGTGGCGAACCCGCGCGGGCGCTATGACCTGAAGCTGCGCACGGTCGCTTCGGGCGGTGAGTCGCTCGGGGCCGAGACGCTGGCCTGGGGGCGCGAGGCGCTCGGCCTCACCATCAACGAGTTCTATGGCCAGACCGAGTGCAACCTCGTGCTCGCTTCCTGCGCCGCGATCGGCGTGGTCAAGCCGGGCTTCATCGGCAAGGCGGTGCCCGGCCATGACGTCGCGGTGATCCGGCCCGACGGCGGCATCTGCGAGCCGGAAGAGGAGGGGCAGATCGCGGTGAGGCGCCCCGACCCGGTGATGTTCCTGAACTACTGGCGCAAGCCTGAGGCGACGCAGGCCAAGTTCATCGGTGACTGGATGACGACGGGCGACCAGGGTTCGCAGGACGCGGACGGCTATATCCGCTTCGTCGGGCGCGACGACGATGTCATCACCTCCTCCGGCTACCGGATCGGCCCGAGCGAGATCGAGGATTGCCTGCTGCGCCATCCGGCGGTGGCGCTTGCCGCCGTGGTCGGCAAGCCCGACGCGCTGAGGACCGAGATCGTCAAGGCCTTCATCGTGCCGAAGGCGGGCTATGAGGCCTCGCCTGCGCTGGTCGCAGAGATCCAGGGCTTCGTGCGCGAGCGGCTGGCCGCGCATGAGTATCCGCGCGAGATCGAGTTCCGCGGAGATTTGCCGATGACCACGACCGGGAAGATCATCAGGCGGCTGCTGCGCGACGCCGGATAACGAGCGGAGCGCGGCGGGCGGCTTCCGCTGTGACCGAGAGACGGATATTGCCCAGCCTGAGTGCGGAGGTAACCGCATGCGGGCCAGGCACGTCGCCGATGATCTCGCGCTGGCGGCTGCGCCGACCGAGCCAGGCGACGAGCTGCGCCAGTGGGGCGAAGCTGCTGAAGCGATCGTCTTCGGCGCCGGAATAGAGCCAGAGGCGCGGGCTCTTGCCGATCAGGATCGCGCCGGCGATCGGCTTGCCGTCGAGGCTGAGCAAGCCGACCCGGCAGCGATGGCTGCGCGCGAGATTGCGGGTCATGGCGCGTAGGAAGGCGCTCTCGCGGATGTCCTGCAAGGTTGCGATGCCGGCGCGCGCCAGCGAACCGGAGGCCTCGAGTGCCAGATGAAGCTCGACCATGTCGCGCAATTCCTGGCGCGAACCGGATTCGGCGAAAGCGAGCTTGCCGTGCCGCGACAGGCCGTGGCGCAAGGCTGAAAGATCGGGCGCGCCCGTCTCGGCCGGCCGCTCCGGCGCGGCCTGGAACGACACGGCGTGGCCAGTCTGTCCGGCCAGCTGCAGTAAGCCGTGCAGGACGGACCCATCCAGATCAAGCTGGTGCAACTGGAGATTCCGCGTGTTGGCGAGGCCCCAGCGGCCGGGGGCGTGAAGCAGCGTGGCGATGACCCGTGCGGCCTGCTCCGCATCGATCAGTGGTGTGGCGATGCCGAGACGGGGATTGCTCCAGCCGATCAATTCGTCATGGCCGAGCAGGCGGCGCTGCATGCGGGCCGGCACGAAGCCGACGAGGCGCCGCGCCGCCGCCGCGCCGCTCCAGACGAGCAGGACGGGCGCGTCGCGGAAGTCCACGAGATGCTGCGCGGCGGGGAGGGCGAAATCGGGTTCGAAGAATGGGTTCGGCTCGATGGCGCGGGTTGCGAGATCGCGCCAATCCGCCTCGATGGCGGCGCAGGCGGAGAGCGGACGGTGCTCGATTGCCAAGCCGGCCGGGACACCGATCGGGCTGGCGATGACGGCGCGGCTATGCTTTGGCGCCGTTTCGTCCGGCGCAAGTTCGGACGCGAGGTTCGGCATGGCGCAGCCCTTTCGCGGCTCGCCCCGCTTCGGTGCGCTTTCGTGTCGGATCGGCACGCGGGCGCAGGGCGGGGCAGGGGTCTGCGCGAAACGAACCAAGAAGCGGGCCGACTGGATCCGTCAGGCGTGATGGTGATGATGCGCCTGGGCGGGAGCGGGGCGGCCGAGAAAGGCCGACCAGAGCTGGGCGACCGTCTCTTCCTCCAGGTCCTTGACGATCAGGACGAGGCGGGAGCGCCGGTCGGCGTCGGGCCAGGCCGGCAGCAGCACCGGCGGATGCAGGATCTGCTGGACGGCGTGGACGAGCAGCGGGCCCTCCGGGTGCTCGGCGAGAGCGACCAACCCCTTCAGCCGCAGCAGCTTCGCGCCATGGGTCGAGCGCAGCAGGGTCCAGAACAGGTCGAAGGTCGCCTCACGGATCGGCGCTTCGGCTGTCAGGGTGAAGGCGCGGATGCTGGCGTCGTGGCGGTTGACGTCGTGGTGATGATGGTTGTGGCTGCCGTGGTGATGGCCGTGGGCGTCGCCATGATCGTGGTGGTGGTCGTGCCCATCCAGCGCTTCGGCTGCCAGCCAGCGGCGCAAGTCGTCCGGTCGTTCGGCGATATCGTAGAGGCCGGCGCCGACGATCGCCTTGGCGGGGGCGTCGGTCGCGAGGATTTCGATACCCGGATTGAGTTCGCCGAGCCGCTTGCGCAGCGTGGCCACGGCCTCTGCGTCGGTCGCGATGTCGGTCTTGGTCAGCACCAGCCGGTCGGCGGCGACCACCTGCCGGAGCGCTTCGGGATGGGCGTCGAGCGTAGCCATGCCGTTGACCGCGTCGACCAGCGTGACGACGCCGTCGAGCTTGAAGCGCATGGCAAGATAGGGGTGGTTGATCAGGACGTTGAGGATGGGCGCCGGGTCGGCGAGACCCGTGGTCTCGATCACCAGGCGCCGGAATGGCGCGATGCGGCCATTGTCGAACCGGCGCAGCAGGTCCTCGAGCGTGACGATCAGGTCGTCGCGGATGGTGCAGCACAGGCAACCGGAGGCGAGCAGGATCATGCCGTCCTCCATGCCTTCGACAAAAAGATGGTCGAGGCCGATCTCGCCGAACTCGTTGACCAGCACCACCGTGTCGGCGAGTGCAGGATCCTTGAGCAGGCGATTGAGCAGGGTGGTCTTGCCCGCGCCGAGAAAGCCGGTCAGCAGCGTCAGCGGGATCGGCTCGGGGCGCGCGGGCTGCTCGGACATCGAAGACTCAGGTCCCTGGCGCGGCCACCGCCGGTAATCGGCGAGCCCGCTTTTGTTCCAATATTACATTGGCGATGATCGCGGCGACGACAAGGGCGCCGCCGGCATATTGCAGCGAGCCGACTCGCTCGCCGAGGAAGACGGCGGCGATCGCGACGGCGAAGACAGGCTCGGCGCAGAAGGCGAGCGCCGCCGGCCCGGGCGCGACGCGGGTGAGCGCCATCACTTGCAGCAGGAAGCCGACCAGGTAGCCGCCGATCGTCACTGACACCGCGATCGGTGCGAGAAGCAGGGCCGAAGGCGGCTGGAACAAGCCGGTGAGGGCGAGGATACCAAGCGTCACCGGCAGGATGATGAGGTGCGACCAGAACAATTTCGGCAAGGTCCCGGTGTCGCCGCAGCGCGCTGCCGAAAAGAACTGCACCGCGGCCAGCAGGCTCGCGGCCAGCGCGAGAGCAAGTCCGCGTGGATCGAGCCCCTGCCAATCCGGCCCGACGACCATGGCGACGCCGAGGAAGGCGACGAGGGCGATCGCGATCCGGTCGAGACTGAAGCGGGCTGGCGTGAGGAACGGCTCGGCGAGCACGATCAGGATCGGAAAGGTATAGAAGACCACGGCTGCGACTGTGATCGGCAGGAAAGACACCGAGGAGAGATAGGCGCAGGCGGTGAGGGCCGTGCTGATGCCGAACAGGGCGAGCGCCGACCAATGCCGGCGCGACACCACAAGGCTGCTGCGCCAGATCAGCGCCGCAGCGATGACGAGCGCCAGCATCAGGAAGACGCGGTAGAAGACGATGAGAGGGCCGCTCAGCCCAGCATGACCGGCGAGCTGGGCGCTGACGATATTGGTGCCGAAGGCAGCGGCCGAGGCGAGCGCCAGTGCGATGCCGTTCTGGGCCGAAGGAGTGCTGCGCTCCTGCACGTTATGCCGGCGGATCAGGCGTCGGGCTTGTTGACGTCTGGCTTGGCGGCTGGCTTCGCACCCGGCCGAGCCGGCGGTTTTGCGAGCGGCTTGGCCTGCGCCTGGCTGGGCTTGGCCTTGGCCGGCTCAGCCTTCTCCTGCTTCGGCTTGGTCAGCAGCGGCTTGGCGGCCGGCTTGTTCGCGGCCTTGATGCCTGCCGCGGCGCCGGGACGCAGGCTCGCCGGCGTCGCGGCACCGGGCTGGATCGCCCCCTGCAGGCGCATCGGGCCGGAGCCGAGTGCTGCGGCAGCGGGTCGTTCCTCCGGCGTCGGCGCAACTGGCGCGAAGGCGGAAGAGGATGGCGGAATCGCGCCGTTACGCGAGAGAGTACGATTGCCGGCGGTGAGTCCGGCCGCGACCGGCGCGCCAGGCTGGATCGTTTCGCGTGCGACCTGGGTGTCGGGCCTGGCCACGGCATTGGCGGCGAGCGGAGCCGAAGCCGAGCCGGGCGTGCGGCCGAAGGAAACAGGATACGGATCGAACTTGGCGCGCGGGCCGAGCGTGATGCGGCCTGAAGGCGAGCGCGTCAGCACCGTGCCGGAGGCGCCGCCTTGCGGCACGGCCACGGCGAAGCGGTCCGAGGTGCCTTCGGCATTGCCGCCGATGCCGCCGTTCGTCGAGATGAAGCTGATCGGCCCGGCCGAGTCGACATCATCGCCGAGCGCGTGCCCGCCGCGGCGGACGCTGTCGCAGATGCTGTAGGCGCGCCCGCCATTGCCGGCGGACATGCTGGCGATGTTGCCACCGAAGCCGCCCCATTTGCCGAAGCCGTCATCGAGCAGCTGCGCGGCCTTGACGGTGCGCTCGGCGCCCGAGGTCGCGCCCATGACGACGGCGATCAGGGTGCGGCCATTGCGCGTCGCGGTGGTGACCACGTTGAAGCCGGAGGCGCAAACGAAACCGGTCTTCATCCCGCTGATGCCGTAATAGCGGCCGACGAGACCATTGGTGTTGTTGAGCACCTGCTTGCCGAGCTGAACGGCACCAGTGTTCCAGTAATCTGCGTACTGACCGAACTCGCTCATCAGCGCCATGGCAAGCACGGCGAGGTCGCGGGCGCTGGTCTGCTGGTCGGGATCGTGCCAACCGTTCGGGTTGGTGAAATGGGTGTCGGCCATGCCGAGGCGCCGGGCCTCGGCGTTCATCATCGAAACGAAGGTCTCGACATTGCCGCCGACGCCCTCGGCGATGACATAGGCGATGTCGTTGGCCGACTTCACCATCATGATGCGCATGGCGTTGTCGAGCGTGATCTCCTGGCCGGCCTTGATGTAGACCTTGACCCGCGGCTGGCTGGCGGCGCGCTTCGAAGCCGGGATCGCGGTCTCGAGCCCGATCTTGCCCTCGCGCACGGCCTTGAGCGCGAGGTAGAGCGTCATCATCTTGGTAGTGGAGGCCGGATGCCAAGCTTGCGTCGGGTTCTCGCTGGACAACACGGCGCCGCTCGAGGCGTCGACGACCACACTCGTACCGGCCATTGCCGGGGCGGCGGCAGCGAGGAGCGAGGCGAGCGTTGCGCCGGCGGCGAGACGAAGTGCGGTCATCAGCGGAGGTCTGAACCTGTCTTGGCGGGGGTCGAGGGCTTCAACGCGACGCTTGAGGCATTTTCGAGACGGCGGGCGACAATCCCGCCTCGCTCATGACGCATACCTACCCTTCATCGGGTGATTTGCCTAGCGCGGCGTAGCGGTCCAAAGCAGCGGTGGTGGTTTTTCTTCGGGGTCGCGGCGCGTGAGTTTCACCCTCTTGTGGATACCGGTGACGCTTGCCGCCTCGTTGCTGCAGACCGCGCGCAACCTGACCCAGCGCTCGCTGACCGAGGTGATCGGCGTCGTCGGCGCAACGCAGGTGCGTTTCCTGTTCGGCCTGCCTTTCGCGCTGATCTTCCTCGTCGTGGTCTGTCTTGCCAGTGGCCGATTGCCGCCGATGCCTGATTTGCGCGCCTTCGGCTTCGCCGTCTTCGGCGCGCTGACCCAGATCCTCGCGACGGCACTCATGCTGGCGGCGATGCGTGAACGCTCGTTCGCGGTGACGACCGCCTACACCAAGACCGAGCCGGTGCAGGTCGCGCTCTTCGGCGCCGCGCTGCTCGGCGATGCGCTGGGCTGGCCGAAATTCGCGGCGATCGTCGTCGCCACCGCCGGTGTCGTGCTGATGTCGTGGAAGCCGGGTGACAAGCTCAGCGCTGCCGGGATGCGCCCGGCGGCGCTCGGGATCGGCGCCGGCGCGGCTTTCGCGCTCTCGGCGATCGGCTTCCGCGGCGCGATCCAGGCCCTGCCCGACGGCCATTTCCTGATGCGTGCGACCACGATCCTGGCCCTTGGCCTGGCGCTGCAGACCCTGATCCTGACGCTCTACATGCTCGTCGCCAATCGCCCGGCGCTGATCCTCAGCCTGCGCAACTGGCGCCGCTCGCTCACCGCCGGCTTCCTCGGCGCCGCTGCCTCGCAATGCTGGTTCCTCGGCTTCTCGCTGACCACGGCGGCCAATGTGCGCACGCTGGCGCTGGTCGAGGTGCCGCTGGCGCAGATCGCTTCGCGCCGGATCTTCTCGGAGGGCACGAGCTGGCGCGAGCTCCTCGGCATGGCGATGATCGTCGGCGGTGTCGGCGCGCTGCTGCTGCTGGCCATTTAAAAAACCGAGCCACGCATTTGTCGCAGTCGCTCCCTACGCCCGAAGCGACGGGCCTAGGGAGATGGATGATGGCGGTGAACTATCACTATGTCGGAACCTATGACGAGCGCATCTTCGAGCAGGAATTCAGGGAGCGTTTCGGCAAGAGGCCGCAGATCGCCAATGCGATTCCCAACGTCCTCGTGCTGCTGCGCCTGATCAGCCGGGACACAAACATCACCGATGTCCGCTGGGCCGCCTACATGCTGGCCACGGTGCTGGTGGAGACGACGAGCCGCGTCGAACAGCTCGTGCCGGCGAAGAACAAGAAGGGCAAGCCCCTGGTCGACAAGGCCGGCAAGCCTGTGATGCTGAAGCGCCGCGCCTGGATGATGACGATGGAGCCGGTGAACGAGGCCGACAAAGGCAAGGGGCGGGACTATCACGAGCCGGTCAAGGTCGCGAAGCTCGCCGACGGCAGCGTGCGTGTCACCGAGCAGGACGGCGACCAGTTCAAGGTCACGACGACCGGCAAGATCTCCAACCTGACCAAGGGTGCAGTCATGGGCTCGCCCGATGGCGGAGCGGCGGCCAAGGTCTATACCAACGACACCGGCGTCGAGAATGCCTATTATGGCCGCGGTTACGTCCAGCTGACCTGGTGGTCGCACTATGTCGCAGCCGGGATCGCCCTGGGCAAAGGTCTCGATCTGCTGCTGGACCCGGAGTCGGTGAAGGTTCCCGCTACGGCCTATGCTCTCATGTCTCACGGCATGCGCACCGGTTTCGGTTTTGCCAATGGCCGCACGTTCACAAGGTATTTCAGCGGGCAGTCGCGCAATTATGTCGGGGCACGCGCGATGGTGAATGGCTCGGATCGTGCCCAGGAAATCGCGGAGATTGCCGAGATCTTCGAGGCGATCCTGCTGGCTGCGGGGCCGCAACGGCCGGGCAAGTTCCCGCCGCCGATCGATTCCAGCCTTGCCGGCATGCCCTTGCCGGGTGAGCGCTTCTCCGGCCAGTCGAGATTCTTCCAATGAGCCGTCACTGGTTCCCGGCAGCCTTCACGGTCGTCCTTAGCCTCGGGCTCGGGGCCGGCGCCGCGGCGGCGCAGCAACCGGGTGGCCAGCAGCGTTGCGGCTGGTTCGACAATCCGAGCCCGGGCAATGCCTGGCTGCACGACAAGGATGGCCGGTGGACGGTCGCCATCCAGGGCGACTATCTGGCAGAAGGCGACTGGCCGCCGGCCTACAAGCCGGGCGAACTACACCGCAAGGGCAACGGCAACTATGGCTATGGCTGTGCCTGCCTGACCGTGAAGGTCGATGTCGAGGCAAAGAAGATTCTGGAGATCGTCTCCTCCAAGGGACGGCCGCTGTCGATCTGTCGCAAGGACAAGGCTCTGTCGACGGTCGAGAAGCGGCTGCGCTGAACGCGTTATGCTCTGATCGCAGGGGTGGCCTCCGTCCGCTCGCGGAGCGCCATGATCGGCTTGACTTCCCCCGGTTTCATTGGCCTTTCCTCGCACAGGAGGAATGCGCGGTTGCCGGCTTGTGGCCGCGCCATCGTGCAGGCAGATATAGTGTATCTGCACATCAACCAGGAGAAGGCCATGAGCGCTGCAATCGTCGGCTGGGCACATACCCCCTTCGGCAAGCAGGACACCGAGACGGTCGAGAGCCTGATCGTGCGCGTCGCGACTGACGCGCTGGTCGATGCCGGCATCACCGCCGATCAGGTCGACGAGATCGTGCTCGGCCATTTCAACGCCGGCTTCTCGGCCCAGGACTTCACCGCTTCCCTCGTGCTGCAGGCCGATCCGGCACTGCGCTTCAAGCCGGCGACGCGCGTCGAGAACGCCTGCGCCACCGGCTCGGCCGCGGTGCATCAGGGCGTGCGCGCCATCAAGGCGGGCGCCGCCAAGGTGGTGCTAGTCGTCGGCGTCGAGCAGATGACCACGACGCCCGGGCCGGAGATCGGCAAGAACCTGCTGAAGGCCTCCTATCTCGCGCAGGAGAGTGACGTGCAGGGCGGCTTCGCCGGTGTCTTCGGCAAGATCGCCTCGTCCTATTTCCAGCGCCATGGCGACCAGTCGGACGCGCTCGCCATGATCGCGGCGAAGAACCACAAGAACGGCGTCGACAACCCCTACGCCCAGATGCGCAAGGATCTCGGCTACGCCTTCTGCCGCGACGAGAGCGAGAAGAACCCTTACGTCGCCGGCCCGCTGAAGCGCACTGACTGCTCGCTGGTCTCGGACGGTGCCGCCGCGCTCGTGCTCGCCGACGAAGAGACCGCCAAGACCATGCGCCGCGCCGTCGGCTTCCGCGGCATGGCCCATGTCCAGGACTTCCTGCCGCTGTCGCGCCGCGACATCCTGAAGTTCGAGGCTGGAGCGCGCGCCTGGCAGCAGGCGCTGGCCAATGCCGGTGTCGCGCTCGACGATCTCTCCTTCGTCGAGACGCATGACTGCTTCACCATTGCAGAGCTGCTCGAATACGAGGCGATGGGCCTGACCAAGGAAGGCGATGGCGCCCGCGCCATCAAGGAAGGCTGGACGCAGAAGGACGGCAAGCTGCCGGTCAACGTTTCCGGCGGGCTCAAGGCCAAGGGCCATCCGATCGGCGCGACCGGCGTGTCGATGCACGTGCTCAGCGCCATGCAACTCGTCGGCGAGGCGCCGGAGGGCATGCAGGTCAAGGATGCGCGCCTCGGCGGCATCTTCAACATGGGTGGCGCCGCGGTCGCGAACTACGTCTCGGTGCTCGAGCGGGTGAAGTGAAGCCAACGGCCGCTGTCGAACCTGCGTCGGCGGCCATCTTCGAACTGGCCGGAGGGGCGGCGTGATCATCTTCTTCGCGCTGCTGCCGGCCTATGTGCTGTCGATCTTCTACCGCTCCTTCCTGAGCGTGATCGCCGGGCCGGTGATGGGCGATCTCGGCATCGGGCCGGCCGAGTTCGGCCTGCTCGGGGCCGCCTGGTTCATCGCCTTCGCGCTGGCGCAGTTCCCGGTCGGCTGGGCGCTCGACCGGATCGGCCCGCGCCGGACGGTGGCGGTGACCATGGCGATCGGCAGCGCCGGCGCCTTCCTGTTCGCGCAGGCGGGCAGTGCGAACATCGCCACGGTGGCGATGGCGCTGGTCGGCGTCGGCTGCTCGCCGATCTTCATGGCCTCGCTCTATCTCTTTGCCAGGACGGAAGCGCCGGCACGCTTCGGCCTTTTGACCTCTATCTTCATCGGCCTCGGCTCGCTGGGCAATCTGGTGGGAGCAGCGCCGCTCGCCTTGGCGGCGCAGGCCTACGGCTGGCGCCCGACCATGCTCGCCTTCGCCGTGGCCTTCCTGCTCGCGACCGTGCTCGCAGCCGCGCTGGTCCGCGATCCGCCTGAAGTCACCGACGCCTCGGGCAAGCATGAAGGGCTGCTGCAGGGTCTGAAGAGCATCGCCGCGATCGGGCCACTCTGGCTGCTCGCGCCGATCACGCTCGTCGGCTACGCCATCATCGCGACGGCGCGGGGCCTATGGATCGCGCCTTACATGACGCAGGTTCATGGGCTCGACGGCATCGCCGCCGGCCATGCGACGCTTGGTATGGCGACGACCATGATCGTCGGCGCCTTCGTCTATGGCGGCCTGCAGAAGCGGGCGGGGCGCAGCAAGGCGCTGGTCGCCTGGGGAACGGTCGCCACCGGGATCGGCTTCGGCCTGCTCGCGCTGTTCGGCGAGCGCTCGATGCTCGGCGCCGCCGCCCTGTTCGCGCTGGTCGGTGCGACCGGCTTCACCTATGCGATCCTGATGGCGCATGCGCGCGAGTTCTTCCCCGCGCATCTGGTCGGGCGCGGCATGACCTTCATCAATTTCCTGTTCATCGCCGGCGCCGGGCTGATCCAGTGGGGCTCCGGCTGGTTCGTCGCGGCGCAGCGGGCCGCCGGGCAGGGCACCGCGGCAGCCTTCGCCAACATGCACTGGGTGTTCGCGGCGCTGCTGCTGGTCTCGACGGCGATTTACCTGGCGACGCCGGAACGGAATGCCGCCTGAAGCTTACCCCTCGCCCGGCGCCCGCGCCGCGATCGCGAGGGCGTGCACGCCGCTGGCCAGTTCTTCCGCCAGCGCTGCATTGACCAGGCGATGGCGCTCGAGCCGGCTCTTGCCGGCGAAGGCGGGCGAGACGATCTCGACACGGAAATGCGTCTCGCCGCCTTCGCGCCAGCCGGCATGGCCGTGATGCTGGTGGGATTCGTCGATCACCTTGAGATGCTCGGGGGCCAGCTGCGTGGTGAGCTTGCCGGCGATCCGGTCGGCCATGGTCGGCATGCTGGGGTCTCTCGTGTTGCTTGCTCGGGTTCCGAGGCAGTCTCATAGTCGCTGACGGGCAGGGCGGGAACGCGTCTTTCTGTCGGAGGCCATGATGATGATCTGGCGCATGCTCGCTCTGTCGCTTTGTGTCGCCACAAGTCCGGCGCTGGCGCAAGACGAAGGGCGCGTCGCCGACTACAGGCAGAGCGAGGCGGTGCTGGCCCGCTACAAGCCGGTGCCGATCCCGCTCGCGACGCCGGCGCTGACGCGGAGCACGCCTGGCCTGACGACGCAGGCCGAGCTCGAAGCCTTCCTCGCCGATCTCGCCGTCAAAGCACCCGCTCGGGTCGTGCTCGGCTCGCTCGGAAAGTCACAGCAGGGGCGCGACCTGCCCTATCTGATCTTCTCGAAGGAGGGGCTGAAGGACCCCGCCGCACTGAAGGCGCTGGGGCGGCCGGTCGTCTGGTTCGTCGGCCAGCAGCACGGCAATGAGCCGGCAGGCGCGGAGGCGATGCTGGCGCTGGCGCATGACCTGGCGCAGGGCGATCTTGGCGCCGTGCTCGACAAGCTCGTGGTGGTGATCGTGCCGCGCAGCAATCCCGATGGCGCGGCGGCCGATAAGCGGCCCGGCGCCAGCGGCTTCGACCTCAATCGCGATCACCTGTTGCTGACCTTGCCGGAAACGAAGGCGCTGCACGCCAAGCTCGCCGATCTGCCGGCCGATGTGATCGTCGATGTGCATGAGTTCTCGGTCGCCAATCGCTGGCTGGAGAAATTCGGCGGGCTCAACGCGGCCGATGCGATGATCCTCTACGCAACCAACCCGGCGGTGCCGGCCCCGACGACCGCGATCGCTGCCGAGATCGTCAAGCCGGCCATGGACAAGGCGATGGCGGAGAAGGGCCTGACCTCGTTCTGGTACTTCACGACAAGCTACCGCAAGGACGACAAGCTGGTTTCGATGGGCGGCAATGCGCCGGGCATCGCGCGCAATCTGTTCGGACTCTCCGGCGCGGTCTCGTTCCTGATCGAGACGCGCGGGGTCGGCCTGCAGCTGGAGAATCTGGAGCGCCGCATCGCCACGCATTACGTGATCGCGCGCGCCGTGCTCGACACGGTCGCGACCAATGACATGGCCGTGCTGGCGGCGGTGAAGGCGGCGCGGGCGGAGCTGGCTGGCAACCAGGGCGATCTGATCGTCGCCCATCGCATCGCCACCGAGACGGTCGCGATCCCGCTGGTCGATCCGGCGAGCGGGGCGGACATGCCGACTCCGGTCGAGTTCCGCGACTCGCGCAAGGTCACGGTCACGAGCCGCCGGGCGCGGCCCGAGGGCTATCTCGTGCTGCCGGCCGGGCAAGCCGCGCTCGATGCGCTCAGGCTCAAGGGCATCGCCAGCTGCAAGCTGGACGGGTCGGGGATGCTCGAGGTCGAGGCCTTCATGGTCGAGCAGAAGGGGCCGGTGAAGAAGATCGATCGCGAGAACATCAATCCGGACCAGGCGGTCAAGGTCGAGCTTCGGCCGCGCCGGATGGAGGTGCCTGCCAACGCCGTCTTCGTGCCGATGACGCAGGCGGGGGCGAATGTGATCGCCGCCTCATTGGAGCCGGATTCTCCGGGCTCTCATGTCGGTGCCGGGGTGGTGGAGACTGCGCCGGCCTCCGGCGAGGCGCCGATCTATCGCGTGCCTCGTGGGGCGAAGCTTGCGTTCGCAGCCGGGGGCGATGGCGCCTGCGGCCGTTGAGTTCGGCGCGTGGAAACACTATCTAGGGGGAGTTCCGGCCGCTTCGGCTGAGCCGGGTTCCTTAAGCAATCAGGGTCAAGCTGCCGCCAAGGCGATCGGCTTGCTGCAGGCGCGGAGCGATCCGCGCGGCGGTCGGCTTGTCGGCGCAGCGTTCCGCCCGCATAACCATGAGACGATGAACTTCAGCTCGCGCCTTTTCGACCGGATCAGGATCGGCCCTTCCGAGGCGGAAGAGGTGGTCGAGGCCGATGCGCGTCGCTGCGACCATCCCGGCTGCGCCAAGGCGGGCGAGTTCCGCGCGCCGATGGGGCGCGGCAAGGAAGGCAAGTTCTTCCAGTTCTGCCTCGAGCATGTGAAGGCCTACAACGCCACCTACAACTACTTCGCCGGCATGAACGACGAGGCGCTCGCGGCTTATGCCAAGCAGGAGGAGATCGGCCACCGGCCGACCTGGAAGCTCGGCGTCAATGCCAGCGCCGCCCGGATGGCGCAGCGCGGGCGCGGGGCCGGCGGGCCGGACATGCAGGATGCCTTCGACCTGTTCCGTGGCCGCGCCGGCCGCGAGCAGGAGCGAGCCGAGCCCAGGGTCGGTGTCCTCGCGAAGAAGGCGCTGGAGACGCTCGATCTCGACGAGAGCGCCGACCGCGTCGCGATCAAGGCGCGCTACAAGGAACTGGTGAAGCGCTTCCACCCCGACGCCAATGGCGGCGACCGCTCCCGTGAGGGCCGGCTGCAGGAAATCCTCAAGGCCTACCAGACGCTCAAGAGCAGCGGGCTGGTCTAGCACGATCCCAGGACATCGCAGACTCAGGAGCCGGCGGAGAGGCCATGACGACGGATTCGCAGGTGATCGTCCCCGCCGATGCCGAGGAGCGTCGGCGCAAGCCGCCGGTCGTGGTCTATCCCAATGGCAGCCTGCCCGGCGCCGACATGGCGATGCTGACGCGTGCCCGTCAGACGCTGACCAAACGCGACGAGATCATCGTGCCGCCCCGCGAGGCCGGCAGCTTCCGCGTGCCGAAGGGCCATTTCTTTCGGGTTGTCAGCATCGAGGGGCCGCAGGTCGGCGACCTCAATCTCTGGAATGCTGATGACCTCGACGAGCGCTTCTTCAGCGGCAAGACGCGGGCGCTGCACGCGACCCATGTCGGCCTGGGCGACCGGCTCTGGAGCAACCTGCCGCATCTTCGGCCGATGGCGACGATCACTCATGATACGCTCGGCTGGTACGGCTTCGACCAGGACGGGGCCGGCGTGCACGACGTGATCGGCACGCGCTGCGACCCCTATACCCACCGGCTGCTCGGCGATGGCGGCGACTACCATCATTGCTGTCATTCCAACCTCGCCCGTGCGCTCGGACAGGCGAGGGGGCTGCCGGCACGCGAGGTCGAGCATCACGTCCATGACGTGCTCAACGTCTTCATGTGCACCGGCTTCACCCGCGACACGCAGCAGTACTTCATGAAGGCGAGCCCGGTCAGGCCCGGCGACTTCCTCGAACTCTTCGCCGAGATCGATCTGCTCGGGGCGATCTCGGCCTGCCCGGGCGGCGATTGCGGCCAGACGCATTCGAGCGATGTCGCTGCCTGCCACCCGCTCAAGGTCGAGATCTACGAGGCGGACCCCGCGACGCTCGAAGGCTGGCGCCCGCCGCAGCGCAGCCCTTACGGGCGCAGCCACGGCGAGGCTGGCGGCTGAGCCGGCAGGCTCAGTTCTTCAGCAGCGAATTCATCCCGTCGGTGTCGAGATTGTCGGAGCCGCGCAGGTTGCTGCGTTCGGTCGAGCTCGGCTGGTCGTCCTGGCCGCCGCCCGAGGCGACCGAGCCGCCACCGTCCGCGGCCGGAGCCTGCCCACCCGCACCCGCCATCTTGCGCAGCAGCGGGCTGGCCTGGAGCAGCGCGGTCATGCTGGTCGCGGTGTTGTAGCTGTTCGGGTCGTTGGGGGCGAGGCCGCCCTGCTTATGCAGCGCGATGCCGGCGTTGCCGGCGTTGTAGAGCAACGAGCCGGACGAGCCGCCGAGCGTGTCGCAGCGATGGCGCATCTCGGCCGCGTCGCCCTGCTGGCGCGTCGCCATGCAGCGGAAGCGGCTCATCACCTTGGGCCGTCCGGCTGGATGGTGGATCACCATCAGCGACGGTGCGCCGCCGGTCGGCGTGGCCGCGAGCTTGACCGAGCCATAGGTCGCGGTCGGATTGCCCTTCGCCTTGACGATGGCGTAGTCGAGGTTGGCGTTGAACTCGACCGGCTTGGGCTCGAGCTCGAAGACCTTGGCGCCCTTGCCGTCCTGGGTCAGGAAATCCATGACGATGATGGCGCGCATCGGCGTCATCTCGCCGCTCTGCGGCAGGCAGTGATGGTTGGTGAGGACGTAATCGCCTGGCAGCAACTCGCCGGTGCAATGGGCGCCGGACTGCTTGCCGGTCTTGTTGTCCTTCAGGAGGATGTCGATGCGCCCGACGGGTTTGGCCATCTTCGCGAGCGGATCGCGCTGGTCGAGCTCCGCGATCGGTTCGAAGGCGCCCTTGTTGCTTTCGATATGGCTCGCGGCGTCGCCGGTGCTCTGCCGCCTGGGCATGCTGATCTTGCCGAAATCGCTGGGATCGAAGCCCATCGTCTGGGCCGCGGCGGGGCCCGCCAGGGCAAGGCTCATGGCGCCGATGAAGGCGGCGCGAATGTTGGTCCCGGTCAAATTGGTCTGCAGCCATGCGGGCATGCGCTCATTCCTCTCCTCAGCGAATCCCTTGCGGCCCTGCCGGCTGCCGCCATTCAGCTCGATCCGCGCCAGGACTATGGCGACAATCGAGCGGTTTCGGGACGATAATCATCCGCACGCGCTTGGGGAAGCCTGAGCGCTTTTCGCGCCTGCGGAGAGTTGGGGAATGTGGCTCGCGTGGCACGAGGCATCCCGGGCGACCGAGGAGAGACCTGGGATGACTCAGTCTTGAGATAGAAGGAGAGTTCTCAGCCCTTCTTCGCCGCCAGACCGGCGACGTCGCCGATGATGCCGTCGAGAGCGAAGTCCTTGGGCGTATAGACCCGGGCGACGCCCATATTGCGCAGCGCGTTCTCGTCGTCGGGCGGGATGATGCCGCCGACCACGACGGGCACATCCATGCCGGCGACGCGCAGGCGCGCCGTGACGTCGCGCACCAGCGGGAGATGCGAGCCGGAGAGGATGGAGAGCCCGATGATGTCGGCGTCCGTCTCCCTGGCCTGCGTCACGATCTCCTCCGGCGTCTGGCGGATGCCGCCATAGGAGACCTGCATGCCGGCGTCGCGGGCGCGCACGGCGATCTGTTCGGCGCCGTTCGAATGGCCGTCGAGCCCGGGCTTGCCGACGAGGAAGCGCGGCGGCCGGCCGAGCCGCTCGGTCGCCTTCGCCACCGCCGCCTTGACGGTGGCGAGTCCGGCATCGTCGCCGAGCTTGGTTGTGTCGACGCCGGTTGGGGCGCGGTATTCGCCGAAGATCTCGCGCAGGGTCTGGGCCCATTCACCGGTGGTGACGCCGGCCTTGGCGCAGGCGATCGAGGCCGGCATGACGTTGCGGTCTTCCTTCGCAGCGCCGGCGAGTTCGGCGAGCGCAGCCTCGACCGCCTTGCCGTCGCGCGCGGCGCGCCAGGCTTTCAGCCGGCCGACCGCTTCGATCTCGACCGAATCCGGCACGGTGACGACGGCGCCGTCGCCGGCCGAGAGCGGCGAGGGCTCGCTGGTGGTGAATTTGTTGACACCGACGACGACCTGCTCGCCGCGCTCGATCGCCTCGATGCGGCGCGCGCCGTTCTCGACCAGCGCCTTCTTCATATAGCCGCTCTCGACGGCGGCGAGCGCGCCGCCCATGGCGTCGATCTTTGCCAGTTCCTCCAGCGCGGCTGTCTTCAGCGCTTCGACCTTGGCGTCGATCTCCTTCGAACCGTCGAAGATGTCGCCGAATTCGAGCAGGTCGGTCTCATAGGCCAGCACCTGCTGCATGCGCAGCGACCATTGCTGGTCGAAGGGGCGCGGCAGGCCGAGCGCCTCGTTCCAGGCCGGCAACTGCACGGCGCGGGCGCGGGCCTTCTTCGACAGCGTCACCGCCAGCATCTCGATCAGGATGCGGTAGACATTGTTCTCGGCCTGCGGCTCGGTCAGCCCGAGCGAATTGACCTGCACGCCATAGCGGAAGCGGCGGTGCTGCTCTTCCAGCACATTGAAGCGCTTCAGCGTGATCTCGTCCCAGAGATCGACGAAAGCCCGCATCTTGCAGAGCTCGGTGACGAAGCGCATGCCGGCATTGACGAAGAAGGAGATGCGGCCAACGACGCCGCCAAACTCCTCGGGTGCCACTTCCGGCCGGGCCTTGATCGATTCCAGCAGGGCGATCGCGGTTGCCAGCGCGAAGGAAAGCTCCTGCACCGGCGAGGCGCCCGCCTCCTGCAGATGGTAGGAGCAGACGTTGGTCGGGTTCCATTTCGGCAATTCGCGCGCCGTGAACACGACGATGTCGGTGGTCAGTCGCATCGAGGGACGCGGCGGGAAGACGTAGGTGCCGCGCGACAGGTATTCCTTGACGAGGTCGTTCTGGGTCGTGCCCTGCAGAGCGGCGCGGTCGGCGCCCTGCTCGTCGGCGGTGGCGATGTAGAGCGAGAGCAGCCAGGCCGCCGTCGCGTTGATCGTCATCGAGGTGTTCATCTGCGCCAGCGGGATCTGGTCGAACAACGCCCGCATGTCGCCGAGATGGGTGATGGGAACGCCGACCTTGCCGACCTCGCCGCGCGAGAGGACATGATCAGGGTCGTAGCCGGTCTGGGTCGGCAGGTCGAAGGCGACCGAGAGGCCGGTCTGGCCCTTGGCGAGATTGGTCCGGTAGAGCTTGTTCGATTCGGACGCGTCGGAATGGCCGGCATAGGTCCGGAAGATCCAGGGCTTGTCACGCTGGGTCTGGGTCCGAAGCGGATCGATCGCGTTCATGGTCGCTCCCTGCCGTGCCGTCTTGATGTGCTCGTGCAATCTCGATTGTTGCACTGCAGCGAAGATAACGCCAGAGGGACGGCTCGTCGCCTACGACATTGGGTGGAGGCTCGGGCAAAGCTGGTGTGGGCAGGATTGGAACACGTCAGGGTTGCGGCCAAGGCATGCGCGACCGGCCATCCTGTCGATTGACGGTCTTCCGCTCTCCTCCGCAGATTGGCGCCCAGCCGTGGGGATAATCCTGCGCAACGATCAAGCGACGCACCCGACCGACAGGCCCAGCCGACAAGGCAGGATGGCTGATGGCGATGACGTCGCTGACATGGAGGAAATCGATGCCGAAAGCGATCATGCTCGCTGCTGCGCTCACCGTGGCAGTCGTGCCAGCGGCCTTGGCACAAGCGCCGGCCGGCGACCGTTGGACGATCATTCATGCGGGCTCGGTGCTCGCGGTTCCCGGCACGCCGGCCCGGGGCAAGACCAGCATCATCATCAAGAACAGCCTGATCCAGGAGCTGAAGGACGGCTTCGTCGCGGCCGACGGCATCGGTGCCCCGGCACAGTCGGTGACCGTCGTCGATCTTGGCGACCGCTATGTCCTGCCGGGCCTGATCGATAGCCATGTTCACATCACCTCGGAGCGGGCGCGCGACACCGAGTTGCAGCGCGTCAAGAAGACCGGCGAGAACGTCGCGCTCGACGGCGTGGTCTATGCCCGGCGCACGCTCGATGCCGGTTTCACCACGGTGCGCGATCTCGGTTCGCGCGGGGCGCCGGCGCTCGCCTTGCGCGATGCGATCCGCCGAGGGCAGGTGCCCGGGCCACGCATCGTCGCGGCCGGCCAGTCGATCTCGGCGACCGGCGGCCATTCCGACATCAACGGCTTCGCGCCCGACGTCTTCCCCGAGCTCGGCGACAACATCTGCAATGGCCGCGAGCAATGCCGCCATGCGGCGCGCAACCAGATCAAGCGCGGCGCCGACGTGATCAAGATCACCGCGACCGGCGGCGTGCTCAGCAATACCGCAGCCGGCACCGGCAAGCAGATGTTCGACGATGAGCTCGAAGGCATTGTCGAGGCGGCCCATGCGATGGGGCGCAAGGTGGCGGTGCACGCCCATGGCGCCGACGGCGTCAACGCGGCGCTGCGGGCTGGCGTCGATTCGATCGAGCACGGCACCTATCTCAACGACGAGTCGATCGCCCTGTTCAAGAAAAGCGGCGCCTATCTCGTCCCGACCGTGCTCGCCGGCGCGACTGTGGTGAGGATGGCGGACGAGGAGGGCTTCCTGCCGCCGGCGGTGCGCGACAAGGCGCGCCAGGTCGGCCCGCTGATGCTCGACATGCTCGGCCGCGCCTATCGCAGCGGGGTCAAGATCGCCTTCGGCACCGATACCGGCGTCAGCGAGCACGGCAACAACGCCGAGGAGTTCGCCTTGATGGTCAAGGCCGGCATTCCGGCCGATGTCGCGATCCGGATGGGGACGGTCGACGCGGCCGACCTGCTCGACCTCTCAAAGCAGATCGGCACGCTCGAGCCCGGCAAGGCCGCCGACGTGATCGCCGTCGCCTCCGACCCGACCAAGGACATCACCGAACTGCAGCGCGTTCTGTTCGTGATGAGCAATGGCCGCGTCCACAAGGCGGCACCGGCCAAGGTCGCGGCGAAGTAGGCGCGAACAGCGTTAGTCCCGGTCCGCCGCGCGCGCGGGCCGGGCGGGCTGCACCTTCCGGCCTTGGGCAGGGCCGGGGACGTTCAGCAGCCGGTTCGAATTCTGTGTCTCCAGGATGACCATCGTCGAGGTCTCGGCGACGCAGGGGATCGCCTGCAAGGCCTCTCTGATGAAGCTGCGCAGCGCCTCGATGTCCTTGACCCAAACGCGCAGGAGATAGTCGACATTGCCGGTGACCAGCAGGCACTCGGTGATCTCAGGCTGGGCGCGGATCGCGGTCATGAACTGCTCTGCGGCGTCCGGGCTCTGCTTGGCGAGCTTGACGCTGACCATGACGCAGATGCTGAAGCCGAGCGCCGCCGGGCTGATCCTCGCCGCATAGCCCTCGATGACGCCAGCCTCCTCCAGTCGCTTGATGCGGCGAGCACAGGGCGTCGGCGAGAGGCCAACCGCTTCGGCGAGATCGAGATTGGAGATGCGGCCATTCTGCTGCAGCGCGGCCAGGATTTTTCGGTCGATGCGGTCGAGTTCGATCATGAGCGAGTTTCACTCCATAATTTTCACCTGAAGGTGATAAATCGCGCTGACCCTGTAAAGCGGCCGATTATTGCACGGATATCTCGCATCTGACGTGCTACATGTTCGCGCCAAGTCGAAGGTTTCCGCTCGAAGGGACAATGGTGCAGGCGTCATGGTGACATCGAATGCGCGGCGGCCGGGAGAGCGGCCGGCCTTGGCCAGCTGGCTCTCGACCGGCAACAGCATCACCCAGCAGTTCATGGCGATCGGCGGACGGCCCGATGTCGTCAGCCTCGCTGGCGGTTTGCCGGCCTCCGAGATCTATCCGGTCGAGGCGATCGCCGCCGCCCAGGAGCGAGCGCTGACGCGCTGGGGCACGCAGATCCTGGAATATGGCGCGATCGAAGGCCTGCCAGCACTGCGGGCGGCGATCGCCGAGCGCTTCAGCGCCACGACCGGGCGCCGCTTCGGGCCGGAGAACGTGCTGCTGACGACCGGCGCGATGCAGGGGCTCGACCTCGTCGGTAAGGCGCTGGTTGACCCCGGGGAACTGATCCTCTCGCAATTCCCGACCTATCTCGGCGCGCTCGACGCCTGGCGCCCGCGCATGCCGCGCTATGAGAAGCTCGACTGGAGCCTGCAGGCACCCGGGCAGGATGCGGCGCTGCGTCAGGCCAAGTTCGTCTATGCCGTGCCGAACTATTCCAACCCGACCGGCGTGCTGGTCTCGCAGGATGAGCGCGGGGCCCTGCTCGACAAGCTCGAGGCTGCTGGGACCTGGCTGCTCGAGGACGATCCTTACCTGCCGCTGCAATTCGACGGGCCGGCGGGGCCTAGCCTCCTCGCTCATCATGCGCAGCGCCATCCGAACGGGGCCTATGCCGGGCCGGTGATCTATCTCGGCACGCTGTCGAAAAGCCTGGCGCCGGGGCTGCGCGTCGGCTGGGTCGTGGCCGAGGCTTCGCTGATCGCAACGCTGGCGCTGGCCAAGCAGTCGACCGACATCGCCTCCAGCCTGCTGACGCAGGCGATCGCGCTGGAGATGATCGAGAGCGATTTCGAGGCGCAGCACATCCCGAAGATCGTCGCGACCTATCGCGAGCGCCGCGATGCGCTCTGCGCCGCCGCGACCACGCATCTCTCGGACTGGTTCGAGTGGGAAGTGCCGCCGGGCGGCATGTTCGTCTGGATGCGGGCCAAGGACGAGGCGATCGACACCGACGCCCTCTATGCCCATGCGCTGGCCGAGAATGTCGCCTTCGTTCCGTCGAGCGTGTTCGACCCCTCAGGAGCGCTGAATAGCGCGATGCGGGTCAACTTCACCCGCTCGCCGCCGGAGGTGCTGGTCGAGGGCGTGCGCCGGCTGGAGCGGGCGGTGCGCCGCCTTCTCGCCGAGCGGCCCGGCCGGGCGGCCTGAACCAACAAGCCATAAGAACCGAGGAAACGCCGATGCCGACCCGTCTTGCCACGCCCGCCCATCCGCGCCTGCCGCAAGCCCTGATCGACGCCTGGCAGGCAGTGCCGAGCTCGGTGATCGCCGATCAGCTCGGCGGCATCGGCCATGCCGATCCGGCGATCCGGCCGACGCGGCCCTTCGCGCCAGGCAAGCGCCTGGTCGGCCAGGCGATCACCGCCTGGTGCGAGCCGGCCGATTACGGGCCGGTGCATCATGCGATCAGCGTCGCCGAGCGCGGCGACGTCATCGTGGTCGCGGCCGGCGGGCGCAAGGATGCGGCGATGATCGGCGACCTGCTTGGTGGCGCGGCCCGGCGCAAGGGCATTGCCGGCGTCGTCGTCGACGGCGCCGTGCGTGATGTCGGGCCGGTCTCGCAATGGCCGGACTTTGTCTTCTTCTCGCGCTGGATCATGCCGCGCGGCCCCTCCTCGATGGAGCGCGGCATCGTCAACGGGCCGATCGTCTTCGGCGGCGTTGCGGTCCAACCGCATGACCTCGTCGTCGGTGACGATGACGGCCTCGTCTTCGTGCCGCATGGGCTGGTCGAGGCCAAGCTCGCGCCCTGTTTGGCGCGGGTGAAGGCGGAATCCGAATGGGAGGTGCTGCTCGCCGGTGGCGCCTCGACGGTCGAGACCTTCAAGGTGCCGCCGATGGAGAAACTCTGAACGGCCCTCAGAAGCTCTCGACCCAGGGCCGGAGCTCGACCTCGAGCGACCAGGCGCTGCGCGGCTGCCTGAGCACATCGAGATAGCTCTGGGCGATCGCGTCCGGATCGAGCGTGTTGTCATTGGTGTCGGAATGGCGGGTGCTGCGCACCGCGCCGTCGATGACGAAATGCGCGACATGGATGCCTTTCGGCCCGAGCTCGCGCGCGGCGCTTTGGGCAAGCCCCCGCAAGGCGAACTTGCCCATGGCGAAGGGCGCCGACAGCGCGAAGCCCTTGATGCCGGCGGTTGCGCCGGTCAGCAGGATGGCGCCGCGGCCATGCGGCAGCATCCGCTTGGCCGCCTGCTGCGTCACCAGGAAAGCGCCATAGGCGGTGACCGCGAGCGCCTGCGCGACCCCTGCGGGATCGAGCTCGGCGATCGGCCCGCGCAACCGGCCGCTGGCATTGTAGATGACGACGTCGGGCTCGCCGATCTGGGCGTCGGCGGCCTCGAACAGGCCGGCGACGGCCACCGGATCGGAGGCATCGACCTTGAAGGTCGCGGCGCCGGTCTCGGCCGCGAGCGCGGCGAGCTTCTCGGTGTTGCGGGCGGCGAGGCCGACCTTGACGCTTTGCGCCGCCAGCGCACGCGCAACCGAGGCGCTGATTCCGGAACCGGCGCCGACGATCAGGGCGCTGCGATAGGGCAGGGAAGTCATCGTCAGGTCTCCGTTCAGGCAGCGGCCGGGATCGGCTTGGGCTCGCCGCCCCGCATCATGATGCAGAAGCCGGCGGCGAAGAGGCAGAGCGCTCCGGCGATGAAGAAGGCCGGCAGGTAGCTGTCATAGACGGTGCGGCTGAAGCCGGCGCCATAGGCGGCGAAGGCGGCGCCGAGCTGGTGGCCGGTGAAGACCCAGCCGAAGACCAGCGTCGCCTTCTCGCCGAAGCGGTCGGCGGCGATCTTGATCGTCGGCGGCACGGTCGCGACCCAGTCGAGCCCGTAGAAGATCGCGAAGATCGAGAGGCCGTAGAAGGAGAAGTCGGTGAAGGGCAGGAACAGCAGCGAGAGACCGCGCAGGCCGTAATACCAGAACAGCAGCCAGCGGCTGTCATAGCGGTCGGAGAGCCAGCCGGAACCGACCGTGCCGAGGAAGTCGAAGATGCCGATGACCGCGAGCACGCTCGCCGCCGTCACCGCCGCCATGCCGTAATCGCCGCAGAGCGCGACGAAATGGGTCTGCACCAGCCCGTTGGTGCTGGCGCCACAGACGAAGAAGGTGCCGAACAGGATCCAGAATGTGCTGGTCTTCGCCGCGTCGCGCAGCGCCACGAGCGGCGAGGCCAGCATCGCCCCAAGGCTGGAGGTTTGCGCCGGGGGCGGCACGATCTGCGTTGCGCCAAAGGGGGCAAGGCCGACATCGACCGGCCGATCGCGCATCAGAGCGAGGATGCCGAGCGCAGCGAGGGCGATCATGCCGAGCACGAAGGTCATGGCGGCGCGCCAGCCGACCTGCTCGGTCAGGGCGGCGAGCAGGGGCAGGAAGACGAGCTGGCCAGTTGCGGTGCTGGCGGTGAGCAGGCCGACGACGAGGCCGCGGCGCTGCACGAACCAGCGGGTCGCGACAGTGGCGCCGAGCACCATGGCGGTGAGGCCCGTGCCGAAGCCGAGCACGAAGCCCCAGAGCAGCACCAGCTGCCAGAGCTGCGTCATGAAGAAGGAGCCGATGATGCTCGCCGCGATCAGGCTGAGCGCCACCATGGCGACGGGACGGACGCCGAAGCGGTTCATGAAGGCGGCAGCGAAGGGCGCCATCAGCCCGAACAGCAGCAGCCGGACCGCCAGTGCCGAGGAGATCTCGGAGGTCGCCCAGCCGAACTCCTTCTGCAGCGGCAGGATCAGCACGCCGGGCGCGCCCACCGCACCGGCGGTGACCAGCATGGTCAGGAAGGTCACCGCCGCCACGGCCCAGCCATAATGGATGCCGCGGCGGGCGAAGGCGGCGGCGAGGCCGATGGGTTGCGGGTGTTCAGCGAGATCGGTCGGCATGAGTAACCCCTTCTTTGCGGGTATATACCCGTATCTGTTTCAGAAAATCACAGTGAATCGAGCGCGTCGTGCAATTGCCGCATGAACTCGACGCCGAGGCGGTCGTCGAGCGACTTCTGGGCGCCGTCCCAGAGGGGGGCGCCGTCTTCCAGAACCTTGTGACCGGCTTCGGTCAGGCTGACCGTGGCCTCGCGCTGGTCCTCGCCGCGACCGAGTTCGACGAGGCCCATCTTCTCGAGCACGCGGACATTGCGGCCGATGGTCGAGCGGTCGAGCTCGACCCGGCGGCCGAGCGCGGTCAGCGTCACCGGCTCGACCCGGGCGATCGAGCGCATCAGGCTGAACTGCGCGATGTTGACCCCGACCGGAGCGATCGTCTCGTCATAGAAGGCGATCATCCGGCGCGAGGCCGAGCGCAGGGTCGTGCAGATGCAGGGAACCGACATGGGTGCGGGTATATGCCCGCGATGAGGGGAATGCAAGAGGGCGAATATCAGTTGTTGGGTTTATCGAGCTCAACATCCGTCATGCTCGCCCTTGTGGCGAGCATCCACGTCTTGAACACCGCATGCGATCGGCGAAGCAAAGACGTGGATGGTCGGGACAAGCCCGACCATGACGGTGAGGGCGGGTGCGGGCGCTAGTTCCGCCCTTCCGGCAGGCGCGGCAGGGGCAGGAACTCGACGCCTTCCTCGTGCAACATCTGCGCGTCTTCGGCGCTGGCCTCGCCATAGATGGCGCGGTTCTCTGTCTCGCCGTGATGGATCTTCAGCGCTTCCTCGGCGAAGCGCTTGCCGACCGGCTCGGCATTGGCGGCGACATGCTCGTGCAGCGCCGTCAGCATGGCGCGGAACGCCAGCTCCTTCTCGCCCATCAAAGCCGCTGGCTGCGGGGCAGGGGAGGGAGCGGGGGCGGGCGCCGGTGCAGCAGCCTCCGGAGCAGGCTCGGCCGGGCGCGGCCCGCGATCGGTCCGGGCAACAGCCGGTGCCATCACGGCGCGTTCGACCTTGGCGCTGTTGCAGATTGGGCAAGTGACGAAACCGCGCTTCGCCTGCTCGTCGAAGCTGGCGGAACTCGCGAACCAGCTCTCGAACTCGTGGGCGTTGTCGCAGATCAGGGTGTAACGGATCATTTCAACTCAAAAGCCTGCCGGAACGGCTGCAGATAGGGGGGCGGCCGTTCCGCGACAAGTTTCGTGCTCACTCGGCCGCGTCGAGCCGTGGCGTCTCACCCTTGCGGGTCTCCACTGCAAAGGAGCGGGTATGGCGTAGGGCCGGGATGCGCTGGCGGGCATCCTCGACCAGCGCAAGATCGATCTGCGCCATGATCAGCCCAGGCTCGTTGCCGGCCTCGGCCAGTACGCGGCCCCAGGGATCGACGATGATCGAATGGCCATAGCTCTCGCGGCCGTCCTCGTGCAGCCCGCCCTGCGCCGCCGACATCATAAAGGCGCCGTTCTCGATAGCGCGAGCGCGCTGCAGTACCTGCCAATGCGCCTCGCCGGTCTGGCGAGTGAAGCAGGCCGGGGCGGTCAGCATGAAGGCGCCGGCCTCGGCCTCGGCCCGGTAGAGATAGGGGAAACGAACATCGTAGCAGATCGACATGCCGACCAGCCCCCAAGGCGTCTCGACCAAGGTCGCACGGTCGCCGCCGGAGAAGGTGTTGGATTCGCGCCAGGTCTCGCCATTGGGCAGATCGACGTCGAACAGGTGGATCTTGTTGTAGCGCGCAGCGATTTCCCCTTCAGGATCGATCATATAGGCGCGGTTCGCGAGCTTCTCATCGACCCTGACCGAGAGTGAGCCGATCTGCAGCCAGATCCCGGTTTCGCGAGCCACCTGCCGCAAGCCGGCCAGCACCTCGTGCTGCTCTTCGTTCTGGCTGATCTCGCGCAGGCGCTTCGTATCGCGCTCGCAGAGATTGGTGACCTCGGGCGTCTGGACGAACTGCGCCCCAGTGGCCGCCGCCTCGCGGATCAGCCGCACGGCGTCGTCGCGATTGCGTTCGGGATCGCGCGTCGAACGCATCTGGACGCAGGCGGCGGTGAAGCGTGGCGCGGTCATCGGGGCCTCTCCGTCAGGCTGCCTTCAGCAGCGGATCGAGCTCGCCGCGCGCGTCGAGCGCGTGCAGGTCGTCGGAGCCGCCGACATGACGCCCGCCAATGAAAATCTGCGGCACAGAGGTCCGCCCGCCGGCCTTCGCCGTCATCTCCTGGCGCAGTTCCCGCTTGCCGTCGACATCGATCTCCTCGAAGGCGACGCCCTTCTTCGTCAGCAGCGCCTTGGCGGCCTGGCAATAGGGACACCAGCCCGTGGTGTAGATCGTGACCTGCGGCATCGGCCTATCCTGAAAAATGCTTCACCCACAATATAGGGAGGCGTCACGCGTCCGTCACGACCCGGGCGAAGGTCAGCACATCGACGGCGCTCGCCCCGCTGCGCAAGAGGGCGCGCGAGGCAGCATTGACCGTCGAGCCAGTGGTCAAGACATCGTCGATGAGCAGGATGCGCCGACCCTCGACCAGTGGGCGCATGGCAGGCAGGACCTTGAAAGCGCCTTGCAGGTTGTCGGCGCGCTGCGCCCGCGTCAGCCCGACCTGCTGCCTCGTTCGCTTGATGCGGGCGAGTGCCTGCGGCGCGCAAGAGCGCCCCGATTGCCGGGTGATCGCCGACGCCAGCGCCGCCGCCTGGTTGAAGCGCCGCGTCCACAAGCGAAAGCGATGCAGGGGAACTGGTACGATCAGGTCGGCATCGACGATCAATTCCCGGCCGGCCTGCGCCATCATCCGCCCAAGCATCAGGGATAGCTCGGTCCGGTCGCCATATTTCAGCCGGTGAACCAGTTCGCGCGCCGTGCCGTCGAAGCGGCAGGCGGCGCGGGCGCGAGCGAAGACCGGAGGATCGGCGATCGCAGCCGGCGAGATCAGCCCCAGGCCGAGATCGACTTCGAAGGGCGTGCCGAGCCGCTCGCAATAAGGCCGTTCGATCAGGCTGAGTCCAACCCAACACTGGGCGCACAGGCCCTGCGCTTCGCTCGTGGCAGCCCGGCAGCCGACGCATGAAGGCGGATAAACAAGCCCGACGGCGCCGCTGATGCCCGTTCGCAGCCAGCCGCGCCCGCGCTGCAGCCAGGGCGTGGAGAGCGTTTTTCCAGTCTCTTCGGGATTTTCGGAAAGGCTCATGCGCGCTGGAAGCCGCAAAGAGAGTGTCTTCGCTTTCTCGCGAGCAACGCAGGGCGGCCCCTGCCAATTCCCGCCATGTCGCCTATCTTCCTTGCGACGGTGCTGGCCTGCCTAACGGCGACCGGCACTATGGATGCCTCCCGCGGCTCTGCGGCCGCCACGCGACAAGGATCGCCACGATGAGTCATGCCTCCCCCGCCAAGCTGTTCACGCCGTTCCGCCTCGGCGACCTCGAACTGAAGAACCGCGTCGTCATGGCGCCTTTGACCCGTAATCGGGCCAACAAACACGATGATGCGCCGAACGCGCTCAATGTCGAGTACTACCGCCAGCGAGCCGGCGCCGGGCTGATCATCACCGAGGCGACGCAGATCTCGCAGCAGGGCCAGGGTTATATCTGGACGCCCGGCATCTATCGCGAGGCTCAGGTCGCCGGCTGGAAGGCGGTGACCGACGGCGTGCATGAGGCGGGCGGATTGATCTTCGCGCAGCTCTGGCATGTCGGGCGCGTCAGCCATGTCTCGCTGCAGCCGGGCAACCGGGCGCCGGTCGCGCCCTCCGCCGTACTGGCCAAGACCAAGACCTATATCGAGAGCGGCTTCGCCGAGGTGTCCGAGCCGCGTGCGCTCGGGCTCGACGAGATCCCCGGCATCGTCGCCGATTTCGTCCGGGCGGCAGAGAATGCCAAGGCGGCCGGCTTCGACGGCATCGAATTGCACGGCGCCCATGGCTACCTGCTCGACCAATTCCTGCGCGATGGCTCGAACCAGCGCGAGGACGCCTATGGCGGCTCGATCGAAAACCGCGTCCGCCTGACGCTGGAGGTGATCGATGCGGTGACCAAGGTGTTCCCGAAGGAGCGCGTCGGCATCCGCATCTCGCCGGTGAGCCCGGCCAATGATTCCCGCGATACCGATCCGCAGACGCTGTTCGGCCATCTCGTCGGCGAGCTCGACAAGCGCGGCATCGCCTTCATCCATGTCGTCGAGGGCGCGACGCGCGATGCGCGCGACTACCTGCCCTTCGACTACCTGGCGCTGCGCAAGGCCTTCCGCGGCGCCTATATCGCCAATAACGGCTTCACCCGCGAGCTTGCGATCGAGACGGTGGAGAAGGGCGAGGCGGACCTGATCGCCTTCGGCCGGCTCTTCATCGCCAATCCCGACCTGCCGGAGCGGCTGAGGCTCGACGCCCCGCTCAACACGCCGGATGTCGCGACCTTCTATGGCGGCGATGCCAAGGGCTATACCGATTATCCGGCGCTGGCACCGGCAGAGCGCTCGCACGCTGCTGGCTGAAGGCGAGGACGGCAGAGCTGCGGACGCTCCTTCAGTGCCCGTCCGCAGGTTTTTCGTCGTCGACTGCACGGAAGGGCTTGCGGCGCGGAGCGGTGGCGACTATACGGACCGCCTTGCCGCGCTGCTCCCTTCGTCTAGCGGTCTAGGACGTCGCCCTCTCACGGCGAAAACAGGGGTTCGAGTCCCCTAGGGAGCGCCATTTAAATCAAGCACTTAGGCTTGATCGCGGCGACAAGTCACACAGGCGTGTTATATCGGTACGCGGGCCGTCTCCGTTCTGGCGACTGGCCGCGTGCGGGTTTGCGCTGCTGTTATGTGCGTGTCGCGCCACCGCTGAACTCGAAGCCGAACGCGCCGCCGAGTTCCAGGCGCTCGTCGGCGGGGCGATGGCCGATCTCATGCGGTACATCAGCCCGGCCTCCTTCCGGTATCAAACTATCGTCTGGTTTATGAAAGACCCGCCTGCCAGCGCGATAGGGTAGAAACGAACGTTTGATGGGCGTGCTTGATCCGCTGTGCCCGGGGCGATAGTGACAGAGGCCTGCGTCCCGGAGCGGGATGCGCGTTCGGCCGGATTGCGGCCAGCGCAAGAGTCGGGACAATCGGATCAAGGCATGAAAGCGCGCAGTGCGAGACGGCCGACCGGGACCGCGGCGGCGGAACCGGCCAGGCCGAGCCCGATGCGCGGTGAGATTCTGGATGCCGCCGCCGAGATCATCGTGCGCAAGGGCTATGACGCCTGCACGATGCGGGCTGTCGCTGCGCTGGTCGATATGAAGGCGGGCAGCCTCTACTACCATTTCAAGTCGAAGGACGAGATCGTCGAGGAGATCCTGAACCAGGGGATCGAGACACTCTATGCCCGCGTGGCGGAGACGATCCGCAACCTGCCGCAGGAAGCGCCGTTCGCGGACCGGCTGTCCGCGGCGGTCGGAGTGCATATCTCGAGCCTGGTCGGCAAGGACCAGAAGTACATGCACGTCTACGAGCATCTGCCGCCGATCATCAAGCGGCGTAGCCGCAAGATGCGCGAGACCTACGCTCAGCTCTGGCACGATCTGCTCGCTGGCGGCGTTGCGAGCCGTGAGGTCGATGCCGGCATCGACCTGCGCCTGCTGGTGCCGTATTTCCTCGGCGGGCTGAACCGCGTGCCGGAATGGATGCGCGCCAGCGGCGCAAGCAGCGACCAGGTCGCGGCGCTCGCCGTCGCGACCCTGCTCGACGGAATCAGCGCCAAGCAATAGCGACTGCGCTCCCACGCAGTCGCCATGTCTTTGTAAGCTGAGCCCGTTCAGCTCGCTGCAGTAGGAACGGCGCGCTTGGTTTCGTCGAAGGCCGCCTCGTTGTGGGCTTCCTGCCGCTTCCCTACTACCGCCAAATTATATGATCCAGAAATCCTGATCGTCGAATTGACCGACCAACACGCCTTTGAGCAACACCGTGTTGTTTGCATCATAAGTGATGAGTACATCGCTCCCGACCTGCGTCATTGCTGCACGCACGGCTGCGACGCTTGCAAACAGGGACGATCTGAATTCCAGGTGCTCGTAGTGGAAGCCAGGCTTGAAATCGGTGATGGTGTCATGCCCGAACTCAGGCTCGAAGCGAAACACGTTCTGGTCAAATGAGTTAAGGGGGCCGCCACCGCCACCCCGCATCACATCGTTGCCGCGCCCGCCGTCAATGAAATTACGGTCCAATCCGCCGTCGATGTCATCATTGCCGTCGCCGCCATAAAGCTGGTCATAGTCGGATTGGGTGAAGGCTCCCCAACTATCGGCTCCAGAGCCCATGATCACATCATCCCCGGCTCCGCCGTGAATTTCGTCGTTCCAATCGCCGCCTTCGAGCCAGTCGTTGCCGTCGCCACCGAAAAGACGATCTCCCCCGAAGGAGCCGAGCAGCTCGTCCGCTCCACCTCCACCGAACAGAATATCGACACCTGCTCCGCCATTGAGATAGTCGTCGCCTTCCTCGCCCTGCAATTCGTCATCGCCATTCTGGCCCCAGAGATAGTCGCGGCCAGCTCCGCCGAAGAGCCGGTCGTTGCCGTCTTCACCCTGAAGCTCGTCGCCTCCGTCCTGGCCGAAGAGCATGTCGTTGCCGGAACCACCGAACAACCGATCATTGTCCTGCTCGCCCTGCAGTTCATCTTCACCGTCTTGGCCGAACAGCAGATCATTGCCATAGCCGCCCCAGAGACGGTCGTTCTCCTGCTCGCCCTGAAGCAGGTCGGCGCCGTCCTGGCCAAACAGCATGTCGGCCCCGAAGCCGCCGAAGAGCCGATCGTGACCCTGCTCGCCCTGGAGCTCGTCGCTACCGTCGCCGCCGTAGAGGTCGTCATTGCCGGCGCCGCCCCAGATTCGGTCGTTGCCGAGCTCGCCGATCAGGATGTCGACGTCGCTGCCGCCAAAAATCAGGTCGTTGCCGGCCTCGCCCCAAGCGCGGTTGACGCCGTCGCCGGCGATGATGATGTCGTCGCCTTCACCGCTGAAGAGGAGATCGTCGCCGAGCTCGCCATAGAGCCAGTCGAGGCCGGTGCCGCCGAGCACGACGTCATTGCCGGAGCTGCCGTAGAGGACATCGTTGCCGCCAAGGCCCTCGATCCGGTCGTCGTCTGCGGTGCCAATCAGTGTGTCGGCAAACTCGGTGCCAATCAATGTCAAGCCAACCGCCATATGCGACCCCCGCACTCAGATGCAATGTAACGACTGAATATTACCAGTAGACCCCAACCAGATCACTGTTGCAATGCGTTGACATACCATGGAAATCCCGCCGCCGTTCGAGTCTTCGCCGTGCAGGCCGGTTTTGGGCCGTTTATTCGTCCGCTTCCTCTCAGAAAGGGCCGTTTTTTCGTTTAACGCTTATCCGCCCGCCCAAAGAGATTCCGGGAGGCGCCGTATCTTTCAGCTCGCGGCTTGAAGGCGGCTGTCTTGTATGGTCCTGGCGCGATCCAATACGCTCGCTGCGATCAGGAGCGTCTGCTCGGCAGCGGTGTTCAGAGCGCCGGCTTCGCTGCCGAGGTTGCGCAACGCTTCGGCCATCTCATCGACGCCGGCGACGGTTTCCATCATCCGCGTGGCGATGGCGACGCTCGCGTTCTGCTGATCCATGGCAGCCGTGTCGACCACGGCTGCCAACTCTTCGAGTTCGTTGATCGAGTCGGCGATTGTCGCCACGGCTTCGACAGCTTCCCGGCTGGCGGACTGCATCGCCTGGATCTGGTTGCGCGCATCGATGGTGATCGTGCTGGTTTGTGCCGACAACGCTTTCACCTCGCTGGCGACGACGGCGAAACCGCGGCCGGCCGAGCCCGCCCGGGCAGCTTCAATGGTTGCGTTGAGAGCCAGCAGATTGGTCTGCCGCGCAATATCGCTGATCGCATCGATCAGCATGCCGATGCGATGCGACGCCTGGGTGAGGTTCGTGATCGTCCGGTTGGCGTTCCGGGCATTGGCCACCGCTTCGACCGCAATCTGGCGCGTCTGCGCAACCTGCGCATTCATGCTGGCGGACGTCTTGACCAAGGTATTGGCCGCCTTTGCGGTGAGCTCGATCCCGTTCTCCACGGTCCTCGCCGTAGCATCGCCGCGGCGCGCCCGCGCGCTGATCGACTCGACCTGGCCAGTGACCGTGCCGAAATCGGACTGAAGCTGCTCGGTCGCGAGCACCAGCTGGTGGATTTTGCTTTCCGTCTCGGCTTCGCACGATGTTTGTCGCTGGAGGCTGATCTCCTCCGTCAGGGCGTAGCGCTCCCGTTCAGCCCGCAGCTGCTCTTCGGCCCGGAAGCGGTCTACAGCTTCGCGCAAAGGAGACATTATCGCTGATAACTCTAGGTCAGGCGCAGTATCGCGCCCGGCATGCTCTCCCGAGAGACGTCCCCTCAGGGCCGCCACGGATGCCCGCACTGCTCGGATGGCGCGCAGAAACGCGACAGCGGCAGTCGCAAGAAACACAGCCGAAGCCACGCGCGGCTGACGATCCCCGGTCCGATATCAGTCTCCTGGCTCGTCCAGCATGGCGTGGCGGCGCTCCTCAGCCTTTGCTGAGAATGGAGCTTACCGGCCGCGGCTGCCGGCGATCGTCGAACCAGCCCGGCTTCGGGGCAGTGTGCCGGATTCGACGGCTTCGAAGCTTCTCCGGCTCCGGGCTGGTGGCCAGCTGCCGCTTTGGAGAGGCGGCTGATCGTCTCAGAGAGCGTTGCCGTAAGAACGGCCTTACGTTGCTGGCGGCGGGCTCGATACCCGAGAGGCGCTCGGTGTGGTGAGTGCCGGCATGGTGAGGCCCCTGCCGTCCCGGCATGATCAGGCCGTGATGCGAGCCGGTCGAGGCGGTAGGGCAGGGTGTTTTCGAGTGTCGGTTGCGGCGACGCTTGTTAGTTGCAAGATAAACAGTTACATATGCAACTATCTCGAAGCCACCGTCGATGACGGAATCGTCATGGCGGGAAGGCCGGGGGACTTCACATGCTCCTCCCACAGGAGCGTAATTGCCGCGCAGGGACGAGCCTTTCGGGGAGTATGGTCATGAACGTTCGGAACACCGCAGCCGCGCAGGTGAAGGGCAGCGCGATCGAGAGCGCGATTGCGGCGGGCTATATGTCCGGCTTCGGGAACGGCTTCGAGACCGAGGCGTTGCCAGGTGCGCTGCCGCTCGGGCGAAATTCGCCTCAGAAGTGCGCCTACGGCCTTTATGCCGAGCAGCTCTCCGGCTCGCCCTTCACGGCGCCACGCACCACCAATGAGCGCTCCTGGCTCTACCGCATCCGGCCGACGGTCGCCCATTGGAACACGTTCAGGAAGGTCGACACCCGGCTCTGGCGCACCGCGCCGGCCCGCGAGGTCGACATGCCGATCGCGCCGCTGCGCTGGAGCCCGATCCCGATCCCGAGCGAGCCTCTCTCCTTCATCGAGGGTGTCCACAGCATCACGACGGCCGGTGATGCCGGCAGCCAGGGCGGCATGGGCGCGCATGTCTATCTGATCACGCGCTCCATGGCGGACGAGTATTTCTACAATGCTGACGGCGAGATGCTGTTCGTACCGCAGCAGGGCAGCCTCAGGCTCTGGACCGAGTTCGGCATCATCGACATCGAGCCGGGCGAGATCGCGGTCATCCCGCGCGGCGTCAAGATCCGCGTCGAACTCAAGGATGGCCCGGCCCGCGGCTATATCTGCGAGAACTATGGTGGCGCCTTCACCCTGCCGGAGCGCGGGCCGATCGGCGCCAACTGCCTCGCCAATCCCCGCGACTTCCTGACGCCGGTCGCCGCCTATGAGGACCGCGACGCGCCGTCGAAGATGTATGTGAAATGGGGCGGCAATCTCTGGGCCGCCGACATCGCGCATTCGCCGCTCGACGTCGTCGCCTGGCACGGCAACTACGCGCCTTACAAATACGATCTCAGGCGCTATTCGCCGGTCGGCCCGATCCTCTACGATCATGCCGACCCGTCGATCTTCACCGTGTTGACCTCGCCGTCAGAGACACCCGGCACCGCGAACATCGACTTCGTCATCTTCTCCGACCGCTGGCTGGTGGCCGAGAACACTTTCCGCCCGCCCTGGTACCACATGAACGTGATGAGCGAGTTCATGGGGCTGGTCTACGGCGTCTATGACGCCAAGACCGGCGGCGGCTTCGTGCCGGGCGGCATCTCCCTGCACAACACCATGTTGCCGCATGGCCCGGATGTCGACGCCTTCGAGAAGGCCAGCACTGTCGAATTGAAGCCGCACAAGCTGGAGGGGACTCTCGCCTTCATGTTCGAGACCCGCTTCCCGCAGCAGGTCACGGCCTTCGCTGCCCAAAGCGAGACGCTGCAACAGGACTATGGCGGCTACGGGCACAGGCTGACCAAGCATTTCGATCCGGCCAAACCCTGAACCACGGCTGCAGCTGCTCGCCGACCCGAAGCCCTCAGCTTCGGGCCTCGGCAGCGGGCATGCCAATCTTCCGACCCGGTGCCATGTCTCTTTGGCGCCGGCAGGGACAGCCGGAATCAGCGGCTACTGGTGTGCGCCAGGAAAATGCGAAAAAGCTGAGCGCTTTTCACAGTTCGGACGAGCGCGGAAACACTCTAGGAGACGTTCTCCAACTCGTTCCGCAGGAAGGTCATGAAGGCGGCCTCGTCCGCATAGGCGACGTTCACCCGCATGCCCGCCGATCGTTCCTCTGTATCGGGATGCTGGCGTTCCGGTAGAAAGACCGTGCCAGGCGCGATGAAGATTCCCTGTTCGGAGGCGCGGCGTGCAAGCGCGAGGTCGTCCAGACCGGGCGGTAGTCCGACCCAGAGATAGTAGCCGCCGCCCTGGCGGGCGAAGATCGGCAGGCTGAGGCGTTCCAGCCCTTCGAAGGCGCTGCGGGTCGCCTTGCCGATCCGCTCCTTCAGGCGCTTGAGATGATGTCGATACTGGCCGCTGGCGATCAGGTCGCTGACCAGGCGCTCCAGATAGCCGGAGGAATTGACCACGGTCAGCATCTTCATGTCGCCGAGCGAGCGGGCGAGCGCCGGGCTCGCGGCGACATAGCCGATGCGGAGGCTCGCTGAGAGTGTCTTGGAGAAGGTGCCGAGATAGATCACCCGCTCGAGCTGGTCGAGTGCAGCCAGCCGCGGCGCGCTCGCCGGCATGACGTCGGCGAAGGGATCGTCCTCGACGATGACGAGATCGTGCTGGGCAGCGATTTGCAGCAGGCGGTGGGCGATCGGCAGCGCGATCGAACTGCCGGTCGGGTTGTGCGCCAGCGACTGGGTGAAGAACACTTTCGGCCGGTGCCTCGCGAGCTGTGCGGCGAGATCGTCGAGGTCCGGCCCGTCAGGCAACCGCCTGACGCCGGCCATTTCGATGCGGGCCAGCTTCAGCTTGCCGAAGAGCGGATAATAGCCGGGGCTGTCGACCAGTACCGTGTCGCCAGGTTGCAGCAATTGACGGATGATCAGGTCGAGCGCGTGGTTGGCGCCGAAGGTCATCAGGATCTGCGCCGGTGAGACCTGGATCGAGCGCTCGGCCAGCATCAGCCCGATCTGCGTGCGCAACGGCGCATAGCCGACCGGATCGCCATAGCCATGCTCGATCGGCAGGTCGCCCTTGCCGCTGCGCACGCGCAGATGCCGCCCGAGCTCGGAATCCTCCATCCAGGAGCGCGGCGGGCGACCGTCGCCGACGCGGACAGGGTGGATCTGGCAGAGCTGCTCGCGCAGCAGCGAGACGATGTCGATCGCCTCGCTCATATGCTGCGGCGGCGCCTCGCTCGGCCGCTGTCCGGGCGCGCGGACATAGAAGCCGGCGCCGCGGCGGGCTTCAAGCCGGCCGCTGGCGACGAGGCGGTCATAGACCTCGACCATGGTGTTCTTGGAGACGCCGTATTCGCCCGCGGCCTGCCGCAGCGATGCCATGCGCCGCCCTGACTGGAGCAGCCCCTCGTCGATCATCCGGCTGATCCGGGCGACGATCGCGCCGGTGCGGTTGCTGTCGGCCTGCTCGTCCATCAAGCCTCGCATCTGTACCAGTCAATCTACTGGTACAGAGAATGGGACATTGCGGAAATTGTGCCTTGTCGCTCTCCGGCGATTGTCCGAGCTTGTCAACCGAAGAAGCGCCGATGCCGACCGCGAGGCGCATGAAAAACCCCGGCTGGGGAGGAAACGACATGGTGACGGCCGAGGCGCACAGCGCCGCCGGGCGTGAGGTGAACTCGCGCATCGAGAACTACCGCAATCTGAGCTGCGCCGAGCGGCTGGCTGAAGCTGTCGCGGCGGCCGGACTCGCCGATGCCGACCGCGCCTTGCTGGCCCAGCCTGGCGGGCTGCCGCTCACTCTTGCCAACGGCATGATCGAGAACGTCGTCGGCACTTTCGAACTCCCGCTCGGCATCGCCACCAATTTCACCGTCAACGGCAAGGATTACCTGATCCCGATGGCGGTGGAGGAACCCTCCGTCGTCGCCGCCGCATCCTATATGGCCCGCATCGCCCGCGGCTCCGGCGGCTTCCGCACTTCGAGCGATCGGCCGATCATGCGGGCGCAGGTCCAGCTGCTCGGCGTCGGCGATCCGGAAGGAGCCCGTCACAAGCTGCTGGCGGCGCAGGCCGAGATCGTTGCTGCCGCCAATGCGAAGGACAAGGTGCTGGTCTCGCTCGGCGGCGGCTGCCAGGGCATCGAGGTCCATGTCTTCCCGCAGACGCCGCGCGGGCCGATCGTGGTGATGCATCTGCTTGTCGATGTCCGGGACGCGATGGGCGCCAACACCGTCAACACCATGGCCGAGACTGTGGCGCCGATCGTCGAGCGCATCACCGGTGGCACGGTGCGCCTGCGTATCCTCTCCAACCTCGCCGATCTCCGGCTGGCGCGCGCCAGCGTCATCATTCCCGAGGCGGCGCTGGCGACCAGGGAATTCTCCGGGCGGCGCATGATCGACGGCATGCTCGACGCCTATACCTTCGCGGCGATCGACCCCTACCGCGCCACCACCCACAACAAGGGCATCATGAACGGCATCGACCCCGTGGTGGTCGCGACCGGCAATGACTGGCGCGCCATCGAGGCTGGCGCCCATGCCTATGCCGCCCGCAGCGGCCGCTACACCTCGCTGACGACCTGGGAAGAGGATCGCGACGGCAACCTCGTCGGCTCGATCGAGATGCCGATGGCGCTCGGCCTCGTCGGCGGCGCGACCAAGACCCATCCGCTGGCGCAATGGGCGCTGCGGCTGCTCGGCGTCAGCAGTGCACAGGAACTGGCCGAGGTCACCGTCGCAGTCGGTCTCGCCCAAAACATGGCGGCGCTCAGGGCACTGGCGACGGAGGGCATCCAGCGCGGCCACATGGCCCTGCATGCCCGCAACATCGCCATCGTCGCCGGCGCCGAGGGGGCCGAGGTCGAGGCGATCGCCGCCGAGCTCGCCCGCACGCACGATGTCCGCGTCGACCGGGCACGCGAGCTCCTCGCCGAGCGGCGCAAGGGCTGACTTCTTTCCAAGACTCACCACAGAACCGCAGCAAGCGGACGACAACCGGAGGAACGTTCATGGACAACCGCATCACCCGCCGCACGCTCGGTGCCCTGCTGGTCTCGACCGGCATGGCGCTGTCGCTGCCGGCCTTGGCGCAGAACGAGATCAAGATCGGCTATAATGCCGACCAGTCGGCCTCCGGCGCCGCCGAGCTCGGGCTCTCCGGTCTCTACGGCTTCCAGGCGGCGATCGAGGACCTCAACGCCCAGGGCGGCGTCCTCGGCCGCAAGGTCGTGGGCGTCGTCCGCGACGATGCCGGTGCGCCGCCGAAGTCGATCCAGAACATGAACGAGCTGATCGACAACGAGAAGGTCGCGGCCGTGGTCGGCCCGACCAACTCGGGCAACGCGCTGGCCTGGCTGCACATCCCGCAGCAGAAGAAGGTGCCGGTGATCTCGCATGTCGCGACCGCGACCGACATCACCGCCCGCTACGCCAAGGAGCCGCAGAATTACATCTTCCGGGTGTCGATGGTCGATCGCGAGCAGCTCGCTCTGCTCGCCGCCTATGCGGTCAAGGCGTCGAAGTCCAAGAACATCGCGATCATCGCCGACACCACCGGCTACGGACAGGCGGCGACCAAGGACCTGCAGGAGATCCTGACCCTGCACGGCATCAAGCCGGTCGGCATCGAGAAGTTCGGGCCGAAAGACACCGACATGACCTCCCAGCTCGCCAAGCTGAAGGCGGCCGGCGCCGACATGATCATCACCGGCTCGCTGGCGGACGCGACCGCGCAGGTGCTGAAGAGCATGGAGAAGATGGACTACTACCCCGGCCTGCTCTCGACCTGGGGCTCGATCAACACGCCGCTGATCAACATCGCCGGACCCAAGCTCGCCGAGAAGACGGTCTTCGCGGCATCGACCACCGAGGACGCCAGCGACCGGGCGGCAGCGCTGCACAAGCGGCTCGTCGCCAAGCATCCGAATATGCCGGCCTTCGTCTCGGCCGCGCAGGGCTATGACGCGGTGATGCTGATCGCCGCCGCGATCAAGCAGGCGGGCGGCACCGAGGGACCGAAGCTGCAGGCGGCGCTCGAGAATCTCGGCGCGGTGCAGGGCATCATCAAGAAATACGAGAAGCCCTTCAGCAAGGAGCAGCACGAGGCGCTCGGCGTCGCCGACTTCCACCTGGCGCAATGGAAGGACGGCCGTGTCGTCAAGCTCGACGACGCCGTGGTCAAGGGGCTGACGGCGGCCGATCTGAAGCGCTGACGTCTCCATCGGGATCGGCCTTCCGCCCGTCATGGTCGGCCTCGTGCCGACCATCCACGTCCTCGCATGATCGATCGAATGCGGTGTTCAAGACGTGGATGCTCGCCACAAGGGCGAGCATGACGGCGTGTGAGTGGAAACGGATTGGTGGGTGGCGGTTCTAAGCGCTGGCCGCTCAGAATGATGGCGCGAACGACCTGAGTCGTGGCGGAGAGACGATGACGGCATTCCTTCAGGCTCTGGCCAGCGGTCTGGCGCTGGGCGCGATCTACGGGCTGATCGCGCTCGGCTTCAACATCACCTACGCCACGACCAAGACCTTCAATTTCGGCCAAGGCGCCTTCCTCGTGCCGGGCAGCCTGGTCGGCGTCTCGCTGCTGCTGCTGGCGGTGGGCAAGCCGCATTTCGGTAATCTCACCCAGGCCGAGATGACGATGACGGCCTATGTGCTGGCGACGATCGCCAGCGTCGTCGTGGTCGGCGCTATCGGCATCGCGCTCTACTACTGCGCGATCAAGCCGTTCGTCGGGGCCGGCGGGCTTAACTGGGTGCTGAGCACGATCGGCTTCGGCATCATCATGCAGAACACGGCGCTGGCGATCTGGGGCCCGGCCTCGATCGCGGTGCCGTCGCCGCTCGGCTCAGAAGTCTGGCGCATCGCCGGCGCCGGCATCCGCCCACAGGAGGTGCTGATAGCCGTCGTCGCGGTCGCCGTCATGGTCGGGCTCGACATCGTCCTGCGCAAGACGCGCTTCGGCAAGGCGCTCAGAGCCGTCGCCTTCAACCCGCAGGCGGCGGCGATCGTCGGCATCAATGTCGAGACGATCGTGATCCTCGCCTTCGTCATCTCCTCGGCGCTCGCCGGGCTCGCCGGCATCCTGATCGCTCCGATCACCACGGCGTCCGTCTTCATCGGGCTCGGCATCGCGCTGAAGGCCTTCTCGGCGGCGATCGTCGGCGGCCTGACCAGCCCGCGCGGCTGCATGCTCGGCGGCTTCCTGCTCGGGGTGGTCGAGGCGCTGGTCGGGCTCTGGCGCGCCGAGATGCGCGAGATCACCATCTTCCTGCTGATCATCATCGTCCTCGTCGTCCGGCCGAGCGGGCTGATGGGCGCGCGTAGCGTGGAGAAGATCTGATGCCGGCGCTCGCTCACGCCTTTGGGCTGGCGGTGCTGGCGGCCGGCCTGGCGCTCGTCCCATTCTTCGGCCTCAACGATTTCTACCTGCAGATCCTGTTCACGATCGGAGTGAACTATCTCGCCGCCGCGGGCCTCAACGTGCTCGTCGGCTATGCCGGGCAGAAGTCGCTGGGCCATGCCGGGCTCTTCGCCGTCGGCGCCTATACGGCGGCGATCGCCAATATCGAATGGGGGCTCTCCCCCTGGCTCTCGCTGCTGCTGGCCTGCGGCTTCGGCGCGGTCTTCGGCCTCGTCATCGCCATGCCGTCTGTGCGCGTCTCGGGTCCGAGTCTGGCCATGGTGACGATCGGCTTCGGCATCGTCGTCGAGAAGATCGTCACGGAGTGGACCGACATCTTCAAGGGCCAGGCCGGGTTCTACGGCATCAATGCGCCTTCGATCGCCGGCGTCAGCTTCACCAACCTGCACTGGGTCTGGTTCGTCGGCGCGCTCTGCATCGCCACCCATCTGATGCTGCGCTCGCTGCTCGCCGGCCGCTATGGCCGCGCCTTTCTTGCCGTGCAGATGGCGGAGCCTGCAGCGCAGTCGGTCGGGATCTCGGTGGTGCGGGCCAAGACGCTCGCCTTCGTCATCTCGGCGGTGACCTGTGCGCTCGCAGGCGCTGTGGTCGCGCAGCAGAACCAGTATTTCAATTCCGACTTCATCACTTTCAACCTGTCGATCTTCCTGCTGGTGGTGGTGATCTTCGGCGGGTCGGGCTCGCTCTACGGGCCGCTCTTCGGCGCGGTGATCCTGACGCTGCTCGATGCCTGGCTGGCGCGCTGGCCGGCGCTGCAGCACTTCACCTATGGCGCGCTCCTGCTGTTCTCGCTCTACCTGATGCCGAACGGCATCGCCGGGGCGGTCTCCGGCCTCGCGGCGCGCTGGCGGCCGCGCAAGGCGGCTCCGTCCGACATACCCGGCCATAGCGCTCTGGCGGCAACACCCTCAGCGGCTGCCAGCGGCGAGATCCTCGTCGTCAAAGATCTCTACAAGGCCTATGGCGGCATCGTGCCGGTGCGCAACGTCTCCTTCGCGATCACAGCCGGCAAGGTGCATGCGCTGATCGGCCCGAACGGCGCCGGCAAGACGACGCTGCTCAACCTGCTCTCCGGCCATGTCGCGCCTGATGGCGGCTCGATCCGCTTCGAAGGGCACGAGATCGCCGGCTGGCCGGCGCATCGCGTCGCCACGCTCGGCATCGCTCGCACCTTCCAGAACCTCAAGCTGTTCGGCGAGCTCTCGGCGCTCGACAACGTCCTGCTCGGCGCCCATCGCCATATCGAGACCGGCTTTGCCGCCTCGCTGCTCGGCTTGCCATCAAGCCGGAGCGCGGAAGCGACGGCGCGGGCCGATGCGCTGGCGCTGCTCGCTGATCTCGGTCTCGGCGAGCGCGCCCATGAGCCGGCGAAGAGCCTGCCTTACGGCCTGCAGCGGCGGCTCGAGATCGCCCGCGCGCTTGCCTCGAAGCCGAAGCTGCTGCTGCTCGACGAGCCGGCGGCAGGCCTCAACCCGCAGGAGACGCACGAACTCGGCGAGGTCATCCGCCGCATCCAGCAGGCCGGTGTCACCGTGCTCCTGATCGAGCACCATATGGACCTTGTCATGGGCATCTCGCAGCATGTGCTGGTGCTCGACTATGGCGCGCTGATCGCCGAGGGACGGCCGGAGGCGATCCGTAGGGATCCCAAGGTCATCGCCGCCTATCTCGGCGCCGACGACGATGCCGCCCTGACCGGAGACGCCGCATGACCATGCTCGCGATCGAAGGTCTGAAAGTTCGTTACGGCGCGGTCGAGGCGCTGAAGGGCATCTCGCTGCAGGTCGGCCAAGGTGAGGTCGTCACACTGATCGGCGGCAACGGCGCCGGCAAGTCGACGCTGATGCGGGCGATCGGCGGGCTGGTGAAGATCGCCAACGGCACGATCCGCTTCGAGGGCGACGACATCACCGGCATCCGCGGCCATGACTGCGTCCGGCTCGGCATCGGCCATTCGCCGGAAGGGCGCCTGGTCTTCGGCGACCAGAGCGTGCGCGACAATCTCGTGCTCGGTGCCTATGCGCGCCGCGACGAGGACGGCATCGCCCGCGATATCGAGCGCTATTTCGGCGTCTTCCCGCGCCTTTCTGAGCGGCAGGACCAGCTCGCGGGCACGCTGTCGGGCGGCGAGCAGCAGATGCTGGCGATCGCCCGCGCCCTGATGGCTCGGCCCAAGCTGCTCCTGCTCGACGAGCCCTCGCTCGGCCTCGCGCCGCTGATCGTGCGCGAGGTGTTTTCGGTGATCCGCCGGCTGCGCGAGGAGGGGATGACGATTCTCCTGGTCGAGCAGATGGCCAATCAGGCGCTCGCCATCGCCGACCGTGCCTATGTGATCGAGACCGGTACGATCACGCTCGAAGGCACCGGCGCCGAGCTGTTGCGCGACGAGCGGGTGCGCTCCGCCTATCTCGGGGCCTGACGATGGCCGCCGACAGCGTCACCATCGTCGAGGTCGGTCCGCGCGACGGCCTGCAGAACGAGAAGGCCGAGATCGCCACCGCGGACAAGCTCGCGCTGATCGACCAGCTCGCCGAGGCCGGCTTGTCCCGCATCGAGGCAACCGCCTTCGTCTCGCCGCGCTGGGTGCCGCAGATGGCCGACCATGAGGCGGTGATGCGCGGCGCCGTGCGCCGGCAGGGCGTGATCTACTCGGCCCTGGTCCCCAATGAGAAAGGCGCGGAGGCCGCGCTCGCTGCCGGCGCGCAGGCGCTCGCCGTGTTCACCGCGGCGTCCGAGAGCTTCTGCCGCAAGAACACCAACTGCTCGATTGCCGAGAGCATCGAACGCTTCCGGCCGGTGATGGCGCTGGCGCAGCGCGCCGGCGTGCCGGTGCGCGGCTATGTCTCCTGTGCGCTCGACTGCCCCTATGAAGGGGAAATCGCTCCCGAGGTTGTGGCCGTCGTTTCGGCCGAGCTGGCCGCGTTGGGCTGCAGCGAGATCGCGCTCTCCGATACGCTCGGCCACGGCACGCCCGAGCGCACGGCAGCCATGGTCGAGGCGACGCTGCGGCGGGCGCCGGCGAGGATGCTGGCCGGGCATTTCCACGACACCTCAGGCCGGGCCATCGCCAATGTCGCGGCCGCCTGGGAACTCGGCCTGCGCGTTTTCGACGGTTCGGTCGGCGGTCTCGGCGGCTGCCCCTACGCGCCTGGCGCAGCCGGCAATCTCGCGACCGAGCGGATCGTCACACACTTTGCCGCCATGGGAGTTGAAACGGGAGTCGACCTCGCGCGCCTGAATATGGTGGCACAGCGGATCGCCGCGCAGTTCCACGGGGCATGACCACCCGTGGAAGGGGCGGGCCCTGGGACGCGCCCAGAAAGTCGAACGCGGCGAGGCCGACAAGGTCGGCTCTGCTTCGTCGATACCGCGCTAATGGTCCGCAACGCTCTTCTCTCTGCGGCCGGGCTCCGCTGACAGAGATTCATCGGGAAAGGCTCCCGTCGATGGCGTCATCCGCCGCTGCCGCGGCCCATGATCTGCCGGCGGCGAGCTCCCGGACGATGCTCGCAAAATCCTCGGCATTGGCCGACAGCGCTTCCCCCTTGCGACGGATGATGCCGTACGGCGCCAACGGGTTGTAGAGACGGAAAGGCAGTCGGGCCAGTTCGCCTCGGTCGATCGCCTCCGCGACGATCGTGTGGGGGAGCACCGAGATCATCTGGGCCTGCCGCACGAGCTGGAGCGTCGCGTAGATCGAGGTTGTCTCGACGAGATTGTCGAGCGAGGGCAGCCCGGCCTCGGCGAACGAGCGGTCGATGACCTGACGCATCGGGCTGGTCTGCTGCTGCAGCACCCAGGGGTAGGCTTCCATTTCGGCCAGCGAGACCCCATCTCGCCCCGCCAGCGGATGATCAGAGGCGGCGAAGACCCAGAGGTCTTCGTTCGAGAGTGGCTCGACATCGAAGATCGCATGGTGGCGAGCCTCCGTCAGGCGCCCGATCACGAGATCGATCTCGTTCTTCTCGAGCCCACGCAGCAATTCATCGCTGGTCGTCGCTGAAAGCCGGATCGTCATCAGCGGCCGGCGGCGCTTCAGCTCGGCGATGGCCGCCGGCAGGATGTCCGGCGCGGTCGCCATGATCGCGCCGATCGAGAGAGCGCCATAGCCGCCGCGCTTCAGGTTCCCGAGGCCGCGCAGGAAGCGCTCCTGGTCGACCAGGAGCTGGTCGGCATAGGCGACGACGAACGCGCCGATTTCGGTCGGCACCAGGCCGCGCGGCCGCCGCTCGAAGATGCGGACAGCCAGGATGTCCTCGACGTCCTGCAGCATCTTGCTCACCGCCGGCTGCGTGACATTCATCTCCTCGGCCGCGCGATGCAGCGTGCCGACGCGCGCCACAGTCGAGATCAGCAGCAGATGCCGGATGCGCAGGCGAGCGAGCGTCTGGCGGGGCAGCGATGCCACGAAGCTCATTGCGATAACCTTTCGGAATGCCAGCTGTCGAAACTTTCATTATTTGCTTATCTCAGCCTCCGCTAGCGTCATCGTCGAGACAGGCTGCAGCCAGGCGATCCTCGACGATCGGAGACCAGGGCGCGCGGCTCGTCAGGAGGACGCCGGAGGCTGCCCTATCGGTCGGCTTTCACACAGAAAACGAGGCGATCCGGGCCGCCCGGCCGCCGATGAAGGGCCATGTCTGCGTGAACCAGCTCGATCTCAACGGCCGCGTCGCGGTCATCACCGGCGGCGCGCGCGGAATCGGCTATGCCGCGGCCGAGCGGGTCCTCGCCTCTGGCGGGCAGGTCGCCCTGTGGGACATCGATGCGGTGCGGCTGGGCGAGGCGGCAGGCAAGCTCTCGGCGGCCGGCGAGGTCTCGACCGCGGTGGTCGAACTGACCGACGAGGCATCGGTCGATGCGGCGGCGAAGGCCGCGATCGCCCGGCACGGCAAGGTCGACATCCTCGTCAACAATGCCGGCATCACCGGTGGCAACGGCAAGCTTTGGGAGCTCGATCCGGCAACCTGGCGGCGCGTCGTCGACGTCAATCTGGTCGGGCCGTATCTGACCTGCCGCGCGCTCGTCCCACACATGATCGAGCAGGGATACGGCCGCATCGTCAACATCGCCTCGATCGCAGGCAAGGAGGGCAATCCCAACGCCTCGCACTACTCCGCCTCCAAGGCGGGCCTGATCGGCATGACGAAATCCCTCGCGAAGGAGCTCGCCCAGGCCGGCATCCTCGTGAACTGCATCACGCCCGCCGCGGCGAAGACCGAGATCTTCGACCAGATGAAGCAGGAGCATATCGACTTCATGCTCTCGAAGATCCCGATGAACCGCTTCCTCGCCGTCGACGAGGCCGCCGCGTTGATCGCCTGGCTGGCCTCCGAGGATTGCGCCTTCTCGACCGGGGCGGTGTTCGACATCTCCGGCGGCCGCGCGGTCTATTGAGGAGGCAGGCGATGGCGATGCCGACGATCAAGCATGTCCGCGCCTTCACCGTCCGTGGCGGCGGGGCCGACTATCACGACCAGAAGGGCGGGCACTGGATCGACAGCCAGATCGCGACGCCGATGTCGCGCTATCCGGAATACCGCCAGACCCGCTCCTCCTTCGGCCTCAACGTGCTCGGCACGTTGGTGATCGAGGTCGAGGCCGATGACGGCACGATCGGCTTCGCGGTGACGACGGCCGGCGAGATCGGCGCCTTCATCGTCGAGAAGCACCTCGCCCGCTTCATCGAAGGCCGCAAGGTCACCGAGATCGAAGCGATCTGGGACCAGATGTACTTCGCCACCCAGTATTACGGCCGCAAGGGCGTGGTGGTGAACACGATCTCCGGCGTCGACCTCGCGCTCTGGGATCTGCTGGCGAAGGTCAGGGGCGAGCCGGTCTGCGCGCTGATCGGCGGGCCGGTGCGCGACGAGCTCGTCTTCTACGCGACGGGTCCGCGCCCCGACCTCGCAAAGAGCCTCGGCTTCATCGGCGGCAAGATGCCGCTCAAGCACGGGCCGGCCGAGCGCGACGAAGGGCTGAAGGCCAATATCGAGGCGCTCGCGGCGATGCGCGCCAAGGTCGGCCCGGATTTCTGGCTGATGCTCGACTGCTGGATGGCGCTCGATCTCGACTACGCGACACGGCTCGCGCGCGCCGGCGCCGAGCACGGGCTCAAATGGATCGAGGAGGCGCTCTCGCCCGACGACTACTGGGGTTATGCCGCGCTGAAGAAGGCCGTGCCACCCGGCATGCTCGTCACGACGGGCGAGCACGAGGCGACGCGCTGGGGTTTCCGCATGCTGCTCGAAATGGGCTGCTGCGACATCATTCAGCCCGATGTCGGCTGGTGCGGTGGATTGACGGAGCTCCTGAAGATCAGCGCGCTCGCCGATGCTTATGGCGTGATGACGATCCCGCACGGCTCCAGCGTCTACAGCTATCACTTCGTGGCGACGCGCCAGAACAGCCCCTTCGCCGAGTTCCTGATGATGGCTCCGCAGGCGGACCGGATCGTGCCGATGTTCTATCCGCTGCTGCTCGACGAGCCATTGCCCGAGAACGGCCGGATCAGGACCTCGGCACTGGACCGGCCGGGTTTCGGCGTCAGGCTCAATCCCGACTGCCAGCTCCACCGTCCCTATCTCCGCGGCTGAAGGTCGAGGCGCGCCATGCAGGATCTGAAAGGCAAGGTCGTCCTCGTCACCGGCGCCTCTTCGGGCATCGGGGCGGCGGTCGCGCGCGCCTTCGCTGCGCAAGGCAGCCACGTTGCGGTGCATTACCGCTCGCAACCCGAGGCGGCGGAGGCCGTGGCGACCGCGGTCAGGTCGCAAGGCTGCGAGGCCGAGATCTTTCAGGCCGACGTTTCGATAACGGCCGAGACCGACCGGCTCGCCGCCGAGGTCGTCGCGCGCTTCGGTCATGTCGACATCCTGGTCAACAATGCCGGCGGCTTCGTCAGACGGGCGCGACTGAGCGACGCCGACGATGCGCTGATCGACGAAGTCTTCCACCTCAACGCCCGCTCCATGCTGGCGCTGACGCGCGCGCTCCTGCCCGTCATGCGAGGCCGGTCCGGCGCCTCGATCGTCAACATGACCTCACAGGCCGCGCGGACGGGTGCGAGCCCCGGCGCCGGTCTCTACGCCTCGACCAAGGCCTATGTCTCGACCTTCACCCGGGCGCTGGCGAAGGAGCTCGCTTTGGACGGCATCCGCGTCAATGCGGTCGCGCCCGGCGTGATCGCAACACCCATCCATGACGCGCATACCTCGCCCGAGCTGCTGAAATCGCTCGAGGCCGGCATCCCGATGGGCCGGCTGGGTCTCGCCGAGGAATGCACCGGCGCGGTGCTGTTCCTCGCGAGCGAGCAGCTCGCCAGCTACGTCACCGGCCAGATCATCGAGGTGAACGGCGGCAGCGTGATGCCGTAACGGCACAAGAAAACAAGAACTGTCAGGGAGGACGACCATCATGACGACCAAGCCTACGATCGACCGCCGCAGCCTCGTCGCCGGCGGAGCCGCAGCCTTGACCACCCTCGCGACTCCGAGCCTCGTCCGCGCTCAGAGCAAGCGCACGATCAGGCTGGCGCATCACCTGCCGATCCAGTCGGAGCAGCATGCCGCGGCCGAGATCTTCGCGAAGAAGGTTGCCGAGGCCTCCAAGGGCGCGATCACCATCCAGATCCTGCCGGCCGCCCAGATGGGTGGCCAGCGCGAGATCATCGAGTCGGTCTCGATCGGCACTCTCGACATGGGCTTCGGCGAGTCCGGGCTCTACGCCAACTACGTGCCCGAATTCGGCGTCGTCGCGCTGCCTTATCTCTACCGCGATTTCGACCATTGGAAGCGGACGGTCGATGGCGAGGTCGGCACCTCGCTCGCGAGCTCGCTCGACAGGAAGGCGAACATCAGGATCGTCAACTGGATGGTGACCGGCTACCGCTACACCTATCTGCGGGCTAAGCCGATCACGCAGCCGGCCGACTTCAAGGGCCTCAAGGTGCGCCTGCCGGAGGCTCCGGTCTTCGTGAAGACCTTCTCGACGCTGGGGGCGATCCCGACGCCGATCCCGGCTCCCGAAATGTACGCCGCGCTGCAGACCGGCGTCGTCGACGCGATGGAGGGCACGGCCGAGGTCGCCTACACCTTCAAGATCTACGACGTCACCAAATACCTCTCGATGACCCGTCACATCCTGCTCGACGGCTCCTTCGCGATCAGCAGCTCGCTCTTCGGCAAGCTCTCCAAGCCGGAGCAGGAGCTCATCCTCAAGGCGGCCCAGGATGCGGCGGTCGAGCAGCGCGCGCAGCATTTCGAGCGGGAGAAGGCCTCGCTCGCCAAGCTGACCGGCGAAGGCAAGATGCAGCTCAACGAGCCGGACCTGAAGCCGTTCGCCGAGGCGCTCGCCAAGCTGCAGGACGAGTTCGCCGCGGCCTCCAAGGGGACTGCCGTCCTCGACGCGATCCGCAAGCTGTGACGGCGCGGCGATGATCCGCAGCGTGGTCGGCCGCGTCGTCGGGATCGTCAAGCTCATCGCGGCGGGCTGCTTCGCCGCGATGATCGTGCTGACGCTCGTCCAGGTGGTCAACCGCTACGCGCTCGGACTGCCGATGTTTTGGACGGAGGAACTGATCGTCCTCCTCCTGGTCTGGTCGATGCTCCTGGGACTGCCCGTGCAGCTCTGGAGCCATGAGGAGATCGTCGTCGACGTCCTGCCGACGCCCGACCCGCGCGCCCAGGCGATCAAGGACGGGGCCAATCTCGTCTGCTCGGTTGCCTTCTGCGCCATCCTCGCCTGGGCGGGCTACGCCTTCATGCTGCGTGGCCTCAACGTCACCTCGCCGGCGCTCGGCCTGTCGCGGCTCTGGTTCTTCCTGCCGATCCCGGTCTCGGCCGCCCTGTCCGTCATCGTGCTGCTCACCCGGACGAAGGGGCGGAGCGTCGGAGGCTTCGACTGATGCTGTGGACTCTCGTCCTGTCGCTGATGCTCTTCATCGCGATCGGCATGCCGATCGCCTTCTCGATGGGGCTTGCGGCCGTCGCCGCGCTCCTCGTCGACGGCTCGGTGCCGCTGATCGTGTTGCCCCAGAAGATGTATTCCTCGCTCGACTCCTTCCCGTTGCTGGCCATCCCGCTCTTCATCCTGGCCGGCTCGGTGATGAATGTCGGCGGGATCACGGCCAGCCTGATCGGTCTGGCGCGGGCGCTGGTCGGCCATCTTCGCGGCGGGCTCGGTCACGTCACCATCGTCACCAACGTGCTGTTCTCGACGATCTCCGGCTCGGCCGCGGCGTCCGCCGCTGCCGTCGGCTCGATGCTGATCCCGGAGATGAAGAAGGACGGTTACCGGCCGGAGGACGCGGCCGTCATCAACGCGGCCGGTGCGATCCTCGGCCCCGTGATCCCGCCCAGCGTGGTCATGGTGATCTATGGCGCCATGACCGGCCTCTCGATCGGTACGCTGCTCTTGGCCGGCATCGGCCCCGGCATCCTGATCGCCCTGATCATGATGGCGGCGGTCTATGTCATGGCCGGCCGCAGCGTCCTGAAGATCTATCCGCGCGCCTCGCTCGCCCAGATCCTGCGCGCCTCCCGCGACGCCGTTCCAGCGCTGGTCATGCCCGCGATCATCGTCGGCGGCATCATGTCGGGGCTGTTCACCGCGACCGAGGCCGGCGTCATCGCCGTGGCCTATGGCGTCGCCTACGCTCTGCTGACGCGGCGAAGCAGCCTGCGCCAGCTGGTCGACAACGTCACCGAGGCAGCGATCGTCTCTTCCAGCATCATGATCATCCTCGGCGGGGCGGCTCTGTTCGGCTGGATCGTGGCGCGCGAGGGTGTGCCGGTGATGATCGCCGACTGGCTGCAGGCGATGACGAGCCAGCCCTGGGTCGTGATGGTGCTGATCCTCGCCGTGCTGCTCGTCGTCGGCATCTTCATCGAGCCCATCCCGGCGATGGTGATGCTGGTGCCGGTGCTGCAGCCGATCGCAGAGGCCTATGGCTTCAACCCGTACCATTTCGCCATGGTCGTGGTCTTCGGCGTCCTGCTCGGATCTCTCACGCCGCCCGTCGCGGTGCTCGTGCTGATCACCTGCAAGATCGCCAAGGTCGACGTGAACAAGGCCAATGGCCCGCTGGTGCCGATGTTCCTGCTGATGATCCTCGCGTTGATCATCATCGCCTTCGTGCCGTGGATCTCGCTGATCGCCCCCAACCTGTTGGGATGACGGGGGCGGCTCCGCCCCAACACTCTATCGATGCCGGACAACGCAGGACCGGAAGCCAGGGCCGCGAAAAAGAGGGTGGCCCCAACCTGCTTCGAGGCAGCACGCCCTCAGTCGAACAATGCGCCGAGCTCGGGGGTGTAGCGAGCGAGCTTTTGCCGATCGATCGTCACGCCGAGGCCGGGCAGGTCGGGGATCGTCAGCCAGCCTTCCCGATCGAGATCGAAGGGCTTTGCCAGGATGCCGTCGACATAGGGGCTTCCGCCGATGAACTCGACAAGGTCGGCATCGGGGAAAGCCGAGGCCATCTGCAGGTCGGCGGCGAGGCCGAGCGCGGTGTTCCAGCCGTGGCCGACATATCTGATGCCGAGGTCATAGGCCATCCAGGCGATGCGCCGCTGCTCGGAAATGCCGCCGACCTTGGTGACGTCCGGCTGGACGATGTCGATCGCGCCCGTGGTCAGCCAGGGAATGAAGGTCTGGCGCCGGGTCAGCACCTCGCAGCCGGCGATCGGCACCGGCGAGGTGCGGCGCAATTCGCGGTAGTCGTCGATCGCATCGGGCCGCACCGGCTCCTCGAACCAGCCGACATCGTAGTCGGCCAGCATCTCGGCGGTGCGCTTGGCCCATTTCAGCCCGTGCGGCCAGAGCGCGTCGCTGGCGCCCGCGTCGACGAAGAGTTTTGAGCGCTCGCCGGCCGCCTCGCGCGCGGCGCGCACGATCGCCTCGTCGAGCCTGGTGTCGAGCGCCCGGCCGAACGGACCCCAGCCGATCTTGAAGGCGGTGAAGCCCTTGTCACGATAGCTCGCGACGACGTCCCGCATTGCGTCAGGCTCTTCCATCAGCAGCGAGCAATAGGGTTGGACGCGCTCGCGATAGCGCCCGCCGAGCAGCCGCCCGACGCTGAGGCCGGTGGCCTGGCCGAGAATGTCCCAGAGCGCGATGTCGATGCCGCTGATCGTATGGGTCAGCGTGCCGCCGCGGCCCATCCAGAAGGTGTTCTGGTGCAGCTTCTCGCTGACGAAATCAGGTGAGAGCGCATCCGCGCCAAGGAAGAGCGGCTCCAGCACCTTGAGCCCGGCCTGGACCAGGCGGCCGTCGGTGAAGACGCTGCCATAGCCGGTGATGCCCTGGTCGGTATGAACCGCGATCAGGGCGTGGATCGAATCTTCCGGCCTGATCTCGGCGGACCAGCCGCCCTTCGGGCTTTCGCCGAAGAGCGGAGCGGCTTCGATCCGGGTGATCCTGAAGGGCGGCAACCCTGCCGGCCGCTTGCTCGCACGTGTCTGCGAATGAGCCTGATCGTTCACTGTGCGTCCCTTTCCCTGCGGCGCCTGGCGACGATGGCCTCGTAGTCCATCGCGTGGTTCATCACGGTGATGTGTTCGTCGAGCGTGCGCCCGATCACCTCGATGTCGCCGGCCTCGAACACCGCGAGCAGATCGACGTGCTCCTCGACCACGCCGGCCATCGGCTTGCCGAAGGTGGCGAGGCCGAAAATGATCGTGCATTGCGGCGCCAGCGTCTCCCACAGGTCGAGCGTGACGCTGTTGCCGCCGAGCCGGCAGAGCGCGCGGTGGAAGCGCGTATCGGCGACCGCGACGCCATAGGCGCTGCCGCGCGCCGCCATCAGCTCCATTTCGGAGACGGCGCTGCGCAATTCGTCGAGATGGCTGCCGCGATTGCGGCCGGCGGCGACGGCGCGGGCAGTCGCACTGGCTTCCAGCGCGATGCGCGCCTCGATCAGGTCGGAGACGCGCTCATTGGTGACCGGGCGCAGCCTGATGCCTTTATAGGGCTCGCTGACGACGACGCCCTGGCTCTCCAGCAGGCGCAGGGCCTCGCGGACGGGCACGCGGCTGACGCCCAGCTTGCGAGCGAGATCGACCTCGACGATGCGGTCGCCCGGCAGGATCAATCCGGCGGCGGCGCCGGCGATGATCGCCTCGATCGCATGGTCAACGAGGGTCTGGGGCTGGAGCGGCTGCCAATCCGGAGCCGGCGCTCCTGCCCGGTCCACTGCTGCCACCTCGCTCGCTGCCCCGCGTCCGCCAGTCTCCGGCATTCGAATCTCTCTCGCTTGACACTTCGTATGATCGTATACAATCATACGATAACGAGAGCAAGAAGGGGCTTGCCGATGACATCCACCAGCCGGGTTCGTTGCGAGATCGACTTCGAGGCGGCGGGGCGCCAGGCCGGCTATCTGCGCGCGCCGCTCTCCCGCAACACCTCCGGCTGGGGTGTCGTCGAGATTCCGATCGTCAGCGTGAAGAACGGTCTTGGCCCGACGATCCTGTTCACCGGCGGCGTCCATGGCGACGAGTACGAAGGGCCGATCGCGATCTCGCGGCTCGCCCGCAGTCTCGACCCGGCTTCGATCCAGGGGCGTGTCATCATGGTCCCGGCGCTCAACATCCCGGCGGTGATGAACGACACCCGGCTCTCGCCGGTCGACAACCGCGACATGAACCGCTGCTTTCCCGGCAATCCGAAGGGGACCTTCTCGGAGATGCTGGCCCATTTCGTCGATGCGGTGCTGCTGCCGCTGGTCGACGTCTCCGTCGATCTGCATACGGCCGGCCATTCGGGCGATTCCGCGCTCTCGACCAACATGCACTATGTCGCCGATGCCGACCTGCGCGAACGCACCATGGCGGCGGCTGCGGCCTTTGGCGCGCCCTACAACGTCGTGTTCTGGGGCGTCGACGAGGGCGCTACGCTGACCTCCTCGGTCGAACGCCGCGGCATCCTCTCGCTCGGCACCGAACTCGGCGGCTGGGGGCGCGTCAATGTCGAGGGCGTGCGCATCGCCGACCGGGCGCTGACCAACATCCTCAAGCATTTCGGGCTGCTGGAAGGCGCACCGGACACGCGTCAGCGCGACGGTTCGCCCGGCACGCGCCACATGATGGTGCGCGATTCAGCCGGTTACTCCTTCGCCCCCGCCGGTGGGCTGTTCGAGCCGCGCAACGTCGTCGGCGACATCTGCCGCGCCGGCGAACTCGCCGGCTACCTGCATTTCGTCGAGGACATCGACCGCGCGCCGCTGGAGGTGCGCTATCGCCGTGACGGGGTGCTGTGGATGTCGGCAGGACCGGGCCGCGTGCAGCGCGGCGATGCAGTGGCCGTTCTGATGGAGGACTACGACGCGCTGCGCGCCGCAGCCTGACCGACTTCGTGCCTGACCATCAATCCAGAGGGGAGAAGAACATGGCAAAGCACAGCGTTCTCGCCGCAACCATCGCCGCGGCTTTCGCCCTGGGAGGGGCTCACAGCGCGCTGGCCCAGCGCAAGGGTGGCGAGGTCGCGATCGGCATCAGCCAGGCGCCGCCCTCGCTCGATGCCCAGATCACCTCGGCGCAGGCCGCACGCAATGTCACCCTGCATATCTTCGAGACGCTCTACGCCCGCGACGAGAACGCCAAGCCGGTGCCGGAACTCGCCGAAGGCGTCACGATCTCGCCGGATGGCAAGACCTATGTCTTCCCGATCCGCAAGGACGTGACCTTCCACAATGGCAAGAAGCTCGATGCCGGCGATGTCGTCGCCTCGCTCGAACGCTACCGCAAGATCGGCGCCTCGCCCGCGCTCGTCGCCGCGATCGACACGGTCAAGGCGAGCGGCGAGCACGAGGTCACGGTCACGCTGAAACAGGCCCAGTCGACCTTCCTCGACAATCTCTCGTCGCCGCGCGCGCCGATCGCGATCTACCCGGCGAGCGAGGCCGCCAAGGAAGCCGGCAAGATCGAGATCATCGGCACCGGTCCCTACAAGTTCGTCGAGTACAAACCGGACAGCCATGTGAAGCTGGCGCGTTTCGACGGCTATGCGCCGAACCCGAAGGGAACGGGGCGCGACGGCTTCGCGGGCAAGAAGGAAGCTTTTCTCGACGCCGTGACCTTCCGCTTCATGCCGGAGGGCGGCGCTCGTACGGCCGCGCTCGAAGCCGGGCAGATCCAGTTCAACGAAACCGTCGACGGACCGACGGCGAAGCGCCTGACCAGCGATGCGCGCTTCACCATCCACAAGGTGATGCCGTTCGGCCTGCAGGTGATCAAGTTCAACCAGGCGCAGCCGCCGGCCAACGACGTGAACTTCCGCCTCGCCGTGCAGGCGGCGCTCGACATGGAGGAGATCATGGCGATCTCCTATGCCGACATCTACCAGATGGATCCGAGCTGGCTCTATCCCGGCGCCGCCTTCCACTCGACCGTCGGCAGCGACAAGTACAACAAGGCCGATCTGAAGCTCGCCAAGGAATTGCTCGGCAAGTCTTCCTACAAGGGCGGCAAAGTCACCTTCATCGTCGACAATCTGCGCGCCAATGTCGACACTGCGACGGTGGTTCAGCAGAGGCTCAAGGAGGTCGGCATCGAGGTCGACATCGCCGTATCTGATTGGCCGACCGTCTCCAAGATCGGCTTCACGCCGACGAACTGGACCTTCTGGACGCATGGCTTCGGCATCGAGCCCTATGAGGGGCCGGGCTCGGTGATGGCGCCCTGGGTGAACGGCCTCTCGCAGCAGGCCAAGGACCCGGAGATCGACCGCATCGCCGCCACCTTCAACGCCGAGCAGGACGAGGGCAAGCGCAAGGCGCTCTACGACACCTTCCAGAAGCACATGTACGACGCCGCGGTCGCGATGAAGGCCGGCAACTACGGGGTCTTCCAGGCCTCGACCGCCAAGCTCAAGAACTTCAAGCCCTATCGCATTCCCCGGATGTGGGGCGTCTGGCTCGAGCCGTGAGGACGATCCGCTGAACCTTTGCCTGCGGGACATCCCGCAGGCAGCGCCGGTGGCGGTCACTGCCGCCACTTCGATCCCTGAGGAGCGGCATGGGAAGTTTCCTGATCCGCCGGCTCGCGGGCGCTGTCCTCGTGCTCGCGCTGGTCTCGCTGATGTCCTTCGCGCTGATCTGGCTGGTGCCGGGCGATCCGGCCGCAGCCTTCCTCGACGCCTCGGCGACGCCCGAGCAGATCGCCACACTGCGCAGCGCGCTCGGGCTCGACCTGTCGCTGCCGCAGCAGATGCTGAGCTGGTACGGGCGGATTCTCAGCGGCGATCTCGGCCAGTCGATCCTGCTCAACCGCTCGGTCAGCGCCGCGCTGATCGAACGCCTGCCGGTGACGCTGGCGCTGGCGGCGCTGGCACTCGCCTTCGCCGTGGTGGTCGGCGTCGCTGCCGGCCTCGTCGCCGCGGTCAACCATAATCGCTGGCCCGACCAGGCGGTGATGACGGTGGCGCTGCTCGGCCTCTCGGTTCCCGACTTCTGGCTCGGCCTGGTGATGGTGCTCGTCTTCGCGGTCTCGCTCGGCTGGTTGCCGAGTGGCGGCTTCACCGCCTTCAGCCAGTCGCCGAGCGAGTGGCTGCGCTGCATGATCTTGCCGGCGCTGACGCTCGGACTCGTCCAGGTCGGCTTCATCGCCCGGATGGCGCGCGCCTCGATGCTCGACACGCTCGGGCAGGACTATGTCCGGACGGCCGACGCCAAGGGGCTGGCCAAGCTGCGCGTCGTACTGGGCCATGCCCTGCCCAACGCCCTGATCCCGATCCTCACCGTGATCGGCATCGTCTCCGGCGCGCTGCTCGGCGGCGCCGTCATCGTCGAGCAGGTTTTCTCGATTCCGGGGATCGGCCGCCTGATCGTCGGCGCCATCGCCTCGCGCGATTTTCCGGTGCTGCAGGGCGGGCTGTTGTTTCTCGCCGTCGTCTATCTCTCGATCAACCTCGTGGTCGACATCCTATACGCCGTGGTCGATCCACGCGTGAGGCTGGCATGAGCGCGGCTGAACCGCTCGTCGGCCGCGCCGCCTGGCGACGTCTGCTGCGCCATCGCTCCTTCGTAATCGGGGCTGTGCTGGTGCTTGCCATGGTGCTAGTCGCGCTCGCCGCCGGCCTGCTCTCGCCCTTCGACCCGCTGCGCAGCAATGTCCGCGCCCGGTTGATGGCGCCGGACGCGGTCCACTGGTTCGGCACCGACCATTTTGGCCGCGACATCCTCTCTCGCGTGATGATCGGGGCGCGCATCTCGCTCGCCATCGGGGCCTTGACCGCCATTCTCGCCGGCATTGTCGGGACGCTGAGCGGCGCGGTCGCCGGCTTCTTCCCGCGGCTCGACCAGCCGATCATGCGGGTGATGGACGCGCTGATGGCGTTCCCCTCGATCGTGCTCGCCATGGTCGTCTCGGCCGTGCTGGGCGCCTCGCTGACCAATGTCGTGATCGCGCTCGCGATAGCGACGACGCCGCACACCGCCCGGATCGTCCGCGCCTCGGTGCTGCTGGAGCGGGAGCTCGACTATGTCTCGGCGGCACGCGCGATCGGCGCTGGCGAGCTGACCATCCTGTTCAAGCATGTGCTGCGCAATGCGGCCGGACCGCTGATCGTGCGATTGACCTATGTCTTCGCCATCGCGGTGCTGGCCGAGGCGGCGCTGTCCTTCGTCGGCGCCGGACCGCCGCCGCCGGCCGCCTCCTTCGGCTCGATCATCGCCCAGGGCCGCGACTTCATGCGCGAGGCGCCGTGGATCACGGTGTTCCCGGGCCTCGCCATCATCGTCTGCGTGCTCGGCCTCAACCTGCTCGGCGACGGCCTGCGTGACGTGCTCGACCCCCGCCTGAAGTTCTGACCGCCGGAGCCCGCCGATGAAGCGCATCCTGATCGCCGACTGCAAGCAGGAGATCTCATCCTTCAACCCGCTGCCGTCGCATTATGACGATTTCCTGATCCGCCATGGCGATGGGCTCTACGAGCAACGCGGCAAGAACCAGGAGCTCGGCGGCGCGCTAGCGGTGTTCGAGGCGCAGCCCGATATCGAGATCGTACCGACGATCTGCGCGCGGGCCGGCAGCGCCGGGCTGCTCTCGGCCGAAGGCTGGAGGAGGCTCTCCGAGGAGGTGCTGGCGGCGGTCTTCGCCCGCCTCGACGGCATCGACGGCATCTATGTCTCGCTGCACGGCGCGATGGGCGCCGATGGCGAGCTCGATCCGGAAGGCTATCTGCTGGAGAAGCTGCGCGAGCGCGTCGGCCCGGAGATGCCGATCGTCATCTCGCTCGACCTGCACGGCATCCTGACCGACCGGATGCTGCGGCAGGTCGACGGCTTTGCGATCTATTGGACCTATCCGCATGTCGACTTCGCCGACACCGGGCGGCGCGCTGCCGAATTGCTGCTGAAGCTGATGAAGGGCGGCGTCAGGCCGGTCGCCGCCCGCGTCGTCATCCCCGCCCTGGTGCGTGGCGACGAGCTGATCACCAAGACGGGCTGCTATGGCGAGCTGCTCGCCGAATGCCGCCGGCTGGAAGAAGAGGGCAGCGTGCTCGCGGCCGGCATCATGATCGGCAACCCGTTCACCGACGTGCCGGAACTGTGCTCGCAGGTGCTGGTCCTGACCGATGGCGACCGCGCCGCCGCCGAGCGCGAAGCGGTGCGGCTGGCGCAGGAGTTCTGGCCGCTGCGTTTCCGCATGCAGGGCAAGCTCGTGCCGTTGAACCGCGCCATCGCCCAGGCCCGCAGCATCGACGGACCGGTGATCTTCACCGACGCCGCCGACGCGACCTCATCCGGCGCGTCGGGCGACAGCAATGCGATCCTCGCGAGCCTGCATGCGGCCGGCTACGGCAAGCGGGTACTTGCCCAGATCGTCGATGCACCCGCTGCGGCCGCGGCGCATGCGGCTGGTGTCGGCGCGAGCCTGTCGCTGACACTGGGCGGCTCGATCGATCCGGCTCGCTTCCCGCCGATGCCGGTGACCGCGACGGTCAGGCTGCTCTCGGATGGCGAAGCTGCACTCGAGACGATGAAGGCGCCGCTCCGGGCCGGCCCGACCGCGGTGCTGACCTACGACAATGTCACGGTCGTGGTCATGAGCCGCTCGGTCAGCCTGTTCGACCGGGCGATGTACTACGCCAACGGGCTCGACCCGGAGGATTTCGACCTCGTCGTGGTGAAATCCCCGCACACCGAATTCCACATGTACGACCAGTGGTGCATCCGCAATTTCAACGTCGATGCACCCGGCGCGACCTCGGCCAACCTCAAGAGCCTCGGCCACCGCATCTGCGCCCGCCCGGTCTATCCGCTCGACGACGACGTCGCCTTCGCGCCGCGCGCGACGATCTACGAACTGTGAGGACTGCGCCCATGCCCAGGATCGAGGCCGTCGACTTCTTCTATCTCGCCATGCCCGTCGTGACCGACGAGGCCGATGGCAGCCAGGATGCCTTGCTGGTGCGGGTCGTCGCAGGAGGCCATGCCGGCTGGGGCGAATGCGAGGCGGCGCCGCTGCCCTCGATCGCTGCCTTCATCTGCCCGATGTCGCATGGCGTCTGCCGCCCCGTCGCCGATTCCGTGATCGGCCAGAGACTGGACGGCCCCAAGGACATCGCCCGCATCGCCGCGGCTGTCGCCTATAACTCGATGGACCTGTTGCAAGCGCCGCATACCTTCTCCGGCGTCGAGATGGCCTTGTGGGACATCCTCGGCAAATTGCGTTCCGAGCCGGTCTGGCGCCTGCTCGGCTATCGCCAGAGCCATGCCAAGACGCCCTATGCCTCGGTGCTGTTCGGCGATACGCCGCAGGAGACGCTCGAACGCGCCCGCGATGCCCGACAGAGGAATTTCCGCGCCGCCAAGTTCGGCTGGGGGCCGATCGGCCGCGGCAGCGTCGAAGCTGATGCCGAGCATTTCGTCGCGGCGCGGGAAGGCCTGGGACAAGACGGAATCCTGCTGGTCGATACCGGCCAGATCTTCATCGAGGATGTCGAGCGCGCCGCGGCCCGGCTGCCGGCGATGGAGAAGGCCGGCGTCCGCTGGTTCGAGGAGCCCTTCCATGCCAGCGCGCTCGAAGCCTATGGCGCTCTCGCCAGGCGCAGTCCGAAGGTCCGTCTCGCTGGCGGCGAAGGCGCGCACAATGAATCGATGGCCCGGCACCTGATCGATTATGGCGGCATCGGCTATGTGCAGATCGATTGCGGCCGGATCGGTGGCATCGGCCCCTCGAAGGCGGTTGCGGACTATGCGGTCGCGAAGGGCGTGACCTTCGTCAATCACACCTTCACCTCGCATCTGGCCCTGTCGGCCTCGCTGCAGCCCTATGCCGGGCTCGCCGATCACGAGATCTGTGAATATCCGGCCATGCCGAAGCCGCTGGCTACGGCGATATCAGCCAATCATCTGGAGCGCGACGCACAGGGACATGTCGCAGCGCCGGACGCGCCGGGCCTCGGCATCGGGATCGCGACCGAAGGCTTGCACAGCTATCTTCAGGAGGTCGAGATCTCGGTCGGAGGCAAGCGCCTCTACAGCACACCGAAGTTCTGAAGCAGACGGCCAGAACGGGGACGGCCGGAGTCCTCGGCTGTCCCCGTTCTGGCCGGCGATCAAAGGTCGCTCCTGGCGCTAAAGCGTATTTGCGATGGCCTCCACGGCACGCCGCGTCGCGCCGACGACCTGGTCGGCCTCCTCTCTCGTCAGGCAGAGCGGCGGCGCGAAGCCGAGGATATCGCCCTGCGGCATGGCGCGGGCGATGACGCCCTGTTCCAGCAAAGCGGCTGCGATGCGTGGGCCGACCTTCTGCGAGGCGTCGAAGAAGACGCGGTCATCCTTGTCGCGGACGAATTCGACCGCCGCCAGAAGCCCTTCGCCGCGGACCTCGCCGACATGGCGATGGCCGCCGACGGCGTCCTTCAGCGCTGCGTTGAAATAGGCGCCGACCTCGCCGGCATTGCGCACGAGATCGAGCTCGTCGACCAGTTCGAGATTGGCGACACCAGCCGCCGCGCAAAGCGGATGCGAGGAATAGGTCCAGCCATGGCCGATCGGGCCGTATTCGTCCGAGCCCTGCTCCAGCACGCGCCAGAGCTTTTCCGAGACGATGACGCCGGAGAGCGGCGCATAGGCCGAGGTCAGGCCCTTGGCGATGGTGATCAGGTCGGGCTCGATGCCGTAATGGTCGGAGCCGAACATGCTGCCGAGACGGCCGAAGCCGGTGACGACCTCGTCGGCGATCAGCAGGATGTCGTGCTTCTTGAGCACCGCCTGGATCTTCGCCCAATAGCCGACGGGCGGCGGCACGATGCCGCCGGTGCCGAGCACCGGCTCGCCGATGAAGGCGGCGATCGTCTCAGGGCCCTCGGCCTGGATCAACTCCTCCAGCTTGTCGGCGCAATGCTGCGAGAACTGCTCCTCGCTGAGGCTGCGATCCTCGCGGCGATAGTAATAGGGCGCCTCGGTGTGCAGGACCGGCGCCTTCGGCAGGTCGAACAGGTTGTGGAAGGCGGCAAGACCGGTGAGGCTGCCGGTCATCACGCCCGAGCCGTGATAGCCGCGCCAGCGCGAGATGATCTTCTTCTTCTCCGGCTGCTTGAGGACATTGTTGTAGTACCAGACCAGCTTGAGATTGGTCTCGTTGGCGTCAGAGCCCGAGAGCCCGAAGAAGACGCGGCTCATGCCCTTGGGCGCGCGGTCGATGACCATCTTGGCGAGCCTGATCGACGGCTCCGAGCCATGACCGACATAGGCATGGTAATAGGGCAGCTTCGCCGCCTGCGCGGCGATCGCATCGGTGATCGATTTGCGACCATAGCCGACATTGACGCAGTAGAGCCCGGCGAAGGCGTCGAGGCTCTTCTTGCCGTCGCGATCGACGATGTAGACGCCCTCGCCGCCGGCGATGATCCGGTTCGGCGTCTCGCCGCGGGCATGCTGGCCCATATGCGTCGACGGATGGAAGAAGTGGTCGCGGTCCCAGGCGTCCAGTTCGTTGTCGGTGCGGGCGGGCTGGTCGAGCATGATGATCATCCTTCGCGAAAGCGGGGAACGGCGCCTCAATTCAGGTCGAGGCAGACATATTTGAGGTCGGTGAAGGCCTCGAGGCCGTGGCGCGAGCCCTCGCGGCCGAGGCCGGACTGCTTCATGCCGCCGAACGGGATCGGCGCGCCGGTGATCTTGACGCGGTTGACCGCGACCATGCCGTAGTCGAGCGCCTTGGCGAGGCGTGCGGCGCGAGCGCCGTCGCGGGTCACGACATAGGCGACGAGGCCGTATTCGCTGTCATTGGCGCGGGCGACGACCTCGTCCTCGCTGTCGAAGGGGGCGATGGCGGCGACCGGCGCAAAAGTCTCCTCGCGCATGATCAGCGCCTCGTCGGGCACATCGGCAAGGACGGTCGGCGCCAGGAAGAGCGGGCCGGGCATGGCACGCTCCGGCGTCAGCCGTTTCGCGCCGCGTGTCAGCGCATCGCTGATCTGGGCTTCCGCCTTGCGCTTCGCAGTCGCATGCATCAGCGGCCCGATCTCGACGCCATCCTCCAGTCCGGCCCCGACTCGCAGCGCCGCGGTCTTCTCGGCGAAGGCGGTGCAGAAGCGCTCGTAGAGCCCGCGCTGCACATAGATGCGGTTGGCGGCGAGGCAATCCTGGCCCGACGTCGCGAACTTCGCGTCGATGGCAATCGCGACGGCACGGTCGAGATCGGCATCGTCGAAGACGATCAGCGGGGCATGGCCGCCGAGCTCCATCACCACGCGCTTGACGGTCGCGACCGCATTGCGGGCGACGATCCGGCCGATCTCGGTCGAGCCGGTGAAGCTGACGGCACGCACCCTCGTATCGGCGCAATAGGTCTCGGCGATCGGCGCGGCCTCGCCGGTGACCACATTGAACACGCCAGCCGGCAGCCCGGCGCGGTCGGCGAGCTCGGCCAGCGCCAGCGCCGAGAGCGGGGTATGCGAGGAGGGGTGGGCGACCACGGTGCAGCCGGCGGCGAGCGCGGCGGCGGCCTTGCGCGTCAGCATGGCGGAGGGGAAGTTCCAAGGCGTCAGCAAGGCGGCGACGCCGACCGGCTCGCGCGACAGCGACATCTGCGCGCCCGGCAGGTGGCTGATCACGCCCTCGGCATTCACGCGCAGCGCTTCCTCGGCGTAATAGGCGATGAAGTCGGCGGCATAGGCGATCTCGCCGCGCGATTCCGCCAGCGGCTTGCCCTGCTCCAGCGTCATCAGCAGCGCGAGGTCCTCGGCGGCCGCCAGCGTCGCCGCATGCCAACGCCGCAGCAGCACGGCGCGTTCCTGCGGCAGCAACGCTTTCCATTTCGGGAAAGCGGCATGAGCCGCTTCGATCGCCTGCGTCGCCTCGCCCGCGCCGAGTGCGGCGACCTGTGCGACGAGGGCGCCGGTCGCGGGGTCGGTCACCGGGAAGGTCTCGCCGTCAGGCGCAGCGGTCCAGCGCCCGCCGATATAGGACAGCTGCCGCAGCAGGCGGCGATCGGCGAGACGCGCCAGGCCGGGATGCTCGGCGGGCTTGGCGATAGCGGTTTCCCGCCTTGCCGTGCTCGTCATTGCGCTCATCACCATCCTCCCTCGGTTGACGACGAGGCTAGGCGGAAGGCCAGCGAGACTGTCTTCGAAGTGCCGGCTCTCCACCGAGGCAGTCTCGGAAGTTCGGGACGGCGCCGATAGAATCTCGGTGGGCCCTCAACCCAGCACCGAAGCCAGGAATTCGCGGGTGCGCGGCTGCTCGGGCGCGCTGAAGATGCGCTCCGGCTCGCCCTGCTCGCAGATGCGGCCCTTGTCGAAGAAGCAGACCCGGTCGGAGACTTCGCGGGCGAAGCGCATCTCGTGGGTGACGAGCAGCATGGTGAGATCGTGCTCGCTGGCGAGGCCGCGGATGACCGAGAGCACCTCGCCGACGAGCTGCGGGTCGAGCGCCGAGGTCGGCTCGTCGAAGAGCAGCACGCGCGGGCGCATGGCGAGGGCGCGGGCGATGGCGACGCGCTGCTGCTGGCCGCCGGAGAGCTGGGCCGGGTAATGGTCCTTCTTGTCGGCGAGCCCGACCATGGCGAGCAGGTCGACGGCCCGGCATTCGGCTTCGCCGCGCGGCAGGCCGAGCACGCGCAGCGGCGCCTCGACGACATTGCGCAGCACCGTCATGTGCGGGAACAGGTTGAAGCTCTGGAAGACCATGCCGACATGGCTGCGGATCTGGCGCAGATGGCTATCTGAGGCCTTGAACGGCCCGCCGGCATTCGGCTCGTGATAGGGCATGCCGGCGAGCGTCAGCCGGCCCTCCTGGAACGGCTCCAGCGTCATCAGGATGCGCAGCACCGTCGACTTGCCAGATCCCGACGGGCCGATCAGCGTGACCTTCTCGCCGCGGGCGACGCTGAAGTTGAAGTCGTCGAGCACGGTCAGCGCGCCGAAGCGCTTGGTCACACCGGCGAACTCGATGATGGGGGCCTGAGAGGTCTCGGTCATCGCAGCGGGATCCCTGCTTTCGGCAACGCTTTCTGCAGCCGGTGCAGGCCGGCCGAGCAGATCAGCGTGAGGAGGAGGAAGATCAGGCCGACCAGCGTCAGCGGCACGAGATATTCGAAGGTGCGCTCGCCGATCATGTTGGCGAGCCCCATCATCTCGAGCACGGTGACGACGGAGAGCACCGGCGTCTCCTTGATCATGGCAACGAGGTAGTTGCCCATCGCCGGCAGGATGCGCGGCACGATCTGCGGCACGACGATGTCGCGATAGGTCTGTAAGCGGGAGAGGTTCAGCGCGGTCGCCGCTTCCCATTGCCCGCGCGGCACGGCTTCGATGCCGCCGCGATAGACCTCGGAGGTATAGGCCGAATATTGCAGCCCGAGCGCGATCGCGCCGGTGAGGAAGGCCGGCAGCGTGATGCCGTAATCCGGCAGCACGTAATAGAGGAAGAAGAGCTGCACCAGGAGCGGGGTATCGCGCAGGAACTCGACGATAACAGCGGTCGTCCAGGACACGGCGGCGTAACGGCTACGCCGCAGCAGGGCGAAGACGAGGCCGAGCACCAACGCGATCGCAAAGCCGGCCGCTGCCGCCTGCAGGGTCACGGTGAGCCCGATCAGGATGATCGGCAGGATCGAGGACGCGTAGGTCAGCGGCGTCGTCGTATCCCATTCGAAGCCGTACATCATGCGCGGCTCCTCACGAATGCGCCGCGCGCGGGAAGGCGGCACCGCGCCGGACCCAGCGCTCGATCAGCCGCATGATCAGCATCAGCACCAGCGACATCGCGAAATAGCCGACCAGCGTCAGGCTGTAGACGCCGGCGCTGTCGAGGGTGAGGTTGCGGATCGACTGCGCCCGGAAGGTCAAATCGGCGATCGAGATCAACGAGACCAGCGACGACAGCTTCAGGGTCTCGATGGCGAGATTGCCGAAGGCCGGCATCATCTCGACCAGCGCCTGGGGCAGGGTGATGTGGATCAGCGTCTGGGCGCGGCCGAAATTCAGCGCGCGGGCCGCCTCGTGCTGCTGGACGGAGACAGATTGCAGGGCGCCGCGGACGATCTCCGAGCCATAGGCGCCGACATGCAGCGACAGCACCAGGATGCCGGTGGCGACGGGCTCGAAACTGATCCCGACGAGCGGCAGCGCATAATAGAACCAGAACAGCTGGACGAGCAGCGACGTCCCGCGGAAGAGCTCGGTGTAACAGAGCGCGACCAGCGACAGCGCGCGCCCGCCCTCGACGCGGGCGATGCCGGCCGCGAAAGCCGCGACGGCGCCGATCGCGATCGCCGACAAGGTGATGCCGGCGGTGATCAGCGCGCCGCGCGACAAGGCGGGCAGGTAGGACAGCCACTCCATCCGGCAGGCTCCGCGACAGCGTTGAACAGGCGTGGAGCTCCGCCCACCATCGGGGCGGGCGGAGCAATGGTCGTCGTGGCTTATTTGCCAGCGCAGAGATCCTCGACCTTGCGATCCGCGGCCGCCTTGATGCTGGCCTCGGAGAGCCCGTAGGTGCCGAGGATCTTCTTGTAGTCGTCGCTCTTGCGGAACTCGACCAGCGCGGCGTTGAAGGCGTCGCGCAGCTCCTTGTCCTCGGGCCGGAAGGCGAAGCCGCCGAAATTGCGGACCGGCTTGCCGTTGACTACCGGATCGGTGAAGGGCGCGACCTGCTCGACATTGGCCTGGCCCTTGGCGAGCGAGGCGACGGTGAGCTCGGTCGCGGCATAGGCGTCGGCGCGGCTCTGGACGGTGGCGAGCGCGTCGGCATTGGCGGTGATGAAGATCACCTGGCTGTCCTTGACGCCGACGGCGCGCAGGAAGTCGATATTGTTGGCGCCGGAGACGACCGCGACCTTCAGCGACGGGTCCTTGGCGATGTCGGCATAGGTCGTCAGCTTCTTCGGGTTGCCCTTCTTCACCAAGAGGCCCTCGCCATAGGAGGAGTTCGGCTCGGTGAAGGAGACCTGCTTGCAGCGCTCGGGCGAGATGTTCTGCTCGGCCGCGACGAAGTCGAAGCGCTTGGCCTTAAGGCCGGGGATCAGCGTGCCGAACGGCGTGACCGACCAGTTGGCCTCGGCGACGCCGAGCTTCTTCAGCACGGCATTGGCGACGTCGGGGCCGATGCCGGCCGACGTGCCGTCATCCTTCATATAGGAATAGGGTACCTCATTGGCAGTCGCGACGCGGATATAGCCCTGGTCCTTGACATCCTTGAGCGTGGTGGCGCCGGCGGCGGCAAGGCCGGCGGCGAGAGCAATGGCGGAGAGACCCGCGAACTTCAGGAACGGCATCTGCAATTCTCCTCTGGTTGATGTTTCTCCGCATGCCGATTGCTTCGGCTTCTCTGGCGTCTTCGCGCCGGCGGTTGGCTTGGACCGGTCGCCCGGCCGAACGGGTCAGGGCGCCTCCGTCAGCACGGCAAGCACCGAGAGGCAGTCGCCGGCCTTGATCAGCCCGGGGACGTGGCGGGCGGCGAGGACGCCGTCCATCGCGGCCTGATATTCGGCTGGGGCGAGCCCGGTCTTTCCGACGGGGTAGACCCGGGCGATAACCTCGCCGGCGCGCACCGGCTCGCCGAGGTCGTGCTCGAAGACGATCAGCCCGTCGTCCTGCGCGAATGCGAAGCAATCGGCTGAAGGCATGTCGAGCCAGCGGGTCGGCGTCGTCTCGGGGGCTCCGGCGAGGATGCCGGCATGCCTCAGCAGGTTGCTGGCGCCGCGCCGGGCGATGGCGATGCTGCGCGCGCTCGCGGTTCCGGCGCCGCCGAGCTCGGTCGTGACGAAGACCTTGCCCATCTCCTCGACGGTGGTGTCGAACATGCCGACGGCATCGATCTCCAGCATCTTCATCGAGTAGGGCGCGGAGAAGGCGGCGACCGCCGCAAAGCAGCGCGCCTCCTGCGCCTTGTCCGGCAGTTCATGCGCGGCGGCATAGGGCAGGAAGTCGAGCGTCTTTCCACCGGAATGGAAGTCGAGGACGATGTCGGCCAGCGGCACGAGATGGCGCGTGACGTAGTCGGCGATCTTTTCGGTGACGCTGCCGTCCGGCCGGCCTGGAAAGCTGCGGTTGAGATTGCCCTTGTCGATCGGCGAGGTCCGCGTCCCGGCCCGGAAGGCGGGATAGTTCAGTGCCGGCACAATAATCACCCGGCCGGAGATCTCTGCCGGATCGAGCGAGCGCGCCAGCTCGAACAGCGCTGCCGGGCCTTCATACTCGTCGCCATGGTTCGCCCCAGTCAGCAGAGCGGTCGGCCCGTCGCCATTGGCGATCACGCAGATCGGGATCATCACCGAGCCCCAGGCGCTGTCGTCGCGGCTATAGGGCAGGCGCAAATGGCCGTGCTGGACGCCCTGCGCCGAGAGGTCGATCGTCGGCGCCACTGGCGAGGGGCGGGGCGAAGCGGTCAGCATCGCCTCAACCCTTGACGAAGAGCTGGCGCGGCACGTTCGACAGGCATTCGACGCCGGTCTCAGTGATCGCGATGCTTTCGGTGATCTCGAGGCCCATGTCCTCGAGCCAGAGGCCGGTCATGAAATGGAAGGTCATGCCGGGCCTGAGCTCGGTCCGGTCGCCGGGCCGCAGGCTCATGGTGCGCTCGCCCCAATCGGGCGGATAGGACAGGCCGATGGGATAGCCGGTGCGGTTGTCCTTGATGATCCCGTACTTCTTCAGCACGGCGAAGAAGGCGTTGGCGATGTCCTCGCAGGTGTTGCCGGGCTTGGCTGCGGCGAGCCCGGCCTCCATGCCTTCGAGTGTCGCCTTCTCGGCGTCGAGAAAGGCCTGCGTCGGCTTGCCGAGGAAGACGGTGCGCGAGAGCGGGCAATGATAGCGCCGATAGGCGCCGGCGATCTCGAAGAAGGTGCCTTCGCCGAGGCGCAATGGCTTGTCGTCCCAGGTCAGATGCGGGGCGGAGGCATCGGCGCCCGAGGGCAGCAGCGGCACGATCGCCGGGTAGTCGCCACCGAACTCGGCCGTGCCGCGGATGCCGGCATCGTAGATCTCGGCGACGAGGTCGCATTTGCGCATGCCGGGTTCGACCACCTCGACGATGCGCTGGTGCATCAGTTCGACGATGCGACCGGCCTTGCGCATATAGTCGAGCTCGGTCTGGCTCTTGACCGCGCGCTGCCAGTTCACCAGCCCGCCGGCATCCTTGAAACGGGCATTCGGCAGATGCTTCTGCAGCGAGGCGAAGGCCGCCGCCGAGAAGTAGTAATTGTCCATCTCGACCGCGATCGAGAGCTTGTCCCAGCCGCGCTCGGCGATGATCTTCGCGAGCAGATCCATCGGATGGCGCTCGGTCGACTGAACATAGTGGTCGGGATAGCCGATGATGTTGTCGTGGCCGAGATAGGCCGTGCGCTTTGCGCCGTTGGCATCCTGCTTGCGGCCATACCAGATCGGCTCGCCGGTCGGCGGCACCAGCACGCATTGATGGACATAGAACGACCAGCCATCATAGCTGGTGAGCCAATGCATGTTCGAGGGGTCGGTGACGACCATCAGCTCGATGCCGGCCCGCTCCATGGCGGCGCGGGTCTTGGCGAGGCGCTCGGCGTATTCCTCGCGGGTGAAGTTCAGGGTCACGGTCACGCGGCGTCTCCCGCTTCGGCTTTGGTGTCGATGGTCTGCCCGGCGCCGGCAGTGCGGGCGCGGGCGGCGGCGAGATTGGCGATCGCGGTGTCCTGCACGCCGGTGCCGGTCAGGTCCGCCAGGGTGATCTCGTCGGCTTTCACTCGGCCGGGGCGCTTGCCAGCGATGACCTCGCCGAGCTCGGCGAAGGTCTGATCTGCTCCGGCAAGACCGGCTCGGATCGCATGAGCGAGCTCGCCGAGCCGTGTTGTCTGGCTGAGGCGGTCGGCGACATAGGTGGCGCGGGCGAAGACGGCCGGGTCGATCTCGTTCTTGTGCTCGCTGTCGGAGCCCATGGCCGTGAGGTGTTGGCCGGGTTCGAGCCAGTCCGCCATCAGGATCGGCCGCTCGGCCGGGGTCGTGGTGACGATAATGTCGGCGCCTTGCATGGCAGCCTGCGGATCGGCGACGGAAGCGACTGGAAACCCGAGCCTGCGGGAGAGCTCGCTCGCGGCCTCGGTCGCCTTCTGCGCATCGCGGGCCCAGATCCGGGCCTCGCGGATCGGCCGCACCAGCACCAAGGCTTCGAGCTGGAGCCGCGCCTGCATGCCGGCGCCGAAGATGGTGGCGACCGCGGCATCCGGCCGGGATAGATGGCGCGCCGCGACGGCTCCTGCCGCGGCCGTCCTGACATCGGTGAGGTAGCCGTTGTCGAGGAGCAGCGCCTCGACGAGGCCGGTGCGCGCGCTGAACAGGATCATCAGCCCGTTCAGGCTGGGCAGGCCAAGCTTGGGGTTGTCGAAGAAGCCGGGGCTGACCTTGATCGCGAAGCCATCGAGGCCGGGCACATAGGCGGTCTTCACATCGACCTCGCCGCGGTGCTCGGGAATGTCGAGCCGCAGGATCGGGGGCATGGCGACGGGCTTGGTGGCGAGCGCGGCGAAGGCCTCCTCGACACAGGCGACGGCGCTCAGGTCGAGCCCGACGATGCGGCGCAGTTCCGCTTCGGTGAGGACGAGCATGCGGCTCATGCGATGGCTCCGGAGACGATGCGCCGGTGCAGGGCGTCGTCGATGTTGCGGCCGGAGACGATCACTGCCGTCGGCCCCTGCGGATTGACCTTGCCGGCGAGCAGGGCGGCGATGCCGACCGCGCCGGCACCCTCGACAGTCTCGCCCTCCACCAGCGCGGCATGGCGGATGCCGGCTGCGATCTCGTCTTCACTGAGCAGCACGACCTCGTCGACGAGGTCGCGGCACAAGGCGAAGGTGACGCGGTTGGCAAGGCCGATGCCGCCGCCGAGCGAGTCCGCCAGCGTTTCCTCTTCAACCACCTCGACGGGCCGGCCGGCCACGATCGCCGCGGCCATCGCAGCGCCGCGTTTCATCGAGATGCCGACGATCCTGGCGGAGGGCCGCAGCGCCTTGACCGCCACGGCGATGCCAGCCGCCAGCCCGCCGCCCGAAAGCGGGATCAGCACGCAGGCGAGCTCGGGCAGCTCCTCGATCAGTTCGAGACCGATCGTACCCTGGCCGGCGACGACGTCGGGATCATCGAAGGGCGGGATCGGGGTGAGCTCGCGCTCGGCGACCAGCCGCTCCACTTCGACCTGCGCATCATCCTGCGAGCGGCCAACGATACGGACCTCGGCCCCGAGCGAGCGGATCGCCTCGACCTTGTTTGAAGGCACCAGCGCCGACATGCAGATGGTGGCGGCAAGGCCGAGCTCGCGGGCGGTGTAGGCGACGGCGCGACCATGATTGCCGGTCGATGCGGTCACCAGCCCGCGCCGGCGCTGGTCTTCGGTCAAAGCCAGCACCGCGTTCATCGCGCCGCGCTGCTTGAAGGCACCGATCGGCTGACGGGTTTCGAGCTTGAGATGGATGGGCTGGCCTGAGAAGCGGCTCAGGGAAGGGGAGGCGACAAGCGGCGTGCGCTCGACCCGGCCGGCGATGCGCGCCGCGGCGGCTTCGATATCGAGCAAGGCGACGGCGGCCGGTAGTGCGGCCGGTCGATTTGTCTCGGCAGTGAAAAGACGCGGTTTGGTCACCGTCATGTCTCCCTCGCTTGTCATGCTGCGAGGGAGTAAATTTCATGTCAATTATTATATTGTCATGGTTCAATCATGCCTAGTCGAGGCCGAAAGCGACAATGACATGGGGCCGAGGACTCCGCTCGTTTCCTTCAGCCAATGGCGCCGATGTCGAAGACCGGCGGCAGTTGCTCGAAGGTCTGCCGAGCGGTCGTCAATGTCCGGGCCAGCAGCTCATGGCTCATCCGCCCGCCCAGGCAGATGCGGATGCCGCCGCCATGGCTCGGGCCGGCGACGAAGGGGTCGGAGGGCGTCACCGCAATGCGTCGATCGGCGAGCGAGCGCACCAGGCTGTCCTCGGTCCAGTGCGCGGGGACCTTGAGCCAGGCGCAGAGCGAAAGCGGATGGCTCGAGGCGACATGGCTCCCGAGCGTCTCCGCAACGATACGCTGGCGGGCCTGTGCCTCCTCGCGCTGCACGGCGAGCAGTCTTTGCGCAGTGCCGTCCTCGACCCAGCGCGTCGCGATCTCGGCCGGGAGATAGGTGCCGCTCCAGCTGGTCACGCGCAGGATCGAGGCGGCGCGGATCGAGTATTGCGGCGGCACGACCAGATAGCCGACGCGCAGGCCGGTCAGCACCGTCTTGGTGAAGCTGGTGAGGAAGAAGCCGAGCTCGGGCAGCATCGCGGTGATCGACGGCAGCGGCTCGGGAACAAGCGGCTTGTAGACCTCGTCCTCGACCACGAAGACACCATGGCGCTGCGCGATCTCAGCGATGGCGCGGCGGCGCTCGGGGCCAGCGACATGGCTGGTCGGGTTGTTGAGCGTCGGGATGAGGACGAGCGCCCGCACGCCACCGACGCGGCAGGCAGCCTCGAATGCATCGGGGCGAATGCCCTCTTCGTCGGTCGACAGGCCCTTGAGACTGAAGCCGAGCACGTTGGCGAGGCCGATGACGCCGTGATCGGTCAGGTTCTCGGTCAGCACGAGGTCGCCAGGGCGGACCACGCAGGCAAGCGCCAGGAAGAGTGCATGGGCCGCGCCATTGGTGATCAACACGCGCTCGACCGATGTCTCGATGCCGAGCGGCCCGAGCCAGAGGCGTGCCGCTTCGCGATGGCGGTCGAGACCGGCGATAGGCCGGCACGGGCGCATGAAGGGGCTGGTGTCGCCCTCGGCCAGCGCCGCGAGCGCCTGCCGCGAGGCCGCCTCATGCGCATCGAGATAGACGCCGCGCACGATCGAGAGATCGACGACCTCGGTCGGGCTGCGGTCGAGCATCAGCCGCCCGGCCTGCTCGGTGACGCGGCTCTTCACGAAAGTCCCGCGCCCGACCTCGCCGCTGAGATAGCCGAGGCGCTCGGCCTCCTTATAGCTCAGGCTGACGGTCTGGACGGAGATGCCGAGCTCGCGGGCGAGGTCGCGATGGGTCGGCATCCGGTCCATCGGCTTCAGGATGCCGGCGTCGATATCGGCGATGATGCGCTCGGTCAGCGCGGCGTGCTTGGTCGCGCCCTTCTGCTTCGCCAGGACCGGCGACCATGCGACGGCCTTCTCGACGATGGGAGAAAGCCTGTTGCCGGAAGGCCGTTCGGCTTGACGGAACATGGGATTGTCTCGTTCTTAGGAGGCAGCATTCATGACATTATGCACACGCGGTCACCGAAGATGAAGCTCGATCCGATCGACCTCAAGATCGTCGCGGCCCTGCAGCGCGACGGCCGCATGACCAAGCTGAAGCTCGCCGAGACGGTGGCGCTGTCGCCGGCAGCCTGCTGGGAGCGCCTGCGCCGGATGGAAGAAGCCGGCGTGATCAAGGGCTATACTGCGATCGTCGATCTCGAACCCGATGCGCCGCGCACCGCGGTGATCGTCGAAATCAGCCTGAAGAGCCATCAGCAGGCCGATTTCCGCCGCTTCGAGGAGGCCGTGGCGAGAGAGCCGGCCATCGTCGCCTGCGACGCCACCGGCGGCGGCATCGACTACATCATGCGTGTGGTCGTACCCGACATCGACAGCTATCAGCGCCTGATCGACCGGCTGCTCGAACCCGCGATCGGGATCGAACGATACTATACCTATATCGTGACCAAGAGCGTCCCAGTCGCCGATGCGCCTTCTCGCTCATAGCGGCATGGGAATTCAGTGGCATCGACACTTTCTCAGACGGCCGTTTCCCTGACGCTCTTGTCTCTGCGCTGATTTTGGCATCATGGTCGTAGCCGGCAGGCCAATTTACTGAGCCGGCTTACGGCAAAGCGTTGGGGATGGCCGGATTCGCGCATGGTTTCGGTAGAGCTCAAGGCCGTTTCGAAAAACTGGGGCGGCGCGGCCGCAGTGGACGACATCAGCTTCACGGTCGAAGGTGGCGATCTCGTCGCGCTGCTCGGCCCGTCCGGCTGCGGCAAGTCGACCACGCTTCGGCTGATCGCGGGGCTGGAGGATAGCAGCGCCGGCACCATCGCCATCGGCGGGCGCGACGTCACGGGCGCGGCGCCCTCGCAGCGCGGCATCGCCATGGTGTTCCAGAACTATGCGCTGTTCCCGCATCTCTCGGTCGCCGAGAACATCCTGTTCGGGCTGAAGGTGCGGAAAGTGTCGCGCGCCGAGCGCGACGAGCGACTCAAGCGTGCCGCCTCGATCCTCGGGCTCACCGGTCTGCTCGAGCGCAAGCCCTCGCAGCTCTCCGGCGGGCAGCAGCAGCGCGTTGCGCTCGGCCGCGCCATCGTTGCCGAGGCGCCGGTCTGCCTGATGGATGAGCCGCTCTCCAATCTCGACGCGCAGCTGCGCGTCGAGATGCGGCGCGAGATCCGCGAATTGCAGCAGCGTCTCGGCATCACCATGGTCTATGTGACGCATGATCAGGTCGAGGCGATGACGATGGCCGACCAGGTCGTGCTGATGCGCGCCGGCCGGATCGAGCAGGATGCGCCGCCCGACCAGCTCTACGAGAACCCGGCGACGATCTTCGTCGCGCGCTTCGTCGGCACGCCGCCGATGAACGTCATCCCGCTGACTTCCCTCCGGGCGGCCGGTGGCGAGGGCCTCTCCGCCCCGATCCATGCCGATCCGGGCTCGCTCGCGGTTGGCATCAGGCCCGAGATGACCGAACTCACCGAGGCCGGCATCGCCGCCGATGTCGTGGCGGTCGAGTATCTCGGCGCCGATACGCTGGTCGAGACCCGCATCGAAGGGCAACCCTTCATCGTGCGCCGACCCGGAAAAGTCCGCGCTGCGGCGGGCGAACGGGTTCACATCAGACTGTCACAATCGGCGGTGCACTGGTTCGACCTGAAGACCGAGCACAGGCTCGTCCTCGACTGACGACGCCTGAATAGCCAGGCGTTCAAGCGCCGCATCAAGGGGAGACCATGACTATGGACAGGCGTGAATTCATTGGCGGCGCTGCCGCTCTTACCGGCTCGCTCGCCATGGCGAAGCCCGCTCTCGCCCAATCCGCCGAATTGTCCTTCTTCTATCCGGTCGCCGTGGGCGGGCCGATCACCAAGCTGATCGACGCCTATGCCGCCGGCTTCGAGAAGGAAAACCCGACGATCAAGGTCAAGCCGATCTATGCCGGCACCTATCAGGAGACCATCGTCAAGGCGCTGACCGCGCACAAGAGCGGCACGCCGCCGGTGCTCTCGGTGCTGCTCTCGACCGACATGTTCACGCTGATCGACGAAGAAGCGATCGTTCCCTTCGATCCTTTCATCAAGAGCGAGGACGACAAGAAGTGGCTCTCGAGCTTCTTCCCCGGCTTCATGGCGAACAGCCAGACCGGCGGCAAGACCTGGGGTATCCCGTTCCAGCGCTCCACGGTGGTGCTCTACTGGAACAAGGAGCTGTTCAAGGAGGCCGGGCTCGACCCCGAGAAGCCGCCGAAGACCTGGGCCGAGCAGCTTGAATTCGCGCAGAAGCTGACCAAGCGCGATGCCGCCGGCAATGTGACGCAATGGGGCATCCAGATCCCGTCCTCCGGCTTCCCTTACTGGCTCTTCCAGGGGCTGACGACGCAGGCGGGCGCCATCCTCGCCAATGCGGCCGGCGACAAGACGGACTATGCCAATCCCGGCGTCGTCGAGGCGCTGCAGTACTGGGTCGACCTTTCGCAGAAGCACAAGGTCCATCCGCCGGGGATCGTCGAATGGGGCACCACGCCGCGCGACTTCTTCGAGAAGAAGGTCGCGATGATGTGGACCACCACCGGCAACCTGACCAATGTCAGGACCAACGCAAAATTCCCCTTCGGCGTCGCCGTGCTCCCGGCGGGCAAGAAGCCCGGCAGTCCGACCGGCGGCGGCAATTTCTACCTTTCCAAGAAGGCGAGCCCGGCCGAGCAGGAAGCCGCGTTCAAGTTCGTGCGCTGGATCACCACGCCCGAGCGCGCCGCGCAGTGGAGCGCCGATACCGGCTATGTCGCGGTGACGCCGGCGGCCTACGAGACAGAGGCGATGAAGAAATACGTCGCCGACTTCCCGCAGGCCCTCGTCGCCCGCGACCAGCTGCCGACCGCCGTCGCCGAGCTCTCGACGCATGAGAACCAGCGCGTCACCAAGGCGCTGAACGACGGCCTGCAGGCGGCCCTGACCGGCACCAAGCAGCCGCAGAAGGCGATGGAGGACGCGCAGGCCGAGGCTGAGCGCATCCTGAAGTCCTATCGCTGAGCCGATGAACAACCGCGCGACCGCAACGATCCATGGCTGGCTGCTGCTGCTGCCGGCCATGGCGTGCCTGGCCCTGTTCACCCACTGGCCTGCGGTCGCGAGCTTCATCGACAGTTTCATGTCGACCCCGCGGGCGCGCCGTCCGGCGCGCTTCGTCGGGCTCGACAATTACGAGCAGATGCTGGCCGACCCGATCTTCTGGAAGGCGATGGCGAACAATCTCTGGTTCGCCTTGGGCACGATCCCGACCTCGATCGCACTCGCTTTGCTGATGGCGGTCTGGGTCAACGACAGGATCGCCGGCCGGACCCTGGTCAGGATGGCTTATTTCACCCCGACCATCCTGCCGATGATCGCGGTCGCCAATATCTGGCTGTTCTTCTTTACCCCGCAATACGGACTGCTTGAGCAGATCGTCGGCGCCTTCGGTGGGCGCTCGACCAACTGGCTGGGCTCGCAGGATACGGCGCTCTACGCCGTCATCATCGTCGCGATCTGGAAGGAGGCCGGCTTCTTCATGATCTTCTACCTCGCGGCGCTGCAGGCGATCCCGCCCAGCCTCGGCGAGGCGGCGGCGATCGAGGGCGCCTCGCGCTGGACCTTCTTCCGGCGCGTCCAGTTCCCGTTGCTGATGCCGACGACGCTGTTCGTGCTGATCAACGCGGTGATCAACGCTTTCCGCATGGTCGACCATATCTTCGTGATGACGCGCGGCGGCCCGGACAATGCGACGACGCTGCTGCTGTTCTATATCTACCAGGTCGGCTTCGGCTTCTGGGACACGGCCTATGCGGCGGCGCTGACCTGCGTGCTGCTGGCGCTGCTCGCGCTCGTCGCCTTCGTCCAGTATGGCTGGCTCGAACGCAGGACGCACTATCAATGAGCGGCGCGCCTCGCCCGCAGCCGATGGCCGCGACCCGTCCCGATCCCTACGCGCCGAAGGGCCTGGCGCTGACGCTCGAATCCCTGGGCGCGATCCTGCTCGCGCTGATCTGGGTGTTGCCGCTGGCCTATGCCGTCTGGGCGGCGGTCCATCCGGCCGAGTATACCACCCGCTTCGAGCTGACCGCGCCGCTCACCTTCGAGAACTTCACGCGCGCCTGGGCGGCCGCGCCCTTCGCGCGCTATTTCCTCAACACCTTCATCCTCGTCACCATGATCCTAGCCTTCCAGCTCGTGCTGGGGACGCTCGCCGCATATGCGCTGGCGCGGCAGGACTTCTGGGGGCGCGACCTCGCCTTCGCACTGATCCTGGCGCAATTGATGATCATGCCGGACGCGCTGATCGTCGAGAACTACCGGACCCTCGCCAGGGTCAACCTGATCGACACGATCCCGGCGATCGCCTTGCCCTATATCGCCTCGGCCTTCGGCATCTTCCTGCTGCGGCAGACCTTCAAGACCGTGCCGAAGGAGCTCGACGATGCCGCCCGCGTCGAGGGCGCGAGCCCGTTGCAGGTGCTGATGAAGGTCTATGTGCCGCTCGCCAAGCCGACCTATATCGCCTACGGCCTCGTCTCGGTGAGCTATCACTGGAACAACTTCCTGTGGCCGCTGCTGGTCACTAACTCAGTGGAATCTCGGCCGCTGACGGTCGGCCTGCAGGTGTTCTCGTCGAGCGATCAGGGCATCGACTGGGCGGTGATCTGCGCGGCGACGTTGATGACCTCGGCGCCCCTGCTGGTCGGCTTCCTGCTGTTCCAGCGCCAGTTCGTGCAGAGTTTCATGCGCGCGGGAATCAAGTGAGATGAAGCTGATCACCTGGAACATCCAGTGGGCACGCGGCATGGACGACCGCGTCGACCCGGCGCGGGTCGTCGCCCATGCCCGGCAGATGGCGGATTTCGACGTGCTCTGCCTGCAGGAGGTCGCCGACAACTTCCCGGAGCTCGACTTCAACGACGAGACCGACCAGTTCGCGCGCTTCGCCGAGCTGCTGCCGGGCTTCACCGCGATCGAGGGCATCGGCGTCGATGTCGCCGACGGCAAGGGCGGCCGCCAGCGCTTCGGCAACCTCCTGCTGACGCGCTATCCGGTCGCGCAGGCGCTGCGCCATCTCCTGCCCTGGGAGGCTGCGGAGACCCGCAACATGCCGCGCATGCTGATCGAGGCGATGGCGCTGACGCCGCTCGGCCCGGTCAGGTTGATGACGACGCATCTCGAATACTCGTCCTCGACGCTGCGCGCTGCGCAGGTCGAAGGCATCCGCGAGGCGCACCGCATGGCGCTGGCCCGCCACGCGACGCCGCGCTCGGCCGGACCGCACACCTACCGGATGACGCCGAGCTCACCGAGCGCTGTGCTGACCGGCGACTTCAACATGCGGCCGGACGATCCCGTGCTGGCGCGGCTGCTGGCGCCCTTCGATGGCGGCGAGCCGCCGTTGGTCGATCTCTGGGCCGTGGTGAAGGGCGAGGTCCCGCATCCGCCAACCGCCAATCTGTTCGACCAGACCTATGGGCCGGCCGGCTGCCTCGACTACGTCCTGGCGACGCCCGATCTCGCGGCTCGTGCCCGCAGCATCGCCTGCGACGTCGAGACCAAGGTCTCGGACCATCAGCCGATCCTCGTCGAGTTCGACCTCGGCTGATCGAAGCCCACCACCCTGCCGACTGGACCACGATGATCTTCACCCGCCAGGACCATGAGAGGCTCGCCGGCATTCTCGCCGAAGCGGGCCGGCGCGAGGTCATGCCGCGCTTCCGCAATCTCGGCGAGGGCGAGATCCGCGAGAAGCGCTCGGCAACCGATCTCGTCACCGAGGCCGACGAGGCGGCGGAGCGCTTCATCAGCACCGAGCTGGCCAAGGCTTTTCCGGGCGCAGTGCTGATCGGCGAGGAGGCGGCCGCTGCCGACCCGGCCCTGATCGAGCGTCTCGGCGATGCCGAGCTCGCCTTCGTCATCGACCCGATCGACGGCACGCTGAACTACGCCTCCGACCTGCCGCTTTTTGCGGTGATGGCGGCGGCGGTGGTCAAGGGCGAGGTCGTCGCGGCGGTGATCCACGATCCCGTCGTCGCCGACAGCGCCATGGCGCTGCGCGGCGAGGGCGCCTGGCTCGCCGGCAACGGCACCAGCCGCGACCTGCGGGTGGCGCAGGCCGCTGCCCCGCGCGAGATGACCGGCATGATGAGCTGGCAGTATTTCCCGGAGCCGCTGCGCAGCACGCTGCCCGGGCGCACGCCGGCCTTCGCCAATGTCTGCTCGCTGCGCTGCTGTGGCCATGAGTACCGGCTCGCCGCCGCCGGCAACGGCCATTTCCTGCTCTATGGCCGGCTCAACCCCTGGGATCACGCGCCGGGCTCGCTGATCCATGCCGAGGCCGGCGGCCATGTCCGTATGCTGGACGGCCAGCCCTATCGGGCGGCGCAGCCGACGCTCGGCCTGCTCTGCGCGCCCGATGCCCAGAGCTGGCAGGAGATCCGGGCGCTGCTGCTGGATTGACGGAACCGGCGCCTATCAACGAAGCTCTTCGGGCAGGTTTTGCAGAGGCGCCCCTTCTTTCGACGGCAATGGCCGACAAGCGCAGCGGCATGCGCTGGAACCAATCTGGATGCCGGCGGTTGGCTCTCTTGCCCGGCGAGGCGGCAGCGTCTCCGCCAATGCCGATATCGCCTTGACGCTGGAGGAAGAGCCCTCGGGCAAGCCGGTCGATCTGTGACGCGTCCGGCCGCAGTCCCTGCCGGCTGCGGGCGTTCCGTTCGCTTCCAGGAGGATCAGCGCGATGCAGCTCTATGATCTCTGCCTCAATGCCAAAAAGCCGGCGATCGCGGGCGGCTTCGCCCGCACCACCCGTGGCGGCGATTTCGAGCTCGACATCGGACAAGACATCTCGACCGGCTGGCTATCTCAGCCACAACGCCACCACCGTCGAGCTCTACCTGCAGGAGAGCTTGACCTTCCGCAGCCTCACCTCGGAAGCCGCCGTCGCGCTGGCGCCGCAAGGAAAACAAGGGAGACTCTTTCCGGCACGGTGAAGGCGGCTCGCCGGGGGAGTATGCGAGGACGGAGAGACTAAAAATGCCCGAGACCTTCAAGGTCGGCGACCATGTCGGTTGGAACTCCGAGGCGGGCCATGTCTCGGGGGTGATCATCGCGGTGCGTACTGCCGATTTCGACTACAAGGGCCATGTCCATCGCGCTTCGCCGGAGGCGCCGCAATACCTGATCAAGAGCGACAGGACCGATCATGCCGCCGCCCATAAGGGCAGCGCTCTGCGGCATATCGATTAGGACGGGCGGCCGATGGTGAACTTCCCCTTCTTCACCATCGGCCATTCCGACCGCAGCATCGAGGAGTTCGTCCAATTGCTGATCGAGTCCGATATCACACTCGTCGCCGACATCCGGAAGATCCCGAAATCGCGGGCCAATCCGCAGTTCAACGCGGGGGCGCTGGCGCCGGTGCTGGCGACGCATGGCATCGGCTATGAGCAAATCGCCGAGTTGGGCGGCCTGCGCGGCAAAACCAGCGCCGTGGCGCCCGGCGTGAACGGCTTCTGGACGAATGAGAGCTTCCACAACTATGCCGACTACGCCCTCTCCGATCGGTTCCGTGCCGGCCTCGACCGACTCATCCGCGACGGGCGGGGGCGGCGCTGCGCGACGATGTGCTCCGAGGCGGTGTGGTGGCGCTGTCATCGGCGCATCGTCAGCGACCATCTGATCGCGCGTGGCGAGACGGTCTTCAACATCATGGGACCGGGACGCTTGGACCAGGCTCTTCTTACGGAGGGAGCCGTCATCCGCGATAATGGCGTGGTGATCTATCCTACTCGGAGCCGGCTGGACTCATGAGCAGCAGTACCGAACCTCATATCGTCATCGTCGGCGCAGGCTTCGGCGGGCTGGAGGCAGCACGCAATCTCGCCAGCGCTCCGGTCAGGATCACCATGATCGACCGGCGCAACCACCATTTGTTCCAGCCTCTGCTCTACCAGGTCGCGACCGCCTCGCTGCCGACCTCGGAGATCGCCTGGCCAATCCGCTTCCTGCTGCGCAGCCACAAGAACGTCACGACTCTGCTCGGCAACGTCACCGGCGTCGACCGGGACCGCAAGCAGGTGCTCTTCGACGGCGAGCCGCCGATCGCCTTCGACATGCTGATCCTCGCGACCGGCGCGCGCCATGCCTATTTCGGCCATGACGAATGGGAGCCCTATGCACCGGGCGTCAAGACGCTCGAGGATGCGACGCGGATCCGGCGGCGCATCCTGTCGGCCTTCGAGCAGGCGGAATGGGAAACGGATGCCGCCCGGCGGGCGCAATGGCTGACCTTCGTCATCATCGGCGCAGGGCCGACCGGCGTCGAGATCGCCGGCACCATCGCCGAGCTGGCGCGCGACACGCTACGTGGCGACTTCCGCAATTTCGATACGCGCAGCGCCCGCGTCGTGCTGGTCGAGGCCGGGCCGCGCATCCTGGCGGGCTTCACCGAAGACCTGTCGGCCTATGCGGAGCAGGCGCTGGAGCGCCTCGGAGTCGAGGTCCGACTGGGACAACCGGTCTCGCAGTGCCGGGCCGACGGTGTCGAGCTCGGCGGCGCCTTCCTGCCGGCCCGGACCATCCTGTGGGCGGCCGGCGTCGCGGCTTCGCCAGCAGCAGAATGGCTGGAGGCGCCGGCCGACCGCGCTGGCCGGGTCCAGGTCGAACCCGATCTCTCCGTCCCCGGCCAACCCGACATCTTCGTCGTCGGCGACACCGCCTTCGTCGCGAATGCCGACGGAAAGCCGGTTCCCGGCGTGGCGCCGGCGGCCAAGCAGGAAGGGCGCTACGTTGCCGAGCTGATCAAGGCACGCCTGCAGGGCAAGCCGGCCCCCGCGCCCTTCGCCTACAGGAACGCGGGCAATCTCGCGACCATCGGTAAGCGGGCGGCGATTGTCGATTTCGGCTGGATCAAACTGCGTGGACGCCTGGCCTGGTGGATCTGGGGCGTCGCCCATATCTTCTTCCTGATCGGGCTGCGCAATCGTCTTGCAGTCGCCCTCAACTGGCTCTGGATCTATGTCAGCGGCCATCGCAGCGCCCGACTCATCACGCAGCGCGATCCGGATGCTGCTCCGAGAGACATGCAGTAAGGCCTGCGGAGGCGTGGCGGAGCGGATACGGGAGTTGTCCCGTCGCCGCATTCTCGGGGGCACTCTGTGTCCCGAGTTGCATCATATGTTAAGTGTTTCGCCCCGCCACGGACTTGCTTGACCGACAGAATGCCTACCGAGATCAAAGACGCTGCAGCAGCCCCCGAGATCAACGAACGGAACCGCACGCCGGCAACCCGCGTGCGGTTGCGCGAATTCTCCAGATCCTTGCCGATGTCGCTGCTCAAGGCACGGGAATCGGTGATGCGCCATTTTCGGGCGAGCCTGCGGCATTTCGGGATCACCGAACAGCAGTGGCGGGTGCTGCGCGCATTGACCAGTGTCGAGACCATCGAGGTCACGGCGCTGGCGGAGGTGACGTTCCTGCTGCCGCCCAGCCTGTCGCGCATCCTCAAGGATCTCGACGAGCGCGGCCTGATCAGCCGGCGCAGTTCGGATGCCGACATGCGGCGTGGCCTCATCTCGATTTCACCGCAAGGCCTGCAGCTGATCGAACGCGCCGGAAGCCATTCCGAAGAGATCTACGCGGAAATGACCAGCCGCTTCGGAGCCGATCGCCTGGTGCTGCTGCAATCGCTGCTGCGCGAGCTGGAGCAGTGCCTGGAAGGCTCCGAGATCGGTGAGACCATCGAGACCGGCGGGCCGAGCCACAAGCCGGGCAAGCCCCGCGGCAGGCCGCGCCGGGCGCCAGCTGGCGGCGACGCCGGATAAGGCGACCGCCGGCTCGACCGACTTGGTGGGAATGAGCGCTTCGTTCCCTGTTCGAAGATCCAGGTTTCAGGATGACAACCCCGAGACGGGGGCGCGGCGATCGCCGTCATTTTTGCTGTGGCGCTCATCTAATTAACATGTTAATCAACTGATCATTGCAAGGGGTGATCCGTGCCGCACTTCACCATCGAGTATTCGGCCAACCTGGACCGCAAGGTCGATATCGGGGCGCTCTGCCGGCGTGTCCTGCGCGAAATCCTGGCGACCGGCCTGTTCGAGGTTGGCGCCGTGCGGGTCCGCGCGATCCGTTGCGAGCACTACGCCATCGCCGACGATCTCGCCGAGAATGCCTTCATCGACATGTCGCTGCGGATCGGAACCGGGCGAAGCGTCGACGAACGCAAACGGGCTGGCGAGGCGATCTTCGCAGCCGTCACCGACGAGTTGCGTGCTCTGTTCGAGGCGCCGCACGTCGCGCTGTCGCTCGAGGTCCGAGAGATCGACCCGGCGCTGAGCTGGCGCAAGAACGCGATGCACCCGCGTCTGCGCGGGAACGGGCCGGGCCACCCCATAGCCGACAACCGGTAGGAACGCCGATCGTGACGCGCCCGGCGCGCCGGAGCGCGCCCGTCGCGGCAGCGAGCAGACGGAGGACGACAGATGTCGACGCTTGAGCAGAACCTCGGCAAGGCGGAGCAGTATTTGGCCCGCTTTCGCGAGCTGGGCGTCCTGAATCAGATCGCCGGCGAGGCGGTGCCTGCCCTCGACGGCGCCACCTTCGAGAGCATCTCGCCGGTCGATCTGAAGCCTCTCGCGAAGGTCGCGCACGGCAAGGCGGGAGACATCGACCGGGCGGCGCAGGCCGCGAAGTCGACGTTCCCCGCCTGGGCGGCACTGCCGGGCGAGAAGCGCAAGGCGCTGCTCCACGCGATCGCCGATGCCATCGAAGCGCGCGCGGAAGAGATCGCCTTCGTCGAATGCATGGACACCGGCCAGTCGCTGCGTTTCATGGCCAAGGCGGCGCTGCGCGGGGCGGAGAATTTCCGCTTCTTCGCCGACCGGGCGCCGCAGGCGCGCGACGGCCTGGCGCTGCGGACCGAGGGGCAGGTCAATCTCACCACGCGCGTTCCGATCGGCCCGGTCGGAATCATCACGCCGTGGAACACGCCGTTCATGCTGTCGACCTGGAAGATTGCCCCGGCACTCGCCGCCGGCTGCACCATCGTCCACAAGCCGGCCGAATTGTCACCGCTGAGCGCGCGCCTGCTCGTCGAAATCGCCGAGGAGGCCGGTCTGCCCAAGGGCGTGTGGAATCTCGTCAACGGCTTCGGCGAGGACGCTGGCAAGGCGCTGACCGAGCATCCGGCGATCAAGGCGATCGGTTTCGTCGGAGAGAGCCGGACTGGCTCGCTGATCATGAAGCAGGGTGCCGAGACGCTGAAGCGCGTGCATTTCGAGCTAGGCGGCAAGAATCCCGTCATCGTCTTCGCCGACGCGGATCTGGAGCGCGCCGCCGACGCCGCGGTCTTCATGATCTACTCCCTGAACGGTGAGCGCTGCACCTCGTCCTCGCGGCTTCTGGTCGAGGAGAGCGTCCATGACCGATTCACGGCGCTGGTGGCAGAGAAGGCAAAGCGCATCAGGGTTGGCCATCCGCTCGATCCGGAAACGGTGATCGGCCCGCTGATCCATCCTGTGCATGAAGAGAAGGTCCTCGAATACATCGCGATCGGCCGCAGCGAGGGCGCGAGCGTCGTGGCCGGCGGTGGAAAGGTCACCGGCCCGGGCGGAGGCTGCTATGTGGCGCCCACGCTGTTCACCGGCGCCGCGAACAGCATGCGGATCGCCCAGGAGGAGATCTTCGGGCCGGTGCTGACCGCCATTCCCTTCAAGGACGAAACGGAAGCGCTCACGCTCGCCAACGACGTCCAGTACGGCCTCGCCGGCTATCTGTGGACTGCAGACGTGACCCGCGCCTTCCGCTTCAGCGACCGCCTCGAGGCCGGAATGATCTGGGTCAATTCGGAGAATGTCCGCCATCTGCCGACGCCGTTCGGCGGGGTGAAGAGTTCGGGCATCGGACGCGACGGCGGTGACTGGTCCTTCGACTTCTACATGGAGACCAAGAACGTCGCTTTCGCCACGGCGGCGCACGCCATCCCCAAGCTCGGCGGCTGACTGTCCGGGCCGCAGCACAAGACAAAACGACCTAGCGGAGGAATGCCATGCCGATCCCCAGTCCGAACCTCTATCCGCCCTTCAACGTCGTCCGGCTCAGCCATGTCGAGTTCGTGGTGACGGATCTGGCCGCGAGCAGGGCCTTCTATGTCGATACGCTCGGGCTCCAGGTGACGGGCGAGGATGGCGAGGCGATTTATCTGCGCGGCCTCGAGGAGCGCGGCCACCACTGCATCGTCCTGCGAAAGGGGCCGCAGGCGCTCGTCAACGCGCTTAGCCTCAAGGTCTATTCAGAGGAGGATCTCGACAAGGCGGTCGTCTGGTTCGAGACCAAGGGCCATGCGGTCGAGTGGGTCGAGCGACCATTCCAGGGGCGGACCCTGCGCGTCCAGGACAATTTCGGCACCCCGCTGGAATTCTACTTCAGGATGGATCGCCTGCCGCCCATCCACCAGCAATACAAGCTCTACAAGGGGGTAAAGCCGCTCAGGATCGACCATTTCAACTGCTTCACACCCGATGTCGACGCCTCGGTCGCGTTCTACAACGCGATCGGCTTCAGGGTCACGGAGTACACCGAGGACGACGACAGCAAGAAGCTCTGGGCAGCATGGCTGCACCGCAAGGGCGGCGTCCATGACATCGCCTTCACCAATGGCAGCGGCCCGCGTCTGCATCACACGGCTTTCTGGGTGCCGACGCCGCTCAACATCATCGACTTGCTCGACCTGATGTCGACCACCGGCTATCTGCCCAATATCGAGCGCGGGCCGGGCCGCCACGGCATCTCCAACGCCTTCTTCCTCTACATCCTCGATCCCGACGGCCACCGGATCGAGATCTACTGCTCCGACTACCAGACCGTCGATCCGGACCTTGAGCCGATCCGCTGGGATCTGAAGGATCCGCAGCGCCAGACCCTGTGGGGCGCGCCGGCGCCGCGCTCCTGGTTCGAGCATGGCAGCCTGTTCGCGGGCACGCAGGCACAGGAGCCGCTGCTCAAGGCGCAGCCGATCATCGCGCCATGACCATGTCCCGCTTCGTAAGCTTCTCGACCGGAGCGCGCGCCGGCTACGGCCTGATCGCCGGCGATGGCATCATCGACCTGTCGGCCCGCTTTGCCGCACAATACCCGACCTTGCGCGAGGTGGTCGCCGCCGGCGCCTTGCTTCACCTGGCGGACGAGACGGCGGCCCGGCCCGCCGACATCCCCCTCGCCGAGATCATCTATGAGATCCCGATCCCGGCGCCGGAAAAGATCATTTGCGTCGGTGTTAATTTTCCTGACCGCAACGCCGAGTACAAGGACGGCCAGGAAGCGCCGCCCAATCCGTCGCTGTTCGTGCGTTTCCCGCGCTCCTTCACCGGCCATGGCCGGCCGTTGATCCGCCCGCCGGAAAGCCCGCAGCTCGACTACGAGGGCGAGATCGTCATCGTCATCGGCAAGGCCGGCCGGCGCATCGCCGAGCGGGACGCGCTCGGTCATGTCGCCGCCTTGTCCCTGGCGAACGAGGGAACGATCCGTGACTGGGTACGCCACGCCAAGTTCAACGTCACCCAGGGCAAGAATTTCGACCGTTCCGGCTCGATCGGCCCCTGGTTGATCCCTTTCACGGATGAGGCACAGATCGCGGACATCGCGCTGGAGACGCGGGTCAACGGGGAACAGCGCCAGAGTGACCGCACCAGCCGAATGATCTTCTCCTTCCGCAGGATCATCGCTTACGTCTCGACCTTCACGACGCTCGTTCCCGGCGACGTCATCCTGACCGGCACGCCGACCGGGGCAGGGGCGCGCCTCGATCCCCCGGTCTGGCTTCAGCCGGGCGATGTCGTCGAGATCGTGGCCGACGGCATCGGCCTTTTGCGCAACACCATCGCCGACGAGGGCTGAACCCGTGCTGTCATCAACCGATATCGCTGCCGCCGCCGACAGCCTGGATCAAGCCGAGCGGACACGCATCCAGACCGGCCTGCTCTCGCTCAGGCATCCCGGCATGACGATGGACGATGCCTATGCGATCCAGGGCGCCTGGGTTCAGCGCAAGCTCGCCGCCGGGCGCAAGGTGATCGGCTGGAAGATCGGCCTGACCTCGAAGGCGATGCAATACGCCCTCGACATCGACGTCCCGGATTCGGGCGTGCTGTTCGACGACATGCAGTTCGCCGACGGCGACAGCATCCCGAAGGATCGCTTCATCCAGCCGAGGATCGAGGCGGAGCTCGCCTTCGTAACGAAAGCGCCGCTCGCGGGGCCGAATGTCAGCCTGTTCGACGTCCTCAACGCCACCGACTATGTGACGCCGGCGCTCGAAATCCTCGACACCCGCATCCTGCGCGTCGACCCGCAGACGAAAAAGGCCCGGACCATCGTCGACACGATCTCCGACAACGCCGCCAATGCCGGCATCGTCGTCGGCGGGCGCGCTGTGCGGCCCGACCAGGTCGATCTGCGCTGGGCCGGCGCCATCGTCTCGCGCAATGCGCAGGTCGAGGAGACCGGCCTCGGCGCCGGTGTGCTCAACCATCCGGCGCGCGGCATCGCCTGGCTCGCCAAGCGTCTCGCTGCCTATGGCGAGCGGATCGAAGCCGGCCAGATCGTGCTCGCTGGTTCCTTCATTCGCCCAGTCGAAGCCCGCCACGGCGATACCATCGTCGCTGACTACGGGGCGCTTGGCACGGTCAGCTGTTTCTTCGAATAGGCGTCGCGTCCGGCATCGGTAAGAATAGAGCGACCCGCCGTGATCTTATTGGAACACGGCGGGCCGGGCCTTGCGTTCGCTTACTTTCCGTATTGCTGGATCAGCGCCCTTGCATCGGCGAGCAGCTTCTTGCCGTCGGCTCCCTTGGCGCCGACTTCCTTGATCCAGTCCTCGTCGACCGAGGCCGTCGCCTCGACCCAGCGCTTGTACTCGTCCTGCGGCAGGTCATAGAACACGCCGCCGAGATCGGCCGCCTGCTTCTTGAACGGCTCGACCACAGCATCGAAGCCAACCTCGCCGGCCCAGGCCGAGGTCGCCAGGCCGCTATTGGCGTCGATCACCTTCTTCAGATCGGCCGGCAGGCTGTCGTATTTCGCCTGGTTCATCCCGAACAGGAAGATCGTGTTCGAGATGCGCGGCGCCCCGGCCGGCACGTTGAGGTGATACTTGGCGATCTCGGCCAGCTTGATCGCCGGCGATCCCTCCCACGGCACCGCCGCGCCGTCGACGACACCCTTGGCCAGCGATTCCGGCACGGCCGGCAACGGCATCTGCACCGGGGTTGCGCCAAGCGCCGCGATCATCTTCGAGTTGGCGCGCGTCGCGGCCCGGATCTTCAGGCCTTTCACGTCTGCGAGCGTCTTGGGCTGCTTGCTGGTGAAGTGGAAGAGCGCGCCGTCATGAACATGCATGAACACCCGCTTCACGCCCTTGAACTCGTCCTGCGCGTTCTTCTCGACATAGTCCCAGAAGGCCTGGCTGCCGGCCTTGGCCGTCACCACCATCCAGGGCAATTCGAAGACCTCGGACTTGATGAAGCGTCCGGCGGCATAGGTCGGGACCGTCCAGATCATATCGACGACGCCGTCGCGCGCCTGGTCGAAGAGCTGTGCCGGCGTGCCGCCGAGCTGCATCGCCGGGTAGATCTGGCATTTCAGCTTGTCGCCGGATTCCTTGTTGACCTTGTCGCACCAGGGCTGGATCAACTTGACCTGCGCGCTCGAGGTCGAAGGCAGGAAATGGTGGACGCGCAGGATGACCTGCTGCGCCGCCGCCTGCGGGATGCTCGCCAGGCTTGTCAGGCCGCCGAGGACGAGACCTGCGCATAGCCGGCTGAAAATGGACGTCTTCTGCTTGCTCATATTGCACCTCCCTGTGCGTTTGCTTCTTGGTTGGATGAATGGCCTCACAGCGCGCCGAATGCCTTGACCAGGACGAGCGAGATCGAGGGGAAGGCGACGAGGAGGATGATGCGGACGAGGTCCGAGGCGAGGAAGGGCATCACACCCTTGAAGGTCTCGACCAGCGGCACGTCCTTGGCGAGGCGGTTGATGATGTAGACGTTCATCCCGACCGGCGGGTGCACCAGGCCGATCTCGACCACCATCAGGGCGAGGATGCCGAACCAGATCGACTTGTCCTCGACCGACATGCCGTAGAAGTCGAGCCCGACGATCATCGGATAGAAGATCGGGATCGTCAGCAGGATCATCGCCAGCGAGTCCATGACGCAACCGAGCAGGATGTAGATCACCAGGATCATCGCCAGGACGAAGAGCGGTGCGAGGCCGCTGTCCTTGACCCAGCCCGCGAGCTCGGCCGGCATCTGCGACAGGGCCAGCGCCGTATTCAGCATGTCGGCGCCGAGCAGGACGAGCAGGATCATCGCCGTCGCCTGCGCCGTGCCGAGGGCGCTGTCGATCAGCCCGCGCCAGCGCATGCCGCCGCTGATCACCGCGATCGCGCCGCAGGCCGCGGCGCCAATCGCCGCCGCTTCGGTCGGGGTCGCCCAGCCGCCATAGATGCCGACGATGACGAGCACGAAGACGAGGATCACCGGGAACACGCCGGCGAGAACCTTGAGCCGCTCCGGCCATGGTACGCGCGGGCCGGCCGGCCCCGCCTCGGGGTTGCGCCGCACCACCAGCTGCACGACGAACATGTAGCCGAACATTGCGATCAGCCCGGGCAGGACGGCGGCCATGAACAGCTTGCCGATCGATTCCTGGGTGAGGATCGCGTAGATCACCAGCGGCACCGAGGGCGGGATCATGATGCCGAGCGTGCCGCCGGCCGCGAGCGCGCCGGTCGCCAAACTGCCCGAATAGCGGTAGCGGCGCAGCTCCGGCAGCGCGACCTGGCCCATCGTGGCCGCGGTTGCGAGTGAGGAGCCGCAGATCGCGCCGAAGCCGGCGCAGGCGCCGATCGCCGCCATGGCGACGCCGCCACGACGATGGCCGATAAAGGCGCTGACACAGCGGAACAGGCTCGCGGACAGGCCGCCATGGGTGGCGAACTGACCCATGAGCAGGAAGAGCGGGATGACCGTCAGGTCGTAGTTCGACAGGCGGGCATAGGGGATGGATTTCAGGATGTTGAGCCAGGGCGTCCAGTTACCGCCCATCAGGTAGACATAGCCGCCGGAGCCCGCGACGAACATCGCGATGCCGATCGGCACGCGGAACGCCATCAGCGCGAGCAGACAGGCGAAGATGGTGAAGCCGACAGAGATCCCGCTCATCGACGAGCCTCCCCGAGGCGCGCCGCTTCCTGGACATGGCGCGTCGCCATGTAGAAGCCCGCCAGGGCCAGCATTGCAAAGCCGGGCACCATGGCGATCTGCGCCCACCAGACCGGGATATCGAGGATCGCGGAGGTTTCGCCGTTTTCGCGGGTGGCGATCGCTCCGACATAGACGCGCCAGGTCAGCACCCCGCCGACGAGCCCGACCAGGAGCGAGCCGAAGGCATCGAGCGCGTGATTGACCCAAGATGGGGCTGTGGCCGTGAAGAAGTCGACCTTCACGTCACCATGGTTGAGATGACAGAACGCGAAGAAGGCGGCCGACGCGGCGGCCGCGATCATCTGCAGCAACTCGACATCGCCGGGAACCGGAGCAGACAGCAGCTTGCGGCCGACGATCGAGACGATCGACATCACGACGAGGCCGACAAAGAGCAGCCCGCCGATGATCGCCAGGACCTTCGCGACCGCCAGCAGCACGCGCCCCGACGGCCCGAAGATGATCGGATCGTTCGCCGGCGCGCCCGGCACGGGTTCCTGCATGAATTTATCTCCCCTTGCTCGTCTTCGGCGCGCTTGTTTCCGCGCGTTCGGCCATCAGGCGTCGTCCCATTCCGCCATCGTCATGATGCTCAGGCGATTGCCGCCTGCGCCGCTTCCTCGCTGCTCCGGCCGCGGGCCGCTATGCATCCGGGCGGCGGGCGAGAAATTAATTCACATGTTAAGTAACATGCAACCGGAAAATCGAGCCTCGAAACCGGCGCACATGGCTGCTGGCGACGGAGGCACGAAATCAGAGCCGACTTGGTGTGGGTGGTCGCAGCTGTCATCGCATATCCTGCTCCGCCATTTTCACCAGCGCATAGAGCATCGTAGCGCGTGGAACTTCGATTCCATGCGCCTCGGCAGCGCGAACCACAGCGCCGTTCAGCGTCTCGATCTCGGTCGGACGCTTCGCCAGCAGATCCTGCAGCATCGAAGGTTTGTGCTCGCCATGATGGTCGAGCGCATGATCGATCGTCGCATGGGTGCGCTCGGGCGAAACCGCGAGGCCTTCCGCCTGCGCCACCGCCAGAACTTCACCTGCGACGGCGTGCGCGAGCTCGCGCCCTTCGGCTGCAGCACCAAGGCCTCCGACCGTGCGCTGCGTCACCGCGCAGAGGCTGTTCAGCGCAACGTTGAAGGCGACCTTCTCCCAGATCGCGACGACCGCATCCGGATCGACCGCGCAGGGCAGACCGGCCGTGTCCAACGCCACCGCCAGCGCAGCGAGCGCGGCATTCTCGCCGCCATTGACCATGACGACGCGGGTCTTGCTCTGCCCATGCGAATGCACCTCGCCTGGTGCGACGAGATCGGCGGGGACCGTGGTCATGCCGATGGCGATGCGCGAGGCATCGGCGAAGGCCATGAGTTTTTCGGCATTGCCGAGACCGTTCTGCAGGCTGAGCAACCGGGTCTGCGGCCCGATCAGATGCCGTGCCGCCGCGAGTGCGCCTTGCGTATGCATCGCCTTGGTGAAGACGATGAGCCAATCGGGTTGCGTCCTCGCCTCCTCCGGCCGCAGGATCGGGAGCTTGAGCCGCCGTTCGCCGGCATCGTTGCGGATCAGCAGGCCATGCTCGCGCACCGCGGCGATCTGGGCCGGATTGACGTCGATGAGCTCGACCGCGTGCCCGGCCTCGGCCAGGAGCCCGCCGAACAGCGAGCCCATCGCGCCAGCGCCGAGAATGGAGATGCGCAGGGCGCTCATCGCCTGACCTAGAACGGGTAGTGGCGCGGCGTGGTCTGCAGCGTCAGCCAGCGCAATTCAGTGAAGGCCTCGATGCCGGCGCGGCCGCCGAAGCGGCCATAGCCGCTGTTCTTGACGCCGCCGAATGGCATCTGGGCCTCGTCATGCACGGTCGGGCCGTTGACGTGGCAGATGCCGGATTCGATCCGCGCCGCGACGCGCCAGCCGCGCGCCGTGTCGCCGGTGAAGACGGCGGCCGAGAGCCCATAGGGGTTGTCGTTGGCGCAGGCGATCGCCGCCTCCTCGCCCTCGACGCGGACGATCGCCTTGACCGGGCCGAAGCTCTCCTCGCCGTAGATCCGCATCGCCGGGGTGACGTGGTCGAGCAGCGTCGCTGGGAACAAGGTCGTCTCCGCCTTGCCGCCGCAGACCAGCGTCGCGCCCTTGGCGAGCGCGTCGTCGATCAGGGCGTTGCAGCGCTCGACCGCCTTCACGTCGACGACCGAGCCGAGCACCACCGGCCCCTTGCGAGGATCGCCGAGCGGCAACTTCTGCGCTTTCGCGGCGAGCCTTGCGACAAAATCGTCGGCGACCTTGCTGTCGACGACGATACGTTCGGTCGACATGCAGATCTGGCCGGAATTGGCGAAGGCGCCGAAGGCGATGCCGGCGACAGCCGCGTCGAGATCGGCGTCGTCGAGAACGAGGGCAGGGGCCTTGCCGCCGAGCTCCAGCACGACCGGTTTCAGATGCTCGGCACAGAGCTTTGCGATGATCCGTCCGACATGGGTCGAGCCGGTGAAGTTGACGCGCCTGACCGCCGGATGGCCGACCATCGCCGCGACGACCTCGGCGGCGTCCTCCGGCGCATTGGTAACGAAGTTGACGACGCCTTCCGGCAGCCCTGCTTCCTGCAGCGCCGCGATGATCAGCCCATGGGTGCGCGGGCAGAGCTCGGAACCCTTCAGCACGACGGTGTTGCCGCAGGCAAGCGGCACCGCGACGGCGCGCGTCGCGAGGATGACCGGCGCATTCCAGGGCGCCATGCCGAGCACGACGCCGGCCGGCTGCCGCACTGCCATGGCGAGGCTGCCTGGCACGTTGGAGGGGATGACCTCGCCGCTGATCTGCGTCGTCAGCGCAGCGGCCTCGATCAGCATGTCGGCGGCGAGATGGACGTTGAAGCCGGCCCAGATGGCGGAAGCGCCGGTCTCGGCCGACATCGCGGCAGTGAAATCGGTGGCGCGGGCCTCGAGCGCATGCGCGCCCTTGACCAGCAATTCGCGACGCTTGGCCGGGGGCGTCTGCGACCAGGCCGGAAAGGCGCGGGCGGCGGCTTCGACCGCAGCGCAGGCATCGTCCGGTGTCGCCGCCGCAGCGCGGCTGGCGACCGAGCCGTCGAGCGGATTGCGCCGTTCGAAGACGCGCCCGCCGGCCGCTGCGACCGCCTTGCCGTCGATCAGAAGGTTGATGGTGTCGGTCATCTCTCGATCCTCGAAGCTCAGGCGATCACGATGTCGATCAGGTTCGGGCCGGGCGCGGCGAAGGCGGCGCGCAGGCGCGGGGCGAGATCCTCGGGCCGCTCGACCCGCTCGCCCGGCACGCCCTGGCCACCCGCCAGTTGCGTGAAATGGATGCCCGGCAGCTCGGTTCCGGCCGGCTTGTCGTTCGGGGCGTAGCCGAAGACCGGCGCGAAATCCTGCAGCGCCGCATAGCGGCGGTTGTTGAGGATCAGGAAGGTCATCGGCAGGTTCAGCTGCGCCGCGCTGTAGAGTGCCTGGATCGAATAGAGGCTGGAGCCGTCGCCGATCAGCGCGATCACCCGCCCCGGCAGCTTCATCCGCTGGCGGGCCAGCGCGATGCCGACCGCGGCCGGCATGCTGTGGCCGAGCCCGCCGCTCGCCATGGTGTAGAAGCTGTCGGCGCCACTCATCGGCAGATAGGTCTGGATGGTCGAGCGCGTGCTCGGCGCTTCCTCGACGACGACGTCGTCGGCATGGCGCTCCCGGTCGATCACCGAGAGGGCATAGGCGGCCGACATCGGCATACCGGGCGTCGGAGCGGGAGGGACGGGACGCGACAGTGCCGCCTCGCGTCCGGCGCTGGGAGCACTGGCGGCGAGCAGCGCCCGCACGCCCAGATCGAGGCTGGCGACGACGCTGTCTCCGACTGGCGCCCAGGCGGCCTGCTGCGGATCGTCGACGATCTGCGCGAGCTGCGCGCCCGGGGGGACATGCGGCCCGTTGCCCTCGACATGATAGGTGAAGGCGGGCGCGCCGAGTACCAGGATGAAGTCGTGCGGTGCGAGGCGCTCGACGATCTTCTCGCGCATCGCCGGCAGGAAGCCGCAGAACTGGGGGTGGCGCTCGGGAAAGCCGCAGCGCGCGCACATCGGCGGGACATAGACCGAGGCCTGATGACGCTCGGCCAGCGCGACGATATCGGCGACGGCCTGGTCGCGCGCGACGCCGGCGCCGACGACGAAGGCCGGCCGCTTGCTGGCGTTGAGGCGTTTCGCGATTGCCGCGATTGCCTCGGGTGCTGGCGCCACAGACTGGCTGACCTGACGCGGCAGGACGAACTCACCCGGCTGGTCCCAGTCATCGGCCGGGATCGAGATGAAGACCGGGCCACGCGGCGGCTGCATCGCGATGTGGTAGGCCCGCGCCAGAGCGAGCGGCAGGTCGGCGCCGCGGGCCGGCTCGATCGCCCATTTGACGTAAGGCTTCGGCAGCTCCGTCGCCTGCACCGAGGCGAGGAAGGGGTCGAAGGGCAGGATCGAGCGCGCCTGCTGGCCGGCGGTGATCAGGAGCGGGGTCTGGTTCTTGAACGCGGTGAAGATGTTGCCCATGGCATGGCCGACGCCGGCCGCCGAGTGCAGGTTGACCAGCGCCGCATTGCGCGTCGCCTGGGCATAGCCGTCGGCCATCCCGACCACGACCGCTTCCTGCAGGCCGAGCACATAATGGAAATCCTCGGGATACTCGCGGAACATCGGCAGTTCGGTCGAGCCGGGATTGCCGAAGACAGTGTCGATCCCGAGCTGACGCAACAAGTCGAGCACGGCTTCGCGGACGCTCGGGCGGGCGGAGGATGATGTGCTGTCGACTGGCATGCGCGTCCCTCTGATCGAAGGCACTGTGACAATGCGCTCGCCATTGCTCAATTAGATGAAGCGACTAAGTATTATTCGCATGGCGAATATCGATTCAATCGACCTCAATCTGCTGAGGCTGTTCGACGCGGTCTACCGCACCCGCAATGTCAGCCGTGCGGCCGAGGAGCTCGGCCTGTCACAGCCGGCGACGAGCCAGGCCCTGACGCGGCTGCGCCTCCTGCTGCGCGACCCGCTGTTCGAGCGCGTGGCCGGCGGCGTCCGCCCGACAGCCCGCTCCGAGCGCCTCGCGCATTCCGTGCAGGCGGGGCTGGCGCTGTTGGAAGCGGGCCTCAGCGAGGGCGAGAGCTTCGATCCCGCCACGACGGATGCCGAGCTGCGCCTGCATCTCAGCGATATCGGCGAGGGCCGTTTCCTGCCGCCGCTGATGACGACCTTCCGCGAGATCGCGCCGAACCTGCGCATCACCGCCCGAGCCTGGCCGCATGAAGCGATCTCCGAGGCGCTCGACAATGGCCAGCTGCATTTCGCGCTCGGCTTCCTGCCGACGGTGGGCGGCACCGCGCATGCGGAAATGTTGAGCGACCGCTACCAGGTCTTCGTGCGTGCCGACCATCCGGTGATGCGAAAGGCCGTCGATGGCGCCCTGAGCGCCGACGCGATCGCGAAGCTCGATTTTGTCGCCGTCAGGTCGCACGCCCAGACGGAGCGGATGCTGGAAATGCTGCATCTCGACCCGCGCATCCGGCTGGTCGTCTCCAGTTTCATGGCGCTGCCGCCAATCATCCGCGCCACCGATCTCGCCGTGCTGATGCCCCGCCAGATCGGCCTGCGTCTCGAGCCGATCGGCGCCTTCGCCCTGCTCGAGCCAGCGCTGCCGCAGCGCGATTTCTCCGTGGCGCTGCATTGGAGCCGGCGCCATGCCCAGAACGCCATGCTGCGCTGGGCCCGCCAGGTCATATTGGATCTGTTCTGCGTGTCGACTGATCCGAATCCTGGTTGACGGGCGTCGTCGCCTCGCCTGCCCGCTGCCCAGGGCTTTCGAGAAGATCGTCAACCGACCCGCCGGAGCGCCTTTTGGATATGGAGCCGTCTTACGGCGGGGCCGCTCCGAATGGAGGGCATTTCGATCGGAAATCGGTGGGAAAAGCCTTTAGTGTAGATTTCGTAGTTCGGAGAGTCATTTTAGGACGTCGATCGAAATATTTAATGATCGAGGAACTTCTTCTCTCTTTGAGTTGATGCAAGGGATTTCATTTCATAGGCTCATTTTATTTGAAATAATATTCCATTGACGTGCTTGCGAGCAGGAAAGCACTCTGAGGCGATAAAGATCGTAGATGCTGCCGGCTGGCGGCCAGGGACGCATTCCGGAGCAGCATGAGCCTTGAATCCGAATACCTCTGGTACATCCCCAATGTCGTGGAACCCGGCCATCGCGGCGATTCAGCGGGGGAGGGCCACAACAGCCTGGAGACGCTGACCGGACACGCCCAAGCTCTGGAGAAGCATGGCTGGAAAGGCGCGCTGATCGGCACCGGTTGGGGCAGACCCGACACCTTCACGGTCGCGGCGGCGCTCGCCGCGCGCACCACGACCTTCGAGCCGCTGATTGCGATCCGGCCCGGCTACTGGCGGCCGGCGAATTTCGCTTCGGCCGCGGCGACGCTCGACCAGCTGACCGGAGGGCGCGTGCGCATCAACATTGTCTCCGGCAAGGACAATCTCGACGCCTATGGCGACAGCGAGGGCGATCAGGCGCACCGGTATGGCCGGACCAAGGAGTTCATGCGTCTCGCCCGCCGACTCTGGACCGAAGAAAATGTCGACTTCGCCGGCGAGCATTTCCGTGTCGGCGGATCGACCGTGGTGCCGCGCATCCAGCCACGCGGCGTGCGTCGTCATCCCAAGCTCTATTTCGGGGGAGCTTCGGATGCTGCGGAACGGGTGGCAGCGACCGAGGCCGATATCCAGCTGTTCTGGGGCGAGCCGCTCGAGGGTGTGCGCGAGCGGATCGAGCGACTGAAGAGCTTGAGTCGGGACCTGGATCGAGATTTGCCGCCGCTCGAATTCGGACTGCGGGTCACGACCTTCATCCGCGATACAACGGAACAGGCCTGGGCGGAGGCGCAGGCCAAGGTCGCCGAGATGGCCAAGGGGAAAGGCGCGGGCTGGAACGATCACCAGCGGGCGGCGGCGGTTGGGCAGCAGCGCTTGCTGGATCTGCACGGTCGCGGCGAGGTGCTCGACGACAATCTCTACACCACACCCGGCAAGTTCGGCGGAGGCGGGGCGGGAACCACCTGGCTGGTCGGCTCGGCCGAGGATGTGGCGCGTTCGCTGCGCAAATACCGCGACCTTGGAATTCGCCATTTCGTCCTGTCGGACACGCCCTATCTGCCCGAGATCAAGCGACAGGGCGAGCAACTACTGCCCTTGCTGCGCGGGGTCTCCCTGCCTGCCGGGGGCGTGCTAGCCGGAGACGATCACGAGCAGGCGATGCTGCGCGCTTCCGCCGTCTAGGCGTGCTGCTGCGACTCCAGGGACTTGTCGAGCATCGGCAGGGAGAGAGTGACGCACAAGCCGCCTTCGGGTCGGTTCGCCAGCGTGATCGAGCCGTCATGTGACCTGACAATCGCGAGAGCGATCGTCAGGCCAAGGCCCGAGCCGCCGGTCTGGCGACCGCGCGATTCTTCCAGGCGCACGAATGGGTGGAACACGCGCTCCATATCGGCCTGCGCGATGCCCGGCCCGTCGTCCTCGACGAGGATCGCGAACCTGTCGCCGGCTTCCGTGATCGTCACCTTGGCCGCACCACCATACTTCACCGCGTTGCCGATGATGTTGGAGGCGGCACGCTTCAGGGAAAGAATTCGTCCCATGACCGGAGCGGACCCAAGCCCGACCAGCGAGACGTGGTGACCCTGGTCGACGTGCTCGTCGACGATGGTCTCGATCACCGAGGCAAGATCGACCGGGCGCAGCGGCTCGCTGGACGTGCCGCCGCGCAGATAATCCAGCGTCGAGTCGATCATCGCTTCCATCTCGCCGAGATCGGCGTCGATCAGGCTGCGGGTCGCCTCATCCTCCAGGAATTCGGAGCGGAGCCTGAGGCGTGTGATCGGCGTGCGCAGGTCATGCGAGACGGCCGCCATCGCCTGCATGCGCTCGGTGACGAGGCTGCGGATGCGCTCCCGCATCGTGTTGAAGGCGCGCGCGGCGCGACGCACCTCGATGGGCCCTGTTTCGGGGAGGGGTTGCGGTGTCTGATCGAGGCTGAAGCGCTCGGCCGCCTCGGCGAGATCGCGCAAGGGCCGCGTCGCCCAGCGCAGCAGCAGGAGCGCGACGACGACGATGGCGACGGCAAAGCAGATCATGATCGCCGTCAGGCCCCAGTCGAGATGCTGCGAGGCGCCCAGAGCTGACGAGGAGAAGTTGACCCAGGAGCCGTCTTCGAGCTGCACCGAAACCAGCATCATGTGCTTGTAGGCATTGGCCTCGCCGGCACCGAGCGCGCCATCATCGGCGAAGCCGACCCGGAAAGATTCCGCCGCGAGCTCAGGCGCAAGTTCCTTGAGCCGCGCCTCCATCGCCCGGGTGCGCTCGGTCATCGGGGCAGTGCCGAGGACGAGGCTGACCTTGCTCCAATGCACTTCGAGGCTGGCGCTCGACAGGTCATGCGCGACGCGGTCGCGTTCCGGCGCCTGCGGCAGGCTGGCGATCGCCCGCTTGATCGAGACGATGCGCTCGGCGAGGCCGCGGTCCTGGCCGGCGGTCGCGAGGTTCTCGACGCCGACGCGATAGGCCCAGTAGCCGAGGAGATGGAAGGCGAGCAGCGCCGCGACCAGGATCAGGATGGCGCGGCTGGCGACGGTGTCGGGCCAGAGCTGCTTGGCGAGGTTCGTCAAGCGGGTTGCCCCTGCTGATGGTCCACCTGCGAGGCGAACAGATAGCCGGCGCCGCGGACCGTCTTGATCAGCTGGCCGCCGCTCGCGTCGGCCTCGAGCTTGCGGCGCAGGCGACTGATCTGGACGTCGATGGTGCGGTCGAATGGGTCGTCGCTCATCCGCGCCTTGGCGAACTGCATCAGCGCCTCGCGCGATAGCACCCGGTTGGCATGCTCGACGAAGGCGACGAGCAGGTCGAACTCGCCGGTCGAGAGGTCGATCAACGTTCCCGAGGGCGATTGCAATTCGCGCCGCCGCAAGTCCATGCGCCAGCCGTCGAAGCTCACGATCGCACTCGCCGGGGTGGCGGTTGCGCCGCGCGCCGCCCGGGCCCGGCGCAGCACTGCCCGGATACGGGCGAGGAGCTCACGCGGACTGAACGGCTTGGTGACGTAATCGTCGGCTCCGCCCTCGAGCCCGGTGATACGGTCGCTTTCCTCGGTCCGGGCCGTCAGCATCACGATCGGCACCTGCGAGGTCGCGCGCACCTCGCGGCAGAGCTCGACGCCGGAGCGCCCGGGCAACATCAGGTCGAGGACGATCAGGTCGATGGTGCTGTGCGCCAGCGCCTCCAGCATGGCGCGCCCATCCGGCGCGCCGGTGACCTGATAGCCGTGCCGCTGCAGGAAGCGCGCGACGAGCAGCCTGATCTGCGGATCGTCGTCGACCACCAGGATATGGCCGTGGTCATCGACGCTCGTCGCGATGGGACCCGTCTCTGTCTGTAGTTCGGTCGGAATGTCCGTGCTCCCGCCAGCGGGCTCCTGCCATCTGATCGCCTGCACAATAGCGCGCCCGCGGCCCGGCCGCCCGCGCCGCTTTGAAACAATTTGTAACGGACGCCCGCGAAAGCCCGCTGCTACCCCTGTCGCATCGAAAACAGGGGATGCCGAATCGTGACTTTGGTGAAGGTGCCGTTGCTGATGGCGGTCGCTCTGGTGCTCGGCGCCTGCTCCGCCACGATCCCGGACCATCTGGCGCGGCCGGCCGATCCGAACGCCCGTGTTCCGGCTGTCGGCTATCGCAGCGTGACGGCCGGCGCCGCCAGCTTCCGCCCGGCCGAGCCCAAGGACTGGCGCGAGCTCAACCGCCAGGTCGGGCCGAAATCATGATGTCGCTTGTCCGTCCAACCGCCTCGCTTACTCCCACCATGGAAAGGCCTGCCTTGCTCGCATCGACCAAGCCGAACGCCCGTCGCCCGCTGCGCTGGGGCTTGCTCGCCGGGACTGCGGCGCTGCTCGGTGGCTGCGCCGGCTTCTCGCCGGATGGCGGCATGGCGCCGATCCAGTCTGCGGCCTATGCCGAGATCGGCAAGGACGTCGTCAAGATCAGCGACGACACGGTTGCGTTGACAGCCAAGGCGCGGGTCGACCAGCTGCTGCGCAAGCCACTGACCGCGGATAGCGCGGTGCAGATCGCACTGCTCAGCAATCGCGGGCTGCAGGCGTCCTTCAACGAGCTCGGCATCGCCGAGGCGCAGATGGTCGCCGCCAGTCTGCCGCCCAATCCGCGCTTCGGCATCTCCAAGCTGTCCGGGCGGTTCGAGGTCGAGGTCGAGCGTCAGATCGTCGGCAGCCTGCTCGCGCTCATCACTCTGCCGGCCAGAGCCGAGATCGCCGGCGACCGCTTCAGGACCGCACAATTGCGCGCGGTCGAGGCAGTGCTGCGGCTCGCGGCCGATGCCCGACGCCAGTACTATCGCGCGGTCGCCGCCAACGCCCAGGTCTCCTTCTATCAGGAGGCCAAAGCTTCCGCCGACGCGGCTTCCGAACTGTTCAAGCGGCTCGGCGAATCCGGCGGCGTCAACAAGATCGACCAGGCGCGCGAATTCGCCTTCGAGGCGGAGCTGACAGTGCAGCTCGCCCAGGCTCGTCAGCAGCAGCGCCAGGAGCGCGAGCGCCTCGTTCGCCAGCTCGGGCTCTGGGGCGACGAACTCAAATTCAGGCTGCCCGGAACCTTGCCGCCGCTGCCGCGACTGCAATCGGTCAAGGCGATCGAGGCTGAGGCGCTGCGCAAGCGCGTCGACATCCAGATCGCGCGCGCCGAACTCGATACGCTGGCGAAGTCGCTCGGCCTCGCCAATGCGACGCGCTTCGTCAACGACATCGACCTGCTCGGGCGCCGGACCTATGACCGCGGCCGCAGCGTCGACGCCGACGGCCATGTCGAGCGCGAATCCAGCCGCAGCCGCACGCTGGAGCTGGAGATCGACATCCCGATCTACGATTTCGGCCAGTCCAAGGTGGCGCTCGCCGAGCAGACCTACATGCAGGCGGCGAACAGGCTGGCGGAAAAGGCGGTCAATGCCCGCTCCGAGGCGCGCGAGGCCTATACCGCCTACCGCGCCAATTACGACATCACCCGGCAGTATCAGAACAACGTCCTGCCGCTGCGCAAGATCATCCAGGAGCAGTCGCTGCTGCAGTACAGCGGCATGCTCAACGACGTCACCGATCTCATCACCGACGCCCGCAACCGCATCCTCTCGAACGTCGCGGCGATCAATGCCCGGCGCGACTTCTGGATCGCCCACACCGACTTCAAGCACGCGCTGATCGGCGGCGGCAGCGGAGGCGGCGGCTCGGCCACGGTCGCGGCTGCGGGCGGCGGCGATGCCGGCGGCGGACACTGAGCGGGCGGAAGGAGCGAAACCATGACCACGCTATCGCGCCGGGGCTTCATCGGCACTTCCGGCCTCGTCGTCGCCGCGGCCGGCGCCGTGTCCGGACGGACGGCCTTCGCCGCCGTGCCCGAGGCCCCGACCATGACCGAGGCGACAACGCAGGCGCCCTTCGTGCCGACGACCGGGCCGGACTATCAGCCGGTCGCGACGCTGAATGGCTGGACCTTGCCCTGGCGGATGAACGGCGACTGGAAGGAGTTCCACCTCGTCGCCGAACCGGTGGTGCGCGAGTTCGCGCCCGGCATGAAGGGCTATCTCTGGGGCTATAACGGCCAGTCGCCGGGGCCGACCATCGAGGCGGTCGAGGGCGACAAGGTCCGCATCTTCGTCACCAACAAGCTGCCGGAGAGCACGGCGGTGCATTGGCACGGCCAGCGCCTGCCCAACGGCATGGACGGCGTCGGCGGGCTGACGCAGCCGCATATCCCGCCGGGCAAGACCTTCGTCTACGAGTTCCAGCTCAGGCGCTCGGGCACCTACATGTACCATCCGCATTCGGACGAGATGGTCCAGATGGCGATGGGCATGATGGGCTTCTTCGTCGTTCATCCCAAGGACCCGGCCTTCCGCCGCGTCGACCGCGATTTCGTCTTCCTGCTCAACGCCTTCGACATCGAGCCCGGCTCCTATGTGCCGCGCGTCGCCGAGATGACCGAGTTCAACATGTGGTGCTGGAACAGCCGCGTGTTCCCGGGCATCGACCCGCTCGTCGTCGGCAAGAACGACAAGGTCCGGATCCGCTTCGGCAACCTGACCATGACCAACCACCCGATCCACATGCACGGCTACGAGTTCAAGGTCTCGTGCACCGATGGCGGTTGGGTCGACCCGGCGGCGGCCTGGGACGAGGTCTCGATCGACTGTGCCGTCGGCCAGATGCGCGCCTTCGATTTCGTCGCCGACGAGCCCGGCGACTGGGCGATCCACTGCCACAAATCGCACCACACCATGAATGCGATGGGGCATTCGGTGAAGAACTATATCGGCGTGAGCAAGAAGGACCTGGCCAAGCGCATCGCCAAGATCGCGCCGGGCTACATGCCGATGGGCTCGAACGGCATGGGCGAGATGGGCTCGATGGAGATGCCCCTGCCCGACAACACTCTTCCGATGATGACGGGCTTCGCCCAGTTCGGTCCGGTCGAGATGGGCGGCATGTTCTCGGTGGTCAAGGTCCGCGAAGGCCTCGCCAAGAACGACTACAAGGACCCCGGCTGGTTCAAGCACCCGGAAGGCACCGTCGCCTTCGAATACAAGGGCCAGAAGCTCGCCGAAGCGCCGCGTGGCGCGTCCCCGGACAGCGGCATCGAGCCGACCGAGTGGCGGGTCAAAGACCCGCGCAAGCCGAGCCTCGGGCCGGACGGCAAGCCACGGCCAGCCGCCAAGAATCCGCACTCCAACCATTGAAGACGTCGATCGTCCAGCAGGAGAACCTCATGACGACAGCATTCAGGCTCGCCGCGATCGCGGTCCTGTTCTCAGCCGGCGCAGCCTTGGCAGGCCCTGGCGGCGCCGGCCATGGCCATGGCGACGAGACTGCCTATGGCAAGCCCGGCGATCCCAAGAAGCCGGCGCGCATCGTGCAGGTCGCGATGGCGGAGAAGGACGGCAAGATGTCCTTCATCCCCGACCGGATCGAGGTGCGCCGCGGCGAGCAAGTTCGCTTCCAGCTGCGCAACAATGGCGAGCTCGACCATGAGCTCGTGCTGGCGACGCTGGAGGAGAACCTCAAGCACGCCGTCGAGATGCAGAAGAATCCCGACATGGAGCATGACGATCCGAATGCCAAGCGCTTGTCGCCGAAAAAGACCGGCGAGATCGTCTGGGCCTTCACCAAGGCGGGCGAGTTCGACTTCTCCTGCCTGATCCCCGGTCACCGCGAAGCCGGCATGACCGGCAAGATCATCGTCAAGTAAGCCTGAACGAAAGGAGCATCCCATGCTCAGGACGACAGCCACACTCGCCCTTCTTCTCCTCGCTTTGCCGGCCGCGGCGCAGTCGGTCAGCGGCACCGTCACCAAGGTCGACGAGCCCCAGGGCAAGCTCACCATCAATCACGGGGCGATCAAGAACCTCGACATGGACGCGATGACCATGGTGTTCCGCGCCGGCGACCCCGCCATGCTCAAGGGGTTGAAGGCCGGCGACAAGATCAAGTTCGACGCCGACAGGGTCAACGGCCAGATCACGGTGACCAAGCTCCAGAAGTCGAAGTGACAGATCGCAATAGGGGCGGATCGCGCCGATCCGCCCTTGCTCTCCGGTATTATGCCTCAGCCTCATTTGCGCTGAGTGGCCTTTCCGCCGCACTCGCTGCCGATGGCGACCTGCAGCGGGCCCTGCTCGAGGCAGGTTGCGTCGATCCACGGATCGAAACCCTGCTGCAACAGCGCGAACTGGTCGTATACCGCGCCAGGTGCCTGGGCTCGCCTCGCAAGACTATCGTCGTCACCTGCAGCAATGGCAGATGCAGCGCGGAGCGTCAGGTGGGAGAGGGGGACCGCTAAAAAAGCTTGAACCTTCCTAACATGGAAAGATGCGGGGTCCGGTCATCGCCACATCGAAAGGACAATGCAGCGCAGCGCGGGTGCGATGTCAGCTCTCGAAATAGGCAGTGTTACGCCCGCCGATGACGATGTCCCAGTTATAGAGCGCCTCGCCGCTCGGGCCTTGCCCGGTCAGGTTGCCGAAATGTCGCGGCTGGGCTTCGCCGAGCAGGATGAACATCGGGTCCCGGGCCAGATGCGGATCGCCGGCGAAGTACATCTGGGCGATCAGACGCGCCGAGCCACCGCGGATCGAGACATGGACATGGGCCGGGCGCCAGCGGTCGATGTCCGGCCGCGCCAGATAGGAGCCGGGCATGATAGTGCGGAAGCGATAGCGGCCGGCCTCGTCGGTCATCGTCCGGCCGAAGCCGAGGAAGTTCGGATCGAGCCGTTCGCGCACCGGGTCCTTCACATGGGTGTAGCGGCCCCATTTGTTGGCGTTCCAGATCTCGACCAGCGTGTTGCGGACCGGGCGGCCGAACTCGTCGAGGACATGGCCGGAGATCTCGATGACCTCGCCCTCGGCTTGCGGCCGGCCGGGCGCGATCCGGGTCAGGTCGTTCTCGCCGAGCTTGAGACCGGGCAGGTCGGTGATCCAGGGCACGAAGCTGCGCCGTGCCGCTTCCGGGATCAGGTGCAGGCGTTCGCTCGGCACGCGCCGTTCGGCTGCCCCGTCGGTGGGGCCTGGCAGCATCAGGCGGCCGCGGTCGATGATCAGGGACATCGCTTGCCCTCCGCTCAGCTCGAAAGATCGTCGAAGAAGGGCGTCTCGCCCGGGCCGCGCATCACGATCGCGATCTCGTAGACGGCAGGGCCGTCCGCAGGCGTCTCGATCCGCCTGGCGATCAGGCGCTCGCGCAGCTCGCCCGGCAGGCTCGCCAGCAGCGGGTCCTGTGCATTCGCCTCCGGCTCGTCGTCGAAGAAGATTTGCGTCACAAGCCGCGTGATGCCGTCGGAGAACATCGTCACAGTGATGTGCGGTGCGCGCGCCGCCATGCCGCCCTCGGCGGGGAGGGCACCGGGCTTGATCGTCCTGAAGGCGAAGGGTTCGGTCGTGGTGATCAGCCGGCCGAAACCGTCGAAGAAGGGGTCGAGCAAGGGATGGCCGTCATTGTCCGGCGTGCGCAGGATACCGGCGGCGTTGGCCTGCCAGAACTCGACCAGCGCGTCGTCGACAATGGCGCCGTCGCTGTCGAGCAGGCGGCCGCGCAGGATGATCTGCTGCCCCTGCGGGCCGACGCTCAGCCCGTAATGCAGGCGCGTCAGATCGCTGCGGTCGCCGTCGATGAAGGAATAGGGATAGTAGGGACCGACCGTGTCCTCGGCCAGCGGCGCGAGCCGGTTGGTGGTGACGGACGCCTCGCTCATCGCGCGACCTCGATCGACGATTCCTGCAGCATGCCGTCCTCCCTAGTCTTAGGTTTTGTTTATATACAAAACTTTGTTTTATTCAGTCCAGCAATTTTCTAGCCAACCCCGACCGTCATTCCGGCCGTAGCGAAGCGGAGCGCCGGAATCCATCGTAGGGAACTGCGCTTTACGATGGATTCCGGAGCTGCGCGGCTGCGCCGCTTGTCCGGAATGACGATGGAGGTTGGCCGAAAGAGCTCCAAGCATGCGTCAAGCCGCTGCCGCTGTCGTCACGAAGCGGCCGGGATCGAAGAGCGGCAGCTCCGGCTCGTGGCCGAGGATGAGGTCGCCCATCAGCGTGCCGATATAGGGGCCGATGGTGTAGCCGCCGCGGACGCAGCCGAGCAGGAAGGCGTTGTCGATGCCGGGCGCGGCGCCGGCGAGCGGGTAGAAGTCCGGCACATTGGCCTCGAAGCCGGTCCAGGAGCGCACGACCCGGAAGCGGTCGAGGCCCGGCACGGCGAACATGGCCAGCCGCAGATTGGGCAGCAGCGTCGTAGGATCGACCCAGCTGCGGCCCTCGTCCGGCGAGCCGGTGCCCTGCCAGCCGCCGCCGATCAGCACGCTGCCATTCGGCTTCTGCTTCAAGGTGAGCAGGCCGGTGGCGTGGCCGATCACGGTGCCGACCAGGGCCGGGCCGCGCTCGGTGACCGAGACGGTGTTGACGCGGGCGCGGACCGGCAGGTCGAGCCCGAGCAGCGCGCCGGCGGCCTTCAGCCAGGCACCGCAGGCGAGCAGCAGACGGGTCGCGCGGATCGTGCCGGTTGGCGTCGCCAGCTCGAAAGCGCCGCCGCTGCGGTCGATCGCGGTGACCGGCGTGCGCTCGCGGATGTCGACGCCGACCGTATCGAGCAGGGTGCGGTAATAGGCGCCGGACAGGCTGGCATTGGCGTAGCCGTCCTCGGCGCACCAGCTCGCGGCGACGACCTGGCGCGACAGATTGGGCTCGAGCTCGGCGACGCGCGCCGGTGTGATCAGCTCGATCGGCGCGCCGGCCTCGCGCTTCAGGGCCATGCGCTCATGCAGGAGCTCGGCCTCGCGCTGGTTGAAGGCGAGGGTAATGCCGCCGGTCTTGTGGAAGCCGACGCGCTCGCCGGCCCGCTCCCAGAGCTCGTGGCCCTTGATCGCATAGGGCATCAGCTTGACGCGCTTGATCTGCAGCGAGAGCGTGCCGGCATTGACGCCCGAGGCGCCGCTGCCGAGCGTCTGCTGCTCGACGACGATCGTGCGCATGCCGCCTTCCGCGGCGCGACAGGCGGCGGCGCTGCCGAGAATGCCGCCGCCGATGACGGCGAGATCGTAGAGCGCGCTCATAGCGGAGCCGGGGCCGGGATGGGCAGGTTGTCATAGTCGAAGGCGCCGGTGATCGCGGCGAGCGGGACCGGGCGTAAGGGAGGTCGGGCGCTCGGCTGGCCGACCGTCGCGCGATCCCAGCCGGTCGCAGCGCCGATCAGCATGGCCGCCGCCTCGCCGCAGACGCGCCCGCCGCAGGGCCCCATCCCGCAGCGCGTCGTCGCCTTGAGATCGGCGAGGGTGCGAGCGCCAGCCGCTATCGCGGCGTCGAGCTTGGCGCGGCTGAGGCCTTCGCAGCGGCAGACGGTCGTCTCCGCAGCGATCATCGCGGCAGCGCCGGGCGGTGGCATGGCGAGCGCCGACATCGCTGCGCCGAAGCGGCTCGATCTGTGCCAGTCGGTTGCGATCTTCGTGGCCTCCCTTGCGAGATCGCCACCACGTCCGAGCCGGCTGATAACGCCGAGCGCCGCGAGTTCACCGGAAAGCGGGGCGGCATCGGCACCGCGCACGCCGGCGCCGTCGCCGGCGACGAAGAGGCCGGGCACGGAGGTCTGCAGCGACGCATCCACAGCCGGGACCCAGCCACCCAGTTCCGGCTCATAGCGATGCTCGGCGCCGAGCAGCCGCGTGACTTCGGTCGCCGGCAACAGGCCGAAGCCGAGGCAGACGGCATCGGCCGCAATCGTCCGCTCGGCATCGCCAACTGGCCGCCAGTCGCGATCGACCGGGCCGATCGTGACGGCTTCGACGCCGTCCGTGCCGTGAATGGTGCGGATCGCTGCGCCGGAATGGATCGGGACCCGCGCCTTCAGCAGTGCGAGCAGCCAGCCCGCACCTTTGGCCATCAGGTCCGGCCGAGCCAGCATGGCGCCGGCCCTGGCGAGCCAGCCCGTGTGCGGCGCGGCATCGACCACGGCAGCGACCTCGCCACCGGCCGCGACGATCTTGCTGGCGACGAGCAGCAACAGAGGTCCCGAGCCGGCGACGACGACGCGGCGCCCCGGCAGCACGCCATGGGCCTTGAGCAGGACGGTCGCGCCGGCGAGCCCGATCACGCCGGGCAAGGTCCAGCCGGTGACCGGGATATGCCGCTCGATCGCGCCGGCGGCGACGATGAGACTGGGCGCTTCGAGCGTCAGCGGGCCGTCGGGGCCGATCGCGATGACGGAGAAACCGGATGTCAGCGACCAGACGCGATGATTGGCGTAGAGCACGGCGCCGCTGGCCGCGAGCTTTGCCCGCAGCGCGTCGCCCTTCTCCCGATCGGCATCGGGCTGCGTCGCCGTCAGCGCCGGGGAGGGCGCGCGATAGACCTGGCCACCGGCAGCCGGCGCCTCGTCAATCACGGCGACGGACAGGCCGAGGCTACGGGCCTTGATCGCCGCCGCCGCGCCGGCCGGACCGGCACCGAGTACGATGAGATCGTAGTCGCTCACCGCACGCTCTCCACGACCAGCCCGTTATGCACCGGCGTGCGGCAAGCTTCGGTCAGCCGGCCGTCGATCGAGACGACGCATTCCTGGCAGACGCCCATGAAGCAGAAGGCGCCGCGCGGGCCGCTATCGTCGCGGCTCATACGCAATGTGCGCCGCCCCTGCGCATAGAGCGCGGCGGCGAGCGTTTCGCCTTCCCGCGCGGTCAGCAGCTCGCCGTCGAAGCGAAAGCTGACCGTCCGCGCCCAGGCGGAGCCGATGCGCAGGTCGCCCGCCATCTTAGCGGCCGGGCAGCAGGCCGAGCTCGTCGAGGGTGGCGCGTAGCTTGTCGAGCTGGGCTCCGCCGAGCGGCAGCAACGGGTCGCGCGGCACGCCGGCCGGCAGGCCCTGCAGGTTGAGCGCTGCCTTGAACGAGGAGGGCCAGGTGCCGAGCGACATCAGCGTCTCGTAGACGATGGTCAGCTTGTGATGGGCGTTGACATAGCCGGCATCGGGCGCCTTGCGGCCGATCTCCATCAGCTTTCCGGCGGTCTTGCCGAGCAGTTCGGGGCCGGTGGCGATGAAACCGGGCGCGCCGAGCGCGCTGCCGATCAGGATATAATAGGCCGGGCCGACCATCACCGCGATGCGGTCGCCCATGCGGCGGATCAGCCGGGTGAGATGGCCGATATCGCGGTTGGATTCCTTGATGCCGACGACCGGGGCGACGCCGGCGATGGCCTCGACATCGTCGATCGAGAGCTCGATCACGGCGCGGCGCGGCGAGTTGTAGAGCACGATCGGCATATCGACCGCCTTGCCCAGCAGCTCGAAGCGGCGCAGCAATTCCTCGCGCGTCGCCTTCAGCACGTAGGTCTGTGGCATGACGAGGATGCCGGCGGCGCCGGCATCGCGCGCGGCCTGCGCATACTGGATCGTCTGCCGTGAGCCCGGCGCGGTACAGCCCATCATCACCGGCACGCGCCCGGCGCTGCGGTCGACGGCGATGCGGGTCAGGCGGGCGCGCTCGTCGCGGTCGAGCGCCCAGCTCTCGCCATTGTCGCCGGCGACGCAGATGCCCTGCGCGCCGATGCCGATCAGGTGCTCGACGATGTCGGCGAAGGCGTCGGTCATGATCTCGCCGCGCGCGTCGAAGGGCGTGACGATGGCCGGCACGAAGCCCCTGAGCGTGTCCTTCGTCAGCTTGGTCATGAGCGATGTCCTGAAGCGGAGCCCGCGAGAAGCGTGGCCATGGAAATGCGGAAGACGCTGCCGGTCTGCGCCTCGACGATCAGCAGCGTCGACTGGTCCGGCGAGAAGGCGCAGGAGGTCGTCCAGAGCCCGCCCGGCGTGTGCACCACCGCAAGGGGATCGCCGAGCGCATCGACGAGATAGAGCCGCCCGGCCTGCGCCTGGGCGATGGCGAGCCGGCCCAACGCATCGACCGCCAGCCCGTCCGGGCCGAGCCCGCCGGAAAACTGGAGGAAAGCGCCGACCATCGGCCAGGCCGGATCGGGCGCCTCGGCTATGAAGCGCCAGACGGCATTGGCGCGCGTCGCGGCGAGATAGACCAGCTTGCTGTCCGGCGAGAGCGCGATGCCGTTCGGATAGGGCACGTTCGCCAGGATCAGCTCGGGCTTCGTCTCGCCCTGGCGCAGCCGGTAGACGCGCCCAGTTGGGTCCGACAGGCTGGTGCGGCCGGAGTCGGTGAACCAGACATCGCCGTTCGGCGCGATGGTGAGGTCGCTGAGGCCGCGAAAGGGCTCGGTGTTCACCCGGGCGCACAGGGGTGTGACGGTCTTCGCGGCGGGATCGAAGGCGAGCAGGCCGTGGCGGTAGTCGACGATCAGCCAGGTACCGTCACCGCGCGGGCGCAAACCATGCGGCTCACCGTCATATTGGAAGGCGAGCTGCCAGCTCCCGTCCGGCGCGATCCTGAACAGGCGGCCATAGGGCACATCGACCAGCCAGAGATGTCCGTCGGCATCGAAGCAGGGACCTTCCAGGAAGGAATGCAGGCGCTGGCCCGGCCGCGTGATGCGGACCCAGTCGGTCGGCTCGCCGGTCCAGTGCAGGGTATCGGGCAAGCGGGTGAACAGCTCGGCCTCGTGCCGGGGGAAGGCGGCGGCGATCATGCGATCACACCCCGCGCCTTCAAGGTTTCGACCTCGGCCGGCGAGCGTCCGATCTCGGCGAGGATCTCGGCGCTGTGCTCGCCGAGCCGTGGCGGGGGCCGGTCGATCGTCGGGCCGGCGTCGGCATAGGTGAAGGGGGCAAGCGGAACGGCAACGGGGGCCGCGCCGGGCAGTGCGGCATCGAGCGCGTGGAAGAAGCCGCGCTCGCGCAGATGCGGCATGCGGGCGGCTTCGTCGAGCGTGCGCACGCGCTCGGCCGGGATGCCGATCGCGTGAAGCCAGCCCTCCCATTCGGTGGCGGTGCGGGTCAGCATGATCGGCACCAGCGCCTCGCGCATCGCCGGCGCGGCGCCCCAGAGCGCCGGCCAGCCATCGAGGGCAGCGAAGTCGGCGCGGCCGAGCGCCTGCCAGAGCCGCTTGTTCTGCCTGGTATTGAAGGCGCCGAGCATCAGCAGGCCGTCGGCCGTCTCATAGGTGCCGAGCCCGGCTTCCTTCGGGCGTGGCTGGGCGGGACCTTCATAAAGCGCGGCGGCGGCCTCCGGCGCCATCAACGTCAAAGCGGTGTCGAACATGGCGCAGTCGATGACCTGGCCCTTGCCACTGGCCTGGCGCTGGAACAGCGCCGCCGAGATCGCGAAGGCCGCGGCATAGCCGGTGGCATAGTCGATGAAGGAGGCGCCGGATTTCACCGGCTCGCCCGAGCGCCCGGTGGTGCGGGCCATCACGCCCGAGGCCGCCTGGATGACATTGTCATAGGCGTTGACCGCCTCGCGCTCATGGCCGCGGGCGAAGCCGGTGATCGAGCAGTGGATCAGCCGGGGATTGCAGGCGCACAGGGCTTCTGCCCCGAGGCCGAGAGCCTCCAGCGCGCCGGCGCGATAATTCTCGACCAGCACGTCGGCGCCGTCGACGAGATCGAGCAGGATCGCTCGTCCGTCTTCGCTGGCGAGGTCGAGCGCGAGAGAGCGCTTGTTCGAGCCCTGCACGAGATAGTTGATGCCGAGGCCGGCGGCGTTGAGGGCATCGTCCGGCCCGCGGCCGCGCGCCGTGTCCGGCATCTGCGGCGGCTCGATCTTGACGACGTCGGCACCGAGCAGAGCGAGCTGGTAGGCGCAGAACGGGCCGGCGAGCACATGGGTGAGGTCGAGCACCCGGATTCCGTGAAAGGGACGCTGCCGTGGTGGGCTCAAGGATCGCGGGCTCAAGGCTCGGCCACTCCGTTCTTGTTTCTCATACGAAAATGTGTTTTGCATATCAACAGAATTCTTCTGGTTGCGAGGAATGCCATGTCACAACCAAGCCCTCGGGCGAACGCGTCCGCGGTCCTCCATCGCAACCTCCGCAGCACGCCGCAGCTCGCATTGGCGGGAGACGGCGTCCACCTCATCGATGCCGAGGGCAGGCGCAATCTCGACGCCAGCGGCGGCGCGGCGGTATCCTGCCTCGGCCATGGCCATCCGCGCGTCATCGCGGCGATCATCGCCCAGCTCGGCAAGCTTGAATACGCTCACACCTCCTTCTTCACGAACGAGCCGAGCGAGAAGCTGGCGCAGATGCTGGTCGACCGCGCCCCGGCCGGCTTCGGCAGGGGCCGTGTCGCCTTCCTCGGCAGCGGCTCGGAGGCAGTGGAGGTGGCGCTGAAGCTGGCGCGGCAGTATTTCGTCGAGATCGGCCAGCCCCAGCGCAGCCGCTTCATCTCGCGGCGGATGAGCTATCACGGCAACACGCTGGGGGCGCTCGCGGTCGGTGGTCATGCCGGCCGCCGGGCGCTGTACCAGCCGATCCTGATCGAGACATCGCAGATCGCGCCCTGCTATGCCTATCGCGACCAGCGCGCGGGCGAGACGGAAGAGGCCTACGGCCTGCGCGTCGCCGATGAGCTTGATGCCGAGATCCGCCGGCTCGGCCCGGAGAGCGTCGCCGCCTTCATCGCAGAGCCGATCGTCGGGGCGACGCTCGGCAGCGTGACGGCGGTGCCCGGCTATTTCGCCCGCATCCGCGAGATCTGCGACCGCCATGGCGTGCTCTTCATCGCCGACGAGGTGATGTGCGGCATGGGTCGCGCCGGGGCGATGTTCGTGAGCGCACAGGAGGGCGTCAGGCCCGACATCATCACCATCGCCAAGGGGTTGGGGGCCGGCTACCAGCCGATCGCCGCGACTATGGCGAGCGAGCGCGTCGCCGGAGCGATCGAGGCCGGTTCGGGCCTGCTCGCCAATGGTCACACCTATATGAGCCATGCCGTAGCCTGTGCCGCCTCGATCGCGGTGATCGAAACGATCGAGGACGAAGGGCTGCTCGACAATGTCCAGCTTATGGGCGCGCTGCTGTCGCGCCGGCTGGGCGAGGCTTTTGGCCAGCATCCGCATGTCGGCGACATCCGGGGGCGGGGCCTGCTGCAGTCGCTCGAACTCGTCGCCGACCGCGACAGCAAGCAGCCCTTCGCGGCGAAGGAGGGGCTTGCCGCCAGGATCAAGCAGACGGCGCAGGGCCTCGGCCTGATCTGCTACCCGTCGAGTGGTACGGCCGACGGCGTCAATGGCGACCATGTCCTGCTAGCGCCGCCCTTCACCATCGATGCCGGCCATGTCGACGAGATCGTCGAGAAGCTCGGGGCGGCGCTGGCCGCGACCTTGCCGGCCGCCCGCAGCGCCGCCTGAGGAGACGTCGCCTTGTCGCGCAAGACCATCCTGACCTGCGCCGTCACCGGCAATCTGACGACGCGCGAACAGCATCCCGGCCTGCCGGTGACGCCCGCCGAGATCGCAGCCGCTGCGATCGAGGCCGGCAAGGCCGGCGCGGCGGTGGTGCACCTGCATGCCCGCGACCCCGCCACGACCAAGGGCACGATGGACCTTGCCCTGTTCACCGAGATCGTCGACCGCATCCGGCAATCCGGCTCGGATGTCATCCTCAACCTCTCGACCGGGGAGGGTGGGCGTTTCGTGCCGGGGATCGACGATCCCAAGGTTGCGGCTCCCGGCACGACGCTGACCACGCCGGAGCGCCGGGTCGCCCATGTCGAGGCGCTGAGGCCGGAGATCTGCACGCTCGACCTCAACACGATGTTCTCAGGGACCGCTGTGGTGATCAACACGCCGCGCAACGTCACCGAGATGGCCAGGCGCATCTATGCGGCCGGCGTCCTGCCCGAGCTGGAGCTGTTCGACGGCGGCGACCTGCAGCTCGCCAAGGCCCTGCAGGCCGACGGGGTGCTGCGCAATCCGTTGCTGATCCAGATCGTGCTCGGCGTGCGCTATGGCGCGATCCCGAATCCGCAGACGCTGGTCTATTTCGCCTCGCAATTGCCGCCGGACTGCATCTGGGCGGCCTTCGGCATCGGCCGGCACGAATTCCCGCTGCTGGCGCAGGCCTTCCTGCTCGGCGGCCATATCCGCGTTGGGCTCGAGGACAACGTCTACATCCGCAAGGGCGTGCTGGCACGCGACAATGCCGAGCTGGTCGAGAAGGCCGGCACGATCATCGAGAACCTGGGCGGCGCGCTCGCAACGCCGGCCGAGGCGCGGGCGATCCTCGGCCTCTAGCCGAGGCGTTCGGATATCCGCTTGGCCGCGGCCCTGACCGCCGAGAGGTAGCGGCCGTCGATCTGGTCGAGATCAAAGGCGGAATCCGGACCGGAGATGTCGATCGCCGCGACGACCGTGCCGCGCCGGTCGATGATCGGGGCCGAGATCGAGCTGCCGGCCGCCTCCATCACGCCGCGGCTGACGACGTGGCCGCGCGCGGCCGCTGCTTCGACCGTGGCGATCAGCTCTGGCGTCGAGGTCGGCGTCTGGCTGGTCAGCGGCACGAAGCGTTCCTTGCGGAAGAGCTCTTCCAGCTCCGCTTGCGGCAGGCCGGCGAGCAGCAGCCAACCCATCGGCGAGGCATAGGCCGGCACGCGCGAGCCGACATTCATGTTGCTGAGGAAGCCCGAGCGGGTCTGCACGCAGCTCAAATAGAGCACGTCGCGCTCGTCGCGGATCGCGAGGTGCGCCGAGACCAGGGTCTCGTCGCGCAACGCCTCCAGCTCGGGGCGGGCGATCTCGATGATGTCCTTCGAGGCCAGGAAGGCGAAGCCGATATTGAGGACGCGCGGCCCGAGCGCGAACTGCTTCGACTGCTCCTCCTCGAGGAAGCCCATATGCCGGAGCGTATAGATCAGCCGGAAGACCGAGGAGCGCGTCAGGCCGAGCTCCGAGGCGATCTCGGTGATGCTCAGGGGCCGGCGCGCCGCCGCGACGATTTCGAGGACACGCAGGCCGCGATGCAGGCCGGGCACGAAATAGACCGCATGGTTCTTGTGCTGCGTTTCCGCATCCGCCGCGTCGTCCATGCGCTGTCTATCCGCCTCAGGTCACCGTTCCATTTGCATGTAAAACAGTTGGGCGTCGCGGTCACGTGTGGGTGCTACGGTGCAAAGACGGATACTGCCGCAGTCAGGCCGGCAGCACTTTGCCGGGATTCATGATGTTGTCGGGGTCGAGGCTCGCCTTCAGCGTGCGCATTACCTCGACGGCGGCGTCGCCGTGCTCCTTGCGCAGGAACTTCGCCTTGCCGTAGCCGACGCCGTGCTCGCCGGTGCAGGTGCCGCCGAGCTCGATGGCGCGGTTGACCAGGAGGCCGTTCAGCCGCTCGGCCTCGCGGATCTCGTCGGGCGAATCCATCCTGATCAGGAAGCCCATATGGAAATTGCCGTCGCCGACATGACCGAGCGCCGTGACCGGGAAGGGCGCATCCTTGGCATGCTCCTTGATCTCGGTGATGCAGGCGGCGAGCTGCGAGATCGGCACGCAGGTGTCGGTGCCCCAGCTGCTGGCGCCGGGGCGCAAAGCGAGCAGCGCGTAATGCATGTTGTGGCGGGCCTGCCAGAGCTTGTTGCGCTCCTCGGTGCTGGTGGCAAAGCGCCAGCCCTCGCCGCCATGGCCCTCGGCGAGCATCTGCACGGTCTCCGCCTGCGAGACCACCGCCGCCTCCGTGCCGTGGAATTCGAGGAAGAGCGCGACCGTCTCGGGATAGCTCAGATTGTTGTGGCGGTTGATCGCGCGCATGCAGGTCTCGTCGAGCAGCTCGACGCGAGCAACCTGGATGCCGCACTGGATCGTCTCGATGGCGCAATTGACCGCGCTGCCGATATCCGGGAACGAGCAGACTGCGACCGAGCTCGCCTCGGGGATGCCGTATAGACGCAGCGTGATCTCGGTGATGACGCCGAGCGTGCCCTCCGAGCCGACGAAGAGGCGGGTGAGGTCGTAGCCGGCGGAGGATTTGCGGGCGCGGCCGCCGGTCTTGAGGACGGTGCCGTCGGCGAGCACGACGGTGAGTGCCAGGACATTGTCCTTCATCGTGCCATAGCGCACCGCGTTGGTGCCCGAGGCGCGCGTCGCGGCCATGCCGCCGAGGGTGGCGTCGGCGCCGGGATCGACCGGGAAGAACAGGCCGGTGTCGCGCAGGTGCTCGTTGAGCTGCTTGCGGGTGACGCCGGCCTCGACCGTGCAATCGAGATCTTCGGCATTGACGGCGGTGATCGCGTTCATGCGCGAGAGGTCGATGCAGACGCCGCCATGCAGCGCGACGACATGGCCTTCGAGCGAGGTGCCGGCGCCGAACGGAATGACCGGCGCCTTCGCCTGATGGCAGAGCTTGACGATGCTGCTCACCTCCTCGGTGGTCAGCGGATAGCAGACGACGTCGGGTGCCTTGGTCGGATGATAGGATTCGCCATGGCCGTGATGCTCGCGCTCGCTGTCGGAGGTCGAGCAGCGCGGGCCGAGGAGATCGCGGAGCGAGGCGGTTAGGCCGTCGAGGGCGGGATGCGAAGAGGTGCCGGGCGTGGTGGCGGGGGCGTTCATCAGGTCTTCGATCCTCGTGCACGTCTTCGGCGCGGCTACGCTGCAATCTCGGCCAACCCAGCGTCTTCGGCCAGCGCCGGTGCAGCATGAGCGCTCTGCATCGTCAGGGGAAGTGTGGTGTCAGACCGAGTGGTCGCGTCCGGCGACGCCGAGCAGGTACTGGCCGTAGCCGCTTTTCGACAGCGCCTGCCCGAGCGCGCGCAGCTGCTCGCGGTCGATCCAGCCGTTCTCGAAGGCGATCTCCTCGGGGCAGGCGATGCGAAAACCCTGGCGGCGCTCCAGCGTGCGCACGAATTCGGAGGCCTCGACGAGGGAATCCGGCGTGCCGGTGTCGAGCCAGGCATAGCCGCGCCCGAGCCGCTCGACGCTGAGCGCACCGCGTTCGAGATAGGCGAGGTTGACGTCGGTGATCTCGAGCTCGCCGCGGGCCGAGGGCTTCAGCTTGCGGGCGATCTCGACGACCTCGGCATCGTAGAAATAGAGCCCGGTCACCGCCCAATGCGAGCGCGGCAGCTTGGGCTTCTCCTCGATCGAGAGCGCCTTGCCGGCCGCATCGAAGGAGACGACGCCATAGCGCTCGGGATCACTGACGCGATAGGCGAAGACGGTCGCGCCGCTCTGTCGGGCGGCGGCGCGGTGCAGCACGTCAGTGAGGCCGTCGCCGTAGTAGAGATTATCGCCGAGGATCAGGGCGGATGGGCCGCCGGCGATGAAATCGGCGCCGATATGGTAGGCCTGCGCCAGGCCTTCCGGCCTGGGCTGGACGGCATAGGAGAGCTTGAGGCCCCAGCGCTCGCCGCTGCCGAACAGCGCCTCGAAGCGCGGCGCATCGTCCGGTGTCGAAATGATCAGGATCTCGCGGATGCCGGCGAGCATCAGCGTCGAGAGCGGGTAGTAGATCATCGGCTTGTCGTAGACGGGCAGGAGCTGCTTCGACGTCACCATGGTCATCGGGTGGAGCCGCGTGCCGCTGCCGCCGGCGAGGATGATCCCCTTCATGATGGCTCCTTCAGCTTTTCGGCTGCGTCAGCAGCGTGGCGACGCAGGTTTTCACCGAGTCCTGCCAGGGCGGCAGGCGCAGGCCGTGGCGCTCGGCGAGCAGGCTGCAGTCGAGCCTGGAATTGGCCGGTCGCCGGGCGGGGGTCGGGTAGTCGATCGTGGCGATGCGCCTGACGGCGGCGCTCGGGCCACCTAGCGCCGCCGAGGCGGCGAAGACGGCCGCGGCGAGGTCAGCCCAGCTTGCCTCGCCGGTGCCGGCGGCGTGGAAGACGCCGCGCAGTGAGGCCTCGCCGGGGCGGGCGGCCAGCGCCTTCGCCACAGCGATGATCGTATCGGCGAGATCGAGTGCGCTGGTCGGTGAGCCCAATTGGTCGGAGACGACGCCGATCTCATCGCGGCTCTCAGCGAGGCGCAGCATGGTCTTCACGAAATTGGCGCCATAGGGGCTGTAAACCCAGGCGGTGCGCAGGATCGTCCAGTCGGCACCGGAGGCTGTGACCGCCTCTTCGCCGGCGAGCTTCGAGCGGCCATAGGCGGAGAGCGGGGCGATCGCGTCGCTTTCGCGCCAGGGGCGCGGCGCCATGCCGTCGAAGACATAGTCGGTCGAGATCTGGATCAGCGGCACGCCGAGGGCTGCGGCCGCGGCGGCGACCGTGCCGGCGCCTTCGCCGTTGAAGCGCATGGCCAGCTCCGGTTCGGTCTCGGCCTTGTCGACGGCGGTATAGGCGGCGGCGTTGACGATGCAGTCGGGCCTTGCCTCGCCGAGGGCCTGCCGAACGCCGTCGGGCTGCGCCAGATCGAGCTCGGGCCGACCGACCGGAATGACGGTCACGCTGGCCGCCTCGGCACGAGCGAGGAGGGATTGGACGACCTGCCCGGTCCGTCCGGTCACGGCTATGCGCATCGGGCCTTCGCCATCAGAAGCATGGCGGTCGGTCTAGAGCATGGCGGGGAGGGGCTCAACCCGCCACGTCGAAGCGGCGTCCCTCCTCGCAGAGCCAGGCGACCAGCGCGTCGAGGGCCGGGCTGCGCTCGCTTTGCGGGTTGACGGTGAGCCAGCAGCCGGTGGCGCTGTCGAAGCTCAGGCCGAGCGGATTGACCAGTGCGCCCGAGGCCAGTTCCTCGGCGACATAGCAGCGCGGCGCGAGCGCGACGCCGAGCCCGGCGACGGCGGCGCGGATGATCACGGAATAATAGCCGTAGCGGACGGTATGGGCCGGAACCGCGCCGCGCAGGCCGTGCGCCTCGGTGAACTCGGCCCAGAAGGCCGGCATCTGGAAATGCTGCAGCAGCGTCATCTTCTGGATATCGGCGGCACGGTTGAAGCCGCCCAGGCGCTCCAGCGCGGAGGGGGCCGCGACGAGCGCCACCTGGCGCCCGAACAGGTAATGCGACTCCTGGTCGGGCAGGGGCCCGAGGCCGTGGATGATTTCGAGGTCGGCCTCCTCGATCTCGTTCTCGCTGACGAAATTGGTGAACTGGACGTCGATTTCCGGATGGGCCTGGGCGAATTCCGGGAAGCGCTCCATCAGCCAGCGCTCGCCGGCGATGGCGATCATGTGCAGGCGGATCGGCCGGCCGATCGCGGCACGCTCGGCAAGGCGGCGGGCGCCGCGCTCCATCTGCTCGATCGCCGCCTCGGCATAGGGGCGGTAGATCGTACCGGCTTCGGTCGGCTTCAGCCCGGCCGGGCTGCGCTCGAACAGCTCGGTACCGAGATGCTCCTCCAGCGCCTGGATCTGCTTGGAGACGGCGCTCTGGGTCAGATGCACCTCGCCGGCCGCCTTCGCCGTCGAGCCGAGGCGGGCGACGGCGAGGAAAACCCGGAGCGCCGTGGTCGACGGCGGGAGGTTGCGGCCGGCCAAGCAGATATTCCTTCAGCGACTACCCTTGAGGAGATCGTTTCGTTTGCCGGTTGCGCGGTCAAGGGGGCAGTGTTTTGCGCAGGGGAGAAGACCATGAACCACAATACGCGTCTCTGGGGCGGCCGTTTCCGCAAGTCGCCCGATCCGCGCATGATGAAGCTGTCGAGCGCGGCCGGCGCCCATGCCCGCCTCGCGCCGCAGGACATCGTCGGCGGCAAGGCCCATGCGGCCGAGCTCGAACGTGCCGGACTGCTCAGCCAGGACGAGTTCAAGACCATCGTCGCGGCGCTCGAAGCGATCGCCGCCGATCTCGCCGCCGGGACGCTCGCGCCCGACGAAAGCGACGAGGACGTCCATACCTTCATCGAGCGCGTGCTGACCGCCCGGATCGGCGCGACCGGTGCCAAGCTCAGGGCCGGGCGCTCGCGTAACGACCAGGCCGCCAACAACCTCAAGCTCTATCTGCGCGCCGAGGCACGGTCGATCGGCGCGATGCTGGCCGAACTGCTCGAGGCGATTGCCGGCCAGGCCGAGCAACACGCGGGCTCGGTCTGCCCCGGCTTTACCCATCTGCAGAGCGCCCAGCCCGTCACCTTCGGCCATTGGCTGATGGCCCATGGCCAGGCGTTGGCGCGGGACGCCTCTCGTTTGCAGGATTGGGAGAAGCGCTCTTCCCTCTCGCCGCTGGGTGCTGCCGCGCTCGCCGGCTCGGCGATCGCGCTGACGCCCGAGCTCAGCGCCAGGGCGCTCGGCTATGACGGCCCCTGCGAGAACTCGGTCGATGCCGTCGGCGCGCGCGACCATGTCGCCGAATTCCTGTTCGTCTCGGCGATGCTGGCGACGAACCTGTCGCGGCTGGCGGAGGAGGTGACGCTCTGGACCTCGCGCCAGTTCGGCTGGGTCGTGCTGGACGATGCCTTCGCGACGGGGTCCTCGATCATGCCGCAGAAGAAGAACCCGGACATCGCCGAGATCTCGCGCGGAAGGGCGGCGCGCCTGATCGGCGACCTCGTTGCCATGCTCGGTGCGCTGAAGGGGTTGCCGCTCGCCTATAACCGCGACCTCGCCGAGGACAAGCGCGCCGCCTTCGATGCGGTCGACGTGCTCGGCGAAGTTCTGCCGGCCTTTGCCGGGCTGGTTGCGACCATGGAGGCCAAGCCCGAGGTGATGCGGGCGCAGGCCGGCACGGGCTTTGCGCTCGCCACCGAAGTCGCCGATCATCTCGCCCGCAAGGGCGTCCCCTTCGCCGAGGCGCATGAGATCAGCGGCGCGCTGGTGCGCTATTGCGAGGAGATGGGCCGCGAGCTCGAAGGGCTGGAGCCGGTGGAACTGCGCGCGATCGATCCGCGCCTCGACGAGAGCGTGCTCAAGGTGCTGACGCTCGATGCGGCGGTGGCGGCCCGCAGCGGCCATGGCGGTACGGCGCCCGCCAGGGTCGCCGAGCAGATCGGTCGCTTCCGTACATGGCTCGCCGGTTTCGCCCAGTGGACGAGGGAGCGCGCAGCATGAGCAGTGCAATCCAGACCATGCCGGATCGTGGCCTCGCCGAGCTCGCCGGCCTGACCATCGTTCCCAAGCGCTTCTACGGCCGCTGGATCGCCGCCGCGGCGATCCTGTTCGTGCTCGCCTGGATCGTGAAGGCGTTCGCCCAGGGCCAGATCGCCTGGCCGGTGGTGGCACAGTTCTTCACCGCGCCGGCCATTCTCGCCGGCCTCGTCAACACGCTGATCATGACCGTCTGCGCCATGGGGCTCGGCATCGTGCTCGGCGTCGTCTTCGCGATCATGTACATGTCGCCGAACCCGGTGCTGCGTGGCGTCGCGCTGTTCTACATCTGGTTCTTCCGCGGCACGCCGCTGCTGCTGCAATTGCTGCTCTGGTTCAACCTGGCGCTGGTCTTCCCGACGATAGGCATTCCCGGCGTGGTCGAGTGGCGCACCATCGACATCATCGGGCCGTTCATGGCGACGCTGCTCGGCCTCGGCATGAACCAGGGCGCCTATACCGCCGAAGTCGTGCGCTCCGGCATCCTCTCGGTCGATCTCGGCCAGACCGAAGCCGCCAAGGCGATTGGCATGACCCGGCTGACGACCTTGCGCCGGATCGTGCTGCCGCAGGCGATGCGGGTGATCATCCCGCCGGTCGGCAACGAGGTGATCAGCATGGTCAAGCTGACCTCGGTCGCCAGCGTGATCCAGTTCTCCGAGATCCTGCGCAACGCGCAGAACGTCTACTATGCCAATGCCCGCGTCATCGAACTCCTGATCGTCGCGGCCGGCTGGTATCTGCTCGTCGTCACGCTGCTGCAGATCGGGCAGTTCTTCCTCGAACGCGCCTTCTCCAAGGGCCGAGGCGAGCGCCGCGCCAAGCCGCAGATCGCCGAGGAGGCTGCCGCGTGACTTCCCTGTCCCCGATCGTCGTCGCTGCCAGTGTCACCAAGCAGTTCGGCCCGCTGAAGGCGCTGAACAATGTCTCGCTCTCGGTGATGCCGGGCGCGGTGCAATGCATCATCGGCCCGTCCGGCTCGGGCAAGTCGACCCTGCTGCGCTGCATCAACCAGCTCGAGAAGATCGACGCCGGCGCGATCACCGTCGCCGGCGAGCTGATCGGCTATCGCCGTGTCGGCAACGAGCTGCACGAGCTCAGCGATGCCGAGATCGCGCGCCAGCGCCTCAAGACCGGTATGGTCTTCCAGCGCTTCAACCTGTTCAACCACATGACGGTGCTGCAGAACATCATCGAGGGGCCGCTCACGGTGCTGAAGCGGCCGCGGCGCGAGATTATCGCCGAGGCGATGGCGCTGCTCGATCGCGTCGGCCTCGCCGAGAAGCGCGATTCCTATCCGATCGAGCTCTCCGGCGGCCAGCAGCAGCGCATCGCGATTGCTCGCGCGCTGGCGATGAAGCCGCAGGTCATGCTGTTCGACGAGCCGACCTCGGCGCTCGACCCCGAGCTGGTCGGCGAAGTGCTCAACGTGATGCGCGACCTTGCCGCCACCGGCATGACGATGATCGTCGTCACCCACGAACTCGGCTTCGCCCGCGAGGTCGCGAGCGACGTCGTCTTCATGGACAAGGGCGAGATCGTCGAGCAGGGCCCGCCGCAGCAGGTGCTGGTCGCGCCGAGCCAGGCCCGTACCCGCGACTTCATCGCCGCCGTTCTCAAGTGAAACCAAGCAAAGACAAGAGGGAGACCACCATGCTTCGCCTTTCGCTCGCCGCCGCGCTGCTCGCCGGCACCGCGCTCGCCGCCCAGGCCCAGGCCCTGCCGGACCGGATCAAGAGCGCCGGCAAGATCGTCATCGCGACCCAGCCGAACTACGCGCCGATCGTCTACAAGGACCCGGCGACCAACCAGATGGCCGGCTTCGACTACGAGCTGGGCGAGGCGATCGCCAAGGAGCTCGGCGTCAAGGCTGAATGGCAGGACACCGCCTTCGCCCAGATGCTGCCCTCGCTGACGACCGGCCGCGTCGACATGGTGATGGCGGGGATGAGCGACTTGCCGGCGCGGCGCGAGACGGTCGATTTCGTCGACTACATGGTCTCGGGCGCGCAGTTCTACACGGTCACCGCCTTCGCCTCGACGATCAAGTCGGTCGAGGATCTCTGCGGCAAGAGCGTCGGCGCCAGCCGCTCGACCAACTGGCCGAAGCAGATCGGCGAGTGGAGCGACGCCAACTGCGTCGCCAAGGGCAAGCCGGCGATCACCGTGGTCGGCACCGAAGGCTCGGTCGACGCCCGCACCCAGCTCAAGACGCAGCGCCTGCAGGGCGGCGTCCAGGGCAGCGAGACGATGACGCATTTCCAGAAGCTCGAGCCGAACACCTATATCCCGCTCGGCGAGCCCTTCACCCGCTCGCTCACCGGCATCCCGTTTCCCAAGACGGCCGAGGGCGGCCAGCTGCGCGACGCGGTCAAGGGTGCGCTGGAGCGGTTGCAGGCGAACGGCACCTATGACGCGCTGATCGCCAAATATGTCCAGCCGAGCAACGTGCTGAAGCCGATCTCGGTCAACAAGGGCGAGTGATCGCTGAATATGGCGGCTTTCTATTCCGGGTAGGCCGCCGCGGGTGTCGGGTGCTGTAGGCTGACTGTCTGGCGCTTGTCTGTTATACATTCCGTACAACAGACAAGCGGTGGAGCCTGCCATGAACAAGCCGGAAAAGCCTGCCGCCGAGCAGGCCATGGTCCTGCAGGTCCGCAAGATCGGCAATTCGGTGGGGATCATCCTGCCGAAGGAATTACTGGCGCGGTTGAAGCTCGCAGAAGGCGACAAGCTGACGGTGGTCGAGCAGCCGGAGCTTGGCCTCAAACTGACGCGCTATGACGACACGCATGCGCGCGGGCTCGAAATCGCCCGCCGTTCGTTCAAGACCTATGCGAACACCTATCGCGCTCTTGCGAAATGACCGAGCCGGTCTGGGTCAGCGTCGAATTGGTCGTTGATATCCACGCCGAACAGCTCGCGCTGTTCGGCGGGCCTGCTGGCATTCGCGACCAGGGGCTCCTGGAATCGGCGCTGACGCGTGCACCGAATAAGTATGCGTACGGCGAAGACGATCTAGCCGTTCTCGCAGCGGCTTATGCATTTGGCGTAGCGCGCAACCATCCTTTCGTCGATGGTAACAAGCGAGCCGCCTTCGCTGCCATGATCGTCTTCCTTGGCCTCAACGGGATCGATTTCCTGGTTGCCGAACCAGAGGCGACGGCAGCCATCCTCGCGCTCGCCGCCGGCGAGGTCGAGGAGGAGGGGCTGACGCGCTGGATCCGCGACAACTGGCCGAAGGATGCGCCGGCGTGAGCGCGCATTGGCGCCACTTTGCCGGGCTATGTCGCCAGCGATGACGGACAACGAGGAGATGCCGCTCGAAGGCGGCGAGCGGACCATCGTGCTGCGCCGGGGTGATCTGGTCCTGCGCGAAGCCGGTCCATGGACATCGACGGTGCATGCGTTGCTCCGGCATCTCGAAGCGGAAGGCTTCAAGGCCGCTCCTCGCGTGATCGGCAGCGGCTTCGACGAACAGGGCCGCGAGATGCTGAGCTATGTCGAAGGCAAGGTCATCAATCCCGCGCCCTGGTCAGGCGAGGCGATGCATTGCCTTGGCGAGATGGTCCGGCGGCTGCACGACACCACACGATCCTTTGCGCCGCCGCCGGATGCGCTCTGGCGGCCCTGGTTCGGGCGCGAGCTCGGCACGCCCAGCCTGATCGGCCATTGCGATGCGGCGCCGTGGAACATCGTCTCGCGTGATGGGCTACCGGTGGCATTGATCGATTGGGAGGCGGCCGGCCCAGTCGACCATCTGACCGAGCTCGCCATGATCGCCTGGAACAATGCCCAGCTCTATGAGGACGATGTCGCGGCGATGAACGGCTTGCCGGAGGCTGCGGTGCGACTGCGGCAGGTCGGGCTTCTGGCCGACGGCTACCGGCTGGCGGCTGCCGAACGTCAGCTGCTGGCCGACAGGATCATCGCCTTCGCAGCCGAGAGCGCCGCCAACGAAGTGGTCGAGTAGGCGATCACGCCGGAAACCAGTCACGCGCCGCGCGTCTGGGGCATCGCTTGGCAGACGCGGAGCGTCGCCTGGCTGATCCGTAACCGGCCGGAGTTGGAGCGGGCGCTCGCCTAGACGTGCGCGGCTTGGCGGTGGGGGGCGTCTGCGGCTAGCCTCGCGCTATCGGCAAACGGGGAGGGCGCCATGGCGTCGGTGACCGTCGAGTTGCGCAATGTAGAGGGTACGCAGGCGGCGATGGGCTGGGCCGGTGCCCATACCGTTGTCGTCGATCGTCCCGAGGGCAAGGCCGGCGGCATGGGGCTCGGCTTCAACGGTGCGCAATTGCTCGCGCTCGCCCTCGGTGGCTGCTTCTGCAACGATCTGCGCTATGCCGCGCATGAACTCGGCGTCGCACTCGGGCGGATCGTGGTCTCGGTCACGGTCGAGCTGGAAGGCACGCCCTTGCTGACCACAGCGGCGACCATGAGCGTTCAGTGCGACATGGAGGATGGCTCCGACGCCAGCGCCGTCATCGAAAAGGCCAAGGCGATCTGCATGGTCGCCAACTCGCTCGGCCGCGGCTTTCCGGTAGCGATCGCGCAGGCCGCGCACGCCTGAGACAGCGTGTCGGCTGGCTTTCCCCGGCGGAGCGCCTACATCGGTGACAGCCCGTCATTGCCTCGCGAGTCCCAATGTCCGAACGCGATAGCGAAGCCAATCGATTCTCCGCCCGCGCGGCGCGCTATGCTCGCGTCGGCGCCAATGTCGGCGGGGTGGCGGCGCGGATCGCCGGCACCAAGCTGTTCGGTCTGGAGGGCCGCAACGCCACCAATGCCGAGGCGCTGGCCAAGGCGCTTGGCGGGCTGAAGGGGCCGCTGATGAAGGTGGCGCAGCTCGTCGCCACCATTCCCGACGTGGTGCCGCCGGAATACGCCGCCGAATTGCAGAAGCTGCAATCCGAGGCGCCGCCGATGGGCGCGGCCTTCGTCAAGCGCCGCATGCAGGCCGAGCTCGGCGCGACCTGGCGCGAGCGTTTTGGCGAGTTCGACCTCAAGCCGGCGGCGGCCGCCTCGCTTGGGCAGGTACATCGGGCGCTCTCGCAGGATGGCGCTCCGCTCGCCTGCAAGCTGCAATATCCGGACATGGAATCGGCGGTCGAAGCCGACATCTCGCAGCTGGAGATTCTGTTCGGCTTGCACCGGCGCATGGGCGCGGTGATCGACACCAGCGAGATCGCCAAGGAGATCAGCGCCCGCGTCCGCGAGGAGCTCGACTATCGCCGCGAGGCCAAGCATGTCGCGCTCTACCGGCAAATGCTCGCGGCGACGCCCGAGGTACGCGTGCCCGATGTCGTGCCGGAGCTGTCGACGCGGCGGCTCCTGACCATGGGCTGGCTCGACGGCGACAAGATCCTCAACCACAAGCAGGCGAGCCAGCAGATCCGCGACCGGATCTCGACCGCGATGTTCCGGGCCTGGTGGCGCCCATTCAGCCACCATGGCGTGATCCATGGCGATCCGCATTTGGGCAACTACACGGTTTTCCAGGAAGGCGGCGAGCCGCAGGGCATCAACCTGCTCGACTATGGCTGCATCCGCATCTTCCCGCCGAGCTTTGTCGGTGGCGTCGTCGATCTCTATCGCGGCCTGCTCGAAGGCGACGACACGCGCGTGGTCCACGCCTATGAGGTCTGGGGCTTCAAGGGGCTGACCAAGGAGCTGATCGACATCCTCAACATCTGGGCGCGGTTCATCTACGGCCCATTGCTGGAGGATCGCACCCGCCGGATCGCCGAGGGGGTCAGCCCGGCCGAATATGGCCGCAAGCAGGCGTTCCAGGTCCATTCGGCGCTGAAGGCGCGCGGGCCGGTGACGGTGCCGCGCGAGTTCGTCTTCATGGACCGGGCCGCGATCGGGCTAGGGGGCGTCTTCCTGCACCTCGATGCCGAGCTCAACTTCCACAAGCTGTTCGAGCAGGAGATCGAGGCTTTCGGCGTCGAGCGAGTGGCGAGCGAACAGGGCGCCGCACTGGCCGCAGCCGGGCTCGCCAGCCACTGATCGCGGGAATCGTCAATTTCGCGCCTGCGCGGCACAATCCCCCAATGGAGGGATGCCATGCAGGATGCTCGCGAGGACGATGCACCACGGCGTGACTACGGTCTGTTCGTACGGTGCAACCCCGGCGCGCTCGCGCTCAAACTGTCGGACGAGGGTATCGCGATTGCGGGCGATCGTCTGGTCTGGACGATTGGGACCAGTGAGGATTCACGGCCACTCACCGATATCAACGCCGTCCATCTCTCGGTCGCTCACATCGCCCAGCATGGCGATTTCGGCAGCTGTATCATCCACTTCGGTGAGGCTGCACCGTTGCAGATCGTCGGCAGCAGTGCCTTCGGCTTTCCAGACGAGGAGCGCGATCCGGTCTATGCCGCCTTCGTCCGCGACCTGCACCAGCATCTGGCGACGAGACCGGCGGGTGCCGTGCGCTTCTCCGCGGGGGTGAGCGAAGGGCGATTGAAAGCCGTGCAAGTGATGCTGGTCATCACCGGATTGCTCTTCGCGGCGTTGCCACTCGTACTGTTGCTGCTTTCCGGTGATCTGCGCATGCTGGTCGCAACGGCAGCCGGCGGCATCCTTGTCGCCGGTCTCTATGGCTGGATGCAGAAGAATCGCCCGCGCGGCTACGATCCGCAGCATGTTCCGCGAGAGATGCTGCCCTGAGGGCGGATACCGTATTTACCTCAAATTAAATCGATTGAAATTGAATTCCTGTCGAAAGAATGTGCTGATATATCGCGGTCGTGCTCAGAAACTGGGCTCGTCGGCGGTGCCCCTCCGTTGCCGACCCTTGGCAGGTACGGTAGAGGGCGTCAGGATAGGGTTGAAATCGGGACTTTTTTCATGGCCGACCACGGACACGCCGCCGACATTCCGCAGATGGATTATCCGGAGCACGAGCGCACCTATACGGGCTTCATCCACTTCGCCGAAGTTGGCACCGTAGCCTGCCTCGCGATCGTCGCCGCGCTCGCTGTTGGCGGCACCAAGCATGCCTGGGGCACGGCCATCATCGGCACGCTGCTGACCCTGGTCGGCACCGGCGTCGGCATCGCCGCCCCGTCGATCGGCTGGCGCGCCACGCTCGTTCCCTTCGTTCTGATGCTGCTCGCGCTCCTGCTCTACTAAGCCCGAAAGGCCTGCCCTCCATGCGCATCGCTGTCCCAGCCGAAACGCAAGGGGCGGAGACCCGCGTCGCCGTGACGCCGGAAACCGTCCGCAAGTTCATTGGCCTCGGGGCCGATGTCGCAGTGGAGAAAGGGGCGGGCCTCGCCTCCGGGATTACGGACAGCGAGTACGAGGCGGCTGGCGCCAAGCTCGCCGGCAGCGCCGCCGAGGCGCTGGCCGGTGCCGACATCGTGCTGAAGGTGCGCCGCCCGGCCGAGAGCGAGATCGCCGGCCTGCCGGCCGGTGCGCTCGTCGTCGGCATCATGGATCCCTACGGCAGCGAAGCGCAGGTCGAGGCGCTGGCCAAGGCCAATGTCTCAGCCTTCGCCATGGAATTCATGCCACGCATCACCCGCGCGCAGGTGATGGACGTGCTGTCCTCGCAGGCCAATCTCGCCGGCTACCGTGCGGTGGTCGACGGCGCCGCCGAGTACGGCCGGGCGCTGCCGATGATGATGACCGCTGCCGGCACCGTGCCGGCGGCCAAGATCTTCATCATGGGCGTCGGCGTCGCCGGCCTGCAGGCAATCGCGACCGCGCGCCGCATGGGCGCCATCGTGACGGCGACCGACGTTCGCCCGGCCACGAAGGAGCAGGTCGAATCGCTCGGCGCCAAATTCCTCGCCGTCGAGGACGAGGAGTTCAAGCAGGCCCAGACCGCCGGCGGCTACGCCAAGGAAATGTCCAAGGAGTACCAGGCCAAGCAGGCCGAGCTGACGGCGAGCCATATCGCCAAGCAGGACATCGTCATCACCACCGCGCTGATCCCGGGCCGCCCGGCGCCGAAGCTGATCTCGGCGGCGATGGTCGAGAGCATGAAGCCCGGTTCGGTCATCGTCGACCTCGCGGTCGAACGCGGCGGCAATTGCGAGCTCGCCAAGCCGGGCGAAGTCGTGACCACCGCCAATGGCGTCAAGATCGTCGGCCATCTCAACGTGCCCGGCCGCCTGCCCGCGACCTCCTCCAGCCTCTACGCCAAGAACCTCTTCGCCTTCGTCGAGACGCTGATCGACAAGGCCGAGAAGAAGCTCGCGGTGAACTGGGAGGACGAATTGGTCAAGGCGACCTGCCTGACCAAGGACGGCGCGGTGATCCATCCGAATTTCGCGGCGAAGGCCTGATAACAGCGCAGAGGGGAGTGTCACGTCATGGCTAATCCGGCACCCGAACAGGCGCTCGAACAGGCCCGCTCTGCCGCGGCATTGGCGAAACAGGCAGCCGAACTCGCCGAGAAATACGCCGAGCAGGCCGCTGCGGCGGCAGGCGCCGCCACCGGCGTCGACCCGACCGTCTATCGCCTCGCCATCTTCGTGCTCGCCGTCTTCGTCGGCTACTACGTGGTCTGGTCGGTGACGCCGGCGCTGCATACGCCGCTGATGTCGGTCACCAACGCGATCTCCTCGGTCATCGTCGTCGGCGCGCTGCTGGCGGTCGGCGTCCAGGCTGCGCCTGCGATGGGCGACGGTCCGCTCTGGGCCAAGGTCTTCGGCTTCATCGCGCTGATCCTGGCCTCGGTGAACATCTTCGGCGGCTTCCTCGTCACCGAGCGGATGCTCGCCATGTACAAGAAGAAGGGCTGACGCGCATGGCCGCCAATCTCGCCGCCCTTCTCTACGTCGTCTCCGGCGTCCTCTTCATCATGGCCCTGCGCGGGCTGTCGCATCCGACGAGCTCGCGTCAGGGCAACCGGTACGGCATGATCGGCATGGCGATCGCCGTGCTGACCACCGTGATCTTCTACCCGCCGGCCGGCTTCTCCGGCTGGCTGCTTGTTCTCCTCGGCATCGCGATCGGCGGCGGCTTCGGCGCCTATATGGCCAAGCGCGTGCAGATGACGCAGATGCCGCAGCTCGTCGCCTTCTTCCACTCGCTGGTCGGCCTCGCCGCGGTGCTGGTGGCGGCGGCGGCGCTCTATGCGCCCGAAGCCTTCGGCATCGGCCAGGTCGGCAAGATCAAGGGCGCCAGCCTGTTCGAGATGGGCCTCGGCGTTGCCATCGGGGCGATCACCTTCACCGGCTCGATCATCGCCTTCCTCAAGCTCGACGGGCGCATGAGCGGCAAGCCGATCATGCTGCCGCAGCGCCACGCCATCAATATCGGCCTCGGCGTCGCGCTCTTCGTGATGCTGCTGATCTTCCTGAAGACGGAGAGCCATGTCCTCTTCTGGCTGATCGTGCTGGTCTCCTTCGCGCTCGGCGTGCTGCTGATCATCCCGATCGGCGGCGCGGACATGCCGGTCGTCGTCTCGATGCTGAACTCCTATTCCGGCTGGGCGGCGGCGGGCATCGGCTTCACCCTCGGCAACATGGCGCTGATCATCACCGGCGCGCTGGTCGGTTCGTCCGGCGCGATCCTGTCCTACATCATGTGCAAGGCGATGAACCGGAGCTTCATCTCCGTCATCCTCGGCGGCTTCGGCGGCGACGACGCCGCGGCCGGGGCGGGGGGCGCGGTGGAGGCTCGTCCGGTCAAGCAGGGCTCGCCCGACGACGCCGCCTACATCATGAAGAACGCCGGCAAGGTCCTGATCGTGCCGGGCTACGGCATGGCGGTGGCGCAGGCGCAGCATGCCCTGCGCGAGATGGCCGACCTGCTCAAGAAGGAGGGCGTCGAGGTCAAGTACGCCATCCATCCGGTGGCGGGCCGCATGCCTGGCCATATGAACGTGCTGCTGGCCGAAGCCAATGTGCCCTATGACGAGGTCTTCGAACTCGAGGACATCAATTCGGAGTTCGGCCAGGCCGACGTCGCCTTCGTCATCGGCGCCAACGACGTCACCAACCCGGCCGCCAAGACCGACAAGTCCTCGCCGATCTACGGCATGCCGATCCTCGACGTCGAGAAAGCCAAGACCGTGCTGTTCATCAAGCGCGGCATGGCGGCCGGTTATGCTGGCGTCGAGAACGAACTGTTCTTCAGGCCCAACACGATGATGCTGTTCGGCGACGCGAAGAAGGTCACCGACGAGATCGTCAAGGCGATGGCCCACTGAGCGGTTCATCGACATCACGACATGGCAAAGGGCCGGCTCGACGCCGGCCCTTTTCATTTGGAGCGAGGCGCCGGCTCAGGACGGCAGGATCAGACAGCCGAAGCGCCAGCCCTGCGACCAGCGGACCTCGGCCCGGACGGGGCCGCGGTCGGGCAGCTCGACATCGATGATCGAGCCGACGAGCACCGTCTCCTCCGCCTCGGCCATGAAACCCGCCTCGGAGATGTTGCCGAGCTTTGCAAAGAGCTCACGCCCGCCATGGTCGAGGATCGTGATGTCGGCAGTGCAGGCCCAGCGCGCTGGACGGTTGACGTGCTTGCGCTCGGTCACGGGCATCATTGCTGTGAATTCCCCCTTGTGATCAAGCGCTCAGGATCAGTGGAAGACCTTGCTGTCCTCCTAAGAACTTCACGAGAATCATCCGGCGCGACGGCTCAACGTCCGGAAATTGACGCAGAACATGGTTAGGACAAGGCGCTTTACGAGCGGAAGCGGGTTTGCTTCAAGCTCCGGAGCACAGGTGAGGCAAGGCAGCGGATATGCGTCGAATCCTGAAGCTTCTCCTCCTGGGAGGCCTTGCCGTCTATGCGGCGGTGCTGGCGCTGCTCTATGTCAAGCAGCGCGAGATGTTGTATCCGCGCAATCCGGCCCGCGCCGAGATCGCTACCGCGAACCTGCCGGGCGTGGAGGAAACCGTGTTGACCGCCGCCGATGGCGAGACGCTGGTCGCCTGGCTGGTGCCGCCGCGCGAAGGCAAGCCGGTGCTGCTGTTCTTCCATGGCAATGCCGGTAATTTCGGCCGGCCGATACGGCAGACGCGCTTTCGCAGCCTGACGGAGGATGGCACAGGTCTGTTCGCCGTCAATTATCGTGGCTATGGCGGCTCGACCGGCTCACCGACCGAGGACGGGTTGGCGCTCGATGCACGCGCTGCCTATGCGGAGGCAGCGGGCCGTTTCGGCGCGGAGCGGCTGATCGGCTATGGCGAGTCGCTCGGTACGGGCGTGGTGCTGAAACTAGCGGCCGACGTGCCGCTCAAAGCGGTGATCCTCGAGGCGCCCTATCTCTCCACTGCGGCGGTGGCGCAGCAGCTCTATCCCTACATCCCGGTCGGGCTGTTCATGCAGGATCAGTTCCACTCCGACCGGGTCATCGGCAGGGTCAAGGCGCCGCTGCTGGTGCTGCATGGGGAACGCGACGGCGTCATCCCGTTCAGCCAGGGCGAGGCGCTGTTTGCGCTCGCCAACCCGCCGAAGCGCTTCGTTCGCTTCCCGGAGGGCAATCATGAGAACCTGCCGGCGCATGGCTCGGTGCCGCAGATCCGACGCTTCCTGGCGGATATTGGCACGAGCCGGCTGGCTGGCGGCGAGACGGTCACTGCCGCAGTGCAGTGAGCAGCAAAGGCCTCAGAAACGGAACATGCCGCCGCCTCCGCCAAGGCGGGCTGAGCCGGCGCGGGCGATCTGGTTGTTGCCGTCGAGGCCGAGAGCGCGCTGATAGGCCTCGCTCGCTTCGGTCTTCTTGCCCTGTTTCTCGAAGGCGAAGCCACGGCCGGCCCAGGCGGCGGCATTGCGGTTGTCGACGTTGAGCGCAGCCGTGAAATCCTCGAGCGCGGAGTCGTACTTGCCGAGCGCGTTCAGGCTCTCGCCGCGGGCGATATAGGGTGGAGCGGTATAGGGGTTGCGGTCGATCACCGAGTCGAAATCGGTGACTGCCTGCTGGTGCTGGCCTTCTTTCTGGTAGACCAGCCCGCGCGCGTGGAAAGCCTCGGCCGATTCCGGGTTGAGGCGGATCGCGGTGTTGAGGTCGGCCAGCGCCTGCTGGCTGTTGCCTTGCAACCGCAGCAAGTTGGCGCGAGCGATATAGGCCGGAGCATAATTCGGATTGGCCGTTGTAGCGCGGTTGAAGTCCTGCAGCGCCGCGTCGTTGCGCCCGCTCTGGCGCAGCGCCAGGCCGCGATTGGTGTAGGCCGGCGCGAAATTGGCGTCGATCTGCACCGCCTTGGTGAAATCGGAGATCGCGTCCGAATAGCGCCCAACGCGAGCGTAGGCGGCGCCGCGCGTATTGTAAGCCTGAGGATCGTTCGGATTGCGGTTGATCACCTCGCTGAGCGAGCCGATGTTGACGCTCGCAGCCTCGGTGTTCTCGGTCTGGAGTTCGGCGACGCCGGCGCCGGAGCCCATGCTCACCGTGTCGCAGCCTGCGAGCGCGAGCGCCAGGCTCGTCGCGATCAGCCAGTTCCTGCCTGTGAGCATGCTGTTGTCCATCGCCTTAAAACTCTCGCCTACCATGCGGCGCGACCGCCCCGGTGCGCCGCTCATCCTCCAAAACGCCCAAGCCCTGACAAGGTTTGGTTAACAACCCTACAAAAACAGCAGCGCCCGGAGAAGCTCCAGGCGCAGATATCAGAATGGGACTGAGTGACGGTAGCCGCAGTGTGCCGTGCGATCAGACCGCCGGCCGGGCCGGCCGCTCGGGCCGCTTCGGCTTCACTGGCGCTGGCAGCAGGCCTTCGCGCTGCAGCTTCTTGCGGATCAGCTTGCGGGCGCGGCGGACGGCCTCGGCCTTCTCGCGTGCTTTCTTCACTGACGGCTTCTCATAGTGGCCGCGGAGCTTCATCTCACGGAAGATGCCCTCACGCTGCATCTTCTTCTTCAGCGCCCGCAGCGCCTGATCGACATTGTTGTCGCGAACGAGAACCTGCACGTCTCTTTGTCCGTCGTTGTCGGTGGCCCGGAATCGGGGCGGCGACCTTCCGTCCGGAAGACCGCCGCGAAGGTCGTGCGGATACCAGAATTTCAGAGGCCTGTCCACGCTGCAGCGCGGCGAAATGCGCGGAAACACGCGGGTTTCGCCGGATTCGGCCTCACGTCTTCAGTCGTGCTCGGGGGTGACGCGGGTGACATGGCCCATCTTGCGGCCGGGCCGTGCCTCGCGCTTGCCGTAGAGGTGCAGATGCGTGCCCGGCTCGGCCAGTATGGCGCGCCAGCTATTCGCCTGATCACCGATCAGGTTCTCCATCGTGACGCGGCCGCGCCGCGCAATGGCGCCCAGTGGAAAGCCGCAAACGGCGCGAACATGCTGATGGAACTGCGAGGTCTGCGCTCCCTCGCTGGTCCAGTGCCCGGAATTGTGGACACGGGGGGCGATCTCGTTGACGACGACCTCATCGCCGCCCTTGCCCTCGACCAGGAAGAACTCGACGGCGAAGACGCCGACATAACCGAGCGCTTCGCCGATGCGGCGGGCCGCCTCGATCGCGGCGTCGGCCGCGGCCGGGCTTATGCGGGCGGGAACCTGCGTCAGCGCCAGGATGTGGTCGCGATGCTCGTTCTCGCAGACGTCGAAGGCGGCGAAGGAGCCGTCGGCAGCGCGGGCGGCGACGACCGAGACCTCGCGGGCAAACGTCACGAAACCTTCGAGGATCGCCGGGAAATGACCGATCTCCTCCCAGGCCTGGGCGAGGTCGGCACCTTCGGCGATCTTGACCTGGCCCTTGCCGTCATAACCGAAGCGCCGCGTCTTCAGGACGGCGGGGCGGCCGAGCCTGGCGACGGCCTTTTCCAGATCGGCGAGCGAGTCGACCGGCTCGAACGGCGCCACGGCAAGGCCGAGATCGGCAACGAAACGCTTCTCGGTGAGGCGATCCTGCGTCACCGCGAGCGCCCTGGCGCCGGGATGCAGCGGGGTGCGGGCAGCGAGGAAGGCGGCGGTCGCGGCCGGGACGTTCTCGAACTCGTAGGTCACGACGTCGACGGCGTCGGCGAAGCTGGCGAGGGCCGCCTCGTCCTCATAGGCGCCGATGGTGTGGCGGGCGGCGACCTCATAGGCCGGGCTGTCGGGCTCGGGCGCGAAGATATGGGCACGCACGCCGAGATCGGCCGCTGCCAGCGCCAGCATGCGGGCGAGCTGCCCGCCGCCGAGGATGCCGAGGACGGCGCCCGGGCCGAGGCCGCGCGGATCAGGCTGGCTCATGCGTCGTCCTTCGGGCGCTCGGCCACGGCACTGCTCAACCTGGCGCGCCAGGCATCGAGGCGTGCGGCGATGCCATCGTCGGAGAGGGCGAGCACTGCAGCGGCGAGCAAGGCGGCGTTGATCGCGCCGGCCTTGCCGATGGCGAGCGTGCCGACCGGGATGCCGCCCGGCATCTGCACGATCGAGAGCAGGCTGTCCTGGCCGGAGAGCGCCTTGGACTCGACCGGGACGCCGAAGACGGGGAGGGGGGTCAGCGAAGCGGTCATGCCCGGCAGATGCGCGGCGCCGCCGGCGCCGGCGATGATGACCTTGAACCCGGCTGCCTTCGCGCCCTTGGCGAAGTCGACCATCCGGTCCGGCGTGCGATGGGCCGAGACGATGCGGGCATCGAAGGCGACGCCGAGCTCGGCAAGCGTGTCGGCGGCATGGCGCATCGTCGCCCAGTCGGACTGGCTGCCCATGATGATGGCGACGGGTGGGGTCGGCTCGGCCATGAAATCAGCGCTTCCCGGCAGGAGGGAGGAAGCGCGCGATCTAGACCGGCCGCAGCGTCACAGGCAAGCGTCGAATCGGGATTCTCGCGGAATTCCGATGGTCTAGGCGATAATGTCCGGCGTCAGCTGGTCTTCGAGATAGGAGATGCGGTCGCGCAGATAGAGCTTGCGCTTCTTCAGGCGCTGGATCTGGATCTGGTTGACCGGGCCGAGGCGTTCGAGCGCGTCGATGGCGCTGTCGAGATCACGATGCTCCTCGCGCAGGCGCGCCAGTTCCGCTTCCAGAACCTCGATCTCCTCCGGGCTCAATTCGAATCCCATGAAGCCGTCTCATCATCGCCGCGATCGGGCGCGACTATGCGCAGGCACGGGCGGCGCGGCAAGATCGCCGTGCGTCCTACCGGACGCAAAGCGGTGATCTAGCCGTTTGTTTCGGCATCGGATTTCTCCGAAACGTGGATCCCACTTTTCGGCCCGATGTCCGAAGGTGTCGACCGTGCGATGCGGGCCGGCTCGCTTGTATTCATGCGTCTCGGGAAAGGTCCCGGAAGGGATCACAGAAACTCATGGTGCAGCGCACGTCTGCCCCGCAGACGTGAAGCCGGCTCTGTGTCAGACTTCACTTGCCAGAACGCTCATCAGGAGGATCCAGATGTCGCTGCAGACACATCTCGCCGAGCTCGAACGCAAGCATCGCCAGCTTGAGGAAGCCATCGCCCAGGCGGTGTCCAGCCCCTCGTCGAGCGATTTGAGCGTGGCCGAGCTTAAGCGAAAGAAGCTGCTGCTGAAGGATGAGATCGAGCGCGTGCGGCTCACCATGCCGGCACCGACATTGCACTGAGATGACAGAGCGGGCCGCGGCGGCCCGCGACGACTTCGCGCAAGGCGCGCTGCCGGCCCCGAAAGGGGCCGGTTTTTTTGGGGGATACAAGTGCCGGGATCTGTCGCGGCGTCGGCATTCGTCGGCGGAGATGACGCACGGAAAGTTTGGAGTTGCGACGCTGCTCGTGCAAAAATCTGCTGAGCCGAGAGGGATGCGCCGTTGGCCCGTGTCGATAGACGCAACACGACCCGCTACTGGAACGCCGCCGGTATCGGCGGGCTCAGCTGCCTTCACGCCGATTTCACGACGCATGACTATGCGCCGCACCAGCATGAGGCCTTCGTCGTCGCCGTAACGGAAAGCGGCGGCTCGGAATTCAAGAGCCGCGGGCGCAGCGACGAAGCCCGCGAGAGCGTGCTGCTCGTCTTCAATCCTGCCGAAACGCATTCCGGGCGCATGGGCTGGAGCAAGAGCTGGCGCTACCGCTCGCTCTATTTGACGCAGCCTGCGATCGATCAGGTCGTGGCCGACCTCGGGATCGACCGCCCGGCCTATTTCATGCGCAATGTTCTCGCCGACACCGATCTGATCGCGGCCTTCATGCGTCTGCATCGCTCACTCGAGCGTGGGCATGATCCGCTCGAGGAGCGCGAGCTCCTCGTCGCCAGCTTCGGTCAGCTCTGTCGACGTCACGGCGATGGCGCCCGCTCGATCCCGACTGCTTCGCGCGACGAGGCCGCGCTGTCACGCGTGGTCAAACGCATGACCACCCAGCACGCCGAAAGCGGACTGACGCTCAACGAGATGGGGCTTTGGGTCGGCATGACGCCGTTTCAGCTGATCGGTCTGTTCAAGCGCACGGCCGGGCTGACGCCGCACGCCTATCTGACCCAGCTGCGGCTGAAGGCGGCGATCCGGCAGTTGAAGGCGGGGGCGCCCATTGCTGAGGCGGCGCTGGCCAGCGGCTTTTATGACCAGAGCGCGCTGACCCGGCACTTCAAGCGCTCTTTCGGCATTACGCCTCTGCAATATCAGCGGGCGGGCGCTGTCGGCCACGCCCGCTGATCTCTCAATTTCCGCCAATACCGCGCTGATCCCGATCGCCAGACTCTCCTGAAAAAGGAGTCTTCGCGTGACGCGCTATTTCTGCCTGGACGAGCCGGAGGTGTTCGCCCTCGAAACCGTGGTGACGGCTGCAGAGCCGGGCCGCGTTCGGCTCGATCGTTCGCCGTTCTACCCCGGTGGCGGGGGCCAGCTCCCCGACAAGGGGATAGTGCAATGGGCGGGCGGCGCGGTCGCGCTCGCCGGCTTCGAGGATACAGGTGATGGCATCTGGCATCTTCTGGCCGAGCCGATCACGCTGGCGGGCACTGTTGTCGCCGAGGTCGACCGCCCGTTCCGGCAGCTCATGCGCGAGCTCCATACCGACCTGCATATCGTCAATGCGCTGGTCTACCAGGGCTTTGACGGCGCGCTCGTCACCGGCGTCCAGATGAACGAGGACGGCACGGCGCGGATCGATTTCGATCTGCCGGAGGCCGACAATGAACGCCTGCGCGGCCTCGAAGGCGCCATCAATGACGTGATCAGGCAGGACCTGCCGGTCCGCGAAACCTATGTCGGTGAGGACGAAGCGTTCGACGAGCCTGGCCTGATCCGCTCGCGCTCGGTGACTCCGCCGCCGACGGCCGATGGCCGAATCAGGATCGTCGAAATCGCCGGGCTCGATCGCCAAGCCTGCGGCGGAACGCATCTGGCGTCCACCGGAGCGTCGCACCCGCTGCGCATCCTGAAAATCGACAACAAGGGCCGCCACAACCGGCGTCTGCGTATCGGCCTCGACGGCGTATGACCCCGGCCATGCCTGCGTTGCTGAAAGGGCTCTGGGCGCGCCCGCTCCTGTTGCTTTGGCTGCCGCCGCTGTTTTGGGCGGGGAACCTCGTGCTCGGCCGCGCGCTGGGGCCGAGCTTTCCGCCGGTCTCGCTCGCCGTCGGGCGCTGGCTCGTGGCGCTGGCCTGCCTCGCTCCCTTCATCGGCCGGCAAGCCTGGCGGGAGCGGGCGCTGCTGCGGCAGCACCTTGCCCTGATCGTTGCCTGCGGGGCCTTCGGTGTCGCCGGTTACAATGCCCTCGGCTATCTCGCTTTGCGGACGACGCCTGCCGCCAGCGTCGCCTTCCTGAACTCGACCCTGCCGCTGATGGTGCCGCTCGCGGCTGTCGCGCTCGGCGTCGAGCGCGTCTCCGGCCGGACGCTCGCCGGCATCGCGCTCTCCTTCGCAGGCGTTCTCTGGATCGTCGCGCGCGGCGACCTGCAGCAGCTGCGCGGATTGCGGGCCGATGGCGGCGAGTTCCTGGTGCTGATCGCCGTCGCCAATTACGCGATCTATTCCGTCCTGCTCAGGCGCAAGCCGGTAGCGTTGAGCCCGCTGGTGTTCCTGGCCGCAACCATGGCCGGCGGCCTGCTGGTGCTCGCGCCGTTCTGGGCCTTCGAGCTGGCGCAAGGCGCACGCATCCCAACCGATGCCGGCTCGGTCGCGGCGGTTCTCTATATCGGCGTCTTCGCCTCGCTCCTCGCCTTCATCCTCTGGGGACATTGCGTCGCGACGCTGGGGCCGAGCCTCACCGGCGTCTCGTTCCATCTGGTGGCGCTGTTCACGGCCCTGCTCGCGGTCGTGGTGCTAGGCGAGCCGGTGCGTGGTTTCCATCTCGTCGGCATGACGCTGATCCTCGCCGGATTCTTTCTCGCGACCGGGAAGTGGACAGGTGCCCGGCTGCAGCCGGTACGGCAACCGGGCGCTTAGGCAGCCATGGATACCACCGGGATCCTGCGCAGGCTCGTCGCCTTCGACACGACGTCGCGGCGCTCCAATCTCGATCTGGTTCATTGGGCGGCCGACTACCTCGGCAGTGCGGGTGCGCGGGTCCGCCTGACCAGCGACGCCTCGGACGAAAAGGCCAACATCCTGGCGACCATCGGGCCGGATGAGCCGGGTGGCATCGTCCTCTCCGGCCATACCGATGTCGTTCCGGTCGACGATCAGGACTGGGCGAGCGATCCATTCGCGCTCGTGAGCCGGGATGGGCTCCTGCACGGTCGCGGCGCGGTCGACATGAAGGGCTTCCTCGCTGCCTGCCTCGCGGCCGTGCCGGGCTGGCGAGCTCGCGAACTGCGGCGGCCGATCCATCTGGCGCTCTCCTATGACGAGGAGGTCGGCTGCCTCGGCGTGCCGCTGCTGATCGCCGACATGCTGGCACATTGTCCACGTCCGGCGCTCGCCATCATCGGCGAGCCGACGCAGATGCGCATCGGGCTCAGCCATCGCGGCTTCTACGGCTATCGCAGCGTCTTCCATGGCCGCGCCGCCCATTCGAGCGACCCGCGCCTCGGCGCCAGCGCGATCGAGCCGGCGGCGGTGCTCGTGGCGGCGCTTGCCGGCCTCGGAGAGGGTCAAGGCGGGACCACCGTCAACATCGGCAAGATCGCCGGTGGCAGCGCCATCAACATCGTACCGGAGCGCTGCGAGGTCATCTGGGAGTTCCGGCCACCGGACGAGGACGCCGCGACCGCCGTGCTCGCCGAGGTCGAAACCATCGTGGCCGGGCTGTCTAGCGAAGTGAGTGTCGAGACGATGCCGCTGGCGCGGGTGCTGCCGCTCGACTGCGCTGCGGAGAGTCCGGCTGTCGGCATTGTGCGCGGGCTCGGCGGCTTGTGGCCGCCGCTCGCGATGCCGTTCGGGACCGAGGCCGGCTTCTTCCAGCAGGCGGGGATTCCGGCCCTGGTCTGCGGCCCCGGCTCGATCGCGCAGGCGCATCAGCCAAACGAGTGGATCGCGCTCGCGGAGCTGGATGCTGCAGACCGCTTCCTCGAACGTGTCGGCGCCTGGGCAGCCGGAACGTCCTGAAATCGCTCAGGGCAGCGTATCCCCAATCATCTCAGGGGCGAGGGCGAGAGAGATCTCATCGCCGCGAGGAGCGGGGCTGACGGCGGGAGCGTCCACGCGGCAGGCTGCGTCGGTGGATGGCTGAGCGGTGGTTTTCGTCACTGCGAATGTCGAGCACAGATTGCCATAGCCGGGCGTCGCCACGGTGCCCGACATCACTGTCCCGCTTGATCGTCCGTGCAGGTCGACGGTGATGTAGCCGGCCGGCCGCTTGATCCACCTGGCGCCAGTAATATCGATCGCGCCATCGCTCCTGATCCGGCCCGAGACGGTGAAGCATCCTTCGGGCACGGTGATGTTCTCGCGCAGCGGATAGAACTGGAAGACGCCGGAAAACATGTGGCCGTCCTGCCGGTCGACCGTCAGGGTCAGACCGGTCTTGCCCTGCGCACAGACATAGGTGCCTTGCCAGTTGCCGATGAGCGCCTCCCCGGCCCGAGCCGGTGTCAGCATGGCCATGAGGACAAAGGCCGAAGCGGTCGACCTCGCGATCATGCAGATGCCCCCATGCCGCGACAGGCAGCTTGCTCGGTTCAGCGGCATCACAGCGCCCTCGCCATCTCCCTGAGCTTGAACTTCTGGATCTTGCCGGTCGAGGTCTTCGGCACCTCGGTGAAGACCACCGTCCGTGGGCATTTGAACGAGGCGAGCAACGTCCTGCACCAGGCGATGATCTCGTCCTGCGTAGCGGTTTGCCCCGGCTTCAGCTCGACGAAGGCGCAGGGCGTCTCGCCCCATTTCTCGTCGGGCTTAGCGACGACGGCGGCGGCCTGCACCGCCGGGTGCTTGTAGAGCGCGTCCTCGACCTCGATCGAGGAGATGTTCTCGCCGCCGGAGATGATGATGTCCTTGGAGCGGTCCTTGAGCTGGATGTAGCCGTCGGGATGCATCACGCCGAGATCGCCGGAATGGAACCAGCCGCCGGCGAAGGTGGCCTTGGTCGATTTCGGGTTCTTGAGATAGCCCTTCATCACGACATTGCCGCGGAACATCACCTCGCCGAGCGTCTCGCCGTCATGCGGTACGCGCTCCATGGTTTCCGGATCGAGCACGTCGAGCCCTTCCAATGCCGGATAGCGCACGCCCTGGCGCGCCTTCAACGCCGCCTGCTCGCCGCCCGGCAGGGCGTCCCAGGCGCCGTTCCACTCGTTGACCACGGCGGGGCCGTAGACCTCGGTCAAACCGTAGAGATGGACGACGTTGAAGCCGGCCTGCGCCATGCCGGCGAGCACCGCCTCGGGCGGCGGGGCGGCCGCGGTGAAGAAATTCACCTTTTGGGGAAAGCTGCGGCGCTCGGCATCGGGTGCGTTGAGCAGCGTCGACATCACGATCGGCGCGCCGCACATATGGGTGACGCCATGGTCGGCGAGGGCGTCGTACATCGCCTTGGCCCGGACCTGGCGCAGGCAGACATGGGTGCCGGCGAGCAGCGAGATCGTCCAGGGGAAGCACCAGCCATTGCAGTGGAACATCGGCAGGGTCCAGAGATAGACCGGGTGCCGGTTCATGCCGCCGGTGAGCACGTTCGAGGTCGCCAGCAGGTTGGCGCCGCGATGGTGGTAGACCACGCCCTTGGGATCGCCTGTCGTGCCGGAGGTGTAGTTCAGCGCGATCGCGTCCCACTCGTCCGTCGGCATCAGCCAGTCGAAATCGGGATCGCCCTGCTTGAGGAAATCCTCGTATTCGATGCTGCCGAGGCGCTCGCCCGGGCCGTCATAGACCGGGTCGTCATAGTCGATGACGAGCGGCTTCACCTTGCAGAGCGCCAGCGCCTCCTTGACCGTCCCAGAGAATTCGCGGTCGGCGATCAGCACCTTGGCCTCGCCATGGTCGAGCGAGAAGGCGATGATCGCGGCGTCGAGGCGGGTGTTCAGCGTGTTGAGCACGGCGCCGCACATCGGCACGCCGTAATGGCATTCGAGCATGGCCGGCGTGTTCGGCAGCATCGCCGCGACCGTGTCGTTCTTGCCGATGCCGTGCTGCTTCAAGGCGGAAGCCAGCCGACGGGTGCGGGCATAGAGCTCGGCGTAAGAGCGCTTCAGCGGGCCGTGGATGACGGCGACATGGTTCGGGAAGACGCTGGCGGCGCGCTCGAGGAAGGGTAGGGGCGAGAGCGGCTGGAAGTTCGCCGGGTTGCGGTCGAGATCGGTGTCGTAAGGAGAGAGCGGCATGGCGTTCGGCGTTCCCGGCTGTCGTTGCCGACAAGCCTAGAAGCGCGCCTTGCCGTGGGCAATCAGCCGAAGAGCGGACGCAGGCCGTCGAAGACGAGTTTCACGCCGACGGCGATCAGCAGCCAGTAGATGATGGTGTAGAAGCGCTCGGCCGGGACGCGCCTGACCAGCCAGACGCCGGCGATGGTCGAGAGGATCGCGACCGGCGCCAGCGCAGCCGAGGCCATCAAATTCTGCGGACTGAACTGGCCGAGGACGAAATAGGGCAGCACCTTGATCCAGTTCATCAGCGCGAAGAACAGTGCGCCGGTGCCGACGAAGACCGCCGGCGGCAGGCGCTGCGGCATGGTGTAGATCTGGAAGGGCGGGCCGCCGGCATGGGCGATCATGCTGGTGAAGCCGCAGATCGCGCCCCAGATCGTGCCGGCTGCATAATTCGCCTTGGTCACCGGCTGGGCCGTCGTCTTGCCGGCGAGGAGGCGGCGCAGGGCGAAGCCGATCGAGATCACCCCGACCGCGAGGCCGACCACGGCATCGGACACCTTCGCCGCCAGGAGATAGCCGGCGAGCACGCCGAGCAGCATGCCGGGGATGAGAGTCGCAAGGTTCCGGCGGTCGAAGTCGCGGCGATAGGACCAGACGGTGACGACATCCTGGATGATCAGGATTGGCAGCATGATCGCCGCCGCCTGCACCGGCGAGACGATCAGCGCCATCAATGGCAGCGAGAGCAGGCCGAGTCCCGAGAAGCCGCCCTTGGACAGCCCCATCAGGATGACGGCCGGAACCATGACAGCGAAGAAGGTGAGGTCGAAGGTCATTCAGGTCGAAAGGCCATGGCCTCGGCAAGGGCAGGAACGCGCGGGATGTGCAGCGCGGCCCATCCGGTTGCGCTGAAAGTCTGAGATCGCGGTGCTTGCGCCCAAGGATCGGACATGGGCACGATCCCGCGCCAAATCCGGCCCGCAGACGGCCAGCCCGGAGTTCAGCTCTAGGGCGAATACCCGGCGAAGAGGAACGCTTTTCATGACTGCCAGCCATGCAAGCCGCTATGCTGAGATCTATGCCGCCTGGCAGCGGGACCCTGAAGCCTATTGGGCGGAGATCGCCAAAGGCATCGAGTGGATCAAGCCGCCGCAGCTGATCTTCGACACGAGCGCCGGCATCTATGGCCGCTGGTTCCCCGATGCGAGCTGCAACACCTGCTTCAACGCGCTCGACCGGCATGTCCGCGACGGCCGCGCCGAGCAGACGGCGCTGATCTATGACAGCCCGGTCACCGGCACCAAGGCGAGCTTCACCTATGCTGAGATGCTCGACGAAGTCGCGACGCTGGCGGCGGTGCTGCAGGACCAGGGCGTCGGCAAGGGCGACCGCGTCATCATCTACATGCCGATGATCCCGGAGGCGGCCTTCGCCATGCTGGCCTGTGCCCGCATCGGCGCGATCCATTCGGTGGTGTTCGGCGGCTTCGCGGCCAAGGAGCTGGCGACCCGCATCGACGATGCCACGCCGAAGCTGATCATGACCGCGACCTGCGGCATCGAGCCGACGCGCGTGGTCGAATACAAGCCGCTGCTCGACGCGGCGATCGACCTCGCCAAGCACAAGCCCGACGCCTGCATCGTGCTGCAGCGGCCGCAGGTCGACGCCTCCATGCATGTCAGCCGCGACAAGAACTGGCGCACGCTCGTCGCCGCGGCGCGAGCAAACGGGCGCAAGGCCGATTGCGTCGAGGTCGCCGCGACCGACCCGCTCTATGTGCTCTACACCTCCGGCACCACTGGCCGGCCCAAGGGCGTGGTGCGCGACAATGGCGGGCACATGGTCATGCTGCTCGCGACCATGACGCAGCTCTACGACGTCAGGCCCGGCGAGGTGATGTTCACCGCCTCGGACGTCGGCTGGGTCGTCGGCCACAGCTACATCGTCTACGGCCCGCTGATCCAAGGCGCCACCTCGATCCTCTATGAAGGCAAGCCGGTCGGCACGCCCGATCCCGGCGCCTTCTGGCGGGTGATCTCGGAGTACAAGGCGGTGGTGATGTTCACGGCGCCGACCGCCTTCCGGGCGATCCGCAAGGAGGATCCGCAGGCGACCTACCTCAAGAACTACGACCTCTCGCAGTTCCGCACGCTCTTCCTCGCCGGCGAGCGGGCCGATCCCGACACGCTGAAATGGGCCGAGGACGTCTTGAAGGTGCCGGTGGTCGACCATTGGTGGCAAACCGAGACCGGCGCCTGCATGGTCGGCAACCCGGTGGGCCTGGGACTGCTGCCGATCAAGCACGGATCGCCGAGCGTGCCGCTGCCGGGCTACGACATCCAGTGCCTCGATGAGGGTGGCAGGCCAGTGCCTGCCGGAACGATGGGGGCGATCGTCGCCAAGCTGCCGCTGCCGCCCGGTGCGCTGCCGACGCTGTGGCATGACGACGAGCGCTTCCGCAGCGCCTATCTCGAAACCTATCCCGGCTTCTACAACACCTCGGATGCCGGCTTCATCGACGAGGGCGGCTATGTCTTCATCATGGGCCGTACCGACGACATCATCAACGTCGCCGGCCACCGGCTCTCGACCGGCGGCATGGAGGAGGTGCTGGCCTCGCATCCAGCGGTAGCGGAATGCGCCGTCGTCGGCATCAGGGACGCGCTCAAGGGCGAGCAGCCCTGCGGCTTCGTCGTGATGAAGGCCGGGGTGACGCAGTCGCCGGCCGAAGTCGAGAAGGAGCTGGTCGGGCTGGTGCGCGACAAGATCGGCCCCGTCGCCGCCTTCAAGCTGGCGATCACCGTGGCGCGGCTGCCGAAGACCCGCTCCGGCAAGATCCTGCGCGCGACGATGAAGAAGATCGCCGATGGCGAGGACTACGCCATGCCGGCGACGATCGAGGATCCGGCCGTGCTGGGCGAGATCGGGACCGCGCTGAAGGGCAGGGGGCTGGGCTGAAAAAATTCTCAGCTCGGCGGCATATCTACCGGTGAGAGATGGGCATCTTCAACCTGATCAAGTTCCGTTTTCGCTGCGACTCGTGTTCGGAGGAACAGGATTTTTTCGCGCAGTGCCGGACACCGAAGTACCACAGCCCAAGTAACGTGCACTTCGATGGGAAGGAGTATTTCTATCGGATAGGCGATGTCATGGAATGGCACGATGATCCCAAGCTCGAGAAGGAATGGCCGGGAGACTATGCATTCGTCTCAAAGCTCGAGGGGCCATCCGTGTACCTCATCGAGCGCTGCTCGGGCGAATGCCCTGGCTGCCACAAGGCCTACAACTTCTATTTCTTCCTGAAGGATCGCCAGATTATGCGCCTGATCGGGCACGAAGATGCGGATTTGAACGACAACTCTGTCAGGCCATAGATGTTTGGCTGAAGGCGCAGCCGCGCAGTGCGACGAAAGTACAACTTTACGTTGCTTTAAATAGAATCGTTCAGGATCGCAGGCGCTTATCCCGCCGGATTTAAACGATGGCGCCTCGCCCACGCGTCGGATTGCTGGCCTTGGCGATCGGCGCGTTGCTCGCGCCGATCGGCGTCGTCCTCGCCCCGCGCGACGGGGCCATCGTCGTCGTGCTCGCCAGCAGCTCCGCCCAAGCCGTCGAGGCGGTGAGCCGGGCGGACGGCGTCATCCTCGCCCCGATCGGCCGCTTCGGCCTGCTGGCCCGTTCGGACATCCCCGGTTTTTCCACGCGCCTCTACAGCGCCGGCGCCGCCCTCGTCCTGGCAGGGCTGGGCGGCGGCTGCTCCGGTCAGGCGCGCGATCTCCTCATCCCAGCGAGACGGTCCCCATGAGCCACAGCCTCGAGACGTTCCGCCACGCCTTCGCCAAGCCGCTGATGACCGGGCAGTGGCTGCTGGTGCCGGTGACCTGCGGCGTCGGCTGGTTCGCCGGCCATCCGGCGTTGCTCGCGATCGGGCTGGTTTCGACGTTGCTCGCTGCGGCCACCTTGCTGGCCTGGCGCTCGGACGGGATCGGCCTGTCGACCCGTGTGATCTCGACCATCGCGATCAACGGCCAGGTGGCGTTGCTGGTCTTCGCCGCCGAGGGCACGCGCTACCAGATCGACATGCACATGGCCTTCTTCGCCGCACTCGCGGTGATGACGGCCTGGTGCTGCTGGCGTTCGATCCTGGCGGCGACGGCGGTCGTGGCGGTGCACCACCTCGTGCTCAACTTCGCCTATCCGGCTGCGGTGTTCCCCGATGGCAGCGAGTTCGCCCGCGTCGTTGTTCATGCCGTCATCCTCGTCGCCGAGGCGGGGGCGCTGATCTGGATCGCGCAACGGCTGGCGACCGCTCTGAGCCAGGCCGACGAGGCGGCTTCGACGGCCTTGGCCAATCAGGAGCGCGCCGAAGCGTTGCGGCACGACAGCGAAGCGAGCGAGACCGAGCGCGCCGCGGTCGAGGCGCACCTGCTCGAGGCCGTCGCCGGCGTCGTCGATGCCGCCAAGCGCGGCGATTTCTCGGCCCGAACCGTTCGCACCGACGACCTTGGCCGGTTCAGCGCGCTGGTGAGCGGCATCGACGAGCTGACGCAAGCCTGCGAATCCTTCCTCGACGAGGCTGACCGCGCGCTCTCGGCATTGGCCGATGGCGACCTCAGCACCCGGATGTCGACCGGCTTCGAGGGACGGCTCGCCGCTGTCGCCGGCAATTTCAACCGCTCCGCGGAGGCGCTCGCCGGAGCCCTGGCGGCCGTGGCTGATAATGCCGCGCAGACGCGCAGTGCCGCCGACGACATCCTCTCGGCGACGCTCGATCTGTCGCAACGCGGACAGAGCCAGGCCAATGCGGTCCAGGATACCTCCAGCGTGATCGAGGAGATCGCGGCCACCGTCCGGCAGACGTCCGACATCGTCCACGCGGCGGCGCGCAAGGCGCGCTCGACCGCTGACGATGCCGGTGCGGGCGTGGCTGTGGCGGGACGTGCGGTCGAGGCGATCGACAAGATCGACCAGCAGGCGCGCCGGATCGTCGACATCGTCGAGGTCATGGACGGGCTCGCCTTCCAGACCAACCTGCTCGCGCTCAACGCCTCGGTCGAGGCGGCGCGGGCTGGCGAGGGCGGCCGCGGTTTCGCGGTGGTCGCGACCGAGGTTCGCCGGCTCGCCCAGCAATCGGCCGATGCGGCGCGCGACGTGCGAGCCCTGATCAGCGAGACCAAGGTCCATGTCGACGAGGGTGTGAAGCTGGTGCGCGAGGCCGGCGCCAGCCTCACCACCATCTCCAGCGAGGTCGAGGAAGTCGCGCAGGCCTTCGGCGAGATCAGCCAGGCGACGGCCGAGCAGTCGCAGGGCGTCGGCGCGATCGAGCGGGCGCTGGTCGAGATCGATGCCGCGACGCAGGATAATGCCCAGGCGGCGGAACGCACCGCTGCAGCGGGGCGCGGCATGGCCGAGGCGGCCGAAGCGGTCGCGAGGCTGGCGGGCGGCTTCCGGCTCGATGGCGGGCAGGATCGCTCGGGATTGCGCCGAGCGGCCTGAACGGTCGCTCAGAAACCCAGAGCGGCGCCGTTCCAGCGCAGCAACCGTGCCGGCAGTTCCAGCCGCATCAGGTCCTCGCCGACGATCAGCGGCCCGGCATAGCCCCCGGCCCGGACCTCGGCGAAGAGTGCCGCGGTATCGGCCCCTGGCGGGACGAGATGGGTCAGCGCCAGCGTCCTGACGCCGGCACGCTTGGCCAAGCCGGCCACCACGGCCGGCGTCATGTGATAGCTCTGGACCGAGGCCACCGTCTCGGCCGAGCGTACGCCGGCAGTGACCGGCATCTGGCTGTCGATGAAGACCTCGCAGACGAGGAGGTCGCAGCCCTGCGCGGCCTGTTCGAGCGAGGGCGTCAGGCGGGTGTCGCCGGAGAAGACGATGCGGCTGCCTTCGGCCGAGAGCGACAATCCGAAGGCCGGCTCGACCGGCTTGTGATCGACGAGGAAGGCATCAACGGAAAGAGCGCTCAGTCCCGGCACTGGACCTTCGCGCAGCTCCTCGAACACGACCTCGAGGCCGCTCGCATCCGGGCGCTTCTCGAAGGCGATGCGCAAGGCGCGCTCGCGGGCGAAGGCCTCGTACTGCCCGCGCATGTTGGCGAGCGCGGGAGCGGGCGCGATCACGCGCCAGGGCCGGTTGCGGCCCTGATGCCAGGACGAGACGATCAGCTGGTAGAAATCGACCAGATGGTCGGAATGCTCATGGGTGACGATGAGCGCATCGATCTGCGCCCCGGCATGGCCGGCGGCGACGAGGCGCTGGCTGACGCCGGAGCCGCAATCGATCAGAAGCTTGACGCCGCCCGTCTCGACGAGATGAGCGGGGCCGGCGCGGCGCAGGCTGACGGGCGGTGCGCCGCTGCCAAGGAAGGTGAAGGCGAGTGAGGGCGTGGTCATCATGCAACCTTTGCAAGGCAGACGCCCATCGACAAGCACTGGAAAAAAAGTCTCTCTCGGCTGCTGGTGAAATTGATATATTATTTAATTATTCCAAATAGATAGCGCCTTTGATCGCTCGCTATCGCCGCGATGCACGCCTATGGTCGGCCGGTTCCACCAGAGGAGATCGACCATGCGCACCAGCCGCAGAGAACTCATCCTGGCTTCGGCCGCCGTCGTCGCCATTGGTTCCACGGGGCGCAGCTTGGCCGCCGACGGGCACGCCACGGCGGTCGAGGCCGGCATCGCCTATTTCCGCAAGCGCAATGACGAGCAGAAGCCGCTGGTCGCGGCGCTGACCAAGGCATTGTCGGGAAGCGATCGCGCCGCTGCCGAGGCGGCCTATATCGCTTCGCGCCCACCATACGAGGAGATCGAGGTGCTCGCCGCCAATTTCGAGGAGATCGACAAGGCGATCGACTCGCGCGCCTATGCGCATGAACTCGGCGACAGCGATCCCGGCTTCAAGGGCTTCCACAAGATCGAGGCGCTTCTGTTCGGCGATGGCGATCTCGCAGCGGCCCTGCCGGTCGCGCGCGAGCTCGAAACCTCGATCGCGGAGCTCGGCAAGGCTCTCGGCGAACGCGAGCGGTTCTCGGCCAAGGACAGCTTCAAGGGCATGATCGCGCTCGCCACGGAAATCGGCGCGAAGAAAATCTCCGGCGAGGAAGAGACGTGGTCCGACCGCAGCCTGCTGATCTTCCGCAGCAACCTTGCGGGAATCGAGAGCCAGTACAGGCCGTTCGCCACGGCGCTTTCGGCGAAGAAGGCCGGGTTGGCGCAGGAAGTCCAGGCAAAGTTCGCGGCGGCGAAGGCCACGGTCGACGCCATCTACGGCCAGGAGCCGGGCGGGGCGGTCTATAGCCGCATCGGCGTGCGCGAGCGGCGTGGCATCGTCAAGACGACCGCCGCCTTGCGTGACGGGCTGGTGGCGGTGAGCGAGGAGCTCGGCGTCGCCTGACGCCGGTCTGCGGCCTGCGCCGACCCGAGGCAGACCGAGAACTGACGATCAGGCCGCTGAGGCGGCCTGATCGAAGCGGTGTTCAGCTTGCTCAGTAGCCGCCGTCGTCGTCCTCTTCGGCCGGACGCTTGAGCTGCTTCAGCTTGGCGAAGACCGAATCGACGTCGATCTTCTCTTCTTCCTCGCGCTTGGGCCGGCTCATGTCGGCGAAGGGCTGCGAAGCCGGCGCCGGCTGCGGCGCGGTGGTCTCTTCGGCCGGGAGCAAGGTCGAGCCGGTGTCCTGGAGGACCATCGCAGGGCGCTCCTTGGCGGCGCGGGCCACCTCGAAGTCGAGGTCGATCTGCGAGGCGAGGCCGAGGCTGACCGGGTCGATCGGCTGCAGCTGCTGGGTGTTCCAGTGCGTGCGATCACGGATCTGGGCGATCGTCGTCTTGGTCGTGCCGATCAGGCGGATGATCTGCGCGTCCTTGAGCTCGGGATGGTTGCGCAGCAGCCAGAGGATCGCGTTCGGGCGGTCCTGGCGCTTGGACACCGGGGTGTAGCGCGGTCCCTTGGTGCGCTTGATCTCAGGCACCTTGACCTTGCGCTCGGCGAGCTTGAGCTGGTGCGACGGGTTCTTGGCGGCGCGCTCGAGCTCCTCGCGGGTGAGCTGGCCGGAGGTGATCGGGTCGAGGCCCTTGATGCCGGCCGCGACTTCGCCGTCGGCGATGCCGCGTACTTCGAGCGGGTGCAGTTTGCAGAACTCGGCGATCTGCTCGAAGGTCAGCGAGGTGTTCTCGACCAGCCAGACCGCAGTGGCTTTCGGCATCAGCGGCGTTTGTGACACGGGCCGTCTCCTGGAATGTCGCGGGCAATAGCTCTCATGCGCCGACCGGCCGCCCCGGCCGGTCATCCAAATCATCGACGATGAGGAGGATGGCCGCCTTATAGGCAAAGCGGCGAGCGCTGTCCATGGAAAGCATGGCAGGTGCCGCTGGGCAGCGCGTTGACTGGGGTTGAGCCGCTGCTAGTCTCCCGATCGGCCAGTGCAGCCGGCCGCTCGCGTCCGATTCGGATATGGCGAATGCACCTCGATCCTTCGGTTTGACCCTGTGCAAAGGGCGATCCGTCAGCAATGCGAGCACTGACATCCGAGCGGAGATCGCCCTGGCAAAGAGGGTTTGAACCATGCGCAGTTTCATGGATGCGAAAGCCATGGCGAAGTCGCTTCGTCAGGCTTTGGCGGAACGCAAGATCGAGCTTTCACATAGCGATTGTCTGGAAATCGTTTCCCGACAGTTCGGGGTAGCGAACTGGAACACGCTCAGTGCGCTGATCGACGATGCCACAGACCCGCGCACGCTGCCGATGCCGCAGGGCTGGACGGTCTGGGGCAACCACGACAAGAATCAGTATCGGCTCGGAATCGATCCGGAGCGGCCCGGCGTTGCGCTGATCGAGAGCCGTTTCAGCCGCGCCAGCGGCATCGATCTCGCGGCCGGCCAGTTCGCGACGCTCATGCAGAGCATCGTCGCCGATGCCTACCGCGGCTCGCGGCTTCAGCTCACGGCCAGCCTGAAGACGGAAGATGCCGACGCCGGGACGATCTGGCTTCGCATCGACGACGCGAGCGGCAAGGTGCTGCGCTTCGACAACATGATGCAGCGCCAGACCGAGGGAGCGCTGCGCGGCAATGCCGGCTGGACGCAGCGCAGCATCGTGCTTGATGTTCCGGAGGACGCCGCCAGCATCAATTACGGCTTCTTCCTGCAGGGATATGGTCGCTGCTGGGTTCGCTCGGTCCAGCTCGTGCCGGTCGACGAGAAGGTGGTGCCGACACATGTGCACGGCCGGCATCTTCCGCAGCCTCAGAATCTCGATTTCTCCGAGCGATCACGCGCGAGCGCCTGAGTTGACGCGGGGCCGGGCCTGCCGCCCGGCCTCGCGCTTGCCCTCAGACCGTCAGCACGATCTTGCCGATATGGGCGTTGCTCTCCATCAGCCGGTGGGCTTCGGCCGCTTGCGCCAGCGGGAAGCGGGCGTGGACCACCGGCTTGCAGCGCCCTTCGGTCAGCAGCGGCCAGACCTTCTCCTCGAGCTCGCGGGCGATCGCAGCCTTCTCGGCGATCGTGCGCGGGCGCAGGGTCGAGCCGGTATGGGTCAGGCGCTTCAGCATCAGGCGGCTGAAATTGACCTCGGCCTTCGGCCCGTTGAGGAAGGCGATCTGGACGATGCGGCCGCTCTCTGCTGCGGCATCGTAGTTGCGGTTGATATAGTCGCCGCCGACCATGTCGAGGATCAGATTGACGCCGCGCCCACCGGTCGCGGCCTTCGCCGCGGCAACGAAATCCTCGGTGCGGTAGTTGATGGCGTAATCGGCGCCGAGCTCGCGGCAGGCGGCGCATTTGTCGTCGGAGCCGGCGGTCGCCAGCACGGTCGCGCCAAAGGCCTTGGCGAGCTGGATCGCGGTGGTGCCGATGCCCGAGGTGCCGCCATGCACCATGAAGCTCTCGCCCTTCTTCAGGCCGCCGCGCTGGAAGACGTTGGTCCAGACGGTGAAGAAGGTCTCAGGGATCGCACCCGCTTCCTCCAGCGACAAGCCGGAGGGAATCGGCAAGGCATTGTCCTCGTGGACCACGGCATATTCGGCATAGCCGCCGCCAGCGACGAGCGCGCAGACCTGATCGCCGACCTCGTAGCGCGAGACGCCTTCGCCGAGCGCGACGATCCGGCCGGCGAGCTCGAGGCCGGGAATGTCCGAGGCGCCGGGCGGCGGGGCGTAGCCACCCATGCGCTGCAAGACGTCGGGCCGGTTGACGCCGGCGACCGCGACATGGATCAGGACCTGGCCAGGGCCGGGCTGCGGCACCGGGCGCTGCTGCGGTTTCAGGGCATCCGGTCCGCCGGGGGCATCGAAGCCGATCGCGGTCATCATCTCGGGCAGGGCGGTCATGCGCAGTCTCCTCGCCTGTGGTCTCGGCGTTCCCGTCCGATTAAGCTCCCGCGCTCCGAGGATGCAAGGCGAGGCTATGATGGCTGGATTTCTCGACGACGACCGCCCCGCGCCGAAGCGGGCCCACGAGATCGGGCAGGATCTGTCGCAGCTCTCCGTCGCGGAGCTGGGCGAGCGGATCACGCTGCTGGAAGTGGAGATCGAGCGCCTGAAGGAGGCGCGCGAGACGAAGTCCGCATCGCGCTCGGCTGCCGACGCGTTCTTCAAGAAGGCGTGAGGCGAAATCGCGGCGGTCAACAGCTGTCGCGGGTGCTGCGGCAATTTCGGAACGGCTGAGTCCTTCCTGCCACGCGACAAGATGCGCCAGCAGATGAACGGATATTCATCTTCGCAGACAGAGCCGAAGCACCTATCCTGAGGACGTGGACAGAAGGCGGCCGAATGCCGCCTGCCCGCGCCGGCGCAGTGTCTCGGCTGGGGTCGCTTCCGACAATGACAGCAGGTGGAAACGAAGCCGAGCGGCAGCCCTGACGCTGCCCGCGGCCGTGCGCCTGCCGCTGAAGACAGGAGACAAGACGATGCGCTTCGTCGCAATCGCCATGGCTTTGCTCGCCGCAACGCCCGCCATCGCCGTGGAGGACACCGCCCGGATCGGGCTGCGCGAGGATGGTGGCAAGCCGCTCGCCGCCTTCCAGTTCCGCTGGCCGCAGACCACCGTGATCATGCAGGCGCCGGTCACGGTGCTCGGCGGCCACAGCATCGAGGTCCGGCGGCAGATCGCGCCCAGCATCAGCCTCGGAGGCACCTATCGCTATTCGCTCGGCGAGCGCTTCGTCAGCGAGCGCTTCGGCCTGAAGCTGACGGTGACACGCTGAATCGAAAACTGCGCCAGGATCGATCGAATTTGTCGCATTTTCGGGCGGCGTTAACGGCCTCTTAACGATTCCGAATTATGAATCGCATCATCCAGTTTGTCTGGATGTCGAGTGGCTCCTGCCCACTCTGTTTGACGCCTCCCTGTTGACCTTCGAGCCGCCTTCGGGGCGGCTCTTTTTTTGGGTCCGTAGCCCGGTCCAGCCGGGCAAAGCGGGGTGTTGCCGGGCGGGACCATCGCACCGTTAACCTTAACGACACGTTACCACGGCGCCGACAGAGTGATGGCGTTATCCTTGCGATGTCCCGGCCAGTTCGGCGTCGCGTCTTTCGATCGCGCGCCATTGTGCCGATTGGAGACATGGGATGACCGATTTGACGATGCTGAGGCCCGAGGCCGAGGACGGCGCGATCTCGTTCGCGCGCGGCTTCGTCAAGTCCGACGCGTTCATGCAGCTGTTCCGCGAGGGGATGGGGCTGGTCGAGGCGACCGCCTCCTATCTCGACGGGGAGGGGCGGGCCGAGTCGGCGGCGCTGCCGCGCGAGGTCTCGCTGACCTATGCGACCGAGAGCATGCGCCTGACGACCCGGCTGATGCAGATCGCCTCCTGGCTGCTGGTGCAGCGCGCCGTCGCCGAGGGCGAGATGAGCGCCGAGCAGGCCCGCAACGAGCACAACAAGGTGCGCATTGCCGAGCCAATGCTGCAGCCGACGAGCGCTGAGGCGGAATGCCTGCCACAGCGCCTGCGCGATCTGATTGGCCATTCGATCCGCCTGCAGGAGCGGATCCGCAATCTCGACGGGCAGATGTCAGGCGCCGCTCGCCCCGCTCCGGCGAACCCGGTGCGCGGCCAGATCGAGGGCCTGCAGGCCCGGCTGGCGCTGCTGGGCTGAGAAGAGCGCCGCGGCCTATCGTCGCCGTCAACGCAAAAAAGCCCGGCCGCGAGGCCGGGCTTTTCTGTTGCAGTCGCTGGCCCCGAAAGGCGAATTACTTCTTGCCGAGGGCGCCCAGAGCGCCGAAACGCGAGTTGAAGCGCGAAACGCGGCCGCCGCGGTCCATCAGCTGCTGGCTGCCGCCGGTCCAGGCCGGGTGGGTCTTCGGATCGATGTCGAGGTTGAGGGTGTCGCCCTCCTTGCCCAGCGTCGAACGCGTGAAGTATTCGGTGCCATCGGTCATGACGACCTTGATGGTGTGGTAGTCGGGATGAATGCCGGTCTTCATGGCGAAATCCTCAATTCGAAAAGCGGGCGGCCGGAACTCGGCGCGCATCGCCGGCTCTTCGAACAATTCGTATGAGCCTGTCGTGAAGTGGGCTGCCCATAGCGCAGCCGCGGCGGCGGTGCAAGCTTTTCAGGACGAGTGAGCGTGGCGAACGAGAATAACGAAGATCAAAAGGCGCGGCCGGATTTCAAGGCGCTGCGCTCGTTCTGGCCCTATGCGCTGGCGCAGAAGCAGCGCATCGCCTTCGCGCTCGTCGCCCTGATCATCGCTTCGCTCGCGACGCTGGCGCTGCCGATGGCGGTCCGGCGTGTCATCGACGTCGGCTTCTCCGGTGGCGAGCAGCAGCTGGCGAACTCCTATTTCGCGCTGCTGATCGGCGTGGTCGCCGTGCTGGCGCTGGCGAGTTCCTTTCGCTTCTACCTGGTGATGACGGTCGGCGAGCGCGTCGTCTCGCAATTGCGGGCCGACGTCTTCGCGCATCTGACCCGGCTCGAGCCGGCCTTCTTCGACGCCAGCCGGGCCGGCGACCTGGTTTCGCGTCTGACGGCTGACACCACCCAGATCAAGTCGACCTTCGCCTCGACCGCCTCGATCGCGCTGCGCAACGGCATCATGTTCCTCGGCGCGCTTGTGCTGATGATCATCACCAGCCCGCAGCTCTCGGCGATCGTGATCGGCGCGATCCCGCTGGTCGTGCTGCCGCTGGTCTTCTCGGGGCGCAGCGTGCGCAAGCGCGCCCGCGCCGCGCAGGATCGGCTCGCCGATGCCTCGGCCTTCGCCTCCGAGGCGATCGGCGCGATCCGGACCATGCAATCCTTCGGCGCCGAACGCGATACGACGGCGCGCTTCCAGGGCGCCTCGGACGGCGCCTACGCCGCCTCGCGCGATGCGACGCGCTCGCGCGCCTGGCTCTCCGGCATCGCGATCTTCCTGGTCTCGGCCAGCGTCGTCCTCGTGCTCTGGGTCGGCGCGACCGAGGTCTTCGCCGGACGGATGAGCGGCGGGCGCCTGTCGCAATTCGTGCTCTACGCCGTGCTGGCGGCGAGCTCGCTCGGCCAGCTTTCCGAGGTCTATGGCGATATCTCGGCCGCGGCCGGTGCGGCCGGACGGCTCGGCGAGATCCTCGCCACCAAGCCGGCGATCGCCGCGCCTCCGCATCCGAAAGCGCTGCCGCAGCCGCCGGTCGGGGCGCTCGCCTTCGAGGGGGTGTCGTTCCGCTATCCCGGCCGCAGCAACCTCGCGCTCGCCGATCTCGACCTCGCAATCAAGCCAGGCGAGCGGGTCGCGCTGGTCGGGCCGTCGGGCGCCGGCAAGAGCACGGTGCTGCAATTGGCGCTGCGCTTCTACGACCCCTTCGCCGGCCGCGTCGTCGTCGATGGTGTCGCCGGGCCGGAGGCCGACCCGACCGATTGGCGCAGCCGCTTCGCGCTGGTGCCGCAGGAGCCGACCGTGTTCGGCGTCTCCGTCGCCGACAACATCGCCTATGGCCGCCCCGGGGCGAGCCGTGCCGAGATCGAGGACGCCGCGCAGCTCGCCGCCGCCGACGGCTTCATCCGCGCCTTGCCCCAAGGCTACGACACCGTGATCGGCGAGCGCGGCGTCACCTTGTCCGGCGGCCAGCGCCAGCGTCTCGCCATTGCGCGGGCCGTGCTGAAGGACGCCCCGATCCTGCTGTTGGACGAGGCGACCTCGGCGCTCGATTCGGAAAGCGAGCGCGCCGTGCAGGACGCGCTCGACCGTTTGATGCAGGGTCGGACGACGCTTGTCGTCGCCCATCGCCTCGCCACCATCCTCTCCGCCGATCGTATCCTGGTGATGGAGGACGGCCGCGTGGTCGAGGAAGGCACGCATGCCGCCCTCGTCGCCAAGGGCGGGCTCTATGCGCGGTTGGCTGCGCTGCAGTTCGGGCTGGAGGCGGCTTAGCTTCCTTCTCCCCTCGGGGGAGAAGGTCCGGCAGGGGATGAGGGCGGGTCGACTGGGTGAACGAGAAAGGGCCGCTTGCGCGACCCTTCCCTCATCCGTCAGCGCTTCGCGCTGCCACCTTCTCCCCCGAGGGGAGAAGGGACGTCTCCAGCAGCGCCGCGGCATCCAGCAGCCCCTTCTTGCGCGCCGCTTGCGCCGGCGTGAGCCCTTCCGCGTTCCGCACTATCGGATTGGCTCCCGCTGCCAGCAGGAACTCGACGAGGTCGCAGGCGCTGGTGTCGTCATCGGGCAGGCAGAACAACGGCGGCTCGCCCGAACGGGCCGGCGCATTGGCGAGCGTCGGATCGTCGGCAAACAGAGCCTCCAGCCGCTCGATCTCGGCTGCCTGGCATAAGGCTTCCACATCGCGGCTGCGCGAGGCCAGATAGATCTGCGCGGCGCTGGCGCCCTGATGCCGCGCCCAGCCGAGTGGGGTCGAGCCATAGCGGCGCTCGATCGGATCGATCTCAGCGCCGGCCTCGGCCAGCAGCGCGACAACCTCGATTGCATCGCTGCCGGCGGCTTCGTGCAAAGCGCGGACGCCATCGTGGGTCTGCGCGTCCGGCGAGACACCGAGGCGCAAGGCGAGCGCCGCGATTTCCGGCTTGCCCTGCCGGATCGCGACGAAGAATGGCGCCGGGCTGAGCAGGACCTCCGGACTATCGGCGAGCAGGCGGCGCGTCTCGGCCTCGTCGCCTCGCGCGATCGCGGCGGTGACGGCTTCCTGCCCGCTTAGCTCGACCGGGCTCGCGCCATTGTCGATGAGCAGGCGAACGAGGTCGCTGCGACCGTCGAGCATGGCCTGCTTGACCAGGCCCTGCTTCGAATAGGCATTCAGCGCCTGTGCGTTGGCGCCATGGGCGAGCAGCCAGGCGGCGCGTTTCGGCTGGCGCGGCACGGCGTTGCCGAGCAGATAGTCGAGCGGCGGTGCCGGCAGCTCCCGCACCGGCTCATGCCAGCGCCCGGTCTCGCCACGCTTCTCCGTCTCGCTCCAGAGCAAGTCGAGCCATGTCACATCGTCGGTACCGAGGGACGAATTGTAGAGTGCCTGGCCATTCACCGGGTCCGCTCCGCGCGAGATCAGGAGGCGCGCCAGTGCTTCGGCTTGTGGATGCGGCGGCTGGTTGCTCTCGCCGCCGCCGATGACGCCGGTCAGCGGCGTGAAATGATTGGTGCCGTCGCTGAACAGCGCGTTCGGGTCGGCGCCGTGGTCGAGCAGAAGCTGCGCGATGGCGACGGCGTTGCGCGACAGAGCTTCGTTCGGCAGCCGGGTGAAGGCGAGGCGGACAAGCGGCGTCCAGCCGTCGAACTCACTCGTTTTGTCCGCGAGCGCTGACTCCTTGCTGAGAAAGCTCCGAACGGCGTCGAGATCATGAGCCGCGATGGCGGCATGTATGCTGTCGCTGACGATCTCGGGATGGCGTTCGAGCAGGCGCTGCGCCAGCGCGCCGCGCGCCGGCCGGTCGGCCTCGTACTCGCCCCAGCTCTGCGTCCCCGGCCTGACGCCGTAGCGCAGCGCCGATTTCTCCAGGAACAGCGTGACGAGCGCGGCATGGCCGCGTGCCACGACCTCGCGGGTTGTGAGCTCCTGCTTGAGAGCGGCCCAGCTCGCCAGCCCGTAATCGCGAGCGAGCGCGTGCTGGACCTCGCGCAGCTTGGCCCCGCCGGCATGGCCGGGCATCAGCTTGCGGAAGCGGGCAATGGCCTCGGTGTCGCCGGCCTCGATCTCCTTCAGCCAGCGCTTGGCCTGGCGACGGATCGTCTCGAGGGTCGAGCGGGGCGTGAGTTCGCGGGTGGGATCAGACATGGGTCTTCCTTCCGAGAAAAGCCTGATGTCCGCTCGACAGGCCGGAAGAAAGCGATGATGCGATGTCGTCGCTCAATGCGTGGGTGGGAGCAGGCTCCCTTGCCGCGGACTGGTGGCGCCCCATGCGCTCTGCCGCGATGAAAAGCTGATGGCGGCGGGGAAGTCAATCGCGACCAGCCTGCCTTTTGCCCTTCTCGCATCGACCGCAGAAGCTTAGCTTTATTCGATATCCATCGGATGAGGTTGCATGCGCCCGACCCGCCTGAATCTGGCTTCATTGCAAACTGTCATCGAAGCCCTGTCCGATATGATCGGCGCGCCCCGTCTTTCCTTGCCGAGCTACGGGACTTCGGATCAAACGGGACGCCCTCATATCGAGGTCAGCCAAGTCTACCACTATGTCGTCGCCGAACGTGGCAGCGAACGTAACCGGGACGTGACCGCTGAACTCGATCTCCTGTTATATTGGGTCTTTCGGGACGTGACGTTTGAGATGGCCGGTAAGCATGAATTGGAGCATCGTCGCGCTGGGGAGGATAGTCGACGCCTACGTTTCGAAAAACAGCTCGAATTGCTGGCGCACCTATCAAGTGATTGGGCTGCAAGGGAGCGAGCGGATCAAGCCGGGATCTTAATCCTCCACCCGTTCCAAGACGGTTAGACCACTCCGCAAGATGATTGGCATTATCGTGTGCCGCCTTTGCAATTCCTCAATCATGCCCGACTGACGCTTCGCAGGTGAAGCGAATCGGTGAAGGCGGTGACGATGGGCGACAGGGTTCGGGTGGCGATTCTCCTCGGCGGCAAGTCCTCTGAGCACGAGGTTTCGCTGATGTCGGCCGCCAATGTGGTCAAGGCGATCGACAAGGCGAAGTATGACGTCGTGCCGATCCTGATCACCAAGGCCGGCGCGTGGCGCGAGCTCGAACTGCAGAACGGCGTGCTGCCCGATCCGATCCCGCAGGACGGCGCCGAGCTTTGCCTGCTGCCCGGCGGGAAGGGACGCCTGCTGCGGTTGCAGGATGGTGGCGCACCGCAAACCTTGCCGAAGATCGACGTACTCTTCCCGGTTCTGCACGGCCTCGATGGCGAGGACGGCTCGGTACAGGGGCTGGCTCAGGTCGCCGGCATCCCGCTCGCCGGCTGCGGCATCGCCGGCTCGGCCAACGCGCTCGACAAGGACATCGCCAAGCGGCTGCTGCGCGAGGCGGGGCTCGGCGTCGCCCGCTCGCTCACCGTGCGGCAGGGCGAGGCGCTCAGCTTCGACGAGGCCAAGGCCGCACTCGGCTTGCCGCTTTTCGTCAAGCCGGCCCGGCAGGGCTCCTCGGTCGGCGTCAGCAAGGCGACGGATGCTGTGAGCTTCGCAGCGGCGCTCGCGGAAGCCTTCCGACACGACCGCGTAGTGCTGATCGAGGAGTTCATCGCCGGCCGCGAGATCGAGCTCAGCGTGCTGGAGCAGGCCGATGGCGAGACGATCGTCTCGCTACCGGGCGAGATCGTCGCTGCAGCGAGCCATGGCTTCTACACCTACGAGGCCAAATATCTCGACGAGGACGGGGCGCGGGTCGAGGTGCCGGCCGATCTGCCCGAGGACGTGATCGCCAATCTGCAGGCGCTGGCGAAGCGCGCCTTCTATGCGCTCGGCTGCGACGGCATGGCCCGCGTCGACTTCTTCCTGCTCCCGGATGGCAGCGCGCTGGTCAACGAGATCAACACCATCCCCGGCTTCACCGACATCAGCATGTTCCCGAAAGCTCTCGCCGCCAGCGGCATCGCCTATCCCGACCTGATCGATCGCGTGATCCGGCACGGGATGGCGCGCGGGGCCTGAGGCGAAAAATCCCGGCGGCTTTTCGTAGCGCACCTCTGGCGCTTTGCCGGCATGCGTCCTACCTTGTCGCGGCGGGGCTGCCTGGTGCGTGCGAGTCATGTATTCCCGGGCCCATACGACTCCCTAGGGAGCTGTCCCTGACCGGGTCCCTTGGACCCGGACACACGGCGCCCACCTACTTTGTAGGTGTCCCGGGATCGAAATCTCCACGGCCGAGGTGGCTCCGCACCCCATGACCGAGAACGTCTCCCTCGTTCCCTCTCCCCGCAAGGCTGCGCTGCGTGCCGAGGCGCTCGCCGGACGCGACGCTCTCGAACTCGACGATCGCCTGCTCTGGGACGAGGCCATCGTCGAAGGTGTGCTGGCGCTGCCGGTGTTCACGCAGGGGCCGATCTCCGCCTATTGGCCGATGCGCTCGGAGGCCGATCCGCGCCCGATCCTGGAAGCGCTGCACGCGCGCGGACTGCCGCTCTGCCTGCCGGCGATCGTCGAGAAGCGCATGCATTTCCGGCGTTGGGCGCCCTGGGAGCCGATCGTCCCCGGCGGCTTCGGCACGCTGGTGCCGGCGCCCGAGCAGCCGCAGGTGAGACCCACCATCCTGATCGTCCCGCTCGCCGCCTTCGACCGGCGCGGCTACCGCATCGGCTACGGCAAGGGCTATTACGACCGCGCCATCACCGAGCTCGAACCGGTCGCGACCGTCGGCATCGCCTATGCGGCGCAGGAGATCGCCGAAGTGCCGGCCGAGCCGCATGATCGCCGCCTCGACTGGGTGGTGACGCAGGGCGAGACCATCCGCTGCGGTTGATTTCGCCGCGGCGATCACGTCATTAGCAGGCGCGCCTTTCCTTCAAGACGCCGCCGTCCTGCCGTGCTTTTCAGAACCGCATAGTCATATCGCGCGGCCTGAGGAGAGCCGGGGCGGCCGGCTTGTGCGGACATGCGACAGGATGGGCCGCGATGCGCAGCCCGATGGTTGGATAGTGACATGCGTCTGCTCTTTCTCGGTGACATCGTCGGACGTGCCGGCCGCCTCGCTGTCCAGGATCGTCTTCCCGGCCTGCGCGAGCGCTGGAAGCTCGACTGCGTCGTGATCAATGGCGAAAACGCCGCCGGCGGCTTCGGCATCACCGAGGCGATCTGCGACGAGACCCTGGCCGCCGGCGCCGACGTCGTCACGCTCGGTAACCATTCCTGGGACCAGCGCGAGGCGATGGTCTTCATCGAGCGCCAGCCGCGCCTGATCCGCCCGGCGAACTATCCGCCCGGCACGCCGGGCCGCGGCGCCACCGTGATCGAGGCGCGCAACGGCGCGCGCGTCCTCGTCGTCAACGTCATGGGCCGCCTGTTCATGGACGCGCTCGACGACCCCTTCGCCGCGCTGGAGCGTGAGCTCGCCGCCTGCCCGCTGGGCGACGCCGCCGACGCGGTCATCGTCGACGTCCATGCCGAGGCGACCAGCGAGAAGCTCGCCATGGCCTACTACCTCGACGGCCGCGCCAGCCTCGTCGTCGGCACCCATACCCATGTCCCGACCTCGGACACGCGCGTGCTGCCGGCCGGCACCGCCTACCAGACCGATGCCGGCATGTGCGGCGACTACGAGTCGATCCTCGGCATGCAGAAGGAGGAGGCGATCCGGCGCTTCCTGCAGAAGACGCCGGGCTCGCGGCTGGAGCCGGCGCTCGGCGAAGGCACGCTCTCGGGCATCGCGGTCGAGACCGACGACCGCACCGGCCTCGCCAAGGCGGCCTGGCCGGTGCGCCTGGGCGCGACGCTCGCCGAGACCTGGCCGACCGCCTGGGATCAGTAGGCCCGGCCGATGTCGCAGTTCTTCTCCGCCCTTGTCGCCGCCTTCGTCGGCTACTCGGCCTCGGTCGCGGTTGTTCTCGCCGCCGCGCAGGCGATGGGCGCCACGCCGGCCCAGACTGTCTCCTGGGTGGCGGGCCTCGCCATCGCGCAGGCGCTCGCCGGCTTCTTCCTGTCCTGGCGGCACCGCATGCCGATCATCTGCGCCTGGTCGACGCCGGGCGCAGCGCTGATCGCGTCTGCCAGCGGCGCCGATATCGCCTCGGCCGTCGGCGCATTCCTCGCTGCCGCGGTGCTGATGATGGCGACCGCGGCCTTCCGCCCGCTCGGAGCGCTGGTCGGGCGCATTCCGATGAGCATCGCCGCGGCGATGCTGGCCGGCGTGATCTTCCGCTTCGTCGTAGCGGTCTTCGACGAGATGCGGCTGCAGCCGATCCTGGTGCTGACGCTGCTCGTCGTCTTCCTACTCGCCCGGCTGTGGAGCCCATTCCTCGGCGTGATCGCGGCTTTGGGCGCAGGGCTTGCGCTCGCCTTCGCGACTGGCACCGCGACGCTGCCGGCCGGGCCGGTCGCCCTGACCCATATCGAGCTGATCGTCCCGCATCTCGATTTCACCGCGATCGCCGGTATCGGCATCCCGCTCTACCTCGTCACCATGGCGGCGCAGAACCTGCCGGGCTTCGCCGTGCTGCGTGCCGCCGGCTACCAGCCGCCGACGGCGTCCTGCCTGTTCGTCACCGGGCTCATGTCCTTCCTGACCGCGCCGACCGGCGCGCATATGGTCAACATGGCGGCGATCAGCGCCTCGATCTGCACCGGCGCCGATACGCATCCCGATCCGAAGGAACGCTGGAAGGCCGGCATCTGGTATGCGCTGTTCTACCTCGCCATCGCCGCCACCACGGGCCTGTTGCTGGCGCTGATCCTCGCCATGCCGAAAGCGCTGATCGTCGCGGTCGCCGGGCTCGGCCTCGTCGGCTCGCTGACGGGTGCGCTCGGCCAGGCGATGGGCAGCGACAAGGACCGCTTCGCGGCCGTCGTCACCTTCGCGGTGGCCGCTTCCAGCCTGTCCCTGTTCGGCGTCGGTTCCGCGTTCTGGAGTCTCGTCGCCGGACTCATGGTCTTGACATTGGATCACGCCGCAGGCCGTTTGCGCGGACGATCATGAACACATCCGTCCCCCGCACCCGCCTGATGCTCGTCACGCCGCCGATCTCGGATCCCGGCGCCATCTCCTTTCGCCTGATGCAGGCCTTCGCCGGCGGCGATGTCGCCGCCGTGCTGCTGCGGCTCGCGCCCGGCGACGAGCGCAGCCTGACCGAGCGGGTGAAGGCGCTGGCGCCGCCGGTCCAGGCGCAGAATGTCGCGCTCGTCGTCGAGGCTTCGGCCCAGGTCGCCAGCCGTGGCGGCGCCGACGGCGTCCACCTGGTTGCTGGGACCGAGGCGATCGCCGAAGCCCGCTCCAGCCTGAAGCAGGAGCGCATCATCGGGGCAGGGGGGCTGCGCTCGCGCCATGACGCGATGGACATGGGCGAGGCCGGCGTCGACTACGTCCTGTTCGGTGAGCCGCGACCCGACGGTTCGCTGCCGCCGCTGCCGGCGGTGATCGAGCGCGCGTCCTGGTGGGCCGAGATCTTCGAGACGCCCTGCATCGCCTACTGCCCGGACGCGGACTCCGTCGCGGCCCTGATCGAGACCGGCGCCGAATTCGTCGCGCTTGGCGAATGGGTCTTCGCCGAAGGTGTCGACATCCGCGCAGCGGTCGCCGCCGCCGATGCCGCGATTACGACCCAGCACGCCCGCAGGACGGCGCGATGAGGCTTGCGCTCGCTGCGCTCGCCCTGATGGTCGCCTTGCCCGCCGCTGCGGCGGAACCCGACCTCGCCTATGGCGCGTATCAGGCGGGGCATTACCGTCGCGCCCAGTCGGAAGCGCTGCAGCGGCTCGAGGCCGATCCGAAGGACGCCGCCGCCATGACGCTGCTCGGCGAGATCTATCGGCAGGGGCTCGGCGTCCGTATCGACCCGAAGGCGGCGGCAGACTGGTATCGTTTCGCTACCGACAAGGGCGACATCAACGCGATGTTCGCGCTCGGCATGGCGATGCTGGAAGGCCGTGGCCTGACGCGCGATCCGAAGGCGGCCGGCGCTCTGCTGGAGAAGGCGGCCGCCGCCGGCCATCCGGCGGCCAACTACAATCTCGCCCTGGCCCTGCTCGCGACCGGGCGACCGCAGGACGACCAGCGCGCCATTGGCTGCCTCAGGGTCGCCGCCGCCGCCGATCTCGGCGATGCCCAGCATGCGCTCGCGGTGCTCTACAAGATGGGGCGGGGGCTGCCGCAGGATGACGGCATGGCGGCCGAATGGATGGGCAAGGCCGCTGCCAACGGGCTGATCGCCGGCGAGGTCGAGTATGCGATCATGCTGTTCAACGGCGACGGCGTCGCCAAGGACGAGCGGGCTGCGGCCAAGCTCTTCATCCGTGCCGCCAACAAGGGCAACGCCATCGCCCAAAACCGCCTGGCCAAGCTCTATCAGTTCGGCCGCGCCGTCCCGCCGGACCTGTCGGAAGCAGCCTCCTGGCATCTGGCCGCCCGCGCGCAAGGGCTTGCCGACGCGACTCTGGATCAGATGCTGGAGCGGCTTACTCCCGAGCAGCGCGAGCGTGCCGCGCGTCTCGCCGCCGACCGGATCGAGGCCACGGCCTTGACGACGCCGAGTCAACCGAGCAAGTGACGGCGGAATTCGCGGCACAACGCAGGCGCCGCACCGCCACCGCTCTTTGATAGCCTGTTCTCTTCTGCCGCGCGCCGCGCGCTTCGAGGTTTGTACAATGATCCGCTCTCCCCTGATGACCGTGATGACCGATGCCGTGATGAAGGCGTCGCGTTCGCTGAAGCGCGATTTCGGCGAGGTCGAGAACCTGCAGGTCCTGGCCAAGGGCCCGGGCGATTTCGTCTCCAAGGCCGACCACAAGGCCGAGGAGATCCTGCGGGCTTCACTGGAGAAGGCGCGCCCCGGCTACGGCTTCGTCATGGAGGAGAGCGGCGTCGTCCAGGGTACCGACGAGAGCAATCGCTGGCATATCGACCCGCTCGACGGCACCCACAACTTCCTGCGCGGCATCCCGCACTGGAACATCTCCGTGGCGCTGGAGCGCGACAACCAGTTTATCGCCGGCGTGATCTACGACGCCGCCAAGGACGAGCTCTTCATCGCCGAGAAGGGCAAGGGCGCCTATGTCAACAACCGCCGCCTGCGCGTCTCCGGTCGCCGCGAATCGGCCGATATGCTGATCGGCATGGGCGTGCCCCATATCGGCAAGGGCGGCCACCCGCTCTTCCTGAAGGAACTCGGCGCGGTGATGAGCCGCTTCGCCAATGTCCGGCGCATGGGCTCGGCCGCGCTCGATATCGCCTATGTCGCCGCCGGCCGCATGGACGCCTATTGGGAGCGCGGCCTCAACACCTGGGATTTCGGCGCCGGCGCGGTGATGGTGCGCGAGGCGGGCGGCACCTTTGGCACGCTCGACGGCAAGCAGCCGACCTCGGCCAAGGACGTGATCTGTGGCAACGAAGCCGGCGAGCCGGCGTTGCGCGCAGTCCTCAAGACCGTGGTATGATTGCAGGAAGCCCGTTTTCGGCTTGATCCCGGCGTGGCGGGAGGCGACAGTCGCCGCCGCGACGAAACCGGATCGGATGAGCAGGCATGGCCAATGACGAGGCGGCCCCGGAGGTCCCGCCGCTGGAGCCACCAGCGACGGCAGCTCACAGGCCGCAGACGTTCCGCTTCTCCCGTCCGCTGCGCTATGTCCTCCGCGCGCTGGTCTTCCTCGCGCTGATCGGATTCCTGATCTTCATCCTGCAGGACGGGCTGCGCACCGCCTTCATGACGAATCCGGGCCTCAACGGCCTGATCGTCGGCGCGCTCGCGGTCGGCGTGCTCTTGTCGCTGCGCGAGCTCTGGCGCGTCGACAGCGAAGCGCGCGCCGCTACCCGTGTCGCTGCCGACCCGGGCAGCGCGACGCTGCGGCGCGCCCAGGTGATCAGCCCGTTCGCTCCGGTGCTGCCGGCGCTGAGCCAGCGCAACCTCGCTCCCAGCCAGGCGGTGAGCCTGCTCGAATCGATTGCGGTCAGGCTCGACGACGGCCGCGAGGTGCTGCGTTATCTCGCCGGCCTACTCGTCTTCCTCGGCCTGCTCGGCACCTTCTGGGGCCTGCTGGAGACGGTCTCCTCGGTCGGCAACGTCATCAAGAGCCTGCGCACCGGCGCTGAAGCCGGCGTGCTGTTCGACGAGCTCAAAGCCGGCCTTGCGGCCCCGCTCGCCGGCATGGGCCTGTCGTTCTCGTCCTCGCTGTTCGGCATCGCCGGCTCGCTGATCCTCGGCTTCCTCGACCTCCAGGTCGGGCAGAGCCAGCGCCGCTTCCGCAACGAGGTCGAGGGCTATCTCGGCACCGCCACGGCGCATTCCGCCACGATTCCGCTGGCGCTGCCGGTCGCCTCCCCGGCGATCGCGGGAGATGTCGTGGTCGAGCGCCTCGACAAGCTCCAGGCGGCGATGCAGGACGGCTCCAACAACCGCGCGGCGACGCAGGCGCTCGCCAATCTCGCCGAGGGCATCCAGGGCCTCGTCCAGCACATGCGCTCCGAGCAGCAGCTGATCCGCGACTGGGTCGAGGCGCAGGCGGCGCGCGAGAAGGACCTGAAGCGCCTGATCGAGCGCCTCGCCGCCGACCGCGTGGGCGAGCCATGACGCTGCCAAGGTGCTCCGGCATCGCAAGCGCTGATCGCAAGGAGCGCTGACCATGGCCTTATCGCGCGCGCACCGCCGGGAAGAGGTCAATTTCTGGCCGGGCTTCGTCGATGCCCTCTCGACGATGCTGATCGGCATCGTCTTCCTGCTTTCGGTCTTCGTCCTCGGCCAGTTCTTCCTGTCGCAGGAGATTTCCGGCCGCGACACAGTGCTCGACCGGTTGAACCGACAGATCTCCGAACTCAGCGACCTGCTCGCGCTCGAGCGCTCGAGCGGCAAGGAGGCGAAGGACTCGCTCGCTTTGCTGCAATCCTCGCTCGCCAGCGAACAGGCCGAACGCGCCCGCGTCCAGGGCTTGCTCGACGGCGCTGCCAGCACCAACGCGCCCGCCCAACTCGCCGACACGCAGAAGGCGCTCGACGCCGAGAAGCAGCTCTCGGCCAAGGCGCAGGCGACCGTCGAGCTGGTCAACCAGCAGATTGTCGCCATGCGCCGCCAGCTCGCGGCGCTCGAGGAGGCGATCGGCGCGGCCGAGGCCAAGGACAAGGAATCGCAGGCGCGCATCTCCGAGCTCGGCTCGCGCCTCAATGTCGCGCTGGCCCAGCGCGTGCAGGAGCTGGCGCGCTATCGTTCCGACTTCTTCGGCCGCCTGCGCCAGGTGCTCGGCACGCGGCCGGACATCCGCGTCGTCGGCGACCGCTTCGTCTTCCAGTCCGAGGTCTTCTTCGACGCCGGCCAGGCCGTGCTGAAGCCGGATGGCCGCGGTGAGCTCGACAAGCTGGGAGCGATCATCGCCGATCTCGGCCGCGAGATGCCGCCGGACCTGCCCTGGATCCTGCGCGTCGACGGCCATACCGACAACCGGCCGATCCGCTCGCCGCAATTCCCGTCGAACTGGAGCCTGTCGACGGCGCGCGCCGTCGCCGTGGTCGAATACCTCGTCAGCAAGGGCATCCCGGCCGACCGCATCGCCGCGACCGGCTTCGGCGAGTTCCAGCCGCTCGACGTCGCCAACAACGACGACGCCTGGCGCCGCAACCGCAGGATCGAGTTCAAGATCACCGAGCGGTGAGGTGGCCTAACGGCGCTCAATGCCGCTGGGCGATCTGGATCAGGTTGCCGCAGCTGTCGTCGAAGACCGCTGTCGTGACCGGACCGAGATGGACCGGCGGCTGGGTGAAGGCGACGCCGAGCGCGGAAAGCCTGGCATGCTCGGCATGAACGTCCTCGACGCCGAACGAGGTCGCCGGGATGCCGTCGGCGACGAGCGCGGTCTTCCATGGCTTCGCCGCCGGATGCTCGTCCGGTTCCAGCAGCAGCTCGACGCCATCGGAATCGCCGGGAGAAGTCAGGGTCAGCCAGCGATGATGGCCCATCGGGATATCGTGCTTCAATTCGAAGCCGAGAATGTCGCGGTAGAAGCGCAGCGCCTTCTCCTGGTCATCGACCAGCACGCTCGTCACGACGATCTTGATCGGCATCGGCCCTCTCCTTCTCCGGCGGCTCGGCCAGCGGCCGCATCCACACATCCCACATCTGGCGCAGCGGCGAGCGTTCGAGGAAATGATGCTTGCTGCGCCAGCGCCATTCGGTCCGCAGCAGGCCCGCTTCCTCCAGCACCTGCAGATGCTTCGACAGGGCCTGCCGCGACAGGCTCGCCCCATGCCAGCTGATCAGGCGCACATGCAGTTCGAACAGCGTCTGTCCGTCCCGTTCCGCCAGCTCGTCCAGCATGCGCCGGCGTGTCGGATCGGCCAGCGCCCGGAAGAGGCGGTCGAAGTCCATGGGCAGGTTGCTAGCACGGGGGGTGTTGTCATGCAATAAATTGGTTGCATGAATCCTGCGAGCAGATCACGCCGGCGATCGGCGCATGATCACAAGAGCGACTGCGCCGAAAACGATCAGCTGGCCGGCGACGAGGATGAAGGGCCAGGTAAAGCTCCCGGTCCGGCTGGCGATCAGCGCGAACGCCAGCGGACCGCAGATCGAGCCGACGAAGCCGAACAGGCTGGCGCTCGACGTGACATCGCCGATGAGCGCAGCGGGCGAAACCCGTGCGAGTTCGGCCATATGGACGCCGTTCCAGCCCATCGATGTCGCGCCGACCAGGGCCATGCAGCCGTAGACCAGCCAATGGCTTGCCGCGGCTGACCACACCAGCAGCAGGATTGCGGCGCCGGCTCCGAGCGCCAGCGCCGACAGGAGCACGAGGCCCGATCCCAGCCGATCCGCCAGCCAGCCGAAGAAGATGCGGGCGAGCGTGCTCGTCGCCAGCAGCACCGACATATAGAGCCCGGCCTGGGCCAGGCTTTGGCCGTGCTGGACGACCATGTAGGTCGCGGTGAAAGAGGTGATGCAGGCCTGCGTGATCGAGAAGGACACGCCAATCGCGGTCAGCATCGGCAAAGCCGAGTGGGCGTTGATGACCCGGGCCGCCCTCGCCAGCGAAGAGGGAGACAGGAACAGGCGGGCCCAGCCCTTGTTCTGCGGTCCCTTTTCCGCATCGAGCCGCGGCTGAAACGCCTGGACCGTAATCATGCAGAAAAGCATGACCGCGACGAGGATCGAGACAGCGCCGACAAAGCCGAACGCCAGGACCAGCGGGGCGACGACGATGCCGGCGATGGCTCCGCCGAGCGGCACGCCCGCCTGCTTGATCGAGAAGATCAGCGTGCGATGCTCGGCCGGCGCGGTCCGCATCAGGATCTGGCTGCCGGCGGGCGTGTTGGGTGCGAGGCCCAGGCCCACGAGCAATGCGCCGGCGAGACCGAGCCAGATGACGGGTTGTGCCAGAAGCGCCAGGCCGGCGGCGACGAAGAGCAGGCCGAACTGCAAGGTGCGCACGGGGCCGTGATGATCGAGCATGGGGCCGCCGCAGGCCAGGAACCAGCAGATCCCCGCTGAAACCACGGCCGAGACATAGCCGATGTTTTCAGGCGCCAGCCCCCAACGCAGTGTCAGGATCGGCCCCAAGAGCGGGATCGCGGCCCCGGCGAGCGAGCTCACGACCTGCACCAGGAGAGTCGCGCTCAGGGCGCTTCCCCATAATGGCAGCTTCAAACCAGGTCCCCCCAGCCTCGTCGCCACGAAAGATCTGCCCGCTGGCCTGGGAGCAAACGGAGGCAGAGGATTGCGGCGTTGAACCGGTCTTCCGGCAACACAGCTGGGCAGTCGAGGCCCGCCATGGATTGATAGACCTGCACCGGATGCATGTGGCGGATCGATCCTGCCCTCTGGGACAACGTCCGCAGGTAGGAAGGTGCAGCAGGAGTACCTATGCGCGCAAATCCCGCAAAAATGGGTGGCAAGTCATGTCTTTGCGATGGATGCATCGCCGCGCGCCCGTGCTAGGCTGCTAACTGGTATGGTAGTATGCCAGAGAGCGGCCGCGTAGCCGTACCAGGCAGGAAGCAGCATGATCGATATCCGTATCACCCCCGACAAGAACGAGCTCGGCCGGCAGGCCGCGGCGCTCGGCGCCGAGGCGATCCGTGCGGCGATCGCCCGCCATGGACAGGCGACGATCATCGTCGCCACCGGCGCGAGCCAGTTCGAGATGCTGCAGAACCTCGTCGTCGCCGAGGGCATCGACTGGTCGAAGGTCACCGCCTTCCATCTCGACGAATATGTCGGCCTGCCCGAGAGCCATCCGGCGAGCTTCCGTGGCTATCTCAAGGAGCGCTTCCTCGCGCCGCTCGCGGTCAAGCCGGCCTTCGTTCCGGTCGATGGCGAGGGTGATCCCGCTGCCGAGACGAAGCGTCTCAACGCCCTGATCGCCGGGCGCCGCATCGATCTCTGCTTCGCCGGCTTCGGCGAGAACTGCCATCTCGCCTTCAACGATCCGCCGGCCGATTTCGAGACGGAAGAACCCTATATCGTCGTCACGCTCGACGAGGCCTGCCGCAACCAGCAGTTCGGCGAGGGCTGGTTCGAGAGCTTTGACGCTGTGCCGGAGCAGGCGATCTCGATGAGCATCCGCCAGATCCTGAAGAGCGAACTGATCGTCCTTTCGGTGCCGGATGCCCGCAAGGCGCAGGCGGTGAAGGATGCTCTCGAAGGCGAGGTCACGCCGCTGCATCCGGCCTCGATCCTGCAGCGCCATCCCAACACGGTGCTGTTCCTCGATCCGCCGGCCGCCTCGCTGCTGAAGACGGGCTGAGCGGCAATGCCCATCTCGCCCGGCCTCATCGATCTCCAGGTCAACGGCTTCGCCGGCGTCGACTTCAACGATCCGGCGATCACGGCGGCCGATCTCGACCGGGCGCTGGAGGCGATGCTGGCGACCGGCGTCACCCATTGCCTGCCGACGATCATCACCGCCCATCCGCTCGAGCTGGTCGAACGTTTCCGCGCGCTCGACGCCGCGGTCACAGGCAGCCGGCTCGGGCCATTGATGTGCCCGGGCTATCATCTCGAAGGCCCGTTCCTGAACCCGGCGCCGGGCTATCATGGCTGCCATCCGCCGCAGGCGATGACGGCAGCCAGACCCGAGCTGATCGCCGAGGTCGAGCGCGACCTGTCGCGGCCGATCCTGATGGTGACGCTCGCCGCCGAGCGCGAAGGAGCGCTCGCTCTGACCAAGACTTTGGCCGACGTCGGCAAGATTGTCGCCATCGGTCACTCCGCCGCCGATTTCGATCAGGTCGCGGCCGCTGCCGATGCCGGGCTTTCGCTCTCGACCCATCTCGGCAACGGCCTGCCGCAAGTCATGCCGAAGCTTGCCAACGCGCTCTTCGCCCAGCTCTCCGAGGACCGGCTGATGGCCGGCTTCATCGCCGACGGCATCCATATCCACCCCAAGGTGCTGGCGAGCCTCATCCGCGCCAAGGGGTTAGAGCGCTCGATCCTGGTCACCGATGCCGTCGTCGCCGCCGCGGCGCCCGTCGGCCGCTATCGTTTCGCCGGCATGATCGTCGATCGCGCTGCGGATGGGTCGGTACGGGAGGAGACGGGTGGCCTCGCCGGCTCGGCGCTCCTGCTCGACGAGGCGGTGCGCAATGTCGTCGCCTGGGGCATCGCGACGCCGCAGCAGGCCTTCGCCATGGCCTCCGACCACGCGCTCGCCGCGATCCGGCCGGCGCTCAAGGCGCATGGCATCGTGCTTGCCGAGGGCGAGGTCGAATGGTCGGATGAGCTTTTCGTCCGACGGACCAGGGTCGCCGATCAGGAACGCCGCTACGACGCATGAGCGCCGCCATCGACGGCGCAACAACAAGAGGGGAAGGCAATGACCAGGAAGCTTCAGGGTATCGACCGCCGCACAGTGCTCGGCGGCTTGGGGGCACTCGCAGCGGGCGGGCCGGCGCTCGCCGCCTCGCCGCCATTGCCGACCAGCCCGGTCGTGATCAGCGTGATGGATGTCGGCGGCGCACTGGCGCTGATGCAGAAGGCCTTCGAGGACTACCGCTCCGCCAATCCCAAGCTGGTCTCGCGCATCGCCTTCGTGAAGGCGCCGGCGCCGGAGCTCGCCAGCAAGCTCAAGGCGCAGCAGGATGCCGGCAAGATCGATCTCGACCTGATCCTGACCGGCAGCGACGGCCTCGCCGCCGGCCTGGAGCAGAAGCTCTGGCAGAAGATCCTGCCGGACTTTTCCGACAAGTTCCCGAACATCGAGGCCAATTACGAGCCGGCGGCGCTCAACCTGCACAAGGCGCAGGGCGATGGCTTCGGCGTCGTCGTCAACTATTATCCGTCCGGCCCGCTGCTCGAATACATGCCGGACCGGGTCAAGACCGTGCCGACCACGGCCGAAGAGCTGCTCGCCTGGGCCAAGGCCAATCCGAACAAGTTCATGTATGCCCGCCCGACGAATTCCGGCCCGGGCCGCACCTTCATGATGGGCCTGCCCTATATCCTCGGCGACAAGGACCCGCAGGACCCGGTCGGTGGCTGGGACAAGACCTGGGCCTATCTGCAGGAGCTCGGCCAGTACATCGAGTACTATCCGGCCGGCACCGGCGCGACGATGAAGGAGTTCGGCGACGGCTCGCGCGACATCATCATCTCCACCACCGGCTGGGACATCAACCCGCGCGCGCTCGGCATCGTGCCGAAGGAAGCGAAGATCCAGACGCTGAAGGGCTTCCACTGGGTCTCGGACGCCTTCTTCATGTGCGTGCCCAAGGGCCTGCCCAATGATCGGCTCGCCGTCGTGCTCGACATCATGGCGCATGTGCTGACGCCGAAGATGCAGGCCTATTCCTATGACGAGGGCTATCTCTACCCCGGCCCGGCGGTGAAGAACGTGCCGCTCTCGCTGGCGCCGGAGTCGAGCCAGAAGGTCATCGCCGAGTTCGGCCGGCCGGAATATGCCGACCTGATCGCCAACAACCCGATCGAGCTGCCGCTGAAGCCGGACAAGATGGTCGTCGCATTCCGGAAATGGGACGAGCTGGTCGGAGCGAAGCGGGCGAAGTGAGGCTCCGCCGTCATGGTCATGCGGCCATGACGGCGTCTTCCGACAGGGCGGTGGAGGCCGCTTATCCGGCGGGCGTCGGCAGCAGGCTCTTCGCCACGCTTTCAATGCGCTCGGCCGCCGCGACGAGGGCGGCGGCGGCCTTCTCCTCGACTTCGCCGGCGCGCTGGTCGGCGAAGCCGGCATCGCCCTGCAGCGACTGCAGCCGGCCTTCGAGCGTCTCGACCTTCTTCTTCAGCTCGCTGAGCTCGTCGGCGACCATCAGCGCCGCCATGACGTGCAGGCGCATGTCACCGATCTCTCCGAAAGCCTGGCGCATCTCCTCGATCTTGCCGTCATAGAGGCTGGCGAGCGCTTCCAGATGCGGCTCCTCGCCCTCGCCACAGGCCATGCGGTAGGCCTTCCCGGAGATGGTGACGTTGACCTGGGGCATCAGGCGTCCTGCTCGGCTTCTTCGTCGGGTTGGGCTTCGACACGCGCGATCACCTCGGCGAGCGCCGTCATGGCGCGGTCGAGCTTGCGGTCGACTTCCTGCGCGACGCTCTCGACCTGGCCGACTCGGGCCATGGCGCCGTCGAGCTCGACCGCCAGACGGGCCCGATCATCCTGCATCAGGGTGAGTTCGGTTTCGAGATTGGCGCGGCCACGCTCGACCTCTAGCCGCCTGCGGGCGGCCGCTTCGAGCTGGCCGAGCGCGCCTTCGAGGCGCGACAGGGCGTGATCCAGTGCTGGAGACGCCACGCTTCTTCCTTTGCGTGCCGGCGGGAGCCGGCTCATCCGATTCGGAAGCCTAGTTTAACAAATATGGACGTGGAAAGCGCATTGCCTGCCTCGCCCACATGGAAGCGTGGGGAAAAGTCGATATCTGTGTCCCCGCAAGCGAATTGACTCCGCTTGAGCGGGCGGCCTATCGAACGCGCGACCTTTTCCGATTTCGCTGCTCGCCGCCGGCCGGCTCCGGCGCGAGCCCTGTTTCCCGCCCCCGCCGGAGAGATTCCATGACGACGTCCGCGATCGACCGCGCCCAGCACGAGCGGCTCGCCAACGCCATCCGCTCCCTCGCCATGGACGGCGTCGAGCAGGCCAAGTCCGGCCATCCCGGCCTGCCGATGGGCGCGGCCGACGTCGCGACCGTGCTGTTCACCCGCATCCTGAAATACGATGCGGCTGAGCCGCGCTGGCCCGATCGCGACCGCTTCGTGCTCTCGGCCGGCCATGGCTCGATGCTGATCTACGCGCTGCTCTATCTCACCGGCACGCCCGGCATGGAGCTCGACGACCTCAGGAAGTTCCGCCAGCTCGAATCGAAGACGCCGGGCCACCCCGAGAACTTCATGACCGCCGGCGTGGAGACCACCACTGGCCCGCTCGGCCAGGGTCTGGCAACCGCCGTCGGCATGGCGATGGCCGAGCGCATGCTCGCCGCCGAGTTCGGCAAGAAGCTGGTCGACCACAAGACCTATGTGCTGGCCTCCGACGGCGACCTGATGGAAGGCATCAGCCAGGAGGCGATCGCGCTCGCCGGCCATCAGAAGCTGAACAAGCTGATCGTGCTCTGGGACGACAACGGCATCTCGATCGACGGGCCGCTGTCGATCTCCGATTCGGTCGACCAGCTCGCCCGCTTCAAGGCCTGCGGCTGGAAGGCCGAGCGTGTCGACGGGCATGACCCCGACGCGATCGAGGCGGCGATCCGCCGCGCCCAGAAGTCGAACAAGCCGACGCTGATCGCCTGCAAGACCGTGATCGGCTTCGGCGCGCCGAAGAAGGCCGGCACTTCCAAGGCGCATGGCGAGCCGCTTGGCGCCGAGGAACTCGCCGCCGCCAAGAAGGCGCTCGGCATCACCGGCGGGCCGTTCGAGGTTGCGGCCGACGTGCTCAAGGCCTGGCGCGGCTTCGGCGCCACCGGCTTCGCCGAGCGTAAGGCCTGGAACGAGCGGCTGGCGGCGACGTCGGGGCGCAAGCGCGCCGAGTTCGAGCGTCGCCTCGCCCATGTGGTGCCGGCCAAGCTCGCCAAGACCCTCGTCGCTCACAAGAAGGCGCTGGCCGCCAATCCTGTCACCGTCGCGACCCGCAAGGCCTCCGAACTGGCGCTCGATGTCATCGTGCCGGTGATGCCGGAGCTGGTCTCGGGCTCGGCCGATCTGACGCCGTCGAACAACACCCGCGCCAAGGGCTTCGAGGACTTCACGCCGAAGACGCCGAAGGGCCGCTATGTCCGCTACGGTATCCGCGAGCACGGCATGGCCGCGGCGATGAATGGCATCACCCTGCATGGCGGCTTCCGCACCGCCGGCGGGACCTTCCTGGTCTTCGCCGACTACGCCCGCCCGTCGATGCGGCTGGCCGCGCTGATGGGGTTGCCGGTTGTCTACGTCATGACCCATGATTCGATCGGCCTTGGCGAGGACGGCCCGACCCACCAGCCGGTCGAGCAGATCGCCAGCTTGCGTGCCATGCCGAACATGCGCGTGCTGCGACCCGCCGATGCGATCGAGACGGCCGAGGCCTGGCAGATCGCACTGGAGCGCACCGAGGGACCGACCGTGCTCGCTCTGTCGCGCCAGAACCTGGCGCCGGTCCGCACCGATGGCACCGCGACGAACCGTTCGGCCAAGGGCGCCTATGAATTGCTGGCGGCCGAGGGTGGCAAGGCGCAGGTCTCGCTCTTCGCCTCTGGCTCCGAGGTCGAGATCGCGGTCGCTGCCCGCAAGCTCCTGGCCGACAAGGGCATTCGCGCCCGCGTCGTCTCGGTGCCCTCGCTCGAAGCGCTGCTGGAACAGGACGAGGCGACCAAAGCTGCGATCATCGGCGACGCCCCGATCAAGATCGCGGTCGAAGCGGCCGTGCGCTTCGGCTGGGATGGCGTGATCGGCGCCGATGGCGGCTTCGTCGGGATGTCCTCCTTCGGCGCGAGCGCGCCCTACAAGGAGGTCTACAAGCATTTCGGCATCACGCCGGAGGCGGTGGCCGAGGCTGCGATCAAGCGTCACAACGGCTGAGCTCCTTGAAATTTTTAAGGCCTGCCCTTGCGTTCCGCCTTGGTTTGGCCGATTTGCCCGCTTGAATGACGCCGGCTGCGCCGGCGAACGGCGAAGGAGAGGATTGAGATGACGGTCAAGGTGGCGATCAACGGCTTCGGCCGTATCGGGCGCAACGTTCTGCGCGCGATCATCGAGTCGAAGCGCAAGGACATCGAGGTCGTGGCGATCAACGATCTCGGCCCGGTCGAGACCAACGCCCATCTCTTCCGCTTCGACTCCGTGCACGGCCGCTTCCCCGGCACGGTCACGGTTTCCGGCGATACGATCGATGTCGGCCGCGGCCCGATCAAGGTGACCGCGATCCGCGATCCCAAGGACCTGCCGCACAAGGCGCTCGGCGTCGACATCGCGCTGGAATGCACCGGCATCTTCACCACCCGCGACAAGGCGGCGGCGCACCTCGCTGCCGGCGCCAAGCGCGTGCTGGTCTCGGCCCCCTGCGACGGTGCCGACCTCACGGTGGTCTATGGCGTCAACAACGAGGCCCTGACCAAGGACCACATCGTCGTCTCGAACGCCTCCTGCACGACCAACTGCCTCGCGCCGGTGGTCAAGGTGCTGCATGACGCCGTCGGCATCGACAAGGGCTTCATGACCACGATCCATGCCTATACCGGCGACCAGCCGACGCTGGACACGATGCACAAGGATCTCTACCGCGGCCGCGCCGCCGCGATGTCGATGATCCCGACCTCGACCGGCGCCGCCAAGGCGATCGGCCTCGTGATCCCCGAGCTCAAGGGCCGGCTCGACGGCACCTCGATCCGCGTGCCGACGCCGAACGTCTCGGTCGTCGACTTCAAGTTCATCTCGAAGCGCAAGACCACGGTTGAGAAGATCAACGACGCCATCATCAAGGCGAGCAAGCGCGGCGCGCTGAAGGGCATCCTGGCCGTCACCGACCAGCCCAACGTCTCGATCGATTTCAACCACGATCCGGCCTCGTCGACCTTCGCGCTCGACCAGACCAAGGTCATGGACGAGAAGTTCGTCCGCGTCCTGTCCTGGTACGATAATGAATGGGGCTTCTCGAACCGCATGAGCGACACCGCCGTCGCCATGGCGAAGCTCATCTGACCTACACATCTGCTGCGGCCGCGCCTCGGTGCGGCCGCCTCTATCTCGCCGAGGAACGGACCGCGCAATGAACAAGATCGAGCCGACCGTCGCCACGCCGACCACGCCTACCGAGGCCGTGATCGTGCCGCCGGCCCCGAGCATGGCCGAGATTGCCGCGGCCCGCGCCTCCGAGGCGAAGCCGGCCGAAACCAAAGCCGAGCCGCTCGCGCCAAGCGACCCGCGCAAGCTCGACCAGCTCTCGCGCATCGAGGACAAGACGGCTCGGATCGAGGAGAAGTTCGCGCGCTACGAGGCGGTGCTGACCCGCGCCGAGGCCTCGCTGGAGCGCAGCGCCCAGAAGGTCGACCTCGCTGCCGGCACGATGGATTTCGCCGGCCTGCGCGAGGAACTCTCGGCCCTGCGCCAGCGTGTCAATTCGACCCCGCGCTTTGGCGCCTTGCTGCTCACCGGCATCGTCACGGCGGTGCTGACCGTCATCCTGACGGTGATCGTGCTGAAGAGCGGCGTTCCCGGCGTGCTGCCGCCGATCCTGCCGCGATGAGCTTCCGCCCGCCCGCCGATCTCGCGGACGGGCGCAGTGTCCGCTGGCGGGCGTTGGAAGGCGGCGGGCTCGAACATCTGACCTTGCGCGCGGAGGCCAACGGCCTTCGCGCCGATGCCGCCCTGGTCGGCGAGCGCGATGGGAGCCGCTTCGGTGCGACCTATCGCATCGCTTGCGATGCCGATTTCATGGTGCGCTCCTTCGAGATCGCGACGACCGACGGCCGTCGGCTCGCCATGGCCCGGCGCGATGGCGGCTGGCACGATAGCGAGCGTGGCCATCTGCCGGCATTCGATGCTTGCATCGACATCGACCTCTCCGCCACGCCCTTCACCAACACGCTGCCGATCCGACGCCTGGCTTGGGAGCCCGGCCAGCACCGGCATATCGCCATGCTGTTCGTACCGTTCGACAGCTTCGAGCCATTCGTCACCGAGCAGATCTACACTTGCCTCGCACCGAGGCTCTTCCGGTTCGAGACCGCCGATGGCAGTTTCACCGCCGAGCTTCCGGTCGACGAGGACGGCCTCGTCATGGATTATCCCTGTCTGTTTCAACGCCTGTAAGAGAGCACTCTCCATGCCCGCTTTCCGCACCCTCGACGACGCCGATCTCGCCGGCAAGCGTGTCCTTGTCCGCGTCGATCTCAACGTGCCGATGGAGGAGGGCAGGGTCACCGACACCACCCGCATCGACCGCATCCTGCCGACGATCCGCGAGATCGCGCAGAAGGGCGGCAAGGTCATCCTGCTCGCCCATTTCGGCCGGCCGAAGGGCCGCGACGAGAAGAACAGCCTCAGGCAGGTCGTGCCGGCGCTGGCGCATGCGCTCGGCCAGCCGGTGATCTTTGTCGGCGACTGCATCGGCCAGGAGGCGCCGAAGGCGATCGCGGCCGCCAAGAACGGCGAAATCCTGCTGCTCGAGAACACCCGCTTCCATGCCGGCGACGAAAAGAACGACCCCGAGTTCGTCAAGGCGCTCGCCGCCAATGGCGATCTGTATGTCAACGACGCCTTCTCGGCCGCCCACCGCGCCCATGCCTCGACCGAAGGGCTGGCGCATCTGCTGCCGGCCTATGCCGGGCGTACCATGCAGGCCGAACTGGAGGCGCTTTCGGCTGGTCTCGACAACCCGGCCCGCCCGGTGATGGCTATCGTTGGCGGCGCCAAGGTCTCGACCAAGCTCGAACTGCTGGGGAACCTGGTGCAGAAGGTCGATGTGCTCGTCATCGGCGGCGGCATGGCCAACACCTTCCTCGCCGCCCGCGGCGTCAATGTCGGCAAGTCGCTCTGTGAGCACGATCTCGCCGATACCGCCCGCGAGATCGAGGCCAAGGCCAAGGCGGCCGGCTGCGAGATCATCCTGCCGGTCGATGCGCTGGTGGCGCGCGAGTTCAAGGCGCATCCGGGCCATCGTGTCGTCTCGATCAACGAGGTTGGGCCCGACGAGATGATCCTCGACGCCGGCCCGCTCAGCGTCGCCGAGGTCGTGCTCAAGCTCAACAGCGTGAAGACCGTGGTCTGGAACGGGCCGTTCGGCGCCTTCGAGCTGCCGCCCTTCGACACGGCGACCGTCGCTGTCGCCAAGGCGGTGGCGGAGCGGGTGCGGGACGGCAAGCTCGTCGCCGTCGCCGGCGGCGGCGACACGGTCGCGGCCATGAACCATGCCGAGGTCGCCGAGGACCTGACCTACGTCTCGACCGCCGGCGGCGCCTTCCTCGAATGGATGGAAGGCAAGGCGCTGCCGGGCGTCGAGGCGCTGCGGAAGGGTTGAGCGGCGGCGCAGCCTGCGGTTGAGCGCAGTGATGTTTATGGTATGTTCTCGTGCATGAGCGAGAACATCAAAGGCGTCGTTCCGCAGATCCTGATGAAAATTCAGGAAGACCTTGCCGCGTTCCGTCGCGATGCGACGGAACGCCTCGATCGTCTCGAAACCATCCAGAAGCAGGAACGCCGTAACACGGCCGCCATGCTGGTGATGATGCGCGGGGCGGCAGGCGTCTACGAGGAGCGCCTGAACCAGCTCGAGATCGACCGTATCGTCAAGCTGGAGGACCGGATGGCGGCTGTCGAAGCACGACTGCGCTGAGCGCGTTCACGTTTTCAGCGGGTTTCGCTTTGCGTCCGCCACAGTTCGATTCTAAACCCTCCGGATAAAGCAGAGCCCAACCGGAGGATCATCGTGGCCCGCATCACGCTTCGCCAATTGCTCGACCATGCCGCCGAGAACGACTACGGCGTTCCGGCCTTCAACATCAACAACATGGAGCAGGCGCTCGCGATCATGGCCGCGGCGGACGCGACGGATGCGCCGGTGATCATCCAGGCCTCGCGCGGCGCGCGCTCCTATGCCAACGACATCATGCTCAAGCACATGATGGACGCGGTCACCGAGATCTATCCGCACATCCCGGTCTGTGTGCATCTCGACCACGGCAACGAGCCGGCAACCTGCATGACCGCGATCCAGGCCGGCTTCACCTCGGTGATGATGGACGGCTCGCTCAAGGCCGACGGCAAGACCCCGGGCGACTGGGACTACAATGTCGGTGTGACCAAGACCGTCACCGACATGGCCCATCTCGGCGGCATCTCGGTCGAGGGCGAGCTCGGCGTGCTCGGCTCGCTTGAGAGCGGCGAGGGCGAGAAGGAGGACGGCCACGGCTTCGAGGGCAAGCTCAGCCACGACCAGCTCCTGACCAATCCCGACGAAGCCGTGAAGTTCGTCGCCGAGACCAAGGTCGATGCGCTCGCCATCGCCATGGGCACCTCGCACGGCGCCTACAAGTTCACCCGCAAGCCCGACGGCGCGATCCTGGCGATGCACGTCATCGAGGCGATCCACAAGCTGCTGCCGAACACTCATCTCGTCATGCACGGTTCGTCCTCGGTCCCGCAGGACCTGCAGGACGTGATCAACCAGTATGGCGGCAAGATGCCCCAGACCTGGGGCGTGCCGGTCGAGGAGATCCAGCGCGGCATCAAGCACGGCGTGCGCAAGATCAACATCGATACCGACAACCGCATGGCGATGACCGGCCAGATCCGCAAGATCCTGTCGGAGAACCCCGGCGAGTTCGATCCGCGCAAGTATCTGAAGCCGGCGATGGAGGCGATGACCGCCCTTTGCAAGAAGCGGCTGGAAGAGTTCAACACCGCCGGCCAGGCCTCCAAGATCAAGCGCGTCATCACCCTGGCCGACATGGCCAAGCGCTACGCCAAGGGCGAGCTCGACCCGACCTTCGGCGCCAAGAAGGCGGCGTGATCACCTGATAGGCCAAAGCTCTGGCTTCGGCAGAACACGAACGCCCGGTTCAGGCCGGGCGTTTTTCGTTTCAGAAGACGCCGGGCTGGTCGGTGCGGCGCGTTGCGTTCAGGCTGCGCGGTTCTGTTTCGCCAGGTTCTCGAAAGCCTCGGTCAGGGCCTCGGCTTGATGGGTCAGCGCCTGAGCGAGGCCGAGCATTTCGTCGACGCCCATTCCTGCAGCCTGGGCGGATTCGTTGACGCTGGCGATGGCGTGAGCGACTTCCTGCGTTCCCTGCGAGGCGAAATTGATGCTGCGGGCGATCTCCTGGGTGGCGGCGCGCTGCTCGTCGACAGAACTCGCGATCGTCAGCGTCGTCTGGTCCATGTCGCCGACGAAGCCGACGATGCTCTCGATCGCCTCGACCGCCTCCTGCGTCGCGGCCTGCATGGCCGGGACCTGGGCAGCGATCTCGTCGGTCGCCCTGGCGGTGCGCGCGGAGAGCTGCTTCACCTCCTGTGCGACCACTGCAAAGCCCCGCCCGGCTTCGCCGGCGCGGGCTGCCTCGATGGTGGCGTTGAGTGCGAGCAGGTTGGTCTGGGCGGCGATGTCGCGGATCAGGTCGACAATGGAGCCGATCGTCTGCGCCGATTGCGCGAGGCTCTTGACGATCGCCTCCGTGCGCAGCGCGGCCCGGCTGGCGTCATGCGCCTTGGTGGTGGCGTGGGCGACCTCCTGGGAAATCTGGCCGAGCGAGATGGAGAGTTCCTCGGTGGCGCTGGCGACGTTGCCGACATTGTCCGACGCCTCGTCTGAAGCCCGGGCGGCAGCGACGGCCTGCAGGCCGGTCTCCTTGACGACGCCGTTCATCGTGCGCGCCATGTCCCCGACGATCCGGGCACTGCCGGCGACGGTGCCGACCACATCGCGCACCGTGACCTCGAAAGCCGAAATATCGCGCTGAGTACGCTCGCGGCTCTGCCGCTGAACATGGGTGTAGGTTTCAAGCAGCAGTTCGAGATCGAGCTGCACGGCCTTCTGCAGGGCGGCGCGCAGAGCAATGCGCCGGTCGTACTCCTTGCCCTGCCAGACATGGCTGAGCTTGGCGAGGCCGTCGCGGAGCAGGCCGAGTTCGGCACCCACCGCATTGCCGACGATCGCGTGACAGATCGCGACCGCATGGGCGGGAACGCCATTGTCGTTGAAGGCGCTTGCGAGAGTGTGGGCTGACTGCAGGTAGTCATCGTCGAGCTCGCCCGAGACCAGCTTGATCCAGTGGGCGAGCCTGACCGCGTGCACCTCCGGCCGCTGCATCACGCCGAGGATTTCAGGCCATGCCTCGAAGCGTTCGTGCAATTCCGGCAGCATCGTCGGCAGCCGCCGGCGCGCGAACTCCCCCTGTTGCCGCAGCAGGTTGATGTCGATGGCGTCGATCCGGAAAGTCCGCAGGCGCGCGGTGTGCTCGGCAATAACGTTGTTCATGCGCGCCGCGTTCGATTCAGCTGATGGGCTCGTTCGCGACAATGCCGGCAGTTCGCCAACAAACGCTTAAGTATGAACCCGGCTGGAAACAGCGCCGCCCCGCTTGCCTCGCGCCGAGCCGGCTGAGTATAAGCCGCGCGGGCGAAATCGTGGAGATTTGGGCGTATGGCCGGCCATTCACAGTTCAAGAACATCATGCACCGCAAGGGCAAGCAGGATGCGGTGCGCTCCAAGCTGTTCTCGAAACTGGCCCGCGAAATCACCGTCGCCGCCAAGATGGGCATGCCCGACCCGAACATGAATCCGCGCCTGCGCATGGCCGTGCTGGCGGCGCGGGCCGAGAACATGCCCAAGGACAATATCGAGCGCGCCATCAAGAAGGCGATCGGTGGTGACGGCGAGAACTATGACGAGGTCCGCTATGAGGGCTATGGCCCCGGCGGCACGGCCGTGATCGTCGAGGCGCTGACCGACAATCGCAACCGCACCGCCTCCGCCGTCCGCTCCTATTTCACCAAGTCGGGCGGGGCGCTGGGCGAGAGCAACTCGGTCTCCTTCATGTTCAACCGCGTCGGCGAGATCAGCTACGCGCCGGAAGCCGGCGATGCCGACAAGGTGATGGAGGCGGCGATCGAGGCCGGCGCCGACGATGTGATCTCGGATGAGAACGGCCACACCATCCTGTGCGCTTTCGACGCGCTGAACGAAGTCTCCAAGGCGCTGGAAGCCTCGCTCGGCGCGCCGGCCTCGGCCAAGCCGGTCTGGCGGCCGACCACGACGGCGCCGCTCGACGAAGAGAAGGCGGCTTCGATGATGAAGCTGATGGAAGCACTCGACAATGACGACGACGTCCAGAACGTCTTCGCCAATTTCGAGATCGCCGACGATATCATGGCCAAGCTCGGCGGCTGAGCCGCCGGGTCAGATCGGCATGCGGTGACCCTTGGCGCGGCTCGCGATCAAGCCGATCGCCAGCAGCACCAGCAACGTCACGCCGAGGCCGCCGGCAGCGAAGGCGAGCTGCGTGGCGCCGAACACGCCCAGCACAATGGCGACAAGCGCGAGCCAGGGAATGGCGAGCGCCATCGCCATGAATGGCCGGCGGGCTCCCGGGGGCTCACCCGGCCCGAGGTAAACGCTCTCATAGGGATAATCCTGCTTCGGCCCGGGCAATGTCAGGGTCTGGAACGAGGCCGTGCGCAAGCAGATCACCCGGTACAGGCAGTCGATCACCGCCTGGTGGTGGAAGTAGCCGGCATGCGATGCCGCCGGCACCGGGAAGCGGTAGCTCGCCACATGGATATTGTCGACGCGCTGGGCGAAATCCTTCGCGCTGGCCGGCGAATGCAGCGGGCCGCTGATCGGGTCGCCTTCGTCCCAGAAGTTGATCCAGTGGATGAACGGCTTGGTGTTGTGCTTGAACGGCTCGGTGCCGATATCGCCGCGCAGGTCCTCGACGACCCGCTTGTAGCGATGCGAATTCGAGACATAGCTCTCGAAGAAATACTCGATCTTGTCGATCGGGCTGCCCATGGTGACGAAGTGCTCGATCTTGGAGAGATCGACCATGCCGGTCATCGGGTCGGCCGGGTTGTAGGCGCGGTTGCGCCGGCTCAGCGCCAGCAGGGCGTCGTGGGCGACGCTGGTCCCGAGGCTGTGGGCGACCACCGCGACACGGGTGCAGGCATCGTCGAGCAGGACATGGCTGAGCACCTCCAGGCTGCGATCGAGCACCTTGCCGCGCGCCATGTGCTTGGCGTCGGTTTCCTCATAGGTCGCCCAAGCCTGGACATCGCCCATATAGTCCGTGAGAAAGCGGGTCAGTCCGAATGAGGCGGCGAGGAAGCCGGCGACCGCGAGCACGCTCTTCCAGTCGGCCGCGAAGGGCAGGGCCGACTGCGGCACGAGCTCCAGGCCGAGCACGGCCTTGAGCGCGACGAAGATGCCGAGCAGCGCGGCGCCGCCGATGAGCAGGAGGGCGAGCGCCATCGTCGCGAGCAGGACGGCGTTGCGCACCTCGTCCTGCCGATAATGCGATTGCCAGCGCCGGGCCAGAAGCTGAAGGCGCACAGCTGCATCGGGAGCCACCGAGAGACGCTTGCGGATGAAAGTGAGGAAATCGTCGAAGCTGCCGGCCGGGTACGTTTGATACTCGCGGTCGAAATCGTTGTAGAGTTTGAGGAGTTTGCGGTAATCCTGCTTCTGCTCCGGCGTTGCGGTGGCGTGCTCGCCTTCGAACATGGCGGCGAGCACGGCTCGACGCAGTCGCTGACGCTCGCGCCAGGGCGAGTTCAGCGTGTCGAGCGGACGGAAGGGCTGACGGAAGATCCATTTCAGCACGCCCCAAGGCGATTTCTGCTCCGCCATGATCGGCGCCCAATAGACTTCGTAGAAGCGGAGCGAGCGATTGTCGGGCTCGACGGGAGGGTCGAGCAGCCTGGCCTTGAGGTAACTGATCGTGCCGGGCTGGCCGAGCTTCGGGTGCAGCCGCTGGACACGCGCCTCGATGTCGCGCAACTGCCCGAGCTGATCGTCAGCTCGGGCCCGGTTGCCGAGATGGCGGTCGATCTGGTCGACGAGGAGACTCGTCTCCTCGTAGCGGCGCTGGCTGCCCATGCCATGGAAATAGACGACCGCGGTGTAGGCGGCCGGCTTGTTCTGGTCGGCTTGCGTTGTGCCTTGTGCGGCCATGTCGTTCGTCGCGCCCATTGCCGTTTCCCTCCCGCTGCAAGACGTGCCGTAGCGTCATATTACAACCATGGCGGAATGCGGGGACAGGGCCTGTTCCGGGAACGTGCCCCGAACCGTCAGCGCTGCAGCAGGGCGTCCCAGAGCGGGAGGCTGACGAGGGCGCTGAGGAAGATCGTCAGATAGGCGATCCGACGGAAAGTCTGCTCGGAAGCGATGCCGAAGGCATGAGTGCCGAGCCAGAGTCCGACGCCGTAGACGGCAAAAAGCGGCAGCGCCATCAGGGCCGAGGCGAGGGTGATGATGCCTTTCAGCGCGAGGATCGTGCCGCTGATCACGGTGCTCAATCCGATATAGGCCTGCAAATTGGCGCGGGTCTTGTGTCGGTCATTGCGTTGGGCGCTGAGCCAGAACACGGCGAGCGGCATGCCGCCGATACTGGCGAGGCCGTTGCACAGGCCGGAGGCTGCTCCGACACCGAGGGAGAGCGGGACGCCCGGCTTGCCGTGATAGCGCCAGCCCGAGGCCATCAGTGCGACTGCCGCCAGCACGAGCAGAGCCAGGATCCAGCGCATGGTCTGCTGGTCGAGCCAGGTCAGCAGGGCGATGCCGACCGGCAGGGTCAGCGTCGCGGCGATCAGGAGCGGGATGACCTCGCCCCATTCCGCCTGCTTCGACGCCTTGACCCCCAGCGGCAGAGCGAATGGCATGTCGATCACCCAGATCAGCCCGAGCGCCGCGACGGGGCCGAGCACGACTGAGGCCAGCGGCATGAACACCATGGCGAAGCCGAAGCCGGTGAAGCCGCGCACCAGCCCGCCGAGAAAGGTCGCGACGAGGAGGACGAGGATGCCGTCGGAGGTGACACCGGGAAAAAGCGAGGTCAGGAAAGCAGTCATCTACATGATCGAAGAAGGATTTTCTTTCCTTCACGGAAGAGGCGATGCGATCAACCCCCGTTGCGGTGATGTCAGCGATGAGCGTCGTTCATCCGTTCACCTCGGATGAAATCATCTAGTCTGCGCCGATGTCCGATCCGATTCGCATTCTTGGCCTCGATCCCGGTCTCAGGAAGACCGGCTGGGGCGTCGTCGTCAGCGAGGGGACCAAGCTCTCCTTCATCGCCTGTGGCGTGGTCGAGAGCGACGAGAAACAGCCGCTCGCCGACCGACTGCGGCAACTGCACGAGGGCATCGCCAGCGTGATCGGCCGACATCAGCCACAGGAGGTCGCGGTCGAGGAGACCTTCGTCAATCGCGACCCGCAATCGGCGCTGAAGCTCGGCCAGGCGCGTGGCATCGCTTTGGTCGTGCCGGCTCTGGCCGGGCTCGATGTCGCCGAATACGCTGCCAATCTCGTGAAGAAAACCGTGGTCGGCGTCGGCCATGCCGACAAGAAGCAGGTGCAGGCGATGATCCGCGTACTGCTGCCCAAGGCCGAAACGCGCAGCGCCGACGCGGCCGATGCGCTCGCGGTCGCGATCTGTCATGCACAGCATCGCGGTGCGCGGGCGCTGCTGGCGCAGTATCAGCTGCGAAAGGCGTAGAGCTCGGCGTCCGGGTCGCCTTTGCCGGTGAGGCCGGCGCGCACGATCTCGGCGCCGATGCGGCTATAGGTGATGCCGTTGCCGCCAAAGCCCATCACGGCCCAGCAATTTCGGAGGTCGGGCATCTCGCCGATGGTCGGCAGTCCGGTGTCCGAGGCGCCGAAGGTGCCGGTCCAGGCGTAGTCGACCTCGGTCGAGAGCTGTGGCAGCAGCTTGCCGAGCTTGTGCCGGATCGCTGCGGTTTTCCGTTCGATCAGCGCGTCGCGCTTGTCCTCATCGACGAAATCCTCGTCCTCGCCGCCGCAGATGACACGGCCGTCGCGGGTGCTGCGCAGATAGAGGTAAGGGTCGGATGCCTCCCAGATGAAGCAGCACTGAGGCCAGAGCCGGCGCTTCTGCGGCACCGTCGCCAGTGCCCAGGTCGAAAGCACCCGGTGGCCGTTCGCCAGCTTGCCGAAGGGCAGTTCGTAGCCGGTCGCGAAGACGAGGTGGCGGCAGCGAATGTGATGACCTTCCCGGGTGCGCAGGCTGACCGAGCGCGTCCGAGCATCGAGATCGACGATCTCGACCGGCCAGGCGAGGCGGGCGCCGCGGCCAAGCGCAGTGCGGAGGAAACCAGCCGCTAGTACGACTGGATCGGCTTCGAGATTGTCGTAGCCGAGCAGGGCGGTGGGACGATCGATGCCGAAGCGCTCCTGCAACTTGATGGCATCGAGAATGGCGGTTTCCAACCCGGCGCGGTGGCGCGCCTCATGCTCACGGGCAAGCCCATCGGCATCGAGCACATCGCCTGCGAGATAGAGCGAGTCGCGGCGGCAGACCGGAGCGATCGAGAGTTCCCGAATTCGTGCGGCCAGCCCGTCGACCGCAAGGCGCGAGCGTCGCCAGGCGCGGATCGCGGCGTCCTCGCCGATCTGGCGCGTCAGTTTGGTCAAGGGCTGGTCGATTTCGTATTGCAGCAGGGCGGTGCTCGCTGGCGTCGAGCCACGGACCGGGCCGCGCCGGTCCACAACCAGCACGTCGAAGCCGGCCGCGCTCAGCGCCTCGGCCTGCATCGCGCCGGAGATGCCGGCGCCGATGACGACGACGTCGGCTTGCGCATCGCCGGTGATCTCGTACCTCGGAAAGCGCGGTGGGCGCTTGCCCTGCCAGACCGACAGGCCGGTCCGCAGATCCCTCGTTTTCGTCAGCACATCAAGCTCCCCGAGATCGCCGGTGGAGAACGCATGATCGCCGCGAATGATCCGGTCTGGCGGCGGGCTGCCGCCATGCTAACAGGAGGCATGATCGGAAAGCTCAAGGGCCTCATCGATTCGTATGGCGAGGACCATGTCATCGTCGACGTCCAGGGCGTCGGCTATGTCGTGCAGTGCTCGTCGCGCACGCTGCAGCGCCTGCCCAAGATCGGCGAGGCGGCGCTGCTGTCGATCGAGACCCATGTGCGCGAGGACGCGATCCGGCTCTATGGCTTCATGTCGGATACCGAGCGCGACTGGTTCCGGCTGATGCAGATGGTGCAGGGCGTCGGCGCCAAGGTGGCGCTCGCCATCCTCTCGACGCTCGAGCCCGGTGCGCTCGCGACCGCGATCGCCAGCAACGACAAGGCTGCGGTGGCGCGCGCGCCAGGCGTCGGCCCCAAGCTGGCCCAGCGCATCTGCGCCGAGCTCAAGGACAAGGCGCCGGCCTTCGGCCATGTCGATCCCGCGCTGGCGCAGCTCTCCGGCGCGCTCGAGGACAAGCGGCTGCCGCAGCCGGTGGCCGACGCCGTCTCGGCGCTGACCAATCTCGGCTATCCGCAGGCGCAGGCCGTCGCGGCGGTCGCCGCCGCCTCGCGCGAGGCGGGCGAAGGGGCGGGCACGGCGCAGCTGATCCGGCTCGGCCTGAAGGAATTGGCGAAATGAGGAAGGGGCCGGCGGTGATCTTCCGCGAGATCGCCGACAAGTCGGCCTTCCTCGCTTTGATGATGCGGCACTGGGGGTCGCATCGCATGATGATCGGCTCGAAGCTCTATGATTGCGCCGAACTGCCCCTGATCGGCATGTTCACGGCCGATGGCGAGTTGCTGGCGGTGGCGAGCTGGGCCCGGGACGGCGAGATTGCGGTGCTGTGTGCCTTGCATTCGCTGAAGCCGGGGGAGGGCGCGGCCTCGCGCATGTTGGAGGCGGTGAAGGCCGCGGCCAAGGCGGCCGGCGCGCGCAAGCTCCGGGCGATGCTGACCAATGACAACATGCCGGCGCTGGTGTTCTACCAGAAGCATGGCTTCCGCTTCTCGGGCCTCTATATCGAGGCGATCGACGCCTATCGCGCAATGGTTCCGACGATCATCAAGACCGGCTACCAGGACATTCCGGTGCATGACGCGCTGGAGCTGGAGATTGAGTTGTGAGTGAGCCGAAGCGCCCGGGCCTGATGACGGCTGACAAGCGAGACGACGACAGCGAAGCCTCGCTGCGGCCGCTCTCGCTCGCCGATTTCACCGGCCAGGCGGCGGCGCGCGCCAATCTCCAGGTCTTCATCAACGCCGCCCGCACGCGCGGCGATGCGCTCGACCATGTCCTGTTCGTCGGGCCGCCCGGCCTCGGCAAGACGACGCTGGCGCAGATCGTGGCGCGCGAGCTCGGCGTCAGCTTCCGCTCGACCTCCGGGCCGGTGATCGCCAAGGCCGGCGACCTCGCCGCGCAGCTGACCAATCTCGAAGAGCGCGACGTGCTCTTCATCGACGAGATCCATCGCCTCAACCCGGCGGTGGAGGAGATCCTCTATCCGGCGATGGAGGACTATCAGCTCGACCTGATCATCGGCGAAGGGCCGGCGGCGCGCTCGGTCAAGATCGACCTGCCGAAATTCACTCTGGTCGGCGCCACCACCCGCGCCGGCCTGCTGACGACGCCGCTGCGCGACCGCTTCGGCATCCCGATCCGGCTGCAGTTCTACACGGTCGAGGAATTGCAGGGCATCGTCGCACGCGGAGCACGGGTACTTGGCGTGCCGATGTCGGATGACGGCGCCAACGAGATCGCGCGTCGATCCCGCGGGACGCCGCGCATCGCCGGGCGCCTGCTGCGGCGGGTGCGCGACTTCGCCATCGTCGATGGCGATGCGATCGTCACCCGCAAGGTCGCCGACAAGGCGCTCGGCCTGCTTGATGTCGACGCGATCGGCCTCGACCAGATGGACCGGCGTTACCTCACCACCGTCGCGATCAATTTCGGCGGTGGCCCGGTCGGGATCGAGACCATCGCCGCCTCGCTCTCCGAGCCGCGCGACGCGATCGAGGAGATCATCGAGCCCTTCCTGCTGCAGCAAGGCTTCATCCAGCGCACGCCACGGGGGCGCTTGCTGACGCCGCACGCCTTCCGGCATCTGGGCATGCCCGAGCCGAGCCGCGAAGGCGCGCAGTTCGGGCTGTTCGGCAGTGAGGACGAGGACTGAGGCCGCCTGATAGCGCTGTCCTGCATTTGGATGATGCAGCGCTCGCTTCGTCATGTTGTCATCGAGTTCGATCAGGCGGTGCCGGGAGAGACGATATGCGATCAGCGCTCATGGCTGCTGGCCTGATGCTGGCTTCCGTGGCTGGCCTTGCCGCCGAGCCCACGCCCGACGCCACCGTGCGCAAGGCCTATGAGGCGACACAGAAGACGCTGGACGGCGGCGGTGAGCCGCCCTGGCGCCCGCCGCATCGTGACCAACTGATGAGCAAGAGCCTGGCGGCGCTGTTCGCCCGCGACGATCGTTATCAGGACGAGAGCGGCGAGATCGGTCATGTCGGCGCTGACCCGTTCATCCAGGGCCAGGATGGTGAGGTGAAGAACCTCAAGGTCACGGTCACTCAAGGACCGGCCGGCGGCAAGGCGCTGGTGACGGCGAGCTTCCGCAGCTTCGGCAAGGCGATGTCGGTGCCGTTCCGCATGGTCGAGGAGGGCGGGGGCTGGCGCATCGACGATATCGGCTCGGGCAGGAACTCGGTTCGCCGCGATCTGGCGCAGCCCTATGATTGTGGCTCGTTCATGGGCAAGCCCTGCAAGCGCTGACGACGGTTCAGTGGAGCGTAGCTTTATGGCTCGGGGAGCTTGCCTCGCCGCCTCGTCGCCGCGACGATGAAGCGCGGTTCCCTACGCCGGCTTTCAGCGGCTTTGATGGAGGCTGGTCGCCCTGTGTCGCTCCCGCTTCCTTCTGCTTCTCCCTCAGTGCCCGGCGAGCCTTCTCGCGCTGGGTCGCTTGCTTCAATTTTCGCATTGGCGCCTCCGTTTCGTTCTGAAGGGAACGAGGGGAGCCGCACGCGGTTCCGGCCGGCGCGCTGCGGTTGTTCCGGCAGGGCAGGCCGGTCTAAAGATCGCGCGCACTCTGTCGAAGGATCGTCATGGCCGGCGCCCACAGCATCTCCGTCCGCGTCTACTACGAAGACACTGACTTCTCCGGCGTCGTCTATCACGCCTCCTATCTGCGCTTCATGGAGCGCGGCCGCACCGAGCTGATCCGGGCGCTGGGCATCGAGCAGCGCGAGCTCTTCGATGGCGACGCGGCGCTCGGCTTCGCGGTTCGGCGCATGCTGATCGATTTTGTCAGGCCGGCGGTGATGGACGATCTGCTCACGATCGAGACGAAGCCGACCCTGGCGCGCGGCGCCACCATGGAGCTCGACCAGCGCATCCTTCGGGGCGAGGACGTGCTGGTGACGGCACAGGTCAAGGTCGCCTGCGTCGGCGGCGGCAAGGCGCGGCGCATCCCGGATGTGCTCCGACACCGTCTCGGCCTGGAAATCATCTGATCGCTCTTGATCTGATTGCTCTTGCGACCGCTGGCATCGACGCTGGCGGATCGCCATGTTAGGGCCCGTAACATGAGCTGGAAACGCAACGAGCCCGAGCAGCCGCGGGGCTATCACCACGGCAATCTCAAGGAGGCGCTGGTCCGCGCCGCCCTCGGCCTGATCGGCGAGAAGGGCCCCAACGGCTTCACCTTCGCCGAGGCTGCGCGTATGGCCGGCGTCAGTCCGGCGGCGCCCTATCGGCACTATCGCGACCGCGACGAGCTGCTCGCCGATGTCGCAGTGCACGGTTTTGCCGCCTTCGAGGCGGCTCTGGCCAAGGCCTGGGACAATGGCAGACCAGATCCGGAGACAGCTTTCCACCGGCTCGGCCGGGCCTATCTCGCTTTCGCTCATGACCAGCCGGCATTCTATTCCGCGATGTTCGAAGCCGGCGTGCCGCTCGATGCCAGCCCCGAATTGCGCGCCGCCGCCGACCGGTCCTTCCAGCAATTGCGCCAGGCGGCGGAGACGCTGATCGCGGCGCTGCCGCAGGCAAAGCGCCCGCCGGCGCTGATGATGGCGCTGCATATCTGGGCGATGTCGCACGGCGTCGCCGCCCTGTTCGGCCGTGCCGATGCCGGCCGCCGGCCGCTACCGATGTCGGCCTCCGACCTGCTCGAGGCGGGAATGCTGATCTATCTCAAAGGGTTGGGTCTTCCGCCCGACCAGCCGGCCTGACCCCCTCCTGAAAATTTTGATCCGGCTGTCTTGAAAGCCTTGGCAAGCGCGTCCAGATATGTGAATGTGATTTACATTCACACGGTCGGCGAGGGCCGGATCGATTGGGCTGGTACCTGATCGGTAAGTTCGTCCCTCTCTCCAAGATGGAGCCGAACGTGAGGTTGGCCGGCCGCGGCATCCGCCGCTGCCATTCAGGTTCGAGAGGAATCGATGCCGATCGTCGCGAAGCTTGATGAATACGGAAAGGGAGCCTGGATCGCCTTCGCGGTGCTCGGCTTCATCATCTTCTGGCCGTTGGGTCTGGCGACCCTGGTCTTTCTTTTCTGGAGTGGACGCATGGGACATGGTTGCGGACCGGCTCGCTACGAGCACCGGATGAATCGCCTGCAGGACAAGATGGAGCGCCTGCGTGAGCGCATGGGCGGCGCCCAGCAATGGGGTGGCCGTGGCGGTTTCGGCGGCTGGGGCCGCGGCCCGTCGTCGAGCGGCAATCGCGCCTTCGACGAGTATCGCGACGAGACGCTGCGCCGTCTCGAGGACGAACAGCGTGAGTTCCACGATTTCCTCGGCCGGCTGCGCATGGCCAAGGACAAGGCCGAGTTCGACGAGTTCATGAACGAGCGCCGTCGCAACGGCACCGGTACGGGTACTGTCGAAAGCGCCTGATCGCCCCTTTTCAGAGCTGACGACCGTCGGCGGTCCGTCTCCTTGCGGAGGCGGGCCGTTGGCGTTTTTCCGGCGGTGCTGCGGAGGGCGGTTCGGGGGCCTTCCTGTTGGTGGTGACGAAGAAGATCGCGATCGTGAGAGCCGTGGTCAGCGAGGCGAGGACCGTGCTGATCTGGGTCTTCAGGCTTTCGATCTTGCTCATCCGCCCGGCGACGATGTTGTGACGCAGCTGGAGTGCAGTCAGCTGCGCGCCTGCCTCCATCACCATCGCGTTCTCGATCGCCTGGATGTCCCGGACTGTTTTGGCATCGCTGTAGTCCTGATCGACCAGCGCCTCATAGGGCGCCATCCGGTTCTGCCAATCCTGTGGGTGAACGATCGCCGCCATGCGACGCACCGCCTGCTTGGCATTCTGACGGAACAGCCGGTCGAGCAGATATTTGAACTGCATGTCGGCTTGCGAGCCGTTCAGGACGAGCAAGAACGCGCCTCGGCTGAGTTGCAGGGTCTCGAAGGTCTTCACCTGCCCGTCTAGTGCGGTGAGATTGCGGGTCAGCGTGTCGCGCTCGTCGGCAAAGCGGGCAATACGTCGATCGAGCGAGTTCGAGATGGCGAAAGTCGCGATCGAGGAGACGATCGACGGCGAGACGAGCAGGATCGCGACGAGCGTCGTCCGGTTCCAGACATAGCGCCGGGCATGGCCGGCAAGCCATTCGCCAAACCGCATTCGCCCTCCCGCAGTCATGGCCGTCACCTGCCTGCCCGCCGACGGCCGCAAGGCCGTCATAACGCGATATTAACCATGCAGGCCCTTAACCTTGACGCTGACTTAACGGGACACAAGGCCTTTGGCGCACGGGAACATCGCCGTTTGGCCCATCTTTCGCCGAATTCAGCGGCAATTGGTGTCAATGGCATATCCCCGGAGCGCAGAAACGGGCGGCGGCGCGAGCTTCGCGGCGCGAAGAACAGGCTGCGCGGGGCCGAGCTCGGTTTCGCGCCCGCCAGGTAGAAGGATGACAGGATGAACCCCGCCGTGGAGATCGCGCAGGCCGCGCCGCAGGTCGACATGTCGTTCTGGACGCTGTTCTGGCACGCCCATATCGTCGTCAAGCTGGTGATGATGGGATTGCTGGCCGCGTCGATCTGGTGCTGGTCGATCATCATCGACAAGACCTTGCTCTACCGCCGCACGCGTCAGGACATGGATTCCTTCGAGGAGGTATTCTGGTCTGGCCGGTCGCTGGAGGAGCTCTATCGCGACCTCGCCAACCGCCCGGTCAACGACATGGCGGCCGTCTTCGTCGCGGCGATGCGCGAATGGAAGCGCTCCTTCGAGAATGGCGGGCGCTCGGTCGCCAGCCTGTCGGCGCGCATCGACAAGGTGCTCGACGTCACCATCCAGCGCGAGGCGGAACGGCTCGAATCGAAGCTGCTCGTGCTCTCGACCATCGCCTCGGCGGCTCCCTTCATCGGCCTGTTCGGCACGGTCTGGGGCATCATGAACTCGTTCACCGCGATCGCGGTCTCGAAGAATTCCTCGCTCGCCGTCGTCGCGCCCGGCATCGCCGAGGCGCTGTTCGCCACGGCGATCGGCCTCTTCGCCGCGATCCCGGCGCTGATGGCCTACAACAAGCTGCAGGCCGAGGTGGCCAAGGCGCAGAACCGGCTCGAAGCCTTCGCCGACGAATTCTCCGCGATCCTGTCGCGGCAGATCGACGAACGCCTGGCGGCGTGAGGGCTTAGACGATGGGTATGTCAGCCGCAGCCGGAGGCAAGGCCGGGGGACGCCGCGGGCGCCGTCCTCGCCGCCACGGAGCCATCGCCGAGATCAACATGACGCCGTTCATCGACGTCATGCTGGTGCTGCTGATCATCTTCATGGTCGCCGCGCCGCTGATCGCGACCGGCGTGCCGATCGACCTGCCGCAGACCGGCGCCAAGCCGATCAATGTCGATCAGAAGCCGATCACCATCGCCATCGACGAGAAGGGCCAGATCTTCCTGCAGGACCAGCCGACGCTCGAGCCCGACCTGGTGCAGAAGCTGCAAGGCATCGCCAAGCAGGGCTTCGAGGATCGGATCTATGTGCGCGGCCACAAGCAGGTCGATTACGGCCGTGTCGCCTCGGTGATGGCGACCATCACCAGCGCTGGATTCAAGCGCGTGGCGCTGGTCACCGAACCGAATTCGCGTTGAACGAGAAGGTGCCGTCGCGTTGATGGTTTCGCGTTCCGAACCGGGCTTGGCGGTTTCCGCCCTGGGCCACGCGACCGTGCTGGTCGCGGGGCTGCTGGCCTTTGCCGGTGCGACGCCGCTGCCGGAGCATCAGGAGGCGATCGCCGTCGAGGTGATCGATCCCTCCGCGCTGAATCAGGTCACCCGCGGCGAGCGCCAGGCCGAGAAGGTGCAGGAGCAGCCGCAGCAGCGGGCCGAGCGCCAGTCCGAGATCGTCGAGCGCAAGGAAGCGGGCGAGGCCAAGCAGGATACACCGGCGCCGCCCTCGCGACCGCCCGAGCTGAAGGTCGCCGACGACAATGTCGCGGCCCCGCTGCCGCCGGCGCGCCCGACACCGAAGCCGACGCCGCCGGCCGAACCGGTGAAGCAGCCGCCGCAGAAATCCGAGCAGGCGGCCGCCCAGGAAGCCGAGCAGCGCCGCGAGGAGCTGGCGAAGCTCGCCGAGGAGGCCGAGCTCGAGCGCAAGGCCAAGCAGGCCGAGCAGGAGGCCAAGGCAGCCGCGAAGGCGAAGGCTGAAGCTGAGGCGCAGGCCAAGGCGGAAGCGGCCAAGGCCGCCAAGCTCAAGGCCGAAGCGGAAGCCAAGGCGAAGGCCGAGGCCGAGCACAAGGCCAAGCTCGCCGCCGAGGCCAAGGCCAAGCGCGAGGCGGAAGCCAAGGCCAAGCGCGAGGCCGAGATCGCCAAGAACTTCAACCCGAACGACATCGCCAAGCTGCTGCAGTCGAAGGAGCAGGCACAGTCATCTGGATCGAGCGCGCCGCAGATCAACCGCACGGCTTCGCTCGGAACCCAGACCGGTTCCTCGCAGAAGCTCTCGCCCTCGCTCAGGGCGCAGCTGATGGGCATCATTCAGGACCAGCTGCAGAAATGCTGGAACGTGCCGATCGCCCTGCAGAGCGCCCCGAAGCCGGTGGTGCCGCAGGTCCGGATGAAGCTCAACACCGACGGCTCGCTGATCGGCCAGGCCAGCGTGACCAATTCCTCGCCCGACCCGCTCTTCCGGGTCGCGGCGGATTCGGCGCTGACGGCGACGCGCCGCTGTTCGCCGCTGCGCATTCCCGCGCAATTTGCCGCTTATTACGACGATTGGCGCGACGTCATCGTGAATTTCGACGCCAGGGACGTATTGTGACCGCCATGGACCGCATTGATCATCTCGTTTCCCGGCCGGGCGCCGGCATGTCTCGGCCAAGCCGTCGCGGCGTTCTGGCGCTGGCAGGGTCTGCGCTGGTCGTGCCCAGCTTCATCGTGCCGGCCCGGGCCGAGTTGGTGATCGACCTGCGCAAGGGCACCTTCCAGCCGATGCCGATCGCGGTCGCCGACTTCGCCGGCGAGGGCGGGGCGCTGGTCTCCGGCATCATCACCAACAACCTCAAGCGCTGCGGCTACTTCATCCCGATCGAGAAGGCGCGCCATCCCGAGAAGAACCCGCCTTTCGATGCCGCGCCCCAGTTCGAGGCGTGGAAGGCGGCCGGCGTGCAGGCGCTGGTGATCGGCCGCGTCTCGCGCGACGGCGGCCGCCTGCGGGCCGAGTTCCGGCTCTGGGACGTCGTCGCCGGCCAGCAGATCGACGGCCAGCAATATTTCACCGACCCGAACAATTCCCGCCGCGTCGGCCACATCATCTCGGATGCGGTCTTCACCAAGATCACCGGCGTCGGCGGCTTCTTCGACACCCGCGTCGTCTTCGTCGACGAATCCGGCTCGAAGGAGAGCCGGCGCAAGCGCCTCGCGATCATGGACCAGGATGGCGCCAATGTGCGCTACCTGACCGGCGGCGAGACCTCGGTGGTGACGCCGCGCTATTCGCCGGTGGCGCAGGAAGTGACCTATATGGCGCAGCGCACCGGCGAGCAGCCGCGCGTGCATGTGCTCAACATCGAGACCGGCCAGCGCCAGGTCGTCGGCAACTTCCCCGACATGACCACGAGCCCGCGCTTCTCGCCCAATGGCGCCCGCATCGCGCTCAGCCTGCAGCAGGGCGGCAACGCCAATCTCTACGCGATCGATATCGGCTCGCGCACCACGCAGCGGCTGACCTCGACCTCGGCGATCGACACCTCGCCCTCCTACGCTCCCGACGGTTCGCAGATCGTCTTCGAGAGTGATCGCGGCGGCTCGCAGCAGCTCTACGTGATGGGTGCGGGCGGCGGCGAGGGCAAGCGCATCTCCTTCGGCCAGGGTTCCTATTCGCAGCCGTCCTGGTCGCCCCGCGGCGACCTGATCGCCTTCACCCGGCAGGGCGGCGGCGCGTTCTCGATCGGCGTGATGAAGCCGGACGGCTCCGGCGAGCGTATCCTGACCGAGGGATTCCACAACGAGGCGCCGAACTGGGCGCCCAACGGCCAGTACATCATGTTCTTCCGCGACCCCGGCGGCCAGTCCGGCGGCAAGCTCTACATGGTCGACATCACTGGCCGTGTGGAAGTGCCGGTGCCGACGCCGGCCTTCGCCTCCGACCCGACCTGGTCGCCGCTGCTCACTGCGGCGCGTTGAGCTTCGCTCACCTTCGGCGCTCTCACGACTTCGCGAGGGAGCGCGTGGAGCCATGCCTCCGACATTTTGCGTGCCCATACGCCTTGAATGGACATTCCGGGCTCGAAAGGAGCCGTGGGCGTGACGCAATTGGCTATCGATGACGAAGGCGAGGACGAGCGAGAGGTGCGTCGCCCGCGCTGGGGCTTGCGGCTCGCGCTGGGAGCCGTTGTTGCGGTCCTGCTCGGCTACTGGCTGTCGCCTTATCTGAGCGTGACGCGATTTGCGCTCGCGGCCAATGCAGGCGCCACCGAAGAGATTCTCGCGCGGACCGACCTGCCGGCGTTGCGCGCCTCCTTTGCTCGGCAGATCGTCAGGACCTACCTGGCGCGCCAACCCCAGACCCGGTCGCTCGATCCGCTGGCGCGCCAGGTCGTGGGAAGCGTCGCCGCCAGCTATGTCGACGCCATCATCGCCGAACATCTGACACCGCAGGCGATCGCGGCCCTGATCAGCGCGCGCGGGCCCGGGGCACAGCCCGGCAGCCTGCTCGGCCAGGGCGTGGCGTTGCCGAAAGCCGATCTGCAAGGCGCCTGGAAACTGTTCGAAAACTCCGGCTTCGACGGTCTGGCGAGCTTTGCCGTCGCCGTTCCGGCCGGAACCGGCGCGGCGGCGGAGGATCGCTATCGTCTCCGCTTCGGACTGACAGGCTTGCGTTGGGTGCTGCGCGCGGTCGAGCTTCCGCGATCGGCTTTGGAAAAGCTTGCCGACGAGCTGAAGGCCCGAAACGACCGCAGCTCATGATGCATTTGCGCAACAGCCGCCGAAATGCCACCTATTGCCATATTTGGTTAACCATAAGCCGCAATGCCGCCACTTCGCCTTGTTTTGGCAAGGTCTCGTTTAGGTTGACACATCATTGATTGGGATAACGCGTGACGCCGCCCGGCGCGCTCCGCGCCCGAAATTCGGAGAGAATTGACATGCTCGCCTCCTTCGCTGCCAGCGCCCGCACCGTGCGCCTCGCCGCTGCCCTGATGGGCGCGCTCGCCCTCGGCGCCTGCGCCAAGGACCAGAACGCCGACGGCTTCGGCGCCGGCGGCGCCGCCACGCCCGGCAGCGCCCAGGACTTCGTCGTCAATGTCGGCGACCGCGTCTTCTTCGAGACCGACTCGACCGACCTGACGCCGACAGCCGTCGCGACCCTCGACAAGCAGTCGGCCTGGCTGCAGCGCTATCCGCGCTACACCTTCACCATCGAAGGCCATGCCGACGAGCGCGGCACCCGCGAATACAACTATTCGCTCGGCGCCCGCCGCGCCCAGACGGTCCGCGACTATTTGGCTTCGCGCGGCATCGGCGGCAACCGCATCCGCACCATCTCCTACGGCAAGGAGCGGCCGGTCGCGGTCTGCAACGACATCTCCTGCTGGTCGCAGAACCGCCGCGCCGTGACGGTTCTCGACGGCGCCGGCGGCGTCTGACGCCCAGCGCCCGACGGGTGCCTGACGAAGCCGGCGCTTACCGCAAGGAAAGCGCCGGCTTTTCCATATTTTGGCCGCGGTATTCGCGTGTGATAGTTTCGATCTTCCGGGGCGATGCGGTTTGCTTGATATGAGCTTTGCGACGATTTCAATTCCGGGCCGGAAGCGGCCTCTGTTGCGGCATGCCCTGCTTGCCGGTCTTTCGCTGCTGACGATCGGCCTGACTGCGCCCGCCGGAGCGCAGGACGCGGCGGATCTGGTGGTACGCACGAACCGGCTCGAGAACCAGCTGCGCCAGCTTTCCGGCCAGATCGAGCAGTTGCAGTTCGAGAACCGCCGGCTGACCGAGCAGCTGCGCAAGTTCCAGGAAGATGTCGATTTCCGTCTGTCGGAGCGTGGCGGCCAGCGCAGCAGCGCTGCCCCGGCGCCACAGGCTCCCCGTCCGGCTACTCCCCCACCGCCGCCGGGTCGCGAGCGCCGCGGCGACGCATTCGATCCCGCTGCTCAGCCGGGGGCTGCAGGCGGCCCCCGCCAGCTCGGCCAGATCATCGACGAGGAGTTCGCCGGCGATCAGGGGCAGGGCCCGATGGACCTGTCCAGCGTCGGCCGTCCCGTGCCTGATGGAGCGCTGCCGCCGGCGACGCCGCGCGGGCCGAGCGTTGCGGCGACCGGGCAGGCGGGCAGCCCGCGCGAACTCTATGACCTCGCCTACGCCCATGTGCTGCGCAAGGAATACGAGCGCGCCGAGATGAGCTTTCGCGAGTTCCTGCAGAGCTATCCGCGGGATCGCCTGGCGGCCGACGCGACGTTCTGGCTCGGCGAGAGCTATTTCCAGCGCCGGCGCTATCGCGAGGCGGCCGAGCAGTTCCTGAAGATCTCGCGCGATTTTCCGAAGGCCGGCAAGGGGGCTGACAGTCTCCTCAAGCTCGGCATGTCCCTGAACGGGCTCGGCGCGCGCGATCAGGCCTGCGCCACCTTCGCCAAAGTCGGCGTCGACTATCCCGCCGCCTCCAATGCGGTGCGCCAGGGTGTCGAGCGCGAGCAGCGGCGCGCCCGCTGCGCTTGACCGCGCAGCCTGCAGAGCCATCCGAAAACCAGCCCTTGACGGCGGCTGAGGCCGCCGTCCTGTTCCGTCCGCTTGCTGGTGATGCCGCGCTCGTCGTTGCAGTGTCCGGTGGACCGGATTCCCTAGCGCTCCTCGCGCTTCTTGCGGAATGGACCGGTCAGGGTCGCCCACGGCTCGTGGCGGTCACCGTCGATCATGGCCTGCGCTCCGCGGCGGCACAGGAGGCGTCGATGGTTGGCGAGCTCTGTGCCGGCTTGGGCGTCGAACACCACACGAGGCGCTGGCTCGGCCACAAGCCGCAGACCGGACTGCAGGAGAAGGCGCGCGCCGCGCGCTACGCCTTGCTGGTTGAGGAGGCGAGAGCATTCGGCGCCACGGCGATCGTCACTGCCCATACCGCCGACGACCAGGCCGAGACCTTGCTGATGCGCTTGGCCGCAGGTTCCGGTGTCGCCGGCCTTGCGGGCATGGCGCCGCGCAGCGCCGTGAACGGGATCGTGCTGGCGAGGCCGCTGCTCGGGATCGAGAAAGCGCGGCTCGTCGCGACCTGCGCGGCGCGCGGGCTTCCCTTCGTGCGAGACCCGTCCAATGACGATCCGCGTTTCACCCGCATTCGTTGGCGCCGACTGTTGCCGGAGCTCGTGGAGCTTGGGTTGACCGCCGGGCGCTTCGGTCAGCTCGCGCTCCGGCTGGCGCGGGCCGACGAGGCGCTGGAGAGGCTGGCGATCCGCACCCTGGCGAGCGTGTCGGCGGGAGACGATGGGGGGAAGCGCTGGTTCGATTTCGCTCGGCTTTGTCAGGAGCCGGACGAGATCGTGATCCGGAGCCTGGCGATCGCGCTCGCCGCGGCGCAGGACGGCGATGAGGAACTCGATATCCCGCTGCGCCTGGCGCGTCTTGAGGATTGTGCGCAGGCGCTGATCGTGGCTGCCCGCGAGGGCAGGGCGCTGCGGCGCACGCTCGGTGGCTTCCGGCTGTCGCTCGCTGCTGACGGCATTCTGACCCTGATGCGCGAGGGCGAACGGCGCCGGGGCGTTCACCCTGCGACGGTATAACCCTAAGAACGGCCAGGCTTCCCTTGGCAAGGGGGCATGGCGGCCCTAGATTAGACAGCGAAAACCACAGGCTCGCGCGGCAATTCCGCCGACGAGCGGATCGGAACCCTGATGAATCCGAACTTCCGCAATTTCGCCCTCTGGGTGGTGATCTTCCTGCTGGTCCTGGCGCTGGTCACCCTGTTCCAGAGCCCGAGCCAGCGCGCCAGCACCAACGAAATCCCCTACAGCCAGCTGATCAACGAGTCCGAGGCGGGCCGCATCGCCAATGTTGTGGTCGCAGGCCAGGAGATTTCCGGTACCTTCTCGGATGGGCGCAGCTTCGTCACCTATGCGCCCTACGGCGATCCGGCGCTGCTGAAGACGCTGGCGCAGAAGGGCGTGCAGGTCTCGGCCCGCGCTCCTTCCGAGGGCACGCCCTGGTTCATGGCGCTGCTGGTCAATTCGCTGCCCTTCGTGATCTTCATCGGCCTGTGGATCTTCATGTCCCGCCAGATGCAGAACGGCGCCGGCCGGGCGATGGGCTTCGGTAAGTCCAAGGCCAAGCTCCTCACAGAGGCGCATGGCCGCGTCACCTTCGAGGACGTCGCCGGCATCGACGAAGCCAAGGAAGACCTGCAGGAGATCGTCGAGTTCCTGCGCGATCCGCAGAAGTTCCAGCGCCTGGGCGGCCGCATTCCGCGCGGCGTGCTGCTGGTCGGCCCTCCCGGCACCGGCAAGACGCTGACTGCGCGCGCCGTCGCCGGCGAGGCGAACGTGCCGTTCTTCACCATCTCCGGCTCTGACTTCGTCGAGATGTTCGTCGGTGTCGGCGCCAGCCGCGTGCGCGACATGTTCGAGCAGGCCAAGAAGAACGCGCCCTGCATCATCTTTATCGACGAGATCGACGCGGTCGGCCGCCATCGCGGCGCCGGCCTCGGCGGTGGCAATGACGAGCGCGAGCAGACCCTCAACCAGCTGCTGGTCGAAATGGACGGCTTCGAGCCGAACGAGGGTGTCATCATCATCGCCGCGACCAACCGTCCGGACGTGCTCGACCCGGCGCTTCTGCGTCCCGGCCGCTTCGATCGCCAGATCGTCGTGCCGAACCCCGATGTCGCCGGCCGCGAGAAGATCCTGCGCGTGCATGTGCGCAAGGTCCCGCTCGCTCCGGATGTCGACCTCAAGATCCTGGCCCGCGGCACGCCCGGCTTCTCCGGCGCCGATCTGATGAACCTCGTCAACGAGGCCGCCCTGCTCGCCGCCCGCCGCGGCAAGCGCATGGTGACCCACCTCGAATTCGAGGACGCCAAGGACAAGGTCATGATGGGCGCCGAGCGCAAGTCGATGGCGATGTCCGAGGAGGAGAAAAAGCTGACCGCCTATCACGAGGCGGGCCACGCCATCGTCGGCCTCTATGTTCCGGCCGGCGTGCCGGTGCACAAGGCGACGATCATCCCGCGCGGCCGCGCGCTCGGCATGGTCAAGTTCCTGCCGGAAGGCGATCGCTACTCGATGAAGTACAAGGAGTTCACCTCGCAGCTCGCGGTCGCCATGGGCGGGCGCGTCGCGGAGGAGATCACCTTCGGCAAGGAGAACATCACCTCAGGCGCCACCGGCGACATCCAGCAGGCGACCAAGATGGCCAAGGCCATGGTCACGCAGATGGGCTATTCCGACGAGCTCGGCATGGTCGCCTACGGAGACAACCAGGAAGAGGTCTTCCTCGGCATGTCGATGGGGCGCAGCCAGAGCCTGTCAGAGGCGACCGCGCAGAAGATCGACAGCGAGGTTCGCCGCCTGGTCAACGAGGGCTATGTCAGCGCCAAGGAGATCCTGACCAAGCACCATGACGAGTTCGTCGCGGTGGCCGAGGCACTGCTCGAATACGAGACGCTGACCGGTGACGAGATCCGCGACCTGATCGCCGGCAAGCGCCCCGCGCGCGACGACGCCGACACGCCGCACGCCCCGCGCGGCTCGGCCGTGCCGAGCGCCGGCAAGGGCCGCAAGCGCGACGAGCCCGATGCCGGGCTGGAGCCGCAGCCGCAGGCCTGAGTGCCGGGCAAATGAGCCTCATGATGATCGAGGGCGGCCTTGCGGCCGCCCTTTCTCTTGGCGTTTCCCCGCAATCCACCGCGCAAGGGCATACCCCTGCTTGACGGATACGCTTCGACACAATTTGTGAGAAGCTGAGCGGGCGAAGAGCCTGTATGAGCTGACAAAAGCAATTGATCGGACAAGGCTCCGAGGACGATTTCATGACGCGCAAATATTTCGGCACCGATGGCATCCGCGGACGCGCCAACGGCGTGATCACGCCCGACCTCGCCATGCGTGTTGGCCAGGCCACCGGCATCGCCTTCCGCCGTGGCGAGCACCGCCATCGCGTGGTGATCGGCAAGGATACCCGCCTGTCCGGCTACATGATCGAGACCGCGCTGATCGCAGGCTTCACCTCGGTCGGCATGGACGTGCTGCAGCTCGGCCCGATGCCGACGCCGGCGGTAGCGATGCTGACGCGCTCGATGCGGGCCGATCTCGGCGTGATGATCTCCGCCTCGCACAACCCTTATGAGGACAACGGCATCAAGCTGTTCGGCCCGGACGGCTACAAGCTCAACGACGAGGTCGAGGCCGAGATCACCCGGCTGATCGATTCCGATCTCGGCAAGCAGCTCTCGCCGTCGGCGATGCTCGGCCGGGCCAAGCGCATCGACAGCGCTCATGCGCGCTATATCGAGTTCGCCAAGCGTACGCTGCCGCGCAATCTCGGCCTGGACGGCCTGCGCATCGTGCTCGATTGCGCCAATGGCGCCGCTTACAAGGTTGCGCCTGAGGCGCTCTGGGAGCTCGGCGCCGAGGTGATCACCATCGGCGATGATCCCGACGGCTTCAACATCAACAAGGATGTCGGCTCGACCCGGCCCGAGGCTCTGTCAGGCAAGGTGCGCGAATTGCGCGCCGATCTCGGCATCGCGCTCGACGGCGACGCCGACCGGGTGCTGATCGTCGACGAGCACGGCCAGATCGTCGACGGCGACCAGCTGATGGGCGTGATCGCGCGCAGCTGGCAGGAAGACGGCCGGCTATCCGCGCCCGGGATCGTCGCCACCGTGATGTCCAATCTCGGCCTGGAGCGCTATCTGGCGGGCCTCGGCCTGTCGCTGGCGCGCACCGCGGTGGGCGATCGCTATGTGCTGGAGCACATGCGCGCCAACGGCTTCAATCTCGGCGGCGAGCAGTCCGGCCACATCATCCTCTCCGACTACGGCACGACGGGTGATGGCCTCGTCGCAGCGCTTCAGCTTCTCGCAGTGGTCAAGCGGCAGGAGAAACCGGTCTCCGAAGTTTGTCATTGCTTCGAGCCGCTGCCGCAGATCCTCAAGAATGTCCGTTACAAGCAGGGGCGCCCGCTCGAAACGAAGCCGGTGGTCAGCGCCATCGAAGCTGCCAAACAGCTGCTCGGCGAGAGCGGGCGGCTGGTGATACGCCCCTCCGGCACCGAGCCGGTGATCCGCGTCATGGCCGAGGGCGACGATCGCGACCTCGTCCTGCGGGCGGTCGATGAGGTGGTGGAGGCCGTCACGAAAGCGGCGGCCTGAGCGTATCCGGCCCGTCTTTGCGTCCTGCCGGCGCTCCGTTTCACTCCGGCCGGAATGATGGCGTGCAGTTCCGGTGAAGCGGCTCGTTCGGCGCCGTGAAAGCCCTTGTGGAAGCTGACTGCGAGGGGCCAATGCTGCCGTTTACGGATCGATAGGCTTAGTTTTTAAGGTTAAGTGTCGTTTAAGAAATCCATGGCAAGGTTTCCCCATCGGTAACTCGCGCGCTCTTGAGTTCAGCTGCGCGCAAATGCGAAGGGACCCGCCATGGGCAGCCTGAAAACTCTTGCGCTCGCAGGCGCCATGGCCTTGAGCGCATCCGCGATTGCCCAGGCCGCGGACTATCCGCTGGCCCCGCCGCCGGCTCCGCCACCGCCGCCGGAACTGCGCGGTACGATCTCGTCGGGCATCTATCTGCGCGGCGATGTCGGCGTCGGCGTCACCAACTACGGCAAGTATGAGCAGGAAGACGTCCGGCAGGCCGGTGGAACCTGGCCTGCCAAGGAAGATCGTTCGACCTCGTTCTTCGGCGGCGTAGGTATCGGCTACCGCTTCAACAACTGGTTCCGCGTCGACGGTACTTTCGAGTATCGCGGCGGCACGACGATCGGTGCGACCGACCAGGTCAACCTCGGTGGCGGAACCGTCCTGCACAACACCTACAAGGGCAACCTCAGCTCGATGGTCGCTCTGTTCAACGCCTATGTCGATCTCGGCACGTGGAACTGCCTGACGCCCTATCTCGGTGCCGGTATCGGCTATGCGAGCAACCGTATCCACGGCGTCACCGACCAGGGCGTCATGAGCACGCAAGTCACTCTTCCCGATGGAAGCGTCGGTTGGGGACCCGGCTTCAGCACGCTCGGCACCGCCAATGCGGGTACCAAGAGCGGTGTCGCCTGGGCGCTGATGGCCGGCGTGGGCTACGAGGTGAACAAGAATCTCACGCTCGAAGTCGGCTATCGCTATCTGAACCTCGGCGACGCCCAGTCGGGGCGCCTGGTCAACGCGTATGGCGGGCAGGTCCAGGGACCGCTCAAGGTCAAGGATATCGACAGCCACGACATCAAGATCGGCATGCGCTGGAACTTCGGCGATCCCGATTGCTGCGGCCCGAAGGAGCAGCCGGTCACCTACGCTCCGGCGCCGGTCATCCGCAAATACTGAGCAGCTTCGCAAGAGGTGCACGAAAGAGCGGCGTGGTCGTAAGACCGCGCCGCTCGTCTTTTCGGGGCTCCGACCGAAGGCGCGCACTGTCCGGTCCATTCACAGGTGTTGCCCGCAGCGCCGCGATCGCTCGCTCCAGGCCGCGACAGCGAACGGATCGCTCCAATACGGATGGTCTGAGTTACCTATGGTTAGGTACGGCGTCGAAGACTGATGGATGGCGTGCCGCCTGTTCAGGGGCGCTTAAACCCATCCTGCTTGGCTGGCTGGCGGCAAACCGGGGGGATAGCAGATGATGTTCGGCCTTCTGGCGCGGTCGGTCCTTGTGCTCGCCGTGCTCGCACCGAGTTGGGTCGCGGCCGAGGAGGCCTTGCCGCGCCCCGGTGCCGCAACTGTCTGCGACGGCGCCGACGACGCGCCGACCGATGCCTTCGGTTTCACCGACAGCTCGGGCATCGCTGATCTCGGCGGCGGCAGTCTCGGCGTCACTTTGGGCGGCAACGCCGGCGTTCGCGAGGGGCGCTCGCGCAGCCGGAACGCCACTTTGACCGGCTCCTATGGCCTCCTGCCCTGTCTCGAGATCGGGGCCTCGCTGTTCGGCGGCACCACGCGCTCGGTCATCGCTCGCGAGAGGCTCAAGGACAGGAGCCATGGCGCGGGCCTGGAAATGCGCTACCGCCTGCTCAACCATAGCCAGCATGGCTTCGGTCTGACGCTCGGCATGGATGTCGGCGCCGAGCGCAACGACGACAAGCAGACGGGCCGTTTCGACAGCTACAGTACCGGCTTCCGGGCGCTGGCCGACCGTGTCCTGATTCCCGAGACGCTCTATGCTGCCTTCAACCTCTCGCACAACATGGTCTGGAACGGGACCGAGCCCTTCTCGCGCTCCTCGACCTTCGCGGCCAGCGCGGCCCTGGCCTGGCAGTTCTCCGACGGAATCTTCCTGAGCGGCGAGGTCCGCCATCTGCGCCAGCAGAACTCGCTCGGCTTCGGCAACCATGCCGGCCACGCCACCTTCGTCGGGCCGGGCGTCTACTGGCAGGCGACCGAGCGGCTGGCGGTGTCGATCGCCTACAATGTCCAGGTCACAGGCCATGAGCGGGGTCGCCAGGGGCCGCTCGACCTGAGCAATTTCAGCCGTCATCTCGTTCAGGTCGATGTCGGTTGGACGTTCTAGGTTGCTTCAAGGTGGTGCGTTGACACCGTGCTCAGTGCTGGCCTAAATCTGGGAAAGATATACTCCACCCCAGTATTAGGCACATGCCGCATACTCCCGAAGAGAAGAAGCGCGCGATCGCGCGGCTGCGGCGCATTCGCGGGCAGGCCGACGCCCTGATCCTCGCGGTCGAGCGCGGCGATGACTGTGGCGCGCTGCTGCAGCAGCTCTCTGCCCTGCGCGGCGCCGCGACCGGGCTGATGGCGGAAGTACTCGAAAGCCACCTGCGCGAGACGATGCTGGCGGGGGCCTCCGCAGGCGCGCGGCAGCCGAATGAAACGGACGAGATCGCGCGCACCATGCGGGTCGTCCGCACCTATCTCAAATGATCCCCGCGATACCATCAGAAGGAAGCGCCCGATGAAGACACGTGCCGCCGTGGCCTGGGAGGCCGGCAAGCCGCTGACGATCGAGACCATCGAGATCGGGGGCCTCAAGGCCGGCGAGGTGCTGGTCGAGGTGATGGCGACCGGCATCTGCCATACCGACGCCTATACGCTGTCCGGCATGGACTCCGAGGGCAAGTTCCCGGCGATCCTCGGCCATGAGGGCGCCGGCATCGTGCGCGAGGTCGGCGCCGGGGTGACGACGCTGAAGCCCGGCGACCACGTTATCCCGCTCTACACGCCGGAATGCCGCAGCTGTAAGTCCTGCCTGTCGCGCCGCACGAACCTGTGCACCTCGATCCGCGCCACGCAGGGGCAGGGCCTCATGCCGGACGGCACCTCGCGCTTCTCCTGCGATGGCGGCGAGGTCTTCCACTATATGGGCTGCTCGACCTTCGCGAACTTCACCGTGCTGCCGGAGATCGCGCTGGCCAAGGTTCGCGAGGACGCGCCCTTCGACAAGATCTGCTATATCGGCTGCGGTGTGACCACCGGCATCGGCGCGGTGATCTACACCGCCAAGGTCTGGCCCGGCGCCAATGTCGTCGTCTTCGGCCTTGGCGGCATCGGCCTCAACGTCATCCAGGGCGCCCGCATGGTCGGCGCCGACAAGATCATCGGCGTCGACATCAACCCGGCCAAGCGCGCCATGGCCGAAAAATTCGGCATGACCGACTTCATCAACCCGGCTGAGGTCGGCAATGACAAGGTGGTGCAGGCGATCGTCGACCTGACCGGCGGCGGCGCCGATTTCTCCTTCGACGCCACCGGCAACACCAACGTGATGCGCCAGGCGCTGGAGTGCTGCCATCGCGGCTGGGGCGAGTCGATCATCATCGGTGTCGCCGAGGCCGGCAAGGAGATCGCGACCCGGCCGTTCCAGCTGGTCACCGGCCGCGTCTGGAAGGGCACGGCCTTCGGCGGGGCAAGGGGGCGCACGGACGTGCCGAAGATCGTCGACTGGTACATGGAGGGGAAGATCAACATCGACGACCTGATCACCCACAAGCTTTCGCTCGACGAGATCAACCACGGCTTCGATCTGATGCACGAGGGCAAGTCGATCCGCTCGGTGGTGGTTTACTGACGCCGCGACAACGTCCTCCGGGAACGCCTGCACGCGATCTGGGTTGATCGATGCAAGCGTTCCGGCGGGGGGCAAATCATGGCAGCGAAAGTCGCAGCGCTCGGTAACCGCTCGGTCTTCACCCGCCTCTCGCAGGCGACGGCGCATTGGGCGGGCAAGCCACAGACCTTCTTTGCCGCGCTCGCCATCATCGTCGTCTGGGCGATCTCGGGGCCGTTCTTCGGCTTCAACGACACCTGGCAACTCGTGATCAACACCTCGACGACGATCGTCACCTTCCTGATGGTGTTCATCATCCAGAACAGCCAGAACCGCGACACAGCGGCGATGCAGATCAAGCTCGACGAGCTGATCAACAAGCTCGAAGGGGCGCGCGAGGAATTGCTCGATCTCGAGGAGCTTGACGAAGACAAGCTCGAGGAGATGCGGGCCGAGTTCGAGGAGCTGGCGCGCAAGGCACGCGAGCTGCGCGAGAAGCGCAGCTCGGCTTGAGATTTTTTCAGCGAGCTTGTCGAAATCACCGCTCGTCGCGCGTCGAGGTGGCGGAAGAGGGAAATCGGTCCTTCCTCCCGCAGCGGCCGCGAGCCGTGAGGAGCCATGCCATGCAGTATATGCTGATCTTCCGCGAGCCTTCGGAAGGCGAGCATCCGCGCAACGACCCCGAGAAGGCGCAGGCCTATTACGGAGCTTGGAAGGCCTATATCGGCGCGCTCAACCAGGCGGGTGTCATCGTGGGTGGTCGTGGGCTGCAGCCGCCGCAAACAGCCACGACGGTCCGCGTCCGTAGCGGCCAGCGGCAGGTGCAGGACGGGCCCTATCCCGACACCAAGGAGCAGCTCGGCGGCTACTATGTGTTGGAGGTCGACGATCTCGACGTCGCGCTCGATTGGGCGGCGCGCAGCCCGGCAGCGAGCCAGGGTTCGGTCGAGATCAGGCCGATCCTGATCGTGCCGGAGACGGCCGAATTTGCCTGAGCGGCGACCGGACGAGGCGCGGGCGGCGGCCGAGCACGCCGCCCGTAATTCCTATGGCCGGCTCGTCGCGACGCTGGCGCGGCAATGGCGCGATCTTGCCGCGATCGAGGATGCACTTGCCGACGCGTTCTGCTCCGCCATCGAACATTGGCCGGCGACGGGCGTGCCGGCCCGGCCGGAGGCCTGGCTGCTCGCCAGCGCCTGCAACGCCCTGGTCGATGGCGTCCGCCGTGGGCGGGTGCGCGCTGACGCAGCGCCGACGCTGGCGCTACTGGTCGAGGCGGACGAGGCCGCGGGGGCGAGCCTCTTTCCGGATGAGCGCCTGAAGCTGCTCTTCGTCTGCGCTCATCCGCAGATCGATGCCGCGGTGCGCCCGGCGCTGATGCTGCAGACCGTGCTCGGCCTGGATGCGGTGCGGATCGCTGCTGCCTTCCTGACCTCGCCGGCCGCGCTTGGCCAACGGCTCGTCCGCGCCAAGGCCCGGATACGCGATGTCGGACTCGCCTTCACCGTGCCGAGCAGGCGGAGCTGCCGGAGCGGCTGCACTGCGTGCTGCAGGCGATCTATGCCGCCTATGGCAGTGGCTGGGAGGATATCGCCGGCGCCGATCGCAAGCGCCAGGGCCTGACCGGGGAGGCGATCTTCCTGGCGCGGCTGGTCGCAAGCCTGCTTCCGAACGAGCCGGAAGCACGGGGCCTGCTCGCGCTCATCCTGCATTGTGAGGCCCGTCATGTGGCTAGGCGCGACGCTGAAGGTGGCTTCGTGGCACTGTCCGAGCAGGATACGCGCCTATGGTCGAGCGAGCTGATCGCCGAGGCCGAGCGGGAACTGGCCACCGCCTCGCATCTGGGGCGCCTCGGCCCGTTCCAGCTGGAGGCGGCGATCCAGTCGGTCCATGCCAGCCGCGCCCGCACCGGTCGGACCGACTGGTCCGTACTGGCGCAGCTCTATGAGGGCCTGGTGCAGCTCGCGCCGACACTCGGGGCGCTGACCGGCCGTGCCGCTGCCTTCGCCGAGGCGTTCGGGCCGGAGCGTGGCCTTATGCTGCTGGCGGAACTACCGGAGGCGCAGGTCGCCGGCTACCAGCCCTATTGGGCGCTGAAGGCGCATCTGCTGGTTCGGGCTGGTGAGGCTGTGGCTGCCTGTGAAGCCTATGCCCGAGCTATTGGCCTTGCCGAGGACCTGGCCGTGCGCAGCTTTCTCCAGCAAGCACAGGAGCGCGCAGGCGGTTAGCCGCGATCTGCTCCAACTAGACGCCGGCGGGCGCGACGCTATCCTTCCCTTGCGCGATGCAGCGCGAATCTGCCGGAGACGGACGCCATGCGAGGGGCAGGTCGGCGCGGGCTTGGTCTGGCCATGCTGGCCTGTGTTTCCATGAGCGAGCCTGCCGGCGCGGCTGAGCCGTTGCTCGATGTGCAGGATGTCGCCACGCTCCGCCGCCTCGAAGCGTCGGGCTATGCGCTGCCCGATGTGCTCGGTGCGGGTAAAGCCGGAAACACGGCCGATCTCGCCCGCGACAACCCTGCCTTCCGCACCATCGCCGGCCAGGTCGGCGAGGACGTCACCGCCTTGCGGGCCGAGATGCTGGCCAATGGCCGCAAGCTCTACGAGGTCACAGACGGCAATGTCGGCCGCGTCATCGATCTGCGCTGGCTGCGCTCGCCGATCGCGCGCTTCCAGCTGACGGCGGTGGTCAACCGGCTCGACCGACAGGACTTTGCAGCTCTGCTCGGCGAGAGCGGCTGCGGCGAGGTCCGCCTGATCTACCGGCTCGCCTATGCCTTCGACGATGCGAAGCTGAAGCGCCGGCTGGCCTCGCGCCTGCCGTTCACGCTCAACGCCGTCTTCAGCGTCAAGCCGGGCGAGGGCGGCTCCTGCCGCGAGGCCGCGCAGGCCTGGTCGATCGCGCCCGGCGGCGACCCGCTCGTGCTGGCGCGGCAGCTTGCGAACGGGCCGCTGGCGAAGGAGCGGATCAATCTCAAGCAGATCGAGCTCAACGCCCAGATCGTGCGCTTCCCGTCCGGCATGGAGACCGAGTTCGGCGGGCAGGCGGCCTATCTCCAGCGCATCTTCGCGGCCTCCAGAGGCGAGGGCGGTTTGTCGCTGAAGCCCAAGCCGCTGGAGAACACGCCTGACGTGGCCCGGCTGAAGAGCGATGCGGCGCTCCGGCAGGCGCTGGTCGACTATGTCCGAGCCAATCTCCCAGCGATCGACCGGGGCGTCTACCAATTGCCCGAGCGCTTCCTGGCGACGAAGGCGATCTCCTATTCGACCTTCGGCAGCGCCCGGCTGGCCAACCACCCGTTCACCGAGGCCTTGCCGGCGAGTGCGCTGGCTGGGCTCGATTTTCGCGCCACCCGGCTGGTGCGCAGCGAGAAGGCGCTGCTGGAGCGGCTCGACAACGGTTCCTGCATGGGCTGCCACCAGGCCGGCGCCACCGCGGGCTTCCATATGTTCGGGCTCGACGACAGCTCGACCTCGGCGCTGAACCGGATCAAGACCGGCATCTCCCCACACTTCTATGCCGAAGGCTTCCGCCGCGTGGCCTATGTCGCGGCCGTAGCCGATGGCGCGGAGCCGGAGCGTTACCGCCCGCCATCCTTCGCGCCGCCGGCAACTTGGCAGGCGGGCCGGGCCTTCGCCTATCGACCGGCTGCGCTAACCATGCCTTGTCTGATGGGCGAGAGCGCGAAGGCGTTCGGCGAGGGCTGGGGCTGCGCGGCCGGCTCCGTCTGCAAGCCGCTGGTCGAGAGCAAGGCGGTCGGCATCGAGTTCGGCCAATGCGTCAGGCTCGACGAGGCCCGCAATTTCTCCGGCCAACCCTGCCTGACCGGAGCGATCACCACCGCCGTCGGCAAGCCCTATCTCGACCGCTATCGCAAGACCGGGCAGTTCGGCGCCTTCGCCACCGGCTTCTCGCAGAGCGCCTTCAACTGCCGGCCGGCCAAGATCGGGGTTCCCGCCGGGATGGCCTATCGCCAGTGCACGCCGGCCGACCGGACCTTCGCCGGCTTCGCCAATGGCAAGGTGCCCGACGAGATCTGCGGGCTCGCCGGTGGCAAGGCCTTCGATGATTGCGTCGCGACCAATCGTTTCGACGACTGCCTGTCGAAGGCGGTGACGCGCGGCAATCGCGGCACCTGCAGCGCCACCAGCTTCTGCCGCGAGGACTATATGTGCCAGGCGATCCCTGACGACGTACCGGGCGCGACCACGACGGTCAGGGATTACGGCTTCTGCTCGCCGACCTATTTCCTGTTCCAGATGCGGATCGATGGCCATCCCGATCCGCAGGCGCGGCTGTAGTGGCTCATCCCGCCAGCACGAAATCGAAGCGACCGAGCTGGCCGCCTTCGGCCGGGCGGAGAGTCATCAGCAATTTCTTGTCGAACAGATCGTCGCGGCGGTTGCCGGGCTCGTCCGGGAAATAGAGCTGGGTGGTGAGAACCGGGCTCTGCCCGCCTGATCGCACCTTCACATGGAGGTGGCGCGTGCGGCCGGTATAGAGCCCCGGTGCGCGGGTGACGAGCTGGTAGCGTCCCTGCTGGTCGGCGAAGAGATGGCCGCGGAAACGGAAGCCGCGATTGTCGTACTGCCCGGACGTATCGGCATGCCAGAAATCGAGCAGGGCGCCGGAGATCGGCCGGCATTGCCGGGTCAGCACGAAGCCGCTCAGCACGAGGAGCGTGCCGTCGCCGTCGCTGCGCAGATCGGCGCGCTGAGGCGAGGATGGCGTGAAATAGGGACCTTCCGTCTGGCGCGGAGTCGCAGCCGCATGTCCTTCGCAGGCCGGCGTCGCCGGCAACTCCGTCCCTTGCGCGAGCGCCTCCGCTGGGAGGGCGAGGCTTGCGAAGCCCGCGGCCGAGAGGCGCGCGAGCAGGTCGCGGCGACTTGGAACATCCGTCATGGCGTCTCCATTGCAGCGTGTGGCGTGACCATTCTTGCCACGCGGCTGATGTCCGATTTCGGGCAGAGGTGACGCCTCGCCGAACTGTGATGGCGGGGAGGGCGTGAAGTCTTCTGTGGGCACATTGCGCCCATGTGCCCGGGCGCTGGCGATTGCGGCTGCTTTTCGGCAATAGTCCGCCCCGCGAGGAATTGGCCGGCACAGGCGTTCCGTTCGACGAGACGATGAGGGACGAGATGTCGACCGATATCGAGATCGCCCGCGCGGCGACGCTTCAGCCCATCGGCGCGGTCGCCGAGGCGGCCGGCATCCCGGACGCGGCGCTGCAGCCCTATGGCAAGTACATCGCCAAGGTCGACACCGGCGCGATTCCCAATTTCGCCGAGAAGTCGGACGGCAAGCTCATCCTGGTCACCGCGATCAGTCCGACGCCCGCGGGCGAGGGCAAGACCACGACGACGGTTGGTCTCGGCGACGGGCTGAAGCGCTTGGGCAAGCGCACCATGATCGCGCTGCGCGAGCCCTCGCTCGGCCCCTGCTTCGGCCAGAAGGGCGGGGCGGCCGGTGGCGGCTTTGCCCAGGTCGTGCCGATGGAGCAGATCAACCTGCACTTCACCGGCGATTTCCACGCCATCACCAGCGCGCACAACCTGCTGGCGGCGATGCTCGACAACCATGTCTACTGGGGCAACGGGCTCGATCTCGACGAGCGCCATGTCGCCTGGCGCCGCGTCGTCGATATGAACGATCGGGCGCTGCGTTCGATCGTCTCCTCGCTCGGCGGCGCGACGAACGGTTTTCCGCGCGAGGATGGCTTCGATATCACCGTCGCCTCCGAGGTGATGGCGATCTTTTGTCTTGCGCGCGATCTCGCCGATATTGAAGAGCGGCTCGGCCGCATCGTCATCGGCCGCACCCGCAGCAAGCGCCCGGTCACGGCGGCCGAACTCAACGCCCAGGGCGCAATGACGGTCCTGCTGCGCGATGCGCTGATGCCGAACCTGGTGCAGACGCTGGAGGGCACGCCCGCCTTCGTCCATGGCGGCCCCTTCGCCAACATCGCCCATGGCTGCAATTCGGTGATCGCGACGCGCGCCGCGCTGAAGCTTGCCGACTATGTCGTGACCGAGGCCGGTTTCGGCGCCGATCTCGGAGCCGAAAAGTTCTTCGACATCAAGTGCCGCAAAGCGGGCCTGAAGCCGGACGTGGCCGTGGTTGTGGCGACCGTCCGAGCGCTGAAGATGCATGGTGGCGTCGCCCGCGACATGCTCGGCACGGAGAACCTGAAGGCCCTGGAGGCCGGGCTTTCCAACCTCGCCCGCCATGTCGAGAACGTCAGGAAGTTCGGCGTGCCGGCGATCGTCGCGATCAATCATTTCACCAGCGATACGCCGGCCGAGCACGCGCTGATCCAGAATTTCTGCCGCAACCATCTCGGCGTCGAGGCGGTGATCTGCCGGCATTGGGCCGAAGGCGGAGCGGGCACCGAGGAGCTCGCGACCAAGGTCGCAGCGCTGACGCAGAGCGGCGAAGCCGATTTCGCGCCGCTCTATCCGGACGCGATGCCGCTGCGCCAGAAGCTGGAGACGATCGCGCGCGAAATCTACCGCGCGGCCGGCATCTCGGCGGATGCCAAGGTGACGGCTCGCTTCGCCGAGCTGGAGGCGGCCGGCTACGGCAACCTGCCGGTCTGCGTCGCCAAGACGCAATATTCCTTCTCGGCCGACCCGACCTTGCGCGGTGCGCCGTCGGGCCACACCGTGCCGGTCCGCGAGCTCAGGCTCTCGGCCGGCGCCGGCTTCGTCGTCGCGATCTGCGGGGACATCATGACCATGCCCGGCTTGCCGCGCCAGCCGGCGGCGGAGCGCATCTATATCGACGCGCACGGCCAGATCGAGGGGCTGTTCTAGCGCCTCTGGCCAAGCCATGGCGGGCGCCACATTCGTCAACGAAACGTAAACCATATCGTGGCCACCATGTGTCCCGCGCGATTCCGAAGATGTCGGAGAGCGCGGGAGATGCCGACGAGATGGGTTTGCTGACCGCCTGGACCAATTCGGGCCTGAAGGCGCGCGTGCTCGTGCTCGTCCTGGCGACGCTGGTCGCTATCGCGCTGCCCGCCTCCGGCATCTTCCTCTGGATGGTCAACGGCACGGTGGTGAAGCTCGGCACGCTCTTCGCCGAGAAGCAGATCCTGTTCGATCGCTATCGCGGGCTGGAAGCGCTGATGCGCGAGGTCTCGCTGGCCGAGACGGTGGCGCGCGCGCCGGTGATCGTCGAATGGGCGCAGGACGAGACCGATCCGGAGAAGGCCAAGCGCGGCCTCGCCGAGCTCGAGCACTACCGGCTCTCCTTCACCGACCGCAGCTATTTCGCCGTCATCGACAAGAGCGGCCACTACTATTTCAACGACAAGGACAACACTTACGAGCACAACCGGCTGCGCTACGCCGTCTCGCCGGACGCTCCTCAGGACATCTGGTACTTCAAGACCCGCGCGCTCGGCAAAGGTTGCCATCTCAACGTCAATCGTGACGAGGTGCTGTCTGTCACCAAGGTCTGGATCAACTGCATCATCCAGAAGGACGGCAAGGTCCTCGGCCTGATCGGGACCGGCGTCGACCTGACCCAGTTCATCAAGGAAGTCGTGGAGTTCCCGCAGACCGGCGTGCAGAGCATGTTCGTCGACCTGCAAGGGGCGGTGCAGGCGCATCGCGACCCGCGCGTCGTCGACTTCCACAGCCTGACCAAGGACGCGACGGCGAAGAAGACGATCTTCCGCCTGCTCGACGAGGAGGGCGACCGCAAGGCGCTTGCCGGCATGATGCAGCGCGTCGCCAAGGGCGAGGCGTTGGTCCTCTCCCGCTTCATGCAGATGGACGGGCACGAGGTGCTGGTCGGTGTCGGCTTCCTCGACCGGCTCGGCTGGTTCAACGTCACGGTGATGGATGTCGACGCCATCATCGACCGCAAGCTGTTCGCGCCGATCGCCGGGCTGATGGTCGCGATCCTCATCGCCGTCGCCGGGCTGATGACCGTCCTGTTCAAGCGCAAGGTGCTCGACCGGCTGGCGCGAGTGGAGCAGGGCGTCAGCCGGGTTCGCGCCGGCGACTTCTCCGCGGTCGCGAGGGAGGACGGCAATGACGAGATCGCCCGGCTGTCGCGCGCCTTCAACGAAATGGCGCAGGCGGTCGGCGACAATACCGGCCGGCTCGAAGCGATGGTGCGCGAGCGCACGCGGAAGCTCGAAGAGCTGGCACAGCACGATCCGCTGACCTCGGTGCTGAACCGGCGCGGCTTCGAGGAGGCGTTCGCGCGCGAGCAGAACCGGGCGCAGCGCAACGGCACGGCCTGCGGGTTGATCATCGTCGATCTCGACCGCTTCAAGCTGGTCAACGACGATTATGGCCACCGGGCCGGCGACGAGGTGCTGGTCGCCTGCGTGCGCCGGATGCTGCCCGCCCTGCGCAGCTACGATGCCTGCGCCCGCTGGGGCGGTGACGAGTTCATCCTGCTGATCAGCGACTGCACGGCGCAGTCGCTGGCGGCGATCGCGAACAAGATCGCGGCGCTATTGCGCGAGACGCCAATCACGCTCAGCGACGGCCGCGCGGTGCCTATGACCGCGAGCCTCGGCGCCGCCATGGCGCTGCCCGAGGACAGCCTGACCGATGCCGCCGCCCGCGCCGATGCGGGGCTCTACCGGGTCAAGCATGGCGGCCGCGACGGCGTCGCGATCGACGAGTCGGGTGCGATGTTGCGGCAGGTTGGGTAGGCGTCATTCTCGGGCGGAGCGAAGCGTAGACCCGAGAATCTCATGACGAGAAGGTGCGTAAGAAGCCTCATCCGGCCTGAGATGCTCGGGGCAAGCCCGAGTATGACGCGGTTCCTCAGAACGCCAGCTGCACCTTCATCGCCTTCGACTTGTCGGCGGCGAGGTCGAAGGCCTCGATGGCGCGCTCGATCGGGATCGATGCGGTCAGCAGCGGCGAGAGGTCGATGCGGCCGGACGCGATCAATTCGACCGCCCAGTCGAATTCCTCGTGGAAGCGGAAGGAACCGCGCAGGTCGAATTCCTTGGCGACGACGACGTTCATCGGGATGGTGAAATTGCCGCCGACGCCGATCTGGACGATGACCGCGCCGGGCCGCAGCGCGTCGAAGGCACCGGTCAGGGCGTGCTGGTTGCCCGAGCATTCGAACATCACGTCGAAGGCGCCCTTTTCCGCCCCGTAGTCGGCCTTCAGCCGCTCCGGCTGCGCCATGACGTTGATCGCGCTCGTCGCGCCCATCTTGAGGGCGGTGGGCAGCGGGCCTTCGACGACGTCGGTGACGACGATTTCGGAGGCGCCGGCAGCGCGGGCGGCGACCACGGTCAAGACGCCGATTGGCCCGGAGCCGGTGACGAGGACGCGCTTGCCGAGAAGGGCACCGGCGCGTTTGACCGCATGCAGGCAGACGGCGAGGGGCTCGGCAAAGGCGGCCTGCGCCGCGCCGACATGGGCCGGCAGCTTCACCGCCTGGCGCTCCTCGATCACCAGGATTTCGCGGAATCCGCCCTGGACATGAGGGAAGCGCATGGCGCTGCCGTAGAACAGCATGTCCAGGCAGTGCTGCTGCTGGCCCGCCTGGCAATAGCGGCAGCGGCCGCAGGCCCGGCTCGGATTGACCGCGACGAGATCGCCCGGCTTGACCCGGCTGACTTCGCTGCCGACCGCCTCGACCACGCCGGCGATCTCATGGCCGAGGATCAGCGGCTCGCGCACGCGGATCGTGCCGAAACCGCCATGAAGGTAATAGTGCAGGTCGGAGCCGCAGATGCCGCCAGCCTTGATCGCGACCTTGACGCCGAGCGGGCCGAGCTCCGGCACGGCGGCGTCCTCGACGCGCAAATCCTTCTCGGCATGGATCACGACGGCGCGCATGGGCGAACTCCTGATAGGGCGGCAGCCATGCGGCTGCGACACGTCAAGCTGGTTGTCTAATCGTTTTAAAGCGCTTACCCAACCCTTGAGGCGCTCACAAGCTGCAAGATCACGCTACGGACCGGGAGGATAGGATGTCGCTCAATCTGTTCAAGCTCGACGGGCGCATCGCGCTGGTCACCGGCTCCGGCCAGGGCATCGGCCTCGCCATCGCCGAGGGGCTCGCCGCCGCCGGCGCCCATGTCGTGCTGAACGGACGCGATGCAGGCAAGCTGGAAAAGGCGCGCAGCGCCATCGCGGCCGCCGGCCACAAGGCCTCGGTCGCCGCCTTCGACGTCACCGACCAGAAAGCCGTCGAGACCGGTGTCGCCAAGGTCGAGGCCGAGATCGGGCCGATCGACATCCTGGTCAACAACGCTGGCACGCAGAAGCGCGGCGCCTTCGTCGAGTTCCCTGCCGAGGACTGGCACTTCCTGATGGCGACGAACCTGCATTCGGTGTTCTACGTCACCCAGGCCGTGGCCAAGCGCATGGCGCCGCGCAACCGCGGCAAGATCGTCAATATCGGTTCGGTGATGAGCAAGCTCGGCCGGCCGAGCATCGTGCCGTACACGGCGTCGAAGGGCGCGGTCAGCCTGATGACGCAGGGGCTCGCGGCCGAGCTCGGCAAGCACAACATCCAGGTCAACGCGATCGGCCCCGGCTATTTCGTCACGGAGCTGAACCAGGCGCTGCTCGCCGACGAGACCTTCTCGAACTGGGTCAAGAGCCGCGCCCCGGTCGGTCGCTGGGGCGAGACCAAGGAGCTGGCAGGCGCCGCGATCTTCCTGTCCTCGGAGGCCTCGGACTATGTCAGCGGCCATCTTTTGATGGTTGATGGCGGGCTCACAGCGGTGGTTTGATGTAGAAGCGTCATGCTCGGGCTTGACCCGAGCATCTCAGGCCGGAGGAGGCGCTGGTTGGCGCCTCTCGTCACGAGATTCTCGGGTCTGCGCTTCGCTTCGCCCGAGAATGACGCCAGCTCTTCCTACCCCTTCAAAAATGCATTCTGCGGGAAGAGGATCTTCCGCGCCTCGTCGTCGACCTCGGTCTTCCAGGCGAATTGATCCTTGAGTGCGACGGCGCGCTGGGCCGCCGGGCGGGCCGAGATCTCGTCGAGATGGCGCCGGACATTCGTGAGCTTCTCGAAGGCCTCGTCGCCGAGCGCGAATTGCGCCCGGGTCGCCCAGCCCCAGACCGCCATGTCGATCAGCGTGTAGTCGTCGCCGAGCATGTAGCGGTGCTTGCCGAGCTGATCGTCGAGCAGGCCCCAGTGCCGCTCGGCCTCGCGGGCATAGCGGTTGATCGCATAGGGCACCTTCTCCGGCGCGAAGCGCGAGAAGTGCACGGACTGGCCGGTATAGGGGCCGATGCCGGTGGCGACGAACATCAGCCAGGACAGCATCTGGCCACGCATTTCGGGCGTGTCGGGCGGCAGGAACTTGCCGGTCTTCTCGGCGAGGTAGAGCAGGATGGCGTTGCTGTCGAAGATCTTCACATCGCCATCGGTCAGGGCCGGGGTCTTGCCGTTCGGGTTGATGGCGAGAAAGTCGGGCTTGAACTGGTCGCCCTTGCGGGTGTCGACCGGCACCATCTCATAGGGCAGGCCGGCTTCCTCCAGGAAGAGCGCGATCTTCGCCGGGTTCGGCGAAGGGTGGTAGTAGAAGCGGATCATCATGGGTCTCCTGGATGGGCCGGCTCAGCGGCGCGCGGCGACGTAAGGGACGAGCTCGGTCAAGGCCGAGATGGTGAGGTCAGCGCCTGCGCCGAGCTGCTCCTCCTGCATGCGCAGCGCCTTGAACAGGCTCTTGGGCCCGATCACCGCTGCGCCTGCGAGTTCGTCGCGCAGGGCCTGCGAGGTTACACGCTCGATGCGCGCCACCGTCATGCCATAGGCCTTGGCCCCGGCAATGTCGAAGCCGTTGGACGAGACGAACAGAATTTCGTCGCGGGTCAAACCGAGCCGCTCCTCGACCAGGCGATAGCCGCGCGGATCGGGCTTGTAGGTCCTGATCTCGTCGACGCTGATCACGGTCTCCAGCAGCGAGTCGATGCCGGCTTGCCGGGTGAGGTTCCCCAGCATGGCCGGGCTGCCATTGGAGAAGATGGCGAGGCGTGTCGGGACAAGGCCCTGCAGTGCGGCCAGTGCTTCCGGATAGAGCGCGAGCGCGTCATAGGCTGCGGCGATGCGGGCGAGGAGTTCGGGTGTCGCCGTGAGGCCAAGCGCCTTCAGCGTGAAGTCGAGTGAGGCGCGCGTCACGCTCCAGAAGTCCTCGTAGCGGCCCATCAGGGCGCGCAGCCAGGTGTATTCGAGCTGCTTCAGCCGCCAGATCTGGGTGATGGTCTCGCCATGGCCGGGGAAGGCGTCCTCGGTGACGCCAGCGACCGACTGGACGTCGAACAGGGTTCCGTAGGCATCGAAGACGACGGCTTTGATCGGCATGGCTGCTTTCTCCTACGGAGCCTTTCGGCGCGCTGCGGCGTTATTCTTAGCGCTCGCCTTGGCCGCGCGGAGCGTGATATCCGCACAAGCAGTTTTTCGCAGACGCACAGGATGCCAGAATGTCCAGCCGCCCCGTCATGCTGATGATCCTCGATGGCTGGGGTTGGCGCGACGACAAGGACAACAACGCCGTCTTGTTGGCGAAGACGCCGAATTTCGACCGGTTCTGGGCCTCGTCGCCGCACGCCTTCCTGCGCACCTCCGGCCTCGATGTCGGCCTGCCCGAGGGCCAGATGGGCAATTCCGAGGTCGGCCATCTTAACTTAGGCGCCGGCCGCGTCGTGATGCAGGACCTGCCGCGGATCAACCAGGCTGCTACCGACGGTACGCTGAAGCAGGCCCTCGATGACAGCGGCTTGATCGACCGGCTCAAGGCCAGCGGCGGCACCTGCCATATCCTCGGCCTGGTCTCGCCCGGCGGCGTCCATGCCCATCAGGATCATGCGGTGGCGCTGGCGAAGCTCGTCGTTGCTGCCGGCGTGCCGGCGGTCATCCACGTCTTCACCGATGGTCGTGATACGCCGCCGCGCTCGGCGGCCGACTATGTCGCGGCCCTCGAAGCTGCGTTGCCGCCTGAGGTCAAGGTTGCGACGGTCAGCGGCCGCTACTACGCGATGGACCGCGACAATCGTTGGGAGCGCGTCGAGCTCGCCTGGAAGGCGCTGGCGCTCGGCGAGGGCGAGCGGATGCCGACCGCGGCCTCCGCGATCGAGGCGGCCTATGCCGCCAATGTCAGCGACGAGTTCATCAAGCCGGCGGTGATCGGCGGCTATGCCGGCATGGCCGATGGCGACGGCCTGCTCAGCTTCAATTTCCGCGCCGACCGCATCCGCGAGATCCTGGCGCCGCTGCTCTTCGCCGCGTTCAGCGGTTTCTCGCGTCTGCGCATGCCAAAACTCGTCGGCGCGGTCGGGATGACCTCCTACAGCTCCGAGCTCGACCCGATCATGCCGGCGCTGTTCGCGCCGCAGAGCCTCGCCAACGGCCTCGGCGAGACCGTGTCGAAGGCGGGGCTGAAGCAGATCCGCTTCGCCGAGACCGAGAAGTATCCGCACGTCACCTATTTCTTCAATGGCGGGCGCGAGGAGCCGTTCGAGGGCGAGGAGCGCAGCATGACGCCCTCGCCAAAGGTCGCGACCTATGACCTGCAGCCGGAGATGTCGGCGCCGGAGCTGACCGGCAAGGTCGTCGCCGCTGTCGAGAGCGGACAATACGATCTCTTCGTGCTGAACTTCGCCAATCCTGACATGGTCGGCCATACCGGCGTGCTCTCGGCGGCGATCAAGGCGGTCGAGACGATCGATACGAGCCTCGGCCAGATCGCCGACGCCATCCTCGCGAAGGGCGGGGCGCTGCTGGTCACTGCCGACCACGGCAATGCCGAATTGATGGTTGATCCGGTGACGGGCAACCCGCACACTGCCCACACCACCTTCCCGGTGCCGGTGATGCTGATCGGCTCGCAGGCCAAGGGGCTGGCCGAGGGACGCCTCGCCGATGTCTCGCCGACCCTGCTCGCGCTCCTCGGGCTGGAACAGCCGGCCGAGATGACCGGCCAGTCGCTGATGCTCTGAGCGAGGCGCTCAGGCCGGCGTTATGCCGGGAATGGTAGCGATCTCAGCCGCCAGGAAATCGATCAACAGGCGCACGCGCGCGACGGCCGCCCGCTCCGGCACGATCAGCATGCTGAGCGGCACGCTCGGCAGGGTGTAACCGCTCAGGATCGGTTCTAGCTGGCCGGAGGCGAGCAGGTCGTCGACCAGCCAGCGATGCGTCGGAGCGATGCCGCGGCTGGCGAGGAGGGCTTGGCGCACGGCCAGGCCATGGTCGACCCGCAATCGTCCGTCGAACGGGACGCTGTAGCTCTCGCCGGCACGGCTTTCCAAGGCGAGCATGGCGCTTCCGGCGACGTTCGTCATGCGGATGCCCTCATGCCGGGCGAGATCGTCCGGCGAGGTCGGGTTGCCATGCTGCGCGAGGTAGTCAGGGGCGGCGACGAACAATCGATGTGATCGGCCGAGCGACCTCAGCTTCATCGTGCTGTCGGCGAGCGGGGCGAGGCGGATGGCGATGTCGATGCCCTCGCGGACGAGGTCGATGCGCTCGTCGCTGAGGCTGAGGTCGATGTCGATTCCGGGATGGCGATCCTGGAAGGCGAAGATCAATCGCGTGACATGCAGGACGCCGAAGGAGGCGGTGCAGGAGAGGCGGACCGTGCCGGCCGCGGCGTCACGGGTGCTGCGGGCCTCGTCGCTCGCCTGCTCGACCAGGCGCAGGATCGCGAGGCAGTTCTGATAATAGCGGCTGCCTTCTTCGGTCAGCGTCACCCGGCGGGTGGTGCGGCTGAGCAGGGCGATGCCGAGCGCGTCCTCCAGCTCGTTGAGATGCCGCGTCACCGTGGATTGGCCGAGGCCGAGCTCGCGCGCCACGGCCGACAGGCTGCCGCGCTCGGCGACGCGGACGAAGCTGCGCATGCGCTCCAGCGTGATATCCGATTTATCCATAAAACGGCATAATCATATCCATTGCGCCGTTGTAGTGCAGAGCCAGCGCAGCGCCTAGCTGGAAAGCCTCATCCTCTCGGAAAGGCTCCGTCATGAAGGTCCTGCTCGTTTTCGCCCATCCCGAACGCCATTCGCTCAACGGCGCGCTGCGCGACGTCGCCGTCGCGGAGCTCGAGGCCCAGGGACATGAAGTCCGCGTCAGCGACCTCTATGCCGAGGGCTGGAAGTCGGAGGTCGACCGCGCCGATTTCCCGAGCTGGCCGGAGGGCGAACGCTTCGCCGCCGGCGCCGCCTCGAAGCAGGCCTTCGCCGAGGGCACGCTGACCGCCGACGTCAAGGCCGAGATCGAGAAGCTGCTCTGGGCCGATACGTTGATCCTGCAGTTCCCGCTGTGGTGGTACACGATGCCGGCGATCCTCAAGGGCTGGGTCGACCGGGTCTTCGCCTATGGTTTCGCCTACGGGGTCGGCGAGCACAGCGACAAGCGCTGGGGCAACCGTTTCGGCGAGGGCACGCTCGCGGGCAAGCGCGCCATGCTGCTGGTCACCGCCGGCGGCTGGGAGGAGCATTACTCGCCGCGCGGCATCAACGGGCCGATCGAGGACCTGCTGTTCCCGATCAATCACGGCATCCTCTACTATCCCGGCTACGAGGTGCTGCCGCCGCACGTCGTCTACCGGGTCGATCGCTTCAAGGAGGCGGATTTCGAGCAGGCCGCCGAGCAACTGCGCGAGCGCATGCGGACCCTGGAGACGACGGCGCCGATCCGCTACCGCCGCCAGAATTTCGGCGACTACCTGATCCCGGCGATGACCTTGCGGCCCGAGCTGGGCGAGCCGGAGATGCGCGGCTTTGCGCTGCATGTCGACGGGGCGCTGGCAGTCTGATCACGCGCTGGAACTGATGAGGCATGAGGCCGTTCTCTTGATCAAGAGGACCGCCTCATGCCGCACAAGCCCGAGAACCGCCTGACCGATACCCCTGCCGCCTTCGCGACTGCACCGCGCCCCGGCCAGTCCGGCGCGCCCGACGAGCAGCGGGCTGGCCCGAACCCTCGTTCCGCTCATCCGACCGGCCCACACGCGCCTTACGAGCCGAATGACCCGGAAGGCTTGGCGGCCGGCAAGCATCAGCGCGAGGACATGGCTGGCAAGGGCTGATACGCCGGAGCACTATGGGTACACGGCCCATTCAAGGCCGGCATCTCTCTGCGCGGTCAATTCGCCATGCTCAGGCCGCTCTGCTGATCACGAGCGCACAGCAATGTTCCTGCGACTGCAAAGTAGGCCGGAAATCCTCGCGGCAAGAAAAATCAAACTACCGTTCGGTTAAAAATTTACGCGATGACTATGGAATTTAAGCTTGAACGGAAAGGTTGTCGCCTTGATCCTCGGCGCAAGGGTAAGTAGTGACGGCAATCATGCGCTTCCGGATGGACGCATGGTCGACCTGAAGGGGGCGGGTCGTCGCGAACGCTGGGGACGGGCGGATCCAGGATGAAAGCGCGGAACGGACAGCGGCCGGGCGGGGCCGGGGTGGCGGAGGCTGCAAAGCCAAAGTCGATGCGGATCGAGATTCTCGACGCTGCCGCCGACATCATCGTGCGCGAGGGCTATGACGCCTGCACGATGCGGGCTGTCGCTGCGCTGGTCGATATGAAGGCGGGCAGCCTCTACTACCATTTCAAGTCGAAGGACGAGATCGTCGAGGAGATCCTGAACCAGGGGATCGAGACGCTCTATGCCCGTCTGGCGGAGACGATCCGCAACCTGCCGAAGGAGGCGCCTTTCGCGGACCGGCTGTCCGCGGCGGTCGGAGTGCATATTTCGAGCCTGGTCGGCAAGGACCAGAAGTACATGCACGTCTATGAACATCTGCCGCCGATCATCAAGCGGCGTAGCCGCAAGATGCGCGAGAGATACGCACAGCTCTGGCACGATCTGTTCGCCGATGGCATGGCCAGTGGAGAAGCCAGCAATGGGCAGGATCTGCAGCTCCTGGTGCCGTATTTCCTCGGCGGGTTGAACCGCGTGCCGGAATGGATGCGCGCCAGCGGCGCAAGCAGCGACCAGGTCGCGGCACTCGCCGTCGCGACCCTGCTCGACGGAATCAGCGCCAAGCGGTAGCAGATGGCAGCACGGCCGCATCCCTGCGGCCGCCATCGCCGGAAGCCGCGTCCCTGTCCATGTCCGAGACCTTCGCCATCAGCCTGAGCGGCACCACCGATCTGCCAGCCGGCAAGATCGCCGCGATCGTGACCTCGCTCGAGATGTTGTCGGTGCCAGTGCGACGATCCGACCCTCCCGGCGTCGAGGGCTTCTCGCTGGAGGAGATCGGGCGCGAAGACGTCCAGCGCTATCTTGCGGTCTATCGCCTGCTCGGCGAGCGCTGGATGTGGTTCAGCCGGCTGGTGAAGCCGGTCGCCGAACTGCAGGCGATCCTGGCCGATCCGCTGGTCGAATTCTTCGCGGTGCGCTTCGGCGGACGCGATATCGGCCTGCTCGAGCTCGATTTCCGGGTGGAAGGCGAGGGCGAACTCGCTTTCTTCGGCCTCGACGAGAGCGTGGTCGGCAAGGGGGCCGGGCGCTGGCTGATGAACCGGGCGCTGGAGCGCGCCTGGTCGCGACCGATCTCCCGATTCTGGGTGCATACCTGCACGCTCGACCATCAGGGCGCAGTCGAGTTCTACCAGCGTTCAGGATTCACTGCGTTCAGGCGCGGGGTCGAGGTGGTCGATGATCCGCGCCTTGGCGGGGCGATGCCGCGCAGCGCCGTCCCGCATTGTCCGGTGATCGAGTAGAGAGCTCGCCCTCAGGCCCGCGTGCGCAGGCCGATCGAATCCATCATCGCCTGATCGCGGGCCGCTTCGGCGGCTCGCTCGGTGGCGCGTTCGCGATCGTCGAGGATCTCGACCTTCTTCATGTCCTCGAAGGCTTCCTGCAACTCTGCCTTGGCCTCGTCGAGCTGGCCCTGCAGATTGTCGGCGGACTGACGCAGATTGTCGCGACGGCCGAGCGCAGCCTTGGCATAGGTCGGATAAGCGAAATGGGCCGGGTCGGAAATGCCGGCACGCGTCTCTTCGTTCTGGATCTCACGGTCGAGATCACCAGCCATCCGGTTGAATTCCGCGATCATCATCTCAATCTGGCTCACCCGGCGGCGCTTTTCGTCCACCTGGAAGCGTTTGAGACGCAAAAGGGTCTCTCGCGACTTCATGTCGTGCCCAACTCCTGATTACGCATGATGACGCGCCGACCCCTCGGCTCGCCATCGGAACACCTCCGCGAGACGAAAAGCACAATGGCCCAAGGAGGTTGATCGTTCCTTACCAGGATCGCTCGCTTTCGATGCATGCGAAGGGTGCGCGGCGGGCCCTGCCGGCAGAGTGCGGCTCTCGCTAATGTGAGGCGAATCAAAAACAAGGGGCGCGCGTGCCGGCGCGCCGGACATGTCCTTGCCCGCTTCGCGCCGCCTCCCCGAATATAGTTTGCTGCTGGCCGGACTCGCGCTGACGCGGATCATCGGCTGGGGCTCGATCTACTATTCGCCTTCAGTTCTGGCTGACTATCTCCAGCGTGAAATCGGGCTAAGTCCGACCACCATCTTCGGCGGCATCACCATCCTGCTGGTGATCGGAGCGGTGATCTCGCCGATGCTCGGGCGCCATCTCGACCGGCGAGGTACGCGTCAGGCGATGGCGCTGGGAGCGGTGATCTCGGCGGTGGGGCTGGCGCTGCTGGCACTGGCGCAAGGGCCGATCAGCTATCTTGCGACCTGGCTCGTGATCGGCCTCGGTCATGCGATGCAACTCGCCAACACCGGCAATGTCACGGTGGCGCAATTGATGGGCGAGCGCACGCGCCGGGTGATCGGCCTGATGATGCTGGTGACGGGGCTAGCCTCCAGCGTGTTCTGGCCGCTCACAGCCTGGCTCAGCGCCGACTACGGCTGGCGTATTTGCCTTTTCGTCTTCGCCGCGATCCAGCTCGTCGTCGTGCTGCCGATCCATCTGGCGATCCCGGCTTATCGCGCCAAGCCATTGGCCGACCCCGGACTGTCGGGGGGGGCGGCCGAGGAGCAGGGCAGGGTGCCCCCCGAGGAGCGGAGGGCGATGTTCTGGCTGCTGGCGCTGAGCTTCTCGGCGAGCGGGCTCGTTTCCTGGGGATTGCCACTCCACATCATCGGCTTGATGCAGGGCGCGGGCATTGCGGGGGCAAGCGCGGTCGCGATCGCGTCGCTCAGCGGCCCCGCGACACTGGTGGCGCGATCGGTCGATGCGATTGCAGGCGAGCGTCTTCCGGTCGAGCGGGTGGCTCTGGCGGGATTGGCCATCGGGCCGGCTGCCTGTCTGTTGATGGCGGTTGCCCCTGGCTCCAGCGCCTTTGCGATCGCTTTCGTCTTGCTGTTCAACGCCGCGATGGGCGTGATCGCGGTGGCGCGTGCGACGCTGCCGCTGTCTCTGTTCGGCCGCAACGGTTTTGGCGCGATGCTCGGCCGCCTGACCGTGCCGCAGAACCTGACCTTCGCCGTGGCGCCGCTGCTTTTTGCGGTCATGGTCGAGCGATTGGGAGCATCCGGCACGCTCGTGGTCTCGGCAGCGATCCAGGGCCTTGCTCTGCTCGCCATGATCGCGCTGGTGCGCAGGCTCAAGAGTTAGCGCCGCCTCGGAAAAGACAAGCTCGGTTGCGCACTGACGTTATCGTGCGTGGGCGCGCAACGCGCACCGGCCTATCACGCAGCTGTCCAGACGAGGCTGAACACAAAAGCTGATGCCGTTCCATTCAATGACCCGCCGCCTTGCCCTGCAGGCCTCGCTCGGACTGGTCGCGGGGCCGGGCTTCGCCGAAGCGCGGCTGCCGCAATTCCGCACGGCGCGTTACCAGTTCATCGAGCTCGATCCGGTCGAGCCGATGGCGCCGCTCACACTGCAGGGACTGGACGGCAAGCCCGCCATCGCGCAGCCGGTGCCGGGGAAGATCAACCTCGTCTATCTCTGGGCGACCTGGTGCCCGGTTTGCCGAATCACCTTGCCGCGTTTCGAGCGACAGCTCGCGAGCTTCAAGGCTCAGGGAGTCGAGATCGTGACGATCAGCACCGACGAGCGTGAGCTGGCTCATGTGCGGGCGTATCTGGCGCGCCTCGGCATCAGTCGGCTGCCTGTCTTCTACGATCGCGGCGGTAAAGCGATCGCGGCATCCGGGAAGGGGCAGCCGCTTTCGACCGCCGAGGGATTGCCGGTGATCTACGTCACCGATCGACGTGGCGGCGTGCGCGGCTACATGCTTGGCGAGGCGGATTGGGGGGCGTCCCAGGCGATGGCGCTGCTCGATCATGTCGGGCGCCTTTAGGGCCGCTCACATCCCCATGATGCGGGCGAGCCGGGCATAGCCGTCACCCAGCCCGGTCGCCTCGTCCTTGGCCTGCTTCAGGAAAGCTTCGAGCTCGGGATTGAGCCGGATCGCCTCGTCGACCTCGGCAGAGGCGCCCTGGCGGTAGGCGCCGAGCCGAATCAGTTCCTCCATGTCGGCATAGGTCGCGAGCGTGGCGCGCGCCTTCTGCACGACCGGATAATAGAGCGGGTCGCAGGAGCGCGGCATGGTGCGCGACACCGATTTCAGGATGTTGACCGCCGGATAGCGGCCGCGCTCGGCGATGGAGCGCTCCATGACGATATGGCCATCGAGGATGCCGCGGACCGCATCGGCGACGGGCTCGTCATGGTCGCCGCCGTCGACCAGGACGGTGAAGAGGCCGGTGATCGCGCCGTCGCCGGTGCCGGGGCCAGCGCGTTCGAGCAGGCGCGGCAATTCGGCGAAGACGGTCGGGGTGTATCCTTTGGTCGTAGGCGGCTCGCCGGCGGCGAGGCCGATCTCGCGCATCGCCATGGCGAAACGGGTGACCGAATCCATCAGGCACATCACCTGCAGGCCCTGGTCGCGGAAGAATTCGGCGAGGGTCAGCGTGGTCAAGGCGGCCTGTTTGCGCATCAGCGCCGGCTCGTCCGAGGTCGCGACCACGACGATCGAGCGGGCGAGGCCATCCGGCCCGAGATCGTCCTGCAGGAATTCCTGGACCTCTCTGCCGCGTTCGCCGACCAGGCCGATGATGTTGACGTCGGCCCGCGCGTAGCGGGCCAGCATCGACAAAAGCACCGACTTTCCGACGCCGGAGCCGGCGAAGATGCCCATGCGCTGGCCAAGGCAGCAGGTCAGAAAGGTGTTGAGGGCGCGCACGCCGAGATCGAGCGGCGGGCCGACCCGCCTTCGGGCATGGGCCGGCGGCGGGTCGTTGCGGAAGGGAATGGTGCGCTCGCCTTGTGGCAGCGGCGGGCCACCATCGACCGGCCGGCCGAGCGCATCGACGACGCGGCCGAGCCAGGCCATGGTGGGGCGCAGACCGGCGACAGTGCGGTCGACATAGGCCGGGCAGCCGCGGCGGACGCCGTCGAGCCCGCCATAAGGCATGACCAGCGCCTTCTCGCCGGAAAAGCCGATGACCTCGCAGGGGACGCGGACGCCGGGTGCGATCTCGATGCCGACCCGGCCGCCGAGGCTCATCGCGCTGATCGGGCCTGAGATCTCGACGAGCAGGCCGCGCACGGCAGTGACGCGGCCATAGACGGACGTCGCCTCGAGCTCGCCGATCATCGTGGCGAGTGTGGATAACCGGTCCTGGCCTGGTCGTGCGCCGTTCATGATTCGCTGCCGTTTACCTTCCATTAAGCGGAGTGATTAACACTACGTTTCGAAGCCGCGTCGGAGAGCCGGGCGATTAACGCCTGTTTCGTCGACACGAGCTTACGCGAAAGGTGCTTTCGCGGCCGAAGTTCGAACGATCCGTGTCAAATTCGACTCACCTCGACAAGGATCGTCAACCTTTTGCCAGGAAGCGCTTGCGCCCGGGAATCAGGGTTTGTTAACCATTTCCCCGTAGCGTGTCGCGTGGCGTTTCATCGGGCAAGCGTTCGTCCCCAGGACTACGAGGGTCTTGGGTGGTTCAACGGGATCGCTGGCCTCGGGGCGAAATTGGGGACGTGACATGCGGGTTCTGCTGATCGAAGACGATAGCGCGACCGCTCAAAGCATCGAGCTGATGCTGAAGTCCGAGAGCTTCAACGTCTACACGACCGATTTGGGCGAAGAAGGCGTCGATCTCGGCAAGCTCTACGACTACGATATCATCCTGCTCGACCTGAACCTGCCGGACATGTCGGGCTACGAGGTGCTGCGCTCCCTGCGCGTCGCCAAGGTCAAGACGCCGATCCTGATTCTCTCCGGCCTCGCCGGCATCGAGGACAAGGTCAAGGGCCTCGGCTTCGGCGCCGACGACTACCTGACCAAGCCGTTCCACAAGGATGAGCTCGTCGCCCGTATCCATGCCATCGTGCGCCGCTCGAAGGGCCATGCCCAGTCGGTGATCACGACCGGCGACCTCGTCGTCAACCTCGACACCAAGACGGTCGAGGTCGATGCCCAGCGCGTGCATCTGACCGGCAAGGAATACCAGATGCTGGAGCTGCTCTCGCTGCGCAAGGGCACGACGCTGACCAAGGAAATGTTCCTGAACCATCTCTATGGCGGCATGGACGAGCCCGAGCTGAAGATCATCGACGTCTTCATCTGCAAGCTGCGCAAGAAGCTCGCCAATGCCTCCGACGGGAAGAATTACATCGAGACGGTCTGGGGCCGCGGCTATGTGCTGCGCGAGCCGAGCGAAGCGGACGAGCGCATCCCGGCCTGATCCCGTCATCACGGCGTCATCATCGACGCTTACCAGTTAGATCGCCTGATCGTCGGATGTACACGACAGGTGAACGGGGACCCCGCCGCGAGGCGGGGTTTTTGTTTGCGCGGTCCACTCGGAGGCGGCTGGTTGGCAAATCAGGTTCGGGCACTTCTGAGCGGGATCGGCGCGGCGCCGGGGTCCGATGCGGTGAACGAGCCGGGACGCCGTGTCTGCGCACTCGACGACGCATCGCGGTAGACCCCGCGATGCTTCGGATCTGGCACCAATGTCGTCGTGATGCCGATCACGGTTTCGGCAGCGCCGAGTATGAAGGCGCCATTTGCGGCCAGGCGCTCAGCGAGCGCGGCCATCACCCTCGCCTTGGTCGGAACATCGAAATAGATCAGCACATTGCGGCAGAAGATGATGTCGAACTGGCCGAACTGATGGTTCGGCTCCAGCAGATTATGCGGCTTGAGCGTGACCATGTCGCGTATCCGCTCGGAGAGGCGCCACTTGTCGCCTTCCTGCCTGAAATGCCTGAGCAGGAGCTGGATCGGCAGGCCGCGTTGAACCTCGAACTGGCTATAGACGCCCTGTCGCGCCCGCTCGAGAACGTCGGTGGAAATATCGGTGCCGAGTATCTCGATCGTCCAGCCCGTGAGGCGGTCGGCAGCCTCGTCGAGCAGCATGGCGAGCGAATAAGGCTCCTGGCCGGTCGAAACCGCGGCGCACCAGATGCGCAATGTCCGGCTCTGCGCATTGGCTGCGAGCTTCTCGGGCAAAAGCACGTCGCGAAACAGGTCGAACGGCGTGCGGTCGCGGAAGAACAGCGTCTCATTGGTCGTCATCGCCTCGATGACGGACGTTTCCAGCTCGGAGGCAGGGGAGCTGCGCAGCTGGGCGACGAGCGCCGGTATGCCTGCGATGCCGCGCCGGCGGCAAAGCATGCCGAGCCGGCTCTCGACGAGGTAGCGTTTCTCGATGTTGAGGAAGAGACCCGAACGGCGTTGCAGAAGGACGCGCAGGAAGTCGAAATCGAACTCGGTCATGCGGGGGGACTCCCGCCGACGAGCATGCGGATGGCCGGGCCGATACCGCCGAGCGGCACGATGATGCTCGCCTGGCCGGCGCGAACGACCGAACCCGGCATGCCCCAGATCGTGCTCGAGGGTTCATCCTGGGCGATGACGGCTGCGCCGGCATTGCGCAGGGCGGCTGCGCCATCGGTTCCGTCGCTGCCCATGCCGGTCATGATCAGGCCGAGCGCAGCCGGGCCGAGATGGCGTGCCGTCTCCCTGAAGAGGACGTCGACCGCCGGCCGGCAGAAGTGTACGGGCGGGCCGTCGCTGATGCTGGCGACGATATGGCCGAGCTTGCGCTCGATGCCGAGATGACGCCCGCCGGGCGCGACGTAGATCGTACCGCGGGCGAGCCGTTCGCCATCATGCGGTTCGCGCGCCGGGACGCCGAGCTGTGCGGCGATCTGATCGGCGAAGGAGGCCGTGAACAGCGGCGGCATATGCTGGACGACCAGAGTGGTCAGGTTGGCAAGCGCGCTGCCGAGATCGCTCAGGACGCGGGCGACGGCACGTGGCCCGCCGGTCGAGGCGCCGATCACGAGATAGCGCGGCATGACGCTGACGAGGGCGCGCAGGTCGATGACGCCGGCCGGCAGCGGATTGCTGTGGCCGCTCTCCATGGCGGCCTCGCCGTTGCGACGCCGGGATTGCGCGATGCTGCCGAGCTTGCCGAGCAGTTCGCTGCGGAAGTCGAGCGAAAGCGTCAGACCACTGCGGCTGTCGGGCTTGGGCAGGACATCGACCGCGCCCATGCTCATGCATTGCAGTGCGAGTTGCGCGTTCCGCTCGGTGAGCGTGGTCGTCAGCAGCACCGCGGTCCCGGGGCTCTCCTTGACGATCCGCGGCAGTGCCTCGACGCCGTCGAGCACCGGCATGTCGAGGTCGAGCACCATGATGTCGGGATGGTGGCGTCCGGCATGCTCGATGGCTGCTTCGCCGTCACCGGCGACGCCGACGACATGGAAGCGGCCGCTCTCTCCGAGCCAGCGTGCGAACAGCCCCCTTACGACCACGGAGTCGTCGGCGATGACCACGGTGCTCGGACGCGCGCCGACCCGTTCGGGGGAGTGCGGAGCAGGCATCATGGCGATCGCGCGGTCAGAGAGCGGGGCTGGCGCATGCGAGGTGGAGTCAGAGCAGGCCGACTTGATGGAACTTCGAGGCGACGATCTCTTTGTCGAACGGTTTCATGATGTACTCGTCCGCACCGGCATGCATGGCGCGGGCAATGTGCGCGATGTCGTTCTCGGTGGTGCAGAACACCACTTTGGGCCGTTTGCCGCCCGGCATTTGCCGCAGGTTCCGCAGGAAATCGTAGCCGTCCATGATCGGCATGTTCCAGTCGAGAAGGATCGCGTCCGGCATTTCGCCCTTGCAGGCGTCGATGGCGCGCGCGCCGTCCTCGGCTTCGGCGATTCGGAACTGCAACCCTTCCAGGATGCGGCGGGCGACCTTGCGGATGACCGCGGAGTCGTCGACGACGAGACAGTATTTCATGGCGTGGCTCCAGGCGGCGGATCGTCAGGCGGCGATCGGCAGTTCGATGTTGAGGACGGCGTCGACGTCCATCACGACCAGAAGGCGATCATCGAGACGATGAACGCCCTTGGCGATGGCAGCCCAGGCGCGATCAAGATGGATCGGCACGGGTTCGAAGGTTGTGCGGCTGAGCCGCATCACCTCGCCGACCGTGTCGACGATCAGAGCGAAGGCTTCGCCGGCCTGCTCGAGCCCGACCGCAGTGAGCTCGCGCTCCTCGCCTCCGGGCGGCGCCGTGAGCGTATCGGCATGGTGCATGCGCCGGCGCATGCAGATCGCGGTGACGACGCGTCCGCGCAGATTGATCAGGCCGACGATCTCGCGCGGCGCAAGGGGGACCGGAGTGATCCGCGTCGCGATGAACACGTCCTGGACGCGTCCGATCGGCAAGCCGAGCAATTGGCCTCCTACCGTAACCGTGACGTAGTCCAGCGAGTCCTCGAAGGCCAGGCCGGGTGTGTTCTCGTCGTTTGGCCCGGTCATGCGGCTCGCCTCGTTCTGGAGCGACTTTCCGCCAGTTCCGCGATCAGTGCCCGCCGGTCGAACTTCGCAACGATCTCGTCGAACTGGGCCTGAGCTGCCGCGATATGCAGCTCGGGCGTCGGCAGGCTGGCAATGCCGATGATGCGCAGGCCAGCGTGACGGGGTCCGGAGCGCAGCCGCGCGGCCAGAGCGAAAGCCGCTTCAGCGTCGCGATCGATGTCGATGACGACGGCGCTCAGCTCGGCGCTCCCCTCGGTGATGCCGGCTGCCATAGCAGGATCGGGAGCATGGATGACCTGCAGACCCGACGCTTTCAGCACGGGAGCGAGCATCTCGCGCAGGAATTCGGATGGCTCGATCAACAGTACGCGCGGGCCATTGCCCTCGTTGCGGCGCTGGTGCAGCCAGTTGGGACTGGCTTTGGGCAGATAATGTGCGAGGTCCAGAATCTCGGTCGCTCGCCCCCGGACGATCGCCGAGCCGAGTACGCCGAGCTCGGGCATGGCGACCATCTCCAGATCGAGCACCTCGTCGACGATGTCGACGATGGCGTCGACCGCCAACGCCATATGGAAATCGCCTTCGGAGAAGATCACCAGTGGCTGCAGGTCGGTTTGCCGCAGCTCGACGCCCTCGACCGGCACGACCGGCATCAGCCGGCCCCGGTAGTTGAGCAGGGTCCGTCCGCCGCCGGTCTCGAACAGTTTGGCCTCGACCTCTTCGAGCCGCGTCACCAGCGACAGCGGCACAGCCTTCAGCCCGTCCTTGCCCGCCCGGAAGACCAGCATGGTGGTGCGTTCTGAAGGGTGCGCCAGGTCGATGGCATCGTCGGAGACGGCGTCGTCCTGCGTCGTCACGCCGACCAGGCGGGCCACTCCGTTGGGATCGACGATCAACACCACGGCTCCGTCGCCCATGATGGTGTTGCCCGAAAACAGAGGGATGTGGCGCAGCCGCGTCGACATCGGCTTGACGACGATTTCCTCGGTATGGAACACGGACTCGACTAGGATACCGAACTGGCGATCCCCGACCTGCGTCACGACGATGAAGCCGTCGTCGACGATCGTGGCGTCCACCGCCTCGCCCATCACCCCGGCCAGAGCGATGATCGGCAACAGCCTTTCGCGCAGCCTCAGCACGGGCGCGTTGTTGATGCGCTCGATCCGGTGCTCGCCGCCGGCCTTGACCCGCACGAGCTCGCGCACGACGACCTGCGGAATGGCGAAACGCTGGCCTGCGCTCGCAACGATCAGAGCTGAGACGATCGCGAGGGTCAGCGGAATTTTGATTGTGATCGTGGTGCCTGCGCCGGCGATGCTGGCGATGTCGATCATGCCGCCGATCGCGTCGACATTGACCTTGACCACATCCATCCCGACGCCCCGTCCGGAGATCGCGGTGATGCTGTCGGACGTCGAGAAACCGGGGTGGAAGATGAAGCGCAGCAGCTGCGACTCGCTCATCCGCTCGGTTTCGGTCTCCGTTGCCAGTCCACGCTGGATCGCCTTCTGACGGATGCGGGCGACGTCCATGCCGCGGCCGTCATCCGAGATCGCGATCGTGACCGAGCCGCCCTCGTGATAGGCGGAGACCCGGATGGTGCCGGTCTCCGGCTTGCCCAGCGCAGCACGCTCGTGCGGCTCCTCGATCGCATGGTCGGCGCAGTTTCGCACCATGTGAATGAGGGGATCCTTGATCAGGTCGAGCAGCTGGCGGTCGAGCTCGGTCTCGGCGCCCTCCATGACCAGCTCGATCCGCTTGCCGAGATCGGCGGAGAGATCACGGACGATGCGCGGCAGCTTCGACCAGGCGTTGCCGATCGGCTGCATGCGTGTCTTCATCACGCCGTCCTGCAGTTCGGCGGTGATGAGCGAGAGACGTTGCAGCGGCCCCTTCAGCCCGGCGTCCTCTTGGCGGCGGGCGATCTCGAGCAACTGGTTGCGGGTCAGCACCAGCTCGGAGACCATGGTCATCAGATGCTCGAGCGTATCGACATTGACGCGCAATGTCGCCGGGCCGGTTATCCTCGCATCCCGGCCCGCCTCGCCATGAGCGGCGCCGGGCTGGTCGAGCGGGCTCGGCGCCGTCCGGAAGACGAGGTCCATCTCGTCCGGGACAGCGTTCGCGGCGGGTTGGCCCGCGGGTTCGATCGCCCTGCTCTCGGCCGATCGGGCGAGATAGGCGGCAACGGGGTCGAGCGTGGACTGCGGTTGCCGCGTCGCCAGTTCCTGCTTCGCACGTTCGGCGAGACCACGCAGTTCGTCGATCAGCTGGCCGTCATGACCTGGCGGCTCCTGCCCCTTCTCGGCGAGCTCGGCCATGATCTCCTTGATCCGGTCGATGGTCTCGAGGATCGCCGTAACGGCGGTGGAGGACACGCTGGCGCCGTCACGGAATTGGCCGATGACGGATTCGGCCGCATGGGTCAGTGCTTCGAGCCGGGGCAGGCCGATGAAGCCGCAGGTGCCTTTGACCGTGTGGACGAGCCGGAAGATGTTGCGCAGGATGTCGCCGTTGTTCGGCTCCTGCTCGAAGCGGACGAGCTCCCGATCGACCATGTCGAGATGCTCGCCGGTCTCTCCCAGAAACTCTTGCAGCAACTCGTCCATGCAAGGACCGCTCACTCACGCCACCGATGCTGCCGCGGATATTGCGGTGCAAGGGTTTATGATCGGTTGAGAGCCAGTGGAAACCGCACGGAATCGTCAGTCATCGAGACGGACTGTCTAAGCGTCATGCCGGATCGGCGCTGATACTGACTGTATCCGCGTCGATCGAGAACGCGATCTTCATCCCCGCGGCGCGTGCGACCATGCCGGTATAGAGCGGCTGAACGGCGTGCGCGTCGATGGCGCCGGTCTCGGAACGACCGGCGATGAGATCCTCGACATGGGCGGGGATGCGGGCGTGCGAGCCTGTGGCGGTGATGGCGAAACTGCCCTGTTCGCCGGCAACCGTGGCGCGGCAGGTGATCTTGCCGCCGCGCGGGATCGCTTGCGTCGCCAGGACGAGCAGGTTGAGCACCAGCTTGACCTGGTTCTTCGGCAGGAGGGCACGGGGCGCCTCCCAGTCGAGAGAGAGCTTTTCGTCATTGAGGAAGCCATTGGCGACGGCGCCGGCGTCTCCGAGATCGATCATCGCGCCGGCCGAGCCGGCGGCGCCGAAAGCGAGCCTGGCGAACTGCAGCCGGGCAGAGGCGTTGCGTGCGCTCTTCTTGATCAGGTCGAGGGCGAATTCCTTCATCGAGGGATCGTCCTCCTCGAGTACTTCGAGCGCGTTGACGATCGCCCCGACCGGGCTGATCACGTCATGGCAGACGCGGCTGCAGAGAAGGGCGGCCAGATCGAGCGGCTCGAGCGAGATGGCGGTCATGATCCGGTCCTGCGATCAAGAGAATCAGGGCGGCGTTGCACCCCATGTCGGTGGTGCAGCATGCGCGTCGCTGGTTTGCAGTTGGTTAACCATAGAATTTCGAGCTTTGTTGTCCTGCCTCATCCGGTTCGCGTGCCATGGCACGCGAGCCGGATGAGCACCGCAAGCTCTTGACCCTCATGCGATGCGAGGGCCTATCGATGCTTCCGCGGCATTCACGGAAGAGGCAGATGGCCAACTGCACGGCCAGTGAAGGGGCGGTGTCTCGCGTCGAGTTTGTGGCGCACTTCTGCGCGGGCGGCATTCCGGTCCTTGCCGCGTCGCCAGCGTTTGCGTCCGATCCAGCCGGTACCGTCTCGTTTCTGTACACGTTCGGGATGGTCCTGCCATGGGCGGTGATCAGCCTCGTCGTGACGGCGATCCATGTCGGTCGAGGAGGCTATCGTTCGTTCAGGAAGGCTCGTTTGCACGCGGTAGTTGGCGGAGCAGTTCCATTGACGGGACTTGCCGTGACGGGATTTGACTTCTTTGTGGTGCGCCGCGCTTCAACCCCCTGGCCAGGCATCGAGACGATTCTGATATGCGCCGGGCTCTGCCTGCTGGCGGGTCTTGTCGGCTTGTCGCCGCTGCTTGCTCACGCTCGCGCAGGCAGGCGACCTGACTAACGTCGATATGTCGACATCCGCATTCGGCAGAAAGAGCTTGCGCTTGCCTTTCGGCAGCCTGGGCCGGCGACGGGCATGCCCGGGCAAGATGGGTGCCAGAAGGCGAGCCGGCTTTTACTTTGGCGTCCCATGCACTAGCTAACGGGATGATATCGCCGGAGGCGCCGCCCGGCATGGGTGTTTCTGGCATTGGGCGCAGGCGAAACTGGTTCGAAAGATGACCATCGCTCACGATGATCCACGCCTGACCGACAGGGACGGGCTCGCCCGAGCGCTCGGCGAGGCGGCGCGGCGCACGGCCGCGGTCCTGCTGGCGAAGCGGGCGGCGCGCGACGTCAAGCTCAAGGCGGACGGCTCGCCGGTTTGCTCTGCCGACCTCGCCGCCGATTCTGCCGCCAAACAGGCGCTCGCTGAGTTGCTGCCGGGCTTTCCGGTGATCAGCGAGGAGAGCGTCGGCGAAGTCGCGCCGGCGGACATCTTCATCCTGCTCGATCCGCTTGACGGGACGCGCGAGTTCCTTGCTTCCGGCGACAGTTATTGCGTCGCCATCGCCGTGATCCGCGATGGCCGCCCGCTTGCCGGAGCGATCGCCGCGCCCGCTCTCGGCCGCCTCTGGTATGGCGGCGAGCGGAGCTTCGCTCAGCCGCTGGATGCCGAAGCGGCGCCGCTCGGTACGCCGCGCCAGGTCCATGTGCGGACCGAGCCGGTAGAGGGGCCGCTGATGCTGGTCAGCCGTTTCCACGGCGACACGGTCAGCGCCGGCGTCGCGGCCGCGGTCGCGAAGGGCGACGGTGCACCGGTATCGTCGGCGGTGAAGTTCGGATTGATCGCCGCGGGCGAGGCCGACCTGCATGTGCGCGGCGGCGCCACCATGGAGTGGGACATCGCTGCGGGCGATGCGATCCTCGCGGCGGCCGGTGGAATGATCCTGACGCTCGACGGCGAGACGCCGAGCTATGGCAACGCCGAGCGTGGCTTCCGCAATCCGCCTTTCGTGGCGGCGAGTTGCGAGCGGCTGGCAAGGCTGGCGATCGAGAAGGCCGCGGCCTGCGGGGCGGGAAGCTGCCGGCCCTGAGCGGCGTCAGCGCGCGATCGAGGTCGCGATGGCCGGCCAGCGTTGCTGGGCTTTCGCTCGCAAGGCTGCTTCAGCGAGAAAGCGCCGGCGGTTCTCGTCGTTTCGGAAGAAATAGAGCTTCGCGCCGATGACGGCGAAGCGATGCGGATCGGCATCGACCGCGCGTCCATCCGCCACGCCGCTGGCATCGAAACCGCCGAAGCGCGGAGTATAGACCTCAGGCGCCTCGCGGAAGGCATCGCGGTTGGCGGCGCTGGCGAAGCGCCAGACGGCTCCGTCATGGATCAGCTCGTAGTCGGCCGAGCCAGGCACTGCGGCATCGTTGAGAAAATAGGCGACGGGATCGAAGCCGGAGAGCGCGAGGCCGGTGCGGTTGTCGCGCTGCATCGCCTCGCCGAGATTGGGCAGCTCGGGCAGGCCTGCGGGGAGGGCGGAAGCCTTGCCTGGCGCGATGGCGACGGGAAGGACGCTGCCTATCAAGATGCCGGCGAGAACGATCACGGCATGCCTTGCTGCGGCCTTCATCGCCGACCAATCCTTGGTTCGAAGAGCGTCACGGCGCGTCCTGCGCCGCGGTTCACCGCTTGGATACACATAGAGCGTATCCAGGAGGTTACCGTGATCGCGCGGATTCGCGCGGTTCGCCGTCGACGCCACACCGGCAGGAGGCCGAATGCCCAATGCCCGGCGCTTGCCTGGAGACGATGAAATGAACCAAACCCGCCGCACCCTGCTCGCCAGCGCCTTGCTGCTCGGCGCGGGCCTGGCCGCCGGTCCCGTTGCCGCTCAGCAGAGCGAGCGCTCCTTTTCCCAGAACGAGCTGGTCACTTCCGGCCATCAGTTCTTCGGCAATGTCTCGCGTGGCTTTGCGCTGACGGTCGAGGAAGCCGTGCGCCGCTGGGGCGAGCCGAACGGCTATGTGCTCGGCCAGGAGGCATCGGGCGCCTTCGTCGGCGGGCTGCGCTATGGCGAGGGCACGTTGTTCACCCGCAATGCCGGCGACCGCAAGGTCTTCTGGCAGGGGCCGTCGGTCGGCTTCGACTTCGGCGGCGACGGCGCCCGCACCATGATGCTGGTCTACAACCTGCCGAGCGTACGTGCGCTCTACCAGCGCTTCGCCGGGGTCGACGGCTCGGTCTATTTCGTCGGCGGTTTCGGCTTTACCGCGCTCACGGCGGAAGGCGTCATGGTCGTTCCGATCCGCACGGGCGTCGGCTGGCGGCTCGGCGTCAATCTCGGCTATCTGAAGTTCACGCCCGAAGCGACCTGGAATCCGTTCTGATCTGATAATTCAGAGCTGCTGGCCTTATCTATCGAGGCATGGCAGCCTGATGCCGGGCTGATCGCAGAAACCGGAGCCGTCCCGCCTTGATCGAAGCCGTCATGCTCGTTGCGCTCGGCTTCCTGTGCGCCAGCCTGCTCGCCCTTGCGGCGTTGCCGGCACTGGGGCGCCGGGCCGATCGGCTGGCGCGTCGGCGGGCCGAGGCGGCGTTCCCCCTTTCGCTCGCCGAGATCGCCGCCGATCGCGACCATTTGCGTGCCGAGCTGGCAGTCCGTGAGCGGGCGCTGGAGCAGAGGGCCGAGAGCGGCTTCGCCGCCAAAGCCGGCGCGATGAGCGAAGTCGGCCGGCGCGATATGACGATCGGCCGGCTCGAAACCCAACTCAGCGAACGCAAGCAGCGAATAGAAGCGCTCGAGGCCGAGCTGGGCGACAGGACCAAGGAGCTGGCGCAGACGCGCGAGACGCTGGCCGGAGAAAGCGCCGGGCATCAGACAACGCAGGCGACATTGGCGAGCCGCGTCAGGGATCTCGCAATTGTGGAAGCGCAGCTGGCCGAGGCCCGGCAGGCGCTCAGCGGCACGTCGGCCGATCTGGCTGCCCGTAGCCATGAGCTCGCCGAACTCAGAGCGCTGCACGATAGGACCGGTGCGACGCTTGCCGAGCGCGACCAGGCGCTCGCCGCCCTGAACAACGAGCACGACCGTCAGCGCCTCACTTTGGTCGAGGCCGGTACGCTGCGGCTCAAGCTGGAGGGCGAGCGCGACGATTTCTCGGCGCGGCTCAGCACGACGGATACGGCCTTGGCCGAGGCGCGGACGAGCCTCTCGGCCATGAAGCTCGATCGCGACAGCGAGAGATTGCGGGCCGATGCTCTCGCGACACGTGCGAACGAAGCCGAAGCGGCGCTGCGCTCAGCCGATGCGAATGCCGTCAAGCTTGGCGCCGAGATCGCGAAACAGGAGGCGGCCATGACCCAGGCATCCGCCGAGCACGCCGAGACATTGGCCAGGATCAAAACGCTGGAGGGCAAGATCGAGGCCGCCGCCGCGGCCGAGGCCCGCCTGAGGGAGAAACTGGCGAGCGAGGCTGCGGCTCACCGCTCGGCTCTGCGCGAGCGCGAGGAAATGGTCGAGGCGCTGCATGCCGAGCTCGGTACAGTGCAGGGCGCGCGCGACCAGGCGCGCACCGACCGGGCCGGACTCAAGCGCGAGCTGGCGGCGCTGCGCAAGCAGAACGGCGGCAAGGCCGCCGGCGAGGCAGCCTTGCGCCAGGAGATCGTGCGGCTGGCCGATGCGCTGCTGGTCGCGTCCGAAAGCCGCGAGGCGGCGGAGTAGCAGGTCGCCCGGCGAGGCCTTTCCACTTTTGCCGAACATGCTCTAGGGAAAGGGATGGCCGCGCCTGCGGCCGACGGCTTCGGTTGGGATGATGACGGATATCGTTTGTATCGGTGAGCCTCTCGGCGAGTTCAACGCGACGCGGGGCGAGGCGGGCGCCTATCGTTTCGGTCTCGGCGGCGACACCTCCAATTGCGCGGTTGCGGCCGCGCGACAGGGTGCGAGCGTCGCCTATGTCGGTGCGCTCGGTGATGACGAGCCGGGCCGTTCATGGCGGTCATTATGGGCTGACGAAGGCGTGGACGACACCCACGTCTCGACGCACCCCACTGCACCAACCGGGCTCTATTTCGTCTCCCACGGCCCGCAGGGCCACGTCTTCTCCTATCTTCGCGCCGGCTCGGCCGCGAGCCTCTACGGCCCGGCGCAGTTGCCTGGGGATCTCATCGCCTCGGCCAAGGTGATCCAGGCTTCCGGCATCAGCCAGGCGATCTCGGCAAGCGCTTGCGATGCGGTATTCGAGGCCTTTTCGATCGCGCGTGAGAACGGCGTGCTCACCGCCTACGATACCAACCTCAGGCTCAAGCTCTGGCCGCTGACGCGGGCGCGGGCGATCGTCCATGCCGCCTGCGGGATGGCCGACATTGTCCTGCCGGGCGATGGCGATGCCAAGCTGCTGACCGGGCTGGAGCAGCCCGACGCGATCGTCGACTTCTATCTCAAGCTTGGTGCCAGGGTCGTGGCGCTGACGCTCGGCCATGAAGGCTCGCTGGTGGCGACGCCGGATCGGCGCCAGCGCTTCGTGCCGATCAAGGTCGACGCGATCGACGCGACCGGCGCTGGTGACTGCTATGATGGTGCCTTCCTCGCCGAATACATCCGCACGGGCGATGCTTTCGCAGCCGGCGCCTATGCCAATGTCGCGGCGGCGCTGTCGACGCAGGGCTATGGCGCGGTGGCACCGTTGCCGCGCCGGGCCGACGTGGAAGCGCGGATCGCACAAGAGGCGGCTGGCCGGGCATGAACGTTCCAGTCCTGATGGAAGCGGGCGCGCTGCTCGCCCGCTATGACGTGCTGATCAGCGACGTCTGGGGTGTCGTCCATGACGGCGTGCTGGCGCTCGATCCGGCCTGCGAGGCCCTGATGCGCTATCGCGAGGGCGGCGGCACGGTGGTGCTGCTCTCGAACGCACCGGGGCCTTCGGCGCAGATCGCCGGCGTGCTCGACAAGAAGCGCGTGCCGCGCGCCGCCTGGGACCGGCTGGTCACCTCCGGCGACGTGACGCGCGCCCTGATCGCCGAGACGCATCTGCGCAAAGCCTATCATATCGGCTGGCCGCAGGACCGGGCGGTGTTCGAAGGCTTCGACGTCGAAATCGTCGGCGAGGACGAAGCCGAGTTCGTCGTCGCGACCGAGCTCAACGATTATCGCAAGGAACAGCCGGAGCAGTACCGGCCGCTGCTGTCGCGCTTCGCCAAGCGCGAACTGCCTTTCATCTGCGGCAATCCCGACCTGGTCGTTCATGTCGGCCATGACCTCCTGCCCTGCGCCGGGGCGCTCGCGACGATCTATGAGGAGCTCGGCGGCCATGTCGCCTGGGCCGGCAAGCCGCATCGCCCGGCTTATGACCTCGCGCTGGCGGCCGCCCGCGAGGCACGGGGCGGGCGCGAGATCGACCCGGCCCGCGTGTTGGTGATCGGCGATGCCGTGCGCACCGATCTCGCCGGCGCCAAGATGATGGGCTTCGACAGCCTGTTCATCGCCGGCGGTATCCATCGCGACGAGACGATCCGCGACGGCGCGGTGGTGCCCGACGGGCTCGCGCGCGTGCTGGCGACGCATCGGCCGCTGCCGGTCGCGGCGATGGCGGCGCTGGGCTGATCACACGGGCGGCGGGTTCGCCTTGCGGATCCGCGCGCCGATCGCGTGATAGAGGCCGTCGAGCGGGCGGAAAACGAAGCGCACCGTCGAGCGGCCGGGCGGGACCTGGACAGCGCGGAAGATCACGTTCGCCCGCAGCAGCTGCGCCGGCCTGTCGTCGACCTCGACCTGCCACCAGGGCTGCCAGACATCGTTCAACACGACGAAGCCGCCGCGCGGCGCGTCGACATCGAGCAGCACCTCGGTCGTGCCGTAATTGCGGATGCGGACGCTTCCGGGCTGTGCGGGCCCGGTCGGCAGCGGTGGCGGCGTCTTGTCGAAGAGGACGGTGCGGCGCGGGTCGAAGCCAACAGGCCATTCGCCGCTCTTCAGGATCGCGCCGAAATCGGCTTGCTGGGCTTCGGTGACGAGCAGCACGCGCGGCAGGGCGCGCGGGTTCTCGTAGACATAGGCGTCCTTGGTCCGGGCGATCTGGACGAGGTCGCCGGGCTTAAGCCGCTTGTCGATCTCCTCGACCGGGACGCCGGTCGCGATGAAGCGCAGGCCGAGCATGTCGGCGAGCAGCGAGCGGTAGGACGGCATCAACGGCGAAAAGGCGCGCTGGTCGGGCAAAGCGACATGGTCGCCAGCGCCGGTCGCCTCACTGTAGAGGCCGAGCCGGAGTGGGTTGTAGCCCAGCGTGTTGTCGAGCCCGTGGACGAGGCTGGCATTGGGCCAGTGGAAATCGATGCCGGCAAGCTCTATGCGGTCGCGGCGATCCGGCCCGGCGGTGCGGGCTGTCTCGCGCTTGAGCAAAGCGATCGTCTCGTTGCTGCTGTCGGCGCGCAGGATCTCGTACATCCCGGCCGGCAAGGCGGTCGACTCGCTCGGGCCGTTGTTGACGCCGAGATCGACGACCATGGCGATGGCGAGGATGATCGTCGCGGCCATGCCGGCGCCTTGCAGAGCGAGGCCGCGCGCCGCGACGAGCGCGCCCGCGACCAGCATCAGGCAGAGCACGGCTGTCACCAGCGGCACAAAGGCGACATGAAGCCGGCCGATCGTCCAGGCGAGCCAGATCGCGGCAGCGAAGCCCGCCACCAGCAGCAGGATCTCCAATGCGATCTGCCAGCGGCGCGGACGCGGGGCCGTATCGGTCAGGACGAGATGGGTGAGGTAGCCGCCGAGGATCGAGAGCAGCGCGCCGAGGATGAAGAGTGCGTCGGCCGGACGGCGGTAGAAGTCGACGCCTGGCAGATGGAAGAGCAGGGAAAAGCCCGGCGTGTAGCGGCCGAGCGCGTAGACCAGCACGAGCAGTGCGGCCACGCTCAGCGCGACGATCTCGCGCCGCAGCAGGGCGCCGCGGACGATGCCGACACCGACGACCAGCAGGATCGGCAGCAGGCCGAGATAGAGCTCGCCCATATTGCGGGCGAGATAGAGCTCGAGCGGGCCGAAGCGCTGTTCCCAAGCCGGGCTGGGCGGCCCCCAGAAATTCTCCAGTGGGCCGGAGGCGCCGTAGAGATTGGCGATCAGCCCGGTCAGCAGCGAGCCCGGATGCAGCGAACCCTTGCCGGCCCCGGCGAGATCGATCACCGGCCGATTTGATTCTTCGGCGAGGACGGCGGTGAGCAGGATCGGCACCGTCGCGACCAGCGTCGCGCCGACAACGCCGAGCAGCAGCGGCATCAGGCTGGCGCGCAGCGCGGCCAGCGGTTTGTCGGCCATGGCGATGGCGGCGAGCACCAGCCCGGCAAGGACATAGACCCCGAGCAGCGCGACCTGGTCACGCCCGAGCACCATGAAGCCGGCGGCGAGGCCGGCTGCGAAGCCATAGCGCCAGGAGCTGCGTTCGAGTGCGCGCGAGAGCAAGAGCAGCGTCACCGCGAAATAGGACAGGCTCAGCACTTGCCCGACATGCTGGATGCGCCAGGCGGCGGCGGCACCGAAGGCGAAGGAGAGGGCGCAGATGACCGCGCCGGCCGGGTGCCAGCCGCGATCGCGGAAGAGCAGGACGAGGCAGAGCGCGCCGACGAGCAGCGAGCCGAGCAGGGCTCCGTCGCTCCAGCGGAAATCCGGGGTCGGGTTGAGCAGGGCGATCAGGAAGAAGGGCGGCGAGAAGATCAGCGATTGTGGATCAGCGACCTGCGGCAAGCCTGCGAAGACGAAAGGCGTCCAGAACGGCGAAAGACCCTTGTGCAGGGCGCTGGCGAGGAACTGCAGCTGCGGGTGGAAATGCGCCTTGGCGTCCCAGGGCACGGTGACGGCACCGGAGAGCCAGGGCCAGGACAGCGCCAGCCAGCCGGCGCAGACCAGCAGCATCACCCTGGCGGTCGGCCAGGGCGCGGGCGGCGGCTCGGTCTCGTGGTGGTCCCGATCTGTCGGGGGAGCATCGGACATCAGGGCTTCCTGCCCCAGGTCCGGGGCTCGATCAATCCTTCGGCGCGGCGCGCGCCATCAGCGCGTCCATGTCGATGAAATGGCCGGCGCGGTCACGCTTCGAGGCGAGGTAACGGACATTGTGGACGTTCGGGCGGCCGAGCACGCGCTGGGTCGCGGCGACTTCGAGGCCGGCGGCCTTGATCGCCCCGATCTTCAGCGGGTTGTTGGTCAGCGCCGTGACGCTGGAGACGCCGAGCTGCTTCAGCATCGCCGCGGCGAAGTCGAAATGACGCTGGTCGAGATCGAAGCCGAGCACCTCGTCGGCATCGTAGGTGTCCCAGCCCTGGCTCTGCAGCTTGTAGGCGCGCATCTTGTTGGAGATGCCGTTGCCGCGGCCTTCCTGGTCGAGATAGAGCAGGATGCCGCCCTCGTTCTCGGCCATCCACTGCACGGTCTCGCGCAACTGATCGCCGCAATCGCATTTCAGCGAGCCGAACAGGTCGCCGGTCAGGCAGGCCGAGTGCAGCCGCACCGGCACGGCGGCCGACAGGTCCGGCTTGCCGACGATGATCGCGACCTGGTCGCGCAGGCCCTCGCCGCCGCGGAAGACGACGAATTCGGTATCGGGCGCGCCCTCCAGCGGCACCGGCGCACGGCCGACGATGGCAAGACGGGCGACCTGCGCGGCGCGATAGCCTTTGATCGCGTCGATCGAGACCTGGATCAGCGGCTCGCCGGCGACCTGCGCGGCCTGGACCGGGACCAGGATCACTGCCGGCAGCACGAGTGAGAGGCGCGCCAGTTCGAGCGCGGCGTTGTCGAACGCGTTGGCCGGCCCGACCGGGGCGTCGACACGGGCGTCGAGCTTGAGGGCCAGCGTTTCGATGCGCGAAAGGTCGATTGCCGGCATGGCCAGGGTGCCGGTCTCGGCGCGGCCCTTGGCGCCGAGACGGCGCAAGCGCGCGGCGCTCAGCACGAGGCGGGCCTTGCCGGCGGCAAGAGAATCGAGACGGGCGGTGAGATCGGCCTCAGCGAGCTCGGCCGACAAGGCCAGCGCCAGCTCTTCGCCCTGGCGCAGCAGCACGGGACGGGCAGCGCGGAACTCGGCGAGAGCGCGGTCGACGGCGACCAGATCGGTTTCACCCGGCCGGTCGAAAAGCTTACGCGACTGAGGCATCGGAAAGTCCGTCAGATTGCGCCCGTGGGCGCGGGGAAATTTGAGCTAGTTACGCGCGTCTCGCCCGAACGGATGCATTCGAAGCGATGGGGCGTTCCTACAACGTATCCGTTCCTGCGTGGTTCCCAAGACAGTGCCCGCAACCGGTCCGAGCCGTGAGCGATTGCAGACTGGCCTATAAAAGCGCGAGATTGAACACCAGATGAATAGTCTTCGCAGCGGACCCTGACCAGATATGGCGAGCGGGAGCGCGTAAGGGAAATGACGCAGGGACATGACCCGGTAACGCCCGGCGCGGGTCGCGGCGCCGTCTACAGTCCGACGGCGCGGGCCCTGCACTGGCTCACTGTCGCAGCCGTCTTCGTGATGATCCCGCTCGGGCTCGCCATGAGCTATCGCGGCAACACGCTCGACATCTGGGACGGGCTGACCGATGCACTCTACTCCACCCACAAGCTGCTCGGGTTCACCATGCTCTGGCTCAGCGCCGGTCGGCTGATCTATCGGCTGGTGCACGGCGCGCCGCCGGACGAGCCGACGCTGGAATGGTGGCAGAAGGCCGCCTCGCATCTCGTTCACTGGGCGCTCTACGGCCTGTTGCTGATCGTGCCATTGCTGGGCTGGATCGGCATCTCGCTCTTCCCGTCGCTCACGGTGTTCAACCTGTTCGACCTGCCGGCACTGGCTGCCCCCAATGAAGAGGCCGCCAAGCGCGTGCTTGCCGTCCATGGCTGGCTCGCCATCCTGTTGGCGTTCCTGGCTTGTGGGCATATCGGTGCGGCGCTGTTCCACTATGTCATCCGCAAGGACGGCGTGCTGCGCCGGATGCTGCCGGGGCTGAAATAGGGCTCACCACTCGTCCGGTCGCGCGGTTCCCTCGACGATCTCTGCCAGCCGGCGGCGGGTGCCGGGCGTCGTCGTCTCTGGCAGGGCTGAGAGCGGGAAGAAGCGCGCCTCGGCGATCTCGACATCCGGCTGCTTCGGCGCGCTCTGCGCGAAGGCGCGCACGATGAAGACAGCGACATGGTCGCGCGGAGAGGTATGGCGATTGAGGAAGATGCCGTGCAGCGCGGCTGGACCGGTCAGCGCGATGTTGGCTTCCTCGCGCAATTCCTTGGCGAGCGCGTCGGCAAGCGTCTCGTTGGGCTCGACGCCGCCGCCGGGCATGTGCCAGCCGGGCGTATAGGTATGGCGCACCAGCAGGACCTCGCCGGCCTCGTTCAGCACGGCGGCGCGCACGCCAAGCGTCATGCCGCGGCGCAGGCGGAAATAGATGTGCAAGGCCTTCCCTGCCAGCCGCCGCAGCCCGCGCGGCATCAGTTCGATCCCCGATGTGCCGGAGCGCGGGCCGGATCCGTCCTCGTTGCTCACGATGTAGGCAAATCCTGCTGCCGGGTTAATTGTCTATGCAATGAGTGCATAACAGAACTCTGTTTGCCCTCTCGATATAACACAAACGCGCCATATATGAGGATCACAAGCTCACGCCGTTACCGCTGGGGAAATTACCATGCTTCTCGCCTTCATCACTGCCCGTCTGAACGCCAAGCCCCGCTTCGTCTGGAAGCCGGCTGTCACCCTGACCGACCCACGCATCGTCTCGGAGCTGATGGGCTCGGCCAACTGAGCCTTTCAAGGCTGCGTCATCTTCGCCCGCCGCCATCGTCATGCTTGACGCGGCGCGGGCGTTGAAGGCAAGCGCTGGAGCGTGTTCACGCTCGCGCATCTCTCCGACCCGCATCTGGGGCCGCTGACCAAGTTCTCGCTGCGCGAGCTGATCGGCAAGCGCGCGACCGGATATGTCAACTGGCGACGCAAGCGCCGCCATGCCCATGACATGGAAATCCTCGGGCTGGTCGTCGCCGACATCCTGGCGCAGAAGCCCGACCACATCGCCTGCACCGGCGATGTCTCGCATATCGGCCTGCCGACCGAATTCAAGACGGCGCTCTCTTTCCTCGACACACTCGGCCCGCGCGACGCCGTCAGCTTCGTGCCGGGCAATCACGATTGCTATACGCGCTCATCGCTCGCTGCGTTGTCGCAGGAGCTCGCCCCCTGGTGCGCCAGCGATGATGGCGAAGCCGGCTATCCCTGGTATCGCCAGCGCGGCCCGGTCGCACTGATCGGGATGAATACCGGGATCCCGACCCTGCCGCTGATGGCGACCGGGCGTGTCGGTTCGGCCCAGATCGCCGTCACCGAGAAGCTGCTGATGCAAGCCAAGGCCGATGGGCTGATCCGTGTCGTGCTGATCCACCATCCGCCCTATGTCGGTGGCGCCAGGCGCACGCGCGAGCTGGTCGATGCCGATGCTTTCGAGGCGATGCTGCACCGGGTGGGGGCGGAGCTCGTCCTGCACGGTCATAATCACCGCTTCTCGCTGGCCTGGCGGCCGGGCCAGGGTCATGACGTGCCGATCGTCGGCGTGCCCTCGGCCTCGATCGGCCCGCGCGGCGGCCATGGCGAGCTCGCCTGCTGGCATCTGCTGCGCATCGAGGGACCGCCCTCGGCCCCTCATATCAGCCTAGAGCGCCGTGCCTTCGATCTCGACGGCACGGTCAAGCAATTGCAGCTGATGCCGCTGACGGGTGGGGGCATCGTCTAGCCGTCATTCTCGGGCGAAGCGAAGCGCAGACCCGAGAAACTCTGGACGAGAAGACGCTGGAGCCTCCTCCGGCAAGAGATGCTCGGGTCAAGCCCGAGCATGACGTGTTCCCTAGACGCAGCGGCCGCCGTCGACCGCCAGCACCGAACCGGTCACCATCTCGGACTCGTCCGAGCAGAGGAACAGCGCGGCATTGGCGATGTCCTGCGGCGTCGAGAAGCGTCCCCAGGGGATCGTCGCGGTGAAGGCCTTGCGCTTCTCCGGCGTGTCCTCGCCCATGAAGGTCGCGAGCAGCGGCGTCTCGCCGGCGACGGGGGCGATGGCATTGACGCGGATCTTGTCCGGCGCCAGCTCGACCGCCATCGACTTCGAGAGCAGGTTCGCGGCGCCCTTCGAGCCATTGTACCAGGTCAAGCCGGGGCGGGGGCGTATGCCGGCGGTCGAGCCGATATTGAGGATGACGCCGCCGCCATGCTCGCGGAAATGCGGCACCGTCGCCTTGGCCATCAGGAAGATCGACTTCACGTTGACGTCGAAGACGCGGTCGAATTCGGCCTCGGTGATGTCCAGCATCGGCTGGTTGCGATGGCTGATGCCGGCATTGTTGACGACGATGTCGAGCCGTTCGAAGCGCTTGATTACCTTGGCCACGGCGGCATCGACGCTTTTCGCCTTGCCGACGTCGCAGGCGACGGCGAAGGCCTTGCGCCCGATTGCCTTGGCGGCCTCGCGGGCCTTGTCGCCGTTGATGTCGAGCACTGCGACCCGCGCGCCCTCGCGCACGAAGGTCTCGGCGATGCCGAGGCCAAAGCCCTGCGCCGCGCCGGTGATCAGCGCCGTCTTGCCCTTCAATCTCATGGTGCTTCCTCGAGGATTCTGTTTGCCCGCCGACTGTGGGACGATTTGGCCGGCGGGATAAATACGCTTTCGCGATTGGCCGGATAGCGGAATTGTATGGGCTGGGAGCGTCATCTCGGGCGGAATGCCGGATGACGAGCGCGGGGAACCCTTCTCCCGTGTGGGAGAAGGGCAGGGATGAGGGCCTGCCCTAGCCGCAGAAGGCGCGGCGGCAGCCGCCTCGTCCAAATAATCAGCGGCGATCCCGCACCCCTGCCCCTCTCCTATCCGGGAGAGGGGGTCCCCGCGCCTTACGCCCCGATCTCCTCGCGCAGCATCTCCAGCTCGAGCCAGCGCTCCTCCGCCTCGGCGATCTCGCGGGTGACTTCGTCGAGCCTTGCCGTCGCCTTGGCGAAGAGCTTGGGATCGCGGGTATAGAGATCGCCGGCCAGCGCTGCGTTGAGCTTGCCGGCCTCGGCCTGCAGCGCGTCGAGCTTCTTCGGCAAGGTCTCCAGCGCGTGCTTCTCGTTGAAGGAGAGTTTGCGCTTTGAAGCGCTTGCCGGTGCCGCTGCCGCTTTCGGAGACGCTTCCGACGCCTGCTTCTCAGGGACGGCCTTGCTCCTCGCGCCGACGCCGCGGCCGCGCTGGGCCAGCATGTCGGAATAGCCGCCGGCGAACTCGGTCCAGACGCCGTCGCCATCCGAGATCAGCACCGAGGAGACCGTGCGGTCGAGGAAGTCGCGGTCGTGGCTGACGAGCAGGACCGTGCCGGCATAGTCGGCGACGAGTTCCTGCAAGAGGTCGAGCGTCTCGATGTCGAGGTCGTTGGTCGGCTCGTCCAGCACCAGTAAGTTCGACGGCTTGGCCAGCGCCCGCGCCAGCATCAGCCGGCCGCGCTCGCCGCCGGAGAGGGCGCCGACCGCAGTGCCGCGCTGCAATGGCTGGAACAGGAAGTCCTTCATATAGCTGACGACATGCCGCGGCTCGCCGCCGACCATGACCTGGTCGCTGCCGCCGCCGGTCAGGACATCGCCGAGCGGCGTCGCCGGATCGAGGCTTTCCCGACTCTGGTCGAGCGTCACCATCTCCAGCGCCGTGCCGAGCTTGACCGTGCCGGCATCGGGCTTGAGCGCGCCGGTGAGCAGGTTGATCAGCGTGGTCTTGCCGGCGCCGTTGGGCCCGACGATGCCGATCCGGTCGCCGCGGGCGATGCGCAGCGAGAGCGGTTTGACGATCGGCCGGTCGCCATAGCTCTTCGTAATGCCGACCGCCTCGACCACCAGCTTACCGGAGGACTGCGCCTCACTGGCCTCCAGTTTGACGGTGCCGACGGCCTTGCGGGCGGTGCGACGCTGATCGCGCAAAGCGTGCAGTTCGCCGAGGCGGCGCTGGTTGCGGGTGCGCCGGGCGCTGACGCCATAGCGCAGCCAGTCCTCCTCGCGGGCGATCTTGCGGTCGAGCTTGTGGCGGTCGAGCTCCTCCTGCGCCAACACTTCGTCGCGCCAGGCCTCGAACTCGCCAAAGCCGCGCTCGACCCGGCGGGTCTGGCCGCGGTCGAGCCAGATCGTGGCACGCGAGAGATTGCTGAGGAAGCGGCGGTCGTGGCTGATCAGCACCATGGCCGAGCGCAGCGATTTCAGCTCCGCTTCCAGCCATTCGATCACCGGCAAGTCGAGATGGTTGGTCGGCTCGTCGAGCAGCAGGATGTCAGGCTCGGGCGCCAGCACGCGGGCCAGCGCGGCGCGGCGGGATTCGCCGCCGGACATCGCCTGCGGATCCTCCTCGCCGGTGAGTCCGAGCTCTTCGACGAGATAGCGGGCGCGATAGGGATCGTCGCCCGGTCCAAGGCCAGCCTCGACATAGGCGAGCGAGGTTGCAAACCCCGTGAAGTCGGGCTCCTGCGGCAGATAACGGACTGTGACGCCTGGCTGGAGGAAGCGCTCGGCGCTGTCGGGCTCGATCAGGCCGGCGGCGATCTTGAGCAGCGTCGACTTGCCCGAGCCGTTGCGCCCGACGAGGCAGACCTTCTCGCCGGCCGAGACGGCGATCTCGGCGGATTCCAGCAGCGGCTGGCCGCCGAAGGTGAGCGCGACGTCGCGAAGATGAAGCAGAGGAGCCATGGCGGGCGGGATAGACTGCGGCGGCGCTGCTGTCACCATGTGGGGGCTTGCATGGTGATCTAGCTTGATCCACTATGAGATACGTTTTGTATCTCATATGAGATGATACGATGAAGCAGCCGGCCCTGCGCAAGCCTCGTATCGCCCGCATCGGCGACAATGGCGGCCCGCCACTCGTAGAGAAGAAGCGCAAATCGGAACTTGGCAAGGGCGAGATCGGCCGCACTTTCGACTGGCGCTTCGCCCATCGCAAGGCCTGGAAGAAGCCGCGCGAGATCGCGCTCAGGCGACAGGAACGGGCTGAGGCGCTCGGCCTGACCTATGAGGAGTATACGCTCGAAGTGCTGGAGCGCGGCTATTTCCCGCAGCAAGAGCATGTCGAGACGATCGTCGCCAAGCGGCCCGAGCGCCGGCGCGATGGCGGCGTGGTCGGGCAGTCGCTGAAGGGGATGCGGCTGAAGAAGTAGGACGCGACCTGTCCCCTCTCCCCTTGCGGGAGAGGGTTAGGGTGAGAGGTCTCGCGACGCTGATCGCTTACCCAGCAGCCCGAACCTTCCAGAGCTGAGCGACCCCTCATCCGGCCCTTTGGGCCACCTTCTCCCGCAAGGGAGAAGGGAAGGGGGCGTCCCGCTCAGGCCTGCAAAGCTCGTCGCAGCACCCTGGTCATCGGCCGCTCGAACCAGTGGTAGACCGCGAGTGCCGCGAGCACGGCCGCGACCAGCGCCAGCACGATGAAGAGGCCGGTCGCGCTTGGTGCGAGACGTGCGAAGACCTCGCGCAAAGCCCGCATCGCGAAGGGGTGGACGAGGTAGAGCGCATAGGAGGCGTCGCCCAGAACCGCCAGGGAGCGTACCAGCGCCGAAGGGGCGGTGACGTTGCGCCCGCAGGCCGCGGCCGTGACGAGGAGCAGCGCTGCCGGCCCGCGCAGAGCGACAGCGCCCCAGGAGGTCTGGGCCCAGCCGTCGCCGGAGGCGATCACGAATAGGGCGATCCCGGCCGCTGCCATCAGCCAGCGCAGGCGGCCGTCGAGCCTGAGGCCGTTCTGGCGGAGCAGCCCGACCGCCATGCCGGCTGCGAATTCGAGCACGATCGGCTGGCCCCAGAAGCCGAAGGGCAGGGGGAGTGGTCCCGCCAGCGCCTGCGCTCCGACCAGGCCGGCAAGCGCGATGGTCACGAGCGGCACGACCAGCCATCCGGGCATGAGCAAAGCGACGCCGAACAGGGCGTAGAACAGCATCTCGTAGTTCAGCGTCCAGCCGAGCGAATAGATCGGCTGCAGCTCGCCCGCGGCGTTCGCCATCGGCCAGAACAGATAGGAGGCGGCGATCTGGGCGAAGCTCGGCGCGCCGGAGTTGAGCAGGGCCGGGGAGGCGAGGAGCACGACGAGGAAGAGCGTGGTCGCGGCCCAATAGAGCGGCACGATCCGGGCGACACGCCGGGCGATGAACAGGCGCGCGCCGTCAGACCGGCCGAACAGCCCGGCCGAGGAATGCACCATGATGAAGCCGGAGATGACGAAGAACAGGTCGACGCCAGCCGTCCAGGGCAAGGCATGCGAGGGCGCGAAGGCGGTGCCAGCCCGTGCCGCGAGGAAGCCGGCATCGGCCTGGACGTGATGGACCGCGACCATCAGCGCCGCGAGCGCACGCAGGACCTGGATGCCGTAGAGCTGGGGCAAGGCTAAGGATCGTCTTCGAAAAGGGGGCGGTGAGCGCGTTAGCGCTCAGGCAAACCACAAGCGCGTGGGATCGTCGAGGCCGAAGCGGCCGGGCGCTGCGGCGATCGCAGCGAGACCCTGCTCCGCGGGATCGTCGGCGGTGATCACGTGGAGCGCGAATCGGGCGGCGAGGTCCTCGACCGGGGGCTTGCCGCAGAAGACGGCATGGATTGTCGCCTTGTCCGCGAGCGGCAGGATGCGCGGAGCGATGCCGCCGGCGAGATAGACGCCGCCTGTCGCCTTGAAGCCGAGAGCGAGATCGCCGGCGACGCGCGCCAGGAGCCGCCAGAAGCAGACCACCGCCATCAGCGCGCCGGGATTGCCGTCGAGGGCGAGCGCGGTGACGTCGGCGGCGCTGACATCGGGTTCCGCCACGTCGGATTGCCGTATTACCGCACGGTGGAGGCGGATGAGCCCGTTGCCGCTGAGCAGTTCCTCGATGGTGACGCGCGGAATGCCCTCGGCCAGGGCCGGCCAGAGCTTCACCTCGGTCGGGTCTTCCGGGCCGATGCCGATATGGCCGGATTCGGTCGGCACCAGCATGCCGGTATCACCGCGCCGCAACAGGGCGGCGGCGCCGAAGCCGGTGCCGGGGCCGAGCACGAGGCGTGGGCCTTGCGGTTCCGGCTTGCCGCGCACGAGATTGACGAGGTCGCGATCCCTGAGCACCGCCAGCGAGGCGGCGAGCGCCTCGAAGTCATTGACCAGCAGGCCCTGCTCGAAGCCGAGCGCCTTGCCGAGTTCCGGCCCATCGAAATGCCAGCTGGCATTGGTCAGCTGCGCCTTGCGGCCATCGAGCGGGCCAGCGACGGCGAGGATCGCCGAGCGCGGCTTCACCGTCAGCGTCGACAGCACCGAGCCGAGCGCAGCTTCCGGGGTCGGATGCGCGCCGGTGCTGATCCTTGCCAGTGGCTCATGCAGGGCGCCGGGCGTCGGCACCAGCGAGAGCCGGCAATTGGTGCCGCCGATATCGGCCACCAGGACCGGATGAGGGAAGCCCGTGCTCACGCCTGCTTCTTCCAGGGCGAGAACCAGCCGAGGCCTTCGAGCGTGCCGGCGCGCGGCCGGTACTCGCAGCCGACGAAGCCGGCATAGCCCAGCGAATCGAGCTGGGCGAACAGCGCGGGGTAGTCGGGCCGGATGCCGTCGGGTTCGTGCCGGCCCTCGGCATTGGCGATCTGGACATGGCCGACCAGCGGGTAGAGCGCCTCCAGCCGGGTGCCGACATCGCCGTGGATCAGCTCGCAATGATACATGTCGAACTGGAGCTTGACGTTGGGCCGGCCGGATTCGCGGACATAAGTCGCCGCTTGGTCGAAATCGTTGAGGAAATAGCCCGGCATGTCCTTGCCGTTGATCGGCTCGAGCAGGAGGTCGACGCCGTGCTCGCCGAGCTTGTCTGCAGCATAGGCGAGCGAGGCGCGATAGGCCTTCTGGGCTGCGGGATCGTTCGGGTCGGCGTGGCCAGCCATCATGTGCAGGCGCTTGACGCCAGTCTCATGGACATAGGCCAGTGCCGTCTCGATCCCCTTGCGGAATTCATCCTCGCGGCCGGGGAGGGCAGCCATGCCGCGCTCGCCCTTGTTCCAGTCTCCGGGCGGCAGGTTGAATAGGGCCTGCTCCAGTTCGCCGCCGGCAAGCGCGAGGCCGACCTTCTCCGGAGCGTGCTCATAGGGGAAGAGGAACTCGACCGATTCGAATCCGGCCTCGGAGGCCGCCTTGAAGCGGTCGAGGAACTCCCACTCGTTGAACATCATCGAGAGATTGGCGGCAAAACGCGGCATTGGTCGGTCTCGTCAGTCGGATCGAGGCGGCAGGCTAGCCCGTCAGGACGGGTACGTCATCGATAACCTGTGCGGGTGGGTGAGGGTTCCGTGTCGTCAGCCGCCAAACAGGCGCGGCAGAGACGACGCCAGCAAGGCGATGCCCGACAGCGTCAGCAGGGTCAGCACGATGCGGCGGAAGGCCTGCTCGCTGATGCCGATATAGAGCTTCCCGCCGAGGAGCGACGGAATCAGCATCGCCGGCGCGACGATGGCGAAGGCTGGCCACATCTCGCGCGTGACGTTTCCCGCCAGCACATAGCCGAGCATCGTCGCCGCGAGCATGGTCAGGTTGAAGTTCTGGACGATGGAGCGCTGCGTATCCTTGTCCATGCGGCGCAATGAGCACCACAGCGTCGGCAAGACGCCGGTGAAACCACCGAAGCCGCCCATGATGCCGCCGCCGAGCCCGATCGCGCCGTCGGCCAGGCGCCCGCCGAAGCGGACCGGCGGCAGATGCGGGGCGAACAGCATGATCGGGCACCAGACCGCCAGGAGGATGCCGAGCCCGGCCTTGAACAGGTTCGGCTCGACCAGCGGCAGCAGCAGGACGCCGACCGGGATGCCGGTAAGGCCGCCGAGCAGGAAGGGCCAGAGCTGGGCGAAGTCGAAGCCGCGGCGCACCGTCACGGCCGCGATGGTCTGGCCGGTCAGCCCGCCGAATACGGCCATGACCGCGGCGAGCTTGGGATCGAGCGTCCAGGCCCAGATCGACATGGCGACGAGGCTGAAGGCGAAGCCGGAGAGGCCTTGGACGAAGCCGGCGAGGGCGGCGCCGAGGACGAGGCTGAAGATGGTGGGGGTGTCCATGGGGCAGCCTGATCGATCCCTCGCATCGATAGTCAAGCGCTGGTCATCCCGGGCGACCGAAGGGAGACCCGGGATCCATTCCGGAACCTCACCGAGAAGCGTTCCGGAATGGATCCCGGATCAGCGCCGCTTCGCGGCTTGCCCGGGATGACCAGTCGAGAGTTGGTGAGGGCTACTTCTTCGCCTCCGGCTTGGCCGGCGGGTTCGGGTCTTTCGAGAAGGCGCGGAAGACCGTATCGGGCGAGGAGGTGTTGTGGCGCGAATGGGTGGTGCGGCCCATCCAGACATCGGTCGCCTTGCCGCCGGTGAAGGGCATCAGCGCTTCCTCGCGCCAGCCCTTGGCGTCGGGCTCGCGGATGGCGATGCGGGCGACGTCGTTGTTGAACTCGGTGACGTACATCGAGCGTAGCGCCGCGAAGGCCTTGCCGCCGGTCACCGGCTTGTCGAGCACGGCGTCGAGCACCATGCGGTTCTCGTCGACGCTGTCGAGCTTGAGCGTGCCGGAGGAGCCGTCCTTGAAGGCGAGGTTGAAGGATAGCGTCTTGGGATCGAAGGCGATCTCCTTGATGTTCACCACCGGCCGGGCGCCGTCCTGCTCCACTGGGCCGAACAGGAAGGACGAGCCATAGGCCGCGGCCGAGAGCTGCTGCGGCGGCAGTGGCCGGACGCGCCAGTAGCCGTCCTGCGGGTAGACGACCAGGACCTCATAGGAGCCGGTCTTGCCGAGCTTCCAGAGCTGGACGAGGTGCAGGCCCTTCTCGACGCGATCGCCGACCCGGAAGGTCGTCTCGGCCGGGCGCCAGAAGCTCTCGAAGGTGTAGCCGACCAGCCAGTACTCGATGCTCTCATAGAAGGTGATGCGCTGCGGCGGCACCGGCGCCTTGTGGACCGGATCGCCGGTCATGTCGCAATTGGCCCAGTCGGCGTCCCAGTTGTCGCGCAGCACGCCGGCGATATAGGCCGGGTGCGCTGCCTCGATCCGGAAGCGTCGGACCTCGGGCGAGATCGTCTTGATGGTGACGTTGTCTTTCTCGGCGCAGAGCACGGGCTCCGACTCGTTCTTGACCTCGACGGCGACGTCGCCGGCGGCGTGAGTCGCGAAGGCGGTCAAGAGAAGCGTCACGGAGATGGCGAGCGGGCGAACGAGAGCGAGCATGGTCATCCTTGGTCGGTTGCGTTCGTGGTCAGCCTGGGCAGCGCAAGATGAACGCAGGCTGAGCCGGTCATAGAGCCGACGGGGCCGGGACGGAAGCGCGACACCGTGGCAGCTTCCGCAATCGACGCAGCCAAGATCAGATTGCCGTTGCGTGAGGCGCGTCCTGCGATCCTTGCGAGCTAGGGCTGCCCTCGATGCAGAATTATCTGTTGTCCGCCGGCGTGCTGATGATCCTGATCGGCCTTGCCCATTCCGTGATCGGCGAGATCCTGATCTTCCGGCAGCTGCGGGCGGGGACGATCGTGCCGCTGCTCGCTCCGCCGCCGCTGCGCGAGCGGCATCTACGGATTCTTTGGGCGAACTGGCACCTGACTTCGGCGCTCGGCTGGGGATTGGCGGCCTTGCTGATCCTGGTCGCGGTGGCGCCCGATCCGTCGTCGTATGCCCTGCATGTGCTGATCATCGCGATCGCGACCTTCGCCGGTTCGCTCCTCGTGCTCTACGCGACCAAGGGCCGGCATCCCGGCTGGTTCGGCCTGCTCATCGCGGCCGGGCTCGCCTGGCTCGGGCAGAGCGGCGCTTAAGCAGATTTCAGCGCGACAGCAGGGCGTAGACGTCGCCGGAATTGGCCTCGTGCGGGAGGTCACGGAGGTAGTCCCGCATCGCCTCGGCGTCGACGGCATCGGCGAAAGCGAGCTGCTGGCTCTCGCCGAGCGCGACGTTGAAGCGATAGGGCCCGAGCGCGGCGAGCCGATCGAGACAGTCCTCAGCGACATCGCGCTGGATCGTGGTGAACTCGAAAGAGAGGGCGGGCGGCGTCTGCGAGAGGCCGGCGAGCACATGCGCCTCGAAACCCTCGACATCGATCTTGACGAAGGCCGGCAAGCCGTACTCGGCGATCAGCGCATCGAGCGTGGTGCAGGGCACGGTGAGCTCGCGATCCCAGACCTGCTCGCGCCAGCCATCCTGGCCGTGCGCGGCATCGACGAATTCGCCCGAGAGGGTCGAGACCGTCGGGTTGGCGCTGTTGATCCGGAGCGTCGCGGTGCCTTCGCTGTCGCCGCAGGCGGCCTCGACCAGCGTCACCTTGGGATCGCGGCCATGGATCAGGCGCAGTGCGCGGGCGGGGCCGGGCTGCGGCTCGAGCGCGACGACGCGGGCGCCGAGCCGGCGGAAGGAGGAGATACGGTCGCCGACATGGGCGCCGATGTCGAAGGCGAGGTCGCCTGGCCGCAGGAAGCGCGCGTAGAGCGAATCCATGGCGACCTTGCGGACGTGGTCGCCGTGATAGACGCGCAGCGAGCGCGACAGGCTCCTGGCGGTGCCTTTCGGATAGGCGACCGGCTTCATCTGGCGTCGCCGCCCTGGATCGCGACGATCTCGGCCGGCGGGTCGAAATCCTCGGGGATGCCGCAAAGGCCGGTGCGGACGAAGAAGGCGCCCAGCGCCGGCGCCGCCGTCAGCATGGCGAAGGGGATGGCGAGGAGGTAGCCGGCGGTCAGCGGCAGCGACCAGATCAATACTGTCGGCGACAGCACGGCGAGCGTGCCGAAGATGTAGAGCCCGAACAGCAGATGCGGCCAGAGGCCGGCGAAGGCAGTGGCGAAGGAGAGGGCGTGGGCATCGCGCGCCTGGCCGTTCCAGCCGATCCTCGCCTTGCCGAAGGCGAGGCCGATCATGAACAGCGTGGTCCGGAAGGTCGAGACTGCGCCCTGCAGGAAGGCGAAGACGATCTCGATCAGCGAGGAGGCGATGAAGCGGGCGGTGCCGCCATAGCGCTTCGTGCCGCCCCTGGTCAGCAGGATGTCGGCGAAGCCGGCGAGCTTCGGCGAGAGATACATCGCGAAGAACAGCACAAAGAGGAAGGCGGCGAAGCCGGCCGGGTAATCGGCGATGCCGCGATCCTCCAGCACCTTCAGCGGCAAGAGCGCGATCATCAGCGTCCAGGCGGGCAGGCCGATGAACATCAGGATCGCCCAGGCCAGCTGGAAGCGGCTCATCGCCTTGAGGCCCGGGATGTCCATGATCTTCAGGTACTGGAGATTGCCGAGGCACCAGCGCAGGTCGCGCCGGGCGAATTCGAGCATGGTCGGCGGGTTCTCCTCCCAGCTGCCGGCCTCGACCGGCAGCACGCGGACCTCGTAGCCGGTGCGACGCATCAATGTCGCCTCGACCTGATCATGGCTCATGATGGGGCCACCGAGCGGCGGCCCGCCCGGCACGGTCGGCAGATGGCAATGGTCGCGGAAGGGCGCGATCCGCACCATGGCGTTGTGTCCCCAGAACGGGCCGCATTCGCCGATCCACCAGGCCGAGCCCATGGTGTAGGGCCGCATGCCGTGGCGCATGCCGAACTGGAAGATGCGCGCGAACGCGGACTTGCTCGGCATGCCGACGACAAGGCTCTGCAGGATGCCGAGCTTCGGATAGGCCTGCATCATCCGGGCGAGCTTCACGATGGCATCACCAGACATGACGCTGTCGGCGTCGAGTGGCAGCATCAGTTCGTAGCGGTCGCCCCAGCGCTCGCAGAAGTCGCGGACATTGCCGGCCTTGTAGCCGGCATTGTCGCTGCGGCGGCGGTAGATGACCGTGCAGTCCTCGCCCGCATCGCGAGAAAGCTCGGCGGCAAGCGCCTCTTCCTGCGCCGCGACTGCCGGGTCGTTGGTATCCGAGAGCACGAAATAATCGAACCAGCCGCCCTCGCCGGTGGCGTTGAGACTCTCCTTGACGACGCGCAGCCGCGCGAAGGCGCGGGCGGGGTTCTCATTACGGAGCGTCATCAGCACTGCGGTGCGGACGGCGAGCGGCGTATCGGCCTCGCCAGCGGCGGCAAAGGGTGCGACCTGATCGAGCCCGTCCTTGGTGCCGTGCAGCAGCCAGAGCCCGATCACGGCATTCCAGAAACCGAGCACGGTCCAGGGTGCGCCGAACAGGAAAGCGACGAAGATCGCGATATCGGCGAAGCTCCAGCCGCCGGCCGAGAGCACATAAGCGAGGCCCCAGAGTAGGGCCGCTAGCGTCACGAGGTTCAGAGTCGCGACCAGCCAGCGCCGAGCCCGCAAGGTCGAGACGGACTGCAAGCCCGCCGGCGTCAGCCCGCTGTCCTCTTGCGCCGCCGCCTGGAACGTGGTCGGAGCGGGACGCTGGTTCATGGCGGTTTCCGTCATGGGCTCGACAGGGCTGGCGGGGAACGGCGCGGAGGGCGATGCGTGGTAAAGCCGGCAATTGCAAATGAAGCAAGCGCGCAGGCGACGGCGCTCTGGTATGCCGCCGCGCGTGAATGCGTCCTGAACACCGAAGAACTGCCGACGCCGGGGCCGGGTGAATGCCTGGTGCGCACGCTCTGGAGCGGCATCAGTCGCGGCACGGAGCGGCTGGTCTTCGAAGGCCGGGTGCCCGAGAGCGAGTATGAGCGCATGCGGGCCCCTCTCCAGCAGGGCGCGTTTCCGTTCCCGGTGAAATACGGCTACTGCGCCGTCGGCACGGTGGATGCGGGGCCGGAAGAGCTGCTCGGCCGGACGGTGTTCTGCCTGCATCCGCATCAGGATCGCTTCGTCGTGCCGGCGGACTGTGTGACCCCGCTGCCTGAGGGGCTTCCGGCAAGGCGCGCCGTGCTGGCCGCCAATATGGAGACCGCGCTCAACGCGCATTGGGATGCCGGCTCCGGCCCTGCCGATCGCATCGTCGTGGTCGGCGGTGGCGTGCTCGGGCTGCTCGTGGCGTTCATCGCGGCCCGGCTGCCCGGAGCGGAGGTGACGCTGGTCGATCTCGACGAGAGCCGTGCCGGGCTTGCCGAGGCGCTGGGCTGCCGCTTCGCGCTGCCGGCGGACTGCCCTGTTGATGCCGATCTCGTCTTCCATGCCAGTGCAAGCGCCGGCGGCCTCGCCACAGCGATCGGCGCGGCCGGCTTCGAAGCGCGGATCGTCGAATTGAGCTGGTATGGCGAGGGCAGCGTCGCAGCTCCGCTCGGCGGTGCCTTCCATGCCCGGCGCCTGCAGCTCGTCTCCTCGCAGGTCGGGCAGGTCTCGCCTTCGCGGCGGGCGCGCTTCGACTATGCTCGCCGGATGCAGGCAGCGCTGGCGCTGCTGGCGGATGACCGGCTCGGTGCGCTGATCACCGACGAGATCGCGTTCAGGGTTGCGCCGGCGCGCCTGCCGGCCCTGTTCGCCGGCGCAGGGCTAACTGCCGTCCTGCGCTATTGATCCTTATCTCTGGTCATCCCGGACAAGCGGCGAAGCCGCGCCGATCCGGGATCCATTCCGGAGCCTTCCCGATAGAGGTTCCGGAATGGGTCCCGGGTCTCCCTGCGGTCGCCCGGGACGACTCGCGTTGGGGAGGGTAGGCAGAAGCGCATGACAGGCTTAAGCAGGCTGCGCTGAAGGAGACCGCCCATGTTTTCCGTCGAAGTCCGCGATCGCATCATGATCGGCCATTCGCTGCCCGATCCGTTCTTCGGCCCGGCGCAGGCGATGCATGGCGCGACCTTCGTCGTCGATGTCGCCTTCTTCCGCGAGAACCTCACCCGCCAGAACGTCGTGGTCGACATCGGCGCGGCTCTGACCGTGCTGAACGAGACGCTGAAGCCACTGAACTACAAGAACCTCGATACGCTGCCGCAATTCGAGGGCGTGCTGACCACCACCGAATTCCTCTGCAAATACGTCTTCGACGCGATGGCGCTGGCGGCCCGCACCGGCAAGCTCGGCGCGGACGCCGCCGATCTCGCCAGGATCCGCGTCACCCTGCACGAGACCGACCTGGCGCGGGCGAGCTATGAGGGCGCGCTCGCGTGAGCGAGATCGTCTTCGCCATTCCCGGCGATCTCTCGCTGCCGACCGGCGGCTACGCCTATGACCAGCGGCTGCTGAGGGAATGGCGCGAGATGGGCGTCGCGGCGCGGCATCTGGCGCTGCCGGGAAGTTTCCCCAACCCGAGCGAGGCCGATCTCGCCGAGACCGGCAGGGCGATCCTGTCGTCACCCTATGACAGCGTGCTGCTGATCGACGGGCTCGCCTATGGCGCTTTCCCGGAGGGGCTCGCGGCCGGGCTCGCTGGACGCGTCGTCGCGCTGGTGCATCATCCGCTCGGGCTGGAGACCGGACTGACACCGGCGCAAGCGACCGAGTTCGTCAGGCGCGAGATGGCGGCCCTGCGCTATGCGTCGGCGGTTGTCGTCACCAGTGAGACGACCAAGCGGCTGCTCGTCACCGATTTCGCTGTGCCGGCGGAGCGGATCACCGTGGCGGAGCCGGGTGTCGATCCGGCGCAGAGGGCAATCGGCTCCGGTGGTGAGGTCGTCGAACTGCTCGCCGTCGGCTCGCTCGTGCCGCGCAAGGGCTATGATGTACTGATCTCGGCGCTGGAGGGACTGGCCGACAAGCCGTGGCGCCTCACCATCGTCGGGGCCGATGATCGGGCGCCCGCGACCACGGCTTCCTTGAGGGCGCAGATCGCCGCTGCTGGGCTGGCGGAGCGGGTTAGGCTCACCGGCGCGTTCGAGCAGGCCGAGCTCGACGCCGCCTACGCCAAAGCCGATCTCTTCGTCATGCCTTCGCTGTTCGAGGGCTATGGCATGGTGCTGACCGAGGCGCTGGCGCGCGGCCTGCCGATCCTGTGCACCACGGGCGGCGCAGCGGCCGAGACGGCGCCGGACGAGGCCGCGTTGAAGGTGCCGCCGGGCGATGTGGCGGCGCTGCGTGTCGGACTGGCGGGACTGCTGGACGATGCGGATGAGCGGCGACGACGTGCTGACGCCGCCTGGAAAGCGGCGAACACATTGCCGCGCTGGCGCGGGACTGCGACGATCGTTGCTGAAGTCTGTGCGAAGGTGTTCCCATGAGCGGATTTTCTCCCGATTGGCTCGCCTTGCGCGAACCTGCCGATCATGCCGCCCGCAATCCGCAGGTGTTGGCGGCGGTGGGCTCGACCTTCGCCGGGCGGCAATCGCTGTCGATCATCGATCTCGGCTGCGGCGCCGGCTCGAACCTGCGCGGCAGCTACAGGGTGCTGCCCGCTCGCCAGCACTGGACCTTGGTCGATGCCGATAGCCGCCTGCTGTCGGTGGCGCGGCGCAAGCTCGCCGAATGGGCCGACGAATCGCAGGAGCAGGGCGAGGAGCTCGTCCTGCGCAAGGGCGACAAGACGCTGACCGTCGATTTCCGCCAGGCCGACCTGACCAAAGACCTCGAATGGGTGCTCGGCTGGCAGCCGGATCTCGTCACTGCCGCTGCGCTGTTCGATCTCGCCTCGGTGCGCTGGCTGGAACGTTTCGTGGCTTCGCTCGTCAGCATGCGGCTGCCGCTTTACACCGTGCTGACCTATGATGGGCGTGAGAGCTGGGAGCCGGCGCATCCGGACGATCCGCGCATGCTCGCCGCCTTCCATCATCACCAGCACAGCGACAAGGGCTTCGGCCCGGCGGCCGGCCCTGAAGCCACCGAGGCGATGGCCCAGGCCTTCCGCAAGGCCGGCACGGCGGTCACGGTCGGCGAAAGCCCATGGCAACTCGGCGCCGCCCAATCGGACCTCGTTCGAGAACTGGCGGCCGGAGTCGCCGCTGCCGTGACGGAGACCGGCCATCTCTCCCCGGAGGTGATCGCCGGCTGGCTGGAGGCCAAGCGCGGCGCATCCGTAACCATCGGCCATCAGGACCTGTGGGCACGGCCGGTCTGAGGCCATTGCCAAGCGGCGCGAATTCGGCCATGCCGCGATCCCGACCATGACCTCGCTTCCCCTCACCATCCGCCAGGAACTGCCAGGCGACGCCGCGGCGATCGAGCGCCTGCATGAGCGCGCCTTCGGGCCCGGCCGCTTCGCCCGCACCGCATCGCGCCTGCGCGAAGGCGCGCCGCATGATCCGGCACTGTCCTTCGCCAGCCATGTCGGCACCTTCCTGGTCGGTTCGGTCCGGGTGACGCCGATCCTCGCCGGTGGCGGGCCGGGGCTGATGCTCGGGCCACTCACCGTCGATCCCGCTTTCGAAGGGCGCGGCATCGGCGCTGCACTGATGAACGCCTCTATCGAGGCGGCGCGCAACCAAGGCCACGAGCTGATCCTGCTGGTGGGCGATGCGCCCTATTACGCCCGCTTCGGCTTCAAGCCGGTGAAGCCGGGCCAGCTTGTCCTGCCCGGCCCGGCCGATCCCGGGCGCTTCCTGGCGTTGGAGCTCAAGGAAGGCGTACTGGCGCAGCGCAACGGCGCGGTGGCGGCGCTGCGGTAGGAATGGGCGTCATTCTCGGGCGAAGCGAAGCGCAGACCCGAGAATCTCGTGACAAGAAGGCTCTATTTGAGCCTCATCCGGCCTGAGATGCTCGGGTCCAGCCCGAGCATGACGAGGGCAACTACGCCTCGCGCTTGAACCTCCGCCCGCTTTCCCCGATCCAGCCGGCGACCAGCGCTCCGAACAGGATGGCGAGGCCGATCAGCCCGACGAAGAGCGGCGAGATCGAGACGCCGCGGACAATGCCGGAATCGCTGATGCGCAGGCCGATCCAGTCGGCGCCGGCGAATTGCCGGCCGGAGCGCACTGGCACGATGCGCGGGATGGTGACGCCGGAACCGTTCTCCTGCCCGATCCGGCGCGAGGACCCGCCGGTCGCCTCGGCAAGCGCCTGGAGCTTGCCGGGATCGCTGACCACCTCCATCAATTCGCGCGGATTCTCCGGGCCGACGCTGGCGAAGGCGGTGAGGTTCTCGGTGGTGATCTTGTGCAGGCCGAACTCGCTCGCCGCCGTGCGGGCGACGAAGAGGCCGGGGCGTCCGGCTTCGAAAGGCACGGTGCGGACCGAGCCGTCGGGCGCGGTGATCGTCGCGGACGCGGGATTGTCGCCGAGCGTCTGGCGCTCGATCTCGATATTGCGGCCGCGAGCGCTGGCGCGCAGTGCTTCTTCCTCGAGATCGGGCTCCTTCATCAGCCAGTGGCCGAGCCGGCGCAGCAGATCGAGATGCGGGCCACCATCGCGGAAACCACGGGCCCAGAGCCAGGCATGATCGGAAAGGAAGAGCGCGACGCGGCCCTTCTGCTCGCGCGCCAGCAGCAGCAGCGGGCGGTCGCCGGGGCCGGTCATCACGGTCGAGCCCGAGCGGGCGCGGGCGCCGACGAGGCGCAACCATTCGCCCCAGCGCGGCGGCTCGGCCTCGGAGCCCGGCAGGTCGCGGGTGACCGGGTGGCGCTTGCCGGGCTCGCTGACTCGCGCGCGATAGGCCTCGTCGAAGACGCTGCCATCGGGCTGCGCCGGCAGGATCTGGCCGAGTGGGGTGCGCGCCAGCGACTGGGCGCCGGAGTATTCCGGCCCGGCGGCGATCAGCAGGGCGCCGCCGTCGCGGACATAGCGGACGATGTTGTCGAAATAGACCAGCGGCAGGATCGACTGGTTGGCGTAGCGGTCGAAGATGATCAGGTCGAAATCCTTGATCTTGACCTGGAACAGCTCGCGCGTCGGGAAGGCGATCAGCGAGAGCTCGTTGATCGGCGTGCCGTCCTGCTTCTCCGGCGGGCGCAGGATGGTGAAATGGACGAGGTCGACATTGGCGTCGGCCTTGAGCAGGTTGCGCCAGGTGCGCTCGCCCGGATGCGGCTCGCCCGAGACCAGCAGCACCCGCAGCTTGTCGCGCACGCCCTCGATGGTGATGACGGCGCGGTTGTTGGCGAGGGTCAGCTCATTGTCGAGCGGGGCGGCCTCGATCTCGATGACGTTCGGGCCGCCGCGATCGATGCGGACGGGCACCTGCACCGTCTCGCCGGTGATAGCCTCGCGCCGGGCGATGATCTCGCCGTCGCGGCGCACCGTGATCGCAGCGCGGCCCGGCCCGCCCTTCTCGACGACGCGCAGGCGGACGTTCTGCTCCTTGCCGACGATGCCGAAGCGCGGCGAATCGACCAGCACGATGCGCCGGTCGATCTCGCGTTCGCGGCCGGTGGTCAGCACATGCAGCGGCGCGCGCAGGCCGAGCGCCTCGGCCGTGGCGGGCGCGTCGTGGGCGAGGCCATCGCTGAGCACGATCGCCCCGGCGACGCGCTCGGAGGGCACGTCGGCGAGGCCGGTGGCCAGCGCCTCGAACAGGCGGGTGCCGTCGCCGGCGCCCTGCTGGTCGGTGACCTCGATGGTGCGTGTCTCGACGCCGGAGACGCCGCGCAATTGCCGCTCGACCTCGGCCTGGGCGGCTTGCGTCTGCTGCGAGCGGTCGGCGAGGCGGTTCGAGGCGGATTTGTCGACCACGACGGCGACGACGTCCTTGACCGGCTCGCGATCCTCGAAGACGAGCGAGGGATCGGCGAGGGCGACGGCGAGCACGGCGAGCGCCAGGGCACGCAGGATCGCGCCGCGCCCGGCCAGCACGAGCGCCATGCCGGCGGCGACCGCGGCCAGAACGGCGAGGCCGATCAGCAGCGGCAGCGGGACGAGCGGGGCGAAGGTCAGGCTCCACATGGGGCGGGATTTCCTTCGCTACTGACCGAGGCGTTCGAGCAGGGCCGGGACATGGACCTGGTCGGCCTTGTAGTTGCCGGTCAGCGCGTACATCACAAGGTTGACCCCGGCACGCAGCGCCATTTCGCGCTGGCGCGGATCGGAGCCGGACATCGGCACGAGCGCCTCGCCGCGCCGCCCGACGGCCCAGGCGGCGGCGAGGTCGTTCGAGGTGATCACGATCGGCGAGACATTGTCGCCGGCGCGGGCCGGGCGGCGGCCATCCTCGCTGGCGGGCGGCAGCACCTCGACCCAGGTCGTGCCGCTGTCATAGCGGCCGACGAAGCCGTCGAGGATGTAGAAGGTCTTGGTCAGGACGTGGTCGCGCGGGATCGGCTCGAGCTCGGGAATGTCGAGCGTCTGCAGCATGCGGCGCAGCTGGTCGCCTTCCGGCGTAGTGCCGCCGCCGGGCCTTGTGCTCATCGCGTCGCGGGTGTCGAAAATCACAAGCCCGCCACCCTTCATATAGGCCTCGACCTTGCGCAGCGTCTCGGCCGAAGGGATCGGCCGGCCGGCGACCACCGGCCAATAGAGGATCGGATAGAGCGCAAGTTCGTCGCGGGCGACGTCGACGCCGGCCGCCTCACCGGGCTCCAATGCAGTGCGGGCGCCGAGCACGATGTTGAGCCCGGCCATGCCGGCCTTCGACATGTCGTCGACGGACCTGTCGCCGGTGACGACATAGGCAAGCCGGGTCGCGCTCGCGGCGGTGACGAGATCGCGCGGCACCGGCGGGCGTTGCTGCTCGGCCGGTGCGGCAGGGGGCGTTGGCTGCTGCTGGGCTCGCGCAGTATCGGGGCCTGGAACGGCGGCGAAGGCGACAGCGAGGAGCAGCGCTGCGGGTGCCGCACGGCGGAAGCGGGCGAGGTTCATCCGGCCTCCGAGCCAGAGCGTCGCCAGCGTGTCGGCGACGAGCAGGAGCAGCGCCAGCACCAGCAATTGCGGGCGGATGTCGCGGGCGACGGGCTGGTCGATCGGCAGTATCGGCGCTCCCAGCGCGGCGAGATCAAGCGCCGTCAGCGTATCCGCCGGAGCGAGCGTGTTGACCGCCATGGCGCCGTCGGTCGGGCCGTAGATGCCCGGCGGATGGGCGAGGGTGGCGCGGCCGGTAAAGTTGCGGGCGACGGGTTGCGCGGTCGCCGGTGGCGAGCGGAAGGCGCCCTGGCCGTCGAGCACGCGGGTCGGCGACAGGGTCTCGACCCTGATTTCGCCGTTCTGGCCCTCGGTGGCCGTTGTGCCGGACATGGCGACGACCTTGCGCAGCATCTCGACGAAGAGGCCCGAGAGCGGCAGGTTCGACCAGGTGGTGTCGGCGGTGACATGGACCATGGCGAGCACGCCGTCGCCGCGGCGCTCGCCGGTGACGACCGGCGTGCCGTCTTCCAGCGCCGCCCAGGTCTTGCGGGCGAGGTCGGGCTCGGGCTCGGCCAGGATCTGGCGGGTGACGCGGACATCCTCGGCCAAAGACGAACCGAAGAACGGGCTCTCACGGGTGAAGGCTGCGAGCTTGCGCGGTGTCTCCCAGGACAGGCCGCCGCCGAGGGTGCGGCCGCCACGGCGCAGGCGCACCGGCGTCAGCTCGTCGGAGGAGGCGGCGAGCCGGGCTCCGGCGAAGCGCAGCAGCACGCCGCCGCGCTCGACGAAGGCCGAGACCTTGGCGGCGGTGTCGCCGTCGAGCGCGCCGATATCGGCGAGGATCAGGACGGAGAGGTTCTGCGCCAGCAATTCGCCGACCGGATCGGTCGAGCCGGCGCGGGGTTCGCGGATCTCGGCGAAGGGCGAGAGCGCCCGCGAAACGTAATAGGTCGGCGACAGCAGCGGCTGGGCGGTGTCGGCGGTGGCGCCGGAGACGATGCCGACGCGGCGGCGCTTGGCGCGATCATCGAGCAAAGCGACGGTGCCGGCGCTGCGCTCGCTGGCGATCTCCAGCCGCGAGACGGCGTTGCGGACCTCGATCGGCAAGGTCAGACGCGCGGTCGTCTCCAACTCATTACTGCCGAAGACGAAGGGCGCATCGCCGAGCGGCAGGCCCTTGAGGTCGAGCGCGCGGATCTGGCCGCTCGCGGCGGCGTTCGTCGTCGGCCGCAGCACCTTGACGGTGAGCGCGCCGGCGAGGTTCTCGGGCGCGGCGAGGGCGCGCTGGTCGGCCCGGCCGGCATGGATCGAGAGTCGGTTCGCGCTAGCCTCCTGCTTCAGCCTCGCCAGGAAATCGGCGTCACCGGCGCCGACGCCGAGCCCGTCGGCGACCCAGACCGTCTCGGCCTGGGGCTGGGCGCGCCAGAAGACTTCGAGTCGCTGGAGATGGGCGCCGCGATCGGGGGCATGCGGCTGCAGGCCGAGCGCGCGCAGGCGTTCGAGTGCGCCTTGCGGTTCGGCGAGCGCGATTTCTGCGGGCGCTTCAGCGAGGCCGACGACCGCGACCGGGCGGCCTTCGCGGCCCGCAGCCATGATGCGGCTCTCGGCGATGGCCTGGCGTTCCAGCCAGTCGGTCGCGGCGCCAAAACCGTTGTCGACCAACAGCAGCAGCGGGCCGCGCAAAGCGGCGGCATCTCGGACCGGATTCCAGACCGGGCCGGCGACGGCGAGGATCGCCAGCGCCGCGACCGCCATGCGCAGCGCCAGCAGCCACCAGGGCGTATGCGCCGGAGTCTCGCGCTGCGGGATCAGGTCGCGCACGATCTTGAGCGGCGGGAAGTCGATGCGCTTCGGCCGCGGCGGCGTCACCCGCAGGATCAGCCAGAGCACGGGCAAGACGGCCAGCGCGATCAGGGCCAGCGGCGCGGAGAAGGCGATCGGCAGGGATGACAGCATCGTCCTCTCCTCCCGTCAGCCGGCCGGCCCGCCGCGCGAGGCGGCGATCAGGCTGGCGATGCGCAGGACGCCTTCGCTGGCCGGGCGGTCGGTCCGGTGCAGGGTCAGCGTCCAGCCGGCATGGCGGCAGGCCTCGCGGATGGCGTCGCGATGGGCCTGCAGCCGCTCGCGATAATCCTCGCCCCATTTGCCGGCATCGCCGACCCGCAATGTCAGGCCGTCCTCCAGGTCGAACAGTTCGGCCTGTCCGGAGAAAGGGAAGGTCTCCTCGATCGGGTCGACGATCAGCAGGATATGGCCTCTGGCGCCGCTGCTTGCCAGCGTGGCGATGCGCTTGGCCAGCGCCGCGGCGGGCGTCAGGCCGTCGGTGATCAGGATCGCGTCGGCGAGGCGCGGCAGCGGCTCTTCCGGCGGCAGGTCGGCCTCGCCATCGCGTCGGTCGGCGAGGATCGCCTGCGCCAGCAATTCGACGATGCGGCGCGAGGCCATCGGCCGGGTCAGGCCGAGATGGCCGACGCGCTCGCCGCCCTCGACCAGCGTTTCGGCCAGCGCAAAGCCGGCGATCAAAGCGCGATCAACCTTGCTCGCCTGGGCGAGCGAGGAGGCAAAGCCCATCGAGGGCGAGCGGTCGATCCAGAGCCAGATCGCGTGCGAGGCCTCCCATTCGCGCTCGCGCACGAAGAGGTGACCGTCTCTGGCCGAGCGGCGCCAGTCGATGCGCGAGGCAGCTTCGCCGGTGACCAGCGGCCGGTATTGCCAGAAGGTCTCGCCGGGGCCGGAGCGCCGGCGGCCATGGATGCCGTGCACGCTGGCCGAGACCCGCCGCGCCTCCAGCACCAGCCGGGGCAGGCGGGCGGCGAGATCGAGCGACGCCTTGAGGACCGGCTGGCCCGGCTGGCGCTCGGATGGGCCGAGGACGCGGGTGCGCAGCATCAGAATGCCCTCAACCCAGACGCTCCACCAGCCTGGCGACGACGCCCTCGACGGTTTCGCCATCGGCACGAGCGGCGAAGGTCAGGGCGATACGATGCTTCAGTACGGGGGCGGCCAATGCGGCGACGTCGTCGATCGAGGGCGCAAGCCGGCCTTCGACCAGGGCACGGGCGCGGCAGGCGAGGGTCAGCGCCTGGCTGGCGCGCGGGCCGGGGCCCCAGGCGAGCTTGTCGGTGATCGCCTTCTCGCCGTCGCCGGGACGGGCCGAGCGGACGAGATCGAGGATCGCATCGACCACCGCTTCGCCGACCGGCAGGCGGCGCACCAGGCGCTGCGTCGACATCAGCGTCTCGGCCGTCATCGCCTGCACCGGCTTGTGCTCGGCGGCGCCGGTGGTCTCGAGCAGGATGCGGCGTTCGGCCTCGCGGTCAGGATAGCCGACATCGATTTCCAGCAGGAAGCGGTCGAGCTGGGCCTCCGGCAGCGGATAGGTGCCTTCCTGCTCGATCGGGTTCTGGGTGGCCAGCACATGGAAGGGCGCCGGCAGGTCGTGGCGCTCGCCGGCGACGGTGACGTGGTGCTCCTGCATCGCCTGCAGCAGGGCCGACTGGGTGCGCGGTGAGGCGCGATTGATCTCGTCAGCCATCAGCAACTGGGCGAAGACCGGGCCCTTGATGAAGCGGAAATGGCGCTTGCCGCCCTCGCTCTCGTCGAGCACCTCGGAGCCGAGGATGTCGGAGGGCATCAGGTCCGGCGTGAACTGGACGCGCCTTGCCGAGAGGCCGAGCACGGTGCCCATCGCTTCGACCAGCTTGGTCTTGGCGAGGCCGGGCACGCCGACGAGCAGGCCGTGGCCGCCGGCGAGCAAGGTGATCAGCGAGAGATCGACGACCTTCTGCTGGCCGAAGATGACCTGGCCGATCTCGGTGCGGGCGGCGCCGATGGCGGCGAGGGCCGCTTCCGCCGCCTCGACGACGCCGGTGTCGAGATTGATCGGGGCGTTGGCATCACGGGCTTGCGCCACCATTGCGATCTCCTTCAGCCTCGCGCTCGCGGGCCTTCCTGTCCGATTCCAAACTCTGACCCTCGCGGGGAGCATGCTCAAGGGCCCGAGAGCGGCGGTGCACAACAGTCCGCTTCACGATTATGTAGAGTTCAAGGCGAGAGAGCGATGCAACCGGCATGCCGATGACGAAAGCGCGAGGTGAGACGACTATTGAGGCCGCGGGCGCGATGAATCGCCTGTTGAGCGCGCTCGGCAGCGGTCCAGCCCGCGGATTGCCGCCGGTGGAGCGCTGGAATCCGCCCTTCTGCAGCGATCTCGACATGCGTATCGCTGCTGATGGCACCTGGTTCTATCTGGGCACGCCGATCGCCCGGCCGGCGCTGGTCAGGCTGTTCTCCTCGGTGTTGAAGCGCGAAGGCGACGATTACTTTCTCGTGACCCCGGTCGAGAAAGTCGGGATCAGGGTCGAGGACGCGCCGCTCCAGGCGGTCGAGATGGCGGTGGAAGGCGAGGGCGACGCCCGCAACATCGCTTTCCGGACCCGCACTGACGATCTCGTCACGGTTGGGCCCGACAACCCTTTGCGCTTCGAGCGGGCTGCGAACGAGGGCATGAAGCCCTATGTGCATGTCCGGCGCGGGCTCTGGGCCCGGCTCACGCGGGCGCTGACCTATGATCTGCTGGCGCTCGGCGAGATCAGGGAGGGCGACGGAGAGGCGCAGTTCGGCATCGCGGCCGGCGGCGTCTTTCATGTCGTCGCGCCGGCCAGCGAGATCGAGGGACTGTGATGCAGCATCCTGCCAAGCGGCTCGCCGACACGGCGTTCTGGAATGACGGCGATCTCGAGGCGCTGCTGCACCGCGCCTTGCGGGCCGAGCCGCCGGCCCATGGCGACCTGATCGCGCGGCCGCGCGGCGATCACGATCTGCAATCCGAGCCGATCGACATCCCCGACGAAGCCAGCGCGATCGAGGCGGCGGTGCTGATCCCGATCGTGCTGCATCCGGGCGAGCCGAGCGTGCTGCTGACCCAGCGCGCCGCGGCGCTGCGCAAGCACTCGGCGCAGATCGCCTTCCCCGGAGGGCGCATCGATGCGACCGACGGCTCGCCGCTGGTCGCGGCGCTGCGCGAAGCCGAGGAGGAGGTCGGGCTGTCGCCCGGCAAGGTCAGGGCGGTCGGCTATCTCGACGCCTATCTCACCGGCACCGGCTATCGCGTCACGCCGGTCGTGGGTCTGGTCGAGCCGCCGCTCAAGCTGACGATCAATCCGCACGAGGTCGACGAGGCCTTCGAGACGCCGCTGTCCTTCCTGCTCGATCCGGCCAATCACCAGCGCCATGGCCGCGAATTCCGCGGGCGCTACCGCACCTACTATGCGATGCCGCATGGCGATCGCTATATCTGGGGAGCGACGGCCGGCATGATCCGCAATCTCTACGAGCGGCTCGCCGGTTAAAAAGGTTACGCTGGATGCTGCGCACGCTGATCGAGGAGTTCCTGCTCTTCGTCCTGCCTTTCTGCCTGTTCGCGGGCTATCTCGTGATCCGGCGGCGAAATCCGTTCGATGTCGAGCATTGGAGCCGCCATCTGTTCTGGCTGTCGGTGACTGGGCTCGTGCTGGGCATCGGCTTCTTCATCTACACGGGGATCGTGGCGCCACGTCATACCGGGCCGTTCGTGCCGCCGCATGTCGAGAACGGCAGGCTGGTTCCCGGCGAGTTCGACGACCGGCCGAAACGATGATCGGGGCTGAGCGGCAACGCCTCACCGAGCTGCTGGCGCGTGCCGATGTCGTCGGGCTGCTCGCGGTGTTGAACCACGACGGAGAGGAAGCCCGCATCGTCGGTGGCGCCGTGCGCAATGTGCTGCTCGGAGAGCCGGTGGCGGATATCGACATCGCCACCACCTGTTTGCCTGAGGAGACGATGCGGCGGGCGCGCGCCGCCGGCTTCAAGGCGGTGCCGACCGGGGTCGAGCACGGCACCGTCACCGTGGTCATCGACGGCGCCCCCTTCGAGGTCACGACGCTGCGGCGTGATGTCGAGACCGATGGCCGTCACGCCGTCGTCGCCTTCGGTCGCGACTTTCGCGAGGACGCGCTGCGCCGCGATTTCACCATCAACGCGCTCGGGCTCGATGCGGCGGGCGTGCTGCACGATTACGCCGATGGGCTCGCCGATCTCGCAGTGCGGCGGGTGCGCTTCATCGGTGTGGCAGGCGAGCGGATCGCCGAGGATTACCTGCGCATTCTGCGCTTTTTCCGTTTCCACGCCCGCTACGGTGTCGGCGAGCCTGACCGGGTAGCGCTTGCCGCCTGCATCGCCGGGCGCGCGGGGCTGGAAGGGTTGTCACGCGAGCGGGTTTGGGCGGAGCTGCGCAAGCTGCTGGCCGCGCCGCGGGCGGCTGCGACCCTGCAGGCGATGGCGGGCGCCGGGCTGCTGATGCCAGTGATCGGCGGCGTGCCGCGCCTCTCGCGCTTCGCCGCGATCGCCGATGCGCCGGGGGAGGGCGTCTACCCGGCCTTCCGGCTGGCGGCGCTCGCCGTCGCGGTCAGTGAGGATGCGCTCAGGCTGCGCGAACGGCTGCGGCTCTCCAATGCCGAGTTCGAGCGGGTTTCCGGCATCGCCGCGGTGCTGGAGGCGCTGTCGGGAAGAGGCACGTTGCCGGAGATCGCGCACCTGCGTCGACTGGCGCATCACCTTGGAAGCGATGCTGTCGCGGGCGGGTTGGTGCTGATCGGCATGGATGGCACATCGACCGAAGTTCAGGCTCTGATCGCCGAGCTGGCGCAGACGCCGCCCTTCCTGCCGACCGGAAAGGATGTGCTGGCGCTCGGCGTTCCTTCCGGCCCGCAAGTCGGCCAGGTGCTCGATGCAACGCGCGAGGCCTGGGTCGAGGCCGGCTGCCCGGTCGGACGGGATGAGCAGATGGCAATGCTCGCCCGCGCCGTCAGCGGGTGATGCACCGCTAGGGCCACCTCACCGTCGGCGGCATCGACGACAGGATCGAGGCGACGTTGCCGCCAGTTTTCAGGCCGAAGATGGTGCCGCGGTCGTAGAGCAGGTTGAACTCGACATAGCGGCCGCGGCGGACCTGCTGCTCATGGCGCTCGGCGTCCGTCCAGGGCTTCGCGAGATTGCCGCGAAGGATGCGCGGATAGATGTCGAGGAAGGCCTCGCCCACCGCCTTGGTGAAGGCGAGGTCGGCGTCAGGATCGCCAGTCCAGACATAGTCGTAGAAGATGCCGCCGATGCCGCGCGGCTCGTTGCGGTGTTTCAGATGGAAGTACTCGTCGCACCAGCTCTTGAAGCGATCGTAGTCGGCGACCTTGGCATGAGCTTCGCAGGGCGCGCGCATCGCGGCATGGAAGGCCTGCGCGTCGGGATCGTCCTGGGTTCGCCTGCGATCAAGGACCGGGGTGAGGTCGGCGCCGCCGCCGAACCAGGGCTTGGTCGTGACGACGAAGCGGGTGTTCATGTGCACGGTCGGCGCGTGCGGGTTCCAGGGATGGGCGATCAGCGAGATGCCGGTGGCATGAAAGCGCGGATCCTCTGCGGCGCCCGGAATCTGCGCGGCGAACTCCGGTGCGAAGCTGCCATGCACGGTCGAGACGTGGACGCCGACCTTCTCGAAGACGCGGCCCGACATCAGCGCCATGACGCCGCCGCCACCCGGGGCTCCGTCATGATTGCTGCGCTGCCAGGGCGTGCGCACGAAGCGGCCGGGCGTGTCGGTCTCGGGTGGGAAGGGGCCTGTCGCCTCATCCTCGACCTGCTCAAAGGCGGCGCAGATGCGGTCGCGCAGGCTCTCGAACCAGGCGGCGGCGCGCGGCTTCATGGCCTCGACGGTGGCGGGATCGACGGCGGCTTCGGTTGCTTGTCCGGTCATGTGTGGTCTCGTTGTCAGGCGTCTGCCGGCGCGGGGTAGGCGCCGAGCTGACGCAGCGCCTCGCCCACTACCATCGCCGCGGCCATGGCGACATTGAGCGAGCGCAAATCGCGGCGCATCGGGATGTGCACGCTGGCCTCAGCCGCAGCATAGACCTCTGGCGGCACGCCAGCGGATTCACGGCCGACCATGACGATATCGCCGGGCTGGAAAACGAAATCGGTATGGGCGCAGGCGCCGTCGGTCTCGGCGAGGACGAGACGGTGGCCCGTCTCGCGTCGCCAGGCCTCGAAGGCGCGGAAGGAATCATGGCGTGTCACCGCCGTCCGCTCGATATAGTCCATGCCGGAGCGGCGGAAATTGCGGTCGGAGACGTCGAAGGCGGCCGGCTCGACGATGTCGACGGCGACGCCGAGACAGGCCGCCAGGCGGATCATCGTGCCGGCGTTCTGCGGAATGTCGGGCTGGTAGAGAGCGAGGCGCAGCATCGGCGCGTCATCCGCGCTGCGCCCGCCGTCGTCAAGGCATGGTGCTCAGGGGCGGACCGCGATAGCGGTGATCTCGACCTTCGCATCGAGGGGAAGGCGGGCGACCTCGACCGTGGCGCGCGCCGGCGGGGCGGTCTTGAAATAGCTGCCATAGACTCCGTTCATCTTGCCGAAGTCGTTGAGGTCCTTCAGGAAGACGTTGGTCGAGACGACATGGTCCATCGCCAGGCCATCGGCTTCGAGCACGGCCTTGAGGTTTTCCAGCGTCTGCCTGGTCTGGTCCTCGATGCCGGCGTCCTTCATGAACTGCTTGGTCTTCGGGTCGATCGCGACCTGCCCGGCGAGGAAGACCATGTTCCCGACCTTGATCGCCTGCGAATAGGGGCCGATCGCCTCGGGGGCATTCGGCGTCGCGATCACCGTCTTGCCTGTGGTCTGGGCGTATGCCGGTATTGCGAGGGCGAGTGTGCCCGCCAAGGCGAGGGCGGCGTTAAATCTAATCATCGAGCGGACCTCCGGATCGCCGTCTTCTCGTGCGGCGCGGCGTCATGCTCTGCGGGTTGGCGGGGCGCGGCAAGCGGCAAGCAGCTACGGAAGTCGATAGTCTTTGGTCGTAGAGCAGCAGCTGGCGCGCCAGCCGGCGATTCCCAGTGCGCTTGCGCCCCGCCACAGTCTGCTGTCATGGCATGGCGGGGCGGCGCTTTCAGGCTCTGGTCGCCGCGAGGGGCACGTACCATATCGGCCTTATAGTCATTTGCCTGTCCAGGAGGGCGATCCCACGTCCATGTTCGCCCCGCTCTTCCGTTTCCTTGAAAGCCGCATCGACGTGTTCGCGCCCTTCGACGAGCGGCAGACGCCGCCGACCGGCGTGTTCCGTTTCATGTGGCACCACATCAAGGGCGTGAAGGGCTGGATGGCCCTGATCATGCTGACCGGCCTCGGCTTTTCCGGCATCGAGGCGGCGATGTATCTGATGGTCGGCTGGTTCGTGGACCTGCTGACGAAGAACTCGCCCGAGCAGGTCTTCGGCGAGCACGGCTGGCTGCTGATCGGCGCGGCCATCCTCGTCACCGTGGTCAGGCCGCTGGTCTATTTCGCCAACCACGCCATCGTCGACCAGGTGGTGGTGCCGCAGATCACCAACCAGATTCGCTGGCGCAACCATGTCTACACGCTCGGCCACGCGCTCTCCTATTTCCAGAACGATTTCGCCGGCCGGCTGTCGTCGCGGGTGATCCAGGCCGGGCAGGCGATCCGCGGCGCGACGATCGAGGTGATCGACGACCTCTGGTACGCGCTGATCTTCGCATCGGTCGCGATCGGCTTCTTCGGCTCGACCAGCCTCTGGCTCGCGCTGCCGGTGATCGTCTGGCTCGCGGCCTATGTCGCGCTGCTGATCTATTTCGTGCCACGGGCCAAGACGCGTTCGGAGGCGAACTCGCTCGGCCGCTCGACGACGACCGGGCGCATCGTCGACGCCTATACCAACATCCTGACGGTCAAACTCTTCGCCCGTGCCGATGCCGAGCGCTCGGCGGTGCGCGACTCGTTGACGCGCTGGAACGCCTCCTTCCTCAACCTGTCGCGGCTGATCACCGGCGTCAGCGTCATCCTGCAGACGATGAACAGCCTGCTCGTTGTGGCGACGGCCTGGCTCAGCCTGCATCTGTGGAGCCAGGGCGAGATGACGCCCGGCGCGGTCGCCGCCGCGATCGGCCTGGTGCTGCGCCTCGTGCAGATGTCGGGCTGGCTGATCCATCTGGTGCGCGGCATCTTCGAGAACATCGGCTCGGTGCAGGAGAGCATGGAGACGATCGCCAAGCCGCATGATCTGCCGGATGCGCCGGACGCCGTGCCGCTCCAGGTCGCGCAGGGCGGGGTGCGCTTCGAGCATGTGCGCTTCAACTACGGCAAGCCGCAGGGTCTGTTCGAGGATCTCGACCTCGAGATCAGACCGGGCGAGAAGGTCGGGCTGGTCGGCCCCTCCGGAGCGGGCAAGTCGACGCTGGTCAACCTGCTGTTGCGGCTCTACCCGCTCGATTCGGGCCGCATCCTGATCGACGGGCAGGACATCGCCCATGTGACGCAGGAATCGCTGCGTAGCCAGATCGGCATGGTGACGCAGGACAATTCGCTGCTGCACCGCTCGATCGGCGACAACATCGCCTATGGCCGGATCGGCGCGACGCAGGACGAGATCGCGGCTGCGGCCAAGCGGGCGGCGGCGCACGACTTCGTCCTCGGCCTTTCCGACCAGGACGGGCGCCAGGGCTTCGATTCGCGCGTCGGCGAGCGCGGCGTGAAGCTCTCCGGCGGTCAGCGCCAGCGTATCGCGATCGCTCGCGTTCTGCTCAAGGACGCTCCGATCCTGATCCTCGACGAGGCGACCTCGGCGCTCGATTCGGAGGTCGAGGCGCAAATCCAGGCGCAGCTTTCCACATTGATGGAAGGCAAGACCGTGATCGCGATCGCGCACCGGCTCTCCACCATCGCCGCGCTCGACCGGCTGATCGTGCTCGACAAGGGCAAGATCGTCGACATGGGCAGCCATGACGAGCTGGTGCGGCGCGGCGGGCTCTATGCCCGCCTGTGGGCCCGGCAGTCGGGCGGCTTCCTGGCGCTTGCCGACAGCGACAGGATTCCGGCCTGAGCCACACGCACTGCGGGCTTGCTGCAATGCAGTGGGCTGCGGCACGGGGAACAGTAGACTTCGTCAAAACTGCATGCCAAAGAGCGCGCAGGCGACGCGCCACCGAAAGGTGGCTCTGCGCTCGCGCCCTCATGAGGCGCTCGATGTGTTTCAGCCGGCCAGGCCGGCAGCCGAGCAGGGAACTGGATCGTGGCGCACGCGACCGATACGACTGGCACCGAACCCACCCGCCGCGACTTCCTGATGCTGACGACCGGCGCTTTCGGCGCCGTCGGCGTTGGCGCGCTGGTCGTGCCGCTGGTCAGCCAGCTGGCTCCGGATGCGCAGGTCGTCGCCGCTGGCGCCCCGATCGACCTCGATCTCGCCCCGATCGCGGAAGGACAGGCGATCAAGCTGTTCTGGCGCGGCAAGCTGATCTTCGTGCGCAATCGCACCAAGAAGGAAATCGACGAGGCGCTCGCGGTCGACATCGCGACGCTGCGCGACCCGCAGACGGACCAGCAGCGCACCAAGGCCGGCCACGAGAAGTATCTCGTCGTCTATGGCAGCTGCACCCATCTCGGCTGCGTGCCGCTCGGCAGCTCGCCCGGCGAGCCGAAGGGTGAGTTCGACGGCTGGTTCTGCCCCTGCCATGGCTCGCACTACGATTCCTCCGGCCGTATCCGCAAGGGTCCTGCGCCGCTGAACCTGCCGGTGCCGCCCTACGCGTTCACCGCGGACACCAAGATCAAGATCGGCTGAGCCTTTTTGAAGGCGCGGACGGCATCGAGCGGAATTGAGAGAGCTTGAGGCGAGCATGAGCGGTCACAGCAGTTACCAGCCGAAGACGGGGATCGAGCGCTGGCTCGATGCACGCCTGCCGATCGTGCGGCTGATGCACGATTCGGCGGTGTCCTATCCGGTTCCGCGCAATCTCAACCTGCTGTGGACCTTCGGCGGCATCCTCGTGTTCATGCTGGTGGCGCAGATCGTCACCGGCGTGATCCTGGCGATGCATTACACGCCGAACGCGACCATGGCGTTCAACTCCGTCGAGCACATCATGCGCGACGTGAACTTCGGCTGGCTGCTGCGCTATCTGCACTCCAACGGCGCCTCGATGTTCTTCGTGGCGGTCTACATCCACATCTTCCGCGGCCTCTACTACGGCTCGTACAAGGCGCCGCGCGAGGTGCTGTGGATCCTCGGCGTCATCATCTTCCTGCTGATGATGGCCACCGCCTTCATGGGCTACGTCCTGCCCTGGGGCCAGATGTCCTTCTGGGGCGCGACCGTCATCACCAACCTGTTCTCGGCGCTGCCGGTGATCGGCGAGACGATCGTCACCTTCCTGTGGGGTGGCTACTCGGTCGACAATCCGACCCTGAACCGCTTCTTCTCGCTGCACTTCCTGCTGCCCTTCATGATCGCCGGCGTCGTCGTCCTGCATATCTGGGCGCTGCACCATGTCGGCCAGAACAACCCGACCGGCGTCGAGGTGAAGGACGTCAAGAAGGACACCGTTCCCTTCACGCCCTATGCGACCATCAAGGACCTGTTCGGCATGGTCTGCTTCATGCTGGTCTTCGCCTGGTTCGTGTTCTACCAGCCGAATTTCATGGGCCACGCCGACAACTACATCCCGGCGAACCCGGCTTCGACGCCCGCCCACATCGTGCCGGAATGGTACTTCCTGCCGTTCTACGCGATCCTGCGCGCCATTCCCGACAAGCTCGGCGGCGTCATCGCCATGGGCGGCGCGATCGTGATCCTCGCCTTCCTGCCCTGGATCGACACCTCCAAGGTCAAGTCGATGACCTATCGGCCGATCGCACGCCAGTTCTTCTGGATGTTCGTGCTGGTCTGCATCGGGCTCGGCTATCTCGGCGCCATGCCGGCCGACGAGCCCTATGTCACGCTCTCGCGCATCCTGACCGTGCTGTATTTCGGCTTCTTCCTGGCACTGGCGCTGATCGGCATCTTCGAACGGCCGGCTCAGCTGCCGACCTCCATCGCCGACTCGGTGCTCGGCGGCTCGGGCGCTCGCCTCGGCCACGCCACCGCTTCGGAACCGCAGGCCAAGGGCTGAACGAGACCATGAGCAAGATGTCCCTCCGCCTGTCGCTCGCTGGTCTCGTCACTGGCCTCGCCATCGCTGTCGCCTCGCCGGTCCTGGCCGCCGAAGCCGGCCCGAAGCCGCCGGCGCAGAGCTGGTCGTTCTCGGGGCCGTTCGGCAAGTTCGATCAGGCCCAGCTGCAGCGCGGCTTCAAGGTCGCCAAGGAAGTCTGCGCCAGCTGCCACGCGATGAGCCTGATCCGGTTCCGTAACCTGTCGCAGCCCGGCGGTCCGGGCTTCACCGCCTCGCAGGTCGCGGCGCTGGCGGCCAGCTACACCAACATCAAGGACGGCCCGAACGAGTCGGGCGAGATGTTCGAGCGCCCTGGCCGCCCGGCTGACGCCTTCCCGGCGCCGTTCGCGAACGAGCAGGCGGCACGCGCCGCCAATGGCGGCGCCTATCCGCCGCCGATCGACATGCTCGCCAAGGCGCGCACCTATACGCGCGGCTTCCCCACCTTCGTCTTCGATATCTTCACCCAGTATCAGGAGCAGGGGCCGGACTACATCGTCGCGCTCCTGACCGGCTACAAGGACCCGCCGAAGGAGTTCCCGCCGCTGCTGCCGGGCCAGAACTACAACACCTATATGCCTGGCCACCTGATCGCGATGCCGAAGCCGCTGAACGACGGCCAGGTCGAGTATCCGAAGGGGCCGGACGGCAAGTCGCCGGTGCCGGAGACGACCGAGCAGTACGCCAAGGACGTCGCCGCCTTCATGATGTGGATGGCGGAACCGCATCTCGAAGCGCGCAAGCGCATGGGCTTCCAGGTGATGATCTTCCTCGCGCTCTTCGCCGGCCTGCTCTACTTCACCAAGAAGAAGGTCTGGGCGCGCCTGCCCGAGCATGCTTCGACGCACTGAGCGACACGGAATTGAAAAGGGCCCCGGAGACGGGGCCCTTTTTTGTTTTCGCACTCTTTCAAGCCCGTCACCCCGGGCAAGCGGCGTCAGCCGCGCCGATCCGGGGGCCAGTCCTGAACCGTTTCGGAATGGGTCCCGGGTCCGCGCTTCGCGCCGCCCGGGACGACGGCGTTCGATATTGCCGGGACGGCCGTGTTACGGCTGTCACGAATCTCGATCCTTATCCGGGCAATCATCGGAGACTGAGGCATGGCTGAAGCGGTTCTGGGCATCATCGGCGGCTCCGGCATCTACGACCTGCCGGGCCTGACCGATCTGCGCGAGGAGCGGATCGAGAGCCCCTGGGGCGAGCCCTCCGACGTGCTCCGGACCGGGCGGATGGGAGAGACGAAGATCGCCTTCCTGCCGCGCCATGGCCGCGGCCATGCGATCCCGCCTTCGGAGATCAACTACCGCGCCAATATCGACGTGCTGAAGCGGGCAGGGGTGACCGACCTCGTCTCGCTCTCGGCCTGCGGTTCGTACAAGGCCGAGCTCTATCCCGGCCTGTTCGTGCTGGTCGACCAGTTCGTCGACCGCACTGCCGGTCGCGCCAGCTCCTTCTTCGGCAAGGGTTGCGTCGCGCATGTCTCGGTGGCGCACCCGGTCGGGCCGGCCCTGCAGGACCGGATCGCGGCAGCGGCGACGGCGGAGGACCTGCCTTTCGTTCGGGGCGGCACGCTCGTCACCATGGAAGGCCCGCAATTCTCGACGCTGGCGGAATCGCTGACCTATAAGGGCCTCGGCTACGACCTGATCGGCATGACGGCGATGCCGGAGGCCAAGCTCGCCCGCGAAGCCGAGATCACCTACGCCACCGTCGCCATGGTCACCGACTACGACTGCTGGCATGAGGAGCATGGCGCGGTCGACGTCGCCGCCGTCATTGCCGTGCTGCATGCCAATGCCGACAAGGCGCGCCGGCTGGTGGCGCGGCTCGCCGCCGATTTCCCGCGCGAGCGCGAAGCTTGCCCGGCCGGCTCGCATAATGCGCTGGACTTCGCGATCGTCACCGCGCCGGAGCATCGCGATCCAAAGCTCCTGGCCAAGCTCGATGCGGTGGCGGGCCGCGTGCTGAAGGCGCAGGGCTGACGCTGCGCCGGCTTTCCCGGGGCGGTCGCCTTGGGCTAAGAGGAGCGGCCCCAGCTAACGGACGTTTTGTCATGGACCGCAGCGCGCTTGCCGATCTGAAGAATGCGATCCGGACGATCCCCGATTATCCGGAGCCGGGAATCCAGTTCCGCGACATCACCACGCTGCTCGGCGACGCCCGCGCCTTCCGCCGCGCCGTGGACGAGCTGGTGCAGCCTTTCGCTGGTTTGAAGATCGCCAAGATCGCCGGCATCGAAGCGCGTGGCTTCATCCTCGGCGGCGCGGTGGCGCATCAGCTCTCCGCCGGCTTCGTGCCGGTGCGCAAGAAGGGCAAGCTGCCACATGAGACGGTCGGCATGCCTTACTCGCTCGAATACGGCTCCGACGAGATCGAGGTGCACAAGGACGCGGTCTCTCGCGGCGAGCGGGTGCTGCTGGTCGACGATCTCGTCGCCACCGGCGGCACGGCCGAGGCGGCGGTGAAGCTGCTCTCCTCGCTTGGGGCGGAAGTGGTCGCCGCCTGTTTCATCATCGACCTGCCGGAACTGGGCGGGGCCGACAAGATCAGGCGGCTCGGCGTGCCGGTGCGCACGCTGGTCTCCTTCGCGGGACATTGACGCCATGAACATTCACGGTCGGCACTACCGCGCCATCTGGCTCGACGATGACGGCTGGGGCGTTGTCGTCATCGACCAGACGCGGCTGCCCTTCCACTTCGAAACCGTCAGGCTGGCGACCGCCGACGAGGCGGCGCATGCGATCCGCCACATGACGGTACGCGGCGCCCCGCTGATCGGCGCGACTGCGGCCTATGGCGTCGCATTGGCGCTGCGGGTCGATGCTTCCGACGCTGCTCTGGAGCAGGCGCTGACACTGCTGGGAGCGACCCGACCTACGGCGGTCAACCTGCACTGGGCGCTGGCGCGGATGCGCAAACGCCTGATCGACCTGCCGCAAGCGGAGCGGGTCGCCGCGGCCTATGCCGAGGCGGGAGCGATCTGCGACGAGGATGTCGCGCTCTGCCATGCCATCGGCGAGCACGGGCTCGGCGTGATCCGTGAGATCGCGGCGAAGAAGCCGGCGGGCGCGCCGGTCAACATCCTGACCCATTGCAATGCCGGCTGGCTTGCCACCGTCGATTGGGGCACGGCGCTGGCGCCGATCTATCTGGCGCATGACGCCGGCATCCCCGTCCATGTCTGGGTCGACGAGACGCGGCCGCGCAATCAGGGCGCCGCTCTGACCGCCTACGAGCTCGGCAGCCATGGCGTGCCGCATGCGGTGATCGTCGACAATGCCGGTGGCCATCTGATGCAGCATGGCCAGGTCGACATGGTGATCGTCGGCACCGACCGGACGACGGCGACTGGCGACGTCGCCAACAAGATCGGCACCTATCTCAAGGCGCTGGCGGCGAAGGACAACGGCGTGCCGTTCTATGTGGCGCTGCCATCGCCGACGATCGACTGGACGCTTGCTGACGGGCTGAAGGACATCCCGATCGAGGAACGCAGCCAGCGCGAAGTCACGCATCTGTTCGGTCAAAGCGAGGATGGCCGCACCGGCTTCTTCCAGGTCGCGGCGCCCGGCAGCCCGGCCTGCAATCCGGCCTTCGATGTCACGCCGGCGCGGCTGGTCACCGGCCTGATCACCGAGCGCGGCATCGCGCCGGCGAGCCGCGAGGGGCTGGCGAGGCTCTTCCCCGAGATGACGAGTGGTGTGGCGGCATGAGTGAACAGGCGTTGCGCGAGGAAATCGTCGCGGTCGCGCAGGCGATCGACAAGGCCGGCTTCTGCCCGTCGAAATCCGGCAATGTTTCCGCCCGCTTTGGCGACGGCTTCCTGATCACGCCGTCGGGGCTGCCTTATGCGCGGACGAAGCCGGAGGACCTGATCTATCTTGCTCTCGACGGAGCGATCCTCAGCGGCAGCCGCAAGCCCTCCTCGGAATGGCCGTTCCATGTCGCGATCTACAAGGCTCGGCCGGACGCGCAGGCAATCGTCCATACGCACTCCCCCCGCGCCACGGCGCTCTCTTGCGCCCGGCGCGGCATCCCGGCCTTCCACTACATGATCGCGCTCTGCGGTGGCGCCGATGTCCGCTGTGCCGACTACGCCACCTTCGGTTCGCCGGAGCTGGCGGCGAACGCGGTCCGGGCGCTTGAGCGACGCAAGGCGGTGCTGCTCGCCAATCACGGCGTGATCGCGCTGGGCGCGAGCCTGGCGGGGGCGCACACCATCGTCGCCGAGGTCGAAAATCTTGCTGGGCAGTATCTCGACCTGCTGGCCTCTGGCCTTGAGCCGGTCATTCTCGACGCTGCCGAGATGGAGCGCGTCTCGGCGAAATTCGCAGGTTACGGCAAGGTCGGCTGATCTTAAGAGCCCATCTCACCGGTTGTTAACGGCTCTCCTGTATTGAGGGCCGGATGAAGCTCTCGCGCTATCTGCTCGACTCGCTTGACGCCCTTGGGATCGGCGTTTGCGAATACGATGCAGAGATGCGGGCGCTGTGCTGGAATCAGACCTTCCTGCAGATCTTTCCCGAGGACGAAGGCAAGATCCATGTCGGCGAGCCCTATGCCGACAATCTCCAGCGCTTCTATCGCGGCCGCCTTTCGCCGGAGGAGATGCCGGACATCGCCCGTCACGTCGCCGAAGGCGTGACCCGTCACGAGAACCAGACGCAGCCCTTCGAATTCATCCACAATGGCCGCAAGCTGCGCGCTTCCTCGTTGAAGGCGCCTGATGGCGGCCGTGTACGACTCTGGCAGACGCTCGACGTCGAGACCCCTTCCGAGGCGGCTCCCGAATTGGTGCTGCCGGTCATGGATGCGCTGCGTTTCATTCCCGACGGCGCCACGATCCTCGATGCGAAGCAGCGGGTGATCGCGGCCAACAACGCATTTCGGCGGCTCTACGACCTACCCAGCGGCAACTCTGTGGTTGGCCGCACCCTGGACGAAATCATCGCCTGGTGCTGGCGCGGCGCGTCGCCCATGGGCGCCTGGCGCGCGGCGATCAGCAACGGCCTGCGCTATGACGGCGTGCCCTTCGAGATCGAGCTGCCCGGCCAGCGCTGGCTCAGGCTGATCGCGCGGCATAGCAAGGGTGGCGTCAGCTTCTTCACCCATGCCGACATCACGGTCGCCAAGCGCCAGCAGATGGAGCTGCTGGAGGCGCAGGAGGCGCTGCGGCGGGCCAATGCGGCGTTGGCGGAGCTGGCCGAAACAGACGGGCTGACCGGCCTCTCCAATCGCCGCCGCTTCGTCAGCCGCCTCGCCGATGCCGCCGCTCGCGCGGAGCCGCTGGCGCTGATGGTGATCGACGTCGATCACTTCAAGACGATCAACGATCGCTTCGGCCATCTCGTCGGAGACGCCTGCCTGAAAGCGATCGCCGAGGTCATTGCCGCCCAGGTCTCCTCCGCCTCGGCATTGGTCTCACGAATCGGTGGCGAAGAGTTCGGCGTCCTGTTCGGGGATACCTCGATCGAGGCTGCCAAGGAGGTGGCGACGACCATTCGCCGCGCCTTGCGGCGCGTGCCATGGCGCCTCCTCCATGACGAGTTGGCGGGCGTGACCGTTTCGATCGGCCTGTGCGCGGGAGAGGGGCCGCTGGACGGCACCGGCCTCTACGCCAGCGCTGACAACGCGCTCTATGCGGCCAAGCGCAATGGCCGCGACCGCATCGAGCTGGCGAGCCCGCCGCCGGCCGTGGTTTCCCGGCGGATTGCCGGATAGGGCGACGCGAGCCAAGCTGCGTCGTTCGCGGGATCTCGGAGCCGCCTATGATCCTAGTCACGGGAGCCACCGGTCATGTGGGCGGCGCGGTTGTCCGCAGGCTCGTGTCGCTTGGCCACGATGTGGTCGGAATGGTCCGGGACCACCGAGCCGCCGCCAAGCGCCTGCCGTCCGGCATCGCCCTGCGCGTTGCAGACTACGAGGATGCCTCAGCCCTGGCGAAGGCCTTCGCGGACATCGATGACATTGTCCTGATATCGAGCGACGGCGACGCGAACGCGGTGACGAGCCATCACGCCAACGCCATCGAGGCAGCTGCAGCTGCTGGCGCGAGGCACATCGTTTTCACCAGCATCGTCGATGTCGGTGATCAGTCGCCGTTCTACTTCGCGCCTGTCTATCGCGACGCGGAGCGGCGCCTTGCCGCCTGCGGCGTGCCCATGACAATCCTTCGATGCGGCCTCTACGCCGAATTCATTCTCGACCACTGGCTTTCTCCCGGTCGAGCGTCGGGAGAGCTGCTCCTGCCGGCAGGCAGCGGCCGGGTCGCCCCGATCTCACGCGATGACGTCGCGGCCGCCGTGGCGGCGGTAGCAGCCAATCCCGACAAGATCGCCGGTATCCACGCGCTCACGGGGCATCTGGCGCTGGGCTTCAGTGAGATGACCGCCATCTATGGCGAAACGGCCGCCAGGCAGATCGGTTATCGTCCCTGCTCCGCAGAGGAATACCGGTCCTCGGCATCAGCGCAGCTCGACGATCCCTGGCCTTTCGCCTTCTCCACCCTGTGTGCCTCGATCGCCGAAGGCCGCTACAGCCGGGTCGCCAACGACTTCGCCGCCCTTACGGGGCGTGAGCCGGAGAGTTTCCGGGATTTCCTCCGCCGCACGGCTTCTGCCGCAAAGACCTGATCCGCCGAGGCCGTTGCGGCTGACACGCGTCACTGGGACGTCAGGCCGGCTTTCGTTCGATGAAGACGCAGCCGTCGAAGCTCAGCACCGTCTCGCCGTTCTGGTTGACGCCGGTGTTGTGGTGGAAGAACAGGCCCCATTCCGGCCGCGACAGGCTCGGGCGCTTGTCGGCGACGGCCGAGTGATAGGTGATCCGGTCGCCGGCATAGACCGGCTTCAGCCAGCGCAGGTTCTTGAAGCCGGGCGAGGGGCCGAGCCGCGGCGCGGCGGCTGGTGCGGCCGCTGCCTCCTGCCGGCGGCGGTGGCTGACCATCGCCGCCATCCAGCCTGCCGCCGTATGCCAGCCGGAGGCGCAGAGGCTGCCGAATGAACTCTTCCTCGCCGCGTCCTCGTCCATGTGGAAGGGCTGCGGGTCGAAGGAGCGGGCGAAGGCGACGATCTCCTCCGGGGTGAAGACGAGGCTGCCGAGCTCATAGCTCTCGCCGATGACCAGCTCGTCGAAGAAGCCGGGAGCGGCGGTCGGCTTCGCCGGCGGCTCGACGGAGGCGGTCACCTCTGGCGGCTCGTAGTTGGCCGAATGCCTGAGCCAATCGCCATGTGCCGCCTCGAAGCCCGAGCCGCGGCGGCCGAACATGATCCAGTTGTTCTGCTCGACCACCGGCTCGCCCCGCTGATTGATGAGCTCGAGACGGAACCTCACCAGCCCCATCTCGGGGCGCGAACGCGATTCCTTGGTCTCGACGACGGTCCAGCGCAGTGTCAGCGCGTCGCCGGGCTTGACCGGCCGCAGCCATCTGACTTCCTCGATGCCGGGCGAGCCCATCGAGGTCGCGTCGAGAAGAAAGCCCTCCGCCACCAGCCGCATCAGCAGGGCGCAGCTGTGCCAGCCCGAGCCGATCAGCGAGCCGACGAAGCTCGACTTGGCCTTTTCGGGATCGATGTGGAAGTCCTGGGCGTCGAAGCGGCGGGCGAAGCCGAGGATGTCGTCCTGCGAGACGGGAAGCGAACCGTACTCATTGACCGAGCCAGGGACGAAGTCCTCGAAATAGAGCATCGCTAGTCCATCTCGTTGATGAGGCGCCTATCCTGCGCGGGAGACCGTCGGCGATCGAGCCGAAATCGTGCAAGCTCCGAATGCTCGCCGGACATGGCGCCGGAGCGGTGCCCGCTCCGGCTGCGCAGGCTCAGTTGGCGAAGCGGAAATGCAGGACGTCGCCGTCGGCGACGACATACTCCTTGCCCTCTAGCCGGAACTTGCCGGCCTCGCGCGCACCGCTCTCGCCCTTGTGCGTGACATAGTCGTCATAGGCGATCGTCTCGGCGCGGATATAGCCCTTCTCGAAATCGGTATGGATCACGCCGGCGGCCTGCGGCCCCTTGGTGCCCTTCTCGATCGTCCAGGCGCGGGCTTCCTTCGGGCCGACGGTGAAGTAGGTGACGAGGTTGAGCAGGGCGTAGCCGGCGCGGATCACGCGGTTGAGACCGGGCTCGTCGAGGCCGACGGCTTCGAGATAGTCCTTCTGGTCGGCGGCCGGCAGAACCGCGATCTCGCTCTCGATCTTGGCGGAGACGACGACGGCGACCGCGCCTTCCTCGGCGGCGCGCGCCTTGACCTGCTCGGAGAAGCCGTTGCCCTTGTCGGCGCTGGCTTCCTCGACATTGCAGACATAGAGCACCGGCTTGGACGAGAGCAGGCCGAGCATCTCGAAGGCGCGGCGTTCCTCGGGCGCGACCTGGACGAGGCGGGCGGGCTTGCCTTCGCGCAGCAGCACGAGGCAGCGGTTCATCAGGTCGGCGGCTTCCTTGGCCTCCTTGTCGCCGGACTTGGCCTTCTTCTCCAGCGGCAGGACGCGCTTCTCCAGGCTTTCGAGATCGGCCAGCATCAGCTCGGTCTCGATCGTCTCGATATCGGCGATCGGGGCGATCTTGCCCTCGACATGGGTGATGTCGCTGTCCTCGAAGCAGCGCACGACATGGGCGATGGCGTCGCACTCACGGATATTGGCGAGGAACTGGTTGCCGAGGCCTTCGCCCTTGGAGGCGCCACGCACCAGGCCGGCGATGTCGACGAAGGTCAGCCGGGTCGGGATGATCTCTTTCGAGCCGGCGATGGCGGCGAGCGCTTCCAGCCGCTCGTCCGGCACGGCGACGTCGCCGACATTCGGCTCGATCGTGCAGAACGGATAATTCGCCGCCTGCGCCGCCGCCGTCTGCGTCAGCGCGTTGAAGAGGGTCGACTTGCCGACATTCGGCAGGCCGACGATACCGCATTTGAAGCCCATGCTCGCCCGTCCAGTGCATCGCGGGGCGATCTTAGCCGCCGCGGGAAGATGTCTCTGTTCTCCCGGGCCTTATTGGGTGCAGAGCAGCAAAAGACAAGATGGCGGGCGCGAGCCCGGCTCGCGCGAACGTGCATGGCGGCGCCTTGGCCGAACGCGCACGAGTGGAGCGCGACAGAAAAAGACCGGCTATCGGAGCTGCTCCATGCGCCTCGCCTCATTCGCCTTGATCGGCCTCGTTACGGTTTTCGTAGCTGCAGCGCAGGCCCAGGCGCCGCAGACCCGCATACGTGGCGTCGTCGAACGCCTCGACGGCCAATCGCTGACTGTCAAGACGCCGGAGGGCGCGGCGGTGACGGTCGCCCTCGCGCCCAATTATTCGATCGGCGCGGTGGTCAAGGCCGCGATGGCCGATATCAGGAAGGGCAGCTTCATCGGTGTCGGCGCCCGCCCGCTGGCCGGGGGCGGATTGACGGCGGTGCAGGTCTTCATCTTCCCCGAGGCGATGCGAGGCACGGGCGAGGGGCACAGGCCCTGGGCCGTCCTGCCGGATTCGACAATGACGAATGCGACGGTGGCCGAGACGGTCTCGCGCGTCGAGGGCGCCAGCGTCACGCTGACCTATCCGGGCGGCGAGCAGACGATCGCGATCACGCCCGAGGCCAACATCATCATGGCAGCGCCAGCGCTGGCCACCGATCTCGTCGCCGGGGCGCAGGTGGCTCTGACCGCGAGCCGGCAGGCCGATGGCAGCCTGTCGAGCGGCCGGGTGACGATCGCAAGGGCAGGCGCACAACTGCCGCTTTGACGAGCGCGCCCTATTCAGCCTTCTTGCCGAGGCGCTTCACCGCGCCATGGCCGCGCGCTTCCATGAAGAGGTGGACCTTGTTCTGGAAGCCGGCATCGTCATGGCCGGCCAGCATCGCGGCATTGTCGGCGCAGGCCGTGCAAAGGTCCTCGACCCAGGGCTCCTCGGCCTTGCCGAAATCGTTGAGCACGTAGGGGTGGACCAGCGCCTTGTCGCCGGGGTGGCCGATGCCCATGCGCACCCGGCGATAGTCGTTGCCGATCGCGGCGGTGGTCGAGCGCAGGCCGTTATGGCCGGCATTGCCGCCGCCGAGTTTCACCCGCAGCTTGGCCGGGGGCAGGTCGAGCTCGTCATGGAAGACGATGACGTCGGCCGGGTCGACCTTGAAGAAGCGCGCGGCTTCGCCGATCGCGCGGCCGGACTCGTTCATATAGGTCTGCGGCAGCAGCAGCAGCGTCTTCTCGCCACCGATCGTCGCTTCGCAGGCATAGCCCTGGAAACGGCTGCGCCAGGGCGAGGCGCGGCAGGCGCGAGCGATCGCCTCGACCGCCATGAAGCCGATATTGTGGCGGTTGCGGGCATAGCGTTGGCCGGGATTGCCGAGGCCGGCGAAGATCAGCATCGTTCGGGTCCGCTAACCTGTCATCAAAAGCAAAACGGCCGGGCATGCCCGGCCGTCCGTTGGTTCCGCCAAATCGGCGAAAGACCGGTTCAGGCCTTGGCGGCTTCGCCTTCGGCCTCGGCAGCCGGAGCTTCCGCCTCGACGGTCGGCGGGATGATCGTGACCAGGGTCAGATCCTTGGTCGAGGTCAGGGTGACGCCGGCCGGCAGCTTGAGCGCGTCGACGTGCAGGGTGTCACCGACCGCGAGGCCGGCGACCGAGACCTCGATGAATTCGGGGATGCTCTCGGGAGCGACTTCGATCTCGAGCGAGTGCTCGACGATCTGGAGGGCGCCACCGCTCTTCAGGCCCGGCGACTGCTCCTGGCCGACGACGTGCAGCGGAACCTCGACCTTGATGGTCTGGCCGGCAGCGACGCGCAGGAAGTCGACATGGATCGGGAAGTCCTTGACCGGGTCGAGCTGGTAGTCGCGCGGAATGGCGCGCGTCTTCTTGCCGTCGACGTCGATCTCGAACAGCGTGGTCAGGAAGTGACCAGCATAGATCATCTGGCGGGTCTTGTTGGCATCGAGCGCGATGGCGACAGGCGCTTCGCCCGCACCGTAGATCACGGCGGGAGTGAGGCCCTGGCGACGAACTTCCCGGGCGGCCCCCTTGCCGACCTGGGCGCGCGCCGAAGCCTGAATCTGCTTCACGGCGGTCATGTGTCTGATCCTTAGTTCTTCAAAAGACATGGCCGCCTTCGGCGGCCATTGCGGTTCGCGCCCCTGCCTCCAAGGGTGTCAGTGGGGCGCGAGCAGGCTCATAGGCGAAACCGAGCGTAATCTCAAGTCCGAAGCCGGATTTCAGGCGGCGGTGGCGGCGGGGCGCAGCCGGGACGCGGAGGTCGCCCGGCTGAAGCTGCCGACGAAGGTGGGGACAGCTTCGGCCGGCATGGGCTTGGCATAGTGATAACCTTGGCCGAGCCGGCAACCCATCGCGGCGAGCCGCCGGGCCTGGCCCTCCGTCTCGATGCCCTCGGCCACGATCCGCATGCCGAGACGACTGGCGACGCCGATCAGCGCTTCGACAATCGCGCTGTTCCTGGTTCCGCCCTCGATGCCAGCGACGAAGGACTTGTCGATCTTGATCGTATCGACGGGGAAGTCGAGCAGGTGGGTGAGCGAGGCGAAACCGGTGCCGAAATCGTCGAGCGCGACCAGGATGCCGCGCTCGCGCAAGGCTTCCATGGTGCGCGCGACCCCGTCGCGGCGTCCGCCCATGATCACCTGCTCGGTGATCTCGACGACCAGATGCTCCAGCGGCACCTGCGCCCGCTCGAACGCCCTGAGGATGCGCTGGACGAGATCGCCCTTCTGGAAGTCGGCGGAGGTGACGTTGAGGCCGACATAGGGGATCGGCAGGCCATCCCGTTGCCACTGCGCCATATCGGCTGCGATTGCCGCCAGCATCTGGTTGGAGATGCGATAAGCGAGCTTGGGATCGTGCAGGGCGTCCTGGAATTCGCCGGCCGCCACCACACGGCCATCGTCGAGGCGTAACCGCGCCAAGGCCTCCATCCCCCGGATCTCGCCGCCATCGAGCCGAACGATCGGCTGGTAGTAGGGGATCAGATGGCCGGCGCTCAAAGCGTCGTCCACGGTGCGGACCGTCTGGATGCGTCGGGTCATCGAGGTCCGCAGGCCGCCCTTGAACCGGACATAGCCGCCGCGCCGCGTCTCCTTGGCATGGTAGAGCGCGAAATCGGCGTTCTGGCGCAAGGTGACGCTGTCGGTTCCGTCTTCTCCGGCGATGGCACCGCCGATGGTGACGCTAGGGACGATTGTCGTGCCCTCGCAGTCGATCGGCGTCTGCATCGCGGCCAGGATGGGGCCGGCAACGCTGCGCAACTGCCCGGCCTTGTCGCAATCGGGCAGAAGGACGGCGAACTCGTCGCCGCCGATCCTAAACGCCGTTCCTTTCGGAGCCACCGCGGCGAGCCGCATGCCGACGGCTTCGATCAGCCGGTCGCCGATAGAGTGGCCCATGGTATCGTTGACCGTCTTGAGGTGGTCGATGTCGATCAGCATCAGCCCGAAGCCGGAGCGGGGTCCGCTCGTCGCCTGCGCGATCGCCTCGTTGAAACGGGCCCGGTTCGGCAGACCGGTCAGCGTGTCGAAATAGGCGAGGCGGTGATTGCGGGCTTTCACCTCCTCATGCTCGATCGCGATGGCGCAGAGATGCACGCAGGTCGCGACGATCCGGCGCTCGAAGGGCGTGGCGCCACGCTGGTCGCGATAGTAGAAGGCGAAACTGCCGACGACGCGGCCGTCCCTGGCCGCGATCGGGCTCGACCAGCAGGCGCGCAGACCGAGCGGCAGGACGAGTTCGCGATAGCCTTCCCAGTGCGGGTCGGTGGCGATGTCGGTCACTTCGACCGGGCTCTTGCGGTAGATCGCCGTGCCGCAGGACCCGACGCGAGGGCCGATTGGCGTGCCGTCGACCGCTGCGCCATAGGCGCGTGGCAGGCTCGGCGCCGCGAGAGGATGCAGCCGGAAGTCGTCATCGACGGTCACGACCGAGCAGACCACGCCGGGCGCCAGCGCCTCGACCCGCTCGCATAGGGCGGCCATGACGATGGCAAGCTCTTCACCGCGCGCAATCGATTCCAGGGTTGCGTTTTGCAGGGACTGCAGACGCTCGACGGAATCGTGACGACGCATCGGGGCACTCGGCGGAACGGGAGCCACCATCATGCCGTGGGGGGCATGAAACCGCCGTTTCCCGCTTAAGTCGAATTGTCGGTTTTCAGGTCGTCAGGCGGGAGCGAGCCCAAGCCGCTCGTCGCGCCGGCGCAGCAGATGCATCAGCGGCAGGGCGAGCAGCACCATCCAGGCCTTGCCGACGATCTGGCCGGTGAGGAAGTCGAGACTGCCGAAGGCGAGCCAGAGGAAGACCAGGCTGTCGACGACGAGGCCGAGGACGCTCGATGCCGCCACCGCGGCGACGAAATGGCGACGCTGGAGCGGGGTATAGACCGCAAAATCCGCCAGTTCCGAGAGCAGGAAGGCCGTGGTCGAAGCCATGACGATGGCGGGCGGCGCCAGCATGGCCGAGATCAGGGTGCCGATTGCGATCGCACCTAGGCCGGCGAACGGACCAAGGCGGCGCTGGACGATGTCGCGCAGGACGAGCGCGAGCCCGACCATCAGCACGCCGCTCGGCGCCTTGATGCCGGGCGCGACCGGGACAAGACATGGGCCATCGGGCACGCAAACGGTGCCGACATTCCCGATCAGCCAGTTGGCGAGCGGGATGGTCAGGGTGAAGAGGACAAGGGCGACATAGCCCTCGATCTGGCGTTGCCGATCAATCGTCATGCTTTGGTCCGCTGTCGTCCGGCGCGGCCTCATAGGCTGCAAACCCCCTGGCCCGCAAGTCGCATGCCGGGCAATGGCCGCAGCCATAGCCCCAAGGATGGCGCTTGCTGCGGTCGCCGAGATAGCAGCTATGGCTCTCCTCGACCACCAGCTCGAGCAGGGGCTCGCCGCCCAGCGCCTTCGCCAGCGCGAAGGTCTGCGCCTTGTCGCGCCACATCAGCGGCGTGTGCAGGACGAGCCGGCGGTCCAGGCCGAGGCCGAGGGCGACCTGCATCGCCTTGATCGTGTCGTCACGGCAATCGGGATAGCCGGAATAATCGGTCTCGCAGACGCCGAGCACGATGTGCTTGCAATCTCGGCGATAGGCCAGCGCCGCGGCGAAGGTCAGGAAGATCAGGTTGCGGCCTGGCACGAAGGTGGTCGGCAGGCCGGTCTGCGCGAAGGCGATCTCGCTCTCGCTGGTCAGCGCGGTGTCGGAGATCGCCCCCAACGTCTTCAGGTCGAGCAGATGGTCCGGCCCGAGCCGGTCGGCATAAGCGGGGGACAATTCGGGCAGCTTGGCCAGGATCGTCTCGCGGCATTCCAGCTCGACGCGATGGCGCTGGCCGTAGTCGAAGGCGACGGTCTCGACGGCGGAAAAGCGCTCGAGCGCCCAGGCCAGCGCGGTGGTGGAATCCTGGCCACCGGAGAAGAGGACGAGGGCCCGGTCCGCGCCGGCCGTGATGGCCGCCATCGCGCCGTTCACCTCAATCGAACAGGCTGGAGACGCTCGACTCGCTCGCGGTGCGCTCGATCGCCTCGCCCATCAGCCCGGCGATCGAGATGACGCGGATGTTGCGCGCCACCTTCACCGCCTCGGTCGGCATGATCGAATCGGTGATCACCAGCTCCTTGAGCTTGGAGGAGGCGATGCGGGCGACCGCGCCGCCTGAGAGCACGCCATGAGTGATGTAGGCGTAGACCTCCTTGGCACCCTGCTCGAGCAGGGCGTCGGCGGCGTTCACCAGCGTGCCGCCGGAATCGACGATGTCGTCGATCAGGATGCAGGAGCGGCCCTCGACCGTGCCGATGATGTTCATCACCTCCGACTCGCCCGGCCGGTCACGGCGCTTGTCGACGATGGCGAGCGGTGCATCGATGCGCTTGGCGAGCGCGCGGGCGCGCACCACGCCGCCGACGTCCGGCGAGACGACCATGGCGTTCTTCCATTCGAGCCGGTCCTTGATGTCGCGCGCCATCAGCGGGGCGCCGAACAGGTTGTCGGTCGGGATGTCGAAGAAGCCCTGGATCTGGCCGGCGTGCAGGTCGAGCGTCAGCACGCGGTCGACGCCGGCATGGGCGATCAGATTGGCGACGAGCTTGGCCGAGATCGGGGTGCGGCCGGAGGCGCGCCGATCCTGCCGTGCATAGCCGAAATAGGGGATCACCGCCGTGATGCGCCTGGCCGAGGAGCGGCGCAGCGCATCGGTGATGATCAGCAGCTCCATCAGGTGGTCGTTGGTCGGGAACGAAGTCGACTGGATGATGAAGACATCCTGGCCGCGGACGTTCTCCTGGATCTCGACGAAGATCTCCATGTCGGCGAAACGCCGGACCTGGGCCCGGGCGAGCGGGACGTCGAGATGATTGCAGATGGCTTCGGCGAGCGGGCGATTGGAATTGCCGGCGACGACTTTGAAGGAGGAGGCCATGCCGGGTGCACCCGAAACGCAGATAAAGGCGAGCCGTCCGAGCGGGAGCGGCTCAGTTTCGAACGGCTCATAACAGCGTGATGACGCCGAGTCGACAAAAGAGGCGCGGCATCCCCATGCAAATGCTGCACTGCAGCGGGGTGCGGTGCACGCTTGGCGGGATAACGTTGCCCGGTTCGACCCGAAGGCGCCCCGGGCCGGTTGTGAAAGCGCTAGCGCTTCTTCTCCGTGTCCGCCTGGGCGGTGCGGGTCTTGCTCTTGGCGTCCGGCTTCGCCTCCGGCACCGGCGCGGTCGTCAGGAAGCTCGCGATCGCGTCGGCCGATTCGGACGCGGCCTTGGCGACGATGGTCTGGTCGATACCGGCCCAGGGGTCGCCGCCGCCACCGCGCTTGCCGAGGCTCTCGCCCTGGACGCGCTGGGCGCGCTTCTTGCTCTCGTCATAGACGTCCCAGACGAAGGCGAGGGCGGTCTGGCCGTCCTCGGTCGGCTGGGCGGTGAGATAGCCGCGCACTCGGAAACGGGCCGGCTTGTCGCCGGGGACGATTTCCATCTTGCGTTCGGCCGCGGCTTCGCCGAGCAGGCCGGCGAAATGCGCCGTCACCTGGTCGGGGGCCCCGGAGATGCTCTGCACCGAGACCGGAACGCCCGGCGCATCGACGCGCGGCCGCGCAGCCGTGGTGGTGGTTTCCTGGCAGCCTGCGAGCGCAAGCGCGGCAATCGGCCCCAGAACGAGGCCGCTAAAACGAACCGACATGACGCCTCCCGCCCATTGTTTGGGCTCGGATTGCTGGTCTTCCCTGCGGCGCTCGTTGTAAGCGCAACCATCCTGAAGGTCCAGACGGGGCAGGGGAGAGGCGAAACGAGGCGGCTGTGCCGCGGCGATTGCGCTCCCGGCGCTCCTTCGCCATATCTCCCGCGAGGGCGCATGGAGCGCCTGCCGGAGAGCTCCGATGGTCAGCACGTCCAACCGAATCCTCGACGACATCGCCCGGCTGGCGACCGACGCCGCCGGCGCGGCGCAGGGTGTGCGCCGCGAGGTCGAGACCGTGGTCAAGACCCAGATCGAGCGGCTGCTGCGCGATCTCGACGTGGTGACGCGCGAGGAGTTCGAGGCGGTGCGCGAGATGGCGCTGCTGGCGCGCGAGGAAAACGACAAGCTCGCGGCCCGGCTGGCGGCGCTCGAGGCCAAGCCCGAGTCGAAGTAAATCCTCGGTCAAGTTTGGTCGGCGGGTCGCCAACAGCTTCGTGTTGTGGACAGTCCCCTTGAGGGATTGAGGCCGGCATCGAATCCGCAGAGCTTGCATCGCGTACCGGGTGCCGAAGGGCTCGATCAGAACCACGCAGGTTCTGTTAGGGCTCCTGACTCGCCTGAGCTATCGTCGATGAAGAGAGGTGATTCGTCGGTGGGCTCTACTTGAGGGCCGGCTGATGAAGCGGAGATCATCCCCAGCGATCTCCTGGTCGGGTTGCGTGCCTTACGCTTTTCCAGTCGCCGTGTTCCCGTTCTCGAACAGGCCGCGCCTGCCGTCAGGGCCAGCGCCGGCTGTTGGACCTTGGGCATGATTGACCTTGATCTGGACGCCGAAACCGAACGCCCCTCCAACCCCCTCGATCTCGTCGAACGCCTCGCCGCACTGAACGACTGGAGCTTCGATCGCGACAGCGATGACGAGCTCTCGGTCTCCGTCACCGGTGGCTGGGCCGATTATCACGTCGCCATCACCTGGCTCTCGGAAGTCGAGTCGCTGCACATCGCCTGCGCCTTCGACCTCAGGGTGCCGGACCGGCGCCGCAACGAGGTGATGAACCTCGTCAGCCTGGTCAACGAGCAGCTCTGGCTCGGGCATTTCGACCTGTGGAGCCGCGAGAACGTGGTGATGTATCGCCACGCGCTGCTGCTCTCGGGCGGGGCGGAGCCGACCGAGGAGCAGGCCGCCGGGCTGATCAAGGCGGCGATCGACGCCTGTGAGCGCTACTACCAGGCCTTCCAGTTCGTGGTCTGGGCCGGCAAGAACGCCCGCGAGGCGCTCGAAGGCGCGCTGCTGGAGACGGTCGGCGAAGCGTGAGCGCTGGCTGGTCCGGGCTTGACCCGGGCCGTGCTTGGCGGTTCAGGTCCATGCGCAATCGCGCATCGACCGGAGAGACGCCATGGCCAGCCCGCTTCCTGAGACCCTCACCCTCGTCGGTGCCGGCAAGATGGGCGGCGCCATGCTGGAGGGCTGGCTCAGCATCGGCGTCAAGGGCGCGGGGATCACGCTGCTCGACCCGCACATTTCCGACGAGATGCAGGCGCTCGCCACCAGCCATGGCATGAGCATCAACCCGGCCGCGCCGAAGCCGGCCGAGGTGGTGGTGCTGGCGACCAAGCCGCAGATGCTCGATACCGCCGCCCCTGCCGTGCAGGCGCTGATCGGCCCGAAGACGCTGCTGATTTCGATCCTCGCCGGCAAGACGCTCGGCGATCTCTCGGCTCGGCTGCCGAATGCGAACGCAATCGTGCGCGCCATGCCGAACCTGCCGGCCTCGGTCCGGCGCGGCGTCACCGCTGCCGCCGCGGGCAAGGGCGTCAGCGAGGCGCAGCGGCAATTGGCCGACGCATTGCTCGCCGGTGTCGGCAAGGTCGAATGGCTCGGCGACGAGGGGCTGATCGACGCCGTCACCGCCGTCTCGGGCTCGGGGCCGGCCTATGTCTTCAACATGGTCGAGTGTCTGGCGGCTGCCGGCGTCGCGGCTGGCCTGCCGGCCGATATCGCCGAGCGTTTGGCGCGCGCCACGATCGAGGGCGCCGGCGAGATGCTGTTCCAGTCGCCGCTGCCGCCGGCGACCTTGCGCCAGAACGTGACCTCGCCGGGCGGCACGACCGCTGCTGCCCTCGAAGTGCTGATGGCCGATAACGGCCTGGCGCCGCTGATGCGACGTGCGGTCGCTGCCGCCAAACGCCGCGCCGAGGAGCTTTCCGGCTGAAGCGGCCTTTCAACCGCCCCGGTTGCGCCCTAGCTTCTCTCATAGATCACGATGATTTTGGATTGAACCGATCCAGAATCATCCTGCTCGATCTGCTCGCGACAGGAGAGACGCCGATGGCGCGCAAACCCGTTTCCCCCGAGGCTGAGAAACCCGCTGCGAAGCCTGATCCGCGGCGTGCCGTGGTCGATGCGCTGTTCCGGCTGGCGGCGACGCAGGGCTGGGACGAGATCGAGTTGCCGGCGATCGCCCGCGAGGCCGGGATCAGCCTCGCTGAATTGCGTAATCTTTGCCCCTCCAAGCTCGCCATTCTCGGCGGGCTCGGTCGCATCCTCGACGATGCTGTGCTGGCCGGGAATTCCGACGACCTCATGGAGGAATCCTACAAGGAGCGCGTCTTCGACCTGGTGATGCGCCGGCTCGACGCGCTCGCGCCCTACAAGGCGGGCTTGAAGGCGCTGATGCCGCATCTGCGCCGTCAGCCGCTGGCGCTCGCCGCGCTCGGGCGCAATTCGCTGAACTCCTGGCGCTACTTGCTCGCCTCGGCCGGCATCCCGACCGAGGATGATCTCGGCTCGGTGCGTGTCCGCGGCGCGACGCTGCTGATGGCGCGCGTGCTCGACACCTGGCTGGAGGACGACGAACCGGAGCTGTCGCGCACCATGGCCAAGCTCGACCGCGAGTTGAAGACCGCTGGCCAGATCATGGCCCGCGTCGAGGACGTCCACCGGCTGACGGCGCCGCTGCGTGGTCTCGCCCGCTCGCTCTGCTCGGGCGTGAAGCGCACGCCGCGGCGCGAGCGGATGCGCCGGGAAGAGGGCGACGACTACGCTGCCGCGATCTGACAGCAACCACTGGTTGCGGGCAGCAACTGCCGATTGTGGCAAAAAAGTGACAGCGTTAAGCGGGCATTAGCCGTTCCGCGCGAATGTGAAGAATCACGTTCGCGAGGGGCGACATGTCTGTGTTGAAGAAGCTTACCGCGCTGTCGATCAGCCGTTCATTCGGATTGGTCGCCATCTTGGCCGCCGTCGTCGCCGTTGCGAGCGTCGCCGTGACGCTCAACCAGGCCCGGATCGACATGCTCGACCTGAAGCGGGCCGAGGTGAAGAACGCGGTCGAGGCTGCCGCCTCCACGGTCAACGCCTATGTGGCGAAGGTGGAGAAGGGCGAACTCAAGGACGCCGACGCGCAGAAGCTCGCTATCGATGCCGTGACCAATGCGCGTTTCGATGACGGCAACTACTTCTTCGTCATCCGCTATGACGGCTTCAACATCGCCCATGCCAATCCGAAGCTGATCGGCACCGACATGTCGCCGCTCAAGGACCCGACCGGCAAGCTCTTCGTCAAGGAGCTGACTGACACGGCCCGGGTCAAGGGCGCCGGTTTCGTCGACTATCTCTGGGTGAAAGGCGGCGACAAGGATCCGTCGCTCAAGGTGTCCTATGTGGTCGGCGTGCCGAAATGGCAGTGGGCGATCGGCACCGGCATGCATGTCCACGCCGTCGACGCCTCCTTTTACGGCCTGATCAAGGATGTCGCGGTCGTCCTGGTGCCGCTGGCGCTGCTGCTGCTCGGCCTCGTCGTCTTCCTGAGCCGCCGCGCCTCCGGGATGCTGCGTACCGTCTCCGGCAATATGAGCACACTGGCCGCCGGCGACCTCAAGGCGCCGATCGCCTATCAGGAGCGCCAGGACGAGGTCGGCAGCATGGCGCGCGCGCTCGTCGTCTTCCGCGATGCGGCGTTGACGAAGCAACAGGTCGAGGCCGAGAAGGCGCAGGCCGAGGCCGATGCCGGCGAGCAGCGCCGGGCTGCCGATACGCAGCGCAGCCTCAACGAGGCGCAGCGCAGCGACGATGCGAAGAAGCAGGCGGTCGTCGTCGACGCGCTCGGCGCCGGCCTGGAGCGCCTGACCGAGGGCGACCTGACCTACCGGATCGAGGCCGCGTTCAGCGCCGAATACGTCAAGCTCAAGAACGACTTCAACGCCGCGATGGCCCATCTCGAAGAGACGATGCGCCAGATCGCGACCAATACCGAGAGCATGAAGGCGGGCGCCGGCGAGATCAGCCAGGCGGCCGACGACCTCGCCAGCCGGACCGAGCAGCAGGCTTCCTCGGTCGAGGAGACCGCGACCGCGCTCGACCAGCTGACCGCGACCGTGCGCCAGACCGCCGAGGGCGCGCGCCAGGCCAGCCACGCCACCACCCAGGTCAAGGGCGAGGCCGAGCAATCGGGCCAGATCGTCCGCGAGGCGGTCGCCGCCATGAGCGGCATCGAGAAATCCTCCGACGAGATCTCGCAGATCGTCGGCGTGATCGACGAGATCGCCTTCCAGACCAACCTCTTGGCGCTCAACGCTTCGGTCGAGGCGGCGCGCGCCGGCGATGCCGGCAAGGGCTTTGCGGTCGTCGCCTCGGAGGTGCGGGCGCTGGCGCAGCGCTCGGCGGATGCGGCCAAGGAGATCAAGGGCCTGATCACGGCTTCCAGCGTCGAGGTCGAGAAGGGTGTCGCGCTGGTCGGCCAGACCGGAACGGCGCTGGAGCGGATGTCCGGCGAGATCACCCGCGCCACCTCGCTGGTCGCCGAGATCGCCTCGGCCGCGCAGGAGCAGGCGACGGGGCTGCAGGAGGTCAACACCGCGGTCAACGAGATGGACCAGGCGACGCAGCAGAATGCCGCCATGGCCGAGCAGTCGACCGCCGCCTCCCAGGCACTGGCGCAGGAAGCCGATAGGCTGGCGGCGCTCGTCGGGCGCTTCCGGCTCGGTGGCGACGTGGTTGCCTTGAAGGCGATGGCGGGCAAGATGGCGCAGGCTGCGGCGCCTGCGCCGCGCCCAGCGCGCGCCATGGCGGCTGCGCCTGTTCAGTCTCATGGCAATGCCGCGCGCAAGACCGCCAATGGCGGTGACAGCGGCTGGGAGGAATTTTGAACCAGGCTACAGAGACCGCCGCGCAGATCGGCTTCGACGATTTCCTCAAGGTCGACGTCCGCGTCGGCACCATCGTCGAGGCCGCTCCCTTCCCCGAAGCGCGCAAGCCGGCGATCAAGCTGGTGATCGATTTCGGTGGCACGATCGGCCGCAAGAAGTCCTCGGCCCAGATCACCAGGCACTACCGGCCCGAGGATCTCCCGGGCCGGCAGGTGCTGGCGGTGGTCAATTTCCCGCCGCGCCAGATTGGCAAGTTCATGTCGGAGGTGCTGACCTTGGGCGTGCCGGATGGCGACGGCGAGGTCGTTCTGATCGGCCCCTCGCTCGACGTGCCCACGGGCGGGCGGCTGTACTGAGGCGGTGGATCAGGCGGCCCGATCGTGTCGCCAGCTCCCCGTCGCCAATGTGGTCGGCGCCGGCTCGGGCGCGCTCCAGCGCAGAGGCAGCGCCGCCTTGCGCCGCCAGGCCCGCGTCACCTCGACTTTCAGCAGGCGCTTGGCGCCATCGAGCCCGGCCAGTTCTGCGCCACTCCAGATGACCTCAGCGACGCCCTGCAATTGCACGACGTCGCCCTTGGCGAAGTCGATGAAGAGCAGGGACGTCGCCGGCTCGCGCAGCAGATTGCCGAAGGTGTTGAAATAGCTGTTGCCGGCGAAGTCCGGCACGCTCAGCCGCCCGCCTTCGATCCGGACAAAGCCCGGCCTGCCGCCGCGATGCGAGATGTCGAGCCCGCTCTCCGAGCCGCTGGCGATGAAGAGCGTATCGGCTTCCGCGATCAGCGCGCTGGCCGCCGCATCGAGGCCGCCGAGTTCTTCAGTGGCAGTCGTGGTGGCCGGCACGATCTCATGCTGCCGGAGCTGGATGTACTTGGCGCAGTTGCCGAAGCTCTGGCTCACCGCGATCTTCAGGCCGCTGCCGTCGCGTTCACCGATGACGCCATTGGCGCGGTTGCGCCGTCGCGTGCGCAGATCGAGCCCCAGGAGGCCGATCGGCGCGCCTGCACTCAGTGTGGCATCGGCCGGATCGCCCGAAGCGGGCAGGGCGGCGATCGCGAGTTCGTTCGGCGTCGGGCTGGTGACGAAGCCTTCCGGGCCGGTGAGCACCGTCGCGATCGGTTTGCCCTGCGCGTCGCGTCCAGCTGCGAAGAGATAGGGCAGTAGCGCGAAGAAATCGCGATGCTGGTCCGGCATGAAGTCGCGGATGCCGGCGCCGCGCGAACTTTCGCCGGCCAGAGCCTGCGCCTCCAGCTCGCCTCCATGGAAGGGCGAGGCGTCCATGATCTCAGCCCTTCACTGGAATGGGCGAGGGCGGGATCGGGGTGAAGAAGGGCAGGGCCTCGACGCGCCTGAGCCAGGCCCGCACTGCCGGATAGGCGTCGAGCGGGATGCCGCCCTCCGGAGCGTGCGCGACATAGGAATAGCAGGCGAGATCGGCGATCGTCGGGTGCTCTGTGGCGAGGAAGCTGCGGTCAGCAAGATGCCCTTCCATGAAGGGAAGCAGGCGGGCGGCGACGCGCTCAGCCCGGGCCGGATCGTCATCGTAGTTGAACTGCGCGATCATCCGGGCGATCGCCGGGCCGTGCATGACCTCGCCGGCGGCGATCGACAGCCAGCGCTGGACCTGCGCCGCGGCAACCGGCTCCTGCGGGAGCCAATCGCTGTCCGGGGCGTAACGCCTGGCGAGATAGACCAGGATGGCATTGCTGTCGGCCAGGATGAGGTCGCCGTCCTGCAGCACCGGGATCTGGCCGAGCGGGTTGAGCTTGCGGAAAGCCTCGCTGCGACGGACGTCTGCGGGAGCCGGAACGGCATCGAAGTCCAGTCCGAGCGCGCGCAGCAGCAATTCGACGCGGTGGGTATGGCCGGAGAGGGGGGTGCCGTGCAGCGTGATCTTGGCTTGGGTCATCAGGGCCTCGCGATAATGCGAGTGGACTCTGATTGTTTCAGAGAGCCGCCGAAAGCTGGTACGCTGACAAATCAGAATTCCTCTGAACGGAATGATCATGGATCGGCTCGACGAGCTCGCCATCTTCGTCGCGATCATCGACACCGGTAGTCTTGCAAGTGCCGCGCGCCAGCTCAGGCGTTCGCGCCCGGCGGTGACGCGGGCGCTTGCGGCGCTGGAGGAGCGCGCCGGCGTCAGGCTGATCGCGCGTACCACGCGGCAATTGATGGCGACCGAGGCGGGGCGGGAGCTGGCAGCCTCGGCGCGCAACATCCTCGCCGAGTATGACGCATCGCTTTCCGGGGTGACGGCTGCGCCGATGCGCGGCCTGATCAGGATCACGGCGCCGACTGCCTTCGGCCGGCGCCATGTCACGCCGGTGGTCGCCGAATTCCTCGATTTGCACCCGGAGATCCAGATCGAACTGGTGCTGGCCGATCGCAATCTCGACCTGATCGAGGAAGGCCTGCATTTGGCAGTCCGGATCGGTTCGCTGCCGAATTCCCGCCTGGTGGCGCGCAAGGTCGGAGAGGTCCGGCGGGTGCTGGTCGCGGCGCCGGCCTATCTGGAGCGCCGGGGAACGCCTGTCCGGCCGGCCGATCTCGCCGGGCATGACACCATCGTCAGCATTGCAGCTGGCCAGAGCATGGTCTGGCGCTTCGCCGGTGATGCGCGCAGCGCGAGCGTGCAGGTGGCGCCGCGCCTGATCGTCAACGAGATCGAGTCGGTTCTGATTGCGGCGCGCTCCGGCCGTGGCCTGGCGCGGGCGTTGTCCTATCAGGTCGCGCCGGACCTGGAGGCCGGTACACTGGTGCGGGTGATGCGCGAATGGGAACCGCCTGCCTCGCCGGTGCAACTTGTCGTGCCGAGCGGGCAACATCTCCAGCCGAAGGTCCGAGCCTTCCTCGATTTCGCCGCCAGCAGGCTGCAGCAGCTGCCGGTGATCAAGCCCGGGAGCTGAGCCTCGGCTCAGCGCAGCTTCGCATGCCGAGCCGCTTCTTCGTGGATCCAGCTGCGGAAGGCGGTGATCGCCGGCCGTTCCGCTACGGCCTCGGGGCAGACGACATAGTATTGGTAAGCGCCGGGCAATTGCTGCGGGAAGGGCCGGACCAGACGCCCGGCTTCGAGGTAATCGCCGATCAGGGCGCTGGTTGCGAGCGCGATGCCCTGGCCAGAGGATGCGGCCTGCAGGGCAAGAAAGGTGTGTGAAAAGCGCGGGCCATGCGAGGCGTCGATGTCGTCGACGCCGGCATAGGCGAGCCATTGCGGCCAGGTCACATATTTCGGAATGCCTTCGGCAAGCTCGTGCAGCAAGGTGTGGTGGCGCAGATCCGACGGTTCGCGCAGCGGCCGGTCGGGATCGTCCAGCAAGGCCGCATTGCAGACGGGGAAGAAGGTCTCCGTCATCAGCAGCTCGGAGTGCAGGTCAGTATAGGCGCCTTCGCCGTAGCGGATTGCAATGTCGACATCCTCGCGGGTGAAATCGGTGAGATGCATCGACACCGAGATGCGCACTTCCAGCTCGGGATGGCGTTGCTTGAGCACGCCGAGGCGAGGGATCAGCCAGCTCAGCGCGAAACTCGGCATGGTGCTGACCGTGATGACGTTGGCGGTATCCGGCCGCAAAGCTCGCGCGGTGGCCTCGTCGAGCTGATCGAGTACTTGCGAGATCGAGGTGGCATAGCGCTGGCCAAGGGGCGTCAACGCGACGCCTTTGCTCGGCAGACGGGTGAAGAGCGGGCGCTGGAGCCAGGTTTCGAGCGTCTTGATCTGCTGGCCGATGGCGCTGGCGGTGACGGCCAGCTCGTCGCCCGCCCGCTCATAGTTGAGATGCCGTGAGGCTGCCTCGAAGGCACGCAGCGAGGTCAGAGGTGGGAGGTGGCGGCGGGACATTGGATGGCCAAGTTCTGCTTGGGCTGAGGCAAAGAAGTTCTCATTTGCTTCGGGGCCCCGCAAGGCCCAAATTCGTCGGCAGAAACTGGATCAAAGGAGGCCGTCATGCCGGCCGGGACCACCACAGGAAATCTTTCGCTCCCCAGCACCCACCAGGCTCATGGACTCGCTGGGCTGTTCCTGCGTTTCGAGGATTGGCTGACGGCGCGGGCCAGCGCCCGGGCGCTCTACCGCATGGATGATGCGGCGCTCCATGACATCGCCCTGTCGCGCAGCGACGTCGAACGGGTGAACAGCTCGGCCCGCAAGGCCCTGTGGGGGCACTGAGTCAGCCTCCGCCTTTACGGGGCACGCCGGAGGCGTGAGCCCGGAACCCATGCACACGAAGCTTCCGAACAGGCGCATGGATTGCTGCGCCTTGCGATGCTGGCCGGTGTTCATGGGTTCCGGGCTCTTTGCTGCGCAAAACCCCGGAAAGACGGCGCGGCTCGTGCGCTGGCCCGCTCAGACCGGTAGCCTGACCGTAGCGCGCAGGCCGCCGAGCGGCGAGTCGCCCAGCATGATGTCGCCGCCATGCGAACGGGCGATGTCTCTGGCAATCGCCAGGCCGAGGCCGGTGCCGCCGCCATCGACATTCCGGGCCTCGTCGAGTCGGAAGAACGGCTTGAAGACGTCCTCGCGCAGCTCCATCGAGATACCCGGCCCGTCGTCGTCGACCATGACGATGAGGTAGCGCGCATCATGAGTGGCGCGGATGGCGATGCGATCGCCGAAGCGCGCAGCGTTTGAGACCAGATTGGTGAGCAGGCGCCGGATCGCGTCGGGCCGGACAACCACCAGCGGATCGCCGACGACGGTCAGCTCTGTCTGGTGCCCCTGGCGCTCGGCATCGGCTTTGAGCGCGGCAAGCAAGGCGCGGATATCGGTCTCGATCGGCAACTCGCCGGCATCGCCACGAGCGAAGGCGAGATAGTCTTCGAGCATGCGGCTCATCTCGTCGACGTCTTTCTCCAGCGCTTCGAGGTCGGGAGATTTTTCAAGAAGCGCCAGAGAGAGCTTGAAGCGGGTCAGGATGGTGCGCAGGTCATGGCTGACGCCGTTCAGCATCATGGTGCGCTCGCCGATCGAGCGTTCGACGCGCCGCTTCATCTCGATGAAGGCATTGCCGGCGCGGCGGACCTCGCGCGCGCCGCGCGGCCGGAAATCGGCGTCGCGGCCCTTGCCGAAGGCCTCGGCGGCATCAGCCAGGCGCAGGATCGGGCGGATCTGGTTCCGCAGGAACAGCACCGCGATGGTGAGCAGGATCAGCGAAGTGCCCGTCATCCAGAGCAGGAAGATGTGGCTGTTCGAGGCATAGGCCTGGCTGCGCCGGGTCAGGACGCGCATAACATCCTTACCGAGCTTGATCCGGATTTCGATCAGGCTGGAGCGCCCGACCGTGTCGAGCCAGAACGGCCGCTTGACCTGCTGGGCGAGCTCGGCCGAGAGCGCACTGTCGAGCAACGAGAAGAATGGGCGGGTGCCAGGCGCCGGCAGATCGGTATCCGGCAGGATCTCGACATCCATGCCGAGCCGCTCTTCGGCTATGCGGGCAAGGATGGTCGCCTGATCGTCCTGCGGATAGCTCTCATAGACGTCGATCAGCGTCGCGATCTCGGAGGAGACCGCCGAGGAGAGCCGCTGCGTCACCGTCTGCCAGTGCCGCTCCATGAAGACATAGGCGATCACCGATTGCAGCAGCACGACCGGCGCGATGACGATGACGAGCGCGCGCGGGTAGAGCCCCTTCGGCATGATCCGTGCGATCGGGCGTAGCGAGCGGTCCGGCAGGCGCCGAAGCGGCGCAAGCACTGCCGAGAGGGGGGACGCCAGCCTGTTCCAGGCAGCGCGCAGTTTCGCCAGCGTCCGCGCGGCGAGCGGGACGAGGCGACGCCTGAGCGAAGCGTCCGCCATGCCGGTCAGGTCCTGTCGACGACGAGGCGGTAGCCGATGCCGCGCACGGTCTGGAGATAGAGCGGGTCGGCCGGATCGTGCTCGATCTTGCGCCGCAGCCGGTTGATCTGCACGTCGATGGTGCGATCGTTGGCAGCGGAGCCTTGAGCGGCGAGCTGCTCGCGCGGTACCTGCTCGCCGGCGCGCTCGGCCAGCGTGGTCAGAATCTCGCGCTCACGCTCAGTCAGGCGGATCGAGTCCTCGCCCTGGCGCAATTCGCCGCGGGCGAGACCGTAGATGAAAGGCCCGAAGCGGACATAGTCCGGCCGCATCGGCGCTGCCGGCGCCTCGGGCTGGGCATTGCGCTTGAGCACATTGCCGAGGCGCAGGAGCAGTTCGCGCGGTTCGAAGGGCTTGGCGAGGTAATCGTCGACGCCGATCTCGAGGCCATTGATCCGATCGCTCGAATCGGCGCGGGCGGTCAGCATCAGGATCGGTACCTGCGAGCTCTGGCGCAGGCGGCGGGCAAAGTCGAAGCCGTTCTCGCCCGGCATCATCACGTCGAGCACCATGGCGTCGAAGACGAGGTGGCCGAGGCGGGTATCGGCGTCGGCGGCGTTGGCGGCGGTGGTGACGCGGTAGCCATGGTCGCCAAGGAAGCGGGCCAAGAGGTCGCGCAGGCGGCGATCATCGTCGACCACCAGGATATGCGGGGCTTCGTCGGGGACTGGCTTGAGCACGCTGGCCGCCATCTGGGCTCCTCGTTCGTCCTCGGTGCCGGCTGAGCGCACCGCTTCCTCTCCCTGAGGATAGCACAGGCTGCCCGGGCGCCGGCCCGAGCTTGGTCAGGTCTCAGATAACATTGTCTAACGTTCTGCAACGCCTTCGATCGGCGCAGCGCCCTCACCGTGGCCCGGCGAGCGCCTCCTGCACCTTCTTGCGCTCGGACGGGTCGATCAAGCCCGCCAGATAGCGCGCGACGATTGCGCCCGCCTCGGAGCCGACCTGGGCGAGCGCGCCGTTGATGCGCTTGCCCTGCAGCTGTGCCAGCCGGACGGCAAGCTCGCGGCCGGCATCGGTGGCGTAGAGATTGCGCTGGCGCTTGTCCTGCGTGCCGGTGCGCGACTCGACGAAGCCGGTTTCGACCAGCTCCTTCAGGACGCGATTGAGGCTCTGCTTGGTGATCTGCAAGATGTCGAGCAGCTCGGCGATGGTCAGTCCCGGCCGGCGCTGGACGAAATGCAGCACGCGGTGATGGGCGCGGCCGAAGTTGTAGTCGGCGAGGATGCGGTCGGGATCGCCGACGAAGTCGCGATAGGCGAAGAAGAACAGCTCGATCAGCTCGTAGGGCACGTCGGCATGCGCTGCCTCCGGCGCGGCGGCAGAAGCTGGATGCAATACGGGTGTGCTCACCGTCACGCTCATTTTTTATGTCAGCCTTGTTGACATATCTCAGACGTAAGATTACCGGTCAAGCACGCGGGACGACCGATTATGTCGCGAGCGCCAGTTCCGGCGCAGCATAAATCCCGTGCTTGCGCGCCCTTCCAGCCTGTGGCGGAGTGCCTGCAAGAAAAGCACCTGGAGGACTGTACCATGTCTGTCATTCCTTTCGACCAGCGCGACGGCGTCATCTGGTTCGACGGCAAGCTCGTGCCGTGGAAGGAGGCCAAGGTGCACGTACTCACCCATGGCCTGCACTATGGCTCCTGCGTCTTCGAGGGCGAGCGCTCCTATGACGGCGTGATCTACAAGTGCACCGAGCATTCGCAGCGCTTCCACAAGTCGGCCGAGATCATGGATTTCACGATCCCGTACTCGGTCGCCGAGCTCGACGCGGCGAAATATCTCTGCCTGAAGGAGAACGGCCTGAAGGATGCCTATCTGCGTCCGGTCGCCTGGCGTGGCTCGGAGATGATGGCGGTCTCGGGCATGAACAACACCATCCACACGGCGATCGCGGTGTGGGAATGGCCGAGCATGTTCGACATGGCGCAGAAGCTGAAGGGCGTGCGCCTCGATCTCGCGACCTATCGCCGGCCCGACCCGGCCTGCGCGCCGGTCCATGCCAAGGCGGCGGGGCTCTACATGATCTGCTCGCTCTCCAAGCACAAGGCGGAGCGCGCCGGCTATGCCGATGCGATGATGCTCGACTGGGAAGGCAATGTCGCCGAGTGCACCGGCGCCAACATCTTCTTCATCAAGGACGGCGTGGTCCATACCCCGCTGGCCGATCGCTTCCTCAACGGCATCACCCGCCAGTCGGTGGTCGATCTCTGCCGGAAACGCGGCTTCGAGGTGGTCGAGCGCCGCATCCGGCCGGAGGAGCTCGAAGGCTTCAGCGAGTGCTTCATCACCGGCTCGGCTGCCGAGGTGACGCTGGTCTCCGAGATCGGCCCCTACAAGTTCGTCACCGGCAATATGGGCAAGGTGATCATGGAGGACTATTCGGACGAGGTCAGGCAGAAGTCGAAGGCTGCTGCCTGAAACTGACTCAGCCGCTCGAATGAACCCGTCCCGGGCAGCTCGGCTGCCCGGGATTTTTCATTTCGCGGTCTTCACCTCGCTGCGGAACAGCGTGATCCAGTCGTCCGAGCCGATGCCGCGGCATTCGCCCATCATGCTGAACCCGGTCAGGACGAAGCCTGCGCCGGTCCAGGCATAACCACCCATCGCGCCGCAATCGCCGATGCCGCGGCCCTTGGCGAAATAGTCGATGTGGCCGGTCTTCGGCTCGAATGCACCATTGGTCAGTACGTTCTTCGCGTCGCCGTCGTCGTTCTGCGGGAAGTTGACCGGCTTGGCCGTTGCCACAGCGCCGTTCTCGACGATCCAGAAGGCGTTGCCGGCGTTGTAGGCGCCGAGCGAGCAGGTCAGCGAGACCAGGCTGCGCTTGCCGTCGAGCGGCCAGGCTTCATCGTGCTGTGTCGCCATGTCGCCGCCCTCGCATTGGTCGGGGTCGCGCTGCTTGAGATGTTTGCGCAGTGCCGCGGCGAGGGCCTTCCCGTCCTTCTCGGAGAGCGAGCCGCTTGCCGGCTTCGCCGTGATGACCGGCGCGGCGGGAGCAGGTGGGACGCTGGTTCCGCTGCCTTTCCGGATCAATGCGGAGGTGGTGTTGAGACGGCCCTGTTGCTCGTCGATCCAGAGCAGCGCCGCGACGGCGCCCGCGAGCGAGACCTCCGCCGTTGCGCCGGGAACGGCGACCGACAGTTTCGTCGCCTTGCGCGCCGCCTCGATGAAAGCAGCGATCTCGGCTGGCTGAAACGTCACTGTCGCCAGATCGCCGTCGGCGGAGGCCGGCATAGGCTTGCCACCGGCCGGGAAGGCCGCACCATCGAGCTTGAGCTCAAGGGAGAGCGGCGGCTTCTGCCATTCGCCGCGCAGTCGCAGGACCAGCCTGGCGGCTCCTTCCGGTCCGGCCGGGCGCTCAAGCCGCAGATAGGCGATCGTGTCGATGCCGTCGGAAGGGACAGAGAGTGCCGAGCAGCTCTTGCGGTTGTCGCAACCGGCCATCCAGTCGCGGAAGCCCTTCGGCTCGGGCGCCGCCGCCGAAGCGAGCGCTGGCATGGCGAGAAGACACACCCCGAGCAGAAGCGACTGCAGTCCCTCAGGACACCTGTTCCCAGCGCTGTGCCGCATCGTCGTCATCCGCCTTGGCTTCGACCCAGCCGCCGAGCGTGCCGTCGGCGAGATGCTCGCGCTTCCAGAACGGGGCGCGGGTCTTGAGGTAGTCCATCAGGAAATCGGCAGCCTCGAAGGCCTCGCGCCGATGGCTCGACGCGGCGATGACCAGCACGATCTGCTCGCCCGGCCTGATCAGGCCGAAGCGGTGGATGGCGAGAAGGCCGGCAAGCGGCCAACGCTCCGCGGCTTCCTGCGCGACGCGGGAGATCTCGGCCTCGGCCATCCCCGGATAGTGCTCCAGCTCGAGCGCGGCGAGGCGCCCGCTCTCGTCGCGGCAGAGGCCGGCGAAGCTGACCACGGCGCCGATGTTCGGATTGCCTGATGTCAGCGCCGCGATCTCAGCGCCGACGTCGAAATCCTCGCGCTGGATGCGGACGAGCGGCGTCATGGCCTGGCCTCGAATCAGCCGCCGGTCATCGGCGGAAAGAAGGCGACCTCGCGGGCTCCCGCGATCGCGGTCGCGGGCTTGGCATGGGTCTGGTCGACTGCCGCGCGCACGACCGTCTCGTTCTCGAAGGCGAGTTCATAGCCTTCGCCACGTGTCTTCAGCCAGCGCACCAGGTCGGCGATTGTCGCAGTACCGACCGGCGGCGCGACCGTCTCTTCGGTCAGGCCGATGCGTTCGCGCACCCAGGCGAAATAGACCAGCCGCAGGCTGGCGGGTTCGGTCGTGGCCATGCTCATGACGCGCGCTCGTCCTCCTCGACGAGGTGGCGGATGCCGGAATTCAGATAGTCCCAGCCGGTGTAGATCGTCAGCACCGCAGCGATCCACAGCATCACGATCCCGATCTGGGTATTGTGCGGCAGGACTTTGTCACCGGCGGGGCCGGCGACGAGGAAGCCGAGCGCGAACAACTGCGCCGTGGTCTTGTATTTCGCGACCTTGCTGACGGGGACGCTGACCTTCAGCTCGGCCAGGAATTCGCGCAGGCCCGAGACCAGGATCTCGCGGCAGAGAATCACGATTGCCGCCCAGATCGCCCAGCCCCTGATGGTGCCGGTGTGGACCAGCATCAGCAGCAGGGCGCAGACCAGGAGCTTGTCCGCAATCGGATCGAGCATGCGGCCGATCGCCGATTGCTGGCTCCAGGCGCGGGCGATCCAGCCGTCGAGATAATCGGTGATGGCGGCGACGACATAAATCCCCAGCGCCGTCCAGCGAGCCCAGTCGTCCCAGGGCCAGAACAGCAGCGCCACCAGCGCCGGAATCGCGATGATCCGGCCATAGGTGAGGAGGTTCGGCAGGGACCAGGGTCCCCGGCGGCGGATGGCTTCGTTGAGACTCGTCACGACACTCACCAAAACAGCGCCTTCATGACAGCGTCAACACGCAAGACTGTGACCCTGCCATTCCGATCAATGCTCATGGAAATGGGCATGCACCGCCTTGGCGGTGGCGGCGTTCACTCCGGGCGTCTTCATCAGGTCGTCGAGCTTGGCGCGCTGGATCGCCTTCACCGTGCCGAAATGCAGCAGCAGCGCCCGTTTGCGCGAGGGGCCGATGCCGGGGATCTCGTCGAGCGGATTGGTCTTGATGTCGCGCTTGCGCTTGGCGCGATGGGTGCCAATGGCGAAGCGATGGGCCTCGTCGCGCAGGCGCTGGATGAAGAACAGGGCGGGGTCCCGCGGCGGCAGCTTGAACGGCTCCTTGCCGACCATGAAGAAGGTCTCGCGCATGGCGTTGCGGTCCTCGCCCTTGGCGATGGCGACGAGCGCGATGTCGGTGACGCCGCATTCGGCCATGATCTTGCGGGCAGCCTCGAACTGGCCCTTGCCGCCGTCGACGATGACGAGGTCGGGACGGGAGGGGAAGGCGGTGTCGTCGGGCTCGATCGCTTCAGATGCGGGCGCTTCCCTTCCCCCTTGTGGGGAAGGGAGAGGGATGGGGGTGGTGCCGCCTGGTGCGACCTCACCAGGCTGGGCGACCCCCACGTCCAACTCCTCCCCACAAGGGGGAGGAGAGTCAGTCGAGGTTCCCGCCTCCTTCGCCAGCCGCGTGAACCTGCGCTTCAGCACCTCGCGCATCATGCCGAAATCGTCGCCGGCGATGGTGTCAGCCGAGATGTTGAAGGTGCGGTAGTGGCTCTTCATGAAGCCGTCCCGCCCGGCGACGATCATGCCGCCGACCGCGTTGGTGCCCATGATGTGCGAGTTGTCATAGACCTCGACGCGGCGCGGCGCCTTTTCCAGGCCGAAGGCGACGCCGAGCGCATTGAGCAGGCTCTGCTGGCCGGCGCTGTCGGCGAGCTTGCGGGCGAGCGCCTCATGCGCGTTCTTCTGGGCATGGGCGACGAGGTCGCGGCGCTCGCCGCGCTTGGGCGTCGCCAGCTCGACCTTGCGGCCGGCGCGGGCGCAGAGCGCCTCGGCGATGAGAGCGGCCTCCGCCAGTTCGTGCGAAAGCAGCACCAGCTTCGGCGGCGGCTTGTCGTCGTAGAACTGGGTGACGACCGAGGCCAGCACCTCGGCCGGGGTCAGGCTCTTGTCGGCACGCGGGAAGAGGGCGCGATTGCCCCAGTTCTGCTTGTTGCGGAAGAAGAAGATCTCGACGCAGAACTGCCCGGCCTGCTCGTCGATGGCGAAGACGTCGGCCTCCTCGACCCCTTGCGTGTTGATGTCCTGCCCGGCCTGGACGGCCGAAAGCGCCGCCAGCCGGTCGCGATAGCGCGCCGCCTTCTCGAATTCGAGCTCCTCGGCCGCCGCCTGCATCCGCTCGGAGAGAAGCTGTTTCACCGCCGAGGAGCGGCCGGAGAGGAAGGCGCGCGCCTGGTCGGCGAGACCCTGATAGTCGGCATGCGAGATTTCGCCGGTGCAGGGGCCTGAGCAGCGCTTGATCTGGAAGAGCAGGCAGGGCCGGGTGCGGTTCTCGTAATAGCTGTCCGAGCAGGAGCGCAGGAGAAACGCCTTCTGCAGCGCGTCGATGGTGCGCTCCACCGCCCAGACCGAGGCGAAGGGGCCGAAATAGTCGCCCTTGCGCTGGCGCGAGCCGCGGTGCTTGGCGATCTGCGGCGCCGGATGGTCGCCGGAGAGGAAGATATAGGGAAAGGATTTGTCGTCGCGCAGCAGCACATTGTAGCGCGGCCTGAGCTGCTTGATCAGGTTCGATTCGAGCAGCAGCGCCTCGGTCTCGGTGCCGGTGGTGACGAACTCCATGTTCGCGGTCTCGGCGATCATGCGCGCGACCGCATTGGTGTGGGCCATGCCGCGAGCATAGGCCGTGACCCGGTTCTTCAGGCTCTTGGCCTTGCCGACATAGAGCACGTCGCCGGCGCGATCGAACATCCGGTAGACGCCGGGCTTGTTCGGCAGATGTTTCGCGAAGTCGGCGATCACCTCGATCCCGGCCTTGAGCGCGCCGGGAGCGGCCTCGCCGAGATCGAGCGCGGGCTCGGGCGCGGAAGACAGCTCCTCCTCGTCCTCGAACTCTTCTTCCGGCACGTCGTCTGGGCGTTCGCGATTCATGGCCTGCATGTAGGATGCCGCAGCCGCTTCGTCATGTCAGGAGCGGTATGGCTAGCGGATTGGACGGCGCATTAGCGATGAAGCTCTTTGGATGGCCCTATTTTGCGATCCTCCTGTTTGTTCTGACCGCTTGTGGCGAGCGCTTGGTCCGAGAACTAGCTGTTCCACTGCCCTTTCCCGATACGACTGCTCATTTCGAGATCTGGTCGGACGGATTTGAGAGCCGTCACGAACTGCTGGTCAAAAATGGTCGAGGCGAGGCCAGGACCAAAATGTGGACGGACTGGGGACCCGCAACCCATGCAAATCTGTATGTGACTCCCGAGAATTTTTTCATCGTGATCGGTGGAGGTGGCTGCTGCTCTGCGGTGGAAGTGAGAGATGCCAAGCCACCCCGGTTAGCTGAGTTTGCCGAGTATCGTCACTTCGACTCGTCCACATGGACCTATCTTGGTGCGGCCAGCAGAGATCGGGAAGGCAAATACCGATTCTATAGCCCCGCCGAACGTCGCGAGTGCATCTCAACATTCGGTGCCGGCGGGAGCCCGTATCGCGCTGAATTTCAAGTGCCGGAGTGTCCAGGATAGACATCACTCTGCTCGGCAAGATGAGCCGGTCTTGTTAGGAGTGGCGGAATCCTGCAACGGCTTCTTTGCCATTCCGATGGGTTGCGCTTCGGGTTTGTTGCAAGGTCCGGTAGAGGCAAGGCTCCGCTTCGCCCGAGGCCTCCATGCTTGTCGACTTCCTGATGAAGGTCGCATTGTTCGTTCCAGCCTTCATGGCCGTGACCGCACTCTGCGTCTGCCTGCAGCGACGGCGAGCGCGGCGGCACGGCGAATGGCGCTATCTGACGCCCGGCCCGTATTTCTGGCTCGGCCTGTTCGCCGGCCTGCTGATCACCGCGGTCGCGACGCTGGTGGTCTGGGGCGAGCGCGTCGATCGAACCTCGGGGCTGCTCTTCACCAGCGCCTTTGCCGGCCTGACCCTGTTCCTGGCGGCCCAGGCCCTGGTCGAGCAGGTACGCTGGAACAGCCAGCGCATCGAGCGCCGGACGATCACCGGCCGGACGATCACGATGAGCTGGTACGAGCTCGCCCGGATCGGCACGGAGTGGACCGGCTATCTCTGGATTTCCTCCTTCGAGGGGCCGCGCCTGCGCGTCTCGACCTATGACAACGGCTTCGACGAATTGGCGCTGACGATCCAGCACCATCTGCCGACCGACCTGCCGCCAGCCTCGCCCGAGCTCTCGGCAGAGCCGGTGCTCGCGGAGGCACGGGTGCGCGGGCGTGCCTGAGCGCGGCTCTCTGACCTCTTGACCCGGGCACCGCGCGCCCTGCATCACCGCAGCGCGCAATCCGGATCCATAGCCCATGCCCGTCTTCGCCATTCCCTTCCCGGTGATCGATCCGGTCGCGCTGCAGCTCGGGCCGCTCTCGATCAAATGGTACGGGCTCGCCTATGTCGTCGGCCTGCTCGGCGGCTGGTGGTATGCGCGCAAGCTTGCGGCCGCCGAGTCGCTCTGGGGCGGCCGGGCGCGGCCGAGCCCTGATTCGCTCGACGATTTCCTGCTGTTCGCCGCGCTCGGCGTCGTGATCGGCGGCCGGCTCGGCTTCGTGCTGTTCTATAATCTGCCCGAATATCTCGCCAATCCGCTGGAGATCTTCGCGGTGTGGAAGGGCGGAATGTCCTTCCATGGCGGGCTCGTCGGCGCCGCAGCGGGCCTGTGGGTCTTCGCCATCAGGCGCGGCTATCCGCCGCTCTCGGCGCTCGATCTCGGCGCTGCGGTGGCGCCGATCGGCCTGTTCCTCGGCCGCATCGCCAATTTCGTCAATGGCGAGCTCTGGGGGCGGCCCGCGCCGGACCTGCCGTGGGGGATCGTGTTTCCGCATGGCGGCCCGGTGCCGCGCCATCCGAGCCAGCTCTATGAAGCGTTCAGCGAGGGCCTGCTCCTGCTGGTGATCCTGATGATCGTCGTGAGAGCGGGCGGGTTGAAGCGGCCGGGCCTCGTCGCCGGGCTGTTCGGCATGGGCTATGGCATCGCCCGCACCACCTGCGAGTTCTTCCGCGAGCCAGACCCGCAGCTCGGCTTCCTGTTCGGGACGAACTGGCTGACCATGGGCATGGTGCTGTCGGCGCCGCTGTTTCTCGCTGGTCTTTACCTCGTCCTGCGGCGGAAAGGACCGGCTGCGGCGTGAACGCCCTGGCGCAGGAGCTGGCGGAGCTGATTCGCCAGGAAGGGCCGATCGGCGTCTCGCGCTACATGGCGCTCTGCCTCGGCCATCCCCGCCATGGCTACTACATGAAGCAGGACCCGTTCGGCGCGGATGGCGACTTCACCACCGCGCCCGAGATCAGCCAGATTTTTGGCGAGCTGATCGGGCTCTGGGCCGCCAGCGCCTGGCAGGCGATGGGCGCGCCGTCCTCCATCCGTCTTATCGAGCTCGGGCCGGGACGCGGCACGCTGATGCAGGACATGCTGCGGGCGGCGCGGGTGCTGCCGGGTTTTCGCGATGCGCTCTCGATCCATCTGGTCGAGACGAGCCCGGTCCTGCGCGAGCGGCAGAAAGAGACGCTGGCTGCGTGCGGTGTGGAGCCGCGCTGGTATGATCGGATCGACCAGGCGCTGGAAGGCCCCGCGATCGTCGTCGCCAACGAATTCCTCGACGCGCTGCCGCTCGACCAGTTCGTACATACGCCGGAAGGCTGGCGTGAGCGGCTGGTCGGCTTGGGTGACCAAGGGCGGCTCGGTTTCGGCTTGGCGGGCGAGCCCGACTGTTCGCTCTCGCTCATTGCTCCGGCCGGCTCCGTGCTGGAACAGCCCGCCGCGGCGTCGGAAGCGGTCGCAACCGTCGCCCGGCATGTCGCAATCGAGGGCGGCGCAGGGCTGTTCATCGATTACGGTCCGGCTCGCTCCGGCTTCGGCGATACGTTGCAGGCGCTGAAGCGCCATGAATTCGTCGACGTGCTGGCCGAACCCGGCGATGCCGATCTCACCGTGCATGTCGATTTCGCCCGGATGGCGCAGGCCGGGCTCGCAGCAGGAGCTGCGGCGCATGGCGTCGTCACGCAGCGTGACTTCCTGCTGGCGCTGGGATTGCAGCAGCGCTTCGAGGCGCTGTCCCGTCGCGCGACGCCCGAGCAGGCTGAGATGCTCGCCAGCGGCGTCGAGCGCCTGATCGAGACCGGGCCGACGGCGATGGGCGAGCTCTTCAAGGTGCTGGCCGTCGCCGACCCGAAACTGCCGCTCCTGCCCGGATTTGACCTTCATCGCCTGCCAGAGCAGGGCTGATTTCAAGAATGGATGCGCCGCCATGTTCATCACCTCGCCCGACCTCGCCCATGAACCCGGTATCCGCCACGCCTTCTTCACCCGCGAGGGCGGCGTCTCCGGCGGGATCTATGCCTCGCTGAACGGCGGGCTCGGCTCGAACGACGACCAGACTGATGTCGCGGAGAATCGTGCCCGCATGGCCCAGCAGATGGGCGTCGAGCGCGATGGGCTGGTCAGCGTCCATCAGGTGCACTCGCCTGATGTCGCCGTGGTCACCGGACCCTGGCCGGCGGAGCGGCCCAAGGCCGATGCGATGGTCACGATCGCGCATGGCGTCGCGCTCGGCATCTCCACCGCCGATTGCGGCCCGATCCTGTTCGCCGATGCCGGGGCCGGCGTGATCGGCGCCGCCCATGCCGGCTGGAAGGGCGCCTTCACCGGCGTGATCGGCGCGACCGTGACCGAGATGGAGAAGCTCGGCGCCAGGCGCGAGCGGATCATCGCCGTGCTCGGGCCGACGATCAGCGTCGCGGCTTATGAGGTCGGCCCGGAATTCATCGAGCGCTTCAAGGGCGAGAACGCGACCTTCTCCCGCTTCTTCCATGCCTCGGAACGGCCGGCGCATGCGATGTTCGATTTGCCGGCCTTCATCGCCCATCGCGCGCAGGAGGCCGGCATCGGCCGCTTCTACGACATGGCCCTGTGCACCTATGGCGACGAGGCGCGCTTCTACAGCTATCGCCGCGCGACTCACCGGCAGGAAGCCGACTACGGGCGGCTGATCTCGGCGATCGCGCTGGGCTGAGGTTCAAATCTGCCGGCTGATCGTGCCGCCTTGCGAATGATTCCGGTGGTTAAGTCGCTGCAACGCCTCGTTGCGGCGCCAGCTTGCAGCGATGCCGAGTTGCGCACGCGGTGACAGGCAGGCATCCTCCCTCCGCCATCCACCTTGGCTGAGGGATTGAACATGGAACAGATCCTGATGAACCTGGTCGCAGGCGCGATCGGTGGCAATGCGGCCGGCAAGGCCTCTCCTACATTTGATATCGGCACAATCGGCAATACCATCGCAGGCCTGGTCGGCGGCGGTGTGCTCGGTCAGCTCATTCCCATCGTGCTGCCGGCGATTTCGGCTGCGGCAATGGGCGGCAATCTCAGCGTCGGCGGCGTCATCACCAACCTGATCAGTGGCGGCGCCGGCGGCGCGATCCTCACTGCGATCATCGGCGCCATCAAGAACAAGGCGGCGGCCTGATCCACCCATCGCGACGCCGCCGCTCGCGCGGCGGCGCCGCGCTTGCAGTCAATCGACGATGTCGGGCGTGCGCCAGGCGATGTGCTGGCCGGCATCGACAGCAATCATCTGGCCGGTCACGGCCCTGGCGCGCGCCAGATACAGCACCGCCTCGGCGATATCCTCTGCCTCGACCTTGCGGCCGAGCGGCGTGCCGCCGGCTTCCGCCGCAAGCAGCGCCTCGCCGTCATGGGGGTTGGCGAAGGTCGGCCCGGGACCGACCGCGTTGACACGAATGCGTGGCGCCAGCGCCTGCGCCATCGTCGTCGTCGCCGTCAGCAGTGCGGCCTTGGTCAGCGTGTAGGAATAATATTGCGGCGTCAGCTTCCAGACGCGCTGGTCGACGATGTTCACGACCGAGCCCTGGCGGTTCGCAGGCAGGTGGTTGGCCATCGCTCCGGCGAGCACGGACGGCGCCCTGAGATTGATCGAGAACTGGCGATTCCAGGTCGGCACGTCGAGCGCCAGCAAGTCGTCGACCAGGAAGCTCGAGGCGCTGTTGACGAGCAGGCTGACCGGCCCGAGCGCAGCTTCGGCCTCCGGCACGATCCGCTCGACCGCCGCTGGATCGACGAGATCGGCGACGACGACATGAGCCCGCCCGCCTGCCGCGCCGATCTCGCCCGCCAGCGCCAGCGCCTCGGCGCGCGAGTTGTTGCAGTGGATCGCGACCGCATAGCCAGCCTCGGCCAGGCGCAGGGCGATGGCGCGGCCGATGCGCCTCGCGCCGCCGGTGACGAGGGCGACCTCAGCCGCCATGGCCAGGTCCGTCACCATTGTTGCGGGCGCTGCGGCGCTGAAGGCGGCGCTCCCAATGCTTCGCCACGCGCAGATAGCGATAGAAGGCGTAGTTCATCGCGGTCATGAAGCCGTAGACCCCGCGCAGGGCATGGCGTCGCCCGATATAGGCCTTGACGAAATTGGCGGGAAATTCAGCGGCGAGCCGGAAGGCCGACAGTGTCTCGCCGCGGGCGTCGAGATCGTCGGCCTGCGCGTCGCTATAGGCGTTGAGTTTGGCCATCTGCTCGCCGAGCGAGCGCACCGAATAGTGGTGAATCGTGCCTTTCAGCTTGCCGACCCGGGCATCCGGCGCCAGATCGACGCGGTCATGGACCGGGGAGGGAGAATAGCGTCCCTTGGCGATCCGGTAGAGACGGACCGGTGACAACGCATAGGCGAAGCGGTGCGGCGCGCCTTCGCCGGGGAAGATCTCGGCGATGCGGATACGATAAGCGTCGCAGGCCGGCTCGCCCTTGGCGAACAGAGCCGCGATCTCGGCGGCGAGATCCTCCGGGGTCACCTCGTCGGCGTCGAGATTGAGCAGCCAGGGATGGCGACACTGCTCTTCGGCGAAACGCTTCTGCGGGCCGTAGCCTGGCCAGTCGCGCTCGATCACGCGCGCACCCAAATTCGCCGCGATAGCCTGGGTCCCGTCGGTCGAGCCGGAATCGATCACGACGATGTCATCGCTCAGAACCCGGACCGCGGCTATGGTGCGCCCGATCCGGTCGGCTTCGTCACGTGCGATGATGAAGATCGAAAGCGGGGGCACACAGGTCTCGGACGAAAGACAGACCTGTCGGCTAAAGCACGCGCCGGAGCGGGCTGCAAGCAGCCGGCGCATGACAGAATTGCGCCCGCGATGGAACCAAAAGCCTATCAGGGCGATTATGTGATGGCCGTCCGTAGTCGCTGCCGTTGCGTTAGTATTCGGTTAGCCATTCACACAGTCTTAACAATGGCTAACCGGAATTGATCAATATGCCTTGCTTGTTCTGGATCGTGCCGCAATTTCGCCTCGGTCTGACCGGCAGATGTGTTCTCGCCGCAACAGACACGGCCCGCCACCGGCCTTATATAGAGGTCACTGAAATCACCACCGGCCAGCGCCGGAGAATACGATGACTAAGGAGTTCGTCATGAAGAAGTATCTGCTTTCGGGCGTTGCGGCCCTCGGCCTGCTCGCCGCCGGCGCTGCCTCCGCCGCTGACCTGCCGAGCCGCAAGGGCCCGGTCGTCGCCCCGGTCTACGTTCCCGCCTTCACCTGGACCGGCTTCTACGTCGGTGCCAACGCCGGCTACGGCTTCGGCAATGTGAACGCCAACGGTTTCGCCAATGTCGGCGATCTCGACGGCTTCGTCGGTGGTGGCCAGGTCGGCTACAACTACCAGATCGGCCAGTTCGTGATCGGCGCGGAAGCTGACTTCCAGGGCGCTGACCTGAGCAGCGGCAGCAACCTCGGCCTGGTCAACGTCAAGACCGAGTGGTACGGCACCGTCCGCGCTCGCGCCGGCGTCGCCTTCGACCGGTTCCTGGTGTACGCCACCGGTGGTTGGGCCTACGGCAACGTGAAGACCTCGATCCCGGCCCTGAACTTCTCGTCGGATCGCACCCACACCGGCGGCTTCGCTGTCGGCGGCGGCATCGAGTATGCCTTCACCAACAACCTGGTTGCTGGTGTCGAGTATCAGTACGTCGACCTCGGCGAGAAGAACATCCTTGGCGCTGCGACCAAGGTCGGCACCGACTTCTCGGTCGTCCGCGCCCGTCTCAGCTACAAGTTCTGATCCTCTCCTCCCGGAGACAGAACGGACCCGGTGGCCTCGGCCACCGGGTTTTTTGTTGTCTGCAGGGTCTACCCTCATTTCAGGCGTCGAGCTCCGGATGTCCGTCGTCGCGGGCGCGGCGAGGCGGCCCCAGCGACGACGCACTCTGCCGCGCCTGGATTGCGTGAGCGTTGCGCTTCGGGCGACGGCGCTTCCGCGGCCCTACCGGCCGATCGAAGAATCCGCTAGCCCTTGAAGCGCGTCGCCTCGAAAGCCGGCACCCGCGCTGCGAAAGCAGCCAGCCAGGCGACCAACGCGGGATGGCTTGCTCGCCAGGCGCCATCGAAGCGCAGGTCGAGATAGCCGAGCGCGCAGGCGAGGGCGATCTCGCCGATGCGCGGTCGATCATAAGCCGGCGGCGCTGCTTCGAGCGAGGCGAGGGCGCGCGCGACCTTGCCGGTCTGGTTTTCGACCCAGGCGGCGCTACGCAGTTCCGGCGCACGCAGGCGGATTTCGTAGACCTGCAGCAGGCCTGCGTCACAGATGCCGTCGGCGAGCGCTTGCAGCCGCAATTGACCGAAGCGTGCCTCTCCGGGGGGAAAGAGCATGCCGCCGCCGGCTAGATGGTCGAGATACTCGGCGATCACTCGCGAATCGAACAGCGTCGAGCCGTCCTCGAACACCAAGGTCGGCACCTTGCCGAGCGGATTCTGGCGCCGGAGCGTTTCCGCGGGGTCGTTGGTGTCGGCCGGCACGACCTCGATGCGATCATCCAAGCCGAGCTCGGCTATGGCGATCTTGATCTTGCGGCCGAAAGGCGAGGTCGGGGAAGAGCGCAGGATCAGCATCGGAAACCCTTTCGGCTGGCAGGACGATCAGCCGTCGGGGCGGATCGCCTCGCAGCGATAGCGCGGACGCGGGCCCTGCGCGAGCCGTTCGCACAGAGCGGGCAGGAGAATCTCGGCCTCCTGCGCCAGCAGCCAGGGCGGATTGACGAGAAGCATCCCCGTCGCGCTCAGGCCGCCGGCGGCATCCGGCCGGTCGACATCGATCTCGATTCGGAGCAGGCGGCCAATGCCGGCATTCAGAATCGTGTCCAGCAGACGCTCGACGGCACGCTCGTCCTTGATCGGATACCAGAGCGCATAGATGCCGGTCGGCCATTTGCGGTGCGCCGCGATGAATTCGGCTGCCAGCGTCGCAAACTCGTCCTTCTCCTCGAAGGGAGGATCGATCAGCACGAGGCCGCGGCGTTCCTTGGGCGGCACATTAGCCCGCAGCGCCGTCCAGCCGTCGATCTCCAGCGCCTTGCAACGCTCGTCGCGACCCAGCGCCTGTGCGAGCTTGCGATAGGTGTTCTCATGCAGCTCGGCGGCGATCAGCCGATCATCCGCGCGCATAGCATGCCGGCAGAGCCAGGGTGAGCCGGGATAGGCATCGGCGCCGTGCCGGCTGCGCGCGGTCGACAGAGCGTCGCGCCAGGGCGCGAGCAGCTCTTCCACCGGCGGTGCGAGCGGAGCCTGATCGAGCCGGGCGACGCCGTCCCGCCATTCATGCGTCTTCAGCGCTTCCTCGGAACCGAGATCGTAACGACCGGCGCCGGCATGGGTGTCGATGACGCGCCAGGGCTTGTCCTTGGCGTTGAGATGCGTGAGGACACGCATCAGCACGACATGCTTGAGCACATCGGCGAAGTTGCCGGCATGGAAGCCATGGCGATAGTTCATCGGATCAACGGATCGCGTTGACGCGGAAATCGCGGGCGCGGCAGCCTGACCGATCGACTTCCTGGCAGGTGCGGAAGCCGCGCAGATCCTTGCTGAAGCAAATCCGCACCTCTTCCAGCACGCCGCGCCGGCAGGAGACCGACATCATGTCGGTGCGCAGGCCGGGATTGGCGTCGACGAAAGCGCGTTCGAGATCGAGCGCGGTCCAGTTCTGCTCGCTCTCGCCCTTCTGCAGAGCGGGTGGAATCTTGATCTTCTCGCGGGCACGGCGGACATCGGCGAAGTAGTCGGCCGGGCTCGAGCCGGAGCAGCTGCCGTGCTTGCGCCATTGGTAGCGGGCAAGGCCGTCCGATGGGAACAGACCTTCGGCCTGCTCCATTGCGATCCGCGAGGGTGAGCGGCCGGGCCCGCAATCGCTGGGATAGCCGCGCTCATATTGCGGCCAGAGACCGTGCACGACGAAGCCGAGATTGGCGCCGGGGGCGCATTGCTCGCGATTGCGCCGGTCGCCCTCGATCTCACAGAAACCGGGCGACCAGGACAAGGCGAGCACGTAAAAATCGAAGTCGCCCGGAGTGCCGCCACGGTCATAGCGGCCTTGCGCGAAGGCCGTGCCGGCCAGTGCGCCAATCGCCAGAAGACCGGCGGCAATTCGTTTCAGCATGGCCCGCGCCTGAATCAGGGGCGAGCCATCTTGCAGTCTGGCGCGTAAGAGCGGTGGCGGTCGAGACCGGTTACGCACCAGTTGACGTTCCAGGTCCAGCCGAACAGGCCGAGATTCTCGCGCACCGAATAGTCGACCCGGCGCAGCACGCCGTCATTGGTCAAAAGCCGTGCAGTGCAGAAGCGGCGTGGGACGAAATCTTCGCCCCAGGGGCGCCAGGCGATGGGGCGGACCCGGTCGAAGCTGATCGCCTGCAGCGGGCCCCAGAATTTGGACTCGCGGGAGTTGAACCAGCTGGTGATCTCGCCGAGGACGGCAGGATCCTCGCAGGCCGGCAGATTGCCATACATCGGAATGATCCGCTCTTCCGCCCGGTCGGCGGGATGGACGTAGCGACCGCCGGCCGCTTGGGCGGAGGCGCCGGCGAAACAGAGCGCGGCGACGAGAGCGGAAAGCAGCGAAACGCGGCGCATGAGAGCCTCGTACAGGGAAAGTGGATCCGTCGCCGGCACGATGGCGGCGAGGCTGATCGGGGTCAAGGCACCGGGGCGCTATTCCGACTGGTCAGGCGGTGCCTGTGGCTTTTCGATCCGGCCGCCTCAGCCGAACGAGGCTTCCAGCATCGCCAGATAGTCGGCCGCGCTCGCCTGCCGTGGATTGGTTGCACTCGAATGGTCCTGCGTCGCCGCTTCGGCGATGGCGGGCAGGACGTCGCGCGGAACGCCCATCTGCGACAACGAAGCCGGCAGGCCGAGGCGCTGCGTCAGCCCAGCCACCCAGGCGGCGAGGTCGGCATCGCCGGATAGGCCGAGCACGCGGCGGATTTCCGCGTATTTGGCTGGTGCCGCCGGCTCGTTGAAGCGCAGCACCGCCGGCAGCAGCACGGCGTTGAGCGTGCCGTGATGCAGCGAGACCTGCTTCAGGCCGCCGAGCGGATGAGAGAGTGCATGGACGGCGCCGAGGCCCTTCTGGAAGGTCAGCCCGCCCTGCAGGGCCGCCATCAGCATCTCCTTACGAGCCTCGCGGTCGGAGCCGTCGACGGTGGCGCGCTCGATGTGGAAGGCGGCGCGCCTCAGTCCGTCGAGCGCGATCGCCTCGGCCGGCGGGTTCTCGCGTGGGCTCAGATAGGTCTCGATGCAATGAGTGAGCGCGTCCATGCCGGTCGCGGCGGTGAGCCAGCCCGGCAGGCCGAGCGTCAGCTCGGGATCGCAGATGGCGAGCTTCGGGATCAGGTATGGCGAGATGAAGCCGAGCTTGCGGCCGTCCTTCAGGGTGATCAGAGCGGCGCGGCCGACTTCGCTGCCGGTGCCGGCGGTGGTCGGGACGGCGATCACCGGTGCGACCTTGCTCGTCACCTTCGGGATGCCGCCGAGGATCGCGGCATAGGCTTCGAGCGGCCCGTCATGGCTGGCGAGCAGGGCGACGCCCTTGGCAAGGTCGATCGGCGAGCCGCCGCCGATGGCGACAAGCCCGTCGCAATCATGCTCACGATAGAGCGCCACCGCGGCTTCGACCGCTTCCTCGGTCGGGTTGGTCGGCGTGTCGACGAAGAGCGGGGCGTTGCCGAGCAGAGGCGAGGCGGCGCGCAGCCGGTCGATCAGGCCGGTCGCGGCCAGGCCCCGGTCGGCAACGATCAGCGGGCGCGCGATCTTCAGGTCGGCCAGGCCGGGAGCGAGTGTCTTGAGCTCGCCGAAGCCGAACTGGACGGTGGTCAGATAGGTGATCGTCGCCATGAAGTCCTCCCGCCCGCTCACTCGTTCGGGCGGGCCTGCTTTTTGTCGCCCGCCCGGCGCTGCGGCGCCAGCCCCGGAGCCCCGACGCCGGCGCAGAACACCCCGGCGGCCAGCGGGATCAGGACGTGGCCTGGTCGACGCCTTGCCGCTCGCGCCAGTAGCGCAGCGCCAGCGGCCAGAGATGCCAGGCGACGCTGCCGAGCAGGGCGAAGCCGAACAGCATGGCGCGACGGGCGCCGCTGGTCAGCGTCTCGGCGGTGTCGTCATAGGCGAGGAAGGTCTTGCCGCGCGAGGTCGCCTCATAGACGAGCCGGTGGCCCGGATCGACGAGGAAGCGGACCTGCTGGTCATGGTCGAGCCGGTCGATGCCATCGACCCAGAGGCCGCGGGCGGGCCGATAGAGCTGCTGGTAGTTGATCCGCGGGTCGTTGCTGAGCACGACGAGCCACAAATCCTGCGTGCGATAGGTCGCCGTTCCGCGGCGTCCCGAGCTGACGCGCATCAGCGGCGTGCTGTAGCTCATCGGCCCGACATGGTCGGCGACCTGGAGATCGCCGCGCGCCAGCGGCAAGGTGCGCCAGCCGGCGATGAGCAGCCAGAGACCGAGGACGAGAGAGATCGCGGCGCCGAGCCAGGCCCAGAAATCCGGCGGTTTCGCAGCCTCGGCCATCGCCCCTCCAGGTCAGTTCTGCTCGACGATAACACGCTCCTTGGTGGTCTCAGAGGCCGCATTGCCAGCGCGCCTTTCGAGCACGAGCAAAGCGAGCCCGGCGGCGATGATCAGGGCGGAGCCGAACAGCATGGCGGGACTCGGCCAGTCGCCGAAGACGAACCAGCCGAAGACGAGCGCCCAGACGATGAGCGTGTACTGGTAGGGTACCACGACCGAGGCCTCGGCCAGCTTGAGCGAGCGTGTCACGCTGAGATGCGCGACCATGGCGACGATGCCCAGAAGACTGAGCAAGGCGGTGTCGGTGAGGCTCGGCGTCACCCAGCCGAAGGGCAGGAGCACAAGGCCCATCACCAGTGCGCCGAGCGTCTGCCAGAAGACCAGCGTCACGTCGGGCGTGCCCCGCAGTTGCCGGCCGGTGATCATCATCGCGGCAAAGGAGAAGCTGCCGACGAGCGCGATGATCGCCGGCATGGACAGGCTCTGCCCTGATGGGTTGAGCGCAATCGCAACGCCGACGAAGCCGGCGACCACGGCGAGCCAGCGCCCGGCATCGACGCGCTCGCCGAGCAGCAGCGCCGCCAGCACCACCGCCCAGACCGGCGCGGCCAGCCAGAGCGTCATCGTGTCGGCGAGCGGCAGATAGGACACCGCCCAGTAGAACAGTGCGACTTCGCAGGAACCGAGTGTGACGCGCAGCAGCTGCAAGCCCGGCCGCTCCGGCCGCAAGGTGCGGGCAAGGCCTTGTTTCACCACGAAAGGGATGATCGCGACGAGCGCGGCGCCGGAGCGCAGGAGCAGGATCTGGCCGACCGTATAGGTCGCGACCAGCCATTTCCCCATCACGTCGTTGAGCGAGAACAGGAGGATGCCGAGCAGCATCATCAGGATGCCGATGAGGGGAGCGTTTCGGGAGGGCATGATCTGGCGCGAGAGGCGGGAAGGGCGCCCCTCAATACCTGCCGTGCCCGTAAGGGCAAGCCTGCCGCACGCAAGGGGGAGGGTGCGCATCCGGTGGTCTATAATTTTCGTATTGACTTAATTAAGTGAATTGCTAAATAAAGAACATGGATCGTTTCACCGCCCTTGCCGACCCGACCCGCCGCCGCATCGTCGAGATGCTGGGACAGCGCGCCATGGCGGCGGGAGAGATCACGGCGCAGTTCGGGATGAGCGCGCCAGCGATCTCGCAGCATCTCAAGGTGCTGAAGGAGGCGGGGCTGGTGAGCGTCGAGGTCGACGGCCAGCGCCGGATCTACCGGCTCGATCCCACCGGACTCGAGGCGTTCGAAGCCTGGGTCCAACAGGTGCGCAGCTTCTGGAACGCCGGGCTCGACCGCCTGGAACGAGAGCTCGCACAGCCCGAAGACGATTGAGGAGAGTAGCGATGAAGGAATATGGCGAGGTTCTGGAGAGCGGCGCTGTCCGCTTCGAGCGGCTTCTGCCCGGCCCGATCGAGCGGGTCTGGTCCTATCTCACCGAGTCCGACAAACGCGGCACCTGGCTGGCCTCGGGCCGGATCGAGCCGCGCGTCGGCGGCGCGGCGGACCTGTTGTTCAAGCACTCCGAGATCACCAGCGAGCGACCGCCGGAGCGCTATCGCGAGATGAACGACAATGGCTGGCCTTCGAAAGGGACCGTCACGCGCTACGAGCCGACGCATGCCCTGGCGATGACATGGCCGGGCGAGGGTGACGCCAGCTCCGAGGTCACCTTCGAGCTCACAGCGGAGGGTGACAAGGTCAGGCTGGTGCTGACGCATCGCAAGCTCGCCGACAAGACGGAAATGGCCAGCGTCTCCAGCGGCTGGCACGCCCATCTCGGCCTCCTCGAGGACAAGCTCGCAGGCGACCCGGCGCGCGGCTTCTGGTCGCGCATCGGGGATCTCGAGACGGACTACGCCAAGCGTTTCGCCGACCTGCCGGGTTGACCATGGCCGATCCACCATTGCCTGCGGGCGGGCGGGGGAGCTGCTCTCCCGCTCGTGACTTGGTGGGCCGGCGCCGGATCGACTAAACTTGCTCCGTTGCAACGGAGTATGTCCGTCATGTTGATCAAGCGTCGCGCCGGCTGGGAGATGCCCGAAAGCCAGGCGACACCGGAAGCCGTTTTTCTCAATCGCCGGCAGTGGCTCGCCGGCAGCGCCGGTGCGATCGCCGGGGCGGCCGCCTTGCCGCAGGCCGCCAGCGCGCAGGGGGCCGATCCGACACTCGATCTCTACCCGGCCAAGCGCAACGAGGCCTACACCCTCGACCGGCCGGTGACCGACGAGGAGCTGGCGGCGAACTACAATAACTTCTACGAGTTCGGCACATCCAAGGAAGTGGCCGCCGCATCGAAGCGGCTGGTCACGCGGCCCTGGACGATCGCGATCGACGGGCTGGTCGAGAAGCCGTTCGAGATCGGCTTCGACGACCTCATTCGGAAAGTCAGGCTGGAGGAGCGGCTCTATCGCTTCCGCTGCGTCGAGGCCTGGTCGATGGCGGTGCCGTGGACCGGCTTCACGCTGAAGCAGCTGGTCGAATTGGCCAAGCCGCTGTCGGGCGCGAAATACGTCCAGATGCAGACCTTCCTGAATCCGAAGATGGCGCCTGGGCAGTCGCAGCGCTGGTATCCCTGGCCCTATACGGAAGGGCTGACCATCGCCGAGGCGACGCATGACATGACGCTGATGGTGACCGGCATCTACGGCAAGCCGATCCCGACCCAGCACGGCGCGCCGCTACGCCTGATCACGCCGTGGAAATACGGCTTCAAATCGGTCAAATCGATCAGCAAGATCAGCTTCGTCGCCGAGCGGCCGAAGACCTTCTGGGAGGGGTTGCAAGCTTCCGAATACGGTTTCTGGGCCAATGTGAATCCGGAGGTCTCGCACCCGCGCTGGAGCCAGGCGAGCGAGCAGGTGCTGGGCTCGCGCGACCGCAAGCCGACGCTGCTGTTCAACGGCTACGCCGAGCAGGTGGCCGACCTCTACAAGGGGTTGGAGAAGGAGCGGCTCTGGGCTTGAGCCGTGGCCTTTCCGGGTCTCGATCAGGGTCGCCCCGGGTCTACGCTCCGCTTCGCCCGGGGCGACCGCTGACATCGCGTGGCAGGAACCGGGTGCCCTGCCGCGCGCAGCTGCGCTAGCGTGCAAGGCATGACAAGCTTCTGTCTCTTCACCACCGCGATCGGTTCCTGCGCCCTGGTCTGGCAAGGCGAGCGCATCGTCGCGGCGCAATTGCCCGAGCGAGACGAGGAGGCGGCCCGGCGTCGCCTGGCCCGGCGCTTTCCGGACAGCGTCGAGGCCGCGCCGCCGGCCTTCGTGCAGCAGGCGATCGCCGATGTCGTCGCCCTGCTTGCCGGCGAGCAGCGTGACCTCGCGCATCTGCCGATCGATCTCTCGGCCACGCCGGAGTTCAACCGGCGCGTCTATGCCGTGGCATTGGCGATTCCGCCCGGCGAGACCTTGACCTATGGCGAGGTCGCGGCCCGGATCGGCGAGCCCGGCGCGGCGCGCGCCGTCGGCGTCGCGCTCGGCCAGAATCCGATCCCGATCATCGTGCCTTGCCACCGCGTGCTTGCCGCGGGTGGCAAGACCGGTGGCTTCTCTGCCGATGGCGGCGTCGAGACCAAGCTGCGGATTCTGACGATCGAGAAGGCGCGCACCAGCGCCGAGCCGTCGCTGTTCGATTCGCTGCCGCTGGAAGCGCGGCGGCGCTAGCGCGAGGCGTCACGCTCGGCCTCGATCCGGACATCTCGGAAACCAGTGTCTTTGTTGTCATGGGGATTCTCGGGGCGCCGCTCTGCGTCGTCCGAGAACGACGCTGGCTGCCGGCCAAGAAAAAAGGCCGGCGTCCCGAAGGAGCCGGCCTGAAAGTTTGAAACATCCAGCGCAAAAGCGCCAAACATCTCAGAGGGGAACGGCTGGAACGAACTCAACGCCGGGAGGAGATGCGGAGCCCGTTCCGAACAACCGTGAGCTGAATATCGGGCAGGCCCTGCCTTTTCGCAATGCAGCATTGGGCGGGTCGGTTATGCGCTGGCAACATGACTCATTACTAGAATTCGTCACAATTGCCGGGAGACCGCGCGTGGCACGCATGCGCAGCCCAGATGGGCACGGCGCTGCCGGGTTTTCGGGCAGCGCCTGCCTGTTAATTCAATAGGTCCAGCGCTGCGCCTTCTGGATCAGGAAATCGCGGAAGACCTGCACACGCGCGACTGATTTCATTTCCTCCGGATAGACCAGATAGCTTTCGAGCTGCGGCATCTCGGTCTCGCGCATCAGCTGCACGAGCGGCGAGCCGGCCTCGATCAGATAGTCTGGCAGGATGGCGATGCCGGCGCCCGAATCGACCGCGCGCTTCATCGCCGTGATGTTGTTGACGGTGAGATGGATGGCGCGCGGGTTGCGCTGGTCGCGGCCGAGCGTGCCGAGCCAATGCACCGCCGTCAGATAGGACGGCGAGGAGGCGCCGAAGGAGAGGAGTCGGTGGTTGTCGAGATCCTCATAGCTCTTCGGCTCGCCGAAGCGCTTGATGTAGGCCGGTGAGCCGTAGACGTGGAAGTGCACGGTGAAGAGCCGGCGCTGGATCAGGTCCGGCTGCTGCGGCTGGCGCAGGCGAATCGCGATGTCGGCCTCGCGCATCGAGAGGTCGAGCTCCTCGTCGGTGAGGATCAGCTCGACCTTGATGTCGGGGTAGAGATCGAGGAACTCGGCGAGGCGCGGTGTCAGCCAGTGGCCGCCGAGGCCGCGCGTGGCGGTGACCTTGAGCTCGCCGGAGGGATGCTCGCGCGTCTCCGAGAGCTGGGCGCGCGTGCGCTCCAGGCGCTGCGTCATCTCGCGCGCGGCGCGCCAGAGCAATTCGCCCTGCTCGGTGAGAATGAGGCCGCGGGTGTGCCGATGGAACAGCGGCGCGCGCAATTCGCGCTCCAATGCGCCGATCTGGCGGCTCACAGCCGATTGGCTCAGCCCCAGACCATCGCCGGCCTTGGTGAAGCTTCCCGATTCAGCAACCGTGTAGAAGATGCGGATGCGGTCCCAATCCACCGCTTTCCCCCCGTGTTATGCGTTCAACGCATGATGGGGGGATAGGGTTGTCCGGTCAACGACTCCTTTGCCGGGAGAGTTGATTTTAACCCCTAATATCGTGCTGGAACTGATCAATTCCCGTGATACGTCGGGAAATCTCTCATTCCGCCGCTTCGCGCACGCCCAGTTCCTGCGCCATCAGCCAACGCTCGGCATCGAGCGCCGCCATGCAGCCGAGGCCGGCCGCGGTCACGGCCTGGCGGTAATGCTCGTCGGTGACGTCGCCGGCGGCGAAGACGCCGGGCACATTGGTCTGGGTCGTGCCGGGCGTGACCTCGAGATAGCCGGAGTCGCGCATGGCGAGCTGGCCGACGAACAGTTCGGTCGCCGGCTTGTGGCCGATGGCGACGAAGACGCCGTCGGTTGGCAGGTCCTGCACGGCGCCGTTCTTCAGATTGCGCAGGCGGACATGGGTCACGGAGGGCGGCTGCGTGCCGCCGAGGATTTCCGCGACCTCCGAATCCCAGATCACCTCGATCTTCGGGTGCTTGAACAGGCGCTCCTGCATCACCTTCTCGGCGCGCAGCGAATCGCGCCGGTGCACCAGCGTGACCTTGCTCGCGAGATTGGCGAGATAGAGCGCCTCCTCGACCGCGGTGTTGCCACCCCCGACCACGACGACCTGCTTGTTGCGGAAGAAGAAGCCGTCGCAGGTGGCGCAGGCCGAGACGCCGAAGCCCTGGAAGGCCTGCTCCGAGGGCAAGCCGAGCCACTTGGCCTGTGCGCCGGTCGAGACGATCAGCGAGTCGCAGGAATAGGTGTCGCCGCCATCGCCCCAGAGCCGGAACGGGCGCTGCGAGAGATCGACGCGGGCGATGTGGTCGGAGACCATCTTCGTGCCCATGTGCTGCGCCTGGGCCTGCATCTGCTCCATCAGCCAGGGGCCCTGGATCACGTCGGCAAAGCCGGGATAGTTCTCGACATCGGTGGTGATCATCAACTGGCCGCCGGCCTGCAGGCCGGAGATCAGCACCGGCTCGAGCATGGCGCGGGCGGCATAGATCGCGGCGGTGTAGCCGGCCGGGCCGGAGCCGATGATCATCACCTTGGCGTGGATATGGGCCATGTCTTTGCTTCCTGAACCGGCATGAGCCGGTGATATCGGTATCGGGACGACCTCACGCCAGCCCCATCGCAGCCTTGTGACGCCGCCAGCCCTCATAGACGGCGGCCGCGATCGTTCCGGTCGAATCTAGCGGTTCATAGCGGGCGCCTTCAAGCTTGCCCTGGAAATGATGCACAGCGCCGTAGCGCTTCAGCGCCTCCAAGAACCTCGCCAGTTTGCCATGCCCGCCATGTGGCTCGAAAACCAGGATCGGCGCGCCGGTCGCTGCCGCCTCGCCAATCATGTTGGTGGAATCGGCGGTGGCGACGATGGCGTCGGCATTGGCGAGCAGCGGCACATAGGGATTGGCGCCGGAGCCATCCCACCACCAGCCGCCATGGCGGCGGAAGACCGTGCCGATCGCGGCGTCGAGCGCCGGCGGGGTGCGGCGCGAGCGCGAGCCCATCAGCGCGACGCCGGAGGCGGCAAGGGCATCAAGCTCGCGCGTGAAGCGCTCGATATCATCAGGCCGGAACGTATGATGCCGGCTGTCGCCGCCGACCAGCACCGCAGCGCGAGGCGAAGGCAGGGCGGCGATCTCGGGCAAGGGGGCGGCCCGGGCGGCCGCGAGTGCCTCCGGCGCGAGCCGGTGCGGTGAGGTGATCGTCACCAGCACGTTCTCACCCCGCAGCCGGTCATGCTCGGAGACCCAGATCAGGTCGGCCGCGCCGGCGCCGGTGCGTGGGTCCTTGAGAAAAACGGTGAAGGTCGCACCGTTCGAGGCCTTCTTCACCGCGCGCAGATAGGCGACGGCGCGGCGGCCCGAGGCGATGGCGATGTCAGGGAAAGGCGGCCGGATCGGGCTGCCCGGCCGGTCCGGTCCCTCGCGTGGATCGATCGGCCCGCGGGGCATCAGCCAGCTCCAGGGCTTGCCCGGATCGATGCGGCGGATCTCCGGGACGGCGCCGATGCGCTCGGCGACGCCGAGGCACTGCACTTCGTCGCCGGCCTTGCCGTCGGTCAGCACCCAGAGGGAAGGCGTCTTTTCTGTCGGCACGGCTGGTAGGCCCGGAATTGGCGTGGTCGATGCCTTGTATCGCGTCGATGGCCCGTCTACACCAGCGCGGCTCTTTTTCAGGAGGATTTGTGCGCGCCAAACTCGACGAGATCGATCTCCGCATCCTGACGGAGCTGCAGAGTGACGGGCGCATGACCAATGTCGAGCTCGCGAGCCGGGTCGGTATCTCGCCGCCGCCTTGCCTGCGCCGCGTGCGCGCGCTGGAAGAGGCCGGGGTCATCATCGGCTACCGGGCGCTGCTCGACGAGCGCAAGCTCGGCATCGAAGTGGTCTGCTTCGCTTTCGTCCATCTCGCGAGCCAGGCCGAGGCCGACCTTGCCGCCTTCCAGGAGCGGATCCGCGACTGGTCGCTGGTGCGCGAGTGCTGGACGCTGTCGGGCGACATCGACTTCATCCTGAAATGCGTCGCGACCGATCTGAAGGCCTTCCAGGACTTCGTCGCCGATCTGACGGCGCTGCCGAACGTGCGCAATGTCCGCACGGCGCTGGCGCTCGATCGGGTCAAGGACGCTCCGATCGCGCCGCTTTGAGTCAGACTACCGGCGCCAGGCCGTGCCCTGCGTCGTCTGGCCTCCAGAGGTGTAGATGTAGTCGGCCTTCTGGTCCGGGCGCATCGTCAGGACCATACGCCCGAGCGGCGTGTCGAAGGTTAGTCGGCTGTCGTCGGCGCTGATGTTCGAGACCGCCTGGCTTTCGCCACGATAGCGATAGGCCACGCTGCCCTGTGAGACGGTGAGCACCCAGCCGCCGTCCCGGCCCCATGTGCCATGCCATGCCTTTGAGGTGCGCGCTGCGGCATGCACGGGCGCGGACGTGTTGCGAGACACGCTCTTCGACAGCAATCCGGTCGCCGGCCCCAGTTGCGGGTGGGAAAATGAATAATTTGCCTGGTTCGGGCCTGCGGGAGTCAGGGTAATGACGGCGGCCGAGCCTGGCGAGAATGAGACGCGATCGTCGGAGACGCTGCCGTAAGCGATGTTGGCGGCACGCCTGCCGAAGCGGTATTCGCTGACCTTTCCGTTGGATATCGTAATGGCAACAGCGACCCCGCTGGAAATCGTCCCAGACCAGCGCCCGTTCCAGGCTTGACTGTCCGCCTGCGCGGGCGGCGCAACGCCCACGAGCAATAGAGCGGCCAGGACTCCGCGCAGCATCATTGTTCTCCCTCGGGGACAGACGTCGTGTTGACGATAGGGAAGCGCGCGGAAGGTGTAAATCGTACCGGCCGGGCCGGCGGCTCCAGCCTTAGGACTGGCTGACCGCCCGCCTGATCCATTGCGCGTTGCTGGCGACGAGCGCCTCGATTCGGCGTTGGTTCACGTCTGGCCGATACCAGGCGCCGCCATAGCTCGGCGCCATGATGGCGAGGATCGGGTAACGGCCGATCTCGCGGCCGTCGACTCCGATCAGCCGGACTTCGCTTTCGAGCGTGTCATTGCCGAGCGTGACGGACTGCCCGCCGGCATAGCTCGCCAGGTAAAGCCCTGTGACGGCGACGTGCAGGGTCGCGCCGTGTCCGACGTCCGTCGTGCGCAGGCTGGCAAGCTCGCGCTCCAGCATCGGTTTGATCGCCGCGGCGGTGGCGCTCTGCCCCTTGGTCGCCAGCGGCCCGGTGTCTACCCGGACCCTGTCGATCGCCACGGGGGAGGCGGTTTGCGCGGTCGTCTGGCAACCAGCCAGCAGGGTGGCGACGAAGCCGGTCAGGACGATGCGACGCGCGAACATGACCTCAGGCGCCGAGATAACGCCGGACCCACTGGGCGTTGTTTTCCAGCAAAGCGGCGATGCGGCGCTGGTCGGCATCCGGACGGTACCAGGCGCCGCCCGAGGTGGACGGCAGCATCGAGCGGATCTCGCGGCTGACGAGCGGGCCGCGGCGATCGGCGACCTCGATGATGCTCAGCATGTTGTCGTCGCTGCCGCCGCTGCCGTCGCCTGCCATGCCGCCACCGACGCCCGCGCCGAGCCAGAGGCTGAGCACGGTCACATGCAGGGTCGGACCGCCACGGCGGCGCAGGGGAAGGAGCTCGCTGGCGAGCCTGCTTTCGAAGGCCCGGCCGATCCGCGGGGCATTTTCGCCCCAACCGAGCGGGCCGAGGCTGCGGGCATCGACCTTGATCGCGCCGATCGAGATGGGTTGAGCCGAAGCCGAAAACGAAACGAGCCCGCCGGCGGCGAGTACGGCGGACCCGGTGAGAAATGCGCGACGCGTGGTCATGGGGCAGTCTCCGGCGGCAGTCAGGCCCTCAATGTAGGGTTTGCCGCCGGGCTGGCCAAGTCGTCCGCTGGCATCGGGCCGAAAAATGGATTCCACTTTTCGGAAGAATCCGATGCCATGACCAGTTGATAGATCATCGTGACCGTGTCCGTTCGGACACGCGATGATCTAGCGGAATGCGACGCTGACGACCTCGTAGGATTTGCCGCCGCCGGGCGTGTTGACCTGGACGGAATCGCCGACCTTCTTGCCGATCAAGGCGCGCGCGATCGGCGAGCCGATCGAGACCTTGCCGGACTTCACGTCCGATTCCGGCTCGCCGACGATCTGGTAGAGCTTCTCTTCCTCGGTATCGTCGTCGATCAGCTTGACGGTGGCGCCGAACTTGATGGTGTCGCCGCCGAGCTTGCTGACATCGATGATGTCGGCCCGGCCGATCAGCGATTCGAGCTCCATGATGCGGCCCTCGTTCAGCGACTGGGCCTCCTTCGCAGCGTGATACTCGGCATTCTCCGAGAGATCGCCCAGCGCGCGCGCCTCGGCGATCGCCGTGATGATGCGCGGGCGCTCGACCTGCTGGCGCTGCTTCAACTCGACTTCCAGGGCGGCGAAACCGCCGGCCGTCATGGGAACCTTGTCCATCGTTCCGTCCCAGTTATGAAAAGCGATCGGTCACGCGCCAGCTTAAGGCCGACGCGCCCGAATCGCTCCCGATCGTCGAAAAACTACTTCGCCGCGCGGCCGGTCAGGCGGCGCGGGCGAAATAGGATTGCAGCGACCTCACTTCGAGATCGCCGCTGCAATAGGCCTTGATGCCCTCCGCCGCGGCGATCGCTCCGGCCAAGGTGGTATAATAGGGCACCTTGTGCAAGAGGGCCGCCCGGCGCAGCGAGCGCGAGTCCGCCAGCGCCTGTGGACCGTCGGTGGTGTTGAAGACGAGCTGGATCTCGCCGTTCTTGATGGCGTCGACGACGTGCGGGCGGCCTTCCAGCACCTTGTTGATCTTGCTGGCGCGGATGCCGTTCTCCTGCAGCAGGCGCAGTGTGCCGCCGGTGGCGACGATCTGGAAGCCGAGCTCCGCCAGGACCGCCATGGAGGGCAGGATGCGCGGCTTGTCCTCGTCGCGGACCGAGACGAAGACCGTGCCCTTGACCGGGACCTTCGAGCCGGCGCCGAGCTGGCTCTTGGCGAAGGCGACGTCGAAGGAGCGGTCGAGGCCGATGACCTCGCCGGTCGAGCGCATCTCCGGCCCGAGCAGGACGTCGACGCCGGGGAAGCGGGCGAAGGGGAACACCGCCTCCTTCACGCCGACATGCTGGAGCTTCTCCTGCTTCAGGCCGAAGCTCGCGAGCTTCTCGCCGGCCATCAGCCGCGCCGCGATCTTGGCGATCGGCTGGCCGATCACCTTGGCGACGAAGGGCACGGTGCGCGACGCTCGCGGATTGACCTCGAGCACGTAGATCTCGCCGTCCTTGATGGCGTACTGCACGTTCATCAGGCCGCCGACGTCGAGGGCGAGCGCCATTGCCTTGCTCTGGCGCTCCAGCTCGGCGATCAGCTCAGGCGAGAGCGAGCGCGGCGGCAGCGAGCAGGCCGAATCGCCGGAGTGGATGCCGGCCTCCTCGATATGCTCCATGATGCCGGCAATGAAGGCTTCCTTGCCGTCGCAGAGGCAGTCGACGTCGACCTCGATCGCGTCCGAGAGATAGCGGTCGAACAGCAGCGGGTTCTTGCCGAGGACGGTGTTGATCTGCCCGGTCTTGTCGTTCGGGTACTTGGCCTTGACCTCGGAGGGGATCAGCGAGGGCAGGGTGCCGAGCAGGTAGTTCTCGAACTGGGTCTCGTCGCGGATGATCTCCATGGCGCGGCCGCCGAGCACATAGGACGGGCGCACGACGAAGGGCAGGCCGAGCTCGGCCGCGATCAGGCGCGACTGCTCGACCGAATAGGCGATGCCGTTCTTCGGCTGCTTGAGCTGCAGCTTGTCGAGCAGGCGCTTGAAGCGGTCGCGGTCCTCGGCGAGGTCGATTGCGTCGGGCGTCGTCCCGAGGATCGGGATGCCGGCCTGCTCCAGCGCATGCGCCAGCTTCAGCGGGGTCTGGCCGCCGAACTGGACGATGACGCCGTGCAGCGTGCCGGCCTGCTTCTCGGTCTCGAGAATCTCGAGCACGTCCTCGGCGGTCAGCGGCTCGAAATAGAGCCGGTCCGAGGTGTCGTAGTCGGTTGAGACCGTCTCGGGGTTGCAGTTGACCATGATGGTCTCGTAGCCGGCGTCGCGCAGCGCGTAGCAGGCGTGGCAGCAGCAATAGTCGAACTCGATGCCCTGGCCGATCCGGTTCGGACCGCCGCCGAGGATGACGACCTTCTTGCGGTCGGAGGGCTTGGCCTCGTCGGCCGGCGCGCCCGCGAACGGCATGGCATAGGTCGAGTACATATAGGCGGTCGGCGAGGCGAATTCGGCGGCGCAGGTGTCGATGCGCTTGTAGACCGGGCGCACCTTCAGCGAGCGGCGCAGGGTGCGGACCTCGGCCTCGCTCTTGCCGGAGACGGCAGCGAGGCGCTTGTCGGAGAAGCCCATCGCCTTGAGCTGGCGGAAGGCGATCGGGGTCTGCGGCAGGCCGTGCTTACGGATCTTCTCTTCGGTCTCGACGATGCCGCGCATCTGCTCGAGGAACCAGGGATCGACCTTGCAGCTCTCATGGATCTGCTCGTCGGTGAAACCGGCGCGCATAGCCTGGGCGATCTGGAGGATACGGTCCGGCGTCGGGGTCGAGAGCGCGGCCTTGATCGCGTTGCGGTCGTCGCCCTGGCCGATGCCCTCGATCTCGATCTCGTCGAGCCCGTCGAGGCCGGTTTCGAGCGAGCGCAGCGCCTTCTGCAGCGATTCCTGGAAGGTGCGGCCGATCGCCATGGCCTCGCCGACCGACTTCATCGCGGTGGTCAGCGTCGGCTCGGAGCCCGGGAACTTCTCGAAGGCGAAGCGCGGGATCTTGGTGACGACATAGTCGATCGTCGGCTCGAACGAGGCCGGGGTGGCGCCGCCGGTGATGTCGTTCTCGATCTCGTCGAGCGTGTAGCCGATGGCGAGGCGCGCCGCGACCTTGGCGATCGGGAAGCCGGTGGCCTTCGACGCCAGTGCCGAGGAGCGCGAGACGCGCGGGTTCATCTCGATGACGATCATCCGCCCGGTCGCGGGATCGACCGCGAACTGCACGTTCGAGCCGCCGGTCTCGACGCCGATCTCGCGCAGCACCGCCAGCGAGGCGTCGCGCATGATCTGGTATTCCTTGTCGGTCAGCGTCAGCGCCGGGGCGACGGTGATCGAATCACCGGTATGGACGCCCATCGGGTCGAGGTTCTCGATCGAGCAGACGATGATGCAGTTGTCGGCCTTATCGCGGACGACCTCCATCTCGTATTCCTTCCAGCCGAGGACGCTCTCCTCGATCAGGATCTCGCTCGTCGGCGAGGCGTCGATGCCGCGCTCGCAGATCTCGATGAACTCGCTCTTGTTGTAGGCGATGCCGCCACCGGTGCCGCCCATGGTGAAGGACGGGCGGATGATCGTCGGCAGGCCGATATCCTCCAGCGCCTCCAGTGCGGCGCCGAGCGTCTTGACGTGGTGCGAGCGCGGGGTGGAGAGACCGATCTTGGTCATCGCCTCGCGGAAGCGCTCGCGATCCTCGGCCTTGTCGATGGCGTCGGCGGTGGCACCGATCATCTCGACGTCGAACTTCTCCAGCACGCCCATCTTCTGCAGCGAGAGGGCGCAGTTGAGCGCGGTCTGGCCGCCCATGGTCGGCAACAGGGCGAAGCCGCCGGCTAAGACGTTGCGCTCCTTCTCGATGATCTTGGCGACGACCTCGGGCGTGATCGGTTCGACATAGGTCGCGTCGGCCAGCTCCGGATCGGTCATGATCGTCGCCGGGTTCGAGTTGACCAGGACGATGCGGTAACCCTCGGCCTTCAGCGTCTTGCAGGCCTGGGTGCCGGAATAGTCGAATTCGCAAGCCTGGCCGATGATGATGGGGCCGGCGCCGATGATCAGGATCGTCTTGATGTCTGTGCGCTTGGGCATGGTCTCGACCGGTTCCGTGCGGGCGCGCACGGCCCGTCCGATCGAAAGGAGCGGAGGCCAGCGCGTGCCCAAAGATGAATGCTAGGCGCTCGCTATAGACGGGCGAGGCGGCGGGGGAAAGCGGAAAGCGCTTCTTCCTGTCATGCGCGCACAGGCGAACGAGACTCTCCCTTTGCGCAGTTGAGCCCCTCCGGGCGGAGTATAGCATCGGTTTCCGCGATGGCGTCGAGCCGGTTCGCGTCAGGCCCCGGCCACGCCCTCCCCAACCAGAGGAGCTTGGCCATGCGTGAGTCGGACCCGCAGAAACTCGATGCCTTGGTGGGACGCCTCGTCGGAGACGTCGGAGCCTGCGTCACCGGCTCCCTCATCGTCCTCGGCGATCAGCTCGGCCTCTACAAGGCGATGGCGGATGGCGAGCCGGTCACCGCGGCGGAACTCGCCAGCCGGACCGGCCTGAAAGAACGCTATGTCCGCGAATGGCTCTCGGCCCAGGCTGCGGCCGAGTACGTTCAGTATGACGAGACGATCGACAGCTTCAGCCTGTCGCCCGAGCAGGCCATGGCCTTCGCCGAGGAGGGCAGCCCGGCCTTCTTCGCCGGCGCCTTCGAGATCGTCCAGTCGATGTGGGTCGACGAGCCCAAGGTCGAAGAGGCCTTCAAGACCGGCTCAGGACTGGGCTGGCACGAGCACAGCAACTGCCTGTTCCGCGGCACCGAGCGCTTCTTCCGGCCGGGCTACAACACCAATCTGGTGAGCAGCTGGATCCCGGCGCTGGACGGCGTCAAGGCCAAGCTCGAAGCGGGTGCCGTCGTCGCCGATGTCGGCTGCGGCCATGGCGCCTCGACCATCCTGATGGCGCAGGCCTATCCGAAGTCGCGCTTCTACGCCTTCGACTATCACGGCCCCTCGATCGAGAAGGGCAGGGAGGCGGCGCAGAAGGCCGGCGTCGGCGATCGCATCGTCTTCGAGCGCGCCAGCGCCAAGGATTTCCCAGCGGCGGGCTATGATCTCGTCGCGATGTTCGACTGCCTGCACGACATGGGCGATCCGGTTGGGGCCGGCCGCCATGTCGGGGAGACGCTGGCCGAAGGCGGCACCTGGATGATCGTCGAGCCCTTCGCCCACGACAATCTCAAGCAGAACCTCAATCCGGTCGGTCGGATCTACTACGGGGCCTCGACGATGATCTGCACGCCGGCCTCGATGGCGCAGGAGGTCGGGCTGGGGCTGGGGGCGCAGGCCGGCGAGATGCGCCTGCGAAAGGTCGCGCTCGATGCCGGCTTCACCCGCTTCCGCCGCGCCACCGAGACGCCGTTCAACATGGTGTTCGAGGTCAGGGCCTGAGCCGGGAACGGCAAACCCGCCCGCCGTGACGGCGGGCGGGCTGAGCAGTCGATTGGCGGATGCCGATCAGCGCGCAGTCGGGGCGACCGCGACCTCGCTGACGCGGGCGGCTTCGCGCGCCGCCGCCTTGCGCCGCTGGGTCGCGATCAGCAGCAGGCCGAGCGCGCCGAGCTCGCAGGCGGCGCCAACGAAGCCGAGCTCCCAGGAGGCGCCATGGCGCAACACCTGCTGGCCGAGCGCGGCCCCGGCGGCGATGCCGACATAGAGCGCCGAGGCGTTGAGCGAGAGCGCGACCACGACGGCATCCGGCGCCATCGCGGCGAGGCGCGACATCTGCGAGGGATGCCCGGCCCAGCCGGCGCCGCTCCAGATCATCAGGATCACTGGCAGGATGAAGATCGCCACCACCGGCGGCAGCGTCACCGCGACGAGCGAGGCGGCGGCGAGGGAGGTCGCGAGCAGGCTGAGCACGAAGGTCAACGTCGGCACCGGGCCGAAGCGGTCGCTGGCCTGGCCACCGAGCTGGTTGCCCAGTGCCGAGCCGATGCCGGTCAGCACCAGGGTCGCGCTCAGCCAGTGGCCGGAGATGCCGGCATGGGCCGAGAGGAAGGGCGCGACATAGGTGTAGAGCGTGAAGGCGCCGGTGGTCCAAAGCGCGGTGGTGCCGAGCGCCAGCAGCACATCGCCGCGGCGCGCGACCTGCAGCCGCTCGGCGAGCGTATTGGCGCCGCGCGGCAGGCCGGCCGGCATCTTGAGCAGCAAGCCGGCGAGCGCGAGCGCACCGAACAGCGCCACGACGAGGAAGGGGAAGTGCCAGCCGAGCGTGGCGACGGCGGTGCCGAGCGGGACGCCGAGGATCAGCGACACCGTCATGCCGCCGGTGACCAGCGCGATGGCGCGAGCCCGGCGCTCCGGCGGGACGAGCGCCACTGCGACGGCGTTCGCCGCCGGCATGAACACGCCCGATGCGAGCGCCATGACGATGCGCGCCAGCATCAGTGAGGAGAAGTCGCTGGTGAAGGCGGCGACGAGATTGGCGAGGGTGAAGACGGTGAGCGAGCCGACCAGCACGAGCTTGCGCTCGACATTGCCGAGCAGCGTCGAGAGCACCGGCGAGCCGATGGCGTAGGCGATGGCGAAGATCGAGATCAGCAGGCCGGCCGTGTCGACGCTGACGCCGAAGGCGGCGGCGAGATTGGGCAGGATGCCGGTGATGACGAGGCTGCCCGTGCCGATGGCGAAGGCGCCGCCGGCCAGCAGAAGGAGACGGATATCCATGGCAAAGGGCTCCGTGGGGAGATGCCGACAATTTCAATGATTGTTGAATCATGGGCGTCGGCCGACCATGAGTCAATCCTATTTTCAAGGATCATTGAAACTTGTCAGGAGCAGCCGATGCAATTAAGTCGGAGGTGATGAAGCAGCTCTTCCATCCCGAGATCGAGGACGTCCTGCCGGCGGACGTATTTGCGGCTTTGGGCGATCCGATCCGCCTCGGCATCCTGGTCTCGCTCGCCGATTGCGATGAGGTCGACAAGGCGCGCTGCGGCGCCTTCACCGAGCTCGCCTCGCCCTCGCTGCTGTCCTACCATTTCGCCAAACTGCGCGAGGCGGGGATCACGCGCTCGCGGGCGGAGGGGACCGTGCGCTTCCTCAGCATCCGCCGCGAAGAGTTCGAGCGGCGCTTCCCCGGCCTGCTCGACAGCGTGATCGAGACGGCGCGGCGCGACCCGTCGGTGCCGCGGATCAAGCTCGACGTCTGATCCGCGGCCGGAGGTCGACACTACGGGATGAGTATCGTCGAGCCGGAGGTCCTGCGGGCCTCGAGGTCGCGATGCGCCTGCGCGGCATCGGCCAGCGGATAAGACTGCAGGGCCGCGATCTTGACCGTGCCGTCGGCGACGACGGTGAACAGCGCGTTGGCGGCCGTTTCGAGGTCGCCGCGCCTGGCCATATAGGTTGCGAGCATCGGCCGCGTCACGAACAGCGAGCCCTTGCTGGCGAGCTGGCCGACGGCGAAGGGTGGCACCGCTCCCGAGGCATTGCCGTAGCTGACCATCAGGCCAAGCGGGCTCAGGCTGTCGAGCGACGCCTCCCAGGTGTCCTTGCCGACCGAATCGAACACGACGGGGACACCGGCGCCGTCCGTGATCGCGCGCACCCGCTCGGCGATGTTCTCCTCGCGATAGAGGATCGTATGGGCGCAGCCATGGGCGCGCGCCAGCGCCGCCTTCTCCTCGCTGCCGACGGTGCCGATCACGGTGACGCCGAGCGCGCTGAGCCATTGGCAGGCGATGAGCCCGACGCCGCCGGCCGCGGCATGCAGGAGCACGGTGTCGCCGAGCTTCGCCCGGTAGGTTCGATGGATCAGGTAATAGGCCGTCAGGCCCTGCAGCATCATCGCCGCGGCCTGCTCGTCCTTGATCGCGTCGGGCAGCTTGACCAGCGGAGCGGCCGGCATGATGCGCGCTTCGGCATAGGCGCCGGGCGGGCCGCCGGCATAGGCGATGCGGTCGCCCGGCTGCAGATTGGCGACGCCGTCGCCGACTGCCTCGACGGTGCCCGCCGCCTCCAGGCCGATGCCGCTCGGCAACGGCAGCGGATAGAGGCCGCTACGCTGGTAGACGTCGATGAAGTTGAGGCCGACGGCCGTCTGGCGCAGGCGGACCTGGCCCGGCCCGGGATTGCCAAGTGCGGCGTCTTCATAGCGCAGCACGTCGGGGCCGCCATTCTCGTGGATGCGGATCTGCTTGGTCATTGCGATGTCTCGTGGTGAAGGCGGCGGACGTGCCGCTGGCGTCGTGATGGGCGAGCGGGATCAGACCTCGCCGGCCGCAGCGATGTCTTTGAGATGCTGGCGGAAGCCATAGGCCGGGTCCTGCGCCCGCGTCGCCAGATACTGGTCGAAACGGGTCTGGCTGCGATAGCTGCGGCCATTGCGCATCGCCGCGAGCTGGCGCGCCTCGGTCTCGCGGTAGCCGATAGCAGCCGCGACGATGTCCTCGATCCGGCTTTCGGGCAGGAACAGCACGCCATTGCTGTCGGCGGCGACGTAGTCGGTCTCGGTGATGCCGTGCTGGCCGACCAGCGCCTGATGGAACAGGTCATGCGGCCGCGGATGCAGGCGCTGCGGCCCGGTCGGCAGCGCGCCGAGGCTGAAGACAGGCAGGCCGAGCTCGGAGAGCTCGCGATTGTCGCGATGCAGGCCCCAGATCACGAAGCCGGCGATGCCCGCTGCCTTCGCCTCGATCGCGACGATGTCGCCGATGCAGGCCTCGTCGAGGCGCCCGCCATTGTCGATGACGATCACCTCGCCCGGCGCAGCATGCTCAAGCAGCTCGAAGAAGACGTCGATGCTGCCGACATGGCGCACCGGGCGGGCGCGGCCGCGCACTTCCATGTCCGGCGTGAGCGGCCGCAGCCCGGAAGGTGCAAAGCGGATGGGCACACCGCAGCGCAGGGAGCCATCCGCCAGATGCGGGGTGGTGAGCGTCGTCAACTGCTCGATCAGATCGGGCTTCATGCGCTGTCCTCCATGGTCTGGTCCGGCCGCAAAGGCCGCTGGACAGGAGGCTAGCGATGCATGATCATTCCGAATAACGAAATGATCGTAAGTTCCATTTCAGGTTTTCGGGTCGATGTCGGCGAATTTCGATATGGATGCGCTGCGGGCGATGGTGGTCGGGGTCGAGCTCGGCAGTTTTGCCCGCGCGGCCACGCAGCTTGGTCGGTCGCAATCGGCGATCAGCATGCAGCTCAAGAAGCTGGAGGAGCAGGCGCGGCGTCCGCTGTTCCGCCGCGACGGGCGCGGGCTGGTGCCGACCGAGGCCGGCGAGGCGCTGCTGAGTTATGCCCGCCAGATCATCGCGCTGAACGACGAAGCCGCGGCGGCCGTCGGCAACAGCGCGGGCGCGGCGACGGTGCGCCTCGGGCTACCGCAGGACTTCTTCGAGGACGTGATGCCGGAGGTGCTGGGGCTGTTCGCGCAGCAGCGCCCGAATTCCCATGTCGAGGTTCGCGCCGGGCGGAATTACGCGCTGGAGGAGGAGGTGCAGGCCGGCCGGCTTGACGTCGCGCTTGCCTTCTTCAAAGCGGGTTCATCGACGGCCGGCGCGCATGTCGCGACGCTGCCGCTGGTCTGGCTGGCCGCTGAGACCATGTCTCCGCCGGGCTCGGCCGAGCTGCCGCTCGTGCTGTTCGACCATCCCTGCCTGTTCCGGCAGACGGCGCTCCAGACCCTCGACCGGCAGCGCCTGCGCTGGCGGATGGCGCTGACGACGCCGAGCCTTCCGGGCCTGTGGGCGGCTCTCGGGGCTGGGCACGGCGTCTCGGTCCGGACCCGCCACCGCCTGCCGGGCACGGTTCGCGCCGTCGCAGCCGAGCATGGCCTGCCGGAGCTGCCGCCGATCGAGGTGCGGCTGCTGGCAGCGGGCTCGCGGACGCCAGCCGTCGGAGCTTTGCTGGAGATCGCGACCGACGTCGCCCGCAGGCTGGTCGCCGAACCGGTGGCTGCGGCCGGCTAGATCAGCCGCAGCACGGGCAGCCAGGCCCGAACACCGCGCGGCTGCCGAGCGCCGCCAGCTGTCCGCGCCAGCCGGGTACCTTCTCCCTGATCCGCGCCATCGTCCGCTCGCGATCGAGGCGGGTCGGGCGGCCATCCTCCACGACGATCGCACCGTCGACGATGCTCGTCACCACGTCGCTCGGCCGGGCGTAATAGACCAGCGCGGCATAGTCGCCGTAGTAGGGCTGGAGATGCGGGCGGTCGATGTCGACCATGATCAGGTCGGCCTTCTTGCCCGGCTCCAGCGAGCCGATCTCGTCCTCAAGACCCATGACCCGGGCGGCGCCGATCGTGTGCAGCTCCAGCGCCTGCGCGCAGGTGAGGGCAGTCGGGCTCCCCAGGCGCAGCCGCATCGCGTTGAGGGCGTTGCGCATGCCCTCGAACGGGTCGTTCAGCATCCAGTCGGTGGCGAAGCCGGTGGGGATGCCGCGCGCCATGATGTCTTCGAGCGGCGGATAGCGGCCGCGGCGCGGATAGATCGTCGGGCAATGGGCGTAGGCCGCGCCGCTCTGCTCGACGGCATCGAGATCGCCCGCTCCGGCGAAGACGAGATGGGCGAGCACGACATCCGGGCCGAGCATGCCGACCTCCCTGAGGAACTCGACCGGGCCGCAGCCATGGGCCGCCTTGATCTGCTCGACCTCGGCAGCGCTCTGGGCGGCGTGAATGTGCATGCCGATGCCGAGCCGATTGGCCTCGGCGCGGGCCGTCCGCAGCAGCTCGGCCGAGCAGGTGTCGGTGGCGTGCGTGCCGATGCGGGCGGTGATGCGGCCATCGGCGGCGCCATGCCAGCTTTCGGCGAAGGCGACGCCGTCGCGCAGGCGCTCCTCGCCGATATCGGGATGGTGGGTGTAGTCGCCGCGCCAGAGCTCGTGCAGGCGGACATCGAAGACCTTGTGGGCGATCTGAGCCCGCAGGCCGCAGGCCTCGACTGTACCGGCGAGCCGGTGCGGCGCGTACCAGATGTCGTTGATGGTGGTGATGCCGGACTGGAGCATGTCGGCGCAGCCCGCCTCAGCCAGCAGTCCCCACTCATCCTCCGTGATGCCCTTCTCCATCCGGAAGGCGACTTCGAGCAGCGCCGCCTTGGCGGCGTGGTCGTCGGTCTGGCTGCGGAAGACGAGCGATGCCGCATGCGAATGGCAGTTGACGAAGCCGGGCAGGACCGCCCGTCCGGCGCCATCCAGCGTGCGGGCCGGCGCCCAATGTCCTTCGGGTTGGCGCGGGCCGGCGTGGAGGATGCGCCCGCCGGCGATCGCGACCTCGCCGTCGGGGATCACCGGCATGCCCGGACTGACGGGATAGAGGAACTCGGCGCGCACCAGGAGGTCGATCTCGATCATGGCGCGGGCTCCTCCATTAGCATGAGAGGAGCTTAGCGGCGTTCGAGGCGTTCTGAAGCTCTCATCAATGCAGGGCCGCTCCACGCCGAAAGAGCGCGAGTCATCCCGAGCGACCGGAGGGAGACCCGGGATCCATTCCGGAGCTTTTCCGGGAGAGGTTCCGGAATGGATCCCGGATCTCCGCTGCGCTCCGTCCGGGATGACAGCGCGATGGAATGCGGAAGCTCCAATCGCAGCCTTGCGTCCGCAATCTGCTCTCGCTATGAAATGTTACAACGTAACAAAACATGAGATCCGAGATGGACTCCCGCCTTCCCGTCACCGTGCTGTCCGGCTTTCTCGGCGCCGGCAAGACGACGCTGCTCAACCACGTCCTCAACAACCGCGAGGGCCGCAAGGTCGCGGTCATCGTCAACGACATGAGCGAGGTGAACATCGACGCCGACCTCGTGCGATCCGGCGGCGGCGACCTCTCGCGCACCGACGAGAAGCTGGTCGAGATGAGCAATGGCTGCATCTGCTGCACCTTGCGCGACGATCTCCTCGCCGAGGTCGGGCGGCTCGCCCGGGACGGGCGCTTCGACTACCTGCTGATCGAGGGCACCGGCATCGCCGAGCCGCTGCCGATCGCCGCGACCTTCGAATTCCGCGACGAGGACGGCTTCTCGCTCTCCGATCTCGCCCGGCTCGACACCATGGTGACGGTGGTCGACGCGGTGAACCTGCTCAGGGATTACGGCTCGCGCGATTTCCTGCGCGAGCGCGGCGAGACGGCCGGAGAGGGCGACGAGCGCACGCTGGTCGACCTGCTGGTCGAGCAGATCGAGTTCGCCGATGTCGTCGTGCTCAACAAGGTCGGCGATGCCGGGCCGGAGGCGGTGGCGCAGGCGAAACTGGTGATCCGGGCCCTCAATCCGGATGCGCGGCTGATCGAGGCCGATTTCGGCCGCGTGGCCCTCGATCAGATCCTCGATACCGGCCTGTTCGACCATGAGAAGGCGCAGGAGCATCCGCTCTGGCACAAGGAGCTCTACGGCTTCAAAGACCATGTGCCGGAGACCGAGGAATACGGGATTTCCTCCTTCGTCTATCGGGCGCGCCGCCCGTTCCACCCGGAAAAATTCAATGCCTTCCTGGCGCAGAGCTGGCCGGGGCTGATCCGGGCCAAGGGCCATTTCTGGCTGGCGACGCGGCCGGAATGGGTCGGCGAGATGTCGCTCGCCGGCGCGATCTGCCGGACCGAGGCGATGGGCTTCTGGTGGGCCGCCGTGCCGCGGCCGCGCTGGCCGGATCATCCGGACTGGCGCGCCATCCTGAACCGGCACTGGCATTCGGTCTGGGGCGATCGCCGGCAGGAGCTGGTCTTCATCGGTGCCGGCATGGACGAGCAAGCCATCCGCTCCGGGCTCGACGCCTGCCTGCTCGGCGAGACCCCGACCATCGCCTTCAGGCCCGAGCGCTATCGCGATCTGCCCGACCCGTTCCCGGCCTGGCGCCGGGCGACCGCTGCTTGAGACCTCCCCCTTTCCCGTCCGCCCTGGAGACTATGATGCGTTCGCTTTCCCTGTTGTCTTCCCTCGCCATCTCGGCCGTGCTGTCGAGCCTGCCGGCGCTTGCCCATGACCATGCCGTGCTGCGCGGCCGGCTGGTCTTCGCCGACCATGAGAAGCCGATCGTGCGCGTGCTCGACCTCGACACCGGCGAGGTCACGCACAGCTTCGATGTCCCTAAGGCCAATCCCGGCTTCGCCACCGCGCAGGGCGGCCGCTTCGTCGTGATCAAGACCGGCGACGAGGCCGGCACGCTCCGCTTCCTCGACACCGGCCTGACGATCGAATCGCATGGCGATCACAACGACATCGAGAAAGGGCCGGTGAAGCTCCTCGACCTGACGTTGACCGGCCAGAAGCCGGCCCATGTCATCTCCGGCCATGGCCAGCTCGCTTTGTTCTATGACGGCATCCGCCCCTGGGACGGGCAGAGCACGGCGAAGGCGGTGCTGGTTGCGATCAATGATCTTTCCAAGGACAAGCCGGCGCTGACGGAATGGCCGAGCCCGGGGCCGCAGCACGGTATCGTCGTGCCGCTCGGCGAGGGGCGTTGGCTGATGTCGGTGCCAAACCCGGTCTATGTGAAGGGCGAGGACAAGAGCGCTTCATCGCGGCCCAACGGCTTCGAGATCCTCGACCGTACCAAGAGTGGCTGGGCGAAGCTCGCGACTTTCAACGACCCGGCCAAGCCCGACGCCTCCTGCAAGCTCTATCACGGCCATGCCGCTGCCGATGGCCGTCATGTCTTCGGCTGCGCCGAGGGGGAGGGCGGCGGCATGCTGGTGCTGTCGCAGGTTGGGGCCAAGTTCAGCGCGCACAAGCTCGCCTATCCGGACGAGCGCCGGATCAGCGCGATCAAGGCCAAGGCGGGCGCGAAATTCATGGTCGCCAACTATGGCAAGACCTCGCCCTATGACGGTTTGCTCCGGGTCGATCCGACCGCCAAGTCGCTATCAACGGCCGATATCCTGCCAGTGCCGGGCGGCCAGTCGGCCTGCCAGTTCGAGCTTTCGGCCAATGGCCGGCGGCTCGCCAATCTGACGCCGGACGGCAAGCTTCGCGTCCATGACGTCGCCGCCTGGAAGGAGCTCGCCAGCTTCGACGCCGTGCCGGCCTTCGACTGCCAGTATGGCGCCAAGACGCCGACCCCCTCGCTCGCGGTTGTCGGCGGCAGCGCCTATGTCAGCGACCCGACGAACGGCCGCATCCGCGAGTACAATCTCGAGACGCTGAAGCAGGCGCTCGACCTGCCGGTCGAGGGCATGCCGGCCAATCTCGCCGGCAGCGATGCGGGCTGATCAGCCATAGGCTTTCGTTCAGCATCCGGGGTATAGGCATCCCGGATGCTGAACCGTCTTTCCCGCCATACGCGCCAGGTCATCGCCTATGCCTTCTCCGGCGTGATGGCGGCTGTCGCGCATTATGGGCTGCTGATCGGCCTGGTCGAGCTGGGCAGGGTGGATCCGGTTGTGGCCTCGCTCGCCGGCTTCGTGCTAGGCGGCGTCGTCTCCTATGCGCTGAACCGCTGGCTGACCTTCGAGGCGACGCGCACCCATGGCGAGGCGAGCTGGCGCTTCAGCCTGATCGCCTTCGGCGGCTTCCTGCTGACCGGCGTGCTGATGCACCTCTTCGTCAAGGTCGCTGGCCTACCCTATCTGCCGATGCAGGTGGTCACCACGCTGGTCGTGATGATCTTCACCTTCGCCGGGCACAAATTCTTCTCCTTCGCCGATCGCGAAAGCGCGTGATCAGGTTTGGCCGGCGGCGTAGAGCGCCCAGCCGACCAGCAGCAAGCTCGCAAAGCTCGCGACCGTACGGACATGGTTCCACAGCGTCCATGGACGGGAATAGTTCTGCCAGAGCGTCCGCGCCGCCTCAGGATCGGTGGGAATCGCCGCGATGGCGAGCGCCTCGTTCATCGGCACATTGGCGAGAATGGTGAGCAGGAAGGCACCGCAGAGGTAGACGATGGCGGCGAGCGCCAGCAGCAGCGCGACCTGCCCGGCGCCCAGTTTCCACCAGAGTGCGGCCGCGACCAGCGCCACCACCGGCGTGCCGAAGAAGGCCGGGAAGAAGATGGCGTTGCGCACGACGATGTTGATGCTCTGCATCGAGGCAATCGCAGCCTTCGGATCGACCGCATCGAGCGCCCACATCACCGACATCGAATAGGCATAGAAGAAGCCGGCCATGGCGCCGGCCAGAGCCAATGTGACGACCGTGAGTGCGAGCGCGAGCGCGGTCACGGCGTCGGAACCTCCGCTGCCAGCGGCTTGCGTGCCGAGAAGGCCATGCGATGTGGGTTGTGGCCGAAATTCGTGCGGCGTGCGACACCGTCGAAACCAGCCGCCTCGACCAGCGCGGTGATGCCCACCGCACTGTAGGTCGAGAGCCCGTACTGGGCGCGCAGCTTGCGGTAGTCCGAGAAGACGGTGCGGACGAGACCGCCGAGCGCCGCGACGAGGAAGCCGCCGCGCCAGGCGAAGCCGAGCAGCTCGGTCGCGTCGGTCAAGGGCGAAAGGTCGGGCGGGATAACATCGGCGAGGATGAGTTCGCCACCGGGCCTGAGCTTGGCGAGCCAGGTGGCCAGCGCCCGCTTCAATTCGTCTTCGCCGAGATACTGGATCAGCGAATTGGCGACGACGAGGTCGAGCGAACCATCCGGCAGCGCCTCGACCTCCTCCGGCGAGACGACCGAGAGATTGGCGAGCGCGCCGAAGCGGGCCTGCAGCTTGTCGCGGACAGTCGGGGCGGCCTCGCACAGGATCAGCTTGCCGCTCGCCGTGGCGACGAGATCGGCCGAGAGCGCCTCGCCGCAGCCGACATCGAGCACGACCGCCTCCTTCGAAGGGATGGCGGCGGCGATATCCTGCGCGATGCGGCGATAATGCAGGGCCTTGTGGCGATCCGAAACATAGATCGCATGCTCGCCGTTCCAGAAATCACGCCAGGACATCGGGTCTCCCGTTTCGAGGGGGGCGCGACAAGCGCCGTCACCTCTAGCCCTAACGCGTTTCCATGACGTGCGGAACCGCGCCGTCTTCGCAAGGCGCGTGGTGGCGACGCCCTCCGCTGATGAAAGCGCGTCATCGCTTTTGGATTGCCTCGCTGATGCGCGCAATGGCGCAAGCAACATTGCGGCGTTGGCTGCTCGCCCGGAACGGCCTGTTTGCGCCGCGGCGGACGAGCCAATAGCCTGCGCGACCGACCGGAGCCTGCCCGACCATGCTGCTGTTGCCGAAATTGCTGAAGCGCTCGATCCGCAAGGGGCGCCTGACCGTGATCGCGCCTGACGGGCAGCGGCATGTCTTCGGGCCGGGGCGGACCGAGTTCGTCTTCGCCGGCAAGCCCGTCGTCGCCGGCGAGGTGACGGTGCGCTTCAAGGATACGAAGATCGAGCGCGAGCTCTTCCTCAATCCCGAGCTGGCGCTGGCCGAAGGCTATATGGATGAGCGGATCGAGTTCGAGGACGGCTCGACCATTCACGACCTGCTGACGCTGTTCTGGATCCAGCGCGGCGAATTGCGCAAGCACCCTCTGCAGGCGGCGATCCGCAAGCTGCGCTTCAAGATCCGGCGCTGGCGGATGCACAACCCGCTCGGCGTCGCCGGCAAGAAGGTCAAGCATCATTACGACATCCCGACCGCGTTCTACCGGCTCTGGCTCGACGAGACGATGACCTATTCCTGCGCCTACTGGCACAGCCCCGAGGTCGGGCTGGAGAATGCGCAGAAGGCCAAGCTCCGCCATCTTGCCGCCAAGCTGAAGATCGAGCCCGGCATGAAGGTACTCGATATCGGTTCGGGCTGGGGCGAGCTCTCGATCTATCTCGCCAAGGCCTGCGGGGCCAAGGTGACCGGCCTCAACGTCTCGCCCGACCAGATGGCGGCGGCGCAAAAGCGCGCCGAGGCCGCCGGCGTCGGCGATGCCGTGAGCTTCATCAACAAGGACTATCGCGAGCTGACCGGGACGTTCGACCGCGTCGTCTCTGTCGGGATGATGGAGCATGTCGGCGTCGCGCATTACCTCGAATATTTCGAGAAGATCCGCGACCTGCTCACCCCCGACGGGATTGCGCTCGTCCATTGCATCGGCCGCGTCGGCCCGCCCGGCTTCACCGGCCCGTTCTTCGACAAATACATCTTCCCTGGCGGCTATGCGCCGGCGCTGTCGGAGGTGTTCGCCGCGGTCGAGCAGACCGGGCTCTGGCATTCCGACTGCGAGTTCTGGCGCCGGCACTATCACTGGACGCTGGAAGCCTGGCGCGAGCGCTTCATGGCGCACCGGCCGGAGGTGGTCACGATGCTGGGCGAGCGCTTCGCCAGGATGTGGGAGTTCTACCTTTCCGCCTGCTCGATCTCCTTCGACATCGGCGGCGACATGGTCTTCCAATTGCTGCTCGGCCCGCACAAGAGCGCCGTGCCGGTGATCAGGGACTACATCACCGACGCCGAAGCCGAGCTGGAAAAACGGGGCTTCTGACGATGGCGGGACAGGAGCTGATCGGGCAGGTCTCCGGCCTGCTGCGCGAGGTCGCGGCCGAGGTGGTGATGCCGCGTTTCCGGAAGCTGGCGGAGGCCGAGGTCCGGGTAAAATCCCCGGGCGAGGAGGTCACCATCGCCGACGAGGAGGCGGAGCGGCTGCTCAATCTCCGCCTGCCCGAGCTGCTGCCGGGCTCGCGGGTGATCGGCGAGGAGGCCGTCTCGGCCCAGCCGGAGCTGCTGCAGGGCCTGGGCGAGGGCACCGTCTTCGTAGTCGACCCCGTCGACGGCACCGCCAACTTCGTCAAGGGCAGCCCGTGCTTCTCGATCATGGTGGCGCTGCTGCGCGAGGGCGAGCCCGTCGCCTCCTGGATGCTGAGCCCGGCGACCGGGATGCTCCATGTCGCCGAGCGCGGCTCCGGCGCCTGGGTCGATGGCGAGCGCGTCCGGGTCGGGCAATCGCCGCAATGGAGCGGCCTGCGCGGCGGCGTGCTGACTCGCTTCCTGCCGGCGGAGACGACCGCGCGGGTGCAAGCCAATGGCCGGGACCTCGCCGCCATCCTGCCGGGCATGCATTGCGCCGGCGAGGAATACCCGGCGATCGTGCGCGGCGAGCAGCACTTCGTGATGTTCTGGCGCGGCCTGCCCTGGGACCATGCGCCGGGCACGCTCTTCCTCGAAGAGGCCGGCGGCCGGTCAGCCCGCTTCGACGGGCGCCCCTACCGGCCGGCCGAGCAGGGCTTCGGTATCCTGGCAGCGCAGACGCCGGAGCTGTGGGACGAATTGCAGCGGCGGCTGTTCGCCGAGGTGTGAGCCAAGCCTCGCGCGCTGGTCAGGGCCTGCTCCAGATATAGCGGATGTCGGGCTCGCGCTCCTCGTTGCGCGCGCCATCGGTCAGTTCGGCCGCGACGAAGCCCTGCCGCTCATAGAAGCGCCTGGCGATGGCGTTGCGCTGAAACGTCCAGAGGCTCAGCTCGGAGTAGCGAGCCTGCGCGATCTCCAGCAATGAGCTGCCGATACCGCTGCCCTGATAGGCCGGCAGTACATAGAGCTGATCGATCCAGCCGGCGCGGAAGGCGATGAAGCCGGTCAGCGCCGGCCCGTCGAAGGTGCCCCAGACCTCGCATTCGTCGAAGACGGCACTCCGGAAATAGGCGCGATCCTCCTCGGGCGTGTGCAGCCCGGCGAGCCAGGGCAGGCGTTCGTCGAAACTCGCACGGTGCACGATCGCTGCGGCGCCCATGTCGCTGCGTTCGAGCCGTTTCGGGGGCTGGGCCATCCTGCATCGGTAGCAAGGGTTCGCTCTTATGGGGAGCGTTGATGCCGTGTTTTTAAAACTAAGGAATTGACCTAAGTATTGAGTCCACCTATCAAGGCCGCCGGCGTAGGGGAGGATGTCGTGACACCGCAGATCGGCACGCGTGCACCAGAGGCGGCCAATGCCGTCATCGTGGACCAGATCTTCCGGGCCCTGTCGGACCCGACGCGGCGCAATGTGCTGGAGCGGCTCACCGCCCGGCCGGCCTCGGTGAGCGAGCTCGCCGCGCCCTACAAGATGGCCCTGCCGTCCTTCGTCGAGCACCTGAAGGTGCTCGAGACCAGCGGTCTCGTGCGCTCGCACAAGGCCGGGCGGGTCAGGACCTACGAACTGGCCGCCGATCAGTTGAAGCTCGCCGAGGACTGGCTCGGACGCCAGCGCAATCTGTGGACGCGCCGTCTCGACCGCTTCGACGCCTATGTGATGAGCCTGAAGGAGGAGGAGAACAAATGACCCTGCCTGCGATCACCATCGATCCCGCGCTCGACCTTGTGCTCGAACGCAAGCTCGACGTTCCGGTCGAGCTGGTCTGGCGTGCCTGGACGACGCCGGAGCACCTGCGCAACTGGTTCGCGCCCAAGCCGTGGGTGATCACCGCCTTGGACCTCGACCTGCGCCCGGGCGGCGCGATCAACTTCACCATGCGCTCGCCCGAGGGCGAGGAGTATCCCAACACCCAATGCTATCTCGAGGTGAAGCCGCTGGAGCGGCTGGTCATGACCGACACGCTGCTCGGCGGTTATCGGCCTTCGCCGAACCCGTTCTTCACCGCGATCCTCGACCTCGCCAGGGACGGCAACGGCACGCACTACCGGGCCGTCGCCATCCATGGCAGCGATGCCAGCCGCAAGCAGCACGAAGAGATGGGCTTCCACGAGGGCTGGGGCACGGTGGTCGGCCAGATGGTCGAGTACATCAAGGCCGGGCGCCTGCAGGGCTGACGGCGACGCAAGCCGGTCGACCGAGAGGGCGGCGCTTTGCGCTGCCCTCTTTCTTGTTGGTAGAGGGGTTGGGGTCCTGCTCATCCCGCCGGCATCGCCGACATGTCGGCGAAGACCGCCTCGAAGGTGTGGCCGTCGGCGTCCTCGAAGGCACGGTTGTAGAGCCAGCCCAGATCGGTCGCGGGGCGCGGATCGGCCTTGCCGCCGGCGGCCGCCGCAGCCGCAACTATGGCGTCGACCTCGGCGCGGCTCTCCAAGGTAAGCGCCAGCAGCACCTGCGCGCCGGCATGGGCGTCGGCGACGGGCTTGCTGACGAAGGTCGCGAAATAATCGCGGCTGAGCAGATGGAAGGTGATCGTCTCGGACCAGACCATGCTCGAAGCCTGGTGATCGCTGAAGGCGGCATTCTGCGCGCAGCCGATCGCCTCGTAGACGCGGGTCGCGGCGGCGAGGTCGGCTACGGGCAGGTTGACGAAGAGCATTTTTGGCACGGTGGTTCTCCTTGCTGGGGGATTTCAGAGGTTCTGCTGCAGGATCCGCTCGTTCGGATGGACGCAGATCAGTTCGAGCCGGCCGTCGCCGACATTCTCGAAGCGATGGGGGATGTCGGGCGCGGCGACGACGATGTCGCCGGGGTAGCCGCGTGTCGTCTCGCCGCCGACGGTGAACTCGGCCTCGCCCTTCCGGACGATCCAGGTCTCGGAATAGGGATGGACATGCAGCATCGAGCCCTGGCCCGGCTCGGCGTCGACGATGAAGAACGAGACCGGGCCGCCGAGCGCCTCGCCCTCGAACCGCACCGTGCGGTTGGCGCCGCGCTGCTGATCTTCGGACCGAAGGACGTTGAACATGACTGCCTCCCTGGCTGGTTGCGACGTGATTTATCTTTGCAGGAAGATATCTAGGCGAGAGATATCTTCGCGTCAAGATAATTATCTTCGTGCCAAGATATCTTGGCGATCGCCGACGCGGCGTGTATGTCTGTTTGCCGGGCACCCAACAGCCAAGGCGCTGAAATGACGGACGAATCGCAGCATCGAGCCAGGATGGTGGAGGATCATGTGGACCGGTTGCGTCGGCAATGGGCGCGCGAACTGCCCGATCTGAACACCGAGCCGATGGCGATCCTCGGCCGCGCCTTCCGGCTCGGCAACATGATCCGGCCGAGCATCGAGGCGACCTTTGCGAGCTTCGGGCTCGATCGCGGCGAGTTCGACGTGATCGGGACGTTGAAGCGCTCGGGGCCGCCCTACCGGCTGACGCCGACGGAGATGTACGCGCTGCTGATGATTTCCTCGGGCGGGCTGACCCACCGGCTCGACCGACTGGAGAAGTCCGGGCTGATCCGGCGCGAGAAATCGGCGAAGGATGGGCGCAGCGTGCAGGTGGCGCTGACCGAGGCGGGCGCGGCGCTGGCCGAGCAGGCCTTTCGCACGGACATGGCGAGCGAGCTCGCCTTCCTCGAACCGCTCGATGCGCAGGAGCGGGAGCTGCTGGCCGGGCTGCTGCGGAAGCTGATTCTGGGGATTGAAAAGCAGATCAGTGAAGAGGGGCCGGCAGCGCAGTGATTCTCACCGTCGTGCTCGCCCTTGTGGCGAGCATCCACGTCTTGAACACAGCTTTCGACTAGCGAAGACGTGGATGGTCGGGACAAGCCCGACCATGACGGCAAGGGGTATGTAATTCACCGCTTCAGGTTGACGATGACCACGCCGGCGAGAGCCATGGCGCCGCCGATCAGGCCGAGCATGGTCGGGACCTCGCCGAGCCAGAGGAAGCTGATCAGCATCGCTGCCGGCGGCACGCAGTACTGGAAATTGGCGGCGCGGGCGGCCGGCAGGCGCGACAGGGTGATCGCCCAGGTGCCGTAGGCGACGACGCTGGAGACCAGAGCGAGCCAGATCACCGACCAGATCGCCTGCGAGGGGGCCGCCGGTAGCTGCTCCAGCGCGCCCGGCAGGAAGGGCGTGAGCGCGAGCCCGCCGAGCGCCATGTTCCAGGCCGCGACGGTCAGCGGCTTGTGGCGGGCAAAGAGCGGCTTCTGCACGACGGTCGAGACCGAGTTGCACAAGGCGGCACCGAGGATCAGCAGCACGCTGACGCCGATGTTGAGGTCTAGCCCGTTGCCGAGGGCGATCACGCCGATGCCGGCGAAGGCGAGCGCGGTGCCGGCCCAGGCGAGGGCGCTGAAGCGCTCGTTCAGGACCAGCATGGCGAGCGCCGCCGTCATGATCGGGTTGGTGTTGATGATGAAGCTCGCCGCGCCTGCGGGCACGACGCGCTGGCCGAGATTGAGGAAGATCGCATAGAGCGCGATGAAGACGATGCCGCCGGTGAGGAAGCGCCAGATGTCGGCGCGCTCCGGCAGCTTCGGCCGCGTCACGATCAGGAAGAGCGCAGCGAAGACGCCGGCGATGGCGAAGCGTAGCGCCGCCATTTCGAGCGCGCCGAAGCCGGCGAGGCCGGCCCGGATCGCCGGGAAGGAGGAGGCCCAGGCGATCACGGTGAAGGGGATGGTGAAGAGCAGCATGGCGTCGAGGGTGGAGCCGGGCCGGGAGGACGCGGCGGAGGGGACGGTTGTCATGGCGGGCCTCTTTCGGGCGAATGACGGTTCGTCTCCGATAAGCGCCTCGGCGAGCTGATTGACAAACAAGTAATTCAATGACGAGCTGTGAGCATGGATCACAGCTCGCCGCTTCCACCACTCGACACGCTGCGCGCCTTCGAGGCGGCCGCCCGCTCGGGCAGCTTCTCGGCTGCGGCCGAAGCGCTGAACCTGACGCATGGCGCGGTCTCGCGGCAGGTCGCCAAGCTGGAGCACTGGCTCGGCCTGCGCGTCTTCGAGCGCCAGGCGCGCGGCGTTTCGCTGACGCCGGAGGGGCAGCGGCTGTTCCAGCGCACGCAGGAGGCCTTCTCGGTCTTCGCCGATTCATCCGACCGCTGGAGCGAGCCGCGCGGGACGGCGGTGGTGCGCTTCAGCGCGACGCCGTCGGTCTGCTCGCTCTGGCTGATGCCGCGCTGGCAGCGCCTGGAGAGCGGCGATCCCGCCGTGCGGATCATGCTGCAGGTCGACCATCGCAAGGTCGACCTCGAGGAGGAGGGTATCGACCTCGCCATTCGCTGCGGCCGGGGCGGTACGCCGGGCCGGGTCTCGGTCCAGCTCTTCGAGGAGTGGTGCTATCCCGTCGCCTCGCCCGCGCTGGCCAGGGCGATCGGCGAGGGCGGGCCGGAGCGCTTCCTCGACCAGCCATTGATCCACGATTCGGACGCCGCCGGCTGGCGCGCCTGGTTCAATGCGCAGGGGCTGGATTTCCGACCGCGTGCGACTGATCGGCGCTTCGAGGACTACAACCTCGTGCTCGACGCTGCCGCATCCGGGCTCGGCGTGGCGCTATCGCGTCCGCCGCTGGCGCAGGCGCAGGTCGATGCCGGGCGGATCGTCAGGGTCGATCAGCGCACGGCGTTGAACCCGGTCTCCTATTGGCTCGACCGGCCGATGGGCCAGCCGCGCCCGGCGGCGGTGGCGCTGGCGACCAGGATCGCGCATGAGGCCGGCTTGCCGGCGGGCAAGCTGGCGGGCTTCCTGAGGACCGAGGCGAAGGCGGCCTGAGCGCGCCTCAGCGCGCGACGAGCGCCTCGACCAGCGTCTGCGAGAGCCAATTGCGATAGCGCTCGACCGGCCAGCCGCCGTCGAGGACGAGCATGCGGTAGGTGTCGCGGCTGGTGTACATCCAGAGAATGCGCCGGGCTTCGTCGAGCGACAGGCCGGGCCTCGCCTTGCCGGTGGCGAACAGCGCCCGCACGCGCTGTTCCTGCATCTGGTAGCGCAGTCCCTCGAACTCCTGCTCGATGTCGCGCAGGAGCGGCGAGAAGCCGGAAATGTTGCGGAGCAGGCCGAGATCCTGATCCTCGCTCTCATAGATGGCGCAGGCGACCTCGGCGGTGAGTCCGATCAGCGCGACAGGGTCGGTGACGCCGGCGAGGATCGCCTGCGCCGAGCGGAAGCGATCGCCGAACAGGGCCCGCTCCATCAAGGCGCGCAGGATGCCGGCCTTCGACTTGAACACGGCATAGACGGTCGAGGCCGCGACCTGCGCCCGCTCGCCGATCTGCGCGATCGTGACCTTGTCGACACCGCTTTCGCCGAACAGCGCCAGCGCGGCGTCGAGGATGCGCGTGCGCGTCTCCTCGGCCGATTGGGTGCGGGACTGCGAGGAATAGCTGCGTTTGCCGGGCGTTGACATAATTCGATATAGTTCTCTATATCCAATTTAGGGAAGCGTTTCACCGCAAATGGGCGGCGAACCGGAGGAGCCTGCTTTGGCAAATGTCGTGAGCCAAGTCGATTTCGGTGACTGGTCGATCCGCTGCGCCTATCTGGCGCTCGCCGCGACGGCGGTGTCCTGCGCGGCGCTGATCCTCCTCCATGTCGTCAGCCCTGAGTTCGAGCCGTCCTGGCGCATGGTGAGCGAATACGCCAATGGCCGCCATGGCTGGCTGCTGACGATCGTGTTCTTTGCCTGGGCCGTCAGCTCCTTTGCGTTGGTCGGAGCGCTGCGGCCGCTTTCGGCGAGCACGCTGGGGCTGGTCGGGCTCGGGCTGCTTTGCCTCGCCGGCATCGGCCAAGCGATGGGCGGGCTGTTCGACATCAATCACAAGCTGCACGGACCAGCGGCGATGCTCGGTGTTCCAGCGCTGTGCGCGGCGGCGGTGGTGCTCACCATCGTCATGGCGCGCCAGAGCGGGCTCGCGGCGCCGCCGCTCTGGTCGGCGCATCTGCCCTGGCTCTCCTTCGCCGCGATGCTCGGCGCACTTTTCCTGCTCTTCGGGGCACTGAAGAGTGCTGGCGTCGACCTGTCGGCGCAGACCGGCCCGCTGCAGGCGCTGCCTGCCGGGGTCAGCGGCTATGTCGGCTATGCCAACCGCCTGCTGTTCCTGACGAGCTATCTCTGGGTCGTGCTGGCGGCGCTCGCGGTGATCAGGCGCTGACGCGCTTCAGGGCGCCGCCGCCTCATATCGCTCGGGCTCCGGCTCGACGGCGGGGCGGCGCTCCCGGTCGAGATGCGCCCGCATTTCTTCGGCCAGGGCAAAGAAGCGGTCGCGCACCGGCCGGGCATGCGGGTTGGCCTGCTCGATCGCCATGAAGACGGCCGGGCTGTCATGGCGGACCATCTCGGTCGCGCGCATCAGCAAGTCGAAGCTCGCCGTGGTCATGCGACGCGGCAGCGGCTCCATCCTGACCAGGATCTTGGCGATGAGATGGGTCAGGCCCTGGACCATGGCCGCCTCGCGGTCATGCGCCTCCGGCGTCGTCATGATGACCTTGAGGCCAAGCACGCGGCGCAGGAAGGCGGCTATGCGCCAGGCGTTGCGGCCGCGGATGGGGCAGATCGCGATCTTGAGGCCGGCAATGCCGTCGCGCCCGCTCTGCGGGCCGAAGAGCGGGTGGGTGCCGACGATCTCGACGTCCTCGGGCAACTCGGCGAGCATGGTCATGGCCGGGCCGATCTTGACCGAGCCGACATCGACGACGATCGCGCCGCGACGCAGATGCGGCCGCAAGATCGCGATCGCCTCGGAGAGGGCTGCGACCGGCACGGCGAGGATGACGATGTCGCAGGCGGCGATCTCGGCCGGATCGCTGGCGATGATGCCGCCAGCGGCCGTATCGGCCGGCAGCGCCGGATCGAAAGCGATCAGGCGGCAATGTGGCTTGAGATGACGGGCGATCAGGCGGCCGAAGGCGCCGAAGCCCATCAGGCCGACGGAGGGATTGGTTTTGTTCGGGACAAGCATCGCGTTTTCCTCGGGGAGGGCCGCGATGCCGGGTGACTGCCTGATTTCAACCGCCAGCGCGGCGGTTGAGACATGAAGATGCCACCGCCTCTATGAGGACGGGGCGTAATAGTTGCGGGCGAGCAGGCAGGGACCAGTCATGGCGCGCATAAAGCGCGGGTGAGCGGGGCTGTCAACCTTGCTCAGGTCGGGCGCGATTGGGCCAGTCACCTCACAATGCAAATGTTCACTTAGGAGCCACTCGCAAAAATGTTACAGCTTTTACCTCATCATCTACCTCACGGAGCGATAATTCGACTTCAATCTCTGTCCGGTTTTCGAGAGCTTCAAAGAGTTTTGCTCTGTCGTCGGACATAAAGAGAGTCTCGGACAGTTTCATTTTGAATTGCTCTTTGGATGCAGGGCGCATAAGAACCATTGCATCGACCTCGGCAGCAGTGTTCATATCGACAACGCGCATATTCTCTCGAATTACTCTGTTAACGGCGTAAGATCGAGAAGATATTCGTAAGGATGAAGCTTCTGACGCAGTCAATTTTTGTCCGTTTATCTCAGTTTTTTCAGTTTTCGACGCCGCTTTCAGCAGGGCGCCAAACGAAGAGTCAATCAAATCCTGAGATTGAGCGCCGATTTTCCCTTGTTTTTCAAGAGTTTTCATCAGCATTCTAAAGATTTCTATCTGATTTTCATTAGCGAATTTAAGCGCTGAAAGCGCTTCAATGTGTTCTTTGCTCTTTAATTCGTCAATTTTGATAATTTTTTGCTGCTCAAGCCACGATGACCAGCCGATTGTCCCGGCGATTAACATCGATATCCCGAGAATGACGATCGTTGCTTGGCGTCCTGTCATCTTTCCAAGCATGATCTTAAAGCACCGTTCTATGGGCTTCGCCAAGTCAGAAACGAGATTTGAACTTCCTGAAGTGACCTTTACAGAAATCTCTAAGTCGTGTCTATCTATCTCGTTGAGTTGATTAACGTGAGAAACGCCGGATTTTGCAAGGGCAGCAAGTTGAAATAGTTCTTTTTGTAGATGTAAGAATGCCTCCATAAACGGAGGTGAGATCGAAGAATCTACATCTGGTTTGGGAATATATACGTGAGGTGTAACCCAACCTGACGCAATCTCAACTCTTTGCTCAAATTCTTCTTCGCTCTCTGTCAGCCTTAAAAATAGACTAAGAGCCTCGTCAAACGACGAGATCGTTAGAACGTCTGTAGCCATTGCTCCCCCAAGCCGAGCCGCTACTCTTTTCCCTGATGTTTCCTGCGACCAGCGTCGCAATCAAAGCACGCAATTCCGAAGGAAGTCCACTTTCTCGTGCAATTTTTGGCCCGTGCTGGGCGCTCTCATCTCACCACCTTGGATCGACCGGAGAGACCTCTCCCCGCTCGCGGATCAAGCGACTTTCGCGATGTTTGGACTGCTTTACCCGCGCATTTCGAGCCATTTGGCACTACTAAGAGTTGTGAGCCTCATAGGCTGCGATCAGTATCTCGAACTGCTGAATATCGTTCCTTGTGCGCGCTACTAGCTTGTCTGTAATATCAACTCCGTCGCGGAATTGACGCTGGCCTGCTGAAAACTCTCGTAAGTCTTCGCGGGCTTCGGTCAAACGCTCTTTGAGCCATGTAATCTTGTCATCAAAATCATGCATACTAACCTCCATGCTTCTCTCCACGCATATAAGCACGGGGTGTAACCGCCGATAGGCGCATCAATGCAAAATGCAGGGGGTGAGAGCAAGTATCGCTTTTCCCTTACAGGATTGCGATGCGCAACGATGGCGAGGCTACGACGAGCGCCTGTCAACTACAGCGGCGGCGAATAGTCGGTCGGCAGCAGCACGCGGTCCTCGATCGCACCGACGAGGTCGCCATGCTCGATGACGCTCACGCGCTTGATCTCGATCCATTCGGGATCGGCCATGAAGCTCGCCCAGCGCGCCGCCTTGGTCTCGAGGTCGGGCCAGGCGAGGAGATAGGCGAACTCGGTGCGGCCGGCGCTGCGCGTCTCCCACATCGACAGGATGCGGAAGCCGTGGCGGGCCATGATCCGGCTGGCATGATCGCGGAAGCGGGCGTGGAACGCCGCCTTGTTGCGCTCGAAAATCTCGTTGATGCGCAACTGGTGGATCATGACGCTCTCCGTGGGGAGTTCAGGCGGCCTTCTTCGCCTTCTCCGCTTCCATCAGCTCGACGAAGCGGGTGAAGAGGTAGTGACTGTCCTGCGGTCCGGGCGAGGCTTCCGGATGATGCTGGACGCTGAAGGCCGGGCGGTCGTTGAGCGCGATGCCGCAGTTGCTGCCATCGAAGAGCGAGACATGGGTCTCGGTCGCGTTGGCCGGCAGCGTTGCGGGGTCGACGGCGAAGCCGTGGTTCATCGAGACGATCTCGACCTTGCCGGTGGTCTTGTCCTGGACCGGATGATTGGCGCCGTGATGGCCCTGCTTCATCTTCATGGTCTGGCCGCCGATGGCGAGCGCCAGCATCTGGTGGCCGAGGCAGATGCCGAAGGTCGGGATCTTCCGGTCGAGCAGCTCCCTGATCACCGGCACCGCATATTCGCCGGTCGCGGCCGGGTCGCCCGGGCCGTTCGACAGGAAGACGCCGTCGGGATTGAGCGCGAGGATGTCCTTGGCACTGGCGGTCGAGGGCACGACCTCGACCTCGCAGCCGGCCTTGGCGAGCAAGCGCAGGATGTTGCGCTTGACGCCATAGTCGATGGCGACGACGCGATGCGCCGCACTCTCGCGCTTGCCGTAGCCGCGCGGCCAGAGCCAGGGCGTCTCGTCCCAGTCATAGCGCTGGGTCGCGGCGACGAGCGGCACGAGGTCGAGCCCGGCCATGTCGGGCAGGGCGGCGGCCTCCTTCTTCAGGCGCTCGATGTCGAAATTGCCGGCGGGGTCATGGGCGATGACGGCGTTGGGCATGCCGTTCTCGCGGATCAGCGCGGTCAGGGCGCGGGTGTCGACGCCGCAGATGCCGACGACGTTGCGCGCCTTCAGCCAGGCGTCGAGATGCTTGGCGGCGCGCCAGTTCGAGGGTTGCGTCACTTCGGCATGCAGCACGACGCCGCGCACGCCGGAGGAGGCGGCGGCGTTGACCGTCTCGGTGTCCTCTTCGTTGACGCCGACATTGCCGATATGCGGGAAGGTGAAGGTGATGATCTGCCCGGCATAGGACGGATCGGTCAGAATCTCCTGATAGCCGGTCATCGCCGTGTTGAAGCAGACCTCGCCGGGAGCCTCGGCGACGGCGCCGAGGCCGAAGCCTTCGAGCACGGTGCCGTCGGCCAGCACCAGCACGGCAGTCGCGCGCGGCTCAGCCCAGCCGTCTTGCGTGCCCCCTTGCCAGCCCTGGGAGGCGGGGTTTCCTTCGTGAGCGGTCATGTCTATGTCTCGTCCAGGCCGCTGGAAGCTGCGGCAAGCGTGAAGGCTGCGCGCGTAGTGGCGCGGCCGGTCTGGAGCGCGAGCCTTAATCGGCTACCCGCGCTCCGTCAATGAATGAAGAAGGTTCGTAACATCATGTCCACCCTGCGCGAGCAGTTCACCGCCGACCTCAAGACCGCGATGAAGGCCGGCGAGAAAGGCAAGGTCGCCGCCATCCGCCTGGTCCAGGCAGCGCTGAAGGACAAGGACATCGAGGCGCGCGGCGCCGGCAAGGGCGAGGCCACGGCCGACGAGATCCTCGCCTTGCTCCAGAAGATGATCAAGCAGCGCCAGGAATCGATCGCGATCTACGACGCCAATGGCCGCCCGGAGCTCGCCGAGGGCGAGCGCGCCGAGGTCGCGGTGATCTCCTCCTATCTGCCCAAGCAGATGAGCGACGAGGAGATCAAGGCGGCGATCGAGGAGGTGATCGCCGAGACCGGCGCCTCCGCCGTCAAGGACATGGGCAAGGTCATCGGCGCGCTGCGCGCCGCCTATGCCGGCCAGATGGACTTCGCCAAGGTCTCCCCTATGGTAAAGCAGTTGCTGGGCGGCTGATCCGCGGGCGGCATCTTCGCCAGATCGACGGATAGCGTTTCGGCAAAGGAGGTGTCCGATGTCGAAATGGCTCGTCACTGCCCTGGCGCTCGGCCTCGCCTTGCAGGGCCCGGTTGCGCTCGCCCAATCCGAAGGCTGGGGCACGGGCTACCAGATGGGCACCTTCTATGCCGGGGTGAGCGGCGCCGACGGGACGCGGCTCACCTTCTATTGCGGGGATCCGGCGGCGGCCCGCGCCAATCCGGCGATCGCGGCCGGCCCTTATCTGATGGCCGTCCTGCCCAAGACACAGCTCAAGGAAGCCCTGCCATCGGCGATCGAGATCGTGACCGACGGCAAGGCCACGCGCGTGCCGGTCAGAGCCCAGGCAGGCATGGAGGAGGTCGAGCTGACCTGGACGCCGAGTCGCGACTTCGGCGTCTCGGAGATGCAGCCGGTGGTGGCGAGCCTGCGCGAGGCGAAGCGCATCGAACTACGTGCTGTCGACGCCTCCGTCCTGCTGCCGACCGAGGGGGTAGCGAAGGCCCTGACCGGGGACCCACTGCATTGTCCGTGAGATGGGCCGTCAGGGCGAATAGCCCGTGCGCTGCATCACCCGCTCCTCGATCGCGCCGACCATGCGGCCATGCTCGGCGGCGCTGCCGTCCTTGATCTTCGACCACTCCGCATCCTGCATGAAGCGGGCCCAGCTCTCGCGCATCGTCGCCTCGTCCCGCCAGCGCAGGATGTAGACGAACTCGGTGCGGTCCTTCCCCTTCGCCTCCCACATCGCTGCGATGTCGAAGCCGTAGGTCTTCATGATGCGGGCGGCGTGGTCGCGGAAGCGGGCGTGGAAGGCCGCCTTGTTGCTTTCGAAGATCTCGTAGATGCGCAGTTGCTCGATCATGGTCGCTCGTTCGGTTGCGTGGGTCGGGATGGTGAAAAGGGCGGTCGCAGTCAGGGCTGCGGCGATCAGGCCCCATCGTCGCAAGCGGCATGGCATGGCGAAAACTCCTCGCTAGTTGCTGTCGAGGAGAGGCTGGCAGCCGTGGTGATCGCGGTAAAATATATTGTTTGTTCTAGTTTGATATCGATCGCATATCGCTGGCGGCCTGCCGGAGCACGGCGAGGAAGTTGTCGCGCGCCAGTGAATGACGCGTTCCGTCCCAGGCGGCGATCAGCTCGATATGGGTCATCTCCGGCGGTGCCGCGATGTCGATCGGCCGGAAAGCGACCCCGGCGCGCGGCATCAGCGCCATTGAGCCAGGGATCAACGCGACGCCGAGCCCGCTTGCGACCAGGCTGGCGACAGTCTGCATCTGGCGCGCTTCCTGGACGATGCGCGGCGAGAAGCCGGCGAGCCGGCAGAGCCCGATGATCTGGTCGTGGAAGCCGATGCCGAGCTGGCGCGGCGTGCCAATGAAGTCATCCCCGGCGAGAGCGGCGAGGAGGATGCTCTCTTGCCCGGCAAGGGGGTGATCATCCGGCAGCGCAGCCAGGATCGGCTCGCGCAGCAGGGTTTCGCTGGCGAGCTGCGCGACCATGATGCCGGGCTGGCGCATCAGGCCGATATCGGCCTCGCCGGCAGTGATCGCGGCGAGCTGCTCGCCCGTCGTCGCCTCGCGCAGGATAAGCTCGATGCCGGGATATTCGGCGCGGAAACGGCGCAATGCCTGGGGCAGCAGGTCATGGGCGGTGCCGACGAAGCTGATCGCGAGCCGGCCGGCCTTGCCGGAAGCGACGGCCTGCGCCTCGCGGATGCCCTCGTCGAGCTGGGCCAGGACGCGCCGGGCGCTGACAAGGAAGGCCGCGCCGGCCGGCATCAGCGCGACGCTGCGATTGCTGCGCTCGAATAGAGGCAGGCCGAGCGTATCCTCGAGCTTGCGGATCGCCTGACTGAGCGGCGGTTGCGCCATGTGCAACCGCTCGGCGGCGCGATGGAAGTTCAGCTCCTCGGCGACGGCGATGAACTGGCGCAGCAGCCGCGTCTCGATCATCGGGCGTGCTCCTGCCTCGCTTCGCCAGCACGGCTGGCTATCACGCGCTGTGGATTGCGCCAATAAACGGGGGAGCATTGCGATCGGCGATTGGCAGAACCCTCCCGCATCGCCAGATAGGAAGCCATGAAGTTCCCGCCCTCCGTCCTCGAGGAGATCAAGGCGCGGCTGCCTGTCTCGGCGGTCGTGGGCAAGCGCGTGCGCCTCGCCAAGGCTGGCCGCGAATGGAAGGGGCTCTCGCCCTTCAACGCCGAGAAGACGCCGTCCTTCTTCGTCAACGACCAGAAGGGCTCGTTCTTCGATTTCTCCTCCGGCAAGAACGGCGACATCTTCAAGTTCGTGATGGAGACCGAGGGACTCTCCTTTCCCGAGGCGGTCGAGAAGCTCGCTTCGGAAGCCGGCGTCACCCTGCCGAAGGTCTCCTTCGAGGCGCAGGCGCAGGAGGAGAAGCGCAAGGGGCTGCACGAGGTCGTCGAGCTGGCGGCGCGCTTCTTCGAGGCCGAACTGCAATCGGAGCGCGGTGGGCTGGCCCGGCGCTATCTCTCGGGGCGCGGGCTGGAAGGGCAGGCGCGCCAACTCTTCCGCCTCGGCTATGCCCCGCCCGACCGGTTCGCGCTGCGTGACTATCTCGCCGGCAAGGGGGTCGGTGCGGACGCGATGATGGAGACCGGCCTCCTGGTGCATGGCGAGGAGATCGCCGTGCCCTATGACCGTTTCCGCGACCGGATCATGTTCCCGATCCATGATGCGCGCGGGAGGGTGATCGCCTTTGGCGGCCGGGCGATGAGCGCCGATGTGCCGGCCAAATACCTGAACTCGCCGGAGACGCCGCTCTTCCACAAGGGCGCGCTGCTGTTCAACCACCACAATGCCCGCAAAGCCGCGCATGACAGCGGCCAGGTCATCGTGGTCGAGGGCTATGTCGACGTCATCGCGATGACGCTCGCCGGCTTCCCGCAGGTGGTGGCCCCGCTCGGCACGGCGCTCACAGAGGATCAGCTTGCCCTGCTCTGGCGCATGTCGGGCGAGCCGGTGATCTGCCTCGACGGCGACAAGGCCGGTCGCAAGGCGGCGGGCCGGGCAATCGACCTCGCCTTGCCGATGCTGGAGCCGGGCAAGTCGCTCTCCTTCGCCCTGCTACCGGAAGGCCAGGACCCTGACGACCTCGCGCGCTCGGGCGGCAAACCTGCGGTCGCCGAGGTGATCGGCTCGGCGAAGCCCCTGGTCGACATGCTCTGGGCTCGCGAGTTCGAGGCGAGCCAGCTCGACACGCCCGAGCGGCGCGCTGCCTTCGAGCGCCGGCTGAAGGAGCCGCTCAGCTTGATCCGCGACGAGGTGACGCGCCGGCATTATCGCCGCGAGATCGACGAGCGGATCGGCCAGCTCTTCGCGCCGGCGCAGCAGGAGCGTTTCGAGGGGCGGCGCCAGAACGGGTTCGGCGGCGGCTCACGCGGCGGGCGCGGCTTTTCGCGCGGCCAGGACAGGCCGCCTCTTTCGCTGGTGCGGCCGAGCCCGCAGCTCGCCAGCTCGCCGCTGCTGCAGCGCCGGCATGGCGAGAATCCACGCGAGGCCTTCGTGCTGCTGGCGCTGGCGAGCCATCCCGATCTCGTCATGCGCTGCGCCGATGAAATCGCCGAACTCGCCCTCGACGGGCCGGCAGCCGAGCGCTTCCGGCAGGCGCTGCTCGACGCTGCGATCGATGGCGCCTTCGACACGGAGGCGTTCGGGCGCCGGCTGGAACAGACCCGGATCGCCGAGGCGCAAGCGGCGCTGCTCGCCGTGACCCAGCCGGCCGAGCGACTGAAACTGGTGCAAACGGCTGATCCGGAATCGGTTTTTGATTCGATTCGTCAGGCTCTCGTCTTGCATCATCGCGCACGCACGCTACATAGCGAGCTGAAGGCAGCCGAACGCGCATTGGCTGACGAACCAACGGAAGCCAATTTCGCCTGGATGAAGGACGTCAAGGGCCGCCTCGATACGATCGAGGGGACCGAGGCGAATCCGGAGAAGTGACCAGGCTGGCGGCGTTGCTTTCGTCGGCGGAATCGAGGGCGGCTTTGAGGATGGTGCACGATTCATCAACGATGGTCGGCGCTATCTGCAGTGGATGAGTTGGGTGGGTGCGCGGCAGCGACGGCTGCCGCGGCGCCCTTTTATGCGTCGGGGCCACAGCACCGGCGCGCAAGATGGTGGAGCGCTGATTGATGGCGACCAAAGTGAGCGAGCGGGACAAGTCCGAAGCGGGTTCCCCGGAAGCGCCCCCGAGCACGGACAGCCCGCTCCTCGACCTGACCGATCAGGCCGTCAAGCGGATGATCAAGCTCGCCAAGAAGCGCGGCTATGTCACCTATGATGAATTGAACGAGGTTCTGCCCTCGGAGGAGTTCTCCTCCGAGCAGATCGAGGACGTGCTCGGCCAGCTCAGCGAGCAGGGCATCAACGTCGTCGACAACGAGGATCCGGAAGCGGCCGGCGAAGAACGCGCGGCCCGCGGCAAGGACGATGGCGAGGACGAGGCCGAGGGCGGCGATCTCGTCGAGGCCCAGCGCACGGCCCTGCCGGTCGAGACCAAGCGCAATCTCGAGCCGACCGAGCGCACCGACGATCCCGTCCGCATGTATCTGCGTGAGATGGGTTCGGTCGAGCTGCTTTCGCGCGAGGGCGAGATCGCGATCGCCAAGCGGATCGAAGCCGGTCGCGAGGCGATGATCGCAGGTCTCTGCGAGAGCCCGCTGACCTTCCAGGCGATCATCATCTGGCGCGACGAGCTCAATGAGGGCAAGGTCCTCCTGCGCGACGTGATCGATCTCGAAGCGACCTATGCCGGCCCCGACGGCAAGAACCCCGAGCAGATGGCGGCCGAGGGTGAAGAGGGAGGCGAAGCAGCCGAAGAGGCTGCACCTGAAGGCGAGACCCCGCCTGAAGGCATGGACGACGACGACATGGAGAACAACGTGTCGCTCTCGGCCATGGAAGCCGAGCTGAAGCCGCGCGTGCTCGAGACCTTCGACTCGATCGCCAGCAATTACACCAAGCTGCGTCGCCTGCAGGACCAGGACATCGCCAACCGGCTGGAGAACACCAAGCTCTCGCCGTCGCAGGACCGCAAGTACAAGAAGCTGAAGGACGACATCATCGTCTCGGTGAAGTCGCTCTCGCTCAACAACAACCGCATCGAGGCGCTGGTCGAGCAGCTCTACGACATCAACAAGCGCCTGATCTCGCACGAGACCCGGCTGCTGCGCCTGGCCGAGAGCTATGGCGTCGCCCGCGATGACTTCCTGAAGCAGCATATCGGCGGCGAGCTCGATCCGAAGTGGCTGCTGCGCGTCTCCAAGCTCGGCTCGCGCGGCTGGAAGGAGTTCGTCGCGCAGGAGAAGGACCGGATCAAGGACCTGCGCGAGGACATCCATACGATGGCCTCGGAGACCGGCCTGGAGATCCAGGAGTTCCGCAAGATCGTGCTGATGGTCCAGAAGGGCGAGCGCGAGGCCCGGCAGGCGAAGAAGGAGATGATCGAGGCGAACCTGCGTCTCGTGATCTCGATCGCCAAGAAGTACACGAACCGCGGCCTGCAGTTCCTCGACCTGATCCAGGAGGGGAACATCGGCCTGATGAAGGCGGTCGACAAGTTCGAGTACCGCCGGGGCTACAAGTTCTCGACCTACGCCACATGGTGGATCCGGCAGGCGATCACCCGCTCGATCGCCGACCAGGCCCGCACCATCCGCATCCCCGTGCACATGATCGAGACGATCAACAAGATCGTCCGGACCTCGCGCCAGATGCTACACGAGATCGGCCGCGAGCCGACCCCGGAGGAGCTGGCCGAGAAGCTGGCCATGCCGCTGGAGAAGGTGCGCAAGGTCCTGAAGATCGCCAAGGAGCCGATCTCGCTCGAGACCCCGATCGGCGACGAGGAAGACAGCCATCTCGGCGACTTCATCGAGGACAAGAACGCGATCCTGCCGATCGATGCGGCGATCCAGTCGAACCTGCGCGAGACCACGACGCGCGTGCTGGCCTCGCTCACCCCGCGCGAGGAGCGCGTGCTGCGCATGCGCTTCGGCATCGGCATGAACACCGACCACACCCTCGAAGAGGTCGGCCAGCAGTTCAGCGTCACCCGCGAGCGCATCCGCCAGATCGAGGCGAAGGCGCTGAGGAAGCTCAAGCATCCGAGCAGGAGCCGCAAACTCCGGAGCTTCCTGGACAACTGAGGTTTTGACTTTACCGATAGAAAAAGGGCGCCTCTCGGCGCCCTTTTTTATGATCTTTTCGCCGCGAAATCTCAGAATTCGTCAGCAAAAAAGAACGTATTCGGTGGAGCAATTTCGCTGTGGTTGAGCGCATCGACTGTGACAGGATTGTTGCCGCCCGCCAATTTCAGCTGCCGGATTGCACCGGTATAGTCCATGATACGAAAATCGGCTGACCAACTCCTGCCATCGACGCGGATCAACGGGTCATCCTGACAGAGCGCCCGCAACTGCGCTGTGGTTGCGCTGCGCCCGGCGATATATGTCGACAGTATCGCCTCGGACCGCGAGCCGAGGCGTTTGTCACAAAGTACGAACCGCGGATCGTATAGGAGAGCAGTGAGGACGCGCACCAGGCGCAGAACGCCGGCCTGCTCGGTCAGGGCGGGGACGTTCAGGCCGTGATTGGTCGCCGCATAGTCCGGAGAGTTCAGTTGAAACCAGTTTTCCTCGCGGAACTTTGCCGCAATGAACGACCTTCCGGATCTTGAATCGACGAGCCAGAGCAGTTTCTGCGAATGAATCTCCGGAATCTTGCCGGTCCAATCTCTCATCCAAGTGATTGCGCTAGCGTCGACTCCCTTCGATGCAAGAAGTTCTGCCAGCAAACTGTCTATCGGATGTGCCGCCATTGCGTCACGGTGCTCCCAGATAATTGCTCCAGTGAGGAGGGTTCCAATGAGGGTTCGGCGGGCCATCATGGGACGATGACGATTGCATTTGGATTATACTGACCGGCGAATTCACTTTCGGTCATGCGGCGCGGCTGTCCGCCATATCTGGGTGCAGGGTCCATGACGACGAATGTGCGGTTGCCCGTACTATCGACCTCCACGCCGGCCAACCCCACGCGATGCCCCGGGAAGCCGATCATGATCGGTTTGCCACCGGACACTGCATTTTGCAGCTGATCAAGTGTCTGGTTCCTCCGCACCTCGGGCGTCAGGCCGTGGCGTTCCAGCAGCTCGACTGCATATTGAGGGTTGATCGGGGTCGTTTCGAAATCATGATTGGGATCGCCCATGATCTCCCGCAGCTCGGCGCGCAATTGCGATTCGGGGATGTTCAATCCGGTGTAGGCCTGGATCATGTTCCGGGAGGTCGCGACGACGCAGGAATTCGACTGCTCCTGCGAATTGAACGAGCCGCCTGACCCCGAGGCGCCCTCGGCGCCACCCCAAGTATCCCCAATCAGCACCGACGGCAGCCCGGTCGTGATCACGCCGCCATGGACGGTGAGGTCGCCGATGCGGGCGGCGGGCTGACCGTTGATGAAGACACCGAGCGAGCCCTTGACGATGGTGTCGGGACCACCGGCGCACAGCGCCAGATCGCCGACGCGCGCCGCGGGAAGATTGCCGATCAGGACATTGACGGCGCAAGGCGGCAAGATCGGCCCGCCGACATGGGGCACGAGCCCGGTCACCATCGGACAGGTGTGGAGATCGGTCACCCGAGCGGCAGGCATTCCCATTTTATGGCCTCAGCCTCCAAGCGCGCATGGAACCATAGCAGACTATCTCGCAATGCGATCGCCCTCGGCCGTGAGGCCGCGAATCCCGGTTGGGCATTGCAGGGCGGTTTTCGATTTGGCGCCGTCCGGCGAAGGACGGCCCGAGCCGCCCTTCGCCACGGGGATCACCCCGCTGGCGTAACGAGCATTGCCGTCAGCCGGCGCGCCACAGGCAGCGCCAGCAGCAGCACTGGGAAGGCGATCAGCCAGGACAGACCCCAGGCGCTGGGCCAGCCCTGCAGGAACGCGGGCGTCGGGCCGAGTACACGCAGCGTCGCGATCCCGGAGACGATCAGGGTCATCAAGCCGGACAGAATCAGGGGCGTGACGAGCGCGCCGTAGCGCGCCGGCAATTTGCGGGAACGGTTCATGAGAACATCCGTAAGAACAGGCCGCGCCGTCATGGCCTTCCGGCATCCTGGCGGCGCAAAGCCGTGGTGGATGCGTTGCCTGACGTGAGACGCTTACGGCCGTCCTTGGGGACGCGCACTGCCTTTACGAACGAGTTGAGAGGGAAGCAAGCAGAATCGGCCCAGTCCGCCACAGTTCTGCTATGGTCGCTCCGACAATCGGGGCTTCCCTTGGAGGAGCATAGATGACCGGTATCCCGACTGCCGATGAGATCGAGGCCGCCAAGGCAGCGCTGCAGGCGAATCTGCCGCAACAGGCGAAGAAGCAGGAAGAGGAAGGTTCATCTGCCGGCGAGATCGTCGAGGGCGTTCTCGATATCGCCAGCAACGTCTCGATCGAGGCGGTCGGCGCTGCGGTCAAGGTCGTCGGGACCGTGGTAGAAGGCGCCGGGACGGCCGTGGTCGCGACCGGCGAAGCGGTCGTCACGGTGATCGGAGGCATCTTCGAAGGACTGGGCTAGCAAGGTCTCGGCAGCCGGGATATCGATGCGGCTCCGGCCTCGTCGCAGGAAATGGAGCACATCATGTCCCTCGAATTCCTGCTGACCTCGCTGATCATCGTGGCTTCGCCGGGAACCGGCGCGATCTACACCATCGCCGCCGGGCTGACGCGCGGGGCCAAGGCGAGCGTGCTCGCCGCTTTCGCCTGTACGATCGGCATCGTGCCGCATCTGATCGCGGCGATGATGGGCCTGGCGGCGCTGCTGCACGCGAGTGCGCTCGCCTTCTCGATCGTCAAATATGCCGGCGTCGCCTATCTGCTCTGGATGGCCTGGCAGACGCTGAAGGAGCAGGGCGCGCTCAGCGTCGAGACGACCGCCGACAAGCGTTCGGCCTGGCGCGTGCTGGTCGACGGCCTCGCGCTCAACGTGCTCAACCCGAAGCTCTCGATCTTCTTCGTCGCTTTCCTGCCGCAGTTCATTGCCGCGGACGAGGCGAGCCCGATGGCGCGGATGCTCGAGCTCTCGGGCGTGTTCATGGCGATGACCTTCGTCGTCTTCGCGCTCTATGGCCTGTTCGCCGCGGCGATGCGCGACAAGGTGGTGAGCCGGCCAGCCGTGATGGCCTGGCTACGGCGCACCTTCGCGGCCGCCTTCGTCGCGCTCGGCGCCAAACTGGCGCTGACCGAGCGGTAATGTCCGCTGAGCAAACCCGCCTCGCGATCGAGACCCACGGGCCTGGGCTCTACGAATTCACCGATGCCGTCGCTCGCTTCATCCGCGAGGCGGCGATCGATGCCGGCCTGCTGACGCTGTTCGTGCGCCATACCTCGTGCTCGCTGCTGATCCAGGAAAATGCCGATCCGGACGTCCGGCGCGACCTTGCCGCGTTCTTCGCCCGGCTGGTGCCTTCGGCGGATGATCCGGCGATGGCCTATCTGACCCATCGCGCCGAGGGGCCGGACGATATGCCGGCCCATATCAAGGCGGCGGTGCTGCCGGTCTCGCTGTCGATCCCGGTGAGCGGCGGCCGGCTCGTGCTTGGTACCTGGCAAGGCATTTATCTGTTCGAGCATCGCACAAGCCCGCACCGGCGCGAGGTCGTACTGCATCTCGCCTGAGTCGTCAGTCGCCCCTGGGCCCGACGATCAGCCGCATGAAGGTGCGATAGCAGTCGTGCAAGTCTTGGGGCGACAAGCCGAGATCGAGCTGCTGGAAGCCGATGAAGGCGGCATATTCGACGCGGGCCAGAGCGAGAGCCTCATGCGATGCGAACCGTCCGCTCTCGCCATGGAGCTTCTCCAGATGGCCGATGCGCTCGCGGTCGACCTCGGCGCAGATCGCAGCCACGCCCGCATCGAGCTGGGCGAGCCGGCGCATGCCCTGCTCGATGCGGACGTCGAGGGCGAGCGCCATGCGGTCGAGCGCGATCAGGCGGTCCTGGGCTGGTTTGCCTTTGTCCGCCTGCTCCATCAGCCGATGCGTGTGAGTCTCGCGCCAATGTCCGGCGAGCGCGGCGAGATAGGCCTCGATCGCCGGGAAATGGGCGTAGAACGAGCCCTTGGTCTTGCCGGCGCGACGGCAGAGCGCCTCGATGGTGAGTCCGGCCGGGCCGTGCTCGGCGAGTGCGGTCAGGCCGAGGGCAAGCCAATCGTTCCGGCGAAAGCGGAGCGGGAGAGGGGACGTCACTGCCACAGGCCGATGGTACCGCTGATCGCGATCGCCGCGAACAGGGCCCATTGCGGGAAATGCGCGATCCGCAGCCGGAACAGGCCGATCATGCCGAGGCCCCAGAGGCAGAACAGCGCCGCGCCAGCCGTTGCGAAGAGGGCTAGGTCGCGGCTGCCATGACCGGTGGCGACCAGGCCGAAGGCGAGCGCCAACGCCGCGAGCACGATCGTGACCAGATGCCAGCAATAATACATGGTGAATTTCGGCACGGCGTGCAGGCGCTCGGCCGCCAGCAACGGCGTGGCGATCTCCCGTCCGCCGAGAACGATGTGGATCAGGGTGGTGGCGGCTGCGAGCGCGGCGGCGAGGGCGAGCCAGGCGTTCATGGTGGCCTCCTAAAATAATACCATACTGTATGGTATTATTTTAGGAGGGAAGCAAGCTTGAATTATCGGCCGTATCGGCGTTGGGGGAGGGCGGGCACCCGGCGGGGCGCGAACTCGGATATCCGTTGGCCGAGGCGAGCGGATCACCGGCCGGCGTAGTATTCGGGCTCCGGCGCCGGTTCCCACGACTGGCCGGTGGCGATCAGGCAGCTGACGCCGTGCGGTAGAGTCGCGAACAGAGTGAAGGAGCCGTTCGGGGCGGCGAAAAGCTCGATTACGCTGCCGTTGGCGGCAAGGCCATAGCCGATCCGGCGCTCGCCATAGAGCTCATGAAGCTGCGTGGTCGCCATGCTGCGATCGGCGCAAGGAGGACCCGCGGGCGATTGCGCCTGCGCCGCAGCGGGCAACGGCGGCAAGCTCAGCACGATCGACAGGCAGAGTTTGAAGAAGCGCATCATGGCTGCTCCTGCGACAGTGCGGGCCAGGAGGAGCGTCGGGATGGACGGGCTCGACTTTTCCGCCCTGTCTCAGGATGACATGGTGACGCAGGCGGCGATGCGCCAGAGGGGTGGACAGGGCCTTGGCCAGGCGGCCCGCATCTGCACTATACAGCGCACGTCACACGGAGCCCGCCATGTCCTTTCTCAAATCCCTGTTCGGCCGCAAGGACGCTAAGCCCGCTCCCCTGGCCGGGCCGCTGAAGAGCATCGAATACAAGGGCTTCACCATTCATGCGACGCCGTTTCCCGAGGGAGGGCAGCAGCAGCTCTGCGGTGTGATCGAGAAGGAGATCGACGGGGAGATGAAGAGCCATCGCTTCATCCGGGCCGACCGCTTCCCCGGAGCCGAGGAGGCGGCTGACTTCGCCATCGTCAAAGCGAGACAGCTGATCGACGAGCAAGGCGAACGCTTGTTAAAATAGTTCTTCTCCCAAATTGCTCTCTCGTTTGCGAACGGTTTTGGGTATTATTTGATAAATGTTGGTTCAAGATTTTAAATGTGCAGCCGGAGTTCGGTATCTTGAGGAATTTGTGCAAATTTTAGTCAATTAATACAACAAAATTCACCGTTTTCCCTTAAGGTCGGGCGGTCATTTTGTTGCGTATTTGGATTCGTTCCTGCCATTTAAAACTTTATTCGGTTTTTCCGGCTTTGATGTCGTCACGTTGTTCGCGATATCGAGATCGTCCGTATGCCTCCCAATCCCCCCGGCGGCCCGAAGCCGGAAGATCCCCCGGGTGCGGAGGCTGCCGGCCCCAGCGACCACTGGTTCCACGAGGTTGTCGCAAAGTTGCCGGTCGCGCTTTACGCGACCGATGCCGAGGGGCGCGTAACCTATTTCAATCAAGCCGCCGTCCAGCTCGTCGGGCGTGAGCCGCAGCTCGGCAGCGACCGCTGGTGCATCGGCCACAAGCTGTTCCGGACCGACGGCTCGCCATTGCCGCTCGAGGACTGCGCCATGGCCGTCGCGCTGCGCGAGGAGCGCGAGGTTCGCGGCGTCGAGGCGCTTGCCGAACGGCCCGACGGGACCCGTGTGCGCTTCGTGCCGCTGCCGACGCCGCTCTATGATGCGCAAGGCAGGCTCACCGGCGCGGTCAATCTGATGGTCGATGTCAGCCTGGGTGCGCCGGCCGGGCCGGGTGTCGGCAGCGGGCTGCACCACCTAGCCGAGGACCTCGAGGCTGCGATCGCGCGCAAGCAACTGCACCTGCACTATCAGCCGGTGTTCTCGGCGGCCGGTGCCCTGACCGGCTTCGAGGCGCTGGCGCGCTGGATCCATCCTGAACGCGGCGTGGTTCCTCCGTCCGAGTTTATTCCGGCGGCGGAGGAGAGCGGGCTGATCCTGCCCCTGGCGCGGGAACTGCTGCTCCAGGCCTGCACCGAGGCGGCGAGCTGGGCAAACCCGCTGCGCATCGCCGTCAACGTCTCGCCGCTGCAGTTCCGCCATGGTGACCTGCCGGGCCTGATCGACGAGGTGCTGCTCGAGACCGGCCTTGAACCGGAACGGCTCGAGCTCGAGATCACCGAAGGGGTGATGATCACCGATTTCGACCGGACCATGCTGGTGCTGCACCGGATCAAGGCGCTCGGCGTGCGCATCGCGCTCGACGATTTCGGCACGGGCTATTCCTCGCTGTCCTATCTGCACATGTTTCCGCTCTCGACGCTGAAGATCGACCGCAGCTTCGTCGCCAATCTCGGGGTCGCCTCGGAGGCGGCGGCGATCACCCGCGCTGTGATCGCGCTCGGCCATGCGCTCGACATCGAGGTGGTGGCCGAGGGCGTCGAGACACGCGAGCAGCTCGACTTCCTCATCGACGAAGGCTGCAACTACATGCAGGGCTATATGCTCGGGCGCCCGTTGCCGGCCGAGCAATATGCCGACCTGACCGGGCGCAGGGGCTGAGCTAGTCCCGCCTGGCGCTTGCCCGCAGCTCGGCGAGCAGGGCTTCGCCGCTCCAGCTCGTCTTGCCTGTTTCCGCCGCCTTGATCAGCGAGATCAGGCGCCTATTGACCGGCGCCTCCCGTCCGAGCCGCTGCGCGAGCCCGCTCACCTCGCCATTGATCCAGTCGATCTCGGTCTTCCGCCCGGCTGCGAGATCGTCCGCCATCGACGAGCGCGCCAGCGGATCGATCGCCAGCATCTTGCGGGCGAGCCGCGCGAAGAGCCTGTCGGGCAGGCGCAGCAAGGCCGGCATCCAGCTCGCCGGCAGCGGCGTGAGCCGGGTGGGCCGGATGCCGGCCTGCTTCAGCAGAGCGAGCGCCTCGACCTGGGCGAGAGCGAGGCAGCGACGGTAGTCGCGCTGCGCCAGCTCCTGCTGCAACGGCAGGCCGGAAAGGGCGTTGACGGCATTGTTGAGGTTGAGGAGCAGCTTGGCCCATTGCACCGGCAGCATGTCGCTGTGCCGGCGCAGAGCGAAGCCGGCGCGAGCGAAGTCGGCGAGGAAAGGCGCGAGAATGGCCGCGTCCTCGACCTCGGGTTCGCCTTCCGATGCCTGATGGAAGGCACCGGGGCCGCGCTTCACGACATTGAACGGAACCATGCCTGCAAGCACGGTGCAGCCGGGCAGAGCGGCGCGCAGCGTGTCGGCATTGCCGATGCCATTCTGGAAGCTGACCACCACGGCGCCCGGCCGGATCACGCCGGCGAGCTCGGCCGCAGCCTGCTCGGTGCCGCCTGACTTCACGGTGACCAGGATCAGCTCGGCTGCCGCGACTGCGTCCGGCTCGATCGAGAAGGTGATGCCTTCCGGTGCGACGCGCCAGTCGCGGCCGTCATACTGCGTCAGCGTCAGGCCGTGCTGTCGGAGCTCCGCGCCGATGCCGGGCCGGCCGACGAAACCGGCGGCGGCGCCGCCGGCGGCGAGCCGGCCGCCGAGATAGCAGCCAATCGCTCCGGCGCCATAGATGCAGATCCTCGCCATCGCGTCTCCAGTCGGGTGACGAGCATGCCGTCGTCGCCGACGGATGCAAGCCGATCGGAGAAGACGACGGCCGATCCTACATCCGCGCCGCATCGGTCTGCCGTCCATGCGCTTGTAGCGAACGGACGCGCTGCCTAATGCTCAGGCAGAGAGAAGATCGTTCTCCGCTAATCTTAACACGGGAGACGGATTCACAGACCGGGTTGGTTCAACCCGATCCCATCCGGCTCCAGCGCGGCGAGGAAACATGAACGCCCAGGATGCGCGCTACGCGCCGGATTCGCCTTATGCCTGGATGAGGCTGGCGCTCGCCTTGCTGGTCGGGACGATCGCCTGCGTCGGCTCCTGGTCGGCGGTCGTGGTGGTGACGGCGGTCCAGCAGGAGTTCGGCGTGATGCGCGCCGACGCCTCGCTGCCCTACACCTTCGCGATGATCGGCTTCGGCGTCGGCAATATCGCCATGGGCCGGTTGGCCGACCGTGTCGGCATCGTCTGGCCGATCGTCCTGGGGGCCTTTCTGCTCGGCGGCGGCTATGCGCTCGCCTCGGTTGCCGGCTCGCTCTGGCAGTTCGCGCTGGCGCACGGCTTTCTGATCGGTCTCGGCGCCGCGACCGGCTTCTCGCCGCTGATCGCCGATCTCTCGCACTGGTTCCGGCGCTATCGCGGCCTTGCCGTCGTGTTCGGGGCGTCGGGCAGCTATCTCGCCGGCATGTTCTGGCCGCAATTGATCAACTGGGGCGTCGAGACGCATGGCCTGCGCACGACGCATCTGTGGCTCGGCATCGCCTGTCTCGTGGTGATGCTGCCGCTGGCGCCCTTGTTCCGGCGCCGGCCGAACGCTGCGAGTATCGCCGCGGCAGAAGCCGTGAGCGCAGGCGCCCGCGGCAGCCTCGGGCTCTCGCCGAACCAGCTGCAGCTGCTGTTGGTCGTGGCCGGCTTCTGCTGCTGCGTCGCGATGTCGATGCCGCAGGTCCATATCGTCGCCTATTGCAGCGATCTCGGCTATGGCGTCGCCCGCGGCGCCGAGATGCTGACCGTGATGATGGCGCTCGGCATCGTCAGCCGGATTTCGTCCGGCTTCGTCGCCGACAGGATCGGCGGCACGGCGACGCTGGCCCTGTCCTCGCTGATGCAGGGCATGGCGCTCTTCCTTTACCTCTGGTTCGACGGCCTGAGCTCGCTGTTCATCGTCACCGGCATCTTCGGCCTGTTCCAGGGCGGGATCGTGCCGATGTATGCGGTGGTGATCCGCGACTACATGCCGCCGCGCGAGGCGGGCGTGCGCATCGGCGTCGTCATGTCGGCGACGGTGTTCGGCATGGCCTTCGGCGGCTGGGTCTCCGGGCTGATCTTCGACGCGACCGCCTCGTACCGGCTCGCCTTCCTCAACGGCCTCGCCTGGAACCTGATCAATCTCTCGATCGTCTGCTGGCTGATGCTGAAGGCGCGGCCGAAGCTGGCGGTGGCGTGATCAGGCCGACGCTGCGCCGGGCCGATAGGTGCCGAAGCACCAGACATGCCCCTCCGGGTCCCTGCAGATGAAGTCGCGACTGCCATAGGGCTGGTCGGTCGGCTCCATGCAGATCTCGGCGCCGGCCTTCCGGGCGCGCTCGCAGAGCGCGTCGATCCCGGTCGTCGCGATGTAGGGCGAGGCGGTGGTGCCGCCGAGCTCAGCCGGACGGGAAACCAGCTTGCCGAATTCGTTGTTCTCGGACGAGCCGAGCATGACGAAGCTGTCGCCCATGCGCAGCTCGCCATGGAGCAGCGTCTTGCCGTCCTCCGAGTAATAGGCGGCGTGCTTCTCGAAGCCGAAGGCCTCGATCAGCCAGTCATAGATCCGCGGCGCATCGGCATAGCGCAGCGAGATGCAGATCATCGGGGACTGGACAGCCATCGCGCATCTCCTGTCAGTCGTCGCGGCTTGACGCAGCATGCGGGCTCGCCAAGCTGCACTCAACCTCCCGGAATGAAACCGTGCTGCATTTCGAACACCGCCACGAGCGATTGATCCCGATCCGGCGCTTCGCCCTGCGCATGGGGCGGGCGATGCTGCTCTGGCTGGGGCTCACCGTCGTCGGGCTCGCCATCGGCATGATCGGCTACGCTGTCAGCGAGGGCATGAACGCGGTCGACGCCTTCGTCAACGCGGCGATGATCCTCTCCGGCATGGGGCCGGTCACAGAGCTCAAGACCGCCGGCGGCAAGCTGTTCGCCGGGGTCTATGCGATCTTCTCGGGGCTGTTTGTGGTGATCGCCACCGGCTTCGTGCTGGCGCCGATCCTGCATCGTGTGCTCCACTCCTTCCATATCGAAGAGGGGAAGTCCGACGATGACTGAGCCCGGCGTCAATCCTGCCGAAGAACCCTGCGGCACGCTGACCGTGCGCACCATCGCCATGCCGGCCGACACCAACGCCAATGGCGACATCTTCGGCGGCTGGGTGATGTCGCGCATGGACCAGGCCGGCGGCATCGCCGGGGTCGACCGGGCACAGGGGCGCGTGGTCACGGTCGCGGTCGAGGCGATGACCTTCATCCGCCCGGTCAAGGTCGGCGACGTGCTCAGCGTCTACACCTCGATCAAGTCGGTCGGACGGACCTCGATGAAGATCCAGATCGAGGCCTGGGCCAAGCGCTTCCGCACGACGCTGCACGAGAAGGTCACCGACGCGACCTTCACCTTCGTCGCGATCGATGACGAGGGCAGGCCGCGGCCGGTACCGACGCTCGGCAGCTGAGGGGCCGGCCGGCCCCTGTCGCCCGTCGCCGATCGCCTTCAGCCTCGATGTCCGGTTTCGGGCACGGATTCCGTCTGTGATGCTGAAAGGGCTACCCGAGGGAAGGACCGGCCATGTCTGCCACAAGGTTGAAGAGCAATGTCGTCAACGTGCTGAACAGTTCGGCGATCAATGCACTCAGCTTCAAGATTGCCGGCAACCTGATCACGCCGCAGCATTTCATCACGGTCCGGAACCATATCAAGAAGGGTGAGATAACCCTGGTGGCCGACAGCGCCAGGCTCGCGCAGGAGGGCCCGACCGTGAATGCGAGCTACCACAAACTCCATGACGAGATGACACTGCATTCGAGGGTGGCCACGGCAGCGAGCGTCGAACGCCTCAACCGGCTACAGATCATCCATGAGTGTTTTCATGCCGTCTGCGACGCCTACAAGCTCCAGGGCATCACGACATTCGAGGAAGAGACCTGCGGCTATCTGAGCTCGGCTCTCTACGAGCTCTACCACTATAAGAGCAGCATGTACGCTGCCGATCACCCGATGCGTACACTGCTCGTCAGTCTCTACAAGGGAAAGCCGCGCGTCGAGTTGCGGGGGGATCCGAATTTCGAGAAATGCTTCAAGCGTTGCTACGACAAGTACATGGCGGCTGACCCAAACTACAAGCAAGACCGCGTCGGCAACAACGGCATCAAGAAGAAGTGATCCTGGCCATGCCACGGTTCTGTGCATCTTCGCGCTACCACCGCGCCCCGCGCCCGGCTTCAATAGGTTAAGCGGCCGTGAATCAGGCCGCAGGTCGAGTGATTCAGAAGAATCCGGCAACTTAAACGTTCTTTAAGCGGATCGCCGCAATTCTGCCGTCGATCGGTCCATCGGGGCCGGTCTGTCAGGGGCTGGGAGGTCCTGCATGATCGGCCGCCGTCATCCGCCGGCGCATGAAACCCGGCTCGCGCCGCCGCCTGCTCATGGCGCCGCGCCGACGAGCCGCTGTGGCTCAGCATCGCATTCACATCCGTTCCGCGGCTGACCCTCGTCAGCCTCCGCCCCGTTGTCCGTGTCCGTTTCCGGCCAGCGCCGCGCTGCCGGGCCGCCTTCAGGAGTACCGCGTCGATGTCGAAGACTGAAAAGCCAGCGCGCCAGAAGGGCTCGCGTATCGGGATCGCAGCGCGCATCTATGCCGCGCTCGGCGTCCTGACGGTGCTGACGATCGCGGCTTCGCTGGTCGCCTGGTTCTCCTATGGTCGCGTCGGCAGCACGGTTGCCGACATGGTCGAGCGCAAGATGCCGGTGGTCGAGCTGGCGCTCGAATTGTCGCAGGCGGCCACGGCCTCCACTGCGCTGGCGCCGCGCTTCATGGAAGTGCAGACCGTCCGCGAGCGCGCCGCGCTGACCGGCGAGTTCGACAAGGTCGAGGCCCGGCAGTTCGACCTCGTCCGCAAGATCGGCGAGCAGGGCAATGTCGACAACAAGAAGGCGCAGGCGGCGCTCGACGGCCTGTCGCGCCAGATCAACGACATCAACGACCTGACCGGCGAGCGCCTGCGCGTCGCAGCCGAGGCGGCCGCGGCGCTCGACAAGCTCGGCAAGGCCTATGACAACTTCGCCAAGGCCGCCAGCGGCGAGGCCGAGCAGGCCAAGTTCGCGGTCACCTTCGGGTTCAAGGATCTCGTCGCGATGTCCGGCGACGCGCTGTCCAGCGCGGTCAACACGCTGATGGACCGCGACTTCGCCATCTTCGACCTGGCGAAGACGCTGCAGACCGACGTCAATGAGATGGTCGGCCTGCTGCGCGAAGTCGCGCAGATCACCGACAAGGACCGGCTCGATACGGCTGGACTGCGCTTCAAGGTCCTGGCGTTCCGGCTCCGCACCACACTCGAGGAGGCCGAGAAGGTCGCTCCGAACAAGGTGCGCTCGGATGCAGTGCAGCGCCTGATCGAGGTCGGCGAGGGAAGCGAGGGGCTGGTCGATATCCGCGGCCGCGACATCACGACCCGCGAGGGGATCGCCCGGGGTCTGAAGGAGGTCGATCAGGCGGCTGCCCAGCTGCGCCGCGAGGTCGATGCGCTGGTGCAGGGCGCACGCGGCGAGGCGCAGGCCGCCGTCGGCTCGACGCAGCAGCTGATCGAGACCAGCAAGCTCTGGCTCGGCATGATCGGCCTCGGCTCGCTCCTCGTCGCGCTGGCGCTGTCGCTGTTCTATGTCCGGCGCCAGATCGTCGGCCGCCTCAACCGCCTGTGGGCCGCGACCAAGGCGATCGCCGACGGGCAGCTCGAGACCCATGTCGAGACCAGGGGCAATGACGAGATCGCCGACATCTCGAAGAGCGTGCTGCTCTTCCGCGACAATGCGGTGGCGCTGCGCGCCGCCGAGCTCGCCAAGATCGAGGACGAGGAGCGTGCTCAGGAGCAGCGCCGCCAGATGATGGCCGAGCTCGGCCAGGCCTTCGGCGAGGTCGTGGCCGCGGCGGCGCAGGGCGATTTCAGCCGCCGGGTCGACGCCAATTTCGCCGATGCCGAGCTCAATGCGCTGGCCGGCTCCGTCAACGAGCTGCTGGAGACGGTGCAGACCGGCCTGTCCGAGACCTGTGAGGTCCTCGGCCAGCTCTCGGACGGGCGCCTGGTCGCCCGTGTCGAGGGCCGCTATCAGGGCGCCTTCGCCGAACTGAAGAATGGCACCAACAGCCTCGCCGGCGAGTTCGAGAGCACGCTGGCGCGTCTGTCGGAAACCGTCTCGGCCGTGCGCAGCGCCACCAGCGAGATCCTCGACGGCGTCACCGACCTCGCCGAGCGCACCTCCGAGGAGAGCAACGCGGTCTCGGTGGCGACCAACCAGCTCGGTGCCTTCGCGACCAATGTCCAGAAGACCGCCAAGGACGCGGCCGACGCCGTCGGCATGGCCCAGAGCGCCGAGGAGCGCGCCCAGCAGGGCGAGCAGGTCGTCGCTTCGGCGCTGGAGGCGATGCAGCGCATCCGTACCTCCTCCAGCAAGATCTCGGAGGTGATCTCGATGATCGACGAGATCGCCTTCCAGACCAACCTTTTGGCGCTGAACGCGGCAGTGGAAGCGGCCCGCGCCGGCGATGCCGGCAAGGGCTTTGCGGTCGTCGCCAGCGAGGTGCGCAGCCTGGCCAAGCGCTCGGCCGACGCCTCGAACGACGTCAAGAAGCTGGTCGAGGCCGCCCATGGCGACGTCAAGGTCGGCGTCGGCCTGGTCGAGCAGAGCTCGGCCGTGTTCGGCTCGATCCTGACCTCGGTCAACGACCTCTCGGCGCTGATGAACGGCATCTCGCAGACCGCGCGCGGCCAGGCGAGCGACGTCTCGACGATCAACAAGGAGATCGACGGGATCGGCACCATGGCGCATCAGAACGCCGCGCTAGTCGAGGAGACCAATGCGGCGCTGGCGCTGACCGACGAGCAGACCCGCTCGCTGAAGGAGCACATCGCCCGCTTCAGCTTCCGCGAGGGCGGGGCGGCGGAGCACGGCCACGAGCAGGCTCAGGCCGCCTGAAGGTCTGACACGCAGCATCATCACTGGATATTCCGACGCCCTCCGCCGCAAGGCGGGGGGCGTTGCGTTTGGCGCGACTTGCGGAGGCACAGTGCGGTCTCTATTTTAGAATCATTCTAAAGGAGACTACGATGCTATCCCGGTTCCTGCCCGCCGGCTTGAGTGGCCGGCGCCGCTTCGACAGCCTGAGCGAGCGCGAGATCCTGGCGCTGGCGATCGCCTCGGAAGAGGAGGATGGCCGCATCTACGCCGTCTATGCCGAAAAGCTGCGCAAGGATTATCCGGCCTCGGCGGCGGTGTTCGACGGCATGGCTGCGGAGGAGGACGGGCATCGCCGTCGCCTGCTAGAGGACTATCAGCGGCGCTTCGGCGCAGTGGTGGTGCCGATCCGGCGCGAGCATGTCGCCGATTTCTACCAGCGTCGGCCGGTCTGGCTGGTCGAGAGGCTCGGGCTCGAGCGCATCCGCGAGGAGGCGGCGGCGATGGAGCGCCAGGCGCGCGATTTCTATGTCGCCGCCGCCGGCCGCAGCACGGATGCGCAGACGCGCGGCCTGCTTGGCGACCTCGCGCGGGCCGAGGCCGGCCACGAGAGCAAGGCGGAGGAACTCGCGGAAGACCATCTTGCGGGCGAGGCCGGCTCGACGGAAGACGCCGCCGCGCACCGGCAGTTCCTGCTGACCTGGGTGCAGCCGGGCCTCGCCGGGCTGATGGACGGCTCGGTTTCGACGCTGGCGCCGATCTTCGCCACCGCCTTCGCGACGCAGAATCCGTGGACGACCTTCCTGGTCGGGCTTTCCGCCTCGGTCGGCGCCGGCATCTCGATGGGCTTCACCGAGGCGGCGCATGACGACGGCAAGCTTTCCGGCCGCGGCTCGCCGCTGAAGCGCGGGCTGGCCTCCGGGGTGATGACCGCGCTCGGCGGCCTCGGCCATGCCTTGCCCTATCTGATCCCGTCCTTCTGGACGGCGACGGCGATCGCGCTGGTGGTGGTCTTCATCGAGCTCTGGGCGATTGTCTGGATCCAGAACCGCTATATGGAGACGCCCTTCGCCCGCGCCACCTTCCAGGTCGTGCTCGGCGGCGCGCTGGTGCTGGCGGCGGGCATCCTCATCGGCGGAGCGTGAGGCCGTTGCCGCTGCGCCCGCCGGATGCTAGGCCTGCCGCGGGCCGGTAGCTCAATGGTTAGAGCTCGCTGCTCATAACAGCGCCGGTGCCGGTTCGAGTCCGGCCCGGCCCACCAGCCCTCGCTTTGCAGGCCGGGGGCCAGATAGCCAGCAAGTTTGCGGGCCTGGGGGCTCGCCGTGATGACTTGTCAGATACACCCGGCTCTCTTGCCAAGTTCGAGAAAATAAGAGATAGATTCGCTTTCACTCCAAAAGCTTCTTAGATGTATTTTGCGCCCCCTTTCGTAATAAAAGACCTCCCAGAATTCACTTTCTCGGGTCAGGCATATCTTGTCTTCCCAATTATAGTTTTCACTGGTTTCCAAGATCGAAAGGCTTCTTGGGTTGCGGGCTTTCGAAACAATTTTGCGAAGGTCGGGCAGCAGCATTGATTGTTCCGCTCGATCTAACTTCCCTCAGGGGCATCATAGAGCGTGACCCGGCGAGAGTGCCTGTGGCCGGAGGTATATTCCAGACTTGCCAGCCCGCCCTCAATCGCTAGCTTTGACGCGATGATTGTCGCGCCGGTTCTGCCGGTGTTTGCCCGACCGTCCATAAGAGGCGGCGAGGTTCAATCGTTTCAAAAGGGAGGAAAACCGATGACGAGACTGAGCAGCGCAGCTTTGTGTCTCGCCGCCGCGACGGCGCTTTGCGCGCCCGCCGCCGCTGCCGAGATGCGTCTGATGACAGGGCCGCAGGGCGGCGTCTGGGTGCCGCTGGGCGGGCAGCTCAAGGACATGTGGGAGAAGGCTGTTCCCGGCCTTGCCGTGCAGTCGCTGCCCGGCGCCGGCATCGCCAATGTGCGCGCGATCGAGGACGGCAAGGCCGAGGTCGGCTTCGGCAACTCGATCTCGACGGTCGACGGGCTGGCCGGCAATGCGCCGTTCCCGAAGAAGCACGAGAACATCTGCAATATCGCCTCGCTCTACCCGCAGTATTTCCAGATGCTGGTGCCGGCCGATTCCGGGATCAAGACGGTCAAGGACCTGAAGGGCAAGGCGATCACCACCCAGCCGCGCGGCAATACCGGCGAGCTCATCACCGGCCAGCTCCTGAAGGTGCACGGCATGAGCTACAGCGACGTCAAGGTCTCGTTCGTCTCCTATACGGACTCGGTCGAGCAGGTGAAGGACGGCCATGCCCAGGCCTTCACGCTCGGCACGGCGATCCCCTCCGGCGCGGTGATGGACCTCGCCTCGGCGCGCGACATCAAGCTGCTCGACCTATCGGCCGATCTCGACGGCATGCGCAAGCTCAATCCCGGCTACACGCTGGTGACGGTGCCGAAGGGCACCTATCCCAAGCAGGGTGAGGATGTGAAGGTGATCGGCTACGCCACCCACATCGTCGCCTCCTGCAAGCTGCCGGCCGATCAGGTCTACGCGATGACCAAGGCGATCGCCGACAATGTCCCGGCGCTGGCGGCGACCAGCAAGACGATGGCCGGCCTGACGCCGCAGATCATGGCGGAGGACGTCGGCGTGCCGTTCCATCCCGGCGCGGTGCGGTTCTACAAGGAAAAGGGCATCACCGTCGCGGCCAAGTGAGCGGCCGGCGGCTCCTTTGAGAACCGATCGCTAACCCGGCGCGCCGGGCCTTTCCGGCGCGCGCTCTCCAGAAGCTTCCGACCGGCCTGCACGGCGCGTGCGCGCCAGCCGGTATCGGTTCCAGAGCCGGGACATGCCAGTGGACATCAGCGTTCCCAAGCCGGAATTCCGGTTCGACTTCAGCCACGCCGGCATTGTCCGGCTCGTCACGGCCGCGATCGCGGTCGCGATGGCGCTCTACCATATGTGGGTGATCCTGCCGCCGGTCCTGGGCGGACAGGGCACGCCGGAAGCGATCATCTTCCGCGGCACGCATCTGCTCTTTGCGCTGACGCTGACCTTCCTGATCTATCGCCGGGCCGGGAGCGATGCGGCGCCCTCGCTGCTCGACTACGCGCTGCTCGCGCTGGCGGTGGCGCCGATCACCTATCTGTTCTGGAACTACGACTACATCGTCAACCGCATCTACTATGTCGACGACATGACGCCGGTCGACATGGCGATGGCGGTCATCCTCATCGTCCTGCTGCTCGAGGCGACGCGGCGGCTGATCGGTTGGGCGCTGCCGCTGACCGCGATCGTCTTCCTCGCCTATGGCCTTTTCGTCGCGAAGGTCGAGCCGATGCGGCTGCTCGACCAGCTCTTCATGACCACGGAAGGCATCTTCGGCGCGCCGCTCGGCGTCTCCGCCGCCTATGTCATGATCTTCGTGCTGTTCGGCTCCTTCATGGAGCGGACCGGCACCGGCCAGCTCTTCATGGATTTCGCCCTGTCGCTGACCGGGCATACGGCCGGCGGGCCGGGCAAGGTCTCGGTGGTGTCGTCGAGCCTGTTCGGCACGATCTCCGGCAGCGCCGTCGCCAATGTCATGGTCGATGGGCCGATCTCGATCCCGCTGATGAAGCGGACCGGCTTCAAGGCGCATTTCGCCGCCGGCGTCGAGGCGGTGGCTTCGACCGGCGGCCAGATCATGCCGCCGATCATGGGGGCGGCCGCCTTCGTCATGGCCGAGTTCCTCTCGGTCTCCTATGGCCAGGTGGTGATCTGGGCGCTGATCCCGGCCATCCTCTACTATGTCGCCTGCTTCGCCGCCGTGCATTTCGAGGCCAAGCGCCACGGCATCATGGGCGTGCCGCGCAGCGAACTGCCGAAACTCGGCACGACCCTGCGCGAGCGAGGCCATCTCTTCCTGCCGGTGCTGACCATCCTCGCCGTGCTCTATTCCGGCTACAGCGCGCCGCTTGCCGCGTTGGCCGGAACGCTGCTCTGCTTCCCTGTCGCGGCGCTGCGGGCCTCGACGCGCGGCAATGTCCGCATCCCGATCATCATCGACGCGATGATCGACGGTGCCCGCAATGCACTCGCGGTCGCGCTCGCCTGCGCCTGCGCCGGCATCGTCATCGGTGTCGTCGCGCTGACCGGGGCCGGCATCGTCTTCACGCAAGCCGTGATCGGCCTGTCGCAGAACTATCTGCTGCTGGCGCTGCTGCTGACCGGCATCGCCGGCATCGTGCTCGGCATGGGCATGCCGACCACCCCGGCCTATATCGTGATGACCTCGCTCTTGGTGCCGGCGCTGATCAAGCTCGGCGTGATGATGCCGGCGGCGCACATGTTCGCCTTCTATTTCGCCATCCTCTCGGCGATCACGCCGCCGGTCGCGCTCGCGGTCTATGCCGCGGCCGGGCTGGCGAAGGCGGATCTCTGGACCAGCGGCTGGGCGGCGGTGAAGATCGGCGCGGCCGGTTTCATCGTGCCGTTCATGTTCGTTTACGAGCCGGCGCTGCTGATGATCGGCGATTGGCCGACGATCATCTGGCGCTTCATCGCCTCCTGCGTCGGCATCGGGTTGCTGGCGGCCGGGCTGCATGGCTATCTGCTGCGGCGCTGCGCCATGTGGGAGCGGGTGATCCTGGTCGCGACGGCCTTCTGCCTGGTCAAGCCGGACTGGCTGACGGACCTCATCGGGCTGGGGCTCGCAGCAGCCATGGTCGCGCTGCAATGGCCGCAGCGCGACCGGCCGCGGCCGGCGAAGGATGTTGGGCCCGTTGCGGAAGCCTCCGCGCCGCAACCCGACCCGGCTAAATAGGCGGCGGCTTCCGGTCAGCCTACGACGATGTCGTCATACTCCGGATGCCGGCTGACCCAGCCGGCCATGAAGGAGCAGCGCGGCACGACCTTGCGGCCCGAGGCACGGATCTGCTCGAAGACGCCCTTGGCCAGGCGCGAGCCCACGCCCTGGCCGGACAGCGCCTGCGGCACCTCGGTATGGGTCAGCACGACGCGGTCGCCGTCGAGCTTGTAATAGGCGAGGGCGAGCTCGTCGCCGATCGCGAGTTCGAAGCGGTTCTGGTCGGGGTGGTCGACGACGCCGGTATCCATCAGACGGTCCTCTTCTGCTGCGCGGCCGCCGCTTCGGCTGCCGGCACGCCGGCAGTCTCGTCAGCAGGGCAGCGCAAGGCAAGGCGGCCCGGGCTGAATGCCGGGCCGCGGATTTGGTAGGGGCGCGTCCGCGCCCTCAGCTGGCTAGCTTGGCGGCTATCCCGGCGACGTGCTTGCCCTGGAAGCGGGCGCCGGCGAGCTCGTTCTCGGATGGCTGGCGCGAGCCGTCGCCGGCGGCGATGGTGCTGGCGCCATAGGGCGAGCCGCCGGTGATCTCGCTCAGCGACATCTGGCCCTGGAAGCTGTAGGGCAAGCCGACGATGACCATGCCCTGATGCAGCAGCACGATCTGGGTCGAGAGGATCGTGCTTTCCTGGCCGCCATGCTGGGTCGCGGTCGAGGTGAAGACGCTGCCGACCTTGCCGATCAGCTTGCCCTGGAACCAGAGGCCGCCGGTCTGGTCGAGGAAGTTCTTCATCTGCGCCGGCATGTTGCCGAAGCGGGTGGGGACGCCAAGGATGATCGCGTCATAGTTCGGCAACTCGTCGACGGTCGCGATCGGCGCGGCCTGGTCGAGCTTGAAGCCGGATTTGCGGGCGACCTCCTCGGGGACGAGCTCGGGCACGCGCTTGATCACCGCTTCGGCGCCAGCCTCGCGCACGCCTTCGGCGACCGCCTGCGCCATCGTCTCGATATGGCCGTAGCTGGAATAGTAGAGAACCAGAACCTTCGTCATCGCAATCATCCTCTTGTCACGGGAGGCCGCCGGAACGAGGAAGCTCCGGCGGCTCAGGTTGAGCCTGCTAGGACAGTTGTCCAGTCACGAGCGTGACAGGTCAGCCGCGCTGGGAGTCGAGCTGCTCCTGGTCCTTCTGGACCTGCTGGGCCTTCAGATAGCTCTCGATCAGGAGCTGATAGGGCGGGAAGATCCTAGTATAGACCTCAGCCCATTCCTGCGCGTCGTCGCGGTGCCAGGTCTTCTGCAGCTCGGAGGCGACGGCGGCAGTGTCCATCGGCACGACGCCGGCCTGGACGACGCGGGCAAGCGTGATCTCCTGGGCCATCTTCGAATAGGTGCCCGACGCATCGACCACGGCGAAGACCTTGTAGCCGTCCTGCACCGCCGCGATCGCCGGGAAAGCCATGCAGACCGAGGTGATGGTGCCGGCGATGATCAAGGTCTTGCGCCCTGTCGCCTTCACCGCCGCGACGAAGTCGGGATTGTCCCAGGCGTTGATCTCGCCCTTGCGGGCGACGTACTGGGCGTGCGGCGCGTTCTCATGAATCTCCGGGATCAGCGGACCGTTCGGGCCCTGCGGCACCGAGGCGGTGGTGATCACCGGCAGCTTGCTCAGCGTCGCCATCCTGGCGAGCGCGGCGGCATGGTTGCGCAGCACCGGCATCGGCATGTCGGCGACGGTCTGGAACAGGCCGCTCTGATGGTCGATCAGCAGCATGACCGCGTCGTTGGGGTCGATGACCGGGCGCTGGCCGTTGAAGTTGGCGGGGGGCGTCATGGCAGGTTTCCCTGTGTTTGCGTGAAGGGGAGGGCGGAGCGCGGGCGCTGTTCGCACCGCGCTCCGCCGAAGCTCAGGCCTTCTTCGCCGAGACGGTGGTGTAGCTGGTGATGAGGTTGCGGTAGTCGGGGATGTGGTTCGAGAAGAGCGCGCCCAATCCCTCGACATCGTTGCGCCAGTCGCGGTGCAGTTCGCAGGCGACGCCGAACCAGGTCATCAGCTGGGCGCCGGCATCGGACATGCGCTGCCAGGCCGCGTTGCGGGTGATCTCGTTGAAAGTGCCCGAGGCGTCGGTGACGACGAAGACGTCGAAGCCGGCCTCGATCGCGGCGAGCGCCGGGAAGGCGACGCAGACCTCGGTGACGACGCCGGCGATGACGAGCTGCTTGCGGCCCGTCGCCTTGACCGCCTTGACGAAGTCCTCATTGTCCCAGGCGTTGATCTGGCCGGGGCGCGGGATGAACGGCGCATCCGGGAAGGTCTGCTTCAGCTCGGGGACGAGCGGGCCGTTCGGGCCGTCTTCGAAGCTGGTCGTCAGGATCGTCGGCAGCTTGAAATATTTGGCGAGGTCGGCCAGCGCCAGCACGTTGTTCTTGAACTTGTCCGGATCGATGTCGCGGACCAGCGAGAGCAGGCCGGCCTGATGGTCGACCAGCAGGACGGCGGCCTTGTCCTTGTCGAGACGGGTATAGGGCTTGGTCATGGTCTTTCTCCTTCGAGGGGAATGTCCGGCATCGCGGCGGCGGACGGCGCCTGTTGCCGGCTTTCAGGCCGGGATCTTGCCGAAGCGGCCGCTCTGGAAATCGGCCATGGCCTGGCGGATCTCGGCGTTGGTGTTCATGACGAAGGGGCCGTGCATCGCGACCGGCTCATCGATCGGCTCGCCGCTGAGGACGAGCACGCTGGCGTCGGTCTCGGCCTCGATCGCGATCTCGCCGCCGCTGCGGTCGAACAGCACGAACTGGGCTTCGCGGGCCTTGTCGGCGCCGTTGATCAGGACATTGCCGCGCAGGACGACGAGGCCGAGGGTACGGCCCTCCGGCAAGGCGAGCGAAACCTGCCCGTCGCGCTTCAGGCTGATGTCCCAGATGTCGATCGGGGTGAAGGTCCGGGCCGGACCGGCATGACCCTGATAGGTTCCGGCGATGACGCGCAGCGTGCCGGCGCCATCGGGCAGAGCGACCGCCGGAATGTCCTTGTCGAGCAGCGTCTGGTAGCCGGGGGCGGCGCCCTTATCCTTTGCCGGCAGATTGACCCAGAGCTGGACCATGTCGAGCGTGCCGCCCGAGCGGGTGAAGGCCTGCGAGTGGAATTCCTCGTGCAGGATGCCGGAGGCGGCGGTCATCCACTGCACGTCACCCGGGCCGATCAGGCCGCCCTGGCCGGTGGAATCGCGGTGCTCGACCTCGCCCTGATAGACGATGGTGACGGTCTCGAAGCCGCGATGCGGATGGACGCCGACGCCACGCGGCTTCTGTGCTGGGGCGAACTCGGCAGGGCCGGCATGGTCGAGCAGCAGGAAGGGGCTGACGTGCTCGCCCTGGGCGGCGTGCGAGAACATCGAGCGGACGGGAAAGCCGTCGCCGACCCAATGGGCGGCGGGGCTGCTGTAGATGCCGCGAACCTGTCGCATGGCTTGGTCTCCTGGGAGGCGCCGATGCGGCGCCGTGTTGCCAAGGAGATTATGAGCGGGACAGAAGCTGCAGTAGCCGGCATAATCCTGTCACTCTGTCCTACTGATAGGACAATGGTGACGCGATGCAGGACCTGAACGACCTCTATTTCTTCGCCCAGGTGGTCGAGCATCAGGGCTTCGCCGCAGCCGCCCGTGCCCTGGGCATGCCACGCTCGCGCCTGAGCCGGCGCCTCGCTTTGCTGGAAGAGCGGCTCGGGGTCAGGCTGGTGCAGCGCTCGACGCGGCGCTTTGCGGTCACCGAGATCGGCCGCGAATACTATCAGCATTGCGTCGCGATGCTGGTCGAGGCCGAGGCGGCGCAGGAGGCGATCGACCGGGTCCGGGCCGCGCCGCAGGGCGTGGTGCGCGTCGCCTGTCCCTCGGCGGTGCTCTATTTCCAGGTCGGGGCGATGATCGCCCGCTTCCTCGCCGCCTGCCCGAAGGTCGAGGTGCAGCTGGAAAGCACCAACCGGCGGGTCGACGTGATCCGCGAGGGCTTCGACATCGCGATCAGGGTGCGCTTCCCGCCCTTGGAGGAAAGCGAGCTCGTGATGAAGGTGCTGGCCGAAAGCCGGCAATGCCTGGTCGCCGCCCCGCAATTGCTGGCCGGGCTCGGACGAGCCCCGGTCCCGGCCGATGTCGGGACGCTGCCGAGCCTGTCATGGGGCGGGACGCAGCCGAGCCATGAATGGCGGCTACAGGGGCCGAATGGCGCCGAAGCCAGCATCCGCCATCAGCCGCGCTTCGTCACCGAAGACATGGTTGCGCTGCGTCATGCCGCGCTGCAGGGCGTCGGCGTGGTGCAGATGCCGACAATGGTGGTGACCCAGGACATCAAGGCGGGATCGCTGGTGCATGTCCTGCCGGACTGGGTGCCGCGGGCCGGCATCATCCATGCCGTGTTTCCTTCGAGGCGGGGCTTGCTGCCTTCGGTCAGGGCGCTGCTCGATTTCCTAGCGGCAGAGTATGCGCGGCTCGACGCGGAGAGCCGCTGAGGCCGTCAGCTCCGCGGGCTCGGCCGCTTCCAGCCTTCGTCGATGCTGAGCGGGCCGGGGCCAGCTGCGGCGATGTAGAGGAAGATGAAACAGAACAGGATCGCCGAGACACCGCCGTTCTGCGCCGGGAAGAAACTCTGCGGGGCATGGCGTAGGAAGTAGGCGAAGGCCATCACGCCCGAGAGGACGAAAGCGGCCGCACGGGCGCGAAAGCCGATCAGCAGCATGAATCCGAGGACGAGCTCGAAGACGCCGGCGATCCAGGACAGGCTGAAGCTCGGCGGCACGGTCTCGACATAAGGAAAACGCAGGATCTTCTGCGTGCCATAGCTGAAGATCACCAATCCAGAGACCAGCCTGAGCAGGCTGAGTGCATAGGATCGTCTATCGGCGGCGTTGATCGTCATTCCTGTCTCCGGTTCGGTTGCCGGAGACAGGACAGGAAGACGAAGCGCCGGGCAATTCACGCAAGCTCACATTTCCATCAGCCCGGCGCCCCGGTGCTTATTTGAACGCGATCACCACACCATCGGCGCCGATCGTGGCCTGCAGACCCTGGCGGCGGGTGTCGAGGCTGATGGTCACGCCCTTGTCGTTCTTGAGCCAGACGCGGCCCTGGCCGGCGCGGCCGACCGCCCAGCCTTCCTTGAGCTGGACATAGGGGCCGGCGAGATCGTTGCGGGTGGTCAGGCCATAGACGCGCCCGCTGGCGACGACGCGCGAGGCGCCGATGCCGCCGATGCCGAGTCCGCCGACCGAGATCGGATAGGAGCGGCCGCGATAGGTGAAAGTGCCGCCGCCGAGCTCGCCCGAGGCGATGAAGGCGACCGAGATCTGCTCGATCTTGATCGTGCCGGTCTGCGGACCCAGTGTTCGCGGCTGGGCGACGGCCGTGCCGGTGACGAGGGCGAGCGCAGCAGCGCCGGCGAAGAGGGATTTGATGGCGGGCACGGGCGGTACTCCTTGGTGATCCAACGGAGTAGGAAACCGTCGGGAGGCCCGGCAGTTCCCTCATGCCCGGCTTGAAGTTCAGCGGAATGGCGGCGAGTACTGGATGCCGCCCTTGCTCCAGAGTTCGTTCGGGCCGCGCGCCAGCTGCAGGCGCGAGCTCTTGCCGAGATGGCGCTCGAAGCTCTCGCCGTAATTGCCGACGGCAGCGATGATGCGCACGACCCAATCGTTGCTGACGCCCATCGCTTCACCCATCTTGCCGTCGAGGCCGAGGAAGCGCTTCACCTCGGGATTCGACGACTTCAGCATCTCCTGGACATTGGCCTTGGTGATGCCGAGCTCCTCGGCGTTGATCAAGGCGAGCACTGTCCAGCGCACCAGGTTGAACCAGGTCTCGTCACCGGTGCGGACCCAGGGGCCGAGCGGTTCCTTCGAGACCACCTCCGGCAGGATGACGTGGTCGTCGAGGTCCTGCAGCTTCATCCGGACGGCGGAGAGCGCCGAGATGTCGGTGGTGTAGGCGTCGCAGCGACCGGACTCGTAGGCCTTGAGCGCTTCTTCGGATGTTCCGAAGGCGGCGGCCTCGTATTTCACTCCGAGCTTGCGGAAATAGTCGGCGAGATTGAGCTCGCTGGTCGTGCCCTGGGCAACGCAGACCGAGGCGCCGCCGAGCTGGGCCGCGGAGGAGACGCCGAGCTTCTTCGAGACCATGAAGCCCTGGCCGTCATAATAGTTGACGGTGGTGAAGGTGACGCCCTGGCCGGCATTGCGCGACAGCGTCCAGGTGGTGGTGCGCGGGAGGACGTCGATCTCGCCGGCCTGCAAGGCGATCAGCCGGTCCTTCGAGGTCAGCGAGACGAAGCCGGCCTTCTCGGTGTCGTTGAAGATCACCGCGGCGAGCGCCCGGCAGATGTCGATGTCGAAGCCCTGCCAGCGGCCATTGGCGTCCTGGGTCGAGAAGCCGGCGACGCCGGGGCTGGTGCCGCAGATGATCTTGCCGCGGTCGCGGATCATCTGAAGCGTGTCGGCGGAAGCGGGCGCCGAAAAGCCGACAGCGAGCGCTGCGGTGAGGCGTAGCAAGGTCCGTTTCATCGTTGATCCCCTGTCGTTGTTGTCAGGCAAAGCTCTCCCGCCGCGGCGGAAGGTGCTGCCCGCCGCGTTCGTCCTCTCCGTCGGTCAGCGTCAGGCGACCTTGGCGGCCGCCGGTTGTTCGAGCGCCACCAGCAAGGCGTCGAGATCGTTCCAGAGGTCGTCTGGGTCTTCGAGGCCGATGCTGATGCGCAGGGACGGTCCGGAGTGCGGCCAGGGCACGACGGTGCGCTCGCCCTCGGGCGCCAGCGGCGCGATCAGGCTGCGCGTGCCGCCCCAGGAGGCGCCAATGGCGAAGACCTTGAGTGCCGAGAGCGCCTTTTCCAGCACTGCGTGCGGCACCGGCTTCAGCACGACGCTGAACACGCCCGACGAACGGCCCATGTCGCGCTTCCAGAATTCATGGCCGGGGCAGGAGGGCAGGGCCGGATGCAGCACGGCCTCGACCGCGGGCGAGCGGATCAGGCGCCGGGCGAAATCCTCGGAGACCTTGCCCATATGGGACAGGCGCAGCGCCAGGGTCTCCAGGCCGCGCAAGGCGAGCTGGACTTCATCGGGCGAGACGCCGACGCCCAGGCCACGCAGCGTCACCTTCAGCTGCTCGCGCAGGCCGAGATCGGCAACGGTGACCGAGCCGAGCAGCAGGTCGGAATGGCCGCCGACATATTTCGTCAGCGCCTCGCAGGCGAAATCGACGCCATGGGCGAGCGGCTTGAAAACCAGCGGCGTCGCCCATGTGTTGTCGCAGCCGACGAGCACGCCCTTGGCCTTGGCCGCCTTCACGATAGCGGGGATGTCCTGCACTTCCATCGTGTTCGAGCCAGGCGACTCGACCCAGACCAGCTTGACCGTCTCGTCGATGAGATCGGCGATGCCGGCCCCGATCAGCGGATCGTAGACACCGTAGTCGATGCCGCGCGGCTTCAAGTACTCCTCGCAGAAGCTGCGCACCGGCTGGTAGACCTGATCCGGGATCAGCACCTTGTCGCCCGGCAACAATACCGAGAGCAGGACGATGGTGACTGCCGCCTGGCCGGAGGGCACGAGCACGGTCCGGACCCCGCCATGCAGGGCGGTCAGTTGCGCTTCGAGCGTGCGGTGCGTCGGGGTGCCGTGCAGGCCGTAGGTGTAGCCGTCGAAGCCGCGATGCCTGCGGGCGAAGAAGCTCGCCGCATCGGGGTAGACGATGGTCGAGGCGCGGTGCGTCGGCACAGTCAGGCTGGCATAGCCCTCCTCGTTGACGGCGGGGTGGTGAACGCTGCGGGTCGCGTCATGCATGGGAGGAGGGTCCTTTCGTGAGAGAAAGGTTCCTTCCGCGAGGCGCTCGCGACAATCAGCAAAAACTCATGGCTCGATGCCTGGATGTTATGATTTGGCGCTAGCGCACTTCCATCAGGCAGTCGATGAAGTCGCGCACCAATTGCGATTTGGGCCGGTCGAGCGGCAGGATCAGCAGGCTGCGGCTGTGCACCTCCGGCTCGAAGGGCCTGAGCACCAGCTGGGAGGCGTCGGCGCCAGCGATCGCATAAGGACTGGCGAGACCGATCCCGACACCCTCTGCGACGAGCGCGCAGACGGTCGCTGCATAGATCGTCTCGACGACGATGCGGGGCCTTGCCCCAGCGTCGGCGAAGATGTGGTCGAGCCGCTGGCGGGTGCGATCCTCCGGCACATAGGTGATGAAGGGTTGCTCGTGCAGGTCGGTCGGCCTGATTACCTCCTTCTCCGTCAGCGGATGCCCAATTGGTAGGACGCAGAGCGCGCGCGGCTGGACGAAGACCTGGTGGAGAACGCCGGAGATGTCGATCTCCTCGGCGGCAAGGCCGATGTCGAAGGCGCCGGAGACGACGCCGTCGCGGATGTCGCGCGAGGGCAGGACCATCAGCGTGACCGCAATCTCCGGACGCCTGTCGCGGAAGCGACGCACCGCCTTGGGCAGCAACGAGGAACCGAGCGCGGAGCGGGAGCCGACGCGCAACTGGCCGGTGCCGTGATCGCGGATGCGGGCAGCAGTGGCGCGCAGCGTGTCCATGCCGAGGAAGGAGGCCTGGACCTGGGCGTAGAACAGCTTGCCCTCGGGCGTCGCGACGATGCGGTTGCGGATGCGGTCGAACAGCAGGAAGCCGAGCGACTTTTCCAGCTCGGCGATGGCGCGGCTGACGCCCGGCTGGGTGACGCCGAGCAGCTCGGCGGCGCGCGAGATCGTGCCGGCCTTCATCACCGCGGCGAAGGTTTCGAGCTGTCGGCTGTTCAAGCGGCGTCCGCCCCAAGGCTGTCGTGCGGCGCCAGCCTAGCTGCGGAGCCACAAAGAGAAAACCGCGCAGATGCTGCCGGCGAGCCGGCTTAACTGCGGATTTACCCTGTTCCTTTAGGTTCGGCAGGCAGAACTCCAAGAAGGAAGCGCCGAGCGATGCACGCCCAGGCCCTGAAGCTGCCTGATCCTGCCAATGAGGATGCGCCGGGGACGGAAGCGGCAGCGCGGGCCGTACGCGAGATCGCCGAACGTTTCGGCAAGCTCAGCGCCGAGATCACCGATATTTCCGGGCGCGTCGGCGATGTCAACGCCGAGCTCGACCGGCAGACCGACGGCCTGCACCGCGTCGTTGCCTCGGTCGAGCAGGTGTCGCGCTCCAACCAGGCGATCCAGCAGGCGGCCGATACCGCCCAGCAGGCGGCGTCCGTGGTCAAGAGCGGGCTGGAGCGCGTCACCGGCGCGGTCCGGCAGGGGCTCAACGCGGCGCAGAACGATATCGCCGAGCTGTCGGATGGCGCGCAGTCGATCTCGCAGGCGCTGAACGAGGCCGTCGGCCGTGCCCACAAGGCGCGCGAGGCCAGCGAGGCGATCCAGACGATCACGCGCGAGATCCAGCTGCTCTCGATCAATGCCGGCGTCGAGGCGGCACGCAGCGGCGCGGCGGGGCGCGGCTTTGCGGTGATCGCCGCGGCGGTGAAGCAGCTCGCCGAACAGACGCGCGACGCGACGGCCGCCAGCGCCAAGCAGCTCGACGCGCTGGTCGCGACCGTCGACCAATTGGCGAAGCAGAGCGAGGCGAATGCGCAGGCGGCACGGCGCGCCAGCGACGAAAGCCAGGGCATCTCGCAACAGATCGGCGAGCTCGATCATTTCGGTCGCTCGGTCGTCGGCCTGATCGGCGAGATCGACTCGATCTCGGCGCCGGCGCGCGAGAATGCGGCGGCGTTCGCGCAGGTCGGCGACGAGATCAAGGGGCTGGTCGCCGGTGTCGACCAGTCCGGCCGCAATCTCGAGGTCGCGGCACGGCGCGGGGCCTCACTGGTCTCGACCAGCGAGGCGGTGCTCGGCGCGATCGCGAGCTCGGGCGTGCGCACGCCGCAATCGGACATGATCGAGATCGCGCTCGAGGCGGCGGCGGCGATCGCAGGCCTGTTCGAGCAGGCGCTGGCGACGGGGCAGGCCAGCCAGGCCGACCTGTTCGATGAGGCCTACAGGCCGATCGCAGGCAGCGACCCCCAGCAATTCATGAGCCGCTTCACCGAGCTGACCGACCGGCTGCTGCCGCAGGTGCAGGAGAAGATGCTGTCGGCGAGCAAGCGCATCGTCTTCTGCGCGGCGGTGGACCGCAACGGTTACCTGCCGACGCATAATCGCAAATATTCGCAGCCGCAGGGGTCGGACCCGGTCTGGAACAACGCCAATTGCCGCAACCGGCGCATCTTCAATGATCGCACCGGCCTCGCGGCGGCGCGCAACCAGAAGCCGTTCCTGTTGCAGACCTATCGGCGCGACATGGGCGGCGGCAATTTCCTGGTGATGGAGGACCTGTCGGCACCGATCGTCGTCAGGGGCCGGCACTGGGGCGGAGTCCGGTTCGGGCTCAGCGTCTGACGGGGTAGGGCGGAGTTTTAACCGCCGCGTGCGAGTTCTCCAGTCGCGTACGGGTTTCGAGTTGCGGACATGCATATCGCGCCATCCTTCCCCAACCTTTCGGTGCTGCTGATCGACCCCAGCCCGCACTACCGGCGCATCATCCGCACCATGCTCTACCAGGCGCAGCTGCAGCGGGTGTTCGAGGCGGCCGATCTCGCCACGGCGGCGACGACCTTCATCCAGAAGCAGCCCAACATCGTCATGCTCGACTGGGATCTGCCCGATGGCGACAGCGTCAAGTGCCTGGCGTCGATCCGCTCCTTCAAGACCTCGCCCTTCGCCAAGGCGCCGGTGCTGGTGATGATGGAAAAGCCCGACCGGCGCGCGGTGGTGCAGGCCGCCAAGCTCGGCGCGCACGAGATCATCGTGAAGCCGATCTCGCCCAATAATCTCTGGCTGCATCTCTCGGGGATCATCAACATCCCGCGCAAGTACAAGGAAGCGAACGGCAGCATCTCGCTGGTGCCGCGCGCGATCAGCAACAACCTGTTCTGAGATCGGGCGATGCTGCCGCGGAACGGCCATAATCCTTGCCGCGCGTCCGGTCGGTTAGCGAAATTTTTACCAATCCCGGGGATGCTTCCCGGTCAATAAACACAGGGCGCGCCGCCGTGGTCATCACCGTCTCACTTCCGCCTTTCCTCGGCCGGTCAGAGGCTGCGGCTTTCCGCAATCAGCTGCTCGTCGCGCTGGAGCAGAAGGAAAGCATCGCGGTCGAATGCGCCGAGGCCGGGCCGTTCCCGAGCCTGTGGATCCAGCTCATGCATGCGGCCGCCACCAGCGCCAAGGCGCGCGGGCTCAGCGTCACGCTCAAGGCGGTTTCGGACGAATGCCGCCAGTCCTTTCAGGCGATCGGGTTCGACCCGGCGCAAAGCGCTCTCGTTCTGGAGTGATCCCGCAATGAAGATCCTCGCGATCGACGATACCAAGACGCTGCTCAGCCTGCTCAGCATGACGCTGCGCAATGCCGGCCATGAAGTCGCCGAAGCTGAGAACGGCGAGGAGGGCCTTGCCCGCTTCGACCAGTTCAAGCCCGACCTCGTCATCACCGACCTCAACATGCCGATCATGGATGGCATCGAGTTCACGCGTGCCTGCCGCTCGCGCCCGGCCGGCCAGAACACGCCGATCATCGTGCTGACCACCGAGAACGGCGCCGAGATCAAGGCGGAAGGCCGCCGCGCGGGCGCCAGCGCCTGGATGGTCAAGCCGTTCGAGCCCAACACCCTGCTCGGCCTCGTCGCGCGCTACCAGAACTGAGGCGGCCTATGGATCCCCTGGCGGAACTCAAGCAGACCTTCTTCCAGGAGTGCGAAGAGCTCCTCGGCGCGCTGGAGCAGAAGCTCCAGCTGCTCGACGAGGGCTCGAGCGATCCTGAGGACGTCAATGCCGCCTTCCGCGCCATCCACTCGATCAAGGGTGGCGCTGGCGCCTTCGGCTGCACCGAACTCGTCGGCTTCGCGCATGTCTTCGAGGCGGCGCTCGACCATTTGCGTTCCGGCCGCGTCGCGCTGGAAGATGCGCCCTTCACCCTGTTCCTGCGCTGCTCGGACGCGGTCGCGGATCTCGTCGCCGCCGCGCGCAACGACGAGACCGCTCCGGTGCGGCCGGACCTGCTCGCCGCGCTCGAACAGGTCGGCCAGGCCAAGGCCGCAGCACCGGCTGCTCCCGCGGAAGCTCCGCCGGCTCCGGCGGCCGATGCTCCCGTGGGCATCGCCGCGCTCGGCAACCTGCTCGCCATGGTCGACGCCAAGATGGGCACGCCCGCTCCCACGGCGTCTGCCGCCGCCAATGACGGCTGGGATGATGACGAGCCCGCCGCCGTGGCGTCGGTCCGCAAGCCTGGCCACGATGTCTGCATCAAGATCACCCCGGAAGCCGATCTGTTTCGCCGGGTGATCGAGCCGCGCGTCGCGATCGGCATCCTGCCGGCGGACGAGATCGTCTCGGTCAGCTGCGATCTCAGCCACGTGCCGGCGCTGGAGACGCTCGACGTCACCGACTGCCATATGCGCTTCACCGTGATGATGCGCACCGAGCTCAGCGCCGACGAGATCGTCTCGAAATTCGACTTCACCCTCGCCAACGAGGAATTCGAGGTCGAGGTGCTGGCGGATTCCGAAGCCGCGGCGGAGCCCGTTGCCGAGGCGGCGCCGGCCAGTGCTCCGGAAGTGCCGCAGAACGTCGCTGCCGATCTGTCGGCGATTCTGGCCCGGCTCGGGCCGGCGACCGACGCCGCGCCGCAGCCCGATATCCAGCCCGCCGCTGCGCCCGTGGCGGCTCCGGCCGCTGCTGCGCCCGCGGTCCCGGCTGCTCCGGCGGCGCCCCGCACCCCCGCGCGCCCCGTCTCCAACGAGGCTGCGGCGCGCCAGCGCCAGGCGGTCAGCGTTCGTGTCGATCTCGACCGCATCGACCGGCTGATGAATCTGGTCGGCGAGATCGTCATCACCCAGTCCATGCTGGTCGAGTGCGTGCGCTCGCTGCCCTATGACGTCTACGCCAAGACTGCCGAGGGGATCCTGACCCTGTCGCGCCAGACGCGCGAATTGCAGGACCACGTCATGGCCGTGCGCGCCCAGCCGGTGAAGGCGGTGTTCCAGCGCATGCCGCGCCTGGTGCGCGAGCTCGCCCAGACGCTCGGCAAGGAAGTGAAGCTCGTCCTGGAGGGTGAGAACACCGAGGTCGACAAGACGATCATCGAGGAACTGGCCGATCCGCTCACCCACATGATCCGCAACTCGATGGATCACGGCGTCGAGACGCCGGAGGAGCGCATCGCCGCCGGCAAGAACCCGGAAGGCACGATCAGGCTGATCGCCGAGCATCGCGCCGGCCGCATCGTCATCTCGGTCACCGATGACGGGCGCGGCATCGGGCGCGACAGGCTGCTCGCCAAGGCCCGTTCGCGCGGGCTGGTCGGCGCCGATGAGAAGCTCGCGCCGGAGGAGATCGACCAGCTGATCTTCGCCGCCGGCCTGTCGACGGCGGATGCGGTCAGCGACATCTCCGGCCGCGGCGTCGGCATGGACGTGGTGCGCCGCAACGTCGAATCGCTCGGCGGCCGCATCAGCGTCGATTCCGAGCCGGGCCGCGGCTGCAAGTTCACGCTTGCCCTGCCGCTGACGCTCGCCGTGCTCGAAGGCATGGTGATTCGCTGCGGCGACGACCGCTATGTCATCCCGATCGCCAGCGTGATCGAGACGCAGCATCTCGCCAACACGCCGATCGAGCATCTGACCTTCGGTCAGGAAGTGCTGCGCTGGCGCGGCGAGATCACGCCGCTGCATCGCCTGGGCGCCGTGATGGGCTCGGCCGGTACGCGTGACGAGAACATCATCATCATCGCGGAGACCGAGCGCGGCGGGAACGTCGGCATCGCGGTGGACGAGATCGTCGGCCAGCAGCAGGTCGTCGTGAAGAGCCTCGAGTCGAACTATGGCGCTGTCGCCGGCGCCTCGGCTGCGACGATCCTCGGCGACGGCCTGGTCGCGCTGATCCTCGACGTCGACTCGATGCTGCGCGTGGCGGCTTCGGGTACCCGCCAACCCGTTCCCGAACTCAAACTGGCTGGATGAACCCATGTCCCTGCAACTGAGCGAGAAGCACTTCACCTCGGCGCAGCCTGAGTCCGCGGCGCGCCGGATCGTCACCTTCCGGGTCGGCGATCGCACCTTCGGCATCGATGTCGGCATGGTCCGCGAGATCAAGGGCTGGCAGGCGACGACGCCGCTGCCGCATGCGGCCCCGCATGTACGCGGCGTGCTCAACCTGCGCGGCGTGATCCTCGCGGTCTACGATCTGCGCACTGCGATCGGGCTCGGCTCCACCGAGGCGACTGCGACCCACGTCATCGTCGTCGTCGATGTCGAGGACAAGACCGCCGGCCTCCTGGTCGACTCGGTCTCGGACATCGTCGATGTGCCGGTCAGCGCGGTTCGCCCGGCGCCGGATCTGGAGCGCGACGAGCACGGGCTGATCGAGGGCCTCGTCCTGCTCGACACCGAGATCGTCGCCTTGCTCGACCTTGCCGCGGTGATCCGCGACGGCGGCGACAACCAGGACAAGCAACTGCGCGTCGCCTGAGCGTCGTCGGCCTTGCCCGGTAGCGCCCAGCCGGAATGCCGAATGATGGCCAGGAACGCCTGAGAGACAAAAAGAACCGATGACTCAGCTGGGCGCCTTCTCGAAACTCTCGGTCAAGCTGCCGGCGCTGTTCGCCGGCGGCGCTGCCGTTTCGGGCGGGCTCGTCGCCTTCGCGGTTCAGCAGAGCGCGGCCGCACGGCTCGGTGCCCTCGGCCTGTCCAGCCAGCAGGTCGAAGCGGCGCTGTCGGGTTTTGCGAGTGCGGCCCTGCCGTTCGGCGTCGCCGGTGTCGCTCTCGCCGCCGGGCTCGGCTGGCTCGCGGCTCGTTCGCTGGCGCGGCCGGTCACGGCGCTGCGCGAGGGCATGGAGAAGCTTTCGGAAGGCGCGCCCGGCGCGATGCCGGAGCTGACCCGCCGCGACGAGATCGGCGAGCTCTCGCGAGCGCTGCGTCAGGTCCAGGAAAGCTCGATCGAGGCGGCGCGGATCAAGGCCGCGCTCGACGGCTGCCGCACCGCGGTCATGGTCTGCGACGCCAAAGGCCAGGTCGTTTACGTCAACAGGTCGCTGCTCGCCTTCTTCAGCGGGGCGCAGGAGGATTTCCGCGCAGCCTTCCCGGGCGTCTCGGCCAAGGACATGCTCGGCAAGGTGCTGGAGCTGTTCGCCGGCCCGCAGGGTATTCCGGAAGCGCGCACGATGCGCGTCGCGCTCGGCAAGCGCATGGTCGCGCTGACGTTGACGACGATGGCGCAACCGGACGGCCAGCGCCTTGGCGCGACGATCGAATGGCGCGAGCTGACCGAGGAAATGCGGGCTGCCGACGAGGTTGCGGCTGTCGTCGCCGCTGCGGCAGAAGGCGATTTCTCCCGTCGCGTCCCGCTCGCCGGCAAGCCCGAGGCGTTGCAGCGCATCGCCGAGGGCGTCAACGAGATCAACGCGATCGTCGAGGCCGCCACCGACGAGTTCGCCGCCGTGCTGGCCGGCCTGAGCGAGGGCGACCTGACCGGCCGCATCGACGGCGCCTATGATGGCCGCCTCGGCGAGCTGAAGGCCGGGCTCAACCAGACCTTGGTCCGGTTGACGCAGACCGTCTCCGGCATCCAGCAGGCGGCGGCGCATGTCGCGGCGACGGCGGTGGAGATCAAGGCGGGCGCGGTCGACCTTGCCGGGCGCACCGAGCAGTCGGCTGCTGGTCTGGAAGAGACCGCGACGACGACGGGGCAGCTCTCTGCCTCGATCACGCAGAGCGCTGGCCGCTCGCGCGACGCGACCGAGCTTGCCGGCGAGGCGATGGCGGTGGCCAGCAGCGGGCAGCAGGCCGTCGCTGAGACGATCGCGGCGATCGGGCGGATGGAGCAATCCTCGGCGCGCATCGCCGAAATCGTCACCGTGATCGACGGCATCGCCTTCCAGACCAATCTGCTGGCGCTGAACGCTGCGGTCGAGGCGGCCCGGGCCGGCGAGGCCGGCAAGGGCTTCGCGGTGGTGGCGAGCGAGGTACGCACTTTGGCGCAGCGCTCGGCCACCGCCGCCAAGGACATCAAGGGCGTGATCGCCAACTCCAATGCGCAGGTCGCCGAGGGCGTGCGCCTGGTGCGCCGGACCGGCGAGACGCTCGGCCAGATCGTCACGGCGGTGGAGCAGGTCTCGGCGACGGTGTCGGAGATCTCGCAGGCCAGCGCCGGGCAGGCCGGCGACATCGCTGCGATGAGCCGTTCCGTCGCGGCAATGGACCAGGCGACGCAGCAGAACGCGGCGCTTGCCGAACAGAGCGCCGGCGCCGCCGCGAGCCTCGCCGAACAGACACAGGCGCTGCGTGAGCTCGCCGATGTCTTCCGTTTCGAGCGGCCGACGGCCCATGTCCGGCCACTGCCCGCCCCGAGCGAACCGCGTCGCGCGCCGGCCCGCCAGGACCATCATCGTTCCACCGAAACCCGCCCCGTCACTCCGCGCCGCCGCGTCGCCGGTGGCGGCCGGATGGATGAGTGGGCGGAGCACTGATTGGTTTTGCAGGGCATGAGCATGCTTGCGCCACAACCCGTCCAGTCGGACACCACGCTGAGCCGGGACGACATGGCCCTGGTGGCCAAGCTCGTCTACGAGCATGCCGGCATCGTCATCCGCGAACACAAGGAGGCGATGGCGCGTGGCCGGCTGGCGCGGCGCGTCAAGGTGCTCGGCCTCGGCTCGATCGCGGAATACTGCGCCTATCTGCGCACGCCGGCGGCGGCCGACGAGATCCCCGAGCTGATCAATGCGGTGACCACCAATCACACCGCCTTCTTCCGCGAACGCCACCATTTCGACCATCTGCGCAAGGACGTGCTGCCGCGCCTGATCCAGGAGCGGGCTGGGCGGCGCGGGCGCATCCGGATCTGGTCGGCGGCCTGTTCCTCGGGCGAGGAGCCCTACAGCGCTGCGGCGATCTCGCGCGACGTGATCGGCCATCGCAGCGATCTCGACTTCAAGATCCTGGCGACCGACATCGACACCGACATCCTCGACCGGGCCGCCGCCGGGCTCTATCCGGCCGAGCAGTTCGACCGGTTGCCGGCGGATCTGCGCCCGCTGCTCCGGCTGGAAGGCCAGAGCGCGCGCGGCGAGGCCCGCATCGCCGACGATCTGAAGCGGCTGATCGCCTTCAAGCGGCTGAACCTGATCGAGCGCTGGCCGATGAAGGGGCCGTTCGACGTGATCTTCTGCCGCAACGTCTTCATCTATTTCGACACGCCGACCAAGGCCGCGATCCTCGACCGCTATGTCGCCCTGCTGCAGCCGGGCGGCTTCCTCTATCTCGGCCACTCCGAATCCCTGCCGCAGCCGCATCCCCAGCTCAGGCTGATCGGCCGCACCATCTACGAGCGCACGCCATGAGCCTGAATCGATCCTCACGGCGCTATTTCGATCCGCGCTTCGACGCCACCATCATCACGGTCGCGCCGGGCGAGCACGAGATCACCTCGGCCAAGGACGAGATCGTCGCCACTGTGCTTGGTTCCTGCGTCTCGGTCTGCATGCGCGACCCGCAGATCGGCGTCGGCGGGCTCAACCATTTCCTGCTGCCGAAGAACAATGGCGGCACCGACACCAGCGCCGGCGAGCGCTATGGCGACACCGCCATGGAGGTGCTGATCAACGGGCTGATGAAGCGCGGCGCCAGGCGCAGCCAGCTCGAGGCCAAGGTCTTCGGCGGGGCGCGCGTGCTCTCAGGCGCCACCATGCTGGCGATCGGCGAGGGCAACATCACCTTCGTCAACGAGTTCCTCGCCCGCGAAGGCATTCCGGTGGTATCTAGGGATGTCGGCGGCACGCGCTCGCGCCGCATCCACTACCAGCCCGCGACCGGGCGCGCCTGGGTCCAGCACGTCCAGCAAGCGGCGCGCGATCCCGAGCGCGAGCAGGAGATCGCCTACCTCAACCGCCTCAAGACCCAGCCGGTGGCTGGTGAAGTGGAGATCTGGTGATGAGTCCGCTGACCTCGTCCGCCGGCCCGGTGAAGGTCCTCGTCGTCGACGACTCGGTGCTGATGCAGAAGCTGATGACGCAGATCATCAACTCGACACAGGGCTTCCAGGTGATCGGCGTCGCCGGCAGCGCCGAGGAGGGTTGGGACGCGATCCAGGAGCTCAGGCCCGACATCCTCACGCTCGACCTCGAACTGCCCGGCCGGCACGGGCTCAAGCTGCTGGCCCGGGTGCTGAAGCAGGACCCGCTGCCGGTGCTGATCGTCTCCGCTTTCGGCGGGCCGGGCGCCGACAACACCATCCAGGCGCTGGAACTCGGTGCGATCGACTTCATCGAGAAACCGGACGGCTCGACGCATACGCTCGAAGGTTTCATGAAGCATGTCGCCGCGGCGTTGCAGCGCGCCTCGGCCAGCCGGCGCATGCTCGCCGCCGCCAAGGAGCTCGCCGCCCAGCAGCGGCCGGTCGCCGCCGCTCCAGCCCGGCCGATAGCCGCGCCTGCGCCCGCCGCCCACGGCAAGGTCTCGCTGATCGCGATCGGCGCCTCGACCGGCGGCGTGCCGGCGGTGCAGACCGTGATGCGCGATGCCGCGCATTTGCGCCTGCCGATCGCCGTTGTGCAGCACATGCCGGCCGGCTACACCGCCAAGTTCGCGGCGCGGCTCTCGGCCGCGACCGGGCTCGACGTGCGCGAGGCGGCCGATGGCGACCGGCTGCGGCCAGGCATGGCGGTGGTGGCGCCGGGTGGCTCGAAGCATCTCGAGATCGAGGAACGTCGCGGCGAACTCATCTGCCATCTCAAGGAAGCGCCGCTGGTCAGCGGGCACTGCCCCTCGGTCGACGTGATGTTCCACTCGGTCGCCCGCTCGCTCGGCGCGCAAGCGATCGGCGTGCTGCTCACCGGCATGGGCCGCGACGGCGCTGACGGTTTGTTAGCCATGCGCAAAGCAGGCGCCGCGACGTTAATCCAAAGTGGCGAGACCTGTGTGGTAAACGGGATGCCGAAAGCCGCGTTCGAGTTGGGCGCCGCCGAGAGGGTCGTGCCGCTCGACCAGATCGGAGGAGCCATCGCGGGACTGCTGGGCGAGCGCCCACAGCAGCGCTCCGCGTAAGGAGAGTACAATGTCAAAGGCGAGAAGCGACTACCGCATCCTCGTGGTCGACGACCAGAAGAGCATGCGTGGCCTTGCCACCTATTTCCTCAAGCAGATCGAGTTCCAGGACATCGACGAGGCGGAGAACGCCCGCGAAGCCCTGATGAAGATGCAGACCAAGCGCTACGACCTGTTGCTGCTCGACTGGAACATGGACGGGATGAGCGGCATCGACCTCTTGCGCGCCATCCGCTCGGTGCCGGAGCTCAACCAGATCAAGATCATCATGGCGACCTCGGAGCGCTCGGTCGACAAGATGGACGAGGCGACCAGCAACGGCGCCGACCACTACGTCGTGAAGCCCTACGAGCTGCGCGATCTCGAGGTGCGCGTGAAGAAAGTGCTGTCCTGCTGAGCGCGGCCGGTTCTTCCGCTGATCGAACGACGCCCCGGCCCGCGCCGGGGCGTTTTCGTTTTCGCTCGCGGATATCTTACTTGGCGGGTAAGCTGCGCCGGCAGTAGCCTGGCATCATCGCGGAGCTTGCCCCATGCGCTTCCATCGCCGCCAGATTCTCGCTTTGCTTGCCCTCGCACCGGCTGCTCCGGCGTTCGCCGCACAGGGTGAAAGCAATGCCTATGCCTTCAGCTTCGATCGGGCGGAAGGCGGGCGCATCCCGCTCTCGGCCTATCGCGGCAAGCCGATCCTGATCGTCAACACGGCGACACAGTGCGGGCTTTCCGGGCAGTTCGCCGGGCTGGAGCAGCTCTGGGAGCGCTATCGCGAGCGCGGCCTCGTCCTGATCGCGGTGCCGAGCAATGATTTCGGCGGACAGGAGCCGCTCGACGGCGCGGCGATCGCCGAGGCTGTCCGTCAGAGCCATGGCGCCAATTATCCGATCACCCAGAAGAATGTGGTGCGCGGACCGGAGGCCCACCCGTTCTATCGCTGGGCCGCCAACCAGCGCCCGAGCGACTTGCCGAGCTGGAACTTCCACAAATACCTGATCGGCCGCGACGGCAGTCTGGCCGGCAGCTTCAACTCGCGGATGGACCCGCTGTCGCCGGAGCTGATCCGTGCGATCGGGCAGGAGCTGGAGAAGGGCTGAGGGAGCAGCGCCCGTCCCCTCCTCTCCCCTTGCGGGAGAGGGTTAGGGTGAGGGGTCTCGCGACGCTGCCAGCTCTTGGAAAAACGCCGCCATCTGTGCCGACCTATGCAACCCATCATCCGGCCCTTCGGGCCACCTTCTCCCGCAAGGGGAGAAGGGAAGGGCGTAGCCCTCAGCTGCGCGCGTAGATGTCCTCGATGCGGACGATGTCGTCCTCGCCCGTATAGCTGCCGACCTGGACCTCGATCAGCTCCAGCCCGATCTTGCCCGGGTTCTTCAGCCGGTGCGTGCAGCCGATCGGCAGATAGACCGACTCGTTCTCGTGGACGAAGCGGACCGTGCCGTCGAGCGTGACCTCGGCCGTGCCGCGCACGACGACCCAGTGCTCGGCGCGGTGGAAGTGCTTCTGCAGGCTGAGCTGGCCGCCTTCCTTGACGTGGATGTGCTTGACCTGGAAGCGGGCGCCGATGTCGATGCGCTGATACCAGCCCCAGGGCCGGTAGATGCGCAAATGCTCGCTGGCCTCCGGGCGCCCCTCGGTCTTCATCTGCTCGACCAGATTCTTGACCTTGCCGGCTTGGGCCATCGAAGCCACCAGCACGGCGTCGCGGGTCGAGACCACGACGACGTCGTCGAGCCCGACCACGGTGGTCAGCACCTCCTCGCTGCGGATCAGCGAGCGGCGGGTGTCGAGCGCAACCGCCGGACCCTCCAGCACGTTGCCGTCGCCGTCCTGCGGTTTGATCGCGTGGATCGAATCCCAGGATCCGACATCCGACCAGTCGAAGGACGCAGCGAGCATGCCGGCATGGGCGGTGCGCTCCATCACGGCGTAGTCGATCGAGATCTTGGTGGCCTTGCCGAAGCTTTCGGGATCGAGCCGCAGGAAGTCGAGATCGCGCGTGGCCTTCTCGACCGCGGCCTCGGCCGCCGAGAGCACGGCGGGTGCGTGGCGCGAGAGCTCCTCGCGCATCGTCTTGGCGCAGAACAGGAAGTTGCCGCTGTTCCAGAGATAGCCTTCGGCGACGTATTTTTCGGCGATGTCGCGCTTCGGCTTCTCGACGAAGCGGGAGAGGCGGCTGGCGCCGGGTTCGGACAGGGCGTCGCCGGGAGCAAGATAGCCATAGGCGGTCGAGGGATGTGTCGGCTTGATGCCGAGCGTCATGATCAGCCCGGTCGCGGCCAGCGCGGCGGCGCGCTTGCAATCCTGGCGGAATGCCTCGGCATCGCTCACGACATGGTCGGAGGCGAGCGCGACGCAGACGGCTTCCGGATCGCGCTTGCCGGCCATGACGGTGCCGACCGCGATCGCCGCGGCGGAATCGCGCCGCTCCGGCTCCAGTACGATCTCGCCCTTGATGCCGAGCGCCAGCATCTGCTCGGCGACGATGAAGCGGAAATCATTGTTGGTGATGACGATCGGCGCGCCGAAGGCCGGATCCATCAGGCGCTGCAGCGTCGCCTGGAAGGTCGAGAGACCGTCATCCAGCAGAGCGATGAACTGCTTCGGCATGGTGTCGCGCGAGAGCGGCCAGAGGCGGGTGCCGGAGCCGCCGGCCATGACGAGGGGAACGATCTTTGCAGCCATATCGAACTTCCGGCGGAAACTGGTCCGCCTAGTCCTACAGCAGCGAAGCTACCATCCGATAAACGCTCATAAGGAGAGGCGGATGGTATCCGTCGAGGTCTTGTTCACCCTTTCGGCTTCTGCCCCGGCCGGAACGCGACGATCACCGAAGGGTCGGTTTCGAGATAAGGGCCTTCGATCAGGTCGATGCAGTAGGGGATCGCCGGCATCACCGCGTCGAGGCATTCGGCGATGGCGCGCGGGCGGCCCGGCAGGTTGACGATCAGCGCCTTGCCGCGAATGCCGGCGAGCTGGCGCGAGAGGATCGCGGTCGGCACCTTGGTCAGGCTGACCTGGCGCATCAGTTCGCCGAAGCCGGGCATCAGCTTGTCGATCACGTCCTCGGTCGCTTCCGGCGTGACGTCGCGCGGCGCCGGGCCGGTGCCGCCGGTCGTGACGATCAGGCAGCAGCCCTCCCTGTCGGCGAGCTCGACCAGCGTCTGCGCGATGCCGGCGCGCTCATCGGGGATGACGCGGGTGACCGCCTGCCAGGGGCTGATCAATGCCTTGCTGAAGTAGTCAAGGATGGCCGGGCCGCCCTCGTCGGCATAAACGCCGGCCGAGGCGCGGTCGGAGACGGTGACGATGCCGATCTTCGCGGGGGCAGCCATGACGTGTCCTCAGACGCGGTAGAAGTCGCGATACCAGCGCACCATGCGCCCGATGCCTTCGGCGAGCGGGGTGTGCGGGCGGAAGCCGACGGCCGCCTCCAGCGCCGAGACGTCGGCGGCGGTTCGCAGGACGTCGCCAGGCTGGCGCGGCTTCATCTCCATCACCGCCTTCTTGCCGAGCGCCTGCTCGATCGTGGCGATGAACTGCATCAGCGGCACGGGATCGGAATTGCCGATATTGTAGAGCCGCCAGGGCGCCGAGGAGGTGGCGGGGCCGGGCTCGTCGCTCGACCAGGCGGGATCGGGCGCAGCAACCTGATCGAGCACGCGCACCACGCCCTCGACGATATCGTCGACATAGGTGAAGTCGCGCTCGTGCCTGCCTTCGTTGAAGACCTCGATCGGTTCGCCGGCGAGGATCTTCCGGGTGAAGATCATCGGCGCCATGTCGGGCCGGCCCCAGGGGCCGTAGACGGTGAAGAAGCGCAGGCCCGTGGTCGGCAAACCGTAGAGATGGGCGTAGGCATGGGCCATGCCCTCATTCGCCTTCTTGGTCGCGGCGTAGAGGCTGACCGGGTGGTCGACATTGTCCTCGACGCGGAAGGGCGTGCGGGTGTTGGCGCCGTAGACCGAGCTCGACGAGGCATAGACCAGGTGCTCGACGCCATTGCGCCGGCAGCCTTCCAGCACGTGGCCGAAGCCGGAGAGGTTGGAATCGAGATAGGCCTGCGGGTTCTCGATCGAGAAGCGCACGCCGGCCTGGGCGCCGAGATGGACGACCCTTTCGAAGCGCCCTTCCGCGAAGAGCCCCGCCATGCCGTCGCGATCGGCGAGATCGAGCTTTTCGAAGCTGAAGCGGTTGTGGCCGTCGAGCCGGGCGAGCCGCGCCTGCTTCAAGGCGGGATCGTAATAATCGTTGAGATTGTCGATGCCGACGACCTCGTCGCCGCGTTCGAGCAGAACCCGGGCTGTCTCATTGCCGATGAAGCCGGCAGCCCCCGTCACCAGAACGCGCATGATCCTCCTCGCGCCAGTCGCGGCGTCAATGGATATGTCTATCGAGCAGCTTGCGATTCCGGTCAACGCAGGGCTCGCAGGCAGAGGCGCGATCTGCTAGCGCCGCGTCATGACCTCGGCGTCGACGATCCCAGCTTTCGATCAGCCTGTTCGCGGGCGTGGTTTTGCCGCGACCTTCGTCGGCATCGTCGCCGGCGCGCTGCTGCTGACCGCGGCGGCGACGGTCTGGCGCGACCCGTTCTGGGTTTTCCGCGCTGCGCCGCCCTGGACACGCGACGGGGCAGGCGCCAGCCGCCTGCTCGATACGCAGATGCGGCGAGTGAAGCCGCTGCAGATCGCCAATCTGCGACCCGGCACGCTGCTCGTCGGCTCCTCGGTAGTCTATCGCGGCCTTGATCCGCGCGACCTTGCGCCGGGCCTGCCGCAGCCGGCCTATAATGCCGGCTTCTCCTCGCTGATGGCTGACGAGCTGCCGATGCTGGCAGCTCTGGCGCGCGATGTCGGCAGCGTCAGACGTGTCGTCATCGGGCTCGACTATTTCATGTTCACGCGGTTTCCGCCGCCGCCACCGCTGCGAACCGAGGTGGCGAGCGCGACCGGCCGCGCCGAGATGCGCCTGAAGCTGATGTTCAATTCGGAGACGCCGGAGAATCTGCGGGGAAAGGGCCAGCGGCGGACCGAGCCCGGTCTATGGCGCGGCGACGGCTTCAAGACCACGCCGGACTTCGACGCCGAACTGACGCGCAAGGTCGCGGCGGCGCAGGAGATCACCGCGATGGCCTATGAGCCCGAGCGGCTCGCGGCGCTCGATGCCACCCTGACCCGCCTGCGCGGCCTCGACATCGCGATCTATCTTTCGCCCGTGAGTGCCGCGCAGCTCGGCCTGCTGGCGCAAGGCGGCAGGCTGCCGGAGTTCGAGCGCTGGCGGGCGGACGTCGCCGCGGTGGTCGGCCGGCATGGCCTCACCCTGCGTGACCTTGCGACCGGCCATCCCTTCGACGATTTCGATCCTGACAAGGGCTCGTCGCGCTTCTGGGTGGACAATGTCCATTTCAAGCCGGAGGTGGGGCGCTGGGTCCTGGCCCGGCTCGGCCTCGCCTCAGGCACGGTCGCGCCAGCGCCTTAGTCGCAGGCGCGCTGCCGCCGCGAGCCTGGGCAGAAGGGCAGAGCGGCCGGCGAGCGCGACGATCGTATTCGCCATCTCCTGCCGCTCGGCCCAGGGATAGGCGGATGGATCGACCCGGTCGCCGGCGCCGCTGTCGAGCCGGAAGGGGTGGCCTGCGGCTAAATCGGCGCGCAGCATCTCGATCGCCAGCGCCCGGCCGGGTGAGAACCGGGCCTTGTCCTCGTCATAGGCGATCTTGAGGAAATGCGACTCGCCGGCGAGATCGAGCAGCAGGCCTCCGGCGATGACGGCGTCATCGAGCCGGAGCAGGTCGATGCGGACTGCATCGGCAGTCGCGAAATTCCGGACGATCTCGCGGATATAGGCGCTGTCATCAGGCAGGCTGGCGAGGGCGGTTCCACCACGGCCCTTCCAGCCGGCGGCTTCCAGAGCCAGGAACGCCTCCAGCGCGGCGACGGCGTCTGCGCCACGATGGCGTCGATAGGCGAGCGTGCCGGCCTTCTCCAGCTGGCGGTGTTGCTGCATGCGCTTCTTGTAGCCCTGGCCGAGGGCACGGCGCAGATAGCGCTCGGCATCGTCATTGGGCTCCGGGACCAGCATCGGTCGCTGCCAGCGCTCGAAGGTCGCGAGGGTGCTGGCGGTCGCGGCCAGTGCGGCTTCGAGGGCGGCGAAGACGCTGCCTTGCATGGGGAGCAGCGGCAGCTTCAGGGCTTTCGGCAGGTCTGGCGCGTCGATGATGGCCGAGAGAAGCGCGACAGCGACCTCATCGGCGCGTTCGCGATCGAGCACGGGGGTCGAGGAGACCTCGTAGAGCGGCACCAGTGGCGCTTCGAGGACGGACATGAAGCCGCTATGGAGGCCACGCATCCGGTGCAGCGCCCAGAGGCCGAGTAGGCGCTCGCCATCCCGTTCCCGTGCCGCGAGGACGACGATGTCCTCGCCTGCGATGCCGAAACCCAGCGCAGCCGCGACTGCCGCCGGTGCCATATGCAGATTGGGTGCCTCGGAGCGCCGGCAGAGATCGGCGAAGGCTTCGGCGTAAGTTGCGCCATAGGTCCCGGCCGGCAGGCGGAGGACCACGATCGGAGCGGTCATGGGCGCGAAGGGCCACCGCGGCGGCGCAGGCCGAGCACGAAGGCGATCACCTGTGCGGTGGCGAGATAAAGCTCCTCGGGGATGCTGTCTTCGAGCTCGACGGCCGAGAGCGCCTGCGCAAGGGCTGCGTTCTGCTCGATGGCGATGTCGTGCTCGCGGGCGGTCTCGACGATCTTCTCGGCGACGACGCCATGGCCCTTGGCGGTGACGCGCGGCGCGCCCTGGCCATCATATTCGAGCGCGACGGCGAGCGGCAGCGGCAGAGGCTGGGTCATGAGCGGCGATCCAGGAACTGGCCGGCCGCTGCCTTGGCCTGCTGCGGATGGCCGGTGAAGACCTCGAACTCGGCGCTGTCGAAGCGCGATCTGAGCAGCGAGGTCTCCAGATCGGGCGTCGCCTGGCGCAGCAGGCGGCTGGTGTCCTCGCGTTCGGCCCAGAAGGAGACGCCGATGGCGCGACCCTGCAAGGTGACCACGCCCTGCAAGGCGCCGAGCGGCTCGACATCGAGCGCAAAGCGCACGCGCCAGAGCGGCGCATCGGGCGTGGCGGAGCCGGCTTGCGGCGGGTCGCGCTCGATCTCCAGCGGCAGCACGGCGGTGCCGTTCGGCAGAGCGAGCGGGATCTCGGTGAGCCAGCGCGCCGCTGGCGGCTGCTGGTCGAGGCGCGCGGCTTCCTGCGGCAGCGAGGCGTATTGGGCGAGCGCGATCCGGTCGAGCGCCGCCTCGGCCTGGCCGAACAGGGTCTGCGCGATCGTCCCCGGCCGTGCGGCGCTGTTGAGGCTCGGTTCCGTGGCCGGCTGTGGCGTCAGCAGGCCGTCGCGCGGCGGGGCAGGGCGCAGCTTGTTCGGCGCCGACGTGTCGGCATCCTGCCCGTAGGCAGCGTGCGGGGTTGCAGGCTTCGCCTGTTGAGATGGCTGGTTCGCGGGCTCACCGGGAAGCGGCAATCTCGCAGCCGGTGTGCTGTCGACGGCCGGCTTCAGCAGGTCACGCAGGCTCTGCAAGGCCGCCTTGAGGTCGCTCTGCGGCGTCGGCGCTTCGCCCGCCGCCTGACGGGCTTCGAGGAAGACGCCCGAGCGCGCGACTGCGGCCTTCAGTGCCTCGGGCGTGACAGGGCGGGTTTCAGCGGCTGGCAGGCGCTGAGCGAGGATCTGGTCGACAAGCGCCATCAAAGGCTTCGGCAAGGTGAGCGCGACTGTGCCCTGCGCCAGACTGCCGAGATTGGCGAAAAGCGGAGCGAGGCTGTCCTGCCGGCCGAGCGCGGCGCCGAGCAAGGGGCCGGCGATCGCGCGGGGAGAGACAGGCGCGGTCTGCGGAGCGACCGGTGTGCCGGGCGTGGGCACGGCACGGCCGGCTTGCAGGGCGATGGCGGCCGGCAAGGCGGTGGCGGCCGTCGGCGGGGGCGTGGAGGCCGCCGCTGCCGGCGCCATGGCCGAGGCTGCGGCCTGCGGCGTGGTGCCGACCGCAGGCTGACCCGTCGCCGTTGGAGCAGGAGCGCCATTGGTCGATGGCGGGCGAATGCCGACCAGGGTCGCCTGCAAGGGAGCGCCGGGCTCGGCGGGGGCGGTGAGCTTGAGCGTCAGGCTGGCGCCTGGCTGCAAAGCCGCCTGCCGCGCCTCGGGGCCGGCGAGCACGAGCGCGACCTTGACGCCGTTGACCAGGGCGGTGGCGTTGCCGTCAGGATCGAGCGCGACGAGCTTGGCCTCGACCGTCTTGCCGGCGGCAAGGCCGCCATTGCCGGTCATCGTCGCGAGCAGGGTCGCGAGATTCTGGCTCTTGATGAGCGCCGCGAGCTGCGCCGGATCGGACGGGATAGCTGCCATCCCGGCAAGCTGGCACGAAATGTTAAGGATTCTCTTGCGCCGGTCAGCGTTGCGTCAGCCGCGCTGGTGCGGGCGCCGGCTCTGCGGCAGGTTTGCCCGCCTGTTCAGGAGAGATCGTCATGGATTATCGCGCGCTCGGCCGCTCCGGCCTCAAGGTCTCGCCGCTCTGCCTGGGCACGATGATGTTCGGAGCGCAGACCGAGGAAGCCGATGCGCGGGCGATCATCGTCAAGGCCGCGGAGGCAGGCATCAACTTCATCGACACCGCCGACGTCTATGCCGAGGGACGCTCGGAGGAGATCACCGGCCGCGCCATCGCCGGCAACCGCCATGGCTGGGTGTTGGCGACCAAGGCCGCCAACGCGATGGGCGAGGGGCCGAATCAGCGCGGGCTCTCGCGCAAATGGCTGCTGGAGGCCTGCGACGCCAGCCTGAAGCGGCTCGGCACCGACTTCATCGACATCTACTACCTGCACAAGGAAGACCACGAGACGCCGCTGGCCGAGACGGTCCGCGCCATCGGCGATCTCGTGCGGGCCGGCAAGATCCGCTATTTCGGCGTCTCGAATTATCGCGGCTGGCGCGTCGCCGAGATCTGCCGCCTCTGCGACGAGCTCGGCATCGACAGGCCGGTGGTCAGCCAGCCCTATTACAACGCGATGAACCGCATGCCCGAGGTCGAGCACCTGCCGGCCTGCGGCTATTACGGGCTTGGCGTCGCCAGCTATTCGCCGCTGGCGCGCGGCGTGTTGACGGCGAAATACGAGCCCGGCCAGGCGCCGCCGGAAGGCACCCGTGCCGGCCGCGCCGACAAGCGCATCATGCAGACCGAATGGCGAGAGGAATCGCTGATCATCGCCCGCACGATCCGCGACCATGCCGCGGCCCGGGGGCTGACGCCCGTGCAGTTCGCGGTCCGCTGGGTGCTGAACAACAAACTGCTGACCGCCGCCGTGGCAGGCCCGCGCACCATGGAGCAGTGGCAGGGCTATCTCTCGGCGCTGTCCGCCGATTTCACCGCCGAGGACGAGGCGCTGGTCGACAGTCTCGTGCCGGCCGGCCATCCCTCGACACCGGGCTACAGCGACCCGGCCTATCCGCTGGAGGGGCGGCTGGCGCGGACTGGGTGAGGGCGCCTGTCTCTCCCTTCCCCCTTGTGGGGAAGGGTTGGGGATGGGGGTGGTTCCGCTTGATGATCGCCAGCAGAGGAGCGAGCTGGCAGCCGCGACAGGGGTATCGGGTTCCACGGATTGTCCCGGCTTCGCGACCCCCACCCCTTCTCCTCCCCACAAAGGGGGGCGCCTCCTCCAGTTTCGTTGAGGGCCCGCAAGGGGAGAGGAGCCTGCCTCCGCTCTAAGGATGCAGCTTCAGCCCCTTGATCGCCTTGTCGACCGCCTTGCGCTCGCCGTGCAGCGCGATTCCGACCAGGTCGAGCGCGTCGGTCGCCACGGCCTCGACGGCGGCGCGATTGGCTTCGTCATGGCCGGTCGCGAACAACTCTCTCGTGTAGAGCGAGGGCGTCAGCCCCGCTTCCCCGGCTCGCCTCAGCACGCGAGTGAGGTCGCTGGAGGTTGCAGCGAAGATCAGGATCGGCTGGCGCACCAGCGGGCCGTAGACCTTGCCGGAGCCGTCGCGGTAAGCTTGCCCGCCGAGTTCCGGCGCGGCGGCGACCAGCCCGCCCGACAGGAAGGCGGTGACGTTGAGCTTCTGCCAGGCGGCGAGCTCGTCATGGACGATGATGGCAATCTTGGTGTCGAAACGCATGACGACAGCGATAGAGCCTGGCCAGCCGGCCGGTCTTGAACGTTCGTGCGCCACCGCTTCGCCCGGCGACTGGATCCGCACCGCGCCGGACGGGGAGGGCATCGAGCGGATCGAGGCCTTCTTCGGCGGCCATGCCTATGACACGCACCGGCACGACACCTATGCGATCGGCTACACGATCAGCGGGGTGCAGAGCTTCGATTATCGCGGCGCGCAGCGGGATTCGACACCGGGCGACCTGATCGTGCTGCATCCGGACGAACTGCATAACGGCCGGGCCGGGATCGAGGACGGCTTCCGCTATCTCATGGCCTATGTCGAGCCCGGCCTGATCATGGCGGCGCTTGCCGGGCGTGCCGGTGCAATGCCGTTCATCGGCAATGCCGTCTGCCGCGACGGCAGCCTGATGCGGGCGCTGGTCGGCCTGCTCGGCGATGTCGAGCATGGGCTGGAGCCGCTGGAGCGCGATGCGGCTGTCGGGGCGCTGGCCGAGGCGCTGCTCAAGCTCGATCCGTCCTGTGCGCTCGCCGGCACCGAGACGCCTGCGATGCGGGCCTGCGAGCGAGCGCGCGATTTCCTGTCGGAGAGCAGGGACGAGGCGATCGATTCAACCATGCTGGAGGCGGTTACCGGGCTCGACCGTTATGCGCTGGCGCGGCAGTTCCGCCGCCGCTACGGCACCAGCCCGCATCACTACCTGGTGATGCGCCGGCTGGAACGGGCGCGATTGCTGATCCGCCAAGGCGAAACTTTGGCGGAAGCGGCGGCCGCGAGCGGCTTCGCCGATCAGAGCCATATGACCCGGCATTTCCGCAAGGCCTATGGGCAATCGCCTGGGCACTGGCGGGCAATGCAGGTTGGAGACAGACCGGACGCCGCCTGAGCGGCGCTCAGTTCATCACGCAGAAGCCGCCGACGACCGTCTGCGAGCGGCACCAAATGCGCGGTTCCGCCGGCTGAGTGCCGCGGAGGTTGGCTGTCTCGGCGGCAGCGATCGCAGTGGGAGAGGCAATATGCAGAGGCTCGGATATGGCGGCGTTTTCCGTCTGGCGGCTGCGCAAGCTCGGTGTGACCACGACATGAGAGCCGTTTCGGTGGGGTTGGCTGGCGTTCGTGGCGTGCGAGCGGCTGCCGCCTGAGCGGAACTTCGCGGCTTCAGCACTTGCCGGGAGGAGAGCGACGGCTACGACGGCGACGGCGAGGGGACGGATCATGCCAGGCTCCATTGCGCGGCATGAACATGCCTGAGCGGGCTCGCCCCGCCCAGCGAAGCCTCGGATCAGCCTGAGCAAGACGTTAAGCCGATCTCGTGGGCTGCTGCAGCGTCAAGCCGGAGCTCCGGTCAAGCCGGGCCAGGCTGTCATCGCGCCCCGCGCCACCGCCTCGAGTTCGGCACGGCTGGCGCCGTCGCGGGCGCGGATCGACATCCCCTGCTGCACCGTGGAGTAGAAGGCGGCAATCGCCGGCGGATCGCAGCCCTCCGGCAACTCGCCGCGGGCGATGTCGCTTCGCAGGCGCGCTTCCATCACGCCTTGCATCTCGCCGCGGGCATCGCGCAGGGCGCGGCCAGCTTCTTCGCTCGTGCCGGCGGCATGGATGACGGAGAGCACGACCATGCAGCCGGCTGGCTTGCCGGGGCGGCTGAACAAAGCGGCTGAGCGCATCAGATAGATCTCGATCGCCTCGCGCGCGGTCGGCGCGGCGGCGATCGCGGTGGCCAGCTCGGCGCCATCGCCGGCTTCGTAGAACGCCAGCGCCTCACGATAGAGCGCCTCCTTGCTGCCGAAGCAGGCGTAGAGGCTGGGCGCATTGATGCCCATCGCCGCGGTGAGCTCGCTCATCGAGGCGCCCTGGAAGCCCTTCTCCCAGAACAGCAGCATGGCCTTCTGCAGGGCCTCAGCCCGGTCGAAGGCCCGTGGGCGGCCTCGTTCGGCCATGACCGTCACCTTTCTGTAGCGACCGATAAATAAATCTCTTGACGCCTTAGGGCAAGCGAGGCATCGATATCTGTATCAATCATTACAGATATGGTGATCCCCATGACGAAACTCGCAGGCAAGAAGGCTCTCGTGACCGGCGGCAGCCGCGGCATCGGCGCGGCGACGGCGCTGCGGCTGGCGCAGGACGGGGCGGATGTGGCGCTGACCTATGAGCGCGCCCGCGACAAGGCCGAGGCCGTGGCGGACAAGATCCGGGCTCTCGGCCGCAAGGCGGTGGTGCTGCAGGCCGACAGTGCCGATCCGGCGGCGCTCGTGGCAGCCGTCGACAAGGCCGCTGCCGAGCTCGGCGGGCTCGACATCCTCGTGAACAATGCCGGCATCTGGCACTATGGCGAGGTCGGCAGCTGGGGCCTCGACGAGATCGACAAGGTCATCGCCGTCAATGTCCGCGCCGTGATCGTCGCCTCGCAGGCGGCGGCCAAGCACCTGCCCGATGGCGGGCGGATCATCACCACCGGCTCCTGCCTGGCCGAGCGCGTGGTCGAGCCGGGGATCGCGCTCTATGCGATGAGCAAGGCGGCGCTGATCGGCTTCACCAAGGCTCTCGCCCGCGATCTCGGGCCGCGCGGCATCACCGTCAACGTCGTCCATCCCGGCTCGACCGACACCGACATGAACCCGGCCGATGGCGACCATGCCGAGGCGCAGCGCCTGCGCATGGCGATCCCGCGTTTCGGCAAGGCCGAGGACATCGCCTGCCTGATCGCCTATCTCGCGAGCGAGGAGGGGCGGTTCATCACCGGCGCGGGCATCGCCATCGATGGCGGGGTGAATACCTGAGCGCCAACACGCTCAATGCCCCGGCAGGACGATGATCGTCGGTTTGGCCGGGAGCGTCGCCTTCGACAGCACAATCTCTGGCCGGTCGCGTCGCTCGACCGGCCAGAGATCCTGCGAACGCGACAGGAAGCGATTGAGCGTGCCGCCGCCGAAGAAGTGCATGGGGATCATCACCCTGGCCTGCAGCGATTTCAGCACCTCCAACATGCCCTCCTGATCGAGCGTATAGCTGCCATCGACCGGGAAGAGGACGATGTCGACCCGCCCGAGCGCGCGCAGATGGCCGGGTTCGAGCGGGTGGTGGAGATGGCCGAGATGGGCGATGCAGAGCTCGCCGACCTCGAAGACGAACATCGAATTGCCGTTGAAATCGGTGTCGCCGCCATAGCTGCGGATATTGGTCGGGACGTTGCGCACGCGCAGATCGCCCATCGTGACGTCGTGCTGCGCGGGCCCTTTGCCGGACGGGTCCCAGCCCGGCAGCACCTGCTTGATCGCAGGATCTGGCGCGCGCGAATAATGCGTCGAATGCGCCTTGTTCATCGTGGCGATGTCGGGCGTCAGTGGCGGGCGGACATAGTCGTTGTAGTCGGTCGCGACCTTCACCCCGCCCGGCGTCTCGATCAGGAAGGTGGCGTGGCCGACGAAGGTCAGCTTGACCTCGTCCTTGGCGAGGTTCACGCGCCGGATCGGCAGGCGATAGCTCGCCATTTCCGGCCGGCAGCCGGGCTCGTTCGCCTGGGCGAGGGCAGGGGCGGCGAACCCGGTCGCGAGGATGGCGGCGAGTCCAAGTCGCCATAGCATCGTCGCAACCCTCATCGTCGGCTCCCGGAGCAATTGGTGCACCGGGAGCTTCCCGCAAAAGCCGGACCACGAAAAGCCGGCTGGCGGGTTTGTGAAGCGTCAGCCCTTGCTGACCCGCACGATCGCGTCGGCGCGCTTCTCCAGCCCCGGCAGCAATTCGAGGCCGAGGCCCGGCGCTTCCGAGACCGTGATCATGCCGTCCTTCATCGCCGGGAGATCGGTGACGAGCTCGGTGTACCAGCCGGTGTAGAAGGCGCGCACCGATTCCTGGATCAGCGCGTTGCGGGCATGCAGCGAAAAATGGCAGGACGCGGCGTAGACCACCGGGCCGGTGCAGTCATGCGGCGCGACCGGTGTGTGCCAGGCCTCGGCCATGCCGGCGATCTTGCGCGCTTCGGAAAGGCCGCCGCACCAGGACAGGTCGAGCATGACGACGCCGGCCGCCTTGGTCTCGAGATAGTCGCGAAAGGAGTGGGTGTAGGCCAGCGTTTCCGAGGCGCAGACCCAAGCCTTGGAGTGGCGGGCGTATTCGCCGAGATCCTGGACGTTGTCGAGGCGGAACGGGTCCTCGTGCCAGTAGGTGTCGAATTCGGCGAGGCGCTCGGCCAGCTTCTTGGCCATGGGCAGGCTCCAGAGCGAGTGGAACTCGACCATGATGTCCATCTTGTCGCCGACCGCCTTCCTGATCTTGCGGAAGGGCTCCAGCGCCGTGTTCAGCTCCTGCGGGCTGATGTCCCAGCCGGCGGTGCGCTCGGCGGCGATGTCGAAGGGCCAGATCTTCATGCCGGTGATGCCCTGCTCCAGCAGGGAATGCGCCAGTTCGTCGGCCCGGTAGAGGAAGCCTTCGAGGTCCTCATAGGGGCCGCCCTGCTCGCCGACATGCCAGTTCGCGACCTTCTGGGCGCGGGCATCGCGGATGTATTTGTAGCCCGCGCAGGTGTTGTAGGTGCGGATGGTGTCGCGGGAGCGGCCGCCGAGCGCGATCGAGACCGGCTGGCCGATCGCCTTGCCGTAGATATCCCAGAGCGCGAGGTCGACCGCGGAGTTGCCGCGGGTCTCGACGCCCGAGCCGCGCCAGCCGAGATAATTGTTCAGGCTGGCGTTGCGGGCCTCGATCTGCAGCGGGTCCTGGCCGATCAGCTTGGGCGCGACGCTCTCATGCAGATAGGCCTCGACCGCGGCCGCGCCCATGAAGGTCTCGCCGAGGCCGACGAGCCCGTCATCGGTGTGCAGGCGCACCCAGACGAGATTGCCGAACTCGGCAAGGCGGATGGTTTCGAGGGCGGTGATCTTCATCGGTGGTCCGGGATTTGGCGATTAGGGGGCGTGGGTTAGGCGTCATTCTCGGGCTTGACCCGAGAATCTCATGACCAGAGAGCGCTGGTTTCCGAGATGGTCGGGTCAAGCCCGACCATGACGGTGTTGGTTGGCCCGATTACTTCCCCCGCAGCTTGGCGAGGTCGGCCTGGATGCGCTCGACCGTGTCCTTGCCGATCGAGGCCTGGTGGCGCTGATAGACCGCCTGGGTGCTCTCGCGCATCTTGCCGAGCTCCCCGGCGCTGACCTCGCTGACCTGCATGCCCTTGGCCTTGAGATTGGCGAGCGACTTGTCGTTGAGCTCGCGCGAGACCTTGCGCTCCTCGTCGCGGCCGACGATGGCGCAGTCGCTCAGGATCTTCTGCTCCTCGGCCGAGAGCTGGTCCCAGAGCTTCTTCGAATAGAGCACCAGGAACGGCGTGTAGGCGTGCCGGGTCAGAGTCAGGTATTTCTGGACCTCGTAGAGCTTCGAGGTGTCGATGGTGACGAGCGGGTTCTCCTGGCCGTCGATCGCATGGGTCTCCAGCGCGGCGAAGACCTCACCGAAGGCCATCGGCGTCGCATTGGCGCCCATGGTCTTGAAGCTGTCGAGGAAGATGTTGTTCTGCATGACGCGGACCTTCAGGCCGGTCATCTCCTCGGCCTTGGTCACGGCCCGCTTCGAATTGGTCAGGTTGCGGAAGCCGTTCTCCCAATAGGCCAGGTTGACCACGCCGAAGCCCGGCAGCTTGTCGGCGATGTACTTGCCGAAGGCGCCGTCGAGGATGGCATCGGCCTCCTTCTCGTCTGTGAACAGGAAGGGCAGGTCGAAGACGCCGAGCTCGGGCATGATGCCGACCAGCGGCGAGGAGGAGGTGATCACCATCTCCTGCGTGCCGGCGCGCAGCGCCTGCGTCGCCTGCAGGTCGCCGCCGAGCGCGCCGCCCCAGAAAGCTTGCAGCTTGAGCTTGCCGCCCGATTTGTCGGCCATGCAGGCACGCATCTTGGCTACGCCGTTGCCGACCGGGTGGTCCTCGTTGATGCCGTTGGAGACGCGGATGTTGCGCTCCTTGATCTGGGCCTGGGCGCTGCCGGCGAAGGCCGCCAGCGCGACGCCGGCGACGAGCGAGAGGAGGCGGGTCGTCTTGATCATGATCTACTCCCTGTACTGAACTCTTCTTGGGTTTTCGGTGGGTAGGCTGATCTCAGCGGCCGCTCAGCCAGGCGAGCGGCACCATCACGAGCTGCGGGAACAGCACGAGCAGGAACATCGCGATCGACTGCGCGATGAAGAACGGCCAGACACCGCGCATCACCGCGCTCATCGGGACGCGGGCGACGCCGCAGACGACGTTGAGCACGATGCCGACCGGCGGCGTGATCAGGCCGATGGCGTTGTTGATGATGAAGAGGACGCCGAAATAGATCGGGTCGATGCCGGCCTGCTTGACGATCGGCATCAGCACCGGCGTCAGGATCAGCACGGTCGGGGTGAAGTCGAGCGCTGTGCCGACCGCCATGACCAGCAGCATGATGATGATCATCAGCAGGGTCTTGTTGTCCATGAACGGCGCCAGCAGAGAGGAGAGCTCGGCCGGGATGTTCGCCTGCGTGATCAGCCAGGCCGAGACCACGGCGGCGGCGACGAGCAGCATCACGGCGCTGGTCGTCTTCGCCGCCAGCAGCGTCACCCGGTAGAGGTCGCTCGGCTTCAGTTCGCGGTAGACGAACATGCCGACAATCAGGGCGTAGACGGTCGCGACGACCGCCGCCTCGGTCGGCGTGACGATGCCGAAGCGGATGCCGCCGAGGATCGCGATCGGCATCAGCAAGGCGAGCGCGCCGTCCCAGGTCGCCTGCAGGCGCTCGCGTCCGGTCCTCCGCGGCAGCACGGTGAGCTGGTCGCGGCGGGAGACGATCCACCAGGCGATGACCAGCGAGAGGCCGATCAAGAGGCCCGGGAAGATACCTGCGAGGAAGAGCCGGGTGATCGAGAGATTGGCGGCGACGCCGAAGACGATGAAGCCGATCGAGGGTGGAATGATCGGGGCGATGATGCCGCCGGAGGCGATCAGGCCGGCCGAGCGGCCGACATCGTAGCCGGCGCTGCGCATCATCGGCAGCAGGATCGAGGCGAGCGCCGCGGTGTCGGCCGCGGCCGAGCCGGAGAGCGAGGCCATGATGATCGCCGCGAAGATCGCGACATAGCCGAGCCCGCCATGGAGATGGCCGACCAGCGAGAGCGCGAAATTGACGATGCGCTTCGAGAGGCCGCCGGCATTCATCAATTCGCCGGCGAGCAGGAAGAAGGGAATGGCGAGGAGCTGGAAGGAATCCGCGCCGATGATCATGTTCTGCGCGATGATCTGGGTGTCGTAGACGCCGAGCCAGAACATCAGCGCCACCGCGCAGACGATCAGCGCAAAGGCGATCGGCATGCCGAGCGCCATCGCTCCGCAGAGCGAGACGAGGAAGACGGCGACAGTCATTCCAGATGCCCCTTGAGGTTATGCGAGGGGCTGGCGCTGTAGTCGCCGGCGAACTCCGCGAGCTCATAGGGGCCGAGCTTGCCAGTCAGCGCCCGGAACAGGCGGCCGAGCGTGATCAGGGCGATGCCGGCGCCGGCGAAATAGAGCACACCGTAGACATAGGCCATGCTGATGCCGGTGACCGGAGCGACGGCGCTGGCGTTGATCGCCTGCTGCTTCCAGGTGCCTTCCAGCAGCATCAGGCAGCAGACCAGCACGATGGCGTCGCTGGCGATCATGCAGACGCGCCGGCCCTTGTCACCGAGCGCCCCGGTGAGGCTGTCGACGCCGAGATGGCCGTTCTCGCGCATCACCACGACGGCGCCGATGAAGGTCAGCCAGACGAAGAAATAGCGCGATAATTCCTCCGACACGTCGATGCCGGAGTTGAAGAGATAGCGCAGCACGACATTGCCGAACACCATCACCACCATGCCGGCGAGCAGGGCGACGAGGCTGAACTCAAGCGCGCGTAAGACCCACCTTTCGGCGTGACGCAGCATTGGACGTTTCCCGTTGGTCTGTTGTTGTCGATGTCCGGGCGCTCTGCGGTGCCTCGGTCTTGGTGCGGGCGGCGTTTTCCATGTCGGCGCGGGCGACGGCGATCAGCTCCGCCATGGTCCGGCGCGCAGCCTCCGGATCGCGTGCGACGATCGCGTCGGTGACGACACGGTGGATCGCGAGCGAAGCCCTGGCGCGCTCATGGTCGTGCATGGAGAGCCCGAACGAGGCCTTCAGCACGGCCTGGAGGATCGGCCTCAACTGGATCAGGAGCAGGTTGCCGGAGGCTTCCAGGATCGCCTCATGGAAGCGGTAGTCGGCGGTCTGGTGGGCCTGCTTGTCGTCAGCCGCCGTCATTGCCGCCATGGCCGCGCTGATCTCGGCGATCTGCTCATCGGTGCCGCGCTCGGCGGCGAGGCCCGCGGCCGTCGGCTCGATCATGCCACGCAGCTCGAGCAGATCGCGCTGGAAGCCACTCGCCATGTCGGCATCGGTCATCCAGCCCATCACCTGCGGATCGAGCAGGCGCCAGGCGGAGACTGGCTGGATCTTCGAACCGACGCGCGGGCCGGTGACGATCAACCCGAGCGCCTGCAGCGTCTTGGTCGCCTCGCGGATGACGGTGCGGCTGACGCCGAAATGCGCGCAGAGCTCGTCCTCGCGCGGCAGGGTGCCGGAGAGCCCGATCTGCCCGGAGACGATCTCCCGGCCGAGCCGGTCGACGAGATGCGCATGGAAGTTCGAAGGGCGAGCCATAGATAGATCATATCATCATATGATTAAGCTGCAAGCAGGCGGTTCGAGCGGTTCGTCGTCAGGATTGGTGCGGCGATCAAAAGAGCGTTGTCGATTTCAGTGTGGCGCGAAGAACCCTTCTCATGCATCGCAGTCGGATTCATCCGACTTCGGCACTTCAAGTGCTGATCTCGGGCAGGCCCGAGAGCAGTGGAGAAAGGCAGGGATGAGGGCCTGCCGCGGACCATTTGAATGCACCTGCGCCGTTGCGCCTTTTGCGGGGAGGGCAGGCCCTCATCCAGCGCTTCGCGCCACCTTCTCCCATCCGGGAGAAGGCTGGGCTGCGGTTCGTATGCCTCAACGGAGATGGCGTCGCGCTGGCATTCTGGTTGCGACCAGCGCAGTCGGTCGCTACATAGCGGCCAGTTTCCCGACACCTGCAGTCGCCAGTCGCAAGCGGAGCCCGCACGCCCCATGTCTCGTCAGTTCATCTACCATATGCGCGGCCTGTCGAAGACCTATCCGGGCGGCAAGCAGGTCCTCAACAACATCCACCTCAGCTTCTACCCGGACGCCAAGATCGGCGTGCTCGGCGTCAACGGTGCCGGCAAGTCGACCCTGCTCAAGATCATGGCCGGCTTCGACAAGGAGTGGACCGGCGAAGCCTGGGTCGCCGAGGGCGCGCGCGTCGGCTACCTGCCGCAGGAGCCCAAGCTCGACGAGACTTTGACCGTCCGCGAGAACGTCATGCTCGGCGTCGCCCCGCAGAAGGCGATCCTCGACCGCTACAACGAACTCGCCATGAACTATTCGGACGAGACCGCCGACGAGATGACCAATCTCCAGGACGAGATCGAGGCCAAGGGCCTGTGGGATCTCGATTCCAAGGTCGACCAGGCGATGGACGCGCTGCGCTGCCCGCCTGATGACTGGGAGGTCGGCAAGCTCTCGGGCGGCGAGCGCCGCCGCGTCGCCATGTGCAAGCTGCTGCTGGAGCAGCCCGAGCTGCTGTTGCTCGACGAGCCGACCAACCATTTGGACGCCGAGACCACCGCCTGGCTGGAAGGGCACCTGCGCACCTATCCGGGCGCGATCCTGATCGTCACCCACGATCGCTACTTCCTCGACAACGTCACCAGCTGGATCCTCGAGCTCGATCGCGGCCAGGGCATTCCCTATGAGGGCAACTACTCGGCCTGGTCGGTGCAGAAGCAGAAGCGCCTCGCCCAGGAAGGCCGCGAGGACGCCTCGCGCCAGAAGACCCTGGAGCGCGAGGCCGAGTGGATGGCCGCCTCGCCGAAGGCGCGCCAGGCCAAGAGCAAGGCCCGTATCCAGCGCTATGACGAGCTGGTCCAGAAGGCCTCGAACAAGGGTCCGGACACCGCGCAAATCATCATCCCGATCGCCGAGCGGCTCGGCAACAACGTCGTCGATTTCGAGGACCTGTCGAAGGGCTTCCAGGACAAGCTGCTGATCGACGGGCTCTCCTTCAAGCTGCCGCCGGGCGGCATCGTCGGCGTGATCGGCCCGAACGGCGCCGGCAAGACCACGCTGTTCAAGATGATCACCGGGGCCGAGAAGCCCGATGCCGGCACGATCAAGATCGGCGAGAGCGTCCAGCTCGGCTATGTCGACCAGAGCCGCGACTCGCTCGACGACAAGAAGAACGTCTGGGAGGAGATCTCGGGCGGAAACGACATCATCTATCTCGGCAAGAAGGAAATCAATTCAAGGGCTTATTGCTCGGCCTTCAACTTCAAGGGCGGCGACCAGCAGAAGAAGGTCGGCTCGCTCTCGGGCGGTGAGCGCAACCGCGTCCACCTCGCCAAGATGCTGAAATCCGGCGCCAACGTCCTGCTGCTCGACGAGCCGACCAACGACCTCGACGTCGACACGCTCAGGGCGCTCGAAGAGGCGCTGGAGGATTATGCCGGCTGCGCCGTGATCATCAGCCACGACCGCTGGTTCCTCGACCGCATCGCGACCCACATCCTCGCCTTCGAGGGCGACAGCCATGTCGAGTGGTTCGAGGGCAATTTCCAGGACTACGAGGAAGACAAGAAGCGCCGGCTTGGGATCGACAGCACCATTCCGAAGCGCATCCAGTACAAGAAGTTCACGCGCTAAGCGGTTGGTGCAGGATTCGAAATGGCCCGCGCTCCGGAAACGGGGCGCGGGCTTTTTGTTGGCTTGGTGAGATCGGGCGGGCGAAGTGGTGAATGTCGAAAGTGGCCGTTGACGCGGAATGGCAGTCCCAGCACAATTTCCTCATGTTTGAGACACAAGCCTCCGCTCGCGCTGACATGACCGCCGGAGCGCTCTATGCGATCGCAGGCGATGGCGGCTGGATATATTACGGCCAAGTCACGCCCAGAAAGACGATTGGCTTCTTCAAGGTCCGGGACAGGAAGTTGGAGGATCCTCCGGCCGTCTTAACGCAACCGATCATGTCGGTGGTCAGCGTCTTTTATCCATCCATTGGTCGCGCTTTGAGATCGGGAAAGTGGAAGAAGCTCGGACGTTTCCCCGTTGTGCCCGCGTTGAACGAACCGCGTCTCGCCGTGCAGTGGCCTTCAGCAACCCTCACCGTGACAGTGTGGACAGATGGAGCCCCAAGCTATGATACGCAAGTCGATGACCCATCCATTCAAGACTTGGAACTGATCGCCGCTTGGGATGCCGAGTATCACATCCCTGAACGATTGACCGCCGATTTCGGCGTCGAGCCGGCGCAGTGGTACGTGGGTGGACCGATCCACCGGGAGCGCCGCGTGAGAGAAGAGCGAGCGCAACGCTCGCCCGATGACCCAACGCGCAAACTTCCAGCCGATTGGGTATCGACCAGCGTCCGCTGAGACCCATCGGCAGGAATGCCCACATGGCGTCCCGGTTTTCTGTGGTATACCACCTCTCGATGGATGCCCTGAACTGCGCTTCATCGCTCCAACCAAACCAAACATCGATCGGCTCGAAGCCGTAGACGAAGAGATCGATGCTGGCAGCGTTGGTCGGGATGCTGGCTTCTACGGGCTCTGCGGTCATGGCAGGCAAGACAGCATTTGCGACGCTCCACGGCAAGCTCCGGTTGATCTGACCTGCCTCATTGCTTCTTTGACTTGCAGCGTGCTTGCCGGTCATCATCCGGATGAAAGCGCCGGGCAGTACCGAGCGCACGGATGTCTCGGCCCGCCATATGCCTTCGCCAATCAGCACCACGCTTCAGAGCGCGCTCGCACTGGTGCGCGCGAAACGCGAGGCTGGGCAATGGGTCGGGACTGAACTCGACGGAGTCATCAGGCTGCTGGACGAGTTGCCAGCGGGAGAGGTCGTACACGCCGCCGGGGCGATCGCGGATGGCGCCGGGCTCTTTCATCGCCTGCATCTGGAGCCTTCTGTCCAATCACCGCAACGCGCTCTTACCGACAAGGAGCAACTGCTCAAACGGCCTGAACTCGCGGGCCTCTTCCTGTTCCATCGTGATGGGCGGTTGCGCGAGCTGGCGCTGAAGCACTTCGCTGGCGGGCTTTCGTCTCCCTTCCTGTTCGCGGCGGTTGCGTGCCGACTGAACGATTGGGCGGAGCCTGTGCGCGAAGCAGCAGAGGCGTGCGCAACGCGATGCTTTCCGCAGACAGATGCGGAGATCGTCGCCCGGTCGGCGGAGGCCCTTCTGGTGCGCAGCGACAGTTGGGGGAGGTGGGGTGGCGAGCGCCAGATACTGGATCAGGCGTTCTCTCGAGCGGACGTCGCGGAAGCCCTGGCAGAGCTACTCATCGCACAGACGCGAGGAGCAGGCACAAGGACGCTTCGCTTTGCGCTGCGAGGCCCCGCGCTCGACCAGTACCTGATGCGCGTCGCTTTCGAGGCCGTCCAGCCCTCACTGCGCGCGACGGCCTTCGCCTTCCTGATCGACGGCAAAGCGTCCTGGCCATCCGGATATGGCTGGCGCTGGGTGGACAAGTCCATGGGCGAGCGGAAACGCGAGATCGTCTATGCGGAGCGCGCGCTGACCGTCATGCACAATCGCTCTCAACTCATAGCCAAAGCCGTCGATGACCGCTCCGCAGTGGTCCGTCGCGTCGGACTGGATGGGGTTATCCGCTATCTCAAAGAGCTGCCGGAGGCCACGGACTATGCATCAAAGATGCTGGCGGACCGATCCCTGGCGGTCCGCGAACGAGCAGAGTTCATCATGAAGCGAGCGGCTTCTGGCTGAACGTCGCTGCTGTCCTCGCGGCTTCCGACAGTTGATCTACGCCCGAGCCTCCCCGCCGAGCAGCTTCTGCAGCGCCACGAGATCGGTGCCGACGAAATCCGAGGAACGGCTGACCTCGGCCCATTCCGCCGCCTGTCTCTGCCGCTCGGCTTCCGCCTGGGCGAGGACGAAGAGGGCGTCGCTGCCGAGGACGAGATGGGCCGGCAAGGTCTCGCGCCGGCTGAGATCGAGGATGATCCCGGCGATACGCTCGGGATCGCCGATCTCGTTGCCGACATAGGCCCTGAGCCGGTCGAGCACGGCGCCGACGCTGGGCTGGTAGTCCGGCAGCACCGCCGGGGCGTTGCCGCGGGCGATCTCGCCCCATGAGGTGCACATGCCGCCGGGCTCGACGCAGACGATCTTGACGCCGAACGGTGCGACCTCTCTGGCGATGACCTCGCTGAAGCCGCCGACCGCCCATTTCGCTGATTGGTAGGCGCTGAGGCCGGGCGTGGCGGTGCGCCCGCCGACCGAGGAGATGTTGATGATGTGGCCGGAACGCTGGGCCCGCAGCACCGGCAGCGCCGCACGGGTGAGGTTCACGACGCCGTAGAAATTGGTCTCGATCTGGGCGCGGAAGCTGTCTTCGCTGGTCTGCTCGAAGGCAGCGGCATGGCCATAGCCGGCATTGTTCACGAGCACGTCGAGCCGGCCGAAGGTGTCGACCGCGACGGTCACGGCCACGTTCGCTGCCGCCATGTCGGTGACGTCGAGCGCGAAGGAGAGCAGCGTATCGGGGTATCGGGCCTCGATATCGGCGAGGCGGCCAGGATCGCGCGCGGTCGCGACGACAGTGTCGCCGGCGGCGAGAGCGGCTTCGGCGATCGAGCGGCCAAGGCCGCGGGAGGCGCCGGTGATCAGCCAGGTCTTGGTCATGTGCTGTCCTCTCGATATTGTGAGTGAGTACTTGCTCATTTAAACGAGTAGAATTGGCTGTTGGCGGAGTGTTCCTTGCCGGGTTTTCAGGCGCTGATGCCGTCCCAGAAGACCGAAAATCCGGCCTTCCTGTAGTGCTCGTGCTGGCTCGGCTCCTGTGCGATCAGGTCAAGCGTCATGGTGCCCAAAGCGTCGAGAACCGTGCCGATGAAGCTCTGTGGCTGGTCCTTCAGCACGCCGTCGCGATGGCCCTGCTCGAACAGGGCGCTGATCTCGGCGAAGGCGATGGCCGACTTGTCGCGGGTCTCCTGGGTGATCCGGTCGGAGACGGCGAGCTGACGCAGCGCCTTGCGCTTGACGGGATGTTTCGCCCCCCAGTCGATGAAGCCGTTCCAGAAGTGCTCGAAGCGGTCACGGACGCTGCCATTGCTGGGATAGGAGGGCACGGTGAGCTTGGCGAAATCGGTCTTCAGCTCGAGATAGAGCTGGTTGAGCAGCTCGTCCTTGCTGGCGAAATAGGTGAAGAGCGTGCCCTCGGCGAGCCTGGCCTCCCTGGCGATCTTGGCGGTCGGCGCGCCGGTGCCATGCTCCGCCACCAGCTTGCAGGCGGCGGCCAGGATCGCTTCGCGCTTCGCTTCGCTGAGAGGGCGGGCCATGAACGGTCAAATCTGAATGAGTGAGTGATTGCTCATTTATTTGGATGCGATGAGCGTGGGAGTCAAGCTTGCCTGCGCTCGTCTTCTTCAAAGCGAGCGCCCGACCCGCTCGATCGTCGCCAGGAACCACGCCAAGGCTGGGTCGGTCACGGCGCGGCGGCCGTGCAGCAGGTCGATGGCGAAGGGCGGGGCGTCATAGGGCAGGGGCATCAGCGTGACGCCGGCGATACCGGCGAAGCGCCCGGCGACACGCCTCGCCATGGTCGCGACGAGATCGGTGCCGGCTACCGCGAAGGGCACGGCGACGACATGGGCGAGCGTGACCGCGACCCGGCGCTTGCGGCCCTCCATGGCGAGGATGTCGTCGACCACGCCGGGCGAGCCGTCGCCGCCCGCGGAAGAGAACAGCGCATGCGGCAGCCGGAGATAAGCGTCGGGCGTCAGTGGCACGGCATGCGCCTTGTCGCAGATGCAGACGAAATCCTCCTCGAACAGCCTGCGCCTGACGATGCGCGGGGAGTCTGGGAGGTGGCCGCCGATGAGCGCATCGATATCGCCGCGCGCGAGAGCGGCCAGACTCGCGGCGGCATCTCCGATCGGCCGGACGATGAGGTCGATGCCGGATGCCTCCTGGCGCAGCAGGGCGACCAGCGCCGGCACGACGACGAGGTCGCCATAGTCGGTGACGGCGATGGTCAGGCGGCGGCGCGCCGTCGCTGGGTCGAAGGCAGTATCGGGCGCGAGCGTCTGCCTGATCTGGGCGAGTGCCTCGCCGATCGGCCGGGCCAGCGCCAGGGCCCTGGCGGTCGGCTGCATGCCCGCCGCGGTGCGGATGAAGAGCTCGTCGCTGAACAAGGCGCGCAAACGCGTCAGCGCGCTGCTCATCGAGGGCTGCGCCAGGCCGATGCGCTGGCCGGCACGGGTGACGTTGCGCTCCTCCAGCAGCGCCTCGAAGGCGGTGAGGAGATTGAGGTCGATAGCAGCTAAATTCATCTGGACAATAGTACTGATAGTAAAAATCGATTTCCGCAATGACATGCGAGCTGCTGAAAGGGGCGTGCTTGAAACGACCGGACGAGGCGCATGCGAGCATCCCTGTCGCGCCTCGTGCCGCGCGGACCGACAATCCTAGCGCTTGGCGTCCTCGTCGGCCTGGCCTTTCCGGCGCTGGCCGAGCTGGCGCGGCCATCGATGCCGGCGATGATCTTCCTCATCGTGCTCGGCACGCTGCTGCGGACCGATGGCAAGGCGGTCATCGCCGTGCTTGGCCGTCCGGCGCTCTCGCTACTGCTCCCCGCCACCGTGATGATCGCCTGTCCGATCCTGATCGGCCTTTTCGCCTATCGTCTCGGCCTCGGCACCGAGCTCGCGCTCGCCCTTATGCTGGCGACCGCGGCTCCGCCATCGAGTGGCACGGCGGCAGTGGCGCGGATGCTGGGGCTCGACGGCACGGTGCCGCTCGCGGTGACGCTGCTGTGTATGGCGCTCGCGCCGCTCACCGTGCCACTTCTTGCCGGCTGGTTCGGTGGGATCGGGCTCAGCGCCCTCGACCTCGCCTTGCGCCTGGCCCTGCTGGTCGGCGGCGCGGAGGGTGTCGCCCTGCTGCTGCGGCGTTTTGCAGGGCGGCAATTGCACAGCCATGGTGAAACAGTGGACAGGATTGTCGTCGTGGCGCTGCTCATCTTCGTGGTCGCGACCATGGCGGGCGTGCGCGCGCAGATCGAAGCCGATTGGCAAAGCGCGCTGCTCTGCCTCGCAGTCGCCTTCGCCTGCAATCTTGGCCTGCAGGGCGCCGGTACCTTTCTCCTGCCCGGCGCGCTTGCCGAGCGATTGACCATCGGTCTCATCCTCGGCAATCGCAATGTCGGGCTGGTCTGGTCGGCGCTCGGCGCTGCGGCCTCGCCGCGCATGGCGCTGTTCTTCGCGGCGACGCAGTTGCCGATCTATCTCACCCCGCGCCTGATCGACCTGATCATCAGCTACACCAGAGCAAGGAAGCCATTATGACCGCCGCCCGTCTGACGGAAGAGCTCGCGCTTCGTTTCGCCCGTATCGCGCTCGGGCATGTCGGGCGCGAATACCCCAACAAGCCGGACCATACGCTGGCCGGCCCGGAGGATGCGCGGACCCCGCGCGAGCTGCACCCGATCTTCTATGGCAGCTATGACTGGCATTCCTGCGTGCATAGCTACTGGATGCTGGCGCGCCTGCTGCGGCGCTACCCCGGCTTCGCGGCGGCTGCCGATATCCGCGCACTGTTCGACGCGCAGCTGACCCCAGAGAAGGTCGCGGTCGAATGCGCCTATCTCGCAGCGCCGACCGCGCGCGGCTTCAAACGCCCCTATGGCTGGGGCTGGCTTCTGAAGCTGGCGGCGGAACTCAGCCTGCTCGACGACAAGCGTTGGTCGAAGATTATCGCCCCGCTGGCCGAGGTCTTCGCGCAGCGCTTTCGCGACTTCCTGCCGCTCGCGACCTATCCGGTGCGGGTCGGCACGCATTTCAACACCGCCTTCGGCCTGCGCATGGCGGCGGACTATGCGGCCGCGACAGCGGATGACGAGTTCGCCACTCTGCTGCGCCAGACGGCTCTGCGCTGGTACGGCGACGATGTCGACTGCCCGGCCTGGGGCGAGCCGAGTGGCGACGATTTCCAGTCCTCGGCGCTGATCGAGGCCGAGTGCATGCGCCGCCTGCTGACGCCGGAAGCGTTCCTGCCCTGGTTCGACCGCTTCCTGCCGCGGCTGGAGCACCAGGAGCCGGCGACCCTGTTCGGGCCGGCGACCGTCACCGACCGCAGCGACGGCAAGATCGCCCATCTCGACGGGCTGAACCTCAGCCGGGCCTGGTGCTGGCGGGCGTTGGCGGACGCCTTGCCGGAAGGCGATGCCCGCCGGGCGGTGGCGAAGACGGCCGCGGCCGCGCATCTCGCTGCCGGTTTCCCGCATATCGCCGGAGACTATATGGGCGAGCACTGGCTCGCCAGCTTCGCCGTTCTCGCCCTCGAAGAGGAGCCTTGAGCGCCGACGGCGTCAGGCCTTGCCCTTGACCAGGATGCTGGCGTCGACGTCCTGGATGTCGCGCTTGCCGCAGAGAGCCATGGTGATGTCCATCTCCTTGCGGATGATGTCGAGGGCGAGCTTGACGCCGTCCTCGCCCAAGGCACCGAGGCCATACAGGAACGGGCGGCCGATCAGGACGCCGCGGGCGCCGAGCGCCACCGCCTTGAGCACGTCCTGGCCGGAGCGGACGCCGCCATCCATCCAGACCTCCATACGCCCGCCGACCTGCTCGACGATTCCCGGCAGGGCGGCGATCGAGGAGACCGCGCCGTCGAGCTGGCGCCCGCCATGGTTGGAGACGATCAGCGCATCGGCACCGCTCTGGGCCGCGAGCTCGGCGTCCTCGGCATCGAGGATGCCCTTCAGGATCAGCTTGCCGCCCCAGCGGTCCTTGATCCACTTGACGTCGTCCCAGCTCAGGGTCGGGTCGAACTGCTCGGCGGTCCAGGCCGAGAGCGAGGTCATGTCGCCGACGCCGGTGGCGTGGCCGACGATGTTGCCGAAGCTGCGCCTTTTGGTGCCGAGCATGCCCATGCACCAGCGCGGCTTCAAAGCGAGGTTGATCAGGTTGGCGATGGTCGGCTTGGGCGGAGCGGAGAGGCCGTTGCGGATATCCTTATGGCGCTGGCCGAGGATCTGCAGGTCGAGCGTCAGCATCAGCGCCGAGCAGCCGGCCGCCTTGGCGCGGTCGATCAGGCGCTCGATGAAGACGCGGTCGCGCATCACATAGAGCTGGAACCAGAACGGCTTGTCGGTGTTCTCGGCGACGTCCTCGATCGAGCAGACGCTCATGGTCGAGAGCGTGAACGGCACGCCCGCGCGGGCGGCCGCCCTGGCGGCGAGAATCTCGCCATCGGCGTGCTGCATGCCGGCGATGCCGGTCGGCGCCAGCGCCACCGGCATCGAGACCTGCTCGCCGATCATGGTCGAGGCCAGCGTGCGGTTGGTCATGTCGACCGCGACGCGCTGGCGCAGCTTGATATTGGCGAAATCGGCTTCGTTGGCGCGGTAGGTGCTCTCGGTCCAGGCACCGGAATCGGCATAGTCATAGAACATGCGCGGGACGCGGCGCTTCGCCTGCAGACGCAAATCCTCGATGGTCAGAAGCTGGGCCATGGTCGCCAAATCCCGCGTTTTCTCCGTTCGCTCGGTCGCATGGAACGAGGTGGGAGGCAACCGGGAGGGCGATGCGTCCTGGCATGGCGGCCCCGCTTCAGGCCCTGTTCATCGCGCTGCGGCGATGCCAGCGGTTGAGCCGGGCGGCCCGATCCTGTAGGGCGGCCTTCCCACCCTACGCTTCAGCGAGATAGTGCTCATGCTTCTGCGGCTCGTCGCTGCATTCCTGTTCTGCGGCCTTGCGACCTTCGCCCACGCACAGCAGGAGGTCGGCTGGAAGAACGGGCGCGAGGCCGCCGAGATCGAGCGCAAGATCACGGCGCTGATCGGCAGGATGACGCTGGAGGAGAAGGTCGGCCAGCTCCACCTCTCCGGGCGCGGCGAAGGCTTCGACATCAATCAGGTCAAGGCCGGCCGCATGGGCGCGGTGATGAATTTCGTCGTGCCGCAGGAGGTCCGGCAGGTCCAGGAGGCCGTCAGGCAGTCGCGTCTCAAAATCCCGCTGATCATCGGGCTCGATGCCGTCCATGGCTTCTCGACCTATTTTCCGCTGCCGCTCGGCCAGGCCTCGAGCTGGAACCCGCAGCTGATCGAGCAGGCGGCCTATTGGACGGGCCGGGAAGCGCGCGCCGCGGGCGTCAACTGGACCTTCGCGCCGATGGTCGACATCTCGCGCGATCCGCGCTGGGGCCGGGTGCTGGAGGGAGCGGGCGAAGACGCCTATCTCGCCAGCGTGATCGCGGTGGCGCGCACGCGCGGCTACCAGCGCGGCGGCGTCGCGGCGAGCGTCAAGCATTTCGTCGGCTATGGCGCGGCCGAAGGCGGGCGCGACTACAACTCGACCTGGATCCCGACCAGCCAGTTGCACGACCTTTTCCTGCCGCCGTTCAAGGCCGCCTTCGACACCGGCGCGATGACGGCGATGGCGGCGTTCAACGCCCTCAACGGCATGCCGGCGACCGCTCATCGCGGCATGCTGACCGATTTGCTGCGCGGGAAATGGGGTTTTCGCGGCTTCGTCACCTCGGATTTCGGCTCGATCACCGAACTGCGCCTGCACGGCATCGCCAAGGACGATGCCGAGGCCGCGCGCAAGGCGCTGCTCGCCGGCATCGACATGGACATGATGGGCGACGTCTATCACAAGCACCTCGCCGGTGAGGTGAAGGCCGGCCGTGTGCCGATGAAGGCGCTCGACGAGGCGGTGCGGCGCGTGCTGCGGGTCAAATATCATCTCGGCCTGTTCGAGCGGCCGGATGTCGACGTCGCCGCCGCTCCCTCGCTGATGCAGACCGAGGAAGCCCGCAAGGTCGCCCGGCAGGCGGCACGCGAGGGCGTGATCCTGCTCCGGAACGACAGGCAGACGCTGCCGATCGCGCCGTCCGTGAAGTCGGTTGCGGTGATCGGCGCCATGGCGGTGCCGGAGGACGAGCGGGTCTGGACCGACCCGGCCGGACTCGGCCGCCGCGTCGTGCAGCCGCTGCCGGAGGCGCTGCGCGAGCAGCTGCCGTCCGACGTCACGGTCACCTATGAGCCGGCCTTCAGCAAGAACTGTGGCACCGAGTTCAAGGACAAGGAGGCCGCGTTGAAGGCGGCGGCCGCGGCCGATCTCGTCGTCACCATGCTCGGCGAAGACTGCGAGTTCATGGGCGAGGGCGCCTCACGCACCGATCTCGGCCTGCCCGGCGTGCAGCAGGAATTGCTGGAGGCGCTGGTCGCCACCGGCAAGCCGGTGGTGCTGGTGCTGGCGACGGGCCGGCCGCTGGTCCTGAGCTGGGCCGACAAGAACGTCGCCGCGATCGTCCAGACCTTTCATGGCGGCACCGAGGGACGCGCCGCGATCGCCGAGGTGCTGGCCGGCAAGGTCAATCCGGCCGGGCGCACGCCGATGAGTTTTCCGCGTTCGGTCGGGCAGATCCCGGTCTATTACGACCAGCTGCCGACGGGGCGGCCGCAGAAGATCCGCCAGCGCTATGAATCGATCTACATGGACGAGGCCAACGAGGCGCTCTACCCGTTCGGCTTCGGTCTGTCCTATAGCCGCTTCGGCTATGCCAATCCGCGCGTGACCAACGCCAAGGTGCCGTTCGATGGGGCGACCGAGGTCGCGGTCGACGTGACCAATCAGGGGGATCGCGACGGCCAGGAGGTGGTACAGCTTTATATCCGCCAGCCCGTCGCGGAGCGCTCGCGGCCGCTGCGCCTGCTCAAGGGTTTCGAGAAAATCGCGCTCAAGGCCGGCGAGACCAGGACGGTGCGGTTCAGGCTGGAGGGCAAAGCGCTCGGCGGCCATGACGATGACGGCCGCTACCAGCTCGATCCGGGTATCATCGAGGTTTATCTCGGGGGCTCTTCACTCGCCACGGTAAGGACGCAGTTCGAGCTGGTGAGGCGCTGAGCGGACGTAACGGCAACTGCCATCGCTTTGATCTCGACAAGCTTGCGTTTTCGGTCAATCCTCGCTGTGCGGGGCCTTTTCGACATCGTTGCCGAGGGGCTCCGTTACGACCACGGATGCTCCAAGGGATGCGGCGATGGCGACCGGAACCGTCAAATGGTTCAACACCGAGAAGGGCTACGGCTTCATTCAGCCTGCTGACGGCGGCAAGGATGTGTTTGTGCACATCACTGCCGTCAAGGAAGCGGGCCTGATGTCCCTGACCGAGGGGCAGAAGCTCTCCTTCGACCTGAAGACCGAGCGCGGCAAGACCGCTGCAGGCGACCTGAAGCTGCTCTGAACGCAGCTGAAGGACTGGTAGGCGTGACGAAGGCTGCAGGCCTGCGGTTGTAAGCACTGCGCCCAAAGCAGGCAGGGGCGCACCTCATTTGACAACCGGCCCCGACCGGGACGGCAGCCACGCGCTTGCGGCAGGGCGTGCCGCGGTTCTTTCTCGATTTGTTCGGTATTTCGCTCTAGCGCGCGTAGCGCCGTGCTCCGGCCACGCAAAGGACGACGGCGGCTGAAGTCGCGATCATCTGCCAGCCAACGGTCTCGCCGAGCAGGAGGCCGGCCAGCGCCAGGCCGAAGAAGGGCTGCAGCAATTGCAGCTGCCCGACCGCGGCGATGCCACCCTGGGCGAGGCCGCGATACCAGAAGACGAAGCCGATCAGCATGCTGAACAGCGAGACATAGGCGAGGCCGAGCCAGGCCGGGCCGCCCGCCTGCATGAAGGAGGCCGGCAACGTCGCCAATGAAAGGCCGGCCATGATCGGCAGCGACAGGACGAGCGCCCAGGAGATCACCTGCCAGCCGCCGAGATGGCGCGAGAGGCGCGCCCCTTCGGCATAGCCGAGGCCGCAAACGATCACGGCGGCGAGCATCAAGAGGTCGCCGACCGGGGAGGCGGCGATGCCTTGCGTCCAGGCGAAGCCGACGACGCAGAGACTGCCGAGAATGGCGAAGAGCCAGAAGGCAGGCTGAGGCCGCTCGCCGCCGCGCAGCACGCCGAAGATGGCGGTGGCGAGCGGCAGAAGGCCGATGAAGACGATCGAATGGGCGGAGGTGACGTGCTTCAGCGCCAGGGCCGTCAGCAGCGGGAAGCCGACGACGACGCAGAGCGCGACCACGGCGAGCGGTATGAGGTCGGCGCGGGCCGGACGCTTTTCCCGGAGCGCGAGCAGCAAAGCGAGGCCGAGCAAACCGGCGATGGCGGCGCGTGCGACGGTCAGGAACACCGGATCGAAATCGGCGACGGCGACGCGGGTCGCCGGCAGCGAGCCACTGAAGATGACGACGCCGATGAAGCCGTTGAGCAGGCCGTTCGCGGTCTTATCCATGATACCTCCTGGGGCCGGCCTGCATGCGGCGAGGGCGTGCGGATTTCCAGAGACAGTCCGGTACAGTTCGGGCAAACTGTCCTGATGCTGGAAACCGTACAGTTTAACGCTTCTGTCGATAGTGCGGCCATCGCCGACACGTTGGTCGGGCGCGTCATGGCAACGATCCGGCAGCGGATCGCCGGGCGGACATTGACGCCGGGCGCCAAGCTGCCCTCGATCCGCGGCCTTGCCGAGAGCATGGGCGTGTCGAAATCGACCGTGGTCGAGGCCTATGAGCGGCTGGCGGCCGAGGGGGCGATCCAGGCGCGGCGCGGCTCGGGCTTCTATGTCCGGCGCCTGCCGCCGCTCTCGCTCGCCGATGTCGCGCCGAAACTGGACCGGGCCGTGGACCCGCTCTGGATCTCCCGGCAGTCGCTCGATGCCGGGGCGGACAGCCTCAGACCCGGTTGTGGCTGGCTGCCGCCGGACTGGATGCCGGAGGCTTCGATCCGCAAGGCGCTGCGCAAGCTGGGCCGGGCCGATGCGGCGACATTGGCCGAATACGGCACGCCGCTCGGCTTAGCCGGGCTGCGGCATCTGCTCGCCCATCGTCTCGCCGAGCGCGGTGTCGAGGCTCCACCGGACCAGATCGTCCTGACCGAGTCGGGCACGCAGGCGATCGACCTCGTCTGTCGCTTCCTGCTCGAGCCCGGAGACACCGTGCTGGTCGACGATCCCTGCTATTTCAATTTCCAGGCGCTGCTGCGCGCCCATCGCGCCAAGATCGTCAGCGTGCCCTATACGCCATCCGGGCCGGATCTAGCCCTGTTCGCGCAGGCGCTGACCGAGCACCGTCCGCGGCTCTACGTCACCAACTGCGCCCTGCACAACCCGACCGGCGCGACGCTCTCGGCCGCGACCGCGCATCGCCTGCTCAAGCTCGCCGAGCAGGCCGGGCTGACCATCGTCGAGGACGACATCTTCGGCGATCTGGAGCCGGAGTTCGCGCCACGGCTCGCCGGGCTCGACGGGCTGGAGCGGGTGATCCAGATCGGCAGCTTCTCGAAGACGTTGTCGGCCTCGGTGCGCTGCGGTTACATCGCGGCAAGGCCGGACTGGGTCGAGGGACTGACTGACCTCAAGGTCGCGCTCTCCTTCGGCGGGGGGCGGCTCGCAGCCGAACTGGTACTCGATACCCTGAAGGACGGCGGCTATCGCCGGCATGTCGATGCCCTGCGCCAGCGGCTGGCCCGGGCGATGGCCGAGACGCGTGGCCGCCTCGCCGCGCTCGGCATCGAGCCCTGGCTGACGCCGCGCGGCGGGCTGTTCCTGTGGTGCCGCCTGCCTGATGAGCTCGACGCGGGGGAGGTCGCGCGGCATGCGCTCGGCGAGGGGATCGTGCTCGCGCCGGGCAACGCCTTCAGCCTGTCGGGGACGGCCAGGAGCTTCATGCGCTTCAACGTGGCGCAGGCCGCCGATCCGCGCATCTTCAGCGTGCTGCGCGAGGCGATGCGGGCGGCTGCATCGAGCAAGCCTGCGTAGGAAGGGGGCGCGGAGCCATTCTCCAGTGTGGAGGGGCGTGCTCGCGTTTGTTTGATCCGTCGGCGCCGACCGGAATAGCGGACAAACAGGCTTGCTATCTTGGTTGATCTGACATAAAGATATCTTTATATCTTTCACAGATTTTTCGAGACGCTCGCCGGTGACCAGCCGCTTCCACCATTCGCTGCCGACCTTGCTGGCTTCGCTGCGTGCAGCGGGTGAAGAGACTCGCTTGCGGATCCTGGCGCTGCTGGCGGAAGGCGAGCTCTCGGTCTCCGACCTCACCGACATCCTCGGCCAGTCGCAGCCGCGCATCTCGCGCCACCTCAAGCTGATGGCCGAGGCCGGCCTGCTGCGCCGCTCGCGGGAAGGGGCTTTCGCCTTCTTCCGGCTCGACGATGCGACGCCGGGTGGGGCGCTGGCGCTGGCGCTGGCCCGCGACCTCGATCCCGCCGATCCGGTTCTCGCCGCCGATCGCGAGCGCCTCGCTGCCGTGCGGGCGACGCGGGCCGCGGCGGCACAGTCCTATTTCGCCAATGTCGCGCGCGAATGGGACCAGTTGCGCTCGCTGCATGTGCCCGACGCTGCGGTTGAGGCTGCGGTCGAGGCTGCCGTCGGCGAGACGCCGCTACAGGCGCTGCTCGATCTCGGCACCGGCACCGGGCGCATGCTGGAGCGCCTCGCGCCGAAGGCTACCCGTGCGGTCGGCGTCGACGCCAGCCATGCCATGCTGGCGGTGGCGCGCGCCAATCTGGAGAAGGCCGGTCTGTCGCGGGTCGAGCTTCGGCAGGGCGACATCTACGCGCTGCCTTTCGCGCGCGGCTCCTTCGACCTCGTGATCGTCCACCAGGTGCTGCACTTTCTCGACGATCCGGCCCGCGCTCTGCGCGAGGCGGCAGCGCTCCTCTCTCCCGGCGGGCGGTTGATCCTGGTCGATTTCGCGCCGCACGAGATGGAGTTCCTGCGCACTGAGCACGCCCATCGCCGGCTCGGCTTCGAGAAGGACGAGATCGTCGCCTGGTTTGGCGAGGCCGGGCTCGACTGCGATCTCGCCGAGGAGGTCACTGCGCCCGACGGGGCTTGCGGCCAGCTTGGCGTCATGCTCTGGCGCGGGCGCGACCGGCGCCTCCTGGGTGATTTTCCGCTTCGCCAGTTCGATCGTGAGGTTGCGTGATGAACGCGTTCCGTCCCAGTCGCCACGGCTCGCGCCGTCCGCGCGTCTCGTTCGAGTTCTTCCCGCCGAAGAACGAGGAGATGGCGGTCAGTCTCTGGGAGAGCGTGCGCCGGCTGGAGCCGCTCGGGCCCGCCTTCGTTTCGGTGACCTACGGCGCCGGCGGCTCGACCCGTGAGCGCACCCACAACACCGTCAAGCGCATGATCGACGAGACGGCCCTGAAGCCGGCGGCGCATCTGACCTGCGTTTCCGCTTCCTGCGCCGAGGTCGACGAGGTCATCCGCTCCTATTGGGCGGCGGGCGTGCGCCATATCGTGGCGCTGCGCGGCGATCCGGCCGGCGGGCTCGGCACGCCCTACGAGCCGCATCCCGAGGGCTATCACCAGACCTCGGACCTGGTCGAAGGCATCCGGAGGATCGGCGAGTTCGAGGTCACCGTCTCGGCCTATCCGGAGAAGCACCCGGAAGCAGCCTCGCTCGATGCCGACATCGACGCGCTGAAGAAGAAGGTCGATGCCGGCGCGACCCGGGCGATCACCCAGTTCTTCTTCGATAACGACGTCTATTTCCGCTATCTCGACAAGGTCCGCTCGCGCGGCATCGAGATCCCGATCCTGCCGGGCATCGTCCCTGTCCAGAACTTCAAGCAGACCGCCGGCTTTGCCCGCAAGACCGGGGCGAGCGTGCCGCAATGGCTGGCCGACCGCTTCGAGGGGCTGGAGGACGATCCGGCGACGCGCCGGCTGGTCGCGGCCGCCGTCTGCGCTGAGCAGGTGCTCGACCTGATCGATCGCGGCGTCTCGGACCTGCACTTCTACACGATGAACAAGGCCGACCTGGTCTATGCGATCTGCCATCTCGTCGGCCTGAAGCCCGAGAAGGTGCAGGCGCAGCAGGTGGCGGCGGAGTAAGCCTATGTCAGACTATCAGCCCACTCCCGCCGACGGCGCCGAGATCGAGCGCGCCCTGCGCCAGGCTGCCTCCGAGCGCATCCTGATCCTCGACGGCGCGATGGGGACGCAGATCCAGGACCTGAAGCTGAGCGAGGCCGATTTCCGTGGCGAGCGCTTCAAGGGTTGGAATCACGACCTCAAGGGCAATAACGACCTGATCGCGCTGACGCTGCCCGAGGCGCTGCGCGACATCCACCTCGCTTATTACCGGGCCGGCGCCGACATCGTCGAGACCAACACCTTCTCCGGCACCTCGATCGCCCAGGCCGATTACGGCATGGAGGCGATCGTCTACGAGCTCAATGTCGCCTGCGCCCGGATCGCGCGCGAGGCGGCCGAGGTCGCCCGCAAAGAGGACGGCCGTCGCCGCTTCGTCGCCGGCGCGATCGGTCCGACCAACCGCACGCTCTCGATCTCGCCCGACGTCAACAATCCCGGTTTCCGCGCGGTGACCTTCGACCAGGTGCGCGAGTCCTATGCCGAGCAGGTACGCGGCCTGATCGACGGCGGCTCGGAGTTGCTGCTGATCGAGACGATCTTCGACACGCTCAACGCCAAGGCCGCGATCGTCGCGATCCAAGAGGTCTTCCGCGAGAAGGGCTCGAAGCTGCCGGTGATGATCTCCGGCACGATCACCGATCTCTCCGGCCGCACGCTCTCGGGCCAGACGGTCGAGGCCTTCTGGAATGCCGTGCGCCATGCCGACCCGCTGACGATCGGTCTCAACTGTGCGCTGGGCGCCCGCGAGATGCGCGCCCATATCAAGGACATGTCGCGCGTCGCCGGCACGCTGGTCTGCGCCTATCCCAATGCCGGCCTGCCCAATGAGTTCGGTCTCTATGACGAGCGGCCGGAAGCGACCGCCAAGATGCTGGCCGAGTTCGCCGATGCCGGCTTCGTCAACATGGTCGGCGGCTGCTGCGGCACCACGCCAAGCCATATCCGCGCCATCGCCGAGGCCGTCGCCGGCAAGGCGCCGCGCGCCATTCCTGCGCCGAAGCCCTATCTGCGGCTCGCCGGCCTCGAGCCGTTCACGCTCGACGAGACCATCCCCTTCGTGAACGTCGGCGAGCGCACCAACGTCACCGGCTCGGCCAAGTTCCGCAAGCTGGTCACCGCCGGCGACTATGCCGCCGCGCTCGACGTGGCGCGCGACCAGGTCGCCAATGGCGCGCAGGTCATCGACATCAACATGGACGAGGGCCTGCTCGATTCCGAGAAGGCGATGACCGAGTTCTGCAACCTGATCGCCTCGGAGCCTGACATCTCCCGCGTGCCGATCATGGTCGATTCCTCGAAATTCCATGTGATCGAGGCCGGCCTCAAGACGATCCAGGGCAAGCCGATCGTCAACTCGATCTCGATGAAGGAGGGCGAGGAAGCCTTCCTCGAGCATGCCCGCATCTGCCGGCAATACGGCGCGGCCGTCGTGGTCATGGCCTTCGACGAGACCGGCCAGGCCGACACCTATGAGCGCAAGATCGAGATCTGCACCCGCGCCTACAAGCTCCTGACCGAGGTCGCCGGCTTCCCGCCCGAGGACATCATCTTCGATCCGAACATCTTCGCGGTGGCGACCGGCATCGAGGAGCACGACAACTACGGCAACGACTTCATCAACGCGACCCGCACCATCCGCGAGACGCTGCCGCATGCGCATATCTCAGGCGGCGTCTCCAACCTGTCCTTCTCGTTCCGCGGCAATGAGAAGGTCCGCGAAGCGATGCATTCGGTCTTCCTGTACCATTGCATCAGGGTCGGGATGGACATGGGCATCGTGAATGCCGGCCAGCTCGGCTCCTACGATGACCTCGATCCGGAGCTGCGCGAGCTCTGCGAGGACGTCGTCCTCAATCGCCGCAAGGATGCGACCGAGCGCTTGCTCGACGCCGCGCCGCGCTTCAAGGGCGACGGCTCCACGGCCTCGTCCGGCAAGGACCTGGCCTGGCGCGAGACCGATGTGCATGAGCGTCTCAAGCACGCACTGGTCAACGGCATCACCGAATTCATCGAGGCCGACACCGAAGAGGCGAGGGCGCAGGCCGCCAAGCCGCTCGACGTGATCGAGGGACCGCTGATGGCCGGCATGAACGTGGTCGGCGACCTGTTCGGCGCCGGCAAGATGTTCCTGCCGCAGGTGGTGAAGTCGGCCCGCGTGATGAAGCAGGCCGTCGCCTATCTGATGCCGTATATGGAGGAGGAGAAGCGCTTGAATGGCGGCGCTGAGCGCTCGGCCGCCGGCAAGGTGCTGATGGCGACGGTGAAGGGCGATGTCCACGACATCGGCAAGAACATCGTCGGCGTCGTGCTCCAGTGCAATAACTACGAGGTGATCGACCTCGGCGTGATGGTGCCGACCCAGAAGATCCTGGAGACGGCGCGCAAGGAGAAGGTCGATATCATCGGCCTTTCCGGGCTGATCACCCCCTCGCTCGACGAGATGGTCACCGTCGCCTCCGAGATGGAGCGCGAGGGCTTCGACATCCCGCTGCTGATCGGCGGCGCGACGACGAGCCGGGTCCATACTGCGGTGAAGATCCATCCGGCCTACAATCAGGGCCAGGCGGTCTATGTCACCGACGCTTCGCGCGCCGTCGGCGTCGTCTCCAGCCTGCTCTCGCAGGACCAGAAGCCGGCCTATATCGAGGGCGTCCAGGCCGAATATGAGAAGGTCGCCGCCGCCCATCGTCGCTCCGAGGCCGAGAAGCAACGCCTGCCGCTCGCCAAGGCACGCGCCAACGCCTTCAAGCCGGACTGGGCCGGCTATCAGCCGCCGAAGCCGAGCTTCCTCGGCACCCGCGTCTTCCGGACCTATGACCTCGCCGAGCTGGTGCCACTGATCGACTGGACGCCGTTCTTCCAGACCTGGGAGCTGAAGGGCCGCTTCCCGGCGATCCTGGAGGACGAGAAGCAGGGCGAGGCGGCGCGCCAGCTCTGGGACGATGCGCAGGCGATGCTGAAGCGCGTCGTCGAGGAGCGCTGGTTTAACCCGAAGGCGGTGATCGGCTTCTGGCCGGCGAACGCCGTCGGTGATGACATCCGCCTCTATACCGGCGAGAGCCGACAGGAGAAGCTCGCGACCTTCCACGGCCTGCGCCAGCAGCTCTCCAAGCGCGATGGCAAGCCGAACATGTGCATCTCGGACTTCGTCGCGCCGGAAGGCGGGGCGCCCGACTATATCGGCGCCTTCGTCGTGACCTCGGGCGCCGAGGAGGAGCGCATCTCCGAGCGCTTCGCCCGCGACAATGACGACTATCGCTCGATCATGGTCAAGGCGCTGGCCGACCGCATCGCCGAGGCCTTCGCCGAGCGCATGCACCAGCGCGTGCGCACCGAGTTCTGGGCCTATGCGCCGGACGAGAACTACTCCAACGAGGAGCTGATCCGCGAGGACTATCAGGGCATCCGCCCGGCGCCGGGCTATCCGGCCCAACCCGACCACACCGAGAAGGCGACTTTGTTCGACCTGCTCCAGGCCGAGCCGCGCGTCGGCGTCAAGCTGACCGAGAGCTATGCGATGTGGCCGGGCTCCTCGGTCTCCGGCCTCTATCTCTCGCACCCGGACGCCTACTATTTCGGCGTCGCCAAGGTCGAGCGCGACCAGGTCGAGGATTATTCGGTCCGCAAAGGCATGGACATCCGCGAGGTCGAGCGCTGGCTCGCGCCGATCCTGAACTACGAGCCGAGCGCCTATGCGGAGGCGGCGGAGTGACTGGCTGCCTCGCCGCTACTGCAGCGAGGCGCTGTCACGCGGCCAGGAACTCCTCCGCCGCGAAGTCGACGAAGGCCCGCAGTTTCGGCGAGGCGTAGCGGCTGGCGGGCCACATCACGCTGAGCTTGGTCTGCGCCTCGACATAGCTCTCGAGGATACGGATCAGTGAGCCGCGCTGCAGATGTTCGGCAACCGACAGATCGGGAACGCAGGCGATCCCGAGCCCGCTCTCGGCGAGGCCGATCTGCGCTTCGAGTGAATTCGTCACCACGCTGGGCTGGATCTCCGGCAGCGCCGGCTCGCCGCTTCTGGACAAAGGCCATTGGTGGAGCTTGCCGGTATTGGCGAAGCGGTAGACGAGACAGGCATGCCGGGCGAGATCCTCCGGCGTCTCCGGTTTGCCCATCTGGCGGAAATAGTCCGGTGAGCCGACGAGCGCCTGACGGAAATAGCCGAGCGTGCGGGTCATCAACCGGGAATCGGCATGCTCGCCAGTGCGGAGCACCACATCGAAGCCCTCGCCGATGACGTCGACCAGCCGGTCGGTGGCGTCCAGGTCGAGCTCGATCTCGGGATGGCGCCGCTTGAAGGCTGCGAGCTTGGCCATCGGGATCATGCTCATCGACGGCAGGCTGACGCGCAGCTTGCCCTGCGGCGTCGCCCGGCTGCGTGACAATTCGAGCTCGGCGGCCTCGTATTCGCAGAGGATGCGTCGGCAGCGTTCGAGGAACATCGCCCCTTCCGGCGTCAGCGTGACGCTGCGGGTCGAGCGATGGAACAGCCTGGCGCCGAGCCGATCCTCCAGCCGCGCCACCGCCTTGCTGACGGCCGAGGCGGAGATGCCGAGCTTGCGGCCGGCCTCGGTGAAACCATCGGCTTCGGCCGCATGCACAAAGGCGAAGAGCGCTCCAAGGCTGTCCATGCGACGGTCATCCAATCATGACGTAAATGTCCAAAGTGTCATGAGTTGTGTCCTGTTTTTCGCTCATTGGGAACCAGCTACCTGAAGCGCCGACCCATCTTCAAAGGCGCTACAGCCATGACATCAGCGACAGATACGATATCGGCCAGCACGTGCGCGGCGAGGCTGCCCTTGGGGGGCCTGCTGGCGCTCGCCATGGCGGCCTTCATCACGCTCCTCACCGAAATCCTGCCATCGGGCTTGCTCCCGCAGATGGCCGGGAGTCTCGGACAATCCGAGGCGCTGATCGGCCAGCTCGTCACCGCCTATGCGGTTGGCTCGCTGGTCTCGGCCATTCCGCTGACCATCGCCACGCAGAGCTGGCGGCGACGCACGCTGCTGCTGCTCGCCATCGGCGGCTTTGCCGTCGTCAACACGGTGACGGCGATCTCCGAGAGCTATGCCATCACGCTGGTCGCGCGTTTCGTCGCCGGCATGAGCGCCGGGTTGCTGTGGGCGCTGGCAGCCGGCTATGCCGCGCGCATGGTGCCCGACCATCTGCAGGGGCGTGCGATCGCCATTGCCATGGTCGGCGCGCCGCTCGCCCTCTCGCTCGGCATTCCGACAGGAACCTTCCTCGGCACGCTGTTGGGCTGGCGCTGGACCTTCGGCGTGATGAGCGGGCTGACCGTGCTGCTCGTCGTCTGGGTGCTGGCGAGCGTGCCCGATTTCCCCGGCCAGAAGCGGGGGCAGGAGTTCGGGCTGAAGGCGGTGTTCACGCTGCCGGGCGTGCGACCCGTGCTGTTCGTGGTCTTCGCCTATGTGCTCGCCCACAACACGCTCTACACCTATATCGCGCCCTTCCTCGAGCCGGCCGGCCTCAAGGACCGGACTGACGTCGTGTTGCTGGTCTTCGGCCTTGCCTCGCTGCTCGGCATCTGGATCACCGGCGCCCTGATCGACCGCTGGCTGCGCGAGCTGGTTCTCGCGAGCGTCGCGCTGTTCGGTCTTTCCGCAGTGGCCCTCGGTATCGCGGGTACCGTGCCCGCGGTGATCTATGGTGCTGTCGCCATCTGGGGGCTCGCCTTCGGCGGGGTAGGGACGCTGTTCCAGACTGCCTCCGCCAAAGCGGCGGGCCATGCGGCGGATGTCGCGCAGTCGATGCTGGTGACGACCTGGAATCTCGCCATTGCAGGCGGGGGCATCCTCGGCGGATTGCTGCTGAGCGGGTTCGGCGTCGCGCCGTTCCCGTGGGTGCTGGCGGCGCTGCTGGCGGCGACATTCGCGGTCGTATGGGCTGCGAAGAGCCATGGCTTCCGGGCTGCCAGAGCCGGTTAGTTCTGCTGCCAACGAGGGGGCTGCGCGTATCCGGGTCGCGCCGGATCCGCGTAGCCTTCAAGCACGTGGGCGGTCGTTCACCCGCCGCAGCGCTGCGCCATCACGGCAAAGCCCTTCTGGCCGCCGGCGAGCGGGAAGTTCTGGGTCTCGCCCTCGAGGCGCAGGGTCAGGCTCTGGCCCTTGCGCAGCACCGCCTGCAGCGCCGGCGTCAGCGTCGTCGTCGCCTCGAAATGATTGCCCATCTCGTCGCTGATCAGCTTCATGCCGATGTCGGCCTGCCCGCCGCTCGACGAGAACTTGGCGGTGGTGGCGGCATTGTCCTTCATGCCCTCCTTGAAGAAGGGCACCCGCACGGTCAGGCTCTTGCTGGCAAAGTCGCAGGAGAAGAACAGGCGCTGGTCGTCGGTCTGCGGCATCTCATAGGCAACGACGATGCCCTCGCCATCCTGCCGGACGCCCCAGCTCAGGCCGTCCTTGGCCAGCACGGCGGTGATCTGGAGCGCCAGAACGGGCGCCAGCAGGAACATTGCTCTTGGGATCATCGTCGTCGTCCTCGTAGCCATCGATCGCCGCGCCTTTGCGCCGGACAGGCGACAATTCGCGGATTGCACCGTCATTGCGGCGAGCTTCGCTTCGCCTGCGATGACGGCAAAAGTTGAGCGGACAAAAAATAGACAGGCCGCCCGGAGGCGGCCTGTCCACAATCCGTGACGTCAGCTGGTTCAGGCCGGCACGGCGGCGGTACCGAACCCGCCGGCTTCGCGGGTCTGCGTGCTGGTTTCCGACACCGGAACGACACGCGAGACCGAGCGGCGCTCTTCGTCGATGCGCTCGATCAGGAAGAAGGCGCGTTCGGCCGAGCCGAGCAGGGCCAGGATGGCGCCGCGCTCGACCCAGGGCAATTCGGCGCCGAGGCGCAGGCAGCGCTCGCGCACGGCCGACAGCGCAGCGATGCGCGGCTCGGCCTGCGCCGAGACGATCGGAGCATCCTGACCAGCCGGCACGATGGCGCGCATGGCCTCGGCGACCTGGTCGATGATGCTGTCGACAACCTCGCGGCCGGGCTGGCCGAAGGGCTGGCGCTCGATGCGGCGGGCGATCTGGTAGAGGGTCTCGCCGAGGCTGGCGGTGAAGTCCTCTTCCTCGATCAGGCTCGCGACCAGGTCGGCGCGGGCATAGGGCATCTCCGGCGTGAACATGCCGGAGGTGTAGGCGCGGATGTCACGATTGAGGACGTCGATCGCGGCGTAGTGCTCCTCGCTCTTCTGCGGCGCGTCCGGCTTGTCGCGGGCGATGTCGAGGAAGAGCTGGGCAGCCTGGAGATAGCGGCCGGTCTCGTTCTGGATGTTGGCGACGGCATGGGCGTGGTCGGTCGCCTTGGCGAGGAAACGCGGCGTCGAATAATCCTCGATATCGTCGACCGACGAGGCGCCGACGCGCGACAGGACCCGCTCGAACACGCCGACGAAGGGGAAGAGCAGGACGGTGTTGAAGATGTTGAAGAAGGTCGAGTAGAGGCCGATCGCGACGGGAACGAGCGGGAAGGTCTCCTTGCCATCCTTGATGACCGGGATGCCGGGATTGCCGCCGAACCACTGCATCGCCCAGGTCAGGATGTCCATGGAGACGAAGAAGAGCGGGATGGTGATGGCGACGCCGATGATGTTGAAGGATATGTGGGCGTAGGCTGCCCGCTTGGCGTTCTTCGACAGGTTGAGCGAGGCCATCCAGGAGGTGATGGTGGTGCCGAGGTCGGCGCCGAGCGAGAAGGCGACGGCGGTCTTCCAGTCGAGGATGCCGGCGGCGCCGAGGCCCATGACGATGCCGATCGTCGCCGAGGAGGAGTGGATCATCGCGGTGATGCCGGCGGCGATCAGCACGCAGTAGATCAGGTTGAGATAGGTGTCGGCCTTGAGCGAGGAGATGACGCTCATCACCTCGGGCATCGAGCGCAGCGGACGCAGGCCGCCGGTCATCAGGTTGAGGCCGTAGAAGATCAGCGCGAAGCCCATGCAGGCGAGCGCGATGTTCTTCACCTTGTCGGTCTTGGCGAAGATGTGAACCAGCGCGAAGATGCCGGCGAGCAGAAGGCCGAGCGGGCCGAGCGGCAGCGCGATCAGGCCGTTGCCGAGCGTCGTGCCGATATTGGCGCCCATGATCACCGAGATGGCGGGGCGAAGGCCGATGACGCCGGCATTGACGAGGCCGACGACCATGACGGTCATGGCGGTCGAGGACTGGATGATGCCGGTGATGAAGGTGCCGGCCATGACGCCCTTGACCGGGGTGCCGGCGATCTTGGCGAGCAGCGCCCGCATCTTGTTGACGGCGAGGTTCTGGATGCCGTTGCTCATGAATTCGAGGCCGAGCATGAAGATGCCCAGACCACCGATCACAGGCACGATGACCTGCGTGAAAATATCGACTTGCATGCTCTCGACTCCGACAAGGGTGCGCGGACGCCTCTGCGGCCGGGTCGAGCGGTCACGGCGAGCGTCGGCACGCAGGTCCGATCTTGGACGCGCGCGCTTCTCCGTGCCGGTTTCCCCACCTGGCTAACGGAGTCCTTAGGCAGGTCGTACGACAGCCGGGTGACTGTGCGTCACAATTGCGATGAACCGTTTCAATGCTTGGCCGCCGGCGTCGATAGGTGCCGGCGGCTGCGCTTTCAGCTCTTCAGGCGGCCACCTCGTCGAGGTCGAAATGGAAGACCTTGGCGATCAGGCGCCAGCGCCCGTCGAGCCTGATGAAGCTCAGTAGGTCAGTGAAGCGCTTCGGGCCGATGGCGCATTCGACACGGGCCAGCGCCGTGACCGGCCCGGCGAACTCGATCGAGATGATGCGGTCGCGGCTGGGCTCGCCGCGGCTGGCGGGCGAGGGCCGCCCCGCCACCATGGGAAGGTATTCAGCCATGGTGAGATGGGTCAGGCTGCCCTCGGTGCCACAGGCGTAGATCGCCTGCGGGTGGAAGAGCTGGCCGAGTTTCTCGGCATCGCTGTGATGGAGCCCGTCGAAATAGTCGCCGAGCGCGGCGACGATTTCGGCGAAGCGCAGGTCGGCGCTCATTGCAGCAGACCCTCGGCCCGCATCGCCTCCTGCACGCTGGTCCGGGTGCCGATACGGGCCATGAAGGCGCGCAGCTTCGGGAAGGCGTCGAGCGAAACGCCGCGGCTCTCCGACCAGTTGACGATGGTGAAGAGGTAGCCGTCGGCGACGCTGAACTCTTCGCCGAGGAGATGTTTGCGGCCGTCGGCGAGGACGTTCTCGATGTAGCCGAGCCTCTTGGCCACACGGGCTCGGGCCGTGGCCTTGCCGTCTTCGCTCGTGTCGGGGAGGAAGAGCGGCGTGTAGGCCTTATGCAGTTCGCTGCCGATGAAATTCATTAGTTCTTCCAGCCGGACGCGCTCGAAGCTGCCGGGCCTTGGCGCCAGCGCCGCATTGGGGGCGAGGTCGGCGATGTAGCGGGCGATGACGGCGCCTTCGGTCAGCACGGCGCCGTTTTCGAGCTGCAAGGCCGGGACATAGCCCTTCGGATTGACTGAGGCGTAGTCGGCGCCGGTCTCGGTCTTGCCGGCGATGAGGTCGACTTTTTCCAGCGTCACCGGCAGGCCGGCCTCGCGCAGGGCGATATGGGGCGAGAGCGAGCAGGCGCCCGGGGCGTAGTAGAGTTTCATGGAGCTGTCTCTCCGCGTTGACGATGGCGGAGAGCTAGGCGCAAGCAGTTACCTCTGTATACGGGGTAACTTGTCGTAACTGTGTTTTCCGGTATCCTCCCGGTAACCGGAAGGACTGACCGCAATGGCGCTGAAACTCAGGAAGAACCGCGCCGCGGCGCAGCCCGAGACCTGCAATGTCGGCGCCTGCATGCAGGTGCTCGGCGGAGCCTGGACGCCGAACGTGATCTGGTTCCTGTCCGGTGGGCCACGCCGCTTCGGCGAGCTCAGGCGCGACATGCCGGCAATCTCGGCCAAGATGCTGAGCGCGCGCCTGCGGGCGCTGGAGGAGAAGGGCGTTGTCCGGCGCAAGGTGGTGCCGACCAGCCCGCCTTCGACCGAATATGCGCTGACCGAGCTCGGGCAGGAATATGTGCCGGCGATCCTCGCGATCGCCGAGGTCGGCGCCAAGCTGAAGGCGCAGGCCGCCGCGCGAGCGCAAGCGGCCTGAAAGCCGGAACTCAGCCCTTCGCCGCCGCTTCGAGCCCGGCGATGTCGAGCTTGACCATCTTCAGCATCGCCTCGGCGACGCGCTTGGCCTTGGCGCGATCGGGGTCGCGGGTGAGTTCGCCGAGGCGCTTGGGCGCGATCTGCCAGGACAGACCCCAGCGATCCCTCAGCCAGCCGCACTGCTCGAACTTGCCGCCTTCACCGAGCGCTTCCCAGAGCCGGTCGATCTCGGCCTGCGTGTCGCATTCGACGAAGATCGAGAAGGTGTGGTTGAAGGCGTCGGAGCGCCAGGCTTCGAAGGCCTGGTAGCGCTGGCCGCCAATGGTGAAGGCGGCGATCTTGACGCTGCCGGCCGGGCCGCTCGGCGATTCCGCCGGCAAGGCGCTGGTCCATTCCAGCGCGGAGTTCGGGATCAGCGAAGTGTAGAGGCTGATCGCAGCCTCCATGTCCTTGTCGAACCAGAGATTCTGCGTGACCTTCATCGCCATGCTCCTTGCTGCGTCATCAGACCAGATGGCGGCCTGTCGCTTCAAGGACGATGGCGGGGCGCGGGTTCCGACAGGGGCGCGAAGATTTCTTTCTTGAGAACCTGCGATCTGAGCGAGCGCGGCGTTCTGAACGCCCGGTCGCGCGCTCCATAAGAAAGAGCGGCCCCGCTGTCCTGCGGGGCCGCCATGGTGTTCACCAGCGATCGTAGTAGCCGTGGCGACGATAGCCGTAGCCATAGGGTGGTGGCCCACCATATCCACGGCCGTAGCCATAGCCGCGTCCGTAGCCATAGCCGCTCCCGTAACCGTAGCCGCCGCCATAGCCATAACCGCCGCCGCGCCCATAGCGCTGGCGATCGAGATTGTTCTGGATGATCTGCATCCGCCGCAGCTTGGCGTCGCTGGCCGTGAATTCGGCCGGCAGCCTGTCGAGCTGCTGTGCGGTCGCGGCCGGAAGGGCGCCTTCGCGCGGGGCAGCCGGTGCGGCACTGACCACCGTGATGGAGCCCAGCAGGGCCGCCGCGATCAACAGATGTCGCATGGAGTGTCTCCTGGTTTAGCCGAGGCGATTATCGCTGCCGCAATTGCAACGCCACCTGAACGGAATTGTTCGCTGCTGTTCAGCGAGCGCGGGAAGCTGCACGGCTGGTCCGAGCAAATGGCTGTCAGCGAGCGCCCCGCCGGCGGAGAGTTGCCTCAGGAAGGTTACCGGAAGGTTGCGGGGTGGCCTGGCCGGTTTGGGTTACATCGCGTCAGCGGAGTTGCGGCAGGGTCCGCGGTGGTGGCCGGTGTCTATGTCCGCAACGGGTCGAGACTGCCGTTAGAAGCCCGCTATTCCGATGTCCGCTTTCCGACGATTTGCCGGGGTCCGCTCCTGGCGCATGATCGTTGCGTCCGTCACTGCACCCGACGCGGTTCGAAAGCAAAGGCGCTGAGCCCCAGCCATTGTTGCATGGAGCAAGCCAGGGTCTGCTCGCCGTCGATCTTCAACTGGCCGGTGTCCGATTCCTTCTTGATCGTCGTCAGTCCCATCCAGATCGCCGTCATCGTGCGCAGGGAACTGGTGACCAGCAGATCGAGCTGGTGGCCGGGATCGAAATTGCAGAGGTCGACGGTGCCATCGGTCACCACCAGCCACCACCGCTTCTGCGACCCTGGAAGTTCGGGGTACAAGAACTGTATCGTGCAGCGATGAGCCGGCAGCAGCTTGACGTTGAGGCTCCTGCGCATGTCCCACATCAACAGCGAGGGGTCGAGATTTCTGAGCGAAAGCCTCGATTCCATCCAGCGCTGCGCCCAGTTGCCGAGACCCATGATCAGCGATCGCAGCTCTTCCCCCGCTTCGGAAAGGTGATATTCAACCGAGCCTTTCGACTTGCGCGACACGGTGACGACCCCGGCCTGCTGCAGTTCCTTGAGCCGTTTCGACAGCAAGGCAGGCGACATCTTCGGCAGTCCGCGCCGCAGGTCATTGAACCGGGTGCTGCCGCAGAGCAGTTCTCGCACCACCAGCGTCGTCCATCGGCTGCACAATATCTCCGAGGCCATCGATACCGGGCAAAACTGGCCATAGCCGCCGCGATCGTTCATGGCGAACCCCGTTTTTCTTTTTACGAATGGTAACAGATCGGGCGCGCACAAAAAACGTCGGCAGTTCAGTTGCTGAACTGGAAGCTCAAAGCCTCAGCGGTGATCCTTCTGTCTCGCAGGAATGGAGGACACCATGTCGACTGTCACTGCTCCGAGAGCCTCGGCTCCGTCATTCAGTGCGGGCGCCGATACGCCCACCAGTATCGTCGAAAAGGCGCATCAGCTCGCGCCGAAACTCGCCGCGCGTGCCGCCGAGATCGACCAGAATGACCGCTTCGTCAGCGAGAACTATTCCTTGTTGAAGGAGGCAGGCCTCGTCGAGGCAGGCGTCCCGCGAGAACTGGGCGGCGGGGGCGCCGAGATCCCCGAACTCGCCGAGATGCTGCGCGTGCTCGCCAGGGCGTGCGGTTCCACCGCGCTGGCCTTTTCCATGCACACCCATCAGGTTGCCATTCCCGCTTGGCGCTGGCGGCACCAGAAGGTCGCGGCTGTGGAATCCCTGCTGAAACGGGTCGCGGCGGAGAGGATCATCTTGCTGTCGTCTGGCGGTTCGGACTGGATCGGCGGATCGGGAAAGGCCGAGAGGGACGGCGACGGTTATCGGGTCACCGCGCGGAAGGTGTTCACCTCCGGCGCCGAAGCCGGAGATGTCCTGATGACCGGAGCCATTTATGAAGGAGAAGACGGAAACCGGTCCGTCATTCACTTCGGTGCGCCAATGAAGTCGTCGGCTGTGCGCATCGAGGATACCTGGCGCACGCTTGGCATGCGCGGCACCGCATCGAATGACGTCGTGATCGAAAATCTCTTCATCCCCGCCGCGAACGTCGCGTTTTCGCGCAAGGCCGGCGAGTGGCACCCGGTTTTCGAGACAATTGCGACCATCGCCTTCCCGCTGATCTATGCGGTGTACCTTGGGGTTGCCGAGAGCGCCCGCGACATCGCCATTGAGATCGCGAGTAAGAAACAGGCATCCGACCCATCGCTTGCCGGACGCATGGATACCGAATTGCGGGCCGCGCAGCTCGCACACCGTTGGATGCTGGATACCGTGGCGCGCAACGTGCCATGCGCCGAGACGGTCAACGAGGTCATGATCGGGCGCACTCTGATCGCCCGCCACGCGATTGCGGCTGTCGATCTGGCGATGGAGTTGGCGGGCGGCGCGTCATTCTACCGGGCGACGGGATTGGAGCGGCGCTTCCGCGACATCCAGGGCGCACGTTTCCACCCGCTTCAGGCCAGCCCTCAGGCACGCTATGCCGGTGCAATAGCGCTAGGCCTGCCGACGAGTTCGATTTTCTGACGAATACGAGTCGAAGGGGCGCAATATCGCAAGTTTCATTGCGCCTTAGGGCTTGTCAGGACACGTTGAGCGCGGCCGCCTGTCAGTTGCCGGCGGGATCACGCTCTGATCCTGGCCAAGCGACGGACCTGAAATTTGCCAGCGCGACGAGTACTCGTCGCGCTGCAATTCGGACATGCGTCCCCGCTCGACCGCGGGTTGCGGTGCTTGCCTCACGCCTGGTTCGGGTCGACAGTTGACGCTCCGGCCTTTGGGTTGCGGCCTAGCTCGCGCGCAAGGTTCCGGTGCGGACCAGCTCCGGCTCGCTCTCCGCGGGCACGGGATCGCCGAACAGGCGCAGGCAGTTGCGGCCTCCGGCCTTGGCGACATAGAGCGCTGAATCCGCCTCGGCGAAGCGCCGTTCCGGATCGTGCAGCAGGCCGGGCCTGAGGATCGTGGCGCCGATCGAGGCGCTGACCGCAATGCTGGTGCCGCGCCAGGCGACCGGGCGGGCGAGCGCCTTCTGGGCCTGGTCGAGCCGGTGCAGCAGATAGGGGCGGCCGGCGGCCGAGCAGAGCAGCAGGCCGAACTCGTCGCCGCCGATACGGGCGATGATCGCGGCGTCGCTGAGCGAGGTCTCCAGCCGCATGGCGAGCTGGCGCAGGCATTCATCACCGGCGGCATGGCCGAAGCGGTCGTTGATCGGCTTGAGATTATCGAGGTCGACGATGGCGAGGACGCCAAGCGCGCAGGCATCGCCCGTGTGGCGGCGCAGATCCGATAGCTGCATCTCGAAGGCGCGGCGATTGGCGAGGCCAGTGAGAGGGTCACTGTAGGCGAGGCGGCGCAGCCCCATCCACATGTCCTTCTCGCCGGTGATGTCCTGCTTGGCGCCGTGGATGCGGACTGGCCGGCCATGCTCGTGCGTGACGGCGGCGGAGAGGCGCATCCAGCGCTCGATGCCGCCTGCGGTGCGGATGTGGGCATCCATGACGAAGCCCTGGCCGCTGGCGATCAGTCGGCCGCGCAGGCGCTCCATCTCGGCGCGGGACTCGTCCTGGTAGAGATCGACGATCGAGCGGCGGGGGATGGCTGAGCCACGCGTCAGGCCGAACAGGTCGTAGATGCCGTCGGTCCAGCTCAATTGCGTATCGGCGAGCCGGCATTCCCAGGCGCCGATGCAGGCCATCAGCGCGGCCTGATCATAGAGGCGTCTGGCTTCGGCGTCGGAAAGCGGCATGGTCTGGCCCTATGCCCCCACCGGGTGATCGGGAGAGTCCGACCACGCTAGGGCTGAAGAGTTAACGAAGATTGCCGCTTCACTCCCGCCTGAGCGCCTCGATCGGGTCGAGCCGCGCCGCCTGCCGCGCTGGATAGAAGCCGAAGAAGACGCCGATCAGGCCGGAGACGCCGACGGCGATCAGGATGGTCTGCGGCGAGATCACGAAGGGCCAGCCGGCGAAGCGCGCGATCGCGGTCGCGGCGCCGATGCCGAGCGCGATGCCGACGGCGCCGCCGATGGTCGCCAGCGTCGTCGCCTCGATCAGGAACTGCGAGAGCACGTCGCGCTGGCGAGCGCCGACAGCGAGTCTCAGGCCGATCTCGCGGGTGCGCTCGGTCACCGAGACCAGCATGATGTTCATGATGCCGATGCCGCCGACCAGCAGCGAGACGCCGGCGACGGCAGCGAGCAGCCAGGAGAGGGTGCTGGCGGCGGCGGTCGCGGTGTTGGCGATCTCGGTCAGGTTGCGGACGATGAAGTCGTCTTCCTGATCTTCCATCAGGCGATGGCGCTGGCGCAGCAGCGCCCGGGTCTGCTCGATGCCGGGATTGATCGCCGCCTCGCTGGCGAACTTGACCATGATGGTCTGGACCGAGCGGTCGCGGGCATAGTTGCGCCCGACGATGCGGCGGCGGCCGGTGTCGAGCGGCACGAAGATGACGTCGTCCTGGTCCTGGCCGAGCGCGGACTGGCCCTTGCCGGCCATCACGCCGATGACCTTGAACGGCACGTTGCGGATGCGGAACATCTGGCCGAGCGGATCGCTGTCGCCGAACAGGTTCTTCGCCACGGTCTGGCCGATGATGGCGACGATCTCGCCGCGGCGCAGCTCCTCGGGCTCGAACAGGCGGCCCTCGGCGAGGCCCCATTCGCGGGCGGCGAAGAAATCGAGATCGGTCGCGGTGATCGTCGTCGACCAGTTTGTGCCGGCATAGACGGCCTGGGCTCGCGTGGTGATCACCGAGGCGGAGGCGACGACGTCCTCGACCTCGGCGGCGACGGCCCTGGCATCCTCGTCGGTCAGGGTCGATGAGGCGCCGGCACCCAGGCGGACGCCGCCTTGCGTGACGTTGCCGGCCTGGATGATGGCGAGATTGGCGCCGAGCGACTTGATCTGGCTGTCGACGCGTTCGCGGGCGCCCGAGCCGATCGCGACCATGGCGATCACGGCAGCGACGCCGATGATGATGCCGAGCATGGTCAGCGCCGAGCGCAGAGCATTGGCGCCGATGGCGGAGAGGGCCGAGCGGATCGCTTCGATGAGGCTCATTCGGCGGCCTCCGGCATGGGGGCGGCGCTGTCATGCACGGCGAGGGCGGCGCGGGCGTCGGCCGGCTCCTGTCTGATATCGGCGATGACATGGCCGTCGCGGAAGCGCACGACCCGGCGGGCATGGCGGGCGACCTCAGCGTCATGCGTCACCAGCACGACGGTGACGCCCTCTCGGTTGAGGTCCTGGAACAGTGCGAGGATCTCGAGCGCAGTGCGACTGTCGAGCGCGCCGGTCGGCTCGTCGGCGAGGAGCAGGCGCGGCTGGTTGACCAGAGCGCGGGCGATGGCGACGCGCTGCTGCTGGCCGCCGGAGAGCTGCATCGGCCGGTGATGAGCGCGCTCGGCGAGACCGACGCGGGCGAGGGCATTGAGCGCCCGCTCGCGCCGCGTCTTGCCGTCGAGCCCGGCATAGACCATCGGCAATTCGACATTGGCGCAGGCATCGACCCGCGGCAGCAGGTTGAACTGCTGGAAGACGAAGCCGAGCTTGCGGTTGCGAAGCTCGGCGAGCCCGTCGCCGGAGAGCGTCTCGACCGCGGCGCCGTCGAGCCGGTAATGGCCGCCGGTCGGCCGGTCGAGGCAGCCGACCAGGTTCATGAAGGTCGACTTGCCCGAGCCGGACGGGCCCATCACCGCGACGAGCTCGCCGGCCTCGATGTCGAGCGAGACGCCGCCGAGCGCGGTGACGCGGCCGGAGTCGAGATCGTAGACCCGGGAGAGATCGCGTACCTCGATCAGGGGCATGGCGGCAGCCTCAGAACAGGCGCGGGCCGCGCGGGGCGGGGCCGCGGCTGGCGGGCGCCGGTTCGGCATTGCGCGGGCCACCGCCAATCACGACCTCGACGCCCTCGGCGACGCCGGTGACCGGCAGAACCTGCGTGAAGGCGCCGTCGCTTGGGCCGAGCCGGACCGCGACCGCCTTTGGCTGGCCCTCGCCGTCGAGCACATAGACGCGGCCGGGCGTCGTCTCGTTTTGCGCTGCCGGCCGGCCTTCCTGCATCAGCGCCTCGAACTTGGCGCGGCGCTCGGGATCGAGCACGGCGGCGATCTTGATGCGCAGCTCGGTGCGGGCAGCGCGGAAGGCGGCGCGGCGTTCCTCCTCGGAGAGACCGGCCATGGCCTGGCGGCCAGCCGCGCGCTGCTCGGACATGATCGCGGCGATCGCCTGCTTCTGCTCCGGCGTCGGCTGGACCTCCTCCTCGATGCGCTCGCGCAACGCGCCGGCAGCTCGGCCGCCACCTCCGCCGCGCCCCGCTTGCGCTGCCTCGGCCGGCGCAGGCGTGGGCAGGGCGGTCGGCCCACCGAGCGGGCGGAAGCGCAGCGCCGCATTGGGCACGCGCAGCACGTCCTGCCGGTCGTCGGTGACGATCTGCAGATTGGCGGTCATGCCCGGCAGCAAAGCAAGGTCACGGTTCGCGACGCGGACGACGCCGGTATAGGTGACGACGTTCTGGATGGTCTGGGCGCCGAGGCGCACCATCTGCACCTTCCCCTGGAAGGTCCGGTTCGGATAGGCATTGACGCTGAACGAGACGTCCTGGTCGACCTTGAGCCGGCCGACATCGGCCTCGTCGATATTGGCGTAGATGTCGATGGTGCGCAGGTCCTGCGCGATCTGGAACAGCACCGGCGCCGAGAGTGAGGCGGCGACCGTCTGGCCGAGATCGACCTGGCGCTGGACGACGACGCCGTCGACCGGAGAGCGGATCTCGGTGCGCTCCAGATCGATCAGGATGTCTTTCAACTTGGCGTCGCGCTGGGCGATCAGCGCCTCGCCGGACTGGACCTGGCCTTCCGCCAAGGCGATGTCGGCGTCGAGCCCGCCGATCTCGGCCTTGAGCGAGGCGATCTGGGCTTCGTTCGACGCGAGCGTCGCGGTCTGGATCTCGACCTGGGTGCGGGCGCTGTCGAGGCCTTGCTGCGCGCCGGCGCCGCGCGTGAACAACTCGTTCTGGCGGTCGAAAGTGCGCTTGGCGTCGGCAAGCTGGGCGCGGGTGCGGTCGCGCTGGGCCTCGAGGTCGTTGACGGTCGAGTTCGCCTTGGTCCGCGCCACCCTGGCCCGGTCGAGCTGGGCGCGCTTGACGACGAGATCGGCTCTCGCCTGCTGCAGATCGGCGGCGGCGGCGTCGCGCCTTGTCTTGATCTGGTCGCTGTTGAGGCGGGCGACGACCTGGCCGGCCTTCACCTGCGAATTATAGTCGGCGAGGATCTCGACGATCTGACCGGAGAGCTGCGAGCCGACCACGACGGTGGTCATCGGGGTCAGCGTGCCGGTGGCGCGGACGGAAGCGGTGATCCGGCCGCGATCGATCGCGGCAGTGCGGTAGGGCGCGTCGTTGGCGGCGCCGCCGGTCGGCCGCAGCGCGAAATAGCCGGCTGCCAGCGCGCCAGCGCCGACCACCGCACCGATTGCCCAGAGACGCACGTCCGTTCACCCTCCGAGGCCGGGATAGGGACCAGCCTTCCAATGCCGCGCATCATGCCAGATTCAGGCGATGCAGACGAGTTAACTCGCTGCAATGTTGCGGAAAGCTTGCAGGGAGAGGCTGTTCAGGCGGTCCGTGCGTCCTGCGTCAGCGCCAAGAGGTCGCGCAGCGTGGTGATGGTCGATCCATCCGCGACGCCGTCGACCTTCTCCGGCCGCCAATGACGCTGGAAGGCGGCGACCACCGCCTCGAAGCGCTCATCATAGCTGCCGTCGACCGTAACGCCGTAGCCGAGCATGGCGAACATCGCCTGCAGCGCTTCGACCGGCGGGCCGGCATCGCCGCGGGCGAAGAAGCGGCCGCCCTTGATCGGCGCGGGTTCGACCCAGAGGCCGACGCCGGCCTCGGCGAAGCGACGCCAGGGGAATGTCTCGCCCGGATCGATCTTGCGGCCCGGCGCGATGTCGGAATGGGCGAGCACGCGTTCGGGCGGAATCTTCCAGCGCTCGCAGATGTCGCGGCAGAGGTTCAGCGTCGCGGCGATCTGCGCTTCGGGAAAATCGGGCAGGCCGCCGGGGTGGCCGGCATTGGCGATCTCGATGCCGATCGAGGCCGAGTTGAGGTCGGTCTCGCCGGCCCAGTGCGAGGCGCCGGCATGCCAGGCGCGGCGTTCCTCCGGCACGAGCTGGAGGGTGTGGCCGTTCTCGAAGACGAAATAGTGCGAAGAGACCTGCGAGGCCGGATTGCACAGCCACTGCAGCGCTTCGCCCGCGTCGGGCATGCCGGTATAGTGCAGGATCAGCGTGTCGGGGCGGCGTCCGGTCGAGCCATCGCGGAACTTGCGCTCGCCATGGTTGGGCGAGGGGAAGACCTTGGCGGCGAAGCGGCTGTCGGGTGCGAGGGTGAGGCTCACGCCGGCTCCGGTTCTCTGCAGCCGATGCCGCGTTCCTTCTCGATCGCGTCCCAAGCGGCGTTGATGGCGGCGAGGCGGCGGGTCGCGATGCAGACCGCTTCCTGCGGCAGGCCGCGGGCGATCTCGCGATCGGGATGGTTCTCCAGGACGAGGCGGCGGTGGAGCTGCTTCAACTCGCCATCGCTCATGTCGCGGTTGGCGCCGAGGACGAGATAGGGATCGTCGCGCCGACGCAGGTGGCGCGCCTCGATGCGGGCGAACCCGGCATCGTCGATGGCGAAGATCGTCGCGACATCGCGCAGATAGGCGTGCTCGCGCTCATGGATCGCGCCGTCGGCGGCGGCGATCAGGAAGAGGCCGTCGAGCACGTCCTCCAGCAGGGCCGGCTCGTCGCGGAAGGCCTCGGCGATCTGCAGGGCATAGGCTTGGAAGCCGGCGCTGGTCTGCTTGGCGAGGTCGAACAGGCGCTCGACCTGGGCCTTCTGCTCTTCCGGCACTTCGACGATACGCTCGAAGGCTGCGATCTCATCGCGGGTCACCACCCCGTCGGCACGCGCCATCTTGGCGGCGAGCGCGACCAGGCCGGTGGTGAAGATCAACTGCTTGGGGGCAGGGCCGAAGAGCGAGCCTTCGCGATCGATCAGGACATGCCCGGCCAGCGCGCCGACGAGTGCGCCAAGCGGTCCTCCCAGCGCAAAGCCAAGGCCGCCGCCGCCCAGAGCCCCCCAGAAAGATGATGTCATCGTTCATCCAGCAACGGCCGGATCGGCCGCGGCTCTTGCGTAGAATGCGAGCGGCTCAGCGGCAATAGAGCCGGCCGTAATAGTCGCGGTAGTAGCCGTAGGGGCAGCCGCCATAGTAGCCGTCGTCGTAATAGTAGCCGCCACGGCGATAGGGCGAGGTGGCCGAGCCGACGATGGCGCCACCCACGCCGCCGATCGCGGCTCCGGCGAGCGCACCGCCTGCGCGGCCGGTCGCGAGTCCGCCGATCACGGCGCCTGTCGCGGCTCCGAGCACGGCACCGCCGCCGACGCGTTCCTCATGTGGCGTGCAGGCGCCGAGCGCCAGCCCGACAGCCGCGATTGCGATCAATGTCTTCATCTCGATCCCCCTTCTCGGGTCGTACCTAGCGGCATCGCTTCGGCAGGAGCCGACTTTCTTGCATTGCGACCGGCAATTGCGGTGGCATTGCGGCGATGATTTGGCTCGATGCCATGACTGCGTCAACGCCGGCGAGGATGAATCGTTCCGGCGTTCAATACATGATGATTACTGCTATCGAAACGAGGCTAAAGTAATCACTTTACTGCTGAATTTGAACGAAATTCGTTCGTATCGGCCAGATTGTCGTCACATTCATCTATCATTTCGCCGCACCGTTTTGCGCTGCAACAGATAGAAGAGATCCCTCTCGCATGAACATGATCGCTGGTAGCGGCTGCGCCGCCTTCGCTATTTGCCTGGCCTTTCTTCAGCCCGCTTCTGCCCAGGTGAACGCCGAGACCGATGCCCGCGCTTTCATCCTGCGAGAAGCCGAAATCAAGCGCCAGGCTGCCGCTTCCGAGCAGGGGCAGGATGCGCAGAAGGCCGCGGAGACCGTAGAGGCCAAGGAGGAGCGCAAGGGGCGGGTCAAGACCGCCAGAGCCGGCGGAACCGGGCGCACGCCGCTCGCGGCGCCGGCTGGTTCGGAAGGCTTGCGCGCGCTAGTCGCCCGCCATGCCGCCGCCAATGGCGTGCCGTTCTCGCTCGCGGATGCCGTGGTGCGCATCGAGAGCCGCTACAATCCCCGCGCAGCCAATGCCGGCAATTACGGGTTGATGCAGATCCGCCACCAGACCGCGCGCGGCGTCGGCTATAGCGGTGGCGCCGCCGGCCTGCTCGACGCCGATACTAATGCCCGTTACGCGATGAAGTATCTCGGCCAGGCCTATCGCCTCGCCGGTGGCGACACCTGCCGCACCGTGATGAAGTATCAGAGCGGCCACATGGCGACCCGCATGAGCGGCGCCAACCGCACTTACTGCGCCAAAGTGCGCAATATCGCCGGAAGCGGCGGCACCGTCTCCGCCAGCAACTGAGTTTCCGCCTCTCTCCGCTTGACGGCGCCAGCTTTTAGAGCGCAGAGGGAGCCCGCCAGTCGGCCGGACGGCCGCTCCTGCTTCGGCAGGGGAGGAAAGTCCGGGCTCCACGGAAACACGGTGCCGGATAACGTCCGGCGGGGGCGACCCCAGGGAAAGCGCCACAGAGATCGAACCGCCGCGTGCTGGAGAGTTTCGGCTTTCCTGGCGCGGTAAGGGTGAAAAGGTGCGGTAAGAGCGCACCGCGGACCCGGCAACGGGGACGGCATGGCAAGCCCCACCGGGAGCAAAACCGAATAGGGACGATGCTCGCCCGCAAGGGAGGAGGGGCCGGTTTCCAGGTCCAGTCGTCCGGGTTGGTTGCTCGAGGCGCGCAGCGATGCGCGTCCCAGAGGAATGGCCGTCACGTCGGGGGAGCGATCCTCCGGCCATCCAGAACCCGGCTTACAGGCCGGCTGGCATCCCTTCTTCAATGAAAAGGGCTGGGAGCGATCCCGGCCCTTTCCTGTTTGGGCAGGCTGCGATCAGAGCGTGTAGCTCCATTCGGCCGTGGCGAAGCGGTAGCCGTTGCCTTCCTTGCCGACCTTGCCGAAGCCGGGGAAGGGGATGTGGGCGCCGCTGATCACCAGCCTGTCGGCGGCTGCCATGTCGAGCACCCGCCGGCGCGAGGCGACGGCCTGCCTGGCGTCGGCGTCGAAGACGAAGGTGATCTCGGGCTGGGCGGTCTGCAGCACGACATTGTGGATGCTGTCGCCGACGAGCAGGAGCTGCTGGTTGCCGGAGGACAGTCGCAGGATGCTGTGGCCGGGCGTGTGCCCCGGGGCGTGCTCCAGCGTCAGGCCGGGCGCGACCTCGCCGGCCTTCACCTTGCGGGTGCGGGCGGCATAGGGCGCGAGCGCGCCACGGGCGGAGGCGAAGAACGGCTTCGCCTCGGCCGGCGCCTGGCTGAGGATGCCGTCATCATGCCAGAAGGCGTGTTCGGCCTCGTGGATGATCAGCTCGGCATTGGGGAAGCGCGCGGTCTTCTGCGCCGTGAGCAGACCCTCGTGATGGTCTGGATGGGCGTGGGTCAGGATGATCGCATCGATCTGCCCCGGCTCGATGCCAGCGATACGGAGATTCCCCTCGGCCCGGCCCATCGTGTCGCCCATGGCGTTCCAGGCGCCCGAGCCGGTGTCGACGAGATAGGTCCGGTCCTTGCTGTTGACGACGAAGGCGTTGACCGACGTCGGCAGGCTTTCGTCGAGGCCGGCGCCGGCGAGGAGCTGCCCGACCGTCGCCGGGTCCGCGCTGCTGAAGGATTTGGCGCCGAGCGGCACATAGCCGTCGAGGATCGCCGTGATTTCGAGGTCGCCGAGCTTGCGGCGGTAGATGCCCGGCACCTGTGCGCCGGTCAGGGGAGCGCGAGCCTGCGCGGGCAGGGCAGGTGCGAGCGCGGCTGCGGCGGCCGCGGTGAGAAAATGGCGGCGATCGATCATGAGGATGTTCCAGAGGCTTTGAGGGTGAGGCTTCCGGAAACGAGACCCGCTGCGTGGCGGGCCAAATCGTCTCACGGCCGGAGGGATGCCCGGCCGTGAGCCTCAGATGGGTGGCGCGGGGTCAGGCCGCAACCGTCAGCTCAACGTCGATATTGCCCCGGGTCGCGTCCGAATACGGGCAGACGATATGGGCCTTCTGGACGAGGTCCTCGAGCCTGGCCTTGTCGATGCCGGGCGCTGAGATCGTCAGCTTGGCGGCGATGCCGAAGCCCTTGCCGTCGTCGCGCGGGCCGATGCCGATGTCCGCGCTGACACGGGCGTCGTCCGGGATCTTCACGCCCTCCTTGCCAGCGGCGAACTTCAGCGCGCCGAGGAAGCAGGCGGAATAACCCATGGCGAAGAGCTGCTCGGGATTGGTGCCCTCGCCACCGCCACCGCCGAGCTCCTTCGGCGTGTTCAGCACGAGCTTGACGTTGCCGGTGTCGGTCGCGGCCTGGCCTTCGCGGCCGCCGGTGGCGGAACCATGAGCGGTGTAGAGGATCTTCATGACAGCTCTCCTTGTCTGGCGGTCCATCCGCCGTGGTTGGTGGAAATTAGATTGTGCACAATTGAATTGTCTGCAATTCACATTTTCGTGAACGGGCAGTGCCCGGGGCGATGAGAGAGTATCTTATGTCCATTGCAGGGGAGATTGTCCCACCGGCGAGTTGTTCCCATCCGATCGGTTCGCTCGCCCTGCCCAGGCAACCATGATGCAGGCAACTGACGGCAAGGCCATGACGAAGAATGCGAAGGCGACACCGGTACGCGGGCTCGACGAGCAGATCTGCTTTGCGGTCTATTCGGCCGCCCATGCCTTCAACCGGGCCTATCGGCCGTTCCTGGCCGAGCTCGGGCTGACCTATCCGCAATATCTGGTCATGCTGGTGCTGTGGGAGCAGGACGGCCAGAGCGTCAAGGCGATCGGTGAGCGGCTGGGGCTCGACTCCGGCACGCTGACGCCGCTGCTGAAGCGCCTGGAAGGCAACAGCCTGATCCGGCGCAAGCGCGGCCGTGAGGATGAGCGCCAGGTGCTGGTCGAGTTGAGCGAGACCGGCCATGTCCTGCGCGAGAAGGCCGGCAACGCACCCAACCCGGTGCCGTGCGCGGTCGAGGACAGCGGTGTCCCGGCCGCCCGTTTGCTCGGCGATGTCCAGGCTCTGCGCGAGGCGCTTCTGCGGCAGTCTGCAGACGAGAGCTAAGGCCCAGCAGGGCAGGGCGGCAGTCTCGAAAATATTTCTGCGCAGCTTGTTCCCGCCAACTCGTCGACGGGCCGCAGAGCCTTGATGCTCTCGCGCCAAAAATCCTCGTCTTTACGGATAGTTAACCTTAACGGGCTGTGATGCTCACAGGCTCGGGCAGAACCGCGTCCGCAGCGTTGGATCCGTTGACGCCCATATTGTCCCATGCTATCCCAAATCATCCCGTCGAAACCGACAGGCAAGCAGCAGGTCAGAGCCCGTGTGCCGCGCGGATTTTGGCTGACGGCTCCGCCGTGTCGGGGTCGACGGGGGTATCGATCGCCGGTCGCTGCCGGCGCGTTCTGCGCCGTCAGGGCGCGGTTGGAAGCCCGACCCGGAGGCGGCGTTGACGGACCGCTTCGTCTCCCATTTCACCAACAGGCTGGACGCCAAGGGGCGCGTCTCGATCCCGGCTCCATTTCGGGGTGTGTTGGCGAAGGATGGCTACGAGGGGCTCTACGTCTATCCGGCGCTCGATCAGGCCAGTCTCGACTGCGGCGGCCATGCGCTGCGCGCGACGATCGACGAGATCCTGGCGCAGTTCTCGCCGTTCTCCGAGGAATGGGAGTCGCTGTCGACGGCGCTGAACGGCACCTCGGAGGTGTTGAAGGTCGATCCCGAAGGGCGGATCATGCTGAGCGAGACGCTGAAGGCGCATGCCGGCATCGGCGGCACCGTCACCTTCGTCGGTCAGGGCCACAAATTCCAGATCTGGGAGCCGGAGCGCTTCAAGGCGCATCTCGAGGAGGCCAGGGCGAAGCTGCGCGACGTCCGGCGCACGCTCGGTGCGAGGCCGGTGGCATGACAAGCGAACCGCATATTCCCGTATTGATGGACGAAGCGCTCGATGCGCTCGCGCTGAAGGCCGGTGGGCGCTATCTCGACGGCACCTTCGGCGCGGGCGGCTATTCGCGCGCGCTGCTGGAGCGCGAGCCGCAGGCGACGCTGCTCGCGCTCGACCGCGACCCGAGCGCGATCACCGGCGGCGCCGGTCTCGTCGCGGCGATGGATGGAAGGCTGACCCTCGCGGAAGCCCGCTTCGGCGCGCTGGCCGAAGAGGCCGAGCGCTTCAGGATGGCGCCGCTCGACGGCGTCGTGCTCGATATCGGCGTCTCGTCGATGCAGCTGGACCAGGCGCAGCGCGGCTTCTCCTTCCGTTTCGACGGGCCGCTCGACATGCGCATGGAGGCGGGCGGACAGAGCGCGGCCGAGCTGGTCAACGAGGCCGACGAGGGCGTGCTCGCGAACATCATCTACCATTACGGCGAGGAACGGCGTTCGCGCGCCGTGGCGCGGGCGATCGTCGAGGCGAGGCGCAAGGCGCCGATCACCACGACGAAGCAGCTCGCGGATCTCGTCGCCGGCATCGTCCGGGGCGAGCCGGGCGGCGCCCATCCGGCGACGCGGACCTTCCAGGCGCTGCGTATCGCGGTGAACGACGAGCTCTGCGAGCTGGTCCGGGCGCTGCACGGCGCCGAAGCGGTGCTGGCGCCGGGCGGGCGGCTATCGGTCGTCACCTTCCATTCGCTCGAAGACAGGATCGTCAAGCAGTTCTTCGCCGAGCGTTCGGGCAGGGCGCCGGGCGGTTCGCGCCATGCCCCGGCGGCGGCCGCCCCGCAGGCGACGTTCAAGCTCGTGACCAAGGGACCGGTCGCGCCGTCCGAGGCGGAGGCGCGGGCCAATCCGCGCGCCCGCTCGGCCAAATTGCGCGCAGCCGAACGCACGGAAGCGCCGCCGCGCGCGCCCGATCCTGATCTCGTCGGCCTCGCTGTCGTGCCCGCGCCGCAAACCCGCCGGAGGAGCTGAGCGTGATCAAGCTCTTGCATGTCGTCGCCATCGGCGCGCTGGTCTCCTCGGCGCTCTATGCCTACTCGATCAAATACGAGACGACGCTGCAGGCCGAGCAGCTGCAGAAGCTGAAGGCCAAGGCGCAACGCGAGCGCGACGCCATCGCGGTACTCAAGGCCGAGTGGCAGTTCCTCAATCGCCCGGAGCGGCTGCAGGCGCTGGCCGACAAGCATCTCGACCTGCATCCGCTGACGACCGCGCAGATCGTGCGCCTGTCCGACATCCCCAATCGCGGCCCGAAGGTCGACTCGATCGGCCGCAAGCTCGAGGATCTCGGCCTCGGCCTGCCGACCGAGACGCCGCGGGATCGCAAGAGCAACACCGCGACGACGCCGGGAGCCCATCCATGAGCCAGGAGGTCAATCCGCAGGCCGCGGCGCCCGAGATCATCGCCCCCACGGTCGAAAAGCCCGGGGTCGTGAAGCCGAAGTGGCGCTTCCGCACCGAGTGGCTGCGCGACGTCTTCCGGATGAGCGGCGAGAAGAGCGAGCCGCGCGTCGGGCTCGTCATCCTCGGCTTCAGCGGGCTGTTTCTGGCGATCGTCGGGCGACTCGTCATGCTCGGCGCCTTCCCGAGCGACCAGGTCGGCCTGCGCCGCGCAACCTCGAACGCGATCTCGGCGGCGCGCCCCGACATCGTCGACCGCAACGGCGTCCAGCTCGCCACCGACATCCGCACCGTCTCGGTCTTCGCCGAGCCGCGCAACATCCTCGACAAGGACGAGGCGACCGAGCTCCTGACCGCGGTCCTGCCCGACCTCAACGCCAAGGAGCTGCGCGACAAGCTCAGCACCAAGAAGGGCTTCGTCTGGGTCAAGCGCGAGATCACGCCACGCCAGCAGGCCGAGGTCCACCGGCTCGGCATCCCCGGCGTCGGATTCGTGCCGGAGAACAAGCGCGTCTATCCGAACGGCAATGTCGCCGCCCATGTGCTCGGCTTCGCCAATGTCGACAATGTCGGCATCGCCGGTATCGAGAAGTACATCGACTCGCAGGGGTTGCAGGACCTGAACGGCGCGGGTTTTGCGATGCAGGCCTCCGACCTCAAGCCGGTTCAGCTTTCGATCGACATGCGCGTCCAGCACCTGTTGCGCGACGAGCTGGTCAAGGGTATCGAGAAATACCGCGCGATTGCCGCCGCCGGCGCCATCATGGACGTCAACACCGGCGAGATGATCGCGCTGGTCTCTCTCCCCGATTACGACCCCGGCAATCCGGTCGATGCGCTGGAGAAGGACCGGATCAACCGGATGAATGTCGGCGTCTACGAGATGGGCTCGACCTACAAGGCGCTGACCATCGCGATGGCGCTCGATTCCGGCAAGGCGAACATCAATTCGACCTATTCGACCGCCGGCGGCATGATGCGCTTCGGCTCGCAGGTCATTCGCGAGTACAAGGGCACGGGCCGCTCGCTGTCGGTGCCGGAGGTGTTCGTGCGTTCGTCGAACATGGGCACCGTCAAGATGGCGCTCTCGGTCGGCGTCGAGGGCCACAAGGCCTTCCTCAAGAAGATGATGCAGCTCGACCGGATGACGACCGAGCTGCCGGAAAGCGCTTCGCCGATCGTTCCTGCCCGCTGGGGCGAGCTCAACACGGCGACGATCGCCTTCGGGCACGGGCTTGCGGTCGCGCCGCTCCAGGCGCTGGCGGCGGTCGGAGCGCTGGTCAATGGCGGCTATCTGATCAAGCCGACCTTCCTGAAGCGCTCCGAGGAGGAGGCCAAGAAGGATGCGATCCGGGTGATCAAGCCGGAGACCTCCGAGGCGATGCGCTACATCATGCGCATCAACGGCGAGAGAGGCTCGGCCCGGTTCGCCGATGTCCCCGGCTATTTCGTCGGCGGCAAGACCGGCACGGCCGAGAAGGTCATCAACGGCCGCTACGCCAAGAACAAGAATTTCACCACCTTCACGGCGATCGCGCCCTCGGACAAGCCGCGCTACGTCTTCCTCGCCATCTATGACGAGCCGAAGGGCTATGCCGAGAGCGGCGGCTATTCGACCGCGGCCTGGAACGCCGGCAAGACCACTGGCAAGGTGATCGAGCGGGCTGCGCCGATCCTCGGCCTGCCGCCACGCTTCGAGCCGCCGGTGGCGCCGTTCCCGCTGATGGCCAAGCTCGGGGCGTGGGGAACTCGGTAGAGGAGTGTCATGCTCGGGCTTGGCCCGAGCATCTCTGGACGGAAGGGAGCTTGATCCTGCATGAGGTTCTCGGGTCCACGCTCCGCTTCGCCCGAGAATGACGCGCGAGGTTCCGCGCCCGGCAAGGATATGCGCTTTTGACTGACACCGGTTTCAGCCTCGACCAACTCTTCCCCGGAGCCTTCGCCGAGGCGGGCGAGCGCCGCGTCGGCGGCGTCGCCTTCGACAGCCGCAAGGTCGCGCCCGGCGAAGCCTTCGTCGCGCTCGCTGGCGCCAAGGCCGATGGCGCCCGCTTCATCAGCGATGCGGTCCAGCGGGGGGCGGTCGCGATCGTCTCCAGTGGGTCTCGCCCGGCTGATCTGCCGACGGAAGTCGCCTATGCGCAGGTCGGGGACCCCAGACTTGCTCTCTCGCTGGCTGCGGCCCAGGTGCATCCGCGCCAGCCGGGCACGGTCGTCGCCGTCACCGGCACCAGCGGCAAATCCTCGGTCGCAGAATTCACCCGCCAGATCTTCATGGCGCTCGGGCGCAAGGCGGCGAGCGTCGGCACGATCGGCATCGTCACCGAGGCGGGCGCGGACTACGGCTCGCTGACGACGCCCGACCCACTCTCGCTGCACGTCTCGCTCGACGAACTGGCGGGCGACGGCGTCACGCATCTGGCGATGGAAGCCTCCTCGCACGGGCTCGACCAGCACCGTCTCGACGGGGTGAGGCTCGCTGCCGGCGCCTTCCTCAATCTCGGCCGCGACCATCTCGACTACCATCCGAGCGTCGAGGACTATCTCGCGGCGAAGCTCAGGCTCTGGGAGCTGCTGCCGGCCGGCGCGCCGGTGGTGATCAATCGCGACGAGCCCTATGCCGACAAGGCCGAGGTGGCGGCGAAGGCGGGCGGCCATCCGGTGATCGGCATCGGTCGCGGCGGTGACCGGCTGAAATTGCTGGACGTGGCCCGCGAAGGCTTTTCGCAGCGCCTGACGATCGACGTCGATGGCGTGACGACCGAAGTGCTGCTCCCGCTGGTCGGCGACTTCATGGCCGGCAATGCGTTGGTCGCGGCCGGCCTCGCGATCGCGACCGGGGAGGATGCCGCGGCTTCGGTGCGTGCCATAGCCGGCCTCAAGGGCGTGCCGGGTCGGCTGGAGCGGGTCGGCGAGCACAATGGCAGGCTCGTCGTCGTCGACTATGCCCACAAGCCCGATGCGCTCGCGGCGGTGCTGAAGACCTTGCGGCCCTATGCCAGCGGCCGGCTGATCTGCGTCTTCGGCTGCGGCGGCGACCGTGACCGCGGCAAGCGGCCGCTGATGGGCAAGATCGCCGCGGATGGCGCCGACATCGCCATCGTCACCGACGACAATCCGCGCAGCGAGAACCCGGCGGCGATCCGCGCCGAGGTGCTGGCGGCGGCGCCCGAGCGCTTGCGCGAAATCGGCGACCGAGCCGAGGCGATCATGGCCGCTGTCACGATGCTGCAGCCTGGGGATGTCCTCGTTGTCGCCGGAAAAGGCCATGAAAGCGGCCAGATCATCGGCGATCGGACGCTGCCGTTCTCGGACCATGAGGTGGTCCGCGAGGCGATCGCAGCCTTGGCTGGGGGAAGACGGGGATGACCACCGAACCGCTGTGGACCGGCGCGCGCCTGATCGAGGCGATGGGCGCCCGTTCGCAAGGGCCTGTGCCGGCGGCCGTCACCGGCGCCTCGATCGACACGCGCACGCTCGAGCCGGGCGATGCCTTCTTCGCGATCACCGGCGAGGCGCGCAACGGACATGATTTCGTGGCGGCGGCGCTCGACAAGGGCGCGGCGCTCGCCGTGGTCGACGAGGCGCATGCCAGCGCCTTTCCGGCCGATGCGCCGCTCGCCATCGTCCCCGACGTCCTGCGCGGCATGGAACAGGCCGGCAGGGCGCGCCGGGCCGAGCTCAACGCCAGGGTCGTCGCCGTGACCGGCTCGGTCGGCAAGACCGGCACCAAGGAAGCGCTCCGCCTCGTGCTCTCGCGCCAGGGCAAGACGCATGCGCCGGTCGCCTCCTACAACAACCATTGGGGCGTGCCGCTGACGCTGACCCGGACGCCGCGTGACGTCCGCTACGGCGTCTACGAGATCGGCATGAACGCGCCTGGCGAGATCCTGCCGCTGGCGAAGATGGTCCAGCCCGACGTCGCGGTGATCACCACGATCCAGCCGGTGCATCTGGCCGCCTTCGAGTCGCTGGAGGGGATCGCCCGCGAGAAGGCGGCGATCTTCGGCGGGTTGAAGGCGGGCGGCACCGCGATCATCAACGCCGACATCGCGCAGACCGGTCTGCTGCGCGAGCTGGCGCTGGCCAGCGGGGCAGGGCGCGTCATCTCCTTCGGCGAGAGCGAGGCCGCCGATGTGCGGCTGCTCGGCTGCTCCTTGAAGCCTGATGTCTCGACCGCCGAAGCCAATGTCATGGGGCGGCCGGTGACCTACAAGCTCGGCAGCCCGGGCAAGCACATCGTCCTCAATTCGCTCGCCGTGCTGGCGGCGGCCGAGGCGCTCGGCGCCGATCTCGCTCTGGCGGCGCTGGCGCTCGCCGATCTGACCCCGCCGTCCGGTCGCGGCGCACGGCAGGTACTGCATGCGCCGGCTGGCCCGTTCACGCTGATCGACGAGAGCTATAACGGCAACCCTGCCTCGATGCGGGCCGCGATCGAGAATCTCGGGCGCATGCCGGTGGCCGGCAGAGGGCGGCGGATCGCCGTGCTCGGCGACATGCTGGAGCTCGGCGAAACCGCGCCGGAGCTGCACAAGGGGCTCGCCGACGCGGTCACCGGCAACGGCATCGATCTCGTTTTCGCCTGTGGCCCGCTGATGAGATCCCTCTACGACGCCTTGCCTTCGCACCGCCGCGGCGCTTATGCCGCACAGGCGAGCAGCCTCGAGCCCTATGTGCTCGATGCGGTCCGCGCCGGCGACGTCGTCACGGTGAAGGGCTCGCTCGGTACGCGCATGGGGCCGATCGTCAAGGCGATGACGGCTCGCTTCCCGGTCGTCCAGGCCGACGACTGAGTAAGGAATAGAATTCGATGCTGGTCTGGCTCGCCGACTTCGCGGTGCACTTCCCGATCCTCAACGTCTTCCGCTACATCACCTTCCGCGCCGGCGGGGCGACCGCGACGGCGCTGCTCTTCGTCTTCTTCTTCGGGCCGGCGGCGATCTCCTGGCTGAGGATCAAACAGGGCAAGGGCCAGCCGATCCGCACCGACGGACCGGAATCGCATCTCGCCAAGCGCGGCACGCCGACCATGGGCGGGCTGATGATCCTGACCGGACTGTTCGTCGCGACGCTGCTCTGGGGCAACCTGCGCAATCCTTACGTCTGGATCGTGCTCGGCGTCACCGCGAGCTATGGCGCGATCGGCTTCTATGACGACTATCTCAAGGTGACCAAGCAGTCGCATAAGGGCTTCTCCAGCAAGGCGCGCCTCGGCCTCGAGATCGTCATCGCGCTGATCGCCTGCACGGCGATCATGCAGGTCAGCCCGCCTTCGATCGCCAGCGGCTTCGCCATGCCGTTCCTCAAGGAGCTGATGATCCCGCTCGGCATCCTGTTCCCGGTCGTCACCGCCTTCGTCGTCGTCGGCGCCGGCAATTCGGTGAACCTGACCGACGGGCTCGACGGACTCGCCATCGTGCCGGTGATGATCGCGGCCGGCACCTTCGGCTTCATCGCCTATCTCGCCGGTAACGCCATCTTCGCCAACTACCTGCAGATCCACCACGTCCCCGGCGTTGGCGAGCTCGCCGTGATCTGCGGCGCGATGATGGGGGCTGGGCTAGGCTTCCTCTGGTTCAACGCGCCGCCGGCCCAGATCTTCATGGGGGACACAGGCTCGCTCGGCCTTGGCGGCATGCTCGGCACGATCGCGGTGGCGATCAAGCACGAGGTCGTGCTGGCCATCGTCGGCGGCCTGTTCGTGGTCGAGGCGCTCTCGGTGATCATCCAGGTCGCGGTGTTCAAGCGCACCGGCAAGCGCGTCTTCCTGATGGCGCCGATCCACCATCATTTCGAGAAGCTGGGCTGGACCGAGCCGCAGGTGGTGATCCGCTTCTGGATCATCTCGGTGGTGCTGGCGCTGGTCGGCCTCGCCACGCTGAAGCTGCGCTGAGCATGTCCCGCAAAAGTGGGCGCCGCTTTTGCGATCAGGACATGCTCCAACTTTCAAGTGAGGGCATGATGTCAGCCGAAAACCGATTCCCACTTCTCGGTATCATGCCCCTATGACACCGGTCACGGTTTTCGCAGGCAAGAGGCTCGCCCTGTTCGGCCTCGGTGGTTCGGGGCTGGCGACGGCGCGTGCGCTCATTGCTGGCGGCGCGCAGGTCGCCTGCTGGGACGATAACCAGGCAGGCCGCGACAAGGCGGCGTCCGAGGGGCTCACCGTTGTGGATCTCGCCAGCGCCGACTGGTCGGGTTTTGCCGCCCTCGTGCTCTCGCCGGGCGTGCCGCTGACCCATCCCGCGCCGCACTGGGCGGCCGAGAAGGCCAAGGCGGCGAATGTCCCGGTGATCGGTGACATCGAACTGTTCTTCCTGGAGCGGGCGAAGATCGCACCGAACGCGCCGGTGGTCTGCATCACCGGCACCAATGGCAAGTCGACGACGACCGCGCTGATCGCGCATGTGCTGCAGGCGGCCGGCCGCGACGCGCAGATGGGCGGCAATATCGGCACCCCCGTGCTGGCGCTGGAGCCGCCGGCCGATCACCGCATCCATGTCGTCGAGTGCTCGACCTTCCAGATCGATCTTGCGCCTTCGATCAAGCCGAGCGTGGGCATCCAGATGAACCTGACGCCGGATCATCTCGAGCGGCATGGCACCTTCGAGGCCTATGGCGCGATCAAGGAGCGGCTCGTCGCCGCCTCCGACATCGCGGTGATCGGCGTCGACGACGAGCCGTCGAAGCAGATGGCGCGCCGGCGGGCGGCCTCGGACAAGCCCTTGGTCAAGATCAGCGGGGAGCAGCCGCTCGACGAAGGCGTCTTCGCCGGCGTCACCGCCAATGCCGGCCAGCTCGATACGCGGATCGTCGAGGTCAGGGACGGCAAGCCCAGGGTCGTCGCCAATCTCGCCGGCATCGGGTCCCTGCGCGGCAGCCACAATGCCCAGAATGCGGCCGCTGCCTTTGCCGCCTGCGCGGCGCTGGGGCTGACAGCCGATGAGATCGCCGCTGGGTTCAAGAGCTATCCCGGCCTGAAGCACCGGATGGAGGAACTCGGCCGGATCGGCCGGGTCGTCTTCATTAACGACTCCAAGGCGACCAATGCGGATTCGACCGAGAAGGCGCTGACCTCCTTCCGCGAGATCTTCTGGATCCTCGGCGGCAAGGCCAAGGAAGGCGGGATCGAGTCGCTGCGGCGCTATTTCCCCAACATCGCCCGCGCCTATCTCATCGGCGCGGCGAGCGATCTCTTTGCCGGGACGTTCGACGATGACGGCCGCGTCGCCTATGAGCGCAGCGGAACGCTCGACGTTGCGGTCGCTGCCGCGACCAAGGCAGCGTTGGCGCAGCATGGGACGGGCGAGATCGCGGTGCTGCTCTCGCCGGCATGCGCTTCGCAGGATCAGTTCCCGAATTTCGAGGTGCGGGGCGATACCTTCCGGGCGCTGGTCAAGGCATTGCCGGGGTTCGAGGCGATCGCAACACGTTAGCCGCGTGATAGCTTGCGGACAGCCACCATCTGGAGGTGCCCGTCCATGCCCAAGATTGACGTCGCAGCCGTCCCCGAGCGCAAGGGTTCGGGCTATCCGAAGCCCTTCGACGGCCCCTGCGTGAACCGCATCCGCAAGCGGCTCGGCAACGCCGGTGGGCTCGGCGATTTCGGCGTCAACCTGATGCGACTGCCGCCGGGTGGCTGGTCGAGCCAGCGCCACTGGCATTCGCATGAGGATGAGTTCGTCTACCTGCTCGAAGGCGAGTTGGTGCTGGTCGAGGACGGAGGCGAAACCGTGCTGCGCGCCGGCGATTGCGCCGCTTTCGCCAAGGACAGCGGCAACGGCCATCACATGATCAACCGCTCGGACAATGTCGCGGTCTATCTCGAAGTCGGCAGCCGCTCGCCGGACGACGTGATCACCTGCTCCGACATCGACATGATGAGCCCGAGCAGGGACGGTCGCTTCCTGCACAAGGATGGAACGCCTTATCCCGAGGCCTAAGCCGCCGCGCTCTGCTCGCGCCGCGCCGGTTCCGACTGGTGCAGGTAGACGGCGAGGGTGTCCCAGGGCGGTGTGATCGAGAGCTGCCACAGGATCCGGCAGACCTCGCCGCGATGTACAGCCGAATGCAGGGCGACGTGCAGCAGCATTTCATGCCTTGTCATGCTGCCCTTGTCGCCATCGGTGAAGCTGAACGCCACGGTTTGGGAGAGCGCCTCAGGAGAGATCGTCCGGACATAGTCCCGGTACCAGCGATCCGTCGCGGCGACGGATGTCTGGAGTTCGCCAAGGGACGGTGTCTCGACCATGTTGTCCGAGGCGTAGCCATGGTTCGTGCCGGTCAGATGCCCGGCGAAAATACGGGCGACGACATGGTGGTGACTGACCAGTCTCAGCGCGGTCTCGCGCTCGGTCGCCTGCGTCGTTTCATCGAGCAAAGCCAGCTTGTCGAGCAGGTCGCGGTTTGCCCAGGCCTGATAGCCATAAAGGGTCTGCAGCATCTCGCTCATGGTCGTTGGCCCCGTCTGAGAAATGTGAGTAATGTCCTCATATTCGGAGCCGGAGCGCCTGATTTGTCTACTCGCATCGCCAAGGGGCAATTCTCGATGCGCAAGGAGCCGCGCCAGGCGCGGTCGCGGGCGACGGTCGAAGCGGTGGTCGAGGCCGGGGCTCGCATTCTGAGCAAGCAGGGCTGGAATGGCTTCACCACCAACAAGGTCGCCGAGGCCGCTGGCGTCAGCATCGGCTCGCTCTACCAGTATTTTCCCGACAAGCTGTCCCTGGTCGACGCGATCCGGCGGCGGCATATCGATGACAGTCTCGACGCCATCAAGAGCGCTCTGGCGGAGACAGAAGCCCTCACGGTGTTCGTCGAAGCCCTGGTGACCAACCTCATCGAAGCGCACAGCCTCCATCCGGGCTTGCACCGGGTGCTGTTGGACGAGGTCCCGGGCCTCGAGGCCTATCGCCACCCGAACCACCAGATCGAGGCGCAATACCTGTCGCTCTTCACGCAGGCGGCGGCCATCTATGGATCGCAGAGTCGGGACGTTGCCGCATCGATCGTCGGACTCGTCCTTTCCGACGCCATCGATGGCGTGATCCACAATGCAGCGCGACGTGGCAGGCTGCATGAGCCTGCGATACGGGACGAGCTCGTCAGGCTGGTTTGCGCCTATCTGGGAGATCGCGGCGAGGCCGCAGTGGACAAGCCCCAGTGATCGCACATGCGAAGGCGCGATCACCCGCATCGGAATCAATCGGTTAACCATTCATTGACAGAGTGATTCGCCGGAGCGGGCGCCTTCGATATGCCCGTCCGTACGGAGCCTTGGAACGATGGTCTCGCGCGCAGAACCGAGCCTGAGCGGCCGCTGGTGGTGGTCGATCGACCGCGTCATCCTGACGACGCTGGTGGCGTTGATGGTCTCCGGCGTCGTGCTGCTGATGGCGGGCGGGCCCCCGGTCGCCGAGCGGCTGGGACTGTCGACCTTTCATTTCGTCAATCGCCAGGTGGTCTATCTGCTGGTCGCGCTGGCGATCTTTCTCTCGACCTCGCTGCTGGCGCCGCGCCAGGTGCGGCGGATCGCCCTGATCATCTTCGTGCTGTCGCTCGCCGGCGTGGTCGGCACGCTCTATTTCGGCGTCGAGGTGAAAGGCGCCAAGCGCTGGCTGACGCTCGGCCCGCTCGGTTCGGTGCAGCCTTCCGAATTCCTCAAGCCCGCCTTCGTCGTGCTCGCCGCCTGGGCCTTCTCCGAAGGCCACCGCCGGCCGGAGCTGCCGGGCACGATCCTCGCCTTCCTGCTGCTGCCGATCACGATCGTGCCGCTCGTGCTGCAGCCCGATTTCGGCCAGACCATCCTCGTCACCCTCGTCTGGGCCGGGCTGTTCTTCGTCGCCGGCCTGCACTGGTTCTGGGTGATGGGGCTGGGGGGCATCGGCGCCATCGGCCTGTTCATCGCCTATGAGCTCGTCCCGCACGTCCGCGCCCGTATCGAGCGCTTCGTGGACAAGGGCTCGGGCGACACCTTCCAGGTCGATACTGCGCTCGAGAGCTTCGCCCAGGGCGGCTGGTTCGGCAAAGGGCCGGGCGAGGGGACCGTGAAACGCATCCTGCCCGATGCCCATACCGACTTCATCTTCGCGGTGACGGCGGAGGAGTTCGGGATCGTCGTCTGCATGGTGCTGGTTCTGCTGTTCGCGACCATCGTGCTGCGCGCGCTGTTCGTGGCGCAGCGCGCCGAGGACCCGTTCGTGCGCCTCGGTGTCACCGGCCTCGCTTTGCTCTTCGGCATCCAGGCCGCGATCAACATGATGGTGAACCTGCACATGATGCCGGCCAAGGGCATGACCTTGCCGTTCATCTCCTATGGCGGCTCCTCGCTGATCTCGCTGGCGCTCGGCACCGGCTTCCTGCTGGCGCTGACCCGAAAGCGGCCGCGAGCCGAGAGCTTCGGCGAGCCGGGGCGGCGCTCGTGAACGCAGGAGCACAGGCGCCGCTCGTCGTCCTCGCTGCCGGCGGCACCGGCGGGCATCTCTTCCCGGCCGAGGCGCTGAGCCACGCTTTGCACCGGGTCGGCGCCCGGGTCGCGCTGATCACCGATACGCGTGCCGCCGAATACGCCGGCAACTTCCCGGCCGAGTCGATCCATGCCGTGCCGGCGGCGACGCCCTCGGGCAAGTCTCCAGTCGCGATGGCGAAGGCGGCGCTGGTGTTGCTGAAGGGTGGACTCGCAGCGCGGCAGGCGATCAAGCAACTCAGGCCTGCCATCGTCGTCGGCTTCGGCGGCTATCCGACGGTGCCGCCGGTGTTCGCCGCGGCACTGATGGGCGTGCCGACGCTGCTGCACGAGCAGAACGCGGTGATCGGCCGGGCCAATCGCTTCCTCGCCAGCCGGGTCAAGGCGATCGCCACCGGTTTCGCCGAAGTCAGCGGGCTGACGCCGGCGCAGGCGGCGAAATGCACGCAGGTCGGCAATCCCGTGCGGCCGGCGGTGATCGACGCGGCCTCGCCCTATGCCGAGCCGGAGGGGCGGCTGAACCTGCTCGTCTTCGGCGGTAGCCAGGGCGCTCGGGTGATGGCCGACATCGTGCCGCCGGCGATCCAGCTGCTTTCGGCGGATGAACGCAGCCGCCTCACGATTGTCCAGCAGGCGCGGTCCGAGGACGATGATCGGGTCAGAAAGATCTATTCCTCGCTCGCCGTCAAATTCGAGCTCGCGCCCTTCTTCAAGGACCTGCCGGCCAGGATGGCGGCGTCGCATCTGGTGATCGCGCGCTCCGGCGCTTCGACCATCGCCGAGCTCACGGTGATCGGCCGGCCCTCGCTGCTGGTGCCGCTGCCGGGCTCGCTCGACCAGGACCAGGCCGCCAATGCCGGCGTGCTCGCCAGGGCCGGCGGGGCGATGATGATTCTGCAGAACGATTTCTCGCCGCGGCGCCTTGCCGCCGAGCTTTCCACGCTCCTCGCCGAGCCTCACCGCTTGACGGCGATGGCTCAGGCGGCCAAGAGCGCGGGCATACCGGATGCGGCCGACCGCCTGGCGCGGCTCGTGCTGCAGACCGCCCAAGGCTGATCATCTCAGGACGTATCCATCATGAAGCTGCCGCCGAAGCTCGGCTCCATCCATTTCGTCGGAATCGGCGGCATCGGCATGTCCGGCATCGCCGAGGTCCTGCACAATCTCGGCTACCAGGTGCAGGGCTCGGATGCCTCCGACGGCGCCAACGTCAAGCGCCTCGCAGAGAAGGGCATCAGGACCTTCGTCGGCCACAAGGCCGAGAATATCGGCGAGGCCGAGGTCGTCGTCGTCTCGACCGCGATCAAGCGCGACAATCCCGAATTGATGGCGGCGCGCGAGAAGCGCCTGCCGGTGGTGCGCCGCGCCGAGATGCTGGCCGAGCTGATGCGGCTGAAGAGCTGCGTCGCCATCGCCGGCACGCATGGCAAGACGACCACGACCTCGCTGGTCGCGACGCTGTTGGAGAAGGGCGGGCTCGACCCGACCGTGATCAATGGCGGCATCATCAACGCCTACGGCACCAATGCCCGCATGGGCGAGAGCGACTGGATGGTGGTCGAAGCCGACGAATCCGACGGCACCTTCCTGAAGCTGCCGGCCGACGTCGCGATCATCACCAATATCGACCCCGAGCATCTCGACCATTTCGGCACCTTCGACGCGATCAAGGCGGCGTTCCGCTCCTTCGTCGAGAACCTGCCGTTCTACGGTTTCGCGGTGATGTGCATCGACCACCCGACGGTGCAGGGGCTGGTCGGCCAGATCGAGGACCGCCGCGTTGTCACCTATGGCGAGAACCCGCAGGCCGATTTCCGTCTGATCGACATCGATCTTTCCGGCGGGCAGGCGAAGTTCACGCTCCTGATCCGCGATCGCAAGACCGGCCGCGACGAGGTGGTGCGCGATCTCGTCATGCCGATGCCAGGCCATCACAATGCGCTCAACGCCACCGCCGCCATTGCCGTCGCCTATGATCTCGGCGTGCCGGTCGAGCAGATCCGTGCTGCGCTCGCCGGCTTCGGCGGAGTGAAGCGTCGCTTCACCCGGACCGGCGAATGGAACGGCGCGCTGATCTTCGACGATTACGGCCACCATCCGGTCGAGATCGCCGCCGTGCTCAAGGCGGCCCGCGCCTCGACCAAGGGCAAGGTCATCGCGGTGATGCAGCCGCATCGCTACAGCCGCCTGTCGAGCCTGTTCGCCGACTTCGCCGCCTGCTTCAACGACGCCGACACGGTCATCATCGCCGACACCTATGCGGCCGGCGAGCAGCCGATCGCGGGCGCCGACCGCGACTCGCTGGTGGCGGCGATCAAGGCACGCGGCCATCGCCATGCGCTGCCACTGGAATCCTCCGACAAGCTCGCCGGCATGGTCGCCGAGCTGGCCGGGCCGGGGGACTATGTCGTCTGCCTCGGGGCGGGGAACATCACGCAGTGGGCTTATGCCCTGCCGGGGGAATTGGCGGCTTTGGGGGCGAAGCAGTGAGCTTCGCCGACATCACCCCCGACATCCGCGCCGCCGCGCCCGAACTGCGCGGCCGCCTTCTCGCCAATCAGGAGATGGCGGGGCTGACCTGGTTCCGGGTCGGCGGCCCGGCACAGGTGCTGTTCACCCCGGCCGACGAGGCCGATCTCGCTTATCTGCTCGGCAGGCTGCCGGCCGAGGTCCCGGTCACCGTGGTCGGGCTCGGCTCTAACCTGATCGTGCGCGATGGCGGCATTCCCGGCGTGGTCATTCGCCTCGCCGGGAAGGCCTTCGGCGAGATCACCCGCGAGGACGGCGATCGGCTGCGTGCGGGAACCGCCGTTCCGGACGTGAAGGTGGCGCGGGCGGCGGCCGATGCCTCGCTCGATGGGCTCGCCTTCTATCGCGGCATCCCCGGATGCATCGGCGGCGCGCTGCGCATGAATGCCGGTGCGCATGGCGGCGAGACCACCGATGTGCTGGTCGAGGCGCGCGGCGTCACCCGCAAGGGCGAGATCGTGACGTTCTCACATGCCGATATGGGCTTCAGCTACCGCAATTCGACGGTGCCTGCCGACATCATCTTCACCTCGGCGCTGTTCCAGGGCCGGCCGGGCGATCAGGCCGCGATCCTCGCCGAGATGGACCGCGTGACCTCGGCCCGCGAGGCGGCGCAGCCGATCAAGGAACGCACCGGCGGCTCGACCTTCAAGAACCCCGAAGGCGGCAAGGCCTGGCAATTGATCGATGCGGCCGGTTGCCGGGGGCTGCGCGTCGGTGGGGCGCAGGTCTCCGAGATGCACTGCAACTTCCTGATCAATACCGGCGGTGCCACCGCCGCCGATATCGAAGGCCTGGGCGAAGAGGTCCGCCGCCGGGTCAAAGACAATTCAGGCTACGAGCTGCACTGGGAAATCAAGCGGTTCGGCGTCGCGGCCTGAACAGGCGCGGGCACCTCGGCCGCCTTGCGCCGTGACAGCATGATGCCTGCGACGGTCGAGCCGAAGATGATGGCGATGCCGAGCCATTGCTGGGCGTTGAACCATTCATTGAGCAGGGCGGCGCCGAGAAAGGTCGCGACCAGCGGGCTGAGCAGGCTGAGGAAGGCGACGCCGGTGCCGATCGTCGCGATGCCGCGCACCCAGAGCCAGTAGGCGAAGGCAGTGCCGATCACCACGAGATAGCTCAGGCCGACGAGATTGCGGACAGTCGGCATGGGCGGCAGGCCCTCGACCAGAAGCGCGACCGGCAGGAGCAGCAGCCCGCCGAGGGTGAGCTGCCAGGCGGCGAGCGCCAGCGGCGTGCCGACCTTGCCCCAGCGTTCGATCAGCACCGTGCCTGTCGCCATCGAGGCGGCGCCGATCAGCGCGGCGATCACGCCGATCGCGTCGAGCTTCACGCTGTTGTCGATGACCAAGAGGCCGACGCCGACCGTGCCGGCTAGCGCGGCGATGACTTGTCCGAGGCGCGGCCGGCGCAGCAGCAGCGGCCAGGCGAGGAAGGCGACGATCAGCGGCTGCATCGAGCCCAGCGTTGCGGCGAGTCCGCCGGGCAGCCGTGAAGCGCTGAGAAAGAGCATGCCGAAGAACAGGCCGATATTGGCGAAGCCGATGATGGCCAGCGGCAGGAGCTTGTCGCGCGGTGGCAGGCCGGGGCCGAGCAGCATCAGGAGGATGCCGGCGGGCAGGGCGCGCAGCGCCCCGACCAGCAGCGGGTGCTCGACCGGAAGCGTCTGGGTGAAGACGACATAGGTCGTGCCCCAGAGGATTGGGGCCAGGATCGTCGTGAACAGGATGCGGGTCTTGCTGTCGGCCATGGTGGCCTCCCTTTGCATCGCGGGGTGTGTATGCGTAGGATTATTCGACAACAAATAATTCGATATCGAATTATTTGATGTAGGATAATTAGGCGCAGGATTTCCATGAGTCAAGCTGACGAAGCCGGGCAGGGTGGCCCGCTCGATTCGATCCTGATGCAATGGCGACGGGCGCGACCCGACATCGATGCGAGCCCGATGGCGGTCTGCGGTGCGATCTGGCGAGCGGCGGAGCGGGTTCGCCTCGGCGTCGGACGCAATCTCGTTGGCGAGGATCTCGACTTCGCCGGCTTCGACGTGCTGATGACCTTGCGCCGCCAGGGCGAGCGTGGCGGTTCGCTGACTCCGTCCGAGCTTGCCAAGGACATGATGCTCTCGACTTCGGCGATGACGAATCGGCTCGACCGCCTGGAGAAGCGCGGGCTGATCGCGAGGCATGCCGATCCACAGGACCGGCGCAGCCTGCGCATCGTGCTGACGCCCGAGGGCTTCGCGCTGATCGAGCGGCTGGTGGTCTCGCATGTGGCGACGGAAGCGGCGCTGATTTCGGCGCTCAGCCCGGCTGAGCATGAGCAGCTCAAGGCGCTGCTGGCCAAGGTCGCGGCCGGGGAAGGAGGGTGAGTCCGGCGTGCAACAGCCGGCTCGTCATTAACCGGCAAGGCGCATCGTTAACGCGCCGTTAACCATCTCGGATCAGGTTCGGACCCAGGAGTTCGGTGTCAGGAACCTTGATGAGCAAGCATGTCGCAGTGCTGATGGGCGGGTGGTCCGTCGAGCGTGAGGTCAGCCTCAGCAGCGGCGCGGCTTGTGCTCGGGCGCTGGAAGGCGTCGGCTATCGCGTCACGCGCGTCGAGGTCGGCCGCGACGTCGCGCAGGTGCTGGGCAAGCTCAAGCCCGACGTCGCCTTCAACGCCCTGCACGGGCGCTACGGCGAGGACGGCACCATCCAGGGCGTGCTCGAGATCCTCGGCATCCCCTATACCCATTCCGGCGTGCTCGCTTCCTCGCTCGCCATCCGCAAGGACAAGGCCAAGATGGTCGTGGCCGCCGCCGGCGTGCCGGTGGCGAAGGGCGTCACGGTCTCGCGCTTCGAGGCGGCGAAACGGCATGTCCTGCCGCCGCCCTATGTGATCAAGCCGATCGACGAGGGCTCATCCGTCGGGGTGGTGATCGTTAAGAAAGGCCGCGAGCACCCGCCCCAGGAGATCGCCCGGCCGGACTGGCCCTGCGGCGAGACCATGCTGGCCGAAACCTTCATCGCCGGACGCGAACTGACCTGCGCGGTGATGGACGGCAAGTCCTTGGGGGTAACGGAGATTCGGGCGGCAACGGGCGAGTTCTACGACTACGACGCCAAATATGCTAAAGGCGGTTCAATCCACATCTGCCCGGCGCAAATTTTACCGAATCTTTACCGCCAAATCGAAGAGTGTGCGTTAACGGCGCATCAAGCAATCGGGTGCCGCGGCGTCAGCCGTTCAGACTTCCGCTACGACGACGAGAGCGACACACTCGTCTGGCTGGAGGTCAACACGCAGCCCGGCATGACCGAAACCAGCCTTGTGCCTGAACTAGCCGCCCATGCGGGCATGAACTTCGGTGAGCTCGTCAAATGGATCGTCGAGGACGCCTCCTTGAATCGGTGAAGGTGGAACCGGTGTTCTCCGGCGCCAACCTGCCGATGCGCGTGACGGGGCCGCAGCTCCTCGTCGGCGAGCGCTCGCGCCGCTGGTTCCGCGGCTCGCGCCGCAGCGCCGTCGCCGTGCCGCTGGCCGAGCGGTTGCCCGGCGGCCTCGGCTCCTTCCTGGCGATCGGCTTCCTTGCGCTCGTGGGAGCGACCGGTGCGGTCCTCGGCGGCCACTACGAAAACTTCCGCGAGAACTATGGCGAGCCCAGGCATGCGTTCGCCCGGCTGGTCGGGCTCGGCATCGACCGCATCACCATCTCGGGCCTGAGCGGATTGTCTGAGATCGAGGTGCTGGTCGCCGCCGGCATCGACCCGAAGATCTCGCTCGCCTTCTTCGACGCGGACGAGGCGCGCAAGCGCCTGGAGGCCACGCCGATGATCCGCGAGGCCTCCGTTCGCAAGCTCTATCCCGGCGAGATCTCGATCAACCTCGTCGAGCGCGAGCCCTATGCGCTCTGGCAGGTCAAGGGCGAGCTCTTCCTGATCGCCCAGGACGGCACGGTGATCGACAAGATGGATGATGGCCGCTTCGCCAACCTGCCGTTGGTCGTCGGTCCCGACGCCAACAAGCGGGCGAAGGAATACATCACGCTGCTCGGCGAGGCCGGCTCCTTCGGATCCCGCATTCGCGCCGGCAGCCTCGTCGCCGGCCGGCGCTGGAACCTCAAGCTCGACACCGGGGCCGACGTCAGGTTGCCGGAGCAGGAGGCGGGCGCCGCGCTGAAGCGCCTCGCCAGCCTCGAGCGGGATTTTCGAATCAGCGAGAAGGACCTGATCGCGATCGACATGCGCCAGCCCGACCGCGTCACCATGCGTCTGACCGAAGAGGCCGCGACGACGCGGTTCGAGCAGCTCAAGAGCAAGACCAAGAAGAAAGGCGGCGAGGCATGAGCTTGACCTCGCAAGGCCTGACCCCGCGGATGCGGCCGCTGTCGTCGCGCAAGAGCGCGACCTTGTCGATTCTGGACATCGGCACGAGCAAGGTCGTCTGCCTGATCGCCGAACTGAACCCGGCCGAGGCGAACGAGCGCCTGCGTGGGCGCACCCACGTCGCGCGCATCATCGGCATCGGCCATCAGCGCTCGCTCGGCCTGAAGGGTGGCGCGATCATCGACCTTGAAAGCGCCGAGCGCGCCATCCGCGCTGCGGTCGACGCGGCCGAGCGCATGGCCAAGGTCGAGGTCCAGTCCGTCATCGTGAACCTGACCGGCGGCCGGCTGAACTCGCAGCACTACCAGGCCAGCGTCGATCTGCGCGGTGGCTCGGTCGGCGACTCCGACGTCAAGCGCGTGCTCGCGGCGGCTGCGACCCATGCGATCCGGCCAGGCAAGGCGGTGCTGCACGCGCTGCCGACCGGCTACGCGCTCGACGGTTCGCCCGGCGTGCTCGATCCGCGTGGGCTGATCGGCGGCGCGCTCTCGGTCGACATGCATGTCGTGGCGGCGGAAGCGGCGGCGGCGCGCAATGTCATGCTCGCAGTCGAGCGCTGCCACCTCGAGGTCGAGGCGGTGGTCGCCAGCCCCTATGCGGCGGGCCTCTCCGTTCTGGTCGACGACGAGGCCGAGATGGGCGTCGTCGTCGTCGACATGGGTGGCGGCACCACCTCGCTCGGCGTCTTCTCCGGCGGGCACCTGACTCATGCCGACGCGATCGCGGTCGGTGGCAACCACATCACCATGGACGTGGCGCGCGGGCTCTCGACCCGGGTCTCGGCCGCCGAGCGGCTGAAGACGCTGCACGGCTCGGCGATCGCCAGCCCTTCCGACGAGCGCGACATGATCGCGGTGCCGCAGGTCGACGACGACGAGCGCGACATGCCGAACCACCTGTCGAAGTCGCATCTGGTCCGGATCATCAAGCCGCGCGTCGAGGAGATCCTCGAACTGGTGCGCGACCGGCTGAAGGCGGCGGGCTTCCAGGCCGAGGCCGGGCGGCGCGTCGTCCTGACCGGCGGCGCCTGCCAGCTCACCGGCATGCCGGAAGTGGCGCGGCGCGTGCTCGGCGGCCAGGTCCGCACCGGCCGCCCGCTCGGGATCAAGGGTTTGCCGGAAGCGGGCAAGGGCCCGTCCTTCGCGGCGGCGGTCGGCCTCCTGGTCTATCCGCAGGTCGCGCATGTCGAACATTTCGAGCCGCGGGCGGGGGCATCCTTCTTCGCCCATGCGACCGATGGCTACTTCTCCCGCGTCGGTCGCTGGCTGCGCGAGAGCTTCTGAGTTTGCGGGCCGCGGCGCCGAGAGGCGAGGCGACCCGGGGTGAGTACGAGCAGAGCGGGGCTTAAGGCCCCTGGCGTGGAAGACGGGACGGCCCGCCAGGAGCCGGACAAGACAGTGAAAGAGGCAATCATGGCGATGAACCTGCAAGCCCCGGACATCCGGGAACTCAAGCCCCGGATCACCGTGTTCGGTGTCGGCGGCGCCGGCGGCAATGCCGTGAACAACATGATCGAAGCCGGTCTGGATGGCGTCGACTTCGTCTGCGCCAACACCGATGCCCAGGCGCTGGCGCTCGCCCGCGCTCCGCGCATCATCCAGATGGGCCTGCAGGTGACCGAGGGTCTCGGCGCCGGCTCGCAGCCGGAAGTCGGCCGGGCTGCCGCCGAAGAGGTGATCGACGAAATCCGCGATCATCTCGCCGGCGCCCATATGGTCTTCATCACCGCCGGCATGGGCGGCGGCACCGGCACCGGCGCTGCCCCCGCGATCGCCCGCGTCGCCCGCGATATGGGCATTCTCACCGTCGGCGTCGTCACCAAGCCGTTCCAGTTCGAGGGCCAGCGCCGCATGCGCATGGCGGAGGCCGGCATCGGCGAGCTCAACGAAGCCGTCGACACGCTGATCGTCATCCCGAACCAGAACCTGTTCCGCGTCGCTAACGAGAACACCGGCTTCGCCGACGCCTTCGGCATGGCCGACCAGGTGCTCTACTCCGGTGTCGCCTGCATCACCGACCTGATGGTCCGCCCCGGCCTCATCAACCTCGACTTCGCCGACGTGCGCGCCGTGATGCGCGGCATGGGCAAGGCGATGATGGGCACCGGCGAGGCCCAGGGCGAGAAGCGCGCGCTCTCGGCCGCCCAGGCTGCGATCAACAACCCGCTGCTCGACGATGTCTCGATGAAGGGCGCGCGCGGTCTGCTGATCTCGATCACCGGCGGGCGCGACATGAAGCTCTACGAGGTCGACGAAGCCGCCACCCGCATCCGCGAGGAGGTCGATTCCGAGGCCAACATCATCGTTGGCGCCACCTTCGACGAGGCGCTGGAAGGCACGATGCGCGTCTCGGTCGTCGCCACCGGCATCGACAAGCCGATCAGCGCCCAGAACGAGGTCGATCCGACGGAAGCCCGCATCGCCGAGGTCGCCGAGCGGCTGAAGGCCGAGGCCCGGCTGCGCTCGGCCGTGCCGACCGTCCGCACCTCCGCCGCCGCGCCTGTCTCGGCACCGATGCCGATGCCGGCTCCCGTCGCCGAGGCGATGATCCCGGAGCCGGTCCGTGCACCGGCGCCCGCTCCGCAGAGCTTCGCCGCCGATGTCCGCATCGAGCCGGCCCAGCCGCGCCCGGCGATGGTCGCTGCGCCGGTCGTCGAGGCGCCGATGCCCGAGACTTCGCTGCCGCATCACGAGGACAGCTTCATCCCGCCGGTCCCCGAGCGGGCGGTGATCCGCCCGACCCGCATGCCGCGCGTCGAGGATCTGCCGCTGCCGGCACAGCACCAGATCGCGCAAAGCCGCGGCGCAGTGCCGGCTCCGGCGCCGGCCTCGGTCGAACAGAAGCGCATGTCGCTGATGCAGCGCCTGGCCTCTGTCGGCTTCGGCCGCAAGGAGGATGAGCACGCCGAGGTGCCGATGGCCCCTCCGGCCCCGGCTCCGCGCCAGGCTCCTCCGGCCCCGGCGGCTGGCCCTAGCGCCGCTCATGCCGAGTTCATGCGCCGCCCGCCTGCGCCGGCGACCCGGCCGGCTCAGGGCCAGCTCGACCAGCTCGGCCGCGCTGCGCCGGCACGCAATTCGGAAGAGGACCAGCTCGAGATTCCGGCCTTTCTGCGCCGCCAGTCGAACTGAGCTTTCCGGACCGGTTCAACCGGTTTAAACAAACGGCCCGGCGGCACTGTCCGCCGGGCCTTTTTTAACGTCTGAAAAACCATATACATCAAGCAGATGGTTAAGTTTTTCTGGCTTTGTAAGCTCTGTTACAGAGCGAAAGAAAGCGTGATTTTGAAGCCTGTGCGCCTGCGCGTATCTTGCAGCGCATCACCGGGTAAGGGGATTCGGGATTAATCCTGAGTTCGCCAGCAAATCAGGGAACCGCGTCGATCGTCGAAGAGGTTGCGCCGCAAGGCGCCAGCCCGAAGATCGTCGCGCTTGAGACGGATATTGAGTATGATGGCTGAACGGCAGACGACCCTACGCTCGCCCGTGACCCTGCAGGGCATCGGCGTTCATTCTGGGGCTCCCGCCTGCCTGACCTTGCGGCCTTCCACGGCGAATTCCGGCGTCGTTTTCCTGCGCAAGGGACTCGAGGGCGGCCATGAGCAGCTCATTCACGCTCGCCACAACAAGGTCAGCGCCACCGAGCTGTGCACGGTGATCGGCGACCAGGCCTCCGGTTCCGTCGCGACGATCGAGCATCTGATGTCGGCCTGCGCCGGCCTCGGCCTCGACAATGTGCTGGTCGAGATCGACGGGCCGGAGATGCCGATCATGGACGGCAGTGCGGCCGAGTTCGTTGCGGCGATCGAGGAAACCGGCCTCGTTGCGCTCGGCGCGACCCGCCGTTACCTCAAGATCCTGCGCCCGGTGCGGATCGAGCATGGCCGTGCCTTCGCTGAGCTGGCGCCGTCCGAGAACGGCTTCCGCCTCGATGTCGAGATCGATTTCGACACCAAGGCCATCGGCCGCCAGCGCAAGATTTTCGACCTCGATCCCGAAGCATATGCCCGCGAGATCGCGCGCGCCCGTACCTTCGGCTTCATGCGCGATGTCGAGCAGCTCTGGAAAGCCGGCTTCGCGCTCGGCGCCTCGCTCGACAACACCGTCGCGATCGGCGACGACAAGGTGATCAATCCGGAAGGCCTGCGCTACGCCGACGAGTTCGTGCGTCACAAGGTGCTCGACGCCGTGGGCGATCTTGCGCTCGCCGGTTACCCGATCCTCGGTGAGTTCCGCTCCTATTGCGGTGGCCATCGCATGAATGTCCGCATTCTCGAGGCCCTGTTCGCCGACCGCGCCAATTACGCGATCGTCGAGGCGCAGCCGGTCTATGCCCACCATGCGGTGCAGATGGCGGCCGGCCCGGTGCCTGCCGCGCTCGCGCCCGACCTGCACTAAGAGTTCTTGGCAGGGTATTACGCGACGCCACGCCTTGCATTCGCCCGTTTCCTGTTGGAAACGGCGATCGCACTGCATGAAGCGCCCGTCACGCTTGGCGAAAAGGCTGCTTCTGAGCTAAAGCCAATTCGCGCGCTCTTTCCGAAGAGCGCTTAGGGACGGATGAAGTGAGCGTCATGCGGCTGAAGACAATCAACTCGGGCGAAACGACGAGCGGCGGCAAGCGCCTCGCGCTGGCCTTTGCCCTCGCGGCCGCGCTCGGCGGCTGCGATACGATGAGCGCGCTCAACCCTTTTGATCGGCCCGAGACCTACAAGCCCGAGGTGCTGCCGGAGGTTCCGGCCGACAAGCTCTACAATGAAGGGCTCGCCCGTCTCCAGAACGGCGACACCGAGGGCGCGAACAAGAAGTTCGACGAGATCGACAAGCAGGCGCCGTTCTCGCCTTATTCGAAGAAGGGGCTGATCATGGCCGCCTACTCGAATTACGAGGCGCAGAAGTACGACGACGCGATCACCGCTTCGAAGCGCTTCCTGGCGCAGAACCCGGCGAGCCCGGACGCAGCTTACGCGCAGTACATCCTGGCGATGTCCTATTACAACCAGATTCCGGACGCGACGCGCGACCAGGAGCGCACCGACCAGGCGCTGCGCGCGATGCAGGAGCTGCTCGATCGCTATCCGAAGTCGGAATACGTGCTCGACGTGCGCGAGAAGATGCTGGTCGCGCGCGACCAGCTCGCCGGCAAGGAGATGAATGTCGGGCGCTTCTATCTCGAGAAGCGCAACTACACCGGCGCTGTCGGCCGTTTCCGTGACGTCATCACCAAGTACCAGACCACGCGCCATGTCGAAGAGGCGCTGATGCGTCTGACCGAGGCCTATATGGCGCTCGGCATCACCAACGAGGCGCAGACGGCCGCCGCGGTGCTCGGCCACAACTTCCCTGACAGCCCCTGGTACAAGGACGCCTATACGCTCCTCGAGAGCGGCGGCCTGCAGCCGCGCGAGGACCGCGGCTCCTATATCAGCCGCGCCTTCAACGGCTTCACGCGCGCTGTCGTCGGGTTGACCGGTCTCGGCCGTCTCTGAGTCGGTTTGCCGGTGCCCCGGCGAGGTCATCCGCAGACGGCACAAGGGTGCTGAGTCGCCATGCTCGCCCAGCTCTCGATCCGTGACATCGTTCTGATCGACCGGCTCGACCTGGGCTTCGAGGGCGGGCTCAGTGTGCTGACCGGAGAGACCGGCGCCGGCAAGTCGATCCTGCTCGACGGTTTCGCGCTGGCACTGGGGGCGCGCGGCGATGGCGATCTCGTGCGCCATGGCGAGACGCAAGGCCAGGTCAGCGCCGTCTTCGATCTGCCGATGGCGCATCCGGCGCGGGCGCTCGCCCAGGCGCAGGAGATCGACACCGACGGCGACCTGATCCTGCGGCGCGTGCAATATGCCGACGGGCGCACCCGCGCCTTCGTCAACGACCAGCCGGTCAGCGTCCAGATCCTGCGGATGATCGGCGCTGCGCTGGTCGAGATCCACGGCCAGCATGACGACCGGGCTCTGACCGACCCGGCCCAGCATCGCACCATCCTCGATGGCTTCGGCGAGCTGGCTGAGCAGGCAGTTGAGGTCGCCCGCGCCAGCGAGACGCTGAAGAAGGCGCGCCAGGCCCTGCAGAGCCAGCGCATCCGGGTCGAAACCGCGCGCAAGGAGGCCGATTTCCTGCGCCATGCCGTGGCCGAGCTCGGCAAGCTTGCGCCCGAGCCGGGTGAGGAGGATACGCTCGCCGCCAAGCGCCAGGGCATGATGTCGGCCGAAAAGGTGGCGCGCGATATCATCGAGGCGTTCGAGGCGGTCGGCGGCAATGCGTCTCCGGTCGCTGCGCTGTCGGGTGTGCTGCGCCGGCTGGAGCGACGCGCGAGCCAAGCGCCGGAGTTGGTCGATCCATCGATCGCCGCGCTGACGACGGCCGTAGTCGCGCTGGAGGAAGCCGGGGAAACCCTGCAGGCAGCGATTCGCGCCGCCGAGTTCGATCCGCGCCTGCTGGAGCGCGTCGAGGAGCGGCTGTTCGCCTTGCGGGCGGCGGCGCGCAAGTTCGACGTGCCGGTCGATGCGCTGCCGGCGCTGGCCGAGACAATGGCGGCCGATCTCGCTGCGCTCGACGAGAGCGAAGGCTCGCTGAAGCGGCTGGAGGCGGAGCTTGCCGAGGCCGAGGCCGCCTATGTCGCGCTGGCGACGGCGCTCTCGGCCGGACGCATCCGGGCGGCGTCGGCGCTCGATGCCGCGGTGAAGGCGGAACTGCCGCCGCTCAAGCTGGAGCGGGCGCGGTTCATCACGCAGATCGACAGCGATCCCGACGCGCGTGGGCCGGAAGGGCTCGACCGCGTCGAGTTCTGGGTCGAGACCAATCCGGGCACGCGGCCGGGACCGATGATGAAGGTCGCCTCCGGTGGCGAGCTTTCGCGTTTCATGCTGGCGCTGAAGGTGGTGCTGGCCGAGCGCGGCTCGGCGCCGACCCTGGTTTTCGACGAGATCGATACCGGCGTCGGCGGCGCGGTGGCGGATGCGATCGGCGAGCGGCTGGCGCGGCTGGCGGCAAGGGTGCAGGTGATCTCGGTGACGCATGCGCCACAGGTCGCCGCCAAGGCCGGCCAGCATTTCCTGATCGCGAAGTCTGCGGATGGCGGGCAGGGCGCCGACGAGCGCACCGTCACCCGGGTCTCGCCCTTGCTGGACGGCACCCGGCGCGAGGAGATCGCGCGCATGCTCGCCGGCGCCTCGATCACCGAGGAAGCGAGGGCCGCTGCCGGCAAACTGCTCGATGCCGCCGGGATGCGGGGCTAGCCCGATCAGGCCGGGATCAGTTCATACCCCGCACTCTTTTCGACGACGCGCCTGAAACCTTCGATATGGCCGCCTGACACGATCCAGCCTTCGCGTGCGGCACGTTCGAGGATGGCGCGGCGGGAGGCGCGGGCGGTGGCGGCGTCGAAATCGTAGACGAAGCCGATCCCCGGATCGGTCGCCTGCAGATCGGAGAGGTGCAGCGCATCGCCCCAGAGAAGCAGGGGCGTATCGCCTTCGATGAGGTAACCGCTATGGCCGGCAGTATGGCCGGGCAGCGGGACCAGCGTGATGCCGGGCCGCACAGGGCCGGCCGGGGCGGAATGGATGCGGCCGGCATAGTGCTTCTTCACCGCCGCCGTGACGGCGAAGCCGCCCTGCCGGTTCTGCGGTGTCCGCGCGCGATTGGCCTCGTCCCCGAAGAAGCCGAAATCAGCCTCGGGCACGATGATCTGCGCATCGGGGAAACAGGCGCGCTCGCCATCGAAGAGGCCGAGCACATGATCGCCGTGCAGATGCGTGATCAGGACACGCTCGACCTGCCCCGGGGCAATGCCGGCCTTGGCCATGGCAGCGGGCGCATGGCCCATCGCCTCGCCCCAGGAAGGGCCAGTGCCGGCGTCGACGAGGCTGATTCCGTCAGCGCCCTTCAGAGCGAAGCAGTTGACGGGGATCCTGACCTTCGGCTTGCCCCAGCGCGCCACGGCCTCGTCGCGGGTGGCCTCGCCATCGCCATGGATCAGCACATCCAACGGCGCTTCGAATACGCCATCGTCGAGGATGAGCACGTCGTAGGAACCGAAACGCCGCCAAGTCTCACTCATGTCCTCTCTCCGCTCCGGTGACGCCTGCTTAGACCATGAGCCTCTCGCCGCCGGCAACGGAGCGGGTAGCATGATGGGCCTCCGCTGCCGCATGCGGGACCGGCCGATGCTGCATTCCCTTTTTCCGCGTTTTCCTCTATGTGCAGCGCAATATCGCGGCGCCGCGTCCGGCGCTGCCCCTCGTTCTGCGTGCTGCCGACCCGCCAGCTGCAATCTAAGGCCTGACATCGATGTCCTTCATCTCCACGAGTGCGCCGCTCGCGCGGGCGCTCGCCGACCGTAATTACAGCGAGCCGACCCCCGTCCAGGCCGCCGTACTGGAAGAGGCCGCAGCCGGCCGCGACCTTCTGGTTTCCTCGCAGACCGGTTCGGGCAAGACCGTCGCTTACGGGCTCGCTCTCGGCGCCGACCTGATCGGCGAGGCCGAGATCCTGCCGCGCGCCGGGCTGCCGCTGGCGCTGATCGTTGCGCCGACCCGCGAGCTGGCGCTCCAGGTCCAGCGCGAGCTCGCCTGGCTCTATGGTGAGGCCAAGGCCCGCATCGTCGCCTGCGTCGGCGGCATGGACCCGCGCCGCGAGGCGATGCTGCTGGCCGAGGGCGCCCACATCGTCGTCGGCACGCCCGGGCGCCTGCGCGACCATCTCGAACGCCGCCAGATCGATCTCTCGGCGCTGAAGGCGGTGGTGCTCGACGAGGCCGATGAGATGCTCGATCTCGGCTTCCGCGACGATCTCGAATTCATTTTGCAGTCCGCGCCGGAAGAGCGCCGCAGCCTGCTGTTCTCGGCGACGCTGCCGAAGGCGATCATCGCGCTCGCCAAGAGCTATCAGCGCGATGCGCTGCGGATCGAGGTCGCCGGCACCGAGGGCGGCCATGCCGACATCGAATACCGCGCCATCCGCGTCTATCCGCGCGAGAGCGAGCTTGCCGTCGTCAACCTGCTGCGCTTCTACGACGCCCCTTGCGCGCTGGTGTTCTGCAACACCCGCAACGCCGTGCGCCATCTCGAGGCGGCGCTGCTGGAGCGTGGCTTCGCCGCCGTCTCGCTCTCGGGCGAGCTCAGCCAGAGCGAGCGCAATTCGGCGCTGCAGGCGCTGCGCGATGGCCGCGCCCGCATCTGCGTCGCGACCGACGTCGCGGCGCGCGGCATCGACCTGCCGGGCCTGACCCTGGTCATTCATGCCGAATTGCCGAACGATCCCGAGGTGATGCAGCACCGCAGCGGCCGCACCGGCCGGGCCGGCAAGAAGGGCATCAGCGCGCTGCTGGTGCCGCCCTCGCGCCGGCGTAAGGCGCAGATGCTGCTCGCCGGAGCGGGAGCCGAGGCCGAATGGGTCGCCGCCCCGACGCAGGACGAGATCCGCGCGCTTGATCAGGAGCGCATGCTGCAGGACCCGCTGCTCTCGGGCGAGGCGGGCGAGGACGATGCCGGCATGATCGGCGCGCTGCTTGCCGGTCGCTCCGCCGAGGAGCTCGCGGCGGCTCTGGTGCGCGTCTACCGCTCGCGCCTGCCGGCAACCGAAGAGGTCGGCGATCCCAATTTCGGCCATGAGGAGCGCCGTCCGGCCCGCAGCGCCGAGGACTATGCGCAAAAGCGTACGCCTGGTGACCGTGAGCGCGGCGAGCGGTCCGGCCCGCGCGGCGACACGGTCTGGTTCCGGCTCAATACCGGCCGCAAGGACGGCGCCGATCCGCGCAAGTTGCTGCCGATGATCTGCCGGCGCGGCCAGATCACCCGCGACGAGGTCGGCGCGATCCGCATCTTCGACCGCGAGACCAAGGTCGAGATCGACGCCGATGTCGCCGAGCGCTTCGCCGAGCTGACGCGCGTGCCCGATCGCGACCGGATCACGATCGAGCCCGTGACCGGCGAGGCCGAGCGCCGGCCGGCCAAGCCCTTTGGCGAGAAGGCGAGCCATGCGCCGCGCGGCGCCCATCCGGGGCGCGACGAGCGTTCGAGCGAGCGCAAGCCCTATGAAGGCAAGCGCAAGCCGTTCGGCAAGCCTTACGACCCGACGCGGCGCGACCGCGAGCCCGTCTACGAGGAAACCGCGATCCTGCGGCCGGAGCGCCCCTCCTTCGACAAGAAGGGCGAGCCTGGCGGCAAGCCGTTCGCCGGCAAGTTCAAGGGCGGCAAGTTTGAGGGCGGCAAGTTTGAGGGCGGTAAGAAGCCGTTTGGCGCGTCGCATGGCGGTGAGCGCCCGGGCTCGGCCGATCGGCCGGCCGGCAAGAGCTTCGGCGAGAAGAAGCCCTTTGGCGCAAAGAAGCCTTTCGCTGGCAAGAAGCCGTTCGGTGCCAAGAAGCCGCGCCGCGACGACCGCTAGCGCCGGTTGATTCCGGACTTCGCCGTCATGGTCGGGCTTGTCCCGACCATCGATGTCTTCCTTCGGGGAGGGCTGTGCTCAAGACGTGGATGCTCGCCGCGAGGGCGAGCATGACGGGCTGGAACAGCGTCGTGTCAGCGGCTGCTATCAACGTAGCCCAAGGAACGACAGGATCGCGAGGACGACGACGACCAGGCCGACCAGGTAGATGATGTTGTTCATGGCGGAGCCCCCTGCGGTTGCGTTGCCGTCGCATCGCAACGGCAGATGATCGGTGCGGCAGCGCCGCAGCATCATCCGAACGCCGCGCCGCGCGGGATTGTTCCAAAATCGTCGTATATCTGTTGCACTCGCCAGCCATCCGCTCCCACAATGCCCGGCCGGGCAGAGACCCGGACGGGGGATCGTGATGAGGACGATGGGTAAGGCGCTTGGCGCCGTGTTGATGTTGGCCGGGCTCGTTCTGCCCGCCGCCGCGCAGGACCGGCTGGTGATCGCCGGGCGCGATGCCGGCTTCGCGCCGGCGCTGGCCAAGATGGTCGAGCTCTACCAGGCCAAGAATCCGAACGTGAAGATCGAGCGGCTCGAACTCGGCGGCGGCCCGCTCTATGAGCGCCTCGCTGTCGGCGCGCGCGAGAAGACGGCGGCGACCGACGTCGCCATGCTCGACGACATCTGGGCGCCGGAGTTCATGGCGCGCGGCTGGCTCACCGATCTCGACACCGTCGGCGGCCTGCCGGGCGAGTTCGTCAAGTCGGCGATCGATGTCTCCAAGCACAACGGCAAGCTCTATGCCGCGCCCTTCGTCGGCAACATCGCGATGTTCGCCTATCGCAAGGACCTGCTCGCCAAGCACGGTTTCGAGCGGCCCAAGACCTGGAGCGACGTCGTCAAGGCGGCGCAGACGATCCAATCGAAGGAAGAAGGCGTTTCCGGCCTCGTCTTCCGCGGCATCAAGGGCAACCCGATCGTCACCTCCTTCCTGCCGGTGCTGTGGGCTCATGGCGGCGACGTGGTGAGCGCCGACGGCAAGGCCGTTCTCGACTCTCCCGCCGCCGAGAAGGCGCTGACTCAGTTCCTCTCGTTCAAGGCGCTCGCGCCGAAGGGCGTCGAGACCTACAACGCGACCGAACTGCGCGATGCGATCCAGCAGGGCCGCGCCGCGATCGCGGTCGAGATGTGGTCGTCCTGGGCCGGCACGCTCGACGGCAGCGCCTCGAAGGTCGCCGGCCAGGTCGAGGTCGTCGCCTCGCCGGGCGAGGTCAAGGGCCCGGCGCCGATGCTGGGTGCCTGGCTGCTCGGCATCCCCGCCGATTCGCCGAACAAGGCGCGCGCCGCCGACTTCATCCGCTTCGTCACGAGCCCTGAGAACCAGAAGCTGATCGCGCTCGAGACCGGCAATCCGCCGACGCTCGCCGCGCTGTTCAATGACAAGGACCTCGTCGCCAAGTACCGCTGGTACCCGGCCCAGCTCGAGGCGCTCAACGTCGCCCAGGCCCGCCCGCGCATCAGCCAGTGGGCCCGCGTCGAGACCATTCTGGGCGACTATCTCCAGCTCGCCCTGATCGGCCAGATGCAGCCCAAGCAGGCACTGACCGAAGCCAACGCCCAGATCGCCCGCGCTTTGTCGCGCTGATCCCAATGCGGGCCGCCTCGCAGCGAGGCGGCCCGCTTTCCGTCTGGACATAATGACTGCTTCCCGCCGCCTGTTGCCCTGGCTCCTGCTGACGCCGGCGCTGCTGATCTTCGCCGGGCTGACGCTCTATCCGCTCGGGCGGACGCTGGCGCTCTCGCTGTTTGCGACCGATTATGGCTTCGAGAACGCCAAGTTCGTCGGACTGGAGAACTTCCGCGAGCTCTGGGACAGCCGCTTCTTCCGGCAGGCGGTGACCAACACCGTACTGTTCACGGTGGTCTCGACCGTGCTCGAGGTCGCGGCTGGCCTGGGCCTTGCTCTGCTGCTCGACCGCGCCTTTCCCGGCCGCACGCTGATCATGACGCTGCTGCTTGCGCCCTTCGTGCTCTCGACCATGGTGGTCACCGCGATCTGGCGGGCCTGGTTCCATTTCGATCTCGGCTTCCTCAACAACCTGCTGCGCACCGTTGGCCTGCCCGGCGTGCCCTGGCTGTTCGATCCCAATCTCGCGCTCTGGTCGATCGTGCTGGTCGACGTCTGGCAGACCGCGCCTTTTGCCTTCCTGATCATTTTCGCCGGGCTTCGCCTGATCCCGCAGGACGTCTATGAGGCCGCCCGCGTCGACGGCGCCGGGCCGTGGCGGCGCTTCCGCGACATGACGCTACCGCTGCTGGCGCCCTATCTCTTCGTCGCGGCGCTCTTGCGCTCGGTCGACTCCTTCAAGCTGTTCGACAAGGTCTACGCCATGACCGGCGGCGGGCCAGGGCAGGCGACCGAGACGGTCTCGATGTTCGTCTATCGGCAGGGCTTCCGCTTCTTCGACATCGGGCTGGCCTCGGCGGCGGCGGTGGTGATGATCGCCGTCGCCGGCCTGCTCGCGATCGTCTATGCGGCGTCGCTGCTGAAGGGAGCGGGCCGATGATCCGGATCGTCGCCGCCTTCGGCCTCTGTGCACTGTCGCTGATCCCGCTGGTCTGGATGGTCGCGACCTCGTTCAAGCCGCCGGCCGAATATGTCTCGACCTCGATCGCGCTCTGGCCGCAGGATCCGACGCTGACGCATTACCGCGTGCTGCTCGACGGTGGGATGTGGCGGCTCGGGCTCAACAGCGTCGTGGTGGCGCTCGGCACGGTCGGCCTGTCACTGCTCGCCGGCTTGCCTGCGGCCTATGCGCTGGCGCGCTTCCAGCTGCCGAAGCGCTTCGACATCGTCTTCCTCGGCTTCGTCTTGGTGATCAAGCTGGCGCCGCCGATCGCGCTCGCCATCCCGCTCTACCAGGTGCTGCGGGCGCTCGGCCTGCTCGACACCCATCTCGGGCTGATCCTCGCCAACCAGATCCTGGCGCTGCCCTTCGCGATCTGGATGCTGCTCGGCTTCGTCCGCGACGTGCCCTATTCCTTCGAGGAGGCGGCGATGCTCGACGGCGCCGGGTTCCTGAAGCGGCTGCTGGAGATCGTCGTGCCACTGCTGATGCCGGGGCTGGTCGCGACGGCGGTGTTCGTTGCGATCATGAGCTGGAACGAGTTCCTGTTCGCGCTGCTCTTCATCCAGACACCGTCGAAGTTCACCCTGCCGGCCTTCATCGCGACGCTGATCAACGAGGACGAAACCCTGTGGGGCAAGCTCTCGGCGATGGGCCTGATCGCCTCCCTGCCGGTGCTGTTCGCGGTCGGGCTCGTCCGGCGCGGGCTGACGAGGGAAGTGTCGGTCGACCAGCATTGAACGGGTAACACGCCGTCATGCTCGCCCTTGTGGCGAGCATCCACGTCTTGAACATGAAGGAAGACGTGGATGGTCGGGACAAGCCCGACCATGACGGAGAAGGGCGACAGCCGCTTCGGCGGCGCCTACCGCGGCACGACCTTGCGGTAGAGGTGCCAGCTGGCGTGGCCGAGCACCGGCATGACGATGATCAGGCCGACCAGCACCGGCAGCGAGCCGAGCACCAGCAGCGCCGTGATCGTCAGAGCCCAGTACAGCATGCCGCGCGGGCTCTTCTCGACGGCGGCCATCGAGGTCTTCACTGCGGTTCCCATGCTGACATGCCGGTCGAGCATCAGCGGAAAGGAGATCACCGTCATGGAGAACACCAGGATGGCGAAGAGCAGCCCGAGCGAATTGCCGAGGATGATCATCGTCCAGCCGTTCACCGTGGTCAGCAGCGGCGTCATGAAGCTCTCGAAGGAGTCGAGCGGCACGTCGCCCATCAGCCAGCGATAGACTACCCAGGCGCTGAACAGCCAGGCGAGGAAGACGCCCATCAGCAGCGCGCCGAGCGTCGCAATCTGGCCGATGCCGGGCGAGTGCACGACGTCGAGCGCATGCTTCCAGGAGGTGTCCATGCCGGCCTCGCGGCGGCGGCTGATCTCGTAGAGGCCGATCGCCGCGAAGGGGCCGAGCAGGGCAAAGCCCGAGGCCAGCGGGAACAGCAGCGGGAAGATGTTGTAGCTCACCGTCAGCCGGGCGAGCAGGATGCCGGCGATCGGATAGATCAGCGCAATGAAGAGCAGGTGGCTCGGCTGGGCGATGAAGTCGGCATAACCCTGCCTGAGGGCGTCCTTGATGTCGGCAACGCCGATCTCATTGACGGGCAGGGCATCGGCAGGCGCAGCATCGTTCGCCGCCATCGGGGGATGATGGATATGGGTATCGGCCATGGCGTTCTTCCCGGTTGCGGCCCGGTTCGCCTTGGCGGTCCTGACGCGATCCTCCGGTCAAGACCTGCGAGGCGTCGAGCATCCATTTCAGCGGGGAAAGCCTACACCCGACCGGCTCCTGCCACAAATCGGCGTACCCAAATCGTGAAACAGGCGCTTCGCAGGAAACCTCCCCTGAACTAGAACTGCGCCATGGCCGATACTGTTCCCACTCCCGTCGAAGATTTGACTCCGGAAGCCGCCCGCGCCGAGCACCAGTTGCTTGCGCCCGAGATCGCCGCGGCGAACGAGGCATATCACAGCGACAGCGCGCCGATCATGGACGACGCGACCTTCGACGCGAAGTTCCGTCGCCTGACGGCGCTGGAAAGCGCCTTTCCGGAGCTGAAAGGCGCCGAGGCGCTTTCCGACAGGGTCGGCGCCAAGCCCTCGGGCAAGTTCGCCAAGATCCGGCATCGCGTGCCGATGCTCTCGCTCAACAACGCCTTCGCCGACGAGGACATCGCCGACTTCGTCACGCGGGTGCGCACGTTCCTCGGCCGCAAGGACGACCAGCCGATCGCCTTCACCGCTGAGCCGAAGATCGACGGGCTCTCGCTCTCGCTACGCTATGAGAAGGGCGAACTGGTCAGCGCCGCGACGCGGGGCGACGGTGAGGAGGGCGAAGACGTCACGGCGAACGCCCGCACCATTTCCGAGATCCCGCACCGGCTGAAGGGCAAGGACGTGCCCGACATCGCCGAGGTGCGCGGCGAGATCTATCTCGGCCATGCCGACTTCGCCGCGATCAACCAGCGCCAGCGCGAGAAGGAAGAGCGCGAGTTCGCCAATCCGCGGAACGCCGCCGCCGGCTCGCTGCGCCAGCTCGACGTCTCGATCACGGCTTCACGGCCCTTGCGCTTCTTCGCCTATGCCTGGGGCGAGATGCCGGTGCTGCCGGCAACGACGCAGCTCGGCGTAGTCGAGGCCTTCGCGCGCTGGGGCTTCAGGACCAACCCGCTGATGGCCCGCTGCGACAGCGTCGAGGCGATGCTGGCGCATTATCGGATGATCGAAGCGCAGCGCGCCACGCTCGGCTACGACATCGACGGCGTGGTCTACAAGGTCGACGATCTCGCCCTGCAGGCGAGGCTCGGCTTCGTCGCGCGGGCGCCGCGCTGGGCGATCGCGCACAAATTCCCGGCCGAGCTCGCGACCACCGTGCTGGAGGCGATCGACATCCAGGTCGGCCGGACCGGGGCGCTCTCGCCGGTGGCGCGGCTGAAGCCGGTGACCGTCGGCGGCGTCGTCGTCACCAATGCGACGCTGCACAATGAGGATTACATCCGCGGCTTCGATTCAAAGGGGCTGCCGATCCGCGACGGCAGCGACATCCGCATCGGCGACACCGTCACGGTGAAGCGCGCCGGCGACGTGATCCCGCGCGTCGAGGCGGTCGATCTCGCCAAGCGGCCGGCGGACGCACAGCCTTACGTGTTCCCGACGAGCTGCCCGGTCTGCGGCTCGGATGCGGTGCGCGAGCACAATCCGCGCTCGGGCAAGGAGGATGCGGTGCGCCGCTGCACCGGCGGGCTGATCTGCGAGGCGCAGGCGGTCGAGCGTCTGAAGCATTTCGTCTCGCGCGACGCGCTCGACATCGACGGGCTCGGCGACAAGCAGATCGAGTTCTTCCACGATGATCCCGATCTGCCGGTGAAGCAGCCGGCCGACATCTTCACGCTGGCTGAGCGCGACGGGGCCAATCTCAAGAAGCTGAAGGACAAGGAAGGCTTCGGCACGACCAGCACGAAGAAGCTGTTCGAGGCGATCGACGACCGGCGCAGGCCCCCGCTCAACCGCTTCATCTTCGGGCTCGGCATCCGCCATATCGGCGAGACCAATGCGCGACTGCTGGCGCGCCATTACGGCTCGTTCGAGGCGCTGCAGGCCGCCTGCCTCGCCGCCGAGAACCCCGAGAGCGAGGAGCGCGCGGCGCTCGACGCGATCGACGGCGTCGGCCCGACCGTGGTCGAGGCGCTGCTGCAGTTCTTCGCCGAGGAGCATAACCAGCAGATGCTCGCCCGGCTGCTGGGAGAGGTGACGCCGCAGCCACTGGAGGCGGTGGCCTCGTCCAGCCCAGTCGCTGGCCAGATCGTCGTCTTCACCGGCGCGCTCGAACGGATGACCCGCGACGAGGCCAAGGCGATGGCCGAGCGGCTCGGCGCCAAGGTCGCCGGCTCGGTCTCGTCGAAGACGAACCTGCTCGTCGCCGGGCCGGGGGCCGGTTCGAAGCTCAAGGATGCGACCAAGCACGGCGTCAAGGTGATCGACGAGGCCGGCTGGTTCGATTTGGTGGGCGGGTAGGTTTTCTGTCGGTCACAGAAATCTGGTCATCCCGGGCGCAGCGAAGCGGAGACCCGGGATCCATTCCTGAGCCTTTCCGATGGAGGTTCAGGAATGGATCCCGGATCGGCGCGGCTACGCCGCTTGTCCGGGATGACATGGAACTAGGTTGAAGATTTCTCTGCCGCCAGCGTGCAGATCATCCGCGCCACCTCGTAGGACTTCTCGAAGGCAGGGACCGGCAGGAACTCGTAGCGCGAGTGGAAATTGTAGGCGCCGGTGAAGAAGTTCGGCGTCGGCAGGCCGCGGGCCGAGAGCGCCGCGCCGTCGGTGCCGCCGCGCATCGGGATCTGCTTCTTCCTGATCTGCAGCGCCTCCAGCGCGCCGAAGAGCAAGTCCACCGGGCGCTGGTCGTCGCCCAGGCTGGCATGGATGTTGCCATAGGTGTCGCTGACCACGCACTCGACCCGGCCGGTCGGATAGAGCGCGGCGATCTCGGCAGTGACCTCGCTGAAGCGACGCTTGCGCGCCTCGAAGCGTTCCTTGTCGAAATCGCGGATCAGCGCCCCAAGCTTCGCTTCGCTGGCATTGGCTGTGATGGCGTTGAACCAGACATAGCCTTCGCGCCCCTCGGTGTTCTCCGGCGTCTCAGCCCGGTCGAAGCGGCTGATGAAGTCCTGCGCCATCAGCACCGGGTTCACCAATACGCCCTTGGCCGACATCGGATGGGTGCTGACGCCGGTCAGGCTGATCTCGACAGCGGCGGCGTTGAAGTTCTCGATCACGACCTCGCCGAGCTCGCAGCAATCGATCGTATAGGCGAAATCGCAAGGGAAGCGGGCGAGGTCGAGGACCTTGGCGCCGCGCAGGCCGATCTCCTCGTCGGGGACGAAGGCGACGGCGATGTCGCCATGCCTGTCCTCCGGCCTGAGGTTTGCGAGCAGGGTCATGATCACCGTGATCGCCGCCTTGTTGTCGGCGCCGAGCACGCTGGTGCCGTCGCTGGCGATGATGTCGGCGCCCTGCCAATCGCGCAGTTGCGGATGCTCGGCGACGCGCAGCCAGATGTCCTGCTCGCGGTTGAGGCAGAGGTCCTTGCCCTCGAAGCGCAGGAGCTGTGGGCGGATATCGGGCGAGAGGCCGGCGTCGAAGGTGTCGAGATGGGCGATGAAGCCGATCTTCGGTGCGCCAGGCACGGTGCCGCGCTTCAGCGCCGTGACGGTGGCGCGCTCGTCGATGACGACATCGTCGAGGCTGAGCGCACGTAAATCGTCAGCTAGCAATTCGGCGAGGCGCTGCTGGCCCGGCGTGCTCGGCAGCGTCGTCGCCCTGATGTCGCTCTGGCTGGTGACCGCGGCATAGCGGAAGAAGCGCTCAATCAATTGCTGGCGGATGCTCATGGTCGTTCCGTCGAAGGCGTGGCGGTCAGTGGTCGGTGATACGCGCGGGGATGTTGCTGGCAGGGGAGGCGTCGACCGGCCGCGTCGCGCGGATCGGCGGCTCGGTATTGCGGAAATGGCTCGGCGGCTTGCCGATCACGCGCTTGAAGGCGCGGCTGAACGAGGCCTCCGAATCGTAGCCGAGGCGGCGCGCCACGGCCGAGATCCGCATCCGGTCGCGCTCCAGCCATTGCCTGGCCTGATGCATCTGGACCTGCAGGACATAGCGGGCCGGCGTCTCGCCGACGATGCTGGCGAAGCGCTCGGCGAAGGCGGAACGGGAGGCATGCATCACCTTGGCGAGGGCATCGACCGTCCAGTCCTCGCTGGGGTTGAGATGGATCGCGGCGAGGACGCGGCCGATATCGGGGTCGCGGGCGGCGGCGACCCAGCCGGTAGCACTGCCGCAGCCACGCTCGACCCAGGAGCGGATCAGGGCGGCGGCGACGACGTCGGCCAACCGGGTGAGGATGCCGCCGGCGCCGACGCGGTCGAGCGTGAGTTCGCAGGCCATGGTGGTCAGCAGGGCCGGGATCGCCGGCTCGGCCACCGCCATCTCATGCACCCACATCAATTCCGGCATCATCCTGAGCATCGGATGCTGCGAGTCGACGTTGAAGCAGAGGCTGGCGCTGAAGAACAAGGTCGCGTCGCCTTCTCCCGCCCCGCCGCGCGCCTCGGCGATCTCGCCGCAGCAATGCTGGAAGGCGCAGTGGCCAATCGGTTTCGCCGAGAGGCCGGGCTCGCTGGCGAGCGCATGCTCGACGCCGCGCGGCATCAACACGGCATCGCCCTGTTCGAGCCGGCACCACTCGCCCTCGGGCGTGCGCAGCCAGCAGCCCTGCTCGGCCATGAAATGCAGGCGCGCCGCCGGCTGGGCCGGGAACAGCAGGCACCAGGGCGTCGTCATCTGGTAGCGGGCGTAGTCTACGCCTTCGAGCCGGAGGCCGCGGAGCATCTCGGTCAGCGGGTCCGGTCCCGATCTTCTGGACGATTGGTCAAGCATATCGGGTTTTCTAGCATGGAAGCTCCGGCCGGTCACGCCTAACTCCGGTGTCCGAACTTCTCCGGTCTTTTTTGGAGCATCCGATGTCGGATTCCTTGTCAGCCACAGCCGATGCCGAGCTCGTCGGCATCGTGCCCGAAGAGCGCATGGCCGCCTGGCCTGCGGTCTTCGCCCTTTCCATGGGCGTGTTCGCGCTGGTCAGCGCCGAATTCCTGCCCGCCAGCGTCCTGACCTCGATCGCCGCCGATCTCTCGATCAGTGTCGGCGCTGCCGGTCAGACCGTCACGGTGACCTCGCTGGTCGGCGTCGCCGCCGCCATCTTCACCCCGATCGTCACCAGCCGCTTCGATCGGCGCCTGGTGCTCTGGTCGCTTCTGTCGCTGCTCGCTCTGTCGAGCCTGGTCACGGCGCTGGCCAATGGCTTTGCCATGCTGCTGGCGGCACGCTTCCTGCTCGGCCTCGCGCTCGGCGGCTTCTGGTCGATGGCGCCGGCGCTGACGCTGCGGCTGGTGCCGGCGCAATCCGTGCCGCGGGCGCTGGCGCTGATCTCGGCCGGGGTCTCGGCCGCCTTCATCGGCGGCGGTCCGCTTGGGGCCTATCTCGATTCCCTGATCGGCTGGCGCATGGTGTTCGGGCTCTCGGCCGCACTCGCCGGCGTCGCTTTGCTGGCGCTGCTGGCCACGTTGCCGCCGCTGCCGCCACAGGCGGCGCCGCGGCTGGGCACGCTGGGAATCCTGTTCGCGCGTCCGAGCATCCGGCTGATGCTGATCTCGGTGCTCGTCATCATCTCCGGGCAGTTCACCGGCTTCACCTATATCCGCCCCTTCCTCGAGCATGCGCCGCAGCTCGGCGTCGCGGCGATCACTATCGTGCTGCTCGGCTATGGCCTCGGCAATGTCATCGGCAACTTCGCCGGCGGGGCGGTCGCGGGGCGCGGCGTCAAGCTTGCGATCGTCTCCTTCGCGCTGGCGATCGGCATTCTGGGGCTGGTCATGCTTCAGTTTGGCGCCTCGGCGATCGTCGCCGGGGTCGCGGTGGCGCTCTGGGGCTTCGCCTTCGGCTTCGCGCCGGTCGGCTTCCAGACCTGGATGGTGCGCGTCGCGGCCGATCACGCCGAATCGGCGAGCGGGCTGGTGACGGCGGCCTTCCTGGTCGCGATCGCGAGCGGCGCGGTGCTCGGCGGCCTGCTGGTCAACCATGTCGGCGGCCTCGGTCCGATCGGCTACATGGCGGTGGCGACGCTCGCCGGCGCGCTCCTGGTGCTGGTCGCCGGCAAGGAGCCGCCGCGCCCCTGAGGTCGACTAAATGGCGACGGTCGCGTGATCGTCGCCATCACTTTTCTTCAAGACATCAAGGCGCGGTTCCGCTCTATCTTGCGCCATGGATTTGATCAGCCAAGGCGATGCACTGGGAGAGATGCCGCTCCGGGAGGGCGAGCACGCCCGCCTGTTCACGGCGGCGCGCTTCTCCGGGCTGGAATGCCTGTCGGCGCGGTTCTCGACCCACACCTATTCGCCGCATGCCCATGAGACCTATGCGGTCGGCACGATCCTTTCCGGCTGCGAGCTCTGGCATGCCCGCGGTCGCACGCTCTTCGCGCGCTCCGGCGACCTCGTCTTCAACCACCCGCTCGACGTCCATGACGGCGCGCCGAGCGAGGGCGGCTATCGCTACCGGATGACCTATCCGACCATCGAGCTGATGCGCGAGGTCGCGATCTCGCTGACCGGCGACGAGACGATCGGAACCCCGTTCTTTCCCGAGCCGACCGTGCAAGACCCGGAAGGCTCTGCCTTGTTCTCCGAAGCGCATCGTGCGCTGGAGGAGGGCGGCGATGGCCTTGCCGGTGAGGAAGGCCTTCTGCGCGCCTATGGCCGGTGCCTGTCGCGCCATGCCGACCTCTCGATCCGCGAAATCGGGCGCGAGCGCGGGCCGATCGCGCAGGCGAAGGAGCTGCTCGAGCAGCGCTATGACGAGGACCTGTCGCTGGCCGACCTCACCCAGCGCTCCGGGCTGCCGCGGCATCACCTGATCCGGGCCTTCCGGCGCGAGACCGGGCTGACGCCGCATGCCTATCTCGTCGATGTCCGCGTCCGCCGCGCGCGCGAGCGTTTGCGGCGCGGCGAATCCCCCGGAGCGGTCGCGGCCGCTACCGGGTTCTGCGACCAGGCGCATCTGACCCGCGCCTTCAAGGCGAGGCTCGGCGTGACGCCGGGCGTCTTCCGCGCCGCCCATCACGGCTGATGGACAAAGCATGAGTTGGAAAGACGAAGCCCGCGCCGGGCTCAACGACATCTGGCCGGCTGCGCTGGCGGCTGTGCCGATCGGCCTGCTCTTCGGCGCGCTCGCCGCCGGCAAGGGCCTCTCTCCGCTCGAAGTCTTCCTGATGAGCGTGCTGGTCTTCGCCGGCGGGGCGCAGTTCGCCGCGGTCGAGCTCTGGGCGAGCCCGGCGCCGATCTTCGCGCTGGTGTTCTCGACAGCGCTGATCAATGCCCGCCATATCCTGATGAGCGCCTCGATCGCGCCGAAGCTCAAAGGCTTCTCCAAAGCACAGATCTTCGGCGGGCTCTATTACATGGCCGACGAGAACTGGGCGCTGGCCGAGAAGCGGGCACGCAGCCATCCGGTGACGCCGGCCTATTGGTTCGCCATGGTCGTGCCGTTCGTCCTCGGCTGGCTGACGACCTCGACCACCGGCGCGATCATCGGCGCGGCGCTCGGCGATCCCAAGCGCTACGGCGCCGACTTCGCCTTCACCGCGCTGTTCATCGCGCTGACCGCCGCCTTCTGGAAGGGCAGGGTCACGGCCTGGACAGTGGCGGCCGCCGGCATCGCCTCGGCGCTCGCCTACAAGCTCGCCGGGCCGCCCTGGCATGTGCTGGCGGGCGCGCTCTGCGGCCTCGCCGCCGCCTGGATCGCCGCCGGCGACCTCGCCGAGACACCTGTCGAAAGCCCGGCCGAATGAGCCTCGATCCGATCAATCTCGCCGCCTTCCTCGGCATGGCGCTGGTGACCTATCTCACCCGCATCGCCGGCCTCGCCTTGGTTGGCCGGCTTAATCTTTCGGCTCGGGCTCAGGCCGCCTTCGATGCGATCCCGCCCGCCGTATTGATTGCGGTGATCGCGCCGAGCGCGCTCGCGACGGGCTGGCCGGAGACGGTGGCGGCGCTGGTCTGTGGCCTCGCGGCGATGCGCTTGCCGCTGCTCGGCGTGGTTGCCGTCGGCGTCGCGACCGTGGTTGCCTTGCGCATGGTGGCCTAACGCTGCCTGGAGGAAAGCCATGCGCCCTGTGATGAATTCCGTCGTCGATGCCATCGGCGACACGCCGCTGGTCCGGCTCGACCGGCTGACGCGGCATCTCGGCGTCAGCGGGACCATGCTCGCCAAGCTCGACTATCTCAATCCCGGCTTCTCGAAGAAGGACCGGGCGGCGCTCGGCATTATCGAGGAGGCGGAAGCGTCAGGGGCGTTGAAGCCCGGTCAGACCGTGGTCGAACTCACCTCCGGCAATATGGGCACCGGTCTCGCGATCGTCTGCGGGATCAGGGGCTATCCCTTCATCGCCGTGATGTCGAAGGGCAATTCCGAGGAGCGCGCCAGGATGATGCGGGCGCTCGGAGCCGAGGTCGTGCTGGTCGACCAGCTTCCCGGCTCGGTGCCGGGCCAGGTCTCGGGGGGCGATCTCGAACTCGTCGACCAAGAGGCGAAGCGGATCACGCAGGAACGCGGCGCCTTCCGGGCCGACCAGTTCCACCGCGACGGCAACTGGCTGGCGCATTACCGCACGACCGGGCCGGAACTCTGGGAGCAAAGCAGCGGGACCATCGACGCGTTCGTCGACTTCATCGGCTCCGGCGGCAGCTATGCCGGCGTGACCAGGGCGCTGAAGGAGCGCAGCCCGGCTGTGCGCTGCTATGTCGTCGAGCCGGCCGGGGCCGCGGCTGCGGCGGGCGAGGCAGTGGCCAGGCCTGATCATCCGATCCAGGGTGGTGGCTATTCGATGGCCGATCTCGCCTTCCTCAGGGACCTGCCGGTCGACGGCTATCTGCAGGTGACGGGCGAGGAGGCGCGCGAGACGACGCGGCTGCTGGCGCGGTTTGAGGGGATTTTCGGCGGCTTCTCGGCCGGGGCGAATGTCGCGGCGGCGCTGCAGCTCCTGCGTGGAGCTGAGGCGGGCAAGACGATTGCCGTCATCGTCTGCGATTCCGGGCTGAAGTATCTGTCGACCGATTTGTGGGAGTGACGGGTTCTTCCTTCTCCCCTCGGGAGAGAAGGTAGCAGCGCGAAGCGCTGACGGATGAGGGGAGAACAGGCTCGGCCTGTCCTCGTTTCACCCGGTCGTACCGCCCTCATCCCCCTGCCGGGACCTTCTCCCCCGAGGGGAGAAGGAGGCTACTGTCACAACGGCAGGCACGCCTGCTCCAGCCAGGCCTTCGCCTCGCCCTCGACCAGTGGCGCGAGATTGCTCCAGACCTGCGCGTGATAGGCGTTGATCCAGGCGATCTCGCCCTCGTCGAGCAGCGAGAGATCGATCAGCGCCCGCTCATAGGGGCACCAGGTCACCGTCTCGAAACCGTACATGGTGCGGTCGCCTCCCGGGATAACCCGCTCCTCGACCACGATCAGGTTCTCGATGCGGATGCCGTAGGCGCCTTCCTTGTAGTAGCCGGGCTCGTTCGAGAGGATCATGCCGGGCTCGAGCGGGGTGGTGCCAAGTTTGGAGAGGCGCTGCGGCCCCTCATGCACCGAGAGATAGCTGCCGACGCCATGGCCGGTGCCGTGGTCGAAATCGAGCCCGGCCTGCCAGAGCGGGGCGCGGGCGAAGGCGTCGAGCTGGGCGCCTGACGTCCCCTTCGGGAAGACTGCGCGCGAGATGGCGAGATGACCCTTGAGCACGCGGGTATAGCGGTCGCGCATCTCGGCGCTCGGCTCACCGACCGCCATGGTGCGGGTGATGTCGGTGGTGCCGTCCTCGTACTGCCCGCCGGAATCGACCAGGAAGATGCCAGGCTCGATCTTGCGGTTGCTCGATTCGGTAACGCGATAGTGGGGCAGCGCCGCGTTCGGGCCGGCGCCGGCGATGGTGGTGAAGGAGACATCACGCAGTTCGCCGGTCTTCAGCCGCTCGGCCTCCAGCGCCGCGACGGCGTCGATCTCGGTCAGGCCGCCCTTGGGCGCCTCGCGCGCCAGCCAGGACAGGAAACGGACGATCGCTGCGCCATCGCGCAAATGCGCCCGGCGGCTGCCGGCGAGCTCCGCCTCGTTCTTCCTCGCCTTCATCAGGGCGATCGGGTCGGTGCCGGCTTCAGGCGTGCCGCCAGCATCGCGGATCAGCGTCGCGAGTGCCGAGGCGGCGGTCGCCGAATCGAGCCGGACCTTGGCCTTGGCCGCGCCGAGCGCCTTGAGCTGCTGCTCCAGTGCCTGCGGCGGGGCGATCTCGCCGAGTGCGCCGATGGCGTCGCCGGCCTCGTTGGTGATCTTCTCGGGCGCCAGGAAGACGGTCGGGCGGCCCTCGCGCGGGACGATGGCATAGCCGAGCGGCAGCGGCGTGTGCTCGACATCGCCGCCGCGGATGTTGAAGGTCCAGGCGAGCGCGTGCGGATCGGACAGCACGAGCGCGTCGACCTTGGCCTTGGCCAGTTCCTGCTGGATGCGGGCGAGCTTGTCGGCGCTGCTCTCGCCGGCATAGGCGGCCGGATGCGCCTTGACCGGGGCAATCGGCGGGGCAGGGCGGTCGCTCCAGAGCGCGTCGATCGGGTTCGGCGTCACAGGAACGAGCATGCCGCCGGCCACCGAGACCGCCTTCTCCAGTTTTGCGACGCCGTCGACGGTGTGGAGCCAGGGATCGTAGCCGAGCTTGCCGCCGGCCGGCAGATTGGTCTCGACCCATTTGTCGAGCGGGGTCTCTTCCATCTTGGTCGGCGTCACGACGCTGGTGTCGGTCTGCGCGGCGGACTGGATGGTGTAGCGGCCGTCGACGATCAGCGCCGCCTTGTCGGCGAGCACGACCGCATGGCCGGCCGAGCCGGTGAAGCCGGTCAGCCAGGCGAGGCGTGCCATATGGGCGGGTACATACTCGCCCTGGTGCTCGTCGGCGCGCGGGATGATGAAGCCGTCGAGGCCCTGCTTGGCCAAAGCGGCGCGCAAGGAAGCGACGCGCGGCGCGACCTGCGACGGATCGCTCGGCTCGGAGAAGGACTGGAAGCGGCAGACTGGATGGGAATCGGTCATGTCGGGCTCGGCAAGGCGGGATTTGCCGCATGCTCGCCTCCGCGCGCGCGAAAGGCCAGTGCAAAACTGCCGTTTCGGCCCTGCTTTCCCAGCAGGCGCGCGATGGCTCGCATTTGAGCGGTCTGCCTGTTAGCTATGCGATCTGCGCACTTGTTAACGGATTTCTTTTTCCGTCATGCGTTCTGTGCATGTTGTGCATATGCGAACATATCTTCTCGCAAGTGCGAAGACGGCCCACTTTAGTCGCATAAGAGAACGAGGAAGCGACCGGGACTGTCCTTCGTGATCTGAGGAGAGACCCTATGACCTATGTGCTGAATTCCACCGACGTCCTTCCGGCCATCACCCGCGCCGAGACGACGGAGACAAAGACCGCCGGCCAGGGCTTCTGGCAGCGCTTCTATGCTGCGCTGATCGAGAGCCGCCGCCGTTCGGCCCTGCGTGAGCTGCGCGCCCATAGCTATCTGGTGCGCGAGAGCGAACTGGTGCTGGGCGGCTTCCCGCAGACGACGCTGAAACGCGACGCCGAGCTGCCGTTCAACCGCTGATCTTCAAGCGCCGCAGGCCGCGAAACGCGCCGCGCGCAACCGACAAGGAACCAAGACCATGATCGCCATCGTCAAGCACGCCTATGACTCGATCGTCGACGCCGCCAAGTTCGCGGCCGCGGTCTGGCACGACGCCCGCGCTCTGCAGGCTGAAGCCGAAGGAAAGTACGGCCATCTCGGCTTCTGAGCGCAGCAGCGCTCGAAGCAGTAGGCCTAGTAGAGGCGGCGTGGCCTGGCGGCTGCGCCGCCTCTTTTCATGACCAGGGTCGCCCAGCCTTCGCGCGAGGAGCGCTGCGCCAGCGCCAGCCCCTGATGGCGATAGGCCGAGACCACGCCGGCGACGTCCATTTCCAGCAGCCCCGACAGGATCACCGTGCCGTCGTCCGACAAGGCGCGCGCGATCGCGGGCGCAAGCTTGCGCAGCGGGCCGGCGAGGATATTGGCGAAGATCAGGTCGAAATGGCGCGGCCGGTCCGCCTTGGCGTGACGCAGGCCGGGCGCGACATAGAGGTCGAGCGCCTGCGGGGCGTGGTTGATCCGGGCATTGCGGGCCGAGACCTCGATCGCGATCGCGTCGATGTCGCCGGCGACGACCTTGCGCTTGACCTGCTTGGCGAGGGCGAGCGCCAGGATGCCGGTGCCGGTGCCGACATCGATGGCGTTGCGCGGCCGGCGCTTCTTCAGTTCGGCGTCGAGCGCCAGCAGGCAGCCGGCGGTGGTGCCGTGATGGCCGGTGCCGAAGGCGAGCGCCGCCTCGATCTCGATGGCGACGTCGTTGACCTTCACCGCGTCGCGATCATGCGAGCCGTGGACGAGCACGCGGCCGGCGCGCACCGGCTGCAGGCCTTCCAGGCTGGCTGCGACCCAATCCTTCTGGTTGACCGTGGCGAAAGGCGTCGCATCGATGCTGTCGCCGACGATGGGGCGCAGCATGTCGCGCACCGCATCTTCGTCCGGATGGGTCGCGAAATAGATCTCGACCTTCCAGGGCGCATTCAGCGACAGCGTGGTGACGCCGCTCTCGACTTCGAAGGCGGAGACGGCGGTCTCGGTCGGGTCGAAAACCTCGCCCAGGAGTTCGGTCAAGGCGCGTGCCTTGTCGCCGCTGGTTTCGAGTTCGAGGACGGTCGCGACCGTCGAGGGGAGGAGGCCTTCGCGCATGGCGGGGGCTTAGCAAAGGCGGGGGCGGATGTCATGCGCCGTCACGCCCATTTGGCAGAAGCGCGGTCTCTCCTAAGCTTGCTTCTTTCGTGCCCGGAGACGCCCAGATGTTGTCGCATGTCAGTGTCGGGACCAATGCGTTCGAGCCGGCCTTCGCCTTCTATGAGGCACTGTTCGCCGAGCTCGGTCACAGGCTGCGCTTCTGTGACCGTGAGAAGCCCTGGGCCGCATGGCAGCAACAGGCCGGAGGGCGGCCGCTCTTCATCCTGTCGGCGCCGTTCGACGGCGAGGCTGCGAGCGTCGGGAATGGCCAGATGATCGCGCTGCTTGCCGGCGATCGCGCCAGCGTCGACCGCTGCCATTCCGCCGCGCTGGCGCGCGGCGGAGCTTGCGAGGGGCCGCCCGGACTGCGGCCGCATTACCACCCGAACTATTACGGCGCCTATTTCCGCGATCCGGACGGCAACAAGCTATGCGTCTGCTGCCATGAGGCGGAATAGGACGGACCCGAGTGCAGCACCGGCCGGCGCTCAGCCGTGCTGCGCGTTGAGCTGGGCGAAGATCGCGGCGACCTGGCCGTTCTCGGCGGCGAAGCGCAGCGGCTTGCAGCGCTCGACAATGATCTCGCCCGAGGCTGGCTGGCTTTCGAGCAGCGCCATCACCTCGCTGGTGAACTCGGCCAGCGGCATCGCTGCGGGATCGACCGCCTGCTGCGGGCCGAGCAATTCGGTCTGGACGTAAGGCGGGGCGATCTCGATGACCTCGACCGAGGTCGCCTTGAGCTGCTCGCGCAGTGCCATCGACCAGGAATGGATCGCGGCCTTGGTCGCGCTGTAGGTCGGTGTCGTCGCGAGCGGCACGAAAGCGAGGCCGGAGGAGATGGTCAGGATCGCCGCGCGCGGCTGCTTCAGAAGATGCGGTAGCAGCGCCGCGGTGAGCCGGATCGGGCCGAGCAGATTGGTGGCGATCGTGTCCTCGGCGGTATCGAGGAAATCGCCGGCCGCGACCGCCTCGCTGCGCATGATGCCGGCATTGTGGATGACGGCGTTGAGCGCCGGGAAGCTCTCGATCGCCTGCCGAGCGAAGGCGGCGACATCCTCCTTGTCCTGGATGTCGAGCAGGAGCGCCTCCATGCCCGGATTGGCCGTCGTCACTTCATGGAGCAGCGCCTCGCGCCGGCCGGCAATGACGACCTGGTTGCCGGCCTGGTGCAGGGCCTCGGCCAGCGCACGGCCGATACCCGAGCCGCCGCCGGTGATGAGGATGGTGTTGCCGGTGATGTTCATCGCAAATCCCTTTCCTGGTTGCGAGACATCAGCTGGCGTCGCTACTCTCTGGCGGAAAGAAGGCGCCCAAAGGTTCGATACGCACCAAAAGGAGAGTGTCGGCATGCATGCGATCCGCGAGGCGATGGCGGCGATGCACAAGCGCAGCGAGGAGATTCCGCCGGTCTCGAAGGCGGTGGAATCGCTGGTGCGGCAGGTGATTGCGCAGGTCGCCGACAAATGGACGATGCTGGTGCTGGAGGCGCTGGAGGAGCACGGCACGCTGCGCTTCACCGAATGCGGGCGGATCGTCGGCGGCATCAGCCAGAAGATGCTGACCAAGACGCTGCGCGAGATGGAGCGCGACGGGCTGGTGGTGCGCACCGTCCACCCGGTGATCCCGCCGCATGTCGACTACACGCTGACCGAGCTCGGCCGCGAGCTCAGCGCCGCCTTCTGCGGCGTCTGGACCTGGGCCGAGACCTATCATGCCGAGGTCTCGGCGGCGCGGCGGGCCTTTCGGGAGCGCGAGGAGGGGTAGGCGCCGGCCGTCAGGCTGGGCGCCTCCGTCATGCCGTCGCTGTCTTGTCCTTCCTGTGCAGGTGGATGATCTGTGCGGTCACGCCGATCACGAGTGCGGCGAGAATGCCGCCCTGCACGCTGAGAAGCAGTGGGGATTTCAGGTCGGTGACGAACGGATGCCCGTCGGGGACGCGGCGCAGGATTTCCGTGGCGGTCGGCAGCATCAGCAGGAACACCGTCACGCTGAGGGTTACCGTCTCGACATAAGCCGCGATCGCTTGGGAGACCGGCAGGCGGCCGATGGAATAGCCCACGACCAGGAGCAGCAGTGTCAGCGCGCCGATGACGTAGCTCACCGGCTGATGCCCGACGAGAAAGACTGTGGCGGCGCCGATCACCATGGAGACCAGATAGAGGATGCCCGCTGGCGAGCGTGGCACGATCCGGCCATGGACCGCGAGCATATAGGCCGCCGCCGGGATGGCGGGCAGGCTGCCGAGCGTATGCACCCAGCCGAGGGGCGAAATACCGAACATGGGGAAGGTCCTTTCCTTGAGTGACTGACGGCTGCGAAAGCCAGCGTTCAGACCGTTGGAGATTTATGTCTACCTACTAATCGGTAGGTTTTGGCACGATGCTTTCGCCTTCCAGGCGAGAGTTCTAGTTCTGGATCGTAAGGCGCTGCAGAAGCGGGCGGGTGATGACGCCGAACATCTTGGGATCGCCATAGGCGCGCGCCGAGAGCATGGCGCCATGGACGCTGGCCAGGAATGCTTCGGCTTCGGCCTTGGCCGTACCGCTGAAATGCAGGCTGCCCTGCCGTGCCCCGTGTTCGAGAACCGAGGTCAGCCAGGCCGAGAACGTCCTGAAATGCGCGCGCACTTCCAGCGTGATCTCTTCAGGCAGCACCGGGATCTGACTCGCGAGCAAGGCGCAGAGGCAGAGCGGAGCACTGGCATCGACGATGCAAGCTTCCCAATAGCCGACATAGCCGCGCAGCTGATCGGCGGGGTCGGCGACCTGGCGTTCCAGCTCGGCAATGCCTGCCTCGGCCTCTTCGCGGTAGCGGGCGACGAGCGTGCGAACGAGGTCGGACTTGGTCGGAAAATGGTGGTGGATGCTGGCGTTTCGGATGCCGACCACCTTGGCGATGTCGGCATAGCTGAAGCCGTTATAGCCGCCCTCGATCAGCAGCGACCGCGCGCAACGGAGGATGTCGTCATAGGTCGTCGAAGGGGTGATCATACTGGTATTTACCTACTAGTAGGTAGATTCGTCAAGGCTCGGTGATTGGAGCAGGGGCTGATGGCCAGGGAGCTGTACAAGCCCGGTATCAGCTCAGGCCTGGCGCGGAAACAGACCGCCGTCATCGGCGTCGAGTGTGATCGACAGGGTGACGCTCCGCGGCCGTGTCAGGGCGAAGATCACGGCTTCGACGACGTCGCGATTGCCGGCGCGGCTACCCTTGGCCCGTTGCGGGCTCGCCTGCCACGCTTCATCGCCCGGCAGCATGTCGTCGAGATAGGGCGGGTGGACCGTGATCGAGCGGACCGGCGTGCCGGCGAGCATCTGGCGGAAACCGTCGGCGAGCGCCGCCTGAGCATGCTTGGCGGCGTAGAAGGGCACCGAGACGCTCTGCAAGGCGGCATTGGGCAGGCCGCTGATCGAGCCGATGGTGACGATGTCCGGGCAGGCCGAGCGCCTGAGCGCCGGCAGCAGCGCCTGGGTCAGCAGGAAGGTGCCGGAGACCGCGGCGTTGACGACGCCGAGCACCTCCTCAGCGGAATAGGGCGTTTCGCGCCCCTCCAGCCACATCGCGCCGTTGTTGATCAGGATGTCGACGCCGTCGGTGCCGTCAGCAATGGTCCGGCTGGCCGCTTCGACGCTGGCGGCATCGGCGAGGTCGAGCGCGATCAGGAGCGGCTCGATCCCGGTCCGCTCGCGGACTACGGCTTGTGTGGCAGTGAGGTTAGCTATGCTGCGGCCGCACAGGACCGGCCGGCAGCCGGCGTCGGCAAGCGAGATCGCCAGCGCGGCGCCGAGCCCGCGCCCGGCGCCGGTGATCACCGCCACGCGGCCTGCGAGCGTCCCGGTCGGCATCGCGCTCACAGATCCTTGGTCAGGTAGATGCGGGTTGCGCCGGGCGGCTTGGGCGCGACCTCGCCGAGGACCTTCCAGCCGAGGCGCTTGTAGAAGTCCGGGGCCTGGAAGGTGATGGTGAAGAGCACCGCCTTGCTGCAGCCGCGCCTTCTGCCCTCGTGCTCGGCCATGGCCAGCATCCGGCTGCCGACACCAGAGCCGCGCAGGCTCTGCGGCAGGTAGACATAGTCGATGAAGAGCACGCCGCGCGAGGTCCGGCCGGAGAGGCCGCCGGCGAGCGCACCCGTCTGCGGATCGCGGACCTTGACCTGGATCGGCTTCAGATCGGTCGCGCCGCCCTGTTCCTCGTTGTAGCCCCGCAGGCCTTCCTGCAACACCGACAGGAAGCTCTCGTCGATGCTGTCGGTGACGATGATGTCGGGATGCATGGGGCCAGCCTCGGAGAATCGCGAGGCTGGAGCCTAGCCCGCTTTCTGAACGAACGAGTCCAGTGCGGTTGTCTTACCGGCCTTGTCGAAATCGACGGTCAGCTGGTCGCCGTCGACGCTGGCGACGGAGATTGAAGCAGAGGTTTGCGGGCCTATTCGGCAGCCGGCTGGAAGGCGAGGCGCGGGGCCGGAATGAGTGCGATAGCATGGGCCGCCATGTCCGCCGCGGTCTCGGGATCGGCCTTCAACTCGCTCGGCGTGCGGGCGCGCGGGATCGTCTTGCCGTCCTCGGCCATCGACTCGATCCAGAGCGCGAGCGCTTCGGGCGCATTCGCCATCGCCTCGTCCAGCGTGTCGCCGGCCGAGAAACAGCCAGGCAGATCTGGGAACCAGACGCCGACGGCGTGGTCGGGGCCGGCATCCTCGATGATGGCGACGTAATGGGTCATCTCAATCGCGCGGCCAGCCTGCCTGCTTGTAGATCTTCAGCACGAGACCGGGTCCGAGGGTCTTCTTCGGATGCGGCACGACGATAGTGGCACGGACGCCCGGCTTTTTGAAGACGTGGTGCGAGCCGGCGACGCGCGCGCATTCCCAGCCCTCGCGTTCGAGGCGGCGAATGATGTCGCTGCTGTTGTTGAGCATCGGTGCCTCAAGGAGTTGGGCGAAGCACCGATCTATTTATATGTACCAGAAACTTTCGTCGCGAAAACGCCCGAGTTTCGCACAGAAAGATGATTATGTATTTGAAATTGCTACAATTTTCTGCTTGTGAAATCAGCGGGTCGGCGATCTTTGGCGGCGTGTGAAAAATTGCTTATGATCTAAGTAATTGAAAAATATGATATTCTCCTGCGCGGCCTTAAGTGTGAAAATGATGGTTGTCATCCCGCCTTCTGCACGAAGCTATCCAGCACCATCTTCCTGCCAGCCTTGTCGAAATCGACGGTCAGCTTGTTGCCGTCGACGCTGGCGACCGAGCCGGGGCCGAACTTGATGTGGAAGACGCGGGCGCCGGGATCGTAGGCGGAGGTCCCTGTCGACTTCGCCGTCAGCTCGCCCTCGATCAGCATCGGGCCGCGCTGGCGACCTGAGCCGAAGCCGCGCTGGCCGGCGTCAGAGAAGCCGGAGCTGCCGCCCGAGCCGAACTTCGCCTTGTTCTCCTGCGCGCGCTGCCAGCCGGGCGTCTGGTAGGAGGAGCCAAAGCTTTCCATGCGCTCGAAGCGCGAGGCGCCGTAGCCGCCCTGGCTATAGGCGGTCGGCGCCTGGACGACCTCGACATGGTCCTCCGGCAATTCGTCGATGAAGCGCGAGGGCAGGCTCGATTGCCAGAGGCCGTGGATGCGGCGGTTCGAGGCGAAATAGAGCTTCAGCCGCTTGCGGGCGCGGGTCAGGCCGACATGGGCGAGGCGGCGCTCCTCCTCCAGCCCGGCGCGACCGTTTTCGTCTAGGGCGCGCTGGTTCGGGAACAGCCCTTCCTCCCAGCCGGGCAGGAAGACGGTGTCGAACTCCAGCCCCTTGGCGGCGTGCAGCGTCATGATCGAGACGCGGGCGCCGCCATCGCCGCTATCGGCGTCCATCACCAGCGAGACGTGCTCGAGGAAGGATGGCAGGTCGGGGAATTCGTCGAGCGAGCGGACCAGCTCCTTGAGGTTTTCCAGGCGACCGGCGGCGTCGGCCGAGCGGTCCTTCTGCCACATCTCGGTGTAGCCGCTCTCTTCCAGCACCAGCTCGGCGAGCTCGCCCTGCTGCATCGCCTCGGCCTTGCTTTGCCAGCGAGCGAAGGCCTCGACCAGCTCGCGCAAGGTCGTGCGGGCCTTGGGCTTCAATTCCTCGGTCTCGACCACGGCCCGCGCTGACTGCATCAGCGAGAAGCCGGTCGCCCGGGCATGGTTGTGCAGGAGCTGGATGGTGGCGTCGCCGAGGCCGCGCTTGGGCACGTTGACGATGCGCTCGAAGGCGAGGTCGTCGGTGGGGCTCACCACGCAGCGCAGATACGCCATGGCGTCGCGAATCTCGGCGCGCTCATAGAAGCGCGGGCCGCCGATGACGCGATAGGGCACGCCGACATGGATGAGCCGCTCCTCCATCTCGCGCATCTGCGCGGAGATGCGCACGAGGATCGCGACTTCGGAAAGGTTCTCGCCCTTGGACTGCATCGCCTCGATCTCGTCCGAGATCAGGCGGGCTTCCTCCTGGCTGTCCCAGGCGCCGGTGATGGTGACCTTCTCGCCGGCCTCGTCCTCGGTGCGCAGGGTCTTGCCGAGCCGGCCCTCGTTGCGGGCGATCAGCTTGGCGGCGGTGGCGAGGATATGGCCGGTCGAGCGATAATTGCGCTCCAGTCGGACCACGGTCGCGCCCGGGAAGTCGTGCTCGAAGCGCAGGATGTTGTCGACCTCGGCGCCGCGCCAGCCATAGATCGACTGGTCGTCGTCGCCGACGCAGGCGATGTTGCGCCGGCCCTGTGCAAGAAGCCTGAGCCAGAGATACTGGGCGACGTTGGTGTCCTGGTACTCGTCGACGAGGATGTAGCGGAAGCGCTCGTGATAGCTCGCAAGCAGTTCCGGATGCTCGCGGAACAGCGTCAGGCAATGCAGCAGAAGGTCGCCGAAATCGACGGCGTTCAGCGTCTTCAGGCGCTCCTGATAGGCGGCATAGAGCTTGCCGCCCTTGCCGGAGGCGAAGACGCCGGATTCGCCCGGCGGCACGTCCTTGGGCGCGAGGCCGCGGTTCTTCCAGCTATCGATGAAGCCGGCAAGCATGCGGCCGGGCCAACGCTTCTCGTCGATACCCTCGGCCTGGATCACCTGCTTCATCAGGCGGATCTGGTCGTCGGTGTCGAGGATGGTGAAATCGGAGCGCAGGTCGACCAATTCGGCATGGCGGCGCAGCAGCTTGGCCGAGATCGAGTGGAAGGTGCCGAGCCAGGGCATGCCCTCGGCGACCGGGCCGACGAGGTTTGCGACGCGCTCCTTCATCTCGCGCGCCGCCTTGTTGGTGAAGGTCACGGCGAGGATCTGCGAGGGGTAGGCGCGGTTCGTCGCGATCAGATGGGCGATGCGGGTGGTGAGGACGCGGGTCTTGCCGGTGCCGGCGCCGGCCAGAACCAGCACGGGCCCGTCGGTCGCCTCGACCGCCTGGCGCTGCTCCGGGTTGAGCCCCTGCAGATAGCCGGCGGCCGGCTGCGCGGCGGCGCGCGAGGCGAGGCCGCCGGGGCGGGGCAGGGGGGCGGAGGTCGTGTGGTCTGACACTGGCTTGGCTTTGGCCCGGCTTGGCGTGATCGTGATTCGTTCACGGTCAATATAGGGGCAGGCGGCTTGGATTGCTCGCCGTCGCGGAGGGTTTTCCGCGGCGGCGAGCAGGTCATCGTAAACCCCGCCGCATCAACGCGCTGGCAGGAGATATCGCAGGCCTTGCGTGAAGCCGCGTGGGGCGACCGTGAGATGGTCCTCGTCGTTGAGGACGACCGACTTCAAGCTCAGGCTCGGATATTTCCGGTCCTTCAGTGCTTTCTCCAGTGCTTGGTTGTCGGCCACCATATCGACGCTCTGGCTGTAGCGTCGGTCGCCTTTGCGCAGCGCCTCGTACTCGCCGACATAGAGGAAGACCTTGGCCGGCAGATCACGGTTCTTGGCGGCATAGCTCGCCTCGAGGCCCAGGGCGTGGCGCTTGTCGTACCAGAGCGAGGGGCTGCCAAGGATGTAGCCGCTGAACAGGCCGGGCTCGGTGAAGAGGATCTGCGCGCCGAGCAACGACCCGTAAGAGTGCCCGAGAAAGAGCGCTCTTGCCGGATCGACGCGGTAGCGGGCGGCGATGAACGGCTTCACCTGATCGCGCAGATAGGTCTGGTAGGCCTGTCCCTGGCCATGGATCGCGCCGGATGGTGCGGTGCTCGGCCCGTTCGTCGTCGGGGTGTAGTCGCGCCGGCGGCTGGCCGCGCCATCCTCACCCTTGGCATAGGACAGGCCAACCAGGATGAACTCCTCGATCCTGGCGCCCTCGAGGTTCAGGCGGCGGCTGATCTGGCGGAGGATCGGGAAGGCGTAGTCGGCATCGGTGACATAGAGCACCGGATATTTCCGTTGCGGCTCCTTTGCATAGGACGGCGGCAGGGCGACGAAGACCTGGTAGCCGCGGCGCGAGACCGAGTCCGGCACATCCCAGACCTCGCTGTCGGCGATCTCATAGGGCCGGCCCTCGCCGGCCTGTATTTTCGCTGCCGATTGGGGCTGGGCGTTTGCCGGAACTGTAGCGAGGCCGAAGCCGGCGGTCAGCGCGATGATCAGGGTACTCGGGACGCGTCGCGGCACGTGAAGGCTCTCCATAGGCCCGCGCCGATGGTGGCGCGCCGGGCGAAGTGCCGGGAGAACTCGGGCGGCAATCGGGCAGGTTCGCAATTCCCGGATGCCGGCATAATCTGCTGGTTAATGACGGGGCGGTTCGCGGATCGGAAGGGAAGCTCATGGCCCAGGCATCGCACGCCCATCAGGTCACCAATCAGGTGCCGCCGCTGGCCGACTACGACGCCTATTCCGCCGATCCCGTGCTGAAGGCGGCGATCGCCGCTTTCGATGCCGGCTGGGCCGATGAACGGCTGCATGAGGCCGGGCGGACGGTCGGCGCGGCCGAGACGATCGAGATGGCGCGGCTCGCCAACCGGCATGGGCCGGAACTGCGCAGCCATGACCGCTTCGGCAATCGCATCGACCAGATCGAGTTCCATCCGGCCTGGCACGCGCTGATGACCCGCGCCATCGGCCAGGAGACGCATGCGCTGGCCTGGAACAGGCCGGGGCCGGGGGCGCAGGTGGCGCGGGCCGCCCTGCAATATCTCTGGTATGGCTGCGAGAGCGGCATCTGCTGCCCGATCTCGATGACCTATTCGGCGATCCCGGTGCTGAAGCAGGACCGGGCGCTCTGGGCGCAATGGGGCGGGCTGATCTCCTCGAAAACTTACGACAAGAGCCAGGGGCCGGCCGCCGGCAAGACGGGCGCAACCGTCGGCATGGCGATGACCGAGACGCAAGGCGGCTCCGATCTGCGCCAGACCCAGACCATCGCCTATGACAATCGCGACGGCACCTATTCGCTGCATGGCAGCAAATGGTTCTTCTCGGTGCCGCATTCCGACGTCTTCCTGACGCTGGCGCGCAATGAGGAGGGCATTTCCTGCTTCGTCGTGCCGGGCTGGCGGCCGGATGGCGAACGCAACGGCATCGCCATCCAGCGCCTCAAGGACAAATGCGGCAACCGCTCGAACGCCTCCTCCGAGGTCGAGTTCCGCGGCGCCATCGGCCATATGCTCGGCGATCCCGGCCGGGGCCTGCGCACCGGCCTGTCGATGAACCACAATACGCGGCTCGACATCGCCGCGGCGTCCGCCGGGCTGATGCGGCAGGCGGTGATGCTGGCCGGCCATCACGCCCAGCACCGCACGGCCTTCCAGCGGCTGCTGATCGACCAGCCGATCATGCAGAACGTCCTCGCCGACCTCGCCATCGAGGCGGAGGCCGCGGCCTGGCTCGCCTTCCGGCTGTTCGCCGCGGTCGACCAGCAGGAGCTGTCGGAAAGCGAGAAGCTGCTGGCCCGGATCGGTGCGCCGCTGGCGAAATACTGGGTGGCGAAGCGCACGCCGGCGGTCGTGGTCGAGGCGCTGGAGTGCCATGGTGGCAACGGCTTCATCGAGGAGAACCCGATGGCGCGGCATTATCGCGAGGCGCCGCTGAACTCGGTCTGGGAAGGCTCGGGCAATGTCATCTGTCTCGACGTGCTGCGCTCATTGGAGCGCGAGCCTGGCTCGCTGCAGGCGTTGCGCGCGGAGCTGCACGCGGTCTCCGGGCAGGACCGGCGCTACGATGCAGCGTTGCAGGCGCTGGAGACCGACCTGCACGACCTCATCCGCCATGAAGGCCAGGCGCGCCTCCTGACCGAGCGGCTGGCGCTGATGCTACAGGGTGCGCTGCTGATCCGCCATGCGCCGCATGCGGTGGCGGACGCCTTCGTCGCGACGCGGCTCGGCGGGCACTGGTCCGGCCAGTTCGGCGACTTGCCGCTGGCGGTCGATGCGGCGACGCTGGCGAGAAGGGCGGTGCCGGAGTTGGCTTAGCCTCATCCGTCATGCTCGCCCTTGTGGCGAGCATCCACGTCTTGAGCACCGCACTTGATCCACGAAGACGTGGATGGTCGGGACAAGCCCGACCATGACGGTGCCGTCATAAACATCGCTGATCCTGGCATCCAAACTCCGGATTTCTCCAGCGCCTGCCGTTCTGCGAGCTTGCTGCGCATGTCACGCGAGGCATTCGGCTATGGATTCACGGCAACTGACCGGCATTCTCCTGCTTATAATCGCGCTTCAGATCCTGCCGATCTCGGATACTCTCGCCAAATACCTGTCCGCATCATTGCCTGTGCTACAGGTGATCTGGGCGTGCTTCTTCTTTCATTGCCTGGCGACGGGTCTTTATAGCGCCTGGCAATACGGTCCCCGCATGCTGCTGCCGACCGTGTCCTGGACGCTGACCGCCAGGAGCGCCGCGCTCTTCCTCGCGGTGGCGCTGTTCTATGTCGCGATCCACCATATGCCACTGACCACGGCGCTGACGCTGTGGTTCGTCGAGCCCTTTCTGCTGACCCTGCTGGCGCTCGTCGTCTTCAAGGAGAAGGTCGCGCCACTGCAATGGCTGGCGATCGCCGTCGGTTTCCTCGGCATCGTCCTGGCGATCAGGCCGAGCGCCGAGACCTGGCAGTGGAGCTATCTCATCGATCTGGCAGCCGGGATGGGCTATGCCGTCTTCCTGCTGCTGACGCGGGTGGTCGAGAACAGGATCCCGGCGATCGTCTCGGTCTACCAGACCGGGCTCGTCGGCTGCGTCCTGTCGAGCATCGCGGTCATCCCGGTCTGGCAGTCGCCGAGCGCCATCCAGTGGCTGCAGCTCGCAGCGACCGGCTGCGTCGCCGCGATCGCGCATTTCCTGATCATCAAGGCGTTCGAGCGGGCAGAGGCGAGCCTGCTCGCGCCTTTCACCTATGCCGAGGTGATCACGGCTACCATTCTCGGTATTGTCGTCTTCGACGACGCACCAGATCGCTGGGCTTATGCCGGCCTCGCGATCATTATCCTGAGCGCCATTGTCGTGGTGCCGCGCGAGCCGCGGCGGCAGGCTGCGGCTCAGACGTGATGAGCTTGCGGCTCGTAGCAGAGTGGCGCCGGCGCGAGGCCGATCCGGATCTCGTCGGCGAGCGCAGCGAGGACCGGTGAGGCGCTGGCCGGGTTGAGCTTGAGGCAGAGATGCACGGGAGCGAGCCTGGGCAGGCCCTCGGCCTGATCCAGGATCCGCACGCCCGCCGGGACGAGGCTGCGCTCGACGGCGCTGATGCCCAGGCCGGAGCGGACCGCGGCGTGGATCGCGCCGATATTGTCGCTGCTGAAGCCGATCCGCCAATCGCGCCCAGCGGCATCGAGAGCCTCCGCCATCGTCGCCCGGCAGACGCAGCCCTCGGGAAACACGGCCAGGGGGAGAGGGCGGCTCCTTGCCTGAGCTGCGGAGGCCGCGATCCAGACCAGCTCCTCCGTCCGGATCAACTCTTGCTCCGGCACCGTGCCGCGGCAGGCGACGAGCGCAAGATCAATGAGGCCATCCTTCAGCCTGCGCTCGATGGCGACGCCGTTGTCACAGACGATGTCGACCTGAACGCCGGCATGGGTTTGAGCGAACCGCTGCAGGATTTCGGGCAGCAGGATGTTGGCGTAGTCGTCGGAGGTGCCGATGCGGACGATACCCGAAAGACCAACCTGCCCGATGCGGCTCATGGCCTCGTCGCTGAGCGAGAGGATGCGCCGGGCGTAGTGGAGCAGAACCTCGCCCTCCCGCGTCAGCTGGATCTGGCGCTTGGTCCGGTCGAAGACCTCTTTGCCGAGCGCCTCCTCCAGCCGCCTGATCTGCATGCTGATCGCCGGCTGGGTCCGGTGCAGCCGATCACCGGTGCGGGTGAAGCTCTGCGTCTCGACAATCGTGACGAAGGTCTTGAGCAGGTCGGTCTCGATCGGCGGCCGCATCCTGGCGCTCCGGCATCAGCTGTCGCCATGGTCGGGACAAGCCCGACCATGGCGGAAAGGCGTCAACCTGCTTCCGGCGCGAAATCCATGGCCACGCCGTTGATGCAGTAGCGCAGGCCGGTCGGCGGCGGGCCGTCAGGGAAGACGTGGCCGAGATGGCCGCCGCAATTGGCGCAATGCACCTCGACCCGGTGCATGCCGAAGCTGTAATCCTCGCTCTCCTCGACTGCGCCTTCGAGCGGCTGGTCGAAGCTCGGCCAGCCGGTGCCGCTCTCGAACTTCTTGTGTGACCTGAACAAGGGCTGGCCGCAGCCGGCGCAGGAGAAGGTGCCAGCGCGCTTCTCGAAGTTCAGCGCACAGGAGCCGGCGCGCTCGGTGCCGTGGCCGCGCAGCACCCGGTACTGCTCGGGCGTCAGCTTCGCGCGCCACTCGGCATCGCTGAGCTGGAAGGGGAATTCGCGCTCCGCCGGCTTCCCCGTTTTGGCGAACATGTCCATCAGGCCCATGCGAGGCTCCTTTCCACCAGCTCTTGTTCGATTGTCGCGCGAGATATGGGGATTTGTCTTCCTGATTTCAGCCCCGTGCAACAGGGGCTGTTTCACATCCGCGTTCGGCGGCGATCGATCGCTTCTCCCGAGGTTGGCCGCGTCACCCAACCGTCACGCGACTCCTCTAGTCGGCTCGCCATCGCAACGGGCGCGAACGAGGGCCTCGTGACGCAGACGATCCGCGCGGTGAAGCGCACGACCAATCTCGGTCTCACCACGGCCGTCCACCGCAGCAAGCCCCTGTCGCGCGCCGGCATGCTGGAGCGGATGTTCACGCTCGCCTTTTCCGGCCTGGTCTACCCGCAGATCTGGGAGGACCCGGTCGTCGACATGGAAGCGCTGGCGCTGCAGCCCAGCGACCACCTCGTCGCGATCGCCTCGGGCTCCTGCAACATCCTGTCCTATCTCACCGCCGACCCGGCGAAGGTCAGCGCGATCGACCTCAACGGCGCCCATATCGCGCTCGGCCATCTCAAGCTCGCGGCGCTTGCCGAGATTGACGATCACGCGATCTTCCGCCGCTTCTTCGGGCAGGCGCAGTCCAAGGCCAATGTCGAGACCTATGACCGGCTGATCGCACCGCGGCTCGACGCGGTCAGCCGCGCCTATTGGGAGGGACGCAACCTCGCCGGCCGGCGCCGGATCGAGGTCTTCGCCCGCAATTTCTACCGCTACGGCCTGCTCGGCCGCTTCATCGGGACCGGGCATTTCCTCGCCCGCCGGCTCGGCTTCGACCCACGGGTGATGCTGCAGGCCAAGACGATGGAAGAGCAGCGGGCGCTGTTCGACCGGCATCTGGCGCCGGTCTTCGACAAGAAGCTGGTGCGCTGGCTGGTGCGTCAGCCGGCCTCGCTCTACGGGCTGGGCATCCCGCCGGCGCAATACAAGGCGCTGGCTGCCGACGGCGAAGCCGGCATCCGCGCCGTGTTGCGCCACCGGCTCGAGCGGCTGGCCTGCGGCTTCGACCTGAAGAGCAACTACTTCGCCTGGCAGGCCTTCGGCCGCGGCTATGGGCCGGAGCCGGATGCGGCGGTGCCGCCCTATCTCGAGCGCGGCCATTTCGAGACGGTGAGGGAGCGCGCCGGCCGCGTGTCCTATCATCAGAGCGCGATCACGGCGTTCCTCGAGAAGCAACCGGCCGAGAGTTGCAACGGCTTCGTGCTGCTCGATGCCCAGGACTGGATGAACGACGCCGAGCTGACGGCTTTGTGGACGCAAGTGACCCGCAGCGCCGCTCCCGGCGCCCGCGTGATCTTCCGCACCGCCGCCGATGAGCGCCTTTTGCCCGGCCGGGTGCCGGAGGCGATCCTGTCGCAATGGCATTATGACGAGGCGCGCAGCCGCGATCTCGGCGCCCGCGACCGATCCTCGATCTACGGCGCCTTCCATCTCTATATCCGCGGAGCGGCCGCGTGAGCGCAGTCGACAACGGAGCGGATGCCGCCGGTCTGATGGACCGGATGTATCGCTTCCAGCGGCACATCTATGATGCGACCCGCAAGTTCTATCTGCTCGGCCGCGACGGGCTGATCGCCGGTTTGGAGCCGCCGCCGGGTGGCGCGGTGCTGGAGGTCGGCTGCGGCACCGGTCGTAACCTGATCAGGATCGCGCGGCGTTATCCGCATGCGCGCTGCTACGGGCTCGACGTGTCCGAGGAGATGCTGCGCACTGCTCGCGAGCAAGTGGCGAAGGCGGGGCTGTCCGAGCGCATCATCCTGGCGCAGGCCGATGCGACGGATTTCGACCCGCAGGCGCTGTTCGGCCGCGCCGGCTTCGAGCGGGTGGTGATCTCCTACGCGCTCTCGATGATCCCACCCTGGCGCGAGGCTTTGCAGCAAGGGCTGCGTGTCGTGGCGCCGGGCGGGGCGCTGCACATCGTCGATTTCGGCGACCAGGCGCATCTACCCGGTCCGTTCAAGGTCGTGTTGAACCGCTGGCTGGCGCTGTTCCATGTCACGCCGCGCCGGGATCTCGATGCCGTCGTGACCGATCTCTGTGCCGAGACGGGGACCGTCGGCGGCACCACGCGGCTGTTCGGCGGCTATAGCGTGCAGGCGGTGGCGATCAGGCCGGCGTGAGCGCCGGGGCTGGACGCGATCGCCGCCGCGCTGCTACGCCGATGGGATGAGCGCAGCCGCCGATCCCGACGACAGCAGCAATGGCAGCTCCGGGCTGCGCGACCGGCTTCGGCAGCTCTATCACGGCCGTACGCCGGCGGCGCTGCGCTTCCAGTTCGCGACGCTGATCGTCGACATCCTGATCATCGGCTTCTTCGTGGCGACGCCGATGCTGCGGGAGCGGCCGGAATTCCTCTGGCTCGACTATACCGTCGCGATCATCGTCGCCGCCGAGATCGCGGCGCGCTTTCTCGCTTCCTCGAACATGCTCAGGTTGCTGCGCCAGCCGACCATGCTGCTCGACCTCTTCATCCTGGCGACGCTGCTGGCGCCGCAATGGCTGGAGAATTTCGGCTTCCTGCGCATCCTGAGGCTGTGGTCGCTGTCGCAGCGCGGCCTGATCTGGGCGCAGTTGCGCCAGACGCGCTATCGCGACTGGGAGGACGTGGCGCGGGCGCTGATCAATCTCGCGACCTTCCTCTTCGTGGTCACCGGCTTCGTCTACACCTTCTTCTTCATGAGCCGGCCGGGGCTGGAGGGCTATGTCGAGGCGCTCTATTTCACCGTCACGACGGTGACGACGACCGGCTTCGGCGACATCACCCTGCCGGGCATCGCCGGCAAATTGACCTCGATCGTGGTCATGATCACCGGCATCTCGCTGTTCGTGCGGCTGGCACAGGCGCTGTTCCGGCCGCACAAGGTGACCTTTCCCTGTCCGGAATGCGCGCTGCAGCGACACGACCCCGACGCGGTGCATTGCAAGGCCTGCGGCCACCGGCTGAAGATCCCGGACAGCGACGATTGACGGGTGGCCCTGGCGCTTCGGTGCTGACAGGAGCGAGCCTGCTCGCTGTCTAGAGGAAGCGCCGGCCTTTCGGCCAGAATGAGACTATTGGAGTAGCGATGGCGCCAGTTGTGGTCGATCCCGACAAGGTCCGGGAATTCGAGGATGCCTCAGGCTTCTATGCCTGGCTCGGCGAGCATCATCACCGTGCCGACGAAGTCTGGATCAAGATCCACAAGCTCTCGTCGGGCCTGCCGTCGATCACGCCGAAGGAGGCGATCGATGTCGTGCTGTGCTGGGGCTGGATCGACGGCGTCAAGAAGAGCCTCGACGAGCGCAGCTATCTGCAACGCTACACGCCGAGGACGGCCAAAAGTATCTGGAGCCAGATCAATGTCGACAATGTCGCTCGCCTGATCACGGAGGGGCGGATGACCAGCCATGGCCTGGTGCAGGTCGATGCGGCCAAGGCCGATGGTCGCTGGGCGCGCGCTTATGGCGCCGGCCGGAACCTGAAGATCCCCGACGATCTCCAGGCCGCGATCGACGCCGAGCCGCTGGCGCGGGAGATGCTCGCGAAGCTGAGCGCGCAGAACCGCTTCGCGCTGGCGTTCCGTGTCCACAATCTCAAGACGGAGGCCGGGCGGCGGAAGAAGATCGCGGCCTTCGTCGAGATGCTCAAGCGCGGCGAGACGATCTATCCGCAGCGCTGAAGAGCTGGGTCGCCAGCGAGGCTAGTGCCGCGTCTCCGTCTCGCGCTCGGCTTCCGGCGCCGGTTCGCCGAGGGTGATCGCGCTCTTCTGCGGCATGCCGATCATGCGGCCGACCGTGGCCGGGCGCGGCATCTGGGCATGGGCCGCCTTCATGATCGCGAGATTGGCGAGGATGTCGGCCGGGAACGGCGTCACCCTGCGGCTCACCATGTCGACATGCAGCGACAGGTTCTCCGAGGTCGCGGCGAGCCAGCCTTCGCTGGCATGGCGCATCTCGAGGTAATAATGCAGCCGCTTGTCGTCGAAGGCGATGAGCTGCGCGGTGACGCGGACCTGATCGCGCACCGTTACCTCGCGCTTGTAGAGCACATGGCACTCGGCCGAGAAGAACGAGGCCTTGCGGGCTTCGACATAGTCCTGGTTGAGGCCCACCAGCGAAAAGACCTCGTCGACCGCGCGGTCGAACAGGACATGGTAATAGGCCATGTTGAGATGGCCGTTATAATCGATCCATTGCGGCTCGACCCGCATCGGGGACGAGACGAACGGAGCGAAGAACAGAGCGGGCGTACGAATTTCATCCGGCATCGGCTCCTCCTTTCGGTCCATCTCTCGTCGATGCGTGGGCGGCTCTGCGCCGCAGGCTCTTGCCGGCGCGGAAAGGGCGCGTGAAAACAACACAAGCCGCTACTCCAAGGCCGAACCATTCCAGACTAGGCGAAGTTCTCCAGCCATGACAATGCCTTCTACCGCTTCCGTGCCTCAAGCCAGCCCTGCTCGTGCTGCAGAGCTGCCGCCGTCGCCGCTGGCCGTTGCCGCGCTGACGCGGGACTTGGCGGCCCTCTTCGGGAACCGGCTCGTCACCAGCCTCGCGGTCCGGCAGCAGCACGGTCACACCCTGACCTGGATTCCGAACCAGCCGCCGGATGCGGTCGTCTATCCCCAAAGCACCGAAGAGGTGGCCTCTATCGTAAAACTCTGCGCCCAGCATGGGGTTCCGGTGATCGCCTTCGGGACCGGCACCTCGCTGGAGGGGCATGTCAACGCGCCCTTCGGCGGCGTCTCAATCGACATGAGCCAGATGAAGCGGGTCGTCGCTGTGCATGCCGAGGACCTCGACTGCACCGTCGAGGCCGGCGTCACCCGCAAGGAACTCAACGAGCATCTGCGCGACCAGGGCCTGTTCTTCCCGATCGACCCCGGCGCCGACGCCTCGATCGGCGGCATGGCGGCGACGCGGGCGTCGGGCACCAATGCGGTGCGCTACGGCACGATGAAGGACAACGTCATCGCCCTGACCGCGGTGATGGCGGATGGCTCGATCGTCAAGACGGCGAGCCGGGCGCGCAAATCCTCGGCCGGCTACGATCTTACCCGCCTGCTCGTCGGTTCGGAAGGCACGCTCGGGATCATCACCGAGGTGACGCTGAAGCTGCACGGCATCCCCGAAGCGATGTCGGCCGGCGTCTGCCCGTTCCCTTCGGTGAAGGCGGCGTGCGATGCGACGATCATGACGATCCAATCCGGCCTGCCGGTGGCGCGGATCGAACTGGTCGACGACGTGATGATGCGCGGCGTCAACCTGCATTCCAAGCTTGGGCTGCCGGAGACGACGATGCTGTTCGTCGAGTTCCATGGCTCCGAGGAGGGCGTGAAGGAACAGGCCGAACGCTTTGGCGAGATCGCAGCCGAATTCGGCGGCGGGCCGTTCGACTGGGCGACCAGGCCGGAGGACCGTTCCAAGCTCTGGCAGGCACGGCACGATGCCTATTGGGCGGCGCGTGCGCTGCGGCCCGGCGCGGAATCGGTCGCGACCGATGTCTGCGTGCCGATCTCGCGGCTGGCCGAATGCGTCGACGAGACCAAGCGCGACATCGAGGCGTCCGGGCTGATCGCGCCGATTGTCGGCCATGTCGGCGACGGCAATTTCCACACTCAGCCGCTGGTCGATCTTGCCGATCCCGACGAGGTCGCGCGCTGCGAGGCCTTCATCGACCGGCTGGTCAAGCGGGCGCTCGCCATGGAGGGCACCTGTACCGGCGAACACGGCGTCGGCCAGAAGAAGATGAAGTACCTCACGATCGAGCATAGCCCGGCGGCGCTCGCCACGATGAGGCTGATCAAGCGCGCGCTCGACCCGCAGAACATCCTCAACCCCGGCAAGATCATCGCCTTGTGACATCGAACCACGCTCCCAAGCGGGGATCACTCGCAAGAATGTCGTGATCCTGCCGCGACTTGCGTGCATGATCGCGCCATCGACATGGTGAGGATCGATGCAAGAGCGTGCGTGAGGCCCTGACCCTTCTGGCCGGGCTGCTCGTCGCGGCGTTGCTGGCCGCGCTGCTGGGGCCCGGCTTCGTCGACTGGCGCGAGTACAGGCCCCATTTCGAGCAGCGGATCAGTGCCGCGCTCGGCGTGGAGACACGAGTCGCCGGCGAGATCGGGCTGCGGCTGCTGCCGTCGCCGCGTTTGACGCTTGGCGAGGTGCGCCTCGGCTCCGGCGGGGCTGAGACGAGCAGCGCCAGCATCGAAAAGCTGACGGCCGAGCTCGCGCTGGCGCCGCTGGCGCGCGGCGAGTTCAGGCTGGTCGAGGCCGAGGCCGACGGGCTGACGCTCAATCTCGTCGCCGACGAGAGCGGCGCCATCGCGCTGCCAGTGCGGCTGGGCGCCGGTCTGCCGAGCGAGACCGCTATTGATCGCCTGGCAATCCGCCGCGCGGCCGCGATCTGGCGCGAGCCCGGCAAGCCGGCACAGACGCTGGCGCCGATCTCGGTCGATGTCTCTGCCGTTGCCCTGCATGGGCCCTGGCGTGTCGAGGGCGAGATCGCCGGTTCGTCCCTGCGCTTCGCCACCGGCGCGATCGAGGCTGACGGGCGACTACGGACCAAGGCCTCTGTCACGGGCGATCAGACGCAGTTCGGCTTCGACGGCTCGCTGATCCTCGCCGGCGCGGATGGGCGTGTCCGACCAGGGCTGGAAGGCAGCTTCACGATCGCGCCCGGTGGGGCGGTGAGTCTCGCCGGCCGGGTCAGCGGCGACAGCCGGCGCCTCGACTTCGCCGGGCTCGCCGTCGAGATCGCGGGCGGCGCAGCGCGGCTGGAAGGCGAGGGCTCGTTCAATCCGGGCGACAGCACGGGTAGCGTCCAGCTCAAGGCGCGCCGGCTCGATGCCGATGCGTTGAGCGAGGCGCTGGCCCAGCGGCCGGGCTATCAGCACGCGCTGCGGGCGCTGCCAGGGCCGGTCGATCTGTCGCTCGAACTCGACCAGATCGTCTGGCGCGGCGAGGATTTCAGCGGCTTTGCTCTGCGCGGCAAGCTCGGTGGCGACGGGATCGAGGCGGGCAGCGCCACGGTCAGGATCGCCAATGCCGTGCTCGATGCCCGCGGCGCGCTCGACGGCCAGGGCTTCCGCGGCACGGTCGAGGCGAAGGCGCCCGATGCGCGCCGGGCGGCGCTGGCGCTGGCGCGGCTCGGCGTCGAGGCGGGACTGGCCGACAGCTTCGCGGCGTTGCGCAGCGTCGACGGTGCGGCCACGCTGGACTGGAGCAATGAGCGCCTCGCGATCAGCCGCATGACTGCCCGGGCAGGCTCCGGGCCGCGGCTCGAAGGCTCCGGCGCCATCACGGCAAGCCGGCTCGACGCGAGGCTGACGGTGAACGGGCTCGACCTTTCGACCTTGCCGCCGGGCGACAGCCTGAATGCGCTTACCGGCCGGCGCGACCTTGCGCTCGATCTCACCCTGAACGGGTTGCGCTATCTCTCGGCGCCGCCAGGCTCGGCCCGGGTCGCGTTGACCCGGTTGGCCAGCGACTGGCGCCTCAGCCGTCTGGCGGTCGACGGCTTCGGCGGCGTCAAGGTCGAGGGCGAGGGAGCGTTGCTACCGGGCGGCGGCGAAATCGCCGGGCGGGTGCGCGCGCCGCGCTTCGCCGCGCTGACCGCCCTGGCCGGGCCGCTGCTGCCGGAGGGCTTCCGCCGCGTGCTGCCGCGGATCGAGGACGGGCTCGCTGGCATCGATGCCAGCTTCAAGCTGGCACGCGCGCCGAATGGCGAGACCAGCGTCGTCGCCGAAGGCTCGGCCCAGGCCGGGCGGCTTTCGCTCAACGGCAAGCTCGACGCGGCCGGGCAGTGGCGCGGCGGCGATGTGAAGCTCTCGCTCGATGATCGCCGCCGTGCCTTCGCCGCCTTCGGCCTGCCGCGTCCAGCACGTGGCGGTTCGGGTGAGCTTTCGCTCGGCTTCGGCGCGAATGGACCGGTCGGCTCGCTCGCCGGGCCAGGGCTGATGCTGGTGCTGGAAGGGGCGGGCGACGTGGCGCGGCTCAGCCTTCAGGCCGACGGGCCGGATCAGATCCTGCCGGACGGGCTGGCGCCGCTCGTTCCCGACGGCTTGCTCGATGCCTCCGGGCGCGTCTCGTTCGGCGAAGAGGCGCGGCTCGACGACCTCGTCGTCAATGCCGGCGGCAAGGCGGCGCGCGGCGCATTGAGCTTCTCGGCCGAGCGCGGGATCGGCGGGCGGCTTGATCTGCCCTATCTGGCGCTGCAGCCGGCGCTCACCACTGTGATCGGACAGGCCCAACCTGTCGCCGGCAGCCAGTGGTCGCCGAGCCGCTTCCAGAATGCGACAGGGCTCGGCGAGGTCAGGCTGGCTCTTTCCGCCGAGCGGCTCGACCTGACCGACAAGGTCGCGCTGTCCAAGGCACGGCTCGACCTGGCGGCAGGGCCGGACGGGCTGGTCCTCGACAACCTGCGCGGCAATCATGCAGGCGGCGAGGTCAGCGGCCGGCTCACGGCGCGGCGCGAGGGCGGGCTGGCACAGGTCAATGGCAGGCTCGGCCTCGCCGGGCTCGACCTCGCCACACTGACTAGGGGCGCGCTGACCGGCAAGCTCTCCGGCAGTTTCGAGGCCGGCGGCTCGGGCGAAAGCCCGGCGCGCTTGATCGCAGCGCTCGGCGGCGCCGGCTCGATCAGCGTTACGGGCGCCGGCATGGCGCGCTTCGATCCCGCCGCGATTTCCAAGGTGATCGCGACGACGGGTGATGACGCCTCCGAAAGCGAGACCGGACGGCTGCAGGATCGGATCGGCGAAGCCCTGGAGAAGGCGAGCTGGCCGCTCGGTGACGTCACCATCCCCTTCACCCAGGCGGCCGGCGTGTTGCGGGTCTCGCCCGTCTCGGTCGAGCGTGCGGGCCTGCGGGCCGATGCGAGCGGGGTGGTCGACTGGCGGGCGATGACCACCGACCTGCGCCTCAATCTGCGCCCGCTCGGGGCGACGCCGAAGGGCTGGCCGGAGCAGATGCCGCAGGTCGGCGTCGCCTGGCGCGGGCCGATCGAAGCGCCGCGGCGCGAGACCGATGTCGGCGCGCTCTCCAATGTCGTTGCGGCGAGGGCGCTGGCGCGCGAGATCGAACGGGTCGAAGCCTTCGAGGCCGATCAGCGCGAGCGGGCGATGCATGTGCGTCGTCTGCGGGCCGAACGCGAGCTGCGCGAGAACGAGCGCAAGCTCGCCGAATTCCTGAAGGCCGAGGAGGAGCGCCGCATCGTCGAGGAGAAGCGGGCGGAGGAAGCGCGCAAAGCCGAGGAGGCGAGGCAGGTCGAGGAGGCTCGCAAGGCGGAGGTTGCGCGGCGTGCCGAGGAGGCGAGACAGGTCGAGGAGGCCCGCAAGGCCGAGATCGCCCGCAGACTGGAAGAGGCGCGCCTCGCCGAGGAAGCTCGGAAGGCGGAGATCGCGAAACGCCAGGAGGAATTGCGCAAGGCCGAGGACGAGCGGCGCAAGGCCGAAGCTGAGGAGCGGGCAAGGCAGGCAGCGATCCGGGCCGCGATCGAAGGTCGCCCCGGACCGATGATCCTGCAGGGAGCGCCGCCTTCCTATATTCCGGGCGATCCGCCGGGCTATGGCAGGCCGCGCGGCGAGGCACCGCCATTGCCGCCGCCGCTCGACATCCAGTCGGTGCCGCGGCCGCTGTCGCGCTCACCGCTGCAGAACTGATTCAAGGCGCTGGCAAACGGATTCAAATGCGTGCGGGGTTGATTCAGGCTTTGCTCGCAAGCGGCTGATAGGGCAGATTTTTTCCCTTTCAGCTGATCAACCGCTCCGCAGCAGCTTGAAAGCGATCGCCCACATGGTGGCGGCGACGATGCCGTCGAGGATGCGCCAGGACTTCGGGTCGGCGAAGAGTGGGCGCAGCCAGCGGGCGCCATAGCCGAGCCCGAAGAAGAACAGGAACGAGGCGGTCATCGCCCCTGCGGCGAAGACAAGTTCCTGCCGCGGGAACTGGCTGGCGATGCTGCCGATCAGCAGCACGGTGTCGAGATAGACATGCGGGTTGAGCCAGGTCAGCGCGGCGCAGGTGACGAGACTGGCGGACAGCGTCGCGCCACCGGCGGTGCCGACCGCCAGAGCCTCGGATGAGCGTAGCGCCGAGAGCAGGCTGCGCGCGCCGTACCAGATCAGGAAGGCGGCGCCGCCATAGCGCAGAGCCGGTTCGAGCATGGGCAGCAGCGCCGTCGCCTGCTTGAGGCCGAGGACGCCGGCGAGGATCAGCACCGCATCCGAGAGTGCGCAGGTCAGGCAGACCGCGAAGACGTGCTCGTTCCGTAGGCCCTGCCGCAGCACGAAGCTGTTCTGGGCGCCGATTGCGACGATCAGGCTGAGGCACATGGTGAAGCCAGTGACATAGACGGAGAATGGCATCAGTGACGGTCCGGTTTCTGCGGCCCCGCCTAGCTGCCTGAGATGCCTTAGTGTAGTTAAACATCGTTATGCTGATTAAGCTGAGCTAATGCGATGCTCGACTATCCCGCTCTGCAAGCCGTCTCGCTCGTTGTCAGGACCGGCAGTTTCGACAAGGCGGCGCAGGCGCTGAATGTCACGCCGTCGGCCGTCTCTCAGCGCGTGAAACAGCTGGAGGAGCGGTTGGGGACGGTGCTGATCGTCCGGGGGCAGCCCTGCATAGCGACCGAGCGGGGCGAATGGCTCTGCCGGCATATGGAGCAAGTCGGCCTGCTCGAAGGCGAGCTGATGACCCGGCTGCCGGCGCTGGCCGAGCTCGATTTGCCGCAGCAGCGCGTCACGCTGCGGATCGCCGCCAATGCCGACAGCCTCGGAACCTGGTTCCTGCGTGCCGTCGCCGCGTTTTCGGAGCGGAGCCCGCATCTCCTCGACATCGCCGTCGACGATCAGGAGCATACGGCCGATTGGCTGCGGCAGGGGCGGGTGCTGGCTGCCGTCACCGCGCTGGACAGGCCGATCCAGGGCTGCCGGGTGATCCCGCTCGGCTCGCTGCGCTATCTCGCGACAGCGAGTCCGGAGTTCATGGCGCGCCATTTCGCCGACGGCGTGACCTTGCCGGCGCTGGCCCAAGCGCCTTCGCTGATCTTCAACCAGAAGGACCGCTTGCAGAGCCAGTGGATGGAGCTTGCCTTAGGTGAAAGCCCCGGCCATCCCGTGCATTGGGTGCCGTCGACGCAGGGCTTCGTCGAGGCGTGCCTGCTCGGCATCGGCTGGAGCGCCAATCCCGAACTGCTGGTGCGGGAGCATCTCGATTCCGGCAGGCTGCGCGAGCTCATGCCCGGGACGGCACTGGACACGCCGCTGTTCTGGCAGGTCAACCGGGTGGCGGCCGAGCGGCTGGCGGATCTGACGCGCGCCGTGGTCGAGACGGCGCGCAGCCTGCTGGTCAGTCCGCGGGGTTGAGCTTCGCGGTATCGGTGCGCCCACGATAATGGGCGAGCACGCGCAGCCGCAGTGCCGAAGAGAGGTTGAGTTCGCCCCGACCGGAATCGACCTCGACCACCAGACTGGCGATGGGCCGTTTCTCGGCGGCCGCGATCTCCTTCAGGGCCTCCCAGAACGGCTCCTCAAGCGAGACGCTGGTGCGGTGGCCGGCGATGGCGAGGGAACGCTTGCGCAAGCCGGTCATAATTTGCCGCTCACGCCTTGTCCTTGCCGTCGGGATCGTCGGTCAGGCGATGGCCTTCGAGGCGGCGCTCCGCCAGCGCCTTCTCCGCCTCGGTCAGCTTGCGTTCGGCCTTGGTTCGGCCGAACGCGATCCGGTTCTGCTCCGCCTGCGCCTCGGCGCTGGCCCGGTCGCGAGCCTTGCGGGCGCGGCGGAGGTTGACGATCTCAGCCATGATCAGCCCGGGCTGAGCATGTCTTCGGCGACGACGGTCTTGTCGAACAGGTCCGCATCGACGCCGGCCTTCAGCGCTTCCTCGCGGAGCGTCGTGCCGTTGTGATGGGCAGCCTTGGCGATGCTGGCAGCCTTGTCGTAGCCGATCGCGGGGGCGAGCGCGGTCACCAGCATCAGCGAGCGCGAGAGCAGCTCAGCGAGGCGCTCGCGATTGGGCTCGATGCCCTCGACGCAATTGGTGCGGAAGCTGTCGGCCGCGTCTGCCAGGAGGCGAGCCGATTGCAGGAAAGCCTGCGCGATCACCGGCTTGAAGACGTTGAGCTCGAAATGGCCCTGACTGGCGGCGAAGGCGACGGTCGCCTGGTTGCCGTGCACGCGGGTCGCGACCATGGTCAGCGCCTCGGCCTGGGTCGGGTTGACCTTGCCAGGCATGATCGAGGAGCCCGGCTCGTTCTCGGGCAGGCTGATCTCGCCGAGGCCGGAGCGCGGACCCGAGCCCATCAGGCGGATGTCGTTGGCGATCTTGAACAGGTCCATGGCGAGCGCGGTCAGCGCGCCATGGCTGTAGGAGATGGCGCCATGGCTGGCGAGCGCCTCGAACAGGTTGTCGGCGGTGCGGAAGGGCAGGCCCGTCAGCCTGGCGACCTCGGCGGAGAAGGCCTTGGCGAACTCGGGATGGGCGTTGAGGCCGGTGCCGACCGCGGTGCCACCCTGGGCGAGGGCCAGCAGGCCGGGCAGGGTCTGCTCGATGCGGGCGATGCCGAGCTCGATCTGCGCGACATAGCCGGAGAATTCCTGGCCGAGCGTGACTGGGGTCGCGTCCTGGAGATGGGTGCGGCCGATCTTGACGAGATCGGCGAAGGCCTTCGCCTTGGCGTCGAAGGCGTCCTTCAGACGGATAAGCGCGGGCAGCAGCTCCTGCGAGACGGCCAGCGCGGCGGCGATATGGATCGCGGTCGGGAAGCTGTCGTTGGAGGACTGGCCCTTGTTGACGTGGTCGTTGGCATGGACCGGGCTCTTCTTGCCGAGGCCTGCGCCTAAAATCTCGTTGGCGCGGTTGGCCAGCACCTCGTTGACGTTCATGTTCGACTGGGTGCCGGAGCCGGTCTGCCAGACGACGAGCGGGAAATGCTCGTCGAACTTGCCGGCGAGCGCCTCGTCGGCGGCCTGGACGATGGCCGCCTCGACCTTGCCGTCGAGCAGACCGAGCCTGGCGTTGACGATGGCGGCGGCCTTCTTGACCAGCACCAGCGCATGCACGACCGGCAGCGGCATGCGCTCGGCCGGCCCGCCGATCTTGAAGTTCTGCAGCGAGCGTTGCGTCTGCGCCGCCCAGTAACGGTCATTGGCGACGTCGATCGGACCGAAGGAATCGGTCTCGCTGCGGAATCCGGTCATGATGGAAGTCCTTAGGTCTCAGGTCTTCTTGCGGAAGGCGTCGAGGCTGACGACCTGGGCGCCGCCTTCCTCTTCGGCTTCGGGCTTGGCCTCGGCATCCGCTTCGTCAGCATCCTTCGCGCTGGCGGGCAGCGCCTTCTGCGCCGGCTTGGGCGGCAAAGCGAGCGGGGCTGCCGGGGCGACGCTGGGCTCGGAGGCGGCGCCGCGCGGAGCCTTCGCCGGAACGGCCGGCTCGCTCGCCTGTGCTTCGCCAGCGGCGTCCTGCGTCTCGAACTTCAAGCCGAACTGGACGGACGGGTCGAAGAAGGTGGTGATCGCGTCATAGGGGATCAGCAGTCGCTCCGGCACGCCGGAGAAGGAGAGGCCGACCTCGAAGGCGTGGTCGCTGACGTTGAGGTCCCAGAACTGGTGCTGGAGCACGATCGTCATCTCGTCCGGATGCTTCTCGCGCAGGCGCTGCGACAGCCGCACGCCCGGCGCCGTGGTCCGGAAGGTGATGTAGAAATGATGCTCGCCCGGGAGCCCGTCGCGGCCCGCCTCGGCCAGGATCTTGCGGACGACGCCCTTGAGCGCGTCCTGCACCATCAGGTCGTAGCGGAGAATATCCTTGGTCATCGGGTCCGGGTTCCGTTTCCGCTCCTCTAGATCACGCCGCGACCGCTGGGAAGCTCCCCGAAACGAAAAACGTGACCGATTCCATTAGTTTAGAGCAGTTCTCATACAAAGGAAGGGCCTCCTCTGCTGCTCCGTACCGGCCGCCTGAGCCGGACAAAAAAGTGGAGGCTTCTGTTGCCAGGCGCCTCCGAGCCCCGCCTTACGCGGCTAAGCGCAAGGGCTTTGGTTTGGGAACCAGCACCGCTTACGCGGCGACAGCAACCCGAGCATTGTTGTCGTTGGCAACTATGCAACGGCCCGATAACGGCGGAACCATGCCGGGCAAAAGAACAACCTTTACACCCTCGTCGATCCTATTTCGCCCCCGCCGAAGCCCTGCTGCCGGTGCTGCAGGGCTTTGGTGGAGGCGCCGGGTACCGCCCCCGGGTCCGAAAGGCTTATTACGAAGTCCGTTTATCGCCATAGCCGCCCTTGCGAGCGGCAAGCCGAATATAGGCGCTGCGAACGCGCGGGGAAAGAGAGCAGGTGGGTGCCCCGGCTAATTTCTGCGCAAACACGAAAAAGCCGCGGGAAAAGCCCGCGGCTCGTGTGTTTCTCCGAAGGCCTGGCACTCAAGGGGCGGCCGCGCCGCCGACCACCGTGCCATCATAGGCGTTGAGGTCGAGCGTCACCTCGATGCCGCCCTGGGCGCGCCCGGCGATCTCCCAGCGCCAATCGGCGAGGGCGATCTCCTCGATGTGGACGAGGCCGTGACGGAAGGCGATCGAGCGCGCCTGCGCTTCGGTGATCCTCGGCTTGGTGACGGCCGCCGGGTTCTGCGGTTTGCTGTCGGCCCAGGCGGAAGCCGAAGCCTGCCCTGCCATGCCCGCTGCCAGAAGCAGCATGGCCAGCACGGATAGTCTGGTCATGATACGGTCCTCATCAACCGGGCGTTTGATGGAGCATCGGATCGTTCCGGAAACCGGAAGCCACCTTCGTCCGATGCTTCAAGCGCAGGCCCGAAGCGCCCCTTCTGTTCATCAGGCATTCAGATTGGGGCGACCTCGCGGCATTGCAATATCCCCGTCGATCACGATCCCTGTCATTATCGTGAGAGCTGTGGGAGAAGCTGCGCCGACAGAGCCGGAATCGCTCCGGCCGTTGAGCCGTTATTCTTGGAGGCGGACGTGGCCCGCAGGCATCCCGAGCAGCAATATCTCGACCTCGTCGACGAGGTGCTGAGCCGCGGCGACGAGCGGATCGATCGCACCGGGGTCGGCACGCGCTCGATCTTCGGGGCGATGGCCCGGTTCGATCTCTCTGACGGAACAGCTCCGATCCTCACCACCAAGCGCGTCTTCTGGAAGACGGCGGTGAAAGAGATGCTGTGGTTCCTCACCGGCCAGACCAACATCCAGCCGCTGGTCCGCGAGAATGTGCGGATCTGGACCGACTGGCCGCTCGCGACCTACCGCCGTGAAAGCGGCGAGGAGATCTCGCAGAGCGAGTTCGAGCGGCGCATCGCCGAGGATGACGGCTTCGCCGCGCGCTGGGGCGATCTCGGGCCGGTCTATGGCAAGCAGTGGCGGCGCTGGCTCGGCGCCGACGGGCGCGAGCACGATCAGATCGCCGACCTGATCAGGACGCTGCGCACCAATCCGAGCAGCCGGCGCATGCTCTTCCACGCCTGGAACGTGCCGGAGCTGAGCTCGATGGCCCTCCCGCCCTGCCACATGGTCTACCAGTACCATGTGACGAGCGACGGGCGGCTCAACTCGCTGTGCTATCAGCGCTCGGCCGATCTGTTGCTCGGCGTGCCCTTCAACTGGGTCGGTGCGAGCGCACTGCTATTGATGGTCGCCCAGCAGGCAGGTCTGCACCCCGGTGACCTTGTCTGGTTCGGCGGCGACGTCCACCTCTATCTCAACCATCTCGAGCAGGCGCGGGGGCAGCTGGAGCGCGAGCCGCGCCCGTTCCCGACGATGCGCCTGACCCGCCAGGCGGCCAGCATCGACGACTATCGGATCGAGGATTTCGAGGTCGAGGGCTATTCGCCTCACGCCGCGATCAAGGCCGACGTCGCGGTCTGAGCCCAACCAAGACACCGGGCCGATCCTTGCCTGGGGTCGGCGCGCGAGCGCATGCAGGGTGTTCCCTCATCCGCTCATCGAGGGGGCCGGCCGGATCGATGAGCGGCCCGTTCGGCGAGGCGCTGGGCGGATTGAAACGCCGGAGCCGACGGACGCCGCCTGCTGCGCGCCGGCGTTTCTCTCGCCATGGGGCCATCGCGGGATGCCACATCCGCCGGTGGCGAAAAGCAGACCCTCGGCAATGTCTACGACCTTGGCAGTAGACCGGCCTGTGTTAGCCTAGATTTAGAGCGGGATAAAAATCCGCCATCGGCTCCGCCGTTGAAACCTTCGGCGCGGCCGTCCACGCAGGGAGGTGAATGCAATGCGGAAGGCACTGATGGCCGCCGTCGCGGCGTGCGCTTTGATTGCGGCCGGAAGCACCGGCCAGGCTCAGGAAAAACTCAAGATCGGCGTCTTGGCGACGCTCTCGGGCGCTCTGACCTCAGGCGGCGAGGACGGTGTCCGTGGCGCGCAGATCGCGCTGAAGCAGCGTGGCGGCAAGATCGCCGGCCGCGAGGTCGAGTTCATCATCGCGGCGACCGACGCCAGCCCGGACTCGGCGCTGCGGGCGGCGCGCAAGCTGGTCGAGCAGGACAAGGTTCAGCTCATCCTCGGCCCTCTGTCGGGCTCCGAGGGCATCGCGATGCGCGACTACTCGAAGACTGTGCCCAACGTCACCGTCGTCGACGCCTCCTCGGGCGCGCTCGAGACGACCTATGTCAACCCGTCGCCGAACTATTTCCGCTTCAACAGCAACGGCGCGATGTGGATGGCCGGGCTCGGCGAATACGTCTTCAAGGACAAGGGCTACAAGAAGCTGGCCGTCATCGGCGAGGACTATTCCTTCCCTTATACGCAGGTCTTCGGCTTCGCCCTCGGCTACTGCAAGGCCGGCGGCCAGATCGTGCAGCGCCAATGGGTGCCGCTCGGCACCAAGGATTTCGGCTCGGTCATCGCCAACATTCCCGATGACGTCGACGCCGTCTTCCTTGGCCTCGGCGGCGGCGACTCCGTCAACTTCCTCAACCAGTACGGCCAGACCGGCGGCAAGGCGAAGTTCGTCGGCGGCTCGATCATGGTCGACCAGACCGTGCTGTCCTCGCGCGGCGCCGCCAAGAAGCTGCTCGTCGGCACGCCCTCCTCGGGCGGTGTCGCCGATGCCTGGGACGACCCGAAATGGAAGGCCTGGGTCAAGGCCTATCAGGACGCTTTCCCGGCGGACAAGCGCTTCGCCAGCCCGTCGCTGTTCGCGACCAATTACTACAACGCCTTCAGCGGGATGGCGGCGGGGCTGGAGAAGGTCAATGCCGACCTCTCCGACGGCGGCGCCAAGTTCCGGGCCGAACTCGCCAAGGTCGAGCTCGATGCCCCGAACGGGCCGATCAAGCTCGACGACGACCGGCAGGCGATCGCCACGACCTTCATCACCGAAGTCGTCGAAGCGCCGAACGGCGACCTCACCAACAAGTTCGTCCGCACCGTCCCGAATGTCTCGAAGACGATGGGCCTATCTGCGGAAGCCTTCAAGGCGGTGGGGCTGCCGTCCCGGACCAATCCGGAATGCAAGCCCTAACTCCTAACTGACTGACTCCCCCGGACGGGGCGCGATCGATCGTGCCCTGTCCGGCCAGCCGTCCCGCTCCGGTCAACGACGTCGTGCGCTTCCTGTGCGGCGTTGGGCGAAGGCTCACCTGATGAGGCAGCCTTAGGTCCACCGGGCATTGCTACGCGAGGAGCCATGAGTCGCGCAGTCGCGGTCTGCCACGGTCCGTTCGGACGGGTGTCGATCTACAATCTCGATCGCCCGATGGTGGTGCATGCCCACCGCGAAGCGCATCTGATCTTCTTCCTCGAGGGATCGCGGGGCCTGGTTACGGTCAACGACCACACGGTCCGGGTCGATCCGTTCATGGGCGTTGCGGTCAATCCCTGGGAGCCACACAATTTCCAACCGGAGCAGGCGGGTTCCTTCGGCCTGTTCCTCGTCATCTATCTCAAGCCGGAATGGCTGGCGGCGCAGGCCATGCCATCGGCCGGTTCGCTGGTCTTCCCGTCATCCGAGCTGGTCGTGACCCGCGAGCTCGCCGCCTGGCGCGATCAGGCGGTCGAGATGCTGCTGTCACAGCATCGCGATCTCAACCTCGCCCCGGTGCTCATGGCGCTGGCGCAGGCCTCCAGCGAACCGATCGGGCCGGAGCTTGTCTCCTCGCTATTGCATGACACCTCGGCAGGTGCCCTCGATCGGCGGGTTCTGCGCGCCTGCCGCCTGCTGGAGCAGCATACCTCGTCCGAAGGCGCGCTCGCCCAGATCGCGCGCGAGGCCGGGCTGTCGCGCGCCCATTTCTTCAAGCTCTTCCGGCAACAGGTCGGCGTTACCCCGACCATCTTCGCCAATACCGCCCGAATCGACGCAGCGCTCGAGAGGATCGTGCTGTCGAGCGACCCGGTGACCAGCATCAGCCACCGCCTCGGCTTCTCCGGCCAGAGCGTGTTTACCCGCTTCTTCACCGCCCATGTCGGCATGGCGCCGCGCGACTATCGCCGGGTGCTGCGCACCGTCGGCATCCCGCAATTGCAGGCGAGCCATGTCTGACTTCATCGGCCGCCGTCCGATCTGGTCGTTGGTGATCCTGATCGCGGTCGCCCTGCTCCTCTTCCTGATCTTCGCGGTCTGGACGCCGTGGATGGAGCTGACCTTCGGCCGGAAGCGCGTCTTCCTGAGCGCGCTCTTCAACGGCATCACGCTCGGCGGGCTCTACTTCCTCGTCGCCAGCGGCTTCACGCTGATCTTCGGCCTGATGCGCAACGTCAACCTGGCGCATGGCTCGCTCTATCTGTTCGGCGGCTATGTCGGCTACAGCATCGGCAACCTGACGGGCTCCTGGTTCGCCGCGCTGATCGGCGCCTTCGTGATCGTCGCGCTCGCCGGCATCCTGATGCAGGTGCTGCTCTTCCGCTGGATGGAAGGGCAGGACCTGCGCCAGACGCTGGTCACGATCGGGCTCTCGATCATCGTCGCCGACCTCTTGCTCTGGGGCTATGGCGGCGACACCTTCCAGGTCACGACGCCGGACTGGCTCTCCGGGCCGATCCAGCTGCCCTTCATCGTCGCGCTGCGCAGCAATGGCGAGGCGGTGATGATGATGTACCCGCTGGTCCGCATCGCCATCCTGATCGGCGCGATCATCCTCGGCGTCGCGATGTGGCTGGCGCTCAACCGCACGCGCATCGGCATGCTGGTGCGCGCCGGCGTCGACGATCGCGACATGCTCTCGGCCACCGGCGTGCGCGTGCAGCTCGTCTTCATCATGGTCTTCGCCTTCGGTGCCGGGCTCGCGGGCCTCGCCGGCGTCGTCGGCGGCACCTTCCAGTCACTCCAGCCGGGCGAGGACACCAAGATCCTGCTGTCCTCGCTCGTCGTCGTCATCGTCGGCGGTATGGGCTCGATCCCGGGCGCGGCGATGGGGGCGCTCATCGTCGGTCTCGCCGAGCAGTTCGGCTCGGTCTACATGCCGACCTATGCGGTGATGCTGACCTTCGTCATCATGGTCGTGGTGCTGGCGATCCGGCCGCAGGGCCTCGCCGCGGTGAGGCGCTGACGATGGCGCTGGCCGAACCCCGCTTCGCGATCGCGACGCCGCGCTCCCGCGAGGGGCTCGCCGAGGTGATCGCCCGGCAGGGCACGGGCTTCTGGGTCGTCGCCGCGCTGCTCGTGGTGATGCCGCTGATTGCGAGCCCGTTCTGGCTCGTGCAGATCCTCGCCTACGCGATGATCCTCGGCATGATCGCGCTCAGCCTGATGTTCCTCGCCGGCTATGGCGGCATCGTCAGCCTGATCCAGATGACCGTCGCGGCCTTCGCCGCGTATCTCGTCGCCATCTTCGGCGACAGCGCCATCACCCAGATCAGCCTGAAATGGCCGTGGTGGACGGCGGTGCCGGTCGCGATCCTGCTCGCCACTTTGTTCGGCACGCTGGGCGGCGCGCTCTCGGTCAGGACCGAGGGCATCTACACGATCATGATCACGCTCGCGATCGGCTCGGCCTTCTATTACCTGACCCTGCAGAACTACACGATCTTCAATGGTTTCAGCGGCTTCAACGGCGTCATGCCGCCGGTCTTCCTCGGTATCGACTGGGGCGGCACCGTGCCGTTCTACTATCTGACGCTGGGCTGCGCCGCTTTGGCCTACGGCGTGGTCGTCTATGTCTCGCGGGCGCCCTTCGGCCTCGCTTTGCAGGGCACGCGCGACAATCCCCGTCGCATGGCGGCGCTCGGCTTCGACGTCGTCGCCCATCGCATCGCGGCCTACGCCTTCGCCGCGGTGATCGCCGCCTTCGCCGGCGTGCTGCTGGTCTGGTACCAGCGCCAGGTCTCGCCGGGGACGGGCGGCGTCGGCCCCGTCGTCGACATGCTGATCATCGCCGTGGTCGGCGGCCTCAGCCGCCCGATCGGCCCGTTTATCGGGGCGCTGGTCTATGTGCTGCTGCGCACCTTCGCGCTCGACCTGCTCGACTGGGTCGGGTTCGAGGGCAAGCGCTATCAATTGCTGATCGGCTTCGGCTTTCTCGTCATCGTGCTGTTTTCGCCGGACGGCTTGATCGGCATCTGGCAGCGCCTGCGCGAGCGCTATCGCAAGAGTCGCGAAGCGCAGGACGCCCAGATGCGGACCGGCGGAGGCGCGCCATGAGCGCCGTCCCGAACCTGGAGCGTCTGAGCACGGCCAGCTCGGGCAATGCGCTCGAGCTGCGCGGCGTCTCGCGCCTGTTCGGGGCGCTGGCGGCCTTGTCCGACGTGACGCTCTCGGTCCGTCCCGGCGAGCGGCGGGCGGTGCTCGGCTCGAACGGCGCCGGCAAGACGACGCTGTTCAACTGCGTCACCGGCGATTTCTCGCCGAGCTCCGGCGTGATCCGCTTTTTCGGCGAGGATGTGACGGCCTTTCCGCCGCATGAGCGCATCCGCCGCGGCCTCAGGCGCACCTATCAGATCTCCTCGCTCTTCACCGGGCTGACGGTGATCGACAATGTCTACCTCGCCTGCCGCGGCGTCTCGCGGAACCGCTTCTCGCTCCGCCGGCCGCGCCGCGACGACACGCTCCAGCACGCCGCCGAGAGCTTGGTCGACGCCGTTCATCTCACTGCGGTCAAGGACCGGCTGGTCGGCGAGCTCGCCTATGGCCAGCAGCGCCAGCTCGAGATCGCGCTCGCTTTGTCAGGGGCGCCGCGCTTCATCCTGTTCGACGAGCCGGCGGCGGGACTGTCGCCGACCGAGCGTGCCGACCTCGTTCAGATCCTGACCTCGCTGCCGGCCCATATCGGCTACATCATCATCGAGCACGACATGGACGTGGCGCTGCGCGTCGTCGAGAGCGTGACGATGATGCACAACGGCCGCATCTTCAAAGAGGGCCGGCCGGACGAGATCGAATCCGATCCGGAGGTGCAGGAGCTCTATCTCGGGGGCGGCCATGGCTGAGCGCCTGAAAGCCCCACCCGCAGCCGGCATACCCGCCCTGCAGATCGCCGGCCTCAATGTCTTCTATGGCCGCTCGCACGCCGTCCAGGGCGTGGACCTCACGCTGCAGCACGGCGTCCTCTCCGTCGTCGGTCGCAATGGCATGGGCAAGACCACCATGTGCAAGGCGATCATGGGGCTGGTACCGATCGCGTCCGGCTCGATCCGCTTCTTCGGCGAGGAGATCGCCGGCCGCTCACCAGCCGAGGTGGCGCGGCTCGGCATCGGCTATGTGCCGCAGGGCCGGAGGCTCTGGCGCTCGCTGACGGTCGACGAGCATTTGCGGTTGATGCAGCGCGGCAAGCGCGGCGCCTGGACGCCCGAGCGCATCTACGAGGTTTTCCCGCGCCTGGCCGAGCGCCGCAACAATGGCGGCGGCCAGCTCTCCGGCGGCGAGCAGCAGATGCTGGCGATCAGCCGGGCGCTGCTGCTCAACCCGCGCCTGCTGATCATGGACGAGCCGACCGAGGGCTTGGCGCCGGTCATCGTCGCCCATGTCGAGGAGATGCTGGTCCGCCTCGCCGACCAGGGCGACGTCGCGATCCTGGTGATCGAGCAGAACATCGGCGTCGCCACGCAGATGTCCGATCCCGTCGCGATCATGGTTAATGGCCGGATCAACCGCATCATCGCCTCGGCGACGCTGGCCGGCGACCGCGACCTGCAGCAGCGCCTGCTCGGCGTCGGCCGCCACGGCCATGACGAGACCGATGCAGCATCCGAAGCGGCTCCGACAACCGGAACCGCCCGGCCTGTTGCTCCCGCTCTCGCCGGACCGACGCGGGTCTATGTCTCGAACCCGGTCATCCCGAACCGCTGGTCGCAAGCCGTGCCGGCGGCGCGGATCGAGGCGCAGGCCCGCACCATCTCACGCCCGACATTGGCGACGCGCGATGGCCAGCCGGTCGGCGCGATCCGGCCGCTCGCGGCTACGGCGAGCAGCGAACCCTATGTCGTCATCGCCGGCACGCTCGACACCAAGGGCCAAGAGCTGCGCTTCATCCGCGACCTGATCCGCGCCGAAGGCTTGCGCACTCGCCTCGTCGACCTCTCGACCTCGGGCCGCAGCGCCGGCGGCGACGTCACCCCGCAGGAGATCGCCCTTGCCTCGCCGAAGGGCTCAGCCGGCATTTCCTCCGGCGATCGCGGCACGGCGGTGGCAGCGATGACGGAAGCGTTCAAAGCCTGGCTGCCGCGCCAGCAGGGCCTGCTCGGCATCATCTCGGCCGGCGGCTCGGGCGCGACCGCGATGGTGACGCCGGCGATGCAGGAACTGCCGGTCGGCCTGCCCAAGCTGATGATCTCGACCATGGCCTCCGGCGACGTCCGCGCCTATGTCGGCGCCACCGATATCGCGATGCTGCACGCCGTCACCGATGTGCAGGGCGTCAACCGCGTCTCGCGCCTCGTGCTCGGCAATGGCGCGCATGCCATTGCCGCCATGGCCAAGGCCCGTCTTGCCGAGCTCAAGCCTGAACCCTCCCGCCGCCGCGAGGTCGAGAAGCCGCTGGTCGGGCTCACCATGTTCGGCGTCACCACGCCCTGCGTGCAGCAGGTCTCCAGGCTCCTTGCCGACGAGTGGGAGTCGCTCGTCTTCCACGCCACCGGCACCGGCGGGCGCTCGCTGGAGAAGCTGGTCGAGTCCGGCCTCGTTGGCGCGGTGATCGACGTCTCGACCACCGAGATCTGCGACCTGCTGATGGGCGGCTTGCTGCCGGCGACCGAGGACCGCTTCGGCGCGATCATCCGCACCCGCATCCCCTATGTCGGCTCGGTCGGCGCGCTCGACATGGTCAACTTCTTCGCACCGGAAACGGTGCCGGAGCGCTATCGCGGCCGGCTGCTCTATCCGCACAACCCGCAGATCACGCTGATGCGGACCACGGCGGAAGAGAATGCCCGCATGGGCCGCTGGATCGGCGAGCGGCTGAACCAGATGGAAGGGCCGGTCCGCTTCCTGATCCCCGAGCTCGGCGTTTCCGCGCTGGATGCGCCCGGCCAGGCCTTCCACGACCCGGCAGCCGATGCCGCCTTGTTCCAGGCGCTGGAGCAGACAGTGCGCACCGGCCCGAACCGGCAGCTGATCCGCCTGCCTGTTCACATCAACGACCCCGCCTTCGCCGCCGCCCTGGTGCAGCAGTTCCGTGCGCTGCATGCCGGCCGTCGCCGCGAGCGGGCGGGCGGAGGCAGGCCATGACGGCTTTCGACAAGAAGACCCTGCTGAAGCGCTTCCGGGCGATGATCGCCAAGGGCGAGCCGATCGTCGGCGGCGGCGCCGGCACCGGCCTCTCGGCCAAATGCGAGGAAGCCGGCGGCATCGACCTGATCGTAATCTACAACTCCGGCCGCTACCGCATGGCCGGCCGCGGCTCGCTCTCCGGACTGATGCCCTATGGCGATGCGAACGCCATCGTCATGGAGATGGCGGCCGAGGTGCTGCCGGTGGTGAAGAACACGCCGGTGATCGCCGGCGTCTGCGGCACCGACCCGTTCCGGCGCATGGATGTCTTCCTCGATGATATCAGGCGCCTCGGTTTCTCCGGCGTGCAGAACTTCCCGACCGTCGGGCTGATCGACGGCACCTTCCGCGCCAACCTCGAGGAGACCGGCATGGGCTACGGCCTCGAGGTCGAGATGATCGCCCTCGCCAACGCCAAGGGCCTGCTGACCACGCCTTACGTCTTCTGTGAGGACGATGCGCGGGCGATGGCCAAGGCCGGCGCCGACATCATCGTCTGCCATCTCGGCCTCACCACGGGCGGCTCGATCGGCGCCGAGACGGCACTGAAGCTGAGGGACTGCCCGGCGCTGGTCGAGAGCTGGGCCAAGGCGGCGCTCGCCGTGAAGAAGGACGCGATCATCCTCGTCCATGGCGGGCCGGTCGCCGAGCCAGCCGATGCCGACTTCATCATGAAGAACACGACGCACTGCCACGGCTTCTACGGCGCGTCCTCGATGGAGCGCCTGCCGGTCGAGGTCGCGATCCGCGACCAGACGCGCGCCTTCAAGCAGATCAGCCGCTCGGCGGCGACGGAAAAGCCGGCGCGCAAGGCCGGCAAGACGAAATGACCCGGGCACGGGCGGGAGGATGCTGACATGACGGGACAGCTGATCGGATCGCTGATCCTCTGGCTGATCGTGGCGGTGATCGTCATCGCCATCGTCGTCTATCTGGTGAACTGGCTCTATCGCCGTTCCTCGAAGGAGGTCTCCTTCGTCCGCACCGGCCTGTTCGGCGAGAAGGTCGTGATCAATGGCGGCGCCTTCGTGCTGCCGATTATCCACGATGTCACGCCGGTCAACATGAACGTGCTGCAGCTCGCGGTGACGCGGGCGAACAATGACGCGCTGATCACCCGCGACCGCATGCGCGTCGACATCGACGCCGAGTTCTATGTCCGGGTGAAGCCCGAGCGGCAGTCGGTCTCGGTCGCCGCCGCGACGCTCGGCCGGCGCACCCTGCAGCCCGACCAGCTGAATGCGCTGCTCTCCGGCAAGTTCATCTCGGCGCTGCGGACCGTCGCCTCCGAGATGACGATGGAGGAGATGCACGAGCAGCGCGGCTCTTATGTCCAGCGCGTCAAGGACGCCGCCGCCGAGGCGCTCGATCAGAACGGGCTCGTGCTGGAATCGGTCGCACTGACCGATCTCGACCAGACCGACCTGCAATATTTCAATCCGTCCAACCGCTTCGACGCCGCCGGTCTGACCCGGATCATCGAGGAGATCGAGGACAAGCGGAAGCTGCGCAACGACATCGAGCAGGACTCGATGATCCGCATCCGCACCCGCAATCTCGAAGCCGAGCGCCAGGCGCTCGACATCGAGCGCGAGAGCGAGGCGGCGCGGCTGGAGCAGCAGCGCGAGATCGAGATCAAGCGCGCCATGCAGCGCGCCGAGGTCGCCCGCGAGCGCGCTGTCCGCGACACCGAGGCCGAGCAGGCGCAGATCACCTCGCGCGAGGAGATCGAGAAGTCACGCATCGCCAATGAGCGCGCGATCAGCGAAGCACGTATCGCCTCGGAGAAGGAGATCCGTCAGCAGGAGATCGCCCGGACACAGGCCGTCGAGGCGGCTGAGATCGCGGCGCGCGAGCAGATCGAGAAGGCGCGCATCGCCAACGAGCAGACGATCAATGCCGCCCGTATCGCCTCCGAGCGTGAGATCCGTCAGAAGGAGATCGAGCGCACCAGGGTGCTGGAAGCCGCCGAGATCGAGGCGCGCGAGGCGACCGAGAAGGCCCGCATCCTGCAGGAGACCGCGGTCAATGCCGAGCGCATCGCCCGCGAGCAGGAAGTCCGCAACCGCGAGATCGAGCGTACCCGTACCCTCGACCAGGAGGACATCGCGGCGCGCGAGGCGGTCGAGTCGGCGCGCATCGTCCAGGAAGAGCGCGTACGCGCCCTCCAGATCGCCCGCAACAAGGCGCTCGACGAGGCCGAGATCGCGGCGCGCGAGGCGGTCGAGAAGGCCCGTATTGCCCAGGAGGACGTGATCACCGCCGACCGGATCGCGCTGGACCAGCGCAAGCGGCTCTTGGAGATCGGGCGCACCGAGGCGGTGGACGCCGCCGAGATCGCCGCCCGCGAGACGGTCGAGAAGGCCAGGATCAGCCAGGAGCGGATCGTGTCGACCGAACGCATCCGCCGCGACGAGGAAGTCCGCAATCTCGAGATCGCCCGAAACCAGGCGATCGACACCGCTGAGATCTCGGCGCGCGAGGCGACGGAAGCCGCCCGGATCGCGCAGGAGAAGGTCGTCGCCGCCGAGCGCATCGCCGCCGAGCTCGCGACCAAGGAGCTCGAGATCAAGCGCAATGCCGATCTCGACGCCGCCGAACTCAAGCGCCGCGATGCGGTCGAGCGCCAGCGCATCGCCACCGAGCTCGGGCTGGAGAAGGAGCGGATCGACTCCGGCAAGACCCGCGAGATGCTGCAGATCGCCCAGAAAAAGGCGGTCGAAGTCGCCGAGGAGGAGCGCGCCATCGTGCTCGCGGCCAAGAAGGTCGAGCGCACCGACGCAGACAAGGCGCTGCGTCAGGCCGAGATCACGGCGCGCCAGCAGGTCGAGACCGTCGACATCGCCCGCGAGCAGGCGCTGGAAGCGGTCAGGATCGAGCGCCGCCGCGCGCTGGAGCAATTGGAGATCGCTCGCAATCAGGCGCTGCAGGAGGCGCAGATCGTCTCCAACGAGGAGATCGAGCGGGCCCGCATCTCCTCCGATCGCGGCCTCGACGAGGCCCGCGTCGGCCGCCAGCGCGAATTGCGCAAGCTCGAGATCGAGCGCGAGCGCGAGGTCGAGTCTGCCAGCATGGACAAGGCGATTGCGCTCTATGCCAAGTCGCTGGAGGAATCGGCGGCGCAGGCCAATGCCGAGATCGCCCGCGCCAAGGCGGTCGAGGCCGAGGAGAAGGTCAAGACCGTCCGCGAGAGCGAGAGCGCGAGGCGCCGCAAGACCGTCGAGGTCCTGCTCGCCGAGAAGGCCGCCGAGGAAGCCCGCATCGCGGCCGAGGCCGAGAAGGTGCGCCGCGCCGTCGAGGCCGAGGCGCAGAAGCTCCTCTACGAGGCCGAGAACGTGCTCAGCGACGGCGCCCGCTACGGTCTGTTCCGTCGCCGCCTGCTCGACAAGATCGAGGGCATCGTGCGCGAGAGCGTCAAGCCGATGGAGAAGATCGAGGGCATCCGCATCCTTCATGTCGACGGGCTCGCCGGCGGAGCAGGAGCGAGCGGCGCAGGCGGCGCGGCGCGTTCGCCAACCGACGAGGTCATCGAGTCGGCGCTGCGCTATCGGGTGCAGGCGCCGATGATCGACCAGGTGCTGAAAGAGATCGGGATCGAGGGTGGCAACCTCGCCAAGATGGGCGGTTTGATGCGCGAGGCCTCCGACATGCAGCGCGTCGCCAAGGAAGCACAGCCGCCGAAGGCGAAGGACGGCGGCGATCCCGCGCCCGACGGCGGTGGCGGCAGCCGTTCCGGTTCCGGCAAGAAGTCGTGAGGCGCTGAGAGATGGCCCGCGTCTACGTCTCCAGCGTCATCGCCGCCCCGGCCGCCAAGGTCTGGGCCCGGGTGCGCGACTTCAACGGCCTGCCGAACTGGCACCCCCGCATCGCCGAGAGCCGGATCGAGAACGGCGAGCCGGCGGACAAGGTCGGCTGCATCCGCGCCTTCTCGCTGCGCAGCGGTGACCGTTTGCGCGAGCAGCTGCTCGGGCTCTCCGACTACGACATGTTCTGCACTTACTCGATCCTCGACTCACCGATGCCGCTGACCAATTACGTCGCGACGCTCCGGTTGACGCCGATCACCGACCAGGAGCGCACCTTCATCGAATGGTCGGCCGATTTCGACTGCGCACCGGACAAGGAGGCCGAGCTCGTCGCTGGCATCGGCACCAATGTCTTCCAGGGCGGCTTCGATGCCCTCAAGCGCGCTTTTGGGGGATAGCCATGCCCCATGTCGTCCGCAGCACGATCATCGATGCGCCGGTGGACCGGCTCTGGTCGGTCCTGCGCGACTTCAACGGGCATGACCGCTGGCACCCGATCGTGGCGAGGAGCGAGATCGAGCGCGCCTATCCGCCAGACCGGGTCGGCTGCATCAGGCGCTTCGTCCTGCGCGACGGCAGCGAATTGCGCGAGCAATTGCTGACCCTCTCCGATCTCGAGATGACCTTCAGCTACTGCCTGCTCGATACGCCGATCCCGCTGTTCAACTATGTCGCCCATGTCCGTCTGCTGCCGGTGACCGACGGCAATCGCAGCTTCTGGCACTGGGAAAGCCGCTTCACCACGCCGCCTGGGCGGGAAGCCGAACTGGCGCAGTTGGTCGGCGACGAGGTCTACACCAACGGCATCGAGGCGGTGCGCCGCCTGCCGGCGATCGTCGGCGAGGAGGCCTGACATGCTCGATCTCAGAACCTGCACCAGCCTGTCCGAAGCCGCCGGCATCCTCTCCGGCGACCGCCAGGCGCTGCTGATCGGCGGCGGCACCCTCGTGATGCGCGACGTCAACGAGGGCCGCCTGACCGAGGGCACGCTGGTGCGCGTCACCGATCCGGCCTTCCGCCAGATGAGCACCGGCGGCGCCCGCATCGAGCTCGGCGCCGGCGTGACCATGGCGATGGTGCTGGCCAATCGCGAGCTCGCCTTTTTGCATGCCGCGGCGCGCGCCATCGGCGGTCCGGCGGTCCGGACGATGGCGACGATCGGCGGCAATCTCTTCGCCGCCGCGCCCTATGGCGACTTCACAGTGGCACTGCTGGCGCTCGATGCGCAGGTCGTGCTGCAATCCGGCTATGGCTCGGGCCGGGCGGTGCCGCTGGAGGATTTCCTCAGTGCCCGCGAGCGCGGCGGCCAGGGACTGGTGACGGCGGTGCAGTTCGCGCGGCCGCAGAACCCGGCCGAGTTCCATTTCCGCAAGATCAGCAGGGTCAAGCCGAAGGGCATCTCGCTGCTCTCGATCGCGACGCATCTGCCGCTCTCGGGCGGCCGCGTCGCGCAGCCGCGCGTCGCATATGGCGCGATGGCCCCCACACCGATCCGGGCCCGCGGCGTCGAGCGGGCGCTCGACGGCAAGCCGCTCGACCAGAGCGCGATCCAGGCGGCGAAGCAGGCGGCGCTCGAAGGCTGCCGCCCGGCGACCGACGCGATTGCGAGCGAGTGGTACCGGCGCGAGATCCTCCCCGTCCATCTCGGCCGGCTGCTCGCCGGCGAGCCGCGCTGAGGAGGCGCTGATGGCCAAGCTCCCGCTCCAGTTCCGGCTCAACGGCAGCGACCGCGCCACCTTCGTCGATCCGGCGAGCAATCTGCTCGACACGCTGCGGCGTGGGCTTGGCGATTTCGGCCCGAAATATGGCTGCGGCCAGGGTACCTGCGGCGTCTGCACCGTGCTGGTCGACGGCGAGCCGCAGCTCGCCTGCCTGACGCTCGCGGTTTCCTGCGAGGGTCGCCAGATCGAGACCACCTCCGGCATGGCCGATGGCCCGAACCTGCACCCGCTGCAGGATGCCTTCATGGACCATTTCGCCGCCCAATGCGGCTTCTGCACGCCGGGCATGCTGACCGCGGCGCGGGCGCTGCTGGCGAAGAACCCGCAGCCGAGCCGCGAGGAGGTCGTCGAGGCGATCAGCGGCAATATCTGCCGCTGCACCGGCTACGAGCCGATCATCGCGGCCATCCTCGCCGCGGCGAACGCGCCCGGCGCGCGTCGGGCTTGAGGGAGGTCGTCATGGCAACGATGGAGATGCGCAAGGACCTCTTCGCCGACGAGCGCGACGACAACCTCAACGTCATCGGCAAGGGCGTGCAGCGCCAGGACATGCCCGGCCATGTCACGGCACGCACCCGCTTCTTCGACGATCACGCCTTCGACGGCATGCTGCATCTCAAGGTGGTGCGCAGTCCGCATCACCATGCCCGCATCCGCGCGATCGATACCTCTGCGGCCGAGCGCGCGCCCGGCGTCAAGCGCGTGCTGCGCGGCGCCGACGTTCCCGTGAACAAGAACACGCTGCTCAGCCTGATCAATTTCGGCAAGGACGACGAGCCGTCGCTGGCGGTCAGCAAGGTCAGCTATAAGGGCGAGCCGGTCGTCGCCATCCTCGCCGACAGCGAGGCGCAGGCGCTCGCGGCCTGCAAGCTGGTCCGGATCGACTACGACCCGCTGCCGGCGGTGTTCGACGTCGAAGAGACGCTGAAGCCCGGCGCGCCGGTGGTCAACGAAACCTACCCCGGCAACTACTTCGAATATCACGAGCGCTTCGACCACCAGAAGCTGCGCTTCGGCGATGTCGAGCGCGGCTTCGCCGGCGCCGACATCGTGATGGAGCATCGCTACCAGATGTCGCCGATCGAGCATGCGCCGACCGAGACCAATGGCTCGATCGCCGCGCCCGAGCAGAACGGCCGCTATCTCGTGCATTCCTGCGCGCAGGGCCTGTTCTTCGCGCTCGGCACCACCGCCAAGATCGTCGATGTCGAGTCGAACCAGCTGCATTTCATCGGCGGCACGGTCGGCGGCGGCTTCGGCGGCAAGGTCGACTCGCTGACCGAGCCGCTCGCCGTGCTCGGCGCCATGCTGACCGGCCGGCCGGTGCGCTTCGTGCTCGATCGCGAGGAGGAGATGCTCTACGGTTCGCCGCGCGGGGCCGAGCGCATCTACATCAAGGACGGGCTGATGCGCGACGGGCGGATCGTCGCCCGCCATATCCGCAGCTATTTCGACGCCGGCGCCTATACGCGGCTGTCGAGCTACGCCGCGATCAAGTGCACGGCGCATGTCCCGGGGCCGTACTGGATCCCCAACGTCGCCTCCGACATCTATGTCTCATACACCAATCGCTGCCCCTCGACTGCGATGCGCGGCTTCGGCGTCACCGCCGTCGACTTCGCATTGGAAGTCCAGATGGACCGCCTCGCGGAAGCGGCCAACATGGACCCGATGGAGCTGCGCATCCTCAACGCCTATCGCGATGGGGACATGAAGCCGCATCGGCGCGCCGCCAAGAACACGGCACTGGTCGAATGCGTGCAGGTCGCGGCCGAGAAGGCGAACTGGCCGCTGTCGGAGCAGGCGAAGCGCGCGTCTTCCCTGATCGGCGGCGGCGCCGGCGAGCGCTCGCAGATCCCGGCGACCCAGCTCGACGCCCGCGGCCAGATCGGCCGGCCCGACTCGCGCAATGGGCCGGTGACGCAGGTGCTACCGGCCGGGACGAGCCGGATCGCGCCGAGCAAGCAGCCGGTGATGGAGGGCGCCCGCGACGGCCGCGCCACGCCGACGCAGGTGCCGCGCTACGAGCCGCAGCGGCCGGCAGCTCCGCCACCACCTCCGGCTTACCAGCCTGCGCCGCCGCCCTATCAGCCGGCGAGTTCGTATTCGCCACCTCCTGCTCCTCCCGCTCCGCCACCGCCGGTCGCGCCGGCGCAGCCGCAGCATGGCGCGGTGCGGTTCTCGTCGGTCTTCGGCACGAGGAGGCGCTGAGATGGCCCGTCACGAAGGCCGTGGCATGGCCTCGGTCAATTATCCCATCGGCATGAACCTCGGCGGCGATCCGAGCCAGGCCCTGATCCATTCCAACCCGGACGGCAAGTTCACCGTCGCGCTCTCGGCGATCGATCTCGGCCAGGGCATGAAGCAGGTCTCGCGCCAGATCGCGGCCGAGACGCTGGGCGTCCCCATCGAGGACGTCTATGTCGACACCGCCGACAGTGACACCGGCCCGCACGACATGGGTTCCTTCGCCTCGCGCGGCACGCACCGTATGGGTAACGCCATCATCGTCGCCGCCCGCGAGGCGCGCGGCGTGCTGCTGGAGGCCGCAGCCGAGGAACTCGAAGTCAATGCCGCCGACCTCGTCACCGACGGGCGCGGCAACATCCATGTTCGCGGCGCGCCCTCGCGCAGCATCACCGTCAAGGCGACGGCGCAGGCTGCGCAGTTCAAGCAGGGCAAGACGATCGCCGGGCGCGGCATCTTCCTGATCCCGCTCTCGGCCGTCGATGCCGAGACCGGCGAGATGAACCCGAACACCGCCTTCGCCCATGCCTGCCTCGTCGCCGACGTCTGCGTCGACGACGAGACCGGCGAGGTCGAGGTGCTCAGGATGACCAGCGCCTATGAGCTCGGCCGCGTCATCAATCCGCGCATGGTCGAGCAGCAGCTCGTCGGTGGCGCCTGGATGGGCATCAGCCACGCGCTCTACGAAACGCCGGAACCCTACTACCCCAATCCCGAGCACGGCCCGCGCGACTTCAACGAGTATCTGATGCCCGGGCCGGGCGACATCGCGCCCTATCACGTCACGGTGCTGGAGCGACCGGCGCCCGACGGCCCGTTCGGCGGCAAGGGCCCGGGCGAGATGTGCGCCAATCCGGTGCTGCCGGCGATCGCCAACGCCGTCTACAACGCCGTCGGCGTACGGGTCGACGAGCTGCCGATCACGCCGGAGAAGATTCTGCGCGGTCTCAAGGCCAATGGTGGCGTCAAGCCCGGTCCGCGCCGTGGCGGCCCGGTGAACTGGCGGTGACCCGATGGCGCTGAGGACGACCGTTGCCGGCATCTCCAGCCCCGAGGACCTCGCCGAGGCCCTGCAGGCGGCGATGTATCTCGCCGATGACGGCATCGCCACGGCCGGTTACCTCTCGCTCGCGCTCGGCAAGCCGCTGCTGCTGGAGGGCGCGCCCGGCGTCGGCAAGACCGAGGCCGCCAAGGCGCTCGCCGGCATCCTCGGGCGCCAGCTCATCCGCCTGCAATGCTTCGAGGGCATCGACGCGGCCGCCGCGCTCTACGAGTGGAACTATCCGCGCCAGATGCTCGCCATCCGCCAGGCCAAGGAGGGCGAGCAGCTCGACATCTATCGCGACGACTTCCTGATCGAACGGCCGATGCTGACGGCGCTGCGGCGGCCGGACCAGGTCGTGCTGCTGATCGACGAGATCGACCGCTCGGACCATGAGTTCGAGGCCTTCCTGCTCGAATTCCTCTCGGATTTCTCGATCTCGATCCCCGAGCGCGGCACATTGCGCGCGCCCGAGCGGCCGGTCGTGATCCTGACGTCGAACCGGACCCGCGAACTGCACGAGGCGCTGCGCCGCCGCTGCGTCTACCACTACATCGCCTATCCCGAGCCGGAGCGTGAAGCGCAGATCATCATGCTGCGCTCCTCCGCCGTCGCCGAGGGCACGGCTCGAGCGGTCGTGCACGCAGTCGGCTTGCTGCGGCAGGAGCCACTCGCCAAGCCACCCGGCGTCGCCGAGGCGGTCGACTGGGCCGAAGCCGCGACGGCGCTGGCGCAGAGCGGCGCGCCCTGGTCCGAAGCCTTCCGCCGCTCGCTCGGCGCCGCGATCAAGGACGAGGAGGACCTCGCCCATCTACGCCCGCGCCTGCCGCTTTTCATCCCGGGGCTGGCGGCATGAGGAGCTGTCCGGAAATTCGCGAGGCTGGGGAAGCGCGCAACCTGTCCCCTCTCCCCTTGCGGGAGAGGGCTAGGGTGAGGGGTCGCGCGACGCTTCATCGTCATGGTCGGGCTTGTCCCGACCATCCACGTCTTCCGTGCTCGAGGACGGTGTTCAAGACGTGGATGCTCGCCACAAGGGCGAGCATGACGGGTAGACCTGCGCGACCCCTCATCCGGCCCTTCGGGCCACCTTCTCCCGCAAGGGGAGAAGGGAGGTGCGCGCCATGATCGCGCCGCTTCCTCCTGCCGCCCGCCTATTCGTCGCCTTCCCGGCGCTGCTGCGCGAGCATGGCATCGCCGTTGCCCCCGAGCAGACCACCAGCTTCCTGATGGCGATCGAACTGCTCGGCCCGCGCGGCATCGCCGATATCCGCAAGGCCGCGCTCGCGACGCTCGCGCCCCATCCCGAGCAGCGCGAGCGCTTCGATGCGCTGTTCGACATGCATTTCCTCGGTGGCGCCCTCGCCGAGCCGGGCGATGACGATTTTGCGCCGGACGAGGACGTCTCGGTCCAGGAGGATTCCGGCTCGCGCGAGGTGCTGGTCGGCGAGGAGGCCAACGAGACCGGCCAGGCCGCGACCGGGGCCGAGGCCCTGTCGATCCGCCAGCTCAAGACGCTCGACGACAGCGAGACCTTGCGCCGTTTCGGCCGGGCGCTGCCAGCCGCTTTGCCGCGCCGGCGCGGCTACCGCCACCGGGCAGCGCGGCGCGGACCGATGGTCGACCTCGCCCGCAACCTCAAGGATGCGATCCGCCATGATGGCGAGGTGATGAGCCTGAAGCGGCTCAAGCGCGTGACGCGGCCCCGGCCTATCCTGCTGCTGATCGACATCTCCGGCTCGATGAAGCAGCGCAGCGACGCCAATCTCGCTCTGGCCCACACGATCGTCCACGCAACCCGTCAGGTCGAGGTCTTCGCCTTCGGCACGCGCCTCACCCGCATGACGCGGGCGCTCAGGCGCAAGCGCCGCGAGCAGGCTTTGGCCGAAGCCTCCGGCCTCGTCGCCGACTGGGATGGCGGTACGCGCATCGGCGATGCGCTGCAGGCTTTCCTCGCCGTGCCCCGCTTCGCCTCCTATGCGCGCGGCGCCGTCGTCGTCGTGCTCTCCGACGGTCTCGAACGGGGCGATCCCTCGGCGCTGGTCACGGCCGTCGCAAGGCTGGCGCAGCGCGCCCATCGCATCGACTGGCTGACGCCGCTTGCCGCCGATCCCGGCTACCGGCCTGAGACCGAAGCGCTCAGGCTGATCGCGCCGCGCCTCGCCAGCCTCTCGGACGGCGGCAGCACCGCGCGGATCTGCCGGCACATCCTGTCACTCGGAGGCTCGCTGGCGGCATGACCGGTTTCGTCGATTCCCATTTCCACATCTGGCGGCAGGCCGATCTGCCCTGGCTGCTCGGGCCGATGCAGCCGCGCATCTTCGGCCCCTATGAGCCGATCCGGCGCGACTATCCGATCGCGGAGTATCTCGGCGATTGTCGGCCCGCGGGCGTGACTGAAGCCGTCTATGTCCAGGCAAACTGGGCGGTCGATCGCTATCTCGACGAGGTCGCCTACGTCTCGCGGGCGTCGGAGGAATCAGGCTTCCCGATCGCCATCGTCGCGTATGCCGACATGCTCGCGGGGGATGTGCGCCCGCAGCTCGACCAGCTCGCGCGCAATAACCGGGTGCGCGGCGTGCGCATGCAATTGCACTGGCACGAGAACGCGCTCTACCGCTTCGCCAGCGGGCCCGATCTCGCCCGCGATCCCCGGCTGATCGCCAATGTCGGGCGGCTGGCGGAATACGGCTTCAGCTTCGACCTCCAGGTCTTCGCCGGCCAGATGGCCGGCGCGGCCGAGCTCGCCGCCGCCTGCCCGAAGGTGACCTTCGTGCTCCAGCATGCCGGCATGCTGGAGGACTTGTCGCCGGAGGGCATCGCCGCCTGGCGCGAAGGCATGACGCTGCTGGCTGGCCAGCCCAACATCACCAGCAAGCTCTCCGGCCTCGGCACCTTCCTGCGCCGCAACGATCCCGAGACGATCGCCTTCATCATCGGCGAGACGCTTGCCCTGTTCGGGCCTGAACGCTGCCTGTTCGGCTCCAATTTCCCGATCGAGAAGCTCTGGACGTCCTATGCCGAGCTGATCGCTGCGCATCGCGCCGCGGTGCCGCAAGCCGCGCAGGCGGCCGTGTTCAACGAGACTGCGAGGCGGGTCTACCGCCTCAGCCAATAATCAAGGGGAGGACTTCCATGGCCCTCGAAATCAAGATCCTCGACTATGGCGACATCGAGCTGGAATCGAGCTTCCTCGTGCTCGGCCGCGATTGCGGCCGCACCCGCCGCGTGCCGACCTATGGCTTCCTGATCCTCGGCGGGCCCTGGCCGGTGGTGGTCGACACCGGCTACCGCCACAACCAGATCATGGAGAGCCTCGGTATGCGCGGCCTCCAGTTCCACGAGAACATGATCGAGAACCAGCTCGCCAAGCACGGGGTGCGAATGGGCGACGTGCGCTATGTCATGCACACCCATCTCCATATCGATCATGCCGGCAAGGATGAGCTCTTCCCGATGAACACGACGGTGCTCGTCAACCGGCGCGAGCTCGAATATTCGGTCTCCGGACTGATGCACCCGCAATACCCGGCGCCCGACATCAAGCACCTGATCGACCGCCTGCATACGCGCGACGCGCTGCGCTTCGAGGACCTCGAGCTGTCCGGGATGATCGAGCTCTTCCCCGGCTGCTATCTCGAAGCCGCCGGCGCCCATACCGAAGGCTCGATGAACGTCCATGTCGACACCAATGCAGGGCGCGCCATCATCTGCGGCGACGTGATCTACGACTTCAACGACCAGATCGTCTCGCCCTTCCACGAGCTGCACGCCAACGAGCCGCGCACCACCGGCAATCACGGTGTCTCCAAGCGCGAGGAGAAGGCGGCGATCAAGAAGCTGCTCGCCAACGGCGCCTTCCTGCTGCCGGTGCATGACAAGCCGGCCAAGATCGCCCATGGCCAGGTCGTCGGCCGGATGGACATGGCCGTGCCAGGCCCGGTCGTGCAGTCGCTGCCAGCCCGCAACTGGTTCGCGGCCTGACGGAGCCGGCCGCATGACCACCCATACCGCTGTCCAGCCCGGCTTCGCCGACCTGATCGACCTCTGGGCGCCGGTGCGCCAGCTCGGCACCGGCTTTGAATTCTCAGAGGGTCCGATCTGGCATCCGCGCGAGCAGCACCTGCTGTTCTCGGACATGCCGGGCGATGTCCGGCGCCGCTGGGACAAGAACGGCGTGCGCGAAGTCAGGCGGCCGGCGAACAAATGCAACGGCATGACCTATGATGCTGCGCTCGACCTGATCGTCTGCGAGCACGCGACCTCGTCGCTGGTGCGGGAGCGGGCGGACGGGCAGCGCGAGGTCATCGCCTCTCACTTCGAGGGGATGGAGCTCAACAGCCCCAACGACGTCGTGGTGAAGTCGGACGGGGCGATCTATTTTTCCGATCCCTGGTATGGCCGCATGCCGGTCTTCGGTGTCGAGCGGCCGCGCCAACTGGGTTTCCAGGGCGTGTTCCGGATACCCCCGGAAGGCGGCGCACCGCAGCTCCTGGTCGACCGCTATCTCTTCGACCAGCCGAACGGGCTCTGCTTCTGCCCCACCGAAGACCGGCTCTTCGTCAACGACACCGTCCAGCACAACATCCGCGTCTTCGAGATCAAGCCGGACGGGCGGCTCGGCTCCGGCCGGATCTTCGCCTCCGGCATCGTCGGCACAGAACCCGGCGTCCCCGACGGGATGAAATGCGATGCGCAGGGCAACATCTGGGTGACGGGCCCCGGCGGCGTCTGGGTCTACTCGATCAAGGGCGAGCTGATCGGCAAGCTGCGTGTGCCCGAACTCGTCGGCAACCTGACCTGGGGCGGGCCGGACTGGCGCACGCTCTTCCTGACCGCCAGCCATTCGCTCTATGCGGTCGAGACCAAGGTCGGTCCGCGCATCGAGCCTTACATGAGGACGAGCAACGCCGGCGCCGGAACGGCGAGCCGTGACCGCACTGCGGCGGAGCGACCAGACGGAGACGTCAGCCCCACTGCCTCCGTCTCGGCGAACGGCACGAAGAAGGCCGCATCCGGCTACCGGCTCGATCCGTCGCGCTGCGCCCTGATCATCCAGGACATGCAGAACGACGTGGTGATGGAGGGAGGTGCCTTCGCCAGCTCGGGCTCGCCGGAGCACTGCCGCCAGCAGAACGCGATCGCCAACGGCGCGCGTCTCGCGCAGGCGGCGCGGGCGCGCGGCATCCCGGTGATCCATGTCTGGTTCATCGTCGAGGCCGGCACGCCGGGCGTCACCATGAACGCGCCGTTGTTCGAGGGGCTCGCCGATGCGAAGGCGCTGGTGCGCGGCACCTGGGGCGCTGCGCCCGTGCCGGGGCTGGAGGCGCAGAACGGCGACCACATCGTCGAGAAGCAGCGCATGAGTGCCTGGGAGGGCACGCGGCTGGAGACCGTACTCAGGGCGCTCGGCCGCGACATCGTGATCGTCACCGGCGCCTGGACCAACATGTCGATCGAGCACACCGCCCGCACCGGCGCCGACAAGGGCTATTTCATGGTGGTGCCGGAGGACGCCTGCTCGACGATGAACGCCGAATGGCACACGGTTTCGGTCAACTATGCCATGCAGAATGTCTGTGTCGTGACGGATGTCGACGCGGTGATCGCCGCCACGGACATCTGAACGCGGGCGCATCGCCGCGGCAATTCGGGGACGCCGCGCGGCCATCTATGTGATGAGGCCTGCGGTGATGTAAGCACGATCGCCGGTTCGTGCGATTCTCAATCCCGCGGCCGGAATGGCAGCCTTGGCGGTTCCGCGCGATCGCCTTCCGCTTCGAGGGTATCATGATCGAGCGCTATGACCTGCTTCGAGCGACCAGGGCGCCGATCGCCCCATGACGCTGTCCATCCGTCCCGCCCGGCCCGACGAGGCTGGATTGGTGCTCTCCTTCGTGCGCGAACTCGCCGAATACGAGAAGCTGCTGCATGAGGTCGAGGCCGATGAGGCCGACATGGCGGCGGCCCTGTTCGGGCCCGAGCCAAAGGTGTTCTGCGACATCGCCGAATGGGACGGCGCTCCCGCCGGCTTTGCGATCTGGTTCTACACGTATTCGACCTTCACCGGCCGGCACGGCATCTGGCTCGAGGACCTCTATGTGCGGCCGGAGCAGCGCGGCCGCGGCATCGGCAAGGCGCTGATGGTGCGCCTGGCGAAACGCTGCATCGACGAGGGGCTCTCGCGCTTCGCCTGGTGGGTGCTGAACTGGAACGAGCCGTCGCGGGTGTTCTACCGCTCGATCGGCGCGGTGGCGCAGAGCGAATGGACGGTGAAGCGGGTCGACGGCGAGGCGCTGCGCAAGCTCGCCGGCGGTTAATCAGAGATCGAGGGCGAACTGCTCCGCGGAAGCAGCAAATTGGTCGTCGGCTTGAATGCCGCTTGTTTCTTCCGCTCGATGTCTGAGGGCCAGTAAATCACGACCTGGTTTAAGAAATTTATCGATCATCTCATCTCTTATCGTGTCGATGCGCTTTCGTTTGACCGATATCCGGAATGGATATTGGTCATGATTCGTGGATGGGAACTCCTCTTCTTTGATGGTGCGCCAAATTTCTGGGTCGAAACCGATTTCAAATTTCGCATCGCCCCTAATCATGCTCGAGAAAACTTCTGTGAGATAGACTTTATTAATAAATGCGTCGAACATTGCATACATCTGCGCGCCGCCAATGACAAAAAACTCACGATGACCGCGCGCAATTGAGAAGAAATCAGCGAAATACAATGCTGATTCATAGTCTTTTGCCCAAATAAGATTGGGGCGATCTTCTCCTAATGTGCGCGATAGGACAATATTATATCTATTTGGAAGGGGTTTCCCGATAGATTCGAATGTTTTTCTTCCCATGATGATAGCTTTCCCGTCCGTTGTGCGGCGGAAATGCTGGAGGTCTGTTCGCAGTTTCCAAGGTAAGGTGTTGTCATCTCCGATAATCATATCGGGATAGCTGCGGGCCACGATCGATGATACAGACGGAAGTCTAATCTTCCGCGCCTTGCTCTTGGCGATTTTGCTTGTTTTTACTATCACTTTGATTCTTCGCCATTGCTCGATTGGGGGCGGTCTAACCACATATAGCGCGCGTGCTCAATGTTCGTTTGCGGCATGGCTAGGGTCCGCCGTGAGGTACAACAGCCGCGGCTGCGACGAAGGGTCTACGACCAAAGGGGCTTGCGTCGTTGACGAATCCGTGGCCGATGCCCAATTCAACGCCCATTGCGCCGGATGGCGCTGACAGCGTTCTGCCGTTCAGCTATGCACGGTCGAAGCAAAGAATGAGGAACGGCTGAGGCATGCCTTGGAGTAACCAGAGCGGTGGAAGCGGCGGCAGTGGCGGCGGCGGTGGCGGTGGTCCATGGGGCCAGCGTGGCGGCGGCGGCAATGGCGGCGGCCCCTGGGGCGGCGGTGGTCCTTCCGGCGGCAACACCCCGCCTGATCTCGAGGAGATCATCCGGCGCGGCCAGGACCGGCTCAAGAACTTCATGCCTGGCGGCAATCTCGGCGGGCGCGGGCTTCTGCTCGCGGGCCTCGTTCTTGCACTGCTCTGGCTCGCTACCGGCGTCTACACGGTGCGGCCCAACGAGGTCGGCCTCAACCTGATCTTCGGCAAATATGTCGGCAAGACTGCGCAGGGCTTGAACTACAACCTTCCTTATCCGATCGGCAGCGTGATCAAGCCGCAGGTGACCAACGTCATCACCACCGAGGTCGGCTTCCGCACCGTCGAATCGGCGCGCACCTCGCGCCAGACCGATGTCGGCGAGGAAAGCCTGATGCTGACCGGCGACGAGAACATCGTCGATATCGACGTGATCGTGCAGTGGCAGATCGATCCGGGTGCGCCCGAGGCCTATGTCTTCAACATCCAGGACCCGCCGGGCACGGTGAAGGCGGTGGCCGAGAGCGCGGTGCGCGAAGTTATCGGCCGGCGCAACATCCAGCCGGTGCTGACCACCGATCGCGCCGCGATCGAGACAGAAGTGCGCCAGCTGATGCAGGACACGCTGAACACCTATCGCGCCGGCGTGCTGATCCGGCTGGTGCAGCTCCAGAAGGTCGACCCGCCGCAGCAGGTCATCGACGCCTTCCGTGACGTCCAGGCGGCGCGCGCCGACCAGGAGCGCCTGCGCAACCAGGCCGAGACCTATGCCAACCAGGTCGTGCCCGAGTCGCGCGGTCGCGCGGCACAGCTCGTCCAGTCGGCCGAAGCCTTCAAGGACCAGACGGTCAACGAGGCGCTGGGTCAGATCAGCCGCTTCAACTCGGTGTATGAGCAGTACAAGAACGCGCCCGCCGTGACTCGCGAGCGCCTCTTCCTCGAAACCATGGAGCGCGTCTTCGGCGGCATGGACAAGGTGATCCTCGACCAGAACAGCAACGGCAACGGCGTCGTACCCTATCTGCCTCTCGGCGAGCTCGGCCAGCACCAGCAGCGCCGGCCGGCCGGCCAGAACCAGACGCAGGGCCAGGCGCAGCAGGGAGCGACCCGATGAACGGTTTCCTCCGCGTCGCCGTACTGGGCGTCATCGCCGTCGCTGCGATCGTCTTCTACGCCGCGACCTTCGTCGTCCAGCAGACCCAGTCGGCGATCGTGCTGCGCTTTGGCGCGGTGCGCAGCGTCGTCACCGAGCCGGGGCTCTATTTCAAGCTGCCGGCCCCGTTCGAGCAGGTCACCTATCTCGACAACCGCATTCTCGATCTCGACCTGCCGGCGCAGGAAATCATCGCCTCCGACCAGAAGCGGCTCGTGGTCGACGCTTTCACGCGCTACCGGATCTCCGATCCGCTGCGCTTCTACCAGGCGGTCAACAACATCCCGCGCGCCAATTCGCAGCTGGCCTCGATCGTCAACGGTAACGTCCGCTCGGTCCTGGCCGAGGCGAGCTTCACGGCGATGGTCCGTACCGACCGTTCGCGGCTGATGAACCGCATCCGCGACGACGTGAACCGCGAGGCGGCCCGGTTCGGCATGACCGTGGTCGATGTCCGGCTCCGCCGCGTCGACCTGCCGGCGGCCAACTCCCAGGCGGTGTTCCAGCGCATGCAGACGGAGCGCCAGCGCGAGGCCGCGGAAGCGCGCGCGCTCGGTGGTCAGCAGTCGCAGGAGATCCGGGCACGCGCCGAACGCGAGGCGATCGTCATCGTCGCCGAGGCGCAGCGGAAGTCGGACGAGATCCGCGGCCAGGGCGAAGGCGAGCGCAACCGCATCTTCGCCGAAGGCTTCGGCAAGGATCCGGAGTTCTTCGCCTTCTACCGCTCGATGCAGGCCTATGAAGCGAGCCTCAAGTCCGGCGACACACGCATGCTGCTCTCGCCCGACTCGCCGTTCTTCCGCTTCTTCAACGATCCGTCCGGCCAACGCGCCGGCACGGCGACCAACGCGGCCCCGGCGACGCCGGCGGCCCCGAAGCCCTGACCCTATGACCGAGCGCTGCGCATGACAGATTTCCTCGCGGCGCTCGGCCTGGTCTTCGCCATCGAGGGACTGCTTTTCGCGTCTATCCCCGAGATCGCCAAGGAGGCGCTGCGCAGCGCCTCCGAGACGCCCGTCGAGCGCATGCGCCTGATCGGCATCGTCTCGGCGATCGTCGGGGTCGGCCTCGTCTGGCTGGTGCGCAGCTGAACGCGTCCTCGCGGGCGATCACGGCATTATGACGCGATCTTGCGTCGCCCTTCCGCCGCATTTTGGCGTTCTTAAGTTGCGTTCGGATTCCGGCTGCGCTGCAATGCCGCCAAGGCGATCTCAGCAACTTCGATCTCTTGGCGCGACATCATCATGATCATGAGGACATCGATGGCACTCACTCATTCCCACGCCTACCGCCTGGCGAGGATCGCGACCGTTGCCGGCATGGCGCTCGCGACGGTGCCCGCCTTCGGCCAGGCTGTGCCGGCGCCTGGCAACGTCCAGGCCGCGCCGCAGGCCCATGGCGCCACGATCTCGCTCGCCGATCTCGCCGAGCGGGTGATGCCGGCGGTGGTCAACATCGCGGCGGTGACGACCAGCGAGACCCGCGGCCGCAACCTGCCGCAGCTGCCGCAGCTCGGTCCGGACACGCCGTTCGGCGACCTGTTCGAGGAGTTCTTCAACCGCCGCGGCCGCGGCGGCGAGCAGGGCCAGAATCAGAACCAGCCGCCGCAGCAGCGCCGCTCGCAATCGGCCGGTTCCGGCTTCGTCGTCGATCCGTCCGGCCTCGTCGTGACCAACAACCACGTCATCGGCGACGCCAACGAGATCACTGTGGTGTTCAGCGACGGCCTGCGCCTCAAGGCCGAGGTCGTCGGCAAGGACACCAAGGTCGATCTCGCGCTGCTGCGCGTGAAGCACGACAAGCCGCTGCCCTTCGTCAAGTTCGGCGACTCGGACAAGGCCCGGATCGGCGACCCGGTCATGGCGATCGGCAACCCGTTCGGCCTCGGCGGCTCGGTCTCGTCGGGCATCGTCTCGGCCCGCAACCGCGACATCAACCAGGGTCCCTACGACACCTATATCCAGACCGATGCGGCCATCAACAAGGGCAATTCGGGCGGCCCGCTGTTCAACATGGCCGGCGAGGTGATCGGCATCAACACCGCGATCCTGTCGCCGACCGGCGGCTCGGTCGGCATCGGCTTCGCCGTGCCGTCCTCGCTGGCGACCAATATCGTCGATCAGCTCAAGGAATTCGGCGAGACCCGTCGCGGCTGGCTCGGCGTGCGTATCCAGAACGTCGATGACGCTGCCGCCGAGGCGCTCGGCCTCGGCACCGCCCGCGGCGCGCTGATCGCCGGCATCGACGAGAAGGGCCCGGCCAAGCCGGCCGGCCTCGAAGTCGGCGACGTGATCGTCAAGTTCGACGGCAAGGACGTGAAGGATTCGCGCGAGCTGCCGCGCATCGTCGCCGGCACTCAGGTCGGCAAGGACGTGCCGATCCAGGTGATGCGCAAGGGCAAGGAGCTGACCAAGTCGGTCAAGCTCGCCCGGCTCGAGGATGGCGAGAAGGTCCAGCAGGCCTCGGCCAACAAGCCTTCGGGCGAGGCCGCCAAGCCCGTGACCGCCTCGGCGCTCGGCCTGGAGTTCTCGGCGCAGAACGACGATCTGCGCAAGCGCTACTCGATCAAGGACGGGCTCAAGGGCGTCGTCATCACCAAGGTCGACGCCAACTCCAATGCCGCGGATAAGCGCATCCTGGTCGGCGAGCTGGTGGTTGAGGTCGGCCAGGAGCCGGTGAACTCGCCGGAGGACGTCACCAAGCGGCTCGACGCCCTCAAGAAGGAGGGCAAGAAGTCGGCCCTGCTGCTGGTCTCGAACGCCCAGGGCGAGGTCCGCTTCGTCGCGGTGACGATGAGCTGACCACGTCAGCCTGATCCAGAGACAACGAAAGGCGGCCTCCGGGCCGCCTTTTTTCTTGCCGTTTTCTCTTGCTGCTGATCCTCGTCATCAGGCTTTTGCATTGGCAGCGGGATCGCGTCTCCGGCAGGGTTCGCAGCCAAGATCAAGGAGGCTCCCATGCGCATGAGCGAGATTCCCTTCGGCACGACCGACTGGTCGACCGTCGAGCCGGAGCATCATGCGGGAGAGCAGGGGCAGGCGATCTGGCGCACGCGCCGTTTCGGGCCGCCGGACAATCCGATCCGGGTGCGCATGGTCGAGTACACGCCCGGCTATGTCTCGGACCATTGGTGCGAGAAGGGGCACATCCTGCTTTGCCTCGACGGCGAGCTGGAGACCACCCTGGTCGACGGGCGCGTGTTCCTGCTGAAGGCCGGGATGAGCTATCAGGTCGCCGACAAGGCCGAGCCGCATCGCTCGCGCGCGCCGAATGGGGCGCGGTTGTTCATCGTGGACTGAGACTCAGCTCCGGACGATCTCGTCGCCGCGATAGCCCTGGGCGTAGAGCAGGGCGGTGAGGTCGGCATGGTCGAGGCGGGCATCCGCCGCCGCCGCTACCGCCGGCTTGGCGCGATAGGCGACGCCGAGCCCGGCCTCGCCCAGCATGGCGAGATCGTTGGCGCCGTCGCCGACGGCGAGCGTTGCCTCGTCCGGTAGGGCAAAACGGGCGCGCAATTCAACCAATGCATCGAGCTTGGCCTGCTTGCCGAGGATCGGCTCGGCGACGAGCCCTGAGAGCAGAGCGCCTTCGCTGAGCAGGATGTTGGAGCGGTGCTCGTCGAAGCCGATGGTCGCGCTGATCGGGCCGGTGAAGACGGTGAAGCCGCCGGAGACCAATGCGGTGTAGCCGCCGTTGGCGCGCATGGTGCGCACCAACGCGCTGCCGCCCGGCGTCAGGGTGATGCGTTCGGCGATGATCTCGTCGACGACGCCGAGCGCGATGCCCTTCAGTAGCGCGACGCGCTCGCGCAGTGCCGGTTCGAATTCGAGCTCGCCGCGCATGGCGCGCTCGGTGATGTCGGAGACCTTCTGCTTCAGACCGACATAGGCGGCGAGCTCGTCGATGCACTCCTGGCCGATCATGGTCGAATCCATGTCGGCGAGGAACAGGCGCTTGCGGCGTGTCGCCGCCGGCTGGACGATGATGTCGACCGGAGCGCCGCCCAGCGCCTCGCGCAATGTCGCTTCGAGCTTGCGCGCATCGCCTGCTTCCGCGAAGAGGTCGGCCGCGATCTCGCCATCGAGGCGTTCAGTCCGGGCCGTCGTCGGCGCGGCGGCGCGCAGGCGGGCGAGCAGGCCATCGTCGAGCAGGGCCTGACCATGGGCGGAGACGAAGGTGGCGACGAGGGTCATGAGGGAGCCGGACAGCAGGTGAGATACAGCGCGGTGCTCATCGCAGGTCCGACCGCGAGCGGCAAGTCGGCACTGGCGGTCGAACTGGCGCGCCGGTTCGGCGGCGTCGTGGTCAATAGCGACTCGATGCAGGTCTATCGCGACCTCGAGGTCATCACCGCACGGCCGACGCCGGAGGAGATGGGCGAGGTGCCGCATCGGCTCTATGGCCATATCGACGGCGCCGTGAACCACTCCGCCGCAGCCTATGCGGCAGAAATCACAGCACTGCTGCAGGAGCTGGCGGGGCAGGGGGCCCTGCCGGTGCTGGTCGGCGGCACCGGGCTCTACTTCAAGGCGTTGACCGAGGGGCTATCGGATATCCCACCGGTGCCGGATGAGGTCCGCATCGCGTTCCGGGCCCGGGCAGAGCAGCGCGAGACCGGCGAGCTGCATGCCGAGCTCGCCGGCAAGGATCCCGAGATGGCGACGCGCCTGCGGCCGAGCGACCGGTTGCGGGTGATGCGGGCGCTGGAGGTGTTCGAAGCGACCGGGCGTTCGCTGGCGACGTTCCAGGGCTCCAGGCGGCCGGGACCGCTGGCGGGGCAGGCGCTGCTCAAGCTCTTCCTGGCGCCGGAACGGGAGCTGGTCCGCGCCCGGATCGACGCCCGCTTCGATGTGATGATGAGCCAAGGCGCGCTCGACGAGGTCGCGGCCCTGCGCGAGCGCCGGCTCGATCCGCTGCTGCCGGTGATGCGCGCCCATGGCGTGCCCGGGCTGATCGCCTATCTCGACGGCAAGCTGTCGCTTGACGACGCGGTGGCGCGTGGCAAGGCCGACACCCGCGCCTATGCCAAGCGGCAGGTGACCTGGTTCCGCCATCAGATGGAGGGCTGGACTGCGGCTGCTCCGGGGGCGGCCTTGGATGTGGCGCTCGCGGCTTGCGCGAATGGCGCTTCGATTGCCGGCTGAATCCTCGCTTGACCATGCGGCGTTGCTCGTTTAGCGTCCGGCAACTTTCGTTTCGACAGGGCTGCGACATGCGCAAGCTTATTATCGTAGAGGTGCGCTGGTAGGGGCCGGTTCAACGAACCGGGCGTCCCCGACGCCAGCGCACGCCCAGGCCCCTCCGAGGGCCTTTTTTATTGCCTTTTTCCGACCGACACCGACAGACAGACCTCCGCAGGAGACCGTTATGAGCGAGATGATGACCGGCGCCGAGATGGTCGTTCGCGCCCTCCAGGACCAGGGCGTGGAGCATCTCTTCGGCTATCCCGGCGGCGCGGTGCTGCCGATCTACGATGCGATCTTCCAGCAGGACAAGGTCAAGCACGTGCTCGTTCGCCACGAGCAGGGCGCTGTCCATGCCGCCGAGGGCTATGCCCGCTCGGCGCCGGGCAAGGTCGGCTGCGTGCTGGTCACCTCCGGCCCCGGCGCGACCAATGCCGTCACCGGCCTGACCGACGCGCTGCTCGACTCGATCCCGCTCGTCGTCATCACCGGCCAGGTTCCGACCCATCTGATCGGCTCGGACGCCTTCCAGGAATGCGACACGGTCGGCATCACCCGCTCCTGCACCAAGCACAACTATCTGGTGAAAAGCATCGCCGACCTGCCGCGCGTCCTGCACGAGGCTTTCTATGTCGCGGCCAATGGCCGGCCGGGCCCGGTCGTCATTGACATCCCCAAGGACATCCAGTTCGCGACCGGCGCCTATAGCCGTCCGCGCGACAACCAGCACAAGACCTACCGGCCCACGGTGAAGGGTGACCTGAACAAGATCAAGGCCGCGGTCGAGCTGATCGCCAAGGCGAAGAAGCCGATCTTCTACACCGGCGGCGGCGTCATCAATGCCGGCCCGCATGCCTCGGCGCTGCTGCGCGAGCTGGCGCGGCTGACCGGCTATCCCGTGACCTCGACATTGATGGGGCTGGGCGCCTTCCCGGCCGCCGACAAGCAGTGGCTCGGCATGCTCGGCATGCACGGCACCTACGAGGCGAACCTCGCCATGCATGACTGCGACGTCATGATCAATATCGGCGCGCGCTTCGACGACCGCATCACCGGGCGTATCGACGGCTTCTCGCCGCACTCGAAGAAGATCCACATCGACATCGATCCGTCCTCGATCAACAAGACGGTCAAGGTCGATATCGGTATCGTCGGCGATTGCGCGCATGTGCTCGAGGACATGGTCCGGATCTGGCGCGAGACGAGCCCCCAGATCGACAAGACCGCGCTGACCGCCTGGTGGACGCAGATCGACGCCTGGCGTGCGCGCAAGAGCCTCTCCTACAAGCGCTCGGACACGATCATCAAGCCGCAATACGCGCTGGAGCGCCTCTATGCGCTGACCAAGGACCGCGACACCTACATCACCACCGAGGTCGGCCAGCACCAGATGTGGGCCGCGCAGTATCTGCACTTCCAGGAGCCGAACCGCTGGATGACCTCGGGCGGGCTCGGGACGATGGGCTACGGCCTGCCGGCGGCTGTCGGCGTGCAGATGAAGCATCCCAAGGCGCTCGTCATCGACGTCGCCGGCGAGGCCTCGATCCTGATGAACATCCAGGAGATGTCGACGGCGGTGCAGTACCGGCTGCCGGTCAAGATCTTCATCCTCAACAACGAGTATATGGGCATGGTGCGCCAGTGGCAGGAATTGCTGCATGGCGGGCGTTATTCGGAGAGCTACTCGGCCTCGCTGCCGGACTTCGTCAAATTGGCGGAGGCCTATGGCGGGCATGGCATCCGCTGCTCGGACCCGGCCGATCTCGACCGTGCCATCATGGAGATGATCGAGACGCCCGGCCCGGTGATCTTCGACTGCCTGGTGGCGAAGGAAGAGAACTGCTTCCCGATGATCCCGTCGGGCAAGGCGCATAACGAGATGATCCTGCCCGATTTCGAGGGCGATACCGGCGAGATCATCGACGCCAAGGGCAAGCAGCTCGTTTGATGAAGTAACGTCATGCTCGGGCTTGGCCCGAGCATCTCGGGCAGGAAGGGCGCCAACCAGCGCCAACTCGTCAGGAGATTCTCGGGTCGGCGCTTCGCTTCGCCCGAGAATGACGGCCTCGGCTTTAGGGGGACCACATGGCGACCATCGGCCTGATCGGCGGGATGAGCTGGGAATCGACGGCGGTCTATTACCGGCTGCTGAACGAGGGCGTGCGGGCGCGCCAGGGCGGGCTGCACTCGGCCGATGTCCTGCTGCACTCCGTCGACTTCTCGCCGATCGCCGAGATGCAGGCGAAGGGCGACTGGGATCGGGCCGGGGCGGCGATGGCGTCGAGCGCGCGCCGGCTCGAGCAGGGCGGGGCGGTCTGCATCGTTCTCGCCACCAACACCATGCACAAGCTCGCCGACCATATCACCCAGGCGACGAACCTGCCCTTCCTGCATCTCGCCGACGTCACCGCCAAGGCGATCCGCAAGACGACGGCGCGGCGGCCGCTGCTGCTGGCGACGCGCTTCACCATGGAGCAGCGCTTCTATCGCGACCGGCTCGGCGCCTTCGGCGTCGAGGCGCTGGTGCCGGACGAGGCGGAGCGGACGGATGTCCACCGCATCATCTATGAGGAGCTCTGCCGCGGGGTGGTCGAGCCGGCCTCCAAGGCGCGTTATCGCGAGATCGTCGCGCGGGCGGTGCGGGAGCAGGGCGCCGACGGCGTCATCCTCGGTTGCACCGAGATCGGGCTCCTGGTCTCGCAGGCGGATTTCGACATCCCGGCCTTTGACACCACGGCGCTGCATGTCGAGGCGGCGCTCGACTTCACGCTGGCGATGGAGCAGGCGGCGTGATCCGCCGATTGCCTCCGGTCATGAATAAGATCACGAAAAGGCGCGGGATCGTCGTCCTGCCCGCCGCTAGCGTCCGCGCTCCTTTCGACGGATGGAGCGCACCATGAAGCTGATCATCGGCAACAAGACCTATTCCTCCTGGTCGCTGCGGCCCTGGCTCGTCCTCACGCAGTTCGGTATCCCCTTCGAGGAAGTGCTGGTGCCGTTCGGGCCGACCATGGACGACCCCGACTGGAAGCGCGTCGTCGCCGAGTACACGCCGGCCCGTAAGGTTCCTTCGCTGGTGGACGGGACGATCGCGGTCTGGGATTCGCTCGCCATCATCGAGTACATCGCGGAAACGCATCCGGAACTGCCGATCTGGCCGCGCGACAAGACGGCGCGGGCCTTGGCGCGCTCGATCTCTGCCGAAATGCACTCCAGTTTCACCGCCTTGCGTGGCGCCTGTCCGATGAACCTTGCCTGGGTCCACCCGACGCGCGATCGCGGCGAGGCGGTCGCAGCCGATGTCGCGCGCATCACCGAGATCTGGCGCGACGCCCGCCAGCGCTTCGGGGCGGGTGGCGACTTCCTGTTCGGTGCGTTCAGTGCTGCCGATGCGATGTTCGCGCCCGTCGCCTCTCGCTTCGCCACCTATTCGATTGCGCTGGATCCCGTCAGCGCCGCCTATGTCGCGGCCGTACAGGGCACCGCCGGCTTCACGGCCTGGCGCGAGGCCGCTTTGGCCGAGCCCTGGATCGTATCCGTGGACGAGCTCGACGAGCCGATCCTGACCGATTTCCGCCCGAATCTCAGCCGAAGCCGAGCCCAGACATGAACACGACCCATTATCCCAGCGCCCCGACCGCCCAGCCGATCGCCCGCCATACCCTGGCGGTGATCGTCGACAATGAGCCCGGCGTTCTCGCCCGCATCGCCGGGCTGTTCTCCGGCCGCGGCTACAACATCGAGAGCCTCACCGTCTCGGAGACCGAGCACGAGAAGCACCTCTCGCGCATCACCGTCGTCACTTCCGGCACGGCGAACGTGATCGACCAGATCAAGGCGCATCTCGACCGGCTGGTGCCGGTGCATCGCGTCGTCGATCTGACCCTGCAGGGCGAGGCGGTCGAGCGCGAGCTCTGCCTGGTCAAGGTCGTCGGCAAGGGCGACTACCGGGTCGAGGCGATGCGGCTCGCGGCGTCCTTCGGCGCGCGCACCCTCGATGCGACGTTGACCTCCTTCGTCTTCGAACTCACCGGCGCGACCGAGGAGATCGAGCGCTTCATCAAGCTGATGACGGTGGTCGGCCTCACGGAAGTCTCGCGCACCGGCATCGCGGCGATGAGCCGCGGCGCGGAGGCGATGTAGCTCGCTAGATTGGTTGCGACATGAGTCGCAGCCTTGCGATCGCGATCATCGGGTGCGGAACCGCCGGGCTGGCGGCCGCGCTGCTGCTCGAACGGGCCGGCCACACGGTCACGCTGGTCGAGCGCTTCGGCGAGCCGCAGCCGCTCGGTTCCGGCCTGATCCTGCAGCCGAGCGGGCTCGCTGTTCTCGAGGCGCTCGGCCTTGCCGCGCCGCTGATCGCCACCGGCAGCCGGATCGACCGGCTGTTCGGCCTGAACGCGGTCACTGGCTCGGTCGTGCTCGATGTGCGCTACGCCGCGCTGAAGCGGGAGCGCTTCGGCGTCGGCATCCATCGCGCGGCGCTGTTCGAGGCACTGTTCGCGGCGGTGCAGAAGCAGCCGGTCGCGATTGAGACCGGGGTCGAGATCGGCGACATCGATGCCGGTGCTGACGGCAAGGTCTCGCTGGTCGCGGCGAGTGGCCGCCGCATCGGTCCGTTCGACCTCGTCGTCGATGCGTCGGGTACGCGCTCAGCCCTACTCGGCCACGCCATTCGCCCTGCGACGCGCGTGCCGCTGAGCTATGGCGCGCTCTGGACCAATGTCCCGCTCGCCGGGACGGCCTTCGACCGCCATGCGTTGGAGCAGCGCTATCGCCGCGCCAGCGTGATGGTCGGCGTGCTGCCGATCGGGCGTCAAGGCAGCGAGCCGGAGCCGCAGGCGGCGCTGTTCTGGAGCCTCAAGACCGATGCGCTCGACGCCTGGCGCAATGCCGGGCTGGCGGCCTGGAAAGCCGAGGTCGAGCGCGTCTGGCCAGCGACCGCGCCGCTGCTCGCGCATATCACAGATCCCGAGCAACTGACCTTCGCGAGCTATCGTCACCAGACGCTGCCGCAGCCTTATGGCCGGCGGGTCGCCTTCATCGGCGATGCCGCCCATTCGACCAGCCCGCAACTGGGGCAGGGGGCGAACATGGCGCTGCTCGACGCTTACGCCTTGGCGGTTGCGCTCGATCAGGCTGGCGATCTCGACGCCGCGCTGCGCTGCTATGCGCAGCTTCGCCGCTGGCATGTCCGGCTCTATCAGGCGGCGAGCCGGATGTTCACGCCGTTCTACCAGTCGGACAGCGCAATGCTGCCGCTGGTCCGCGACCGGGTGGTGCCGCCCTTGGCGCGGCTACCGGGCATCGACCGGATGCTGGCGCTGCTGGTCTCCGGGCTGATCGGCGATCCCTTGCGGCAGCTGGGGTTGAAGGAGCCCGCGATTGCTGCTGAAAGCGATCAACCGACATTTGCCGGAAAGAGGGCGGAGCGGTGACGATCGGACTGAATGAAATCTCGCTCGGCCTCGGCGCCATCGGCTTCGCCTGCTTCGCCTGGCCGATCTATCAGCGCCTGACCGGCGAGGCCGAAGCCGAGCCGCTCGGCTCCGGCAAGAGCCTGCGCTCGCCGCTCTGGTGGGCCGGTTTCGTGCTGACGGTCGCGGCGATCTTCCTGCAGCGGATCGTGGCGCAGCAGGCGGCCGGCGGCTGAGGGCTCTTGATCGCCCGCGCCGATCAGCGGCAAATGCGCGGCATGACCTCTTGCGCATGAGTGGATGATGTCGATCCAGCTCGAACTTCGCAGCTATCGCGGCGGCGACCGCCACCGCCACGACTACAGCCAGATCCTGCTGCCGATGCAGGGCGCGATGCGGCTCGATGTCGAGGGGCATCGCAGCGTCGTGTCGAGCCAGTGCGTGGCTATCATTCCGCGCGAGCACGAGCATGATTTCGAGCCGACGGCCGATTGCAGCATGCTCATCCTCGATGTCGAGGCGGGAGCCTTCGCCGGCGAGGCCGAGCCGGCGCTGCTGCGTGACCCCATCCCATCGTTGACGCGAGTCGAGCCCTGGCTGTGGCGGATGTTCCGCCAGCTCGGCGCCGAGGTCGAAGCTGGTGCCTGCCGGGCCGAGGATGCCGCCCGGATGGCAATGGCGGGGTTGCAGCTGATCCAGCCGACCGTCACGCCCCGACCATTGTCGCGGGCGGAGGGCCGTGTGCTCGATGTCGCCCACGAGGGTGGGGCAGGCAGCATCGTTGAGATGGCGAGGGCCGCCGGCCTCGGCCAGAGCCGGTTTCATGCGCTGTTCCGGGCGACGACAGGCCAGTCGCCGAAGCAATCTCAGCTGACCCGATTGTTCGACGAGGCTGCCGAGCAGTTGGTCGCAACAGCGTTGCCGGTCTCGGAGATCGCCTATGTTCTCGGCTACCAGAATGCGTCGTCCTTCAACCGGCAGTTCAAGCGGCGCTTCGGCCTGACGCCGTCCGAGTTCCGTGAGGCGAGCCGGAGTCGATAAGCGCAGATTCGGTCAAGTCGTTCGGAGCTTCGCCTCATCACGGCAGTGCAGGTGCTCGCTAAGGTCCGGGTGACTCCGTATCCATGAGGACCACCTGCGATGAAACTCACCGATTTCAAGGTTCTGACCTTTGATTGCTACGGCACGCTGATCGACTGGGAGACCGGGATCTGGAACGCGCTGCAGCCGCTGATCAGCGCCGGCCAGCTCAAGCTCGACCGCGAGGAGGCGCTGGCGCGCTTCGGCAAGCTCGAGAGCGAGCTGGAGGAGGCGGGGCCGTCGCTGCGCTATTCGACGCTGCTCGCTGCGGTCCATGCCCGGCTCGCCAGGGATCTCGGCGTCCACATCCACGCCGATCTGAACGAGCGCTTTGGCAACTCCGTGCCGGATTGGCCCGCGTTCCCGGATTCGGCCGAGGCGCTGGCCTATCTCAAGCGGCACTACAAGCTCGTCATCCTCTCCAATGTCGACCGCGCGAGTTTCGCCGCCAGCAACCGCAAGCTCGGCGTCAGCTTCGATGCGATCTACACCGCCGAGGATATCGGCTCCTACAAGCCCGACCCGCGCAATTTCGCCTATCTACTGGCGCATCTCGAAGCCGATCTCGGTCTGAAGTCCGGCGACGTGCTGCACACCGCGCAGAGCCTGTTCCATGACCACGTCCCGGCCGAGCGGGCCGGGCTGGCGCGCGCCTGGATCGACCGGCGCTTCGGCATGGCCGGCAGCGGAGCGACGCAAATCCCGGAGAACCGGCCGAATGTCGACTTCCACTTCAAGAGCCTGGCGGAACTCGCCAAGGCACATCGCGAAGCGAGCGGCGCTTGATCAGCCGCTGAAACCACCATCATCGAGGAAACGCTGCTCCTCGGCCGAACTTTCGCGGCCGAGGACGGCGTTGCGATGCGGGAAGCGGCCGAAATCGCGGATGATGTCGCGGTGGATGATGGCGTATTTGGTCGAGTCGTCATCGCCGGAGGCCTCACTCAGCGCGACGCAGCGCTCCTGGTCGGCGAGGTCCTCCGAGTGCATGAACGGCATGTAGAGGAAACGCTTCTCCGGATTCTCGAAAGCCTCGTCGAAGCCGCGTGCGATCGCCCGGCCGGCGACCTGACGCGCCAGAGGATCGGCGGCGAAGGCATGGGCCGAGCCGCGGTTGAGATTGCGCGGGAACTGGTCGAGCAGGACGAGCAGTGCATAAACGCCCTCCGGCGTCTCCTCCCAGTCCGAGAGCTCGCCGCGCGCGGCGGCATCGACCAGCGGCCGGAAGCGCCGGGCGATCGCGGCGTCGAAGGCGTCGTCCTTGGCGAACCATTTGTCCGGACCCGCTTCGCGCCAGAAGGCAAGGACCTCGGCGGCGGCTGGTGGGATAGGCTGTGTCATCGTGGGCTCCGGCAAGGCTGTCTTATGGAGAAGATATAGGTGCCCTGGCGGCGCAAGTAGCGATGAAATTTCTCCGGCGTGCTCTTGCGCCCCGGCAAGCCGTGCGGTAGATGCCAGAACCGTAACGTACGGTACTCTGGATCGATGAGCGACACTGCGACCCATAGCCAAGGCGAGGCGCTGAGCGAGCGGCAGCAGGCCGTGCTCGACGCCGTGCTGGCGCTGATGGTGGAGCAGGGCGACCAGCTCACCATGACCGCGGTGGCGCGGCGGGCGAGCTGCTCGAAGGAGACGCTGTACAAATGGTTCGGCGACCGCGACGGGCTGCTGACCGCGACGGTCCAGTGGCAGGCCTCGAAGGTCCGCGCCGACAACTACGATCGCCAGGCGCTCGATGCGGCGACGTTGCGCAAGAGCCTGCGGGATTTCGCCGAGAACTGGCTGAGCGTGATCACCAGCCAGACCTCGATCGCGCTCAATCGCGCCGCCATCGGCCATGCCGCCTCGGGCAAGAGCAATCTCGGCGGCATCGTGCTGGCGAATGGGCGTTTCGCCATCGGCGAGCGGTTGAAGCCGGTCCTGGAGGCTGGCCGCGCGGCGGGGCTGCTCGATTTCGACGACGCCGAGACGGCGTTCCGCACCTTCTTCGGCCTGGTCGGCCGCGATGTTCAGATCAGGCTGCTGCTCGGCGATGCGCTCGCTTCGGGCAAGGCCGAGATCCAGCGCGACGCGGCCCGGGCCACCGACCAGTTCCTCGCACTTCACGGGCGGCCGAAGACCGCACCGAAAGCTTGAAGCCTAGAGATCAACCCAAGGAAGGACGCATCCAATGCGTGTTTATTACGATCGCGACGCCGACATCAACCTGATCAAGGGCAAGAAGGTCTGCATCGTCGGCTACGGCTCGCAGGGACATGCCCATGCGCTCAACCTGCGCGATTCCGGCGTCAAGGAGATCATCATCGCCCTGAAGGCCGGCTCGGCCACCCGCAAGAAGGCCGAAGAGGCCGGCTTCAAGGTCATGACCCCGTCCGAGGCCGCCAAGGTCTCCGACATCATGATGATGCTGACCCCCGACGAGCTGCAGGGCGACATCTATCGCGACGAGCTGCACGCCAACATGAAGGAAGGCGCTGCCCTCCTGTTCGCGCATGGCCTCAACGTCCACTTCAACCTGATCGAGCCGCGCAAGGACCTCGACGTGCTGATGGTCGCGCCGAAGGGCCCGGGCCACACCGTGCGCTCCGAGTATCAGCGCGGCGGTGGCGTGCCGACCCTGATCGCGATCCACCAGGACGCGACCGGCAACGCCCATGATCTCGGCCTGTCCTACGCCTCGGCCAATGGCGGCGGCCGCGCTGGCATCATCGAGACCACCTTCAAGGAAGAGTGCGAGACCGACCTGTTCGGCGAGCAGGTCGTGCTCTGCGGCGGTCTGGTCGAGCTGATCAAGGCCGGCTACGAGACGCTGACCGAGGCCGGCTACGCTCCCGAGATGGCCTATTTCGAATGCCTCCACGAAGTGAAGCTGATCGTCGACCTCATCTATGAGGGCGGCATCGCCAACATGAACTACTCGATCTCGAACACGGCAGAGTATGGCGAGTACGTCACCGGTCCGCGGATCATCACCGCCGAGACCAAGGCCGAGATGAAGCGCGTGCTCAGCGACATCCAGTCGGGCAAGTTCACCCGCGACTGGATGCTGGAGAACAAGGTCAACCAGACCTCGTTCAAGGCGACCCGCGCCCGCTACGCCGCCCATCCGATCGAGGAAGTCGGCGCCAAGCTGCGTGACATGATGCCGTGGATCAAGGCCAAGGCCCTGGTCGACAAGACCAAGAACTGAGGCGAGAGTCCCGGCTTCGCACGCAGATTCAACGCGATGCGAGGATGATTCCGGAATCTCTTGTAACTGCTTGAGAATAAACGGAACGGGCGCCCGGAAGGGCGTCCGTTTCGCGTTGAATGACCTCGTCTCGGGAACCGCGCCCCGCGGCGGGCGTTGATGCTCCAGTCGATAGCAGCAGGAGCGTGCGATGACCGGCCAGGACGAACTGAGGGAGAGGGCGATCCAGCGGCTGCATCAGCGCCAGGCCCGTCACGGGTTGGCCGATGTCGCCAAGCCGACATCCTGGGACGACCAGCTCCCGATGCTGCTGCTGGGTGGTTTTCTTGCCGTGACGCTGCTGGCGAGCGTGCTGATGCGCGCCGTCGGAGGCTGACGGGCAGGCCAAGCGGAGGCCGTCATGATGCAAGATGATGTCAAGGAGCGCGAGGCGCGGATTCCGGAGAAGGGTGGCGAGCCGATCCCGCCGATGCGGGCCGACATCCACTCGGACTCAGACCCGGCGGTCGAGACCCCGGTGGAGGCACGGCAAGGCTTCCTCGACCGGCCCGTGCTGGTCGTGCTGGTCGCCGGGCTGGCGCTCGCGATGATCGGCTGGGTCGTGGCTGAGATGTGGGCCTACTGAGCCCGGCACGCCCCGGCGTATCCGAAACGAAAGAGATTTTGCGACGAAGCAATTTCAAGCTGAACAGATGGAGGCGATGATGACACCGATCCGATCGATGCCTGCGTCCCAGGGTTTTCAGTTCAAGTTTGCGCATCTGGCGCTGGGCGCCTCGTTTGCCCTGCTGACAATGATCGTCTTCGGCTTGCTGTAGACGATCACGGCGTAGTGGTCGGCCCGGTCAGGTCATCGCGATCTGGTCGGGCCGGTTCTATTTGAGACCGCACGCCGCGGAAGGCAGGGATGTCGCAATTCTCGGTGAGCAACCTCCTGAGCAGCGAGATCGTGTTGGTGCGCGACGTCGTCTGTTCCGGCGAGTGCCGGCACCGCAGCGACGAGGAATGCGCGCACGCGACGCATCTGGTCTTTCCCTATCGCGGCATCTTCGTGCGCCATGTCGGGCGTGACGATGCGGTGGCGGAGAGCAACCAGGTCCTGTTCTTCAACCCGTATGAGGGCTACCAGGTCAGCCATCCTGTCGCGGGCGGCGATGCCTGCCTCGATTTGCGCCTCGACGAGGGCGCGTTGCGCGAACTCGTGCCGACCGAGCTGCTGCGCAGGGGGGGCACCGCTTTCCTGATGCAGCGGCGCCGGATCGATCCGCGGGCGCAGGCGCTCGTCGCCCTGTTGCGGCACAGCCTGCAGCGCGGCGTCGCCGAGCCGCTGGAAGCGGAGACCCTGGCGCTGACGCTGGTGCGGCGGGCGCTGGGTGAACGAACCTCGCATGCCGCCAGCGCGTCGGCGGGCCGGCGCAAGCTGGTCGACCGGGCGAAGCTCGTGATGGCCTCCGATCTCGCCCGGCGCTGGACGCTGGCCGAGATCGCAAGCGAAGTCGGCGTCTCGCCGGTCTATCTCACGCAGGTCTTCGCCCAGGTCGAGGCCGTGCCGCTCTACCGCTATCATTTGCGCCTGCGGCTGGCGCGGGCGCTCGACCTGCTCGGCGATCATGACGACCTGACCCAGCTCGGACTCGAGCTCGGCTTCTCCAGCCACAGCCATTTCAGCGCCGCCTTCCGGCAGGCCTATGGCCGCACGCCGGCGGAGTTCCAACGCTCGCTCAAACTCCGCTGACAGAAGCTGTCACTGAACGCGAAAGATTCTGACAGCGGCTGTCAGCCTGAAGGTGTCCACTTCCGTCTCACAAAAGACGGAGACAGGTCATGATCAGCTTCATCATCGGATCGGCCAAGCCTGTGCTCGCGGTGTTCGACCTGCTTGGCCGGGTTCTCAGCGCCTTCGACCATTGGCTGCAGTCGCGGCGCGACTACCGCACCCTCTGCGACATGAGCGAGCGCGATCTGCGCGATCTCGGCCTGCGCGACAGCGATCTGCGTGACGCGACGGCCGCGCCCTTCTTCGGCGATCCCACCGGTATCATCTCGCTGCGTGTCGAGGAACGGCGGGGCCTCGCCGGTGGCGAGAGCGTGGATCAGGCTCTGCGCGGCCTGAGTGCGGGGGCATCGGCCCAGCCGGAGCGGATCGCTAAAGAATCCGACAGCGCCGAAGGCGGCCGGGTGGTCTTTCTCAGGGCGGCCGAATGAGCGGCCCCCGAGAAGGAGGAAGGCCATGAGTGGAACCTGCGCAGCCTGCGATTGCGAGCTCGACGAGAGCCCGATCAAGGTCACGATCGGCGGCAACACCGTCGAGGTCTGCTGCGACGACTGTGCCCAGGCGCTGCGGGAGGCTGATGCCTCACAGGCGCAGGCGAGCGGCCACTAACTCGTCGACAAACGAAAGAGCCGGCCGCGAAAGCGGCCGGCTCCGTTCTTGCGTGCGAGCGGGATCAGAAGGTGACGCTGTCCTTGATCTCGGCCTCGACATTCGAAGGCAGCACGCTGCGCTTCACCAAGTCATCGAAGTTCTTGAACTTGGCCTTGGCGCGCTCCTCGATGATCTTCTTCGAGCGGGCCTCGCCGATGCCCTTGAGCTGCTCGAGCTCGGCGGCGCTGGCGGTGTTGATGTTGACCTTCTTGGCCTGGGCCTGGGTCGCGGCCGGCGCAGCCGGCTTCGCAGCGGGGGCGGCCGGTGTCGCAGGCGTGGTCACGGGCGCGGCCGGCTTGGCCGGGGTCGTCGGCTGGGTCGCGGTCTGTGCGAGGGCCGGGCCGGCGGCGAGAGCGAGCGCGGCGAGGCCGATAGCGAAACGAGACATCGTCATGGCGTGGACTCCTGTTTAAGTCCTGCCCGGGGAAGCTGAGCTGCGCGGATGCCGGGCCGTCCGCGCCGCCGCGCCGGTTGCGAACCGGAACATCCGGTCTCGACGCGATGGCTGGACTTTCGGCCGGCGCGGCTGAACGCGATCTGAGGTGAGCGTTCAGCTGGCGTTGTGCTCTTCGCCGGGTTTTCGCCGTGATTGGCGGGAGTTTACTTGCCGGTGAATTGCATCATGTATTCGGAGAAGCGCCCGGCGCCGTAGATCAGGCCGAAGCCCCAGGCGAAGGACGCCGCGAAATTCGCGACCTGGAAGGGCCAGAACGGCATCTTCACGATACCGGCGACTAGCGCGATCACCGCCCGGATCGGCCCGAAGAAATGGCCGATGGCGACGCCGAGTACGCCCCATTTCTCGAAGAAGTCATGGCCGCGCTGGAGCAGGGCCGGATTGTCGCGCAGCGGCCAGTGGTCGCCGACGCGCGGGCCGAGAACGAGGCCGACCCAATAGGAAATCCAGAAGCCGGAGGCGGCGCCGAGCGCCGCGGCGAGCGAGAGCGGCACGAGGTTGAGGCCGGAGGCGCCGGCGATCGCACCGAAGGCGGTGAAGAACACCGTCGCCGGCACCAGCCAGGACAGAATCGCGACGCATTCGGCAAAGGCGATCAGGAAGACGATCGGCGCGGCCCAGTACTGGTTGACGCGCATGAACGCGACAAGGTCCTGCATCCATTGCTCGAGCGGGGGCATGGGCGGGCGATTCCTCCTGCGGTCAGGCCAGCGATAGAGCAGAAGCGTCGACTTTTCGCTACCGGTTAGCGGGTCGGGGAGACCGGATGCCGCGGACGGGTTGCCTTCGCGACCTGATCGCCTAGTGTTCGCGGCGAACGGAAATAAGCCGCGTGTGTCGGGACGGCGCCGACGGCAGGGGACGGGATCATCCATGGAGTCCAAGGTCAGCCCGCCCGGTGACAGGGGCGCGGCAGAAGAGCAGCCGGCGGTCAGGCTCGCGGGCATCGACATCACCTTCCATCTCAAGGGCGGCAGCCGCTACCAGGCGGTGAAGGGCATCGACCTTGCCGTCGCGCCGGGCGAGTTCGTCTCGGTTGTCGGCCCGACCGGCTGCGGCAAGTCGACCCTGCTCAACGCCGCCGCCGGCCTGCTGACGCCGTCCGCCGGCAAGGTCTCGATCTTCGGCCAGCCGCTGTCGGGCCTCAACCGCCGCGCCGGCTATCTCTTCCAGCAGGACGCGCTGATGCCGTGGAAGACGGCGCTCGACAACGTCAAGGTCGCGCTCGAGCCGATGGGCGTCTCCGATGCCGAAGCCGACAAGCGGGCGCGCGACTGGCTCGGGCGGGTCGGCCTGCGCGCCTTCGTCGAGCGCTATCCGCACATGCTCTCCGGCGGTCAGCGCAAGCGCGTGGCGCTGGCGCAGATGCTGATCCGTGATCCCGAGATTCTCCTGATGGACGAGCCCTTCGGGCCGCTCGACGCGCAGACCCGGCAGATCATGGGCAATCTCCTGCTCGACCTCTGGAGCCGGGACCGCAAGGCGCTGATCTTCGTCACGCACGACCTGGAAGAGGCGATCGCGCTCTCCGACCGGGTGGTGGTGATGACGGCGGGGCCCGCCGCTGGCATCGTCGCCGATTACAAGGTGCCGCTGGCGCGCCCGCGGGACATCGCCGAGATCAGACTGGAGAAGGCCTTCCACGAGATCCATCGCGACATCTGGGCCTCGCTCCGCGTCGAGGTGCAGAAGGCCTATGCCATGGGCGAGGGCAGGGAATTGGTCGAAGGAGCGGCGTCATGAACCGCGTGAAGCTCCTCTCGCTGCAGGTCCTCGTCATGATCGTCTTCCTGGCGATCTGGCATGTCGTCACCACCACCAGCCTGTTCGGCGACATCAAGACGACGCAGTTCTTCTTCTCGACGCCGGCCGACGTGCTGGCGCGGACCTGGAAGCAGCTCACCGGCGCCGACATCTACTACCATCTCGGCATCACCCTGACCGAGACGGTGCTCGCCTTCGTCATCGGCTCGGCCGCCGGCATCTTCTTCGGCTTCGCCTTCGCCCGGAACGAACTGCTGGCGGCGGTGTTCGACCCCTATATCAAGGCGGCGAACGCCCTGCCGCGCGTCGTGCTGGCGCCGATCTTCGCGCTCTGGTTCGGGCTCGGCATCTGGTCGAAGGTGGCGCTCGGCTTCACGCTGGTGTTCTTCATCGTCTTCTTCAACGTTTACCAGGGCGTGCGCGAGGTCTCACCGACGGTGCTGGCCAACGCCCGCATGCTCGGCATGAACGAGCGCCAGCTCTTCCGCCACGTCTACTGGCCGTCGGCACTGACCTGGATGTTCTCCTCGCTGCACACCTCCGTGGGCTTCGCGCTGGTCGGTGCTGTCGTGGGCGAATATCTCGGATCCTCGGCCGGGCTCGGCTACAAGATCCACGAGGCGGAGAGCGTCTTCGACGTCACCGGCGTGTTCTCGGGCATGCTGATCCTGGCGATCTTCGTGATCCTGATCGACTCGATCGTGACGCTGGTCGAGAATCGCCTGCTGGTCTGGCGGCCGGGCCAGAGCTCGACCACGACGACCTAACGTCAGCTGCGCTTGATTCCCGGCGCTAACGAGCGCCATGCTCGCCCCGCCATCATCGGGGCGCGGCCATGGAACTCGAGGTCAACGGGCAGGTCATCGAGCAACCCCGGCCCGACGCCATTCGCCGCGCCGTCGCCGAGGCCGGCGCTGATCCCGAATGGGACCTGACGCTCTCCGATGACCGAGGCTATGTCGAGGCGTCCCGGCAGGACGACGGCTCGTTCCGGCTGGCCCGCCATGACGGCAAGGTCAGATATGATGCGGCCGAGCCGGTCGATGCCGAGCGGCTGACGGCGCTTCTGCTCGCCTGCCTGCGCGGCGAGACGGGCTGGCGCAAGGATCATGACTGGGTGCGCGCGCCATTGCCGGCGAAATCCGCGGCCGCATCGGGCGAGCCGCCGGCATGGGCGATCGCCGCCGTCGTCGCCTCGGTCGCCTTCATCGTGCTGGTCTCGAATCTGCCGCGCGACTGGCTTCCCTTCCTCGACACCACGCTCGGCACCGTCGCGCTGTTCGCGCTGCCCGTCGTCGTGATGATCGGCGCGATGATCGCCAATGTCGGCCTCAAGATGCGGCGCGCCGCGAGCTGGCTCCAGGTGCAGGGCCGGATCACTCGCTCGAAGCTCGCCGTGCGGCGGCCGCCGGCCGGGAGCGATATCGGGACGGCGGTCAATGTGCCGGATGTGGCCTACAGCTTCTCCGTCGCGGGCCGGAGCTATCAGGGCAAGCGGGTCAGCCTCGGCGACATCAGCGGCAAATTCGCCGAGGAGACGGTCCGGCGTTATCCGGTCGGCAGCGTCGTGACGGTGCATTACGATCCCGCCGACCCGACGGATTGCGTGCTGGAGCGCGGACTTGTGGTCCACTCGCCGCCCATGATGGCGGCGCAACCGGTGCTTCCGGGGCGTGCGATGCCCGCCGCCGCCGCCGCGCCGAAAGCCGATGCCACCGGCTGTGTGATCGGTTCTGCCGTGATCGCCGCGCTCGGCGCCGCCGGCTGGTGGTTGGCGCAAGGCGGCGTGCAGGAACTGCAGGCGCGGCTGCCGCGCGCCGAGGTGCCGGTGATGCTGTGCGCGATCGGCTTCGGCCTCCTGGTCCTTCTGTTCCTCGTCGCCCATCGGCGCCGGCTGGCGCGGGCCGCTACCTGGCCGGTCGCGCCCGGGCGGGTGACGATCAGCCGCGTCGAGGAGCGTCGTGGCAGCGGCGACAGCGGGCCGACGCATCGCAGCTATGAGGCGGTGGTCGAGTTCCGCTACGAAGTCGGCGATCTCAGCTTCAGCTCGCGCCAGATCGTGCTCGGCTGGCGGACATCCGGATCGCGCAAGGGCGCAGAGGCGGTCGTCGCGCGCTATCCGGTCGGCGCCGCGGTCGAGGTCCGTTACGACCCGGACAATCCCTCCGAGGCGGCGCTGGAGCATCCGAAGCTGGCGAGCTGGCTGCTGCTTGGCGCGGCGCTCGCCTGCTTTGCCATCGCGCTTTATGCGAGCCGCGTCTTCCGCTAGCGCGGTTCTTCCGGTTTCTCTTGGCCGGGCAGGGCCCCGAGCTTGCGCGTCAGCTCGGCGAAGCGCGGCATCAGCTCCTCGCGCCGCTCGACATAGCGATCGATCTTCCCTCGTGCGCCTGCCGCGTCGCGGCTTTCGCCCTCTTGGGCGCTGGCGTCCTGGAAGGTCTTGTCGAGCGCATAGGCCGCGGTCTTGTCGCTGATGAAGGCGAGTTCCTGATGCAGCGCCGCGTACTCGGTCATGAGCTTGAAGCGCTCTTCGAAGCGGATCAGCCCGGCCAGATCCTCGGCGCTGGCGCCGGGCGTCTGTGGACTGCTGCTTGCCTGCGCCAGAACGGCGCGCGCGTCGTCCGACAGGTCGATGATGACGGCATCATTCTGCTCCGGCGTTGCCGGCATCGTCGCGGCAAGCGAGGCGCCTCGGCTGTCGCTTGCCGGCGGCGTCGATTGTTGGAGTTCGCGCGGGGAAGGCGCAGTCCGGGCCGCTACTGCGTCCACCATGACCGTCTCCTGTTTCGTCCGTTCTGGTCGAAAGCCGTCGTCTTGATGTCGTCGGGAGTCACCGCATCCGCCCAATGTGAAAGACGAGCTTTAACAAGCCCTGAATCTTTCCTGTCGCTTCCTCTGCGATCGGCGCCCACCCATGGGTTGCGCCGCGGCATGCCCGCGCTTGCCCCGCTCGCCGCAATGCGCCTATCTTCGTCGCGAAATCGCGCCTTTTTCGAAGCGCGTCATCGCTCAACCGGAGGAAAATCGATGTTTCTTACCCGTCGCGCGGCTCTTGCTGCGCTCGCCGTCACCACGGCGCTCGGCCTCTCGCCTGCCTTTGCCCAGAACGCCGAGAAGCCCAAGCTGACGCTCGGCGTCGGCGGCAAGCAGCTGCTCTACTATCTCCCGCTGACCGTCGCGGAGAAGAAGGGCTTCTTCAAGGACCAGGGGCTCGACGTCGAGATCAACGATTTCGGTGGCGGCGCCAAGTCGCTGCAGGCGCTCGTCGGCGGTTCGGTCGACGTCGTCACCGGCGCCTATGAGCACACCATCCGGATGCAGGCCAAGGGCCAGGACATCCGCGCCGTGATCGAGCTCGGGCGCTTCCCGGCGATCACCATCGCGGTGCGCAAGGACCTCGCCGACAAGGTCAAGTCCGCCGCCGACTTCAAGGGCTTGAAGATCGGTGTCACCGCGCCCGGCTCTTCGACCGCGCTGACGGCGCAATACGCCATGGTCAAGGCGGGCCTGAAGGCAACCGATGCTGCGATCATCGGCGTCGGCGCCGGCGCGAGCGCGGTCGCGGCGATCAAGCAGAAGCAGGTCGACGTGATCTCGCATCTCGATCCCGTCACTTCGAAGCTGGAATCGGACGGCGACATCGTCTCGCTGATCGACACCCGCACCGAGGCCGGCACCAAGGCGCTGTTCGGCGGCTCGAACCCGGCGGCGGTGCTCTATCTCAAGAACGACTTCGCCGAGAAGAACCCGGTGACGACGCAGAAGCTCGTCAACGCGCTGATGAAGTCGCTGAAATGGCTGGAGACGGCCAAGCCCCAGGACGTCGCCGACCTCGTTCCGCCGGAATACCATCTCGGCGACAAGCCGCTCTATCTGACGGCAGTGAAGAACTCGCAGGAGAGCTACTCGCGCACCGGCATCCCGACCGCCGACGCGATGAAGAGCATGTACGACTCGCTCAAGCTGCTCGACCCCGAGCTGACCAACTCCAATGTCGACCTGACCAAGACCTTCATCGACTCGTTTGCGAAGAAGGCGGCTGCGGGGTCCTGATCCGGTTCAGCCTGCTCGTCACTCCGATGGTGGCGCCGCTTTGCAGCGGCGCCATTTTCTTTGGCGGCTCACTCCAAATGCACGCTGGACTTGCAGTTGTCGTGGCGCGAGATTGTATCGTTGACGTAAGGAGAGGCGACATGATCGAGCGTGCTGCGATCGAAACTCTCATTCGGGATGCCTATGCCGCCCGTTATCGCGGCGACCTCGATGCGCTGATGGCCTATTTCCATCCGCAGTGCAGCTATCGGCTCGCCGGAGGGCCGCAGGCTGCCGAAGTCTTCGTGCAGCCGGATGGCATCGAAGCGGTCCGCGAGCAGATGGCCGGCCTCATCGCGACCTATGTCTTCAGCAATATCGAAGAGCTGGCGATGACGGTCGATGGCGAGACGGCTACCTTGCACTGGCGCGCCGATGTCGAATGCAAGCCGACGGGCCGTAGCGGCTCCTTCGAAATCATGGATGTCTTCACCATCGCTGATGGCAAGCTGAAGAGCGTGACGCAATTCACCGACACGGCCGGCGTGGCGCGGTTGTCGAGCCTGTAGCGCAGACTGATCGCTCCCATCACCGCTTTCGATTGGCGCTGGGCCCGCCAGCCGCTAGGTTCGCCGCGTCGTGTCGTCGAAGGCTGGCCTACCGCTCATGAACATCCTCTCGATCCAGTCCCATGTCGCCTATGGCCATGTCGGCAATGCCTCGGCCGTGTTCCCGATGCAGCGTCTCGGCGTCGAGGTCTGGCCGATCCACACCGTGCAGTTCTCGAACCACACCGGCTACGGTGCCTGGAAGGGACAGGTCTTCGACGGCGCCACGATCGACGAGCTGATGGCGGGCATCGGCGAGCGCGGCGTGCTGGGGAAATGCGACGGCGTGCTCTCGGGCTATATGGGCTCGGCCGATATCGGCCATGCCATCCTCTCGGCGGTAGCCAGGGTGCGCGAGGCCAGCCCCAAGGCGATGTATTGCTGCGATCCGGTGATCGGCGATGTCGGCCGCGGCGTCTTCGTCCGGCCGGGTATCCCGGAATTTATGCGCGAGCAGGCGGTGCCGGCGGCGGACATCGTCACGCCAAACCAGTTCGAGCTCGAATTGCTCACCGATGTCGAGGTGAAGACACTGGCCGACGCCCATCGCGCCGTCGAGGCGCTGCGCGATGCCGGCCCCAAGGTCGTGCTCGTGACGTCGTTGATCACCAACGAGACGCCGGACGATTCGATCGACCTGATGGCGGCGGACGGGCAGGGCACCTATCGCGTGCGGACGCCGAAGATCGACATCAACATCAACGGCGCTGGCGATGCGATCGCGGCGCTGTTCTTCGTCCACTATCTGCGCGACGGCTCGGCTGCGAGCGCGCTCGGCAAGGCGGCGTCCTCGATCTACGGCCTGCTCAAGCGGACCAAGGAAGCCGGCTCGCGCGAGATCCTGACCGTGGCGGCCCAGGACGAGTTCGTCACGCCCTCGCAGCTCTTCGCGGCCGAAGCGGTCTGACGCGCATGAAGCTGCGTCTCGGTACTTTCAATGTCGAGAACCTGCTGACGCGCCATCGCTTCGAGCCGGGCGGCCGGACCGAGACGGCAGCGGCGATGTCGCTGTTCCATTTCCCGCGCGCCGATGAGCGCGACGCGGTCGAGCGCTCGCTGGCGGTCGCGCTCGAGGACGACAAGCGCCAGATGACGGCGCTCGCCATCGCCGAGGCCAATGCCGACATCTGGATGCTGCAGGAGGTCGACTCGCTGGCGAGCCTGCAGGCCTTCTTCGCCAATTACGTCCACCGGATCGCCGACCATCGCTACGGCCATTTCACGCTGCTCGACGGCAATGACCGGCGCAATATCGACATCGGCTTCGCGGCGCGGCGCGATCTGGTGAAGCCGCCGCAGGTCACGGTGCGCTCCTACAAAGGCATGAGCTTTGCGGATGCGGAGGCGTTCTCGCCCGAGATCGCCGCCTTCGGCATCGAGCCGCGCGACAAGGTCTTCGCCCGCGACTGCCTTGTCGTCGAGCTCGATCTCGGCGACCGGCGGCTGACCCTGTTCGGCTGCCATTTCAAGTCGATGAACAATGGCCGCGACGATGGCAGGCAGGCGACGCTGCCGATCCGCCGGGCCGAGGCCCTGGCGGTGAAGAAGATCATCAAGGACTGGTTCGGCCCAGGCTGGCGCGCGGCCAACTGGGCGATCCTCGGCGATCTCAACGGCTACCGGGTCGGGCTCGGGCCGCTGGCGGCGCCGGTCGACGAGGGCGACAGCGGCATCGAGCCGCTGCTCGAGGATTTCGCCGTCGATCCGATCGAGAGCCTGCCGCCACATGAGCGCTGGACGCATTTCCGGCGCTACTGGTCGGAAGCAGGCCAGCGCCTGATCGACAGCCATATGCCGCTCGACCATATCCTGCTCTCGCCGGCGCTCGCCGCCGCCAATCCGAACCCGGCGATGCAGATGATCCGGCGCGGATTGCCTTATCGCGTGCCGCTCGACCCGCGCGAGGCCGACCGCTCGATGGCCAAGCTCGCTCTGACCTGCGACCGCTATCCGCGCGTCGGCTGGGACCGGCCGAAAGCCTCCGATCATTGTCCGCTGACGATCGAGCTTTCGATCCCGAAGGAGACCGCATGAGCCGCCGCTTCGTCACGCTCGACGTGTTCACCACGCGACCACATGCCGGCAATCCGCTGGCGGTCGTGCTCGACAGCGACGGGCTCGACACTGCGGCGATGCAGACGATCGCGCGCGAGTTCAACCTGTCGGAGACGGTCTTTGTCGCGCCGCCGGCGAATCCCGCTCATCGCGCCGCGATCCGCATCTTCACGCCTGGGCAGGAATTGCCTTTCGCCGGCCATCCGACGGTCGGCACCGCCGCGCTGCTGGCGCTGCGCGATGCGGCAGAGGGACGGGCCGCGGACCGGCTCGTGCTGGAGGAGAAGGTCGGGCTGGTGCCCTGCGTGATCGTGCTTGGCAATGCACGTTCGGCTCGCGCCACCTTCACCTTGCCGAAGTTGCCGGAGCAGATCGCGCAGCCAATCACGGAAGCGGCGCTGGCGGAGGCGCTCGGGCTGGACGTGGCCGATCTCGGCTTCGATGCGCATCGACCCAGCGCCTTCTCGGCCGGCGTCGCCTATACGACGGTGCCGCTCGCCAGCCGTGAGGCGGTCGCCAAGGCGCGGGTCGCCGGAACCTTCGCTGAGGCCGTAGCGGCGGCGCCGAACGGCAATGCCTTCATCTACTGCCGGCAGACGGAAGAAGCGGGGCATCACTACCACGCCCGAATGTTCTGGCCGGAGGCTGGCGTGACCGAGGATCCTGCGACCGGGTCGGCGGTCGCTGCCTTCGCCGGTGCGATCATGGCGTTCGACCGGCCGGGCGATGGCACGCACCGGCTCGTCATCGAGCAGGGTTACGAGATGGGTAGGCCCTCGCAGATCGAGCTGACGCTGACGGTCGCAGGTGGCGCGCTGGCCTCCGCGACCATCGGCGGCGCCGCGGTGGTGATGAGCGAGGGCGTGCTGCTGTGAAAGGTGTCGTCGATGGTGAGATCGTCGTGCTCGACCGCGTCGAGGCGCGAATCGAGCCTTATGACTGGGTCTTCGCGCGCGAGAACGAGCAGGCCATCGCCGCGCACTGGCAGACGCTGATTGCCGCGAAGCCTGCCATGTTCAATGGCCGGGTCATGCTGCAGCATCGCGCCGCCATTGCGGATGGAGTGTGCCAGGCGGGGTATTTCGAAGCGGACTACGCCGCCTTCCTGGCCTGGCGCGATTTCGGCCGGCCGGGCCCGGCGATCCGCAACGGCTTTGCCATGGCGGCGCTGCGGGCGGCCGATGGCGCCTTCCTGCTCGGCAGGATGGCCGAACACACCGCCAATGGCGGCAAGGTCTATTTCGCCGCTGGAACGCCCGACCGGGAGGATGCCCGGCCCGACGGCACCCTCGACCTCGCCGGCAGCGTCACCCGCGAGCTTTGCGAGGAGACGGGGCTCGACATCGGCGAGCTTTCGGTGGCTGAGAGCTGGACGGCCGTGGCGGTGCCCGGGCGCGTCGCCTTCATGCGGCCGGTCACGCTGGGGCTCGATGCGTCGGCGGCGCGCGAACTGATTCTGGAGCGGATCGCGCGGCAGGACGAGCCGGAGCTTTCCGACATCGTGATCGTCCGCAATCTCGCCGATTGTGCGGGCTACGACATGCCCTCCTTCATGACGGACTATCTCGCGCATATCATGGAGCGTGAGTGATCCTTGTCCCGGATCGCGGTCGTCCCGGGTGGAGCGAAGCGGAGACCCGGGACCCGTGCCTGAGCCGTTCCGACGGAGGTTCAGGCACGGATCCCGGATCGGCGCGGCTTCGCCGCTTGCCCGGGACGACTAGCTTGTTTGACTGATGCAGCAATGCTGAAAGGCCAGCCCATGACCGCGTCCGAAGTCCTTGCCCTGCCAACTGGCAACCCGTTCGGGCGCGCCTGGGAGACGCCGTTCGGCCTGCCGCCCTTCGCGGAGATCACGCCCGATCACATCAAGCAGGCTTACCCTGCCGCTTTGGAGCAGCACCGGGCCGAGGTCGAGGCGATCAAGGCCGAGAAGGCCGCCCCGAGCTTCGCGAACACGATCGAGGCGCTGGAGCGCTCGGCGCGCGGCATGAGCAGGCTCGGCGGCGTATTCTATAATCTCGCCGGGGCCGACACCAATGAGGCGCTGCAGGCGATCGAGCGCGAGATGTCGCCGGTGATGTCGCGGCACTGGTCGGCGATCATGATGGATCACGACCTGTTTGCCCGCGTCGATGCGGTGTTCGAGGCGCGCGAGAGCCTTGGGCTGAGCGAAGAGCAGCTCCGCCTGCTGGAGCGGACGCATCGCGGCTTCATCCGCTCGGGCGCAAAGCTCGAAGGCGAGGCCAAGGCCAGGCTCGCGGCGATCAACGAGCGGCTGGCCGGCCTCGGCACCAGCTTCGGCCAGAACCTGCTCAAGGACGAGGCGAGCTATGCGCTGATCATCGAGGACGAGGCCGATCTCGACGGCCTGCCGCCCTTCGTCGTCGCGGCGATGGCGCGCGCCGCCGCCGATCGCGGCCAGGAGGGCAAGCATGCGGTGACGCTCGCCCGCTCGATCATCGAGCCCTTCCTGACCTTCTCGACGCGCCGTGATTTGCGTGAGCAGGCCTTCACCGCCTGGAGCAAGCGCGGTGAGAATGGGGCTGAGACCGATAACCGCGCCATCGTCGCCGAGATGGTGAATCTCAGGGCCGAGAAGGCCAAGCTGCTGGGCTTTGCCACCTTCGCCCATTTCAAGCTCGACGACTCCATGGCGAAGACGCCGGAGAACGTGCGCAACCTGCTCGAACTGGTCTGGAAACCGGCCCGCGCCCGTGCCGGGCAGGAGGCTGCCGACCTCGCCGCGCTTGCCCAGAGCGAGGGCGAGAACGCCCCGATCCGCCCGTCCGACTGGCGCTTCTATGCCGAGAAGGTCCGGCAGAAGACCTATGCGCTCGATGAAGCCGTGCTGAAGCCCTATCTCCAGCTCGACAAGATCATCGCCGCCGCCTTCGACACCGCCGGCAAACTGTTCGGGCTTTCCTTCGCCGAGCGGCCGGACCTCAAGGGCTATCACCCCGACGTGCGCGTCTTCGAGGTGAGCGAGACCGCGAGCGGCCGGCATATCGGGCTCTTCCTCGGCGATTATTTCGCCCGCGCCTCGAAGCGCTCGGGCGCCTGGATGAGCGCCTATCGCGGCCAGCGCAATTTCGACGGCGAGGTCCGGCCGATCATCGTCAACGTCTGCAACTTCGCCAAGCCGGCCGAGGGCAAGCCGGCGCTGCTCTCGATCGACGATGCCCGCACGCTCTTCCACGAGTTCGGCCATGCCCTGCACGGCCTGCTTTCGGACGTGCATTATGGCTCGCTCGCCGGTACCTCGGTCTCGCGCGATTTCGTCGAACTGCCCTCGCAGCTCTACGAGCACTGGTTCCTGACGAAGGAGGTGATGCAGCGCTTTTGCCTGCATGCCGAGACCGGCGAGCCGATCCCCGATGCGCTGATCGAGAAGATCAAGCGGGCGCAGACCTTTAACCAGGGCTTCGCCACGGTGGAATACACCTCCTCGGCGCTGGTCGATCTGGCCTTCCACTCGCTGGAAGCGCCGGCCGAGGTCGATCCGCTCGCCTTCGAGGCGAAGGAGCTGGCGCGGATCGGCATGCCCGCCGAGATCACCATGCGCCACCGCACGCCGCATTTCAGCCACGTCTTCTCGGGCGACGGCTATTCGGCCGGCTATTACAGCTATCTCTGGTCCGAGGTGATGGACGCTGACGCTTTCAACGCCTTCATCGAGGCGGGCAACGTCTTCGCCCCCGAGGTCGCGGGCAAGTTGAAGCGCTACATCTATTCGGCCGGCGATACGCGCGATCCGGCCGAGGCCTATACGCTGTTCAGGGGGCGCCTGCCGACGCCGGACGCGCTGCTGGAGAAGCGGGGGCTGGCGGCCTGAGCCGCCGCTACTCCCGCGCCAGCACGACCAGACGCGCGCCGCGCCCGCTCAGCAGAACGAGCGCGCCGCGTTCGACGCGCCAGTTCCGCGTCGCTTCCAGCGCTGCGCGGAACTGGTTCTCGACCTGCATGCGCGGCTCAGGGCAGGCCATCATCGTGCCGACCAGCGGTCCGAAGCGGATCGTATTGTCGCGGATCGTCGCCTGTCCGCCCATGCCGTTGCAGCCGCTATGGGCCGAGACGCTGCCATTCGACTCGATCTTGAGCGTCGCGCGGACGCCAGCCGATAGCGGCCGGCCACGCAGACTCGTGACCAGCCAGGAACCGGTGGGACCGCCGACCTCGGCCGGCGGCGCAACACGCTGGACGGTGATCTCGCCGCTTGCGCCCGGCACCAGCGCGGCATGGTGTTCCATCGTGGTGAACCAGAGCTGGCCCCGGACCCGGATCTCGGCGCGCAGCGCATAGCGATGCCCGGGCCGGATCATCGCGTCGTTGAAGCGTAAGCGGTAGGGGATCGGCACCTGCCGCCGCGCGACGATGCGCGTGCGGGCGATGGTGCGGGACGGCGCGTCGGCGAGTGAGACGTCGAGCAGGCTGACTTCGACCACTGCGCCCGGCGGCAGCGCGATCCGCTCGCGATAGGTCACCGTGCCGGAGAGCGTGCGCGGCGCGGCGACCGCAGGCAGCGGCAACGCCGCCAAAGCGAAGGGCATGGTGGCGAAGATGCGGCGGGTGATCATGGTCCGGCTTTCCCTCGGTTCCTGTCGGCATTCGCCCCGCGAAGCCTGTCAGTGCCGAGGGAGCGCCGCAATCAGATGCACCGCCCCTGTGACCGAAGCGAGGCCGGGCTCACGGATAGCCGAACTTGGTCCGCGTCGCGCGGATCTGCGAGATCGCTCCGGCCTCGTTGCCGGCGGCGCAGCTCTTGCGCGCCGTGTCGATCTCGGCGCTGACGCGGCTGTGGACGCCCTTGGTGGTGTGGCCGGTCGAGAGGTCGTTGTCCATCACGGCCTGGAAGCGGTCGACCTCGCCGGCGCAGCCCGAGCCCGTCGGCATGCGGAAGGTGTTGGGCGTGACGCCGGTCGGCGCCTGTTCGGGCGAGGGGGCGGGGGGCGGCGCGGCGCTCTGGCAGGCAGCGAGGGAAAGGCCGAGGGCGGCGGCGAGGAGGGCGGCGCGCATGGACAGGGCTCCGGCTGGTCGGACCGGAACCATGGTTGATTCCATCTGTGAGGCAAAGGCCCTCCCGGACGCACTCAGTCCTGACTCGGCATGAAGAAGGCGACGATGGTGAAGCCGCCCGCCGCCATGGCTGCCAGCCAGATCGCCCCCAGCCCGACATGCCCATGCGCATAGGCGCCCAGGAACGCGCCGACGAGCAGGCTGAGCCAGAGCACGAAATGGCGCAGGAAGGCGCGCTTGGAGCCGCCGAGCAGGGCGCCGGCGAGGCGCTGCCCCATCTTGACCAGCGTGCCGGTCATGTAGGTCAGGCCGATCGTGACCTCGCCGTCGCGCTGGAAGACGGCGTTCTCGGCGCCCATCGCCAGAGCGAGGATGCCGGCTGCGGCTATGCCCTGCCCGGCGCCGTAGAGGCCGGCGGAGAGGGCCAGCGCCAGCGTGACGAAAGCGAGGACGGCAGCCTGGCGCCGGTGCCTGCCGACATGGCCGACGAGCGAACCGCAGATCACGCCGAGCACGAAGAGGGCGATGATCAGGCCGGCCAGCAGGATGCCGTCGATGCGGCCTTCCGCCAGCTCGATGCCGAGGCGCGTGGTGTTGCCGGTCATGAACGAGACGAAGAAGCCGCCGATGTTCAGGAAGCCGAGCGCATCGACGAAGCCGGCGAGGCCTGAGAGCCCCAAGGCGAGCCCGATGGCGGGACGATCATAGCGCAGCACAGGCAAGGCACTCCGGTCAGGCAGTTCATTCGCGCAGAAGACCCGTCATGCTGGTGCGGCGGCGCGGCCTTCGGTGTACTGACAGGCTCTTACTCCCGTCACAATTCGACGGAACCCTGATCGTCATGACCGTGCTGCATACCGCCGAGCTCGAAATCTTCGCCGACTACTTCCAGTTCTATCTGCAGGACGAGGCGGTCGACGAGGATTGGGGGACATTCTGGACCGACGAGACGGTGGAGCGAATGCTCGCCGTCGGCGACTGCTCGGTCGGCATCGCCACCGCGAGGAACATGAACGTCCCGGTCGTGCTCTCGGTCCATGACGCTGCGCCGGAGGCCGATTTCGGCGAGTGGGAACTGGTTAACGAGTGCTCCTTCCGCGTGCGCTCCGGGCAGGTGATGCTGATCGGCTGCACCGAAGGTTCGCCGCAGGAGGGCGCGCGTTTCTCGCTCACGCCGGGGAGCTACCGGCTGCGCGTCTCCTATGTCGGTCTCGACAGCCTGAGCGATGACGGGCTGGAGGGGGACGACTTCTACCGGTTGCAGGTCTGGCCGGGGCCGTTCGGCGAGACCAGAACATTGAAAGAGCGCGCTGGCGCTGCTGGATGAAGTGCGCGGGGAACCCCTCTCCCGGATGGGAGAGGGGCAGGGGTGAGGGCCCGCCGCTGATGATCTGAACGCAACGGCGCCGCTGCGGCCCTAGCCAGTTAGGGCAGGCCCTCATCCGGCGCTCTGCGCCACCTTCTCCCAGCCGGGGGAAGGAAGAGGGCGTAGCGCACGAACGTTCAAGACCTCCGAGGCTTGCCTTCCTATCCTCCGATCCGGTAGACAGCCCAAGTCGTCGAGAGGATCGTTCGTGGCCGTATCCGCCACCCATGCCGAGAGCCTGAACCGCGCCGCTGCGCGGATGGCCGGCATGTGCGCTCCTTCGCGCGCTCCCTCGCTCCTTGGTCAGCTGCTTCTTCTTACCAGCCCCTGAGGGCCGGCCGGGCACGCGTGCCTGGGCGCTCAGGGGATGACGAGAACAGGCTTCCAGACCTCGCGCGCCAGCCCGAAACCGAGACGCGGCGCGCCCTGACCAGGGACAAGACCCATGAGCAATGCAGGCAACACCGTGTCCGCCAAGGACCGCGTCCTGATCTTCGACACCACCTTGCGCGATGGCGAGCAATGCCCGGGCGCGACCATGACCTTCGAGGAGAAGCTCGAGGTCGCCGACATGCTGGACGCGATGGGCGTCGACATCATCGAGGCCGGCTTCCCGATCGCTTCGGACGGTGATTTCGAGGCGGTCTCCGCGATCGCCGGCCGGATCAAGCGCGCGACGGTCGCGGGCCTGGCGCGCGCTATCCCAGCCGACATCGCCCGCGCCGGCGAGGCGGTTCGCCATGCCGCCAGGCCGCGCATCCACACCTTCGTCTCGACCTCGCCGATCCATCTGCAGCACCAGATGCGCAAGAGCGAGGAAGAGGTGCTGGAGATCATCACCCGAACGGTGACGCAGGCCCGCGACCTGGTCGAAGACGTCGAATGGTCGGGCATGGATGCGACCCGCACCTCGATCGACTATCTCTGCCGGGCGGTCGAGACCGCGATCAGGGCTGGCGCGACCACGATCAACCTGCCCGACACGGTCGGCTACGCCACGCCGGACGAGTACCGCGCCATGTTCAAGGCGGTGCGCGAGCGCGTGCCCAATGCCGACAAGGCGATCTTCTCGGCGCACTGCCACAATGACCTGGGCTTGGCTGTCGCCAATTCGCTGGCGGCGATCGAGGGCGGGGCGCGCCAGGTCGAGTGCACGATCAACGGCATCGGCGAGCGCGCCGGCAATGCGGCGCTGGAGGAGATCGTGATGGCGCTGCGGGTGCGCGGCGACGTCATGCCCTACGACACCGGCATCGACGCCACCTATCTGATGCGCGCCTCCAAGGCGGTCTCGACCGCCTGCTCCTTCCCGGTGCAGTACAACAAGGCGATCGTCGGCCGGAACGCCTTCGCCCATGAGAGCGGCATCCACCAGGACGGCATGCTGAAGCACCAGCAGACCTATGAGATCATGACCCCGGCCTCGGTCGGCGTGACCAAGACCTCGCTGGTGATGGGCAAGCATTCCGGCCGCGCCGCCTTCCGCTCGAAGCTGACCGAAATGGGCTACGAACTCGGCGACAACCAGCTGGAGGACGCCTTCACCCGCTTCAAGGTGCTCGCCGACCGCAAGAAGCATGTCTACGACGAGGATATCGAGGCGCTGGTCGACGAGAACCTCGCCACCGCCCATGACCGGGTGAAGCTGGTCTCGCTGACGGTGATCGCCGGCACGCGCGGCCCACAGCGCGCCATGTTGAAGCTCGACATCGACGGCCGGGTCGTCGCCGAGGAGGCCGAGGGCAACGGGCCGATCGATGCGGTATTCAACGCGGTCAAGGCGCTGGTGCCGCATGAGGCGGTGCTGGAGCTCTACGACGTCCACGCCGTCACCGAGGGCACCGATGCGCAGGCCGAAGTCAGTGTGCGCCTGTCGAGTGACGGCGCGGCGGTGACCGGGCGCGGAGCAGATCCCGATACGCTGGTCGCCTCCTGCAAGGCCTATCTGGCGGCGCTCAACAAGCTGGTCGCCCGCGGCAGCCGCATGCACGCCCAGGCGGCCGAGTAGGGCTTGTCCACAGCCACTGTGTCGCTGTCACCGGCGCGGCACAGTGGCGGCTTTTTCGCTTCGCCAGCATAGCGGCCTCTGGACCTTTGGCACCCTTTGCCGATCTCATTGTCGGCGGCGGGGGAGCCACCACGAGATGTCGTCGATGAAGTCGCTGCGCCTGATGTCGCTGGGCGTGCTGGCCATGCTGGGCGCAGAGCCCGTCATGGCCTATGCGCCTGCCTCACCGGCCGACCAGGCAGAGCGCGCGCAGGAGCGGGTGCGCATCTGCATGGGTGCGCTCGAAGCGGGCAGTGCCGAACGGCGCGCAGCCTGCGACGAGAGCCTGGCCGGCGAGTTCAATCGCGCGGTCAGAGCCGATCTGCTCGCCAGCCGCGGCTGGATCTCCGAAGCCGCGAACGCCCTGAACGATGCGCTGCGCGATTTCGATGCGGCTCTGAAGGCGGCGCCGAATCACCTGGCGGCTCTGCGTGGCCGGGCGCATACACTGTCCGAGCTCGGCCGGCATGCCGAGGCGGCCGCGCTGATCGAGCGGGTGATGGCCATCGGTGGGCGCGCAACCTTGCTGGCTGACCGCGCTCTGCTGCGCGAACGTGCGGGCAATATCCCTGGTGCGCGGGCCGATCTCGATGGCGCCATCGCGCTCGATCCCTCCAATAGCTGGGCGCGGGGGACGCGGGGACGGTTCCGGCAGGACGACAACGACCACGAAGCGGCGCTGATCGATTTCGATGCAGCCCTGGCGCTGGAGCCGGAGGTCACCTCCTATCACTACCGCCGCGGCCTTTCGCTCGCCACGCTGGGCCGGCCGCGCGAAGCGATCGCCGCTTTCGACAATGCCCTGCGACTGGAGCCGACCGTCGTTCAGGTCTGGCTGGAGCGTGGACGGGCTTTCGAGGCGCTCGGGCATGAAGGGCCGGCGCTCGCCAGCTATGAGCGGGCGCTGCGCTTCGACGCCCGGCACGAGGCCGCGCTGTCGCGGCGCGCCTTCCTCCTGCAGCGGACCGGCCGCACTGAGGAGGCGATCGCAGCCTATGACCGTTTGCTCGCGGTCCAGCCGCGCGCCGCCTTCGGCCTGAACAATCGCGCCGGCCTGCTCGCCGGGCTCGGCCGGCGCGAGGCGGCGCTTGGTGATCTCGACCGGGCCATCGCGCTGGTGCCGGGGGACGGCAACGCATTGCGCAATCGCGCGCAGCTCCTGCTGCAGCTCGGCCGCAACGACAAGGCGCTGCGCGATCTCGACAAGGCCGGCCCGGGCTATGACGCCGGGGCCTGGCATGGCATGCGCGGCGATGCGCTGCTGGCGCTCGGTCGGCCGGTACCGGCGCTGGCGGCCTATCGTGCGGCGCTCGCGCTGAAGCCGCAGGACCGCGCTACGCTGTTCGGCTTCGGGCTGACGCAGGAAATCCGCGGTGACCGCAGCGCTGCGGCTGCCGCCTATGGCGCGCTGCTCGCGGTCAATCCCGAGCACGAAGGGGCACTCGAACGGCGCGAGGAATTGCTGCCGGCGCTCGGCCGTTCGATCGAGGTCTGGCCGGCGCGTCTCGCCGGGCTGTGGCGCGATGCGGGTGCCGCTTACGAGCGCGAGCGGAATGTGCTGCAGGGCATCTATCGCGCGCTTCGGCCGCAGCAATCGCAGCTGGTCCAGCCCCTGCCGACGCCGCCCAATCCGCTCGCTGCGCTGGATGCGGCGCTGGCGCTCGACGCGTTTGACGTGCCGCGCCTGGTCCGTCGGGCCCAGTTCAGCATCGGCCAGCCACAGCGGGAGGCGCAGGCGCGGGCCGATCTCGCCGTCGCCCTATTGCTCGAGCCGGAGAATCCGGCGGCACTGGTGCAGCGCGCCCGGCTGAATTTCCGCGACGGCGCCTTCGTCGCCGCGCAGGCCGATGCGGAAGCGGCGCTGCGCAGCGAGCCGCGCTCAATCGAGGCGCTGTTCCAGCGGGCGAGAGCACTGACGGCGCGTGGCCAGCTCAGCGCCGCGCTCAAGGCCTATGACGAGGTCGTTGCGGTGGCGCCCGCCAACGCCGCGGCACTGCTCAATCGGGCGCTGCTGCTGCAGCATGCTCGGGAGTATGATCGGGCGCTGGCGGATCTCGACGCCGCGGTCGCGGCCAACCGGGCCGATCCGGATGGCTGGGTGGCGCGCGCCGCGCTGCGGACGGCGCTCGGCCAGACCGATGCGGCGATTGCCGATTTCGACCGGGCGCTGTCGCTCGACGCCCGGCTCGGGCAGGCCTGGTATGGTCGCGCCCTCGCGCATCAGCGCCGCGGCGACGCGGCCGAGGCGGCAGCCGATTTCGCCAGGGCGCAGGCCCTCGACGCAAGGGCCGAGGAGCGCTACCGCGCCTTCGGCATGGCACCTTGACGACAGACGCTTACATTCGTCAGCCACGGTCGGAATTGATCGTCGCCAGAATACGACAACGCCCTCGTTGAAGCCGAGCTTAGTCCCTTCCTTAACCATTATGCGGGCAGCGTGGGCGCCGGAAACGAGCCCATGCGATGGCCGACGAGACGCAAAGAGATTCCCTGTTCGCGCCCGCTGCGCCCAATTCGCGCCTTGGCATCTTCGGCGTCGACGATGCGACGCTGAAACTCGCAAGGGAGCTCGCTCCGACGCTCGGTGCGAAGATCGATGGGGCGCTGGCGCTGCATTTCGAGCGGCTTGCCGGGCACCCGACCATGGGAGCCGCCTCACGAATGCATGGGCCGGGCTTGCGCACCGAGATGGCGCATCATGCCCGCTCCCTGTTCGAGGCGAAGTTCGGCGACGCCTATGCGGTATCACTGCGACGGGCCGTACAAGCCGAGACCGCCTCGCCCTTCGGTCCGCGCACGCATGCAGTTCTCGCGATGACGGCGATGCGTTCGCTGTTTCCGGAGATCGCCAGGCGGCACCGCTTCTCCTCGCGGCAGACGGCCAGGGATTGCGTCAAGCTCGCGGAATTCCTGATCGTCGATCTCGTCAACGCGCTGGGCGACATCCATGCGATGCGAGCCGAGCAGACCACCCGTTACGTCACGGACATCGCCGCCCTCGCCGATGATTTCCGCCAGCAGGTCGAGCAGGTGTCGAGCGAGACGGAGGAGGCCGCGGCGACGCTGAGCCGGGTCGCCGCCAGCTCGGCGACGGCTTCGCGCCGCGCCGGCGAGACCAGCGACGCCAGCCGGCAAAGCTGGAGCAAGGTGCGCGAGCGCGCCTCGCAGACGGTCGCTTCGATCGGGCAGTTGCGCCAGTCGATCGGCGAGATCGACCGGCGGACGCAGGAGAGCGCCGAGATCGCGGCCGAAACGGTCACGGCGGCCGGAGAGGCACGAGGAACCATCGAGAGCCTGGCTGCTCTCGTCTCCGAGGTCGGTTCGGTCGTCGGCCTGATCTCCGAGATTGCGGCGCAAACCAATCTGCTGGCGCTCAACGCCACGATCGAGGCGGCGCGTGCCGGCGAGGCCGGCCGCGGCTTTGCGGTGGTGGCAAGCGAGGTGAAGTCGCTCTCTGCCCAGACCAGCGGCGCGACGGAGGCGATCGGCAGCCGTATCGAGGCGATCCGGCTGGCGACCTCGCGCTGCGTCGACGCGATGGCGCGGATCGACCAGTCGGTGTCCGGCATGGCAGGGAACATGTCCGCGGTCGCCGGGGCGGTGACCCAGCAATTTTCGGTCAGCGAAGGGATCGCGCGGGACGCGCAGGCGACCACGGACGAAATCGAGGCGGCCCTCACGCTCGCAGCCGAGGCGCTCAGCGCGATGGAGCGCGTCGGCGCGTCCGTCGGCGAGATGAACACGCGCTCGGCCGCCGTGGGCACCGTCGCCGCGGGCCTTGCCGAGAACCTCAACCGCTTCGTCAAATCGGTTTCCGACCGGCTCACCGCCTAAGGCGCTGTTTGCGGTGGACGGCGCGTTCTGCTCGCTTGGCGCAAGCCTGATTCTTGCCACTATTGCCTCCCGGTGCGCGCGAGCGCGATGGCTGGGAGCGGCACGATGGCTGGCTATTTTCCGAACTGGACTTTGAAGACCTCCGGCGATGTGATGCCGGACGAGCGCCTGCCGACCGGGCAGACCGTGATCGCCGGCCTGCAGCATGTCGTCGCCATGTTCGGCTCGACGGTGCTGGCCCCGATCCTGATGGGCTTCGACCCCAACGTCGCGATCTTCTTCTCCGGCATCGCGACGCTGCTCTTCTTCGTCATCACCGGCGGGCGGCTGCCGAGCTATCTCGGCTCCTCCTTCGCCTTCATCGGCGTCGTCATCGCTGCGACCGGCTATGCCGGCACCGGACCCAACGCCAACCTGCCGGTCGCACTTGGCGGCATCATCGCCTGTGGCGCGGTCTATGCGCTGATCGGCCTCATCGTGCAGGGCGTGGGCACGCGCTGGATCGAGACGCTGCTGCCGCCGGTGGTGACCGGCGCGGTCGTCGCCGCGATCGGCCTCAACCTGACCGCAGTCGCGATCAACATGATCTCGGCCAGCCCCTACACCAAGTGGATCGCACTGTTCACGGTGGTCGCGGTGGCCCTCGTCGCCGTCTACGGGCGCGGCCTGGCGCAGCGCCTGCCGGTGCTGATCGGCGGGCTCGCCGCGTATGTCCTCTACGCCGCGACCGCGACGAGCTTCGGCGCGCCGCCGGTCGATTTCGGCAAGGTCGCAGCCGCTGCCTGGTTCGGCCTGCCGAACTTCGTCGCGCCGGTGTTCGAGGCCAAGGCGATCGCGCTGATCGTGCCCGTCGCGATCATCCTGGTCGCGGAGAATCTCGGGCACATCAAGGGCATCTCGGTGATGACCGGGCGCAATCTCGACGGGCTGATCGGGCGCGGCTTCTTCGCCGACGGCGTCGGCACGATGATCGCTGGCTCGGGTGGCGGCACCGGCGTCACAACCTATGCCGAGAACATGGGCGTGATGGCGGTGACGCGGGTCTATTCGACGCTGGTTTTCGTCGCCGCCGGCGTGATCGCATTGCTGCTCGGCTTCTCGCCGAAATTCGGCGCGGTGATCGGCACGATTCCCGTTGCGGTGCTCGGCGGCCTCGCCGTCGTCGTCTTCGGCCTGATCGCTGCGACCGCCGGCCGGATCTGGGTCGAGAACAAGGTCAACTTCGCCGAGCCGAAGAATCTGCTGACGGTGGCGACCGCGCTGATTCTCGGCGCCGGTGACCTGAAGCTGCCGATCTTCGGCTATGAGCTCGGCGGCATCGGCACGGCGACCTTCGCCGCGATCGCGCTCTACCATCTGCTCAACCGCCGTTCGGCGGCCTGAAAACCCTTTGGAAAATGGCCTGTCGCGCCCGGCGCGGCGGGCACTTCGCCGCCTTGTGGCCGGCTGCGCCGATGTCATCCGAAATGAGTTTGCATATTTCTGTCGCAAACGGGTGGACAGGGGCAGGGGTGTTTGCTACATCGCCGGCCGTCGGGACGCGGTCCACGCCTCGCCGACAACGTCTTCGTGGCGTATGGGTGATTAGCTCAGTTGGTAGAGCAGCTGACTCTTAATCAGCGGGTCGTAGGTTCGAGCCCTACATCACCCACCACGGCATGTCCTTGATAAATAAGCGTTTTTCGCCAAGTGCCTACCCGGCGCAAGGTGAACGGGGCGGGAACATCCGCCCCATTCCGACGCGTCGGAAACGTCGGACGTCCGACTTTTGTTCTTTCCAGTCTCATCCGGGCCCATGGCCGGGGTAGTCGACCGGCGCCGGCGGATGCGTGTCGCGCAGCACCCGGCCGCCCTGGCTGAGCCGCGTGCGCTCGTGGGGGTGACGCTCCTTCGCCAGCTCCCATAGCGCGATCGCGCCGCCGAGAAAGGCGACCTGCGCCTTGATGGCCTTGGGCCATTCGTGGCGGTTCAGCTCGCAGATCTCGACCACGTATTCGAGGGGTTCCTGTTCGACCATCGTCCCGGCTCCATATGAGAACAGGACGAGAACAAAATCCGGATAACGATGCGAGTCAACCGCCGGGTCAGTGCTCAGTTGAGACCGTTCAGCCGCAGGTTGCGCTTGCGCTGCTCGCGGCGGTCGCGCTCCTGGCGGGACAGATCACAGGCGAGGATCGCATCGCGGCCGGCGGGATGCTCGGCCAGGCGCTTGATCGCCACCTGATAACTGCTCCGGCCGGCCCAATCGCAATGATCCGGATCCGGGAAGTCGCAGCCGAGCCCGCTGGCGCCATGGGCGGCGACATAGAGCGGGCAGAACTGGATCTCGGCGTGCGGGCAACGCCGGCGGCGTGGCGCCATTACAGCGTCGCTCCCTTCGCCTCGAGCCAGGTCACCAGCTTGCCGATCGCGCGTTCGGCCTGGTCGGCCGAGCGGGCGAGATAGTGCTTGAGGATGGCGTAGACCGTCTGCTCGTCATGGCCGGTGATGCTGCAGATCTCCGGCACGGTGCAGCCGGCATCTGCCAGCCAGGTCACGGCCGTGTCGCGCAGGTCCTGGTCGTTGAAATCGGCCAGGCTCTCCAGCGGCGCCAGCAGCTCCTTGCCGCCATCCTTCGACTTGATGCCGGCGACGGCGGCGTCGCGCACGGCGCGAAAGCGCTTGTTGTAGGAGCTCGTGGCGTGCGGCTTGCCCGTCTTCGGATTGATGATGATGTTGGCGGCCTTGACCTTGGCCTTCTCGCGGCGCTCGCGGGCGGCGCTGAGGCGCGCGGCGAGCTGCGGTGCGTCGGGCACGGCGACGACGGCGCCCGTTTTCGACTGGCGCAGTTTGCGCCAGCCTTCAGAGGCGCCGGCATCGAGCATGGCGAAACGGTCGGCCTGGCGCTGGCCGGTGAAGATGCCGAGCATGATGCTGTCGCCGACTTCCTCGTGCCCGCTCAGGTCGGCCGCCTTCACCAGGTGCTCGATCTCCGGGATCGTGCCGATGCGCAGGCGGGCCTCCGGCGTCTCGAGGCCGAGGCCGAGCGCCGGGTTGATCGCCAGCTTTCCGTGACGCCTGGCGTAGGTCAGGCCGAGGCGCAGCACCGCCATGATGCCGTTGGCCATGTGATGGCCCTTGGCCGACCAGAGCTTCTCGTGCAGGCCGATCAGTATCGGCGGCGTCAAGGCGGCGATCGCCGTGCCGGCGAGATCCGGATCGAAGGCGATGAGGGCGTCGGCCTTGTTGCGGTAATCCCGGATCGTCTTCGGCGCCAGCGGCTTGCGCGGCTTCGCCTTGCCCGGCCGGGCGAGCTCGGCGCCGCCCTTGAACTTGGGCGACAGGAACAGATCCTCGAACAGATCCTGCAGGGTGTAGACCGGCCCGCCGCGCTGCGGCTTCTTCAGCCGCCTGCCGGCGGCCTTGGCCTTGCGCCGACCATCGATCTCATCGCTTTTCTCGCGCGACCAGGTGATGCACTGCTCGAGGCTGTACCAGGAGCCGTCGGCGTTCTTGAGATCGAAGCCGGTGTAGCCGAGGGCGCGCACGCCCGGGCCCGGCTCGAAGCGCGGCCGGTAGGTCTCGCGGCCGCGCTCGTCCAAACGCGGGCGCAGCGACACATAGTCGATGCGGATAAGCTTGCGGGCCATGCCTCGTCCCTGCATGGAAATCCCCTCATTGAGATTCGGAAAGCGGCGGCTTGTCCAGTTTCAGGCGAAAAGGGCGGCGAGCACGGCGATCGCCGCCAGCAGCAGGCAGAGTGGGCGCAGCGGCGCCGGGCCGATCAGGAAGGGGCTCACGGCTGGATCATCCGCAGTCCGAGGATCACGAACGCCCCGAACATGCCAATGACCGCGCCGATCGCGACGACGGCGAGGATGGCGAAGCCGGCAAAACCCGAATCGTCCTTGGGATCGTGCGTGCTCATGCCGCCCTCCACGTGAGCACCTTGGTGCCGCGGCGGCGCAGCTCGATCGTGATGCGATTGCGCTTGTCGTCGGCGTAGTCGATCCACGCCCTGACGCTGCTGGTGATGACCGCGTCGTGCCAGGCCCAGTACTCGGCCTGCAGCTGCTCGTCGGTCCGCTCGGCGAGAGGGTTCCGGCTCATGCCGCCCTCGCGGTGTAGCGGGCTTCCAGCGCCTCGCGCTGGCGCTCGACGAGCTTGGTCCGCCGTGGCGCGACGAGCGCCTCCTCGGCGCTCCCAGGGGCTTCCTGCGCCGGCAGGCCGCCGGCCTCGATCCAGGCATCGACGAGAAGCCGCGACCAGACCAGGTTGCAGCCCGGCAGCGGCGGCGGGAAGCCATGCGCGGCGACGAGCCGGCGCCAGCGCCGGCGGAAGGCCGCCTCGCTGCGGAAGCGCAGCAGGGCGGCGAGCTCGGCAGGTGAATAGGTCGGCGACATCATTGCATCCTCCTGCACATAGATATGCACAGGAATGTGCATGACGTGCAAGGGGTCTATTCGCCGCCGAACCCCTGCCTTAGAGCCCGTGCAAAATCGAAGGGGAACATCAGGATGGCGGTCAGGATCGTGCCTAGCAGCCCGACATAGATCGCTTCGTTACGCGACTGCACCTGCGTGAGGCAGACGTAGGCGAGCCCGAGCGGAACGACGACGAGGGTCAGGTAGCCTGCCAGCGACGAGATCGCGCGTCCGATCGGCGGGGTGAATTCGAACAGCAGGCCGATTGCGACAAGCGCGGCGATCGCGATGACGCCGTAGTCGCGCCTCACGCTGCGACGGCGACGCGGCGCGGGCGCATCGAATGCACCACCACGCCTTTGATGATCACCGCCTCGTCGTCGACGACGAGCGGCTTGAGCAGCTTCGAATCCGAGCTCGCTGCGACCAGATAGGGCGACTGCATGATCCGGATCACTGTCTCGGCGCGATCGCCGCTCCAATCGTAGACCTGGGCGCAAACCACGTCGTCCGGCTGCGGTTTCGCGTTCAAATCGACGATCAGCACGTCGCCGGGTAGGTAGCCGGCATGCTCGAGCGCTCGGGTGCGCATCACCATGGGCGAGAAGGCGTTGCCGCGCCGTTTGAAGGCCTCGACCTGCTCGCGGACATAGTCGTCGGCGACGGCGTTGGCGGTATAGGGCGCGGCATCTGGCTCGGCGAGGTTTGACGGCCGGCGCGATCCCGGCAGTACCATCGGCTCCACGCCGGCGGATTCAGCCAGGGCGACGATCGTCGCATCCATCAACTCGTGCGTGGCGTCGGGATCGTTGACGAAGCGGGTCAGCGTCGAAGGCGCCAGCGAGCTCTCGCCGTCGCCCATGCGCGTACGCTTGGCCCAGCGGCTTAGCGACCAGCCCTTGTAGGCTGCCACCGCCTTCACCCAGGCAATCTGTGCATCCCGCATGGTGCTCATGAGCGGGATATTGCGCCGCAACGATATGCAACTCACAAACATTCCGAGTGCTTGACGGTGCAAATAAATTTGCACAAGGATGTGCATAGAAGCCCAGCAGTGATTCGCGGTCAAGGAACCCATGCTGACGATGTCTCAGATCGAGGCGGCGCGCGTTCGCGCACGTCTGAAGCAGAAAGAGCTGTGCGAGGAGGCGGGGATCAACCCGCATACCTATAGCCGCGCGAAGCAGCCCGGCGCGAACACCACCGTCAACACGCTCAAGAAGCTGGCGCAGGCCCTCGACGCGATCGCCCAGCGCGATTTGGAGCGCGCGGCATGACCTGCGTGCTCGCCCTATCCCCCCGGCCGGTTCCTCATCTCTCGCCGGCCCAACTGCCTCAAGTCGCGTTCCGAGGCTTTCTCTTCTGCGGCGTCGACGCCCGCACGCTGACGATCGCGCGCCAGGTCGACGCCGCCGACCTCAAACAGGATGCGCGCTGTCTGTGGGGGAGCGCCCAGGCGCTTGGCCTCATCGAGCAGCTGCGGGCCGAGCGCGCCGACCAGGTGCGCCAACAGGGAGGGCTGTTGTCGTGAGCCGAACCGCTACGCAGGATTGGGTCAACCAGCTCACCATCATGCAGCAGTCCGTGCTGATCGGCTCTGTGCGCGGGCCGGACGGGATCTCGAAATATCATCCCGTCAAGTACCTGCTGCGCTGGTACCGGCGCTGCGTGCTCGTCTCGGCGCTAGACGGGATCGTGCTGACGACGCCCTACGCCTTCGGCGGTGGTGGCTTCACCGGGACGAGCTACGGGCCGACGACGCTCGAGCACGACTGGCGCGACCAGATGAACGGCCTGGTCGGGCAGTACCTGCAGAGCGTCGACGAGCTGCCGCACCACTTCCAGCTGCACTTCATGCACGCGGCCGAGATCGTCGGCTACAAGCATCCCGACCAGCTGATCCGCGAGTGGTGGCACCAAGTCTACGTCCGCCTCGTCCACGATCTCCACCTTTGGCCCGAAACCGAAGAGCAGATGGACGCTCGTCTCGGCGACGAGATCTCCGGCTGGGCGGCTCGCGCCGACGAGGCAACCTCGTCATGAAGCCCGGGCGGACCCTGTTCAGCTGCGCGGCGCATCAGGAGGCGAAGGCCGCGATCGCCTGCGACGACGGCCGGCCGGCCGAGGCGAAGCCGCGACCGCGCATCGTCGCCTATGCCATCGTCACGCAGTTCAACACGCTGCGGATCTGGTGGCAGCTCAAGCCGGCCGAGCTGCCGGAGATGGCTTTCGGCGAGCGCTTCGTCGAGCTGGTCGAATTCGAGGCCGACCAGTGACCCGGCTCCTGCTCGCCGCCCGGGCCGCGACCGCCTCGGCCATCGTCATCGCCCGATCGGGGGCAGGTGATTCGGGTTTTGGTAGCGCTCCTAAATTAAGCGCGCCGCTCCCCGAGCCGGTGCGCGTCGCCCGGATGAAGGCGATCGAGCAGGTGCGCCGGAACGCCGGCTTGTCGATCGACCGGCTGGCGGCCGAGGCGGCCGTCGCCAGCTCCTGGTACCGCAAGATCGCGGCCGACCCGTCGCGCGCTTCCGAGGCGGTGCTGTCGCGCCTGGCCTCGGCCTTGCGGCGGCTGCGCGAGGGCCAGCGGCAGGACGAGGCCATGCTCGCCGCGCTGGTGGGCGCGACCTATGGCGGCTTCCTCGCCGCGGTCTGCACCGAGCAGGGGCTCGACGTCGCGGCGGTGCGCGCCGCCGACCCGCGGGCCGGGAAGACGGCCGACGCCGCCTGGCGCGCCACGGCCCGGGCCCGGCAGCTCGCGATCTACCTGACCAACATCTCGCTGGGCGTGCAGCAGCGCGTGCTGGCGCGAGCCGTCGGCCTGACGCCGGCGGCGGTGTGCCTCGGCCTCAAGACCATCGAGGACCTGCGCGACGACCCGGCCATCGACGCGCTGATCGAGCGCTGCGCCCGCGCGGTGACCGGCCATGCCGCGTGACGATTTCACCAGGCGCGAGGACGACGCGCCGCAGGAGGGAGAGGGGACGATGAAGACGATGAGCGTATTCGGGCGGCTGGCCCTGGTCTGCACCGGCCTGTTCGCCGGCGGAACCGGCATCGCCGCCTATGAGCTGCAGCTCGACGTCGCGCTGTTCGGCGCGCTGCTGACGATCGCGGCGCTGACGCTGGCCGACCACGACGCCGAATTCTGCGCCAGCCGGCGCGGGAGGGCGCCGTGGTAGGGTTCGCGCGCCGTCACAACCTCGCCGTCGTGCAGCGCCGCGTCGAGCCGGCCGACAGCCTCAACTTCTTCCCGACGCCGCCTTGGGGCGGGCGCGCCTTCGCCGAGCATGTCGCGCTGCCGCTGCTCGGCGCCGGGCGGAACGACGCGATCGGCCAGCCGTCGGCCGGGGAGGGGCACCTCGCCGAGCCGCTGCGCGAGACGTTCCCCGCCATTCGCTGCGCCGACATCAAGGATTACGGCGTCGGCTATCCGGTCGCCGATTTCCTCGGCGAGGACGACTGGTCGGACTGCGACTGGATCTTCGAGAACCCGCCGTTCCCGTTGGCCATGGCCTTCGCCCGCAAGGCGATCACCATGGCGCGGCGCGGCGCGGCGATGCTGGTCCGGACGCAATGGCTGCACGGTCCGCGCCGCTACCGGCTGTTCCAGGAGTTCCCGCCCTATCTGATCGCCTACTACACCGAGCGCCTGCCCATGCACAAAGGCCGGTGGGAGCCGAAGGGCAAGACCTCGACCGATTACGCCTGGGTGTGCTGGCGCCATGGCCATGAGCCGCGGCCGCCGTTCTGGATCCCGCCCGGCCAGCGCAAGGCCCTCACCATGCCCGACGACGTCGCCCGATTCGCGCGGCCGGCGCCGGCCCTGATCGAGGGAGAGGCGGCATGAGCACCGTTCCCGGAAAGCGCATCCAGGCCTTCTGCGAGCAGGTCAACGACGCTGTGGCGAATGCCGCCGGTCAGGTGCAGAAGGAAGGCTTCACGGCCGACCAGGTGTTCGCCGTCACGCTGACCAGCCTCTCGGCGATCAGCGCCTCGGCCCTGACCTGCAAGATCCAGGCGCAGGGCGGTGGCCTGATGGATTTCCTCAGCGGGTTGCAGCTCTTCGCCCAGCAGATGGCGAACCACGGCCTGCCGCAGCATCAGAAGCCGTCGACCCCCGACGGGAGGCCGCTGCAATGAGCGAGGCCCCCGAGGAGATCAAGTTCCAGGTGTTCGGCTCGCTGCCGCGCCCGGCCGAGCAGGGCGGCGAGATCCTGCTCGGCCTCACCGCCGACCAGAAGGTGCTGCTCTCCGAACGCAGGGACGGCAAGCAGCACACGCTGATCAACCCGCTGACCCTGCCGCAGCTGCTGCGCATCGCCGAGGGCGCGATCGTCGGCGAGCCGCGCTTCCTGAAAGACCCGACCCGCACGGCGATGGCCCTCGGCGCGGCGCTGCTCGCGCTCGAGGGGCTGCTGCGCCGCGGCGCCAGCCCGGAGGTGACCACGCCATGAGCTACGACAGGGAGCCGTGCCGTCGCACGGAAAAGCAGGCGCTGGCGATGATCGCCGCGCGCAACAACCAGCTGCACGAGATCCGGGGGACATTAGTTCTGCGTACCCCTGGCCTGCGCGACCAGCCGGTGAAGAGCTTTTCGCGCGCCGTCGTCGACAATTGCGTCAAGCTCGGCTGGCTGATGCGCCACGACCATGGCGAGGGGGTGATCAGGATCACCACCACCGTCGCTGGCGACGCCGAGCTGCGCCGGCCCTTCACCCCGACCTTCCAGCGCCTGGCGCGCCTGCGCCAATACGAGCGGAGGGGCGGGCTGTGAGGGAGATCTCGATCGAGGAGTTCCCGCCGGAGACGCCGCGGCGATCGCCCGACGAGTGCGGGCCGGCGCCGCAGCAGATGTGGCTGCCGATCGTGCAGCTGCGCGTCGATCCGCGCTATCAGCGCGAGATCACCAAGCAGGGCAAGGGCAATATCCGCCGGATCGCGGCCGGGTTTCACTGGAAATATTTCTCTCCGGTGATCGTCGCGCCGGTCGCCGGCGGCCTCTACGCCATCGTCGATGGCCAGCACCGCTCGACGGCCGCGGCGCTCTGCGGCCATGCGGCCGTGCCTTGCCATGTCATCTTCGCCGACGTTTCCGAGCAGGCGCAGGCCTTCTCGGCGATCAACGGCGCGGTCACCCGGGTGCACAGCCTGGCGATGCACCGGGCGGCCGTCGCCGCCGGCGACAAGGCCGCCCTGGCGATCGAGGACGCGACCTCGGCCGCCGGCGTCCAGGTGCTGCGCTATCCGCTCCCGGAGCTGAAGCAACTGCCCGGCCAGACCATGGCGATCGGCGCGCTGCGCGATTGTCTGCAGGAGTTCGGCCATGACGCAGTCGTGCTCGGTCTCAAGGGCGTGACGCAGACCGGAAACGCCGTCCAGGGGGGGGCTCCCGGGCCCGATCGTGCGGGCGCTCGCCACTGTGGCGCAGCTCTGGCTGATCCGCGGCCACGAGCCCGGCGCCTTCGTCGCGGCGATCGGCGGCGTCGTGCTGATCCGCGAGCTCGACAAGGCGACCCGCAGCGAGCGGCCGAAGGGCCAGAGCGCGGCCGCTGCCCTGGTCGAGCGCCTGCGCACCAGGCTCAACCTCAACAGCGTCAACTAGGGAGCGCAGCATGACCCGTCTCGACAATCGTCCTTGCCTCTATGGCGAGGTGCGCCTGACCGATGCCCAGGTGATCGCGCTGCGCGCCGCGGCCGCCGGCACGCTGCGTCGGACGCCGCAGGGCTGGTTCGCCGACCAGGTCGGCGCCCGGCCGGTCAGCGCTGCGACGATCGCCAATCTCTCCGGTCGCCGCCTGGCGATCGAGATCACGGTGACGCCCGGCTCGCGCGGCAAGGGCACCATCACCGGATCCGGCCGCAAGATCCTCGCGGCGATCGACGAGGCGGCCGCGTCATGAACGACCGTCCCCGCCTCCTCGAGCGCGAGCTCGAATCCCTGATGCGCCAGGCCTACAGCCCGGCCGCACGCGCCGGCATGAGCGCGACGCAGAAGCGCGAGATCCGGCGCATGTTCATGGCCGGCGCCCAGGCGTTCTCACGCCTCCTGATGGCGAACCTCGAGCACACCGAAACCGACGAGCCGACGGCGCAGGACCTCGCACTGATGGACGCGCTGCAGGCCGAGCTCGCGGCCTTCGGCCAGGACCTGAACAACGGCCTGGCGTGACGACCGCCGCCGGGCGGATCCCGGCTTTCACCTGGAGAAGACCATGCAGACCATCGACCAGCTGACCGCGCTCTGCCATTGGGAGCTGAAGAACGGCAGCCATGAATTCCCCGGACCCTCCGGCGGCACCTGCGTCAACGAGGCCGCCCTGGTCGCGGCCGGCTTCGAATACCGCAAGGTGTCGCACGCGTCCGACATGCCCGAGTGCTTCAGCCGGGTGATCTCGCAGTTCGCGATCGGTCTCAACGACCGCATGAGCTACGCCGACCGCCAGCGCCTGATGCCGTTCGTGACGCGCCTGGCAGGCACGGCGGACAGCCCCGAGATCGAAAAAAAAAGGGCTGAACATCTCGTCAAGTCGTTGGTCAACAACGTGATTGCTCGTATGCTGCGCAATCTCGGCAAGGACGAGCTGGCGCAGGCCTGCGCCAGGGCCGAGACGATGGAGGAATGCCACCGGGCCTGCAAGACCGCCGCCGCCGCCGCCGCCTACGCCGCCGACGCCGCCGCCGCCGCCGCCGACGCCGCCTACGCCGCCGCCGCCGCCTACGCCGCCGCCGCCGACGCCGCCGCCGCCGCCGCCGCCTACGCCGCCGCCGCCTACGCCGCCTACGCCTACGCCGCCTACGCCGCCTACGCCGCCGACGCCTGGAAAGCGGAGCGGTCCTACCTTGCGGACTGGGGCATCGGGGTGCTGGGCGAGCTCCTCGCGATCGGCAAGCAGGCCGAGCCGGTCGAAACCGCGCTGGTGGTCGAACGGATGGAGGCGATCAAGGCCGCGGCCCGCGAGCGCGAGGCGGCCTGATCCATGCTCGCCGGCCAGCCCTCGCCCATGCAGGAGGCCCTCGGCTATGCCGCCCTCCGCGGCTGGCCGGTCTTCCCTTGCAACCCGTCGATCGACAAGGCGCGCGGATCCAAGTCGCCGCTGCTGCCGAAGGCGTCGAAGCCCGGTCTGCGCGATGGCGGGCATTGGCTCGCCTCGGCCGAGGAGGCGACGATCCGCGGCTGGTGGAAGCGCTGGCCGCGCGCCCTGGTCGGCCTGCCGACCGGCCTGCGCTCGCGAACTGTCGTCGTCGACCTCGACCCCAAGAGCGCCTCGGCCGAGGCGATGCTCAGGATCCTGATGGAGTGGACCGGCGGCTTCGAATGGGTCGACCCGGATACCGGCGAAGTGCTCGAGCCGGCGGTAGCCGCGACCTGGTCGGGCGGGCTGCACCTCTATTTCGCCTATCCGGATGACGAGCTGCTGGTGACGATCGCCCGCGGCCTCGAGCGCCTCGGCCAGCCCTTCGACGGCAAGGTCGGCAACCGGACCAACCTATTCTCCTCCTTCCTCGAGGCGGGCGAATGCCCCGACGAGCTCGCCAACATCGATGTGCGCGGGGAGGGCGGTTACGTCATCGCGCCGCCGTCGCTGATGGAGAACGGCGCCGCCTATGAATGGGTGTTTCCGCCCGGCGAGCGCCTGCCGCCGCTGCCGCGGCGCCTGCGCGGCATCATCACCCGCGAGTTCATTTCCGAGGCCGATCGGCGCGACAGGGCAAAGGCCGCGCGCCAGGCCGCCAGCTATTCCGGCAAGGCGATCGATGACGTGCGCGTGCGCCGTTACATCGAGAAGACGATCGGCGGGGCGCTGGCCCATGCCCGCCAGGCGGCCGAGGGCAACCGCAACGCCTGCCTGTTCTGGGCGGCCTGCCGGCTCGCCGCCTTCGTGCGCGGCGGCTACCTGCCGCGGGGCGAAGCCGAGAACCTGCTCTTCAACAACCTGCCTGCCGGCTACGCGCCGACGCATCGCGAAGTCATCGCGACTGTCAAATCCGGCCTCGACCGCGACGGCGAAGCATTCTCGCCCGATCAACTGAACAAGCCGCGTTGAGCACCTGTTGCGTCGTGTTTTTCCGCACCCGATGAAGGATGAAGCAAGATGATCCCGGAGTATCTGCAACAGGACCGCGGCGTCGCGATCGCCTATATGGCGGCCGTCTGCGCCGCCAGCGATATCGGCGAGGACTATCGGCCGGAGCTCTGGCCGGTGCTCTGTCTGCCGGTCGGCGAGCTCAAGCCGGAAATGGACTTCGCCTTCGCGGTCTGCCTGCAGACCTATGCGCCGCTGGTGCGCAAGAGCCCGGCCGTGCCGCCCGAGGCCCTCTATCGCCATGGCCGCGAGATGCGCGCGCATTTCGGCCCGGCCGAGGGCTGGCTGCAGCAGCCGCCGGCGCTGCGCCTGGCCTTCACCATCTTCGCCAAGGCGCTGGTGATCGCCGACCAGGCCATCGCGGCCGAGGCGGCCGAGCTCGCCCTGGCGGAGAGCGCGAAGGCCGGCACGGATCCGGCCAGGCGCGCCGCCGGCGCCGGCCGGCGCTCGGCCGTGCGCAAGCTCAAGGGCCCGCTGCAGAAGGCCGTACTGGCCCCGAAGGGCGCTGCCCCCGCGCCCCGCGGCGGCGCACCGGCGGCCAAGCCCGGCAAGAAGAAGGGCAAGTGAGCCATGGCCGGTATGAGCGATCAAGAAGCCATTCAGATGATGAAGCGCGCCAGTCACGAAATCAAAAGCTTGCGCGCGCAAATCGAAAATCTGCAGCCGAAGGCCGATGCTTACGACAGCATCCGCCAGATACTGCACTTGTTGCCGAAACCAAGCCAAGGGTACGGCGAAGACGTTGCGTGGCTGCTCGACAAGCGGATTAAGGAGCTGATCGACGCGAGCCCAGTGGAGAAGGGCGAGTAGATGGGAGCCCGAAAGAAGAGGCGGCGGCCGCACGTCCGGCCGCATCCCAACCCGCGCGAGCTGACGATTCATGTCCATGGCGTGCAGGGCAGGCCGGCGGTGCTGCGCGCCGTCCGCCTCCTCCTCGAGGACGCCGGCGCCCGCATCACCACCGGCACGATCCAGCTCAACGGACTGCCGCCCGAGGAAACGCACCTGGTCGCCGAGCTCGACGAGACGGCGATTGCCGAGCTGCATGAATGGATGGAGAGCTAGATGGCAGTCGGAGAACAGACACCGCTCGGCCAGTTGCGCCTCAAGGCGCGCTTCCTTGGCCTCGAGCACATGCTGCGGAGCGATGAGGAGCTCGCCGAGATCTCGGCCGCGGCCGATCGCGCGAGGATCGGGACCATGCCTGCCGAGCCGCGGCCTTTCGCTGTCGGCGACATCGTCAAGCTGAAGAGCGGCGGCCACCGAATGGTTGTCGAGGAGCTCAGATGTGCTCGCCTCGTCCACGTCTACTGGTCGGAGCGTGGCACGATCGAAGGGCAAGACTTGCCTGAACAATGCTTGCGGCTTTGCGTGCCCGGCGAACTGAACGACATCTCCGACGATATCCGGTTCTAGTTGCGTACGCTAAGACTTCGCAGCTGAAAGACTTCAATGGCCGACCAGAAAATCAGGGGCGTCCGCGCGGCATGGGCGGACGCCAAGGCCTCGCTCGCGCGCCAGGCCGAGGTGTTCGACCCCGAGCCGATGGAAGAGCGCGACGGCATCGCGCCCGGCCAGTGGCCGGGCTATCCGCATGAGAAACTGCCGCCGAACTGCCCGGTGATCCCGCTCGGCGTCGCGGACAAGACCTCGTTCTTCATCGACTGCATGGGCCAGCTGATCGCGGTCGACAGCTCGGAATGGGGCAAGAAGATCCTGGTCAACCTCTTCGCCCTGACCCCGAACTACATCTATTGGGCCTGGCCGCGCTTTTCCGCCCCGAAGACGGACAAGCAGGGCAAGGTGACCGCGCCCAGCGTGATCAACGGTTGCGAGGTCGACGACGCCGTGGCCTGCCTGGTCAAGGCCGCCGCCAAGCGCGGCCTGTTCGATCCCAGCGAGCATATCCGCGGCCGTGGCGGCTGGCAGGATAAGCACGGCCGCTTCATCTGGCATAGCGGCGAGAGCCTCTGGATCGTCGAGAAGGGCAAGCTGAAAAGCTCGCCGCCGAGCGAGATCGACGGGATTTTCTATCCGCGGCGCCCGCCGGTGATCGAGCCCTGGCAGCAGCCGGTCGACACTGAGACGTCGCCGGCGCAATCTATCTTCGCGGCGCTCAACACCTGGACCTGGGAGCGCCCGGTGATCGACCCGGTCATCGCGATCGGCGCGATCGGCTGCATGTTCCTCTCCGGCGCGCTGAAATACCGGCCGCACACGGCGGCGATGGGCGACAAGAGCGTCGGAAAGACCGAGCTTCAGGGGCTGATCAAGGCCGTGGTGGCGAGCGCGCTGCACGACACCGGCAACACCTCGGCCGCAGGCGTCTACCAGCGGATGAAACGCGACTGCCTGCCGGTCGCGGTCGACGAGTTCGAGGCGAGCGAGGATAATCGCCGGGCGAAGGAGCTGATCGAGATCGCGCGCGTCTCGTTCTCCGGCGGGCGCATGTTCCGTGGCGGCCAGGACCATAACGGCGTCGAATTCACGCTGCGCAGCGCCTTCTTCATGTCCGGCATCAACCTGCCGCCGATGAAGCCGCAGGACCGCAGCCGCTTCGCCATCCTGAACCTGGGCAAGATCGACGCCAGCCGGATCGGCGACCCGCCCGTCATCAACGCCGATTCGGACGGGCGCATGATCCTGCGCGCCCTGATGGACGCCTGGCCGCGCTTCGACGACACGCTCGACTTCTGGGCCAAGATCCTGCGGGAGGCCGGCCTGGACGGCCGCGGCGCCCGCGACGTGTTCGGCACCCTGTTCGCCGTCGCCCAGCTGCTGCTCGGCAAGGAGGCGCTGGCCGAGGCCGGATTGCCGATCGAGGAGCCGCAATATCTGGCGCATATGCTCGGCGAGGCGACGGCGGCCGAGCGCAGCGAGCAGATCGACAACTGGCAGGGCTGCCTGGAGCGCATCCTGGCCTCGCCGATCGACGCCTGGAAGAGCGGCGACAAGCTGACCGTCGGCGGCGTCATTGCCGAGCTCGAGGACGGCCGCCTCGAGCTGAAATGGGCGCGCGAGCGGCTCGCCGCCGCCGGCCTCGGCCTCAAGGATCGGACGTCGCTGAAGGACGCGCGCGGCGACCCATACCCGGCGCAGGGCTTCGTGCTCTGCGTGCCCGCCAAGGGGCCGCTGCTGCTGAAGCTGATGGCGGACACGGTGTGGCGCGAGGGCGGCTGGCATGGCGCCTTGAAACAGGCGCCGCACCACGTCGTCATCCGCCATCTGGGCAACGGCCAGAACGTCAAGGTCAACCGCGTCAATGAGCGCTGCCTGCTCGTCGACCTCGGCGCCTATGACGCGCTCGTCACGCCGGCCGAGCAGCCGATCGCCGCATAGATGACCCCGCGCCCGCTCGCTCCGCGTCCGTCTTTTCCCGGCCCCGGACCCATGGAGGCTAAGCAGAGCCGCGCTAGCCGCGCGGCCCGCCAGTCCGGCCGCTTCGCGGCACTCGCACTTAATCGGTCGCGGCGGTCCGTACGGTTGAGAGTGGGCCGGGGGGCGGTAATGGGTAATGCCTGCGGTAATGACCGGCATTACCGATTTTTCTATTTATCTTCAAAGCAGTAGAGCGATGGTAATGCGGTAATGAAAAATCGCCTCACGTAAGCATACGCGCGTGCGCGCGCGGGCGTTGCCTATCTCATCATTACCTCATTACTCATTACCGGATGGGTTAAGTCTATGATTGGACAAAGGTTTTCGGGTAATGGATCGGTAATGCCGCAGGCCATCGGCCGGGCGGGCATTACCGGCTGCGCTCGCTGCGCCCTGCCGATCGGCCGCGCGATCCAGCCGAAAGCAATTAAATATCAGGTGTTTATCGATGGCTGACGTGAAGGACGGCATCAAGGCCGCCCTGGTCGCGACCGATGCTGGCGCCAAGGCGCGCGAAGCGGCCGATCTGAGGGCGTCGAACGCCACACAGGCCGAGCTTTTCGGCGCCGACGACGTCGCGCTCGACGCGCAGCTGCCGATCGCGCCGCCAGCGCCGCGCGGCGCCGGCCGGCCGCCCGGATCACGCAACCGGCGGACCGAGCAGGTCGCGGCCTACCTGGTCAGCCGCTACGGCGATCCGCTCGAAGGGCTGATGGTGCTCGCCATGGGCCGGATCGAGGATACGGCGATCGCGATGAGCCGGGCTGTCGAGGCCATGCGGGCTGCCGGGGTGCGTCTGGCGCACGACGCCAAGGGCCGCGAGGTCGGCATCGACGTCAACGAGCTGGTCAAGCTCAAGAAGGCGGCGGCCGAGGCCGCGCTCCCGTACATCCATGCGAAGCGCGCGCCCGAGGACGGCAAGGGCGACGTGGTCACGCCGGTGCTGAACATCGGCCGATTCGACCAGGCGCCCGGCATGTCGAAGGGCTTGAGCGCCGAGGACTTCATCGACGTGACGCCGAGCCAGCAAAATCAAGCACTTAGCGGCGATGCGTCGGCGTCGTCGGATGACGAAGCGTCGGACGATGAGGGCTAAGCGCATGATATCGCTGATGAAACAGGCGAATGAGCAACTGATGGAAAATCAGTGGCGCTCTGGTGAGCCATACCGGGTGCGCTTGGGGGTCGGCAGGTCAGGCGCTCCGCGGCTCGACCCCCCCGCCCCCTGTCGATCGGCAGGCGAGCGGCGGCCGGCCCTTAAAAACGCAGGTGCACCCC
>SCMY01000029.1 GCA_005502805.1 Rhizobiales bacterium 2SD | reverse complement strand
ATGGCCAAAGAGAAGTTTTCGCGGACGAAGCCGCACTGCAACATTGGTACGATTGGTCACGTCGACCATGGCAAGACGTCTTTGACGGCTGCGATCACGAAGGTTCTTGCTGAGTCTGGCGGCGCGTCGTTCACGGCGTATGACCAGATCGACAAGGCGCCTGAGGAGAAGGCCCGCGGCATCACGATCTCGACGGCGCACGTCGAGTACGAGACCCCGGCTCGCCACTATGCGCATGTCGACTGCCCCGGGCACGCCGACTATGTGAAGAACATGATCACCGGCGCGGCGCAGATGGACGGCGCGATCCTGGTGGTGTCGGCGGCCGACGGCCCGATGCCGCAGACCCGCGAGCACATCCTGCTGGCGCGCCAGGTCGGCGTTCCCGCGCTGGTGGTGTTCATGAACAAGGTCGATCTGGTCGACGACGCCGAGCTGCTCGAGCTGGTCGAGATGGAGATCCGCGAGCTGCTGTCGAAGTACGACTTCCCGGGCGACGACATCCCGATCACCAAGGGCTCGGCCAAGGCGGCGCTGGACGGCGTCACCCCGGAGATCGGGCATGACGCGGTGATCGCGCTGATGAAGACGGTCGACGACTACATCCCGCAGCCCGAGCGCCCGATCGACCAGCCGTTCCTGATGCCGGTCGAGGACGTGTTCTCGATCTCGGGCCGCGGCACGGTGGTGACCGGCCGCGTCGAGCGCGGCATCGTCAAGGTCGGCGAGGAAATCGAGATCGTCGGCATCCGCGACACGCAGAAGACGACGGTGACCGGCGTCGAGATGTTCCGCAAGCTGCTGGACCAGGGCCAGGCGGGCGACAACATCGGCGCGCTGCTGCGCGGCACGAAGCGCGAGGACGTCGAGCGCGGCCAGGTGCTGTGCAAGCCGGGCTCGGTGAAGCCGCACACCAAGTTCAAGGCCGAGGCCTACATCCTGACCAAGGAAGAGGGCGGTCGCCACACCCCGTTCTTCACCAACTACCGCCCGCAGTTCTACTTCCGCACGACGGACGTGACCGGCGTGGTGCACCTGCC
>SCMY01000028.1 GCA_005502805.1 Rhizobiales bacterium 2SD | reverse complement strand
GCGCTTGTTCTGGCGATTGGCGATGAGGTCGTCGACGACGGCTGGGTCGGCGAGGGTGGAGGTGTCGCCGAGGGCGCCGAACTCGTCCTCGGCGATCTTGCGCAGGATGCGGCGCATGATCTTGCCGGAGCGGGTCTTGGGCAGGCCGGGGGCGAACTGGATCAGGTCCGGCGAGGCGATCGGGCCGATCTCGTTGCGGACATAGGCGACCAGCTCCTTCTTGAGATCGGCCGAAGCCTTCTCGCCGGCCATCAGCGTGACATAGGCGTAGATGCCCTGCCCCTTGATGTCGTGCGGATAGCCGACGACCGCCGCTTCCGAGACCTTCGGATGGGCGACCAGCGCCGATTCGACCTCGGCCGTGCCCATCCGGTGGCCGGAGACGTTGATCACGTCGTCGACGCGCCCGGTGATCCAGTAATAGCCGTCGGCGTCGCGCCGGCAGCCGTCGCCGGTGAAGTACTTGTTCGGATAGGTCGCGAAATAGGTTTCCTCGAAGCGCTTGTGGTCGCCATAGACCGTGCGCATCTGGCCCGGCCAGCTCTCGGCGATGACGAGGTTGCCCTCGGTCGCCCCCTCGAGGACCTTGCCTTCGGCATCGACGATCTCGGGCTTGACCCCGAAGAAGGGCCGCGTCGCCGAGCCGGGCTTGAGCTTTGTCGCGCCCGGCAGCGGCGTGATCAGGATGCCGCCGGTCTCGGTCTGCCACCAGGTGTCGACGATCGGGCAGCGCCGCTCGCCGACGACGCGGTGATACCACTCCCAGGCTTCCGGATTGATCGGCTCGCCGACCGAGCCGAGCAGGCGCAGCGACTTGCGCCTGGTCTTCTTCACCGGCTCCTCGCCGGCGCCCATCAGCGAGCGGATCGCGGTCGGGGCGGTGTAGAAGATGTTGACCTTGTGCTTGTCGACCACATCCCAGAAGCGCGAGATCGTCGGATAGGTCGGGATGCCCTCGAACATCAGCGTGGTCGCGCCGTTGGCGAGCGGCCCGTAGAGGATGTAGCTGTGGCCGGTGACCCAGCCGACATCGGCCGTGCACCAGTAGATGTCGCCGTCATGGTAGTCGAAGACGTATTGATGCGTCATCGCAGCGTAGACGAGATAGCCACCCGTCGTGTGCAGAACACCCTTCGGCTTGCCCGTCGAGCCCGACGTGTA
>SCMY01000027.1 GCA_005502805.1 Rhizobiales bacterium 2SD | reverse complement strand
CGGCATCGGCAATGACTATCTCGAAGGCGGTTCCGGCGTCGACGCGCTTTATGGCGAGGACGGCGACGACACGATCTATGGCGGGACCAACAACGACTATCTCAGCGGCGGGGTCGGCGTCGATACGCTCTTCGGCGACGATGGCGACGATTACTTGCTCGGCGGGGCCGGGGCGGACTTCTTCACCCATCGTGGCGGCTCGGGCGGGATCGACACCGTCCTCGATTTCAACCCGGGTGCCGCCGGCGACGACTATCTCCGGCTCCAGAACACGGCATTCGCCAGCGCGGCCGACGTCATCGCTTCGGCGGTGGAGAGCGGCGGCAACACGGTGATCTACACCGGCGTCGGCTCGGCCGTGATCCTGCAGGGCGTGCTGAAGTCGCAGCTCGACATCGGCGACATCATCCTCGGCTGAGCGAAGGCCGGCATCGACCTCGCAACCTGCGCCGCGCGGCAACCGCCGCGCGGCTTTTTGCTACGAGCGGCGCTGTTGGGGCCGGGCCTGGGTGGCGTAGGGGCATGCGGCAAGGCGAGCTGGAGCGCCCTTGCGGAAATCAAGCAATCGAAACCGATCGGAGCAACTCGACATACGCCGACCTGCGAAATAGGCTCAGTCTGTCGCAGGGGGATGGTGTGCCGATATTGGTACAGGCTGAAGTGCCAGAAGCTATCTTCTGAAAGGGGATTGTCATGCCTTACAACGGTACCAGTGGTGATGATTTTCCGGCGCTCAATACGGCCGCCGATGGACGATATTACGGTCTCGATGGCCAAGATAGATTCTGGCAGAGCGCTGGAAATTCTGTCATGTATGGCGGTGCTGGTAGTGATACGCTATACTATACAGGAGCTGGATATCTGGACGGATATGGTGGCGAAGGCAATGATTGGCTGATCGCTCAGAGTGCTGCGGGCGTAAGCTTTTTGTATGGCGATGCCGGAAACGACTATATTCAAGGAGGGACCGGTAGCGACTATCTCGACGGCGGCCAGGGGCGCGACGCCCTGTCTGGCGGCAATGGCGACGACACGATCTATGGCGGCGACGGCGACGACGGCGGTACGACGATCACGGCCGGCGCGAGCGCCTATATTGGTTGGTATACGACTGTCACGGCCGGCCTCTACGGCGGGGCGGGCAACGACTACATCAATGGCGGCCGCGGCAATGACTCGATCGATGGCGGCGCCGACAACGACATCCTCCTCGGCGACGAGGGCAATGACGACATCACCGGCGGGACCGGTGACGATTTCATCGATGGCGGCCGCGGGAACGACATCATC
>SCMY01000026.1 GCA_005502805.1 Rhizobiales bacterium 2SD | reverse complement strand
GATCGGTGACGCTGGGGGCGGGGAGGCTGACGGCGGGCGGCGACGGCGCCTCGACCGGTTTTTCGGGCACGATCGCCGGGACGGGCGGGCTGAGCAAGGCCGGAGCGGGCACGCTGACGCTCTCGGGCGCCAGCACCTATTCGGGGCCGACCACGGTCGCGGGCGGGACGCTCTTCATCGCCGCGGCCCCGGCGCTGTCGGCGGCGTCGGACTATACGGTCGCGGCGGGGGCGCTGCTCCAGATCAAGGACATGCTCGGAACGGTGACGGCGGGCTCGATCGCCGGTTCGGGCCGGATCGAGATCGCCCCGGGCACGGTGCTGGCGGCCGGGGCGAGCAACGCCTCGAGCAGCTTCAGCGGAGAGATCGCCTCCGCCGGGGCCCTGCGCAAGGTCGGGACGGGGACGCTGACACTGTCGGGGAACAGCAGCTATTCGGGCGGCACCACGATCGCCGGCGGCGCGATCAGCATCTCCAAGGAGAGCAGGCTCGGCGACGTCGCCGGCGCGCTGACGCTGGACGGCGGCGTGCTGCAGGTGACCGACACCGTGCTGAGCGGGCTCAGCCGCGCCATCGTGCTCGGCGCCGGCGGCGGCGGCTTCGACATCGTCGAGGCCGGCCATGTGCTGACGCTGGCGCAGTCCTTCTCGGGATCGGGCGCGCTCGCCAAGCTCGGCGCCGGCACGCTGACGCTCTCGGGCGCGCACAGCTATTCCGGGGCGACCAGCGTTGCGGGCGGCGTGCTGCGGGCCGGCGCGGCGGGGGCGTTCTCGGGGGCGTCGGCGGTCACCGTCGCGGCGGGCGCCACGCTCGACCTCGCCGGCCTCAGCCAGACGATCGGCTCGCTCGCCGGGGCCGGGACGGTGACGCTCGGAGCAGGAGCGCTGAGCGCGGGCGCGAACGACGGCTCGACGAGCTTCTCCGGGGCGATCACCGGAGCGGGCTCCCTGACCAAGCTCGGCGCCGGCACGCTGACGCTGACCGGCTCGAGCAGCTACAGCGGGCCGACGACGGTCGCGGGCGGTGCGCTGATCGTCAACGGCGCGCTGGCCTCGTCCAGCGTCCAGGTCGGCAGCGGCGCGACGCTGGGCGGCTCCGGCGCGATCGCCGGGGCGGTGACGGTCGCGTCGGGCGGCACGCTCTCGGCCGGCAACAGCCCGGGGACGCTGACGCTCGGCTCGCTGACGCTGAACGCCGGCTCGAACACGGTGTTTGAGCTGAACAATCCCGGCGTGGTCGGCGGGCCCGGCAACGACCACATCATCGTCAACGGCGCGGGCGGCAACCTCCAGCTCGGCGG
>SCMY01000025.1 GCA_005502805.1 Rhizobiales bacterium 2SD | reverse complement strand
CTGAACGCCGGCTCGAACACGGTGTTTGAGCTGAACAATCCCGGCGTGGTCGGCGGGCCCGGCAACGACCACATCATCGTCAACGGCGCGGGCGGCAACCTCCAGCTCGGCGGCACATTGACGGCCACCGTCGCCTCGGCCGGCTATTACCGGCTGTTCGACGTCACCGGCGGCGGCACGGTCGGCGGCGCTTTCGACAGGCTGGCGCTGACGGCGCCCTCGGTCGCGGGGGCGACGGGCAAGGTCTACAACGCTCCTTCGGACCTGCCGACGCAGGTCAACCTCGCCGTGCTCGGGACGGGCCAGGTCCTGCAGTTCTGGGACGGGGCCGACCTTGCCGGCAATGGCAGGGTCGACGGCGGCGCCGGAACCTGGAACGCCGGCAACAGCAACTGGGCGCCGGCGCCCGGCGAGGCCGGCTTCAACGCCCCCTGGCTCGGCTCGGTCGGCGTCTTCCAGGGCACGGCCGGCACGGTCACGGTCGTGGGCACGCAGGATATCGACACGCTGCAGTTCAGCAGCGACGGCTATGTGCTCACCGGCGGTTCGCTGCGCTTCGGGGTCGCCGGCGGCGGCACGATCAACACGGTGGCCGGTGTCACCACGACGATCGGCTCCAGCCTCGTCGCCGGCGCCGGCGACAGCCTCAACAAGGTCGGGGCCGGCACGCTGGTGCTGACCGGCACGAGTTCCTATGCCGGCGCGACGAGCGTCGCCGGCGGCGTGCTGCGGGCCGGGGCGGCGGGCGTGTTTGCGGGTGCCTCGGCCTTCACGCTGGCGTCTGGCGCCACGCTCGACCTCGCCGGCTTCGACCAGACGATCGGCTCGCTCGCCGGGTCCGGGGCGGTCACGCTCGGGGCGAGCAGGCTCAGCACCGGCAGCAACAATACATCGACCAGCTTCTCCGGTACGATCGCCGGAGCGGGCGGGCTGAGCAAGACGGGCACGGGCGCGCTGACCCTGGCCGGGACGAGCAGCTACAGCGGCGCGACCAGCGTCGCCGGCGGCGCGCTGCGGGCCGGGGCGGCGGGGGCGTTCGCGGGCGGCTCGGCCTTCACCGTCGCGGCGGGGGCGACGCTCGACCTTGCCGGCTTCGACCAGACGATCGGCTCGCTGTCCGGAGCGGGCGCGGTCACGCTCGGCGCCGGCCGGCTGAGCCTCGGCGGCGACAACGCCTCGACCAGCTTCGCCGGAGCGATCTCCGGCACGGGCGGACTGACCAAGGCGGGCACGGGCACGCTGACCCTGACGGGTACGAGCAGCCATACCGGCGCGACCGTGCTGCAGAGCGGCCGGCTCGTCGTCAACGGCGCGCTGGCGAGCCCGGTGAGCGTCACCGGCGGCGTCCTCGGCGGCTCCGGCAGCGTCGGCGGGCTCAGCCTCGCCAATGGCGGTACGGTCGCGCCGGGCAACTCGATCGGGACGCTGAGCGTCTCCGGCAACGTCGCCTTCGCGGCGGGCTCGACCTATCAGGTCGAGGTCGATGCGGCCGGCAACGGCGACAGGATCGCCGCCTCGGGTGTGGCGACGCTCGCAGGGGGAACGGTGCAGGCGCTGGCGCAGAGCGGCAACTACGCGGCCGCGACCAGCTATGTCATCCTGAGCGCCGCGGGCGGGGTCGGCGGGCGCTTTGCCGGCGTGACCTCGAACCTCGCCTTCCTGACGCCGACGCTGGGCTATGACGGCCAGGCCGTCAGGCTGGTCATGACGCGCAACGACAGCGGCTTCGGTCCCGATTCCGGCGGCGGCGAGGGACCGGCGCCACGGCCCTCTGTCGCGCAGACGCGCAATCAGGGCTTCATCGCCAATGCCGCCGAGGCGCTTGGGGCCGGCAATCGGGTCTACGACGCATTGGTCTCGGCGACGGCGGATGAGGCGCGGGCGGGCTTTGACCTCCTCTCGGGCGAGGCGCATGCGCAGGGCGTCGCGGTGATGCTCGACGAGAGCCGGCTGGTGCGCGAGACGATCCTGTCCCGTCTGCGCGGGCCGCTGCTGAGCGCACCCGGCCCGCAGGTCGCGGCCGGCTTCAGCGCCGATCTGCCGGGCGGCAAGGGGGCGACGATCATGAGCGCACCGTTGCCGCAGCCGCGCTATGCGTTCTGGGGCGAGGCCTTCGGCGGCGCCGGCAACAGCAATGCCGACGGCAACGCCGCGGGCTTGAGCCGGCGCAGCGGCGGGGCGCTGCTCGGCGCCGACCTGATGCTCTACGATGCGCCCGGCTCCTCGCTCAGGGTCGGCGCCGCCGGCGGCTACAGCCAGTCGCGCTTCGATCTCGACGCACGCCTCTCCACCGGCCGGCTCGAGAGCGGCCATGCCGCGCTCTATGCCGGGGCGCGCTTCGGCAATCTGCGCCTGGACGCCGGCGCGGCTTACTCCTGGTCCGAGAGCGACATCCGCCGCCAGGTCCAGATCCGCGGCTTCGGCGACCTGCTGCGGCTGGAGCGCCCGGGCTCCGTGCTGCAGGGCTTCGCCGAGCTCGGCTACGGCTTCGCCTTCCAGGGCTTCGCGCTGGAGCCCTTCGCCCAGCTGGCGCTGATCCGGGTCTCGACCGAGGCCGGCAGCGAGCGCGGCGGGGCGGCGGCCTTGCGCGTGCTCTCCTCCGAGCAGAGCCTCGGCTTTGCCACGCTCGGCCTGCGCGCCGAGGCGCAGATCGGCGCAGCCCCGCTCTTCGCCCGCGCCATGCTCGGCTGGCGCCACGGCTTCGGCGAGCTCGCCCCGCAGGCGAACACCGCCTTCGTCCTCGGCGCAACCCCGGCCCGCGTCGTCGCCGCGACAATCGACCGCGACGCCCTCGTCGCCGAGGCCGGACTCGACTGGCGCATCTCCTCCGCAACCGCAATCGGCCTCACCTACTCAGCCGCAATCGCAGAACGCTCCCGAGACCACGCTCTCAAAGGTAAAGTCGAAGTCAGATTCTGAGGAG
>SCMY01000024.1:2500-5707 GCA_005502805.1 Rhizobiales bacterium 2SD | reverse complement strand
GCCCGAACGAACAAACCCCGCCGCTGTCGCGACGGGGTTTTTATTTTGGTTGCGGGGGCCAGATTTGAACTGACGACCTTCAGGTTATGAGCCTGACGAGCTACCGGGCTGCTCCACCCCGCGGTAATGGGTGATTTAAACGGCAACGCGGCGCTGGGTGCGGTGAGGCACCCTGCGCCGCGCGCTGGAGTCATGTGATGAGGGATATCCTTGACAGGCCCGGCAACGACCTACTCTCCCGGGTCTTGAGACACAGTACCATCAGCGCTGAGGAGTTTAACGGCCGAGTTCGGGATGGGATCGGGTTCTGGCTCCTCGCTCAAGCCACCGGGCCGGCGAAGGATATGGCAAGCATGAATGGTCTGGATTGATGTTCGCAGTTGTTGAGTGTTTGCGGACATTGATCATGAGAACGATCAAGCCGATCGAGCAATTAGTACCGGTAAGCTGAGCAGGTTACCCTGCTTACACACCCGGCCTATCAACGTGGTCGTCTTCCACGGCTCTCAAGGGAGAACTCGTTTTGAGGTGGGTTTCCCGCTTAGATGCATTCAGCGGTTATCCCGACCGTACATAGCTACCCTGCACTGCGGCTGGCGCCACAACAGGTCCACCAGAGGTACGTCCACCCCGGTCCTCTCGTACTAAGGGCAGATCCTCTCAATTCTCCTACACCCACGGCAGATAGGGACCGAACTGTCTCACGACGTTCTGAACCCAGCTCACGTACCACTTTAATCGGCGAACAGCCGAACCCTTGGGACCTTCTCCAGCCCCAGGATGTGATGAGCCGACATCGAGGTGCCAAACGATTCCGTCGATATGGACTCTTGGGAATCATCAGCCTGTTATCCCCGGCGTACCTTTTATCCGTTGAGCGATGGCCCTTCCACGCGGGACCACCGGATCACTATGGCCGTCTTTCGACTCTGCTCGACTTGTCAGTCTCGCAGTCAGGCAGGCTTATGCCATTGCACTCGACGAGCGATTTCCGACCGCTCTGAGCCCACCTTCGCACGCCTCCGTTACTCTTTGGGAGGCGACCGCCCCAGTCAAACTGCCTGCCATGCGCTGTCTCGGACCCGGATGACGGGTCGCGGTTAGACATCCATGACGATAAGGGTGGTATTTCAAGGATGACTCCACCAGAGCTGGCGCCCCGGCTTCAAAGTCTACCACCTATCCTACACATGCCGACACGAATGCCAGCGCAAAGCTGCAGTAAAGGTGCACGGGGTCTTTCCGTCTGACCGCAGGAACCCCGCATCTTCACGGGGAATTCAATTTCACTGAGTCTATGCTGGAGACAGCGGGGAAGTCGTTACGCCATTCGTGCAGGTCGGAACTTACCCGACAAGGAATTTCGCTACCTTAGGACCGTTATAGTTACGGCCGCCGTTTACCGGGGCTTCAATTCGGTGCTTGCACACCTCCTTTTAACCTTCCGGCACCGGGCAGGCGTCAGACCCTATACGTCATCTTACGATTTCGCAGAGCCCTGTGTTTTAGTTAAACAGTCGCTACCCCCTGGTCTGTGCCCCCAATGCCTAGTTGCCTAAGCACTGGGCCTCCTTATCCCGAAGTTACGGAGGTAAATTGCCGAGTTCCTTCAGCATAGTTCTCTCAAGCGCCTTGGTATACTCTACCAGTCCACCTGTGTCGGTTTCGGGTACGGTCTGATGTTGGAGCTATTTCCAGGAACCGCTTGGAAGCCAGGTCAATCCAATAAGACCTGACAGCGTACGCGATCCGTCACTACCAACTGGCTGCGGAATATTCACCGCATTCCCATCGACTACGCCTTTCGGCCTCGCCTTAGGGGCCGGCTAACCCTGCGGAGATTAACTTTACGCAGGAACCCTTGGACTTTCGGCGACAGTGTCTTTCACACTGTTTGTCGTTACTCATGTCAGCATTCGCACTTCCAATACCTCCAGGAGCCCTCACGGGTCTCCCTTCGTTGGCTTATGGAACGCTCCGCTACCGCTTGCACAAAGTGCAAACCTTAAGCTTCGGCTCGTGGCTTGAGCCCCGATACATTTTCGGCGCAGGAACCCTTGTTTAGACCAGTGAGCTGTTACGCTTTCTTTAAAGGATGGCTGCTTCTAAGCCAACCTCCTGGTTGTTTTGGGATTCCCACATCCTTTCACACTTAGCCACGAATTGGGGGCCTTAGCTGTAAGTCAGGGTTGTTTCCCTCTCCACGACGGACGTTAGCACCCGCCGTGTGTCTCCCGCGCAGTACTTCTCGGTATTCGGAGTTTGGTTAGGTTTGGTAATACGGTAAGTACCCCGCACCCATCCAGTGCTCTACCCCCGAGAGTATTCACGCGAGGCGCTACCTAAATAGCTTTCGCGGAGAACCAGCTATTTCCGAGTTTGATTGGCCTTTCACCCCTAGCCACAAGTCATCCGAGACTTTTTCAACAGGCACCGGTTCGGTCCTCCAGTAAGTGTTACCTTACCTTCAACCTGCTCATGGCTAGATCACCCGGTTTCGGGTCTAATCCGACGAACTGAACGCCCTGTTCAGACTCGCTTTCGCTGCGCCTACGCCTAGCGGCTTAAGCTTGCTCGTCAGACTAAGTCGCTGACCCATTATACAAAAGGTACGCGGTCACCCAGGACGAACCTTGAGCTCCCACTGTTTGTAAGCATTCGGTTTCAGGTGCTGTTTCACTCCCCTCGTCGGGGTGCTTTTCACCTTTCCCTCACGGTACTTGTTCACTATCGGTCGCTGAGGAGTACTTAGGCTTGGAGGGTGGTCCCCCCACGTTCAGACAGGATTTCACGTGTCCCGCCTTACTCATGTCTCAACTGATTGCAGATCCGTACGGGGCTATCACCCATTGATGCGTGGTTTCCCAACCACTTCCGGTAACGCACAGTCGAGCACTGGCCTGGTCCGCGTTCGCTCGCCACTACTAACGGAGTCTCGTTGATGTCCTTTCCTCCAGGTACTTAGATGTTTCAGTTCCCTGGGTTAGCTTTGAACCCCTATGTATTCAGAGTTCAATACCTTCTTGTGATCTCTGTTAGTCCGAAGACAGGCCCAAGCACAGGCCGTAACCTGTCCTTGGAATAACAGAGATCGAAGGTGGGTTTCCCCATTCGGAAATCCGCGGATCAAAGCTCATTCGCAGCTCCCCACGGCTTATCGCAGCGTATCACGTCCTTCATCGCCTCTCAGCGCCAAGGCATCCACCG
>SCMY01000023.1 GCA_005502805.1 Rhizobiales bacterium 2SD | reverse complement strand
TGGCCCTTATTCTCGCTTGGCCCGTATCGGGTGCAGGTCCGAGAGGCGGGGACCATCGCGTGGCGAGTAGCTTCGCGGTGCAGGTCGATGCCACGGCGGCTTTCGTTGTCGGGGCTTCGCTTGAAGGACGCAACTGGCCGGGGGGATAACTTTGTCGGCAGGCCCCACAGCTAGGTTCAAGTCAAAATCTCTATGTAAACGTATCCGTTCAATGCGTGTTCTGGTGGCAGCTTGGCACGCAATCCGCAGAAATGCTGAGACCTCGCAGCAGGAAAACACCAAGCTAAAAGCGCGTAAATTCGGGGAAGATTTGCCAACTAATCTCCGAAAAATTCAAGATCGCTTGAGAGACAACTATCGATTCGACAAAGCATATGGCGCCACACCTCCCAAAGGTGGTGGCAAACCCGGCAAACGTCCTATTGTTGTCGCTCCCTTGGAAGATCGGATAGTTCAGCGCGCTATCTTAGATGTTCTGCAGGATTCACTGGAAATTTCGGGAGTTCAACGCGTTCTGCAGACCCCGACATCGATCGGCGGCATCCGCGGCCGCGGGGTAGATCACGCGATAACGCTGTTCGATGAACGTGTTAAAGCCGGCGATCGATTTGTGGCAGGGTCAGATATTTCTGGATTTTTTACAAAAATACCCCGATTAAATGTTATTGATTTCCTTAGAAAAGAACCTATCGAATCTGAATTCATTCAACTTATTGAGAACGCACTCACAGTTGAGCTTTCTAATAACGACAAACTAAGCGATGACGACCGAAAACTGTTTCCAACAGGGAGTGACGGCGTAGCGCAAGGGTGCCCTCTTTCAGCGCTAGCGGGAAATATTGTCCTTGAAAAATTCGACAGGGAAATGAATAGTCAAGGCATCACGTGCATAAGATATATTGACGACTTTATTATAACAGGCAAATCCCTATCGGCAGTTAGAAAGGCAATGGATTCCGCAAAAAGGCTTCTATCCGAATTAAACATGGATATATACGATCCGATCAAATCTCCATCAAAAGCTTTTATCGGAAATATCGGCGATCCGCATGTTTTTCTAGGGTACGCACTGGTACCGGGCGTTTATCCGCCTGCAGAGGCAGCCTCTATGCGGCTTATGGCTCAAATCCAATTGCTGATCGCGAACGGTCAACGTTCGATCAGTAGAGCTGTTACGGATCTCCCACTTTCGCGCCAAGATAGATGCTATGCTCAGACATTGGTAGCTATTGACCTGACTGTTCACGGATGGCGAGGCTCTTTTCAATCTTCAAACTGCCCAGAAATATTTGAACGAATCGACTCTGAAATTGACCGCAGGTTGCTGGACTTTCGTAACTTCTATCGTCAAAAAACTGCGAACAAAACGCCAGCTCAGCAACGTAAGGCTTTAAGAGTTCGCCTTCTATCCAAGGACTAGGACGGTCGTAAATTATCATCGGCAAGACCTAAAACCGAGGTAAGCCATGGCAAGAATTTCGACGCAGACAGCCCATGTTGAGCTTGATGGTGACTATGGAACCGTAGAAGGCGTGGAGCTAACGTGCGATCGGTGCGGCCACTCAGAGGAAAGCTTTGGGACTGGAGACGCCTCGCTTATGAGATGCGCTTTGCTTCTCCGAGAGAACTGTCCTCGAGGAGAAAAGAATTTTTATGTAGTTGATCAATAGCGCAATCAGCAAATTGCCTTTCATACGACTATAGTAACACCTCGCGCCCCGAGCCAACTTTTTGCTCGCTCCCCTCGCCCGAATGAGAGCGGCGATCGCTAGTTGTTGGGGTGCAAGGGAGCCGCAGCGCCCTCAGCGGAGAGGGCAGGCCCTCATCCGGCGCTCCGCGCCACCTTCTCCCATCCGGGAGAAGGTTGGGTCGCGGTTCCCTCTCCTACCCGTCATGCTCGGGCTTGTCCCGAGCATCCACGCCTTGCGAGGCAAATGGCAGGTGCAAACCTGCAAAACGCCGCTCGCGCGGTCGTTCCGGCGCGAAGACGTGGATGGTCGCCACAAGGGCGACCATGACGGGAAAGGCAAACTTATCCCCGCTGCCAAAACCTCCCGTATGATCCCCTCGCCCATCACCCATACGGGGCGGCCGTCCGGAGGTATGCCAGAGGCTGGGTGAGGGTCGGCGCCTGCGGGCGGGGGTTACGCCCCGCTCCCGGGAGGCTTCGGGGCACCGCCCTGGGGACACTACGATCCCTGTGCGAGGAGCTCGCTAGATGGACGGCCCGCCAGGCGCCGCCCTGCTCACATGCCGGCGCGACCACCCGTTGAGGGGCACTGGCGCCGGCAGGAACGGGACGACCGGCAGGCCAACCGCAGAAGCGCGGCCCGGAGACTTAAAAACGCCGAAGGCGGAGCGCCACGGGGCGTGCGGATGGGGACCATCCGCGCCGCTTCCTGGCTCACCGGAAGCGGATGCTACTCAACGCGCCTCGCGGCGCTCCGCCAGCCCCGTATTCTGAAGCGCCCGCAGGCAGGCCTGCGGGCGGGGTTTGGCGCGTGGGTGGAGGAAGCGCGCGGGAGCCGCGACATCCCCCCTCTCCCCCTGCGGGAGAGGGCCGGGGTGAGGGGTCGCGCGACATTGGTCGCCTGCCGCCTTGCTCGCAGGCTGACGATTTCGACCCGTGCGACCCCTCATCCGGCGCTTCGCGCCACCTTCTCCCGCAGGAGGAGAAGGAGTGGCCGCGCCCTTGCGTCGCACGGCTTTGTGAGGGTCTTGTTTACGCCTTGTTAAACCGCTCCTACACATCCCTGCGATGCAAACAGGAGATGACCCGATGATCAGACTGGCCCCTCTCGCGGCACTCAGCCTTCTCGCCGCCTCGGCCATGGCTTTCGCCGCCCCGGCGCAGCCGCTCGGCCAGTTCAAGCAGTGGAACGCGGCGGCCTATGACAACAGCAATGGCAAGCGTTGCTATATCGTCTCCTCGCCGAGCGCCGAGACACCTGCGACCTTGCGTCATGGCGACGTGTTCTTCTTCGTGCAGACCGCGCCGAACGCGCAGGCCCGCACCGAGTCGAGCTTCCAGACCGGCTATGATTTCGCCAAGGATTCGACCGTCACCGTGACGATCGGCGACGAGACGTTCCGCATGCTGACCTCGGGCAGCAATGCCTGGCTGCAGCGGCTGGAGCGCGAGGGCGAGTTGCTCGCGGCGATGAAGGCCGGCGACGAGATGGTGCTGGCGGCGCGCTCGGCCCGCGGCAACGAGACGAGCTACACCTTCTCGCTCGAAGGCGTGACCGCCGCGTCGCGGCTGCTGGAGCGGTGCAGCTGACGACGCTTTGCCGTCGTGGTCGGGCTTGTCCCGACCATCCACGTCTTCATGGGTCGAGGGCGGTGTTCAAGACGTGGATGCTCGGCACAAGGCCGAGCATGACGGCGGTGGGTTACAACACCCCGTGGCGCTCGAAGACCGAGCGCAGGCTGTTGCCGGCGAGCAGTTCCTCGCGGGTGGAATCCTCGGCCTCGATCTTGGCCAGCGCCCGCCGGATCGCCTCGGGCGCGATCGCTTGCGGCACGATGACGACGCCGTCGACGTCGCCAAAGACGAAATCGCCCGGCGCGACGCGGGCGCCGCCGACCTCGACCGGCTCGTCGGCGGCCATCATCTCGGCCCGGCCCTTGGTGTCGAGCGGGCCGATGCCGCCATGGAAGACCGGGAAGCCGAGCTCGCGGATGCGGCGGACATCGCGGACCAGCCCGTCGGTGAGGCAGCCGGCGGCGCCTCTCACCTTGGAGGCGGTGGTGAGCAGCTCGCCCCAGGGCGCGATCCGATCGGTCGGCCCGTCGCAGGCGAGCACGGGGATCTCGCCGGGTCTCAGGCTGTCGATCAGGTCCATCTCGAGGGCGTAGGGGTTATGGCCCAGCGCGAGATGGTAGCGCTTCATGTAGAGCCCGGTGCGGGCGAAGCCGCAGAGCACGCTGGCCTCGTCGAGCGGGCGCACGAAAGGCTTCACCGCCTGATTGGGGTGGCCGAGCTCGTCGAGCACATCGGAGAGCACCGCCGAATAGAGCCGGCCCTTGAGGTCGGCGAGATCGAGTTCCCTGGCCAGATCCGGCATGCGCTTACCCTGTCTCCATATGAAGGGGAAGCTTCCGGGCGTGCCGGCGGCGGGTCAAGCCATCGCCGCTGCGTGGGGCGGAACAGCGCTCAGACCGTCATCTCGTCGAGGCGGGCATAGCTCGCCTCCATGCCGTGCTCCATGCCGGTGGCGAGCATGGCCTCGCGGGTCGCACGGTCGGGCACGGTCATGCGCATGGTCATCAGCGTGCCGGCGCCGTCGGCCTCGAAGCGGGTCTCGACATGGTTGTCCGGGCACGGCTCGGGCAGATGCATGCGCTCGACATGCTGGATGCGGCTGAACGGCTCAAGCGCGATGTATTCGCCGGTGAGGTAGAAGCCGTTGCCCTTCCCGTCGCTCCATTCATAACGGATCCTGCCGCCCGGCTTCGCTTCGTTGATGCAGACCGGCATGGTCCAGCCATCGGGGCCGAGCAGCCATTTCTGGATCAGGGCCGGATCGGTATGGGCGCGATAGACGGCCTCGGGCGAGGCCTTGAAGCGGCGGGTGACGACGACATGGGTGTCGCCCTCGGTCTTCAGCGTGAGCCTGGTCATATCCGGTCTTCCTCCTTGCCTGGTTCCATCCCGGCCAGAAGCTGGTCCAGCCGGTCGTAATTCGCTTCCAGGGCCCGCCTGAGCATGGCGAGCCATTTGTCGATCTCCTCGAGCGCTCCCGGCGCGAGCCGGCAGGGCCGTTTCGTTCCCTCGATCCGCCTTGTGATCAGCCCCGCCTCCTCCAGCACCTTCAGGTGCCGCGACACCGCGGGCTGCGACATCGCGAAGGGCTCGGCGAGTTCCATCACCGTGGTCTCGCCGAGGGCCAGCCGCGCCAGGATCGCCCGGCGCGTCGGATCGGCGAGAGCGGAAAAGGCTGCGTCCAACCTGTTCATGTCGGCCTCTCTATATATCAACTTTATTATATAACTTATTACGCATGATCAAGCGCCTTTTTCAGTGCTCGGAGACGCGATGGTGCGGGTTCAGGTCCGCGGCGCGAGGATGGCGGCCCGCAGCAACAGATAGAGCAGCAGCCCGTTGAGCAGGTGCCAGCCCCAGTGCAGGCCAAACGGAACGGCACCGCACAGCACGGAATCGAGCGAGCGGAAGATCAGGGACAAGGCGAAGACGAGGCCGGCGGCGGCGATCCGGGCTGCCGCGGCGCCATCACCGCGCAGCCTTGCCGCCAACGCGACACCGAAGAGACCGATGAGGAATCCGGCATAGCCGGCCGAGCCGCGCATGCCGGCGGGAAGCTGCGGCGAGAGCACCGAAGCCAGGCCAAAGCAGGCTGCGAGAAAGAGAATCGCGCCGGCCGCCGCGACCAATGGTGACAGCCCCAGGAACCGGTTGAGCGCCAGTCCGAAATAGCAGAACGCGAAGAGCTGGATCGGCACCACATCGGCCAGCAAGGTCCAGCGCTGCGGCATGGTGTGGAACAGGAAAGAGCCGACGCCGATGATCGCGACCAGCGCCGTCAGTGCCTCGCCCGGCCAGTCGCGGCGTTCTTGCCGGCGCAAAAGCAGAGCCGCCGCCAGCGCCGCCAGCAGGAAGGCAGCGTTGCTGACCGCATTGAGCGGCTCGGCCCAGAAGGCCCCGCTCAACCGCTCGCAATAGCCCGTGCCCTGCATGCTCTGCTCCGCACCTGTCCGAATCGTCAGATCATGCCGCCAACCTCAGGTGAGCGCATGACGGCGGCCAGCCAGACCGACGCAATTCTCTGAGAAGCCCGCCATGGTGAACAGGGCGTTACGCAGCTCTTCAGCTCGACAATCTATGTTGCAGTGCAAATCGCATGACGAATCGCATCGATTTTGCGCAGATTCACGCCGTCGCTTGGCTGGGCGCGCCCTCGCAGCTTCGATCGCCTAAAAATTAGGCCAAATTTTCATTGTTCTGACAAAATCGTTAAGCGCTCTGCGCGGGTCTGGCGTCGTTTCCAAACGATCTCTTAATTTGCCATGCGTAAAAAGCATAACAGAGCTGACGCCGCGCCCCTGTGAGAGGCACGCTGATCTCTCTATATGCAGTGCACAACGAATTCATCGCTGCCGGGGCGCAGGCCTCGTAAAACCAAAGGGTTATCACCATGTTCCTGTCCATGATCGCTTCCAAGATTCGCGCTTACCTTCGCTATCGCGAGACCGTCCGCGAGCTGTCCCGCCTCACCGACCGTGAGCTCGACGACCTCGGCCTGTCGCGCTCGGACATCCAGTACGTCGCCCGCACCCACGCGACGGCCTGATTTCAAACCCTCTCAGGTTTGACGAGTAGTTTCTCCTAGGCCCCGTGTTCCTCCCCTCAGGGTCTGGTCGAAGAGCGAATGCCCGCTTACGAGCGGGCATTTTGCGTTTCTTGGGCTGATTTGAGCCCCCGCGCCCTTGACCTTGCGTGCCGCCGCGGACACATCGCGGCCATGATCACACAAGCCTCAATCGCACCCATCCATGTCGTCGGCGGTGGCCTCGCCGGTTCGGAAGCCGCCTGGCAGATCGCAGAGGCCGGGGTCCCCGTCATCCTGCACGAGATGCGCCCCGTGCGCGGTACCGACGCCCATCAGACCGAAGGCCTCGCCGAGCTGGTCTGCTCGAATTCCTTCCGCTCGGACGATTCGACCTCCAACGCCGTCGGCCAGCTGCATTGGGAGATGCGCCGGCTCGGCTCGCTGATCATGGCCAAAGGCGATGCGCATCAGGTTCCGGCCGGTGGCGCGCTCGCGGTCGACCGTGACGGCTTCTCACAGGCTGTCACCGCCGCGCTCGAAGCGCATCCCAACGTCACGATCGAACGCGTCGAGATCGCCGGCCTGCCGCCGGCGGAGTGGGACAAGGTCATCGTCGCGACCGGCCCCCTGACCTCGCCGGCGCTGGCCGAAGGCATCCGCTCGCTGACGGGTGCGGGCGAGCTCGCCTTCTTCGACGCGATCGCACCCATCGTCCATTTCGATTCGGTCGACATGGACGTGGCCTGGTTCCAGTCGCGCTATGACAAGGCGGGCCCAGGCGGCACCGGCGCCGACTACATCAACTGCCCGCTCGACCGCGACCAGTACGAGGCCTTCATCGACGCGCTGCTGGCAGCGGAGAAGACCGAGTTCAAGGAATGGGAGGGCACGCCCTATTTCGACGGCTGCCTGCCGATCGAGGTGATGGCCGAGCGCGGCCGCGAGACGCTGCGCTGGGGGCCGATGAAGCCGGTCGGACTGACCAACAAGCACAATCCGACGGTGAAGGCCTATGCCGTCGTCCAGCTGCGCCAGGACAATGCGCTGGGCACCCTCTTCAACATGACGGGTTTCCAGACCAAGCTGAAATATGGCGAGCAGGCCGCGATCTTCCGGATGATTCCCGGGCTGGAGAATGCCGAGTTCGCGCGGCTCGGTGGCATCCACCGCAACACCTATCTCAATTCGCCGGAGCTGCTCGATCCGCAATTGCGGCTCAAGGCCGACCCGCGCCTGCGCTTCGCCGGGCAGATCACCGGCTGCGAGGGCTATGTCGAGAGCGCCGCGATCGGCCTATTGACCGGCCGACTCGCCGCGGCCGAGCGGCTCGGCCAGCCGCTGGTCCTGCCGCCGGCGACGACGGCGCTGGGCGCGCTGGTCAACCACATCACCGGTGGCCACATCGTCACCATCGACGAGGGGCCGCGCTCCTTCCAGCCCATGAACATCAATTTCGGCCTGTTCCCGCCTATCGAGGGCGTGGCGACGACGGGCCCGGACGGCAAGCGTTTGAAGGGGCCGGCCAAGAGCCTCGCCCGCAAGCAAGCGCTGACGGCGCGGGCGAAGGTCGAGCTCGATGGCTGGATCGGCGGAACGAGCGCGCAGGCGGCGGAGTGATCGCCGTCATTCTCGGGCGGCGCGAAGCGCAGACCCGAGAATCTCATGACGAGAAGGCGCCAGAAGGCACCTCTTCCTGCTTGGGATGCTCGGGTCGAGCCCGAGCATGACGTGCTTCAGCCCCTAAGCCCGCGCCGTGCGCCACAGCGTCCATTGCCGCTTGAGCGGCGAGAGGCCGATGATGGTGCGGTAGGGATCATAGCTGCGCCGCTCCATCTGGCGCAGATAGGGCTCGACCAATGCAACCGGCAGGAAGGCCGGCCGAATCGCCGCCGGCACCGTGGCACCGAGGTCGTTGAGCTTGCGCAGATGGATGCGCACCAGCGCCCGCATCTCCTTTAGCGAATAGATCAGCCCGGGCCCGCCACGCCCGCGCACGATGTCCTCGCGGGTGACGCCGTTGCGGCTAAGCAGATCCGCCGGCAAGTAGACTTGCCCACGCGCCGCATGCCAGGGGAAGGCGCGCATCAGCCCGCACAGCGCATAAGCGACGCCGGCGTGGCCGGCCGCGGTTGCGCCGCCCGGATCGCGCCCCTGCCCCAGCACCAGGCAGGCGAGCCGGATCAGCGCGCTCGCGGTCTCTCCGGCATAGCCTTCGAGGTCAGAGAGAGAGGGCATGGGATCGTCATAGAGATCGAAGACGCGGGCCTCGATCAGGCCGGACAGCGGCGCGATCGGCAGCCGGAAGCGCCTGACCGTGTCGAGCAGCGCCTGCGCGACCGGGTGGCCGGGCGCTGGCGCATCGGGACCGGCCTCGAGCACGTCACGCCACCATTGCAGGCGGACCTCGCCCGGCAGCGGCTCGCTGACCTGCTCGCGCACGCGGGCGATCTCATGACTGAAAGCATAGAGCGCGAACAGGCCGGGCCTGAGCGCCTCGGGCGCGTAAAGCGAGGCGATATAGCGGTCGGGATCGTGCTCGCGCACCAGCGCCAGGCAATGGCCATAGGCCTGGGAAAGCGGACCCGGCGCAGTGCCGGCGCGGTCCTCGATTTTCGTGGTCATGCGCCCTCCCCGCTCCCGCCGTCACGCGGGTCGAAGCGCCGGCAGTCTAGGCTCAGGCGGCGGCCTTGGCTACGCAAGAGCGGCATGGCTGGTTGGATTTGATCGCCAATCAGTCGATCGCGATCAGCGCTGCGGCAACGCGCCGCTCCTCGCCGACGAGGACGTTGTAGGTGCGTGCCGCCGCCGGCGTCGCCATCGCCTCGACGGTGATACCAGCGGCCTTGAACGGATCGCGCAGCGCGGGCGGCAAGAAGGCGATCTCGTGGCCGATGCCGAGGATCAGGAAGTCGATCGTCCCGGCCTCGTCGAGGATCGGCTGGAGGCTCTCCAGCGTCACCTGCGCGAAGGACGTGACCGGCCAGATCCGAATGCCGGATGGCGTCGCCAGGATCGAACCGCGATGACTCATATCCGCGAAACGGAAGCCGCCGGCGCCGAAGGCGTCGAGCTGGTAGCGGCCGGGGACGAAGCCGTCGAAGCGACGCTCGGCCATCAGCGCATGGCTCGGAAAAGTGGGAACCGGTTTTCCGACAAGGCCATGCGCGAGACCAAGGACGTCAGACCCGCGCCTTGGCCTCGGCCAGTTCCTCGCCCTGGTCAAGGCGGCCGGCGCGAACGTCGAGATAGAGCAGCACCGGCGTCGAGACGAACATGGCCGAATAGGTGCAGACCATCACGCCGAACAGCATGACAAGCGCGAAGCCCTCGATCGCCGTGCCGCCGAAGAAGACCAGCGCGACCAGCGCCAGGATCGTGGTGGTCGAGGTGATCGCGGTGCGCGACAGGGTCGAATTAACCGAGAGGTCGAGCAGCTCCGGGATCGGCATGGTCTTGTAGCGGCGCAGCAGTTCGCGCGTGCGGTCGAACACCACCACCGTCTCGTTCAGCGAATAGCCGACGATGGTCAGGATCGCCGCAATCGAGGTCAGGTTGAACTCGAGCTGCGTGATCAGGAAGAAGCCCATGGTCAGCACGATATCGTGCATGGTGCCGACGATGGCGCCGATCGCGAGCTGCATCTCGAAGCGGAACCAGAGATAGACCAGCACGCCGATGATCGCGAGCACGACGCCGAGCGTGCCGGCCTGGACCAGCTCGCCCGAGACGCGCGGACCGACGGTCTCGACGCGGCGGAATTCATAGGCTTCGGCAAAGGCCGCCCGCGCCTTGGTCACAACCGCCTGCTGGGCGATCTCGCCACCGGGCTGGAGCGCGAAGCGCATGGAGAGGTCGCCGGCGCTGCCGAATTCCTGCACCTCGACCTCGCCGAAGCCGAAGCTGTTGGCGGTCTGGCGGACCTGGGCGATGTCGGGCTTGCCGCTCTTGGCCTGCATCTCCATCAGCGTGCCGCCGCGGAAATCGATGCCGAAATTGAGGCCGACCGTCAGGAACAGCACCAGCACCAGCACCGAATAGGCGGCCGAGAACGGATAGGCGAGACGGCGCCAGTGGACGATGCGGAACTTGGTGTTGTCGGGAACGATGCGAAGCAGGCGCATGGTCTGTTATCTCCTGGCCTGCGGGATCAGAACGGAAGGGCCTTCGGCCGCGCCCAGCGATACCAGAGCGCGATCAGCATGCGCGTCAGCGTCACCGCGGTGATGACCGTGGTCAGGATGCCCAGGATGAAGACGACGGCGAAACCGCGCACCGGGCCGGAGCCGAGCGCGAACAGCGCAACCGCGGCGATCAGCATGGTGACGTTGGAGTCGATGATCGTGGCGAAGGCGCGCTGGAAGCCTGCTTCCAAAGCGGAGACCAGTGATCTGCCGAGATGCGATTCTTCGCGCATGCGTTCGTAGATCAGCACGTTCGAATCGACCGCCGTGCCGATGGTGAGCACGATGCCGGCAATGCCCGGCAGGGTCATGGTCGCCCCGAGCAGCGACATCAGCCCGAGGATCAGGCAGACGTGCACGAGCAGCGCGATGCTGGCGATGATGCCGAACAGCCCGTAGTTGCCGATCATGTAGAGGATGACCAGCACGGTCGCGATGATCGTCGCCATCTTGCCGGCCTGGATCGAATCCTGGCCGAGGCCGGGACCGACGGTGCGCTCCTCGACGATCGTCATCTTCGCCGGCAGCGCGCCGGCGCGCAGCAGGATGGCGAGGTTGTTGACGGACTCGACGGTGAAATTGCCGGAGATCTGGCCGGAGCCGCCGGTGATCGGCGACTGGATGACCGGGGCCGAGATCACCTTGTTGTCGAGCACGATGGCGAGCTGGCGGCCGAGATTCTCGGTGGTCGCCTGGCCAAAGCGCTGGGCGCCGCGAATGTTGAAGCGGAAATTGACGATCGGCTGGCTGGTGCGCTGGTCGAAGGCCGGCTGGGCGTCGATCAGGTCCTCGCCCTCGACGATGACCTGGCGGCTGATCGGAATCGGCTGGCCGCCTTGATCCTGCGAGGGCAGCATATCGACGTCGCCGGCATTCGCATCCGCGACCATGCGGAACTGCAGCTTGGCGGTCTCGCCGAGGATCTGCTTCAGGCGCTGCGGATCCTGCAGGCCCGGCACCTGGACCAGGATGCGGTCGAGGCCCTGGCGCTGGATGTTCGGCTCGGTGGTGCCGAGCGCGTCGACACGGCGGCGCAGCACTTCCATCGCCTGCTCGACGGCGCGGCGGATGCGCTCGTTCGAACCGGCCTCGGTGACATTGAGCTGGATCAGCCCGTCGGGGTTCTCGGTGACCTCGATCGACTGGTTGCCCGAGGGTCCGAAGGCGCCGAACGTGCCGATCGGCTGGGCGAGCTCGCGGAACTTCGGCATCAGCTTGGCGCGATCGGCCGCTTCGGGCACGCGCAGCTGCACGCCGCGCGGGGTCAGGCCGATACCGCCCTGCAGGCCGACGCGCTCCTCACGGAGGATGCGGCGGACGTCGTCGCGCAACTGCGTGACCTGGCTGCGGATCAGGTCGGCGCGGTCGATCTCGAGCAGGACGTGCGAACCGCCCTGCAGATCGAGGCCGAGCGTCATCGCGTGGATCGGCAGCAGAAAGCGCGGAATCCAGGCCGGAGCGCCCTGCTCGATCGCCTTGCGGGTCTCGGGCGAGAACAGGTTCGGCACGGCGAGCCCGCAGCCGAAGACCAGCACGAGCAGAACGAGAATGACCTTGCGGGCCTGGAGACGAAGCATCTGTATGAACAGCCTTGTTGGCGGACGCGGGCGCCTTCAGGCCCCGCGCCTCACGGCCTTCAGCTCTTGACCGGCTCGCCCTTGGCGCGCACGTCGGACACCATGCCCTTGAGGATGCGCACGCGCACGCCGTCGGCGATCTCGGCCTCGATCTCGGTGTCGTCGACCACCTTCGAGACCTTGGCGATGATGCCGCCCGAAGTGACGATCGTGTCGCCGCGGCGCACGTTCTTGATCATCTCCTGATGCGATTTCACCCGCTTCTGCTGCGGCCTGATGATCAGGAACCACATGATGATGAAGATCAGGACGAACGGAACCAGCGACATCAGCACGTCGTTGGTGCCGCCGCCTCCAAGGCCCTGGGCAAAAGCGGGGGTGATCACGGGAAGGCTCCTTCACGTCGCCGCCGATTGACGGCCGGCCGGCGCGGGGTTGGTAAAATCGCGCGGACTATAGCCAGCGATGTCGTGAAATCAATCGAAAGCGGCCGGTCTTTCGACCGCATCCCCCAGCTAAGGTGTCCCTGCCCTGCGCGCAATGGCCTTGCTTTCGACGGGCTCGCGGAGCTATGAGCGTACCGTACCGTTCGGTACGCAAGATTAGCGGACCCGCTGCGATGACCGAAACCGCCACCGACCCGACGCTCGCCACCCTTTTGCGCATCGCCGACGCGCTGGAGCGCCTCGCTCCGCCGGCCAAGCGCAAGCCCGATCTCACTGCCGCCGACGCCTTCGTCTGGCATGCCGCGGGCCATGAGCTTGCGCCGGTCGCCAAGGTCAACCGCGTCGCACTGTCGCTGCTGCGCGGTGTCGACCGGGTCCGCGATACGCTGGCTGAGAATACCGAGCGCTTCGCCCGCGGCCTGCCGGCCAACAACGTCCTGCTCTGGGGCGCGCGCGGCATGGGCAAATCGTCGCTGGTCAAGGCGGTGCATGCCGACACCAACAAGCGCCTGCCGAAAGGCGCCCTCCCCCTCAAGCTGATCGAGATCCACCGCGAGGATATCGAGAGCCTGCCGGTGCTGATGGGGCTGCTCAAGGCCGACCCGCACCCCGCCATCGTCTTTTGCGACGACCTCTCCTTCGACGGGCAGGACACCTCCTACAAGTCGCTGAAAGCGGCGCTCGACGGCGGCGTCGAGGGCCGGCCTGAGAACGTCGTGTTCTACGCGACCTCGAATCGACGCCATCTGCTGGCGCGCGAGATGGTCGAGAACGAGCGCTCGACCTCGATCAATCCCGGTGAGGCCGTGGAAGAGAAGGTCTCGCTTTCGGACCGGTTCGGGCTCTGGCTGGGCTTCCACAAATGCAGCCAGGACGAGTATCTGGCTATGATCGACGGCTATGTCGGCCATTTCGGGCTCAAGATCGAGCCGGAGCAGCTGCGGCGCGAGGCGCTGGAATGGGCAACGACGCGCGGCTCGCGCTCGGGCCGCACGGCCTGGCAGTACATCCAGGACCTGGCCGGGCGGCTGGAGACGAAGCTGGAGGAGTAGATTACCGCTAGCGCTGTCGATATCTTCTGGAGGCACTATATGCGGAGATTGCGGCGAACCTTTCCGGGAAACTTAGGACCGGCTCACTCTGAAGGCTAGGCTGCTATGGGGAACCTTCCTACGCCAGCGCAAAGATTGCTTCTCAGGGCACTCTATCGCCCTGCAAAAACACTGGGAATATCCGACACGAACTTCCTGAAGGTTGTGTATTTTTTCTCCAAGAATGTAATTTTCTGCGTGAGCATTGCGGAAGAAGTTTGTGGTTATAAATACCCACACTCAAAGATTCTTGTCTTCAACTACTGCGACAAAAAACCCAAGCTCAAATAATTTTTGGGAGTGAAGCAAAAGCAAAACGGGGCGGCCTTTCCTGGGACCGCCCCGCCTCGTATCGACCGGCGGGGTCTCGCGAATACCGGCCGAAGACTAAACCGGATTTAGTTGCTGCTGCTGAGATAGGGCATCGGGTCGACCGGGGTCGAACCCTTGCGCAGCTCGAAATGCAGCTGCGGCGAGTTGACGTTGCCGGACTGACCCGACTTGGCGACGACCTGGCCGCGCTTGACCTGCTCGCCGCGCTTGACGTTGAGCTCGCCATTATGGGCGTAAGCCGAGACATAGCCGTTCGGGTGGCGGATCAGCACGAGGTTGCCATAGCCCTTGAGCTCGCTGCCGGCATAGGCGACGACGCCGCCTTCGGCCGCCTTGATCGGCGTGCCTTCCGGCACCGCGATGTTGATGCCCTCGTTGCCGCCCTTGCCGGCATAGCCAGCAATGACGCGGCCGCGCGCCGGCCAACGGAACTCGGCCCCGGACGAAGCCGGCTCCTCAGCCTTGGGCAGGCTGGCCGTAGTCTGCGGCTCGGCCACTTTCGGCTCCGGAGTGGGCGCGGGCGCGACGACCTTCGGCTGGATGGTGACCTTCTCGGCCGGGGCATTGGCAACCACCGGCGCCGCAGGCTTCGGCTTGACCGGCTGCGAAGCGGGAGCAGGCGCCGGCAGCGCCGCGGTCTTGGTCTCGTTCGCGGCCTTGGCTGCCGCCTTGGCCTTGGCTTCGGCGGCGAAGCGGGCGCGAGCCTCACCCATGCGCTTGGCGTCAGCCGCAGCCTTCTCCTTGGCCTCGGCGGCGGCCTGCGCCTTCGCCTGGGCAGCCTGAGCCCTGGCGTCGACAGCAGCGATCTTCGGAGCGGGCGCGGGAGCAGCCGCTACCGGACGCGACACCGGCGGCGGCGCAAGGCGCGGCTGCTCGAAACGGTTGTCGCTCGGCGCGGGCTGGCGCGCAGCCGTCTGGGCGCCAGCGCCATTGTAGACGGGCACGACGATGCGCGAGCCCGGCGTGACCTCGCCGGAAAGTCCATTGGCCTGCATCAGCGCCGAGCGCGGCACGCCATAGCGGCCGGAGATCACGTCGAGCGTCTCGCCATGGGCGACGACGATCGGCGTGCCACCCTGGGCGCTCCAGCCGGCAGCGGAGCCCGGAGCGCTCGGCGCCGGAGCGGAAGGCGGCGCAACGCGGGGCGCGATCGAAGAGGTCGGCGGCGGCAAAGGCTGGCTGCGTACGCCAGGATTGCCGGTGGCGGACGCCGTCTCATAGGACTGGCGCGGCGCGCTGCGACCGATCGAGCCGGTCGTCGCCGGGTCGCGCTGGGCGGCCGGCGCTTGGGCCGTCTTGAACGGGTTGGCGAAGGGCGCCTCTGTGAAGCGCAAGGTGTCCGAGGAGCAGGCACCCAGCCCGGCCGCAAGGGCGCAGACCGATACGGCGCGAACCACGGACTTCGGTACGGTCAGCTCGACTTGCTTACGCATGGACTCTGCACTCGCGAACGACGCAACTCTACGGTCCGCATTAAAGAGCCGGTTAGGTTAAGAAGGCGTTTCGCTGCTGACAGGCTTGGTGAATTTCTGCAGGCGGCCGCAATCTTCCTGACGGGAGGGAGCGGCTGTCATGATCGAGCTCGTCCCGATCATCCGCGTTTTCCTTCGCCAGGGACGGTGTTCAAGACGTGGATGCTCGCCACAAGGGCGAGCAGGCGAGCTGGGTCAGCATGGTAGCCGCGAAGAACGCCTACAGCGCCTGAGACAGGCCCGGCGCCAGCGGCGGGATGCGGATGATCGGGCCGAGCGCATGGTCGAAACCGTCTTCGCTGCGCGTGACTATGACGAGGCGCCCTGCCCCCTCGACGCGCAACGCGCCGACCAGCCGCCCACCGATCTCCAGCCGCGCGAGCAGGGCCTCGGGCACCGTTTGCATCACGCCGTTGACCAGGATGCGCTCGAAGCGGCCGAGCGTCCGGTCGGGCTGGAAGCCGTCGGCATGGCGCAGCTCGACGAGCTGTGCGAAGCCGCCACCGGCGAGGCGCTCATGCGCGGCGAGCGCGAGCGTGCGGTAGCGCTCCAGCGAAACGACCTTGCCACCCATCGCCGCGAGCAGCGCCGCGACATAGCCCGAGCCGGAACCGATTTCGAGCACGCGGCAATCGGGCTTCATCTCCAGCGCACCGACCAAAGCGGCGACCGTATGCGGCGCCGTCATGGTCTGACCGCAGGGCAGCGGCACCGAGACGTCCTGGCGGGCGAGATCGGCAAAGCGCGAGGGCGCGAAATGCTCGCGCGGCACACGCTCCATGGCCCTGAGCAGCGCCAGGTCGCGCACGCCGCGCGCGCGCAACGACAACAGGAAGGCGACGGTGCGTTCGCTCTCGCTGCTGGCGCCCTCCCCGGTCATCCCTGCCGCTTTCAGGCGAAGAGCTGCGCGAAGCGCGTCATCGTCGGCTCATGCGTCAGGTCGAGCTCAAGCGGCGTCACCGAGATCTTCTTCTCGGCGAGGGCGCGCAGGTCAGTGCCGTTGGCCGGCTCGTGCTTTCCGCGCTGGAAAGCGATCCAGTAATAGGGATTGCCGCGCCCGTCGCGGCGCGGCTCCAGCCGCATCAGCTCCTGGTCGCGCCGCCCCTGCGCCGTCACAGCGACGCCGGCGACCTCGCTCGGCGCCACGTTCGGGAAGTTGAGGTTGAACAGGATGCCGTCGGGAATCCCCTCTTCCAGCAGCCGGCGGATGATGCCGGGCGCATGCTGCAGGGCGCAGTCCCAGATGATGCTGGTGCGGTCGCCCGCCATATAGGCCTGGCTCACCGCGATCGAGGGAATGCCGAGCAGCGTGCCTTCCATGGCGGCGGCGATGGTGCCGGAATAGGTGACGTCCTCGGCGACGTTCTGGCCGCGATTGACGCCGGAGAGCACGAGGTCGGGCTTCATCTCGGCCATGACCGAGCGCACCGCCATGATCACGCAATCGGTCGGCGTGCCCTGGACGGCGAAGCGCTTCTCCTCGATCTGGCGCAGGCGCAGCGGGTTCGACAGCGACAGCGAATGCGCCACGCCCGACTGGTCGGTCTCGGGCGCGACGACCCAGACATCGTCGGAGAGCTGCTTGGCGATCTGCTCGAGGACGGCGAGGCCCTCGGCATGGATGCCGTCGTCATTGGTCACCAGGATGCGCATGGGATCAGGCCGCCTTCTCGATGCGGGTGACCCCGCGCATATAGGGAACCAGCGCGTCCGGCACGGTGATCGAGCCGTCGGCGTTCTGGTAGTTCTCCATCACAGCGATCAAGGCGCGGCCGACCGCCGTGCCCGAGCCGTTGAGGGTGTGGACGAAGAACGGGCCCTTGCCGTCCCTGGTCTTGTAGCGGGCGTTCATGCGCCGGGCCTGGAAATCGCCGCAGACCGAGCAGGACGAGATCTCGCGATAGGTCTTCTGGCCGGGCAGCCAGACCTCGATGTCGTAGGTCTTCTGCGAGGCGAAGCCCATGTCGCCGGTGCACAGCGTCATGACGCGATAATGCAGATCGAGCTTCTTCAGCACGTTCTCGGCGCAAGACAGCATGCGCTCATGCTCCTCGCGCGACTTCTCCGGCGCGGTGATCGAGACGAGCTCGACCTTCTCGAACTGGTGCTGGCGCAGCATGCCGCGCGTATCGCGCCCGGCCGAGCCGGCCTCGGCGCGGAAGCAAGGTGTGAGCGCGGTGAAGCGGCGCGGCAGCTCCTCCTCCGAGAGGATGGATTCGCGCACGAGATTGGTCAGCGGCACCTCGGCGGTGGGGATGAGCCAATGGCGGTTTGGGTCGCCAACTTGCCGAGTAATAATTTTGCCGACGTTGCTGCCAGGGCCGAGATTCTCGGCTTCAATGTCCAGCGCTTGGTACGCAGCGAATTGGTCTTCAAAGAACTTCGGCAGCTGCGCCGTGCCGAACATGGCGTCGTCGCGCACCATCAGCGGCGGATTGACCTCGGTATAGCCGTGCTCTTCGACATGGGTGTCGAGCATGAACTGGCCGATGGCGCGGTTGAGCCGGGCGATCTGGCGCTCCAGCACGACGAAGCGCGAGCCCGAAAGCTTGGCCGCCGTCTCGAAATCCATCTGGCCGAGCGCCTCGCCGAGCTCGAAATGCTCCTTGGGATCGTTGACGCCCGTGAGCAGCCCGCGCTCCTCCGGCTTCGTGCCATGGGCGTGCAGCAGCACATTGCCAAGCTCGTCGGCGCCGTCCGGCACCTCGTCGAACGGCGTGTTCGGGATGGCGGCGAGCTGAGCGTTCAGCGCCTCGACCGCAGCCTTCTCCTGCGCCTCCAACTCCGGCACCTGCTCCTTGAGCGAGGCGACCTCGGCCTTGAGCTGCTCGGCCAAGGCGAGGTCCTTCTGGCCCATCGCCTTGCCGATCTCCTTGGAGAGGGCGTTGCGACGCTCCTGCGCGGCTTGCGATTTGCCGATCGCGGCGCGGCGCTGATCGTCGAGCGCCAGCAGCGACGACGACAGTTTCTCAAGCCCGCGTCGCTGCAAGCCCCGATCGAACGCCTCAGCGTTCTCGCGAATCCATCTGATGTCGTACATCGCTCAAGCCGATCCGTTGTGGAATCGGCTGTTCCTCTAGAGCAAGGCGCGCCGGCACGAAAGCGTTCCGTCGGCTTGACCAAGGTGCGAGCGAGACAAGGCACTGACCGTCATGCTCGGCCTTGTGCCGAGCATCCACGTCTTGAACTCTGCATTCGATCAGTGAAGCGAAGACGTGGATGGTCGGCACAAGCCCGACCATGACGAGAAAAGGCTGTGCTCAGTAAGGCGGCTCCTGATGGACGAGCTTGCCGTCGATCAGCAGGCGCTTGATCGCCGCCTGACCGGAGCTCGACACCGCCGCGACGATCTCCAGCCGCTTGCGCTCGGTCGTCTCGATGGCACGGCCGGTGCCCTCAGGCACGAAATAGCTTTCTAGCCCGTATTCGACACGGATGGCGCGGCGGCCGGCATTGCAGTCCTGGTCGCCGTTCGGGTTGACGGCGCAGGCCGCGGCCGAAGCTACCTTGCCTTCGAGCACGACCCCGCCGGCCGCGGCCGGCGGACGGGCGAGATAGACGCCCTTCGCCTCGGCCAGCCCGTCGGCTCCGGGGGCGACGCGGACGAACACCGTCTGGTTGCGTTCGAAGCTCTTGTCGCCATCGAGCTTGGCAGGTTCGAGCGTGCTGATCTTGTAGTTCAGGATGACATAGTCGCCGCGGAACAGGTCGCGCGGATCGACGGGAGCCGTCGCCAGCCGGATCTCCGTGCCCGAGCGCAGGATGCCGGCCCGCGACTCGACCAGGGCCAGGATCAGCCCACAGAGCAGGGCGATGGCGGCGAGCCCGCGCCAGAGCGGAGAGACACGGCCGAGAAGAGCGTCGGCTGACGGGAGGCGGATCACGGCGCGGCCTCCGTCGGCTTGCTGAATTTGGCGAGAAGCCGGCGCATCCCGCTGGCGATCGCGATGAGCGCCGCGCCGCCGACCAGGAAGAACAGCGACTGGTCGAGCAAGGTACCGATGGTCTGCCAGAGCAAGGTCACGACCGCGATGGCGAACAGCACCGAGCCAGCGATGCTCAGCCGGCGCACGCCGCCGCCCGCGCCGGCGACGACGATGCCGATCGCGATCGAGAGGATCAACGCCGCCACAACGATCTTTCCGACCATGCTGACGGCGCCACCGCTCCAGAACAGCACGGGCACCAGCAGCGACAGGATGAGCGCCGCCGCCAGCGGCCAGGCGAAGCGGCGCTCACGGGTCAACAGGCCGAGGCCGACCACCGCCGGCAGCGCCAGCGCATAAGCGAAATAGTTCAGCGAATGAGCCGTGCCGGGGCGCGCCTCGCTGGGATCGAGAATCCGGATCAGCTCGACATTGAGCGACAGGATCAGGCCGATCAGCCCCCAGGGCAGGAAGGCGGTGAGCAAGCCCGGGCCGCCGCGATCGAGCGCCAGCGCCCCGAGCGCGACGAACAGCGCCGAGACGGCAAGCCCATAGGCGAGCAGGCCATAGTCGAAGCGCAGGAAGGCCGGCTGGCCCGGCAGCGTCGCGAACCAGCCGAGCAGCGCCAAAGCAGCGACATGATGGACGAGACGGTTTTGCCGGGTCGCCGCCAGCCAGAGCGCCGGCAGGAAGGGCAGCCAGAACAGCAGATGTGCCCTGTCCTCACCCTCATCCCAACGGCCGCCAGCCCAGCAGCCGATTGCGATGATCGCGATGACGAGCGCACCATTCGAGCGCAGCAGGAAGGCGACGATGAGGGCACCGAGCGCGACCAACAGCGCCCCGCCCGGCCAATCGGTCGGCAGATGGTACATCTGGCCGACGAGTGCGACGCCGGCGCCGAAGATCAGCGTGCCACAGGTCGCGGCGGCATCGGCACCGCCAGTCGAACCACGGCTCTGCAACCGAGCCGAGATGCCGAGCGCGCCGGCAAGGCCGAGCAGGATCATGACCAGCTTGGCGACCCTGGGGATTTCCTCCCAGTTCGCCGCGACGAAGGCGGAAACGCTGGAGGCGATCAGCAGGCCGCCGAACAGGCCGATCAGGGCCGGCAGCTTGAAGCCGCCGCCCTCCTGCGCCAGCGAACGGCGGATGGTGGCGGCGCTTTCGGGGCTGACCAGCCCCTCGCCCACCCAGCGACCAAGATCGGCTTCAAGCCGTTTACGATAGGAACCCGTCAGCATGCGCGCCTATTTGGCACGGGCTGACGGGTTTTGGCGAGACGGCGCTTCAGGCCGCCTTGACCTTCTTCTTGCGGGCGAGATCGGGCGGCGTCGCCTCCTCGGTCAGCGCCGCGATCACGGCGTCGAGGCTCATCACCGTCTGGGCCTGGCTGCCGAGGCGGCGGACGGTCACGGTCTTCTCCTCGGCCTCGCGCTTGCCGACCGCGAGGATCACCGGGACCTTGGCCAGCGAGTGCTCGCGCACCTTGTAGCTGATCTTCTCGTTGCGCAGGTCGGCACGGGCGCGAAGGCCGGCCGAGAGCAGCGCCATGGTGACCTCCTCGCCATAGGCGTCCGCCTCCGAGGTGATCGGCGCGACGATGATCTGCTCGGGCGCCAGCCAGAGCGGGAAATGCCCGGCATGGTGCTCGATCAGGATGCCGACGAAGCGCTCCAGCGAGCCGCAGATGGCGCGATGGACCATGACCGGCTGCTTCTTCTCGCCGTCCGAGCCGATATAGAAGGCGCCGAAGCGCTCCGGCAGATTGAAATCGACTTGCGTCGTGCCGCACTGCCAGTCGCGGCCGATGGCGTCGCGCAGGACATATTCGAACTTCGGCCCGTAGAAGGCGCCCTCGCCCGGATTGATCTCGGTCTTGATCCGGTTGCCGGACTGCTGCGCGATCGTCTCCAGCACCCTGGTCATGACGTCTTCGGCATGGTCCCAGACCGCATCGGAGCCGACGCGCTTCTCGGGCCGCGTCGAGAGCTTGATGACGAGCTCCTCGGTGAAGCCGAAATCCTCATAGACCGAGAGGATCAGGTCGTTGATCTTCATGCACTCGGCGGCGAGCTGCTCCTCGGTGCAGAAGATGTGGGCGTCGTCCTGGGTGAAGCCGCGCACGCGCATCAGCCCATGCAGCGCGCCGGACGGCTCGTAGCGGTGGACATTGCCGAATTCAGCGAGCCGGATCGGCAGGTCGCGATAGCTCTTCAGCCCGTGCTTGAAGATCTGGACATGGCCCGGGCAGTTCATCGGCTTGAGCGCGAAGACCTTGTGGTCGCGCTCCTGGTCGTTCGGGTTCTCGAAGGCCGAGGCCGACTTTACCGCGAACATGTTGTCCTGGTACCAGCCCCAGTGACCCGAGGTCTCCCACAGCGACTTGTCGAGCACCTGCGGGGCGTTGACCTCCTCATAGTCGGCGGCAAGGCGCCGGCGCATATAGGTCAGCACCTCCTGGAACAGCCGCCAGCCCTTGGAGTGCCAGAAGACGACGCCCGGCCCCTCCTCCTGGAAGTGGAACAGGTCCATCTCGCGGCCGAGGCGGCGATGGTCGCGCTTCTCGGCTTCCTCGAGCTGCTTGAGATAGGCGTCGAGCTCCTCCTGCCGGGCGAAGGCCGTGCCGTAGATGCGGGTCAGCATCGCGTTGTTGCTGTCGCCGCGCCAATAGGCGCCTGCCGTCTTCATCAGCTTGAAGGCGTTGCCGACCTTGCCGACCGAGGTCATGTGCGGGCCGCGGCAGAGATCGATCCAGTCGCCCTGCGCATACATCTTCAGCGTCTGGTCGGCGGGAATCGCATCGACCAGCTCGACCTTGTAGGCCTCGCCCTTCCTGGCGAAGAAGTCCTTGGCCTTGTCGCGGCTCCAGACCTCCTTGGTGAAGGGTCTGTCGCGCGCGATGATCTCGCGCATCTTCTTCTCGATCGCCGGAAAGTCCTCCGGGGTGAAGGGCTCGTTGCGGGCGAAATCGTAGAAGAACCCGTTCTCGATGACCGGGCCGATCGTCACCTGCGTGCCGGGGAAGAGTTCCTGCACCGCTTCGGCGAGGACGTGCGCGGTGTCGTGCCGGATCAGCTCCAGCGCACGCGGGTCCTCGCGGTTGAGGAACTCGATCTTCGCGTCGCGCTCGATCGGGTCGCCGAGGTCGACGACCACGCCGTCGAGCGCCATCGCGACCGTGCGCTTCAGTAGAGAGGGGGAAATGCCGCCGGCAATGTCCTTGCCGGTGATGCCGGCCGGGAATTCGCGCTGCGCGCCATCGGGAAATGTCAGGGAGATCGTCATCGATCGCGCTCCTGCTCACTCGGGGATACGAGCCCCGTAAGTCAAGGCCGGCTGCCTTTGGAAGGGCGCGGCCGGCAGCCGGATCGGCGCGCGCCGGGGAGGCCTATACGAGCGGGAGGACGCAGGCAATCGCCGAATGGAACGGCGACAGGCGCTCAGCGCTCGCCCGGCTCCTCCAATTCGACCGGCGGCGCGTTCACGCCACGCCAGCGGCCATAGGCCCAGGGCTTGTACCAGGCGCCCTCCGTCGGCAGTTCCTCGCAGACGATGTCGATCCCCGACGTGCCGAGCGGCGTGCAGCGGCAGATGCGGGCGAAGCCGACCCACCCGCCGGCCCAGAGGCCGTGACGCTGGATCGCCTCGTCGGTGTATTCCGAGCAGGACGGCCAGTGCCGGCACTGCCGGCCGATCAGCAGAGACAGGCTGAGCTGGTAGCCACGGATCAGAAGATGGGCCCCCCGGCGCGGAGCAAGCGCGACGCTGCGTCGCCATGAAAGGCTTTTTTCAGCATGTTTAGACAAGTATGACTCGGCTGAACCTTGCCGACTCCCTTTCACCATCCTGCCACCGCCCCTCGTCGATCCCGCCTTTCCAGATTCCGGTCATGATGCGCGCACGTTTCCTTGCTCCCGCCACCGCCCTCTGCGGGCCGCTGCTCGCCCTGGCCCTGGCCATGCCGGCAGCTGCGCAACAGAGACCCTATCTGATCTGGCTCGATGCCGGCAAAATCGACGTCGCGAAGGTGATGGGCCTGCCGCCGGCGCAGAACTCGCCGGAGCATCGCGCCGAGTTCGAGAAGGTGCTCGCCATCTCCTCGGCCCGCACGCCCGAGCGTGAGAAGCAGGCGATCGCCGATCAGTACCAGACGCTCAACGCTTTCCTGAACGGCATCGACCATGCCTATGTCGAGGGCACCCATCGCGAGACGCGACTGCTCATGCGCGAGGCCCAGATCGAGCTCGCGATTCTCCTGAAGAGCGTGAACCGCCTGACCAGCCGCATCCGGCCATTCCAGATGTGGAACAAGGTCAGGGTCAAGCCCTGCCCCGGTGGCCGCCCGGAGGGAACGTCCTTCCCCTCCGCGCATGCGGCGACGGCGGCGCTCTACGCCACGCTCTTGTCCGACGCCGTGCCCGAACTCGCCGGCAAGTTCGAGGAGCGGGTCAAAAGCTATGACGAGAGCAGGCTGGTCTGCGGCTTCCACTATCCGACCGATCTGGAAGCCGGGGACAAGATCGGCAGGATGGTCGCCAAGGCGCTACTCGCCGAGAAGGCCTTCAAGGTCCGCTTCGACGAGACGCGCGTCGAGACGCGGCAGGCTTTCGGGCTGAAATAGCGCTCAGCCCGCGACGGTCTCGCGCCGCCTCGCCTCGATCTGGCCGATCGCGTCCACCACTGCGTCGAAGGTCAGCATGGTCGAAGCGTGCCGCGCCTTGAAGTCGCGCACCGGCACGAGCACGGACAGATCAGCCCATTTGCCGTCCGGCGGCTCCGCCCCTTCTTTCAGGATCGCCCGCGCCTGCTCGCGGATCTCGCGCAGCTCGGTGGCGGTCGAGCCGACGACATGGCGCGCCATGATTGAAGACGAGGCCTGGCCGAGGGCGCAGGCGCGGACATCGTGGCCGAAGCCAGTGACGACATCATCGTCCATGGTCAGGTCGATGGTCACCGTCGAGCCGCACAGGCGCGAATGTGCCGTCGCCGTCGCGTCGGGCGCCGGCAGGCGCTCGAGCAGCGGGATGTTTCCTGCCAATTCCAGGATTCGCTTGTTGTAGACGTCGTTCAGCATGGGTTGCCCCAGCCGGGGTCTGGAGTTGCCGGCTTTCGCAACCAATATAGAGTGCCGATGCGCTCTTAGGGAGAGCGCATCATTTGCTGGACGAGCGGGCGAACTTGTCTGATTTGCCGGTCGTGAGGCCGGTGCAACCGAAACGGGAGGCTCCACATGGATAATGTGGTTAAGTCCTTGTCCGTAGAGCGGGCACGCAGCCCCTCCGCAGACAAGTTCATCGTCAAGCAGCCGACACAAACCGAGGCTGAAGAGGCCGTGCGCACGCTGATCCGCTGGGCGGGCGACGATCCGTCGCGGGAAGGCCTGCTCGACACGCCGCAGCGCGTCGCCAAAGCCTATCGCGAATTCTACAAGGGCTATGGCGAAGACGCCGGCGACATGCTCGAGCGCGTCTTCGAGGAAGTCGACGGCTACAAGGACATGGTCCTCGTCCGCGACATCCCGTTCTATTCGCATTGCGAGCACCACATGGTGCCCTTCGTCGGCAAGGTCCATATCGGCTACTACCCGAACGGTGGCGTGGTCGGCCTGTCGAAGCTCGCCCGCGTCGTCGAGGTCTATGCGCGCCGGCTGCAGACGCAAGAAACCATGACGGCGCAGATCGCCCAGGCGATCGAACGGTCGCTGAAGCCCGGCGGCGTCGCCGTCCTGGTCGAGGCCGAGCATATGTGCATGTCGATGCGCGGCGTGCAGAAACAGGGCTCGTCGACGATGACGACGCAATATACCGGCCGCTTCCGCGAGCCCGCCGAGCAGGTCCGCTTCTTCACCATGGTGAAGTCGCCGGGGCTGTAGGTCCCTGAAGCGTCATGCTCGGGCTTGACCCGAGCATCTCTGAAACCAGTGTCTTCTGGTCCTGAGATTCACGGGTCGGCGTTTCGCGCCGCCCGGGAATGACGGCGCGCTTGCCGCATCCTATATGCGAGACCTTATCCGCAGGATCCCCACATGACCGCCTTCCCTACTCTGTCAGCCAAAGCCGAAATCGAAGAAGGCACGGTCCTCGCGCCGAAATTCGATCGCGATGGGCTCGTCACCTGCGTCACCACCGATGCAGCGACCGGCGAGGTGCTGATGGTCGCGCATATGAACGCCGAATCACTGCGCCTGAGCATCGAGACGGGCGAGGCCTGGTATTGGTCGCGTTCGCGCCAGAGCCTCTGGCGCAAGGGCGAGACCTCCGGCCAGCTGCAGAGCATCGTCGAGATGCGGGTCGACTGCGACCAGGACGCGATCTGGATCAAGGTCAATGTCGGCGGCGACGGCGGCTGCTGCCATACCGGCCGCCACAGCTGCTTCTATCGGGTTAAGCCGGTCGGCACCGCCGCGGACGGGCCACTGGAGCCCGTTCCGGCCAGCTTGCACCGCAAGCTGGCCGGTAAAACGGTCTCCAAACCCTAGATGAGAGACGGATTCACCGATCAGGTTGATTCAACCTGATCGGATCGGGCTCTAGCCCTTCTGAACCAGGATCGCCTGCTTCGTTGGCGATCCTTTCACCAAGCTTTCATGTTTCCTTCAAAAGCGACTGATAGCCGCCTAGGGTCCCGGCGCCGTTCATCTTTCGCTCATCGGCTCGCGCGATCCTGATTCTCTCGCGGAGGGATCGCGCCGATGAGACTGGAGAACATCGCCAGACGGGCCTTTGGACTGGGCGGCGGCGGAGCTGCGATGAACGATCTCGTTTCCGAACCCGCGCCTCGGTTCAGCCGGCCGAAGATCGGCCTGGCGCTCGGCGGCGGCGCCGCCCGCGGCTGGGCCCATATCGGCGTCCTCGATGTCCTGAGCGAGGCCGGCTACGCGCCTGAGGTGATCGCCGGCACCTCGATCGGCGCGGTGGTTGGTGGCTGCTATGCCGCCGGCAAGCTGGAGCAGTTGCGTGAATTCGCGCTCGGCCTGACCAAGCGCCGCGTGGTCGGCCTGATGGATTTCCATCTCGGCGGCGCGGGGTTGATCTCGGGCGGCCGGCTGAAGCGCCTCCTGGAGCGCGACCTCGCAGGCCTGCAGATCGGCGATCTCGCGCAGACCTATGCGGCGGTGGCGACCGAACTCGGCACCGGCCATGAGATCTGGCTGACCCGCGGCTCGCTTGTCGATGCGCTGCGGGCCTCCTACGCGCTGCCCGGCGTGTTCGACCCGGTGAAGCTGGGCGGGCGCTGGCTGATGGACGGGGCTCTGGTCAATCCGGTGCCGGTCACGGTGGCGCGGGCGCTGGGCGCCGATGTCGTGCTCTGCGTCAACCTGAACAGCGACATGACCGGCCGCGGCACGGTGATCCAGTCTTACGGGGCCGATCCGGATCCTGAGCCCGTGGCCGAGCAGCGCCCGCCCTCCGGCTGGTTCGGCGGCATGCGTGAGCGCATGCGCGGCATCGTCGGCAAAGCCAATCACGACCAGCAGCCGGGCCTCGCCGGCGTGATGGTCGACGCTTTCAACATCACCCAGGACCGCATTTCGCGCTCGCGCCTCGCCGGCGACCCGCCCGATGTGATGATCGGCCCCAAGCTCGGTCGCGTCGGCCTGTTCGACTTCCATCGCGCCGACGAGGCGATCGCGCTCGGCAGGCAGGCAGCCGAGCGCGCGCTAGACGAGATCGCCGCGATCGTCGCAGCCAACCACCTGCCGCTGAACTGAGAGGTCAGGCGCAATGCCCCCCTCTCCCCCTGCGGGAGAGGGTTGGGGTGAGGGGTCTCTCGACATCGACCACTGTTCGCTCGGCCCAGCGCCAACCGGACAGCGTGCCGCGCCCCCTCATCCGTCTCGGCTGCGCCGAGCCACCTTCTCCCGCAAGGGGAGAAGGGAGGAGCCAGCTCGTCACGCCATCGCGATGTAATCGCGCATCGCCCGGCTCTCGGCCTCGATCTCCGCGACGCGATGCTTGACCACGTCCCCGATCGAGACAATTCCGGCGATCCGGCCGCCATCGACCACCGGCACATGCCGGAAGCGGCCCGAGGTCATGATCTCCATCAGATCGTCGACGCTGGTGTCCGGCCGACAAGTCACGACCTTGGCGGTCATCGCGCGGGAGACCGGCGTCTCCAGCGCGGCAGCGCCATCCGTGCCCAGCGCCTTGATGATGTCGCGCTCCGACAGGATGCCGAGCAGGCCGCCATCAGCTCCGGTCACGACCACCGCACCGATCCGTTTCTCGGCCAGGGTCCGCGTAGCCTCGCCGAGCGTCCGGTGCGGCTGTACGGAAACGACATCCCCGCCCTTGCTGCCGAGAATATGAGCGACGTTCATCGACTTCTCCTCCGACGGTAGCGGCGCCGTTGACCGGCGCTCGTTCATGAGTTGCGACGGGAGCAACGCCGACGCATGGACTATGCCGTCCGTGATGCGACGCGTCCCTGGACTCTTTCGAATGTGAGCGAAGTCTGAGGCGACGGCAAGGCGCTCGCCCAATGAAGCCTGCGCCTTCCGGTTGTGATCAGCGTCGAACCGGCCCGCGGTCGAGCAGAGGGAACAGCAGCAGCCCAGCTAGGAAACCGCCGATATGCGCTTCCCAGGCGATGCTTGTCTCCTCGCCGAGAATCGGCACCAGACCGGCGCCGAACAGGATGTTCGTGACGAACCAGATCACGACGAAAAGCATCGCCCGCGAATTGCGCCAGAGTCCCCCGAGCGGCTCGGCCGGGATCGCGCGCACCACCTCGTCATGGCCGAGCCCGCCAAAATGCACGCCCGGCGAGAAGACGAAGCGAATCGCCGCCGCCGTGGCCCCCGAAACGCCCGCGGAAGCCCCAACCAGAGGCAGCACGTCGAGCTCGCGCGACCACCAGTGCAGCAGGGCCCCGGCGATCGTCGACAGCGCCATCAACACCAGGAAACGGCCGCCCCCGAGCCGACGCGCGACCGGGCTGCCGAAGGCCGCCAGCCAGACGACGTTCGAAATCAGATGCAGCCAGGAACCGTGCAGAAGCCCGTAGCTGAGCAGCGTCCAAAGCTGGCCGCCGCCATCGGCCAGCAGCAGGCGGACGAGCTGCAGCCGCTGGACGAAATCGGGCGTGCCGGAGGTGCCCAGCGACTGCGCGATCTCCTGCAGACGTTCCGGTGCGAACCAGAGCGTCAGGCGCGCCGGCACGAAGGCGAGCCAGGACATCAGCAGGAAATCGTCGCGCTCGCTCAGAAGTTCGCGCGCGCCCTGGATCAGCGCCAGGGCCGCGATCAGCCAGACGACAGCGGCAGGCAGGTTGAAGACCGGCTCGCGCGCAGGGGGGCCATAGGGATCGTCTGGGTTCGCCGACATCGCGACCTCACTGGCGCATGGGCCTGCGGCAGGCAACAGAAAAGGGGAGAGCAAGCGCTCTCCCCTCTCCTCCCCCGGCCGGTCACGCC
>SCMY01000022.1 GCA_005502805.1 Rhizobiales bacterium 2SD | reverse complement strand
TCAGCAAGAACCTTCGTGATCGCAGCCGTCAAAGACGTCTTGCCATGGTCGACGTGACCAATCGTACCAATGTTGCAGTGCGGCTTCGTCCGCGAAAACTTCTCTTTGGCCATCGTAGCCTCCGTCCAATCTCTCAGTGTTCAGTCGAAGGTTCCGGTCAGGCGTATTTGGCCTGGACCTCGGCGGCGACCGCCGACGGAACCTGCTCGTAGTGGTCGAACTGCATGGTGTAGTTCGCGCGGCCCTGGCTGAACGAGCGCAGCTGGTTCACGTAGCCGAACATGTTCGCCAGCGGCACCATCGCGTTGATCACGACGGCGTTGCCGCGCATGTCCTGGCCCTGGATCTGGCCGCGCCGGGAGTTCAGGTCGCCGATGACCGAGCCGGTGTAGTCTTCAGGCGTCACCACCTCGACCTTCATGATCGGCTCGAGCAGCACCGAGCCGCCCTTCTGCAGGCCTTCACGCAGAGCAGCGCGCGAGGCGATTTCGAAGGCCAGAGCCGACGAGTCGACCTCGTGGAAGGCGCCGTCGATCAGCGAGACCTTGACGTCGACCACCGGGAAGCCGGCGAGCACGCCGGAACCGATGACCGAGTTGAGGCCCTTCTCGACGCCGGGGATGTACTCCTTCGGCACCGCGCCGCCGACGATCTTCGACTCGAACTCGAAGCCCTTGCCGGTCTCGTTCGGCTCGATCACCAGCTTGACGCGGGCGAACTGGCCGGTACCGCCGGTCTGCTTCTTGTGGGTGTAGTCGACCTCGGCCTTCTTGGTCAGCGTCTCGCGATACGCAACCTGCGGCGCGCCGATATTGGCGTCGACCTTGTAGGTGCGCTTCAGGATGTCGACCTTGATGTCGAGATGGAGCTCGCCCATGCCCTTCAGGATGGTCTGGCCGCTCTCCTGGTCGGTCGAGACGCGGAAGGACGGATCCTCGTTCGCGAGCTTCGAAAGGGCCAGGCCCAGCTTCTCCTGGTCGGCCTTGGACTTCGGCTCGATCGCGATCGTGATGACCGGCTCGGGGAACTCCATGCGCTCCAGGATCACCGCCTGGTTGGGGTCGCACAGCGTGTCGCCGGTGCGGACGTCCTTGAGGCCGGCCAGGGCGACGATGTCGCCGGCATAGGCCTCCTTGATGTCCTCGCGGTTGTTCGCGTGCATCAGCAGCATGCGGCCGACGCGCTCCTTCTTGTCGCGGGTCGAGTTGATGACGCCCTGGCCCGCCTCGACCTTGCCCGAATAGACGCGGCAGAAGGTGATCGTGCCGACGAAGGGGTCGTCCATGATCTTGAAGGCGAGCATGGCGAAGGGAGCTTCGTCGGTCGGCTCGCGGGTGGTCGGCTCTTCGGTCTTGAAGTCGATGCCTTCGACGGCGCCGCGATCGACCGGCGACGGCAGGAAGTCGACGACGGCGTCGAGCAGGGGCTGCACGCCCTTGTTCTTGAAGGCCGAGCCACAGAGGACCGGGTGGAAGGCGCGGCGCTGCACGGCCGTGCGCACCAGACGGCGCAGCGTGTCGGCGTCAGGCTCGTTGCCTTCGAGATAGGCTTCCATCGCCGCATCGTCCATCTCGACGGCGGCTTCGACCAGCTTCGAGCGATACTCGGCAGCCTTGTCGGCGAGATCGGCCGGGATGTCCTTCTCGTCGAAGGAGGCGCCGAGCGCCTCGCCGTTCCAGACGATCGCCTTCATCTTGATGAGGTCGATCACGCCGGCGAAGTTCGACTCCGAACCGATCGGAATCTGCAGGCAGACGGGCTTGCCGGCGACGCGGTCGATGATGTCCTGGACGCAGCGATAGAAATCGGCGCCGATTTTGTCCATCTTGTTGACGAAGACGACGCGCGGAACGTCGTACTTGTCGGCCTGGCGCCAGACGGTCTCGGTCTGCGGCTCGACGCCCTGGTTGCCGTCGAGCACGCACACGGCGCCGTCGAGCACGCGCAGCGAACGCTCGACTTCGATGGTGAAGTCGACGTGGCCGGGGGTGTCGATGATGTTCAGGCGGTTGTCGCGCCAGAAGCAGGTCGTCGCAGCCGAGGTGATCGTGATGCCACGCTCCTGCTCCTGCGTCATCCAGTCCATGGTCGCGGCGCCGTCGTGGACTTCGCCGATCTTATGGCTCTTGCCGGTGTAGAACAGGATGCGCTCGGTCGTCGTCGTCTTGCCGGCATCGATGTGGGCCATGATGCCGAAGTTGCGATAGCGATCGATGGGATGAGAACGGGGCATGGGAATGCTCTGTCTTTCCGGGTCGTAACGGACGAATTACCAGCGGTAGTGCGAGAAGGCGCGGTTGGCTTCCGCCATCCGGTGCGTATCTTCGCGCTTCTTGACGGCGTTGCCACGGTTGTTGGCGGCGTCCATCAGCTCGGCCGAGAGGCGCTCGACCATGGTGCGGTCGTTGCGGCCGCGGGCGGCGGCGATCAGCCAGCGGATGGCGAGAGCCTGGCGGCGCTCGGTGCGAACCTCGACCGGGACCTGGTAGGTCGCGCCGCCGACGCGGCGGGAGCGGACCTCGATCGCCGGGGCGACGTTTTCGAGCGCGGTCTTGAAGACGGCGAGCGGATCGCTCTTCAGCTTGCCCTCGATGATATCGAAGGCGCCGTAGACGATGCCTTCGGCGGTCGACTTCTTGCCCTCGTACATGACCGAGTTCATGAACTTGGTCACGACCACGTCGCCGAACTTGGCGTCGGGAATGATCTCGCGCTTCTCTGCACTATGGCGGCGGGACATCGTCTAGTCTCCGGTCAAATCTTCTAAAACGGCGAACCGGCTGGGCCCCTGCCCGGCCGGTCCGACACTGATTACTTCGGACGCTTGGCGCCGTATTTCGAACGGCGCTGCTTGCGGTTCTTGACGCCCTGCGTGTCGAGCACGCCGCGCAGGATGTGATAGCGCACGCCGGGAAGGTCCTTGACGCGGCCGCCACGGATCATGACGACCGAGTGCTCCTGGAGGTTGTGACCCTCACCCGGAATGTAGCCGATGACTTCGAAGCCGTTGGTCAGGCGCACCTTGGCGACCTTGCGGAGCGCCGAGTTCGGCTTCTTCGGGGTCGTCGTGTAGACGCGCGTGCAGACGCCGCGCTTCTGCGGGCAGTTCTCGAGCGCCGGCGCGGTGTTACGCGCCTTGACCGGCGAGCGCGGCTTGCGGATCAGCTGGCTGATTGTCGGCATTTAAGGCCTCTCGCTCCCTTGAGCGCTTGATGAATTCGGTGTCCATTCCGGCGCCTTGCGAGGCCATGACCAAACGAAGCCGCGCCATCGGCGCCCTGTTACGGGGCCTCAGGCGCGTTCGCCATGCAGAGGAACACGGAACGAGCCCGCATTCATGCGTCCTGCCATGTCGTCGTTAGACGCTGGAATTCCGATGGAGTTTCGGTCGCGAACCTCGCTTGCAACAAAGGCAAGCGACAAACGTGTCCGACAGCCATCGACAGTGGCGCGCTTATGACTCAGGTAAGGATTCGCGTCAACCCCGGATTTTGCGGGTTTGATGCGGTTCGGGCCGGGTCAATGCGGCTGGCCTTGACTTGGCGCGGCTGCCGCGATTGCGCAAGAGGTGGCAGCCGGCAAACGCCTGCGCGAGATTCGAGTCCGATTCGCCCTCGCCTGCGCCGGCCGGCCCTGACGCTACCGGCTTGCGGCAAAACGGGCGATGCTCGAAACCACCTGGGCCTCGCTGCCGGGAAAGCCATGATAGTGCATGGGGCCGCAGATATTGCCGCCGGCCATGCCCGAGTCGATCCAGGTCGCCCTCGCCTTCCCTCCCGACCAGGCGATGAAGGGCTCGACGGCGCTAGCCGGCGTCTTGTTGCAGGCCTCTTGCCGATTGTGGATCACCAGCGTCGGCGGCAGCGCGCCCGGCGAGCCGACCAGCGCCTGAACCGAGTTCGGGGCCGAACCGGGCATCAGGAAGCCGCTGACCAGCACCAGGCCGTCCGCTCTCGCACCATTCCGGATCGCGCGGCTGACGCTCACCGTCCCGGCGCTCATGCCGGCCAGAGTCACGCGTGGCACATGCCGGCGCAGTTCCTGCACCGCCGGCCCGAGTTTCGACTGGAAGCTCACCATCAAGGTCGCGACACCTTCGGCCTCGAAGCGGTGCCGGGTGCGCATGAACAGGTCCTGGGGATGCAAACCGCCCGAGCCGGAGACCAGGACCACGCCGGCCCGCGCACCGGGCGGAACGTTGAGATAAGCCTGCTGGCCGGCGACCGTGATCGCCTGTTCCCCCGCCATGGCCATTGCCGAGCAGGCCAGGGGCAGGACGGCGGCGAGCGCCGCAAGCAGGTTTCGTCCGTTTCCCGAGACCCGCGCTTCGCGCATCGCTCCCGCCCGCTTCATGGCACGCCCCCAGTGATAGTCCGTCAGTGATAGTGATCGGCAGATCGTTGCCGCCGCTCCCAAATGGGGGCAATCGGGGGCCCTGCGACGAAGTCGGCGCGGCTAGTGCACCACCATCCGCGCCAGCAGCGCCGTCAGTTCGCTTTGCCGGGTAGTGCCCGTCTTCTGGAAGACGCGCTTCAGTGTCGTGCGCGCGGTTTCCTCTGTGATGCCCAGCTGCTCCCCCGCCTCGCGCGGCGCGCGCCCCGAGCCGACCAGCGAGGCCAGCCGGGCCTCGGCCAGCGTCAGCCCGAACAGATCACGCACCAGGGTCGGGTCGGCGGGCGCATCGGCCTCGGACTTGGTCACGACCGCGATAGCCGCAGTCTCGGCCAGAAGTGTTTCGACCGCTCCGCCGCCAGCCGGCCGCACCGGAAGGATATGGACGGCGAGAAAGCCGCCACGTTGCAGATGCGGCACGAGCACTGGCCGCGGCGGACCGCTGAGCGCCACCGCATCGCCGAACGCTGCTTGGGCCACCCTGGTCTTGAGCGTCTCGCGCACTGCCTCGGCGCGTGTCGTCAGCCGGCCATGCGCGACGACCAATCCGTCTCCCAGCAGCGCCTGCCCGGCAGGATTGACGAACAGAACGCGGGCATCGCCAGCGAGCAGGAAGACACCGACGCCAACCCGCGCGAGCGTGTCCGACAAGGCAAGCTGCGAGGCCTCGGCGTTGATCAGGCGGATGCCGAGCCGCAGGGCATTCTCCACATGGCGGCCGATCCGGCTCAATTGGTCGAGCTCCTCCTCGGTCCAGGGCGGCTTCTGGCCCGATCTCTGGATCGACAGCGCGACGGAGACGCGCGGATCCGGCGAGATGCCGACTCCCCCGAACCAGCCGAGGCCGTGTCCGTGCAGGAACTGCGTGTAGAATGGAAGCGTCCGCATCTCCTCTGCAGAGGCGATGTCGCGATCGGTGACGGCACCATGGCGCGCAATGGCGCCCCGCTCGATCGCGCGGGAGAAGCGGATGTCCTGCCGCCACCATTCTCCGGCTTCGTAGTCACGCTGTGCCGCCTCGAGCCCGGGCGAGCAGATCGAGCCGAAGCCGCCATCCTCACGCTGATAGATCATGATTGCGCCGACATCGCAGAAGCTGTCGGCGATCGACTGCAGGGCCAGCGGCCAGCGTTCCGGCCAGGCAGCGGCGTCGTAGATCGCCTCGACCGCCGCGACGAAACCGTCGCGTCCCGGACGCATCCCATGGCTCGCGACGGTGCCACCGCTCATCGCGCCTCTAGCCCCGCCCCGAGGTCACTCCGGCGCCACGCAGCAGCCCGATCAAGTCGGCCTGACGATGCAGGCCGGTCTTGGCCATCACCCGCTTCAGCGTCGAGCGCGCCGTCTCCTCCATCACCCCGAGCGCGGCCGCCGCCTCGCGCGGACGGTGCCCCGCGGCGATCAGCGCGGCGAGCCTGGCCTCGGCCGGCGTCAGGTCGAACAGTCCTTGCACCACATCGGCCGTCGGCACGTCCTTCACCACCACCGGCGTCACCACCAGGATGCTCGTGGCACGCGAGAAGATGTCATGGGCGGCGCCACGGATCGGCGTCAGGTGCAGGATCAGCGGTGGCTGGCTCTCGCGACGCGCCACCGGAATCGACCGAACCGTCGCGCCGGCTATGTCTCCCCTCGCCTGCAGGGCCGCCGCGAGCAGGTTGTCGGCGGCTGAATCGACCAGCCCCAGACGGGATGGGCGGTCGACCGCGACGGACGGAATCAGCGCTTCGAAACGGGGGTTGAGAGCAAGTGCTCGGCCTTCACGGTCGAGAATGGCGGCCGGCAGGCCGATTGCCTCCAGCGCCCGGGCGGCGCCCTGAGCCCGCTCGAATTCGAGCCGGGCCGAGAGCAGCATCGCCCGTGCCAGATGCGGTCGCATCCGGTCGAGACGCGCGATCAGCCCATTCTCGACATGGCCCAGCTCCCGCTCGCGCTCGGCGTGCAGGATGAAAGCTTCGCCGGACGGCGAGGCGATCGACGTCGCGACCCCGATCCCCAGCCCCTGGGGCAGCAGGAAATCGCGATAGACCGGCTCGCTCGCCATCTCGGCATCGGAGAGGATGTCGATGTCGCGCAGGAAGCCGGCATGGCGCCGCTCCAGCAGACGGCGCGTGCGCTCATTGCCAGGAAAGCTGTTGAAATGCGCCGCGACGACCTGGTCGAATTCCGGCGAGGACGAGATCCAGCGGCTCGAACTCGGCGTCACCGCGACCAACACGGCACCTGCGCCGTGCGCGATCTCCCGGAAGCGCCGCAGAACCTGCGGCCAGAGTTCGGGAACGACCGCTGCTTCGTAAAGACTGTCGAGAAACCGCTCGTCCATACCCTGTCCGCACTTGCGTGCTTCACCGCCCCCGGCGAACTCCCGCATGGGAAGCTTAGGCCAATTACAAACACGAAGGTCAAGTAAAGCTGGTCTAATAGTTGTTGAATCTCCCCGCAGGAATGCTCGCGAAGACCACGCCTGACGCAAGGTCGCAAGCCTGGCCGCGTATTCCCGAATTATGCATGTCAGGTGCCAAAACATGGAACCGCCGACATCAAGCAAACGTCGCCTTGATGAAGTCGGATTTCGCGGCTGGCGGCTCAGCGGTCGCACCCACGAAAAAGGGCCGCCCCGAGGGGCGGCCCTGATCATGTACGCTTTAAGCACTGCTGCGGAGCGGCTTACTCCGCCGCCGGCAGCACCGCAGCAGCGGCCGCTGCGGCCTTCGCCGCCGCATCCGCCTTCTGGCCGACGATGAGGTCGTCGCGACGCGTCGCCACCTGCTTGATGCGGGCAACCTGCGCGCCGGTGCCGGCCGGGATCAGCGAGCCGACGATGACGTTCTCCTTGAGGCCTTCCAGCATGTCCATCTTGCCGTTGACCGCCGCCTCGGTGAGGACGCGGGTCGTCTCCTGGAAGGAGGCGGCCGAGATGAACGAGCGGGTCTGCAGCGAGGCCTTGGTGATGCCGAGCAGGACCGGAACGCCGGAAGCCGGCTTCTTGCCCTCCTCGCGCAACTTGGCGTTGACCTCTTCCAGCTCGATCCGGTCGATCTGGTCGCCGGTGAGAATGTCGCTATCGCCGGATTCGGTGATCTCGACCTTCTGCAGCATCTGCCGGACGATGACCTCGATGTGCTTGTCGTTGATGGTCACGCCCTGGAGGCGGTAGACCTCCTGGATCTCGTTGACCAGATAAGCGGCAAGCTCCTCGACGCCCTTGATCGCCAGGATGTCGTGCGGCGCCGGGTTGCCGTCGAGGATGTAGTCCCCGATCTCGACGACGTCGCCATCCTGCAGGTGGATGTGCTTGCCCTTCGGGATCAGGTACTCGACCGGCTCGGACCCGTCATGCGGGGTCAGCGTGACGCGACGCTTGTTCTTGTAGTCGCGTCCGAAGCCGATGACGCCGGCCTTCTCGGCGATGATCGCGGCATCCTTCGGGCGACGCGCCTCGAACAATTCGGCGACGCGCGGCAGACCGCCGGTGATGTCGCGGGTCTTGGCCGAGTCGGTCGAGACACGCGCCAGCACGTCGCCGGCCTTCACCGACGAGCCCGGCTCCACCGAGATGATGCCGTCGACGGGCAGGATGTAGCGGGCGTCGCCACCGCGGGCGAGCTTCGCGATCTTCCCGTCCGAGCCGTGCAGCACCATCGCCGGACGCAGGTCCGAGGTACGGGCCGAACCGCGCCAGTCGATGACGACGCGCTTGCTGATGCCGGTCGCCTCGTCGGTCGTTTCCGTCATCGACATGCCGTCGACCAGGTCCTCGTAGCCGACCTTGCCGTCGACCTCCGCCAGGATCGGGCGGGAATAGGGATCCCACTCGATCAGGCGCTGGCCGCGCTTGACCTTGTCGCCGTCGTCGACGCGCAGCTTCGAGCCGAACTGGACGCGGTGAACAGCGCGCTCGGCGCCGTCCGGGCCGGTGATGACGATGGCGAGGTTGCGCGCCATCGCGATCAGGTCGCCGTCGGAGTTGCGGGCCGCGTTGCGGTTGCGGATCTTGACCGTGCCCTCGAAGTTCGACTCGACGAAGGACTGGTCGGCGATCGTCGCCGCGCCGCCGATGTGGAAGGTACGCATGGTGAGCTGCGTGCCCGGCTCGCCGATCGACTGCGCCGCGATGACGCCGACGGCCTCGCCCATGTTGACGGGCGTGCCGCGGGCAAGATCGCGCCCATAGCAGGTCGCGCAGACGCCGTTCTTGGTCTCGCAGGTGAGAACCGAACGGATCTTCACCTCCTGGACGCCGGCGGCGTTGATCTTGGCGATGTGGCTCTCCTCGATCACTGCGCCCTTGGCGACCAGGACGTTGCCGTCGAGATCGACCACGTCCTCGGCCGCCGAGCGGCCAAGGATGCGCATGCCGAGCGAAGCCACGACCTGGCCGGCATCGACGATGGCGCGCATCTTGATGCCGTTGTCCGAGCCGCAATCCACCTCGGAGATGATCGCGTCCTGCGCCACGTCGACGAGACGGCGGGTCAGGTAGCCCGAGTTCGCCGTCTTGAGCGCCGTGTCGGCGAGACCCTTACGGGCGCCGTGCGTCGAGTTGAAGTACTCGAGAACGTCGAGGCCTTCCTTGAAGTTCGAGATGATGGGCGATTCAATGATCTCGCCCGACGGCTTGGCCATCAGGCCGCGCATGGCGGCGAGCTGGCGCATCTGCGCCGGCGAACCACGGGCGCCCGAGTGGCTCATCATGTAGATCGAGTTGATCGGCTTGTCGCGGCCGCTCTCGTCCTTCTTCACGGTCGAGATGCCAGCCATCATCTCCTGGGCGAGCTTGTCGGAGCACTTCGCCCAGGCGTCGACGACCTTGTTGTACTTCTCGCCCTGGGTGATCAGGCCGTCCTGGTACTGCTGCTCGTAATCCTTGGCGAGCACGCGGGTCGCATCGACGATCTCCCACTTGTTCGCGGGGATCACCATGTCGTCCTTGCCGAAGGAGATGCCGGCCTTGAAGGCGTGCTTGAAGCCCAGCCCCATGACGCGGTCGCAGAAGATCACCGACTCCTTCTGACCGCAGCCGCGATAGACGGCGTCGATCATGTTGGAGATCTCCTTCTTGGTCATCAGCTTGTTGACGACGTCGAAGGTCACGGCCGGATGCTCCGGCAGCGCGGTCGAGAGGATCACGCGGCCAGGCGTGGTGTCGTAGATCTTCGTGTAGGGCTGGCCGTCGCGGCCAACGCCGGTCCAGCGATACTTGATCTTCGAATGCAGCGTGACGACCTTCTCGTGCAGCGCGTATTCGAGCTCGCCGAAGTCGCCGAAGATCTTGCCCTGGCCCGGCTCGCCATCCGAGATGATCGACAGGTAGTACAGGCCAAGCACGATGTCCTGCGACGGCACGATGATCGGCATGCCGTTCGCCGGGTGCAGGATGTTGTTGGTCGACATCATCAGGACGCGCGCTTCCAGCTGCGCCTCAAGCGACAGCGGGACGTGCACGGCCATCTGATCGCCGTCGAAGTCGGCGTTGAACGCAGCGCAGACCAGCGGGTGCAGCTGGATCGCCTTGCCCTCGATCAGCACCGGCTCGAAGGCCTGGATGCCGAGGCGGTGCAGCGTCGGAGCGCGGTTCAGCAGCACCGGATGCTCGCGGATGACCTCGTCCAGGATATCCCAGACCTCAGGCTTCTCCTTCTCGACCAGCTTCTTGGCCTGCTTGACCGTGGTCGAGTAGCCCTTGGCGTCGAGGCGCGCATAGATGAACGGCTTGAACAGCTCGAGCGCCATCTTCTTCGGCAGCCCGCACTGGTGCAGCTTCATCTCCGGGCCGACGACGATGACCGAGCGGCCGGAATAGTCGACGCGCTTGCCGAGCAGGTTCTGCCGGAAGCGGCCCTGCTTGCCCTTCAGCATGTCGGCGAGCGACTTCAGCGGACGCTTGTTGGCGCCGGTGATGACGCGGCCGCGACGGCCGTTGTCGAACAGGGCGTCGACCGACTCCTGCAGCATCCGCTTCTCGTTGCGGATGATGATGTCGGGCGCGCGCAGCTCGATCAGCCGCTTCAGGCGGTTGTTGCGGTTGATGACGCGGCGATAGAGGTCGTTCAGGTCCGAGGTCGCGAAGCGGCCGCCATCGAGCGGCACGAGCGGACGCAGATCCGGCGGGATGACCGGGATCACGGTCATCACCATCCATTCCGGCTTGTTGCCCGACTCCTGGAAGGCCTCGATGATCTTGAGGCGCTTCATCAGCTTCTTCGGCTTGAGCTCCGACGTCGTGGTCGCGATCTCATGCTTCAGGTCGGCGTTGATCTGGTCGAGATCGAGCGCGCGCAGCATCTCGCGGATCGCTTCCGCGCCGATCATCGCCGTGAAGGTGTCGGCGCCGTACTCTTCCTGAGCGCGGACATACTCTTCTTCGGTCAAGAGCTGGCGATCCTTGAGCGGGGTCAGACCCGGCTCCAGGACGACATACGACTCGAAATAGAGGATGCGCTCGAGGTCCTTGAGCGGCATATCCATCAGCAGGCCGATGCGCGAGGGCAGCGACTTCAGGAACCAGATATGCGCGACCGGGGCGGCGAGCTCGATATGGCCCATGCGCTCGCGCCGGACCCGTGCCAGCGTCACCTCGACGCCGCACTTCTCGCAGATCACGCCCTTGAACTTCATGCGCTTGTACTTGCCGCACAGGCACTCGTAGTCCTTGATCGGCCCGAAGATGCGGGCGCAGAACAGGCCGTCGCGCTCGGGCTTGAACGTGCGGTAGTTGATCGTCTCGGGCTTCTTGATCTCGCCGAACGACCAGGATGCGATCTTCTCAGGGCTCGCGATCGAGATCTTGATCGCGTCGAACGCCTGCTGCACCGGCTGCTGGCCGAAAAGGTTCATGACCTCTTGCTTCATAGCCTGTCTCCTATGGCCGGTGGGATTTCAAGGGAAACCGCCCTGCCCGACCTTTGATCCATCGGCCGGCGGCGCCACTGCCGCCGGCATGAGTAACGAACGCCGTCGCGCCCTTGCGGGCGTGACGCCTTACTCGGCTGCCTCGGCGGGGACTTCGCCCGGCTTCGGCTTGGTGTTGACCAGCTCGACGTTGAGGCCGAGCGAGCGCATTTCCTTGACGAGCACGTTGAAGCTCTCGGGGATACCGGCTTCGAAGTTGTCCTCGCCGCGCACGATCGACTCGTAGACCTTGGTACGGCCGGCGACGTCGTCCGACTTCACCGTCAGCATCTCCTGCAGCGTGTAGGCGGCGCCGTAGGCTTCGAGCGCCCAGACCTCCATCTCGCCGAAGCGCTGGCCGCCGAACTGGGCCTTGCCGCCGAGCGGCTGCTGGGTGACCAGCGAGTACGGGCCGATCGAACGGGCGTGGATCTTGTCGTCCACCAGGTGGTGCAGCTTCAGCATGTAGATGTAGCCCATGGTGACCTTGCGGTCGAAGGGCTCGCCAGTCCTGCCGTCATACAGCGTGGACTGCCCGGAGCTGTGCAGACCCGCCTGCTCCAGCAGCCGCTCGATGTCGGACTCCTTGGCGCCGTTGAACACCGGCGTCGCGATCGGTACGCCGCGGCGCAGGTTCTGGCCCATCTCGATCAGCTCGGCGTCGTCCATCGAGGCGATGATCTCATTGTCCTCGTAGACGGCGTCGAAGGAGGCGCGCAGGGCCTTGGAGTCATGCGCCTTGCGATAGGCGTCGATCGCCTTGCCGATCTGCTTGCCGAGACCGGCGGCAGCCCAGCCCAGATGCGTCTCCAGGATCTGGCCGACGTTCATGCGCGAGGGCACGCCGAGCGGGTTCAGCACGATGTCGGCATGGGTGCCGTCCTCGAGGAACGGCATGTCCTCCGCCGGCACGATGCGCGAGACCACGCCCTTGTTGCCGTGACGGCCGGCCATCTTGTCGCCGGGCTGGATCTTGCGCTTCACCGCGACGAAGACCTTGACCATCTTCATCACGCCCGGAGGCAGCTCGTCGCCGCGCTGCAGCTTCTCGACCTTGTCGAGGAAGCGCTGCTCGAGGCGCTTCTTCGACTCGTCGTACTGCTTCCGCATCGCCTCGATTTCGGTCATCAGGGCGTCGTCCGCCGTGGCGAACAGCCACCACTGCGAGCGCGGGAACTCGCTCATCACCTCGCGGGTGATGACCGTGTCCTTCTTGAAGCCCTTCGGACCGGCAAGGCCGGTCTTGCCGGTCAGGATCTCGGCCAGACGCGCGAAGGTGTTGCGGTCGAGGATCGCCTGCTCGTCGTCGCGGTCCTTGGCGAGACGCTCGATCTCCTCGCGCTCGATCGCCTGGGCGCGCTCGTCCTTGTCGACGCCGTGGCGGTTGAACACGCGGACTTCGACGATCGTGCCCTGGACGCCCGGCGGCACGCGCAGCGAGGTGTCGCGCACGTCCGAAGCCTTCTCGCCGAAGATGGCGCGCAGCAGCTTCTCTTCCGGGGTCATCGGGCTCTCGCCCTTCGGCGTGATCTTGCCGACGAGGATGTCGCCCGCCGCCACTTCCGCGCCGATGTAGACGATGCCGGCTTCGTCGAGGTTCTTCAGCGCCTCTTCCGAGACGTTCGGAATGTCGCGCGTGATTTCCTCAGGGCCCAGCTTGGTGTCGCGGGCCATGACCTCGAATTCCTCGATATGGATCGAGGTGAAGATGTCTTCCGAGACGATCTTCTCCGAGAGCAGGATCGAGTCCTCGAAGTTGTAGCCGTTCCACGGCATGAACGCGACCAGCACGTTGCGGCCGAGAGCGAGCTCGCCGAACTCTGTCGACGGACCGTCGGCGACGATGTCGCCCTTCTTGACGATGTCGCCGACGCGCACCAGCGGACGCTGCGTGATGCAGGTCGACTGGTTGGAGCGCTGGAACTTCTGCAGACGGTAGATGTCGACGCCCGGCTTGGTCGGGTCCATCTCGTCCGAAGCGCGAATGACGATACGCGTCGCGTCGACCTGGTCGACGATACCGGCGCGGCGGGCCGCGATGGCGGCGCCGGAGTCACGGGCGACCGCAGCCTCCATGCCGGTGCCGACGAAGGGCGCGTCGGCGCGAACCAGCGGCACCGCCTGGCGCTGCATGTTCGAGCCCATCAGCGCGCGGTTGGCGTCGTCGTTCTCGAGGAACGGGATCAGCGCCGCGGCGACCGAGACGACCTGCTTGGGCGAGACGTCCATGAAGTCGACCTTGTCGACCGGCACGACGATGACCTCGCCGGCGCGGCGGCAGACGATCAGGTCATCGGTGAGACGGCCTTCCTTGTCGACGACCGCATTCGCCTGGGCGACGTTGTACTTCGCCTCTTCCATGGCCGAGAGATAGATGATCTCGTCGGTCTGCTTGCCGTCGCGGATGCGCCGGTACGGGCTCTCGATGAAGCCGTACTTGTTGACGCGCGCGAAGGTGGCGAGCGAGTTGATCAGGCCGATGTTCGGGCCTTCCGGCGTCTCGATCGGGCAGATGCGGCCATAATGCGTGGTGTGGACGTCGCGCACCTCGAAGCCGGCGCGCTCGCGGGTCAGGCCGCCCGGGCCAAGCGCCGAGAGACGGCGCTTGTGGGTGACTTCCGAGAGCGGGTTGGTCTGATCCATGAACTGCGACAGCTGCGACGAGCCGAAGAACTCGCGCACCGCGGCGGCCGCGGGCTTCGCATTGATCAGGTCCTGCGGCATCACGGTGTCGATGTCGACCGAGGACATGCGCTCCTTGATGGCGCGCTCCATGCGCAGGAGGCCCAGGCGATACTGGTTCTCCATCAGCTCGCCGACCGAGCGCACGCGCCGGTTGCCGAGATGGTCGATGTCGTCGATCTCGCCCTTGCCGTCGCGCAGGTCGACCAGCGCCTTGACGACCGCGAAGATGTCCTCCTTGCGCAGGATGCGCACGGTGTCGGCGGCGTCGAGGTCGAGCCGCATGTTCATCTTGACGCGGCCGACGGCCGAGAGGTCGTAGCGCTCCGCGTCGAAGAACAGCGACTGGAACATGTTCTCGGCGGTCTCGAGCGTCGGCGGCTCGCCCGGACGCATCACGCGGTAGATGTCGAACAGCGCCTCTTCACGGCGCGAGTTCTTGTCGACCTTGAGCGTGTTGCGGATGTAGGGGCCGACCGTGATGTGGTCGATGTCGAGCACCGGCAGCTCGTCGAAGCCGGCGTCGAGCAGCGCCTTCAGGCTCTTCTCGTCGATCTCGTCGCCGGCCTCGGCGAAGACCTCGCCGGTGGCGGGATTGACCAGGTCCTCGGCGATGTACTGGCCGTAGAGGTCCTCGTCCGTGGCGCGCAGGAACTTCAGACCCTTCTCGGCGAGCTGGCGGGCGGTGCGCGCGACCAGCTTCTTGCCGGCCTCGATCACGACCTCGCCGGTGTCGGCGTCGATCATGTCGACGGTCGCCTTGAAGCCCTTCATGCGCTCGGCATCGTAGGGAACGCGCCAGCCGTCCTTGTCGCGGACATAGCTCAGGTGGTTGTAGAAGCGCGCCAGGATCTCCTCGCCGTCCATGCCGAGGGCGAACAGCAGCGAGGTGACCGGGATCTTACGCTTGCGGTCGATACGCGCGTAGACGATGTCCTTGGCGTCGAACTCGATGTCGAGCCAGGAGCCGCGATAGGGGATGATGCGGGCGGCGAAGAGCAGCTTGCCCGAGGAATGGGTCTTGCCCTTGTCGTGATCGAAGAACACGCCCGGCGAACGGTGCATCTGCGAGACGATGACGCGCTCGGTGCCGTTGACGATGAAGGTGCCGTTGTCCGTCATGAGCGGCATCTCGCCCATGTAGACGTCCTGCTCCTTGATGTCCTTGACCGACTTCGCCTGGGTGTCCGGGTCGATATCGAACACGATCAGGCGCAGCGTCACCTTGAGCGGCGCCGAGAAGGTCATGCCGCGCTGGCGGCACTCGTCGACGTCGTATTTCGGCGGCTCGAAGGTGTACTTGACGAACTCCAGCAGCGAGGCGCCGGAGAAATCGCCGATCGGGAACACCGACTTGAAGACCGACTGCAGACCCTCGTCGCCACGGCCGCCCTTGGGCTCCTCGACCATCAGGAACTGGTCATAGGACGCCTTCTGAACCTCGATGAGGTTCGGCATCTCCGCCACTTCCTTGAGCTTGCCGAAGAACTTGCGGACGCGCCTGCGACCCTGGAGGGAAGTTACCATCATGTTCCTCGCAATCTCGGACGGCTCACCCGGGGGTCCGGGCCTCTGGCGGAACGGGCCGCCGGGTGAGCCGCTCGGCGCTTCATGCGCGCCGACGTTCAAACTGGATCGACCTGCATCATGGCAGGCCCTGCAAAGACGCCGCTCCGGTGACCGGAAACGACGCAACAGCCCCGGAGGCGGCGAGCCGCCCCGGGACTGTCCTTGTCGACTAGATACGGACCGGCATCAGCCGGCCCGGCTCACTTGAGCTCGACCTTGGCGCCGACGGCCTCGAGCTGCTTCTTGAGCTTCTCGGCCTCGTCCTTGGCAGCGCCTTCCTTGACCGGCTTCGGAGCGGCCTCGACCAGATCCTTGGCTTCCTTGAGGCCCAGGCCGGTGATGGCGCGGACTTCCTTGATCACCTCGATCTTCTTGTCGCCGGCCGAGGCCAGGACAACGGTGAACTCGGTCTGCTCTTCAGCAGCAGCAGCGCCGGCGCCAGCGCCAGCAGCCGGGCCAGCGGCCACGGCGACGGCGGCAGCGGCGGAGACGCCCCACTTCTCTTCGAGCATCTTGGCGAGGTCAGCAGCCTCGAGAACGGTGAGCGACGAGAGTTCGTCGACGAGCTTGGCGAGATCGGCCATTGTTTAGCTTCCTGATGTAAGAGGTTCGAACGATTAACGATTGTCGGCTGCTCAGGCAGCGTCCTTGTCGGCATATGCCTGGAACACGCGCGCAAGCTTCGCAGCAGGCGCGGTCGAGAGCTGGGCGATCTTGGTCGCAGGGGCCTGCAGGAGGCCGAGCAACTTGGCGCGCAGTTCGTCGAGCGAGGGCATCGTGGCCAGGGCCTTGACACCATCGGGGTTCAGGGCGGTCTTGCCCATCGCGCCGCCGAGGATGACGAGCTTGTCGTTCTCCTTGGCGAAGGCGGTGGCGACCTTCGGCGCCGCGACCGGATCGCTCGAGTAAGCGATCAGGGTGGGACCCGTCAGCAGCTTGCTGATGGACGCGACGTCGGTGCCTTCAAGAGCGATCTTGGCCAGCCGGTTCTTTGCGACCTTCACGGTGGCGCCATTGGCCTTCATCTCGCGACGAAGCTTCTGGAACTGGGCCACCGTCAAACCCGCATAGTGGGCCACGACAACGACCGACGTCTTCGAGAAGACATCGTTCAGTGTCGCGACGGCATCAGATTTTGCCGCTTTATCCACTGGGCTCTCTCCGGTAGGCGACAGGTTTTGAGGCCCGCCGCCAGTTGCACGTGCCGCTCAGGAAGTGACCGGTTGACACCGACCCCTCGCCGGAGCGACGCTTAGTGCCCTGTCCCCTGCCATGGCGTGACGCCGTGATAGGGCGAGATGGTTCGAACCTCTTTCGGCACCCTTGGGCGCCGGAAAAGTTCTTGCACCGTCTATGCAGGCCTCTTGGCGAAATTATGCCCCCTGGCCGGAGCCAAAGGCGCACCTGCAGTCTCAGACAGGACTGGATGCCCCGGCTTCGGAGATCGCTCTCCTCGACCAAAACACCCATTCTTCGATGGCGAACCATCGAAAAACGCGAAATGGACCTCCTCGTGCCAAGCACGCGGAAGCCCCGTCACTTATGGAAACGCGGAGGAGGCTATAGACCCTCCCCCGGCTTCTGCCAAGTGGTAATCCTTACGCCAAAGCGCAAGGTGGGGCCGCGACCGCCGAGAAGGCGATCGCTGCGCGATATCAGCCGCCGAGAACGGTGTTCGGCTCGATCTTGACGCCCGGACCCATGGTCGAGGAGATCGCGACGCGCTGGATATAGGTGCCCTTGGCGCCGGCCGGCTTCGCCTTCGAGACCGAATCGACGAAGGCCTTGATGTTCTCGCCGAGCTTGTCGGCATCGAACGAAGCCTTGCCGACGGCGGCGTGCACGATGCCCGCCTTCTCGACGCGGAACTCGACCGAGCCGCCCTTCGAGGCGGCGACGGCGGCGGTCAGGTCCATGGTGACCGTGCCGACGCGCGGGTTCGGCATCAGGCCGCGCGGGCCCAGCACCTTACCGAGGCGGCCGACGAGGCCCATCATGTCCGGGGTCGCGATGCAGCGGTCGAAGTTGATTTCGCCCTTCTGCACGGTCTCGACCAGATCCTCGGCGCCGACGATGTCGGCACCGGCCTTCTTGGCCTCCTCGGCCTTGGCGCCGCGGGCGAAGACGGCAACGCGCAGCGTGCGGCCCGAGCCGTTCGGCAGGTTGCAGACGCCGCGGACCATCTGGTCGGCGTGACGCGGATCGACGCCGAGATTCATCGCGATCTCGACGGTCTCGTCGAACTTGGCGTTGGCGCGGGCCTTGACCATCGCGACGGCCTCGGCGAGCGGGTAGAGCTTGATGCGGTCAATGCCTTCACGGCCCTTGACGACGCGCTTTCCGACATGTGCCATTGTCAGTTCCCCCTCAGCCCACGACTTCCAGGCCCATGGAACGGGCCGAGCCACGGATCATCGCCACAGCCGAATCGACGGTGTCGCAGTTGAGATCGGCCATCTTCTTCTCGGCGATCTCCTTGAGCTGGGCAGTCGTGACCTTGCCGACATTGCCACCCTTGCCCGGGGTCTTCGAGCCCGAGGTCAGGCCAGCGGCCTTCTTCAGCCAGTACGAGACCGGCGGCTGCTTCATCTCGAAGGTGAAGGAGCGGTCCTGATACGCGGTGATGATCACCGGGATCGGCATGCCCTTTTCCATCTGCGCGGTCTTCGCATTGAAGGCCTTGCAGAATTCCATGATGTTGAGACCGCGCTGACCGAGCGCGGGACCGATCGGCGGCGACGGATTGGCCGCGCCCGCCGGAACCTGAAGCTTCACGTAGCCCGTGATCTTCTTTGCCATGATGGCTGCTCCTGTCGTCCGCCCCGGTGCCTACCGGAACGACGACGCCCCGCCCGCGAGCTGTCATCGCTCCGGATCGGGGTGTTGCAGGGCGTGGTGCGACGTGAAGCTCCGGCTGGCTGACCGGCACGTCTCCCACGCATGTGAGGGCCGCCCTATGGCACAGGACGCTCTGAAAGGGAAGCCCCGGATCTACCCTCGCGGCGGATGCAATGCCGCAGGCGCCAGCTGAATGCGCACCTGCAATCCGGATCGGTGTTCTGGTCGGCTTGCGCCGGCCAGAACATTCCATGGCTGAAACCGGCCATCGCGATCAACCGGGCTTCCGGTCTCCCGGCTGGGGCGTGCTCACATCCGGTTTTGCTGCCGCCTTGCTGGCCCCGGCAGAGCCTCCCAACGAGGCGGCGAGGAGCGCCTGGGTCGGGTCGGCGCCCTTGAAGCCGGCCTGCGACAGGATCTCGTCGAGGACCGGCTTCTGCGCCGTGAAGCTCAGGAGCTGGCTGGAGAGATCGCCCATCGGATTGCCGTTCTGCTCGCCCGCGCCGCCGCCGAGAGCGCCTGCGAGCCCGCCGGCGCTGAAGATGCGGATGTCGGAGATCTTCTCGATCGGCTTCATCGCCTGAGCCAGCGCCTGCGGCACGATATCGACGCGCGCCTTCGCCAGCTCGAAGTCGATGATATTGGCGGCGAGCGCATTGCGCGCCTCGTTCTTGGCGCGCTCGGCCCGGGCCTGTGCCTCGCCGAGCTCGATCACGCCGGTAGCACGGATCTTGGCGGCTTCCGCCTCCGCTTCGGCCTGGATCTTGACTGCGGCGGCGAGGTCCTCGGCCGCCTGACGCTCGGCCTCGGCCTTGACGGTGACCGCGGTCGCCTGCTGCTCGGCCTCCTTGCGGGCGTCGATCACCGCGATGCGCTTGGCGCGCTCGGCGATCTCAACGTCGCGGGCGGTGGTCACCTGTTCCTCGGCGGTGATGGCGCTGGCCTTGGCGGCGTCGGCACGGGCGCGGGCGGCCTGCTCCTCCTCGGTCTTGTGGGCGACGGCGATGGCGGCCTCGATGCGGGCCGTCTCGGTGATCTTGCGCGCCTCGGCCTCGCGTTCGGCAATGCCGCGCTCGGCGGCGATGCGGGCGGATTCGCGGGCCTGGCGCGCTTCGGAATCGCGCTCGGCGATGCCGCGCTCGGTTTCCAGACGGGCGGTTTCCTCGGCCAGGCGCGCGAGCTGCTCAGCCTTGGCCGCCTCGGCTCGGGTTTCTGCCGTCTTGTTGGCGATGTCACGTTCCTGGGTCAGCTCGGCATCGCGCTGCTCGCGCTCAATGGTCAGGCGCCGGAGCGAGGCCTCGCGATCCTTGGTCGCGATCTCGACCTCGTTGTCCCGGACGATCTGGTTGCGCTCGCGCTTGCGCTCCTCGGTGATCTTGGTCAGCGCGGTCAGGCCCTCGGCGTCGAACGAGTTGTTCGGGTTGAAGTGCTTGATGTCGGTCTGGTCGAGCCTTGTCAGCGAGACCGATTCCAGCTCGAGGCCGTTCGACTGCAGGTCATGCGCCACTGCCGCCTGCACCGACTTCACGAATTCCGCGCGCTGCTCCTGCAGGTCGCGCAGCGACATGGTCGCGGCGACCGAGCGCAGACCGTCGACGAACTTGGCCTCGACCAGCGCCTTGAGCGCGTCGGCGTCGTTGGTGCGGTCGCCCAGCGTCTGGGCGGCGAGCGCGATGTTCTCCGCGTCCGGCTTCACGCGGACATAGAATTCGGCGGTGATGTCGGCGCGCATCCGGTCCTTGGTGATCAGCGACTCGTTTTCGGCGCGCTTGACCTCGAGGCGCAGCGTGCTGAGCGAGACCCAGGAATAGGAATGGAAGATCGGCAGGATGACGGAGCCGCCGTCGAGCACGACCTTCTTGCCGCCGAGTCCGGTGCGGACATAAGCCTTGTCGCGCGTCGCCCGGGTATAGAGCGACGTCATGATGATGCCGATGACGACGATCGCAGCGACGATCACGCCGGCGATGATGCCGATTGAGAGAAAATCCATCTGATCAACCCTCTTTGCTGTCGACGGCGCCGAGTTCCTGCGGCGCGGGAATGGCTTGGAACAGACCGTCCGAGCCGTCGACGATCACGACGAAGGCTCCGGTCTCGATGCGGTGCCCCGGCGCGGCCTTGGCGCGCAGGGTGTGGATGTTGTCGTGGCGGTCCTTCACGCGCACCGCGCCGGGATGGCCCTGGTCGAGCGGGCCGATCGTGACGGTGCCGATCAGGCCGATGAACTCGGCCTGGCTCAGCACATTGGTCTCGTCGCGCGGAATGATCCGAGCGATCCCGCGGCTGAGCCAGCGCGTCACGGGCAAGGCTGGGACCAGCGCGAGCGGCACCGCCATGATGGCAGGCAGGGGGCGCAGGATGCCGGCTGCCAGTCCCTGGATTGCGAAGCCGAAGACGGCGAAGGCCGAGAGCAGGATGACGGCGAGCACCAGGATCGGCACCCCGCCGGCATTCAGCCATGACATCCAGCCGCCGAGCAGGCCGGCCTCGTGGCCGTCCGGCCCGTGATGGCCGATGCTGTCGTCGAGCAGGCCGGAGGCCGAGAGCCCGAGCACGACCGAGACCAGCTCGACCAGCCCGAGTCCGACCACCACCAGCAGCGCCACCCAGAAGGGCGCGGTGCCCGGCTGGATGATCTGGTCCATCAGCGCTGGCCTTCGCGGAAGGCCTTGAGCCGCGCCTCGATCTCGTCCTCGCGCTGCATCCGGCCGAGCTCCTCGACCTCGGCCGAGCCCTGCACCGGCTTGGCCGGGATGCCCGTCACCCGCTCGACCGCCGAAAGGGCGGCGGCGAGGCGCTGGTCGTTGCGCTGCGAGGGTGTCGCCGCGGCGGGGGCGGCCCGCTCGGCGCGCTTGGCGTCGTCGAGCCGCTTCATCGCGTCGGCGCGGGCCGAGGCGATGCTGCGCAAGGTCGCCTCGGTCTCGGCGGTTTCGCCGGCATTTTCGGCGATCGCCTTGGCGAGAGCGGTGCGCTGCGCTTCGAGGTCGATCTGGACGCCGGTCGCCGCCCGGGCGAGGTCCTCGCGGCCCTTCTCCAGGCCCGTCCGGATCTTCGCGTCGAGATCGCGGATTTCGGCATCGAGGTCCTCCGCCTTGCTTTTCAGGCGATGGCCGGCCGCGATCGCGACGCCGAGCGCTGCACGGGCCTCCTCGGCGATCTTCTCTATCTCGCGCACGGCTTGCTGGGCGATGGCGGTCGGGTTGGCCCCTTCCGCGGCATCGACCGCATTGTTGACGACGCCGGCGATGACGCGCCCGAGGCGGGCGAGGATACCTTCATTGGACATGGTGGTCTCCTTCTGGGGATGGAGGCCGGCCTGGACACCGACAAGGACGTTGATCGACGTTCCGCTGAAGCACAAACGGGCTTCGGCAAAATCATCCCAACCGCCGCGATAGCCATCCACCGAATAGGGGATGACGACGCGTCCACCGATGGTGGCGATGCTCAGGCTGTCCAGGCCCTTGACCGAGAACAGCTTGGAATCGAGCGGGATGTCGTCGATCGGGGCGCCGACCGTGCGCTTGCTGTGGTCGCGCAAAGCGAGCGTCGCCATGCGCGAAGGCAGGCCGGTGCGGGCGCGGATCTCCTCATAGGCTTCCTCGTGAAGCGCGACGAGATTGGCGCCTTTGGTGCCGTCGAGGATCGCCATGGCCTGGCGATAGGCAGCCAGGGTCGCATGGAGCGCCTCGCGGTCCTCGGAGGATGGCGACAGGGTGAGCGCCATCGTGGTGTGTAGCTTTCCGGCCATGGCTTTTATATAAAGCACTCCTTTAGTGCTTTCAAGAGCTGCACGGTCACGGCGCGGGCCACGGCGCCGATCTGGCGACTGCGCCCGTTCCATCCCCTGGCCGCCCCGGTACGCTGCAGCAACCTCTCTCCGCGATCAAGAACAGGCTACCGTCGCGTATTGACCGGAGGCCAGCCCATGATCCCCCCGCAATGCCCAGCGCAAATGGACCGTCATGGCACCCGAAGTGAGCACATCCCCTCGCCGCAGCACGACCGGCCTGCGCCGGTTCCTGGATCCAGGGCAGCAGCGTGACTGGATCGAAGGCAAGGCCGACTTACGCGATGCCGACGAGCGGTCGGAGTCCCTCGAACTGCGATTCAAATACGTCCCGCGGTTTCAGAAATTGCTGCGCCGCCCGCAGGCGCAGGAGGTTCTGGAGATTCTCGGTTTCTACGGCCGGAACTGCATCCCGATCCCACGCAAGAGCGAGCGGCAGTACTGGTCGGTGTCCTGTTTGCCGTCGACGTCCGACAAGCCGCTCGTCCGCGTCAATGCGAGCTGGATGGAGCTTTTCACGCTCTATGCCGATGGAGAGGGCATCCGCGCGCGCTTCCTGGTGCATCTTTCGGATTTCACCACGGACCATTCTCCCCTGCAGGATCATCTGGACGAAGCTCTTCTCGAGCACTGCGTCACGGCGCCGGAAGATATCGGCTATTTTGTCCCGAAGGGCGCAGACATGTTTGGGGTCAAAGTGCGGGGCTCCGCCTCGATCCGCCGGTTCCTTGCAGATCGCCGCGCTCTGAGTGCTATCCGTAGGTTCAATCTGACGCACATGAACCGGGGCCGGAACGCCTACCAGGCGAGCCACTGCTACAGTCTGGCGGACCATATGCTGGCATAGACGGCGAAGCGGCCGGGTGTTCGCCGGATAGAGCGGCTCAATCGGCCTTGGCGTCCCGGGTCAGGTAGTCGCCGAGCGCCACCCCGATATGGACGACGACCAATGCGATCAGGCCGAAAGCGAGCCAGGCATGGCTCGTCAGCAGCAACTCGGCATGGCCCGCCTCCGGCGACCAGATCTCCGGGAGGGAGAAGCCGAAGAGCAGTTGCCGCGCCCCGAAACCCGATGCCCCCGCCCAGCCCAGCAACGGCACGATCAGCAGGCCGAGATAGAGCAGCGCATGCACCGGCCGGCTCGCCGCTCCCTTCTGCCAGCGTCCGGAGAGATGCGCGAGCAGACGGTAGCCGATACGAAACAGCACGAGGCAGAGCAGCAGGGCGCCGGTGGTCTTATGGGCCAGGTAGAGCAGGTCCGCGACCACTCCCCCGCCGAGCTGCGTCATCATCACGCCGGTGCCGAACAGGGCCAGAACCAGCGCCGCGGTCAGCCAGTGCAGGGCCTGCGCGATGATCGGCAGCGCCGGCGTGCCGGCAGCCCTGGCCTCGCTCTCGGAAATCGCCATGCTCATGCGCTGACCTGCTCCCTGCGCGAGATGAAGCCGTCGACCGCCTGCCGCAGCTCCGCCGCCTGCCGGTCGAGATCGGCCGACGCTGCGGTGACCGAGCCGGCGGTCTGGCGCCAGCTCGCCAGCGTGCCGGCAAGTTGCTCGACCTGCTCGGCGACGAGCCTGACATCGCCAGCGGTCCGCATCGTCGTCTCGCTGATCGAGCGCGAGCCGACATCCTGGCGCGCGGTCAGTTCGGCGATCGAGAGCGCCGCCCTGTCGACCTTCTCGACCGAGGTCACCAGGGCGCCGACGCGCATGGTGATGCGCTGGGCCGCGATGTTGATCTGATCCAGACCCTTGCGGACATCATCGGTCGCCTCGGCGGTACGATGCGCCAGCTGCTTCACCTCGCCGGCGACGACGGCGAAGCCCCTGCCCGCCTCGCCGGCCCGCGCCGCCTCGATCGTGGCGTTCAGCGCCAGCAGATTTGTCTGGCTGGCGACGGTGCCGATGATGTCGATGACGTCAACGATCTTGCCGACCGCGTCGCACAGGACGACGGTGTCGGCAGTCGCCTCGTCGACGAGCGCCTTGGCCGCATCCGCGACCTCGGAGGTGCGCTGGGCCTCGCTCGCCGCCGTGGCGAGCAGCGACGAGACTTCGGTGATCGCGCCGGCGACGTGGTCGACATGGCCGGAGACCCGCTGCGTCGACTGCGTCGCAGCCCCGGCCCGCTCGTCGACCACCCCGGAGAGCTGCGCAAATTCCCCGGCAGCCTGGGACAGGCGGGAGCCATGCTGCTCCAGAGCCTGGGCGATCAGGGCGATCCGCTCCTGGAAAGCGGCGTTGCGGGCCTGGGCGGCCTCCTGCCGCGCGACCTCGCCCGACAGTGCACTGAGCCGCGCCCGAGCGGCTTCCTGCTCGGCCTCCTGCCCGCGCAGATGCGCCAGCAGCGCCTGGCCGAGCATGCCGACCTCGTCACGCCGCATGGCGAGCTTGTCGAGTTCGCCATCCTCCTGCCGGCTCTTCGCCAGGGCCCGCGCCATGCCGGAAATCGGGCGAACCAGCCAGCGATGTTCGAGCATGACGATGAAGATCAGGCTGAACAGCCCGAGCAGCGAGAGCAGCACCTTGTTCCGATGGGCGCTCTCGACATGCTGCGAGAGATTCGCGCTCAACTGGCCGATCTCCTCGCCGAGCCCGCGCCGCAGGGCCGAGCGCTTGTCGGCGATCACCCTGAGCTCGGCCCGGGCCGTCGGGATGTCGGCGGCCTGGCGCATGGCGCTGGCGGCGGCCGCAATGGTCTGCGCGTCGGATTTCAGCTTGCCGTCCAAACGGCCGGCGATGTCCTCGGCGCCGATCGCGAGCACTTCGAGGTCGGAAATCTCGGCCCGCGCACCCGAGAAGATCGCGATGCTGATCCGCTCGAACAGCATGGTCGTCGCTTCGAGGCGCTGGGCGAGATCGCTCTGGGCCGCCAGGGCTTGGGTGAAGCCGTGAAGCTTGCGCGAACCGACCAGCTCGGTCGCGACGTAAAGACATGACAGCGCGCCGAGCAGCACGCCCCACAGCGCCAGGCGCTGCCCGACCGTCGCCTTGAATGTCCTGGGAAACATGCCCGCCCGCCCGAAAGCCGGCGAGACATTGTCACACACGCCTGAAGGAGGCGTTAACTACGGTACTCGCGCAAAAAGGGTGCCGTCTCCGGCACCCTTTGCAACCTCTCAACCAGTCTTCAGTCTCAGAGCTTCTCGACCTGGCCGTATTCCAGCTCGACCGGCGTGGCGCGGCCGAAGATCGAAACCGCGACCTTGAGGCGGGCGCGAGCATGGTCGACATCCTCGACGACGCCGTTGAACGAAGCGAACGGGCCGTCGGCGACCTTCACCTGCTCGCCGACCTCGAACACCACCGTCGGCTTCGGCCGCTCGATGCCCTCGGCGACCTGGCCCTTGATCCGCATCGCCTCATGCTCGGGGATCGGCATCGGCTTGGCCTTGTCGGCGCCGAGGAAGCCGGTGACCTTGGGCGTGTTCTTGATGAGGTGGTAGACCTCGTCGGTCATCTCGCACTTCACCAGGACATAGCCCGGGAAGAACTTGCGCTCGGTGTCGACCTTGCGGCCGCGGCGGACCTCGACGACCTTCTCGGTCGGGACCAGCACCTCGTCGAACTTGTCGGAGAGGTTGCGCTGCGCGGCCTGATCCTTGATCGACTGCGCGACCTTGTTCTCGAAGTTGGAATAGGCGTGGACGATGTACCAGCGGGTGCTCACGTTCGTGTTGCCTTCGTTCAGCGTGCGCCGAGGATGAGGGCGAGCCCCCAGCGGATGACCGTGTCGGTGAAGAGGAAGAACAGGCTCGAGACCAGCACCATCAGCAGCACGAGGCCGGTGGTGATCAGCGTCTCGCGGCGCGAAGGCCAGGTCACCTTGTTGGCTTCGTTGCGCACTTCCTGCAGGAACTGGAAGGGATTGGTCTTCGCCATCGGGCTCGTCACCTCGGTTCCGGATCGTCGCTTCAGCGCAGCGATTCGGTGGTCCTGAAAGATTCGCGGCGCGGGGCTCAGGGAGCCGCGCGCCGTCGTTAGGGGCTTCTTACAACGCGAAAGCCCGCTCGCCAAGCGGTTTTGAGAAGGCATCGCTCAAGGCTTCTCCGCGGCGATCAGCAGGAAGGCCGGGCGCTCGCGCTCCTTCGCCCAATCCGGCTCGGCGGCGATCTGCTCCGGCGTCGGCCCCCATTCCTCGATGTGCCGCAGTCTCAGCCCGAGCCCGATCAGCAGGTTGAGATAGCTCGCCAGCGTGCGGTGCTGCTTGACCACGCCCTCGGCCAGCCAATCGGTGACGCGCCGGCCCTCGTCGAGATACGCCCCGACCGGCCAGACCGGCAGGCCCGATTCATCCTCGCCCCATGCCTGGTGCCGCGGCGCCGTCATGATCGGATGCTCGACCGAGAAGACGAAGCGCCCGCCCGGGTTCAGCGCCCGCGCGATGCGGCCGAACACAGCTGGAAGATCGACGAGATAGTGGAAGGCGAGCGAGGAATAGACGAGGTCGAACTGCCCGGTCGCCGGCTCGTAAGTCTCGAGATCGGCCTGCTTGTAGCGGACGCTTGCCGCTGGCGTCTCCGCCCCCGCCCGCGCCAGCATGCGCTCGGAGACATCGACACCGACGACCTCCGCCGCGCCCTCACCCACCGCGAAGCGGCAGAACCAGCCGAAGCCACAACCGAGATCGAGCACGCGCGCCCCTGCGAGCTGCGGCAGCAAAGCGCGCAGCGCCGGCCATTCCGGCGCGCCGTCGAGCCCGCGCTGCGAGCGCGGCAGCTGGCTGTAATTCTGGAAGAAGCCGGCGTCGTCGTAGATGTTCTGGGTCATCGCTGAGTGAATGAGTTGCGGCGCGTAGGCGCCCGGGAAAACCTCATGGGCCTGGGAAGGACCGCGTCACGGCGCTGCGCGAACTGGCAGCGCCAAACTTGGCTTGCCGCATGGCCCCGGCAGTTGCCTATCCGAAAACCGCCATCGAGCCCAGCGATCGGCTCGGAACCAAGAGCGGCGGGATCGCCGCGATGCGTCCCACGCCCGGAAGCGAGCAAGGATCATCGCCACTGGCGTCCGGCAGCCCACCGGACAATAGCGATTGAAGCAGGCTTCGACGCGCGCAGAGCCGGGCGGGGAGATCAGACCGCCACCGCGCCCGTAACAAATTGTTTCAAGATATCGGAATGTGAAAAATCTCACATCCCGATGATGTCAAAAATAATATGATGTCATCAGGCTCCTGATTACAGAGAGCCCTTCTAGAAATCGGGCTGGGTCACAGGGGTCTTACCAGCGAAAATTTCGTGACCAACTCAGCCAAAAGCGAAGGAGAACGTCAATGCTCAACAAATTTCTCGCCATCGCTCTCCTCTCGGCTGTCCCGAGCGCGGCTTTCGCCGCCTCGGGCACCGACCTCACCCGGGACCCGGCAGGCGGCACGATCCGCTATCCCCACATTCGGCCCATGACCACCTTTTCGTACAATCAGGGCGCAGTCCGGACATTCGCCTCCAAGCGGGATCCGGCAGGCGGAATCATGGCCGACAGGTCGCAGGCCGTTGCGCCTCGCCGGAGCCGGTAGGCCGGCCTGCGAGCGCATGGGAAGATCGCATCGCCTGCCCCCAAAGGGGCCGGCGCGGCGAGCGTCTCAGCCTGGATCGACCCGGCGGCGCAGAGGTTCTGAAGAGAGATCGTCCCGTCGGCCTGGTTCGTTACCAGGCAATGCTGGGACTGGCAGGGGCGGCAGGGCTCGAACCTGCGACACCCGGTTTTGGAGACCGGTACTCTACCAACTGAGCTACACCCCTGTAGCGCCGGTTGCTTAGCCTGAACCCCGCCGGCTTTTCAAGTCGAAATCGTCACGGCGATGCCGGAAGTTGACTCAATTCGTCAGCCGGCCGCGCCAAGGCCTTGGCGCATCGGGACATTGCGGCGCGAACCCCGAGCAGGCGCCTGTGCGCAACGAGACAGGGCGGAGGCGCCGCCGCCCTTTCAACCTCCACCTCGGGCCGCCCGTCGTTCACTTCGGCAGGCGGCCGATGATCTTCTGCTTGCCGTCGACCACCTCGGCCAGGAAGCTTTCGCGCTGGACGTCGCCCTTCGCGTCGAAGGTCGTCTCCATCAGGATGCCTGGCGCCTCCTCCGGCTTGATCGTGGCGCCATGCAAAGTCGCCGCGATCTTGGTCGGCTCGAACTTGCCGAGCTTCTCCGTCGCCCATTTGACCGCATGGACGGCCATGTAGCCCTTGATGCCGTTATGGTCGGGCACGAACTTGAAGCGCGCCTCGAAGCGCTTGCCGAACTCCTGCAAGGCGGGAATCGGCGCGTCGACGGTCTGCCCGACATGGCCGCGCACGCCGTCCGCCGCCTTGCCGGCGAGCTCGATCACCTTCTGGCTCAGGATCGTGGTCTCGCCGATCACCGGCTTGCCGACATTCTGGTCGCGCATCGCCACCAGGAGCCGGGCGCTCTCCTCTTCGTTCAGGTAGACGAAGACGGCGTCGACCTGCGCGTTCTTCACCTTGATCGCCTCGCCGGCGAAATCGGCCTGGCCCTGCTCGGTCGAGAGGTCGACCGGCACCTCGATGCCGCGGCTTTTCAGTTCCTTCAGGATGGCCTCGTGCCCGCCCTTGCCGAAATCGTTGTTGACCCAGACCACGGCGACCGACTTCGCCTTGACCTGGTCCTTCAGATAGGCGGCGATCTTCGGCATCGCCGCCGACTGGCTGAGCGAGGTTCGGAAGATGAAGGGATTGCCTTGGGCGGTGTAGGCCGTGCCGTCACCGGCAGCGAGCTGGGCGATCTCGGCGCGCTGGGCGATCTGCATCGAGGCCATGATCGAGCCGGTATAGACCGGCCCGAGCACCGCATGGGTGCCCTCGTCGATCGCGCGCTGGACCGCGGCGCGGGCATTGGCCGGATTGGTCTGCGTGTCATAGGCGACCATATCGATCTTGCGCCCGAGAATGCCGCCCTTGGCGTTGATCTCCTCGACCGCGAGCTCGATGCCGCTCTTCCAGTTGGTGCCGGCGGTCGCGCCCGGTCCGGAGAGTTCGGCGATGGTGACGAGCTTCACCTTGTCCTGAGCCAGAGCTGGCGTAGCGGCCAGCGCGAGTGCCAGGGCGGCGGCTTTCAGGGCGATGGTCATGGGGCTCCTCCCGAGCGTCGACGGCCGTTACAGGCTCTCGCCAGGGAGCATAGGCCCTAGGACACTGTATGCAAGATGATTTGATCGCGGCCGGTGCACCGCTGTCCGGCCGACTGCTCAGCCCCGCACTTCGCCGCTGCGCAGCACATCGGCATAGGCGTCCCAGGCCCGCATGATGTGCCGATGCAGGATCGAGTCGAGATCGGCCAGCCGCCCGGCCGCGAAGGCTTCGACCATCAGATGGTGCTCGGCCATGGAGCGCTCCTGCTCGCCCTCCAGCGGCACCGAGAGATGGGTGCGCAGCGCCGCGACGCGGCCGGAGACGCCGCGATAGGCGTTGCCGAGATAGCGGTTGCCGCAATGCTGGAAGAAGACCTCGTGGAAGACGGTATCGGCCCTGGCATAGTCGCGGCGGCTGCCGCCGGCCTGTGCCGCCTCCATCGCTGCGAGCGCGTCCTTCATCGCGGCGAGCGCGGGCCCGCGCGCCTTGCTCATGCATTCGCGCAGGGCCTGCGTCTCCAGCATGTAGCGGAAGACACAGAGCTCGGAGACATCCTCCTCGGTCGGCGCGAAGACGAAGGTGCCCTTCTTCGGCACGATCGTCACCAGCCCCTGCAATTGCAGCCGCGCCAGCGCCTCGCGCACCGGCGTGCGGCTGACGCCGAGGGCCTCGCTCAGCGCTTCCTCCGACAGGGTCTCGCCAAGGCGCATCTCGGCGTCGACGATCGCGTTGCGCAACCGTTCCTCGACGATGGCGACCAGCGATTTCGGCTGCTCGACCTTGAGATCAGGCATAGTGCTCGCGCCCCAGGAAAGCCTCGTAGCTCGGCAGGTCGAGCATGGCGCCTTCAAGCCCGCGCGTCGTGCCGGAGCGCTTCAGCTCGCGCGCGAAGGCCGCCATCATATGGGCGTAGGCCAATGTCGAGGCGACCGGATAGCTCAGCACCTTGAAGCCGAGTCGCTCGAAATCCGCGGCCGTCAACGGCGGCACCCTGCCCTCGACATAGTTGAACATCAGCGGCGCCTCGATCTCGCCCAGCGCCCGCTTCATCTCCTCCTCGGATTGCAGCATCTCCAGCAGCACGAGATCGGCGCCGGCCTGCGCATAGGCCCTGCCGCGCGCGATCGCCTCGTCGAGGCCGAGCGGCAGCCTTGCGTCCGAGCGGCCGATGATCAGGAAATCGGGATCGCGCCTTGTCGCCACCGCGATGCGGATCTTCTCGGCATGCTCCTCGGGCGTGACCAGCGCCAGCCCCTTCATCGCGCCGCAGCGCTTGGGCGTGACCTGGTCCTCGAGATGGATCGCGGCGACCCCGGCCGCCTCGTATTCGGCGACAGTGCGGGCGACGTTGTTGAGGTTGCCATAGCCGGTATCGGCATCGGCAATCAGCGGCACGGTGATCGCTGCTGCCAGGGCCCGGCCGCGCGCCACCATCTCGGTCATGGTCAGGAGGCCGATATCGGGCGCGCCGATCAGGCTGGCGGAAAGGCCGTTGCCGGTCATGTAGACCGCCTCGAACCCGGCCTGCTCGATCGCTCTGGCGCCGATGGCGTCATGGCAACCGGGCGCGACGACGAGGCCGGGCTGGCGCAGCCTGTCGGCGAGCGAATGGCGGGGACTCATCGCGATCTCCAGTCCGTATGCAAGATACAGGAAGCTGGCACGATCCTCGCCGTGAAGCCAGTGCCGCCAAAACGGCTGCCCTACGGAAACGAAAAAGGGCGGCGTTGCCGCCGCCCTTTCCCGAAACGCTATGCGCGTCGATCAGGCAATGATCGAGGCGACGACGCCGGCGCCGACGGTCCTGCCGCCTTCGCGGATGGCGAAGCGCAGCTTCTCTTCCATCGCGATCGGCACGATCAGGTGCACTTCCATGGCGATGTTGTCGCCCG
>SCMY01000021.1 GCA_005502805.1 Rhizobiales bacterium 2SD | reverse complement strand
GTATAAGAGACGGCGCCATCCCCGACCCTGACCAAGAGGATCTGCGCGGGATCGAGCCCGAGCTCGGCCAGCCCCGGCGGGTGCAGCCGCCCGGCCTCAGCGTCGAGGAAATCCTGCCGGACCCAAAGCACGGGTCGCGAGCCGGCGGCGCGCAAAGCCAGCGCCGCGGCGAAGCCCGTCGCGGCGGGCAGATCGGATCCGGCCGAAGCATAAACCTCATGCAGGGCAGCGCGGGCGATCCCGCCGCCCAGCGGCTCGTCCAGCGAGGACATCCCGAACGCGACGCGCTCCACCGGCGCAAGCTCGCGCGCCAGCCCCGCCAGAGCGAGGCTCTGCCGCAGGGCAGCCAGAGAACGGGTGGGTGCGTTGGCCATCGGAGTATATGTTCACTTTTTGTTCTAGACATAAAGCGACTCCAAAACGCTTCGGAGTCAAGCCCACACACGCTCCCGCTTGCCTGCGGGCGCCTCGCTGCTGTCATATCAGGGCAAACCGGATCGCTTATCAGCCCCGCGCCGCCCAGCCTGCGGCCTCGCCTGGAGACCGCCATGAGTTCGGGACTGTTCGCCCTTCTCGACGACGTCGCAGCCCTGGCCAAGGTCGCTGCGGCCGCACTAGACGACGCTGCGGCGCAGGCGACCAAGGCCGGCGCCAAGGCGGCCGGTATCGTCATCGACGACGCAGCGGTGACGCCGCGCTACGCCGTCGGCTTCGCGGCGGAGCGTGAACTGCCGATCATCTGGAAGATCGCGCTCGGCTCGCTCAAGAACAAGCTGCTCTTCCTGCTGCCGGCGGCGCTGGTGCTCAGCCTCGTCGCGCCCTGGGCGATCACGCCGCTGCTGATGGCGGGCGGCGCCTATCTCTGTTTCGAAGGCTTCGAGAAGGTCTACGAGCTCGTCGTGCCGCATGCGGATCATGACGACATCGCCGGCGAGGGCGGCGCCGACATCCTCGACTCCAAGGAGCTCGAGGAGCAGAAGATCGCCGGCGCGATCAAGACCGACTTCATCCTCTCGGCCGAGATCATGGCGATCACGCTGTCCGGCGTCACCGCTTCCTCCTTCTGGATGCAGGCGCTGGTGCTGGCCGTGGTCGGGCTCGGCATGACCGTGCTGGTCTACGGCGTCGTCGCCCTGATCGTGAAGGCTGATGATGCCGGCGTCGCCCTGTCGCGCAGCAGCGTTCTTCCAATCCGGATCCTGGGGCGCGGCCTCGTCACCGGCATGCCGCCCTTCCTCAAGGTGCTGAGCGCGGTCGGCACGGCGGCGATGCTCTGGGTCGGCGGCGGCATCATCATCCATGGCCTGGCCGGCTATGGGCTCGCCGGGATCGAGCACGCCATCCATGCCGTCGCCGTCGCGGTCGGAGGCGCCTGGCCGGCGCTCACAAGCGTACTCGAATGGCTCACTACCGCAGCCGCCTCGGCCGTGTTCGGGCTCATCGTCGGCGGGCTCTGCCTCGTCGGCATGCACTTCATCGTCGAGCCGATCCTGAAGGCGAGGCGCGGCAGCAGCGCGAAAACTGCGGCCGCAGAGACGCAACACCATTAGTCTCATATTCCTGCCACGACCTCGGGACTCAGCATGCCCAGCCAGCTCTTCCAGCCCTTCGACCTTGGCGGCCTGCACCTGTCGAACCGCATCGTGATCGCGCCGATGTGCCAATATTCCGCGGAGGAAGGCTCGGCGACCGACTGGCACATGATCCATCTCGGCAACCTCGCCTTGTCGGGCGCCGGGCTGCTGATCATCGAGGCGACAGCGGTCGAGCCGGAGGGACGGATCAGCCCGGACGATCTTGGCCTGTGGAGCGATGCCAACGAAGCGGCGCTGGCGCGCGTGCTTAACGCGATCCGCCGCCATTCCGACATGCCTGTCGGCATCCAGCTCGGCCATGCCGGCCGCAAGGCCTCTGTCCATTCGCCCTGGACCGGAGGCGGGCAACGCGCGCTCGATGATCGCGGCTGGCAGACGCTCGCCCCGTCCGCCTTGCCGATGCAGGCCAAGGACCGGCCACCGCTGCCGCTGGATTCAGCCGGTTTGAAGCGGATCCGCGAAGCCTTCGTCGCGACCGCGCGCCGGGCAGTGCGGCTCGGCCTGCAGGCAATCGAGCTGCATTGCGCCCATGGCTATCTGCTGCACCAGTTTCTGTCGCCGCTGGCGAACCAGCGTGACGATGCCTATGGCGGCTCGCTGGAAAACCGCATGCGCTTCCCGCTCGAGGTCTTCGACGCGGTGCGCGAGACGGTGCCGGCCGCGATCCCGGTCGGCGTGCGTGTCTCAGGGACGGACTGGGCCGAGGGCGGCTGGGATATCGGCCAGACCATCGCCTTCTCCGAGGCGCTGAAGGCGCGCGGCACCAGCTTCATCCATGTCTCCAGCGGCGGCGTCTCGGCCGCGCAGACGATCGCGCTGTCGCCGGGCTACCAGGTGCCGCTGGCCCGGGCGGTGAAGGCGGCGACGGGCGTGCCGACCATCGCCGTCGGCCTGATCACCGATTACGAGCATGCCGAAGCAGTGGTCGCCGGCGGCGATGCCGACATGGTCGCGCTGGCGCGAGGCATCCTCTACGAGCCGCGCTGGCCCTGGCATGCCGCCGCCCATCTCGGCGCCAGCATCAAGGCGCCGAAGCAGTACCTGCGCTCGCAGCCGAGCCGGTTCCGGACGCTGTTCGAGAGCTGAAACGTCGCCCTACCAACACAAAGGCAGTCATCCCGGACAAGCGGCGAAGCCGCGCCGATCCGGGATCCATTCCGGAGCCTTTCCGACAGAGGTTCCGGAATGGGTCCCGGGTCTCCCTCCGGTCGCCCGGAACGACTAGAGGGTTTGAATGCAGGGACCGGGCTCAATCGCCCGGCTGTGCGCCCTCGTAGCCCTCGATGATGACGAGATCGACCGGGCCGACCTTGGCGAGGTGCTGCACGGCCGCCTGGTATTCCGGCGAGTCATAGCAGGCACGCGCCGTCTCGATGTCCTTGAACTCGATGACGACGTTGTGCTTGCGGCCCTCGCCACGGGCGAGCTTGTACTCGCCGCCGCGGACGACGAATTTGGCGCCGTATTTGGCGAAGGCGATGGCGTTGAGCGAGCGATAGGTGGCGTATTCCGACTCGTTCTGCACGTCGACGCGGGCGACCCAATAGCCTTTCGCCATGGTCAGGCTCCCTCGACCGCGATCAGGTCGATCTCGCCAGCGCCTTCGCGCAGCTTGCGTGCCTCGGCGTATTCGGCAGAGAACAGATAGGCCTTGGCCGTCGCATAATCGGGGAATTCGAGGACGACGTTGCGGGCCCGGCCCTCGCCCTCGCCAAGCGACATCTGGCCGCCGCGCACCAAAGGCGTGCCGCCATATTGCTTGATCACCTCGGAAGCCTTCGCGGCATAGACCGCCCATTGCGTCGCATTGGTCACCTTGGCGCGACCGATCACATATCCCTTAGGCATTTGCCGCTTCCGTATCCGGTTGAGTCGGCGGGAAGACTAAGCGGCGCCCGCGATCTCGTCCATGACCGCAGCAGCCGCTGCACGCGGGTCGGCCGCGCGGATGATGGGACGCCCGACGACGAGATGGTCGGCCCCGGCGCGGATCGCCTCGGCCGGGGTGAGCGTGCGCTTCTGGTCGCCGGCGGCGCTGCCGGCCGGGCGGATGCCGGGCGTGACGATCACCATGTCCGGGCCAATCACGTCGCGCACCAGCTCGGTCTCGGCGGCGGAGCAGACGATGCCGTCGACGCCGGCGCCGCGGGCCTGCTGGGCACGCAGGCGCACGAGATCGCGCACGGCGAGGCCGTAGCCGGCATCCTTGAGGTCGCCATCGTCATAAGAGGTCAGGGCGGTGACGGCGAGCAGCTTCAAGGCCGCATCGCCGCGGCCCTCGACCGCGCCGCGCATGGTCTGCGGGTAGGCGTGCACGGTGAGGAAGGTGACGCCAAGCTTGGTCAGCGACTCTACCCCCTCGGTGACGGTGTTGCCGATGTCGTGCAGCTTGAGGTCGAGGAAAACCTTCTTGCCTTCGGTCACGAGCTGACGGGCGAGGTCGAGCCCGCCGGCGAAGGCGAGCCGATAGCCGATCTTGTAGAAGCTCGCGCCGTCACCGAGCGTCGAGACGATGCGATAGGCGTCCCAAACCGTCGGTACGTCGAGCGCGACGATCATGCGGTCCCGGAGATCATTGATCTTCTGCGTCATCGCGCTGCCCTCCACCTGCTCTGCGGTGAAAGGCACGATTCGAGTGGCAGCGCAAGGATTATCTCATTTCTGAGACGGATCTTTTTTTCGATCCCGCAGCGGATGCGCTGCCGAACGCCTCACTCGTCCTCGCTACCCTGCTGCCGGCCCGCCAGCACCTGCGCGAAGACCTGCGTCCAGACCTCCGGCGGCTGGGCGCCGGAGACGGCGAGCTTGCCGTCGACGATGAAGAAGGGCACGCCGGTGACGCCGACCTTCTGGGCGTGGGCCTCCAGCCCGATGATGGTCTCGCGCAATTCGTCATTGGCGAGCTCGTCGCGGGCCGCCTGCTCGTCGAAGCCTTGCTCGACGGCGATCGCGACCAGCGTCTCGAGGTCGCCGATGTCGCGCCCATCCTGCCAATAGGCCTTGAACAGCGCCGCGGTCATCTCGCCGCCGCGCTGCACGGTCGCGGCGGCAGCGACCAGCATATGCGCCATGCGGGTGTTGACGCTCTTCGTGACCTTCGCCCAGTTGAAGGTGACGCCGCTCTCCAGCGCCGCCTCGGACAGGCGCAGTTCGATCTCGCGGCGCTTGCCGGGGCCGAACTTGCCGTCGAGATAGGCGGTGCGATCCATGCCCTCCGGCGGCATCTCCGGATTGAGCTCATAGGGCAGCCAGGTGATGGCGACGCGCTCGGTGAGATTGTGGTTGGCGAGCGCGGTCTCGAGCCGGGCCTTGCCGATGAAGCACCAGGGGCAGGCGATGTCGGAGACGATCGCGAGCGGCAGCTTGTCGGGCGCGGAGGGGGTCAGCATGGCCTTCAATCCTTCGCGGAGCGCCGCGGCGGGGTTGCGTCAGACCGGCGGATAGGTGTGGAGCTCGCCATGGCGATCCTCCGCGAACCCCTGCGCGCCGGGCGTCTCGCAGCCCGAAAGAAAGGCGGGCCCGACCGGAATCTTGCCGGCCCCGCCGGGGATGTCGAGGATATAAGTCGGCTGGCACAGGCCGGAAAGGTTGCCGCGCAGGCTTTTGACGAGCGCCTGACCTTCAGCCAGCGACAGCCGGAAATGCGAGGTACCCGGCGCGAGGTCGGGATGGTGCAGGTAATAGGGCTTGACCCGGTTCTCGACGAAGGCGCGCATCAGCGCCGACAGGGTCTCGAGATCGGCATTGACGCCCTTGAGCAGCACGCTCTGGCTGACCAGGACATGGCCGGCATCGGCGAGGCGCGCCAGTGCAGCCTTCGAGTCCGCGGTGAACTCGCGCGGATGGTTGGCGTGGACGGCGATATAGCTCGCCTTGCCTGGGATGCGCAGCGCGCGGGCATAATCCTCGGTGATACGCTCGGGCTGGACCATCGGCACGCGCGTATGCCAGCGCGCCACCTTGATATGCGGGATCGCGGCGAGACGCTTCGCGACCTCGCGCACGCGACGGGCGGAGAGGATCAGCGGGTCACCGCCGGTCATGATCACCTCCCAGATCTCCGGACGGGAGGTGAGATAGGCGAGCGCGGCATCGAGCTTGTCGCCGGTCAAGGCATCGCCGCCGGGGCCGACCATCTCGCGACGGAAGCAGAAACGGCAATAGACCGGGCAGGCATGGACCAGCTTGAGCAAAGCCCGGTCGGGGTAGCGATGGACGACACCCTCGACCGGCGAATGCGCCTCGTCGCCGATCGGGTCGGCGAGTTCTTCCGGCAGGGTCGTCAGCTCGGCCGGGGCAGGAATGAACTGGCGGACGATCGGATCAGCTTCGTCGGCGGGATCGATCAGCGCCGCGATCGCCGGCGTCACCGAGACGGCATAGCGCTTGGCCACCTCGGCCAGCGCCTCGCGCCTTTCGAGCGCGACGAGGCCACGCTCGACGAGGGCGTCGACCGTCTTCAGCGGCTGGCCGGGCGGCTGGTGGATCGTCATCGCCCTCCCCTGCCCGGTTCCGCGACCGGCGTCCAGAGCACATCCTCGATCCGGCGCGCACCGGTGGCGAGCATCACGAGGCGATCGAAGCCGAGCGCAATGCCCGAAGCCTGCGGCATCACACCGAGTGCCGAGAGGAAATCCTCGTCGATCGGATAGCGCTCGCCATAGATGCGCTGCTTCTCGTCCATGTCCGCCTCGAAGCGCCGGCGCTGCTCGTCCACGTCGGTCAATTCGCCGAAAGCATTGGCGAGCTCGACGCCGCAGGCATAGAGCTCGAAACGCTCGGCGACGCGTGGATCGCCGGGCTTGGGCCGGGCGAGCGCCGCCTCGCAGATCGGGTATTCGCACAGAATGGTGGCACGGCCGCGACCGAGCTGCGGCTCGATCTTCTCGGAGAGGACTCGACTGAAAATGTCGGACCAGCTGTCGTCCTCGGCGAGGCGGATGCCGGCGGCCAGCGCCTGCGCAGCCAGCGCCTCACGATCGACCGCACCGTCCCCGGAGATCGTCGCCAGCAGGTCGATGCCGGCATGGCGGGCGAAGGCCTCGTGCAAGGTCACGCGTTCGGGCTCGGCGAAGGGATCGACCTCGCTGCCGCGCCAGCGCAGAACGGTCGTGCCGGCGGCCTTTGCGGCCTCTGCAAGCAGCGCGGCGCAGTCCCGCATCAGCGCCTCATAGTCTTCCCCGGCGCGATACCATTCCAGCATGGTGAACTCGGGATGGTGCAGCGCCGTGCGCTCGCGATTGCGGAAGACGCGGGCGAAATCGAAGATCCGCGGCTCGCCGGCCGACAGCAGCTTCTTGGTGGCGAATTCCGGCGAGGTGTGCAGGTAATAAGGATGTCCGGCGCCGGCATCGTCGATCAGCGTCGTCGAAAAGCCGTGCAGATGCGTCTCGTTGCCGGGCGAGATTTGCAGGATCGCGGCCTCAACCTCGATGAAATCGCGCGCCTCGAACCAGCGCCGCAGCGCCGCCTTGATCCGCCCGCGCGCCAGCAGCGCCGGGCGCCGGTCGGCGTGGATGTCCGGCCGCCAGAAGGGCGGGTGGGTCTGGCTCATCACATCTCTCTACGGCGAAAGCCGCGCAAACCGGCCTGCGCGCTTCCGTTTGCGCCCCGAATGCGGTAGTGGCGCGGCACAGGAATTCGCATAGCGCGCGGACAGCGCCCGCGCCAGCCAAGGAAACATCACGTGGTCAAGGTCATCGCCTCCTCCGTCCGCAAGGGCAACGTCCTCGAAGTCGACGGGCATCTCTGCTCGGTGCTTTCGGCCGAAAGCTTCTTCCCGGGCAAGGGCACGCCGACGACGCAGATCGACATGCGCCGCATCGCCGACGGCGTGAAGGTCACGCAGCGCTACAAGACGACCGAGCAGGTCGAGCGCGCCTATGTCGAGGATCGCGACTTCACCTATCTCTACCAGGACGGCGCGCAGTACGTCTTCATGAACCCGGAGACCTATGACCAGCTCCCGGTCGATGGCGACGTGGTCGGTGACATGGCGCCCTATCTCCAGGAAGGCATGAAGGTCACGCTCTCGGTGTTCGACGACCGCGCCGTCGCGATCGAGCTGCCGCAGCGCGTCACCCTCGAAGTCGCCGAGACGGAGCCGGTGACCAAGGGCCAGACGGCCTCCTCCTCCTACAAGCCGGCGATCCTCTCCAACGGCGTGCGCAGCGCCGTCCCGCCGCATATCGGCGTCGGCACCCGCATCGTGGTGATGACCGCCGACGGCTCCTATGTCGAGCGCGCCAAGGACTGACGCGGACACCCGCTGACATCGGCGGCGGAAGCCTTAATATCGACGAATGCTGCGGGCCCTTTCCGGGCCCGTTTTCGTTGGTGAGGTCCCCGATGCCGCTTTCCGCCTATGACGCCGTCTTCCCTGGCTTCATCCAGACCCTGAAGGCGCTCGACGCCATCCTCGACAAGGCGGTGGCCGAGGCGTCCGAGCGCAAGATCCAGGCGGAAGTGCTGCTGGCGAGCCGGCTCGCGCCGGACATGCTGTCCTTCACCCGGCAGATTCAGCTGATGTCGGACTTCGCCAAGAATGCCGCGGCGCGGGTGAGCGGGACCGAGAATCCGCGCTTTCCCGACGAGGAGAAGAGCTTCGAGGAGCTGAAGGGGCGGATCGCGAAAACGCTGGACTTCATCGCTTCGGCCGACAGGGCAGCGCTCGATGCCGGACTCGACAAGGACGTGACTTTCCCGCGCGGCCCCTCGGCCACGGTGACGATGAAGGGCGCCGACTACCTCACCCGCTTCGCCGTGCCGAACTTCTATTTCCATGCGACGACCGCCTACGACATCCTGCGCGAGAACGGCTTCCAGATCGGCAAGCAGGACTTTTTGAAGGGCGTGTTCGACGCGTGAAACCTACGCCGTCATGCTCGCCCTTGTGGCGAGCATCCACGTCTTGAACACCGCACTCGCGGTAGGAAGACATGGATGGTCGGGACAAGCTCGACCATGACGGCTAGGGCCTACCCGAGATAGCCACCAAGCCTCACAAGTAAGGCGAGCAGAGCCAGAGCATCCGGTCGAGCAGGCGCAAGGGAAAGGGCCGCGCGCGCAGCTCCTTCAGCGTGACCGGACGCGCCCGCGCGATCGCGGTGTCGATGCGCTCTTCGATGCTGCGAGCGAAGCTCTCGTCGAGCACTTCGAGGTCGATCTCGAAATTCAGCCTGAGCGAGCGCGCATCGAGATTGGACGAGCCGACATAGGCCCAGCTCCCGTCGATCGCGAGCAGCTTGGAGTGGTCGAAGGAGCCGGTGGCGCGCCAGATCCTGCAGCCATCCTTCAGCACCTGGTCGAACTGCGCCCGCATGGCGCGGTCGACCAGGACGAGATTGTTGACGTCAGGTACGACGATGTCGACGGCGACGCCGCGCCGGGCCGCCGTGATCAGCGCGCTGATCAGTTCGCGATCCGGCAGGAAATAGGGTGACATGATCCGGATCGAGGTCCGCGCCACCGAGAAGGCGCCGATCAGCAGCTTGTGATTGGTCTCCAGGCTCGCATCCGGCCCCGAGGCGACGGCGCGCATCAGCACGGTCGGACCATGCGCAGCAGCTTGCGGCGTGACCGCCCAGGCCTCGCCGGTGAGCTCCTCGCCCGAAGCAAAGCGCCAATCCTCAGCCGCGACGCCGAACAGATCCTCGACGACCGGGCCCTCGACGCGGAAATGCGTGTCATGCCCAGCGGCTTCGCCGGCGAACTCGGTGGTGAAGCCCTGGCGGATGTTCATGCCGCCGGCGAAGGCGATGCGCCCGTCGACGATCAGCAGCTTGCGGTGCGTGCGCAGGTTCGCATAGGGCAATCTCAAGCCGATGATAATATTGCCGTTGAAGACGTCGACCGGCACGCCGCTCTTCTGCAGGTAGCCGACGATGCTCGGCACCGAATAGCGGGCACCGACGGCATCGATTAGCACGCGTACCGCGACGCCGCGCTGGGCAGCCGCGATCAGCGCGTCGGCGATGCGCAGGCCGAGCGGGTCGCGATCGAAGATGTAGGTCTCCAGGATGATCGAGCGCTCGGCCGCAGCGATCGCCGCGATCATCGCAGCATAGGCCTCGTCGCCGGTCCGGAGCACCGTGATGGCGTTGCCGGTCTTGAGGTGGCGGCGGGTCGCCTTGTCGCCCAACGTCTTCAGCGCGGCGAAACGCCGGCCGACATCACCGGCGACCTCGGCATCCGAGACCTCGAAGGTCTGTGCGAGCGGATAGGCGAGCTTCTGCCGGCGCTGCGAGACGATCGAGGCGCGGCGGATGCGGTTGATGCCGCCGACCGCGTAGATCAGCGGCCCGACGATCGGCGAGAGCACGATGACGCCGACCCAGCCGATGGCGGCGCGAACCTCGTCCTTGGTCATCGCGGCATGGCTCGCCGCGACCACGGTCAGCGCCAGCGAGGCGAAGCCGAGGATATGCGGCCAATAGGCGGAGAGAATCTCCCACATATCAGCGACTATCGCATGGGACACGAAACCGGCAATGCGATCAGCCGCTTATCAAGACGCGCCGACTTTCATGGCGGAGCCCCCTTGTAAAGGCAGGATCATAATCCCATATGGGGTTCACGGCGATGTCGAGGGTGTTCCACAGCCCTCCGTCCCGTTGAAGACGGCCATGAGCCCGAAGGTAGCGACGCCGGATGTACGCGCGCCCTTCCGGACATGGCCGTTGGCGTTTCTGGGCCACGTGCGTCATGCTCGGGCTTGACCCGAGCATCTTGGGCCGGATGAGGTTCCGACCAGCGTCTTCTCGTCCAGAGATTCTCGGGTCTGCGCTTCGCTCCGCCCGAGAATGACGGCCCCTCTCACCCCTGCAGGAACGGATTGGTCTTGCGCTCCTCACCGAGCGTGCTGGCGGGCCCATGGCCGGGCAGGAACTGGACGTCGTCGCCAAGCGGCAGCAGCTTGCCCTTGATCCCGCCGATCAGGTCCTTGTGGTTGCCATAGGGGAAGTCGGTGCGGCCGACCGAGCCGGCGAAGACGGTGTCGCCGGCGAGCAGGAAGCGCAGATCCTTCTGGAACAGCGTGACATGGCCGGGCGTATGCCCCGGCACATGCAGCACGGAGAATTCGACATCCCCGACCGAGACGGTATCGCCCTCGGCCAGCCAGCGCGTCGGCGTCACCGCCTGCACGCCGCGCATCTCGAACATAAGTCCCTGCTGCGGCAGCGCGTCGAGCAGGAACTTGTCGGCCTCGTGCGGACCGATGATCGGCAGGTTCAGGACGCCGGCGAGCTCGGTCGCGCCGCCGGCATGGTCGATATGGCCATGGGTCAGCCAGATCGCGACCGGCGTGACGCCGAGCTCCTTCAGCGCTCCGCGGATGCGCTCGACATCGCCGCCAGGATCGACGATAGCGGCCTCCTTGGTGCGCGTGCACCAGACAATCGAGCAGTTCTGCTGGAACGGCGTCACCGGCACCACGGCGATGCCGAGCGGGCTTTCAGTCTGTTCGGTCATCGTATGCCTTTCGCGCAGAGAACCGCCGTTCTACCGGCGCCCACAGCGATTGGCGAGCAGCACCCGGTAATCGGCGAGCGACTGGTCCATCTGCGCGACGTTCTCCTCGCGCTGCCGGCCGGTCTGGCAGGTCGCGAAGACGGAGCGCGCCTTCTGCATGAAGGCGACATGGTCGCGCCAGGCGGCGCATTGTGTCGCCTGGTCGGCCGTGGCGACCTGCTGCATCTTGTACTGCCGCTGGCGCATCGCCGCCTCGTTCTGGAACAGGTCGCGCGTGCAGGTCGCCGGAACGGGACGAGGCTGTGCCAGCGCCAGAGTCGGCGACAGGGTCAGCAGGACGGCGACGGCAGCGCGAGCGATCATCCGAGGTTCAGCTCCTTGAAGAAGTCGTTGCCCTTGTCGTCGATGACGATGAAGGCCGGAAAGTCCTCGACCTCGATGCGCCAGACCGCTTCCATGCCGAGCTCGGGATACTCAAGCAATTCGACCTTGCGGATGCAGTCCTGGGCGAGACGCGCCGCCGGGCCGCCGATCGAGCCGAGATAGAAGCCGCCATGGGCCTTGCAGGCCTCGCGGACCTGGGCCGAGCGGTTGCCCTTGGCCAGCATCACCATCGAGCCGCCGAAGGACTGGAACTGGTCGACGAAGGAGTCCATCCGGCCGGCCGTGGTCGGGCCGAAGGAGCCGGAAGCGAAGCCCTCCGGCGTCTTGGCCGGGCCGGCATAATAGACCGGGTGGTTCTTCAGATAGTCCGGCATGCCCTGGCCGTTCTCCAGCCGCTCGCGGATCTTGGCATGGGCCGAGTCGCGCGCGACGATGATCGTCCCCGTCAGCGAGAGCCGGGTCTTCACCGGGTATTTCGTCAATGTGGCGAGAATCTCGCTCATCGGCCGGTTGAGATCGATCTTGACGACGTCGCCGCCAAGCTTGGCCTCGTCGATCTCGGGCAGGTACTTCGACGGGTCGGTTTCCAGCGCCTCCAGGAAGATGCCGTCTTTGGTGATCTTGCCCTTGGCCTGGCGGTCGGCCGAGCAGGAGACGCCGAGGCCGATCGGCAGCGAGGCGCCATGGCGCGGCAGGCGGATGACGCGCACGTCATGACAGAAATACTTGCCGCCAAACTGGGCGCCGACGCCGAGCGCCTGCGTCAGCTTGTGGACCTCTTCTTCCATGTCGAGGTCGCGGAAAGCGTGGCCGGAGGGTGATCCCTTGGTCGGCAGCGCATCGAGGTATTTGGTCGAGGCGAGCTTGACCGTCTTGAGGTTCTGCTCGGCCGAGGTGCCGCCGATGACGATGGCGAGGTGATAGGGCGGGCAGGCGGCGGTGCCGAGCGTCAGGATTTTCTCCTTCAGGAAGGCCATCATCCGGTCCTTGGTCAGGAGCGAGGGCGTCGCCTGGAAGAGGAAGGTCTTGTTGGCCGAGCCGCCGCCCTTGGCGACGAAGAGGAATTTGTAGGCGTCCTCGCCCTCGGCATAGATGTCGATCTGCGCCGGCAGGTTGGTCGCCGTGTTCTTCTCCTCGAACATCGAGAGCGGCGCGACCTGGGAATAGCGCAGATTGCGCTTGAGATAGGCTTCGTAGACGCCCTCGCCGAGCGCCGCCTCGTCATCGCCCTCGGTCCAGACCTTGCGGCCCTTCTTGCCCATGATGATCGCCGTGCCGGTGTCCTGGCACATCGGCAGCACGCCGCCGGCGGCAATGTTGGCGTTCTTCAGCAGGTCGTAGGCTACGAAGCGGTCGTTCCCGGTCGCCTCGGGGTCGTCGAGGATCTTGGCGAGCTGGGCGAGATGGCCCGGGCGCAGCAGATGGTTGATGTCGATGAAGGCCTGCTCGGACAATCGCTTGATCGCCTCGCGCGAAACGCTCAGGACCTCGCGCCCGCCGACGGTCTCAACGCTGACGCCGTCGCTGCCGAGCGAGCGATAGGGCGTCTTGTCCTCGCCGAGAGGGAAGAGATCGACATGGGTATAGGCCATCGGCGGCGCTCCGCGGTTCGACGGCGCCGTGCGCGGCGCCTCACAGCTTCGGCCGCGTCATAGCCGCTCGGGGCAAGGCCTCCAAGCCTAGACTGTCATCATTCAAAGGAAGAGCTGCGTAGTGCAGCCGATCTTCAGGCTGCCTTGGCAGCGGTCTCCGCCAGGATGGCATAGATGGCGGCCGGGTCATGCGCGTGGCGCACCTGCTCCAGCACCGACTGGTTGCGCAGCACACGGGCGACGCGGGCCAGCGCCTTGAGATGATCGGCCCCCGCCCCTTCCGGCGCGATCAGCACGAAGATGATGTCGACCGGCTGGCCGTCCAGCGCCTCGAAGTCGATCGCCTTCTCGGCGCGGGCGAACAGGCCGACGAGTCGGTCGATGCCGGCCATGCGGCCATGCGGGATGGCGATGCCGTCGCCTATGCCGGTGGAGCCCAGGCGCTCGCGTTGGAGCAGCGCCTCGAACAGCTCGCGCTCGGGCAGGCTGGTCAGTACGGCTGCATGCTGCGCCAGTTCCTGCAGAGCCTGCTTCTTGGAGTTGGCACGCAGCGGCGAGATCACCGCGTCGGGCCGGAGAAGATCGGTCAGCGTCATAACCCAATCCATGCATGTCCCGTGCCGGAACGCAGGCGCCGCCGGCATCCCGGCCGGCACCCGAATTCCATCAGCGGCGGGACTTCAAGAAAGAGAAGCCGGCGGATCGATCCAGCCGATATTGCCGTCGCGGCGGCGGTATACGACGTTCATGCGGCCATTGCCAGCATGGCGGAAGATAACCACAGGCGCGCCGGTCAGATCGAGCTCGGCAACCGCGTCGACGACCGTCATCTGGTGCAGTGACTTGGTCGATTCGGCCACGATCACCGGGTTTTCGCCGGCATGATCGGCCTCCTGCTCCTCGACGTCGTCATCGGGAGCGGCGATCACATAGCTGGGGATTTCCATCAGCGGCTCGCGCCCATTGGCCGCGGCGGAGCGATCCTTCAGCCGGCGCTTGTAGCGGCGCAGCCGCTTCTCGATGCGCTCAGCCATCTTGTCGAGACTGGCATAGGGATCATGCGCGGTGGCCGACGCCTCGAGCGTGATCCCGGAGGACAGGTGCAGGACACCGTCGGTCTTGAAGGCGGTACCATCCTTGCCGACGGTGATGTGTCCCTGGTAGCCGCCCTCGTAGTACTTGCCCAACGCCGCGGCGACCCTGGTTTCGGCCTGCCCGCGCAGGGCAGCACCGACATCGAGATTCTTGCCGGAGATTCGCAAGCTCATGGACTGCTTCCCCTTCTTGTCGCCATGGTCAGTAGCCGACCATCCCAAGGAGGTAAGAACGGCCTCATGGGGTTGTCAATGCGCGGACTGGCGCAGTTGCACAGGCGACAGGACAAGCCTGCGAGCATCTCATGGAACAAAAGACGGATTGCGCTGCAACGCATCCTCGGCCTGGAAGAGCTCGCTCCTCAACGCCCAGCCAGCGCCATCGCCGCCTTCTCGCGGCGACGCTCCATCGAGGAGGGAATCCGCAGCGATTCCCGATATTTCGCCACGGTCCGGCGAGCGATGTCGATGCCGCTCTCCTTCAGCCTGGTGACGATGGCGTCGTCCGAAAGCACGTCCCGCGGCGGCTCGTCGTCGATCATCTGCTTGATGCGATGACGCACTGCCTCGGCCGAATGGGCCTCGCCATAGCCGGTCGCGGCGATGGCGGCGGAAAAGAAGTATTTCATCTCGAAGACCCCACGCGAGCAGGCGAGGTACTTGTTCGAAGTGACGCGCGAGACCGTCGATTCGTGCATGCCGATCGCATCGGCGACGGTCTTGAGGTTGAGCGGCCGCAGATGCTCGACGCCATGGGCGAAGAAGCCGTCCTGCTGGCGCACGATCTCGCTGGCGACCTTGAGGATGGTGCGGGCGCGTTGCTCGAGCGATCGGGTCAGCCAGTTCGCCGTCTGCAGGCATTCGGCGATGAAGGCCTTCTCGACATCGCTGCGTGCAGCCTTCGTCACGCGGGCGTGATAGGTCTGGTTGACCAGCACGCGCGGCAGAGTGTCGGGATTGAGATCGACCAGCCAGGACCCGTCCGGCGCAGCGCGGATGAAGACGTCCGGCACCACCGTCTCCGCCGCCGAGCCGCCGAAGGCGCGCCCCGGCTTGGGGTCGAGCCGCCGGATTTCCGCGACCATGTCGGCGATGTCCTCGTCGTCGACGCCGCAGATGCGCTTCAAGGCTGCATAGTCGCGCCTGGCGAGGAGCGGCAGGTTGGCGACGAGGGCCTGCATCGCCGGGTCGTAGCGGTCACGGTCACGCAGCTGGATCGCCAGGCACTCGCCGACATCGCGGGCGGCGACGCCGCTGGGATCGAAGCCCTGAACGACGCTGAGGACCTGTTCCACCCTGGCAAGGTCGACGCCAAGCCGTTCGGCGATATCGACCAGCGGCTCGGTCAGGTAGCCGGAATCGTCGACGCCATCGATGATGTGCCGGCCGATCAGCCGCTCGGCCGGCGCGGTCACAGCGAGGTCGAGCTGGGCGCTGAGATGCTCATGCAGCGAGAGCTCGCTGGTCAGCCCGTTCTCGAAGCCGTCGGGCCCTTCCTCGAAGGAGCCACCGGAACCGCCATAGGCGCCACCGATGATCGGCAGGCTGTCGGTCCCTTGCGCCTCCAGGCGCGCCGCCTTGGGCTGCTCGTTCTGGAAAACGTTGTCGAGCCCGGTGCCGAGCCTGCCCTCGATCCCCTCCTGAGTGTTGAGACTTTCGGCGCGGGCATAGCTCTCCGCATCGGCAGCCAGTGGACTTTCGCCGGAGCCGTTGAGCGTAGCCGCCTCCGGCGCCTCGTCGCCGCGCTCGAGCAGCGGATTGCGCTCCAGTTCGCCTTCGACGAAGCTTTGCAATTCAAGATGGGAGAGCTGAAGCAGCTTGATCGCCTGCAGCAATTGCGGCGTCATCACCAGGGACTGACCCTGGCGCAGCTCCATGCGTGGCATCATCGCCATCGCGATCCCAACTCCTCAGCCTGCGACAACTCGGCACGGTTCTTGCCTGTGAGTAGACTAGCCGTGCAGTGCAGCGACGTCAAAGCCCGATACGGGCTTTCGTGCCGGGGAGTTAATGCGCCGCAACATCGGCCGGCGCACCAGCTTTCTCAGAGCCGGAAATCCTCACCGAGATAGACGCGGCGGACATCGGCATTGGCGATGATCTCGGCCGGCGAGCCTTCGGTCAGCACCCGGCCGGAATGGATGATGTAGGCGCGATCGACCAGGCCGAGCGTTTCGCGAACATTGTGGTCGGTGATCAGCACGCCAATGCCGCGATCGGTCAATTGCCGCACCAGCTCCTGGATGTCGCCGACCGCGATCGGATCGATGCCGGCGAAGGGCTCGTCGAGCAGGATGAAGGAGGGGCGGCCGGCGAGCGCGCGGGCGATCTCGCAACGGCGGCGCTCGCCGCCGGAGAGCGCGATCGAAGGCGCCTTGCGCAAGCGGCTGATGTTGAATTCGTCGAGCAGCTTGTCGAGCTCGCGCTCGCGCTTCTTGCGGTTCGGCTCGACCACCTCGAGCACGGCCCGGATGTTGTCCTCGACCGAGAGGCCGCGGAAGATCGACGCTTCCTGCGGCAGATAGCCGATGCCGAGCCGGGCGCGCTGGTACATCGGCAGGTTGGTGATGTCGTTCCCTTCGAGCGAGATCACGCCCATATCGGCGCTGACCAGGCCGGTGATCATGTAGAAGATCGTGGTCTTGCCGGCGCCGTTCGGACCGAGCAGGCCGACAGCCTCGCCGTTACGGACATAAAGCGAGGCCTCGCTGACGACATTGCGGGCGCCATAAGTCTTGCGCAGACCGCTGACGGCGAGGATGCCGGCGCCGCCGACCGCACTCGCGGCGAGGGCCGGCTGCGCCTCGGCTTCAGCCTCCACCTTAGCCTTGCCCTTTCGGAGCAAGCCGCCGAGCTTACCCAGCAACCCGCTGCCCGCAGCCAGCCTTCCAGCCGGGCGCGGCGAAGCTGGCCGCGCTTGCTTGGCGGCGCCGGGGGGAGAAGAGAAAGGGGCCGTCACAGGGAAAAGCGCAAGCAGCTGAGGTTCGACATGGGTTCGCTCTGGTATGCTAGACGCACCGAACTGGCAACGGCTTCCGGCAAACGCCTCTGCCGCAAGGTAATCTCAGTTGGTGGGAGCGGCAGCCGGCTTGGCGCCCGTCTTGTTGTCCTTGCTGTCCTTACCGGCCTCACCTGAATTCGGCACGAAGAAGCCCTGGACGCGTCCGTTCGACGTCACGTTGGCGATACCGGTCTGCGTGTTGTAGACGAGCTTGTCGCCGCGGGTGATGTTCGGACCGTCGTTCAGCGCGACATTGCCGGTCATGATCACCTGGTTGCTGACACGGTCGAAGACAGCGTTGTCGGATGTCGCGGCCTGGGTCTTCGAAACGACGGTGACCGGGCCGGTGCACTCGATGCGCTTGATCGCGCCGTCGTTGCCACCTTGGCCTTGCGCAGCAGGCTGCGCCGGTTTCGGCGTCCCGCCCTGACCCCGCCCTTCGTAGAACACCGTCATCACCGAGCAGCGCACGGTGGTCTCGCCCTGCACGGCGACGACGTTGCCGGAGAAGATCGCCTTATTGTCCTTGTCGAGCACATCGAGCTTGTTCGCGTCGATCTTGATCGGCTCCTTGCTGTCGCCGCCCATGCCGCCGAAAGGCGAGCCCGGCGCACCGCCGCGCGGCTTGGCCGGCTTGGCCTGCGTCGCGGCTGCGGGCGCCGAGCCGGACCGTGCCGGCTGCTGCTGGGCCAGAGCCGCCATGGACAGCGCCGGCGCGATCAGGGCTGCGAGGGCGAAAACGAAGGGTTTCATCGGCGTTCCGTCATTGCTTCACATGGCTCGATGCCGTGGCCTCACGGCTTGGCGGCCGGACGAAGGGCTTCGAGATTGGGCGTGCTGCCCTCACGTTCCGGCCCGGCGAGACTGCGTTCCGGCGCGTTCTCGATCACGACATGCACGCGCCCCTCGAAGGTGATCAGCGCACCATTGTCCTTCACGTCGAGCGTGTCGGAATCGATCGTCGTCGTGCCGAGATTGACATTGACGGGCTCGCGCGAGTTGACCGTCCCGGCCTTGAAGTCGACGTCCGCCGTACGCATGCGGACATCATAGCCCGACTCGGTCCGGATTTTCACGTCGTCAACCAGCTTCAGCCTCTCCTTCTGCTGGTCGAAGAGCCCACTCTTGGCATTGATGTTGATCCAGCCCTCCTGCTTCATCAACACCCGGGCCGTCATCTTGACCAGTTCGATCTGCGTGGGATTGCGAACATCCTGCAGAGCCGATTCCGCCGTGACCTCGTAGGGGCTGTTGTCCTTGCGATAACCAGCCAGTTTCGGCGTTTCCATCACCACCTTGCCGCCCGACAAGCTGACCCCGCCCAAGGAAAAGCTGCCGACGTGACGCAACGGATTGAGGAAGGGGACGACGATCAATCCGACGACCGCGACCGCGGCTCCGATCGGGATCAGTCGGCGCAGCAGACGCACCAGCGCGGAATGCCGGCGTGCCGCCCGAAAGGCATTCTGCCGCACCTGCGCCCGAATCCCGGCCGGGCTACGCGTTTCAGGGGATATGATCGCCAAGGTCATGCCCGCCCATTGCCAGCCACCAGCGGCTTTTTCATGTCAAACCGGCGCGTGCCGAATGGCACTCGCAGCCGATCCGACGGCCATACAACGAGTGACCTAACCCAAATACATCAACTTTACGTATGCGCGAAGATATCGACTTCCGGCCAGCCGGCGAGGTCGAGCTCGGCACGCGTCGGCAGGAAGTCGAAACAGGCCTTGGCGAGATGCGCGCGGCCCTCGCGCTCCAGCAGCACGTCGAGCTTCGCCTTCAAGGCGTGCAGATGCAGGACGTCGGAGGCGGCGTAGCCGAGCTGAGCCTCGGTCAGCGTGTCGGCGCCCCAGTCCGAAGATTGCTGCTGCTTCGACAGCTCGACGCCGAGCAGCTCGCGGACGAGATCCTTCAGCCCGTGCCGATCGGTATAGGTGCGTACCAGCTTTGAAGCGATCTTGGTGCAGTAAACCGGTGTGGTGACGACGCCGAAAGCCTTCTCCAGCGCGGCGATGTCGAAGCGGGCGAAGTGGAAGAGCTTCAGCACGCTTGCATCGGCGAGGATGCGGCAGAGATTGGCCGGCACGGGACCATCCTTCGGGATCTGCACGACGTCGGCGGTCCCGTCGCCGCGCGAGAGCTGCACCACGCAGAGCCGATCGCGCTGCGGATTGAGGCCGAGCGTCTCGGTGTCGATCGCCAGGATCGGGCCTGGCTCGAACCCATCGGGAAGATCGCCGCGGTGCAGACGAATGGTCATGCCCAAAAACCTCGCTCGGCAGCGCCGCACGCCGCTCAGTCAACCTGCCACCCGCCAGTCAGGCCGAATGGCCTCCTCGAAAATCCGGAGAACGCTCCGCAGCTAGCGGCGCACCCCGCCGCATTCAAGCATTTTCTCAGGCACCACAACCGGTTCGGCTGCGTTAACCTTTTATTCACCATAAGCTTCATTCCAGCTTTCAGGCATGCGAGGATGCGGAATCGGAGCCTGACACATGTCCGCAGTCCGCCTGTTCACCGATCTCGATGGCCGTATCGGCCTGCGCCAGTTCTGGTTCGGCAGCATCGCGCTCGCGCTATGCCTGCTCGCGATCCAATGGGCCGCTCCGCGCCTCGTGGACTGGCACTCGGCGAAGATGATCGTCGCCTTCGCCAACACCTTCGCCCTGTTCCCCTGGGCGGCACTGGCTGCGAAGCGCGCCGTCGACCGGGGCGGCTCGTCGCTTTTCGGCATCCTGCTGGTCTGCACCATCGTCCTGCCGCGGGAGTTGCAGCCGCTGCTCGGCTATGCCTGGGCGCCTTCGCTGATCGCGATCTCGACGATGGCCTGGCTGGTTGCTTTGGTCGATCTCGGGCTGATGCCAGGCATCGACCGCAATGCGCCGCTTGCAGAGCAACAGGGGACTGCTAAACCGGCTCGATGAGCCAGAATACGCCTGCTGCTTTCGACTTCGACCTCATCGACCCGGTCGCCCTCACCCAGGCCCTGGTGCGCTGCCCCTCGGTGACGCCGGCCGACGCCGGCGCGCTCGCCCTGCTTGACGCCGTGCTGAGTTCCGAAGGCTTCAGGGTCGAACGGCCGGTGTTTTCGGAGGCCGGCATGCCGGACATCGAGAATCTCTATGCCCGCATCGGCAGCGCCGGACCGGTCCTCGTCATCGCCGGCCATACCGATGTCGTCCCGCCCGGCGACCTCGCCGCCTGGACGCATGACCCGTTCGCGGCCGAGATAGAAGGCGGCATGCTCTACGGCCGCGGCGCCTGCGACATGAAGGGCGGGCTCGCCGCCATGGTGTCGGCCGCGATCCGCCATCGCCGCGAGAACCCGGATGCGCCGGGTTCGATCGCCTTCCTGGTCACAGGTGACGAAGAAGGTCCGGCCGTCAACGGCACGGTCAAGCTGCTGGCCTGGGCCGACCAGCGCGGCGAGCGCTTCGATCATTGCCTGCTCGGCGAGCCGACCAATCCGGCCACGATGAGCGACATGATCAAGATCGGCCGACGCGGCTCGTTGACCGGCAAGCTCACCGTCCAGGGCGTACAGGGCCATGTCGGCTATCCGCACCTGGCGCAGAATCCGATCCGCGGCATCGTGCGGCTGCTGGCAGCGCTGGACGCGACGCCGCTCGACGCCGGCACCGAGCATTTCGATCCGAGCAATCTCGAGGTGACGACGCTCGATGTTGGCAATCCCGCGACCAATGTGGTTCCGGCGCAGGCCAGGGCCGTGTTCAACATCCGCTTCAACGACCTCTGGACGCCGGAGACCCTGGCGGCCGAGATCGAGCGCCGCCTGCGCGAGGCGGCCGGCAACGCGGTGCGCTACGATCTCAGCTTCGAGCCGACCAATGCGATCGCCTTCCTGACGCAGCCGGGATCATTCGTCAGCATGGTCGCTGACGCGGTCGAGGCCGAGACCGGCAAGCGCCCGGCGCTGTCGACCACCGGCGGCACCTCGGATGCGCGCTTCATCAAGAACTACTGCCCGGTGGTCGAATACGGCGTCGTCGGCCAGACCATGCACCAGATCGACGAGCGGGTCGCCACGGCCGACCTGATGACGCTGGAGCGGATCACGCATCGTTTACTGACGGCGTATTTCGCCGCAGCGCAGCACGCTTGACGGAACCAACCCTGACGCCCACATTAGACGAAAGTCTAATGTCGTGGCGTCCGGAGGGTTGGGCCATGAGGCTAGCTGCCGACGATGTGACGCGATCGCTCGCCGCCTCCTGGCGCCTGCTGCGAGCCGACGCGAAAGCGCTGCCCGACTTCGACCTCAGTCGCGACGGCTTCTGGCGCTCCTATCTCGCGCTGGTCCTGGTCGTCCCCTCGATGATCCCTGCGCTGGCGGCCGAGAGGACGCTCGCGGGTCTGTCGAACAGCGGTGGGCTATTCGATGCTCCCGGCCTGATCGCCGCCATCATCACTGCAGAGATCCTGGCGATCCTCGCCGTTCCGGCTTTGCTGGTCGGGCTCGCGCCCGGCCTTACCCGCAACCCGCGCTTCACCAGCTTCGTCATCGCCTGGAACTGGGCCGGCATCCTCTCGGCGGCGCTGATGGCGGTGCCGGCGACGGTGTTCGCGCTGGGCTGGTCGAATCCGAGCATCGCCGGCTTCCAGAGCCTCGCCTTCGCGGCGATCGTGCTCAGGCTGCGCTATTGCGTCGCCAAGGCCACTTTCGGCGCGCAGAGCGGCGTCGCCGGCGCAATCGCCTGCGCCAGCGTACTCGCCGACTACACGGTGCTGAAGATCTTCGGACTGGCCGGGTTCTGACCGCTCGCCGTCATTCCGAGGCAGGCCAAAGGCCTGAGCCTGGAATCCATGAACACCGCCCTTTCCGTCATGGTCGGGCTCGTCCCGACCATCCACGTCTTTGCTGGTCGAAGGCCGTGCTTAAGACGTGGATGCTCGCCACAAGGGCGAGCATGACGGGCTGGAACAATGTCGTGGGCATGGGTTCCGGGCTCGCCGCTCCGCGGCGCCCCGGAAAGACGGCGTGGTCAGTAATCGACGCCAGCCAGATAGAGCCCACACGGCGGCGCCAGCGCGGCGCATTGCGAGCGGTCCCGCGCCGCCAGCACCTTGCCGACCTTGTTCTCCGGCCAGCGCCCCATGCCGACCATCTTCAGGCAGCCGACCATGGAGCGGACCTGATGGTGCAGGAAGGAGCGGGCATGGACATAGGCGACGATCTCGGCTCCCTCGCGCCGGCAGTCGAACCGGTCGAGCGTCCGCAAAGGGCTGTTGGCCTGGCATTCGGCGGCGCGGAAGGTGGTGAAGTCGTGATGGCCGATCAGTGCCTTGGCGGCCCGGTCCATCGCTTCATGGTCGAGCTTGACCGGGACATGCCAGACGCGGTTCACATCGAGCGCCGGCTGCGCCCTGCGATCAAGGATGCGGTAGATGTAGTAGCGGCGCGTCGCCGAGATGCGGGCATCGAAGGTATCCGGTACGGCCTCGGCGCTCAGCACCGCCACCGGCAGGCGCTTCAGCCGGGCATTGCTGGCATCGCGGACGACGTCGGTGCGCCACTCCTTGTCGAGATCGACATGGGCGACCTGATGGGTGGCGTGGACGCCGGCATCGGTGCGCCCGGCGCAGTGCAAGCGCACGGCGTGTCCGCAGAAGGCCTCGACCGCCTCCTCGACGCTCTGCTGCACCGACGGCCCGTTGAGCTGGCGCTGCCAGCCTGAGAAGGGCGTGCCGTCATATTCGATGACGAGCTTGTAGCGCGGCATCGAACTAGAGCTTCGATCCGGCAGACAGCCGCGCCCCGCGCAGGAATTCCTGGGCGCTCATCGGTCCTTTGCCGGCGCGCTGGACCTGGAGCAGCTTCACCGCTCCGACCGCGCAGGCGATGGTACCGTCATCGTCAAGAAGCGTGCCCGGTTCGGCCGCTCCGCCGGCGCGGGCGGTGCGCAGCAGCTTCAAACGCTCCGGCCCCTTGCCGAGGTCGATCTCGACGAAGGCGCCCGGAAACGGCGAGAGGCCGCGCACGACGTCATGGACCTGCTGGGCCGGCCTGTTCCAGCTCAGCCTGGCCTCGTCATTGCCGATCTTGCTCGCATAGGTGACGCCGTCTTCCGCCTGCGGCGTGAAGCGCAAGCCGCCCCGGCCGAGCGCGGCAAGCGCCCGGACCATCAGGTCGGCGCCAAGGCCGGCGAGCCGGTCATGCATGTCCCCTGCGGTGGCGTTGCCATCGATAGCAAGCGTCTCGACCATGGCGACGGGGCCGGTATCGAGCCCTTCCTCCATCTTCATCACGCAGACGCCGGTCTCGGCATCGCCGGACATGACGGCGCGCTGGATCGGCGCGGCGCCGCGCCAGCGCGGCAGGAGCGAAGCGTGCAGGTTGAGGCAGCCGAGCTCCGGCACATCGAGGATCGCCTTGGGCAGGATCAGGCCATAGGCGACGACCACGGCGACATCGGCCTGATGCGAGGCCATGATCTCGGCAGCCTCGGTGGTCTTCAGCGTCTTCGGCGAAAAGACCGGGATGCCGAAGCGTTCGGCGGTGACCTGGACCGGCGAGGGTCTGAGCTCCATGCCGCGCCCGGCCGGCGCGGGGGCGCGGGTGTACACGGAGACGACCTCGTGGCCCTGGCCGATGATCTCGGTCAGGGTCGGCACGGCGAAATCCGGCGTGCCCATGAAGATGACGCGCAAGCTCATACTCTAACGCTCCAGCCGTTCAGGCCGCGCTGTCCCGTTTCGCTGCCTTGGCGAAGCGCTTGTTGACCCGATCGCGCTTCAGCCGCGACAGGTAGTCGATGAAGAGCACGCCGTTGAGATGGTCGATCTCATGCTGTAGGCAAGTGGCGAGCAGGCCATCGGCCTCGACCTCCTGCGCTTTGCCGTCGAGATCGCGATAGGCGACCTTGACCCGCGCCGGCCGCTCGACCTCCTCGTAATATTCGGGGATCGAGAGGCAGCCCTCCTCATAGGAGCTGAGCTCCTCGGAGCGCCAGGTCACCTCGGGATTGATCAGGACCATCGGCTCGCGCTTCTGCTCCTCGCCCTCCTCGGCCTTCTTCGAGACGTCGAGCGTGACGAGGCGGACCGGCTCGCCAATCTGGATGGCGGCGAGCCCGATTCCCGGCGCGTCGTACATCGTCTCCAGCATGTCCTCCGCCAGCTTGCGGATCTCGGGCGTGATGTCGCCGATCGGCGTGGAGACCTTGCGCAGCATCGAGTCTGGCAGGATGACGAGGGGGCGGATGGCCATAGGGCGCTCTGGGACGGTGTTCAGGAGTTGCCGCGACATAAAGCACTTGTGTGGAAGCGGTCAAACTGTTCCGCTTATGTTCTGGAATTGCCGCTCGAATCGTGTAGGCTTGCGGCATGAACCAGATCGCCTTCGTCCTGCTGGAACGTCCCGTGAGTTGGGCTGAGGCCACTTTCGGCTTCGCCGGGCTGACGCTTCTGCTGCTGATGCTGGCGCTGCTCTCATCCTGGCGCGGCTCGCGCCGGCGCGAGCTGGAAGCGGCGATATCGGCCGAACGCGCCCGCGAGATGGACGACAAGGTCGCCGAAATGAACCGGCAGCAGGCCGAGCTCAATGGCCGCATGCAGACCATGGCCGAGATCCTCTCGACGCGGCAGGGCGATCTGGCCCGTATCATGGCCGAGCGCATGGACGGCCTGCGCCAGCAGGTCGGCGCCGGGCTGGAGCAGAACGTCCGCCAGACCAATGAGAGCCTCGGCAAGCTGCAGGAGCGCCTCGCCGTCATCGACAACGCCCAGAAGAACCTGACCGAGCTCACCGGCGAAGTGGTGACGCTGAAGGACGTGCTCGCCAACAAGCAGGCGCGCGGCGCCTATGGTCAGGGCCGGATGGAGGCGATCATCCGCGACGGGCTGCCAGCGGCCTTCTTTTCATTTCAACCAACGCTCTCAAGCGGCAAGCGGCCGGACTGCCTCGTCACCCTGCCGGGCGACGGGCGTGGCCTCGTGATCGACGCCAAATTTCCGCTCGAGAGCTTCACCATGCTGCGCGAGGCACGCGGCGACGAGGCGAAGAAACAGGCATCGGCGCGAGTGCGCGCCGATGTCGGCCAACACGTCAAGGACATCGCCGAGCGCTATTTCCTGCCGGGCGAGACGCAGGACATGGCGCTGCTCTTCGTGCCGTCGGAGGCGATCTATGCCGACCTGCACGAGCATTTCGACGATGTGATCCAGAAGGCGCACCGGGCGCGCGTGATGATCGTCTCGCCCTCGCTGCTGGCGCTGGCGATCCAGCTGATGCAGTCGCTGGTGCGCGACGCCCGCATGCGCGAGGAAGCGCGCGTCATCCAGTCGGAAGTCGGCAAGCTGCTCGACGATGTCCGCCGGCTCGGCGACCGCGTCGACAAGCTCGACAATCATTTCCGCCAGGCGCAGGACGACGTCGCCCAGATCAAGACCTCGGCCGGCAAGGTCACCGGCCGGGCGGAGAAGATCGGCGCGCTGGAATTCGATGATGCGAGGCCGAACGAGCCGCAATTGCCCTTCGCAAAAGCCGTGAAGCTGAAGGCAGCGGAGTAAGCTGCGCCATGAGCCTCAGCGCGGCCGGGGCAGTTGCCGCTCGACCTCGCCGATCAGGCTGTCCTGCCCGTCCGTCGGGCCGCCATGGAGCGCGGCGACGCGGCGCAGCATTCCGAAGAGTTCCTCGAACTCCGCTCGGGTCAGATGAGGCCGCAGCAGGTCGCGCAGATCCATCAGCGCGATCGTCTTCGACGGAGACGCCTTGACCGCATGGCGCGCCAGGACGAGGCGCTCCTCGATATCGGCGCCGTATTCCAGCATGACGCGCATCTCACTGCGGATCAGGTCGAGCTGCTCGGTGGTCGGCTCGCCGCGCTCATGGGCGACGAGGCACATCAGCGCGACGGCGCCGTCCCGGCTTTCCGGCAGCGTCTTCAGTGCCGTGCGGCGCGCTTCGGTCTCCGACTCGGCGCGGCGGCGGCTCAGGAGCTCGCGGCGCTTCTGCTCGCTGCCGGCACTGAGGCGCTGGCTGACATACTCCATGCCGCCGCCCCAGATCATCCAATAGATCACCCCAGTGGTGATGGCGCCGACGATGGCTGCGAGAATCGGCATGCAGATCTCCTGTTGCGGCGCCTGCGATCGGGCGAGCAATGCAGGACGTTTCGATCTTGGCCCGATCAGGCCCTATATCGCGGCGGCCGAGCCAGTTTTCGACGAAGCTCTCCTCCAGGCTCGTATCGGTGCGGGCGCGGCCTATTGTCCGAACCGGATCCCTGCCATGGCGAGATCACATTCCGACGTTGAGTTGCAGGCCTTTCCAATCAACGCTGGAGGTCGCCAACCTTGCTCGTCCAGATCGGAACGCTCATCGCCGCGACGAGCCTCGTGCAGCTCGCCAACGGCTTCTTCAACACGTTCCTGTCGCTGCGGCTGACGAGCGAGGGCTTCGGCGCGACGCTGACCGGCATCGTGCTCAGCGCCTATTTCATCGGCTTCACCATCGGCGCGGTCGGCTGCGGGCGCGTGATCCAGCGCATCGGCCATATCCGCGCCTATGCCGCCTTCGCCGGCATGGTCGTGGTCGGGACGGCCGCGATGCCGCTCTTCGTCTCGCCCATGGGTTGGATCGCATGCCGGATGGCGATCGGCATTGGCTGCGTCGGCCTGTTCATCACCACCGAAAGCTGGCTCAACGCCAAGGCCCCGGCAGACCAGCGCGGCCGCATCTTCTCAATCTACATGGTCGGCACTTTCCTGGCGCTCGCAGCCGGGCAATTGCTGATCGGCAAGCTCCCGGTCGAGACCGCCATGCCGTTCAACATCATCGTCGCGCTGTTCGCGCTGGCGCTGGTGATGGTCAGCACTACCCGCGCCGAAGCGCCGACGCTGCCACCCGAAGCCTCGCTGCCCTATGGCGAACTGACGCGGCAGGCGCCGATCTCGGTGATCGGCTGCGTGATCGCCGGCATGATCAGCAGCGCCTTCTATGCGCTGTTCCCGGCCTGGATGGCGCGCAACGCCATCCCGCAGGAGACGATCGCCCTGTTCATGCTGGTCGCTGTGCTCGGCGGCTTCGCCTTCCAGGTCCCGGTCGGCCGCTTCTCCGATCGCGGCGACCGCCGGATCGTGCTGGCGGGGCTGGCGCTCGGCTTCTCGACGGCGGCCGTCGCGCTCGACCTGGTGCCGCGCCATCTCGGCGCTGTCCTGCCGGTCGCCGCGCTGCTCGGCGGCTTCATGTCGACGCTCTATCCGGTCTGCGTCGCCCATGCGCTCGATCGCATGCCGCAAGACCGTGTCGTCGCCGTGAGCGGCCGGCTGATCCTGGTCAGCGGCATCGGCTCGGCGGCGGGGCCGATCCTCGGCGCCCAGGTGATGGCGCGGCTCGACATCAACGGCCTGCTCTATTTCATGGCCGCGATCAGCGCCCTGCTCGCCGCCCTGGCGGTGCTGCGCATCCGCCAGCGCGCCGCGCCCGAACAGATGTCCGAGCGCCCCTTTGCCATCATCGACCCGATGACGGCCCCGATCTCGCAGGAACCGGAGGCGACGGAGGCGGATGGATCGCCGCGCCCGCTGCCGGCCTGATCAGGCTCGCGCGAGATTGGCCGAGAGCTCGGGCTTCACATTGAGCGTCTGGAAGACGACGCAATAGCGCTCGGTCAGCTTGAGCAACGTGTCGAGCTTCTCCTGCGGCGCGTCGGTCTCGACGTCGAAGGAGAGGCGAATCGCCTTGAAGCCGACTGCAGCGTCCTTGGCGACGCCGAGCGTGCCGCGGAAATCGAGATCGCCCTCGGCGCGGACCGTACCCTTCTTCAGCTCGATCTCGAGCGCGGTCGCGACCGCCTTCAGTGTGACGCCGGCGCAGGCGACGAGCGCCTCGAGCAGCATGTCGCCGGAGCAGAGCTCGGCGCCCGAGCCACCCGTCGCCGGATGCAGGCCGGCGAGCGCGATCGCGCGGCCGGTCTCTACCTTGCAGGCGATATGCTGGTCGTCGAGCTCGCCCTTGGCTTTCAGCGTGATCACCGCCGCATCGGGCGCCTCACGATACTTGTCCTTGAGCGGGGCCTGCAGAGCGCGCAGCGCGGTGACGTCCATGATCGTTATCCTTGTGCACCAGTCGCCGGCTTGTAGCCGCTTCAGGCCGCGGCCTCCACCTCCGACGGGGCATGCCGGCCTTCCTTTTCCAGCGCCCGACGCAGTTCGCGGCGCAGGGCGACGAAGCCGACCGAGCCTTCTTCACGCGGGCGCGCCAGCAGATTGTCGAGGCTGAAGGCGACCGGTCCCGGCTGCTGCGGCAGGACGAGGATGCGGTCAGCCAGGCGCAAGGCTTCCTCGACCGAGCCGGTGGCGATGACGACAGCAGGACGCCCTTGCGTACAGAGTTCCGATAGGAAAGCGCCGAGCCGCGCGCGCGCCTCGAAGCCGAGCCCCGAAAAGGGTTCATCGATCAGCAGGAGACGCGGCCGGACCAGCAGCAGGCGAGCGATGGCGAGCCGCAGCAGCTCTTCGGCCGAGAGCGCGTCCGGCCGTTGCGCCGCCTCCGCAGCGAGGCCGACGCGGACCAGCACATTGGCGATCAGCCCCTCGCGCTCGAACGGCGTCGCCTTCGGCAGGGCGAAGGCGAGGTTCTCGGTCAGGCTGAGCCAGGGGAAGAAGCGCGGCCGGGCGCAGAGCAGGCCGATCTCGGCCGTCGGCACCGTGCCTTCATCGCCGGTCGGGCCAGCGAATGCTCGCAAGGCCGCAGCCCGCACCCCGGAGACACCGAGCAAGGCGACGACCTTGCCAGCCGCAGGACGGGGCAGAAATTCGTCGGAAGGACAGGAGAGATCGTGAAGAACGGCCGACATAACTGGCTCCTTCCATAACAAGGCGGAGGGAGCGCCGACGGCATCAGGCCATCTCGTCGTCCCGCGCTTTAGCTGCATTTGTTTCGCGCCCGCAAGCTGAGGCTCAAATCGGCGCGTGTCCTTTCATAAGGTCTGAGCGTCCGTTTTGTCAAACAGTCGACCGCACTCGGCAAAGTTCTCGCGAGGGAGCCGGTAGCGGCATTGCAGGATCGTCTCGCCGCATGAGCGCGAGGGTCGCTCGACCCGGTCAAGCAAGTGAAAGCCCAGCCTCTCCAGCACCCGCCCCGAGGCGGCATTGTCGGCGGCATGCCCCGAACGAAGCATCGATAGGCCTGCTTCAGCGAACGCGAACCCCACCACCGCCCTCGCCGCCTCCGAGGCAAAGCCCCGGCCCCAGGATGCTGGCTCGAACCAATAGCCGATCTCGCCCTCGCCATCGGCGATCTCATCGAGATCAACCAGCCCAATCATCCGCCCGTCCCGCAGCGCGGCGAAACGATAGGCCTCCCCCGCCGCCCATTCGCGCGGATGGTCAGCGAACCAGGCTTCGATCTCGGCCCGGTCGGGCGGGAAGGAGGCCATGCGCAGCATGCGGGTGACCGCCCAGTCGGACTGGATCTCGAAAGCGCGCTGCGCATCGGCTCCTGTCGAGGGCCGCAAGACGAGCCGAGCGGTCGTGATCGTCTCGCGAGGGATGGGCGTGATCTCCATCGCCCGATGCTGCCACGCTCGCGCGGCGGCTACCACCACATACCGGCGCTCTCGGCCGCCTTGTGCTGGCGCGGCTCGCTGTCGGTGAGCGAGCGATCGAGCGTGCGCAGCGCCTCGCGCTTGATCGCCTCGAAGGCCGGCGAAAGCCGGTCACGCGGGCGGGTCAGCGGATTGTCGAGCTCATCGAAGATGCGGCCGGGCCTGGGCTGCATCACCACGATGCGGTCGGCCAGCGTCACGGCTTCCTCGACATCATGAGTGACCATCACCACGGTCGGCCGGCTCTCTTCCCAGAGCGCGAGGAGATGGCCGTGCAGGCTGGCGCGCGTGGTGGCGTCGAGGGCAGAGAAAGGCTCGTCCATCAGGAGCAGCTTGGGCCGGGTGACCAAAGCGCGGGCGATGGCGACGCGCTGCTGCTGGCCGCCGGAGAGCTCGCGCGGCCAGCGCGCCTCGTAGCCGGCGAGGCCGACGCGGACGAGCGCACCGGTGACGAGGCGAGCACGCTCCGTTGCCGGCAGATGGCTGAGGCCGAAGCCGGCATTGTCGGCGACCGAGAGCCAGGGCAGCAGGCGCGGCTCCTGGAAGATCACGCCGACATCGGCGCGCGGCTCGGTGATGGCGGCATCGTCGAGCAGGATGCGCCCTTCGCTCGGCCGGTCGAGCCCGGCGACGAGGCGCAGCAGCGTGGTCTTGCCGCAGCCGGAGCCGCCGACCAGCGCCAGGATCTCTCCCGCGGCAACGGAGATGTCGATGCCGGAGAGCGCTCGGGTGCCGTCGGCATAGGTCTTGGCGAGGTGGTCGAAGGTCAGCATCGCGCACTCAGAGCCTGTCCCTGGCGGTGTCCTGCCAGGCAAGGAAGGGGCGGGTCAGCGCGAGCAGCAGACCGTCGGCGAGCTTGCCGAGCACGGCGAAGGCGATGATCGCGGCGATGATCGTGTCGGGCCGGCCGAGCTGCTGGCCGTCGACCAGGAGATAGCCGAGCCCCTCGCTCGCACCCATGATCTCGGCGGCGACGACGAACATGAAGCCGAGCCCGAGCCCGCCGCGCAGCGCCGTGAACCAGTCGGGCAGGATCGCCGGCAGCAGCACGCGCCGGACCATGGCGAGCCGGCTAAGGCGAAAGACGCGGCCGACCTCGACGATCTTGCGGTCGATCGAGAGGATCGCTGCGGCAACGCCGAGATAGACCGGGAAGAAGACGCCGACCGCGATCAGCGCCACCTTCGAGGCCTCGAAGATGCCGAACCAGAGGATGAAGAGCGGCACCCAGGCGATCGAGGGAATGGCGCGCAGCGCCTGCAAGGTCGGGTCGAGCAGGCCGCGCGCCAGCGGCAGGGCTCCGGTCAGGGCGCCCAAGGCAGTCCCGACGGCCGCGCCGATGCCGAAGCCGGCGCCGACGCGCCAGAGGGTCGCCCATGCATGGGTCCAGAGCTCGCCGCTGACTGCGAGCTGCCAGAGCGTTTTGCCGACCACGCTGGGCGGCGGCATCAGCCGGCCATTGGCGAGGCCGGCGCGAACGAGGATTTCCCAGATGATCGCGAGGACGACGGGCAGCAGGAAGCCGGCGAGGCGCAGGCCGGCGCGCGACGCCGGCCGCGCTTGCGGCGCGGCCTTCGTCTCGTCGACGGCCTCTGCGATCTCGATCGTGCTCATCGGCCCGCGATCATGACCGCTCAGTTGGTCGCGGCAAAGCGCTTGTCGATCAGCGCGTCGACAGTCGCCTTGACGTCGGCATTGGCGGGCAGAACGCCGGCCTGCTGCAGAGCGAGGCCCGCCGCGAGGATCGTCTCGGCCTGTGCCGGGCCGATCGTGCTGTGGGTCAGTTCGGTGCGGGTGAGCTGGCGCTCGATTACTGCGTCGGAGAGCTTGGTCGCCTCGACCAGCGCCTTGCGGACCTCAGCCGGATTGGCGAGGGCGATGGCGCGCGCCTCCTCATAGGCCTTGAGCACCTTGCGGACGAGCTCGGGGTTCTTCTCGGAGAACTCCTCGCGGACGTTGAGCACGCCCCAGGTGTTGTCGGCGGCCTTGCGGTGGAAGAGCTTGGCGCCCGCCTCGACCTCGGCGGCGGCCATCATCGGGTCGAGCCCCGCCCAGGCCTCGACATCGCCGCGCTCCAAAGCCAGCCGACCGTCGGCGTGCTGGAGCAGCACGAGCTTGACGTCCTTCTCGGTCAGACCGGCCTCGGCGAGCGAGCGCACCAGGAAGATGTGCGGATCGGTGCCGCGGGTGACGGCGACGCGCTTGCCCTTGAGGTCGGCCACCTTGCTGACCTCGCTCTTGGCGCCGGTGACGAGCGCCGTCCATTCCGGCCGTGAATAGACATAGATCGACTTGATCGGAGTGCCGTTGATCTTGGCGATCAGCGCGGCAGCGCCGGCAGTCGAACCGAAATCGAGCGAGCCGGCGTTGAGGAATTCGAGCGCCTTGTTCGAGCCGGCCGAGAAGACCCAGCGCACCTTGACGCCATCGGCCTCCAGCGCCTTCTCCAGGATGCCGCGCTCCTTCAGCAGCAGGCTGACCGGGTTGTAGGTGGCGTAGTCGACGCGGATCTCTTTCGGCGCCTGCGCCTGCGCGCTGCCGAAGGCGAACGAAGCCGCGGCAAGGCCGGCAAGCACGACGCGACGGGTCGGAAGCGAGATGATCGGCATGGCGTTCCCCTTCGAAGACTTTGCGCGAAGGGATGGAGGCTGATCACCTCCGGCGCCCCCGCTTTAGCTGCACTTGTTTCGCGCCCGCAAGCTGCTGGCTCAAATCGGCGCGTGTCCGATTGATAGGTTCGATCGTTCTCTTTGTCAAACAAGACGTAGGATTACGTGGGATTCTTAATTTCACATAATTATCTTGTTGAATTATGTTTCCGCGCTTGGCCTCGTTCGTGCTAGGGATCGGTATATCGCCGCGTCTGCCGAAAGTCTCGAAGAGCCTCGTTCAGTGCCGCCCTCCCCCGACAAGCCAGCCC
>SCMY01000020.1 GCA_005502805.1 Rhizobiales bacterium 2SD | reverse complement strand
CCCGCCAGCGCATTGGCGAGCACGAAGGTCATGTCCATGCCCGGCACGATGATGATGCCGAAGACGAAGCAGAAGAACAGCCAGAGCAGCGCGGTATCAGGCATGGCGGCGATCCGGAACGGGGCCCGCTTCCTGCCAAGATCCCGTGCCGGAGCCTGTCAGCAGCACCGCTATGCTTGCGGCTAGGTAGCCAAGGCCTTACATCGAATCTAAACGATGATGTCCCGATGCTGGGACGGTTTCATGGAGTTGGCGCGCGGCATGGACGGCCAGACGCAGGACCAGGGCTACGGAGCGGACGCACGGCAGGGCTGTCCCTTCCATGACGTGCGCCAGAAGCTGCGCCGGGTCGGCCTGCGGCCGACGCGCCAGCGCGTCTCGCTCGGCTGGCTGCTCTTCGCCAAGGGCGATCGGCACATCAGCGCCGAGATGCTCTATGAAGAGGCGATGAAGGCGCGCGTGCCGGTCTCGCTCGCGACGGTCTACAATACGCTGCACCAGTTCACGCAGGCGGGCCTGCTGCGCGAGCTCGCCATCGACGGCGCCAAGACCTTTTTCGACACCGACAACAGCGACCATCACCATTTCGTGGTCGATGGCGAGGACAAGGTGATCGACATCCCCGCCTCGGCGGTCGACGTCGCTGAATTGCCGCCGCCGCCCGACGGCTACGAGATCAGCCGGGTCGACGTCGTCGTCAGGCTGCGCAAGGTCGGCGGCTGAGCTTCCAGAGCCGCAGGAACAGCGTCTCCGACGCTATTGCACGGTCTCGTTGGGATAGACACCCCAGAGCCGGTCCTGCTTGATGTAGCCGACGATCTTGCTGACCGTGACGCGGCACCAGGCATTCTGGCAGGACTGCACATTGGCGATGACGCCAGGCTCGAGCGTCGCGACCACAGTCGCCCCCTCACTCGCCGCCTCGCGCAGAGAGAAGGTCTCGCCCTTGTTCTTCGACCACGGCGAAACCAGGACCGTGCGGCGTCCGGAGAGCAGGCTGTGCAGCACCCAGCCTTCGGTTCCGTCGGCGTCGCGCACGCGCCGCCAGGTCTCGAATTCGGCCGTGATCTCGACCGGAAGACCGGCTCGCTGGAAGACCCAGCTCGTGCGGTGTTCCTTTGACGGCCCCTCGCGCAGATTGACCCGGTCCGACTTCAAGCTGACATAGCGCGGCAGCGGCAGGCCGGAGACCGGGCCGTTGGCGACCTCCTGAGCCGAACCCGGCAATGCCAGCAGGGCAAGGCCCGCCACAAGCAGGAGGCCGAGCGCGCCGCGCATCCTCTGAACCGTCATCCAACCCACTCCTGGACCTGACCGCTGTCGACACACGCCGCGCCGAAGGGTCAGGTTGTGTTCCGCCGCAACGCTGCTAGACAACGAGACGGCCACCGATCGTCGAAACTATCCGACTCAATTCCTGATGCGCCTCGGTTAATGGGGGGTTGAGGCGGAAAGGCGACGCTGCGGCCACTGGTCGCGCCGACAGGCGCAGGACCGGCAAGATCGAAGCCTGAGGGGCCTTCAAGGAGCCGCCCATGTCGAAGAAGAAGCCCCTGGTCGTGGTCACGCGCAAGCTGCCGGCCGTGGTCGAGACGCGGATGCGCGAACTCTTCGACGCCAGGCTCAATCTCGACGACACGCCGATGAGCCAGGCCGCACTCGTCGAGGCGATGAAGACCGCCGACGTGCTGGTCCCGACCGTGACCGACAAGATCGATGCCGGGCTGATCGCCCAGGCCGGCGACCAGCTCCGCCTGATCGCCAATTTCGGCAACGGCGTCGACAATATCGACGTCGCCAGCGCGGTCCAGCGCGGCATCACCGTGACCAACACCCCGGGCGTGCTGACCGACGACACCGCCGACATGACGATGGCGCTGATCCTCGCCGTCGCCCGGCGCATCGCCGAGGGCGCCCGCATCATCACCGACGACGAATGGGCCGGCTGGTCGCCGAACTGGATGCTGGGACGCCGCATCACCGGCAAGCGCCTCGGCATCGTTGGCATGGGCCGCATCGGCCAGGCGCTGGCGAAGCGAGCCGCCGCCTTCGGCCTGTCGATCCACTATCACAACCGCCGCCGGCTCGATTCGCGCATCGAGGAGGCGCTCGACGCGACCTATTGGGATTCGCTCGACCAGATGCTGGCGCGGATGGACGTCGTTTCCGTCAACTGCCCGCATACGCCGGCGACCTACCACCTGCTTTCGGCCCGCCGCCTCAAGCTGATGAAGCCGGACGCCATCCTGGTGAACACCGCCCGCGGCGAGATCGTCGACGAATCGGCACTGTCGCGCATGCTGGAAGCCGGCGAACTCGCCGGCGCCGGGCTCGACGTGTTCGAGCACGAGCCGGCAGTCAATCCGCGCCTGCTCAAGCTCGCCCGCCAGCATCGCGTCGTGGTGCTGCCGCATATGGGCTCGGCCACGCATGAAGGCCGCGCCGACATGGGCGAGAAGGTCATCGTCAACATCAAGACCTTCATGGACGGGCATAAGCCGCCGGACCGCGTCCTGCCCAGCATGCTCTGAGAGGTCTACCGGCACGGCCGCCTGATGCGGCTGTTGGCCACGATGTGGTTCAGGCCGCCTCGGACCGTGCTCCAGGGCGATAGCGGCATTCGGACAAGGCATCGAGCTCGCCGAGATCGGCCGCGTGCCGGCGGCCCCAGTCGCACAGCGTCGCAATCACCGGGGCAAGGCTCTGGCCGAGCGGCGTCGCCGCATAGTCGACGCGCGCCGGCACCTGCGGGAAGATCTCGCGGCTGACGAGACCGTGCTCCTCCATCTCGCGCAATTGCTGGATCAGCACCTTCTGGGTGATCGGCGGAATGCGCTTCTGCAGTTCCGACAGGCGCTTGGGGCCATCGAAGAGCTGGTAGAGGATCACCGCCTTCCAGCGGCCGGAAATCACCTTGAGCGCCCGCTCGACCGGCAGCATCGGCAGGCGCTTCATCGGATCGGCCATGCTCACCTCTTGGTCTGCTGCAAACAAATCGGTGTGTAGCCACCGCTTGGCATCCTAGCCCAGAACGCCGCCCACGCTCATCCCCTTCGCGTGAGGCCAGTCCATGAAAGCCATCCAGTACAGCCGCTTCGGCGGCCCCGAAGTGCTCGACATCGTCGAGATCGACAGCCCCTCGCCTCGGCCCGGCGAGGTGCTGATCAGGGTCGGCGCCGTCGGCATCAATTTCTTCGAAGTGATGATGCGGCAGGACCGTTATGCGGTGACGCCGCCGCTACCCTTCATTCCCGGTGTGGAAATCGCCGGCACGATCGCCGCGCTCGGCGGCGGCGTCACAGACCTCTCCATTGGCGACCGTGTCGCTGCCGCGCTCTATGTCGCCGGCGTGCAGAGCGGCGGCTATGCCGAACAGGTCGCGATCCGCGCCGACGTGGTCGTGCGCCTGCCGGACGAGATTTCCTTCGCGGCCGCAACGGCGCTGCAGGTCCAGGGCCTGACCGCGCTGCACCTGCTGCGCAGCCATCCGGCTACTGGGAAGAACGTCCTGATCAGCGCCGCTGCCGGCGGCGTCGGCAGCCTACTGGTCCAGCTGACGAAACGCAGCGGCGCCAGGCGGGTGATCGCCATGGCGAGCTCGGCCGAGAAATTGGCGTTGGCACGGGAGCTCGGAGCCGATGCCGGCGTCGACTACACGCAAGCCGATTGGCCCGAGCAGGTCCGGGCCGCGACCGAGGGCGCGGGTCCGGACTTGGTCTTCGATGCCTCCGGCGGTGAGATTCCAGGGCAATGCCTCGCTTTGCTGGCGCCGTTTGGCCGCCTCGTGCTCTACGGCCCGCTCTCGCTCGCCGATTTCCGCCCGGAGAGCGAGGCGCTGAAGGCCTTGATCTTCGGCAATCGCACCATCGCCGGTTTCTCACTGCTGCCGCATCTCGCGCCCGGGCGCCTCGCCGGCGAGCTCGGCGAGCTGTTCAGGCTCGCGATCTCGGGAGAGCTCAGGCTGCTGCCCGGCGCCATCTTCCCGCTGGCGCAGGCGAGCGCGGCTCATGCGGCGCTGGAGAGCCGGCGAACCGCCGGCAAACTGCTGCTGCTGCCCTGACCAGGCTCAGCTGGCGCGGGCGGTGGCGAACTGGCCGGCCTTGCGGAAGCGCCAGAGATAGGCTGGTACCTCGGCTTCGAACGAGACAGGAGCGATGCCGAGGCCGTGCAAGGTCCGGCTTTCCTTCTCCGCCGTCGAGGATACGACGTTGTCGCTTTCGAGCAGGCTGACCTGGTCGCGCGTCAGGATGAGCTCGTTCGGCAGCAGGCCGAGCGTCAGCATGTCCGCGAGCTCGAGGACCTGGCCCTGCAGGCGGGCGAGGCCGAAGGGCATCGGCGCGATCAGGCGCCGACGGCCGGTGACCTCGCAGACATAGTCGACCAGCTCCCGCAGTGTCTTCACCTGAGGGCCGCCGAGCTCGTAGACCTTGCCAGCCTCGACCTTGCCGTCGACGGCGCGCGCGATCGCCTCGGCGACGTCGCCCACGAAGACCGGCTGGAACTTCGTCTCGGCGCCGGCGAGCGGCAGCACCGGCAGCATGCGCACCAGCGAGGCGAAGCGGTTGAAGAAGGTGTCCTCCGGACCGAACATCACCGAGGGGCGCAGCACGATCGCCTGCCTGACCAGGGCATGGGCCGCGGCCTCGCCTTCGGCCTTGCTGCGGGCATAGGCGGATGTCGATCCGGCGTCGGCCCCAAGCGCCGAGATCTGGATCAGTCGGTCGACTCCGAACTGCGCGCAGGCTTGCGCAACCGTGCGGGCGCCCTGCGCCTGCACCGAGGAGAAGTTCTGCCGGCCCTTCTCGCGCATGATACCGACGAGGTTGATCACGGCATCGGCGCCCTTGACGGCGGCCGCGACCGAATCGGGATAGCGCAGATTGGCCTGGACCGCTGTGACCTGACCGACGATGCCGAGCGGCTGCAGGAAGCCGGCGAGATCCGGGCGGCGCACGGCGGCACGCACGCGATAGCCGCGCCGCGCCAGCGCCCGCACGACATGGCGCCCGAGGAAGCCCGAGCCGCCGAAGACCGTGACGAGTTGCGATGCGGGAGGCAGGACCGTCATGATGACGCGAAGCTCCGTTTGGAAGCGCTGAAAACTGGCTCTATTGTGCCTGTCCTAGTTCATCGCAGCGCGGCTGTGAAGGCGGTGTGACGCCGCCCGCCCCGCGGCCGATACACGATTGTCAAAAAGCCGGCTTCGCCCGTTGACAGCCGCGTTCGGCCCCCGTAAACGAACCGCCGTTGCCCAGGTGGCGGAATTGGTAGACGCACCAGCTTCAGGTGCTGGCGCTCGCAAGGGCGTGGAGGTTCGAGTCCTCTCCTGGGCACCACTCTTTTTCCTCAGCAGGAGAAAGAGCTACGCATTGATAAGGGGTTAGGTGGCATCCGCTTTCACACGGCGGTTTCACACATGGCCCTTCAGATGCCTCGTCCCTTCGCTACCAAGTCGGGACCACATTACCCCAAGCTGAAGTTCAGAGGGCTCTCGCTGCCCGCATCTTCGACCAGAAGGTGTGTCGCCGGTCGGTGACATCTCGAACGCCTCGTCGCAGTCATCATCGGTCCTGGAAGGGTCGGGTCGCCCCTGACGCTCTGCCCCTGATCACGGCCGGCGCCGCAGCATCGTGAGGCCGACAGCGGAACCCGGCTCCATTGGATGCCCCTGCTCGCGATGAGCTCGACCACTGCGCGGAAATGCCGGCACGGCTTTGCATTCTCCGCGATTGGCGCTCTTTTCGTTTTGAGAGGCAGGCTTTCATTCTTGCCGGCTGCCGCGCGCAATCCGGCACGCCTAGCTTGCTCCAAATCACGGCGCTGAACCACGCTGCCGCCGGATTGGTGAGCGAACGGACATGCCGGAATGCCAGGCGCGGCCGTCGTCACCCGAGCATAGGGCGGCATCGGGGCCCACCGGCGACTCGATCAGATGTCGAGCAAGGTGTCCTTGGAGCGACTGCATCAGGATCGAGGAGATGAGGCATGACACAATTGTATCTGGATGATCTCAGGCCGGGGCAAACCTTCGTCAGCGGCTCGCACGCGCTTGATGAGGGGCAGATCAAGGCTTTCGCGAGCGCGTTCGACCCCCAGGCTTTCCATCTCGACGACCATGCGGCGAAAGCGACCCTGTTCGGCGGCCTCGCCGCCAGCGGCTGGCACACCGCCGCAATCACCATGCGGCTGAACGTCGAGTCGGGTCTGCCGCTCGCCAATGGCATCATCGGCGCCGGCGCCGAGATCCAATGGCCGGCTCCGACGCGCCCGGGCGACATCCTCCATGTTGAAAGCGAGGTGATCGATGTCGTTCCTTCGCGTTCGCGCCCCGAGCGCGGCATCGCCACCATCGTCAGCAGGACGCTCAACCAGCGCGGCGACATTCTCCAGATCCTGACCGCCAGGCTGGTCGTCCATCGCCGGCCTGCCGCAACCTGAACACCGAAGTCGCCCCGGGCGGCCGACGCGCTGGGGAGCCCTGCGCGATCGTCTCCCCGCCAGATCGACCACTATCTGCCCGAGAGTTCTCGCGGCCAGGGCGCAGCCAGATCCTTGAGGGCGCGCCTCAGCCTTGGTGCCATCCAATCGATGAACACGCGCACTTTCAGCGGCAGAAGCCCCTGACGCGCATAAATCAAGTGAACCGGAAACGAATGGCTCTCGTATGCATCGAGGATGGAGACCAAGGCCCCCGATTGCAGCTCCCGCGCGACCTGGTAGCGGGGCGCGCGGATGATGCCGACGCCGCGTAGGGCGGCGGCGACGGCCGCCATCGCGGTATTCGCACGAACCCGGATGTTCGGCCTTGCTTCCAGCCTGCGGCCTTCGTGCTCGTAGACCCAGCCCGGCTCGGTAATCTGGCCGAAAACCACACCATCGTGACCAGCAAGATCGGCGGGCCGCGACGGATGTCCCTTCCGCGACAGATAATCGGGTGTGGCACAGGTCACGAAGCTGAACTCGCCGACCTTGATCGCCTGAAGCGAGCCGTCCGCCAGCGCACCCAGCCGGATGCCGACATCGACATGCTCGTCGACGAGACTTACGACGCGGTCGAGGCAGAGAAGATTCAGCCTGATCTCGGGGTGCTCGCTCAAGAAATCATAGGCCAGCGGCAAGACATGGTCATGGCCGAACGCGATCGGCGCCGTGATGGTCAGGACGCCTCTCGGCGCCTCGTACTCTCCCGCGGCGCGCAGTTCCGCATCATCGATCAGCGCCATGATCTGGCGGGCCGCATCGACATAGTCGCGCCCCGCATCGGTAAGCTGGATGTTGCGGCTCGTCCGGACGAGAAGGCGGGTCCCGAGATGGCGTTCGAGCTCCGCGACTTTCCGGCTGACGCTCGGCAGCGGCGCCTTCAACTTGCGGCTTCCCGCCGACAAGCTGCCGGCGTCGACGACCGCCAGCAGAACCTCCATCGCATCGAAGCGGTCCATGATGCCCGAAGCCTCTTGTGCTGGTCGGCGTCGACTTGCTCGGCGATACCGATTCGATCGTATGCGCCGCCATCGCCGATCCCATTGGATTGCCTGATCTCAGTCGAATGCAAGGCCTGGCCGGACCCTGGCGATGAGGCGTGGACAGGGATCGCGATCCGGATCCGACGCGGCGAAACCGGATCGACGGCACCTCGCCTGTGACTCGAATGGGTTGTTCACATGTACACAGAGGCCCGCCGATGCCGCCGCGTCCTCGGAGCGCTGTTGTGGCGAGGGTATCCAGGCGAAATGGACCCCGGGCAAGGAGATCGAGCAGCCGCTGTCAGAGACGCACGCGAGCGCTCTAGTTGACCGATAGCGACCTCGGCAGCCAGAGCGCCAGGTCCGGCCAGGCCAGCAGCATGGCGATCAGCGCGAACGGTGCAACGAGGAAGGGCAGCACGCCGCGATACATCGCCCCCAGGCTGATCTCCGGCGCCTGGGTGCGGATCACGAAAAGGTTCATCCCGACCGGCGGATGGATCAGCCCGATCTCGACGACGATGACCAGCAGCACGCCGAACCAGATCGGATCATAGCCGGTCGACAGCACTAGTGGCAGCAGCACCGGCACCGTGACCAGCACCATGCCGATGCCTTCGAGGAAGCAGCCGAGGAAGATGTAGAAGGCGATCAGCAACAGCATCACCGCAAGCGGCGACAAGCCGAGCGCGCCAATGCCCTTGACCACCGATTGCGCCATGCCGGTCTGCACCACGAAATAGGAGAAGATCGTCGAACCCAGCACGATCAATACGAGATTGGCGGTGATCCGCGTCGTCTCGGTGAAGGCGGTGGTGACGTCGCCGCGGGCGAAACCCCGGCGCAGCAGCCCGAGCAGCAGCGCCCCGAAGGCGCCGACGGCGGCAGCTTCCGTCGGGCTGAACCAGCCGAGATAGATGCCGCCGAAGGTGACGAGGAAGAGCGCCGCCACGTCCCAGATGGTGAGGACGAGCCGGAAGGCCTGCGCCTTGCCCTCGCTCGGCAGCTTCGGCGCCGCCTCGGGCCGCAGGCGTACCCAGATCCAGACCGTCAGCAGATAGAGCCCAGTCAGGACGAGGCCGGGGATCAGCGCGGCGGCGAAGAGCTTGATGATCGAGAGCTGGGCGATGATGCCGTAGATCATCAGGATCAGCGAGGGCGGGATCAGGATGCCGAGCGTGCCACCGGCCGCGACGACGCCCGCCGCCAGCGCCGGCGAATAGCCAGCCTTGAGCATCTGCGGGATCGAGATCCGGCTCATCGTCGCCGCCGTCGCCAGCGAGGAGCCGCAGACCGCGCCGAAGGCGGCCGAGGCGCCGACCGCCGCCATGGCGAGCGAGCCGCGCATGCCGGCGAAGACCGCGTTGCTCGCCCGGAACAGGTCGCCGGAGAGACCGGCCATCGTCGCCAGCGCGCCCATCAGCGTGAACAACGGCAGGACCGAGAGCGTATAGGCGGAGGAGAGCTCGAGCGGCACCGCGCCGAAGACGAGGCGTGCCTTGGCGAAACCATCGATCGCGGCATAGCCGACGAAGCCGGTGAGGCCGAGCGCGACGCCCACCGGGATGCGCGCCAGGATCATGCCGACGAGGGTCGCCATGCCGATCAGGCCGATGGAGGTCGCGCTCATGAGGCGGCTCCGTTGTTACCGTGGAGGGCCGGAGGATGAGGGGTGGCGACATCGCCCGTGCGCGGGAAGGCACGGACCTGCCCGATGATGCGGCCGAGCACGACGAAGACCGAGACGACCAACGCCAGCTCGATCGCGAGTAGCAGCAGGTAGATCGGCACCGGCAGGTCCGGCTTCTGGTCGCCGAAGCGATAGGCGTCGGCGAGCGGCTGGATCAGGGTCGCGGCCAGCAAAGCAAGGAAGGCGAGCGTCGCGAACTCGCCGGCGAGCCGCATCACCGCCAGCGTGCGCGGTCGGACTGCGGTGTCGAACAGATCGACCTTGATCTGCTCGTCGCGACGAAAGCACTCCGGCAGGGCGAGGAAAGCGACGAGCACCAGCGTGACCTCGACCAGGTCGAGCGTGCCGTGCAGCGGCCTGTTGAAGGCGAGCCGGGCGCCGATATCCACCATCGTCCAGAGCACCATGACGGCAAGCGCCAGCGCTCCGGCCATGGTCAGGAGCCGCACCGGGTCGAGGCGGCGGAGCTTGCCGGGGTTCATTTGGCGGCACCGACAGCGGCGCGCAATTCGTCGTAGAACTGCCTGGCCTTGATGCCCTTGGCCTCGACTTTGGCGATGACACTCGCCGTGATCGGCTTGGCCAGCTCCTCGAAGGCGGCCCGCTCGGCGCCGCTGAGCTCGGGAATGTCGGCATTGGCGGCGCGCAGATAGGCGCGGCCCTCCGCTTCGGCCTGATCATAGATCGCGCCGACCTTGCGGGCGGCGGCCGGGCCGGTGGTGTCGCCGATCAACTTGCGCAGATCGTCGGGCAGCGACTTGTACTTCTCGGCGTTCATCACCAGCGCGAAGGTGCCGGCGGCGGCATCTAGCTGCGTCACCGATTTGACGCTCTCGGCCATCTGGAAGGACTTCGCCGCCTCGTAATTGAAGAACATGCCGGCGATCGTGCCCTTCGAGAGCGAGTCCGACAGTTCGGCCGGAGGGACGGCGGCGGGTGTCGCGCCCCAGGCTTCCAGCATCGCCGAGGCGATCGGGCCGTTATGGCGCATGCGCAAGCCGCGCACCCCGGCCGGACTCTTCACCGCCGGCCGGTTGAAGAACAGGCTCAGCGTCGGCGTCGCGATGAAGTAGAGCGGTTTCGTGCCCTCATGCTCAGCGGCGAGCTTGCCGGAGAGCTCGGTCAGGATGCCGGAGGCCTCGGCGGTGCTGAGCGCCTTGGCGCTCGCCCCTTCGCCGCGATTGAAGGCATAGGGCAGATGCGAGATCTCGGTCAGCGGGAAGCGGCCGGGCAGGGCGCCGTGCAGGAAGAAGGCGATGTCGGCGACGCCGGTGCGGGCGAGGTCGTATTGCCGCGGCATCGGCCCCATCTGCGCGGCCGGGAAGATGGCGAGCTTGAGCCGGCCATTGGAGCGCTGCGCCAGCTCGGCGCTCCAGGCTTCCAGCTGCTTGTGCATCTGGTGGTTCGGCGGCAGGTAATGCGAGACCTTGAGCTCTATGGTCTGCGCAATGGCAGCGGCACTTGTCAGCGAGACCGCCAGCACCGCGCCGAGCAAGGCGCCGATCACTCCCCGTTTCATCCTATCCTCCCCGTTCTGTGGTCTTGTTTCTTGTGCTTGGTTACTAGGCGGCCGTTGCCGGTATCCCGATCGCTGCATCCAGCTTCGTCCGGCCGGTGACGATGGCGAGCAGCGCCTCGCAATCGGCGGGCAGCGCATCGCCACGCCAGGCGACATGCTGGTCCGGCCGGATCAAGGCGAAGCGCGCGCCATAGCGGGCGGGCAGGCGGTGATCGCCCGGCAGCAGCAGCTTCACCGGCACGCCGAGACGGGTCGCGGCAGCGATCAACGGTGCTGCGCCCATCCCGTCGCCGGCGGTAGCGAGCAGGGTGAAGCCCTGGCCGAAATGGTCGTAGAGCGAAGAGCCGTCGCCGAGCCAGAGATGCGGTGCGAGGCACCCTGGATGGGCCGAGGGGACATAGAGCATGAAATGCTCGACTGGCGGGGCGCTGCCATCGGGCACGATGATCGGTGAATCCTCGTAGCGGGTGCCGAGCACGATGCCGAGCGTGCGGAACTCGCGCAGCTTGGTCGCCTCGATGATCTCGCCGACCTCGCGCCGAGTCGCATCGCCGAGCGGTCCCGGCGCCTCCAGGCCCGGCCGTACGAGCTGGTTGCCGACGGCGCCGTAGTTGATCACGGCTTCGGCGATGGTGCGCTCATGCACCTTGCGCCGCTCGGCCGCATAGCTCGCGAGCAGCTCCGGCCCGCCCCAGCCCTGCAGCACCGCCGCCAGCTTCCAGCCGAGATCGACCGCGTCGCCGATACCCATGTTCATACCGAAGCCGCCGAAGGGCGGGTGCAGATGGCAAGCGTCGCCGGCGAGGAAGACGCGGCCCTTCTCGTAGCGGTCGGCGACCAGGCGATGCGCGACCCAGGGATCGCGGCCGACGATCTCGATCTCGAGGTCGGCAAGGCCGGTGCCGCGGCGGATCAGCTCGACGGGATCGACGCTGGCCGGGTCGACGTCGTTGGCGAGCTTGGTCGCCATGAAGAACCACAGGCCTTCGCTGTCCATCGGCCCGAGCAGCGAGGGCACCTCCTCATTGACCATCCAGTACATGATCGCCGGGCCATGGCCGTGGCGCGATGCCAGCGCGGGGGCGCGGAAGATGATGTTGTAATTCCTGGAGAAGGCGCCTTCGCCCTCCATCCGAGCCCCGATCGCCTCGCGCACCGAGCTGCGCGCGCCATCGGCGCCGATCAGATAGGCGCTGGATACCTCGCGCTCCGCGCCGCTGGCCACATCCTTCAGGCGCGCAAGGACGCTGCGGCCGTCATCGGCGAAGGAGATCAGCTCGGTGTTGAAGCGGATCTCGACGCCGGGCAGCGATGCCGCGTGCTGGCGCAGCACTTCCTCCAGCACGTATTGCGGCACCCATTGCGCCTCTTCCGAATAGAGGTCGTTGCGGACGCGGCTGCCGTTGAGCGCATTGCCGAAGCGGGCGAGCTCGGGACCGTTCATCCGCGTCGCGAAGACGACGTTGGAGGGGTAGTCCGGCGGGATCGGCGAGGCCGCGCGCAAGGCGTCGGCGATGCCCCAGCGGCGCAGGTGCTCGCGACTGCGGACATTGGTGGTCTTGGCCCGCGGGGAATAGCCGACGCGGTCGTTGCGCTCGACGACGAGGCAGCGAATGCCGCGGTGGCCTAGCTCGATCGCCGCCGCGAGGCCGACCGGCCCGGCGCCGGCGATCAATACCTCGGTGTCCTTGCCGGTCTGGTTCACGGTTCCAAGCTCCCCATGATCGGCCGTCAGGCCGCGGCCCGCTCGGCTGCTTCTTGCGCGATCGGGTTGATGAGCAGGCCGATGCCCTCGACCTCGACCTCGCAGAAATCGCCGGGCTTCATGAAGAGCTGGGGCTTGCGCGCCACGCCAACGCCGGCGGGCGTGCCGGTGACGATGACGTCGCCGGGCTCCAGCGTGATCGCCTCGCTGATGATTGAGATCAGGCTCGCGACATCGAAGACCATGTCGTCGGTGCTCGCACTCTGCACGGTCTCACCGTTCAGCCTGGTCGTGAGCCTTAGGCCGCGAGCGCCGGGTGGCAGTTCATCAGCCGTGACCAGGGCCGGGCCGAAGGCGCCGGTGCCGTCGAAATTCTTGCCGACGGTCCATTGCGGCGCCTTGAACTGGTAGTCGCGCACCGAGCCCTCGTTGAAGACGGCGTAGCCGGCGACATGGTCGAGCGCATTCGCCTTGGAGACATGCTTGCCGCGCCGGCCGATCACCGCAGCGATCTCGCCCTCATAGTCGAGCTGATCGGACAGGCTCGGACGGATCAGGGGCACCTTGTGGCCGATCAGGCTGGTGGCGAAGCGGCCGAACAAGGTCGGATAGTCCGGCTGCTTGAAGCCGCTCTCGGCCGAATGATCGGCATAGTTCAGCCCGACGCAGATGATCTTGCCGGGGCGCGGCACCACCGGCAGGAAGATCGTGCGCTCGGGATCGAGAACCGCCGCGGCCGGTGCGCCGTCGAGCGCCTTGGCGATCGCCGCGCGGGCGGCCTCTCCGCCAGCGAGGAAGGTGAGCATGTCGCCCGGCAGGCCAGCGCCGGCCTTGGCGAGGTCGATCAGATCGGTGCCGCGATAGGCGGCAAGACTCGGCTTGCCGCCGCTCAGGATGGTGGCGAGACGCATGGTGTCCTCCTTCTCAGGTGCCTCCAGCCAATGCGGCGAGGCGGTGGATGTCTGGGTCGTCAGGCGGTGCCGAACAGGATGGTCAGCCGCCGTTCGGCGAAGAGCCAGGTGCCGTCCGGCTCCCTGGCATAGCGATCGGCGTATTCGGCGATGAGCAGCGGCGTGGCCGAACCCTCGCCCGGTCCGTCATGGCGGTAGAGCGTCAGCATGAGCCAGCCGCGGGCCGCATCCGGAGCGACGGCCTCGATCAGGATGTTGCTCTGGACATGGCGCGAGCAGCGCTCGCTCATCGCGGCGCGTTGGCGGCCCCATTCGGTGATGGCCGCGCGACCGACCTTGTCGGGGCCGATGCCATGGAGCGCCCCGCCCTCGGTGAAGAGCTCGCCGACCTTGTTCGCCTCGCCATGGTCGATCAGCCAGGCATGGCGCTGGATCAGCTGCTCGATCGCGAGGTGATCCTGCGGAGCGAGCACGGGGCCGCTCACACCGGCAGCCCGAGGTCGGGCGTGCCAGCCGGCTGGTAGTCGCCCTGGCGCATCGCGATATGGAGCTCGTCGAAGCTCTTGCCGCCCTTATGGTCCTGATAGACCCGCTCCGGATCGAAGAAGGTGCCGATCGGGTTGCTGGCGAAATCCGGCGAGGAGCGCATCCATTCGCTCGACTGCCGCCAGTCGCCATAGCTGTCGCATTGCAGCTCGACGAAATTGCCCTCGGGATCCTTGTAGTAGATCGAGATCGTCATACCGTGGTCGAGGCTGAAGGCCGGCTCGATGCCCTCGTCGCGCAGGCGGGCATAGGACGACATCAGGTCGGCGAAACTCTCGTACTCGAAGGCGCTGTGGTGAATGCCGTTATGGCTGCGCTTGTCGGGATCGTCGCCAAGCCCAGGCGCCGACAGGAAGGCGACGCGGTGATTGGCCTCGTCATTGGTCGTCCAGGCATTGTTGGCGTCCTGGAAGGTCGGCCTCGCGCCGACGACCACGCCGTACCATGCCACCATCTCGGCGAGCCGGCTCGTCTTGAAGGTGACGTGATGGAATGCGGGCTTGATGATCTCCATGCTGTCCTCCCGAAAGGGCCGTCTCCCGGTTCTCCGAGGCGGCCGCTGCTTGTTCGTGAGGAATGGCTAGCCCCGACATAGATACCTGAACAGATGGCAAAATTGCAGGAGCGATAGCAAATCAGTATCACTGCGCTGGGCTACGGGACCAAGCCGATGAAGCTGGATCATTTCGAGGAGGTGGTGGCGATCGCCGAACGCGGCAGCATGCGGGCTGCGGCCCGGCATCTGCAGATCGCCCAGCCGGCGTTGACCCGCAGTCTCGCCTTGCTGGAGCGCGAGCTCGGCGCGCCGCTGTTCGAACGCCGCGCCCGTGGCGTGGTGGCGACGCCGCTGGGCGAGGCCTTCATCGCCCGTGCCAGGTCGATCCTCACCGAGATCAGACGCACGCGCGAGGAGGTCGAACAGCTCAGAGGCGCCGGCACCGGAACGGTCACGGTCGGGCTGTCGATCGCAGCGCATCTCGCCTTGCTGCCGCCGAGCCTGCGGCCGTTCCGCACGCGCTATCCCGATATCAGGCTGCATATCATCGAGGGCTTCTACCCGACGCTCGAAGAACGGCTGCGCGACGGCACGGTCGACTTCTACATCGGTCCCGATGGTGGTGCGCAGCCAGTGCCGCAGCTCAGCCGAGAGATCCTCTTCCACAACCGCCGCATCGTCTTGTGCCGCGCCGGCCATCCGCTGGCGGCAGCGACCTCGCTGCGCGAACTCGTCGGCCAGGACTGGGTCACGACCTCGATCACCGCCGACGCCGGCGACGAGATCAACGCCTTCTTCGCCCGCCATGGCCTGCCGCCGCCGCGCCTGGCGGTGCGCAGCCAGTCGGCGCTGACCCTGCTGACCTGCCTCGCCAACAGCGATCTCCTGGCCATGGTCCCGGCGCAGTGGGAGCGCTTCGAGATGACGGGAAAAGCGCTGACCACGATCAAGGTCGAGGAGAAGCTGACGGCGCCGCCGCTGGTTCTCGTCAGGCGCTCCGACCTGCCGCTCACCCCTGCCGCACTGCATCTGCTCGACCTGATGCACCGGGCTACATCGCGTCTGGCGACGGAACCCTAGCTTCTGCGATCGCGCTGGACCGTGGTCCGCTGCTGGCGCTCTTTCCGGTCCGGTTTATCGCGAGCCGAGCAGGCGGGACGAGGCGCCGCCGCGCTCGAAGGGGTTGCTCTCATGTCATGCATCGCCAGCTGACTAAACGTATAGGTTGCATTTTGCGAAATAGCCCGCTCAATTAGCGAGTTCCTTCCGCGATGCGGAGTTCCGACACTCCGACGCCATGACGAAGTAGACCACGATGCCCGGCCGCCGCGCTCCTTTATCGATGCCGTTCCGCAGCCCGACCCTGACGGCCTCGATCTAGATGTCGCAGCTCGAACCTCATGTAACCCGTGAGGCACGCAAGGGCATAGTCAGGCCCATGCGCCCCGCCGATGTGCCTGCGGTCGCGCAGCTGTTCCTGAAGATCTTCCGGGGAGCCGACAAGCCAGCGGATACCGACCTTCAATACTATCTGGGAAGCCTGACGCTGGCGTCTCCGGCCTATGACGAGACAATAGGCACGCAGGTCTACGAGCAAGGGGACGGACGCATCCGAAGCGCGCTGCTGGCCGTGCCGATGCGGTTCGTCGCCTGCGGCACGACCCTGCCGGGCAGGCTCCTCGGCGTCTTCATGACCGATGCAGACAAGGAGGCCGCCGGCGCAGCGCAACTGATCCTGGGCCTGCGGCCGCGGCGCGCTGATTTCGCCTTTTGCGACAGTGCCTCGCCGATCAGCCGCAATCATCTGCTCGCCATCGGAGGCAGGCCGATTCCGATGCAGAACCTTGAATGGACGCGCAGCTTCCGCCCTGCCGCGGCCCTGGCCGGGCGCGTCGCCGAGCGGTTCCTGCGCGGCAAGTTCCTCGGGCTCGCCATTCTCGCACGCCCTGTCGACAGCCTGCTGCGGCACCTGCTGCCGGAGCCGAATGCGGCGGAGGCTGCCGCTGCGAACGTCACGGAGATGTCCATTCCGACCTTCCTGGAACACGCATCCAAGCTCGTGGCCCACTACGCGGTGCGGCCGCTCTGGGCGCGGGAAGAGCTCTCCTGGCTGGTATCGCTGGCGGCACAGAACACCCGGCTCGGCGCCCTCACGATCCGTTCCGTCGTCGACCGTACGGGTACGATCATCGGCTGCTTCGTCTATTACGCGGCGCGAGGGCGGACCGCCCATGTCCTCAACGTCTTGGCGTTACCTGGCCAGGAACCCGTCGTCCTCAGCGTAATGTTCCGCCATCTCGACGAGACCGGCCATGTCGCAGCGCGCGGCCGGGCGCAGCCCGCCTTGATGGCCGGGCTCTCGCTGCAGCGTTGGCTCGTCTTCCGGCACCGGGCCTTTGCCCTGGTGCTGACGCGGGTTCCCGAGATCAACGATGCGGTCGCGCGCGGCGATGTCTATGTCGGCGGCCTCGCCGGCGAGGACTGGAGCCGTCTCCTCACCGATTTCGACTGAGACGGTTGCGATGGCGGTATCGATCATTCTCAAGACGCTCAACGAAGAGGCGAGGATCGGCGCCGCGATCGAGAGCGTGCTGGCGGCACTGGGTGGAAGCGGCGAGATCATCGTCGCCGATGGCGGCTCGCACGACCGCACGCTCTCCATCGCAGCGAGCTATTCCGTCCGCGTCGTCCAGCTCGCGCCGGCCATCCGCCCAAGCTGCGGCATCGGCCCCCAGCTCGGCTTCCAGTACAGCCGCGAGCCGTTCATCTGCCTGATGGACGGCGATATGCTGCTCGACCCCGGCTTCCTGCCCGAAGCCCTCGCCTACCTTTCAGCCAATCCTCGCGCCGCCGGCGTCACGGGCCATGTCGAGGAGATGAACGACACCAGTCTCGAATACATCCGGCGCGGGCGCAGGATGTCGCCGGAGAGCCGCGCCGGCCCGATCGACCGCATGAATGGCGGCGGCCTCTATCGCCGGGAGGCGGTCGTGCAAGCCGGATACCTGTCGGATCGCAATCTGCACGGCTACGAGGAGTTCGACCTCGGCCTGCGCCTACGGGCCCGGGGCTGGACCTTGCATCGCCTCGATCGCCGCTTCGTGCGCCACTTTGGCCATGCACTGAACGCCTACACCTTGCTGCTCCGGCGCTGGAAGTCGGGCTATCTGCGCGGAATCGGCGAGTTGCTGCGCGCCGCGCTCGGCAAGCCGCAATGGCGCCGCCTGGTCGAGGAGTTGCCCGAGCTGAAGCTCTGGATGGCCGTCTATCTCTGGCTGACCGCGATGATCGTGCTGCCCTTCGCGCTACCGAACCCAGCTTTGGGGCTTACGATCGATATCGCCCTGACGGCAGGCGTCGTCGGGGTAATGAGCCTGCGTCAGCGCAGCCTGGCGCTCGGCCTTTATGCGGTCGTCGCCTGGCTGTTCCACGCCGCCGCCTTGCCTCTCGGCTTCTTCCAAGCGCGGAAGACGCCGGAAGCCTGGATCGAGAGCCGGATCGTCCGTGACGGATCATGAGGGCGCGAGGCTGGCCTGGGCGGGCGGCACCGGATGCAGGCGGCTGCGCCTGGCGAACCGAAACACCACGAGCCAGGAGGCCGCGACGATGGCGCCGTCGATCGCATAGAGCGCGACGAAGGTGCCGATCGGCGCGGCGAGCCAGGTTGCCGCCGCGATCGCGACGCTGCCCAGCAGATTGGCGCCGTTCATGATCCAGGCTCGCGCATCCTGCCGTCCCGATGCGCCGAGCAGGTCGATCGCAGCCGCCCAGGCGCCGACGAGGAGGATGGTTCCCGACAGGCAGCGCACGAAAAACGAGAGATCGTGATAGTCGCGGCCGAACAGGGCCGGAAGCCAGGGTGCCAGCGTGAACAATGCGAGGAACGTTGCCGTACCGAGGACGAGCGCCGCACCCAAAGCGCGTTTTGCCGCGGGCAGGGCGAGATGCAACCCGTCGCGGCTCTCCCGCGCCAGCCGCGGATAGACCAGCCGGTTGAGGGCGTCGATCGCCAGATAGCTGCTGTCGACGATCCGCCTGGCGATGCCGTAGCTGCCGACCGTTTCGATCGGGGTAAACAGGCTGATCACCAAAAGATCGACATTGGAGCGAACGGCCCGCACCGCGAACTGCGAGGAGAACAGCAGGCCGGCTTGCAATTCCTCGCGCAGGATCGCGAGCCTTGGCCGGCCGAGAGGGGCGAGCCATGCAGCGCCCAGCATGGCGTAGACGAGATTCCCGCCGCACTGCCAGAGCGCCCATTCCGACAAAGTCGAAACCCGGAACATCATGCAGGCAAGGGCGGCCGTGCCCATGCGCGCCAGGGCGAAGCCGAGCACCGCACGATTGGCAGCATGAACGCGACCCAGGCTGAGGAAGACGGTCTCGACGAGCAGGATGACCCGCACGAGCACGACATTACCGACGAGCAGCAGCACCAAGGTCGATATATCGACAGTGACGCCGGATCCCATACGGGACCAGGAGATCATCGCCACGGCGCCGCCGATGACGAGCGCCACCCCGCTCAGCCCGATCAGCAGGAGATTGTGTCCGAGCAGGCTTGCATAACTCCCGGGCTCGCGCGAGACGCTGCGCAACAGGCAGTCGGAGGCGCCGAGGCCGCAGAGCTGGACCGCAATCGCGGTCACCGCCGAAATCTGCACGAACAGGCCAAACTCGGTCGGCCCGAGGGCACGTCCCAGAATGGCGAAGGTGACGAGCTGCGATAGTGCGGCCAACGCCAGGGACCCGCTCGACAGCAGGTAGCTGAAGAGAATTGGGCCGGTGCGCCGAATTCTGTCGCCGATGTCCTTCAAGGATTCACCCAACAAGAGCTCCCTTGAGATCCGGGCCCACCCGGTAAGGTTAATGTTTAATTAAATAAACTACCATAGGTTGCATAATCTCAGAAGAAAGCCGTTATCTCAACCAGTAATTGCAATCCTGAAAAGACTAGCGGATACGGGGAGAGACATGGCCACGATTGCTACGGTCAGCCTTGCGCCGATTTTCAGCGCTTCAGGTCCAGCGTCTCCCACCAGGACGCTCATTGCTCGCCGCTCGCGCTGACGCAGGCCCGCAATGTATCTCACGACCGACAGCAGCAAGATGCGGCCCGGGGACGAGGCTCATTATCGTCGGTCCCTCGAACTGCCCCCTCCGCCCGTCCGCACGATCAACGCCACCCGGATCCTGGGCTGGCTGCTGCGCGGCTGGCTCTGGATGCTGGTCGCGGCGCTCGTCGGCGCGGTTGCCGCGGTCGGCATCACGCGCCTGCTGACGCCGCGCTTCACCGCGACGACGGAGCTGACGATCGCGCCGTCGAACCTGCTGATCGCCCCGAACGACCTCTACGCGACGAACATCCAGAGCGACAGCCAGATCCTCGATGTCGAGAGCAAGATGCGGATGATCTCCTCGGGCAACGTCCTGCGCCGGGTCGCCGACGAGCTCGCCCTGAAAAGCGAGCCGGAATTCGCGAGCAAGCCGCCGCTGTTTGGCCTCCTGGGGGCTTTCGATCGACCCGAGTCATCTGCCGAGGGGCCCGATCCGGCTACCATGCTGGCGAGCCGCGTCAAGATCGCCCGGCAGGAACGCTCCTATGTCGTCTCCCTGTCGGTCTGGGCGAGCGACGCAGCATTGGCCGCACGGCTCTCAAATGCCATCGCCGAGACCTTCCGCGATGAGGTCGTACGGGCCGATGCCGAACGGGTGGGGCGCGCGGCGCAAGGGCTGGCCGCCCGGCTCAGCGAGATCAAGGCCGCCGCGACCGAAGCGGAAGACCGGGTCGAAGCCTTCCGCCGCGCCTATGGCCTGCAGCAGAATTCGTCGCGGCAGCCGCTCAGCGCGGAAGCCCTGGAGCGGATGAGCGGCAAGCTGACCGACGCCAAGGCGCGCCTCGCCGAAGCGGAGGCACGCTATGCGGAAATCTCGCGGGCAGTCGCACAGCATGGCGCGCAAGGCGGCGGTGTCCAGTCGCAGACCCTGGCCGGATTGCTCGCCGACGAGGCGGCCTTGCGCCGGCAGGTCGCAGTGCTCTCCAAGACCCTGGGGCCACGCCATCCCTCGCTGACGAGCGTGCTGACCGAGGCCGATGCCCTCGCCAAGGCAATCAAATCCGAGACGGAGCGGCTTCGACGCAGCGCGCGCGTCGAGGTCGATCAGGCCAGGAAGGCGCTCGACGCGCTCACGGGCGAGACGCGCACGCTGCGCGGCAGCGTCTCCGTCGACGACCAGGCTCAGGTGAAATTGCGCGAGCTCGAGCGCGAGGCGAGCGCCAAGACCGCGCTTTACCAGACCTTCCTGACCCGGGCGGGCGAAGCCGCCCAGCGCCAGCAGATCGACGCGACCGATGTCCGCGTAATCACGGCCGCAGCGCGGCCGTCACGCGCGACTTGGCCGCCTCGTCCGATGATTGCGGCTGCCGCGGGCGTCGCGCTTGGGCTGCTCCTCGCGGCGAGTGCGCTCATGGCTCTCGGCTGTCTCGATGATCTTCGGTCCAGCAGGAGCGCAGCCCCATGAGCCAGACGACATATGAGCGCGAGAGCACGACGGGTGGTCATGCCGGAGCCTTGCTCTTCGCGGCGACACTGCTGTTCTACCTGGTCACGCTGACGCCGTTCATCGACCTGTCAGCGGCCGATGCGAACGCCGCCGCCACCGCCAAGTCGAACACGATCAACCAGGTCATCTATCTTACCCTGACGGTTGCGCTGTGGCTGACAGTCTTCGCCTCACCGGCGCGCCATCTGGTCGCCCGCCCGCGCGGTCTCCTCATCGTGCTGCTGCTCTGGTTCGGGCTCGTCTCGGCGTTCTCCGCCCAGCCCGACATCGCGCTCAAGCGAGTCTTCCTGGCGACGCTGACGATCGTGAACGGCAGCGTCCTCCTGCTGCTGCCGCGCTCCGAACGCCAGTTCGCCGGCATGCTCACGCTCTGCTGCCTCGGTGCGCTCGGGCTCGCCTATGCCGGCGTCGCCCTGATGCCGCAGCTGGCGATCCACCAGGCCAACGAAGTCCGCGAACCAATGAATGCCGGACTCTGGCGCGGCCATTTCGCCCACAAGAACGTCGCGGCCGCGGCAATGGTAGTCATCAGCTTCGCCGGGCTCTATCTGTTCGGCACCGGCCGCCGGATCGTCGGAGCAGCGATGGTGCTGCTGGCGATCGTCTTCCTGACCCGCACCGGCGGAAAATCCGCCGCTCTGGCCCTACCCGGCATTCTCGCCATCGCCTGGGTTTTCGAGCGCTGGCGCGCCATGCGGATGCCGATGGTCATCCTCGGTATCGCTGCCGTCAACATCCTGACGATCGGCTGCTCGATCTCTCCGGCCATGCGCGAGCTGGTCGGACAGCTTGGAATCGACCCGAGCTTCACCAACCGAACCGACATCTGGAAGATCGGCGCCGCCGCCGCCACGGACAATCCGCTGACCGGCTACGGCTTCCAGCTGTTCTGGCAGACCGACGCGATGGTCCACAAGGGCGGGGCCGCGGCGAGCTGGGCCTTCGCCGCCTTCAACGGCCACAACGCCTATCTCGACATGGCGATCACCACCGGCCTGCCCGGTCTCGCCCTGACGCTGGTCCTGCTCGTCTGGCTGCCACTGCGCGACATCGCCCGGGCCGAGGCCACGGCGAACGATCCCGTCCTGACGCGCTTCTTCGTGCGGATCTGGCTCTACGGGATCCTGGTCGCCTGCGTCGAGAGCCTGTTCTTCCAGTCGGGCAGCCTGATCTGGTTCATGCTGGTCGTCGCGATCTTCGGCCTGCATCTCCAGGCCAATGCGCACGAGATCAGGGAGCCGGCAAATCATCGCCGCAGCATGGAACCCGTCCATGTCTAGCGCCGCGATCTTTCCGCCTCCTCCGGAGCACATGGCCCGTTTGACCACTCTGGTCGACCGCTTCGCCGGCCGCCTGGAGAACCGGCTGCTCCGGGCTTCGCCCTGGCAGGTCGTGCAGGTGTCCACGCGGGAGCCGATCGTCTCCTTCACCTTCGATGACGTGCCTGCGTCCGCCCTCGATGCCGGCGCCACGATCCTCGAAGCGGACGGCGTGCGCGGTACCTTCTACATCTCCGGCGGCCTCGCCGGGCGGGTCGAGCCCGGTCGCACAATGATCGATCTGGCAGGCTGCAAGGAGCTCGCCGCGCGCGGCCACGAGATCGGCTGCCATAGCCATGCGCATCGCGACCTGCGGCATGTCGACAGCGAGACTCTGGTCGAGGATCTCGCCCGCAACGCCGGTTATCTCGATGCGATCGATCCCAGGTCCGGCCGACGCAACTTCGCTTATCCCTACAACAGCGGCTCCTTCGGGAAGCGGGCCATCCTCGCCAATGCCTTCCGCACCTGCCGCGCCGGCGGCGAGGGGATCAATCGCGGCCCGACCGACCCGACCTTCCTGCGCGCGGTCGAGATCCGGCAGCCGCAGCAACACGTCCTGGGACTGGTCCGCTGGATCGATGCGCTCATTGCCGATCCCGGCTGGCTGATCTTCTTCACGCACGACATCGCGCCGCGGCCGACGCCTTATGGCTGCACCGCCCCCGGCTTCCGGCTGCTGGTCGGCTACGCGCTCGCACGCGGCTGCCATGTCCTGACCGTCGACGCGGCGCTCGACCGCATGGGCTTGCGGGAGAGGGCGCCATGACGCACGTCCGGCGGCTCCTGGCCATCAACAACTACTTCTATCGACGCGGCGGCGCCGAGAGCGTCTTCCTCGACCAGATCGAGCTGTTTACGGCGGCCGGCTGGGAGGTCGTGCCCTTCGCGATGCGGCACCCCGCCAATCTGCCGAGCGCCTGGTCCGAGTATTTCGTCTCCGAGATCGAATATGGTGGGCCGGGCGGACCAGTCACCAAGGCGAAGCAGGCCGCCAAGGTGATTTATTCGCTGGAGGCTCGGCGAAAGATCCTCGCCCTGATCGGGCGGGCGCCGCCAACCGTCGCGCACGCCCACAATGTCTACCATCATATCTCGCCGTCGATCTTCGGAGCCCTGAAGGCCGAAGGCGTGCCGCTGGTGATGACGGCGCACGATCTGAAGATCGCCTGCCCGGCCTACAAGATGCTGAGCCGGGGTCGCGTCTGCGAGCGCTGCCATGGCAGCCGCATCCACAATGTCCTGCTCCATCGCTGCGTCAAGGAATCCGCGCTGGTCAGCGGCCTTGTCCTGCTGGAGACGCTGGTTCACCGCAGCTTCGGCCTCTATCGCGACACCATCGATCGCCTGATCGCCCCGAGCCGCTTCTATCGTGACAAGCTGGTGGAATGGGGCTGGGATGCCAGCCGTATCGCCTACATCCCCAACAGCATCGACGCGAAAGCCTATTCGCCGGCCACGCATGAAGGCGACTATGTCGTCTATGCCGGCCGCCTCGCGCCAGAGAAGGGGCTGGCAACGCTGGTGCGCGCCGCGGCGCTGTCCCGCCAGCAGCTGGTCCTGGCCGGCAGTGGCCCGGAAGAGCCGGCCTTGCGCAAGCTTGCGCAGGATCTCGGCGTCGAGGTCGCCTTCACCGGCCATCTCGACAAGCCGGCCTTGCAGCGGCTGATCGGCGAGGCGCGGGCGCTGGTTCTCCCGTCCGAGTGGTACGAGAATGCTCCGATCAGCGTCCTCGAAGCCTATGCCCTCGGGCGCCCGGTCATCGGCACGCGGATCGGCGGCATTCCGGAACTTGTCGCCGATGGCGAGACCGGCGCCCTCGTGGAGCCGGCCAACCCCGTCATGCTGGCCGAGGCGCTCGCCGCGCTTGCCGCCCTTCCGCCCTCCGCTCGCGCCGGAATGGGGGCGACTGGTCGCGACTGGGTCGCGCGGGAATTTGCGCCCGACCGATATCGCGAGCGCACCACCGCTCTCTACGAGGCGCTCGGCTGATGTACACGCTGATCCCGCCAAGCAGCGCAAGCCTACCCGAACGAACCGTGATCTTCGTCGGCCTGCGCGGCATCCCGGAGATCCAAGGCGGGGTAGAGACCCATGTCGCGGCGATCTCGGCGCGCCTGGCGGAGCGAGGCTGGCGGGTCGAGGTGCTCGGCCGCGCGCCCTACCTGCCCTCGCAACGGCCCTATGTCTGGAAAGGCGTCACCGTCACACCGGTCTGGGCGCCGCGCTCGCGCAGCTTCGAAGCCCTGGCGCATACGGCGCTGGGCTTGATCGTCGCCGCCGGGCGCAACCCGGACCTCGTGCACATCCATGCGATCGGGCCAGCCCTGCTCACCCCATTCGCGCGCCTGCTCGGCCTCCACGTCGTGGTGACGCATCACGGCTTCGACTATGAACGCCAGAAATGGGGGCTCCTTGCCAAGTCGATCCTGCGGGTTGGCGAGGCAATGGGCATGCTGTTCTCCCATGCGAACATCGGCGTGTCGAAGGTGATCGTCGACAGCGTCCGCCGCAAATTCAGCGTCGGCGCGATCTTCATTCCGAACGGCGTCGAGAACCCGTTCCCGAAGCTCGACATCTCCTGGCTCGACCGTATCCAGGTCACACCGCAGCGCTATGTCCTGAGCGTCGGCAGGATCGTCGAGGAGAAGCGGCATCTCGACCTGATCCGGGCCTTCGCGCGTCTCGGCGATCCCGGTCTCAAGCTCGTCATCGCCGGCATGGCCGACCATGCGGGACGCTATCAGCGCGAGGTCGAGGCAGCGGCGGCAGCGACACCCGGCGTGGTGATGGCGGGTTTCCAGCGCGGCGAGGCCCTGTCCCAGCTCTATCGGCATGCAGCTCTGTTCGTCCTGCCCTCGAGCCATGAGGGCATGCCGATGGTGCTCCTCGAAGCCCTCAGCTACGGGGCGCCCTGCCTGGCGAGCGACATCGACGCCAATCTCGCGCTCGACCTCGGCAGCGACAGCTACTTCCCGTTGGGCGACATCGATGCGCTCGCGCAAGCGCTGCGCGCGAAGCTCGCCGCCCCCAATCCGACCGAAGGTGCCGAGCGCGCCGCCCGGGTACTCGATTCCTTCGGCTGGGGCGCGATCGTCGATCGCACCATGGACGTCTACGAGAGCGCGCTTCTCGGCAGGACGGTGAGCGACCCGCCTCGCAGCAAGACCCGTGTCGGGCAACGAGTCGAAATCGGAGGCCGATGATGACGCCTGTCCTGCGCAATCTCGAAATGACGCTCCTCGGCCTCGGCTTCCTCGGCCTCGCCTGGGGCAAGAGCAAGCTGCACGGCTACACCACGCCGAACCGCGTCGCAGCCGCGGATTTGGAAGGGAAGGTCGCCTACCTCCTCGACATCTTCGCCTCGCTCCGCCGCTTCATGCCGCCAGGGTTCGATCTGCGCGGGCGCGACGTATTGGAGCTCAGCCCCGGCTCATCACGCGGCATCGGCATGCTCTTCCTCGCGCTTGGCGCGCGATCCTATCACGCCATCGACATGTTCGATCTCGCCGGCAGCGAGGACCCAGCCTTCTACGACAAGCTGCTCGACCGCTTCCCCGAGGGTCGCAAGGCTGATCGAGAGCGCGCCCGGACCCTTGTCCATACCGCAGATAAGCGCGAATTCGGCTACGCCGTCGGACGCGATTTCGACATCCCGCGCCTCGCCGGGCAGCGCAGCTTCGATCTGATCATCAGCTGCGCCGCCTTCGAACATTATGACGATCCCGCGCAGGCGATCGCCGGCCTGACGCGGGTCGCCCGGCCCGGCTGCCAGAGCATCCACATCATCGATCTGCAGACGCATTCGCGCTGGATCCGCGAGCGCGACCCCAACAATATCTATCGCTATCCCGAGCCGCTCTACCGGTTCTTCCGCTTTCCCGGCCAGCCGAACCGGCACCGTCCTGACGACTATGTCCGCAGCTTCGCGGCCGAGGGCTGGAGCGATGCCCGCTTCATGCCGTCCCGAACCATCGATCCTTGCCTTCACGAGGCCTCGCTGCGGGGGCTCGCCAGGCCGTTCGCAGGCAAGAACGGCATGAGCATCCTCGATGGCGCCTTGACCGGGCGCTATCCCGGACCAGGCGGCGATTGGGGGATGGCGTCATGATGAGCCGCCGCTCCGTTCTTGGCAGTCTTGCCGGCGTTGCGGCGATCGGCGCCTTCAGGGCGCTGCCAGCCGCAAGCCGAGCCGAAAGCGATCTCCCTCTGTTCCGCCGTGGCATCGGCGTCTCGCATGCGCTGGGCTGGGCCGAGGTCGAGGCCGACGGCTCCTATGGCGAAGCGCCATTCTCAGGACCGCGCTTCCGCTTCGACCAGGCACAGCGGCAGGCGATCCGAACCGCAGGCTTCGATTTCGTGCGCCTGGCGGTCGATGTCGGCCCCTTCCTGGCCTTCGCCGGCACGGTGCGCGACCAGCTCGACGAGCTGCTTATCGGCACGGTGCACGACCTCGTCGACGCCGATCTCGGCGTGGTCGTCGACCTGCATCCGAGCGCGATGAATCCGACCTATCGACCCGCCGCGCTGACCGCTGGCGTCGAGACGCCGAACTTCCGCGCCGTGCTAGCCCTGCAGGAGCGCCTGGCCGGCCTTCTCGGGCAACTTGCGCAGGACGGGGCGGCAGCCGGCAGGCCGCGGCTCGCGCTCGAGTTGATGAACGAACCGGAACTGCCGCAGGCGGCCTGGCAACCCATGCTCGAAGCCGCCTACGGGGCCGCGCGCAGCGGTTCGGCAACCTTACCGCTCGTGCTGGGCGGCGGCTCGATGAACGCCGCGGCGGCACTGACTGAAATCGACACTCGCCCCTTCGTCGACGATGCCCGCCTGATCTACACCTACCACGACTACACCCCCTGGCAGTTCACCCATCAGGGCGTGCGCGGCAATCCGGCCTATGCGCTGGACGCGATCGCTTATCCGGCACCGTCATCACCGCAGGCGATGGTCGTAGCGAGCCAGCGGCGTATCGGCAGCCTCGGCCTCGACGATGCCGCTCTGGAACGAGCAAGACACGCGAAACGAACCCTCGTGCGCTATGCCGGCTTCGACCGACGCGCCCTCGAACGGACCTTCCAGCAGGTGAGTGCCTGGCGAATCGCGCAGCGCCTGCCAGCCCATGCCATCCTGCTCGGCGAATTCGGGCTGAATCGAACGCCCTATCAGAGCACTCCCGAAGGAGCGGCGGCTCGCGAGGCCTGGCTGCGCGACATGCGCGAGCTTGCGGAGGCACATGGGTTCGCCTGGGCCTGCTGGACCTATGCCGGGGCCGGCGGCTTCGCGCTTGCCGAGAATGAAACTGGCCCGGGCTTCGATGCACCGACCCGCCGGGCGTTGGGGTTGCGGCCATGACCCCCGCCATGCCCCGCCAGCGCTACGCCAATCTCGATGCCCTGCGGGCGATCGCGGCGCTGGCGGTGATGGTCGAGCACATGCTCGGCGATCTGCTCCGCCAAGCCCCGTCCGCGACGGGCCCGGTCAGCACGCTCGCCCAGTCGGTCGTCCAGAATCTCAGCCTCGGCCGCTTCGGCGTGGTGCTGTTCTTCCTGATCAGCGGCTTCGTCGTGCCGTTCAGCATCGGCGGCGAGCAGCCGCTCAGGCTTTTTGCCGTTTCGCGGCTGTTCCGGCTCTATCCCGCCTATTGGCTGGCGCTGGCCGCGCTCTCGACGGCAGCCTGGTTCCTCGGGGATATGCCCGGGACGGCGGCAGTGCTCGCCAACCTGACCATGGCGCCGCCGCTCTTTGGTCAGCCCTGGCTCTCGCCGATCCACTGGACCTTGTTCGTTGAGCTGCTCTTCTATCTCTTCGTCGCACTGCTGTTCGCTGCGGGAAGGTTGAGGCATGTCGGTACGCTGCTCGGCCTCGGTCTAGCCCTCATTGTCGCCACGGTCCTCCCGGCCCAGCTGAACCTGCACGGTATCGCCAAGCTGCCGACCCAGTACCTCGGAATGCATCTGTCTTTCTTGTTCCTCGGCCTGCTGCTGCGGCTTTGGCTGGTCGAGCGGGTGCGGGGTGCGTGTCTGGCGGCGCTTGCGCTTGCTCTCGTGCAGTTCGCCGCACTGCTCTTGGTCGCCCAGTTCTCGCTGGCGCGCGGCGACAATTTCGTGATGGAGGGGCTGACGCCCGTACTGAGTGCCTATGCGCTCGCCTTCGCGGCCTTCCTTGCCGCGCTCCGGTTAGAGCGGCCACGCTCCCTGTTGCTCGCGCGGATCGGGCTGGTCAGCTATTCGATGTATCTGTTTCACGGCACGGTCAACGCGCTGGTCTATCGCACCCTGCCCCTGACGGGGCAGCTCGCCGACATCGCCACCATGCTGGTCTGTGTCGGCGCGACCTTGCTCCTGTCCTGGCTCGTCTATCGCACTGTCGAACGCCCCATGATCGCGCTCGGGTACAGGATTTCCCCGAGGCGCGACGCGTCCCTCGCCCGGCTGTCATGGCATGCGGAGGCGCTCCAGGGACGAGCAGAATGGCGGGACTCGCTCATCGACGCCCCTGTCTCTATCCGAGACTCCCTGCCTCATCCGCCGTCGGACTACCGCACCGCCAGGCATCGCGATGGGCGCTCGTCCCTGCGAAAAACGGGCCCGGCGCTGGCCGGCATCGCCGTCGAAGCCGCTCCCGAAATCCACGTGAACGAAAAACTCGTCGGCGCGCTTCTCGGGGTTGCCATCGTCGCCGCGCTGCTGAGCTGGTTCGCACTACTGGGATATCTGGGCTGGAAGATTGCCGAATCGCTATGATGATCCGCGAACCGGGCTACGCCGAGGCGGCGTCTCACCTCCAATCGCCTGCAGGGTCGGCAAGTCCGCATTTCGTACCGCGCCCTGCCGCAGAGGCTGCGCGGCAGGGATGGAGACCCGGTCTCGGGCGGCCGATCGCATAACTCGTAAAGCCTGGTTTCTAGTAGACGTCCGCCTGATAGCGGCCTGCCTTCTTCAGCGCCGCGACATAGGCCACCGCATCATCGACCGAGCGCTTGCCGTGCTCGGCGACGACGTCGACCATGGCGCGCTCGACATCCTTGGCCATGCGCTTGGCGTCGCCGCAGACATAGAAGTGCGCGCCTTGCTCCAGCCAGGCGAAGAGCTCGGCGCCGCGCTCGCGCATGCGATCCTGGACGTAGATCTTGTCCTTGCCGTCGCGCGACCAGGCGAGGGTGAGGCCGGTGAGCACGCCCTCCACCTTCATTGCGTTGAGCTCATCCTCGTAGAAGAAGTCGCTGGCACGGCGCTGATGGCCGAAGAACAGCCAGTTCCTGCCCGTCGCACCGGTCGCCTTGCGATCGTGCAGGAAGGCGCGGAACGGCGCGACACCGGTACCGGGGCCGCACATGATCACCGGTGTCTCCGGGTTCGCCGGCAGGCCGAAGCCATGGGCGCGCTGGACATAGACCGGCACCTTGTCGCCGGGCTGGACGCGCTCGCCCAGAAAGGTCGAGGCGACGCCCCAGCGCGGCCGCGAGCCGATCTTGTAGCGGACCGTATCGACCGTCAGCGAGATGCGGCCGGGTGTGGCGTTGAAGGAGGAGGAGATCGAATAGAGCCGCGGCTGCAGCGGATCGAGCGCCTCGACGAAGGCCTCGGGCGAGAGCCGCGCCGAAGAGAACTTGTGCAGGGTGCCGAGCACGTCGAGCCGGTCGAGATCGCCATCGGGGTCCTCGCCGGCTGCGAGGCGCTTGGCCTTCTGGCGGGTTTCGCCGCCGGTGACATAGGAGATCAGCTGGAACAGCGCGTCCGGCGCCGGCCCGAGCGCGCAATCGGCCAGCAGTTTTTCGCGCAGCGTCTTGCCGCCGAGATCGGCATCCGGCCGCGCCCCGAGCAGTGCGATGACGGCATCGACGAGACGGGGATCGTTCTGCGCGACGATGCCGAAGGCGTCGCCGACGATGTAGTCGAGCCCGCTTTCGCTGAGATCGAACTCGACATGCCAGGTCTCCTTCTCGGAGCCCTCGCCATTCAGCTTCCGGCGCGAGAGGAAGGTGGCGAGCGCCGGGTTCTCGCGGGAGCGGCCAATCGGGCCAGTAGGAGGTTCGGGCGCGGCCTCGGCCTTCGCGGCGGCCGGCGCACCGCCATCCTCCATCAGCGCCTTGAGCTGGCGCAGTGTTTCCTTGCCGCCGGGCGCGCAGAGATTGAGCCGGCCTTCCTTGCCTTCGGCGATCGCGGCCGAATAGGTCTCGCAGACATAGCCGCACTGGCCGCAATCCTGCTGCGCCATCGCTGCGAAGAGCCTGCGCGGCAGCGGCTTGCCCTCGGCGAGCTGCATGCGGTCGGTGATCGCCATCGCCGGGTCATGCCAGGGCGCGCCGTCATCGGCCTCTCCCATCACGGCGGCGTTCTCGGCGGGGGACAGCGCGGTTACGCCGGCATTGTCTAGCGAGAGCAGGCCGGCGAAGAAGCCATTGAGCCAGGAGCGCTGTTCCTCACTGAAGGGCGCGGTCTCCGGCAGGACCTGGACCAGCGGGTTCGGCGTCTGCACGGTCATGCCGCTTCTCCCGTCTCAGCGACCAGCGCCTGCAGCGCAGCGATCTCGTGGCGGCGGGCGAAGGCGACGAAGCTCTCGTCCGGGGTCGCGCGATGGAGCTGCCACGTCCGCAGGATCGCCTCGACGAGTGCGGGCGCCTCCTCGGCCTTGACCTTCTCGCGGAAGGGCCGGGCCATGCCGCCGTCGACGCCATAGCCGCCGCCGACCAGCAGGTCGTAGCCCGGCACGGTGTCGCCCTCCTCGTTGACCGGCACCTTGGCGCCGATCAGGCCGAGGTCGCCGATATAGTGCTGGGCGCAGGAATGATGGCAGCCGGTCAGGTGGATGTTGACCGGCTGGTCGAGCGTGACGCGCGGCTCGCAATGAGCGGCAATGGCGAGCGCATCCTCCTTGGTGTGGGCGGCGGCGAACTTGCAGCCCGTCGCGCCGGTACAGGCGATCAGCCCGGCACGCAGCACCGAGGTTTCGGCGGAGAGGCCGATCGCCTTCAGATTGGCGAGGACGTCATCCACCTTCGCATCGGGCACGCCGGAAATCAGCAGATTCTGCCAGACGGTGAGGCGGATATCGCCGTCGCCGCAGGCCTGCGAGATCGCGGCGATGGTTCGCATCTGCTGGGCGGTGAGCTTGCCGACCGGTAGCGCGACGCCGATCCAGTTGAGGCCGGGTTGGACCTGCCTGTGCACGCCGATATGGGCGAGGCGATCATAGACCGGGCGCGGCCTGACGAAGGCGGCGTCGACCCGAAGCAGCCGGCGGCCGAGCGTCTCCTCGACGGCAACCAGGAACTTGTCGAAGCCCCAGGCGTCGAGCACGTATTTCAGGCGGGCCTTGTTGCGGTTGGTGCGGTCGCCATTGGCGATGAAGACGCGCACGATCGCATCGGCGACCGCGACGGCATCGGAGGGAGCGACGACGACGCCGGTATCGCGGGCGAGATCGTGGTGGCCGGTGATGCCGCCGAGTGCGAGCCGGTACCAGATGCCGGGTTCGACCAACTGCCCTTCGAACGAAGCGCCTTCGCCGATCTCGATCGCCTGGAAACCGATATCGTTGGTGTCCTCCAGCGTCGCGATCGAGCCGGCGCCGTCGAAGGCAACGTTGAACTTGCGTGGCAGGCCGTAGAGCGAGCGATCGTTGAGGATGTGGTGGTGCCAGGCGCGAGCATGCGGACGCGTATCGAGCAGCTCGAGCGGGTCGATGCCGGCGGTGGCGGAGCCGGTGACGTTGCGGATGTTGTCGGCGCCCGAGCCCTTGGCGGTGAGACCGAGATCGGCGAGGCCTTCGAGCAGAAGCGGCGCGTTCTCTGCCGTGATCTCGCGGACCTGGAGATTGGCGCGGGTGGTGACATGGCTGTAGCCACCACTGAGCCGCTCGGCGAGATCGGCGACGCCCTCGAACTGCCAGGCCTTGAGGATGCCGTTCGGGATGCGCAGGCGGCACATATAACTGTCCTGTGCCGGGGCGACGTAGAACAGGCCGTGATAGCGCCAGCGGAAATTGTCCTCGGGCTTCGGATATGCGCCTGACGAGGCCTGCTGCTTGAAGCGGGCATAGGCGTCGAAGGGGTGCTCGGCCGCCTTCCACTTCTCCTGGTCGACCAGCTTGCCGCCCCCGGCAACCGTCTTCGCCTGCGCCTGCGCATGCTCCTTGTCGGGACCGGACGGCGCGGCATTGCCCGAGCCGGCGGCACCGCCGAGCGGCCCGAGGCCGCGCGCGGTCCGCGCCGATTGCAGGCCGCTCATGAAGCCTTCGAGATAGCGCTTCTGCTCGGGGGAGAAGTCGTTGCTCATGGGCGGTTCCGTCACGCCGCCTCGACGAAGCGGTGACGCTCGTAGAGGAACTTCAGCACCGCCTCGCGCGCGGCGATGTAGGTGCGGTCGGAGACCAGATCGAGGCGCTTGCGCGGGCGTTCCAGCCGGACGTCGAGCACCTCGCCGATGCGGGCCGAAGGACCGTTGGTCATCATCACGATCCGGTCCGAGAGCAGCACCGCCTCGTCGACGTCATGGGTGATCATGATCATCGTGTTCCCGAGCGTCGCGTGGATCTGCATGATCGAATCCTGCAGATGGGCGCGGGTCAGCGCGTCGAGCGCGCCGAAGGGCTCGTCGAGCAAGAGGATCTTCGGCTCCATGGCGAGGCCGCGGGCGATGCCGACGCGCTGCTTCATGCCGCCGGAGATCTCGCCCGGGCGCTTGTCCCTGGCATGGCCCATCTGGACGAGGTCGAGATTGTGCATGATCCAGTCATGCCGCTCGGCCTTGCTCTTCACGCCGCCGAAGACCTTGTTCACGGCAAGCGCGACATTGTCGTAGACCGAGAGCCAGGGCAGCAAAGAGTGGTTCTGGAACACGACCGCACGCTCGGGACCGGGCGCATTGACCTCCTTGCCTTCGAGCAGCACCGCGCCGGCGCTGACTGGCGTCAGGCCGGCGACGATATTGAGCAAGGTCGACTTGCCGCAGCCGGAATGGCCGATGATCGAGACGTATTCGCCCTTGTCGATGACGAGGCTGACATCCTTCAGCACGTTGGTGCTTGCCGCACCGCGCTGGAAGGTCTTCTCGACATGGTCGATCTTGAGATAGGCGCTGGTCATGGTCGCGTTCCTCACTGTGCCGCGGTGCCGCGGGTGACGATCGCGCCGATGAAGGCGACCAGCCGGTCGAGCACGAAGCCGACCACGCCGATATAGACGAGCGCCACGATGATGTCGGACAGGCGCGAGGAGTTCCACGCATCCCAGATGAAGAAGCCGATGCCGACGCCGCCGGTCAGCATCTCCGCCGCGACGATGGCGAGCCAGGACAGGCCGACGCCGATCCTCAGGCCGGTGAAGATGTAGGGCGCCGCCGACGGCACCATGATCTTGAAGAAGAACTCGACCTGGTTCAGCCGCAGCACCTGCGCGACATTGCGGTAGTCCTGCGGGATGTTGCGGATGCCGACGGCGGTGTTGATGATCACCGGCCAGATCGCGGTGATGAAGATCACGAAGATCGCCGAGGGCTGGCTGTCGCGGAAGGCGGCAAGCGAGAGCGGCAGCCAGGCGAGCGGCGGCACGGTGCGCAGCACCTGGAAGACCGGATCGAGCCCGCGCATCGCCCAGACCGACTGGCCGACGAGTGCGCCGAGCAGGACGCCGACCACGGCCGCCAGGCTGAAACCGATGGCGACGCGCTGCAGCGAGACCAGGATGCGCCAACCGAGGCCGATATCCTGCGAGCCGGCCCAGTAGAACGGCTCGGTGATCAGGTCCTTGGCTTCCTCCCAGATCTTGCTCGGCGGCGGCAGCGAGGATTGCGGGCCCGAGGCGGCGATCTGCCAGAACAGCAGGATCAGGCCGACCGTGACGAGCGGCGGTAGCACCGTGACCAGCACCGACTTCGCCAGCGGCGCCAACTTTTCGCGCAGCGGCTTACCGGTCGCCTGAGGCAACACCACCACCGCGGCGGCGGCAGCCGGCAAGGCAACGACCTTTGTGCCCGTGCCGGCGTCCTTAAGGGCAGGCTGACCCATTCCGTCTCTCCCGTGATCGATCGGTGCGTTCATGCCGGAACCTCGACGCGGGCTTGCGCGCCGATGCGGCGGATTTCGGGGAGGCACGAACCGCAATTCGTGCCGGCCTTCAGCTTGCGGCCGATATCCTCGACCGTGATGGCCGCACCCTCGGCGAAGGCGGTGCGGATCGCATTCAGCCCGACGCCGAAGCAGGCGCAGACGGTCGGGCCCTGATCGGCGGCGCCGTCGAGGCTGCGGCCGGAGAGGAGCGCGAGGCGCTGCCGCGGATCGACTTGCTCGCTGGCAAAGGCGAGCTTCACCACATCCCAGACCGGGGCGTCGTGGTCTGGTCCGAGGAACAGGGCGGCGGCGAGCCGGCCGTCGCGGATCACGGCACAGCGGTAGAGCCCGCGCTCGGCATCGACCATTTCGAGCAGGCCTTCGTCGCCGAAGTCTTTGCGCGCGCGCTGCATGAGTTCGGAGGCATCGGCCTGCGTGGCGAAGAGCCGGCCTTGCCCGCCCTCGACCGCGACGCGGGTCCACCAGCTCCCCTCGGGCAATGCGAAGTCTTCAGCGCCAAGCAGGAAGCCGCGCGAGCGGAAGGCGACCGGAGCGATCGCGGCCGGGGTCGCCTTCAGCTCGGGCTGGCCGGAGAACGGGTCGACCAGCGGGTGGACGGCGGCGCCGATGCGGGCGTCGGAGGCATTCTCCGCTGACCAGTGGATCGGCGCGAAGAGTGAGCCTGGCTGCGCGCCCGGGTCGAGCGCGACCTTGAAGATCGCCGTGCCGTGAGCGGTCGCGATGCGGGCGAAGCCTCTGTCGACGAGACCGAAGTGCATGGCGTCGTCCGGATGCACCAGCACGGTCGGCTCGGCGATATGGCCCGAGAGCCGGGCGCTGAGGCCCGTGCGCGTCATCGTATGCCAGTGATCGCGGACACGGCCGGTGTTGAGCAACAGCGGGAAGGCCTCGCTGGTGGACGCAGCAAGTGCAGGCACCGCGAGCGGCTGCATCATCGCCCTGCGTTCGGCGGTGAAGAAGCCGCCCTCGGCGAAGAGCCGGGGCGTGCCCTCCGGCTTGCCAGCTGGAACCGGCCACTGCACGGGCTGCAGCGTGTCGTAGGCGAAGCGGGTCAGCTCGGCATGAGCGCCGATGTCGAAGTCGCGGCTGCCCTCGTTTTCGAAGGCCGAGAGCGCGGCGTGCTCGGCATAGATCTCGTGCGGGCCGGCATAGTCGAACGCCTCTTCGAAACCGAGGCGTTCGGCAACCTCGCAGATGATCCACCAATCCGGCTTCACCTCGCCCGGCAGCGGCAGGAAACCACGCTGGCGCGAGATGCGGCGCTCGGAATTGGTGACAGTGCCGTCCTTCTCGCCCCAGGCGGCAGCCGGCAGGATGTAATGCGGGCCGGCGGCGAGCGTGTCGTTGGAGAGCACGTTCTCGGAGACGACGAAGAGATCGAGCCCGCGCAGCGCCGCCTGAACCGCGTCGGCGCGCGGCAGCGAGACCGCCGGATTGGTCGCCATCACCCACATCGCCTTGATGCGGCCATCGGCAACGGCATCCATCATGGCGACGGCCTTGAGGCCCTCATGCTCGGCCATACGCGGCGCGCGCCAGAAGCGGCGGACGCGGTCGATCTCGGCCGGCGAATAGCCCATATGGGCAGCGAGCATGTTGGCGAGGCCACCGACCTCGCGCCCGCCCATCGCATTGGGCTGGCCGGTCAGCGAGAACGGCCCGGCGCCGGGCTTGCCGATGCGTCCGGAGGCGAGATGGCAATGCAGGATCGCCGCGACCTTGTCGGTGCCTTGCGCCGACTGGTTGACGCCCTGGCTCCAGGCGGTGACGACGGCAGGCGTGCCGGCCCAGAGCGCGTAGAAGCTGGCGATATCGGTCTGTGGCAGGCCGGTTAGGTTCGCGACGGCGACAAGGTCCGGCGCAATCTCGCGAGCGTTGGCGAGCGCGGCGTCGAAGCCGGCGACATGGCGCTCGATGTAGCCGTGGTCGAGCAGGCCGGCATCGGCGAGATGGACGAGAAGGCCGGCGAAGAGCGCGCTGTCTGAGCCGGGTTTCAACGGCAGGACGAGATCAGCATCTTCCGCGGTCGCGGTGACGCGCGGATCGATCACCACGACCTTGGCGTCGCGCTCGGCGCGGTTTTGCTGGATGCGGCGGAACAGGATCGGGTGGCACCAGGCGGTGTTGGAGCCGACCAGCACGATCAGGTCGGCGCTGTCGAGGTCCTCATAGCAGCCCGGCACCGTATCGGAGCCGAGCACACGGCGATGGCCGGCGACGGTCGAGGCCATGCAGAGGCGCGAATTGGTGTCGACATGCGGCGAGCCGATGAAGCCCTTCATCAGCTTGTTGGCGACGTAATAATCCTCGGTCAGGAGCTGGCCGGAAAGGTAGAAGGCGACCGCCTCGGGGCCCTCGCGCGCGATGATCGCCTTCAGCCCGGCGGCCACCGCATCGAGCGCTTCCTCCCACGACACGCGATCATAGGCGCCGCGGGCATTGCGCTTCAGTGGGTGCAATACTCGGGTGCCCAGGCCGAGCGTCTCACCGAGCGCCGAGCCCTTGGAACAGAGCCGGCCGCGATTGGCCGGGTGATCGGGATCGCCGGCGATCGCGGCGCCGCCCCTGCCGTCCGGCGCCGCGAGCACGCCGCAGCCGACCCCGCAATAGGGGCAGGTCGTGCGTGTCGGAACCGGACTGGCGAGCGGGGCGTCGTGGCGCATGATCAGGCCGCCCTCGCGCAATAAGCTTCGCCGAAGGGCAGGTCGGCGCGGATCGGCGAGATATCCTGCTGCGAGCGGATCAGCCCGAGATAGAACAGCGCGCCTGTGGTGTTGCCGACGAGGACGCAGCCGGCGAGCCGGCCCTCGCGCAAGACGAACTTGCGATAGACCGCCATGGCGGGATCGCGCAGCAGCAGGATCTCATCGCCCTCTCCAGGTTCGACGGAACCGGCCGAGAAGACGCTGACGCCGGAGACCTTGAGATTGGTCGCCAGCAGCGAGCCGGTATAGCGTGCCGTTCCGCCGGCAAGTCGCGTCGCCAGCACGCGGGCCTGCTCATAGGCCGGCTCGACCAGGCCATAGACCAGGCCGCGATGCTCGGCGCATTCGCCGATGGCGAAGATCGAAGGATCATTGCTGGCGAGGCCGTCATCGACGTCGACGCCGCGGTTGACGTCGAGCCCGGCCGCCACCGCGAGATCGACGCGCGGACGCACACCAATGGCGACGACGACGAGATCGGCCGGGATCGTGCTGCCATCGGTCAATTCCACCCCCTCGACCCGTTCCGTGCCGACGAAACGCTCGGCCGTGCAGTTCAGGCGGATGTCGATGCCGCGGGCCGCGATCTCGGCTGCGAGCAGGCCGGCGCCTTCGCGGTCGAGCTGGCGCTCCATCAAGCGGTCGGCCAGATGCAGGACCGTGACCCTGGCGCCAATCCGGGCCAGTCCGTAGGCCGCCTCCAGCCCGAGCAGGCCGCCGCCGATCACCACGACGCGTGCGCCGGTCGCGGCGACCGTGCGGAACAGAGCGACATCGGCGACATCGCGGAAGGTCGCGACACCCGGCAACTCGAAGCCCGGCACCGGCGGCATCAACGGCTTCGAGCCGGTGGCCAGCACAAGCTGGCCATAGGGCAGGGCGAGGCCATCGGCCAGCATTACGGTCTTCGCTGCCCGGTCGATGCCGGTGACCGGCTTGCCGTAGAGCATCGAGACACCGCGCGCCTGCCACCAGGCGGCTGGCTTCAGCTCGATTTCCGGCTCGCCGATCTCGCCGGCGAGCAAGGGCGAGAGCAGCACCCGATTATAGGCAAGCCGTGGCTCGGCCCCGATCACCGCGATGGAATAGCGGCCGAGCGCACGCTGGCTGAGCTCGTCGACCAGCCTGGTCGCCGCCATGCCCTTGCCGATGATGACGAGCGGCTCGGCCATGGCTCAGGCCACCCGCTTGATCTTGAGCGCCTTGAGATAGTCGAGCGGCGCCGCCGGATCGAACTTCACGCCGTCGAAGAAGGTCTCGACGCCGCGCGAGTCGCCGCTGACCGCATTGGCGACGCCGAGGGTCTTGGCGGCCTGCGACCACAGGTCCGAGCGGTTGGTCTTGTCGACCAGCGCCTTGATGTCGGTGTTCGTGTCGAACTTGCCCCAGCGGATGTTCTCGGTGACGAACCAGCTGTCATGGCTCTTCCAGGGGTGTGAGACGGTGCCGCCCTCGCCCCAGAACTTCATGTAGAGGTTGGTGCCCTTGGCCTCGCGACCATTGCCGTAATTGATGTCGCCCTGCAGGCGCTTGTTGATGTCGCCGACCGGGACGTTGAACCATTGCCGCTTGCCGACGATCTCGGCGAGTTCCTGGCGGTTTTCCATCTTGTCGGCCCACATCTGGGCCTCCATGACCGCCATCAGGATGGCCTGCGTCGCCTTCGGGTTGGCGTCGACGAAATCGGCGCGCATGCCCAGGATCTTCTCCGGGTGCTTGAACCAGAGCTCGCCGGTGGTCAGGGCGGTGTAGCCGATGTTCTGGTTGACGAGCTGCTCGTTCCAGGGCTCGCCGACGCAGAAGCAGTCCATGGTGCCGACCTTCATGTTCGCCACCATCTGCGGCGGCGGCACGACGATCACCTTGATGTCGCTGTCGGGATCGATGCCGCCGGCGGCGAGCCAGTACCGGATCCAGAGGTCGTGGGTGCCGCCCGGAAAGGTCATCGCGGCGGTGAGCTCCTTGCCAGCCGCCTTCTTGCGCTCGAAGGCCTGCTTCAAGGGCGAGGCGTCCTTCTGGACGTTGAGGTCCTTGTACTCGTTGGAGACCGAGATCGCCTGCCCGTCCTGGTTCAGGTTGAGCAGCGTGTACATCGGCAGCGGCTGGCCGTTCTGCATGACCTTGCCGGTCGAATAGAGATGCGTCTTCGGCCGCAGGATGTGGCCGCCGTCGATGCCGTTGTTCTTGAAGCCGAGCGCCATGTTGTCGCGCGTCGCGCCCCAGGAGGCCTGCTTGGCGATGTCCATGTCGGGCAGGCCGTATTTGGCGTAGAGCCCCTTTTCCTTGGCGATGATCAGCGGCGCCGCATCGGTCAGCGCAATGTAGCCGAGGCGGGTGCCCTTGACCTCGGGGCCTGCGCCCTGCGCGAAGGCCCCGTTCGGCAGCGCGAGCTTGGCCGCGGCCGCCACTGCCGCCGCGCCGGTCAGGTTCAGGAAATCGCGCCGGCTCGGCTTAACCGGAAGGGCCAGGGCCCTGCTCTGAACGGTCTTCGTCATCGATCCCTCTCGTGAGCGGCGAAGTTGGGGTGTCCGCGAAAACGAAAACGCCGCGCGAAAGCGCCCTGCGGGGCTCCCTTCGACAGCGGCGTTGCTGTGCGTTCCGATTTCGAACTTGCTCGCGGGCAGCATTGGCCGCGGTCGAGCTGATCTCTACAAGGACCGTGCCAACTCGCGGGTCGAGGGCAAGCGTTTGAATTGTTTCAATTTGCGTGGATGGTGCGCGAGCGGTGCTGCACATTCCGTGTTTTTGTGCGCCGCACAATTCTACCGCATTTGCACAAAAATCGGGCACGCCTAGAATTTCATCGCCGCGCCAATTCTTCCGCGAACGGCCTGAAGATGGCGCGCGCGCGCTCCACCAAATCCGGAGTTGCATCGACATGCCCGGCCCGGGCCATCGCGGCGAGCAGGCGATCGGCATAAGCGGGATCGGGGCGGATCGCAGCGGCGTCGAAGCGGATATAGGACGGCACATGCCGAGGCGGGCGCCCGCCGCCCTGGACGATCTCGCCGCACAGGATCGCCTCGATCAGGGCAGGGGCGGCCGCAAGGCGATCGGGCGCGGCGAGCATCCGGGCGAGGGCCGGCCAATTGCTTTCGTTCGAGGCCCAGTGACTCGCTTCGACGAGGGCAGCGTTCAGACGTGCGACCGCCTCGCTGCGACGTTCCACGTCGTCTGCGCGCCAGGCCAGCAGCTTTTCCGGGCAATCCGGCATCAGGTCGACCCCGCAATGCAGGATCGCGCCGACTCCGGCCTCCACCGCCAGGGTGTTCCAGGGCGCACCGGCGCAGAAGCCGTCGACTTCGCCGCTGGCGAGCGCCTCGACCGTGCGGACCGGCGGCACGATCGTGAGCCGGATGTCCTCGCCGAGGCGCAGGCCTGCAAGCGCCATCCAGTCGTGCAGCAGATAGGTATGGCAGGAGAAGCCGAAGACTGCGGCGAAGGCGAGCGGCGGCAGGCCGGAGGCCTTGCGGGAGGAGACCAGTGTCGCGAGCGCCTGCGCCGAGATCGACGGGTCGGCCAGATCGCCCATCGCCACGCGCGCCACCTCTTCGAAGCGGCGCGCCGAGAGCGTGAGCGCATTGCCGTTGAGGTTCAGCATCAACGGCGCGGCCATCGGCGCGGTCACGCCGCCGATGCCGAGCGTCGAGGCGATCGCCGCCGGCGCCAGCATGTGGGCAGCGTCGAGCAGGCGCACATGCAGGCGATCGCGCAGGTTCGACCAGGAAACGTCGCGCACGAGTTCGAGCGCAAGCCCGTGCGCCTGCGCGATGCCGCTATCAGCGGCGGCGATCAGCAGCGCCGCATCGACCAGCGGCATGAAGCCGACCCGCAGGTGCAGCGTCGTCATTTGAGCATCTCCGCGGCAGTGATGAGGGAGCGGGCGATGTCGACGAGCTTGCGTTTCTCGTTCATCGCGGTGCGGCGCATCAGCGCGTAGGCCTCGTCTTCGGAGAGGCCTTTCAAACGCATGACGATGCCTTTGGCGCGATCGATGGTCTTGCGGTCGTCGAGCTGGGAGCGGGCTTCCTCGAGCTCTTCGCGCAGCTTGCGGAAAGCGTTGAAGCGGCTGATGCAGGTCTGCAGGATGGGTTGCATCCGCTCCTTCTTCAGCCCGTCGACGATATAGGCGGAGACGCCGGCCTCGACCGCCGCCTCGATCGAGGCGGAGTCGGATTGGTCGACGAACATCGTGATCGGCCGCCGCACATTCCGGCTGACGAGGAACATGTCCGCCAACGCATCGCGGCTCGGGTCTTCGAGGTCGATGATCACGACATCGGGGTCATGGGCTTCGATGGCAGCAACCAGACCGGTCGTCGCGGAGAGGCGGATGAGCTGCTCGTAGCCTGCGTCCCGCAGGCCGTCCTCGATGATCGCGGCTCGAACCTGGTTCGCGTCGACGATGAGGATCCGCAGATTTGGCGCCATGCTCAGCAGTCGATTCCGTGTCGATACCGGACGACCCAATCAGGATTCGTGCCATTGCAAGCATGGTGAGGAAGCTGGCGGCGATCCGGCAACACTGAGGCCGATCAGCCGCGGCGCCTTCATCAGGTTTCGGGCCGCTCGTCCGCACCCTTTCTCGCTGCGTACACGGCCGCGCCGGCGCTCATCAGTGCCAGGCAGAACCAGGTCAGTGCATAGACCGCATGCGTGTTGCGGAAGGCGACCTGGGTCATGCCTCCCTGCGGCAGAGGCCCGGGCTCCGTGACTGCGTCGGTATCGATGAAATAGGGTGCGACCCGGCCGAACCCCTGCGCCTGCGCAATCGCGACGACATCGCGCGAATACCAGCGGCCTGCAGCAGGATCATTGCTACGCAAGAAGCCGCCGCCCGGCTCGGTCAGCCGCAGGAGACCGACCAGCTTTACCTCGCTTCCGGCGACCTTGCGCCTATCCTGCGACGCGCGCCGGTCCTCCGGCACGAAGCCGCGATTGACGAGGAGGGTGAAGCCGGCATCGACGCGGAACGGCGCCAGAACCCAGAAGCCTGGGCCTCGCTCCGTCACCGCCATGGTCAGCGTCTCCGGCGCATCCAGATAGCGGCCCTGCAGGGTGACGCGGCGATATTCGTCGGCTGCGGCCGTGATGCCGGGCCAATCGGCCGGCCCGGGCGCTGCGACCGGCGGCGCCTTCAGGCGCGCCTCGACGCGGGCGATCAGGTCGAGCTTCCAGCTCAACCGCTGCACCTGCCAGACGCCGAGGCCGGCGCAGATCAGCGCCGACAGGCAGAAGCCGGTGATGAAAATGGTTCGAGCGACGCCGCTGCGCCGCTCGACCGCATCAGGCGACATCGCCCTTGCCTCACATCCTGTGCGGATCAGGCATCATGTTGGTATTGAGATGGTACATCACCCACAACGAACCGGCGAGTGCGATCGCCACGATGATGATCGTGAAGATCAGCGCCAGCATCGTCCAGCCCCCCTCGGAGCGGCCATTCATGTGCAGAAAGTAGATCATGTGGACGACGATCTGCACGGCTGCGAACAGCATGATCACGATCGCCGTCAGCGTCGAATTGCCCAGCACGTCGTTCATGACGAGCCAGAACGGGATCGCGGTCAGAATGACGGAAAGCAGGAAACCGGTGACGTAGCCGCGCATGCTGCCATGCGCCGCGCCATGGGAGTCGTGCCCATCGTGATTGCCGGTATTAGGGCCGCCATGGGCCTCGACCTGGTTCTGGCTAGCGCTCATTTCAGCACGCCCATCAGGTAGACGAAGGTGAAGACGCCGATCCAGACGACGTCGAGGAAGTGCCAGAACATGCTGAGGCACATCAGCCGGCGCCGGTTGGCTTCGATCAACCCGTGCTTCGAGACCTGCGTCATCAGCACGGCGAGCCAGATCAGGCCGAAGGTGACGTGCAACCCGTGGGTGCCGACCAGCGTGAAGAAGGAGGACAGGAAGGCGCTGCGCATCGGCGTCGCGCCTTCGTGGATCAGGTGGGCGAACTCGTAGAGCTCGATGCCGAGGAAGGCGAGGCCGAACAGGGCGGTGACCACGAGCCAGCCCTGCACTGCCGCCTGCCGGCCCTTGTCCATCGCCAGCATGGCGAAGCCATAGGTGATCGAGGAGAACAGCAGCATGGCGGTGTTGACCGCGACCAGCTTCAGGTCGAACAGGTCGGCGCCCGACGGCCCTGCCGCGTAATTACGCCCGAGCACGCCATAGGTGGCGAAGAGGACTGCGAAAACCAGGCAGTCGCTCATCAGGTAGAGCCAGAAGCCGAGCATGGTCGAGCCGCCAGGGTGCGCGTGCTCTTCCTCGGTGACGTAGAATGCCGGGGCGGTGCCTGCGGCCTGAGCTGTTGCCTTCGCCATCATCCGCCCCTCAGGCCCGGCCCAGAAGCTGGGTGCGCGCGTCTTCCGCCTGCACGACCTCGTCGGCCGGGATGTGGAAGTCGCGATCATAGTTGAAGGTGTGGATGATCACGGCGGCGAGCACGCCAATGAAGGAGAGCGCCGCCAGCCACCAGATGTACCAGATCAGGGCGAAGCCGCAGATCGTCGCGAGGCCTGCGATGATCACGCCGGCGCCTGTATTCTTCGGCATGTGGATTGGCCGGAAGCCGGTGAGCGGGCGCTGATAGCCGCGCTTCTTCATGTCGGCCCAGGCATCGAGGTCGTGCACGATCGGGGTGAAGGCGAAGTTATAGGCCGGCGGCGGCGAGGAGGTCGCCCATTCCAGCGTGCGTCCGTCCCAGGGATCGCCGGTCGTGTCGCGCAATTGCTCGCGGCGCAGGATACTGACGCCGATCTGGATCAGGAAGCAGGCGATGCCGAGGGCGATCAGCACCGCGCCGATCGCAGCGATCACGAACCAGATCTGCAGCGAGGGGTCCTCGAAGCGGCTGAGGCGGCGCGTCACGCCCATCAGCCCGAGGATGTAGAGCGGCATGAAGGCGACGTAGAAGCCGATCACCCAGAACCAGAAGGAGAGAACGCCCCAGAACCGGTCGAGCTTGAAGCCGAAAGCCTTGGGGAACCAGTAGGCGATGCCGGCGAAGACGCCGAAGACCACGCCGCCGATGATGACATTGTGGAAATGGGCGATCAGGAACAGGCTGTTGTGCAGCACGAAATCGGCCGGCGGCACCGCGAGCATGACACCGGTCATGCCGCCGATGACGAAGGTCAGCATGAAGGCGAGGAGCCACATCATCGGCAGCTCGAAGCGGATGCGGCCGCGGTACATCGTGAACAGCCAGTTGAAGATCTTCGCCCCCGTCGGGATCGAGATGATCATCGTCGTGATGCCGAAGAAGGAGTTCACGCTGGCGCCCGAGCCCATCGTGAAGAAATGGTGCAGCCAGACCAGGTAGGACAGGATGGTGATGACCACCGTCGCATAGACCATCGAGGCATAGCCGAAGAGGCGCTTGCCGCAAAAAGTCGAGGCGACCTCGGAATAGACACCGAAGATCGGCAGGATCAGGATGTAGACCTCCGGGTGGCCCCAGATCCAGATCAGGTTCACGTACATCATCGGGTTGCCGCCGAGATCGTTCGTGAAGAAATTGGTGCCGACATAGCGGTCGAGCGTCAGCAGTGCGAGCGTCGCCGCCAGGATCGGGAAGGTCGCGACGATCAGCACGTTGGTGCACAGCGACGTCCAGGTGAAGACCGGCATCTTCATCATGTCCATGCCGGGCGCGCGCATCTTGACGATGGTCGCGATCAGGTTGACGCCGGACAGGGTCGTGCCGATGCCCGCGATCTGCAGGCCCCAGAGATAGTAGTCCATGCCCACCCCGGGCGAGTAGGCGGCCCCCGAGAGCGGTGGGTAGGCGAGCCAGCCGACCTTGGCGAACTCGCCGATGAAGAGCGAGGCCATGATCAGCACGGCGCCGCCGACGGTCATCCAGAAGCTGAAATTATTGAGGAAGGGGAAAGCGACGTCGCGCGCGCCGATCTGCAGCGGCACGACATAGTTCATCAGGCCGGTGACGAAGGGCATCGCCACGAAGAAGATCATGATCACGCCATGGGCGGTGAAGATCTGGTCGTAATGATGCGGCGGCAGGTAGCCCTCATTGCCGGCGAAAGCGATCGCCTGCTGGCCGCGCATCATCAGCGCATCGGCGAAGCCGCGCAGCAGCATGACGACGCCGAGGATCATGTACATGATCCCGATCTTCTTGTGGTCCACGCTGGTGAACCAGTCGTGCCAGAGATAGCCCCAGAGCTTGTACCGCGTGATCAGCGCGACGAGCGCGAGCCCGCCGAGCGCGACGACGGCGAAGGTGCCGATCAGGATCGGCTCGTGATAGGGGATCGATTCGAGGGTGAAGCGTCCGAAGAGCAGCTTCCACCAGTCGGGATAGGAGGTCATCGGCCCCTCGGCTCGCGGCTGCGACTCAGTTGACGGCGCGGGCGGTCACGCCCGCGGCGCCGTAGACATCGGTCGGCGTGCAGATCGCCATCACGAACGGACGTGGCGGCAGCGGTTGCCCGCCACGGCGCACGCTCTTGTCGTATTCGAGCGCCGCGACGGTATGGATGCCCTCCTTGCCGCCGCCGCCCTTGGCGTCCATCGCCATCATGTCGCGCGTGCACATCTTGGCGCGATCGACGCACATGTTGAGGACGGCCGTGAAGAGATCGGACGGCACGTCGCGGAAATAGCGGACCGCTTCGCGCTCGCTCGGCCGCTCCAGCACGAGATATTCCTCGCGCCCAAGCGTGCTGCCATTGCGGATCGCGCCCTGCACCCATTCGCCGAAGGCGGCATCGTCGACGCCACGGAAGCGGAAGCGCATGTCGGAGAAGCCGGCGCCGCTGTAATTGGCCGAGAACCCCTCGAACTCGCCGGGGTGGTTGATCACCGCGTTGAGCTTGGTCTGCATGCCCGGCATGGCGTAGATCTGGCCGGCGAGCGCGGGAATGAACAGCGAGTTCATCACCGCGGAGGAGGTGATGCGGAACTCGATTGGCTGGTCGACCGGCGCCACCACCTCGTTGAGCGAGGCGACGCCCTGCGCCGGGTAGAGGAACAACCATTTCCAGTCGAGCGCCACGACCTGGATCACCAGCGGCTGCTTCCTGATCCCGCTGCTGCCGGCTCGCGCCTCGACGATCGGCTTGCCGGCGGCGATGCGGTTGAGTGGCCGGTAGGGATCGAGCAGATGCGTGCCCATCCAGGTCATCGCGCCGATCACGATGATGATCAGCAGCGGTACCGACCAGATCACCACCTCGAGCGGCAGGGAATGGTTCCAGTCCGGATCATAGGCCGCCCTGGCCGAGGCGCGGTAGCGCCAGGCGAAGAAGATCGTCAGCGCCATCACCGGGATGATGATCAGCAGCATCAGCGCCGTGGAAGCCAGCAGCAGGTTTCGCTGCTGCAACGCAACATCGCCTGACGGCGCCAGCAGCACCCATTGGCAGCCGCCGAGCAGCGCAAAGAGCGGCAGAACCGCTATCGCTCGAAAGATCCGCAAGAGAGTCGAGACCTCCCTGTTCCGGGAACCGCCGTTCTCTAGGTCCATTCTTTCGCGCCGCACATAAGACAATCTGTCCCATTGCGGCAGTTTGACGTGTTGCTTCTATCCACCGTATCCATTTGTCAGAGGTGCGGGCAAGTCCGGTCTCTCCGGACGGCCGCCAGCTTAGGAATTCGCGGTCATGAGCGCTGACGCGACGATCCGGCCATCGGCCTATCCGGCGGAAGATCACGGGCGGGACCACGTCACCCCGGCCGATATCGCGCTCGGCGTCATCATCGGGCGAACCTCGGAATATTTCGACTTCTTCGTCTTCGGCCTCGGCTGCGTGCTGGTCTTCCCCGAGCTCGTCTTCCCGTTCGTCGACCGACTCACCGGCACGCTCTACGCGTTCGGCATCTTCGCGCTCGCCTTCGTGACACGCCCGCTCGGCTCGGTGCTGTTCTTCGCGATCGACCGCAATTACGGCCGGACGACCAAGCTCACCGCCGCGCTCTTCCTGCTCGGCGGCTCGACCGCGGCAATCGCCTTCCTGCCGGGCTACCAGACGATCGGCATCTGGTCCTGCGTCATCCTCGCCGCCTTTCGCCTGCTGCAGGGCATCGCGCTCGGCGGCGCCTGGGACGGATTGTCCTCCTTGCTGGCGCTGAACGCTCCCGCCAACCGGCGTGGCTGGTACGCGATGCTGCCGCAGCTCGGCGCGCCTTTCGGTTTCATCCTCGCAGCCGGGCTCTTCGCCTATTTCGAGGGCGCGCTGCCCAAGGAGGATTTCCTTGGCTGGGGCTGGCGCTATCCCTTCTTCGTCGCGCTGACGATCAATGTCGTCGCCTTGTTCGCCCGGCTTCGCATGGTCGCGACGCATGAATTCGCGGAGCTGATGGCAACACGCGAGCTGGCGCCGGTGCGGGTCTCCGAACTCGTCCGGACCCATGGCCGCACGCTCATCCTCGGCGCCTTCGTGCCGCTGGCGAGCTTTGCGCTCTTCCACCTCGTCACCATCTTCCCCGTGAGCTGGATCAACCTCTTCACCAACCGCTCGGTCTCGGAATTCCTGCTGGTCCAGGCCGCCGGCGGTGTCGTCGGGGCGGGGGCGATCGTCACCTCCGGCCTGATCGCCGATCAGATCGGGCGCCGCTACACGTTGTGGCTGTCCGGCGCGATGATCGGGCTGTTCAGCCTGTCCAGCATCGTCGCCCCGCTGCTCTTCGGCGATAGCCAGGCGGGGCAGACGATCTATGTGATTATCGGCTTCGGGCTGCTCGGCCTCTCTTACGGCCAGACGGCCGGCGCCGTCGCCTCAAGCTTCGGCCAGCAATACCGCTACACCGGCGCGGCACTCACCTCCGACCTCGCTTGGCTGCTCGGCGCTGGCTTCGCGCCGCTGGTCGCGTTGACGGTGTCGAGCGCCTTCGGCCTCGCCTGGGTCGGCGTCTACCTGCTCTCCGGCGCGCTCTGCACGCTGGCGGCGCTGGCGATCGATCGGCGCTCGGAAGCTCGCTACGAATAGGGGCGTCGCAGCGAGACCCCAGCCCCTCGACAGCGGATTTCAACGACCCGTTGTCTCGCTTGCGACGCCGGTCTCCGGCGTTTTGGACTCTCCGGAAAGATCTGCATCAGGCTCGGCCGCTAGAGCATTTTCGAGCGAAGTGGACACCGGTTCGCGTGAAGAAACTGCGATAGAACAAAGACCTAGAACCGTTCCACGTTTCGAGGAATTGCGGAACTGCTCTAGTGGCGAGACCTGGTGGCGCAACAGGCGCGACGATACCGCCTCTTCCGCTCACTCCGTCGAGTCGAAATCGTCCTCGCCGGCCTTCAGCATCGCCGCCAGCCTGGTCAGGCCGATATCGAGCTGATCCATCGTCGGCGTCGCCAGCGCCAGCCTGACCGCATTGGGCGCATGGCCAGGCGTAGCGGCGAAGGTGCTCGACGGGGTCAGCGCGATGTCACGCCTTGCTGCGGCCGCGACGAAGCTTTGAGAGCGCCAATGCGCCGGCAGCGTCAACCACAGATGGTAGCAGTTCGCATTGGCCTGCACCTCGAAGCCGGCAAGGCGCTCGGCTGCGAGTTTCTGGCGCGCGCGGGCATCGACTCGCTTCAGCTTGGCGAGCTCGGCGATCGTGCCGTCGCTCATCATCCGCTGCGCCGCCGCGAACGCAAATCCAGAGGCAGTCCACCCGCCCGAGCGCACCGAGGCCTTCACACTCTCTCGCAAGCGCAGCGGCGTCACGAGGAAGCCCAGAGTAAGACCAGGCGCGACCTTCTTGGACAGGCTGTCGATGACGATACAGGAATCGGGCGCCAGCGCCGCCAATGGCGGCTCGTCCTCGAGGAAGCCGTAGACATTGTCTTCGATGATCGGCAGCCCGAGCGCTTCGACGATCTGTAGCAGATCGGCTCGACGCGCCGGAGGCATCGTCATGCCCAGCGGATTCTGGACCGCAGGCTGAATATACAGGGCCGAAAGATGGGTCTCGCGATGCGCCTTCTCGACTGCATCGGGTCGCATGCCGCTGTCGTCCATCGCGAGCGGCACCAGCGTGACTCCCAATCGGGCAGCGATGCCCTTGATGAATGGGTAGGTCAAAGCCTCCACCCCGCAACGCCCTCCCGTCGGAACGAGCGCGGCGAGCGCTGCAGCGACGGATTGGCGGCCGTTTCCTGTGAAGACCAGCTGCTCGGGCGCGGGCGACCATCCCCCTTGTGACAGGAACGCGGCACCAACGCTCCGGATCGCCGGGGTTCCGATGCTCGTCGCCTGTCTCAAGGCAGCATCCAGAGCCACGTTCTCCTCGAAGCCGGTCAGGCTTTTCCCGATCAGCGCGATCTGCCCGGGAAGGATCGGGTAGTTAAACTCGAGATCGATCCGGGTGCCGGTCGGCTCACCAGGGGCCGTGACGCCGCGCCTGGCATCTCCTGCGACGAAGGTCCCTCGCCCGACCTCGCCGACGACCAGGCCGCGGCGCAGCAGCTCGGTATAGACCCGGCTCGCCGTCGAGACGGCGATCTTGCGCTCATAGGCGAAGTTGCGTTGGGGCGGCAGGCGTTCGCCCGGCCTGAGCCTTCCATCCGCAATCTCCGTGGCGATCGAATCGGCCAGTTTCAGATATTCGGATCTGGACATTATTGCACCGAGTACAATGTTCTTATTGCTCCGATACAATTATCGGATCATTTTGACCACATCAACCCTGCGCACCGGATATCGGAAGGATTGCGGCGGCTTACGCCGCCGGCTCTTCCCGGATGCGCTGTTCTCGTCCGCTCATCGCGAGCGACCAACAGGAGGTCAAAATGTCCGCAGTCCTGCCGGCGATCGCTCGGCCTGCTGTCATGAAGCGCCCGGCGGTACTGCTCCGCCTGCCAAGTCTGCTGTGGCGGGCGATCGCATGCCATCTCGACCGCCGCGCCGCCATTGCGAGCCTGCGTGAGTTCGACGAGCACGCTCTGCGCGACATCGGCATCGCGAGAGGTCAGATCGAAGCAGCCGTGCATGGGCTGATTCCGCCAACCCGCCGCGGGAGGATTTGAGGAGCGGGGTAACCACGCCCGCCGGCTGCCTCTCCGTTTGACCATTGTCGCCTGCCGGGTCGCCGTTGTCGGTGCATATCTGGCGAACTTGTCATTCAAGGTTCGCATCTGCGACGCGCGAAACGCACCTCGAGCCTGGCAGGTCTTCCATCCAGAGCTTGAAGGTTGCTGGTCCATCGTCAGGCGGCCCGCGCCTCGGCTGGGCGTAGCGGACAGCTGAACGGTCGATCACCCTTGCCAGTCCCAAAACTTCGCGCAATCTGCACTGGGTCGGACCAGACGGAGCTCAGCTCGAATGGAAGGATTGGGCAGCATCGATCACGCGGTCGGCGTCTTCATCAAGGAATATCGGACTCAACTCGGGCTCTCGCAGGCCGCTCTCGGCAAGATCCTGGGCGTGTCTCAGCAGCAAGCCAGCAAGTACGAGCGTGGTTTGGTCCATGTCGACTTCAGGAAGTTGGAGATCCTCGCGCCCGCCCTGGGCGTTCACGTGGCGACGTTTTTCAGCCACATCGCCAAGGCGGTATCGGAGAACAAATTCTCCGATACCGGGCAGCAGCCGTATTCGTCGGAAGCGGTCACCGCCGGGTGGCAGGAACTGAAGCGCGACTACGACATGCTCAAGACGGAAGAGGCACGCAAGGCCAGCATCGCCGCCGTCAAAGCGATCAGGAAGCTGGAGAGGCAGTTGAGCTGAGTTCCAAGTACCATCCCGGAAAGCCGCAAAATCCGCCCGAACGAACAAACCCCGCCGCTGTCGCGACGGGGTTTTTATTTTGGTTGCGGGGGCCAGATTTGAACTGACGACCTTCAGGTTATGAGCCTGACGAGCTACCGGGCTGCT
>SCMY01000001.1 GCA_005502805.1 Rhizobiales bacterium 2SD | reverse complement strand
GGCGGCGGCTGGGCCTGTATGCCACGGCCGGCGTCGTCGCCGGCGGTGTGATGCATGTTGCGGTCGGGGCGCTGGGCGTCGGCGCGGTGCTGAAGCTGTTTCCGGCGTTGTTCAACCTCCTGCTGCTCGCTGGCGCGGCCTATATCGCCTGGATCGGGTTCGCCCTGCTGCGCAGAGGCGCTTCGCTCGGTGCGATTCCGGCGGCGAGGAGCCGCGGCGCGATTGCGGCCTTCCAACAGGGCGTGCTGACCTGCCTGCTCAATCCCAAGGCCTATCTCTTCATGTTCGCGGTGTTTCCGCAGTTCCTGCGGCCGGAGGCCGGCCAAATCTGGCTGCAGGCAGCGACCCTCGGCACGATCATCGCCGCGACACAGTTCGGCGTCTATGGTGGGCTCGCTATCGCCGCTGGCGGCGGGCGCGGCGTCCTTGCCGCCCATCCCCGGGCGGAGGCGGCTCTCGGCCGGGCGGTCGGCGCGCTGCTGATCGTCGTCGCCATGCTTACGCTGGTCGAGGGCTGGCGCAGCCTCGTCGGCTGATCATCCACGGCCCAGCCGGCCCTGTGCCCTTTCGTTCCGCAGCGACACCGTGTTAGGCACGTTGCATCGGGAGTTGGCCACCGGATCACGGGCGGCCGGAATGGAGTGAAGTCGGATATGGAGCGGCAATCGTCATTCAGCTACGAGGAGATCCTCGCTTGCGGGCGCGGTGAACTCTTCGGGCCGGGCAATGCGCAGCTGCCGCTGCCGCCGATGCTGATGTTCGACCGCATCACGCAGATCGCGGAAGAGGGCGGCGAGCACGGCAAGGGCATGGTGCGGGCCGAGCTCGACGTCAGGCCCGATCTCTGGTTCTTCGATTGCCATTTCAAGGGCGATCCGGTGATGCCAGGCTGCCTCGGTCTCGACGCGCTCTGGCAGCTCACCGGCTTCTTCCTCGGTTGGCTCGGCCTGCCCGGTCGCGGCCGGGCGCTCGGCGTCGGCGAGGTCAAGTTTGCCGACCAGGTGCTGCCCTCGGTGAAGCGCGTCGTCTATGGCGTCGATTTCAAGCGCGTCTTCAAGTCCAAGCTCGTCCTCGGCATCGCCGATGGCTGGCTCGAGGCCGATGGGAAGCGTATCTATACGACGACCGATATGCGCGTCGGCCTGTTCAAGCCCGAAGCGGCCTGAGCAAAATAGACCCGACGCCTTGCGTTCGCCGTCTGCGCAGTCCATGTGCGCAGGTGTCGATCTACTATAGGTCCGGGGTTGGCCTCCCGGCCCGTCACCAAAGAGCCGGAGAAGCAGCATGAGACGCGTGGTGGTCACCGGGATGGGCATCGTCTCGTCCATCGGCAACAATACGCAGGAAGTGCTGGCCTCGTTGCGCGAGGCCAAGTCCGGCATTTCCTATGTGCCGGATTTCGCCGAGCACGGTTTCCGCAGCCGCGTCGCAGGCGTGCCCTCGCTGGTGGCTTCGGAGGTGGTCGACCGCCGCGCCATGCGCTTCCATGGTGGCGGTTCAGCTTGGAATCATGTCGCCATGGACCAGGCCATCCGCGACGCCGGGCTCGAGGAAAAAGAAATCAGCCATGAGCGCACGGGCATCGTCATGGGGTCGGGCGGCCCCTCGACCCGAGCCCTGATCGACGCTTACGACAAGGCGCGCGAGAGCGGTTCCTCCAAAAAGGTCGGCCCCTTCGCCGTGCCGAAGGGCATGTCCTCGACCGCCTCGGCGACGCTCGCGACCTGGTTCAAGATCAAGGGTGTCAACTATTCGATCTCCTCGGCCTGCGCGACCTCGAACCACTGCATCGGCAACGCCTACGAGCTGATCCAGTGGGGCAAGCAGGACGTGATCTTCGCAGGCGGCTGCGAGGAGCTCGACTGGACGCTGTCCGTGCTCTTCGACGGCATGGGCGCGATGTCGTCCGACTTCAACGAGACGCCCGCCGTCGCCTCGCGCGCCTATGATGTGCGCCGCGACGGCTTCGTCATCGCCGGCGGCGCCGGTGTCGTCGTGCTGGAGGAGCTCGAGCACGCCAAGGCTCGCGGCGCCAAGATCTATGGCGAGGTGGTCGGCTATGGCGCAACCTCGGACGGTTACGACATGGTCGCTCCCTCCGGCGAGGGTGCCGAGCGCTGCATGCGCATGGCGCTGCAGGGTGTGAAGGCCAAGGTCGACTACATCAACCCGCACGGCACATCGACGCCGGTCGGGGACGCCAAGGAGATCGAGGCGATCCGCACGGTCTTCGGCGCGGGCGAGAAGAGCCCGCCGATCTCGGCGACCAAATCGCTGACCGGCCACTCGCTCGGCGCCACCGGCGTGCAGGAGGCGATCTACTCGCTGCTGATGCTCAACAATGACTTCATCGCCGAGAGCGCCCATATCGAGGAGCTCGACCCGGCCTTCGCCGACATGCCGATCGTGCGCAAGCGCATCGACAATGCCGGCCTCGGCTGCGTGCTCTCCAACTCCTTCGGCTTCGGCGGCACCAACGCCACCATCGTGATGAAGCGTCTCGAAGCCTGAGGTCGTCCGCCATGCTCTTCATGGTCATCGAGCATTTCGACCAGGCGCGGGTGAAGGAAATCTACACCCGCTACCACAAGCATGGCCGGCTGATGCCGGAAGGCCTGACCTATATCGACAGCTGGATTTCGGCCGATTTCTCCCGCTGCTTCCAGGTGATGCAGTGCGACGACGTCACCAAGCTGCAGGAATGGGTGCTGGCCTGGGGCGATCTCGCCCGCTTCGAGATCGTGCCGCTGGCGAGCTCGAAGGATACGGCCGAGGCCGTGCGGAAGCATTTGTAGTGGCCACGGCAGCGCGCTTGCGCTTAATGGTTGATTGGTCGTGCCAGCGGCACTGCAGCGTCCTTCTTCCTTTCCCTCCCGGTTCCTGAATCCGTTCGAGACAGGCATATGCTCCCCCTGATGCACAACAAGCGCGGCCTCGTCATGGGCGTCGCCAACCAGAACTCGATCGCCTGGGGCATTGCCCGCACCCTGCATGCGCATGGCGCCGAAATGGCCTTCACCTATCAGGGCGAGGCGCTCGGCAAGCGCGTCAAGCCGCTGGCCGAGAGCATCGGCTCGAAGCTGGTCATTCCCTGCGATGTCGAGGACGTCGGAACCGTCGATGCCGCCTTCGCCGCGATCGACGAGGCCTGGGGCGGCGATCCCGAGCGCAACACGCTCGACTTCCTGATCCACGCCATCGGCTTCTCCGACAAGAACGAGCTCAAGGGGCTCTACGCCGACACCACCCGCGAGAACTTCTCGCGCACCATGGTGATCTCCTGCTTCTCCTTCACCGAGGCGGCCAAGCGTGCTGCGGCGCGCATGCCCAATGGCGGCAGCATGATCACGCTGACCTATAGCGGCTCGAACCGCGTCATGCCGAACTACAATGTCATGGGCGTCGCCAAGGCGGCGCTGGAGGCGAGCATGCGCTATCTCGCCGCCGATTACGGGCCGAAGGGCATCCGGGTGAACGCGCTCTCGCCCGGGCCGGTGCGCACGCTGGCCGGCGCCGGCATCTCGGACGCGCGCGCCATGTACTCCTGGCAGCGCGCCAACTCGCCGCTGCGCAAGTCGGTGACGCTGGAGGAGATCGGCGGCTCGGCGCTCTACTATCTTTCCGATCTCTCGGGCGGAGTCACCGGCGAGGTCCATCATATCGACGCCGGCTATCACATCACCCAGATGCCGGTGCTGGAGGGCTTGCGCGCTGCCGACACCGGCAACGGCGACTGAGCGAGGCTCTTTCGCCGCTCCTCGAGCGGGGCTATCCTTCAGGCTGGTGGAACCTGGGGCGTGCGCCATTGGTTCGGTCAGTGAGCCATGGAGGACGCTCATGGTCACGGTGAAGTACGAGATCGTCCAGCACGATGGCGGCTGGGCCTACAAGGTCGGCGACGCTCTTTCGGAAACCTTCCGTTCGCATGATGCGGCGCTCAAGGCGGCCAACAAGGCCGCCGCCCGCCAGAAGCGGCCGGGTGTCACCGACGGCATCGTCTATCAGGACGCCAAGGGCGAATGGCACGAGGAGCTGGCCGATGGTCGCGACCGGCCGAATACCCGGATCGTCGATGGCGGTTAGAGCGCCATTCTCGGTTGCAGCGAAGCGCAGACCCGAGAACCTCCTGACGAGAGCGCGCTGGCGGAGCCTCATCCTGTCCTAGATGCTCGGGTCAAGCCCGAGCATGACGTGTATGTCGCCGGTCAGCGCTGTGTGAAGAAGGTCAGCAGCACCTTTCCCTTCTCGCCGAGCAGGCAGAGGAAGCGGCGCGGCTTGTCGGATTTGTCGGTCTTCAGATAGGCCTCGCCCATGATGATGCGCGTCACCGGCGTGTCCTCGACCTTGGTCTCCGCCACGGCGATGGTCAGCCCGTCCTCGTCAATATAGATGTCCTTGATCTCAGGCTCTCGCGCTGTCAGCGCCGCCATGGCGGTCGCCTTGCAGGCGGAGAGCTCGGGCGAAGACGGCTTTTCCGGGGTGGCGGGGGAAGTGGGTGCGGCGTTCTGGGCGCAGGCCGGAGCCGCGAACAGGGCGAGAAGTGCGGCAGTACAGGCGGTCTTGCGGAGCATGTGAACCTCGGTTGTTGCCGAGGTTCAACGCAAACGGGCCTGTCAGGTTCAATCCCGATGGTTTGCGCCCGCAGCGGCGATCAGCCGTCCAGGGCCTGCTTCAGGTCGGCGATCAGGTCGTCGGGATGCTCCAGCCCGATCGAGAGACGGACCAGCCCGTCGCCGACGCCCATGCTGGCGCGAACCTCCGGCGTGAAGCGCTGATGCGTCGTCGTCGCCGGATGCACGATCAGGCTCTTGGCGTCGCCGAGATTGTTGGAGATGCGGATCAGCCTGAGCCGGTTGAGGAAGCGGTAGGCCGCATCCTTGCCGCCCGCGACCTCGAAGGCGATCAGCGTCGAGGGGCCGCTCATCTGCTTTTCGATGATGTCGGCCTGCGGATGGTCGGGGTCGCCGATGAAGGCGACATGCGGCAGGTCCTTGCGTCCCTTCAGCCACCGGGCCACCGCCGTTGCGTTCTGCGCCTGTTGGCGGACGCGCAGGGGCAGCGTCTCCAGCGACTTCAGCATCACCCAGGCGTTGAAGGGCGACAGTGCCGGGCCGGTCTGGCGCAGATAGGTCTGGATATCGGCTTCGATCAGGGCTTTCGAGCCGAGGATGAGCCCGCCCAGGCAGCGGCCCTGGCCGTCGATGTGCTTGGTGGCGGAATAGACGACGAGGTCGGCGCCGAGTGCGAGCGGGCGCTGGAACAGCGGCGTGGCGAAGACATTGTCGACCACGAGGATGACGCCGGCCTCCTTGGCGATCGCGGCGACAGCGGCGATGTCGATCACCTCCAGCGTCGGATTGGCCGGGCTCTCCAGGAAGAAGAGCTTGGTGTTCGGTTTGATCGCGGCCCGCCAGGCGGACAGATCGGTGCCGTCGACCAGGGTCGACTCGACGCCATAGCGCGGCAGGTGGTCCTCGATGACGTATCGACAGGAACCGAACAAAGCGCGCGCGGCGACGACATGGTCGCCGGCCCGCACCGGGGCCATCACCGCCGCGGTGACGGCGGCCATGCCGGTCGCGGTGGCACGACAGACCTCGGCGCCCTCGAAGGCCGCCATGCGCTGCTCCAGCATGGCGACGGTGGGGTTGGATAAACGCCCGTACTGGAAGCCCGGATCGGTGTTGAGGAAGCGGCCCTCGGCCTGCTCGGCGCTATCGTAGACATGGCCCTGTGTCAGGAACAGCGCTTCCGAGGTCTCGCCGAACTGCGAGCGCAGCGTGCCGGCATGGACGAGCAGGGTTTCGGGATGCAGCGCAGCCGCGCCTGTCGCGTCGTTCGCCATGATATCTCATCCGGTCTGTTCGATATAACGGACGAGGGGAATATCACTGTCGATTGCGTTCGTAAAGGCGAACGAATTTTCTGCATGGGGAACGATCGGAGATCCACGGGCCGTCTTGGCCACCCTCGCCTTGCGACCTAGATCAGCGCGATGATCGCCGTCATCGTCCTCCTGTCGTTCATTTCGATCGCTCTCCCGATTGCTTTTTCATGGCGGCTCTGGCGGCTCGACGAGCCCGCCCGTCTCGGCTGGCTGGCCGTGCTCGCGGAAACCGTCGTGCTGGTTGCGCTGATCCTGTCGCTCGGCCGATGGGACATCGCAGGCATCTGGACGCGCATGGCTCTGGTTGGACTGCTCGTCGGCTGTATCCTCCCCTCGGCGTTTCGGCATGCGCGGCGGCCATGGCATGTGGCGGATGCCGGACCGATCTGGCGCAGCCACGCTCCGACTTGGGCTTCGCTGGCGTTGTTCGGGGCCGCGCTGGTCTACGTGATGGTCTGGGGCATGGCGCGGCATGACCCGCGTGCTCTCGCCTTCCCGCTCGAAGGCGGACGGTTCGTTGTCGCGCAAGGCGGTGGCATCGGCATCCTGAATCATCACGCGGGCCATCCGGCGCAGCGTCACGCACTCGACATCGTCGCGATCGATGCAGCAGGTTTCCGGGCTGCGGGCTTCTTGCCGGCGGATCCGGCTCGCTACGCGATCTTCGGCAAAGCGGTGGTCAGTCCCTGCACTGGAACGGTGACGGCAGCCGTCGACGGCCTGCCGGACCTGCTGCCGCTGAGCGCGGATCGAACCAATCCCGCTGGCAATCATGTCGTCATTGCCTGTGGCGACCTGCAGGTCGAGCTTGCCCATCTGCGCAAGGGAAGCGTCGTTGTTGCAGCCGGTCAGCAGATCGCCGTCGGCACAGTGATCGGGCAGGTCGGCAATTCCGGCAACAGCACCGAGCCGCATCTGCATGTCCATGCCGTCGATGCCCGCTCGGGGATGGGCGTGCAAATGTCCTTCGACGGCGTCGTCCCTGTCCGCAATACACAGTTCCAGCGGTGATTGCCGGTCATGCGGAATGGTCGCTTACGTGGAAGCGGGTGGATTTCCGGGCGGGAGGGAGCGCCAATGCATTGGCAACTTTTGATCGGTAATCTGGATTTGCCACAACCGAAGGGCCGCTGAGCGATCGGCGACGGCACAGTTGGTTGTCGTCTGGATCTTCAACGTCGATCTGAAGTCGAGCCATGAAACAGCTGCTGCGCTGGTTGACCGTCGCCGTTGCAACAGCCGCGGCGCCGAGCGCTTTTGCTGACAAGCTGGAGCTGCCTTCTGCTGCGCCGACCATGCCGAAAGAGCTCGCGGTCCCACGCGAGGACGAAGGTTTCGAGCCTTACGAAGCACTGCACGGGTCGTTGAGTTCGGCAAAACACTGTGCCGGCGTTCCCGGAGGCTTCTGGATCGAACTCGGCGGGAAGGGCGATTGTCTGCGCAGCTATGCGCAAGGGTTGAGCGCATCGGACAACCCGACAGTCTTGGTCTATTTCAGCGGCGACGTGCTCCTGAAGACGAAAGAGGGCGTCCGCTTCGTCGGAGCAGGTTATGGGCGGCGGTCGCCGAAGCTGATCGAGCGCGACATGGCGCGCTGGTCGGAGCGGGCGGGCATCCCCGCGATCTTCGTCGCTCGTCCAGGCCTGTTCGGTTCCTCCGGCGATCACAATCAGCGCCGCGAACCGCGCGAGGTCATGCTGATGGAGCGCACGCTCGATGCGATCAAGCAGCGCCATCGCGTGTCGGCGTTCATTCTGGTCGGGCAATCGGGCGGCGGGCACATCGCGGCTTCGCTGCTCAACAGGCGGCGCGACGTCTCGGCGGTGGTTCTGTCGTCAGCCCTGCTGTCGGTGCGGGAGGTGACGGACTACTGGAACAAGCGGCGCACGGTCCAGAGCGCTGGCGAGGCGCTCTACGATCCGATCGATCACCTCGGTGGCATTCGTCGCGATCCCAAGCCGCTGATCTTCGTCCTGTCCGATCCCCAGGACCGGGTCGTGCCGTATCCGAGCCAGTTGACCTATGTTCGCCGATTGCAGGCGGCCGGTTTCGAGCCGCAGCACATCACCCTGTCCGCCACGGACAAGAGCCACCATGCTTTGGCGCGCCATGGCCGGCGCACCGCCGAGTTGATCGCCCGCGGAGAGCAGGTCGGCGCGATCAGGGCGGCGCTGGAAGGATTGGGAGCGCAGCCCGCCGATTGAGGCGGGCTCGGAGGAGCCGATCTCTGCAGGCGCTCAGATCGCCGCGCCGTCCGCAACGATATCCGCGCCGAGATCGACGCGCACCGCCCGCACGATCTCCGCTTCCGCCTCGGCACCGCGCCGCCGCGGATGAGCCGCCGATATCTTGTGCTCGGCGATGATCTGGCCGGGCGCGCCCGAAAGCACCACGACGCGGTCGGCGAGATAAGCGGCCTCGTCGATATCGTGGGTCACGAACAGCACGGTCTTGCCGGTCCGCTGCCAGACGCGGATCAGCTCGTCCTGCAGCGTCTCGCGCGTCAGCGCATCAAGCGCCGAGAACGGCTCGTCCATCAGCAGAATCTCGGGCTCGACCGCGAGCGCGCGGGCCAGCGAGACGCGCTGGCGCTGGCCGCCGGAGAGCTGGTGCGGCCAGCGCTGGGCAAGATGGCCGAGGCCGACGAGATCGAGCATCTGCTGCGCCTTGGCGAGGCGCTCGGCCCTCGGCACCTGGCCCTCGAGGCCGAAGCCGACATTGGCGATCACCTTGCGCCAGGGCAGCAGCCGCGAATCCTGGAAGACCAGCGCGACCGGCCGGCGCGTGTTGTCCTTCGCATTGATCACGACCTCGCCGCCGCTCGGCCGGGCGAGGCCGGCGATGACGCGCAGCAGGGTCGACTTGCCGACGCCCGACGGGCCGACGATAGCAAGGAATTCGCCGCGGGCGACGGAGAGGTCGAGCTTGTGCAGCACCTCGGTCGCTTCGCCGTCGCGGGTGAAGGTGAGCGACAGCTCCTTGATGTCGATCACGCTTTCCAACGCAGCACCCATCCCTGGAAGGCGACGAACAGCGTGTCGAGCAGGCCGTAGAGCGCCGCCATGGTCAGCATGTAGATGACGACGAGGTCGGTCGCGAGCAGGCTGGAGGCCTGCATCATGCGCTGGCCGACGCCGGCGACGCCAAAAATCTCGGCTGCGACCACCGCCATCCAAGCCTGGCCAAGCGCGGTGCGCACGCCGACGAGAATGCCGGGCATCGCCGCGGGCAGCAGGATCTTGGTCAGGCGCTGGAGCGGGGAGCGGAAGCCGAAGGCGTCGGCGACCTCGATCAGGTCGCGATCGACGCCACGGATCGCGCCCTGGGCGGCGAAGAAGACGATCCAGAACACGCCGATCGCGATGATGAAGACCGCCGCCTGCGGGTTGACCCCGAACCAGATGATCGCGAACGGCACCCAGGCGAGGCCGGGAATCGGCCGCAGCAAACGCACGACCCAGGCCGTGGTCTCCTCGGCGATTCGGGACATGCCGGTGAAGACACCGAGTGCGATGCCGAGGCCGGCGCCGGTGAAGAGGCCGATGAAGTAGTGGCCGAGCGAGCCCATGATGGCCGAGAGCCAGGCGCCGGACTTCACTTCGCGCAGAAAAGCGCTGGGCAGGGCGCTCGGCCCCGGCAGGAAGGCCGGGTTGACGATACCGAAATAAGGGATCGCCTCCCAGAGCAGGAGGAAGGCGACAAGGCCCGTCAGGGCAAGGGCCGGAGCCCGCAATGAACGCAAATCCGTAGCCCCGTCAGCCCTTGAGCGCGCGCTCGTAATACTGCGTCTCGAACAGGCCGTCGAACGGAAGTTCCTTCTCGAGCGAGCCGAGCTTGACCTGATAGGCCTGCATGGCGCGGGCCGGCTCGATGATCTTGCGCGGGTCGATCTCGAAGCGCGTCGCCGGCGAGACCAGCGCCTTCTCGATCAGAGCGGGGTCGACGATGCCCTTGCCGAGCGCGGCGCCGACATGGGGCGCGGCCTTGGCCGGCGTCTTGATCAGGACATCGGCGGCCTTGATCAGGCCGGACACCAGTCCTTGTACCGCGGCAGCGTTCTTGGTGGCGAAGGCGCCGGAGACGGCGACGACCGTGCCGGGCTGGCCGGGGAAGACGTCCTCGCCGCCGGCGATCAGCTTGATGCCGGGATTGCGGGTCTGGATGATGGTCAGCGCCGGCTCGCGCACGATCGCGCCTTCGACGGCGCCGGCGAGCACGGCCTGTTGGGTCGCGTCGATGCCCATCGGCACGATCTCGACATCGCCCTTCTCGGCCTTGGCGACCTCCCAGAGCCAATATTGCAGCACGGTGTTGGGCACCGAGCCGGCGGGCTGGGTGGCGAGGCGGGCCGGCTTGCCCGTCGCGGCCTTGTGAGCCTTGAAGGCGGCAGCTGTGCTGGTGCCGGAGGTGAAGAACTTGGCCAGGGCCGGGGCGGCGACGAAGACGTTCTCGCCGGTCGCGGTCGAGGCGACGACGCGGATGTCGACGCCGCGTGAGCGGGCGACGGCGAGCGGGGCGACGCCGGCGACATAGAGGTCGATCGTGCCCGACGCGAGCGCCTGAATCATGTTCGGGCCGGATTCGAAGACCGTGAACGTCGGCGAGATGCCGGCCTGCTTCAGCCAACCCTCGCCATTGGCGACGAAGATCGGGGCAGTGCCGATGACCGGGATGTAGCCGATCCGGGCCGGGACTGCCTCCTGGGCGCGAGCGCCGAACGGCAGCGTGGCGGCGAGCGACGAGCCGGCGAGCAGGAACTGGCGGCGGTCCATGATCTAATTCCCCAGACGGTGTGTGATATCGAGCCTATTGACGCCTGATAAAAGGATTTTCTATCTAAAGACAAGCATCGCCCTTCAAAAAGAAGAAAATTCTCCATTGCCACGATATCGCAAAGGGTTTTTTCTCTTTCACCATGGATCGAGAGATGGACGCCATTGATCGCAAGATTCTGACCGTGCTGCAGGCTGACTCCAATATCTCGATCGCGGAGCTCGCCGATCGGGTCGGGCTGTCGCAGACCCCGTGCTGGAAGCGCATCCAGCGTCTCGAACAGACCGGGGTGATCATCAAGCGTGTCGCTCTCGTCGCACCGGAGAAGATCGGGCTCGGCCTCACCGTCTTCGTCCAGATCGAGACGGCCGACCATTCCGGCCCGTGGCTGGAGAAATTCGCCCAGAGCGTCGCGGCGATGCCGGAGGTGATCGAGTTCTACCGGATGGCCGGCGACGTCGATTACATGCTGCGCGTCGTCGTCGCCGACATGGCGGCCTACGATACCTTCTACAAGAAGCTGATCGAGACGATCCCGCTCAAGAACGTCACCTCGCGCTTCGCCATGGAGCGGATCAAGGCGACGACAGCCTATAAGGTGCCGGACCTGCCGAAGGCGTCATAGGCCTCATTGCGGGGAGCGCAAGCCCGCCATCGCATGCCCGCCACTTGCCCCGGCGGGCGCGCTCCCGCATGAACGCTCCCGGATTTCTCGAACGGGGCGTGCCCATGTCCAGCTATGTCATCGATCAGCCGAAGGTCGCCGCGATTCCGGTGGCCGGCGGCGGGCTCTTCCCGGTGCGCCGCATCTTCTGCGTCGGGCGCAACTACGCCGAGCACACCCGCGAGATGGGCGGCGATCCCGATCGCGAGGAGCCGTTCTTCTTCACCAAGCCGTCCGACGCCGTGCTGACCGGCGGCGCCGACATGCCCTATCCGCCCAAGACCGCCGACCTACATCACGAGATGGAGCTCGTCGTCGCGATCGGGAAGGGTGGCAAGGATATCGCCGAGGCCGACGCGCTCTCCCATGTCTATGGCTATGCCGCCGGCTTCGACATGACCCGCCGCGATCTGCAGGGCGCCGCCAAGAAGGCAGGCAAGCCCTGGGACATGGGCAAGGGCTTCGACTCCTCGGCGCCGATCGGCGAGCTCGTCCCGGCCGGCAAGGCCGGTCATCCCGACAAGGGGCTGATCGAGCTCAAGGTCAACGGCCAGGTCCGCCAGAGCTCAGACCTCGCCAAGATGATCTGGAACGTGCCGGAGACGATCTCGTACCTCTCCGGCTTCGTCACGCTGGCGCCGGGCGATCTGATCATGACCGGCACGCCGGAAGGCGTCGCCGCTGTGGTCAAGGGTGACCTGCTCGAAGGCCTGATCGCCGGTGTCGGCACCGTCCGCACCAGGATCGTCTGAGCTGCCGGTTCCAGGAGAACTACCATGCGTCTGACCACCGAAGCCTCCGGCGTCTTCCCGATCGCGCCGACCCCGTTCAATCCTGACGGCAGCGTCGACTGGACCTCGGCCGACCGGCTGTTCGAGTTCTATCACGGTATCGGCTCGGACGGTGTCACCGTGCTCGGCATCATGGGCGAGGCGCCCAAGCTCGAGCCGGAGGAATCGATCGGCCTGGTCAAGCGCGCGGTCGCCAAGATGGGCGGCAAGCCGATCATCGTCGGCGTCTCCGCTCCGGGCTTCGCCGCGATGCGCTCGCTGGCGCGGCAAGTGATGGAGCTCGGCGCCGGCGGCGTGATGATCGCCCCGCCGACGAACCTGCGGACCGACGACCAGATCACCGGCTATTACGCACAGGCGGTCGAGGCGATCGGCAACGACATCCCCTTCGTCATCCAGGATTATCCGCTGACCCTCTCGGTGGTGATGACGCCTTCGGTGATCCGCAAGATCGTCCAGGACAACCCGTCCTGCGTGATGCTGAAGCATGAGGACTGGCCGGGCCTGGAGAAGATTTCGACCCTGCGCAAGTTCGAGGCGGAAGGGACGCTGCGCCGCGTCGCGATCCTCACCGGCAATGGCGGCCTCTTCCTCGATTTCGAGATGGAGCGCGGCGCCGACGGCGCCAACACCGGCTATGCCTTCCCGGAACTGCTGATCGACGTGGTCAAGGCCAGCAAGGCCGGCCGCCGCGACGATGCTCACGACATCTTCGACGCGCATCTGCCGCTGCTGCGCTATGAGCAGCAGCAGGGCGTCGGCCTCGCCGTGCGCAAATACGTGATGATGAAGCGCGGCATCCTCGCCAGCGACGCGCAGCGCAAGCCGGGTCCCGGCCTGACCGCGGCGGCCAAGGCCGAGGTCGATTATCTGCTCGGCCGCCTGGCGAAGCACGATCCGCGCGCGAAGCTGTAATCGTCGTCCCAGGGGCGGCGCGTAGCGCCGATCCGAGAAGTTCCTGCAAGACACGCTCGGGCCCATGCCCGAGCATGATGCTGCCGCTCAGTTCGCGAGTTGAACCAGCCGGTCGAGGGCGGGGCCAAAACCGTTCAGCGCGATGTTGAACGAGACCACGTCGTTGTTGTTCAGGTTGAGCGCCGCGGCGGTCAGCGTCTTGCCGCTCTTCATCGCGTCGGTCGCGACGGTCGGGAACGAAACGGGCAGCAGGCAGCCGGACGGGGTGCAGGTCGAGAAGCGCAGGCCCTTGCCGAGATCCTTGTCGTCGAGCTTGAGCACCGCGCCGTTCTCGAGCTTGAGCCAGAACGGCATCAGGATCGTACCCTCGGCGCGGCCATCCTTCGGCACCCGCAGCTCGATCGCGAAGACGCGTTGATTGGTCCGGCTGTCGCCTTGCGATTGCGACAGCAGGCAGAGCTTCTGGCCGTCATTGATGCGGCAGTCGACCGTCCAGTCGCCATAGACCTCGTTGACCGCCGAGGCTCCGTTCGGGAGGCGTGCCGCTGCAGTGGCGGGCTGGCCCACGCTCGGTGTCGCGGCCGGCGCCTGCGCGGTGGCGGGGCGAGCGGGTGGGCTTGCCGGGCGAGCCGGCGGGTTTGCGGCTGCCGGGCGCGGTGCGGGAGAAGAGCGGGTGGCCGGGGTGCGCGGCGCTGGTTCAGCCTGCGCTTCGGTCGCCTCCGTCGGTTCGGTCACCTGCGGCTCGCGCTGGGCAAGAGCCGGAGACGCCAGGAGAGCGAAGGCGAGAAGCGTAACGGAGAGAGACGTGCCTGATCGGATCATGAGAGCGTGTTTCGACAGAAGCTGGAGCATCGACCAAGGATCGATGCTGCGTTCTAGCAAAAAGCAAGAGAGTGTCTACCATTGAGCTTTCGCTATTGTTGTTTTTGGTCGTCCATATATTAGTTTAATACTATAATAATTCTAAAGCCGAATTCTGTTCATAACCTCGACTTTGACCGCAGGATCAGTCCTCTCGAACCAAGGGCGGAGCGGCGCACGATATCGCTGCCCGTCATGGCTGATGCGTTGATCACACTCCGGCGCGGGCACCCGGATGCGGCTCAGGCGCTGACAGGCTAAGCGAACGCCTGCGCTGGCCTTTCCAAGACGAGCGGGTCAGGCGATCTCCACCATCGCCCCGGTCTCGGCCGAGCGCTGCACGGCCGCGATCACCTTCAGCGTGTTCAGCCCCTCGCGTCCCGAGGCGATCGGTTTTGCGCCATTGCGGATGACGTCGCAGAAGTGCCGGACCTGGGCCCGCAGCGGGTCCTCCTGCACGACGGGAACGCGCTCACGCACCAAGGGCTCCCACCAGCTGCGCTTGCCCGGATTGGACCAGACTTCCAATTGCGGGATCGTCAGCGAGCCATGGGTGCCGCCGATCTGGTAGCAGGACTGGTCCTGCTGCGGGTAGACCGGGTTCTCGCCCGTGGTCATCTCCCAGCTCCACGGCGCCACGATCGAGTCGGAGACGGTGACCGTGCCGAGCACGCCACTGGCGAAGCGCAGTAGGATCGCGGCGGTCTCCTCGACCGCATGGCCGCGCACCGCGTTCGAGGTATGGGCCTGCACCGAGACGATCTCGCCGCAGAGATAGCGGAACAGGTCGACATCGTGGATCAGGTTGAGCAGGACCGGCCCCGCTCCCTTCTCGCGCCGCCAGTCGGCCTCGAAATAGTCGTCCGGCTTCATCAGCCAGAACTGCCCGCTGAGCGCCAGCACCTGGCCGAGCCGGCCGGAATCGACGATCTCCTTGGCCTTGCGGATCATCGGATTGTAGCGTCGGTGATGGCCGGTGAGCAGCGGCACGCCCGCGGTCTCGGCCGCCAGGACCAGGCGTTCCCCCTCGGCGAGATCGTCCGCCAGCGGCTTCTCGACGATCGCCGGGATGCCGGCCTCGATCGCCTCGAGCCCGCCCTGGACATGGAGCTGGTTCGGCGTCGCGATGATCACCCCGTCGGGCCGGTCCGCCGCCAGCATCTCGGCGAATGACGGGAACCAGGGCGCGCCGAGCGCCGCTGCGACGGTGCGGCCTGCCGGCGTCGGGTCGACCACGGCCGAGAGGATGGCGCGGGGCTCGGCAGCGACATGCTCGGCATGGCGCCGGCCGATCAGGCCGGCGCCGATGATGGCAAGCTTGACCGGGGTCATCGCGGTCTCAGGCCTTCGCGTCGTCGGCGAGCTTGGCGACCCGGCGCAGCGAGAGCAGATAGCCCTGCGTGCCGAAGCCGGCGATGACGCCGTCGGCGCGCAGCGACATGTAGGAATGGTGCCGGAAGCTCTCGCGCTTGTGCACGTTCGAGATGTGGCACTCGATCACCGTGCCGTCGAAGGCATTGAGCGCGTCGAGGATCGCGACCGAAGTATGGGTGAAGGCACCGGGGTTGATGACGATGCCGACGGCCTGCTCACGGGCCTCGTGGATCCAGTCGATGATCTCGTATTCGCGGTTCGACTGGTGGAAGCGGATCTCGAGGTCGAGCTCCTTGCCCAGCGCCCGGCAGGCATCCTCGACATCGGCCAGCGTCTCCGAGCCGTAGATGTGCGGCTGGCGCTTGCCGAGCAGGTTGAGGTTCGGGCCGTTGAGGACGTAGACGAGGCGGGACATGGGAATTCCTTCAGACGGACAACTATCGTGTCATTCCGGCCGTAGCGCAGCGGAGCGCCGGAATCCATCATAGAGCATGCCGCCCTTCGATGGATTCCGGAGCTGCGCTGCTCCGCAGCTTGTCCGGAATGACGCGTCGAGGGAGCAGATCAGATAGCGCTTAGCCGCTCGCTGGCGACGCCGAAATGGCAGATCGCCTCGCCGAGTTTGGGCGCGGTGTTCGGGAAGATGATGTAGCCGTCTCCAGGCGCCGTCACCTTCGTTCCGTCGGCGCGGTGGGCGAGGACGGCGCCGGCCTTGACTGCATCGCCGGTGCGCCAGCCGGTCTCGGCACGGTCGCCTTCCGTCTCGCAGAGCAGGACCTCGACCATCTCGATCACGTCGCGCAGCGCAGGCTTCGGCAAGGGCGCATCGACGAGCTGCAACTGCGCCAGCGTGTTGCGGATCGCGGCATAGCCGATATCGGCCGCCTTGGGATCATCATGCGTGCCGCATTCCAGCGTCACCGCATAGCCGCCGCAAAACCGCATGAACTCGGTCGTGCCATAGCCCTCGGTGACGTTGAGCCTGGGCACTGGCAGGCGGGCGCGGATGTCCAGAAGGCGAGCGTAGTTGTCGAGCCAGCCATGGATCGCCGTGGAGACGCCGAGGCAGGCGGCGAGCGCCAGCTCTTCTTCCGCGCGGGCGAAGGGCTCGAGTTCGCCGCGATTGTTCGAAGGGCCGAAGAAGACGAAGGGCTCGCCCTCCTGCCGGAAGGAGTGGATATCGAGCAGCGCATCGTGCCGGCGCAGCAGCGCGCAGACCGGGTTGCCGATCCGGTCCTCGTAATCGCCGGCCAGGGGCCGCTCGCGCAGGTCGCGGTTGAAGTTGCGGTCACCCTCGCGCGTCTTCTGGCGGAAGGCCTTGGGATTGGTGACGGGCAGGAAGGTTACCTCGCCGCGCAGGATCTTGATCTTGCCGGCGCGACACTCCTCGATGATGCGGCGGATCGCGGTCGGCCCGCAGGGCTCGTTGCCGTGGACGGCGCCAGTGACGATCAGCTTGGGGCCGGGCTTCAGGCCGATGAAGCTGACGGTTTCGAGCGGGCCGTCGTCGAGGTCGGTGGCAGTCACGGGCAAACGTCTCTTTCGTCGGAAGGAAGGCTCAGGCCTTGCGGGTCTGCGAGTGCGGATCGAGGATGTCGCGCAGGCCGTCGCCGAGCAGGTTGAGGCCGAGCACGGTCAGGAAGATGGCGAGGCCCGGGAAGATCGAGATCCACGGCGCGGTCGAGATCTGGTCGCGCGCATCCGACAGCATCGAGCCCCAGCTCGGGAAGGGCGGGCGGATGCCGAGGCCGAGGAAGGAGAGCGAGGCCTCGGCCAGCACGGCGCCGCCCATGCCGAGCGTGCCGATCACGATGATCGGGCCGGCGATGTTCGGCAGGATCTGAGTGAACATGATCCGGAAGGTGCCGTAGCCCAGCGACTTCGCCGCCTCGACATAGCCGAGCTGCTTGACCGAGAGCGTCGCGGCCCGCGTCAGCCGGCAAGTGAAGGACCAGTTGGTCAGCCCGAGGGCGATCAGCAGGCTGGTCAGGCCGGGGCTGAGGATCGCCATGATCGCCAGTGCGAAGATCAGCGAGGGGATGGCGAGCATCATATTGGTGAGGCCGTTGACGAAATCGTCCCACCAGCCGCCCCAATAGGCGGCGGAGAGGCCGAGCGCGACGCCGATGCAAGTGTTGATCAATTGCGAGACGATGCCGACCGTCAGCGAGATGCGGGCGCCATGCAGTACGCGGCTGTAGATGTCGCGCCCCTGCGCATCGGTGCCGAACCAGAATTCGGAACCGGGCGGGATTTCGGCGTTCATCAGGTTGGCGTCCATAACCGGGTCGGTATGGGCGAGCCAGGGAGCGAACACGCCGCCCGCCACGACGAGGGCGAAGCAGGTGGCGCCGATCCAGAGGTTGGCACGGAACTTCATGGGGCGGCCTAGCTGTACTTGATGCGCGGATCAACGACGGCGCAGAGCACGTCGACGGCGATGTTCACGACGAGGAAGAAGAGCACGATCGTCAGGATGCAGCCCTGAACGGCCGGGATGTCGCGCCAGGTGACGCTGTCGACGAGGAGCGAGCCGAGGCCTGGCCAGGCGAACAGCTTCTCGACCACGACGGCCTGGCCGAGCACCGAGCCGAATTGCAGGCCGAGCGTGGTCAGCACGATGACGAGCGCATTGCGCGCGACGTGCCAGCGCATGACGCGATAGGCGCTCGCGCCCTTGGCCCGGGCGGTGCGGACGAAGTCGGCGTGCATCACTTCGAGCACGGCCGCCCGGGCGGTGCGGGCGAGCAGGGCCAGCGGCGACACCCCGAGCGCGATCGCCGGCAGAACGATGTAACGCGGATCGCCGTCGCCATAGCCGAAGCTCGGGAACCAGTTCAGCGTCAGCGCGAAGGCGTACATCAGCAGCAGGCCGAGCCAGAACATCGGCAGCGACAGCCCTGAAACCGCGAAGACCATCGAGAGCATGTCGATCCAGCTGCCCGGTTTCAGCGCCGCGAGGAAGCCGAGCGGCACGCCGATGACGATGGCGAAGGCCATGGCCGCGAGCGCGAGCTGCAGGCTCGGCCAGAGCCGCTCGCCGATCAGCGCGGTGACGCGCTGGCGTGTCCGGAAGGAATCGCCGAGATCGAAGGTCGCGAGCCCGCCGACATATTTGGCGAAGCGCAGCGGCAGCGGATCGTTGAGGCCGAACTGCTGGTTCATCCGCTCGATCGTCGCAGCGTCGATATTGCTGCGGCCGTCGGCCATCTGGCTGGTGGCGAAATTGCCGGGAATGACGCTGAACAGCACGAAGATCAGCGCGGCGACCGCCAGCAGGATCGGAATAGCCTGCAGCAGGCGGCGAAAGACATAAGGCAACATGACAATAGGCTCCTGAGCGTCGGGGCATGGCCGACGGGCGGAGGCGGACAAGCCCCCGCCGCCAGGCGACGGCGGGGGCTCGGGATGGGCTTACTTCGCGGCAGGCGAGGTGGAGTCGACCCAGAGCTCCTCATAGCGCTGCAGCGCGAGCTCGGTCGAATTCGGCTGCAGACCGTGCAGCCAGGGCTGATAGGCCATCACCGCCTTGTTGTAGTTGAAGAACCAGACCGGGGCCTCTTCCTGCAGCATGGCGTTGGCCTTCTTCAGAAGGTCGAGCTGCTTGGCCGGATCGGCTTCGGCCGAGGCGTCGTCGATCAGCTTGTCATAGGCCGGGTTCTTGAAGGTGGTGTAGTTGCAGGACGAGCGCGGCGTCGAGGAGTGGAAGCATTTCAGCGCCGTCAGCGAGTCCGGGCCCGAGGTGTTCGACCAGATATAGGCCTGGAAGTCGCCGCCCACGACGACGCCGCCGAGCGCCGAGGTCTCGACCGGCTTGACCTTCACCTTGATGCCGACCTTGGCGAGCATCGGGATCGTCGCTTCGACGATCGGCACGCCCCAGCTTTCGTTCGGCGTCGCCGTCCATTCGAACTCGAAGCCGTCGGGATAGCCGGCCTCGACGAGGAGCTTCTTGGCCTTGTCCGGATCGAAGGCGTAGGGCTTGGCGTCCTTGTCGAAGGCGGGCGAGGACAGCGGCAGCCAGCTCGCGGCGCGATAGGCCTTGTCGCGGACGAGGCGCTTGATGATCAGGTCGCTGTCGATGGCGTGGTTGATCGCCTGGCGCACCCGCTTATCGGAGAAGGGCTTGAAGGTCGGGTTCATGCCCATATTGCGGGTGAAGACCTCGGCGACCTCGAGGATGCCCTTCGACAGGTTGGGATCGGCCTTGTAGGCGACATACTGGGTCGAGCCCAGGATCGAGACGTCGACCTCCTTGTTGCGGAAGGCGACGTCGCGCGCTGCCGCCTCGCCCATCGGCGAGATGACGAGCTTGTCGGCATAGGGCTTGCCGGCGAGATAGTACTTGTCCCAGCGCTCGAAGGCCATGCGCGAGCCCGGCACGTGCTCGACGAACTTGAACGGCCCGAGGCCGATCGGCTTGTCGAAGAAGCCGGCGGCTTGCGCTTCCTTGGCCGGCAGGATCGCGGTCTGCGCCTGGAACAGGAAGTAGCCGGGATCGGCCTTGTCGGTCAGCGTCATCGAGAAGCTGGAATCGTCGATCTTCTTCAGGCCGGAGATTTCCTTGGCCTGGCCCTTCTGGACATCGGTCGCGCCGACGATGCGGGCGACATAGCGCGCGCCCGGATAGTTCTTCGACCCGTCCATGATGCGGGTATAGGACCAGATGACGTCGTCCGAGGTCAGCTTGCGGCCGTTATGGAACAGCGCGTTGTCGCGCAGCTTGTAGGTGTAGGTCTTGCCGTCGGCCGAGACCTGGACGCTCTCGGCGATGTCGAGCACCGGCTTGCCGTTCTTGGCATCCCATTTGTAGAGCATGCCGTGCAGCGCATAGCCGTAGATCTCGTCCTGGATCTGGTTCGAGACATGGCTGTCATTGCTGACGAAAGAGGCGCCATAGGGCGCGGTGAAGCGGATCGTGCCGCCGCGGCGCGGCTCCTGGGCCTGCGCCTGCAGGGTGAAGGCGGCCGCGAATGTCAGCGCGGTCGTGAAGGCAAGCTTTTTCAACACGTCGAAACCTCCCAATCTGTTGGTGAACTTGTCGATGTCGGCGCCGTTGATCGGCGCCGGTATTCGTTCCATCTGAGACCTTAGCGGGCTTTTCCGCCCTGTCTTCTTGTTTCCATTGTGCAGTGCGTTCAGGCGGTGCCTGAACGCTGGTACACAACCTTGCCGCCGCGAATGGTGAGATCGCAGCGGGTGTCCTTCAGGATCTGCTCGGGCGAGGCCGAGAGCAGGTCGCGCGAGAACACGGCGACATCGGCGAGGAAGCCGGGCTTGAGCTTGCCCTTCACCACTTCCTGCTTCTGCGAGAAGGCGCCGTATTCGGTGTAGGCCTGCAGCGCCTCCTCGATCGAGACGCGCTGACGCTCATCCATCACCGTGCCGCGCCAGGTCTGCCGCGTCAGCATGGTGTGGAAGTTCGGGAACGGATCGGGATCGCAGACCGGCGCATCGCTGCCGGTCGCCGGTTTCAGGCCGAGATCGAACCAGGTCCGGAACGGATAGCTCGGCAAAGCCCGCTCCTCGCCGAGCACCTTGACGTACGCATCGCCGAAATCATGGATGAAGACCTGCTGCGGGCAGGGGTAGATCCCGGCCTTGACCATCCGCTCGTGCTGCTGCGGCGTGGAGAAGCCGCAATGCTCGATGCGGTGGCGCCGGTCAGGATCGGGATAGGCGGCCAGCGCCTTCTCATAGGCGGTGATCAATTGCTCGATCGCCGCATCGCCGATGGCGTGGCAGGCGAGCTGATAGCCCTTGGCATGGGCGTCGAGCACCTGCCGTTCGAGCTCCTCGTCCGAGAGCATCTGAACGCCGGTGGTCTTGTCCTCGCCGAGATAGGGCTCGCTCATCCAGGCGGTGCGGCCGCCGGCCGAGCCGTCGAGGAAGATCTTGACCGCGCCGATCATCAGCATGTCGTCGCCGGTGCCGGAGATCAGCCCCGCTTCGTGGCATTGCGGCACGATCGAGCGGCCCTCGTCGCCTAGCAGAGCGAGCCAGGTCCGGACCGGCAGGCGGCCATCGCGCTTGGCCTTGTGATAGGCGGCGATCTCGTTGAAGCCGGTGACCATCCCGACCGCCGCATCCATGCAGCTGGTGATGCCGAGCGAGAGCAGGTAGTTGCCGCCGCGCTCGATCGCGGCCAGGAGCTGCTCCTCGCTCGGTTCCGGAATCGCGGCCTTGACCGGGGCACGGGCATTTTCCGCCAGCAGGCCGGTGAGCCGGCCGTTCTGCTGCTCGATCAGCCCGCCGGGCGGCGTCGGCGAGGTCTCGTCGATGCCACCGAGCTTGAGTGCCAGCGAATTGCAGATCGAGATGTGGCCGCAGGTCCGGACCAGCATCACCGGATTGTTCGGGGAGGCGCGGTCGAGTTCCTCGCGGAACGGGTGGCGGCCGGCGTCGAGCTTGGTCTGGTCGTAGCCGCGCGCCAGCACCCACTCGCCGGGCTTCAGCTTTGCAGCGCGCTCGGCGATCTGGCCGAGCAGCACGTCCAGCGTCGGCGCCACGGCAGGACGGGCATCGACCCAGTCCATGGTCAGGCCGACCGAGATCAGATGGAGATGGGAATCGTTCAGTCCCGGTGTCGCCAGCCGGCCGGCGAGGTCGATCACCTTGGTCGCTGGCCCGACGAGATCGGCGAGCTCGGCCTCCTTGCCGGCGGCGAGTACCTTGTCGCCCCAGAGCGCCAGCGCCTCGACCACGCCCTCCTCGCGGCCGCACCAGATCGGCCCGCCGCGCAGCACGATATCGGCCTTGACGCTCATGCCCTTGTCTCCGTCATCCCTGCATCCTCTGGTCTTGTCGCCGCCGGCGCTTCCCGGCCGGTCGTCTCATCGTTCTCTAGCCTCGCTCAGATGTCGTCGAGCGGGAAGATCGGGCGGCGCACCTTCTGGTAGGGGCGCTCCTTGAAGTTCTTGGTCGAGAGCGCGCCGGTGTCGACCTCGATCACCTCGCGCGCGATCGGCTCGAAGGCGGCACGGAAATGTTGCATCGACTTGACGATGACGGTCGATTTCCTGGTCGGATCGACGCCGAGCGAAGTGAACTGGGCAAGGTCGGTCGCCTGGCCGTTGTGGGTGATGACGATGATCTCGACGTCGTCGACCCGCAGCAGCGCCGAAAGCCCGTAATTGCGCCAGACGCCGCCGGCCATCGGCCCGTAGCAGATGAAATGCCCGTCGGTGAGGGCGACGACATGGGCGTCGAGTTCGAGCGGGCCGCCGCCGGTGTTCGGGTCGACCTTGCCGCCGAGCTTCAGCCTGACGCGGTTGCCGACGCCGGCCGCCTGCGCCGCGAGCGCCGCCTCGGGATCGCGGATCGCATGGAAGCCGACATTCTTCAGGCCGGCGTCGAGCACGGCGCGCAGCAGATTGGTCGCGTCGCCATAGGCGCCGGAGCCGGGATTGTCGGAATAATCGGAGATCACCACCGGCTTGCCGCTGGCCTCCGGGCCGAGCGTGCCTTCGCCAGCCTTGGCCCGAGCCATCGCCTCCTTCAGCGGGGTGAAGTGGATCGAGGAGAAATGCCGCTGCTCCCAGGCATAGTCCATCAGCTCCTCGGCGATGGCCTGCGCCTTGCCGCGGTCGTCATGGGTGACGGCGATGGAGGGGCCGATATCGTGGACATCGGCCGAGGAGAAGCCGGCCTGGACGCTGACCACGAGCGCATCGCCTGCCGCCTCCAGCACATCGCCGCGGCGTAGCAGCTCGACGAAAGGCGGTGAGGTCGTGCGCCCGCCATCGAGCGCGTAGAGGATCGGCCGGCGCGCCACCGCGACGCGCGGCTTGATCTCGCCCTTCATCGCCCGCTCCAGCAGCTCGGCGCCCTGCCAGGTCCGCTCATACTGGTCGATATGCGGATAGGTCCGGTAGGAGATCAGCGCATTGGCGTTGTCGGCCATCAGCTGAGTGAGCGTCGCATGCAGGTCGAGGATCGCGACGACTGGGACGTCCGGCCCGACCTTGGCACGGATGCGCTTCAGCAGTTCGCCTTCGCCATCGTCCGAGCTTTCGGTCGCCATCGCGCCGTGCAGGTGCAGCAGAACGCCGTCGAGCCGTTCGCAGGCGGCGAGGATCATCCCGGCGAAGACGTCGAAGGCCGCGTCGGTGACGCGGCCTGACGGATTGGCTCCGGTGACGAGCGGGTGGACCAGGCTCCAGCCGAATTTCTCGGCGGCCTCGAAGGCTGCGCCCATCGAGGTCCGGGTGCTCTGGAAGGCAGCCGGCACCTCATTATCGCGGAAGACGCCGTGATGGCGGAACACCGCCTCATCGGTGAGCTGAACACTGAAGGTGTTCGTCTCATGCATGAATTCCGCGATCAGGACGCGTTTGGCCATCGTGCGATCGTTTCCCCGAAAACGTTCCCTATGGAACCATTTTTTGTCTTGTAGCGTGGGTCCGGGTGTTTGCCAGCCCGGACCCGTTCATGCGTCCCCTCACATCGGCCCGCTTGCGGGGCAGGGACGAATATGCTTCGCGCGGGTTCAGGCCGCGCGGGCCGCGTGGCTTTCGCCGGGGGCGTGGCCGAGATCCTCGGGGCGGGCATAAGCGCGGCCGAAGCGGTTGGCGAGGAAGGCGTCGAAGCCGATCTCCTCCTGCTTGACGAAGCCCTTCTGCGGCAGCTTGCCCTCTGCCAGCAGATCGAGCACCGCGCAGATGCCCGATGCCGTGGTGATCTGGATGGCGCTGCGCATCACCCCGCCGACCACGGCGCTGTAGACCTTGTTGGCATAGGTCTGCTGGGTCAGCCGGCCGTTCATCCGGCCGCTCGCGGTGACGAAGATCACGACCACGTCCTGCAGCGTGCTCGGCAGGGCGTTCTCGAAGATGTCCTTCAGCACGTCGCGGCGTTCGCCGAGGCGCAGATCCTGCAGCAGCGCCTTCATGATCGCGCAATGGCCGGGATAGCGGATGGTACGGTAGTTCAGCGTGCGCACCTTGCCGGCGAGGGTGTCGCAGAGCGTGCCGAGCCCGCCGGAGGTGTTGAAGGCCTCATAGGTGACGCCATCGAGCGAGAATTCCTCGCGCTCCTCCATCGCCGGCACCAGCACGCGCTCGCCGTTGACGACGGCTTCGCAGGGCTCGCAATACTCGTTGATGACCCCGTCCGTGCTCCAGGTCAGATTGTAGTTCAGCGCATTGGACGGGTATTGCGGCAGCGCGCCGACGCGCAGCTTCAGGCTGTCGAGCTGGTCGAAATCGCGGGCGAGATCGGCGGCGACGATCGAGATGAAGCCCGGCGCCAGCCCGCATTGCGGGATCAGCGCCGCCTTGGCGGTCAGCGCCAGCTCCTTGACGCGGCGGGTCGAGGCGACGTCCTCGGTCAGGTCGAGATAGTGCACGCCCTGCGCCGCGGCGGCCTCGGCGATGCGCGTCGTCAGATCGTAGGGCGCGGCCGAGAGCACGGCGAAGGCGCCGTTCAGCACCTGGGCGAGTTCGGCGGCGTCGGTGATGTCGACCCGGCGGGTCGAAATCGTCGGGCTGGTCTTGATCGCGGCGAGCTGTTCGTTGGAGCGGTCGGCGATCACCACGCGGTAATCCCCGGTGGCGCCGAGCAGGTCGGCGATGGTTGCGCCGATCTTGCCGGCGCCGATGACGACCACGTTTTTCATGGTTCCCCCGATGAATCTGTTTCTGTCAGATAGATTCGCTCGGGGCTTCGTCGGTTAGAAGCCGGCGACGCGACGATTCATATGGGATTTTTCAGCGAAATGCCGTAAGCTTTCGGCGCTATGCTAATGGATCCGACCGATCGCCATCTCCTGACCCTGCTCACCGAGAACGCCCGTGCGCCGGTGGCCGAGCTCGGCCGCAAGCTCGGCCTGTCGCGGACGACGGTGCAGAGCCGGATCGAGCGGCTCGAGCGCCGCGGCGTGATCGCCGGCTACACGGCGCGGCTTTCGGAGGATTACGAGAAGGGCCAGGTCAAGGCGCATGTGCTGATCACTGCCTTGCCGAAGCTGGCCGGCCGGGTCGAGGCGGAATTGCGCCGCATCCCCGAGATCAGGACGCTGCATTCGGTCAGCGGCCAGTTCGACATGATCGCGGTGGTGGTCGCGCCTGCCATCGGCGAGCTCGACGGGCTGATCGACCGGATCGGCGCGCTAGAGGGCGTCGAGCGCACCATGTCCTCGATTATCCTGTCGACCCGGATCGAGCGCTAGCTCACCCCGGCAGTAGCCGCGCCCCGATCCGCGCCGCCGCATCGCGCAATGCGTCGAGATGCACGGGATGTCCATCCGGCGCGACGATCGAGGTCAGCGAGGAGATGCTGAGCGCTCCCGCTAGCGCGCCTGAGCGGTCGAAGATCGGTACGCCGACGCCGGTCAGGCCGATGAAGAAATCATCGGCCGCCAGTTCCCAGCCCTGCGTGCGGATGCGGTCGGCCTCGCGCCAGAGCAGCTCTGGATCGGTCTGGCTCGCCGGGGCGCGCTTGGGCAATTCGATCGACAGAGCCTGCCGACGCTGCTCGTCGTCGAGATAGGCCAGCAGGACGCGGGGGCCGCCGCCGCAGTTCAGCGGCGCCTGCGCGCCGACGGCAAACCAGGTCGCGTCGACATGCGGCAGCGAGGCGCGCACCCGGTCGACGCAGAGGCCGCGCCCGGCGATATGGACCCAGAGGAAGGCGGTGGCGCCGGTCTTCTCGGCGATCTCTGTCAAATAAGGACCGGCGATGTCGCGCAACTCACGGCCCGTGGTCACGGCGCTGCCGAGCTCGATCAGCCCAACAGCCAAAGCGTAGGTCTGCGAGTGCTCGTCATACTCGACGAGTTCGTTGAGCTGCAGCGTCAGCAGCAGCCGCCGCGCCGTGCCTTTGTCGAGCCCGACCTGCCGCGCCAGTTCGCTGAGGCCGAGCCGCGGCTGTTCCGGGCGGAAGGCCCTGAGCAAGGCGATCGCGCGATCGACGGCGCGGACGATGGGCACGCCCGGTGGCAATTGCGCGGTCCTGGCTCCGTCTTTCCGGTTCATTGCAAGTGAAGGCTGCGCCATGGTCGTTTGCTGAGCGTGTCGCCTAATAACACGCCATGTCAATCCTTGACACGGATTTTGTCTCTCGCTTTCATGGCTGCGAGCTTGCCAACGGGCGCCTGATCGGGTGCGATCCGCCCGGACTGGCTGCCAATGAAGAAAAGGGGAGAACGACGATGACCGGATTGAGATTTGGCCTGGCGCTCGCCGCCTCCGCCCTGGCGCTCGGCGTGGCGCAGGCGCAGGAACCGAAGAAGGGCGGCACGGTCCATGTCGTCGTCCAACCCGAGCCGCCGATGCTGATGCAGGGGCTCAACCAGAACGGCCCGACCAACATGGTCGCCGGCAACATCTACGAGTCGCTGCTGCGCTATAACGAGAAGCTCGAGCCGCAGCCTTCGCTCGCCAAGAGCTGGGAGATCTCGCCGGACGCCAAGGTCTACACCTTCAAGCTGCAGGAGGGCGTGACCTGGCATGACGGCAAGCCGTTCACCGCCGACGACGTCGTCTTCACCCTCGACAAGTTCCTGCGCGAGGTCCATCCGCGCTGGCGCCCGATCGTCAACGCCCAGGTCGACAAGATCGAGAAGGTCGACGATCTCACCGTGAAGATCACGCTGAAGCAGCCTTTCGGCCCGATGATCATGACGCAGGAGGTCGCCTCCGCGCCGATGATCCCCAAGCACATCTATGACGGCACCGACTACCGCGCCAACCCGGCCAACAACACGCCGATCGGCACCGGCCCGTTCAAGCTGAAGGAGTGGAAGAAGGGCTCCTATATCCACCTCGTCAAGAACGAGAACTACTGGCTGAAGGGCAGGCCGAACCTCGACGAGATCTACTGGCAGATCATCCCCGACGCGGCGGCGCGTGCCGTCGCCTACGAGACCGGCAAGGTCGACGTGCTGACCGGCGGCTCGGTCGACGTCTACGATGTCGCCCGCCTCTCGAAGCTGCCCAACACCTGCATGACCACCAAGGGCTGGGAGATGTTCGCCCCCCATGCCTGGCTGACGCCGAACGTCCGCAATGGCATTCTCGGCAACAAACAGTTCCGCCAGGGGCTGATGTACGCGATCGACCGTGAATTCGGCCGCGAGGTGGTCTGGGGCGGGCTCGGCAAGCTGCCGACCGGCCCGATCTCGTCGAAGACCAAGTTCTATTCGGACGACGTGCCGAAATACGCCTTCGACCCGAAGAAGGCGAAGGAGCTGATCAAGGCTTCCGGCTACAAGGGCGAGACGATCCGCTTGCTCAATCTGCCCTATGGCGAGACCTGGACGCGCTGGACCGAGGCGATCAAGCAGAACCTTGAGGATGTCGGCGTCAAGGTTCAGGTCGAGAACACCGACGTGCCCGGCTGGACCCAGAAGGCCAGCAACTGGGACTTCGATCTCAACTTCAACTTCCTCTACCAGCTCGGCGACCCGGCCATGGGCGTGGCGCGCAGCTACATCACCAGCAACATCGCCAAGGGCAATCCCTTCGCCAATGTCGGCGGCTACTCCAACCCCGAGGTCGACAAGCTCTTCGCCGACGCGGCGATCGCGCCGACCGACAAGGAGCGCCAGGAACTCTACACAAAGGTGCAGAAGGTCCTGGCCGACGAATTGCCGGTGCTCTGGCTGCTGGAGATGGATTTCCCGACCATCTATCGCTGCAACGTCAAGAACCTCGTCACCACCGGCGTCGGTGTCGACGACGGCTTCCGCGATGCCTGGAAGGAGTGACGTGATCCGATAGGATCACGTCATGCTGGGGCCTGACCCGAGCATCTCCTGCAAGAGATTCTCGGGTCTGCGCTTCGCTTGCCCGAGAATGACATCAGCGGAACCTGAATGAACCTCGCGCAATTCCTCGCCGGCCGGCTCGCGAAGGGGATCGTCGTCCTCTTCGCCATCGCGGTGCTGAACTTCTTCCTGATCCGGGCTGCGCCGGGCGATCCGGCGCAGGTGCTGGCCGGCGAGGCCGGCGCAGCCGACGAGCAGTTGCTGATCCAGCTGCGCGAGCGCTTCGGCCTCGACCAGCCGCTGCTCACCCAGCTCTGGGTCTATCTCAAGGGCTATCTCACCTTCGATCTCGGCTTCAGCTATCGACAGCAGCAGAGCGTGCTGAGCCTGATCCTCGACCGGCTGCCGGCGACGCTGCTGCTGACCGGCGCCGCTTTCATCGTCTCGCTCGGGCTGGGCACGCTGATGGGCGCGCTCGCCGCCCGCCGCGCCGGTCGCTGGCAGGACAGCGTCATCACCACCTTGGCGCTGGTGTTCTATGCGACGCCGCTGTTCTGGGTCGCGCTGATGAGCCAGATCGTCTTCTCGCTGAAGCTCGGCCTGGTACCCAATGTTGGCTACGAGAGCATCGGCGCGAACTATACCGGGCTCGCCCGCGCGCTCGACATCGCCAGCCACCTCGTCCTGCCGGCGCTGACGCTCGGCCTGTTCTTCACCGCGCTCTATGCCCGGATGATGCGGGCCTCGATGCTCGAGGTCGCCGGCGCCGATTTCGTCAAGACCGCTCGCGCCAAGGGGCTGGCGCCCGGCCTCGTCTCGCGGCGCCATGTCGCCCGTAACGCCATCCTGCCGGTGGTGACCCTGGCGGGGCTGCAGGCCGGGCAGCTCGTCGGCGGCGCGGTGCTGACCGAGACCGTCTTCGCCTGGCCCGGCATCGGGCGCCTGATGTTCGATGCCCTGGTGCAGCGCGATTATTCGGTGCTGCTCGGCGTGTTCTTCATGTCCTCGGCCATGGTCGTCGGCTTCAACATCCTCACCGATATCGTCTACCGGCTGGCCGATCCGCGCATCGAGGCGGTGTCATGAGCTTCCTCAAGCGCTTTGCCCGCAATCGCGGCGCCCTGATCGGCCTTACCATCCTGGTCGTGGTGATCCTCTTCGCCATCATCGCCCCACAGCTCTATCCGCAATCGCCCTGGCGGACGGTGGCGCGGCCCTTCCTCGCCCCCTTCGTGATGGACCGTTTCCCGCTCGGTACCGACACGCTCGGGCGCGACATCGCCTCGGGCCTCGCCCACGGCGCTCGCGTCTCGCTGACGATCGGGCTGGTCTCGACGCTTGTCGCGCTGCTGATCGGCGTGCCACTCGGTGCCATCGCCGGCTATGCCGGCGGCATCGTCGATGACGCACTGATGCGCTTCACCGAATTCTTCCAGACCATCCCCTCGTTCGCGCTCGCCATCGTGCTGGTCGCGATCCTGCAGCCCAAGCTCGGCTCGATCGTGCTCGCGATCGGCGTGGTCAGCTGGCCGCCGGTGGCGCGGCTGGTGCGCGGCGAGGTGCTCTCGCTGAAGACGCGCGAATATGTCCAGGCGGCGATCACCATCGGCCAGCCGACCGCGCGCATCATCTGGAGCCAGGTCCTGCCCAATACGATCGCGCCGATCATCGTCATGGGCTCGCTGATGATCGGCTCGGCGATCCTGCTCGAATCCTCGCTGTCCTTCCTCGGCCTCGGCGATCCCAACCTGATGAGCTGGGGCTACATGGTCGGCGCCGGGCGTACGCGCCTGCTCGATGCCTGGTGGATCAGCTTCTTCCCCGGCGTCGCGATCTTCCTGACCGTGCTGGCGCTGAATCTCGCCGGCGAGGGGCTGAACGACGCGCTGAACCCGCGTCTCGCCCGGGGGAGGGAATGATGGCCGAGCCCGTCCTTTCGATCGAAGGCCTGAAGCTTGCTCTCCCGGCGATGGCCGACCGCCCCTATGCGGTCGAGGATGCGACGCTGCGCATCGCCGCGGGCGAGACGCTCTGCGTCGTCGGCGAATCCGGCTCCGGCAAGTCGATGATCGCCCATGCGGTGATGGGCCTCCTGCCCAAGGCGGTGAAGCCGGTCGCGGGCGCGATCAAGCTCGCTGGCCGCGACCTCTTGGCGCTGTCGGAAGACGCGATGCAGGACGTGCGCGGCCGCGAGGTCGGCATGATCTTCCAGGAGCCGATGACCTCGCTCAACCCGGTGATGCGCGTCGCCGACCAGATCGTCGAGACCTTCGAGGCGCATAGGCTGCTGAGCAAGCCGGAGCGCTATTCGCGCGCCGTCGCGCTCCTGGCCGAGGTCGGCTTGCCCGAACCCGAGCGCTTGGCACGCGCCTATCCGCACGAGCTGTCCGGCGGCCAGCGCCAGCGCGTGATGATCGCGATGGCGCTCGCGCTCGAGCCCAAACTGCTGATCGCCGACGAGCCGACCACCGCGCTCGACGTCACCACGCAGGCGCAGATCCTCAAGCTGATCGACAATCTCCGCCACAAGCACGGCACGGCGGTCCTGTTCATCACCCATGACATGGGCGTCGTCGCCGAGATCGCCGACCGCATCGCGGTGCTGGAGAAGGGCGTGCTGGTCGAGGAGGGCACCGTCGACCAGGTGCTGGGATCGCCTGTTCATCCCTATACCCAGAAGCTGCTCGCTGCCGTGCCCTCGCTGACGCCGCCGGAGCGGCCGGCGCTGCCGGAGAGCAAGCCGGTTCTCACCGTCGAGAAGCTCGGCAAGGTCTATCGCAAGCGTGCCTTCTTCCGCCCCGGCCGCGAAGTGAAGGCGGCCGACGATGTCAGTTTCACCTTGGCGCGGGGCGAGACGCTCGGGCTGGTCGGCGAATCCGGTTCGGGCAAGTCGACGGTCGGGCGCTGCTGCCTGCGCCTGATCGAGCCGGATTCAGGCCGTATCACCCTCGGCGACCTCGCTATCACCGACCTTTCCGTCGCGGCGCTGCGTCCGCATCGCAAGCGCATCCAGATGGTCTTCCAGGACCCGTTCGCCTCGCTCAATCCGCGCCAGACGGTCGGGCGGATCATCTCGGACGGGCCGGTCGCGCATGGCGTCTCGCGCAAGGACGCGCTGGCGCGGGCCAGGGAATTGCTCGAACTGGTCGGCCTCTCCGCCAATGCGATCGACCGCTACCCGCACGAGTTCTCCGGCGGCCAGCGCCAGCGCATCGGCATCGCCCGCGCGCTCGCGCTGGAGCCCGACGTGCTCGTCGCGGACGAAGCGGTCTCGGCGCTCGACGTCTCCGTGCAGGCGCAGATCCTCAAGCTGATCAAGGACATCCAGCAGCGGCTCGGCCTCGCCATCCTGTTCGTCACCCATGACCTGCGCGTCGCCGCGCAGATTTGCGACAAGATCGCGGTGATGCAGCGCGGCCGGATCGTCGAGGCCGGCCCGACCGCGGCGCTCTTCGCCGCCCCACAGCACGACTATACCCGCCAATTGCTCGCCGCCGTCCCGGGCGGGGAGCGGTTCGGGCGGTGACCACACTCGTCATGGTCGGGCTTGTCCCGACCATCCACGCCTTCGCCGGCTGTGGCCAGTGTTCAAGACGTGGATGCTCGCCACAAGGGCGAGCATGACGGCGTAGCCCTAGGACTGCCGGAGACCTCCCATGCCGCTCGATCCCGCCCTGCGTGACCGCATCCTTAGCTCCGTCGAAGCGGGCTTTGCCGAGCAGATCGCCTTCACCCAGGAGATGATCCGCTTTCCCTCGACGCGCGGCGATGAGCACACTGTCCAGGACTTCATCTTCCGCGCCTTGAAGCAGCGTGGCTTCACCATGGATCGCTTCCCGATGGACCGCGAGGCGATCGGCCGGCATCCCGGTGGCGCGCCGTTCTCCGATACCCATTCGGAGGCACCGATCGTCGTCGGCATCCATCATCCGCGCGAGGAGAAAGGCCGCTCGCTGATCCTGCAATCGCATGTCGACGTGGTGCCGACCGGTCCGGCCGAGCTCTGGACGCATCCGCCGTTCGATCCCGTCATCGACGGCGACTGGCTCTATGGCCGCGGCGGCGCCGACATGAAGGCGGGCGGTGCTGCCAATCTCTTCTGCCTCGATGCGCTCCGGCGCATCGGCCTGCAGCCGGCGGGGACCGTCTACGTCCAGTCGGTGGTCGAGGAGGAATCGACTGGCAACGGCGCGCTGATGACGCATCTGCGCGGCTATGAGGCCGATGCGGTCCTGATCCCCGAGCCGGAGGAGGAGATGCTGGTGCGCGCCAATACCGGCGTGCTCTGGTTCCAGTTCGAGGTTCGCGGCGTGCCGATGCATGTGCGCGAGATGGCCGCCGGGGCGAATGCGATCGACGCCGCCTATCGCGTCATCGGCGCTTTGCGCGAGCTCGAAGCCGCGCTCAATCGCGAGAAGCACGGCCGCAAGCATTTCGAGGACATCGCCCACCCGATCAACCTCAACATCGGCAAGATCGAAGGCGGCGACTGGGCCTCCTCGGTGCCGTGCTGGTGCCGGGTCGATTGCCGCATCGGGCTTTATCCCGGCATGTCGGCCGAGGAACTCGGCAAGCGCATCGAGGCCAAGGTGCTGGCCTTCGCGCGCACGGACACCTTCCTCTCGAACAATCCGCCCAAGGTGGTCTTCAACGGCTTCTGGTCGGAGGGCTATGTGCTCGAACCCGGCAGCGAGGCCGAAGCCGTACTCGGCAACGCCCACAAGGCCTCGACCGGCAAGGCGCTGAAGAGCTTCATGACCCCCGGCTATCTCGATACCCGGGTCTACGCCCTTTACGACAAGGTGCCGGCGCTCTGCTATGGGCCGATCTCGCAGAACATCCACGCCTTCGACGAGCGCGTCAGCCTGGCCTCGCTGAAGCGCATCACCGGCACCATGGCGCTCTTCGTCGCCGAATGGTGCGGCGTCGAACCGATCGAGGGGTGAAGCGGGCCCAATGCGCGCCTGCCATGCATCGAGGCTCCATCGAAATGGCATGACGGCGCTGCCTCGTCCTCACGCATAGTCCGTTCATGCCGACCGTGCCCGCCCGCTCGATCCTGCTCGTCCCGCTGCTCGGTCTGCTCTGGGGTTTCAACTGGCCGGCGGTCCGGATTTCGCTGACCGAGATCGCACCCTGGACCTTGCGGGCCGGCGGCATGACTTTCGCTGGCCTCGCGCTCGTCGCAGTTGCGCTGGCGCGCGGCATCAGCCTCAAGGTGCCGACGGCGCACTGGCCGAGGCTGATCGTCGCCGGCATCCTCTCGATCGCCGCCTTCAACATCCTGCTCGCCTTCGCGCAATTGATGGCGCCGACCTCGCGCGCTGCGATCCTGACCTTCACCATGCCGGTCTGGGCGACGCTGATGGCCTGGCCGGTGCTCGGCGAGCGCTTCGATCGCCCGCGGCTGATCGGGCTGGGGCTCGGCATCGCCGGGCTGCTCTGCCTCGGCCTGCCATTGATCCGGGCCGGGCAATTGTCGCCGGGGCTCGCGCTCGCCTTGCTGGCGAGTCTCAGCTGGGCGCTCGGTACGATCGTCACCAAGCGCTGGCCGGTGGCGGCGCCGACGCTGACCATCGCCGCTTGGCAATTGCTGATCGGCGGCGCAGCGGCGGGCATCGGCATGCTCGCCTTCGAGGGTATGCCAGTTCCGAAAGCACTCTCGCCGTCGGTTGCGGCGGCGCTCACCTTCCATATCCTGGGGGCGCAGGCCCTCGCCTATTTTCTCTGGTTTACGGTGATCGCGCGGCTTCCCGCCGGCATCGCCAGCCTCGGTACCTTGATGGTTCCGGCGGTTGGGGCGCTCGGCTCCGTGCTCTTGCTCGGCGAGCGGCCGGCTGCGAGCGACTGGCTCGGTCTCGTGCTCGTCGTCGCTGCTTCCGGCGCGATCCTGGTCTCGCCAAAACCCGCCCGTTGACCCAGGGTCAATTTTTCTTTGTTCCAGCGGGAACCTTTGGCTTGCCGCCGCGTTCAGCGCGTTCAACATGTCAGGTGCCAGGGTTCCACACGTGCTTCAGACTACGGAAGGTCCGGTGACCGCCGAGCGCTATCGATTGCTGGTGGAGTCCGTCACGGACTACGCGATCTACATGCTCGACCCGCAGGGCATCGTGATCAGCTGGAACCCCGGCGCTCGCCGTTTCAAGGGCTATGAGGACCACGAAATCATCGGCCAGTCTTTCTCGCGCTTCTACACCGAGGAGGACCGCGCCGCCGGCCTGCCTGAGCGCGCTTTGAGCCAGGCCGCCGAAATGGGGCGCTTCGAGAGCGAGGGCTGGCGCGTGCGCAAGGACGGCACCCGCTTCTGGGCCAACGCCGTCATCGACCCGATCCTCAACCCGGCGACCGGGCGTGTACTAGGCTATGCCAAGGTCACGCGCGACCTGACCGAGCGTCGCGAGGCCGAGCAGGCGCTGCGGCGCTCGGAGGAGAAGTTCCGCGTCCTGGTCCAGGGCGTGACCGACTACGCCATCTATATGCTCGACGCCGACGGCATTGTGACCAACTGGAACGTCGGCGCACAGCGGATCAAGGGTTACGCGCCGGACGAGATCATCGGCCAGCATTTCTCGCGGTTCTACACGCCCGAGGACCGCGAGAGCGGCGAACCGGGAAAGGCGCTCCAGGCGGCGATCGACAATGGCAGCCTGGAGAAAGAAGGTTGGCGGGTTCGCAAGAACGGCGAGGTCTTCTGGGCGAGCATCGTCATCGATCCCATTCGCGACGATGGCGGAAAGATCATCGGCTTCGCCAAGGTGACGCGCGACCTGACCGAGCGCCACAAGGTCCAGGCCGAGCTTGACGCGGCGCGCGAGGCGCTGTTCCAGTCGCAGAAGATCGAGGCGCTCGGCCAGCTCACCGGCGGTGTGGCGCATGACTTCAACAACCTGCTGACAGCCGTATTGGGGAGCCTTGAGCTCGTCCGTCGCCAGATCGGCGACGAACGCCAGCTCGGCCTGATCGATAATGCGATCAAGGGCGCGAGCCGGGGCATCTCCCTGACGCAGCGCATGCTCTCCTTCGCGCGCAAGCAGGAGCTTGAATTGCAGCCTGTGGCCGTCGACGTGCTCGTCGCCGAGATGGGGGACCTGCTGCAGCGTTCGCTCGGGCCGCTGGTTCGGATCGAAACGGATTTTCCTGCCGATCTCGCCATGGCGGCCGCCGATCCGAACCAGCTCGAAACGGCCGTGCTCAATCTCGCCGTCAATGCGCGCGATGCCATGCCGGAAGGTGGGATGCTGCGTATCGCCGCCAGAAACGAGCTTGTCGGCAGCGGGCACCGCAGTGGCTTGCCAGACGGCGACTATATCCGCCTCTCGGTCGCCGATACCGGCAGCGGCATGGACGGCAAGACGCTCGCCCAGGCGACCGAACCCTTCTTCACCACGAAGGGCGTCGGCAAGGGCACCGGGCTCGGCCTGTCGATGGTGCACGGCATGGCCGAGCAGCTCGGCGGCCGGCTCGCGCTCGACAGCCGCCTCGGCAAAGGGACGACCGTGGAGATCTGGTTGCCTGTGGCGGGGGCGGGCGCGGCCTGCGAGCCGGCCGCGCTTCCGGCAGAGCCGAAGGCGGAAGTCGAGCTGTCGGCGCGCCCGCTCACCGTGCTCGCGGTCGATGACGACGCGCTCGTGCTGATGAACACCACCGCGTTGCTGGAGGACCTTGGCCACAAGGTCATCGAGGCCAGCTCGGCCCGGGAAGCGCTGGCGGTCCTGGCAGGAGGAGACGAGATCGACTTGCTGATCACGGACCATGCCATGCCGCAGATGACCGGTGCGCAGCTGATCGCGGAGGTCGGGCAGCGCTGGCCGAACCTGCCTGTGATCCTCGCCACGGGCTATGCAGACCTGCCGGCAGGCACCACATCGGGCGTGCTGCGCTTGAACAAGCCGTTCTGGCAGGCCGATCTGGAGAAGGCGGTCATGGCCGCCATGGCCCGGGGCGCGACGGCGGCGGCAGCCTGAGCCGGCCTATCCAGCCTGGCCGGCTCGCTTGGGCGGCGCGGCCGCCGAGGCGCGCTCGACGAGCCGCGTCGGCAGAACGAGATCGGGGCGTCCTCCACTCCCAGACAACTGTTCGATCAGCAGCTTCATCGCCGCCTGGCCGATCTCGCGGCGTGGCTGGTGGATTGTGGTGAGCTGCGGCTCCACCGCCTCCGCCAGCACAATGTCGTCGAAGCCGACGACCGAGACGTCGTCGGGGACGTTGCGGCCGCGAGCGCGTAATTCGCCCATGGCGCCGACCGCCATCTGGTCACTGGCAGCAAAGACGGCGGTATAGCTGGCGCCACGGGCATCAAGCGTGCGGACTGCAGCTCGGCCGGCGGCGAGGCCGAAATCGCCCTCGACGATGAGGCGTGGATCGGCCGGAATGCCGGCATCGGCCAGGCCGGCGAGATAGCCGTCGCGACGGTCGAGACTCATTGGATCCGGCATCGGCCCGGCGATATGGGCTATGCTATGATGGCCGAGCCGAGCAAGGTGCGCGACTGCGGCGCGCGCCGCGGCATGATTGTCGACCTTGACCGCTGGCAGGTTCAGTCCGGGCAGCATCTCCAGTGCCACCACGATCGGTGGCAGGCGGCTGCGCTTGGCGAGGGCCTCGGGGAAGCGGCCGACCATCAGGATCAGCCCGTCGGCATGGCGTTCCCTGACCATGTCGACATAGCGCAGGATGCGCTCGTCATCGTCACGGGCGTCGCCCATCAGCACCTTGTAGCCGGCATCGATGGCCGCCTCTTCGACGCCCTTGTAGATCTCGAGATAGAACGGGTTGCTGATGTCGCGCACCAGCAGGATCACGGTGCGCGTCGCCTGGAGACGGAGATTGCGAGCCTGAGCGTTGGGAATGAAGCCGGTCGCCGCGACCGCTTCGAGCACGCGCTCGCGGGTGCGGGCCTTGACCTTATCCGGCTGGGCCAAAGCGCGCGACACCGTCGCGGTCGAGACGCCGGCGAGGCGCGCGACTTCGGCGATGGTCGGGGCGGCGATGGGTGTGTCTTGCAAGATGGGTGATCTGTAGCGGCGGTCAGGGAATCGGCGGGGCGGGACGCCCATCATGCCGCAATCACTGCCGTTAGGGCAAAGGCGGGCGCCTGCCGCATGCAGGCGCCCGGATTCGTTGTTACTTGCCGCCCCAGCGGGCCGGATAATTCGTCATCTGCTCGCAGCCGCAGAGCGCGTAGTGCAGCGGCGGCATCTTGTCGTTGACGAACTTGTCGAGGTTCTCGGCCGTGATCGCCGGCTGCGGCAGCTTCCAGGTCGGGCCCACCACCGGCTCGCCCTTGAGGATGCGGATCGCCGCGATCACCGGGGTGCGCCACTGATAGGTCGGATAGGTCGGCGCGATCGCGGTGAGCTTGTTCTTCTTCCATTTCTGCAGGAAGTCCTGCTGGTCCTCGCCATTGATCACCGGATAGGGCTTGCCGGCGTCCTCGAAGGCTTCGAGCGCCGCGACGGCGGTCGCGCCGGCATCCATCCAGACGCCGTCGATCTTGCCGAAGCGGTTGAGATAGTCCTCGACGATCGCCTTGGTCTTGGCGTTGTCGCCATTGGTGAACTCGGCGCCGACGACCTTGATGCCCTTTTCCTTGAAGATGCGCTCGGCCGCGGCCCAGCGATTCTCCAGCACGTCGACGCCCGGCAGGATGCGCAGCGCCAGCACCGAACCGCCGGCCGGGATCTTCTGCGCGATGAAGCTCGCGCCCTGGATGCCGAAGCCATAGCCGCCGATCGGGTTGATGAAGGTGACCGGGGCCTTGCTGTCGACGCCGCGGTCGAAGACTACGACCGGCAGCTTCTTGGCGGCGGCCTCGACTGCCGGCGTCAGCGCCGCGGTGGTGTTCGGCGAGACGATCAGCGCGTCGCACTGGCCGCTGTTGACGAAGGCGTTGATGTCCGAGATCTGCTTGTCGTCCTTGCCCTCGGCATCGGCATGGGTGAACGAGGCGATGTCGGCCTTGTTGGCGTCGACCTCGGCCTGCATGTTGGTGAAGCCGACGACGCGCCAGGGATTGTTCACGCCCGCGTTCGAGAAGCAGAGCTTGTAGGGGCCGGGCTTCTTGTACTTGGCGGTGTCGACCTTCTCGCCGCCGAGATTCTGTTCCCAGGGCTTGCCGTCCGGACCCTGCGCGGCGACCGTGAGCAGGGCCTTCTGGCGCTCGAACTCGGCGGGGTCGTTGAAGTTCTGGGCGATGGCGCCCGTCGACAGTGCCGCGAGCAGCGCCGTCAAACCGATCTGCGTCTTCATGTTCACCTCCCTCTGTCGCGCCGCCTTGCCGGCGGCCTCTGGCGGAGAACGTGGGCTCACGCCTCCGAAAACTCTCAGTCTCAGGCGCGCCGCATGCGCCAGGCGCTCGATGCCACCGCGGCGATCAGGATCAGGCCCTGAACGGTCTCGCGCAGCGGCTGCGGCAGGCCCATCAGGTTGAGCAGCGTGAACAGCGCGAACAGGCTGAGCGCGCCGGCGACCGCGCCGGTGACGCTGGCGCGCCCGCCGAGCAATTGCGCTCCGCCGATGACGCAGGCGGCGATGGCCTGCAGCTCCAGCCCCTGTCCGACCGCGGTCGAGACCCCGGCGAAGCCGCCGAGCAGGATGCCCGCGGTGACCGCCGACAGTGCCGAGATGACGAAGACCAGCACTCGTGTCGCGCCGACCGGCACGCCGGCGAGCTCTGCCGCACGCGGATTGTCGCCGACCGCCAGCACCTGCCGGCCGAAGACGGTCGCGTGCAGCAGCCAGGCGGCGATTCCGACGAAGCCGATGAGGATGAGAACCGAGAGCGGCATGATCCCGGTGACCGGCACATCGCGATAGACGAGGCGGCCGAGCGCCCGGAAATTCTCCGGCAGATAGCCGCGCGGCGCCCCGCCCGACCACATCAGCGCCGCGCCGTTGAGCGAGAGCAGCATGCCGAGCGTCGCGATGATCGAGGGCACCTTGAGCAGGGTGACGACGAGCCCGTTGACCAGCCCGACGCCGAGCCCGATCAGGTAGAGCACGCCGATCGTCCACCAGGTGTTCTCGGGATTGCCGCCCGCCAGCATCGAGCCGCCGAGCACGGTCAGCGTCACCAGCGAGCCCATCGAGAGATCGAAGCCGCCGCCGGCGATGACGAAGAGCTGGCCGCAGGCGAGGATGATCAATGGCGCCGCCCGGCGCAGGAAGTTGAGGAAGCCCTCGACCTCGAAATAGCCGGGCTGCAGCACGGCGATCGTGCCGTAGAGCGCGAGGAAGACGGCGAGGCCGACATTGATGCCGCGGGCGAAGCGCAGCGCCGCCGAGGGGACGGTATGGCTGGCCACGGCGCTCATGCGACATGCCCCTTGCTGCGCACCGCATAGACGGCGACCGCGAGGATGACGATGGCGCCGCGCAGCACCTGCTTGGGGAAGGCATCGATGCCGGTCATGTTGAAGACGGCGTCGAGCGTGGCGAACAGGAAGACGCCGGCGAGCGTGCCCCAGACCCCGCCGCGCCCGCCCGCAAGCAAGGTTCCGCCGATCACGACGACGGCTATCGATTCAAGATCATAGACGCCGTCGCGGCCGACCCAGGGTGCCCCCGCGCGCAAGCGGCTGGCGAGATAGAGCCCGGTCAGACCCGCCATCAGCGAGCACAGCACATGTGCGCCGATCATCACGCGCTCGGTGCGGAGGCCGGCGAGGCGGGCGCCGTCGCGATTGCCGCCGGTGGCGTAGAGATGCGCGCCGAAGCGCGTGCGGGTCAGCATCAGCCAGATCGCGAAGGCGAGCACGAACAGCAGCAGCACCGACCAGGGCAGTGGCCCGATGCGGCCATAGGCGAAGGCCTGGAAGGCTGCCGGGACCGAGCCGGCGAAATTGCTGAAGCTCGCCGAGAGCAGCCCTTGCAGGATCAGCCCGACGCCGAGTGTCGCGATCAGCGGGTTGACGTCGAGCCGGGCGATGATCAGCCCGTTGACGAGGCCGACCGCTGCCGAGAGCGCCAGTACCGCCAGAACGGCGGGCACGATCATCGCCGGCTCGCCCTTCATGATGAAGGAGGCGAGCACGGCGGAGACGCTGATCAGGTTGGCGACCGAAAGATCGATCGAGCCGACCAGGATGGTCAGCGTCTGCCCGAGCGCAACGATGCCGAGCGCGACCATGCGCTGCGTGAGACCGACGAAGCCTTCGCCGGTGAGATAGGCGTGCTGGCCGGTCGCGAGCGCGGTCGCGATATAGAGCGCGAGCGAGCCGGCGAAGAGCAGCGGCGCCACCGGCACGTCGCGCGCCGGGCGGGCGGTCGCGATGTCGGCGCCGGCGCTCATGCCGCGGCCTCCGCCTGTCCGGTGCCGAGGGCGAGGTGCATCACGTCTTCTTCGCTCGCGCCGCGCTTCAGCTCGCCAGCGATGCGGCCTTCATGCATGACGAGGATGCGGTCGCTGACGCCGATGATCTCCGGCAGGTCGGAGGAGATCATCAGGATGGCGCGGCCGCGTTCGGCGACGTGGCGCATCAATTGGTAGATCGCTGCCTTGGCAGCGACGTCGATGCCGCGCGTCGGCTCGAGGAAGATCAGCACCTTGGGATCGCGCGCCAACCAGCGGCCGATCACGACCTTCTGCTGGTTGCCGCCGGAGAGCTCGCGGATCTCCTGCGCGAAACCGGCGGCGCGGACATCGACCTCGGTCAATTGCCGGTCGGCGGCGGCGCGCGCCATCGCGCCGGAACCCGGCGGCAGCAGGCGCTGCGCAAAGGCGCGCAGCGTCATCAGGACATTGTCGCGCAGCGATTGCTGCGGGGCGATGCCCTCCTTCTTGCGATCGTCGGAGAGGAAGCCGATTCCTGCGGCGATGGCGGTACGCGGCGAAGCGATCAGCCCGTCCCGTCCGTCGATTGTCATGCGGCCGCGCGTAAAGGGCTCGTCACCGAACAAGGCCCGTCCGAGCGCGCCTTTGCCGGAGCCTTCGAGCCCGGCGACGCCGACGATCTCGCCAGCACGGAGCTCGAGCGCGATCTCGGCGAGCACGGCATTGCCCGCGCCCTGCGCCGACAGGACAGCCGGACCGAGCTTGGTGGGATCACCGGGGGGTGGGAAGAAGTCGGCGAGGTCGCGCCCGACCATCAGCCTGACGATCATGGCGGGCGTCAACGCAGCGGCCGGGCGCGTCGCGACGAGCTTGCCGTCCTTCAGCACGGTGATGCGGTCGGCGATCGCCTTCAACTCCGCCATGCGGTGGGAAATGTAGAGGATCGCCGCACCCTCGCGCCTGAGCGTCGCGACCAGCTCAAGCAGCCGGCCGGCATCGCGCTCGTCGAGCGCCGCGGTCGGCTCATCCATGACGATGATTTGCGCATCGAGCGCCAGCGCCTTGGCGATCTCGACCAGTTGCTGCTCGGCGATCGAGAGCGACTTCACCAGAGCATCGGGATGGACCCTGGTGCCGACGCGTTCCAGCAGCTTGCGCGCGCCGCCTTGCATCGCGGCACGGTCGAGCAGGCCGCCGCGGGTCGGCTCCAGGCCGAGGAAGATGTTGTCGGCGACGCTGCGCTCGGGCAGCAGGCTGAGCTCCTGGTGGATGATGCTGATCCCGGCCCGGCGTGCCTCGGCAGGGTGCCGGAAGGCGACGGGCCGCCCACCGAGCAGGATCTCGCCCTCGTCGGGCCGATAGACGCCGCCCAGCACCTTCATCAGCGTCGACTTGCCGGCGCCGTTCTCGCCGCAGATGGCGTGGACCTCGCCGGCCTGGCAATCGAGGCTGACATCGTCGAGCGCCCGCACGCCGGTGAAGCTCTTGCCGATGCCGCGCATCGAAAGGACCGGCGTAGCTGTGTTCATGCCGCACCTGTCTTGGCGGGCTCGGCTGCCTCGGCCCAGCCGCGGCGGATGAAGTCGTGGCTCTCGGCGAGGAGCGTATCGAGATCTGGGAAGAGGTCGCGCCAGACCCGCGTCGCCGCCGCGAGCGAGGGCAGGGCCCGGCCAAAGGCCTCGACTGTCAGCCAGCCATCATAGCCGGTGGCGTGGATGGCGCGGAACGTTTCCGCCCACGGCACATGGCCGCGCCCGACGATGCCGCGGTCGTTCTCCGAGAGATGGATGTGATTGATCTCGGGCGCGTAGCGGCTGTAAGCGCCGACCGGATCGCGCTCCTCGATATTGGCGTGGAAGGTGTCGTACATGTAGCCGAAGTTCGGATGCCCGACCTTCGCCTTCAGCGCGCTCGCGGCCTCCATCGTGGTCAGCGCGTAGCATTCGAAGCGGTTGATCGCCTCCAGCGAGAGCGCGATCCTGGCCTTGCCGGCATGTTCTGCCATGACGTGCAGAGCCTCGGCGAGATGAGCGAGTTCGTCCTCGCGCGGGCCTTCGCCGGTGAAGACGCCCACCGGCGAATGATAGGGGCCGGCGATGAGAGTGGCGCCGAGCGCCGCGGCGCAGTCGACCGCCCAGCGATGGCGCTCGCGCGCCTTGCCGCGGATGGCCGGATCGGGCGAGAGCGGATTGCTGTCCTCGCCGACGATGGTGACGATGGTGCGCTTCAGGTCGATCGCATCGAGACGGCGGCCGAGCCGCTCGTAATGCCCGACATCGCCCTCGAAGACGGGTATCTCGACCCCGTCATAGCCGATCTCGCGGATGCGCTCGCACAAGGGCAGATGCGCCTCGTCGATGAAGCCGCCGACCGTCAGCAGGTTGAAGCCGATCTCGACCATGGCCGGGCCTTCTCGGCGGCGCTCAGTATATCCGCAGCGCAGTCGCGCCGCCGGAAAATGCCGATGAATCGACGATGCCGATATGCATGATCGGTGCTCCTCCCAAGAATGGCTCATTCTGCGGAGCCGCTTCGAAAGTGATTATGTAATCGATTGCAAAACTGTCAACTGGCGAGTTTTCAGCGGTGCCCGCTGGGCGCCCGGCGGCTCTCCGGAGAGCTGGCCGGCTTGCGATCAGGGGGCAAGCCGCACTACATCCGCGGCCATCGGTTCGCTGCGCTCGCGTGGACGGCCGATGGTTGGCGATCACGAGAACGGGACAGTCTGCATGCGCGTCGCGATCATCGGCTCGGGCGGAATCGGGCGCGGCTATGCCGCTTATCTGCTCTCGCAGGGCCACCAGCCGGTGCTGTGGTCTCCCAGCGGCGCGGCGCTCGCCGATTTCGCTGGTGATGCCGAGCTCTCGGTCACCGGCAAGCTCGAAGGGTCATTTCCGCTCGCGCTCGCCCAAAGCTGCGCCGATGCGGTCGAGGGGGCCGAGGCCGTCATCGTCGCGGTTCAGGCCAATGGCTTCCGGGCGGTGTTCGAGGCGCTGGCGCCGCATCTGCGCGCCGGGCAGGCGGTGATCGTCAGCGCGCATTGCTCCTTTGCGGCGCTCTATCTGCACCGCCTGCTGGCGGCGCGCGCGCTCGATTTGCCGATCGCCGCCTGGGCGACGACTGCGCTGACGGCGCGCAAGAGCGGGCCGCGCAGCGTCCGCATCTCCGGCATCCGCGCCCGGCTCGACGTCTCCACCTTGCCGCAGCGCCATGCCGAGGCGGGGCTTGCACTCTGCCGCACCCTGTTCGGCGACCGCTTCGAACCGCGCCCGGACCTGCTCGCGATCATGCTGAGCAATCTCAACCCGCCGGCCCATATGGCGAGCATGCTCGGCAACCTGACGCGGGCCGAGAAGGGCGAGGACTGGCCGAATTACGGCTCGATCACGCAGGGCGTCGGCCGGATCATCGACGCCATGGATGTCGAACGGCTGGGGCTGGCGCGTGCCTTCGGGCTCGAGGTCCGCAGCGTGCAGGACCACTACCGGCTCTCCTTCGGGGTCGAGCCGGCGCCGGTCGGCGAGATGGCGGCGGAAATCTATCGCAGGCGGCCGGAGCTGCTCGGGCCGAAATCGCTCGACACCCGCTTCATCACCGAGGACGTGCCCTTCGGCCTGGTCCCGCTGGAATTGCTCGGTGCGGTCGCCGGCATCGAGCTGCCGCTGCACAAGGCCGGTATCGCCCTGTTCGACGCGATCTGCGCCCGGGATTTCCGGGCCGAGAACGACCTGCTTCCAGCGCTCGGGCTGGCGGGACTCTCGTCGGCGGAGCTGCACCGCCAATTGCGCGAGGGCTGAGGCGCTCAGTCCCTAACCGGCTCGCCGAGCGTGTGCATCAGCCGGTTGGCCCAGCCGAAGATCGCGGCGGAGAGGATGAGGTCGAGGATCTCGACCTTCGATAGTCCGAGATCGGCAAGCCTGGCGATGTCGTCGGCATTGGCCTCGGACGGGGTCTTCGACAGCTTCGCGGCGAAGTCGAAGATCGCCTGCTGGTGCTCCTCCAGTTCGGCGTCGAGCCCCTTGGCGAAGATCTCCTCGATCACGTCGGCGCGCTTGGTCAGGGCGTTGAAACGCGAGGCGTGGACGGCCGCGCAGTAAACGCAGCGGTTGACGACCGAGGCGGCGGTGGCGCCGAGCTCACGCTCGGCCGATGACAAGCCGCTCTTGCCGTACATGATCGCGTTGAACAGCGGCGAGCGCACCTTCAGCGATTCCGGGTCATGCGCCAGCGTCAGCACGTAGTCAGAGATCTTCTTGTTCGACGGCGTCACCTGCATCGCGTCGAGCTGCTCCGGCGTCGCCTTGCCAAGCACGACCGGCGTGACATAGGGCGACCAGCGCGGGACCTTGTCGGTGAACTCGTGGACGACGGTGCTCATGCGATAGCTCCCAGCAGCCGCAGGCCGGCGATGACGCGGGCCTGATAGTTCACGAAGGCGATCAGCTCGGCGAGCCGGACGATGTCGGGCTCGGACAGGCCGGCCACCTTGAGCGCCGCGATGTCCGCCTTGGTGGCGTCCTTGGGTGCGAGCGTCACCAGGTCGACATGGCGGATGATCGCGCGCAGCCGCGTGTCGGTGTCCGCTGCGGGAGCGGTGCCGTCGGCGATGGCGAGGAGGGAAGGGCTCTCGCCGGCCTGGCGCAGCAGTTCGCGATAGTGGTCGGCGAGCCTCTCATCGGCATTGGCGCGCGCCATGCGGACGGCGAGCGCGGCGCGTTCGGCATGGGCGATGCCACCGGGCTCGCGCGGCAGCAGTACCGCGTCATGGGCGGCCTGGCTAAGGCCGAGGATTTCCGCTCGCTCGGCCAGCACCCCGGCGAGGCCGGAGCCCGCGCCGGATAGGGTTTCGATGAGATGGGGGCCGCTCATCCGCATCCTCCTGGGCTGCCTGCGAAACGATCGCGTGCAGCCTATGCTTCATGCTTGACCAGCATCAAGGAGTATCTATCATCCGATTTAGGAATAATCATCCAGCCGATGAACGCATGGACCTGCGCCAGCTCGAAGCCTTCGCCGCAGTCTTCTCCGCCGGCAGCATCACCGGCGGCGCAAAGCTGCTCGGCCGCTCGCAGCCGGCTCTGACCCGGCAGATCCAGGAGCTGGAGGAGACGCTCGGTTTCAGCGTGCTGCACCGCGCCGGCCCGCGGGTGACGCCGACCGAGCAGGGTCTGCGCTTCCACCAGGAGGTCGAGCCGGTCATCGCCTGGCTCCGGCAATTGCGCGAGCGGGCCGCGGCGATCGCCGCCGATAAGCCGCGCTCCCTCGAAGTCGCCTCGATCGCCTCCTTCGCTGCCGGCATGCTGCCGGCAGCCTTGGCGCGGCTCGGCGAGGAGGCCTTGCCGGGGCAGGTCCATATCCGGGCGGCTTTGGCCGAGCAGGTCGTGCAGTCGGTCGCGACCCATGTCGCCGAGATCGGCGTCACCAGCCTGCCGGTTGATCATCCCGCCCTGGAACTGCACTGGATCGGCGAGGCGCCCTGTGTCGTCGCGGTGCGGGCCGACGATCCGCTGGCTGAGGCCGAGACGATTCCGCTCGCAGCGGTCGCGGGACGCCGGCTGATCGCCATGGCCAATCCCTTCCGCTGGCGCCGGCGCGTCGATGCGGCGCTGGAGCGCGCCGGGGTGCGGCCCGCAGGCCTCCTCGACGCCAACACTTCGAACACCGCGCTGATGGCGGCGCGGGCCGGGCTCGGCATCGCCATCCTCGAACCGGTCATCGCCTATGGCATGCCGCTGGAAGGCGTCGCGATCCGCAAGCTCGATGTTCCGATCTCCTTCCTCTGGGGCGTGGTCACGCCCTATGGCCGGCCGGCGACGCCGCTGGTCGACGGGCTGATTTCTGCGCTTGAGGCGATCTCGCGCGAAACGCTCCCCGGCTTCGTCAAGCATCCGCCGGCAGCGCGCGAGCGCCTGATGGCCGATCTGTTCGGTCCCAAGCCGATCCGGGGCGCGGCATGAACGCGGTCTCGCCTGTCCCCACCGGCCTGCCGGCGCTGGAGCAGCGCCTGCGCCAGGACCTGGAGTGGCTGGAATGGCCGGCCAAGGACTGGGTGCCGCCGCGCGAGCATGAGGGCCAGCGCGTCCGCGACGTGGTGATCGTCGGCGCCGGCATGTGTGGCCTTGCCGCTGCCGGGGCGCTGAAGGGGCTCGGCCTCTCGAACATCGTCCTCTTGGACCGCGCGCCCGCCGGCCGCGAGGGGCCCTGGGTGACCTATGCCAGGATGGAGACGCTGCGCTCGCCCAAGCAGCTCACCGGCCCGGCGCTCGGCCTGCCGGCCTTGACCTTCCGGGCCTGGTATGAGGCGCAGTTCGGCCGCGCCGCCTGGGACGCCCTCGGCAAGATCCCGCGGCCGCTATGGATGGATTATCTCGTCTGGTATCGGAAGGTCCTGAGCCTGCCGGTCGAGAACGGCGTGTCGGTCGACGCCGTTACCCCGCAGGGCGATCTGCTGGCGCTGACGGTCTCGGATGCGGGCGGCTCACGCACCATCTTCGCCCGCCATCTCGTCCTCGCCACCGGCCGCGACGGGCTCGGTGCTCCCTGGGTGCCGCCGATCGCCGGGACGGTCGACCGCCGTTTCTGGGCACACAGCGCCGACGCGGTCGATTTCGCCGCCTTGAAAGGTAAGCGCGTCGGCGTGGTCGGGGCCGGCGCCTCGGCCATGGACAATGCCGCGACCGCGCTGGAGCAGGGCGTCGCCAGCCTCGATCTGTTCGTGCGCCGCAAGGAACTGCCGCGCATCAACAAGTTCACCGGCATCGGCAGCCAGGGCGTCGTCCATGGCGTCGCTGGCCTGCCCGACGAGTGGAAATGGCGCTTCTTCGACTATGCGCTGAAGGCGCAGACGCCGCCGCCGCGGGATTCGACCCTGCGCGTCTCGCGCCATGCCAATGCCCGTTTCCATCTCGGCAGCCCGATCCTCGACTTGCGGGAGCGTGACGGCGCGCTGGCGCTGACGACGCCGAAGGGGACCTACGCGCTCGACTTCCTGATCTTCGCCACCGGCTTCTCGGTCGATCTCGGCGAGCGGCCAGAGCTCGCGGCAGTCGCGCCCTTCATCCGCTTCTGGAAGGATCGCTACGTTCCCGAAGGGATCGACAATCCCGAGCTGGAAAACGCGCCCGATCTCGGCCCCTCCTTCGAGTTCCAGGAGAGAGAGCCCGGCTCTTGCCCGGCTCTCGCGCGCATCCACTGCTTCAACTATCCGGCGATGCTGAGCCACGGAAAGCTCTCCGGCGATATCCCCGCTGTCAGCGCCGGCGCCGACCGGCTCGGCCGCGACATTGCCCGCGCCCTCTTCGTCGCTGATCGCGAGGCGCATTACCGTTCGCTCGTCGCCTATGACACGCCCGAACTGCTCGGCGACGAATGGACCGATGCCGACGCCCTGCCTGCCGACCTCTCCGTGTCCACCTCCTGAAGGAGTGCCTCGATGATCAAGCGTCTGTCGATCACTGCTGCCCTCGCATCCGTGCTCCTGATGACCGGCGCCGCCCGCGCCGAGTATCCGGAGAAGCCGATCGAGATGATCGTCGCCTTCGCTCCCGGCGGCGGCACCGACGTCGCCGCCCGCTCGATCGCCCGCTATATGGAGAAATATCTCGGCGGCAACGCCCGCATCGGCGTGATCAACAAGCCCGGCGCTGGCGGCGAGATCGGCTGGACCGCCGTCGCGCAGGGCAAGCCGGACGGCTACACGATCGGCTTCATCAACGCTCCCGCGATCAACGCGCTGGTCGTCGAGGGCAAGACCAAGTTCAAGATGGGCGACCTGCAGCCGATCGCCAATCTCGTCTACGACCCCGGCGTGCTCGTCGTGCCGAAGTCCAGCTCCTACGGCTCGCTGAAGGACCTGATCGACGCCGCCAAGAAGGCCTCGACGCCGCTCGTGATCGGCACCTCCGGTGCCAGTGGCTCTTCCGAGCATATCGCGCTGCTGAACTTCCAGCGTCTCGCCGACACCAAGTTCACCCCGGCCTTCTTCGGCGGCACCGCCCCGGTTCGCCAGGCCGTGCTCGGCGGCCATGTTCCGGCCGCGACGATGAACCTGTCCGAGGCGCTCCAGATCGCCCGCGAAGGCAATATCAAGGTGATCGGCGTGATGAGCGCCGAGCGCTCGGCCTACCTGCCCGATGCGCCGACCTTCCGCGAAGCCGGCTATGACGTCGTCGTAGGCGCCTCGCGCGGCATCGCAGCGCCCAAGGGCGTGCCGGCCGACGTCGTCGCCAAGCTGGAGAAGGCAATCGACCAGGCGCTCAAGGATCCGGAATATCTCGACGCCGCCAAGAAGGCCGAGATCCCGCTGCAATATCTTGCCTCGAACGACTTCAAGGCCTTCCTCGACCGCGCCACCACCGATCTCGAGGCGACCTGGAAGGCGACGCCGTGGAAGTGACGGAGGAGGCCCCGCCGGCCACGGCCGAGGGCCGTTCGCGCAGCCCGGTCGAGATCGTCTTCGCGCTCTTGCTCGTCGCGGTCTCGGTCGGCGTTATCGCGATGGCCTCGAGCTATCCGGTCGAGAGTGCCGCCTATCCGGTAGCGATCGCGTCCGGCATGGCTGTGCTCGGCCTGTGGATCGCGGCGCGTGAGGTTCTGCGCCGTCAGCGCGGCAACCCGACACCGGGCGCTTTCGCTGAGCATGGCCCGCGCCTCGCCATCGGCATTGCAGCCCTCGTCGCCTATTTCGCCGCGGTCAGCCTGATCGGCTTCATCCTGCCGAGCCTGGCGGTCTGTATTCTGCTGCCGGCGGCGGTGGGCTTCCGACGCTGGGGCCTCGCGGCCACGGTGGGGGTGGTCTGCGTCGTCTCGATCCTGCTGATCTTCGTCTACGCGCTTGGCCGGCCGATCCCGGAAGACCTCCTCTCACCCCTGCTGGCGAAAGTCAGATGATCGACGCCCTGCTGCACGCCATCCCGCTCGTCTTCGCCCCGATGAACATCCTCGCCATGTTCATCGGCCTGATCGCCGGCCTCGTCGTCGGCTGCCTGCCGGGCCTGACCGTCGTCACCGGCCTCGCGGTGTTGATCCCGCTGACCTTCGGGCTCGATCCGCTCTTCGCGCTCGGCATGATGGCCGGCATGTACAATGGCGGCTCCTATGGCGGCGCTATTCCCGCGATCCTGATGCGCGTGCCCGGCACCCCGGCCTCGGTCGCGACCGTGCTCGACGGCTACAAGATGACCCAGCAGGGCAAGGCGGCCTATGCGCTGCAGGTCGCGCTGCTCTCGGGCGTGATCGGCAGCGTGCTCTCGTCGATCTCGCTGATCCTGCTCTCGCCGCCGCTGGTCTCGTTCAGCCTGCTCTTCGGCCCGATCGAATATTTCTGGCTCGGCATCCTCGGCCTCGCCACCGTCTCCTCGCTGCTCGGCGACGATCTTCCGAAGGGTTTGATCGCCTGCGGCATCGGCCTGCTGATCGGCGCGGTCGGCCAGGACATCTCGAACGGCACCGAGCGCTTCACCTTCGGCCAGCTCGACCTGCTCGACGGCTTCAGCGCGATCGTCTTGCTGACCGGGCTCTTCGCCGTGCCGCCGGTGCTGCAGATCGTCGAGGAAGCCGTGAAAACCGGCATGAGTGGCGACAAGCTCAAGCTGCATCGCCAGGGCTCGGCACTGAGCCAGTGGCGCTTCTTCACGCCGGTCTGGATCCGCTCCTCGATCATCGGCATCATCATCGGCATCCTGCCGGGCGCCGGTGGCAGCATGTCGTCCTTCCTGGCCTATAACGAGGCCAAGCGCGTCGCCCGCAATCCCGAGACCTTCGGCCACGGCAATCCCGAGGGCGTCGCGGCCTCCGAATGCGGCAACGGCGCCGACAATGCGGCTTCGCTGATCCCGGCGCTGGCGCTCGGCATCCCCGGCTCGGGCGTCGCCGCCGTCATCCTCGGCGGCCTGCTCGTACATGGCCTTCGGCCCGGGCCGCAGCTCTTCCGCGAGCATCCGGACATCGTCTACGGCTTCATGCTGCAGTTCCTGGCGACCTCGTTCATGCTCGCCCTCGTCGGCGGGCTGGCGGCGACGCGCATCTTCGGCCAGGTGCTGCGCCTGCCGCGCATCGTGCTCGCCCCGGTGATCCTGCTCTTCGTCACCATCGGCGTCTATTCGGTCAACAACTCGCTGTTCGACCTCTGGGTGCTGCTCGGCGTCGGGCTGATCGGCTATGTGCTGGAGCGGCTCGACTATCCGAGCGCGCCGATCGTCCTCGGCCTGCTGCTCGGCCCGATGATCGAAAGCCAGCTCAGACTGGCGCTGACCATCTCCGGCGGCAACACCTCGGCGTTGGTCTCGACCCCGATCGCGGTGATCCTCGCTTTGCTCAGCGCCGCCATCCTGCTGACGCCGGCCTGGCGCCTGTTCCGCCAGCGCCGCACCGCTGCGGCCTGAGCGCCGGCAGAGCAGAAACCTGCCGGCCGGAGGCTGGAAGCGAGCGCTTCCGCCTCCGGCCGGCTGCATCTTTGAAAAGACATTTCATTGACCCTGCCTGTTTTCGCAGGAAGAATGTCAGTATCGAGCGCCGATGACTGTGCTCGATCGCGGGATTTGCTGGAGCAGCTTGCACCGCGTCAACAATGCTAAAAGCACCACGATGAAATCGTGGGCTCCGAGCACGGAGACACGTAGATGAAATCTGATGACATTTTCGATCCAGAGCGATCCGGCAACCTGCTGCGATGTTTCTGATCCTTCGTCTCGCGGCCTGACCGCGAGACGCGTCGTTCCCTAGCAGCGTCAGCGTACCGGTCTGTCCGGCCGGAGCGTCGTTTCGTCACGACGTTCGCCTCGCTGCGCCCTCCCGCAAGCCGAGGCCTTCATGACCGTTGTCTCGCTCGTCACCCCAGCATCCGCGTCGCCGCGCCAGTTCGGCCGCGCTGTATCGGCGCAGGCCGAGACACCGAACTTCCGGGCGGCGCTGCGCCATCTCGCCGGCGGCGTCAGCGTGATCACGACGGGGCAGGGTGCTGACCGCACCGGTCTCACCGTCACCTCGCTGTCCTCGCTCTCGGCCGAGCCGCCGACGGTGATGTTCGGGCTCAATCTGAGTTCGTCGAGCTTTCCGGTGTTGGCGCGCCATCGCAGCTTCGGCGTCAACTTCCTCAACGCCACGCAGAAGCAGATCGCCGACCGCTTCGCCGGCCGCGCCGGCGAGAAGGGTGAGGCGCGCTATGCCGGGGCCAACTGGAGCGAAGGCGTCACCGGCGCGCCGCTGCTGGAGGGTGCGCTCGCCGCGCTCGACTGCGAGGTCGAGGAGCTGATCGAGCGCCATTCGCACGCCATCGTCATCGGCCGGGTGCGGCAGGTCAGGCTCGGTGGCGACGATGCGGCGCTGGTCTACTGGCGCGGCGACTATGAGCGCCTCGGTTGGATGGCCGAAGAAGCGCGCACCGCCTGCGGCCTGCGCGGCATCTGATCCCGGCGAGAGAAACCCATGGCCTATTCCCTCAGCCTGCTCGACAAGAGCCCGATCCTCGACGGCGAGAGCGCGGTCGACGCCCTCCAGCGCACGATAGCCTTGGCACAGGCTGCCGAGCGGCTCGGCTATCGCCGCTTCTGGCTCGCCGAGCATCACGGTTTTCCTGGCCTCGCCAGCTCGGCGCCGGAAATCCTGGTGGCGCATCTGATCGCCCGCACGCGCCGCATCCGTATCGGCTCCGGCGGCGTGCTGTTGCAGCATTACGCCCCCTACAAGGTCGCCGAGACCTTCAACCTGCTTGCGGCGCTGGCGCCGGATCGGATCGATCTCGGCATCGGCAAGGCGCCGGGCGGCCTGCCGCTGTCGACCAGGGCGCTGCGCGTCCAGCACGATCCGAAGGGCGCACGCTCCTTCGAAGCGTTGCTGGCGGAACTCGATGGCTTCCTCTTTGGCTCGCTCGACGCGGAGAATCCGCTTGCCGGTGCGCACGCCTTGCCGAAGCCTCCCGCTGCTCCCGAGCGCTTCCTGCTCGGAGCCAGCCCGGACAGCGCCCGGCTCGCCGCAGAGCGTGGCTGGCGCTTCGTCTTCGCCGGCCAGCTCAACGGCGATCCCAAGGTGATCGAGGCCAGCCTGGACGCCTATGCCAAGGCCGGCGCGAAGCATTCGCCGCTATTCGGACTCGCTGCCCTTGCCGCTGCGACGGCTGAAGAGGCGCGGGCGCTGACCGATCCGCTGCGTGTCGTCAGGCTGACGCTCGACAATGGCCAGAGCGTCAATCTCGGCAGCGAGGAGCAGGCCGCCGAGTTCGCCCGTCAGGCCGGAGCGGCGTCCTACACCACCGAGATCCGCCGCCCGAGCATTCTTTCCGGAACCGCCGAGGACGTCCGGCGCGAGCTCGATGCACTCTCCGCCCGCTTCGGCATCGCCGAGTTCGTCATCGACACGCCGGCCGCCGCGACCGCCCAACGCCTCGCCTCGATCACGCTGCTCGCCGGCGACGCGCCGGCGCTGGCCGCTTGAGCCGACAGGAGACTTCGATGAGCAAGACCCGTCTCACCTTCGGCTTGATGCTGCAGGGGCCCGGCAGCCACATGAACGCCTGGCGCCATCCGAGCAATCCGGCCGATGCCAGCGTCAATCTCGACTTTTTCATCCGCAACGCCCGCAAGGCCGAGGAGAACGGCATTGCCTTCGCCTTCGTCGCTGACGGGCTCTACATCAACGAGAAGTCGATCCCGCATTTCCTCAACCGTTTCGAGCCGCTGACCATTCTCTCGGCGCTGGCGACGGCGACGAAGAAACTCGGCCTCGTCGGCACGGTCTCGACCTCCTATAGCGACCCCTTCACCATCGCCCGGCAATTCGCCTCGCTCGACCTGATCTCGGGCGGGCGCGCGGGCTGGAATGCGGTCACGTCCCCGCTGGAGGGCTCGGGCCGCAACTATGGCCGCCCGCATCCCGAGCATTCGCTGCGCTACGAGATCGCGCATGAATATCTCGACGTCGCCAAGGGGCTCTGGGATTCCTGGGACGACGACGCCTTCGTCCGCGACCGCGAGGCCGGCCGCTTCTTCGACCGCGAGAAGCTGCACACGCTCGGCTACAAGGGCCGCTTCTTCCAGGTCGAGGGCCCGCTCAACATCCAGCGTTCGCCGCAGGGCCAGCCGGTGCTGTTCCAGGCTGGCGCCTCCGATGCCGGCATCGGCCTCGCAGGCCGGCATGCCGATGCGGTCTTCGCCAACCATGTCTCGCTGGAGGAAGGCCAGGCCTTCTATCGCAGCATCAAGACCAGCGCGGTGGCGCAGGGGCGGCTCGCCGACGACGTCAAGATCTTCCCAAGCGCCGGACCGATCGTCGGGCGTACCCGGCAGGAGGCCGAGGACAAATACCAGGCGATCCGCGATCTCGTTTCGATCGACGAGGCGCTCGCCTATCTCGGCCGCTTCTTCGACCATCACGATTTCAGCGTCTATCCGCTCGACGCGCCGTTCCCGGAGCTGGGCGATATCGGCAAGAACAGCTTCCGCTCGACCACCGACCGGATCAAGCGCACCGCCGCCCTGAAGCGCCAGACCCTGCGCGAGGCGGCACTCGAAGCCGCAACCCCGCGTGCCGACCTGATCGGGTCCGTCCAGGAGATCGCCGACATCCTGATCGAGCGCGTCGAGAAGCAGGCGGCCGACGGCTTCATCCTTGGCTTCCCGGTGATCGGCCAGGGCTTGGACGATTTCGTCGAGCTGGTCATTCCGGAGCTGGAGGCGCGCGGCGTCTACGATCGCAACCTGCCCGGCGAGACGCTGCGCGATCATCTGCGCCTGCCGCGCCGCGAGAGCCGCTATGCGCGCTCCGCCCCGGTCACCGCGTCGCGCAAGACTGGCTGACAGGCTCAAGCTCTTCCTGGAATCCTGCGATCCGAAAGGCTGTCCGATGGCAGACGAATTCTTCTACACCACTCCGCTCGATCCGCTCGCCCAGCCCCTGGTCGAGCAGCTGACCTGGGAATACGCCACCCGCTATGGCAGCTATTTCGGCGAGCCGCCCGGCGCCGAGATGAGTCGCTATCCGGCCTCGCTGTTCGCGCCGCCGGAGGGCAATTTCGTGCTGCTGCTCCGTGACGGCCGCGCCATCGCCGGAGGCGCTTTCAAGCGCTATGACGCGCAGACCGCCGAGTTGAAGCGGATGTGGACCGCCAGCGCCTTCCGCCGCCAGGGGCTGGCGCGCCGCGTCGTCGAGGAGCTGGAGGCGCAGGCCGTGCGCCAGGGCTATGGCAAGATCTTCCTGACCACCGGCTTCCGCCAGCCCGAGGCGCGGGACCTCTACCTCAGCACCGGCTACACGCCGCTCTTCGATCCCGCCGTCGATCCCGAGATCTACAAGAAGCTCGCCTTCGAGAAGGATCTCGCCGTTGCGGCCTACAGGCCGCGCCCGCCAGCCGAGCAACTGCCTGCCAGCGCCGCCTGATCGCGCCGCTTCCTAAGTTTCAAGGGGACGAATTCCAGCCATGACCCTCGCCAGCGATTTCGCGGGCCTGCCGACGCACGCCCATAGCACACCGCCGACCCGCGATTTCAGCCGCTACCGGATCGTGCCGGCGCGCTATCCGGCCCGCACCATCGGCACCGCCTTCGCGGTCGTCGTGATCTTCGCGGTCGCGAACTCGATCCTGTCGAATCCGCGCTGGGGCTGGGATGTCTTCGCTGAATGGTTCTTGTCGGAGCCGGTGCTAGCGGGCTTGGCGCGCACGCTGCTGCTGACCCTACTCGGGACGGTGCTGGGATTCCTGCTCGGGACGGGTCTCGCGCTGGCGCGGGTCTCGGGCTCGCCGCTGCTGTCCTCGCTGTCCTGGGCCTATGTCTGGCTGTTCCGCTCGATCCCGCTGATCGTGCTGCTCCTGATCCTCAACAATCTCGGCTATCTCTACTCGACGGTCTGGCTTGGCGTTCCCTTCACGGACATCACGTTCGCCTCCTGGTCAACGACGCAGTTGATAACGCCGTTCTTCGCGGCTGTGCTCGGATTGACCCTGCACGCTGCCGCCTTCTCGTCGGAGATCGTGCGCGGCGGCATCCTCTCGGTCGACCAGGGCCAGCACGAGGCGGCGGCTGCGCTCGGTCTGCCGCGCCATCGCCAGTTCTCGCGGATCGTGCTGCCGCAGGCGATGCGCACCATCCTGCCCAACGGCTTCAACGAGATCATCCTGCTGGCGAAGGGCACCTCTCAGGTCTACATCCTGGCGCTGCCGGAGCTGTTCTACACCATCCAGATCATCTACCGGCGCAATCTCGAGGTGATCCCGCTCCTGATGGTGGCGACGGTCTGGTACCTCGTCATCCTCAGCGTGCTGTCCTTCGTCCAGCACCATATCGAGCGCTATTACTCGCGCGGCGCGCTGCGCAACCCGCCGCCCTCGTTGATCGGCCTGGTACTGGCCCGCTTCGGCCGCTCGCGTGACGCCGCAGCGGCGCGTCGCACCGAGGCCGTGCTGGGCCAGACGGGTTCGCCCGCTGCGGTGGTCCCTTCCCTGGCGAGCCTGCGGCGCAGCGGTGGCGAGATCCGCATCAGCAATGTCTCGAAGAGCTTTGGCCCGCTCAAGGTGCTCGACGATGTCAGCCTGGCACTGCGACCCGGCAGCGTCACCGCGATCATCGGCCAGTCCGGCTCCGGCAAGTCGACGCTGCTGCGCTCGATCAACCATCTCGAACGCGTCGATGCCGGCTTCATCGCCATCGATGGCGAGCTGATCGGCTACCGCCAGGACGGCGACACGCTCTACGAGCTCAAGGAACGCGAGATCCTGAAGCGCCGCGTCGATGTCGGCATGGTCTTCCAGAGCTTCAACCTGTTCCCGCATCTGACCGCGATCGAGAACGTCATCGAGGCGCCGCTGTCCGTGCGCGGCGTCAGCCGCGAGCAGGCCCTGGCCGAGGCGCGCGAGCTGCTCGCCCGCGTCGGCCTCGCCGACAAGGCCGACGCCTATCCGCGCCAGCTCTCCGGCGGCCAGCAGCAGCGCGTCGCCATCGCCCGGGCGCTCGCTTTGAAGCCGAAGGTCCTGCTCTTCGACGAGCCGACCTCGGCGCTCGACCCCGAACTCGTCAACGAAGTGCTCGACGTCATCAAGGAGCTCGCCCGCTCCGGCACGACGCTGGTCATCGTCACCCATGAGATCGGTTTTGCCCGCGAGGTCGCCGACGAGGTCGTCTTCATGGAGGCCGGCCGCATCCTCGAAGTCGGCCCGCCCGCCCGCGTCCTCGCCGAGCCCGACCATCCCCGTACCCGCGAATTCCTCGCCAAGGTTCTCTGACCCTCATTTCCAAGGAGCAAACCATGATCACCAGACGCAACACGCTCGCTCTGCTCGGTGCAGCTTCCGCCAGTGCCATGCTCCCCTCGCTCGGCTTCGCCCAGCAGGCGATCGACCTCTCGCCCGAGCAGCACGGCCGGCCACGGGCCCAGCGTGACGAGGCCGCGATCAAGCTGATCGGCAAGGACGCCAAGTTCGTAAAGGAGGGCGTCTTCACCGTCGCCAACGCGACTGGCCGGCTACCATTTGCCGGCTATGCGAGCGACACAAAGTCGATCGTTGGTTCCGAGCCCGACATCGCTCAGCTCGTGGCGGATGCGCTCGGCCGCAAGCTCGAGATCGTTCCGGTCTCCTGGGCCGATTGGCCGCTCGGCGTCGCCTCCGGGAAGTACGATGCGGCGATCTCGAACATCACCGTCACCGAGCAGCGCAAGGAGAAGTTCGACTTCTCGACCTACCGCAAGGACCTGCTCGGCTTCTATGTGAAGAAGGACAACGAGATCCAGATCCGCGAGCCACGCGACGTCGCCGGGCTCAAGGTCATCGTCGGCTCCGGCACCAATCAGGAGCAGATCCTGCTGCGCTGGAACGAGCAGAACGTGAAGGCCGGGCTGAAGCCGGCCGAGGTCCAGTATTATGACGACGATGTCGTGCTCTATCTCGCGCTGGAGACCGGCCGCGCCGACGCCTATCTCGGCCCGAACGCACTTTTGAGCTTCAAGGCAGCGCAGGAAAACAAGACCCGCCTCGCCGGCAACTTTTCCGGTGGCTGGCCGCTGCTGGCCGAGATCGCGGTGACGACCCGCAAGGGCGCCGGCCTCGCCGAGGCGATCACCCATGCCGTCAATACCCAGATCGGCAACGGCAACTACGCCAAGGCGCTCGGGCGCTGGAACCTCGCCGCTGAGGCGATCGAGCAGTCGCGCACCAACCCACCCGGCCTGCCGGCGAAGTGAACATGGCGGGCGCCGCCGCGACCGGCGGCGGCGCCCATCTCATCAGGAAAGAAAGACGATGACGTTGCGAGTGCGCGCCCTGTCGGCGCTTCTCTTCGGGCTGGCGGTGTTCGGCTCGGCAGGCAATCCGGCCCTCGCCCAGGCGCCGTTCGATCTTGGGCCCGAGCAGCCTGGACGCGTTCGCGCCGACAAGCAGCCGGAGGCGATCGCCGCCGTGCCGAAAGGCTTCAAGTTCGTCGAGCCCGGTGTGTTCACCGTGGCTGTCAGTCCCGGCGGGCCGCCGCTCGCGACCTATGCGACCGACGCCAGGACCGTGGTCGGCGCCGATGCCGATTTCGCTCAGCTGATCGCCGACAGCCTGGGCCTCAGGCTCGACCTGCAGCCGATAGCCTGGGCCGACTGGCCGCTGGGCTTGGCCTCCGGCAAGTATGACGCGGTGATCTCCAATGTCGGCGTCACCGAGCAGCGCAAGGAGAAGTTCGACTTCTCGACCTACCGCAAGGGGCTGCACGGCTTCTTCGTCAGGGCCGACAGCAAGGTCACGGTGATCAGCGAGCCGAAGGATGCGGCCGGCCTCAGGATCAGCGTCGGCGGCGGCACCAATCAGGAGCGCATCCTGGTCGAATGGAGCAAGCAGAACGTCGCCGCCGGCCTGAAACCGATCGAGCTTCAGCTTTTCGACGACGAGGCGGGACGCCTGGTCGCGCTGCGCTCGGGCCGGGTCGACGTCATCGTCCAGCCGCATGCCCAGCTCGTCTTCATCGCGGCACGCGACAAGGACATCCGGCGCGTCGGCACGCTCAGCGCCGGCTGGCCGCTGAAGTCGGATGTCGCGATCACCACGCGCAAGGGCAGCGGCCTGGTCGATGCGCTGACCGTCGCGACCAATGGTTTGATCGGCAACGGCAAGTTCCGGGCGTCGCTGGCCCGCTGGGGCCTGGAGGAGGAGGCGCTCGACCGCTCCGAGACCAATCCGCCCGGCCTGCCGAAATACTGAGGTCTCATGTCCAAACTCGCCATCCGGCACATCGCCTTCCTGACACCAGGCAATTACGACGACGCCGATCCCCGCGCCGGGCTGGAGGAGACGCTCGCGCTCTTCGAGCATGGCGAGGCGCTCGGCTTCGACAGCGCCTGGGTGCGCCAGCGCCATCTCGAGCCCGGCGTCTCCTCGGCCGCGACCTTCCTCGCCGCCGCATCCCAGCGCACCAGCCGGATCGGGCTCGGCACGGCCGTGATCCAGATCGGCTACGAGAACCCGTTCCGGCTGGCCGAAGACCTCTCGCTGGTCGATGTGCTCTCGGGCGGGCGTCTCAATGTCGGCCTCAGCGCCGGTCCGCCGCCCTTTGGCAAGCTGCTGGGTGAGCGCTTCTTCGACGCTGACCCGGGACTTTATGATTTCTCGCATGCTCGCGTCGCCCGGCTCGCCAGCAATCTCGACGGCGATTGGCTCGGCGATGCCGACAGCCGCATCAGCTCCGCGGCCGGCGAGCATCGCCCGCGCCTGCGCCCGCATGCACTGGGTCTGCGCCAGCGGCTCTGGTATGGTGGCGGTTCACTGCGTTCGGCCCGCTGGGCCGGCGAGAACGGTTTCCAGCTGCTGGTCGGCAATCTCAATACCGGCGAGGAGACCGATGATTTCTTCGTCGCGCAGCGCAGCCATATCGACACTTTTCGCGCCCATTGGCGCGGCGAGGGGGAAGCCAAGGTCGCGGTCGGCCGCGTGATCGTGCCGCTCGACAGCGCCGATGCCGCGACGCGCCGACGCTATCGCGATTACGCCGTCAGCCGTCATGAACGAACCTTGGCGCCGCAAGGTGAGCGCCGGACGCTGTTTACGCCCGATCTCGTCGGCATGTCCGCCGAGATCGTCGAACGGCTTGCCGCCGACCCGGTCCTGCCGCTGGTCGATACGCTGCGGCTGGAGCTGCCCTACAACTTCTCGATCGCGGATTATCGCCAGATCATCGGCGACTTCGTCACGCTGGTCGCACCGACGCTCGGCTGGCGTGGCGCGGAGCCCACCCAACGCCGGAAGGCCGTCGGGGAATAAGCGAAGGCGGCGAGTCAGCCCGCCGCCTTGGCCAATATCAGCCCTGCTGCCCGGCCATGACCCGCTGCATGCCGCTGAGCACGGCTTTCAGCGAGGCCATCACGATGTTCGGGTCGATGCCGACGCCATGCACGACCCGGCCGTCGCCATCCTCGAGCTTCACATAGCAGGCGGCGGTGGCGTTGGCGCCGCGGCCGACCGCATGCTCGTGATAGTCGAGGAAGGAGAATTCGACGCCATAGGTCGTCTTCAGTGCGTCGACGAAGGCATCGATCGGCCCGTTGCCGACGCCCTCGATCGTGCGGATCGCGCCGTCCTGCTTCAGCTCAGCCGTCAGCGTGCGCGAGCCCTGCGCGCCCGGGAAGGTCTTGTGGGCCAACAGTTCCAGCGGGGCGTCGCTCAGGAGATAGGTCTTGCTGAACAGCGACCAGAGCGCGGCGCTGGTCAATTCCTTGCCTTCTTCGTCCATCTGCTCCTGGGCGATCTTGGAGAAGGCGATCTGCAGCGGGCGCGGCAGGTCGAGGCCGTGATCGGCCTGCAGGATATAGGCGATGCCGCCCTTGCCCGACTGCGAATTGATCCGGATCACCGCCTCGTAGTCGCGGCCGACATCCTTGGGGTCGATCGGCAGATAGGGCACCTGGAAGAGCGGGTCGTTGCGCTTCTCCTGCGCGTCGAAGCCCTTCTTGATCGCGTCCTGATGCGAGCCGGAGAAGGCAGTGTAGACAAGCTCGCCGACATAGGGGTGGCGCTCGTGCACCGGCAGCTGCGTGCAGTATTCGGCGATGCTGCGGATCTCGTTGACGTCGCGCAGGTCGAGCTCAGGATCGACCCCTTGCGTGAACAGGTTCAGCGCCATGGTGACGATGTCGACATTGCCGGTGCGCTCGCCATTGCCGAACAGCGTGCCTTCGACGCGATCGGCGCCGGCCATCAGCGCGAGCTCGGCGGCAGCCACCGCAGTGCCACGGTCATTGTGCGGATGGATCGAGAGCAGCACGCTGTCGCGGTCGGAGATGTTGCGGCCGAACCATTCGAACTGGTCGGCATGGACATTGGGCGTCGCCATCTCGACGGTCGCCGGCAGGTTGAGGATCAGCTTCTTCTGCGGCGTCGGCTGGATCACCGCCTTGACCGCCTCGCAGATCTCCAGAGCGTAGTCGAGCTCGGTGCCGGTGAAGCTCTCCGGCGAGTATTCGAAGGTGAAGTTGGTCTCAGGCGCCTGGGCGGCGAGCGCCTTGATCTGGGCGGCCGCATCGGTCGCGATCTTGATGATTCCGGCTCTGTCGGAGCGGAAGACGACGTCGCGCTGCAGGGTCGAGGTCGAGTTGTAGAAGTGCAGGATGACGTTCTTGGCGCCCTTCACCGCCTCGAAGGTGCGCTCGATCAGCTCGGAGCGGCACTGCGTCAGCACCTGGATCGCGACGTCATCGGGGATCGCGCCGCCCTCGATGATCGAGCGGACGAAGTCGAAATCGGTCTGCGATGCTGCCGGGAAGGCGACCTCGATCTCCTTGAACCCCATCTTCACCAGCAGGTTGAACATGCGGTCCTTGCGATCGACGCCCATCGGCTCGATCAGCGCCTGGTTGCCGTCACGCAGGTCGACGGAGCACCAGATCGGCGCCTTGGTCAGCACCTGCGACGGCCATTTGCGGTCAGGCAGGTTGACCGGCGCATAGGCGCGGTACTTGGAAATCGGCATCGTGGTCATGGGACAACCCTTGCGAAGGATGCGGCGTCGGGCCTGCTCAAGGCTCTACTGCGCCGTCATGCGATATGGACAGGCCTTCAAATCCCGACGCTCACAGCGCCGGGCGGCTAAGTCGAAGGGTCAGGCCCCGAATGACGGACCGAAATCGCATGGTCCGACCTAACCACCTCGAGGGACGAAGATCAATCCTGACGCCCCCCGCTTCGATGCGGGATCATCTCAGAAGGTGCGGCAGATCGCGGATCGCGATCGAAGAGGGGCTTGACGCGGTGAAATGCGCGGAATCTGGAGAATTTTTAATGTACCAGCGAAGTCTTGAGGTGAGTGGCGATTGACTTATGCTGCTTGCGTGACCTCGCTCCAGCCACTTCCCGATCCCGAATCCTTGGTGGGATTCCCGCTGTTCTCGCAGCAGCTGTCGCTGTCGGCCGGGACATTTCCGGTTCCCGAAGGCGAGCGCATCGTCGGGCCGATGCGCCGGGGTCTCAAGATCGCGGTCATGCTCGATGGGCGGCAATCCCTCGAGATCGACGACCAGCCGGCCGTCATGGTCAGGGGGCCGGCCCTGCTGGTCACCGCCAATGTCGGCGACCATGTCCAGCAGCGCACAGGCCTGAGCGGCGGCATGGTCCGGTGCGTGCTGATGCAGTTCGATCTCGATTTCGTCGAACGGGAATTTGCTGCCCCGATGCAGCAGCTGTTCGCGCTGGCGGGGGCCGGGGATGCCGGCATCTGGGTGCGCCCTGCCGATGCCGATCTCTGTGCGCTCGCCCTCCAGATCGCGGAGTCGCCGGTGGCGGCGCCGCTGCGGCGGCTTTACCTCGCCGGCAAGGCGCTGGAGCTGACGGCCATGGCGCTCGACCGCATCGTCGGCCAGCCGCCTCTGCGGCCGGCGCGTCTTCCGGCCCGGACGCGCGAGCAGGTCCATGCGGTCCGGGACATGCTCGTCGCCGCGATGCAGGCGCCGCCGAGCCTTGCCGAGCTCGCTCGCGCCACGGGCCTCAACCCCACCAAGTTGACCTCCGCTTTCCGTGCCGAATTCGGCACGAGCGTCTTCGGCTATCTGCAGGAACAGCGCTTGCAGCAGGCGCATGCGCTGATCGCCGAAGGCGAGGCGAGCATCGCGGAGGCCGCTTTCCGCGTCGGCTATACGCCCGCGCACTTTTCCAGCCTGTTCCGCAAGCGCTTCGGCATGCCGCCGAGCGCGTTGCGGTGAGGGATCGCTCCTGTTTCAGAGCTGGAAAGGCTCGAAACTGCGCCGAAAGAAATACTGCCGCAATCGAAAGCCGATGGCGTTGCCGGCGCAGCCCGCTTCCTGAAAGAACCCAGCCAACGGGTCGCCAGAACGGCGAAGGGGCAAGGGTATCGGCATGATCGGGGTTCTCATCACTGGCAATCGCGCCGTTTTGGCGGCGAGCGTTGCCCTCGGCGCTGTCGTCGCAGCCTGGCCGGGCGCCGTGTCCGCGCAGAGCGGTGATACCGTCAGCCTGGATACGATCGAGGTCCAGGGCGAGCGCGCGAGCGGGCCGGTGAACGGCTATGTCGCGAGGCGTAGCGAGAGCGCCACCAAGACCGACACGCCGCTGATCGAGACGCCGCAATCGGTCACCGTCGTCCCCCGCCAGCAGATGGACGACCAAGGCATCCAGAGCGTCAGCCAGGCGCTGCGCTATTCGGCGAGCGTGCTCGGTGAGACGCGCCTGTCGATGGGCCGCTATGACAGCGTCTTCATCCGCGGCTTCGGCGGCAGCGGCGGCAGCGCCGGCTTCGTCAACATGCTCGACGGCCTCAGGCTGCAGCGCGGCGTCAACTTCCTGGTGCCGGCGGTCGATCCCTGGGGGCTGGAGCGCGTCGAGGTGATCCGCGGCCCGGCCTCGGTGATCTTCGGCCAGGTCAAGCCCGGCGGCCTGATCGAGATGGTCAGCAAGCGCCCGCGCGACGTGGCTCATGGCGAGATCCAGGTTCAGCTCGGCAGCTTCGAGCGCCGTCAGCTCGCCTTCGATATCGGCGGGCCGGTGACCCCCGACAAGACGATCCTCTATCGCGTCGTCGGACTTGGCCGCGCCGCCGACACGCAGGTCGACTTCACCAAGGAGGAGCGCCTCTACATCGCGCCCTCCGTCACCTTCCAGCCCAATGCCGCGACCAGCCTGACGCTGCTGACCTCGTTCCAGCGCGATCCGGAGACCGGCTTCTACGGCTTCATCCCCTCGGTCGGCACCGCCCTGCCCAACCGCAACGGCAAGATCCGCAGCAATCTCTTCCCGGGCGAGCCGAACTACGAGGGCTACAGCCGTAACCATCTGACGCTCGGCTACGCCTTCGAGCATCGCTTCAACGACGTCTTCAGCTTCCGCCAGAACGTCCGTTACAGCGATCTCGAATCGCGCAACCGCACCGTCGCGGTCGCTTCCCTGGGGGCCGACCAGCGCACTCTGACGCGCCGCGTCACTGCCTCGAACGAGAAGGCCAAGACCTTCGGCATCGACAACCAGCTCCAGGCCGATTTCCGCACGGGCGCGCTCACCCACAAGGTGCTGTTCGGCGTCGACGGCTATTGGAGCGACGGCACCGCCTTCACGGGAGCGGGCGGCACGGTGCAGACGCTCGACGCCTTCAACCCGGTCTATGGCCGCCTGCCCTTCGCGGTTCCGGCGATTCCGGGGACGAGCCAGGTCGCGCAGCAATACGGCGTCTACATCCAGGATCAGATCAAGCTCGACCGGCTCTCGCTGGTGGTCGGCGGCCGCTTCGACAGGGCGATGGCGCGCACGCGCAACCTGACCAATGGCGCGCTGACCAAGCAGGATGATTTCGCCAATACCGGCCGCGTCGCGCTGATGTACAATTTCGACAACGGCTTTGCGCCCTATGCCAGCTATTCGACCTCGTTCGAGCCGGTTCCGGGCACGAGCTTCGGCGGCGCTGCGTTCAAGCCGACCGAGGGCGAGCAGTATGAGGCCGGCTTCAAGTATCAGCCGCCAGGTTACAACGCCTTCCTGCAGGCGGCTGTCTACCAGCTGACGCAGACCAATGTGCAGACAGCGGACCTCGCCAATCCCGGCTTCCAGATCCAGACCGGCGAGGTCCGGGCGCGTGGCGTCGAGGTCGAGGCGCGGGCGACCGTGTTCGACAATCTCGATCTTGTCGCGGCCTACACCTACACCGACGCGGAGGTCACGAAGAGCAATGGCGCCGATCTCGGCAAGCGGCCGCCGGTCGTGCCGCGCCACATGGCCTCGCTCTGGGCGCACTACACCTTCAAGACCGGCCTGTTCTCAGGGCTCGGCCTCGGCGCCGGCGTGCGCTATGTCGGCAAGGGCGCGGGCGATCCCGGCAACACCTTCTTCACCGACGACTACGCCCTGGTCGATGCCGCGATCAGCTATGATCTCGGCGCCGCCAACGCCGCGATGAAGGGCTGGAAGGTTCAGGTCAACGCCCAGAACCTGTTCGACAAGGAGTATGTCGCTGGCTGCTATGGCGCCGTGCAGTGCTCTTTCGGCCTGCGCCGCACCGTGCTGGCGACCTTGTCCTATCGCTGGTGAGGGCAGGCGGCATGCTGCGGCCGGAGCGGTTTGCATTCGAAGGGTATGACGGAGCCCCGGCCCGCCGGCCGCTCGAGCTGCCGCATGCGCACAGCCTCGCCTTCTCCGCGCGCAACGGGGCGGAGTACCGGTTGCTGGTGGCGGTCCCGCCCGAGCCGGCGCCGGCTGCGGGCTTTCCGGTTCTGATCCTGGCCGATGGCGATGCCCTGTTCCCGACGGCGCTGTCCGCCGCGCGGTTGCAGGGGGGGCGTCCGGAGGTGACCGGGGTTGGCCCGGCCGTGATCCTCGGCATCGGCTATCCCGGCGCGGCGCCCTTCGATGCCGAGCGACGCCGGCTTGATCTCCTTCCGGCGGAGGGCGGAGCCGACCGCTTTCTCGATCTCATCGACGCCGAAATCCTGGTGCAGGTCGAACGGCTCGCGCCGATCAACCGGGCGCGGCTGTCACTGGCCGGCCATTCCTTCGGTGGGCTGTTCGCGCTGCATGCGTTGTTCGCGCGGCCTGGTCTGTTCCGCAGCCATGTCGCCAGCAGCCCGTCGATCTGGTGGGAGGAGCGCGCTGTTCTTGCGACGTGCGAGCGGTTCCTGGAGACCTTAGCTCCGAAGGTCTTGCCGCGCCTGCTGATCACCGTGGGCGGCGAGGAGCAGAGCGGCGATGAGTGCCGCGATCCACAGCGGGCGGCGCGCCTGCGCATGGCGCGGATGCTCGACAACGCCGCCGAGATGGCTGGGGCGCTGACGGCGTCCGGGCGGGTCGCTTGCGAGCGCATCGTCTTTCCCGGCGAGAACCATATCTCGGTCCTTCCGGCCATGCTGTCGCGCGCGGTCGCATTCACGCTCGGCGAAGGCATTCCCGAGAGAGGCTCGCCATGATCGCTTCCTCGCCGCGGCTCCTGACGCAGCTGCTGCTCGCAATGATCGCGCTGTCCTGGGTCTCGGTGCTATCCGCCCGCGCCGAGCCGGTCACGGTGACCGACCTGCTCGGCCGCAGCGTGACCCTGCCCGGCCCGGCGAAGCGGATCGTGCTGGCGCAAGGGCGCCAGCTCAACGCGCTCGGCCTCCTCCATCCCGATCCAATCGGCCTGCTCGCCGGCTGGGGCACCGACCATCGCCGTCAGAACCCCGACGCCTATGCGCGCTATCTCGCCAAATTCCCTGCGATCGAGAGCGTGCCGACAGTCGGCGATGGCGGCACGCAGGACGGTTTCTCGTTTGAGAAGGCGGTGTCGCTCTCACCGGACCTCGTCATCCTCAGCCTGTCGCTGGCGGGCACGCGGCGCGGCGGACAGGGCGATCTCGTCGAGCGTTTCGAGGCGGCCGGCATCAAGGTTGCCGTCGTCGACTTCTACCTGCAGCCGATGCGCGACACGCTGCCGAGCCTGCGCATTCTCGGCAAGCTGGTCGGCCGGCAGGAGCAGGCCGAGGCCTATATCCGCTTCTATGAGGAGCGTCGGCGCCTGATCGAGGAGCGCCTGCGCGGGGCGGAGCGCCCCTCGGTGTTCATGCACGCTCATGCCGGCGGCTTCGATTGCTGCCAGACGCCGGGCAAGGGCACCTTCGACGACTTCATCAGTGCCGCCGGCGGGCGCAACATTGCCGCCGCGATCCTGCCGGGCGCGACCGGTCAGATCAGCCTTGAGCAGCTCCTCGCCGCGGATCCCGCGATCTATGTCGCGACAGGCGGCACGCATCTGGCCAAGCTCAATGGTCTCGTCCTCGGCCTCGGCGTCCCCCGCGAGACCGCGGCGCAGAGCTTCGCCGCCCTGCTCGGGAAGCCTGGCATCGCCGCGCTCGCGGCGGTCCGCAATCGCCGGGCCTATGGGCTCTGGCATCTGTTCAACGATACCCCGCTCCACATCGTCGCGATCGAGCGGCTGGCGACCTGGTTCCACCCGGAGCGCTTCGCCGATGTCGACCCGCAGGCGACGCTGGACGAGATTTCCCGCCGTTTCTCGGCAATCCCGCTCGATGGCACGCTCTGGATCGACGGCGCAGGCCAGGCCAAACCCTGAAAAGCCAGGGCAGCGACAGGATACCTCCCCATGACCATGCTTTGTGCGCAAACGCGTATCGCCCTGTCCGACCCCACTTCCGTGCTGCATCCGCTCTGCGAGCACCTGCTCGAGCATGAGGCCGAAGTGAGCGAGGCCGGCGGCGTGACGACGATCCGGCTCGACGGCAGCCGGGCGGAGCTCCGCTTGGAAGCGGGCGCTCTCGCCATCCTCGTTGAAGCACCTGATCTCGCCCGACTCCAGGGCAGCAAATTCGCGATCGCGAGCCATGTCGTCGAGTTCGCACCGGCCGGGGCCGCGCCCGTGATCCGCTGGAGCGGCGACGGCGCCGAACCGATGCTGCCGCCGGACTTTCGCGTGCTGAGCGTGACCGGCGTCGAACAGCTGACGCCCCATATGCGTCGTATCCACTTCCGCGGCGAGGATCTTGGGCGTTACGACTCGCTGGAGGCGCTGCATGTGCGCCTGTTCATTCCGCCTGTGGGCTTGCCGGAGCCGGTCTGGCCGATGATCGGCGCGGACGGGCTGCTGCAATCGCCGCCGCCGGAGCGGCGGCCGGCGATCCGCAAATACACCATCCGTGAGATCGATGTCGCCGCCGGCACGCTCGCGATCGATTTCGTGTTGCACGACGATGCCGGGCCGGGTTCGGCCTTCGCGGCGAACGTGCAGATCGGCGACCGCATCGGCATGGCCGGGCCGGGCGGGCGCGGGCTGAAACAGGCGGAGCGCTACATCTTCCTCGCCGACGAGACCGGCCTACCGGCGCTCGCCCGCATGCTGGAGCACCTGCCCGTGGACGCGATGGGACTGGCGCTGGTCGAAATCGCGGACGCCGCCGAGCGCCAGCCTCTGGCCTTGCCGGAGGGGTTCGAGCTGCGCTGGCTTCATCGCGACGGCGCCGCTCCGGGCTCGGCCAGTCTGCTGACCGATGCGCTGGCGACGCTCGACTGGCCTGCGGGCGAGGGCAGTCTCTATCTCTGGGCCGCCTGCGAGCATGCCGCCTTCCGCGAGATCCGCGCCGCGGCCCGCCAGTATCTGCGCCCCGAGATCGATGCGCATCTCGTCGTCAGCTATTGGCGTGCTGGCGTCTCGGAGGAGCAGCACGCGGCGGAGAAGCGCAAGGCCGCCTAGGCGACGGGGCGCGCCACTCAGACCAGGTGCTTCAGGATCAGCGCGGCCTGGCTCGCGGCCGTCCCGGGATGGGCTGATTCGATCGTCGCGCCGGTCAGAGCATGCAGCGCCTCCACCGTCTCGGGCGTGAAGACGATGGTGCCGTCCGCCTCGATGCGCTCGATCCCGTCCCCGCGTAGCGAGGCCTCGTTGGTCGCGATCGCCTGCGCCTCGCTCCACTGCGCGGGCAGGTCGAGCCGGATGTGGCCGGCTTCGACGACGACCGGATAACCGCCGACCAGGCCGAGCACGCCTGGCAGATGCGTGCGCATCGGCGTCGGGCTGAGCAAAGCGCGCATCCCGTCGATCGCCGCCGAGGCGGTGATGCGGTTGAAATGCAGGTCATAGGGGAAGAGGAACGGCTCGCGCAGCGCCTCATGGCCCAGTTTGGTCTGGTCCTGCCCGTCGACGATCACTTCGAGGAGATAAGGCGACAGCTCCGCGGGCGGCTGTGCCTGGAACACGCCGTATTCGAAGGCGTGCTGCGCGACGAGCCGGACCTCGACCCGATTGGGGGAAACGCCGAGCCGACGGCCGACAGACGCCTGGATCTTGGCGATCGGCTCGCGGACATTGCCGATGCCGCAATCGGGACCGAGCCCGGTGCGCGCCAGGCTGGGATTGATCACATCGGGGAAGGAGGCGGCGATCCAGCGCGTGGCGAGGCCTGCCTCGGCCATCCGGGCCCGGAAGATCGCCATCGGCGCGAGCTGGAGGCTGACATAGCCGCCGAACGGGACCTTCTCAGCCGGGGTCTCGGTCGCGCCGTCGAGGCCGCCGACCTTCCACCAGGGCAGCAGCGTCGGCGCGCTGAAGACGATGTCAGGGGCGATGCGGCGCAGGGAAGCGACGCAGGCCGGGTCGTTGAAGTCGAGCCCGATCGCCTCGAAGCGCGGGAAGTAGCCGTCGATCCCGCAGCCGATCAGGGCGTTGTTGATCCGGGCGCGCGCTTTGTCGACCGAGCGGCTCGCTACCACGATCCGGTCGAACAGGCCGCTGCGTCCGGCGGCTTCGAGCACATTGGTGCCGAGCTCGCCGAGCGAGACGATGAGAAGCGTGGCAGGCATGGTCATCCCAGGATGTCGAGGATATCGGCGACGGTCTCGCCGAGTTCGGCCGAGGCGTAACCGCCTTCCTGCACGATCGCCGTCGGCAGCTTCAGTGTCGCGATCGCTTCGGCCATGCGCCGGAAGCCGTCATCGCTGACGGCGTGGCGTCCGTGCGGGTCGTGGATGGAGGCGTCGACGCCGAGCGAGAGCACGAGCGCCTGCGGAGCGAAGCGGCGGATGCCGGCGAGCGCCGTCGCGAGTGCGCCGAGGAAGGGGCCGTCGCCGGAGCCGACGGGGAAGGGCACGTTCAGGGTTGCGCCCGCACCTTCGCCCTCGCCGGTCTGGTCGGCATAGCCCCAGTAGAATGGGTAGTACTGGTCGGGATCGCCGTGGATCGAGGCGAAATAGACATCACCACGGTCGTAGAAGACCTCCTGCGTGCCGTTGCCGTGATGGACGTCGACATCGAGGATGGCGACGCGCTCGAAGCTCCTGCGCAGCTCCTGCGCCGCGATGGCGGCGTTGTTGAGATAGCAGAAGCCCATGGCGCGATCGCCACCGGCATGGTGCCCGGGCGGCCGGCAGAGCGCGTAGACGGAACGGGCACCCTCGGCGACGAGCTGGGCCGCGGTCGCCGCGCCCTGCGCCGCGGCATAGGCGGCCTGCCAGGTGCCGTCGGTGATCTCGCAGGCCATGTCGCCGGTGTACCAGCCGAGCTGCCCGACCGGACCGGAAGGCCGGCGCGCATGAGGGCCGCGCGGGTGGACATTCGGCATGACCGCTGCCTCGGGGCCGGCGAACGCGGACCAGCCGGAGCGCGCGTTCTGCAGGAACGAGACGAAATCGGCGTCGTGCACGGCGAGGATCGGAGCGAGGCCGAGCTCACACGGCTCGATCAATGAATGGCCGCGCCGCACCACCGCATCGCGGATGAAGGTCGCTCGCTCGGCGGTCTCGGGACTGGGCACGATCTCGCCTGCGCGGACGAAGCGCGTCCCCCGATGCGCCAGTTGCTTAGCCGACCAAACGACCTGCATCCCGTTCCCTCTTTTTCTCCGGGGATGCGCTTGACAACGCGAACCGGCTTGTTTCCAATAGTGAACAAGTGAGCATAATAGAGAACATCGGTCAAGGCGCGCCAATCACTGAAGGCGCGCCGGCCGCAAGGCGAGGAACGCTAGAAATGCTGCGGAATACCGCTTCGGGCCAGCTCTTCGAGCGGGCGATGAAGGTGCTTGTCGAAGGGGTCAGCTCGGCCTCGCGCGGACCGACCAATTATGCGCCCTATCCGCCCTATATGCGCAGCGGCAAGGGCGCCCGGCTCCGCGACGTCGACGGCAACGAATACATCGACTGGATGATGTCCTTCGGCGCCCTGCCGCTCGGCCACGCCCATCCGGCGATCGTCGAGGCGGTGCAGCGCGAGGTCGAGCACGGCACCCATTTCGCCACGGCGCTCGAAGTCGAGGTCGAGGTCGCCGAGATGCTGGTCGACCTGCTGCCGCATGCCCAGAAGATCCGCTTCGCCAACACCGGCACCGAGGCCTGCATGGCGGCCTTCCGCCTGGCCCGCGGCCTGACCGGACGCTCGAAGATCCTGAAGTTCGAGGGTCATTACCATGGCTGGTACGACGCGGTGCTGCTCAACAGCAATCCGCAGCTGCCGACCTCGCTCGGCCATCCCAACGATCCGATCCGTATCCCCGACAGCTCCGGCCTGACCGCCGGCTCCTGGGCCGACACGCTGGTGGTGCCGTGGAACGACGAAGCGGCGCTGACCCGGGTGATGGAGGCCCATGGCCGCGACGTCGCCTGCATCGTCACCGAGGGCGTCATGACCAATATGGGCGTGATCCCGCCGAAGGAGGGCTATCTCCAGTTCATCCAGTCGATCTGCAAGGCGCATGGCGCGCTGTTCTATCTCGACGAGACGGTGACGGGCTTTCGCCTCGGCGCCGGCGGCTGCGCCGAGCGCTACGGGCTCTCGCCGGACATCGTCACCTATGGCAAGGCGCTCGGTCAGGGCTTCCCGATCGCGGCGATCTGCGGTCCCGACCACATCATGGCCGGACTCGAATGGGGCAAGATCCTGCATTACGGCAGCCATAACGCGCCGCGGCTCGGGCTCTACGCCACCAAGACGATGCTGGAGATCATGACCGCCGACAAGGCGGCCGGCTTCAAGCAATTGCAGGCCTGCGGCACGGCGATGGCGAGCGCGCTGCGCGAGGTCATCGGCGCCCAGAAGCGCCATCGCGCCATCGTCCAGAATGTCGGCTCGGTCTTCCAGATCTACTTCACCGACTGCGACGAGATCACCGACTACCGCGACTTCTGCACCCATGTCGACCGGGCGAAGTTCAAGGCCTTCGCCAACGCGCTGATGCAGGAGGGCGTCTACATGTCGCCGGCCAACACGTTGCACAGCCTGAGCTCGCTCGCCCATGGCGAGGCCGAGATCAAGGCGACCGCCGAAGCGGTGGCGCGCACGCTCGCGACGCTCTGAGACGGAGCGGGCGACGAACGCCCGCCCATTTGCGCAAAAAGCAATCAACAAGGGGAGGACATCATGACAGGCTTCAACAAGCGGGAACTGCTCAAGGCCGGCGTCGCCGGCCTTGCGGCGGGGGAACTGTTCTTCGGGCTGAGCCCGCTGGCTAACGGCTCGATCACGGCGCTGGCGCAGTCGCCCAAGCGCGGCGGGGCCGTCCGGGCGGTGGTCCATCCCGAGCCGTCGAGCCTGATGCTCGGCCTCGTCCAGAACACACCGACGCAGATGGTCGCCGGCAGCATCTATGAGAGCCTGCTGAAATACGGCCACGACCTGAAGCCTATCCCGTCTTTGGCCGAGCGCTGGGAGATCTCGGAGGACGGCAAGGCCTATACCTTCCATCTCAAGCGCAACGTCAAATGGCATGACGGCAAGCCCTTCACCGCCGACGACGTCGTCTTCTCGACCGACGTCTTCCTGCGCGAGCTGCATCCGCGCTGGCGGCCGGTCGCGACCACCCATGTCGAGCGCATCGAGAAGCTCGACGACTTCACCGTGCGCTACCAGCTGAAGAACCCCTTCGGTCCGTTCATCCTGATGTTCGAGTTGAGCACGACGCCGATCGTGCCCAGGCACCTCTATGCCGGCACCGACTACAAGACCAACCCGAACAACAACACGCCCATCGGCACCGGCCCGTTCAAGCTGGCGGAGTGGACGCGCGGCTCGCACATCAAGCTCACGCGCAACCCGGACTACCATGTCCAGGGCCTGCCCAATCTCGACGAGATCTACTGGCAGATCATTCCGGATGCCGCGGCGCGCGTCGTCGCCTACGAGACCGGCGCGGTCGACATCCTGACCGGCGGCACGGTCGAGAATTTCGACGTCGCCAAGCTCGCGAAGATGAAGAACACCGCCGTCACCGGCAAGGGCTGGGAGATGATCGCGCCCCTGTCCTGGCTCTGGTTCAACCACCGCCAGGGCCTGATGGCGAAGAAGTCCTTCCGCCAGGCGGTGATGTACGGCATGGACCGCGACTTCGCCAAGGACGTCATCTGGAACGGGCTGGCGCGCCTCGCCTCCGGCCCGGTCAGCTCGAAGACGCGCTTCTACAGCGACAAGGTCGCCGCTTACGGCTTCGATCCGGCCAAGGCCAAGGCGCTGCTGAAGGAGTCCGGCTACAAGGGCGAGCCGATCCGCCTGCTGGCGCTGCCCTATGGCGAGGCCTGGACGCGCTGGGCCGAGGCGGTGAAGCAGAATCTCACCGATATCGGCATGAACATCCAGCTGGTGACGACCGACGTCGCCGGCTACGGCCAGCGCCTCTCGGATTGGGATTTCGACCTCGCCTTCACCTGGCTCTCGCAGTTCGGCGATCCCGCCCTCGGCGTCGCGCGAACTTACGTCTCCAGCAACATCGCCAAGGGCTCGCCCTGGAACAATGTCGCCGGCTATTCCAATCCGGAGGTCGACCGGTTGTTCGCGGAAGCGGCCGCGGCCAATGGCGAGGCCGCCCGGCAAGAGCTCTACACCAAGGTCCAGCAGATCCTGGTCGAGGACCTGCCGGTCGCCTGGATGCTCGAGCTCGAGTTCCCGACGATCTACCGCAGCAACTTCAACAACCTGATCAAGACCGCCACCGGCATGAACGACGCCTTCCAGGACGCCTGGAAGGCCTGACGACAGGCCGGCCGATCGGCGGGAAGGGCACTTCCTTCCCGCCGCGGGATCGCGGAGGGGCGCGTGACGTTCGCATTGTTTCTGCTTCGCAAGGCGCTGGGGGCGGCGGTCATCCTGATCGCCATCGCCGCGCTGAACTTCTTCCTGCTGCGCCTTGCGCCCGGCGATCCCGCCCAGGTCATGGCCGGCGAGGCCGGTGCGGGCGACGCAGTCTTCCTGCAGCAATTGCGCGAGCGCTTCGGCCTCGACCGCTCGCTGGCCGAGCAGTTCTGGCTCTACATCAAGGGCATGCTCAGCCTCGATCTCGGCTTCAGCTATCGCCAGCAGCGCCCTGTGCTCGACCTGATCCTGGAGCGCCTGCCGGCGACGCTGCTGCTGACCGGCACGGCGCTGATCATCTCGCTGGCGGCGGGCGTCACGCTCGGCGTCGTCGCGGCGCGCCGGGTCGGGCGCGCCTCCGACAGCGCGATCATGACGGGCTCGCTGGTGTTCTACGCCATGCCGCTGTTCTGGCTGGCGATCATCGCCCAGATCGTCTTCTCCAAATATCTGGGGTGGCTGCCCAATGTCGGCTACGAGAGCATGGGCGCGGGCTATACCGGCGCCCGGCGTACACTCGATATCGGCTGGCACCTGATCATGCCGGCAACGACGCTCGGCCTGTTCTTCACCGCCGTCTACGCTCGCATGATGCGCTCCTCGATGATCGAGGTCTCGCGCTTCGACTACGTCAAGACCGCTTATGCCAAGGGCCTGACGCCGGGCGCGGTCGTCCGCCACCACATGGTCCCGAACGCGATCCTGCCGGTGGTGACGCTGGCGGGCCTGCAGGCCGGTCAGCTTGTCGGTGGCTCGCTGCTGGTCGAGACCGTCTTCGCCTGGCCGGGGATCGGGCGCCTGCTCTTCGATGCGCTACTCCAGCGCGACTATCAGGTCCTGCTCGGCGTGTTCTTCACCTGCTCGGCCATGGTCATCCTGTTCAACATCCTGACGGACCTGATGTACCGGTTCGTCGACCCCCGCATCGAGGCGGTCTCGTGAACTCTTTCCTGCGAACCTTCGCGCGCAATCGCGGCGCGGTGATCGGGCTGTGCATCCTCGTCGCCGTGGTCGCCATCGCCATCCTCGCGCCGCTGCTCTATCCGGGCTCGCCCTGGCGGATGGTGCACCGGCCGTTCCTGGCGCCCTTCGTGCTCGATCGCGCCCCGCTCGGCTCCGATACGGTCGGGCGCGACATCCTCGCGGGGCTGGTGCATGGCAGCCGCGTCTCGCTGCTGATCGGCCTGGTCTCGACGCTGGTCGCGCTGCTTGTCGGCGTGCCGCTCGGGGCGATCTCCGGTTATTTCGGCGGCTGGGTCGACGCGGCGCTGATGCGGGTCACCGAGTTCTTCCAGACGATCCCGTCCTTCGCGCTCGCCATCGTCATCGTCTCGATCCTGCAGCCCTCGGTCGGCTCGATCGTGCTCGCCATCGCCATCGTCAGCTGGCCGCCGGTGGCGCGGCTCGTCCGCGGCGAGGTGCTGAGCGTGCGCACGCGCGATTATGTCCAGGCGGCGATCGTCACCGGCCAGCCGGTCCACAAGGTCATCCTGACCGAGGTGCTGCCCAATGTCGTCTCGCCGGTGATCGTGCTGGCCTCGCTGATGACGGCGACCGCGATCCTGCTGGAGTCCTCGCTCTCCTTCCTCGGCCTCGGCGACCCCAATGTGATGAGCTGGGGTTACATGGTCGGCTCCGGCCGCAGTCGCGTGCTCGACCAGTGGTGGATCAGCTTCATCCCGGGCACGGCGATCTTCGTCACCGTGCTCGCGTTGAACCTGATCGGCGAGGGCCTCAACGACGCCTTCAACCCGAGCCTGCGCGGGAGGCGGACATGAGCGCGGCGCAGGCGGGCGAACCCGTCCTCTCCATAAGCGGCCTCTCCGTCGCTTTGCCGGGTGGCGGCGATCGCGCTCACGCCATCAGCGATGTCGGCTTCGAGGTCCGGCGCGGCGAGACGCTCTGCATCGTCGGCGAATCCGGCTCCGGCAAGTCGATGACCGCCCATGCGGTGATGGGACTGCTGCCGCAGGGGTTTTCCGTCGGTGCCGGCGAGATCAGGCTGGCGGGGCAGGCGCTGACAGCCTGTTCCGATCGCGACTGGCGGGCGATCCGCGGCCGTTCGATCGGCATGATCTTCCAGGAGCCGATGACCTCGCTCAACCCGGTGCAGCGCATCGGTGACCAGATCGTCGAGGTCTTCAAGGCCCATGGCGTGCTGACCCCGACTGAGCGCCGGGCGAAGGCGCTGGCCCTGCTCGCCGAGGTCGGCTTGCCCGAGCCCGAGCAGCTGCTGCGCGCCTTTCCGCACCAGCTCTCAGGCGGACAGCGCCAGCGCGTGATGATCGCGATGGCGGTTGCCTTGGAGCCCCATCTGCTGATTGCCGACGAGCCGACAACGGCGCTCGACGTCACCACGCAAGGCCAGATCCTCAAGCTGATCGCGCGGCTCCAGCGCGAACGCGGGATGAGCGTGCTCCTGATCACCCATGACTTCGGCGTCGTCGCCGAGATCGCCGACCGGGTCGTGGTCATGCATCAGGGCCGCGTCGTCGAGAGCGGGGCGGCCGGCGATGTTCTGGAACGTCCGCAGCATGCCTACACCAAGGCGCTGCTGGCGGCGGTCCCCTCGCTGACGCCGCCGCCTGCTGCCACGCTTGAGGGGCAGCCGATCGCGCTCAGCGTCGAAGGTCTCAGCAAGACCTATGTCAGCCGGGCGAGCCTGTTCGGAGCCAGGCGCACGGTCGCTGCCGCCGACGATGTCAGCTTCACGCTGCGCCGCGGCGAGACGCTCGGCATCATCGGGGAATCCGGCTCGGGCAAGTCGACCGTCGGCAAATGCCTGGTGCGTCTGCTGGCGGCAGATGCGGGCGCGATCCGGCTCGGCGAGGTCGATTTCCTGGCACAGCGTGGCGAGGGGCTACGGGCCCTGCGCCGCAAGGTCCAGATGATCTTCCAGGACCCTTACGCCTCGCTCAATCCGCGCAAGAGCGTCGGCCGGATAATCACCGACGGGCCGATCGCCCACGGTGTTCCGCGCGCGGAGGCCGAGCGTCGCGCCGGCGAATTGATGGAGCTCGTCGGCCTCGGCGCGGACGCCTTGAAGCGCTATCCGCATGAATTCTCCGGCGGCCAGCGCCAGCGCATCGGCATCGCCCGGGCGCTGGCGCTCGATCCCGACGTCATCGTCGCCGACGAGGCGGTCTCGGCACTGGACGTCTCCGTGCAGGCGCAGGTGCTGGCGCTGCTGGCCGATCTCAAGCGGACCATGGCCCTGTCGCTGGTGTTCATCACCCATGATCTGCGCGTCGCCGCCCAGATCTGCGATCGGGTCGCGATCATGCAGCGCGGCAGGATCGTTGAAATCGGCCCGACTGCTGCGGTATTCGCTGCGCCTGAGCACGCCTACACGCGTGAGTTGCTCGCGGCCGTGCCGGGCGCGGCGTCACGAAGCGTGTACGCTACGGGCTCCGATGAAGCGAAAGGTCTTTGACGCATGCCGGATCTCGCGACATCGCCCGTCAATGCGCTCGATCCCGCGGGCGTGCGTCCGCAGATGCGGATCGGGGCGCGGATCCGGGCTTCGCGCACCGAGCAGGGCCTGACGCTCGACGAGGTCAGCCGCCGTAGCGGCGTCTCGAAATCGGCGCTGTCGAAGATCGAGAACGGCCGGGCCTCGCCGACCTTCGAAATCCTGGAGCTGATCGCCGCCGGCCTCGGCGTCACCCTGGTCAGCCTGCTCTCGGAGCAGGGCGCCGGCCAGCCCGGCCGTTTGACCACGACGCCGGCCGGGCAGGGGCGGCGCAGCGAGGAAGCCAACTACATCCACGAATATCTCTGCACCGGGCTGAAGGACCGGCGCATGGTGCCGTTCGTGACCACGGTGAAGGCGCGTAGCGCCCACCAGTTCGAGAAGCCGGCCTCGCATCGCGGCGAGGAATTCCTCTATGTGCTCTCCGGCGAGGTTGCTTTCGTCAGTGGCTCCTATGACGAGATCAGGCTGAAGCCGGGCGACAGCCTCTATTTCGACAGCCGGCTGACCCATCTCTGCTATACGACCGGCGATGTCGACGCGACCCTGCTCTGGGTCTGGTGCGAGACCGCCTGAGCTCAGGCCAACTCAGCCGAGGTGACGATATGCGTCCCGGGCTTTGCCGCGATGGCGGCCTCGATCATCGCGGCGGCGATGCGCTCGGCCGGATTGATGCGCCAGGCGCGCGGCAGCACCGGGCCGAGGATGCCGAGCAGGGCGAGCGCGGCGCGTTCGGCCGGGCGGCTCTCGTGGCGCTCGCCGCCGATCAGGCCCGGCCTGACAAAAGTAAGCGAGGCGAAGTCGAGGCCGGCGAGGTCACGCTCCAGCTCGCCCTTCACCCGGTTGTAGAAAACACGCGAGGCCGGGTCGGCGCCGAGCGCCGAGTTCAGCACGAAGGTCCGGGTGCCATGTTGGTGCGCGAGTTGGGCGACGGCGAGCTGATAATCGTGATCGACACGCTGGAATCCCTCCTGCGAGCCGGCCTTGCCGATGGTCGTGCCGAGTGCGCAGATCGCCGCATCCGCCGCCCACCAGGACGCACCCTCGGGCAGGGCCTCGAAATCGACGGTCGGCGCCAGTAGCTTCGGATGCGCTGGCAGGGCGCGACGCACGGGCGCGATCACCGCATCGATGCGCCGATCGACGAGCGCCTGCGCCAGTACATGGCCCCCGACCAGACCCGTCGCTCCCGCCAGCAAAAGCTTCACCGCGATACGCCTTCCGCGCTAACCCGGAGGCCAGATGTCGCAGATCGAGTGGGGCGGGTCGAGCCTCAGGCGACTGCGGTCGCCTCGGGCTGCAGTTCCTCGACGGACGGGATGCGGTCCTCATACCAATAAGCCGCTGCAGCGCGCGACATCGCCGCGCCGTCATGGCCGATGCCGGGCACGGTGATCAGCGACCAATTGCAGGGCAGGCCGCGGCGCGCCGCTTCCGCCTTGGCGAAGTCGAGCATGAAATGGGCGCGGGCATAGCGCATCGGGCCCTGCGCCAGAGCTTCAGGCTGCGCCGGCAGGTTCGGATCACTTGTGACGATGTCCTGGTCGCCGGCGAAAATCACCATCGGCCAGGCGAGCCAGCGCGCCAATTCCGCTTCGCCGAGGCCGAGCCCGCCGAGCCCTTCCGGAAAACGCCGCTCCAATGTCGGCAGCGTGTACCATCCGGAATTGGCGGGGAAAGCGACCTCGTAAGGCGTTGCGCTCTGCGTCGCGAGCAGGCGGTGGACGAACTGGCCGCCGGCGGAGTGGCCGAACAGCTTGACCTTGTCGCGCCCGGTGACGCCGGCCTGGCGCAAAGCCGCCAGCACGCGGACCGGGACGGCATAGAGCCAGTCGTCCTGCGCGGCGATGGTACCGTCCTCGCCGACGACGAGGCCGTTATTGTAGCCCCCGGCCTCAGGGAAGTGCTCGTTGCCGAAGGTCGGCGCGACGATCAGCAGGTTGTGCTTCTCGGCGGCCTCGATCCAGAAGTCGCGGTAGTCGTCGCCATTGCGCAGCATGCCGTGCTGGACGAACACGACCTCGTCCTCCGGGCGGTGGCGCCCGGGCCGGTAGAAATTGACTTCCAGCGGCCGCTCCGGATGGCGGGCGTCGATGAAGGGCAGGGAGCTGCGGCCCTGCGGCGGATCGAGAGTAAGCGTCGTGCTCATGCGGCCTTCGCAGTCGTGTGCAGGTGGCAGGCGGCGCTGCGGCCGGGTGCGATCTCCTGGAGATCCGGACGGACCTCACGACAGACCGCCATGGCGTGCTCGCAGCGTGGGTGGAAGGGGCAGCCCGGGGGCGGGGCAAGCGGCGAGGGCAGCTCGCCCTTGAGCGGCTGGAAGCTGCTCTTGCGCCGTGCCGCCGAGGGGATCGCCTTGATCAAAGCGGCGCTGTAGGGATGCGCCGGCTCGGCGAAGATCGCGGTGGCGCTGCCGATCTCGACGATGCGGCCGAGATACATGATCGCGACGCGGTCGCTGATATGGCGGACAAGGCCGAGATCATGGCTGACGAAAAGATAGGTCAGCCCATGCCGCTCGCGCACATCCATGAACAGGTTGATCACCTGCGCCTGGATCGAGACATCGAGCGCCGAGACCGGCTCGTCGCAGACCAGGAAGTCGGGCTTCACCGCGAGCGCGCGGGCGATGCCGATGCGCTGGCGCTGGCCGCCGGAGAACTGGTGCGGGTAGCGCTCGCGATAGGCGAGGTCGAGCCCGACCTCGCTGAGCGCCCGATCGACCGCGCCGTCGAGCTCGGCCTTCGGCACCAGCTTGTGGACCGAGAGCGCCTCGCCGACGATGCGGCTCACCCGCATGCGCGGATCGAGCGAGGCGTAGGGGTCCTGGAAGATCATCTGCACCTTCAGCAGATAATCGAGCCGGTCCTTGCCCTTCAGTGCCGCGGCAGAGCGCCCCTTGTAGAACACCTCGCCCTCGGTCGGCGGCAGGATGCCGGTGGCGATGCGCGCCAAGGTCGACTTGCCGCAGCCGGATTCGCCGACAAGGCCGAGCACCTCGCCCTTGCGGACGCTGAGATCGACGCCGTCGACAGCCTTCAGGGTCGAGGGCGGCGCGTGCCGGCCGATCGCGGTCAGGATGCGCTCGGCCATATTGGCCTTGCCGCGGAAATATTTGCGGACGCCGCGCAGCTCGAACAGGGTCTCGCTCATGCCGCCACCTGATCCGGCACAGGGTTGTGGCAACGCAGGGTGCGGCCGTCATGGATCTGCGGCTGCGGATCGGCGTCGGCGCAGACGGGAAGCGCTCGCTCGCAGCGCGGCCGGAACGGGCAGCCAGAGGGGCGCGAGTCGATGCGCGGCGCCATGCCGTCGATCTGGTGCAGGCGCTCGCCCGGCTCGACCATGGTCGCCGAGGAGTTGAGCAGGCCGAGCGTATAGGGATGGCGCGGCCGGTCGAGCACTGTCTCGACCTCGCCGATCTCGACGATGCGCCCGGCATACATCACCGCGACGCGGTCGGCGAGCTCGGCGACGACAGCGAGATCATGGGTGATCCAGATCACCGCGGCGCCGCTCTCGCGCGAGAGCTTCTGCACCTCGTAGAGGATCTGCGCCTGGATGGTGACGTCGAGCGCCGTGGTGGGCTCGTCGGCGATGATCAGGTCGGGATCGTTCAGGAGGGCGGTCGCGATCGCGACGCGCTGGCGCATGCCGCCGGAGAATTCGTGCGGATACTGCTTGAGGCGCGCTTCCGGCGAGGAGATGCCGACCCGGGCCAGCGCCTTGGCGGCCTTGGCGAGCGCCTCCTGCCGGCTGCAGGCGCGATGCTCGAGGATCGCCTCGCACATCTGCTCGCCGATGCTGAGCACCGGGTTCAGTGTCATCAGCGGGTCCTGGAAGATCATCGCGATCCGGTCGCCGCGCAGCTGGCGCAGGCGCTCCTGCGAGGCGGCGCGCAGATCGTCGCCGTCGAACAGCACCTCGCCCGCGACGACCTCGCCCGGCGGATCGATCAACTGCACCAGCGAGAAGCCGGTCACCGACTTGCCCGAGCCGGACTCGCCGACGAGGCCGAGCACCTCGCCCTTGGCGACGCTGAAATCGACGCCGTCGACCGCCGGCCAGGCGCCGTCCTGAGCATGGAACACGGTCTTGAGACCGCGCACGGAGAGGAGAGGGGCGTCGTTCATGCGCGCACGTTGAAGCTGCGGCGCAGGCGATCGCCGACGAGGTTGAGCGACATGATCAGGAGCACGAGCGCGATGCCGGGGAAGACGGCGATCCAGTATTCGCCGGAGAGCAGGAATTCGAAGCCGTTGGCGATCAGCAGGCCGAGCGAGGGCTGCGTCACCGGCACGCCGACGCCGAGGAAGGAGAGCGTCGCTTCCAGCGTGATCGCCGAGGCGATGCTGATCGAGGCGACGACAAGCACGGCGCCGACCGAATTCGGGAGGAGATGCGCCAGCATGATGTGGCGGGTCGGCAGGCCGAAATTCACGGCCGCCTCGATATATTCCTTGCGCCGTTCGACCAGCGCCGCCGCCCGCATCAGCCTTGCGTACTGCGCCCATTGCACCAGCACGATGGCGAGGATGACCTTGTCGACGCCGCGCCCGATCGAGGCGAGCAGCACCAGCGCGACCAGGATCGAGGGGAAGCCGAGCATGAAGTCGACGACGCGCATGATGACGGCGTCGACCACGCCGCCGAACTGCGCCGCGGCGAGCCCGGCGAGGATGCCGATCGAGAGTGCGCCGATGGTCGAGGCCAGGCCGACGAGCAGGCTGGTGCGCAGCCCGTAGAGGATGGCGCTCAGCATGTCGCGCCCCTGCGCGTCGCTGCCGAGCCAGTAGGTGAAGCCGCTCATGCCCTGCTCGCCCGGGGCCAGCCGGTTGTCCATCACGCTGAGCGAACCGAGGTCATGCGGGTTCTGCGGCGTGATGAACGGAGCCAGCAGAGCGAGCGCCACCATGATTCCGAGCAGGATCGCGGCGCCGCGCGTGGTCGGGCGGTTGCGCAGATGGCGCAGCACCTTTTCACGCAGGGGCGTATCGGCCTTGGTAGGGCCGGCGAGGCGGGAAGCGTCGGCGCTCATGCCTGCTCTCCGGCGAGCTTCACCCGCGGGTCGAGCGCGGCATAGAGCACATCGACCAGGAAATTGACGGTGACGAAGAGCAGCGTCGCCAAGAGGACATAGGCGACGACCACCGGACGGTCGAGCTGGTAGACCGAGTCGATCAGCAGCTTGCCCATGCCCGGCCAGGCGAAGACGGTCTCGGTGATGGTCGAGAAGGCGACGAGGCTGCCGAACTCGACGCCGACCACGGTGACGACCGGGATCAGGATGTTGCGCAGGATGTGCCGGTTGACGATGCGCCTGGGGCGGACACCCTTGGCGCGGGCGTATTTGACGTAGTCCTGCGTCATCGTCTCGGTGGTGCCGGCGGCGACGAGGCGGATGATCAGGGCAAGGTTGGGGATGGCGAGGTTGAGCGCGGGCAAGGCGATGTGCTGCAGCCCGTCCAAGGTCAAAAGGCTGGTCTGGATGCCGAGGAACGAGACCGTCTCGCCGCGCCCCGCGGTCGGCAGCCAGCCGAGCCAGACGGCGAAGAGCAGGATCAGCATCATGCCCTTCCAGAAGCTCGGCAGCGAGAAGCCGAGCACGGTGCTGGCCATGACGATCCGGGCGCTCCGGCTGTCGGGGTTGAGCCCCGCCATCAGGCCGAGCGGGATGCCGGCGACGAGCGCCATGGTCATCGCCAGCAGCACCAGTTCGAAAGTCGCCGGCAAACGCTGCAGGATCAGTTGCAGCGCCGGCACGCCATGCACGAAGGAGCGGCCGAGATCGCCCTTCAGCGCATTGGCCATGAAGGTCAGATATTGCTGCCAGACCGGCAAATCGAGCCCGAGGCGGCGGATCAGCGCCTCGCGCTCGGCCGCGCTGGCCGAGGGCGAGACCAGGAGCTCGACGGGATCGCCGATGCCGTAGACAGCGAAGAAGACCACGACCGAGACCGCGAGCAGCACGAGCACGCTCTGGATCAGCCGCTGCAGGACATAGGCGGTCATGCGCCGGACCTCGGTGAGATGATCGCCGGCTTACTTCGCCGGCTTCACCGACATGGCGAGCATGTACTGGTCGGCGCGGCCGGCGACCGAAAGCTCCGACTTGAACGCCCAGATGCCGCTTTCGAAGTGGAGCGGGATGAAGGCGCCGTCATCGAGCACGAGCTTCATAGCCTGCTGCAGCAATTCGGCGCGCTTCTTGTCGTCGAGCTCCGAGACCGCGGCGCGGATCACCTTGTCGAACGCGTCGTTCTTGTAGCCGCCATAGTTCGAGCCGCCGAGGGTCTTGGCCTCATTCGGGGTCGGCGGCCACTGGCGCAGGAAGGAGGCGGCTTCGCCGGTCGCCGAGCCCCAGCCGCCGATCGCGACGCTGAATTCCTTCTTGGCGCGGCGCGGGAAATAGATCGCGCGAGTCATCGCGTCGACCTCGGCCTTGATGCCGATCTGGGTCAGGTATTGCGCGACGGCCTGCGTGATCTGGCTGTCGTTGATATAGCGGTCATTGGTCGAGGACAGCGTCAGCTGGAAGCCGTTGGGGTAGCCGGCCTCGGCCAGCAGCTTCTTCGCCGCGGCCGGATCATAGGCCAGTTTGGGCGGGTTCGGCAGCGTGCCGAACATGCCGGTCGGCAGGTACTGGTAGGCCGGCTCGGCCGCGCCATCCATGATGCGCTTGACGATCGCCTCGCGGTCGATGGCGAGCGACATCGCCTTGCGCACGCGCGCATCCTTCAGCGGGTTCTTGCCGTCCGGCGACTTGACGAAGGGGCTCTCGTCGCGGGCGACGTCGAGCTGGAAGTAGACGATGCGGGTCGAGGGCGTGATGACCGAGCCGAAGCGCTTGTCGCTCTTGATGCGGGCAAGGTCGCGCGCCGCCGGGTTCTCGATCACGTCATAGTCGCCGGCGAGCAGGCCGGCGAGGCGCGGGCCGGCATTGGTCACCGGCAGGAAGCGCACGGTGGCCCAGGGCTGCTGGCCGCCCCAGTAGTCAGGATTGCGCTCAAGCTCGATCGCCGAGCCTCGGACATAGGACTTCAGCTTGTACGGCCCGGTGCCGATCGCCATCGTGCCGTCGTTGAAATTGTTGACCACCGGCCAGGGCGAGGTGACGCCGCAATTGCTGGCGACGTCGTATTTGATCTCGCCATGCTGGACGATCGAGGCCGAGAGGATCGGCAGGCTGGAGAGCAAATTGGGCAGCAGTGGCTCCGGCACCTTGGTCTCGATCACCAGGGTGCTGGCGTCGGGGGTCTCGACCTTGGCGAAGTTGCTGGTGACGTCGGCAAAGGAATCGGAGACCTTGGTCTCGTTCTTCAGCGTGCGGCAGAAGGTGAAGACGACATCCTGGGCGCTGAAGGACTGGCCGTTGGTGAACTTGACGCCCTGGCGCAGCTTGAAGGTCCAGCGGTTCTTGCCGTCATTCTCCCAGGAGGTGGCGAGGCCCGGCTTCAGCGCCTGCATCTCGTCCTGGAGCACGAGGTTGTCGAAGATGTGCGCCGCGAGCGCGTTGTTGGGGGTGAGCTCGTGATAATGCGGGTCGACGGCGGTCGGCTCGGAGGCCAGCGCGATGCGCAGGGTCTGCGCCATGGCGGGGGCACTCAGCATGCTGGCGCCGAGCAGGATGGTGATGAGCGCGCGCTGACGCATCGGTCGGTCTCCGTTCCCGTAGCTGGTCGTTTTGACAGCTTTATTTTCACGCGGTAGCAAACATGAAAATGATCCGACGTCAATCAGCGGGAGAGCCATGTCACGCGCCCTGAAGCCGACGACGGACCTCGCCAACCGCATCGCCCGGATCTACCCCTCGCTGAGCGAGGGTCATCGCAAGGCGGCCGACTTCGTCTTGCAGAGCCCGCTCGACTCCGCGACGGTGACGATCGAGGGGCTGGCCGAGAAGAGCGGCACCTCGACCGCGACCGTGACTCGCTTCGTCCGGGCGCTCGGCTACCGCAACTATGGCGATTTTCGCGCCGCGCTGTCGACAGCGCTCAAGGTCGCGCTCGCGCCGGTCGAGGGGCTCGCCGATGCCCGCGCCGCCGCCGGCTCGGTCTTCGCCACCATGGCGACGACGCTGAAGGGCGAGGCCGCCAATCTCGACGAAGCCATCGCGACGTTGGAGGAAGAGACGGTCAATCGCGCCATCGGCCTGATGCTGAAGGCGCGCCGCATCTTCATCGTCGGCTCAGGCGCGAGCCACTATGTCGGGGCGTTCCTGGAGGATGGGCTCGCGCTCTATCTCGACGCCGAAGTCGTCTTCGCCTCCTCGCGCGGCGGGCCGGAGCGCGCCGTGCGCCACATGCTCTCGGCCGGGCCGCAGGACGTCGTCATCGCGATCTCGCTGCCGCGCTATTCGCGTGCCACGCTGGAGCTTGCCAAGTTCGCCAAGAAGCGCGGCGCGGTTCTGATTGCGCTCACAGACGGGGCCTCATCGCCGCTGGTGCCGTTGGCCGACATGACCTTCTTCGCCCCGGCCCGCAACAGCTTCCTGCCGAACTCGCCGACCGCCGCCTTCGCAGTGGCCGATGCCTTGATCACCACGCTGGCGCGCGAGCGCCCCGACGCGGTCGAGGCGCTCAAGGGGTTGAGCGAAAGCCTGCTCTGGACCTTCCACTACTAGCGGGTTCGGCGCGGGGTCATCGCCGCGCTGCACAACCGGTCCGAGCAACAAGCCCGTATACGCGCGCGCAGTCTGCTTTTAGAATGATTCGCACAAACGAGATGTGCTCGTAAAAGACAGTGGGAGGTTCCGCGTGAAGGCGGATCTGTCGCGCAGAAGCTTCCTCAAGGTCGGCGCTGCCGGCATTGCCGTCAAGATTTCCCTGCTGCCCTCCGCGACACAGGCCGAACTGATCGAGACGCCGCCCCGCCCGGGCTCCGACTGGCTTTCCGGCGGCAAGCCGAAATACCGGCTCGACGCCATCGCCAAGGTCACCGGCGGCAAGACCTTCACCCGCGACTATCGCGCCCGCGACCTCGAGGGCTGGCCGAAGGAGCAGGCGCACGCCTTCATGCTCAATGCGACGCGGGTCGACCGTGTTTTCGACGGCGTCGACCTCTCTCTGCTCGGCGACGAACTCAAGCCCGACCGGCTGGTGCTGCAGGAGGACCTCGTCGCCGATGGCGTCGCGATGCCGGCGCCATGGCCGGGCTTCTATGGCGACGTCTTCTTCGTGCCGAAGGGCCAGACGGCGCGGCTGCTCGGCCAGCCCGTCGCGATGCTGATCTATCACGACTTCGCCCGCTATGACGCGGCCAAGCGCAAGCTGCGCTTCAACGACAAGGTCGTGCGCTACGGCGCCGAGGGCCCTTCGACCACGCCGGGCCCCTATGGCGCGGCGCGCTATGTCCGGATCGACGGCGGCAATCCCGATGCCGAGGATCGCTATTCGGCGCTGAAGGACACGACCATCCGCGCCGGCTTCAAGGGCACCGAGCCACAATGGCCCGCAGCCGGCGAGGGCGACGCGATGGCGCGCGGCATGGCGGCGGCGGCCGAGATCGAGCGCGAGATCGCCAATGCCGGCGACGATGTGCTGGTGCTGCGGCGTTCCTATTCGACCCAGTCGGCTGACGCCTCCGCTATGGAGGCCGACAACGGCAATGTCTGGTACGAGCGCGGGACCGGCACGCTGCATGCGCTGATCGCCACGCAATCGCCGCACGAGGTCGCCGAGTTCGCGGCCCATATGGTCTCGAAGTCGAAGTTCCCGCTGAAGAGCGTCGATCTCAGGATTGGCTACACCGTCGGCTACGGCACCAAGGACCACGCGATCTTCCCGTTCTTCTGCGTGCTCGCCGGCCTCTATGGCGAGGGGCGGCCGGTCCGGCTCGCCAATGACCGCTACGAGCAGTTCCAGACCGCGCTGAAGCGCCATGCCTTCCAGATGGAGAAGGTGATGGTGATCGACCGCAAGACCGGCAAGTTCCGGGCGATGACCGGGCGCTACAGCAATAATGGCGGCGGGCGCGAGAATTTTTCGGTCTCGGTCGGCACGGTCGGCGCAACGGCGGCGCAGTCGATCTACTATCTGCCGAAGAGCGACTTTTCCGCCGCGATCCTGTCTTCGCGCGCGGTCGACGCGGGATCGATGCGCGGCTACGGCACGCTGCAGACCATGGCGGCGACCGAGATGATGGTCGACGAAGCCGCCGAGGCGCTCGGTTTGGACCCGATGGAGTTCCGCAAGCGCAACGCGCTGAAATCGGGCATGAAGAACTCGCAGGGCGCGATCCCCTCGGGCGCGCTGCGCCATGACGAGATCCTGGCCAAGGCGGAGAAGCACCCGCTCTGGGTGAACCGGCAGAAGCGCAAAGCCGAGTACGAGGCCGCCAATCCCGGCAGGAAATACGGCGTCGGCTACGGCCATGTGCACAAGGATTACGGCACCGGCGCGGAAGCTGCGCTCTGCGCGCTCGAATTCGATGCGAGCGGGCGATTGAAGCTGTCGCATGTCGCGCACGAGATCGGCACGGGCGCGACGACCTCGCAGGCGGTAATGGCCGCCGCCATCCTCGGCAAGCAGCCTGACGAGACCGTGTTCGGCAAGGTGCGCTGGCCGCAAATGCCGCTGGAGACCACCGACGAGCCCTATACGCTGTCGCAGGAGGAGGAAGACAGGCGGATGGCCAATCCGCGCTGGACGCCGAGCTTCACCTCGCCGATGAGCGCCTCCAATAGCGTCTATTATCTCGGCCATGCCACGCGCGAGGCCGCTCGCATTCTGGTCGATCTGACGATCTGGCCGGCGGCACGCTCGCTCTGGTCGCGCGGCATCGGCGGCGGCCAGATCGCGCCGGAAGCGGTACGCCGCGAGGATCTGCGCGTCACCAATGGCGGGATCACGGCCGCGGCGATGCAGCCGCTGGCCTTCGCTGCGGTTGCGGCCGAGGCGCACCGGCTCGGCCTCGTCACCGGCATCACCGTGCACAGCTTCAACCGCTGGCAGTGGGCCGAGGCCGAGTTCGAGTTGCCGGGCACCGGGCGTCGCCGCTTCGCCATCGACGCGCTCGCGCTGAAATATGGCGACGGGGCGCCGGCCGAGCGCAAGGCGCTGATGACCGAAGGAGGCTGGCATTTCGTCGAGCGCGCCGCGGTTTCCTATCCGCCGGCGCAGCGCAACAATGCCGGCGTCACCTATTACGCGCCGATGGCGACGCTGGCCGAGATCGTCGTCGACACCGCCAGCGGTGAGGTCAGCCTGCTCTCGCATCACTCCATCCTCGAATGCGGCAACCAGATCGTGCCGGAGCTGGTCTCCGGCCAGATTCAGGGCGGGCTCGCCATGGGTATCGGCCACGCCCTGAAGGAGTATCTGCCGCTTTATGAGGACGGGCCGGGCGACGGCACCTGGAACTGGAATCGCTACGAATTGCCGACCTCCAGGGATGTCGCGGTCTGGAAGCAGACGGCGGAGGTGCTGCCGCCGCTCTCCGACACCGATCCGCCCAAGGGCATGGCCGAGGTGGTGATGATCGCTGTCGTGCCGGCGATCGTGAACGGCGTCGCCCATGCCATCGGCAAGCGCTTCTACACCCTGCCGCTCACGCCCGAGAGGGTCAAAGAGGCGCTGGCATGACGATCCCGACCAAGCAGCTCTCCCTGACCATCAACGATAAGGCCGTCGGCCCGATCGACGTGCCCGAGACGATGATGATGCAGGACTTCCTCTACGAGTACCTGAACCTCACCGGTTCGCGCATGGGCTGCGGCCAGGGCATCTGCCATGCCTGCACCGTGGTGCTGGAGAAGCAGGACGGCTCGCTCGAGGAGATGCGCACCTGCATCACCGGCGCGCATTGGTTCGCCGGCCGCAAGATCAGGACCGTCGAGGGCCAGGCCAAGCGCGACGCCAATGGCGCGATCACCGCGCTTTCGCCGGTCCAGCAGGCCTTCATCGAGCATTTCTCCTTCCAGTGCGGCTATTGCACGCCCGGCTTCGTCACCGGCGCGACGGTGCTGCTCGACCAGTTGAAGCGCAATCCGGTCAAGCGCGAGGCGCTGGAGCAGGTGATTAGCGATGCGCTCGATCGCCATATCTGCCGCTGCACCGGCTATGTCCGCTATTTCGAGGCGGTGCGCGACCTCGCCCTCAAAACTCCCGGCTTGGTGAAGGCGTAAGGCTGATGGCGAGGAAGCTGCTTCTGGCCGCCCTGGCGGTCGCTGTCGTCGGTGCGCTCGGGGCCGGGGCCGTCTTCCTTGGCCTGTTCGAGCGCAGCGTGGTCGCCAGGGAGATCGAGCAGCCGCTCTCGGCCGAGCAGATGAAGACGCTCGCCAAGCGCGGCGCCTATGTCGCCGTCGCCGCCGATTGCTATGCCTGCCATGTCGTCAAGGGCGGGGCGCCCTGGGCAGGCGGCCTGCCCTTCGAGACGCCGTTCGGGACGATTTTCTCGACCAATATCTCGCCGGACAAGGAACACGGCATCGGCAACTGGACGCGCGCCGAGTTCCACCGCGCCGTGCGCGACGGCGTCGGCAAGCACGGTCATCTCTACCCGGCCATGCCCTATGCCTCCTATCGTAAGCTGACGGCCGATGATGTCGACGCGGTCTACGCCTTCCTGATGAGCCGCGAGCCGATGAAGGTGGCGAACAAGGCCAACCACCTGCCGTTCCCGTTCAACATCCGGCAGGGTCTGACCTTCTGGAACCTGGTCAACCTCTCCTCCGATACGAAGACCGAGGTCGCCGGGCGCTCGGCGCTGTGGAATCGCGGCCGCTACCTCACCGACGCGCTCGCCCATTGCGGTGAGTGCCATACGCCGCGCAACCTCGCCATGGGCATGAAGGAGAGTGCCTATCTAGAAGGCGCCGAGCTCGAAGGGGTGATGGCGCCGGATATCACCAAGGCCGGGCTGGCGCGGATGGGTTTTGATCCGCTGGTGTTCGCAGGCTTCATGAAGTCGGGCATCTCGGCGCAGGGCGCGATGACCAACCAGATGTTCGAGGTCGTCCACTTCTCGACCCAGTATTTCACCGCCGAGGACCTTGCGGCGATGTCGGCCTATCTCTTCGACCTCGACAAGCTGCCGGAGCGTGCGACCCCGCCGGCGCCGCCGAAGCCGGTCGCCGTCTCCGCGGAGGTCGCAGCTTCCGCCCGCGCCAGCTACATCGCCGTCTGCGCCAGCTGCCATGGCATGGACGGACAGGGCATCCCGCATGTCGTGGTGCCGCTGGCGACCAATGCCTCGCTGCGGCTGGCCGATGCGCGCAATCTCAACAAGGTCATCCTCACCGGCATCCCGGCCCAGCGCTTCCCCGGGCTGGAGCGGATGCAGCCGATGCCGGGCTTCGCCGGGCAGCTCTCTGACCGAGAGGTCGCCGACCTCTCGAACTGGCTGCGAGCGAATTGGGGTGGGCAGCAGCCGAACGTCACGGCGGAGGAGGTGAAGCGGCTGCGCTGAGCCCGAAGGCGTCGCTTCATCGCTCTCGCATGCGGCCGGTGTTGCATGCCTGCCGGAATACCTTGATCGCGTTGTCGAATGCGACGATCGCGGGCAAAGCCGGAATGGCGACGCATGGCGTCGATACGGCAGTCGGCTTTCGGTGCAGTTCCGGATCGTTCGTGGTGGGTGGAGTTCGGCCTGCAAATCCCGCATTGCCGAAGCAGCGCCAATCAGCTATCCAGCCTCCACGGTTAGCGCCCGTAGCTCAGCTGGATAGAGCGTTGCCCTCCGAAGGCAAAGGTCACACGTTCGAATCGTGTCGGGCGCGCCAATCGTTTCAAGTAATTGCGGCCAATTCGGCCCGGTTTCCCACATAAGCATCCCACACAGCGAATGAGTTCGACGCCAGCGACGCATGTCGCTTTATGTCGCGCTGATTGCTGCATGCGCGCTGTTCGTCGGTTGCCGCACAACCGCGGAGCTCGAAGCCGAACGCGACGCAGAGTTCCAGACGCTCGTCGGCGGATCGATGGCCGACTTCATGCGGCGCACCGGCCTGATGCCGTCCGCCATGTATCCGACGCGCTTCGGGCTGAAGTTCGAGGCTGTGTCCGCAGCTTGGTCGGCAAGGGCCGGTTCCGGGCAACCTCCTCGTGACAATCCTTGGCGATCCGGCCTGGCGTTGACTTGAGCCTGACGGTCGGGCGCGGCACTATCCAATGGCTTCGGTAAAGCGAGGACCGGTGGCCATTGGCTGGCTGCCGGGAGCACGCGAGACCATGAAGACTGCGAAAAAGGCGGCCAGAGCCGCATGATCGTCGAGCGGCAGCACGTTCGCGACATACTGATCGGGCCGCACGATCACCAGGCAGCCGCGCTCGCGGTCGATTCCGCGCTGGTCGAAGACGTCCTGGCCGCTCTTGAGGTCGGGGCAGAACACTTTTTCGTAATCGATGAGGCCGAGGCGGCCCTTGCGGGGCAGGAGCAGGCTCGGAAGCGTCTCCAAGGCCACGTCGCGGTGAGCTTGCTGAAGGACCGCGCGAAAGTCGATGACCGAGTCGATGTCAGCGCCTTGCTGCGTGTGCCGCCGCAGGGGCGACGAAGGCGAAGCCACAAGGAAGTCGCACAGGCCACGCAGGTGCGATGTGTCGGAAGACGGATCGGCCCGGTCCGCGAAGGCATAGAGGCGCCAGCGTCCGTCAGCCTGCGCGACATGGCCGAGCTCGACCGGCTTGGCGTCGCCGAGCCGGATCACCGGCGCCGAATGGAAGCGCGCGCCGATCGGTAATCCCGTTGCCAGATGGGCGTGAGTGGGCTCGCCGGTCAGTGACGAGGGCGCGTAGCGGGTCGCGGTCCCCGCGGTATAGCGGCCGTGCCTGACGAAATAGGCTTCAACCTCCTTGGGATCGACGCCGTCGCCGATTTCCGAGGTCTTCAGGGGGGCGCTGAGCATTTTCGCCCATTCGCGGTCGAAATCGATCAGCTCCTTGGCGATCGCCTGGCGCTCGGCCGAGTAGCTGTGCAGGAGTTCGGGCGGACACTGGCCGCGCAGGACCGCGGCCAGCTTCCAGCCGAGGTTGAAGGCGTCCTGCATCGAGACGTTCATGCCCTGGCCGGCCTTCGGGCTGTGGGTATGGCAGGCATCGCCGGCGATGAAGACGGCCGGCAGGCGCTGCCCGACCTCGTCGGTCGGCACGTCGTCGAACTTGTCACAGAGGCGCTGGCCGATCTCGTAGACCGACCACCAGGCGACCTCCTTCACCTCGAAGGTGTAGGGACGCAGGATGCGTTGCGCCGCGGCGATCAGATGCTCGACACCGATATTGCGGCTCGCGACGCGCTCGTTTTCGGCGAGCTTGTCGAGCTCGACATAGATCCGGATGAGATAGCCGCCCTCGCGCGGGATGATGATGATCGTGCCTTCACCGGCGGACTGGATCAGCGCTTTCAGCCGGACATCGGGAAAGTCGGTGACGGCGAGGACATCCATGACGCCCCAGGCCTGGTTGGCGGAATCGCCGTGCAGGGAGCGGCCGATCGACTTGCGCACGGCGCTACGGGCGCCGTCGCAGCCGACGACATAGCGGGCCCTGACGGTCTCGACCTCTCCCTCATGCCCGGGGTCGAGTCGCTCCAGCCGCACGGTCACCGGGTGCGACGCGGCGTTGTCGATATCGAGGTCGATGAGGCGCCGGGAGTAAGTCGGCTCCAGCCGGCTCGGCGAGAGCCGCATCACATCGAGGAAGAAATCGTGGATCCGCGCCTGGTTGAGGATGACGTGCGGGAATTCGGAGAGCCCGTCCTCGACATCCTGGATCCGGCCGCTGCGGGTGATCGCCTCCGGCCGTTTTGCGTCGGGTTTCCAGAATACGGTTTCATTGACCCAATAGCTCTCCTTCAGCACCCGCTCGGAGAATCCGAAGGCGTCGAACATCTCGATGGTGCGGCAGGCGATGCCGTCAGCCTGTCCAAGCTCCAGCGGTCCGGATTTCTGCTCGACGATCCGTGTCGTGATCTCGGGAAAGGCCGCGAGCTGCGCCGCCAGCGTCAGGCCAGCTGGGCCGCAGCCGACGATCAGCACATCGACCTCCTGCGGCAACATATCTCCAGCCGGACAGGCGACGGGATCAGCAGGCTCGGTCATGGCGGGATCGCCGACCCGGAAACCGTTGAGATGGAATTGCATGGCAGCCACCTTCAGCGAGGCAGGATGATCATGGGGAGAGGGACGCCGCCGGCGCCTCAGCGCCGGCGGGCGCGGGCCTGTTCGAGCCACATCTCCCAGGGGCGGTGGACCTGCGCCTCGATGCTGGCGACGCAGGCGCGACTTTCGCCCTCGGTGAGATAGGTGACCTCGCCGAGCTGCATCGCCTGCAGCTGGTAGCGCGCATTGAGCTCTGCATAGACCGCGCGGTAGACCGCCTGCTTGATCGAGCCGGCGACGACGGTCGAGCCATGGCCGCGCATCAGCACGATGTCGTGCCCGTCGAAATGCTCGGCGAGCGCCCGGCCGAGATGGTTGTTGCTGATCAGGAGATCGGTGGCATCACCGCCGGCCTCGCGGATCTCGAAGACCGGCGCGCCCTGGCCGACGAAGCCGGCCATGTGGAACATCGCCCGAAGCCGCGTGCCCTTGACCACGCTGAGCGGCACGATCGAATGCGAGTGGCTGTGGATCACGGCCATCACGTCGGGACGCTTGCGGAAGATCTCGGCGTGGATGAAGCGCTCGAGATAGACCTTGCGGCCATTGGCGTTCACCGCTTCGCCATCGAGCGTGAACTCGACGATGTCCTCGCCTGCGACCCGGCTCGGCGCCATGTTGCGGGCGAGCAGGAAGCGGTCGGGCCGCTTGTCATGACGCACGCTGATATGGCCGAAGGCGTCGACGACGCCCTGATCGAACAGGATGTGGTTGGCGGCGACGAGCTCCTCGACGATCTCCGGCGAGGGAGCGACCGAGGCAGCGGCCATATCGACCACGTCGACCGCGATGGGGTGGTTGCCATGATCAGACGTGCACATTGCTCGCTCTCTCCGATGTCGCTGCGATCGAAACTGCGGGCCGAACCTCACTGATCGGCCGCGAGGTCGGATTGACGATCAGAGAGACGGTGGAACGCATGGCTGGCGCCGCTGCGCGAGCAGTGCCAGCTTTCCAACGCCCGCAGAGCGCTGGGGGCAACCTCCCATCCGGCGATCTCTGAAAAATCGTCCGTATACTGATTAACAGGATACTCGCAGATTTTTGAGTGTCAACCTTGGCCGAGGCTCGGGTGTCCGGATGCTCTGTCTGGAGGCCGAAAAACGGGGAGCTTTGACCGCTTACGGACTGAAAGCATACGATCTATAGCGAAGATGCAGCGATCGAGCCGAGCAGGATTCGCCTGGCGAAGAGCCGGCGGCACGAACAATCGAGCGGCGGAAGCCATCCGCCGCCCACCAAGGTAGAGCGACGATGTCGATGGACGATATCTATCATATGCCCGGCCATCTCATCCGGCGCGCGCAACAGATCGCCGTCTCGCTCTTTCTTGAGGAATGCGCGCCGGTCGACCTCACCCCTGTCCAGTTCGCGGCACTGGTCACGGTGCGCGACAATCCCGGCATCGATGCGACCCGTCTGTCGGCGCTCGTCGCCTTCGACCGCTCGACGCTCGGCAATGTGCTGGAGCGCATGGAGGCCAAGGAGTTGATCCAACGCTCGGGCAGCAAGGACGACAAGCGCATCAAGGTTCTGCACCTGTCGCCGAAGGGCGCGCGTGTCCTGCAGGAAGCCGGGCCCCTGGCACAGCGGGCGCAGGAGCGCATCCTGGCCCCGCTCGTGCCGGAGGATCGCGAGACCTTCATGCGCATGCTCGGGCAGCTCGTCGAGCTCAACAACGACGCCTCGCGCGTGCCGCTGCGACTGGACGCGGTTCGCTCCTCCGACGCCGCCTGAGGGGGCGGCTTCTTCCGACATTGCGACTGGGCGAAGCGGTTGCATGAAGTCCGCTTCGTAGGATTCAAGCGGTTCGCCGTTTGACAGCATCAAGATACGATGCATACTGATAATAAGTATGCGTCCTTATTTGCAGGGCGAGCGGAAGCAGCGCCCGATGGCATCGCCTTGTCGTGCCGGGTTCCGCTGCCGGCCGAGATCGAGGAGCGCAGACGGCCTTTCGAACTGAATTCGAGAATCGCGAGCAACGCGGCGCAATCCGGAGGAAAATCAGGTGATCATCACACGACGTGCCGCCCTGACGGGACTCGCTGGCGCTGCGTTCGCCCCCCGTGTTGCCTTCGCCCAGCGCAAGATCGTCAGGCTGATCGTGCCCGCCGCGGCGGGCGGCGCGATCGACGTGATCGGTCGGCTCTACGCCCAGCGCATAGCGCCGGCGCTCGACGAATCCTGGGTGGTCGAGAACAAGGCCGGCGCCAGCAACACGCTCGGCGCGGCCGAGGTCGCGCGGGCCGCACCCGACGGGGCGACCTATCTGACCAATGCCGACATCCACATCATGGCCAAGCACGTGATGCGCAGCGTGTCCTATGACCCGCTGGCCGATTTCACGCCGATCTCGCGCTTCGCGACCTCGCCGATGGTGCTGATCGGCTCGATGAAGACGCCAGTGACCATGCAGGCATTGATCGCCGACATGAAGGCGAAGCCCACCGAGTACACCTTCGCCAATTCGGCGCTGGGCAGCATGGGTCATCTCGCCACCGAGAGCTTCAAGCGCCGCACCGGCACGACCGCCGATCTGGTCAATTACCGCGGCACGGCCCCGGCGATCACCGATGTCGTCGCCGGCCAGGTACCGCTGATGGTCGCGCCGCTCGGCTCGGCCCTGTCCTTCATCACCGACGGCAAGGTGCGTGCCTTCGCGATCATGGGCGCGCAGCGCAGCGGGCTGCTGCCAAACCTGCCGACCGCCGGCGAGCAGGGGCTTTCCGATCTCAACTTCACACTCTGGTACGGCCTCTGGGGCCCGAAGGGCCTGCCGGCCGAGACCGTGCAGCGCGTCAACGCGACGGTACAGGCTGCCTCGAAGGATCGCGAGATCGTCGAGAAGCTGACGGCGCTCGGGGCGGAAGCCGTGACCGAGGGCCCGGCGAGCTTCGCCAAGTTCATCGAGGCCGAGATCCAGCGCGCCAACCGCGTGGTCGAGGAAGCCGGTATCAAGCCGGGCTGATCAAGCGGGGCGATGAAGATGGGGTCGACCCGCCATAGCCGTGAACCGTCACGGAACCGGGCGACTCCGGGCACGAGAGCGCGCAGAAAGGTCGCGCCTGTATTGCGATCTCATCGCCTGGGCATGCTGCCTCAGCAAGTGGCGACAGGGTGGAGTCCGAGAATGCGTTGGACAGATCCGGCCGCTGATTTGGGTGTGTAGGCTCCGGACACACCACCGAGCGCCGTCGAGCGAACTGAAATATCCCACTCGAAACCTCGGCCCGATACTTGAATCCGGTGCCGCATCTCCGTTGTATCGGGATCGGCCATCACGACACTGCGCGTGCGATCGAAGCCGATGCCCGAGATCGCGATTGCCGCATGCACGTTCACATTGCGGGGGAAGAGGGCGCAGACATCCCTGGTCGAGCCGTCGAAAAGCGTGCCGCGAGCATCCGCGCGCGTTCCGAGACTGGCTCCGCTCTTCGTCGTGGTGATTGTCACGTCCTCAATCGCGTCCCGGCCATCACTGATCCCGTCGAGAGCAAGGACCGCGCCGTGCGGGACGAGGAGTCGGGTCCCCGCCCTTCTGGCTGCCAGCAGCATGGCGGTTTCGGTGGCTTGGTCGGCCAGAGCCGAGGAACTGAAGGCGCAGAGGTCGCCCTTTGCGAGCAGCTGCGCCCCGAAACGCGACACGACATCCGGGTGGGCGGCCTCGATCACGAGGTCGGTAGGCGCCGCAAGCGCGCGGTTGGCGTCCGTCGTGATCCTGCTTCGCAGCTGAGGTGCATCGGCTGGAGCCTCGAAATTCTCGCTGACCAGGATGTACTCGACGTCCGCCAGTCCGGCGCGTGTGATGGCATCGAAGATCGCCTTTCCGACAACGCCGGCGCCGATGATGCCGATCCGCCTGTATCTCATGTGCCTCTCCCGGGCTCCGGCATCCGACGTGACAACATCTGGCGCCCCAGAGTGCTTCGCGGAGATCTAACGATTAGCGATAATATGGCGTGTCAAACGATCATTTCGGCTGGCGAGAAGGGCGCCGCTAAGTCTTCCGGGTGAGGCTATCCACGAGGAGATCCCCCGTGGCGAGAACGTGCTTGCGCAGAGCGTCGCAGGCTCGTTCAACATCGCGCATCTCGCAGAGCGTCAAGATGGTCCTGTGCTCCGCCTGGGATTGTTCCAGATGATGCGTCTGCTCCCAAGTGAACCGCAGGTACCGTTCGAAATTCATCCTGAGCGCTTCGATCATCTCCAGCGTGCGCGGCCGCTTCGCCGGTGCATACAGGGTGGCGTGAAAACGGCCGTTCAAAAGGATCTTGGCGTCGACGGTGTCGGAGCCGTCCAACTCGCCGAGGATAGCCGCTGATCGAACGAAGTCAGCGCGGACCATGTTGGGAATGGCCCAGCGCAGCGCCTGGCATTCCAGGAGCGCGCGGAGCTGGCTGATTTCCCAGGCCTCATCCTGGCTCATGACCGCCACGCTGACGCCGCGCCTGGGTTCGGCCGTGAGGAAGCCTTCTCCCACCAATTGCTTGAAGGCTTCGCGAACGATCATCTGGCTCACGCCGAACTGCGTGGCGATCGCGTCCTGCCGCACACGTTCGCCTCCCCTCAGCCGGTTCCGGAGGATCGCGGCGCGCAACTCGTCGACGACGATCGCGGCCGCCGAGCGATTATCGCGTCGCGGCGCGGGCTCGATGATATCGGGGTGATCCACGACGCTTCCGTCTCTCGGGTCGATTAGCGATAATTCTGAGCTGAGCAGATGCTTCTTGCCCCTGCTCACCCTCTGAAGTCAATCGCTTATTGCTCAGAACCATTGATTTATGGCCGCTCCCGCCTGCTCTCACGGCGTCGGGTTGACGAGTTCAAAATTAGCGATTATCGCTAATTCATCTCAGCCCCGAACGAGAACGGCTTTTCCATGCTTCGCTTGACCGACTTCGACGCAGTGACCTTCGACGTCTACGGCACACTCATTGACTGGGAACCGTCGATCGCCGCGTTCCTGCAGGCCTGGGCGAACGAAAACCGCATCGTGGCGACGGGCGACGAGCTGATCATGTCGTTCGACAGGGCCCGTGCCGAAATCCAGAAGGAGCGTCCGGCGCATCTCTATCCGGAGGTTCTCCGCCGCTGCTTCGACCGGATCTCGTCTGACTACGGCGTCGCGGTAGACGCCTCCCGCCGGGAGGCATTCTCCAAGACGCCGCATGACTGGCCCGCCTATGCCGACACCGAAGCTGGGCTGAAAGCGCTGCAGGCACGCGCCAGGATCGGAGCGCTGTCGAACATCGACAACGCCTCGCTGGCCTCGTCCTGCGCCAGGATGAACATCCGCTTCGACATCGTCGTCACGGCCGAGCGGATCGGCGCCTACAAGCCCAGCGACGAGCATTTCACCACTGCGCTGGCCGAGCTCGAGGCGATCGGCGTCCCGCGGGAGCGCGTCCTGCATGTCGGCCAGAGCCTTCGCGCCGACATCACGCCCGCCAACAGGCTCGGACTCAAATCGGCCTGGATCAACCGGCGGCAGCGCCTTCTCGGCCTGTCCGGCGAGGGTGCGGCCGAGGCCCGGCCTGACCTGACGGTTTCAAGTCTCGCCGAGCTGCTCGAAGCCATCGCCTGACATCGCATCGACCAACAACCACAACGGGAGCGGGACATGAAGGGTCGCATCGTGGCGCTGGCCGCCATCTGCATCAGCGCGGCACTGGGAGCGGCATCGACCGCCGCTGCGCAATCGTCGGATGCCGTGGTCGATCGGATCAAAGCGAAGAAATCGATCGCGATCGGGTATCGCGAGGCTTCGATCCCCTTCTCCTACATCGACGCGCAGGGGAAGCCGACCGGCTATTCGAGCGATCTTTGCGTCAAGGTCGCGCAGACCGTGAAGTCTGCGCTCGGTCTGGCCGAGCTCGAGATCAAATGGGTGCCGGTCAACCTGCAGAACCGCATCCCGCTCGTCGCCAACGGGACCGTCGACATTTCCTGCGAATCCGCCGTGAACACGGTCGGACGCCAGGCGCAGGTCGACTTCTCGAGCCCCTTCTTCATCTCCTCGACGCGGCTCCTGGTGAAGTCGAAGTCCGGCATCGCCGAGCTCGCCGACCTCAACGGCAAGTCGATCGCCTTGCCGATCAACTCGGTGCCCGAGCGCCTGATCAAGTCCCTCGTCGAGCGTGACAAGCTGAACATCCGGATCGTGCCGGTACGGGACAATTCGGAGGGCTTCCTTGCCCTGTCGACCGATCGCGTCGACGCCTTCTCGACCGACGACATCCTGCTGTTCGGGCTTCGCGGCAAGGCGCCGTCGCCCACAGACTACGAGGTCGTCGGCAAGCCGCTCTCCTACGACAGCTACGGCTTCCTGGTGCAGAAGAACAGCACGGTCTTCCTGTCGCTCGTGAACGCGACGCTCGCCCGGCTGGCGCGCGAGGGCGAGCTCCAGAAGGTCTACCAGAAGTGGTTCGAGCCGCTGGGCGTGCCTCTGTCGGTGCCGCTGGCGACCACCTTCCAGATCATCGGGATTCCCGAGTGAAGCGGATCTGGATCCGCGGGCAGGCCGGGAAGGGCGCGCCATGAGCTATGCGTGGAATTGGGGCGTCCTCTTCCAATCCCCTTATCTGGGTTGGCTCGGCCAAGGCATCGCCATGACGATCGTGATCTCGCTCGCCGGCTGGGCCATCGCGATCACGATCGGGACGCTGATCGGCGTGCTCCATAGCGGCGGTCGCGGCGCGATGCGCATGGTCACTGGGTCGTACATCAACCTGTTCCGGAACGTCCCTCTGCTCCTGCAGATGTTCCTCTGGTTCTTCGTCGTGCCGGAACTGCTGCCGAAAACCGTGGGGACCTGGCTCAAGCGGGACCTGCCGCATCCGGAGATCGTGACGGCCATCGTGGCGTTGGGCCTGTTCACGGCCTCACGCGTCGCGGTCCAGGTCTCTGCCGGCATCGCAGCCGTCCCGCGCGGCCAGTCTATGGCAGCTCGCGCTTCGGGATTGTCCACGGTCCAGGCCTATCGGCACGTCCTGCTGCCGCAGGCGTTCAGGATCGTCGTGCCGCCGCTGACCTCGGAGTTTCTGACGATATTCAAGAATTCGTCGATTGCCCTGACCATCGGCGTCTACGAGCTGACGGCGCAAACCCAGCAGATCCAGAGCTTCACCTATCAGGGCTTCGAGGCCTTCACCGCTGCGACGGTCGTCTACATGGCCATCGCCCTGGTCGTGACGACGCTCATGACGGCCATCGAGCGCCGGATCTCGGTGGCCGGTTCGGCTGCGAAAGGTTGAGCGATGACCGGATTCGACTTCTCCGTGATCCCCAACGCCGTGCCTTTCCTCCTGCAGGGGCTCGGCCTCAGCCTCGGGCTCACCGCCGTCGCCATGGCCGGAGGCATGGCGCTCGGCCTGATCATCGCCATCGCGCGTCTCTCGCGCTTCCGCTACCTGGCGATGGCGGCCGCGCTCTATGTGAACGGCTTTCGGGCCGTTCCGCTGATCCTCGTGATCTTCTGGTTCTACTTCCTCGTACCGCTGCTGCTCGGCCGGCCCGTCGGCGCTCTCTACTCTGTGTTGATCGCGTTCGTCATGTTCGAGGGCGCGTACTATTCGGAGATCATCAGGGCGGGCCTGAAGAGCGTCCGGCCAGGGCAATGGCAGGCGGCCAAGGCGTCGGGGATGACTTATCTCCAGACGATCCGCCTGGTCGTCCTGCCGCAGGCGCTGCGCAAGATGGCGCCTCTGATGGTCACGCAGGGCGTCGTGCTCTTCCAGGACACCTCGCTGGTCTATGTCGTGTCGCTCCACGACTTCATGACCTCCGCGAGCATCGTGGCGAACACCCAGAACCGCATTGTCGAGCTCTATGTGTTCGCCGCTCTCGTCTACTTCGCCCTGTGCACTGCCGGCGGCGCGCTGGCGCAACGCCTGAACCGTGACCGGCATCACGCGCACTAGCGCCGCCGGCCAGCCCTTTCCCAGCAACCGCGCGTCAGCGCGAACGATATGGTCGCCATGATACGGATCGAAGGATTGTCCAAGAGCTATGGAGAGGTTGCGGTCCTCAGGAACTGCAGCCTCGAGGTCGCGCGCGGCGAAGTCGTCGTGATCTGCGGGCCCTCGGGCTCAGGCAAGAGCACCTTCGTCAAATGCATCAACGGGATCGAGCCGATCCAGGCCGGGCGGGTCGTCATCGATGGCGACGACCTTCCTTCCAAGCCCGCGGCAGCCGCCAGGATCCGCTCGCGGGTCGGCATGGTGTTCCAGCACTTCGAACTCTATCCGCACCTCACGGTGATGGAGAATGTCTGCCTGGCGCAGATCCATGTGCTCAAGCGGAGCCGTGCCGAGGCCGAGGACAAGGCGCGTAGCCTCCTCGAGCGTGTCGGCCTCGTCGACAAAGAAGCGGCCTATCCGGGGCAGCTCTCGGGCGGCCAGCAGCAGCGCATCGCGATCGTCCGCGCGCTCGCCATGGACCCGCTCGCCATGCTCTTCGACGAGCCGACCTCGGCCCTGGACCCCGAGATGATCGGCGAGGTGCTGGCGGTGATGCTGGAGCTCGCCCGTGAGGGAATGACCATGGTTGTCGTGACCCACGAGATGGGGTTCGCCAAGGCGGCGGCCGACCGGGTCGTGTTCATGGACAGGGGTGAGATCGTCGAGGTCGCAGAAACCCGGCGCTTCTTCGCCGAGCCGAGTTCGGAGCGCGCCCGTCTCTTCCTGTCACGCATCCTGGCCCATTGAGATGACCGATCTGACAGCTCCCAACCCAGATGACGTCCTCGACGCCGCGCGCGTCCTGCAGCCCGTGGCCGTTCGCACGCCGCTGCTGCGTTCGCCGACCCTCGATCGGCTGACCGGCGCCGAGATCCTGCTCAAATGCGAGAATCTGCAGCGCTCGGGCGCCTTCAAGTTCAGGGGGGCCTATAATCGGCTTTCGCGGCTGGATCGGTCCGAATTTCCCGGTGGCGTCGTCGCCTATTCAACGGGCAACCATGGCCAGGCCGTCGCGACCGTCGGCCGGATGCTCGACATCCGCGCGACGATCGTCATGCCGAGCGATGCTCCCGCCAACAAGATCGACAAGGCCCGCGAAAACGGAGGAGAGGTCGTCCTCTACGAGCGCGGCAGGCAATCCCGCGAGGACATCGCCGCCGAGATCGCGGCACGCATGCCTGTGGCCGTGGTCCCGCCGGGCGACGATCGCTTCGTCATCGCCGGGCAGGGCTCCGCGTTCGTCGAGGCGGCCGGGCAGGCGTCCGGCGAGGTGGACCTCGTCGTCGTTCCCTGCGGAGGTGGTGGGCTCGCCGCTGGTACGGGGCTCGCCATGGAGGCGCTGGGCTCGCGGGCGGAACTTTGGGCGGCTGAGCCCGAGGATTTCGACGATACGCGGCGCTCTCTCGCCAGCGGCAGACGGGAGGTTAACGAGCGCCTCTCCGGCTCCGTTTGCGATGCCCTGCTGGCGCCGACGCCGGCGGAGCTGCCGTTTTCCTTCAATCGCAGGAAACTCTCCAGCGTCCTGACAGTGTCGGATGAAGAGGTCCTGCGCGCCATCCGCTTCGCATTCGAGGAACTTCGCCTCGTGGTCGAGCCCGGCGGAGCTGTCGCATTGGCCGCGCTTCTAAAGCGCCCGGAAGCGCTGCGTGGGCGGCGCGCCGTGGTGCTGCTCTCGGGCGGAAACGTCGAGCCGGAGGTATTCCGCAAGGCTCTTGCAGGATAGCCCCAGCCTTGGAATCCCAGATCTCGCTCATCAACTCGCCAACAGGGACAAACATGTCGTCGCTAGCCAGCAAGTTCGCAGCCCTCTCGACCGACAACGCTCCGGGACAGGAGGTGCGGCAATCGCATGAGGACATCCGGAGTCTGATGATCGGGGAGGTCCTGCCGGGCCGCCGGGTCGACTTCTCGCACGGCGACGTCGATGCTTTCGCTCCTCCCCCGGACGCCATGGAACGCTTCGAGGAGGCCGTGCGGATCGGCGGCCGCCAAGCGTACACCGAGTATCGTGGTTCCGCGGATATTCGCGCGGAGCTGGCCGCGAAGCTGGAGGCCTTCACTGGAGCTCCGGTGTCGAAGGATGCCGGCATCATCGTCACGCCAGGTACCCAAGGCGCGCTATTCCTCGCCGTTGCCGCGACCGTCGCTGCCGGCGACAAGGTCGCAATCGTCCAGCCGGACTATTTCGCCAATCGCAAGCTGGTGCGCTTCTTCGGCGGCGAGATTGTCCCGATCGCCATGGACTATCTCGGGAGCGCGGAGGGAGCCGGCCTCGACCTGACCCAGCTGGAGGCGGCGTTCGAGGCGGGAGCGAAGACCTTCGTCTTCTCCAACCCCAACAATCCCACCGGAGCGGTCTATTCCCCGCGCGAGATCGAGCGGATCGCCGCGCTGGCGAAACGGCACGGAGCCACGATCGTCGCCGACCAATTGTATTCCCGCCTGCAGTACGACGGGGAAAGCTATACGCATATCCGCGCAAACGGCCTTCCCGAAGGCCAGTGCCTGACGATCATGGGGCCCTCCAAGACCGAGTCCCTGAGCGGATACCGTCTCGGCGTCGCATTCGGCGCGCCGGAAATCATCGACAGGATGGAGAAACTCCAGGCGATCGTCTCGCTGCGGGCGGCAGGTTACAATCAGGCGGTCCTTCGGTCCTGGTTCGACGAACCGGCAGGCTGGATGGAGCAAAGGGTGGCAGAGCATCAGACAATCCGCGACGACCTCCTCGCGATCTTTTCTGCCGCAGGCTTTCCGACACGGCGTCCGCAGGCCGGAAGCTACGTGTTCCCGACCTTGCCGCGCCTCACCGTCGCCCCGCTCGATTTCGTCAGACTGCTACGCCATCAGGCTGACGTCATCGTGACGCCCGGCACGGAATTCGGCCCGCACGAGCGAAGCATCCGGCTGAATTTCTCGCAGGACCGGATCGCCGCCTTGGATGCGGCGCGCCGAATTGTCGAGATGGTCGAACGATACAGGGCGTGAGGAACGTGCGGCGCCTCGCCTCATGGAGCCAGCAGGTCCGGTTGAGTTTAGACCCTAGGCCATGAGCTGCGCCGCCTTCTCGGCGATCATCACTGCCGGCGCATGGGTGTTGCCGGAGACGATCGTCGGCATGATCGAGGCGTCGACGACGCGTAAGGCGGCAAGGCCGTGCACGCGCAATTGCGGATCGACCACCGCCATCGCGTCGGTGCCCATCTTGGCGGTACCTACGGGGTGGAAGATCGTCGTCGCGATGTCGCCCGCCGCCCGCGCCAGCTCGGCAGGCTCCTGGATCGCGATGCCGGGCTTGAGTTCCTCCGGCCGGAAGGCCTGCATCCGGCGCGTCGCCATCAGCCGGCGCGCCGCGGTGATCGAGGCGGCTGCGACTTCGCGATCGCTTTCGGCCGAGAGATAGTTCGGCGCGATGGTGGGATGCGCCAAGGGATCGGCCGAGGTGATCCGGACATGGCCGCGTGAATCCGGCCGGAGATTGCAGACAGAGATCGTGACCGCCGGAAAGGCGTCGAGCGGCTGGCCGAAGCGCTCCAGCGAGAGCGGCTGGACATGGAACTCGATGTTCGGCGTGGCGAAGCGCTCATCCGAGCGCATGAAGATGCCGAGCTGGCTCGGCGCCATCGCCATCGGGCCGGAGCGGCGCAGTGCGTATTCGAGCGCGATGCCAGCCTTGCCGAACAGGCTCGCCTGGCGCTCGTTCAGCGTCCCCGCGCCGGTGATCTTGAAGACAGTGCGGATCTGGAGATGGTCCTGCAGGTTCTCGCCGACACCGGCCAGCTCGTGCTGGACGGCGATGCCGTGCTGCGACAGCAGCGAGCCGGGCCCGACGCCGGATAGCTGCAGCAATTGCGGCGTGCCGATCGCTCCCGCCGACAGGATGAGCTCGCCGGCGGCGTCGACCTGGACGGGCTCGCCCTTGAGGCGCAGTTCGAGACCGGTCGCGCGCTTGCCGGAGAAGACGATGCGCTCGGCCTGCGCCTGCGTCAGCACCGTCAGATTGCCACGGCTTCGCACCGGGCTCAGGAAGGCACGCACCGCGTTGAAGCGGAAGCCGGCCTTCTGGTTCACCTCGAAATAGGCCGAGCCGAAATTGTCGCCGGCATTGAAATCGTCGACCTTGGGCACGCCGATCTCCTCGGCGGCCTCACGCACGGCATCGAGGATCGGCCAAGACAGGCGCTGGCGCTCGACCCGCAACTCGCCCTCCTGGCCATGGAACGGCCCGGCCAGGCTGTGATGCCGCTCCGACTTGCGGAACAGCGGCAGGACCTCGTCCCAGCCCCAGCCGTGATTGCCGAGCTGGCGCCAGCCGTCATAGTCGGCGGCCTGGCCGCGCATGTAGATCATGCCGTTGATCGAGGAGCAGCCGCCGAGCACCTTGCCACGCGGATAGGCGAGCGAGCGCCCGTTGAGGCCCTTCTCCTGCGCCGTGCTGTAGCCCCAGTCGGTGCGGGGATTGCCCATGCAGTAGAGATAGCCGACCGGGATATGGATCCAGTGGTAGTTGTCCGAGCCGCCGGCCTCGAGCAGCAGCACGCGCTTCTGCGGATCGGCGCTGAGGCGGTTGGCGAGCACGCAGCCCGCCGAGCCAGCGCCGACGATGACATAATCCCAGGAGCCGAGATGGCGACGGACGCTCACGCGACCTCCGATCGATAACGCTGCCACTGTGCTGCCAGAGTCGTAGCAAGAGCATCGTAGAGCCGGTAGCGCGCATCGCTCAACGTCCCGTCTGGGCGGTTCGGCACGAAGCTGCGCCTGGGCCTGACCATCTCGGCGACGCCGGTTTCGATGTCCCCGAACAGACCAGCCGCGACGCCGGCGGCGATGGCGGCGCCGAGCGCGCCGGTCTCCTCGCATTCGGCGACCGTGACCGGCACAGCGAGGCCATCGGCGAACATCTGGCACCAGGCCGCGCTGCGCGAGCCGCCGCCCGACAAGACCGCACGATCGAAGCCGACCCCGGCGGCGCGCAGACGATCGATATGGCGGCGATGCTCGAAGACGACGCCTTCATAAAGCGCATGCAGCATCTGCGCCCGATCATGCCAGCCGGCGAGACCGAGGAAAGCGGCCCGCGCCTGCGGTTCGGTTCCAGAACCGTAGAGGAAGGGGTGGAAGAGCGGGCTGTCGGCGCTCGGCGCCACCGAGGCGACGAGCTCATTGCAATGCGCGAAAGCATCCGGGCCGTGCTCCCCCAGAATCTCGTGCACGAACCATTCGAGATTGACCGCCGAGGTGGCGCTGGATTCGACCGCGACATAGCGATCCGCCCGCCAGGTGCAGGCATGGAAGATGCGTTCGTCGACCAGCGGCCGGTCGAGGATGATCTGGTTGATGCCCCAGGTTCCGACCACGACCGCGGCCTGCCCCGGCTCAGCCGCCCCGGCGCCGACGGAGCTGGCGATGATGTCGAAGAAACCGGCGGCAACCGGCGTGCCGGCTGCGAGCCCTGTCCGTCGTGCCGCGTTCTCCGTCACACTTCCGGCGATCGCATCGGACTGCACGAGCGGCGGCAGCAACGCTCGAGCATCGGCGAGGCCATAGGCCGCGAGCAACTCAGTATCGTAGTCGCGCTCGGGCAAACGCATCAGCCCGCAGCCGCTCATATCGGAATAGTCGCTCACGCGTCTGCCGGTGAGCATGAAGGTCAGCGCGTCCTTGCACAGGAAGGCGGCGCCGGCCCGCTCATAAATCTCCGGCCGGTTGCGCTTGATCCAGGCAAGCAGCGTCGCGGTCTGCGACGGCCAAGGCTTCTGCAGGCAGAGCGGGTAAAGCGTCGCGGCGGTACCATCGGCCCGCCACTCGGCCGCCAGACCGGCAGCGCGGGTGTCGAGCGACTGGATGCCGAGCAGCGGCTTCGCCTGCTTGTCGAGCAGATAGAGACCGTTGCCGTGACCGGCCGTGCCGACCGCGGCGATGTCGCGGCCTTCGGCGCCGGCGTCGCGCAGGCAGGCGGCGATTACCTCGCCGGCATTGTCCCAGAGTTCGCCGATGTCGCGTTCGACATGACCGGGCTCAGGCTTGCTCGAACGGCCATCCCGTGCCGCCTTGCCGACGACCTTGCCGCTGCGATCGAACAGCACCGCCTTGACGACGGTGTTGCCGGCATCGAGGCCGAGAAGCAGATCGCTCATCCCTGCGCCTCATAGATCCGCCAGGCGGCCTCGTCGTCGGCGCCGTCATGGATCATCGCCATCAGCGCCCTGACCACGCGGCTCGGCGAGGCATGCTGATAGATGTTGCGGCCATAGACCATGCCGTGCGCGCCCTGCTGCATCAGCGCGTGGGAATTGGCGAAGACCTGCCGGAGATCGGCCTTGCCGCCGCCGCGCACCAGCACAGGGCAGCGCGCCGCCTCGACGACACGGCCGAACTCGCTGGGATCGCTGGTCGGATCGGCCTTGATGATATCGGCGCCCATCTCGCGGGCGAGGCGCACCAGCGTGACGATCTTCTGGGCGTCGCCGTCGACGAGATAGCCGCCGCGGGCGCTGTTCGGCTGCATCACCAGCGGCTCGATCATCAGCGGCATGCCGTAGCGCTCGCAATCCTGCCGGACGCGGGCGATGTTCTCGACGCATTGCCGGAACAGCGCGGGCTCGTCCGGCAGCATGAACAGGTTGACCACGACGCAGGCGGCGTCGAGCTTCAGCGCTGGCACGACCGGATCATGCGCGTTCTGCAGGACCGCCCACATCTCGCGATGACGCAGCGCGTTGTAGGGGTTGCCCATGTCGATGCGCATGACCAGCGCCGGCTTGTCCTTGCCGGGCCGCCCCTGCAGCAGATCGGCCTGGCCGTAGTTCATCTGGATCGCATCGGGACCGGCCGCAGCCAGCACGTCGACGATCCGGCCCATATCCTCGAGCCCGTCGAGGAAGGAGGGCTCGTTGCAGACGCCGTGGTCGATCGCGACGTCAAGACACCTGCCGTTGTGGAACAGCCGGTTCATGCGGACCTTCTTCGAATCGTACATCGCTGTTCCCTTGATCGGCATCGCGCCGGCGAAGCGACGCTTCGCTGACGCCGTGGTTGGTGTTGAGTTCGGAAAAGAGGGCGGCGCATTCTGCCAGCCGTCGGCGTTCGTCCCAATTGCGAGCGGCCGCCATCACCTTCGACAGTTCGACCACTGCGGCGTGCGAGAGCTCGCCGGTGAAGGCGATGGTCAAACGGCGCAAGACGAGGTCGGCCAGCGTCTCCGGGCGCTCGGTTTCGATAATCCAGGCGATCTCGCGATGGCCGTAGGCTGGTAGCGTGCTCAAGGCCTGATCGCCGCGTTCAGCCAGTGCGCCGGCGAGGTCGTCGGCGCGGGTGCCATAACGCATCAGCAAGCGTTCGACCGCCTCTCGCTTCAATCCCGCCAGCGCGGCGATCTGGTTGATCCAGGCCTGCCGATGCGCGTTTGCAGGATAGTCGCGGCCACCGCCGATAGCGCTGTGCTCGGTCACCGCCCGGCGCGGAAGACCGAGCCTGGTCAGGACCATGTCGGCGGCGGCAGCACCGAAGGCGCGAAAAGTCGTCCATTTGCCGCCGACCAGATTGAGCACCGGCCGGGCCGCGCCGGCTGCCGGCTCGAGCCACTCGCAGCTGTGGTCGCGCGAGATGCTGGCATTGAGACTGTGGTCGCTGCGTGGCAGCGGCCGCACCCCGGAGAAGCGATAGATCAGCTCGCTCGGCGCGATCGGGATATCCGGGAAGACCTCGGCGATCGAGGCGAGGATATAGGCGGCCTCGTCAGGCTCGCAGCGGATCCCGTCCGGCGTCTCGACGCTGATATCGGTCGAGCCCGCCAGCACCTGGCCGAGATGCCGGAACAGGATGCAGACGCGGCCCTCACGATTGGCGAAGTAGATCATCGTCTCGCCGATCGCCTCGTAAAGGCGCTGGTTGGCGATGACGAGATGCGAGCCCTTGGTACCGCCGATCAATCGCGGTGCCTTCCCGGCCAGCTCCTGATTGGTCAGATCGATCCAGGCGCCGGTCGCGTTGACGATGATCTCGGCGTCGAGCGTGAAGCGCTCGCCGGTCAGGCTGTCTTCGAGCACCGCGCCGCCCGGCTCCAGCCCGACGAGGCCGAGATGGTTGAGCGCCAGTGCCTGAGGCGAGGCCTGCTCGCTGTCGAGAACAAGTTCGATGCCGAGCCGCTCGGGATGGCTGATCCTGGCATCATAATAGAGCGCGCTGCCGACGATGTCGGTGCGTAGCGCCGGCCAGCGCCGCCGCGTCTCGCGGCCACCGAAGAAACTGTGGCGCGGCACGCCGCTGTCACGGCCGGCGTAGAGATCGTAGAGCGAAAGTCCGAGCTTGATGATCAGGGCGCCACGGGCGCCAGCCGTCTCCTTGCCACCGAGGAAGCGGCGCACGGCGCCGACCACGCCGGAGAAGCGGTCGACCACCGGGATCAGCGTCGGCAGCGGGCTGACGAGATGCGGCGCGTTGGCCAGCAGCAGGTTGCGCTCATGCAGCGATTCCCTGACCAGCGCAAACTCGCCATTCTCCATGTAGCGCAGGCCGCCATGGATCATGCGCGAGGGGGCGGAGCTCGCCCCGCTCATGAAGTCGCCGCGCTCGACCAGCACGACGTCGACGCCGTTGAGCGCAAGCTCGCGGAAGGTGCTGATGCCGTTGATGCCGCCACCGACGACGAGCACCTGGGCACGCCCCTTGCGACGCAAGGCGTCGATCCGCTCTGCACGATCCTGGGCCATCATGGTCTCTGGATGCTTCTCAGGCTGCCTTGGGCAGATGGCGCACGATCGCCTCGTCGACGCGGCGCAGCTCCGCAGCCGACAATACGATCCTGCCGGCGCCGGCGTTCTCGACCGCCTGCGTCCGGTCGCGGGCGCCGCAGAGGGCATAGGTGATGCCGGGCTGGGCGATGGTCCAGGCGATCACGAGCTGGGCTGCAGTCGCATCATGCGCTGCCGCGATCGGGGCGATCTCGGCGAGGAAGGCGGCGATGCGCTTCAGGCTCTCGGGCGCAAAGCGCGGATCGTCCTTGCGCAGGTCGTCGCCGGAGAAGACCCGCTCCGGCCCGATCTTGCCGGAGAGCAGGCCGAGCGCCAGCGAGGAATAGCTCAGCGTCGCGACGTCATGCGTCCGGCAGATCGGCAGCAGCGTCGTCTCGATCTCCCGATCGAGCATGTTGTAGCGCTCCTGGATGGCATCGACCGGGCCGATGGCGAGATAGGCCTTCAGCTCCTCGGGGCTGACATTGCTCACCCCGATCGCCCGGATCGTGCCTTGCTGCTTCAGCTCCAGCAGCGTGGCCATGGTCTCGGCGATCGGCGTCGTCGGGTCCTGCCAATGGGTGATGTAGAGGTCGATATAGTCGGTGCGCAGGCGGCGCAGGCTCTGCTCGACCTCGTGCAGGATCGAGTCGCGGCCAAGATGGCGATGGACGCGCTGGCCATGCTCGTCGAAGAAGTGGTTGCCCTTGTCGGTATGCCAGACGAGGCCGCATTTCGTCGCGAGCACCACCTCGGAACGGCGGCCGGCGATCGCTTCGCCGACGATCTCCTCCGACTTGCCGAGGCCATAGGCAGGTGCGGTGTCGATCAGGCTGACGCCGGCGTCGAGCGAGGCGCGGATCGCCTCGACCGCCTTGGCCTCGTCGGTGCCGCCCCACATCCAGCCGCCCATCGCCCAGGTGCCGAGGCCGATGGCGCTCGCGTTCACCGCGCTCTTGCTCATCGGGCGTGATTGCTGGTCAGTTGCCATGGGTTTCGTCCTTCAAGACATCGATGATCGCGTTGCCGGTGGACTCGTCGGTCGCCAGCACGTCGAGGAAGCCGCCACGCAGGGCGCTGGCGGCCGGCGCCGCCTTGCGCGCTCCGGCGCAGACGCCGATCGCCAGCGGGATCGCCTTGAGCTCGTCGAGTGTCAGGCCGATCACGCGTTCGTTCAGCGGGTAGTCGCAAAGCTGGCCGCGGCGATCGAGCAGATGCGCGACGAGCTCGCCGGCGGCACCCAGCCGCGCCAGTTCGCTCTCGGTGCCGGGCCCCATCGTGCGCAGGCTGAGATAGGTCGAGCGGTCGGCCAGGACCGAGCCGATGCCGGTTACCGCGATCGCCGCGTCGCGGGCCCGGGCCAGCACCTCGCGCACCGACTGCAAGGAGAGCAGCACGTCGCGCTCTTCGCGCGAGGCGGCAAAGACCGGCGCATGGATCTGGAAGGCCTTGCCCTGGAGCTTGTGGGCGAGCTGCGCCGCCAGATGGTTCACGTCGGTGAAGTATTCGCCCTGGATGCCGCCGGTCGCCGGCACGACGGTGACGTCATAGGCCCGGTTCGGCGCGAGCGCCTGGATCACCGCATCGACGCCGCGCCCGCCCGAGACGCAGATCGTGTCGCCATCCCGGAGGTTCGACAGCAGGAACTCGGCCGCTGCCCGGCCGACCGTGGTCAGGTTGACCTCTTCCTGGTCGGAGACCGTCGGCGTGACGATCGCCTCCTTCAGCGCGCCAGCGGCTGCGAGTTGCTCCTCGAGCGCGAACAGCGATTGCAGGGGTGAACGCACGGAGATCTGCACATAGCCGCGCTCGTGCCCCTCCTTGACCAGCCGGTTGACGGTCGGGTGCGAGAGGCCGGTACGTTTGGCGATCTCGGCCTGGCTGAGGCCCTCCACGTAGTGCATCACCAGCACGCGATGGATCTTCCGCAAGCGTTCGAAATCGTCGTTGGAATGGGAGGCCATGACGAACTCGTTCAGCCAGCGCGGACAGCGCCGCGGGCGCGCTTGCGGGTGTGGAGGAGGTGGTCGATCGTGACGGCTGCGAGCAGGATCACGCCGCGGATCACATCCTGCCAGACCGGCGGCACGTCGAGCAGGGTCAGCGAGCTCGAGACCACCGAGAGCAGGGCGATGCCGAGGATCGCGCCCAGGATGGTGCCGGAGCCGCCCTTGAGGCTGGCGCCGCCGATCACCGCCGCAGCGATGATGTTGAGCTCCATGCCGACGCCGAAGGTCGGCGGCGCGGCGCCGAAGCGGGCCATGTAGAGCACGCCGGCAACGCCCGAGAGGGTCGAGCACAGCACGATGCAGAAGAACTTCACCCGGTTGGTGCGGATGCCGGAATACTGCGCCGCCTTCTCGTTGCTGCCGGTGTAGAACACCTTGCGGAACACGGTCGCCTTGCGCAGCAGGAGATCGAAGACGACGACCACGACGAGAAAGATCAGGATCACGACCGGCACGTCGTAGACCTGGGCGAAACCGAGGAAGCGCAGGTCGAGCGGCACCGTGCCCTGGCCGATGAACTTGAAGCCCGGCGGCAGGGAGAACAGCGACAGAGGCCTGCCGTCGGTGATGGCGAGGCAGAGGCCCCGCACGATCACCATGAAGGCCAGCGAAACGATGAAGGAATGCAGTCCGATCGCCGTGACGAAGGAGGCCATCGCGATACCGACGAGGGCGCTGGCTGCGATGCCCACAAGGCTCGCCGACCAGGGGTCGATGCCGGCGAGGAAGGCCGTGCCGGCGACCACCATGGCGAAGCAGACGACCGAACCGACCGAAAGGTCGATCGCGCCGACGATCAGGAGCACGGTCATGCCGACCACGACGATGCCCTCGATCGAGAAGGACATCAGCATCGCCCGGAAATTGCCCCAGCTCAGGAAATAGGGCGAGGCGAAGCTCATCACGACGCAGAGCGCCAGGATGATTAGCAGCAGGCCGAATTCGCGCATGCTGGCGATGCTGCGCCAGCCGCCGCCGGTCGCCTCCCGCGCCGCGGCCGGACGCAGCTCTTCGTTCAATCCGCTGGCCACGCTCATCTCGCTTCCTGCCCTTCGATCGCAAGCCCGGAGGCGAGCCGCATGATCGCTTCTTCGTTGAGTTCATCGCCCGAGACCTCGCCGGCGATGCGACCCTCGTGCACGACGAGGACGCGGTCGCACAGGCCGATCAGTTCCGGCAGCTCCGACGAGATCGCGACGATGCCGGTGCCGCCGCTCGCGAGCTCTCGCAGGATGCGGTGGATCTCGGCCTTGGCGCCGATGTCGACGCCGCGCGTCGGCTCATCCAGGATGATCGCCTTCGGACAGACCGAGAGCAGCTTGGCGAGCGCGACCTTCTGCTGATTGCCGCCGGACAGGGTCGAAGCGGCGTCATCGAGCGACCCGCGCTTCAACCGGAGCTGATCGGCGAGGCTCTTGGCCTGCGCCTGTTCCTTGGCGCGGCTGACGAATCCGGCGCTCGCGACGCGGTCGATGGCCAGTGCCGAGACGTTCACCGCGATCGGCAGGTCGACGAAGACACCGGCGCCCTTGCGGTCCTCGGAGAGGTAGACGATGCCGTTGGCGATGCTCTCGGCATAACTGCGTGGCGTCACCTCGCGGCCCTCGAACTCGACCTTGCCGGCGGTGAGGCGGTTCAGTCCGCAGATGCCGAGGGCGATCTCGGTGCGGCCGGCACCGATCAGCCCGGCGATGCCGAGAACCTCGCCGCGGCGCAGCTCGAAGGAGACGTCACGGACGCGATCGCTATCGCTGAGGCCGCTGACCGCCATCAGAACTGGAGCATCGATGCTGCCGGGATTCTTCGCCGGGTAGATGTCGCCGAGATGGCGGCCAACCATGCGCCGGACGATCTCCTCCTGCGTCGTCGCCGCGACCTCCTCGGTGCAGATATAGCGCCCGTCACGCAGCACGCTGATCCGGTCGCAATGCGCGAAGACCTCGGCCATGCGGTGGCTGATATAGATGATGCTGATGCCGCGCGCCTTGAGTTGCGCGATGATCCCGAAGAGCTTGCCGGCCTCGCGTTCGGTCAATGCGGCTGTCGGCTCGTCGAGGATCAGGATCGAGCAGTCGAGCGCCAGTGCCTTGGCGATTTCGACGATCTGCTGCTCCGAGATCGACAGTTCCCCGACCAGCGCCTGCGGATCGATGTCGGCGAGCGAGGCGAGGATCGTGCCGGCACGCTGGCGCAGCTCGCGATAATCCATCAGCCAGGCGCTCCGGCTGTTGGTCGCCGCCATCGAGATGTTCTCGGCGACCGAGATGTCCGGGCAGAGCGCGATTTCCTGATGCACCAGCCCGATACCGAGCTCATGCGCCTTCTGCGGCGAGGCGATCTCGACGGAGCGGCCATCGACCAGGATCTCACCACCATCGGGCCTGAGGATGCCGTCGATGATGTTCATCAACGTCGATTTGCCGGCTCCGTTCTCGCCCATCAGCGCGTGCACTTCACCCTTGCGTAGCGAGAAGCTGACGCCGTCGAGCGCACGCACCGGGCCGAAGCTCTTGCTGACATTGCGGACTTCGAGAGCGAGGGGTGGCATGGCATGGCTCGTCGCAAGGGAGGAGAGCGGCGGAGCGAAACCACACTCCGCCGGGGGAGGGCTCGAGCTTATTCCTTGATGCCCTTGGTGCCACGACGCTTCAGATAGGCGTCCCAGTAGAAATCGTCGGCATTGTCCTTGGTGACGACGGCGAAGCCGTTGTCGACGAAGGGCACGCTCATCGGGTTGAAGCCCGAGCGCTTGTAGTCGTTCATCGGATCGATCAATTCGGGATGGGCCGCCATGAACAGCAGCATGAAGCCCATATAGCCCTGCATGCCCTGGTTCGGGTTGATCGCCCCGAAGACCTGGCCGCTCTTGATCATGTCGAGGATCTTGCCGTTCACGTCGGCGTTCATGACCTTGATCTTGCCGCCGAGTTCCTGCGCCGCCTGCGCCGCGCCCAGCGCCGAATTGGCCTCCGGCATGAACAGCGCGCCGAGATTGGGATTGGCCTGCGCCATGCTCAGCACGGCGTTGTAGGCCTTGGTCGGGTCCTGGTTGGACGGTGCGCGGGCGACGAGCTTGATGCCCGGATGCTTCTCACCCATCCGCTTGACGAAGGCGGCGACGCGCCTGTCGTGATTGTCCTGCCCGGGATTCTCGAGAATGCCGTACTCGCCCTTGCCGCCCATCGCCTTGGCGATCACGTCGGCGGCATAGGAGCCTTCGCGGTCATTGTCCGAGGTGACGTAGGAGACGCGCTTGCTGTTCGGCGAGTCGGCCGCGAAGGTCACGACCGGAACACCCGAGGCGGTCGCGCGGTTGATCGGCTCGATGAACGGGTCCGAATTCATCGGATGCACGAGGATGCCGGCCGGCTTCTTCGCCAGGATCTGGTCGAAGCTCGCGATCTGCTTGGTGACGTCGTATTCCGGCGTGCCGGTATAGGCGGTCTTGCAGCCGAGCGACTGCGCCGCCTGCTTGAACATCTCGTAGACGGGGAACCAGTATTCCACGCCTGAGACCATCACGTTCATGTAGTAGGTCTCGCCCTCCTTGCAGCGAAACTGCGCGGGGGTCTGCGCCGCTGCGCCATGTCCCAAAGCAAGCGACAGGCCAAGACCTGCGGCGACCGTCAACGTCAAAGTCCGAGCCAATTCCTTGATGCGCATGTGTCCCCTCCGGAGCTCGACGCCGAACCGATCTTCGGCGTCGTCGTAACCAGCTTGAAATTTATTTCATATACTGGTATCTATTTCCGAAAGAGATAGAACCCGTTCAGTGCCGCCGTCAAGTACGGAGCGAATGGGTTGGCTCCGGAATCGTAGACCGGTCCCGCAGCGGCCTCTCAGGCCTGAATTTCTGGACCTCTGGCGCAGCATCGCTTTCTGCCGGGCAAGGGACTGCGAATGGTGCGAAAGAGCAGCGCGCGAGCTGATCTGCGCTGGGCGAGCGGGCACAACTTCACCACGGTGTGCTCAACGCATTCGCGCGGCCGCGAGCCTCCCGCAATCCTGCCTGGGCATCAGGCCGGAGTCCGCTCCGTCTCGAGATCGCATGAAAACTCCCGATCAGACGGGCTGGCGCAGAGAGCGCGGCGTTTCTCCGAAGGCAGCCTTGAAATCGCGAGACAGGTGGGCGCTGTCGGAAAAGCCGGCGCCCATGGCGATGTCGGTGAGTGAACGCTTGCTGTTGAGGATAAGCCAGCGTGCATAGTCCAGCCGCAGCTTGCGCTGGAAGGCCGCGGGGCTCTGGCTCAATGAGGCCCCGAACAGACGCTCCAGCTGGCGCGGGCTGACGCCGACATAGCGAGCGACGGCGGCGATCGGCGGAGGATTGTCGAGCCGCTGCTCGATGAACTGCACGGCTTGCTGCACCCTGACATCGAGGTTCGGTCTGAGTTCGGCGTAGAAGTGCGGCTGCGGCATCTCGGCCGGGCGCATGTCCTGCAGCATCATGTGCCGCATCGCCTGCTGGGCCTTGTCACGACCGCAATGGCGCGCAACGAGGTAAAGGCCGAGATCGATCGCCGCGGTCGAGCCGGCGCAGGTGATCAGGTCGCCCTCGTCGATGAAGAGCCGCTCGACGCCGGCCGAAACCTTGGGGAAGCGTTCCTTGAAGGCGTCGAGCACGTTCCAGTGCACGCAGACCCGGCGCGGGCCGGCGAGGCCGGCCCTGGCGATGGCGAAGGTGCCGGTGCAGATCCCGAGCAAACGCACGCCGACCCCTGCCGCGCGGCGCAGATAGCCGAGCAGGCTCTCGGGCAGGGCGTCGTTGAGATAGTCGTTGCCGCCGCAGACGGCGATGTAGTCGAAGCCGGCGGGGTCGAGCAGGCCCGCATTCGGGGTGACCGAGACGCCGCAGCTCGAACGCCGCGGCTCGCCGTCGAGGCTCATCACCGTCCAGCTCGCATGCAGCTGGCGGCTGCGCCCGCCATGATCCGCCGCCAGCCTGAGTACGTCGATAAGCCCGGAGAAGGCGGCGAGCGTGAACTGGTCGAGCAGCAGGAAACCGACCCGCAGCCGCGAGACAGGCGCTGGCACGGGCGGTGGCCGATCGCTGGCTGGCTGATGGAGCTGCACGGTGCTCATGTCGTGATTATTCAAATTTTGGGCCGGCACATTCTAGTGCCTTTTGCGGCCTGCGCGCCAACATGTCCCGACAGAAGCGCAAAGACGCTCGGCAGAGGAGAACGACGATGACCCGACCCATCCGGCTGGCCGCGGCCATGCTCGCCACCACCCTGCTCACCGCCCCGGCACTGGCACAGCAGCCCTCGTCGATCACCGTCGCCTGGTATGGCGGCAATTGGGGCGACGCCTTCAAGGCCTGCGTCGCCGAGCCGTTCAGCAAGGCGACCGGCATCGCCGTCAACGCCGAGATCGGCACCTCGACCGTCACCTTGGCGAAGCTACAGCAGCAGAAGGCCGCTCCCACCATCGATGTCGCCTGGATGGATGGCGGCATCAGCGAGCTCGCCCTCGCCGCCGAGGTGACCGACACTCTCGACCCGGCGGCGATCCCCAATCTCGCCAATACCCTGCCGGAAGCGATCTACAAGAACGGTGCGACCACCTATGCGGTCGGCACCGGCTATTATTCGCTCGGGCTCACCTACAACACCCAGAAGGTCAAGGCCGTGCCGACCTCCTGGAACGACCTCTGGAAGCCGGAGTTCGAGGACGCCGTCACCATCCCCTCGCCGGCGAATTCCTCCGGCGTGCCCTTCGTGATGTTCCTGTCGAAGATCTGGGGCCATCCGGCCGGCGATCTGTCCTCGACCTTCAAGAAGATCAAGGAGCTCAAGGCCGCCCTGTTCTTCGATTCCTCGGGCGCCGCCACCAACGCCTATCAGAGCGGCGAGGCGATCATCGGCGCGCATTTCAACGTCGGCGCCTGGGATCTCGCCGACAAGGGCCTGCCGATCGGCTTCGTCGTGCCGAAGGAAGGCGCCTGGGCGACCGATGCCCGCCTGCACCTGGTCAAGGGCACCTCGAAGAAAGAAGCTGCCGCCAAGTTCATCAACCAGGCGCTGACGCCAGAAGCCTCCGGTTGCCTGGCGGAGAAGCTCTATCTCGGTCCCTCCGTCAAGAACGTCGCGGTCAAGCCCGAGACCGCCCGCAAGCTGCCCTGGGGCGAGACCGGCTCGGTCAAGAATCTGCAATTGTTCGACTGGGCCGAGATCAACGGCCTGCGCTCGCGCGTCGTCGACGACTGGAACCGCCAGATCGCCCGCAAGTGAGCTGATGGCAACGAGCATCGCGAGCCGCAGCATGAGCCCCATCCTCGCCATAGACGGCCTGTCCAAGCATTTCGGCGGACAGCCGGCGCTGACGGCGATCGAGCTTTCCGTCGAGCAGGGCGAGTTCATCGCCCTGCTGGGGCCGTCGGGCTGCGGCAAGACCACGCTGCTGCGCTGCATCGCCGGCTTCCTGACGCCGGAGGCCGGCACGATCCGGCTTGCCGGTGAGGATGTGACGCGTTTGCCGCCTTATCGGCGCCCGCTCAACACGGTGTTCCAGAACTACGCGCTCTTCCCGCATATGAGCGTCGCCGAGAACGTCGCCTATGGGCCGCGCCGGCAGGGCGTCGCCAAGGATGAGGCGACCAAGCGCGCAGCGGAGGCGCTGGAGCTCGTTGGCCTCGCCGGTTTCGGTGAGCGCCTGCCGGCGCAGCTTTCCGGCGGCCAGCAGCAGCGCGTCGCGTTGGCCCGCGCCATCGTCAACCGGCCGCAATTGCTGTTGCTCGACGAGCCCTTGAGCGCGCTCGACCTGAAGCTGCGCAAGAAGGTCCAGAGCGAGCTCAAGCAGATCCAGCACCGGCTCGGCATCGCCTTCCTGTTCGTGACGCACGACCAGGAGGAAGCGATGACAATGGCCGATCGGATCGTGCTGATGAATCGCGGCCGGATCGAGCAGATCGGCCGTGGCCAGGACATCTATGCCCGGCCGGCGACGCGCTTCGCCGCCGACTTCATCGGCGACGCCAACCTGCTCGCGGTCAACAGACGTAGCGACGGCAGTTTCTCGCTGCTAGATGGTGCCATCACGCTTCCCGCCGCCGACGCACCGCAGGGCGAACTCACCGGCGTGCTGCGTCCGGAGGACATCCTCGTCACGGCCGAGCCCGTCGCCGAGCGCCTCGCTCTGCCGGTGATCGTCTCCGACGTCGTCCATGTCGGCAGCCATGCCTCGGTGGCGCTGACCGTCGGCGGCTCCACCCTGACGGCCCGGCTTGCCCCGTCCGCCCTGGCCGGCCTCAGCGTCGGCCAAGCGGCCTTCGCCAATATCCGCCTCTCGGACCTGCGTCTCGTGCCGGGGGATGCGTGATGAGCGGCACGCTGCGCCCGGTCCTGCTGCTCTGCGCCCTGCCGGCGGCCTTCTTCGTCGCCTTCTTCCTGGCGCCGATGGCGGTCGTCCTGATCGCGAGCCTGACGACGGCGGCAGGCCAGCCGACCTTCGCGCATTACCTCCGCATCCTCGCCGACACCTATCACTGGGACGTGCTCTGGGTGACCTTCCGAATCGGCGCGCTGACCACGCTGGTCTGCGTGCTGATCGGCTACCCGCTCGCCTGGTATCTCGTCCGCATCGTCAAATGGCGACCCTGGCGCCGGTTCTGCGTGATCCTGCTGGTCGTGCCGCTGTTCACCAGCAACATCGTGCGCTCCTTCGGCTGGATGGTGCTGCTCGGCCGCAATGGCCTGGTCAATGACGGGCTGATCGGGCTCGGCCTGATCGAGCGGCCGATGCGCTTCCTCGGCACCGAGCTCGGCATCCTGATCGGCCTGGTCTACATCCTCCTGCCCTTCATCGTGCTCGCCGTCGGCAATGCGCTGGCCAAGGTCGATCCGGCGCTGGAGCATGCCTCCGCCGATCTCGGCGCGACGCCGGCCGGTACCTTCCGCACCATCATCTTCCCGCTCAGCCTGCCCGGTCTGATGGCGGGCGCCGTCATGGTCTTCATGCTGGCGGTCAGCGCCTATGTCACGCCGGCGCTGCTCAGCGGCGGGCGGATCACCGTCTTCTCGATGCTGATCTTCCAGCAATACAGCTCGGTCTTCGACTTCAACTATGGCGGTGCACTCAGCATCACCATGCTGGTGCTGACGCTGGCGCTCGTCGCCATCGCCGGGCGCCTCAGTGAGCCGAGGAGGGCCTGATATGGTGTCAGCTCTCGTCCGGATCGTCTCCTTCGCCGCGCTGGCTTATCTCGCGCTGCCGCTAGTCGTGCTCGTCGGGGCGTCGCTGACCACGACCAGCTTCCTCGCCTTCCCGCCGCAGGGCCTCACGCTCGCCTGGTACGGCAAGATGCTGGGCGATCCGTCCTATGTCTCGGCTTTCCTGATCAGCACGCTGCTCGCGGTCGCCGCGACCATCGTCGCGGTGCTGCTGGCGGTGCCGGCGGCGATCGCGATCGCGCGCTATCGCTTCACTGGCCGCGGCCTCCTGTCGGAGACGCTGATGTCGCCGCTGATCCTGCCGCATGTCGTGCTCGGGGCGGCGCTGCTGCAATATGGCAGCGCGATCGGCCTCGTCCGCAGCTTCCCGGCGCTGCTGGTCGGGCATGTCGTGATCATCATGCCCTTCGTGCTGCGCGCTGTGCTGCCGCAGCTCAGCGAGGACCAGCGCAGCCTGGAGGAAGCTTCCGCCGATCTCGGCGCTCGGCCGCTGACCACCTTCTTTCTGGTGACGCTGCCGCAGATCCGCAGCGGGCTCGTCAGCGGCGCGATCTTCGCCTTCATCGCCTCCTGGATCAATGTCGAGCTCAGCATCTTCAACACCACCGCCGAGCTGACCACGATCCCGGTCAAGCTGTTCAACTACGTCCAGTACACGATCGACCCGACGATCGCGGCGGTCTCCGGCCTGACCATCATCGTCGCCGCCGTCGTCATCGTGCTGCTCGACCTCACCATCGGCCTCGACGTGCTCTCGGAGCGACGCCGCTAACCCTCTCCACCACCCGTTTTCCCAAGGAGCCGCACATGCGCCAGCAGAATGTCTTCGACGTCGTCTACACGCATACCGAGGGTGAGCCCCTCTGCATCATCCATAGCGGGATTCCGTATCCGGCCGGATCAAGCATCCTGGAGAAGCGCCGCTTCCTCGAGGAGAACTATGACTGGCTGCGCTGCGCGCTGATGCGCGAGCCGCGCGGGCACAAGGACATGTTCGGCGTCTTCCTGACGCCGCCGTCGAGCCCAGAGTTCGATGCCGGTCTGATCTATATCGACGGTACCCAATACTCTCACATGTGCGGCCACGGCACGATCGCGGTCGGCATGGCGATGGTCGCACTCGGCCTCGTCCGGCGCGGTGCGAACGGCCGCACGACCATCCGCTTCGAGACCACCGCCGGGCTAGTGACGGCCGAGGTCGCCAATGACGGCCCCGAGGTGCTCTGGACTCGCTTCGAGAACGTGCCGGCCTATGTCGCGGCGCAGGACGTGCCGTTCGACCTGCCGGGCGTCGGCTCGCTCAAGGCCGACATCGTCTGGGGCGGCAACTACTTTGGCATCATCGACCTGCGCGGCACCTCGCTCCGGATCTCGCCGGAGAATGGCTCGGAGCTCTCGCGCCTCGGCATCATCGCCCGCGAGCAGCTCCGCCAGAAGGTCGCGATCCAGCATCCGGCCTCGGCCCACATCAACAACTTCAACTTCGTCACCTTCTGGCACGAGCCGACGATCGAGGGCGCCTTCTACAAGAATGTCCACGTCTTCTCGGCTGGGCAGCTCGACCGCTCGCCTGGCGGCACCGGCACCAGCGCGATGATGGCGATGTACGAGGCACGCGGCCTGATGAAGCTGCAGCAGCCGATCCGCTCGGAAGGCCTGCTCGGCTCCGGCACCTTCGAGGGCTGCCTGATCGGCGAGACCAGCCTGAACGGTACCCGCGCCGTGCGCCCGACGGTGAAGGGCACCGCCGGCCTGCTCGGCACGGCGCGCTGGACGATCAACCGCGACGATCCGGTCGACGCCGGCTTCCTCGTCGCCTGATCGGTGGGTCGCGCCGGGCCAGCCCGAGTTGGCTGGCCCGGCGTAGTCTGCCGTTGCGGAATGGCCAGTCGAGCGCTCTCGCAAACTGGAAGCGCCGCCAGCTGTGCCCGCCAGCGCGTGTTCTCCGGACAATCCGCTTTCATCCCGGTGGCCTCAGCCTGAGCGGCCCATTGCGGGCTTCATGAGAGGAGGTTTCTTGGCCGCGGCATTTCGCACTTGCGAATACTGCTCTTCGCAGCATGTGAGCCCGGCAAGTTCCAGCGAAGTCGTATCTTGACGCCCGACTCTTAGAGTTTCACTATTCCAAACTAAGAGTATGGCGATATGCGCCCTCTGGGAGGTCTGAGATGCTGAAGGAGCTATCACGCCGCCAATTTTTAGCAGGGGGAGGAGCCGGATTAGCCGGCTCGGCCATTGCTGCACTCGGTTTCGGCGGGCCGGAAGAGGCGCTCGCCCAGGCGGTGCGCCCGTTCAAGCTGGCCCAGACCACCGAGACGCGGAATACCTGTCCGTACTGCTCCGTCGCCTGCGGCGTGATCATGTACAGCCTGGGCGACAAGTCCAAGAACGCCCATCCGGCGATCATCCATATCGAGGGCGACCCCGACCATCCGACCAATCGCGGCACGCTCTGCCCGAAGGGGTCCGCTCTCCTCGACTTCGTCCACTCCGAGACGCGCACCAAGTTCCCGCAGTATCGTGGGCCGGGCCAGCGCGAGTTCAAGCAGATCGGCTGGGGCGAGGCGCTCGATCGCATCGCCAGGCTGATGAAGGATGATCGCGACAAGAATTTCGTCGCGACCAACCAGGATGGCGTGACGGTCAACCGCTGGCTGACCACGGGCTTCCTGGCCGCGTCTGCGACCACCAACGAAACCGCGTTCCTGACCTACAAGGTCGTTCGAAGCACCGGGATATTGGCGTTCGATAACCAGGCGCGTGTCTGACACGGACCGACGGTGGCCAGTCTGGCCCCAACATTCGGTCGCGGTGCGATGACCAACTCCTGGACGGACATCAAGAACACCGACCTCGTCATCATCATGGGCGGCAATGCCGCCGAGGCGCATCCGTGCGGCTTCAAATGGGTCACCGAGGCGAAAGCCCAGCGTGGCGCCAAGCTGATCGTCGTCGACCCGCGCTTCACGCGCTCGGCCGCGGTCGCGGATTTCTATGCGCCAATCCGGCAGGGCACCGATATCGCCTTCCTGCTCGGGGTGATCAGGTACTGCATCGAGAACGACAAGGTCCAGCACGACTATATGCGCGCCTTCACCAACGCGCCTTATCTCGTGAAGGAGGGTTTCAGCTACCAGGACGGTCTCTTCTCCGGCTATGACGAAGCCAAGCGCGACTACGACCGTTCAAGCTGGGAGTACGAACTCGGCCCGGACGGCTATGTCCAGGTCGACGAGACCCTGCAGCATCCGCGCAGCGTCTACCAGCTCCTGAAGAAGCACGTCGCGGCCTACACGCCGGAAATGGTCGAGCGCATCTGTGGCACGCCCAAGGACAAGTATCTGGCGATCTGCAAGATGATCTCGGAATGCTCGGCCCGCGACAAGACGATGACGTCGATGTACGCGCTGGGCTGGACGCAGCATTCGAAGGGCGCGCAGAACATCCGCACCATGGCGATGGTGCAGCTTCTGCTCGGCAATATCGGCGTGCGCGGCGGCGGCATGAACGCGCTGCGCGGCCATTCCAACATTCAGGGACTGACCGATATCGGCCTGATGTCGGATCTGATTCCCGGTTATCTGGCGATACCGAAGGACCGGGAGGTCGATTTTTCGACCTACATGTCGACGCGCGGCTTCAAGCCGCTCCGGCCCAACCAGATGAGCTACTGGCAGAACTACAGGAAGTTCATGGTGAGCTTCCTGAAGTCGATGTGGGGACCGGCCGCCACGGCCGAGAACGACTTCGCCTATCAATGGCTGCCGAAGCTCGACGTCGCCGGCTATGACATGCTGCGCACCTTCGATCTGATGCATCAGGGCAAGGTCAACGGCTATTTCTGCCAGGGCTTCAATCCGCTCCTGTCCGCCCCCAATCGCGGCAAGATCACGGCCTCGCTGTCGAAGCTGAAATTCCTGGTGGTGATGGATCCGCTGCAGACGGAGACGTCGCGCTTCTGGAAGGACGAAGGCGTCCACAACGACGTCAAGCCGGAGTCGATCCAGACCGAGGTGTTCGAGCTGCCGACGACCTGCTTCGCCGAGGACGAGGGCTCGCTGGTCAGCTCCAGCCGCTGGCTGCAATGGCACTGGCCGGGGCAGGAACCTCCGGGCGAGGCGAAGACCGACGCCTGGATCATGGCGCAGCTCCACATGCGGCTGCGCGAGCTCTACCGCAAGGAGGGCGGGGCCTTCCCCGATCCGATCGTCAATCTGCACTGGCCTTATCGCGATCCGCAGGACCCGCAGCCCGACGAAGTCGCCAAGGAGCTCAATGGCTACGTCGTCTCCACCGTCACCGACCCGGCCGATCCGAACAAGGTGCTGCTGGAGAAGGGCAAGCAGGTCGAAAGCTTCGGTCTGTTGCGCGACGACGGTTCGACCGCCTGCGGCTGCTGGATCTACACCGGCAGTTGGACCGAGCGGGGCAACATGATGGCCCGGCGCGACACCAGCGACCCCGGCAACACCGGCGCCTACTCGAACTGGGCCTTCTCCTGGCCGGCCAACCGGCGCATCCTCTACAACCGCGCCTCGGCCGATCTCGACGGCAAGCCCTGGGATCCCAAGCGCAAGCTGATCGAGTGGAACGGCACGGCCTGGACCGGCTACGACGTGCCGGATATCGCGCCGACCGCCAAGCCGCGGGATGTCGGCCCCTTCATCATGAACCCCGAAGGGTCGGCTCGCCTGTTCTCCCGCGGCCTGATGCGGGATGGGCCCTTCCCGGCCCATTACGAACCGTTCGAAAGCCCCGTGGTCAACGTGCTGGCGCCCAAGATTCGTGGCAACCCGGCCGCGCGCATCTTCAAGGACGACCTCGCCGCGCTCGGGACCTCGGACAAGTTCCCCTATGCGGCGACCTCCTACCGCCTGACCGAGCATTTCCACTTCTGGACGAAGCATGTCTGGGTCAACGCGGTGCTGCAGCCGGAGTTCTTCGTCGAGATCAGCGAGCAGCTCGCAGCGGAGAAGAATATCCAGAAAGGGGGCTGGGTTAAGGTCTCCTCCAACCGCGGTACGGTCTATGCCAAGGCCGTGGTGACCAAGCGCATCAAACCGCTGATCTGCGACGGCAAGACCATCCATGTCGTCGGCATCCCGCTCCACTGGGGCTTCACCGGTGCGGCCAGGAAGGGCTTCGGCCCGAACAGCCTCACCCCGTTCGTCGGCGACGCCAACACCGATACGCCCGAATTCAAGGCGTTCCTGGTGAACGTCGAGCCGTCCAACGGACCGGCGGTCAGCTAGGGAGGCGGCGATGGCAGGATTGCAAAGTCAGGACTTCGCCCGCATCTCGGCCACCAATTTCCGGCCGCCGGACGTTCGCCACGATTTCGAAGTGGCGAAGCTCATCGACGTCTCCAAATGCATCGGCTGCAAGGCGTGCCAGTCGGCCTGCCTCGAGTGGAACAATCTGCGCGAGGAGGTCGGGATCAACCGGGGCGTCTATGACAACCCGCACGATCTGACGCCGAACACCTGGACGCTGATGCGGTTCACCGAATGGGAGAACCCGCAGAGCGGCAATCTCGAATGGCTGATCCGCAAGGATGGCTGCATGCATTGCGCCGATCCAGGCTGCCTCAAGGCCTGCCCCTCGCCCGGCGCGATCGTCCAGTACAACAACGGCATCGTCGACTTCGTCTCGGAGCACTGCATTGGCTGCGGCTATTGCGTGAAGGGCTGCCCCTTCAACATCCCGCGCATCAGCCAGGCCGATCACAAGGCCTATAAGTGCACGCTCTGCTCCGACCGCGTCTCGGTCGGCCAGGCCCCGGCCTGCGCCAAGGCCTGTCCGACCGGCGCGATCGTCTTCGGCACCAAGAAGGCGATGCTGGACTACGCGCAGACACGGCTGACGGATCTCAAGTCCCGTGGCTTCAAGAATGCCGGCATCTACGATCCGCCCGGCGTCGGCGGCACCCATGTGATGTACGTGCTGCAGCATGCCGACCAGCCGCAGCTCTACGCCGGCCTGCCGCAGAATCCGCGGATCAGCCAGGTGGTCGAGCTCTGGAAGGGGCTGACCAAATATGCCGGCATGGCCGCGGTCGGCTTCGCCGCCGCCTTCGCCTTCGTCCACGCGACGGTAGCCAGGCGCAACGATGTCAGCCGGGCCGAGGATCGTGAAGCTGAACATCTGATCGACGAGGAGGCCGCCCGTGGCCGTAAGGCGTGAAGAAGCGCGCACGACCGTCGACCGCTATCCCGGCCGGGTCCGCGTCAACCATTGGGTCACTGCGATCTCCCTGATCCTGCTGGCGATCAGCGGGGCCGCGCTGTTCCATCCCTCGCTGTTCTTCCTGAGCAGCTTCTTCGGCGGCGGCTCGAACACGCGCTGGCTCCATCCCTGGATCGGCGTCGTGCTGCTGGCGAGTTTCACCATCCTGTTCACCCAGATGGTGCGCTATAATTTCTGGACCAAGGCCGACACCAAATGGATGGGCCATATCGGCGAGGTCATGTCCGGCCGCGAGGAGAACCTGCCCGAGATCGGCAAGTACAACGGCGCGCAGAAGATCGTCTTCTGGCTGATGACGGTGTCGATCATCGTGCTGTTCATCAGCGGCATCGTGATCTGGTACGAATATTTCGGAGCCAGCTTCACCATCGAGCAGCAGCGCTTCGGCCATATCGTCCACGCCTTGGCTGCGGTGGCGATGCTGCTCGTCGTGATCGTCCACATCTATGCCGGCTTCTATGTGCGCGGCACGATCAGCGCCATGACCGAGGGCAAGGTGACCGGCGGCTGGGCTTATCGTCACCACCGGCTCTGGCTGCGTGGCGAAGCGCGCGAGGGTGTGATCGACGAGCGCCAGACGCCGCTGCGCGGGCACAACACGCGCCCGGCGGAATGAAGAAGACTGGCGGGGCGGCCGGCGCCGCTTCGCTCTCCTACGTGACCCGTGCGGTTCGGAAGGTCGGTGCCTATGAGTGAAGACCAGGGCCTGGCGACATTCGAGGATGTCGGCATCGCCGAGCGTGACAAGCCGCCCTTCCTTCGCCTGCCCGAGCCGCAATCGCTCTTCGGCCTGCGTGCGATGCGCTTCAATGCGCTGGCGCCCGGGCATCAGCTTGAGCCCTATCTGCGCTTCCTCGCCGCGCTGTCGCAGGCGCAGGACAGGCTGGTGGGCGAGGCGGATACGCCCGCTCTGCCTTCGCCCGACGAACTGCATCGCCGGGCCGCCAATGCGATGCCGCTCGTGCCACGCGAGGATCTGGCCGAGGACGAGGTTGCTGCAGCCTGCTTCACCCGGCTGATCGCGTTGATGGACGAGGTCGCCATGCCCGAGCTCGCGCGCGCCGCGCTAAGCCGCGCCGGCGCCGTCGACGAGGAGGGCCGGCGCGTCATGTTCGCGGCCGTGCTCAGCGATGCGGTGCCGGCCGAGACCGTCGCCGACCACATCTTCGCGGCGGCAGCGCTTCAGGTCGCAGCGGCCAGGCGGACGGCTCGCCTCGACGCTCTGCTGCCGCAGCCCGTCGCCGATGGCGTCTGCCCCTGCTGCGGCGGCCCGCCGGTGACGAGCGCGGTCATCAGTACGATCGATCTCGACGGGGTGCGCTATGTTCAATGTTCGCTCTGCGCCGCGCAGTGGAACCATGTCCGGGTGAAATGCGTCTCCTGCGGATCGACCAAGGGCATCCATTATCAGGCGATCGAGGGGATCGCCGACACGATCAAGGCCGAGACCTGCGACGAGTGCAAAACCTTTGTGAAGATTCTGAACCAGCGAAAGGATGCTGAGCTCGAGCCGGTTGCGGACGATGTCGCGAGCCTCGGGCTCGACATCCTCGTCTCCGAAGCCGGCTGGCGGCGCGCCGGCGTGAACCCGTTCCTGCTCGGTTATTGACCATCCTGTCTCCCGGAGGGAGCCGATGAACAGACCCGAACGCTTCCGCCCGCCATCGGTCGACGAGGTGCTTCGCAGCCCGCATTGTGAACTGGCGATCGCCCGCCATGGCCGGCAGGCCGCGACGGGCACCGTCCGGCAGGTGCTGGAGCGCCTGCGCCGGGACGAAGGCGTGGCGGCCGTATCGGTCGAGGCCATCGCGGAACGGGTATTGGCGAGCCTGGAGGAGCGGGAGCGCCCCTCGCAGCGCCCGGTCATCAATCTCACCGGCACCGTGCTGCACACCAATCTCGGCCGTGCGCTCCTGGCCGAGGAAGCGATCGAGGCCGTCGTCGCGGCGATGCGGGCGCCGACCAATCTCGAATACGAGATCGCGGCCGGCCAGCGCGGCGAGCGGGATGCGCATGTGCGCGAGCTGATCCGCGAATTGACCGGGGCCGAGGACGCCGTCCTCGTCAACAACAACGCCTCGGCCGTGCTGCTCGTGCTGAATACCCTCGCCAGGGAGCGCGAGGCGATCGTCTCGCGCGGCGAATTGATCGAGATCGGCGGCGCCTTCCGCATGCCCGACATCATGGCGCGCGCCGGGGCCGTGCTGCGCGAGGTCGGTACCACAAACCGCACCCATCTGCGCGACTATGCCGAGGCGATCGGCCCGCAGACCGGGCTGCTGATGAAGGTCCACACCTCCAACTATCTCGTCCAGGGCTTCACCGCCGAGGTCTTGCCTGCCGAACTCGCCAAGCTCGGCCGCGAGCATGGCATTCCCTTCGTCGATGATCTCGGCTCCGGCACGCTGGTCGATCTGGCTCGCTGGGGCCTACGCCATGAGAAGACCGTCCAGGATGCGCTGAAGGGCGGCGCCGATCTCGTCACCTTTTCCGGCGACAAGCTGCTTGGCGGCCCACAGGCCGGCATCGTCGCCGGCCGGAAGGACCTCGTCGCCAAACTGGCCAAGAACCCGCTGAAGCGGGCGCTCAGACTCGACAAGCTCAGGCTGGCGGCGCTCGAAGCGACCCTGAAGCTCTATCGCGATCCCGACCGGCTGGCTGATCGCCTGCCGACACTGCGCCTGTTCACCCGCTCGGCTGCCGAGCTGCGCGCCTTGGCCGAACGCCTGCTGCCAGTGCTCTCCGCCGCCGTGGGGGCAGGCTGGTCCGTCGAGATCGTCGAATGCTCCAGCCAGATCGGCTCGGGCGCGCTGCCGCTGGAGACGCTGCCGAGCGCCGGACTCGCGCTGAAGCCCGCCGGCAAGGCGTCTGGCTCCGCGGTCGAGCGACTCGCTGCAGCCTTCCGCGCTCTGCCCCTGCCGGTGATCGGCCGCATCGCGCAGGGGACGCTGCTCTTCGATCTGCGCTGCCTGGAGAACGAGGGCGCCTTCACCAGCCAGCTGAGCCAGTTGCAGCCGGGAGCGGGTCATGCGCTGGCTTGACCGCCTGCTCGGCAAGGACAAAGCGGCGCCCCCCGATGTCGGCGCGGCGATGGCCGAGGCGACCGCGGCGGTCGAGCGCGGCGACCATCCGGCCGCACTGGCGATCTGGGGACCACTCGCCCATGCCGGCGTCGCCCGCGCCCAGAACAATGTCGGCGCCTGCTTCGCCGAGGGGCTCGGTGTCGAGCGCGATCCGGCTCTCGCCTTGCGCTGGCTGACGCTCTCGGCCGAGAGCGGCGATCCGGTCGGCCAGCGCAATCTCGCGACGCTGCATTTCAAGGGCGAAGGCATCGCGCAGGACAATGGCGAGGCGCTGCGGCTCTATCGCCTCGCCGCCGAGCAGGGCGATGCGCCGGCGCAGGACATGCTGTCCTGGATGCTGCTCGAAACCGGGCTGGAGGCCGATCGGCCGGAGGCGCTGCGCTGGGCGCAAGGAGCGGCCGAGGCCGGTATCGCCACCAGCATGACCCGGCTCGGCATGATCCATCACGATGCGCTCGGCGTGGAACGCGATGCGGGCCTGGCTGCGCAGTGGTGGCGGCGCGGCGCTGAGGCCGGCGATGCCGACGCGATGGCGATGCTCGGCGCCGCCACCTTGCTGGGGCAGGGAGTCGACAAGGACCCGGCCCGCGCGCTCGCATTGCTGCTCGAAGCCGAAAGCAATGGCAGCCTGCTCGCAGCGCCCTTCGTCAAAGCCGCGCGTGCGGCCGCCCCGGCGGAGGCGTAGCACATGATCATCGGCACGGCCGGCCATATCGACCACGGCAAGACCTCGCTGGTGCGGCGGCTGACCGGCGTCGACACCGACCGTTTGAAGGAGGAGAAGGAGCGCGGCATCACCATCGCGCTCGGCTTCGCCTATTGGCCGTTGGCTGACGGCAATATCGTCGGCTTCGTCGACGTTCCCGGCCATGAGAAGCTCGTCCACACCATGTTGGCCGGTGCCTCCGGCATCGACCTCCTGCTGCTGGTGGTCGCGGCCGATGACGGGGTGATGCCGCAGACGCGCGAGCATGTCGACATCGCCGGCCTGCTCGGCATCGATAAGGCGGTGGTGGCGTTGACCAAGTCGGATCTTGTCGACGAAGATCGCTTGGCCGACGCGGAGGGAGAGATCGCGGCGCTGCTGGCGGGAACCCCTTTCGAGGATGCCCCGACCCTGCCGGTCTCGACAGTCACGGGCGCGGGCATCGATGCGCTCGCCGGGCTGCTGCGCGAGCTTGCCCAGGCGGCGCAGCTGCGCCGCAGCGACGGCGCTTTCCGGCTCGCCGTCGATCGCTGCTTCACGCTGCCCGGAGCCGGCACTGTCGTCACCGGTACGGTGCTCTCCGGCACGGTCTCGGCAGGCGATAGCGTCACGGTCTCACCCTCGGGGATCGCCGCACGCGTGCGCTCGATCCACGCCCAGAACCGCCCGGCCGAAAGCGGCGCTGCGGGTGATCGCTGTGCGCTCAACCTCGCCGGCCCCGACGTCTCGAAAGATGCGATCACCCGCGGTGACATGATCGTGTCGCCGGCCTTGCACGCGCCGGTCATGCGGATCGATGTCGAGCTGACGCTCCTCGCTTCGGAGAAGAAGCCGCTCGCGATGTGGCAACCGGTGCGACTGCACCACGGCTCCAGCGAGACCGGCGCACGCATCGTCCTGCTCGGCGACGAGGTCGCGCCGGGCACAAATGGGCTTGTCCAGCTCGCTCTGGAGGCGCCAATTGCAGCGGCGGCGCTCGATCGGTTCGTGCTGCGCGACACGAGCGCCTCGCGGACACTCGGCGGCGGCCGCTTTCTCGATCTGCGAGCACCGGAGCGAAAGCGCCGCAGCCCTGAGCGGCGAGCGCAGCTCCTCGCTCTTGCCAAGAGCGATCACGCCGAGGCGTTGCGAGATCTGCTCGATGCGCCGCCACATCATGTCGACCTCGACGCCTTCGCTCGCGACCGGGCGCTCGGCCCTGCGCAAGCCGGGGCATTGGCTGGGCAGCTCGGGCTGGTGCGGATCGGCCCTGTGACGATGCTGCCGGAGGTCTGGCAGCGCTTCTCGCTGGCACTGGTCGAGACGTTGAAGTCCTATCATAGCGAGAACCCGGACCAGCAGGGCATGGGACTGGAGCGGCTGCGGCTCTCGCTCCAGCCGCGGCTGCCTGCCGCCTTGTTCCGCGCGGCCCTCGCACAGCTGGCGACTGCCGGCGAGCTGGTCGTGATCGGCTCCTGGATCAGGCGGCCAGAACACGAGATCAGGCTGACTTCGGAGGATGAGACGCTCTGGCGCCGCATTGCGCCCCTGATCGGAGCGAGCGAGCGCTTCCGGCCACCGCGCGTGCGCGATATCGGTGAGATGCTCGGCCGCCGCGAGGAGGACATCCGTCGTCTCTTTCGCCTGGTCGGCCGGCGCGGCGAAGTGCACGAGGTCGCGCTTGACCACTTCTTCCTGCGCGATACGGTTTCCGAGATGGTCAGGATCGCGACTGAACTCGCAGCTGCCGATGCCGCCGGCTTCAACGCCGCGCAGTTCCGCGACAGGCTCGACAATGGCCGCAAGGTCGCGATTCAGATCCTGGAGTTCTTCGATCGTCACGGCGTCACCATCCGCCGCGGCGATCTCAGGCGCATCAACCGGCAGCGGCTCGATTTGTTCGGCTCGCAGCCCGATGCGCCAGCTGGAGGAGAAGCGTCCCCGGTGGGGCGTCCGGACTTCAAATCCGGGAGGGGCCGTCAAACGGTCTCTGGTGGGTTCGACTCCCATTCTCTTCCGCCAGTTCACTGAGGGACCATGACGCAGACCGGCAGGGGGCTGGGCACGGATTTCGAGCGCTGGCTCGCGAAGATGCTCCGCAAGGGCCACTTCACCGCGCTGATCGTGCTCGTCCGGATCGCCGAGCCGAGGCTGGAGCCGCTGCGCTCGACCTTCGTCCATGTCGTCGGCGACGAGCTCGACTGGGGCGACATCGTAATGCTGCTGCGTGGCGCCGGCGTGAACTGGGACGGCGCGGCCTTCTTCCCGACGCGCGAGGATGGCGGGCTGGTACCCGACGAGCTCGCGCGCGCCCGGCTGCGCGAGCTCGAGGCGGCGCTGGATCAGGACCGGCTCGTGCTCAACAAGGGCGAGTTCTTCGACGTCTGGGGCCGGCGGCTGGAGGTGGCGGAGGCTTGAGGCGTAACGTCATCCCACGACCACACGCCCCGGGCCGGCTTCGACCGCGCCGATGATCCGGGCCGACGGGTAGCCGGCGGCCTTGATCGCCGCGAGCAGATCCTGCGCCCGTCCAGCCGCGCAGGAGACCAGCAGCCCGCCCGAGGTCTGCGGATCGGTCAGGAGATGGCGCTGCCAGTCGGGGAGACCCGCCGGCAGATCCGCGCCCTCGCCATAGCTCGACCAGTTGCGATGCGACGCGCCAGTGACGCGGCCCTCGCGCGCCAGCCGCTCGGCCTGGGACAGGAATGGCAGGTCGGCCAGTCTCAGATTCAGCGTCGCATTGGAGCCGCGCGCCATTTCGAGCCCGTGGCCGAGGATGCCGAAGCCGGTGACGTCGGTGATCGCGTGCACGTCGGCATCCCTGGCGAGCTCGGCGCCGACGCGGTTGAGCAGCGTCACCGACGCGATCATCTCGTCATAGGCTTCCGGCGACAGCTGCTCCTTCTTGAAGGCGGCCGAATAGATGCCGACGCCGAGCGCCTTGGTCAGGATCAGCGCATCGCCGGGCTTCGCCCCGCTGTTGCGGCGCAGGTTCCGCGGCTTCAGCAGGCCGATGACGGCAAGGCCATAGATGGGCTCGGGCGCGTCGATCGAATGGCCGCCGGCGACGGGGATGCCGGCCTCGGCGCAGATCGAAGCGCCGCCCTTCAGGATTTCGCGGGTCACCTCGACCGGCAGTTTGTCGAGCGGCATGCCGAGGATGGCGAGCGCCATGATCGGCGTGCCGCCCATGGCATAGACATCGGAGATCGCATTGGTCGCGGCGATGCGGCCGAAATCATGGGGGTCGTCGACCATCGGCATGAAGAAATCGGTGGTCGCGACCACGCAGGTCTCGTCGTCGACCTGCCAGACGGCGGCGTCGTCGCCGGTCTCGGTGCCGACGAGCAGTTGCTTGTAGGGACCGGCGGCCGGGTGGTCGGCCAGCAGTTGCTGCAGCACGGAGGGTGCGAGCTTGCAGCCGCAGCCGCCGCCATGCGCCAGGCTGGTCAGGCGCGGCGCGGCAGTGCGCGGCGGGGTGTCGAGCTCGATCGTGTCGCTCATCTCTCGGGTCTCCATATCAGGCGGCGCTCTGGCGCACTGAGGCGAGCGAGCGCCAGGCGCCGGCAAGCTCCGTGGTCGCTATGTCGATGTCCTCGACCGTGCTGTCCCAGCCGAGCGAAAGCCTGACAGCTCCGAGCGCCGCCTCCCGCTCGAAGCCGAGCGCGGTCAGGATGGCGGACGGCTCCTCGCTGTCGGCATGGCAGGCCGAGCCGACCGAGGCCATCACCGCGGGACAGCTCTCGAGCAGGCTCCGGCCGGAGACGCCGGGGAAGAGGACGTTCAGCGTGTTCGGCAGCCGGTGCTCGGGATCGCCGACGAGCAGCAGTCCGGGTACGGCCTCGCGCAGGCCGGCCAGCAGCCTTTGGCTCAAGGCCGCAAGCGCGGTGCTCCGGTGCTTCAGACGCTCACTGGCCAAGGCGCAGGCGGCGCCGAGCCCGGCGATATACGGGACGTTCTCGGTGCCGGGCCGGATGCCGCCTTCCTGTCCGCCGCCGACCAGCACCGGCCGGACGGCGACGCCGCGGCGGATGAATAGCGCGCCGACGCCCTTCGGTGCATTGAGCTTGTGCCCAGCGATCGACAGGAGATCGACGCCGAGCTCGCGGACATCGACGGGCAGCTTGCCGACGGCCTGCGCCGCATCGGTATGGACCAGGGCGCCGACGGAGCGGGCGCAGGCAGAGATGGCGGCGACCGGCTGCAAGGTGCCGATCTCGTTCTGTGCAAGGATGACGGTGATGAGCCCTGTCCCGGAATCGACGGCTCTCGCCATGTCGGCGCTGCGGACGATGCCGTCGGGACCGGCGGCGACACGCCGGACGACGCGCCCGGCGGCCTCGTGCAGGCGGCAGCATTCCTCGGTCGCCGGATGCTCGATCGCGGTGGTGACGATGGCCCGGTCATCGTCCGGGGCGAGCGCGCCCCGGATCGCCAGATTGTTGGCTTCCGTCCCGCCGCCGGTGAACAGGATCTCGTCCGGCTCCGCGCCGATCAGCCCGGCGACCTCGGCTCGCGCACGCTCGACCGCCGCATGCGCCTGGCGGCCGAGAGCATGGCTGGACGAGGGATTGCCGAAGCCGCCGGTCAGGAACGGCATCATCGCCGCGAGCACCTCGGGCGCGACCGGTGTCGTGGCGTTGTAGTCGAGATAGACCGGCTGCATCGGCAATCCTCGTGTGAGCGGGGCGAAAGGTTCTCTTCGCCCCGCGATCGCAATCAGGCTGTCAGCTCGGCCGACTTGATCGTGTACTTGAACGTATCGGGATCGAGGCAGTCGAGCAGCGCGCCGGCGACTTCAGCCTGCGGATACATCAGGAAGCCGACCTTGTGCTTCGAACCCGGCAGGATGAGGTCGTGCGCGACGTTGTAGCCGAGCCAGTTGCCCTCCCAGGCGCCGAACAGCACTTGCCGCGCCGCGGCGACCTTGGGATTGTCGACGGCGTTGTTGCCCGGCGGCTCTTCCAGCACGACCTTGCGGACATCGGCCGGATCGGTCGCGACCCAGCCATGGCCGTCGAGCCAGATCTCGGCTCGGCAATGCTGCGCCTTGGTGATGACGTCCGAACTAGTCCCGAGGCTCTTGTAGCCGAATTTCGAGGGCGCGACGCGGATGCCGTAGATGTCGCGGGCGGGGATGCCGACGCTACGGACCAGAGCGACATAGAGCGCGTTGAGATCGGCGCATTTGCCGCCGAGATTGCCGGTCCGCAGCATCGAGGCGACATCGCCCGTGCCGCAGCCGCGCGTCTTGGCGTCACGGAAGGTGTTGGCGACGACCCATTCATAGATCGCCCGCGCCCGGTCGAGATCGCCAGCCTTGCCGGCTGCCGCTTTCTCCGCCGTCTCCCTGACGATGCCGTCGGTCGGCATCAGCTCGGTTGCCTCGAGATAGAGGTTGCGCTCGGCGGCGCTCAAGGCTGGGGCGGCACTCTTCGTGCCGAGGTCCTCGGCCCGGTCGCGCAGCGAGAACTGGCTGCGGACCTCGAAGCTCGGCGCGGTCTCGCCATCCTTGAAGACGACATGCAGCAATTCGGCGCCGTATTTCGGATCCCGCACCACCTCGGCCGAGACCGCATTGGTCTCCCAGCTGTTCTTGCCGGGCTTGATCCACTCGTCCTCGCGCAGCGACGGCAGCGGAATCCAGGCCTGCGCCTTGCCGTTTGCCGAGAGGTCGAGACGGGTCGCCACTGAAAAATCGCGCCAAACGCCGGGCTTCGGCGCGAAGGGCGTATCCTGCGCGGCGGCAAGGCGCGGGACAGACAGCGCCGCCGCTGCGGCGGCACCGGTCTTCAACATGTCGCGACGGCTGATCATTGCGGTGTCTCCTCTTCCCCATTGTCGTTTCTTGATCGTGCGGACGGCAAAGCTGCGAGCGCTGCCGTGACTGACGAGTCCGTCCAGTCGAGCGGCTCTTCAGTCTTCAGCGCGGGCTTGAGGTCGCGGTCGAGCACGAAGCTGGTCGGCAGGCCCTCGACCTTCCAGGCCTTCAGCGCGCTGCGATCGCGATCGAGCAGGACAGGAAAGACGACCGGCCGCTGGCGGAAGAAGTTACGCACGCGCGTATCGACCTCGCCGACATTGACGGCGAGAACGGCCGGAGCCGCCTCTCCCTTGGCCGCTAGCGCGTTCAACGACGCCATTTCCTCGATGCACGGCGCGCACCAGGTTGCGAAGAAATGGATGATCACCGGGCGGCCGCGGAACGCCGAAAGGTCGGCACGCGATCCATCAAGCTGATCGAGTTCGAGCGGCGCGTGCGCATTGGAGCGCCAGGGCCTCAGCTCGCTGCTTGTTGCCGGGCAGGAGCACAGCAGCGCGATCGCCAGAAGCGGGGCGAACCACCAGTCGCAGAGGCCGTTGCGGGCCCGGTATGCGCCCCGAAACTCGGGAGCCTCGCGCAAGAGCACACGACAATATTTCTGTGGCGACGGGCCACGTCAATATCTTCCGACAGTGGCCCGCTCGGCGCATTGGGTCGCGATCTTTCGGTATACATCGCTGGTCACGGCGGGACTCCTGCAAGGGGCGTATCCGATCGTCATCCTCTGCGGCCGCGAGCGCGGCCATCTCCACCACGAACGCCGAGCCGACGGCGGTCGCGCAGACGCGGACCTCTGGCCTCGTTGGCAGCATTGCCCTTGCAGGCAGCGTTTGTGCGATGCGAGGTTCTCATCGATATTGCTGCCGAGTAGCGATGATCGACGCCTGGCGCGTGATGCGATAGCAGCAGCGCCAGCGCTTTCGTTGCTGGCCTTCCGCCATGCGCGAGGACAGGCGCGCCGCAGCAGCGGGCATCAGGAACAGGACGATGCGCGACGTGACCAGCCTGATCGATCGCATGCGGCATGAGGCGCCCGAGATGAACCGGGCCGAGCGCAGCGTCGCCGAGATCATCCTGGCCGATATCGACGGCGCGACCCGGATCAGCACCCGCGACCTCTCCACCCAGGCGCAGGTCAGCGAGCCGACCGTGGTCCGCTTCGCGCGCCGCATGGGCTGCGACGGCTTCACCGACTTCAAGATCCGGCTGGCGCAGGAATATGCGATCGGCCGGATGTATCTCGCCGCCGAACGCCAGCAGCCGGCCGACACCGGCAACGAGGTCGCCGAGCACGTCTACAACGCCACCATCCAGGCACTGGCGATGGCCTTCGCCCAGCATGACCCCAAGGCGATCGAGGCCGCAGTCGACCGTCTCGACAAGGCGCGCCGCGTCTTCTGCTTCGGCGTCGGCGGCAGCTCGGCCAATGTCGCGACTGAGGCGGAGAACCGGCTCTTTCGCCTCGATGTCGCGGCGTCGTCGACGGCCGACCCCTATCAGCAGCGCGTCATGGCCGCGACCTGCGGCCCGGAGGACGTGCTGCTGATCTTCTCGGTCACCGGCAAGCCGCGCTCGCTGCTCGACAGCGCCGAGATCGCCCGCAGCCAGGGTGCCGGAGTCGTTGCCGTCACCCATCCGCCGAGCCCGCTCGCCGAACTCGCCAGCGTATTGGTGCCGCTGCAGGCCTTCGATGAGGAGAAGTTCTTCTACATGCCCAATCGTGGCCGCTACGGGCAGCTCTTCCTGCTCGACTGCATGGCGACGCTGCTGGGCGCGCGCCGGATGAAGATCGTCTCGAAGAAGCTCTGGCGCGCCCGCGCCACCCTGATCGCCCTGCACGGCAGCACCGAAGGTCAGCCGATCGGCGATTGATCAACCTAAATAGTAATTTTGCTACATTTTGTCGCTCGCTAGAGGAAAGCTGCGAACGCTGACCATCTCGGCTGTTCGGGTGGTCGAAATTTTTTAGATAAATCAATTATATAAGGCCGTTTCACGAAGCTATTGTCGCCTCGAACCCTAGGGCCAGGCTATCACGTCAAGCTGCGCTTCAAGAAGAGGTGAGAGAAATTTTATATCGCGGCAGCGATCTGGATTGACAGTAAATGTAATTTAGCTACATAGCCGAGCGCCGCGTCATGCGCCAACGATAGAAGACGAGCCAAGCCATGCAATCTGCCGACGGAACGATCGTTTCCTTCCAGTTCGACGAGGTCGTGGTTCCCGCCCATCCCGGCGTGATCAACTCGGACAGCCTGGCCAAGCCGCTGCACATGCTGCCGGTCGGCGGCAAGGCGAGCTGGAGCGTGCAGTTCGACGAATTGCCCAAGCTGATCGTCCGGATGACGCTGAAGAACGGCGTCGTCGGCATCGGCGAGTTCTACCGCGACCATGAATGGCCGCGCATCGAGGCGATCTGCGCCAACCTGCTCGGCCAGTCGGTGTTCGACCTGCCGCTGCAGGACCTGCCCCTTCCGCTCTGCCGCGAATATGACGGCTTCGAATGCGTGATCTGGGACGCCTATGCCAAGACGCTCGGCGTGCCGATGCATCGCCTGCTCGGCGGCGCCATCCGCGACCGCGTCAATGTCAGCGCCTGGTCGAGCCACCGGACACAGGACGAGGTCGGCCCTTGGGTGAAGCGCTATTTTGAGCAAGGCTACAAGGTCATCAAGTTCAAATGCGACCTCGAGGATGACGTCGCCGGCTGGTGCGCGCGCATCAAGGAATATGCGCCCGGGATGAAGGTGATCTTCGATCCCGACCAGCGCTGGGAGAACTCCGGCAATGCCCGCCCGATCATCCGGGAGCTGGAGAAGGTCGGCAACGTCCTGCTGCTTGAGGACCCGCTGCCGCGCTGGATGCTACAGGATTTCGCGGAACTCCGCCGTTTCTCATCGATCCCGATCGTGCTGCACGTCTCGCTGCCCTATGTCTATCAGGGCCAGCGTCCGCATGACGCGATCAACGCCATCGCCCATGGTGCGGTCGACGGCTTCAATTTTAATTGCGGCCTCGCCAAGTTCCAGACGCTCGACCACATCGCCGCGACCGCCGGCGTCTATTGCTGGCACGGCTCCGAGGTCGACCTCGGCATCCTCGAAGCGATGTATGTGCACCAGGCCGCGGCGGCGAAGAGCTGCGTCTGGCCGAGCGACATCTTCGGCCGGATGATCCGCAGCCACGACCTGCTCGCCAAGCCGCTGACCTTCGAGCCGCCGCATGTGCGCATCCCCGACGAGGGGCCTGGCCTCGGCATCACCCTCGACGAAGCCGCAATCGCCCGCTTCCGCGTCGGCGGCCGCACCATCTCCTGAACAGCGAGCCCAGAGCCATGCGTTGGGAAACCCTGACGACCAACGAGGTCGCCGCGCTCGATCGCGACATCCCGGTCGTGCTGAACGTGGCTGCGATCGAGCAGCACGGCCCGCATCTGCCGCTGGAGACCGACGCTGTCATCGGCGACCATTTCCTGCAGGTGCTGGAGCAGCGCCTCGGAGATCAGGTGTTGATCCTGCCCCAGGTGAAGGTCTGCTGCTCCGAGCATCATATGGATTTCGCCGGCACCCTCAGCGTCCGCCACGAGACCTTCCTGGCCTATGTCGGCGACATCCTGGAGAGCGTCGTCCGCCACGGCTTCCGCAATATCGTGCTGTTCAACAGCCATGGCGGCAACCAGGCGATCGGCCAGGTGCTGCTCGAAACCTTCGGCACGAAGCATCGCGACTGCCGCGTCGCCTTCCTGACCTGGTGGCGACTTGCGGCCAAGGAGCTCGGCGCGATCCGCGAAAGCGCCTTCGCCGGCATCAACCATGCCTGCGAATTCGAGACCTCGCTGATGCTGCTCGGCGCGCCCGATAGCGTCCGCACCAAGCTGGTCTCCGGCATGAGCTATGTCGAGACCCATGACTGGGCCAATGCCGACATGATCCTGCCGGCCCGCGGCGCCCTCTTCCGCTCGATGCACGAGATGTCCGGCGGTACCGGCGTCGTCGGCGATCCCTCGCTCGCCACCCGCGAGAAGGGACAGGCCATCACCGCCGCCGTGGTCGAGCAACTGGCCCATGTCGTGGAGACGATCAGCCGACGCTGACAAGCCACGCGCAATTTTCCGAAGACCAACAGCCAAGAAAACTGGGAGGACTTGAGATGTTGCAGAAACTGGCCCGAATTGGCGCAGCGGCGCTCGCCGTTGCAGTCGCCGGGGCGCCGGCGCTCGCCCAGCAGAAGGGCGGCGCGATCAACGTCGCCACGATCGGCGAGCCCAACACGCTCGACCCGATGGTCGCCGCCGGCGACCTCCTGGGCATGATCACCCAGCACTTCTACGAGACGCTCTACACCTTCGACAAGAACTGGGCGCTGGCGCCGCTCCTGGCCGAGACGCTTCCGCAGATCAGCGATGGCGGCAAGGTCTACACCATCCCGCTGCGCCAGGGCGTCACCTTCCACAACGGCAAGGCGATGACCGCGCAGGACGTCGTCGCCTCGCTGAAGCGCTGGACCGAGCTGGCCTCGCGCGGAAAGCTCGTCGCCGACAACATCGCTTCGATCGAGGCCGCCGACGAGAAGACGGTCAAGATCACGCTGAAGGCGCCGTTCGCGCCGCTGACCGCGCTGCTCGCCTTCAACAACTCGGCCGCGGTGATCATGCCGGCCGACAAGATGGAGAACCCGATCAAGGAGGTGATCGGCACCGGGCCCTACCAGCTCAAGGAGCGCAAGCCCGACCAGTACATCCAGCTCGTCCGGTTCGACGGCTACAAGCAGCGCCAGGGCGAGCCCGACGGCTTCGGCGGCGCCCGCAAGCAGTATCTCGATGAGATCCGCTTCGTGCCGGTGCCGGACGCCAACACCCGCGTCGAGGGCGCCCTTGCCGGCCAGTTCGACTTCGCCGACCTGATTCCGGTCGAGGCGTTCGACCGGCTGAAGGGCCAGTCCAAGACCGAGCCGGTGCTGATGCAGGGCTTCGGCTGGCCGATGTTCATCATGAACAACAAGCAGGGCATGATGACCAACAAGGACATGCGCAAGGCTGTCCAGACGGCGCTCAACGCCGAGGACATGCTGGCCGCGGCCTTCGGCAAGCCCGAATTCTACAAGGTCGACGGCGCCATGTACCCGGAGGGCTATGCCTGGCGCAGCGACGCCGGCATCAAGGCCTATAATCAGGGCGACGCCGACAAGGCCAAGGCGCTGGCGAAGACCGCCAAATACGATGGCGCGCCGATCCGGATTCTGACCAGCCGGCAATACGAGTTCCACTACAAGATGGCGCAGGTCGCCGCCGAATACGTCAAGGCGGCCGGCCTCAAGGTCGACCTGCAGGTCGTCGACTGGGCGACCCTGGTCCAGCGCCGGGCCGAGCCGGCCCTGTGGGACATCTTCATCACCCACAGCCCGTTCCTGGCCGAGCCGGCGCTGATCGCGCCGCTGCCGGACTCCTATCCCGGCTGGTGGGCGAGCGAGGCCAAGAACAAGCTGCTCTCGGCCCTCAACGCCGAGTCGGACGAGAAGAAGCGCGTCGCGATCTTCGCCGACCTGCAGAAGTTGATCTTCGAGGAAGCGCCCTTCTACAAGGTCGGCGACTTCGCCGCGCTCAGCGCCAAGGCGCCGCGCCTTGCCGGCTACACGGCCTCGCCCTGGCCGTATTTCTGGAACGCCTCGCTCAAGCCCTGAGTGGCTGACGCGGTCGCCAGGCCGCTCGCGAAATACCCGTGGCCGCGCCAAGCGCGCCGCCACGGGCAAGCGACGAACGCTTCAAGAAACACGAAGAAGGGGGGCAGGCGATGACGCGATATGTGATGCAGCGCATCCTCGGCATGCTGGCGGTGATGTTCACCGTCGTGACGATCGTCTTCGTCATCGTCCGCGTCGCGCCGGGTGATCCGGCCGCCGTCATGCTCGGCCCCGACGCCACGGCCGCCGACATCGCCGGCCTGCGCGCCCGGCTCGGGCTCGACCAGTCGCTGCCGACGCAATATGTGCTCTTTCTCGGCCAGCTGCTGCGCGGCGATCTCGGCCAGTCGATCTTCCTCAACATGCCCGTGCTCAGCGCCCTCGCCGAGCGGGCCGAGCCGACCTTCTTCCTGACCTTGTTCTCGATCCTGATCGCCAGCGCGATCGCGCTGCCGGTCGGTATCCTCTCGGCCTACAAGCGCGGCACGCTGTTCGACCAGGTCGCGACCACCTTCGCCATGTTTGCCGCGAGCATTCCGAGCTTCTGGCTCGGGCTGATTCTGATCCAGGTCTTCGCCGTGCGCTATGGCTGGATGCCGGCCTCCGGCTATGGCGGCCCCGACGCCTCCTTCCTGGAGCGGCTGCGCCATCTCGTCCTGCCGGCGCTGGCCCTCGGCATCGTCTCCTCGGCGCTGATCACCCGCTTCACCCGTGCCTCGATGCTCGACGTGCTCAACGACGACTATGTCCGCACCGCCCGTTCCAAGGGCATGGGCGAATGGGGCGTCGTGATGAAGCACGCCTTCAAGAACGCGCTGATCCCGGTGCTGACCGTGGTCGGCCTGACTGCGGCGCTGCTGATCTCCGGCGCGGTCGTGACGGAGACCGTGTTCAGCCTGCCCGGCATCGGCAACCTCGTCGTCTCTGCCGTGCTGCGCCGCGACTATCCGGTCATCCAGGGCGCGCTGCTGGTGATCGCCGCCCTCTACGTGCTGATCAACTTCCTGATCGACATGCTCTATCTCGCGATCGATCCAAGGGTGCGCTACTGATGGCCGCCTCCTCCGCTCCTGTCGCCCGCCCGCGGCTCGCCAGCCTGATCCTGCAGCGCAAGACGCTGTTGATCGGTCTCATCGTCCTTGCCGTCATCGCGCTGCTGGCGATCCTCGCGCCGCTGATCGCGCCCTATTCGCCGAGCCGGCTCTCGGTGGTCAACCGCCTGAAGCCGCCTAGCGAGCGCTGGTTCTTCGGCACCGACGAGTTCGGCCGCGACGTCTTCAGCCGCACCATCTATGCCGGCCAGCTCTCGCTGCTGGTCGGCGCGGCGGCGACCGTGCTCGCCGCAGTGCTCGGCATCACGCTCGGCCTCGTCGCCGGCTTCTTCCGCAAGCTCGACGGCGTCATCGCCCGCATCATCGACGCGATGATGGCCTTCCCCGATATCCTGCTGGCGATCTCGCTGGTGGCGGCGCTCGGCCCCTCACTCGCGACTGTCATCGTCGCGCTCGGGATCGTCTATGCGCCGCGCCTCGCCCGCATCGTGCGCGCCTCGACGCTGATCATCCGCGAGCTGCCCTATGTCGAGGCGGCGCGGGCGCTCGGCGTGCCGACCTGGAAGATCATGACACGCCATGTCCTGCGCAACCTGGTCTCGCCGATCCTGGTCCAGGCCACCTTCATCTTCGCCTATGCGATGCTGGCGGAGGCGAGCCTGTCCTTCCTCGGCGTCGGTGTCAGCCCGGAAATCCCGACCTGGGGCACGATGATCGCCGGTGGGCGCCAGTACATCGGTCAGGCCGACTGGATGATGCTCTTCCCCGGCGCCGCGATCGTCTTGACCGTGCTGTCGCTACAGCTCGTCGGCGACGGCTTGCGCGATCTGCTCGATCCGCGCTTGCGAAAGGATCTGTGACGATGGCGACCCTGGAACAAGCCGTCGCCATCACGCCACGTGCCGACGACGACATCCTGCTCAAGGTCGAGGATCTGCAGACGCACTTCCTGATCGGATCGAGCGCGATCAAGTCGGTCGACGGCGTCAGCTTCTCGCTGCGCCGCGGCCAGACGCTGGCGGTGGTCGGCGAATCCGGCTCCGGCAAGTCGGTGACCAGCCTGACCATCATGCGGCTGCTCGCCCATCCCGGCCGCATCGTCGGCGGGAACATCCTCTACCGTCTGCGCAGCGGCGAGACCGTCGACCTCGCGCAGCTGCCGGAGAAGCGCATGCGCGCCATCCGCGGCAGCGAGATCGCGATGATCTTCCAGGAGCCGATGACGAGCCTCAACCCGCTCTTCACCGTCGGCGACCAGATCATGGAGATGATCCTGCTGCACGAGAATATGTCGCGCAGCCAGGCGCGGGCGCGGGCCAAGCAGATGCTGGAACTGGTCGAGATTCCCGCGGCCGAGCGGCGCCTCGCGCAATATCCGCACGAAATGTCGGGCGGCATGCGCCAGCGCGTGATGATCGCGCTCGCCTTGTCGTGCAATCCCTCGCTGCTGATCGCCGACGAACCGACCACCGCGCTCGACGTCACCATCCAGGCGCAGATCCTCGATCTGCTGCGCCGGCTCCAGGCCGAGATCGGCATGAGCATCCTGTTCATCACCCATAATCTCGGCGTCGTCGCCGAGATCGCCCATGAGGTCGCGGTGATGTATGCCGGCCGCGTCGTCGAGCAGGGGCCGGTGGTCGATCTGTTCGCGCGCCAGCGCCACCCCTATACGCGCGGCCTGCTCGCCTGCATTCCCGATGCCCGGCGCGACCGCATCCCCGGTCAGGGTCGGGCGCTGCTCAACGCCATCCCGGGCAATGTCCCAAGCCCGCTCGCGCTGCCGCCCGGCTGCTCCTATGCGCCCCGCTGCCCGCTGGTCGAGGAGCGCTGCACCAGGGACGCCCCGCCGCTTATCGACGTCGCCGCCGCCCATCTCACTCGCTGCTGGAGGCATGACGCGCTGTGACCGCTGCAAGCCACATCCCAACGGACGCCCCGCTGCTCTCCGTCCGCAATCTCCAGAAGGTCTTCTCGACGCGCGGCGGCGATGTCCGCGCCGTCTCGGACGTCTCCTTCGAGGTTCGCCGTGGCAGCATCGTCGGCATCGTCGGCGAATCCGGCTCGGGCAAGACCACGGTCGGGCGCTGCATCCTGCGCCTGGTCGAGCCCTCCGGCGGCGAGGCGGTCTTCGACGGCACCGACCTGTTCGGCCTGCCGGAGAAGGCGCTGCGCGGCTATCGCCGCCGCCTGCAGATCATCTTCCAGGACCCCTATTCCAGCCTCAACCCGCGCATGCGCGTCGGCGAGATCATCGGCGAAGCGATCGACACGCACGGCCTGGCCAAGGGCAAGGCCCGCGAGGCGCGCATCGCCGAACTGCTTGGCCGGGTCGGGCTCAACCCCGACCATGCCAGGCGCTATCCGCACGAATTCTCGGGAGGCCAGCGCCAGCGCATCGGCATTGCCCGGGCGCTCGCGGTCGAGCCGGAGCTGATCATCGCCGACGAGCCGGTCTCGGCGCTCGACGTCTCCGTCCAGGCCCAGGTGCTCAACCTGATCCAGGAGCTGCAGCGCGAGCTCGGCCTGACCATGGTCTTCATCAGCCATGACCTCTCGGTGGTCGAGTATCTCTGCGACGATATCGTCGTGCTCTATCTCGGCCGGATCATGGAGAAGGGCCCGGCGCAGGAGGTCTACGCCAATCCGCGCCATCCCTACACCAAGGTGCTGCTCTCGGCCGCGCCGGTGCCCGACCCCAGCGTCAAGCGCGAGCGCGTCATCCTGAAGGGCGACATTCCGAGCCCGCTGAACCCGCCTTCGGGTTGCGTCTTCCGCACGCGTTGCCCGCATGTGATCGACGCCTGCGCCAGCGCGGTGCCGGACATCGAGGAGGTCGGCCCCGGCCACAGCGTCGCCTGCATCCGCCAGAAAGAGCTCGCCAGCGTGGTGGGGTGAGCCGAAGATCGGTGATCTATATGACCGGAGCGCAGCGCTTTTTGCCTTCAGCGCTCCGGAGCAGGTCATTTGCAGGCTAGACCGCGGGCGCTCCGTTTTTCTTCCAGGCGGATCGTCGTCGCACTGAAGGGCCACGCCAACCTTAAGCTCAGCTCGCGCGACTGTTCGATCGCCAGCGGCCCGCGCCTCCTTGAACGGTTGAGAAAGCGGGCATTGTCCGCCCGCATTCGCATTTTGCAGAGGAAGCGCGATGACGAAGTGCGCGCGCCTGGCCTCCCACAATGCTTGCATGCCGCTGAGGAGGAACGGCTTCTCGTCAGCCCGGGATTGTCGATGCGTCGGGGGGGCTCGTTCACCCATGAGGAGCGACGCCTTGGAAAACATGTCCGCGACCGCGCGAGCCATGCACGTCGATGGAGCCCCGTACCAGGCTGTTGAATACGATCCGGATCAAACCGGACATGCTCTCGCCCCGGGGATGACGTCAGTCGCCCGATAGGGCGGCTGGAGAAAGTCAGCCCTTGCCTGACCACGGGCGTGTTGAAAATATTTCACAAGAGATTTTATAGTTTGCCCGAACCTGCCCGCATGGGACGGGCCATGGCGGACAAGGAGTTTCCTCGATGAAGACCACTGGCCTTGGAACGATCGGCGATAGGGTCATCTTCGAGAACGAACGCCTTCGCGTCTGGCTCGTCGAGCTCGATCCGGGCGAGATTCAATCGCGCCATGTCCATGAGCTGCCCTATCTGATCGTGCCGCTCACCGACGGCAAGAACATCATGCGCTTCGATGACGGACGAGAGATCGAGACGAACGAGAAGCCCGGCGTCACTCTCTGGCGCATGCCCGGCGCGCCGCACGAGTTGGAGAACACGAGTTCCTGGCAGTATCGCAATGTGCTCGTCGAGGTGAAGGAGCCCGACCCGACGGTGGGCGGTGTGGCATGATCGACCGCAGACGATTGATCGGCCTTCCGTTCCTCGCACCCCTCCTCGTCGGCGCCGCTGGGGCGCAAGGGCTATCCAGCCGTCCCGTGACCATCGTCTCACCCTATATGGCCGGCGGCACCAGCGACATCATCGCCCGCGTCCTCGGCGAGGGCTTGAGCGAATCGTGGAAGCAGCCGGTCCTGATCGAGAATCGGCCCGGTGCAAATGGTTCGATCGGTGTCTCCGCCGTGGCGAGATCATCGCCCGACGGACACACCTTGCTGGCCGTGGCTTCCAGTGCCCTGACGCTCAACCCTCTCCTCTACAAGAAGCTGACCTATGAGGTGGAGCGCGACCTCGTTCCCGTCAGCGTCACCGGGCAGGTCCCCAACGTCGTCGTCGTCAATCCCAAGCTCCCGGCGCGCGACCTCGCCGAGTTGATCGTCCTCGCCAAGGCGAAACCGGGCGCCCTCACCTATGCTTCGCAGGGGATTGGCTCGAACGGCCAGATGAACGCGGAGATGTTCCGGCTCGCAACCGGCATCTCCCTCGTGCACGTCCCCTACAAGGGCAGTGCCCAGGCGGTGACGGACCTCGTCGGCGGGCAGGTCGACCTGATGTTCGACAATCTGCCCACGGTGCTCGAACACATTCGCGGCGGCCAGCTCAGGGCCCTCGCCGTGACCTCGGCCAACCGCTCGCCCCTGCTGTCGGACGTGCCGACCGTGGCGGAGGCGGCGATCCCCGGCTTCGATACGTCGGCCTGGTTCGCAGTGCTCGCACCCAAAGCGACGCCACCCGAGCTGCTGGCGAAGCTTGAACGGACCGTCATCGGTGTCCTGACGCAGCCAGTCACCGCCGCCAAGCTCGCGGCTGCGGGCGTGACCGTTGCCGCGGCAGGCTCGGCGGAGCTCGCGGGACGCATCGCGCGCGACCGCAGAATCTGGAGCGAAGTGATCGCCAAGGCCGGCATCGCGATCGAGTGATTCTCAAAAGATATCTCTTGAGAAATATCAGTAGATCGGACATCTTCCAGGCCAAGGGCTGATGCCCGCTGGAAGAGGGGAATGCCGATGCACTGGATGAGGAAGACCGCCATCGCCAGCCTAGCGGGGACATTCGTCGCGCTGGGTCTCGCCGCAGCCCCCGCCCGGGCGCAGACGCCGATCACCTTCTCGCTCGACTTCCGAGCGCTCGGGCGCCACGCCGCCTGGTTCGTTGCCCTGGACAAGGGCTACTACAAGCAGGCTGGGCTCGATGTGAGCATCATCGCCGGGCAGGGGACGGCGCAGGCGATCCAGGCCATCGAGGCCGGCACCGCGCAGATCGCCTTCTCGGATGTCGCCGGCGTCGTCGCGGCCCGGGCCAATGGTGGCTCGACCGCCAAGATGGTTTCGGTGATCTACCAGAAGGCGCCCTACGCGATCTTCTCGCTGCGCGATGGTGCCAATGTCCGCTCGGCCGACCAGCTCGGCGGGCTCGAGATCGGCAGCGGCGCCGGCAGTTTCACCCAGAAGGTGATCGAGGCCTTCATGGCGCAGAAGGGCGTCAAGACACCGGCCAAGTTCACCAATGTCGATCCGTCGGCCCGCGTCGGCATGCTCGCCGCCAAGAAGATCCCGGCGGTCGAGACCTTCGTGATGACGCGTCCTGGCATCGCCAAGGCGGTCGGCTCTTCGAATGCGCGCACCTACCTCCTCGCCAATGACGGGCTGGTGCTCTACTCGAACGGCATCGTCGCGCGCGAGGACCTGATCAAGTCGAAGCCCGATGTGGTCAAGGCCTTCATCGCCGCCTCGCTGAAGGGCTGGAAGGATACGATCGCCAAGCCGGAAGAAGCCGCCGACATCGTCGTCAAGCTCAACAAGGGCCTGGAGAAGGACGTCGTGCTGGAGGAGATCCAGATCGTCGGTGAGCTGGTGAAGACCGAAGTCACCGAGAAGAAGGGACTCGGCGCGATCGACGCTGACGCGATGGCCTCCTCCGTCTCGCTCATCCTCCAGACCCTGCCCGGCGCCAAGCTGACCGCGAGCGACGTCTACGATTCCAGCTTGCTGCCGGCAGCTCCGGTCCTGCCGTGACTGCATCCGTCGCAGAAGCGGTGCCTGCTCCCGAGCATGCACCCGACATTTACGGTCGCTTCGTCGGCGTCCGGAAAGTCTTCGGAACTGGAGAGAGCGCCATGGTGGCGCTCTCCGAGGTCGACTACGAACTCAGGAAGGGCGAGCTCGTCGCCCTGCTCGGCCCCAGCGGTTGCGGCAAGACCACCTTGCTGCGGATGGTGGCGGGACTGACCAGGCCGAGCGGCGGCAGCGTCATCATCCGCGGCCGCGAGGTCACCGAGCCGCAGGATGATTTCGGCTTCGTCTTCCAGAGCCCGAACCTGCTGCCCTGGCGCACGGTGCTCTCGAACGTGCTCTTTCCGATGGAGATCAAGGGCCGGCTCGACGCAGCCGCGAAGGCGCGTGCGGTCGAGTTGCTGGAGCATGTCGGGCTCGGCAAGTTCCTGAAGAGTCGCCCGCATGAGCTTTCCGGCGGGATGAAGCAGCGCGTGGCGCTCTGCCGCGCTCTGATTCACTCGCCTTCGCTCATCCTGATGGACGAGCCCTTCGGCGCCCTCGACGAGCTTACTCGCATGGAGATGCACGAATTGCTGCTCGACATTCGGCGCCTGACCGGCGCGACCGTGATGTTCGTGACGCATTCGATCTCCGAAGCGGTCTATCTCGCCGACGAGGTCCTTGTCTTCAGCGCCCGGCCCGGCCGCGTCTCCGACCGGATCCGGATCGATCTGCCTTATCCACGCGAGGCGGCGCTGCGTTACACCGCCGCCTTCCGCGAGTACGAGCGCCGCGCAGGCGCCGGACTCGGCGTCCTTCATCACGCGTGATGGCCAGACCCATGCCAATCTCCTCCGACGCCGTCACGCGGATCGCCTATCCGGTCCTCGGCCTCTTGCTGCTCCTCCTGCTCTGGCAGGGCTACATTGCCCTGTTCGACGTGCCGCAGGCCGTGCTGCCGCGGCCGCTCGCGGTCTGGAACGCGACCGTGAACAATCTGCCGCTGCTGATTTCCGAGGGGCGCGTGACGCTGCTCGAAAGCGTCTACGGCTTCCTGCTCGCCTTCTTCCTGGGCATTCCGATCGCGGTGGCGATCTCCTCGTCGCGCACGCTCAACCTGATGTTCTATCCCCTGCTGATCGCGACGCAGGCCCTGCCCAAGGTCGCGCTGGCGCCGCTGATCCTGGTCTGGCTCGGCACGGGGATCGAATCCAAGCTCGCCATCGCCTGGCTCGTCGCCTTCTTCCCCATCGTGGTCGATACGGCGACTGGCTTGCGCTCGACACCGACGGAGATGCTCGACCTTGCCGCCTCAGTCCGCGCCAGCGGCTGGCAGACCTTCTGGAAGATCAGGTTCCCGGCCGCTCTGCCCTTCGTCATCACCGGCTCGAAGGTCGCGATCACGCTTGCGGTCATCGGTGCGGTGATCGGCGAGTTCATCAGCTCGAACGAGGGGCTCGGCAACCTCCTGCTCGTCGCCAACTCGCAGGTGAACACGCCGCTCGCCTTCGCCGCGCTGCTGGCGCTGGCGGTGCTTGGCATGGCGCTCTATGCCGCCGTCGCCTTCATCGACATCGCGTTGAAGCCCTGGTTCAGCGAAGTCCGGCATTGATCACGCTATGACAAAACCCAGCATCGCCCTGCTCGTCGGCTCCCTCAGCCGGGACTCGATTAATCGCCGACTGGCGTCAGCGCTCGCACGGCTCGGCGCCGACCGCTTCAATTTTCGGGAAAGCGATCTCGCCGGCCTGCCGCTCTACAACCGCGACATGGACCGCGCGCTGCCGCCGGCGGTGCTGGCTTTCAAGCAGGCGATCGAAGCTGCCGATGGCGTGCTGATCGTCTCGCCCGAATACAATCGCTCGGTCCCGTCCGCTCTCAAGAACGCCATCGACTGGGGCTCGCGCCCCTATGGCGCCAATTCCTGGCGCGGCAAGCCGGCAGCGATCGCGGGCCTCGCGAGCGGCGCGCTCGGCACGGCGCCAGCCCAGCAGCATCTGCGCAACATCCTCTCGCATCTCGATGTGCATGTCCTGCCGCAGCCGGAAGTCTGCATGGCGATGCGTGACGGATTGTTCGATGCCGGTGGCGAGATCGCCGATCCCGTAACGCGGCAATTCCTCGACGGCTTCCTCGGCCGCTTTTCCGCGCATGTCGCGCGCTTCGCAATGGCTCCCGCATGACCGCCCAGCGTATCGCCCTCGACGTCCACGCCCATCTCATCCCTGTCGGAGCGCCGCTCGCGAGCGTCGCGGGCGTGAGCTGGGACGCCGCGACCGAAAAGCTCGTCATCGATGGACATCCGATCGGCATCAAGGCGCTGTTCCACCCGGAGGCGCTGATCGCCTGGATGGACGAGCAACAGGTCGAGCGCGCCTGGATCTCCGCGCCGCCACCGACCTATCGCCCTGGGCTCGATGCGGCGCAGGCGGAGGCCTGGACGCAATTGCTCAATGACGGGCTCGCGGCGGTCGCCGCGACGCATCCGGACAGGCTGGCGCCGCTCTACCATCTGCCGGTGGCCCACCCGGAACTCGCCACCCGGATCGTGCGCGAGCGCTCGGCCGACGGAGAAACCCGCTTCTCGATGCCGACGGGCGAGCCGGGGCTGATGCTGTCGGACGCCGGCTATGCTCCGCTCTGGCAGGCGCTGGACGAGGTCTCGGCCTTCGTCTTCCTGCATCCCGGCGAGGGTTGCGACGGGCGGCTCGATCCGTTCTATCTGCACAACCTGTTGGGCAATCCAGGCGAAACGGCGGTGGCGGCCGGCCATCTCGTCTTTGCCGGTGTGCTGGAACGGCACCCCCGCATCACCATCTGCCTCGCCCATGCCGGCGGCACCGTATCGGCTGTGGCCGGGCGCTGGCAGCGTGGTTTCGACAGCGGGCGACCGGGCGTGGACACGAAGGTCGAGGCGCCAGCGAAAGCATTGCGCCGCTTCTGCGTCGACTGCATTGCCCATGACGATACGCTGCTCGACCTGGCCGCCTCGGTGTTCGGCGAGGAGCGGATCGTCTTCGGCTCGGACTGGCCGTTCCCGATGGGCGTGATCAAGCCGCACGAGCAGCTCGCGGGCCTCAGCGAGAGCCGGCGCCGGGCGATCTTCTGCGATAACCCCGGCAAGCTGACGGGCTGAAACGAAAAGGCCGGCTCTCGCGAGCCGGCCCTCTCACTCGATGAAAACGCCTGTCAGGGCGTGACCTCGCTCTCGCCGGCGAGGTCATGCTCGACAAGGCGGTTGCGCAATTCGCCCAGCCCCTCGGCCCGGACTACGACCTCGTCGCCCGCCTTGAGGAAGATCTGCGGCTCGCGCGCATTGCCGATGCCGCTCGGTGTGCCGGTCAGCAGGACGTCGCCCGGATGCAGCGTCATGCCGAAGGAGAGCTCGGCGATGAGCTCATCGACCGGAAAGGCCATCTGCGCCGCCACCGCGTTCTGCATGAGCTCACCATTGAGCAGACACTGCAGCCTGACCTTCGGCAGGTCGACCTCGTCCGGTGTCACGACATAGGGGCCGAGCGGCATGGTACCGTCGATGCTCTTGCCCTTCAGCCATTGCCCGCCATGGCGCCGCTGCAGGTCGCGCTGCGAGACGTCGTTGGCGAGGCAGAAGCCGAAGATGTGCTCATGCGCCCGCGCACGCGGGATGCTGCGGCCGCCCTTGCCGATGACGATCGCGATCTCGGCCTCATAGTCCCATTTCGCGGAGATCCGGCTATCGAAAGCGACATCGTCCTGCGGGCCGATCACCACATCGGGCGATTTCGTGAAGAAGGTCGGCGCCTTCGGGCGGTCGACATCCTGCCCCTCGCGCTTGCCCTTGCTCTCCTCGAAATGGTCCCAGTAGTTCCAGCCGGTGCAGAGCACGTCGCGCCGGAAGCGGCGCACCGGCGCGGCGAGCGACGCGCCCGCCAGCGGCAGGCGCGTTCCCTTGTCGAGGCCCGCGACGATCAGCGCCTGCCGCTCGCTGCGCGGCAGGCCGATGAAGGCGACGAGGTCGCCCGCATCCCGGGCGAGCAGGGCCACCTGATCGTCGACGACGAGGCCGAGGCGCTCGCCGCCGTCATGGCGCAGATTGACGTAGTGCATCTGCGGCTCAGTCCGGGATGACCGCGATGGCGTTGATCTCGATCAGATAGTCCGGCGAGGTCATCTTGCAGATCTCGACCATGGTCGAGGCCGGCGCGATGCCGGTGAAGTACTCGCGCCGGACCTTATGGATCGCGTCGAAATGCTCCATGTTGCGGACGTAGACGTCGACGCGGCAGATATCGTCGAGCGTGCCGCCGGCTTCCTCGACCGCAGCCTTCAAGTTCTCGCAGACCTGCCGGGTCTGCTCCGAGACGTCGCCGATGCCGGCGATCGAGCCATCGGCCCGGCGCGACGTCATGCCGGACAGGAAGACGAGGCGACCGCGCGCCTCGATCGCGGTCGCTTGCGAGAAGTGACCGTTCGGCTGGCGCAGCTTGGCGCTGGTGATCTGTTGCTTGGCCATGGGAAATTCCTTGAGATCAGGACAGGGACGACGGAAAGGGGACGCCGAGCCGCTCGGCGGCGGCGCGCAGGGCCGAGAGCGTCGCCGGCGCGATCCGGCAAGTGCCGTCGAAATCGCGATGGGCCTTGGCGGCGCGGTCGCCGGGCATACGGACCGAGGCCCCGCCCGGGACAGGCTTGGAGCCGCGGACACGCTCGGCGAAGCCGGTGGCCGCCGCCTCGAACTCGGCGAGCGGCCGAAAGCCTGCGATGTCGATGGCGATGAAGAGGTTCGCACTGGCATAGGGTTGGGAGAGGTCGCCATAGAGCGGGCGCACGGCATCGCCGATCGCGCCGCCCGAGAGCCCGCCCGCAAGCAGGTCGACCATCACGGCGAGCCCAAAACCCTTGGCGCCGGCCGCCGGCAGCAGCATGCCCTTGATCGCCTCGGCCGCGTCGGTGGTCGCCATGCCGTCGGCGGTCGCGGCCCAGCCCTCGGGAATCGGCTCGCCACGGCTCTCCGCCAGCCTGATCTTGCCCATGGCGCCGGCGCTCATGGCGAGATCGAGCACCAGCGGCTCGCTTCCGGTCGGTACAGCGATGGCGAGCGGGTTGTTGCCGACGACCCGCTCCGCGCCGCCCGGCGCCGGCAACAGCGGGCGGGTATTGGCCATCACGATGCCGATCTGGCCAGCCAGCGCGATCTTGCGTGCGAAGCGGCCGACGGCGCCGAAATGGAAGGCATTGCGCACGGCAACTGCAGCCAGACAGTGTTCTCGCGCCCGCTCGATCACGAGAGCAGTGGCTTTCTCCGCACTGACGTGACCGAGTGCGTCGCCTGCATCGAGCGTCGCGCATGAGCCGTTGTCGACCACGATCTCTCCGGACGCTCCGGCGTCGACAGAGCCCTTTTCGATGCGCTCGAGATACATCGGCAGGAGCATCAGCCCATGCGAGCCGAGCCCCTCGATGTCGGCGTCGACGAGGGCCTCGGCGACGACGCCAGCATAGCGCACCGGGGTACCGGCCATCACCAGCAAGGCTTGCGCCAGCATGCGCAGGTCTTCGGCCGGATAGAGGGTAGGGATGGTCATGGATCGAATCCCGAAGGTAGCGCCTTCAATGCGCGTCGCGCTCGTCGGTGTACCAGGACGGAACCTCGGGGTAGTGCGGGCCGTCATAGATTTCGACGACGACCGTCTCCTCGATGGCGAGGCTCGGGCCGTGCACATTGCCTTTCGGATTGCAGTAGAAGCAGCCGGGCTTCAGCGTGACGCCGGTCGCGGTGTACTCGAAATGGCCCGACAGGCAGAACATCATCTGGTTCGAGGCATGGGAGTGCGGCTTGGGAATGCCCGCGCCTTTCTCGAAGCGGATCAGGGCGACGGAGGCCCCGGTCGCCTCGTCGCGCCACAGCATCTTCTCATGCACGCCTTTCAGCGATTTTTCGCGCCAGGGCATGTCGTTCGTCTGGATCAGGATTTCCTCGAGGCTGGGAGCGCCGGCGGGGAGCTGCATGATGGACCCTTTTCTTCAGCGTTCACGCTCAGGATGTCCGTCATGATATTTCATGTGATGTCTAATACAAGCGGCAAAACGGCCGCGAAGCGAATTTCTGCCTCGCGAGCCGGTTCAGGATGATGGCGGGATCGGTCTACGCGTGCTCCGTGGAGCGGAAATCGCAGCTTGGGGGCCTGTCAGCGCGAACGTGGCACCGGCACGCGCTTCGGAGCGTGTTGATGCAGCTGAGCGACCTTGTCGCGCAGCGCCGCCAGATGCTGGCGCATCGCAGCGGCTGCGCCTTGCGGATCGCGCGCTTCGATCGCGTTCAGCACTGCGCGATGCTGTCGGTCGGAAGCTTCCGTATCGAGCGTCTGCCAGAGGTGCAGATACCAGGCGCGCGTCGAGCGCTCGTGCAGCGCCTTGGCGAACTCGCCAAGGATGCGTGACTGGGACAGATCGCTGAGCTTGTTGTGGAAGGCCCGATCGCACTCGACGAAAGAGTCGATCCGTCCTCCGCCGTGCGGGTCATCGCGGTGATGATCGAGCAGGGACCGGATCTCGGCGACGTCCTCGGGACGGCAGTGCTCGGCTGCACGGGCCGCGATCTCCGGTTCCACGACCAGGCGCGCATCGAGGATTTCCAGCACTTGTCCCATGGAGTCAGGCTGGATGATCACGCCCTTGCGCGGAACAATGTCGACGAGGCCTTCCGCCTGCAGCCGCTGCAGTGCCTGGTGGACAGGCGTGCGTCCCATGCCGAGCTGCTCGCAGATGGACGCCTCGTTGAGATACTGGCCCGGCGCGAAGAACAGCGTGATGATACGGTCCTTGATTGCGATATAGGCCTGCTCCGAAAGCGACAGAGTCTCTTCCTTGCCCTTGGCCTTCTGCATGGGACGCCGCTTCCGGGCCGTTTCGCTGGTCGTGGCTGTCATCTCGTCATGCCGCAAGGAGTTGGGGGCGTTCGTTGGGGCGCAGTCCTTCAATATCGTTGAAGCGAAGGGCGGGCAAACTGCGTCTGCCTTCTTGAGATAGTCCAGCACGTTCTATTGCTGGACGCGAATGTTGCCGATCCGGATGATCTCTCCGATCTTCGCCCGCTCCTTTGCGAGGAAGGCGTCGAGTTCTGCGGCGGTACCGGCAGCCGGCACGTAATACATCGTCAGCATGCGCGTCCGTACCTCGGGCTTGGCCAGCACGGCGTTGACATCGGAACCGATCCTGTCGCGGATGTCTGTCGGCAGGCCCGCCGGGGCGTGCAGGCTGAGCCAGGTTCCGGCCTCGAGATCAGGGAAACCTTGTTCGGCGAAGGATGGGATGCCGGGCTCTTTCTCGTAGCGCTTCGTACTGGCGACGCCGAGCGCCCTGAGCTTGCCCTCCTTCACCTGTGCCATGGTCGAAACGTCCATCGCCACCTGGATGTTGCCGGCGAGCAGATCGACCACTGCGGCACCCATGCCGCGATAAGGCACATGGGTCATCTTGATGCCAGCGCGCTGGAGCAACTGCTCGGTGGCCAGATGGAAGGAGGAACCATAACCGGTCGAGGCGAAGGAGAGTTTGTCCGGGTTCGCCTTCGCATAGGCGATGAATTCCTGCAGGTTCCTGGCCGGAACGGATGGGTGGACCACGAGGAAGATCGGGCTCGTCGCGAGCAGCGTTATGCCGGTGAAGTCTTTGTCGACGTCGTAGGGCAGCTTGTCGAACAGGAAGGGATTGGCCGCCTGCGAGGTGATGAGCCCCATGCTCAACGTGTAGCCGTCGGCCGGCGCCTTGGCGACGGCGTCGGTGCCGATGATGGCGTTGCCTCCGCTCTTGTTCTCGACATTGACGCGCACGCCCCAGCGTTCGGTCAGGCCCTCAGCCAGCACGCGAGCAACGCCGTCGGCCGTGCCTCCGGCCGCGAGCGGCACCACGATAGTGACGGGACGCTGCGGCCAAGCCTGCGCCATCACGGCCGTATGGGCCGTGGCGAGGCCGAAGCCGAGCGCAAGCATGAACAGGCCCAGCGCCTGGCGTATGGAGCGCAGCATGCCTTTTCCCCTCATATTGATGCAGTACAAGAAATATCATAAGAAATTTTATATCTCGTCAACCGGGCAGGCGGCATGAAACTTCCATCAGATCGCTTTTCATTCTCCGCGATGCCACATCGGTCACCGCTCACGCTGCCGGGCGCGGCGCGGATCGCCATCTATGTCGTCGTCAACGTCGAGGACTGGGACTTCCGCAAACCGATCGTGCGGCAGTATGTGCCGTCACCGGCGGCCGTGCCCGTGGTGCCGGACGTGCAGAACTGGGCCTGGCACGAATACGGTCTCAGGGTCGGTTTCTGGCGCCTGCTGGAAGCGCTGTCACGGCGCGGTCTCAAGGCCTCCGCACCGATCAATGCGAGGCTCTGCGAGAGCTACGAGCCGGTCGCCCGGGCGATGCTGGAGGCCGATTGGGAACTCGTCGGCCACGGCCTCGTACAGGGAGCGATGCATGCGGTGTCGGATCAGCGCGAGGCGATCCGGAGCTCGATGCGCATTCTGCGCGACTTTGCCGGCAGGGCGCCGAAGGGTTGGCTCGGCCCGGGTATGGCCGAGACCGCAGAGACGCTCGACCTGCTCGCCGAGGCAGGTTTCCGGTATGTCTGCGACTGGGCCATGGACGAACATCCGGTCGAGATGGCGACCGATTACGGGCCGATCGTCGCGATGCCTTATTCGCTCGAGACCGGCGACCTGCCGATGATGGTTGCCCATCATCACGAATCGGAAGCCTGGCTGCGCCGGTTGCGCGAACAGTTCGACCGACTCTATGCGGAAGGCGGCATGCAGCCGCGCATCATGTCGCTGAGCGTCCACCCCTACATCATGGGCGTGCCGCACCGCATCGGCTATTTCGAGCAGGCGCTCGACTACTTCGCCCGGCACGAGGGTGTCTGGTTCACGATGGCAGGCGAGATCTACGACTGGTTCGATGCGGCAAGACGCAGCTGACGACGCAGGTCCCCGACGCGCTGCGGACAATTCGGGCGGCGGCATGCCAAGGCTGAAACCCGCTTGGCCAAAGCTCCGAAACTGCTCAGATGGACCGAGCCAGCTCGCATGGCACGATGATCGCCGGGCTCACAGCATGGTGGCGGTCGCCGTGAACGTGTAGCCGACGCCGTAGACGACCTTTATCGGAGCCGGCAGGCTGGTGCGGTCCTCGATCTTCCGGCGCAGCCGGCTGACGATGGCGTCGAGATGACGGTTGCCGAAAGTCGACCTCGGGCGGGCCAGCGTCTCCATCAGGTCCTCGCGCGGGCAGGTGCCGCCGCGTTTGCACAGCGCGCTGATCAGGGCGAACTCGGTTGCGGTCAACTTGAGAGAACGGTGATTGGGCGCGGTCAGGAACCAGTTCGTGCCGTCCAGCAGCCATTGTTCGCCATTGCCGTTGGCGGAAGCGGACAGGGATCCGTTTCGCCGCAGCAGGCTGCGGGTCGCCGCTTCGATCTCGCGCAGCGTGCTGTGCTTGACGAGATAGATGTCGGCGCCGCTCTCGAAGCCCCGGATGCGGTCGTCGCTGTCACCGAGCGCCGTCAGCATGATGATGCCGCAGCTATGGGTTTCGCGGATTTTGCGCGCGAGCTCGAAGCCGTTGCCGTCAGGCAGGCCGACGTCGAGAATGATGACATCCGGCGCGGGGCCGACTGCCAAGACTTGCAGCAACTCATACGCCGTGGCGACCCCGCTGGCCGCAAACCCGCAGAGTCCGAGGAAATCGACCAGATCCTTGCGCAGTCTGGTTTCGTCCTCGACGATCAGAATATGCGTCACGCTGTCGTCTCCCCTGGCGAATTGGCGCCGGACGCTTCGCGCGAGGAAGGCAGGCGCACGATGGCGCTCGTGCCCTCCCCGGCCTTGGAGGCGAGCCGCAGCGTTCCGCCGTGATAGGCCAGAAACCTGTGCGCGGCGTAGAGCCCGAGACCGGTCCCCGCGCTCGCCTTGGCGTTGGACGCCCGAAAGAAGCGGCGGCCGATCCTGCCCGCTTCGGCGCCGGGAATGCCGATGCCGCGGTCATGAACCTCGATCAGCACGGACCCCTCTTCCTCCCGGGCCTCGACGCGGACCGCAGGGTCGTCCGGCGCGTATTTCAGGGCGTTGTCGATCAGGTTGATCATCACCGTTCCCAGCATTTCCGGATCGGCATGGAGGGAGGCCGTTTCGTCCGCCACGCTGAAACGCAGGCGGTCGCCACGCGCCGTCATCTCGAAGTGCAGCCGCACATCCCCGATCAGGGCGCCGAGCTGCAGCGGCTCCGGCTGGAAGCCGTTCTCCCGGTCATCCGTCATGAACCTGTCGATCAGGGAGAACAGGCGATTGAGCGCCTCGCCGATCCCGGACAGACGCTCCCGGGTCGCCTCGGGCGATCTGTCGCCGACCAGGCCGATCATCTCGACGGCATTGCGGATGATGGCGAGCGGCGTGCGAAACTCGTGACTGACGACGCGCATGAAATCCGCCTGCTCGTCCCGCGCCGCACGCTCGGCCTCGAGGCTGGCGTTCAGCCGGCTTTCGAGCTTGCGACGTTCCTCCACCTCCCGCAGCAGGGCATCGTGGTTCCGGCGCAGGTCGGCCGAGAGCCGCGCGCTGACCATGAACAGAAGGCAGGTGAAGAACGCGATCAGGAACAGCGTGCCCTGCAGCAGATACCAGGCGTTGCGGTCGGCGAGGATCGGGCCGCTGTCGAAATCGGCGGGCAGGCGATATTCGATGACGCTCTGCAGAATGCTGGCTGCCATGTACTCGGCGAGAAGGCCGATGGTGATCCAGCGCAGCAGGGCCGGCTGCGTCCTGTCCCGCAGCAGCCCCAGGCACATCACCGACATCATGATGACCGTGAAGACGGTCGAGCTGTGGATGCGGATGGCGATGTTGTCGGGATCGACCGTCACCGCGGCGCTCCAGACGGCGATCTGGAATGCGAGCAGCGAGACACCGATCCAGCTGTGGCGCGGCTGTCCCAGGAAGCGGGCAAGCCCTTCGGCGAGCAGGACGAGCCCCAGCTTGATGACAGTGTTGTGCACCACGATGGCGAGCGCGCCCGGCTCCGGACCGCGCAGGATCATCAGGAGAAGGCCGGCGGCGATGGCGCCGAAGCCTGCCGCGAGGAATTTCAGCTCATAGAGATGGCGCCAGGCTCGCCAGACGAAGACCCAGGCGGCAGCCTGCAGGCTCGCGGTCGCCAGCGCCACGACCAGGATGGTTTTGAGATCAAGCATCTTGGTGCAGTTTCACGATTCGCCCTGCCTGCAATAGCCGATGTGATGGATTCACAAATTCTTACCAAGCTTCCCCACGCTGAGTTGCAGTCATCTTGAATGAAAAATCGCGTTCAATGCCAAAGTATTTTCTAAAATCGTACAGAAAGAACGCGATTCAGCCGCTGATATGGGGTCATTGTCAGAATCTGTCAGAATTCAACTGAATTCAACGGTGGCATTGCCGATTCCTGGCTTCTACTTTGAAACTCGGCTGCTTCGCGGTCTGTCGGATGAGCGGTCGGCAGAGCGGTGCCGGGCATGCGGCGACAAGGAAGCAGGGGGGATTCCGGGCTCCGGATTCGTCCGCGCGGCTTGGGGGAGATGACGATGCTTTGCGACCGTGGTTCGCCGATGCGCCTGCCTGGATTCCGGTGCGCCACGGCTCCGTCGACGTCTCCTTCGCGGCTGCTCGCCTTCACTCCTGGTGACGGAGAGGCCGGAGCAGGCTCAGGCGCCGTTTCCGAGCGGCGGAAGAGCCTGCACCGCACAACGTCCCGTGCCTGCCTGGCCCTCGCCTTGTCGTTTGGCGCGGGGCTGCCGCTATGGCCGCACGCCGCTTCTGCGCAGCAGATCACCCAGGGCGGCGGCAACGGCTCGGGCTATTCCTTCGGGAGCGGCGGCATCGCCGGCGGCGGCGGCGGCAGCGGCGACCGCGGCTTCGGCATTTCTGGAAGCGACGGCGGTTCGGCCGCGCAGACGCCCGGCGGATCAGCCTCGGCCGGGGAAGCCGGCGCCAATGACGTCGGCGGGCTTGGCGGAGCAGGCGGGGCGCCGGGCGTTCCCAATAACCTGGCGGCCGGCGGCGGCGGCGGCGGCGGCCGCGGCAGTTATGATCCCGGATTCCCCCGCGATGGCGGAGCGGGCGGAGCCGGCGGCGGCGGCAACCTCCTCACGACGACCTCTCCGCTTGCCCTCGGCTCGGCTTATGCTGGTGGCACAGGAGCGACCGGGTCCTTTGGCGGCTCCCCAGCTGGCAGTGGCGGCGGTGGCGGCGGCGGCGGCGGCCTCGTCCTGAGCGGAGCCGGAGTTGCGATGAACACGAACGGCTTCGCTGTCACCGGCGGCGCCGGCGGCGGCGGCGCGGGTGCTGGCGGCGGCGCCGCCGGGCTGGTGCTGCTGAACGGCGGCACGATCACTGTCGCGACCGGAGCAGGCGGCACCAGCGTCATCGCCGGCGGCCAGGGCGCTGACGAGTATGAGGGCGGGAATGGCGGCGCCGGGCTGTTCCTGTACAATGGCGGCAGCTTGTTCCACCAGGCCGGCTCGATCACCGGCGGTGCGGGTGGGGCCTGGGCCTGGGCCGGCTCCGGCGGTGCCGGTGTGCTGAGCAATCTCGGCGTCATCGACAACCGGGCCGCGATCACAGGCGGCAGGGGAGGCGATTCGAACGCAGGCGGGACTGGCTACGGCCGGGGCGGCGCCGGCCTGGAAGCCTGGGGCGGCTCGATCGCCAATATGACAGGCGGCAGCATCACCGGCGGGGCCGGCGGGAACCAGTCCGAACTCAACCCAGTCTATGTCGCGGGGGGCGGCGGCGCCGGCATCGTCTTCCGGAACGGCCAGGCCGCAAGCCTGGACAATGCCGGAACGATTTCAGGCGGTCGTGGCGGCACCGCCGCTTCCAGCAGCGATGGCGCGGGCGGCGTCGGCATCGCCGGCGCGGCGGGCGGCGGCATCTCGATCGTCAATTCGGGGATGATCGCGGGCGGGCTTTCCGGCGACGGCGTGACGCGGGCCAATGCGGTCGAGCTCCGCGGCAGCAACAACCGCTTCGAGATCCGGGCGGGATCGAGGACCGACGGCAATGTCGTGGTTCAGGGCGGCGGCACCAACAATGTGCTGGCGCTGGGCGGGTCGACGAATGGCGCAGCCAATGTCGGCAATCTCGTCGCCTCGCATACCGGCTTCACCGCCTATGAGAAGACCGGCTCGTCGAGCTGGACGCTGTCGGGCAGCGGCAGCCAGCATTGGTCGATCCGGGAGGGGACGCTCAGCGGCAACTCCTCCAGCATGGCCGGCAATCTGACATTCGACACGGGTCCCGGCACGCGCGGCGTCGTCTTCGCCCAGGGGACGGATGGCGTCTATTCCGGGGTGATCTCGGGGGATGGCAACTTCACCTTGACGGGAGCGGCGGGCGGCGGCCTCACATTGACGAGTGCGCAAAGCTATACCGGGCTGACCACCATCCAGAACGGAACGCTGCGGATGGGGACGGCGAACGCGCTGGCGTCCTCGTCCGGGGTCGCCCTCAATGCGGGAGCCTGGGATCTCAACGGCTACGACCAGACCATCAAGAGCCTGACCGGCGACGCCGGCACCCGTGTCACGCTGGGCTCGGCGACGCTGACGGTCGACGCCAGCGCCGGCTCCGCCTATCGCGGCGATATTTCCGGCTCCGGCGGCCTGACCAAGCTGGGATCGGGTTCGCTCAATATATTTGGGACCAATACCTATTCCGGCCCGACCAATGTCGCCGGAGGGGCGCTGGGAATTGGTTCTGGAGGAACGATCTCCCACTCCTCCGCGATCAATATCTCCAACGGCGCCCGGTTCAACGTTTATGAGCCCAACGCCCTGTCGCCCACGGTGGCCGTCAACCTGACCGGGGCCGCCTCGGAGTTCTCGCTCGTCTTCGACCAGCAGATCGGCTCGCTCAGCGGCGGGACGGATACGCAGGTGCGCCTCCAGCCCGGGGTTGTGCTGACGACGGGGACGAGCAACACGGATGCCGTCTTCGACGGCAATCTTGGCCTTAATGGCCAAGGGGCCCTGACCAAGGTCGGCACTGGCAGCTTCACCCTGGCCGGGACAAACGGCTATACGGGGGCGACATCGGTCGATGGCGGCTCGCTGATCGTGAACGGCTCGCTGGCCTCGTCCAGCGTCTCGGTCGGCAGCGGCGCGACGCTGGGCGGCTCGGGCACGATCGCGGGAGCGGTCAGCATCGCCTCCGGCGGCACGCTCTCGGCCGGCAATTCGCCGGGCACGCTGACGGTCGGCTCGCTGGTGCTGAACGCCGGCTCGAACACGATCTTCGAGCTGAACAGCCCGGGCGTCGTCGGCGGCGCCAACAACGACCACATCGTCGTCAACGGCGCCGGCGGCAACCTCCAGCTCGGCGGCAGGCTGACAGCCAATGTCGCCTCGGCCGGCTATTACCGGCTTTTCGACGTCACCGGCGGCGGCACGATCAGCGGCAGCTTCGACAGCTTGGCGCTGTCCGCGCCGTCCGTCGCGGGCGCGACCGGCACGGTCTACAAGGCCCCCTCCAGCGGCCCGAACCAGGTCAATCTCGCCGTCGTCGGCGCGGGGCAGACCCTGCAGTTCTGGGACGGCGCGGACATGGCAGGCAACGGTAGTGTCGATGGCGGAGCCGGAACCTGGAATACGGGCAATACCAACTGGGCAGGCGCGCCCGGGAACACCGGCTTCAACGCCCCCTGGCTCGGTTCAGTCGGCGTCTTTCAGGGCGCGGCGGGAGCGATCTCGGTCGCGGGCACGCAGGATTTCGACACGCTGCAGTTCAACAGCAGCGGCTATACCCTGGACGGCGGCTCGCTGCGCTTTGGCGTCGCCGCCGGCGGCACGATCAACACGGCCTCCGGCGTCACCGCGACGATCGGCTCCGGCTTCGTCGACGGCACCGGCACCAGCCTGAACAAGGTCGGCGCCGGCACGCTCATCCTCACCGGAGTGAGCAGCTATACCGGCGCGACCTTGGTCGATGGCGGCTCGCTGATCGTGAACGGCTCACTGGCCTCGTCCTCCGGCCTGACCGTGGCGGCCGGCGCACTGATCGGCGGCGGCGGCACCTTGCCGTCGACGGTGGTGAACGGCACGCTCTCGCCCGGCAATTCGCCGGGGGCATTGATCGTCAACGGCAATCTGACCTTCAACCCCGGCGGGACCTATGTCGCCGAGATTCAGGGCGCGGTGGCTGACCGGGTGAACGTCACCGGCACGGCTTCGCTGGCCGGCACGCTGCGCCTCATGCCGCTCGGCGGGAGCTACAGCTTCAACAGCGCCTATACGCTGCTCTCGGCGGCGGGCGGCAGCACCGGAACCTTCGGTACGGTCGACGCGACCGGCTCCTTCGGCGACGGCGTCACCACGACCGTGAGCTATACCACCAACGACGTGCTGCTGACGTTGACGCCCAGGCGGCTGACGCCGGAGGTGCCTGAAGTGCCCGAGGTGCCGGTGAACCCCGGGCCGCCCACGCTTGGGATGACCCAGCCGCGCAATGCCTATGCCATCGGCAAGGCCATCGACCTGGCGGTCGCTGCCGGCGGCGACCCGTCCGTCCTGTTCGGGATCTACAATCTGCCGGCCGCCGCGATCCCGGCGGCGGTGAACAGCCTCTCGGGCGAGATTCATAGCGCCGCCCCCGCCATGGCGCATGTCGCTTCCGACCAGTTCCTGCGGACCATGCTCGACCCGACCGCGGCCGGGCGCCTCGGCGCGGGCAGCCCCGGCCCGGGTACGGCGGCCTTTTCCGGCGCCGCACGGCAGGGCGCCGACCGCCCTGTCGCACCGGCTCGGCTCGATGCGCCGCTCTATTCGATCTGGGGCTCGGCCTATGGCTCCCATGGCCGCACCGACGGAAATGCCCATATCGGCTCGGCCAAGCGCAGCATCGACGACGCCCATCTGGCGACGGGCATCGATGTCCGGCTGCTGCCGGGGACGATCGTGGGCGTCGCGGTCTCCGGCGGCAGGGCGCGGGCCGCGTTGCCGGGCGTGCTCGGCAAGATCGATGCGGATGTCTTCCAGGCAGGCCTCTACGGCATGACGCAGCTCGGACCGGTGAAGCTCGGTGCAGCGCTGAGCTATGCCAGGTTCGACAACGACGTCAGCCGCGGCATTCCGGCCCTGGGCTCGAGCCTCGCTTCCTCCTACGCGACGGCAGCTTGGAGCGGGCGGTTGCAGGCGAGTGCGGCGTTGCTGAACTGGCATGGGCTCTCGGTGTCGCCGCTCGCCGCGATCCAAAGCACGCGAGCCCGCAGCCCGGCGGTGGTCGAGGCCAACTGGGCCGGCGCCAATGCCGGAGCGCTGGTGCTGGCCAGGCGCAACGATGTCACCACGCGCGGCGAGCTCGGCATCCAGGTCGATAGCGATACGGTACTGGGCGGCGTACCCGTCACGGGCTATGTCCGGGCGGCCTGGGCGCATTACTTCCGCCGCGATGCCGATCTGACGGCGAGCTTGGCCGGCCTGCCTGGCGCGGTGTTCACAGCGACCGGCGCCGAGCCCGATCGCAACAGCGCGCTCGTCAATCTCGGCGTCATGGCCAGGCTCAGTGAGCGCATGACGTTCGGCCTCAGCCTCGACGGCGAGTTCTCCGCTAACAGCAACCGCCTTGGCGGTTCGGCCCAGATCAGGGTGAGCTTCTGACGAGGTGCGGGAAGCGCCCGGGTCAGATACAGCCCGGGGCGGCGAAGCCGGTTCGGCTGCCCCGGGAGTGAGATCCGGTGGAACGCCGGGAGCTGACATCGCCCCGCTGCCCGACAGCCGGCATTCTGCAAGCACAGCAAGGTGCTCCTCGCCTGCGATCGGCTCCACGCGATGGGGGCGGCATCGCGCCGGGGCGGCGCGGCCCTGGCAGGCTCAGTCGAGACGTTCGTCGAGCAGGCTGACGGCGCCCGCCAGCGCGCGGGCTCCATCCGCGGCCTGTCCCGGCTCGATCGCTTCCTCCGGCGCGTGGCTGCGCCCATCCAGGCACGGCACGAAGATCATGCCGATCGGGCCGAGCCGCGAGACGAAGACGCCGTCATGGCCGGCGCCGCTTGGAAGGTCGCGCGTGCCGAGGTCGTTGGCTTTCGCGGCATCGGCGATGGCGGTGCGCACCGCCGGCGCGCAGGCGACCGGAGCGACGTTGCTGATCGGCTCGGCCGTCACGGCCAGCCGCAGCGCGGCGAGCTCCGGTTGCACGTCGCGCACGAGCGCCGTCCCGAAAGTGGAGACTGCGGCTTCGTTGCCCGAGCGTACCTCCAGCGTCATCACGACTTCGCCGGGCACTGCATTCGCGGCATTCGGGCTGACCTCGATCTTGCCGAAGGTCGCCACCAGCGGCTGCTCATCGCCCGAGGTCGCGAGCGCTCTGCCGTAAGCAGCCTCGATCAGACGCGCGGCACCCACGAGCGCATCGCTGCGCAGCGGCATCGGGGTGGCGCCGGCATGGTCGGCACGGCCGGTAACCGTGATGCGCTCGCGCCGGATTCCGACGATATCGGTCACGATGCCGACGGGTTTCGCCTCGTTCTCGAGGACGCGCCCCTGTTCGATGTGAACCTCCAGATAAGCGGCGATGCTGCCGGGGCGACGCGCCGAAAGCGCGATCTCCGCCGGCCTTCCCCCGACATAGGCGATCCCCTCTTCGAGGCTCATCCCATCCGCCCGGCGCAGAGCGAGGTGCTGAGGCGTCAGCGCGCCGCTCATCGCGCGGCTGCCGATGCAGGACAGGCCCTCGAATTCGCTCGGCTCTTCCGCGAGGAAATCGACGACCTCGAGCGGATGGCGTAGGCGCGTGCCGCTCTCGATCAGGCTCTGGGCGACCTCGAGCGCCGCCAGAACGCCGAGAATACCGTCATAGCGGCCGCCGGACGGCACGGTGTCCGAATGAGAGCCGATCAGGATCGGTTTCAGCCCCTGCTCCGTGCCTTCGATCCGCCCGATGAGATTGCCGCCGGCATCGATAGCGGTCTCGAGCCCCGCCGCGCGGAACTCGGCGGCGAGCCAGGCGCGGCCTTCCAGGAAGCGCGACGTGAACGAGCGGCGCGTCCAGGGCCGGTCGGGATCGGTCAGGCGCGACAGCGATTCGAGTCGAGCCCAAAGACGCAGCTGATCCACCGACATGAGACCTCCGACGCCATGGAGATGATGAGTTTGCACAAGCGAGTGTCTACGAGACATCGAGTGCTCGGGCCGACGCGGCGTGGCGATCGCGGCCGACGCCCGAGGCCATTGTCATCATGTTCGCCTCAGCGCAAGCCGGCCGAGCAGCAGGAGGGCCGGCGACGCGGCACAACCGACCGCAGACCGACCGAGCCCCAAGCTGACACCTTCATGGCGCCGCGCCGGCTCGGTCGCGGGTGTGATTGGAGATCAGGAAGGGCTTCAGATGCATCTCCAGGAAGGCGAGGAACGCCGAGATGCGCTGGGGACGATAACTGCGGTGCGAGGTGACGACGCTGAGCTGCATCGAGCGGGTCTGCCAGTTCGGCAGCAGGCGCTCCAGCCGCCCCTCGGCGATCAGGCTCCAGACCAGCCAGCGCGGCAGCATCGCGACACCGAGCCCGTCGAGGCAGCGCTGCATCAGCACCTCGGCATCGTTGGCGATGAAATCGCCACGGACATTGACGAGCTTGGCGGTGTCGCCCTGCGAGAAGGACCATGTCTGCGTGCCGCCGCTCGTCGCGAAGCAGAAGCAGTTCCGGCCGAGCAGGTGATCAGGATCGCTGATCGCGTCGATGCTGGACAGATAGGCGGGACTTGCGACCACGAACTGTTCGACGATGCCGATCTGGCGCGTCGGCAGCTCGTTTTCCGGCAGCCGGCCGACGCGCACGGCGATGTCGATACCGTCCGCAGCGAGATTGACGAGGTTGTTGTTCATCAACAATTCGACGCTGACCTTGCCGTAGAGCTTGAGGAACTCGTTGACGATCGGGACCAGCAGCACGCGTCCCAGAGTCGTCGGGCAGGCAACGCGGATCAGTCCGCTCGGCTCGCGTCGGCCGGTCCGGATCTCGCTCTCGCAATCGTCGAGTGCATGCAGGATCGAAGCGAGGCGCATCCGGTAGCGCTCGCCTTCCTCGGTGATGGTGACGGATCGCGTCGTGCGGCGCAGCAACTGCACCCCGAGCTGGGACTCCAGCGCTGCGACCATCCGGCTGATCTGCGATTGCTGCTGGCGCATCTCCTCGGCGGCGCGGCTGAAACTCCCGGTCTCTGCGACCCGGAGAAAGGCGCGGTAGGCATGCAGCATGTCCATTTATGCGATTTCTGCATAAATCCAATGCGACTACAATCTTTATTATCGGCCTGCGACGGGAAAAATCCTGATCCGGCAAATGTCAGCAGAGCGTAGGTCCCAATGAAAGGACCCCGATCCTGCAGCATGCCAGCGGCGATCCCCGGATCGGCCGGCAAGACGTGGGAGGGGAACCATGAAGATCGACCGCAGAACAATCCTGAAGACCATCGGTACGGCCGTTGCCATGCCGGCGATCGGCCGCAGCGCTCAGGCCCAGGCCACCGACACCATCGTCATCGGCGGCTCGGTTCCGCTCTCCGGACGCGCCGCCGAAACCGGACTCAACGTCAACAACGGCTATCTCGCCGCCCAGAAATTTATCAACGAAGAGCTCAACGGCATCGAGGTCGACGGCAAGCGCTACAAGATCGACATACGTCTTTTCGACGACGCTTCGGACCCGGCCCGCGCTTCGACGCTGATCCAGCGCCATCTCGACGATGGCGTACAATTCTTCCTGGGTTCCTTCGGCAGCAATATCGTGCTCCCGACGGCCGCGATCGTCGAGCGCGCCGGCAAGCCGATGATGCAGACCGGTGGCGCCTCCGACCAGATCTACACCCAGGGCTACAAGAACATCTTCTGCATGTTCCCGCGCGCCTCGCGGCAATTGTACAACACGATCGAGTACTTCGCCTCGCTGAAACCTGCCCCGAAGTCGATCATGTTCGCGATGGCGAACGACGCCTTCTCGAAGACCCTGGCAGAGGGCGCGATCGCGTTCGGCAAGCAGAAGGGGCTGCCGATCAACGACATCATCACCCTGCCGGAGAACATCACCGATGCCTCGAGCCTGGTGAACCAGATCCGCGGCAAGAAGCCCGATGTCCTGCTCGCGACCACCCACGACCAGAACTCGCTTCTGATCGCGCGCCAGCTGATCTCGTCCAATGTCGACGTGCCGCTGCTCTATCTGTCGCTCGGCCCGCAGCTGAAGAGCTTCCGGGACGCGCTCGGCAACTTCGCCAACGGCCTGTTCTTCCAGCAGTTCTGGGACGAGCGTTCGCCCTACAAGGATGCGATCTTCGGTTCGGCCCAAGGCTTCGCCAGCTATTACGGCAAGCACTTCAAGCGGGACATGGCCTACCACACCGCTTCCGGCGCGGCCTGCATCGTCGCCTATGTCCATGCGATGAAGGCGGCCAATTCGCTCGATCCGGCCAAGGTGCGCGAGAAGCTCGCGGCGCTGGACGTGGAGTCGTTGTACGGCCGCATCAAGTTCACCCCCGAAGGCGACGGCGATCCGCTGCATCTCGGCTCGACAGTCGGCCAGGTCCTCAAGGGCAACGCCGAGGTGGTCTTCCCCGAAGCGTCCCGTACCGCGGCGCCGACCTACCCCGCGCCGACCTGGGCGCAGAAGCGCGGCTGAGCGAGACGTCCATGACCTTGCAAACCCTGGTCGACGGTCTCGTCCTGGGCGGGCTCTTCTCGCTCGCGGCCGTCGGCTTTTCGCTGCTCTTCGGCGTGCTCGGCGTCGTGAACCTGGCTCACGGCGCCTTCGTCCTGATCGGCGGCTATGCGGCCTGGACGCTGCTCGACCGCTTCGGCATCGACCCGCTGCTGGCCCTGCCGCTGATCATGCTCGGCATGTTCTGCCTGGGCTACGCCTTCCAGCGCACGGTCATCCAGTGGGCGACGAAGCGGGCGAGCCTTCTCGCGTCGATGCTGCTGACCTTCGGCTTCGCGCTGATGATCCGCAATGCGCTGGTCCTGGTCTACTCGCCGGACTTCAAGAGCGTGACCCCGTCCTATGCCTTCGACTCGCTGTCCTTCGGCGAGGTGACGGTCGGCCTGACCCGCGTCGCGGCTCTGCTGGTCAGCGTCGTGCTGCTGGCGCTCCTCGCCGCGATGCTGCGCTTCACCTCGCTCGGCCGCACGATCCGTGCGACCGCGCAGCAGGAGCAGGCTGCGGCGCTGTGTGGCGTCAACATCCGCCACGTCTTCGCCCTGACGGCAGGCGTATCGGCTGCTTTCGCCGGCGCTGCCGGCGTCGCGATCGGCCTCGTCATGCCCTTCTCGCCTCCTGATGAGACTCTCTGGACGATCAACGCCTTCGTCGTCGTGACGCTGGGCGGCATCGGCAGCCCCGCCGGCGCGCTCGTCGGAGGTCTGATCCTGGGCGTCATCAACACGATGACGGCCGAGCTCGTCGGCGCCGCCTTCCCCAATGCGATGATGTTCCTTCTGCTCGTGCTCATGCTCGTGGTGCGGCCGGCCGGTCTTCTCGGCAACAGCTTCAAGGGTTCACGATGAAGCTCTTCGTCTCCGGGCGTCCGGCCTGGGTGTCGATCGGCCTCACCCTGGCCGGCACCGCCCTTTTCGCCCTGCTGCCGCTGTGGCTGTCGCCCTATGGCGTGCGCGTCGGCCAGCTTTTCGTTCTGGCGGCCGGCCTCGCCGTCGCCTGGACGGTCCTCGGTGGCTTCTCCGGCTATTGGAGCTTCGGCAACGCCGCCTTCGTCGGCACCGGCGCCTTCACCGCGGCCCTGCTGCAGCTCGCTTTGCCGGGCTGGCCGGCGGGCTCGGCCTTCGCGCTCGCGCTGGTCGTCGCCATGCTCTTCAACGGGCTGCTGGCGCTCGCGATCGCCTGGCCGATCCTGCGTCTGCGCGGCATCTATTTCGCGATCGCGATGCTGGGCGTCAGCCAGGTCTGTTTCGAGCTGGTCAGCAACATCGACGCCTTGCGCGGCGCGCTCGGCGTCAACCTCATCGACATCGTCCCCAAGGGGGTCCGGCCGGAGCGCTTCTACTACTGGGCTCTGCTGCTGGCGACGCTGATCGTCGTCCTGGTCGCGATCATGGTCCGCCACTCCAAGCTCGGCTACGGGCTGCTGGCGATCCGCGAGGACGAGGATACCGCGCGCATGCTCGGCGTTCCCACGACACGCTACAAGATGATCGCCTTCGTGATCTCGGCGATGCTGACCGCGATGATGGGTGTCATCTATGCCCACAATCTCGGCTACATCACCGCGAACTCGGTCTATCGCGGCGACTTCAACCTCAATGTCATCGTCTATTCGCTGCTGGGCGGCATGGGCACGATCATCGGCCCGATCGTCGGCGCCGGCATCATGACCTATGTCACGCAGGTGCTGCTGGGCGACCTGCTCGACACCCACATGTTCATCACCGGCCTGCTGATCGCGGTGCTGGTGCTGGCGGCTCCGAACGGGCTCTACGGCATCTACGACAATCACCGCCTGCGTATGCGGCGCCGCAAGCAGGAGGCGCAGCGATGAGCGCGCAGTCGATCCTGAGCGTGCGGGGCGTCAGCAGGTCGTTCCGTGGCCTCAAGGCGGTGAACGAGGTCAGCTTCGAAGTGCCGCGCGGCTCGATCTGCAGCCTCATCGGCCCCAACGGCGCCGGCAAGTCGACCTTCTTCAACCTGGTGACAGGCTATTTCGCGCCCGACAGCGGCACGATCACCTTCGAGGGGCGCGACATCACCGGCTTCTCGCCGGTTCAGGTCGCACATCTCGGCGTGGCCCGCGCCTTCCAGATCGCCAAGCCGTTCCCCGGCATGTCGGTCACCGAGAATGTGCGCATCGGCGCCCTGTTCGGGCGCGCCGGTCCGCGCGATGTCGATGCCGTCACCACGCAGGCCCTGGAGCTGGCGGGCCTCGCCGCGCTGCATGACCGCGAGGCCCGCGAGCTGACGGTCGGCCAGTTGCGCCGGCTCGAAGTTGCCCGTGCGCTGGCAGCGCGCCCGTCGCTGTTGCTGGCGGACGAGCCCTGCGCCGGGCTCAACCCGACCGAGACCGCGGAGATGGTCACGATCCTGCGCCGCATCCGCGACGCCGGCGCCACCATCGTCCTGGTCGAACACGACATGCCCGCCGTGATGCAGATTTCGGACACCGTTCTCGTGCTCGAGGCCGGCTCTCTGATCGCACAGGGCAAACCCGAGGAGATCGCACGCGATCCGCGGGTCATCGCAGCCTATCTGGGAACCGACGAATGACTTTCATCAAGCGACAGGAACTCACCGCGCAGGAACGCGAGGCCAACGGCAAGGCGGCTCTGGCCAAGGCCTTGGATGCGCGTGGCTATCTCCTCGCCTATCACCGGATGCTGTGCACCTACGATCCGGACCTGATGGCCGCCTACGACAACTACTACCGCGAACTGACCCTGCTCGAGCGCGCCTTCACCTATTTCGAGCGTGAGGTCGTCTGGCTGGTGCTCCTGACCTCGGCGCGCGAAGCCTATGGCGACATCCACATGCCGCGCGCCGAGGAGTCCGGCCTGACGCGTGACCAGATCCACGACTGCATGGCCCTGGCCGGCGTGGCCGAAGCCTATCCGGCCCTCGAATTCTCCAAGAGCTGGTCGCGCTGGATCGCGCCCGAGGAGGCCGACAGGCGCTATGCCACAATGGTCGCGAGCGCCCGCGGCAGCGTTCCCGAGCAGATCGCCGAAGTGGCGCTCGTCGTCGCGCACGCGGCCCGCAAGTGCAAGGCCGGCATGCGCTACCATCTGCGCCGCGCCACCGAGCTCGGCGCGCCGATCGAGAAGATCGCCGAGGGCGTCTCCTATGTGATGCTGCCCTGTGGCGGCCCTACGCTGGTCGATGCCTGCGATGTCTGGGCCGAGCTCGCCCGCGAAGGCGGCTGCCTGCCGCCATGGCCCATGGACTGACGCGGATGCTCGACGTCAAGGGATTGAGCTACGCCTATGCGGGCGCCGTCGCGGTCAGCGACGTCAGCCTGACCGTGGGGCCGGGCGAGATCGTCGCCCTGCTCGGCGCCAATGGCGCCGGAAAATCCACGACGGTCAGGATGATCGCCGGTGCGATGACGCCTCAGGGCGGGACGATCCGCTTCGGCGGCAGGGACGTCACCCGCGCGGAATGCCATGAGATGGTGCCGCTGGGCGTGGCTCTCTGTCCCGAGGGGCGCCTGATCATGCCGCAGATGACCGTCATGGAAAATCTGCTGATGGGCGCCTACACGCAGCGCGACCTCGCCAAGCGCCAGGAAACGCTCGCCGAGATGTTCGCCTTCTTCCCGCGGCTGGCGGAGCGGCGCGAGCAGCTCGGCGGCCTGATGAGCGGCGGCGAGCAGCAGATGCTCGCGATCGCCCGGGCGCTGATGAGCCGGCCGGGCCTGCTGATCCTCGACGAACCCTCGCTCGGGCTGGCGCCGAAACTGGTGGCCGAACTGTTCCAGCTGCTCAGGAAGGTCAACGAGGCCGGCACCGCGATCCTGCTCGTCGAGCAGAATGCGCGCCAGGCGCTGCGCATCTCGCACCGGGCCTATGTGCTGGAGAAAGGCCGCACTGTTCGCAGCGATCTCTCCAGCAACCTCATCGACGACGACAGCATCCGCTCGGCCTTCCTGGGCGTCTGAGGCCGCGATTTCACGGGAGTAGCATGATGGGCGACTTCGATCTCGTTGTGACCGGCAGGGTCGTGGGCACCGATCGTGTCCGGGAAAACGGCTATGTCGCGATCCGCGGCGGCATCATCGAGCGTGTCGGCGAAGATACGCCGCCGGCCGCGCGCGAGCGCCAGGATTTCGGCAAGGCGCTGGTGCTGCCGGGCGCCATCGACGCGCAGGTCCATTCGCGCTCGCAGAAGGGGCAGGAAGACTTCATCTGGACGACGCGCTCGGCTGCTGCCGGCGGCGTCACCACCATCGTCGACATGCCCTATGACGACGGCAACCTGATCTGCACCGCCGCGAAGCTGACGACCAAGGCGAACGAGGCAGGCGAGCAGGCGCGTGTCGATTTCGCGCTCTATGGCACGGTGCATCCGGGGGAGGGTCCCGAGCATATCGCCGGGATGGTCGAGGCCGGGGCCGCCGGCTTCAAGTTCTCGACCTTCGGCACGCATCCCGAGCGCTTCCCGCGCATCCCGCCACAGACCTTGGCGGCCTGCTTCGCCGAGATCGCGCGGCATGACCGGATCGGCGCCGTTCACAATGAGAACGACGAGATGATCCGCGATGCGGAGGCCCGCGTGGCGGCCCAGGGCATCACCGACTACCGCGCCCACGGCCTGGCGCGTGGCCCGCTCTCCGAGGCGCTGGCCACGGCGGAAGTCTACGAGATCGCGGCCGCGACCGGCTGCTCCGCCCATATCGTGCATTGCTCGATCGGCCGTGGCTACCAGCTCTGCGAGAACTATCGCCGCGACGGCTATGACACGACGATCGAGGCCTGCGTGCATTATCTCTTCCTCGACGAGGAGAGCGACGTCGCCCGTCTCGTCGGCAAGGCCAAGATCAACCCGCCGATCCGTCCGCGCGCCGAGGTCGAGGCGCTCTGGCGGCATCTCGCCGCCGGTCATGTCACGATCGTGTCGACCGACCACGTCTCCTGGTCGGAGGACCGCAAGGTCGATCCGGTCATGGCCCGCAATGCCTCGGGTGTGCCCGGCCTCGAGGCGCTCTATCCGCTGCTGGTCAAGGGGCTGGTGGAGCGCAATCTGCCGCTCAGCTGGGCAGCGCGGCTGCTCGCCGCCAATCCGGCCCGCCTCTTCCGCATCGGCGACGTCAAGGGCGCGCTCGCCCCGGGCCGCGACGCCGACATCATGGTGATGGCTCATGACCCGCACCGCTACGAGGCGGCGCGCAGCGGGCACAATTTCGTCGGCTGGAGCCCCTATGACGGGATCGAGTTGCCGTATCGACCCATCGCGACCTTTCGCCGTGGGGAACCGATCTTCGACGGCAAGCAGGTCATGGCGGCGCCGGGCAGCGGGCGCTTCATCAGGCCGACCTAGGCCGTCTCGCCGCAACCCAAGCCGCCGCCGCCCGATCCAAGCGGGCCGTTGAGCGCCAAGCCCAGCTGTCGGCGACCTCGACAGGTCGTCTGCCGAAAGGTCAAGCTGCTCGCTGCGATCGCCAGCGAGCGATGCCGAGACGATGGCACGAGATCGAGCACGCTACCGACAAGGCCGCCGGGGTCTACCGGCGGCAGGCGCAGAGGTCCGGCTTCGCCGAGAATGACCAGGCCAAGGTCGATAATCTCATAGGCCTCCGTGAGAAGCGGGAGGCCGAAAACCGAGCATGAATGGGAAGCTGTAACTGGCCCTGCAAACAGACCGTAAACGGTGCTCCCAGAAGGAGCCAAGTAGTGGCGCGCCCGAAAGGATTCGAACCTCTGACCCTCAGATTCGTAGTCTGATGCTCTATCCAGCTGAGCTACGGGCGCGTGACAGCGGAGCGGTTTGAAGGCCGCCGTGGGCTGACGAGAGCCGACTTAAAGGCTCGCGCCGCACTTGGCAAGCCCCGTTTTGCCGCCTTTGTTCGCTTTCTCGCTCGCCTCTCGGCTGCCGCAGCGGCAGGGTTCCTCAGCGGTGCTTGTCGTGCAGCAGCAGTGGCTGCAGGACGTCGTGCCTCAGGCCGTCGTCGGACATGACAGATTCCAGACCGGCCGGCCGCCGGCTGCCATGCCTGGATTTCTGCAGCTTCTCGGCGATGCCGTAGAGCGCCTCGCGCCGGTCCATCTCGCGCCAGACCTCGGCGGGCGTGATGCCGAGCTCGCTCCAGAGCACCACGAGATTGTAGACCAGGTCGGCGCTTTCGCGGACGACTGCTGGACGATTGTGCTGCACCGCCTCGATTCCGACCTCGATCGCTTCCTCCCCGAGCTTCTTTGCCATTTTCGGCACGCCATCGCGGATCAGCTTGGCGGTTCGCGACAAGGTGGGATCACCGGTGCGAGCGGAGAGGACGGCCGCGTAGAGTTTCTGCACCGAATCGGTCATCGGTACAGAATCGGGGCGCCTTGTAAGGGTTTCGTGACGGTCGCGCCGCTTACGCCGGGCGCTCACCGCGCCACCCCTGTGAACAGGCGCACCACCTCGCGGTAGACCTCCCGCTTGAACGGAATGATCAGCTCTGCGGTTTCCGCCAACGGAACCCAGCGCCAGGCGTCGAACTCCGGCTTGTGACCACCGCCGGGATTGAGGATATCGATCTCGCTCTCGTCGCCATCGAAGCGGAAGGCGAACCATTTCTGCGACTGGCCCCGATACTTGCCGCGCCAGGCTTCCCTGCCGATCTCGCGCGGCAGGTCGTAGCTCAGCCAGTCCGGCGCTTCGGCGAGCAGCGACACCGACGAGACATTGGTCTCCTCGCGCAGCTCGCGATAGGCCGCCTCGATCGGCTGCTCGCCGGCATCGATGCCGCCTTGCGGCATCTGCCATTCATGGCCGGGAGCGACGTGCTCGCGCTGGCTGCGATTGGCCCGGCGGCCGATGAAGACGAGGCCGGCGGGGTTGAACAGGGCCAGGCCGACGCAAGGGCGATAGCCGGCGGGAGGTTTCGTCATCGCAGCGCACCGGTGGTCGAGGGGTTGCGGAAACCGCGGGCGGCGCTGACCGGGACGATCGCCAGGTTCTTGCCCTCGAGCGTGCGGGCCCAGCGGCTGATGCGCTCGATCGTGACGGGCAGCGCGCTGGCGGTGGCGACGGCGACGCCCTGGCTGCTGGCAAGCGTTTCGAGACGCTGCAGCTCCCGGTCGATCGCTTCGGCACGGGGGACGGCATCGAGGGCGAAATCGGCCTTGAGCGCAGGAATCTGGGCCCTCGTCGCTGCGGAAGCGAGCAGGCTGCGCGGCGAGGAGCCGTCGTCGACGACCATGAGCCCGCGCCCGGCGACCTCGCGCAGCAGCGGCGTCAGCGCCATGTCGTCGGCTGTCAGGCGGCCGCCCAGGAAATTGACGATGCCGACATAGCCGGTGAAGCGGCCGAGCACCCATTGCAACCGGTCGAGATTGTCGCTGCCCTTCGGCCCGGTGAGCAAGGTGTGCGGACCCGGATCGTTGTCTGGATAGTCGAACGGCTCCATCGGTACCTGCAGGAAGACCTCGTGGCCCTCGCTGCGGGCGCGCTGCACCGTTTTCTCGAGTTCGGCGCCGTAGGGAGCGAAGGCGAGGGAGACCGGCCCCGGAAGGCGCGCAATGGCCTCGCTGGTCGAACTCTGGCCGATGCCGAGACCGCCGACGAGGATCGCAATCCGGCCAGCTGGTCTGGTGGCGGGGGCAGGGCCGAGCGGGCGGGCATAAACCTGCGCGGGCGTCGCGCCGTCCGGGCCGATCTTCGGCAGGCTGCCATGCCGGGTGCGCTCGACGAGGCGCTTGTCCGGCGCCGGTGCGAGCTTGACCGTGCCGTCGTCCGGCACGGTGATGACGATCGCGCCGGGCGCGTCCGAGCCGGGCCGGACGACGGTGACGCCAGATTCGGTCTCGAGCTGGCTGGCGCTAGCCGGGCCACGCCTCTCCTCGGGAGCAGCCGGCTGAGGCGAGGCCTTGGCCATATCTGGCGCCGGAGCGCGCTCACGGATCACGGCGGTGGCGATCGGCTCGCCTCCATCGGGGTCGCGCTTGAGGGCCGCGTAGAGAACGAGCCCGGCAAAGAGAACCACCACGCTGCCGGCCAGCCCGCGGCCGATCCAGCGCCCATAGGGCTTCTGCGCGCGTGCGCGCTTCGCCTGCCCGAGCGGCTGGTCGAGTTCGCTGAGCGGCAATCCGGCCAAGAGGCGCCGTCCTCTTCGACGTCAAAGCAAGTGCGAATCAGTTCGCAGCGCTAGAGTCGGATGATTCGGGCCGGAATCAATCGCCAATCGGCCGCAGGGAAAACAATCTCCTGCGGCCGTTGCACAAGTGCCGAGCTTTGGCGGCGAGCGGATGGCTCAGTTGGACTTCCCAGCCTCGGGCGTGGGGGCCGGGGTCGGGGCGGGCGCCGGGTTGGCCGGCAGGGCCACGTCCTTCTTGCCGCGCAGCAGATTGAGCGCCGCGGCGAGCTGGGTGTCCTTGGCGGGGTCGATCGGAACATAGGACGGCGACCCGGCCTGTTCTTCCTTGCCGTCGCCATTGCGCAGATGGCCCTTGAGCGAGGCCTCGCCCTTGTTCTCGACCTTGTCCTTCAACTCGGCCGGCACGTCCTGGATGATCTCGATATCGGGCGTGATGCCCTTGGCCTGGATCGAGTTGCCAGACGGGGTGTAGTAGCGCGCCGTGGTCAGGCGCAGGCCGCCATTGTCGCCGAGGCGGATGACGGTCTGCACCGAACCCTTGCCGAAGGAGCGCGAGCCCATGACGGTGGCGCGCTTGTGGTCCTGCAAGGCGCCGGCGACGATCTCGGCGGCGGAAGCCGAGGAGCCGTTGATCAGGACGACCACGGGCTTGCCCTTGGTCAGGTCGCCGGACTTGGCGTTGAAGACCTGGGTCTCCTCGGCGTTGCGGCCACGCGTGGAGACGATCTTGCCGCGCTCGAGGAAAGCGTCGGAGACCAGCACCGACTGGTCGAGGCGCCCGCCGCGATTGTTGCGCAGGTCGATGACGTAGCCCTTGAGCTTGTCGACGCCGATCTCGGCATTGACCTTGTCGAGCGCCTTGCGCAGGCCCTCATAGGTCTGCTCGCTGAAAGTGCCGATGCGGATATAGCCGACATCGCCCTCGACGCGCTCTTCCACCGCGGGGACGACGATGTTGGACCGGGTGAGGGTGAATTCCAGCGGCTCGGTCTTGCCGGTGCGCTCGATCGTCAGCTTGACCTGCGTGTTGATGATGCCGCGCATCTTCTCGACGGCCTGATTCAGGCTGAGGCCCTTGACCTCGTCATTGTCGATCTTGCGGATGATGTCGCCGGCCAGGATGCCAGCCTTGGAGGCGGGCGTGTCACGGATCGGCTTGGCGACCTTGAGGACCTCGTTCTCCATGGTGACCTCGATGCCGAGCCCGCCGAACTGGCCGCGCATGTCGATATCCATGTCGCGGAAGCTCTTGGCGTCGAGATAGGCCGAATGCGGATCGAGCGAGGAGACCATGCCGTTGATGGCGGCCTCGATCAGCTTCTGCTCATCCGGCTTCTCGACATAGTCAGTGCGGATCTTCTCGAAGATGTCGCCGAACAGATTGAGGCTGCGATAGACCTCGGCCGAGGCCGCGACCGCGCTGGTCGAGGAGAGCAGCTTGGTCTGGGTCACCACACCGGTGAGACCCGCGCCAGCGATGGCGCCAGCCAGAACGAGAGAAACCTTGCGCATCATCCGCGAACCTTTTCGCCTTGCGATTTCGTCCACCACGGCGTCGGGTCGATCGAGACGCCGTCTTTCCTGAACTCGATATAGAGAACCGGCTCCCCGGTTCCCGCTCCCACATTCGTCGCGGCCGCTTCCGCAGTCTCGCCCATCACCGCAACCGGCTCTCCGGCCAGCACAAACTGGTTCAACGACACATCGATGCGCTGCATGCCCGCCAGGAGAATATAGTAACCATTGCCGGCATTGAGGATCAAGAGTTGGCCAAAGGAGCGGAACGGTCCCGCATAGACCACCCAGCCATCGGAAGGTGACGAAACCACGGCATTTTGCCTGGTCGAGAGCGAAATTCCGCGGGTTGCCGTTCCAACCTCGTCCGTGGCGCCAAATCCACGCAATTGTGAACCGGCGACCGGCAAGGGCAGCATTCCGCGCAATTCCTGGAAGGCTGCCTTGGGGGCGAGCCGGGCGGGGTCGCGGAAGGCGAGCTGAGCCATGCGCTGGCGCTGCTCCTGTGTCTCGGCTTCGAGTGCGCGACGGGCTGCCTCCGCGGCGCGGTTAGCGGCGGAAATGTCCTTCTCGATGCGTTCGACGAGATCACGCAGGGTTTTCGCCTGTGCGGCGAGTTCGCCGCCGGCGGCGCGTTGAGATTCGATGTCCTGAGCGGCGCTGGCCTCGCGGGCGCGCCTGGCCTCGATCAGCGAGGCGAGGCGCTGACGCTCGCCCGCCAGTCCTTCCATCTCGCCGGCGATAGCCTTGCGCTCACCGGCGATAGCTTCGCGCAAACGCACCAGCTCGGCGAGATCGGTGCCGAGGACCGTGATCTCCTGACGCAGATCGGGCACGACCGCGCCGAGCAGCATCGAGGCGCGCACCGCTTCGAGGATGTCCTCCGGCCGGACCAGCACAGCCGGTGGCGGGCGACGGCCGATGCGCTGGAGCGCGGCCAGCACCTCGCCGATCAGGCCGCGCCGGCTGTCCAGCGAGCGCCGGATCGCGGTCTCGCTGGTCTGCAGCAAGGAGAGGCGCTGTTCGAGCCCGGCGATGCGGCCTTCGGCGGCTTGCGTTCGCGCGGTAGTGTCGAGCAGTGCCTGGTTGAGCTTGGTCCTGTCGGCGCGGATGCCGGCGATCTCGGCTTCGAGTTTGGCGCGGGCCTCGGCATTGCCGGCGAGACGTTCCTCGATGGCCTTGAGCTCGATCTCACGGGCGCGCTTTTCTTCGCGCTTCTGCTCGTTCTCGCGGGCGGGCTGCTCCGATTCGGGGGTGGGAGCTGGTTGAGCGAGGGCGCTTCCGGCTGACAGGCACGCGCAAACCAGCGCCGACCAGGGCCGGAGTGCGCGAGAGATCCGAATCAACCGGGGGCGGCGAGTCATGCGCGATGATAGGGGTGTCCGGCCATGATCGTCATTGCCCGATAGAGCTGCTCGAGTACGAGCACCCGGACGATCTGGTGCGGAATGGTCAAGGCCCCGAAGGAGAGCACCAGCGCGGCGCGCTCGCGCAATTGCGCATCGAGCCCGTCGGCCCCGCCGATCAGCAAGGTCGCCGCGGGCGTCCCGGCGTCGCGTGCCGTCACGAGGCGGCCCGCAAAAGTATCGCTGTCGATGCTCTTGCCACGTTCGTCCAGCGCGATGACGAGGCCGGAGGGCGGCAAGCGCTCAAGAATGAGCTTGGCTTCCTCGCGCCGTCGGTCCTCGGTGCGGCGACCACGCCCTTCGGCGAGTTCGACCACCTCCGGGCCGCTCAGGCCGAGCCCGCGGACAAGGCCCTGCGCGCGCTCCTGGTAGCGGGCGCAGAGATCGCGCTCCGGCCCGTCCTTGAGACGGCCGACCGCGATGAGCGACAGGCGCATGAGAAACCGGCTTTAGCCGACGAGGCGTTCGCGCGGCCGGTCGGCGCCCCACATCTTCTCGAGATTGTAGAACTGGCGCACTTCCGGTCGGAAGATGTGGATGATCAGATCGCCGGTGTCGATCAGCACCCAGTCACATGCCGGGAAACCCTCGACTTTCGGCGTCTCGTGGCCGGCCTTCTTGAAGGCCTCCACGAGGCTCTCGGCGATCGAGGCGACGTGGCGATTGACCCGGCCGGAGGCGATGATCATGGCATCCGCGAGCGAGGTCTTGCCGACGAGGTCGATCACGGTGGCGTCCTCGGCCTTCATGTCGTCCAGGACCTGCAGGGCAAGCGCGATGCTGCTCGCGGCGGGGTTCTCGCTCATGGCAGGCGGGGGAAGCGGCTCGGTGCCGGCTTCGCCGATGGATTGACGGTTCAGTGCCGTATCCTCACGTGACGACGCGCTCACGGCGCGACCACCCCAATTTAAGCGCCGGAGGGGTCGAATTCAATTGGTTTCGGCGAGCTCGCGCAGATAGGTCGAGGACAGATCGGAACGCCGGCCGTGCAGGAAGATCCAGGCCGGCGGGGTGCGCACCGGCAGCGCAGCGCCCTGATTCTCCGACAGGCGCCAGCGCGCCATCCAGTTGGCGGCGGGCGAGGCGATCGAGCGATGGGTCGAGCCCGGGCGGTCGATGACTGCGATCGGCATCATGCGGGCGATGGTGCGCCATTCGTTCCAGCGATGGAAATTCGCCAGATTGTCCGAGCCCATGATCCAGACGAAGCGTACGCCGGGGCAGCGGCGCTTGAGCTGGCGCAACGTGTCGGCGGTATAGCGGGTGCGCAGGGTCGCCTCGATGCCGGTGACGTGGATGTGGCTGTGGTCGGCAAGCGCGCGAGCCTGAGCGATGCGCTGCGTCAGCGGCGGCAAAGCGTGGTTGTCCTTCAGCGGGTTGCCGGGCGTGACCAGCCACCAGACCCGGTCGAGCTGGAGCCGGCGCAACGCCGTCAGGCTCGCCATACGGTGACCGTCATGGGCCGGGTTGAAAGTGCCGCCGAACAACCCGATGCGCAGACCGGGGGCGTGCGGCGGCAGGCGCAGCTCTTCGGAGCTCACGGGCGGACCTGACCCCGGCCATGGACCCGGTATTTGAAGGAGCAGAGCTGCTCGACGCCGACGGGGCCACGCGCATGCATGCGGCCAGTGGCGATACCGATCTCGGCACCGAAGCCGAACTCGCCACCATCGGCGAACTGGGTGGAGGCGTTGTGCAGCACGATCGCGGAATCGACCTCGGCGAGGAAGCGATCGGCCGCGGCTTCGTCCGCCGTCACGATCGCATCGGTATGGTGCGACCCGTAGGTCTCGACATGGGCGATCGCGGCGTCGAGACCAGGCACCACCTTAACCGCGATGATGCGGTCGAGATATTCGGTGCGCCAATCCTCCTCGGCCGCGGGCGTGACCCGAGGGTCGGCCGCGCGCGTCGCCGCGTCGCCGCGCACGGCGCAGCCTTCGTCGAGCAAGGCGGTGACCAGCGGCTTCAGATGCGTTGCAGCGCAGGCTTCGTCGACCAAGAGAGTCTCGGCGGCGCCGCAGACGCCGGTGCGGCGCAGCTTGGCGTTGAGCAGGATCGCGCGGGCCATGGCGAGATCGGCGTCAGCATGGACATAGACGTGGTTGTTGCCCTCGAGATGGGCGAAGACGGGCACGCGCGCCTCCTGCTGGACGCGCGCCACCAGGCTCTTGCCGCCGCGTGGCACAACCACGTCGACATTCCCGTCGAGGCCTTTGAGGATCTCGCCGACGGCGGCGCGGTCGCGGCTCGGCACGAGCTGGATCGCCTCGCGCGGCAGGCCGGCGGCAGCGAGACCGTCCTGCATCGCGGCGGCGATCTCGCTGGAGCTGCGGAAGCTGTCGGAGCCGGCGCGCAGGATCGCGACATTGCCGCTCTTCAGGCAGAGCGCGCCGGCATCGGCGGTGACGTTGGGGCGGCTCTCGAAGATCACGGCGACGACGCCGAGCGGGGTTGCGACGCGCTCGAAGACGAGGCCGTTGGGCTGCGTCCAGCTCGCCAGCACCTTGCCGACCGGATCGGGCAGGGCGGCGATGTCGGCGACGGCCTGGGCGATTGCTTCGAGGCGTGCTTCATCCAAAGCGAGGCGGTCGATGAAGGAGGGCGCGAGACCGGCGTCGCGTGCGTCGGCGAGATCCTGCCGGTTGGCGGCGAGGATCGCTGGAACACGGTGGCGCAGGGCCACGGCCATCGCGGCGAGGGCCTCGTCGCGTCGCTCTGCCGACACGGTGCCGACCTGGCGCGCCGCGGCGCGAGCGCCCCGGCCGAGCCCGCGCATCAGCGCGGCGACGTCGCCGTTTTCATTGTCGGGCGCGGGGACGCGCCTGGCGCTTTCGCTGGTCATCGCAGGCCTGATGTTTCCTCACACGCTCGGATCGTAGCCGAGGCGCAGCGCCATGTCGTCCCGGTGAATCATCTCGGCGCGACCGGGGTAGCCGAGCACGGCCTCGATCTCGCGCGAGGCCTTGCCGAGTACGCGCACCGCCTCGTCCGCGTCATAGGCGACGAGGCCACGGCCGAGCTCGCTGCCGTCGCCGGCGCGGATGATGACTGCATCGCCGCGGCTGAAGGCGCCTTCGATCCGGGTCACGCCGACCGGCAGCAGGCTCGCGCCGCCGCGCAGCGCCCGGGCGGCGCCGTCATCGACATGGAGGGTTCCGCGCGGCTCGAGCGAGCCGGCGATCCAGGTCTTGCGGGCGGTGGCCGGCGTCGAGGCGCTGAGGAACCAGGAGCAGCGGGCGCCTTGCGTGACGGCGCGCAGCGGGTTCTTGGCCCGACCGTCGGCGATCAGCATATGGGCGCCGCCGGCGGTCGCGATCTTGCCAGCCTCGATCTTGGTGCGCATGCCGCCGCGCGACAGCTCGGAGGCCGCACCGCCGGCCATCGCCTCGATCGTGGACGTGATCGCCGGGATGACCGGGATGTGCTTCGCGTCGGGGCTCGACGAAGGCGGGGCGGTGTAGAGCCCGTCGATGTCGGAGAACAGCACCAGCAGGTCGGCGCCGGCCATGGTGGCGACGCGAGCGGCGAGCCGGTCATTGTCGCCATAGCGGATCTCGGAGGTGGCGACCGTGTCGTTTTCGTTGATCACGGGAACAGCACGCAGATCGAGCAGGCGCCCCAACGTTGCGCGCGCGTTAAGATAACGTCGGCGCTCCTCGGTGTCGGCGAGCGTGAGCAGGATCTGGCCGGCGTTGAGGCCGTGATGGCCGAGCGCTTCGGCCCAGTTGCGGGCGAGGGCGATCTGCCCGACCGCGGCGGAAGCCTGGCTTTCCTCGAGCCTGAGCGGGCCGGCCGGCAGCTTCAGAACGGTGCGGCCGAGCGCGATCGCGCCGGAGGAGACCACGAGCACATCGGCGCCGCGGCCGTGAAGTTCGGCGAGGTCCTCGGCCAGTGCAGCGAGCCAGGCATGGCGCAGGCGCCCTTGCGTCCGGTCGACGAGCAGGGAGGAACCGACCTTGACGACGATGCGGCGGAACTGGTCGAGAGCAGGCAGGTTCACGGGCGGGACCGGGCTTCAAGGCGGGCAAGATGACACCCGGGCCGTTCCTTGGCCAAATCGGCGGCGTTGTAAAGCAGTGCAGGCGCATTGCCGTTGCGCCCGGCGCTGCATGATCCTCAGATCGGCGCCGAGAGGACTCTGAAGATCCAGTAGGCCTGATAGGCGATATGGAGCAGCGCCGTTCCCAGTTGCAGGCGTTTGTCGGCGAAGAGCGAGGCGAACAGGCAGAACCCGAGACCGAGTGGGACCTGGACGAGATAATCGGCGCTGTAATGGCTCCAGCGCTCCGAGCCTTTGATGGCGGTGTCGACGACATCGAGGATGAAGGTCAGCGCGAACAACCCGAAGAACCAGCGCCGACGGTTGAGGAAATAATCCTCGTAGTCGGCATATTCATCGAGATCGTCAGGGAACAGCAGCGCACAGAGCAGGAAGAGCGTCAGCGCGTAGCCGATCAGGAAGACGAAGGTGCCAAAGGTCAAGCTCGGCATGCGCGAGATGGCGAACTCCCACCACCAGAACAAGGCGAGCTCGACGAGCAGGGAAAACACCCAGAGCAGGTGGATCGCCGATAGGCGATGACGCTTGGGATGCTGGATCAGCCGGGCGATGCCGGTGAGCAGCCGGGTGATTCCGAGGCCGACCACCATTCCGACAACGATGCGGATGTGGGGAAAGAGCTCGTTGGCGGCTTGCGGATCCATGGTGCCCGAGACGATCGAGAGGTGGCCCAAGGGTGCATGGCGCGCCGCGCGGTGCCAAGAGGTCGACGTGCTGCGGGCTTGGTATGCGCCAGGCGGGACACGATTAGGGCTGGCGCAGGTCGCTGAATTCTGGTACCGCGGCGCACAATTCATCAAGGGTCGGGCTCAGCCTGACCCTTTTTCCTTCCATCCTGCAAAGCTGGAGCAACGGATGCAGGTTCTCGTGCGCGACAACAATGTCGATCAGGCCATTCGCGTTCTCAAGAAGAAATTGCAGCGCGAAGGCGTGTTTCGCGAGATGAAGCGTCGCGCTTCCTATGAGAAGCCGTCCGAGCAGCGCGCTCGCGAGAAGGCGGAGGCCGTGCGCCGCGCCCGCAAGCTCGCCCGCAAGCAGGCTCAGCGCGAAGGCCTCATCGCCGCGCCGAAGCCGAAGGTGCTGAAGCCCCGCGCTGCTGGCGCAGCGGCCCCGCGTTGATTTCACTACAAAACTCCCGCGAGCTGCCCTATTTGCAGCGCGCGGGCGGCATCCTCGCCCGAGCAACTCCTGAAGGCCAACCTTGAAGAACCCGAACGACCGCCATTTCACCGATCGCCAGGCCAATTCCGCCAATGCGAAGAAGGCCCTGCTCGAGCGCTTCAAGAAGCGCCCCGGGCCGGATGATCCGGTGATGGTGCAGCGTCGGGCCGAGCGTGAGGCGATCGCCGCTGCGCGGGCCGAGCGCGATGCCAAGAAGGAAGCGGAGCGCCTGGAAGCCGAGCGTCTTGCCGCGATCGAGCGTGCCGCACGCGAGGAAGCCGAGCGTCAGGCCGAGGCCGAGCGCGAATTGCAGCGCAAGGCCGAGCAGGCCAAGCGCGATGCCGAGCGGCCGCGCCGCGTGCTGCTCGAAGCCGTGCAGTACATGGAGATGCGGGTCGCCGGTAAGCGCCGCTGAACACGAATTCTCGATCGAACCTGTTCGATCGTCCACGGCGCCGCACTTCGTGCGGCGCCGTTTTGCTTGGCGCAAGGACTTGGCCGCGCCGTTTATTTCCGTAGTGGAATAGCACTCGTTCTAGTTGAGAGCATTATCCGTTCCGCTTGCAACTAAAGTGCAAGACCCTCCCCGCTTGCCATCTTCCCGCGCCACCGGAACTCTCCGAGCCAACGGCCTTCAGAGCCGCAGATAAGGGACGCCGAAACCAACGGCGCCATTCCTCTGGGGAGAGAGCCATGACATCCGAAGCGACGAAGACGCGCGCCAATCGGCGCAATTTCCTGAAAGTGGCGGGCCTTGCCGGCGCCGGCGCCATCGCCATGCCGCAGGTCAGCCGGGCGCAGACCGTAACCTGGAAATTCCAGTCGACCTGGCCGACCAAGGATATCTTCCACGAATTCGCCGGCGACTTCGCCAAGCGCGTCAACGACATGTCCGGCGGCCGCCTGAAGATGGACGTGCTTGCGGCTGGCGCCGTCGTGCCGGCCTTCCAGATGCAGGACGCAGTCGCAGCCGGCATCCTCGACGGCGGTCACGGCGTCTCCGCCTATTGGTACGGCAAGAACAAGGCGTTCTCGCTGTTCGGCACGCCGCCGGCCCTGGGCTGGGACGCCACCAACTTTCTCGGCTGGATGAACCATGGCGGCGGCTACGACCTCTACAACGACCTCGTCCAGAACCAGCTCAAGCTCAATCTGGTCGGCTTCTTCTCCGGGCCGATGCCGTGCCAGCCGCTTGGCTGGTTCAAGAAGGAGCTGAAGACTGCCGACGACTTCAAGGGCTTGAAATACCGCACCGTCGGCCTCGCCGCCGACCTGATGCGCGAGATGGGCGCGGCCGTCACCATCCTCGCCGGTGGCGAGATCGTGCCGGCGCTGGAGCGCGGCGTCATCGACGGGGCGGAGTTCAACAACCCGTCCTCGGATTCGATCCTCGGCTTCCAGGACGTCGCCAAGGTCTACATGCTGCAGAGCTATCATCAGGCAGCGGAGAGCTTCGAACTGCTGTTCAACAAGACCAAGTTCGACGCGCTCTCGCCCGAGCTCAAGGCGATCGTGAAATATGCCGGCGAGTCCGCCTCATCCGACATGAACTGGAAGGCGCTCGATCGCTATTCCAAGGATCTGGAGATGCTACGCTCGAAGGGCGTCAACGTGGTCGCCACGCCGGAGGCGATCCTCAAGGCACAGCTCGCCGCCTGGGACAAGGTGCTGGAAAAGCTCGGCGCCGAGAACGCCTTCTTCAAGAAGGTGGTCGACAGCCAGAAGGACTGGGTCAAGCGCACCGTGTCCTATGAGCGGCTGAACGAGCCCTCGCGCGACCTCGCCTTCAACCACTTCTTCAAGACCTGAAGGCCGTCCTCTCGACGACAGCTGCGCCCGCCATCACCGTGATGGCGGGTGTTCTTCGCCAATCCCGGAACAGCAGGCGACGGACGCGGATGAAACTGATCCTCGCGATCGACAAGTTCAACACCGCCATCGGCAAGCTCGCCGGCTGGACGATCCTGATCCTGACGCTGGCGATCAGCTACGAGGTGTTCTCGCGTTATGCGCTGCGGGCGCCGACCGAGTGGGCCTTCGACGTCAGCTACATCCTCTACGGCACGCTGTTCATGCTGGCCGGGCCCTATGCGCTCGCCCGCAACGCGCATGTGCGCGGCGACTTCCTCTATCGCAGCTGGAGCCCGCGCACGCAGGCCCGGCTCGACCTTGCGCTCTATATCCTCTTCTTCTTCCCCGGCATCATCGCGCTCGCCTGGGCCGGCTACAAGTTCGCGGCCTTCTCCTGGATGATCAAGGAGCATTCCTCGAACTCGCCGAGCGGGCCGCCGCTCTACCATTTCAAGACGCTGATCCCGATCGCCGGCGTGCTGATGACGCTGCAGGGGCTGGCCGAGGTGGCGCGCTGCGTCATCTGCCTGCGCACCGGCGAGTGGCCGCCGCGGCTGCACGATGTCGAGGAAACCGAGAAACTCATTCTCGAACAGGCCGCCCAGAGCGGGCCGGATGCGGGGAAGACGGTCTGATGCTGTTCGGTCTTTCCAATCCGGAACTGGGCGTAGCGATGCTCGTCCTGTTCATCGTCTTCATCATGCTCGGCTTCCCGATCGCCTTCACGCTGATGGCGCTCGGCGTCGGCTTCGGCTACTGGGCGATGGGCGACACCGTGTTCAGCCTCGTGGTCCAGCGCACCTATTCGGTGATGGCCAACGACGTCCTGGTCTCGATCCCGCTCTTCATCTTCATGGGCTACATCATCGAGCGGGCGAACATCCTCGACCGGCTGTTCCACTCGATCCAGCTCGCGCTCGGCAACGTCCCGGGCTCGCTCGCCATCGCCACATTGGCGACCTGCGCGATCTTCGCGACCGCGACCGGCATCGTCGGCGCGGTGGTGACGCTGATGGGGCTGCTCGCCTTCCCGGCGATGCTGCGTGCCGGCTACGACGTCAAGCTCTCGGCCGGCGTGGTCTGCGCCGGCGGCTGCCTCGGCATCCTGATCCCGCCCTCGGTGATGCTGATCCTCTATGGCGCGACCGCCGGCGTCTCGGTGCCGAAGCTCTATGCCGGCGCACTGTTCCCCGGCCTGCTGCTCGCCGGGCTCTATATGCTCTATGTCCTGATCCGCTGCTGGCTCAACCCGGCACTGGCGCCCAAGCTGCCGAAAGAGCAGACCGACGTGCCGTGGACGAGCGTGCTCTGGGCGCTGCTGACCAGCTTCTTCCCGCTCACCATCCTGATTATGTCGGTGCTCGGCTGCATCTTCTTCGGCTTGGCGACGCCGACGGAGGCCGCTGCGGTCGGCTCGCTCGGCAGCCTGATCCTGGCCGCCGCCTACCGGTCGCTCTCTTTCGGCAAGGTCAAGGAATCGGTGATCCTGACGGCGCGGACCTCGGCGATGGTCTGCTGGCTCTTCGTGGGATCCTTCATCTTCTCGTCGATCTTCGCCATTCTCGGCGGCCACGAGCCGATCAAGACGCTGGTCACGGCGCTCAACCTGTCGCCGACGATGTTCCTCATTGTCGCGCAGCTGATCATCTTCGTGCTCGGCTGGCCGCTGGAATGGACTGAGATCATCGTGATCTTCGTGCCGATCTTCCTGCCGCTGCTGGAATTCTTCAAGATCGACCCGCTGTTCTTCGGCATCCTGATCGCCCTGAACATCCAGACCTCGTTCCTGTCGCCGCCGGTGGCGATGGCGCCGTTCTATCTGAAGGGCATCGCGCCGCCGCACGTCACCATCAACCAGATCTTCTCCGGCGTGATGCCGTTCCTCTGGCTCGTGCTGGTGGCGATGGTCGTGGTCTACGTCTTCCCGGGCATCGCGCTCTGGCTGCCGAAATATCTCTACGGCTGAGGCTTCAGTCTTCGGAGCGGGCGTCCTGGCCGCAGCGGAAGCTCGGCGCCTTCTCATCGGCGAGGCGGCGGGCCGCAGCATTCGCGCCAGGCTTGCGGGCGTCGACGCTGCCGATGATGCAGGACGAGCCGTCCGGCGCGAGCCGGTAGACGACGAGCCGGCTGCCGTCGAGCTTGCCGACGCTCTGGCCGGTGGCATAGCGCAGGATCGTCGCCTGCGGCTTTCCGCCCTTCGGCCCACGCCATTCGATCGTCCGGCCCGCTTCGAAGAAGGCGGCCTTGTCGGAAATCGTCTCCTGCACAGCCTTGGCGCTGAACTCGACCGCCGATGAATCGTCGCCGGCGGTCCAGATCACGCTGACGCCGGCCTTGCCCGGGCAGCGATGCACCGCGACCGGATCGCCATTGCCCTTGTCCTTACGGCATTTGGCGTAGTCGTGGGTCGTGTAGCTGCTGACCCATTGCTCGGCTCGCAGGGGCGCGGCCAAGCCGATCGCAAAGCCGATGGTGAGAGCAAGCTTGGCGATCGTCATGGCAGGTTGCTCCATCCGAAGATGACTGATCCGACGACATCTGGCGTCTGCCGGCAAGCGCCAGTGTGCGGGCTGCAAATCGGGAACCTGAAGGTGTTTCGGGAATTTTTTATGCGAACCGCGCGATTCCGGTCCTGCGACCGACAAGCATCGTGCATGGCGAACAGTTCGCCACCCGGCTACCAATCGGAGAACGAACATGACCCGCACCAAGAAGAGCTTCGCCGCCGCCCTTGCCGCTCTCGCGATCGGCGCTTCCGTTTTCGCCACGTCCGACGCCGAGGCCCGCCCGCGCTACCGCGGCGCCGCGATCGGAGCAGGCATCGTCGGTGCGCTCGCCCTCGGCGCCCTCGCCGCCGGCGCGGCCAGCGGCCCAGCCTATGGCTACTACGATGGTGGCTATGCCCCGGCTTACGCCTACGGCCCCGGCCCGGTCCGTCGCTGCCACCTCGTCGATCGCGTCAACTATTACGGCGAGTATGTCGGCACCCGCCGCGTCTGCCGCACCTACTACTGAGTTTCGAGTTCCCCAAAGGGCCTTCCTCCCCGGCCCGACAGACTCGCCCGCCGGTTCGCCCGGCGGGCTTTTTCGTGGCCGTTCCTCAGCCGCCGGTCGACATGGTCAGCGGCGGCTTCACCTCCGGGGGAACCGGCGAGGTATAGCCGCCATCGGCCGCGACGCGCTTCTGGAAATCGGCCTTGGCCGCTGCCATCAGGGCAGGGTCGGTCAGCACGGCCGCGCCGGTCGCCGCCATCGCCTTGGCGACCTGGACCATCGCCTTGTGCGCCGCCGGCATCTTGCCCTGCGCCACCACCTGCCAGGTGTGGAAGGGCGTGCCGATCGCGACGGTCGGCGCATGCGCCTGCACGGTCGGGACGACCCAGCTGACGTCGCCGACATCGGTCGAGCCGATCGCCGGGTTGCGCGGGGAATCGAGCGGCACGGTGAAATCAGCAAGCTCGGCATCGGTCTTCTGCACGCCGATCGCGCGCCAGACCGCATCGATGTCCTTCTGCGACAGGGTCGCTCGGATCTGGCGGGCGAACTCCTTGTCGGCGTCGTCGAAATGCGGCGGGCCAAGGTCTTCCATGATGCCCTGCAGCGCCTGCTCCAGCGGGCCGTTGCCGACGACGTTGGAGACGGCGGAGACGATCTTCATCTCCATCGTCGTCTCGGTCATCAGCGCCGCGCCCTCGGCGATCTTCTTGACCCGGCCGACCAGCTCCAGCATCCCCGGCAGGTCGCGGGCGCGGATCGAATAGCGCACACGGGCATGGGCCTGGACGACGTTCGGCGCAATGCCGCCAGTGTCGAGCAATGCGTAATGCACGCGGGCATCGCTCGGCATGTGCTCGCGCATGTAGTTGACGCCGACATTCATCAGCTCGACGGCGTCGAGCGCGCTGCGGCCGAGCTCGGGCGAAGCGGCGGCATGCGAGGCGCGCCCGGTGAAGATGAAATCGGCGCGGGTATTGGCGAGCGAGAGCGGAGGGGTGACCTCCCAGAAGCTGGCGGGATGCCAGGAGATCGCGACATCGGCATCCTTGAAGGCGCCGGCGCGGACCATGAAGGCCTTGGCGGCGCCGCCTTCCTCGGCCGGGCAGCCGTAATAGCGGACGCGGCCGGGCAGCTTGTTCTCGGCGAGCCAGTTCTTCATCGCGGTCGCAGCCAAAAGGGCGGCGGAGCCGAGCAGGTTGTGGCCGCAGCCATGGCCATGGCCGCCGGTCTCGATCTCGCTATGCTTGGCAACGCCGGATTCCTGGCTCAGGCCCGGCAGCGCGTCGTACTCGCCGAGGAAGGCGATGACCGGGCCGCCTTCACCGGCCTCGCCGATCACCGCGGTCGGGATATCGGCGACATTCTGCGTGATCCGGAAGCCCTGATGCTCGAGCTCGGCGACATGCTCGGCGACCGAACGCTTCTCGGTGTAGCAGACCTCGGGAATGGCCCAGACCCGGTCGCTGAGTTCGATGAAGCGCTCTTTGCTGGCGTCGACGTGACGCCAGAGGTCGTTGCGATTGTCCATGTTTCTTCTCGCTGGAGGGAACCTCTCGGGCCCCTTTTCGCAAGCGGGGGCGCAGGCGTCCAGCAACCGCAGGGCATGGCGGACCTGCCTCATGGCCGTCTTATGCGCTTGCTTTTCGGCGCCGCATCGGCCTGATGCGCGCCATGGCCCGCCAGAAGCTGTTGTTCGTCGTCACCGAGGACTGGTTCTTCGCCTCGCATTTCCTGCCGATGGCCCGGGCCGCGGCGGAGATGGGGCTCGACGTCGCCGTGATCGCGCGAGAGCGCAACCACCGCAAGGCGATCGAGGCGACCGGGGCAAGGCTGATCGCGCTGGAGGCGGAGCGGCGCTCGCTCTCGCCTGTGGCGCTGGTCAAGCAGGTGATGGCCCTGAAGCGCCTGATCGAGCGCGAGAAGCCGGACATCCTGCATTGCATCGCGCTGAAGCCGATCGTGCTCGCCGGCCTTGCCGGGCGCCTCGCCGGTGTCGAGCGGCGAGTCTATGCGCTGACCGGGCTCGGCTTCTTGGGCGCCCGCGAGGGTGGACTCGCCGATGCAGCGCGGCTGGGAGCAAAATTCTGGCTGCGCGAGGCGATCGACGGGCCGCACGTCCGGTTCCTGTTCGAGAACCCGGATGACCCGGTGACGCTCGGGCTCGATCCGGCCGATGCGACGAAGGTCGCGATCGTCGGCGGAGCGGGAGTCGATCCGCTGATCCTGATGCCCGAACCGATGCCGCCGCAGCCGCCGCTCAAGGTCGCGCTCGTCGCCCGCATGCTCTGGTCAAAGGGCGTGGATCTCGCGGTCGAGGCGGTGACGCTGGCGCGCAAGCAGGGCGCGCGCATCGAATTGACCCTGCATGGCGCGCCAGACCCGTCCAATCCCAAGGCGGTGCCGGAGGCGACCTTGCGCGAATGGTCGGCGCGGCCGGGAATCAGCTGGGCCGGGCCGACACGCGATATCGAGGGCGTCTGGCGTCAGCATCATGTCTGCTGCCTGCCCTCGCGCGGCGGCGAGGGCCTGCCGCGGACCTTGCTGGAGGGCGCCGCTTGCGGGCGGGCGCTGCTGACCACCGACGTGCCGGGCTGCCGCTCCTTCGTCCGCACGGGCCAGGACGGTTTCGTCGTGCCGGCGAACGACATCGCAGCATTGGCGCAGGCGCTGGTGACGCTCGCCGCCTCGCCCGGCCAGGTCGAGCGCATGGGGCAAAGCGCACGCGAACGCCTGCTCGCCGGCTATACCGAGCGCGACGTCATGGACGGGGTGAAGGGCCTCTATCGTTCGCTGCTCGGGCAGCGCCAGGCGGACCTGGTCGCGTGAGCGCGGTCGACGCCACGCTGGATCGGCTCGCCTTCATCCGCGCCCATACGCGGCTGTTGCCGGTGCCGCATGCGCCGGAGATTTCGCTCCACGTTGCGGAAGAAGCGACCGAGCTCTGGCAGAAGACCGAGGACGAGTTGGCGACGATCGGCCTGCCGCCGCCGTTCTGGGCCTTCGCCTGGGCCGGTGGGCAGGCGCTGGCGCGCTATGTCCTCGACCATCCCGAGGTGGTGCAGGCTAAGCGCGTGTTCGATTTCGCCAGCGGCTCCGGACTTGTCGCCATCGCCGCGGCCAAAGCGGGGGCGGCAGAGGTGATCGCTGCCGATATCGACGCCTTCGCCGCGGCCGCGATCGGGCTCAATGCCCGCGCGAACGGCGTGTCGATCGAGGCCCGGTTCGACGATCTCCTCGGCCTCGACCAGGGCTGGGACGTCATCCTCGCCGGCGACATCTGCTATGAGCGCGAGCTGGCGGCGCAGGTGATCGACTGGCTCTCAGGGCTCTCGCAGCGCGGCGCGACCGTGCTGATCGGCGATCCCGGCCGCAGCTATCTGCCCAAGGACAGGCTCAAGGAGGTCGCGACCTATCAGGTGCCGGTGACCCGCGCGCTGGAGGACGCCGAGATCAAGAAGAGCTCGGTGTGGCGGCTGGCGGGAGAGGGGTGGTAGGCGGCGGAAGCTCCCGCTCAGGCGGCCCGGCTCGGCGCTGTCTCCGGGGGCATGCCGTCCTTGATGACGCTCTTGAGCATGTCCCGCAGTTCGGGCGTATCCTGATGCCCGTGAACCTTGACGGCGTGCTGGACGGCCGCTTCCAGCAATTCGCCCTCGCTATCGGCGCCGATCGCGATCGAGCAGTTCATCTCGCTGGGAAATTCACGGCAGTCGATGAATTTGCGTCCCATGGCGTCCTCCCTGATTGGAAGATCAGGTGCCCCTCACATCGAAGGGCTGTCTGGCTCACAATACGCCCGGGCGCGACCGTTGCAAAAGCGATATGCGGCCCGACGATGGGAGTACGCGTGACTATTCAGTCTACTGGCGCGGGCGCTGGAGGATGCCGAGATCAGGAAGAGCTCGGTGTGGCGCTGGTAGGAAAGGCGGCAGACGGCCAGATTCTTTTTACACGATTGACCGCAATGGCCGGGAGCGGACCTTATCGGCTATAGCCGATAACCCTTAGCCCGGTGGGCAAGGCTACGAAATTGCAATTGAGGTGCTGGAGGACGGCTTCCGCCGCTGCGACATTCTGAGGAGCCTCGCGAGCCGGAACATTGTTTGGAAGCGGGAAGCGAGCAATGGCGGGAATATCCAGCCACTCGATCGAACGAAGCTCGATAGGGCCGAATTGGCTGTCAATCCACGGTATAGGCGGGTGAAGAGAGCTAATCGAGGGGAAGGCCGTCGTCTTTGGTTCGGCAACATCGATGAATTTCACGATCATCTGAACGAGACCTACACCGGCATCGTCCATAGCCGTGAAGAGTTTCCTCCACTTCGTGTCCGACATGTGAGCGTGAGAAAACTCGCGCCGGGCCAATGACGACAGCCGGTCGAGATCAGCTCGGGAATGCGTAGCCATACATCACCGTGTCACGCCGAAGAAATGCCCGCAACGGGTCGGAAGCAGTCTCGTTTTGCTTCCTTACGAAATCGCCTCCTTCAGATCCAAGGTCCCCTGCACGCCGATCGCCGCGTAGTTGCGCTTGAGCCAGCGTTTCGCTGCGGTGCGGCCGAGATCGCGCAGGCTGAGCAGGAAATTCCATTCGGAATTGAGGCGCGAGGAGGAGGTCAGCTGCGCCAGCGGCAGGCCGCCATCGATCCGGTGCATCAGCACGCGCTTGTAGTCACCGGTCGAGAGCTTGCCGTCGTCGAGCAGGCGGTTGACGAAGTCGATGGCGCGCAGCTCGCGCAGGAGCGAGGCGTTGAAGATGATCTCGTTGAGCCGGTCCTGGATCGCCCTTGCATTGGTCGGCAGTTCGCGGCGCTCGAGCGGGTTGATCTGGACCAGCATGATGTCGTCGCCGGCCGCCTCATAGAATAGTGGGAAGAGCGGCGGATTGCCCATATAGCCGCCGTCCCAATAGGCTTCGCCGTCGATCTCGACCGCCTGGAACAGCATCGGCAGGCAGGCCGAGGCCATCAGATGGTCGGCGGTCAGTTCCTGCCGCGTGAAGATCTTGATCTTGCCGGTGCGGACATTGGTCGCCGAGATGAAGAGATTGACGTCGGCGCAGCCCTGGACCTTGCCGAAGTCGATCAGGTCCGAGATCACCCCGCGAAGGGGATTGATGTTGAGCGGGTTGACGTCATAGGGGCTCGCCACCTTCGAGAGCAGCTCGAACCAGATCAGGCCCGGCGGGCGGCCATCGGTCCAGGCGCCGAGCATGGTGTCGAGCAGCGAGCGCTCCGAGCCGCCATATTTGCCGTCGACGCTGATCCGGCGCCAGAAATTCTCCAGCGCCGTGCGGGCGCCGTCGATGCCGCCGTCGAGCCAGCCCTCGGTCAGCACCACCGCGTTCATGGCGCCGGCGCTGGCGCCGGTGATCGCTTCGATGGCGATGCGGCCATCGGCGAGGATCTCGTCGAGCACGCCCCAGGTGAAGGCGCCGTGCGCGCCGCCGCCCTGGAGCGCGAGGTTGACCGATTTCTCGGCCTTCGGCCCCGCCAGGCCCTTGACCTGCGGAACCCTCTGTCGTTTGCGGCCGGTCACGCGGCGGTCCAGCCGCCATCCATCGGCAGGGTCGTGCCGGTGATCGACTTGGCCGCGTCGGTGCAGAGGAAGACGGCGAGCGCTGCCACCTGCTCGACGGTGACGAATTCCTTGGTCGGCTGGGCCAGCAGCAGCACGTCGTTGATGACCTGCTCCTTGGTCAGGTCGCGGGCCTTCATCGTGTCGGGAATCTGCTTCTCGACCAGCGGCGTCCAGACATAGCCCGGCGCGATGGCGTTGACGGTGATGCCCTTGGTCGCGACCTCCAGCGCCACCGTCTTGGTGAAGCCGGCGATGCCGTGCTTGGCGGCGACATAGGCCGATTTGAACGGCGAGGCGACGAAGGCGTGGGCGGATGCGGTGTTGATGATCCGGCCCCAACCCTTCGCCTTCATCTTCGGCAGCGCGGCGCGCGTGGCGTGGAAGGCCGAGGTCAGGTTGATCGCGATGATCTGGTCCCATTTCTCGATCGGGAACTCGTCGACCGGCGCGACATGCTGGATGCCGGCATTATTGACGAGGATGTCGATCGCACCGAACTCCTTTTCGGCCTCGCCGACCATGGCGGCGATCTCCTCCGGCTTCATCATGTTGGCGGCGGAGTAGCGCGCCTTGACCTTGAAGTCCTTCTCGATGCCGGCACGCTCCTTCTCGATCGCGTCGGCCTCGCCGAAGCCGTTGATCACGACATTGGCGCCTTCGGCGGCGAGTGCACGGGCGTAGGCGAGGCCGATGCCGGAGGTGGAGCCGGTGACGAGGGCGGTGCGATCTTTGAGGAACATGGGGCGGCTCCTGACATTTGGCCTGAGAACGCTTAACTTACCGGCGAAGGCTGGCATTGCGCCAGCGAGGGAGCGTCGGTCACCAGGACGGTGCCCGATGTGCTATTGCAACGCAACATGACGAAAATGCAGCCTGCGAGCGACGCTCACCATCACGATCACGAGCATGGTCTGTGCCAGCATGCGCACGACCATTCGCGCCAAGCCGCCGCCGGCCTGGAACGGGCCGAGAAGGTCTGTCGCGAGCGCGGCCTGCGCCTGACGCCGATCCGGCGCAAGGCGCTGGAGGCGCTCTATGCCGACCACAAGCCGGTCGGCGCCTATGACCTCGCCGACCGGATCTCGCCGCCGGGCGGTCGGCGCCTCGCACCGATCTCGATCTACCGGGCGCTCGACTTCCTGGTCGAGCAGGGCTTCGTGCATCGCCTGAGCTCGCGCAACGCCTTCATCGCCTGCCCGCATGGCCACGGCGCCAACGAGGCGGTCGCCTTCCTGATCTGCGAGATCTGCGGCGGCGTCGACGAGGACGCCTCGCCGGCGATGCGCCAGGCGATCAGGGGCATGGCGGAGGGCCGGCATTTCCAGACCTCCTACCAGGTGGTCGAAATCGTCGGCCGCTGCGAGCATTGTCGCGATGCTGCCGCAGCTTGACGATTATCCTGCAAGGGCGCAGTGCAGCCGCGACGAGCCGCTGCCGGCGAAGGATCCGGACCATTTCATGAGCGACCAGCCGCTGACCTGCCTGCCCGAAGGGCCCGACGCCGCACCGGCGCCGCGCAAGCGCACCGTGCCGGTGATGGTCGGCCATGTGCAGGTCGGAGGCGGCGCGCCGATCGTCGTGCAGTCGATGACCAATACCGACACCGCCGACATTCCGGCGACAGTCGGGCAGGTCGCGGCGCTGGCGCGCGCGGGCTCGGAGCTGGTGCGGATCACCGTCGATCGCGACGAGGCGGCCGCCGCCGTGCCGCATATTCGCGAGCGGCTCGACATCCTCGGCATCGACGTGCCGCTGGTCGGCGATTTCCACTATATCGGCCACAAGCTGCTGACCGACCATCCGGCCTGTGCGCAGGCGCTGGCAAAGTACCGGATCAACCCCGGGAATGTCGGCTTCAAGGACAAGAAGGACAAGCAGTTCAGCCAGATCGTCGAGCTTGCGATCAAGCACGGCAAGAGCGTGCGGATCGGCGCCAACTGGGGCTCGCTCGACCAGGAACTGCTGACCTCGCTGATGGACGTCAACGCGGCCGCGCCGAAGCCGCTCGATGCGCGCGCGGTGATGCGCGAGGCGATGGTGCAGTCGGCCCTGCTGTCTGCCGAGCGCGCCGAGGAGATCGGACTCGCCAAGGACAAGATCATCCTCTCGGCCAAGGTCTCGGGCGTGCAGGACCTGATCGCGGTCTACCGCATGCTGGCGGAGCGCGGCGACTACGCCATCCATCTCGGCCTGACCGAGGCCGGCATGGGCTCGAAGGGTCTCGTCGCCTCCTCGGCGGCGCTCGGCGTGCTGCTGCAGGACGGGATCGGCGACACCATCCGCTTCTCGCTGACGCCCGAGCCGGGCGGCGACCGCACGCTCGAGGTCAAGGCCTCGCAGGAATTGCTGCAGACCATGGGCTTCAGGGCTTTCGTGCCGCTGGTCGCGGCCTGCCCGGGCTGCGGGCGGACGACCTCGACGGTGTTCCAGGAGCTGGCGATGGACATCCAGAGCTGGATCTCCACCTCCATGCCGGAGTGGAAGACGCGCTATCCCGGCATCGAGGCGCTCAACGTCGCGGTGATGGGCTGCATCGTCAACGGCCCCGGCGAGTCCAAGCACGCCGATATCGGCATCTCGCTGCCCGGGACGGGCGAGGCGCCGACCGCGCCGGTCTTCGTCGACGGCAAGAAGGTCGCGACCTTGCGCGGCCCTTCGATCGCGGCCGAGTTCAAGACCATGGTCGAGACTTACGTCGAGCGGCGCTATAGCGCCCGCGCTGCCGCGGCCGAATAGGCGTTGAGGGCGATTCAATCGTTTGAAGCGATTTATGGCGCGCGCCACGTGAAAGTGGCTCCCGCCACCGCGGAACATGCTCTAGCGTCTTTGCCTGAAAGACATGCCGTGCTAGAGGCCCCGGCCTTTCGCTGCATTGCAGCACCCGCGGAGCGCCCTGATGGGTCATGACCAGCAGCACCCGCCGGCCGCCAAGCCGGATGGGGATCGCTTCGGGCTCGACGAGCCGGCCGGCAACGGTCATTCCACGCACAGCTACGCTGCGCTCGCCCTTGGGGCGCTCGGCGTCGTCTATGGCGATATCGGCACCAGCCCACTCTATGCGCTGCGCGAGACGATCCTGGCTGCGACCGGTGCGGCCTCCGGCGGCCATGGCGGTGGCGCCGAAGTCGTCCTGACCGGCCCGCTGCCGCGCGCGGCGGTGATCGGCGTGCTCTCGCTGATCCTGTGGTCGCTCGTCGTCGTGGTGACGCTGAAATATGTCGTGCTGCTGCTGCGGGCCGACAATAATGGCGAGGGAGGCACGCTGACCCTGGTCGCGCTGGCGCAGCGTGCGCTCGGGCGCACCCGCGGCGGCATCGTGCTCTTCCTCGGCATGGCCGGCGCGGCGCTGTTCTACGGCGATGCGGTGATCACGCCGGCGATCTCGGTGCTCTCGGCGGTCGAGGGCCTGAAGCTGGTGACGCCGGTGCTCGACGACTACGTCATCACCATCGCCTCGGCGATCCTGATCGCGCTGTTCCTGGTGCAGAGCCGTGGCACCGGCAAGGTCGCCAATTTCTTCGGCCCGATCATGACGCTGTGGTTCCTGACCCTGGCGGGCCTCGGCATCTATCATATCGCCGACGATCTCGGCGTCTTCGCCTCGATCAACCCCTATTACGGCGTCCGTTTCTTCTTCGACCATCCCGGCCTGTCGCTCGCGGTGCTCGGCAGTGTCTGCCTGGCCGTGACCGGGGCCGAGGCGCTCTATGCCGATATGGGCCATTTCGGCCGCGGCCCGATCCGCAGCGCCTGGATCTTCCTGGTCTTCCCGGCGCTCTGGCTCAACTATCTCGGCCAGGGCGCGCTGATCCTTGCCGACCCCACGACGATCGACAATCCGTTCTACAAGCTCGCCCCGCCGGCGCTGATCCTGCCGCTGGTGATCATGGCGACACTCGCGACCATCATCGCCAGCCAGGCGGTGATCACCGGCGCCTATTCGCTGACCCGCCAGGCGATCCAGCTCGGCCTGCTGCCGCGCCTGGAGATCCGCCACACCTCTGAGCACACCTCCGGGCAAATCTACATCCCGCGCATCAACATCTTGTTGCTGTTCACGGTGCTGCTGCTGGTCTGGACGTTCAAGACCTCGTCCAACCTCTCGCATGCCTATGGCATCTCGGTGTTCGGCGCGATGCTGGTCGATTCGCTGCTCGCCTTCATCGTGATCTGGAAGGGTTGGCGCTGGGGCCTGGCCGCCGCAGCGGCGGTGATCCTGCCCTTCCTGATCATCGACGTCGCCTTCTTCTCGGCGAACCTGCTGAAGCTGTTCAGTGGCGGCTATGTGCCGGTGCTGTTCGCCTTCGCGCTGATCGTGCTGATGTGGACCTGGGTGCGCGGCACCAAGATCCTGTTCGACAAGACCCGCAAGACCGATGTGCCGCTGCTCGAGCTGGTTGGCATGCTGACCAAGAGCCCGCCCTACCGGGTCAAAGGCATGGCGGTGTTCCTGACCAGCGATCCCGAGACGGCGCCGGCCTCGCTGCTGCACAACCTCAAGCACAACAAGGTGCTGCATGAGCGCAACGTCATCCTGACCGTGCGCTCGGCCGATACTCCGCGCGTCGCCGAGAGCGAGCGCGTCAGGCTCTCGCGCATCACCGACGATTTCTGGCGCGTCGAGATGGTCTATGGCTACATGGAGAGCCCGAACGTGCCCAAGGGGCTGGCCATCCTGCGCAAGCAGGGCTTCAAGTTCGACATCATGTCGACCTCGTTCTTCCTGTCGCGCCGCTCGATCAAGCCCTCGCCGCAATCGGGCATGCCGGTCTGGCAGGACAATCTCTATATCGGCCTGACCAAGAGCGCGACCGACGCCACCAACTTCTTCCAGATCCCGACCGGCCGCGTCGTCGAGGTCGGCACGCAGGTGACGGTCTAAGCTGCGTCAGCTCTGGCGCTGGACGGTGAACTCGGCCGCCGGAGCACAGGCGTCTCAGGCGGCAACGAATGTGCCGAGCAGCGCGATTGCTGCCAGCTTTTCCGCCTATGCAACGATATCATCGGTCCAGCTCAACGAGCTCCGCAAAACCAGACTGTTCACATTGCCGCCAATGCGTTGGGCGCCAACCTAACGAGTCTCCATTCTCAAGAAACCAACCATGATTGCTGGGCGCGTCGGCAGCCGTCGGCCAAAACCGGGCACGGGCAAATCGGTTTCCGTCCGTGACTTCAACCGTTGCGGTAGCACCCCGTTTTCTTGGAGGGGTTCCAAGCGTCCACTGCGCGGCCATGGCAACTCTTCACGGATCACAGACATATGCGCTCGCGCGTACGCCTAGTAGTGTTCGATCAACTTGTCATAGGCCTGAACCTTAAATAGAGACCTCATGCAAGTCGCTCATGGGAGTTATAGATTGAACAAAATGATCTCAGATCGCAGGATTGTTGAGACAATTTAGTTCAAGCACGGAGATTGAAACAAAAATTCATGCTCACCAGCCCCCATTTCTGGGGTTTGCGACGGTTTAATGCAGACATCAGAATGTTTTATATGTAATTATATTGTAATTCTTGGAACGCGGTGTAAAGGCACGCGGACTCTCACGCGGTTACGAGCTCGGTAAATGCCCTCGAATTTGAAGCGGATGTTGAGCTCGTCGGATGCACGGCTTAGGCTCGTTGAAGAGAAGTTCGATGTAGGAACTTGGACGTGGGATATTGAGACATCGGAAGTCTCGTGGTCGCCCGGCTTATTTCGAATCCTGGGACTCGACCCTGCCGTCTCCGTCCCGACGATCGACTTGTATCAGTCATTGGTGCATCCGGATGATCAGCTGGATTTCAGTGATGCAATCGGGCTCGCTTCCGACCGAAGGCTCAAGGACCGAACCTACCGGGTTATTCGCCCTGACGGCAGTCTCCGCTGGCTTCGGAGCAAGGGGCAGCCGTACTTTGATCGCGCCGGCAATCCGGTTGCCATGCACGGGGTCGCGGCTGATGTAACGCACCTTCAGGAGCTGGAAGCCAATCTCGAAGAAGCGAAGACTTGGCGTGCTGCACTTGCGCGGCTGCTGGACGATCACATCTGGCGTGCCTACCCAGATGGCAAGCTCGTCGAGACGACGGAGTGGTCGAAGCTTACGGGGCAATCACCTGCCGAGGCTCGCGATTGGGAACAACTTTCTGCTATTCACCCCGACGATCGACAGCATTTTCTCGGGGCGTGGGAAAAGGCGATTTCTACGGGTCTCAAGTTTGAAGTGACGATCAGGGTGAGAGACGTATCTGGTCAATTCGTAACTCTCACAGGCAGGGCGGTGCCGATCAGGGATGAGCAAGGAAAAATAAGAGAGTGGGTCGGTCACACGATATACAAGGATGAGGCCCTCCTGGTCGCAAATCGTACCGGAGTCTTACAGTCCGCCCAAATTCGTGCGGCGAGAGCGTTGTTGGGCTGGCCTGCCTCGCAATTGGCGGAGGCAGCGGATGTTTCTTTCTCAACTGTAAGACGGATCGAGACCTCCACGGAGGCGCTGCGCCCCGAAAGCCTCGACAAGGTAAGGCAGGCACTTGAGCGCGCCGGCATAGTTTTTGGTACGGACAGCCAGGGCGGCATCTCCTTGGGATTGAGAGCAACGACGCGGCGTCCCTAGCAGGTGGTTGAAAAAATGCCGCTGTACGGCGGTGACCATTGCTCTGTTGGCTCGGCCAAGATTCCGGGAGCGATGCGCACGCTCCTGTCTTGCCCGATACCAATATCGCAACGATGACCTCGGCAGCCCGGGACGCCCCTGGTGAGAAGACGTGAAACTCAGCTCTTGCGCTGGGCGGTAAACTCCGCCGCCGCGCGCAGCATCGCCGCCTCCGGCCCGAAGCTGGAGAGCGCCGTGATCGCCTCCCCGCTCAGCCGGTCGCGCTCGCGCCTGGCGGGTTCGAGGCCGAGGGCCGTGACCAGCGTCGCCTTGCCCTTGGCGTCGTCCTTGGCCGTTGCCTTGCCCATCTGCTCGGGGCTCGCCTCGATGTCGAGGATGTCGTCGGCGACCTGGAAGGCGGCGCCAAGCGCCTTGCCATAGCGCTCCAGCGCGGCCGTCTGCGTCGCATCGGCCTGGCCGAGCCGGGCACCGATCAGGACGCTGCCAGCGAGCAGCGCGCCGGTCTTCATCGCCTGCATCCGTCGGATCTCGGCCTCGCCGAGCTTGCCCGGGGCGCGGTCGGCGGCAAAGCGTCCCTCGGCGGAAAGGTCGAGCATCTGGCCGCCGACCATGCCGCCGGGGCCGAGCGAGCGGGCGAAGAGCAGGATGATCGCGGCGCGCGTCTCGCCGTCCGGATGCGTCCTCTGATCGGCGATCACGTCGAAGGCGAGCGTCAAAAGGCCATCGCCGGCGAGGATCGCGGTGGCCTCGTCATAGGCCTTGTGCACGGTCGGGCGGCCGCGGCGGGTGTCGTCGTCGTCCATGGCCGGCAGGTCGTCATGGACGAGCGAGTAGCAATGAGCGAGCTCGACCGCGGCACCGGCGCGCAGCGCCTGCTCGGCCGGCACGCCGAAGAGTTTCGCCGTCTCGACCACGAGAAAGGGCCGCAGGCGTTTGCCGCCGGCCAGCGCGCCATGGCGCATCGCCGCGAGCAGCCGGGCGGGGCGATCGATCTCGCCTGGCTCGGGCTTGTCCTGCAGCAGTTCTTCGAGCATGGCTTCGATTGCCGATGCGGTATCCGACAACGCGCTGGCCAGAGCCGCGGCGGGGGCAGTCCGTTCGACGGAACTCATCATCGTCTCTCGCGTTGGCTGGCCGGACTTGTCGCGCGGGGCTTGCCGGAGGCGGCCGTAATCGTCAAGCGTGGGGGAATGACGCGCATGACAGACAACCCGGCTCCGCGACGCGAGAGCCTCATGGGACGGATTGTCCGTATGCTGATCCGGCTGGCGATGGTGCTGGCGCTCGTCTTCGTGGCCTTGCTGCTGCTCTATCGTTTCGTGCCGGCGCCCTCGACGCTGATGCTGGGACGTTGGCTGACTTTCCGCACGGTCGAGCGCGACTGGGTGCCGCTCTCAAGGATCTCGCCGCATCTGATCCGGGCCGTGATCGCTTCCGAAGACCAACGCTTCTGCTCGCATGCCGGCGTCGACTGGGGTGAGCTCAACGCCGTGCTGCAGGACGAGGACGGGCCGAGCCGCGGCGCATCGACGCTGACGATGCAGACGGCCAAGAACCTCTTCCTCTGGCCGGGCCGCTCCTATTTGCGCAAGGGCATGGAGCTGCCGATGGCGCTGGCGATCGATCTCGCCTGGCCGAAGCGGCGGGTGATCGAAGTCTATCTCAACATCGCCGAATGGGGCGACGGCGTCTTCGGAGCTGAAGCTGCGGCCCAGCGCCATTTCGGCAAGCCGGCCTCGCGATTGACGCCAGCGGAGGCGGCGCGGCTCGCCGGAGCCCTGCCCAACCCGATCCTGCGCAATCCATCGCGCCCAAGCCGGGGCCTCCAGGCCGCGGCGGGGCGAGTGCAGCGGCGGATGAACCAGCTCGGTCCTCTGGGCAACTGTGCGCTGCCGGCAACGACGGCGGCGCGGCCGCCATTTTTTGCACCCGGCACACTAGCCAGAGCGCGCGCGAGCGTGTAAAGGCCAGCCCTCATCACGAATGTGACGTCGTCGCGACAGTGGTGCGGGTGAGTAGCCCCGCCTCGCGCGAAGGCATGATGGAGAGTACCCATGGCCGTTCCGAAGAGAAAGACTTCGCCGTCGAAGCGCGGCATGCGCCGCTCGGCCGATGCGCTGAAGCAGCCCACCTATATCGAAGACAAGAACTCGGGCGAGCTGCGCCGTCCGCACCACATCGACCTGAAGTCCGGCATGTATCGTGGCCGTCAGGTGCTGAAGGCCAAGACCGAGGCCTGATGTGGCGGGCCCTGCGGGGCCTCGTCTTCGAGACCGAAGAGAGCCGGCCGAGAGGCCGGCCTTTTTGCGTTTGTGCCTCAGGCCGAGCGCAGCAGCTTGAGCGGAGGCTGACGGCGCGCGATGCCTTCATAGTAGCGGCGGGCGCCGATGAAGGGCGTCTCGCGGTCGCGGCCGGCGAACGGACCGATCCCGGCCTGGCTCGCGGCAAGCTGGACAAGGAAGGCGGCTGGAACCTTCGATGCGGATTCTTCCTGTTCCATGCAGGAGGCCGCTTCGGACTGTCCTGTCTCGATCATCGTGCCGCTCCGGAACATCTGAGATTTGGGAGCGAATCCTTGCAATCCGGATGCCGGCCTTAACCGGCCGTTAACGCCGCCACCTGCATCGTTTCGGGACAGTTTCCGCCATTCTGCAATCAGAACGGGGCGGCTCTCCAACCCATCGTCCGAGGCAGCCGCACCATGTCTGCGCCGTCCCTGTTCGGTTCCCGCGACGAGAGGCTCGTCGAGCCGCGCAGTCTGCTCTCCTCGATCGGCGAAGTCGCCTATAGTTGGGATATCGGCAGCGACACGCTGAGCTGGGGGCCGAATGCGGCCGAGGTGTTGGGAGCAGTCTCGGCGGCGGTGCTGCAGCGGGGCCTCGCCTTTGCCGGGCTGGTCGAGCCCGGGAGCGGGCGCAGTCGCTATGATGCGATCTTCTCATCCGGCGGCCACGATTTCGGCGACGGAGCGATCTACCGCACGCGCTACGCCGCCGACCTTGCCGGCCGCAAGATGTGGATCGAGGATGCCGGGCGCTGGTTCGCCGGCATCGACGGTCGCCCGGCATGCGCCCGCGGCGTGCTCAGGCTGGAGCGCGCCGTGCGGCCGGAGGAACTCGCGTCAGTCGACACCGATCTTTGCGATCGGGATGCGCTTGTCGAGCGTGTCGACGAGCTCCTGGCGGAGCATCTGCCGGCAGAACGTTCCGTCGTGGTGCTGATCGCGGCGATCGGTGAGCTTTCACGCCTCAACAGCGATTTCGGCCATGAAGGCACTGAGGAGATCATCGAAGAGGTCCGCCAGCGCCTGCATTCGGTGATGCGTCGGCGCGATCAGCTGATGCATTATTCCGGTAACCGCTTCGCCATCCTGCTGGGCGGCTGTCCGTCCAACCAGATCGAGGCGGCGGCGCAGCGCTTCATCAAGGCGGTCTCGCGCTCGGCGGTCGAGACCTCGCGCGGGATCGCACTCGCCCGGTTGCGTGTCGGCGCCGCGCTCGCGCCGGATCTGTCCCGCCACGGTTCCATGCTGGTCAAGGCGGCCGAGAATGCCCTTGCCGGCGCTGAGGCGAATGCCGCCGAGACCGCCGTTACCGCGCGTCGCACCGCGGCCGCAGAGGAGGGCGGAGAGGCGCCGCGGTTCGACCTGGAGGCCGTCGCGGCGCTGAACGAGCGCAGGGTGAGGCTGGCCTTCCAGCCCGTGGTGACGGCGAAGAGTCGTGCGCTCGCCTTCAGCGAGGCTCTGTTGCGGGTCGAACGTCCCGCAGGAGGATTCCTGGCCACGGCGGAGCTGGTGCCGTTGCTCGAAAGGCGGGGCCTGGTGAGCCTGTTCGACCATCGCGTGTTCGAGCTCGCCATGGCGCATCTGACGGAGCGGCCCGAGGCGGTGCTGTCGATCAACGTGTCGCCGCGCACACTGGCGGCAGCGGAGTGGATCGACAGCTTCGAGGCCAGCGCGAGGGCGAACCCGGTCGCGACGAAACGCCTGATCATCGAGGTCACGGAGACCGCGACGATCGAGGATTCAGGCCGGATGGCCAAGTTGCTGATGAGGATCAAGCAGCGGGGGGGGCGCGTCGCGATTGACGATTTCGGTGCGGGGCATACCTCGCTGCGGCATTTGCGCGCGTTTCCGATCGACATCCTCAAGCTAGACGGGGCTTTTACGCAGAATCTGCGGCGCTCGACCGATGATCGTTTCTTCGTGCGCACTTTGCTGGAACTAGCCCATCACCTCGGCGTCGAGACCGTCGCCGAATGGGTCGACGACGAGCTGCAGGCCTCGATGCTGTGCGATTGGGGCGTCACCTATCTGCAGGGACATCTGGTCGGCAAGGCCGAGCTGAACCTGCCTGAGGAAACGCAGCAAGATCCGCGGTTGCGCGCGGCAGGCTGACATCCTCGGCGTTCGACCCCGTAAGGGGCTGTGTTACCAGACCTGCTCGGGCTTGAGCCCGAGCAGACCGTGCCGCGTCACTTGTCCTTGGCCAGCCGGTCGAGCCGCTCGCGCATCTCGTTGAGCTCGCGCTTGAGATCGCCGAGCTCGCCGCTCTCGCCCTGGGTCGGCGTTTCGCCACGCCCCTTCGCGGCAGCAGCCGCTGCGAACGGGTTGAACAGCCGGAACGCCTCGGTGAACATCTGCATGTTGGCGCGCGTCTGCGCCTGGAGCGCATCGATCGCGCCCGTCCCGAAAGCCTTGCTCATCTGCTCGCGGATCTTGTTCTGATCCTGCGTCAGATTCTCCATCGAGAACTCGAGATAGCGTGGCACCAGCGCCTGCATGCTGTCGCCATAGAAGCGGATCAGCTGGCGCAGGAAGGTGATCGGCAGGAGATTCTGCCCGTCCTTGCTCTCTTCCTCGAAGATGATCTGGGCCAGCACCGAGCGGGTGATGTCCTCGCCGCTCTTGGCGTCGTAGACGACGAAGTCTTCGCCCTTGCGGACCAGACCGGCCAGATCCTCCAGCGTGACGTAGGAGCTCGTACCCGTGTGGTATAGCCGGCGATTGGCGTATTTCTTGATGACAGTCGGTTCTTTGTCGCTGGCCATCGACATCCACACGGCATGTTGCGGCCATAACCCAGGGATCGGGCAAGGCCGGAGATCGGTCCCGGAAGGAACGATAACTCTTCGGCCGCTTGCTGCAAGTTTTTTAAGCGCAAGGCGCTGCCAAGCCGAGACTGCCTTGAAGATGAGCTTGGTCGCTTAGCCGTCTTGACGGCGTCGTTTTGCCCTTCGAAGGTGGGCGGGAAGTCGCTGCGCCGCGTGGCCGGCGGGAGAAAACCGGAGGACGAGCCCCATGGCCGAGAATGACATCGTGATCGTCGGCGCCGCGCGCACCGCGGTCGGAGCCTTCAACGGCGCTTTCGCCAATACGCCGGCTCATGATCTCGGCTCGGCCGTGATCAAGGAAGTGCTGAAGCGCGCCAAGGTCGACGCGGGCGAGGTCGACGAGGTCATCCTCGGCCAGGTCCTGACCGCGGCGCAGGGCCAGAACCCGGCCCGCAAGGCGGCGGTCGATGCCGGCGTGCCGCAGGGCTCGACCGCCTGGGGCCTCAACCAGGTCTGCGGCTCGGGCCTGCGCGCGGTCGCGATCGGCATGCAGCAGATCGCCAATGGCGATGCCGACATCATCGTGGCCGGCGGCCAGGAATCGATGTCACTCTCGGCCCACGCCTCGCATATGCGCGCCGGTACCAAGATGGGCGACGTCAAGTTCATCGACACGATGATCAAGGATGGCCTCTGGGACATCTTCCACGGCTACCACATGGGCACCACGGCGGAGAACGTCGCGGCGAAATGGCAGATCAGCCGCGAGGAGCAGGACCGCTTCGCCGTAGGCTCGCAGAACAAGGCCGAGGCCGCCCGCAAGGCTGGCCGCTTCAAGGACGAGATCGCCCCGATCACGATCTCGACGCGCAAGGGCGACATCGTCGTCGATACCGATGAGTACATCCGCGACGGCGCGACGCTCGAGGCGATGGCCAAGCTCCGGCCCGCCTTCTCGAAGGACGGCACGGTCACTGCCGGCAATGCCTCGGGCATCAATGACGGCGCTGCCGCGCTGGTGCTGATGACGGCGAAGGAGGCGAGCAAGCGTGGCCTGACGCCGCTCGCCCGCATCGCCTCCTGGGCGACGGCCGGCGTCGATCCGGCGATCATGGGCTCGGGCCCGATCCCGGCGACGCGCAAGGCGCTGGAGAAGGCTGGCTGGAAGGTCGGCGATCTCGACCTGGTCGAGGCCAACGAGGCCTTCGCGGCGCAGGCGCTGGCGGTGAACAAGGACCTGGGCTGGAACCCCGACATCGTCAACGTCAATGGCGGCGCGATCGCGATCGGCCATCCGATCGGCGCGTCGGGCGCGCGCGTGCTGGTGACGCTGCTGCACGAAATGGCCAAGCGCGACGCCAAGAAGGGCCTCGCCACGCTCTGCATTGGCGGCGGCATGGGCATTGCCCTGGCGGTGGAGCGCTGAGCAGCACTCCGCCATGCCGAAGCAGACCACGCTCTACCGCTATCTCACCGGCCCCGATGACGCCTCGTTCTGTCATCGGGTCTCGGAAGCGCTGAGCCGTGGCTGGATTCTCTACGGACACCCGACCCTGGCCTATGACGAGAAGGCGGGGCGGGTGATCTGCGGCCAGGCGATCATCAAGGACGTGGACCGGACTTACGAGCCCGGTCTCGATCTCAGCAAAGAATAACGCGGCCTTCATAGCCGCGTCTAAGAGGGAGAAGACGACGATGGCTAAGGTTGCATTGGTGACAGGGGGCTCGCGCGGCATCGGCGCTGCGATCTCGAAGGGCTTGAAGGCGGCCGGCTACTCTGTGGCGGCGAGCTATGCCGGCAATGACGAGGCGGCTGCCAAGTTCACCGCCGAGACCGGCATCAAGACCTATAAATGGGACGTCTCGGACTATGATTCCTGCGTCGCCGGGATCGCCAAGGTCGAGGCCGAGCTCGGGCCGGTCGACGTGCTCGTCAACAATGCCGGCATCACCCGCGACGGCATGTTCCACAAGATGACCAAGGAACAGTGGGACGCGGTCATCAACACCAACCTCAACTCGCTTTTCAACATGACCCGCCCGGTCTGGGAAGGCATGCGCTCGCGCAAGTTCGGCCGCGTCATCTGCATCTCGTCGATCAACGGTCAGAAGGGCCAGATGGGTCAGGTCAACTACTCCGCCGCCAAGGCCGGCGACATCGGCTTCGTCAAGGCGCTAGCGCAGGAGGGCGCGCGGGCTGGCATCACAGTGAACGCGATCTGCCCGGGCTACATCGCGACCGAAATGGTCAAGGCGATCGACCCGGCCGTGATCGAGAAGTCGATCCTGCCGCATATCCCGGTCGGGCGCCTTGGCGAGCCCGAGGAGATCGCACGGGCGGTGGTGTTCCTGGCCAGCGACGAGGCCGGCTTCATCACCGGCTCGACCCTCTCCGCCAATGGCGGACAATATATGGCCTGAAGCCGCTCCGTCGGCGGATACAGGAAGGGCGGGGCCTGCCGGCTCCGCCCTTTCCTCTTTCCGTCACGCCTGCGCAGATCAGCTGCGCGCGCCCTTCGGCAACAGGAAGGTAAGCAGGCCGAAGGCCGGCAGCCAGGCGCAGAGGGCGAAAACCTGGATGATGCCGATCTTGTCGGCGAGCGCGCCCAGTCCCGCCGCCGCCACGCCGCCGAGGCCGAAGGCGAGGCCATAGAACAGTCCGCCGACCAGGCCGACACGGTGCGGCACCAGGTCGATCGCGTAGATCAGGATCGCCGAAAAGGCGCTGGCCATGATGAAGCTGATGATCACGCTGAGGACCACCGTCCAGGTCAGATCGGCATAGGGCAAGGCGAGCGCGAAGGGCAGGCAACCCAGGATCGAGAGCCAGATCACGCGGTAGCGGCCGACCCGGTCGCCGATCATGCCGCCGATGATCACGCCGACAGCGCCGACGACGAGGTAAACGAAAAGCAGGATCTGCGAGAGCTGCAGCGAAACCTGGAAACGCTCGATCAGATAGAAGGTGTAATAGGAGGTGAAAGAGGCCGTATAGGCGTTCTTCGAGAACAGGATGACGATCAGCACGGCCATGGCGAGCAGGACCTTGCCGCGCGACATGCCATGCGAGGCGACGTCGTCGGCATGCGCCTTCGAGGCGACCTGCTCCCGGCGGAAGGCAGAGTAGCGCGAGCCGATCCAGGCCATCAGCAGCATGGCGACGAGCACGATGCCGGAGAACCAGGACAGGCTCTGCTGGCCGTTCGGCACGACGACGGCCGCGGCGAGCAGCGGGCCGGTCGCGTAGCCGGCATGGCCGCCGACCTGGAAGACACCTTGCGCCAAGCCCTGCCTGCCGGCCGCGGCATGGCGGGCCATGCGGGTCGCCTCCGGATGGAAGACGGCCGAGCCGGTGCCGACCAGTGCCGCGGCGACCAGCACCATCGGATAGCTATGGGCGAAGGCGAGCGACAGCAGCCCGGCCAGCGTCGCGCCCATGCCGGCGACCATCGCATAGGGCCAGGGCTTCTTGTCGGTGACGTAGCCGAGGACCGGCTGCAGCAGCGAGGACGTCACCTGGAAAGCCAACGTGATCAGGCCGATCTGCACGAAGTCGAGCTGATAGGTCTCCTTGATCAGCGGGTAGACCGCTGGGATCATCGACTGGATCAGGTCGTTGAGCAGATGGGCGACGCTGAGCGCTGCCAGGACCGGCATCAGCGGGCGGGTGGCGGTCGGCAGGGGGAGCGTGGTCATGCCACGACGCTTGCGCCCGCGCGCGAACGCGGTCAATCGCCCGGCAAAGCGCGCCATGCATGGCCGCTATCGCACAGAAGCCGTGCCGCTGGCTGGAATTGATCAGGCTCGCGTCAAGCTGGCCGCGAGCGCATCGCCAGCGGCTAGGATATGCGCTTCGAGCGCCTGTGCGGCAGGCTCGATCCGCCGGGCCCGGAGCTCGGCGAGGATCTGGCTGTGCTCGGCCTCCGAACGCGGCTGCCAGTCGAGGCTCCGCCAGGTCGCGAACAGGAAGCGGGCGCTTGTCCGCTGCAGGTCCTCGATCGTCGCCAACAGGCGTGGCAGGCCGCAAGGCGCAGTGATGGCGTGATGGAAGCGGCGGTTGGCCGTCTCCCAGATCAGGACCGCATCACTCGCCTCCGCCTCGGCGATGGCTGCCGCGGCCGTTTCCAGATCGGTGACGGTGAGTTTCGGGAAACCGCGGCGCAGGGCGAGAGCCTCCAATGCGGCGCGCATCGCCGTCACCTCCAGCACCAACCCCGGCTCCAGCGGAGCGACGCGCACGCCGCGCCGAGGCTCGCTGACGAGCAGCCCTTGCGCCTCCAGCGTGCGGAAGGCCTCGCGCACCGGCACATGGCTGGCGCCGAACTCGGCTGCGACATGGTCCTGCCGCACGGCGGCCCCAGGCGCCAGCCCCCCGGTGAGGATGCGCTCCGCCAGGCTTCTGGCGATGCGGCTGGTCAGCGAGGCGCCTGCCTCGGTCTCGTCTTGAAAGCTCATGTCTCGTATGATTTCATAGATAATATATGAAATGAGGTGCCATGATGTCTCGCTCTCGTCCAGCCCGTCTGCGCCATATCGCCGGAATCGGCGTCGACCGCATGGGATCAATCGCCGACGCGTCGGGCAAGGACTTCCTGCGGCTGGAAAATCTCGACACCGACATCCTCCCGGATCCGGAAGCGATTGCGCGCACAGTCCGTGCCGCGAGCGAGGATGCCGACAACAGCTATCTGCCATTTGTTGGCCAACTCCGCCTGCGCGAGGTCGCGGCACGGCATGTCTCGGCCATGTCCGGCGCGAGCTATAGCGGCGAGCGCAATTGCGTGATCTCGGCCGGCGGCCTCTCCGGCATCCTGAATGTGCTGCTGGCGACGATCGAAGTCGGCGACGAGGTGATCGTCACCGATCCGACCTATGCCGGGTTGATCAACCGTATCAGGCTCGCCGGCGGAGTGCCGCGTTTCGTGCCGTTCGCCTTCGAGCCCGGTGGCGAATGGCGCCTCGACTGCGAGGCGCTGCGCGCCAGCATCGGGCCGAAGACCACGGCAATGCTGCTGATGTCGCCGTCCATGCCATCCGGCGGTTGCCTCGATGCTGGCGACTGGGCGCTCGTCGCCGAGCTTTGCGTCGCGCATGACCTCTTGCTGATCGTCGATACCGCGATGGAACGGCTGGTCTTCGATCGCCGGCCGGTACTGCATCCGGCCGGTCTGCCCGGCATGGCGGATCGGACGATCACGGTCGGCTCCTCCGCCAAGGAGCTGCGGATGATCGGCTGGCGCGTCGGCTGGATCGTCGCGCCGGACGCCTTCATGCCCGATCTCGTCGCCGTGTCGCTCGCCAATGTCGTGGTGCCGGTCGGCATCGGGCAGGATGCGGTCGCGACTGCGCTCGAGAATTCCGCGACGACGCTGACTCCTTATGTCGATGAGCTGCAAGCGCGGCGGGATTGCGTGCTCGAAGAGCTGCGCGGCCTTCTTGTCGGCGTCCCAGGCGGCGGCTGGTCGCTGCTATTGCGCGTCTCGGATTTCGGGCTCGACGGCGCGGCGATGTCGGAGCGGCTGCTGGAGCAGGGCGTCTGCGCTACCGCCATGGCCGGCTGGGGCGAGACGCATGGCGCGCAATATATCCGCTTCGTCTATGCTAATGAACCGGTCGAGCGCCTGCGCGGGCTTGGCGACCGCGTTCGAGCGGCACTTCGCCTGTAGCTGTTCAGGCGACGGCGACGCCGAAACGGCGGCGATAATCGGCCGGGGCGAGCCCGGTGATGCGCTGGAACAGCTTACGGAAGGCCGAGGCGTCCTCGTAGCCGACATCCCAGGCGATCTGCGCGACGGGGCGGCGGCTCAGTTCCAGCGCCTCGCGCGCCTTGGCGATGCGGACCTGCTGGGCGTATTCGGTCGGGCGCAGGCCGGTCGCGTTGCGGAAGCGACGCAGGAAGGTGCGCTCCTCCAGCCCGGCACGCTTCGCCAGCGCCGGGACGTCGTGATCCCTCGCCCCGCTCGCCTGCAGCCAGTGCTGCACCTTGAGGATCGCGGCGTCGCCGTGGTCGAGCCGCGGCACGAAATGGCCATAGGGCTGCTGGCTGCGTCCGGGTGGGTCGATCAGCAGGAAGCGCGCGGTCTCCAGCATCACGCTTGGTCCGAGCAGGCGCTCGACCAGCGTCAGGCCGAGGTCGGTCCAGGCCAGGATGCCGCCGGCGGTGATCAGGTCGCCATCGTCGATCACCATGCGGTCGGCATCGACGCGCGCGGCCGGAAAGCGGGCCGCCAGCTCCTTGGCGAAGGCCCAATGCGTCGTCGCCTCGCGGCCTTCCAGCAATCCGGCCTCGCCGAGCAGGAAGGCGCCGGCGCAGACCGAGCACAATGTCGCGCCCGCGCCATGGCGCTCGGCCAGCCAGCTCGCGAGATCGTTCATCGGCTGCATCTTCGCCGGCATGATCAGACTCGGCGGCGCGATGAGATGGCTTGGATCGTGCGCGGGGTCGGGATGGCTGTCGAAGACGCAGTCCACGCCGGCGCCGTTTGCCGCCTGCCGCCAATGACTGACGCGGATGACGGGCGCGTCCGGTCCGCCGCGCTCCCGGCTCATCTCGCCGGCGATCCGGAACAGGTCGGTCAGGCCATAGACGGCAGCGAGCTGCACATCCGGATAGAGCAGGAGCCCGATCTCTGCGACGATCTGCTTGTCCGTCGTCATGCTGTCAGTTTTGCCCCGCTGATTGTCGGTTCCGCCAAGCGGCAGCATGCAACGCCCCGCCTATAACCGTCCACATCGAAGGGCGACGATCCCGCCGCCCTAAAAGCCGAGGGAAGCTACAGATGAGCACGATCACCACCAGGGACGGCACCGAGATCTTCTACAAGGACTGGGGCCCGAAGGAGGCGCAGCCGATCGTCTTCCATCATGGCTGGCCGCTGAGCGCCGACGACTGGGACAACCAGATGCTGTTCTTCCTGCATCAGGGTTTCCGGGTGATCGCGCATGACCGCCGCGGCCATGGCCGCTCCAGCCAGACCGCGACCGGCAACGAGATGGATACCTACGCCGCCGACGTCGCCGAGCTCGTTGCGCATCTCAACCTGCGCAACGCCGTCAATATCGGCCATTCCACCGGCGGCGGCGAGGTCGCCCACTATGTTGCCCGCGCCGAGCCCGGTCGCGTTGCCAAGGCGGTGCTGATCGGCGCGGTGCCGCCAGTCATGGTCAAGTCCGACAAGAACCCGGGTGGCCTGCCGATCGAGGTCTTCGACGGCTTCCGCGCCGCGCTGGTCGCCAATCGCGCCCAGTTCTACATCGATATCCCCGCCGGCCCGTTCTACGGCTTCAACCGCGAGGGTGCGAAGGTGTCGCAGGGCATCATCGACAATTGGTGGCGGCAGGGCATGATGGGTGGCACGAAGGCCCACTACGACTGCATCAAGGCCTTCTCGGAGACCGACTTCACCGAGGACCTCAAGGCGATCGAGGTGCCGGTGCTGGTGATGCATGGCGACGACGACCAGATCGTCCCCTATGCGGACTCGGCCCCGCTTTCGGTCAAGCTGCTCAGGAACGGCACGCTGAAGACCTATGCCGGCCTGCCGCATGGCATGTGCACGACCCATCCCGAGGTGATCAACGCCGACCTGCTCGCCTTCATCAAGGGCTGAGGCGACCAAGCGGACGGAGCGCGGGAACCCCTCCCCTTCGTGGGGAGGGGCAGGGGTGGGGGGCGTAAAGTCGAAGCGAATTCGCCAGGAATCTGGTCGATCCGCTTCTACAAGTCGCCTCGTACCCGGTCGTTCGCCCCCCATCCCCATCCCTTCCCCGCAAGGGGGAAGGGAGTTCTAGGACGATCAGCCCGGCATTTTGCAAAGAAGCCGGGCAATATGCCGACGACAAGCGACGAACGCGCTGGCGATAGCGCGCCACAGCGCTTAACGGGTCTCCAGTCGTCACGCTGAAACTCGTTCCCATGACCTCCCGTACCGCCACCGCGACCGGCTCCATCGCGATCCTGCTCTGGTCGACCCTGGCGCTGTTCACCGCCATGTCCGGGCGGGTGCCGTCGTTCCAACTGGTCGGCATGACCTTCGTCATCGGTGGCGTACTCGTGCTGGCGATCGCTGCGATGCGGGGGCGCCTGCATCTGGCGCGGCCGACGCCGGCCTCCTTCCTGCTCGGGCTCTACGGCCCGTTCGGCGACACCGCGCTCTACTATGCCGCGGTGAAGACGGCGCCGGCGGCCGAGGCCAACCTGATCCATTATCTCTGGCCGCTGCTGATCGTGCTGTTCGCGGCGCTGCTGCCGGGTGGAGGACTGAAAGCGCGCCATCTCGTCGGGGCACTGACCGGCCTCGTCGCGACAGCGCTGCTGATCTCCGGCAGCCTCGGCTCTGGCGCGGGCATCCAGCTCGGCCATGTGCTGGCGGCGCTCGGCGCCTTCGTCTGGGCGAGCTATTCGGTGCTATCTAGGCGTTTCGCCGGCGTGCCGTCCGAGAGCCTCGCCATCACGATGCTGGGCTGCGCCATCCCGGCTTTCGCCTGCCATTTCGCCTTCGAAACGACCTTATGGACGCCGAGCGCGGTCGAATGGGGCGGGGTGCTCGGCCTCGGTCTTGGCTCGATCGGCCTCGCCTTCATCTGCTGGGACATCGGCATGAAGAAGGGCGACGTCGCCTTCCTCGGCGTCGCCTCCTATGCCGCACCTGTGCTCTCGACCGTGATCCTGGTCATCGCCGGCTACGCGCCGGCGAGCTGGCTGCTGGCCCTCTCCTGCGTGCTGATCGTCGTCGGCGCGCTGGTCGCGAGCTTCGGGCGGGCGGGGCGAGGCGCCGAGCCCAAAGCTACCGGCGGCTAGGTTCAGATATCGAGGATCCGCGTCTCGTAGGCGTAGACCGTACGGAAGCCGAGGCGCTTGTACATCTCGAAGGCAAGGCCGTTGCTCTGGTCGACCTGGAGATAGGCTTGCTTGCAGCCCTGCGCCGCAGCCCAGCCCATCAGCCCCAGCATCATCTGCTTGCCGAGGCCCTTGCCGCGCAAATTCCCGTCGACGATGACCGCGCCGATCTCGGCCATGCCACGCTCGGCGACGCTCATCGCATAGGCGGCTGGACGCCCTTCATGCATCAGCGTCGCGAAGGCGGCGGGCACGCGCACGCCGGAAACGATGGCGGCGAGATGCTCGCGATTGCGCTTGTTGCCGATCTGGTGGCTGCAGACGCCGTCGATCCAGGCATCGTCCGCCTGCGCGGTCGTCAGCATGCCCGGAACGGGCGGATGCAGGCCGGGATCGAGTTCGGCGACCATGCCGAAGGAAGCGGTCTCGATGCGGTAGCCGCGCGCGGCGAAGCGGCGGCGGGCATCCTCGGTGACCAGCGGTGTGAAGCGGATGCGCGGCGGCAGCCCGGCCTGGCGATAAAGCCTCTCGACGAAGGCCAGCGTCGCCTCGTCCATGTCGCCGCCCTCGCGCAGCGAGGAGGCGGAATTGGCGCGGCCGGAATAGCCATTGGCGAAACGGACCACCCATTGGTCGACGACGAGCGTGGTCGGTGCCGGCCAGGCGTTGACGATCCGGGTCTCGCAGGCGCCGACCAGCGCCAGATCGGTCACGGGCTTGTCCATGCTCAGCCTCCGGCCGGCCGCGGCGTCGGCCGCCAGTCCGGCGGCGCCATCTCGAAGCCGGAGAAGGCGAAGCCCGGCGCGACCGTGCAGCCGAGCAGCGTCCAGGCGCCGAGCGAGGTCGCGCTCTGCCAGTGTCCGGCCGGCACGACGATCTGTGGGCGCTGGCCGGCGGAAAGGTCCTTGCCGAGATGGTGGGCCGAGGCGTCATGGCCGTTCGGCGAGAGCGTGATCACCAATGGCGCGCCGGCATAATGGTGCCAGATCTCGGCGGCGTCGACGCGGTGCCATTCGGAGGTCTCGCCGACATCGAGCAGATAATAGATCGCGGTCGAGAAGCCGCGCCCCTCCGGCCCGGCGGGATCGCGGAAGGTTTCGCGATAATGCCCGCCCTCGGGATGGGGCTTCAGCTCGAGCAGGCGAATGACCTCTGCGGCGCTGAGGCCGCTCAGCGTGTTCATCTGACGTCAGAACCTGTTCTTGGCCTCGCGCAGCGCGGCGAAGACCTCGCCGGCCGGCTTGCCGACGATGCCGAGCGTCGCGGCCAGAGCCTGTTCACCGGCGCGGAAGAAGGGGTTGGTCGCTCGTTCCTCGCCGACCGTGGTCACGGCCCAAAAGCGTCCCTCGGCCTTCGCCGCCTCGGCTTCGGCGAGGCGGGCGGCGACGGCGGCATTGCTCGGATCCATGGCCGTGGCGAAGCGGGCATTCGAGAGCGTGTAGTCGTGGCCGGTGATCAGCGTGGTCGCATCCGGCAGCGCCATGATGCGCGACAGCGAAGTCCACATCGCCTCCATCCGGCCCGGCATGACGCGGCCGCAGCCCATGACGAAGACGACGTCGCCGACCAGAGCGAGCTTGGCGCTTTCGCCGATGAAGCTGACATGCCCGTCGGCATGGCCGGGCGTCGCCCAGGTCTCGAACTCGTAGCCGCCGACCGAGACGCGGTCGCCTTCGCCAAGGACGACGTCGACCGGTGCGCCGGCCTGTGCGGCCTCCGGCCCGAACACCTTGGCGCCGGTCGCCTGCTTCAGCGCGGCGATGCCCTGGACATGGTCGGCATGCTCATGCGTGACCAGCACCTGGTTGATCGTCCAGCCCTTGGCCCTGGCGGCGGCGAGCACCTCGCCGGCATCGGGCACGTCGACGGTGGCGCAGGCGCCGGTGGCGGGGTCGCGCAGCAGCGCGCCGGCATTGTCGCTGAGCGTGCGGAAGACATGGATGTCGAGCGGCATTGTAAGCTCCGGCAATCGGCGGTCGAGACGCCTGCTTGAAGCAAGCCGGCGTCGGTAGCAAGACATAGGGCCAAGACATAGGGCTACGTCTTGAGGCTTGCCCTTGCGCTCGCGCCGACGCTGCGCCATCTCCGTCAACATGGCCTTGGACGTCGTCGACCTGCGCAGCTTCTATGCCAGTCCGCTGGGACATGTGGCTCGCAGGGTCGTTGGCAAGGTGATGCTGAAACTCTGGCCGGATTGCCGGCGCCAGCGCCTGCTCGGCCTGGGATACGCGACGCCCTATCTGCCATTGCTCGGCGGCGAGGCCGAGCGGGTCATCGCCTTCATGCCGGCGGCGCAGGGCGTGGTGAACTGGCCTTCGCCAGGGCTCTCCGCCTCCGCCCTGGTCGAGCCGACCCTGTTGCCGCTGCCGACGGCCTCGATCGACCGCGTGCTGCTGGTCCACGCGCTCGAGGAGACCGAAAGTCCCGAGGACCTGCTGGAAGAGATTTCGCGGGTGCTGAGCCCGGGCGGCCGCCTGATCGTCGTCGTGCCGAACCGGCGCGGCCTGTGGGCGCGGATGGATACGACGCCCTTCGGCCATGGCCGGCCGTTCAGCCGCTCGCAGATCGAGGCGCTGATGCGCCGCGCCATGTTCTCGCCCGAGCATTGGGCCGAAGCGCTTTATGTGCCGCCGCTGCGTCGGCGCCTGTTCATGCGCTCGGCCATGGCCTGGGAGAAGGTCGGCGCCGGCCTGTCGCTGCCCTTCGCCGGCGTTTATGTCATCGACGCGACCAAGCAGTTCTACCGGCGCGCGCCCTTGCGCGCGACGCGTCGTAGCTTCGCCTTTCGGCCGGTGCTGCTGCCGCAGGCCCACCCATCCGGTCGGCTGCCGCGGCATGATGACGGATGAGGACCCTGCGGGTTGACAATTTCGCCGGGGCGCGGCCAAGGTCCGCCGCCTTTTTTACCGTTCCGTCACCGCGGCCTCGGGCCGGCGCGTTTTTCCCCTGGGAAGCGGGACCTGATCTGGATGTCGATGCGAAGCTATCTCGATTTTGAAAAGCCTGTCGCCGAATTGGAGGCGAAGGCCGATGAACTGCGTGCGCTCGACGGCAAGGGCGATGGCTATTCGCTCGCCGAGGAAGTCGGCAAGCTCGAAGCCAAGGCCTCGCAGGCGCTGAAGGACCTCTATGGCGCCTTGACGCCCTGGCAGAAGACGCTGGTGGCACGCCATCCGCAGCGGCCGCATTTCCTCGACTACTGCTCGGCCCTGATCGACGAGTTCACGCCGATGGCGGGCGACCGCGCTTTCGGCGAGGACGAGGCGATCGTCGGCGGCTTCGGTCGCTTTCGCGGCGAGCCGGTCTGCGTGATGGGGCAGGAAAAGGGCAACTCGACCGAGACCCGCATCAAGCACAATTTCGGCATGCCCAAGCCGGAGGGCTACCGCAAGGCGGTGCGCCTGATGGAGCTGGCCGACCGGTTCGGCCTGCCGGTGCTGAGCTTCATCGACACCGCCGGCGCCTATCCCGGCATCGAGGCTGAGGAGCGCGGCCAGGCCGAGGCGATCGCGCGCTCGACCGAGACCTGCCTTGCCCTGCGCACGCCGAGCGTCGCATTGGTGATCGGCGAAGGCGGCTCGGGCGGAGCCATCGCCATCGCTGCCGCCAGCAAGGTGCTGATGCTGGAGCACGCGATCTATTCGGTGATCTCGCCGGAAGGCGCGGCCTCGATCCTCTGGCGCGACACGGCGCGGGCCCAGGACGCCGCGACCGGTATGAAGATCACCGCACAGGACCTGCTGCGCTTCGGCGTGATCGACAGGATCGTCGCCGAGCCGACCGGCGGCGCCCATCGCGACCCCCAGGGCACGATCGAGCGGGCCGGCGCCGCGATCGAGGCGGCGCTCTCCGAGCTTGCCGGGCTCAGCGCCGACGAGATCGTCGACCGGCGGGCGGAGAAGTATCTGGCGATCGGCCGGGCGCTGTAGCTGGGCAATTGTGCGCAACCGGGCGCCCGGGCCCGGCGGGCGCTTTACCGCGGCTTCACCATATGGCCATCTGCGAGGCCCCTGTGGTAAGGAACGGTCAAGGCTAACGGTCCTACAATCAGGCAACGGGCATAATTCGGCCTTGTTGCGTGGTGAATTGGCGGCTTGACGCGTCCGCGCGAGATGGGATTGACGACGTGGCTGTGAGACATTTCGCGCTGGCGGCGCTCCTTGGCCTCAGTTTGGCAGCCTGCGAAGAGGAGCGCTATCGCGGCTCCGCGCGCCACAACATCCCGATTCCGTCCGCAACCTACACGCTGATGTCCGAGAAGGGCATGAGCAAGAGCCAGCCCATTGTGATTCGCTCCTACAAGAAGGAGTCTGAGCTCGAGGTCTGGAAGAAGCGCGCCGACGGCAAATACGCCCTGCTCAAGACCTATCCGATGTGCCGCTGGTCCGGCCAGCTCGGCCCGAAGGTGCGCGAGGGCGACCGCATGGCGCCGGAAGGCTTCTACGCCATCGCCCCGGCGCAGATGAACCCGAACTCGTCCTATTACGTCTCGTTCAACATGGGCTACCCCAACGCCTATGACCGGGCGCATGGCCGCACCGGCGCGCATCTTATGGTGCATGGCGCCTGCTCTTCGGCCGGCTGCTATTCGATGACCGACGACCAGATCGGCGAAATCTATGCGCTGGTGCGCGAGGCCCAGAACGGCGGGCAGCGGGCCGTGCAGATGCAGGCTTATCCCTTCCGGATGACGCCGGAGAACCTCGCCAAACACCGGCTCGATCCGAACATCGCCTTCTGGAAGAACCTGAAGGAAGGCTCGGATTATTTCGAGGTGGCCAAGGACGAGCCTTCGGTCTCGGTGGTCGGGGGGCGCTATGCCTTCAACCGCGACGGCAGCCAGATCGATTCGTCGATCTCGCAGGCGATCGCGCAGAAGCGCCAGCAGGACGAGATCCAGGTCGCGGCGCTGGTGTCCAAGGGCACGCCTGCGGTCAAGCTGATCTATGACGACGGCGACCAGCACTCCTCGTTCAAGCGCCAGCTCGCCCAGTCCGGCGCCGATTCGATGAACCGGTCGGTGGCCTGGGGCTCGCGCGATGTCGGCATCAGCCGCGTCGATTCGTTGATTGGACCGCGCGTCGTCGTGCTCGACGACAAGGGCCGCACCAAGGCGACCGTCCGGGCCGAATCGGCTGAGAACGACGCCGTGCTCGCCGCCGTCAGCAGCGCTCAGGCGGAGGAAGCCAAGCCGGTGGTCGCCGCCGCGCCGGCCAAACCCGCCGCTGCCAAGCCGGCGAGCGATGCGGCGACGCAGGTCGCCAAGGCCACGCCGGGCGCCGCCACCGCAGCACCGATCCAGACGGCCTCGGCCGAGCCGGCGCAGCCCTCATTCTACCAGCGCGCGCTGAGCTTCGTGCCGCTGCTCGGCGGTTCCTCGGAGTCGAAGGAGCAGGCTCCGATCGCCTCGACCGTGCCGGAGACGCCGCAGACGGTGACCGCGCCGCTGCCGCCGCGCCGCTCCTCGACCCTGCGGACCTCGCAGCTGCAGCCCGACGCCGCCTATGCGAGTCAGCCCACAACGCGCTGAGCAGCCTGTAAATCATCTGATGTAAAAAAGTCACGCCCGCGGCCAGCAATGGCCGCGGGCGCTTTTCTAGGCGTGGAACCTGCCGAAACCGACAGTTTTGCCTACTGACGCAGCAGGCTGCCGAAAAGCTCATCTTGCCGATATTGCGGCTGCGAAGGCCTAATCGTGGCGAATGCATGACCGGAGTCGTGCAGGGATCTCGATGGAGTTCGCGATGGCTGCCTTGAAAACTTCCGGCTTGCTGACGGGCTTTGCGCTTTCGATGGCGCTGACGGTTTCGGGGGCGGCGCTTGCCTCCGACCTGCCGAGCCGCAAGGGTACGCCGCCGGCGCCGGTGGCGCCGAGCATCACCTGGTTCGACATTGCCGTCAGCGTGAAGGGCATGACGGACTATAATTTCCGCGGCATCTCCCAGACCGATCGCAAGCCGGCGATCCAGGGCGGCGCCGAGCTGCAGTTCTACGACAATCTGGTCTATGCCGGCGTTTACGCCTCGAATGTCGATCTGGCGACCAGCCCGCCGGCAGAGATCGATTTCTATGCCGGTATCCGGCCCAAATTCGGCCCGGTCACCGTCGATGTCGGCGTCTGGCAATACTACTATCCCGGTGAGAAACAGTATATCGATCCCGCTGGCACCTACTGGACCCCAAGGAACACGGATTTCACCGAGGTCTATGGCAAGCTCAGCTATAATTTCGAGGATAAGCTGATCCTCGGCGCCAACCTGTTCTATGCTTGGGACTGGCTCGGCACCGGCGCGCCGGGCACCTATGCCTCGGTGACCGCGAAGTACAATCTGCCCTTCCTCGAAGGCCTGTCGGTCTCCGGCGAGTTCGGGCACTACTGGCTGGGTACGACCAATCTGGCGATCTGGTCGACGGTGCCGCCGACCAATCTGCCCGACTACGCCTACTGGAACGCCGGCGTCTCCTACACCTGGAAGAACCTGACTGCGGATGTGCGCTATCACGACACCAATCTGTCGAAGAGCGACTGCTTCCTGCTGACCGCAGATCCACGCGGGATCACCTCGGGCTCGGGCCGCTCCAAGTGGTGCAACCCGACTGTGGTGGCGACATTGTCCTTCGACATCACCGCCAGCAGCGTCGGCATCTTCGCGCCGAAGTAAGCGCTTCGATCGTACGGATCGTTTCGGGGGCCGCTCATGAGGGCGGCCCTTTTCCGTTGTCCTGGCCATGCGAGAGCAGGTTAGCGCCCCAGCGAAGCCTTCATGTAGTTGCGCGGCGCGGTGCCGAGCCTGCGCCTGAACATCGTCGTGAACGCCGCGACATTGTCGTAGCCGGCAAGCATCGCGACCTGGGTGACAGGCACGCCCTCCGCCAGCCGGGGCAGGCAGGCGAACAGGCTGGCCTGCTGGCGCCAGGCGACGAAGCTGAGGCCGGTCTCGCGCTGGAACAGCCGGGTGAAGGTCCGCCGGCTCATCGCTAGCTTCGCGGCCCAGTCGTCGAGTCGCTCGTTCACCGAAGGCGCGGCCATATAGGCGCGGCAGAGGGCGGAAAGCCGCCTGTCGGCCGGGATGGGCAGGCCGAGCGGCCGGATCGGCAGCGCGGCGATCTCGGCCGTGAGCAGCTCCAGGACGAGCGCGAGCTTGCGATGGCCGGGTGGCTCGTCACGCAGGCGGATCGCCTCGACGATCAGCGCATGCGCGAGATCGGTGACGCCGAGCACCTGCAGCATGCGCTCCGCCAGGTCGTTGTCTCCGGTGAGGAGATAGACCGACTTGATGCTGACATCGCTCAGCATCTCGACCGAATGCTGGAGCCGGGCCGGGATGAGCAGGCCATGGCCGGGCGGGATCATCCAGCTGCCGCGCTCGGTGTTGATCTGGACCACGCCGGAGAAGGCGCAGAGGAGCTGGATTTGGCGATGGCTGTGCGGCGGGATCGTATAGCCGGCGGGATTGTCGGAGACACGGACGAGGACATCGCCATCGGCATCGGAAACCGTGCCGTGAATATGGCGATGGTCCGAATGCAGGGCCTCGACCTGTTGCTGCGGCAGCTTTCTCATCAATTGGCCTGACGCGAAAGAATTAGACCGAAACACGAAAGCAGGTCACGGGCAAGCTTTGTAGAAGGAGCGCCGCCGAAGGTTCGCGCGAGGATGTCGCCATGGTTGCAACGATCGAGGGGAGCCGGTCCCGTTTCGAGAAGACGACGATCTCCGTCCTGCTGGCGGTGAGCTTCTGCCACCTGCTCAACGACGTCATGCAGTCGCTGCTGGCCTCGCTCTATCCGTTGTTCAAGGCGAACTACGCGCTGGATTTCGTCCAGATCGGCCTCTTGACCATGGCCTTCCAGGTCACGGCCTCGCTGCTGCAGCCGGTCGTCGGCATGGTGACCGATCGCTGGCCGATGCCCTATTCGGCGCCGGCGGGCATGGCTTCCACCTTCGGCGGCCTGATCCTGCTCGGCAACGCCCACAACTTCGCAGTGCTGATCATCGCGGCCTGCCTGATCGGCCTGGGCTCGGCGATCTTCCATCCCGAGGCCTCTCGCGTGGCGCGGCTCGCCTCGGGCGGGCGTCACGGCCTGGCCCAATCGCTGTTCCAGGTCGGCGGCAATCTCGGCTCGGCGCTGGGGCCGCTCCTGGCTGCCTTTATCGTCCTGCCCTTCGGCCAGGGCAGCGTCGCCTGGCTCTCGGTCATCGCCATGGCCGGCGTCGTCGTGCTCACCCGTGTCGGGTCCTGGTACGCGGCCCATCGTCGGTCACAGGCCGGTCGCCCGCCGGCAAGCCGCGCCTTGCCGCTGCCGGGCGGGCGCGTCGCCTTCGCCCTGTTCGTGCTGGTGCTGTTGACCGCGACCAAGAACGTCTACATGGCGAGCATCTCCAGCTATTTCACCTTCTATGTGATCGAACAGTTCCAGCTCGGCTTCCGCGACGCGCAATTGATGCTGTTCCTGTTCCTCGGCGCGGCCGCGGTCGGCACCTTCGCCGGCGGGCCGATCGGCGACCGCTTCGGCGCGCGCTTCGTGATCTGGTTCTCGATCCTCGGCGTCATCCCGTTCGCGCTGCTCCTGCCCTATGCCAACCTGTTCTGGACCGGCGTCCTCAGCGTGATGATCGGACTGGTCTTCGCCTCGGCCTTCTCGGCGATCGTGGTATTCGCGCAGGAGCTGGTGCCAGGGCGCGTCGGCCTGATCGCGGGCATGTTCTTCGGCTTCGCCTTCGGCGCTGGCGGGCTCGGCGCCGCCTTCCTCGGCGGCTTTGCCGACGCCTACGGCATCACCTTCGTCTACAAGGTCTGTTCCTATCTGCCGCTGCTGGGACTATTGACGATCCTGCTGCCAAGGTTGCCGCGGCGAGGGTAGAGCTGAGGGGTTCGACGGGGCCGCATGCCGCCATTCTACGTCGTGACGGATTGCGAGTTCGACGGGCCGATGCCGGGCGTCAACTCGATGCTCTCCTTCGGCTCCGTCGCCGTTGCGGCCGATGGCGCCGTCATCGGGGAGTTCGAAGCGGTACTGGCGCCGCTCGACGGCGCCGTGCGGGACGACGCCACCATGGCGTTCTGGGCGCACCACCCGCAGGCCTGGGCGGCCGCGACAGAAAATCCGGAGCCGCCGTCCGCGGTGATGCGGCGCTTCGCGGACTGGACCGGCGCGATCGCAGGCGATCCGATCTTCGCTGCCCATCCACTGGCGGTCGATGCGCCCTGGTTCGACCATTACCTTCGGCGTTTCATCGGACGACCGCTGCTCGAAGGGCCTTGGATCGCCGATCGTCTCTTCAAGCATGCGCCGCTGTGCCTGATGTCCTTCGTCGCCGGCAAGACCGGGCGCGGACCGTGGGAGTGCGACGTCGACCGTTATCCTGCCGAATGGCTCGGCTCGGTCGCGCATACGCATCGGGCCATCGACGATGCCCGCGGCTATGCCAACCTGCTGCGCTTCTTCATTGGAAAAGCGTGACCGCTACGGTGCGAGCGCGGAGAGGAAGTCCTGCTGCTCCGCCGTCAGCAGGCGCAGAGGGATCATGGTCGGCTGGCCGACGCGCAGATGCAGCAGAAACAAGCCGCCGGCGCGGCTGACCTTGCGGATCGCGCTGCGCCCGATGAAGCTGCGCAACCCGTCGCGGCGGAACCAGATGCCGTGTTGCGTCGCCAGCAGACGCGTGCCGTTCCACTCCTGGCGGAAGGCGTCGTAAACGGCCTTGCGCCGGCGCTTGTCGGCGATGCCCATTGCCAGGCCCGGTGCGGTGATGCCGACCCAGTAGGCGGCGAAGCAGAGTGCAGCGATGCCGGCGCCGGAACGGGTCGTCACGGCGCTGGCGGCGATGGCGAGCAAGGTCGTCCCGATCGCCACGGCAAAGCCAAGCCCGATGAAGGCGGGCCAGCCTTCCCATATCGTCGGCTTGACCTCGGCAAGGGTTTCCTGCGCCAGCACTGTGTCGAAGCGGGCAAGCTCCTCGTCGGAATAATCGAGGGAGAGCGCGATGCGCGTTCGTCCGGTGGTTTCGTCTGCGGTCGGCATGGCCGGCGGCCCTCGCGATCGGGAGTTCAGGCTTCTTTGCCATGACGAGAGCAGGTCTCGCGACCACTGCGCTCATGCCGATGGCCAGCAGGAGCCCTGGCATGGCAGGTTGCCGTTCCCCGACAATCGGAGCTCCGCCTTGTCCGAAGCAGTCATCGCCGCCGCAGCCGAGCAGGTCAGCACTGCGCGGCTCGGCCTCACGCCCCTCGCACCGTCACTCGAAGGGGCTGCGCCACGCGATCTGGCGGAAGCCTATGCGGTGCGCGATGCGGTCCATGCACGCCTTGCCGAAAGCCGCTTTGGGGCAAGGGTCGGTTGGAAGATCGGCTGCACCACGCCGGTGATGCAGGCCTATCTCGGCATCGCCCACCCCTGCGCAGCCGGACTCTTTGCCGGCACCACGCATCACGGCGGCGCCAAGCTCCGGCACGGTGATTTCGTGAGGGTCGGCGTCGAGTGTGAGATCGCGGTCAGATTGGCGAGTGACCTGCTGGACGGGCCCTTCACCACAGAGAGCGTTCGTGGTGCGGTCGGAGCGGTGATGGCGGCGATCGAGATCGTCGACGATCGCTATGTCGACTGGCAGAGCACCGGCACGCCGATGCTGGTGGCTGACGATTTCTTTGCCGCTGGGGCAGTGCTCGGCCATGAGCACGAGCCGGCGGCTCTGCCCGACCTCGCGGCACTGCAGGGGCGGATTCTGATCGATGGGGTCGAAGCCGGCGCCGGCATCGGTGCCGATGTGCTCGGCCACCCCTATGCGGCATTGGCCTGGCTGGCGGAGCACGCCCGAGAGCGCGGAATGCTGCTCCGGGCCGGCGAGACAATCCTGCTCGGCAGCCTCGTGCGGACGCAGTGGCTCGGCACCGGTGCGACGGCGCGCATCGAGATCGATGCGCTCGGTGCGGTCGAAGCCAGCTTCGCCTGAGGCGGACGCCGGGGCGCTGCGGTCAGACGAACTGGCCGTGGCAGTGCTTGTACTTCTTGCCCGAGCCGCAGGGGCAGAGCTCGTTGCGGCCGACCTTGCCCCAGCTCTCGGGATCGGCCGGGTTGCGTTCGGCGATAGCGAGATCGCCGTCGGTCGCGGCGAACTGCGGCTGGTTGGCGAAGAAGCCGGCCGGCGGCGGCGGCAGGTTGTCGCCGCCACCCTGGTCGAGGGTCTGGCCGCCTTCCGGCGGCGCCTCGAAACGGACCTCGACCCGCATCAGATTGCCGGTGACCTGCTCGCGCAGCCGGCCGATCAGCCCGTCGAAGAGCTCGAAGGCTTCCTGCTTGTACTCGTTCAGCGGGTCGCGCTGGGCATAGCCGCGCCAGCCGATGACCTGACGCAGATGGTCGAGCGTGACCAGATGCTCGCGCCAGAGATGGTCGAGCGTCTGCAGCAGGACCTGCTTCTCGATATAGGTCATCACCTCTTCGGTGTTGCGCTCGATCCGCGCCGCATAGTCCTCGTCGGCGATCTTGCGGATGCGCTCGCGCAATTCGGCGTCGGCGATGCCTTCTTCCTTGGCCCAGTCCTCGATCGGCAGTTCGAGGTTGAGATAGGTGACGACGTCCTGCTTCAGGCCGGCGGCATCCCACTGCTCGGGATAGGCGTCCTCGGGGATGCGGCGCGAGACGGTGTCCTCGACGACGCCGTGGCGCATGTCGTCGATGGTCTCGCGCACGCTCGCCTCGCGCATGAAGTCGCGGCGCTGCTCGAACACGACCTTGCGCTGGTCGTTCATGACGTCGTCGTATTTCAGGATGTTCTTGCGGATGTCGAAGTTGCGCGCCTCGACCTTGCCCTGCGCCTTCTCGACCGCCTTGTTGATCCAGGGATGGACGATGGCCTCGTCCTCCTGCAGGCCGAGCTTCTGCAGCATGCCGTCCATCCGGTCGGAGCCGAAGATGCGCATCAGATCGTCCTGCAGCGACAGGAAGAACTTGGAACGGCCGGGATCGCCCTGGCGGCCGCCGCGGCCGCGCAGCTGGTTGTCGATGCGCCGGCTCTCATGGCGCTCGGTGCCGATGATGTAGAGGCCGCCCGGGCGGGTCATGGTCTTGGCCGGGCGCGAGCCCTTGGCCGGCTCGAGCTCGATCGTCTCGGAAGCGCCGAGCACCATCTCCTTGAAGCGGGCGACCTCGGCCTCGATCTCCTTGATCTTGGCCTCCTTCTCAGGCCCATCCTCCATGCCCGCCGTCTCGATCGCGACGCGCATCTCGACATTGCCGCCAAGTTTGATGTCGGTGCCACGGCCGGCCATGTTGGTGGCGATCGTGATCGCGCCGGGCACGCCGGCCTCGGCGACGATGAAGGCCTCCTGCTCGTGGAAGCGGGCGTTCAGCACCGCGAACTGCTTGGTGCTCTTGCCGGTGCGGGCGGCGGCGTAGAGGCTGTCGAGCGCGCCGGGCTGGCTGAAGTCGATCTGCTTGAAACCGGCTGCGACCAGCATCTCGGCGATCTGCTCGGACTTCTCGATCGAGGCGGTGCCGACCAGCACCGGCTGCAGGCGCTCGCTGGCGCGCTCCAGCTCCTTGATGATCGCCTTCACCTTCTCCGGAAAGCTGCGATAGACCTCGTCGTCGTCGTCGATGCGGGCGACCGGGACATTGGTCGGGATTTCGACGACGTCGAGCTTGTAGATCTGCTCGAACTCGTCGGCCTCGGTGCCGGCGGTGCCGGTCATGCCGGCGAGCTTCTTGTAGAGGCGGAAATAGTTCTGGAAGGTGATCGAGGCGAGCGTCGCGTTCTCGGGCTGGACGGTGACATGCTCCTTGGCCTCGAGCGCCTGGTGCAGGCCTTCCGAATAGCGCCGGCCCGGCATCATGCGGCCGGTGAACTCGTCGATGATCACGACCTCATCGTTGCGGACGATGTAGTCCTTGTCGCGCGTGAAGAGCGTGTGGGCGCGCAGCGCCTGGTTGACGTGGTGGACCAGCGTGACGTTGGCGGCGTCGTAGAGATCGCCTTCCTTGAGGAGGTCGGCCTCGCGCAGGAGCTGCTCGATATGCTCGTTGCCGGCCTCGGTCAGCGCGACGGTGCGCTGCTTCTCGTCGACTTCGTAGTCACCCTTGACCAGCCCGGGCAGCACCTTGTCGATCGCGACATAGAGGTCCGACTTGTCGTCGAGCGGGCCGGAGATGATCAGCGGCGTGCGGGCTTCATCGATCAGGATCGAGTCGACCTCGTCGACGATCGCGAAATGATGGCCGCGCTGGCTCATCTGCGCGACCTCGTACTTCATGTTGTCGCGCAGGTAGTCGAAGCCGAACTCGTTGTTCGTGCCGTAGGTGATGTCGCTGGCATAAGCGCGCTGGCGCTCCTCGTCGTCGAGGCCATGCACGATGATGCCGACGGAAAGGCCGAGGAAGTTGTAGATCTTGCCCATCCACTCGGCGTCGCGGCGGGCGAGGTAGTCGTTGACGGTGACGACGTGGACGCCCTTGCCGGCGAGCGCGTTGAGATAGACCGGCAGGGTCGCGACCAGTGTCTTGCCTTCGCCGGTCTTCATCTCGGCGATCGAGCCTTCGTGCAGCACCATGCCGCCGATCAGCTGGACGTCGTAGGGGCGCTGGCCGAGCACGCGCTTGGCCGCCTCGCGCACGGTGGCGAAGGCCGGTACGAGCAGGTCGTCGAGCTTGGTGCCCTCGGCGAGCTGCTGCTTGAAGGTTTCGGTGCGGGCGCGAAGCGCCTCATCGGAGAGCTGCGAAACCTCGGCTTCGAGCGCGTTGATCGCCGCGACGCGGGGTTGGTAGCCCTTCACCCGCCGATCATTCGACGAGCCGAAGAGTTTCTTTGCAAGCGCGCCAAGCATGTCTGGCCTTTCAATGGCGAAGCCGGCCGGCGCCGAGAGCGCGGCCGAAGCGGTAACCTTGGAAATTCACGCGCGTGTTTAGACGGGCGCGGGCGCGTGGTCCAGCACGCGCTTGTCCGCGCGCATGTGGGGTCCGGCAAGGAAGGTTCCAAGAGGTTCGATCCGCCGCCGTCCCAACTGCGGCGGATTGAACCAGCCCGGTCGGCTCGCGTTGATGTGCGAAGCCTCGTCTTGCCAACGCCGCGTTCTGCTGGCACTCAGCCGGCGAGATCGATCTTCGCGCCGTCCAGTTGAAAGGCCGCACCGATGTTGTCCTCCCGTCTCGCCATGCTGTCGCTTGGCTTCGTGCTGGCCGCTGCGCCGGCCTTCGCGCAACAGGACAAGCCCGTCGCCAAGGTCGACGGCATCACCATCACCGAGGGCGATCTCAAACTCGCCGAGGACGACCTTGGCGAGCGCACCGCGCAGATGCCGGAGGAGCGCAAGCGCGAGGAGCTGATCAACTATCTGGTCGACCTGAAGCTCGGCGCCAAGACCGCGGCCGCCGCCAAGATCGGCGACGGGCCGGAATTCGCCAAGCGCCTCGCCTATAACCGCGACAAGCTCTTGCTCGACGAATATCTGACGGTCGAGGCCAAGAAGGCGGCGACCCCCGAAGCGGCCAAGAAGCTGTTCGAGGATACCGTCAAGGCGATGAAGCCGGAGGAGGAGGTCCACGCCCGCCATATCCTGGTGCCGGAGGAGGCGCAGGCCAAGGCGGCGCTGGAGCGGGTGAAGAAGGGCGAGGACTTCGCCAAGGTCGCGGCCGAGCTCTCCAAGGATCCGGGCTCGGGCAAGGAGGGCGGCGATCTCGGCTGGTTCGCCAAGGACCGGATGGTGCCGGAATTCGCGGAAGCGGCTTTCAAACTCGAAAAAGGCCAGCTCTCCGAGCCGGTGAAGAGCCAGTTCGGCTGGCACGTGATCAAGGTCGAGGATAAGCGCAGCAAGCCGCTGCCGAGCTTCGACGAGGTCAAGCCGCAGATCGACCAGTATCTGGTCCGCAAGGCGCAGCAGGACATCATCGTCGCGCTGCGCGACAAGGCCAAGGTCGAACGCCTCGACAAGCCGGCCGCCCCGGCGACCCCTGCGCCGGCGACCCCGGCTCCGGCCGAGCCGAAGAAGCCCTGACCGGAAGCGATTTTCATCGTACCGTCGTGATGCGCCCGGGCCATGCCCGGGCGTTTGCTTTTGGAGGGGCTCGGACTCTTGTCTTCGCCCCGCCGCTGCGGCACATCGGGCCAACGATCCCAGGAGACGCATGATGGCCGGCAAGGATGTTCCCGTTTCTCCGCTCGCGCCGAAGCGCCAGCCCAAGGTCCCGGCCGTGCCAGGCGTGCGCTTCGCCACCGCCGAAGCCGGAATCCGTTACAAGGGCCGCACCGATGTGGTGCTCATCCTGCTCGACGAGGGCTCGCAGGCCGCCGGCGTCTTCACCCGCTCGAAATGTCCGTCGGCGCCGGTCGACTGGTGCCGGGAAAACCTGGCGCAGGGCAAGGCGCGCGCCATCGTCGTCAATTCCGGCAACGCCAATGCCTTCACCGGCCTGAAAGGCCGCGACTCGGTGGCGCTGACGGCGAAGATCGCGGCCAAGGCTGCGGGCTGCAAGCCCGAAGAGGTCTTCATCGCCTCGACCGGCGTGATCGGCGAGCCGCTCGACGCGGCCAAGTTCGAGGGCGTGCTGGCCGATTGCGCCAAGCGCGCCGCCGACGGTCCCTGGTCGGATGCCGCCAAGGCGATCATGACCACCGACACCTTCCCCAAGGCGGTGTCGCGCAAGGCCAAGATCGACGGCCATGAGGTCGTCATCGCCGGCATCGCCAAGGGCGCCGGCATGATCGCGCCGGACATGGCGACGATGCTCTCCTTCGTCTTCACCGATGCGCCGATCGCGGCGCCGGTCCTGCAGGCCCTGCTGTCGAAGGGCGTCAAGGGCTCGTTCAACGCGATCACGGTCGACAGCGACACCTCGACCTCCGACACGCTGATGCTGTTCTCGACCGGCAAGGCCAGGGCGCGCGGCGTGCCGGAGATCACCGATCCCGGCGATGCCCGGCTGTCCGGCTTCAAGCGGGCGCTGAACGCGCTGCTGCTCGAGCTCTCGCACCTCGTCTGCAAGGACGGCGAGGGTGCCCGCAAATTCGTCGAGATCCGCGTCGTCGGGGCGCAGTCGGCGCGCTCGGCCAAGAAGGTCGCGCTCTCGATCGCCAATTCGCCGCTGGTCAAGACCGCGGTCGCCGGTGAGGACGCCAATTGGGGCCGCATCGTCATGGCGGTCGGTAAGGCCGGCGAACCGGCCGATCGTGACAGGCTCGACATCTCCTTCGGCGCGATCAAGGTCGCGGAAGCCGGAGCGCGCGCCGGCTCCTATGATGAGCAGGCCGTCTCGGACTACATGACCGGCGAGCACATCGTCATCACCGCCGATCTCGGCCTCGGCCGCGGCAAGTCCACCGTCTGGACCTGCGACCTGACCAAGGCCTATGTCGAGATCAACGGCGACTACCGCTCCTGAGCCTTCGGGTCCGGTAGGCCCGAGCAAGGCGTTCATCGTCGGCAACCTCGCCGCCTGCTCGTTCTTCTGGGGCTGCAGCTATCTGTTCATCAAGCTGATGGCCGGCGAGGTCGCCCCCTGGGCGATCGCCGCTTGCCGTGGCCTGCTCGGCGCGGCGACGCTCGCGCTCTTCGTCTTGGCGCGCGGCCAGAGCCCGCTGCCGCGCCGCCACGAGCTCCGCCACTGGCTGGTGCTCGGCACCTGCAATGGCTGGCTGCCGAACGTGCTCGTCGCCTATGCGCTGATCCAGCTCGCCAGCGGTCCGGCAGCGATGATCCAGGCGGCGGGGCCACTGGTTACGGCGCTGTTCGCGCATCTTCTCTTCGCCGAGGAGCGCCTGACCCGGCGCCGCCTCATGGGTGTCCTCGTCGGTATGGCCGGCGTCGCCATCCTGATCGGGCCGCGCCTGGTCGAAGGCGGCGGCTCGGCGCTCAGCGTCTTCGCCATGGTCGGTGCGATGCTCTCCTATGCCTGTGCCAATCTCTACACGCGCGCAGTGCCGCAAAAGGCCGGTGATCCGATCCGGCTCGCGCTCGGCCAGCAGATGGTCTCCGGCTCCAGCGCATTGCTGCTGACGCTGGTCTTCTCGGGTGGGGCGGCGCTGGCGGCCCTGGCGCCGCACTGGCAGGCCGTGCTGGCGCTCGGCGTGTTCGCGACCGCGCTGCCGGTGACCTTCTTCATGCGATTGATCCGGGCCGCCGGGCCGACGCGGGCGGCGATGACCGGCTATCTCGTTCCGGCGGTCGCTGCCGTCATGGGTGTGCTCGTGCTCGGCGAAACGCTGGAGTTGCGGCAGATCATCGGAGGTTGCATCATCCTCGCAGGCGTCTTCCTGGTCTCGACGGCGCCTGCGGGGGGACGAGCCAGATGAAGCGGTTAGCCTGCGTGCTGGGCCTTGCGGCCCTGCTGGGGTCCTGTGTGCAGGGACCGGTGACGACGTCTTCCTTCTCGGCCGAGGAGGCGGCGTTCATCCGCAAGCCAGGAACCGGCGTGATCGTCGGCCATGCCTTCCGGACGCGCTCGAAGGGGCAGGTCGTGAACGCCGCTGGCGAGGTCGTGAAGCTGATCCCGGCGACGGCCTATGCCCGCGAGCGCTTCACCAGCGTCTTCGGCAAGACCAAGTTCCTGCCGCACTGGCGCTATCCGAACGAGCAGGTCGATCCTCGCTATGCCGAGCTCACCCGCACGACCAAAACCACGGCGAGGGGCCGCTTCAGCTTCGAGAATGTCGCACCCGGGGCCTATTTCGTCTCGACACAGGTGATCTGGGGCGAGGAGGATCAGGTTTTCCGCGAGGGCGGCACGGTCTATGACGAGGTCACGCTGACCGGCAAGGAAACCGAGCCGGTCGAGGTCATCCTCTCGGGACATTAGCCTTTCGTGAAACTGCTGCTCGTCGTCGCCTGCGCGCTGGTCGATTCCGACAATCGCGTACTCGTCACCCAACGTCCGGAAGGCAAAGCACTCGCCGGCCTCTGGGAGTTTCCCGGCGGCAAGCTGGAGGCCGGGGAACGGCCGGAGCCGGCGCTGATCCGCGAGCTCGCCGAGGAGCTCGGCATCACGGTCAAGGAAGCCTGCCTGGCGCCGCTGACCTTCGCCAGCTACGCCTATCCGGACTTCCATTTGCTGATGCCGCTCTATATCTGCCGGCGCTGGGAGGGGACGGTGATGTCGCGCGAGGGGCAGGCGCTGAAATGGGTGCGCCCCGGCAAATTGCGCGATCTCGCCATGCCGCCGGCCGACGAGCCGCTGATTCCGCCGCTGATCGACCTGCTGGGGGCGTGAGCGGAGGCCGTCATTCTCGGGCGGCGCGCAGCGCCGACCCGAGAATCTCGTGACAGGAAGGCGCTGACCGGAGCCTCATCCGGCCTGAGATGCTCGGGTCTTCGCCCGAGCATGACGCGCCTGTCCCCTGCCGCTCAACGCGGCAGGATGGTCTCGCCCATTAGGTGCTTGTCGATCGAGTGCGCCATCTGGCGGCCCTCGCGGATCGCCCAGACCACCAGCGACTGGCCGCGGCGCATGTCGCCGGCGGCGAAGACCTTCTCGACCGTGGTCTTGTAGGCCAGCATGTTGGCCTCGACATTGCCGCGCCCGTCGAGCTTGACGCCGAGCTTGGCGATGAGCCCGTCATGCACCGGCGAGACGAAGCCCATGGCGAGCAGGACGAGATCGGCCTTGAGCTGGAACTCGCTGCCTTCGATCGGCTTGAACTGGGCATCGACCTTGGCGCAGTGCAGGGTCTTCACCTTACCGTTCTCGCCGGTGAACTTGACGGTGCCGACGGCGAAATCGCGCTCGGCGCCTTCCTCATGGCTGGAGGAGGTCCGCAGCTTCAGCGGCCAGTTCGGCCAGGTCAGCTGCTTGTTCTCCTTTTCCGGCGGCTGCGGCATGATCTCGAGTTGGGTGACCGAGAGCGCGCCCTGGCGCACCGAGGTGCCGATGCAGTCGGAGCCGGTGTCGCCGCCGCCGATGACGACGACATGCTTGCCGCCGGCGAGGATCGGGCGGGCATTGCCCGTCGTGTCCGGCTCGCCGCCATTGCGGCGGTTCTGCTGCGGCAGGAAGTCCATGGCGAACTGGACGCCGTCGAGGTCGCGCCCCTCGATCGGCAGGTCGCGCGGCTTCTCGGCGCCGCCGGTTAGGCCGACCGCGTCGTATTGCGACAGCAGTTCCTGCGGATCGATGTCGATGCCGACATTGACGCCGTAATGGAAGACGACGCCTTCGGCCTCCATCTGGGCGACGCGCCGGTCGACATGCGACTTCTCCATCTTGAAGTCGGGGATGCCGTAGCGCAGCAGGCCGCCGGCGCGGCCCTGGCGCTCATAGACATGGACCTCGTGGCCGACGCGGGCGAGCTGCTGGGCGGCGGCGAGGCCGGCCGGGCCGGAACCGATGATCGCGATCTTCTTGCCCGTCTTCGTCGAAGCCGGCTCGGGCTTGATCCAGCCTTCCTGCCAGCCCTTGTCGACGATCGCGCATTCGATCGACTTGATGGTGACCGGAGTGTCTTCCAGGTTCAGCGTGCACGACGCCTCGCATGGGGCGGGACAGACGCGGCCGGTGAACTCGGGGAAGTTGTTGGTCGAGTGCAGGTTGGTCAGCGCCTCCTGCCATTTGTCGTTGTAGACGAGGTCGTTCCAGTCCGGGATCTGGTTGTTGACCGGGCAGCCATTGTGACAATACGGGATGCCGCAGTTCATGCAGCGCGCCGCCTGGTCGCGGGTCGCCTCCCGGCCGAGCGGGATCACGAATTCCTTGTAGTTCCGGATCCGGTCCGAGGCCGGAAGATACTTCCGGTCGCGGCGGTCGATCTCGAGAAAACCGGTTACCTTGCCCATCGTCTCATCCGCCTGTTCGATTACTCGGCCGCAACCGAGACGCCGGCCTGGGCCCGCTCGATTTCCATAAGGGCCCGCCGGTATTCGACCGGCATGACCTTGACGAATTTGGGCAGGTACTCCGCCCAGTTCTCCAGGATCGCCTGCGCCCGCGCCGACCCGGTGTATTTCAGGTGGTTGGCGATGAGCTGGTGCAGGCGCTCGGCGTCATAGCCGGACATGTTGGCCATGACGTCGATGCGGCCCTTGAACTCGAGGTCGCCGCCATGGTGGTAGAGGCGCTGGGTCAGCTCCTCCTCCTCCGGCACCGGCTCGAGATCGACCATTGAGAGGTTGCAGCGCTTGGCGAAGCTCTTATCCTCGTCGAGCACATAGGCGATGCCGCCGGACATGCCGGCCGCGAAGTTGCGCCCGGTCTGGCCGAGCACGACGACGACGCCGCCAGTCATGTACTCGCAGCCATGGTCGCCGGTGCCCTCGACCACCGCGATCGCGCCGGAATTGCGCACCGCGAAGCGCTCGCCGGCGACGCCGCGGAAGTAGCATTCGCCGGAGATCGCGCCGTAGAGCACGGTGTTGCCGACGATGATCGCTTCCTCGGCGACGGCGCGCGACTTGGCATCTGGCCGGATGATCAGCTTGCCGCCGGACAGGCCCTTGCCGACATAGTCGTTGGCCTGGCCGGTGAGGTCGAGCGTCAGGCCGCCGGCGACCCAGGCGCCGAAGCTCTGGCCGGCAGTGCCGGTGAGCTTCACCGTGATCGCGTCCTCAGGCAGGCCGGCCGAGCCGTGGCGCTTGGCGATCTCGCCCGAGATCATCGCGCCGGTCGAGCGGTCGACATTGCGGATCGCGCTCTCGATCACCACCGGAGCGCCGCTGTCGAGCGAGGCGCCCGCCTTGGCGATCAGGGTGCGGTCGAGCACCGATTCGATCGGGTGGACCTGGCGCTCGACATTGCGGATGGCGACGTTCGCGCCCGCTTCCGGCTTGTGGAAGATGCGGGCGAAGTCGAGCCCCTTGGCCTTCCAGTGGTCGATCGCTTCCTTCTTGTCGAGCCAGTCGGAGCGGCCGACGAGCTCGTCGAAGCTCCTGACACCCATCTGCGCCATGATCTCGCGCACGTCCTCGGCGAGGAAGAAGAAGAAGTTGATGACGTGCTCGGGCTGGCCCTTGAAGCGCTTGCGCAGCACCGGGTCCTGGGTGGCGACGCCGACCGGGCAGGTGTTGAGATGGCACTTGCGCATCATGATGCAGCCGGCGGCGATCAGCGGCGCCGTGGCGAAGCCGAACTCGTCGGCGCCGAGCAGCGCGCCGACGACGATGTCGCGGCCGGTGCGCAGGCCACCGTCGACCTGCAGGGCGATGCGGCCACGCAGCTTGTTCATCACCAGGATCTGGTGGGTCTCGGCGAGGCCGATCTCCCAGGGCGAGCCGGCATGCTTGATCGAGGTCAGCGGCGAAGCGCCGGTGCCGCCCTCATAGCCGGCGATGGTGATGTGGTCGGCGCGGGCCTTGGCGACGCCGGCGGCGACGGTGCCGACGCCGAGCTCCGAGACGAGCTTGACCGAGACGTCCGCCGCCGGGTTGACGTTCTTCAGGTCGAAGATCAGCTGGGCGAGATCCTCGATCGAGTAGATGTCGTGATGCGGCGGCGGCGAGATCAGGCCGACGCCCGGGGTCGAGTGCCGGACCTTGGCGATGCGCGCATCGACCTTGTGGCCGGGCAGCTGGCCGCCCTCGCCGGGCTTGGCGCCCTGCGAGACCTTGATCTGCATCATCTGCGAGTTGACGAGATATTCGGTGGTGACGCCGAAACGGCCCGAGGCGACCTGCTTGATTGCCGAGCGCATCGAGCGGCCGTCCGGCAGCGGCTTGAAGCGCTCCGGCTCCTCGCCGCCCTCGCCGGTGTTCGACTTGCCGCCGATCGCGTTCATCGCCAGCGCCAGCGTCGAATGCGCCTCATGGCTGATCGAGCCGAAGGACATCGCGCCGGTCGAAAAGCGCTTGACGATCGAGGCCGCGCTCTCGACTTCGTCGAGCGGCACGGGTTGATGGCCGAGCTCATCGGCCATCTTGACGTGGAACAGGCCGCGGATGGTCGAGAGCTTCTCGCTCTGGTCGTTGACCAGCTCGGAATAGGCCTTGAACTTGTCGCGGGCGTTGCCGCGGACGGCGTGCTGGAGCAGCGCGATGTTCTCCGGCGTCCAGGCATGCGCCTCGCCGCGTAGGCGGAAGGCGTATTCGCCGCCGATGTCCAGGGCGTCGCGATAGACCGGCGAGTCGCCGAAGGCGTCGCGATGGCGGCGCACGCTCTCCTCGGCGATCTCGGCGAGGCCGACGCCCTCGATCGAGGAGATGGTGCCGGTGAAGTACTTGTCGATGAACTGCGTGCGCAGGCCGACCGCGTCGAAGATCTGGGCGCCGCAATAGGACTGGTAGGTCGAGATGCCCATCTTCGACATGACCTTGAGCAGGCCCTTGCCGACCGACTTGATGAAGCGCTTGACCACCTCGTAGCGATCGACCTCCGGCGGGAACTCGCCGGCCTCGAACAGCGCTTCGAGCGTCTCGAAGGCGAGATAGGGGTTGATCGCCTCGGCGCCGAAGCCGGCGAGCAAAGCGAAATGATGAATCTCGCGCGGCTCGCCCGATTCCAGCACGAGGCCGACCGAGGTCCGCAGGCCCTTGCGGATCAGGTGATGATGGACCGCCGCCGTCGCCAGCAGGGCCGGGATCGGGATGCGGTCGGGCCCGACCTGCCGGTCGGAGAGGATGATGATGTTGTAGCCGCCGTGGACGGCCGCTTCGGCGCGCTCGCACAGGCGCTCGATCGCGCCTTCCATGCCGGCCGCGCCTTCGCGGGTCGGATAGGTGATGTCGAGCGTCTTGGTGTCGAAGCGATCCTCATAGTGACCGATGCAGCGGATCTTCTCGAGATCGTCATTGGTCAGGATCGGCTGGCGCACTTCCAGGCGCTTGCGGCGCGAAGTGCCCTCGAGATCGAGGATGTTCGGCCGCGGCCCGATGAAGGAGAGGAGGCTCATCACGAGCTCCTCGCGGATCGGGTCGATTGCCGGGTTGGTGACCTGGGCGAAGTTCTGCTTGAAATAGGTGTAGAGCAGCTTCGACTTCGAGGAGAGCGCCGAGATCGGCGTGTCCGTGCCCATCGAGCCGACCGCTTCCTGGCCGGTCACCGCCATCGGCGCCATCAGGATCTTGGTGTCTTCCTGGGTGTAGCCGAAGGATTGCTGGCGATCGAGCAAGGCGACGTCGGTGCGCGATGCCCGCGCCTCGACCGGCGGCAGGTCTTCCAGCACGATCTGGGTGCGCTTCAGCCAGTCCTTGTAGGGGTTGGCGAGGCAGAGCGTGCTCTTGATCTCGTCATCGCCGATGATGCGGCCCTCTTCGAGGTCGATCAGCAGCATCTTGCCAGGCTGGAGCCGCCACTTCTGGACGATCTTCTCCTCCGGGATCGGCAGCACGCCGAACTCCGAGGCGAGCACGACGAGGCCGTCATCGGTGACGAGATAGCGCGCCGGGCGCAGGCCGTTGCGGTCGAGCGTCGCGCCGATCTGGCGGCCGTCGGTGAAGGCGATCGCGGCTGGGCCGTCCCACGGCTCCATCAGGGCGGCGTGGTACTCGTAGAAGGCGCGCCGGCTCTCATCCATCAGCGGGTTGCCGGCCCAGGCCTCGGGCACCAGCATCATCATGGCGTGGGCGAGCGAATAGCCGCCCTGGACCAGGAATTCGAGGGCGTTGTCGAAGCAGGCGGTGTCGGACTGGCCCTCATAGGAGATCGGCCAGAGCTTGGAGATGTCGGCGCCGAAGAGCTCGGAATCGACCGAGGCCTGGCGGGCGGCCATCCAGTTGACGTTGCCGCGCAGCGTGTTGATCTCGCCGTTATGCGCGACCATCCGGTAGGGATGGGCCAGGCGCCAGGACGGGAAGGTGTTGGTGGCGAAGCGCTGGTGGACGAGGGCGAGCGCGCTCTCGAAGCGCTCGTCGGTCAGGTCCTTGAAGTAGTCGCCGAGCTGAGTGACCAGCACCATGCCCTTGTAGACGATGGTCCGGCAGGAGAAGGAGACCGGGTAATAGGTCGCGGTCGCCCGGTCATGGCGCTTGTAGACCTTGTTCGAGACCGACTTCCTGAGCACATAGACTTGGCGCTCGAACTCGTCCTCGTCGGTGATCTCGGGCGGGCGGCCGACGAAGATCTGGCGATGGCAGGGCTCGGTCTCCTTCACGGCCTCGCCGAGGTCGCTGTTGTCGACCGGCACGTCGCGCCAGCCAAGGAAGATCAGGCCTTCCTCCTCGACCGTCTGGGCGACGATCTCCTCGCAGACGGCGCGGTTGTCTGCCTCCTGCGGCATGAAGAACTGGCCGATGGCGTAGTGACCGGGCTCGGGCAGCTCGATGCCGATCGCGGCGCATTCTTCCTTGAAGAAGCGATGCGGGATCTGGGTGAGGATGCCGCAGCCGTCGCCGAGCTTGGGGTCGGCGCCGACCGCGCCGCGATGGTCGATATTGTGCAGGATCTGCAGGCCCTGCGCGACGATCGCATGGCTCTTGCGGTTCTTCATGTCGGCGATGAAGCCGACGCCGCAGGAGTCCTTCTCATAAGACGGGTCGTAGAGGCCCTGGCGCTCCGGCATGGCTGGATCGCGCACCTCGGGGAAACGCTCGAAGGCGGCCGTCGTCGTGGTGGCAACTTTAGCAGTGGTGTTGGCCATCGCGCTCGCCTTCCTGCCCTCGCTCATCGTCGCCTCCGCCCGCATCGGTCCCGCAGCATCGGCTCGGGAACCCGCCAAAGTCCACCGCCGCTCCGGCTTCCACCTTGCCGAGCAAGGATCGGGCCGGTCCGGCTTTATTCTCGGTTTGCGAAGGTTGCTTGCGCCGGTCTTGTCTTGCGCCCGCGTCCTCCGCAGGCGCCTCGGGCGTTAAGCCCTGCCGCGCCTGGTCACGCCGCCGTTTTGCGGGCGGCGCGCGTCGTACGGTTGGCTTTGGCTTTGTTCGCCGTACCTCCCGTCATCGTCCGCTCCATCCGCCAGCGCCGGGGCCTCGGCGAGGCCCGCCTTGAAAATGGGACAGTAACGCTGTCCTATTGCTTTGACCTTGCCAGAATTCCAATCTGGGCACAAGCGTCGATTTTGCACTGCGGCGACATTTTATTGCGATCTGTATCCACGCTTGGACATTTTCACATCGCCGAGGCCGGTGAGCCAAGTCGGAAGTTGTCGATCGCCGGAATCGGGGCAGCCCTGCACCGGTGCCGATTGCGCTGCGAAAGAAGGCTGCTTATCGGTCGGAACCTCGCAGCAGCCGGCCGGACGCCAGTCTCATGAACTTCATCAGCGACAATCTGGCGGGGGCGACCGCCCCCGTGATGCGGGCGATGGCGACCGCCAATGATGGTTTTTCCGCCGCCTATGGCAATGACGGCTGGACGAGGCGGGTCGAAGCCCTGTTCGCGGAGCTGTTCGAACGCCAAGTCGCGGTCTTCCTCGTCACGACAGGCACGGCGGCGAATTCATTGGCATTGGCGAGCCTGGTCCAGCCCTGGGGGGCGGTGCTCTGCCATCACGAGGCGCATATCGCCGCCGACGAATGCGGCGCGCCCGAGTTCTTCACGGGCGGGGCCAAGATCGTCGGCCTGCCGGGCGATGGCTGCAAGCTCGCGCCGGAGGTCGTCACCGACCAACTCGCGCGCATGCGGGCGGGCGCGACACATCAGGTGCAGCCGCAGATGCTGTCGATCACGCAGGCGACCGAATGCGGATTGGTCTACGTGCCGGCCGAGATCGCGGCGCTGAAACAGGCAATCGCGCCGCGCGGGCTGAAGTTGCACATGGACGGCGCGCGTTTCGCCAATGCGGTCGCAGCACTCGGTTGCACCCCTGCCGAGCTCACCTGGAAGGCGGGTGTCGACGTGCTCTCCTTCGGCGGCACCAAGAACGGCGCCTTCGCCGCCGAGGCGGTGATCGTCTTCGACCCGGCCGATGCGAGCGAAATGCCGTGGCGGCGCAAGCGCGCCGGGCACACCTTGTCGAAGGGCCGGCTGATCGGAGCGCAGTTCGAGGGGTTGCTGGCCGATGGCCACTGGCTCGACCTCGCGCGCCACGCCAACGCCATGGCGTCCCGTCTTGCCGCCGCCATCACTACGGCGGGCAGGCTCCGGCTGGCCTGGGCCTGCGAGGCGAACGAGGTCTTCGTGGTGTTGCCGCCACGGGCGCAGGCCGCGCTGGCGGAGCAGGACGTGCAATACATCGCCTGGTCGGATGGCGCCCTGACAGCAGGACAGGAGCTCCGGCACGGCGAGGTCGTCGGGCGCTTCGTTTGCTCGTTCGCGACGCAGGCGGTGGATGTCGACCGTCTCGCGGCCGTGCTGGCTGCCAGCTGAGTGTGGGAAAGGCCCGTTTACCAGCGGATTCACGCCGCAAGCGCGCCGCAATCCTTACCGAGAACTGAAGACTGCAGATTTCGTCTGACAGAGGACAGACCATGGCAGTCCTGGTTCCGCCCGCCACCGCGTTGCACTCCTTGCGCCGTCGGCTGGCCGGCCTCGCCGTCCTGGCCGCGATGGCCGGTGCGAGCGGCCCCGCTTTGGCGCAGCTTGATGATTACGGCGGTGGCTACGCCCGTTACGGCTATGGCTATGACTACGACGATGACTACAGGCCGCGCTACGATTATGCACCGCGCCGCGCCGCGCCGATCCCGCCGCGGGCGGTGGAACGGATCGCGGTGCAGGAATTCGGTCTGCGCGAGGTGCAGCGCATCGTGCGCACCCGCTCGGCCATCGTCGTCGACGGCGTGACGGCGAACGGATCGCGGGTGCGGTTGCTCATCGACCGTTTCAGCGGTGAACTGATCGACCGGATCGTGCTCCAGCCTCCACAACGGACTGTCAGGCTCGACCCGCGCGAGGAAGAGCGTCCGGCGCCGAAGAAGCTGATACCGCGCCCGCCGGAACGGCCGGCCGCGCTGAAGCCGGCGCAGCCGCCGGCCGAGGCGAGTGCGCCTGCGACCGCCGTGCCGCCGTCACCGGCAGTTCCGAAGCCGGATGCCGCTCCGGTAAAGCCCGCTGCAGTGCCGTCAGTGGTGAAAGACATCGGCAAGCCGAAGCTGGTCAATCCGCAGGATGTCCGGGGTTCTGACGAGCCGGATCGCCTGCCGCCGCTGGCACGGGCGCATCCGAGCGGCATCCCAGTGCCGGACACGACGGTGCCGCCAGTGACGGTGGTGCCCTGACGAGGCCTTCTGTGCCGAGATGAGTGGGATACGAAAAGAGCCTTCCCGGTTTCCCGGGAAGGCTCTCCTGTTTCAGGTTTGCGATGGGCTGACCGACCTGGTCAGGCGGCCTTCTTGGCCTCGATGACCTTGGGAGCGCCTCCGCCGATCGGGATCAGGCGCGGCTTCTTGGCCTCGGGGATCTCGCGGACGAGGTCGATATGGAGCAGCCCGTTCTCGAGACTGGCGCCGGTGACCTGGACATAGTCGGCAAGCTGGAAGCGACGCTCGAAGGCGCGGGCGGCGATACCCTGATGCAGGACCTCGCGCTTCTCGGCGTCATCGGCGGCTTTCTTCTCGCCGCGAACGGTCAGGGCGTTCTCCTTGCTCTCGATCGAGAGGTCGGATTCACCGAAACCGGCGACCGCGATCGAGATGCGATAGGCGTTCTCGGCGGTGCGCTCGATATTGTAGGGCGGATAGGTCGGCGCGTTGTCGACACTGCCGGCCTGGTCGAGCAGCGAGAACAGGCGGTCGAAGCCGACGGTCGAGCGATAGAGCGGGGAAAGATCGTAGGAACGCATGATTGTCCTCCAAGGGAAGCGACATTCGTGTCAGTCCGCCTCGTCATGAGCGCGGACCAGGTTTGGGGTTGCACAGCCGCTTGACGGCCTGCGCCCCAATGATCTGGGTGGCATTTCCGGCTTTTCAAGAGCGGGTCAGGCTGGGCATAACGGAGCGACCAAGTCCGCCGGAGCACCGATGACGCAGGCCGAATTCTTCCACCAGCCGGACTATCCTGTTCCCGGCCACGGCAAGGTCTGGTTCGGCGAGACCGGCGACAGGGCACGGCTGCGGCTGGCGAGCTGGCGCCCGAGCGTGCGGAGGGAGAGAGGCACGGTCCTGGTCGTGCAGGGACGGGCCGAGTTCATCGAGCGCTACAGCGAGACGATCGCCGAGCTGCGCCGGCGCGGCTTCCATGTGCTGACCTTCGACTGGCGCGGCCAGGGCGGCTCGCAGCGCTTCACCAGCAGGCAGCGCAAGGGCCATGTCGGTCGGCTCGTGCATTACGAGCGCGACCTGGCGCTGGTCGTGGCGCAGATGCAGGAGCGTCTGCCCCCGCCCTATTTCGTCCTGGCGCACTCGATGGGCGCGGCGCTTTGCCTCGATGCGGCGAGGCGCGAGGCGCTACCGGTGGCGCGGCTGGTCGCGATCGCGCCGATGCTCGGCATCAGCATGATCGAGAACCCGCGTGGGGCGCGCTGGCTGGCGCGGGTGCTGTACTGGCTCGGCTTCGGCAAGGCCTTCATCCCGGGGGGCGGCGACACCGCGATCGGCACCAAGCCGTTCGAGGGCAACCGGCTGAGCTCCGATCCGGTGCGCTATGCGCGCAATGCCGCCCTGTCGGCGGCGGCGCGCGATCTCGCTATCGGCGACCCCAGCGTCGGCTGGATCCACGCCGCCTTCCAGTTGATGGATCGGCTGGCGCAGCCGCGTGCACCGCTGGAGGTCAGGGTGCCGACATTGATCGTCGCCGCCGGGCGCGATCCCGTCGTGTCGACGCCGGCGATCGAGCGCTTCGCGGCACGGCTCAAGACCGGCTCGGCCCTGGTGCTGCCGACGGCGCGCCATGAGATCCTGATGGAGGCCGACGCGATCCGGGCGCAGTTCTGGGCGGCTTTCGACGCGTTCATCCCTGGCGAGGATGTGCCGGTCGAGATGCCCGCCCCGACATCAGCCGTTCAGGAGGGCAAGAGCGGCCTGGTGCAAGGTCTTGTTGCCGGCGGCGAGGATGGTGCCTCCCTGGGCGGCGCTGCCACCGTCCCATGAGGTGACGATGCCGCCTGCGCCCTCGATGATCGGGATCAGCGCGACGATGTCGTAGGGCTTCAGGCCGCTCTCGACGACGAGATCGATGTGGCCGGAGGCGAGCATGCAGTAGGCGTAGCAGTCGCAACCATAGCGGGCCATGCGTACCGCGCTCTCGACGCGCTGATAGGCCTGCTTTTGCCCGTCGGCGAAGAGATGCGGGCTCGTCGTCATCAGCGTCGCCTCGGCAAGATCGGTCAGCTGGCGGGTGTGCAGCGTGCGCGGGCCGTTCGGCCCTTCATAGCGCGCCATGCGGCCGTCGCCCGAGAAGCGCTCGCCGGTGAAGGGCTGGTTCATCATGCCGTAGACCGGCACGCCTTTGCGGGTCAGGCCGATCAGCGTGCCCCAGACCGGGATGCCGGAAATGAAGGCGCGGGTGCCGTCGATCGGGTCGAGCACCCAGACATAGTCGGCGTCGGCATTCTCGGAGCCGAATTCCTCGCCGAGGATGCCATGGGCCGGGAAGGTGCGCTTGATCAGGTTGCGCATCACGTCCTCGCCGGCGCGATCGCCCTCGGTGACTGGATCGAAGACGCCGCCGCCCGATTTGTCCTCGGTGGTATGCCGGGCGCGGAAGAAAGGCAGGATCGCCTGGCCCGACAAGGTCGCCAGCCGGGCAACGAATTCCGTGAAATCGACCGCGCTCATCAGGCTTTCCCTGGCTCCACCCGCCTGCCGCCTTCATGCTGTGCGGCGCGTGGGATGACAAGCGCTGTCGGGCGGTAAAACCGGTCAGGTCAGGACAGTTCAGCTCCAGCCGGTCCTGCGAAATCGGCCAGCTTATGACGATTGTGCGATTTGATATGCGTTTTATGCATGGCCAGATTTGCGTTTGGACTTGCGTTTTTGCGGCGCAATGCGCTATTGTGCACTGCGAAGGGGAGATGACCTCAAACCTTCGTTGCCCTCCTTGGGCGTTTCCTCCCTAGACTTCGGGCCGCCGCGAAAGCGCGCGGCCCTTTTTCTTTTGGGAGGCAGGAGGTTGGCAGCGCCCCAGCGGGACTTATTCTGCCGCCTGGCGCCAGTCGTCGCTCCAGCCGCTCCAGCGTGCGAAGCACTCCGCCATGGCAGCACTGATCACCTGCTGAAGGGCCTGGAAGCCGCTGCTCGGCTCGAGCGTCGCCTCGTTCATGTAGAGGCCGCGGCTGACCTCGATCTGCAGCGCATGTACTCCGGAGCCGGGGGCGCCATAATGCTCGGTGATGAAGCCGCCGGCATAAGGACGGTTGCGGGTCACGGAGAGCCCGGCGCGCGAAAACGCCTCTTCCGCCGCATCCACCACAAAGCTTGCGGCGCTGGTGCCGAAGCGATCGCCGAGGATGATGTCGGCCTTGGCGACCCCGTCGCGGTCGAGGCCGGTCGACGGCATGGAATGGGCGTCGACCAGGATACAGCTGCCGAAGCTGCCTTGCGTGCGGTTCACCAGATGGCGCAAGCCGGCGTGATAAGGCCGGTAGAGCGCCTCGATCCGGCTGAGCGCGCTCTCCACGGGGATGCGGCTGGAATAGATCTCATAGGATTCACCGACGATGCGCGGGATCGTGCCGAGCCCGCCGGCGACGCGCAGAGAGCGGGTGTTGGCGAAGCCGGGCAGGCGACCCTCGAACATGCGCGGATCGAGCTCGTAGGGCTCGCGATTGGCATCGAGAAAAGCGCGGGGGAACTCGGCGACGAGCAGGGGCGCGCCGAGCGCGACCGCGTGGGAGAAAAGCAGGTCGACATAGGCGTCCTCGGATCGACGCAGCGCCCGCAGCGGCAGGCGCGAGCCCTCGACGAAGGCGCGTGGATAGCGCCGGCCGGCATGAGGCACGTCGACCACGATCGGCACGACCTGCAGCGCCGGCTGATGCAGCGTGAACGGCCGCTCGATCTCGGCGATCACGTCGTCGGGGTGGGGGAAGGGGGATGTGGTCGGCTGCGTCATAAGCCGAAACTCAAGCACAAAGCCGCCGCCGGTTGAAGGGGCTGACCTTTCGTCATTTGGCTAGCGCGGCTTCACTGGTTGTTTACCGTAATGTCGCCAAATAGAACTGGCTGATCCATCCTTGTGTGTGCGAGCGCTGAGTTCGCGCGCGCCGGGCTGGACCGGCGAAGTCCGGAATGGCAGGGACGGCCACCCGGATACGAGGGACTACGAGCGAATCGGCTTCCGGCCAACGGGGCAGGGCGGCGTGGGCTCGGTGCAACATCACGGATGAAGCAAGGCGCCATGACCAAGATTCTCCTGGCCGAAGACGACAACGACATGCGCCGCTTCCTGGTGAAGGCGCTGCAGAATGCAGGCTATGACGTCGCCTCGTTCGACAATGGGCTATCGGCCTATAATCGGCTGCGCGAGGAGCCGTTCGAATTGCTCCTGACCGACATCGTCATGCCGGAAATGGACGGGATCGAGCTGGCGCGCCGTGCCACCGAGCTCGATCCCGACATCAAGGTGATGTTCATCACCGGTTTCGCGGCGGTGGCGCTCAACCCGGATTCGCAGACGCCCAAGGACGCGAAGGTGCTGTCGAAGCCCTTCCACCTGCGCGAGCTGGTCAACGAAGTCGAGAAGCTGCTGGCGGCGTGAGCGCCTGGCGCGACGGCTTCTGCACTGAAAGCCGACGAAGCGCCTTGCAAGGCGCGCACGCCTCCGCTATAGCCCCTCCACCTCGCAGCGACATCGCCCTTGGGCCGATGTCGTTCCGGACGCCTTCGGGCGAAACGGGCGCGTAGCTCAGCGGGAGAGCACTACGTTGACATCGTAGGGGTCACAGGTTCGATCCCTGTCGCGCCCACCATTTTCTCCCTGGATCCAGGGACAGACGGCCGCCCCTCAAGGGCGGCCGTTTTGCTTTGGCGGTTCAGTTCGTCCGCGACGCCGTCCCCTTGCGGCTTTCGTCCGCGAGCCAGTCGCGAAAGGCCAGCATGGCCGGTGTCAGCGAGCGCGATTGCAGCCAGGTCAGCCAGTAGCTGCCGAGCGAGACCTCGACCGGGAAGGGGCGGACCAGCCTGCCATCGTCGAAATAACGCGAGAACAGCAGCGCCGGCACCAGCGCGACGCCTTCGCCGGCGGCTGCGACCTCGGCCAGGGCGATCGAGGTGTCGAAGACCGGTCCGCGCGCCTGCAACGGCTCGATCCCGGCCGCCTCGCTCCACAGCGTCCACTCGTCGGCGCGATAGGAGCGCAGCAGGACATGTTCGGCGAGATCGGCCGGCTGGCGCAGCGTTGTCACCAGCGCCGGCGCGCAGACTGGCGTCATCGGCGCCTCGAACAGGCGCAGCGCCGCCGTGCCATGCCAGGCCCCACCGCCAAAGCGCAAGGCGTAGTCGAGCCCCTCGGCTGCGAGATCGACCCGGTTGTTGTTGGTGGTAAGGCGCAAGTCGACCTGCGGATGCGCCGCGCGAAAGCCGGCAAGGCGCGGCAGCAGCCAGCCTAGTGCGAAGGTACCGACCGCACCGACATTCAGCACCTCGACCGGCCTGCCGGTCTCGAAGCGTTCGAGCAGGCCGGCAATGCGGTCGAAGCTCTCGCGCAGGGTCGGCAGCAGGCTGCGGCCTTCATCAGTCAGGGCAAGGCCGCGTGGCAGGCGGCGAAAGAGCTCGACGCCGAGCCGCTCCTCCAGCCCCTTCACCTGATGGCTGATCGCGGCCTGGGTGACGCAGAGCTCGATCGCCGCCTTGGTGAAGCTGAGATGACGGGCCGAAGCCTCGAAGGCGCGCAGCGCGTTCAGAGGTAGATGCGGTCGGAGCATGGCTCTACCTTAGGAAATCTAATGGCTCCGTAGAGATATCATCGTTTGTGATTGGGCAAGTCTGCGGCGAGAACAGCGCGGGCACTACCCCTCGCTGCGCGCAACGCGGCGCACTCACCAAAACCGATTTCCGCCTTCCGCGCCGGCATGCCGCTCGTGCGCGATGGCTTGCGCATGGAGACAATCGATGATCCGACGCCGAGAGCTGCTGATCGGCTCCCTGATGGCTGCCCCGATGCTGGGCACTCTGCCCAGCCTGGCACAGGAGCGCGAAGACAAGGTGCGCGAGGCGCTGTTCGCGCTCGACCGCAAGCATGGCGGGCGCCTCGGCGTCGCCATTCTCGACAGCGGCAACAACCGCATCGTCGCTCATCGCGGTGAAGAGCGCTTCGCCATGTGCAGCACCTTCAAGTTCGTCGCTGCCGCCTGCGTCCTCTCGCGGGTCGATCGCGGCGAAGAGGAGCTCGAACGGCGCGTGAGCTACAGCAAAGACGATCTCATCACCTATTCACCGGTGACCGAGAAGCATGTCGAGAAGGGTTTGACCGTAGCTGAGCTCTGCGATGCGGCGGTCACGCTGAGCGACAATACCGCCGGCAATCTCTTGCTGGACTCGTTCGGCGGCCCGAAGGGGCTCACGGACTATATGCGTTCGCTCGGCGATGAGGCGTCGCGCCTCGACCGGCGCGAGCCGGAGCTGAATGAGGCCAGGCAGGGCGATCCGCGCGACACCACGACGCCGGTCGCCATGGCCGGGGTGCTGCGCCAGACGGTACTCGGAGGGGCGCTGTCGCCGGCCTCGCGCCAGCAATTGACGGCCTGGCTTGTCGCCAACAAGACCGGTGACAAGCGCCTGCGGGCAGGTGTGCCGAAGGGCTGGCGTATCGGCGAGAAGACCGGGACCGGCAACAACAACGCTACCAACGACATCGGGGTGATCTGGCCGCCTGGCCGGGCGCCGCTGGTCGTCACGGCCTATTACGCGGAAGCGTCTGTAGCCTTCCCCGAACGTGAAGCGGTGCTGGCGGAAGTCGGGCGTCTCGTCTCCTCGCTGTAAAAACGCAGGAAAAGTCTGCGAAACAGCAGGTCGTCGCAGGTCGCCCGGAAAATTAGCGTCAAAGCGCCGCTTTCATGGCATGATCTCCGCGAATCCCGCACGGCCTGGAGGATCTGACGATGCGTGCGACGTGGCTCATCGCATTGGGGCTGGCAGCCGCCCTCGGCGGCTGCATGACGGCGGCCGAACAGCGCAGCGCCGATGAAGCGCGCTGCCGTTCCTACGGATTCAAGCCGGGAGCGGAGAGCTTCGCCAACTGCCTGATGGAGGTCGATCTCGACCGCTCCGCCTCGCGCCGGGCGCGGCTGGAGGCGTCCGGCTTCTATGGGCCGTATTGGGGGCCGTGGCCCTATCGGCGCTAGTGACGCCTTATTCGGCGTCGGCCTGACGGTCCGGCGTCGCATCGCGGAAGGCGGCGCGCTCCATTGCGGCGGCCTCCGCCCGCAGCAGGCGCGGGAACTGGGCGACGTCGACCTTGAAGCGCCTGGCATTGCCGAGCTGCGGCACGAGGCAGACGTCAGCGAGGCTGGGCTCTGCGCCGAAGCAGAACGGACCGGGATTGTTCGCCGCGAGCTGCTCGCAGGCGGAAAGGCCATCGACATTGACGCTCGCCGCCCAGGCCAGCGCCACATCGCCGTCATGGCCGAGCTCGCGCAGCCGGTTCAGCACCTTGAGATTCTGGACCGGATGGGTGTCGCAGGCGATCGCCTGGGCGAAGGCGCGGACCTTGGCCCGCGCCAGCGGGGCTTTCGGCAGCAGGGCCGGCTCCGGATGGGTCTCGTCGAGCCATTCGATGATGGCGAGCGACTGGGTCAGCACCGTGCCGTCGTCGAGCTCCAGCGTCGGCACCAGCCCCTGCGGGTTGAGCGCGAGATAAGCGGGCTCGCGCTGCCCGCCATGGCGCAGATGGTGCGAGACATGCTCGACAGCGATGCCTTTGAGGTTGAGCGCGATGCGCACGCGCCAGGCGGCCGAACTGCGGAAATAGCCATGCAGCTTCATCGTGCCGCCTCCCATGGGTCGGCTCCGGATGGCCGAGTTCAGAAGGTATAGCCGAGGCGGGCGCCGAAATTCGAGGGGCCGCGCGGATTGCCGGCATTGGCGAGTGGATTGTCGGAGCAGCCGGTCGTGCTGAAATGCTCCAGCGTCGCGATCAGGCTCCAGCGGTCGCTGAGGCGGAAGCCGAGGGCGGCGGCGCCGCGTGCACCGGTGTTGCAGCCGACATTCAGGCGATTCTCGGGGATGACGGCACCGGTCTTGCCGTTGTTGACGGCGGCGCCGAGACTCGCCTCAAGGAAGACCGATTGCGAGACGTCGAAGGTCCAGGTCGCGCCGGCATAGGCATATTGCGTGCCGTTGACGTTCAGGCTGGAGCCGAGATGGAAGCGCGGCACGAAGGCGTTGGCGAAGCGATCATTGAGGGTAGCGATGCGCGGCGTCAGAAGCTCGCCGCCGAAGTTCAGAAGTCCGCTCTCGCGTCCGCCGGGATTGGCGGCGCCGAGCCCGAAGCGGGCCTCCCAGGCGGGCGCCGGCGCTTCGGTGGCGGGGGCATAGCCGAGCGCGCGGGTGCCGCCGCGGTCGCCCTGCGCCAGCGCTGGCACAGACAGGACCGAAAGGGCAACGAGCAGCGACGCGACGCGAACCATGGCAGGAAAACGGGCTTTCAGCGGAGCTTTTAAAGATTAGAAAAGCGCAGAGAGTGGTGGCCGCAATGTGACGGCGCCGCCCTTGCGCACCGCGTAATGGTCAGCCGGCGCGCCACCAGAGCACGCCGAGGATCACCAGGATCGCGACGAATTGCAGCACCACGCGCAGCCGCATCAGTTTTTGCGAGGTGTTGGCGCTGCCGCCGCGCAGCATGTTGACGAGGCCGAGCAGCAGCACGACGGCGACGGCGCCGACAGCGATCGGAACGAGAGCGGAGGAGACGTTCATCGCCGTGCTTTAATCCTCGCTGGGGCGCTTGGCCAGCACGGCCGCGGCGGCGAAGCGCCACAGCCGTGGAGAACGTCCCGGACTAGCGATAGCGCCGCTGCACGATCAGGTTGGCAGCGATGGTGAGCAGCAGCGTCGCCGTCATCAGGATGAAGGAGATCGCGCCGCCAAAGGGCCAGTTGTTCTGCTGGGCGAACTGGCCGTAGACCAGCGGACCCATGGTCTGGAATTTCGGGCCGCCGAGCAGGACCGGCGTGGCGTAGGCGTTCATCGCCAGGATGAAGGTCAGGATCGTGCCGGCGAGGATGCCGGGCATGGCGAGCGGCCAAAGTACCCGGCGGAACATCGCTGCCGGGCCGGCGCCGAGGCTGAAGGCGGCCTCCTCGACATTGCGGTTGATGCCCTCGATCACGCTCTGCAGCGTCAGCACCATGAAAGGCAGGTTGACCGCGATGATGCCGATGATGACGGCGGTCTCGGTGAACATGATCTCGAGCGGCTGGTCGATGACTCCTAAGCCCATCAGCGAGGCGTTGAGCGCGCCCTTGCTGCCGAAAGCGGTCATCCAGCCGGCAGCGCGCACGGCGTTGCCGACGAAGAGCGGCAGCACCACCAGCATGATCAGGAGGTTCTTGAAGCGGCTTTCGGTGCGCGCCAGCACATAGGCGAGCGGAAAGCCCATGATCAAGCAGACGATGGTGCAGACCACCGCGACACGGACGGTGCGCCAGAGCACGTTGAGATAGAAGGCGTCGGTGAAGAACTTGACGTAGTTCTCGATCGTCAGCCCGTCGACCATGAACTGGCCGGGGATGAACTGGTTGAGCGAATAGCGGAACAGGATCGCGATCGGGCCGATCAGCCCGATCGCGACGAAGATCGTCGCCGGGACGACGAGCATCCCGGCAAGGCTGGTGCGGGCACCGGCAACTGGTTCGGGAGCAGTGCTCACCCCTTGAACACCTTGTCCCACCACTCCTTCATCGCCGAATCGTTCTTGGCGAGGAAGGCGTAGTCGAGATCCTTGATGCGCTTCTCCTCCTCGGGCGTGAAGCCGATGCGCTTCTGCAGGTCGGGCGCGACGGAGAGGCCGGAGACCGTGCCGTTATAGCCCATGTCGACCGCGAAGGCCTCCTGCGGCTCCTTGGCCAGCATGGCGTTCATATAGGCGTAGGCGTTGTCCTTGTTGGGCGCGTTCTTGGCGATGACGAAGCCGGAGACATAGGCCGGGATGCCCTCGACGGGCGACACGGCTTCGCAGGGGATGCCGGCGTTCTGCCATTGCACCACGCGCGCCTTCCAGATCGCGCTGATGCCGACTTCCTCGTTCTTCATCGCCTGGGCGAAGGCCTCATTGGTCGGATAGACGCGCGCGCCGGCCTTCTTGACCGCGAGCAGGACCTCCTTGGCCTTCTCGATATCGTTCATGCTGGCGCCATTGGTGGCCGCCATCGAGGCGGCGATCATGATTGCCTGGTACTGGATGTCGATGAAGCCGATCTTGGAGCCCCATTTCGGATCGAGCCAGTCCTTGAAGCCGGTCGGGGCCGGGCTGATCAGCTTGGGATTGTAGATGACGACATTGCCGGAATAGATGTGCCCGATGCCGTACGGATACTTCATCGTCGGCAGCAGGTTCTTGGCGTTCGGGATCTTGGCGTAGTCGAGCTGCTCCGTCGCGCCGGCCTCGTTCATCTCGAACATGTTGGCGGCGGAAAAGCCCTGGATGTCGACGGTGCCGCGCGGCAGGCGGCGTTCCGCCACCATCTTGGCGCGGCGCGGCGCGTCGCCGGCCTGGTCCTGCAGCACCTCGATGCCCTTGGGCTTGAGCAGCGGGTCCTCGATGTTCTTGGTCAGCAGGCGGGCATAATCGCCGCCCCAGGTGCCGACCACGACCTTACCGGCCGATTGCGCCTGCGCGCTGCCGCCGAGGGCGGGCATCGCGACCGCAGCGCCGGCCAGGCCCTTCAGGACATCGCGTCTGTCGATTGTCTTCATGTTCGTTCCCCGTTGGACGCCTGTCGAGCGGGCCTAAGGCTCGCGCGGATAGACGAGCCCGGCGTCTTCGGCCCAGCCTATCGTGATCATGTCGCCCGGCTTCGGCTCGGCCGCGCCCTGGCGATTAGGCAATTGCAGCAGGATGCGATCCTGCTCGGTCAACCGGACGTCGATGTCGAGCAGTGCTCCGAGATAGGAGACATGCTCGACCCGGGCCGGGAAGCGATTGGCGCAGCTTTCCGCCTCCGCGCCGATGGCGAGGCGCTCGGGCCGCAGCGCCAGCGTCGCCGGGCCGGATGCGGGTGCGTTGCAGCGGATGTCGAGGCCACCGCCGCTGCGGAAATGCCCGGCCTGCGCCATCGCGCCATCGAGGAAGGCGCTGCGGCCGATGAAGCCGGCGACGAAGCGATCGGCCGGCTTCTCGTAGAGTTCGCGCTGCGTGCCGATCTGGCGGACCTTGCCCTTCTCCATCACCACCAGCCGGTCAGCCATGGTGAGCGCCTCTTCCTGGTCGTGCGTGACCATGATCGTGGTCAGGCCGAGCTTGCGCTGCAGGTCGCGGATCTGGACGCGGACCTCCAGGCGCAGTTTTGCGTCGAGATTGGAGAGGGGCTCGTCGAGCAGGAGCACGTCCGGCTCCATGGCGAGCGCGCGGGCGAGCGCGACGCGCTGCTGCTGGCCGCCGGAGAGCTGGCGTGGGTAGCGCTCGTCGAAGCCGGTGAGTTGGACGAGGCGCAGCGCCTCGGCGACGCGTGCTGCCCGGTCGGCCGGCGCGACCTTGCGCATCTCCAGGCCGAAGGCGACGTTCTCGGCGACCGTCATATGCGGGAAGAGCGCGTATGACTGGAAGACCAGTCCGCAATTGCGCTTCCAGGGCGGCAGGTTGGTGACGTCGCGCTCGCCGATGGTGATCTTGCCGGCAGTCGGCTGGATGAAGCCGGCGACCATACGCAGGGTCGTGGTCTTGCCGCAGCCGGAGGGGCCGAGCAGGACGAGGAATTCACCCTCGGCGATGTCGATGCTGCAATCGTCGACGGCGGTGAACTCGCCATAGACCTTGCGCAGGTGCTCGATCGAAAGCCTTGCCATCAGACCACCCGGCTCAGCTTGACGTAACGGTCGGTGACGATCATCGCCGCTCCGATCAGGACGATCTGGATGACCGAGGCGGCCGCCACCGTCGGATCGATCTTCCATTCGAGGTATTGCAGGATCGCGATCGGCAAGGTCGTGCGGCCCGGTCCGACCAGGAACAGGCTCATCTCGAGATTGCCGAAGGAGGTGACGAAGCCGAACAGCGAGCCGGCGACGAGGCCGGGCCTGATGCTCGGCAGGGTGACGCGCCGGAAGGTCGTCCAGGGACCGGCGCCGAGATTCTGCGCGGCCTCCTCGATGGTGCGGTCGAAGCCGGCGAGGCTGGCGGTGACGAGCTTCACCACCCAGGGGATGACGACGAGGCTATGGGCGGCGACGAGGCCGCCGAGCGAGCCCATCACCGGCAGGCCGGTGGCGATCTCGGTCTCGATTTGGAAGACGTAGAGCGAGGTACCGAGCACGATGCCGGGCATCACCAGCGGAAGCAGCAGCAATGTGTTGATCGCCGGCCCCAGCGCGATGCGGTGACGCATCAGGGCGAGGCTGGCGGGGACGCCGAGCACGAGGCCGATCAGCGTCGCGAGCACGCCGACCTGCAGGCTAAGGATGAAGCCGTCGACGAAGGGCTTGTTGTTCGCCGCCGCCTGGAACCATTTCAGCGAATAGCCTTCCGGCGGGAAGGAGGGGATCTCCTGACGGAAGAAGGCGAGCCAAAAGACGAAGAACAGGGGCAGCAGGATGAAGCCGAGCGAGAGCGTGGCGGCGCCGTTCAGCGCGATACGTCCCAGGCTCAAGCGTGCGGCGCTCAAATTACGGCCCTCATCATCACCAGGTGCTCGCTCTCAATGCAGCGTATTCTTGTGGAATGCGCCACCCTTCATGATCACCGGCAGCTTCGCGCCCTGATCCTGGAACAGCTCCAGGCTCTTCAGCGGATCGCCGTCGACCAGGATGATATCCGCATAGGCCCCTGCACGCAGCGTGCCGAGCTTGCCTTCCATGCGCAGCAATTGCGCGCCGATGGTGGTGGCCGAGCGGATGATCTCGATCGGCGACAGCACCTCGCGACGCAGCAGGAATTCGCGCGACTGGTCGACCTGGAGCTGACCGAGCAGGTCCGAGCCATAGGCGACCGGCACGCCGGCGCGCTTGCAGATTTCCAGTGACTTCAGGCCGCCATCGATGACGAGATCGTTCTTGGCGAGCATGTCGGCATTCATGCCGAACTCGGCGGCGCGCTCGCGCATCGCGTAGTAGGCGACGAGGTTGGCGGTCAGGAACATATTGTTCTCGGCCATCAACTTGGCCGAGGCCTCGTCGATCAGGTTGCCGTGCTCGATGGCGCGCACGCCGCATTGCGCGGCGCGGGTGATCGCTTCCGGGGTATAGGCATGGGCGCAGACATAGCGGCCGAAGGCCTTGGCCTCGGTGACGGCCGCCGTGACCTCCTCGACCGTGAACTGCATGGAGTCGAGCGGGTCGTAAGGCGAGGCGACGCCGCCGGACATCATGATCTTGATGTGGTCAGCGCCGAGCCGCATCTGCTCGCGGGTCGACTTGATGACCGAGGAGACGCCGTCGGAGATGTTCATCGTATAGGCCATGGCGTTGCAGCAATGGCAGCGTGCGCCGAAATCGGTGCGCCGGCGCGGGTCGCTATGGCCGCCGGTCGGGCCGATCGCGGCGCCGGCGATGAACAGGCGCGGGCCGGGGACATCGCCCTTCTCGACCGCTTCCTTGATGCCCCAGTCGGCGCCGCCGGTATCGCGCACCGAGGTGAAGCCGCGGTCGATCATGCCCTTCATCAGGCGGGCGGCGCGGGCGGTGGCGAGCGTGAGCGGCACCTTTTCCAGCAGGGGAATCGAGACTTCCGACAGCATGACGTGGACATGGCTGTCGATCAGGCCCGGCATCAGGGTGCGCCCGCCGCAATCGATCACATCAGCCTTGGCGGCCTTGATCGGCTTGTCGGAGACCTCACGGATCAGCTCGCCTTCGACGAGCAGCTCATGACCCTTGCGCAGTTCGCCATGGTCGGGCTCCAGCATCGCGAAATTGCGGAACAGAACCTGCGTCATGGCGGCGTCTCCCAACGGCACGCCTGATATATTATGAGCTTCGCCGGCTCTGTCCATCACGTCTCGCGCGCATTGGCGTGACGAGATCGCCTTTTTTGATCAGCCGGCGGCGGCGTTCTGCGCCAGCGCCCGGCCGCGGACCGGCAGAGAGAGATCGTCGGCAAGGGCGCGGTTGATCGCCGGGAGGCCGTCGAGCAGGTTGGGCAGGAAGGCCTGAGACGGCGGCATCCGCTTGGGCAGGGCATGCAGGGCCTTCGCCATCTGCAGCGGATCGCGGGTGCTGGCGCCGGTCTGGGCCGGGTCGAACAGCACGTCGATCAGGCGCAGGCTGTCGGCGCGCTCGGCCCGGATGGCCTGTTCCAGGCGCGGGCGGACGCGCGGCACGATCAGAGCCGGCTTGTCGAAGGAGAGAATCTCGCAAAAGGTGTTGTAGCCGCCCATGGCGACGACGCAGTGGGCGCGATTCATCAGCAGTTCGAGGCGCGGCTCGAAGCCGATGCTCTCCAGCTTGGGCAGCTTCGCGATACGGTCGGTGAACTCCTTGCGCTTCTCGCGCGACAGGAACGGGCCGAAGACGATCAGCGAAGGCAGTTCGATGGTCGGATCAGCCTCATAGGCCGAGATCACCCAGTCGATCACGCCGGCCCCGTCGCCGCCGCCGCCGGGCGTCACCAGGATGAACGGGCCCTTGGTGATGCGCGGATGCCGGTTCGGCGGCATCGGCGAGGGCACGGCGCGCTTGAGATAGCCGGTGTAACGGATCTTGGCGGCGAAGAGGTGCTGGTTCGGCAAACCGTCGAGAGGCCGGTAGATGCTGTCCAGACCGTAGACCCAGATGTCGTCGTAGATATTGGCGAGCGCGTCGAGCGCGCCGCTCTGGCGCCACTCCTCGTGCAATTTGCTCGGCTCGTCGAGCACGTCGCGTACGCCGAGCACGATGCGGGCGCCGCGCCGGCGCAGAATGTCGAGCGAGGGGATGAGCTCGCCACGCAGGCCGATCGGCTCCTTGTCGACAATGACGATGTCCGGATCGAAGGAGAGCACCGTCTGCTTGATCAGGTCGGTGCGCAGGCGGATCGTGTCGGCGAGCTCAAGATTGAGATGATGCGGCAGGTAACGGCCGTCGCTCTGCTTCTCGATGCCGGGAATGCGGACATAGTCGACGCCGTCGCCGAACTGGAAGCTCGAGATCATCGACGAGCCGGAGACGATGATCACTGATATATGAGGATAGCTCGCGACCAGCGAATTGGCGATCGCCCGGCAGCGGCGGATATGGCCGAGACCGAAGGTGTCGTGGCTGTAGATCAGGACGCGCGGTGCATGCGGGCTGCATGGCGGGCGGCGCACCCCGCTATCGTCGATCAGACTGAGGCCCATGCGAGCGTCGCGTCCTCTGCTGGAAGGTCAGATGGCCTCCGGGGGACGCAAAGAACGCACCCGTACTGGCCAAAACCATAACGCTGCCGGCCCGTCAATCCAAGTAGGTTGCCGCGCCGAAGAGTGTATCGGGACCGCAGAATGCGACGGCTGCATGACCGGAGAGCCGCGCCAGCAGATTCGTGAGGAAGCTCCACGTTGTGCTGTCATGATCGTGATGATGCAGCAGCAGGCCGAACGGCTGGATTGGAACCGGCCTCGTGCGGCGGGCTGCCAACGATCGCGTCATCTCTGTCAGGAGATCGTCGGGCTGGCGACCGACACGGCCATGGTGCCAGTCGATCAGGTCGAGATCGGTGTTGACGAGGCTGGGACCACCGGCCGGCCCGAGCGTGAAATTGCGGAAGCAGGACAGGCCGATAAAGCCGAGGCCGGGCAGTTCCGAGGCGACCGCAGGGTCGACGCGGTTCCATGGCGGCACGAAGACTGGCAGGAAAGTGCTGCCGAACAGCCCCTGCAGGCGCTGCCGGCCGGCGACGATGTCGGCGACAATCTCCGGAAGGGGTCGGTGCAGGCCGAACTCGCTCTTCTTCTCACCGGCCGGCGCATGGTTGCGATGCCAGGTTCCGTGCTGGCAGGGGCGCAGAAGTGGCGCCGTCTCGAGCCGCTTTGCCAGGGCCTCTTGTGCCAGCAGCGGGATCGAGGCCAGCAGCACCGGAATCGTGAAGCGCTCGCTGAGTGCCGCGAGACGGTCGAGCTGGTCGCTCGGCACGGTCGCATCGTCGTCGCGCAGCCAGAGCTCGGCGCGCTTGCCGGCTTCGGCCCAGCGATCGAGTTCGGCGAGCAGCACCGGCCAGGAGGCAGCATCGGTCATCGCGTGACCTCCATAGCCTTGCGACGATGCCGCGCGATGGCGGTGTCCAGCGCTGTGGCGAGGATCATGCGGGTGCTGTCGCCATTACGTTCTTTGCGGGCGAAGTCCTGCGCGGCTGCGCGCATGCGAGCGCGCAGCTTGGGATCGCCGATCAGTCGCGCGATCGTTGCCGCCAGAGCGGTCTCGTCGCCATTGGGCGCGAGCAGGGCAGTGCGATCGCGCGCCACGACGGCGGGAACGCCGCCGCTGTCTAACGCCGCAACCGGAAGCCCGGCGGCCTGCGCTTCAAGATAGACCACGCCATAGGCCTCGTTCAGCCCGGGCCAGACGAAGAGGTCGTGCGCTGCGAGCTCGGACAGGATATCGGCGCGCGCGCACCGGCCGAGGAAGCGGACCCGGCCGGGCGGGAAGCCGGCAAAGGCGGCTTCGATGCCCGGCCGCTCCGGCCCGTCGCCAATCAGCGTCAGTGTCCACGGCAGATCGGCGATATGTGCGAGCGTGCGGGCGAGGAAGAGGTAGCAGGCCGCCTTGTTGCCCTGGCGCATCATCGCGACTGCGATCAACCGAACGGGCTCGTCGGCTGCGCGTGAAGCGGCCACGCGCTCCGGAGCTTCGCCTACCCCAAGCAGGAAGGGCGGCAGGTCAACCAGGCGATCCGGTTCCGGGATGAGCCGGGCGAGGCCCTCGCGGTCGCGCCCGGTCATGCAGAGATGCAGATCGGCGCGCAGGATAGCGGCGCGGGCGAGCGCCGCCGCCTCGGCCCAGGGGCCGTCGAAGCGCTTCTGGGCATCGCTGGCCTCAGCGACGAGGTAGGGCAGATCGAAGCGCTCGGCCAGGGCCGGACCGATCAGATCAGGGGCACGGTAATGGCAGTGATAGGTGAAGATCAGGTCGGGCCGAGCTTCCGGCGCTTGCCAGCACTCGCTCAGCAACGCGATCACGCCTTGCGCGGCGTCCTTGTGCGCCGAGAGCAGGGCCGGATCGGGCTCGCGCATGAAGCTGCGCTGCGCCGGAACGATGTCCACGGTATGGCCGAGCTTTTCCAGCAGCGTCACCAGCTGGCGCGCCATCAGCCGGTCGCCGGAGGGAGCGCCATCGCCATAGCGATTCAGCGGCGTGTGGAAGGCTATCTTCACGATAGGTCTTGCGATGGAGTGGGGAGGCGTCAGCGATAGGGATCGGCTGCGTCGCGCAGGCCGTCGCCGAGGAAGTTGAAGGCGAGGATGATCACGATCACCGGGACGCAAGGATAGAGCAGCCAGGGATAGAGCGCGACGACGTTGATGTTCTGCGCCTCGTTCAGCATCACGCCCCAGCTGGTGATGGGTGGGCGCAGGCCAAGGCCGAGGAAGGACAGCGCCGTTTCGCCCAGGATTGTCTTGGGGATGGTGATCGTCGCCGCGGCGATGAGATGGCTCATGAAGCCGGGCACGAGGTGCAGGCCGATGATACGGGCGGGCTTGGCGCCCATCAGCTGCGCGGCGACGACGTAGTCCTCCTCGCGCAGCGCCAGCAGTTTGGAGCGCACGGCGCGGGCCAGCCCGGTCCAATCCATCAACCCGAGGATCACGGTGATGCCGAAATAGACCAGCAACGGGCTCCAGGAGGGCGGCATGATCGCGCCCAGCGCCAGCCAGAGCGGGATATGCGGCAGCGACTGCACGATCTCGATGATGCGCTGGACGATGAGGTCGACCTTGCCGCCGTAATAGCCGGCGATGCCGCCGATGATGATGCCGAGCACGAAGGAGACGCTGACGCCGAGCAGGCCGATGGTCAGAGAGATCCGCCCGCCATAGAGGATGCGCGAGAGCATGTCGCGCCCGAGCCGGTCGGTGCCGAGCAGATAGAGCGTGCCGCCTTCGGGCGGGCAGATGAGGTGGAGACTGCCGGGAATGAAGCCCCAGAACTGATAGGTGTCGGCGCGGCAGAAGAAGCGGATCTTCTGTGGTTTGCTCTCGTCGACGTCATATTCGCGCTTCAGGGTCTCCATGTTGAGGCGCTGGACATACGGGTAGACGAACGGCCCGACGAAGCTGCCTTCATGGAAGAGATGCACCTCCTGGCGCGGAGCGCGGATGAAGTCGGTGTTGCGGGTGGTATAGTGATAGGGCGCCAGGAATTCGCAGAAGGCGGCCGAGGCGTACATCAGCAGGATGACGACGCCGGAGATCACCGCGAGCTTGTGCTTGCGGAACTTCCACCACATCAGCTTCCACTGTGGGGCGAGATAGACGCGCTCCTGCTCGGGCGACATCTTCTCGGCCGCATAGGGCTCGAACGGCGCGGTCGACCAGCGATGCGGCAGCGGCTCGGAAGCGGGTGGGGCGGGTGGCGTCGTCACTTGGTCGCCGTCCCCTGCAGGCGGATGCGCGGATCGAGGATGGCGAGCGCGATGTCGGAGATCAGCACGCCGATCACGGTCAGGAAGGAGAGGAACATCAAGAAGGAGCCGGCGAGATACATGTCCTGGCTCTGCAGGGCCCGGATCAGCAGCGGGCCGGTCGTCTGCAAGGAGAGCACGATCGCGACGATCTCGGCGCCGGAGACGATCGAGGGCAGGATGTCGCCGATATCCGAGATGAAGAAATTGAGCGCCATGCGCAGGGGATATTTGCGCAGCGCCTTGCCCGGCGGCAGGCCTTTGGCGCGGGCGGTGACGTAATATTGCTTCTGCAGCTCGTCGAGCAGATTGGCGCGCAGCTTGCGGATCATGCCGGCGGTGCCTCCGGCGCCGATGATGATTACGGGAATCCAGAGGTGCTCCAGCACCGACTTGAACTTGGCCCAACTCATCGGCTGGTTGAGATATTGCGGGTCGACCAGGCCCCCGATCGAGGTGCCGAACCAGATATTGGCGAAGTAGAGGAAGATCAGCGCCAGCAGGAAATGCGGCACGGCAAGGCCGAGCAGGCCGATGAAGGTGAGGCCGTAATCGCCCCAGCTGTACTGGTGCGTCGCCGAGTAGATGCCGATCGGGAAGGCGACGATCCAGGTGAAGATGATGGTGAAGAACGAGACGATCATCGTCAGGAGCAGGCGGTCGCCGACGACGTCGCGCACCGGCAGCTGGTACTCGAAGGAGTAGCCCATATCGCCGCGCAGCAGACCGGTCACCCACCAGAAATAGCGTTCGACCGGCGGCTTGTCGAAGCCGTACTCCTTCTTCAGGAACTCGACGCGGCTCATGTCCGCCTTCTCGCCCTGGGCCTGCATCTCGGCGACCATGGTCTCGAAATAGTCGCCCTCGGGCAGGTTGATCACCGTGAAGATCAGGACGCTGGTGATGAACAGCGTCGGGATCATCACCAGGATGCGTTTGAAGATATAGCTCAGCAGCACGCTACTTCCCTTCGAACCAGAAGGTGTCGGGCATGTAGCGGCCGAAGAAGGCGCCGGGCTCGAAGCTGTAGAGGCCGTGCTCAGGCACGTTGCGCAGTGCCTTCGCCACCACGATCGGCTGCAAGGTCGCGTTGACCACGCCGATCGTGAACAGCTGCTCGGCGTTGATCCTCAGCATGGTCTGCCAGATCTCGCGGCGCTCCTGGTGCGTGGTCGAATGGCGCCAGGCCTTGTAGAGCGCGACGAGTTCCTTCGCCTCGGGCAGGTCAGGCGCCTCGCCTTCGCGGCCACCGCTGTCGAAATACTGCCCCCAGCGCGGCCAGTTGAACTGGGCCGGCGAGGTCGGAGCGAGCGCGTCAGGCTCCATCTCGGCCGCGACCAGCGCGTTGTCCATGCCGGTCCAGCCGGACATGATCGTCTGGCCGGCGAGGATGCGGCGGCGGAAGACGTCGAGCTGGCTCGAGCGCGGGTGGATCTTGATGCCGATCGCGATGAAATCCTGCTTGATCAGGTCGAGGATGTCGGTTTCTTCGGTCGAGGCGCCGGCGGTTTCGATGGTGAATTCCAGGCGGCGGCCGTCCGGGAAATGGCGGATACCCTCACCGTCACGCTTGGCGAGGCCGATCTCGTCGAGCAGGCGATTGGCCTCGGCGAGGTCCGGCGTCATGTTGAGCTGCGCCAATGCCGCATCATAGAGAGGGCTCTCAGGCAGGGCGGTGTTGCCGCTCTCCTTGGCGAGGCCGAAGAAGATGACGCGGTTGATGTCGCGGCGGTTGATCGCCAGCGACAGCGCGCGGCGATAGCGCACATCGCGATTGAGATCACGCCAGACCGGGTCGATCGCGTTCAGATTAGGCATCAGCGCGAACGAGGCGCCTTCGGCCCGCTTCCACAACCTGACCTCGAAATTCATCCGCTTCGCGGCGCCCTTGAGGAAGGTATAGTCCTCGAAGCGCAGATAGCGGGCTTGCAGGTCTGTGTCGCCGGCGGCGGTCTTGGCCGGGATCAGGGCCGAGCTGCCGATCGTCAGCGTGACGTCGTCGACATAGGGCAGCTGCCGGCCGTTCTCGTCGATCCGGTGGAAATAGGGATTGCGGACGAAGGTGAAACGCTCGGCGGGGATCGCCGTGGTGTTTCGCCAGGGATCGAGCGTCGGCAGATCGGGATTTTCCGGGCGATACTGGCGCGAGAAGCGTTCGTGCAGCGAGCCCCAGTCCTTGACGCGGGCGTTCCTGACCTTCTGCTCGAGCTCTTCCTTGCCGGCATAGCGCTGGTGGAATTGCTTCAGATAGTGCGCCGGCATGGTGATGTAGAGCGGCTGCGCGCCGGCCAGCGCCGGCAGGAAAACCGGGTTCGGCTCGGCCCAGCTGTAGCGCAGAGTCAGGTCGTCGAGAATCTCGAAGCGGCAGGGCTGGCCGGAGATCAGCATCGCCTGCGGCGGGCCGCCCGGCGAGAGCCGCTTGTTGTTGGCGACATCCTCCCACCAGTAGCGGAAATCCTCGGCGGTGAAGGGATGTCCGTCCGACCAGCGATGGCCGGGCCGCAGCCGCAAGGTGAAGATGCGGCCGCGCTCGACTTCGTAGCTCTCCAGCAGGTCGGGCGCGAGCTCGAGCTTGTCGTCGTAGACGACGAGCCGGGTATAGCCGTAGATCGTCATCATGCGGATGTCGCGCTGGTCGCCCATCAGCATGCGCATGGTGCCGCCATGCCGGCCGGACGCGCGGCCCATCGCCGCCACATTGATCAGCCGCGGCGATTTCGGCAGGCGCTCGGCGAGACCAGGCAGTTCGCCGGCCGCGACCTTGTCGGCGAATGCCGGGCTGTCGATCAGCGTCTCGACACCAGCGAGGGCGAATCGCGGCGCGATGAGGGCAGCGCCCGTCCCGATCAGGAAGCTCCGGCGCGCGATCCGCATCAGGCGAGCTCCCTGACATCGGCGCCGGGCTTGGCGAGGACGAGATGGCCGGCGCCGAGATCGAGATGCGCCAGGGCTTCGCCTTCGGGGTCGGGCTTGAAAGACGCCGGCCAATGACGTGTGTCCGAGGCGCCGCCTGGAGCTGCCAGCTTGAAGTCGAGCTTGCGGTCGAGATCGGCGAAGGGCACCGATTTCAGCAGCGCCTTGGTGTAGGGGTGGACCGGCGCGGTGAAGAGGGTGTGGCGCGGCGCGAGCTCGACGATGCGCCCGTTCGCCATCACGGCGATGCGGTCGGCCATGTAGTTCACCACTGCGAGATTGTGCGAGATGAACAGGAAGGTCAGGCCGCGCTCGGCCTGGAGGTCCTTGAGCAGGTTGAGGATCTGTGCCTGGACGGAGACATCGAGCGCCGAGACCGGCTCGTCGCAGATGATCAGCTCCGGATCGAGCGCGAGCGCCCGGGCGATGCCGATGCGCTGACGCTGGCCGCCGGAGAAGGAGTGCGGGTAACGCGAGAGGAAGCGCTGGTCGAGGCCGACATCGTCCATCAGCGCCTTGACCCGCGCCGTCTGCTCGGCGCCGTCGCCGCGCTCATGGATCACGAGCGGTTCGCGCAGGATGTTCATCACGGTCATGCGTGGCGACAGCGACGAGACCGGGTCCTGGAAGATCATCTGCAGCTTGGGGCGGAACCGGCGCAGCTCCTCGCCCTGCAGCGAGAGGATGTCGACGCAGTCCTTGCCGTCATCGAAGCGGATCTGCCCGGAATCGGGCGTCACCGCCCGCATGATCACCTTGCTCAGCGTGGTCTTGCCGCAGCCGCTCTCGCCGACGAGCCCGAGGCACTCGCCGCGCTCGATATCGAAGCTGACATCGTTGACGGCGGTGACGGTCGAGGTCGTGCCCTTGCCGAAGAAGCGGCTGGAATGGGTCGTATAGGTCTTGTGGACGTTGCGCACCGCCAGCAGCGGCGCCCGCTGATCGCGGCTTTGCGGAGCCGGTGCCGGCTTCGGCGTAGCCGGCGCGCGTGGACGCGCCTCGCGCAGGGCGACCAGCCGCTCGCCTTCCTGCATGTCGAAATGCGGGGAGGCCTTGAGCAGGGCCTTGAGATAGGGGTGCTGCGGGCGGCGGAAGATGTCCTCGGCCGAGCCGCTCTCCATGATCTCGCCGTGGTAGATCACCACGACCTCGTCGGCCATGTTGGCGACGACGCCGAGATCATGGGTGATCAGCAGGATCGCCATGCCCATCTCGGCCTGGAGATCGCGCATCAGGTCGAGCACCTGGGCCTGGATGGTGACGTCGAGCGCAGTGGTCGGCTCGTCCGCGATCAGCAAGGCGGGCTGGCAGATCAGCGCCATGGCGAGCATGGCGCGCTGGCGCAGGCCGCCGGAGAGCTCGAAGGAGTAGAAATCATAAGCGCGGGCCGGATCCTTGAAGCCGACGCGCTTCAGCATCGCCTCGATCAGCGCACGCGCTTCCGGCTTCGGCATCGGGCGGTGCAGCTGCAGCGCCTCCTCGATCTGGTTGCCGATCGTGTGGACCGGCGAGAGCGAGGACATCGGCTCCTGGAAAATCATGCCGATCCGCCCGCCGCGCAGATCGCGAATCTCCTTGCCCTCGGCCGGCAAGGTGGCGATGTCGATGACGGCGCCTTTCTCCTGGGGATCACGGAACAGGATGCTGCCGCCGGTGACGGCGCCGGCGCGTGGCAGCAGGCCCATGATCGCCTGCGAGATCACCGATTTGCCCGAGCCGGATTCGCCGACGAGCGCCACGGTCCTGCCGGCCGGAATGCGGAAATCGACACCCTTCACGACATCGCGAGCGAAGCCGTGGATGGTGAAGCCGATCCGGAGGTCGTTGATCTCGAGAATGTTCATCTGCGGCTGACGCCGTCGTCCCCTGTCGTCCATGTTGCCGGATGTGCGATCTACGCCGCCATCCCGATCGATTTGCCGCCGAAGCTTCCATTGTCGCCGCGGCTCTGCGCTATCGTCCTTTCGTCCCGGCTGTCCTTGTCCCGTCTCGATGACGATCTTGCAACAGGCTGCGCCTCCACCGACGTCACCTGTGCCGACCGAACTTGAATTCGCCGGACTTGTCGAGTCCTGCGACGTGTTGCGCCGCGTGGTGAACTGCCCACATATGGGGACGAGCCGGCGGTGTTTCCGTACGTCCGGACGCGGGATGGGAAAGCCCCTTGGAGAGAAGCCTCTTCCGTTACGTCTGGCAGAAGAGCCGCCGGGAGCAGATCATCGTTCTGCTCGTGATCCTCGTCTCGATCCCGTTCAACTGGCTGTCCTTCGACGTGCCCAAGCGCATCGTCAACGACGCGATCCAGGGCGGCGCCTTCAAGGACGGCAGGACGAGCGCCACGGTGTTCGACTGGACGCTGCATTGGCCGGAGGTTCTCGGCGGCGGCAGCGTCCAGATCTTCGAGGGCTTCAAGGTCGGCCAGCTCGGCCTGCTGCTGACGCTGAGCTTCTATTTCCTCGCGCTCGTCCTGATCAATGGCGGCTTCAAATACGTCGTCAACCTGCAGAAGGGCATCCTGGGCGAGCGCATGCTGCGGCGCATGCGTTACGACCTGTTCGGCCAGCTGATGCGCTTCCGGCCCGAGGAGATCCGTGCGGTCAAGCCGGCCGAGGTCGCCAGCATGATCAAGGACGAGGTCGAGCCGATCGGCAGTTTCGTCGGCGACGCCTTCATCCAGCCGGCCTTTCTGCTCAGCCAGGCCCTGACCGCGCTCGCCTTCATCATGATGCAGAGCGTCTGGCTCGGCTCGATCGCGCTGGTCATCGTGCTGATGCAGGCGGTGATCATCCCGATCCTGCGCAAGGAGCAGCTCAGGCTTGGCCGTGAGCGCCAGATCGCCTCTCGCCAGCTCGCTGGGCGGATCGGCGAGATCGTCGACGCCGGACCGACCATCCAGGGCAACGGCGCGACCTCCTATATCCAGTCCGACATCGCCGGGCGGCTGGGGGCGCTGTTCGACATCCGCTATGCGCTCTACAAGCGCAAATTTGCCGTCAAGTTCCTGAACAACCTTATGGCGCAGATCACGCCCTTCTTCTTCTACGCGATCGGCGGTTTCTTCGCTTTGCAGGGCCGGCTCGACATCGGCCAATTGGTCGCGGTGATCGCGGCCTATCGCGACCTGCCGCCGCCGATCAAGGAGTTGATCGACTGGGAGCAGCAGCGCAACGACGTCACCATCAAATACGAGCAGGTCATCTCCCAGTTCAGTCCGAGCGAGGTGGTGACGCTCGAGGAGAAGGGCGAGATCGCGCCGCTGCCGCTGCGCGGCGAGATCCGGCTCGACAAGGTCGAGATGGTCGACAATCGCGGCCAGCCCCTGCTGGCGCCGCTGATGACCACGTTCCAGCGGCCGGGCCAGGTGGCGCTGATAGGGGCTGCAGGCAGCGGGCGCGACACGCTCGGCCGCATCCTCGGCCGGCAGACGATGAGCTATGGAGGCCGCGTCCTCATCGACGGCGAGCCGCTGTCCGCGATCAGTGTCGAGCGCGCCAGCCACGTCATCGGCTATGCCGGACCCGAGGTCGAGATCATCAATGGTTCGTTGCGCGACAACATCCTGTTGCCGCTTAAGCGCAAGCGGCCGGTGGTGAAGCCGGACCGAACTGTCGATCAGGAAGAACATCGACGTTTCATCGAGGCACTGCGGGCTGGAAATACGCCGCTGCCCTTCACGGCAGACTGGACCGATTATGAAGGTGTCGGGCTGGATGGCGAAGAGGGCCTCGACCAGCGCCTGCTCGCCGTGCTCGACACGCTCGGCTGTGCCGACGAGGTCTATGAGCTCGGCCTCGACGCCAAGGTCATCGCGCCATTGCCGGAAGGCGCGGCCGAGCGCATCATCGAAGCGCGCGAGGTGGTGGCGGCCGAACTGGCCAAGACCAAGCTCGGTGGATTGATCGAGGTCTTCGATCTCGACCGCTACAACGCCAATGCGACGATCGCCGAGAACCTGGTCTTCGGCGCCATGCGCAATGGCCGTCAGCCCGCCGACTTCCTGCTCGAGGACTCCTACGCCCGCTCGGTGCTGCAGGCCGAGGCGCTGGAGGAGCCGCTCGCCGAGATCGGTGGACGCATCGCCTCGACCCTGGTCGAGATTTTCGCCGGCCTGCCCCAGGGGCATACGCTGTTCGAGCGTTACGCCTTCGGCGGCGAGGTCGATCTGGAGAAGCTCGGCGAGCTCGCCGAAGCGCTGCGGCGGCACGACCGGCGCAGTCCGCTCGATCCGAGCGTGCAGCGCGAGCTGGTCCAGCTCGCACTCGGCTATATCGAGCCAAAGCACCGGCTGAACCTGCTCGACATTGCGCTGCGGCGGCGGGTGCTGCGGGCGAGGCACAGCTTCAAGACCTATCTGCCGGGCGAGAAGGCCGACGAGATCGAGTTCTACGATCCCGCCGACGTGATCCATGGCGCAAGCGTGCGCGACAACCTGCTGTTCGGGCGCATCGGCTTCGGCATCCCCGATGCCGGGCGCAAGGTGGCGGAGATCGCCCGGGCGGCACTGTCGCGTGCAGGGCTGGACTCTGCCGCCTATCGCCTCGGGCTCAACACCGATGTCGGGCTGCGCGGCCGCCATCTGCCGTTGCGTCTGCGATTGATGGTGCCGTTGGCGCAGGCGCTGATCAAGCGACCGGACATCCTGGTGCTCGACCTCGACGCTTTCGCCGTCACCTGCCCCGATCCGGGCGGCCTCGTTCGGCGGATCGCCAGCTATTGCCAGGACAGAACCGTTTTCCTGCTCTTGACCGACCGGGGGCTGGCTGCCGATATCCCTGAGAAGGTCGTATTCAACGGGGCCGTGGCCCGGGTGAGCGGCAGGGGCGGAGCCAGCGACGAGGCGGACGAGGCGCTGGACGCACTGCCGCCGCCAAACGGGGCGGTTCCGATCGAGGCAAGGACATGACGCTCGAGAGCGATATAGGCTGCCTGAAGTCGATCCCGTTGTTCCGGGGCCTGCCGGGTCCGCGGCTGAAGCTGCTCGCGCTGATGGGCGAACGGCTGCATTTCCCGGCTGGCACCGTCATCACCGAGGAAGGCGACAAGCCGGAGGAGGTCTATTGTGTGCTGGAGGGCGAGGTCGAGCTGTCGCACGATACACCCGACGGGCGGTCGAAGACCTTCCGGCTCGCGACCGGCAGTCTGATCGGCGACGTGCCGCTGCTGTGCAACCAGACCTATGCGGCCCGTTCCACCGCCAAGACCGACGTGGTGGCGTTGCGCCTGCCGCGGACGTTGTTCTTCGAGCTGCTCGACAATATCCCCGAGTTCTCGGTCGCGCTGTCGCGGGATCTCGCCGGCCGGCTCTATCGGCTGGCGGATTCCGTCCTGCATGGCGAGAAGACACATTGAAGCGCCGGGGGCGCCGATGACAGCGGTTCCAAGCGCGCCAGCCGGGGGCAGGCCGGTGAGTTCAGGCTTCGACCAGATGTCGTCCTGGAGTCGCGACGTGCGCTTCGCCTCGGGCTGCATCCTGATGGTCTTCGCGACCACGCATTTCCTCAATCACGCGCTCGGAATCTTCGGCGTCGCGGCGATGGAGGCGGCGCAGGAGTGGCGCTACTGGTTCTGGCACAGCTGGATCGGCACGGTCGCGCTCTACGGTTCGCTCATCGTCCATCCGGTCTTCGCCCTGCTGCGCGTGGCGCAGCGGCGCACGTTCCGCATGCCGGGCCGCGAGGTGATCCAGATCGTGCTCGGCGTCGCGATCCCGCTGCTGCTGATCGACCATATCGTCAGCACGAGGGTGCAGGGCGTGCTGTTCGGCCAGGACGAGAGCTATCACGCCGTGCTGCGCCGGCTCTGGCCCAATCTCGCTTTGTCGCAGAGCCTGCTGCTGCTGCTGGTCTGGACGCATGGCGTGATCGGCCTGCACTTCACCTTCCGGGCGCGCGACGCTTATGCGCGCTGGCGCGATCCCTTCCTGCTGGCGGCGATCCTGATCCCTCTGCTCGCCCTGATCGGTTTCTCGGTCGCGGGGCGCGAGGCGCAGATGATGGCGCTGCCGCCCGAGCTCTACACCGCCCAGCAGGTCGACATGTTCAATCTGAACGTGACCTGGGCCAAGCGCGCCTTCTTCGGGCTGATCGGCGGCTTTGCCGGCTTCGTCGTGCTGCGTGAGCTCCGGGCACGGGCGTTAGGGGCCATCGCGGTGCGCTTCGTCGGCCATGGCGTGCGCCGCGTCATCCCGGGGCCGACCCTGCTCGAGATCTTCCGGCGCTTCGGCATTCCCCATGCTGCGCTCTGCGGCGGGCGGGCACGCTGCGCCACCTGCCGCGTGCTGGTGCTCGACGGCGCCGACGAGCTTCCGCCGCCCGGTCCGAACGAAGCGCGGCTGCTGCGCCGGATCTCGGCCGGCGATCACGTCCGGCTCGCCTGCCAGATTCGGCCGAAGCGCGACCTGCAGGTCCAGATCCTGCTCGCCGCCAAGCAGCGCGGCGCTGGCCCGTCGGGGACCGTCGATCCGGATGACCGGATCGGCAAGAAGGGGCTGACGGTGATGGTCGCCGACCTCAGGGCTTTCACCGCACTGTCCGAGCGGCAATTGCCGCATGAGCTCATGAACCTGCTCAACCGCTTCTATGACGAGATGTCCCAGGCGATCGCGGCGCATGGCGGTCGGATCGAGGCGATCTACGGCGACGGGCTGATGGCGGTGTTCGGGCTGGAGGCGACGCCGGCGCGGGCGGGCGCGGCGGCGATCGCAGCGGCCGGCGACATGGTCCGCGCGGTCGAGGCGCTCAACCGCGAATATTCAAACGCCCTGCCATTGCCGCTGCGCATCGGCATCGGCATCCATGGCGGCCAGGCGATCGTCGGCGCGGTCGAGAACGAGAGCATGGGGCGGCGCGAGATCACCGTCGGCGAGACGGTGATGATCGCGAGCCAGCTCGAAGCGGCGACGCGGCGGCTTTTGTCCGACATCGTCGTCTCCGCCGAGACGGTGAGTGCGACCGGCCGCAGCTATCGCGACACCGTCCCGCACAAGATCGCGGTCAAGGGCCGCGACAAGCCGATGCAGGTCTACGGCTTCGGCAGCACCCCGGCAGGTGAAGCCCGCTCGGATGCCGAACAGGGCATGCAAGCCAAGGACGGCGCCGGAGGCTGGGTGTCGGCGGCGAAGGACGCTACGCCCGATCTGGCCGATCCGGGGCCCGATCGCGGCTAGCGCGGCTGGCAAAGTCCAACCTGCATCCCTATGGTCCCGCCGCTTCCGACCCCCCGATTGCCAGAGTTTCGATGACCGACGAGATTTCCCGCGAGGCGCTGCACGACATACTGCGCGGCGTCGCGGCGCTGACGGGCGACGCGATCGTCGCCGATCTCGCCCGGCTGGTCGGCAAGGGCGTGCGCGCCGATATCTCGATCGCTTTCAATCCCAAGCAGATCGCCTCGAAGCGCTGGCTGGTCGAGACCTTGGCGCAGGTCCTGCCGAAGCCGGAGGGACCGGTCTGGGTGCTCGGTGCCTGGCATGGTGTGCTCGGGGCGATGCTGCTGGCCGATGAGCGGCTCACGATCCCGCAGCTGTTGAGTCTCGACATCGACCCGGACTGCGCGCCGATCGCCGAGATCCTCAACCATCGCCATGTCGCCACCGGACGCTTCCGGGCGCTGACGGCCGACATGATGGGGCTCGATTTCGAGCAGGCCGAGGGTGGCCGGCCGGGGCTGGTGATCAACACCAGCTGCGAACATCTCGGCGATGTGCCTGGCTGGATCGCCAGCCTGCCGGCCGGATTGCCGCTGCTGCTGCAGTCGAACGACTATTTCCGCGAGCCGGATCATCGCAGCTGCGTGCCCTCGCTCGACGCTTTCAAGTCGCAGGCCGGGCTGTCGGAGCTGTGGTTCGCCGGCGCTCTGCCGAGCAAGAACTACACCCGGTTCATGCTGATCGGTCGTAGATGAGCACGAATACGCCCGAGGGGCCGGCGGTTGCGATCGCGATGAAGGGCTATCCGCGCCTGTCGGAGACCTTCATCGCGCAGGAATTGCTCGGCCTGCAGCGGCTCGGCCTGCCCTTCGCGATCTGGTCGCTGCGCCATCCGACCGATGGCGCACGCCACATGATGCACCAGGAGATCACGGCGCCGCTGCATTATCTGCCGGAATATCTCCATGACGACTGGCCCCGGGTGCTGCGCGGCATCATCAGGGCCTTTGCGCGGCCGAGCATCATTCGGCTGCTCGGTGCCTTCCTGCGCGATCTTGCCCGCGATCGGACGCGCAACCGTCTGCGCCGCTTCGGCCAGGCGTGCGTGATGGCCCGCGAGCTGCCTGCGGGCACGCGCCATCTCCATGTCCACTACTTGCACACGCCCGCCTCGGTCATTCGCTATGCCGCGCAGAGCCGGGGTCTCACCTGGTCGTTCTCGGCGCATGCCAAGGACATCTGGACGACGCCGGACTGGGAGAAGCGCGAGAAGATCGCGGACGCGCGCTGGGGCGTGACCTGCACCCGCGACGGCCATGCCGAACTCGACCGCCTCGCCGATCGGTCGGACAAGGTCGCGCTGCTCTATCACGGGCTCGACCTGTCGCGCTTTCCGGCGCCGCCCGAGACGCGCCCGCCGCGCGACGGCTCCGATCCGGCCGCGCCGGTGCGTTTCATCACCATCGGGCGAGCGGTGGCGAAGAAGGGTTTTGACGACCTGCTCGCGGCGCTGGCGATCCTGCCGGCCGAGCTGAACTGGCGGCTTACCCATATCGGCGGTGGCGAGATGCTCGCAGCCTTGAAGGCGCAGGCGGAGAAGCTCGACCTTGCCTCGCGGATCGAATGGCGCGGAGCGCAGGCACAAGGTGCGGTGATCGCGGCGCTGCGCGAGGCCGATCTCTTCGTGCTGCCGTCGAAGCAGGCGGAGAATGGCGATCGCGACGGCCTGCCCAATGTGGTGATGGAGGCGGCGAGTCAGGCCCTGCCGATCGTCGCGACCGATTTCGCCGGCATCCCGGAATTCGTGCAGCATGGCCGCGAAGGGCTGCTGCTGCGGCCGAGCGATGTCACGGCGCTGGCCAAGGCGCTGGAGGGGTTGGCCCGCGATCCGCACTGGCGCGCCAAGCTGGGTGCAGCCGCCTTCGACAGGTTGAGGGTGGATTTCTCGGCGCAGACCGGGCTGGAGCGGGTTCACCGGTCCCTCATGGCGGCGGTCTCAGGCAAGGATGACGGGGCGCCATGAGCGCACGCATCCTGATCGCGGTCACGCATCTGCTCGGGATCGGCCATCTGGTGCGGGCCCGGCAGCTGGCGCAGGCACTGGCCGCGGCGGGCCATGACGTCACGCTCGCCAGCGGCGGCATGCCGGATGGCAAGGCGGCGGATTATTGCTTCGTGCAGTTGCCGCCGGTACGCACGCAGGGCACCGATTTCCGCAATCTGCTCGACGAGAACGGAAAGGCGGCGACGCCGGAGCGGCTTGTGGCGCGGCGTGAGCGACTGGTCGCGCTGGCCCGCGAGCTTTCGCCGGATATCGTCGTCACCGAGCATTTCCCGTTCGGCCGACGCCAGCTTGCTGGCGAGTTCTTGGCGCTGATCGAGGCCGTGAAGACGGCCAAGCCGGGCGTGCTTGTGCTGGCTTCGCTTCGCGACGTGCTGGTCGCGCCGCTTCGCTCGGACCGATTGGCCGAGACGGCCGAGCGGATCGCGACGCTGTTCGACGCGGTGCTGGTGCATGGCGACCCGCATGTCCTGCCGCTCGAGGCCTCCTGGCCGGTGACGCCGGAGATCACCGGCAAGCTGATCTATACCGGCTATCTGGCGGAACCACCGGCGGTGCCGGGGACCCCAGTAGATTCGTCGGGAACCATCCTCGTCTCCGGCGGCGGCTCGGCGGCAGCGCTGCCGCTGTTCGAGGCAGCACTCACGGTGGCGCGGCTCTTGCCGCAACAGTCCTTCCATTTCCTGATTGGCCGAGGGGTCGCGGAGGCCGATTTCGCGGCCCTGCGACAATCGGCTCCGGCCAATGCCCGAGTCGAGCGGGCACGCCCGGATTTCCCGGCTCTGCTCGCCGCCTGTGCGCTGTCGATCAGCCAAGCTGGCTACAACACCGCGCTCGACCTGCTGCAGGCGGCGCGGCCGGCGCTGCTCGTTCCGTTCGATGCCGGCAACGAGACCGAGCAGGCCTTGCGCGCCGCCGCGCTGGAACGGGCTGGGCTGGCGCGCGTTGTGAGGCTGGCCGACGGGCCGCAAGCTCTGGCCGCCACGATCGACGAGGCGCTGGCGCAAGACGTTCCGCCGGCTGCCAAGGTCGATCTCGACGGGGCGAACGGCACCGTCGCGGCGATCGCGAAGCTGCTCGCGGGCCGTGCGTGAATGCATGCCGGCGAAGGGACGGCATGCCTCTTGCGAATTGCCGCTCCGCCGCTTTCGATCTAAGGAGGTTCTACACGCCTCCCTTTCGGTCGGCTTACGAGGACACCGGGTCTTTACCGGCCCCTGTCCTGCGCCCGGAGAAGAATGATGACAACGACGACTGCCTCCGCCCCCGGCATGCCCGACATGAAGCTGTCGGTGCGTCAGGTCTTCGGCATCGAGTCCGATATGGAGGTGCCGGCCTATTCGCAGCCCGAGGCCCATGTGCCGGATTTCGATCCGGACTACCGTTTCGACCGCGACACCACGATCGCGATCCTTGCCGGCTTCGCCCATAACCGCCGCGTGATGATCTCGGGCTATCACGGCACCGGCAAGTCGACCCATATCGAGCAGGTCGCGGCCCGGCTGAACTGGCCCTGCGTCCGCGTCAACCTCGACAGCCACGTCTCGCGCCTCGACCTCGTCGGCAAGGACGCGATCGTGCTGAAGGAAGGCAAGCAGATCACCGAGTTCCAGGACGGCATCCTGCCCTGGGCACTGCAGAACAATATCGCGCTGGTCTTCGACGAGTACGATGCCGGCCGCCCGGACGTGATGTTCGTAATCCAGCGCGTGCTCGAGCAGTCCGGCAAGCTGACGCTGCTCGACCAGAAGCGCGTCATCCGCCCGCACGCCGCATTCCGCCTCTTCGCCACCGCCAACACGGTCGGCCTCGGCGACACCTCCGGCCTCTATCACGGCACGCAGCAGATCAACCAGGGCCAGATGGACCGCTGGTCGATCGTCACCACGCTGAACTATCTGCCTCATGACAACGAGGTCGCGATCGTGCTCGCCAAGTCGAAGCACTATCAGGCTTCGCCGGAGGGCAAGGACATCGTCAACAAGATGGTCCGCGTCGCCGATCTCACCCGCAACGCCTTCATGAACGGCGACCTCTCGACCGTGATGAGCCCGCGTACGGTCATCACCTGGGCCGAGAACGCGGCGATCTTCGGCGGCGATATCGGCTTTGCCTTCCGCGTCACCTTCCTCAACAAGTGCGACGAGATGGAGCGCACGCTGGTGGCGGAGTTCTTCCAGCGTTCCTTCGGCAAGGAGCTGCCGGAGAGCGCGGTCAACGTCGTCCTGAGCTGACAACGGGAGGCCAGCCATGGCCCGGTACGAAGGAAGCTGTCATTGCGGGCGGGTCGCCTACGAAGTCGAGGCCGACCTCTCCCAGACGATCACCTGCAACTGCTCCTACTGCCAGCGCCGCGGCTCGGTGCTGGCCTTCAGCCCGGCGGTGAATTTCACCCTGACCAAGGGTGAGGATGCGCTGACCGAGTACCGTTTCAACTCACAGAAGATCCAGCATCTCTTCTGTGAAACCTGCGGCATGGAATCCTTCGCCCGCGCCAATGCGCCGGATGGCACGCCGACCGTCGCGATCAACGTCCGCTGCCTTGCCGGCGTCGAGCCGACCGAGCTGAGCCCGACGATGTACAACGGGCGCGCGCGCTGAAGGAGCACGCCGTGAGCGCCGCCGACAGCAAGCAGGCCACGGTCCAGCGCGAGGCGGATTTCGCCGCAACGCGCGAGGTCGTGGTGCGCGGCCTCTCCGCCCATAACGAGGCGAGGGTCGGGCCGCGCAATGCCGAGCCCTTGGCGCTCAGCCTGCGCGACGAGAGCGGCGCCATGGTCGGCGGCCTGATCGGCGAGCTGAAATGGGAATGGCTCTATGTCGATCTGTTCTGGATTGACGAAGCCCATCGCGGCGCCGGCCATGGCGAGGCGCTGCTGGCGATGGCCGAGCAGGCGGCGCGCGATTATGGCGCACGCGGCGTCTATCTCGGCACGATGAGCATCCAGGCGCCGGGCTTCTACCCTCGCATGGGTTATCGCGAATGCGGCCGCATGGAGGGCTATCCCGTCGCCGGGCAGACCTTCCACCACTTCATGAAGGCGCTATGAGCATCTCCAACCGCAAGCCCGGAACCCCGAAGGAAGCGCCGGCCGAGCCGCTGAAGCGCGCGGTCTCGGGCGCGATGAAGGCGATCGCACGCAAGCCGGAGATGGAGATCGTCTTCGCTGCCGACAAACCCTCGCTGGTCGGCGAGCGCGCCCGCCTGCCCGAGCCGCCGCGCAAGCTCACCGCGGGCGACGTCGCGATCCTGCGCGGCCATGCCGATTCGATGGCGCTGCGCCTCGCCTGCCATGACGCGGCGGTCCATCGCCGCGCGGCGCCCGAGGGCGATGCGGCCCGTGCCGTCTTCGATGCGGTCGAGCAGGCCCGCGTCGAGAGTGTTGGTTCGCGCCGGATGAGCGGCGTCTCCGGCAACATATCGGCGATGCTGGAGGATCGCTATCATCGCGGTGGCCGCTATGAGGAGATCACCGACCGGGCCGATGCGCCGCTGGAGGATGCGCTCGCTTTGATGGTGCGCGAGCGCCTGACCGGCCTGAAGCCGCCCAAGGCCGCGGAGAAGCTGGTCGATCTCTGGCGCGAGCAGATCGAGGCCAAGGCCGGTGACGATCTTGACCGTCTCGCGAAATCGATCGAGGACCAGCGCGCCTTCGCCCGCACCGTGCGCGACCTGCTCGTCTCGCTCGACATGGCCGAGCAGTCGAGCCAGGGCGACGATTCCGAAGAGGACGAGGACGATCAGGACCAGTCCTCCGACGAGCAGCAGCAGGAACAGGGCGAGGCCGAGCAGCAGAGCCAGGGCGAGCGCTCGGAGACCGAGACCAGCGAGGACGCCGCCGAGGAGTTGCAGGAGGGCGCCTCCGAGGCGGCCGATGCGCCCGCCGGCGACTGGGACGAGGAAGACGAGAATTCCGAGGCTGAGGAGGCCGGCGAGGCGCCGCGTCCGCGCGAGAGCCGCGCCAATGACCGGCCGCAGACCGACTACAAGGCCTATACCCAGAAGTTCGACGAGATCGTCACCGCCGAGGAGCTCTGCGACGCCGAGGAGTTGACGCGCCTGCGCGCCTATCTCGACAAGCAGCTGGCGCATCTTCAGGGTGTCGTCGCGCGCCTGGCGAATCGCCTGCAGCGCCGCCTGATGGCGCAGCAGAACCGCTCCTGGCAGTTCGACCTGGAGGAGGGCGCGCTCGATCCGTCGCGCCTGCCGCGGATCATCATCGATCCGTTTCAGCCGCTCTCGTTCCGGCAGGAATCGGACACGAACTTCCGCGACACCGTGGTGACACTGCTGATCGACAATTCCGGCTCGATGCGCGGCCGGCCGATCACGGTCGCGGCGACCTGCGCCGACATCCTGGCGCGGACACTGGAGCGCTGCGGCGTCAAGGTCGAGCTGCTCGGCTTCACCACCCGCGCCTGGAAGGGGGGGCTGTCGCGCGAGGCCTGGCTGCAATCGGGCAAGCCGGCCAATCCCGGCCGCCTCAACGATCTCCGGCACATCATCTACAAGGCCGCCGACGCCCCCTGGCGCCGGGCGCGGAAGAATCTCGGGCTGATGATGCGCGAGGGGCTCCTCAAGGAGAACATCGACGGCGAGGCGCTCGACTGGGCGCATAAGCGCCTGCTCGGCCGTTCCGAGCAGCGCAAGATCCTGATGGTGATCTCGGATGGCGCGCCGGTCGATGATTCCACCCTCTCGGTCAATGCCGGCAGCTATCTCGAGCGGCATCTGCGCCATGTCATCGCGGAGATCGAGACGCGCTCGCCGGTCGAGCTGATCGCGATCGGCATCGGCCACGACGTCACCCGCTATTACCGCCGCGCCGTCACCATCGTCGACGCCGAGGAGCTCGGCGGCGTGATGACCGAGAAGCTGGCGGAATTGTTCGAGGAGGATGCCGGCGGAGCAAGCTCGCGGGGCTCGCGCCGCCTGCAATGAGCCCGAGCCGCCGCAGCGTTCTCGCCGGCCTCGGCGCGGCGGCTCTGGCCGCGCCTGCGCGGGCGCAGAGCCTTGAGCCAGGACGCATCCCGGTCAGCATCTCCGCCCGGCCGATCGCCAGCTTCGAGCCCGGCAATCCGACCAAGACCCGCTTCGGGCAGCTCGTCTTCCGCGGCGGGCTCCAGCTCTCCGGCAGCCATCCGCGTTTCGGTGGTTTCTCGGGGCTGTGGCGCTCGCCCGATGGCGCTCGTCTCATCGCCATCACCGACAACGGCTTCTGGCTGACGGCCAGGGTCGTGCGCAACAGTCCGGGTAAACTCGCCGGGCTGGACGAGGCCGAGCTCGCGCCGATCCTCGGCGCCTCCGGCAAGCCACTGCATCGCTCGCGCTATTACGACACCGAATCGCTCGCCATCCAGGGCGGCACGGCTTTCATCGGCGTCGAGCGCGCTCATGATATCCTGCGCTTCGACTTCGCCCGCCATGGCGTCGAGGCGCGGGCGCAGCTGGTGCCGACCCCGCCCGCCTTGAAACGCCTGCCGGGGAATCGCGGGCTGGAGGCGCTCGGCGTGCTGCCGGCCGGTCACCTGCTCGCCGGGGCGTTGATCGCGATTTCCGAGCGCTCCGGCCGCGAGGACGAGCCCACCACGGGCTTCATCATCGGTGGGCGCCAGCCCGGCACGCTGCAGGTGATCCGCCGCGATGGTTACGACGTCACCGACCTCGCGGTCCTGCCGGGCGGTGACATGCTGCTGCTGGAGCGCTGGTACAAGCCGCTGCGCGGCGTCGGCATGCGTATCCGCCGCATCGCCGGCGCCACGATCCGGCCGGGAGCGAAACTGGACGGGCCGCTGCTGATCGAGGCCGATCTCGGCCAGGAGATCGACAACATGGAAGGGATGGCCGTCCATCTGGAGAACGGGCGAACCATCATCACCCTGATCTCGGACGACAATTTCTCGACCTTCCTGCAGCGGACGGTGCTGCTGGAGTTCGAGCTGGCGCAATAGCAGCTCGCGTCATGCTCGGGCTTGACCCGAGCATCTCCGGCCGGATGAGGCTCAGCCGTCATGCTCGCCCTTGTGGCGAGCATCCACGTCTTGAACACCGTTCTCGACGAACGAAGACGTGGATGGTCGGGACAAGCCCGACCATGACGAAAGGGCAAACGAAAAAAGCGGCCTCGCGGCCGCTTCGTTCAGTCCCGAGGGAAACCCGCGCTCAGTTGGCGGCGAGCTTCTTCTCGATGTCGCGCTTCAGCGCCAGCGCGCCGGTCGACAGGTCACCGGCCGGAGCCTTGACCAGGAAGGCGTCGAGGCCGCCGCGATGGTCGACGGTGCGCAGGGCGTTCGCCGAGACGCGCAGGCGGACCGAACGGCCGAGCGCATCCGACTGCAGCGTGACGTTGACGAGGTTCGGCCGGAAGACCGTCTTGGTCTTGCGGTTCGAGTGGCTGACGAGGTGGCCGGTCTGGGTGGCTTTCCCGGTCAGTTCGCAACGGCGGGCCATGATCCTGTTCCCAAAATCTCCGGTACTCAACGCAAAGTGCCGACACGCGACGTGCCGGCAGGCAAGCACCGGAAGTCAAATTGAAGTGGCGGGTCTATAACGGGCCGGGGACAGGGCGTCAAGGCAGGTCGTGCGGAAACGGCCCGGAAACATCTCGGTAACCATTATCTCGCCAAGCTGACGAGAACCAGTCACGATTCGGACCGAATCCCAGTGCATGCGACGCTGCCCGTCGCGCTCCGGAGCCTCAAGATGAAGCTCGCTCTGTCGCCTGCCAGCAGCGCCCTGATCGCGGCGCTGACGCTCGCCTTGCCAGCGCCGGCCGTGCAGGCGGCCTCGCTCGATGCGACCTATGACGTCAGCCTGCTCGGCCTGTCGCTCGGCAAGGCCAATCTCTCCGGCGGCATCGACGGCAATAGCTACAAGCTCGACGCCAACGCCAAGCTGACAGGCCTCGTCGGCAGTTTCACCGGTGGGCGCGGCTCGGGCGCGGCGACCGGCAATCTCAACGGCAACAGGCTTTCGCCGGCGACTTTCGCGGTGTCTTCGGCCAATTCCAGCGAAAGCCGGACGGTGCGCATGGCGCTCGGCGGCAACGCGGTGCAGGCGCTGGCGATCGAGCCGCCGATCGACGCCAAGCCCGATCGCGTCCCGCTCAAGGACGAGCACCAGCGCAACATCATGGACCCGCTCAGCGCCTTCCTGATGCCGGTCGAGGCATCAGGCCGCAATGCGGGAGCAACTGCCTGCAACCGCACGCTGGCGATCTTCGACGGCGCCGCCCGCTATGACATCAAGCTGAGCTATTCCGGCACGCGGGAGATCAAGATCGACGGCTATAGCGGCCCGGTCTCGGTCTGCCAGGCGCGCTATGTGCCGATCGCCGGCCATCGCTCCCTGCGGCCCTCGACCAAATTCATGGCCGAGAACAAGGAAATCTCGACCTGGCTCGCTCCCGTCGCCGGGACGAACATGATGCTGCCGGTGCGGATTTCGGTGAAGACGATGATCGGCACCGCCGTGATCGAGGCCTCGAGCTTCAAGGTCGATCCGGGCGTGACGGCGACCGCGACGCGGAATTGAGCTCAGGCGCTGGCGGCGAGTTCGAGTGGGAAAGGCGTGGGTTCGTAGATCGCTTCCAGGCCGAGCTTCTTGACTAGCTCGCGCTCCCATTCGTGCAAGAGAGCGATCAGCGCCGGCCTGTCGCCCGCTTCGAGCAAGGGGCCGGCGCGGTCGGTGGTCCTGCGCCAGATCCGTCCCCAGTAAGATTCCGGGTCACGAGCACAGCGTTCATGCAGTGCGCGGCATTTGGTCCGGGCGGTGTCGAGATCGCCACGGGCGATGTCGACACGGATGTCGGTGTCGACGTGATCGGCTAGGCGAGTGATGATGAAATCTGCCTCAGTGACCAGTTTTACGAAGTCGTCGAGAGTTTTTGTGCCGCGGATGCACGGCAGGACTTGCTCGTTGACGCAAGCAACGAACCTCTCGTCGATGTCGGGCGTGGACCAGAGCCAGAATTGATGTGGTCCTGGCTCAAACCATTTTTCCCATTCGAGAGTGAATCCTGTACTAAAAGAAGGGCAGAATTTCCAGATTACTCGAAAATGATTTGCTTCTGACGTGCGTAATATATCGATACGATTGATGACATGATGGATCGCAGTGTGGAAAATACACCATTCTTTCTGAACGAATTCGCGTCCCGATCCCGCTAGCGGTTTCACGAGTTTATTGATCTGGCGAATTGTCGTCATCGCGTTGGCCTGATTTCAGTTACGATAATGCGACGGACGCCAGTGAAGCGCTTGTAGACAGTTCCCGCAATTTCGGCTGCACGACCCGGAGTCAATCCGGCTTTGCCGGTCTTGATATCATAGACGCACACGGTTCCATCATGGCGCTTCTCGTAGACATCGATGCGAAGCGAATTCGGTGAACCATAAGGTACGTCATCCGGCTTTCCCTCGAATTGGCTCTTAAGAAAGGACCTCTCTGCACGAAAATTGGGATCGCCGAGGTTCTCGACTTGCCATTTGAGATTGGAGTGAACGGCGGTGCCGTAATCACGCGGATTTGGGTAGCCGCTGCGCGGCCCGACGGCATCGACTGCGGCGTTGGTGCGGCTGCGCACCTCATGGTAGCGTGGGCAGGCGCGATCAACTTCATCCTCGCGAAGCTGGCCGACGAAGCTTAGATCAATTGCGTCGGCGCTGGGCGAATAATCTCCCGCATTGAAGCTGGCGACCGCCTGCAAGCTATCTAGCTTGTTGCGGGTAGAGAGCCAGCTGAACAGCGTCAGAGCAGAGTTGATCGTGTTTTCAGCAAGGGGCGGGCTACTGGGTCGCGATGGAGTCCGCGCCTCCTGCACCGTCGCCTCGCGCTCCGGCCCGCGTTCGGTCCAGGTCGAGCGCGAAACGACCTCGCCGTCGGGACCACCATCGCGGATCGTCTGGGTGCGGTCGGCGGTTTCGAAGGTGGTCTTGCCGCCTTCGGGCAGGGTGACGGTGTGGCGTTCGTCCCAGTCGCTGGGCTTGTCGGCGTCGGCGAATTCGGACTGGATGGTCGAGCCGTCCCGATTGACGACGGCGCGCTCGGCGAGCGAGCCGTCCGTGCGCGTCCCTTCCTGAAAGAAGGCCCAGCTCTCCTCGCCGCTGGTATCGGCGACGACATCGCCGAAGGTCAGCGCGGCCGAGAAGGCGTTGCCGAGATCGCTGATCCAGTCGGTTCCAGTCAGTGCCGAACCGCCGCTGCCACCGCCACTGGTCCATTGCCCGCCATCGGCATTGCCAGCTGGCACGCGCGGCTGGTCGGGATTGTATTTGCGAGCGAGTTCATGGCGGAGCAGCCACGTTTGCGCCTTCAGCGCGACGAGCCGGCGGCGCAGAAGGACGATCTCGCGCCAGCGCGCGCCGGCATGGGCTGAATGCTGCGGCAGGTCCGGCATGGCGCGCTCCTTGTTTTGGAGCGCGCTATTCTGAGGCCGCCGAAACCGCTGGGGATAAGATCGCTATCTATCCCCGCCAGCGTCCGAATTCTCCCTTCGCTCCGCAACGCATGAAGGCTTTGCCATTCGACGAATTGCGGAACGTTCGTTCGAGGCGCTAGCCTCACCGGCGATTCGCTTCCGGAGCCGCCATGTCCAGCGATTTCGCCTTGCCGCCCGGCCTCAGGCATCGCCAGGTCGTCGTACGCGACACCGTGCTCCATGTCGCCGAGATCGGCGACGGGCCGGTGGTCCTGCTGCTGCATGGCTGGCCGGAATTCTGGATGAGCTGGCTGCCGATGATGAACCGGCTGCATGGCGAGTTCCGGTTGATCGCACCCGACTTGCGTGGCTTCGGCGACAGCGGCAAATCATCGGCGCCGCGCAGCGATGTCGGCGCCAACGCCCATGCCGATGATATCGCGGCGCTGCTGTGGGCGCTCGATGTCGGCCCAGTCGGCGTCGTCGGTCACGATGTCGGTGCCTATGTCGCGCAGGGGCTGGCGCGGCGCCATCCGCAGCGGGTCGAGAAGCTCCTGTTCTTCAACTGCCCGACGCCGAGCGTCGGCTCGGCCTGGGTGCGCGACGGCCACATCAATGAGATCTGGTACCAGTCCTTCCAGCAATTGCCGCTGGCGGAGCAATTGATCGGCTCCAGCCGCGAGGCCTGCGCCCTCTATCTTGGGCATTTCCTGACGCATTGGTGCCACCGCAAGGAGGCCTTCGCGCCGATCTTCGACACTTATGTCGAGAATTTCATGAAGCCCGGCAATCTGCGCGGGGGATTCGACTGGTATCGTAGCCAGAACGCGGCGCGGATCGCCGCGATCGATGGCCACCCCGCGCCCTCCGTGCCGATCCACCAGCGCACGCGGGTGCATTGGGGCCGGCACGACCCGATCCTGAAATCGGAGTGGGCGACGTTCCTGTCGCATTATTTCGACGACGTCGCAGTGACCTTCTGTGAGGACGCTGGCCACTTTGTCCATGTCGAGGCGCCGGACGAAGCTGCGCAGGTCCTGGCCGAGGTTTTCGCGGACTGATCAGAAGGCGGCGGCCTGCTGGCTGCGGATTTCCGGCGCTTGCGCGACACCGATCTCGATAAGCCAATCGTGGACGGCGTCACCGATCGCTTCGGGGTGATCTTCCTGCAGGTAATGTGCGCCCGGGCCGAGCTCGACGAGGCGGCAATTGGTCAGGTCGGCGGCGAACTCGCGCGCCTGCACCGGCGAGATCAGTGCGCCGGGATCGCCAGAGAACAGAAGCTTGGGATAGGTCGAGGCCTGCAGTGCGGCGTGATCGGTGGTGCTGATGGCAAAGACGTCGGCCGGCTCGTCGGCGATCGGCAAGTCGCGTGGCAGGCTCAGGATCGGCCGGCGCGAGGCCGGCGTCGGGAAGGGCTGGCGATAGGCCTCCATTTCCTCCGGCGCCATCTGGCGCAGCACCGAGCCCGGCAGGATGCGCTCGATGAAGACGTTGTCGTCGAGGATCAGCTTCTCGCCCTGCCCCTGCGTGCGGAAGGCCTTGAACAATTCCCGCGCCTGCGGCCGCTGATGGAAGCTCTCCCAATCGGCGAAGGGCCGGATGAACTCCATAAAGGCGAGGCCGAGCATGCTCTGCGGCCGGCGCGAGGCGTGGTGGAAGGCGAGTGCCGTGCCCCAGTCCTGCGCGAGGATGACGAGGCGTTCGAGCCCGAGCGCCGCGATGAAGGCGTCGAGATAGCGGACCTGGTCGGCGAAACGATAGGCGATGTCGGGCTTGCCGGACTTTCCATAGCCGATCAGGTCGGGCGCGATGCAGCGTGCAACCGGGGTGATCCGCGGGATGATGTTCCGCCAGATATAGGAGGAGGTCGGATTGCCGTGCAGCAGCAGCACGGTCGGTCCCTGCGTACCCGCCTCGACATAGGACATGGTCGAATCGAGGACCGGAATCTTATGGCGAGTGGCGGCGATCATCTGCTGGGACTTCTCGGTCATCACGAGGCCTTTCCGAACAGGAGGGGGAAAATGATGGTCTTGAAGCGGTCGAGCGGGGCCGGGGAGCGTTCGACCTTCATGCGCAGCATCGCGCCCTGCCAGGAGGCGAGCAGGACTTCGGCGAGGTCTTCCGCGCTGAAGGCGCTTGTGATCTCGCCATTGGCCTGGCCCTGCGCGATGCAGGCGGCGAAGGGCTGGCGCCAGCGCGCGAAGATGTCGACGAGCTTTTCGCGCAGTGGCTCGCTGGTCGGCGCGGTCTCCAGGCTGAAATTGCCGACCATGCAGCCGCGGACCCAGTCGGCTTCCTCGAGCTTGCCGGTGATCAGGTTGAGATAACGCCGCAGGCGGGCGACAGGCGGCGGGCCGTCATCGGCCAGCGCCTCGTCGACCAGGCCGCAGACATAGGCGAAGTAGTGCTCCAGCACCTCGCCGGCGAACTCCTCTTTCGACGCGAAATGGTTGGTGAAGGAGCCGGGGCTGGCACCGGCGGCGGCGACGATCTCCCGCACGCCGGTGGCGGCGTAGCCGTTCTGCCAGAACAGGTCGTGGCCGGCGGCGATGAGGTTCGGGCGAAGGGATGGCTTGCTCATGGAGAGTATTAATACGTACGTACGTATTAGGGTCAAGCGAGGCGTGATGCGATGCTGCCGGCGCTGATCTTGCGGGCGGGCCTCTCGTTCTGGCGCCAGAACCACCTACATGAGCGAAAGCGGCCCTCGCGCGCGCAAGTCGGCGAAGGATGAAGAATGAGGTCGATTCAAAATCTTGTGGTTTTTGAATCGCTTGCCGCGATATCTCGCCGTGAACGAAACCTGATTCTGCGGGAGTCAGCGATTCGGCCTCGCTTCGTTCCGGACTCGTTCTGTTCACGGATCGGGTTGCCTTTAGGCGGCCTGAACCAGTAGGGCTTGCCCCGCCCGGACTGCAGGAAAGCTCCAGCGTCTTGATCCAACCCCGTTCTCTTCCGCCTTCGCTCCGCGCCCGCGGCGTCACGGCGGTGCTCGGACCGACCAATACCGGCAAGACCCATCTCGCTATCGAGCGGATGGTCGCGCATCCGACCGGCATGATCGGCCTGCCGCTGCGTCTTCTGGCGCGCGAGGTCTATCAGCGCGTCGTCGACAAGGTCGGGCCGCACGCTGTCGCGCTCGTCACCGGCGAGGAGAAGATCAAGCCTGAGCGGCCGAGCTTCTGGGTCTGCACGGTCGAGGCGATGCCGCGCGACCTTGCGGTCGATTTCGTCGCCATCGACGAGATCCAGCTCGCCGCCGATCTCGACCGCGGCCATGTCTTCGCCGACCGTCTGCTCAACCATCGCGGCCGCGAGGAGACGATGCTGATCGGCGCCGGCACGATGAAGCCGCTGGTCGAGCAGCTCATTCCCGGCGTCAACGTCGTCTCGCGCCCGCGCCTGTCGAAGCTTTCCTTCGCCGGCGACCGCAAGATCACCCGGCTGCCACGGCGCTCGGCGATCGTCGCCTTCTCGGCCGAGGAGGTCTACGCCATCGCCGAATTGATCCGCCGGCAGAAGGGCGGGGCCGCAGTGGTGCTGGGGGCGCTCAGCCCGCGCACGCGCAATGCCCAGGTCGAGATCTACCAGTCGGGCGATGTCGATTATCTCGTCGCCACCGATGCGATCGGCATGGGGCTCAATCTCGATGTCGATCACATCGCCTTCGCTGGCGATAGCAAGTTCGATGGCCACCATTACCGCAAGCTGCACCCGGCCGAATTCGGCCAGATCGCCGGCCGGGCCGGGCGGCATCTGCGCGACGGCACCTTCGGCACGACCGGGCGCGCCCCGCCTTTCGAGCAGGAGCTGGTCGAGGCGATCGAGGATCATCGCTTCGAAGCGGTGAGGCAGGTGCAATGGCGCAATTCCGATCTCGACCTGCGCTCGATTCCCGGTTTGCTCGACAGCCTCAACGTCCAGCCGCAGGAACAGGGGCTGACCCGGGCGCTGATCGCCGAGGACATGACGACGCTGGAGATCCTGGCGCGCGATCATGACGTGTCGCGGCTGGCGCAGGGCAAGCCGGCGGTGTCGCGGCTCTGGGAGGTCTGCGGCCTGCCGGATTATCGCAAGATCGCGCCGATGCAGCATGCCGAACTGGCGACGACGCTCTATCTTCGTCTGATGCGCTATGGCCGGCTCGATCCGGACTGGTATGCCAGCCAATTGGCGGCGCTGGACCGCGTCGATGGCGAGATCGATACCCTTTCGGCGCGTATTGCCCAGGTCCGAACCTGGACCTATGTCGCCAATCGTCCGGACTGGTTGCCTGATCCTGAGCATTGGCAGGGGGTGGCTCGTCTTGTAGAGGACAGGCTGTCGGACGCTTTGCACGAACGGCTCGCCAGCCGATTCGTCGATCGGCGCACGAGCGTATTGATGCGTCGCCTGCGGGAGAATGCGATGTTGGAGGCCGAAGTCACCGCGACCGGCGATGTCCTGGTCGAGGGTCAGCATGTCGGATTGCTGCAAGGCTTCCGTTTCACGGCGGACCCGAAGGCGGGTGGTCCGGAAGCGAAAGCTTTGAACGCGGCGGCGCTGAAGGCGCTCGGCGGCGAGCTTGAAGCACGCGCCTCGCGCGTCGTGTTGGCGGGCGACGAGGCCTTCGTGCTCTCGCATGACGGGCTGATCCGCTGGATCGGCGAGCCGGTCGCACGCCTGACCGCTGGCGAGAAGGTTCTGGAGCCGCGCCTGCGCCTGATGGTCGATGATCACCTGCCGGCCCAGGCCCGCGAGCAGATCGAGACCCGCCTCGGCGCCTGGCTTAAGCATCACGTCACCAAGCTGCTCGGTCCGCTCCAGATCCTGGAGAACGCCGAGAGCGTCAGCGGCATCGCCCGCGGCATCGCCTATCAGGCGGCCGAGGCGCTCGGCGTGCTCGAGCGCAGCAAGGTCGCCGAGGAGATGAAGACGCTGGACCAGGAGGGGCGAGCCGGTCTGCGCCAGCTCGGCATCCGCTTCGGCGCCTTCCACCTCTACGTCCCGGCGCTGCTGAAGCCGGCGCCGCGCGCGCTCGCCGCCCAGCTCTGGGCGCTGAAGCACGGCAATCCGGAAGCGGCCGGGCTCGACGACATCTCGCATCTCGCTTCCTCCGGCCGGACCTCGTTCCCGGCCAACAAGGATGTCCCGAAGGGGCTCTATCGCGCGGCCGGCTATCGCGTTTGCGGCGAGCGAGCGGTGCGCGTCGATATCCTCGAGCGCCTCGCCGATCTGATCCGCCCGGCGATCGCCTATCGTCCGGGCGTGACGCTCGGCCAGCCGCCGGCGGGTACTGCCGACCAGGACGGTTTCGTCGCCACCGGGGCGATGACCTCGCTCGTCGGCTGCGCCGGCGAGGACTTCGCCTCGATCCTGCGCTCGCTCGGCTATGTGTCGGTCAAGCGTCCGGGCCCGGCGATCACGGTGGCGTTGGCCGCCGCGCCCGAGCCGGCCGCCACGATGCCGGCGGTTCCGGTGGCGGCGGTCGCCGAGGCGGCTGATGCGCTGAACGAAGCGCCTTCTGCCGAGACGGAGGCTGTTGCCGAAAACGCGGACGGCACTGCGCCGGCGGGCGAAGCGCCGGATGCTCCGATCCTGACCGATGCGGAGATCGCTGCCCCCCCGGCCGAGGAGGAGGCTGCCAACCCGGCCGAGCCGGTGCCGGCCGATGCGATGTCGACGCTGGCGCTGCCGAGCGACGAGCCAGCAATGGAGGCTGCGCCCGAAGCCGAGACTGCGGGGGCCGAGCCTGCTGTCGCTGCCGAAGCGGCTGCGCCGGCCGAGCCTGAGCTGATCGAGGTCTGGCGCCCGCACCGCCATCAGGGCGGGCGTCGCCCCGAGCAGGGCCAGCGTGGCCGTCGGCCTGACCGTCGTGCCGGTGCTGCCGAAACCGCTCCCGCGACGGAAGGCGGCGAGGGCAAGCCCGCCGGGCAGCGTCCGCCAAACCGCAATCGCTGGCGCGAGGGCGGCTGGAACGGTCCGCGTCCCGCTGGCGGCGAGGGTAGCAGGCCGGCGGCGCAGGAGGGCGCTGGTCGCAATGCGCAGGGGCGCGACGGGCGTCCCGAGCGCGGTCCGCGGCCGGAGTTCAAGCGCGATGGCGGCCGCCCGGGCGGCGGTCCGCGTCGCGAGGAGCGCGGCGGCAAGGAGCAGCGCTTCCAGCAACCGCAGCGGCCACGGCCGGCCGAGCGCCAGCCCGATCCGGATTCGCCCTTCGCCAAGCTGCTTGCCCTGAAGGCCCAGCTCGAGGGCAATGACGGGCGCAAGGGCTGATACGCGGCGTAGGGAGGCTGCTTGCGGGACGATCGGCAACGCCTCGACAAATGGCTCTGGTTCGCGCGTTTCGCGCGGACCCGCCCTGCTGCCGTGCGGCTGGTGGAGGACGGGCATGTCCGTGTTGCAAGCAAGCGCGTCGAGAATCCTGCGCTCGGCGTGAAGCCTGGCGATGTCCTGACGCTCGCCTTGCCGCATGCGACGCTGGTGGTGCGCGTCGTCGCTTTCGCCGAACGCCGCGGCTCCTATGAGCAGGCGCAGACGCTCTATGAGGTCCTGAGCGGCGGCGAACGCGGCGATCAGTCGCTTGCGCCCGGAGGGCCGAAGGGATAACGCGGAAGCTGCGCGGAACGCGTCAGCGGGCCGGCAAAAAATCTTCTCGAAACACGTGTTTCGATGGAAGTTTGATCTCGTTTCCGGTCGTGACAGGGCCTTGAAACATTCTCTCGACCGGCTCTAAAGAAGCGCCGGCCGATTGGAAGGACAGCGCCATGACCTATGTGGTCACCGAGAACTGCATCAAGTGCAAGTATATGGACTGCGTCGAAGTCTGTCCGGTCGACTGTTTCTATGAAGGCGAGAACTTCCTCGTCATCCATCCAGACGAATGCATCGACTGCGGCGTCTGCGAGCCGGAATGCCCAGCCGAGGCGATCAAGCCCGACACCGAACCCGGCCTCGACAGCTGGCTGCAGCTCAATGCGAAGTTCGCCGCGAGCTGGCCCAACATCACGCAGAAGAAGGACTCGCCGGCTGACGCCAAGGAGTTCGACGGCGTGCCGAACAAGCTCGAGTTTCTGTCGCCGAATCCTGGCGAAGGCGACTGACGCTTACCCTTCGTCACACCGCGATTGCAGTTAACCATAGCCGGCCGCAACGCGGCCCGGCGACGTTTGCATTCCGTTTACCTTTGATTCGGCGCGATTTTTGTGGTATCCACAAGCCACAGTCGAGTTCGTTCCGCCTGCCCCTGCGAGGTCACACAAACGGGGCACCCCCTGAAACGACAGCAATGCACCGCCGGTCAGAATGCCCGGGGTGTGGTTGTCTTCGTGTCTGGCGGTTCGCAAGAAACGATCGGCTGTGGGAGCGTGTTGTGCCGGGACAAGAGCCAGAAGGCCTACCCGTCGCGTCAGGCAGAGTGCCGCCGGTCATCCCGACCAGCGGCTGAAAGTCGCATCTTCGCCCCCAGCGGAGAGATCAGGAGTCGAAACGGCATGTCCACTGCGAAGAAGACTGTTGTGCGCCAGGGCTTCAAGACGGGCGAGTTCGTCGTCTACCCGTCCCATGGCGTCGGTCAGATCACGGCGATCGAGGAGCAGGAAGTCGCGGGCTTCAAGCTCGAGCTGTTCGTCGTCAGCTTCGCCAAGGACAAGATGACCCTGCGCGTGCCTACCGCCAAGGCGGCGAGCGTCGGCCTGCGCAAGCTCGCCGATGCCGAGATCGTCGGCAAGGCGCTCTCGACCCTGACCGGCCGTGCCCGCGTCAAGCGCACCATGTGGTCGCGCCGCGCCCAGGAATACGAAGCGAAGATCAATTCGGGCGATCTCGTCGCCATCGCGGAGGTCGTGCGCGATCTCTATCGCTCCGAGGCGCAGCCCGAGCAGTCCTATTCCGAGCGTCAGCTCTATGAGGCGGCGATCGACCGGATGACCCGCGAGATTTCCGCGGTCGAGGAGATCACCGAGACCGAGGCGTTGAAGAAGATCGAAGGTCAGCTCGCCAAGTCGCCGCGCCGCGCCGGCAAGGCCGATGCCGCCGAGGCGGCCGACGCCGAGGAAGGCGACGACGACCTGCAGGAGGAAGCTGCCTGAGGCAGCCCATCCATCATTGAATTGGAAGAGCCCGGCGGAGCGATCCGCCGGGCTTTTTCGTGTCAGGCCGCACCGGTCTCTGTGGCCAGAAAAGCCACCGTCCGCTCCCAGGCGAGCTTGGCGGCTGCGGCATTGTAGCGCTCGGCGCTGGTGTCGTTGTGGAAGGCGTGGTCGACATCGGGGTAGACGATTGCCTGGTAGTTGACGCCCGCCGCCTTTAGCGCGGCCTCATAGGCTGGCAGGCCCTCGACCAGACGCGTGTCGCGGGCCGCCTGCTGGATGAGCAGCCGTGCCTTGATCTGCGGCACCTTGGCGAGATCGGGCGAGCGGCCGTAGAAGACGACGCCGGCATTGAGCTCCGGCGCGCTGACGGCGAGATCGTTGACCGCGCCGCCGCCCCAGCAGAAGCCGACGGCGCCGACCTTCCCAGTCGTGTCCGGCCGGGCCTTGAGGAAGGCGAGCGCCGCGCGCCCCTGGGCGACGACATCCTCCGGCTTGAGTTGCGGGAACAAGGCGCGGGCGGCGTCGGCGTCGGCCGGGGTGCCGCCGAGCGGGGTGAGGAAATCGACCCCGAGTGCGCTGAAGCCAGCCAGAGCGGCGCGGCGGGTGACGTCCTCGATATGCGGATTGAGGCCGCGATTCTCATGGATGACGAGGACGCCGCCGCGCTTGGCCTGCGCCTTCGGGGTGACGAGATAGCCCTTGAGCCTGACGCCGCCGATGGTCTCGTCGATGCGCCTGCTCTCGATGCGGGCGTCATCGGCTGCGACCTGCTGGGCCTGGGCGTAGTTCGGCTCCAGCAGGGCGAGCGCGGCTTCTGCGGCTGCGGCCGAGCCTGCGATGGTGATCAGCCGGTTCATGAAGCTGCGCCGGTCGAGCGGCTTGTGGGTGTATTCGTCGTAGAGTTCGACGATGCGGCGATCGAGCGCCATGGCTGCCTCCCTGTCCTGACGAAGGCCGGGAGGCTAGCACAGCGCGGGAGGGAAGCGGCAGGCGAGCTGCGCCCTATTCGCTCACGATCTTGTAACGCTGGCCGGGCGTCAGCTTCGCATTGCGCTCCAGCCCGTTCAGGATCAGGAACTGCTCCAGCGGCCGGTCGGTCGAGGCCATACGCTCGGCGAGGCTGGCCGGTGTATCGCCGGCGCCGGCGGTAACCAGCCGGATCCGCAGGGGGCTGACCGATTGCGCGTCGCTGGCGCTGAGATTGCGGAAGCTGTCGAGCAGAGCGCGCATGGCGCGCTCGGGATCGTTCTGGCCTTTGGCGGCGAGGATGAAGCGGTAGACGCGCGGCCCGGCCTGGACCGCGGCGAGGCGGAAGGTCCAGTCGGCGCCCTTGCCCGAGGTCACCGCCGCCGGCAGGCCGCTGACGGTCAGCGACTGCACCTCTGCCGTGGCGACGCCGTCGATCCAGCCCGAGGCGACATAGGATTCCAGTGTCTGACCTGCCTTTAGCGCGACCGAGTCGAAGCGCAACGCCTGCGAGCCGTCATTGCTGACGCCGACCACCATCTCGCGGGCAGCCTCGAGTTCGAAGCCATCCGGCGCGGTGAAGGCGATGCGCAGGGCGCTGTTGAGATAGCGCCGGCCGCGCACCACGCCGTCGGCCGGATCGTCGCCGAAAGCGACGCCGTCGATGACGCCGAGCCAGCGCGAGGCGTCGCGCTCGCCGAGGCCGGGGGCGCCGATCTGGCGGGCGCCATTGGTGACGGCGGCGACGCGCTCGGGCGTCGAGGGATGGCTGGAGAGGATGTCGAGCTTCTTGTCGCCAGCGCCTTGCCCGCCGGCGCGGAAGCTGGTGTTGCGGCCGAGCGAGACCAGGAAGCGGCCGGCGCCATAGGGGTCGTAGCCGGCGCGGGCGATGTTGCGCACGCTGATCTGGTCGGCAGTCAGTTCCTGTTGGCGCGAGAAGCGGGCGAGCGAGAGCTTCGAGCTTTGCTGGACCGCCGCTCCGGTGGTCGGGTCGTTCAGCACCTGCGCCACGACCTTGCTGACCAGCGCCGATTCCGCTTCCATCTCGGCACGCTCGACGGCGTGGCGCGCGGTGACATGGGCGATTTCGTGAGCCATCACCGAGGCGATCTCGGACGAGTCGTTCGCGAGGGCGAGCAGGCCGCGGGTGACATAAAGCCGACCGGTCGGCAGCGCGAAAGCGTTGACGATCGGCGAGTTCAGGATCGTCACCTCATAGGTGCCGATCTGGCCTTCGCCGGCCTTGGCGAGGCGGGCGATGATCGCCTCCAGCTCGGTCTTGACCTGCGGGGCACGGTATTCGCCGCCGAAGGCCGCGAGCAGGCGCTGGTGCTCGCGATCGGCGCCGCGCTGCAGGCTGGCGACGCGCGGCGCCGGCTCGCCGCCGGGCTGGTTGAGCGGGGCGAGGACCGAGTTCTGGTCGCCGAAGCAGGCGGCCAGCAACAGGGCCGGCAGCACCGCGGCGACGAGGCGCCCCCGGATCGACTGACGATGTCGCTGAACTTTCCGCATCGGCCCCTAGTCGATCAATTCCAGTGCGCTACGCGTCTGCGCTTCGATCAGGAGGCCGTCGCGCCCCTCGACCACACCGCTTACGCGCACGCGTTTACCTGTCAGCGACGAAGCGGTCCAGCCGCTGCGCTGCAAGTCACGCCACAGCGCGCGCGACAGAACGATGCTGCCGCCGGCGCCGCGCCGCCGTTCGAAATTGAGATAGGTCCGCTGTGCCCGCTCTCCGACGGCAGCGATACGCCCCTCGACCACGACGATCCGGCCCGCCTGCGCTTTCATCGCGGCGGCATCATGACCGTCGATGACCGGGAGCGCCACTGCGGCAAAATTCCCCTGGGTTGCGGCCGGCGCGGGACTGCCGGCCTTGCCGGCTAGCGGCGAACGCGGCTCCGCCTTGCGCCAGAGCTCGTTGCAGGCGGCAAGGCCTGGTTCGGGCAGTCGCAGGGCGGCGCCCGCGGCGAGGAGGGCGGCGCTCAGATCGGGCTGACCTGCGAGGGCGGAGGCGTCATCGGCTGCAAGCAGGCGGGCCGGGAGGCGTCCCCAGCGGTCCGGGCCGCCGAGCGGCGCCAGCCGGAACTCGCGGCCATGCCAGCGTGCGAGCTGCGTGGCGAAGCGCTCGCGCTCGGTGTCGCTCTGCCGTGGCGCCAGTCCGGCGAGCCGGATGGTCCGGCCGTCGGCGAGCTGCGGGTCGCCATGCCGGTCGAGGCCGGCGAGACGGATCAGCTCTGCATCCTCCGTCGTCGCGCAAGCGTCATCCGCCGCCCTCACGACGGTGGCCGAGACGGCCATGCCGACGAGGAACGGCACAATCGCTGCAAAGGAAGGCTTCACCCGCATCGGCTTTATGCTAAACGCAAGGACGTGCGTCCCGGTAGCTCAGCAGGATAGAGCAACGGTTTCCTAAACCGTAGGTCAGGGGTTCGAATCCCTTCCGGGACGCCATTTTTCTTTTTTGCTGCGAGGCTGGCTGCCAATCCGATCGGCGGAGCCGCTTCCGCGTTGCCGAGGCCGACCTTGCCCACGATCGCACCGCCGACGCTTCGGACCGAACGCCTGATCCTGCGCGCGCCGGTCGCGGCCGATTTTCCCGACTATGCCAACTTCCTCGCCTCGGAGCGGGCGCTGCATATGGGCGGTCCGTATGACCGGCGCGGCGCCTGGGGTCTGTTCTGCCATGATGTGGCGCAATGGGCGCTGTTCGGTCATGGCGCCCTAATGATCGACCTGCCGGACGGGACTTGCGCCGGGCAGGTCGGCATCAATCACGGGCCGCTCTTCCCGGAGAAGGAACTCGGCTGGCTGATCTATGCCGGGCATGAGGGACAGGGCTATGCCAGCGAAGCCGGCGCCGCCCTGCGCGACTGGGCTTTCGGGCAACTCGGCCTTCGAACGCTGGTCAGCTATGTCGACCCGCGCAATGCGCGCTCGATCGCGGTGGCTGAGCGGCTCGGAGCATTTCTGGATGCCTGCGCCGGCAGGCCGGATCCCGAGGATCTGGTCTACCGGCATGAGCGGCAGGCCAGCTAAGCCGGCAGGCGCGCTACGGCTCAGTGCTTGGTCACATGCTCCGGTTTGCCCTTGCGCTTGGTCGAGGCCAATTCATCGAGCTCTTTCTCCGTCATCGACTCGACCATCGATTTCGAAGCACCCTGGAGCTTGCTCTTGGGGATATCGCCACGTTTGGCGGCGAGTGCGGCGCCGGCCGCCTTTTGCTGCGCCTTTGATTTGGCTGGCATCGTCCATCCTCCGCTCTGAGGTCCGTCCAGCCTGCAACCCGGGCAAGGGGGCGATGGTTCCGGAGCGGGCAGGGGGCGATTTCTCCAAGCCGTCCCTGGCCGCGTGACGATCATGCGGGGAGTGCGGGTCCATTGCCCTTGCCGTGATGAAACAGGCGCTGCAATGCTCATGGTCGCGGCCCGGAGCGGTCATGCGTCCCGGAGGCCGACCTCGCCCGTTGAGATCACCTTGCGCATCCTCGTCCTCAATCCGAATACCAGTGCGGAGATGACCGAGCTGGTGCTGCGCGTGCTGGCGCCGATGACGCCTGCCGATGTCGAGCTCGTGCCCGCGACCGGCCGGTTCGGCGCGCGCTACATCTCCAGCCGCAGCGCCGGGGCGATCGCCGGCCATGCCGCGCTCGACGCCTTCGCCGAACACGGCGCCGGCTGCGATGCGGTCTATCTCGCCTGTTTCGGCGATCCCGGGCTGATGGCCCTGAAGGAGGTCGCCAGTGTGCCAGTCGTCGGCATGGCCGAAGCCGCCTGTCGGCAGGCGGCTGCGCAGGGCGGACGCTTCTCGATCGTCACCGGCGGCGAGCGCTGGGGGCCGATCCTGACCGAATTCACCGCCGCGCTCGGGCTGGACGGCCGGCTGGCTTCGGTCGAGACGGTGGCGCCGACCGGCGGCGATATCGCGGCCGATCCGGACGGCTCGATCGCCTTGCTGGCCGAAGCTTGCCGGCGGACGGTGGAGCGCGATGGGGCGCAGGCGGTGATTTTGGGCGGCGCCGGGCTCGCCGGGCTCGCGGCGCGGGTCGAGCCTGATGTCGGCGTGCCGGTGATCTGCTCGACAGTCGCCGGCTTCGCCGCCGTGCTCGACGCTGTCCGCAATCCGCCACCGAAGCCGGTGCACGGGGATCTCGCGCTGCCGGCCGCCGTGCCAACGATCGGGCTTTCGGCCGGCCTGGTGCGCTTGTTGAGCGAGCGCTAGCGCCGGCTTCTTCCGGCTGGGCGAGCAGGCTGCGGCACTGTGCTGCCGTCCCGAGCTCCCGCCAGCCAGATCATGTGCTTGGCGCCGCCGGCTCCGGCACGGGCGCGCACTGTCTTCTCCTCGACGGCGAAGCCGGCCTGGCGCAGGCGCTGGGTGAAGTTGCGGTCAGGCCCGGCCGACCAGACCGCGAGGATGCCGCCCGACCTCAGCGCTGCTTTCGCATAGGACAGGCCGGCATGGTCGTAGAGCCGGTCATTGGCCTCAACCATCAGCCCGTCCGGCCCGTTGTCGACGTCGAGCAGGATCGCGTCGTAGCGGCCGTTCCCCTCGCGGATGGCGGTGACAACGTCCGCTTCCCGCACGCTGACGCGGGGATCGTCGAGGCAGCCGGTGAAGATCGGGGCGAGCGGACCGCGGGCCCAGGCGATCACCGACGGGATCAATTCGGCGACGACGACCTCCGCATCCTTCGACAGTGCCGCGAGCGCGGCGCGGAGCGTGAAACCCATGCCGAGCCCGCCGATCAGGAAGCGTGGCTTGGGACGCTGGCCGATCCGCTCAATGGCGAGCGTTGCCAGCGCCTCTTCCGAGCCCTTGAGGCGTGAGTTCATCAGCTCGTTATGACCGAGCGTGATCGAGAACTCGTCCTCGCCGCGGCGCATGAGCTTCAGCGTGCCGCCGCCGGGGATCGCCGCGGCGTCGAGCTGCGTCCACGGTTTCATCGTGCGTCAGTCCAGCCGGGCGCGCTTGATGAAGGCGCCGGCCTTCATGATGACGGGCATGTGCCTGCCCTGGCGGGTCAGCAGCGCCAGATCCTGCAGCGGGTCGCCGTCGACGACGATCAGATCGGCATAGGCGCCGGGCGCGATCGTGCCGATCTTGCCTTCGAGCTTGAGGAGCTTGGCTGCGACATGAGTGGCGGCGCCGATCACCTCATGGGCCGGCAAAGCGCGGCCGCGAATGACGAACTCCTCCGACTGGTGGCGGTGCATCTCGCCGAGCAGGTCGCTACCATAGGCCATGGCGAGGCCGGCTGCCTTCATGATCGCCAGCGATTCCATACCGGCGGCGCGGACGAACTCGACCTTGGCGACGGAATCCGGCGGGAAGCCGAGCTTGCCGCCTTCGCTGGCGAGCTTGTCATAGGTGACGAGGGTCGGCACAGCGACAGCGCCGTTCCTGGCGGCGAGCTTGGCGGTCTCGGCCTTGATCAGGTTGCAATGCTCGAGCGAATGGACGCCGGCCTCGACGCAGCGGCGGATTGCCTCGTCGGTATAGACATGGGCGGAGACATAGGTTCCGGCCATGCGGGCTTCCTCGACCACTGCCTCGAGCTCGCCGACGGAGAAGCCGAGGAAATGGATCGGGTCGGTCGGCGAGGCGCAGCCGCCATTGGCCATGATCTTGATGAAGTCGGCGCCGCCTTTCAGCTCCTCGCGCGCGGCACGGCGAACCTCGGCCTCGCCGTCGCAGATGCGGCCGAGCGCGCCGAGGCGATGGCGCGTGCCGGGCGCGAGCCGGTCATCATAGCGGCCGCGGAAATCGGCATGGCCGCCGGTCTGGCTCAGCGCCTTGCCGGAGATGACGAGGCGCGGTGTCGGGAAATCGTGCTCCTCGGTCGCCTGCTTCAGGCCGAAATCGGCGCCGCCGACATCGCGCACCGTGGTGAAGCCACGCAGCAGCATCTCGCGCATGATCACCAGCGAGCGCACGGTGACGAGCGAATCCGGCAAAGCGGCATTGCGGCCAAGGTCGGCGAGGCCGGCGATGACATGGACATGGGCGTCGATCAGGCCGGGCATCAGCGTGCGGCCCTTGAGGTCGACCGTCTTCGCCTTGTCGGAGCGCACGCTCTTGCCGACTTCGCGGATCAATCCGCCCTCGACCAGAACGGAGGCCGGCGCGCCGCGCTCGGACGCGGTGCCATCGACGATGCGGGCATTCTGGAACAGGGTCGCGGCCATAAGCTCAGTCCTTGGATATGACGTTGGAAGAAATCGTGCTCAGCGCATCAGCAGCGCGGCGAGCCAGAGGCTTAAGCCGAAGACGACGTGGTTGATCAGGCCGATCAGGCGGACCTGGTTGGCGTTGGGCCGCTTGCTGGCGGCGAGGCCGAAGCCCATGCCGGGCTGCAGGATGAACCAGCCGCAGCCGACGGTGACGACGCCGACGATCAGGGCCGGCAGCAGCGTCGGGCTGCGGGCCCAGTCCAGCCCCCAGATCATGATGACGATCGCGGCGAAGAGGGCGCCGATCAGATAGTGCATGATCCAGCCGATCGCGAGCTCGTTCGCGGCCGGCGGCGTGTCGGCGATGGTGTCGTGCATGAAGCGGCCGCGCGGCAGGTAGGCGAACCAGCGCCCGACCATCGCCCAGTTCGCCAGCGGGATGCCGAAGGCCCGGTTGAGGAAGAGCGCCCAGAGATCGAGCAAGGCGGTCGCGCCGATGCCGATCGCAAGCGAGCGGCCGATCACTTCGAGCATCTATCGTCCCCCAGGCCGCAAACCGCGCCGCCGGCTATGGAGGCGAAAGGACGCAGTTGGGTCAATCGCCAGCAGGTTGAATGATCCCGCCCGCAGCGCAGACGGGGCATGCGGCGGCGCAGCGCAGGAACCGCCAGGGGGCGTTGCTCGTTCTCCTCGCGTGCTTTCAATGCGGGGGATGCGATGGCAGTGGCCACGGCGAGCAAGGCGAACGCGACCGGGCCGCATGGAGCGCAGGAGCTGCCTTCGGTCATCGTCACCAGCTACAACCTCGAAATCCGCGACGGCGACGGCTTCCTCGGCGACAAGGCGAGCCGCGGGGCCTTCATGGACCATCTCGCCGAACTGCGCAGCCACCTGGCCGAGACAGGTGAGGATCCGCTGGCGGATGCCGGCAAGATTCCGAGCAAATCGGAGCTCGACAAGGTGCTCAGCGAGGGAGAGGCGCGCGAGGCGGCCCTGGTGCTCTCGGCGGTCGAGCGCTTCGCCCAGTCGCTCGCCTTCGTCATCCGCCGTTTCCTGCGCCAGAAGGCCTGGAGCCCGGTCGAGCGCATCGTCGTCGGCGGCGGCTTCCGCCAGAGCCGGATCGGCGAGCTCGCGATCGCGCGGGCCGGCATCATCCTGCAGACGGAAGGCTACACGATCGAGCTCGTGCCGGTGCGCCATCACCCGGACGAGGCCGGGCTGGTCGGTAGCGCTCATCTTGCGCCGAAATGGATCTTCGAAGCCTATGACAGCCTGGTCGCTGTCGACATCGGCGGCTCCAATATCCGCGCCGGCATCGTCGAGTTGCGCCAGGACAAGGCGTCGGACCTCAGCAAGGCGCGAGTCTGGGAAACCGAACTCTGGCGCCATGCCGACGAGGAGCCAAGCCGCGAGCAGGCGGTGAAGCGGCTCGGCAAGATGCTGCGCGAGCAGATCGAGCACGCCGCCAAGGAAGGCTTGCGCGTCGCGCCTTTCATCGGTGTCGGCTGCCCTGGCCTGATCGAGCCTGATGGCGCGATCGACCGCGGGGCGCAGAACCTGCCGGGCAACTGGTCGAGCAGCCGCTTCAACCTGGTCGAGAGCATCCGCGAGATGGCGCCGGAGATCGGCGAGCACGACACCGTCGTCACCATGCACAACGACGCCGTCGTCCAGGGGCTGAGCGAGCTGCCGTTCATGCAGGATGTCGAGCACTGGGCGGTGCTGACCATCGGCACCGGGCTCGGCAATGCCAGCTTCCAGAACCGGGTGAAGCCGAAGAGCCGGGGCAAGGACAAAGACAAGCCGAAGAACGGCAAGGACAAGAAGGATTGATCGTCATCCTCACCCATCATGGTCATCCCGGACAAGCGGCGAAGCCGCGCCGATCCGGGATCCATTCCGGATCCTTTCCGACTGAGGTTCAGGAATGGATCCCGGGTCTCCCTGCGGTCGCCCGGGATGACCTTATGGTGTGATTGGTTGCGCCTAATCGCGCTTGGCCGGCAGCGCCCAGAGCAATCCGCGCGTCACGATCGCCGGGAAGACGGTGAGGTGATCCTCGCCGGGGATGATCTCGCTGGAGAGCTTGAGGCCGGGATAATTGCGCGAGCGCAGCGCCTGCTCGAACTCCCTGAGATCGGCGATCATGTCGGTCTTGCCATTGTAGCGCGGATCGCCCGAGGCCTTGTCGATCGTCTCATAGGAGGCGATCGCCATCAGGACGTTCGCCTTCAGCTCCTTGTTGGCTTCGGAGTAGGCGCGCTCGCGCTGGAACAGCACCTTCTGGTCGAACCAGAGCGAGGGACTGCCGATGATGTAGTGTGAGAACAGTTTCGGCTCGCTCAGCAGCACATGGAGGCCGAACAGCCCGCCATAGGAATGGCCAGCATAGATGCTGCGGGTCGTGTCGGTGCGATAGGTCGCGGCGACAAAGGGCATCAATTCTTCGGAAAGGAAGCGGCGATAGCCCTCGGCCTCGCCAAATATCGGCGGACGGCCGGAGGGATCGCGCGTCTTCTCCCCGTTCGGCGTCGGCGTGTAGTCGCGTCGGCGGCTGTATTCGGGGGTGTCGCCGACCGAATAGGACAGGCCGACCAGAATGAACTCCTCCAGCCCCTTGGCCCGGTTGCCGACCCGGCGAGCAATCGAGCGCACCAAGGGGAAGGCATAATCGGCGTCGGTGACGAACAGCACCGGGAAGCGTCGACGTGGCTGGCTCTGATAGGATTCCGGCAGGCTGACGAAGATCTCGTAGTCGCGCTGCAGCGCCTTGGCCCGGATCGTCCTGACCTCGGTGCCCTTGAGCACGAAGGGCGGTGGCGCGGTCACGCCAGCTGCCGAGGCCGGCGGCTCGGCATCAGGCTCGGCGATGGCGGCGGTGGCGAGCAGGAGCGCGGCGAGGAGGGCAGGCAGGCGAAGCATCCATGACGTCTCCGACAGGACTGTGCCGGGATCGTGACGACTCGCGCGACCGCCAACAAGGCCTATCGCCGCAGACCCGGCGCTTCCAGAGCGAGCCCCTTGGCCCGCACGGCGAGATAGAGCTCGAGGGCGAGGTATTCGTCGGAGCCGTAGTCGAACTGCGTCGCCCTGACGCCGAGCGAGCAGGCGCGCAGCCGCCGGTGCAGCGATCCCAGCCCGTTCCATTCGAGCCGGTAGGCCGGATAGCCGGTGCCGATGCCGTAGCTGATCGTGTCGCCGCGCAGCTTCTGGCCGACGAGGCCGTCATGGCACTGCGTGCAGGCGAGATTGAGCTGGCCTTGCCGACGCTCGTAGAAAGCCTTGCCGGCTTCGTAGAAAGGTTTTGTGGCGCCGTCAGCCGAGACTGCCAGCGGCTCGCCCTTCGAGAGCGAGGCGACATAGGCGGTGAGGCCGAGCAAGTCCTGGCTCTCATAACCGAAGGCCGGCTGCTTCTGCCGGTCGGCCCGGCACTGCTCGATCCGCCCTTCAAGATTCATCAGCTTGCCGCTGGCGGCATCGACCTGCGGGTAGCGGGCGGCCGCTCCGCGCAGGCTCTGCCTGGGATCGGCATGGCAGGAAACGCAGCTTGGCGCAGCGCCCTCGCGGCGGCTGAACAGCTCCTCGCCCTGCTCGACCCAGAGCCAGCCGGGGTTGCGAGCCTCATCCTCCTGCTGGCGCTGCATCTGCGGCGAGAGGAAGGCGCTGCCGGGTTTGACCTCCTGCGCCGCCGCGGCACCGGCCAGCGCGAGCAGTGCTATTGCAAGGGCGCGGCCGGCGAGGCTCATGTCACGACGAGACGGGCGGTGCGGGTGAAGGTCGCCCCGCCATCCTCGCGCCATTCGAACAAGAGGTCGCCGGTCTCGACGGCGCGGGTGGTGAAGCTGACGAAGGGGTTGGCGGAGACGCCGGTGTGCATGTCGTAGCGAAACACCGGCTCGCCGGCATAGGTCACGGTCAGCCGGTTGAGGATCTTGCGCGGCACGACGCGGCCCTCGGAGTCGACCTGGCCGCCCCGATCCATCGGATGGCGGACGAGGACGCGGATCTCGACGATCTCGCCGGCCTTGGCCTCTGCCGGCATGGTGATGCGGGCGTTGAACGATGCCATCGGGTCAGCCTCCGTCAATGCAGGCGCTCAGCGTCACCACGATGTCAGCGTCAGCCATGACGTAGCTGCCACTGCTGAGCGAGGCGATCGCCACGACCTTCTGCGAGGTGGCGAGGCGCAAGGTGGCGCGGATATCGGCCCGGCCGCTGCGTGGGCCGAGATGGAAGCGGGCGACGTCGGGAAACGGGTTCTTCTCGGCGATGACATGGATCCAGCGGACATGGTCGGCCTCGGTCATCGGGCTCTCGACCTGGATCGCGACATCGACCGAATTGCCGTTCTCGACCAGCTGCGGGATGTCGAAGGTGATCCTGGCGCGCTCGGGCACCGCGCCTTCGGTGACGCGGGCAATCAGCTCGGCGAGCGCCGGCGGTGTGGCTGCCTGAGTTGATGCCGGCAAGCCGGCAAGCGCCAAGCCGGCAGCGCCGACCACCATGATCTCGCGGCGCGAGAGCGCTGGCTCAGGGCGTGCGCAGGTTGGCGAGATAGGTGACGACATCCTCGATCTCCTGGGCGGTCAGCGCCGGCCGATCGCGAAAGGCCGGGGCAACGTCTCGCAATCCTTCGATGCGAAAATAAGGCGGCATCACCGTTGCCGGGTTGAGCAGGCTGGCATCGACGAGCCGCAGGCGCAGCTGGCCGGCATCGAGCCTTGTGGCGACACCGGCGAGGCCCGGGCCGATCGTGCCCTGGAAGGGCTCGTTCGGCTCCGGGACCTGATGGCAGATCAGGCAATTGCCCTGCGTGCGGTCGAGCACCAGCGCTCGCCCGCGCTCGGGATTGCCGACCTTGCCGCCGAGCGGCGCGGGAATCGCGTCGCCGACGACGGTGTAGGCTTCGAGCGCATTGGCTGGTGCGCTCGCGAGCGCCAGCCAGATCAATGCAGCCCGGATCGCGGCAAGCCTCACGCCTTGCGCAGATCCGTGTTCTTCAGCGGCAGGTTGCGGACGCGCTTGCCGGTGGCGGCGAAGATCGCGTTCAGCACCGCCGGCGCCGCGACCGCGATGGTCGGCTCGCCGACGCCGCCCCAGAAACCGCCGGAGGGCACGATGATCGTCTCGACTGCCGGCATATCCTCCATGCGCACCACCGGATAGGTGTCGAAGTTCTCCTCGACCATGCGCCCGTCCTTGACCGTGCACTCGCCGAAGAGAGCGGCGGAGAGGCCGTAGACGAAGGAGCCCTCGACCTGGCGCTCGATCTGGGCGGGGTTGACGGCGTGCCCGGGGTCGGTCGCGGCGGTGATCTTGTGGATCTTGAGCTTGCCTTGCGCATCGACCGAGACCTCGGCGACGGCGGCGACATAGGAGCCGAAGCCCATGGTCTGGCAGATGCCGCGATAGACGCCTTCCGGCGGCTTGCTACCCCAACCGGCCTTCTCGGCGACGGCGTTGAGCACGGCGAGATGCTTGGGGTGGTTCTTCATCAGCGCCCGACGGAACTCGAGCGGGTCCTTGCCGGCGGCATGGGCCAGTTCGTCGATGAAGCATTCGAGATAGATCGTGTTCTGGTTGAGGTTGACCCCGCGCCAGAAGCCCGGCGGCACATGCGGGTTGCGCATGGCATGGTCGATCAGCAGGTTCGGCACGGTATAGCCGATCGAGGCCTCCGGTCCCGGCGGATTGAGGCCCTGGAACACGGCGGGGTCGCGGCCGTTCTGGATGTTCTGCGGGAAGATGCCGGCGACGATCGACTGGCCGGAGATGCGCAAATGCAGGCCGGTCAGGTTGCCGTCCTTGTCGAGCGCGCCGGTGAGCTTGCATTGCGTCACCGGGTGGAAGCGCCCGTGCAGCATGTCCTCCTCGCGTGACCAGATCAGCTTGACCGGCGTGCCGGGGATCTGCTTGGCGATGGCGACGACCTGGCGGACCCAGTCATGGACGGCGCCGCGCCGGCCGAAACCGCCGCCGAGATCGATCTTGTAGGCCTCGCATTTCGCCAGCGGCAGGCCGGAAGCCTCGGATGCGGCCGCGAGCGCGGCCTCGCCGTTCTGCGTGGGCGTCCAGACCTCGCAGCGCTCGGGCGTGTAGAGCGCGGTCGCGTTCATCACCTCCATGCAGGCATGGTTCTGGAACGGGTAGGAATAGACCTGCTCGATCACGCGGGCGGCATTGGCGATGGCGCCCTTGACGTCGCCGTTCTGGTTGCCGACGGCGGCCTGCGGCGCGTCGAGCCCTTCCTTCAGCCAGGCGGCGATGCTCTCGCTGGAGACCTTGGCGTGCTCGCCCTCGTCCCAGGTGATCGGCAGTGCGTCGAGCGCGGTCTTGGCGCGCCACCAGGTATCGGCGACGACCGCGATGGCGCTGTCGCCGACCGGCAGGACGTGCTTGACGCCCGGCATGTCCTTGATCTTGGCGGCGTCGAAGCTCTTCACCTTGCCGCCGAAGACCGGGCAGTCCTTGATCGCGGCGTTGAGCATCCCCGGCAGGGTGAAGTCCATGCCGTAGATTTTCTTGCCGGTGGTCTTGTCGGCGGTGTCGAGCCGCTTCAGCGGCTTGCCGGCGATCGTCCAGTCCTTGGGATCCTTGAGCGGAACATTGGCCGGGGCAGGGGCCTGGAGCTTGGTCGCCGCGGCGGCGACCTCGCCATAGCGGATCGAGCGGCCGGAGCCCTTATGGGTGATCACGCCCTTGATGGCGCTGCATTCCGCGGCCGGAACCTTCCAGCCATCGGCGGCGGCCTGGACCAGCATCATCCGCGCTGCGGCGCCGCCCTTGCGGACATATTCATGCGATTCGCGGACGCCGCGGCTGCCGCCGGTCGAGAAATTGCCCCAGACCCGGTTGCGGGCGAGGTTTTGTCCGGGCGTCGGATATTCGGTGGTGACCTTGGCCCAATCGCAGTCGAGCTCCTCGGCGACGAGCTGGGCGAGGCCGGTCAGCGTGCCCTGGCCCATCTCCGAGCGGGCGATGCGGATCACCACCTTGTCGTCGGGATGGACCACGACCCAGGCGTTGATCTCCGGCACCGCGCCCTGGGCCTGTGCCTCACTGGTGACGGGTATGGCGAAGCCGAAGCTGAAGGCGCCGGCGGCCGCTGCCGAGCCTTTCAGCAGGCTGCGGCGGGAGAGCTTGGTGTCGGTCACAGAGGCTAGACTCATGGTGTCCTCCTGATGGCAGATGGCGCTGCGGCGAGGCTGTGGCGCTCGAGCCGTGCGCGGGGAATGGGCGAGGTCGGATCAGCCGCGATTCATCTGGCCGCCGGCGGCGACGTCCTTGATGGCGGCCTTGACGCGGTTATAGGTGCCGCAACGGCAGATATTGGTGATCTCCGCGGCGATGTCGGCATCGCTCGGCTTGGGGTTGGACTGCAGCAGCGCGGCCGCGGCCATGATCATGCCACTCTGGCAGAAGCCGCATTGCGGCACGTCATGCTCGATCCAGGCCTTCTGGATCGGATGGTTGCCGTCCGTCGAGAGGCCCTCGATGGTGACGATCTTCTGCCCGGCGGTGAGCGCGCTCACCGGCATGGAGCAGGAGCGGGTGGCGACGCCGTCGATATGCACGGTGCAGGCCCCGCATTGGGCGACGCCGCAGCCATATTTCGTACCGGTCAGGCCGATCTGCTCGCGGATCACCCAGAGCAGCGGCGTGTCGTCCTCGACCGCAACCTCGATCGTCTTGCCATTGATGGACAGCTTAGCCATCGCAAACCTCCCGGTTTCGATTCCAAGATCGGCGAGAGAGCCAGCGCGCCTCACCGGATGCACATGCCGGCCCGTCAGCAGCCGGAGATGTTCTTTGGAGGAATTCAAACCCAGAAGCGCGGCTGCCGCCAGAGGTTGTGCGATCAAGAGCGATCACGGTCGCGTTGAAGCGGCCGGGCCCACATCCGCGGCGATCTGGACCGTGCCGGGGCAGTTTCGATGACGTTGCCATGATGCTGTCCGGTTTTCTGTCGAAGACACGCAGCCTCAGGCGCGTCGACTCCGGCGCCCTCTCACAGGAATGTGATGCCCTTGCACGATCGTCGTTCGCCAGCGCGGCAAAGCCTCGAAGCCGGTCCTGCTGCCGTTTCGTCAGACATGCTTGCTTTCGTCGCGCAGCAGTGGCGAGGCTGCGGAACGATGCGAATCAGCCCGGCGGGACAAAGATGTCGATGATATCCGGCCTCGACCGAGCCTTCCGCCGATCTGGCGGCGCCATGCTGTTCGCCTTGGCGCTGCTGCTCCTGCCGCTGACGGCGCTGGCGCAATCGGCAGATGCCCTCAGTCCGCGCGCCCGTCTGGATTCGATCCGGGGCGAACTCACCCAGATCGAGGGCTCGCTCACCAATCCGAACGTTTCGGACGACGAGTTGCAACGTCAGCGGTCGCGGTTGCAGCCCCTGCTCGACCAGCTGCGCGTCCTCACCGAGGAGCAGGCGCCACGCACCGAGCAGGCCAAGCTCCGCCTCGACCAGCTCGGAGCGAAACCGGACGCGAATGCACCGCCGGAGACGCCCGATGTGGCGCGCGAGCGCGAGACCCGCACCAAGACCTTCGCCGAGGCGGACGAAACCCTGAAGATCGGACGTGCGACGCTGCTGCAGGGCGAGCAGCTGCAGAGCTCGATCGGCGATCTCAGGCGCGATCGCTTCGCCAAGGCACTGTTCGCTGCCGGGCCGTCGATCCTCAACCCCGACGTCTGGTCGACGACGCTGACGGCCTTCCCCTCCGATCTGCGCGCCTCGCAGTTCATCTTCGGCGACTGGCTCTCGGTCTTCACCTCGGCCCTTTTCAGCCCGCGCGGTGTCCTGGTCGCACTGGCCTTTCTCGGCGCGATCGCGCTCTATGTCGCGCGCGCCCGCTACATGCCGCGACTCACTGCACGGCTCGCGGCCAGCGTCGATTCGAGCGATCGCCACATCCTCTATGGGGCGCTGATCCGTGTCGTCGCGCGGACGGCGCCGCCGGCGCTGGCGAGCTGGCTGATCTATGCCGGCCTGAACACTGCCGGCCTGCTGCCGCCGCGGATCCAGCCGGTGATCCTCGCCGCGGTCTTTGGGCTCGCTCTGTTCGCCTTCGTCCAGGCGCTGGTCGATGCGCTGTTCGCCCCCGGCGAGCCGCAGCGGCGCCTCGCCAGCGTGATGGAATCGACCGCGAAGACGGTGACCAGGCTCGCCGGCTCGCTCGCCATCGTCATGGCGATCGGCAAGGTGCTGGAGGCCTGGTTGCAGGCGATCGCGGCCGGCCTCACCTTGTCGATCATCGTCCGCGGCGTCGTCGCCACCGTCTTCGCCATCATCCTGATCGCCGGGCTCTATCGCCTGCGCGACAATCAGGAGATTGAGCAGGAAGCATGCCTGGGCCCCTATGTGCCGGTCGACGGCGCCAGCCTGGGGCCGGTGCGGATTCTCGGTTGGGTGGTCGGCCTGGGCATCATCCTGGCGCTGCTGTTCGGCTATGTCGTACTGGCGACCTTCCTGACCGAGCAGGTGATCTGGCTCGGCATCCTCGCCGCGACCTTCGTGCTGCTGATGCAATTGATCGATCTCGGCATCATCAGCCAGCTCACCGGCGAGGGCCGGTTCGCGCTGACCTTGCGGGCGGGGATCGGGCTGCGCGCGGCGACGCTGCAGAAGATCGCCGTCGTCCTCTCCGGCGTCCTCAAGATCGTGCTGATCGTCGTCACGATCATGCTGGCGCTGGCGCCATGGGGGCTGGAATCGACGGATCTGACGACCTCGCTGCGAGCCGCCTTCTTCGGCTTCCAGGTCGGGGGTGTCACGGTCTCGCTGTCCTCGATCGTCGTGGCGATCCTGCTCTTCGCGCTCGGCCTTGCAGCGACGCGTTCGCTGCAGCGCTGGCTCGAAGGCAAATTCCTGCCGACGACCTCTCTCGACACCGGCCTGCGCAATTCGATCACCACTGCGGCCGGCTATGTCGGCTACGCCGCGGCCGCTGCGATCGGCTTTTCCTCGCTCGGCCTCAGCATGGAGCGGCTCACCCTCGTCGCCTCGGCGCTGTCGGTCGGTATCGGTTTCGGCCTGCAATCGGTGGTGTCGAACTTCGTCTCGGGTCTGATCCTGCTCTGGGAGCGGCCCATCCGGGTCGGCGACCAGGTGCTGGTCGGCGACGCCGAAGGCATCGTCAAACGCATCAATGTCCGTTCGACCGAGATCGAGACCTTCGACCGCTCCTCGGTGATCGTGCCGAACTCGAACCTGGTCTCGGGCGTGGTGCGCAACCGGGTCCGCTCCGACCGGACGGGCCGGGTGCTGATCTCGATCAGCGTACCGCGCCGGCTCAATCCCACTGACGTTCGGGCTATGCTGCTTGACGCCGCGGAGGCGCATGGTGACGTGCTGAAGAAGCCGCCGCCGAACGTGCTGTTCAAGAAGCTCGGCACGACGACGATGGACTTCGACCTGATCTGCGTGGTCGGCGACGTCGACATCGTCGGTCGCGTCACCAGTGACCTCAACTACGCGATCTACCGGCGCCTCAGCGAGCTCGAGACCCCGGTCCCGACGGAGCTCACGGTCAAGGGTCTCGAGGGTGTCGAGCATTCGCTCGGCGAGATCGCCGCCGCGGTGTCGAAGGAGGTCGGCCGCCGCGCCAAGCCGGCGAGCGGGCGCGTCACCGTCAAGCGTTCGGGTCCACCCCCGGAGGCCGAAGAGGAACCGGAGGAGGCCGCGGCCCCGCCGCCCGCCAAACCAGAACCGGCCGCGAGCGGCGGCAAGGACGAGACCAAGGACTGATGCGATGCGCCTTTTCCCCGTGCCGTCCACGCACCCGCAGCGGCTGCGTTCGATGAGCTGCCCCGCCGCGCTTGCCGCAGCCCTGTCGCTCCTGAACCTCGCGGGCTGTACCGAACCGGTGCGGACGCAGCCAGCCTTCTACCGCGATCTCGGATCGCCTTCAGCGCGCGTCGATGCAGAGGCGGCGCGTGCGACCATCTCGGCCTATCGGCTGAATGCCGGTCTCGGAGCGCTGAAGCTCGATCCGGAGCTGATGCGGGCGGCCGAGCAGGAAGCCGCCGCCATGGCCGCTGCCGACAAGCCGGCCCAGGCGGAAGCGGTGAAGACGAGGCTCGCGCGAGCCGGGCAACCGGGCGCCGAGGCCAACCTCTCAGCCGGCTACAGGCGCTTGGCGGAGGCGTTTTCGGGCTGGCGCGACTCGCCGCAGCACGATCGGGTGATGAAGGCGCCGAACGCGACGCGGATGGGCATCGCCTCCGCCTATGCGGCTGGTTCGAAATACCAGGTCTACTGGGCGCTGGTGGTCGCGCCCTGAGCGGGCGCGCTCATTCGATTACGAAATCGAAGGCGGTTCGGGGAAACGGCTCCTTCGCCAGCGTGAAGTGCCACCATTCCTTGCCGTAGCCGCGGAAGCCCTCGGCCGCCATCGCGGCCGCGAGGGTTTCACGGTTACGGCGGGCCTCGGCAGTGACGCCAGGATGGCGAAGCGCGCTTTTCTCCGAGAAGCAATCGAAGCTCGTGCCGAGATCGAGGCTGCTTTCGCGCGGACGGGTCGCGGGAGGGCCGTCGCAAGGGCCGGCATCCACAGGGGTCGGCAAAGCGGTTTCGCCGGCGCGGACAAGGCCGACATCGACGGTCGACCCCCGGGAATGGCTGGAGTTCGCCGCGATATAGCCATTGGCGACCAGATCTCCCCGGGCGATTCCGGGATGGAAGATGCGACCGCGATCAGGTGCGTCCGGTCGCTTGCCCCAGTCATTGAAGGCGGCAACGGCGCGCGCCGGCCGATAGCAGTCGAACAGTTTCAGGCCGTAGCCCTGGCGGGCGAGCCTTTGCTCGACGCGGATCAACGCATCTGCAGCTATTCGCGTCAGTACGCATTCGCCCCGGCCATAGCCGGGAACGGCCGCGCTGGTGAAATTGAACGGTGTCGCATAGCGGATGTCCTGCGCGATTGCCGGGGCGAGTTCGCGTAGCCGGACGAAGCCGGGCGGCAATGGTTCGGCATTGCTCGCGTGCGAGGTGAGCGCGAGCAGTGCCCAGGCCGGCACCAGCCTGCCGATCGTCAAAGGCGGCATGCTCCGCCTCAGGGCTTGGCGCCGACCGGCAGCGGCGGCGCATCGGCCTTGAGCACGATGCCGACGCGGCGGTTGAAGGCGAGATAGGGGTTGTCCTTGACCAGCGGCTCGGTGTCGGCCTTGCCGGTGATCGAGACGAAGCGGTCGTCGGAGACGCCGGCATTGCCCAGGAATTCGCGCACCGCAGAGGCCCGGCCGACCGAGAGCGCCCAGGGATTGCCGGGCGCGATCGTGCCCGGCCGCTGCGCGGCGGTGTGGCCGCTGATCGCGATCTTGTTGGGCATGCGACGCAGGGTCGGTGCGATCGCCGCGAGCAGCCTGCGCATGCGCTCGTTCGGGATGGTGGAGCCTTCGTCGAACATGGCCCGGCCGTCCTGGTCGACCAACTGGATATCGATGCCCTGCTCGGAGACCTCGACCAGGATGTTGCGCGAGAGCTCGCCGATCTCCGGCATCTCGCGCAGCGCCTGGCGCAGCGAGGCCGCTGCGAGCGCAAAGCCGCGATCATGGGTGGCCGAGACCAGCCCTTCTTCCTTCTGCTGGTTCTGGTTCGGGGCGGTGTTGTCGGACGCGTCCTCGAGCGGGCGGACATAGGCGTTCTTGATCTGCGTCCTGGTCGGGATGCCGTCGACCTCGACGATGCCGGCGAGCTTGAAGTCGCGCTGCGTGCCGAAGGCGTCGCGCATCGAGCCGGCGACGATCTGCATCTTCTGCTTGTCCTGGCTCGAATACGCCGCGACCATGACGAAGAAGGCCATGAGCAGCGCCATGAGATCGGCGAAGGTCACGAACCAGCCGTGACCGCCATGCCCGCCTCTTTTCTTCTTGGCCATCGCCGAGGCCGCTCAGGTGGCTTCGGCCATCTCGGCCCGGTGATGGTCGGGCAGATAGGCGAGGAGCATTTCCCGAACCAATGTCGGACTCTTGGCGTCGCGCATCTGCAGCACGCCGTCGATGATCAGCGTGCGCGAGACCTCCTCCTCCTCCAGCTTGATGTGCAGCTTGTCGGCGATCGGCAGCGTGATCATGTTGGCGATGACGGCGCCGTAGAGCGTCGCCAGCAGCGCGGTCGCCATGGCGGGGCCGAGCTTGGATGGGTCCGACATGTTGGCGAACATGGTCACCATGCCGAGAATCGTGCCGATCATGCCCCAGGCCGGGGCGCAGTCGCCGATGGCGCGGTAGACCTTAGAGCCCTCGTCGAGCCGCTGCAGAAAGTTGTCGCGGTCGCGCTCCATCGTGTCGCGGATGAAGTCCTTGTCGTAGCCGTCGGCGATGTAGCGCAGGCCCTGGGCCAGGAAAGTGTCGGAGACCTCGACATTCTCGAGCGCGACCGGGCCGCTCTTGCGGTTGATCTCGGCGACGCGGGTGATCTCGTCGATCAGCTCGCGCGGATGGATCGAGCGCATGGTGAAGGCGAAGCGCAGCCCCATCGGCAGGCCGTGCGCGATCACTGAGAAGGGAAAACGGATCATCGTCGCGGCTGCGGCGCCGCCGAAGATAATGATGACGGCGTGCTTGTCGTAGAAGGCGGCGAAGTTGCCGCCGTCGATGATGATGATCGCGCAGATGGTGGCGATGCCGCCCAGAATGCCGACGCCGGTCGCGATATCCATGGCTGCCATCCCAAGCCGGCTGAACCCGGCATTCGGCCGGGCCCCAGCTTTCGCTGTGGCGGAAACCATAAGGAGCGGCAATTGAAGGAAGCGTTAAGGTTTGAGGGCTTGCTCGCGCCGCAGCCTCGGCTAAAGCTTTTTGGCAATGTCTTTGCTCGCGATCTATGCCCGCGTCCTCGGTGAGCTCGGCCCGGAACGGCGCCTCGGGCTCATTCTCGCCATCGCCAACGTCGCGCTGGCGGGCGCGGCCTTCGCCGAGCCGATGCTGTTCGGCGCGCTGATCGACAAACTGACCAGCCTCCAGACTGCCGGTACCCGACCGAGCTGGGCCGATATCAGTGTCCTGCTCGCCGCCTGGGTCGGCTTCGGCCTGTTCAATATCGGCGCCGGCGTCTTCGTCGCCTTGTTCGCCGACCGGCTGGCGCACCGACGCCGGCTGGCGGTGATGGCGAACTATTTCGAGCACGCGCTGACGCTGCCGCTCGCCTATCACACGCAGACCCATTCCGGCCGCGTGCTCAAGGTGATGCTGGAGGGCACCAGCGGCATGTGGGCGCTCTGGCTCTCCTTCTTCCGCGAGCACTGCGCCAGCTTCGTCGCGCTCTTCATCCTCCTGCCGTTCACGCTCTGGAAGAACTGGCAGCTCGGCCTGGTGCTGATCTTCCTCGTCGTGCTGTTCGGCACGCTCACGGCCTTCGTGCTGCGCAAGACCGACAAATTGCAGAGCAATGTCGAGGCCTATCATTCGAGCCTCGCCGAACGCGCCTCGGACGCGCTCGGCAATGTGCCGGTGATCCAGAGCTTCACCCGGATCGAGGCCGAGGTCCGCGGCCTGCGCAACACCATCACAAGCCTGCTCGAAGCGCAGATCCCGGTGCTGACCTGGTGGGCGGTCGCGACCGTCGCGACCCGCGCCTCGGCGACGCTGACCGTGCTCTCGATTTTCGTCGTCGGCACCTGGCTCCTGATGCAGGGCCAGACCACGGTCGGCGAGATCGTCACCTTCATGGGCTTCGCCACCATGCTGGTCGGCCGGCTCGAGCAGATCGTCGCCTTCGTGAACTTCATCTTCATGCAGGCGCCGAAGATGCGCGAATTCTTCGAAGTGATCGACACGCTGCCGGCGGTGCGCGACCTGCCGGGCGCGCCCGATGCCGGCCGGCTCGAAGGCCGGATCGCCTTCGACGACGTTTCCTTCTCCTATGATGGCAAGCGCGCCGCCGTCGCCGACGTCTCCTTCGAGGTGAAGCCTGGCGAGACCATCGCCATCGTCGGTTCGACCGGCTCGGGCAAGTCGACCACGCTCGGCCTGCTGCACCGCGCCTTCGATCCGCAATCGGGCCGCATCCTCGCCGACGGCCGCGACATCCGCGAGATCTCGCTGCTCTCGCTCCGGCGCAATATCGGCGTGGTCTTCCAGGAGCCGATGCTGTTCGCCCGCTCGATCCGCGAGAACCTCACCGTCGGCAAGCCGGACGCGACCGATGCCGAGATGATGGAGGCGCTCGACCGGGCGCAGGCGACCGAAGTCATGGCGCGCCAGACCGACGGGCTCGACACCATCGTCGGCGAACGCGGCCGCACGCTCTCTGGCGGCGAGCGCCAGCGCCTGTCGATCGCCCGCGCCCTGCTCAAGAACCCGCCGATCCTGATCCTCGACGAGGCGACCTCGGCCCTCGACGCGGCGACCGAGGTGAAGCTGCAGAAGGCGCTCGACGAGGTGATGAAGGGCCGCACCACCTTCGTCATCGCGCACCGCCTCGCGACGATCCGCAATGCCGACCGCATCCTGGTCTTCGAGCAGGGCAAGGTGATCGAGATGGGCTCCTTCGAGGAACTCGTCGCCAAGGGCGGCCGTTTCGCGGCACTGGCGCGGGCGCAGTATCTGGTGACGGACAAGCCGGTCGCGACCGAATCGTCGCTGGCGAGCAAAGGCGTCGTCGACGGCTGAGCCGGCGCCCCTTCGCTTACCCGCGAGGTAATCGACCAGCCGCCAGTCCTATTGCATGGTCCCGGCCATCGCGGGCTTCAGGCCCGTTCCGAACGGGAATTATGCCATGACCGCCTACGCCATCGCCCATCTGCGCGACGTCGAGCTGAACGCCGAGATCATCGACTACATCAAGCGCATCGACGAGACGCTCGTACCCTTCGGTGGCCGCTTCCTGATCCATGGCGTGACGCCCGAAGTCATGGAGGGACCCTGGGAAGGAGACCTCGTCGTCATTGCCTTCCCGGATATCGACGCGGCGCGCAGTTGGTATGCCTCGCCGGCCTATCAGGCGATCCTGCCGCTCAGGACCGGCAACTCGCGCAGCGCCGCGATCATCCTCGATGGTGTGCCGGAGCGCTACAAGGCGACCGACTTCCTGGCGAAGCTGGGCTGAGCTTTGCTTTGTCGCGGCCCTTCCGGAGCGCGTTCTCGAGCGTATGAACAATTGCGTGTCACGGACCTGCCGTTGTGAGATCATTTTCGGCGTCTACTTGCCGGTCTCCTTTTTCCAACGACGGATCCATTGCCCGATATGATGATCGCCCGCCTCGCCTGCGCCTGGGCCTCGGTCGCAGCCTTCCAGCTCTTCGGCGGCACGCTGCTGGCTCAGCTCGGCGCTCCCCTGCCGTCGCTGCTGATCTTCGCCTGGCTGCTCGGCGTGATCGTCTGGTCGGCCTTCGGCGTGGTGCACGAGGCCGAGGAACTGGCGCACCGACTCGGCGAGCCCTATGGCACGCTGATCCTGACCCTCTCGATCGTCATCATCGAGGTGGCGCTGATCTCGGCGGTGATGCTGGGCGCCAAGGGCGCGCCGACGCTCGGGCGCGACACCATGTTCGCGGTGCTGATGATCGTGCTCAACGGCGTCGTCGGCATCGGCCTCCTGATCGGCGGCCTCAGGCATTTCTCGCAGAGCTACAACCTCAAGGGCGCCTCGGCTTATCTGGCGGTGATCATCCCGCTGACGCTGATCCCGCTGGTTCTGCCGAACTTCACCACATCGACCGCGGACGGCACGCTGACGAGCTTTCAGTCGATCGCCTTCTCGCTGTTCACACTCCTGCTCTACGGCGCCTTCCTGATCCTGCAGACCGGCCGGCACAGCGTCTTCTTCAAGGAGCCCGCCGGCGAGTCGAACATGCCCTATGGCGCGGCCTATGTCCGGGCCAGAGTGCAGCCCGATCCGGACCTGGCGTCGACGCCTGCGTCCGTTCCCAAGCCGGCTGAAGAACCATCACATCCGCCCGCCGAGAGCTCGACGTCACGCCACGTCGTCCTGCTGCTCGCCAACATCCTGCCGATCGTCATCCTGGCGAAAAGCCTCGCCGTGGTGCTCGATTTCGGCATTGCGAGGCTTGGTGCGCCGGTCGCGCTCGGCGGCATCCTGATCGCGATGGTGGTGTTCACGCCCGAATGCATCGCTGCGCTCAAGGCGATCACCGCCAACCAGCTGCAGCGCGCGATCAATCTCTGCCTCGGCGCCGCCGCCTCGACGCTCGGCCTGACGGTTCCGGCCGTGCTGGTGATCGGCCTGATCACCGGGCAGGAGGTGGTGCTCGGCCTCTCCGGCACCAACATGGTCATCCTGTCGATGACGCTGCTCCTGAGCACGCTGACCTTCACCGGCACGCGCACCACCATGCTCGAAGGCGCGGTGCATCTCTCGGTGTTCTTCGTCTTCCTGGTGCTGGTCTTCAGCCCCTGACGACGAGGCCAGGCGGCATGTATTGACGAGATCATGCCTTTTCTGTACCGATCGGTTAAGTCTTTACTGATTGGTACAGGAGATTTGCCATGAGCGAAGCAAGGCCGCCTTTTCCGCCGTTCAGCGAGGACAGCGCGATCCTGAAGGTCAGGGCTGCAGAGAATGGCTGGAACGGACGTAGTCCTGCACAGGTCGCGCTGGCCTATACCGAGGACTCGCATTGGCGGAACAGGGCCGAGATCTTCCAGGGCCGGGCTGCGATCGAGGCCTTCCTGACCCGCAAATGGCAGCGCGAACTCGACTATCGATTGATCAAGGAACTCTGGGCCTTCACCGGCAACCGCATCGCCGTGCGCTTCGCCTATGAATGGCGCGACGATTCCGGGCAGTGGTATCGCTCCTATGGCAACGAGAACTGGGAGTTTGCCGGGAACGGGCTGATGGCGCGCCGCCATGCCAGCATCAATGACCTGCCGATCGCGGAAGCGGCTCGGAAGTTCCATTGGGACGCCTCCGGCCCGCGGCCGGTCGACCATCCCGGCTTGAGCGATCTCGGCCTATAAGGGCTGATGGCAAGACGAATCAGCGAGCGGGCCGATCTGCTGCCGGTGCTCGGCGAGATCTTTCGCGACCACGGTTTCGAGGCGGCGAGCCTGTCGGTGATCGGCGCGCGCACCGGGCTCGGCAAGGGCAGCCTCTATCACTTCTTCCCGGGCGGGAAGGAGGAGATGGCCAAGGCCGTGCTCGACGAGATCGATCGCTGGTTCGAGAACGAGGTGTTCCGGCCCCTGCGCGAGGGTGGCAACGCCGCAGCCGATATCGAGGCGATGCTCGTCGCCGTCGACGGCTATTTTCGCTCCGGCCATCGCATCTGCCTGGTCGGGGCGCTGGCCCTGGCCGATTCACGCGAGCGCTTCGCGGCGCAGATCGCCGGCTATTTCGCCGCCTGGCAGGAGGCGCTCGCCGGCGCGCTCGCCCGTGCTGGTCGTGCCGATCCTGACGGGCTGGCGGAGGAAGTCCTGGCCCTGATCCAGGGGGGGCTCGTCCTGGCGCGGGCTCGCGACGAGGCCGATATCTTTACAAGGCTGCTCGCAAGGCTGCTCGCAAGGCTGCGCCTCAAGCTGCGGCCTGCGAGCCATTGAGCGCTCTGGCTGCCGTCACGCGGCAGTCGCGGGTTCCTGCCCAAGCGTGCCGTTGCCGGCTGGCGCGATCCGGAGCGCCGTCAGCCGATTGCGGCTCTTGCGCATCACCTCGAAGCGGAAGCCGTGGAAGGTGAAGGCCTGGCCGGCGTCGGGGATGGCGCGGGCCTCGTGGATGACGAGGCCGGCGATGGTCGTCGCCTCGTCGTCGGGAAGCTGCCAGTCCATCGCCCGGTTGAGGTCGCGGATCGGCACGCCGCCATCGACGATGACCGCCCCGTCCGGCTGCTGGCGCAGGCCGGGCACGGCGACGTCGTGCTCGTCGCGGATGTCGCCGACGATCTCCTCGAGGATGTCCTCGAGCGTCACCAGCCCCATCACCTCGCCATATTCGTCGACTGCGAGAGCGAAATGGGTCTTGCGCGCCAGGAAGGCCTTGAGCTGCTCGGGCAGCGGCGTGTTCACCGGAACGAACCAGGTCTCGAGCGCGATGGTCGCGACATCGAGCTTGCCGGCGTCGCCGCCGGCGGCATCGAGCGCGCGCAGCAGGTCCTTGGCGTGCAGGACGCCGACGATGTTCTCGGGCTTGTCGCGCCAGAGCGGCATGCGGGTATAGGGCGAGGCCAGAACCTCGCGCACGATCGCCTCCGGGCCGAGATCGAGATTGATCGTCCGCATCTTGGTGCGATGGATCATCACGTCGGCGACTTCGAGCTGCTTCAGGTCGAGCAGGCCGCTGACCATGTCGCCGTCGGCCTTCTCGACGGTGCCCTCCTGGCGCATCAGTTCGACCTGGTCGCGCAGGATCTCGTCGATCGCCAGCACCGGGCGCTGCGAGTCGATCCGCAGGCCGAACAAGCCAAGTGTCCGACGGGCGAGCCATTGCATCAGCCGGACCGGCGGACCGAGCAAGGCGAGCAGGCGCGCCACCGGCCGTACCAGCTTGAGCGCCATCCGCTCGGGCTCGGCGACGGCCGCCATGCGCGGAGCGAGTTCGCCGAACACGACGACGATCAGCGCGACCGCGATCGCGAGGCAGGCGGCACCGCTGGCGCCGAAGGAGGCGAGCGCCGCATAGGCGGCGAAGCTCGCGGTCGCGGTCTTCACCAGCGTCCGCGCCAGCAGGAAGACGCCGCTCAATCGTTCGCGGTCACCGAGCACGCGCAGCGCGATCGCCGCGCGGCGGCTGCCGGCCTTCTCCTGCTGGACGAGCTTGGCGCGCGAGATCGCATGCAGCGCCGCGTCGGCCGCAGCGAGGAAGCCGGTCAGGAACACGCCGAGCGCGACGACGGCGATGGCGAGCCAGGGATCGAGATGGGGAATGGCGACCATGGAGGAAGCTGTCAGGCCCCCGCGAGTTCACTCTCGATGAAGTCGTGCGCCGCCTCGGTGGCGACGCCTGGCGCGATGAAGCTCTTGCCGATGCCATGCGCCAGGATGAAGGTCAGCGCGCCGCGCTTGACCTTCTTGTCCTGGGTCATCGCCTCGACGATCTCGGCGGCGGTGCCAGTGCCGCCGGGGACATCCTGCAGCTTCGTCGGCAAGCCGACGGCGGCGAGATGGGCGGCGACGCGACCGGCATCCTGGCCGGAGCAGAGGCCGAGCCGCTGTGAGAAGCGGAAGGCGAGGCAAAGCCCGATCGCGACCGCCTCGCCATGGACGAGCCGGGCGGAATCGTAGCGGGTCAGGCGCTCAAGCGCGTGGGCGAAGGTATGGCCGAGATTGAGCAGGGCCCGATCGCCATCCTCGCGCTCGTCGCGCGCCACCACCGCGGCCTTGGCCCGGCAGGCGGTCGCGACGGCATGATCGCGTTCCGGCCCGCCTTCCATGACGCGGCGCCAATTGACCTCGCACCAGTCGAAGAAACCGGCGTCGTCGATCAGCCCGTATTTCACCACCTCGGCATAGCCGGCCTTGAACTCGCGCTCGCTGAGGGTGTCGAGCAAAGCGGTATCGCAGACCACCAGCGCCGGCTGATGGAAGGCGCCGATCAGGTTCTTGCCATGGTTGGAATTGATGCCGGTCTTGCCGCCGACGGAGGAATCGACTTGGGCGAGCAGGCTGGTCGGGATCTGCACCAGACGCACGCCGCGGCGCAGCACCGAGGCGGCGAAGCCCGAGAGATCGCCGACGACGCCGCCGCCGAGTGCGATGACGAGATCGTTGCGCTCGATCTTGGCGGCGAGGAGCCCGTCACAGAGCTCGATGAAACGGGCATAGGACTTGGACGCCTCGCCTGGCGGGATCGTCAGGCGTGTCGTGGTGATCCCGGCCCGGTGAAGGCAGGATTCGAGCGCGGGTGCGTGCAGTGCCGCGAGATTCTCGTCGGTGACGATGGCGGCGCGGGCGCCGGGAAAGCGGCGGGCGATTACGTCCGCCGCCTCGCAGAGCTGATGGCGGCCGATCAGGATGTCGTAGGAGCGCTCGGCCAGGGCGACCGGCACGACGATGGGCTGGGCGGTGGCGGGAGCAGGGACCGCGGCGTTCATCAGGCAGTCTCCCGGCGCAGCCGTTGGTCCAGCGCCGTCATGGCGTCCTCGACCACGACCTCATGTGGATCGTCGCGCGAGAGCAGGGTGATGTCGGCGAGCGCGTAGACCGGTTCGCGCTCGGCCAGCATCCGGCGCATCGTCCCCTCGGGATCGGCGGTCTGCAGCAAAGGGCGGTTGCTGCGCTTGCGGACGCGGCGCATCAGCACGTCGAACTCGGCCTTGAGCCAGATCGAGACGCCGAGCTCGGCGATGCGGGCGCGGGTGTCGGCGTTCATGAAGGCGCCACCGCCGGTCGCCAGCACGAGCGGCGCGCGCGTCGTCAGGATGCGGGAGATGACACGGCGCTCGCCGTCGCGGAACTCGCTCTCGCCGCGCTGCGCAAAGATCTCCGGGATCGTCATGCCAGCTGCGGTTTCAATCTCGGTGTCCGCATCGACGAAGGGCATGCCGAGCCGGGCGCCGAGGCGTTTGCCAACCGAGCTCTTGCCCGAGCCCATCATGCCGACCAGCACCACTGCGCGCGTGCCGAGCGCCGCCCGCAAGGCTTCCCGGTCCACCTGTTCGATCGTTTCCGCCATCGTCATCGACTGAATTCCTTGAGCCCGCTCTAGCATGAGGATCGCGGCACCGCCATGTGCCTTGCGCTGTGGCTTGACCGCGGGGCCTTGGTCGGGCTCGTAGCGCCGCGACGAGGTGGTGGGGCGCATGATGCCGGTGGCCGAAGAGGATTGCGGGATCGCCGCGCTGCGACCGCCTTTCGTCCTGATCGAGGATCGCAGAGGGGCGGGGCAGGCGCTGCTCTTTGCCGAGCCTGCCGAGGTCGTAGAAGCAACAAAGCCGGCCGAGATCGCCGGAGCCTTCGCTCGCATCGAGGCCGGCCTGGCGCGCGGCCTGCACGCCGCCGGCTTCCTCTCCTACGAGCTCGGCTATGCCTTCGAACCAAGGCTTGCCGCGCTGTTGCCGGGTGAGCATGCCTTGCCGTTGCTCTGGTTCGGTCTGTTCGAAGCGCCGCGCAGCATCATGCCGACGGAGCTCGATCGGGATTTTGCAACGCTGTGTCCGCCGCCACTGGAAGATTTGTGGTTCGGGCTGGATGAAGCAGCACACGCGGCGGCGGTGCGGCGCGTGCTCGATTATCTCCACGCCGGCGACGCCTATCAGATCAACCTGACCTTCCCGATCCGCTTTCGGTACGCCGGCGACCCACTGGCGCTTTATGGCGCGCTCCGGGCGAGCCAGCCGGTCGCGCATGGCGGCATGGCCGCGACGGGAGAGGCGACCATTCTCTCGGTCTCGCCGGAGTTGTTCATCGAGACCGCTGGCAGGCGCGCCGTAACGCGGCCGATGAAGGGTACGGCAGCGCGCGGTCCCGATGCCCTCTCCGACGAGGCGGCGAAGGCAACGCTCCGCGCCGATCCAAAGCAGCGGGCCGAGAACCTGATGATCGTCGACCTGCTGCGCAACGATCTCGGCCGGATCAGCGAGCAGGGGGCGGTCGAGGTTCCCGCGCTGTTCAGCGTCGAGACCTATCCCGGCTTCCACACGCTGACCTCGACGGTGACGAGCACGTTGCGGCCGGGCCTGCCGCTGTTCGAGCAGATGCAGGCGCTGTTTCCATGCGGCTCGGTCACTGGCGCGCCGAAACTGCGGGCGATGGAGATCATCCGCGAGCTCGAAGGCGCGCCGCGCGAGATCTATACCGGCTCGCTCGGCATGATCGCACCAAATGGCGATATCAGCTTCAACGTCGCGATACGAACGGCGACGCTGCTGCCTAGTGGCGAGGGCGTCTACGGCGTCGGCGGCGGCATCGTCGTCGATTCCTCGCCTGCGGAGGAATATGCCGAGTGCCGGCTGAAGGCGCGGGTCCTGACCGATCTCGCCGAGGAGTATGGGCTGATCGAGACGCTGCGCTGGTCGGGTGGCTATGTCCGGTTGGCGCTGCATATCGAGCGTCTCGCCGCCTCGGCGGCAGCGCTCGGCTTCCGGTTCGATCGGGAACAGGCACTTGCGCAACTGAGTGAGGCCGAAGTGTCATTTCCTGCCGGGGAGGAGCGGCGCGTGCGCTGCGAGCTGCGCCGCGACGGCACATTTCAGATCACGGTGGCGCCTATGCCGTCCGCCGCCGATCGCGCGCTCCGTGTCGCCATCGCCAGCCAGCGGGTCGATGCCGGCGATCCCTTCCTGCGTCACAAGACGACGCGGCGGGCGGCCTATGAGCGGGCTTTTGCCGAAGCGACATCGCAAGATTGCGACGATGCGCTGCTGCTGAACCGGCAGGGCTTCGTCACCGAGACCAGCCGCAGCACCATTTTCGTCGAGCGTGATGGCGTCTTGCTGACGCCGCCGCTGGAGCATGGTCTGCTGCCGGGCGTGTTGCGCCGGGAACTCATCGAAAGCGGCGCTGCGCGCGAGGCGCCGCTGCGGCTCGCCGACCTCTGGCAGGCCGAGCGCTGGTTCGTCGGCAACAGCTTGCGTGGACTGCAGCTTGCAAAGATCGCCGGCTCCGCCCTTGCGCCCGACGCCTGCAATCAGAAATAACGGGTTGGGGTGCATGGGGAATCGCCGGCCGTGCCGACGCTGTTCAAGTTCCTGACGTTCTTGGCTGTCATCGCCGGGCTGGTCTATGGCGGCATGCTCGCGCTGGTCACCTTCGTGAAGCCGGAGCCGCGCGAGATGGTCGAGATCGTGCCGCCCTCGAAGCTGCAGAAATGAGCAAGCAGGCGCGCTCCTGGCTGAACGGCTTCCTCGACATGCTGGCGGCCGAGCGCGGCGCGGCCAGGAACACGATCGAAGCCTATGAGCGCGATCTCGAGGACTATCTCGGCTTCGCCGCCAGCCAGGGTGGCCCGGCAGCGGCTACAGCCGACGATATCCGCGCCTACCTGGTCGAGTTGTCCGAGCGCGGGCTTAAGGCTTCCTCGGCAGCTCGGCGACTCTCGGCCGTCAGGCAATTCCACCGCTTTCTCTACACCGAAGGCCTCGCCGGCACCGACCCGACTGCCGCGATCGAGGGCCCGCGGCTCGGCCGGCCGCTGCCCAAGGTGCTCAGCGTCGCCGAGGTCGACCGGCTGATCGGCACGGCGCAGCAGATGGCTGAGCAGGAGGGGCTCTCGCCCGCTGCGCGCACACGTACGGTCAAGATGCGCTGCCTGATCGAGATGCTCTACGCTACCGGCCTGCGCGTTTCCGAACTGATCGCATTGCCGCTCTCGGCGGCGACGACACGCGAGCGCTTCCTGGTCGTGCGCGGCAAGGGCGACAAGGACCGGCTGGTGCCGCTGAACGACGCCGCGCGCGTTGCGGCCGCGGCGCATCTCGCTCTTCTGCGCGAGCAGGGCGCGGCGGATGGGCGCTGGCTCTTCCCCTCCGATGGCGAGAGCGGGCACCTGACCCGCCAGGCCTTCGGGCGCGATCTCAAATCGCTGGCGGCCGCCGCTGGCCTGTCGCCGGCCAAGGTCTCGCCGCACGTGCTGCGCCATGCCTTCGCCAGCCATCTCCTGCAGAACGGCGCCGATCTACGGGTCGTGCAGGAATTGCTAGGGCATGCCGACATCGCGACGACGCAGATCTACACCCATGTCCTCGACGAGCGGCTGAAGAGCATGGTGCGCGATCTCCACCCGCTGATGGATGGAGATAGCTAGGTCAGGCCGCGTTCGGCGTGCTCGGAGCCGGCTCCTCGCCCTTCCTGCCGCAGAGCGCCAGCATGGCGCGGGCGATCTCGGCCTCGCCCATGATGGTGCGGCTGGCGCCGCAGCTCTTGAGATGCTCGACCTCGGCGAGGGAATGGGCGCGGGCGATGATCGGCAAATCCGGGTTCTGCTTGCGGGCCTGCTCGCAGACCTGGCCGGCCTCGAAGCTGCCGGGGATGGCGACGAAGAGGCGTTTTGCGCGCGCAAGACCAGCGGCGCCGAGCACCTCCGGATCGGCGGCATTGCCGACGAGCACCTCGGCGCCGTCGCGGCGGGCCGCGGCGACGCCGTCATCCTGATCCTCGATCACAAGCAGCTTCTCGTCCATGGCCGCAAGGCCGGCGCCGAGCAGCGAGCCGACGCGGCCATAGCCGACGACGACGATATGGTCCGAGAGCGCGGTTGGAGCGATATCACGTTCGGGCGCAGGCGCGGGCTCCGGTTCCGGCGTCGCGGCAGGCGCTTCCGGTTGGGGGGCTGGCGCGGCTTCGGCTGGCTTTGGTTCGGTCGGCTTGGGCTTGGCCGGCGCCGGCTCAGCCGGAGCGAAGCGGTCGACCAGCTTGAACATCACCGGATTGAGCACGATCGAGAAGATCGCGCCGGCGAGAATCAGGTCGCGGCCTTGCTCCGGCAGCAGCTTCAGGGAGACGCCGAGCCCGGCGAGGATGAAGGAGAACTCACCGATCTGCGCCAGGCTCGCCGAGATCGTCAGCGCGACCTGATCGGGCTTGCCGAAGGCGCGCACGATCAGCCAGGCCGCCAGCGACTTGCCGAACAGGATGATGGCGATCGTGGCGACCAGCGCGAGCGGGGCGCGCAGCAGGATGCCAGGGTCGAACAGCATGCCAACCGAGACGAAGAACAGCACCGCGAAGGCGTCGCGCAGCGGCAGCGATTCCTCGGCGGCGCGATGGCTGAGCGGCGATTCGCTCAGGATCATGCCGGCGAAGAAAGCGCCGAGCGCGAAGGAGACGCCGAACAGGCTGGCGGCGAGATAGGCGACGCCGAGCGCGATCGCCAGCACGGCGAGGCGGAAGAGCTCGCGCGAGCCGGTATGGGCGACCCAGTGCAGGATCCAGGGGATCAGCCGGCGCCCGACGATCAGCATGAAGGCGACGAAGGCGGCGACCTTGGCGAGCGTCAGGCCGAGCACGCCCCAGAGACCGAGGTCGAAGCGCGTTGCCAGGGGGCCGCTGCCAGCGGCGGTGCCGGAACCGCCGTTCAGCACATCAGCGACCGCCGGGATCATCACCAGCGCCAGGACCATGGCGAGGTCCTCGACGATCAGCCAGCCGACGGCGATCTTGCCCTTCTCGGTCTGGACGATGCGGCGCTCCTGCAAGGCGCGCAGCAGCACGACCGTACTGGCGACCGAAAGCGCGAGACCGAAGACGAGGCCGGCGGGCACGCTCCAGCCGAGCAGCAAGGCAAGGCCAAGGCCCAGCAAGGTCGCGGCGGCGATCTGAACCAATGCGCCCGGCACGGCGATGGCTCTGACCGAGAGCAGATCCTTCAGCGAGAAATGCAGGCCGACGCCGAACATCAGCAGGATCACGCCGATTTCGGCAAGGTCGTTGGCGAGGTTCTGGTCGGCGACGAAACCCGGGGTGAACGGCCCGACCGCGACGCCGGCGAGGAGGTAGCCGACCAGCGGGGAAACCCTGAACTTCTGCGCCAGCGCCCCGAACACGAAGGCGAGGCCGAGGCCCATGACGATGATGGCGATCAATGGGCCGTGATGCATGGGTCTCCGGTGGGGCAGGCGGAAAAAGGGGGTGCAGCGACTTTGCGGATCGCGGCGGGGGAATTCAACCTTCGATGGCAGACAAAAGTCGCAAGAAGCCTGCGACACGGTGTGCAGGGACTGGCGTCAGGCCTTGGTCGGCTTGTGCTCGAGCAGGATCTGGCCCTGCTTCTCGACGCCGAGCTTCAGCTTCTCGGCGAAGATGGCGAGCATCAGCGGCAGCATCACCTCGACGCGCACCAGCGCATCCTCGACCTCGATCTTGCCGCTGACGGTCTGGCCGAGCGCGGCGACGCCGAATTGCAGCGTGTCGCCCTGCCAGCTCTCCTCGACGAGCTGCATGCCGAAGCCGCCGAGCTTGTCGCGGACCTTGCCGACGCCGCCCTGCAATCGCTGGCGGGCCGCCTCGCGGCCGAGCGAATGCGAGATCGTGATGGTGACGGGGCGTTTCATGCGTCAGGTCCGGGAAGCGTGAGCGAGCTGGCGTAAAGCTGAGATGGGCTGCGCCGCGTACGCTTGCAACCGTCTGCAGACACAGCCCTTAACGAGATCGTCCCGAGCGACCGTTGAGGGCACTCGGGACGACGCGTTCGATCTGAAACTGGACTTGAAGGTCAGTGGCTGCGGGCTTCGAGTGCCTGCTGGCCTTCCGGCGTGACCTTCCAGACCTCGTCGCCGGGCTCGGCCAGGCCGCGGCCCTGAAGCAGGCGCAGCATCGCCTCGCCGAAGATGAAGCGGCGCGTCTCTTCGCTGATGCTCTCGAGCGCGATCCACTCCGGATCGGTCATCACGATGGTCTCAGGGTTCGTCGCGGTCTCGGCCATATCGTCCTCCTCCGTGGCGGTTGCTGCGATCAGAGGCAAAATCGCGAGCAATCTTGGAGAGTATATGGCCGGCTTCGGGTGGCGCTGCGGCAATTGCGCGGGTTTTCGGGGGTAGCCGGCAGGTTTTCCGGATGAGCCCTAGCCGTAAGGCAGCCTGAGACCTGCCTCGGCGGCGCAGGCCTTGAGCGCGAGCAGGATCGCGGTTTCGTCGGTCTCGACGCCGTGGCGCTGCAGGCATGGCACCAGGATAGCCGCCTCGGCATGGCCGGCCGGGCCGATCACCGGGCAGGCGATGTCGGTGACGGCGAGGATGTCGCGGCTCGCCGCGATGCGGTGGCCGAGCGCGCGGACCTCCGCCAGCGCGGCCTGCGTCGCCGGATCGTCGAGGCGCCGCCGGATTTCGGGCGGCGCCTCGCGCATCAGCCCGCGCCGGCGCGCCTCCGATTGGAAGGCGAGAATCAGCAGGCCGGAATTGGCGTCGAGCGCCGGGCGGCCATAGCCGGGGCGGACGATGACGCTGGCGTCGAGATGGCCGGCGGTGGTCGCTAGAACCACGGTCTGCGCCCGGCTCAGCACGACCAGGTGGGCTGCCTGGCCGCTTTCTTCGCTGAAGCGCTCCATCAGCGGCAACACCACCGAGGTGAGCTGCTTGCCGCCGGGCGTCCGGATGCCGAGGTCGAACAGGCGGCGCGACAGGCCGAGCCGGTCGGTCCCCGGCTCGCGCTCGAGATAGCCGCGCTGCTGCAGCACGAAGACCATCCGGAAGATCTCGCTCTTCGAGCGCTGAAGCCGCTCGGCGATGGCGCGGGTCGAGAGCGGCTCGCCGGTCTCTGCGAGCAGTTCGAGGATGTCGAGGCCCTTTTCCAAGGCCGGAGCGGCATAGGCCGCCTTCTCGTCAGGGTCGGCTTCGGGAAGAACGCTCATGCTGCGCCTGTTTCATATGTGAAGCTTGACATCAAATAAGAAGCCAAACTAGCCTCCGGGTAAAGAGGGGGAAAAATGACCGCATCGCCACGACATCCGTCCAGTGCATCCGGACGGCGGGCCTGTTGCCCGCAGCCTCAGGGCTGACGGCGATGAAGTACGGGCTCCAGTTTCGCGACGTCTTTGCGGCCTGGGAGTCCATTCTCGACGGCGTCTGGATCACGCTTCTGCTCTCGCTGGTGGCGATGGTTGGCGGCCTCGCCATCGGCATCCTCTGCGCCGCCGCGCGCACCTATGGCCCGGCTTGGCTGCGCCGCATTGTCGGCGCCTATGTCGAGATCATCCGCAACACGCCGCTCTTGGTGCAGCTCTTCCTGATCTTCTTCGGTCTGCCGAGCTTCGGCGTCAGGCTCGACGGCTTGACCGCCGCGATGATCGCGCTGGTGATCAATCTCGGCGCCTACACCACCGAGATCGTCCGCGCCGGCCTCGAAGCCGTGCCGAAGGCGCAGATCGAGGCCGGCCATTCGCTCGGGCTCTCCGGCCTGCAGGTCTTCCGCTACATCGTCGTCTTCCCGGCGCTGAAGGCAATGTTCCCGGCGCTCGCGAGCCAGTTCGTGCTGCTGATGCTGGCGACCAGCGTCGCCTCGCAGATCTCGGTGCAGGACCTGTTCCACGCGGCGTCGATCGTGCAGTCGCGTACCTTCCGCGATTTTGAGGTCTACACGGTGATCGGCGTGCTCTATCTCGCGCTCGCCATCGGCTTCCGAGGCCTGTTCGCCCTGATCTACCGACTGGTGTTCGTGCGATGATCCGCGAATTCGGCCTCATCGACATCATGTATCTCGTCGCCGCGGCGCGCTGGACGCTGGCGCTGACCGCGGTCGCCTTCGCCGGCTCGGCGGTGCTGGGCCTGGCGCTCGCGATCCTGCGCATCCTGCCGGTCGCGCCGCTGCGCTGGTTCGCGGCGACCTATATCCAGCTGGTGCAGGGCACGCCGCTCCTGGTCTGGCTGTTCCTGATCTTCTTCGGCCTGCCGCTCGCCGGCATCTCGGTCAATCCCTGGATCGCCGCGGCCGTCGCCTTCTCGATCTATGGCTCGGCCTTCCTCGGCGAGATCTGGCGCGGCGCGCTGGTCTCGATCGCGAAAACGCAATGGGAGGCTGGCGCTTCGCTCGGGCTCTCGCTCGGCGAACAGCTGCGCTACGTGATCATCCCGCAATCGATCCGGATCGCGATCCCGCCGACGGTCGGCTTCCTGGTCCAATTGATCAAGAACACCTCGCTCGCGGCGGTGATCGGTTTCGTCGAGCTCACCCGTGAGGGCCAGCTGACCGCGGCCGGCACCTACAAGCCCTTTGCCGTCTATATCACCGTCGCCTGCATCTATTTCGCGATGTGCTTCCCTCTCACGCAATGGAGCCGCTCGCTCGAGCGGAAGCTCGATGTCGCTCGTTGAAATCCATGACGTCAGCAAGAGCTATGGCGCCAACCAGGTGCTGAAGGGCGTCTCGCTGAATATCGACAAGGGCGAGGTCGTCGCCGTGATCGGCCGCTCGGGCTCGGGGAAAAGCACGCTGCTGCGCTGCGTCAATGGGTTGGAGCCGGTCCAGGCCGGCACGATCCGCATCGACGGCGTGCAGGTCAACGATCCCGCGACCGATCTGCGCAAGCTCCGGCAGGAAGTCGGTATCGTCTTCCAGCAGTTCAACCTGTTCCCGCATCTCTCGGTCAGCGACAACATCACGCTCGCCCCGCGCGTCGTGAAGAAACAGAAGCCGGAGGAGGCGCGCGAGGTCGCCCGCGAGGTGCTGGCCCGCGTCGGATTGGCGGACAAGCTCGACGCCTATCCCGCGCAGCTCTCGGGCGGCCAGCAGCAGCGCGTCGCGATCGCGCGCTCGCTCGCCATGCGGCCGAAGCTGATGCTGTTCGACGAGGTCACCTCGGCGCTCGATCCCGAGCTCACCGGCGAGGTGCTCAAAGTGCTCGAATCCGTGGCGCAGGAGGGCATGACCATGATGCTCGTCACCCACGAGATGGGCTTTGCCCGCAGGTTCGGCTCGCGTGTCGTCTTCATGCACGAGGGCCGCATCCGCGAAGAAGGCCAGGCCGCGGCGGTGCTCGCCCAGCCGAAGACGCCCGAGCTCACCACCTTCCTCAGCGCGGTGCTGCACTGAGGCAATGACGATCGGTTCCAGTAGCGGTCAACGAGGGGAGAGAAAGATGCGTAAACTGTTCGCAGGCCTGGCGGCGATGGCGATCGCCGCGTTCGGTGCGGTCGAGGCCAGGGCCGACAAGCTCCAGGACATCCTGTCCAAGGGCGTGGTGCGTATCGGGGTGCCGCTCGACGCGCCGCCCTTCGGCTCGCAGGACGCCAACCGCAAGCCGGTCGGATTCGATATCGAGCTCGCCGAGATGGTCGCCAAGGGCCTCGGCGTGAAGCTGGAGATGCAGCAGATCACCGGCGCCAACCGCATTCCCTTCCTACTGACCGACAAGGTCGACATCGTCATCTCGGTGATGGGCCTGTCGCCGGAGCGCGCCCGGCAGATCCAGTTCACCGCGCCCTATGCCAACACCTTCCTCGCCGTCTACGGCGCGAAATCGGCCAACGTGACCAGCCCGGAGACGCTCGGCTCCAACCGCGTCGCCGCCGCGAAGGGCACGACGCAGGAGCTCGCCATCACCGAATCCGCCCCTAAGGCGAATGTGATGCGCACCGAGGACGATGCGACGGCCGCCGCCGCCTACATCACCGGTCAGGCTGACCTGCTCGCGACCAACTCGATTGTCGCCCAGGCGCTGGCCAAGCAGAACCCGAGCAAGGAGTTCGAGCGCAAATTCGTGATCCGCCGCAGCCCGGCGCATATGGGCGTGCAGATGGACCAGCATAACCTCGTGCGCTGGCTCGACAGCTTCATCTTCTACGCTTCGATGAACGGCGAGCTCGACCGGCTGCACAAGAAGTATCTGGACATGCCGATGGACCCGCTGCCGACGCTGTGAGGGATCCCCGCTGCCGTCATTCTCGGGCGAAGCGGAGCGCAGACCCGAGAATCTCCTGACCAGAAGGCTCTGACCGGAGCCTCACCTGCCTGAGATGCTCGGGGCAAGCCCGAGCATGACGACCCGTCTCGACCTTCCCTCGTTGCGGGGAAGGCTTCCCAAGCCACGTCCGATCGAGCCCGCCATGACCAGTCCCCGCCAGAAGCCGACGCCGCGCCCGTCCTCCGCCTTCCTCACCGTCGATCCGGAGAAGGAGGGCAAGCAGGTCGGCTTCCTGATGATCCCGCATTCGCCGCATGACGACGCCTGGGGCGCGACACGCATTCCCGTCGCGATCATCAAGAACGGTTCGGGGCCGACCGCGATCCTCGAAGGCGGCAATCATGGCGACGAGTACGAAGGGCCCATCGCCATCTGCGACCTGATCCGCGATCTCGATCCCGGCCGGGTGCAGGGGCGGCTCATCCTGATGCCGGCGAACAACGTCCATGCGGTGATCGCCGGCCAGAGGACGTCGACGGTCGACGGGCTCAATTTCAACCGAACCTTTCCGGGCGATCCGCGCGGCACCATCACCCAGCAGATCTCGGCCTTCGTCAGCGACCATATCCTGCCGCTCGGTGACGCCTTCCTCGACCTGCACTCGGGCGGTTCCTCGCTCGACATCATCCCGAGCGCGATCGTCGAACCCACCGATGATCCGCAGCTGCACAAGCGGAATGTCACGGCGGTCCAGGCCTTCGATGCGCCGATGACGGTGGTGATCTCCAATCTCGGTGAGCCGCGCACCGCGACGGCGACCGCCTGCCGACAGGGCCTCGTCACCGTCGGCACCGAGATGGCCGGCGCCGGCACGGTCTCGCTTGAGGCGCTGAAGCTCTGCCGGCGCGGCGTCGCCAATGTGCTCGACCATCTCGGCATTGTCGCCCGTGACAAGCCGGAGCCACGCCGCGGCGACGGGCAGGTGCTGGAATTGCCAGGGACGGCGGCTTACGTCTACGCGACCGCGGACGGCGTCTTCGAGCCCTTCCATGCCAATGGCGAAAAGGTCAGCGCCGGCCAACCCGCGGGGCGCATCCATTGCACTTGGGACCCGACCCGCCCACCGGAGACACTGCATTACGCTGCCGACGGCATCCTCTATGGCCGGCGTCAGCCGGGCCGGGTCAGGCCGGGCAATTGCTGCCTGATCGTGGCGGCGCCCTATCGCGGGGTGCTGTCGTGATCGGTCTCGACGATATCCGTGCGGCGCGCTGGCGGATCGCGCCGCATGTCCGCAAGACGCCAATCTTGTCCTATGGCCAGCTCAGCTCGCGCGAGGAATTCGGCGGCACGGTGACGCTGAAGCTCGAATTGCTGCAGGCGGCCGGCTCGTTCAAGGCGCGTGGCGCGATGAACCGGCTGCTGACGCTCTCGGCCGAGGAGCTGGCGCGCGGCGTCGTCACGGCCTCGGGCGGCAATCACGGGCTCGCCATCGCCCGCTCGGCCCATGTGCTCGGCGCCAAGGCCAAGATCTTCCTGCCGTCCAATGTCGTCGCCGACAAGGTCGCCAAGCTGAAGAAATGGGGCGCCGAGGTCGAGATCGTCGGCGCGATCTGGGACGATGCCAATGCCGCCGCGCTCGCCTATGCCAGCGAGACTGGCGCGACCTATGCCCATCCGTTCAGCGATCCCGTCGTGGTCGCCGGTCAGGGCACGCTCGGCCTCGACATCCTCGACGAGATTCCGGACGTCGACGTCATCCTCGTCGCGATCGGCGGCGGCGGGCTGATCACCGGCCTGTCGACGGCGGTGAAGGCGCTCAGGCCGCAGACCCGCATCATCGGCATCGAGCCCCATGGCTCGCCGACGCTGCATGCCTGCCTCGAAGCCGGCAAGCTGGTCACGCTCGACAAGCTTGAGACGCGGGTCGCGACCATGTCGTGCCGGCGCACCGACGAGGCGATCTACGAGGCTGTCGCTAGGAATGTCGACGAGATCGTGCTGGTCAGTGACGAAGAGATGGAACGGGCCGCCCAGTCGCTCTGGTTCGAGTTCGGCATCGCAGCCGACTTGTCCGGTGCGGCGGCGGTCGCCGCTCTGCAGGCAAAGCGTTTCGTGCCGGCGCCGGGCAGCAAGGTCTGCGCGCTGGTCTGCGGCGCCGGGACGGATGGGACCTGACTCTAGCCGTCATGCTCGGGCTTGACCCGAGCATCTCGGAAACCAGTGCCTTCTCGTCATGAGATTCTCGGGTCTGCGCTTCGCTTCGCCCGAGAATGACGGCCTCTGTCAGCGCGCGACGCTCAGCCCCTGCACGCCGTGCTTGGCGATCAGCGCCGCGACGAAGCCCGACTCCTTCGCCGCAGCGACGAACTTCGCCAGGTAGTCCGCCGCCTCGGACTTGGCCTTGGGCACGCCGATCGCCTGCTGCACGGTCATGAAATACCCGTCGAGGATGCGCGTGCCGGAGATGGCCACGACATCCTTGAGCAGGCGCGGCCGCAGGCCTGCCAGCGCATCCAGCTCCTTGGAAACGAAGTCGTTGGCGGAATCGTCGAGCGAGCCGGAACGAACGAGTTCCGCCTTGCGGATATTGCGGTCGAGCCAGAGGCCGTAGGCGGCGCGGCCGCTGACGGCGATGCGCACGCCCTGCGCATCGACATCGGCGATCGCGCGCAGCGGCGAGGCCTCGCGGACGAGATAGGTCGCCTCGATCTCGGCGTAAGGCGGCGTGAAGCTGATCGCCTCGGCGCGCTGCGGTTCGGCGCCAATCAGGCCGATATCCCATTCGTCGCAGGGCGCGGCGTCGGCGAGCAGGCCGGGATTCTCGTAGGGCACATAGCGCAGGCTGGTGCCGAGATGGTCGGCCAGCGCCCGGGCCATGTCGGGCGAGACGCCTTGCGGCTCGCCCTGCGGGCCATGGCTCGACACCAGCAGGAAGTTCGAGAGGTTGATGCCGGCGCGCAGCAGGTTGGCGGGCGCCAGGTGCTCGCGCACGGTCGGCGAAAGCTGGCCGATATCGGGGCGGAATTCCATGATGCTCGTCCTCCCTGTGTTGGCGCTGCTTATGCCGCGCCGTTGGTAGGCAGGACAAGCGGGATCGAGATCGTCAGAGCGCCAGCCAGCGCGCGCCCTTGGCGGAGGAGCGCACGGCGGCCTCGATGAAGCGGACGCCGCGCACGCCGTCGGCGATGGTCGGCACCAGCGTCGAGAAGGGAGCGGGCTCGCGTTCCTCGATCCGGGCCGCGATCTGCTCGGCGATGTCGGCGTAGAGCTGGGCGAAGCCTTCGAGATAGCCTTCCGGATGGCCGGCGGGGATGCGCGAGGCGGCGTTCGCAACCGGATAGGCGCCGGCGCCGTTGCGGCGGATCAGGCGCGGCGGTTCGCCGAGCGGCGAGTGGATCAGCAGGTTCGGGTTCTCCTGCTGCCATTCGAGGCCGCCCTTTTCGCCATAGAGACGAATGCGCAGGCCGTTCTCCTGGCCGGCGGCGACCTGGCTGCACCAGAGCATGCCACGCGCGCCGCCCCTGAAGCGCAGCAGCATATGGGCGTTGTCGTCGAGCCGGCGGCCCTCGACGAAGACGTGGGCGTCGGCCGTGAGCGCCTCGATCTCGTCGCCGGCGATGAACTCGGCGAGGTTGAAGGCATGGCTGCCGATATCGCCGATCGAACCGGCCGGACCGGATCTGGCCGGATCGGTGCGCCATGCCGCCTGCTTCTGGCCGCTCTCCTCGAGCTTCGTGGCGAGCCAGTCCTGCGCGTATTCGACCTGGACGACGCGGAGCTTTCCGATCGTGCCATCGGCGACCATGGCGCGGGCCTGCCGGACCAGCGGGTAGCCGGTGTAGTTGTGGGTGACCGCGAAGATCAGCCCGCTGTCCTTCGCCAGTTTGGCCAGGCTTTCAGCCTCGCGCAGGGTCGTCGTCAGCGGCTTGTCGCAGATCACATGGATGCCGGCCTTGAGGAAGGCTTTCGCCGCCGGCGCATGGGCATGGTTCGGCGTGACGATCGCCACCGCGTCGATGCCGTCCTTGCGGCGCTTCTCGCGCTTCGCCATCTCTGCGGCGTCGGCATAGACCCGCGCAGGATCGATCAGCAGGTCTTCGCCCGAGAGACGCCCGCGTTCCGGATCGGAGGAAAGCGCGCCGGCAACGAGCTGCCAGCGATCGTCGAGCCTTGCGGCGATGCGATGCACCGCGCCGATGAAGGCGCCGCGCCCGCCGCCGACCATGCCGAGGCGCAGGCGGCGGTTAAGTTTTTGCGTCGTCGAGCCTTCGATCGCCATCTACGTCTCCGTCAGCGGCCAAGACCCAGCATGCGCCGGTTCGCCGCCTCGTCGGTACCCCCTGCTGCAAAATCGTCGAAGGCTTTTTCGGTGACGCGGATGATGTGGGCGGCAATGAATTCCGCCCCTTCGCGCGCGCCGTCCTCGGGATGCTTCAGGGCGCATTCCCATTCGAGCACGGCCCAGGAGTCATAGTCGTACTGCGCCAGCTTGGAGAAGATGCCGCCGAAATCGACCTGGCCGTCGCCGAGCGAGCGGAAGCGGCCAGCCCGCTCGACCCAGGGCTCATAGCCGCCATAGACGCCGACGCGCCCGTTTGGATTGAACTCGGCGTCCTTCACATGGAAGGCCTTGATGCGCTCGTGGTAGAGGTCGATGAAGGCGAGATAGTCGAGCTGCTGCAGCAGGAAATGGCTGGGATCGTAGTTGATGCAGGCTCTGCGATGCCCGCCGACCGCATCGACGAAGCGCTCGAAGGTCGCCCCGTCATGGACATCCTCGCCGGGATGGATCTCGTAGCAGAGGTCGACGCCGGCCTCGTCATAGGCGTCGAGGATCGGGCGCCAGCGCTTGCCGAGCTCCGTGAAGGCGGTCTCGACCAGCCCGGCCGGGCGCTGCGGCCAGGGATAGACGAAGGGCCAGGCGAGCGCGCCGGTGAAGCTGACACTGGCGGAGAGACCGAGCCGGCGCGAGGCCTTCGCGCCTAGCTTCATCTGCTCGACCGCCCATTCCTGCCGCGCCTTCGGATTGCCGCGCACGGCAGGAGCGGCAAAGCCGTCGAAGGCTTCGTCGAAGGCGGGGTGGACCGCGACGAGCTGGCCCTGGAGATGGGTCGAAAGCTCGGTGATCGCGAGGCCGTACTGGGCGAGCGTGCCCTTGACCTCGTCGCAATAGGCATCGGATTCGGCCGCCCTGGCGAGGTCGAACAAGCGGGCGTCCCAGCTCGGGATCTGCACGCCCTTGTAGCCGAGCGAGGCGGCCCAGCGGCCGACTGCGTCGAGCGAGTTGAACGGCGGCGCATCACCAGCGAACTGAGCGAGGAAAAGGCCAGGGCCCTTCATGGTCTTCATCGCGCCCTCCCGAAGACAAGGCTCCTTGCCGGAGCTCGCGATCCATCGCCGATGCCGCGATGTAATCGATTGCACAAATGTAACTGGGCCGCGCTTCCTGTCAAACCGGGTCCGCCCGTTCGGATTTGGCTGGGACGTACCGGTGAAGGCCTGTTGCATAAGAAAACACCGCCGTGCTGCTGCGCGGCGGTGCCAAGACCGAGAGCGGTTGCGCTCAGCGCTCGATCATCTTGTTCCAGCGGCTGTTCCATTCCGGCCGCTTGGCGTTGATCTGGTCCCAGTCGAGGGTGACCGCCGTCTTCATATTGGCGTGGAAGGCCTCGAGCTTCTTCTCGGCCTCGGGTGTCGAGGCCTTGGCCTTGACGTTCGAGGGCACGATATTGCCGGCGGCGAGCGCCTTGGACTGGGCTTCCGGCGAGAGCAGGTAGGCGGCGAGCTTCTGCGCCAGCTCCGGCTCGGAGTTCTTGGCGATGACGCATTGGGCGACCATCAGCACGACCGAGCCCTCCTTGGGCTGGGCGTATTCGACGGCGATGCCCTTGTCCTTCAGCGTCGAGATGCCGGTCGGCGTCAGCGGGAAGATCGCGGCCTCGCCGGTCTGCGCCATCTCGGCGATCTTGGCCGAGCTCGGGATGAATTCGAGCACGTTCTTGCCGATGGTGTCGCGGAACTTGGTGAAGCCGGGCTCGACATTGGCCTCGCTGCCGCCCTGGATGCGGTTGAACATCAGGAAGGCGTGCAGGCCGAAGGAGGAGGCCGAGGCCGACTGGAACACGACCTTGCCCTTGTATTTGGGATCGGCGAGGTCCATCCACGAGGTCGGTGCCGGCCAGCCCTTCTCGTCGAACAGCTTCTTGTTGTAGCCGAGCCCGGTCATGCCGAGGTCGATGCCCACGGCCATGTCGTCCTTCATGCGCGTGCCGGGGGCGAGATCGGCCATTTCCGGACCGTTCTTCAGCTTCTCGCAGAGGCCGGCGCCGATGGCGCGGACCATGACGCCGTCATCGAGGAACATCACGTGCATCTGCGGCTTGTCCTTCGCCGCAGTCGCCTTGGCGAGGATGTCGGAGGAGGTGCCGGGCACGACCACGACCTTGACGTCGTTGGCCTTCTCGAAATCCGGGAAGACGGCCTGCGTGAAGGTCTTCTCGAAATTGCCGCCGTTCATGCCGACATAGAGCGTCTTCGACTGGGCGACGGCGCTGCCCGCGGCAGCGAGCGTCGCGGTGGCGACGCCGGCGGCCAGGATGGTGCGATAGCTGGTCATGATCTGATCTCCCCTTTAGTGCTGCGGCTCTTGGTTTTGCCCCGCACCCGAGCCAGCGTCGGTGCGGGCGGAATTCGCTTGGAAGCGGCCGATCGAGAAGGCTGCGATCGGGGTCTCTGTAGCGCCGTCGCGGACGAGCTCGGCGAGGACCTCGCCGACGCCGGGCGCGATCTGGAAGCCGGCGCCGGTGAAGCCGAAGGCGTGGATCAGGCCGGGCGTCGTCCCACTCGGGCCGATGACCGGGTTCCTGTCAGGCATGGCGCCCTCGGTGCCGCTCCAGAAGCGGATCGCCTGGGCATGGCGCAGGCCCGGGAACAGCGCGGCGGCATTGTTCATGATCGCGATCGCGCCGTCGCCGCGCGGCCGCGAGAAATCGGGGTCGGCCAGCGGCAGAGCGCGCTCGCCGCCAACTACGACATTGCCGCGTTCGACCTGGCGGGCATAGATGCCACCACCCTCCATGCCGATATTGACGGTCATCACCGGCTCCATCGGTTCGGTCACGACCATGGAGGGGTAGATGCGCGAGAGCGGCACAGGCTCGCCGAAGCTCTCGGCGAAGGGGCCGGCCCAGGCGCCGGCGCTGTTGATGACGAAGCGGGCGCGCAGCGTGAGGTTGCCGGCGGCTTCCAGCGCGAAGCTGTCGCCATCGCGGGTCACGCCCGCGACGGCGGTGTTCTCCATGACATCGACGCCGGCCCGGCGCGCGGCGGCGGCGAAACCGGTCGAAACCAGACGCGGATTGGCGTGGCCGTCGCCGGCACAGAAGGAGGCGCCGACGACGCCGTCGCCGATCCAGCCGAAGCGCTCGCGCAGGCCGTTATGGCCGATCAGTTCGAGATCGAGACCCTGCTCGGCGACGGCCTCTGCGTAAGCTTCGAGCGAAGCCATGTCGGCCTCGTTGCGGGCGAGCTTGAGATGGCCGGAACGCAGAAACTCGCCATCGATGCCGATCAGCGCCTTGAGACGCGGCCAGACCGCATGCGCCCGCTGCGACAGCGGCAATTGCTCGATCGGCCGGCCCTGGCGGCGCACGCCGCCATAGTTCACGCCCGAGGCCTGCGCGCCGCAAAAGCCCTTGTCGAGTAGCGCGACCGAGAAACCCATATCGCGTAGCGCGAGCGCGGCCGAGGAGCCGACGAGGCCGCCGCCGATGATCGCGACGTCGACTGTGAGACGCCGGCTCATTCCGCCGCCTCCTGCTGGGCCGCGAGCGCGAGCGTCAGCGGTACCGGTTTGATCGGGGCCTGGCTGCGCAGGCGGCCGACGGCCTCGATGCCGCGGCTCGTCTCATGCGCCAGCAGTTCGGCTGCGGCGGAGCCACAGACGCGACCCTGGCAACGACCCATGCCGATACGGCTCACCGCTTTCAGCCGGTTGAGTTCGTGCACGCCGAATTGGCCGATGGCGGCGCGGACCTCGCCTGCGGTGACCTCCTCGCAGCGACACAGGATGGTGCTGTCGGCGATGTCCTTCGCCCAGTGAGCCGGGAAGGGGAAAGCGGCTTCCAGCACCTCGCGGAAGCGGCCGATGCGGGCGAGCTCGGCTTCGAGCACCGCGGCGCGGGCAGCGTCAGGCGACAGGCTGCGATCCTGCAGCAGAGCGAGCGCAGCGCGTTCGCCGGCACGCTCGGCGGCGTCCGCTCCGGCGATGCCGGCGCCGTCGCCGGCCAGATAGACGCCGGGCACACTGGTGCGGCCGGCGGCGTCGCGCTCGGGCAGGGCGGCGCGGTCGCGCTGGTTGAAGGCGAAGCGGCAGCCGGCGAGGTCGGCGAGCTGGGTTTCGGAGCGCAGGGCAAGGCCGTAGCCGATGCCGTCGCAGGCGAGCCGGTGCTCCAGCCCGCCCTGGCGCCAGGCGATCGTCTCGACCGCGTTCTTGCCCTCGATGCGAGGATCGGCGACGCCGTAATGCAGCCCGACGCCAGCGAGCTTCAGCTCGGCAGTCATCCGCATGCCGCGCAGCACGATACCCGGGAACAGCGGCAGCCCGCGCAACAGGTTGAACTTGGCGGCGAAGGGCGCAGTGTCGAGTACGGCTGCGACCTTGGCGCCGGCCTTCATGTACTGCCAGGCGACGAGATAGAGCAGCGGGCCGGAGCCGAGAAAGACGCTTCTTGAGCCGATGGCGCAACCCTGGCTCTTCAGCGCGATCTGGGCGCCGCCCAGAGTGAAGACGCCCGGCAGGGTCCAGCCGGGGATCGGCAAGATGCGGTCCGTTGCGCCGGTCGCGAGCAGGAGGCCGTCATAGGCGACCTGCCGGCTGGTGCCCGCGACCATGATGTCGGCACGGCCGTCGCGCAGGTTCCAGAGCAGCGCCTGCGGCCAGTAGTCGAGCTTGCCGTCGAGCGCGGCGAAGTCGCGATGCAGCGCTTCGGCCTTCTGCGCTTCCGAGCCATAGAGGTCGCGGGTCGAACGTTCGTCCGGGGCGAGGCGCTGGCGATAGATCTGGCCGCCGCAGGAGGGCGCCTCGTCGACCACGAGCGGGCGCAGGCCAGCCGCGACCAGCGCCTCAGCGGCGCGAATGCCGGCCGGGCCTGCACCGACGATCACGGGCTGCGGGCGCTCGCTCATGCTGCCCTCGCGCGGCGGGTGAGGATGCGCATGCCGGCGGTCAGCGCCGTCGAGCACGCGCGCAGACGTTCGCCGCTTTCGAGCACGACCCAGCAATCCTGACAGGCGCCCATCTGGCAGAAGCCGGCGCGCGGCGAGGCCGAGAACTCGCTGAGGCGCAAATGCTCGGCCTGGGTCAGGATCGCGGTCAGCACGGTGTCGCCGGTGCGGCCCTCGCAAGCGACGCCGTCGAGGGTGAAGGAGATGGCCGGGTGGTCAGCGCGAGTGATGCGGTGCAGGAGCGGCATGTCACTTCTGCCCGACCAGGATCTTGTCGAGCCCGAAGGCACGGTCGAGCACCAGCATGGCGGCGGCGGTGAGCGCGATCATCAGCGCCGAGACCGCGGCCATCATCGGGTCGATGGACTCGGTCGCGTACATGTACATCCGCACCGGCAGGGTCACGGTCTGCGGCGAGGTCACGAAGATCGACATGGTCAGCTCGTCGAAGCTGTTGATGAAGGCAAGCAGCCAGCCGCCGGTGATGCCGGGCAGGATCATCGGCGCGGTGACGCGTTGGAACACCGTCCAGTGCGAGGCCCCGAGCGTCATCGCTGCCTGCTCGGCCGAGCGGTCGAGCCCGGTGAAGGAAGCCATCACCAGCCGCAGCACATAGGGCGTGATCACCACGACATGGCACGCCACCAGCCAGGCGAAGCTGCCGGTCGCGCCGATCAGCGCGAAGAGCCGCAGGAATGCGACGCCGAGCACGAGATGCGGGATGATCAGCGGCGAGAGGAAAAGGGCGTTCAGCGCATTGCGGCCGGGAAAGTCGTAGCGGTCGATGGCGAGCGCTGCCGGCACCGAGATCGCGACCGAGAGCGTCGCGGCGAGCGTCGCCAGCCAGAGGCTGTTGACGAAGGAGGCGACGAAGTCGGGATGCTCGAAGATCGCGCGGAACCAGCGCAGCGAGAAGCTGGTGGTCGGGATCGAGAGCGTGTTCTCCGGCGTGAAGGCGACGAGGCAGATCACGACCAGCGGCGCCAGCACGAAGCTGACGACCAGCGTATGGAAGAGGAGCGCGACGGGGCCGTTCTTCTGCATCGGGCTCACCCCAAAGCCTTGCGGGCGCGCGTCTCGATGACGCGGTTATAGGCCAGCATGATCACGAGGTTGGCGGCGAGGACGATGATCGCGATCGTCGCGCCGAGCGGCCAGTTCAGCTCGTGCATGTATTCGTCATAGACCAGCGTCGCAGCCATCTTGAGCCGGCGCCCGCCGAGCAGGCCGGGAATGGCGAAGGCGCTGGCCGAGAGGCCGAAGACGATCAGGCTGCCGGAGAGCATGCCGAGCGAGACCTGCGGCAGCACCACCCGGCGCAAGGCGGTGAAATGCGAGGCGCCGAGGCTCCAGGCGGCGGCCTCGACCATCGGATCGAGCTTCTGCAGCGCGGTCCAGACCGGGATCACCATGAAGGGCAGCATGACGTGGACGAGCGCGATCACGATCGCGGTCTCGGTGTAAAGCAGGCGCACGCTGTCGAAGCCGAGCGCTTGCAGCGTCTGGTTCACCAGACCGGTCGAGCCGAGCAGCATGCTCCAGCCGAAGGCGCGGACGACGACCGAGACCAGCAGCGGCCCGATGATCACCAGGAGGAAGACCGAGCGCCAGGGATCGCGCATCCGCGACAGGATATAGGCCTCGGGCGCGCCGATGACGGCGCAGATCAGCGTGGTCAGCGCCGCGAGCCGGAGCGTGCGCCAGAAGATGCCGAGATAGTAGTCGTCCGAGAACACGGCGGCGTAATGGGCGAGGGTGAACTCGTTCTTGATGCCGGTCGTATGGTCATAGACGTGGAAGGACAGGATCACCGTCAGCACGAGCGGCAGGACGATCAGCCCGAGGAAGAGCAGCCCCCCCGGCCCGACCAGCCAGAACGGTGTCGCCGCGGAGCGCCCGACGCTCATGCCGCCGCTCCCTGCGCCAGAGGCTCGATCCGCTGGCTCGCGAGGGCCCAGTCGAGCGCGACCTTCGTACCTTCGCGGGCGGGTTCCTCGCCATCGTTCGGGGCGGAGACGAGGATGGCGCCGGCTGCGGTTTCGACCGTGAACAGCCAGGAGCCGCCGAGGAAGAAGCGATTGGCGATGGTGCCGTCGAGCCGGCCTTGCCCTGCCGGCTTCAGCGCGATCTTTTCCGGCCGGATCGAGAGCGCGATCGCCTGGCCTTCGGACAACCCGCTGGTCTCGGCCGGCAAGGCGATGCCGGCGATCTCCATAGCGCCCTTGCGCCAGGCGCCGTCCAGCCGGTTCATCTTGCCGACGAAGGAGGAGATGAACGGCGTCGCCGGGTTCTCATAGAGCCGGTAGGGCGCATCGACCTGCGTCATCCGGCCCTGCTCCATCACGACGACGCGGTCGCTGATCGAAAGCGCCTCGGCCTGGTCGTGCGTCACCATGATCGTGGTGGTGCCGACGCGCTGCTGGATGCGGCGCAGTTCGAACTGCATCTCCTCGCGCAGCTTGGCGTCGAGATTGGAAAGCGGCTCGTCGAGCAGCAGCACCGGCGGCTGGATGACGAGGGCCCGCGCAATGGCGACGCGCTGGCGCTGGCCGCCGGAGAGCTGGCGCGGATAGCGCTCGGCGAAACCGCCGAGATGGACGAGGCCGAGCATGGTCGCGACGCGCTCGTCGCGCTCGGCTTTGGCAACCTTTCGCATCTCCAAGCCGAAGGCGACGTTCTGTGCAACCGTCATGTGCGGGAACAGCGCATAACTTTGAAAGACGATGCCGAGGCCGCGCTTGTTGGGTGTCTGGCGGGTGATGTCGCGGCCATCGAGCGTGATCGTGCCGGTGGTCGGCTCGACCAGTCCGGCGATCATCTGCAGCGTCGTGGTCTTGCCGCAGCCGGAGGGGCCGAGCAGCGAGACGAACTCGCCTTTGGCGACGGAGAGGTCGATATCGCGTGCCGCGGCGAAATCGCCATAGATCTTGCTCAGCTTCTCCAGCGTCAGGAAGCTCATGACCTCTCCCGCTTGGCTCGCCCCGCCCACTCATCGGGGTCTTTTGCCCTCGTGCAGTCCAGAAGCCGGAGCGATGGAATTTCGTCAACGAATAATTCCATATGAAAGAATTTTTATCTGATAAATTCCTTTATATGAAATTTATTGCGGCATTGCTCTGAGCCGATTAGCGTGAGCGGATGACTGATTCTGCCGAGCCTCTCTCCAGCCTGCGCCGCGCGCTCGGCCTTTTGCGTCTCGTAGGGGCGGCTGAGGCCGGCGGCATCCGGCTGAAGGACCTCGCCGAGCAGGCCGGCTGCAGCCAGCCGACGGCGCATCGCGCCTTGCAGGACCTCGCCGCCGAGGGCTTCGTCGAGCAGATCGGCAAGCGCTACCGGCTGGCGCTCGACTTCTTCGTGCTGGCGGCGCGCGCCGGCCATGCCGACGGCCTGCGCGACCTCGCCAAGCCGGTGCTGCTGCGCCTCTCGGCGACGCTGACCGACACGATCTTCCTGCTGGTCCGCAACGGCTATGAAGCCGTCTGCCTCGACCGGATCGAGGGGCCGTTCCCGATCCGCTCCTTCACCGGCGATATCGGTGGCAAGGTGCCGCTCGGGCTCGGGCAGGGGAGTCTGGCCATCCTCGCCCATCTGCCCGAGGCCGAGCGCGAGGCGGTGATCCGTTTCAACGTGCCGCGCCTGCTCGATCGCGGCTTCCTCGACGAGGCGGCGCTGCGGGTCGAACTGGAGAAGGCGCGGGTGCAAGGCTGGGTCAACCTCAACACCGGGCTGATCCCGGGCATGGCGGGGCTAGGCGTGCCGGTGTTCGATGCACAGGGGCGGGCGGTCGCCGCGCTCAGCGTCGGCACGCTGGCGGATCGCCTGCGGCCCGAGCGCCTGCCGGGTGTCGTCGCCATCCTCAAGGCCGAAGCCGCGACATTGGGCGCGATGCTCAACCCGTTCGACACAGCCTTGCGCCATCCCTCGCGCAGCCTGAGTTCGGTGGCCTGACGTCACCGACCTGCCGAAAGCGGTAGAGGTGGCGGCGGAGCTCGCCCGTTCGGGCTGACAGGCGCATCAACTCGTCCTTGTCATCCCGGACGGAGCGCAGCGGAGATCCGGGATCCATTCCGGAGCTTTTCCGAAAGAGGTTCCGGAATGGGTCCCGGGTCTCCCTTCGGTCGCCCGGGACGACATGGATGTTCGAGCGAAGTCCTCCCGAAAGCCGCTGATGGTTACTCCGCTTGGTTCCTGCCGTGACCTTGCCGCTATCGATATGCTACCTCGGCTTGCCGCTGCGGCGGCCGATCGCAATCGCCACGGAGAATGATCGTGCTGGAGAAGGCCTGGGCGGATCTTTCCGCGCATCGCACCCGAACCGCCTCGCAGCATCTGCGCGAGCTCTTCGCGGCCGACGACAAGCGCTTCTCGACCTTCTCGGCTCGGCTTGACGACCTCCTGCTCGACTATTCCAAGACGGCGGTGACGGCTGAGACGATGGAGCTGCTGTTGGCGCTCGCCGAGGCGGCCGATGTCGAGACCAAGCGCGATGCGATGTTTGCGGGCGAGCCGATCAACACCACGGAAGGACGCGCGGTGCTGCATACGGCGCTGCGCAACCAGTCCGGAAAGCCGGTCAAGGTCGACGGCATCGATGTCATGCCCGAGGTCAACGCGGTGCTGGAGCGGATGTCGGCCTTCGCCGAGGGTATCCGCAGCGGCAAGATCGCGGCTTCCGACGGCAAGCCCTTCACCGACGTCGTCAATATTGGCATCGGCGGCTCCGATCTCGGGCCGGTGATGGCGACGCTGGCGCTGGCGCCCTATCATGACGGGCCGCGCCTGCACTACGTCTCCAATGTCGATGGCGCCCATATCGCCGACACGCTGGCGAAACTCGACCCAGCGCGCACGCTGGTGATCGTGGCGTCGAAGACCTTCACCACGATCGAGACCATGACCAATGCCGCGACGGCGCGGCGCTGGATCGCCGGCTCGCTCGGCGAAGGCGCCGTGGCCAAGCACTTCGCCGCCGTCTCGACCGCGCTCGACAAGGTCGCGGCCTTCGGCATCCAGCCGGACCGGATATTTGGCTTCTGGGACTGGGTTGGCGGGCGCTATTCGGTCTGGTCGGCGATCGGCCTGCCGGTGATGATCGCGATCGGCCCCGGGAATTTCCGCGCCTTCCTCGCCGGGGCGCATGCGATGGACGAGCATTTCCGCACCGCGCCGCTGGCTCGGAATCTGCCTGTGCTGTTCGCCCTGATCGGGCTCTGGCACCGCGAGAGCTGCGGCTATCCGGCCCGCGCCGTCCTGCCTTACGACCAGCGTCTGGCGCGTCTGCCGGCCTATCTGCAGCAGCTCGACATGGAGTCGAACGGCAAGCGCGTGCACAAGGCGGGCGGGGCGGTGACGCGGCCGACTGGCCCGCTGGTCTGGGGCGAGCCCGGCACCAACGGCCAGCACGCCTTCTTCCAGCTGCTGCACCAGGGCACCGACATCATCCCCTGCGAGTTCCTGGTCGCGGCCGAAGGGCATGAGCCGGAGCTCGCCCATCAGCATCGACTGCTGGTCGCCAATTGCCTCGCCCAGAGCGAGGCGATGATGAAGGGCCGCACGCTCGAGGAAGCGAAGGCGCAGCTCGCCAAGCAGGGGCTGTCGGCGGAGGCGATCGAGCAGCTCGCGCCGCACAAGGTCTTCCCCGGCAACCGGCCGAGCGTGACCATCGCCTATCGCAAGCTCGACCCGTTCACGCTCGGGCGGCTGATCGCGCTCTATGAGCACCGCGTCTTCGTCGAGGCGGCGGTGTTCGATATCAACGCCTTCGACCAATGGGGCGTCGAGCTCGGCAAGGAGCTGGCGACGGCGCTACTGCCGGTGATCGAGGGCAAGGCTCCGGCCGAGGCGCATGACGCCTCGACGGCGGGGCTGGCGCGCTATCTGACCGGGCACTGAGCGCAAGGCAAAGGCCGGTATCAGCCCTTAAGCAGGCCCGACTGCGCCAGTGCGGTCGCCGTGCTTGGGCTGAAGGCGGCGGGGATGTCGTAGACCAGCACCAGCCGCAGCAATGCCTTGACGTCGACATCGTGCGGCTGGGCCTGCAGCGGGTCGGGGAAGAAGAACAGCGCATCGAGCTCGCCCTGCGCGATCATCGCGCCGATCTGCTGGTCGCCGCCGAGCGGGCCGCTCTTGACCAGCCGGATCTCCAGATCGGGCATGGACTGCTTCAGCACCGAGCCGGTGGTCGCCGTGGCGACGATGCGGTGACGCGTGATCAGCTCGGCATGATCGCTCGCCCACTGCGCCAGCTCTGGCTTCTTGCGGTCATGCGCGATCATTCCGATCGTCAGCGGCATCGTCGCTTTCCTTCGCTCACGGCACCCAGCGCCGCGACTGCTCGGCGCGGTCGTCATAGCTCGCCTCGAAGATCGGCGCGGCGAGCGTGGCGCGGACCTTGAGGATACCGCTTCCGATGTTGCGGAAGCCGTGCCTTGCGCCGGCCGGGATCACGATCGACTGGTTGGCACGCAGGATGAGGCTCTCGCCGCGGAGCGTGATCTCGGCCTCGCCGTCCATCACTTCCAGCACCTCCTCGACGGCGTGGAGATGGATGGGAGCGCCGAGGCCGGGGTCGCAGAACTGCTCGAAAATGCAGAGCTGGGCCGACTTTACGAGTGCAGAAACCCGCATCAGCGTCATCACGCCTTCGCGCCATTGCTCGAGCGGCTGGGTCTCGTGATTGAGCGAGGTCATGCCGTTGCCTTTTGTGCGAGCCCGACCATTGGCAGTTCATGAGGAACGCGAACCTCGGCTGTCGGCTCGCCGCTCCAGAGCGATTGCAATTGGCTGACGACGTGGCCGCCGAAGCTCTCATAGGGGATGCGGATCGAGGTCAGCCAGGGCGCGATCCAATGGTTGAGGGCATTGCCGTCGACGCCGACCAGCGTGCAGCGCTGCGGGATCGGCACATCGCTTTCCACCGCCAGCCGATAGGCGCCATAGGCGATCAGGTCGCTGACGCAGAGTGCGCCCTGCGGCCAGCCGCCCTCCTGCACCAGCGCTTGCGCCGCGGCATAGCCGATCTCGATATGCGAGAGGCCGGGGCCGCTGGCGCGGCGGATCGCACCTTCGGGAACGCCGCGTGCGACGAGGCGATCGATGAAGCCGGCGGCACGCTCCTGCGTGCTCGAGACGTTCTGAGCCGCCATCAGCACGGCCGGGCGCTCAATGCCGCGCGCCAGCATGAAGTCGGCGGCGTCGGCGCCTGCGGCGCGGTTGTCGATGCCGACATAGGCGCCGCCGCCGAGCGGGTTGTGGCGGGCGACGAAGACCATCGGATCGCCGCGGCGCAGCGTCTCCTCGAGCCCGCGGCTGCGCACGGCGCTGACCATGACATAGCCGGCTACGAACTGCTCGCGCATCGCCTGGAGATAGTCGTCCTGCAACTCAGGGCGGTCATGCGTGTCGCAGAGGATCATGACGTAGCCGGCGGCGCGCAGCGCCGCCTCGGTCGAGACAGCGATCGCCGCCATGGCGGGGTTGTCGAGATTGGGCGAGAGCATCGCCACGACCCGGCTGGCGCGCTGGCGCAGCGCCCGTCCGACCGGGTTCGGCCGATAGCCCAGGCGCGCGATCGCCTCCTCGACGCGCGCCACCGTTTCGGGCGAGGCCCGCCCGCTCTCGCCATTGACGATGCGCGATACCGTGGAGATCGAGACGCCGGTATCCTCCGCGACCGTGGTGAGCGATACCGAACCGTGATGTGCCCTGGCGGCCCTGGTCTTCATCGCGCTCCATCCCCGATTCTGCGCCTGGCGAACCGGCACCCAAGAGATGCCGGCTCACTTCGGGATTGACAAGCTAGGCAAACGTTTGCCTAAATGATTGTCAAGGCGCTCATCGAGGCGCCGGTTCAAGCGGGGATGGAACGCTCATGCACAGCAAGCATTGGATTTCGGCGCTCGCCTTGACGGCCGGCCTCGTCATGGGCGGGATCGCGCAGGCCCAGACCACGGTGCGCATCGCCTGGTATTCCGACGGCAATGAGGGCGAGGTCATCACCGACCTGCTCAAGCGCTTCGAGGCCCAGAACAAGGACATCAAGGTCGTGCTCGACCAGGTGCCCTACAAGGCCATCACCGAGAACCTGCCTGTCCAGCTCGCCTCCGGCCAGGGCCCCGACATCGCCCGTGTCGTCGATCTCGGCGGCATCGCCCGCTACGCGCTCGATCTGCGGCCGCACCTCAAGGACGCGGCCTATTGGGAGAAGAATTTCGGCCCGTTCCTGCCCTGGATGCGCCCGGAGGGCGATACCAAGGCGATCACCGGCTTCATGACGCAGCTCACCGTCACCGGCCCCTTCGTCAACAAGACGCTGTTCGAGCAGGCCGGCATCGCCCTGCCATCAGCCAAGGCGACCTGGGAAGACTGGGGCAAGGCGGTCAAGGACGTCGCCGCCAAGGTCCAGGCGCCGTTCCCGCTGGCGATGGATCGCTCGGGCCACCGCTTCTTCTCGGTCGCGATCTCCGAGGGCGCCAAGGTGTTCGACGCCAAGGGCGAGCCGGCTGTGATCGACGACGGTTTCAAGCGCGGCGCCAAGCTGGTCTATGACTGGCACAACAACGGCGTGATGAAGAAGGAGCTCTGGGGCTCGGTCTCCGGCACCGCCTATCGCGGCGCCAATGACGAGTTCAAGAACGCCCAGGTCGTGATGTACCAGTCGGGCTCCTGGCAGATCGCCCAGTTCGACAAGACGGTCGGCGACGCCTTCGACTGGATCGCGGTGCCCTCGCCCTGCGGCGCTGGCAATTGCTCGGGCATGCCGGGCGGGGCCGGTCTCGTCGCGATCAAGACGACCAAGAGCCCGGAAGCTGTCGCCAAGGTGATGGACTACCTCGCGAGCGAGCCGGTGCTGAGCGAGTTCTACGCCCGCTCGCTGTTCGTGCCCGGCCATCTCGGCATTGCCGCCAAGGGGCTCGACTATCAGGGCGCCAGCGCGCCGGCCAAGGCCGCGCTCAAGGTCTTCTCCGACCAGGTCGCGCAGCTCTCGCCGGTCGCCTATCAATTGCAGGGCTATACGAGCAACCGCGTCATCTTCAACGCGGTGATCAGCCGGCTCGGCCAGGCGATCTCGGGCGAGGGCAGCCTCGACGAGGCCTATAAGCGGATGGAATCCGACATCGCCCAGCAGATCGCCGAGCGCAAGAAGTAAGGCGGATGGCCTCCGACGCTCCCATCCCCGCGGCGTCCTCGGACCGCGCCGGCACAGCGAGCCTCTTCGCTGCGCCGCTCGCGCTGCTGATGCGCCTGATCGACTGGCCGATGCAGGTTCTGCAGCGGCTGATCGGCGAGCGCCGGATGGCCTATGTCTTCCTCCTACCCAATCTCGTTTTCTTCTCGCTCTTCGTCTTCCTGCCGCTCGTCATCAACTTCATCTTCTCGGTGACGGGCGGGGCGGGGCTGTTCCCCTCCGAGCGGCCTTATGTCGGGGCGCAGCAATACGCCTATCTCTTCGATTGCGGCTCCTTCCTCGACGCCTCCTCCTGCCGCGAGGACCATTTCTGGCGCGGCGTCGCCAACACCGCCCGCTTCACCGTCTTCCAGGTGACGGCGATGGTACTGTTCTCGCTGCTGACCGCGGTGGTGCTGAACATGAAGATCAAGGCGCGCGGCTTCTTCCGCGCCGTCTATTTCTTCCCGGTGCTGCTTTCGCCGGTGGTGGTGGCGCTGACCTGGAAATGGATCCTGCAGCGCGACGGCTTGCTCAACGCCGCGATCACCTCGCTCGGCGGCGAGCGCATCCTGTTCCTGGTCGATCCGAGCTGGGCGATGTTCTGGATCGTCTTCGTCTCGATCTGGGCCCATATGGGCTTCTACACGCTGATCCTGCTCGCCGGCCTGCAGGCGATCCCGGCCGACCTCTATGAAGCCGCCGAGATGGATGCGACGCCGCGCTGGCGCGTGTTCTGGCGCATCACCCTGCCATTGCTCTGGCCCAACATGATCGTGGTGATCGTGCTGGCGCTGATCCGCGGCGTGCAGACCTTCGACGAGGTCTTCGTGCTGACCGGCGGCGGCCCAGGCACCGCGACGCTGATGGTGGTGCACTACATCTACGAGACCGCCTTCGCCAACCAGGTCCAGAATTTCGGCCTGGCGGCAGCCGCCTCCGTCGTGCTCGGCGTCGTGCTGTTCGCGCTGACGCTGGCCCAGCTGGCGGCGAGCCGCCGCAAGGGGGCAGCATGAACCGGCTGGCGCGCATGGCGGTGGCCCGCCGCAATCCCGGCCGCTGGCACTGGACCGATATCGCCGCCTACGCCTATCTCGCGCTCGGCGTCGTGCTGATGTTCGGCCCGGTGCTCTGGCTCGGCCTCTCCTCTTTCAAGACGCAGGCCGGTCTGCTCGAATTCCCGCCCTCGCTGCTGCCGATGTCGCAGAAGGAGGTCCGGGTCGAGGGCCATGCCCAGCCGCTGCCACTGTTCGAAGTGGCGATGGAGGATGGCAGCAAGCGGGTGCTGGCGCAGGTCCGCCGCGTCGGCATCCAGGCGCAGATGGTCGACCCGGCCAATCCCGGCCAGAGCATCCGCGTGCCGATCGACAAGCGCACCCCGGTGCGCGAGTTCAAGCTCGCGACCGAGAACTACACCGAGCCGCTGGAGCGCTTCGCCTTCATGCGCTTCCTCTGGAACTCGGTCTTCGTCACCGCGGTGGCGACGCTGATCACTCTGGTGATCAACTCGATGGCGGCCTATGCGCTCTCGATCTACGAGTTCCGCGGCAAGACGGCGGTGATGCTGATGGTGATCGGCACGCTGATGATCCCGATCACCATCATCCTCGTGCCGGTCTATCTCGTCATCACCAAGCTCGGCCTGGTCAACTCGCTCTGGGCGGTGATCCTGCCGGGCGCGGCGACGCCGACCGGCGTCTTCCTGCTGCGCCAGTACATGCTGACCCTGCCGCGCGACCTGATCGAGGCGGCGCGCATGGACAAGGCTTCGGAGTGGCAGATCTACTGGCGCATCGTCATGCCGCTGGCCATGCCGGCGCTGGCCGTGCTCGCGATCTTCTCGATCATGTGGCGCTGGAACGAGTTCCTCTGGCCGCTCGCGGTGCTGACCAAGACCGAGGCCTATACGCTGCAGATCGGCCTCAACGCCTTCCAGGGCGAACTGCAGACGCAGTGGCATTACCTGCTCGCGATGACCGTGGTGACATTGCTCCCGGTCGCGCTCGTCTTCGTCTTCCTGCAGCGCTTCATCACCACCGGCATCGCCAATACGGGAATGAAATAATGGCGGGACTGAGCCTCTCCGGCGTCCGCAAGGCCTATGGCGCGACCACGGTGCTGCACGGCATCGACCTCGATGTCGCCGATGGCGAGTTCGTCGTCTTCGTCGGCCCGTCCGGCTGCGGGAAGTCGACGCTGCTGCGCTCGATCGCCGGGCTGGAGAGCATCACCGGCGGCACGATCGCGATCGACGGCGCCGATGTCACCGGGCTGCCGGCCTCCGAGCGGGGCCTTGCCATGGTGTTCCAGTCCTATGCGCTCTACCCGCATATGAGCGTCTACGCGAACATGGCCTTCGCGCTGGAGAACATGGGCTTCAAGCGCGACGAGATCGACAAGAGGGTGAAGCGCGCCGCCGGCATGCTGCGCCTGACCGACTATCTCGAGCGCAAGCCCAAGGCGCTCTCCGGCGGGCAGCGTCAGCGCGTCGCCATCGGCCGCGCCATCGTGCGCGATCCAAAAATCTTCCTGTTCGACGAGCCGCTCTCGAATCTCGACGCGGAATTGCGCGTCGCGACCCGTAAGGAACTCGCTGCGCTGCACGCCGAGATCGGCGGCACGATGATCTACGTCACCCACGACCAGGTCGAGGCGATGACGCTGGCGCATCGCATCGTCGTGCTGCAGGGCGGCAAGATCGAGCAGGTCGGCACGCCGCTGGAGCTCTACAACCGGCCGGACAACCTCTTCGTCGCCGGCTTCATCGGCTCGCCGCGCATGAACCTGCTGCCGGGCAAGGTGATACAGCCGGGTCGCGTCGCGATCGGCGAGGCTGGCCATGAAGTCGCCTGCCAGACTGGCAGCCTCACTACGGGTGCCTCGGTCACGCTCGGCATTCGCCCCGAGCACCTCTCGCTCGCTGCGCAGGATGGCGGCGTGCCGCTCGCGATCGAGCTGGTCGAGCGCCTCGGCGGCGAGAGCTATCTCTATGGCGCTTCTCCCGGCCTGCCGCAGATCACGCTCCGGCTCGACGGCCAGAGCGAGCACCAGCGCGGCTCCGCCGTCGCACTCGCCTTCCCGCAGCAGCATCTGCACCTGTTCGACGAGAACGGCCGGGCCGTCCGGTCCTGACGACTGACTAGAGAGATCTCATGAAAGCCCTGACGCAAGGCCGCTATCTCGGCCGCGACGGCGACGCCGCCTTGTTCGATGTCGGCCTCGGCGCGACGATTGCTGTCCGCATCCTCGAAGGCGATATCGGACGTGTCACGCTGAAGCCGCAGGACGGCTACCGCCTCGACCGCGGCTGGTCGATCGCGCCTGGCGGGCTGGAGCCGCCTTATGAGGGCCGCCCGCGCGACGATCTCTCCGGCTTCGCCTGTCCGCAAGCGAGCGTCAGCGAAAGCGAGGGCAAGGTCACGCTCTCGGCTGGCGGCCTTTCCGCCGAGGTTACGCTCGCGCCCTTCGGCATCGCCTGGCGGCGCGAGGGCGAAACAGAGCCGTTCCTGCAAGACCGCACGACGCAGGCCTATCTGATCTCGCCCCGCACCGGCGCGCTCGCCCATTTCATGGCGCGCGACTATGCCGAGCGGCATTACGGCCTCGGCGACAAGGCCGGTCCGCTCGACCGGACCGGGCGGCGCTTCGCCATTGATGCGGTCGACCCCTGCGGCTTCGATGCCGAGCTCTCCGACCCGCTCTACAAGATGCTGCCCTTCTTCATCGTCGACGGGAAGGCGGGCGCCCATGGCGTGTTCTACGACAACCTCTCGACCGGCAGCGTCGACCTCGGCTGCACACTCGACAACTACCATGGCCTGTTCCGCTCCTGGAAAGGCGACGATGGCGATCTCGACTATTACGTCATGGCCGGGCCGACCGTGCCGGACGTGGTCCGCCGCTTCTCCTGGCTGACCGGTGGGCAGGCTTTCGCGCCGCGCTGGTCGTTCGGCTTCGGCGTGACCTCGATGGCGATCGCCGACGCGCCCGATGCCGATGCCCGCATCAGCGACTTCGTCGCCAAGTGCCGCAAGCACGCCATCCCTTGCGACAGCTTCCATTTCGGCTCGGGCTATACCCAGATCGGCCAGCGCCGCTACGCCTTCAACTGGAACCGCGACAAGTTCCCCGAGCCGCTGGCGACGATGAAGCGGCTGAACAAGGCCGGCATGCACACGGTCGCCAACCTCAAGCCCTGCCTGCTCGACGACCATCCGCGCCTCAAGGAGGCGCTTGACCAGGGCTTCCTGGTCAAGGATGCCAAGACCGGCGAGCCGGCCGTGGCGCAGTTCTGGGACGGGCTCGGCTTCCATGTCGACTTCACCAACCCGAAGGGCCGGGCCTGGTGGCGCGCCGGCATCGAGACGGCGCTGCTCGACCATGGCTTCACCACGGTCTGGAACGACAACAACGAATACGAGATCTGGGACGAGGACGCGGTCTGTGACGGTGACGGCCGCCCGTTCCGCCAGGCGTTGGCGCGCCCGGCCCAGCCGCTCTTGATGACCAAGCTCTCCTATGAGGCGCAGGCTGCGCGCGAGCCGGGCAAGCGCCAGTATTCGATCACGCGCGGCGGCTGCGCCGGCATCTCGCGCTACGCGCAGACCTGGTCGGGTGACAACGAGACCGCCTGGAAGACGCTGCGCTACAACCTGACCCAGGGGCTCAATATGAGCCTGTCGGGCATGTTCTCGATCGGCCACGATGTCGGCGGCTTCCACGGCCCGACGCCGGGTCCGGAGCTGTTCGTCCGCTTCAACGAGTTCTGCGCGCTCTGGCCGCGCATGGTGATGAACTCCTGGAACGATGACGGCGTCGTCAACCTGCCCTGGATGTATCCGGAGATGGTGCCGCAGGTGCGCGAGGCGATCTCGCTGCGCTACCGGCTGATGCCCTATCTCTACACCCAGATGTGGCGGGCGAGCCGCGACGGCATCCCGGCCGTGCGCCCGCTGCTCTACGACTTCCCGCAGGATGCTACGGCGGTTTCGGTCGACGACGTCTTCATGCTCGGCCCGGACGTGCTGGTCGCGCCGGTGCTGGAGGAGGGCGCGCGGGAGCGTGCCGTCTACCTGCCGCAGCATGAGGGCGGCTGGTATGACTGGCATGACGGCAAGCACTATCCCGGCGGCGTCACAGTGACGGTTCCGGCGCCGCTCGGCCGCTTGCCGCTGTTCGTCCGGGCCGGGGCGCTGATCCCGCTCGGCGATGCCAAGGGCATCAGCAGCGAACGTGAGGTGCTGGTCTGCGGCGTGGTCGAGGGCGCGTCCGGTGAGCTCTACGAGGATGATGGCGAGACCGCAGACTGGCGTGGCGCCGGCTCGACTGTGCTCCGCTTCGAGGTCCGCAATGGCGAGGTCGCGATCGAGCAGCAGGGCGACGCCAAGCCGCGCTTCAACAAGATCGCGATCCGGCAGATCGGGCAGTAGACCGGGAAAGCCGGCTGAGCCTGCGGCTTCGACCGCAGCCTCAGCCGAGGCGCGAGGTTACTCGCTGCCGCGCTCATAGGAGCGCGAGCGGACCGCAAGGACCGCGATCGCCGTTACGGCGCAGCATAGCATCAGATAGGCGACGACATAGGTCGGCTTGCCGCCGCCGGCCGTGACGAGCGCTGCCGCGATGAAGGGCGTCGGCCCGGCGATCGCGACGCTGTTGAGCTCGCGCGTCATGGCGATGCCCGAGAAGCGGTAGCGGGTCGGGAACAGGTTGGCGAGGAAGGCGCCCTGCGCGCTCGCCAGCCCGCCGAAGCCGATGCCGTAGCCGATGCCGAGGGCGATCGTGCAGAGGACGAGGTTTTTTGTGTCCAGCAGCGCGAACATCGGGAAGGCGTAGCAGAACACGAAGATCGCGCCGAACAGATAGACCCTGGCATGGCCGACCCGGTCGGCGATGGCGCCGATGATCGGCGTCGTGATGATGCCGGTCAGGGTCGCGATCATCACCGCGGTCAGCGAATCCGTGCGGGTCATGCCGAGCGTGTTGGTCATGTAGCTCAGGCTGAAGGCGCTGAGGATGTAGGCGTTGGCATTGTGGCCGGTGACCGACAGGAAGCCGAAGAGCAGTTCGCGCGGGCTCTTGCTGATGAGCTCACGCAGCGGGACCTGCGCCTCATGGCGCTTCTCGGCCGCCTTCTCCATCGCCGCGACATATTCCGGCGTCTCGTCGAGATGCTTGCGGATGTAGAGCGCGACGAAGAAGAGCAGGCCGGAGGCCAGGAACGGCACGCGCCAGGCCCAGCCGAACAGGGTCTCCTCCGACAGCAGCGACACCAGCAGGAAGCTCAGCGTCGCCAGCATGATGCCGACCACCGTTGCCGCCTGGAGATAGGCGGTGTAGTAGGCCTTGCGCTCCGGCGGCACGTATTCGGCGACGAGGGTGACCGCGCCAGCATATTCAGCGCCGGCACCGAAGCCTTGCAGCAGCCGCAGGACGACGAGCAGCACCGGCGCCCAGATGCCGATCTGGGCGTAGGTCGGCAGCAGGCCCATCGCCACGGTCGAGGCGCCCATCAGCGCGATGGTGAAGATCAGGGCCGGCTTGCGGCCGAAGCGGTCGCCGATATGCGAGATCACGATGCCGCCGAGCGGGCGGCTGAAGAAGCCGACGGCGAAGGTCGCGAAGGCGGCGAGCACGCCGGCCGATTCCGAGAATTGCGGGAAGAACAGCTTGTTGATGATCAGGCCGGCGGCCGCGCCATAAAGCGCGTAGTCGAACCATTCGATCACCGTGCCGATCGTCGCCGCCGTGACGGCGCGCCGGATGTTCGTCTGTTCGGCCGGTGACGCTCCGGCCGCGATCGCCTGGGACATGAGGTTTCCTCGACGTTTCGTTGTTCTTGGGAATGACGGCCGGCGGCCTCGCGATCAGGCGATGGCGGCCGGCATGGGAAGGTCGAAGCGCGCCGCGCTCTCGGTGAGCCCAGCTACGATGCCGGCGGAAAGCTGGACGCCGTCGCGCAACTGGCGCTCGCGCCGGGCAAGCCCATGGGCGCCCGGCAGCTCGACATGGTCGAAGCCGGGGCGGGGCTGCGCCGCATGGCAGCGCTCGGTCAGCACCTTGACCTGGCGATTGAAATTCTCGGCTCCGCCGAAAGCGGCGGGATCCATCACCAGGATGAAGACAGCCGCGCTCCAGCCATCGCCGCCTTCGGCCCGGCCGCGTCCGGCGAGGCAGCCAGTCAGGAGCTCGACAATGAGCCCGATCGAGAAGCCCTTATGGCCGGCCTCCAGCCCGCCGAGCGGCAGGATCGAGCCCGGCGGATCGGCGGCAATGACGTTGGGATCGGTCGAGGGCCGCCCTTGTGCATCCATCAGGAAGGGGTGCGGCAGGTTTTCGCCGCGCTGGCGGAAGGCGGCGACGCCGCCATTGGTCATCAGCGCCGTCGACATGTCGATCAGGATCGGCGCATCGGGCGCGGGCGCGCCGAAGGCGATCGGATTCGAGGTCAGCACCGGCGTGACGCCGCCGAAGGGGGCGACGCTGCTGTGGCCGGGATCGGTCAATGTCAGCAGCATCAGGCAACCCGCGTCGATCGCGGGCTGGAGATAGGCGCCGAGGCAGGCGGTATGGTGGCTGCGCTGGATCGCCACCGCTCCCAGGCCGAAGCGCTTGGCCCGGGCGATCGCCTCGGCGGTGGCCCGCCGCGCCAACCAGGGGCCGGGCAGCTTGCGCCCGTCCCAGGTCTGGCAGGCGCCGATATCGTTGAGTATCCCGGGCTCGCCGGCGGCGGTCATGCCGCCGGTTTCAAGCTCGCGAAGATAGAGCGGCAGCAGGGCGAGGCCATGCGTCGACTTGCCGAGCAGGTCGCCCTCGACCAGGACCTCGGCGACGTCGCCGGCCTTGTCCTGCGGCAGGCCGGCGCGCTCCAGCAGAGCGCGCGCCAAAGCTGCGAGCTCGCCGGCGCGATAGCGCGCCGCGCCACCCGTGGAAGACTGGCTCATGCGAAATCCTCCTGCCGCCCTCTGCCCGCCAGGCAGTTGGGCCTTCAGATCGTCCAGCCGCCGTCGATGATGTGGGCCTGGCCGGTGGTGTAGGTCGCGCCCGCCAGGTAGACGACGAGATCGGCGATCTCCTGTGGCGTGCCGATCCGCCCGATCGGCTGGCGGGCGACGAAAGCGGCGCGGGTCGCCTCGTAATCGCCCTGTGCGCTCAGCCGCTGTTGCAGAGACGGGCTCTCGACCGTGCCGGGGCAGATCGCGTTGCAGCGGATGCCCTGGGCGACATAGTCCGCCGCGATCGACTTGGTCAGGCCGAGGACAGCGGCCTTGGTCACGCCGTAGGCGAAGCGGTTCGGCACGCCCTTCACGCTCGAAGCGACCGAGGCCATGTTGACGATGCAGCCGGCCTTGCGCTCCAGCATGCCGGGCAGTGCCGCCTTGATGGTGCGCACCATCGCCTTGACGTTGAGGTCGTAGGCGAAGTCGAGATCGGCCTCGCTCGCCTCCAGCACCGTGCCGCTCTGGACGATGCCGGCACAGTTGAAGAGCACGTCGACCCGACCGATCCCAGCGAAGAAGGCGGCGACGGCGGCGGCATCGAGCACATCGAGCCTGCGGCGCTGCAGGTTTGGCCCGGCTTCGATCGCGGAGAGCGCGTCCTCGTTGATGTCCGTCGCCCAGACGATGGCGCCGGCGCGGTCGAAGGCCTCGGCGGTGGCGCGGCCGATGCCCTGGCCGGCGGCGGTGATGACGACGATCTGTCCTGCGAGCGTGCTCATCTCAGGCTCCGGTCTTGAGGGAAGGGGCCGCGCCATGGCTCTTGCGGTGGACGATCGTCCGCTCTAGCGCCTGCCAGTCCCAGTCGATGCCGAGGCCGGGCTGGTCGGACGGGATCGCCTTGCCGTTCTCGATGCGGATCGGCGAGGACGTCACGAGATCGAGCTGCGGGATGTATTCGAGCCAGCGGCTGTTGGGCACGGCGCAGCACAGGCCGAGATGGATCTCCATCAGGAAGTGCGGGCAGACCGGCACGTTGAAGGCCTCGGCCATATGCGCGACCTTGAGCCAGGGCGTGATGCCGCCGATGCGGCCGACATCGACCTGGACGATCGAGCAGGCGCCGGCCTCGAGATAGTCCTTGAACTGCGAGAGCGAATACATGGACTCGCCGACAGCGATCGGCACCGTCGTCGACTGCGACAGGCGGCGATGGCCGCCGACATCGTCGGCATGGATCGGCTCCTCGAACCAGGCGACGTCGAGTTTTTCATAGTGGCGCGCGCGCCGGATCGCCTCGTCGAGCGAGAAGCCCTGATTGGCGTCGGTCATGATCTCCCAGCCGAAGCCGACCTTGTCGCGCACGGCTGAAAGGCGCTTGACGTCCTCGGCGACATGGGGACGGCCGACCTTGACCTTGGTGCCGCCGAAGCCGCGCTCCTTGGCCTTGACGGCTTCGTCGACGAGTTCGGCCTCGTCCATGTGGAGCCAGCCGCCCTCGGTATAGTAGAGGTCGATGCCGGCCTTGGCGCCGCCGGCTAGACGATGCAGCGGCAGGCCGGCCTTGCGGGCGCGCAGGTCCCAGAGCGCGGTGTCGATCGCAGCGAGCGCGATCGAGGTGATGGCGCCGACCGTGGTGGCGTGGACACGGTAGAACAGCGTGCGCCAGAGTCCTTCGATCTCCTCGGCATCGCGGCCGATCAGAACCGGGGCGAGATGATCGTCGATCAGTTTGCAAACCGAAGAGCCGCCGGTGCCGATGGTGTAGCTGTAGCCGGTGCCGGTGACGCCGTCGGCATCGGTGATGCGCACCAGCGGCGTCTCCTGCAGCTCGAAGCTCTGCACGGCGTCGGTACGCTTGACCTTGGGCTTGAGGTCAGCCTGCAGCACCTCGACGGATACGATTCTAGCCATCCCGGATTTCCTTGTCGGAGAGTGTCAGCCGGCGTTCGGCTGGTCTGCATGCCAGCTGCCGTAGCGACGCCATGAGGTCGTCAGATGGGTGGTGACGGCGGCCTGCGCCCCGTCCTCGTCGCCGCGCTCGATCGCATCGAGGATGGCGCGGTGCTCATCGAGCATCGGGCCGATATCGTGTGGGATGCGGCTGAACAGGCGGGCATGGTGCAGATGCGGATGCAGGCTGCGCACCGCCTGGGCGAGGATCTCGTTGCCGCTGGCCGCGAGGATCGCTTCGTGGAAGGCCTCGTCGGCCTGGCTGGCGCCGACATAGTCCGATGTCTGCCCCTGCGGTGGTGCCGCCTCCATGGCAGCAATGCTCTCGCGCATGCGGGCGATGGCGTCAGGATCGCGGCTGCGGGCGAGCTGCCGGGCGGCCCAGCCCTCGTTGAGGATGCGGAAGTCGCGAAGCTGCTCGAACCAGTCGCGCGACGGCTCGGGCGCGACAGAGAAACCGGTGAAGGGCGCCGCCGCGACGAGGCCGAGCCCCGACAGGCGCGTCAGCGCCTCGCGGATCGGCGAGGAGCTGACCTCGAACTCCCGCGACAGCGCATCGATGTTGAGCTTTTCGCCGGGCGCGTAGTCGCGGTCGAGGATGCGCTCCATCAGCAGCGCCGTCACCTGATCGACCAGCGCGACGCGCGCCAGAACGGGCTTGCGGATCATCGTTGTCTTCTCCCTGCTGCAACTATCGAACAGGAATCATCGATCGTCAATGACCGATCGTGCATGATCGATGAAATGAGAGGGCAGCATCGTTTGCCGCGTTCTTGCTGAGGCTGTATTCGTCATGTCGACAAGGGATTGCACATGACCGACAGGACCATGGCCGCACCGGCCGAGCGCAAGCGGGGCGAAGGCGTCAAGCTCGTCTACGACATCTTGCGCGACGACATCATCGACCTCGTGCTGCCGCCGGGCAGCCCAATCGACGAGATCCAGCTCGCCGAGCGGCTGTCGATGTCGCGCACGCCGATCCGCGAGGCGCTGGTGCGCCTGGCGAGCGAAGGGCTGGTGACGACACTGCCCAACCGCTCGACGGTGGTGTCGAACATCGACTTCCTCAACCTGCACACCTTCTTCGACGCGATCACGCTGATGTATCGCGTCACCACGCGGCTGGCCGCCGAGTTCCATGTCCCGGCCGATCTCGACGTGATCCGCGCCCGGCAGGCCGCTTTCGCCGGGGCCGTTGAGGCTCACGATGCGCTCGCGATGATCGCCACCAACCGCGACTTCCATGCTGCGATCGCCGAAGCCGGGCGCAATCCCTATTACACCGGGCTGTTCTGCCGCCTGCTCGACGAGGGCCGGCGTATCCTGCGACTCTACTACTCCTCCTTCGAGGACCGCCTGCCGCAGCGCTATGTCGCCGAGCACGAGGAGATGATCGCGGCGATCGCGGCCCGCGACGTCGAGGGCGCCGACCGGCTGGCCAAGGCCCACGCCGACCAGATCGTCCAGCAGATCCAGCAGTTGATCGCTCGCGACCGGCGCCAGACGCTGGCGCTGTAGCGCACACTCCCGAACCTCTCCTTTCGCCACTCCGGAGCCGTCTGTGGCGTCTCGGAACGATGAATTTTTGCATCGCGATTTTTCTTGTCGACAAATAAAATACAAAGAGTATTATGACTGCCGATCGAAGCGGCGAGCAGGCCGCCCGTGGAAACGCCAGCCCGAGGAGCGCGTGATGAAGGCCCAGATCTTTTCCGGCTGCATGCCGGCGCTGATGACCCCCTGCAAGGACGACCGCAGCCCCGATTTCGAGGCGCTGGTGCGCAAGGGTCGAGAGTTGATCGCCGCCGGTATGTCGGCCGTGGTCTATTGCGGCTCGATGGGGGACTGGCCGCTGCTGACCGATGCGCAGCGCATGGAAGGCGTCGAGGCGCTGGTGAAGGCCGGGGTGCCGGTGATCGTCGGCACCGGCGCGGTCAACACGGCCTCCGCCGTCGCCCATGCCGCCCATGCCCAGGAAATCGGCGCCAAGGGTCTGATGGTGATCCCGCGCGTGCTCTCGCGCGGCTCGGTGGTCGAGGCGCAGCGCCACCATTTCAAGGCGATCCTGGCCGCGGCGCCGGGCCTGCCGGCAGTGATCTACAACAGCCCCTATTACGGCTTCGCCACCCGCGCCGACCTGTTCTTCGCGCTGCGGGCCGAGCATCCCAACCTGGTCGGCTTCAAGGAGTTCGGCGGTGCCGCCGACATGCGCTATGCCGCGGAAAACATCACCAGCCGCGACGATGACGTCTCGCTGATGATCGGCGTCGACACCTGCGTCTTCCACGGTTTCGTCAATTGCGGGGCGACCGGCGCGATCACCGGCATCGGCTGCGTGCTGCCGAAGGAGGTGCTGCACCTCGTCAGCCTGAGCCAGGCGGCGGCGAAGGGCGATGTCGAGGCGCGCCGGCTGGCGCTCGAGCTCGAGGCGGCGCTCGCCGTGCTCTCCTCCTTCGACGAGGGGCCGGAGCTGGTCCTCTACTTCAAGCACATGATGGTGCTGAAGGGCGACGCCGAATACACGCTGCACTTCAACCCGACCGACGTGCTCGGCGAGAGCCAGCGCGGCTATGTCGAGGCGCAGCTCAAGCTGTTCGACGCCTGGTACGCACAGTGGTCGAAGCAGCCCGCCGCGCTGAAGCACGCCGCCTGAGGGGCCGAGCGCGAGGCTGATCGCCCTAGTTCCTCCCTTCCCCCTTGTGGGGAAGGGTATGGGGATGGGGGTGGTTCCGCTTGGTGATCGTCCGCAGAAATAAGGACTGGCAGCAGCGTCAGCGCCGTCGACTTTCGACGATCGTTCCGGCTTTGCGACCCCCACCCCCGCCCCTCCCCACAAGGGGGAGGGGTTTGCGTGTGCGCATGTCGCAGCCGTCGCTCACGCCACCGCGTCGAGCCCCAACGCCTCCAGCCGGTCGAGCTGTTCGATCTCGGCGGCGGTCAGGGCGATGCCCTCCGCCAGCGAGCCTTCGCGGGCCTTGAAGCGGCGCTGCGAAGGCAGGCGGGCGCCTTGGCCGGCAATCGCTTCGAACAAGGTCTCGGCGCGGGCGAACGGGTCGCCGGGTCGGCCGGCGGCGAAGCGCTCGGGCGAGAAGGCCAGAATCAGTTCGCCATGCTGTGGCGCCAGCGTCGTGGTGCCGAGGAAGTCGAGCGCGCCCTGGCTGGTCAGATCGCCAATCATCACGCCGGCCAGCAATTCGATCATGGTCGAGATCGCCGAGCCCTTGTGCCCGCCGAAAGGCAGCATCGCGCCGGCGAGCGCGGCGGCCGGGTCGGTGGTCGGCTGCCCCGCGGAATCGAGCGCCCAGCCCTCGGGCAGGGGCTTGCCGGCCCGGCGGTACAATTCGATCTCGCCGCGCGCCGCGACGCTGGTGGCGAAGTCGAAGACGTAAGGGTGCCCACCCTGGCGCGGCCAGCCGAAGGCGAGCGGGTTAGTGCCGAGCAGGGCGCTGGTTCCGCCGGACGGCGCGACGGTGGCGTAGCTCGGGCACATCGCCAGGGCAGCGACGCCCATCCCGGCGAGTGCCTCGACCTCCGGCCACAGTGCCGAGAAATGCGTGCAGTCGTTGATCACCAGAGCGGCAAGGCCGAGCTGCTTGGCTCGCTCGGCGAGGGCGGGAGCCCCCAGCTCGAAGCCAGCGCAGAAGAAGGCGCCGCCTGCGGCCACCCGCAGCACGGCCGAGCCGTCGTCGTGCAGGACGGGCTCGGCGTTGGGCGAGACCTTGCCAGCCTTGATGGTGCGCAGGCAGCCTTCGACCCGGTAGACGCCGTGCGATTTGCAGCCGTCGCGCTCGCCGGAGGCGATCACGCGGGCCAGCGCCGCGGCATGAAGCGGTGACAACCCGCCCCTGCGGAAGACCGCCTCGATCCGGCGCGTCAGCGTCTCCATGCTGAGGATCGTCATCTCGGTCATGGTGTTACGTCCCGCTCGTTGCAAATCTGTATACTTGCTGTATTCAGAAAGCCGACATGACTTCAAGCGGGCTTAGCGCCTCAGGAAGGTTCTGATCGATGGCCAGCCATACCTTCTCCTGCATCGACGGTCATACCTGCGGCAATCCGGTCCGCCTGGTCTCGGGCGGTGGCCCGCGTCTCGACGGCGCGACTATGCTGGAGAAGCGGGCGCATTTCCTGCGCGAGTTCGACTGGATCCGCACCGGGCTGATGTTCGAGCCGCGCGGGCACGACATGATGTCGGGCTCGATCCTCTATCCGCCGACGCGGCCCGATTGCGACGTCGCCGTGCTGTTCATCGAGACCTCGGGCTGCCTGCCGATGTGCGGCCATGGCACGATCGGCACGATCACCATGGGCATCGAGAACGGGCTGATCACGCCGCGCGAGCCGGGCAAGCTCTCGATCGACGCGCCGGCAGGCAAGGTCGACATCAGCTATCGCCAGGAGGGCCGTTTCGTCGAGGAGGTCCGCCTCACCAACGTTCCCGGCTTCCTCTATGCGGAAGGGTTGAGCGCCGAGGTCGAGGGGCTCGGCGAGATCGTCGTCGACGTCGCCTATGGCGGCAATTTCTATGCGATCGTCGAGCCGCAGAAGAACTTCCGTGACATGGCCGACCACACTGCTGGCGAGCTGGTCGGCTGGTCGCCGAAGCTGCGGGCGGCGCTGAACGCGAAATACGAGTTCGTCCATCCGGAGCATCCGGAGATCCGGGGCCTCTCCCACATCCAGTGGACCGGCAAGGCGACGCAATCAGGCGCCCATGCCCGCAACGCCGTGTTCTACGGCGAGAAGGCGATTGACCGCTCGCCCTGCGGCACCGGCACCTCGGCGCGGATGGCGCAGCTCGCCGCCAAGGGCAGGCTCGAGGTCGGCGACGAATTCGTGCACGAGTCGATCATCGGCTCGCTGTTCAAGGGCCGGGTCGAGGCGGCGACGACGGTGGCGAACCGCCCAGCGATCATCCCCTCGATCGCCGGCTGGGCCCGGATGACCGGCTACAACACCATCTTCATCGACGACCGCGACCCGTTCGCGCACGGCTTCGTGGTGAAGTAGGGCGAGATCGCGCCGGTCATGCCGGGCGTCACGCCCGGCTGATGCACCTCTGAGCTTATCGCCGCAACGAAGCGCCCTTGGCCACCGCCGCATCGCGAGCGGCCAGGGTGGCGCGCGCCGCGGCCAGGGCCTGGCGAGCCCATTCGCGGACGCCGAGCTGCGCGCTACGTTCGAGATGCGGGACCTCGACACTGACCGGCAACTCGGCCGGGAGCTGGCTGAAGATGCCGACGAGGTCGATGCCGCCTTCGCCGGGCAACAAGCGGGCCTGCCGGGCGGTATGGATCAGACCTTCGGCCGTGGTGGGGATGTCCGCCGGCGCGTCGCAGAGCTGGGCATAGCTCAGCCGTGCGGCCGGAATCGCAGCGATGTCCGCGAGTGTCGTCGCGGAGCGGCCGGCATGCAGTGCATCGACCAGCACGCGGCCATTGGGCTGGTCGGCGGCAGTGACGATGCGCAGCGCCGTGCTCGCATCCGGCACTTTCGTCCACGGCATGAATTCGAGATCGCCGGTCAGGCCATAGGGCGCCGCTGCCGCGCAGAAGGCGGCGAAGGAGGCGGTGAGCCGGGCTTCATCGGGGTCGTCGCCGGCGACCAGCACGGCGCGGGCCTGCAGCGCGCCGCAGATCTCGAGGAAGGGCTTCACGGCCTCGACCGAGAAATCGGCGCCGAGCCGGATGATCTCGACATCGAAGACCGGGACGCCATCGGCGACAGCATGCCGGGTTTCGGCCAGCAGCGCGGTATCCTCGATCAGGGGGCTGGTGTCGCCGCCCGGCGCGGCCGGGAGCGCGCGCAGGCCGATGGCGTCGTAGCCGAGCTCGGCGGCGAGCCGGATGGCTTCGGGCGGGCTGAGCGGCACGGTGGTGAGATAGGCGAGCGACATCAGCGGCATGGTGGCCTCCGTCTCAGGCGAGCGACGAGATCGCGGCAATACCCATCTCTGGCGTACCGAGGCGGACGGCGAGGGTGGTGATGTCATGGCGCATGGCGGGCGTCGGGCGCGGAGTCAGGACTGGTTGTTGGCGAGCGGGACGCCGCCGGCATGGTGGGCGGCGACGTAGCCGAAGGTCATGGCCGGGCCGAGCGTGATGCCTCCGGCGGGATAGCGGCCGGCCATCATGCTCGACATGTCGTTACCGACCGCATAGAGGCCCGGAATCGGCGCATCGCGGTCATCGAGCACGCGCGCCTGCGCATCCGTCTTCAGGCCGGCGAAGGTGCCGAGGCTGCCGGGCACGATCCTGACTGCATAGAACGGCCCCGGGCCGAGCGGTGCGACGCAAGGGTTGGGATGGTTGTCGGCCGCACCCTGGATGCGATTGTAGGGTGTCCCGCCGCGACCGAATTCGGGGTCGCGACCCTCGGTGGCGGTGGCATTGTAGGTTTGAAAAGTCCGGGCCAGCTCGGCGGCGTCGATGCCGCAGGCGGATGCGAGTTCGGCGATGGTCCTGCCGCGCTTCAGGTAACCGTTGCCGAGCCAGGGCCGGATCGGGAAGGGGCGGGGCCGGACGCGGCCGAGCCCATAGCGGCGCAGGAAGCCGTGGTCGCAGAGCAGCCAGGCTTCTGCCGGCTCGCCGGCCGGCGTCGCGGCGAAGAGCGCCTGCATCGCGTCGTGATAGGAATCGGCCTCGTTGCAGAAGCGCCTGCCGTCGCGGCGCACCATCAGCGCGCCCGGTTTGGCGCGCTCGAGCAGATGCGGGAAGCGGCCGGGCCCGCCATCGGGCTTCGGCACCAGCGAGACCGGCGCCCAGGCGCCGGCATGCGGCAGGTCGGTCCGGATATGCCCGCCCGCTGCCTCGCCGAGCCTGAGGCCGTCGCCGGTATTGCTGCAGGGCGCTGCCGACCAGTGCTCCCGCCCGGTCGGCGCATGCGGGAAGAGCGCCGCCTTGCGGGCGAGGTCGTGCGGGAAGCCGCCGGTGGCGAGGACGATGCCGCGCCGCGCCTTGATCGTCCGGCGCTGACCTTCGCGCTCGACGACCGCGCCGGTGATGCGCTCGCCTTCGCGCAGCAATTCCACCGCCGCGGTCTCCTTCAGCAGGGCGATGCCGAGATCGTCGGCCGATTTCAGCAGGCGTGCGACCAGGGCATTGCCGTTGACCAGGTGCAGGCCACGGCCATGGCTGATGCGGTCGACAAAGTGGCGCGCCAGCCGGCGCAGCACATGCAGGAAGGAGCGGACCCTGCGCGTCGCATGCAGGAAATGCTGGAGGTCGGCGCCGGAGGCGATGTTCATGCCGAAGGGCGCGACCTCCGCCAGCGGTGGGCGCAGGTCGCGCAGGCGCGCCCCGAGCTCGCGCCCGTCGAAGGGCTTGGCGCAGAGTGAGCGGCCGCCGGTGCCGGCGCCGGGCGTGTTGCCGTGAAAATCCGGGATCAGGTTGCCGTCGATGAAGTCGACCGCACTCTCGCGCCGGAAGAACTCGACCATGCGTGGCCCCTGCTCGATCAGCATGGTGACGAAGGCCTCGTCATAGCCCTCGCCGAGCTCGTGGCGCAGATAGGTGCGGATCGTCACCTCGTCCTCGTCGATCCCGGCGGCGCGGGCGAGCGGATTGCGCGGCAGCCACATCCAGCCGCCGGACCAGGCGGTGGTGCCGCCGAAATGGCGCTCCTTCTCGATGACGACGACGTCGAGGCCGAGCACGGCGGCGGTGACGGCGCTCGCCAGCCCGCCGGCGCCCGATCCGATCACCAGCAGATCGCAGGAACTCGGCAGGTCGCTGCTCATCCTGCCGCACGCTCCCCGAGCGCATGACGGATCGCGCACCAGGCGAAGGTGATGGCCGGGCCGATGGTGATGCCGGGGCCCGGATAGGTCCCGCCCATGATCGACTGCGCCTCGTTCCCGCAGGCATAGAGTCCGCCGATCGGCCGGTCGTCCTCGCCGAGCACCTGCGCATTCTCGTCGATGACGAGCCCGGTCGCGGCGCCGATATCACCTGGCGTCAGCTTGACCGCATAGAAGGGCGCCGTCGCGATCGGACCCAGCGTCGGGTTGGGCAGGCCGCGCGAGGCGTCGCCATTGATGCGGTGATAGTCGGTGGCGCCACGGCCGAACTCGGGATCGACGCCGCTGCGGGCGTGATCGTTCATGCGGGCGATGGTCTCGGCGAGGATCTCCGGATCGATGGCGAGCTTCCCGGCGAGCTCGGCGACGGTCGCGCCTTCGACGAGATAGCCGTCGGTGAGGAAGGGCTTGAGGTCGCGCGTGCCCATCCGGACCATGCCGAGCCCGTAGCGACGCAAGCCCTCGGCATCGGTGATGATCCAGCAGGGAATGGTCGGTCGCGTCCGGTTCGCCTCAAACATGGCGCGGCTGAACAGGTGGTAGGAAGTGGATTCATTGACGAAGCGACGGCCGGTCTGGTCGACGCAGACGGTGCCGGGCTTGCTGCGGTCGAGTACGAAATGCGGGAAGACGGCGGTCGAGCCGTCCGGCCGCATTCGCGTCGAGACCGGCGCCCAATAGGCATTGTCGCGGCTGCCCTCGCCGAAGCGGGCGCCGAGCCTGAGCGCGAGATCCTGCATCGCGCCGGTATGGCCGGGTGCGGCAGGGCTGAGCGCCGGCGTCGGACTGTGGAGCATGGTGCCGCGGCGCTGCGGATGGCGGTTGAAGCCGCCGGCGGCGAGCACGACACCGAGCCCGGCTGTGATCGCGCGCGTCACGCCGCTCTGCTCGACGATGACGCCGCTGACGCCGTCCGGCCCGCTCTGCAGCTCGGTGATCGAGGCGTTGAGCAGGACGGCGCCGCCATGCTGCTTCAGCGTCAGCAGCAGGCCGCCAATCAGGGCGTTGCCCATGACGAGGCGGGTGCCGCGCTTGCCGCCGAGGCGGTCGAGCCCGTAGCGGCCGAGAATGGAGGCCGCGTGCTTGAACGAGGCCCAGGAGGTCCGGAGCTTGAGCAGATGGCCGATATCGGTGCGGTCGATCATCATGCCGCCGAACAGCGTGAATTCCGGGATCGGCGGCCGGATGCGGTGGAGATCGGCGCCGAGCCGGCGGCCATCGAAGGGGATGGGCTCGAGGGCGCGCCCGCGCAGGGTCGAGCCCTCGACATCGGATTCATAGTCTGGATGGGTGGCGTAGGGGCGGAAATGGACCGCGGTGCGCTCTTCCAGCGTGGCGATCGCCTGCGGCCCCGCGCGCAAAAAAGCCTCGCGCAGCCGGGCCGAGGAATGGTTGCCGACGACGCCGTCGAGAAAACGGGCGGCCTTCTCCAGCGAATCTCCGGTCGCGACCTTCTCGGCATGCAGAGAATTCGGGACCCAGGTCGTGGCGGCGGAGAGGGCACTGGTGCCGCCGACATGATCGGTGCGCTCGATGACGAGCACCGAGCGGCCCTCGATCGCGGCGAAGACTGCCGCCGCCAGCCCGGCGGCGCCAGAGCCGGCGACGATGATGTCGTAGGAGGTCTGTTCCGGCAGGGCCGCCAGCGTCGTGAACATCTTGGACCTCAGCCGATACGCTCGCCGGCGAGCAGGAAATCGACCATGGCGCTCTGCAGCGCCTGGTACATGTCGCTGCCGGTCGAGGTCTTGCAGCCGCGCTTGCGGGCGGCCTCGATCAGCGGCGAGACCACGGGAACGGTGATGACGCAGCCGACGAAGGTCTCGGGCGCGAGCCTGTCGACCTCGACCGGCAGCGGGTCGCCCGGCCTCATGCCGGCAGGCGAAGCATTGGCGACGAGCTCGAAGCCGCTCGGATCGGCCGAGCCGACCGTAACTTTCGTGCCGCCCCGGCCGTCGAGGCGGGCGATCAGCCGGTCGCGGCGCTCGGCGTCGGCATCGTGGATGGCGAGCTCGCGGACACCGGCATCGACGAGGGCGAGCGCGATCGCCGAGCCGGCGCCGCCCGCGCCGACCAGCAGAGCGCGCTTGCCTTCGGGCTCGCCGCCATTGGCCTTGACCGCCCCGACGAAGCCGAGCCCGTCGACGATGTCGCCATGCCAGGCGCCGTCCTTGCGCCGACGCATGATGTTGACCGTGCCGAGGAAGTCGCCGCGCTCGGTGGCGCTGGCGCAATGGCGGTGGCAGGCGAATTTGTGGGGGACGGTGACGATGATGCCGTCGCAGTTCGGGACATGGTCGAGCGCGGCGAGAAAGGCGTCGAGATGCTCGGGCGCGACGCGTACCGGTGCGACGATGCCGTCATGGCCGCGCTCGGCGAAGGCGGCGGTCATCCCGGCGGGCGACTTCACCTGCGCGATCGGCTCGCCGACGATGAGGTTGAGGCGCGTTGCGCCGGTGATGGTGATGCTCACGGGTCATATCCTTCGGCGGCGGCTCTCGGGCCATGTGATCATCCGGAGTTTCGATGGCGCCGGGAAGCCGCACCTGCACGGCCTCGTCATGCTCCAGCTGGGCGGCGGCTGAGGCGACCTGACCGTTGACCGGCACATTGGCGCGGTCGACGATCGGCACTGCGAGGGCGGCATGGCGCTCGACGAGGACCGCGCGACGCGGCTGTGCAGTTGCACCAGTGCCTCGCTCATGACGGTGACGGGCTGCGCCAGGGCTCCGAACGGCAAAGGACGGATGACGGCGATGCTCAAAGGCGCTGGAATGCTCTCGCTCTGGAACGGCGTCGATCCCGGGCGGCGCGGCGAATACGATCTCTGGCATACACGCCAGCATGTTCCTGAGCGACTCGCGATCCCCGGCATGCTGCGGGCCCGCCGCTATCATCGCGGTGAGGGGCCGCTGCCGGAATTCCTGACGCTCTACGAGCTCGAGAATAACGGCGTGCTCGACAGCGCGTCCTACCGGGCGCTGCTGCAGAACCCGACGGCGTGGTCGCGCAGCATGCGCCCGTCCTTTCGCGGCTTCTTCCGCGTCGGTCATCTGGTCCGGCTGAGCCGCGGCGGCGGCGTGGGCGGCGCCCTGATGGCGAGCGTCTTCGCGAATGCTGCAGCGCCGCAAGGCGGCTGGGAGGCCGTGACGGAGCTCGTGCTGCAGAAGACGGCAGCGACGGCGATCCATGTGTTGACGAAGGATCCTGCCGTCGCACCGGTGCCGTTCTCGGTGCCGCCGAGCGAGGGAGGGTCCTATGCCGATGGCGCGGCGCTGATGGTCGAGTGCCATGGCCGGGATCGCCTTGCCGACATCGCCGGCGTGCTCGATGCGGCGCTCGACGCGCACGGGCTGGCGCAAGGCCGGGAGGCCTGGACCCACTACGATCTCGCCTATGCGCTCGATCGGGACGAGCTCGATTCCGTCGTCTCCTTGTCCGGGATGCCGGGCTGAACTCTGGCTGCCCTCGCCGCCGCAGTCTTGGGGTGGCGCGTGATCGCGTGCAGCAGCAGGCGCTGCAATTGCAGGGCCGGCCGAGGCAATTGCACGCCGTCCCTGGCGATGATGCCGACGGTGCGACGGATCAGCGGCGCGGTGATCGGGATGACGCGCAGTTCCGTGCTCGGTGGGATGGCGAGGCGTGGCAGTACGGTGATGGCGATGCCGCTGGCGACGAAGCAGGCGGCCATGTTGACGCGCTGGACCTCATAGGCCCAGTCGAGCCGTTCGCCGAAGGTGCCGAGGCTCTCGCTCAACATGAAGCCGTGGCTCGTCGTGGTCGCGACACGCGCCAGCGGGTGGCCGACGAGATCGGCCCAGGTCAATTCTTCGCGTTCCGCCAGCTCGTGGCCGGCTGGGACCGCTGCGACGAAGTCCTCCTCGAACAAGGCGCGGGATTTCTGGGTCCAGAGCTGGGCGCCGAGGATGGTGAGGGCGAACTGCGCCTCGCCGGAGGCGACGCGCTCACGCAGCGCCGCCACGGGCTCGTCGAAGACGGTGACCGAGACGCCGGGATGGCGCTGGCGGAACTCCCTGAGCACTTCGGGCAGGAAATGCTCGCCGAGCGAGCCGAGGCAGCCGACTGAGACGCGCTCCTGTGCCTGCCGGCCTTCGCGTTTCAGATTCTCGTAGAGCGTCGAGAGCCGCACCAGCGCATCGCGTGCTTCGGGGAAGAAGTCCTGACCGGCTCGGGTCAGAGAAAGGCTGCGGGTGGTGCGCTGGAACAGGGTGACGCCGACATCCTCCTCGAGCTTGCGGATGCGGTGGCTCAGGGCCGTCTGCGACAGCCGCATTGCCTGGGCAGCGCGGCGGAAGCTGCCGAATTCCGCGATCTGGATGAAGGCTTCGAGCCCGGCGACATCCATCGGATCACCTTGGATTGAGCAATCCAGCTCATGAATAAGGCCTTCAAATTCATTTGAACAGGGCGCTGCGGCGCTCCTATCCTCGTCTTGGTGAAGCTGCCGCCGGGCGGGTGTGATAGGCCCGGACGTAAGGCCCCTTGGGGGAACGGACCATGGGATCGATGGAAGGCGAGGGAGGGCGGCTGTTCTTCCGCTCCGAAACCTTCGACACGCAGAAATTCGATCGCCGCAGGCCGTCGGACAAGACGGTCGCGGAGCCGGCACGCAGTCTTCCCGTCCATACCGAATGCGATGTGCTGGTGGTCGGCGGCGGGCCGGCCGGAACCGCGGCCGCGGTCGCGGCGGCTCGGCTCGGCGCCGATGTCGTGCTGCTCGAGCGCTACAACCATCTCGGCGGGCTCTCGACCGGCGGCCTCGTGATCTGGATCGATCGGATGAGCGACTGGCAGGGGCGGCACGTCATCCGCGGCTTCGCCGAAGAATTGCTGTCGCGCCTGACCCGCGACCGGATCGCTGGTCCCGAGCGGACTGAATGGGGCTCGCACGACCCAGAGCGCGTGGCGTATTGGGGCCAGCGCAACGCTGCCTTCAACGGCATCGTCACCCATGCGCCAACGCTCGACCCGGAGTGGCTGAAGGCCGAGTCGCTCGCCATGGTGCTGGAGGCCGGCGTCCATCCGATCTTCCATGGCTGGGGCGCGAGCCCGATCATGGACGGGCGCCGCGTCGCTGGTTGCGCCTTCGAGAGCAAAGAGGGGCGGCGCGCCATCCTCGCCCGGGTGACGGTCGATGCAACCGGCGACGGCGATCTCTACGCCGGTGCGGGCTCGGCCTATGATACCGAGGTCGACGCCCGCGACATCCATGGCTGCATGAACACCTCCTGGCTGTTCGGCGGCGTCGACATGAAGGCCTTCCTGCGCTTCCGGGCCGAAACGCCGGAGCAGTTCGCGCAGTTCATGGCGCGCGGGCGCGAGGAGCTGCGCTTCTTCGACAAGCCTTCGGTGTCCTGGCGCGACGACATCGCCGTGTTCATGGGGCCGCGGCTCGCCGGCTATTCGGCGCTCAAGGTCGAGGACCTCTCCGAGGTCGAGATCAGGAGCCACCGGCTGATGCTGGAGCATCTTTCCTTCTACCGAGCCCATGCACCGGGGTTCTCCGACGCCTTCATCATGCTGTCGGGATCGCAGCTCGGCGTGCGGCACGGCCGGCGACTTGCCGGGCGCGGCAAGCTGACGCGCGAGAACTGGGACGGTGCGGTAGCGCCCGACGAGATCGGCGTCTCGCCCTCGCTCGCGCCGAAATTCCAGAACGTCTCGGTGCCCTATGGTGCGATCGTGCCGCGCGAGGTCGACGGGCTGTTGGCGCCCGGCCGGCATCTCTCCTGTGACGCCACCAGCCATTCCTTCATGCGTGAGATTCCGCAATGCTGGCTGACCGGCCAGGCCGCCGGCATTGCCGCAGCGATAGCCGCCGACCGGGCGCTGGCGCCGAGCGAGGTGCCGATCGCTGATCTGCGGGCCGCGCTCAAGGTGCAGGGCGCCTATCTCAATACGGCTCCCGCGATGGCGGAAGGATGAGCATGCGCCGGCCGCACCGTCGTGCGGTTGACGAGACCTTGCGAGCAGGCCGAAGAAGCTTGCCGGACATTGAAGGGAAAGCGGCGCCAAGCCGCTTCCAAGGGGAGGACCAAAGGATGTCGCTTCGATTTGCCCGCTGGCGCAGCGCCTGCGCCGCCCTGTTCCTCGGCCTCGCCGGAGCATCGTCTGCTGTAGCGCAGGCGCCGGCGCTGAAGCCGCTCGATCCGCCGCAGGCCGTGCGCGTCGCCTATGTGCCGATCATGAAGTTCGCGACCGCCTATGTCGCGGAGGCGCGCGGGCTCTTCAAGAAATACGGGCTCGAGGTCAAGCTCGACAGCGTCAAGTCCGGCACCGAGGCGATCGCCTTTCTCGACAAGGGCTCGGTCGATGTCGGCGGCATCTCGATCGTCGCCTCGCTCTGGTCGGCCTGGAATCGCGGGCTCGACATCCGGGTGATCGCGCCCGGCGCGCTCGATCCCATGACGGATGGGCCGACCAAACTTATCGTCCGCAAGGACCTGATCGACAGCGGCGCGGTGAAGACGGTGGCCGATCTCAAGGGCAAGCGCATCGCGGCGGCCGGCGGGCCGGGCAGCGGCGGCGAATACTTCGTCAGCAAGGCGCTGGAGAGCGCCAAGCTCACCTTGCGCGACGCTCAATTGCTCAATGTCGGCAATGCCGACATGCCGGCGGCGATGGAGGGCAAATCGGTCGATGCGGTGCTGACCTCCTCGCCCTATTCCGACCAGATCCTCAAGGCCGGCACCGGCAAGCTCCTGATGCAGGACATCACGCCCGGGTTGATGACCGTCGCCTTCGTCGCTTCCGGCAAGTTCATCAAGGAGCGGCCGGAGGTAGCCGAGCGCTTCGTGCTGGCGATGACGGAAGCAGCCAGGCTGATGCAGGGCGCGGACTATCTCTCCCAGGCCAACATGGACGCCTATCTCAAGTTCACGCCTTCGACGCCGGAGGCGATCAAGAGCGGCGGCGCCATCGTCTTCGATCCGAACATGGCGATCCCGACTGCCGGCCTCGCCGATATCGAGCGCGTCCACCGCGAGAACGGCCGCACCGAATACGAGAAGCCGCTCGACATGGCCAAGGCCATCGACGAGCGCTTCGCCAACAAGGCGATCGAGACCCTCGGCAAGGCCGCTCCCGCCAAGTGAGGAGGCGCCGGCAACCTGCCCGGAGGGCCATGCGATGACGAGCGCCATGCCGGCCGTGGCCGCGCCTAAGATCGGCGCGCGCAATGTCAGCAAGCACTATCCCACAGTCGACGGGGTGATGGTCGCGCTCGAGGATTTCTCGCTCGACGTCACCGAGGGCGAATTCGTCTGCATCGTCGGCCCGTCCGGCTGCGGCAAGTCGACCTTCCTGCGCATGGTCGCCGGGCTGGAGTCGATCTCGCAGGGCGCGATCTCGATCAGGCCCGGCGCGGACGCAGCCAAGCCGCTGAACAGCGTCGTCTTCCAGGAATATGCGATCTTTCCCTGGAAGACCCTGGCCGACAATGTCGCCTTCGGCCTGCAGATGCGCGGTATCGGGCGCAAGGAGCGGCTCGACACCGCCCGCTTCTGGCTCGACCGCGTCGGCCTGTCCAGGTTCGCGGACTATTATCCGCACCAGATCTCGGGCGGGATGAAGCAGCGCGTCAGCATCGTCCGGGCGCTCGCCAACGATCCCGAGGTGCTGCTGATGGACGAGCCGCTCGGCGCGCTAGACGCCCAGACCCGCGTCGTCATCCAGGAGGAGCTGCTGCGGATCTGGGAGGAGACGCGCAAGACCGTGCTCTACATCACCCATAGCCTCGATGAAGCCGTGCTGCTCGGTGACCGCGTCATCCTGATGAGCGCCCAGCCCGGCCGGCATCTTGCGACCTTCAAGATCGATCTGCCGCGCCCGCGCAGCATCGCGACGACCAATCTTCCGGCCTTCGCCGAATACCGCGCCGCGATCTGGGAGAAGCTCAGCGCCGAGGTGACGCGGGCGATGGAGGCGCGGCCATGACCATCACCTCCGCGAACGAGATCGCAGACGGGCAGGGCCGCGAACCGGCGCTGCGCGATTCCGCGGTGGGCAATGACAAGCGCGACCTCGTTCTGCTCGTCGCCGGCGGGCTGGCGGCGCATGCGCTGCTCGCCCTTCTCGGCCTGTGGCGCGACTTCGCCTGGCCGGCGATCGGCCTCAGCTTCATCCTGCTGGTGCTGATCGGCGAGCGCGCCGGCCGGCTCGTGCCGGTGCGGGGCAGGGGCATCTATGAGCGTACGCTGGCCTTCGGCTTCCCGGCGCTGGTGCTGCTAACCTGGCAGCTCGCCGGCGATTACGGCCTGCTCAACACCACCTGGTTCCCCCAGCCCTCGCGCATCGCCGCCGGGCTCTGGGATCTGACCGTGCGCTATGATCGCTTCTCCGGCACCAGCCTCCTCGGCCGGCCCTGGCTGATCCCCGAGGTCTATGCCGCCGACGGCATGGCCGGGGTCTGGAAGCTGCTGTCGGAGAGCCATCTCTTGGCGACGGTCGGGCGGGTTCTCGGCGGCTTCATCCTCGGCGCGGTGCCGGGCGTGCTGCTCGGCGTCGTCATGGGCATGAACCAGACCGTGCGCCTGATGCTCGATACGACGCTGTCGGCGATCTATGTCCTGCCGAAGATCGCGATCTTCCCGATCGTGATGCTGATGTTCGCCGACCCGTTCGGCGAGGCGCCGAAGATCGTCGTGGTGGCGCTCGCCGTTTTCATCCTGATGGCGATCAACACGATGGCCGGCGTCCGCGGCATCGACAAGGTCTACCTGATGGCCGGGCGCAATTACGGCGCGCGCGGCTGGTCGATGCTGCGCCATGTCATCCTGCCCGGCGCCATGCCGGTGATCTTCGCCGGCCTGCGCATCGCGTTGGGAACGGCGATGATCGTGATCATCTCGGTCGAGTTCGTGCGGGCGAAGCAAGGCGTCGGCTACATCACCTTCTACTATTGGGAGGTGCTCAATCCCGAGAAGATGTACGCCGGCCTCGTCGTGGTGATGGCGCTCGGCGTGCTGCTGACCTACGGGCTGCAATGGCTGCAGCGCCGGCTGATGCCCTGGCAGCGATGAGGCGGAGGCTGCGATGAAGGTCGCTCTGGTCACTGGCGGGGCCGGCGCGGTCGGCGCCGCGGCAGCGAGGATGTTGGCCGCCGATGGCTTTGATGTCGTGCTGGCCGATCGCGATGCCGAGCGGACGGAAGCCGTCTGCGCCGGGATCCGTCACGAGCATGGGACGCAGGCTGTCGTCGAGCCGATCGACCTGCTGGAGGAGGGCGCACCGTCCCGACTGGTCGCGCGGGTGGGAGAGCGCTTCGGCCGGCTCGACTGCCTCGTCAACAATGCCGGGATGACCGGTGCGCCGCGGATCGGCGAGGTCGATGTCTCGGTCTGGAACGCCGTGCTGGCGCTGAATCTGACGGTGCCGATGCTGCTCTGCCAGGCGGCCCAGCCCCTGATGCGGCAAAGCGGCGGCGGCAGTGTCGTCAACGTCGCCTCGCGGGTCTATCTCGCCGGCACCGGCGTCGCCTATACCTCGAGCAAGACCGGGCTGATCGGACTGACGCGGGTGCTGGCGGTGCAGCTCGGACCGGACCAGATCCGCGTCAACGCCGTTGCGCCGAGCTTTCTCAACACGCCGTTCAACGACGGGATCGTGCGCGAGAATTCGGGGTTGGCCGCGGCCTTCCGCAAGATGTCGCCGCTCGGCCGGGTGGGCACGCCGGACGATGTCGCCGGCGCCATCGCCTTCCTCGCCTCGCCGCGGGCGAGCTTCATCACCGGCGATGTCATCCATGTCTGCGGCGGCACCCAGCTCGCACCACAACCGGGCTCGGCTGGGAGCGAGCCGGATTCGATCGACTAGTTCCGGTCAAGGCAGGCACGGCCGGAAGCGCCGTGAAGCGCTTCCGGTCCGGGCTCGTCTCACCGGAACAGCGCCAGCGACTTGCTCAGGGTGATCCAGACGCCCCAGGCCAGCGGCAGGCCGACCACGGCCCAGGCGAGCAGCGCCGTGCCGTCGAAGCCGCCCTTGCCGATGCCGAAGGAGCCGTATTGGACGGTGGCGTTGGCATTCGCGGTCTTGGCCTGCAGCGCCGCGACCTCGGCATCCTTCATGAACCACTTGGCCGCGACGGGACGAACGAGCAGATTGCAGAGGAAGCCGAGCACGAGCATGCCGGCGAGGATGTACATGGTGCGGTCGTACACCTGGGCACGGGGCACGCCGGCATTGATCTGCGCCTCGCGGATATAGTTCACCACGACCGGGCCGATGATGCCGGCCGTCGACCAGGCGGTCAGCAACCGGCCATGGATCGCGCCGACGAACTGGGTGCCGAACATGTCGGCGAGATAGGCCGGCACCGTCGCGAAGCCGCCGCCATACATCGACAGGATGATGCAGAAGAAGGCGACGAAGAGCGCCAGCGAGCCCGCATGCGCCGCCCAGGGCGAGAGCCCGTACATCAGCACGCCGAGCCCGAAGAAGGTGGCGTAGGTCAGCTTGCGGCCGAGCTTGTCCGAGAGCGAGGCCCAGAAGAAGCGCCCCATGATGTTGAACAGCGAGAGCAGGCCGACGAAGGCGGCCGCGATCGTGGCGATCTGTTTCTTCTGCTCGGCGTCGAGCGCGGCAAAGCCGATCTCGGGCTTGCCGATCAGGGATCCCGCGAAGATCTCCTGCAGCATCGGGGAGGCCATGCCGATGACGCCGATGCCGGCGGAGACGTTGAGGGTGAGCACGGCCCAGATCAGCCAGAACTGCGGCGTCTTGTGCGCGTCCTTGAGATGGACATGGCCGGAGGTGATCATCGCGTTCTGCGTCGCCGGCGGTGTCCAGCCTTCCGGACGCCAGCCCGAGGGCGGGATGCGGTAGCCGAAGGTGCCGGCCATCATGAAGACGAAGTAGATCAGCGCCATCACGACGAAGGTTTCCCAGACGCCGACCGAGGCCGGAGTCTTGAAGTAGTTCATCAGCATGTCGGCGAGGGGCGAGCCGATCATGGCGCCGCCGCCGAAGCCCATGATTGCCATGCCGGTCGCCATGCCGCGCCGGTCGGGGAACCATTTGACCAGGGTCGAGACCGGCGAGATGTAGCCGAGGCCGAGGCCGATGCCACCGATCACGCCCGAGCCGAGCCACATCAGCCACAGCTGATGGGTGTAGATGCCGAAGGCCGAGATCAGGAGACCGCCGCACCAGCACAGCGTCGAGACGAAGGCGGCCTTGCGCGGGCCGACGCGCTCGAGCCAGCCGCCCCAGATCGCCGCGGACGAGCCGAGCAGCACGAAGAACAGCGTGTACATCCAGCCGAGATCGGCGACCTTCCAGTCGCATGAGGTGGTGAACAGCGAGGCGATGAGCCCGACATCGGCGGCGCAGGCGACAGGCTTGGTGATGCCGATCGCCTGGCTGAGCGGCAGCCAGAACACCGAGAAGCCGTAGGCCATGCCGATGCACAGATGAATGCAGAGCGCCGCCGGCGGCACGAGCCAGCGGTTGAATCCGGCCTTGGCGATGATCCGCTCCCGGTCGAGCAATCCTATGCCGGGTGCAGTTTCGCCGATCCCTTGTGCGATGCTCATCCCTCGTTCCCTTTCCCCAAAGCGCTGCCATTCGCGCCGAGGCATGGTCCCGGCTCGCTGCAAGGCTGTTCGCGACGCTGGATCGGCCGTCGCGGCCGCTTACCCGCTTGGCGCGGGCCTTATCTTGGCGCGAGCCTGTCGCACGAGCGGCGACAGGGCTGACGCATCCTTCGCGAAGCCGGCGCGGAACTCCTCGCGCATGCGCTTCGTCCAGAACTGGTTGATGTGATCGGCGATCGCAGCGACAGCTTCGGTCTCCGGATAGGATTTGAAGAAGTCCTCGATCTGGTTTGCCATCGAAGCGAGCTTGGCGAGGTTCTCGCTGCCATGATCCCGGGTCATCGCTTGACTGCTCTCAGGCTCGATCATCTCGCTTCGCTCTCTGCAGGGGCGGCGAGGCGTCCGGCGAAGACAGTGGCGGAATCGGCGCGGGCGATGCAGACCAGCGTCAGGCCGAGCGCGTTCGCCCGCTCGATCGCCAGCGAAGTCGGCGCCGAGATCGAGACCAGCATGGCGGCGCCGAAGATCGCCGTCTTCTCGACCATTTCGAAGGAGGCGCGGCTGGTGACCAGCATGAAGCCGTCGCTCGCATCCTGAGCGGCGCGCAGGCGGGCGCCGATCAGTTTGTCGAGCGCGTTGTGACGTCCGACATCCTCGCGCACCGACAGGATCGCCCCGTTGCGATCGCACCAGGCGGCGGCGTGGACCGCGCGGGTGAGGCGGTTGAGCTGTTGGTGATGCTCCAGCTCGGCGAGCGCTCTCGCGATCGCATCCGCGGCGATGGGGGAGCTGTTTCCGCCAGGCGCCTGCGCCTCCGGCAGGTCGGTCAGGGTCTCGACCCCGCACAGGCCGCAGGCGGTCCGGCCGGAGAGATTGCGACGGCGCGCCAGATGCTCGCGGAAGCGGCCCGGCGCCAGCTCGACGGTCGCGACGATGCCGTCATCCTGCGGCGTCACCGCGATCGACCTGATCTCGTCGATGCCGCGAATGATGCCCTCGGTCAGGCTGAAGCCGGTGACGAAATCCTCGAGATCCGACGGCGTGGTCATCATCACCGCATAGGGCAGATTGCCGTAGACGATGTTGACGGGCGCCTCGACCGCGACCTCGGCGCTGGCGTCGAAGACCGTCGCAGGCGCGCCGAAGCGCACGGTCCTGATTGCGACCGCGTGGCTCGCCGCCGGCTGGGCGGGCGGGCTATTCCGCGGCATCGGGAAGACGCCCTGCGATCAGGCGCAACGAGACATCCTGCTCGCGGTTGCGCTCCTGCCATTCGGAATAGTGGTTCGTCCTGCGGACTTCGACCGCGGTGACCTTGTATTCCGGGCAGTTCGTCGCCCAGTCGGAATAGTCGGTGGTGATGACGTTCGCGCCGGTCTCGGCATGGTGGAAGGTGGTATAAACCACGCCGGGCTGCACCCGTTCGGTGATCTCGGCGCGCAGCGAGATATCGCCGGAGCGGCTGGCGAGCGCGACGAGGTCGCCGTCCCTGATGCCGCGGCTCTCGGCGTCGAAGGGGTGGATCTCCAGCACGTCCTCGTCATGCCAGGCCTGGTTTTCGGTGCGCCTGGTCTGGGCGCCGACATTGTATTGCGAGAGGATGCGGCCGGTGGTCAGGATCAGCGGATAGCGCGGGCCGGTGCGCTCCTGCGTCGGCACATATTCGGTGATCATGAACTTGCCCTTGCCGCGCACGAAGCGGTCGACATGCATCAGCGGCGTGCCGGCCGGGGCCTTGTCGTTGCAGGGCCACTGCACCGAGCCGAGCTGCTCGAGCTTGTCATAGCTCACCCCGGCGAAGGTCGGGGTCAGCCTGGCGATCTCGTCCATGATCTCGCTGGGATGGCCATAGGCCATGTCGTAGCCGAGCGCCCGGGAGAGATCGATCGTCGCCTGCCATTCCGATTTGCCGGAGAGCGGCGCCATCACCTGGCGGACGCGGTTGATGCGGCGCTCGGCATTGGTGAAGGTGCCGTCCTTCTCCAGGAAGGAGGAGCCCGGCAGGAAGACATGGGCGTATTTGGCCGTCTCGTTCAGGAAGAGATCCTGGATGACGACGCATTCCATCGCGGCGAGGCCTGCCGTGACGTGCTGGGTGTTCGGGTCGGACTGGGCGATGTCCTCGCCCTGGACGTAGAGTCCCTTGAAGCTGCCGCCGACGGCCTCATCCAGCATATTGGGGATGCGCAGACCCTGCTCGGCATCGAGCGGCACGCCCCACATCATCTCGAAGATGTGCCGGGTGGCGTCGTCGGCGACATGGCGATAGCCGGAGAATTCGTGCGGGAACGAGCCCATGTCGCAGGAGCCCTGGACATTGTTCTGCCCGCGCAGCGGATTGATGCCGACGCCGTCGCGGCCGATATTGCCGGTCGCCATGGCGAGATTGGCCATCGCCATCACCGTGGTCGAGCCCTGGCTGTGCTCGGTGACGCCGAGCCCGTAGTAGATCGCGCCATTGCCGCCGGTGGCGTAGAGCCGCGCCGCGGCACGGACCTCGGCAGCCGGCACGCCGGTGAACTCCTCGCTCGCCTCCGGCGAGTTGCGCTCCTGCGCGACGAAGCGGGCCCAATGCTCGAAATCGGCGAGGTCGCAGCGCTCGCGGACATAGTCCTCGGCGATCAGCCCCTCGGTCACCACGACATGGGAGATCGCGTTGAGCAGCGCCACATTGGTGCCGGGCTTCAATTGCAGGTGATGGTCCGCCTTGATATGCGGCGACTTGACGAGGTCGATCCGGCGCGGATCGGCGACGATCAGCCGGGCCCCCTGGCGCAGGCGCTTCTTCATCCGGGAGGCGAAGACCGGGTGGCCGTCGGTCGGGTTGGCGCCGATGACGATGATGACGTCGGACTTGGCGACCGACTTGAAATCCTGCGTGCCCGCCGAGGTGCCGAGCGTGGTCTTCAGCCCATAGCCGGTCGGCGAGTGGCAGACGCGGGCGCAGGTATCGACATTGTTGTTGCGGAAGGCGGCGCGCACCAGCTTCTGGACGAGGAAGACCTCCTCATTGGTGCAGCGCGAGGAGGTGATGGCGCCGACCGATTCGCGGCCGTATTGCGCCTGGATGCGCTTGAACTCCGAGGCGGCGTAGGCGATCGCCTCATCCCAGGAGACCTCGCGCCAGGGATCGGTGATCTTCTCGCGGATCATCGGCTTGGTCATGCGGTCCTTGTGGGTCGCATAGCCCCAGGCGAAGCGGCCCTTGACGCAGGAGTGGCCCTCGTTGGCCTTGCCGTCCTTGTAGGGCACCATGCGCACGACGCGGTCGCCCTGCATCTCGGCCTTGAACGAGCAGCCGACGCCGCAATAGGCGCAGGTCGTGACCTTGGAATGCTCGGGCTGGCCGAGTTCGATCACCTTGTTCTCCATCAGCGTCGCGGTCGGGCAGGCCTGGACGCAGGCGCCGCAGGAGACGCATTCGGAGCCGAGGAAATCGGTCGGGCCGGCAGCGACGCGCGAGTCGAAGCCGCGGCCGGTGATCGTCAGCGCGAAGGTGCCCTGCACCTCGGCGCAGGCGCGCACGCAGCGATTGCAGACGATGCACTTCGTTGGGTCGTAGGTGAAATAGGGGTTCGAGGTGTCCTTCGGCAGCCAGTTCTCGTTGGCGTAGCCGTCCATCGCCAACGGCTTGACGTGGTTCTCGCCGTCATAGCTATAGCGGACCTCGCGCAGGCCGACGGCGCCGGCCATGTCCTGCAATTCGCAATCGCCATTGGCAGAGCAGGTCAGGCAGTCGAGCGGATGGTCGGAGATGTAGAGCTCCATCACCCCCTTGCGCAGCGAGGACAGGTTCTCCGATTGGGTGCGCACCTTCATGCCATCTTCTGCCGGAGTGGTGCATGAAGAGGGCGTGCCGCGCCGCCCCTCGATCTCGACCAGGCAGAGCCGGCAGGAGCCGAAGGGCTCTAGAGAATCGGTGGCGCAGAGCTTGGGGATCTTGGTGCCCAGACTCATCGCCGCCGCCATCACCGAGGTGCCGGCCGGGACGGTGACGCTCTCGCCATCGATCGTCAGCGTCACCGTTTTTTCGGCAACCCGGATCGGCGTTCCGAAATCGATCTCCTTGATCAGGCTCATCGATGTCTCCTCACTCGGCCGCCAGCGGCAACGGTTGTGCCGGCGGGCGGTCGAAATCCTCGAAGAAATGGTTGAGCGCGCTCATCACCGGCATGGGGGTCAGGCCGCCCATGGCGCAGAGCGAAGCGTCGGTCATCAGTCTGTTGAGATCGCGCAGCACGGCGAGGTTCTTCGGCCGCTCCTGGCCCGCGATGATCCTGTCGACCAGCTCGACGCCGCGGGTCGCGCCGATGCGGCAGGGCGTGCACTTGCCGCAGCTTTCCTTGGCACAGAACTCGAAGGCAAAGCGCGCCTGCCTGGCCATGTCGACGCTGTCGTCGAAGACGACAATGCCGCCATGGCCGAGCATCGCCTTGATGCCGGCGAGCGCCTCATAGTCCATCGGGGTCTCGAGCTGCTTTGCGGTGAGATAAGCGCCGAGCGGGCCGCCGACCTGCACAGCCCGGATCGGCCGGCCGGACAGCGTGCCGCCACCCATATCCTCGATGATCTCGCGCAGCGAGATGCCGAAGGCGAGCTCGATCAGCCCGCCGCGCCTGACATTGCCGCCGAGCTGCACCGGCAGCGTGCCGCGCGAACGGCCCATGCCGTAATCGGCATAGGCCTTGGCGCCATGCGTCAGGATCCAGGGCACGGCGGCGAAGGAGAGCACGTTGTTGACGATGGTCGGCTTGCCGAACAGGCCCTGCAAGGCCGGGATGGGCGGCTTGGCCCGGACGATGGCGCGCTTGCCTTCCAGGCTCTCCAGAAGCGAGGTCTCCTCGCCGCAGATATAGGCGCCGGCGCCGAGCCGGACCTCGAGCTCGAAGGTCTTGCCCGAGCCGAGGACGGACGGGCCGAGCAGGCCGGCATTGCGCGCCTTCAGGATCGCCCGCTGCAGCGCCTTATGGGCGTGCGGATATTCCGAGCGCAGATAGATGTAGCCTTTGGTGGCGCCGACCGCGATCGCGGCGATCGTCATGCCCTCGATCAGCAGGAAGGGGTCGCCCTCCATCAGCATCCGGTCGGCGAAGGTGCCGCTATCGCCCTCGTCGGCATTGCAGACGATGTATTTCTGGGTCGCCTTCGCGTCGTGGACGGTCTTCCACTTGATCCCGGTCGGGAAGCCGGCGCCGCCGCGACCGCGCAGGCCGGATTGCTTCACTTCCTCGACGATCTCGGCACCGGTCAGGGAGAGCGCCTTCTCCAGGCCTTTGAGCCCGTCATGAGCGCGATAATCGGCGAGCGAGAGCGGATCGGTGACGCCGGCGCGTGCAAACGTCAGCCGCTGCTGTCGTTTCAGCCAGTCGAGCTCGTCGACCGGGCCGAGACACAAGGCGTGCACGCCGCCGCTCTGGAAGCCGGCCTCGAACAAGCCGGCGACGTCCTTTGCCGCGACAGGGCCGTAGGCGATGCGTCCCCGCGCCGTCTCGACCTCGACCATCGGTTCGAGCCAGAGCATGCCGCGCGAGCCGTTTCTGACGATCTCGACAGCAACGCCGTGCGCCTGCGCTTCCTTGGCGATGGTCTGCGCCACGCCTTCCGCGCCGACCGAGAGGGCGGCGGCGTCGATCGGGACGTAGATGCGGATGGCTTCGCTCATTGGCGCGCTCCGCAGAGCGCTGCGATGCTGTCGGCATCGGCTCGGCCGATCAGCTCGCCCTCGACGAGCGCGGAGGGACCGAGCGCGCAGTTGCCGAGGCAATAGACCGTCTCGACCACCGCATCCTGGCTGCCTGCGTGGTTGTCCACGACGATGCCGTGCTCGCGTGCCAGATCCTGGACCAGCGTCTCGCAGCCGAGCGCCTGGCAAGCCTCGGCGCGGCAGAGCTTGACGATGCGGCGCGGCGGCGGGGCGGTGCGGAAGTCGTGATAGAAGGAGATGGTGCCGTGGACATCGGCTCGCGACAGATTGAGCGCGTCGGCGATCAGCGGCACGGCTTTCGGGTCGACATAGCCGAACTCATCCTGCAGCGCGTGCAGGATCGGAAGGGCCGCTCCTTCGAGATGCGAAAGCCCCGCAATGATCAGGCGAGCGCTGTCGTCGTCCCAGGCCGGGTATGCCGCCATGTCTCCTCCGTCCCCAGCCGGTTCGGCTCTTGATTGGAGGAATTGAGACTTAAGCTTGGAACAGGTTCAAATCGTTTGTTCCAACCGTACGATAGATAAAAACTATCAAAAATGAGCGAAGCACGGGTGAGGCTGGGCGAGCATAGCACGATCTGGCTGATAAGCATTGATTATCGCGCTATTTTGCGGCGCACAAAAACAGCGCGGCTCAGCGCGATAGGGCGGGTCTATCGTACGATCGGGCGTCTCGGCAGCGCGGCTTCGACAACCGGGCGCGTCATCATCAGGAGGTTGCGCGCCAGTGGCGCGAAAGGCTGCCTGTCGGCGACGATCAGGCCGATGGTGCGTTGTGCGGCCGGCTCCACCAAAGGCAGCGCCTTGGTGCCGATCGGGACGCCGAAGAACTCGAGCAGCTGGATCGAGACGATGCTGGCGACGCCCTGGATGCCGGCATGGGAGCAGAGGTTGAAGATCGAGTTGGTCTCGATCGCCGGGCGCGGCGTGCGCCCGACCGAGCGGAAGATGCCGTCGATGATGCGCCGGTTCTGCATGTCGGCGGTGAGCAGGCAGAGCTTGAGCTCGGCGGCTTCGGCCCAGGTGATCGTATCTCGCTCGCCGAACTCGCCATCCTCGCGCGTCAACAGCACATAGGATTCCAGATAGATCGGTTTCGAGATCACTCGGTCGAGCGGTTCGTTGTCGAGATAAGTCAGGCCGACATCGAGCTCGAAATCGTCGATGCGCTGCTGGATCTCGGCCGAGGTCAGCGACAGCACGGTCAGCGACACCTCGGGATAGCGCGAGGAGAACGGCGCGGTGATGTGGGCGATCATCGGCAGAGCGGTCGGGATCGCGCCGAGCCGGATGCGGCCGCTGACGCCCTCGCGCAATTCTGCGATCGATTCCTTCATCAGATCGGCCTCGGCGAGGATGCGCCGGGCATGGGCGAGCACCGCTTCGCCTTCCTTGGTCAGGCCCTGGAAGCGTCGGCCGCGCTCGACGATCAGCACGCCGAGCTCTTCCTCGAGCTGGACGATCGCGGCCGAGAGTGTCGGCTGCGAGACATGGCAGGCCTCGGCTGCCTTGCGGAAATGTTTTTCGCGAGCGAGCGCGTCGAGATAGACGAGCTGGCGGATGATCATGGCCGCATCTCAGGCATCCCCGTCGAACAGCGCGGGCTCCGGCCCAATCCCCGGTTCGTGCGGCGCGCTCCGGGCAGTCTTTCCAGATTTCGGGCGGTTCCGATAGGCGCGGCGAAAAGGGGCCGCCGAGGCAGCCCCTCCCAGAGGAATGGTCCAGGCGCTCAGTTGTGATGCGGCAGCACGCCGGCGCCACGGCCCGGCTGGCTCTCCACGCCTTTGAAGTGGTCATGATAGGCGAGGTACTGGGCCTGCTCGGCAAGGGCACGCTGGTTCTGGGCCTGCTCGTGCACGATGCTCGCGGCGCCGAGCTCAGTGGCATAGGCCATGGAACTCGTTCCCGAGAGCAGAAGCGCGGCTGCAACCGCGATCGTCCTGCGTGAAAGCATGACAATCTCCTGTTTGACTGCGTCGCCCTGCAGATGAGCTAGTCACGGCTCGTCGCTTTCCAACGTCGCGGCCGCCCGGCCGCGCTCACATTCCCGTTACGGATTTCGGGAAGGCGTCGAACCGCTGGTTCTATGAGCGGGGTGCCGCGGGCACCGCGACCTGTGTCTCCGTCGCCGTGATCACCTCGCCGATGGCATGCCGGGGGCTTTCCGATTTCGCCCGCAAAGGCATGTTGCCTCTCTTTGTGTAAGCGCTATCATCAGCTTGATGATCGAGAGAGAGATGGTGGACGCAGTTGAAGACCATCCGCGGCCCGGGGCTGTTCATTGCCCAGTATCTCGGCTCCAGCCCTTTCTATTCCGATATCGACGGCGTGTCCGGATTTGCGGTGGAGAACGGTTTCAGGGCGCTGCAGGTGCCCATCCACGACAAGGCGATCATCGATACGGAACGCCTGGAAGAGAGCGGTTACATCAATGATTGGCTCGGGGCCATCGAGCGGCATGGCCTGGTGGTGAGCGAGATCGCGGCGCATCGTGCCGGCCAGCTCCTGGCGGTCCATCCGGCTTACGACCTGATCATGGACGCATTCGCTCCCGCGCGACTGCGCGGTGATCCGGCGGCGCGGCAACAATGGGCCGAACAGGAATTGCGGCACGCCATCGCGCTTGCGGCGCGCACCGGGGCGGGCAAGCTCGCGACTTTCTCGGGAAGCCTGCTCTGGCCGTTCTTCTATCCGTACCCGCCGGCCCCGCCCGGCCTGGTCGAGCGAGGCTTCGCCGCACTCGCGGCCCGTTGGCGGCCGTTGCTCGACCATGCCGACAGCCTGGGCGTCGACATCTGCTTCGAACTGCATCCGGGGCAGGACCTGCATGACGGCGCGACCTTCGCCGCCTTTTTGGAGCATGTCGACGAGCATCCCCGCGCCAGGCTGCTCTACGATCCCAGCCATCTGCGGCTGCAACATCTCGACTATCTCGGCTTCATCGATCGCTGGCACGCGCGGATCGCGGCTTTTCACGTCAAGGATGCCGAGTTCCGCCCCAGTCCCGATCGCGGCGTCTATGGCGGCTATGGCGACTGGATCGACCGCCCCGGCCGTTTCCGCAGCCCGGGTGACGGCGATATCGACTTTCCCGGCATCTTCAGCAGCCTCACCCGCTTCGGCTATGATGGCTGGGCTGTGCTCGAATGGGAGTGCTGCCTGAAGAACGCCTTCGACGGCGCCCGCGAAGGCGCGCGCTTCATCGCCGACCACATCATCCAAATCACGCAGCGCGACTTCGACGCAGGCATGCGCCGCTCCGCGCCATCAGACGATCTCGATCGCATTCTGGGGCTGAGACCATGAGCGAAGGCAATCCCGTCCTGGCCGCCCTCGGCCGACCGATCCGCCTCGGTATCCTCGGCGGCGCCCCGCCCTCGATGATCGGTCCGGCGCATCGCATGGCCGCCGCGCTCGACGGTCGCTTTACCCTGGTCGCCGGCATGATGTCGTCGAAGCCGGAGCGCTCACGGCGCGAAGGCGTCGCCATCGGGCTCGCCGAAGAACGCTGCTACGGCTCGCTCGACGAGCTGCTGGAGCGGGAGAAGGCGCGCCCGGACGGCGTCGAGGCCCTCGCCATCATCACGCCGAACGACAGCCATACCGCCTATTGCAAGGCGGCCTTCTCGGCCGGGCTCGACGTCATGGTCGAAAAACCCTTGTGCAACGATCTCGGCGAGGCACGCCAACTGGCCGCACTAGCGCGAGAGAGCGGCGTCGCGGTCGCGCTGACGCACACCTATTCCGGCTATCCGATGCTGCGCGAGATGCGCTCGCGCATCCTGGCCGGAGAGATCGGAGCGGTACGGCTCGTCCAGGTCGACTATCTCGCGGGCGGCAATGCGACGCTGGTCGAGGCGACGCCCGAGGGTGCGGCGCGCTGGCGTCTCAATCCCGAGATCAGCGGCCCTTCGCTCGTCCTCGGCGATATCGGCACCCATGCGCATCATCTCGTCGGCTTCGTCACCGGCGAGGCGATGGCGTCGGTCTCGGCCGAGGTCGGCACGCTGGTGCCCGGCCGCAAGGTCCACGACATCGCGCAGATCCGTTTCCGACAGGCCGGCGGCGCCCGCGGCCGGATCGAGGTCAGCAATGCGGCTGCCGGCGCATCCAACCTGTTCGTCATCCGGGTCTTCGGCGAGAGCGGCCATCTCGCCTGGAGCCATGGCACCCCCAACGAACTGGTGCTCGGCCGGCTCAATGGCGACATCGTCGTGACCGGCGCCGGCCGGCCCGATCTCTCGACGGCGGCGCGGGATGGGACCAGGCTGTCACGCCCGGGCCATCCCGAGGGGATGATCGAGGCGATCGCCAATCTCTATCGCGGCTTCGCCGACCTCATCCTGGTGCGGCGTAGGCTGGCTCCGGTCACGGACATGGCGCGGCTGACGCCCTCCATCGACGATGGCGTCGCCGGCCTAGCCTTCGTCATGGCCTGCCTCGAAAGCTCCGCCGCCGGCGGCGCCTCCACTCCTCTCGCTTCCAGCCTCTAACGGATATCGGCATGGCAACGATCGTCATCACAGGTTGCGACACCGGCCTCGGCGCCGAGTTCGCCCGGCAATACGCGGCCGAGGGCCACAAGGTCTACGCGACCTGCCTGTCGCCTGAGACCGCACAGGAGACACGCGCCATCGCCGGGGATGTCGAGGTCCAAAAACTCGACATGACCGACCATGCCGGCATCGAAGCCTTCGCCACCTCGCTCGGCGGGCGCCCGGTCGACATCCTCCTCAACAATGCCGGCATCGGCCGCCCGCACCCGCCCTTCGGCGAGACCGACTACGCCAATTGGCGACGCATCCTCGAGACCAACCTGATCGGCCCGATGAAGCTGGTCGAGACGTTGGTCGAGAACGTCGCGGCGAGCGAACTGAAGATGATGGCCTTCGTCTCCAGCCGCATGGGCTCGATCGCGCTGAACCAGAGCGGCGGCTCCTATGCCTACCGTTCGAGCAAGGCGGGGCTGAACATGGTGGTCAAGGGCCTCGCCGTCGATCTGGCGCCGCGCCATATCAGCGTGATCGCGCTGCATCCGGGCTGGGCCGCGACCGAGCCGGGGGGACGCGTGCCGGTCGCGGAGAGTGTCGCCGGCATGCGCGGGGTGATCCATCGCGCCGGGCGGCACCACACCGGAATCTTCCAGACCTATCACGATCAGCCCTTGCCCTGGTGATCCGATGCAGCCCGAGATCGAGACCGTCCTGCCCGGCCCCTTCGCTCTCGGGGAGGGCCCCTGCTGGCATGGCGGCGAGAGTGCGCTCTATTTCGTCGATGCGCTCAGGCCGGCGATCCATCGTTGGCATCCGGCGGAGGGGCTCGCCACCTGGGCGATGCCGGCGATCGTCGGCTCCTTCGCGATAAGGCGTAGCGGCGGGCTGATCGCCTCGCTGCAGACCGGCTTCGCCGCGGTCGATCTCGCCAGCGGCGCAGTGGCGCCACTGCTCGATCCCGAACCCGAGAAGCCCGCCAACGTTCTCAACGACGGCAAATGCGACAGGCGCGGTCGCTTCTGGTGCGGCTCGCGCGATGGCGCGCTCAGGGATCCGAGCGGCGCGCTCTACCGGCTCGATCCCGATCTCAGCGCCCACCGCATGGACGAGGGCTTCATCGTCTCCAACGGCATCGCCTTCTCGCCCGATGACCGCACCATGTACTTCGCGGATTCGCGGGCCGAGACCGTGTTCGCCTATGATTTCGACATCGATAGCGGCGCCATCTCCAATCGCCGCGTCTTCTTCTCGACCCGCGACATCGAAGGCCGCTGCGACGGCGCGACGGTCGATGCCGAGGGCTTCTACTGGTGCGCGCTGGTCCATGGCGGCAAGATCGCCCGGGTCGATCCGAAGGGGCGTTTCGACCGGCTGATCGACATGCCGGTCAAGCACCCGACCATGTGCACCTTCGGCGGCGATAATCTCGATGTGCTCTTTGTCACCAGCGCCGCCTCGATGCTGAGCGAGGAGGAACGGGCGCGCACGCTGCGGGCCGGGAACCTCTTCGCCATCCATGGCCTCGGCGTGAAGGGCCTGCCGGAGCCGATGTTCGCGGGGTGACGGCCTAAGTCGGGCCGGGCGACTTCGGCGTCGCTCCTTCCCGCCCCGGTGTGCTGCGCATCAGCGCCATCGTCTGCGGGTTCGCGCGTTGCAGCCGCACCGGCGGCAGGCCGCGCAGGATCAAGGCGAGGTCGTCGAGCACGCGCTCGCCCATGTCGTGGAAGGCGGCGGGAATGCCACCGGCCCGGTGCGAGGACAGCAGCATCGACGAGCGTCGGATGGGATCGTCGGGCGGCACCGGCTCATCCGGGAAGACGTCGGTCGCGATCCGCAGGCGCCCAGCCTCGGCGAGCAGAGCGGGAAAGTCGACGATGGCGGCGCGGCTCGCCAGCACTAGGATGGCGCCGTCGCGCATCCGCGCCAACGCCTTCGCGTCGATGAAGCCCGGATTGTCCCTGGTCGCCCCGGCGAGCAGGAAGACGACGTCGCTGGCGCCGAGCAGTTCGTCGAGCCCACAGGCCCGGCAACCCTCATCGGCGATCGCCGAGGCCGGCAACCAGGGATCGTGGACCAGGATCTCCGGCCGGAAGCCTTCGAGCAGCCGGCGCAATGCCCGTCCGAGATTGCCGAAGCCGACGAGCCCGATCCGCGCCCGCGACAGCAGGGCCGAGCCGGCGCAACCGAAGCGGCCATAGGCTTCCTTGCCCTCGCGCATGGCGCGGTCACCGGCGGTGATACCGCGCGCCAGATCGAGCGCCAGGCCCAGCGCCATCTCCGCTACCGGCACGGCGAAGACCGGCGCGACCGAGAGGATATCAATGCCGCGCGAGGCGCAGGCGGCGGCATCGACATTGGGCAGGAAGTTGCCCTCGACATTGATCACCGCCCTCAGGAGAGGCGCCCGTGCGATCCGCTCGGCCGGCAGGTCGGTCTGGCCGAGCACGGCGCTGATGCGCGGCAGCGCCGCCTCGACCAGCGCTGCCGGCAATCGCCCGTCGATATCCTCCGTCACCACCTCAGCCAGCGCGTGCAGTTGGCGCATCTGCTCGGGATCGAAGATCGAGCCTGCCCGACGCGGATGCGGATCGAGCAGGATGACCGGCCGCGTCATCGCTCAGGCCTTGCCGGAGAGCACGAGCGGAGCCTGGAGCGTCGTGTTCTGCGAGCGGAAATAGAGCCTGATCGGGATGCGTTGGGACGAGCCGAGGCCCGGCTTGACCGCGCTGAGCTGGATATGGTGCGACGGGTTGCCGGTGATGCGGAAGCTGCCGTCCGCGCCGGTCTTGACGCTGCGGTTCTCGGCGAAGGTGGTGAAGCTGAAGACCCAGAGCGTGACGTCCGCCCCTTCGACCGGCTTGCCCTGCGCGTCCAGCACCTGTCCGACGACGAACCCGTCATCATGGGTCGAGGCATAGAGGTCCCAGGCGATGGCGACGGCGAGGATGGCGGCGGGAACCAGGACGAAGCGGTTGAGCAGCCACTTCTTCCAACCACTTGGGCGGCTGCCAGAGTAAGCTTCCATCGCCTAGCCCTTCGTCGCGCCGGAGGTGAGGCCCTGGATGAACTCCTTCTGCGCCAGCAGGAAGAGCAGAATGCCGGGCGCGAGCACCATGATGCAGAAGGCATAGAGCGCCCCGGTCGTGTCCTCCTGATAGGACAGGAAGCGGGCCAGCCCGAGCGGCAGCGTCTGCATCTCCGGCGTCCGCGTCATGATCAGCGGCCAGAGGAAGTTGTTCCAGGACCAGATGAAGGAGAGGATCACGTTCGTCGCCATGGCGGATTTCGCCAGCGGCAGCATGATCGTCCAGACGATGCGCCATTCCGGCAGGCCGTCGACCTTCGCCGCATCGATCAGCGAGCCCGGGATTGCATCGAAGCTCGCCTTGAACACGAAGATGCAGATGATCGTCGAGAACTGCGGCAGGGCCAGGCCGACATAGGAATTGAGCAATCCGAGCTGGCCGGTGATCAGATAGGCCGGGATGATCGTCGCCTGGAACGGCACCATCATGCAGGACAGGAACAGGATCAGGATGAAGCCCTTGCCGTGGAATTCGCGGGTCAGCGCATAGCCGGCCATTGCGTTGAAGACGACATTGGCGGCGATGGTGATGGCCGAGACGATGACGCTGTTCAGGAAGTAGCGGGCGAACGGGATCGCGTACCAGACATCGACATAATAGAAGATGTTCGGATTCTGCGGGACGATGTTGGGCGGATAGGTGAAGATGTTCTCGCCCGAGACGGATGTCTTCAGCACCCAATAGAACGGCACCAGCATCACGAAGCAGACGGCGATCAGCGCGAGATGGATCGGCCAGGTCGGGGAACGGCGCATCATTCCATGTCCCTCGCGCCGGCATTGCCGCCGGAGAGCCGGTTCGCCGCCCAGGCGACCGTGATCAGGAAGACGAAGAACACGACCGTCACCGCAGCCGCATAGTCGAAGCGCGTCTGCACGAAGCCGAGCTTGTAGATATAGGTGACGAGGATCTCGGTGGCGCGGCCGGGGCCGCCGCCGGTCATGACGTAGACCAGGTCGAAGCTGGTCACGGAGTTCAGCATGCCGATGACGAAGCACAGGAAGATCGAGGGACGCAGCAGCGGCAGCGTGATGCGCCAGAAGCGGTCGCCGGCGGTGGCGCCGTCGATCTCGGCGGCCTCGAACAGCGAGCTCGGAATGTTCTGCAGCCCGGTCAAGAGGATGATCATGTAGAAGCCGAGCATCTGCCAGATATTGGCGACGACGACCGAGGGCAGCGCCCAGAAGAACGAGTTCAGGAACGGGATCGGCGTGTCGGTGAGGTGCAGCAGCCTGGCGACATAGTTCAGCAGGCCGACGCGCTCGTCATACATCCAGCGCCAGATGATCGCGACCGCGACGGTCATCAGCGGATAGGACAGGAAGATCAGCGTGCGATAGACGTTGCGGCCGCTGATGTTGGAGTTGACCAGCAAGGCGAGGCCGAGCGCCATCGCGATCCCGACCGGCGCCGACAGGATGATGAAGACGGTGTTCCAGAGCGATTGCCAGAACACCTCGTCGGTCAGCATCTCCTCATAATTCTCGAGGCCGATGAAGACCGCCGGCTTCAGCGGCGACCAGGCCTGTAACGAGAGCAGGATATTCCAGGCCAGCGGCAGGATGCGGTAGAGCAAGAAGATCAGCAGTGACGGTGCGAGGAAGCACCAGACCAGGATGGCCTGGCGCGTCGTCGCCCTGCGCAGGAACGAGGTACGCCGCCGTTCGGGCGCGGCGGACATAGCCATTGCCATAACCGGCGCCGCTCCCCGCTCAGGACCGGCGCATGACGCGCGTCACGGCGCGCTCGGCGTCGGCCAGCGCCGTCTTGGCGTCCTTGCGGCCGAGCACGGCGTTCTGGATCTCGGCCCAGAAGACGTCCTTCACCTGCGCATCGTTCGGCAAAGGCCAGTTGCCGCACATCTTGTCGGTGTGCTCGAGCTGCGTCAGCAGCACGGCATGGGCCAGCGGATCCTCGGCCTTGACCTTCTCCAGCCCGACCTTGTCGGCGGCGAGGTTGCCGGTGAGAATGCGGCGGCGCACCGAGAATTCCGTCGCCCATTTGTTGCCGGTCATGTGCTTGACCAGCGCCCAGGCGAGATCGGGGTTCTTCGACGACTTCGAGATGGCGAAGCCGTGATTGGTCGGCGTCGACCAGTTGCCGGGGTTCTGGGCTGCGCCGAGCGTGTCGGGATTGACCCAGGGCGCCTGGCCCTTGACGAAGAAATACGAGGCCGAATGGGCCTGCAGCATGCCGACATTGCCGGAGGCGAAGGCGCCGTTGGGTTCGACCCAGCGTCCGGTCCAGGCGATCTTGTTGATCCCGCCCGAGGCCGTCGCCTTGGCCAGCTTCTCCAGCACCTCGATCGTCTTGGGCGTATTGAAGGCCGGCGTCTTCATGTCCGACTTCAGCAGCTCGACGCCGTTCATCTGCATCAGCGGCCAATACAGCCAGTCGAAGTTCAGCGTCAGGAAGCCGGTCTTCTCGCCCTTCGCCATCGCCTGGCTGAAATTGACGATCTCGTCGAACGATTTCGGCGCGTCCGCGAGGCCTGCCTCCTTGAACATCGTCTTGTTGTAGAACAGCAGCGTCTTGGCGATGTAGAAGGGTATGACGTAGTTCTTCTTGTCGTAGACGAAGCTCGCCAGGTAGTCCTGGTTGTAGAGCTTGGCGACGTCGGGCTCCTTCTGCATGTAAGGCGTCAGGTCGAGCAGGGCGCCGTTGGCGGCCCACTCCACCCAGATCATGCCCTGCAGGTCGATGATGTCGGGCGCGGTGCCGGCGACGAGCTGCGTCTGGTAGAAGGCCGGCAGCTCCGGCCCCTTCTTGTCGAGCCACTCGATCTCGACGCCCGGATTCTGCGCCTTGAAGTCTGCGAACTCCTCTTTGAACAGCGCCTCCTGGTCGGCGATGTTCCAGGTCAGGATGCTGAGCTTGCGGTTCGACTGCGCCCGCAGATAGGCCGGCATCGCGACCGTTCCCGCCGCAGCCAGGCCGCTCTTGATTAGTGTTCTGCGGTCCATCCCGTCCTCCCTGAAATGACTTGGCGCCACACCTCTCCGGGCGAGCTTCACCGATGATGATAGCGGTTACATTAACTTGGTCAAGGCGACTTCGGATCAGCACGAATTTCCCTTTTATATGAAACTTATGATGTGTTTCGTTTGATTGACAGGGTTATGAAAGCGATGTCATCTAGCGCGCCACCCTGCCGAGGAGTTGCCGCCGTTGCCGTCCCGCCGCCCTGACGAATTGCGCAGCGCGCGCTGGTATTCGGCGCAAGGCATGCGCGCCTTCGCCCATCGCCAGCGCATGCAGCAGATGGGCCTGCGCCGCGAGGAGTTCATGGGCCGGCCGGTGATCGCGATCCTGAACACCTGGAGCGATCTGTCGCCCTGCCATGCGCATCTGCGCGAGCGGGCCGAGGCGGTGAAGCGCGGGATCATCCGCGCCGGCGGTCATCCGGTCGAGCTGCCGGCCCTGTCGCTCGGCGAGGTCATGGTGAAGCCGACCACCATGCTCTACCGCAACCTCCTTGCCATGGAGGCGGAGGAGCTGCTGCGCCAGCACCCGATCGATGGCGCCGTGCTGCTCGGCGGCTGCGACAAGACCACGCCCGGCCTGCTGATGGGCGCGCTCAGCATGGACCTGCCGGCGATCTTCTGCCCGGCGGGGCCGATGCTCAACAGCAGCTGGCAGGGCACGCGCGTCGGCGCCGGCACGCACACCATGAAATACTGGAACGAGTATCGCGCCGGGAAGCTCAGCGAGACGGAGCTGGTCGAGATCGAGGGCATCTCGACGCGCTCGCCCGGCACCTGCAATACCATGGGCACGGCTTCGACGATGACCGCGATCGTCGATGCGCTCGGGCTGACGCTGCCTTTCGCCTCCAGCATCCCAGCCATGGATTCCGCCCATACCCGGATGGCCTCGACCTGCGGCGAGCGGATCGTCGAAATGGTCTGGGAGGACCTCAAGCCCTCGCAGATCCTGACCCAGGGCTCGGTCCGCAACGCGCTGCATGTCGATGTCGCCCTGTCGGGCTCGACCAATGCAGCGATCCATCTCATCGCCATGGCGCGGCGCGCCGGCCTCTCGATCTCGCTCGACGATTTCGACGCGATCGCGCGGCAGACGCCGATCCTCGCCAATGTCTTCCCGGCCGGGAATTTCCTGATGGAGGATTTCTACTTCGCCGGCGGTCTCGGCGGGCTGATGTCGCGGCTGACTGACCGGCTCGACCTGACCGCCCGCAACGTCCTCGGCCAGACGCTCGGCGAGGCCATGGAGCGGACGCGGATCGTCGACGAGGACATCATCCGGCCGCTCTCGAACCCGGTCAGCGCCATGCCGGCCATCGCCGTGCTGCGGGGCAATCTCGCACCTGATGGCGCGGTGATCAAACCGTCGGCCGCGACGCCGGAGCTGCTGGTGCATCGCGGCCGGGCGGTCGTCTTCGACGGCCCCGTCGCCCTCGCCAAGGGCGTCGAGGACCCGGACCTCGATGTCGACGAGAACAGCGTGCTCATCCTGCGCGGCGCCGGCCCGGTCGGCGCGCCCGGCATGCCGGAATGGGGGGCGCTCGCCTTGCCGAAGAAGCTGCTCGCCAAGGGCGTGCGCGACATGGTCCGCATTTCTGACGCGCGCATGAGCGGCACCCATTACGGCACCTGCGTGCTGCATGTCGCACCGGAATCGCATGTCGGCGGGCCGCTGGCATTGGTGCAAACCGGCGACGAGATCGTGCTCGACGTGCCGAACCGGCGGTTGGACATGCTGGTCGACGAGGCCGAGCTCACCAGGCGCCGGGCCGCCTGGAAGGAGCCGCCGCCGCTCTATGGCCGCGGCTACGGCATGCTGTTCCAGCGCACGGTGACGCAGGCCGACAAGGGCTGCGATTTCGACTTCCTCGAACACGGCCCGCCGACGGCCGAACCGGGCATCTTCTGATGAAGGGCGGCAAGGAAGCCGAGAGGACGAAGCCGGCGCCTGCCTTGCGCGAGCGCGCCGGTACGGCGCGCCCGCGCATGGCCGATGTCGCGCGCATCGCCGGCGTCTCGACCGCGACCGTCTCGCGCGCCCTGCGACAGCCCGAGCTCGTCTCGCCCCAGGTCCGCAGCAAGATCGACGCAGCGGTCGAGCATCTCTCCTACCGGCCGAACCTGATGGCCGGCGCGCTCGCCAGCGCCCGCAGCAAGACGATCGGCGTGATCATCCCCTCTATGATCAACGCCTTCTTCTCGGTGACGCTCGAAGCGATCGAGGAAGGCCTGGCCGGCGCCGGCTACCAGCTCCTGATCGGCAACAGCCATTACGAGCTGGAGAGCGAGGAGCGGCTGATCGCCTCGATGCTGGCCTGGTCGCCTGCCGCGCTGGTCGTCACCGGTTGCCGGCACAGCCGCGGTGCGATGCGCGCTTTGCTCGACACCGACGTGCCGATCGTCGAGATGTGGGAGCTGACCGACAATCCGATCGACACGGCCATCGGTTTCTCCCAGCGCGACATCGGCGTCGCGGTTGCCCGGCACTTCAAGGAACGTGGCGCGAAGCGGCTCGGCTTCGTCGGCGCCATGCACCAGCGCGACTACCGGGCCGACGCAAGGCGGGCGGGCTTCTTCGAGACGGCGCAGAGCATCGGCTATGAGCCGCCGGCCGAAGTGCAGCTCCCCGGCCTGCCGACATCAGTCAGAGGCGCCAAGGCCTTCGCCGAGCTGATGGCCGAGCACTCAGATGTCGACGCCGTGCTGTGCACCAACGATGTCGTGGCGCTCGGGGCGCTGTTCGAGGCGCAGCGCCTCGGCTGGTCCGTGCCTGACCGACTGAAGATCTGCGGTGTCGGCGATGTCGACTTTGCCGCCGCCTGCGAGCCCCGCCTCAGCACCGTCAGCCTGCCGCGGCGGGCAATCGGACTGAAGATCGCGGAGGTGCTGCGTGAGCGCATCGCCGGCCGCCTGCCGACCGGCGGCGTTCATGATCTCGGCTTCGAACTGGTGAGGCGAGGCAGCACGTGAGCGGCGCCTCAGGCTGCACGTGCGACAATGCTCTCGAGATCGCCGGCAAGGCCGATGCCGGGCCGCTCGCTCAGCGTCACCCTGCCGCCCGAAAGCGGCATCAGGCCGGTGACGAGATTGTCGCGCAGCGGGTTGGGATTGCTGTCGATCTCCAGCAGGCCCTCGCCACCTGCCGCCGCCAACAGGTGAGCCGAGGCGAGCAGGCCGATGCCGCCGCCGAGATAATGCGGGCAGTAGACGAGGCCGGCCGCACGCGCCGCCCGGGCCACCCCCAGGCAGCCGCTGAGCCCGCCCCATTTCGCCGCATCCGGCTGCAGGAAGCGGAAGAGCCCGGAAGCGATCGCAGCCTCGAATTCCGCGACAGCGTTCATGTTCTCGCCGGCCGCGATCGCGATCGGCATCGCCTCGTGCAGGGCGCGCCATTCCTCGATCGGGCGATCGGCCCGCAGGGGCTCTTCGAGCCAGTCGAGTCCGTAGCCGGCAAATTTTCTGCCATGCGCGATGGCCTGGTCAAGGCTCCAGCCCTGATTAGCGTCGATCATCAGGCGACGATCGCCGATCGCGCCGCGGATCGCATCGAGGGATTTCGTATCGGTTTCGGTTCCGAAGCCGACCTTGAGTTTGAAGCTCTCATGCCCGCGCGCCAGCTCGCGCGCCGCGACCTCGGCCGGCGCTTCCGGGCCGATGCCGCTCGCATAGGCGCCGACCGAGCCCGACGCCTGCCCGTCGAGATAGGCATAGAGCGGCAGCCCGGCGCGCCGCGCCGCCAGATCATGGCAGGCGATGTCGAGCCCGGCGCAGACCTGGCGCAGCGGCCCCCATTCGCCGGACTGGATGGCGAGGACGTGCAGCTTGTCCATCAGCCTCGCGAAGACCGCGCCGACCGGCAGCGGCGAGAGTTGCTGCAGCAGCGGCCCGGCCGTTTCCAGCACGAGACGGGCCCGGTGCTCGGCGCCGACCGAGGGGAAATTGCACCAGATCTCGCCGAGGCCGCGCTGGCCGCTGGAATCCTCGACCTCGACGAAGACGGCGGGCCGGTCGCGCATGATGCCGAAGGAGGTCCGCACATGCGTCTCGATCGGCGCGCGCACCGCCACCGCCCTGACAGCGGTGATGACGACCTCATCAGACGGGTAGGCCATGTCTTCAGCACTCCGGCTCGTCGTCTTGCCGGCTTAGACCGCGCCGGCTGCTGCGCGCCAGCTTTTTCACGTCCACCTATCAGACCTCGCCAGCTCCGGGAGAGACGCTCATGACCGCCAGCGACAGCCACGCCACCCGGCCCAATCCCTTTCGCGAGGCGATGCGCCAGGGCCGCCCGCTCGTCGGCATCTGGTCGATGCTGAACTCGGTCGACGCGACGGAGGCGCTCGGCTGGTCGGGCTATGACTGGCTGCTGGTCGATGGCGAGCACGCGCCGGTCTCGCTGCACGATGCGATGGCGCATTGCCGCGCCATCGCCGCGACGCCGACTGTCCCGATCGTGCGGCTGCTCTGGAACGACCCGCTGCTGATCAAGCAGCATCTCGACGCCGGCGTCGCCACGCTGATGCTGCCTTTCGTGCAGACGCCGGAGGAGGCCGCCCGCGCCGTCCAGTCGCTGCGTTATCCACCGCACGGCGTCCGCGGCATCGCGGCGATGCACCGGGCCAGCCGCTATACCCGCTTCAGGGACTATGCGGCGCAGGCCAGCCAGTCGCTCTTTCTGATCGTCCAGATCGAGACCAAGGAGGCGCTCGACCGCTGCGAGGAGATCGCGGCTGTGGACGGCGTCGACGCGGTCTTCTTCGGGCCGGGCGATCTCGCCGCCAGCATGGGCATGCCCGGGCAGGCCGCCCATCCCGACGTCACTGCGGCGATCGAGGACGGGCTCCGGCGCTGCCGGCCTCTCGGCAAGGCAGTTGGCGCGCTCGCGCCCAATGACGAGATCGCCGAGCGCCATATCCGCTCCGGTTTCGACTTCGTCTCGGTCGCCAACGACTTCTCGCTGCTGCTGCGCAACGCCGATGCGGCCGCGACGCGTTTCCGCGATGTCGCCGACGGTATCGCGACCAGGAAGGGTTGACCGTCATGCGGATCGGGCTCGCCGGTTTCGGCGCCTGGGGGGGCCTGCATGCGCAGGTCTATGCGCAGCTGCCGGGCGCGGAGCTGGCGGCCATCTTCTGCCATGGCGATGCGACGGCCAAAGCTGCTGCATCCGCCCATCCCGAGGCGGTGCTCGTCCGCAGCTTCGAAGACCTTATTGCCCTGCCGCTCGACGTCGTCGCGATCACGGCACCGAACCATCTGCATGCGCGCTACGCCATCGAAGCCCTGCGGGCGGGCAAGCATGTCATCCTGGAAAAGCCGCTCGGCACGACGCTGGCCGAATGCGACGCCGTCCTCGCCGCGGCGCAGGGGAGCGGCCGCAAGGTCGCGGTCAATCATGAATTGCGGGTGTCGCATCAGTGGCGGCAGGTGCGGGAGGTCATCGCCGGTGGCGAGATCGGGCGGGTGGCCCATCAGCATCTCTCGCTGTTCCGTCGCCCCTTCCGACCGGGCTCCGGCGGCTGGCGTCAGGATCAGGCGCGCGTCGGCTCCTACAGCCTGGAGGAGCTCGTCCACTTCGTCGATCTCGTGATGTGGTACGCGCGGGAGAACGGTCTGCCCCATCGCGTCACCGCACGGTCCAGCGACGGCTCGGCGATGCCGCAGACCCTTTCGGCCCTGCTCGATTGGGAAGATGGTTCGACCGCCCTGGTGACGCAGTGCCTCGCCGGCTTCCAGCATCATTCCCTGCTCGAGATCGCGGGCGATACGGGCGCGATCCGTACCAGCTGGAGCGGCGCCTTCGACCGCGCCGAACATCCAAGCTTCTCGCTCTGGGTGCAGGCGGCCGGCGAGAACGATGCCCGCGAGCGCGCCATCGCCTTCTCGGGAGAGCTGTTCGAGCTCGAACAGAACCTCGCTGCAGCGCTGGCCTCCTTCGCCGACGCCCAGGAGACTTTGAGCCCTGCCGAAGCGCGCAATGCGGTCGCGCTATGCTTGGCGATCGATGAAGCAGGGCGTACCGGCGAGCCGGTCTCGCTCGCCGGCTACTGGGCGGCTGCGCCGTGAAACCTGCTCGTGGCGAGGGAGCCTCGCTGTCCCGGGAGCCGTGACTAGAGCACTTCCGCGTTCTCCGAATCGCGGAAGTGTTCCAAGTCTTTGTCTCGTCGCATTTTCTTAACGCGAGCCGGTGTCCACCTCGCTCGAAAATGCTCTAGGCCTGTTCCTCCTTGGGCCGCGTCGAGGGCCGCAGGCGCTCGCGCAGGCTCTGGAAGACCACATAGAGCGCCGGAATCACGAAGATGCCGATGAAGGAGGCCGCCAGCATGCCGCCGAAGACCGGCGTGCCGACGTCGCGCCGCGCGAGCTTCGAGGGGCCTTCCGCGATCACCAGCGGCAGCAGGCCGAGGATGAAGGCGAAGGAGGTCATCATCACCGGCCGGAAGCGCAGCCGCGCGCCCTCGGTAGCCGCGTGCAACAACGGGTGCCCCTTCTCGCGCAGCTCCTTGGCGAACTCGACGATCAGGATGCCGTTCTTGGCGGCGAGGCCGATCAGCACGACGATGCCGATCTGGGCGTAGAGATCGAGCGTCAGCCCGGCGAGCACGATCGCGATGAAGGCGCCGAGCACGCCGACCGCCACCGAGAGCAGCACCGGCACCGGGATCGTCCAGCTCTCGTAAAGCGCGACCAGGAAGAGGTAGGCGAAGAGCAGCGCGAAGGCGAGAATGATCGTCGTCTGCCCCTCGGCCCGCTTCTCCTGGAAGGAGACGTCGGTCCATTCGCCGCGGTAGCCGGTCGTGAGCGTCTTGGCTGCGACCGCCTCCATCGCCTTCAGCGCCTGGCCGGACGAGACGCCCGGAGCAGGCGAGCCCTGCAGCGTCACCGCCAGGCGGTTGTTGTAGCGGATCAGCGCCTGCGGGCCGACGACGACCTTGGCCTCGACGAAGCTCCGCAGCGGCACCATGTCGCCGGACTTGCTGCGGACATTGATGCGGTAGATGTCGTTGACCGAGGCGCGGTCGGTGCCCTCGGCCTGGACCTGGACCTGCCAGGTGCGGCCGAACAGGTTCATGTCGTTGACGTAATAGCCGCCAAGGGAGGCCTGGAGGGCCTGGAAGACGTCACTGAGCGCGACGCCGAGGATCTGGACCTTGTCGCGGTCGATGTCGAGATAGATCGACGGCGCCGAATCCGAGAAGGTCGAGAACACCCGCCGCAATTGCGGGTCCTGATTGGCGGCCACCGTCAGGCCGCGCAGAGCCTGGCCGAGCGCCTTGGGGTCGGAGCCTCCCATGTCCATCAGCACGTAGCTGAAGCCGCCGCCGCTGCCGAGGCCGATGATCGGCGGTGGCGCGACCGGGACGACATTGCCGTCGCGGATGCTGCGGAACTTCTGGGCGAGGCGGCCAATGACCGCGGAGACCGAGTCCTCCGGGCTGGTGCGCTCCGCGAAGGGCTTCATTGTCACGACGAAGAAGCCGGCATTGGGCTGCGAATAATTGTCGAGGAAATTGAGGCCGATGACCGTGGAATAATCCGCGATCGCCTTCTCGGTCTTGAGGATGCCCTCGACCTCGGCGGCGAGCGTGGATGTCCGGCCGATCGAGGCGCCGTCGGGCAATTGCGCGACGACGAAGAAGGCGCCCTGATCGTCCTCCGGCAGGAAGCCGGTCGGCGTGATCCGGCCCATGGCGTAGATGCCGGCGCCGAAGGCTGCGGTCAGGGCGAGGCTGACGAGCGCGACGCGGACCAGGCGGGCCACGACTGCGCCGTAGCGGTCGCGCGTCCAGTCGATGCCGCGCATGACATAGCCGATCGGCCCGCGCCGCGGTCCGTGATGCGGCTTGAGCAGGATGGCGCAGAGCGCCGGCGACAGGGTCAGCGCGTTGATCGCCGAGAGCACCATCGCGACCGCGACGGTGACGGCGAACTGGCGGAAGAGCTCGCCGGAAATGCCGGGGATGAAGGCGACCGGCACGAAGACCGAGAGCAGCACCAGCGTGATCGCGATGATCGGGGCGACGATCTCGCCCATGGCGCGTTTGGTCGCCTCGGCCGGTGAGAGCTCGGGATGCTCCTCCATCACGCGCTCGACGTTCTCGATGACGACGATCGCGTCGTCGACGACGATGCCGATGGCGAGGACCACCGCGAGCAGCGAGACGGTATTGGCGGAATAGCCGATGGCGTTGAGCACGATGAAGGCGCCGACCAGGCTCACCGGCACGGCGATCGTCGGGATCAGTGTCGCCCTGAGATTGCCGAGGAACAGGTAGACGACAAGCACCACGAGGACGAAGGCCTCGATCAGTGTCTTCTGGACTTCGTGGATGGTGGCGGTGACGAAGGCGGTCGGGTCGTAGACGACCTTCCAGGCGAGGCCGTCGGGGAAGGACTTCTCGAGATCGCCGATCGTCTTCTTGACGGATTCGAGGGCGGTCAGCGCGTTGGCGCCGGGCGCCTGGTAGACGCCGATCAGAACGGCGGGGCCGCCGTTCAAGCGGGTATCGCGGTCGAGATTGGCGGCGCCGAGCTCGAGGCGCGCCACGTCCGAGAGCCGCAGGATCGAACCGTCGGCATTGGTGCGCAGCACGATCTTGCCGAACTCTTCCGGCGAGGTCAGGCGGCCCTTGGTCTGGATGTTGAGCTGGAGCTGCTGGTCGTCGGAGATCGGGCGGGCGCCGATGCGCCCGACCGCCGCCTGCGCGTTCTGGCCCTGGATCGCGGCGATGATGTCGCCGGTGGTGATGTTGAGACCGGTCAGGCTGTCGGTCCGGACCCAGGCGCGAATGGCGTAGTCCTGCGCGCCGAAGAGCGAGGCGTCGCCGACGCCGGCGGTGGACTTGATCGCGTCGAGCAGGTTGATGGTGACGTAGTTCGAGACGAAGAGCGTGTCGTAATTGCCCTTCGGCGCATAGACGGCGATGACGCCGAGCAGCGCCGAGGACTGCTTCTTGACGGTGACGCCGCTGCGCTGGACCTCCTGCGGCAGCTTCGACAGAGCGAGCTGGACGCGGTTGTTGACGTTGACGTTGTTGATGTCGGGGTTGGTGCCGAGCTCGAACGAGACCTGCAGCGAATAGCTGCCGTCATTGCCGCTGACGCTCTTCATGTAGAGCATCTTGTCGGTGCCGACGATCTGGGCCTCGATCGGCTGGGCGACGGTCTGCTCGACCACGGCGGCGGAGGCGCCGGGATAGACCGCGCGCACCGAGATCTGCGGCGGCACGATGTCGGGATACTGCGCGACAGGGATCGCGAACAGCGAGATCAGGCCCGCGATCGTGGTGACGAGCGCGATGACGATCGCCAGCCGCGGCCGGTCGACGAAGACGGAGCTCAGCATGGATTCAGCTCCGGCCGGTCGTCAGCGTCACGGGCGAGGCAAGCACCGGCACGCCGGGCCGGAGGTTCTGCAGCCCCTGGACCACGATCTGCTCGTTGCCGGCGAGGCCTTCGTCGATGGCGACATAGGCGCCGGCCTCGGCGCCGACCTTGACGCGCTTGGGCACCGCCTTGCCGTCGACGACGGCGAAGACATAGGAGCCTTGCTGGTCGGCGATCAGCGCCGACTGGGGGACCAGGACCTTTTCCTCGCTATGGTCGGCTGCGACGGCGACGCGCACGAGCGTGCCGTCGAGGAGCTTTCCGGTGGGATTGGGCAGCGTGGCGCGAACCAGCACGGTGTCGGTGGAGCGCTCGACGGAGACATCGACGAAATCGACCCGGCCCTTCTGGTCATAGGTGGAGCCGTCCGAGAATTTCAGGCTGACGAGCGGGGCGGAACCATCGGCCGGCAGGCGGTTGGTCTTCAGCGCCAGGAATTCGCGCTGGCTGACCGGGAAGGTGACATACATCGGATCGTCGCTGACGATCTGGGCCAGCACGCCGCTGTCGGGGCTGACGACATTGCCCTTGGTCACCTTGGTGCGGCCGATCCGGCCGGCGATCGGCGCCTTGATCTCGGTATAACCGAGATTGATCTGCGCGGTCTTCAGATTGGCGGCGGCGGTGGTTGCGTCACCCTGCGCGCCCTTCTCCTCGGCGACGCGCTGGTCGCGGATGGCGACCGAACCGGCGTTGGTCTTCAGCAGGTCCTCGGCGCGCTGGCGCTGCACGGTGGCGTTCTGGAGAGCGCCCTGGGCCTTCTCGAGCACGCCTTGCGCCTGCTCGACCGTGGCCTCGAACGGGCCTCGCTCGATGCGGAAGAGCGGAGCGCCCTCGGCGACGGTCGCTCCGTCCTTGAACAGGACTTCTTCGAGATAGCCGGTGACGCGGGCGCGGATGTCGACGCGGTTGACCGCCTCGACCCGGCCGACGAAATCGGCGGTCTGGGTGATCGCGCGCTTCTCGGCCATCACGGTGCCGACCGGGACGGCGGTCGGCGCCGGTTGCTGGGCGAGGGCGCCCGCGCCGAGGCCGAAGATGAGGAACACCGTGAGCGTCGTGGAGGAAAGGCGCAAGGCCGTGGAGCGCTGCGCATGCGCCATCCGAGACCGCTCAGACATTCGATACTCCTTTAGCCGGTTCGCCCCCGCCTGATCGGCTGGCGCGGAGCGAGCAATCCTATCCCATGTCGATACTGTGCGTTTTCTGTCAGGAGCGCTACGGTCTTGTTACGAACCCGCGCGCCGCGTCGGCATTTTCCTTACCGCCGCGTCAAGGCACCTCACGACAGCCGGTCGAAGCTGTCCGCGCGCGCGAGATCCCAGTTGCGGCGATAGAAGGCGTGCTCGCAGAGCCCGGTCAGCAACTCGCCCGGCTGCAGGAAGACGTGCAGATCGGAGAACAGCCGAATCTCGGTGGCGCTGACGCGGCGCACCAGATGGTGCGGGCCGAGCTGCTCGGGATGGGTCAGGCCGGCCGCCGCCAGCATATCGGCGAGCGCGTGCAGCGTGTTGGCGTGGAAGCGATGCACGCGCTGCGCCTTGTCCGGCACGACCAGCGCCCGCTGGCGTACCGCATCCTGCGTCGCGACGCCGGTCGGGCAGCGATTGGTGTTGCAGGACAGTGACTGGACGCAGCCGAGCGCGAACATGAAGCCGCGGGCGGCATTGGCCCAGTCGGCGCCGATGGCGAGCACGCTGGCGATGTCGAAGGCGCTGACGATGCGTCCGGCGACGCCGATCTTGACCTTGTCGCGCAGGCCGGCCCCGACCAGCACATTATGGACGAAGAGCAGGCCCTCGCGCATCGGCAGGCCGATATGGTCGCTGAACTCGACCGGAGCTGCGCCGGTGCCGCCCTCGGCGCCGTCGACGACGATGAAATCGGGCACCACGCCGCTCTCCAGCATCGCCTTGACCATGCCCATGAACTCCCAGGGATGGCCGAGGCAGAGCTTGAAGCCGACCGGCTTGCCGCCGGAGAGCTCGCGCAACTGCGCGATGAAGGCCATCATCTCCAGCGGGGTCGAGAAGGCGCTGTGGCTCGGCGGCGAGACGCAGTCGCGCCCGACCGGCACCCCTCGCGTGGCGGATATCTCCGGCGTCACCTTGGGCCCCGGCAGGATGCCGCCATGGCCGGGCTTGGCGCCCTGGCTCAGCTTGATCTCGATCATCTTGACCTGGGGATCGACGGCCTGCCTGGCGAAGCGCTCGGGGTCGAAGCGGCCATTCTGGTCGCGGCAGCCGAAATAGCCGCTGCCGAGCTCCCAGACGATATCGCCGCCGCCCTCGCGGTGATAGGGGCTGATGCTGCCCTCGCCGGTGTCATGGCTGAAGCGGCCGAGGCGTGCGCCGGTGTTGAGCGCCCGGATCGCATTGGCCGAGAGCGAGCCGAAGCTCATCGCCGAGATGTTGAAGACCGAGGCCGAATAGGGTTGGCGGCATTGGCCGTTGCCGATGGTGATGCGGAAACTCTCGGGATCGGAGACGGGCGCCGGCCGGGTCGAATGACCGATGAACTCGTAGCCGTCGCGATAGACGTCGAGAAGCGTGCCGAAGGGGTGATCCCCGGCGAGGTTCTTGGCCCGGCGATAGACTAAAGAGCGCTGCGAGCGCGAGAAAGGGGCGGCCTCCTCGTCGGCCTCGAACAGGTACTGGCGCAGCTCGGGGCGGACCAGTTCGGCGAGCCAGCGGATATGGCCGATCACCGGATAGTTGCGGCGGATGGCATGCTCGGTCTGGGCGAGGTCCCAGAGGCCGAGCAGCGAGAGCCCTGTCGCCAGCAGGCCCGGCAGCCAGAACCAGTTGTAGCGGAAGGCCAGCGGGATCGTGACGAGTGCGACCAGAATGCAGACGATCAACGTGGTGAAGCGGCTCAGTCGCAACGTCATATCCGGCACCTGTCCGAAGGAGGTCCTCTCCTTCTAGCTTTGACAGATTCGAAAAACGATCAACTGGATGAGTGGACGCCCTTGCCGGCTAGGCATGGCCATAGGCATCGGCGCCGTCCTCGCTCGTCGGTTCCTGCTTGTCGAAGGCTTCGAGCCAGCGCGACAGGCCCGGTGGCGGAGAACCCGCCCGCAGCTGCCGCAGCGTGACGCGCAGGGTGTGGCGGGCGAATTTGTTCGCTGGCTCGCGGAAACCTGACGGGTCGGAGCCGCTGCGGATCGCCTCCAGAAGCCGATGCTTCAATGCAGTCAGGTCCGGGTCGCCGACGGCTGTGAGCAGGGTCTGGAAACGCTGATGGGCCGTGTCGTCCCAGGGCCGTGGCCGGGCCATCGCGTCCTTCAGAGGGTGGGCAGGAACGAGATGGGCGAAGGGTACCCAGCCGCTGGGGACCGGCTCGGTCGCGGCGTGCGTGCGGCCGCCCCGCAGCAGTTGCGGCAGGACATGGGTGTGCGGCCCTTCCGGGCTCCTGCCGTCGGCCGGGGGGATCGGCTGATAGACCTCGCAGCGCCCGGCGCGGCTGATGAAAACGCGATGCGGGCCGTTCGCGACGATCGCTCCCATTGCCGGATTGCCGGCTTCGAACAGGCTCTTGCCAGCGACGGAGCGCAGGGTTGCGATCAGCGCGGCATCGTCGGTGCGGATGCAGATGTCGACCTGCAGCGTCCCGAGGCCCATGTCGAACAGGATGCCGGCGCGGTCCTGCGGCCGCAGCGCCTTCTCGTCCGGGCCGAGCTCTGTGAGGACGCTGCGCCGGTTCGTCGCGCAGGCCGCTTCCGGCAGGCAGAGCGCGATGCGATGGCTCCAGCCCAAGCCGACTGCGGTTTCCGAGGCGAAGAGCCTGACCTCGGAGAGCTCGCCAAAGCCGATCCCGCCGCGATCAGTGACGGCGACGAGCCTGCCCTGCCCGTCGCCGAGTTCGACCGGCTCGTCGGGATCGCGCAGGAATTCGGCGATGGCGCCGAAAGTGCCGAGATTCCATTGCGTCGAGGCGGTGGCGAGTTCCTGATGGATCAGGCTGGTCACGTCATCTGCCGTCATCAGTTGGCTTCTCCATGGTTCAGGGCCTGCCAGGGCAGGACGAAGTGTGCGCCATCGCGCTCGCCGCGCGCGACCGAGATGCCGAAGGCGCGGGCGAGGTTGTCGTCGCCCAGCACGGCGGCTGGCGGCCCGTCGGCAAGGATGCGGCCGTTGTCGAGCAGGACGAGCCGGTCGCAGAAACGCCCGGCGAGCGAAAGGTCGTGCAGCACGACGACGACGCCGGTGCCGGCGGCGGCGATCCGCTTGAACAGCGCCATCGCCTCGAGCTGATGGCGCGGGTCGAGCCCGACCAGCGGTTCGTCCGCCAGCAGCATCTCCGCTTCGACGGCCAGCGCCCGCGCCAGCAGCACCCGCATCCGTTCGCCGCCCGAGAGGGTATCCAGGTTGCGTTCGCGGAAGGCGCTGGCATCGGTTGCGGCGAAGGCGTTGCCGATGGCGGTCCGGTCGGCCTCGGTGAGGTCGGCGAAGGGGCGCCGATGCGGCAGGCGGCCGAGCGCGACGACGGCCTCCGCCCGCATCTGCCATTGCACGCCGCCGCCCTGGGCGAGGAAGGCGAGCCGCTGCGCGAGTAAGCGGCGGCCCAGCGCCTTTGCCGGCTTGCCGTCATAGAGCACCGTGCCCGCCGCCGGCGGCAGCAGGTCGGCGAGGATGCGCAGCAGAGTGGTCTTGCCGGCGCCGTTGGCGCCGACCAGTCCGACGAGCTCGCCCGGTCGCAGTGCGAGGTCGATCCCGGTCAGGATCGGCGTGCCGTCGAAGGCGATCGCGATGCCGTTCGCTTCGATGCGCATCACGCCTCCCGCCGCAGGCGTTGGATCAGGCTGAACAGGAAGGGCGCGCCGATCAGGGCGGTGACGACGCCGAGCTTGAGCTCGGGCCGGATCGGCATCAGCCGCAGCATCGTGTCGGCGGCGAGCAGCAGGATCGCGCCGCCGAAGCCGCTGACCAGCAGCAGCCGGCCGGGCTTGTGGCCGACCAGCGGGCGCAGCAAGTGCGGCACCACCAGCCCGACGAAGCCGATCGCGCCGGTGACGGCGACGGCGCTGCCGACCGCGAGCGCGGCGCCGCCGATCAATCGCACCCGCAGCCAGGTCAGGTCGAAACCGAGGCTGCGCGCCGTGTCCTCGCCGAGGGTGAGGCCGTCGAGCGCAGGCGCGCTGGACAGCAGCAAGGCCCAGCCGACCAGCATCAGCGGCAGGACCAGCCAGACATGGATCAGGCTGCGATCGGCGAGCGAGCCCATCAGCCAGAACACGATCTCTAGCGCGGCATAGGGATTGGGCGCGAGGTTGAGGGCCAGCGAGGTCATCGCCCCGGCGAAGCTGTTGATCGCGACGCCGGCGAGGATCAGCGTCATCGTGCCGGCGCCGCGGCCGTTCAGAGCGAAGAGCAGCAGCACCGCGAGCAGCGCCCCGGCGATGCCGCCGAGCGGCAGAGCGAGCGCGAAGGCGCCGGCGAAGCCGGAATAGAACACGGTGACGGCGCCGAAGGCGGCGGCGCTGGAGATGCCGACGATGCCGGGCTCGGCCAGCGGATTGCGCAAGAGGCCCTGCATCGCCGCGCCGGCGAGGCCGAGGCTGAAGCCGACGAGCGCACCAAGGATGGCGCGCGGCAGGCGCAGTTCGACGAGGACGAGCGCGGGCAGGCTCTGCCGGCCGGCGAACCAGTCGCCGAGCGCGGCGACGAGGTCGAGCCGGGCATAGCCGACCGCGAGCGAGAGCGCGGCCATGACGAGCGTCGCAGCAGCCAGCAGGGTGACGAGCCGCCAATAGGACATCCGGTCGGATGCAGGTGATGGTATGGCCGCGGTGCTCATGGGCGTTTTCCGGCTGGCATCGGAGCGGTCGCGTCAAGCAGCAATTCGATCGCGTCGATCACCGCCGGGCCGGCGCAGGTCCAGAGCTTCGACGGCAAGGCGACGAGCTTCAGCCGGTCGCCGAGCCGGGCGAGGACAGGGTGGTGCAGAATCTCATGCGCCAGCGAGGGCGGGCCGTCCGGCGTGGTGTTGAGGATCAGGATGTCGGCCTTGCCGAGCGCGACGGTCTCAAGCGCGATCTGGCCGTAATTGTCGATGCCGAGCTCGGCGGCGAGGTTGGTCAGGCCGGCCGTCGTGAGGATCTCGTCGACCAGCGAGCCGCGCCCGGTGGTGAAGCCGTTCGGGCGCAGTACGATGGCGCGCGGCTGGGCCGGGCGAGTGCGGTTTGCCAGCGCGGCGAGACGGGCATCGATCCCGGCGATCAATTCTTCGCCGTTCTGTCGTTCGCCGAGGAGGTTCGCCATGTCGCGGATCTGCTGGCGCATCTCGGCGAGGTTGCTGGGCACGCCGAACTCGCGGACCGGCACGCCGACACGTTTCAGCAGCGCCACGGTCGAGCGTGTCGTATAGGCGCCGGCGATGACGAGGTCCGGCTTGTACGCCAGCACCTCCTCGGCCAGCCCGTGATTGGCGGGGACGACGAGGGCGCGCGCGGCCATGTTGGCGTTGCGCGGGTCCTGCGACAGCCAGGTCACTGAGGCGATGTGCTTCGGCGAGGCCAGCCGCAGCACCAGCTCGTCGGTGCACATGTTGAGCGAGACGATGCGTTGCGGCTTGGCCGGCGTATCGTCCGCATGGGCGAGGCCGCCGGCTACCGCCAGCCAGAGGCCGAACGCAAATGCGAAGCCTACGCTTCTCGTCATGGTCGGGCTTGTCCCAGCCATCCACGTCTTCCTTCGCCAAGCGCAGTGTTCAAGAGATGGATGCTCGCCACAAGGGCGAGCATGACGGTGGAGGTTTCCGGCCGCATCACAGGCTCATCCTGATCCCGCCGAAGGCGCCGAGGCCCGGCACCAGGAAGCCTGTCGGGTTTTCCCAGCGTCGGTCGAACAGATTGTCGACGCGGCCGAAGACGGTATAGCGCGCGTCGACCTTGTATTCGGCGGCGAGATTGACGATCGCCGCACCTGGCGCGCGCAGCCGCGAGATCGAGAAGTCGCGGTTGCCGTCCATTCGGGAGCTGACATAGATCAGCGTGGCGGACAGGGTGAGTTTCTCCATTGGCATCCAGCTCGCGGTCAGGCTCGCCTTGTGGCGCGGCCGGCGCAGCAGCTCCCAGCGTGAGACTTCGTCCTTCGCCAGCGTGAAGGTGTAGTCGCCGCGGACCTTGAACTGCGACGTCAATTCGAGCGTGGCGAAGGCCTCGACGCCCTTGGTCGTGGCGCGGCCGACATTGGCGTAGGAATCACGCGTCAGATTGGTGACGATCAGGTCGTCGATGTCGTTGTGGAACCAGGTCGCTCCGAAGCGGAACCGGTCATCGAACAGGGGCTGCTCGAAGCCGATATCCCAGCCGCGGCTCTTCTCCGGCTTCAGATCGGGATTGCCGAAGAAGTTGAAGCCCGGCCGGTAGTCGATGAAGAGCTCGGCCAGGGTTGGCGGCTTGAAGCCGGTGCCATAGCTCGCTTTCAGCTTGGTGCCGGTCTGCGGAATGATATAGGCCGGCGCGATACGGTAGGTGGTGTGGTCCCCATAGCTGTCGTTATGGTCATGCCGGACGTTCGCCGCCAGGAAGAAGCTGTCGGCGATATTGGCCTGGTACTCCAGGAAGGCGCCCTTGTTGCCATTGGAGGCTGTGAGACTCGGCGTGTCGAGCCGTTCGCGCTCGTATTGCAGGCCCATGATGAGACTGTGGCCCCTGGCGAGCTCGAGGTCGCCGCGCCAGTCGAACTTCACGCGCTCGCCGAGGTTTTCTGTCGGCAGTCCCAGCTGGCCGAAGGCGTTCGGGCTGCGATAGCCGCGGTCCTGATGCGAGTAGGAGACACCGAAGCGATTGACGAAGCGTCCGCCCAGCGGATCCCAGACGACCTCGCCGCGCGTGAAGGCCTGCGCATAGTTCGAGCGCGAGCGGAAGGGCGTCGGCTGGCCCGGAAAGCCCATGTCATAGGTCGAGAGGAATTGCCCGTCGGTGTAGCGGCCGACCCAGTTGAGGCTCAGCGTGTCGCTGAGCGCGACGCCGAGCCGCCCCGAATAGGTATAGGCGTCATAGGCGTCCGGCTTCACCCGCACACCCGGCCGGATCAGCTTCGACGGCACGGAATCGGTCGAGTCGCTGCGCATATGCGCGACGTTGAAGGCGTAGTTGAAGCGGCTGTCGCCGCCGCTGAAACCGGCCGACTGGTTGAAGGTGCCGTGCGAGCCGGCCTCGACGGAAGCTGTTACTTTCGGTGGGCCATCGCCGCGCTTGGTCGTGATCGAGATGACGCCGCCGAGCGCATTCGCGCCATAGAGGCCGCTCTGCGGGCCGCGCAACACCTCGATGCGCTCGATGTCTGCGGTCAGCATCGAGCCGAAATCGAAGGAGCGATTCGGCGTCGAGGGATCGTTCGCCTCGATGCCGTCGATCAGCACCTTGACGTGGTTGGAGTTGGTGCCGCGCATGAAGACGGAGGTCTGCCCGCCCGGCCCGCCGATCTGGACGATTTTCAGGCCCGGCACGGCGGCGAGCGCCTGCGGCAGGGTGCGGCGCTGCTGGCGCTCGATCTCCTTGGATGTGACGACGGTGACGGAGCTGGCGATCTCCCGGGCCGGGGTCGGCACGCCCGTCGGACTGACGACGAGCTCATCGAGCGTGATCGGCTTTTCGCCCGACTGCGCCAGTGCGGCGAGCGGCGTCAGCATGGTCGAGGCGGCGAGCAAAGAGAGGGCAACGGACGAACGCCCGCTCCTGGCGGGCTTTGGCAAACGGAACACGGGAAACCTCGGCGGGTAACGTCAGTGGCACGTCACCGCGAACGAGATGTCCCCACCCGCTCCCGAAACCGGGCGCACATGGTTCCTTCACCCATCAGCGCACCCCGGCCGATGTGTTCGCGTGTGACCACGGCTGACGGCAGGTCTCCTGGCTCGCGGGTCGCTGCCCTTCGCCGCCTTCCCAGGGCCGAGGTCCCAGTGGCGTATGGCGAAAGGCTCGCCGCTTACAGTTGCGGGGGCAGCCGCAGCATGAGATGGCCAGGCCACCCGCACTGCGTTCCCTTTTGATCCCGTGAGGGAACCGTCGCGTTCACGAGTAGGGCGGAAATGCGGCAGCGTCAATGCGCCTGTCGGCGCTCGCGAGGGGTTATTCGGCCGCCTTGAGCGAGCGCTTCCGAGTGGTCTTTGCGGCCTCCGGCGGCGCTTCCGCATAGGGTGCCAGGATCGCCATGATGTCGCGTCCGCGCGGCTTGGCCTCCGCCACCAGCGCGCGTTCCGCCACCGAATCGAGATGATGGTGCATCAGGCCCATGACCTTGTCGGCGTCACCGCTCGCGAGCGCCTCGATCAGCAAGCGATGCTCGTTGATGCCGCATTCCGAGGAATGCGGCCGGCTGTACAGCGACAGGATCAGGCAACAGCGATAGGCGAGCTCGCTGACGTAACGGATGAGGATCGGGCTCTCCGTCATCTCGGCCAGCAGGATGTGAAATTCCGTCGCGAGCCGGATCGAGATCGCATCGCCGCCGCCGCGGGCCGCATCCTCGGCGTCGACATGGGTGCGCAGCATCGCAAGCTGCGCCTTGCTCAGCCGGCCGGCGAGCTGGCGCACGACGAGGCGCTCCAGCTCGATGCGGATGTCGAAGGTGTCCCGCGCCTCCTGCCAGCTCGGCGTGGCCACCACGGCCGTGCGGTTGCGGCGCAGCTCGACCAGCCCTTCGGCGGCGAGCTGGGCGAGCGCGTGGCGCGCGAGGGTGCGGCTGACGCCGAAGCGCTCGCCGAGCGCATCCTCCGGTAAGGTCGCTCCAGGTTCGAGCGCCCGCTCGATGATCGCGCGGCGCAACGCCCGGCAGATCGTCCCGGCCTTGTCCGATGCGCCGCTTCCGGCCTCGTCGTGCGTCATCGCCGACACCCATGGTTGAAGGTCGTCCCGTCTTAACGCCTGCGGCGCGCAGTTCGCAATGCGGCGCGGGTGCAGGCGGAACCGGGCGATCTTTCCAACGTTCTGATGACCAGCCATCGCAGGCCGGGGGGCTTCGACCATGACAACGACATCGCCGGACCGGCAAACGATGCTGCCACGCGAGGCGGAGCGTGCTGCCGGCATGGGCGATACCGGGGGCAGCGACATCGTTCGGGTCGCGGCGACGCTCGTTTCCGCTGCCGTGATCATCGCGGCGCTCTATTACGGCCAGGACATCCTGATCCCGCTCGCCTTCGCCTTCCTGATCGGCTTCGCGCTCAACCCGCCGGTGATGTGGCTGCGCCGGCGCGGCCTGCACAAGGTGATCGCGATCGCGACGGTGATGACCGTCGTGCTCGTTCTTCTCGCCAGCCTCTTCCTGGTGTTGGGAACACAGTTGCGTTCGCTCGGCGAGCAACTGCCGACCTATCAGTCGACCATTCATGGCAAGTTCAACGACCTCAAGGCGCAGTTCAAGGCGCCGGGGATGCTCGACGGTGCGCTGAACGCGATCGCCTCTCTCCAAAAGGAGGTGGAGGCTGTCCAGGGCGCCGAAGCGCAGCGGGTCGAGATCGTGTCGGGGCCGAGCACCCAGCTGCAGGTCGCTCTGGTGTGGCTCGGGCGTGTCCTCGAGCCGTTGGCTACGGCCGGCATCGTCCTTGTTTTCGTGATCCTCGCTTTGCTCGACCGCACCGACCTGCGCGACCGATTGCTGCGCATCCTCGGGGGCAATCTGCATCGCTCGACCGACGCGATCGAGGATGCCGGCCGGCGGATCAGCCGCTATCTCCTGATGCAGCTCGTGGTGAACACCACCTTCGCCATTCCCCTGGCGCTCGGCCTGTGGCTGATCGGCGTGCCGGGCGCCCTGCTCTGGGGCGTCGTCGCGGCAGTGCTGCGCTTCGTGCCCTATCTCGGTGCACTGATCTCCGCCGTCTTTCCACTGGCGCTCGCCTTCGCGGTCGATCCGGGCTGGCACATGGTGCTGTGGACGCTGGCGCTGATCGCGGGGCTCGAGCTCGTCAGCAACAACATCGTCGAGCCGATGCTCTACGGCACCAGCACGGGACTCTCGGCGATCTCGCTGATCGCCGCCGCGACGTTCTGGACCGCGCTCTGGGGACCGGTCGGCCTGATCCTGTCGACGCCCCTGACTGTTTGCCTGCTCGTCCTCGGCAAGACGCTGCCGCAGCTGCAGTTCCTCGACACGCTGCTCGGCTCGGTGCCGGTGCTCAGTCCGGCGGAACGCATCTATCAGCGGCTGCTCGCCGGCGACGTCGACGAGGCGACCGAGATCGCCGAGGGAGAGATCAAGACGCTCGCGATGATACCCTTCTACGACAGCGTCGGCATCGCGGTGCTACGGCTCGCCCATGACGATTACGGGCGCCAGGCGACCGCCGCCCATCGGCTGCGCGTCGCCGAGGGCATGGAGGCGCTGCTGGAGGAACTGCGCGAGGAGCATGCAGCTGCCGACGCGATGGCGTCCTCTCCCAAAGTCGTCTGCATCGGCGGCAAATGGGAGATCGATGCGATCGCCGCCGAGATGCTCGCCCATGCGTTCGCTCTGGAAGGCATCCCGGCGCAGACTCGCCGGATTGCCCATGTCACGACGGGCTCGGTCGCCAGACTTGATCTCGACGCGGCACCGGTCGTCTGCATCAATTATTTCAGCAGCGAGCCGGACAGCGCCGCCCGGCAGTTCGGCCGGCGGTTGCGGCAGCGCTGGCCGGAGCTGAAGATCGTCACCGTTCTCTGGACGGTCTCTCCCGAAGCCCTGGCGGGCGATGCACGGAAGGACATCGGCGCTGATGACGTCGCGACCTCGGTCCAGGAAGCGATCGGCCGGGTTCAGCGCCTGCTGCCCGAGATGGCGGGGGAGCCGAAGAGGGCAGAGGCGCCGGCCAATGAGAGCGAGCGTGTGGCGGCGCTCCATGGGACCGATTTTCTCGTCGAGAGCCTGCGCGACGATCTCGACGCGATCGCCAAACGCGCGGCCGACGCCTTCGACGTCGATGTCGCGATGATCTCGGCGATCGACGCCGATCGGGAGGTCGTGATCGGCCGCAGCAAGGAGCTGGCGGGCTTCGGCCGGGACGAAACCGGCCGGCCGATCCTGCCGCGGCAGGAGGCGATCTGCGACTACGTCGTGTCCGGTGGCGAGACGCTGGTCGTCGCCGACACCGAGCGCGATGCGCGCTTCACCGACAATCCCGTCGCCAAGACATGGGGCTTGCGCTTCTATGCCGGCGCGCCGCTGCGGTCGGCGGGGGGCCACGTGCTCGGGGCACTCTGCATTCTCGATGCGGAAGCGCGCACGCTCGGCCAGCGCGAGCGCGAGCTGCTGGAGAAACTCGCGGCCGACGTGGTCGAGGCGATCAGCCGCAAAGAGGCCGAGCGCGGCCCGCAGCCGCAGGGCAAGGCCGACACCGAAGCCAGCGCGACCGTCGGGCAGCAGGTTCCGGAATGATGCGTCGCGTTTTCGCTCAGAAGCTGTAGGCCGCCTTCACCTTCAGCACATGCTGGCTGAAATTGGTGACGTCCAGATCGCCCGGCTGGCCCTTGGCCTTGCCGGCGATCTGGACGTTGTAGGCGGCGGAAATGGCGAGCTGCTTGTTCGCCTGCCAGAAAATGCCGGGGCCGGCGAAGGTGGCATAGCCGGCTTCCTTGCCGAAGCCGAGCTCGTTGTGGCGGCGCTGATGGCGCACTTCGCCGCTGAGATAGAGTCCGTCGAGCACTTGCCAGGCGAGCGAGCCGCCGACTGTGAAGGTCGAGGAGCGCAGATAAGGGCTCGGCCCGGTCCAGGTCAGGTCGTGCGAGAGGTTGAGTGCGGCGTAGAGCTTGCCGGGAACCAGCGTCTTGTCGGCGAAGATGCGCAGGCCGGTGTTATAAGTCGTGAAGTTGCCGGCGCCGGTCGGGTCGGTGCGGTTGAAGCTGGGATCGACGATGACGGTCAGGCCGATGCCGTGCAGGTCGCGGCCGAGCAGGCGGTACTTCATCTCGATGCCGGCGCCGGCGCTGCGGCCGTCGGCCTTGGTGTCGGCGATGGTCGCGTCGGTATAGCCGCCGAGCAGATAGGGCCCGATCTCGAAACAGGGGAAGAGCCCATAGGAGCCTTGCAGCTGCAGGCCGTGCGCCGCCTGGCGGCCGTCGCGGACGCCGAAGCCACCGCCATAGGTCAGGCTCGCGCCGAAGGAGCCGGGGTCGGCGACGTCCGAGCCGGTGGTGAAGCCGAAGGCGTCGGTCGGGATGCCTTCGCTCTCGCTGCAAGCCGAGAGCAGCGGTGGCGCGGCCGGCGCGCTCTTGCGCGAGGGCAGGTCGGCCGCAAGAGCGGGCGAGAGCAGGGCGGAGGTGGCGAGAGCGAAGGCGGCGGGCTTCAGCATGGCTGGCGATCCTGTTGGCAAGCCCAGGTTACGCAAATGCGAATGAGTCGCAATAATCGATTGGCCGAGACGGGACGATAGCGTTACATTGTTGCAAATGAGCAACGGCCAGCTCAGTCCGCGGAGTGCAAGGCGCGCAGGCGTGCAAATGCTACCGGCGCGATCTCGGCGAGCGCTGCGATCGGTTTCCAGGCAGCTGCGTGGACTTCTTCTTCCTGGGGGATCAGCGGCAGGGCAGGGTCGGCGAGGAAGAGATATTGCAGGTCGTGATGGATGTGCGGGGGCTCGCTGCGGCGCGGATTGCCCGGCACCTCATGGCTGTCGATCGCGAAGGGCAGGTCGCCGCCGCGATGCCAGGGGTGCAGCACGGCGCTGGCGACGCCGGTCTCCTCCACCGCTTCGCGCAATGCCGATTCATGGAAGGTCGCGGCCGGCTCGTAATGGCCGCCGGGCTGGAGCCAGCGGCCGATCACGACATGGTCGATCAGCAGGATCAGGGCGTGGTCGGGCGAGAGCACGAAGGCGCTGGTGGTGGCGTGCCCCGGCATGGTCTCGCGCCGGTCGAGCGCGTGACGCTCGCCGATCTGCCAGCGCAGCAAGGCCAGCCGCTCGCGCGGGCCGGCGACCTCGGCGAGATAGCGGGAGACGATGGAATCGAGGCGGTCGAGGAAGCTCATGGCCGAGCGCATCGCATGGCCGATGGCGGCTGGGAAGGCCGATGGATCGATCAGCGCAGCTTCAGCCGGTATTCCTCGAAGCCGCCATTCTTCACGCTGTCATAGCCGACGAGGACGCGCAGTTCGTCGCGCTCCTGCGCCAGCACGGTGAGCGCCTCCGCTTTGCCGTCCTTGCGCGGATGGAGCTGGCCGAGCTCGCGAATGGCTGCGGGATCGGCCGGGTCGAGCAGCAGGATCGCATACGGCACGTCCTGCTCCTGAGCCGGGCCGACGAGGACGAGAAGGCGGCCATCGGCGAGAGGGGCGAGGTCGCGCACGCCGCGCTGCGTCCCGGCCTGGAAGGCGAGGAGCTGCGGCTTGCCCGTCGCCGGCTCGCTGCCGGGCTTGAACAATTCGGCGAGGCTGCCGCCGACGAGGAAGGCACGGCCGTCGAGCGAGGGGGCGCGCAGGCCGAGCCAGAGCCGGTCGCCGACCACCGCGATGCCCTCGATGTTGAGCCCGTTGCTCTTGTCCTCGAGCGCCTTGCCGACAAAGGGCGCGACCTCGTCGGCCGCACCGAGGAGATCGGCGACGCGCCAGCTCAGCTCCGGCGCGCCGGTCTCGCCGTTGCCGGGAGCGATGCGCGCCAGCAGGAAGGATGAGGGACGATATTCTCCGCTATGGCGCGAGCAGCCATGCGAGCCGACGACATAGAAATGGCGATCGGCAAAGGCGACGCCCTCGCCGTCGAAATCCTCGAAGCCGCCCTGCTTGGGGCAGCCGATCGTCGGCTGGCGCCCGCCGGCGCCGGCAGGCGCGCTGTCCTTGACCAGCGGCAGGCTCGGGCCGGGGATGATCGTGCCCTGCTTCAGCGTCGCGAACTGGACGGCCTTGTTCTCGTCGTTGATCACGAGGCAGCGATAGTCGCCGCCGGAAGGCGGACGGCAGGCGATGCCGCTGATGTCCTTGGCCGCCTTGCGCGGCTTCTTGCCGGCGAAGTCGGCGGTGGCCTCGATCCTGCGGTCTGGCTTCAGCGGCTCGGCGAGAACGGGACTGGTCGCAAGGAAGGTGAGTGCTAGGGCCGACAGGATCGCGAGCCGCATGGTCATGCTCCGACGGAAAGAGGCGAGATAGGCGTCGCAATGGCCATTGCAAAGGCCGGCGCGTGAATTCTTGCGCCGGGCAAGGACGTATCGTTGCAGGAATGACCTCCCCGTTCGTGGTGGTTTGGGGAAGCTCGATCGGGAACGTCGCGCATCCCTTCGCGCGGCTTGGCAGGCGCGAGCGTTGGCCGTTATCTGGAGACGGGCCGTACGGAAGCGGCCAGGCGAAGGCGCTCGAACTGCAACCTTGCGGAAGGCCGCGCGCTTGTGACCGAGCGAGGCAACGTTGGCGAACGTCGAACCCGGCAGCAGTTCGTTCTTCAGCAGGGCGGCTCGGCCGCTTCTCATCCTGTCGGGTGTACTTGCGGCTTATTTCGGGCTGTCTTCGCTGCTGCTGCCGTTCTTCGGGGCGCCGAACCTTTATGTGGGGATCGAGCGCTGGATCGTTCCCGTAGCAGGCGCACTCCAGCTCGCGGCCGCTGCGGTGGCCTTCGTGCTTGCCGTGCGGCGCGAGCTGCGCGGTGCCACCCTCGCCGTGGCCGCGTGCTGGATGCTGGGATGGCTCGAGATGCTGCCATCCGTCGTCCGCAACGGGCTCGACGTCAACGCAGAGGCGCGGCTCACATTGGCCTCTTTCGTCGCATTGCCGGTGATCGCAGCCTCGGCGGCGGTGCTGGCTTGGCGGAACCGCCATCCGATCCTGGCCGCCTTCATCGTGACCGCGCCGACCGCAGCCGGCGTCCTGTTCAGCTTCGCCTTCGGGATCATGATCGCGATGTACGGGTTTTGAGCCGCGACACCGGCGCCGCTTCCGCGCATGCGCGGACCTCCGAAGCAGCTTGAACAGCTGCCTGGTGGCCAGCTTCATCAAGGCCAGACCGGCGCGCCATCCAATCCTGCCGTTTCCGGCAGGCCGCAGATCAGGTTCGCGTTCTGCACCGCCTGGCCCGCCGCTCCCTTGCCGAGATTGTCGACCACGCCCATCGCGATCACCAGATTGCGCTCCGGGTCGGCTGCATAGCTGACGAAGGCGAGGTTCGAGCCGGCGGCCCATTTGGTCTGCGGCGGCTTGTCGGTCACACGGACGAAGGGGCGCCCGGCGTAGAAGCGCCGGGCTGAATCCAGGCATTGGTCCGTGGTGGCGCGGCCGCGGCAATAGATGGTGGCGAGGATGCCGCGGGTCATCGGCACCAAATGTGGCGTGAACACCAGCCCGGCCGCGCTGCCGCCGCCCAGCCGCTCGATCGTCTTCGCCATCTCCGGCATGTGGACATGCTTGAGCAAGCCATAGGGCACCAGGTTCTCGTTGCTCTCGGCGTAGCCGAACCTGCTGTCGGAACCGCCCCGGCCGGCGCCGGAGATGCCGGTCTTGGCGTCGATGACGATATTGCCGGGCTCGACCAGCTTGTCGGCCAGCAGGGGCGCGAGCGCGGTCAGCGTCGCGGCCGGGAAGCAGCCGGGATTGGCAATGCGGGTCTGGCCCTCGATCTGAGCTGGCCAGATATCGGCCAGGCCGTACGCCCAGCCCTCGACGTAGCGGTGGTCGCCGCCGATATCGACGATCTTCACGTGCTCAGGGACGCGCGCCAGCGCATCGGCAGAGGCGCCCGTGGGCAACGACGCGAACAGCACGTCGAGCTTCGGCAGGGTCGCTGGGTCCCATTTCTCGATCACCAGTCCGGCCAGCCTGGCCGGCACACCGGGAAAGCGGTCGACCAGACGGCTGCCGGCGCTACCCTCGCCGGCGGCGTAGACCAGCTCGAAGGACGGGTGGCTCGCGACCAGGCGCATCGCCTCGCCGCCGCCAAAACCGCTGATGCCGACTATGCCGACGCGAATGCTCATGGTGATGTCCTCTTGGGGGTCGGGCAAAGAAAAACCCCCGGAGCCGAGGGCTGCGGGGGTTCGGGAATGCGGGCCGGGGCCGTTCCGGTTAGTGGGACCTACGATGAGGCAGTCACCGCGCGGAAGGACGCAGATCGACGCGCAGCCAAGAAGCCGCCGCTTGGGTGAAGCGGCGTCGGCGTCGGTCGCAAATGGTCCGGTTCCTGAACATGCTCCGGGACACTGTCGGCACCGGCATTCATCGTCAAGGGGGATGTCCGCTTCCCACCCATCGCGGACACGCGCTAAGTCTGCGTCCGATCGATTCAGTAAGGGCGTTGACGGACACGAGCTGGGGTCACCGCGGAGGTGGAGAAGCGCGCGCGATTCTGGGATCCGGATCACCCCTGAGAAATCGTCCAGCGGCCTCTAGGATCAACCGCTTGGCTATCTCATGCTCCATGAAATTCGCGCCATACGGGCCCTCGCCATATGGCTCTTCGTATTCCCATTCGGAGAGATCGGCCGGATCGTCGCCACCAATAGCCAATAACCAATAATTGTGTTTGGCTTTAAAGTAGAATTTCGATCCATTGATGGTTCCTGTCGCTTGAACCATGTTCCATCCGTCGATTTCAGCTATCTCAATGCCGGGTGCGAGTGAGACATTCTCCTCTCTGAAATTTTGCAATTTACCCTCCAGCTCTTTAGCGCATCTACTTTGCGCTTCCGATCCGTTCCAGAATTTGCGGAAGCACAACGATCAAGCCGAACATTCCGCGCAAAATCGAGCCTTCGGAGTGCGAAGCGGCTTTCCGCACGAATGGCACGGAGGGCCGAAAGCGCTTGCCCGATGATGCCAGATCGCGTTGATGTTTGTCTCTCGGAAGCCGGTGAGCTCGAAATATCGCTGGAAGATGCCAGGATCGTAGACTCGCTTCCGAGCCTCTAGAAGATCAACCTCCGGGTGGTGACTGAGGTAGTCTTGGACCTCTTCAACCGACCTTATGAGAAGCGGATGAATTTCTGCCCATTCTCGTTCGTCGAGCATGGGGATGTCCTGGCGACATCGCCAGCAATACAACACCTTTGGCACTTGGTTATCGCTCCAGCACCTGCAGCTTGATGCCGGCCAACCTGCAACGCGAGTTAGAGATTCGCAACGTCCGGTCTCGACCCAAAGCGGGTAAAGACTGAAATCTACAGCCAAGCGTCAGAGACAAAACCCGCGCCGCCCGGACGAGCGGCGCGGGCCGTTAGATCAGCCCAGCTTGCTATAGGCCGGCACGGTCAGGAATTCCTCGAACTCCGGCGCCAGCGAGAGCTTCGAGAACAGGTCGATCGCCTCGGGGAAGCGGCCCTTGTCATAGGCCTCGGCGCCGAGCTCGCTTTTCACCCGCGCCATCTCCTCCGGCAGGCAGCGCTTGAACAGCTCGGCGTCGACCTTGGCGCTACCCTCGAGCGCGACGCCATACTGGACGAACTGCCAGATCTGGGCGCGGCTGATCTCGGCGGTCGCGGCGTCCTCCATCATGTTGTAGATCGGCACCGCGCCGCGGCCGCGCAGCCAGGCTTCGAGATACTGCACGCCGACGCGGATGTTCTCGCGGAAGCCTTCCTCGGTGCGGGTGCCCTGATGGACCTCCAGGAGGTTCTCGCGGCCGACCTGGACGTCCTCGCGCAGCTTGCCGAGCTGGTTCGCCTGCGGCATCAGCCGGTCGAACACCTCCATCGCGACGGGGACGAGGTCGGGGTGAGCGACCCAGGTGCCGTCATGGCCGTCGCCGGCCTCGCGCTCCTTGTCGGCCTTGACCTTGGCGAAGGCGGCGGCATTGGCCTCGGGGTTGTTCTTGACCGGGATCTGCGCCGCCATGCCGCCCATGGCGAAGGCGCCGCGGCGATGGCAGGTCTTGATCAGCAGCAGCGAATAGGCGCGCAGGAAGGCCTTGGTCATCACGACCTGCGAGCGGTCGGGCAGGACGAAGGCCTTGTTGCGGGCGAGCTTCTTGATGAAGGAGAAGATGTAGTCCCAGCGGCCGCAGTTCAGGCCGGCCATGTGCTCGCGCAATTCGTAGAGGATCTCGTCCATCTCGAAGGCGGCCGGCAGGGTCTCGATCAGCACGGTCGCCTTGATCGTGCCGGTCTTGAGGCCGAGCGCGGTCTGGGCGGCGACGAAGACGTCGTTCCAGAGGCGCGCTTCGAGATGGCTCTCGAGCTTGGGCAGGTAGAAATAGGGGCCCGAGCCCTGCGCCAGCGCCGCCTTGGCGTTGTGGAAGAGATAGAGGCCGAAATCGACCAGCGAGCCCGAGGCGATCTCGCCGTCGATCTCGATGTGGCGCTCGGGCAGGTGCCAGCCGCGCGGGCGGATGATCAGGACGGCGGGCTTGTCCTTGAGCTTGTAGGCCTTGCCCGACGTCGCGTCGGTGAAGTCGATCTTGCCGGCCCAGCGGTCCCTGAGATTGATCTGGCCTTCGACCATGTTGGCCCAGACCGGCGAGGAGGCGTCCTCGAAATCGGCCATGAAGACCTTGGCGCCCGAGTTCAGCGCGTTGACGATCATCTTGCGGTCGACCGGGCCGGTGATCTCGACGCGGCGGTCGAGCAGATCGGCCGGGATCGGCGCCACCTTCCAATCGCCCTCGCGGATATGCCTGGTCTCGGCCAGGAAGTCCGGGGTCTCGCCGGCGTCGAAGCGCTTCTGGCGCTCCTTGCGGACGGCGAGCAGGCGCTTGCGGGTCTCGTTGAAGCGGCGCTGCAAATCGGCGACGAAGGCGAGCGCGTCATGGCTCAGGATCTCGTCATAGCGCTCGGCGAGCGCCCCTTTGACGACGACGCCGGCGGGAAGGGTCAGGCTGGTCGGGGCGGTCATGGCTGTCATCTCCCAAGGCTGCGATCAGTTGCCCGCATTATGGGCTCGCTGGATTATGTCGGGAATGGCAGAGAATGTCAGATGATCTGATCAAGAATCGAAACAATCTCGCTTCAAGGCGAAAGTGGCCCTGAACACGCCATTGCACAGGCGTGTCACGGCGCGGGGCGTGCCGGTTGACGATCAGGGGATATGTTCATGACCGCCACCCGCCTCGGCATTCTGACCGCGCTCGCGAGCTGCCTGCTCGGCGCACCGGCCTTCGCCCAGAACCGCTGCGCCGTCACCGACCCGACAGGCACGCCGCTCAACATCCGCGAGACGCCGAATGGCGAGATCATCGGCCGCGTCAGCAATGGTGTCGGCATTCGGGTGATCAACACCTCGTCCGACGAGCGCGGCCGGGCCTGGGCGCTGATCAGCCCGCGCGGCCGCAACCATGTCGTGGGCTGGGTGTATCGGGAGTTCGTGTCCTGTTACTGAAGGCCTCGCCAATTCTACTCCGGTGGCCATCCGAGGCGATCTTCTGCGCTTCCGGTGCTCACGGACCCTTGTCCGCTGCGCTCCGGTTTTCGAACATCGCCCCGGCCTGACTCTCGGAGCGAATTGGCGAGGCCTTCAGGCGGCAGGTGGACGAACAGCGGAATCCATGCGCGGCGGCTTCATCAAAACCCTGCTCTGGCTCTTCCTCGCGGCGTTCGGCTTCATCTGCGTCCAGGCGGTCGTGACGGGAGAAAACCGCGTTTGCGCCCGGCGTGGCGGCAATTGCCGGACCTATCTCTGGCCGCAGGACGGCATCGAGTTCGTCTGGAGCGTGCTGCCCTTTCTGGCGACGGCTCTGATCGTGGGGCTCACCCTGTTTCTGATCTACCGAAGCGAGCGCCGGCCCGTCCCGCCGCCGGACAAGGCCCCTTAGGCCGATAATTCCGCAAACCGTGCCAGGAACGCAGCCTGCGCCGCTTCCGTCGCCCGCGGCTCGATCAGCGCCAGCACCTCGCGCGGCAGGGCCTGAGGCCGGCCGAAGAAGCGCAGCGCTTCCTCGCGCTCGAAGCCGGCGAGCTCGGTCGCCTCGAGGAAGGCCGAGATCTTGTCGGCGTCCTTGGTCTTGCGCTTGACGATCGCCGGCGTCGCCGCCGGCAGGCCGAAGCGCAGATGGATCGCGCCCAAGAGGCGTAGCTCCACGCCCTTGTAGGCATCGCCCATCACTGCCTTGAACGGCGAGATCATGTCGCCGATGACGTATTCCGGCGCGTCGTGCAGCAGCGCCATCAGGCGCCACTCGCGCGGCCAGTCCGGGTTGAGATGCCCCGCGATCGCCTCGACCAGCAGGCTATGCTGCGCCACCGAGAAGGAATGCGCGCCGCGGGTCTGGCCGTTCCAGCGGGCGACGCGGGCAAGGCCATGGGCGATGTCCTCGATCTCGACATCGAGCGGCGAGGGATCGAGCAGGTCGAGCCGCCGGCCCGACAGCATGCGCTGCCAGGCGCGCGGCGGGGCGGGCGGCTTCACCATCAGGCGGCGGGACGCGTGTCGCGGGCGAGCGCGGCGCATTCCTGCCAGCGGAAGCAGCCGGTCAGGTGGTCGTTGACCATGCCGCAGGCCTGCATCACCGCATAGACGATGGTCGGGCCGCAGAAGGTGAAGCCGGCGGCCTTGAGTTCCTTCGAGATCGCCTTGGAGACGGCGGTCTCGGCTGGAACCTGCTCGTGGGTCCGGAAGGCATTCTGGATCACGCGCCCGTCGAGATGCTTCCAGAGGAAGTCGTTGAACGGGCCTTTCTCGCTCAGCCGGAGATAGGCCTGGGCATTGCGGATCGTGCCCTCGATCTTGCCGCGATGGCGCACGATGCCGGCATCGGCCAGTAGTCGCTGGACATCGGCCTCGCCGAAGCGAGCGACCGTTTCCGGCTCGAAACCGGAAAAGCCGGCGCGGAAGGCGTCGCGTTTCCGCAGGATGGTGATCCAGGACAGTCCCGCCTGGAAGCCGTCGAGCATCAGCTTTTCCCAGAGCGTACGGGAATCATATTCCGGCACGCCCCATTCGGTGTCGTGATAGGCAAGATAGAGCGGATCGCTCCCCGGCCAGATGCAGCGATATTTGCCGTCGGGGCCCTCGACCGCTGCGCGACCGCCGCTCACGTCATTCATGCCGCTGCTCCGAATTCTGGCTCGCCCGGATAGGGGAAGCGGATGAAGGGCGGCTTCTGGCCGAGCGTGAAGGCAAGGCCGCCGGCGTCGAGCTTGTGGCCGGCGGCGAGCGCATCCGCCACCCGGTCGAGCCGGAGCAAGGCGAGCCCGCGGCCATTTGCGCAGGAGCCGACACGCCCGAGCGTCTTGCCGCCGGCGCTGGCCTCGACGCCGTCATCGGGGTTGATGCCCTCGCTGAAGACGACCGGCATGATGCGCGAGCGGGCGGTGCCGCGGTGCTGCATGCGCGAGACGACCTCCTGGCCGATATAGCAGCCCTTCCTGAACGAGACGCCGCCGAGCTGGTCGAACAGCGCCTCATGCGGGAAGGCGTCGCCATAGAGGAAGTCGCGCCCGCCATCGGGAATGCCGAGACCGATGCGGCGGGCGTGATAGTCGTCCATCGAAGCATCGACGAGCTCGTCGGCACCCTCGCGGTCGACGATGGCGCGCTCGCCGAGCTCGGGGAGGCGCGGATCGGCATAGACCAGCCCGGCATCGGCCGGCAGCCTGCCGCCATCGGTCGCGGCGATCACCGCCGCGCTCTCGCTGAGATCGTCGAGCGTGACCTTGGCGCGCAGCTTGTAGAGCTTCAGCTTCTTCATCAGGTCGGGAATCTGGAGCAAAGGCGTGTCGAGCAGGAAGCCGCCGCCTTCCGCTTCCGGCACGGCGACGATCAGAAAGTCGCCGATGATCTTGCCTTGCGGTGTCAGCAGCCCGCCGTATCCGGCGCGCTCGGGCGTGACGGTCTCCATCGCGTTGGTGACGATGTTGTCGAGGAAATCGCGGGCGTCGTCGCCGCTGACGCGGATAACGCCGCGGTCGACCAATCTGGTTGCCGGCATGGTGGGGCTCTCTGAGCGATCTTTAGTTTCGGCGCAGGCGCCGTTCGCCCCGATAGTTAGGGTGCTTCGCTCGCAGGCTCAACCGATGCCGCCACGGGAACAGGAAACGGGTGCCGTACTCAATGCGATAGACCTGCCCGAAAATTTTTCGGGGCGCTGTCGATTCCTCGTTTTGCCGTTCGACGTGTCGGTAAGAGGCAGCGGAGGCCGCAGGTCGTTGCGGCATCCGCCCGAGCTTCGAAAGACATGATGCGGGGCGAGGCTCCCGCACGTTCGGGAGAAGTCAGATGAGACAAGTCGTTGCTGCCACCTTCCTGTCCCTTGACGGCGTCATGCAGGCGCCGGGCGGTCCGCATGAGGATCCGCAGGGCGGCTTCAGCCATGGCGGCTGGACCTTCCACTATTGGGACGAGGCGATGGGCAAGGTGATGGAGAAGGCCTTCACCGAGGAGTTCGACCTGCTGCTCGGCCGCCGGACCTACGATATCTTCGCGGCGCACTGGCCCTATGCCGGCGACGATCCGATCGCGGTCAAGTTCAACGCCATCACCAAATATGTCGCGACCTCGGAGCCGCAGACCCTGAGCTGGCAGAACACCGTCGCGCTGCGCGGCGATCCTGCCGCCGAAGTCGCGGCGCTGAAGCGCCAGGATGGCCCCAAGCTCCTGCTGCAGGGCTCGAGCGAACTGATCCAGGCGCTGCTGGCCAAGGACCTGATCGACGAGATCACGCTGCTGACCTTCCCGGTCGTGCTCGGCAAGGGCAAGCGCCTGTTCGGCAAGGGCGCCATGCCGGCCGCCTTCAAGCTGGTCGAGAGCAGCGCCTCCAGCACCGGCGTGATCATGGCGACCTATCGCCGTGAGGGCGAGGTCACCACCGGCTCCTTCGAGTTTGCCGAGCCGAGCGCGGCCGAAATCGCCCGCCGCGAAAAATATTCGATCAAGGGCTGAAAATTTTTCGGGAGCCTGTCGATCGGGGCCTGCCTCGTTCGACGTGAAGACAGAGGGCGGGATTTTCCCCGCCCCATACCGAAGCGAAACCAACTCGTAGAGACAGGAGAAAGACCGATGCGTGTGATGGTTCTGGTCAAGGCCGACAAGGACAGCGAAGCCGGCGTGATGCCCGGCGAAGAAGTCTTCACCAAGATGGGCGCCTACAACGAGGAGCTGGTGAAGGCCGGCCTGCTGCTGGCGATGGACGGGCTCCATCCGAGTTCGAAGGGGTTGCGGATGCGCTTCGACGGCGCGCAGCGGACGATCACCGACGGGCCCTTCGCCGAGACCAAGGAGCTGCTCGCCGGCTTCTGGATCTGGCAGGTCCGCTCCTTCGACGAAGCCATCGAGTGGCTGAAGCGCGCCCCCTTCGACGAGGGTACCGAGATCGAGCTGCGGCCGATCTTCGAGCTGGAGGATTTCGGCGCGTCGATCACGCCGGAGCTGCGCGAGCAGGAAGAGCGCGTACGGGCGGAGTCGGCGAAGCTCGCCGGTTAAAAGCCAGCGAAGACCACAAGACCTATTCAACCTCGGAGGGTGCGTGGCGAGGCCCACACCGCTCCAATCAACGGAGAAGACAGATGCGTTTCATCGTGATGGTCAAGGCGACCAAGGACAGCGAAGCCGGCGCACCGCCGACCCGGGAACTGGTCGATGCGATGATGGCCTATAACGAGGAGCTGGTGAAGGCCGGCATCATGAAGGGCGGCGATGGGCTGCAGCCGAGCTCGAAGGGCGCACGCGTGCAGTTCGACGGCGCCAGGCGTGCCGTCGTCGACGGCCCGTTCGCCGAGACCAAGGAACTGGTCGCGGGCTATTGGGTCTGGGAGTGCAAGTCGCTCGACGAAGCCATCGAATGGGTCAAGCGTTGCCCCAATCCGATGCCCGGCCCGTCCGAGATCGAGATCCGCCCGGTCGTCGACATCGCCGATTTCGGCGAGATGGTCTCGCCGGAAGCGGCGGCGACCTGGGATCGCCTCAAGAGCGAGGTCGGCAACGGCTGAGCCGCTTGCCAGCCACGATGCTGATGGTGTGTATCGCAGGCCATGACGGCAAGCGATGCACACCGCGCCATCGAGGCGGTCTTCCGGATCGAGGCCCCGAGATTGATCGCGGGCCTCGCCCGCGTGACCCGCGATGTCGGCCGGGCCGAGGAGCTGGCGCAGGACGCGCTCGTCGCGGCGCTCCAGCAATGGCCCGATGAGGGTGTACCGCGCAATCCCGGCGCCTGGCTGATGCAGGCTGCCAAGCACCGCGCGCTCGACGGCCTCCGGCGCGCCAGGATGCTGCAGCGCAAGCATGAGGAGATCGGCCGCGACCTCGACGAGGAGGACGATCCGATCGCCGGGATCGAGGAGGCGCTCGACGACGAGCTCGGCGACGACCTGCTGCGGCTGATCTTCACCGCCTGCCACCCTGTTCTCTCTGTCGAGGCGCGCCTCGCGCTGACGCTCCGCCTGATCGGCGGCCTCACCACCGAGGAGATCGCCCGCGCCTTCCTGGTGCCGGAGCCGACCATGGCGCAGCGCCTCGTCCGGGCGAAGAAGGCGCTGGCCGAGGCCAAGGTGCCCTATGAGGTGCCGCATGGTCCCGAGCTGGCCAACCGCCTCGCCTCGGTGCTGGAGGTCGTCTACCTGATCTTCAACGAGGGCTATGCCGCGACCGGCGGCGAGGACTGGGTCCGCCCGGCGCTGTGCCAGGAGGCGATGCGGCTCGGGCGCATCCTCGCCGGCCTCGCGCCGCAGGAGCCGGAAGTGCACGGCCTCGTCGCGCTGATGGAATTGCAGGCCTCGCGCCTGCGCGCCCGGATCGGGCCGGACGGCGAGCCGGTGCTGCTGCTCGACCAGAATCGGGCGCGCTGGGACCGGCTGCTGATCAATCACGGCCTCAAGGCGCTGGAGACGGCGCGGCGGCTCTCCGCCGCGCCGAGTGCTTACGTCCTGCAGGCCGAGCTCGCGGCCTGTCATGCCCGCGCCAACACGGCCGAGGAAACCGATTGGCGCCGGATCGCCGCGCTCTATGGCGCGCTCGGTGCGCTGACGCCCTCGCCGGTGATCGAGCTCAACCGCGCCGTCGCGGTGTCGATGGCGGACGGGCCGGCGGCGGGGCTGGAGCTGGTCGATGCGCTCGCCTCCGCGCCGGCGCTGAAGAATTACCATCTGCTGCCGAGCGTGCGCGCTGATTTCCTGGTCAAGCTCGGCCGCCATGGCGAGGCTGAGATCGAGTTCACCCGCGCCGCCGGCATGACCCGCAACCGGCGCGAGCGCGATCTCCTGCTCGGCCGGGCGGAAACGGCCCGCAAGGCGGCCGGCTGAACCGGGCTCAGCCGCCTCCCGTATCGTCCTCAGCGCATGAACTGCGCGATGGCGGCGAAATCGTCCTGGCGATGACCGGCGGCGATCGCCTTGCGGAACAGGTCGTCCTGCGCCTTGGGGACGAGGTCATGCAGGCCGCGCTCGCCGCAGAGCTGCAGGAGCAGGCTGAAGGCGCCGTAGTGGACGTCGAGCGAGGCGAGGGTCTGCGAGTCCGCAGCAAAGCGGCGGTCGCGGATGCGGGTGACGAGGTCGACCACCGCGCCTTCGACGACGGGCTGGAAGGCCAGCCGGTGCTCCTCGAACAGGTCGAGCGCGATGCCCTCGGCCTGGCAGATCGCGGCCGCCTGGAACTGGCCGAAGAGCGCCCCCCACATCTGGCCGAGCAGGGAGAGGTCGAGCGCCGAGGCGTGGCCGACATCCTCGCCGACGAATTGCGGGTTGCCGCCGAGCGCCAGGAGGATGTGCAGGTTCGCCTCGAACAGCGCCCGCGGTCCGGAATAGAGGATCGTGCCGCCGGGCTCGCCGATGAAATCCGGCGTCGCCATGATCGCCCCGTCGAGATAGCTGGTGCCGTTGTCGGCCGCCCGCTGCGCCTGTTCGCGCGCCTGGTTCGGCGAGCCGGACGAGACCTGGATGATCAGCTTGCCGCGCAGGGCGGCCGCAACCTCGGGCGATCGCAGCAACCTGTCCGAATCGGCATAGGTGCTGACGCAGACGACGACGATGTCGGCGGCCGCGGCGGCGGCCACCGACGGCGCGACGATCGCACCCTGGCCGGTGAGCGCTGACGCCTTCTCGGGCGAGCGGTTCCAGACATGGGTGGTGTAGCCGGCCTTGAGGAAGGCCCGGGCAAGGGCGGAACCCATGCGGCCGAGGCCGATGACGGAAACAGTGGCATTCATCGATGGCTCTCCTGACAGGGGCGCGAGCACGGCCGCGATAGAAGGCAGGCCTTCGATCGTGCGGCGTCGCGCGCATTTCTGTGTCGGCCGATGCCGGCGCATGCCGGCGGCGTCCGCAGGAGAAATTGCAGTTTTATTTTTTATTTCAATTACTTACATGAAAGTAAGTGGTCGATTGGAGGAAGGCTATGCCAGTCAGGATCAATCTGCCGGACGAATGCGGGCTGGGTCAGGCGCTGTCGGTGATCGGCGGTCGCTGGAAGTCCGCGATCCTGTGGGAGTTGCACGAACGGGCGCTGCGCTTCGGTGAATTGCGCCGGCGCCTGCCGGGCATCAGCGAGAAGGTGCTCTACGAGCAGTTGCGCGAGATGGAGCGTGACGGCGTCGTCCGGCGCGAAGCCTTCGATGAAGCGGTGCTGCGGGTCGAGTATTCGCTGACGCCGGCCGGGACGGCGCTCAACGATGCCGCCCATGTCCTGTCGCTATGGGGCCTCGCCCATTCCGGGCGCAGCAGGCTGCCGGTGGCGGCAGAATGATCAGTGGCGCGTGCCGGTGGTGAAGTTGCCGCAGCGGATCTTCTCGGGCAGGGCCTCGGCGAAGACGGCTGTCGCCTCCTCGCCATAGGTCTCGACCAGCGTGCGCATCGCCGCGAACAGGGCGGCGTGGGCGAGCGAGTCGGAATCGAGCCCGTCCTGGCGCGCCTCGATGAAGGCGTCCTCGACATAGCAATAGGCGACGCGCCGGGCGTCCTTGACGTCCTCGGCGAGAGTCGGGTCGAGCGGCAGGTCGTCGGAGAGAGCGGACATGAAGGCAGCGGTATCCGGCGTCGAAAGGAACCTGTCGGACGGAACGGGCGCGCATGGACCGCGACCATTCCAGTGATTTGCCCGGTAAGGATACGATCCGCGGCGGCCGGGCGCCATCATGGTCTTTAAGAAAGGTTAATTCGCGGGGGACAATTCTGCCTAAGGATGGCGCAGGTCCGTGCCGAAATTGGAGCGTCGCATGGTCTGCCGGAGGCGAATTGGCGGCCAAACCCGTTGTGAGGGCCCTGGATTGTCCCGAAAACGGGCAGCCGGTGTCCGTCTGCCGGGTCAGCCGCCGAACCGGCCGGCGAGCGCCTTGGCGAGTTTCTCGCCCTCCTGGGCAAGACGGGAAGAGGCTTCCTGCGTGCCGTCGCTGCAGGTGCGATGCGTCGCCGAGTAGGCGCGGAAGCCGCGATTATAGGCGCTCGCCAGCCGCTCGCGCCGCTGCGGCGAGCGCCCCTCCGAGTCGAGCAGCGCTGCCATGCGCTCGCGCCAGTCCTGCGCCTCACGGGTCTCGCAGAGCGTGCGCAGATAGGAAAGCGAGCCGATGATCTCCGCGAGCTGCAGCAATTGCGGTTCATAGGGCGGGGCCGGCGTTTCCGGTTCCGGAGCCGGTTCGGCCGGGCGTTGCTGCTGTTGCTGCGGCTGGGCCGGCCGTCGCGCCTGGGCCAGCAGCACCTGAGGGCTCGCGGCCAGCGCGATGAGAGCGAGGATTGCTGGGGCCGGCCTGATCATGCGCCAGCGTCGCGCGCGACCATGGCCGCAGCGCGGCGCAGCACGTCACCGAGCTCGCGCGTGGTCGGCAGGCCGCCCAGCTTGAGCGGATCGGCCCACATCACTGCGCCGGCCTCCGGTCCCGGCTGCGGCTCGCCGAAGAGCCATTCCCCGACATAGGAGGCGATGACGAAATGATGGGTCACCGCGCCCTTGGGATCGCGGCCGACGATCTCGACATGGCGGTTGAAGCCGATGATCCGCGCGCTGACGCCGACCTCCTCCTCCAGTTCGCGGAGCGCAGCGGCCTCCAGACTCTCGCCAGCTTCGACCTTGCCGCCGGGCAGCGACCAGAGTTGATCAGCCGGCGGCTTCGTCCGCGTCGCCAGCAGGACCTTGCCGTCGCGGAAGACGGCGACCGAGGCGGCGAGCACCGGGCGCGCCGCAGCTCGGGCGGGATTGGGGAAGCGAATAACCTGGCCGTTGTCCTGACCGCTCACACGTGCTGCCCGCCATTGATGTGGAGCTCGGCGCCGGTGACGTAGCTCGACGCGTCGGTGCAGAGGAAATAGATCGCCTTGGCGACCTCGTCGGTCTTGCCGAGGCGCTGCATCGGCAGCTTCTCGACGATCTTCTCGGTGCCGGGCGAGAGGATGGCGGTGTCGATCTCGCCGGGCGATATCGCGTTGACGCGGATGCCGAGCGGGCCGAAATCGGCCGCCATTTCGCGGGTCAGGCTAGCGAGCGCCGCCTTCGAGGTCGCATAGGCCGCTCCCGCGAAGGGATGGACGCGCGAGCCGGCGATCGAGGTGACGTTGACGATGGCGCCCTTCGCCGCGGTCAGCTCGTCGAGCAGGCCGCGCGCCAGCATGATCGGCGCGAAGAAGTTGACCTGGAAGACCTGGTGCCAGTCGTTGAACGAGGTCGAGGCTGCGCCGAGGCGCCCGCCCTTCGGCCCCTTCGGCGAGATGCCGGCATTGTTGACCAGCGCGTTGAGTTTGCCGCCCTCGGCGGCGAGGCGCTTCTTGATCTCGGCGATGCCGCGCATCGTGTCCTCGGGATCGCCGAGATCGATCTGGACATGGTCGTCGGCGCCCGAGGGCCAGGGGCACTTCTCGGAGAAGGCCTGCCGCGAGCAGGAGAGGATACGCCAGCCGGCCATCGCGAACTGCATCACCGTGGCATGGCCGATGCCGCGGCTGGCGCCGGTCAGCAGCATGACCGGGCGCTTGCCCGGCTCGGTCTTCGGAAAATCGAATGTCGGCATGGCCATGGAGGGGCGATCCTCAGGGGTAGAGCCGGGTCTTCGTCCAGGCGTCGGCGGGCGTGGCGCGGCGGAAGACGATGCGGTCGTGCAGGCGAAAGGCGCCGTCGCGCCAGAACTCCATATAGACCGGCGCGATGCGGAAGCCGGTCCAGTGCGGCGGGCGCGGCACCTCGCCGACGCCGAATTTCAGCGCGTAGCTCGCCACTGCTTTTTCCAGCGCGAATCTGCTTTCGAGCGGCCGCGACTGCTGCGAGGCCCAGGCGCCGATGCGGCTATCGCGCGGGCGCGACTGGAAATAGGCGTCGGCCTCGGCGTCGCTGACGCGGCTGACCGGGCCGCGGATGCGGACCTGCCGGCGCAGGCTCTTCCAGTGGAACAGCGCGGCCGCCTTGGGCTGGCCGGCGAGCTCCTCGCCCTTCTGGCTCTGGGTGTTGGTGTAGAACACGAAGCGGTCGGGGCCACGGCCGTTCAGCAGGACCATGCGGACATTGGGCATGCCGTCGGCGTCGACGGTCGAGAGCGCCATGCCGTTCGGGTCGTTCGGCTCGGAAGCCTTGGCCTCCTCCAGCCAGCTCTCGAACAGGGCGAAGGGCTCGCTCGCTTCGGTGAAGTCACCGCTCATTAACGCATTCACGTGCTTAATCCTCGAAGGTTTCAGGAAGCGTTGGGCGAGCGCGATCCGCAATGCGGTTTGATTTGGCAGTCATATATAAGCTCCGCGCGCAGCGGAGCCAGAGCCCCTGTGAGCGCACTCCCCTTGCACGCGGGGCATCGCTCGCCGGCGCGCTCCTGTTGGGATTGGCTGCGGCTGGTTGCTCGATCTCCTTCCCGATCATGGGCCTCTCCAGCAAGGCCGAGGACGAGGTCGCGATGACCACCGCCTCGGTGCTGCCGGCGCGCGCCGTCGAGGGCAAGAGCCCGCTCGCTTCGCTTGCGCCCGATCTCGGGCCGGAGGACTGGCGCCGGGCGGAAGGCGCAATGGCGCTGGCGCTCGACCCGCAGGGCAATGGCGCGCCGGTGTCCTGGGACAATGCCCAGAGCGGCATGAAGGGCGTCTTCACCCCGGTCGGTGGGCCGTTCCTGAAATCGGACGAGATCTGCCGGGCGTTCCTGGCCTCGATGAGCCTGCAGACCGGCCCGGTGAAGCTGCAAGGCACCGCCTGCCGTCCGTCCGGCGGCGAATGGGCGGTGAAGGACGCAAAACCCTGGAAAGGCGCGGCCTGAGGCTGTTGCAACTGCGCCACAGTCTTCCCATCTAGGATGCGGTTCCGGTACGCCGGACTACGAATCCTCCGGGGGTGTGTTTGAATGCGTGATCCGTATCAGGTTCTGGGCGTGGCGAAATCGGCCGACGAGGCCGAGATCAAGAAGGCTTATCGCCGCCGCGCCAAGGACCTGCACCCCGACCGCAACCAGGGCGACCCGAAGGCGCAGGAGAAATTCTCCGAGCTGAACACCGCCTATGAGGTCCTCGGCGACGCCGACAAGCGCAAGCAGTTCGACCGCGGCGAGATCGACGCCGAGGGCAAGCCGCGCTTCTCCGGCTTCGAGGGCATGGGCGGCGGGCGCCGCGGCGCGCAGCATGGCGGCTTCGACTTCCATTTCGACGGTGGCGGCGCGCCTTTCGGCCGCGGCGGCGATGCCGGCTTCGACCCGGCCGACATCTTCGGCTCGCTCTTCGGCGATGCCGCCAGGCGCGGCGGCGGGCGTGGCCGGCAGAGCCAGCCGCAGAAGCCGCCGGAGCAGAGCTTCACGCTGGAAGTCGGCCTGGCCGAAGCGGTCAATGGCGGCACGCGCCGGGTGAAGCTGCCCGGCGGGCGCGAGGTCGAGGTGACGATCCCCGAAGGCGTCGCCGACGGGAAGGTCATGCGCCTGCGCGGCCTCGGCCAGACCCATCCACTCACCGGCGAGGCCGGCGACGTCCTGATGACGATCAAGGTGAAGCCCGATTCCCGCTTCACCGTCGATGGCACCAATCTGCGCGCACGCGTCGCGGTGCCGCTCGCGACTGCGGTGCTGGGCGGGCCGATCCATGTGCCGACGCTCGGTGGAGCCGTCGAGATGAAAGTGCCGCCGCTGACCGGCACGGCGCGCCAGTTCCGCCTGCGCGGCAAGGGCCTGCCCGGCGCGAAGAAGGGCGAGCACGGCGACCTCTTCGTTTCGATCGACATCGAGATGCCTACCGAGGACGCCGAACTGACCGCGCTGATGAAGGCGCGGGCGGGCCGGGACGCCTGAACAGGAATTCGGCACGGGACGCTTCCACCCTTCGACTGCCTCGGTTATGAGACCGTCCGGTTCTCTTTTTGCCGGTTCGTCCAGTTCGAAGGTCTCAGATGCCTGAATCCAGCAGCGCCGCCCCGACCGCCAACCTCCTGCGGGGCAAGCGCGGTCTCGTCATGGGCGTCGCCAACAACCGCTCGATCGCCTGGGGTATCGCCAAGGCTGCGGCGGATGCCGGCGCCGAACTCGCCTTCACCTACCAGGGCGATGCCTTGAAGAAGCGGGTCGAGCCGCTGGCGCAGCAGCTCGGTGGCCATGTCGTGGGCCATTGCGACGTCACCGACGGAGCGACGATCGACGCGGTCTTCGCGCAGATCGAGAAGCTCTGGGGCAAGCTCGACTTCGTCGTGCACTGCATCGCCTTCTCCGACAAGGACGAGCTCACCGGCCGCTATGTCGATACGAGCGAGGCCAATTTCTCGAAGTCGCTGCTGATCTCCTGCTACTCCTTCACGGCGATCACCCAGCGCGCCGAGAAGCTGATGCCGGATGGCGGTTCGCTGCTGACGCTGACCTATTACGGCGCCGAGAAGTGGATGCCGCACTACAACGTCATGGGCGTCGCCAAGGCTGCGCTGGAATCGAGCGTGCAGTATCTCGCCGCCGATCTCGGCCCGCAGAAGATCCGCGTCAACGCGATCTCGGCCGGGCCGATCAAGACGCTGGCGGCCTCCGGGATCGGTGATTTCCGCTACATCCTGAAGTGGAACGAGTACAACTCGCCGCTGCGCCGCACCGTCACCATCGAGGAGGTCGGCGAGACGGCGGTGTTCCTGGTCTCCGACATGTCGCGCGGCATCACCGGCGAGATCATGCATGTCGACGCCGGCTACCATGTCGTCGGCATGAAGGTGCCGACCGCGCCGGACATCTCGCTCGACAAGGGCGAGTGAGGGTTCAGCCCGGCTGAACTGCCAGCATGCCTTCCAGCCGCGTCGTGCCTTCGGCATCGCGGCTGATGTCATCGCTCGCGATCGCCGCCAACAACCTGGCGACGCTGCGCTTTCCGATCACGATGTCCGGTGCGATCTCCGCCAGCGGCGCCAGCACGAAGGCGCGCTCGGCGATGCGCGGATGCGGGATTTGTAGCCCCGGCCGCTCGATCGTCGCTTTGCCATAGGTCAGGATGTCGATGTCGAGCGTGCGCGGACCCCAGCGCTCGCGCCGCTCGCGGCCGCTCTCGCGCTCGATGGCGAGGCAGAGCACGAGCAGGTCGTCGGCTGCGAGCGAGGTCTCGACCAGCACCGCCATGTTGCGGAATTCGGGCTGGTCGAGCTTGCCCCAGGGCGCGGTGCGCCAGACCGAGGAAGTCGCCTTCACCTCGACGGCGGCGTGAGTGCGCAATCGCGCCAGCGCGACCGCGAAAGCGGCGACGGGATCGCCGATATTGCCGCCGAGGCCGAGCGTCGCCGCAATGCTCACCGCGTGAAGTCCAGCTTGATGCCGACCGATTCCATCCGGCCGGGAATGGGCGGAGCCGGCTTGCGCAAGGTGACCGCCACGCGGGTCACCGCCGGATACTCCGCCAGGATCGCTTCGGCGAGCGCCCGCGCCGCCGCCTCCAGTAGCTTGAAGCGTTTGGCCGAGAAGGTGCGCGTGACCAGGCCGACGACCTCACCATAGTCGACGGTGTCGGCGATGTTGTCGCTGTGCGAGGAGGCGCGCAGGTCGCAGTCGAGGACGAGGTCCATCGAGAAGCGCTGGCCGAGCCGTCCCTCCTCGGCGAAATGGCCGTGATAGGCGTAGAGGTCGAGCGCCTCGATGAAGATCTGCCCGGTCGCGCTCATCGTGCTGCTCCGATCGCTGCCCAGATTTTCAAGGCGTCGACATGCTCGTCGACGTCATGGGCGCGGATGATGGCGGCGCCCTGTGTGACGCCGTAAAGGTGCGCAGCGATGCTGGCGGCGACGCGCTCCGCCGGAACCGCCTTGCCGATGACATGGCCGAGCACCGATTTGCGCGAGGCGCCAAGCAGGACCGGGCAGCCGAGCTCGCCGAGGCGGCGCAGCTCTCTCATCAGCAGCAGCGACTGCTCGGCGGTCTTGCCGAAGCGGCCGATGCCGGGATCGACGACGATCTGGCTGCGTGGCACGCCGGCCTCGATGGCGATCGCGATCGAGCGCTCGAGGAAGCGCAGGACGTCGGAGAGGATGTCGATGTCGGGATCGACCTCCTCGCGATTATGCATCAGCACGATCGGCGCGCCGTGGCGGGCGGCGACGCCGGCGATAGCCGGCTCGCGCTGCGCGCCCCAGACATCGTTGACGATCGCGGCGCCGGCTTTCAGCGCGGCCTCGGCGACCTCGGCCTTGTAGGTGTCGATCGAGATCGGGATGTCGCTCTGCGCGGCGATCCCCGTGATCACCGGCATGACCCGGGCGAGCTCGCTGCTTGCATCGAGGCGGGTATGGTCCGGCCGGGTCGACTCGCCGCCGACATCGACGATGTCGGCGCCCTGCCGTGCCAATGTCAGCCCATGCGCGACCGCGACCGCTGGATCGGCGAAAAGGCCGCCGTCGGAAAACGAATCCGGGGTGACGTTGACCACGCCCATCAGCAGGGGCCTGGCGCCGAGGTCGAGCCTGCGGCCATCCGGCAATGTCAGCGTGGCGGTCATGCGGTCATCGAGCGGTGCGAGAGCCTGCCTCTTACACAGAGCCTCGGGGCGCGGCCACCACAAAGCTCACGAGACAGTGAGTGAGGTGCCTGCGGCGCTTTCGCCGCTTTGACGTGCCGGCCCGTAGCGTGCATGAGGCGAAGCATGATTCCGCTGACGATTCCCGGTCGCCTTTTCCTCGTCCGCCATGGCGAAACCGACTGGAATCGCGAGGGCCGTCTGCAGGGAGGCAAGGATATCCCGCTCAATGCGCTCGGCCGCATGCAGGCCGAGGAGGCGGCGCGCCGACTCAAGGCGCTGACCCCCGATTACGCCAGCGTGGCCTATGTCTGTTCGCCGATGGAGCGGGCGCGGGAGACGATGACGATCCTGCGTCGCGAGCTCGACCTGCCGCCGCAGGAATTCCGCATCGACGAACGCCTGCGCGAGCTGACCTTCGGTGACTGGGAAGGCTTCACCTGGCGCGAGATCCGCAAGAGTGCGAATGCGAGCGAGCGTGAGCGCGCCCAGGCCCGCGAGCGCGACAAATGGGGCTTCGTGCCGCCGGGCGGCGAGAGCTATCGCATGCTGGCCGAGCGCATAAGGCCGGCGATCGAAGCTCTGGCGCCCGATACGGTGATGGTCAGCCATGGCGGCGTGGCGCGGGCGGTGCTGGCGCTGATCGGCGCGGTCGGTACGGCCGATGCCGCCCGGATCGAGATCTGGCAGGGCAAGATCCTCGTCGTCGAGGGCGGCAAAGCGACATGGATGTGACAGCGGGCCGCTTCAGGCGGGCCAGCACTTAACCGCATCCCGTCTTCACGCTTGCCGTTCAGCCGCGGTTAAGCCAAATCTGCTCATGTACGGCCGGCAGGCGAGCTTCCGCGCGGCTGCGGGTGTCCGGCCTGGGATTTTACGGACGCATCGTCGCGGGGAGGCGGGGCGTTCGACGTGAGGTGCAGCCCGGGCGCAAAGCCGGGCCTGCGGCGGGGCAGGATGAACGACATCATTACATCGGCGGGAACCGCCGATTCAGGCGCAACTGCGCTCGCCATGCTGGCGGGTGAAAAGCGGCCGGAGTTGCTGCGCGACGAGGTGCTCGCCGAGATTTTCGCGGCGAGCGTGTCGGCACGGCCCGATCACATCGCGATGATCTCCGGCGAGCGGCGGCTGAGCTATGCGCAGGTCTGGGAGCAGGCGCAGGCCCAGGCGCGCGGTCTCGCGCTCGCGGGCGTTGGCCCGGGCGACATGGTCGGCCTGTGGATGCCACGCGGCATCGACCTGCTGGTGGCGCAGATCGCGATCACGCTGTCCGGGGCCGCCTGGCTGCCTTTCGACGCCGAGGCGCCGGTCGAGCGCATCGCCATCTGCCTCAATGACGCCAGCGCCAAGGGGCTGGTGACCCAGACAGACTGGAAGGCGCGCGCAGCTGCGACCGAACGTACGGTCTGGTGTCCGCAACAACTGGCCGAGCTGAGCGACGGGCAGGCCGTGCCGGCGCGGGCGCCGGGGCTCAGCCCCGATCATCCCGCCTATCTGATCTACACCTCGGGCTCGACCGGCACGCCCAAGGCGATCGTCATCAGCCAGCGCAACATCTGCCATTTCCTGCGCTCGGGGAACGCGCTCTACGGCATGGGTCCCGACGATGTCGTCTTCCAGGGCGCCTCGGTCGCCTTCGACTTGTCGATGGAGGAGATCTGGACGCCTTATCTCGTCGGCGCGACCCTGTTCGTCGCGACGCCGCAGATGATGGGCGACGCCGAGAAGCTGCCGGCGATCCTGACCGAGGCCGACGTCACCGTGATCGACACGGTGCCGACCCTGCTCGGCATCCTGCCTGCCGATGTGCCCTCGCTCAAGCTGATCCTGCTCGGCGGCGAGGCGCTGCCGCCCTCGATCGTGCAGAAATGGTCGAAGCCGGGCCGGCGTATCTTCAACACCTACGGGCCGACGGAAGCGACGGTGGTGGCGACGGCCGCCCCGGTCGAGCCGGGCGAAACCGTCACCATCGGCCGGCCGATCCCGAACTACACCGCCTACATCGTCGACGAGAACATGACGCTGACCGGCGTCGGCCAGCAGGGCGAATTGCTGATCGGTGGGCCGGGCGTCGCCAAGGGCTATCATCTGCGCCCGGAGCTCACGGCCGAGAAATTCATCGCCAACCCGTTCGGCGGCAGCGGCGGCGATCCCGTGCTCTACCGCTCGGGCGATGCCGTCAGTCTCGACGAGAACGGCAACATCGTCTTCCACGGCCGCATCGACGATCAGGTCAAGATCCGCGGCTTCCGCGTCGAACTCGGCGAGATCGAGACGGCGCTCTCGGATGAGGCCGGCATCAGCCAGGCCGCTGTCGTGCTGCGGACCGATGATAGCATCGAGCGGCTCGTCGCCTTCCTGGTCGGCGAGCCGGGCGTGCAGATCGAGGGCTCGGTGCTGCGCGCTTCGCTGCGCGAGAAGCTGCCGCCCTACATGATCCCGGCCCATTTCGAGCCGGTCGGCTCATTGCCGCGCATGATCTCCGGCAAGATCGACCGCAAGATGCTGAAAGCCGCGCCGTTGACGGCCCCGGCCGCGAGCGGCGAGCAGGAACCGCCGCGCAACGAGACCGAGGCCGCCCTGCTCGACGCGGCCAAGCGCGTGCTCGGGGCGCAGGCGCTGCCGCTGGAAGCCGACTTCTTCGTCGATCTCGGCGGCCATTCGCTGCTGGCGGCGCGCTTCATCTCGATCGTGCGCGAGACGCCGGCCTATGCCGGCATCACCCTGCAGGACGTCTATGGCGCGCGCACCTTGCGGGGAATGGCGGAATTGCTCGATGCGCGTGGCGTGCGGGCCGAGGAGGACCTCTCCTTCACGCCGCCGCCGCTCAGGCGCCGCTTCCTCTGCGGGCTGGCGCAGGCGGTCGCGCTGCCGATCATCATCAGCCTGTCGACGGCGCAATGGCTCGGCATCTTCGTCAGCTACATGCTGCTCTCGGGCGAAGAATTGTCGGCGATGGCGCAGGTCTTCGCTCTGCTCGGCATCTATGTCGCGATCACGATCGTCACCGGCTTCATCGCGATCGGCCTGAAATGGCTGGTGCTCGGCCGGACCAAGCCCGGCACCTATCCGCTCTGGGGCATCTATTATTTCCGCTGGTGGTTCGCCTCGCGCGTCGCCGGGCTCGTGCACATCAAATGGCTGCAGGGCACGCCGGTGATGCGCTTCTACTGGCGCCTGCTCGGCGCCAAGGTCGGGCGCGACGTCATCATCTCCGATTACGAGGCCGGCGCGATCGACCTGGTCACGCTCGGCGACGGCACGACGCTGGGATCGAAGACCACCTTCGCCAATGCCGAGGCGATCGGCGCTGACTTCATCATCGGCAAGATCACCATCGGCAAGGATGTCTATGCCGGTTCCTCGGTGGTGTTCGGCCATGGCTGCACTGTCGGCGACCATGCCGAGATCGGCGACCTCACGGCGATCGCACCTGGCGCGACCATCGGCGAAGCCGAGATCTGGGACGGCTCGCCGGCCCGCAAGAAGGGCGTGGTCGACCTCGAGGCCCTGCCGCCCCAGGCTGAGGCGAGCGCTCGCCGGCGAGCGGCGATGACGCTGTTCTACGTGGTCATGCTGATCGTACTGCCGCCGATCAGCCTGCTGCCGATCTTCCCGGCCTTCTGGCTGTTCGACAAGATCGACGACTGGGTCTCGACCTGGTCCGACATCAGCTACCTCTGGTATCTGCCGATCCTGACCTGGCCGACTGCGATCGGCCTGATCAGCATCACGGTCTTCCTGATCTGCGCGCTGCGCTGGGCGATCCTGCCACGCGTCTCCTCCGGCACCTATTCGATCCATTCCGGTTTCTACGCCCGCAAATGGACAGTGGCGCTGGCGACCGAGGTGACGCTGGAGACGTTGTCCTCGCTGTTTGCGACGATCTACATGCGCTTCTGGTACCGGATGATGGGTGCCAGGATCGGGCAGGGGGCGGAGATTTCGACCAATCTCTCCGGCCGCTACGACATCACCGGCATCGGCGCCGGCAACTTCATCGCCGACGAGGTGATCTTCGGCGACGAGGACATGCGGCGCGGTTATATGCGCCTCGACATGACCCGCACCGGCGAACAGGTCTTCGTCGGCAATGACGCGGTGGTTCCGCCGGGCACGATCATTCCCGACAAGGTGCTGATCGGCATCAAGTCGAAGCCGCCTGCGAACGAATTGATGAGCCCCGGCGACACCTGGTTCGGCTCGCCGCCGATCAGGCTGCCGACGCGGCAGAAGGTCGATCTTGGCGCCGACTGGACCTACAAGCCCTCGCTCGGCAAGAAGTTGGCGCGCGCCGGCTTCGAGGCGCTGCACACCTCCTTCCCGGCGATGCTGTTCATCACCTTCGGTACGATCGCCGTCGATCTCGTGCTGCAGCAGAAGATCTTCGATCGCGACTGGACCGGCCTGGCTCTCGCCTTCATGGGTTGCGCCGTGCTGATCGCCGTCACCCAAGCGCTGATCTGCGCTCTGATGAAATGGCTGCTGATGGGCGTCTACAAGCCGGTGATGAAGCCGATGTGGTCGTTCTGGGCGATGCGGACCGAAGCGGTCGCGGTGCTCTATTGGGGCCTGGGCGGCAAGGTGCTGTTCGACTATCTGCGCGGCACGCCGTTCCTGCCCTGGTTCCTGCGCCTGTTCGGCGCGCAATATGGGCAGGGCGTCTGGCTGGACTCGACGGACATCACCGAGTTCGACTGCATCAAGGTCGGCGATTTCTGCACGGTCAATGCCCATTCGGCCCTGCAGACCCATCTCTACGAGGACCGGGTGATGAAGGTCGGCAAGGTCACGCTCGGCAAGGGCGTCTGTGTCGGTGCCGGGGCGACCGTGCTCTACGACACCCATGTCGGCGACTACGCCCAGATCGGCCTGCTCACCGTGATCATGAAGGGCGAGAACCTGCCGGCGAACACGCGCTGGGAAGGCGCGCCGGCGGTGCCGGCGAGCGGGCATTGAGAACCCGCCGTCACTCGGCGGCCTGACGGCGCCCGCCCTGCCGCGGCAGCACGATCTCGGTCGGCTGGAGCGGGCGCACCGCCCCCTTCGGCAGCTCGCCGAGCGCCAGGGCGCCGATGCCGACGCGGACGAGGCGCAGCACCTCGCCGCCTGCGGCCTCGACGATCCGCCTGATCTGCCGGTTGCGGCCCTCGTCGATCACCATCTCGATCCAGGCATTGCGCTGGCCATGGCGCAGCAGATGGGCGGCCTTGGTCGTCAGTCTCTCGCCGTCGTCGACGGTGCCGGCCCGCAGGCGCTGCATCATCGCCTCGTCCGGAACCCTGTCGATCTGGACATGATAGGTCTTCTCGACGCCTGAGGCCGGGTCGAGAATTGTGTTCGCCCAGCGGCTGTCATTGCTCAGCAGCAGCAGCCCCTCGCTCGCCTGGTCGAGCCGGCCGACCGGGGCGACGAAGGGCAGGTCGAGGCCATTGAGGCAGGCATAGATCGTCGTACGCCCCTGCGGATCGTGCCGCGTCGTCAGCATGCCGCGCGGCTTGTTGAGCATCAGGTAGACGCACTGCTCGGCGCTGACCGGCTCGCCGTCGACGCTGATGCTGGCGCGGCCGATCTGCAGGCGCAGCGACGGATCGCGGGCGAGCCGCCCGTCGACGCGGACGCGGCCCTCGATGATCAATCGCTCGGCCTGGCTGCGCGAGCAATAGCCGAGCTTGGACAGGGCGCGCGCGAGGCTGACGGGTGCGGGGCCCGGGCCGGGATGTCTGGACATGGTCGATTCCGGGCGGCAGCGCGGGCCGCCGGCGCCCAAGGCGGGCACAAGGAGCGAGCGGCGGCATGCGAAGGCGAAGCCCGGCGAGCCTGACCGGTCGGTTGCGGAATGGACCTGTTGCGATGCCGCATCTGCGCGCATCGTGGCCGGCCAGAGCCACAATCCCCGAGCGGCGCCTGTCGCCGACCCGGGGCTAGGTGCCCGCGATGATGACGCTCCCGGGACGCCAGGAGCGCAAGAGGATGCAGCCTTTGCGTCGCATGGGCGCTAGAAGCCGCGTTGCCGGCGGCCTGTCAATCCCGTTGGGACGGGCGAGCCGCCGGTCGCTGTCCGGCATCGGCCCGGTGGGCTCTTGCATCGCAACCGTCGATTGCATTAGCTGCCCCGGCCCGCTACGGGCTGGGGGATACCATGACGATCAGACTTCTTGCCGCGCTCGCGGCGACGGCTGCCCTGCTCGGCGGCTGCAATGAAACCACTACTCGCACGACCACTGTCGGAAAGCCCGTGCTCGCGGCTGTTTCGGGCAACTACACATTCAACAGCTGCGAAACCTGGGAACCACCCGAGGTCAGCATTTGGACAGAGCCGAAACATGGCAAGGTTGCGCATAGTCTGTATCGGGCGCCGCTGCATCTTCCAGGCAATCGATGCGACGGGAAGCTGATCGACTATCGCATCTCAGTCTACATTCCCCACCCCGGCTTCAGAGGGCAGGACAAGTTCACGCTCAAATACGATTCCATCACCGACGACGCCGGCGGTCGCGCTACGCGCAGCCGCGATGTCATCATCGACGTGAAGTGAGCCTGCCGGCCGCGGGTTCCGCCTGCGCCGAAATGCGGCTAAGAGCCTGACGCGTCATTCGCGTCAGGTCCTCATGTCCCACAACACCTTCGGCCATCTCTTCCGCGTCACCACCTTCGGCGAGAGCCATGGGCCTGCGATCGGCTGCGTCGTCGATGGCTGCCCGCCGCTGATCCCGTTGAGCGAGGCCGAGATCCAGCGCGATCTCGACAAGCGCCGGCCCGGCCAGTCGCGCTACACGACGCAGCGCCAGGAGCCGGACCAGGTCCGCATCGTCTCCGGCGTCTTCGCGCGGGAGGCCGATGGCGAGCAGGTCACCACCGGCACCTCGATCGGGCTGCTGATCGACAATGTCGATCAGCGTTCGAAGGATTATTCCGAGATCAAGGACAAGTACCGGCCCGGGCACGCCGACTTCACCTATGACGTGAAATACGGCATCCGCGATTATCGCGGCGGCGGCCGTTCCTCGGCGCGCGAGACGGCGATGCGGGTCGCGGCCGGGGCGATCGCCCGCAAGGTCGTGCCGGGCATGATCGTGCGCGGCGCGCTCGTGCAGATGGGCCCGCACAGGATCGATCGCCGCAACTGGGACTGGGACGAGGTCGGCAACAACCCGTTCTTCTGCCCGGATGCCAAGGCGGCCGAGCGTTTCGCCGATTATCTCGACGGCATCCGCAAGTCCGGCTCTTCGATCGGGGCGGTGCTGGAGATCGTCGCCGAGGGCGTGCCGGCGGGGCTGGGCGCGCCGATCTACGGCAAGCTCGACGCCGAGATCGCCGCGGCGCTGATGAGCATCAACGCGGTCAAGGGCGTCGAGATCGGCGACGGCTTCGGCGCGGCCGAGCTTTCGGGCGAGGAGAATGCCGACGAGATGCGCGCCGGTAATGACGGCAAGCCGCTGTTCCTGTCGAACCATGCCGGCGGTGTCCTCGGCGGCATCTCGACCGGCCAGCCGATCGTGGCGCGCTTCGCGGTCAAGCCGACCTCGTCGATCCTCTCGCCCCGCGCCACGGTGAACCGCTCCGGTGGCGAGACCGAGATGTTCACCAAGGGCCGGCACGACCCCTGCGTCGGCATCCGTGCCGTGCCGGTGGGCGAGGCCATGGTCGCCTGCGTGCTCGCCGACCAGTATCTGCGCCATCGTGCGCAGGTCGGCGTGATCGAGCCGCGCTGGCCGTTCCACGAGTAAGGCGCAGGCCTACCGCGCGCGAGGATCATGCATTTCAGCAATACTGAAAATGCATCGATCATTCGTTGCGAATGAAATCCTGTCGTATTAGCTTCCCCTCATGAAGCTCGACGTCTGGCTCCAGCAAACCAAAACCGCCCGCAGCGCCTTTGCGCGGCAGGTCGGCCTGTCTCCGGCCAGCGTCACGGCGCTCTGCAATGATCCCACCGCCTGGATCTCGCGCGAGAGCGCCGAGCGCATCGCCGCCGCGACCGGCGGCGCCGTCACCCCCAACGACTTCCTGGGCCTGCAGGGCCCGCGCGAGGCTGCCATGACCGCAAGCAATGTCGCCGAGACCGTCGAAGCCTTCGCGCGCGGCGAGATCGTCATCGTCACCGACGACGACGACCGCGAGAACGAGGGCGATCTCATCGTCGCCGCCTCGCTCTGCACGCCGGAGAAGATGGCCTTCATCATCCGCAACACCTGCGGCATCGTCTGCGCGCCGCTGACGGCGAGCGAGGCGCGCCGCCTGCGGCTCGACCCGATGGTCTCCTCCAACGATGCCCCGCTCGGCACCGCCTTCACCATCACGGTCGACGTCAAGCACGGGCTGACCACCGGCATCTCGGCCGAGCAGCGCACCAACACCGTGCGCGCGCTTGCCAACGGCAATATGGGCGCCGCCGACTTCGTCCGACCCGGCCACGTCTTCCCGCTGATCGCCAAGGATGGCGGCGTGCTGATGCGCTCCGGCCATACCGAGGCCGCCGTCGACCTCTGCAAGCTCGCCGAGCTGCCGCCGGTCGGCGTGATCTGCGAGCTCGCCAATGACGACGGCACGGTGATGAAGGGCGCGCAGATCAGCGCCTTCGCCCAGAAGCACAATCTCAAGCAGATCACCGTCGCCGACCTGATCGCCTATCGCCAGGCGCGCGAGAAGCTGGTCGAGCGCGTGCACTCCTTCCCGGTCAGGACCGAGTTCGGTGAGATGACCGGCCATGTCTATGTGACGCCCTTCGACGACACTCAGCATTTCGCCTTCGTCATGGGCAAGCTCGGTGACGGCGAGAAGGTGCCGGCCCGTCTGCACCGGGCCAATGTCGTCGCCGACGTGCTCGGCGGCGCATCTTCGATCCAGTGCGTGCTGCGCCGCTTCCAGCAGGAGGGCAAGGGCGTATTGGTCTATCTGCGCGACGGCTCGGCCGGCGTGCCGATCAAGAGCGTCGAGGGCGAGGAGGGTTCGGACGCGCTGCGCTCGCAGCAATGGCGCGAGGTCGGCCTCGGCGCCCAGATCCTGCGCGATCTCGGCGTCGCCTCGATCGTCAATCTGGCCTCATCGACCCGCGCCTTCGTTGGCCTCTCCGGCTTCGGCATCGAGATCGCCGAGACCGCGCCGCTGGAGTGAGGGGCCGCCTAGAGCAGGCCGATGGTTGCGGTCGCCGCCCAGGCGGCGTGGCCGGCGAGCAGCGCTGCGATGGCGACATGCATGCCGGCCCGCTTGCCTGTGCAGAAGCGCGCGACCCGCTGATCCGACAATAACAGCGCGACGCAGCCGAACCAGATCAGCGCGACCGTGAAGGCCGCGAGGAAGGCCGATGCCGGCGAGCAGCCTCGTGCGCCGCAGCCGGGCGCGGAGCTGAGGCCGAGGAAGAACGCGAAGGTCAGCGGGTTGCTGGTTGCGGTCAGCAGGCCGAGCCGCAGGCAGCGTGCGAGCGAGACCTCTTCGCAAAGCCGGGGCTGGGCGGCCGATATGTACGCCGTCCGAAGACTGCCCAAGGCGAGCCAGAGCAGGAGTAGGGTGAAGCAGAGGCCGATGGCAAGCCGCGAGGGGCCGAGCGCGAGGAGCGACGCGGCTCCGGACGCCGCCGCCATCGCCACGAGGCCGGCGCCAAGAGCGACGCCGAACGCCGCTGCTGCTGCCTTGGCGCGTGAGGCCGACAGCCCGCATTGAGCGACGACTGCGAAGTTCGGACCGGGTGTGACCGCGATCAGGGCGTAGGTGCCCGCCAGGGAGAGGATCACGTCGGGTTGGTCGATCGAGAACATCGAAGCACGCCGCTTGCCGGGACGATTGCTCGATTTGAGCTCGTCCCGTGGCGTGCCGCGTCATGCGATCGAAGGGCGCGGTCTCACCCCCGCATCAGCGCCATGACGTGGGCGGCGGTCGATTTCGACAGGCCTTCGAGGTCGTAGCCGCCTTCCAGGATCGAGACGAGTCGCCCGCCGGCATGGCGGTCGGCGATCTCCATCAGCTTTTGCGTCGCCCAGGCGAAGTCGGCTTCCTTCAGGTTGATGTTGGCGAGCGGGTCGCGCCAATGGGCGTCGAAGCCGGCCGAGATGATGACGAGATCGGGCCGGAAATCCGCGAGCCGCGGCAGGATCGCGCTCTCGAAGGCGTCGCGGAAAGCATCGGCTCCATCGCCGGCTCGCAAGGGCGCGTTGACGATGGTGCCGTGCTCGCCGCGCTCGGAAGGCGCGCCGGTGCCGGGATAGAGCGGCATCTCATGGGTCGAGGCGTAGAGCACGCTGGCGTCGCTCCAGAAGATCTCCTGCGTGCCGTTGCCGTGATGGACGTCCCAGTCGACGATGGCGACGCGCTCGGCGCCATGAGCCTTCTGGGCATGGCGGGCGGCGATGGCGGCGTTGTTGAAGAAGCAGAAGCCCATCGCCTTGTCGCTCTCGGCATGGTGGCCGGGCGGGCGCATGGCGCTGAAGGCATTGGTCGCGCGCCGGCTCATGACCTCGTCGACGGCATGGATGGCGCCGCCGACCCCGTGCAGCGCCGCCGCGAGCGTGCCCGGCGACATGATCGTGTCGGCATCGACCTGGACCATGCCGTCCTGAGGCGCCGCTTCGACGATGGCGTTCGCATAGCCGGCCGGGTGGCAGAGCTCGACCTGGGCGAGTGTGCCCTCCGGCGCCTCGATGCGTTGCAGCAGCGCGAATCGCTCATCCTCCAGCGCCTGCTCGACGGCGCGGATGCGGTCGGCGCGCTCGGGGTGGCCGGGCGGCGTGACATGGCGCAGGCTGGAAGGATGGCTGATCAGCAGCGTCGTCACGCGCAAGTCTCCGATAGTCGCGAAGCTGGCCGAAGGAGGTAGCCCGCAAGCGTGACCATATTGTCACTGCAATGCAGCAAGACGCCAGAGCGGTGCCGGAACTTCATTGCCTGAAATACGTTTGCGCCGTAAGACCGGGTTGTGTTCGACCCGGGCCGTGCCTTGTCGGGTCACCGTTTTTTAACGAAGCATTCATCATAACGAGCATCGTTTTGATGCCGGCGGTGGAACCCATGAAGCAGACTTTCGTTGCGGTGCTCGGCCTGTCGGTGCTTCTCGGCGCCTGCCAGTACAAGACTGTCCATGCCCCGTCTCTGTCGGCACGCGATGCCGAATACATGGCGCTGGTGCCGAATTTCGAGACGCAGATCACGCATCTGCCTTACGAGATCAACGATCCGACCGGCGAAGAGCCCGGCACGATCGTGGTCGATACCACCGAGAAGTTCCTCTACTTCGTCCTGCCGGGCAAGAAGGCGATCCGCTACGGCGTCGCGACCGGCGACGAGGCCTTCGGCTGGACCGGGACTGCCGTGATGCAGCGCAAGGCCGAGTGGCCGCGCTGGACGCCCCCGGCCGAGATGATCGCGCGCTGGCCGCATCTGGCGCCGCGCGCCGGCGGCATGGAGGGCGGGCCGGAGAACCCGCTCGGCGCCCGCGCCCTCTATCTCTACCAGAACGGCAAGGACACGCTCTACCGCATCCACGGCACCAACGAGCCGGAGACGATCGGCCGCTCGGCCTCGTCCGGTTGCATCCGGATGCGCAACATCGATGCGATCGACCTCTACAACCGCGCTGCGGTCGGCGGGAAGGTCATCGTCCGCTGATCAGGTGACGCCAGAGCATCACCCTCAGCCCAGCTCGATCAGGACGATCTCCGGCGGCGCGCCCAGCCGGATCGGCAGCTTGCTGGTGCCCAGCCCGGCCGAGACGATGAGGTCGCGGCCAGCCTCCCGGACATGGCCGTAGGCGTAGCGGTTGCCGTAGTGCGAGGGCACGATCGGAGACCAGCCGAATAGCCTGACCTGCCCGCCATGGGTGTGGCCCGACAAGGTGAGGTCCACACGCTCGGGGACTTCGGCGAAGATGTCGGGCTCATGCGCCATCAGGATCAGCGGCGCGTCGTCCTCGATCATGGCGAGCGTGGCGGGCAGATCGTCGACGCCATAGCGAAACCCGCGCGGACGACGGCGCAGGACGAAGGCCTCCTGGTCGCCGAGGCCGGCGATCCAGAGCGGCCCGGCGCTGGTATCGAGCCTGACCGCCCGGTTCTCCAGAACGGGAATACCGGCGGCCTCGAGCGCAATGGTGGACTGGGTCGGCCCCCGCAGCTCTCTCTGGGCACGCTCGTCCTGCCACCAGTCGTGATTACCGAGCACGGCGAATCGGCCGGCCGGTGCCACGAGCCGGGCGAGCTCGCTCGCCCATTCGGCCGGTGCAGGGTCGCCGGAACGGCGGGCGCGGCTGGCGACGAAATCGCCGACCAGCAAGACAAGGTCCGGCTTCAGCGCATTGGTCTGCGCCACGATCTGCCGGACGCGTGCGACCGGCATATGCGGGCCGCCGACATGCAGGTCGGTGATCACGGCGAGGCGTAGCTGCCGGCCTTCCGGCCAACGCGTGGGCTTCAACCTGTAGCGGGTCACGCCCTGATGGGCGGGCTCCCAAGCATAGGCATAACTGCCGAGCCCGATGCCGGACAGAAAAAGACCGGCGAGAGTCTGAAGAACTCTGCGCCGGTCAAGCATTTGGGGTCTCAGAGGGAGGTCGTCGTATCAATCTTCGAAACCGTTGCGCAGGAGCGCCGGAACGTCCCTGTGCTGCGAGGTCAACGCGGCCGAGGCCCGGCGGGTTCCCGCGACGATGGCAGGAATCGCGATCGGGCGGAAGCGCGATGCATAGGCCTCTCGTGCGCTGGCATCATGGAAGCTGGCGGAACGGTGCGCGGGGTGGCGCGGCTTATGCGTAGACATGATCCTCGGTTTCCGGTTGTGGGCGCCGACGGTTCCTGGGCCGTCAGCACCGTCAATGTCGCTGCCGATCAGGTCGAGCCGGCGGCGGCATCGTGAAATTCTCGTGACGTTTTTCGTGTCACACCGAGGCTTTGGTCAGCTTTGGCACAGTTTCGCGGGGTGGGGCGCCCAAATCTGTGGGGCGCGCGCTCCCGTCATGGTCGGGCTTGTCCCGACCATCCACGTCTTCACTTCGTTCGTCGAAGGCAGTGTCCAAGGCGTGGATGCTCGCCACAAGGGCGAGCATGACGTCGTGGTTCCGGGCCCGCCTTCAGCCCGCCAGCAGGCCCTCGGCCTTGACCCAGTCGAGCGTCTTGGCGAGCGCCCGCTCATAGCGGTCGAACATCTCGCCGATCTCGGCTTCGGTGATCACCAGCGGCGGGCAGAAGGCGACACGGTCGCCGCCCATGGCGCGCAGGATCAGGCCCTCGTCCTGGGCGAAGGAGACCGACTTGGCGGCGACGCCCTTCTTGGCCTCGAACTGCGCCTTGCTCGCCTTGTCCTTGACGAGCTCGACGCCGCCGATCAGGCCGACGCCGCGGGCTTCGCCGACCAGCGGGTGCTCGGCGAGCTTGCCGAGGCGCTGCAGGAAGGTCGGCGCGACCTTGCGGACATGCTCGATGATCCTGTCGCGCTGGTAGATCTCCAGCGTCTTGACCGCGACGGCGCAGCCGACCGGGTGGCCGGCATAGGTGTTGCCATGGCCGAAGGTGCCGATCTTCTTGCTCTGGTCGACGAGGACCTCATAGACCGGCTCGTTGATCAGCACGGCGCTGAGCGGGAAATAGGCCGAGGTCAGCGCCTTGGCGCAGGAGAGCGTATCGGCCTTCATCTTGTAGGTGGTGGTGCCGAACATCTCGCCGGTGCGGCCGAAGCCGGTGATGACCTCGTCGGCGATGAAGAGGATGTCGTATTTCGCCAGGACGGCGTTGATCGCCTCGAAATAACCCTCGGGCGGGGTGACTGCGCCGCCGGCGCCCATCACCGGCTCGGCGATGAAGGCGGCGACCGTGTCCGGTCCCTCGCGCTGGATCATCTCGTCGAGTTCGGCGGCAAGCCGCGCCGAGAAGTCGAGTTCGCTCTCGCCTGGCTGCGCGAAGCGGTAGTGATGCGGGCTGGAGGTGTGCAGGATGCCGGGCAGCGGCAGGTCGAAATCGGTGTGGTTGGCCGGCAGGCCGGTCAGCGAGGCCGAGGCGACGGTGACGCCGTGATAGGCCTTCAGCCGCGAGATGATCTTCTTCTTCTTGGGCCGGCCGAGCGCATTGTTCATGTACCAGACCAGCTTGACCTGGGTATCGTTCGCATCCGAGCCGGAGGCGCCGTAGAACACCTTCGAGATCGGCACCGGCGCGATCTCCTTCAGCTTCTCGGCCAGCTCGATCGCCGGGTCGTGGCTGCGGCCGGAGAAGATGTGGGTAAAGGGCAGCTTCTTCAGCTGCTCATAGGCGACGTCGCAGAGCTCCTCGTTGGAATAGCCGAGCGAGGTGCACCAGAGCCCGGCCATGCCCTCGATATAGTCCTTGCCGGAGACGTCGTAGACATAGACGCCCTTGCCGCGTTCCAGCACCAGCGGGCCGACCTCGCGATGAACCGCCAGATTGGTGTAGGGGTGGACGAGGGTCTCGATGTCGCGGACGGCGAGGTTGGTCAGCATGTCCCGGCTCCTGCTTTTTATGCGTCGTTTATGCGAGCATAGACCGCGACCCGCGCAAGCGCTGAGCGATTTTCCTGCAGAGCGGGGCAGAGTCTGGCGCGGGGCGGGGTCTGCGCGTCGGAATCTTGAGGCGGCCGCTCCGCCTTTATCCGGTCATCCCGGATCGGCGCTGCGCTTCGCCCGGGATGATCTGGGTAGTTGAAAGAGAGGCCGTCTTTCCTTCGAACGCTTCCAAATCGGCTTGCCAGCCGCGACGGCGGTGCGCATGGTTCCGCGACCTTTCGAAGAGAGCCTGCATGATCGACCCCGCCCGCATGGTGAACCAGCCGGCCCCAGGCCGGGACTGCGGCAGCTGCACCTTGTGCTGCAAGGTCTATGACGTGCCGGCGGTCGAGAGCGTCGCCGGCAGCTGGTGCAAGCACTGCCTGCCCGGGCGGGGCTGTGGCATCCATGCGACGCGGCCGGACCATTGCCGCGCCTTCTTCTGCCTGTGGATGACGCAGAGCTTCCTCGGCCCCGAATGGAAGCCGGACAAGGCGCGCTTCGTGCTGACCATGGACCCGGCGACCAGCTGGCTGTTCGTCCAGCTCGATCCCGGCGCGCCGCAGGCCTGGCGCAAGGAGCCCTATCTCACCCAGCTGCGGCGCTGGGCCGCTGCCGGCAATCGCCCGGTCATCGTCTTCCTCAACAAGTCGGCGACTGCCGTCATGCCTGACCATGACGCGCCGCTCGGCGTGATCGCGGCCGATGAGCGGCTGGTGCTGCGCGAGGAGCTGGCTGGCGGACGGCCGCGGGTGACGGTGGCGAAGGTCAAGGCCGCGGCGTGAGCGAGCCGGATCGGCCGATGCTGCATCATCTCTCGCTCGGTGTGGCCGATATCGAGCGCGCGACGGCCTTCTATGATGCCGTGCTCGCGCCGCTCGGCTATGTCCGGGTCTGGAGCGATCTCCGGCCCGGCGAAAGCAATCAGGCCGTCGGCTACGGTGTTGCGGGCGGTGGCGACGGCTTGGCGCTGAAGCATCGGCCTGACGGGCAGCGACCGCCGGGGCCCGGCTTCCATGTCGCCTTTGCGGCTCCGGGGCGCGAGGCTGTCGGTGAATTTCACCGTGCCGCGCTTCGGCATGGCGGGCGGGACAATGGCGCGCCGGGCCTGCGGGCGCATTACGGCCCGCACTATTATGCCGCCTTCGTCATCGATCCTGATGGCCACAACATCGAAGCCGTGTTCAACACGGCGGTCTAGCGGCAGCGGGACGGGAGAATGCCTTGAGCAAGCGGGCGCGCGATCATGGCCTTGTCTGCGGTGTGCTGCCGCCAGGCCCGCTCAATGCGATCACCGATGTCGCCGGCGTCACTGTGGGTCATCGCACGATCAGCGAGGGCGATATTCACACTGGCTTCACCGCGGTGCTGCCGCATGGCGCCGACCTCTTCCGCGAGAAGGTCAGGGCCGGCGTCGATGTCATCAACGGTTTCGGCAAGAGCGTCGGGCTGATGCAGCTTGCCGAGCTCGGCCAGATCGAGACGCCGCTCCTGCTCGGCAACACCTTCTCGGTTGCGACGGGGATCGAGGCGCTGGTCGGGCGGGCGCTCGCGGCCAACCCCGAGATCGGCCGCAGCACGGGCACGGTCAATTCGCTCGTGCTCGAATGCAATGACGGCTTCCTCTCCGATATCAGGGCCCGGCGTCTGACCGTGGCCGACGCCGAAGCGGCGCTCGATGAGGCCAAGGGCGGGCCGGTCGAGGAGGGCGCGGTCGGCGCCGGCACCGGCATGAGCGCCTTCGGCTTCAAGGGCGGCATCGGCACCGCCTCGCGCCTGATCGCACTCGATGGCCGCAGCTTCACTGTTGGCGTTCTGGTGCAGGCGAATTTCGGCAATGCCGGCGATCTCGTCCTGCCGGACGGGCGCCGCCCGGTGCCTCCTGCCGCGAGTCCGGCCCAGCCGCCGGAGCGCGGCTCGGTCATCATCATCCTGGCGACCGACCTGCCATGGGAGAGCCGGCAGCTCACCCGCATCGCCCGGCGCTGCGGCGCGGGGCTGGCGCGGCTCGGCGCCTTCTGGGGCAATGGCAGCGGCGACATCGCCATCGCCTTCTCGACCGTCGGCCGGATCGCGCATTTCGACGAGGCCGATCTCGTGCCGCTCACCGTGCTCAACGAGAACCGGATCGACTTAGCCTTCCGCGCTGCTGCCGAGGCGACGCAGGAGGCGGTGCTGAACGCCATGCTCGCCGCGCCGGAGACGGTCGGGCGCGACGGCAATCGCCGGCCCTCGCTGGCGGATTGCCTATAGGGCAACGAATTCAGCTGATTGCTTTTCGGCAATCGGTCAGGAACTCGATCAAGCCATCAACTGCTTCGGGTGTCAGCGCTATTTTTGTCCTCACGGAGTTTTCTGTCTCCGGCAAGGCAAACACGAATTTGGAATCCTCCTCTTCGCGAACCAGCGCCACGAGGAGGACTTGTGATGCGCCTTTGGTGAAGAAAAACTTCTTGGCGGCGATATCTGCTCCGTAAAGCGGATCGAGGGCACGTAAGAAACGTTCCAGCACCAGACGCCTCCGTCGAACCGTTTGCGGTGCGCAGAGGAGCCGAGTGGCGCGCGCCTGTAAAGCGCACGCCTATCGGATAAAAATGCCTGTGCCGTTTTGGTTTGGCTGACCCGCTCGCGGCCGCTATCCTTGCGCCAGCGGTGGAGCTCTAAAGCCGCCGCCCAGCCTCTCCAGCATCGCTCCGACCGCGATCGCGGTCCGGTCCTCGCCGAAGGGCGCGATGATCTGCACGCCGGTCGGCAGGCCGGCCGGCGACAGCCCGACCGGGGCGCTCAGCGAGGGCAAGTCGGAGCCGGTGGCGAGGCTCGCCCAGCACAGGAAGTCGAGATAGGGACGTTCGATCCCGTCGATGTCGAGCCGGCGGGCGTGGAAATCGGGCAGGTGGTCGTGCTTCTGCGCCGCGACCGGGGCGGGCGGGCAGAGCAGCACGTCGTAAGACTGGAAGAAGCGAGCCCATTGCCGCTTCAAAGCGAGGCGGCGCTGGTGGAGCTGCTGGTAGAGGCCCGGCGTCATCCTCGCGCCGCGGGCCTGCAGCGCCTGATGCGAGAGATCGCCCGGCGCGAACTTCGCGGCCTGTGCCTGGATGCGGGCGCGCACCTTGGGCGGCAGGCCATAGGCGACGACAGCGTGGTTCAGCAGCGCATAGACCTCGTAGGCCTCGCTGAAGCGGAAACCGGGGCGCGCGGCCTCGTCGACGAGCGCGCCGGCTGCGGCGAGGCGCCGGCCGGCCCCGCGCACCGTGTCCGAGACCTCCTGCGTCACCGGTGCGAACGGCTCCTGCGCCCAGACGGCGACGCGCAGGCCCTTTGCAGCTGTCTGGCGAGGGGCGGGCAGGGCGGCGCCGACGACGTTCGGATCGCGCGGGCCGGTCAGTACCGGCAGGATCAAATCGAGGTCCTCGGTCGTCCGGGTGATCGGGCCGGCGACGACGAGGTCGGCATTGCGCAAGGTGCGCCGCTCCGGCGGCGGCGGGATCAGGCCCCAGGTCGAGACCAGGCCCCAGCTGGTCTTCAGCCCGAAGACGCCGCAGGCCTGCGCCGGCCAGCGGATCGAGGATCCCAGATCGGAGCCGAGCTCGAAAGCGCTCATTCCGGTGGCGACCGCGACCGCCGCGCCGCCCGAGGAGCCGCCGGGCGAATACTCGGTGTTCCACGGGTTGTTGGTGACGCCATGGGCTGGGTTGTAGCTCTGGAAATCGCCGGAGAAGACCGGAACCATGGTCTTGCCGAGGATGACCGCGCCGGCGGCGCGCAGGCGGGCGACGGCGGCGGCATCCTCGTCAGGGATGCGCTCCTTATAGGCGGGCAGGCCGCCGGAGGAGGGCAGGCCGGCGACGTCGAAGGCGTCCTTGATCGTGATCGGCAGGCCTTCGAGCGGGCGGGCGTTCCCCGCGGCAATGCGCCGATCCGACTCAGCCGCCATCGCGCGTGCCGCCTCGCGATCCTGCGCGACGATGGCGTTGAGGCTCGGATTCAGAGCGTCGATGCGGGCGAAAGTCGCCTCCAGCAGATCGCGGGCGCTGAAGCGGCGGGCGAGCAAACCGGCGCGCAGGCTGCTGGCAGAGGCGGTGAGGTCGATCGAGGCCATCGCGGGATCCGGCGGGAGAGAGCGTCAAGTCGTAGACCAAGGTTACCGGCCAGGACAACGGACGCTGGTGAACGCGTTTCGGCGAGGGCGCGCATGTGCTGGACAGGCCACCCCCTGCATGCATGATGCGGCCCTTACCTTAGGTCTATTGGACAGAATTATGCTTAGAATCGTCGCCGCGTTGGTATTGATGCTGATTTCTCCTGCGGCCCGCGCCCAAGAACACCCCAGCGAATTGTTGAAGGAGCCTTGGATCAAGTCGAAATGGTCCCAGGCGGTGAAAGGGATCAAGTTTCAGCGCTGGGATGGCTGGATCGCTGGCCTGAACGGCGTCGGGTCCGCGCCCGTGGCGATGCGGGATGCGTCGGGCAAGAGCTGGACGGTGGCGGAGCTTTGTCAGCCACATGACTGCGCCGACAACAAGCTGGTGGTCGTCATCGATCGCCCGATTCAAGGCGTCTGGGGCATGCAGGTGTCGGCCTATCTGTCGTCTCCGCGATATTACGGGCAGCCCGGCGACAAGATGAAGGCTCTGCTGGCAGCAGCCCTCAAGGGCAGCCTGTCGTCGGTGAACGCCGATGCCGCGGACGCCCCCAATACCACTGAAGCCCCGAGCGGCGATGAAGTCCTGCGCCGCTCGACTCTGAGCGGACCAGGCTCTACCGGACAGCGCGAAAGCTCTGCGACGATGCAATCCGCCGATACAGCTCCGTCGCCTGCGAATTCCGACAACGACCGGGCTGTCGCGATTCTGGCGGACGCCTCGGATGTGAGCAGGCATCGCGAGGCCTTCGCGATGCTCGAAAAGGCCGCCAATGACGGCGACCTGCGCGCCAAGGCCAATCTCGGCCTGGGCTATCTTTTGGGCGTCGGTACTCCGCGCGATCTGTTTCAGGGCGGCCGCCTGTTGAGGGCCGCCGCCGAGGCGGGAGAGCCGTTCGCCGCACTGGCCGTGGCCACGACGCATGCGGGAGGCTATGGCAGTCTTTATTTGCACGACAGCGCCAAGGCGTGTCGGATCTTCGAGAAGCTGTTCGCGACGCCGGCCGCGCCAGAAGCGTATTATCGCTATTTCGAGCTTTGCAGCAGCGACCCGAACCTGCTGAACAATCCTGCAGCGCTGCGCAGCGCCTGCAGGAACGCGGTCCAGCTCAAGCACCGCGTCGCGATCTACACCTGCGGGGGACAAAAGGATTCGTCGATCAACAGCCTCAAGGACTACACCGCCGCGGTCGAGCGCGTCGTGGGCCTGAAGCCTTGGCATCAAGGAACCAGGGTTCAAACCTCTTACATGCCTCTGTTCTTCTCCGATCGAGACGATTTTCTTGCCTATACCGCTCTGACGCTCGAGCATAATTCCGCTTACTGGAAGTTCGATATGCGGAAATACCTCGCCGAGAAGGGGTTCAAGCTCGAGAATTGGTGAGCGGTGCGGGGGGCAGAGCCTAAGCGAAGAGCTTCTGATCGCTCCCATGCCTCACCTTGATGGCCGCGCGCGTCAGCCCGCCTTCCGCCGCTGCATCGTCCTCAGGAAATCCTCGCCGTCCTTCACGCCGAGCTCATAGGCGAAGCGGATACCGTCCCAGTTGCGGATGGTGAACTGGCTGACCGGGATCACCTGCGAGGGGCGGACATAGGTGCGGTTCGCGACATCAGGCACCTGCGCGAAGGGCCGCGTCAGCAGCACCAATGTCTGCTCGCCGGCGGCTTCCATCTCGGCCAACGCCCAGGCCGGGGCGCTGTCGACCAGGCCGCCATCGAGCGCGGCGCGGGCGCCGATATTGCCGGCGGGCATGAAGGGCGGCACCGCTGCGCTCGCCATCAGCGCATCGACCAGCTCTTCGGGATCGGCGCAGTCGGCGATGCGGATGAGATCGGGCCGGAAGCCGAGCTTCCGACCCACGGTCGGGTGCACCGGGCGGCGGAAGCGCTTCTCGAGCTGATAGGCGCCGATGCCGATCGTGGTGATCACGGGCAGTGGCCAGAAGCGCGGCGGCCGCGAGATCGCGATCAGGAAGTCGGCCTGCGCTTTCAGTATCGCCAGTCGCTTGGGCGTGAACAGGGTGGCGAGCATGCCGCGATACATCTCGGCCACCGGGAAGAGCCGGCCGCCCCGGCGGAAGGCGGCCCAGTCGACTTCGGAGGTGCGGCCAGTGCAGGCCTCGCGCAGCATCTCGCGCACGGCCGGGCCGACGCCGAGCGCATTGTAGAGCATGGCTCCGGCGCCGGCGCTGGCGCCGACGATACGGCGCGGCTTCAGGCCGATCTCAGGCGCGACGGTCTCGTAGAACCCGCCCTGCCAGTAGCAGCGATTGCCGCCGCCGGCATAGGCGAGGCCTGCGAACATCAGCCCTGGTCCGTATCGAGGGCGCGGGCCCGCTCGCGCCAGGCGAGGACCAGCCGATCGAGCTCGGCGAGGTCGTCCGTCGGCAGCTTGCCGAGGGTCTGGGCGACATAGTCGCGCTGCGTCGCCATGCCGGCCTCGGCGAGACGGCGGCCTTCGGGCGTCAGGTGCATCGCATAGGAGCGCCGGTCCCCGACGATGGCGCGGCGCTCGACCAGGCCCGCCTGGACCAGCCGGTCGACCAGCCCGGAGACATTGCCCTTGGTGACGTAGAGCCGCTCGGCGAGCTCGCTCTGGCTGATGCCCTCGCGCTCGGTCAGGGTCGAGAGCAGGTCGAATTGCGGGATGGAGAGACCGAGCTCGCGGATGCGAGCGGTCATCTGGCCGAGCATGCGCTGGTGCAGGCGCATGAAGCGGAACCAGACGCGATCCGGCTCGATGGGGTCCGGGGCGGGGATTGGGCGCGGCACTGACAAGGCGTTCATCCCTAGATCGTTTACTTGTAAACTAACTCATCTCCAAGCCGGAGGCGAGGGCTTTCGCCGCAAGCCGTCCGCTGGCTATGCTGCCAAAAAGCGAAGCAAGACGACAGGGAGAAACGCATGCTCGGGCTGATGCAGAATTGGCCGCTGCTGATCCACCGGATCATCGACCACGCGGCAATCCAGCACGGCACCCGTGAAGTGGCCTCCCGCAGCGTCGAAGGGCCGATCCGGCGCACGACCTATGCCGAAATCCGCCAAAGCGCGCTCAAGATCGGCAAGAGGCTGACGCGGGAGGGCATCAAGCTCGGCGACCGCGTCGCGACCCTGGCCTGGAACACCGACCGGCATCTGGCGCTCTGGTACGGCATCAGCGGCATGGGCGCGATCACCCACACCGTCAATCCGCGGCTCTTCCCCGAGCAGATCGCCCAGCTGATCAACCATGCCGAGGATCGCCTGCTCTTCCTCGACCTGACCTTCGTCGGGCTGGTCGAGGGTCTCAAGGACAAGCTGCCGACGGTCGAGCGCTACATCGTCCTGACCGACGCCGCGCATATGCCTGAGACCTCGCTTCGGAATGCGATCGCCTATGAGGACTGGCTCGCCGAGGCCGACGCCGATTTCGCCTGGGCTGACATCGACGAGAACACCGCGGCCGGGCTCTGCTACACCTCCGGCACGACCGGCGGGCCCAAGGGCGTGCTCTATTCGCATCGCTCCAACGTGCTGCACGCCATGGCCTGCGCCCAGCCGGACTATATGGGCCTGTCGGCGCGGACCGTGGTGATGCCGGTGGTGCCGCTCTTTCATGCCAACAGCTGGTCGCTCGCCTTCTCGGCGCCGATGACCGGGGCGAAGCTGGTCATGCCCGGCATGAAGCTCGACGGCGCCTCGCTGCTCGACCTGCTCAACGGCGAGGGCGTGACGCTGACCGCGGCGGTGCCGACGGTCTGGCTCGGCTTGCTGCAGCACCTGGAAGCGACCGGCGGCAGGCTCGACACGCTGAAGCGCGTGGTGATCGGCGGCTCGGCCTGCCCGCGGGCGATGACCGAGGCCTTCGAAAAGAAATACGGCGTTACTGTCGACCATGCCTGGGGCATGACCGAGATGAGCCCGATCGGCTCGTTCTGCTCGATCAAGCCGGTCTATGACGGGCTCGAAGGTGAGGCGCTCTACGACCTCAAGGTCAAGCAGGGCCACCCGCAATTCGGCGTCGAGTTCCGCCTGACCGATGATGACGGCACCGACCTGCCCTGGGACGGCAAGACCTTCGGGCGGCTCAAGGTGCGGGGACCCGCCGTCGCCGGCGCCTATTACAAGCATGATCAGCCGATCCTCGACGAGCACGGCTTCTTCGATACCGGCGACGTCGCGACCATCGACCCGCATGGCTACATGCAGGTCACAGACCGCTCCAAGGACGTGATCAAGTCGGGCGGCGAGTGGATCTCCTCGATCGAGCTGGAAAACCTCGCCATCGGCCACCCCGACGTGGCGGAGGCGGCGGTGATCGGCGTTTCCCATCCGAAATGGGACGAGCGGCCGCTGCTGGTGATCGTGCCCAAGCCCGGCAGGACGCCAAGCCGCGAGGAGATGCTCGCCTTCATGACCGGCAAGGTCGCGAAATGGTGGCTGCCCGACGATGTCGTGCTGGTCGAAGCGATCCCGCACACGGCGACGGGGAAAATCCAGAAGACGGCGCTGCGCGAGATGTTCAAGGAATATCGGCTGCCAGGGTGAGGGGCTGCCATGCGCAGATGGCGGACGATGGACCTTGAAGCGAAGCCTTTCGCCGCGGTTATCTAGGTTCCGACCAATCAGCAGGGAATCGTCCGCATGGCCAAGGACTTCGCCGGCAAGCGCGTGATCGTCATGGGCGGCAGCCGCGGCATCGGGCGCGCGATCGCGCTGGGCTTCGCAGCGCAAGGGGCGGCTGTCTCGATCTGCGCGCGCAATCCGGGGCCGCTCGAGGCGACGCGCCGTGAGATCGTGGCGCTCGGCGTGACCGCGCATGCGGCCAGCGTCGATCTCGCCGACGCGAAGGCGATTGAGGCCTATGTGCCCGGCGCCGTCGCGGCGCTCGGCGGCCTGGACATCCTCGTCAACAACGCCTCCGGCTTCGGCCATTCCGATGACGAGGAGGGCTGGGCCGCTTCGCTCAGCGTCGACATGATGGCGATCGTCCGCGGCAGCCATGCCGCGATCCCGCACATGAAGCCGGGCTCGTCGATCGTGAACATCTCCTCGATCTCGGCCCTGCGGGCTTCCTCCCGTTCGGCGCCCTATGGCGCGATCAAGGCGGCGGTGATGCACTACACCGCGAGCCAGGCGAAGATGCTGGCGAAGCAGGGCATCAGGGTGAACGGCGTCGCGCCCGGCTCGATCGAGTTCCCGGGCGGCACCTGGGAGGACCGGAAGACCTCGAACCCCGCGCTCTATCAGGCGACCCTGGCCAGCATCCCCTTCGGCCGGATGGGCAAGCCGGAGGAGGTCGCCGAGGTCGTGCTCTTCCTCGCCTCCGACAAGGCGAACTGGGTCACCGCCCAGACCATCGTCGTTGATGGAGGCCAACTCGTCGGACCCTGATCCCGGTTCATCCGAGCGATCACAGCGATTGACGTAGCGAAAGCCGAGGCTCACACCGACCGAGCATCATCAATAGGCCGAGCCAAGAAGAACGCATGGAATTCCTCCTGGTCCTGGCGTTTCTCATCCTGTTCAGCGCCAGCGCGCTGATCGGCATGGCCTTGCGCAAGCGTCTGCATGAGCGACATCTGACCGGTGAGAACATGGAGTCGATCAGGCTGGTGACGGGGCTGATGGTCACCTTCGCCGCGCTCATCCTCTCCTTGCAATTGTCGACGACCCGCAGCCGCTTCGACGTCACGAGCGGTCATCGTTCCACCTATGCCGCGCGCCTCGCCAATCTCGACCAATGCCTGCGCCCGTTCAAGGAGACGGCGGACCCGATCAGGCTGAAACTTCGCCAGTATACGGCCGCGGTGATCGCCAGCACCTGGCCGCACGAGCCTGCGCCGAAAATCGCGGGCATGCCGGATGTCGCTGGCATGGCCGTTCGCGGCGAGGATCGCACGCTGTCGCGCTTGCTGAACGAGATCGGCGCCGATGTGGACGCCCTTCCGACCACAGGCCTCGAAAATACCGCGACGCGCTGCCGTGCCGCCTTTGCCGAAGCGTCGTCGGCACGATGGAACGTCATCGAGGATGCGAACGCCCCGTCCGGCGGCTTCTTCGTCGGCATATTGAGCTTCTGGCTCAGCCTGGTCTTCCTGAGCTTCGGCCTGCAGATCCCGCGCCGGGCGCTAAGCGCCATCGTCCTGGCGATCGGCGTGCTCTCAGTCTCCAGCATCATGTTCGTGATCGTCGACCTCGGCCTGCCCTATCAGGGGGTGTTCCATATCCCCAGCGCGGCGATGAACGATGCCCTCGCCGACATGTCGCGATAGCGCGGCGTTGTCCGCACGCCCGCGAACTCGCCGGCTTCCACCGCGAGGGTTCGAAATACGAGCGCCATCCCAAGGGGTGCGCGGGGTCCGGATGCGGCAGCGTTCCGCCGCCATGTCGAATGTCGATGTCGAAATGTCGAAGCGGCCAAATGCTCGCCGCTGCCGAACCCCGCGCGCGGTTCTCTTGATGGCGCCGCGCCGGGCCTTCAGGTCGGGCAGGACCTGGCTTCACCCGGGCGAGGCCCCTCCGCCATTCCAGCCCGCGACGGCTGTTCAAGACGGACACCGCTCTCCCGTCCGGCCGCACGACGCCTCGCGACAGCCCCCTTGGTCGGGCGGGACGAAGGGGAGGATAACGCGGGTTTTGCGGGCGGGGATTGATTGGGAGGTTGTCCCCCGGGGGGGCGGGGAAATAGAGCGCGGGGAACCCTCTCCTGGAAGGAGAGGGGTTCTGCGTCGCGGCTAACCCTCCGCGGGAGCTACCGCCAGAAAACCCGCGATCGCCGTGACCAGCGCGCCCTCCGCCTCGCGATGCGGGACATGGCCGATCCCCGGCAGGATCAGTGCCTCGCCACGTCCTTCGGCGATACGCTGCGGATGGCGGGTCGAGCCATATTCGTCGAGCTCGCCATGGACGGCGAGGACTGGGCAGCGCACTCCGGCCAAGGGCTGGTCGAGTTTCCAATCCGCGAAGGCAGGCGAGAGCCAGGTCCCGATCCAGGCGTCGAGCACCCAGGGCGTCCTGTCGCCGTGATAGCGCGCCAGCCGGGCGAGGTTGTCAGGGTCCTGGAAATCGCGCTGCGCCACTCTGATGCCGGCGAGCGTCCTGTCCTCGATGAAGGTCTGGGCGGCGATGGTGACGAGGGCCCGGCAACGCTCCGGCCAGCGCGCCGCCGCCTCGATCGCCATGCCGCCGCCGACGCTGTGGCCGCAGGCGACGAAATCGCCGATGCCGAGCCCGTCGCAGAGCTGCGGGACGGTGCTGTCCGCCTCATCGGCGACGAAGCCGATGCCGAGTTTTCCGGGATGCGGATCGGAGCGGCCGAAGCCGAGGCGGTCATAGGCGACGACGCGCCGGCCGGTCGCCGCCGCGAGCCGCTTCGGGAAGCTGCGCCAGAGTTCGACGCAACCGAGCGAGTCATGAAAGAGCAGGATCGGCGCCCGCCGGCTGGCTTCGGGAGCGGACGGTGTCCAGCTTCGCGTGAAGAGCTGGTGGGTGCCGAGCCGGAGCAGGGCATCCCGTTGGTCGATCGCGGTCACTCGGGCAAGCTCGGTCGCTGAAGGGATGCTCATTCTGCCTGGGGCCGCGCGGCCTTCGCAAGTTCGCCGGCCGCCCCAAAGAGCGGCCGGCGGCTCTGGTCAGAACTCCTCCCAGCCGCTGTCGCCGCGCGGGCCGGCATTGGCGACCTTGCGCGGGGCGGGGCTGAAGGCGGTGGCTGCGAGGGCCTGAAGGCGCTGCGGCTCGACTGCTGCAGGCTTGCGGCTGGCAGCCGGCGTGGCCGCGGAGCGGGCCGGCGCGGCATGGGGCATGACCCCGCGGGTGGCCGCGCCGTCGCCGCCGGTTTTGAACGCGGCGACGAGGCCGTTGAGCTGGCTGATGCGCTGGTTGAGCGCATTCGCGCTGGCGGCGCTCTGTTCGGACAAGGCCGCGTTCTGCTGGGTCATCTCGTCCATATGGGCGACGGTCTGGCTCATCTCCTCGATGCCATTGGCCTGCTCGGCAGCGGCCGAGGAGATGTCGCCGATGGTCGAGGCGACTTTCTGCGATGCGGCGAGGATCTGGGTCAGGGCATCGCCGGCTTGGCGGACCAGTTTGACGCCCTCGCCGACCTCGACGTTCGAGGAGGAGATCAGCGTCGAGATGTCCTTGGCCGCTTCGCCCGAGCGCTGTGCCAGTGTGCGCACCTCGGAGGCGACGACGGCAAAGCCCTTGCCGGCATCGCCGGCGCGCGCGGCTTCCACTGCCGCATTGAGGGCCAAGAGATTGGTCTGGAACGCGATGTCGTCGATCACGCGGGTGATGTCGGAGATCTTCTTCGAGGCCTCCTCGATCCGGGCCATGGCCGCGACAGCCTTGCCGGCGATCTCGCCGCCGCCCTCGGCCGCCCGCATCGCCTCCTCAGCGGTGGTCGCCGCCTGACGCGAGGCCTGGGCCGAAGCCTTGACCGAAGCGGCGAGCTCCTCGGTGGTCGCAGCGCTCTCCTCCAGCGAGGAAGCCTGTTCTTCCGTGCGCTTGGAGAGATCGTCCGCACCGGTCGCGATCTCGCGGGCCGAGAGCCCGACATCGGCGGAGGTGAGCTGGATCGTCTTCACGGTCGAGGACAGGCGCTCGACGGTCTCGTTGACCGCTGCCTTCAGTTCGCCGAAGCGGCCGCGATACTGGGTGGCGATGTCCTGGGTCAGGTCGCCTTCGGCGACGCGCTGCAGCACGGCGACGAATTCGGTGGTGGCACCGTCGACCACGGCGTTGATCTCGTTGATGCCGGCGACCAGCTTCTGCATCTGCTCGTCGGCATCGTCGATCTGCAGCCGGGCCGAGAAGTCGCCATCGGCCGCCGCGGCGACGACCTCGCCGACATCGGAGACGACGCGCGACATCGCCTCGGCACGGGCCGCTCGTGCTGCGGCTTCGGCTCGCTCTTGCGCCTCCAAGGCGCGGATCTGCACCAGCTTGTCGCGGAACAGGAGCAGAGCACCGGCGACGGCGCCGACCTCGTCATTCCGCCCGGTCTGCGGGATCGGCGTCTCGAGCTCGCCATTGGAGAGGCCGTCGATGCTGGTCTTGATCGCGGCGAGCGGTCGGATGACGCGTGAGACGATCAGGGCGCCGGTCGCGAGCATCAGCGCGACCAGCGTGCCGAGCAGCAGGTTGAACACCCACTGGATCTGGTTGACCGTGGCGCCGGTCGCGGCGAGGAGCGCACCGGTGCGCGCCTGGACCAGCCCAAAGAACTCGTCGACCGGCTTCATGATCTCGGCCTTCATCCGATCGTAATCGGCTGAAAACAGCAGCTCGCGGGCGAGGTTGAGATCGCGCTCCTTCTTGACGGTGTATTTGCCGCCGGCATCCTCGAACAGGCCCTTGGCGGCGTTCATCGCGCGGGTTTCGAGAGCGACGAGGCCGTCCGAATTGGCGGCGGCCTGACCGAGCTTGGCGAACTCGGCGTCCGTGAAGCCCGCCTCCTTCATCTCGGTCAGCAGGGCCTTGGTCTGGCCGGGGCCGCGCGGACGCACGGCATTGTCGAGGACAAGGTCCCAGTAGATCCGGTGCGGCTCGGCCGGGCGGGGCTTCTCGCCGCTGCGCATGGCGATGACTTCGAGATATTGCTGCTCGTAGCGCGCATTGCCGGTGGCGGCGAAGGTTCGCGCCAGCCGGGTCAGGTCGTCCGAGCTCTGCCGGAATTCGTCGGCGAGCAGATAGGAGGCGTGCGCTTGGCGGTAGGCGCCGGCGCGGGCATCGACCGCTTGCTGCTGAAAATACCAGGCCCCGATAATGGCCGCGAGCAGCGCGCCGTAGAGGCCCGCAATGCACAGGAATGTCTGCTTGATGGTGAGATTGGCAGCCAGGCGCATGGCGTGGTCCTAGATTACGCGGGGTTGGGGAGAACTCGTATGGGCGATGACGAGGGCGAATTCGGATCGAATGGCGCGACGACCTTGCGCGAATCCAGAACGTTGCCCGCCTCTCGGGGACGGTGCGTTGTTCAATACGAAAGGGGCGCGACCGCCGGGTCGTTCTGTACTGTCGGGGCGAGGTGCTTGCTGAAACCGAGTGCTCATTTTCTAAGCAGACGGTGCGTCGTGATAGTAAATTTTTACTGAAATTTCGGGTTAGATTGGTAAAATTTGTTTTGAGTCAATGCCTGCTGTTGTCTGGTTGATCCGCTGAGGCAGATAGGACGGTTACCCGAACGGTACTATGCATCTTTTGCGGGCTTAATATGATACATACAACCTGCTATATACTCCATTCTTTGCCGATGTGACCGCTGGGAAATGGGGGATTAGCCCAACCAAGGGCGCCTTCAGCTATCCACGGTCTTCAACGTGTCCGTGAGGAAGCTCACCAATGCTCGCAATGCAGGTGTTGACCTGCCTGGCGCAAGATGCAGCGCGATCTCGGAGGCCGGTAACTGGGGGAGGCCATCGGCCGCCCCCAGCAGGCGCAAACCCTCGCGCGCCGTGCCGGCCTTGACCACGGTCAGCGCGGCACCGGCTGCCGCGACCGCCTCGACCGCACCGATGCTGGAGGAGGAGAACAGGATGCGCCAGGGCCGGCCGGCCTCGTTCAAGGCGGCGAGCGCCCATTCGCGATACATGTTCGGCGCCTTGAGCAGCGCCAGCGGCAGCGGTCCTGCCGGCGGGAAATCATGGCGGTCGGACCAGGCCCAGGCGGTGCGCTCAGCTCGCAGCACTTCGCCGCTGCCGTCGCCGGCTTTCTGCGTCGCCAGCACGAGGTCGAAGGCCTCGCCGAGGCTGGCGATCAGGTCGCGGGTGAAGCCGGTGGTGACCTCGAGCTCGACCTCCGGATGCGAGCGGGCGAAACGGGCGAGCGTCTCGGGCAGGACGATGGTGGCGTAGTCGTCCATCACCGCGAGCCGGACGCGGCCGGAGACGTTTCGCGCCCTGACCACGTCGAGCGCCTCGTCATGGAGCGCGACGATGCGGCGGGCATAGGACAGGAAATCCTCGCCGGCACGGGTCAGCAGCACCTCTTGCGGCGAACGCTGCAGCAGGGTCTGGCCAGCGATCTCCTCGAGCTTGCGCACCTGCGTCGAGATCGTCGACTGCGTGCGGTTGAGCGCTGCTGCGGCGCGGGTGAACGAACGCAGCTCCGCGATGGTGACGAAGGACCGCAGCAGGTCGATGTCGATATTGCGCAGCATCGCAGGGCCTTTCGCGCCCGCAGCATGGACGGCGCCGATGGTCAAAATCGAATAATTCAATTTTGGCTGGCCGGACGCCGCCGCTAGCTATAGGGCGAGCCCTTCTGTTCGGATGTAGCGTCAACGAGGTCAAGCATGCCGAGGCTGAGATCCGCCACCACCACCCATGGCCGCAACATGGCCGGCGCCCGCGGGCTCTGGCGCGCCACCGGCATGAAGGACTCGGACTTCGGCAAGCCGATCATCGCGGTGGTCAACTCCTTCACCCAGTTCGTGCCGGGCCATGTCCATCTGAAAGATCTCGGCCAGCTCGTCGCGCGCGAGATCGAGAAGGCCGGCGGCGTCGCCAAGGAGTTCAACACCATCGCGGTCGATGACGGCATCGCCATGGGCCATGACGGCATGCTCTATTCGCTGCCCTCGCGCGAATTGATCGCCGACAGCGTCGAATACATGGTCAACGCCCATTGCGCCGACGCGATGGTCTGCATCTCCAATTGCGACAAGATCACGCCCGGCATGCTGATGGCGTCGATGCGCCTGAACATTCCGACCGTGTTCGTCTCGGGCGGGCCGATGGAGGCGGGCAAGTTCATCGCCGAGGGCGTGCTGAAGAAGGTCGACCTGGTCGATGCCATGGTCGCCGCCGCCGACAGCAAGTATTCGGACAGCGAAGTCGAGGTGATCGAGCGCTCGGCCTGCCCGACCTGCGGCTCCTGCTCGGGCATGTTCACGGCCAATTCGATGAACTGTCTGACCGAGGCGCTCGGCCTCGCGCTCCCCGGCAACGGCTCGACGCTGGCGACCCATGCCGATCGCAAGCGCCTCTTCGTCGAGGCCGGCCATCTCATCGTCGACATCGCCAAGCGCTATTACGAGCAGGACGACGAGAGTGTGCTGCCGCGCAATGTCGCGAGCTTCAAGGCGTTCGAGAACGCGATGACGCTCGACATCTCGATGGGCGGCTCGACCAATACGGTGCTGCATCTGCTGGCGGCAGCGCATGAGGCCGAGATCGACTTCACCATGGCCGATATCGACCGGCTCTCGCGCAACGTGCCGGTGCTGTGCAAGGTCGCGCCGGCCGTCGCCAACGTCCACATGGAGGACGTCCACCGCGCCGGCGGCATCATGGCGATCCTCGGCGAGCTCGACCGCGCCGGCCTGATCGATACCTCGCTGCCGACCGTGCACAGCGCGACGCTGGGCGAGGCGCTGGAGCGCTGGGACATCAGGCAGACGCAGAGCGAGGCGGTGCGCTCCTTCTACAGCGCAGCGCCCGGTGGCGTGCCGACGCAGACCGCGTTCAGCCAGGATCGGCGCTATGAGGAGCTCGACCTCGACCGCGAAAAGGGCGTCATCCGCGAGAAGGCGCATGCGCATTCGCAGGATGGCGGCCTCGCCGTGCTCTACGGCAACATCGCGCTCGACGGCTGCATCGTGAAGACCGCCGGCGTCGATGCCTCGATCCTGACCTTCTCCGGCACGGCGGTGATCTTCGAGAGCCAGGACGCGGCGGTCGAGGGTATCCTCAACAACAAGGTCAAGGCCGGCGAGATCGTGCTGATCCGCTATGAGGGGCCGCGCGGCGGGCCTGGCATGCAGGAGATGCTCTATCCGACCAGCTATCTGAAGTCGAAGGGGCTCGGAAAGGCCTGCGCGCTGGTCACCGACGGGCGCTTCTCCGGCGGCTCGTCGGGCCTCTCGATCGGCCATGTCTCGCCCGAGGCGGCGGAGGGCGGCGCGATCGGCCTGGTTGAGAGCGGCGACGTGATCGAGATCGACATCCCCAAGCGCAGCATCGTCCTCAAGGTCTCCGACGAGGAACTGGCGCGCCGGCGCGCCGCGATGGACGCCAAGGGCAAGGATGGCTGGAAGCCGGCAGCGCCGCGCAAGCGCAAGGTCTCGACCGCGCTGAAGGCCTATGCGGCGCTGGCGACCAGCGCGGCCAAGGGAGCGGTGCGCGCGATCGACTGAGCCGACCTGAGCCAGCGGAGGCCCCGGCATGAGCGAGCTCTGGGGTGTGGTGGCCGCGGCGGCGTCGAGCGCGCTTGGAGGAACCTCCATCGCCGCGACCCGCTATCTCGTCGGCCATCTCGATCCCCTCGCGATCGGTTCCTTCCGCTTCGGCATCGGCTGCCTGTTGCTCGCTCCGGTCGCCCTGCTCGGCGACCGGCGCTGGCCTGAGCGCGGCGACTGGCTCCAGACCGCCGGGCTCGGGCTGCTCTTCTTTGCGATCTTTCCGATCCTGTTCAACGCCTCGCTGATCTATACGAGCAGCGCGCGTGGAGCGCTGGCGCTCTCGACCCTGCCGCTTTTGTCGCTGGTCGTCGGCGCGGTGCTCGGGCGCGAGCGATTGACTGTGCGAAAGACCATCGGCGTGCTGGTCGCCATGGCGGGCGTCGGCTTCGCGTTGCTCGCCGGCCTCGGCCATGCGCCGCCGCAAGCCTGGCGTGGCGATCTCCTGATGATCGCGGCGGCGCTGTGCATGGCGCTTTATGGCATCTGGTCGAAGCCGGTGATCCGCCGCTGCGGGCCGATCCCGTTCACCACGGTCGCCATGGCGGTCGGCGCGGCGGCGCTGGTCCTGATCTCGGCGCTGCGCGGCAGCTTCGATGCGGTCGCGCTATTCGCTGTGCCGCAATGGTCGGCGGCGCTCTATCTCGGCGTGATCGGCGCGGCGCTGACCTTCTATCTCTGGGCCTTCGCCTTGGGGAAGGCATCGCCGACCAGCGTTGCGGTCACCGTTACCGTGAACCCGGTCACTGCCTCGCTGGTGGCCGCTGCCGTGCTGAACGAGCCGATCGGCTGGAACCTTGCGGTCGGGATCGTGGTCGTCGGGATCGGGATCTGGCTCGCGACGACCGATGGGCGCAGCGCAGCAGCTGGCGGCTGAGAGTCCCTAGCGTCACATCTTCGCCACGGATCGTCCGGACAAAAGCCGCATCGACAAATCGACGTGCCGGCGCGGCAAAGCGCTGGCGCGCGGATTCTGGAGGTGGCCTTGCCGGCGTTCCTGATCGCAGCCCTGCTCTGGCTCGGGCTTCTCTCGCCTTCGATCGCGCAGGCGCCGCCGGTCACCCTCTCCGACAATGCCGAGTCGATCGCGGTCGTCATCGGCAACAAGGCGTACAAGCAGACCAGCACGGTCGACTTCGCCCATAACGACGCCGAGGCGATCAAGGCCTATCTCACCGGCACGCTCGGTTTCCGCGAGCAGAACGTCTTCCTGCTGAAGGACGCGACGCTCGGCGAGCTCACCCAGATGTTCGGCAGCGAGGCCAATCCGCAGGGCGGCAAGCTCTGGCGCAGCGCCGTCGAGGGCCGCTCGAACGTCTTCGTCTATTATTCCGGCCATGGCGTGCCCGATCTTGCCACCCGCCAGCCCTTCCTCTTGCCGCAGGACGGCAATCCCAACGCCAGCGAGAGCGGCTACGCCCTGCAGACGCTCTACCGCAACCTGGAGCTGGTCCGTCAGAAGATCGGGGCGAAGCGGCAATTGATCGTGATGATCGATGCCTGCTTCACCGGCGAGACCGGCCGCAAGGGCGAGAGCCTGCTCGCCGTTTCCGCCCCGGGCTTCACGCCGGCCAAGCCGCGGACCGGCGGCGGCATCGTCAAGCTGGTCGCAACTTCGGGCGCCACCCCGGCCAATTGGGACGAGACCCAGAAGCTCGGCCTGTTCACCAGCCGCTTCCTGATGGGCGCTGCCGGGTTGGCGCGGTCGGCCGGCGCGCCCGAGACCGGGCCGCTCGCCTGGTCCGACCTGCAGCGCTATCTCAAGGACAGTGTCGAGGCCGCGGCGCGGCGCGACAGTGGGCGCGAGCAGGCGCCGGAGATCGACCTCGCTTCCATCGCTCTACCAGTGGCGCAGCCGGTTCCGGCGGTGGCGCGGGCGGTCGCGCTGGCGCGGGACGAGGCCAACTGGCAGCGGGCCAAGGCGGCCGGCGAGCGCAGCGCGCTCGAGGCCTATGTCGCGCGCTGCGGCGAGACCTGCGGCTATCGCGAGGCGGCGATGGCGCTGCTGCTCGACAAGCGCCGCAGCGGCGAAGCTGCGACCGACGAGCAGAACTGGGTCAGGCTCGGCGGCTCTGGCCGCTATGAGGACTATCTCAAGGGCTGCGGCACGGTCTGCGCCTATCGCTCCCTGGCCGAGGGCTATCTCGGCCGCACCGACGCTTCGCGTGATCCGCACGTGCAGGACTGCGACGAGCTCGCCGGCGACCCCGCCGATCCCGATCGGCGCGAGGGCGTCAAGGGCGTGAAGTTCGCGCGGATCGATGCCCGCGCCGCGATTGCGGCCTGCAAGCAGGCGGCGGAGTCGCAGCCTCAGATCAGGCGGCTCTCCTACCAGCTCGGCCGCTCCTATGACAAAGCCGAGCGCTACAAGGAGGCGCTCTCAGCCTATGACAAGGCGGCCGATGCCGGCAGCGCCGCGGCGATGAACAATCTCGGCGCGCTCTACGAAAACGGCCAGGGCAGCAAGGTCGAGCTGCAGAAGGCCTTTGCGCTTTATGAGCAAGCCGCCGGCACCGGCAATGCCATCGCGATGAGCAATGTCGGGCGCATGCTGCAATATGGCCGCGGCCGGCCGCGCGACGAGGCGGCGTCGCTGCGGTGGTACCAGAAGGCGGCGGAGGCAGGCGACGCCTTCTCGATCGCCAAGCTGGTGCCGGCCTATCTCGAGGGGCGGCCGGGCTTTCCGAAGAATCCGCAGAAGGGCTTCGACCTGTTCCGCCAGGCCGCCGACAAGGGCGACCCGATCGCGATGGTCTCGATGGCGACGCTGATCGACAACGGCTTCGGCTCCTTCTTCCCCGGCACGAACGCGCTGCAGATGCTGATGAAGGCGCTGGCGAAGGGCGAGGCGGGTGCCGCGGCGATCTCCGCCAGCGACGTCTCCGAGCAGAAGCTCAAGCCGGACACTGTGCGGGCCTTGCAACGCGCCGCCCAGAAGGCCGATCATTACAGCGGCGCGATCGATGGCCGCTTCAACCCCGTCTTCGTGCGGGCGCTGGATGGCTATGCGCGATCGCTGGAGCAGGAGCATTAGGTCGAACGTGAGCGGCTTGTCGCGCTGTCTTCTTGCCGCTGGTCTCTTCATCGTGAGCGCTGGCGCTGCGCGTGCCGATGCCTTGTCGACCTGGCTCGAAGGCGTTGCTGCCTGCTCGGGCAAGCGTGATCTCTCACTCGCCGTGGTCGGCTTCGACGGCGGCCAGCAGGTGTTGTCGCGCACGCAGGCCGATGAGGTCAGGCTCGCGATCGAGAGCCGCCTGCAGAGCGAGGGGCGGGTCAGGCTGGCGGCGAGTGCCGATGTCGTGCGCATCAAGACGTTGCGCGACAGCCTCAACTTGCAGAAGCCCGGCGAGGCCGAGGCGCAGATCCGCAAGGCGTTCGACGGCGACGCCAGCGTGTTTTTCACCGAGCCGGCGCGGCAGGAGGACAAAGCGAGCTTCCGCCTGCAGGCGATCGCCAAGGCGGGCGATTGCAAGGCGACGAGTGAGCCGGTCGAGATCGCGATCCGGACCAGGTCAGGTGTGGTCGATGTCGATCAGGTGATGAGCCGGGCGGTCGAGAACCTCGTGCGGGCGGCGCCGGAGCTGAAGCGGATCGATGTTTGTCCCTTCGCCGCGGCGAGTGGCTACAGCGCCTGCAGCGCCGCGCTCAGCGAGCGGCTGCTGCTCGCGCTCGACGTCGAGTCCCGTTCGGACGATCGCGTTCTGCGTGCGCGGCCGCTGGAGATCCGCAAGGCAGCGCCCGGCCAGTGCGCGGTGCCTAGCGCAGAGGTGACGACGCGCGGCCGTTTCGAGCAGGACCGCAGCGGGCAAAGCTGGATGCAGCTCGAATTCCGCCGCGGCGACGCCGTGCTGGCCCCGACCGGGCGTAATCGCATCCCGGTCGAGGGGCTGGGCTGCGATCCGTCGGTGCGGCCCTTCCTCGAGCATGTGGCTGCGACGGCGGGTTCGGACCGGGCGCGGCTCGCTTTGCTGCCGGCAGCTTCGCCCTTCGCCAAGGGGAGGCGGCTCGATGTCCGCATCGAGGGCAAGCCGGGCACGAAACTCTATTGCTGGGTGCTGGATTCGGATGGCACGGCCTCGGTCGTGCTGCCGGTGCGTGGCGAGGCGGGCAAGAGCGTGTTGCGGGCCGGCGGCCAGTCCTACCCCTATGATTTTGGGCTGACTGACATCGTGCTCGACGCTGCCTTCGAGAACCTGTTCGCCTGCTTCGGCACGGAGGCCGAGCTGCCGGGGGCGCTGCGCCAGCGCTGGCTCAAGGCGGCGCCGAGCGCGAACGATGATGCGGCGATCCTGCAATCTGACGAGGTGCTCGACCTGATCGAGAAGCTGCGCGCCATCCCCGGCATAGTCGAGGCGACGGTGCCGATCGTCGTGCGCTAGCGAGCGGCGCTTGCCTTCCTCCCGACGCTCCGCCACCTAAGAGAGATGCATCGTCGTCTCGTCTTCGAGGAGCCGATTTCGCGTGCGGCGATCTGGAGCCGGCGGCTGGCGCTGTTCGGGCTGACGGTCGTCGTCCTCGCCGTGCTGATCTTCCGCTTCGGCCAGCCCTCGGTGGAGCGGCTGGCGCCGATCGCCGGCGCCTATGTCTTCGTGCTGCTCGCCTTCCTGCTGGCGCTCGCCGCCTTCGTCCGGATCTGGCAGGAGGGGCATCGCGGCGTCGCCATCGCCGTGCAGGCCTTCCTGCTCTGCCTGCTGCTGCTGGCTCCGGTCGCTTATGGCGGTTTCCAACTGGCGACCCTGCCGTTGATCGCCGACGTCTCGACCGATATCGACGAGCCGCCGGCCTTCAGTCGCTCGCGCGTGGCTCTGACGGCGCGCCAGGGGCGGGTACCACCCGATGTCCCGGCCGAGCGGCGCAAGGCGCAGCGCCAAGGCTATCCGAAAGCGGTGCCGATCGTGCTCGAGTTGCCGGCAGAGGTCGCCTACGACATCGCCCGCAAGGCTTGCGTCAATCTCGGCTGGCAGGTGCTGGAAGGCGCGGCGCCGGGCGGACGCAGCGGGGCAGGGCGGCTCGATGCCGTCGCGCGCTCGCGCGTGCTGCGCCTCGTCGACGACATCACCATCCGCATCCGGCCGCGCGCCGACGGCAGCCGCATCGACATCCGCTCGGCCTCGCGGCTGGGCGGCTTCGATTTCGGCGCCAATGCCAGGCGCATCGCCGCTTTCGAGGAGGAGGTGAAGCTGCTGGTGGAGCTGCGCTGAGAGACCAACCCGCAGATGCGTGATGGCGGTCTGCAAATGGTGCTCTTCTGCGCCTCGGTGCTCACGTACTTTGAGTACGCTCCGCTCCGATGCTCGAAGATCGCCATTTTCGACACGCCCTGACGCATCTGCAGGGCGGTCTCAAGAGCCTCACGCCAGCCGGTAGCGGCTCGCCAGCAATGGCGCGACGTCGTCGCAGAGCACCACGCCGCGCGCGACCAGATCCTCGAGCTGCGCCAGCACCGAGAGCGAGGCAGCGCCGAGCAGGCGGGGCGGGAGTTCCTGATAGATTGGCGGCACCATCTCGGCAATCGTCTCGTCGCCGGCCTGCAGGCGGCCGAGGATCGCCGCCTCGCGCAGGCGCCGGTGCTGCACCAGCCCGCGCAGGAAGCGCTGCGGCTCGCGCACCGGGCCGCCATGGCCGGGCCAATAGAGCCGGTCCTCGCGCCCCCGCAACTTCTCGATTGAGGCCATGTAGGCGACCATCGAGCCGTCGGGCGGGGCGACGATCGTGGTCGACCAGGCCATGACATGATCGCCCGAGAACAGGGTGATCTCCTCCGGCAGGGCGAAGGCGAGATGATTGGCGGTGTGACCGGGCGTCGCCAGCGCCTGGAGCGTCCAGCCCGGTCCGGAGACGGCGTCGCCCTCGGCCATGATCAGATCGGGCGCGTAATCCCTGTCGGCGGAGGCGTCGAGCGGGTTGATCTCACCGAGGGCGAGCTCGCGCGCCGGCCGGTGCAGGCCGCAGCCGACGATGCGGGCTCCGGTCGCGGCCTGGATTGCGCGCGAGGCCGGCGAATGGTCGCGATGGGTGTGGGTGATGACGATGTCGGTGACGGTCTCGCCGGCGATCGCCGCGAGCAGACGCTCGACATGGCCGGGATCGTCTGGGCCGGGATCGATGATCGCGATCTTGCCGCGGCCGACGATGTAGCTGCAGGTGCCGGTGAAGGTCATCGGCCCGCCATTGCCGGCGATCAGGCGGCGTACCAGCGGCGAGAGTTGCACCAATTCGCCCGAGGCCGCGCCGGGGTCGCGGTCGAAGTCGAGCGGTTCGTCGGTGGTGTCCTTGTCGGCGCTGGTCATCTGCACATCCGGAAGCGGCATGATCCCCGGCTTGTCGGCCGGCGGGCCATTTCCTATAGACGAACGAGCCGGGCGTCGACGGCGCCCGAAGAAGAAGGACGAGATCCGATGGCCGAGACGCTGTCCCTGCCCGCCACCTCCATGGTCAACGCGGCCCTGCCGGCCCCGCGCAGCCAGGTCCTGCGCAATGTCGCGCTCGCTGTCGTCGGCAGCTTGCTGATCATCGCCGCCGCCAAGGTCAAGGTGCCGTTCTGGCCGGTTCCGATGACGCTGCAGACGCTGGCCGTGCTCGGCCTCGGCGCCGCCTATGGCGCGCGCCTCGGCGCCGCGACCGTCGCGCTCTACATCGCCTACGGCCTCGCCGGCCTGCCGGTCTTCACCAATACCCCGCCGGTCGCGGCCGGCCCGCTCTATCTGCTTGGCCCGACCGGCGGCTTCCTGATCGGCTTCGTCGTCGCGGCGGCGATCGCCGGCTGGGCCGGCTCGCGCGGGGCTTCGCTCCTGCGGCTCGCCGGCGGCGTGGTGCTGGCCGAGATCGTGCTGATGGCGTTCGGTTTCGCCTGGCTGGCGCTCGGCGCGCAGATGGCGAGCGGGGCGACCGGCATCGGCTTCGCCAAGGCCTGGGCCGCCGGCGTGCTGCCCTTCCTGCTCGGCGACCTGATCAAGGCGGCGCTGGCGGCGAGCCTGGTCGGGGCCGGCTGGTCGGTGCTGAAGCGCCGCGGTTGAGCCGAGCCATCCTACGGAATCAGAAAGCCGGGGCTCGCCCCGGCTTTTTTGTTGCCTGCAGATCGTCCTGCGGCGTCAGCCCGCCGGCTTCTGGTCGGTGCAGGCCTTCTTCACCGGCTGCAGGAACATGTCGAGCTCCATCAGACTGCCGCAGCGGTCGCAGCCGGCGAGCAGCATCGTGAGGCCAAGGACGGCGATGAGGCGGAAGGCGGGCTTCATGCGGATGCTGCTCCAGATTGCGCCGCGAGCATAGCGAAGCGGCGGGCGTGGCGCCACCGCGATGCCTCCGCTCGTCTGGTGCAAACGATCCGACCGGCATTCGGCGAGGCCTGGGCTGCGCATTTCGAGCGATTTCTACCCAAGCGTGTGCGGGCGGCGGCTCAGCGAGCCCACTTCTTCGACGAGCACCCGCGCGAACAAGAATGTGAATACCCGTTCACAGTACTCGATCTCGTTTACCGGTTGTAAAGTCGCGAGGCTGCACTCTTTTAACTGTTTTTTGATTGCGGATCGAATGCCGGGGGGCACGCGATGCGTGAAATCGGCTTCGGCCTGATACTCAGCTCGGCAATGGCGCTGGTCGCCTTTCTCATCGCGGCCTGGCCGGTTCCAGGGCGGCCGATCGCTGCATTCTTTCCATCGGGCACCTCTCAGCCGGAGATGGCGCGCGCTGTTTCGCTGGCGGGCGGCAGTCTCCTCGAACTGGACGGCGCCGAAGCGGTCGTAGTCAGCGTCGGCGAGGGGACTGATTATGCGATGTCGCTCTACCGAGCAGGGGCCTGGCTCGTCGTCGATGGTTCGCTGGCCCAATCCTGTGTTCGTCGGGTGAGGAACCTCCTGAATGGATGAGGTGCACCGGCTACGCGAGCGCTTCGCCAAGGTCCTGATCGGGATCCTGTGGGCAAATGCGGGGCTGCTGCTGGTCGCGATGCCGGCAGATAGCTCTGCCCATGCGCCGAAGCTCGTGGCGGTGAATGTAGCGCTCGCCATCGTCGCAACGCTCGCCTGGCGGATCGACCGGATCGGCTGGGTCACGCGCCAGATCTCCAGCATCGCGCTGGTGGGCCAGGTGATGCTGCTGGTGTATTCCTACGCCGGGCATCCTTACCAAGCCGATCTGCACATGTACTTCTTCGCCATGCTGGCGGTGCTGGTCGGCTGGCTCGACTGGCGCATCTTCCTGCCGGCGACGCTCGCCATCACCGCGCACCATCTGCTCTTCAGCCTGGTCTATTCGGCCGGCGTGTTTCCGGGCGGCGGCGATATTCGGCGCGCCTTCCTGCACGGCGCCATCGTCGCGGTGCAGGCGGCGGCGCTGAGCTGGATCGTCTCGTCCCTGCGACAGGCGGTGGAGACCTCGGTGCGGGAGCGCACGGAGGCACAAGCGGCCAGAACCATTGCCGACGAGGCGCGCAAGGATGTCGCCGAGACGACGGCCCGGGCCGCGCATGAGCGGCGCCGCGTTCTGCACGACCTCGCCAACGAGTTCGAACGCAAGATCGCCGGCATCGCGCGAGCCGTGGTTGCCTCGATCGGGTCCCTGCGAGCCGCTTCGGAGCAGATGCGCAACGGTGCCACGGAGGTTTCACAACGCTCGAATGCCGCCTCGGAAGCGTCGCGGCAGTCGTCCTCGAACGTCGTCGCCATCACCAAGGCGACCTCGGAGCTGGCGAGTTCCTTCACCGAGGTCGATCGCCAGGTCAATGAGGCTGCGCGTCTTGTCGGCGACACGACACAGCAGGCGCTCACCGTGCTCGACCGTGTCGACGAACTCTCGCGCAAGGTGCACGAGATCGGCAACGTGACCAACGTCATCTCGACCATTGCCCGGCACACCAACCTGCTGGCGCTCAACGCGTCGATCGAGGCGGCCAGGATCGGCAACATGGGCGGTGGCTTTGCCGTCGTCGCGCACGAGATCAAGGGACTCGCCGACGATACCTGGCGGGCGACCGAGCAGATCCAGAGCCAGATCGATGCGATCAGCCTCTCCGGCGCCGATGCGATCAAGGCGATCGGTGCGATGACGGCGACGATCGACAAGCTCAACCACATCTCCGGCGCGGTGGCCGCCGTGGTCGAGAAGCAGAACGTCGCGACGGCCGGAATCGCCGAGAATGTCAGGCGCGCCGCCGGCGAGACGGTGACGGCAGGCGGGCATATCGACATCGTCAGCCGCGTCGCCGAGGAGACGGGCGAGGCCGCGAATCATGTCGCTGATTCCGCGGACATGCTGTCGCGCCAATCGGTCGATCTCGACACCGAGGTCGCCGATTTCCTCGGCCGGATCCGGGCGGCCTGAGGCAGGTGGCCCGGCCGTTCGGGGTTGCTGGCGAGGCAGGAGGGACCGGCGCCGAGATCATCAGCAAGCGCGAAGCGCGCGGCATTCCTGGTCGCGAACAATAAAAGCCCCGAAGGGCTGTTCTTGCGACGTCTTGAAATATCTCGGGAAATTTTGGTCGGAGTGGCAGGATTTGAACCTGCGACCCCCTCGTCCCGAACGAGGTGCTCTACCAGGCTGAGCCACACTCCGATCAACTGGTGGCCGGCTTATAGCCAGCCGGCCGTCGCAGTGCAACAGCCAAGGAGATGGGGAGCTGCAATCTTTTGAAAAAGATGGATCGAGGTCGGTTCCGCCGTGATGATCGACCGTGGGAGCGAGTGATCGGATGTTGCACGCAGTCGCGACGCGCTCTAGAAGGCAGCCCAGATTGGGGCGTCGCCAAGCGGTAAGGCAGCGGTTTTTGGTACCGCCATTCCCAGGTTCGAATCCTGGCGCCCCAGCCATTTTCTCCGCACCAATTGTATCAAACGGTTGTAACTGCCGTGATGGACGAAATGGGCTGCTTTTGTAGCAAACGATTGTAGCAAACGTGGCAGGAGCTAATCGAGCAACTTCATCAGCCGCTTTAGGGATCGGTCGAGATTGGGCTTCTCGCCGTTCAGGCTGACCCCGTCTAGGGCGACGGTGTTATCGCCATACTCGAAGTTGAAATAGAATTTCTGCACGGGTTTGCGGCCATTCTCGCAAAAATAGAGGAAATAATCGGCCGCGAGGAACGTGCCGGCGCAGCGCGTCTCCGGGAATTTTCGGAGGAAATCCTTCGTCGATCCGAGATCGTTGGGCTCGGATGTGAATGCAACGATCGAGTTTTGCGCTTTGAACCGTGCCATGTCCGATGCGGCTACCGGAATGGCCATGACGCCGAGCGCGAAGGCGGTGCAAATGGATCGCGAAAGCATGCGCAGTATCTTCGTTCGAGGATGAAGGTCGGGATGGTGAAGGCTCGCCTGCGCGCGGCGGTGTCGCGGTCGCGCGCCTGTCACTGGAAGAGAGTGTCGAGGATGTGGTCCTGCTCTCGGCCTTCCCAGGCCTTGCTGGACAGCTGTGTCAGGTCGAAGCCTTCGCCATCGACCCGGATCGTCCATTGCACCGTAACCGGCGCTCCGAGCGGCCAATGCGCCTTGGAGGCCCATGCGTCGATCACGTCCCCCAGGAAGCTGTAGAGATGTTCATTGCAGGTCGGGAGCATCCCGACCCATGGTCCGGCCAGGTTGACCTGTTCGACTTTGCCGCATTCCCATTTCTGCAGCAGCCGCTGGAGCTCGGGCTTGCCGTCGAGATAGCGATAGGCGACCTGAAAGACGTTCAGCCGGTAGTTGAATTCGAGCTGATCGCCATGGGTTTTGGAGCTGGCCCCCTTCTGGAGCTCTTCACCTGCTTGCCAAAGCCGCTGGACCGCGTTCGCATGCAGCACCGCGTTAATCTTGCCGCTGAACTCGACGACTTGCTGCCCCTTGGCCGTGGTGAAGCTGCGCCAGGTACCGCCGTCGAAGTTCCCATCGAAGGCCTTGCCGACGGTGGTGCCGGGGTAGGCGCTCATATGTCCATCGCGCACCAAGGCGACCGGACTGTTCGAGGTGATCAGATGCGGTCCGACCACTGCGGCAATGACCAGCGCGAAGGCGACGATCGGAGCGATCAGGTCGACGCCGCCTTCCCGCTTCGCCGTGGCGAGTGCAGCAGGCTGATCCGGCTCGGTCCGGAGCACCTCCCAGCGCTTGCGAACGATGTCGAGATACCAGGCGTTGCCGTAGAGGGCGAAGACGATGCCAAGGGCGAAGGTGCCGAGCAGCATAAGACGGGCCGGCAGGGTCGGCACGCTCTCGGGCAGCAGCACATAGACGAGCTGGAAGGCGAAAACAAAGCCGCCGAGCACGTACATCTTCCGGTACAGCAGCCAGCAATAGGGCAGGAACAGCGCTGGCCAGGTCCAGGAGCTGATCGTCGCGATCTTGGTCGGATTGCCCCCAGCCTTGGCCAGGATCGTCCGCCACTTGGCGAGATAGTGGTCCTGCTTCTTGCCGATCAGCGTCTTGGTCAGTTCGCTGTCGAGGAAGTCGCTCGGTTCCGAGGCGGGCTTCTCGGACTTGGGCGGAAGGACCGGCGGCTCCTTGGATGGCAGTGGCGGCGGCATGGCAGGCTGCGGCGGCGCAAGCTCGGTCTCGCCGAGCCGTTTCCACTCACTGCCGAAGGCTGCCGTCCAGACCAGATTGGCGAGGTTGATCGACCCGCTCGCCACCATCTCCTTGAGCTCGTCGGCGCTGATGGGCCCGCCGCGCTCGCCGTTCTTCTCAAAATACCAGTCGCTCACGCCAGTCCGCCTTCGTCGCCGAATCCAATGCAGCGAAGGCGGGCAAGAGCAGACCAGTCGCGTTTTGGGCGCGATCGTCCGGCTACCGCTTGCGAAGTCCCCCGCTTCCTCGGCGCAATTCACGCGAACACGAAGTTTCTTTCGTGCGCCACCGAATTGTGTTGAATATATTCGATGGTTTGCGGCGCAGCAAGTTGCTCGCTTCGCGCCCATGGATGCGCGGACCCGAGTGGCATGGAATCTGCGGCGGATCAGGGTCGAGCGAGGACTCTCGCAGGAGAACCTAGCCGTCGATGCCGACGTGGATCGAAGCTACATCAGTGGAATGGAGCGTCAGGAGTTCAACCCGACAGTCGACCTGCTGGATCGCTTGGCTGTCGCGCTCGATGTCGATGTGAGCAGATTGTTGGACGCGCCCGCCGTTGGCACGGATGCGCCAAAGCCGCTGAAAAGCGGCAGGCGATCTAAATGACGCTTTGAGCTTCCATAATTGAATTTGCGGAAGCGTTGCGGTGCGGTTGTGGAAATCGCCTGCGGAAAGCTGCGTCTGGTCAACCGCATAGCCGTCATGCTGTGTACCTGGCGGGTTGCTTTGGGTCGAAACTGGCCCATTCCTGACGTTCGGAGTGTCCGCTTTCAGGCTGTTTAGTTCGGCGAGGAGCATCCCGGTCGAAACAGTCCCGCGCCGCGCGACCAGATCAGCGTTGCCCCATCCAAGCGCCGGAGCGATTGGGGCGACGGGGGCTTCATCGACAATTAGGGGTGTCAATCGGGCGCGACCAAAGGCTAAGCATTTGATAAAATTTCATGAATCTGAAACAGCCTTCAATCAAATGGAGTCCACCCACGATCGGAGCCATAGCGCATTATGTCTCCTCGTGAAGACAGGCCCAGTTTCTTGCAGGCGCGGAAGCGATAGGTTTCGACCGACCTGATGCTCAGGCCCGTCTGACGTGCGATGCTCTTGTTCGAATTGCTCGAAACGACGAGCCGGAGAACCTGCATTTCGCGTTCGCTCAGATCGTCACCAGCGCCGCTTGGTCGACGCAGAATGGTTCCCATGGACAGTGAGGCTTCCAGGCCCCCGTCCAAATACAGCCCGCCGCCTCGAACGGCCGCCAGCGCTTGCAGCAGACGGTCGGTCGAAGCGCCATTCAGCAGATAGCCTGCGATGCCCAGGCGGAATGCCGCCCTGATCGATCTCGAATCGCGATCTTCGCACACGAGCAGGATCAGGATGAGCGGCGATACGCCCAAGATGCGCCCTAGGAACGCGAGGCTGGCCGGTGTCAACGTACCGATGCAGATGATCGCTACTTCGGGGCTCTGCAAACGAGTGAATTCGACCGCATCGAATATCGTCAATGGCACGCCAATGACGGTCGCGCCGGGAACTGCGCCGACAAGTGCGTTAAGGCCAGCAAGCATGATTGGCTGATCGCCGAAAAGCGCAATCCGCTGCTGAGATGGCGCCGGCATTTTCACGAGCCCTTCCAGGGGCAGCATTTCCGGGGATTCAGACGGGATCAGTAACGGCGTGATAGAAAGTAAAGATTCTTCATCGGCTTGAATGAGCGCACGACCTTGAAGAGGTTTGCGCGTCTATTTCTTTTCTATGCCCAAGCGATTGAACATCTCGGTTATCGGGTTGTCTTGACGACGTAACCGAACGGACCGATCTCCGGTGTGTTGTCTCGGTGAACCATTGATCTGCGCTTCACCGATGACCCGTTCCCGGTCGTCGAGACCCCTCACGCGATACTGAGGCTCGCCGTCAACCAGAGAGGGCAAGCGGCGCGTGACCTTATAGAGCCCGGCGGCATTCTGGTCGTGAAAGCCGAAAGCCAGGCTGACCTGGTCGCCGACGTCATAGTGATGCGCCATTTCCGTCTCCTGCCTGCTGTCAGCCTGAGGAGCTGAGCCTAACAGTAGCACATCGCATTGAGATTAAACCAGAAATCGGAGCTTCTGCGGTCATGTTCTCACAGGCGTATCGTAGAGGAATATGATTCCCCCGGAACCGGCTGCTCTGTTGACAACGAGCCTCCCAATTCCAAGCCTGTGAACACCAATCCGCTAGACGCCTCTCCCTGGAACGCTGTGAGCGCGGTCAGCTTGATGGTGCGATCGCATAGGCCTGAAAGACGGCGCCATAGAAGCAGCCGGAAGCGGCGAGCACGAAGGCGTGCCAGATAGCGTTCTGGAACGGAAGGGTCTGCCAGACGTGAAAGACCACGCCCAGCGTGTAGAGAAGCCCCCCCGTCACAATCAGCCACAAGGCGAGACTTGGAAGCTGCGCGATGCTCTCCCAGGCGAAGACGCCGCTCCAGCCGATGAGAAGATAGAGAGCGATCGAAACGCGATCGTATCGGCCAGGTAGCGCGATCTTGAGCAGGACCCCGGCAGCTGATGCGGTCCAGACGACTGCGAGGAGGATATGCGCCACGACGCTCTCGCCCATCCTCGCTAGGAAGGGCGTGTATGTTCCCGCGATCAGAACGTAGATCGCCGAATGGTCGAAGCGTCGGATCACCCACTTAACCGGTGAAACCGGCAACATGTTGTAGACGGCAGAGATGATCAGGACTGCCATCAGCGCGGAACCATAGATCGCAACTGGGACCACCGCGGGCGCCGGGGCCGCTGCGACGACGCGCACAATCAGATACGCGACCGCGCCGATGCCCAGCACGATTCCGAGGACATGAATCAGGCCATCGGCCCAAAGCTCGGCGCGATTGAAATGGAAGCGCCCTTGTGTCGGTGGGTTCAATTCATGCCCTTTCGCGGTCGCGCCATGTCGCTTGTAGCCGTCACGGAACGGCGTCGATAGCAAGCCCATCTGGGATTGATATGACGACAACCAAGGAACGATCCGCCAAATGATTTCCGGCGAGCCTTTCGGGGCCCCTGGAGCATCTCGCGCCCCATCATAGAGCGTAATACGGCTCGTTAGTTCTTAATTGCGGATGTCGATGGAGAAATAAAAAGGCTCACATTAAAAGACAATCAACCACATCCAAAACGTGATATGATGTTTCACGGAAGGTTTTCTTCCGGTTCGGAAAGCCCGACATCATGAAAATGCCAGCAGAACTGAAGCCGGCCGCCTGGGGCGCCGCCGGCGGAGCTATTACTCTCGCGATCATCGGTTTCACCTGGGGCGGCTGGGTGACACAGAGCACGGCGGAGCGAGAAGCCAGGACGCGTTCGAGCACCGCTCTTGTGGCTGCTCTCTCGCCGATCTGCGTGGCGAAATTCCAGCAGCAGGCCAATGCGACCGAGCAGCTCGCCGAATTCAAGAAGATCCGCTCCTGGCAGCAGGGTGATTTCATCGCAAAGGGCGGGTGGGCGACAATGCCAGGCAGTTCCTTCCCCAATTCAGACGTGGCCAAGGCCTGTGCGACAGCACTAGGTGTTCCGAAAACCTGAGATATCTCGCCCTTCGCAGCACTACGCCCAGTCTGCACCTTGTCGCGCGACTTATTCTCACCGTCGCGTGGCAAATATTCGAACGTGTCGACGATACGCCTGAACCTGATCAATTCGGGAGAATGATCCGATGAGCCTCCACTTCCCCAATCCAATCCGACGATATGACACCGCACGGGGCTGCGTGTGTTTCTGGGGCTCCGATTCCGCCCTGGAGATCGCATTCGAGGTCGAGCTCGCAGCGTTGCGCAGCATTGACGCTTCGGCAGGCCCGGGCGAAGCATCGATGCTGCGAACATATGATGCGCATCTTGCTGCCATCCGGAAGGCTGCCGAGGCGGCCTATTCCCGCAAGCGCCAGAGCTATCATCGCTTGACTGCAGATAATTTCTAGTCGCACTCGAGCTTCTCCCCGGGCGGCTGGTTCCGGCGCTTTCCGGGGGCTTCCGGCTGCCGCGGCGCGACCTTTGCGGCAGCCGGCGTGGGTTCAGCCGGCGATGCCGTCGAAGTTTTTGTCGGCTTGTTGGTGTTCGCAGCCGGCTTCGGCTCGATCGTCCTGAAACGGATCATGACTATCCTGTGGTTGGCTGACGCTCGCATGAACTCGGTCTCGGGGGACTGCCGCCCCAGCGCGCTGGACGCTATTTCCTCTTCGGCGCTGCGGCCTTCACGACCACAGCGGCGAGACTGTTGGGGGCGGGAGCTGCAAGCTTCGGCTTGTCCTGCTTCGGCTTCTTGGCCTCTCGGTTCCCGCGTCGTTCGCCTTTAGACATGCCGTTCTCGTCCTCGTTTGGAGATCACGGTGGGCGATCTCTCGGGTCGTACCGGCCGGAGCTGGGCGCCTCGCAGGCGGTCGCCCATTGAAATGCGCACGCGAAATTGCAGGCGCGGATATCACTCAGAAGGAGCGAGCAAGTGCTCGGTGCAGCGCGGCCGGGTTAGCAGCTGCCGCGGCTACCTGGGGACGAACCCAGGCAAGTCATGTCGAAGCAGGCTCGCAGCCTAGGCCAGGGACGAGGAAAGCGCACGTTGTTTCTTCGCGGTCATCCGTTGGGCACGCGCGCCGTGTCCGCTGGAAGTGCATGCCTCATCCGAGGATCGACCGATACAGCTCGAGATAGCGATCGGCCATTCGCTCGACGGTGAAGCGCGCCGCGACGGCTGCCCGGCAGGCAGTGCGGTTGATCTCGGATAGGCGCGCGATCGCAGCCACGGCCTCCTCAATGCTATCGACCAGGAACCCGGTCACGCCGTGCTCGATCAATTCCGGCATCGAGCCGCGGCGGGAGGCGATGACGGGCGTGCCGCAGGCAAGCGCCTCGATGATCGACAATCCGAACGGCTCCTCGAAGTTGATCAGGTGCAGCAACGCCTTGGCCGAGCCGAGCGTATGCGTGCGGGCGCTGCCGCCGACTGGTCCGAGATAGACCACGCTCTCGCTCTCGAGCGCGGGCGCGACCTGCGCGTCGTAGTAGCCGCGGTCCTGGATGATGCCGGCCATGACCAGCCGGCGTCCAGCTGCGCGCGCGGCGGCGATCGCTTCGGCCGCACCCTTGTCGGGGTGGATGCGGCCAAAGAAAAGCAGGTCCTCGCTTCCGACCGGGTCGAACGGGAATTCCTCGATCAGGATGCCGTGATGGATGGTCGCGGCATAGCGCAAATCGCGATGCCGGTCGGCGGCGCTGATCGCGACATAGTGGACCCGGTCTTCATAGGCCTTGAAAGCCGGCAGGATGCGTTCCGAGGAAAAGCCGTGGATCGTCGTCACCACCGGCGTGCCGACCAGGCGCGAGAAGGCGAGCGGCACGAAATCGGCCTGGTTGTGGATGAGATCGAATTCGCCGGTACGCTCGAAGACATGGGCGATGTGCAGCAGTTCCCAGACCTTGGCGTCGATCGTCGGGTCTTCGGAGTATGGCGCCGGGCAGATGCCGGCCAAGGTGCCGGCCGTATGACTGTCCCGGGTGGCGAACAGGGTGACGTCGACGCCGCGCGCAACCAGGGCCTCGGTCAGCAGGCTCGTAACAAGCTCCCAGGGGCCGTAGTGGCGCGGCGGGGTGCGCCAGGAGATTGGCGCCAGCATGGCGATGCGCATCCTTTCGCCCCTTCCTTTGATCAGTCGACGAGCGTCAGGATCACGCCCTCGTTCGGCCGCAGGAGCAAAGTGCCGTCCTGCACAGGCGTCAGATCGGCGAGCGTGGACAGGACGGGGCGGCAACCATGAGCCCAGTTCGGCAAGGTCAGGCGTTGCGGCTGCGCCCCGAGATTGAGCGCCACGATCAGGCGCTCCCCACCGTGTCGGCGTTCATAGGCGAGTATATCGCCCTCGGCATCCAGCAGTGCGAAATCGCCGATAGCCAATGCAGGATGGGCGCGTCGGGCCGCGAGCAATTGGAGATGCAGCGCCAGCATCGAGCCGGGCTCGGCCGATTGGTACGCCACGTTCCGGGCTGGCCAGTCGCCGTTGAGCGGCAGCCAGGGCGCAGCGGTGCTGAAGCCGGCATGCGTGCTGGCGTCCCATGGCATCGGCGTGCGGACCGGATCGCGCCCCAGGCCCTTGCCGGGCTGGCGCAGCTCGCGCGAATCCTGGACCTGATCGGCCGGGATCGGCACATCGCTCAGGCCGAGTTCGTCGCCATAGTAGAGGGTGGGCGTGCCGCGCAGGGTCAATAGCAGCATTGCCGCGACCCGGGCCTGGCTTTCCCCCAATCTGGTCGCGACGCGCGGTCGGTCATGATTGCCGAGCACCCAGTTCGGCCACGCGCCCGGCGGCAGCGCCGCCTCGTAAGCGGCGATGAGCGCGGCAAGCGAGCGTGCCTGCCATGGCGCCTCGATAAGCTGGAAATTGCCGGGCAGATGCACGCCGGGCCGATCCTCGCCATAATAGCGCATCAGCCGCTCGACCGGCAGGTATATCTCCCCGATCAACAGGCGCTCGCCCTGTCCCGCGGCCTGATAGTCATCCGCAAGGGCACGCATGCCGGCTGCGATGCCATGGACCTCGGGCTGGTCGGTCGAATGCAGCTGGAGCAGGCGATCCATCTCGCCGAGCGCTGGTGCGTAGGCCGGGTTCGGCGGATTGTCGGGGAAGTCGGCCGCCTTGATCAGGTGCCAGAGCACATCAATGCGGAAGCCGTCGACGCCGCGGTCGAGCCAAAAGCGCAGCACGTCGTGCATCGCTCTCTGCACCGCCGGATTGCGCCAGTTGAGGTCCGGCTGCTGCTTCAGGAAGGCATGATAGTAGTACTGGCCGCTGGCCTCGTCCCATTCCCAGGCCGATCCGCCGAAATCGCTGATCCAGTTATTGGGCGGCCCGCCTCCGGGAGCCGGATCGCGCCAGAGATACCAGTCTCGTTTCGAATTGCTGCGCGAGGAGCGGCTTTCGGCGAACCAGGGATGCCGGTCGGAGGTATGGTTCGGCACGAAATCGAGCAGGAGTTTGAGCCCGCGTGCATGGGCCTGCGCGAGCAGGTCGTCAAAATCGTCGAGCGTGCCGAAGCGGGGATCGACGTTGCAGTAATCGGAGACGTCGTAGCCAAAATCGGCCATCGGTGAGGGGTAGATCGGCGAAATCCAGATCGCATCGACTCCGAGTTCGGCGAGATAGCCCAGCCGCCGCGTGATGCCCTTGAGGTCGCCGATCCCATCGCCGTTGCTGTCCTGGAACGAGCGCGGATAGATCTGGTAGATCACGCCACTCTGCCACCACGGCGCGGGCATCATCGCCTCACCGCGCGTGGCCGGGACACTACGGCCTCGTATCCGAGCAGGCTCGCGGCAAACCGGAACAAAAGCCTCGCGGCGGCGGTTCGTTCATCATGGCCAATCCCCGCAAGGTTCCACCAACCCGTCCCGATCCAGTCCCCCAGACAGGGAGCCAGCCGATCGGCGACCACGACATGGAGCTGTCGCTGCCGGTGGATGCTCCGCGCAATGTCGTCAGGAAGCGACAGCAGCGGGCTGCGCGCTCGCTGGCAGGCCAGCATATCGATGAGGCGCTTTCCGAACTTCCAATCTCCGACCAGGCCAAGGCGTCGCGCAAGGCCAAGCTGATCGAGCTGCCGGCCGATACCCCGATCAAAAGGCTTGCGAAGCGATCCAAGCCCGTTTCGGCCTAGCCAGCGTCTGCGCACCGCTGGACGGCCTTGCTCAGCCATCGGAATCGGGCCGCGCATCGTCGGTAACGCGCCGGCAGGTTCCCCGGGTAAAGCGCTCGATCTCGGCCAGCGCGGCATCGAGCGACCCGAATGGGCCTCGCCGCATCGCTTGCATAGTCGCGATCGCCTGGCCCGCAGGGTAGATCATGAATTCGCCCTCCGCCCTGTCCTCGACATATCCCATCGCTCGACCGAGCAGGTCGGTCAGCAGCCAGGCCGTTCCGTCCGGCTTCCGCGTCACGTCGATGTCCAAGCGATCTCCGTTCGTCGGCCCCCGATCCGAGAGCTCAAGGGGCGGGTTTCAACCAGTCGGGGCAGAGGTCTTATCGCGGAGTAACCCGGAAACGGTGACAGGGCCCGTCAAACCGGCTGTTTACGCTTGGGCAGTGGTAGCGCCGATGCTGCAGCGGCTCGGTCGGCCGCCTCCTTCTGCAGCCGCAATTCTCTCAAGCGCGCGGTGTTGGCGTCGCGCGCCTGATTGATGGTCTCCGTTTCGGACAGCACGCGATTGCGCAACATTGATTGGGTTTGCGTTCTCAGGAACGCGGCATCTGCGGTCACGCGGGATTTCGAGTTCTCAGCCAAGTGTCTTCTCCGAAGTGGATTGGTTTGAAGTGGGATGCCGGCCACGCAGCGAGCGTCATCCGACGGGGCTGCGCGCCGATCGGAGGCCGTCCGAAACAATCTGGTCATGGCCGATCGCCCGCTCATGGCCGTCGGCGCCGCGAACGCGGTATTCGCGCTCGCCGCTCGCCCGCGTCGGCATGATCCGCACGATCTCGTAGTCACCGGCACCGGACTGATCGGCGAAGCCGAAGGACAGCCGGACAACGTCCCCGGGTGCGATCGAGCGGTGGGACGTGGACTTATCTTGGGTCATGTTCGTGCTCTTTCTCAGGGAAGGCGCCCTGCCGCAGATCATGCGTTTCGTCGGGGATGACCGGGCTCAGGGCCTGCAGCAGCGCCTCGATCCTGATCGTCGCGAAATTGCAGTAGGTATCGGAGACCGCATAGGGCAGGACGATCTGGTCCCGGTGGCGCATCGCACCGCAGGTGTAGACGACGTTGGGAACATAGCCCTCACGCTCGGACGGCTCCGGCCGGACCAGGGGCTCGCGCGAACGCGCCAGCACCTTCGATGGGTCTTGTTTGTCGAGCAGGACGGCGCCGATCGCATAGCGCCGCACCGGTCCGACGCCATGGGTGAACAAGAGCCAGCCTTCGTCGAGCTCGATCGGCGAGCCGCAGGTGCCGATCTGGATGAACTCCCAGGGGTGTTGCGGCTTCAGGATCGCGACGCCACCGTCCCAGTTCATCAGGTCGTCCGAATAGACGAGATAGAGATTCTCATTGTCCTGCCGCGCGATCATGGCATAGCGGCCGGCAATCTTGCGCGGGAATAGCGCCATGCCCTTGTTCACGGCAGCGCTGCCCCGTAGCGGCGACATCCGGAACGACAGGAAGTCGGTGGTCTCGATCAGCTCGGAGCGTATCCCCCTGCCGTTATAGGCCGTGTAGGTCGCGCGGAACACGCTTCGCCCGTCCTCGTCGAACTCAACGAAACGGGCATCCTCGATCCCGTTCGACTGCGAGGCCGTGATCGGAAAGATCACCCGCTCGCTGATGTCGCCGTCCGGAGAGAACGCCACTTCGACGTCGTCGCCATCGAGGCGCACCATCCGATTGCGGAAAGTGGCGATCGTCGCGAGGCGCGAGGTCGGATCGACGCTCAGACTGCCGTCGGTGGCGATCGTGCCGGAGCGGAAGGTTAGGGATGAGATGTGTCCCTCGCCGACCGCGCGCAGGCTGAGGATGAAGCGGCGCCCGCCCGGCGGAACGCCGGACTGGTCGGGGTGCGAGACGATGCTTGGATTGAAGAGTGCTGCCGCCTCGAACGAGTACTCGTGCAGGAAATAGGACCCGACCAGCTGGCGTTGCGTCCTGCTGAACTCGCAGTGTGTGGTGAACACCTCCTCCATCTCGTCGGCGCGCGCCTCGAAGCGCTCCAGCAAGTTCCGGTGCCGGCCATTGAAGTTCTCCAGCACCTCAGCGAGCTGGCTTGCCGCCGCATCTTGGCTCAACCTCATCACGCGCGCGACGATGTGGTTCGCCCGCAACTTGTCGGTCGGGTTCATGTCGCGCGGATCGGGCGAGGGCCCGAAACGACGCACCACGACCCGAGCGGGATCGGGATGCAGATGCAAAGCCTGCCGGTTCAGGAAGGTGGCTTGCGGCAAGGCGGCCCCAGTTCGGTTTGTGCGGATCGCCGGAGGCTCAGGCGTGCAAGACCCGAAGCGGCGCCAGTTTCGGGCGGTCCTCACTCATGCGGGAGAGCTGGCGAATCTCGGCGAGGCTGAGAAGGTAGGATACCACGGATTCACCGCCGCGGTTCTCATTCGGCCGATCGCGGTGGAGACCATCGCGGCAGGCGCCGGTTTCCAGATCGACCAGCGGCGTCGACAGATCGTTCTCGCCCATGAACCAGGCGAAGGCGCGCACTGCTTCCGCCCGCCATTGCGCGTCACCATCGGCACGCCAGGCGGCAAGGCAGGCCGATATGGTCGCCGTGGCCTCAAGGGGCTGCTGGTCGAACGCCTTTGGTGGGCTGAGCCTGTCGCCGAAGCTCTCCGAACCCACCGGCCGGAACAGGCCGGCAGGTGTGCTCTGCACCCCAACCAGCCAGCGCAGCGAGCGCAGGCCGGCTTCGACATAGGCGGGAACCTGCATCGAAAGCCCGGAGGCGATCAAAGCCTGTGGCAACCGGGCATTGTCATAGGAGAGACCTTCCTCGAACCAAACCCAGTCCGGCGTCTCGACCGTCGACAGCAGGGCGAGCAGACGGTCCGCCAGCAGGGAGCGCAGGTGGATGGTGGAGGACGGCGCCGCGACCACCGCGCAATAGGCGTCAAGACCGAGCAGGGCGAACCCCCAGGCACGAGGCGAGCTGAAGCTCTCGACCACGGGTAGCGCTTCGGCGAAGAGCGCGGCAGCCCAGCGCCGCCGTGACGGGCTGGCGTCGCTGCGCGCGCATTCGCCGAGCGCCCAGAGCGTGCGGCCGTGGCTGTCCTCCGAGCCGACCTCCTCGAGCCAGCGTCGATCGAAGCTCATGAAGTTGCGGAAGCGCCGCGCCTGTGGATTCCAGGCGTGCTGGACGAAGGAGGCGAACCGCGCCGTCAGAGGCTCGGGCAGGTGCTGCTCGCCGGCGCTGCCGAGAAGGCAGGACAGGAGGAGCGCCCGGGCGTTGTCGTCGACGCAATAGCCATGCACGCGATCCGGCACGGAATGGACGGCGTGCTGGAAGAGGCCAGTGTCGTCGCACATGCAGTGGAGGTGATCCGTCCGTAGCTCCGGCGGCGTGGAAGGCTGAAGGGATGGTCTTGCCTGCACCGTCCCGGCAATCACGTTCAGCAAACGGCTACGCCGCGCCGTCTCGAATGTGGTGAGATAGCGCTTTGCGGTCTGCTCCCAGGTCATGGAGCGGCTGCTGGCATAGGCGCGCCGGCGCATGGCCTGTCGCCTGGCCGCGTCGGTCAGCAATCCTGCGATCTCGTTGCCGGTCGCGACGACGTCGCTGAACGGCACCAGCACGCCGCGGCCATCGGCGAGCAGTTCCTGGGCATGCCAATAGGGCGTCGAGACGACCGCTTTTCCGAGCCCGAAACTGTAGGCCAGCGTGCCTGAAGTCATCTGCGCCTCGTTGAGATAGGGCGTGACGTAGACGTCGCACATCGCGATGAAGCCGAGCAGCGTCTCGCGGTCGACGAATTGGTCGAGGAAGACGACGTGGTCCTCGATGCCGAGTTCATGGACGCGCTTCTGCAGGCCGATGCGATAGGTTTCGCCCTGCTCGCGGACGAGATGGGGGTGGGTGGCTCCCAGGACGACATAGACGGCATCGGGCCGGCGTCTCAGGATCGACGGCATCGCATCGATCATCACCTCGATGCCCTTGTTGGGTGAGAGCAAGCCGAAAGTCAGGATCACCGAGCGGCCGGCGAAGCCTAGCCTCGCCTTGGCCTCATCAGGCTCGACAAAGGCGAAATCGGGGATGCCGTGCGCGATCACCTCGATCTTGTCGGCGGGAAGCCGATAGATGGTGCGCAGCATGTCGCGCCCCTTCTCCGCCATGACGACGACGCGGGACGAGGCGTCGACGATCCGCTCCATGACGCCGCGCTGCGCCGGGCTCGGCTTCGACAGGACGGTATGAAGCGTCGTGACGACCGGCATCGTCAGCCGTGGCAGCAATCCGGCGACATGCGCGCCCGCTTCGCCGCCGAAGATGCCGAATTCGTGCTGCAGTGAGACAACGTCGAACCGACCCTCGTTCAGGAAGTCGGCGGCGCGCGCATAATCCTCTATTCGGTCATCGTTGATCTGGAACCCGACAGAGTCCGGATAGTCGTAACCATCGCTGTCGTTCATCGCCACGATCGAGGTCGCCAGACCAGAGTCCGACGCGGCGACCGCCTGCTGCAGATCCGTGGTGAATGTCGCGATGCCGCAGCGGCGTGGCAACGAGTTGCCGATAAAGGCGATCCGGTGGAGTGCGGTCATGCTCGTGCCTCTGTGGTTGGACTGTGCGCATTCGCCCTCGCGGCGAGCAGCAGAGGCCGGTGAATCGTGCTGTGTGCCGGGGCGGTCGCATTTCGGGCTGCGATCGGCTGAAGAAGGTCATGGCTGGGCGAGGCGGCATCATAGGCGACCAGGCAGGTCAGGCCGGTTCGCCCGGCGGCGAGATGCGTGGTGTCGGCTTGCACGAAGCAGCCTTCGCCCATTTGCGCCCGCCACGGCCCAATCCGGCCCTCTCCGGCGATCACCAGCAGCCAGGTCTCTGCCTGCGCGCGCAGTTCCCATAGGGATTCCGGCGCAAGCTCGAAGCGCTCGAGGGTGAAAAACGAGGTCGCCAGAAGTAGTGTCCTGGCATCGCTCAGCCGTCGCGCCGGCACCTGCTTTGCGGCCGGCGCTGCATAGGCGGCGGCAACACCGAGCTCGATATGGAGCTCGCGCTGGCGACCGTGATCGAACAGGCGGAACGTCGTATCGCTGCTCTGCTGGATCTCGGCAAGCACGAGGCCTGGACCGATCGCGTGTATCGTCCCCGCCGGCACGAAGATCACATCTCCCGCCGCGGCCGTTCGCCAGGACATGCGCTCGGCGATCGAGCCGTCCTCGATTGCAATTCGCAGTTGCGCCTGTGAGAGCGACGACTGCAGGCCGAGCGCCACCGTGGCGCCGGGCTCGGCAGCAAGCACATACCAAGCTTCGGTCTTGCCGCGGGCAAGCCCCATCGCGTGGGCTGCGTCATCATCCGGATGAACCTGGATCGAGAGGGCTTCGCGCGTGAACAGCAGCTTGAGGAGCAAAGCAGGCTCAAGAGCCGAATCGTGGCGCTGCAACCAGATTTCGCCGATGGCGACGTCGTGATGATCGATACCGCTCCATGGCTGGAGGTCGTGTGATCCCCAGGGTTTCGGTACGGCCTGCAAGCGAGCCAATTCGAGGGCCATGGCGAACTCCAAAATCGCCGGGCTTCGACGGTTCGACGGGATTGTCGAACGATGCTGCGGCGGGGCCGGCAAGGCATGGATGTCGGCGAGGGGACCGCTCTTTGCGGGCCTTGCCTTTATTTGGGCGCCTGAACTCCGGCGCGGAGCTCTCAGCTCCTGGTGATCAAGGCAGCTGCTGGTCGTTTTCAAAGGGCCGTAGCGATGTAGGTCGACTCGATCGGAGCCATCGGATGTGTGAAACTGGGCGTTCAGATAGCCGGCAAATGGATGAAGCCACCCACGCCGCCAAGCCAGCCTGCACACACGCTCTCGATTGCGTCCTCGTTTTGGTCGACTTGGTATTCCCCGGCCGGAAACGGCGTCTTGAGGCCGGGCCACAAAATCGGCACGAAAAGTGGACGGCGACCTGCTCGGCGCGATTGGTCGCTGCGGTTCCTTCCAAAACAGACAGAGTTTTCTGACGAGCAAAGTAAGGCGCGCCGGGCGGCAGCCCGACCGCTCGCGGCCAGTAATTTTGATACCGACCGGTCACGCTCGAAAATGGGATAAATTTCGTCTGATGCAAGGCTCAAAAATAATTATCTCTCAGATCGATCGTAAAATGCATTTCTAGTCGGATATTTTATTTACAGAACTTTCCTTTAAAACATTGATCTCGTGGAGTAATATCAAAAAGATATGATCTTTGGCTGTTTATTATTTTTTACCTCTACCGGTTGCGGAGGTGATTTCCCATATCAATGGCACGCTGCGCTCGCAGACGCGGACATGATGGAGTTGGCAGACTGTCATTTCGAGCGTGTGCGGTGTGGCCGCCCTCGCGCAGAAGGATTCGATCCATGGCTCGTTTGATCACGAAGACAGGACAGCGTGCCGAATTGGTCTGCGACATGTCGACTGAGAGATCGGGCAAGCTCATCTGCGACCCGAGCATATTGGCTCTCGTCGACCTTCAAGGCGACCTGATGCTCGAAACCGACGACGGTGGACGGTGTCATATCAGGATCACGTCGATCGGCGCGGACCATCTGACGTTTGCCGGACGTGTGATTGAACGCGCCTGAGGTCAGGCTTCGCCGATAGCCGGTGTCTCGCCCGCTGACCATCGCCATACGGGGGTCTCTCAGCGAATGGAGCGAGGCAATGTGCTGTCGTGCGAGCTTGGCAGGTACGCTTTACGAGCTCGGTTCAAAATCCCGTCGCTAAAGCAAGGGCCGTGCATATTTCTCAGAGCAGAATTTTGGAGCCCGCGATGACCAGCGCCATGTCGTACTGGACCTTGTACAGGGTTTGGCTTTCAAGCCGATATCCTGTCTGGCTGGCCTATGGGGGGCTGATTGCAGCCATGACGCTGATTTTTGCCGTCGTATCGCATTGAACCCCATTGATCACCAAAGCACGGAGGCCGAAATCGCGGGCTCCGGCGATGCTCCCGAACCCGTCGGTTCGGCGCTGACCTATGGCCTAGTCGGCGTCTGCCTTTTCGGAGTGGCCGTGTGGGGCGTCGGGAAATTCTACAGCATCGACCTTCTTCCGCATGCAGCGCCGCTTGCCGTCAGCGCCTTGCTACCATTCATATTCGGTCTATGGCTGAGGCGAAGGCGGAAGCGTCGTCACATGCGCGCTCATTCGCCGGAGTTGGGAGGGCCGACGGTGCCGATGTGAGATGCAACTGGCCGCAAGCGGTCGACTGCGTCTCATGCCAGCACGATTGTCTGTTCAGCGAGCGACCTGACGACGAATGTCCGCTTCCTAGCCTCAAGCCAGTGTCGGCTCTTGGCGCATTCTGCCCCTGCACTCTGACCGCTGCGCTTCCACAAACACAATTCTGGAAGCCTACCGGTGTGGTTCTGGAAATCCGATCCAGAAAGTGCAGGTAAACCAGCCCCGTAGCACTGCGATTTTGTACCTGCCGGCCGGAGCGGACGCCGACCCCTTTTCTGGCCGGCCTGATGGGGCTGGCGCTGATCGATCAGGTTGCGAGGGACCTATCGCATCTTGGGTGCGCTGGCGGCGATCTGCGCGAGGATGGTCGCGCGCTCGTCGTCGCCGATGCCTTGGAGCTGGCTGCGGAGTTGTCGCCAGAGGCGAGCGATCAACTCGCGGTCTTCACCCTCCGGCTCGAAGCCGAAATGCCGGAAGCGGCGGTGCTCGTAGAACAGGCAGAGCCAGAGTTCGATGGCGGTGCCGTGCCATGAACCAATCATCGCGGCTTCATCGGCGCGCTCGTTCGCCCAGAATGCCAGTTCGCCAAGATCCAATGCGGACGAGACGTCGTAGCCGTGCAGGAGGTGGGCGAAGGCGCCGGACGCTTCCCAGGTGAAAGCCTCCGGCATGGCCGCGAACTCCCCGGCACGAACCCGATCGAGCCAGGCGGTGTCGGTGCCTGCGTCGTCCCTCACGCGATGATCCTTCCGTGGGTGCGGGCTTCCGCGGCATAGGCTGAGAGTGGTCGGTGCGGGCGGAAGTGTTCGTCTCGTTCGATCGGCAGGCCGAGATGACCGCGGATGCCGGCGAGCTCGGCCAGGCAGATGTAGCCGAGCTCAGGCATGCCGAGGCCGAGGTCCGCAAGGCCGAATGCGATGCCCGGATCGTCCGGATCGAGCTCGGTGAGGAGCCAGACCGCGTTGGCGTCCGGCGTGAACAGCCTCGCGACCGGAAAAGGATCGAGGTCCTCGCCCGCCGCGCTGAGCCGACCGTTGGGCGCTCGCGTTCGTTCGGGAGGATGAAGGGCGCGCTCACGCGCGCCCTCCTGGCAGCAGCTTGAGAGGCCCGGCCACCGGGGTGGCCTCGTGCGCCGTCCCGATCGGGCCGTCGCCGGCCCAGAAGAGACAAAGTTCCCCATCGACCAATTGGAAGTCGCAATACCGGCGATACAGCCTGGCCGCGTATTCCTCTTCGCCGGCCATGGCGAGTGCGATGATGGTATCCTCCAGCGTGATGCTGGCAAAGCCGACCTGATCCTCCCCCGCCGGCTTGAGTTCGGCCTGGTAGCCGGCGACGGCGCTCCCGACCAGGGCGTTGAGCCGCGGCGCAATGACAACGAACTTGGCCTCGTCCGCGTCGCCCCTCATGAGCATCGCCTGGGCGAGCAAATGCTCGCGGAAGAGCTGCTGATAGGGGTTGGTGCGCAACGCCGGCTTCATCGGTTCGACGAACAGACCCGAGGCCTCTGCCAGATCATCATAGCGCGGCCGGATGGTCGGGGCCGGTTCCTGGCAGGACTCGCTGTATTTCACCTCGATCGCGACGAAGCCTTTGGTTCCATTCGGCTTTTCGTAGCGAAGGAGCACGTCGAAGGCGGAATGGTCGCCGGTCAGGGCCGGATCGCCACGACCGGGCGAGTGCTCGAACAGAACGGCACGAACCTCGGCGCCCTTGAGGTCGGGGAAGAGTTCGGCGAGGACGCGGGAGGCGAAGGAGAGGTCGAGCTTCGGGAGACCGAAGAGGTTGAAGGCCAACGGCATTGAACTCAGCAAGTTGCCATAGAGCCGGCCTTCGTCGATCAGGGCAGCCGGCTCCCTGTAGGCGAGCTCGCGGCGGACCAGAACGGCGATGGCCGGCGCCATGAAGTTGGCGCCGGACTTGGCGGCGGCAGCACTGATGCGGGAGCCCAGCTTCTTGCGCTTACCGTTGACCATATAGCTGCCGATCGGCAGCTCCCGATCCTGCCGCCACATGCTTTGGAGGAGGCGCGCGGCCGAGCGGAAGCGGTGGTCCAGCGGCTCGAAAATGTGGTGCTTGCGGAGGAGTTCCTCCGGCAGCAGCGGGACGAAGGGGAGCGGGTCGAGGTGGTCGGGCGCCAATGAAGCCTCCTGCTTGCGGTGAACGTTGGAGTTTCATGAGCAAGGACAGGAAGCTTACAGAGAAGAAATAAAGCCTACATATTCAAGTTTTCATATTAATGAATGAGAGGGGCCGCCGACCCGCTTTGAATAAATTAGATAGTTGCGTGCGCTTATCAATTTGCGCAATATTTTTGCGAATTTGCGCTTCTGGTAAAAAAATTGGCCGATCTCGTGCGGGAGAAGAGGGCCTTTTTACTAGTAGTATGGGTAGCGGGCCAATTCGGCTCTCATCCCGCCCCTGCCGTGGCCGGCCCTCTACGCTCAGACAGCTAGAGAGGCCCAAAAATGCAAGACCAAAATCCTAGAGGGGACGATCCGTTTGACGTGATCGCCAAGGCCGCCGCGAACCGGAAGTTGCCGGAGCCTCGCTCGAAGCCCCGCCGCCCAACAAGCGCTCTGCGGCCCAAGGCAAGCCCCCCGATCCAGATGCCAGATCTGTTCGAAGGGGTCAAGGAAACCTGATCGCCCAGGTTTCCGCCTCGCATTCTTCCGACAAAGGCCGGCGCTCCAGCGGGGCGCCGCGCCCTTTGCCATACCTTCCAGAGAGACACGTCCATGACCAACGAGACACTGAAGATGAAGCTCCTTTCCGAGCTGTTCCCCACCGCCATTTCATTGCCGCCTGACGACTGCATGTCCGGGTGGAACCTGACGGGACACACGCGCCGTCCGGGTGCGCCCGAGCACTGGCCGCATATGCTGACCGGCACGCCCTTTGTCGGGCCGGCAGCGCCGAACCATCCGCGCGTAGCGGCCTGGCTCAAGAAATACCCCTTCAAGCCCGTGCCGAAGAAGAGGATGAAGCGGACTGTCCTGGAAAGGCAGGCGGTCAAGGTTTACGAGGCCATCGCCTTCGCGATGCGCCACCATGGCGTCGTCCTGAACGCCCACCTGACCATCGTCTGGGGCTATCTCGGCGTCTCCGATGGCGAACAGGCATCGTGGTTGCTGACGCGCTTCAATCATGAAGCTGCCAAGTGGTTGAAGGTGGGCTTCATCCCAGGGGGCGGGCGGAAGCGTCGCAGTCAGCGCGTCAGCGTCGAGAGCTCGGAGCACATATACGTCTATGTCAACGAATGGGGACGGCGCCAGGGCCTGCATACGCACGAACTGGCCTTCATCCCGCCCGAGAAGAAGGTGCAGTTCGAGACATGGGCGCGGTCCTGTCTCGCCCGGTTGTGCGGGCGCGACCATATTCCCCTGCAGGCGCTTCGGATCACGGGCGGGAATTGGGCGGCCGAGCATCAGCGCGTCTGGCTGTGCTGGAACTGGTTCCGTTACATCACGAAGACGCTGGACCCCACCTATTCCCGCGCTTGCAGCGACGGGAGCACGGTGCTGGTTCGGGACGTCTTCCGCTCCAAGCCGTTCTACGAAGGCGCCGAGGTCACGTGCAACCAGTTGGCCTCCGGCTCCCGGAACATCTGGACGCAGGCGCAGGCCCGGGAAGGGTTCGTGGCCAGGCTCTACCAGCCCGGCGTGGGCGACATCTACGATGGCGCTGAGCTTGATGAACGTCGTTGGGCGCTCATGCAGGCGGCTGAAGACGCCAGGCAGGCTGAGTTCATCCGCGGGTTGGACACGCTGAATCTGTGACGAATGGCAGGGCGCCGGTGCGGTCCTTGGCGGTGGCCGGCGCCCATGTCTCGAACTGCACCTTCTTCTCGGGCGGGATGAAGGCCAGTTCGTGCGTATGCAGGCAAATGGCTTGCGCTTCCATGATTGCAGTTCTGGAAGCACAACCGAGACAAACTGGAAAACGACCGAGAAAAGACGAACGAATCCAGCGCACTGACAGTCGGGTTCAGAACTGGCCGGTTTGGTTCGGCGAAGTCGTTCGATCTTATAGGGGAGAGCGGAAGAACACGTAGTGGAGGTGGTGGTGGAGGGAGGAAGTATGGAGGCGGAGGAGGTATGGGAGTGGAAGAAGTAGGGTGGTGAGGAAGTATGGGTGTGGTTGGTGATTGGAGGGGGTGTAGGCGATAAAGTGTTTTGCGCAGCCGTTTCACAGAAATCCGGCGCCATTCGAAGCCGCACTCCCACAGCGTTTTGTCGAATTCTATCCCAGCTTGCCCTATGTCAGCGTGAGCGTCGGGATCTTCGAGATCTCCCTGTACAGCGCTTCCATCGGGAATCCGCCGTAAGTGTTGGCGACAGCCTTGCGCTGATGCCCCTTCATGACGCCGGCAACGTCGGGCGCCAGGCCGTGGCCGTCATGCGCCGGCCCTAGAGCGTTTGCGCAGGCTGCCGTTCAGCCTGATGGAGCCCCGTGAAATCCACGCCCGCGTCGATCGCTTCGATTGCGGTCTTGAGCTGGGCAATATCCGTGCTCTTCGTGTAGCGCGCCGTCTCGCCGGGCGTCGTGTGGCCGGTGAGCCGGTCGACGACGGAATCGGAAGCGCCGCCTTGGTGCAGGAACGTCGTGGCGCTGTGGCGGAACGAATGGAAGTCCCGGCCCGCCTCGTAGAGCTTCACGTCTCGCCGGTATCGGGTGAACCATTTGGTGAAACCATGGCCGAGGCGATCGTCAGCGCCGCCGGGATGCAGGTTAGGGAAGATGCGGGCATTGCCGGCTTCGCGCTGCTCGTCGACATAGCGCAAGAAGCCGATCCGAATGAGCTCGCCGTGAATCGGCACCAGGCGAACTGCCGATCGATTCTTCAGCCTACGGGGCGGTCGGGCGTTGATATCGAACACCCAGACGCCTTTTTCCTGACGGATGTCTTCGACATGGAGCTGGCAGATTTCTTCCTGGCGCGCGCCGGAGAATATCGCGATCAGCGGCAGCCAGAACTTCTCGTCGCGGATGATCTGGCTACCGGGCGTGGTGCGCCGGCCTTCCGATTTGCAGCCGACCCATATTGGCGTCTTGAAAAGCCGCGCCAGATCGGCGCGCGTCCACATCGGCCGCTGGTCCTGCGCCCGCTGCTGCTGCGGAAACTTGAAGCCGGAGAAAATCTTGTCGGCTGCGTCGCCGAGCGGAATTGCCTCGTCCCATAGGGCCGACAGGGCAGAGAAATGGCGTTTAACGGTGCGGATCGACAGACGTTCGCTCTGGCTACCGTTCTCTGCCTCCAGAGCGAGGATTTCGTCGGGTGCTTTTCCGATGTATCGTGAGGCTTTGCCGTAGTCAGCCGGCAGCCGCTCCAACACGTCCTTGAATTTGGCTGCGTCCTTCCGAACATACGTGCGCAATGGCCGGTCGCCACAAATCGCCTTGAAGAGCTCGTAGCTCTTCTCGTTCTGCGAGGCGGTCTGGTTCTCCCAACGACGCAACTGCTTTTGTTTGGTGACGAAGCTGGCGGCCGTCTCGGCGAATAGCGCCTCGGCCTCCCTTCCCTCCTGCCTGCCATGCTCAGATGGCGCCGCTTGCCCTGCCGCCTGTGACTGGCTGTCTGCCGGCGCCGCGAACAAGGCCTCGACCTTCCGAGCCAGCAGCTTGTCGCGCGGCTCGAAATTGAAGTCGCCTTCGTAGCGAGCCCTGACGGCTTCGGCGAGATCGATGCCGCCGCGCATCAGCGCCTGCGAGACCTGGTTCCGGCCCGTCTCGTCGAGCTGGCCGGCGAGCTTGTGCTTACGCAGCATGGCTTGGCTGATGAAGGCGACGCTGCCGAACTCGTTGGCGCCGAGGTCGGCTCGGGCCTGCTTGGCGACGGTGTTGAAGTGCTCGGCGCGCCTAGCTCGAACCTCTTCCGGGATGCGCCCATGCCTGAGCCGCAGCTTGTTCTCCTGGTCGAGAACGTAGCCATAGAAATCCTGCACGATGGCCGCGAGCTGGTCGTCTGAGAGCATGGGGTCGCAGCGGCTTTCGTCGAAGAGCGATTCTGCCGCCAGATATAGCTCCCGCGCCCTGATTCCGGCGAGATGAAGTTCGGAGGTTCGCAGCGAGCAAGTGATCTCACCGCGCCGGAAGCGCGGGCGCAGGTCGAGCGGGATCACCCGGCGGAAATGGAAGATGCGGTTCCGTTGGACGACGTTGCGGAGAAGACGCGCCAAAATGGTGCCCTTTGTAGCAACCGAATGGGCAAATCGCTTTGCCGACCCGGAAAGAGCAGAAAAACCGCTTTTAGATCAGCGCCTTCAAGAAAAGTGCCTGAGAATCCTGGCGCCCCAGCCACCCAGTCTCGAATCCAGAGACTTTCGCCCGCCTTGGCAAAACCTGCGTCAGTGTCGAGGGTTAGCGGCGAAAGCGGGCCTGCTCAGACTGGAGCGGTCTGCGACAGGACGATTTGCGGGGACATTTCTCGCCCTGGTCTGCGAGGGCCAGTTCCGTGATTCCGGCGCAGCCGGGCAGCACCGTCCGCAGACCGGTTCGATCCTCATCTCCGCGCGCCACTCCCTCCGCAATCGAAAAGCTCGCCGCGGATAACCGTCGGCGGCAATCGCAGAGCAATGTTCGCTTCCGCCTCAGTTGCGAAGGTGATCACAGAATCCTGTGTTGGATATGAACTGATCTCGATTTTCATGGCTCCGACGATGGGAACCTCGATGATCTGCTTTCTGGCCATGTTGGCGCAACCGGTGCAGGTGGCCTCGTCCTGGCGGGCGAGGCCACCTGCTGAGCCCGTGTGTCTGGCCAGCGGACCAAGTGCCAGTTTTGCGCCTTGTGGAGGTTCTTATTTTTTGGGGGCTGCGGCTTGGCTTTGGCATGGCAGCGGATCGCCGCCATCATGGCGAAGGCTGGCAAGACCAGCAAGACATGGCCATGCCGGGACTGAACATCCAGGCTATGGCTATCGCTTCACTTTGCGAAGATAGGCCTGGAAACCGCGTTCCGCCTCGCCAGACGCAATCGACATGCCCTCATCCCGAACCTCGCTCGGCGTCACACCAAACTGCTCGCGGAAAGCCCGCAAGAACTGATTGCTGCTGGAGAAACCCAACTTATGGGCGATGCTGGTGACCGAACCGGTCTTGCCTCGGTGCGAAAGAAGCTGGCGGTAGGCGGCATTCAGCCGCCTGTCGCGGATGACGGCCCGCACCCCGCCGTCCCCGGCGAACATCCGATAGAGATGGGCGCGCGACACCCGGAACTGCTGCATGAGAAGCGCCAGATCGAGGTCCGGGCGGTGTAGGTTCGCATCGATGAATTGCAGGACACGCTGGCGGAATACCCGGCTCAGCACCGGATCCTCCGGCAGTTCGTCGATTGTCCGGCCGGCAATCACGGAGACGAGCAGTGTCGTGACCGCCTCCTCGATGGCTAGCGCAACCGCGATGCCCATGGATGGCAAGCGATCCAGACTCAAAATCAGATCGGAAATCAACTGGGTGACCGGCGAGCCGGCCTTGAGGACGAGGCCGTCCAGGGGCCGGCCGGCCAGCGCCCGATCCAGCGGCGCGCGCGGCAAAACAAGGGGCAGCCCTGAACCAGCAGAAAACTGACTTGTAAAAGCCCGGCCAAGATCCAGAAGGCAGACATCGCCATCTTCGATGGTCATCGTGTGCCCCTGGCAATCCATCTTTCCGTTCGCCGTCGTGAAGAGTTCGAGCATGTAGAAATCGCTCATCTCACTCCTCAAGGTCAGGCGCCGGCTTCGATTAAGATGCTGGGCACTGAAGGTCGTGCGGGAGACGATCAGTCCGGCAATAAAACGTACGTCGATCGATCCTTCCAGATGGGTGTTGCGCGTACTTTCAGTCGGCTGGGCATCGAAAAACGGGGCAACCATCTCGCGCCAGTAATCGCTGCGCAAATCCGGCTCGACGGAGTTTGTCGATAATAGAAGCCTGTCCTCCATGTCTTCGTTTAAATCTTCCCCAAGTCGCTTTCAACTGCCACCGTCATTATATGCCGGCTCACCATGAGATGAGCCCTCGCGCCGAAGAAAAAGAGCCCGTGCGCCGATCGCAAGCTGCGCGTTGCCTTTATTTCTGAAGTGGCTGGCTAAGGTGCGGGGGCGAGGTTCATGAATAACAATCGTGGCGAGAGCCGCATCTCCCTTCTGCTCGGGAGCACGGCGCTGGCTGGGGTTGTGGCCATCTGCCTGGGACCGGAAGCCGCCGCGCAGATTTTCACAGGCAACCAGACGACGAGTGGTCCATTTGCTGGCGGGACGCAGCTTTTCTACAACGCCAGTGCGCTCAACGCCTCGGCCGCTGGTGCCGTCACAGGTGGAAACCAGTATTTCCGCGACGCCAGCACGCTGAACGCCTCAGCCGCAAACGCCGTCAGCGGCGGATCGCAGTATTTATACGATTCCAGCGCGCTGAACGCTTCTGCCACAAACGCGGTCAGCAGCGGATTTCAGAATTTCTACGGCGCTAGCACACTGAACGCTTCAGCTGCGAATGCCGTCAGCGGCGGAATTCAAGGGTTCGTCGAAATCAGCACGCTAGACGCCTCTGCCGCCAACGCAGTCAGTGGCGGAGAACAGTATTTCTATAATACAAGCACACTCAATGCCTCAGCCGGCAATGCTATTAGCGGTGGGACGCAGTATTTCTACGATACGAGCAGGCTGAATGCCTCAGTCGCCGAAGCCGTTAGCGGCGGAAACCAACGTTTCGGCGGAGCCAGCCAGCTGAATGCCTCCTCAGCCAATGCTGTCAGTGGTGGAAAGCAGACTTTCTACGCCGCCAGCGCGCTGAACGCCTCGGCGACCAATGCCGTCAGCGGCGGGATCCAAAATTTCGACGGGACCAGCGCGCTGAACGCCCTTGCCGCCAATGCTCTTAGCGGCGGAAACCAGGGTTTCTACGGCGCCAGTACACTGAACGCTACTGCCGCCAGCGCCGTTAGCGGCGGGAAACAACTTTTCTCCGAAACCAGCGTGCTCAACGCCTCCGCCGCCAATGCCGTCAGCGGCGGGACGCAGATATTCCATGAGAACAGCGCGCTGAAGGCCTCTGCCGCGAATGCCGTCAGCGGCGGGTTTCAGGGTTTCAACGACGCCAGCGCGCTCAACGCCTCTGCCGCCAATGCGGTCAGCGGCGGGACACAATATTTCTACATCACCAGCGCACTTAACGCCTCGGCTGCCAACGCCGTCAGCGGCGGGACGCAGAATTTCTACAACACCAGCGCGCTGAACGCCTCGGTTGCCAACGCCGTCACCAGCGGGACGCAGAATTTCGGCGACACCAGCGCACTGAACGCCTCGACTGCCAATGCCGTCAGCGGCGGAACGCAGAATTTCGGCGACAGCAGCGTGCTCAACGCCTCGGCCGCCAATGCCGTCAGCGGCGGGGAGCAGTATTTCTGGGGCACCAGCGCACTCAACGCTTCGGCCGCCAATGCCGTCAGCGGCGGGATGCAGGATTTCAACAACACCAGTTCGCTCAACGCCTCTGCCGCCAATGCCGTCAACGGCGGGACACAGTATTTCTGGGGCACCAGCGCGCTCAACGCTTCGGCCACCAATGCCGTCAGCGGCGGGACGCAGTATTTCAGCGAAAACAGCGTACTCAACGCCTCAGCCGCCAATGCCGTCAGCGGTGGGCAGCAGTATTTCTACGACGCCAGCACGCTCAATGTGCTGGCCGGTAATGCCCTGACCAAGGACGTGACGGTCAATTTCGACAATCGATATAGCGGTCCCGGCGGTACGTTGCGGCTCAACGGTCACAGCACCGTGCTCGGCGCCGTCCGGAGTCTGTCAGCCGGTTCGGGTATCATCGAGAATGGCGGCGCTGCCGACAGCATCCTGACCATCGATGGCTCAACCGCCGGAAACTCATCCCTCTCCGGCCTGATCCGCGATGGCGGCGCGGGTCGGCTGGGGCTGACGCTGGCCGGCGGCACGCTGACGCTCTCGGGGATGAACACCTATACCGGCCCGACGACGATCGATGGCGGCACGCTGGCGATCACGTCGACAGGCGGTATCACCTCCAACGTCACCAGCAACGCGAGGTTCGAGAACGCCGGCACGGTTGTCGGCAGCGTGACCAACAATGCGGGGGCGATCTTCACTCAGACTGGCGGCAGCGTCTCGGGTGGCGTGATCAACGCCGGCACGGTGAATGCCAATGGCGGTGCGCTTAACGGCGCGGTCGCCAACAACGCCGGCGGTATTTTCAACGTCACCAGCGTCGTCACCGGCAATAGCACGTTCGGCAACGCCAGCGGCGCAACCCTCGCTGTAGCAGCCACCGGCGACTACACCCTCGCTGGGCTGCTGACCAATAGCGGCCTCGTCACCGTCACCGACGGAGGCGCGCTGACGGCGAATGGCGGCATCACCAATAATGGCACGCTGACCATCCGGAACGGTGGCACGGTCTTGGCTTCGGGCGTCACCATTGCTGCTAACGCCGGTTCGACCGGCACGCTCAACATCGGCGCCGGGATCGGCGGCCCCGCCGCGGCGCCCGGTACGTTGAGCACCCCGACAGTCACCTTTATGGTGGGCAACGGCCGGATCGTCTTCAACCACACAGCCACGAGCTATGCCTTCGTCCCGACGATCTCAGGTTCTGGTGCGGTGACGGTCGAGGCCGGAACGACCATCCTGACCGGTGCGGGCAGTTCGGTGGGCGCGGTCACGGTCAACGGCGGCAAGCTGGAGTTCGGCCAGGCCGGAACATTCACGGCGGCAAGCTATACGACGCAGAGCGGCGCGACCACGACCATCGACGGGACGGCGCAGCTCGCCGTGACCGGAGCCTTCACCCAAAGCGCCGGCTCGACGCTGAACGTCGCCATCGGCGCCAACGACCCCGCCATCACGGCCGTAACCGCAGCGCTGGACGGAACCCTGAACGTCAGCGGCTATGCGGGACCGCAGTATACGGTGATCCACACGACAGGCGGCATCACCGGCGACTTCGCCAGCGTCACCATCGGCGGTTCATCGAGCCTGGTCGATTATCTGACGGCGACGGGCGGGATCAGTGGCAACGACTACATCATCCACACCGGCCTGACCTGGGATGCCAGCGCAGGAGGAGGCAATGGCGTCTTCACCCTGACGAACGGCACCGATGCCTTCAATGTCAGCGTGGCGCTGACAGATCAGACCGGTCCCTTCGCCAGCGGCTGGGATGGCAAGAGCCTGACCAAGAACGGGGCCGGCACGCTGACGCTCTCGGAGATGAACACCTATACCGGCCCGACGACGATCAATGGTGGCGCGCTGGCGATCACGTCGACAGGTGGTATCACCTCCAACGTCACCAACAATGCGAGGTTCGAGAACGCCGGCACGGTGGCCGGCAGCGTGACCAACAATGCGGGAGCGACCTTCACCCAGACGGGCGGCAGCGTCTCGGGCGGCGTGATCAACGCCGGCACGGCGAACGCCAATGGCGGGGCGCTCAACGGCGCGATCGCCAACAACGCCGGCGGGATCTTCAATGTTGGCGGCACCGTTACCGGCAATGGCGCATTCGGCAACGCCAGCGGTGCAACCCTCGCGGTGACCGGGACGGGGAGCTACACCCTCGCCGGGGTGCTGACCAACAATGGCGGCGTCACGGTCGATGCCGGCGGCGCACTGACGGCGAGCGGCGGCATCCTCAACGCCGCCAGCGGCGTCGTCACCAACAATGGCACGGTGACCGACGACCTCGCCAATGCCGGGCTCGTCAGCAATTACGGGACCTACAACGCCATCGTCGCGTCCAACACCGGCAGGATCACCAACACCGGAACCTGGAACGGCAACGTCGTCTCCAGCTCCGGCTCGATCGGCAATGCCGGCCTCTGGGACGGCAATATCGTCAATTCCGGAACGTTCACGAACTCCGGCACCGCCTCGAACGGCCTGACCAACAGCGGAAACGCCACGACCTCGGGCGGCGTGATCAACGGTGCAATCGTCAACAGCGGAACCTTCACCGTCACCGGCACGACGACCGGGAATGGCAGGTTCAGCAACAGCGGTACCTTTGCGCTCAGCGGTGGCGATTTCACCGGCCTCGCCAGCTTCACCAACAACGGTCTGGTGACGGCAGCGAACGGAGGCACGCTGGGCGCGGCAAGCTTCGTCAACGCGACAGGCGGTATTGTCGATCTGCGCAATGGCTCGGCCACCAACGTGCTCAACCTGGCAGGCAGCGTCACCTTCAACGCGGGATCGATCTACAAAGTCGAGGTGAATACGGCTGGGCAGTCCGACCGTATTGCTGCGACTGGGACGGCGAGCCTCAATGGCGGCACGGTCCAGGTCAACAATGCGCCGGGCGTCTATGCGCTCGGTACCCGCTACCGCATCGCGACAGCGGGCGGCGGCGTATCCGGTCAGTTCTCCGGTCTGACGCAGTCCTCGCCGCTTTCAACGCCTTTCCTGGCGTTCGGATTGAACTACGATCCGAATAACGTCTATCTGGATGTGACCCGCAGCGCGGTGTCCTTCGCGTCGGTTGGCCAGACCCGTAACCAGATCGCGACCGGCGGCGGGCTGGATAGCGTTCCTCTGTCGATCTCCCTCGTCAACGCCGTCGCCCAGCTCGATATGGCCGCGGCCGGCCGTGTCTTCGATCAACTCTCCGGCGAGGTCCACGCCTCGGCGAAGACGGCGCGGATCGAGGACAGTCATTTCGTGCGGGATGCCGCGACGAACCGCATCCGCGCGGTCTTCGGCGCGGTCGGTGCATCGCGTGCGCCGGTCATGGCCTGTGCCGATCCGGCCGATGGCAAGACGGGCGCCTATGTCGCTTTCGCCTCGCTCGGTTCCGGAGCGGTCGCAGTCGCACCCACGACAGACCGCTTTGCGCTCTGGGGACAGGGTTTCGGCAGCTGGGGCTCCACAGACAGCAACGGCAACGCGGCGAGCCTCTCGCACTCGACGGGTGGTTTCCTTATCGGCGGCGATGCGCCGATCTTCGAGACGTGGCGGCTCGGCATGATGGCCGGCTACAGCCGCACCATCTTCAACGTGCGTGACCGCGCCTCCTCGGGCACGAGCGATAACTATCATCTCGGCCTCTATGGCGGCACGCAGTGGGGCAATCTCGGCTTTCGGACCGGCGCCGCCTATACGTGGCATGACGTCACGACCAGCCGCTCCGTCGCCTTCCCCGGCTTTGGCGACAACCTGAAGGGCGATTATCGCGCCGGCACGGCACAGGTGTTCGGCGAACTGGGCTACAGCCTTCGTGCTGGCCGCTTCGGCTTCGAGCCGTTCGTCAACCTGGCCTATGTGAATCTCAACACTGACGGCTTCGCGGAGAACGGCGGCGCAGCGGCCTTGCGTAGTACCAGCACCAGCACGGGCGTCACCTTCACGACGCTCGGCCTGCACGCCTCGACCGACTTTGCTTTGGGAGAAACTGCCGCAACGCTGCGCAGCACGCTCGGCTGGCGCCATGCCTTCGGCGATACCACGCCCTTCGCCAACTTCGCCTTTGCCGGCGGCTCGCCTTTCACGGTCGCGGGCGTGCCGATCGCGAAGGATGCGCTGGTGCTGGATGTCGGACTGGACGTCGCCATTGCCAGGAACACCACTCTCGGCATCTCCTATGGCGGGCAATATGGCAGCAACGCCATCGACCAATCCGTTCGCGCAAAGTTCAATGTCAGGTTCTGATGAGATGAAGCTCAGGCTTTTCGCTTCGCTCGCAGTTGCCTCCCTGACCGCCTTCCCGGCTCAGGCCCAACAGGCCCCGGCGCTTCCCGGCGGGGCCACTTCCCTTCAGGAAGCCTATCAGGACTGGCGTGTCGCCTGTCAGGTCGCTGACAACGCCAAACGCTGCGCCCTCTTGCAGCAGCAAAATCAGCAGAACGGCCAGCGCGTGCTCGCGATCGAACTGAACGCGCCGGCCGGCAATACGGTCACCGGCACGCTCGCTTTGCCTCTCGGGCTGGCGCTCGATGCTGGCGTCACCTTCCAGATCGATGACAAACCGGCGATGACGCCAATGCGCCTGCGGACCTGCGTGCCCGCCGGCTGTCTTGTCAATGTCAGCTTTGACGCCTCAACGGTGACGGCGCTTCGTGCCGGTACTGCCCTCAAGATCAAGGCCACCGTTGATGGTGGTGCGGCCTTGCCTCTCTCGATTTCTCTGCGCGGCTTCGGCACGGCGCTCGACCGCGTGGCGGCGCTGTCGCGGTGAGGACAGTCGAACCTATAAGGGCAACAAACCTTTGGGGCTGCCCCCGCGAGCCCATTTCGCGGGGACGCTTTAGGGCGTGCGCTGAGTGCTTGCTGTTCGACAACAGCCGCATGTCCGCAAATGGCGCGCAGTGAACCCAAGCCGCTACCGTGAGGGCAGCGCAGCTGCTTCCGCGGCAGGTTCGGGGGCTGACAGCATCCGCCTCGTCTTCGTGGCCCTCACCTGCCAGGCCGTTCGCAATTTGTGCGCCGCAACACGCTTTACCTCTGCCTTGCGGCTTTGAGGTTGGTGAGGACGTCCAGGCCGGCGGCTACGCGACTATCGCCGCCCCACCATCTACCTGTTGGCCTGCTGCCGGTTTCGTGGACAGGTGGTTGGGCTAATCCCACCTTCTTTTCGAACTCGACCGGGCTGAAGATCTCGATGGAGAGGCCGAGAGCGGATTTGCAGTCGGCCGCGCGCGCCTTGACCAAGGTGCAAGCTTTCGCCGACGCGCGTGAGGCGCGAAGATGCACGCCATTTGTGCGAGCTCAGGGCTGCTTGCCTTCAGCGTCGATGTTTGCTAAACAATCGTTCACTTAGCTCTGAGGCTTCCCTTGGCTGCAACAGTCTCCAAAAGACAGGCGAGCAGGCTCCCCGCGCTCCTTGACGCGGCCGCGTCGCATTTCGCGGACAAAGGCTATCACGCGACCACCATTCGCGACATTGCACAGGTGGCGGGCGTGACTCCCGGCGCCGTCTATTTCCATGTCCCCACGAAACAGGCCCTGCTGATCGCCGTCTACACGGAAGGGGTCGATCGGATGCTCGGGCATCTCGAGCAGGCGGTCGCCGGGGAAGCCGATTCCCAGCTTCGTTTCCGGCGATCGATCAAGGCCCATCTCGAGGCGATCCTCGACGACAGTGCCTATGCGCGCGTGATCGTGCGCGTGCTTCCGGACGATGTCCCCGAGGCGAAGGCGGAGCTGAAGGTCCAGCGCGAGCGCTACGAGGCGCGGTTCCGCGCGCTGATCGGCGAGCTGGACCTGGAGAGCGGCCGCGATCCGAAGCTGATGAGGCTCCTCCTCATCGGCGCCCTGAACTGGACCCCCGTCTGGTATCGCCGTCTCGGCGGGAGCCTCGATCACATCGTCGACGCATTCATGGCCGCTTTCGGGGAGCGCCGGTATGAGAAGGCTGGCCGCAGATGAGCACGTCACGTCCCATCCGGGTTCTGGTGACCAAGATCGGCCTCGACGGCCATGATCGCGGCAGCCGGATCGTCGCCGCCTATCTGCGCGATGCCGGCATGGAGGTGATCTACACCCCGCCCTGGCAGACCATCGCCGGCGTCGTCAAGCTCGCCCTCGAGGAGGATGTCGAGGTCATCGGCATCAGTTCGCTCGCCACGGACCACCTCATCGTCCCCAAGATGATGGCGGCGCTGCGCGAGGCGCGCCTCGACCATGTCGGCGTCATCGTCGGCGGCATCGTGCCCGAGGAGGAGAAGCCCGCGCTGATCGCGGCCGGCGTCAGCCAGGTCTTCGGGCCCGGCGCGGGCCGCGAGGACATCGTCGACTGCGTCGCATCCCTCGGCCTGCAAGCGCGCGAACGGCGCGCAGACGAATTCTCGGAGGCATCCCGATGAGCCAGAGCGCTGTCCAACTGCCCCTGCCGGGCTTCGAGCAGGCTCAGGGCGAATGGCGGGCCGCCTATGGTCGCCAGATGGCGGGAGAGGCGCCCGTCCGCAATCGGTCGGGGATCGAGGTCCAGCCGCTCTACACCCCGCGGGATTGGGCAAGCGAGCGCTACCTCGACGATCTGAACTTCCCGGGGCAGTTCCCCTATACGCGCGGCATCTATCCCTCGATGCACCGCGGTCGCACCTGGACCCAGCGCCAGCTGATCGGGCTCGGCACCCCGGAGGACTACAACCAGCGCGTCCGCCGCATCATCGAGCTCGGAGCCAGCGCGATCAGCCTACTTCCCTGCTGTTCCGGCTTCCGCGGCATCGATTGCGACGAGGTCGATACCGTCCTGCTCGGCACCTGCGGCACGGTGATCAACACGACCGATCACATGGACCAGGCTCTCGACGGCGTTCCCATCGGCGAGATTTCGACGGCGATGAACGACCCGTCGCCCTTCACGCTGCTCGCCTTCACGCTGGGCGTCGCCCGCCGCCGCGGCGTCGACTGGTCGCGTGTGACCGGCACCTCCAACCAGAGCGACTACATCTCGCATTTCATCGCGAACCATCAGTTCTACCGGCTGTCGCTGCCCGGCTCGCGGCGCGTGCTGCTCGATCATATCGAGTTCTGCCGCCGGTATGTGCCGAACTGGAATCCGGTCTCGGTCGTCGGTCAGCACATGCAGCAGGCCGGCGCGACGCCGGCCGAGACGATGGGCTTCACCTTCTCGACGGCGATCCAATATGCCGAGGACTGCGTCCGGCGCGGCCTGGACATCGACGACGTGCTGCGTCGCTTCACCTTCTTCTTCGACATCTCGATCTCGTTCTTCGAGGAGATCGCGAAGTTCCGGGCGGGGCGGCGGATCTGGGCCCGCATCGCGCGCGACCGGCTCGGCGCCAGGGACCCGGCCTGCTGGCGTTTCAAGTTCCACGGCCAGACCTCGGGCGTCGACCTGACGCAGCAGCAGCCGCTGAACAACATCGCCCGCGTCTCGGTCCAGGCCATGGCCGGCATCCTGAGCGGTCTCCAGTCGCTGCACACCGACGCCTATGACGAGGCGATCGCGACACCGAGCGAGGAGACGGCGCGCGTCGCCGTCGCGACCCAGAACATCCTGCGCGAGGAAGCGCGCCTCTGCGACGTCATCGACCCGCTCGGCGGCTCCTATTACATCGAGCGCCTGACCGACCAGATGGAAGCCGAGATCGAGGCAGTGATCGCCAAGGTCGACGCCGCTGGCGGCATGTACAAGGCGGCCGAGGCCGGGCTCGTGCAGACGATGATCGGCGACTCCGCGCTCGCCTTCCAGGAGCAGGTCGAGACCGGCGTACGCAAGGTCGTCGGCGTGAATTGCTACCGGATCGATGAAGACCCGACGGTTCCGCCCGCCGATCGCCCGGACCTTGCGGCGATGGAGCGCCATGTCGAGCGCTTCAAGGCCTTCAAGCGCGAGCGCAGCCAGGTCGCGGTGACACGGGCGCTGGACGATCTCGCCCGCGCGGCCAACAGCGAGGGCGAGAACACTTTCGGCAAGGTCATCGACGCCGCCGAGGCAGGTGTCACGCATGGCGAGATCGTGGCCTGCCTGCGCCGCGAGCTCGGCTTCGGCCATCCTCTCGTCATCGCCTGACAGATGGGGATCGATACGGCCGTGTCGTCCCTCGCGGCCCGTCTGCACGGTGGCGAGCGCCGGGCCATCGCCCGGGCGATCACCCTGATGGAGGATGGTGGGCCGGCTGCCATCGCCCTCCAGGCGGCGATCCAACCCTGGACCGGCCGCGCCCTGACCATCGGCTTCACCGGTCCGCCCGGCGCGGGGAAATCGACTCTCGTCGATGCCTTCGTGGCGGAGCTGCGCAAAGCGGGCCGGACTGTCGCGGTCGCGGCGGTCGACCCGTCGAGCCCGCTCTCAGGCGGGGCCGTCCTCGGTGATCGAATCCGGATGGGTCGGCATACCGAGGATGAAGGCGTCTTCATCCGCTCCGTCGCTGCGCGCGGCCATCTGGGCGGCCTGTCGGAGACAACCCATCACATCGTCGACGTCTTCGACGCCGCGGGCTGGGACGTGGTCGTGATCGAGACCGTGGGAGCCGGTCAGTCGGAGGTCGAGATCGTCGATGTCGCCGACATCCGCATCGTCGTGAACGCGCCGGGGCTCGGCGACGACGTCCAAGCGATCAAGGCCGGCATCCTGGAGATTGCGAGCATCCTCGTCGTCAACAAGGCCGATCTGCCGCTGGCTTCCCGTACGGTACGCCAGCTCCGCGCCATGCTCTCCCTGCGCCCGCAAGAGCAGCAGGCGGTGCCTGTGCTGGAGACGGTTGCGAGCTCCGGCCAGGGCGTCGCCGCCTTGCTCGCGGCGGTCGACGCTATCGCTCCCGATGACCCGGCACAGCACAGCGAGCGCCGCCGCGCCCGGCTTCGCCGCCTCGTCGCGGAAGCCGCCGCAGCCATCGTGAAACGCTCCGTGGCCGAGCGGCAGGACGACGCGTTCGAGGCGATGCTGGACCGTGTCGCGGCAGGGGAGACGAGCATTGTCTGCGCCGCCGCGCTCAGTCTCGACGCCTCGCATTTGGACCGCGACCCCGAGGCCGCTCGCATGACGGACCGCAGCGATGCAGCAACCGACCACGCCGCCTGACGACGCCGAGGCCCTGGCCCGGCGTTGCGCCGATTTCATGCTGTCCGGCGATGCGCCCGCACGCAGTTTCGGCTTCCGCCTGCGCAAGGCCGGGCCTGGCGAAGCGGAACTGGAGATGACCGTCCCGCCGAACGCGCTGAACGCCTTCGGCACCTGCCATGGCGGCGTCCTGTTCACGCTGGCCGATACCGCCTTGTCGATCGCCTGCAACAGCCATGGCAGCCAGGCTGTGGCTCAGCATTGCACGATCGCTTTCGTGCGCCCGGTGCAGCCGGGCGACCGCCTCATCGCCCGCGCGCTGGAGCGCTCGCGCACGAGCCGGACCGCGATCTACGATTGCTCGGTCACCGATGCGGCGACCGGCAAGGTAGTGGCGGAGTTCCGGGGCCAGTCGCGCCGGATCGCCGAGGCGATGCCGTCTTGAGCGTGTCTCAACTCAGCCAGCGCTTGCGCCGCCGATAGGTCTTCACATTGCGGAAATTGGCGCCCTGCGCGTCCGCCCGGCCGATATAGAACTCCTTGACGTCGTCGTTCTCGCGCATCGCCTCGGCCGGGCCGTCCATCACCACACGCCCGGTCTCCAGGATATAGCCATAGGTCGCGTATTTGAGCGCCATGCGGGTGTTCTGCTCGGCGAGGAGGAAGGAGACGCCCTCGCGCAGGTTCAACTCCCGCACGATCGCGAATATCTCCTCGACGACCTGCGGCGCCAGCCCCATGGATGGCTCGTCGAGCAGGATCATGCGGGGCTTCGACATCAACGCCCGGCCGATGGCGCACATCTGCTGCTCGCCGCCGGAGACATAGCCGGCGAGCGAGGTCCGGCGCTGGCGCAGGCGAGGGAAGGTCTCGTAGATATGATCGAGATCACGACGGATCGCGGCGGCGCCGTCGGGGCGGGTATAGGCCCCCGTCAGCAGGTTCTCCTCAATCGTCAGGTGGCCGAAGCAGCGGCGGCCCTCCAGGACCTGGATGCAGCCGCGCCGGACAAGATTGTTCGGCGTCAGCCGGTCGACGCGCTCGCCCGCGAAGGTGATCGACCCCTTCGTGACCTCGCCGCGCTCGCCTTTCAGCAGGTTCGAGATCGCCCGCAAGGCGGTCGTCTTGCCAGCGCCGTTCGCGCCGAGCAGGGCGACGACGCCGCGCTCGGGCACGGTGAGCGAGACGCCCTTCAGAACGAGCGCGACATGGTCGTAGACGACCTCGATATTGTTGACGGTCAGGATCGGGGAGAGCCGGCCGCTCTCCCCTTCGCCCTGTTCGAGACGCTGCATCGCCCCACTCCCCGGCTGCCGCTCAGCTTTCCTTGCTGCAGTCGCGCGGGGTGATGCCCTTCTCCTTCGCATAGCGCGCGGCGGCGTCCTTCAGCATCGGCGCCAGCATCGCTTCGTCGGCCGTGTACCAGTCGGAGATGATCTTCCAGCCCTTGCCGTCCCATTGCTGGAGGCGCGACTTGTTCGAGCCCTCGTGATCGGCGCAGGAGATCTTCACTGGGCTGATCATGCCCTCGAAGCCGAGGCTCTTGAGCTGGGCCTCGTCGAGGTCGATGTTCTCCAGACCCCAGCGCACCTGCTCGCCCGTCATCGGCTTGTTGCCGAACTTCTTCATGGCAGTGCGGATGCCCTCGACCGCGAGCATCGCCCCGACCATGCCGCGATTGAACAGGACCCCGCCGGTGTCGACGGGCTTCGACTTGCCGAGGCCCTTGCCGTAGACGAACTTGTCGAGATCGTCGTGCACCTTGGCCCGGCCGGCGCCGTGCTGGAGCATGAGCGCCTTGTAGCCGACCGCGTTCGCGCCGGCGGGCACGACGTCGGGCTCGGCGCCGGCGAACCAGAAACCGATCATCTTGTCGCGCGGGAAGTTGACGTTGGCCGCCTCCTGGATCGCGGTCGGGTTCATCACGCCCCAACCCCACATCACGACGTAATCCGGCCGAATCTGGCGGATCTGCAGCCATTGCGACTTCTGCTCTACGCCGGGATTGGCGACCGGGATCATGGTGAGCTGGAAGCCGCGCTTCTTGGCGAGGGCCTCAAGGACCGGGATCGGCTCCTTGCCGAAGGGCGAGTCATGGTAGAGCAGCACGATCTTGCGGCCGGAGAGCTTGTCGGTCCCGCCGAGTTCCTTGGCGATGTGCTGGATGGCGACGTCCGCCGCGGTCCAATAGGTGCCGACCAGCGGGAAGTTCCAGGTGAAGACGCTGCCATCCTTCGATTCCGAGCGCCCGAACCCGGCCGTGACGAGCGGGATCTTGTCGACCGGCGCCTTCTCGGTTAGCGCGAAGGTGATGCCGGTCGACAGCGGGTTGACGAAGGCCGCGCCCGTCGGTCCTTTGCCCTTGAGGCGCTCATAGCATTCGACGCCCCGGTCGGTCGCATAGCCGGTCTCGCATTCCTCATAGAGGATCTTGACCCCGTTGATGCCGCCATCGCGCTGGTTGAGCAGTTCCAGATAATCGACGATGCCGTCCGCCCATGGAATGCCGTTGGGGGCGAAGGGACCGGTTCGGTAGGAGAGAACCGGGATGAACTGGCCGTTCTCCTGGGCCGAAACGGCCGATGGCGAGGCGAGGGCGGCGCAGATGAGCAGCGCCGACAACCTTGAAATGCGATGAGCCATGCGTTCCTCCTTGGTATGGCGGCCGCTTGTAGGGCCTTGTTTGTCGTTCAGTAGGGGAAGGGCCAGCGTCTGAGCTTGTGCTTGGTGATCGACCAGACGCGGGCGAGGCCATGCGGCTCGTAGATCAGGGTGAGCAGGATCAGGACGCCGAAGGCTGCGAGCGTGAGATTAGCGGCCGCATCGGCCGAGATCGGGATCGAGAGCCAGCGCGGCACGGCCTCCACGACCAGCGGCAGGAGCCAGATGAAGGCGGCGCCGAGGAAGCAGCCGACGATCGAGCCGAGGCCGCCGATGATCACGATGAAGAGCAGCTGGAAGGAGCGGTCGATCGAGAAGGCGTAGGGCTCCCAGGACCGCAGGTTGGCGAAGGCCCAGAGCGCGCCGGCGAGGCCGAGGATGAAAGAGGAGACGGCGAAGGCGGTGAGCTTGGCCTCGACCGGCCTGATACCGATGATCTCGGCCGCGATGTCCATATCGCGCGTCGCCATCCATTGGCGCCCGATATTGCCGCGGACGAGGTTGGCTATCCCCCAGGCGACCGCCGCCGCGATCGTCAGCACGAGGAGGTAGCGTTCGACCGGCTTGTCGGCCTCCCAGCCGAAGACGACGAGCGCAGGCGCCGAGACCGAGCCGGACGGCGTGTAGTTGGTGACCCAGCCCAGACGCAGGAAGCACCAGTCGAAGAAGAACTGTGCTGCGAGCGTGGCGACCGCGAGATAGAGCCCCTTGATGCGCAGCGACGGGATGCCGAAGAGGACGCCGGCGACCGCCGCGACGCCGCCGGCGAGCAGGAAGGTGCCGATCAACGGCATGCCCGGCACCCGGACGGCGATGTTGTAGGCGGCGTAGGCGCCGATGCCCATGAAGGCGCCGGCCCCGAGCGAGATCTGCCCGCAATAGCCGACCAGGACGTTGAGCCCGATGGCCGCGACGGACAGGATGAGGACCGGGATCAGGATCGCATTGAAGAGATAATCGCCCGAGAAGGGTCCGATCCTGGCCAGGTGGAGCAGGGGAACCGCCACGAAGGCTGCGAAGAGGAGGAGCGAGACGCCGATCCGGTCCTCGCGGATCGGGAAGAGCGCCATGTCGGCCTGGTAGTTGTCCCGGAAATGTCCGGCTTCGCGGTAGAACATGTCAGATCCGCTCGATGATGCGGTCGCCGAAGAGGCCCTGGGGGCGCACCAGCAGCACGACCAGGGCCACGACATAGGCGAACCAGTGCTCGATTCCTCCGCCGAGGGAGGGGCCGAGATAGACCTCGGCGAGCTTCTCACCCGCCCCGATCAGCAGGCCGCCAAGGATGGCGCCGGGGACCGAGGTCAGGCCTCCGACGATGATGACCGGGAGCGCCTTGAGCGCGACATAGACCAGCGAGAACTGCACGCCGACCTTGGAGCCCCAGACCGCGGCGGCGGCGATGGCGACGAGCCCGGCCACGACCCAGACGATGAACCAGACCCGGGTCAGCGGGATGCCGACCGACTGCGCCGCCGAATGGTCGTCCGCGACGGCGCGCAGCGCGCGGCCGGTGCGGGTCCACTGGAAGAAGAAGGCGAGGGCGCCGACGATCGCCGCGGCGAGCAATGCCGACCACAGATCGAGCGTGTTGAGCAGGATGCCGCCGTCGAAGAGGCTTTCCAGCGCGAAGATGTTGTCGCGCGGCAGGCCGATATCGAGCTTGTAGACCTGGGCGCCGAAGATCTGCTGGCCGAGGCCCTCCAGCACGAAGGTGATGCCGATCGTGGCCATGAAGAGCGCAAGCGCGGTCTGGTTGACGAGCTTGCGCAGCACGAAGCGCTCGACCGCCCAGGCGATCCCGGTCATCAGCGCCCCCGCGAAGGACAAGGCCAGCAGCAGGGCGAGCCAGAACGGCAGATGCGCCTCCAGCCAGTTCAGCGTGCGCACCAGGGCCAGCCCCGCGACGAGCACCATCGCGCCCTGCGCGAAGTTGAAGACGCCGGACGCCTTGAAGATCAGGACGAAGCCGAGCGCGACCAGTGCATAGAGGATGCCCGACAGGAGCCCGCTGACGAGGACCTCGACGAAGAACGCGACCTTGACCGGATCGAACACAGCCATCGTCACTCACCCGATCCCAGATAGGCGTCGATGACCTGTGGGTTGCACCGGACCTCCTCCGGCGTGCCGTCGGCGATCTTGCAGCCGTGGTTCAGCACGACGATGCGGTCCGAGAGATTCATCACGACACCGATGTCGTGCTCGATCAGCGTGATCGTGGTGCCGAACGCCTGGTTAGCCTCGACGATGAAGCGGCTCATATCCTCCTTCTCCTCCAGGTTCATGCCAGCCATCGGCTCATCGAGCAGCAGCAGGCGCGGCTCCATCGCCAGCGCCCGGCCGAGCTCGACCCGCTTCTGCAAGCCGTAGGGAAGCTTGCCGACCGGCGTCTTGCGGATGGCCTGGATCTCGAGGAAATCGATGATCTCCTCGACCTTGCGCCGGTGCTCGATCTCCTCGCGCAAGGCGGCCCCGTGCCGGACCAGCTGCCTGAGGAAGCTGCTGCGGATCTTCAGCGCCCGGCCGGTCATGATGTTGTCGAGCGTGGTCATGCCCTTGAACAGGGCGACGTTCTGGAAGGTGCGGGCGATGCCGTTGCGTGCGGCGAGAGACGGGCGCAGATGGCGGTGGCGGACCCCGTCGAGCGCGACATGGCCGCTGCTTGGCCGATAGAAGCCATTGATGCAATTGAGCATCGAGGTCTTGCCGGCGCCGTTCGGCCCGATGATCGCCCTGATCTCGCCGGCCCGGATGTCGAAGGAAACGTCGCTGAGCGCCTTCACGCCGCCGAAGCGCAAGGACACGTTCTCGACCGCCAGCAGCGGCTTGCTGGCGAGAGCGGCCGGAGCGACATGCGCCATAGCCGGCGCCATCGGCGCAAGCGACATCGCGAGGCTGGCCGCGTTGCCGGTCATGCGGCCAGCGCCTCGGCGCGCGCGGAGGCATCGTCGACATCGGCGATGGCGAGTAGCGCCTCGATCCGCCCCTTGCGGCCGTCCTCGAAGGTGACCTCCGTGCTGACGAAGCAGCTCTGCGAGCCGTCATAGAGCGCGGCGATGAGGGCGGCGTATTTGTCCTCGACGAAAGCGCGGCGGACCTTCTGGGTCCGGGTCAGCTCGCCGTCGTCGGCGTCGAGCTCCTTATGCAGGATCACGAAGCGGGAGATCATGGCGCCGGCCATGGTCGGTTCGGCCAGGAGGTCGCGATTGACCTGCCGGATATGCCCCCGCACGATGTCGTAGACCTGCGGCAGGGCCGCCAGCTCCTGATAAGATGCGAAGCTGATCCCGTTGCGCTCGGCCCAGTTTCCGACCGCCAGCAGGTCAATGTTGATGAAGGCGGTGACGAACTGCCGATCCGCTCCGAAGGCGACCGCCTCCTTGATGTTCGGGAAGAATTTGAGCTTGTTCTCGATGTATTTGGGCGCAAACATCGCGCCGTCCTGCAGTTTCCCGACATCCTTGGCGCGGTCGATGATGCGCAGATGGCCGCTGCGGTCGAAGAAGCCGGCATCGCCGGTGCGGACGAAACCGTCGTCGGTGAGTGTCTCGGCGGTGCGCTCGGGATCGTCGAGATAGGCCACGAACTGGCCTGGCGAGCGGAACTGGACCTCGCCACCTTCGGTGATGCGGATCTCGACGCCAGGCGCGGGCGGGCCGACGGTTTCTGCCCGGATCTCTCCGTTAGGCTGGGCAGAGATGTACAAGAAGGCCTCGGTCTGCCCGTAGAACTGCTTCAGGTTGATGCCGAGGGAACGGAAGAAGGAAAACAGGTCGGGCCCGATCGCCTCGCCGGCGGTGTATGCCACCCGCAGGCGTGAGAAGCCGAGGACGTTCTTGATCGGCCCGTAGATCAGAGCTTCGCCAAGACCGTAGAGCAGGCGGCCATGGAGCGGCACCGGCCGCCCGTCGAGGATGGCCTCGCCCCAGCGCCGCGCCACCGTCATGAAGCGGTCGAAGAGCCAGCGCTTGGCGCGGCCGGCGTCCTCCATCTCGATCATGATCCGGGTCAGCAGGTTCTCAAGCACGCGTGGCGGGGCGAAATAGAAGGTCGGGCCGATCTCGAACATGTCCTCGGACACCGTCTCCGGCTCTTCCGGACAGGACATGCAGAAGCCCGCGACCAGCGCCTGGGCATAGTTGAGATAATGGTCGCCGCCCCAGGCGATCGGCAGATAGGCGACGACCTCGTCGGTCTCGTCGAGCCCGTCCGCCGCGACGGTAGCCGCGGCGGCCTTGATCGCGCGCCCGGCGGCGATCACGGTTCCTTTCGGTCGGCCGGTCGTGCCGGAGGTGTAGAGGATGATGGAGGTATCATCGCCTTTGGTGCGCGCGGCGAGATCCGCAAAGCGCGGCGCAATCGCCTCGCCCGAGCCGAGCTCGCGCCCCCGGGCTATGATCGCGTCGAGGCTGACGAGAAAACCGGCCTGGGGGTAGTCGCGTAGTCCGCGCGGATCTTCATAGGCGACGAGGCGCAGGAGCGGCAGCTGGTCCTGGATGGAGAGGAGCTTGTCGACCTGCTCCTGGTCCTCGACGATCGCCACGCAGGTGCGGGCATGGGCGAGCAGGAACGCCATCTCGTCCGCGACCGCGTCGGGATAGATCGGGACCGGCACCGCCCCGAGGCATTGGGCCGCCAGGATGCTCCAGTAGAGCCGCGCGCGGTTGTTGCCGATGATCGCGACGCGTTCGCCCGACTTCACGCCAGCCTCGTTGAGCCCCAAAGCGAGCGACTGCACTTCGTGCAGCAGCTCCGCCCAGGTCCAGGTCTTCCAGATGCCGTAGCGCTTCTCGCGCATGGCCGGCCGACCCGCGTGACGCGACGCGTGGTGCAAGAGCAGCTTCGGGAACGTGTTCGCCTCTGTGGCCATGCCCACGAGGACCTCGTCTGCGTCCGGCCGAAGCCGGAGTTTCCTCACCTGCCGAGCAGCGTATCAGTGCTCCAATAACTAAACAAGTGTTCAGTTAGCTTGAATGATGGCCGAGGCGCGCGAAATGCGCCGGCAATTTGAGTCCGGGCTTGGGTGCAAGGCGCGACGTCGGCAAGGGACCGAGAGATCAGGCGTTCAACAGAGGGTCGCCATCACCGCGCTGGGCAGCTTCGAGTTCGTGCGCCGATAGGCTCAGGATAGCGTCCAGCAAGCCGACGTCGCCACCCGGTTCGGGATATCGAGCAGCGAGTGCCCGATGTCGGCTCGGCGCTACATGGCCCAGCGCCTGGAAGATCCGCTCCTGAGCACAGTCGTCATCGCCGCGCATGTCCGTGTGTCCACCAGCCAGCTGCGAAAGGATTTCGAACGCGGCGGCTGGAGCATCGGCAGCCATATCCGCGAGCAAAGGCTGGAGAGGGCCGCAGCGATGTTGCGGGCCCGGCACTGCGACGCCATCGCATCATCGATATCGCATTCGCGTGTGGCTTTCGCGATCTCGCGACCTTCAACCGTGTCTTCCGAACCGCCTACGGCATGCCTCCCTCCGAACTCGGGCTGATCGCGTTGTCCTGATCGTCGCGATGCTCGCCCTGAACTGACGGCGGCGAAGGCCGCCGCGCGGCGCCCTAAGCTGCCGCCTGCGCCATGGCAATGGCTTCATGTACGTCGATTGCTGGCGATCCTTTCCCCGATGCCTCGCCATCAACGGCTCTCTGAATGTCTGCTTGCGGGCGGAGATCCGGTTTCCGCTCATGGCGCTCGACGGAAAGACGTAGTTGCGCATTTGTCGGCGCACTGGAACGCATAGGAGACCGGCCGCGACTGCCGGAGACGGAAGCGTATGCGGCGTCGTCAAGGCAGCCCCTTTTCACGGTGGGCGCGGCGGTGGTCGGCCGGAATCGGGTTACCCGCAAACCAGGTATTGCATTTATGGTTTGTAATATGCAAAATGAAGCATGCTTCGGTTCTCAGCAATCTCTGCAGGCGATGGTGCGGTCCGGGTTGACGCTGCAGGCCTGTTCGGGCCCGATTATAGGCGCCTGCCACACATCTTCCGCATCCTGGTCGAGAACGTCGCGCGAAACGCGTCTTCCCCGGCGGAGCGCGATGCGGCCATCGTGGCGATCCGGGACTGGCTGGAGGTCGGCACAAGCAGCGCTGAGATCGCCTTTCAGCCCTCGCGCGTGCTGATGCACGATACCACCTGCACGCCGGCGCTGGTCGACATCGCCGGGATGCGCGACGCGCTCGCCGAAGCCGGCGGCGATCCGGGGGCGCTCAGCCCGGTCCTGCCGGTCGACGTCTCCGTCGACCATTCGCTCGGTGTCGACGTCTCGGCCGTGCCGGGAGCGGCCGATCTCAACAAGGAGCGCGAATACCGCCGCAACGGCGAGCGCTATCGCTTCCTCAAATGGGCGACACAGGCGATGCGCGGCGTGCGGGTCAATCCACCCGGCACCGGCATCATGCACACGATCAACCTCGAGCAGCTCGCGACGGTCGTCGGCACGACCTCGATCGAGGGACGCACGGTCGCCGTGCCCGATACGCTGATCGGGACCGACAGTCACACGCCGATGATCAACGGGATCGGCGTGCTGGCCTGGGGCGTGGGTGGGCTCGAGGCCGAGAGCGTGATGTTCGGCATGCCGGTGATGATGCGGCTGCCCGAGGTGATCGGCGTGCGCCTCGACGGCCGGCTGCGTGAGGGCGTGCTTGCGACGGATCTGGCGCTCACCGTCACGCAGCTCCTGCGTGAGCGCGGGGTGACCGGCTCCTTCGTCGAGTTCTTCGGGCCCGGCGTCTCGACCCTGTCGGCAGGCGAACGCGCGGTCGTCGCGAACATGACGCCCGAGTTCGGTGCTTCCACGGCCTTCTTCCCGATCGACGAGCGCACGCTCGCCTATCTGGCCCAGACCGGCCGCGACGCGCAGGCTGTCGCGCTGGTCGAAGCCTATGCCAAGGCGCAGGGGCTGTGGTTCGACCCCGCGGCCGAACCGCGTTTCACCGACACCGTCGCGCTCGATCTCGGAACGGTCGAGACGAGCCTCGCCGGCCCCTTCCGGCCGCAGGACCGGCTGCCGCTCCCGGGCGTGCCGGCGGCGCTGGCCGCGCTCCCGCAGCCGAAGACGCCGGCGGGGGGCCTGCCCCGCCATCCGGTCGCGATCGCCGCGATCACGAGCTGCACCAACACCAGCGACCCGCGCCTGCTCGTCGCGGCGGGGCTGGTGGCGCACAAGGCGCGCGCGCTCGGCCTGACCCCACCGCCCTGGGTCAAGACATCGCTCGCACCGGGTTCGCCGGCGGCCGAGCGCTTCCTGCGCCGCTCCGGCCTGCTCGACGATCTCGAGGCTCTGGGCTTCGGGATCGTCGGCTATGGCTGCACCACCTGCATCGGCAATTCGGGGCCGCTGCTGCCGGTGATGGAGCGGGCGATCGTGGCCGGCGAGACGCTTCCGGTTGCGATCCTCTCTGGCAATCGCAACTTCCCCGGCCGCGTCCACGGCCAGGTCGAGGCCGGCTTCCTCGCCTCGCCGCCGCTCGTCGTCGCCTATGCCCTCGCAGGCGACGCGACGCGCGACCTTTCACGCGACGCGATCGGCGAGGCCGGTGGCCGTGCGATCCATCTCTCCGAGCTCTGGCCGTCGGGCGAGGAGATCGATGCCGCCCTGGCTGCCGGCCTCGACCGCCGCGACTTCCAGGATGCCTTCGCGCGCGCCTCGGCCGATGCGAGTTGGGCCGCGCTCGAGGCGCCGTCGACGGCGCGCTTCCCCTGGGACCCGTCGTCGACCTATCTGCGTCGGCCGCCCTTCGCCCGCGCCGACGCGCCGACCTCCCTCGGCCGATTCAGCGCCCACCCGATCCTGGTCCTCGGCGACGACATCACCACCGATCATATCTCGCCCGCCGGGCAGACGCCTGCCGCGAGCGAGGCAGGACGGTGGTTGACCGAGCATGGGGAGAACCCGCGCGACCTCAACGTCTACGCCTCGCGGCGCGGCAACTGGGAGGTCATGCTGCGCGGCCTGTTCACCAACCGCACGGCGGTCAACCGGCTGGAAGCCGATCTGCCGCCAGGATCGACCCGGCATGTCGCCAGCGGCGAGGTCCTGCCGCTCTGGGTCGCCGCGGAGCGCTATCGCGCGGCGGGCGAAGCGATCGTGATCGTCGCGGGCGAGCGCTACGGCACGGGCTCCTCGCGCGACTGGGCGGCGAAGGGCCTCGGCCTGCTCGGCGGGCGCGCCGTGCTCGCGGCCAGCTTCGAACGCATCCACCGCTCGAATCTGATCGGCATGGGTATCCTGCCGCTCACCTTCGACGATGCCGGGCAGGGTGCCGACTTGTCAGTCAGGCCCGGCGACCAGATCGAGATCGCAGTGCCCGAGAACCTGCTCGCGCCGCGTCTCGCCACGCAAGCCACGCTCCTGCGTGCAAGCGGTGAGCGCCTGGCGATCCCGATGCATCTGGCGGTGGAGACGGAGCTCGAATGCGAGACGCTGCGCGCCGGCGGCATGCTGCCGCTGATCCTGCGGCGCTTCCTGCCGGATCACAGAGATCACCCGCCGGGTGACGACGATGCGGCGGACTACCGCCGCGCCTGACGGTGCTTCGCGCCGCGACCACACCTGACCACAAACGGAGGAAAGCCCATGATCGACCGCCGACTTCTACTCGCCTGCGTCGCCGCCCTCGTCGCGGCTCCGGCCATGGCTCAGGCCCCGGCCGAACTCAAGATCATCGCCCCCGCCGGACCCGGCGGCGGTTGGGACACCGCCGCGCGCTCGATCCAGCAGGTCCTGACCGGCACGGGCCTCGCGAAGAGCGTGCAGGTCCAGAACGTCACCGGAGCGGGCGGCACGGTGGGTCTCGCCCAGTTCATCAACGGATCGAAGGGCGATCCGTCCCAGCTGATGGTCAACGGCATCACCATGGTCGGGGCGATCCTGACCAACAAGGCGCCGGTCAGTCTCGACCAGGTCACGCCGCTCGCACGTCTGACGGGTGATCCGCTCGTCATCGTCGTGCCGGAGAACTCGCCGCACAAGACGGTCAAGGACGTGGCTGCGGCGATCAAGGCCGATCCCTCGCGCTTCATCTGGGCCGGTGGATCGGCCGGTGGGGCCGACCACATCCTCGCGGCGCTCGTGACGAAGGCCGCCGGCAGCGATCCCGGCAAGCTCAACTACGTCGCCTTCTCTGGTGGCGGTGAGGCGCTAGCAGCCATGCTCGGCGGCCGGGTGACGGCCGGCGTGTCCGGCTATGGCGAGTTCGAAAGCCAGATCAAGGCAGGCAAGCTCAGGGCGATCGCCCTGTCTTCGGGCAAGCGCCTCGACGGTGCGGATGTGCCGACGCTCAAGGAGCTCGGCATGGATGTCGAGGTCGTCAACTGGCGCGCGGTCATGGCGGCGCCTGGCCTCTCCGCCCAGCAGCGGCAGGACCTCACCGCCGTCTTCGACAAGATGGTCAAGTCGAAGGAATGGGCGGAAGTGCTGAAAGTCCGCGGTTGGGACGACTACTACCTCGCCGGCGAGCCCTTCGCCGCCTTCCTCAAGGAGGAGCAGGTCCGCGTCGCCGACGTCCTGCGCTCGATCGGCCTCGTCAAATAGGCTTCGAATCGCCGCCCGGCTCGGCCAGATCATCGCGCGTCCGACCGGACGCGCTCATGATGATCTATCACATTGTTATCGCATCGGATTCTTCCGAAGGGTGGATTCCACTTTTCGGTCCGATGCTATAGATGCTCTCGTCGGCGGCCCGCGCAGGCCGGCGGGAGCATATCGTGGCACGGGCGAGCAGGCAGGACCTGGGGGAGACGCTGGCGGCGAAGCTGCTCGGAGAGATCCGGGAGTTGCGGCTCGCCGCCGGGACGCATCTGCGCGCGCAGGATCTTGCGACCCGCCTCGGTGTCTCGCGCTTCCCGGTGGGCCAGGCCCTTCAGTTGCTCGCCGGCAAGGGCGTGCTGCGCCATGAGCCCAATCGCGGCTATTTCGTCGGTGAGAGCGAGCCTCCCAGTGCGGATGAACTGGGGCTCGCCGTCACCGATGGCCGCGACGCGATCTATTTCCGGATCGCCGAGGATCGTCTTGGCGGGGCGCTCCCCGACCAGGTCACGGAAGCCGAGCTGCGAGAGCGCTACGGGTTGACGCGGGCCGAGCTCACGGCGGTGCTGACGCGGATCAGCTCCGAGGGCTGGGCCGAGCGGCGCGCCGGCTATGGCTGGACCTTTCTGCCGGTCCTGAACACGCCCGAAAGCCTGGAGCAGAGTTACAGGCTTCGTCTCGTCCTCGAGCCCGCGGCTCTGCTCGAGCCGGGCTACGACCTTCCGCCAGAGCAGATCGCTCTCTGCCGCCAGGCCGAGGAAAGGCTGCTCGCGGGCGCCATCGAGACCGACTCCGCCGATGCGCTGCACGAGCGCGGCGTGCGTTTCCACGAGACGATCGTCGGCGCGAGCGGCAACCCGTTCTTCCTCGAGACGATCAGGCGGCTCAATCGTGTGCGCCGCCTGCTGTCGTACCGGTCGATGCTCGACCGCAAGCGCTACCGTGCCCAATGCGAGGAGCATCTCGCCATCCTCGACAGTCTCGCGCGCCGCGACCAGGAAGAAGCTGCCGGCCGACTGCGCGCCCATCTGGCCCACACGATCGAGAACCTCGCGCGAATTCGCCCGATCCTGTCGCGCTGATCTGCGGCTCCTCACCGGGCGGCCTATAAACGGGATTGCATTTATTGATATTAATATGCTAATTTCCGACCGATCATTTCGGGAGGATTGGTGATGGCATCGGTGATCGCGCGGCGTGCCGCGCTGGGATTCTTGGCGTTCGGAGCCGGTCTCATGGCGAGCGGGCTTGCACAGGCGCAGAGCTATCCGACCAAGCCGATCCGCCTCATCGTTCCCTTCGCCGCCGGAGGAGGCGTCGATACGGTGGCGCGCATTCTCGGGGAGGCGCTCAAGCAGGAGCTCGGGCAGGGCGTCGTCGTCGAGAACCTGCCGGGAGCCAGTGGAACACGCGGCGCCGAAACGGCGGTCAAGGCGGAGCCCGACGGCTACACGATCCTGCTCGCCTCGGCTGGCGAGATCGCCGTGGCGCCGCATATCCAGAAAGGGCTGCGTTATGTGCCGGAGCGCGACCTGGCTCCGATCACGCTGGCCGTGCGCGTTCCCAATGTCCTCGTGGTGAAGGGGGATTCCCCGCACAGGAGCGCGGCGCAACTGATCGCCTTCTCGAAGGCGCAGTCCAAGGACGGCACCTATTCGTCGAGCGGCGTCGGCAATCCGCAGCATCTCGCCGGCGAGCTGATGAACAAGATGACGGGTTCGCAGCTCCTTCACGTCGCCTATCGCGGCGCGGCGCAGCAGATCCCCGACGTCCTCGCCGGCAGCGTCACAGCGACCTTCGCGAGCTACCTCGCGGTCGCCTCCTTCGTGCAGAACGGGCAGCTCCACGCTGTCGGCGTGACCTCGAAGGAGCGGATCCCGAGCCTGCCCAATGTGCCGGCACTGGCCGAGACGCCGGGGCTGGCGAATTTCGACGTCGTCAACTGGTTCGGCTTGTTCGCCCCGGCCAAGACGCCGCCGGCGATCCTGGACGCGCTGCATGCCGCCGCGATCAAGGCCCTCGGGAAGCCGGAGATCGCCGCCAAGCTGTCGGAGCTCGGCAGCTATCCGAGCCCGATGCCGGCCGCCGCCTTCGGTGTGTTCGTGCGGGAGGAGACGGTGAAGTTCAAGGACATCGTCACCGCTGCCGGTATCGAGGCGCAATAAAGCGCATGGTGGCGCCGGAAACGCATTTTGCCTATGTCGGCTCGCGTACGACGCGCGAGCGTGGCGCATCGGGCGAAGGCATCTCGATCTTCGCGACCGACGCCGGCGGCCGGCATTGGCGCCAGCTCGGGACGGTCGGCGATCTCGTCAATCCCTCGTTCCTGGCGTTCGGCCGGGGAGGGCGGCATCTCTACGCGGTGCACGGCGATGGCACCGAGGTCAGCGCCTTCGCGATCGACGAGGCGACGGGCGGCCTCGATCTCCTCGGCCGCGCCTCCTGCGGCGGGCGCAACCCCGTCCATCTCGTCGTCTCGCCCTGCGGGCGGCGGCTCTTCGTCGCCAATCACCTGTCATCGACCGTCGCTGCGATCGAGATCGCGCCGGATGGCGGGCTCGGTGCGATCGCGCAAAGCGTGACGCTGGAGGGGAAGCCTGGGCCGCACCGGACCGAGCAGCCCTTCGCCAAGCCGCATCAATTGATCCTGAATCGTGACGAGCGCTTCCTGATCGTCCCGGACAAGGGCCTCGACGCGACCTTCACCTTCGCGATCGGGCGGAACGGCGAGCTGACGCCCACGGGCGATCCAGTTCGGGATCGCGAGGCCAGTGGCGCGCGCCATGCGGTCTGCTCGCCGGGCGGCCGCCATGTCTATGTCGTCAACGAGCTCGACTCGACGGTCAGCGCCTTCGCCTTCGACGAAGGCCGACTGACACCAGTCCAGCGCATCGGTGTCCTGCCCGACAGTTTCTTCGGCTTCAGCCGCGCGGCCGGCATCGTGCTGACCCCCGACGGGCGCCACCTCTTCGCGTCCAATCGGGGGCATGACAGCCTTGCCGGCTTTAAGGTCGATCCGGGCTCGGGGCGCTTGGCCGTGAACGGCATCACGCTCTGCGGCGGCCGCACGCCCCGCTTCATCGCGCTGGCGCCCGATGGCTCGGCCGTGATCTGCGCCAACGAGGAAAGCCACCGGTTGACCCGGCTGGAGATCGGCGAAGTCGGCGAGCTCCAGCCGGCGGTCGAGATCGCGCAGATACGCAGCCCGGTCTGCGTGGTGTGGAAAGCGCTGCCGGCATAGTCGCGCTCGTGGCGCCAGTCCGATCCGGCGCTCCTGCGATGAATGTGCGCTTGCAGGTCGGCCACTGACATCAGCAGTTGGCGCAACAGGTGAGGAGAGCGTGCGGCGTCCCTAACCATATCTTGGTAAGGCGTGACGGCAGCATCACCGGATCGTCACGCGCGCCCTTTCTTCGTCAACCAACTGCAGACCAAGTCACCCAGAGCGTGTATTCGGCGATAAATCTTCGATAGTTCTGGATATACTCATTCGCAATTGCCTCGATGCCGTAGATCTCGTCATGAGAGGGCGATCGCACTGCTTTGGCGGGCGAGGCGGGCTCGACCGCGCCGACAGCGAAGTGCCCGGCACTGAGCCCGAGACGTTCCAGGCGCTCCAGGAGAGCGAGACCAGGCGCTGGACCGCCGTCATCGCACGGCCGGGCTTGCGTGCCGCCGAATAACCTCGCCGCCGGCAAGTTCGAGGAGGATCGTCAGGGTCACGACCGAGACAGCCGTCATGCTCGCCTTCCTGCGCGACCTGGAGCCTGTTCTTCGTCTCCAATTTTTCCGCGGCGCTCTACGCCGGCCTGCTCAGTGCCGATCTCGCGATGATGCTGGCCTTCGCCGCCAACACCACCTGCTGCGCTGCCATCGTCGACATGCTGTGCTGGAAGAGACCGTCAGCTCGCTGCGGCTTCGGCAGGCATGGGAGCTGTTGAGAAGCCAAGAGGGTGAGCCGCTGTTCCGCCTCGACTCCGAAGGGCTATTGATGAGGCCTGCCAATAGGCACAGTCCGGAAGCGGCCCATTCATAAAGCGGGTTTTCGGCACCATCCTTTGGTGTCGAAGAGGCCGTCAAGGAACCTCACGCTCCAGTCAGCACCAGCTTGCGCTCAACAAAATATGTCGATAAGTCTCGACATATGGAAAATGAGCAAGTCATCCTCTCCCTGGCGGCGTTGGCGCAGAGCACTCGCCTGGACGTCTTTCGGCTTCTGGTGACGGCCGAACCCGAGGGCCTGCCTGCTGGCGAGGTCGCCCGGCGCCTGACCGTCCCGCACAACACGATGTCGTCGCATCTCGGCATCCTGAGCCGCGCCGGGCTGATCCGCTCCGAGCGCTTCAGCCGCTCGATCGTCTACCGCGCCGATCTCGATGCGCTTCGCTCGGTTGTCGCGTTCCTTCTCAAGGATTGCTGTGGCGGTCGCGCGGAGATCTGCGCGCCGCTCCTGGCCGAACTCACTCCCTGCTGCCCTCCGAAGGTCACGACCGATGCCTGATCGCGTCCACAACGTGCTGTTCCTCTGCACCCACAACTCTGCCCGCTCGATCATGGCCGAGGCCCTGCTCAATCATCTCGGCGAGGGCCGCTTTCGCGCTTTTTCTGCCGGCAGCGAAGGCGGTCCCGGCCCCAAGCCGATGGCGCTGAAGGTGCTCCAGGCCGAGGGCATCCCGACCGCGGGCTTGTCGTCGAAGACCTGGGATGTGTTCGCGGCCCCCGGCGCGCCGGTCATGGACATGGTCATCACGGTTTGCGATCAGGCGGCCGGCGAAGCCTGCCCGTTCTGGCCGGGCCAGCCGATCACAGCACATTGGGGCATCGAAGACCCCTCGAATGTGGAAGGCACCGATATCGAGCGCGAGCGGGCCTTCGTGACGGCGCTGCGCTACCTGCGCAATCGCATCAATGTGCTGCTGTCGCTGCCAGTCGCCAGCCTTGACGAGATGGCGCTGGCGCAGCGGATCAAGCAAATCGGTGCGCTCGAAGGCGCCACCCAGCGCGCGAAGCAGGACTGAGGCGCCAATGTCCACCTTCGAACGCTACCTCACATTGTGGGTCGCCTTGTGCATCGTCGTCGGCGTCGCGCTCGGCCACGTCATGCCCGGTGTCTTCCAGGCCATCGGCGCGGCCGAGATCGCCAAGGTCAACCTGCCGGTGGCCGTGCTGATCTGGCTGATGGTCATCCCCATGCTGCTGAAGATCGACTTCGCGGCACTCGGGCAAGTCGGCCGGCACTGGCGCGGGATCGGCGTCACGCTCTTCATCAACTGGGCGGTGAAACCGTTCTCGATGGCGGCTCTGGGCTGGTTCTTCATCGCCTGGCTGTTCCGGCCCTGGCTGCCGGCCGAGCAGATCAACAGCTACATCGCCGGGCTCATCATCCTGGCGGCGGCACCCTGCACGGCGATGGTCTTCGTCTGGTCGAACCTGACGAAGGGCGAGCCGCATTTCACGCTGAGCCAGGTGGCGCTCAATGACGTGATCATGGTCGTCGCCTTCGCTCCGATCGTCGGCCTTTTGCTCGGCCTGTCGGCGATCACGGTGCCATGGGAAACGCTGGCCCTCTCGGTCATCCTCTACATCGTCATCCCGGTGATCGTTGCGCAGCTCCTCCGCAGCCGCGTTCTGGTGAGGGGTGGACAGGCGGCGCTGGATCGCCTGCTCGGGAGGCTCGGCCCGGCCTCGCTCGTTGCGCTCCTCGCGACGCTGGTGCTGCTCTTCGGCTTCCAGGGTGAGCAGATCCTGGCGCAGCCGATGGTGATCGCGCTTCTGGCCGTTCCGATCCTGATCCAAGTCTATCTCAATGCCGGCCTCGCCTATCTGCTGAACCGCATTGCCGGCGAGCAGCACTGCGTTGCCGGTCCCTCGGCCCTGATCGGCGCCTCGAACTTCTTCGAGCTCGCCGTGGCTGCCGCGATCAGCCTGTTCGGTTTCAACTCCGGCGCGGCGCTCGCGACCGTCGTCGGCGTGCTGATCGAAGTTCCCGTGATGCTGACCGTGGTCTGGATCGTGAACGGCTCAAAGGGCTGGTACGAGCGCGCCGATAGCCTCCGGAAGGTGCAGGCTGCCGAGTAATTCGATCATTTTGGAAATAGCGATTGACGAGCATCGATGAACGGCACAATCTATTTCCATGAAAGTCGAAGAAGCAGCAAAACAGCTCGAAGCGCTCGGCAATCCGACCCGTCTTGAGCTCTACCGGGTACTGGTCCGCGCCGGTCATAGCGGGCTCCCGGTCAATCAGGTGCAGGAGCGTCTGGGCATTCCGGCCTCGACCCTCTCGCACCATTTGCAGCGCCTTGTGCAGAACGGGCTGGTGTCGCAGGAGCGGCAGGCCACGACCCTGATCTGCCGGGCCGAATATCCCGCCATGGCCGCCCTTGTAGGCTTCCTCGCGGATGAGTGCTGCGCTGACGAAGCCTGCTCTGCATCCAATCAGGCCGCATGAGCTGCCTTTTTATTTGCCAACTAATTCGATTTTTCTAGAATAATAGGAGATAAAGACATGATGGAGCTACCGATCGCCGTCATCGGCGCTGGGCCGGTAGGCCTTGCCGCCGCCGCCAATCTCGTTGCACGCGGCCTTTCCGTGAAGGTCTACGAAGCCGGCGCCGCGGCTGGCGCGAGCGTCAGCGATTGGGGCCATGTTCGGCTGTTCTCGCCCTGGGCTTACAATATCGATCCGGCAGGCCGCTCATTGCTGGAGAAGGCGGGATGGCAGACGCCGGACGAAGCGGCCTATCCGACCGGCGGCGACCTCGTCAGCGCCTATCTTATGCCCCTATCGCAAACGCCTGAGCTGGCACGGGTCATCGAGTATGGCGCACGCGTAAAGGCGATCGGGCGGCGCGGCGCCGACAAGGTCGTCAGCCGTGACCGGGCGTTGCACCCGTTCCAGCTGACCATTGTCGACAGCGATGGCCGGGTCCGCCGCGAGCTCGCGCGAGCGGTAATCGACGCCTCGGGAACATGGACGTCGCCGAACCCGCTCGGAGCGGGTGGTGTGGCTGCCGAAGGTGAAGAAGCCTCTGCCGACCGGATCGCCTACAACATTCCCGATGTCCTTGGCCGGGATCGCGCAACCTATGCCGGGCTTACCACGGTCGTCGTCGGCGCAGGCCATTCTGCAGCGAACGTGCTGCTCGACCTGGTCGAGCTCGCCAGCACCGAACCCGCCACCAAGGCGATCTGGCTGACGCGCAGCACCAACCTGTCCCGTGTCTATGGCGGCGGCGCCAACGACCAACTCACGGCCCGCGGCGATCTCGGCCATAGGCTGCGCCAGCTCGTCGAAGCGGGTGGCATCGAACTCGTCACCAGTTTCGCGGCCACTACGGTGCGGGAGGTGAATGGCCGGCTCGCGCTCGACGGCGAGACGCCCGACGGTCTTCGCTCCATCTCCGCTGTCGATCGGATCGTGGTTTGCACGGGTCAGCGTCCTGACCTTTCTCTGACCCGCGAACTGCGCATCGAGCTTGATCCATCGCTGGAGAGCGCCAGGGCACTCGGTCCGATGATCGACCCAAATCTGCATTCCTGCGGCTCGGTGCCTCCGCACGGCCACCGCGAGCTGTCCCATCCCGAGCCCGGCTTCTACACGGTTGGCATCAAGAGCTATGGCCGCGCGCCGACCTTCCTGATGCTGACGGGCTATGAGCAGGTTCGTTCGGTGGTTGCCGCAATCGCGGGCGACATGGCTGCGGCTGACGATGTCCAGCTCGTTTTACCTGAAACAGGCGTGTGCACGACCGCGCCAGAAAGCGCAGGCGGGTGCTGTGGCGGTCCAGCTCCGAGGAGCGTAGACGCCTGCTGTGCCGAAGATGCTTCCGCCAAGGCACAGGGCGAGACTGGCTGCGGCTGCGGCAGCTCGCCGAAGCTGAATGAGACAGCTCAAGCGAAATGACGACATCTGTCCAGTCGCAAGCGAGCCCGGTCCCCACCGCGGGAACCGGCCTCATCCTCGCTCTGGGCGTCACCCAGGTCGCCGGCTACGGCACGCTCTACTATGCGTTTGCCGTCCTCGCGCCGGGGATGACCAGGAGTTTTGGCTGGGTTCCCGAATGGACCTATGGCGGCTTCGCCGTTGGACTGCTCGCCGGGGGGCTGGCCGCGCCGTTTGCGGGGCGCCTGATCGACAGTTTCGGCACACGTTGGATGATGAGCATCGGCAGCGCGTTGGCGAGCCTGTCGCTTTTTGCCCTATCCAAGGCGGAGGGGCTGATCAGCTACTACGCGGCGATGATCATGCTGGAGGTCGTATCGACGCTGGTTCTGTACGACGCCGCCTTCACGGCTCTCACTCAGGCCCATGGCGCGAGCGCCAGGCGCGCCATCAGCAAGTTGACGTTGATCGGTGGCTTCGCCTCGACCTTGTTCTGGCCCCTCACGACCGCATTGCTGGCGCAGGCGGACTGGCGGGCGATCTATCAGATCTATGCCGTAGGGTATCTGCTTCTGGCCCTGCCATTGCATGTTTTGCTGTTGCCTCGCGGCGCGCCGGTGCATGCCGCCAAGCCCGCCCGATCGACCGGAGCGACAACTGCCGACGGCTATCTCGTTGGCGCCGCGCGCCAACGCGCCTTCGTCCTGCTGGCGGTCGCGTTCTCGCTGCAGGGCTTCGTCGTGTCGGCCATGTCGGTGCATATGCTGACACTGCTGCAGGGCTTCGGCTTCAGCGCGGCGCTGGCAGTCACATTCGGGGCCATGGTCGGCCCCTCGCAGGTGACCGGGCGGCTCATCGAGATGCTGTTCGGCACCAATGTGCCTCCCGTGACAACGGCATGGGTTTCCGGCGCCCTCATGCCGCTCGGGTTCATTCTACTGGTCTTCGGCGGCGGGACGGCTGCCCTCGCTGGGCTATTTGCCATCGCCTACGGCGTCAGCATGGGCCTGAGCTCGATCGTGCGCGGCACAGTACCGCTCCAGCTCTTCGGCCCAGCCGGCTATGGCGCCATGCTCGGCAAACTGTCCGCGCCCGGTCTCGTCATTCGTGCCGCAGCGCCACTGGCGTTCGCCGTGATGATGGAGCGTACCGGACTTTCGGCCAGTACCGCGGTGTTGGTCGCTCTCTCCGGCGTAGCCGCTCTGGCTCTGCTCCTGCTTGCCCGGACGGCTACGGCAGAGGGCTAGGCGGCCGCGCCGGCCTTTGCGAGCACCGCGGCAGTTTGGAACTTGGAGCCAACTCCGATCAGCGGCGTTCCGGTGTCCGCTTCCGGGCAGCATGCCAATCTCGGCTCCTGGCGCTACGCCGCCGCGGGCTTTGGCTGAAAGGAGCATCTCCGGCTTCATACGGCACCTCATCTCGGAGCCCACAAAACCGGCGGAAGGCCAGTCAGTTTAACCTGAACGTCACCAGCGATGCCGCATAGCATCCCAGAATGATGGGAGCGTTCGAATGAGCGACCATGATGCGCTGGTTGTTCGCGGTCTGGTGAAGCGCTTTGGCGGCTTCACAGCTGTCAACGGCCTTGATCTCAGTGTACGGCGTGGCGAGCTCTACGCATTGCTGGGTCCGAACGGGGCCGGCAAGACCACTTCGCTCAGGGTTGTCGCGGGGCTGCTCTCTCCGGATCTAGGCGAGATCAGCATTTGCGGGATCAACCGCCTGCTTGATCCGGTTGCGGCAAAACGTGTGGTGGCGTGGCTCCCAGATGAACCGATGGTTTACGACAAGCTCACGCCCGTCGAGTATCTCGATTTTGTCTCCGGACTTTGGCAAGTCGAGCCAAAGCTCGCAAAGCTGCGCCGCGACGCCCTGCTGGAGACCCTCGAGCTGACCCGCGTGGCAGATCAACGCTGCGAGGGCTTTTCCAAAGGTATGCGCCAAAAGGTTGCCCTTGCTGGCGCGTTGATTCACGAACCCGAGTTGCTGATCCTTGACGAGCCGCTGACAGGCCTCGACGCGTCGATGGCGCGCCACGTGAAGGAACTGCTTCGGGAACGTGTCGCAACCGGCGTGGCGGTGATCCTCACCACGCATATCCTCGAAGTTGCTGAACGGCTCAGTGACCGCATCGGCATCATCCGCAATGGCAGGCTGGTCTGCGAAGGCACGATGGCCGAACTGCGCAATGGTGGCGCCCCCCAGAGTTCCTCCCTTGAAGATGTTTTCCTCGATGTCGTCGGGCGCGAAGAGGCAGCCTGAGGTGAAGGCTCTTGTGTCCGGTGCGACCCGCGCCGTGCTGGCGCTCGAAGCCCGCCTGGCATTGCGCGGCATTGCCGACATGGCAGGCCCGAAAACGGCAATGCGTCCCTGGCGCATCGCGGGCGTGTTGGCTGTGGTCTGCACGATCATTTTCGGCGTGTCGCAACTTCTGCTGATGACGGCCGGCGAACTGGACCCTGCCGATCCGCGCCTTCAGATCACATTGACGATCAATCTTGCCTTCCTGTTCGTCCTCATGATCTCAGCCGCGCTCGATTCCGCCGCCTATGCGCTTTACGCGCGCGGCGACTACGATCTGATGTTCTCCGCGCCCCTGCCTCCGCAAACGGTGCTGCTGGTCAGGGCTCTCAACGTCTTTGGTTTCACGCTTACAAAAGCCGGTTTTTACGGCGCGCCGATGCTGATCCTGCTGGCAGTGCAGCACGGACCTCACTGGTTGGCTGGCCTGCCCCTGATCCTGGCCCTCGCGCTCAGCGCAACGGCCATCGCGATCGGACTGGCAATGGGCCTGGTTCGCCTTATCGGTATCCGGAGCACGCGTGTCGCGGCGCAGGTTGCGGCAGCGCTGGCCGGTCTGTTGGTGCTTGTGATGGTGAGGTGGGACGCGATTTTTGGGCCAGGTCCGAAGGATGCCCTCGCCGCGGACTATGTGGCCAACCATCAGTCACTTGTTTGGCAATTGGCGATGCTGCCTGCCCGCGCCGTGACGGGCGATGTTGTGGCCCTCTTGGCTGTGGTTGCCTGCGCTGCGCTGATGGCGGTGCTGATGTTCACCGGCCTTGCCGAGAGCTTTGTGCGCAATGCGGTCCTCGCAGCAGGGTCGGCGTCTGCAGTTCCAGCCCGCGCCAGGCGGAGTCGCGCATCCTTCGGAGCCTCACAATTGGGGGCACTGATGCTCAAGGAACGGCGCATCATTCTACGCGATCCGTGGCTGTTGTCGCAGATCCTGATGCAATGCATTTTTCTGATCCCGATCGCCGTCGTGACAGTCTATCGGGTTGCGAGCGGGGCGAATGATGCCTCGGCGCTCGTGCCGGTCCTGATCGTTCTGTGTGGCCAGATTGCCGGCGGGCTGACCTGGATCGCGATGTCGGCAGACGAAGCAGCCGAACTGGCCTTGACCGCACCGCTGGACCCCCGCCTACGCGAGCGCGCCCGTTTTGGCGCCATATCCTGGCTTGCAGTCACGATCGCCGCACCGCCGTTGATGCTCTTGCTGATGTTCGATGCCTGGGCCGGTCTGGTCGGTTTGCTCGGTGTTGCATGCGCCATCGCCTGCGGCATCTTCGTTAACATCTGGCATCAACCGAGACTGGCGAGGACCGGCATGATCAGGCGGCGCATGAAGAGTCCCATCTCCGTGACGCTCCTAGAGCTTCTGGCCTTGACGATGGTTGCGGTCGGAATCTGGCCCTTGCTGGCTGGCAACTATCTGGCGGCGATGCTGGGCGCGTTCCTGGCCGTGGCAACGATGGGCGTGCTCTATGCGGCGCGCCCACGCGCAGCAGCCTAAGCGCGAATGTCCCCTTCCGGGCAGAGTCCTAACGTCTGGAAGTGGCGCCTGCGGCCCGATACCGGCGCAGCCCCTGGACCATCTGACTGCTCGATCCTGTGATGATCCGACACCAGCAACCAACCGAGAAAGCCAACATAGGAACGGCAGAGGCTCCGGAGATCCGGCCGCGAATGCACAATCCCGCCTCAGCTCGCGAACGCCAGGTCAGGCAATCCGAGATGCGTGTTGGTCAGGCCCGCACCGGAGAGGTGGGCGGCCTCATAGCCGAGGTCGGCGATCACAGGGCGGCGAGAGGGTTGGCTGCGCCGGGAACGAGCAGGCCCTCCCGCCTCTTCAGCTTTTCATGGAATTCCGATGGCGTACTGGCCATGGCCAATGGTCCCCCGCCATCAGGTGGTCTCGGTCAGGCTTGCCGAAACACGATGCAGGTTGGGCTTCCCGTGCGGATGATCTGACCTGTCGGCGTCAGACGTCCCGTTACCCTGTCGATAGCAAGGTCAACAATCGTGTCGCTGTTCTCGTTGGCTGCATAAAGGTGATCGCCCGTGGGCGCGATCGTGAAAAAACGCGGCTGCTTACCCTGCGTCGAGACCCAGTTGTCAGGCTTCAGCAGGCCGTTTCCCGGGTCGATCGCGAAGGTCGCGATACTGTCGTGGCCGCGATTGGACACATAGAGAAAGCGACCATCCGCTGACGCTTCGATCCCTGCCGCCGTGTTGTCTCCGGTGAATTCCTGAGGTGTGGCCGGCACAATCTGCAACGGCTTGAGCACACCCTTGTCGCCGTCCCAGGCATAGGTGGTAACCGTCGAGTCGAGCTCGTTGGTCAAATAGGCCAAGGGTTTAGAGGGATGGAAGCTGACATGCCGGCAACCAGCCCCCTCGCGCCCCTTCACCGAGGCCGGCTCGTTGGGGAGAAAGGCCGCTTTCTCGGCATCGAAACGAAAGACGGAAACCTTGTCGCCTCCCTTGTCGGGCACGATCAGAAAACGCCCTGCGGGGTCATAGGGAATTTGATGAGGATGGATGCCCTTCTGCTGCGTCCTGTGCGGACCCGGCTGCCCGGGGATCGCGATCTTCGTCGCCAAAGGAGCAAGACTGCCATCAGCCCCGATCGGAAGCGCACCAAGGGTGCCCGTCGCGTAGTTTGCGACGAGCATGAACCGATTGGATTGGTCAGGCGTGAGATGAACCGGGTTCGTCCCGCCACAGTCCTGCTTGTTCAAGAATGCTATCTCGCCCGTCTTGGGATCGATGGAGTAGGAGCTCGCCTCCCCGAAATCACCATGCACCGCATAGAGGTGCCGGCCAGTGCGATCGAGCGCCAGATACGACGGATTTATGATGTCCCGGAGCAGCTGTATTTGACGCCACTCGCCGGAGTTTGCGTCGATGCGATAGACGCCTATGCCCTCGCCGCGCGCATTGCGTTCCTTGGTGGTGCGACAGCCGACATAAGCGACCAGGTCTCGGCCGCCTTGAGCCTGGGCCGATCGTAGCGTTTGCGGAATCACGATCGATGCCAGGATCGCGCCCTTTACGAATTCCCGGCGCAAGATGCTGCGCCTGATTTCGACGTCGTTCGCCATCGCTTCCCTCCCATCCGTTTCGCCTTCATTTGAGGCGAGCAGCGAATCTCTTCCTTGGCCGACCTCGAGGCCGGGTGGATTTATTGAGCAGCCGTCAACGACGGGGTTTCATTGCGCCGGCTCCGGAGGAAGCGGAGCAGCGGAATCAGCAGAAGCAGGGCCGCAACGATCAGAAGGCCTGCTGCGATCGGAGAGGAAACCAGCGTCATCGGGTCGCCCTGACCAATTGCCAGCGCGCGACGAAGCTGCAACTCGGCCATCGGCCCGAGGATCAGGCCGATCAGAGCCGGTGCGATCGGCACGGAGCAGCAGCGGAAGCCGTAGCCGACGAGCCCCAGCAGCGCGAGCGCCAGCAACTCCACCCAGGATTGCGACAGGCCCCAGACGCCGACCAACGAGAAGATCAGGATCCCCGCATAGAGATGCGGCTTCGGGATCGCCAGCAGCTTCACCCAGACCCGCGCCATCGGCAGGTTGAGGACCAACAGCATGAGGTTGCCGATATAGAGCGAGGCGATCACGCCCCAGACCAACTCCGGATTGCCGGTGAACAGCGTCGGGCCGGGCTGGAGCCCATAGTTCTGGAAGGCAGCCAGCATCACGGCCGCGGTCGCTGAGGTCGGCAGACCCAGTGTCAACAGGGGCACCATGACGCCGGCGACCGCCGCGTTGTTGGCGGCCTCCGGGCCGGCGACCCCCTCGATTGCGCCGTGGCCGAACTCCTCGGGATTCTTCGAAAGGCGCCGTTCGAGCGTGTAGGACAGCAGAGTAGGAATTTCCGAGCCGCCGGCCGGCATCACCCCGATCGGGAAACCGAGCGCCGCGCCGCGCAGCCAGGGCTTCCACGATCTCTGCCAGTCCTCGCGCGACATCGCGATCGGCCCGTTGACCGCGATGACCTTCTGCGGCTCCCGGCTGAGGCGGCTGGCGACGAAGAGGATCTCGCCCACCGCGAACATGGCGACAAGGACGACGGTGATGCCGATGCCATCAGACAATTCCGGCACGCCGAAGGTCAGGCGCGGCAAACCGGCCTGGTAATCGGTTCCCATCACGGCGAGCGCCAGGCCGAAGAACAGCGAGACGAGGCCGCGCAGGATCGAGGCGCCGAGCACGACCGAGACGGAAGTGAAGGCCAGGACCGCGAGCGCGAAATACTCGGCGGGGCCGAAGACGAAGGCGATCTCCGAGATCGTCGGGGCCGCCACGGTCAGCAGGATGGTGCCGATCGTTCCCGCGACGAAGGAGCCGATGGCGGCTGTCGCGAGCGCCGCTGCGCCGCGGCCGTTCCTGGCCATCCTGTTTCCTTCGAGCGCCGTGATCATCGAGCCGGATTCGCCGGGTGTGTTGATCAGGATCGAAGTGGTCGAGCCGCCATACATGGCGCCGTAGAACACGCCGGCAAAGATGATGAAGGCCGCCGTCGGCGACATCGTCACGGTGACGGGCAGGAGCAAGGTGATGGTGAGCGCCGGGCCGATCCCGGGCAGGACGCCGATCGCGGTTCCGAGCGCGCAGCCGACCAGCGCCCAGAGCAGGTTCATCGGCTGCAGCGCGACCGCGAAACCGTGCATCAATGCGTCGAGAACGGCCATCAGAAGCCTCCGGGCGGGAAGAAGCCCCCGAGCTGAACGCCGAGCCTGGTGAAGGCGAACCAGGTGATCGAGGCGACGGCGAAGCCGATCAGGACGTCCGCGAGCGGCTTCCTGGAGCCGTAGGCACGGGTGATGAAGGCGTAGGCCACGGCCCCGCCGAGCGGAAAACCGGCATGGCCGATCAGGCCAATCGGCAGGAAGACGCCGGCTGCCGCCGTCAGGAAGCCGGTCCAGGACATCGGCCGGCCGATATCGGCGCCCTCGGTCTCCTCGGGCTCGAAGATGGCGCCCCTCATCACCTGATAGCTGAGGGCGAGGCCCAGGGCCGTGAGGACGAGGCCGATCGCGAGGACGAAGAAGCCCGGGCCGATCCCGGCATAGGCCTGTGTCAGCGGCAGGTCCGTGGCCTCGCGAAGCAGGATAGCTCCGAGGATCAGGACGCCAACCGGCAAACTCCAGCGCGACAGGCGTCGCACCGGGAAAGGCTTGGCTGCCGCGGTCATTTGGCGACCCCGAGTTCCTCGAGGATCGGCCTGATCCGCGCGTTCTCGCTGGCGATGAAGGCCGCGAAATCGTCCCCGCCGAGATAGGCGCTCTGGAGCCCGGACTTGTCGAGCTCGGCCTTCCATTCGGCGTTCTCGGTCGCTTTGGCGAAGCGCTCGACCCAGCTCTTGCGGGCCGCCGCCGACATGCCGGGCGCGCCGACGATCCCGCGCCAGTTGCCCATGGCAATGTCGACGCCATCTTCCTTCAAGGTCGGGGCGTCGATGCCGGGAAGGCGCTTGTCCGAGGTCACCGCGATGATCCGCACGCGCCCGGCATCAGCCAGGCCCTTGAGCTCGGAGGCGCCGGAGACCAGGACGGCGATCTTGCCGCCGGCGAGCTGCGTGACGGCTTCGGCGCCGCCGCCATAGGCAATGTAGTTCAGGCGCTGAAGCGGCAGGCCGGCGCTCTTGGCGATCATGCCGGCGATGATGTGGTCGACGCCGCCGGCCGAGCCGCCGCCGAACGCCACGGCGCCGGGATTGGCCTTCAGGGCCTCGGTCAGGTCCTTGACGGTCCTGATCGGGGAATTCGCGGGCACCGCGAGCCCGTTATATTCGAAAGTCAGGCGCGCGACCGGCGCCGTCTCGGTGATCTGCGGCGAGCCCTTCGTCGCCATGACGGCGCCCAGCAGGATCACGCCCATGCCCATCAGGGCGTTGTCCTGTCCCTTGCTGGTGCGGATGAACTCGCCGAGCCCGAGCGTTCCGCCAGCGCCGGGCTTGTTGGTGAAGACGGCCCCGTCTTTGAACTCGCCGCTCTTGTCGAGCATCGTCATGGCGAGCCGCGTGGTGGTGTCGTAGCCCCCGCCCGCGCCGGCCGGCACCATCACCTTGGCCGGCTCGGCCAGCGCCATTCCCGAAAAACCGACCGCTATCGCGACCGAAAGCATCGTCTTGCGCATGTTCAGCATCCTCCCTTCTGGATGGTGTAAGATTGTATTTTGGATATCCGTAGCTATTGTTTTTTAGATATGCAAGATATAATGATCAAGCCAGTTCAAGGAGAGCCATCATGTTGGAAAGAGCCACCCTGGCCGCGTTGGGGGCCGAAGCCGGGCGGGTGCGCTATGTGCCGATCGCTCGCTATCCCGGCATCGAGCGGCTGCCGTTCTCGCTGCGCGTCGTGCTCGAGAACCTGCTGAGGCAGCAGTTCTTCGAGGGGGTGGAGAACGACGCGCAGGTTCAAGCCGTCCTGCAGCGCGAGACCGGGGCGGCGCTGACATTCAAGCCCAGCCGCATCTACGGGCAGGACATTCTGGCGAAGGTGATGCTGGTCGACATGGCCGGGCTTCGAGATGCCCTCGCCGCGGCCGGCCGGGACCCCGGCGTCGTCAACCCAGCGGTGCCGGTCGACATCGTCATCGACCATTCCCTTCAGGTCGATTTCTTCGGCACGCGCGATGCCCCCCGTCTCAACCTAGAGATGGAGTATCGCCGCAATGCCGAGCGTTTCGCCTTCCTGCGCTGGTGCTCGGAGAGCTTCGAGCGCGTGCGCGTCGTCCCGCCGGGCAAGGGCATCATGCACCAGATCCATCTGGAGAAGATCGGTCAGGTGGTCTGGTCCGAGGAGCTGAAGGGAATGCAGGTGGCATCGCCCGACACCTGCGTCGGGACGGACAGCCATACGCCGATGATCAACGGCCTCGGCATCCTCGGCTGGGGCGTCGGCGGGATCGAGGCGGAAGCCGTGATGCTCGGCAAGGGCGTCGCGATGGCGCTGCCGCGCGTGATCGGCGTCGAGGTCAAGGGCAAGCTGCGCGAGGGCGTGATGCCGACCGATCTCGTACTGACGATCACCGAGCGCCTGCGCAAGGTCGGCGTCGTCGGCGAGTTCGTCGAGTTCTTCGGCCCCGGGATGACGCAGCTCTCCGTCGCCGATCGCGGCACCATCGCCAACATGGCCCCGGAATACGGGGCGACGGCAGTCTATTTCCCGATCGACCAGCGTTCGATCGAATATCTGCGGATGACGGCGAGGCCGGCCGAACAGATCGCCCTGGTGGAGGCCTATGCCCGTGCCCAGAAGCTCTGGCGCGACGAAGCCACGCCGGCACCGGTCTATGATCTCGTGGTCGAGATCGACCTGGCCGATATCCGTCCGTCCATGGCGGGGCCGAAGAACCCCGAGGATCGCTTCGACCTCGCTGACGCCGCAACGGCCTTCGTGACACATAGCCGGGCGCTTGCCGGCCGGGATCCCGCAACGCTGAGCCATCCGGTCGCCGGAACCGATTTCGCGATCAGGGATGGCGATCTCGCGATCGCGGCGATCACCAGCTGCACCAACACGTCGAATCCGGTCGGGATGATCGCGGCCGGACTGGTCGCCCGCAATGCCGCGCGCCTTGGCTTGACGTCCAAGCCCTGGGTGAAGACCTCGCTTGCGCCCGGCAGCCATGTCGTGGCCGAAATCCTGGAACGCTGCGGCCTGCAGCGCGATCTCGACGCGCTCGGCTTCCAGGTCGTCGGCTTCGGCTGCACGACCTGCAATGGCGGTTCGGGCCCGCTCCCGCAGCCGATCGCCGATGCCATCGAAAGCAACGGCGTCGTTGCGACCGCGGTGCTCTCGGGCAACCGCAACTTCCAGGGGCGCATCCATCCCAATGTCCGGGCGGCCTATCTCGCCTCGCCGGCGCTGGTCGTCGCTTATGCCATCGCGGGTTCGATGACGGTGGACATCACCCGCGAGCCGATCGGCACATCGGCGGAGGGCAAGCCCGTCTTCCTCGCCGATATCTGGCCGTCCTCCGCCGAGATCGATGCGCTGGTCGCGACCGCCTACACGCCCGAGGTCTTCGCCGAGAAATACGCCGATCTCTTCGATGGCGGCGAACCCTGGGCGCAGCTCGCGACCAAGCCCTCCGCCCTTTTCAACTGGCAACCCGGCAGCACCTATGTCCGCCAACCGCCCTATTTCGAGGGTCTTTCGGCGGAGCCTTCCCGATCGTTCGACATCCGCGGCGCCCGGCCGCTGGTCATCCTCGGTGATTCGATCACCACCGACGACATCTCGCCGTCAGGCGCGATCAGCCTCGGCACGCCTTCGGCCGATCTGCTCCTGTCCTATGGGGTGAAGAAGGCCGACTTCAATAACTACACCACCCGCCGCGCCAATCACGAGGTCGCCGTCCGCGCCACTTTCGCGAATATCCGCCTGCGCAACCGCATCGTCCCCGGCATCGAGGGCGGCTTTACCAGGGTGATGCCTGAAGGCGAACAGATGCGCATCTTCGAGGCCGCGCAGGCCTATATGGAGCGCGGCACGCCGCTCGTCGTGATCGCCGGCCAGAACTATGGCTGCGGCTCCTCGCGCGACTGGGCGGCGAAGGGTGTCGCGCTGCTCGGCGTCAAGGCGGTAATCGCGCAGGGGTTCGAGCGCATCCATCGTACCAACCTGGTCGGCATGGGCGTACTGCCGCTGCAATTCGCGGATGGGGCACTCGTCGAATCGCTCGATCTCGACGGCACCGAAACCTATGACATCCCCGGCCTCGACCGGGATTTTGCCGTACGCGACGGCGTGACCTGTCGGGTGACCCGCGTCAGCGGCGAAACCCTCGACATCCCCCTGATCATCCGCCTCGATACCCCCGAGGACATCGCCTACTGGCGCCATGGCGGCATTCTGCCCTTCGTCTGGCGGGAATACATGGGCGCCGGCGCACCGATCGCGAGGACAGCATGAGCCAGCACTTCATTCCGGCCGTCTTCTATCGCGGGGGCACGAGCAAGGGTGTCTTCTTCAATGCGAAGGCCCTTCCACAGGACCGCGACAGGGTGAGCCGCATGCTCGTCGCGGCCCTGGGCAGCCCCGACCCCTATGGCCGCCAGCTCGACGGCATGGGCGGCGGCATCTCGTCGCTGTCCAAGGCGGTCATCATCGGGCCGCCGACCCATCCCGAGGCCGATGTCGACTACACCTTCATCCAGATCGCGGTCGACCAGCCTGTCGCCGACTGGAGCAACAATTGCGGTAATCTCTCCTCGGCAGTCGGTCATTTCGCCGTGGACGAGGGCCTCGTCGCCGCGAAGGACGGCGAGGTGCTGGTCCGCATCCACCAGACCAACACCCGGAAGCTGATCCATTCGCGCTTCCAGGTGAAGAACGGCAAGGCGCAGACGCTAGGCGACTACGTCATCGCCGGCGTCGCGACACCCGGCTCGCGCATCCGGCTCGACTTCCTCGAGCCCGACGGCGCCGTCACCGGCAAGCTGCTGCCTACCGGCAATGCCGTCGACACGATCGACCTCGGCAAGGACGGCCGCTTCGAGGTCTCGATCGTCGATGCCACCTCGCTCATCGTCTATGTCGCCGCCACCGCCTTCGGCCTGACGGGAGCGGAATCGCCGGACGAGATCGAGGCCAGACCCGGCGTCATGGACAAGCTGGAGGCCCTGCGCCGCCGGATTGGTGTCCTGCTCGGTCTCGGAGCGACCCTGGACGCGGTCGGCCTTCAGACACCCCGCATCGCGATGGTCGCCGCACCCGTGACGTTCAAGGCACTGGACGAGGAGACGATTGCGCCCGATCGGTACGACATCGGCACGCGCATGATCTCGATGCAGCGCGCCCACAAGGCCATTCCCGGCACCGGCGGCCTCAATCTCGGCGTGGCCACGCAGATCGCCGGCACCATCCCGAACCGCCTCTCGCGCCCGGCCAGCGCCGCCGGCGAGATCCGTGTCGCCAACCCGTCCGGCCTCATCTCGGTGGGGGCGGTCGTCCGCCAAAGGGATGGAATGTGGACAGCCGACAGCGCAGTCTTGTTCCGCACGGCACGACGGCTGATGCAGGGAGAGGTCGCCATCCCGGCCTCCAGCGGATAGTTGCCGATGACGAATGCCCCGACCGCGCTGCAGCTCAAGCTGGCGAGCCAGATTCTATCGCATGCGCGTTCGTCGGGCTGGCAGAGCGGCCATCATCTGACAGAGGATTCCCTGCAGCCGCTGCTTGGCGCCTCGCGCACGCCGATCCGTGCCGCGATGGCGCATCTGGCCGAGGCCGGCGTCCTCGAGCGCCGGCCCAACAAGGGCTTCTTCCTGAAGGACACTCCCGCCTCGTCCGAGCCGCCGGCCGATGGCGAGACGACGGAGGACGAGTCCGAGACCTATCTCGCCATCGCAATGGATCGGTTGGGGCAGGCCTTGCCCGACGTCGTCAGCGAAAACGAGCTGATCCGCCGCTATCACCTGTCGCGGGCGCGGCTGCGGCACATCCTGGCGCGGATCGCGGGGGAGGGCTGGATCGAGCGTCGGCCGGGCCGGGGATGGGCCTTCCAGCCCCTGATCGACAGCCTGGAGGCCTATCGGGAGAATTACCGGTTCAGGCAGATCATGGAGCCGGCCTCGATCCGCGCGCCCGAGTTCCAGCCCGATCCCGTCAGGCTGGGCGCGCTGCGCGACCAGCAGAGCTTCGTGCTGAACCAGGGCTATCGCCATCTCAGCCAGGTCGAGCTCTTCGAGATCAATGCCGCCTTCCACGAAGGCATCGCTGCCATGTCCGGCAACCGCTTCTTCGTGCAGACACTGGCGCGCCTCAACCAGCTTCGACGCCTGATGGAATACGGCCGGCCCCTCGATCGGGATCGTGTCCGGCGCGTCTGCCAGGAGCATCTCGGCATCATCGAAGCCTTGTTGGCCGGCGACAAGGCAGGCGGCGCCGACAGGCTGGAGGCGCACTTGACCGATGCCGCCCTGGAAAAGGCGCCGAGCATGGGCGGCATCAGAATTCCATGAGACACGGATGAGCATTGCCCTGAAGAAGAACGGGCGGCTGCGGGCCGCGATCAATCTCGGCAACCCGGTGCTGGCGCAACGAACGGCTGTGGAGAGGCGGCGGCCCTGGAGCGTGCCGTGAGCCAAGTGTGAAAACTAGGCACCTTGCCGCATGCCGGCGAGGTCAGCTTGCGGCGTTTGTCATGCGTTGTCGAGTTGGAGTGCAAAGCGGTTCCTCACCTGCGCCAACACGCCGAGGAAGTCGCGGACGAGCTGCGGCCGCGGGCGCCCTGGCGGAAAGACGAGATGCTTGCGGAAATGCAAGGCCGGCTCGAAGCGCAACACCTTGAACCCTGACCGGTCGAGCCCGGTGATCGCGGCGGGATTGACCAGGCCGATCCCTGCTCCTTCCGCGGCCAACGCGCATACGGTGGCGGAATATTCGACATCGACGACGACGCGAGGCTTCGCCTGCACGGCTGCGAAGGCATCATGAAGGCCACGCGACAGGCGTTCGTCGAAATCGAGCTGCAGGAAAGGCTGATCATGTAGGTCCTCCGGCCGGATCACCGCCCGCGCCGCGAGAGGATGGTCGCGTGGAACGACCGCGACCATCCGGTAGTCGGAGAAATGCTGGTGCTCGATGCCGGCGAGGTCGACTTCCTCCGAGCATAGCCCGACGTCGAATTGCCCGGATGCTACCAAGTCCCTGACCTGACTGGATGATTGCACCTGCAAGGTCACGTTGATCCTTGGCGACTCCCTTTGAAACAAGGCCAGGGCCTTGGGCACCAGCCGGGCACCGAGTGAATGCAGGCTCGCGATCTTGAGTTCGCCGGCGCCGAAATCGCGAATGCGGGCGGCGGCGGCCTCCAGTTTCGCCATTGCGAGGAAGTGGCTGTCCACCTCGCGAAAGAACATCCGTCCCTCGAAGGTCGGGACCATGCGGCCCCGAAGCCGGTCGAACAGGGAAAAGCCGAGCTCACGTTCCAGCTCGGCGATGCAGCGGCTGATCGCCGGCTGGGTCACGCCCAGCAGATCGGCTGCGCGCGAGGCGCTGCCGCTGGTCATGACAGCGGCGAAGGCTTCGATCTGCCGATGCTGCATAGCTATCAGCTTTCGTTATCAAATTGGCGCCAATGGATATTGGACGCATAGCATTGCGCTGCCTAGCCTCGGCCAAACAAAGAATGGGGAGGCCGATGATCACAGATTTCCTCAAGACGACGGCGCTCGCAGCCGGGCTGCTGTGGTTGTCGCTTCCATCGGCTGCAGCCGGACCGCATGTCGATGCGCTGAAACAGCGCGGCGTGCTCAAATGCGGCACCTCCGAGGGCACGCCCGGCATCACCATGCCGGATCGCGAGGGCAAGTGGACCGGCATCTATGCCGATCTCTGCCGCGCCGTCGCGGCGGCCGTGCTGGGCGATGCGAGCAAGGTCGATTTCGTGCCGACGACCACGGTCACGCGCTTCACCGCCTTGCAGAGCGGCGAGATCGATGTGCTCTCGCGAACAGCGACCGTGACCTTGACCCGCGAAGCCCAGCTCGGCCTGCGCTTCGCACCCGTCTGGTTCTATGACGGGCAGGCGATCATCGTCGCCCGCAAACTAGGCGTGACGAGCGCCAGGCAGCTCGGCGGCGCGACCATCTGCGTTCAGCAGGGCAGCACCTCGGAGCTGAACCTCTCCGAATATTTCCGCACCCATGGCATGACCTTCTCGCCGGTGACGGTCGCGACGCTCGATGCGGTCGAGGACGCCTTCTTCTCCGGCCGCTGCGACGCCTACAGCAACGACTCGACGCCGCTGATCGGCATGCGGCTCAAGGCCGAGCGGCCCGATGACTACGTCCTGCTACCGGAGCGCCTGTCGAAGGAGCCGACCGCACTCGCGATCCGCAAGGGCGACGAGCAGTTCTACGACATCGTCCGCTGGGCGGTCTTCGCGTTGATGGAGGCCGAGGAGATGGGTGTCACCTCCGCCAATGCAGTCGAGCTCGCTGCCAAAGGTCCACCGGCGGTCAAGCGCCTGCTCGGCAGCGAACCGGGCCTCGGCAAGGCGCTGGGCCTCGACGAGCGCTGGGTTGCCCGGATGATCGCGGCGGTGGGCAATTATGGCGAGATCTTCGAACGCAATCTCGGCAAGGGCTCCCGCATCGGCCTCGAGCGCGGCCAGAACGATCTCTGGATGCGCGGTGGCCAGATCTACGCCTTGCCGCTGCGCTGAGCAGACGATGGACGATCTCGCCGATCGCCGGCCAGCCGCGAACCCAGAACCCGCCGGCCAAACGGCCCTGCCTTCCTGGGTCGGCGCGTCTTCCTCGCTGGCCACCTCCCTGATCTCGATGTTCGACGGTGAGCGGCAGCTGCTCTATCCGCAAACTGCACCATTCGTCGCCCATATCGATAGCGCCGGCGATGAGCCGTTCCACTATCCATACGAGGTCGGCTACGCCTATGAGCGGCTTCCCGACGACCTGTTCACGTCAGGCTTCGGCAGCGGTCTCGAACGCTGGGCGCCATTGCTGCCGCCGCTCCTGCCGGGCCTGTCCTGCGGCGAGGGCGCGACGCCGCTGGTCGCAGCGCCGAGGGCAGCTGCCTGGGCCGGTTTGCCCGAGCTCTTCATCAAGAACGAGAGCGCCAATCCAAGTTGGAGTCACAAGGATCGTCTGAGCCTCTGCACCGTCAGCGCCGCTGCGGCGGCGGGGGCAACAGGTACGGTGATTTCGTCATCCGGCAACCATGGCGCTTCGGCCGCAGCCTATTCTGCCCGCGCCGGCTTGAAATGCATCGTGCTCTGCGACGATGGCGTGTCGGCGGCACATGCACGGCAAATGCGCGCCCATGGCGCGGCGGTCGTTGCGATGCCGCGCGCCGCGCGGTGGCCGCTCCTCGATATTCTCTCGTCCCGGCCCGGCTGGTATCTGATCGGCAACACGGCGCCGACGCATACCGGCCACCCGTTCGGTCCGGAGGGCTACAAGACCATCGCCTACGAGCTCTTTCTGGAGCTTGGCCGGGTGCCGGCTGCGGTGTCCGTGCCGACGAGCTATGGCGAGCTGCTGTTCGGGATCGGGAAGGGTTTTTCTGAACTCAAGGCGCTGGGCCTGGCGAAAGAGGAGCCCGTCCTGATCGCTGCCGAGCCCGAGGGCTCGGACGCCCTTGGTCGGTTCTGCGCCAGCGGCTCGTCCAGCGCCCTGGAGCCAACCGAAACCATCGCCCACGGTATCGGCTCTGCGCGCGGCAGTTTCCGCGGCATCATCGCGCTGCGACGGTCGAGAGGGCTCGCCGTCGCGGTCGACGATCGGACCATTGCCGACGCCCAGGCGGCGCTCGCGCGCGACGGCCTGTGGAGCGAGCCGGCTTCCGCCGCTGGCCTGGCAGCGTTGCGCATCGCTGCCCGGCAGGAATTGCTGCCGGCCGGCCCCCTTGTTCACATCGCGACGTCAACGGGGCTGAAGGCGCCTTCTCGTGCGGCCGGGGAGATTCCGCACCTCGCTCACGCCGATTGGCACGAACTGCGCATGGTCCTGGCTGCCAGCTACAACGTGTCTCTCAACTGACCCAGTCACGACCAGGCGAGGGTGAGGACAGGCATAAATCGCCATTGCTTGCAGCCGGCCAAGCAAAGCGCAGCCGTGGGAGCAAACGTCTGCTTTCGGGCGTACGCCGGACGTCCGGTTGCGGCGCGCTGCGTCGTCCGCTGACTCCCTGGTGGGCCCCATATCAGCAGGCTTGTCGTTCATTTTTTAATTGACACTATCTCAATTAATGCAAAGATGGAGGAAAATCGGGAGGAGAAAGAATGGCGAGCATTGGGCAGGGGCCGCGTCAGACAGTGCCGCGAACCGCATTGGAAGCGCTTGCTTCCTCCGTCGCGCGCAATTCCGACAAGACGGCCCTGGTCGGTAGCGGTGTGCGGATGACCTTCGGGGAGTTGCAGAGGCAGTCGGACAATCTCGCATCGGGACTGCTCGCCGCCGGGCTTCATCCGGGCGATACGGCCCTGTTCCAGATGGGAACCATTCCCGATACCGTCGTTGCGCTCTTCGGCTGCCTGAAAGCCGGGCTCATCCCGGTCTGCACGCTACCCCAGCATCGCGGCCATGAGATCCGCGCGATCAGCGCCATCACCAAGCCGCGCCTTCACATCGTCCAGGCAGATTATCCGTCGAGCTTCGATCTCGTCCAGTTCGCCCGGGAAATGCGGGACGAGATCACGACGCTCAGCCATACCATGGTAGTGCATGGCGACGCTGCCGAAGGCGAACTCGATTTCGCGCGGCTGGTCGAGACATCCCGCGATCCGGCTATCGACGCAATCCGGCCCGGCCCGGACGAGGTGTTGATGCTGCAGCTTTCCGGCGGCTCGACCGGCCTGCCCAAGGTGATCCCGCGGCTGCATGGCGAGTACATGGCCTATGTCGCGTCCTGGGAGCACCTGCTGGGACTCGGCCCGGACGATGTCCATCTCTGGTCCCTGCCGCTGATCCACAACGCGGCGATGATCTACCATCTGTTTCCCGCGATCAGCGGTAGTCGCAAGCTGGTGCTGATGCAGCGCTTCGAGGCACGGGAGTTCTTCACCCTGATCGAGGAGGAGCGCGTCACCTATTCCGGCAGCATCGGCCCCGTCGCCAGCGGCATCCTGGCCTATGACCGCATCGCCGATCACGACATCTCGTCCTTGCGCTTCCTGACCACGCTGAGCGGCGCGGATCGGATCGAGGCCCATGTCGGCGTTCCCGTGATGAACGCCTACGGCATCACCGAAGGGTTGCTGACCTGCGCGCGCCCGACGGCTTCCCCCCATGCCCGGCATATGACGGTCGGTATCCCGGCGTCGCCGCTCGACGAGATCCGCTTGCTGGACCCGTCCGACAACGAGGTCGCACTCGGGGACATCGGTGAACTCTGCTTCCGCGGGCCCTCCTGCTTCAGCGCCTATAAAGGGGATCCGGCCCAGACGAGCGGCAAGTTCACCTCAAACGGTTTCTTCCGGACGGGCGATCTGATGCGCGCGCATCTGATCGATGGGGAGCGCCACTATTCCTTCGAAGGACGGCTGAAGGACAATATCGACCGCGGCGGCGAGAAATTCGGAACGGAAGATATCGAGGTGCTGATCAATCAGCACCCGGCGATCGCCGATTCGAAGGTCGTCGCCATGCCCGATCCCCAATACGGGGAAAAGGCCTGCGCTTATCTCATTGCCGCCCCAGGCGCCGTGTTGCCGGGCGTGAAGGAACTGGGCGCGTTCCTGGGCGCTCTTGGTTTGGCGAACTTCAAAAGGCCAGAGCGGATCGAGGCGATCGACGCCTTCCCGACGACGCGGGTCGGAAAGCTCGATCGTCAGGCCCTGCGCGACATGATCGCGGCCAAGCTCCGCGCCGAGCGGGGGTAGCGAATTCGCGTCGGTCACGACGCTACCGGCCATCCGAGGTGGCCGCATCATCGACGAGGAGGATCGGATGAAGCCTGCGTTTTTCAGCGCATTGGTCGTCGCCATGCTTGGCCTGGCACAGGCTTGCCTGGCCGACCCAGCCAAGCCCGCGGCAGGCGAGACCGGAACCGAGCTGGTGATCCTTGGTGGCGGCGCTGGCCGCACATCCTATGGCGGCCATCCCAGCGGCGGCTTTTCGGCGGCAATCGTTGTCGGCGCCGATCGTTACATCATCGACTTCGGTCGAGGATGGCAGGAGCGCTATTACGAGGCGGGCCTTGGCTCGAGCAAGGCTTCGACCGGCTTCAGCGGGCTCGAGGGCGTGCGGGCCGCCTTTGTAACCCATCTGCACTCGGATCACATCGTGGACTTGCCGCGCCTGTTGCTGTTCGGCTCGACCGAAGGCTTGCGCAAGCGCTCCAGCCCGCTGGTCATCGTCGGGCCCGCCTCGCGGGGCGAGCTTCCGCCGGCCTCCCAAAAACTCTCGGGCGAAATCAAGCTGGTCAACCCCGCCAATCCGACACCGGGCATCTCATCGACGGTCGAGCAGATCTACAACGCCTTCGCTTCGGATCTGAACGATAATATCCGGGACAGCGGGATGCCGCATCCCAGCAGCTACATCGCCACGAAGGAAATCAACCCGCCGAGCGGGACGCCCGGCCCGAACGTCGCGGTCGCGCCGGACATGGAGCCGTTCGAGATCTACCGGGACGAGAACATCAGGGTGACGGCGATACTGGTCGATCACGCGCCGATCTACCCATCCTACGCCTTCCGCTTCGATACGAGGAACGGCTCGATCGTCTTCTCCGGCGACACCAACAGAAACAGCAACCTGATCCGGATTGCGAAGAATGCGGACATACTGGTTCACGAGGTCATCAGCACCGATTGGGCCAACGGACTGTTTCCCGAGCCCCGCAAACCCGCCGAGGCCGCCAAGCTCAGGCATCTTCTGGAATCGCATACCCCGGTCGAGGAGGTCGGCGGCATCGCCACTGCGGCGAACGTCAAGACCCTGGTGCTGTCCCATCTGGCACCTCCGACAGTGTCCGATGCGGAGTGGTTGCGGCAGGTCAGCGGTTTCGCCGGCCAGGTCGCGATCGGTCGGCCGCTGCTGCGTTACAAGCTGGGCCAATAAGCAACATCAAGCTGGATCTCGTAGCGCGTCGGTTGGAGCGTTGCGAAGACGAAGATCGGCCGGGCGCGTGCGCCCGGCCGATCCCTTCTGCGCCAACCTCGTATGTCAGAGTGGCTTGTTGGTGCCGACGACGCGGACCTCGTCCCGGCCCCAGTCGGCGATCTCGCCGTTGAGGCCGCCGGTGAAGATGCCGTACCAGACGGCCGGCTTCATCTTCATGGCCTTGCGATTGAAGCGCAGCTCCGTCGCCGCCTCGATCGTCCAATAGCCCTTGACCGGACCCGAGACTCTGACCCCGTCCTGTCCCTCGGCGGTTTCGACCATCGGCCGAAACTCCGGGACGTCGACGACATAGACAGTGATCATGCCGGCGCTCCCTTGTAGGCGTCCACCAGCTTGGCCTTGCGGCGCCAGATGGTGTCGATGTCGGCCAGCAGCCTGTTCTCGGCGCGGGCCTCGGCCTCCGTCTCCATGGCGGCCTGGATCGTCAGCCTGGCGTCGACCTCGTCGATCAGCTCCGTCTCGCGCAGGCGCAGCGTGACTTCGACGGGGTAGCCGTTGGGATCGGTGAAATAGATCGATTCCAGGATCTCGTGCTTCGTATAAGGCGAGACCTTGATGCCCCGGGCCTCGAGGGTCTCCTTCCACTGGACGAGCTGCGCTTCCGTCTCCACCGCCCAGGCCGTGTGGGTGGCGAAATAGAAATGGTGCTCCTCCGGCACGTATTTCTCGGGACGCTCCGAGCCGATGTAATAGAAGAAGGCGATCGTCGCGCCTTTGCCGGCATCGAAGAAGAAGTGCAGGAAATCATGGTGGCCGGGCGGGCCCCAGCCCCGGGCGCTGATCGCATGCACCAGCGGCAGGCCGAGGATATCCCGGTAGAACTCCACGGTCTCGTTCAGCTTCCAGGTCGGCCGCGCAGTGTGGTCGACGCCGTTCAGCGACAATTGCACGCTGTCGGAGCTCGCATGCTTGAGGCCGGCGACAGCGCCGTCGCTGATCCCGTAAGCCTCATTGAACGTCTTCGCGGACGAGGCATCCTCGCGCTTGCCGAGCCGGTCTGTCGTTTCGGTCATCTCGCTACTCCCTTGCCATCATTGCGTCTGGAACATAGTCGATAATTGAGACTATATCAATATTTGTTTCCCGCTGGCTCCACAATTCATGGCATGTCAATATCAGGCATGGACGCAGAGAAGATGAAGATTCCCCGCGGGCGCGGCCGCCCGCGGCTCGACGGGCAGAACGATGCCGGGCTCGTCAATCGCGAGGTCGTCATCGACCTTGCCTATGATCAGGCAAGGCAACAATCCTTGGACGATATTTCGTTTGTCGGGCTCGCCAAGGAACTGGGCGTCGCTCCGGGCGCCTTGCACTATCATCTCGGTACGAAGGACGATTTGATATCTGCGATCCTGAACCGCTTTTACAAAGAGCTGCTGGCGCGGCTCGCCAAGCTTGCTCCGGGCACGAGCTGGCGCGAGCATCTCGGCAACTTCGCGAACGCGCTGCGCGATGCCTATGGCGCCCATCGCGGTGCGGCCGAGCACATTCTCATGCATGCGAAATTCCGCGTGTTCCAGAAGGTCCGCGAAGGGGAGACCGACTATGGCGCGGTCTACCTGGACAAGGTCTTCTCGATGTTCAAGGAAGCGGGCTTCGACGCCACGCAGACGGCGCAATTCTACCATGCTCTGGCCCTGCACTGCCTGACCGCGGCGGGTTCGGAAGCGTCGCGGCTCGCCCCGGTCGAACATGAGGCCTTCCTGCTCAGGAAGGCCGACAGCTACCCGAACGGCTCGATGCCCGGGCTGAAATACGCGCTACGCCAGTTCGCGCATGTCAACGCGAAGGAGACTTTCCGGATCGGGCTGGAGGCTTTGCTCGATCGCTTCGCCGTGGAACGCTCCAAAGCGTAGCGAACAGGGACACAGACCCGCAGTCTTCCACTCGGTCGCGGGTATGCGGCGCTTAAACGCCGAGATAGCGATCGAGGATCTCGTGGGTCAGCGTCGCGCTCGTCCCCTGATGCACGGTCCGGCCTTTTTCCAGGATGAAGCAGCGGTCGACGGTCGGCAGCAGCTCGGACAGGGTCTTGTCGACGACGAGAATGGACTGCCCGTTGGCCTTCAGCTTGCGGATGACCGACCAGATATCCTGACGGATGATCGGCGCCAGGCCCTCCGTCGCCTCGTCGACCACGAGCAGCCGTGGATTGGTCATCAAGGCGCGGCCCACTGCCAGCATCTGCTGCTCGCCCCCCGACAGTGAGCGGGCATATTGGTTGCGGCGCTCGCCGAGGCGCGGAAAGAGCTCGACGACGCGATGCTCGTTCCAATGGCCGGGCCGGGCTGCGGCGACGAGGTTCTCATGGACGGTGAGGTTCGAGAAGCAGCGCCGCCCTTCCGGCACGAGCCCGATGCCGAGCCGCGCGATGTGGTGGGAGCGCATGCCGGCGACGTCCCGGCCATCGAAACGCACATTGCCGCGACGCGGGCGCGAGAGCCCCGTGATCGAGCGGATCGTGGTCGTCTTGCCCATGCCGTTGCGCCCCATCAGGGCAACGACTTCCCCTTCCGCGACATCGAGTTCGACACCGAACAGTGCCTGCGATGCGCCATAGAAGGTTTCGAGCCCGGAGACCGTGAGCAGGCTCATGGCATATCTCCCAGATAGGCGCTGCGCACATCCGCGTTGCGGCGGATCTCCTCGACCGTCCCCGTGGCGATGACGCTGCCATAGACGAGCACCGATATCCGGTCGGCCAGCGCGAACACGGCGTCCATGTCGTGCTCGATCAGCAGGACCGGGGCTTCCCGTCTGAGCCGGTCGAGAAAGGTCGTGAGCGTCTTCGAACTCTCCGGCCCCATGCCGGCCATGGGTTCGTCGAAGAGAAAGGCCTTCGCGCCGAGCGCCAGGGCGATCGCGATCTCGAGCTGGCGCCGCTCGCCATGCGAGAGCTCGGCGGCCGGGATCTGTGCACGCGCGCCGAGCCCGGTCCGTTCGAGCGCTGCCATGGCGGGCTCGATCAGCGAAGGGTCACTGCGCACGGGGCGGATGAAGCGGAAGCTCGAGCCTTGCCGTGCCTGGACCGCGAGCATCACATTGCGCAGCGCCGAGAAATCCGGGGCGAGCGAGGAGATCTGGAAGGTGCGCCCGAGCCCGAGGCGGGCGCGCCCGGGCATGTCGATCCCGGTGATGTCCTGTCCGTCGAAGAGGATCTCGCCGGCGTCCGGCTTCAGGAAGCCGGAGATGAGGTGCATCAGGGTGCTCTTGCCGGCGCCATTGGGGCCGATCAGGGCATGGACCTCGCCAGGCCTGAGGTCGATGCTGACGTCGTTCGTCGCTCTCAAGGCACCGAAGCTCTTCTTGAGATTGCGGATCTGGAGCAGCGGCTCAGCCATGACGGGGCTTCCCGGCCAGCAGGCCGACGAGCCCGCCGCGCGCGAACAGCACGACGCCGAGCAGGATCAGGCCGAGAAAGAGCTGCCAGCGCTCGGTCAACCCACCGAGGACGAATTCGAGGAAGACATAGAGCATCGCGCCGGCGACCGGACCGAATAGCCGGCCGACGCCGCCAAGGATCACCAGCACGATCAGGATGCCCGACATGTGCCAGGACAGCATGGAGGGGCTGACGAACTTGTTGAGCTCGGCATAGAGCGCGCCGGCCAGGCCGGTGAGGGCGGCCGACAGGACGAAGGCGGCCCGCCGCACGCGGAAAGGCGCCACGCCAACCGCGGCGAGCCGGATCTCGTTCTGCCGGGCGGCTTCGAGCGCCGTGCCGAAGCGCGAGTTGCGCAGGATGGTGAAGGCCGCGAGCCCCGCCATCAGCATGGCGTAGCAGATCAGGAAGAAGGTCAGCGAATCCGCTGTATCGAAGCCCGGCAGCGCGTTGCGCACCGACAGCGCGAGCCCGTCCTCGCCGCCATAGGCCGGCCAGGAGATCGCGAAATAATAGACCATCTGGGCGAAGGCCAAGGTGATCATGATGAAATAGACGCCGCTGGTGCGCAGGCTGATCGCGCCGATCGGCAAGGCGACGAGCGCGGCGAGGCCCATCGCCGCGATCCAGATCACCGGCATGAGGTCGGTGGCGGACAATGTGAAGGGCGCGGCGAAGATCGGCTCCGCGTTGAAGGCATGGGTCGCCATGACGCCGGCGACATAACCGCCGACGCCGAAGAAGGCGGCGTGGCCGAACGACACCAGCCCGCCGACGCCAAGCGCCAGGTTGAGACCGGTGGCTGCGAGGCCGAGCACGACCATCCGCGTCGCGAGATCGATGTAGAACGGCTCGTCCAGCGCGAAGGCGCCGAAAGGCAGCGCCAGCAGGAGAAGCGCCAGAACGGTGTTGAGAAGAAGCTCCCGGCTCATGATCATGCGCTCCCCGTGAACAGGCCGCGCGGCTTGAAGGCGAGCACCAGCGCCATCACCACATAGATCAGCATCGCCGCGACGGCTCCGCCGACCAGCGCGCCCTGAGCCGGTCCGAGAACGGCGCCGAACAGCTGGGGCAGGAGAATGCGGCCGAGCGTGTCGACGACGCCGACGATGAGCGCGCCGACCAGGGCGCCTTCGATCGAGCCGATGCCGCCGATGACGATGACGACGAAGGCCAGGATCAGCACCGGTTCGCCCATGCCGACCCGGACCGATTGCAAGGCGCCGATCATCGCACCGGCAAGGCCGGCGAGCGCCGCCCCGAGCGCGAAGACGATCGTGTAGAGGCGGTTGATGTCGATGCCGAGCGCGCCGATCATCTCGCGGTCGTTCTCGCCGGCGCGGATGCGCATGCCGAGCCGCGTCTTCGAGATCAGGAGCCAGAGCCCGAGCGCCACGGCGATGCCGACGAGGATGATCGCCAGGCGATAGACTGGGTACTGCCCGCCGCCCGGCAGGGCGATCGAGCCGGACAGGATGGGCGGCGCATTGAGATAAAGCGGGACCGAGCCGAACAGCCAGCGCGTCGCCTCGGAGAAGATCAGGATCAGCGCGAAGGTCGCGAGCACCTGGTCGAGATGGTCGCGGCCGTAGAGCCGCCGGATCACCAGGACCTCGACCAGGGTGCCCGCCGCCGCAGCGGCTGCGAGGCTGGCGACGAGGCCGAGCCAGAAGGAGCCGGTCGCGGCCGCGACCGCGGCGCAAGCGAAGGCCCCGATCATGTAGAGCGAGCCATGGGCGAGATTGATCAGCCCCATGACCCCGAACACCAGGGTCAGCCCGGCCGCCATGAGAAAGAGCATGACACCGAATTGGAGGCCGTTCAGAATCTGTTCGACGAGAAGTGCGCTGGACACGACGGGCCTTTCTACAAAAAGACCAGAGGGTTGCTGTCTAGAGGGACGCTTGCTTTCGTCGGCTACGCGGCACGCGCGTGGCAGGTGCCGGCCTTCGTCTCAGGACGAGGCCGGACCAGCGAATGCTTGAGCCCTCGGCGGGGCTTGCGTCACATCTTGCAGTCTTTGACGTAGGCGTCCTGGTGAGCGGTGAAGGTCTTGCCGACGAGCTTGTTGGTCCGCGCGCCGTCGACCTTGACCACTTCGCGGACATAGACATCCTGGATCGGGTGGTGGTTTACGCCGAAACGGAAGCTGCCCCGGACCGACTTGAAATCGGCCGCTTCCAGGGCGGCGCGGAAGGCGGCGCCATCCTTCACGCTCGCCTTCGCGACGGCCGAGAGCAGCAGGTTGGCGGTGTCGTAGCCCTGGCTCGCATAGATCGACGGCCGGCGCTTGTACTCCGCTCGGAACCCGTCGACGAAGGTCTTGTTGGCGGGGTTGTCGAGGTCTTCGGACCATTGCGAGGTGTTCTTCACGCCCAGCGCAATGTCGCCCATGGCGCCGAGCACGTCCTGGTCGAGCGAGAAGCCCGGGCCGGTGACTGGAATCGTCACTCCCGCCTGCTTGTATTGCTTCATGAAGGCGATGCTCATATCGCCCGGCAGGAAGAAGTAGACGGCATCGGCGCCCGACGCCCGGATCTGCGCGATCTCCGCCGCATAATCGGTCTGCCCGAGCTTGGTGTAGAGCTCGCCGGCCAGCTCGCCCTTGTAGAAGCGCTTGAAGCCCCTGAGAGCATCCGTGCCAGCCGGGTAGTTCGGTGCGAGGATGAACATCTTCTTGTAGCCGGCTTCATTGGCATGGTTGCCCATGGCCTCGTGCATCGCGTCGTTCTGCCAGGAGACGTTGAAGTAGAACGGGCTGCACTTCGCTCCCGCCAGCGGTGACGGGCCGGCATTCGGCGACAGATAGAACTTCTTCTGGGCGACGACGCCGGGCACGACCGCCATGGCGAGGTTGGAATAGAGGATGCCGGTCAGCACATCGACCTTGTCGGCCTTGATCACCTTCTCGGCGAGCTGGACGGCGCGCGCCGGCTCGCCATTGTCGTCCTCGATGACGAGCTGGACGTCCTTGTTGCCGGATTGCTTGAGCGCCAGCAGGAAGCCGTCCCTCACCTCGATGCCGAGCCCGGCGAGACCGCCGGACAAGGTCGTGATCATCCCCACCTTGACGGGCTCGGCGAGGGCGGCGGTCGAGACGCTCGCGGTCAGTGCCAGGAGGCCGGCGGCCAGCAGTTTGGACATTTTGTTTCTCCCCATGGTGTTCTTGGTTTTCCGCCGCATTCCCGCGGCTTGCAGACTTCAGGCGGCGATGGCCGATCCCGGTGCGAGCGCAGCCCCGGCGCCGGGCGAAACCGGCTCGAGAGCGACGGATTTCAGCATCGCCCGGACGGTGCAGGCGGCGGCCGAGGTGACGGGGATGCCGAGAGCCGCCTCGACCGGTGCCAGCGCCGCGAGCGAGGGCATCTGGACGCAGGCCGAGAGCACGACGACGTCGACGCCGCGCGTATCGAGGCGCTTGACGTCCTCGATCAGGGCCCTGGGGTCGCGCGCGGCGACGGCGAGGTTGTCTTCGATCTCCAGCGCCAGGCTGTCCTGGACCGTGAAGCCTTCGTTCTCGATATAGGCCGTCACTTTCGCGGCCAGCGGCTTCATGTAGGGCATCAGCAGGCTGACGCGCCTGGCGCCCATCTCCTTCAGGCCGTCGACCAGGGCGCCGGCAGAGGAGACGACCGGAATGGCCTTGCCTTCCTCTGCGATCGCGCCCTCGAGGTTCGTCTTCGAGACGCAGTGATAGCCCAGGCCCTGGCTCATGATCGCGACGAGACAGGCATAACCCATGACATCGACATCGGCGTCGGCGAGCTCGCGGGCGCAGCGCAGGCTGTCGCGGTCCATGGCTGCGAGTTCCTCCGCCGTGACCTTCTTCATCCGCATGCGGCTGGAATGGAAGGTGAAGCGCTCCGGCCGGATCGTCTCCCGCGCGCGCAGCATCGCCGGGATCTCGGTCTCCATCGTGATGTTCGAGCTCGGGACGATCTGTCCGATACGGTAGGTCTTCACGGCTTGTCCTCCGGCTTGTGGGGATGCGCGGCTGCATAGGCTTCGAGCCTCGACCGCAGCGCCTGCGGCAGCGGCACGCCGGCCTTGCTGGCGCGGTCGATGGTGATCGGGGAAATGCGGGCGACGAAGGCCACCGGCCCCTGGCGCTTGCCCTCCGCGACGACGACCCTTGCGGTGATGTGCAGGTCGAAGGTGCGCTCGCGGATCTCGCCGAGCTTCACCGCCATCTCGAACTGGCTGTCGAGCGGCAGGCGGCTGCGGAAATCGATCTCGACGCCGCGGACGGGGAAATCGACGCCGGCCGCCTCCTTCATCGTATGGATCGGGCCGCCGAGCATCAGGCTGATGAAGGCCTCGTGCGCCGATACGACATAGTCGAGAAAGCGCGGCGGATAGGCGATGCCGGCCGGGTCGCAGTCGCCCCAGCGGACGACGCGGCGGATCACCAGGGGCTCGTCGGAGATGATCTCCTCGGTCGCCGGGAAGAAGGCATAGGGCATCGTCATCGCGCGGATCCTCCGGCCTCGGCGGCGCAAGCCGTCATGAAGTTCGGGTAGTCGGCGGCGACCCTGGCCGCGTCGACGCGGCTGGTGCGGGTCAGATAGCCATAGGCGAAGTCGTAGGGGCCCTTGGCCGCCGCCATGTGCCGGCCCATGTCCTCGTACCAGGTGTAGCTCTCGCGGGCGGCGCCGATCAGGATGTCCGCGGCGGGCTTGCGGCTGGCGACATAGGCGGCGAGCGCCGCCGGGATGTCGCGCGTCTGTTCGAGCGCACTGACGAGCGCGATCGAATCCTCCATCGCGATCCGGGTGCCAGAGCCGATCGAGAAGTGCGCCCGCCTGACCGCGTCCCCAATCAGCACGCGATGGCCATGGGTCCAGCGCTCGTTCCAGACCGGCTGGAAATTGCGCCATTCCGACTTGTTCGAGATCAGCGGCTGGCCGTGCAGGTCGTTCAGATAGAGCTGCTCGACGAAGGCCTTGCGCTCGTCATCGCTCATCGCGCCGAAGCCGCAGCCGTCCCAGGCGGCGCGGTCGCACTCCATCACGAAGGTGCACATGCTGTTGGTGTAGGGGTAGTAATGCGCGCAGAAGGCGCCGCCGCCGGCACTCCGGAAGCTGAGCGTCGGCCGGTCGTGGCGCCGTTCCGCCCCGTACCAGGCGAAGGCATTGGACAATTCGCTGCCCTGCGTACCGAAAGCGGCCGAACTCGCCGCCCGCAGGGTCGAGTTGGCGCCGTCTGCGCCGATGACCAGATCGGCGTCGTCGAGGGCGGCGGGATCGCGGATGTCGTCGTGATGCGTGACGGTGACGCCGACCTCGGCGCAGAGCTCGTTCAGCAGTGTCAGCAGCCGCAGCCGCTCGACGGCACCGCCATAGGCCTGCCCTTCGATCGAGACGGCCCGGCCGTCGAGGATGATCTCCTGGTTGCCGAGCGCCTTGGTGATTCCCGTCAGGCGCTCGAAGCTCGGGGCATCGGCTGCGGCGAGCTTGGCGAGCCCGGCCCCCGCCAGCACGACGCCGAAACCGAAGGTCGCACCGGGAGCGTTGCGTTCGTGAACATGAACCTCGACGTCGCGCAGGCGCTTGCGGGCGAGATAAGCGAAGTAGAGACCCGAAGGACCGCCGCCGATGATGTTGATCTTCATATTAACACCGCATCAATTTAAGGCCGCAATTGCCGCGTCAGAGGAAGGGCTCAGGTCAGGAGTTTGTCCGCGAGCCACTCGCGGATCGCTTCCCCCGCAAGGGCTTGCCCGCTCGGCTCTCCTGCAAAGACAGGCTGGCCATGGTGGTTGCCGCGGATGACCGCGATCCCCTTGTCGCTGGAGCCGAGCGCGACCCAGATCGCGTTGAGATCGTCAGGGAAGACGCAGGCATCCGCCGTGTAGCGGATGACGAAGGTCGGCTGCGTGATCGCCGGCGCACTGCGCAGGACGCTGGCGCGCGAGGACAGGCCCGACCAGGTCGAGAGCCAGCTCTCAGGAGTACAGACGCGCCCGAACCCGACGCCGTTCATATTGGTCTTGAACGGATCGGTGCCCCACAGGGAACCGACGAGCCTGTCGGTCGGATCGAGGCTCAGGTCCCAATTGCGCAGGTCGGCATCGGTACGCGACACCTCGAAGAGATGCTGCCAGCCCGCGGTGAGCTTCTCGGCATCGCTGCTGGCGTCGGAGAGGTTCCTGCGGGCGGACATGCGCAGGCGCAGCATCTCCCGCGCCTTGGCGTCGATGGTCTCGACGCGCCTGCGCTGCGCGGCACGATAGCGCGCGACGAAATCGGCTGAATAGCTCGCCCCCTCGGGCTTGAAGCCGTTGGCCGCACTGAACGGAAAGAGCGCCGGATCGATCGACAGCGGGTCCCCCTCATCCGTGACCGAGGGGTCGAGCGAGTTCATCAGCAGGATGCCTTGCCCCGGATGCGGGGCGACCATGACGACGATGTCCGGCCGGATCATCGGCGCTTCGGCCAGGCGCACGGGCCGGCCGGCCGGAGTCCGCTTCTCGCGCTGCTCCGGCGGCAGGTTGGCCTGCTCCGTGTAGTACGCGTAAAGCCCGGCGCCGCCCGAATTGCCGACCAGGACGATCTGCTCATAGCGCTGCTTGAGGAAAGACGTCCCCGCATCGACATCGAGCAGGGCGAGTTCATGTTCGAGCCTGACGTCGTTGCCGGCCGAGCGTGAAGCCTGGACCCAGACGGCAGCGCCGGCCTTGAGCAGTTCCGGGACGAGATAGTGGGTCGCGAGGATTTCGCGCGGATGCATGATGCAGCAGACCGCCTTCTCGCCGCCCATGCGATAGAGGAAGCCGTTCACATTGGCGCCGTCCACCGTGGTCAGCGAGTGCACGGAAGCGATCAGGCCATGGGGAAGGTCCGCCTCATTCCACTGAGCGCCGCGCAGACCTGCCAGGGGAATGTTCTGCGGTGCGTTCACGGTGCCCTCCCTCTGTCGTTGGAAGGGTCGTAGCCTATAATTGAGATAGTGTCAATATTGACGATCGAGATTTGCGTCCTTGTGACGGACGTGCGCGAACGGCACCGGTAATGAAATCGCCGCTGTGAGCGTCGGCTTCACAGCCGGCCATCTGGGGCTCGACATCGCCGCTCGTGGCGTGCTCGATGACCAGGTCGATTTCGGGAACCTTGAAACCGACGATTTTCCAGACTTCAGGCCGGTGCGGCCGGAGCGCCGGCCCATTCGGTCTGCGCCGGGATCGCTTCGCCCTTCATGACGATGGTGAGCAGGCCGAGCCGGGCGTGGTCGCCGATATCGGTGTCGTAGAGCACCGTGGTCAGCCCGCCCAGCGCGCAACCCCTGCCGATCTCGATACGGCCGACCTTCATCACCCGGTCCTCGAAGAGATGGGTCTGGAGATTGGCGGTCGCGTTGATCGCGGCATAGTCGCCGATGCTGACGCAATCGAACTCGGTGATATCGGTCGAGTCGAGATAGACGCCCCGGCCGATCTTCACGCCGAACAGGCGCATCACCCATGGCAGCATCGGCGTGCCGCGCAGCGCATTGAGCAGGATCGCTCCGGCAGTGCCCCAATAGAGCGTCGTCATCGCCTCGGTGCGCAACGCCCACCAGGACCAGAGGCCGCGATTGCCGGGCCGGTAGACGCCCATCAGCAGCCATTTCACCAGCAGCACGGCGCTCGCCAGGGCGATCGAGGTGCCGATGGCGCAGGCGATGAAGATCGGGGCGAACTCGCTCCAGCTCTGGGCGCGTTCGAGGGCAGGGAAGAGGAAGAGCTCGGCGGTGATGGTGCCGAAGGTGATGAACATCATCGTCGGCATCGAGGCGCTGAACAGTTCGAAGACGGCGCGCAGGACGCGGCGCCAGAGCGGCGGCCGGAAGGTCTTGGCGATGTCGGCATCGTCGAAGCGCTGGCGCGAGGGCAAGAGGATCGGCGGGCTGCCGAAACGGGTCTCGCCAGGCTGCATCGCCACGTCGGTGGGGGGCTTCGATTTGATGCCGAGCAGCGAGCCCGTCGGCAGGAAGGCGCCGGGCGGCACGACCGCGTCATTGCCGATGAAGACCTGGTCGCCGGTGCGGACCGGCTTGGCCGTCATCCAGCCGCGGCGGACGTCCTCGTCGCCGAGCACGACCTCGTCGGCGACGAAGCAGCGCTCGCCGATCTCGATCATGTCGTAGCGGCCGGCGAAATTGGTGGCGATCTCGGTATCCTTGCCGATCTTCGCGCCCATCATCCGGTACCAGAGCCGCATGTAGATGGTGGAGAACAGCGAGGACAGGCTCTGCAGCATCACCTCCGAGGCGAGGCCCACGGTCCATTTGCGCAGGCCGTAGCCGGAGGTGATGGCGTGCGTCCCCTCTATCGAGCGCGGCTGCACCAGCCAGCGGATCGCGGTGACGAACAGGACGGTGCCGAGCATCAGCACCATCGCTGTCGGCCAGGCGATGACCGGCAGGACCCAGCGATAATCGATGCCGACCAGCTCCTGCAGCGGTCCGTCGAACCGGTCGAGGATGACGAAGGCCGGGAAGATCGGCAGCAGCGCCAACGCCGGCATCAGCACCAGCATCGCGGCGAAGAAGACGCCCTGCAGGGCCCTGACCGGCAGCGAAAGCTTCGGCGCGGGCTGCGGCCAGGCGGCGGGATCGACTGCGCCGATGCGGCGGCCGGGCGAGCCGTCCCAGTGCTCGAAGGCGCCGACGCGGCTGCCGGCGGCGAGTGCGGTCAGATCGGCGAGCTCGGCGCCTTCGCCGATCACCGCGTCGTGGCCGATGGCGCAGGAGGTGCCGATATAGGCGTCCCTGCCGATCGTGATCGTGCCGATCACCAGCTCGTTGCCGACCACCTCGGCATTGGCGAGGCTGAGCTTGCCGCCGAGCGTGACATCGTCGCCGATCTCGACGAGGTCGATCGCGCCGGCCTCGAAGCCGCTGACGAAGACGCCCTTGCCGACCTTGGCGCCGAGCAGGCGCATGGCGATGCTCGCCAGTGGCGTGCCCTGCATCAGGCCGAGATGGATCATCGACGTGAACTGGCGGGCAAGCCACCAGCGGAAGAAATAGACGCCCCAGAGCGGATAGTGGCCGGGCGTCGTGCGCCAGAGCACCAGGCGTTTGCCGACGATACCGGCGAGCATCACGCAGAGCGTGACGAGCGCGTAGAGGCCCATCATCATCAGGACTTCGCGCAGTTCGATCACCCCGTCGGAGGTGATCAGCTCGTAGATCACGTAGATCGTCAGCCAGGGGCCGGTCAGCGCCAGCAGCAGCACCGGCATGCAGGCGAGCTGGGCGAGGCCGCAGAGCAGGCGGCGGCGCAGCGGCGGCGGCTCGAAGGAGAGATCGCGCGCCGGCCGCCCCGCATCGGCCTTCCCGCGTTCATCGAGCCGGGCGGCGATCGCGCGCAAGGTGCGCAGGCTGTAGACGTCCTCCAGCGTGATGCTCGGCAAATCGGGATTGGCACGCACCCCGGCGAGGAAGGTCGCGGCCAGCAGCGAATGGCCGCCAAGATCGGCGAAGAAATCGGCCTCGAAGCCGATGGTCTGACCCGGGAAGAGCGGCTTGGCGGCGGCGAGCAGAGCAGCTTCCGTCGCGCTCTGCGGCTCTTCCTGCTCCTCTGTCGAGGCCGCCAGCGTCAGCGGCGCAGCCTTCAGCGCCTTGCGGTCGGCCTTGCCCGAGGTCAGGCGCGGCAGGCTCGCCATCTCCTCGAAATGCGAGGGCACCATATAGGGCGGCAGGGTCTCTTTCAGCGCCGCGCGCACGGCTGCCCGGTCGAAGGCGGCGCCGGCGTCGGGCACCACGAAGGCGACGAGCCGGTCGATGCCGTCGTCGCGGCGCAGCACCACGGTCGCCTGCGAAATGCCGGGCAGGTCGCAGAGCCTCGCCTCGATCTCGCCGAGCTCGAGCCGGAAGCCGCGCAGTTTGACCTGGTCGTCGATGCGGCCGTGGAAGAGGATCTTGCCCTTGTCGGAGATGCTGACCGCATCGCCCGAGCGGTAGAGCACCGGGTCGGAGCCGTCGCCGCCGAAGGGATTGGCGATGAACTTCTCGGCGGTGAGCTCGGGGCGGCCGAGATAGCCGGCGGCGATGCCCGGGCCGCCGATCAGCAGCTCGCCCTCGGTGCCGGGGCCGACGATCCGCATCTCCTCGTCGACGACATAGCAGGTGTAGTTCGGGATCGGCAGGCCGATGGTCACCGCCTCGTCCGGCGTGACCTCGTCGACGGTGGCGACGACGGTGGCCTCGGTCGGCCCGTAGGAGTTGAAGACCTTGCGGCCGGGTCGGCACCAGCGCTGGCGGACGGCGGGCGGGCAGGCCTCGCCGCCGAGGATGATGATGCGCAGGCTCGGAATGTCCTGTGGCATCATGGCGAGCAGCGTCGGCACGGTGTCGAGCACGGTGATGCCGGCGTCCGCCATCAAAGCGGGCAGGGCCTCGACCTCGCCCAGAACCTGCGCCGAGGCGACCCAGAGCGTCGCACCGACGAGATAGGGGACGAAGATCTCCTCCAGCGAAAGATCGAAGGCGACCGAGGCGCCCTGGAAGGAGACGTCGTCCGCCGCCATGCCGTAGACGAGGTTCGACGAGCGCAGATAGTGGCAGATGTTGCTGTGGGCGATGACGATGCCCTTGGGCTTGCCGGTCGAGCCCGAGGTGTAGATCGCATAGGCCGGGCTCGCCGGCGTCACGCCGTCGGCGCGCGGATCGACCAGCGGGGCCTCGGTTCCGGCTGCGATCAGCTCGCGGCAGCTCACTGCGTCGGCCGGCAAGTCCCGGTCGAGCCTGGCGTGGGTGGCATCGTCGACGACGATGAGCATCGCCTCGCAATCGGCGAGGCATTCGCCGATGCGCTCGGGGGGCGCGTCGGCGTCGAAGGGAATGTAGGCCGCGCCGGCCTTGAGGATGCCGAGCAGCGCGACATGCAGGTCGAGCGAGCGCGACATCCACAGGCCGACGAAGGTGCCGGCCGTGACGCCGCGGGCCCGTAGCGCGCGCGCCAGCTTGTCGGCGCGAGCGTCGAGCTCGGCGTAAGTCACACGCTCGGTGCCGAAGATGATGGCGGTCTGATCGGGCGTGCGCCTGGCGGAAGCCTCGAAGATCTCGCCGAGCAGCTCGTCGCGCAGGAGCGAGGGCTCCACCGCACCCACGAGCTTCCCGGCACCGTGCCCGACGACGGCGTGCATGACCCGCTTCCCCCAAAGCCAGATGCTGCGAAAGGCCCTAGCGGAGAGAGATGTAGATTGCGTTAGGATTTGGCGTCTCGGGCGGCGCCTGACCGCGAGGTGGCCTTGGTGCGCGCAATGACGCGGCCAGGACCGTCTCGCCATAGTCATGGGGCGGCGTGCAGCCAAGGTAGAGCGCGGCGCGGCAACAACCGAGAGCGCCGTCCTGGTGGCGGAGCTCCGCACCTCTCCGAAGGCCGGCTTGTCCGGAGACCACCGAACAGCGTGGCGCTCGCGCGGCGGCTAGCCCTTTCGTGCCGTCAGCACGAACATCGGCACGTCGCCGGGATAGGGCGAGGCCGGGAACAGATGCTGCCAGCTCCGCGCCGGGCCGAAGCCCGCGTCGGCGAGCATCGTGCGCGCTTCATCCTCCGTCAGCCCGTCATGGCGCGGTAGGCTGGCGGCGAGCGTCTCGGGATAGGTCGAGCGATATTGCGCGGCGGTCGACCAGAGACCGTCTGAGACCAGCACCTGCCCGCCCGGGCGCAGGACAAGGTAGGCCTTGCGCAGGGCCGCCATCGGGTCGGGCAGCGTCCAGAGCACATTGCGCAGAGTCACGATGTCGGCGGAGCCCGGGGCAAATGAGGCGTCCGCAATCAGCGCGTGCTCGAAGGCAACGTCGAGCCCGGCCGCCGTGGCAGCCTGCCGTGCTGCGGCGAGCATGCCCTCCGAACCGTCGCAGGCCCGCACGCGATGCCCGAGCGAGGCGGCGATGAGCGCGCAGGCGCCGGTGCCGGTGCCGAGGTCGACGACGTCCTTCGCCTCCTTCGCTTCGAAGGCGGCGGAGAGGACATCGCGCCAGAGCGCAGCCTGCGCAACATGTGAGGCAACGCCGTCGAAAGCCGCAGCGCGCCGCGTCCAGTAGTTGGAAACCTCTATCTGCGCCTCGGCCGGTTTCATGGCTGCCTCCGCTCGGCTTCGATCAGATATTCGATGTGCCGGCGTCCCGACGCTCCCGTGCCAATCGCGACCGCGACGCCGAAGATGCGCTGGATCGCCTCGGCGGTGAGGACCTCGTCCGGCGTCCCCGCCGCCTGCAGCCTGCCCTCGTGCAGCAGAGCGATCTCGTCGCAGAACATCGCCGCGAGGTTGAGGTCGTGCAGGGCCATGATGCAGGTGATGCCGAGACGGCGGACCAGGCCGAGAATCGAGAGCTGGTGCTGGATGTCGAGATGGTTGGTCGGCTCGTCGAGGATCAGCTCGCTCGGCTCCTGCGCCAGCGCGCGGGCGATATGGACGCGCTGGCGCTCTCCCCCTGAGAGCGTGTGCCAGAGCTGATCATGCCGCTCGGTGAGCCCGACCCGCGCCAGCGCCTCGTTGACCGCCGCCTCGTCGGCGCCGTTCCAGGAGGCGAGCGCGGCACGATGCGGCGTGCGGCCGAGCCGGACGACGTCGCAGACGGAAAGCTGGATTTCGGTCGTCGCCTGCTGCTCGACGAAGGCGAGGCGGCGGGCGAGCTCGCGCCGCGGCACGACGGCGATGTCGCGCTCGTCGAGGGTTACGACGCCGCTCGCGACATTGCGCAGGCGGCAGAGCAAGCGCAGCAGGCTCGACTTGCCCGAGCCGTTCGGCCCGATCAGGCCGAGCACCCGGCCCGGCGTCGCCTGCAGCGTCACCCCGTCGACGATCATTTTGCCGGCGGCGCCCCAGCGCACCTCACGGGTCGCGAGCGTCATGCCGGCCGCCTCGCGCGATAGAGGATGAGCGCAAAGACCGGCGCGCCGAACAGCGCTGTGACCACACCGATCGGCAGGATCTGCTGCGGGACCAGCACGCGCGACAGGATGTCGGCGAGGATCATGAAGATCGCGCCGACGACGAGGCAAGCGGGCAGCAGGCGGGCATGGCCGGAGCCGACGAGGAAGCGGGCGGCATGGGGGATGATCAGGCCGACGAAACCGACCGTGCCGACGATCGAGACCATCACCGCGGTCATCACCGCCGTGGTGGCGAAAAGCACGACCTTCACCCGCGTCACGGCGACGCCGAGCGAGGCGGCGGCATCGACGCCGAAGGCGAAGGCGTCGAGCGCCTTGGCGTGCAGCATGCAGATGCCGAAGCCGATGAAGGCGACCGGCGCTGCGATCCAGAGATCCGGCCAGCGCACGCCGCCGAAATTGCCGAGCAGCCAGAACATCACGCCGCGCGCCTGCTCGGCGCTGGCCATGGTCGTAACGATCGTCGCCGTCGCCGCGTTGAAGAGCTGCGAGGTCGCGACACCGGCAAGGATGACGCGATCGCTCGCACCACCCGCGCCGGTTGCCAGCAACGCGACCACGGCGAGCGCGGCGCAGGAGCCGATGAAGGCCCCGGCCGAGACCGTCAGCGCCATGCCGCCGATGCCGATGCCGAGGATCAGCACCGCGACGGCGCCGGTCGAGGCGCCGGCGGAGATGCCCAGCACATAGGGCTCTGCCAGCGGGTTGCGCAGCAGCGCCTGCAGGATCGCGCCGGAGAGCGCCAGCGCACCGCCGCAGAGCCCGGCCATCAACGCCCGGCTCAGGCGGTAGTCGAAGATCACGCCCTGCTGGATCGCGCTCACTGGAAAATCGAGGCTGAACAGCCCGTTGCCGAGCGCCCGCAGCGCCGTGTCGAACGGGATGCGCATCTCGCCGATCGTCACCGCCAGCGCCACCGAGACGGTGAGCGCGACGAGCGAGGCCAGCGCGATGGCGACCCGCGCCGGCCAGTTCGGGCCGTGGGCAGCGTGGCTCAAGGGGAAAGGCCGAAGCCGGAGATCGCCTTGGCGAGCGTCTCGATGCCATCGACCGTATCGAGTCCGGCGCGAGTCGCGCCGACATCCAGGATCACGATGCGCTGGTTTTTCACCGCATCGAGCTTGCTGGCGACGGGGTCTGTCTTGAGGAAGTCGAGCTTCTTCTCGATGTCATCAGCCGGGAAGCGACGGCGATCCATCTTCACCGTGACGATAACCGCAGGATTGGCAGCGGCGATGCTCTCCCAGCCGACCAGCGGCCATTCCTCATTGGTGGTGATGATGTTGCGGGCGCCGAGCTTCGAGAGGATGTAGGCCGGCACGCCGTTCCTGCCGGCCATGAAGCCGTCGCCCTTGATGTCCTTGCTGGAGAACCAGACCACGACCGGCACGTCCCTGGCCTTGAGGCCGGCGACGGCCGCGACCGCCTTGTCCTCGCGCGCCTTCAGCTCGGCGACGAGCTTCTCGGCCCGGTCCGGAACGTCGAAGATCTGCCCGAACTCGCGGATATTGCGGTAGACCAGCTCCATCGTGAACATCTGGGTGCGCACGCCGTCGCCGGCGCCGGAATTGTCCTTGCCGACGCAATCGGTCGGCGAGACGTAGGTCGGCACCCTGACCTTGGCGAACTGGTCGCGCTTGCCGACGATGCCGTTCGGCCCGACATGCCATTCGAACATCGCGGTGACGAGGTCGGGCTCCTGCGCCAGCACCGCCTCGAAGCTCGGGTCGTTGTCGGCAAGGCGCTTCACCTTGGCGTTGACCGCCTCATAGGGTTTTGCGACCGGCGAGAACCAGACCGCCGTGCCGACGACGCGGTCGCCGAGGCCGAGCGCGTAGAGGATCTCAGTCTGCGTCTGGCCGATTGCGACGACACGCTTGGGCGGGGCGGCGAAGGTCACGCTCTCGCGGCAATTCTCAAGGGTCAGCGGATATTGCGTCGGCGCGGCCAAGGCCGAGCCCGCGAACAGGGTACCGATAAGCGCGGCGACGGGCGCTTGCAGCAGGCGGGTGATGTGGCGCGTTGCCGGCACGGGACAGGTCAAAAATGTAACAATGTTGCATTTCTGATAAGATGGGCTGCACGCAGCCGTCAAGCTCTGCGCGACGGCGCGGACGGTGTTCATGACCATGGGTCTCATCACTCCCCGAGATGGTGGGCGGGGAGTCGCGCAGGGGCGTGGATGGATGGAGGGCCGCAGGACCGCCATCGACACACAGCTCCGGAACACCCCGTCCGAAAGACGTCTTCGACGACCGGGGCAGGTCTCCTGGCTCGCGGGTCGACGCCGGTTCCGCCCGGCCTTCCCGGCGCGATCGGCGCCAGTGGACGATGGACGGAGAGCTCGCCGCTTACAGTTGCGGGGGCAGCCTCGGCATTGGCGGAATACGCCTCACCGAATTCCCTCTTAGCTCCGGGCGCAACCCGGAGAACCTCGATCGCGCCCAACCTATAAGGCCGTCCTTCGCGGTCAAGCCCCTGTTCGGTCCCGTCAACGGCCCGATCCAAATGTGTGGTGCCGACACTAGGAAATACGGCACATGCCGTATTGAGCGCCCTGGGTGGGATCGCGAAGGTGCAGACCAGCCGCCGCGAGGGGCCCTTTCATCTACGCCCGAGGTTGCCTGTGCCTGTCCGAGCCCGATCCGCCGCCGCGGCCCAGTCAGCTGGTCTCCCGACCGAAAACCCTCCAGGCGACGATCCGCGAGCTCACGGGAGCCGTGTCGGTCGATGACCGGCAACATGCCGCACTTTCACTCTGAATTTGCAGCTGCTAGACGGAAGCCCGGTCGCGCGTGCACGGCGCAAACAGGTTACTGAGATTATGCTTCTTCGCGTTGGCACCCGCCGCAGCCCCCTTGCCATGACGCAAACCAACTTTGTAATTGGTTCAATTCAGGCATTGCATCCGCATATCGAATTCGAGATCTGCCCGATTTCCACGGTGGCCGATCGCGACAGGGTCTCGGAGTTCCATCAGTTCGGCATGATCGGCGTCTTCACGACCGAGCATGAGGAGCAGCTGCTCCGCAAGGACGTCGATTTCGTCGTCCACTCCCTCAAGGATTTGCCGACGATCCTTCGCGATGGGCTGACACTGGCTTCGGTGCCCAAGCGCGAGGATCCACGCGATGTGCTGTGCGGCTCGGCGCTCGAAGACCTGCCGGAGGGCGCGCGGGTTGGAACCGGCTCGCTGCGCCGGCGCGCACAGATCCTGAGCCTGCGGCCCGACGTCACCGTCGTTCCGATTCGCGGCAATATCGGCCCGCGGCTTGCCAAGATCGAGGGCGACGACGCGCTCGACGCCGTCATCCTAGCCCATGCCGGGCTGGAGCGTCTCGGCCTTGGGAGCAAGTCCTCCGAATTCCTCGACCCCGTCGCGTTTCCCTATGCCGTCGGCCAGGGCGCTCTTGGCATCGAGGCACGCAGCGAGGATTCCGAACTGGTCGAGATCCTGCGCTCGATCGAATGCAAGCAGACCCGGGCCGAGGTCGATGCCGAGCGCGAGATGATGCATGCGCTCGGAGCCGGCTGCAGCCTGCCCGTGGGCGCCGTCTGCAACTGGAGCAACGAGCGGCTGAGCCTGCAGGCCCAGATCACCTCGCTCGACGGCCATGAGCGGGTCGTCGCGACCCAGGACGATTCGGGCGATCAGGCCCGCGAGCTGGGCCTGGCCGTCGCCGAGACCCTGAAGATCCGTGGCGGCGAGAAGATCCTGCAGTCGAGCTACCGGGAATTCTGCAGCCACTTCAAGATGCTGCAGGCCTGACGCAGAACGGCCGCCTCAGGCGGCCGTCGATTGCGCCATCGTCTCCATCACGGCGGCGATCGCCGCCTCAGTCGCCGCGATATCGGCCTCGCTATGCGCCGATGAGAGATAGCAGAGGCCGCGCGGCAGGGTCATCACGCCCTGCCTGAGCAGAGCGCCGGTGAACACCAGCGTCTTGTCCTTGTCGACCTTGGCCGTGTCGCGCAACGTCTCGACCGGCCCCTTGGCGGCGAAGATCTGCATCGCCGCACCGGTTTGACGCGCCCGGACCGGGACGCCGTGACGCACAGCCTGATCGTTCAAGAACCCGCAGAGCCGCGCCACGAAGCCATCCATGCGCGGATAGATCTCTCCGCGCTCGGCCTGCAGCACTTTGAGGCAGGCGATCGCGGCCGCCACCGAAAGCGGGTTGCCGTTGAAGGTCCCGCGATGCATCAGGCGCCCGCTCGACAGCACCTCCATCGCCGCGCGGCTGCCCGAGACGGCGCTGATCGGCAGGCCGGCGCCGAGCGCCTTGCCAAGCACGCTGAGATCGGGCGTCACGCCATAGCGTTCCTGCGCGCCGCCCAGCGCGAGGCGGAAGCCGGTGATCACCTCGTCGAAGATCAAGAGCGCGCCGCAGCGTTTGGTTGCTGTCCGCAGCCGCTCCAGGAAGCCGGCAGGGGGTTCGAAACAGCCGCCATTGATCGCGGCCGGCTCGACGATGACGGCGGCGAAGCTGGAATCGAGCACCGCCTCGACCTGCTCGGCATCGCCCCAGTCCAGCAGCGTCACGCTCTGGGCCGCCTGCGGGTCCTGGCCGAGCGCCGAGGCGCCGTCCTGCCCGATCGCGTTGCCGACATGGATGCCGTCGGCCCAGCCATGGTAATTGGCCCGGAACTTGACGATCTTGACGCGGCCCGTCGCGGCGCGCGCGACGCGCAGAGCGAGCTGGATCGCCTCGGTTCCGGTGCTGACGAAGCTCGTCTGCTCGGCCGAGGGCACGCAAGCCGCGATCAATTCCGCCAGCTCCGCCTCGCCGCGGTGCACGCTCGCGGTCCGCAGTCCGCGGCTCAGCTCGTCCTGGACGGCAGCGATCACGGATGGGGGCGTGTGGCCGAGGATCAGCGGGCCGTAGCCGAGGGCGTAGTCGATGAAGCGATTGCCGTCCACGTCGACGACATGAGCCCCTTCACCGCGTTCGACCGTGATCGCCACCGGATTCTGCGTCGCGCGCGGGGTCGAGGAGACGCCATAGGCGAGATGGGACAGCGCGCTCCTGCGATGCGCATAGGAGCCGGCGAAGCGCTGGCGGTCTGCGGCGTCGAGGCTGTCTTTCATCACCGGTCTCACATAGGCGTCAGAAGTGGCCGTATAAGTATCAATGATATAAACATAATACAACATACTTCCACGCGCAGCGGCCTGATTGGTATTCCCGACCATACATGCTAGCGATTCCCCACGACGAATCCGGAAAGGCAATCCATGGCGAGACCGCAGACGGGTACGGCGGCGGAGCGGCCTTCGTCGGAACGGGACGTGATTCCGCTCTATCACCGCGTCTACGTCATGCTGCTCCAGAAGATCATGGACGGCTCCTATCCGGCCGGCTCCCCGATCCCGAGCGAGGACGACCTCGCCGAGACCTTCAGCGTGTCGCGTGTCACCATCCGGAAAGCCATGGAGAGGCTGGAGCGCGAGGGGCGCGTCCTGCGCCAGCGCGGCCGCGGCACCTTTCCGCTGACGCCGGCCAACGAAGCCGGCGAACCTGCGAGCCAACTGCTCAACAACCAGATCTCTCTCGCCCGCAAGACCAAGATCGCCTTGCTGGCCTATGATTTCGTCCGGCCCTCGCCCTTGCTCGCCCAGACCTTCGACATCGCCGATGGAATGGAGCTCCTGCGGATCGAGCGCGTCCGGGGCGACGAGCGCTCGCCGATCTCGCACACGCTCTGCTACCTCCCCGCCGACCTCGCACCGCTGGTACCGCGCACCGCGATCTCGTCGCTGCCGGTCTCGGCCACGCTTGCCGCCGCGGGCGTCAAGCTCGCGCGCTTCGAGGAGAAGATCACGGCCGTGCTCGCCGATTCCGACGTGTCGCCGCATCTCGACGTCGCGATCGGCACGCCGCTGGTGGCGATGACCCGCCATGTCCGCGACGAGGACGGGCGCCTGATCGAATTGCTGCAGGCGCTCTACCGGCCGGACCGCTACGAGTACCGCGTGCAGTACTCGATCGACGGCCAGAATCTCGGCACGCCCTGGAAGGCGATGATCACCGACAGCGGCGCCGCCTGAAAGGCGCCGCTGCCGGGCTGGCGCCTCAGCGCCGGATGAACGGGTTCGGGATGTCCGTCGCTGTCGAGATCCAGACGCTCTTGGTCTCCATGTACTCCCGAATGCCGGCAATGCCGCCTTCGCGGCCGACGCCGCTCATCTTGAAGCCGCCGAAGGGCGAGGTCGTGCTGGTCGAGCGGTAGTTGTTGACCCAGACCGTGCCGGCGCGGACGCGGTTCGCCATGGTCAGCGCCCGGCGCATCGACTGCGTCCAGATGCCGGCGGCGAGGCCGAACTGCGTGTCGTTGGCGATGCGGACGGCTTCGTCCTCGTCCTTGAAGCGGATCACCGACAGCACCGGGCCGAACACCTCTTCCTGGGCGATGCGCATGCCGTTCTTCACGTCGACGAAGATGGTCGGCTTGAAGAAAAGTCCCTTCGGGTAGCCCGGCACGGAGGCTGGTTCGCCGCCGGCGACGAGGCGCGCACCCTCGGATTTGGCGATCTCGACATAGGACTTGATCTTCTCGAGCTGCGGCCGGGTCGAGATCGGCGCGACCTGCGTCGCCGGGTCGGACGGATGGCCGAACCTGACATCGGCGATGAAAGCCTTGAGCTGCTCGACGAAGGCATCGTGGATCGTGTCCTGCACCAGAAGGCGTGAGCCGGCGACGCAGGTCTGGCCCGAGGCCGCGAAGATGCCGGCGACCGCGCCCTTCACCGCCTGGTCGAGCTCGGCATCGTCGAAGACGATGTTCGGCGACTTGCCGCCGAGCTCAAGCGTCACCCGCTTCATGTGGCGGGCGGCCTTCTCGTTGATCATCCGCCCGGCCTCGGGGCCGCCGGTGAAGGCTATGCGCTCGACCAGCGGATGGCTGATCAGCGCGTCGCCGACCTCGGCACCGAAGCCGGTGATGACGTTGACGACGCCCTTCGGGAAACCGGCCGCCTCGACCAGCTTGACGAATTCGAGCAGCGAGGCCGAAGTGAACTCCGACGGTTTCAGCACGACGGTGCAGCCTGCCGCCAGCGCCGGCGCCAGCTTCAGGCTGGTCAGCGGCAGCGGCGAGTTCCACGGCATGATGCAGGCGACGACGCCGATCGGTTCCGGCCTGGTGTAATTGAACACGCCGGGCTTGTCGGTCGGGATCACCGTGCCTTCGATCTTATCGGCGAGCCCGCCATAGTAGTAGTAATAGTTCGCCATATAGCGCATCTGCATCGTGAGCTCGGCGAAGAGCTTGCCGTTGTCGCGCATCTCGACCCGCGCCAGCCAGTCGGCATTCTCGGTGATGAGGTCGCCGAGCTTGCGCATCAACGCGCCGCGGCCCGAGGCCGACAGAGCCGGCCAGGCCCCTTCCGAGAAGGCGCGATGCGCCGCCGTGACAGCCCGCTCGACATCGGCGGCATCGCCACGCGCCACCCAGGCCCAGTCCTCGCCGGTCACCGGGTCGGAGGTCTCCAGCCAGGCATTGCTCGCCGGATCGACGAAGGCGCCATCGATATAGTGCTGATAGCGATAGCGCTGGTCCGCATCCTGCTTGGTCGGGCGGATCGCGGACGAGATCGGATCGAGCGAGAGCGTAGCTGCGGTCATCGGAGGTCCCTGGAGAGCACGGCGTCGGGTTGCCGTTGACAGATATGTATCATCATCATATCAAAAATACCAATACGCTTGTCACGCGGGTGGCAAACGGTTTGACGCGGCAGCCTGGCTGCCGTCGATGGCCGTCGAAACCCGGGCTTGATATCCATAAGAACGAGGGGATGAGCATGAAGACGACGAGATTTGCCTGCGCGGGGCTGTTCGCGCTCGGACTGGCCGCGGTAGCGGCGCCTGCCCAGGCGCGCGACCTGATGGTCGTCGGCTTCGGCGGCGGCTTCCAGGACAATGCCCGCAAGCACCTGTTCCAGGGCTATGCCGCCGAGAAGGGCATCAAGGTCGCCGACGACGTCTACAATGGCGAGATGGCCAAGATCTATTCGATGGTGAAGTCGAACGACGTCACCTACGACGTGATCATGGTCGAGGCGCCCGAACTCGCTCGCGGCTGTGAGGACGGCGTCTTCGAGAAGCTCGACTGGAGCGTGATCGACCAGAAGAAGTTCATCCCCGGCGGCACCACCGCCTGCGGCGCCGGCGCCGTCGGCTGGGGCGTCAGCCTGTTCTACGACCAGGCCCGGAACCCCACCGGCCCGGCCAACTATGCCGAGCTCTGGGATGTCCAGAAGTTCCCCGGCAAGCGCTCGCTCCGCTCCGGCGCCAAGATGACGCTGGAGATCGCCCTGCTCGCCGACGGCGTGCCGGCCGCCGATGTCTATAAGGTGCTGGCGACGCCGGACGGGCAGAAGCGCGCCTTCGCCAAGCTCGACCAGATCAAGCCGCATGTCGTCTGGTGGAAGTCGGGCACGCAGCCGCTGCAGCTCGTCGGCTCGGGCGAGGCCGCCTATGCCGTCGGCTATGTCGGGCGCACGATCCGCGCCAATGAGGGCGGTGCCAAGTACCCGGTGCAGTGGAACACGCTGCTGTTCTCGTTCGACTACTGGACGGTGGTGCGCAACGCGCCGAACAAGGCCGAGGGCATGAAGCTGATCAGCTACATGACCGACGAGAAGCCGCTGACCAATCTGGCGCAGGACTGGGCGGTGTCGCCGGCCAACGCCGCCGTCGCCAACAACCCCGAGATCATCAAGAAGAACCCCGGCATGGTCGCCAACCACGCCAAGGAAGGGCTCTTCATCGACACCGAGTTCTGGGTCGAGCACGGTGAGGATCTCGAGGCCCGCTTCAACGCCTGGCTGGCTAAGTAAGCCGTCGCGCGGGCACGGGGACTCGGCATGTCACGACGGAACCTGCTGGCGGCGGCGCTGATCGCGCCCCTCCTGCTCCTGGTCACGCTGAGCTTCCTCGTCCCGCTCGGGGCGACGCTCTATCGGGCGGTCGACGATTCCGAATTCTCGACCACCCTGCCTCGCACCACAGCCTTGCTGCGCGCCTGGGACGGCAAGGACCTGCCGCCCGACGCGGCCTTCGCCGCCATCGTCGAGGAACTGCGGACTGCGCAGCAGAACCAGGAGGCCGGGGCTGTCCTCAGCCGCCTGAACTTCGAGGAGACCGGCCTGCGCAGCCTGTTGCTGCAGGCTGCCCGCGCCTCGGCGCGCCTCGCTCCGCCGGTGAAAGACAGCCTGATCGCGCTCAACCCGCGCTGGGGCGAGCCTGAGCTCTGGCGCCTGTTCAAGCGCGCGACCGGTCCCTGGACGTCGCTCTATCTGCTGCGCTCGCTCGACATGCGTCCGACCGACAAGGGCATCGTCCATGCCGGCGCCGAGGATGCGGTCTTCCTGCCGCTGTTCTGGCGCACCTTCGAGATCAGCCTGATCGTCACGGTGATCTGCGCGCTGCTGGCCTATCCCGTCGCCTACACCCTCTCGATCCTGCCGCAGGGGTGGGCCAATGCCGGGATGATGCTGGTGCTGATCCCGTTCTGGACCTCGATCCTGGTGCGGACGACCGCCTGGTTCATCATCCTGCAGCGCGAGGGGCCGATCAACGCGCTGCTGCTCGCCTTCGACATCGTCAACCAGCCGCTGACGATGATCTTCACCCGCTTTGCCGTCTACCTCGCTATGGTCCACGTGCTGCTGCCCTTCGCCATCCTGCCGCTTTACGGCGTGATGAAGGGGATCAAGCCGGACTATATGCGCGCCGCCGCCTCGCTCGGCGCGCCGGGCTGGCGCCGCTTCCTGCGGATCTATCTGCCGCTGACCATGCCCGGCGTCGCCGCGGGATCGCTGATGGTGTTCATGCTCTCTGTCGGCTTCTACATCACGCCGGCTCTGGTCGGCGGCTCCGGCGACCAGATGGTCAGCTACTTCATCGCCTTCTTCACCAACACCTCGGTGAACTGGGGCATGGCCGCCGCGCTGGCGACGCTGCTGATGGCGATGACCGCGCTGCTCGTCATCGTCGCGCGGCTGATCGTGCCCGGTTTCCGCTCCGGCAATGTGAAGGTCTGAGCGATGGCTGGCACCGTTCCATCCGCCCCTGCGCGCAAGCTCTCGGCCGGGCGCCTCGCACTCGCGCTCGTCACAGCCCTGATCCTGCTCTTCCTGGTCGCGCCGATCGTCGTCGTCTTCCCGCTCTCGCTCTCCTCGGGCGAATTGCTGGTGCTGCCGGCGCCGGGCTATTCGCTGCGCTGGTACGAAGACTTCTTCACCTCCAGCCGCTGGCTCAGCGCCACCTGGAATAGCTTCGTCGTCGGCATCGCCACCATGATCCTGGCAACGCTGCTCGGCACGCTCGCCGCCTTCGGCATCTTCCTCGGCCGCTTCCCCGGCAAGGCGCTGCTGCTCGCCATCCTGTCGCTGCCGATGGTGACGCCCGTCATCGTCACTGCGATCGCCATGTATTTCTCGCTGTCGCTGGTCGGCCTCGGTTCGACGCTGACCGGCCTGATCCTCGCCCATACCGTGCTGTCGGTGCCCTTCGCGCTGCTGACGGTACTGGCCTCACTGCAGACCTTCGACCAGAACCTGCTGCGCGCCGCCGCCAGCCTCGGCGCCAATCCGGCCATCGCCTTCCGCCGCGTCGTGCTGCCGCTGATCGCGCCCGGCGTGGCGACGGGCGCGCTCTTCGCCTTCGCCACCTCCTTCGACGAACTGATTGTGGCGCTGTTCATCGCCAGCCCCGGCCAGTTCACCCTGCCGCGCCAGATGTATGCCGGTCTGCGCGAATTCCTGAGCCCGACCATCGCCGCCGCCGCCGTGCTGCTGATCCTGTTCTCGGTGCTGCTGTTGGCCCTCAACGAATTCATCCGGAAGCGTGCGCAGGCCCGTGGGGCCTCCCCGTCCGGCCCGACCGCATGAGCCCGAACATGAGCGACCCCATCATCGTCTTCGACAAGGTCACCAAGAGCTATGACGGCACGACGCAGGTCGTGAAGTCGCTCGATTTTGCGGTCGAGCGCGGCGAGTTCGTCACGCTGCTCGGCCCCTCCGGCTCGGGTAAGACCACGACGCTGATGATGCTGGCCGGCTTCGAGGATCCCTCCGGCGGCACCATCACCTTCGACGGTCGGCCACTCAACAACGTCCCCGCGCATCGGCGCGGCATCGGCGTGGTCTTCCAGAACTATGCGCTGTTCCCGCATATGAGCGTTGCCGCCAACCTCTCCTTCCCGATGGAGATGCAGGGCGTCGGCCGCGCCGAACGCGAGGAGCGGGTGCGCGGCGCGCTCGACATGGTCAAGCTCGGCCATCTCGCCGACCGGCGCCCGACCCAGCTTTCCGGCGGCCAGCAACAGCGCGTCGCGCTCGCCCGCGCCCTGGTCTTCAGGCCCAAGCTCGTGCTGATGGACGAGCCGCTCGGCGCGCTCGACAAGCAATTGCGCGAGCATATGCAGCTCGAGATCAAGCACATCCACGAGCAGCTCGGCGTCACCGTGGTCTACGTCACCCACGACCAGGGCGAGGCGCTGACCATGTCGAACCGCGTCGCCGTCTTCCACCATGGCCGCATCCAGCAGCTGGCGCCGCCGACCGAGATCTACGAGAAGCCGGCCAACGCCTTCGTCGCCTCCTTCATCGGCGAGAACAACAAGCTCGACGGCACCATCGCCGCGCGCGACGGCGCCCAGTGCCGCCTGCGCCTCTCCGATGGCAGCGAGGTCCGCGCCATGACCGGCACCGATTTGCCGGTCGGTGCGCCGGCCGTGCTGGCGCTACGCCCCGAAAAGGTCCTGATCGGCCCGGCCGCCGCCGGCGAGAACCGTTTCGACGCCGTGATCGAGGAGCTCGTCTATTACGGCGACCACACCCGCCTGCGCCTGCGCCTTGGCGGCTCCGACAGCTTTACCGCCCGCCTGACTTTCCGCGACGGCCTGCCCGCTCTGCAGCGCGGCGAGCGCATCCCGGTCGGCTGGGCGACGGCGAACTGCCTCGCCCTCGGGCCTGAAGAGAGCTGACGGCTGTTCTCGGTCGCCCTTGTCAAAACATATTAAGTAGCATACTTAATACAAATAAATGCACGGCAGCGTGACGCCGCTGCGGAGGATGCCCATGACCGCCAGCCTGACAACGCAAGTGATCGTAGCCGGCGCCGGGCCGGTCGGCCTCGTCGCCGCCCTGATCCTTGCCAGAGCGGGCGTCGACGTCGTCGTGCTCGAAAAGCGCGCCGCGCTCACCGCCGCCTCGAAGGCCTCGACCTTCCACCCGGCGACGCTGGAGATCCTCGACGAGCTCGGCGTGCTCGCGCCGATGCTGGCGGAGGGCGAGATCGTCAAGCGCATCCAGTACCGCACGCCGGACGGTCCCTTCGCCGAGTTTGTCCTCGCCGATCTGTCCGAGCGCACCCCCTTTCCCTTCCGGCTGCATCTTGAGCAGGCGCGCCTGACGCCGCTGCTGCTGGCGCAGATCGAGGCGCTCCCCAATGCCCGCGTGCTGTTCGGCACCGGCTTCGAGGCGATTGCGCAGGACGGGAGCGGCGTCACCGTCACCGCCGATCGCGATGGGCAGAAGCTGACCATCGCCGCCGACTATCTGCTCGGCACCGACGGCGCCCGCAGCACCGTGCGCGAGGCGCTCGGCATCGCCTTCGACGGCATGGTCTATCCGCACAAGGTCCTGCGCGTGATGACCTCCGACGATCTCGACGCCGTGTTGCCGGGGATCGCGCCGATCACCTATCTGCACAATGGCTCGAAGTCCCTGAGCTTCCTCAAGATGCCGGATTGCTGGCGCATCATCATCCGCGTGCCGGGCGACGTGCCGGACGAGATCGCGCTCCAGGACGGCTGGTTTGCCGACCGTATCCGCGAGGTCATGCCGAGCTGGACCACGCCGCCGACGGTGCTCGGCCGCGACGTCTACGGCGCCAGCCGCCGCGTCGCCTCGCGCTACCATGTTGGCCGCGCCTTCCTCGCCGGCGATGGCGCCCATGTCACCAACACCCGCGGCGGCATGAACATGAATTGCGGCATCCACGACGCGAAGGCGCTTGCCGAGGCGATGATCCGCGCTCTGCGCGAGCGCCGGCCGGAGCTGGTCGTCGCAGCTGCCGCCGAGCGCAAACGCATCGCCGAGGAGATGCTGATCCCGCGCACCGACCGCAACGTCGCCGGCGGCGAGGACTGGTTGCAGAAGGTGCGCGACCTCGCCGCCTCACGCAGCAGCGCCATCGACTATCTCGCCGCCGCCGCGATGCTCGACATGCTCGAGCGCCCAGCCCGCGCCGCCTGAGGGACACCATGGATCTTTCTCAACTCGCCACGCAGCCGGCGCTCGGTGTGCTCGTCCCGCCGGCCAACCCGACGGTCGAGCCGGAGATGAACCGGCTGATCTCCTCGGGCGCGCGGGTCTACGCCACGCGTCTGCCGGTGATGCCGGACACGACGCTGGAGCAGCGCAACCGCGCCTATATCGCCTCCTACGAACCAGCGCTGAAGACCTTCGGCAACCTGAAGCTCAATGCCGCGACCGTCGCGCTGACCGGGCCGAGTTACCGGCTCGGCGCCAGCGCCGACGATGCCCTGGCCGCATGCCTCTCTGAGGCAGCCGGCTTTCCCGTGGAGACAGCAAGCGGCGCGATCCGCCATGCACTGAAGGCGATCGGCGCCAGGCGCATCTGCCTGTTCTCGCCCTATCCGGCCTGGCTGACCGAGGAGGCCGCCGGCTACTGGACTGGCGCCGGCTTCACCGTTGCGCAGGTGGTCAAGGTCTCCGAGACCTTCCGCGCCTACGAACTGACCACGGAAGAGGTCGAGGAGGCCCTGCGCCAGGTCGAGACCGACGGCATCGACGCCATCGTCATGAGCGGCACCGGCATGATCACCCTGCCGGCCATGCTGGCGCGCCCCGAAGGCTCGGCCCCGCCGCTGCTCTCCTCCAATCTCTGCTGCGCCTGGTGGATGATGAAGCAGGTCGGCGTGAAGCCGGGCGCGCTGTTCACGCGAGCCTGTGCCAAATTGAGCGCGACGCTGGGCTGAGCGAGACCCGGCTCAGCGCCCGGGCCGGTGGGCGACGCATTTGATCTCGACCAGGAGGCCGGGGTGGGCGAGCTCGGAGACGCCGATCCGCGTCCAGGCATAGCCCTCGCGCGGGACGAGGCGGTTCTTGACCTCGCGGAACACGTCCATATGGCGCGCCATCCCGACATGGTAGGTGGTGACGTCGACCATGTCGGCGAAGCTGCAGCCGGCCGCCTCCAGCACGATCCGGACATTCTCCCAGGCGGCGGCGAACTGCTCAGCCGGGTCTTCGATCACCTGGAGATCGGCCGTGCGGCCGACCTGGCCGACGACATAGACGATCTCGCCGACGCGCACGGCCGGCGCATAGCCGGCCCGCTCGACGATGGCGCGCATCGATTCCGGGACGATGATCTCGCGATCGGCCATTGGATCCTCTCCAGGCGTCATGCTCGGGCCTGTCCCGAGCATCTCATGCCGAATGGGGCTCTGGAGCACACTCGTCCAGAGATTCCCGGCACTCCGCTGCGCTTCGGCCGAGAATGACGTCTGGCGGAAGCCTCAGCCCTGCACGCCGGTCGGCAGATCGTCACGGACGGCGAGGCCGCCGAGATAGTCCTTTACCTCGGCCGAGGGGATCACGTCGGCATATTTGCAGTTGAGGTCGAACAGGTTGATCGCATGGCTCGCCTGGAAGCGGTCGAACGCCGTCTCCTCCGGGATCACCACCTTGAAATTATAGGAATAGGCGTCGACCGCCGTCGCCCGCAGGCAGCCCGAGGTGGTGCAGCCGGTCAGGATCAGCGTGTCGACGTCGAAGAAGTTGAGATGGCTCATGAAGATCGTGCCGAAGAAGCAGGACGGCTTGCGCTTGCCGATGCGGATGTCCTGCGGGCGCGGCGCCAGCGGCGCGACGGTCTGCGTCGCATGGGTGCCTTCGGTCGAGGTCTTCTCGGCACCGCGATGGTTCTTGCCGACCTGCACGCCGGAATCGATCATGTCCGGCCGGCGGGCGCTCTCGGTGTAGAACACCGGGATGTTCTTCTCGCGTGCCAGCTCCAGCAGCGGTACGATGTGCTCGACCGCCGCCCAGGCCTCGGGCCCGCAATGGGTGCGGTACTGCTTCAGGCCTTCCAGGATGTCCTCCGGCTTGTCGCCGCAGAAATTGTACTGGACGTCGATGATGAACAGGGCCGGGCGCTTGCCGAAGCCGCCGCGCTTGCCATAGCCGGCCTGCGCATAGACCTGCTTGTCGCGCTCGGTCAGGAAATCGTCCCAGATTCGCTTGGTCATCGTCTTCAGCTTTCGGTCTCAGGAGCGGTGCAGATAGCGGCCGGCCGGCGTCGCGCGAGCGGCAGCATCGACGGCGCCGTCGCTGGCGATAAGGCGGCCGCGCAGGATGGTGCGCACGGGCGCGCCCTTGAAGCGCATGCCCTCATAGGGCGAATAGTCAGAGTGCGATTCCTGCGTCGCCGGATCGACCAGGACTTCCCTGTCGGGATCGACGACGACGAGGTCGGCATCCATGCCGACGGCGATGCCGCCCTTGTTCGGAATCGAATAGAGCTTCGCGACATTGGCGCTGGTCGCGGCAGCGATCTGCTCGATCGGCAGGCCGCGCTTGTGCACGCCCTCATGGATCAGGATCGGCAGCAGGGTGCCGAGGCCGGGGAAGCCGGCGCTGGCCTTCCAGATGTCCGGGCCCTTGGTCTCGCGCTTGCGCGGCACATGGTCGGAGCCGATGGTCGAGATCGTGCCGTCGCGCACGCCCTCCCACAGCGCCTCGACATCGGCCTCAGACCGCAGCGGCGGATTGACCTTGCCGAGGAAGCCGATCGGCGACTGGCTGGTCAGCGCAAGGTAATGGCTGCAGGTCTCGACATGGATCGGCGCGCGGCCGGGCCGCTTCGCCCGGCGCACGATCTCCAGGCTCTCGGCGCTCGACATGTGCACGATATTGACCGGGCACTGCGCCTTCTCGCCGAAATAGATCACGCGGAAAACGTTCTCGGCTTCGAGGAAGCCCGGGCTCTGCTCGTCCCAGACGGGCAGGTCGTTGCGGCCGGCCTCCTTCAGCGGCTCGCGGAAGACCGGGATGACCTCGACATTCTCGCAATGGACGCCGACGACGCCGCCCTTGATGCGCGCGCCCTGCAGCAGCGCCCGGTAGAGCAAACCGTCATCGATCTCGGTGAAGCCCTTCGCCGCGCCCGAGGCGCCCTTGTACATCAGGTAGACCTTGATCGAGGTCACGCCGAAGCGCTCGGCGCATTCCGGCAACGTCTCGATATGCAGCTTGCTGGTGACGCCGAAATGGAAGCCGAAATCGATCAGCGACTGGCTCTCGCCGCGCTCCTTCCACGGTCCGGTCGACTGGCGCAAATCGTTGGAGCGGTGGAAGGTCATCATCCCGGTGACGCCGCCAATCGCGGCCGAGCGCGACTCCGTCTCGAAATCGGTCTCGTTCGAGCCGAAGCCGATATGGGTGTGCGGGTCGATCAGCCCCGGCATCACCCATTTGCCACGGCAGTCGATGACCTCCTTGGCGCTGGCCTGCTCACCCGGCGCCAGCAGCGCGGCGATGCGCCCATCCTTGACCGCGACCGAGCCGGTGCGGACCCCGACGCCCGGGAAGACGATCTCGCCTCCCGCCAGCAAGAGATCGAAACTCATGGATGCTCCGTGACCAGGGCCGGCGTCGCGCGCCGGGTGAAGAAGGCGAGGACCTCGGCCATGATGCCGCCGGCGCGCAGGCAGGCGCGCTCGCTCTGGGTCGAGACATCGGCGGTGACCGAGAAGCGGATCGGCCCTTTGGCACTGCTGGCGGTGACCGAGGCCGCGCCGGTCCCGTCGATCGCGGCGACAAGCCCCTCGATGTCGAAGGTTTCGCTGCCGTCGAGCCCAAGCTGGCGCCAACCCTGTCCGTCGGCGAAGCGCAGCGGTACCACGCCCATGCCGATCAAATTGGAGCGGTGAATGCGCTCATAGCTCTCGGCGATCACGGCGCGCACGCCGAGCAAGGCGGAGCCTTTGGCCGCCCAGTCGCGGCTGGAGCCCATGCCGTAGTCCTTGCCGCCAAGCACGACCAGCGGCACGCCACGCTCGGTATAGGCGCTCGCCGCCTCATGCACGGAGACGACTTCGCCTTCCGGCTGGAGCTGCGTCCAGCCACCCTCGCGGCCGGGCACCATCTGGTTCTTGATGCGCAAATTGGCGAAGGTCGCGCGCGCCATCACCTCGTGATTGCAGCGCCGGCCAACATAGGTGTTGAACGCCTTCGGCTCGATGCCGAGCCCGATCAGATAGCGCCCGGCCGGGCTGTCGACCGGGATCTCGCCGCTCGGCGAGATGTGGTCGGTGGTCAGCGAGTCGCCATAGGCGCCGAGCACGCGGACACCATGCAGCGCCTCCGGTACGCCTTCGCGCGCCCGCTGGCGAGCAAGCTCCAGGAAGGGCGGCTCGACCAGATAGCTCGATTGCGGATTCCAGCCGAAGCGCAGGCCCGTCGGCGCGGCAAGCTCGTCCCAAAGCAGGGTGGAGGGTGTCTCGCCATAGACCTCGCGGAACAGGCGTTCATCACCGGCGCGCGCAGCGAGCGTGGCGATCTCCTCCTCGCTCGGCCAGAGATCGGCGAGGCGGATCGGCTTCCCGGCCTCCGCCCCGTTGAGCGGCTCGCTTTCGAGATCGATGTCGATCCGCCCGGCCAGCGCGAAGGCGACGACCAGCGGCGGCGACATGATGTAGTTGGCCCGCACCTGGCGATGGATGCGGCCCTCGAAATTGCGGTTGCCCGAGAGCGCTGCCGCCGCAACCAGCCCGCCGGCATCGATCGCCTGCGCGATCACCGGCAGCAGCGGGCCTGACTTGCCGCCGCAGGTGGTGCAGCCATAGCCGACCACGCCGAAGCCGAGCTGCTCCAGCGGCGCCAGCAGGCCGAGTTCGTCGAGATAGCGCGTCACCACGCGCGAGCCCGGCGCCAGCGAGGTCTTGACCCAGTCCGGAACGCTGAGCCCGGCAGCCACCGCATTGCGTGCCAGCAGCCCGGCCGCGATCATCACCGCCGGGTTCGAGGTGTTGGTGCAGGCAGTGATCGCCGCGATCGCCAGCGCGCCATGCCGGAGCTCGGCCGAACCCGCAGGCGTCGAGACCGGAACGGCCGCGTCCGGATCGGCAGCGAAACCGCCCTCCGCCAGCGGCTGCGGCAGCCGGCCGACGAAATCCGTAGCGACGGCAGCGAGGTCGAGCCGGTCCTGCGGGCGGCGCGGCCCGGCGACGCTGCGGCCGACCCTGGCGAGATCGATCTCGATGACGCGGGAATAATCCGGGTCGGGCAGGCCTGGCTCGCGGAACATGGCGTTGGCGCGCGCATAGGCCTCGACGAAGGCCGCCTGCTCCGGCGAGCGCGTCCGGGAGAGATAGGCGATGGTCTGCGCGTCGATCGGGAAGAAGCCGGCGGTCGCGCCATATTCCGGCGCCATATTGGCGAGCGTCGCCCGTGAGGGCACCGACAACGTCGCCGCGCCCGGCCCGAAATATTCGATCACCGTCGCGACAACACGCTCGCGCCGCAGCCGCTCGGTGACGGTGAGGACGAGGTCGGTGGTGGTCGCGCCCGCAGGCAGCGTCCCGACCAACCTGACGCCGACGAATTCCGGCACCGGGAAGACATAGGGCTGGCCGAGCATCGCCGCCTGCGCCTCGATGCCGCCGACGCCCCAGCCGAGCACGCCGATGCCGTTGATCATCGGCGTATGGGAATCGCCGCCAATGACGAAGTCCGGGCAGGCGATCTCGCCGAGCGATGTCGCGACCCGCGTGACGACGGGAGCGATGTGCTCCAGATTGACCTGATGGATGATGCCGGTGCCGGGCGGATAGACCCGGACGGAGCGAAAAGCCTGCTGCGCCCATTTCAGGAAGCTGTAGCGCTCGCCATTGCGCTCGAACTCGCGCGCCATGTTGCGCGCCATCGCGTCGGGCGTTGCGGAGACGTCGACCTGCAGAGAGTGGTCGACGATGACGTCGACGGGAATGCGCGGCTCGACGCTGGCGGGATCGCAGCCGGCCTCGGCGACGGCGTCGCGCAGCGAAGCAAGATCGAGCAGAACCGGCAGCCCACTGGAATCCGGCAGGATGACGCGGCCGACGCTGAGCGGCACGCCAACGCCGTGATTGTCGCGCCAATGCAGCATCGCCGCAACGGCGTCCGCGCCGATATTGGGATCGCAGAGCCGGCCGCGTTCGAGGTTCTCGACGAAGACGCGGCAGGCATAGGGCAGCGTGACGAGGTCGACGCCGGCATGCTCGGCCGCGCGGGCGACCGAGACATAAGCCCCGGCCGTGGCATCGATCTTCAGGCTGTCATCAGACGTCATGACGCCGGCCATTCCGCCGCTCGCATCGTTCAACACCCTCGGAAAATGCGAGGAGGGTCAGCTAATGTCAACACTTTCAGAAAAGTATTTTTCTACAGACATTTTAATTCTCGACGAACTATCCAGCCAACCCAGAGCCACTCTGTATATGGAGTCTTTCGCGCGAGACCCGGCCTGCTGGCATCTAGGGAGTGCACCTCAAAACTGTTGACACATTTTCAACCCACCCCTAACGTCGGGGCATGGACCTGCAGGATGCGGAAACCGGCGAACGGCGCCCCGAGACGCTCGGCGAAGAGATCTTCGGCCGCATCCTCGACTTGATCTACAGCACCGAACTCGCTCCCGGCATGGTCGTCAACGAATCCGTGCTGGCCACGCGCTTCGGCGTCAGCCGCGGCCCGGTCCGCGAAGCCATCCGCCGCCTCCAGGGCATCCAGCTCGTCTCGCGCGAACCGTTCCTGCGGGCGCGCGTCGTCTCGCTGTCCGCGCAGGCGATCCTCGAGCTCTTCCAGATGCGCGAGGCGCTCGAAGGCTATGCCTGTCGGCTGGCGGCGCAGCGGATGAGCGAGGCCGAGATCGACGCGCTGATCGCTGATCTCGAAGCCGCCCATTCCGGGCGTCAGCCGGAAGGCGCGCGCTTCGACTTCCACGAGAGGGTCGTGCGCGCCAGCGGCAACAATCGCATCATCGATAGCCTCTGCGGCGATCTCTACCACCTGCTGCGCATCTACCGGCGCATCTCCGGCGCCGTGCCGGAGCGCAAGGAGCTCGCCTTCACCGAGCATTGGCAGATCCTGCGCGCTATCAAGATGCGCGACGGCGCCCTCGCCGAATCCCTGATGCGCTCGCATGTCGAGCGCGCCGGCCGCCATGTGCTGGCCCAGGTTCCCGAAACCCCATCCATCGCCGCCGCTGATGCGGAGAAACGAGCATCATGACCGCCAGACGCGAGATTTCGGCTCCGGCCGCCTTCCGGGCCCTGCTCAATTCCGGCGAATTCCTGGTCTCGCCCGGCGTCTATGACGGCTACAGCGCCCGCCTGGTCGAGGCCGCCGGCTTCAAAAGCGCCTGCACCAGCGGCGCCGCCATCGCCAATGCGATCCTCGGCGTCGAGGATCTCGGCATGATGGGGCTGAACGAGAACGTCAATCACTGCCGCCAGCTCGCCCGCTCGATCGCGATCCCGCTGACCTGCGACGCCGACAACGGCTACGGCAATCCGATGAACGTGCACTACACCGTGCAGATGTTCGAGGAGGCCGGCGCTGCCGGCGTCAATCTGGAAGACCAGGTCAGCCCGAAGCGCTGCGGCCACATGCCGGGCAAGGAGGTCGTCTCCAGGGAGGAGATGGTCAAGAAGATCGAGGCCGCCTGCCTCGCCCGCCGCGACGACGACTTCGTCATCATCGCCCGCACCGACGCGCTCGCAGTCGAGGGCATCGACGCGACGCTGGAGCGCATCCGCGCCTATGTCGCCGCCGGCGCCGACGCGATCTTCCCCGACGCCGTCAAGACCGAGGACCAGATCGCCCGCGTCGTCGAGGCGGCCGGCGGCAAGCCGGTCTCGATCAATATGGGCTTCGGCATCCGTCCGCGCCCGACCACGCCGCTGATCCCGCTGCCGCGCCTCAAGGAACTCGGCGTGCGTCGCATCAGCCTGCCGCGCATGCTGCCGGCGGCCGCGATCAAGGCGATGCAGGAGGCGCTCTCGGTGATGCGCGGCGTGATGGAGACCGGCATCCCGGCCGACCGTTCCGACCTGCTGGTCGGGATCGACGAGATCTGGAACCTGATGGGCTTCCCGGCCATGCAGGCGCTGGAGAAACAGCTCCTCACCACCGACCATTACGAGACCAAATACAAGGCCACGGCGAAGGCCTCCTGAGAGTCCGGCCGACAATGGCTCTTGTGATTTCAATGCTCTGGTTTTCGTCGCTTTACGCCGTCATTCCGGCCGTAGCGAAGCGGAGTGCCGGAATCCATCGTAGAGCGCCGGAGTCCTACGATGGATCCCGGAGCGACCTTCGGTCGTCCGGGATGACGGAGCCTTTTCCGCCAAGGTCCGGATATTTGGTGACACAAATGTCATTTTCGGCCGGACTCTGAGGCGGAAAGGCCGTGTCGGAGCCAGACCTCGAGGTCGACGTCCTGGTCATCGGCGCCGGCGGCTGCGGCCTCGTTGCGGCACTGGCTGCGCATGAGGCCGGGGCCGAGGTCGCGGTCGTCGAGAAGCTGCCGCGCCTTGCCGGCAACACCATGCTGTCGAGCGGCTCTATCCCGGCCGCCGGCACCCGCTTCCAGGCCGCGGCCGGCATCGCCGACGATCCCGCGCGCTTCGCCGCCGACTTACGCCGCACCGCCGGCCCGCATGAGGCCGAGGCGCTGGTCGATCGCCTCGCCGACATCTCGGCGCCGATGGTCGAATGGCTCGCCGATACCATCGGCCTGCCGATCGAACTGATCGGCGCCTATCGGCATGTCGGCCACAGCGTCAACCGCTTGCACGCCGTGCCCTCGCGCCGCGGCGCCGACCTGATGCAGGGGCTCTGGCAGGCGGCGGAGGAACGCGGGATTCCGGTGGCGCTGGCGACCCCTGCGACCGCGCTTCTCGTCGAGGACGGCGTCGTCCGCGGCGCGCGAAGCCAGACGCAAGGCAGTGCGGAGAGCCTGATCGCCGCGAAGGCCGTGATCCTCGCCTGCAACGGCTTCGGCCATGACCGGGAACTCATCGCCCGCCACGCCCCCGACATCGCCGGAGCCGAATATTTCGGCGCGCTCGGCAGCGATGGCGAAGCTGTGCGCTGGGGCGAGACCCTCGGCGCGCGCCTCGCCAATATGGGCGCCTACCAGGCTCATTCCGCCATCGCCCAGCCGCATGGCGAGCTCGTCACCTGGACGGTGGTCGAGAAGGGCGGGGTCATCGTCGACGAGACCGGCCGGCGCTTCGCCGATGAGACCCTCGGCTATTCCGCCTTCGCCGCGCCGGCCCTGGCGCGCGGCGGCCGCCTGCTCGCGATCTACGACAGCCGCATCCGCGCGGCCACCGCCGCCGGCCAGCCGGATTTCGGCGTGCTCGTCACCCATGGCGGCGCGCCCGATTTCGCCGATGCCGAAGCGCTTGCCGCGGCCTGCCGCCTGCCGGCGGATGCGCTCTGCGAGACACTGGCGCTGGCGGCCGACGCCGCCAAAGGCGACCGGCCGGACGCCCTCGACCGCAAGGCCTGGGGCATGGGGCCGCTGCAGGCGCCGTTCGTGGCGACACGGATCGCGCCGGCATTGTTCCACACACAGGGCGGCCTGCTGGTCGATGAGGAGGCGCGGGTGCTGCGCGCCGAGGGCGGTATCGTGCCGGGCCTCTATGCCGGTGGCGGTGCCGCAGCCGGCGTCAGTGGACGCTCTGGCGGCGCCGGCTATGCCTCCGGCAACGGCCTGCTCGCGGCGCTCGGCCTCGGCTTCATCGCCGGGCAGGCAGCCGCCACCCGCGCGCAAGCGACCTAGAGCACGGGCACGGCCGATGGATCTCAGGGCGCTGCGCTATTTCCGGACCGTCGCCGAATGCGGCAGCTTCAGCCGTGCCTCGGAGATGCTGCGCATCTCGCAGCCCGCCGTCAGCCGCACCATCCGCGAGCTGGAGGCCGAGCTCGGCAAGGAGCTGCTCGAACGTGGCCGCGACGGCGCCCGGCTGACCGAGGCCGGCCGGATCCTGTTCGAGCACTCGGCCCAGCTCCTGCGCCAGGTCGAGCAGGCCGCCAGCGACGTCCGCCGCGGCGCCACCGTCCTGACCGGCCGCCTCACCATCGGCATGCCGCCGGGCGTCGGCCATCTCTTGGCGCCGCCCCTGCTCGCCCGCTTCAGCGCCGCGCATGAGCAGGTCGAGGTCAAGATCGTCGGCGGCTTCTCGAGCCAGCTCCGCGACCTGCTCGCCCGCCGCCAGCTCGATCTCGTTTTCGCCCATGATCCGCTCCCGCAGCGCGGCCTCAAGGTCACGCTCCTTTTGCGCGAGGAGGTCTTCGTCGTCGGGCTGCCCGGCAGCCTGGGTGATGGCAGCGGCGGCCTGCCCTCGGCCGAGATCGTCAAGCTGCCGCTGATCCTGCCGAGCCGGCCGAACGCCTCGCGCCGATTGCTCGACGCCTGGGCTGCGCGCGAGGGCCTGTGGATCGACGCGCGCTACGAGGTCGACGACCACGTCATCACCAGCGGGCTGGTCAGGCGCGGCCTCGGCGTCAGCCTGATGACCCGCGCCACCCTCGCCGCCGGCATGCTCGCCGGCGAGATCGACATCCGCCCGATCGCACCGCGCGCCTATTGGCCGCTGGCGCTGGTCGAGCTCGATCTGCCTTCGCCCTCGACCATCGCGGCGGAGTTCGCCCGGATCGCGCTCGGGATCGTGCGCGAGATGACCGAGCAGGGAGGCTGGCCCGGCGCGATCGGGCCGGAGTGAAGGGCTTTCAGCCCGGCGCCACCAGCGAGGCCCCGCCGCAGACATAGAGCGTCTGGCCGGTGATTGCCCCGGCCTCCGGCGCCAGCAGGCACTGCACGAGATAGGCGACCTCGTCGGGCGCGATCAGCCGGCCGATCGGCAGCGAGACGGAAGGCGCCTCGCCGCGGCCGGGATCGCGCAGCATCGGCGTGTCGGTCGCAGCCGGCGCCACGACATTGACGGTGATTCCGCGCGGCGCAAGTTCGAGCGCGAGACTCCGGGCAAGACCATGCAGGGCAGCCTTGCTCGCGGCATAGGCGCCTCGCCCGGGCCGGCCGAGCGCACCGCGGCTCGACAGCAGCACGATGCGCCCGCGCCCCTCAGGCAAGACCGGCGCGAGATCGCGCAGGATGGCGATGGCGGCGCCGACATGCAGTCGCCAGAGCGTGCCCATATCCTCGTCGCGGATCTCGGCGATCCGCCCGGTCCGCATCAGCCCGGCGCAATGCACGAAGACGTCCGGCCGCTCCGCCAGGATGTCCGGCAAGGCGCTCGCCAGCGCCGCGGCATCGAGCAGGTCGAGCGGGACCGTGCGCAGGCCGGTAGCCTCCGCCTCGAGTGGCCCCGGCTGGCGATCGAGCCCGGTCACGCGCCAGCCCGCCGCGAGCAGGCGCTGCGCCAGCGCGAGGCCGATTCCGGACGAGCTGCCGGTGATCAGGGCATGGCGGGACGGCGCCGCCTCAGCCATGGGTGGGTTCCAACTCCGGCTGCACACTCCCTGGATCGATCACGAGCCGCTCGCGCAGCAGCGGAACGACCTTCTCAGCGAAACCAGCGAGCCCCTCCGTCATCGGGTGGAAGCGCAGCATCAGGCAGTCGATGCCGATGCGCGAGTACGTCTCGATCCGCTGCGCCAACAGCTCCGGCGTGCCGACGAGACCGGCGCCGAGCCCGCGCGCCGCCACGGCAGCGATACGGCTGCGCTTGCCGTAATCCAGCATCTCCTCGGCCTGGGCATGGGCTTCGTCCTGCATGTCGGCGCAGATCACATGCGCGCTGAGGCCGATCCCGAGTTCGCGGCCATGGCCGGCGGCGAGCGTCTTCATCTCGGCGATCTCCTGCGCCATCACCGCGAGATTGTCGTCGTAGAGCCGATAGTCCGGCACATAGTCGGCGAACCAGACATCACAGCTTTCCGCCACCAGTGCCTTGCCCTCCGGCGAGCGGCTGGCGGCATAAATCGGCGGCGGCGAACGGCACGCCTTCAAGGGCAGGCTCGCCTTGTCGACCGTGTAATAGCGGCCGCTGAACGAGAACGCCTCTTCCGTCCACAGGCCGCGCAGCACCCGGACGAACTCGCCGAGGCGCGCCGCGCGCTCGGCGCTGCCTTCCAGCCAGCCGCCATTGCCGAACAGGTTGAGCTCGTCCGGCCACCAGCCATTGACCAGGTTGATGGCGAAGCGCCCGCCGCTGATCCGGTCGAGCGAAGCGCCCATCTTGGCCACCGCCTGCGGCGTGACGATGCCGGGATGGGCGGCGACCATCAGCTCCATCCGCTGCGTGCGCTGCGACAGCGCCGAAGCCATCACCCAGGATTCAAGATCGGGGCCGAGCCAGCGCTCGGCGATCAGCGAGATCGAGAAACCGGCCTCCTCGGCCTGCTGCAGGATGCGCGCGGCGAATTCGAACGAGGTGTCGGCCGCCCCACCGGCGCCGGCGGCGCCAAGTTCGGCGATCGCACGATCCATCTCGGGCTCGGCCCGGATGGTGTGGGGCAGCGGAGCCCAGATTCCCAGTCTCATGGCGTGGTCCCGGTCGAGGTAAAGGTCGCGGCGCGCTGCACGGATGCCAGTCCGACGAGCGCCGACGCTTGCGATTGGGTGAAAGCAAGCACTTGCTTGCCGACGCGGCCGAGATCGACTGCGACCGCAGGGTCGCTGCAAGCGCCGCCTGCGAACAGGCCGGGCATGGTGCGGATCGTTGCGCCATAGGGCGTCGGCCAGCCACGCAGGGCATGCGCGATCGTCCGCAGCGTCGCCAGCGTCTGGCCAGCGGCCTGCCAGCCGGCAGCGCAGGCGATCAGTCCGATCGGTACGCCGTCGAGATAGGGCCTGTCCTCCCCCGACAGCTCCTCGGCATAGTCGAGCGCGTTCTTGATCAGGCCGGAGACGCTGCCGTGATAGGCCGGGCTTGCGATGATCAGCCCGTCGCAATGTCTCAGCGCCGAGACCAGCGCGGCCGCACCGGCATCGCGGCTCGCGGCACCCGGCTGATAGAGCGGCAGCAGCAGGTCGCGCCCGGCGAAGATGCGGATATCGGCCTCGTCCCCGATCGCCTCGCAGGTCTGGCGCAAAGCGAGCTCGGTCGAGGATCGCTCATGGAGCGTGCCGCCGATGCCGACGATCAGCGGCTTGACGGCAGGCATTCCGGCGGGAGGGGAGGTGGCCAGCATGGTCTCCGGCTCGAACAGGGCAGGTCCGGATCACGAAACCGGTTCGGCGAGCCGGCGTCCAAGGCCGTTTGGTCATCGCCCCATAAGCGGATTGCATGCAGCCTTTGCCAATACTGTTGACACTAATTGCAATCAACTTCGCCCCTCTCCAATGCGCGCATCCGTGAACCGCACCGACTCCAGCGAGTGTTGGCCACGCAACAACGCCGGGTTGCGGCTCCTCTTGCTAGCGGCAATATGGCCGACTGTTTTTTGGGGCACATGCCGAAATATGCGCCGGCCCGGTCCCTAGTAAGTGTTGACATTTTCTTGCATACAGCAAAGGCTCAATCGTCGAGCATGGCCCGGGCCCTTGCCCGCCACGCGCCGATCAGGGCGGAACGAGGGAAGAAGAACGATGAACGGGATGGACGAAGCGGGGATCGGGAGGCGCGTCCTCCTCGGCGGGTTGGCCGCGGCAGCCGGGCTCGGCCTGGCGAGCCGTACAGCCTGGGCCTTTCCGACGCAGCCGATCACCTTCGTGGTGCCCTATGCACCGGGCTCGACCGACCAGTTCGCCCGCGCCTTCGGCACCGAGCTGGAGAAGATCCTCGGCAAGAACGTGCTGGTCGAGACCCGCCCCGGCGCTGGCGGCACGATCGGCGCGAACTATGTCGCCAAATCGGCCAAGCCTGACGGCCATACCCTGCTGTTCTCGACCTCGGCGCCGCTCTCCGTCGCACCGCACCAGAACCAGCTTCCCTACGCGGTGTCCGACCTGCGGCCGGTCGCCCGCGTCGGCCTTGGCCCCAATGTCATGGGCGCCCGCATCGGCGCACCTTTCAACGACGTGAAGAGCCTCGTCGCCTATGCCAAGGCCAATCCGGAGAAGGTCACCTTCGGCAGTGCCGGCACCGGCGGCGGCACCCATCTGTCGGGCGAGGCCTTCGCGCTCGCCGCCGACATCAAGCTGACCCATGTGCCTTTTCCCGGCGCGACGCCGGCGGTGGCGGCGACGGTCGGCGGCACCATCGACCTCGCGCTCGGCTTCGCCCAGTCGATCGTGCCGCAGGCCAAGGGCGGACGCATGGTCGCGATCGCCCAGTTCGGCAAGACGCGCGCCAAGATCCTGCCTGACGTCCCGACCTTCGCCGAATCCGGCGTCGATCTCGCTTTGTCGCCGCTGGTCGGCATCTGGGCGCCGAAAGCGACGCCCGACGCGGTGGTGCAGCAGCTCGCGGCCGCGATCGAGAAGGCTGCGACCGGCCCGGCCGTCGTCGCCTTCGCGCAGAGCACGATGACCGAGGTCGAGTTCGCCGGGCCCGATGTCTTCGGCCGCGAGATCGCCGAGGAAAGCGCGATGATGAAGCCGCTTCTCGTCAAGCTCGGCCTGGCCAAGTGACCGGAAAGAACAGCGGCCTGGCCGAGACCCTGCGACCGCGCCTCGGCGCGGTCGCAGGCCTCGTTTGCGGCCTGATCGGGATCGTCGCCTCGCTGCAGTTGCCGCTCGGCACGAGCCGGCTGCTTGGCCCCGGCGCGGTGCCGCTGCTGCTCTCGCTGGCGATGACCGGGCTGAGCTTTGCCCTCTTCATCAAGCCGGGCACGGACGAGGCCGAAGACGACGAGGAGGGTGGCGGCCTGCATGGCGCGACCATGGTCGCGCTCGTCGCCCTGATGATCGGCGCTTTCGCGCTGCTGCTGACGCGGCTCGGCTTCATCCTCAGCGCCACCGCACTGATGTACGGCCTCTACGCCGTTGGCGAGGAAAGGCTGGTCTCGGCGAAGGCCCTCGTTCGGGCCGTGCTGACCGCGCTCGCCGCCTATCTGCTCTTCGTCGTCGCGCTCTCGGTCAACATGCCGGCCGGCTCGCTCTGGGGTTACTGATGGAAGGCTTGCTCGGAGGGTTCATCGTCGCCCTCAAGCCGATGAACCTGGTCTTCTGCTTTTCCGGCGCGCTGATCGGCACGCTGATCGGCGTCCTGCCCGGCCTCGGCCCGACTGCGGCGATCGCGATGCTGCTGCCACTGACGATCGGGCTCGACCCGGTCTCGGCGATCATCATGATCGCCGGCATCTATTACGGCGCGAGCTATGGCGGCTCGACCACCGCGATCCTCGTCAAGATCCCCGGCGAGGCCCAGAGTGTCGTCACCTGCCTCGATGGCTACAAGATGGCGCAGCAAGGCCGCGCCGGCGCCGCCATCGCCATCGCCGCGATCGGCTCCTTCGTCGCCGGCACGGTCGGCGCGCTCGCTATCGGCCTGATCAGCATGCCGCTGGTCGAGTTCGCCATCCGCTTCGGCCCGGCCGAGAACCTGTCGCTGCTGCTGCTCGGCTTCATCGTCATCCTGGTCCTGGCCAAGGGCAACGTCGTCAAGTCGCTGATCATGATCGCGGCCGGGCTGCTGCTCAGCATGGTCGGGCAGGACGTCATCACCGGCCAGCCGCGCTTCACCCTCGGCATCCCCGAGCTCACGGACGGTTTTGGCGTGGTCGTGGTCGCCATGGGCATCTTCGGCCTCGGCGAGGTCTTCGAGAACGTCGAGAAGTTCCGGACCCGCTCGATGCAGGCGGTGCCCGTCGGCAGCCTGATGCCGACCAGGGAGGACTGGAAGCGCTCGGCCGCACCGATCGCCCGCGGCTCGGTGCTCGGTTTCCTGATCGGCCTTTTACCCGGCGGCGGCGCGACGCTCGCCTCCTTCATCTCCTATGGCGTCGAGAAGAAGTTCACCAAGCATCCCGAGGAGTTCGGCAACGGCGCGGTCGAGGGCGTCGCCGGGCCGGAAGCGGCCAACAATGCCGGCGCGGCCGGCTCCTTCATCCCGCTTCTGGCGCTCGGCCTGCCCGGCAATCCCGTCACCGCCCTGCTGCTCGGGGCGCTGATCGTCCACAATGTCACGCCGGGACCGCTGATGATCCAGGAGCGGCCGGAGATATTCTGGGGCGTGATCGCCTCGATGTATGTCGGCAACGTCATGCTGGTGCTGCTCAACCTGCCGCTGATCGGCATCTGGGTGCAGCTGCTGAAGGTGCCCTACCGCGCGCTCTACGCCGCGCTGATCCTGTTCATGATCATCGGCGCCTATTCGCTCAACAACAATCCGGTCGAGGTGCTGCTCCTCCTGCTGTTCGGCGTGCTCGGCTACGGCCTGCGCAAGCTGCGCTTCGACACCGCGCCGCTTATCCTCGCCTTCGTGCTGGGCGGACCGATCGAGTTCAACCTGCGCCAGACCATGATGCTGGCGCGCGATCCGCTCGACTATCTGATGGGCCGGCCGATCGCGCTGACCATCCTGGCCTTCGGCCTGCTGCTGATCGTGCTGCCGATGTTCTCGAAGGTCCGGCAGAAGCTGATGGTGGCGAGGGCGGTCAATGAGCTCTGAGGCGATCGTTTCCCCGGCCCAGGCGGCCGAGCGTCACCGTGGCGCCCGGGCACTCGCCTTGGGTTATCTCGCGGCCATGGAGCGGCGCGATCTCGACGCGGCCCGCGTCTTCGTCGCCGATGATGCCGAGTTCATCTTTCCCGGCGGCGTACGGCGAGATGACCTCGCCGCGATCGTTGCCGGCTCGTCCGACCGCTATCGCAGCCTCGCCAAGCATGTCGAGCGCTGCGATCTCTGCGAGGAGCCGGATGGCGTGGTCGTCGTCTATGTGCTGGGGAGTCTCCACGGCCAATGGCCTGATGGCAGCGCCTTCTCCGGCATCCGCTTCGTCGACCGTTTCGAGCTCGCCGGCGGATTGATCCGGCGCCAGGAGGTCTGGAACGACAGCGCGGAGGCGAGGGCGGCACGCTGACGGCCAGGGCTGTCGCCACGGCTACAGATCCAGCCTCTCTTTCACACACCATTCCTGACGGCGCGGAACTGGGCGATGAAGGCCTGCGGCTCGGGCAGCGAGGCCATGCGAGCGACTTCGCGCTCCTTCGGAGCTTTCGCTGCGAGCCCGTTCGCGCCGGCGGGGAAGAACTGGATCGCCGGCGTGCCTTCGATTCCGTAGCGCTTGGCGAGCGCCTTCTCCGTCAGCTTGCCGCCGTCGAAATCGGTGACCTCGCGCGCGCCGAGGATGTTGAGGTGGAGCACCGCGAAATTGTCGCGGATATAGCTTTCGATCGCAGGGTCGGCGAGATGGACCTCGTGCATGCGCCGGCAGGCCGGGCAGTTGCGCAGGCCCCAGAGGATCGCGAAGCGCTTGCCGCTTTGGCTCGCATTGGTCAGGTCCTCGGTGAGATCGAGGAAGCTGTCGAGATACCAGTCTTCCTGGTAGAGCCCGTCCTCGCCGAGCTTCGCCTTGGCCAGGGCCGGCGCCGTCATCGCCACCACCGTGCTCGCCAGCAGGCCGCGTCGTGTGATCATGGCGTCGCCTCCGCAGGAGCCTCAGCGGGCTCTGGTATAAACATATGAATACGACTATGTTCTGGGCATGATTGCAAGCAGGCGATATCGCATAGCGGTGGCGGCGGCGTTCACGTTGCCGCTATTGCTGTCGCTGCCAGCCTTCGCTGCCGAGCTCGTCATGTACACCCGCACTGGCTGCCCATTCTGCGTCCGCTTCGAGCGTGAGGTCGCGCCGGTCTATGCCAGGACGCCGGAAGGCAAGGCGGCGCCACTACGGCGGATCGATCTGCCGGCCGGCGGCGTACGCGGAGAGGGATTGCGCGAGCCGGTCATCGCGACCCCGACCTTCGTGCTGATGGATAATGGCCAGGAGGTCGGCCGCATCACCGGCTATCTCAACGACGACATGTTCTGGGGTTTGCTCGGGCGGCTGGTTGCTGTCATTGAGACTCCTGACCAGGTTCAACGATCAGGCACACGGACCCAATGACCGCGATCGTCTCGAAAGCGCTCGAAACCGAACTGCGCGACGGCGCCGAGTTCTCGCCCGAGCTCGACCAATTGATGCGCAAGGCCCGCAAGGCCAGCGATTTCCTGAAAGCCCTCTCGCATGAGAATCGGCTGCTGCTGCTCTGCCTGCTGGCCGAGCGGGAGCGCACGGTGACCGAGCTCGAGAACCTGCTCTCGCTGCGCCAGCCGATGGTCTCGCAGCAGCTTGCGCGCCTGCGGCTCGACCAGCTCGTCACCACCCGCCGCGACGGCAAGGCGATCTATTACAGCCTCGCCAGTGACGATGTCCGGCGTGTGATTGCCGTGATCTACGACATCTTCTGCAATCCGCCCGGACCCGAAGCCGGACAATCGTGAGCAACCGTAGCCGCCAGCGGCGCCTGCCATGATCGCGCTGCCGGCCTGGGGCGCGGCATTGGCGGGCGTTGCCGTTGGCGCGGCCTGCGGCTTCACCGTCCGCCGCGCCCGGCTCTGCTCCTTCGGCGCCGTCGAGGATGCCTGGATGGGTGGCGACACCCGCCGCCTCAGGATCTTCGGCCTCGCGCTGGCGATCGCGCTGATCGGCACGCAGGCGCTGATCGGGCTGCATCTGCTCGACCCCGCGATCTCGACCTATGTCCAGCCGGCACTGCCCTGGCTGTCGATCGCGGTCGGCAGCACATTGTTCGGCCTCGGCATGGCGCTGGTCGGCACCTGCGGCTTCGGCTCGCTGATCCGGCTCGGTTCCGGCGACCTGCGCAGCCTGATCGTGATGATGGTCTTCGGCGCGGTCGCCTATGCGACGCTGCGCGGCATGTTCGCGCCGATCCGGATCGAGGTGCTGGAAAAGGTCTATTGGCCGCTGCCGGGCGGTCTCAAGGGCGATCTCGCCAGCATCCTGGCCTATTTCGGCGCGCCGGATGCACGCGGGCTGATCACCGCTGCCGGCGCCTGCACCCTGATCGCCGCCGTGGCCATCGATCCGCGACTGCGGCGCTCGCCGCGCCTGCTGCTGGCGGGTGCGACGCTCGGCCTCGCCGTCGTCGCCGGCTGGTGGGTGACCGGCATCGCCATCGATGCCTTCGAGGCCGTCCCACGGGCGCAGAGCCTGACCTTCGTCTCGCCGGTCGGCCGGGCGCTCTATGCAGTGTTGAGCACACCCTCCGCGCTGCTCGAATTTGGCATCGGTACGCTTGCCGGTGTCACGCTCGGCTCGTTCCTGTCCGCGCTCTACGACCGGGAATTCCGCTGGGAAGCCTTCGACGACGACCGCGAGATGCGCCGCCATCTCCTCGGCGCCGTGCTGATGGGCGGCGGCGGCGTGCTCGCCGGCGGCTGCACGATCGGGCAGGGCATCTCGGCCGGCTCGATGCTGGCGCTGTCCTGGCCGCTGGCGATCGCCGGCATGATGATCGGCGCGCGGATCGGCATCGCCTTCCTGGTCGAAGGTTCGATCAGAGGCCTCTGGCAGCGCGGCTGAGGGCCTGCGCCGGCGCGCAATAGAGCGCGTGCAGCGTCTCCAGCACGGCCTTCGCCTCGTCGCTTGCGAGCGAGAAGAAGACCGCGATGCCGCGCCGTTGCGCGGCGATCAGCCCGAGCCTGCGCAGCTGCGCCAGATGTGAAGCGACGCCGGCCGGGCTCAATCCGGTGACTTCGGCGAGCTCGGCGGCTCCGGCCTCGCCCTCGACGAGCCGGCAGAGGATGGCGAGCCGGCGCGGGCTGGCCATGGCGGCGAGAAGCGCGGCCGCCTCGTGGATCGGCGGGCTCACGGGCGCTTCGGTCGCGGGTGGAACGGCGATTGACATATTGTTTTTTCAATATATATGATATTCAGAATTAAATAACGCGGGAACGGATCGTGGTCAATGTCGGCTCTGTCGATCGCGTCACCTGCCCGGCGGGGGCGGCCCTGAGATGATCGAGACCACGTTCACCCCTGTGACCTCGCTTGTCGGCGGCGCCCTGATCGGCCTCGCGGCCGTGCTGTTGATGCTGTTCCAGGGCCGGATCGCCGGCATCAGCGGCATCGTCTCGCGCCTTTTGCCGCCGGATGCGGACGGCGAGACCGGCGGGCGTCTCGCCTTCGTCGCCGGCCTCGTGCTCGCTCCCCTCGTCGTCTATGCTGCAAGGTCGGCTTGGCCGGCTCCGCAGATCGCCGCGACCATCCCGATCCTCGTCGTCGCCGGCCTGCTGGTCGGCTTCGGCTCGGTCTGGGGCAATGGCTGCACCTCGGGCCACGGCATTTGCGGCCTGTCGCGCCTGTCGCTGCGCTCGCTGATCGCCGTCGCGACCTTCATGGCGAGTGCGATCGCGACCGTCTTCGTCGTTCGGCACCTGCTGTGAGGCTGGCCATGTCGATCCTCGTCCAGTTCGCTGCCGGCCTGATCTTCGGCCTCGGGCTGATCCTCGCCGGTATGGCGAACCCGGCCAAGGTGCTCAATTTCCTCGATCTCGCCGCCATTCCCGCAGGTCGCTGGGACGCCAGCCTGCTCTTCGTCATGGCCGGCGGCATCGCCGTCACCATGCTAGGCTATCGGCTGACCTTCGCGCGTGGGCGTCCGCTGCTCGCGGAACGCTTCGCCCTGCCCAGTGCCAGCCGACCGGATGCGAGACTGGTCAGCGGCGCCGTCCTGTTCGGCATCGGCTGGGGGCTCGCCGGCTTCTGTCCCGGCCCGGCCCTGGTCGCAGCGCTGACCGGCGGCGCGCCGGCGCTGATCTTCCTAGCTGCGATGCTCGCCGGCATGATCCTCGCCCGCAGGCTCGCCAGCTCTTCCGTTCGACCGGCCGAGCAAGGCCGGGCTTGAGGAGGGAACCATGGCCGTAATCCCGCACCCGGTCGACCTGTCGACCAAGCCCGAGATCACCGCTTTCTTCGACGGGCAGACGAACACGGTCAGCTATGTCGTCAAGGATCCCGGCTCGAACATCTGCGCCGTCGTCGATTCGGTGATGGACATCGACTATGCGGCCGGCCGGATCGCCTATGATTCCGCCGACAGGATCATCGCTTATGTCCGGGAACACGGCCTTGCGGTCGAATGGCTGATCGAAACCCATGTCCATGCCGATCACCTCTCCGGCGCGCCCTATATCCAGGGCAAGCTCGGCGGCAAGATCGGCATCGGCGAGCGCATCACCGTCGTCCAGGAGACCTTCGGCAAGATCTTCAACGAGGGCACCGCGTTCCAGCGCGACGGCAGCCAGTTCGACCATCTCTTCGCCGACGGCGACCCTTATCTGATCGGCGGCCTCAAGGCCTTCGCCATGCATACGCCCGGCCATACCCCGGCCTGCATGACCCATGTGGTCGGGGATGCTGCCTTCGTCGGCGACACGCTGTTCATGCCGGATGGCGGCTCGGCCCGGGCTGACTTCCCGGGCGGCGACGCGCGCACGCTCTACCGCTCGATCAAGCGGGTGCTGGCGCTGCCGCCGCAGACCCGCCTGTTCATGTGCCATGACTATGGCCCGAATGGCCGCGAGATCCGCTGGGAGACGACGATCGCCGAGCAGCACGAGCACAACATCCATGTCCGCGACGGCATCGGCGAGGACGAGTTCGTCGCGATGCGCGAGGCGCGCGACGCGACGCTCGCCATGCCCAGGCTGATCATCCCCTCGCTGCAGGTGAACATGAAGGCCGGCGAGCTGCCGCAGCCGGACGAGAGCGGCAAGCGCTTCCTCAGAGTGCCGCTGAACAGCTTGTGACGAGCCCCCGCTGCGAGCGTGCCGGCCAATCCAGCCGAGGATGGCGCTTGCCCGAAACCAGAACCGAATCTCGATCGATGAGGACAGCATGATGAACCGCAGGGACGCCCTGACTCTCGCAGCCGCAGCAGCGATCGGCGGCATCGCCGCCCGCGCCGAAGCGCAGCAAACCGCACCGGCGACCGGCCCGCATGCCGGCATCGCCAGGGCCAAGCAGACGACGCTCGGCCTCTATCTGACCCCGCGCGAGGCGGCCGATGTGATGGCGCGCGAGGGGACGAAAACCCTGTTCGTCGATGTCCGCACCCGCGCCGAGATGATGTTCACCGGATGGGCGCCGGCGATCGACGGCAATGTGCCTTTCGTGGATGTCACCGAGTTCTGGGACTGGGACGACAAGGAAGGCCGTTACAAGCTCGAAGCGAATGCGACCTTCTCGCAGGATGTCGGCCGGCTGCTGGCGGCGAAGGGCCTTGCCAAGACCGACCGCGTCATCGTCATGTGCCGCTCGGGCGATCGCTCGGCGCGGGCGGTCGAGAAGCTGGCCGAGGCCGGCTTCACCCGGGTCTACAACCAGCATGAGGGCTTCGAGGGCGATCTCTCCGCGGACGGCCGGCGCAGCGTCAATGGCTGGCGCAATGCCGGCCTGCCCTGGACCTTCAAGCCCGACAAGGCGAAGTTCTACCTGCGTGGCTGATCAGGCCGCCGCAACGAAGCGATAGGCGGTGCCCTGCCGCTCGACGCGGCCGATGGCGCCGGGCAGGTGGTAGCCGATGATCTGCCCCTTCTCCTGGGCAAGCCGGTCGAGCAGCTTGCGCCGCGTCGCGACGGCGAGATCGGCGTCGTGGTCGGAGGCGGGCCGCCAGTCCGGCCGCGCGAACGAGATCAGCGGATGCGTCAGCGCATCGCCCAGCACCATGACCGGCCCGCCGACTGCCTTGAACGCGAAGGAGACATGGCCGGGCGTGTGGCCGGGCGTCGCCACCGCCTCGATCCCCGGCAGCCATTCGCGGCCGGGCTCGACCCGTTCGAGCTTGTCGCCGAGTTCCTTGGCGATGCGCTGCGCTCCGGCAGCGAAGGCATGCCGGTCTTCCGGCAGGCCGGCATAGACCTTGGGATCGCTCCAGAAGCCGATCTCGGGCGCAGCCACCAGCCAGCGCGCATTCGGAAAGAGCGGGCTGTCGAACTCGTCGAGCGCACCCCAGAAATGATCGGGATGGAGATGGGTGAACAGCACATGCGTCACCGCATCGGGCTCGATCCCGGCCGTCTTCAGGCTCTCGGCAAGCTTGCCCGAGCCCGCCAGGAAATTCGCGCCCGAGCCGCAATCGAACAGGATGACGTCCTTGCCGCGCTTCAGGCAGGTGACGTTGAGGACGGAACGCGTCGGCCCGGTCTGCTTCGCCTCTGCCGCAAGCTCCGCCGGCGCGATATCGCGCGCCAGCATCGAGAGCGGCAATTCGAAGCTGCCGTCGCTGAGGACGGTCAGCGTCTCCTCGCCGGAGCCGAGCGTCGCCACGACCTGCGCCAGGGCCGGTGAGGCCAGGGCGCAGGCGCCGGCAGTGACGAACAGGCGACGCGTCAGCATGGGTTGCTCCGGCAAGGCCTACTTATTCACCGGCGATTCCGGATCGAACAGATAGGCCATCACGTCCTTGATCTGTTGCTCGTCCAGCACCTTGTTGACGCCGAAGCGCGGCATGTTCGAGCAGGGCACCACCGCCATCGAATTGTAGATCTTGGTGTAGGTGTCCTTGATCGTCTCGGGATCGTATTTGCGATCCTTGCCATAGGCGGCGAGGCTTGGGCCGAGCGTGCCGTAGCTGACCTCCTTCGGGTCGAGCTGGTGGCAGGCGAAGCAGTTGCCGCCGGCAACCGTGCCGGGCGGATCGGAGAACTGGCCGCCGCGGCCGTTATTGGCGACCTGATAGCCCTTCTTCCAGTCACCGAGGAATTTTCCGTCGGCGGGATAGACGACGCGGGCGCTCTCGCGTTTCAGCATCGCGTCGGATTCCGCCGAGGACGGGTTGTTGCGGGTCGTGTTGCAGACCGCCAGCGAATCGTCCGGCTTGATCCTGGCCTGCCATTCGGCCGAGGCCTTGCCGAAGGTCGACTTGATATAGGCGTCGATGACGGCCTGCGCCGGGCGTTCCTGGGCGGTCGCGGTCCCCGCGGCGAGCAGCAGGGCCGCCAGGGGAATGAATGTCCTGATCATCACGTTTCCCCTTTAGCGCTTGATCGACGGAACCTTGATCTCGCCGCCTTCGGCCTGCTTCTGCAGGAAGACGGTGAGCGCGGTCAGGGCTTCCGAGCCGTATTCCGGCACCGGCCAGCGCTGCTGGCGATAGCAGTCCCAGAGCCGGTGCTGCATCGTCCGGAGCGCGCTTTGCGAGACCCGGTAGGTCGGCCAGGAGCCCATCGTCTCCTGCGCGGTCTTGCCCTTGACCGAGAGGTTGGGCAGGCCCTGCAGGCGGATGCGCTTGCCTTCCTCGGCATGGCAGGTGGCGCAGGAGAAGTCGTTGACGCCGCCGCGGGTGTAGAACAAGGCTTCGCCGACCGCCGCCATCTCCTTTTCCTTGGGATGGGAGAGCTGCGGCTGGATCTTCATCTCGCTCGACTTGTTGGCGATGAAGGCGACGAGGTCCTCCATGTCCGAGGCGCGGGCCGGCCCCGAGAAGCGCCGCAGCACCACGTCCTTGGTGTCGAGCCCCTGCAGCTTATCCATGCACCAGAGCAGGCGCTGCTCGGTGTCCATCACCTTGTCGGCGTCGGCGAAATAGCGCGGCAGCTTGGCGAAGGCGCCTTCGAGCTTGCCCGGCCCCTCGCCGAGATCGCAGCCCTCTAGCGAGACGTTCTTGGCGCCGCGCTTCTCGGCCCAGAGCGCCTCGCCGCGATCGACCGCGAGGAAGCCCGGATTCGAGAACGGGTCCGAGAGCATCTGGCGATAGCGCTCGATCTCCTTCTCGCTGTCGTCCTGCGGCGGCGACTGCGCGGTCAGCGGCCCGGCCGCGACTATCATGACGGCCGCCAACGCGGCCGCTCCGAGGATCGGAAGCTTCATCCCTCGCCCTTTCGTTTCCTCCGCGATCGCTTATCCTGCGATCTCGTCGCCGGCCCTCTCGGGGGCTTTACATTCACAAAAAACAATATCACGATACGTGCAAATGATTGGCGACCCGGCACGGCGCCGTCAAGAGTTAAAACGAGACGAATTCCAGGGAGGAGCCCCCGTATGCAGACCCAATTGTCGACGCTGTCGCGCCGCGATGCGGTGAAGGCCGCCGCCTGGGCTCTCGCCGCCGCCGCGATCGCGCCGAAGCTCGCCTTCGCCGACGAGAAGGCCGTCGCCGCCGAGATCAAGAAGCTCTACGGCGACAAGCCGATGGCCTCCGGCAAGATCAAGCTCGACGTGCCCGAGATCGCCGAGAACGGCCTGGTCGTGCCGATCAATGTCGAGATCGAGAGCCCGATGACGGAGGCCGACTACGTCAAGGCCGTGCACGTCTTCGCCGAGGGCAACCCGCAGCCGGGCGTCGTCAGCTACCAGTTCACCCCGGCCTGCGGAAAGGCCTCGGCCGCGACGCGCATGCGCCTCGCGCAGACGCAGGACATCATCTGCATCGCCGAGATGTCGAACGGCGCCCTGCACACGGCCAAGGCCAACATCAAGGTCACGATCGGCGGCTGCGGCGGCTGACGCCGCGCCGACAACCGACCAGAACAAGGCGAGGAAACACCTATGACCACCAAGCCCACGCCCCGCGTGCGCGTTCCGGCCAAGGCCGCCGCCGGCGAGATGATCGAGATCAAGACCCTGATCTCGCACGAGATGGAATCCGGCCAGCGCAAGGACGCCGAGGGCAAGACCATCCCGCGCAAGATCATCAACAAATTCTCGGCGAGCTTCAACGGCAAGCCGGTCTTCTCGGCCGACTGGTACTCGGCGATTTCGGCCAATCCCTACCAGTCGTTCTTCTTCAAGGCGACGGAATCGGGCGAGTTCACCTTCATCTGGAAGGATGACGACGGTTCGGAATATACGGCCAAGAACAAGCTGACGGTCGGCTGAGCTTTTGGGCATCGTATCGTCGCCGGCTTCCGGCGGCGTCTTCGTTTTGGATTCCCTGGATCGCGATGTGCGCGCATCCAAAGGATGAGTCATGATCTCCAGACGAGACTTCCTGCAGGCGACGGCGGTCGCCGCGGCCTTGACGACCACCTCCGGCCTCGGCCCGCTCGGGCGCGCCGCCGCCCAGCAGACGCTGTCGCAGGCCGATATCCTGCGCTTCGAGCCGCAGGGGCAGGTCACCATCCTGCATGTGGCCGATATCCACGCCCAATTGATGCCGCTGCAGTTCCGCGAGCCGGCGGTCAATCTCGGCATCGGCGAGGCCAAGGGCCTGCCGCCGCATCTGACCGACGCCGCCTTCCGTGAGCATTTCAAGATCGCGGCGGGCTCGGCCGATGCCTTCGCGCTGACCTCGGACGATTTCGTTTCGCTCGCCCGCAACTACGGCCGGATGGGCGGGCTCGACCGGATCGCGACCCTGGTCAAGGCTGTCAGGGCCGAGCGCGGCGCTGACAAGGTGCTGCTGCTCGACGGCGGCGACACCTGGCAGGGCAGCTGGAGCTCGCTCCAGACCAAGGGTCAGGACATGGTCGAGGTGATGTCGGCCCTGAAGCTCGACGCGATGACCTCGCATTGGGAGTTCACCCTTGGCGCCGAGCGGGTCAAGGAGATCGTCGAGGCAGCGCCCTTCGCCTTCCTTGCCCAGAACATTCGCGACAAGGAATGGAACGAGCCGGTCTTCCCGCCGCGCAAGGTCTTCGAGAAGGGCGGCGTCAAGGTCGCGGTGATCGGCCAGGCGCTGCCGCGCACCGCCGTCGCCAACCCGCGCTGGATGTTCCCGGACTGGGAATTCGGCATCCGCGAGGATGAGTTGCAGAAGCAGGTCGAGGAGGCCCGCGCCGAGGGCGCGGCCATCGTCGTGCTGCTCTCGCATGACGGCTTCGACGTCGACCGCAAGCTGGCGAGCCGGGTCAAGGGCATCGACGTCATCCTGACCGCCCATACCCATGACGCCATGCCCGGGCTGATCCGGGTCGGGCAGACCGCCCTCGTCGCTTCCGGCTCGCATGGCAAGTTCGTCTCGCGCCTCGACATCGCGGTAAAGGACGGCAAGGTCGCAGACATCCGCTTCAAGCTGATGCCGGTCTTCGCCGATGCGATCGCGCCCGATCCGGAGATGGCGGCGCTCGTCACCAAGCTGCGTGCGCCCTATGCCGCCGAGCTCGCCAAGGAGATCGGCCGCACCGAGTCGCTGCTCTACCGGCGCGGCAATTTCAACGGCAGCTTCGACGACCTGATCTGCGACGCCATGCTCTCGCAGCGCGACGCCGAGATCGCGCTGTCGCCCGGCTTCCGCTGGGGCGGCTCGCTGCTGCCGGACGAGGCGATCACCTGGGAGGCGATCAGCAACGCGACCGCGATCACCTATCCCAACTGCTACCGGATGGAGATGACCGGCGCGCAGCTCAAGGAGATCCTCGAGGATGTCGCCGACAACATCTTCCACCCCGACCCTTATTTCCAGGGCGGTGGCGACATGGTCCGGATCGGCGGCATGGGCTACGCCATCGACGTCGGCAAGCCGATGGGCAGCCGCATCTCCGGTCTCACCCATCTGAAGTCGGGCAAGCCGATCGACGCTTCCCGCAAATACGTCGTCGCCGGCTGGGCCAGCGTCAACGAAGGCACGCAGGGGCCGCCGATCTGGGACGTGGTGCGCGACCACGTCGCCGCGACCAAGACCATCATCATCAAGCCGAACGACGCCGTGAAGGTGAGCGGGGCATGAGCGCCTCCGCCATCACGCTCGTCGAAAGCCAAGGAGACGAGGCATGACCTCTCCCGCAAAACCCGATGCGCTGAGCCGCCGCCGCTTCCTCGGCGGGGCGGCGGTCGCGGGAGCCGGCCTCGCCGGCACCGGGCTCGCCCGCGCCGAAGCGGGCAAGCCCGATCCGCTGATCACCGAGGTCCAGGACTGGAGCCGCTATCTCGGCGAGGGCGTCGACAAGCGGCCCTATGGCACGCCGTCGCGCTTCGAGAAGCATGTGATCCGCCGCGACGTCTCCTGGCTGACGGCTTCGCCCGAATCCTCGGTCAACTTCACGCCGCTGCACGAGCTCGACGGGATCATCACCCCGTCTGGCCTCTGCTTCGAGCGCCATCATGGCGGCATCGCCGACATCGACCCGGCCAATCACCGCCTGATGATCCATGGCCTCGTCGACAAGCCGCTGGTCTTCACCATGGAAGACATCAAGCGGATGCCGCGGCAGAACCGCATCCACTTCCTCGAATGCGCTGCGAATTCCGGCATGGAGTGGCGCGGGGCGCAGCTCAATGGCTGCCAGTTTACCCACGGCATGGTCCACAACGTCATGTACACCGGTGTACCGCTGAAGGTGCTGCTGGCCGAGGCAGGCGTGAAGGCCAATGCCAAGTGGCTGATGCTGGAAGGCGCCGATTCCTCCGGCATGAACCGCTCGCTGCCGCTGGAGAAGGCGCTCGACGACGTGCTGATTGCCTTCGCCATGAACGGCGAGGCGCTGCGGCCCGAGCAGGGCTATCCGTTGCGTGCCGTCATCCCTGGCTGGGAAGGCAATCTCTGGGTCAAATGGCTCAGGCGCATCGAGGTCGGCGATCAGCCCTGGCAGGCGCGCGAGGAGACCTCGAAGTACACTGATCTCCTGGCCGATGGCCGCTCGCGCCGCTTCACCTTCTTCATGGACGCCAAATCGGTGGTGACCAACCCTTCCCCGCAGGCGCCGCTGAAGCAGAAGGGCCGCAACGTCCTCTCCGGCCTCGCCTGGTCGGGCCGTGGCACGATCAAGCGCGTCGACGTCACCCTCGACGGCGGCAAGAACTGGCAGCACGCCCGGATCGATGGGCCGGTGCTCGATAAGTCGCTAACCCGCTTCTATGTCGATTTCGACTGGACCGGGCAGGACCTCTTGATCCAGTCGCGCGCCATGGATTCGACCGGCTATCTCCAGCCGACCAAGGAGGAGCTGCGCAAGATCCGCGGCACCAACTCGATCTACCACAACAACGGCATCCAGACCTGGCATGTGAAGGCGAACGGGGAGACCGAGAATGTCGAGATCGGTTAATCCCGTCCTGCTCGCGGGCCTCGCGGCAATTGCCGTGCTCGCCGCCGCGCCGCTGATCGCGCAGACCAAGCCGGCGGCAAAGCCCGCGCACCCGCCGGCCAAGGCTGCTCCGGCACCTGCACCGGCCGCCAAGCTCGGCCTCGGCCGCGAAGCATTGCCCGAGGAGATCAAGGCCTGGGACATCTCGGTGCGCCCAGACGGCAAGGGCCTGCCGCCCGGCAAGGGCACGGTCAAGCAGGGCGACGAGATCTTCCAGGCGCAATGCGCCAGCTGCCATGGCGAGTTCGGCCAGGGCAACAACCGCTGGCCGGTGCTGGCCGGCGGCATGGGCTCGCTGAAATCCGACCGGCCGGAGAAGACGATCGGCTCGTTCTGGCCTGACCTCTCGACCGTGTTCGACTATGTCCGCCGCGCCATGCCCTATGGCAACGCCCAGTCGCTCTCGCCGGACGAGCTCTACGCCGTCACGGCCTATTTGCTCTACCTGAACGACATCGTGAAGGACGAGGACTTCGAACTGTCCGATAAGAACTTTACCAGTGTAAAGCTGCCGAACGCGGCCGCCTTCTACGATGACGACCGCGAAACCACGGAGAAGGCCTTCTGGGGCAAGGAGCCGTGCATGACCAATTGCAAGCCGGAGGTGAAGATCACCGGACGGGCGGTGATCCTCGACGTGACGCCGGACTCCAAGACGGCGCCGAAGGTCGATTGATGCGGGGAACCGGCGCCGTCCGTCTTGCGGTGCTGGGGCTGATGCTGGCCTGCGTACCTGCCGAGGCGGCGGGCGATCGGGCGCTGGGGGAGTATCTCTCGTCGGAATGCACAAGCTGCCACCAGAGCAGCGGCAAGCAGGTCGGCGGTATCCCGGCCATTGTCGGCCATCCGGCCGAGCAGTTCGTCGCGCTGATGAACGCCTATCGCGAGCGTCAGCGCGATAATCAGGCGATGCAGGCGGTCGCCGCCCGGCTCTCCAGCGAGGAGATCGCGGCGTTGGCAGCCTACTACGAGAGTCTGAAGCCCAATCCTTAGCCGGGCATATGGCCTGAACAGCGGAGGACATGATGTCGGAGGATACCCAGCAGGCCTCGCGCCGGGCGCTGATGCTGGCGGCGGCGAGCGGTGTCGTCGCGGCCGCCACGCCGGTGCTCGCAGCGCCCAGGCAGACGGCGCTCGCCGACCTCAAGAAGGAGGCCGACGTCGCCTGCCTCTATCATTGCGATTTCGGCGATCCACAGCGCTTCACCCAGATGCTGCAGAACATCGCCAACCATTATTCCGCCTATGGCGCCGATCCGTTCGCACTGCAGCTCGCCATCGTCGCGCATGGCGCCGGGGTGAAGTTCTTCCTGGAGAATCTCGACGGCACGAGTTGGAGCGAGGAAGCCGCCGCAGTCTCGAAGATCTTCGAACGGGTCGAGGACGTCGCCAAGAACGGGCTCAAGGTCCATCTCTGCGAGATCACCTTCTCTCGCCTCAAGATCGACAAGAGCAAGGCGCGCAAGGCCGAATTCGTCGGCTTCGTGCCCTCCGGCGTCGCGGCCGTCGCCGCGATGCAGAGCAAGGGCTTTGCTTATTTGAAGGTCGGATAGGGCCCGCAAGAGGCCTGCCGCGAACGATGCGAAGGGGAGAGGAAAGCATGTCGACCAGCCGCCGCACATTCCTGACCGGGTTCGCTGCTGCAGGCAGCTTCGCCATCGCCTCGCCGGCCGTACTCGGCCAGGCCAAGCCGCGCGTCGTCGTGATCGGCGGCGGAGCCGGCGGCGCGACCGCGGCACGATACATCGCCAAGGATTCGAACGGCGCCATCGCGGTGACGCTGGTCGAGGAGAACGAGGTCTACCAGACCTGCTTCCACTCCAACCTCTTCATCGGCGGCTTCAAGAGCTACGAGGACATCAGCCACCGCTACGACGCGCTGGCAAAGAACCATGGCATCACGCTCGCCCGCGCCCGCGCCACCCAGATCGACCGCGACAAGAAGGAAGTCGTGCTCTCGACGGGGGCTCGCCTACCCTATGACCGCCTCGTCGTCTCACCAGGCATCGACCTGAAATACGATTCCGTCGCCGGCTGGTCGAAGGAGGTCGAGGAGACCATGCCGCATGGCTGGAAGCCCGGCCGGCAGACGCAATTGATCAAGCAGAAGCTCGATGCGGTACCAAATGGCGGCACGATCGTGATGATCGCCCCGCCCAACCCCTATCGCTGCCCGCCCGGTCCCTATGAGCGGGCATCGATGTTCGCGCATGTGCTCAAGGCGACCGGCCGGCGCGACTGCAAGATCTTCATCCTCGACCCGAAGGACAGCTTCTCGAAGCAGGGCGTCTTCCAGGAAGGCTGGGAGAAGCATTACGGCGCGATGATCGAATGGCTCGGGCCGAAGGTGCATGACGGCATCAAGTCGGTCGATCCCAAGACCAACACCGTCGTCACCGGCTTCGAGACCTACAAGGACTGCGCCTTCGTCAATGTCATCCCGGCGCAGATGGCCGGTGAGATCGCCCGCTCGGCAGGCCTCGCGCCGGCCGGCGGCTATTGCACCATCGATCCGGCCTCGATGAAATCGGCCGTCGATCCCAACATCTTCGTGCTCGGCGATGCCTGCATCGCCGGCGACATGCCGAAATCCGCCTTCTCCGCCAACAGCCAGGCCAAGGTCGCGGCGATGGTGATCCGCGGCGAGCTCACCAATGCCCGCACCTTCCCGGCCCGCTACATCAACACCTGCTGGTCGCTGATCGAGACCGACGACACCATCAAGGTCGGCGGCCGCTACGAGGCCAAGGACGGCAAGATCGCTGCGACCGAGACCTTCGTCTCGCAGCCGCGCGAGAGCGCCGAGCTGCGCAAGGAGAACCAGGCCGAGAATGTCGGCTGGTACGCCGCGATCACCGCCGACATGTTCAGCTGAAGCCATTCACCCGCGCCTCCTCGCGGCGGCGCCAATCCCCTCTCCTGACCAAGGGTCCAAAACGCATGAAATTGCCTGTCGTCGCCGCTGCCTTCGCTGCCGCTCTCGTCACGACCAGCGCCCAGGCGCAGGACGTTTCCGCCGGCGAGCGCTCCTGGAACAAGTGCCGCGCCTGCCACCAGGTCGGCGAAGGCGCCAAGAACCTGGTCGGCCCGCAGCTCAACGGCCTGTTCGGCCGTCACACCGGCGCAGTCGAAGGCTACAGCTATTCGACCGCCAACAAGGGCGCGAACATCACCTGGGACGAGGCGGTCTTCGCCGAATACATCAAGGACCCGAAGGCCAAGATCCCCGGCACCAAAATGGTCTTCGCCGGCATCAAGAACGACAAGGAAATCGCCGACCTCACCGCCTTCCTCAAGCAGTTCGACAAGGATGGCAAGAAGATGTGAGCATGGCGGGCCGACGAGGCGGATTGCTGATGCGGAGCTAGAACCGCTTGGTCGAGAGCACGTCGAAGGTCCGGCCGATCGTCGCGACCGCCTTGTCGTAATCGGCCAGCGACAGGCAGGCGATCAGGGCGTCGATCACGGCGAGCTGGGCGATGCGGCTGGTCATCGCCTCCGTGCGAAACTGGGTCTCGCGCGCCATGGTGTTGAGCACGATGTCGGCATAGGCGAGCAGCGGCGACTTGCCGAAATTGGTGATGCAGATCGTGGTCGCGCCCGCCTCGCGCGCCAGCCTGGTCGCGGTGACGGTCTCGTGCGTCGAGCCCGAATGCGAGATCGTGATGACGGCGACATCCGGGCCGGTCAGCGAGGCACTGATCGCCTGGACGTGGGAATCGACCACGACCTTGGATTCGACGCCGATGCGCAGCAGCCGGTAATTGGCGTCCTCCGCGATCGGGGCGGCGCTCCCGATGCCGTAGAGCTCGACACGGCGCGCCCGCCGGATCGCCGCGACCGCACTCTCCATCGCACTTTTGTCGAGCACCTTCATGGTGTCGTGCAGCGCCTGCAGATCGCTGCGGAAGATCTTCTCGATCACCGTCCCAGTGTCGTCGGCGCGGGCAAGGTCCTCATGGATGAACTGCACCGGCTGCACGAGATCGCGCGCCAGCGCGATCTTGACCTGCTGGAAGCCGCGCGCGCCGAGCTGGCGGCAGAGCGAGATCACGCTGCCCTCGCTCGCTTCTGCCCGTTCGGCCACCTCGGTCACCGACATGTGCACGACTTCGGCGGCATGGGCGAGAAAGACGTCGGCGATGCGGGCGGCAGTCGGCGGCAAGGTCGGGCGCAGCGCCGTCAGGCGCTCGATCACGCCGTCGAAACCGTCATGTCCACCGTTCCGGGTCTGCTCGGGGCTGTCCTGCATCGCATCGGCATCCGGCTTGAGTCGGGACGAGGTCATGCCGGCAAGGCCATCACGCCTGTCTCGCACGGGCGAGCCACCTCACTCTGCGCCTGCGGGAATACGCCAGCGGCGATCTCGACATAGCGCAGGCCGAAACGGTGGGCCCCTTCACCGTCAGTCCGGGGATTGTCGCCGAGCATCGCGACAGCCCGCTTGGGGAGGCCGAGCAAGGCGAGGCCGGCGGCAAACAGGGTCGGCTCCGGCTTGCCGATGAGGCGATAATCCACGGGGCCGGTGCAGGCGAGCAGTGCCGCCAGCAGCGCCCCGGTTTCGGGGACGACTGCGCCTCCCGGGCCGGGATGGACGAGGTCGGGATTGGCGACGACGAGCTCGGCGCCAGCCCGCACGGCATTGGCGGCGAGCGCCAGCCGCTGATGGCTGAAGCGCCGGTCGCGGCCGAGGAAGACGACATCCGGCCGGGTTCGTACCGGCCGAAGGCCGTGTTCGCCGGCATGGCACGCCAGGGCCTCGCTTGCCAGCACGAGCACGCGGGCCCCCGGCCGGCGCGCCGCGATCTCGTCGAGCGCCACTGCGCCGGCGAGCACGATGCGGTTCGCCGGGACAGCGAGCCCGAGTCGCTGCAGATCGCCCGCGAGTTCGGCCGGGGTATGCTCAGCGTCGTTGGAGACCACGACGAAGCGGCCGGCGCAGGCCTCCAGAAAGGCGTGCGCGCCGGGCATCGCTCGGCCGCCGCACACCAAGGTGCCGTCGAGATCGATCAGCCAGCCGCGAATATCGTCCGCTGCGTGCACTGCAAACTCCGCATTGAAACGCGATCTGCATGAACTGAGATTACCTCAGTGTCAAATACGATATCTACTGAGTTAAATTCATAAACCTGTCATGGAAGGCTGCCAGAAGGCTCACGTCCCGGCCTGCTGAAGCGGCCGTGCAGCGCCACCCGCCGCCCGTCCCCGAGGACGCCATGCTCGCATTCCTAGGCAGCCGTCTCCTGCGCATGACGATCACCCTCTGGGCGATCGTCACCGCCGTCTTCCTGGCGACGCGGCTGACCGGCAATCCGATCGACTTCCTGATGCCTGAGGGGCTCGATGCCGCCTCGCGCGCCGAGATGATCGCCTATTGGGGCCTCGACCGTCCGGTCGCCGAGCAATACCTGCTGTTCTGGAAATCGCTGCTCTCGGGCGATTTCGGCCTCGGCCTGATGGAGCGCCGGCCCGTCGCCGTCATCTTCGGCGAGCGCCTCTGGCAGAGCGCCTCGCTTCTCCTCGCGACGCTGGCGCTGACCGTCGCGGTCGGCGTGCCGCTCGGCATCCTGGCCGCGCTCTGGCGCGGCCAGGCACGCGGCCAGGGCGTGCTCTTCGTCGCCTTCCTCGGCTATGCCGTACCGAACTTCGTCCTCGCCATCCTGCTGTTGCTGATCTTCTCCTACACGCTGCACTGGCTGCCTAGCGCCGGCTCGGCCAGCCTTCTGCACTACGTGATGCCGACTGTGGCGCTCGCCGCCTATTTCGTCGCGGCGCTGACCCGCTACACCCGCAACGCCATGCTCGACGTCCTCTCCGAGGACTATATGCGGACCGCCCGCGCCAAGGGCCTCTCCGAAAGCGCGATCATCCTGCGGCACGGCCTGCGCAATGCGCTGATCCCGGTGATCACCGTGCTCGGCCTGCAGATCACCACGCTCGTATCCGGCGCCGTGGTGGTCGAGACCGTCTTCGCCTGGAACGGGGTCGGCGACCTGCTCGTCGGCGCGACGCTGCGGCGCGACTACCCCGTCCTGCAGTTCGGCGTCCTCGTCGTCGCCGGCGCCGTCATCCTCGTCAATTTCACGATCGACCTCGCCTATGCGGCGTCCGATCCGCGTGTGCGCCTCGTCGGAGCCTGACCGCCATGACCGAGATCGCAGACGCCAAGCTGATGCTGCCGCCGCGCCGATTGCCACGGCTGAAGCTCCCCGCACTGGGCGGCGCCAACCTGCTGGTCACGGCTGCTGCACTGCTCGGGCTGCTGCTGCTCGCGCTCGCCATTCTCGCGCCGCTGGTCTCGCCCTTCGAGCCAGACCAGCAGCGCTTGCTGGCGCGCCTGAAACCTCCGGTCGGTGCGGCCGGCGCCAATCCGGCTCACTGGCTCGGCACCGACCAGCTCGGCCGCGATCTCCTGTCGCGTTGCCTCCATGGCCTTCGCCTGACGCTGGCCCTCGCGCTGTTCGGCACCCTGCTCGGCCTGGCGCTGGGCGCGGCGCTCGGCCTCGCCGCCGGCCTGCTGCGCGGCTGGGCCGATGCGCTGATCATGGGCCTCGTCGACATCATGATGTCGCTGCCCTTCACCCTCGTTGCACTCTTCGTCGTCGCCCTCGCCGGAACCGATGTCGCGGTGCTGATCTGCGTGCTCGGCATCGCCTATTGGGCGCATTTCGCCAGGCTGATCCGGGCGCAGGTGCTGAGCCTGCGCGAGATGCCCTTCGTCGAGGCTGCTCGCGCCGCCGGAGCCGGCCCCTGGCGCATCGCCACCGTCCATATGATCCCGAATCTGATCTCGCCGGTCTTGGTCATGGCGAGCCTCAACTTTTCCAACCTGATCCTGCTGGAATCGGCGCTCTCCTTCCTCGGGCTCGGCGTGCAGCCGCCGACGGCGACGCTCGGCTCGATGGTCGGGCAGGGGCGCGACTACATGGCCTCCGCGCCCTGGATCGTCGCCGTTCCCGCCCTCGTCATCGTGCTCGTCAGCCTCGTCGCCATGCTGCTCGGGGATGCGCTGCGCGACCGCCTCGATCCGCGCCTGCGCGGACGCTGACCGCCTGCCTGCCACTCATGCCGTTCACCCGAACAAGGGACAGACAACCATGCGCAAGACCCTGAAGACCCTGGCGCTCGCCGCGCTGTCGGCGACCGCTTTCACCGGCCTTGCCCAGGCGCAGGAACTGAAGGTCGGCGTCCAGAACATGGCGCCCTGGCTCGATCCCGGCCGCGACTTCTCGAATGTCGGCTCGCAGTTCTACTTCAACGCCTTCGACCCGCTGATCGGCAAGGATGCCACCCGCGCCGAGAGCGTCTGGCAGCCAGGCATCGCCACCAGCTGGACGCAGGTCTCGCCGACCGTGATCGAGCTCAAGATCCGCCAGGGCGTCAGCTTCCACAACGGCGACCCGATGACCGTCGAGGATGTCGTCTTCTCCTTCGACCGCATCATCAACTCGACTTTCGCGCCCTATACCGTGCGCAAGCGCGACACGCTGCCGAACATGGCCAAGGTCGAGGCCGTCGATGCGCAGACCATCCGCATCACCGCGACCCGGCCCGAACCGCTGTTCGAGACCCTGCTCAACGTCCAGCAGGGCATGATTGTCCCGAAGAAATACGTGATGGCTCTGACCGGCGATCCGAACGTCGCGGAAGCGTCCGACTTCGAGGCCTTCGCGCTGAAGCCGGTCGGCACCGGCCCTTACAAGATCGCCGAGTTCGTCCCGAACCAGCGTCTGGTCTACGAGCGCTATGACGGTTTCTGGGGCGAGAAGGCGCCGTTCCAGAAGGTCACGGTGACGCGCATCCCCGAGCTCTCGGGCCGCCTGACGGCGCTGAAGAACGCCGAGGTCGATCTGATCACCAACGTCCCGCCCGATCAGCTCGAGCCGATCGCCGCCGATCCGAAGCTCAAGGTCGAGGGCATGCAGACGCCGCTCTTCCACGTCGTCATCTTCAACACCCAGAACCCGAAGATGGCCAATCCCAAGCTGCGCCAGGCGCTGTCCTACGCGATCGACCGCAAGACGCTGAACGAGGCGCTCTGGTTCGGCAAGGCCAAGGTGCCGACCTCGCACACATTCGCGCAGTTCGGCCCGCTCTACATGCCGGAGCTCAACACCTTCGAATACGACCCGGCCAAGGCCAAGGCGCTGCTCAAGGAAGCCGGCTATGACGGCTCGCCGATCCGCTACGACATCCAGGCGGCCTACTATACCAACGGCCTCCTCGCCGCGCAGGCGATCCAGGAGATGTGGGCCGCCGTCGGCGTCAAGATGCAGCTCAACGTCACCGAGCAGTGGACCGGCTCCGACCCGACGATGATGGCGCGCGGCTGGTCGAACCCGATGTATTTCCCCGATCCCGCCGGTGCCTTCGGCATCATGTGGGCGCCGACCGGCAACTCCGCCTCCGAAGGCCGTTTCAAGGCCGACGACGCCTATGTCGCGCTCTGGGACAAGTTCCGCTTCTCGACCGACCTCAGCGAACGCAAGCAGGCCTATGCGTCGCTGATGCAGGCGATCAAGAACGACCCGCCGGTGCTGCCGCTCTACCAGCCCTATGAGTCCTACGGCATGAAGCGCTCGCTCGCCTGGCGGCCGCTGCAGGGCCACATCCCCTATGTGCTCGATTTCCGCGCCGGCCGCGTGACCCTCGCCGCGCGCTGATGCGCCAGCGGGAGCCGGCCCGGTCGGCTCCCGCTCTCCTTTTCCGATCCTGCTCGACGAGCCACGCCATGACCCGCTCCCTTCGCCTCGCCTTCGTCGCCGACATCCACCATGGCGAGAACAGCTTCACCAAGGTCGGCACCGCCGCCCTGCCGCTAATGGGCGAGTTCCGCCGCTTCGTCGCCGATGCAAAGCCTGATGCGGTGATCGATCTCGGCGACCGCATCTCCGATGTCGACCACGCCACCGATCTCCGGCTGGAGCGCGAGGTCGCCGAGGCCTTCGCACCCATTACGGCGCCGCGCTTCCATCTCTGCGGCAATCATGATCGCGACCATCTCAGCGTCGCCGAGAACGAGGAAATCCTCGGCCAGAGCCTCGGCCATCGCACCGTCGATCTCGGTGGCTGGCGTCTCGTGCTCTGGGCCGCCGACTCGCGCATCCATCGCCCGGGTGGCTTCGTGCTGCGCGAGGCCGACCTGATCTGGCTCGCCGCCACGATCGAGGCCGCAGATCGGCCGCTCGTCGTGATGAGCCATGTCCCCGTCTCCGGCCACGGCCAGATCGGCAACTATTATTTCGAGCGCAACCCGGCCTCCTCGACCTATCCCGGCGCCGAGCGCGTCCGCGCCGTGCTCGCAAAGGCCAAAGTGCCGATGCTCTGCATCGCCGGCCATGTCCACTGGAATACGCTGACCACCGTCGATGCGATCCCGCATCTGACGCTGCAGTCGCTGACCGAGAGCTTCACGACCTTGCCGGAGCCGGCCGGCGCCTTCGCCTTGCTCGAACTCGGCGACACCCTCACCTGGACAGTCCACGGCAAGGACCCCTTCACCGCCCGCATCGACGCAGCCGGAACGCTCCGGCGCTGGATGACGCCGCTCCAGCCTTTCGACGAGCATCCCGAATTGCGGCAGCGCAGGATCGCTTCGGCCGCCCTCGCAGGCGCGGCGGCCATGGCCTGACGGCAAAGCGGCGACGAAGCGCGCGAGACATGGATCGTCTCGCGCGGGCGGCAATAGGCGATGACGGGATCAGCCCGGCGTCAGCAGGACCGGCATTCCACTGGCTTGACCTGGATCTGGCCTTGGCTGACGACGATGCGGTCAGCGACGCCACCGGGCCTGACGCGGATCACCCCGTCACCAAGGCATTCGTCGATGAAGTAGGCGGGAAGCCCGGCCCGCAGGGCCTTCTCGATCGAGCGCTTGCGGAAGTCCTTCAACTTCTCATGGTACATGGCGAACTCCGTCGCAGCTGAAGCTATGCACCCTTTCCGCTGAATTTGGGGAGGCGTCGCACATGTTCAAGCACCGACCGCGATGAGGCCCTTCAGAAATATCCGCCCTTCTCGGCGATGGCCTGGACGCTGTCGCCGTCGGCGACCCAGCCGAAGATCGTCTTCTCGTTGCGCAGGATCTCCTCGGCCCGCTCCAGCACGGCTATGGCGAGCTTGCGCGGCACCACGATGACGCCGTCGATGTCGCCGACGACGATGTCGCCGGGCCTCACCCAGCAGGATCCGATCTTCACTGGGGTCTGGTAATGCGAGATCAGGCAGCGGCCGAGCGAGCCGTTCGGACTGCGATAACGATAATAGACCGGGAAATCCTTCTCCAGAATCTGGTGAGTGTCGCGGATGCCGCCGTCGATCACGGCAGCGCGGATGCCCTTGCCGATCGCTGTCGCGGTCATGACGCCGCCCCAGGCGGTGGCCTCCTGGTCGCCGGAGGTGTCCCAGACCACGAAGCTGTCCGCGTGCATCGCGTCGAGCATCTGGGTGCGGAAGGTCAGTTCGCCGGAGACCTTGGTGTTGGGTGCGCTCTTCACGGTGAAGGCGAAGCCGGCAACGGTCTTCTCCGAGCGCAGCGGCACCAGGGCGTTCGGCAAAGTCTGCTCGGTCAGGCAGTGCTCGCGCAGCACGTCGCTGATCGCGCCGGTGTAGAGGCGCTCGTAGCGGGCGAGCAGTTCCTTGTGCGGGATGGTGAGCTCGACCGGCTCGACCAGTTCCTGATGCGCGATCAGGGCTTCGAGTTTCATCATCGCGGCCTCGCGCTGGAGCGCGCCGGTATCGGTCTTCGTCGGATGGGCTGTCATCGCTGCTCTCCGGATTGCTGCTCAAACTCCGCCGACCACGGGATGCCAGTCCGGGCGGTAGGGGTCCTGATGGAAGCGGGCGTAATAGTCGCCCTTCTCGTCGTAGAGCGCGCCGTAATGGCGCATCTTGTCCTCGTCGAGCGCGACGCCGAGGCCGGGGCCGGTCGGCACGCGGATGGCGCCGTCCTCATAGGGCATCAGCCCGCCTTCGATGATGTCGTCGGTCAGGTAGTGGTAATGCGCGTCGCCGGCGAAGCTCATCTCGGGGATGGTCGCGGCGGTGTGCAGCATGGCGGCGAGCTCGATGCCGAACTCGGCGCCCGAATGCATGGCGACGCCGAGCGCGAAGGTCCGGCAGATCGCGGCGAGGTCCTTCACGCCGCGCGGGCCTTCCCAGTAATGGATGTCGGTCAGGACGATGTCGACCGCTCCGAGGCGGATGGCCGGGCCGAGATCATCGAATTTAGCCGGGTACATATTCGTCGCGATCGGTATGCGCACGGCCTTGCGCACGGCGGCGTTGCCTTCGAGCCCCCAGGCCGGATCCTCGAAATACTCCATGCCGACGGCTTCGAGCCGCTGGCCGATGCGGATCGCCGTTGGCACCGACCAGACGCCGTTGGGATCGATGCGCAGGCCGAAATCCGGTCCCATGCGCTCGCGGCAGGCTTCGACCGCCGCCGCTTCGGTCTCGGGTGAGAGTACGCCGGCCTTGAGCTTCATCGCCTTGACGCCGAGCGTCTCGTGCAGCTCCTGGCAGAGATCGGCCATGTCCTGCGGATGCTCGTCATGGCCGCCGCCCGGCCGGTCATAGCGCCAGAACAGATAGGCGATCATCGGGATGCGGTTGCGCACCGGCCCGCCGAGGAGGTCGCAGAGCGGGCGGCCGAGCGCCTTGCCCTGGATGTCGAGGCAGGCCATCTCGATCGCGGCATAGAGCCGGGCGTTGGAGAGATAATAGATAGCCCGCAGCGTCTTGAGCTTGATCAGTTCGAGATGGAACGGGTCCATGCCGATGATGCGCGGCTTCAGCTTCATCAGCGCGCCGCGCTGGTCGCCGCCGCCGACCTCGCCAAGGCCAATGAGGCCCTCATCGGTGATCAGTTCGAGGATGGTGCGCAGGAAATAGCCGGGATGAACCCCGGTATTGTGGCGAAGCTGCGCATTGAGCGGGATCGCCACGCAGCGCACCCTCATGTCGACGATCTTCATCGGCCTGTTCACTCCGTCAAAGGTGCATGCCGCCATCGACGAAGAGCGTCGTGCCGGTGATGTAGCGGGCACCGTCGGAGGCCAGGAACAGCGCGACCTCGGCGCAGTCCTCCGGCGTGCCCAGGCGGCTGGCCGGGATGCGGGCGAGCACGGTGTTGCGATAGGCGGGATCGGCCAAGGCCTCGCGATTGCGCGCGGTTGCGATGGCGCCGGGCGCCAGCACATTGCAGGTGACGCCGGCGGCCGCGACCTGGCGGGCGATGTTACGGACCATGCTCTCCAGCGCCGCCTTGCTCGCGGCATAGGCGAGCATCTCGGGATGCTCCCTGACTTGCTGGATCGAGCCGATCGCGATCAGTCGGCCGAAACCACGCCCGGCCATGGCCGGAACGAGCGCCTGCATCAGCCGGTAGTTGGCGGCGAGGTTGAGCTCCCATTGCCGGTCGAGCGCCACGCGATCGAAGCCGTGCCAGGGCGCGCGCTCCTGCAGGGCGGCGTTGAGCACGAGGATATCGATCCCGCCGAGCCTGTTGGTCGCCTCGGCGATCAGGTGCTCGACCTCGGTGGCCTGCGTCAGGTCGGCGGCGATGCCGAAGGCTGCTCCCGCGGCGCGGCAGGCCGTGCCGAGCTCGTCACCAAGCGCAAGGCCGTTGAGGCAGACGGTGGCGCCGGAGCGCGCGAGCGTGGTCGCGATGGCAAGTCCGATGCCCTGCGTCGCGCCGGTGACGAGCGCCCGGCGTCCCGTCAGGTCGGCCTGAAGGTGTGCCGGTTCAGCCATGGCCGTCGCCGAGCCTTGCGTCGAAGGCGTCGCGCACGGCATCGCCGAGGAAATTCAGCGCCAGCACGGTCAGGAAGATGGCGAGCCCGGGAAAGAAGCTCATCCACCAGGACTGGTAGAACTGGATGCCGGTCGCGACCATGTAGCCCCAGCTCGGCGTCGGCGGCTGCACGCCGAGGCCGAGGAAGGAGAGGGCGCTTTCGGTGATCAGCGCCTGCGAGGCCGAGAGCGAGCCATAGACGATGACGTTGCCGGAGACGTTCGGCCAGATGTGCTTGGCGAGGATGCGAAAGGGGCGCGCGCCGGAGGCCTGGGCCGCCACGACATAGTCGGCCTCGCGCAGGGAGAGCACCTCGGCCCGTACCAGTCGCGCGAAGCCCGGCATCTTGGTGATGGCGATGGCGAGCATGGCGTTGACGAGGTCGGGGCCGAGCACGGCGACGATCGAGAGCGCCAGCACCAGCAGTGGGAAGGCCAGGAAGGCGTCCATGATCCGCATGATCAGCGCGTCCCAACGTCCGCCGAGCCAGCCGGAGACCAGCCCGAGCAGCGAGCCCGCGATCAGCGCGAGCCCGATGGCGAAGATCACCACCTGCAGCGAGACGGTAGCGCCGTGCAGCACGCGCGAGAGCACATCGCGGCCGATCTCGTCGGTGCCGAACCAATGCGCGGCGCTTGGCGGCATCGAGAAGGCGTCGGGGTCGATATCGATGGGCGAGTAGGGCGAGAGCCAGGGCGCCAGCAGTCCGAGCGCGACGATGACGGCGAGCACGATCGTGCCGAAGCGTCCCTGCCAGGAGCCGAGGATGCGGTGCAGGATGATCGCGCCGGGCGAGCGAGGAGTGTGCTGCGTCGCTGCGGCGGCGGGGGGCATCGGTCCGGTCACGGCCGCCATCGCCTCACGCCTTCACGCGCGGGTCGAAGGCCCGGTAGAGCAGGTCGGTCAGGAGGTTCACGGCGAAGACCGCGATGACGATGAACAGGATCGCGCCCTGGATGACCGGGAAGTCGCGCTGGAAGATGCCGTCGACCAGCATGCGGCCGAGGCCGGGCAGGGCGAACACCGTCTCGGTCACCACCGCGCCGCCGAGCAGGGCGCCGATCTGCAGGCCGATGACGGTGACGATCGGGATCAGCGCATTGCGCAGTGCATGCCGGATCAGGACGAGCCGCTCGCTCAGCCCCTTGGCGCGGGCGGTACGGATATAGTCCATCGACAGCACCTGCAGCATCGAGGCGCGGGTCTGGCGCATGACGAGCGCGGCGAAGGCGGTGCCGATCGTCAGCGCCGGCATCACCATCAGCCTGAGATTGCCGCCGGGGTCGTCGAGGAAGCGGACATGGCCGGAGGGCGGCAGCCAGCCGAGCTTGAGCGAGAACAGCATGATCAGCAGCACGCCCATCCAGAAATAGGGCACCGCCACCGAGGACATGGCGACAAAGCTGGCCGCCACATCGATCAGGCTGCCGCGGAAGCGCGCGGCGAGGATGCCGGCCGGCATGCCGATCGCGACTGCAATCAGGATCGAGAGGAAACCGAGCTCGAGCGTCACCGGGATGCGCGCGGCCAGCATCTCGCCGACATCTTCGCGGGTGCGTAGCGAGCGGCCGAAATCGCCCTGCGCGACGCGGGCGAGCCAGGTGACGTAACGGACCGGGGCCGGCTGATCGAGGCCGTACTCCACTCGCACGGCGGCGCGCTGCTCCGGACTTGCCTGCTCGCCGAGGATGGTGACGGTCGGGTCGCCCGGCAACAGGTTGGTGAGCGTGAAGACGATGATCGTGACGAAGAAGGCCACCGGCAGCATCTGAGCAAGCTTCTTGGCCAGATAGGGCAGCACGGTCGCGATCCCTCAGTAGCGATCGAGCCGGCGATGATCGCGGGCGATCTCGGCGATGACGGCGTCGGACACGGCGAAATGCGTGGTCATGGCGATGCGCGCCGCGGCCGGATCGTGGGCCTTCACCGCATCGACGATGGCCTGATGCCGGGCGACTGTCGCGGCTGGGTCCCGCAAGTCGCGCTGCATGCCCAGCGCGCGCTGGGTGAACTTGATCGTCTCCACGAGCGCGTTGACGAGATGCTCGAGCAGCGCGTTGCCGGAGCAGCGCGCCAGCGCGACGTGGAAGGCGAGGTCGCCCTGCAGCCAGCGCTCGAAATCGCCGTCGATATTGGCGCGCATCTTTTCCAGCGCGGCTTCCACTGGTTCGAGCTGGAGCGACGTCGCCCGTTCGGCGGCAAGCGCCGCGACCTCGACCTCGATGGCGCGCCGGAGCTCGACCGCCTCGCGCAGGCCGTTGTCGGTGACGCGGACGGCCAGGCGCAGGAACTGGTCGAGCGGGGTGACCGAGAGTCCCTTCACCGTCGTCGGCTTGCCCTGCTGGACCTGGACGATGCCGAGAGCCGAGAGGCGCCCGAGCGCCTCGCGCACCACCGGCTTCGAGACGTTGAGCCGCTTGGCGAGCTCGGACTCCGACGGCAGCTGGTCGCCCGGGCGATAGACGCGCTCGGCCACGCGGTCGATCACGAACTGCGTCACCGCTTCGGTCAGACGCTGCTTGTCGGGTTGGAGGGCGGCGATGTCACTCATAACATATCAGATATCTTCGGCTGCCAAGCGCGTCAACAGGAATGCGCAGGTTGCGCTGCGACGGCTTCGCGTCGATCTGCAAAAAAGCAATTGCCTATCTCATAACATATCTGATAGGTGATCGCTCCGTCGGCGCCGGCTTTCAGACCAAGAGCGCCAGGGGAGGAGATCACGCCAATGGCCCTGATTTCACGTCGCGGTCTTTTGCTCGGCGCATCGGGCGCGGGCCTCATCGCCGGGCTGCCCGGCCTTGCTTTCGCACAAAGCTCTCCGGCTCGCGGCGGCACGATCGTCGCCTCGATGGACCTGCAGCCGAAGAGTCTCGATCCGATCATGGGCGATGCGCCGACCTCGGATCGCTATGCCCTGATCCAGATGTTCGAGGGACTGCTGAAGTTCGACGTGCAGGGCAATCTGCAGCCCTCGCTGGCGACGAGCTGGCAGTGGTCCGAGGACAAAAAGTCCGTGGTCTTCAAGTTGCGCGAGGGCGTCGTCTTCCATGACGGGGAGCCCTTCGACGCCGAGGCGGTGGTGTTCAACATCTCGCGCGTCGTGGCGCCGAATTCGACCGCGCCGCGCAGCCCTGATCTCGCCGACATCGCCAGTGCCGAGGTCGCTGGGCCGATGGCGGTCAAGATCAACCTGAAGCAGCCTTCGGGCGCGGCGCTGGCCTCGCTCGCGGTGGAGGCGGGCATGATGTGCTCGCCGGCGGCGCTGAAGAAGCTCGGACAGGATTTCGGGCGCCAGCCGGTCGGCACCGGCCCCTACAAATTCGCCGAATGGGTCGGCGGCAGCCAGATCCGCTTCGTCCGCAACGAGCGCTACTGGCGCGACGGCGCCGACGGCAAGAAGCTGCCTTATGCCGATGCCGTGACATTGCGGATCATCCCGACCACGGCGGTCAAAATGGTCGAGGTCAAGTCGGGCGGGGTGCATCTCGTCGACGGCGTCACGCCGCGCGATTTCGAGGAGGTCGAGAAGAACCCGGCTCTGAAGCTGGTCGCGGTCCCTCCGGGCATCGCGCAATGGCTGACCTTCAACGTCTCCAAGGGCATCTTCGCCAATCCGCACCTGCGCGCCGCCGTCAATCACGGCATCGACCGCAACGTGCTGATGAAAGGCATCACCCGTGGCTTCGGCGCGGTGACGCCGACCTGGGTGCCGCCAAGCGACTGGTCCTATGACGCGAGCGTGCCGCAACCCAGGCTCGATCCCGCCAAGGTCCAGGCCCTGTTGAAGGAGGGCGGCCAGCCAAACGGCTTCACCTGCAAGCTCTCGATCATCCAGCGCGATCCCGACACGCAGGTCGCGCAGATCGTCCAGGCGCAGCTCAAGCCGTTCAAGATCAACATGGAGATCGAGATCCTGGAGCGGCAGGCCTGGGTGCCGAAGGTGCTCGGCCTGCAGCACGAGCTGGCGATGGGGCGGGTCAATGTCCCGCGCGCCGATCCGGACCACGTCTTCGGCCCGTTCTTCGGCCGCGCGGCGGCGCAGAACTGGTCCGGGATCAAGGACGAGGAGATCTTCCGCCTGGTCGATCAGGGCCGCGAGGAGACGGAGCAGGCCAGGCGCAAGGCGATCTACAAAGAGCTCCAGACCGCACTGAACAAGAACGACTATTATTCCTGGCTGTTCTTCCGCGAGGCGCGCCATGTCGCGCGCAAGGAGCTGCAGAACATCGTGCTCGATTCCGGCGGCGCCTGGCAGCTCGCCGAGGCCTGGCTCGCCAAGGCCTGAATCCGCACCGGCTTCCTCATGATCCGCGAGATTTGAAGATGAATGTGAACGTCATTCCCGGCATGCCCGACGTCCTCGACGTGATCGAGCGCTACAAGAAGCTCTATACCGGGCTGGTCTACGACATCATGGACGAGATGGGGCTGCCCTATCAGTCGCTCGCCACCGATCTGCGGCCACTGCGCGACGACATGATCGTCGCCGGTCCGGCCTTCACCGTGCAGGGGATTGCCGATCCGGTCGGCGATCCCGGCCTGCGCGAGCGGCGGATCAAGATGTTCGGCGACATGCGCCATCCCTGCATCGACGTGCGCGATTGCGGTTTCGATGCGCGGGTCGCGCATTATGGCGAGATGAATGCCGTGCTCGGCCGCGCCAAAGGTGTGGTCGGAGCGGTGATCGATGGCGGCGTCCGCGATTCCGGGCTGATCCTGAAGATGGATTTCCCATGCTTCCGGCGCTACCACTCGCCCGTCGAGGCGGTGGCGCGCTGGAGCTATTACCGCTGGCAGCAGCCGATCACCCTGCGCGGCTCGATGAGCGCGACGGTGACCTGCCGGCCCGGCGATTTCATGTTCGGCGACATCGACGGTGTGCTGGTGATTCCGCAGGAGCGGACGATCGAGGTGTTGCGCTTGGCCGAGGAGCATGCCGCCACCGAGAACCGCGCGCGAGCCGAATTCGCCGACCCGGCCAACGATGCCGAAGAGGTCTATGGCCGCTACAAGAAGCTCTGACCTCGTGGCAAGCGAGGGAGGCCGCGCCACGGTCCTCGTCCTCTCCACGGGCGTTCCCGCGGCAACGATCGCGGCACTGGCCGAGCGCTTCGAGGTGCTCGGGCCGGGTGCTCCCGACGAGATCGCAGGGCTGGTCGCCGCGCATGGCGCGCGCATCCGCGGCATCGCCACGACGGGCAAGGCCAGGCTCGACCGGGCCTTGCTCGCCCGGCTGCCGGCGCTCGAGATCGTCGCCTGCTATAGCGCCGGCCTCGACAGGATCGATGCCGGCGCTCTCGCCGAGCGCGGCATCCGCCTCACCAACAGCTCGGCCGCGCTCGCCGACGAGGTCGCCGATCTCGCCATCGTGCTGATGGTGATGGCCCGCCGCCGGCTCGTCGCGGCCGACGCCCATGCCCGCAGCGGCGCCTGGGCAGAAGGCGCCTTTCCGCTCGGTCGTTCGGTGACGGGCTTGCGTATCGGCCTGCTCGGCCTTGGCCATATCGGCAGCGCCATCGCTCGCCGCGCCGAGGCGATGGGCATGCAGCCGCGTTATTGCACACGCCGGCCGGTTGCAGCTTGCGCCTATCCTCATCATCGCGATGCGCGCTCGCTGGCCGCCGACAGCGACGTCTTCGTGGTCGCCTGTCCGGGCGGTCCCGCCAATCGCGGCCTCGTCGACCGCAGCGTCATCGCCGCGCTCGGCCCGGACGCCACGCTGATCAACATCGCGCGTGGCGAGATCGTCGATGAAGAGGCTCTGATCGAGGCGCTGGCTTCGGGACGGCTGGGCAATGCCGGCCTCGACGTCTTCGCCGACGAGCCGAATGTCCCGTTCGCCCTGCGTCGGCTGGGCAATGTCGTATTGGCTCCGCATCTCGGCAGCGCGACCGTCGAGACGCGCGCGGCGATGGGGTGCAGCGTCGTCCATTCGCTGACCGAAAAACTGGGATGACCGGCGGAGGAGCCGCCGCGAAACGGGCGGCGAGGACGGAGCGGCAATCGTCGTTCTGGGCGAACCGGCTTCGGCACGCAGAAGTTGCTTGAGACGCAATTTTTCGCGATCCAAAACGTTTGCGCAAACGTTTTGGATCGCTATCTTCCTCCGAAAGGCGGTCGTCGAGCCGCAGTAGGGAGGCTGAGTTGGGGCGCTGTCGCCGGTTTTCCCTTGCGTGCCGTCACGCCGTGGTGACAGTCGCGCCGTGCTGCTGCCCAGTCCCTGCCGGTCGCGGGTGCGGCCGATGGTGACGATCAAGGATGTCGCCCGCGCCGCCGGGGTCTCGGTGACCACGGTGTCCCATGCGGTCAACCGCACGCGCCATGTGAATCCGGGTACGATCGAGAAGGTCCAGGCGACGATCGAGCAGCTCGGCTACCAGCCGAGCGGCGTTGCGCGGGCGCTGAAGAGCAACCGCACCCAGACCGTCGGCATGATCGTCACCAGCTCGACGAACCCGTTCTTCGCCGAGGTGATCCGCGGCGTCGAGACCGGCTGCTTCGATCGCGGCTACAGCCTGATGCTGTGCAATTCCGGTGATGTCGCGCAGAAGCTCACCGCCTATCTGCGCACGCTGATGATGAAGCGCATCGACGCGCTGCTGGTCATGACCAGCAATGCCAGCTCGGATTTCTTCCGCCGGCTCGAGCAGATCAGGACGGTGCCGATCATCGCGCTCGATACGACGATCCCGCGCGTCGACTGCCTGATCAACGACGATTCCTTGCTGGGCGGCCGGCTCGCCGGCGCGCATCTGGCCAGCAAGGGCTTCGCCCGCATCGGCTGCATCACCGGGCCGGCCGAGCACCCGCGCAGCATGGAGCGCCTTGCCGGCTTCACGGCGGCGCTAGCGGAAGCGGGCAGGCCGCTCGACCCCAGACTGATGATCGAGTCCGATCTCACGGTCGGCGGTGGCCATGCGGCGATGGCCGCGCTGCTCGAGCGCTGCGGCGCGAACCGGCCGGATGCGATCTTCTGCTTCAACGATCTCGTCGCCATCGGCGCGATGTGCGCGGCGCAGCAGCGCGGCCTGCGCGTGCCGGAGGATCTTGCGGTCATCGGCTATGACGACATCGACATCGCCGCCTTCACCTCGCCGCCGCTGACCACCATCCGCCAGCCGGCCTACGACATCGGCGTCAAGGCGGCCGAATTGCTGGTCGGTCTGCTCGACCATGGCCGGCCGTTGCCGCGCACGCTGGCGCTGGAGCCGGTGCTGGTCGAGCGCCTGTCCGTGACATCCGCGACGAACCCTGGAAGGCCCGCATGACCCGCTACATCATCGATTGCGATCCCGGGCATGACGATGCGATGGCGATCCTCTACGCCGCCGCGCATCTCGACGTGGTCGGCCTGACGACCGTCGCCGGCAACTCCTCGCTGGAGAACTCGACCCGCAACGCGCTGGCGATCTGCACGCTGGCGGACCTGAAGCTGCCCGTGGTGCCCGGCCTCGACCGCGCCTTGATCGAGCCGCCGCTCGACGGGGCCTATGTCCATGGCGCGACCGGCATCGATGGCGCCGATTTGCCGGCACCCGGCTACGATCCGCTGAACCGGCACGCCGTCGACTTCATCATCGAGACCGCCAAGGCCGCGCCGGGCGAGCTCAGCCTGATCGCTATCGGTCCGCTCAGCAATGTCGCGCTGGCGTTGCGGCTGGAGCCGAGGCTCGCCGGCTGGCTGAAGTCGATCGCGATCATGGGCGGCTCGACCACCAGCGGCAACCGCACGCCCTATGCCGAGTTCAACATCGTCTGCGATCCCGAGGCGGCGGCGATCGTCTTCGATGCCGGCGTGCCGCTCAGCATGGTCGGGCTCAACGTCACCCGCCAGGCGGGGATCGCCGAGCGCCATATCGCCAGGCTGCGCCAGGGCGGCGGCCGCGTCTCTTCGGTGATGGCCGATCTGCTCGCCTTCTATCTTGCCAAGATGCAGGAGCGCTACGGCACGCCGACCGCGGCGATGCACGATCCCTGCGCCGTCATCCCGCTGGCCAGGCCGGGGCTGATCACCTTCCAGGCGCTGCCAGTCCATATCGAGCTCGGCGAGGGCCCGCTGCGGGGGATGACCGCCTGCGACTCCAGGCCGATGCGCCGCGACCACGACCAGCCCGGCGCCAGCCGGCCGGCGAATTGTGACGTCGCCGTTGCGGTGGATGGCGACGCCTGCGTCGACGCCGTCATCGACACCATCCTCGGATATGACCGCCCATGATCCCGCTGCTCATCGACTGCGATCCCGGCCATGACGATTCCATGGCCATCCTCTATGCCGCCAAGCATTTCGAGCTGCGCGGCCTGACCACGGTGTTCGGCAACTCGATCGTCGAGAACACCACGCGCAATGCGCTGAAGATCTGCGAGCTCGCCGGCCTCGACATCCCCGTCGCCGGCGGCATGGGCGCGCCTCTGGTCGGCAGCTTCGCGCCGTCGATGATCCATGGCGCCAGCGGCCTCGACGGCGCCGACCTGCCCGAGCCGAGGCGCCGGCCGGTCGACATGCATGCGGTGACGATGATCATCGAGCAGGCGAAGAAGGCGCAAGGAGAACTCGTGCTCGCCGCGATCGGCCCGCTGACCAATGTCGCGGTGGCGCTGCGGACCGAGCCGCGGCTGGCGCGCTGGCTGAAATGCATCACGATCATGGGCGGCAGCCTCGATATCGGCAACGCCGCGCCTTACGCCGAGGCGAACATCCTGAAGGATCCGGAAGCGGCGGCGGCCGTCTTCTCCTGCGATGCCGAGATCTATCTCGCCGGGCTCAACTTCACCCGCCAGGCGATCCTCGACCGCAGCCATGCCGAGATGCTGCGGCAGGCGGGCGGGGCGGTACCGGAGACCGTCGCCGGCATGCTCGACTTCTACCTGACCCGCAACGAAGCCCGTTACGGCAAGCCGATCTCGCCGATGCATGATCCCAGCGCCTTCGTGCCCTTCGTGCGGCCGGACCTCGTCGAGCACAAGCCCTTTCACATCCAGGTCGAACTGGCGAGCCCGCTGCTGCGCGGCATGACCGTGGCCGACCAGCGCAATGTCACGCGCCGCCCGGACGAGCCGGAGCCGCCGCGCGCCAACGTCATGGCCGGCATCCGCATGGATGGGCCGGCCGCGACCCGGCACGTGATCGAGACGATCGGGAGCTATGGGCGCGGCTGAGTGCGCCCGGTTTCGACTGGCCTGCTGCCCGCAACAACAAGACTGATCAGGAGGATTGGATGACGACGCGCCGCACCGTTCTGAAGGGCATGACCGCCGCCGGCAGCCTGCTCGCCGCGCCGCAACTGCTGCGCGCCCAGGCCAAGACCGAGCTCAATGTGATCTGGGTCGGCTGGCCGGAGGGCCACATCACGCCGATGGCCGAGATGTTCATGAAGAACCATCCGACGATCAGCCTGAAGCTTGAGCGCATCCCGTTCAACGAGCTGTTCCCGGCGCTGGAAGTGCGCCTGCAGGCGCGCACGCCCTTGCCCGACATCTTCTTCGCCGACGGGCCGCTGACCGCCTCCTACTCAATCCGCAAGCATCTCGCCGAGCTCGACGGCATCCTCGGCAACGACCTTGGCCGCTACACCAAGGCGGCTCTGGCGCAGGGCACCTACAAGGGCAAGCTGATGACCCTGCCCTATATCAGCAGCGGCATGGTGCTGTTCCTCAACCGCAAGCACTTCGCCGACGCTGGCGTCGCCTTGCCGGAGCCCGACGTCGCCAAGCGCTGGACCTGGGAGCAGACGCTCGAAGCCGCCAAGAAGCTGACCGATCCTGCCAAGAACCAGTGGGGCCTCGTCTTCGAGATGGCCGACCGGCCCTATCAGGCGCTGACCCTGCCGCAGTCCAAGGGCGCGCAGGTGCTGAGCGAGGACGGCCTGACCGCCACGGGCTATGTCGACTCGCAGCCCTTCATCGACGCGATGCAGTTCTACGCCGACCTGTTCAACAAGCATAAGGTGACGCCGACCGGGGTGTTCGACACCAATCTCGCGCTCGAGATGTTCGCGACCGGCCGCGCTTCGATGTATCTCGCGACCACGCCGAGCCTCGCCTCGATCTCGGCGCGCAAGGACCTCGACTGGACGGTGGCGCCGCAGCCCTATTTCGAGGGCGGCAAGGCGGTGACGCCGACCGGCAGCTGGCATATCGGCATGAACCCGCGCACCAAGCAGCGCGCCGCGGCCGAGACCTTCATCAAGGCGTTCGCGCAGCCGGAGTATGTCGAGGCGCAGGCGCGCCTGCGGCCGAACCCGCCGGTGCTGAAATCGGTCTGGGATTCGATGGGGGCCGAGCTCGACACGCCCGGCTGGCGCATCGTCCGCTCCGAGATGGAGAACACCGCCGTGCCGCGGCCGGCGACGCCGGGGTGGCTCGAATATGAGGACATCCTGCGCGGCGCCTTCCGGGAGATCCAGGGCGGCGCCAATGTCGAGCAGCGGCTGAAGAAGGCCGCCCGCGACATCGACCGCGAATTCGCCAAGTATCGCGGCTGACCGGAGATGACCGCCTTGTCCGACCGGGCCTCGGCCCCTGTCGCCGTTTCGGAGGCGCCGCGTATCGCGCGGCGCCGCTCGTCCGATCCGATGCAGCCGCGCACGCTGGTGCTGCTCGCCTTCCTCCTGCCGGCGCTGGCTTTCCTCGTGCTGTTCCGGCTGACGCCGATCGTGATCGCCATCGGCGGCAGCCTGTTCACCCAGAACCTCGCCGGCGAGACCTCTTTCGGCGGCCTGACGAACTTTGCTCAGCTCTTCGGCGACGAGCGCTTCTGGAATTCGCTCAAGGTCACGCTGACCTTCAACATCATCATCAACCCGCTGCAGATCGCCATCGCCTTCTGCTACGCGCTGCTGGTGATGGCGCCGGGCAAGGGTGTCACCTTCTTCCGCGCCGCCTTCTTCCTGCCGATGACGCTTTCCACCGGCCTCACCGCCGTGTTGTGGAACATCATGCTGGATTCCAATCTCGGGCCGGTGAACGCCATCCTCGAAGGCATCGGCATCGGCCGCCAGCCCTTCTTCCTGTCGGAGCACCAGGCACTTGGCACGATGATCGCCATCGCGACCTGGAAGGGCTGCGGCTACTGGATGATCTTCCTGCTGGCCGGGCTCTACCGCATCCCCGGCGAACTCTACGAAGCCGCTCGCATCGACGGCGCCAGCCGCTGGCACCAGCTTGTCCACATCACCCTGCCGCAGATGCGCCGGCCGCTCGCCTTCGTCTTCGTCGCCGACACCGCGATCAACTTCCTGTTCTTCGCGCCGGTCTACATCATCACCAAGGGCGGGCCGAACGGCGCGACCGATCTCCTGATGTTCCGCGCCTATGAGAACGCCTTCACCTTCATCAACTGGGGGCGCTCGCTGGCGCTGTCGACGATCATCCTTGTCATCATCGGGGTGATTGCGGCGATCGAGCTCAGGTTGTTCCGCGACAAGGAAGGAGCCGAGGCATGAGCGTCGACCGCCGCTCCACCGTGCTGGCGCTCGGCACGGCCCGCTACATCACGATGTCGCTGATCGCGCTCGTGCTGCTGCTGCCGCTGATCTGGCTGGTGGTCTCCTCGCTGCGGCCGCCCGCCGACATCTTCGCCCATGGCAGCCGGCTCGGCTGGAGCATGCTGATCCCTGACCGGCTGACGCTGGAGAACTACACCTCGCTTCTCGGCACCGGCTTTCCGCGTGCCGTCGGCAACTCGCTCTTCGTCGCGCTGACGACGATGGTGGTCGGCGTCGTCGTCAACGCCGCGGCGGGCTTTGCCTTCGCGGTCTTCGATTTCCGCTTCAAGAACGTGATCTTCGCCTTCGTGCTGGCGGCGGCGATGATGCCGTTCGAGGCGATCGTCATCCCGCTCTACATCCTCGTGCAGAGCCTGGGCCTGATCGACAGCTACGCCGCGCTGATCCTGCCGGATCTCGCCAACGGCTTCGTCATCTTCATGTTCCGCCAGTTCTTCGCCGGCCTGCCGCGCGAGCTCTACGAGGCGGCGCGGGTCGATGGCGCCTCCTGGGGCCATATCTGGCTGAAGATCGCGCTGCCGATCTCCTGGCCGGTGGTGCTGACCGGCGGCATCATGCTGTTCATGCACCAGTTCGAGGCGTTCTTCTGGCCGCTGGTGGCGACGCCCTCGCCGGAGCATACGGTGGTGCAGGTGGCGATTGCCCGCAATATCAGCCTGGAGGGTACCGAATGGGGGCGGCTGTTCTCCTCGACCACGCTCGCCGGCCTGGTCGCGCTGGTGCCGTTCCTGCTATTCCAGAAGTTCTACATCCGCAACTTCGTCACGAGCGGGCTGAAATAGGGCAGGAGATTGCGGCGGCCTCCGCCTGGAAGGTCGCCGCAATATCGAGACAAGGGGCTGATGGCGCGGCTCACGCGCCCTTCAGAAGCGTCTCCAGCTTGGCGATATAGGCCGCCGGCAGCTTGTTGGCGCGGGCGCCCCTGAGCAGAGGCTCGACATAATGCGCCGGCGCGCCGGCCGGCCCTGACGGGTTCGGCATGTCATAGGTCGTCGAAGCCACGACCTCGCCGGCGGCGGTGTGCAGCACGATCGACTTATGGGCCCAATGGCCCTTGTCTGTGCCGGCCGACTTGTCCATCGCGGCCATGTCGCTGTCGGAGAGCTCGTAATGGACGCCCCAGGTCTCGGCGCCCTTGACCGGGGCGAGCCGCGCGCCGTTGTAGGCGCCGTCCGTCGTCGTGCCGAAGGACAGCTCGTAGTCCCTCAGGCAGGCGATGCTGAGCGCCTTCGCCGAGGGCGCGACGCCGTGGATCAGGTCGATGTCCATGAGATTGGCATAGGCGAAATAGTTCATGTCGGTCTCCTTGGCAGGTTTGGATTGTGAAGGGTCAGCTCAGCGCGGCCCTTCGCGCAGGGCGTCCCAGGTCTGCGGCAGGGCTGCGAGCGGGGCGAGTGCGTCGATCTCGGTGGCGCGGTGGCAGCGCGCTTGCCGCCCCGGTTCGACGGTGGTCAGCGGCGGTGGTTCGCTCCGGCACAGCGGCAGGGCGAAGGGGCAGCGCGCGGCGAAGCGGCAGCCCCGAGGTGGCTCGACGAGGTCGGGCGGGCCGCCCGGAATCGCGATCGGCTCGTCGCGGCTGCCGAGGCGAGGCAGGGCGTTCTTCAGGCCGAGCGTATAGGGATGGGCCGGCCGGCGGATGACCTCGCGCGTCGGGCCGGTCTCGACGATCTCGCCGGCATACATCACCGCGACGCGCTCGCAGTTCTCGATCACCAGAGCGAGATCATGCGTCACCAGCAGCAGCGAGAAGCCGAGTTGCGCTTGCAGTCCGCGCAGGCTGCGGAAGATCTGGTCCTGGACGACCACGTCGAGCGCGGTGGTCGGCTCGTCGGCGAGGACGAGCGGCGGCTCCAGCGCCAGAGCCATGGCGATGATGGCGCGCTGGCGCATGCCGCCGGAGAACTGGTGCGGATAATCGCGCGCTCGCTCCGGCGCGACGCCGACCATGGTCAGCAGCGCTTCGGTCCGCCGCCATGCCCCGGCGCGAGAGATCTGGCGATGGGCGAGGATCGCCTCGGCGATCTGGTCGCCGACGCGTAGGACGGGGTTCAGCGCATTGAGGGCGCTCTGTGTCACCATCGAGATGCCGGCCCAGCGCACGGCGCGACGCTGCTCGGCGCTGGCTGAAACGAGGTCACGGCCCCGGAAGGCGATGCTGCCGGCGTCGATGCGGGCATTGCCGGGCATCACGCCCATCACGGTTTTGAGCAGGGTACTCTTGCCGCAACCGGATTCGCCGATCAGGCCGAGATTCTCGCCCTTGTCGAGGTCGAGGTCGATCCGGGCGAGGGCGCTGGCGGGGCCGCGCGGCGTGTCGTAGCTCGCGCTGAGGCCGGCGATCGAGAGCAGGGGGCGGGTTTCGCTCGCTGGCATGGCGTCAGCCCGTCCTCAGGCGCGGATTGACGACCTGCTCATAGGCGCGCCCGACGAAATAGACCGCCGAGACCAGCACCATGATGGCGATGCCGGGCGGCACCACCCACCAGGGCGCGCGATACATCATCTGCGAGGCATAGGCGTCGTAGACGATCGAGCCCCAGCTCACCACGGACGGGTCGCCGAAGCCGAGGAAGCCGATGCTGGCCTCGGTGATGATCGCCCAGGCGAGTGCGAAGGCGACGCTGACCAGCGCGATCGGCATGATGTTGGGCGCGATCTCGCGGTAGATGATGGCGAGATCGCTGGCGCCAGTGATGCGGGCGGCCGCGACGAAGGGCATTTCGCGCAGCGACAGCACCTGGGCGCGCACCACCCGCGCCGTCGAGCGCCACATCACCAAGGTCATCGCGATCACCATGGTGGTCAGGCTGCGGCCGGTGAGCGAGAGCACGATGATGATGAAGGGCAGGAAGGGCAGGCCGAGGAACATGTCGGTCAGCCGCATCAGGAAAGAGTCGATCCGGCCGCCGAAATAGCCGGAGATCAGGCCGATATTGACGCCGATCAGCACGGTGCCGAGCGCTGTCAAACCGCCGACCAGCAAAGCCGGGCGGGCGCCGACCAGCATCTGGCTGAGCACGTCGCGGCCGAGCAGGGTGGTGCCGAGCCAATGCTGCCAGGAGGGCGGGGCGAGCCGCAGCAGCTTGCCGGCGGCGTCGTAGTTGCGCGCGACCGGGTCATAGGGCGCGATCGCCGGGCCGAGGATGGCGAGCGCGACGCAGAGGCCGAGGATCACCAGCCCGGTGGGGCCGAAGGGGCCGCGCCAGACCGCGCGGAAGAAGTCGAGGATGATGGTCGGCATGGTCAGGCGTAGACGATGCGTGGATCGAGCAGACCGTAGAGCAGGTCCGCGATGAAGGTGCCGAAGACGGTCAGCACGGCGATGAGCAGGAAGGCGGCCTGCGCGACGGGGTAATCGGCGCGGCTGATCGCGTCGATCATCAGCAGGCCGAGGCCGGGCCAGGAGAACACCGTCTCGATCACCACTGAGCCGGCGACGGCCCAGCCGAGGATCATCGGCAGCGTCGTCGCCAGCGGCAGCAGGGCGTTGCGGGCGGCATGGCCGAAGAGGACGCGGCGCTCGCTCAGCCCCTTCATCCGGGCGAGCTCGATATAGTCCTCGCCGATGGTCGAGAGCATGGTCGAGCGCATCAGCAGCAGCGGGAAGCAGAGCTGGTAGAGCGTGTTGACCAGGAAGGGCAGCGCGAGGTGGTGCAGGAAGTCGGCGGAAAGATACATCCGCCAGTCCTGCTCGGGGAACATCCCCGGCGTGACGATGTGGCCGATCGGGAAGAGGTCGAGCTTGATCGAGAACAGCAGGATCGCGAGCATGCCGAGCCAGAACAACGGCGCCGATTGCAGCGCCGTCGCGGTGAAGACCAGGCTGACCTCAGCGGCGCTGCCGCGCTTCCAGGCGGCGATCGCGCCGATGCCCGCGCCCAGGAGATAGGCGGCGAGCATCGAGGGCAGGATCAGCAGGATCGTGTTGAGCAGCCTGCCCTGGATCATCTCGAAGACCGGCCGGTTGGTCTGGAAGGAGATGCCGAAATCGAGGACGCAGAGATTGCGCAGATAGATGAGGTACTGCTCGAAGAGCGGCCGATCGAGCCCGAATTGCTGGCGCATCGCCTCCTGCGCCTTGGGATAGAGCGAGGGGCTGATCACCGTCGCGGTCGGGTCGCCCGGCAGCAGCCGAAACAGGAAGAACATCAGCGTCGCCATGGCGAACAGCGTCAGGACCATGTGCCAGAAACGGCGGAGCAGATAGCCGGCCATGGTTCAGAGCGTCGCTTGCTGGAGAGCGGGCGGCGGCACCCGGACGATGTCGGGATCGGCCGAGGGGATCGCCGCGATCAGCGTGCGCGTATAGGTGTCGCTTGGCGCCGACAGCACGTCCTCGACCGGGCCGGTCTCGACGATGCGACCGCGATACATGATCGCGAGTCGGTCGCAGACCGCGCCGACGGTGGCGAGGTCATGGGTGATGTAGAGCATGGCGATGCCGCGATCGCGGGCGAGGCGCTTGAGCAGGCGGACAATGTCCCATTTGATCGAGACGTCGAGCATCGAGACCGGCTCGTCGGCGACGAGGAAGCGCGGCTCCAGGATGATCGCGCGGGCGATGCAGACGCGCTGGCGCTGGCCGCCGCTGAGCTGGTGCGGGTGCTTGGCGAGATAGCTCTCAGGCGGGTTCAGGCCGACCTCGGCGAGGACGGAGCGGACGCTCGCCGCCACCTTGGCGCGGTCGCGCACGCCCTGATAGAGCAGCGGCCGCCCGACCAGTTCCTCGACCGTATGCTGCGGGTTGAGGGCGCCATAGGGATCCTGGAAGATCATCTGGACCTGGCGGTGGAAGGCCTTCTTGTCGCGGGCGCGGGCGGCGGCGCTGTCGCTGCCGTCGATTCGGATCGTGCCGGAGCTCGGCGTCTCCAGTCCGACCAGCAGGCGTCCGGTGGTCGACTTGCCCGAGCCGGATTCGCCGACAAGGCCGAGCACTTCGCCGGCGCCGATCTCGAAGCTGACGCCCTCGACCGCCCGCGTGACCGCGCCGCGCCGGCCAGGCAGCAGCGAGCGCAGGCCCGCCGCCGCGGCGTAGTGCTTGGTGAGGTCGCGGACGTCGATCATTACGATACCAGCGGCAATCACTTCGCCGGGGCGCGCAGGGCGCCGTCCGGCCCCCAGCTGTAGCCGGCTGCCTTCAGAATCGCCTTGGCCTTGTCGATGTCATAGGCCGGCAGCGGGATCGAGGCGTCGTGCCAGAAGGCGTTGACCGGCACGATCGGCGTGGCGCTGCGGCCGGCATCGCCGCCCAGCACTTCCTCGATGATCGCGTCATAGGGGATGGCATGGGCCATGGCCTGGCGCAGCGCCTTGCTGGCGAGCGCAGGGCGGGCGGTGTTGTAGCGCATCGACATATGGCCGTTCGAGCGCGCCTGGATCAGCTTGACGTTCTTCTCGGCGGCGAACTCCTTGACCACGGTCGGCACGATCGGCTGGAAGGAGACGTCGATATCGCCCTTCTTCAGCGCGGCGCCGACGAGCTCGGCCGAGCCGAAGACGACGATCAGCAGGTCGGAAGCGGGCTTGGCGAAATGATCGGCCCGGCGCTGCAGCGAGATTTCCTGGCCCTCGCGCCAGTAGCGCAGCGTGTAGGGGCCACTGCCGATAAGCGGCGTGTTGCGGAAATCCTGCGGCTTGGCGATGCCGGTCTTCTCGACCACGTCGCCCCAGACATGTTTGGGCAGGATCAGCACCTGGCCGAGCGTGTTGATGATGAAGGGCGCATAGGCTTCGGTCAGCTTAAAGCGCACCGTCGTGGGATCGACGACGTCGACCGAGGCGAGCTTCTCCAGGTATTTCTTGAAATAGGCGGCGTCCCAGCGCTTCAGATAGTCGAAGGAGAACTTGACGTCCTCGGCCGTGACCGGCTTGCCGTCGCTGAAGCTGTGGCCCTGGCGAAGCTTGACCACCACGGTGGTCGGATCGACCACCTCCAGCCTTTCGGCCAGCCACATGCGCGGCGAGCCGTCGGGGCCGAGTTCTACGAGCTTGTCGTAGACCAGGCTCAGCGTGTTGAAGTCCTCGACGATCGTCGCGGCCAACGGGTTGAAGGTGCCCTGGTCGATGGTGCGGCCGATCTTGATCGCCGTGCCGGCCTTGGAGGTCAGGCGCAGCATGTTCCAGAGTGAGCGCGGCCCGTCGGAGGTGTCCTCATAGCCGGGGATCTCGACCTTGGCGGTGTTCATCGCGAAGGTGTTGACGACATAGGCGAGCACGGCTTCGGGCTGCTCGTCGGCGAGCACGCGCTGCAACTCATGGATCACCTTGCGGCGCTCCTGTGCGTCGTAGAGAGCAAGCTGCCTGCCGCCGAGCTCGTCGACCTTCGGGCTGGAGAAGGAGCCGACATTGGAATCGCTCGGGGCGCTGTTGCGCGAATTGAACTGGGCGTTGGTGAAGAAGTCCGGCTCCGAGCGCTGCGGCGAGCCCGACAGCACCGACATCACCACGTCGAAATCATGCTCCTTGAACCATTTCGATAGCATCGGATTGGGGAAGGGCTGCGGGTCGAGCGTGACCTTGAGGCCGAGCTTGCGCCAGCCTTCGGCGACATAGTTCGAGGTCTCGAAATAGTGCTGGTACTTGGCGGCGGGCCAGGTCAGTACCTTGATCTCCGGAACCGGTTGCTGCGCCAGGGCCATGCTGGTGCCCAGCCCGATCAGCGCGCCTGCGAATGCCGTCGCCAGCCTCATCGTCCTCCCCTTTCTTGTTTTCTGAACCCGCAAACGGCCCCACGCCCTGTTTCGAGCGCAGGTGTCGCGGCTGCCGGTCGCGTTCCCTCGTATCGGAAGCTAGGGCCGGCCGGGGACCTTGCCCATTGCTGATTTCCGATGCAGATCATTCCGGATTGGAATGAGCGGGATGGGAGCGAGCCCGTGCGCAGGACCTTGCCGCCGACCCGGGATCTCGCCTGTTTCGAGGCGGTGGCGCGCCATCGCAGCGTCACGCGCGCCGCGGCCGAGCTCAACCTGACCCAGAGCGCCGTCAGCCGCCGCCTCGCCGCACTGGAAGAACTGCTCGGCCAGAACCTGTTCCTGCGCGACAAGCAGCGGCTGACCCCGACCGTTGCAGCCGAGGAATATGCCGAGGAGCTGCGCAGCCTGTTGAATCGGGTCGAGGTCGCGACCACGCGGCTGCTTTCGCATGGCCGCAAGGGCGGCGTCCTGACCATCGCCTGCCTGCCGACCTTCGGCTCGCGCTGGCTCGTGCCGCGGCTGGCCCGCTTCATCGCCGCGCACCCGACCATCGACATCAATCTGATCTCGAAGATCCGCCCATTCAGCTTCGAGGAGGACAAGGCGCATGCCGCGATCCATTTCGGCAGCCCGACCTGGCCGGGCGCCCGCATCCACCATCTGATGGACGAGCATGTCATCCCGGTCTGCGCACCCCAGCTGATCGGCGGCGAGGCGCTCATCAGTCCCGACGGCTTCGCCCGCCTGCCGCTGCTGCAACATTCGACGCGACCCTATCTCTGGCGCGATTGGCTCGCCGATGCCGGCGCCAGCGGCGTCAACGGCATCGCCGGGCCTAAATTCGAGTATTATTCGCTGGTGATCCAGGCTGCGATCGCCGGGATCGGCGTCGCGATCCTGCCGGATTTCCTGGTGCGGGAAGAGATCCAGTCGGGCGCGCTGATGGTGGCCTATCCGCATCGGATGCGTTGCGAGGACGCCTATTTCGTCGTCTACCCCAAGCGTTTCGACGAGAACGTCAACGTCCAGGCCTTCGTCGGCTGGCTGCGTGACGAGGCCGCGCTCTACACCGGCACGGGGCAGGCGAACGAGATGGAGCCGTAAGCGAGGCCGGCGTGTTGCGCCTGAAGGGGTGTGGAGCGGTGCGCTTTTGCCTAATTTTACCCGGGCAATACCAGCGGGAATATCGGCTCGCCCGCACGTCAATCGTGCAATCTGGCGACGTGCCGGCGCAAAAGCGGGCAGTGTGCCAAAACTTTTGTGCCGCTGGCTGCTGACATCCGCCGCGCTCTGGTTATTCTGACCGGACTTTGCACCCGGCCCACCGGCCGCGGGGTGGGCGCTTGTGCCCGGTCCGCAGCCCAATCAGATCGCTCAGAAGGACCTGGCATGACCTCTCCGATCCTCTCGGTCTCGAACCTGACGACCTCGTTCCGGGTCGAAGGACTCTGGAAGCCGGTGGTGCGCAACATCTCCTTCGACATCAAGCCGCAGGAAACGCTGGCGGTGGTCGGCGAATCCGGCTCCGGCAAGAGCGTCACCGCGCTCTCGATCATGCGGCTGACCCCGCCGAGCTCCAGCAAGATCGAGGGCTCGATCAAGCTCAACGGCAAGGAGCTGCTGACCCTGCCGGATGCGCAGATGCGCGAGATCCGCGGCAACGAGATCGCGATGATCTTCCAGGAGCCGATGACCTCGCTGAACCCGGTGCTGACCATCGGCTTCCAGATCGCCGAGGCGTTGATCCTGCATCGCGGCCTGTCGCGCTCCGAGGCCGAGGCCGAGACGATCCGCCTGCTGGAGAAGGTCAAGATCCCGTCGGCGAAGTCGCGCTTCCACGAATATCCGCACCGCTTCTCCGGCGGCATGCGCCAGCGCGTGATGATCGCGATGGCGCTGGCCTGCAAGCCCAAGCTCCTGATCGCCGACGAGCCGACGACGGCGCTCGACGTGACGATCCAGGCGCAGATCCTCGAGCTGATCAAGCAGCTGCAGCATGAGGAGGGCATGTCCGTCCTCTTCATCACCCACGACATGGGTGTCGTCGCCGAGATCGCCGACCGCACCGTCGTCATGTACAATGGCGACGAGATCGAGACCGGCCCGACCGAGAACATCTTCGCCAGCCCGCAGAAGCCCTACACCAAGGCGCTGCTCTCGGCCGTGCCGCGACTGGGCTCGATGGAAGGGCGCGTGCGGCCGATGCGCTTCCCGGTCGTCGATCGCAACACCGGCCAGTCGGACGTGCCGACCGAGGTGCCCGACACCGTCCAGGCGGCCGAGCGCCCGGTGCTGGAAGTCGCGGGTCTGACCACCCGCTTCGAGATCCGCTCGGGCCTGCTCTCTTCGGTCAAGGGCCGGGTGCACGCGGTCGAGAACGTCTCCTTCAGCCTGAAGGCGGGCGAGACGCTGGCGCTGGTCGGCGAATCCGGCTGCGGCAAGTCGACGACCGGCCGCTCGGTGCTGCGCCTGGTCGAGCCGCTCTCCGGCTCGGTGCTGCTCGACGGCGTCGACGTGCTCAAGCTCAGCCAGGGCGAACTGCGCGAGCAACGCAAGCGCATGCAGATGATCTTCCAGGATCCGTTCGCCTCGCTGAACCCGCGCATGAATGTCGGGGCCGCGATCGCCGAGCCGCTGCTGATCAACAACCTCGCCAGCCGCTCCGAGGCACGCGACAAGGTCGCCGACCTCCTGAAGCGCGTCGGCCTTCTGCCTGATATGGCGAGCCGTTTCCCGCACGAGTTTTCGGGCGGCCAGCGCCAGCGCATCTGCATCGCCCGCGCGCTCGCGGTCGAGCCGCGCCTGATCGTGGCGGACGAGGCGGTGTCCGCGCTCGACGTCTCCGTGAAGGCGCAGGTGGTCAACCTGATGCTCGACCTGCAGGCCCGCATGGGCCTCGGCTATCTCTTCATCTCGCATGACATGGCGGTGGTCGAGCGCGTCAGCCACCGCGTCGCGGTGATGTATCTCGGCGAGATCGTCGAGATCGGCCCGCGCGAGGCGATCTTCGGCAATCCGCAGCACCCCTACACCAAGCGGCTGCTGGCGGCGGTGCCGATCGCCGATCCGGCCCGGCGCCTGCAGAAGCGCCCGGTCTCGAACGACGAGATCAAGAGCCCGATCCGCCCGGCCGACTATGTCCCGCCGGTGCGCCAGTACCGCGAGGTCTCGCCCGGCCACGCCGTGATGATCTGGGGCGAGGAGTGGGAAGCCAAGCCGGTGATCGCCAAGGTGGCGTGAGCAGGTAGCCTCTGCGATTCGCGATGATGCTTCGCCGATCGGCTCGCGCAGCAAGCCGATCGGATCCGGCTCTAGCGCCAATGCTGCGGCGGGCATGGCGCGGTTTGGCTAGTCCCTCTGCCCAAGCATGGCGCAGCGATCGCCAGTTGGCATTTCCCGCGATCTCGGCTTATGCCGAGTGTCGAGGGTTCGCTGACAATAAAATACCATGCGCATCTGGATCCGGAATCCGCTCGCCATCCTCGCCGAGAATGCCGGCGGAGGGGTCGTGGTCGAGGACGGGGTGATCGTCGAGCTCGTCGCCAGCGGGGCTTATCCGGCGCTGCCGGTGACTGAAAGCTTCGACGCCTCGGGCCATGCCGTGCTGCCGGGGCTGATCAACACCCATCACCATTTCTATCAGACGCTGACCCGGGCCCATCCCGCGGCGATCGATCGCGAACTCTTCCCCTGGCTGAAGGCGCTCTACCCGCTCTGGGCGCGCCTGCGGCCGGAGGATCTGCGGCTCGCGGTGCGCGCGGCGCTGGTCGAGCTGATGCTCTCCGGATGCACCACCGCGGCCGATCACCATTATCTCTACCCGGCCGGGCTGGAGAACGCCGTCGACATCGCGGTCGAGGAGGCGCGGGCGCTCGGCATCCGCGTCACCATCTCGCGCGGCTCGATGAACCTGTCGCAGAAGGATGGCGGCCTGCCGCCCGACGAGGTCGTGCAGGACGAGGACACCATCCTCGCCGATTGCGAGCGGGTGCTCGGCCTGTTCCATGACCCGAAGCCCGGCAGCATGGTGCAGATCGCGCTCGCGCCCTGCTCGCCCTTCTCGGTGACGACCTCGCTGATGGCGGCCTCGGCGGAGCTGGCGACGCGCTTCGACGCGCCATTGCATACCCACCTCGCCGAGACCGAGGATGAGGACGCCTATTGCCGGGAGGTCTATGGCAAGCGCCCGCTCGACCTGCTCGAGGAAGCCGGCTGGATGCGGCCAAAAACCTGGCTGGCGCACGGCATCCATTTTTCCTGCGAGGAATGCGAGCGGCTGGGCAAGGCCGGCGTCGGGGTCTGCCATTGCCCGACCTCGAACGGGGTGCTCGCCTCCGGCTTCTGCAAGACGCGCGAGCTGGAGGCGGCCGGAGCGCCGCTCGGCCTCGGCGTCGACGGTTCGGCCAGCAATGACGGCTCGAACCTGATGGAGGAGCTGCGCCACGCGCTGCTGGTCAACCGTCTGCACTACAAGAGCGCCAGCGCGGTGACAGCCCGCGACACGATCCGCTGGGCGACGGAGGGCTCGGCCCGCTGTCTGGGACGCTCCGATATCGGCCGGATCGCCGTCGGCCTGCAGGGCGACCTTGCGTTCTACAGGCTCGACGAACTGCGCTTTTCGGGAGCGCACGATCCGATCGCGGCGCTGGTGCTCTGCGGCGCCAACCGGGCCGACCGTGTCATGGTCGGCGGGCGCTGGCTAGTGATCGACGGCGCGATTCCCGGGCTCGATCTCATGAGTCTGCGCCGCGCCCATGGCCTCGCGGCAGAGCGCTACGCCTGAGGCGTTGCGAGCGGGATCGTCTCACCCGGCCGCATCAGCGGCTTCAGGAAGCCGGTCAGGTCATCCGTGACGAAATGGACATGACCGGCTTCGACCACAGCCTGCTCCGAGGCGTCGCGGAAGGGGTCGGGCGTGCGCGGCACGATCAGCACCGTCTTCATGCCGAGGTCGTTCGGCACGATCAGGTTCTTGTCGATGTCCTCGAACATCGCCGCGCGGGCGGGATCGACCGCGTGCTTGGCGAGGAAATTCTCATAGGTCGCGCGTTCGGGCTTGGGCAGGAAGCCGGCCTCGACGATGTCGAAGATGTCCTCGAAATGCTGGAGGATGCCGAGCTTGCCGGCGACGTTCTCGGCATGGCCGCGCGAGCCATTGGTCAGGATCAGCTTGCGGCCGGGCAGGGCCGCGATCGCCGCGCCGAGATCGGGATTGGGATCGAGCATCGACAGGTCGATGTCATGGGCGAAGGCGAGGAAGTCGTCGGGTTCGATGCCGTGCTCTGCCATCAGCCCGTTCAGCGTCGTGCCGTAGCGCTCGTAATAATAGCGGCGCAATTGCTGCGCGGAGAGGCCGTCGAGCCCGAACAGGTCGAGCAGATAGAGGCTGATCCGCTCGTTGACCTGCGGCCAGACCTGCGCCTCGTGCGAATAGAGCGTGTTGTCGAGGTCGAAGATCCAGTGATCGACATGGCCGAACGCCACCTGCTCCGGCAGGAGCGGGGTGGCGGCGGTGATTGGTGCGTTCTGGTTCATTGGGTCATGTCATGTGGGACGCGCCATCATGACATGCAAGATGCTTGCGAAGTCCTTGCGACGGGGAAGTACTCCGCCTTTCCGGGCGCTGCGTAGCAGCGAACCCGGAAAGACGGCCGTTGGCGTCACTTCCTGATGATCGTGCCCGAGCCGGTGTCGGTGAAGAGCTCGATCAGCGCCGCATGCGGGACCTTGCCGTCGAGGATGACGACGGCCTCGACGCCCTTTTCCAGCGCGTAGATGCAAGTCTCGATCTTCGGGATCATGCCGCCGGAGATGGTGCCGTCGGCGATCAGGCGCCGGCACTGCTCGATGGTGAGCTCGGGGATCAGCTTCTTGTCCTTGTCGAGCACGCCCGGGACGTCGGTGAGCAGCAGCAGGCGCTTGGCATTGAGCGCGCCGGCGATCGCGCCGGCGAAGGTATCGGCGTTGACATTGTAGGTCTGGCCGTCGGCGGCGGCGCAGACCGGCGCCAGCACCGGAATCAGCTCTTCCTTCAAGATCGCCTTGAGCACGGTGGTGTCGACCGTCTCGGGCTCGCCGACGAAGCCGAGGTCGAGCACCTGCTCGATCTTCGAATCGGGATCGACGATGGTGCGCGTCGCCTTTTTGGCGAGCACCATGTTGCCGTCCTTGCCGCAGAGGCCGATCGCCTTGCCGCCCTCGCGCGAGATGTAGCCGACGATCTCCTTGTTGACCGAGCCGGCCAGGACCATCTCGACGACATCGACGGTGGCGGCGTCGGTGACGCGCAGGCCCTGCTTGAATTCGGACTTGATGCCGAGCTTGTCGAGCATGCGGGCGATCTGCGGGCCGCCGCCATGGCAGACCACAGGCTTCAGCCCGGACTGCTCGAGCAGCACCACGTCCTCGGCGAAATCCTCGGCAGTGGCGGCGTCGCCCATGGCGTTGCCGCCATACTTGATGACGATCACCTCCTGATCGTAGCGCTGCATATGCGGCAGCGCCTGGACGAGCAGATCGGCGGCTTGCGAGGGCGTGAGATTGTGAGGGGCGTTCATCGACAGGCTCCGCAAAGGCGCAGGGAGGCAGCCGCGCCGCGCCGCGTTCTAGCGGAAGATATCAGGCTGCGAAAGCGCGCCGATGCCGGTCAGGCGCGCTTCGCGAACAGGGCGGCAAGGACGAGCCCAAGCCAGCCGCCGAGCATCATGAAGCCGCCGGCGGGCGCCGCGCCGAGGAAGAGGCGCTCGCCATGGAAGCCGCGCACCGCCAGATCGGCGGAAAACAGCGCGACGCCGAGGATCAGCAGGGAGATCGCGAGGCGCGCCGGCCAATCGGCCAGTAATTCGGCCCGCCTTGCCGTGCAGGCTGCGATCACCGCGGGCGCGTGAAAGAGCAGCATCTGCCCGGCGATCTGGACATTGTCGGAGGCGCCGGAATGCGTGCCGGCGGCAAGCAGGGTCACGCCGGAGAGCCCCATCAGCATGGCGATGGTGAGGTGGATGCGGGTCGCGGTGATCATGAGGTATCCGTCGTGTTGGCGCTGGGCCGTGATTGCCGACGAACAGATGCCTCGGTCATGGCGAGGTCAAGCGCCTGCGGCTGTGGCATCGTGCTCCAGCCACTGGTCAGCGTCCGCCGGGCGCGCTGCGGCTGAGCTGCGTGACCGGCGCCGGAGCCGAGCCGTAACGGCTTTGATGCTCCAGCTCGGCATTGAGCTCGGCACCGGCCAGCACGATCGTCGCAGAGAGCCAGAGCCAGGTCATGAACACGACGATGGTGGCGAGCGAGCCATAGGTCGCGGTGTAGCGGCCGAGCGTGCTGACATAGAAGGAGAAGCCGATCGAGGCCGCGACCCAGAGCAGCGCCGCTGCGATGGCGCCCGGTAGCACCCAGGCGAAGCGCGGCGGCTTGCGGGTCGGGCCGATCCAGTAGAGGCAGCCGATCGCGGTGATGCCGACGACGAAGAAGGCGGGCCAGCGCAGCCAGCGGATCAGCACCTCCAGCTCGTGGCCGAACGGAAAGAGCGCGGTCACCACCGGCAGGCTCGCGATCAGCGTCAGCGCCAGGATCAGCACGATGAGCGCACTCAGTGTCGTCGCCAGCGAGACCAGGTTGAGCCGGACGAAGCCGCGGCGCTCGCGCACGCCATAGATGATGTTGAGCGCATCGAAGGCCGCCTTCATCGCGGCATTGGCGCTCCAGATCGCGACGAGGAAGCTGATCAGGAAGGTCAGCGAGAGATTGGCCGTGTCTTGGCCCGCCAGCCTCAGCGCCTGCTCGCGGATCAGCTCGCGCGCCGCTTCAGGGAAGACGATGGTGACGTCGTCGAGCTGGCCGACGATTGTCGCCGGATCGGTCAGCATGCCGTAGAGCGTGACCAGCAACGACAGGGCCGGCACCAGCGAGAGCAGGGTAAAGAAGGCGACGGCGCCGGCCAGCGAGAGCACACGCGCTTCCTGGATGCGGGCGGCGAAGCGCGCCAGCACGTCCTTCCAGCCGCGCCATGGCAGGGAAACCGGGCTCCTGGCCCCGCGCCCGCGCCTTGCTTGGCGCAGGGGCTCGCCGACCCGGCGCGAGACCAGGCCGTGGAGATAACCGGCGACCATGGCGGCGAGTCCGGCGGCGCCCGTCAGTCGCTTGAAATAGGCCATGTAGAGGCTCCGTCGCGCTGCCAACGCGGCACCATAAGCATTCGTTCCCGCATCTTAATGAAGGTCATAGCGGCTTAGAGCTTTGTTAACCTTAACGCTTTCATACTGCGAGCAGCCGATAGCCCCCGCCAGGGCATAGCGATGGGCCGCTCCGCGCCCGTTCCGTGATCGAGTAGAGAACCGATGAAGACGCTTCTGAAAGCCACCGTCGCGAGCATCGTCCTGCTGGGTAGCGGCGCTGCCATGGCGTCCGATCTGCCCTCGAGGAAATCTCTGCCGATGGCGCCGGCCTTGCCGCAGCTCTACAACTGGACCGGCTTCTATGTCGGCGGACAGGTCGGCTACTCCTGGGGTTCGGACCGGCTGGGCGAGTTCCTGACCGCCGGCCGTACGCCGCTCGGCGTGAATTTCGACTATAGCCCCTCGTCCTTCGTGGCCGGCGGCCATGCTGGCTTCAACTACCAGATGGGCCAGATCGTGCTCGGCGTCGAAGGCGATGTCGAAGCCATGAACGCACGCGGCGGCTTCAATGACCCGCCGCTGGTCCGTAGCCCCTTCGACCCGGGCGGCCTCGTCCGTGTCCAGCAGGACTGGCAGGCCTCGGTGCGCGCCCGCATCGGCTACGCCTTCGACCGCTTCATGGTCTACGGCACGGCCGGCGCTGCCTTCACCAAGTTCGAGCACACCTATTTCAACCCGCTCGCCGGCTTCGGCGAGAGCGGCAAGTTCTCGCGCACGGGCTGGACGGTCGGCGGCGGCGTCAACTACGCCATGACCAACAACCTGATCCTCGGCGTCGATTATCGCTACACCGACTACGGCAACTTCGACTACACCGCGCGCAGCGCCTTTCTCGGCCTGACGGCCGGTCACGAACCGTCCTCGCACGCGGCCCGCGCCAGCCTCGCCTATAAGTTCTGAACTTCATCGCCCTGCGATGGAAAAGGCCGCGCCAGGAGGCGCGGCCTTTTTTGCTTGCGAACGACCGGGCCGGCATCAAGTGCGCAGCATGAACGGCTCGAACTTCGCGCTTTCGTCGATGACCTTGCCCGCGGTCATGAAGAGGCCGTTGCCGGTGTAGTGCAGCGTCTTCGGGTGGAGCGGGCGCGGCGCGACATGCGCCTTGACCACTTCGAGGATGAAGAGGTCGTAGCGCTCGATCAGCGCCTCGTCATGGATGCGGCATTCGAAGCAGGCATGGCACTCGCCGATCAGCGGCGCCTTGACCGCGTGCGCCCGCTGCGCCGTCAGCCCGAACGTCTCGAATTTGTCGGTGCCGGCGCCGGAGCAGTTGCCGATGCCGACCACCTGTTCGGTGAGCCGGGTCGTCGGCAGGTTGATGACGCATTCGCCGCTGTCCCTGATCATGCGGTGGCTGTGATTGCCGCTGGAAATCAGGCAGGCGACGAGCGATGGCGAGAACTCCAGCACCATGTGCCAGCCCATGGTCATGATGTTGTCCCTGCCGCGATGGCGGGAGGAGACCAGCACGATCGGGCCGGGTTCGAGATATTGCCGGATATGGCCGACCGGGAAATCCTCCTTGCTGACGATGCGCGGCATGGCTGGTCCTCCGGGCGGCATGAAGGGGCAAGTCGGCCATGGGGCGGCAAGTTCCGCCGCTAGCGCGGATGTGACCGCGGCTGCCGCAGTTCACTTGAATAGGCGCTGGCCGAAGACGTTGAGGAGCAGTCCGGCGATGATCAGGGCGGAGGCCAGCAGCTTCCAGGGCTGGATAACCTCCCCCAGCAGCACCGCCGAGCCGAGGAAGCCGAAGACCGGGACGAGCAATGTGAAGGGCGCGACGGTCGCCACGGGATAGAGCCCCAGCAACAGGCTCCAGGCCCCGAAACAGAACAGGGTCGAGATGTAGACGAGATAGGCGATCGCCCCGAGCGACGTCCAGTCGAGTCCGGTGAAGCTGGCCGTGAGACCCTGCGGGTCGAGGATCAGCGCGACGGCCAGCAAGGGCGGCGTGGCGAACAGGCTGCCCCAGCAGACCAGGCCGAGCACGTTGATCGCGCCATGACGCATCGAGATGATGCGCGAGACGATGTTGCCGCCGCCCCAGGCCATCGCCCCCAGGATCAGCAGCGACAGGCCGGCGAGCGTGACGTCGCCGCCGAGGTTCGCCGCAACGACGGCGATGCCGCTGAAGGCGAAAAGCGCTCCCAGGAGCTGCCAGCGCGTTGGCCGTTCGGCGAGGAAGAGCACGGCAAAGCCGATGGTGAAGAAGACCTGCAACTGCATGACCAGCGAGGCCAAGCCGGCGCTGGCGCCGACCTTCATGCCGGTGAAGAGGAAGCCGAATTGCAGCGCGAAGATGAGCAGGCTGTAGAGCGCCAGCGACGAGAGCGGAATCTGTGGCCGCCGGATGAAGAAGATCCACGGGAAAGCGGCGAGGACGAAGCGGATGACGCCGAGGCCGAGCGGCGAAATCTGGCGCAGGCCGAGCTTGATGATCGCGAAATTGACGCCCCAGAAGAAGACGACCACGAGCGCGAGCAGGAGGTGACGCGGTTTCATCGATGCTTGCAGGAGAGAGTGTTCTAGCCGGCTTTGCGGAACATGCCGGGCGTGATGCCGTGCACGGCGCGGAAGCTGCGCGAGAGATGGCTCTGGTCGGAAAAGCCGGCGGCGAAGGCGGCGTCCGCCAGGCTGGCGCCGTTCTGGATCAAACGGTTGGCGCGGCGCAGGCGGCGGTCGCGGATGAAGGTGGCCGGGGTCGAGCCGGTCAGCTTCTTGAAGTCGCGGATGACCTGGAAGCGGGTGACGCCGGCGGCCGCGGCGAGGCCTTGCAGGTCGAGCTCGTCGGCGAGGTTATCCTCGATCATTTCCTCATAGCGCGAGAACCTGCGCTGCGCGCCTGAGCGATCGAGCGGTTCGGCCGGCCGGTCGGCGTCGCCATGCCGGAGGATCAGGCGGTGTAACGCGGTCAGCAGCGAGGCTTCGGCGCGGGTCGCATCCGCCGAGGTCGATTCCGCATGGGCTGTGGCGAGGAGGCGAGAGAGTTCGGGGTCGTCGAGCAGCGCCTGTGGGAACAGCGGCGCCTGCCCTTGGCCGAGCTCGGCCGCGACCTCCGAGAGCAGTGCGACCGAGGGATAGAAGGTACGGTAGGCCCAGCCCTCCTCGGCGCCGGCCTCGCCGTCATGCCATTCCTCGGGATTGACGATGAGCACCGAGCCGGCCGGCGCCAGCACCTCCTGCCTGCCGACGCGGACGCGCTCGCAGCCCTCGGTGATCAGCGCGATGACATAGCCATCATGGGTGTGGCGGTCATAGCGATGCTCACGAAAGCGCGCCGCGAGCAGGCCGAGCTCGCGGAAGGCGGCGTGGCGCCAGAATGCCTGACTTTCCTGTCGCGGCTCACTCATCGGTCAATCTGGTTCAAGACGCTGCCCGGCCCGCTCTCCTAATCCTGGGACACGGACAGGAGAGAACCATGCTGCACAATGACCCGATCGCCAAGCTGACGCCAGAGGTCGTCGCCTGGCGCCATCACATCCACGCCAATCCCGAACTCGGCTTTAGGGAAGTCGAGACGGCCCGCTTCGTCGCCGACAAGCTGCGCTCCTTCGGTCTCGAGGTGCGGGAGGGGATCGGCGGCACCGGCGTCGTCGGCACGCTGCGCGCCGGCTCCGGCACGCGCGCCATCGGCCTGCGTGCCGAACTCGACGCGCTGCCTGTCATCGAGCGCACCGGCCTGCCTTATGCCTCGACGAAAGAGGGCGTGATGCATGCCTGCGGCCATGACGGCCACAGCGCCATGCTGCTCGGGGCGGCGAAGCTCCTCAGCGAGAATCCCGATTTCGACGGCACCGTCCACTTCATCTTCCAGCCGGCCGAGGAGAACGAGGGCGGCAGCATGAAGATGATCGAGGCCGGGCTGCTCGAGCGCTTCCCGGTCGAGGCGGTCTATGCCGTGCACAACTGGCCTGGCGTGCCCTTCGGCACGATCGCAGCCCGCGCCGGCGCTCAGATGGCGGCAGTCGATAATTTCGAGCTGCACTTCTCCGGACTCGGCGCCCATGTCGCCATGCCGCATCTCGGCGACGACCCGATTCTCGCAGCCGGGGCCTTCATCCAGAGCGTGCAGCGCATCGTCTCGCGCGGCGTCGACCCCCTGACGCCGATCGTCGTCAGCCTGACGCAGGTCCATGGTGGCAATGTCGGCAACATCGTGCCGAAAGAGGTCTGGCTGCAGGGCACCTGCCGCTTCTTCGATCCGGCGCTGTCGGATCTGTGCGAGCGGCTGATCGGCGAGATCGCTGATGGTGTCGCCGCCTCGCATGGCGTTAGCGCGACGCTCGACTACAAGCGCGGCTATCCCCCGGTGATCAACACTGCCGAGGCGGCGGCGCTGGCCGCGCGGGCAGCTTCTGCGGCGGTCGGGCCGGAGAACGTGGCGACCGAGTTCAAGCCGAGCCTGGGCTGCGAGGACTTCGCCTTCATGATCCGCGCCGCAGGCGGATGCTATGCTTGGGTCGGCGCCGGCGAGGTCGGGCCCGGCGAAGGGCTGCATGGTGACCGTTACGTCTTCAACGATGGCATCGTCCCGCATGTCCTGCGCTACTGGCAGAACCTCGTCGCCAACGCGCTGCCGAAGGCCGCGCCATGAACGCGCATGTCCCCACCCGAAGGGTGATCGAGCGCCGCCGCGGCGGGCGCATCCTGCTCGACGGCGTCGACACGATCATGCTCGGCGCCAACGACTATCTCGGCCTCTCGACCGACGAACGCGTGCTGGCGGCGACCAATGAGGCGCTGCGGCTCTACGGCAGCGGCACCGGAATCTACCCGGTCTTCGCGACGACGCCGCTGCACGAGGCACTGGCGGAGAACCTCGCCTCCTTCCTCGGCGTCGAGGCGGTGGCGCTGTTCTCTTCCGGCGGCAGCGCCAATGGCGGGGTGCTGACGACGCTGGTGGGGGCGGGCGACGTCATCATCTCCGACCGAGTGAACCATGCCAGCATCATCGATGGCTGCCGACTCAGCCGTGCCGAAGTCGAGACCTATGACAACCGCAACATCGCCGGCCTGCGGCGGGCACTGGAGGGGACAAGGCGGGCGAAGCGCCGGCTGATCGTCACCGACGGCATCTTCAGCATGGAGGGCGGAGCGGCGCCATTGCCGGAAATCCAGGCGCTGGCGCGCGAATTCGACGCGATGCTGATGATCGACGAGGCGCATGCGACCGGCGTGGTCGGGCCGGGTGGCACCGGCACCGCGCCGCTCTGCGGCCTCGCCAATGGCGCGGCGGACACGCTGCTGACCGGCTCGCTGTCGAAGGCGCTAGGCGGGGCCAGTGGCGGCTTCGTCGCCGGGCCGCGCGCGCTGGTCGAAAAGCTCAAGGCGCAGTCGCGCAGTTGGATCTTCACCATGGGGATGACGACGGCGAACGCCGCGACGGCGCTGACGGCGCTGAAAATCTGCCGCGACGATCCCGGCCCGCGCGAGCGGCTCTGGCGCAATGTCGCGCATCTGCGCGAGGCGCTGCACTTCTATGCGCTCGCCTGCCACGACAGCGACAGCGCCATCACGGCCGTGAAGGTCGGCGGCGAGGAGCGGGCGCGGGCGATGACCACGCGCCTGACGCGTGCGGGGGTCTTCGCCCCGGCGGTGTCCTTCCCGATTGTGGCGCAAGGCGAGGCGCGCTTGCGTCTGCAGGTCAGCGCTGCGCATGAGACGGCCGAACTCGACGAGGCGGCGGCGGCGCTGGCGACGGCCTTCGCCGAGACGGGTTGAGGTCAGCTCGCGGTGAGCCGGTAGAGATGCACCGGCTTGCGCGGGGCGCGCTTGATCACGCCCTTCGCCTCGAGGTCGAGCTGGACGGCCTTCAGCCACCAGCCGGCGGTGGCGCCCTGCGGGAAGAGATCGTCCGGCAGGAGTGGCAGCAACGCCTCCTTCGCATCCGGGACGGTCAGCCCCGGCTCCTCGTCGGGCAGTGCGGCGAGCAGCGCCTTGCGCATCGCCAGATATTTACCGCGGTCGACCCGCTCGGACTTGCCGGGCTTGTTGACGTTCTCGATCTCGATCTTGTCGTCAGGCATCGATCGTCCCCGCTGTCGTGATTGTCGGGTTGCGGAAGCCCATGGCGATCCAGGTGCCGAGCAGCTTGGCGTAGAAGGAGACCGTGTGGGTCTTCAGGTTCGGGATGTCGGCGGGCAGGACGGAGGCGTCGGGCAGGTCGCCGGTCATGGTCCGCAATTCCGGTCTGGGCCGGGCGTTTTCAGGCCAGAGATGCGTGTAGAGGCTGAGCCAATGCGCGCCCTTCATCTCCAGGAGGACCGGCGTGTTGCAGCAGGTCGCGACGATGCGGCGCGAGCCGGCGCCGGGCTTCAGCCGGAACTCGCGCAGGCTCTCTGCACCCGCAACGATCTCGACCCGGTCCTTGCGATATTCGGTTGACGGCGTCGCGCCGTAGGCGGTGAGAATATCGCTGCCGCCGGGCAGCCTGGCGAGCCGGACCGCGGCGGCCCGGCAGCTGTCGCACAGGCATTCGGAGACCAGGATCGGTGCCCCTTGCACCCTCAGCCGGGTATGGCTGCAAGCGCAGCCGATCGTCATGGATTGGCTCATGCTGCACGCTCCTCGGCGACGTGGAAGAGGTGGCGGATATAGCGGTCGAGATGGTCGAGGCTTTCGCGCGCCAGATCGGGATCGTTGCCGGCCTTGGCGAGGACGAAGCCGCCCTGCAGGACAGCCTGGGTGTGCCGGGCCAGGCTTTCGGCGCTCCAGCCGGTCGTGGTGATGCCGTGGTCCCGGCGCGCCTGCTCGATATCGGCTTCCAGCGTCGCGGCATGGCCCAAAATGCTGCGGCCGCAGGCGTCGCGGATGTCGGGCGCACTGGCATGGACCTCCTGCGCCAGCGTTCCGACCAGGCAGGTGAACTCGTAGATGTCGCCGGCGATGATCGCCTTGCGGAAGGCGACATAGGCGAGGACGCGGGCGAGGGCGTCGGCCGGTTGGTGATAGGGCGCGGCCGCGAAGAAGGGCGTGACCTCCTGCGTCCAGAATTCGGCTGCGGCGACGCCGACCGCCTCCTTGCTCGCGAAATGATGGAAGAAGGCGCCCTTGGTGACATCGGCGGCGCGGCAGAGATCGTCAACGCTGGTGCCGGCGAAGCCCTTGGCGCGGATGACGTCGCGCGCCGCTTCGAGCAGGCGGGTGCGGGCATTGCCGCGTTCGGGCGATTGTTTGGTGGGCCGTGGCATGGTCAATACATACCATTCAGTTGGTATGTTGCAATCAGTTTCTTACTGGCAGCCAAGGTGGCGGTCTTGGCGCATTGACAAAAAATTTTGTCAATGCGAGCCTGAGGCATGCTCGACCTTGATGTCATCGACGATCCTGCCCGTGCCGCCGTGGCGCTCGACCCGGTCAAGCGGCGGATCCTAGCCGAACTCTCCGAGCCGGCTTCGGCCGCGGCGCTCGCGGGCCGGGTCGGGCTGACCCGGCAGAAGGTCAACTACCACCTACGGGCGCTTGAGGAGCACCAGCTGGTCGCACCGGCAGGCGAGCGGCACTGGGGTGGGCTGACCGAGCGATTACTGGTGGCGAGCGCCGCCTCCTTCGTCGTCTCGCCGGCGGCGCTGGGTTCGCTCGGCGCCGATCCCGAGCGCAATCGCGACCGGCTCTCGGCGAGCTACCTGATCGCGCTCGCGGCTAGGATCGTGCGCGAGGTCGGGGCACTCTGGCGCGAAGCGCGCCGGCAGGAGAGGCGGCTGGCGACGCTCTCGCTCGACAGCGTCATCCGCTTCCGCTCGGCGGCCGAGCGCGCGGCCTTCACCCGCGAGCTCAGCGAGGCCGTGGCCGGTCTCGCCGCCCGCTATCACGACGAGAGCGCACCTGGCGGGCGCTCGCATCGTCTCGTGGTCTGCGCCTATCCGGCGCCCGAGGTGAGCAATCCCTGAAAGGATCTGGATCATGCCGATCAAGAAGGACGGAACCGGCAAGCGCTGGGTCGAGATGGAAGTGCTGGTCCCCGGCACGCCCGAGCAGGTCTGGCAGGCGATGGCGACCGGACCTGGTTACAACACCTGGTTCACGCGCACGACGATCGAGGAAAAGGTCGGCGGCAAGCTCAGCTTCAGCTTCGGGCCGGAGATGAGTTCGACCGGCGAGATCAATCTCTGGGAGCCGCCGCACCGTTTCGGCTACACCGAATACGAATGGGGTGAGAGGGCGCCGCCGATCGCGACCGAGATCACCATCACCAGCCGCTCGGGCGACCAGTGTCTGGTCAGGATGGTGCATTCGCTGTTCGCCTCCAGTGATGACTGGGACGACCAGATGGAGGGGTTCGAGGGCGGCTGGCCCGGCTTCTTCGCGGTGCTGCGGCTCTATCTCACGCATTTTGCCGGCAAGAAGGGCGCCTGCTTCCAGGCGATGCTGCCGGCCGAGGGCGAGCATCTCGCTGTCTGGAAGCGGCTGACCGAGACGCTCGACCTTGCCGGCGCCAATGTCGGCGAGCGTCGCGAATTGCCGGCGGTACCGCAGGCCTTCGCCGGCACGGTCGAGCAGACCGAGCAGAACCGGAAGCAGCGCCATGTCTTGCTGCGTTCCGATGACGGCGTCGTGCTGATCGGCAGCTATGGGATGGGCGACAAGGTCAATGTCAGCGCCTGCCTGTTCTTCTATGGCGATGATGCTGATGAGCGTGCTGCCAAGAGCGAGCCGCGATGGCAGAGCTGGCTCAAGGACACCTTTGCGGTAGCTGGTTGAGTTCTCCGCTCAGCTTCGCTGGGCCAGCAGCCAGTTTCTCACCAGCGCCGTTTGCTCGACGTGCCGCGGCTTGCGGGCGCTGACTACGTAGAAATCGAGGCCTCCGCGCATGCTGACCTGTGTCGCCAAAGCGAGGCGGCCGGCTGCGAGATCGGGCTCGATCAGGAAACGGCTGGCGAGCGCGATGCCCTGACCGGCGATCGCCGCGTCGATCGCGAGCGCGGTCTGGTTGAAGCGCGTGCTGCGGATCGTCAGCGGCAACGATCGCCCCAGCGCGCGCTCGAAGAATTCCGGCCAGAGATCATGCCCGTCGCGCAGCAGCGGCAGGCGAGCCAGCTCGTCCGCGCTGGTGCACATGCCGGGCTGGCAGATCGCGACGATCTCGTGCTCGAACAGGAGGTCGGCGGTCAGGCCGGGGCCGAAGGGCGGGCGGCCCTGGCGGATGGCGATATCGACGCCATCCGACTGGAAATTCGCCAGCGCGTCGCTGGCAAGGATGTTGAGTTCGAGCTGCGGATGGGCGGTGGTGAAGTCCGGCAAACGCGGCACCAGCCATTTTGCCGCGATGCTCGGCGTCGCACTGATTGTCAGCCGCAGGGGCTGCGGGCGCAGCGTGTCGGTCGCTTCGGCGAGCAAGGCGAAAGCGCGGGCGACATGGGTCGCGTAACTGCGGCCGGCGCTGGTCAAAGCGAGCTGGCGCGGCTGGCGTTCGAACAGTTTCAGACCAAGCTCGCTTTCGAGGCCGCGGACATGCTGCGCGACCGCGCCCTGGGTGACGCCGAGCTCATCGGCCGCGGCGCGGAAATTAAGATGCCGCGCCGCCGCTTCGAAGGCGCGCAGCGCATTGAGTGAGGGCAGGCGCTGCTGCGGTTCGGTCATGCAGTAGTTTTTCTATCGATATGATGTTGGCCAACTGACTGGCGAGTTTACGCGGCTAATGCGAGAAAGGCGAGAATGAGCGGTGCTGCTCGTAGCATCCGCACGCCTTGGCAAAAAGATGGAGCGTTCCATGGCAGGAGAAAAAGTCGCAATCGTCACCGCCGGCGGCAGCGGCATGGGCGCGGCAGCGGCGAAGCGCCTGGCGCAGGACGGCTTCAAGCTCGCGATCCTGTCGTCCTCCGGCAAAGGCGAGGCCCTGGCCAAGGAGCTCGGCGGCTTGGGCGTCACCGGCTCGAACCAGTCGAACGACGACTTGAAGCGCCTGGTCGAAGAGACGATGGCGCGCTTCGGCCGCATCGATGTGCTGGTCAACAGCGCCGGCCATGGCCCGCGCGCGCCGATCACCGAGATCACCGACGAGCAATGGCATACCGGTCTCGACGTCTACCTGATGAACGTGATCCGGCCGACGCGGTTGGTCGCGCCGGTGATGGCGGCGCAGAAATCGGGCGCGATCGTCAACATCTCGACGGCCTGGGCTTTCGAGCCGGCGGCAAATTTTCCGACCTCGGCGGTGTTCCGGGCGGGGCTCGCCGCCTACACCAAGCTCTTCGCCGACCAATATGCGGCGCAGAATGTGCGCATGAACAATGTCCTGCCCGGCTGGATCGACTCGCTGCCGGCGACCGAGGAGCGCCGCGCCGGCGTGCCGATGCAGCGCTACGGCACCAGCGAGGAGATCGCTGCGACGATCGCCTTCCTCGCTTCGGAGGGCGCCGGCTACATCACCGGCCAGAACCTGCGCGTCGATGGCGGCTTGATGCGCTCGCTCTAGAGGCGTAGGCCGTCGCCACCGGATTGGGCGGACAGACGGAGCAGGCGCGATGACGGGCAAGGTCGACTGGGATGCGAACCAGTATCTGCGCTTCGAGGACGAGCGGACGCGCCCGCCGCTCGACCTGATCCAGCGCGTCCGCCTCACCGATCCGCAGCGCTGCATCGATCTCGGCTGCGGGCCCGGCAACAGCACCGAGCTGGTCGCTGCCCGCTTCCCGAATGCGGCGGTCGAGGGTTTGGACTCGTCGCCGGACATGCTGGAGAAGGCGCGCAAGCGCCTGCCGCAGCTCTCCTTCACTTTGGCCGATCTGGAGAGCTGGTCGGCGGATGGTCGCTACGACCTGATCTTCGCCAATGCGGCGCTGCAATGGATTCCCGACCATCCCGCGCTGTTCGCGCGCCTGGCCGGGTCGCTGGCGCCGGGCGGGGTGCTCGCGGTGCAGATGCCGAACAATCTCAGCGAGCCCTCGCATGTCTCGATGGATGAGGCCGCGGCCGAAGGGCCGTGGGCGGGGCGCCTCGCCAATGCGCGGGCGTCGAAGGCCGTCATTGGCTCGTTCTCAGATTACCGGCGCTGGCTGATGGAAGCGGGCTGCCAGGTCGACATCTGGCAGACGACCTATGTCCATGCGCTCGCCGGACATGACGCCATCGTCGAATGGTTCAAGAGCACGGGGCTGAAGCCCTATATCGACCCGCTGCCGGCCGATGAGCGCGAGGCCTTCCTCGCCCTCTATCGCGAGAAAATCGCCAAGGCTTATCCGCTCGAGCCCGACGGCAAGGTGCTTCTGCGCTTCCCGCGCCTGTTCATCCTGGCGACCCGGGCCTAGATCATCGCGCGTCCGACCGGATGCGGTCGCGATGATCTATCACATTGTTATCGCACCGGATTATTCCGAAAAGCGGATTCCATTTTTCGGTCCGACGCTATAGAGCCGGCGGTCAGTGCGATCTTGCCTTGGACGCCGCGAGCACGTCGTAGAGGACGAGTTCGTGCGCCAGCGCGTTGAAGGTCGCATCGTCGATCTCACCGCTCCTGAGCAGGCCGCGCAAGGCTTCGCGCTCTGCCGCCAAGGCGGCATGGCGCAGGGCGCCTTCGGCCTTCTGCAGCGCGACCGCTTCCTCGTGCGGCGTCTTGCCGTCATCGAGAAGGGTGAGGCGCCGCCGATAGGTGGCGATCAGGCCCTCGGCCACTGCCTGGTCGACCGAGACGACCTCGTCGCTACCCCTGGGATGGGCGACGCCCTCCAGCTGGGCGATGGCCGCCTCGGTGGCGGCGATCCGCGCCCGCCGCATCTCGGTGACCTGAGCCGCGCCATGCCCGGCGGCGAGCCCGCGCATGATTGCAGGCAGGCCGAGGCTGGCGATCGCCAGCCAGAGCAGGATCACACCGGCCGACAGGAAGATCGCGACGTCCCGACCTGGGAAGGGCGAGCCGTCGAGCGCGAGCATCGGCAGCGACATCACGCCAGCGAGCGTGACAGCCCCGCGTACCCCGGCGATCGTTCCGGCGAAACGGACCCGTGCGTTGACCCGCATCGGAGCGCGGCCGAGAAGTCGGCCGAGCACATGACCCAGACCCACCGCGACGGAGATCCAGAGATAACGCAGGAGGATCAGGCAGAGCGTCAGCGCGACCACGATGCCGAGCGGCTGCCAGAACCAGTGCCAACCGGTGAGGGCAGGCGGAGCGGAGCTGATGATCGCCGGCAATTGCAGGCCGAGCAGGACGAAGATCGCGCCGTTGAGCAGGAAGCCGAGCATCACCCAGAAAGAATGGGCGAGCATCCGGGCCGAGACGCTGAGATGGCTGACGGTGCGCACGGTTCCCACAGCCAGTCCGGCGACGACGGCCGCGAGGACGCCGGAGGCATGCACGCTCTCGGCGGCGAGGAAAGCGGCGAAGGGCAGGAACATGATGACCAGCACCTGCGCTTCCGGCGCGATCCTGTCGAACTTCGCCAGCAACCTCAGCGCTCCGGAGACGACGACGAGCGCCAGCAGTCCCGCCGCGATGCCGCCGGCGACGGCGAAGAGGAAGGAGAGCGAGGCCTGCCAGAGCGAAAAGCCCCCGGTCAGCGCCGCAACGGTGGCGAAGCGAAAGATCACCAGGCCGGAGGCGTCGTTGAGCAGCGATTCGCCTTCGAGGACATGCATGAGATCGTTGGGTACGGCCTCCTTGTCGACGATGGCGGAGACTGCAACCGCATCGGTCGGCGAGAGCACGGCGGCGATCGCGAACGCGACCGGCAGCGGCAAGGATGGGACCAGCCAGTGCAGAGCGAGGCCGCAGCCGAGGGTGGTGAAGAAGACCAGGCCGACGGAGAGCGACAGGATCGGGCGCAGCAGCTTGCGGTATTCGCGCTTCGGCGCCTCCCAGGCGTCGGCGAAAAGCAGCGGCGCGATGAAGAGCAGGAGGAAGAGCTCCGGCTCCATTGCCGGATGGAAGCTGGCGGTCGGCCAGGCGAGGGCAGCGCCGAGCGCGATCTGGACGATCGGGAGCGGGACGATCCTGAGCAGCCGTGTGAGCGGCTGCGAGGTCACCACGGCAATCACCAGGATCAGGATGAAGGTGAAGATCTGCATTTGGCTGGGCGGGTGGTCCGGTTCATTCTGGCCTTGGCCGCAAGATTAACGGTCTGCAGCTGTACGAGCCAATCATGCTGGCTACCGAAGCATGCCCAGGCTCCTGTCGGATTGGTCCTGCCATTGCCATCGGAGGCCGGACGTGCGTGGCGATGCTTCTCGATGACTACCGAGCCCGGGCGATGCTCATTCAAAGCCCAACGGCGCCACGGGGATGGTCGCCGCCGGACTTGCGGGCTCCGTCTGAGGCCTGCCGAGCAATTCATTGCCCCGGACCGTATCAGCTGGAATTCCGTCTCCGTCCACGAGCATCAAGCCCAGATTATGCTTGGCTCGCGGTTCTCCCTGTTCTGCGGCACTTTGGAAAAATTTTGCGGCGGCCGCCTTGTCGACGGGGCCGCCATAGCCCTCGTAAGCCCAGACGCCGAGCTGGAACTCGGCGAAGCGATGCTTGCTCGTGGCGCAAAGCTGCAGGTACTCGACGGCTTTGGCCGGGTCCGTGGCGACACCGTTTCCCGCCGCATAGGCGAGTCCCACCAGATAGGCGGCATTGCCGTATCCCTTGTCGGCCAGCGCTTTCAGCCCGGGGAAAAATGCCGAGAGATCGGCCAGGCTCGCGGCGTTCTGCACTGCCAGCTCAACGCCGGTGAGGAGGGCGCTCGTCAAACCGGCGCGCCCGAGCGACTGCAGCTCGAGCAGGGCCTTTTGCCGCTGTGGTCCAGGGCCGCCCTTGGTCGCATGAAGGCGTGCAAGCAGCATGCGCGCCGGCTGGTACCCCGCGCGGCTGGCCGCTTCGAAAGCCTGCGCGGCGTCGCGTGGATAGCCGGAGGCGGCCAGCGCCTGGCCTTGGATAGCCAGACCCAGTGGAGTCGTGGGCGAGGGGCCGATCAGATTTGCGGCCGTGGTGTAGTCCGGCGCCTGCTGCGACGGGGCGACCAACTCTGCTGCAAGCAGCGTTCTGCTGGCTTCCGACGGCGCAACCTCCATGACGAATTTCTCGCGCAGACGTGCATAGGTCTTCTGATCGCCGGTGTTCAGGGCATTGACGGCTTCGATGATGCCGGGAAAATCGAAGCCAACCTGCCTCAGACGTTCCCTGAGCGCGGAAATCTCCGCACTCAAAGGATTGAGCCCGTCGATCCGATCGTTGGCGAGCATGTAGCGGTACGCCAGAGCGCGCTGATCGCCGATGTCGGCGGCGTTGTCGAGAAGCGCGTAGATCTCCGCGATGGATTCCGAGCCTATGCTCTCGTCCGCGAGCAGTCGGATTGCCAGCTCAACCATTGCAGTCGTGTCGCCGCCAGCCACACGCAGGCGCAAATTCCTCCACTCGGCCAATGTGCGCAGCGCCGGGCGCTGTAGCGTCGGCTCGCCGGACAGCGTCTGCGCTCGCGCGGCCGGGAGCGCGGCCGCCACTCCCAGCGCGCTGGCGCCACGGAGAAGAGCGCGTCGATTGAAGTCGGCGTTGCCACGTGGGAGTTCTGCGGGAATCGGGGATCTTTCGGCGTTCTCCTTCGCCGAACCACGCTGCACTTTTGGGGCATCGAGCAGATAGCGGACCGTGTTCGCTACGATCCGCGAACAGGCCGGATCGCGCTGGGCGAGCGCACGATACCAGCCCACGCTGCCGCCATGGATCACCGCGCCGCGGCTCTTGTTTCCGGGAACTTCAACCAGTACGGCGCCGACATGGAACAGTCCCGCGGGGTCGAAATTCATCGACGGGAAGCTGGCCGTGAAGATCAGCGATCGTCCCAGGACCTTCAGATTGCGGGGCGTGAACTTCCAGCGCGTCTTGTCGAGGCGGCCGTCGGCGCGCAGGAAGGCGGCGTCGATCTCCACATGCATGACATCGGAATTGACGCCGAAGACGTCGCCGGTCCTTAGACCGGTGCCGGCGAAGATCGGGTGGGTGGCATCCGCGACGGTGATGCCTCGCGAGGTGCCGTAGTCCTCCGGTGAGATGCCGCGCTCTTCGGCCTGCTTCTCGGTATGGTAGTATCGAAGAGAATAGCCGCCGGGAACGTAGCCCAGGCCGAGCTTGGGCTCGATCGGATTGTCGATCCAGGGCTGGAACATGTAGCCGGTGCCGCTGAACTCCGGCTCCGGCGCTTCGCTGCCTTCCTGCGACAGGTAGAGCGTTTCACCCAGCAGCTTGGTCTGCCACCAGTTGGTGTTGCCGCTGAAGCAGGCGATGCGGCCACCGCGCGCGAGGAAGGCGTCGATGTTCGCTCTGAGCTCCTTGGTCCAGTACTCGTCATGTCCGCACAGGACGAGTACTTCGACGTCATCGAGAAACCCGGCGTCGCTATGCAGATCGTAGTTGCAGAAGTGCCGTGCAGCGATCTGCGCTTCGTCGAACAGGCGCATGAACGGCATGCAGCTGCGGGCATTGTGATGGTCATAGACCGCCCGTTGGTCGATCGGGCGGCGCAACGAAACGGAGAACAGCGGACGGGGAGGCGCTTCAGTATAAAAAGATGCGCCACCCTCGGTATTATAAGCCTGCCAGGTGAAGGAGGGATGCATCAGCGCGACGCGCGGGCCTCCCCTCTCCGTGGCAGGCAGGCGAAGGAGCAGCTGGAGCGGCTGTGAAAGCCGGCCTTCCACGGTGACCAGGTTGACGATCAGCAGGCCTGCGGGCAATCCGGCCGTATCGAGATCGATGACCTTCGGGTATTCGCAGCCACCCGCGCCAAACGTCTTGCACGAGGCGTCACCGGAGAAGGTGCCGGCGGGGAACTCGACAACCCGCAACTGTTCGAGCGTCTGCGCGTCGTGGATGACGAGGCAGTCCAGCATCTCGCGCTTCTCGGCCGCGCAGAAGATGGGAACGATTTCGGCGGGAGCATAGGCGTAGCGCGGTGCGTAGAGGCGAAGGTCGCTGCGGCTGATATGGATCGGGTTGAATCCCAAGGCTGCCAGAGACACGTCATGCGTGATCGCTCGGTCCGCGATCGTGGAATCGGCGAGCAGCACAAAGGGGCCAGGATCGGCGCCGGTTATCGTGGGCAGGATCATCGGGTGCTTTCGATCAATCTTTCAAGACCGCATAACACAGCGTCACGCCGAGATCATATCGTAATAGCCCCATCTTTTACTGGAGCGCGCGCGACGGCGCCAAGCGCTGGCGCATCGGAGAGTCAGTCGAGCATGCGGGGATTGACCTATGCGCCGGCGCCAGCAGGCCCGAAACAAACAGCGTGGCTCTCTGGTGCCGGGGCCAACCATCCATTAACAGTCACGGCAGCTGCTTGCAGGCCGATCCGCCACCAAGTCTTCGACCCGGGGATCATGCAAGGCATGTCGTTCACAACCAGGTAGCTAAGGCAAACGATCGCGTTCCATGGCATCAGAACGGACCACCCTCGCACAGCTCTCCATCGATGCGGAGAGCCAAGCAGATTTCGCGCGATTGAGCGGGGACCATAACCCGATTCATGTCGATCCCCATGCCGGGCGACGCTCGGCCTTTGGCGAAGTGGTCGTGCATGGCCTGAATACTTTGCTGAGCGCGCTCGAGGCCTGTGTCGCCAACGGGTCCCTTCCGACGAGAGGATGGTCGCGCCTGCAGGTGCAGTTCCTCAAGCCGGTTTTTGTGGCGGAAGCCATCGATATCGTTTGCGTATCGCGTGACGACCAGCGGGTGCGGCTTGTCGTCCGGACGGGCGAAGCGGATCTCGTCAAGATCACCTTGGCAGGGGATGCGGGGGCGGAGACGGCATTCGAGCCCGGCGAGCCACTCCGCGGTCCAGAGCGAATGGCGCCACCATTCGCAAGCCCGCGAGAGCGACATATCGAGGATGGCGAAGGTTTCGCCGGTGCGCTGCCGCTGGCGGTGGACGCCGCGCTGCTGAACGCGCGATACCCCAATCTGGTGGCCTGGCTCGGCGAGCGCCGCACGGCGGGGCTCGCGCTGCTGTCTACGGTCGTGGGCATGGAATGGCCCGGGGCCCATTCGCTCTTCACCGAGGCGCGGGTCGTTCTGACGCCGTCCATGGGAGAGCAGCCGAAGGACGTCACGTTCCACGTCACCTCGGCAGATCCGGACAAGGCGGTGACGAGCTGCTCGGTCGAGGCTCCGGGGCTGACCGCAGAGCTGACGGCTTTCTTCCGTCCTGCACCGGTCGAGCAGCTTGCTGCCAGTGATTTCCGGGGGCGACTGCCCGGGCGTCCCTTCGAGGGGAGCACGGCCTTCGTGGTCGGCGGCTCGCGCGGGCTGGGGGCGATCGCCGCCCAGCTTTTGGCGGCTGGCGGTGCCGACCTCGTCCTCAGCTATCGAAGTGCGTCGGCAGAAGCGGAGGCGGTGGCCGATTCGATCAGAGAATTGGGAGCGCGCTGCGAGGTCGTGCAGTTCACGGTCGGCGGAGAGCTGCCGCTTCCGCCGCTGTCGGAGCCGAAGCGGCCGGTGCTGCTCCTGTATTTCGCGAGCCCTCATATCTTCCGCCGGCGCACGCAGCGCTATTCGAGAGCCTGGCTCGACGAATTCCTGGACGTCTATGTCGATGCTTTCATCGAGACGGTGCAAGGTGTCTGCAAGTGGACGCAGGGGCCCGTCGCGGTCCTGTATCCATCGACCGAAGCCCTGGATCGGCCGATCGACCAGATCATCGAATACGCTGCCGCAAAGGCCGCCGGGGAGGCCGTCAGCCAGGCCTTGGCAGCATCCGACAGACGTCTGTCGATCGAGATGCCGCGCTTGCCGCGCCTGCTGACCGATCAGACCAATTCAATCGTGAAAGTCGAGACCGAGGATCCCATCGATATCCTCGAGCCGATCCTGATGCGCTTGTTGGACGGGATCAGGCTGAAAGCCGGGCCGCGGTGAGGCCGCACCGAATTCCAGCTGCGGCGAGGTGACATGATCGCGGCCGGCCGCGCTCGCATGCTCAACCCGGCCGGTATTCCAGGAGCAGCCCCGCCCACTGAGCGGTGAAGGCGGGAGAGAGAACCGCAAACAAACCCTCACCCTCGACGGGGCGCTGCTCCAGATACGCAGACAGCGAAAAAATCGGATCCACGCCGCCAAAATGGGCATAGCTGAAATCCGTCTTCAGCGTCTGGATGAGCGCCTTGTCCTCGGCGAAGAGGGTCTTCACTCGATTTTGCCCGGTCGATGGCAGGAACAGGGCCTCGAGGTCGGGCTGTTGCAGCGACGTGTCGCCGATCAGGTCCCTCAGCACCCCCGAAAACCGCTCCTGCTCGCCACGAACATAGTCGAACTGCGCATCGGGGCTGGAGAAATGAATGCCGATGGCCGATGGACCGTGATCGAGCGCGTGGGGCTCCAGGTCGCCGAAGGGAATGCGCATGGCACCCCATTCGGCGTCGGCTGAGCGCTCCGCATAGGCTGAGACGTGCAGCCCGGGGCCGGGGCGGGCTGTAACCAGCACGGCCGCGCCGGCATCGCCCCAAAAGAAGGCGCCGTGGTTGAAATTATGTGTGAGTTGCGATGCCCGGCAACTCGTCACGACGAGGATGTCACCGCGTTCCGGTTCTGCAAGGAGGAGCTGCCGCGCCAGATGAATGCCCCGGAGCACACCGACACAACCCTGGGCGATGTTGAGGCATTCAGCCTGCTTCAACCCAAGGGCGGCCCGGATCGCCACCGCAGGGATTTCGAGCCCATAGGCGGTGACCAGCGAGGGAGCGGAGATGACGGTTCCGATCTGCGCAGCTGTCGCACCGCTCCGGGCGAGGGCGTCGCGAGCAGCGGCTACCATCAACTCGGTCGAGTCGATGTCCGATGCGTAGGTCACCTTTTGACCGAGCTTCGACAGGCGATCCCGCTCGGCCTTTTCCAGAGGGAGAGACGCGATATCGATCGGCTGTCCCGGAAAATGAAATCCGAAACCCGCGATACGCGCCCCGTTCTCCATCGCTGACCCGCGCCTCACGCCGCCGCCTTCGTGACGCGTTCGACAACCATCGGCAGATCCTCAGCTGAAAAGGCGCTGAGATCGAGCTGCCAAATGCATTCGCCCGAGGGCAATTCCTCGACAAGGGTAAAGCCAAGCTTGGCGTAGTGTTCGCGCACCATGCCGTTCTTGGCGGTGGGGACATAACGCCCGATCAGCCAGCGTGCTCCGCCGGCGCGAGCTGCTTGCGCCAGCTCGCTCAGCATGGCGGCCTCGACCTTGCGCCCAAGAACGCGGCAGCTCATCAGCCAGGTGTCGATGTCGAAGGCCGGCTCGCCGGCATGTTCGGCTGGTCGGGCGACGATGACGCCGATCATGCCGCTGTCGCCGAAGCGGTCCCGCAAACGGACCTGCATCGTATAGGCCGCGGTATCGCCTTCGAAGGCAGCAACCTGCGCCTCCGTGTAACGGCGCGAGGTCAGGTTGAACTGGTTCGACTTGTTGATGAGCTGCGCGATGCGCGAGCGCCCGATCGGATCGAATGGGGCGAAATGGATGACCATCGCCAATTCGCTGAGATAATCGCCGAGATCGCGCGCCTGGCTCATGACCGCGACACGTTGAACTTCCGCGGCATACTGATCGGCCCGCTGCTTGTCCTCCGCCGAGAACGAAACGGCGTCGAAATAGCCCGCGGCCTGGATGGTCCAGGCATAGGTCGAAGGGTCGGTGCCGACCTCGGGAATCGCGACCATCGGCAGCGCCATGCGGACCTGTCCGCGTTCAGCCGGGTTGTCGTCGAGGAAGACCAAGGCATCCAGCCCGATATTCAGCGTCTTGGCGATCGCTTCGAGATTGGTGGCCTTGTCGACCCAGTTGGCCTGGAACACCGAGATGTGTTCCTCCTTCAGCAACATGTCCGGATGCGAGCGGAACGGCTGGCGCGCATTCGCGTCATCGTTCTTCGAGCAGACGGCCAGCGCCACCCCCCGTTCGCGCAATGCCAGGGCCATGCGCTGTACCGCGAGGAAGGCTTCTCCATCGGCCGATCCCTGACCGAGAACGATGCCCGAAAGCCCTTCGTCGCCGATCGCGCCGCCCCACAGCGTGTTGTCGAGATCGAGTACGAGGCATTTGCGGCTACGGCCGCGTACGGCGCCGACCAGACGGCCTACATAGTCCGCATAGGCCGGCGCCATGTCGAGCTGGAAGGACACCTTGTGGGCCAGCCATTGCGGCTCGTCGAACCAGTTCTCGGATCCGACCCGTTCGACAAGCCCAGCGACATCGAGCAGATAGCCGCCTTCTTCCACCAATTCGACGATTGCCGCGTTGACGGCGCTGATCACCGATCGCCAGGTGCCGCCAAGGCGGACATCGAAATTGCCGAACAGCGAGGCCGGCGGCGTCGCGAGCGTCTGGAAGACGACCGGTACGCCGAAGTTCCGCTTGATTCCGTCCCGCAGCATCCTGAGGTGGCCGATCACCTCCTCGACCACCGGCTTTGCCGGCTCGCCGGCACGCATGCGATCGAAAGGAAGGCCTCGATAGTCGAACGCGAGCAGCACGAGGTCGGGTGCGAACGCCCCCATCTCGGGTTCGCCGGACAGGGCGACATTGGTGGCGAGTTCATACTCGACGCACCGGACCTGGGTCGCTACGCCATGGCGCAATGCCGCAGCCTGGATGGCGCCGGCGGCGAGCGTGATCGTTCCGTTCGAGAGCACGGCCAGTTTCAGGGACGGGAACGGATTCAGCTTGCCGCCATTCGACAGCTGCGCTTCGATCCGCCGTCCGAGACTGGTCGCCTGGTTGATGTTGAGACGTGCCGTCGCCAGGCGCTGCAGAGCAGTACCGAAGTCCGGGGCGGCGGGGTCGAGCTCCTTCAAACGACGGGTGAAATCCGCCGGTACGTCCGGAAGCCAGGACAGTTGTGCGGTGCCCACGGTCACGGGGTGTCTCCTATCGGCTCAGGCCCCTGCTCCGGCAGCCAATTTCTGCGCAACGAGATCCGCCAGCGAACCGACATCGCTCAATTGGGCAACTTCGGAGGCCTTGATCCGCACTCCGAACGCACGCTCGATGGCGATGATCAGACGCACATTGCTGAGGCTGTCCCAATCTTCGACGTCCTCGGAGGTCGTGCTGGCCGTGATGACCAAGGTATCATCGTCGAACACCTCCTGAAAGACAGGCAGCATGCGGGCGATAATATCGGTTTCGGACATGTGAACCTCCGGAGAAACTGAAGCCGACGAGGGCGCCGGGACTGGCTAGGGATGGACCATATTCACGACATCAAGGCGAAAACCTTCGTGATTTCAGCCCAAGTCCGGAGCTCGAGGAAGGCGCAGGTCGCGGACAGGAACAGAAAGGTCAGGACGCGTCCGGTCCACAACGTCCATGGATTGTCCATGTAACGACGCAGAACGCCGCGACCGCGACGGCGCAACATGTCCTCGGTGATCTGGTTGAAGGCGAAGGCCAATGCATGCGCGGTATAGAAGATGAAAAAGCCTGCTTCTACGCCGTGCCACATCGCCAGAACGGTGAAGGTGGCGAAGGTCGCGATCAGTACCGAGAGCGTGGCGAAGTTCGGTCCCAGCGTGCGCATGAGGACCATGGAGAGAGGCGTGAAGACGGCGTCACGCACGAACTCCGTCAGCGACAAATGCCAGCGACGCCAGAAATCCTTGACGTTGCGCGCGAGAAAGGGGTTGGCAAAATTCTCCCGGACGCGAATGCCGAGCAGGGCGCCAAGGCCGACGGCAATATCCGTGTAGCCGGAAAAATTCATGAATAGATACAGATAGTAGGAGGCGCCGGACAGCATGAAATCCAGCAGATCATGCTGGAAGCCGCCGCTCCAGTGCGAGCCGAACGTCAATTGCTGGAAGAATGTCGCAAGAAACCGGAACTTGATATAGCCGATCGCTATCCTGAGCAGCCCCCAGCCGATGTTGTAAAGCGAGATCGAGGCTCCGGTAGCGGTCTCGCGATAATAGAGGAACGGGCTGATCGGTCCGGCCGAGAAGGTTGGCGGGAATACCAGAAAGGCGAGATATTCCCCGAGGCCAACCTGAATTTGCGGGCGCCCGCGCAGCTCGAACGCGGTCTGCGCCATGCGAAACGAAAGGTAGGATGCGCCCAGCAGAGCGAGCGTCGACTGAGCCTTGAAAGCCACGAGCAACGCGATCGGGAACAGGAACGCCAGCCAATATAGCCGGTTGTCGTCATTGCCGGTCGCATGGAAGGCGCGCAGGATGATCCAATGCATCACCAGCACCGCCAGCATGACGCCGTACTGGACATAGGCTTCCGGCTTGAAGCCGAAGAAAAAGAAAAACACTGCGCCGAGATTGAGTGCCGCCAGCAACCACTGCTTCAGCGCGTAAGGATAGCGCGGCAGAATCAGGAGAAAGGCGACCGCGATATAGGCGCCGATCCATTGGAGATCGACAAGCGTCGTCGTGAACAGAGGCTCGGCCTGCATGGTCAGAAGCCACCGTAAACGAGAGAGGTCGACAGCATGTAGCGCGGCACGATCTCGATCATGACCACGCCAGCGGCTCCCAGTGCGAGCAGCACGCAATAAAGGAAGAGGTCACCGCTTTTCGGCATCGACGATCAACTTTGCAAGGGCAGGTGCGATTGTGCGGCTGTAGAGGCGAGCGCCAGAAGCGTTGAAATGGCTCTCGTTCGAGTAGAACGTTTTCATTTCATCGAAGGTGAGGCCCGCGAAAAGCTGGGTCATCGAAATGCCGATGCTGGGCCACGGTCGGGTTTCTTTGTTGGCGATCGGTCTAACGACGGCCCGTTCCAGTGGCTTATCGCGAAAGTGGACTGGTATCGAGGCCATGGCGAAGACACCGCCCTGCGCCCGGACCACCGCGTCGATGTCCTTGAGGAAAGCGGTCTGGTAGGCGTTGTAGTCGTAGTAGAGATGGACGAAGTTGGCGTCTTCCTGGTTCTTGTAGAACAGCGCCTCGACCGGAATCGGGGGGGGCTTGCGATCGACGTCGGCGAATGCCGGGCGCGTGGTTCGGTCGGTGCTGAAATGCGAGAGCCAGCCGAGCCGTTCGCCGTTGAAGCCCTGGGTCTGTTCCATGGCGTTGGCGCTGGATTGCCAGCTCGGGGTCAGCCGCAGGTTCGAAACGCCTCGCAAATCCGCCCAGAGACGATGCGGAGCTCCCAGCACCGAGGCTGCATAGAGCGTCACCTGCTCACGCATGGTCAGCGAGTCCGGTGCATTGGCGACTGGATGCCGCCACCAATACTTCGTCAGCTCGTGCGGGTAGGTGAAACCGGCGTCGGAGTCCGGGATGAGGACCACCTTGGCGCGAAGATTGCTCAGAGCGTCACGCACGCGGGCCTGATAAGCTTCGGCACCGAACCAGTTCGTGCCGAAATTGAGGACCTTCGCGGGGCGACCGAGCGCTGCCGACAGCGATTCCGTCAAGGCCTTGGTATCGAAGGTGGTCCAGGTATCGGAAGCGCCGATGAGCAGGACGTCGACATCTCCGCCCTTGGCGATCTGATCGCCGACAAATCTGTAATTCACATAGCGGGGCGGCACGCTGCGATAGACATCGGCGCCACTGGGCCGCAATAGGTAGGCATCTATGAAAGGAAGAGTCGCTGCGAAGACCAATGTGGCCACAAACGCCGAGAGATGAGATCGCGCATCGAACGGCTGAGCGACCTTGAATGCTGCCGGCATAGAGTGCGTCCTGAGGTTCGCATCGCCATCATTGTCAGCGCGAGCCGTTAACACCAGCGGCAGCTCCACGTCAACGCGCGGCGCCGGTCGGCAAGAACACGTTCACGGGTGCGTCGCGCGATCCTTTGGAACGCCCCTGATCGCAGCCAATCCGGCCAGCATGGGAGGCGCGTAACTAGCTCGTTCCCGGAGCCAACTCGCTAGCCAGCAATGCGGCGAGCGCCGCTGCGCGCTTGCGGATGTCGGGGATCGCGGTGATCTCCCAATGCCGGCCGCGCGTGAGTGGTCCGAGTGCGAACAACCGCCTCGATGCGCTGCCCGCCCGGTCGATCAGGCGACCCTCGTCGTCGACGTCCAGGGCGAGGCCAAGATCATCGGCTCGCACCAAGCCTCGCGTGGCGAGCCGGGCAAGCAATCCAGCACCGTCGGCGACGTCGTTGCGCGGGCCCCGGCAATCAATGACGCGGTCAAAGCGCATGACCGCACCGGAAGGAGCGGCCGCCGTGGCGATCCTCGCCTCGACCTGATCGACGGCGACGTCGAGCGCCAGGATACGTCCTTTGTCGATCACGAGACCGCCATTCGCGATCCGGGCGGCGACCGTGGCGCCCGCTTCCGGCGCCACGCGGTGGCGATGGACGTCCCACCACGGCCGAAGATGCCGAATGAAGCGCCCTTGCTGACACTTGTCGAGAGTCCGCCAAAGGGCCGCATTGTGCGGCCGCAATGCCAACATCAGCGCTCCCCAGGGAGTGCCGTCGCGAACGAGGCGCCGGAATGCCGCGAGCCGTTTCGACAAGGGGCCGGCGAACAGAGCGGCAGGTGGCTCTTCCGCAGGCGCCTTTGGCGCCTGAGCCGGGTGGGCGCGCGGCAAAAGGCCTCGACGGGAGATCGCGAGGATCTTGCCGTGGTGCCCGTGGTCGCCCAGCGCGACGACGAGGTCGACCATCGTCAACCCGGTTCCGATGAGCAACAGGCTTGCCGATGGCGGCAGGTCGGCAAGCGCGGCATCATCCCAGGGGTTGCCGTGGAACGCGCCGCGGTCGAGTTCCGGCGGCCGGTGGCCAGTGGCCAACACGATGCGGCCGGCCGTCAATGTCGAGGAGTCGCCGAGATGCAGGATCGTCTGGCCGCCACTCGGCTCCAAATCGGTGACCTCGGCCGGAATCAGCGACAGACGGCCGGCGCCTGCCGCTTCCGCCTTTGCAAGCTCGGCTTTCAGGTAATGACCGTATTCGCGTCGCCGAACGAAATCGGTCGTCCCCTCCGGCAGCCAGCGGAGGAAATGGCCGGCATCGTCCGGCCAAGCGCTCATGTCGCCGGCGCGGGTGTTGAGCAGGTGCTCCTCGCAGCCCGTCGCATAGGCGATGCCGCTGCCGAACGAGGGGCCACGCTCGATGAGGGCGATCCGCAAATGCTCACCGCCAAGGCGCATCAGTTGCAGCGCAAGCAGGGTGCCGCTGGCGCCGCCGCCGACGATGGCGATATCGAAAGCCTGATCGATCACGCGCGATCGCAGTCCGAGCCGACGGAGGCGAGGGGCCTCGGGCTGCGATGATGGCGCTGCCACAGCTGGTGGCCAGGCGCGGCGTCTCGGTGTTCATCGGTCATCGCGCGATGGGCTACCACTTCGGAAGCTGGCGCGTCCAGAGCTTCGGCCAGGGGAGCGCATCCGGCTGGCGGCGTCGAGCCGATCCCATAGACCTTGCTCGCGAAGGCCGGACATGTCCGTTCGGCCTTCGCAAAAGCATGCCCTGTCGTTCGAGCTGACCGGATCGGAGGGCTAGAGCAATTTCGCAATTCCCCGAATTGCGGAATTGCTCTAGGTCTTTGTTTTATCGCATTTTCTTCACGCGAACCGATGTCCACTTCGCTCGAAAATGCTTTAGAACGCGACCTTGTCGGCGCCCTTGAGCTGGAGCTGTTCGCGGGCGTCGTCCGGGGTCGCGATCTCCAAGCCGAGGCCCTCGATGATCTTGCGGGCGGCGCGGACCTGGTCGGCGTTCGATTTGGCGAGCTGGCCGGGGCCGAGCCAGAGCGAATCCTCGAGGCCGACGCGCAGGTTGCCGCCCATCGCGACGGCCATCGCCGCAATCGGGAGCTGGTGGCGGCCGGCGCCGAGCACGGACCAGTGATAGTCGTCGCCGAAGAGCCGGTCGGCGGTGCGCTTCATATGGGCGACGTCCTCGGGATGCGGGCCGATGCCGCCGAGCAGGCCGAAGACCGACTGGACGAAGAAGGGCGGCTTCACCAGCCCGCGATCGACGAAATGGGCCAGCGTGTAGAGATGGCCGATATCGTAGCATTCGATCTCGAAGCGCGTGCCGTTCTCGGCGCAGGTGGTCAGGATGTTCTCGATGTCCTTGAAGGTGTTCTTGAACACACGGTCGTTCGAGCCCTCGAGATAGGGCCGCTCCCAGTCATGCTTGAACTCCTTGAAGCGGTTCAGCATCGGGTAGAGCCCGAAATTCATCGAGCCCATGTTGAGCGAGGCGACCTCGGGCTTGAAATGGGCGCAAGGCTTGAGGCGCTCCTCGACCAGCATGGTCGGGGCGCCGCCGGTGGTGATGTTGATGACGCAGTTGGAGCGCTGCTTGATCACCTTGAGGAAGGGCTCGAAGGCCTCGGGCGACTGGTCGGGCTGGCCGGTCTTGGGATTGCGGGCGTGGACATGGACCAGAGCCGCGCCGGCCTCGGCCGCACCGACCGCCGCATCGATGATCTCGTCGGGCGTCACCGGCAGATAGGGCGACATCGAGGGTGTATGGATCGCGCCGGTGACGGCGCAGGTGATGATGACTTTGCGGTTCTTGGCCATGCGATAGTCCTTCGCTGATCCCTAAATCCTGAAACTCACGCCGGCTTGCGCTTCGCCGCGCGCTTGTGCGCCTGCAACGCGGCGAGGCGGCTGTCGCGCCAGTCGCTGACGCGCTTGATGCGCGTCGCGTCCTGCGCGCCGCGCCATTCGCGCATGACCTCGGCGACCGTCTCCGGCTTGAACGGGTTGCCGAGCCCTTCGGAGGATTTGACCATGCGGTCGAGCGATTCCGAATAGCGCGCGCAGTAGTCGGGGATCCCGCCGGGCGCATTGAGCTCGATCGTCTCGAACGGACCCATGAAGGACCAGCGCAGGCCGAGCCCGTCGCGGATGGTCTTATCGACATCCTCGGCGCTGGCGACGCCCTCGCCGACGAGGCGGAAGGCCTCGGCCAGCAGCACCGCCTGCAAGCGGTTGAGCACGAAGCCGGGCTTCTCCTTGCGCAAGGTGATCGCGACCTGGCCGGCCTGCTCGTAGAGGCGCTTGGCTTTGGCGACGACCTTGGCATCGGTCCAGGGCGCCGGCGCCAGCTCGACGATCGGCACCAGATGCGGCGGGTTGACCGGGTGGGCGACGAGGCAGCGGGCGCGACCCTTCAATGCCTCCGAGAAGGTCGAAGCCATGATGAAGGAGGTCGAGGAGGCCAGGATCGCGGAGGCCGGCGCGAGCGCGTCCATCTGCGCGAAGAGTTCGCGCTTGGCCTCGACCGTCTCCGGTCCGTTCTCCTGAACCAGCGCGACGCCCTTCAGAGCGTCGGCGAGGTCTTTCGCAACACGGATGCGGGCGAGCGAGCCCGCGGGATCGTCGACGAGGCCGTGGCCGGCGAGCTCCTTCAGGTTCTTGCCGATATGGATGCGGGCGGCCTTGGCGGCCTCCGGCTTCACATCATGCAGCGCGACCTCGAAGCCATGGCTGGCGAAGACGGTGGCCCAGGCGCGGCCGATCAGGCCCGAGCCGACGATGGCGATCTTGGTCATGCGATCCTGTCCATGGCAGTCGAAGGAGGAGGTCTGCTCAAAGCCACAGCACCTGCCGCCGCAGCGCAAGGTCCTGGCTCAGCGCCCGCGAGGGGCCGATATGGGTGACCTGGCCGCGCTCGAGCACGACGGTGCGGTCGGAGAGCGCCAGCGCCAGGTCGAGATGATGGTCGACGATGACGATGGCGATCTCCTTGCGCAGCTTGTCGAAGGCCTCGAACAATTCCTCGACCACGGCCGGCGCCAGGCCCTCGAAGGGCTCGTCGAGCAGGAGGACCTTGGTGTCGCCGGAGAGGGCGCGCGCGACCGCAACCATCTGCTGCTCGCCGCCGGAGAGATAGTCGGCCGGCGACTGCCAGCGCTCCTTGATGCGCGGGAAGAAGGAGAAGATCTTCTCGTCCTCCCAATGCGTGCCGTTGCCGGTGCGGCGGCGCAGGCGGCCGAGCTCCATATTGTCCTTGACGCTCATGCCAGCGAACAGGCCGCGCCCCTGCGGGACATAGGCGATGCCGGCGCGGGCGATCTGGGCCGGCGGCAGGCGGGCGATGTCGCTGCCGGCGAGGCTGATCGAGCCGGACGCCGGCGGGGCGATACCGGTGATGGTCTTGAGCAAGGTCGACTTGCCGGCGCCGTTGCGGCCGAGCAGCGCGACGATCTCGTTCTCGTGCACGCCGAAGCTGACCTGCCGCAGGATGTGGCTCTTGCCATAGAAGGTGTCGATCTTGTCGAGACCGAGCAGGACCTTGTCGCCGGCGGCGCTCTCACGCGGCTTCTCGGCCAGCGCATGGGCGCCGGAGCCGATATAGACCTCCTGCACCTTGGGCGAGGAGCGGGCGTCCTCGACCGTGCCGTCGACCAGCACCGAGCCCTCGTTCATCACCGTGACATGGTCGGCGATGGCGAAGACGCGGTCGATGTCGTGCTCGACCAGCAGCACCGGCAGGTCGGTCGAGATCGACTTGATCAGGTTGCCGACACGCTCGCGCTCGGCCGCCGCGAGACCGGCGAGCGGCTCGTCGAGCAGGAGCACGCGCGGGCTCGTTGCTAGTGCGAGCGACATGTCGAGCAGGCGCTGGCCGCCATAGCTGAGCGAGCCGGCTTCCGCCGCTTCGATGCCGGAGAGGCCCATGGTCGCGATGACCTGGCGGGTCTCGTCATTGACCTGATCGAGGCCGCCTGCCGCCTGCCAGAGGCCGAAGCGCTCCGGCGCCCGCGCCTGCACGGCGAGGCGGACATTCTCGGCGACGGAGAGCGCCGGGAAGAGATTGGTGATCTGGAAGGCGCGGCCGATGCCGGCCCGCGTAATCGCCTCGGGCGAAAGGCCGGCAATGTCGCGCTCGCGCAAGCGGACCTGCCCGCGATCGGGCGTGAACATGCCAGAGATCAGGTTGAAGGCGGTGGTCTTGCCGGCGCCGTTCGGGCCGATCAGCGCATGCAGCTTGCGGTCGCGCATGGCGATATCGACGTTCTCGACCGCCTTGATGCCGCCGAAGCTCTTGGCGAGGCCGGTCGCGGTCAGGATCGTGCCGTCGCCGGCATCGGCCGGCTTCATGAAGGCGGGGAGCTCAACCGCGCCGGCCTTGCGGGCCGACATCGCCGCATCCTCTGCGGCCTGTTTGCGGAATGGCTTGAGGAGGCGCTGGCCGACGCCGACGAGGCCGTCGGGCGAGAACACGATGAAGGCGACGAAGAGCAGGCCGAACCAGAACAGCCAGTTCTCGGTGACGCTGGAGAGATAGTCGCGGAAGACGACGAAGAAGAGCGCGCCCAGCGCCGGGCCGAGGAAGGAGCGCATGCCGCCGATCACCACCATCGCCAGCAACTCGCCGGAGAAGGCGACCGAGATCGGCTCGGCCGAGGTCATGCGGTTGTTGAAGAGCAGGAGCGTGCCGGCAAGACCGGTCAGCGCTGCCGAGACGGTGAAGGCGACGAGCTTGTAGCGGGTGGTGGCGTAGCCGAGGAAGCGGGCGCGCTGCTCGTTCTCGCGGATGGCGACCAGCACGGTGCCGACCGGCGAGCGCTGGAAACGCCAGAGCCCGTAGACCACGGCGAAGCCGATGGTCGCGACCAGCATGTAGAAGGGTAGGGCGGTCTCGAAATCGATGCCGGCAAAGAGCGGGCGCTTGATGCCGCCGAGACCATCCTCGCCGCCGGTGACCGAGGTCCAGCGGAAGGCGATCGAATAGACCATGGCGGCGAGCGCCAGCGTCAGCAGCGAGAAATAGACGCCGCGCCGGCGCAGGATCAGTGCGCCGAAGGCAAAGGCGATCAGCGCGACGAGCGCGACGGCGAGCAGGATCGGCAGGGCGAACTGGCCGGGCAGCCAGTTGCGCTGGATCAGGCCGGCGGCATAGGCGGCGATGCCGAACCAGGCGCCATGGCCGAAGGAAACGAGCCCGGTTGTGCCGACGAGGATATTGAGCGCCATGCAGGCGATGGCGAAGACCACGACCTCGGTGGCCGAGGTGGTGCCGAGCCCGACTGCATGCATCAGCGAGGGCAGCAGGCTGAGGCCGATGGCGGCAAGGACGAGCGGGAGGTAATCGCGCTGGGAGCTGGTCATGTCGGCCTCACTCGAAGCGCTGGATGCGCTCGCCGAACAGGCCGCGCGGACGGAAGAGCAGGACGAGCAGCATCATCAGGTAGATCACCGCGGTCGACCATTGCGTCAGGCCGAGGCCGATGGTGATGCCCTTGACCAGGCCGACCATTAGCGCGGCGACGACGACGCCCCAGAAGGAGCCGAGCCCGCCGATGACGACGACGACGAAGGCCGGGGTGATGATCTCCTGGCCCATGGCCGGATGGATCGAATAGATCGGCGCGAGCAGCACGCCGGCGAGGCCCGCGAGGCCGATGCCGATGCCGGCGACCGTCATCATGTAGGGCTGCAGCGAGATGCCGAGCGCGCCGACCATGTCGGGGTTCTGCACGCCCGCACGCACGACGCGGCCGAAGGCGGTGCGCTGCAGCAGGAACCAGAGGCCGAGCACGCAGGCGGCCGCGATCAGGATCAGCAGCGCCCGATAGCGCGAATAGATGAAGTCGCCGATGAAGAGCTGGCCGCGCAGGGCAGGCGGGATCGAGAAGGAGAGCGGCGGCGCGCCGAAGATCATGCGTAAGCTCTGCTCGGCGACCATGGCGAGGCCGAAGGTCAATAGCAGCGAGAGGATTGGATCGGCCCGGTAGAAGCGTTGAAAGAGCCCGCGCTCGATGACGATGCCGATCAGCGCGACCAGCACGGGCGACGCGACGATGGCGCCGCCGAAGCCGATATGGGGGGCGAGCACGATCGTGAGATAGGCGCCGATCGCATAGAAGGCGCCATGCGCCAGGTTGACGATGCCGCCGAGCGAGAAGATCAGCGACAGGCCGAGCGCGATCAGGAGGTAATAGACCCCGTCGAGCAGCCCGTTCAGCACCTGCTGGATGAAAAGGGTGAGCAAGGGATGGCCTTTGCTGGATTGCGCGATGGGTGACGTGCTGTGCCGTCATGTTCGGGCTTGACCCGAGCATCTCTGGCCGAAGGAGGCGCCAGCCGGCGCCTTCCCGTCATGAGATTCCCGGGTCTGCGCTACGCTTCGCCCGAGAATGACGCTGAGCGCTCAGCTCATCTTGCAGACGGCTTCGTCGCCCTGGGTGGCGATCACCTCCATGTCCTCGTTCGGGCCGGGGACCGGCGGCGAGGAGGTGAAGAGGTCCCACTGGTTCTTGACCTGCGCCGCCGGCAGGGCGGTGATCGTGTACATCTCGCTGATCAGCTGATGGTCGGAGGCGCGGAAATAGCCCTGGCGCGGCTTCATCACGTCGAACTTGGCGCCCTTCTCGAGATGCTCGAGGATCTTGGCGGTGTCGGTCGACTTCAGCTCGTTCATCGACTGGGCCATGACCTTGACGCCGACATAATCGCCCCAGGCCTGGTTCTCCGGCGGCTTGCCGTATTTCTTGGTGAAGGCGGCGACGAAGGCCTTGCTGGAGGGCGTGTCGATCAGGTGATGCCAGACGCAGGGCCAGATGCCGCCGAAATTGTCCTTGCCGGCGGCCCAGGCGAGGGCGGTGTCGAAGCCGAAGCCGGCGACCGGGAAGGTCAGGCCGAATTCGGAATACTGCTTGAGGAAGTTGGTGATCTGATTGCCGGCGAGATTGGAGATGACGAGATCGGGCTTGGCCGCCCGGATCTCCAGCAGCAGCGCCGAGAAGTCGGTCGCGTCGGTCGGCACCAGCTTGTCGGCGGCGAACTGGCCGCCATTGGCTTCCATGAAGCGCTTGGCGACCTTGCTGAGGTCATGGCCGAAGGCGTAGTCGGCGGTGAGCGAGAACCACTTCTTGCCCTTGACCAGACCCTGCGCCAGCAGCGAGCGGCCGGCGCTCTTCACATACATCGAGTTCTGGTGCTCGACATGGAACATGTAGCGGTTGCAGCTCTCGCCGCGCAGGGCGTCGGAATTGCCGCCGGTGTTGAAGAACAGCTTCTTGTTGCGCGCCGCGACCTGCGAGATCGTCAGGCAGGACGCCGAGGAGATCTCGCCGATGATACAGGCGACCTGGTCACGCTCGAACATGCGCTCGGCCTTGGTCGAGGCCGTCTGCGGATTGACGGAGTCTTCCTTGAGCAGTTCGAGCTTGCGGCCGTTGATGCCGCCGGCGGCATTGATCTCCTCGGCGGCGAGATCGGCGGCCATGACGCCGTATTCGCCGAGCGGGCCGAGGAAGCCGGTGCGCGGCGTCAGGTGCCCGAAGCGGATCGCCTCCGACGTCTGCGCGAGAATGATCGCCGGGCTGGCGACGAGGCCGGTGGCCGTCGCGCCGAGCCCGACGAGCGTCTGACGACGCGAGAGGCCCTTGATCCTTGACTGCTCTGACATTCCGTTCCTCCCAGAACTCGCCCGCGCTCTTCGGCGTCGGATCGCGTGGATCGTCTTCTTCACTCCGCGGTCTTGGACCGCTTGTCGTGATCTGTGATCACAGTTAGGTTGGCAGACATGGTTGCCCGAGTCCAGCCCTCTGTTGCGCCGCAATCGCGGCCTGCCTCCCCAGGAGCGGGGAAGGCGGGAGAGCTGTCGGCGCTCGACGAGGTCGGCTCGCTCCAGCACGAGACACTTGGCGAGCGCGTCACCGGCGAGCTCCGGGCGTTGCTGATCGCCGGGCGGTTGGCGCCGGGCGAGAAGCTTTCGTTGAGGCGCGTCGCCGAGGCGCTCGGCGTCTCGATGATGCCGGTGCGCGAGGCGGTCAGCCGGCTCGCGGCGGACAAGGCGCTGGAGGTTCTGCCGGGCCGGGCGGTGCGCGTGCCGGTGCTGACGCTGGCGCAGTTCCGCGAACTCACCCGGATCAGGCTAGTGGTCGAGGGCTTTGCGGCCGAGGAGGCTGCGAAGGCCATTACCGACGCACAGATCGCTGCAGTTGCCCGGCACGAGGCGGAGTTCCTGGCGGCAGCGAAGGATCCACCGGATCCGGCAGCCGCAGTCGCCGCCAATCGCGACCTGCATTTCGCGCTCTACGAAGCCGCCGGCATGCCCTCGCTGATCGAGATGATCTCCCGGCTTTGGCTGAAAGTCGGACCGATCCTCTATCTCGACATGCGGCACGAGCCGAAGCGGCTCGATGGCGGCAGCGCCGTCGTCGCGCACGCACAATTGCTGGATGCCTTGCGGCGGCGCGACCCGGCTGCGGCGCGGCAGGCGCTGATCGAGGACATCAGCGCCGCGGCCGAGCATATCGAACGGACGGCACGGCTGGCGGAATAGCCGGTCGGCCTCATAACGAAGGAAAAGGGACGGAAACGATGGATCTGACGATCAAGGGATTGCGCGTGCTGGTGACGGCGGGCGCCAATGGCATCGGCCGGGCGACGGCGCGCGCCTTCGCGGCGGAGGGCGCCAAGGTCCATATCTGCGACGTCGACGAGAAGGCGCTCGCGGAGATGGCTGAGAGCGATCCTTCGATCACGCGCTCGGTCTGCGACGTCTCCGACCGCAAGGCGGTGGCGCGGCTGTTCGAGGAGGCGCTTGCCGCGCTGGGCGGGCTCGATTGCCTCGTCAACAATGCCGGTATCGCCGGGCCGACCGGGCGTGTCGACGAGATCGCGCCGGAGGACTGGGATAGCTGCGTGGCGATCGACCTGACCGGCCAGTTCAACTGCACGCGGCTCGCCGTCGAGCACCTGAAGCAGTCGAAGAACGCCTCGATCGTCAATCTCTCCAGCCAGGCCGGCAAGCACGGTTTTCCGCTGCGCTCGCCCTATGCCGCGGCGAAATGGGGCGTGATCGGCTTCACCAAGGCGCTCTCGGCTGAGCTCGGCGAGTTCGGCATCCGCGCGAATGCGATCTGCCCGGGCCTTGTCGACGGTCCGCGCATCCAGAGCGTCATCGCCAACAAGGCGCGCTCGCTCAACGTCTCGCATGAGGAGATGACCAACCGGCTCTTCGCCGGCGTCTCGATCAAGCAGTTCGTCGATCCCAAGGACATCGCCAAGCAGATCGTCTTCCTGGCCTCGCCTTTCGCCAAGACGATTTCCGGCCAGGAGATCTCGGTCTGCGGCGATACGCGAATGCTGAGCTGAGGGAGAAACCCGTCATGCTCGCCCTTGTGGCGAGCATCCACGTCTCGAACACCGCATGCGATCAAGGAAGCGAAGACGTGGATGGTCGGGACAAGCCCGACCATGACGGCAGAGGGCCTGCGACCTGCTCCACCCTCGACCTTCCCCCTTTAATCGCCTAGAGGATGCCGCCTGAACAGGAGCGGCGGCTTGTCGAAGGGCGTCCATCACGAATTTCAGGCCGGGGCCGGCCATGACGACCACGAAGGATCGAGCGATCGTTCCTTCGGCTTCGTCTTCGCGGCCGTCTTCGGGCTGATCGGCCTCTACAATGCCTGGCACCATGGCCGGGCCTGGCCATGGCTCGCGCTCACCGCGGCCGGCTTCCTCGCGGTCGCGCTGATCCGGCCGGCGGTGCTTGCGCCGCTGAACCGGCTCTGGATGAAGTTCGGCCTGCTCCTGGCCATGATCATCAACCCGATCGTGCTCGGCATCCTGTTCTTCCTCGTCTTCACGCCGATGGCCTTCATCGCCCGGCTGGTCGGCAAGGATTTCCTCAGGCTGAAGAAGCAGCCGGAGGCGAAGAGCTACTGGATCGTCCGCGATCCGCCGGGGCCGGAGCCGGTCTCGATGAAAGACCAGTTCTGACGGGATTGCTGCGATGTCGTTCCTGCGCGAGTTCTTCCGCTTCATGGCGGCGCGAAAGAAGTTCTGGCTGGTGCCGATTCTTCTGATGTGCGTGCTGCTCGGCGGCCTGCTGTTCCTGACCAAGGGCAGCGCGATCGCGCCCTTCATCTACACACTGTTCTGAGGCGCACCGCCGCGATGCGCATTCTCGGGATTTCGGGGCTCTACCACGACAGCGCGGCGGCGCTGGTCGTCGACGGGCGCATCGAGGCGGCGGCGCAGGAGGAGCGCTTCACGCGCAAGAAGCACGACGCTGAGTTCCCGAAGAACGCGGTCGAATACTGTCTCTCGGTCGCCGGCTGCGGGTTGGATGAGCTCGACGCGGTCGTCTTTTACGACAAGCCCTTCATCAAGTTCGAGCGACTGCTCGAGACCTATCTCTCCTTCGCGCCGCGCGGCTTCACCTCGTTCCGCATGGCGATGCCGCTCTGGCTCCGCGAAAAGCTGTTCCAGAAGCAGATCATTGCGAGGGAGTTGAAGAAGCTCTCGGCCAACTTCGATGTCGAGAAGCTGCTCTTCACCGAGCATCACCTGTCGCATGCCGCTTCCGCCTTCTACCCCTCGCCCTTCGAGGAGGCGGCGGTGCTGACCATGGACGGGGTCGGCGAATGGGCGACGATGACGCTCGCCATCGGCAAGGGGAACGACCTCAAGGTCCACAAGGAGCTGCACTTCCCGCATTCGCTCGGGCTGCTCTATTCGGCCGTGACCTATTACATCGGCTTCAAGGTCAATTCTGGCGAGTACAAGGTCATGGGCCTTGCGCCCTATGGCGAGCCGCGCTTCGCCAAGCTGATGCTGGAGAAGCTGATCGACCTGAAGGAGGACGGCTCCTTCCAGCTCGACCAGAGCTACTTCAACTACGGCGTCGGCCTGACGATGACCAATGACAGGTTCGCCGCTCTGTTCGGCGAGCCGGTCCGCAAGCCCGAGCAGTTGCTGACGCAGTTCCACATGGACATGGCGGCCTCGGTCCAGGCGGTGACCGAGGAGATCGTGCTGCGCCTCGCCCGCTCGGTCCGGGCCGAGACCGGCATGAACAACCTCTGCCTCGCCGGCGGCGTCGCGCTGAACTGCGTCGCCAACGGCAAATTGCTGCGCGAAGGCCTCTTCGATGGCTTGTGGATCCAGCCGGCGGCGGGCGATGCTGGCGGCGCGCTCGGGGCGGCGCTGGCCGGCTACCATCTTTTCCACGGCAAGCCGCGCGAGGTGCCCGCCAAGGGCGACGCGATGCGTGGCAGCTATCTCGGGCCGGAATTCAGCCAGAGCGAGATCGAGGCTGAGCTGACGACGGCCGGCGCGAAGTTCGAGGTTCTCGACGATGCCGCGTTGATCGACCTGACCGCCCAGGGCCTCGTCGACGGCAAGGCGGTCGGCTGGATGCAGGGGCGGATGGAGTTCGGGCCGCGCGCGCTCGGCGGCCGCTCGATCCTCGGCGATCCGCGTTCGCCGGCGATGCAGAAGACACTCAATCTCAAGGTGAAATACCGCGAGAGTTTCCGGCCGTTTGCGCCCTCGGTGCTGCGCGAGGACGTCGCCGACTGGTTCGAGCTCGACGGCGATTCGCCCTATATGCTGCTGGTCGCCGATGTCCGCGAGGAGCTGCGGCGCGAGATGACCGAGGAGGAGAAAGCGCTGTTCGGCATCGACAAGCTGAACGTGCCGCGCTCGACCATTCCTGCGGTCACCCATGTCGACTATTCCGCCCGCATCCAGACGGTGCATGCCGAGACCAATCCGCGCTACCACCAGCTGATCTCGCGCTTCAAGGCGCTGACCGGCTGCCCGGTCGTGGTCAATACCTCCTTCAACGTCCGCGGCGAGCCGATCGTCTGCTCCGCCAGCGACGCCTTCCGCTGCTTCATGGGCTCGGAGATCGAGCTGCTCGTCGTCGGCAACTGCCTGCTGCGCAAGGAGGAGCAGGATCCGGCCCTGAAGCTCAACTACAAGGATGCGTTCGAGCTCGACTGAGGCGAAACGGGGATAGAATCTAAATCGATCCCCGCTGCTTCCGGCGCCCGCATAATCGGCCGGCATGGCGCGCGTTCCGCGTGCCGCTTCCGACCTCGCGAGGCCCCATGAGCGATACGCCGCGTCTTGGCCTGCCCCTGCTCGCCGCCGGGCAGGCGCAGAAACACGTCACCCACAACGATGCGCTGATGCGGCTCGATGCGCTGGTGCATCTCGTCGTCGCCAGTCGGACGCAAGCCGTGCCGCCGGCGTCGCCGGGCGAGACCTCCGCCTATATCGTGCCGGCCGGTGGCACCGGCGTCTTCGCCGGCCGCGCGGATGATCTCGCCATCTTCGAGGACGGCGCCTGGAGCTTCCTCGAACCGCGCCCCGGCTGGCAGGCCTGGGTCAGCGACGAGAGCGAGCACCATGTCTGGACCGGTGCGCAATGGCGCCGCTCGCAGCCCGAGAGCAGCCTCGGAGCGGCGCTCTGGGGCGTGAACACGACGGCCGACACCACGAGCCGGCTTGCCGTGTCGGCCGATGCCAGCCTGTTCAGTCATGCCGGCACCGACCATCGGCTGAAGCTCAACAAGGCGAGCGCGGCGCGCACCGCGAGCCTGCTCTTCCAGGATGCCTTCTCTGGCCGGGCCGAGATCGGGCTTGCCGGCGACGACCAGCTGCGGATCAAGGTCAGCGCCGATGGCACGAACTGGACAGAGGCCCTGGTCGTCGACCGGACCAGCGGGCTGGTGAGCTTGCCGGCGAGCGCTTGGGCACGCGACGTGCCGAAGCCGAATCTCCTGATCAATGGCGACTTCCAGATCAATCAGCGCGCCTTCGCCGGCGGGGCACTGGCGAGCGGTGTCTACGGCTACGATCGCTGGAAGGCGAGCGGCGCCAGCAGCATGACGCTCGCGGGGGATGTGCTCACGCTGGCCTCCGGCGAGATCGCACAGGTCGTCGAGCGCGCGTTCTGGGGATGTGCCTCGCTGGCTTCCACGGTCGTCACGCTCTCCGTCGAGGCTCCGTCGCAGGATCTGGCAGTCGCGATCGGCTCCGCAACCGGGACGATCCCGGCAGGGGCAGGGCGGCGCAGCGTCACACTCACCACCGGTGCAGGCGATACCGGCAACATCACCGTGAAGCTGGCGCGCAGCGGCGGCGGAACCGTCAATTTCAGCCGCGTCAAACTGGAGCTGGGGGCCGCGGCGACGCCTTGGCAAGGGCGTGCCGAGGAGACGTGGCTGGCGGCGCGCTATTGCCATGCGATACGGCCTGGGGCGGCTGGCGTGCGCCTGGCGGCCGGGCAGCTGGTCGATACCGGCGATCTCTCCGTCACCCTTCCGATCCCTGCACCGATGCGGGTGGCGAATCCGGCCGTGACACTGTCCGGTCTCAACCGCCGGATTTTCGCCGAAACGGCGTTGACGAGTCTCGTCAGCAGTTCGGTGCACGGCGCCGTATTGTCGCTGGTGTTCGGGTCGCCATCATTCACCGCAGGTACATCTTTCCCGGCGTTGTTGGTCACCGCGGGGAGCAGCAGCCATATTACGGTCGATGCCGAGCTGTGACGAGCGAGCGAAGTCAGCCTCCTCGGGCTTTTGCCGGCGTGTCTCCTCGGATATGAGGGCGCGGGTGAGTGAGGACTGACGAGCGGAATGTGCGGGCTGTTTGCATCTCTGGGGTTCGAGCCGGATCGCGCGCGCATCGACATCGTCGCGCATCGCGGGCCGGACGGCGGTGGCTGGCAGGTATATGCCAGTCCGGCCGGACCGGTCGCACTCGGCCACCGCCGGCTCGCGATCATCGACGTGTCGGATGCAGGCCTCCAGCCTATGGCCGACGCGTCGGGCCGCTTCCACCTGATCTTCAACGGCGAGATCTACAACTATATCGAGCTGCGCGAGGAGATGCGCGCCAGGGGCGAGGTGTTCGTCAGCGAGTCGGATTCCGAGGTCCTGCTGCGCGCCTACATGCTCTGGGGAGAAGCTGCGCTGACGCGCCTGCGCGGCATGTTCGCCTTTGTGATCTGGGACGATCGCGACAAGACGCTCTTTGCTGCCCGCGATCGCTACGGCATCAAGCCTCTGTATCTGTTCTCGACACCTCGCGGAGCGGCGTTCGCTTCCGAGATCAAGCAGTTGCTGGGCCTGCCCGGACTCAGCGGACGGATGAACGTCGCGCGGGTTCACGATTTTCTGGCCTCCGGCATCTCGGACCATACATCCGAGACCATGTTTGCAGGCGTTCTGCAGATCCGGGGAGGGGAATACGCCAGAATTGACGCCAGCACCTCCGCCGCGCCGACCGTGGCGATCCGGCGCTGGTATCCCGCGACGGCCGAGAATCTGTCGATCGGCGAGGACGAGGCGGCAGAGCGCTTCCGTGAGCTGCTGACGGAGGCGGTCCGGCTGCACCTGCGTTCGGACGTGCCAGTCGGATCCTGCCTGTCGGGTGGCCTGGATTCATCCGCCATCGTCTGCCTGATGTCGCGGATGATGGGATCCGGCGACGGAGGCGGGAAAGTCAACACGGTCTCGGCCTGCTATGCCGAAAAGAGCGTCGACGAGAAGCCGTTCATGGATGCGGTGGTGACGCATGCCCACACGCAGCCGCATTTCATCTTTCCAAAGGCCGAAGACGTCTTTCAGCGGGCGTCCGACATCACCTGGCACCAGGACGAACCATTCGGTTCGACCTCGATCTTCGCGCAATGGTGCGTGTTCGAGGAGGCGCGCCGCGTTGGCGTCAAGGTGATGCTGGACGGACAGGGCGCCGATGAGCAGCTGGCCGGCTATCATACCGCCTTCGCTTATCGCGTCGCGGGACTTTTGCGCAGCGGCAGGGTCGATGCCGCGGTCGCGACCTTGTTCGCCCGCAAACGCGAGCTCGGGTCTCCGTTGCTCGGCCAGCTCTCCATGGCGGCGATCGCGCTGATGCCGGAGTTCGCCACGGCGCGCCTGCGGAGCGCCTACCAGCAAGTGCGCCAGGGCGGCTGGCTCGACACCGCCGTGATTCGCGAAACCGGCAATCGCACGACAGCGGTTCAGGAGGGGCGGCTTCGCACGGGGCTCGATCCGATCACCGACATCCGCTCGCTGTCGCTCGGTCTGACCTACGCCACCAACCTGCCGATGCTGCTGCATTGGGAGGATCGCAATTCGATGGCACATTCCATCGAGGCGCGGGTGCCGTTCCTCGATCACCCTCTGGTCGAGTTTTCGCTTGCGCTCGGCAACGACCACAAGATCAAGGGAGCGAGCACGAAGACGGTCTTGCGTCGCGCGATGAAGGGCGTGATGCCGGATGTCGTCATCGACCGGCGGGATAAGCTTGGCTTCGCCACACCGGAGCAGGTATGGTTCCGCGGCCCGCTGAACGGGGTGGCGAGAGACGGTGTCGAGGAGACCTTGTCCCTCTATCCGGACCTGCTCAATGCCGGGGCGGTGCGCACGAACACGGCTCGGATGCTGGATGGCCAAGCGCCGTTGGATTTCTCGCTGTGGCGAATCATCAATCTCGGCATCTGGGGGCAGCGGTACGGTGTGAGCCTGTGAGGCGAGTTCCCTGCCAGGGGCACCAGGCTCGCGAGCGATCAAGGATGACGGTATGTGTGGCATAGCAGGCGCGATCTCACTCTCCGCCCAGCCGATCGGGCGGTTGGAGCAGGCGCTTGCCGTCATGAACCGACTGATCGCGCATCGCGGACCGGATGGCGAGGGCTTCTGGCGCTCGGCGGATTCCAGATGCGGGCTGGCGCATCGCCGGCTCGCGATCATCGATCTTTCGAGCTCCGGGCGCCAGCCGATGCAGGCAGCCAACGGCAGCGTCATCTCGTTCAACGGCGAGATCTACAACTACCGCGAACTGCAGGACGAGCTCAGGCCGCACTGGGATTTCCGGTCGACCTCCGATACCGAAACGATCCTCGCTGCATATGATCGCTGGGGGCTCGACTGCCTCGGCCATCTCCGCGGCATGTTCGCCTTTGCGCTCTGGGACGGTCGTCGCCTTCTGGCGGCGCGCGATCGCTTCGGCATCAAGCCGTTCTACTATACCACGGTCGATGGGGTGCTCTATTTCGCTTCGGAGATGAAGGCGCTGCTGCCGCTCCTGCCGGATATCGCGACCGATGCCGAGGCGCTGGCCGAGTATATGACCTTCCAGTACACGCTCGGCGAGCGGACGCTGTTCAAGCAGATTCATTCCCTGCCGCCTGGCCACGCGCTGACTGTCGAGAGCGGCCGGGTCAGGATCTTCCGCTACTGGGATGTGCACTATGAGCGGGATCGGGACCACGCGCCCCGCTGGTTCAGCGAGCAGATGCGCGAGCGCCTCTCGGATTCGATCCGCGTCCACCTGCGTTCGGACGTCCCTGTCGGCGCCTACATATCGGGTGGCATCGATTCGAGCCTGATCGGCATCCTCGCCGCACGTGAGCCTGCCTCGGCGAGGATCGGCTTCCACGGCAAGTTCACCGAATTCCCCGGTTACGACGAGAGCTCCTACGCCGAGATGGCCTGCCGCCAGGGCAGCATCGACCTGCATCAGATCGAGATCACCGCGAGCGATTTCCGCGACAACATCGAGAAGGTGCTCTACCATCTCGATACGCCGGTCGGTGGCCCAGGCTCCTTCCCGCAATACATGGTCTCGGAACTGGCCGCGCGCCACGTCAAGGTCGTCCTCGGCGGCCAGGGCGGCGACGAGATCTTCGGCGGCTATGCGCGTTATCTCATCGCCTATCTCGAGCAGTCGCTGAAGGCGGCGATCGATGGCACCTACAAGAATGGCAACTTCGTCGTCACGCCGGAATCGATCATTCCGCACCTGACCGTGCTCCAGGAATACAAGCCGCTGATCCGGCAGCTCTTCTCAAAAGGACTGTTCGGACCGCTCGACGAGCGCTATTTCCGGCTGATCGACCGCTCGGCCGACATGGGTGACGAGGTGGATTGGTCGGCTCTGGATGGCGAGGGCGTCTTCGCGCGCTTCCAGGCGATCTTCAATTCCGAACGGAATGTCCGCAAGGAAGCCTATTTCGACTCGATGACGCATTTCGATTTCAAGAGCCTGCTGCCGGCGCTCCTTCAGGTCGAGGACCGGATGTCGATGGCGCACGGGCTGGAATCGCGCGTGCCGCTGCTCGACCATTCCGTCGTCGAGTTCGCTGCGACGATTCCTGCCGACATCAAGTTCAAGAACGGCCAGATGAAGCATTTCATCAAGTCGACCTTTGCGGCCGACCTGCCGCAGGACCTCGTGCAGCGCCGCGACAAGATGGGCTTCCCGGTACCACTCAAAGAATGGTTCTCGGGAGAGCTCAAGGGCATGATTTCGGACGTCTTCGCGACCCAGAAGAGCCGTCATCGCGAATTCTTCAACTCCGATGCCATTCTTGCCAATTTCGAGAAGGCCGAACGCTTCTCGCGCAAGACCTGGGGGTTGCTCAGCCTTGAGCTCTGGCATCAGATCTTCCATGACCGCGCTGCCGACTACAGGCGGATGCTCGATGACGTCGAGCCGGCTCGGATCGCGGCGCAATAAATCCAGATCACGGGAACAGAATGATGAAGGTTTTCATTACGGGCGGGTCCGGACAGGTCGGCTCGACCGCAGCGGACATGTTCCTTGCGCGTGGCGACACCGTGATGTCGCTCGAGAATTTCTCGACGGGCCGGCGCGACAACCTGCTCGAGCAGGATCGCCTGATCCAGGTCGAAGGTTCGATCGTGGACTGGAAACTGGTCGATCAGCTGTTCTCGGATTTCAGGCCGGACGTCGTCGTCCACACCGCAGCGTCCTACAAGGATCCCGAGGACTGGGAGACCGATGCTCTGGTCAATGCGGTCGGCGGTGCCAACATCGCCAAGGCGTGCAAGCTCCACAAGGTTGGCCGGCTGATCTATTTCCAGACGGCGCTGTGCTACGGCACCAAGCCGCTGCAGCAGCCGATCCAGCTCGATCATCCGCTCAACCCGGTCAATTCGAGCTATGCGATCTCGAAGACGGCGGGTGAGCATTACGTGCAGTTCTCTGGCGTGGACTGGGTGACCTTCCGCCTCGCCAACGTCATCGGTCCGCGCAATGTCTCCGGGCCGCTTCCGATCTTCTATGGCCGCCTGTCCGAAGGGAAGAAGTGCTTCGTCACCCCGGCGCGGCGCGATTTCTGCTTTGCCGGCGACCTCGCCAAGGTCGTCGTGCAAGCGGCGGAGGGCAAGGGCAGCGGCACCTACCACTTCTCGTCCGGCAAGGACGTCGCGATCAAGGAACTCTACGACGCAGTCGTGCGGGCGATGAAGCTCAACGACTACCCCGAGCCGGAGATCAGGCCGCTCGGTCCCGACGATGCGGAGTCGATCCTGCTCGATCCGGCGCGCACCTTCGCCGATTTCGGCGATGTGACGTTCACGCCCCTCGACGAGATCGCCCGGCTTTCGGTCGAGCGCTGGGAGCGGGAAGGCGTGGTCGGGGGCTATACCCACCTCAAGGAAGCGCGCGCCGACATCAAGACGGCGGCCAAGGGCTGAGCCTGCCATGCGCATTCTGATCACCGGCGGCGCCGGTTGCCTCGGCTCCAATCTGACCGAACGCTATCTGGAGGCCGGGCATCAGGTGCTCGTGCTGGACAATTTCGCAACCGGCCACCGTGGCTCGCTGCCAGAGGCGCATCCTGCGATGCGCGTCGTCGAGGGGCGGGTCGAAGATCGCGGACTGATCGAGCAGCTCTTCGCGGAGTTCAAGCCGAGCCATGTGATCCACTCAGCCGCGGCCTACAAGAATCCCGACGACTGGGTCGAAGACACGCGCACCAATGTCGAAGGCACGATCCATGTGGTGGAGGCGGCGAAGGCCGCCGGAATCAAACGTTTCGTCAACTTTCACACTGCGCTCGGCTATGGCCGGCCCGAGGTGCTGCCGATTCCTGCCGATGCGCCGGCGCGCCCCTTCACCAGCTACGGCATCTCGAAACAGGCCGGCGAGAATTACCTCGCCATGTCGGGCCTGCCCTTCGTTTCGCTCCGGCTCGCCAACGTCACAGGACCGCGGCTGGCGATCGGCCCGATCCCGACCTTCTACACGCGGCTGAAGGCAGGCAAGGGCTGCTTCTGCTCGAAGACGGTGCGCGACTTCATCGACATGGACGACTTCTTCGCGGTGATGGATGCGGTGATGGTCGACGGCGCGCCGACCGGCCTGTTCAACGTCTCGACCGGAACCGGTCATACGATCAAGGAGATCTTCGACGTCGTGGTCGATCATCTCGGGATCGTCCTGTCGGAGCCGGTCCCCGAGGTCGAGCCCGGCGCGGACGACGTGCCGGCCGTGGTGCTCGATCCGTCGCAGACGATCGCCAGCTTCGGCTGGCAGCCCCGTTACAATTTCGAGCAGACCATCCGCCGGATGCTCGCCTGGTACGATGAGCATGGCGTCACTGCGATCTACAGCCACCTCAAGCCGCCGCCGGCACAGGCCTGACGCCGTGCCGACGAGCTGCGCGAGCCCTTCCCTTCGTCTCTTCGAACGATGTCTGCCATGACCGAGAGCTTTTCCGACAAGAATGTCCTGGTGGTGGGCGGCGCCGGCTTCGTCGGCTCCAACCTGGTCAGGCAGATCCTGCGCGAGAGACCGCGAAAGCTGACCATCGTCGATAATTTCCTCTCGGCCGATCCGGTCAATGTCCCCGGCGACCCGGCTGTGAAGCTAATCTCCGGGTCGATCACCAGCGAGCGCATCCTGCGCGATCTCGATGACGACCTCGATTACGCCTACCACCTCGCCTGTTTCCACGGGAACCAGTCGTCGATCCATGATCCGCTGATGGATCACGAGAACAACACGCTGACCACACTGAAGCTGTTCGAGCGGCTGAAGGACATCAAGACGCTAAAGAAGGTGGTCTACTCCGCAGCGGGTTGCGCGGTGGCGGCGAAGACATTCGACGGTGCCACGGCGACGGCCGAGGACGCGCCGGTCTCACTCTTCCACGACAGTCCGTACTCGATCTCCAAGCTGATCGGCGAGATGTACGGAAACTACTACTTCACGCGACACGGCCTGCCTTTCGTCAAGGCGCGTTTCCAGAATGTCTATGGGCCGGGCGAGATTCTCGGGGCGGGCCGCTGGCGCGGCACTCCGGCGACGGTCTGGCGCAACGTGACGCCGACCTTCATCTGGAAGTCGCTGCATGGCGAGGCGCTGCCGGTGGAGAACGGCGGCATCGCAACGCGCGACTTCATCTTCGTCGAAGACATGGCGCGGGGGCTGATGGCCTGCGCGCTACGGGGCGAACCCGGAGAGATCTACAATCTCGGCTCCGGCGCTGAGGTCTCGATCCGCGACCTGGCCGAACGCATCAATGCCGAGACGGGTAACACGACGCCGATCGCGCTGACCCCCGCGCGCGATTGGGATCGCTCCGGGCAGCGTTTCGCAGCGACCGACAAGGCCCGCGAGAAGCTGGGCTTCGTCGCGCAGGTCGGCCACGAGGAGGGCATTCGCCGGACAGTGGCATGGACACAGGCTCATCGCGACACGATTCTGCGTTGCATGCAGAGCCACGCGCATTTCCTGCCCGAGCTGGCCCGCTATGCCTGAGGCGGCTCCAGCGCTCGTCACGGGCGAGTTCTTGCCGGGGCGGTGCGTCTGGATCATCTCCTACACGCCGGCGTCGGATGAGCCGCGCCTGCTGCGCCAGGCGTGGAGCTATCGCGCCGCCGGCTGGAACGTCGTGGTTGCGGGGTACGACGGTGTCTCGCCGCGGCCACCGGGCTGGCACTATCTGCGCCTCGACGACAATTGGGCGCGGACGGCGCGGCCGGCCCGCATGGCGTTGCGGGTACAGCGCCGGTTCGGGCAGCTGCTCTATCGCGACCTGCGGCGCATGCCGGCTTTGGCGCAATGGGGCGCGCGCCTGCATTGTGACGGCCAGCCGCATTGGCGGCGGCATAGGCACGAGATCCTTGCCGCGGCTCGCGGCAACCCGCAGCTGAAGCCGGATCTCGTCATCGCCCATGACCCTCCCACCTGCCCGGCCTCCCAGGCCCTCGCGGACTGGGCGGCTGCACCGTGGATGATCGACGCGCACGAGTATGGGCGTGGCCAATACGCCCATGATCCCGCCTGGATGGCCGATGGCCGCTGGCTCGCCGGCGCGATGCAGGATCGTTACTTCCGTCAGGCCGACGCGGTCACGACGGTCTGCGAGGGGATCGCCAGGCTGCTCGATGCCGAGGAGGCCATGCGCCGGCCAGCGACCGTCATCCGCTCGGTGCCGTTCGCCCAGCCGCAGCCGTTCCGGCCCTGCGGAGAACGGATCACCGTCCTCTATCACGGTATCCTTTCGGAGGATCGCGGGCTGGAGGAGGCGGTGCGTTCGCTGCCGATGTGGCGGCCCGAGTTCTCGCTGCTGATCCGGGGTGGCGGCGATGCCGCGATGGTCGAGCGCCTGCGCCGTCTCGCATCGGAGCTCGGAGTCGCCGAACGTCTGCAGATCGAGCCGCCGGTCCCGTTCAGCCAGATCGTGCCCGCGGCCAATCGCGCCGATGTCGGCTATTTCGTGCAGGGCGATTTCTCGCCGCAGAAGCGCTTCACGCTGCCGAACAAATTCTTCGAATATGTGATGGCCGGCCTATGCCTGTGCGTGGCCGATCTCCCCGAGATGGCGGCCCTCGTACGCCGTCATCACCTGGGAACACTGGTGGGGAGCACCGATCTGACGGTGATCGCAGCAGCGATCAATGCGCTGACGAGGCCACAGATCGATGCCGCCAAACAGGCGGCGATCCTGGCCTCGCGGGAGCTCACCTGGGAGCGCGAGCAGGAACGGCTGCTCGCGCTGACGCAGGTCCTGCTCGCCGAACGCCAGGCGAAGCCGGGCTCGGCCGCCGGGCTCAGCCGCTCATCGCGCGCTTGATCTTATAGCCGAGATTGCGAGCCATGCCGTCGACCGCATAGAAGCGCCGGGCCGTCGCTTCATGGGTCGGATACTCGCTGTAGTGCCGCGGCGGCGCATGGACGAGCTCGTCTAGCTCCTGAACGCTGATGCCGAGCTTCTTGGCGATGAAAGCCTTGTCCTCGGCCAGTTCGTTCTCGGTGTAGAGCGGCTTCTCCAACTCGGCGAGCGCCTGGTCCCGGGTGATCTCGCCAGTCACGACCAGGCTGGCCAGATGCGCCTTGCGCTTGTCGTAGCCGAATTTCGTCGGCAGGTAGTAGGCTTGGAAGAAACGCGTCCAGCGCGACTCGTAATGCTTGCCGCCATAATAGCGCCAGCCATAATTCTTCTCGAGGTAGTCGACAGCTTCCGTCTTCGAATAATGCATATAATTCAAAGGCTTGAGAATCGTCATGCCTTTGACGCGAGGATAGTAGTAGAAGTACTGATAGAAGCTGACGATCGGATAGTTCTTGAGCTTCTGCCGGCCAAACTGCTTGTGAATAGCCTTGACGTGAGCCGCGTCCATGGAATCGTAACCCCAGGCCTGGGGCAAGATGCTTTCGGTCGCGTAGTTCGAGCCGTTGATCGCGTACTTGATGTTCTCCTTGACGGAGTAGTTGTAGAGAGCCGCGAAGAAGGCGTGATCCTGAGGCGTATCCTGATTGGCGACATGCGAGCGCAGGAAGGAGAGCTGCAGCTCACGCATGTCCTCCCAGTCGACGACATGTGTCACCAGATCCAGACCGGCCTTCTCGACGATCTGCTCGATGTTCTTGACCGCGAGCTCGGAGTTCCAACCTGCATCGACGTGGACGGCGAGCGGGCGCAAGCCCCATTCGGCGACCTTGACCGCAAGATAGGACGAGTCGACGCCGCCGGACAGGCCGATGATCGAATCGTAGCGCTTGCCTTTGCCGTACTCCCGCACTTCAGCGATCATCTTCTCAAGCATCGGCGTCCCGCGCTCGTCGGGGAACCAGTATTGCTTCACGTTGTTTTCAAAGTAATGGCAGTGGTTGCAGATGCCGTCCGAATCGAACGTGATCTGAGGGTCGGTCGTATCCATGCAGCAGCGAGCGCACATCCGATATGGACGCTGGTGAGCATTGGCGAGGGAGCGATACGGCATCATGAGACGATAGAACTCTTTCAATTGTGCGGCCCGGCAGAAACCTTGCCGTGATCCTTACGGCAGGCGCGCTTTGAGCTCGCGACGATCAGGATAGTTGATCAGCACGGCACGATGAACGCCCTTATAGACGAACATGCTGCCGGCGGCGACAGCAGACGCGCCGCCTTCCTTTACCGCGGCACCGAGGTCATCCAGCGAACCGGCGCCGCCGCACGCGATGACCGGCACCGAGCATTGCGAGGAGACCGCCTTGACCAGAGCTGTGTCGTATCCCTTCATCACGCCGTCGCGATCGATTGCATTGACGAGAATCTCGCCGACTCCGAGGCGTTCGAAGCTGGCGATCTGGTCGGAGAGCGAGACGTTGCGCTTCTTGGAGCCGGAGTGGGTGTAGAGCTCATAGCGGCCCAGCAAGGTCTTCTTGACATCGAGGCAGCCGACCACCGCTTGCGCTCCGTAGACGCGCGAGGTCTCGGACAATACGGCGGGATGATCGAACGCCGCGGTGTTGAAGATCACCTTCTCGAAGCCGAGCGAGAGGATGCGCTGGACCTGCTCGAACGTGGTGATTCCGCCGCCATAGGCCATCGGCATGAAAGCCTCGCCCGCGATCTGATCCAGCATGTCGAAATCCGGGCCGCGGCCCGCGGGCGTGGCGGAAATGTCGATGAAGGCGAGTTCATCGACCTCCTTCTCGTTGAAGATGCGCACGCTATTGATCGGATCTCCGATATAGCGCGGATCCTTGAATTTCACGGTCTTGTAGAGGCCGCTGTTGCGCAGCAGCAGGACAGGGATCACGCGCGTCTTCATCGGATTTCCTGACGAGGCTATTCTGACGGGCCGGACGGGGCGAGAACGAAGCTAGTTTTCGGCGAAGGCCTTCAGCACGGCCAGGCCATGGCGCAGCGACTTCTCGGGATGGAACTGGACGCCGGTGATGTTGCCGCGGTTGACGGCGCAGGCATAGGAAAAGCCGTAGTCCGCAGTCGCCACGACATCCTTCGGATCGGCGACATCGAAATGGTAGGAGTGGACGAAGTAAAACCGCGAATCCTCGTTCAATGTCGCAAACAGCGGTGATGGGCGGTGCGGCGAGATGTTGTTCCAACCCATGTTCGGCACCCGCAGGTTGGGCTGGTCGGGGAAGCGTCGGCAGACCATGTCGATCCAGCCGAGACCAGGGGTTCCCTGCGCCTCTTCGCTCGAATGACCGAGCAGCTGCGCGCCGACACAAATGCCGAGGACCGGGCGCTTGGCCTCGAGCGCGAACCATTGCAGGGCGTCGTAGAATGGCGCAGCGCGCAACTCGGTCGCGCAATGACCAAAATTGCCGACGCCGGGCAGGATCAGCTTGTCAGCGTCGCGGATTTCGGCGGAATCCGAGGATAGTTTGGCGTCCGCGCCGGCCTTGCGCAGCATGCGCTCGACCGACTTCAGATTGCCCACTCCATAGTCGGCGATCACGATCATGGTTCGATCTCTCTCACTGTCTGGAACGACGGCGCTCAGGCTCTCCTAGCGTATCTCGTCTTGGATCGCGAGACGGACGGCGCCCAGGCGAACAGGATCAACGCAACTCTCACAGGATCTCTCGATAGGCCTGCAGCAGGCGTTCTTTCTCCGCCGGCCAATTGAGGTCCTCGGCTGCGGCGATGGAGGCCTTCTTGCGTGCGTCGATCGTTTCGCGGTCGAGACTGTTGATCGCCGCGGCGATGGCCTCGGCCGAATGCGTGGCGATCAACTCGCCATTGCCATATTGCGAGACGATGCGATTGACCTCCGGCGTGTCGCCGACGCAGAGGCACAGCCCAGCCATGATGTATTCGAACAGCTTGTTGGGCAATGTGAAACGGATCTGCGGCGAGGTGCCATCGAAGCTGAAGAAGCCGATATCGGCCCGATTTGCCGCCGGCACGATTTGGTCGAACGGCACGGGCGGCTCGAAAATGACGCGCTTCTCCAGACCGAGCTCGGCAATCTGAGCCCGGAGGCGATTCAGATACGGGGCATCGCCGCTGCCTCTCAGTCGCAGATAGAACTCGGGCCGCCACAGCGGCAGCGACGCAATGGCAGTATGGATCTCTCGCCGCTGCGAGAGGTCGCCATGATAGAGGACCTCGATTTTCTTTCCGGTCGGCCGGAAAGGCTGGACGGTCTTGAACGGGACCGACCGGATCACGACGGGTTGCTGCGCCAGCCCGTTCTCCTTGGCGATCAGCTCGCCGATGCCCTGGCAGACCACGGTCACCACGTCCGCGCGGCGAAGGTAATGGCCCTGCACGGCGACCGTGACCGGCCGATGGAGCCTGACCCATTCGGGGTCGTAGCTGTACTGGCCTGCGGCGTATTCATGAACATCGACGGAGAATTTCGCGCCGTAGACCGACGCGACCGCATATCCCGCGTCCGCTGAGTGCCAGTCGTGACTGACGACGAGGTCGGCCCGCAATTCGGGATGCTCCCGCGCGAGCTGTGCGAGCTGGAGACGCGTGTGGAGCCACAGCGGCGTCGTTCCATGGACGAGATGCGCGGCAGGCGTGATGCCGAAGCGGATGAGCAGCTGATGCCCGAGCCTCCGCACCAGCGCGAGGAAGCGATGGGTTTGAGCAGTAAAGGGTTCGCTCGAAGGAAGCCTCACGAACGTCCATTGCGGCGGGCGCGGAGAGTGCCCGTCGAAGCCGCACACGACCACTTCCCAGCCCTCGGCGAGAAGTGCCTCGCATTGACGCAGGACGCGCGGCTCGTTCGAGACGCCGGTATAGGAAATGATCCAGGCCCGCTTCGTCTTGAAACCACCGCTCGATGCCGTGGGCGCGATGAGCTTGGGCCACAACGTCGGATCCTGCCTGCGCACCGGATCGTAGAGGATGGCGGACAATTCGCCGCGGTTGCGCAGGTAGGCGACAGCAAGCGGAAGGAGGCCGCCGACCGCATACATGACGGCAGCTGCGGCGAAGACGAGCCCGACCGACAGCGCCTGGGGGCGTCCGGCCAGAAAGAAGCACACGACCCAAGCCAGGTGCGCGCCGACGACGATGGCGAAGAAGGTCGTGGCTCGCCCGAGGAGGCTGGTCGGCGTGCCGATCTGGCGAGCTACGCCGGCATAGGCCAGCGCCAAGACCACGAGATAGACGACGAGCGCGACAGAGCGCTCCGCCCCAGGCGGACTCATGGTCCACACCAGGATGGCAGCGAGTGCGACGCCGACCGCTTCCAGAGGCGCTCGTGGCCGCAAATAGACCAAGGGCAACAACAAGGCTCCGGTGACCACCGCAAGCCACAGCGGAAACAGCCGCCCGATCAGGAGCAACTGGCCGCTCAGGTAGAGTAACGCCAGCCACAACGCGATCGCCGGGCCCACGATGAACGCAGCGTGGACGACAGACCGCTGGATCGAGCTCTCCGCCATACGCTGGATGCGGCCCGGCTGCGCCAGATAGCTCGCGCAAAGCGCGACGATGAACGCGATCACGGCGCTCGGCCCCGCCGGCAAGGTCAGGCTCTCGGCAACCGAAGCCGAGATCGGCGCGCTGATCTGGGCATGGGCCGCAGCGGCTCTGAGCAGCGCGTAAACCTGCGGCAGACTCTCACGCGCAAGCGTATAGGCGACGAAGGCCAATGTCGCGAGCAGGAGGGAGGTGGAAAGACGGGTTGCCATGGCTGAGGGTTGCCGATGCGAAATGGGTCCGAGGGGCAAGCGTGTGAACGGGCAGTCGAGCGTAAAAAGTCAAGTGTCCGGTTGATCTGTGCGCTCACTGCTGCCTGGCGGAGCATCGCCGGCATGAGCACCAGTTGTCCGTTGGCGATCCGCCAGCCAGTCCAGAATCCGTTCGACCAGCTCGTCAACGGACGCGGCCGTCGTATCCAGCCGAATATCGGGCCTGTCGGGCTTCTCATAGGGGCTGTCGATGCCCGTGAAGTTGACCAACTGCCCCGCCAGGGCCTTTGCGTACAACCCTTTGGGATCCCGGGCGATGCAGACATCGAGCGGCGTATCGACGAAAATCTCGATGAACTCGTCATTGTCCACCAGCTCACGAATCATGTTTCGCTCCGCCTTGAACGGCGAAATAAACGAACAGATGACGATCAGGCCGGCATCAACGAACAAGCGCGCCACCTCTCCGACGCGGCGGATATTCTCGACGCGATCCTGTTCGGTGAAGCCGAGATCCCGGTTCAGGCCATGGCGGAGATTGTCGCCGTCGAGCATGTAGGTGTGCTGGCCAGCCGAATAGAGGCGCCTCTCCAGCGCTTTCGCGATCGTCGACTTTCCAGAACCGGACAGGCCGGTGAGCCATAGAATGAGGGGCTTCTGGCCGAGCGCCGCCGCATGGGCAGCCTTGTCGACCGCGAGGGCCTCTCTTCTTATGTTCGTGGCGCGGCGAAGGGGAAAGTCGATCATCCCGGCCCCGACGGTCGCGAAGCTGAAGCGATCCACGATGATGAACGAGCCGGTGGTCCGGTTCTCCGCATAGGGGTCGAAGGCGATCGGGCGCGCGCTCGCCAGATTGCACATGCCGACATCGTTGAGTTCGAGCTGGGTCGCGGCGAGGCGGCTCAGCGTATTGACGTCGACGCGGTGCTTGATGGCGGTGATGCTCACCGGGACCCACTGCATGCCGGCGCGCATGAGATAGGAGCGCCCCGGAAGCATGGGGTTCTCACCCATCCAGACGACATGGGCTGCGAACTGGTCGGCGGTCTGGGCCGGCGCGCCGGGAGACACGAGCATGTCGCCACGGGCGATGTCGATCTCCCGATCCAGAACGACCGTGACGGCATCGCCCGCGGCCGCATCGGACAGATCGGCATCGGCCGTGACGATCCGGGCGACGGTCGCCGTGGTTCCGGACGGCGCGATGGCGACGGTGTCGCCGACCGCGAGCCGGCCGGATGCGACCGTGCCGGAAAAGCCGCGAAAGTCGGTGTCGGGCCGGTTGACCCATTGGACGGGGAGGCGGAACGGCGCGGTGGCTGCATCGACGCCGGCGGCTGCATCCTCGAGGCTGGCGAGGAGGGTCGGGCCGGAATACCAGGCCATGTTCAGCGACCGGCTGGCGACATTGTCGCCGTGGCGGGCCGAGAGCGGGATCGCACTGATCGTCGTGAAGGAGAGCGCCTCGGCGAAGCGCGTGTAGTCATCGACGATGGCGGTGAAGCGATCCTGATCGAAATCGACCAGGTCCATCTTGTTGACCGCCAGGATGACGTTGCGGATGCCGAGCAGGGAGCAGATGTAGGAATGCCGGCGGGTTTGCACGAGCAGGCCCTTGCGGGCGTCGACCAGCAGCACGGCGAGGTCGGCGGTGGAGGCGCCGGTCGCCATGTTCCGCGTATATTGCTCGTGGCCGGGCGTGTCGGCGACGATGAAGGACCGGCGCGGCGTCGCGAAGAAGCGATAGGCGACGTCGATCGTGATGCCCTGCTGGCGTTCGGCTTCCAGCCCGTCCATCAGAAGGGCCAGGTCGATCTCTTCTCCCACCGTGCCGTGGACGCGGCTGTCGCGGCGCAGGGCCGACATCTGGTCGTCGAAGATCGCGGCGGTCTCGTGCAGCAGCCTGCCGATGAGGGTCGATTTGCCGTCGTCGACCGAACCGCAGGTCAGGAAGCGAAGCAGGCTGCGATCCTGACGGGATGAAGAGGGCGCCATCAGAAGTAGCCCTCGCGCTTCTTCTTTTCCATCGAGGCGGCCTCGTCGCTGTCGATCAGGCGACCCTGGCGCTCGGAAGTGCGGGCGGCGCGCATCTCGGCGATGATCTCCGGCAGGGTCGCCGCCTCGGACTCGATCGCTCCCGAAAGCGGGTAGCAGCCCAATGTCCGGAACCGGACCGACCGCATCTCGACCTTCTCGCCGGGGGCGAGAGCAAGGCGCTCGTCATCGACCATGATCCAGGTCCCCTTGCGGTTCACCACGGGGCGCTGCTTGGCGAAATAGAGCGGAACGACGGGGATGTCCTGGTCGAGGATGTAGTCCCAGATGTCGTATTCGGTCCAGTTCGACAGAGGGAAGACCCGCAGCGACGTGCCGGGGCGCAGCTTGGTGTTGTAGAGCGACCAGAGTTCGGGACGCTGCTGGCGCGGGTCCCAGCCATGGTGCTCGTCGCGAAACGAGAAGACGCGCTCCTTTGCCCGGCTCTTTTCTTCGTCCCGCCGTGCGCCGCCGAAGGCCGCGTCGTATCCGCCGGCGTCGAGCGCCTGCTTCAGCCCCTCCGTCTTCATGACCTGCGTGTGGAGCGCCGACCCGGAGCGGATCGGATCGATCCCCCTGGCGATCCCGTCCGGATTGACGTGGACGATCAGATCGAGACCGAGCCGGCGCGCTGTCTCGTCGCGAAAGGCGATCATGTCCTTGAACTTCCATGTCGTGTCGACATGGAGCAGCGGAAAAGGCAGCTTGCCGGGAAAGAACGCCTTGCGCGCGATGTGCAGCATCACGGTGGAGTCCTTGCCGATCGAATAGAGCATGACCGGATTGCGGCACTCGGCCACAACCTCGCGCATGATCGCAATCGATTCCGCCTCGAGACGTTTCAGATGCGGGAGCAAGTCGTCCGGTTCCTTTGTGCAGCTGGATTGTCAGAGGTCAGCGCGTCGATGTTTGAACAAGTCCTGAAGGTCAACTGAACCTCTGTCGCAAAAGGTCCGCCACCTTTCGGCTTGCATCGCCGTCTCCATAATCGGCGATGTCGCGCTTGCTCCGGTAGCCGTCCACCGTCCACAGCCTGTTCCAGCCGGCTTCGATCGTCTCGGTCCATTCGGTCTCCTCGCGCAAGGTGACGCAGGGAACACGATGGAAATAGGCTTCCTTCTGCAAGCCGCCTGAATCCGTGAAGATCGCGCCGGCGTTGTGAGCCAGCTGTGCCATGTCGACATAGCAAACCGGCTCGATATAGCGGATGCCTTCGGGACGATAGCCGAGCCGGTCCATGACCTTGTGGGTGCGGGGGTGGACGGGCATGACCACCGGGCGGTCGCGGGCCTGCTCCGACAACCAGTCGAGGAGACGTCGCAATCGGTCGGGATCGTCGGTGTTTTCCGCCCGGTGCAACGTTGCCAGGGCGTACTCACCGCGCGCCAGCCCAAGCGCCTCCAGTATGTTCGACTCCTTTTCGGCGCGGGCCGTCGCCTGGAGGGTCGCATCATACATGACATCGCCGACCATATGGACGTTTGCGGTGATCCCCTCGCGCGCGAGATGGGCGACTGCGAGCGCGGTGGGGCAAAACAGCAAGTCGCTGGCGTGATCCGTCAGAACACGGTTGATTTCCTCCGGCATCCGCCGGTTGAACGATCGCAGGCCAGCTTCGACATGGGCGATCGGAATGTGCAGTTTCGCCGCCGCCAGCGCGCCGGCGAGGGTCGAATTGGTATCGCCATAGACGAGTACGGCGTCGGGCCTTTCCTTCAGCAGAATGGTCTCGATGCCCTCGATCATCCGCCCCGTCATGGCGCCGTGGCCGAGGCCGCTGATTTCCAGGTTGTAAGCGGGCTTCGCCATAAACAGCTGGGAGAAGAACACGTCCGACATCAGGGGGTCGAAGTGCTGTCCCGTGTGAATCACAACTTCCCTAAGGGAAGTTTGATTTGCAATCGCTGCAGACACCGGCGCAGCCTTGATGAACTGCGGTCTTGCGCCGACAATAGTAGCGATCGTTCGCGTCACGAGTGCCTCAGCGTGGTGCGGAGAGGGCCGTACCGGTATTCAAAGTTCGGTGGATAGTCAATTCATGACTAAGAACCGCCAGAATGGCCTCGGCCTCATCCAAGATTTCCGCATCGGAAACTTTGACGTCCCGCTAAGGAAGTCCGGCTGGAAATGAAGCTTAGCAGCCAGTTTCGTTCCATGTTTTGCCAAGATCGGGCTCGTGGCGGACTGGAGCGATCCATCAGACCGACTCGATGTATTGCCGCTACGGCATTCCACCTCGCGGTTGATCTGCATGAGTGGCGATGGGCGTGCCAAGTTGACTTCTGCGGCGGGGCTCGCCAGCCGCAGCGCGGCCGCCCGAACGCCGCTGATCCGCAGCCTAGCGCTTGAAATTTCGATTGCAGGCAGGTAGCAGGGCCGCGCGGGGTGGCCCGCATGCCCTGCGCGGGCAACCGTTCTTTGTAAGACCTTCGGGGCGGCTTTACTCCGCGATAGATTGAGAGTTTTCGGGATGAATTTCGCGAGAATGCGGAAGCTGCTTTGCTTGGTCTGGCTCGCTGCCGTCGGCTGGCTTTCCTATCCTGTCGCTGCATGGCTGCACCCGAGACTGCTTCAGGTCGGCAAGCTGCTGACCGCAGAGATCGGGGTGGATGTCGCCGATCTGGCTCTCTGGACCTCGGCTCCGCCCGCGCCCGGCACGTTTGGCTACAGCCTGGCATTCTTCGTTGCGTTTTCCCTCGCTTGCGTCGGCCTGCGCGGTCGCCTGCCTGACGTGTCCTTCGGCGGGAGGCGGGCCTGGCTGCACGGCGCTGCGTTGATCGTGGTCGGCGCCTGCGTCGTTTGGCTTGGGCTTCTGTTCGCCTTCTCGGCTTTGGCGGCCCTCGACCGGGTCTTCGTCGGAACCTTGTTCCTGACGGCCTTCGCGCTGCTGCTCGGCCTTCGTCTGTTCCTGCTGAGCGTTTTCTGGCGACCCGGGCGGACGATCATCGGGGGCGTCGCCGCCGTCGCTGTCCTCGCAATCGGTTTGTCCGATGCGCCGAGGCTGGAGCGGGCTGTTCTGATCGCGGCGCTGGCCCTGGCGATGCTGGTGAGCTTCTTCGCCATCGGGGGGGCTCTCACTCGCCGCGGTCTCTCGCCGCTCAAGCGTCTTCTGGTCTGCCTCGTCGCCGGGCATGCGCTGTTCCTGATCGCAGCTTTCTTCCTAGGCATGGTCGATCTTCTGCCCCGCGGCCTGCTGGCGCTCTCGCTGCTGGTCGGCTTCGTCGTCGGCGCGTCGGTGCTCGTGTTCGAAGGGCTCCTTGGCGCTGGTGGGCGGGGTGCATTCCTCTACCAGCCCGATCAGGCGGCGCGACCCGAAGCCTGGGCCATGTTGGCGCGGCCCGCCGCAGTGGCGGCCCCGGGCAAAGTCGCCTGGATCGTGCAGCGCGGGGAGGCGGGCCTGGAGCGGCTGCACTTCCTGGCCGGAGCTCTGGCCGAGGCTGGGCGACAGGTCGTGATTTTCGTTCCCGCGGCGCTGGTCGGACAAGTCCAGCCAGGCCCGTGGGCAGTGGTGGCCTTGCCGAAGGTGCTCCCTTTCCGGGGGCGTACGACGATGCTTCTGGCTCTTCTGCGCAGTGCCGCCAAGGCAGCGTCCTTTATCGCTCCCGACCGGCTCAAGCGATTGATCTATGCCGCGCGCCCTCAAGTTCTTCATGACAGGGTCAGCCTGAAACGCTTCGTCGGGGAGCACGCAGATCTGCGTCCCGGCGTCGTGATCGCCGCCGACTGGGAAGCTGCTCCCGCGGCCGCGGCGCTGGCCCGGACGGCCAATGCCAAGTTCGTCTACGACATGTCCGAGCTCGAGACCGATCAGTATTTCAACGAGCCGCGCTGGGTCGAGAACGAAGCTCCGTTCGCGCGGGTCGTCGCCGCCTCCAGCCAGAAGGAGGCTGGTGCCGTGACCGTCGCCAGCAAGGCCTTGCAGCTTGCCGCCGGTGATCGTGTTTCCGACAGGCAGAAGCTCGTTCTGGTCCGTTCGCTCCCCGTGGTGGCGAACGCTCCGGCTTTCCGACCGACCGGGAGCCCGGTCCAACTGTTGTACAATGGCGACATCATCGAGGGGCAGGGGCTCGAGGCTCTGATCGAAGCGATGCAGGGCGTGCGCGAGCGCTACCACCTGACGTTGCGCGGTCGCGCGGACCACGGTTTTCTGGGAGACATCAAGCGACGGATCGCAAAGCTGGGGCTGGAGCAGTGTATCGAGATCGTGCTCGCTGATCGAGCCGCCCCCAAGCGCGCGCGTCCAGAGGCCGATGTCGGTGTCGTCATGTGGTTCGGCCAGTCGCCCAAGATCGCCTATTCGATCCCGACGCAAATGGTCGAGCATGTTCAGGCCGGGCGCTGCGTGTTTCTTGTCGGCTCAGGCGAAGCTGCCGATCTGGTGCGCGAGCTGAAGGTCGGTTTCGTCGCGGCCGGACACGACGCTCAGGACATCGCCACGGCGCTGACGTCGATCCGGACCGAGGACGTCGACGCCTGCAAGCGCGCCGCCGTAGCCGCGTCGGCAGGCCTCGACGGGCGGGGAGAGAAAAGGAAGCTCGCAGGCGCCCTTTGATCGGCGCGATGATGCGGTATGCGGGGCGCCGAAGCGGCGAACCGCTTTCTCACGACCCAGAGTAGCGAAACGCGATGTCATCTTTTTTCGATACGATGGTGGACCCGTTCCGGTCGATCTGGAAGCATCGCGTGGTGCTGTGGCGGACCACCTATGGTGAAATCCGCAACGCCTATGCCGGTTCGTTGCTCGGCTCCGCCTGGGTATTCCTCGGCCAGGTGCTGATGCTCGCGATCTACGCGACGACCTATGTCGTGATCCTGCGGATCCAGCCCCCCGACATGACGGTGTACGAGTACATCCTCTATGTTTTCTGTGGGCTGACCTCCTTCCTGCCATTCGCAGCATCGCTGTCGGCCGGCACGCTCTCGCTGGTCTCGAATCGCGCGGTCCTGCTGAACACGATCTTTCCGGCGGAGTTGATCCCGTTTCGCAGCGTGCTGGTGGCCAGCATCACCATGCCGGTCGGCACGCTGATCCTGTTCGTGGCCGATTTCTTCCTCAGCGAGTTCACCTGGACCAGCCTGTTGATTCCGGTGGTGATGGTGCTGCAGACGCTGTTTGTCGCAGGCGTGGTCTGGATGCTGTCGCTGGCAGCCCTGATGTTCCGCGATATTCAGCACATGATCTACTATGTCACGATGATGTTGATGATCATCTCGCCAATCGCATACACGCCGACGATGATTCCGTCGGGGCTGCAGGTGATCATCTACTTCAATCCTCTGTCCTACTACATCATCAGCTTCCAGAGTTTGATCATGCTGAACAAGCTGCCGAGCCTGGACATCATCGCGGTCATGCTCCTGGCCAGTTTCACCAGCTTCACCCTGGGCTTCATGATGGTGCGGCGCGCCAAGGGGGCATTCTATGACTATGCCTGATCAGGCGAGGGAGCCGCTCGACATCGCCGCGCAGTATCCGGCGAACAATGCCCCGATCGCCATCCGCTTCCGCGGCGTCGCCAAGGACTACCGGCTCTACGACAGGCCGAACGACCGGATGCTCGATCAGCTCGGCATCGATCGCTTCATGTTCTGGCGGCCGCGGGCGAAATATCACGATTTCCATGCGCTGAGCGACATCAACGTCACGATCCGCCAAGGCGAGCGCGTGGGCATCGTCGGCCGGAACGGGGCCGGCAAGACCACGCTGCTGAAGCTGATCACCCAGAACTTCGCGCCCAGTTCCGGGACGGTCGAGGTCAACGGCACGGTGCAGGCGCTGATGCAGCTCGGCATCGGCTTCCATCCCGAGTTTTCGGGATATGAGAACATCAAGGCGGCGCTGGACTATAACGGGCTGACCGGCCGCGATTTCAAGGAAGCCTTGAAGGACGTCGTCGATTTCGTCGAGCTCGGCGAGTTCCTGCATCAGCCGATGAAGACCTATTCGCTCGGCATGAATGCACGCGTCCAGTTCGCCGCAGCCACGGCGATCCGGCCCGACATCCTGATCGTGGACGAGGTCCTGGGCGCCGGCGACGCCTATTTCGCGGCCAAGTCGGCGCATCGCATGGAGCGGCTCACGGCATCGGGCTGCACGCTCCTGCTGGTGTCGCACTCGACCGCTCAGGTCCTGCAGTTCTGTGAGCGCTGCATCTTCATGTACGAGGGCAGGGTCCGCATGGACGGGCCGGCGCTCGAGGTCATCAAGACCTATGAGGAAGTCATCGCCGAGCTGACCCACCGCGAACGCGAGGCGCAGGCGCGGGCAGAGGCGCAGGCGCAGGCGGCGGCGCTGGAGGCTCCGGTCACGCTGCAGCACGACCATCCCACGCCGGAGTTCCAGAAAGAGCAGCTCGGCACTTTGCTGGTCGCGAACGGGGCTGATGTCAGTTCCGGCAACGCTAGCGGGCAGATCTCCCGCTGGGCGGCAGAGGATGGGCTGAAACTGGGCCGTGTGGAGGTCTTGAACGCGCATGGGCAGGCGACCGGCATCGTCGATGCCGGCAAGCCCTGCTCGATCGAAGTCGATGTCGTTGCCGACGTTGCGGGAACGCTGTCCTTCCGTATCGTTTTCCTGATCATGACGCTGGAAGGCGTCGCGGTCGTCCGACAGCTGAGCGAGCCCTTCGAGGCGACCATGCAGGCCGGTGAGCGGCGCACCGTCAAGCTCTCATATGATCGGCTGCTTCTCGCAACCGGCGATTTCGTATTCTCGGCGGCAATCTTCAAGCACTATGATCCGGATGATATGTCGACGGCCGTCCGCTACGATCTGCTGTCACGCAGCTTTTCGTTGAAGGTCGTACCAATCCAGCGCTCGGAGCCGGCGATCTTCAACCATCCCAGCAGTTGGAAGACGCTGGCGGCTGCGGCTGCGCTTGACGGCACTGCCGCGCCCGAGTTGGATCGCTGACATGATCCTCCGCGCCGAGCGCTGTTTCAGATCCGGCCGTTTTGCAGCGACGGTCCGGCCCTGCCGGGACCGCGATGCATCCGCGCCGGAGGCCGTCATCGAAATGATCTCGGCCGCCGCCGGAGTGAAGCGTATCCGCAACGGCCAAGGACATGGGTGACAAACATCGTGATCTGGAGGCCGCGCTGCTTTCGGATTTTGGCACGAGCAGCGCTGGAGGCAGGCCTCTTTTCATCCTGGGCTCGCCGCGAACCGGTAGCACCTTTCTATATCAGGCCATGGCGGCGGCCTTCGAGCTGCCCTTTGTCGCCAATCTGACGAACGACCTCTATGCCGAGACCCCGATCGTCGGCCTGTCGATTCAAGCGGCCTGGCCGCAACATGAGCTGCTGTCGGCCGATAGCCGCTACGGCAAGACGAAAGGGCCGTTCCAGCCGTCCGAAGGATCGGGCCTCATGCGACGCTGGTTCGGCGGGGGCCATCCCTCTGAACTGGTCAGCCGTGAGGTTCTGGCCGATCAGGTCGCGCATATTCAGGAGACCCTGCGTGCTGCCGACCGATTGTTCGGGCGCCCCCTGCTGATCAAGAATGCGTGGAACTGCTTTCGCATTTCGGCTCTGGCCCGCCTGTTTCCGCAAGCCGCATTCATCTGGATCAGGCGCGACATCGAAGCGAGCGCCTTGTCGGATCTGAATGCGCGCTATGCCGTGCAGGGAGATCCACTAAGCTGGAATTCGGCGACGCCGCGCAATGTCGATATCCTGCGAACCAGACCCTACTGGGAGCAGGTCGTCGAGAACCAGGCCGAGTTCGCCCGGGCAATCACGGATGGCTTCAGCCAGCTGGCGCAGCGCAGAACCGCCGTAGTCTGGTATGAGGATTTGTGCGCCGACCCCTCCACCGAGCTCGATCGGCTGGCCGGGGAGCTGGATGTCCTCGCCGGCATGACGGCGAGACGCGTCCTGCCGGTTCGGCGGGCCGACGAGACCTATGAGGCGCTGGGGGTGGATGATCGGGCACGGCTCGCCGGCTATCTGGCGTCCCAGGAGGAGCGCCTGTTCGATCATGTCTATCGCGGCAAGGGAGCCAAGGCATGAGCCATGTCTACCCGTCGGAGCCAGGGAGCTGGCCGATGCTCCGCATCGGTTCTCGGGAACTGGACGCCTATCTTGCCCAGGACCGTTTCGGGCGCTGGCTGGACCATGCCGAATTGCCCGAAGAGCGCGAGCTGACCTGTCAGCAATGGCTGCGCAACACGCCCGCGAAGCGTCTGGCCGCAGACTTGCTCTACGGTGATCTGCTCGGAAGACGTGATCTCTCCATCCTCGACATCGGCGGCGGTCTGACGTCGATCGGTCGTGCCTTGGCCGAGCGGCACCGAATGACCTTGGTCGATTTGATGGCGCATGACGATGACGAACGGGTCGTGCGCTTCCGCAAAGCTGCGCCTGCGCTCGACCTGGTCGCGGGAGATTGGTTCGAGACGGATGCGACGGGCCCCTACGATGTCGTCGTGGCCGCGGACATCTTCCCCAATGTCGATCAGCGCCTGGAGCTGTTTCTGGAACGCATGCTGCCCGTGGCACGTGAGTTGCGTCTGTCGCTGACGGTCTATAATCACCCCCGCTTCTATACGACACGGCGGATCGGCGCCGACGAGATTCTGAGTATGCTGGCGTGGAACGGGCGTATGACGCAGGCTGCCCTCGAGCCCGTGTCGGCGATGATCGAGAAACCGGATTGGACGATGCTTCACGCCAGTGACGATTCGGTTTTCGCCAATGGCCGCCAGGTCGTCGTGCTGCGGCTACGCGGAGCGCTGCATGCCGGCTGAGCCATCTTTGCGAGTGGTCTTCTTCGGCGACTCGATCTGCTTTGGACAACTCGTCTCCCCGCATCTCGGCTGGGTGACGCGTATCGGGGCGCAACTGGCGGATGCGTTCGCCGGCCGTGGTCACAAAATCCGAATCACAAACAGCTCCATTAACGGCAATACGACGCGGATGGCACTTGAGCGCATGCCGTTCGACGTGCAGTCGCACGGGGTGGATGTCTGCATCATTCAATTCGGCTTGAACGACTGCAATCACTGGCAGACCGATTTCGGACTCCCCCGGGTGAGTCCGGCTGCGTTCAGCGCCAACTTGCTCGAAATCGTCGAGCGGGCGCGCCGCAGCGGAGCCCGCAGGATTATCCTCCACACCAACCATCCGACCACACGAACCCGTGAGGACATGGCCGGAACCGGCAGGACCTACCAGCAGTGGAACGACGAGTACAACGATCTCATCAGAGCAGTCGCGCGGGTCGCTGGAGCTGACGTCACTCTGAACGACGTCGCCGCGGCGTGGGAGGCGAGGTTGCTGGAGCGGGGCTATGTGTTGGCAGATCTGCTGCTCGCCGATGGATTGCATCTCAGCGAGGCAGGGCACGATCTTTATTGCGAGTTCGCCGGGCCGGTCGTGATGGAGGCATGCCGCCTCGTTTCAGCCCCAGACCGGGAATAGGCGACACCGGTGATGACGCAGACGCAAAATCCGGCCGCCAAAACCATCCTCGTTCTTCACAACATCGAGGATTTGTCCAAGGCGAGGCGCAGCACGCTGGACCACATCTACTGTTTCGAGCGTTACGCGCCGCAACATAATTACGTCTATCATCGTTCCATGTTGCCGGTGACGGATGCCCTCCGGACCACGCCGTGGGACGCTGTCATATTCGAATCGACCTCGCTTGGCATCGTGACGCTCAGGCCACGCAGCCGCTTCCAGCACTTGCGGGAGCAATGGCGCTTCTTGCGGGACATTCCGGCGGTCAAACTCGCATTTCCGCAGGATGACGCGACGCATAGCGCGCATCTCGACTATTTCTGCTCCAATCTTGGCGTCGACGCCGTGTTCAGCGTTCGTCCGGAACGCAAGGAGCAGCTCTATCCGCTGACCAGCGAGAGGGCCGAGTTCGTCTCGACCGTCGCCGGATACATCGACGACATGTCGCTCGATGAGCTTTCCGGCCTGGCACGACCCTTCGGGGAGCGGCGCTGGGAGATCGGGCAGCGCGTCACGTTCTATCCTGCGTGGGGCGGCCGTTTCGCGAGGCGCAAGAGCGCAGCTGCTCTCAGGATGCAGCAGGCCTGCCGCGAACGCGGCCTGCCGGAGAACGTCTCGACCGATCCTGCCGACGTGCTCGTCGGGGACGACTGGTACGGCTTTCTGGGTGATTGCCGCTTCGTCGTTGGAGCCGAAGGCGGGCACGGGATCTGGGACCCGCATGGCGCGATCCAGGATGAAGTGAACGACTATGTCGCGCGCCATCCCCAGGCGACGTTCGAGGAAGTCGAGGACGCTTGCTTCCTCGGGCTCGACGGGCGCGAGACCTTTCCCGGCTTTGCCCCGCGCGTGCTCGAAGCCGCGCTGATGGGATGTGGACAGGTCTTGCTCGAGGGGAAGTATCGCGGGTTCGTCAAACCAGGCGAGCATTATATCGAGCTCAAGGACGATTATTCGAATCTCGACGATGTCTTCGCGCAGATGGCCGATGGCGAGCGCGTGCGGACCATGATCGAAGCCTCGCGCCGTCAGTTGGTGGAGAACCCGTTCTTTCGCTACTCGACGCTGGTGCAGCGCTGTTTCGAGCTCATCGAACGCAAGCAGTCCGAACGTAAGACGGTGCCGTCGCGCGCGATCGACATCCGTACGGTCCGGGCGCAACACAGAGCCCAGCTGGCGGCGGCGCTGCTCGTCGACCTGCGCCGGGAGGGCTTTCGGGATCAGGGACTTGCGGAACGGGCCGTCACGCTCTTGCGCGGGCAGGACACGCAATCCGGCTATGGTGGCGAAGAAGCCGAGCGTGACTTCGACTGGGCTGTGGCGATCTTGCCGGAGATGCAGCGAAACCCCGACGACATTCAGGTCACGCCGGGCGCCGCTCCCGTCTTCGCGCCCCTGGATCGCAGGGCAACTCATGTAGGCTTGCTCGAAGCGGTCGCCGCAAGACGTACGAGCCGGGTCGCCGCGACACTTGCCGTGTCAGAAGGGGCCGCTGAAACTCAGGAGACCGTCGTCAGGATGGGGAATGCCCTGCGGGCGGCCCGGCGCACTGCGGAAAGACTGGCGAGCGACGCCACGGATCTGGCCGGCTGGGCCGATACGATCGATATCGATGCCCCCAGCAGGAAGCTCCTTGCTGCTGTCCAGGCGATCCGGCCACGCCTGGTCGAGCCGGGAGTGTCGGAGGCGTTGGCTCATATTGTCGAGAGCGGCGTCGATTATTCACTGTTCCTGGGCCGGATTCTGCGCGCGATCACGGCAGATCCGGCTCCAGGACGTCTCAACAGCGTCGCGCTCGCCGCCGAGAGCGGCAATGAGACCCTCCCTGCGCTCGATCGGGTTCTACGCGCGATCGCAGCAGACCCGGCTCCGGAACGTCTCGAAAACGTCGCGCTCGCCGCCGAGAGCGGCAATGAGACCCTCCCTGCGCTCGATCGGGTTCTGCGCGCGATCGCAGCAGACCCGGCTCCGGAGCGACTCGAGAGCGCCGCGCTTGCCGCGGAGACCGGCAACGAGGCGCTGGCCGCGCTTGATCGGATTCTGCGTGCGCTCACGGCGGACCCCGCTTCGGGACGTCTCGAAAGCGTCGCGCTCGCCGCAGAGAGCGGCAATGAGACCTTCCCTGCGCTCGATCGGGTTCTGCGCGCGATCGCAGCAGACCCGGCGCCTGAACGGCTCGAGAGCGTCGCGCTCACCGCCGAAAGCGACAAGGAGGTTCTGGCTGCACTCGAGCGGATCCTGCGGGCGATCTCGATAGAACCGATGGCGGACAAGCTTGATGGCATCACGAAGTTCGCCGAGAGCGACAGTGAGGGTTCAGCCCGTCTCTGCCGGATTTTGAGCGCAGCCCTCAACCTTGCCGATCAGGCAAGCCATGAGCAGATCGACGAAATCGTGAATCATCCGTGGCCGACCGAGATCTTCGCGGCGCTGGTGTCCAAGCGCGCGGAGTTGACGCCGCAGGTCGCGGCTGACCTGGCTGGCATCATTTCTCGGGGGCTGGATCGTTCGGGCTTCCTCCTCGCCATGACCGATGCGACCGGTGCGGCGCCGGATGCGCGCGCGCTGGCACGGATCGAACAGATCGCGCGCACTCTCGTCAGGATGCCGACGGTCCTGCGGGCGGTGAGCGCCGCAACACGGCTCGCCAGGAGGTAAGCGCATCGGCGGGAAGGATTGCTGAAAGTTCACTTGAGCCTAATCAATCGGCAGTTTAGAGCCGCACTAACGGCTCGAAGGAGATCCGCAGACGGCTCGTCGCTTCAGTGGGGGCGGCGCGACCGGTCTGGTCTGCTACGGCCGGCTGCCCGGATGTGACTGCGATCACATGTGGGATCCGGCAGTTTTCGTTCTGACGCCACAGGGACTAGATGACTCTCATCACCAAAGCCTGGAGTCCTGACGGAAAGGAGCGTCCCTACCGGATGTGCCGGCGTTGTGTCATGGACACGACCGATCCAGAGATCACCTTCGATGCCGAAGGGGTCTGCAATCATTGCCGGCGGTTCGAGCTGGAGATGAAGCCGCATTGGAAGCCGACGCCGGAAGGCGCGCGCGAGCTTCAGGCGATCATCGCCGAGATCAAGGAGAGGGGCCGCGGGAAGCGCTATGATTGCGTCATCGGCTTGTCCGGTGGCGTCGATTCCTCCTATCTCGCCGCCAAAGTCGTCGAATGGGGATTGCGTCCACTCGTCGTGCATGTCGATGCCGGCTGGAATTCGGAACTCGCAGTCAAGAATATCGAGCAGATCGTCACCAAGCTTAACCTCGACCTGGTGACCTGTGTCGTCGACTGGGAGGATATGAAGGAGTTGCATCTCGCCTTTCTACGCGCGGGATTGTGCAATCAGGACGTGCCTCAGGATCACGCTTTCTTCGCTGCCCTGTACAAATACGCGACAGATGCCGGCATCCGGTATGTCATCAGTGGAACGAACTACGCGACCGAAGGGGTTTTGCCTCAATCCTGGGGGTATGACGCCATGGATGCGACCCATCTGCGGGCCGTTCATCGTCAGTACGGAACACGGCGACTGCACCATTTTCCTGTCGTTTCATTTTATCAATACTACATTCTTTTCCCTAAAATTCTTGGAATGAACGTTGTTGCACCACTGAATTACATTCCGTACGATAAAAATGAAGCGATCGATTTTCTCGAAAAGAATTTCGGTTGGAGATATTACGGTGGCAAGCATTACGAATCGCGCTGGACGCGCTTTTTCCAAGCTCATTATCTTCCAGCGAAATTTGGCTACGACAAACGCAAGGCGCATTTGTCGAGCCTGATTGTCTCTGGCCAAATGACCAGGGACGAAGCTTTGGCCGAACTCGAAAAGCCGCTTTATTCGGATAACGAGTTGGCCGAGGACAAGGCCTTCGTCGCCAAAAAATTAGGAATCACGGTCGATCAGCTCGACATGTTCATTGCTGACCCTCCGCGTCACTATACGAAGTTTCCGACCAATGCTCGGCAGGTCAAATGGGGGTTGCGCGCCTGGCAGGCGGCCCGGCTGCTCGGCCGGCCGGTTCGTGGCCTTGTGAGGAAGCGCTCCAAGGTGCGATGAGCGCCCCCGGTAGCTGAGCCGCCCGGAATCGTTCTGCTGTCCGATGCCGGGTGAAGCGCAAGCGGAGGGCCTGGCCATCGAGACGTCATGGCCAGGCATCACTGCGCCGGCCGGCATGCAATTGCCATCGTCATCGTGAGATCAGTCCAGCTGTGGCCACCTGTTCAACCCCATGGACCCGCTTCGGGTTATGATCGAAACGAAGAAGCAGTATGCGGACACACGGGACATCTGCAAAAGTGGCTCCCGCTTCTCCGGAACATGTTCTAACACTCTCACTGGCGCTGGAACTTGGTCTCCGGTGATCGAATCAGAATGAATGGTGGCGCTGCCGCAGGAGGTTCCTTGAAAGGGCGCCCTTCACACGATACTGAACGGCCGCTCTCGATCGGTATCCTTTCCCTGTCCGCTATCCCGGATGATCCGCGTGTACGGCGGCAGGGGGATCTGTTCGCCAGCAGAGGCTGGGCCGTGCGGGCATTCGGCCTGCCGGGGGCGCGCTCGGGCGCGCCGAATTGGGCATGCGCTGCGTTGATGAGTGCGAGTGCTGATCCGGTCTCGGCCGAGGCGGGCGCCATGGGCGCGCAGGGGCATGCCATGCCTGGTGCGACCGCGGCACGGGGCAGGAGCATCCGCCGAGCGCGCAGGCTTCTCAACGTGGTGCAGGCAAAGCTTGTGCCCCAGCACGCAGCAGCCGGATATTGGGCTCTCGATTCGCGTTTTTCCGGCTTGCTCGACTTGGGCCGGGATGCCGTCGTCGATGTCTGGCTCGCCAATGATTGGTCGGTTCTGCCGATCGCTCGCCAGCTGGCGAGCGAGCAGGGCGTTCCCTATGTCTACGATGCGCACGAACTTGCAATCGACGAGTATGCGCATCGATGGCGCTGGCGGCTTTTTCAGCGGCCACTCGTCGTCAGCGTCGAGCGCGCCGGACTTCCCGAGGCTGCGCTGGTCAGCTGTGTTTCCCAGGGGATCGCCGACCGCATGAAGGCATTTTATGCCTTGCCGCAGTCACCATTGGTCATTCGCAATGTGCCATTCTACACGGCCAGTCCCTTCCGTCCTTGCGGTGAAACGATCGAAGTCCTCTACCATGGCGTGGTTTCGCCTGACCGGGGGCTCGAAGCCTGTATCGACAGTGTTGCGCTGTGGCGTCCGGAGTTTCGCCTGACGATCCGCGGACCCGGCTCCGAGGCCTATCTTGCGACGCTCGAGCGGCGAATCGAGTCAGCCGGCCTGACCGGGCGCATCGTGCTTGCGCCGCCGGTGCCGATGGTCGACTTGGTCAGGGAAGCGACCCATTTCGACATCGGGCTGTTCGCGCTTCCGGGGCATTCGCAGCAGAATGTCCATGTTCTGCCCAACAAGTTCTTCGAATACGCCATGGCGGGGCTGGCCATCTGCGTCTCGGATCTGCCGGAAATGACGGCGTTGCTGCGGCAGCACGACCTCGGGCGACTGATCCCGGAGGTCACGCCGCAGGCCATCGCAGCCGCGATCAACGGTTTCGACCGAAACGCAGTCAACGCCTGCAAGTCGCGCGCGCTGGAGGCCGCCAAAGTCCTGAATTGGGAGGTTGAGGCCGACCGTTTCTTCGTTGCGATCGAGAGGACAGTACGCGCAGCGAAAGCCGCCCCGCGGCACGCCGCACGGTAGGTTCAGCATTCCGCCCGGCTTGCGGCGGCGGTGTCTCGAGGAATTTGCAGCTCGGTGGAATGCCAGGGACCAAGGCGGCTCCGGGCAATCCGGAAATGCTTCAGGGCGCTTTGGCCTGGACGAGCCTGGCTGCCAGAGCGAGCAGCTTGCCGCCTTCCGTCTCGAAGTTGAGGTTCTTGGCCTGAGCAAGCGCTGCGCGCTTGCAGGCGTCGATCCGGGTCTGGGTAAGACCGGCGAGGCAGGCGGCGATCGCCTGCGGCGTGTCACGATCGAGCAGGAGGCCGCTGCCCGCCGTCTCGAGCACCTTGCGGATCTCCGGCAGGTCGCTGCTGATCACCATCAGCCCGGCCTGAACATATTCGAAGATCTTGTTCGGCATGGCGAAGCGCGCATGGGTGGTGCTGTTCGACAGCAGGAAGATGCCGATATCTGCCTGTGCCGCAGCCGGAACGACCTGATCGGGCGGGACGGCGGGTTCGAAGGTCACGCGCTCGCCGAGGCCACCGGCGAGTGCGCGCAGATGCTGGTCGAAGCCACCCTGCGCCGGGCCCCGGATCACCAGCCGGTAGGAGGCGGGCCAGAGGGCGACGCTTTCGATGAGTGTTTCCAGGCCCCGGCGCGGCACGATGACGCCGTGATAGAGCACCGTGACGGAATTGCCGGTCGGCCGGAAGGCGGTCTCCTGCCAGGCAGGCGTGTTCGAGATCACCGTCGGGCGCGGCAGATCGTACCGTACCGCCAGCGCATCGGCGATGCCGTCGCTCACGGTCATCACGGCATCCGCCTCGCGGATGTAGCGCCCCTCGATCCGGACGACATGCTGACGGGCAAGCAGGCGCCAGCGCTGGCTGTCGGCGAACTCCTCCGAAGCGAATTCGTGGCTGTCGTAGATGATCCGGGATTTGCAAGCCCGCCTGGCCGCGTGAGCGATCGGCAATGCGCGCCAATCATTGGCGATGACGAGATGGGGCTTGAAGCGCAACACGTCGCGACGGGCGGCCAGTTTCGTCGCGGAGGCCCAATAGAGCAGATCCGCACTGACCGGCAGCAGGGAGGCGGGTGCCTGTCGTAGCACCATGCCGAGCCGCACGCGCGTATCGCTGCCCGGCCCCGGCACGACAGTCACGGGAGCCGGTGGCGTCGCCGGCAGCGGGGCTTGCGCAAAGATGCGAACCTCGTAGCCCGCCTGTGCGAGCAATGCTGCATGCCGCAGGACGCGCGAATCGTGCTGCAGAGGTGAGATGCAAAGCAAAGCGACACGCGTCATCGGCTTGCCCCGGTCAGCTGCGACGCCAGAATGCGGTCGATTTCGCGGCCACGTTGCTGCCAGCTGGCCTCGCGCGCGACGTAGGTTGCGCCGTTCCGCCCCTGCTCAACCGCCTCGTCCAGCGCCCCGCCGAGCGTCGCGACTGCTGCGGCGATGGCTGCGGGATTGGCGGATGGAACAACCAGCCCGGCGTTGGCCTGCCTGACCATGTCAGCCTGAAAGGGCAAGTCGCTCACGATCACCGGAATGCCGCATGCCATGGCCTCGAACAGCTTGAGCGGTGCGACGCCTGCCGCTGAACGGCCATCCTGATCCTCGATCACACAAAGCGCAGCGAGCGCGCCGCGCAGCAGAGCAGGGACCGCTTCATAGGGCTGCCGGCCGAGCCAGAGCAGGCGAGGATCGGCTTGCGCGGCCTCGACCTTGCCACGCTCGATGCCGTCGCCGACGATGACGAGCCTGACATCCGCCGGCCATGCCGGTTCCCGCAAGGCTGCGAGCATGGTGCCGATGCCATGCCAGGCGACGAGGCCGCCGACGAAGATGACATAGCGGCCTGCAATGTCGGCGCGCGGGCCGTCCGGCCTGAAAAGCTCGGTGTTGGCGCCGTTCGAGACGACGCTGACCCTGTCATGGCCGGCGAAACCGCGAGCCCATTGCGCCAGGCCTTCGGTGACGGCGACCAGATGGGAGGCCATGCGGTATTGCACTCGGTAGAGCCAGGCGAAGAGCGGGGCGAACGGCTTCAAAGCCGGATAGGTCACACCGATATCGGCCGGTTTGCCGTTGATCTCCTGTACCACCGGCAGCTTGCGCCAGCTGGCCCACACCACCAGCGGCAGCGCCATGAAATGCGATCGGACAAAGACGGCGTCGAACTCCTTCAACCGGCGTCCCAGGGCGAGCTGCACCCGGCCGTAGTCGAGCAGGCGCTGCAGATACGAGGCGTGAGAACTCGCTCCGCCACGGGTCGTGGCGAAGAGCTCGACCTGCCAGCCTGACTGCCGCAGGCTGGCGCTGATCTCGTCGATATGGGTCTGTGAAGCCTGACCCGGCCGCGGCGTCTCCAGCGAGAGATAAGCCAGCCGGAGCGGCCGCCTCATGCCACCGCGGCCGTCGGCGCCGCCAGAGCCTCGCGCACGGCTGCGATGATGTAGTCCTGCGTGGCTTCGTCGAGATAGGGGTGCATCGGCAGGGCTACGACCTCCTGCGCGACGCGCTCGGAGATCGGCAGGCCATTTCCGGCGACCGGGAAGTGCTTGTAGGCGGTCTGCTGGTGCAGCGGCTTGGGATAGTAGACCGTGGTCGGCACGCCCTTGGCCTTCAGCGCCGCCTGGAAGGCGTCGCGGCGACCGGCGTCGATGCGGATGGTGTACTGAGCCCAGGTCGAGACGCTGTCGGGCATGACGTAGGGTGTCGTGACCAGATCCTTCAGCGCCGCGGTATAGCGCGCGGCCACGACCTGCCGCTGCTCGATCTCGTCGGCATAGACCTTGAGCTTCTCGATCAGCACGGCGGCCTGGATGGTGTCGAGCCGCGAATTCACGCCGACCCGAACATTGTCGTATTTGTACGAACCCTTGCCGTGGAAGCGCAGCGAGCGCAGCAATTCGGCGTGCTCGTCGCTGTCGGTCAGGATCGCGCCGCCATCGCCATAGCAACCGAGCGGCTTGGCCGGGAAGAAGCTGGTGGTGGCGAAATCACCGATCGCGCCGGCGACGCGGCCCTTGTAGCGGGCGCCATAGCCTTGAGCCGAGTCCGAGATCAGGACGAGGCCGTTCGCCTTGCAGAAGGCCTCGATCGGCTCGTAGTCGCAGGCTTGGCCGAAGAGGTCGACCGTGATCAGGGCGCGCGGCTTGAGCTCGTGCTTCTTGGCTGTGTCCAGCGCCGCAGACAGGCTCTTCGGGTCGATGTTGTACGTCGCTTCGTCGATCTCGGCGAAGACCGGAGTCGCGCCCATCCAGGCGACGACCTCGGCGGTGGCGGCGAAGGTGAAGCTCGGGCAGATCACGGCATCACCGGGCCCGATGCCGAGCGCTTCGAGCACGAGGATCAGCGCATCGGTGCCGTTGGCGACGCCGATCGCGTGCTTGGCTCCGCAGAACGCGGCGAGCCCGGTCTCGAACTCGCCCACCTGCTCGCCGAGGATGTAGTTGCCGTCATGGACGACCTTCAGGATGGCCTCGTCCATCGCCTTGCCGATGCGCTGGCGCTGGGCCTTGAGGTCGATGAATTCGATCGCGGGACGCTCGCTCATCAGACGATCTCCTCCAGAGTGTCGGGCCCGGTCTCGCGATAGCGCCGACCGGTTTCGGGGCAGGTGAGGTCGGGGCCGAGCTTGGCGCCGTTATGGCTCATCCAGCCGATGCGGCGGGCTGGAACACCAGCCATCAGGGCGAAATCGGGCACGTCCTTGGCCACCACCGCGCCTGCGGCGATGAAGCAATAGGCGCCGAGCGTGTGGCCGCAGACGATGGTGGCGTTGGCGCCGATGCTCGCGCCGGTCTTCACCAGAGTGCGGCGGAATTCCGTCTTGCGGTTGAGAAAGGCGCGCGGGTTGTTGACGTTGGTGAATACGCAGGACGGGCCGCAGAAGACACCGTCCTCGAGCTCGACGCCGTCATAGAGCGCGACATTGTTCTGGACTTTGCAGCCATCGCCCATGCTGACGCGCGGGCCGACCATGACGTTCTGGCCGAGCACGCAGTCCTTGCCGATCCTGGTCTGGCCCAGGACGTGGACGAAGTGCCAGACCTTGCTGCCGGCGCCGATGGTCACGCCGTCGTCGACATAGGCGCTCTCATGGATTGCGACGCCCGGAAAGCGCGGATCGTCACGCATCTGCGACCCGGCCATCGGTCGTCAGCCCTTCAGATATTTGTCGATGAAGGGATGGCGCTCGCCATTGGCGGTGACCGGGAGGGTGCGGAACTGCGAGACGACCTCGACGCAGAAGCGGACATCCTCGAGCCCGTAGCCGCGGCCGGCGAGGATCTCCTCGTAGCTGCGGGTGTGCAGGTCGGTGAAGCCTTCGGAGAACTCGACCTCCTCGCCATCAAGGGTGATCGAGCGATAGGTGGTCTTCTTGCCCTTGACGGCGTCGGGCAGGTCGTTGGCGTCGACCGAGAGGAACCAGCGCACATCGGCCTTCTCGTAGGAGAGCAGGCCGCCGGCGCGCTCACCCTCGCGCAGGCTGGCCGTCTGCGACTGCAGCGGGCCGAAGACATAGGCGAGCATGTCGAAGAAATGGACGCCGATATTGGTGGCGACGCCGCCCGACTTGGCTTCGTCGCCCTTCCAGGAGGCGTGATACCAGCGGCCGCGCGAGGTGATATAGGTCAGGTCGACGGCGTGACGTTCGTTCGACTTGGCAATGCGCTCCTTGAGCGCCTGGATCGCCGGGTGCAGCCGCAGCTGCAGGATCGTGTTGACCTTGTGCCCGGTCTGCTGCTCGATCTCGGCAAGGCCGTCGATGTTCCACGGGTTGAGGACGAGCGGCTTCTCGCAGATCACCTCGCAGCCGGCGCGCAGGCCGAAGCGGATATGCGCGTCGTGCAGATAATTCGGGGAGCAGATGCTGACATAGTCGATCTGCTCGCCGCGGCGGCGCAGCTTGTCGACATGGCGATCGAAGCGCTCGAACTCGGTAAAGAAATGCGCCTGAGGGAAGTGGCTGTCGATGATGCCGACCGAATCATTGGGATCGTAAGCCACCTTGAGATCGCCGCCATTGGCCTTGATCGCCGTCATATGGCGGGGGGCGATGTAACCGGCGGCGCCGATCAGCGCGAAGCTCGTCATGATTGTCCGTCTCGATCTCGTCACGTCGCGCCGGCCGGACAGGCCCCGCCGGCGCCGTTCTATCAGGCCTTGAAGACGTTGTCCGCCTTGATGCCGGCACGGGTGCAGGCGTTGCGGGTGTCGACCACGAGCTTCGAGCCGGCGACGATCGCAGCATAGTCGACGTCGTCATGGTCGGTCGCGATCAGCACGGCGTCGAAGCCGGCAAGCGAAGCCTTGTCGACCGAAGCGCTCTTGCGTCCCGTCAGCTCGGCATGCTCGCGGGTCGGCGGGATCACCGGGATGAAGGGGTCGTGGAACTCGACATGGGCGCCGCGCTTCTCGATCAGCTCGATCAGCTTGAGCGAGGGGCTCTCGCGCATGTCATCGATGTTCTTCTTGTAGGCGATACCGAGGACCAGGACCTTCGCGTCGCTGAGATTCTTGTGACCCTTGGAGTCGAGCAGCTCGGCGAGCTTGTCGACCACGCGATAGGGCATGCGCGTGTTGATCTCGCCGGCGAGCTCGATGAAGCGCGTCGCGACATCGTATTCGCGCGCCTTCCAGGTCAAATAGAACGGGTCGATCGGGATGCAGTGGCCGCCGAGGCCGGGGCCCGGATAGAACGGCATGAAGCCGAAGGGCTTGGTCTTGGCGGCGTCGATCACCTCCCAGACGTCGACGCCCATGGCCTCGTAGACGACCTTGAGTTCATTCACGAGAGCGATGTTGACGGCGCGGAAGATGTTTTCGGTCAGCTTGACCGCCTCCGCGGTTGCGGTCGAGGACACGGGGACCGCCTTGACGACGAGCGCGCCGTAGAGCGCCAGCGACATGGCGAGCGCGTCGGCACCGTCGCCACCGACGACCTTCGGAATGGTCGAGGTGCCGAAATCGGGATTGCCGGGATCCTCGCGCTCCGGCGAGAAGGCGAGGAAGAACTCCTCGGCGCTCTTCAGGCCGGTCGCCTTCTCCAGGATCGGGCGCATGACTTCATCGGTGGTGCCGGGATAGGTCGTCGACTCCAGCACGACGAGCTGATCCTTGCGCAGGCGCTTGCCGATCGCCTCCGTCGTCTTGACGACATAGGACAGGTCGGGCTCGCGGTACTTGGTCAGCGGCGTCGGCACGGCGATCAGCAGTGCGTCGGGCTCGGCCATGCGGTCGAAATCGGTCGTGGCGACGAAGCGGCCGGCCTTGGCCCCTTCGATGATCAGGTCCATCGGGATGTGCTTGATCGCGCTGCGGCCGGCATTGAGGTCATCGACGCGCTTCTGGTCGATGTCGAAGCCGATCACCTTGATGCCCTGGCGCAGCGCCGCAAGTGCGAGCGGAATGCCGACATAGCCGAGACCGACGATACCAATGACGATGGAGCGGTCGTTGACGCGCTCAATAAACCGCTGCGCTGCTGGCGAAGTCACTATGCACTCCGGAGATGACGGCAAGCAGGGCCGGTGGCCCTATTTCTCGGGCGTGCTTCTTCCAGACTTGCCAAACCGCGTCAATATCAACGCGGCGCGATCCGTCAAAAATCAACGTTGCAGTTGCGTGCACGTGGCATGTGCAGGCGCCGGCGCGGCCCTGATCTTCGGCGTTCTGCGAAAATGCCGCGATTTTGTCTCGGATCGCGCCAGTGAATCGAGTCTATTCCGTTAGGTCATCTCGATTCGCCTGCGCGTCCTGCCTCGCACTGCTTCTAGTGGATCTCCGGTTCCGCCACCTTCGCCGTGCCGACGAGGTAGTCGAAATCGCAGCCCTTGTCGGCCTGCTGGATATGGGCAGCCGACATCTTGCCCCAGCCGCGCGGATAGTCGCGGTCGGGCGGCGTCCAGCTCTTCAGCCGCTCGGCGATCTCGGTATCCGTCAGGTTGACCGAGATGCTGCGCGCCTCGACATCGACGCTGATGATGTCGCCGGTCTTCACCGCCGCGAGCGGGCCTTTGATATAGGCCTCCGGCGCGATGTGGAGGACGCAGGCGCCGTAACTGGTGCCGGACATGCGCGCGTCGGAGAGCCGGAGCATGTCGCGCACGCCCTGCTTCAGCAGCTTCTTCGGGATCGGCAGCATGCCCCATTCCGGCATGCCGGGACCGCCGACCGGGCCGCAGTTCTTCAGCACCATGACGTGGTCGGGCGTGACGTCGAGGTTTTCGTCGTTCACCGCCTTCATCATCGCATCATAGTCCTCGAAGACGAGGGCCGGGCCGGAATGCCTAAGCAGGCGCTCCTCGGCGGCGGAAGGCTTGATGACGCAGCCGCCGGGAGCGAGGTTGCCCTTGAGCACGGCAAGCCCGTTGGCGGTCGAGACCGGCTTGTCGAGCGGGCGGATGACGTTGTCGTCATAAACCTGGGCGAGCGCGATCGTCTCGGAGATCGGCTTGCCAGTCACGGTCATCGCACCGGTGTGGAGCTTGCTCTCCAACTGCTTCAGCAGGGCCGGCAGCCCGCCGGCATAGAAGAAGTCCTCCATCAGGAAGTCGCCGGAGGGCCGCAGGTTGGCGATCACCGGCACCTTGCGCGAGAAGGCGTCGAAATCGTCGGGGGTGAGCGGCACGCCAGCGCGGCCGGCCATGGCGACGAGATGGATGATGGCGTTGGTCGAACCGGCGACCGCCATATGGACGGTGAGCGCATTCTCGAAGCTCTCGCGGGTCAGGATACGGTCCGGCGTCAGGTCCTCCCAGACCATCTCGACGATGCGCTTGCCGGCGGCTGCCGCCATGCGCGGGTGGGCAGCATCGGCGGCGGGGATGGCGGAGGCGCCGGGCAGGGTCAGGCCGAGCACCTCGGCATGGCTCATCATGGTCGCGGCCGTGCCCATCACCATGCAGGTGCCGTGCGAGCGGGCGATGCCGCTTTCCATTTCGCGCCATTGCGCGTCGGAGATGTTGCCGGCTTCCTTCTCGGCCCAGTACTTCCAGACATCGGCGCCGGAGCCGAGCGTCTTGCCGGCCCAGTTGCCGCGCAGCATCGGCCCGGCCGGCACGAAGATGAAGGGCAGGCCGGCGCTGCAGGCGCCCATGATCAGAGCCGGCGTGGACTTGTCGCAGCCGCCGAGCAGCACGGCGCCGTCGAGCGGGTGCGAGCGGATCGATTCCTCCGCCTCCATCGCCAGGAAGTTGCGGTAGAGCATGGTCGTCGGCTTCTGGTACTGCTCGGAAGCCGACATCACGGGGATCTCGACCGGGAAGCCGCCGGCTGCCCAGACCGCCCGCTTCACCGCCTCGGCGCGGTCGCGCAGATGGGTGTGGCAGGGGTTGATCTCGGACCAGGTGTTGAGGATGCCGATCACCGGCTTGCCCATGAACTCGTCATGGTTGAGGCCCATCTGCAGCGCCCGCGAGCGATGCCCGAAGGAGCGCAGGTCGCTGGCGCCGAACCAACGCTTGGAGCGCAGCGTGTCGGGCGTCTTGCGGGGATGGGACATCGGTGTTTCCTCGGTGTGTTCTTTGTTCATTCAACGACTTGTCATTCCGGGGCGGCCCGCAGGGTCGAACCCGGAACCCACGACTGAGTGAAACGACGTTCGCTAGACGAGGGGCTCACCCGGTCGTGGGTTCCGGGTTCATCGCTGCGCGATGCCCCGGAATGACAGAGGTTATTCCGCCGCCGCGCGCTGGCTGCCCCAGCTTCCGACGATCTTGCGCAGTTCGGCGCGCTCGCTCTCGTTCAGCTCCGGCAGGCCAGGCAGGCGCACCGGGCCGACATGGGTGCCGAGCAGGCCGAGCGCCTCCTTGACTACGGTGACGTTGGCGCCGTTGCCGTATTTGGTCCGCAGCGTCTCGAAACCGGCGATCTCGTCGACGAGGTGGCGGGCGCGGTCGTAGTCGTTGTCTTCCAGCGCCCGCCAGATCGCCAGCGAGCGCTCGGGCGCGACATTGACCAGACCCGAGGTGAAGCCGCGGGCGCCGAGCGCATGGAAGGGAGCGGCCCAGCCCTCGGCGAGGCCGCAGATCCAGTTGGCGCTCGAGCCTTGCGTGGCGCGGACGCATTCGGCCAGCAGCATCATGTTCGAAGAGGCGAACTTGACGCCGGCGACATTGGCATGGGTCGCGACGCGGGCGAGATCCTTCACGCCGATCGCATCGGAGCGGATATAGGCGACGAGCGGGATCGTCAGCGCCTCGGCGATGGCGAGGATGTAGTCGGCCTGTGACTGCGGGGCGGCGAAGGGATCGAGCGGGTGATGCACCATCACCGCATCGCAACCGGCCTTGGCGGCGAGCTTGCCGGTCGAAATCGCCTCGCGCAGCGAGCGGCCGATGCCGGCGGTGACCAGCGCCTTGCCTGCCGCGGCTTCGGCCGCGACGGCGTGGCTGCGCACGACCTCGTCGGTGGTCATCGGATAGAACTCGCCGGTATTGCCGGCCGAGACGATGTTGTGGATGCCGGCTTCGGCGATGCGCGCGACGATCTTGCCGGTCAGCGCCCAGTCGGCCTCGCCATCGCCCTTCCAGGCGGTGACGTGCACGCCGGAAATGCCGCGCAGCGCGGCGCGAACCCTGTCACTCATCGTAATCCAATCCTTCCGCATCGGCGCCGAAGACCTGGCGCACATGGCTCTTGGCGGAGCGCACGATATGGCTGCGCATGCGCTGCTCGGCCCGCGCCGGTTCGCGGGCAGCGAGCGCTTCGAAAATGCCCTTGTGCTCGACATAGCCCTGGCGCCGCTCGCTGGGCTCGCCGAGCAAGGCGATGCGCTGGGCATGGTCGTACATGCGCTGGCCGTCGAGCCGGCGCTCGAGATAGCTGCAGCCCGAGATGCGGTGGATCATGCCGTGATAGGCCTCGTTCAGATTGACGAGGTCCTCAAGGTCGCCGTGCTCGGTCGCATGCGCCATCTCGTCGATCAGGCGGGCCATCTCGGCGACCCCGGCGGCGTCGATCCGATTGGCGGCGATATGGGTCATGACGCTTTCGAGCGCGGCGCGGCCGAGCGCCATTTCCAGCGCCTGGCGGGCGGAGAACTCGACGAACACGCCGCGGCGGGCTTCCGTCCGCACCAGCCCTTCGCTCTCCAGCATGCGGATCGCGTCCTTCACCGGCGTGGTCGAGACACCGAGCATGTCGGCGAGCTGGCGCTCGTTCAGTCGCTCGCCATTGCGGAAGCTGCCGGCGACGATCGCCCGGCGCAGACGCTCGTGCACATGCTCGCGCAGTGAGCGCAGCAAATGCGGCGAGACCGGTTCGATGGCGAGCGCGTTCGACATTCCATTCCCCTGGCAGGGCGGCGGCACGATTCGTCTCGGCCGCAGGCCCATCGCCATTGCCTCACCAGACACCACAAAGCGCAAGCGACATCAAGTCTGAAATTTCAGATTTCAAATCTGGAATTGCGTGCTATGGAGTTGAGCAAGACGACCGCAAGGCGCCGGAACGGCAAGGGCCGGGCCAACAATGACCAGGGAGGATTGGATGACATCGATCACACGCCGCAGCCTACTCGCCGGAGCCGGCGCCATGCTGGCCGCGCCTGCGTTGGCACAGGGCGGCTATCCCGGGAGCAGAGTCGTCACCATCGTGGTGCCCTTCGCGGGCGGGGGCACGACCGACCTGCTCGGGCGCATCCTGGCCGACCGGCTGGGCGCGCGGCTCGGCGGCAAGTTCATCGTCGAGAACCGGGTCGGGGCGGGCGGCAACACCGGTGCGGCGGCGGTCGCCAAGGCCGAGCCGGACGGCTACATGCTGACCATGGGCACGGTTTCCAGCCATGCCATCAATCCCGGCGTCTACACCAAGATGCCCTATGACCACATCAAGGACTTCGCGCCGATCTCGCAGGTGGCGAGCGTGCCGAACCTGCTGATGGTCAATATCGATTTGCCGGCCAAGACGGTGCCGGAGCTGATCGAGCTCTTGAAGAAAAACCCCGGCAAATACTCCTTCGGCTCCTCGGGGGCAGGCACCTCGACGCATATGGCGGCCGAGCTGTTCAAGGTCTCGACCGGGACCGACATGGCGCATGTGCCCTACCGGTCGAGCGGGCAGGTGACGCAGGACCTGCTCTCCGGCCAGATCCAGCTCACCTTCGACAACATCACGATCGCCTGGCCGCATGTCGAAGCCGGCAAGATCCGGGCACTGGCGACGGCGACGCCGAAGCGGCTCGCGGTCGCGCCGGACCTGCCGGCGCTGTCCGAGTTCATCCCCGGCTATGATGCGAGCTCCTGGCACGGCTTCTTCGCCCCATCGAAGGTGCCGCCGGAGATCGTTGCCAAGCTCTCGACCGAGACGCAGGCAATCATGCGCGAGCCAGCGGTGATCGAGCAGCTGAAGAAGCTCGGCGTCGAGCCGGTCGGCTCCAGCCAAGCCGAGTTCACCGCCCATATCGCCAGCGAGACCAAGCGCTGGGCAGATGTTGCGCAGAAGGCCAATGTGAAGATCGAGTAACGTCGCCCTGTTCGTTCCATCGTCATCCCGGGCGACCGAAGGGAGACCCGGGATCCATGCCGGAACGGTTCAGGAATGGATCCCGGATCGGCGCGGCTTCGCCGCTTGTCCGGGATGACCCGCTCTGGAATGGTCCGCGTAAACTGAAAGCAGCCGACAAATGACTGAAGCCCTCACCCCCGAAAACCGCGAGAAGCTGAAGCGCGTCTCGACCGCGACCCTGACCACCGCGCTGTTCAAGCGCGGCCTGCGCAACCAGTTCATCCAGGATGTGCGCCCGCTCTCGCCGAACGCGCCGCGCATGGTCGGCGAGGCGTTCACGTTGCGCTACATCCCGGCGCGTGAGGACCTCGACCATCTCGGTGTGTTCGAGGGCACGCAGCATCCGCAGCGCGTCGCGGTCGAAACCTGCCCGCCCGGGCATGTCATGGTGATCGACAGCCGCAAGGATGCGCGCGCGGCCTCGGCCGGCTGCATCCTGGTGACGCGCCTGATGCAGCGCGGCGCCGCCGGCATCGTCACGGATGGCGGCTTCCGCGACAGCCCCGACATCGCTGCGCTCGGCTTTGCCGCCTATCACAACCGCCCGAGCGCGCCGACCAACCTGATCCATCACCATGCGCTCGACATCAATGCGCCGATCGGTTGCGGCGATGTGCCGGTTTATCCCGGCGACATCGTCGTCGGCGACGGCGAGGGCGTCTGCGTGATCCCGGCTCATCTCGCCAATGAGGTCGCGGCCGAAGCCTATGAACAGACGGCTTACGAGGACTTCGTCGAGATGAAGGTGCGGGAAGGCCGGGGCATCTTCGGCCTCTATCCGGCCAATGCCGAGACCAAGGCCGAGTTCGCGAGATGGCGGGCGGATTGGAGATGACGCAAGAAATGGCAGTCCGCTCCTCGGAGCGGGCTGCCTGCTGGTAAACGTCGCGATCCGCGCTCAGACGAAGAAGAAATCGTCCGAGTTCAATTTGGAGATCGGCGTATCGACGAAGGTGATGGTGTTGTTGGCGTCGAAGGTGATGACGACATCGTTCCCGACCTGCTGCATCGCGGCTTGAACGGCGGCGAAACTCGCAAAGACCGAGGTCTGGAATCCGATCTTGTCGTTGTAGAGTGCGTACATGTCCTCCCTGTCGAAGCCGAAGACCCGATCTTTTCCAAAGTTGGGTCCGAAGTGGAGGGTCTTGCCTCCCGCAGCGATCTCGTCATTCCCTGATCCGCCTTCAATCCAGGCGCCGCCGACGGAGCGTTCGAAGCGATCATCGCCTTCGCCGCCATAGAGCCTGTGCGGGGATATGCCGAATCCGCCGAATCCGCTGAAGACATCATTCCCGGCCCCGCCATAGGCGACCGTGCCGGTTCCGCCGATGCTCAGAGAATCGTTGCCATCCCCTCCGTCGAGTACGCCGGCATTGCCGTCTCGATACCAGAGGAAGTCGTCCCCACCCTCGCCGAACAGACGATCAGCGCCGCCTTCCGACTGAAGGTAGTCATTGCCGTCTCCACCGAAGAGCCGGTCATTCGTCGCAGCGCCGACGTAGTCATGCTCGTCAATGATGTAGTCCGCGCCGGCATCGCCGTAGAGTTCGTCCGTACCGTAACCGCCATAGAGAAAATCGTCGCCATCCTCGCCCTGGAGCTCGTCGTCGCCGGCATTGCCATGCAGGCGATCGTTTCCGGCGCCGCCGAAGAGCCGGTCGTCGTCCCATTCGCCCAGGAGCTGGTCGTCGCCGTCCTGGCCGAACAGCATGTCGTTGCCAAAGTTACCGAACAGGCGATCATTGCCCTCCTCCCCCTGAAGCTCGTCATCGCCCCAATCGCCGAACAGCATGTCGTTGCCGAGGCCGCCGAAGAGCCGGTCGTCGTCCCCTTCCCCCAGGAGCTGGTCGTTGCCGTCCTGGCCGAACAGCATGTCGTTGCCGAAGCCACCCCAGAGCCGGTCATCGTCCTGCTCGCCCTGAAGCTGGTCGTCATCGTTCTGGCCGAACAGCAGATCGGCACCGAACCCACCGAACAGGCGGTCATTGCCAGCTTCGCCCTGCAGGCTATCGCTGCCATCCTGGCCGAACAGCATGTCCGCGCCGTCCTCGCCGAAGAGGCGGTCGTCGCCGGCCTCGCCCTGCAACTGGTCGTCGCCGGCGCCGCCGAAGAGGTCGTCGTTGCTGGCTCCGCCCCAGAGCCGGTCGTCACCGGCTTCGCCAAGCAGGATATCGAAGTCGTCGCCGCCGAAGAGCAGATCGTTGCCACCCTCGCCCCAGGCCCGGTTGAGGCCCGCCCCGGCGATGATGATGTCATTATCGTCGCCGCCGAAGAGCAGGTCGTCGCCGTTCTCGCCATAAAGCCAATCGTTTCCGAGGCTGCCGATCAGGATGTCATGGCCCGATCTGCCGTAGAGGACGTCACCGCCGGCCTGTCCCTCGAGCCGATCATCGTCACCTGAGCCGACTAGTGTGTCGGCAAACTCCGTGCCGATCAATGTAAGTCCAGCCGCCATCGGTGCCCCTCAGGTCGAGATAAACAATCAAAGGCAGAAACTGAACTGAGGGAATCCGCGTTTGCAAGAAAAAATACAGGTAATTATCAAAATTATGCCCTGTAAATCGGATTTCTGAATAGGTTACCTTTGGTTATATGAGATTCGCGCTGGCCGGCGCCTTCGCTTGAGGAGTCCGGTCGAGGCGCTGGGCTTGATGGCACCCGCTCACCAACTTCCGGAACCATCAGGGCGATATCAGGCGCGGGCTGCGCCAGCCGCCGGCTTGGTTCACCTTGCGACCAGCTCCCTCACCCGCGGCACGACCTCCCGGCCATAGAGCTCGATGCAGCGCAGGAGCTTGTCCTGTGACAGGGGACCTGCGCTGATCTTGAGCTGGAAGCGCTGGAGACCGAGCGCCTTCACCGTTGCGGCGATCTTGCGGGCGACGGTTTCGGGCGAGCCGAGATAGAGCGAGCCGCCTGCGACCTCGCGCTCGAACTCCTCGCGCGACATAGGACCCCAGCCACGCTCGGCGCCGATGCGATCACGCATTGCCTTGTAGGCCGGGAAGAACTCTTCGGCGGCCTGCTCATCGGTCGCCGCGACATAGCCCGGCGAATGCACGCCGATCGGTCGCTCGGCATGGCCGAGCCGTCCCATCGCGTCGCGATAGAGCTGGGCGTAAGGGGCGAAGCGCTGGGCCGGGCCGCCGATGATGGCGAGCATCAAAGGCAGGTCGTAGCGCGCGGCCCGCACCACCGATTCCGGGCTGCCGCCGACGCCGATCCAGGTGGTCAGCTCGCCTTTTTCCAATGGCGGGAAGACCTGCTGATCCCTGAGCGGCGGGCGCAAGGATCCTTCCCAGGTGACGTTCTTCTTGCGGATCAGTTCGACGAAGAGGTCGAGCTTCTCCTCGAACAGGACTTCATATTGGCGCAGGTCGAAGCCGAAGAGCGGGAAGGATTCGGTGAAGGAGCCGCGGCCGAGGATGACCTCGGCGCGGCCGTTCGAGAGCGCGTCGACCGTCGAGAAGCGCTGGAAGACGCGGATCGGATCGTCCGAGCTCAGCACGGTGACCGCCGAGCCGAGCCGGATGCGGCTGGTGCGGGTGGCGATGCCGGCGAGCACGGTCTCGGGCGAGGAGACCGCGAAATCGGCGCGGTGGTGCTCGCCGATGCCGAAGAAGTCGATGCCGATCTCGTCGGCGAGCACGGCCTGGTCGACGAGGTCACGGATTACCTGCGCATGCGGGAGCAGCGTGCCGTCCGGGCTGGCGGTGACGTCGCCGAAGGTGTCGAGGCCGAGCTGGAGAGAGGCGGGCATGGGCAGGTCCGAGACTGGTGCAGCACGCCGCTGTGCCGGCGCCCGCGCCATCTGGCGCTGGGATCGTTGCCGTTCAAGATGCGCCGGCGCCGAGGGGTCTATGCGAATTCGCCGAAATCAGTACCATGAGGAACAATAATATCGGCAATGCCCCCCATTTGGGTGTGGCGGGGTGCGAGCGTTTGCTGTTGCCTCGGCGGGCTCTGGGGAACGGTTTCAAGCACGATTGCAAGGGGGAGAGGTTCATGGACGGCGAGGCTGTGGCCGAGAGCGATCGCTCGATCGTGGGCAATCCGATGCTGCTGCCGTTCTATGATCTGTCTTTCGACGAAATCGAGTTGCTGTGCCGGGTGACGGCCGACCAGCAGGACGATCCTGCCGCCGCCGTCGATGGCGCATGGTTCGCGAGTTTCATGGGCGCACGGAAGGAGCCGGCCAGATAGGCGAGGCGCTTCTTGTCGCGCTCACCATGGTCGCCCTTGCGGCGGCGGCATGGTGGGCGACAAATCGGTGGCGGCTCTGAGCCGGCCGGCCGCGGTATCCTACGCCGCCGGATCGAGCCGGGCGCGTCCGAGGACCATGACGCGGTCGACCTGGAAGCCGCAGCGCTGCAGAGCGTCATGGTCTTGCGGCCAGGCGGCCGAGCGTTCCAGCGAAATCGCAATGCGCGGCAGGTCGAGCTGCGCCGCGAGCTGGTTGGCGAAGCGCAGCAGCGCATCGACGAGGCAGGTCCCGGGCAGGCGCAGCATCGCGATCTCCGAGATCTCCAGCGTTGCGCCGCCCGCGATCGTTCGCGCGACGCGAAAGCCGAACAGGGCATGCGGCATGCGGCGCGCGTCGCGCAGGGTGAAGACGCCGCGGGGTTGTGCGCCATCCTGTGAGTGGTCGCGCACGAAAGTGGCCCAGTCATCGGGAGTGACCTCGGGATGCAGCAGCGCGACGAGCCCATAGACCGTATCGGCGCTGGCCGGCGCGATCCGCGCGACTTCGAAGATGTCATCGCCCGTCACATGCGGCTCCCCCGTTTTCGAGGAAGCAACCTCGTGTCGCAGGGCCTATCGCCGCATTGATCTAGATCAATTCCGCGGCCCTGCGGCCGGACTCGCGCTTTGTCGGTCCTCCTGCATGCGATAAGCTTCGCGCATGAGTAGGAAGATGCGATCGTGAACTGTCAGCCCTCGGCGTGCAGCGCCGCCGCCCGCGGCGAGAGCGGATGCCGCACCTGCATGGTCCGTCTGGTCAGCGTCTGTGCCTCGCTGACAGGGGATGAACTCGCCTTGCTGGAGCAACTGGCGACGCCGACGCATTTCGGTTCCGGCGAAACGCTGTTCACGCAAGGGGCGGAGGCGCACTGCGTCTACAATGTCACCGGCGGCGTCGTTCGGCTCTACAAGCTGCTCTCCGACGGGCGCCGGCAGGTCGTCGGCTTCGCTCTGCCCGGCGATTTCCTCGGGCTCGCGATGCGCGATGCCTATGGCTTCTCGGCCGATGCGATCGGCGATGTCGCGGTCTGCGCCTTCTCGCGCGCGGCCTATACAGCGCTGGTCGACGCCAAGCCGCATCTGCTGAAGCGCCTGCACGAGTTTGCGACGCATGAGCTGACGCTCGCGCATGAGCAGATGATGCTGCTTGGTCGCCGCACCGCCGAGGAGAAGCTGATCTGCTTCCTGCTCGGCATGCAGCAGCGCTGGGCCAGGCTCGGCAAGCCCTCGGTGACGGTACAGCTGCCGATGACGCGGCAGGACATCGCCGATTTCCTCGGCCTGACGATCGAGACGGTGAGCCGCACCTTCACCCGCCTCGCCAAGGACAAGACGATCCTGATCGTGCCCGGCGGCGTGCGCGTGATGAACGCGGAGCGGATGCACGCGATCGCGGCGTGAGCTGCGCCGCCCTGCCGCAGTCCGTCCCGGTCCTGCCCTTGACCTGGATCAAAGCCCCCCGCCGAACCGGCCGCTAAGCCTCCTGCCGAGGGCGCATCCCAGCGCCTGCGACGAAGCAGGAGTCAGCGGTGACGGCGACGACGAGCCCTGTCCGGGCAATGACGGTCGGCGAGATGATCGGGATGCTGATCGCGGGAGCCTGCGTGCTGCCGCTGATCCTGATCGGCGCGCTGACCGAGAACTCCGGCTATGCCTTCCACGCCCTGCTCGGCGCGGCCGCCGCCGTGGCCAGCATCATCCTGATCGGCAATCGCTGCTTCGACGGTTCACCGGCGGTCCCGCCGCAGGAGATCGACGGCAAGCCCAACTACAATATGGGGCCGGTGAAGTTCGCGACCGTCGCCTCGATGGTCTGGGGCATCGCCGGTTTCGCCGTCGGGCTGATCATCGCGCTGCAGCTCGCCTTCCCAGGGCTGAACTTCGACCTGCCCTGGACCAATTTCGGCCGGCTGCGGCCGCTGCACACCTCGGCGGTGATCTTCGCCTTCGGCGGCAACGTCCTGATCGGCACCTCGTTCTACGTCGTGCAGCGCACCTGCCGCGCCCGTCTCGCCGGCGATCTCTCGCCCTGGTTCGTCGTGCTGGGCTACAACCTGTTCATCGTCATCGCCGGCACCGGCTATCTGCTCGGGATCACCCAGAGCAAGGAATACGCCGAGCCCGAATGGTACGCCGACCTCTGGCTGACCATCGTCTGGGTCGTCTATCTCCTGGTCTTCCTGGGCACGCTGAGGAAGCGCAACGAGCCGCATATCTATGTGGCGAACTGGTTCTATCTCGGCTTCATCGTGACCATCGCGGTCCTGCACATCGGCAACAACGTCGCGGTGCCGGTCTCGATCCTGTCGCCGAAGTCCTACGGCCTGTGGTCGGGCGTGCAGGATGCGATGTTCCAGTGGTGGTACGGCCACAACGCGGTCGGCTTCTTCCTGACCGCCGGCTTCCTCGCGATCATGTACTATTTCGTGCCCAAGCGCGCGGAGCGGCCGATCTACAGCTACCGGCTCTCGATCATCCATTTCTGGGCGCTGATCTTCATCTATATCTGGGCCGGCCCGCACCACCTCCACTACACCGCGCTGCCCGACTGGGCGCAGACGCTCGGCATGACCTTCTCGATCATGCTGTGGATGCCCTCCTGGGGCGGCATGATCAACGGCATCATGACCCTGTCGGGCGCCTGGGATCGGCTGCGTACCGATCCCGTCCTGCGGATGATGGTGGTCTCGCTCGCCTTCTACGGCATGGCGACCTTCGAAGGGCCGCTGATGTCGATCAAGGCGGTGAACGGGCTCTCACACTACACCGACTGGACCATCGGCCATGTCCATGCCGGCGCGCTCGGCTGGGTCGCCTACATCTCCTTCGGCGCGATCTACTGCCTGGTGCCCTGGCTGTGGAACCGCAAGGGACTCTACTCGCTCAGGCTGGTGAGCTGGCACTTCTGGGTCTCGACGCTGGGCATCGTCTTCTACATCACGGCGATGTGGGTCTCGGGCATCCTGCAGGGCCTGATGTGGCGGGCCTACACCTCGCTCGGCTTCCTCGAATACGCCTTCATCGAGACCGTCGCGGCGATGCACCCGTTCTACGTGATCCGGGCGCTGGGCGGCGCGCTCTTCCTGATCGGCGCGCTGATCATGGCCTTCAATCTCTGGATGACCGTGCGCTGCGAGGAGGCCGCCGACACGCCTGAAGCTCATGCGCTGCCGCCCGGCCAGCTCGCCACCGCCTGAGGACATCATGACGAGCATCGACCACAAGCCGCCACGCCGCTCGCTCTGGGCCAAGCACAAGATCTTCGAGACCAACTCGATCGTCCTGGTCATCGGCACGCTGCTGGTGATCTCGATCGGCGGCCTCGTCGAGATCGCGCCACTGTTCTATCTCAGGAACACGATCGAGACGGTGCAGGGCATGCGGCCCTATACGCCGCTCGAGCTGGCCGGGCGCGCCATCTATGTGCGCGAGGGCTGCTACAACTGCCATAGCCAGATGATCCGGCCGCTGCGCGACGAGGTCGAGCGCTACGGGCCGTATTCGCTCGCGGCCGAGAGCATGTACGACAAGCCCTTCCAGTGGGGTTCGAAGCGGACCGGGCCGGACCTCGCCCGCGTCGGCGGCAAGTATTCCGATGAATGGCAGCGGGCGCATCTGGCCGAGCCGCGCGCGATCGTGCCGCAGTCGATCATGCCGGGCTATCCCTTCCTGGAGAAGACCGAGCTGAGGTTCGGGGACATCGCCGACGAATTGCGCGCCAACCGCGCCGGCGGCGTGCCCTATAGCGACGAGATGATCGCGCAGGCGCAGAGCGACCTGAAGGCGCAGGCGACGCCCGACCATCCCGGTCAGGCCGATCTGGAGAAGCGCTATCCCAAGGCGCAGTCGCGCGATTTCGACGGCAACCCGCAGCGCATCAGCGAGGCCGACGCCCTGATCGCCTATCTGCAGGCGCTCGGCACGATGGTCGACTTCAAGCTCTACGACGACAAAGCCAACATCCGCTGAGCCAACCCATGCAAACCACCTATCACTGGCTCGCCGGCTTCGCCCAATCCGCCGGGCTCCTCTATTTCGTCGCCGTCTTCCTCGGGGTCTGCGTCTACGCCTTCTGGCCGAAGAACCGAGCCCGCTTCGAAGAGGCCGCGCTCAACCCGCTGCGCGAGGACTGACCGATGGACCAGAAGCACGACGATCCCAATGTCGATGCCGCCACCGGCTACAGCACGACCGGGCATGAATGGGACGGCATCCGCGAGCTGAACACGCCGCTGCCGCGCTGGTGGCTCGGCGTCTTCTACGCGACCATCGTCTGGTCGATCGGCTACTGGGTCGTCTATCCGGCCTGGCCGCTGCTGACGGACGCGACCAGGGGCGTGATCGGCTATGCCAGCCGCGCCGAGATCAGCGCCGACATGGCCAAGCTCAAGGCCCAGCGCGCGGCGCAGGCCGCCGGCATGGCGGACGCTACTCCGGAACAGATCAAGGCCGACCCGACCCTGTTCCAGATCGCGATGGCGCAGGGCAAGGCCGCCTTCGGCGACAATTGCGCGGCCTGCCATGGCGTCGGCGGCGCCGGCGCCAAAGGCTATCCCAACCTCAACGACGACGACTGGCTCTGGGGTGGCTCGCTCCCGGCGATCCAGCAGACCATCCGCCACGGCATCCGCGTCGCCGGCGATAACGACACCCGCGTCAGCCAGATGCCGGCCTTCGGGCGCGACGGCATGCTGAAGCGCGAGGAGATCGCCGCCGTCGCCAGCCATGTCCGCGAGCTCGCCGGTCTGCTGACCGAGCCGAAGGCGGACCTCGTGCTCGGGCGAAAAGTCTTCGCCGATAACTGCGCCGCCTGCCATGGCGCTGCCGGCAAGGGCAATCCGGAACTCGGCGCGCCCAATCTGACCGACGCGATAAGCCTCTACGGCATGGACATGGCCTCGCTGACCGAGACCATCGCCAACAGCCGCAACGGTGTGATGCCGGCCTGGGCCGGGCGTCTCGACGAGACCACGATCAAGGCGCTGACCGTCTATGTCCACTCGCTGGGGGGAGGGCAGTAGCGTGAGCAGTGCCGAGACCGACCCGGACGACATCCCGCTCTTCGCGGCGTCGCGGAAGGTCTATCCGCAGAGCGTGTCGGGCCCGTTCCGGCGCGCCAAGTGGCTGATCCTCTTCCTCTGCCTGGGCATCTACTATCTTCTGCCCTTCCTGCGCTGGGATCGCGGCCCCTACCTCCCAAACCAAGCGGTGCTGGCCGACATCGCCAACAACCGCTTCTACTTCTTCTTCATCGAGATCTGGCCGCAGGAGGTCTACTACTTCACCGGCCTCCTGATCCTGGCCTCCTTCATCCTCTTCCTGATGAATGCGGTCGCCGGCCGGGTCTGGTGCGGCTATCTCTGCCCGCAGACGGTCTGGACCGACCTCTTCCTCGCGGTCGAACGCTTCTTCGAGGGCAATAGGCGCGAGCGCATGCGCTGCGACGCCGAGCCCTGGACCTTCGACACGATCTGGCGCAAGGGCACCAAGCATGCGGTCTGGCTGGTCATCGCCTGGTGGACCGGCGGCGCCTGGGTGCTCTATTTCGCCGATGCGCCGACTTTGGTGCGCGAGCTCGCCACCTTCACCGCGCCGCTCTCGGCCTATGTCTGGATCGCGATCCTGACCTTCACCACCTACACGCTCGCCGGCATCATGCGCGAGCAGGTCTGCAAGTACATGTGTCCCTGGCCGCGCATCCAGGCGGCCCTGACCGACGACGAGGCGCTCAACGTCACCTATCGCTACGACCGCGGCGAGCCACGCGTCTCGGTGAAGCAGGCCGCGAAGCTGAAAGCGCAGGGCGCGCCGGCGGGCGACTGCATCGACTGCTTCCAATGCGTCGCGGTCTGCCCGACCGGGATCGATATCCGCGACGGCGCGCAGGTCGACTGCATCCAGTGCGGCCTGTGCATCGACGCTTGCGACACCGTGATGACCAAGGTCGGCCGCCCGACCCGGCTGATCGCCTATGACACCGACGGCAATGTCCAGCGCCGGCTCGCCGGGCTCGCGGCGATCTACCGGCCGGTGCGCCTGCGCACGCTCGCCTATGCGGCGCTGATCGTCATCGTCGGCGGCGCCATGCTCTGGCAGCTCGCGACCCGCAGCACCGCCGGCATCTCCGTGCTGCACGAGCGCACGCCGCTGTTCGTCACCCTAAGCGACGGCTCGATCCGCAATGCCTATGCGGTGCGCCTGCTCAACAAGCGGCCGGAGCACCGCCCATTCGCCCTGACCGTCTCCGGTCTGCCCGGCATCAGGATTGAGGCGGTTGGCGTCGCGCCCAGCGCCGATCTGCGCCCCGTCGTCACCGTCGATCCCGATTCGACGCGGGAGGTGCGCGTCCTCGTCACCGTCCCGGCCGGGGTGCCGCTTGCGCACTCGCAGGCGATCACCATCACCGCCTCCGATCTCTTCGCCGGCGAGACGGTGCGCGCGGATGACCATTTCATCGCGCCAGGGGCCCAGCCATGAGCTGCTGCGGAGTCATCATCATGCCCTATGAGAACCCGGCCCCGGCTGCACCGCGCCGTCCCTTCGCGCTGACCGGCGGCATGGTCGCGGCCATGCTGATCCTGTTCTTCGGCGTGATCGTCTCGGTCAATGCGACGATCCTGACGATGGCTCTGCGGACCATGCCGGGCGTCGAGACCCGCAGCGCCTATGAGACGAGCCAGCATTTCAACGAGGAGATCGCTCGCCAGCACGAGCGTGATGCCCGCGGCTGGTCCGCAGCTGCGACGCTGGCCCGGCAAAGCGAAGGGGCGGCGCTCGGCGTCACCTTGACCGATCGCCTTGGCGGGGCGCTCACCGGCTTTGCAACGCGTGCGCGCCTGCGCCATCCCGCAACCTCCGCCCGTGATCATGAAATCATCCTGAACGAGCGCGCGCCGGGACGCTATGAGGGTCGCCTCGGGCGAATCGGAGCCGGTTCCTGGATACTCGAACTGCAGGCGAAGCGCGGCGAGGAGGTCGTCTTCGTCTCGCGCAGCCGCGTCACTTTGGAGCGCTGAAATGGCGGCGCAGGACCTCTCTGTCTTCGTGCGCCATCGCGACGATGGCATCGCCAGCATGGAACTGGCGGTTGACGGGATACGCTGCGCCGGCTGCATGCAGGCGATCGAGGGCGGGCTCGCCCGCGAGCCGGCTATTCTGGGCGCCCGCGTCAACCTGGCGCTGAAGCGCGTTTCGGTCGAATGGCGCGAGGCGCTGCTGCGGCCCGAAGCGGTGGTCGAGAAGCTCGCCGCGCTCGGCTTCAAGGCCTATCCCTTCGCGCCCGAGCGGCAGGCAGACGGCGCGGCGGCCGAGGAGCGCTATCTGCTGCGCGCGCTCGGCGTCGCCGGCTTCGCCTCGATGAACATCATGCTGCTCTCGGTCGCGGTCTGGTCCGGTAACGCCGGCGATATCGACCCGACGACGCGCGACTTCTTCCACTGGCTCTCCGCGCTGATCGCGCTGCCGACCGCGGCCTATGCCGGCCGGCCCTTCTTCGAGAGCGCACTGCGGGCACTGAAGGCCGGCGCCGTCAACATGGACGTGCCGATCACCATCGGCGTCGTGCTGGCGCTGGTGATGTCGGTCGCCGAGACCTGGAACCATGGCCGCCACGCCTATTTCGACGGCGTGGTCATGCTGCTCTTCTTCCTGCTGATCGGACGCTATCTCGACCAGCTGATGCGGCGGCGGACCCGCGACCTCGCCGGCAATCTCGCCGCACTCAAGGCCGAGACCGCCACAAAGCTCGCGGCCGACGGCAGCACGGTGGTGATGCCGATCGCAGCGATTGCGCCCGGCGACCTCGTACTGGTGCGGCCGGGCGAGCGGGTGTCCGTCGACGGCATCGTCGAGACCGGCCGTTCCGAGCTCGACCAGAGCCTCGTCACCGGCGAGACCGCACCGGCCGCGATCGGACAGGGCGAGCGCGTCCATGCCGGCACGCTCAATCTCACCGGCGCGCTGACCGTGCGGGTCGAGGCGGCCGGGCAGGGCACGCTGCTCGACGAGATCGACCGGCTGATGGACCAGGCCGTCGGCAACCGCTCGCGCTATGTCCGGCTCTCCGACCGCGCCGCGCGGCTCTATGCGCCAGTGGTGCACACTCTGGCGGCCTCGACCTTCCTCGGCTGGCTGGCCCTCGGCCTTGCCTGGCCGGAGGCGCTGATGATCGCCGTCACCGTGCTGATCATCACTTGCCCCTGCGCGCTCGGCCTCGCCATCCCGGCCGTGCAGGTCGTCGCGGCCTCCGCCCTGTTCAAGCGCAAGATCATGTTGAAGGAGGGCGATGCGCTGGAGCGCCTGGCCGAGGCCGAGATCGCCGTCTTCGACAAGACCGGCACCTTGACCCTGCCGGAACCAGAGATCCTCAATTCCGGAGCCCTGCCGGCTGAGCGGCGAGCCGAGATCGGGGCACTCGCTGCGGCGAGCGGGCATCCGCTGGCGCAGGCGCTTAGCCGGGCGCTCGGTGTGTCGCGTGCAGCGGAGGATGTGCGCGAGGAAAAGGGACAGGGCCTTTCGGTCGGGCAGGGGGATGATGAGCGTCGTCTCGGCAGCGTCGCCTTCTGCGGGGCGCAGGCCGAGGCCGCCATGGTCACGGCGCTGCATCCCGGCGCCTCGCTGATCGCCTATCGCCATGGCTCCTTCCGGACGGTTCTGGCGCTCGGGCAGGCACTGCGCCCGCAGGCGCGCGAGACGATCGCGGCGCTACGCAAGGCGGGGCTTCAGGTCGCGATCCTCTCCGGCGACCGCTTCGAGGCGGTGGCGCCGATCGCCGCCGAGCTCGGCGTCACCGAACTGCATGCCGGCCTGATGCCGGGCGACAAGCTCGCTCTGCTCGAAAAGATGGCGGCCAGTGGCCATAAGGTGCTGATGGTCGGCGACGGGCTCAACGACGCGCCGGCGCTGGCGGGCGCGCATGTCTCGCTCTCGCCGGTCAGCGCCACGCATCTGGCGCAGGCGGCGGCCGACATCGTCTTCCTCGGCGAGAGCCTGGCGCCGGTCACGGCGGCGCTGGGAATCGCCCGCAAGGCGCGCGGGCTGATGCTGCAGAACCTCTGGTTCGCCGTGCTCTACAATGCAGTCGCGGTGCCGATCGCCATTGCCGGGCTGGCGACGCCCTTGGTCGCGGCCGTCGCCATGTCGGGCTCTTCGCTGGTGGTGACGCTCAACGCGCTGCGCGCCCGTGCGGCGGGGGAGGCGCAGTCATGAACATCATCGTGATCCTGTTCCCGCTGGCGCTCGGCCTCGGCCTCATCGGCCTCGGCGCCTTCTTCTGGTGCATGCGCAGCGGCCAATACGCCGATCTCGATGGTGCGGCCTGGCGGATCTTGCAGGAGGATGATCGACCCTGCCGGCGAGGCGACGAGAGCTGAAGCGTCGAGGTTCTGACCCAGGCCCAGTCGGCCCCGCTCACCGCTCCCTGAAGGCCTTTGCGATCTGGTCCTTGAGCGGCTTGACGATGTACTCGAACGGGGTGCGGTCTTCGGTCCTGACGAACACCTCGGCTTGCATGCCCGCGCTGACATGGTTGGCGCCGAGGCGGGCGAATTCCGCCGCCGGGATCGTGATGCGGACGGTGTAGTAGGCGACGCCGGTCTGCTGGTCGCGGCTGGTGTCGGCGGATATGCGTGTGATCTTGCCGGTGAGCTCCGGCGTGGTGCGTTGATTGAAGGCGTGGATCTTGACCCGTGCCTCACGATCGAGCGCGATCTGGTCGATATCGGGCGGGTTGATGCGAGCCTCGACCTGGAGCGAGTCTTCCGCCGGCACGATCAGCATCGCAGGCTCGGCCGGCGTGATCACGCCTCCGACGGTATGTACGGCGAGTTGGTGCACGAACCCTGTGCTGGGGCTGCGGATGTCGACGCGCCTCAACTGGTCCTCGGCCGCAATACGACGCTCGACCAGCTCGGCGCTCTTTGCCTGAATCTCACGCAACTCCTTCATCACATCTTCACGCAGGCTCGCATCGATCTGGATGATCTGGAGCCGCGTTTCGGCAATCTTGCCTTCGGCCTGCGCGACTGCGGCGATCAACTGGCCTTTCTGGCCTTCAAGGCGGGCGGCCTCGCGTTCGAGCGCTGCCCTGCGGTTGAGCGCCACGAGATTCTTGGCATAGAGCCAACGGATGCCGCTCAGCTCTTCCTCGATCAGTCGTGCCTGCTGGTCGCGCGCCGTCTGCTGGGCCTTCAGCCCAGCGATCTCATCGCCGAGTTGATCGATGCGTTGAGCGAGCTGGGCCTTCTGACCATCGCGGGCAGTCCGCCTGGCTTCGAACAGGCTTTGTTCGCTTGCGACCAATTCGGCGATCTCGGGCTCGCCCTGCCGGGCGATCAGCTCGGCGGCGAAGGTGATCTGTTCCTTGCCGTCACGTTCGGCCTGCAGGCGCCCGCGCCGCGTGGTGAGCTCGTTGAGCTGCTTGGTGACCACCTGAAGATTGGCGCGGGTGAGGGTGTCGTCGAGCCGGATGAGCACCTGGTCCTGCTCGACACGGTCGCCCTCGCGGACTTTGAGCTCGCCGACGATGCCGCCGGTCGCGTGTTGAACTTTTTTGACATTGCCGGTGACGACGAACTGGCCGCCGGCGATGACCGCGCCGGACAAGGTCGTCGCTACCGCCCAGACGCCGACGGTGCCGGCGAATAGAACAAGCCCGACACAGCCAGTCAGGATGAGGCCGCGCATTGAGCGTCCAAAACTCGACTGTGCCTCTGTCGTTGCGGGGTGGATCCTCATGACGCTACCGCCCGGCGCTGGGCTCCGGGCAGGCCACCCTGCTTCATCAGCTTCTGCATGACCTCTTCTTTGGGCCCGAACGCCTGAATGCGTCCGTCAGCCATTACGGCGAGGTGGTCGACGCCAGCGATCGCAGCGCGGCGGTGAGTGACGACGATGACGACGCCGCCGCGGGCGCGAATGTCCCTGACTGCGGCAGTGAGAGCCTCATCGCCGTCTCGATCGAGATTGGAATTGGGTTCGTCGAGCACGACGAGGAAGGGCTCGCCATAAAGCGCGCGCGCCAAGCCGATGCGTTGGCGCTGGCCGCCGGACAGGCTCGCTCCCGCCTCGCCGATCGCTGTGTCATAGCCTTGGTCGAGGCGCAGGATCATCTCGTGGGCGCCCGCTGCCTGTGCGGCTGCGACCACCGCTCCATCCGTCGCATCGGGGTCGAAACGGGCGATGTTCTGCGCGACCGTGCCCTCGAACAGCTCGATATCTTGCGGGAGATAGCCGATATGCTGGCCCAGATCGCCGCTCTCCCACTGGCCGAGCGCAGCGCCGTCGAGCCTGACCTCGCCTTTGAGGGGGCGCCAGACACCGACGAGAGCCCGAACCAGCGTCGACTTGCCCGACGCGCTTGGCCCAATGATGCCGAGACCCTGACCCGCCTTCAGCGTCAGTGAGGCGCCCTGCAGGATCGGTGTCTGCTTGCCGGGTGCGGCGACGACGAGGCCGTCGGCCGTCAGTCCGCGACGGGGAGCCGGCAGGCTCGTGCGCTCACTCGTGGAGAAAGCAGGCGCAGACAGGATCATCCGCAGCCGTTTCAGGCTTTGACGCGCCGCGACAAAGCCCTTCCAATGGGCGACGGCGATCTCGATCGGGGCCAAAGCGCGTGAGGCCATGATCGAGGCGGCGATCATGGCGCCGCCCGAAATCTCGTTGTGCATGGCAAGATAGGCACCCAGGCCCAGCACTGCCGACTGGAGCACCATGCGGAAGACTTTGGCGAAGGCCCCGATGCCGCTGGTGGCATCGGAGCCGGCGAGCCAGTCGCGGACATGGCGTAGATTGATTTCCTGCCACTTGCGCTGGAACGCAGGCGCCATGCCCATCGCGGTCAGCGCCTCGGCATTGCGGCGGCTCGCCTCGGCAATGGACTGTCGGGCCAGGCTGCTCGTCAGCTGCGCCTTGGTCGCCTCCCGACTCTCGAGCTCCGTCTGGAAGGTCAACAGCAGGATGACGAGGCCGCCGCCGACCACCAGCCAACCGAGCCAGGGATGAAGAATGAAGGCGCCGGCCAGGAACAGTGGCATCCAGGGCATGTCGAGCAGCGCGGTCGGACCAAGCGAGGCGAGGAAGCCGCGGACCTGGTCGAGATCGCGGATCGGCTGCATCGACTGCTCCGGCCCGAAGCCGAGCAGCGGCAGCTTCTGCGCTGCGGCAAAGGCGGCGGGCGAGACCTGCTCGTCGAAGTGCGCGCCCATTCTCGCCAGGAGCCTGACGCGGATGCCGTCGAGGAAACCCTGCAACACATAGGCTGCCAACAGCAGCAGCGACAGACCGATCAAGGTCTGAACACTGCGAGAGCCCAGCACCCGGTCATAGACCTGGAGCATGTAGAATGAGCCCGACAGCATCAACAAATTTATGACGCCGGAGAAAATACCCACCATCGCGAACGAGCCGCGACAGGATGCCAGAGCCGACGACACAATAGGAGCCGGGTTCGAAGATGTCTCAACTCGGCTCAATGCTGGAACTCACTTGGCGTGCGAGTGCTTACGTTACGCTCGCGAGGCCTTCAGCGCCAGTCATTAATTGGACTGAGTCGGACGCCTTGACCGGCGGCTTCTCATATCTTCCGGCCGGCTGCAACAGGGTTCGATGGGGTCGCTTTTTCAGCGCGGCGAGGCGGCTCAAAGCGCCGGCTCGGTCAAACGGTGGGCGAGCGGGCTGCCTCGTCGTGGATGGGACAATAACCGGGCCAGTCGCGCTGATCCCGAGGTGGATGTCGATGCGCCGTCAGACCGGGTTCAGCGAGATCGCCGGGCGGTGCGACGCTGCAGCCATCCGGCGCATCGTGTTCGGCATGTAAAGGGTCGTTCCGCTGAGGCGTGACAATACACTTGACTAATGCATTTCGTGTAGGATAGGCCCTCGCTAACGCAACGTTAGACGCGCGCAAAACTCTTTTTATATCGCAGGGCTAAAATGGACTATACCGCAGTCGCATACCGGCTCGCCCCGCGCTTTGCGCAAGCTTGCCTGCTGGCTCTGGCCATGATGTATCTTTGCCGCGCCCAGACGTACTACATCTATCCCGAAAAGCAGATGGTAGCGGCGGTGTTTCTGCTTTCGTTCGTCAACGCCTTCGCCATCCCTATCCGAGCCGGACTGATCTTCATGTTCGCGCTGGCCGTGTTTCCTCCGGCGTTCTTCACCGGCATCGCAACCTTCGTCATCGGCTTGTTCCGCTAGCCCGGTGAGGCCGGCCTGCCGGCCCTTGACGTCTGCAACGTCCGTTCCGCTCAGCGCCCAGTGAAGCAGGATCTTGCTTGCTGGCGGATCGTGTCGATTCGCCATGGCGCTTCGTTTGCCGGTCCGCGCTTGGATGACCCGTTCAATCGATCGGCAAGCTGCGGCGGCCATATCGCGCCGGCTGTACGGTTCACTTAGCCGGCGACGCTTGCGACCTCGCATGCGACTTTCAGCGACCTGGCGGATGACCGCGCGCGCTGCGCGTGGTCATCGCCGGCAGGCTGGGTGAAACGACGCGCGGCCATGGTCGGGCGACCGCGCGTCGCCTCATCAGGCTATGTCGAAGCGGTCGAGGTTCATCACCTTGGTCCAGGCTGCGACGAAGTCCTTGATGAACTTCTGCTTGGCGTCGGTGCTGGCATAGACCTCGGCGAGGGCGCGCAGGATCGAGTTCGAGCCGAAGACGAGGTCGACGCGCGTGCCGGTCCACTTGGCGGCGCCGGTCTTGCGATCGGTGCCCTCGAAGACGTCCTTGTTCTCCGAGGTCGCCTTCCACTGCGTGCCCATGTCGAGCAGGTTGACGAAGAAGTCGTTCGTCAGCGCGCCCGGCCGGTTGGTCAGGATGCCGTGCTTGGAGCCGTCGGCGTTGATGTCGATGGCGCGCAGGCCGCCGATCAGCACCGTCAACTCGGGGGCGGTTAGCGTCAGCAGCTGGGCGCGGTCGATCAGCGCCACCTCGGCCGGCACCTTGGCGCCCGGCTTCTGGTAGTTGCGGAAGCCGTCCAGCGCCGGCTCCATCACCGCGAAGGAATGGACCTCGGTCTGCTCCTGCTTGGCGTCGGTGCGGCCCGGCGTGAACGGCACGCTGACGTCGTGGCCGGCGGCCTTGGCCGCCTGCTCGACGCCGACATTGCCGGCCAGCACGATCAGGTCGGCCAGCGAGACCTTCTGGTCGCCATCGGCCTCCTTGTTGAACTGGCGGCGGATGCCGTCGAGGGCCTCGATCACCTTGGCGAGCTGGGCCGGCTGGTTGACCTCCCAGTCCTTCTGGGGCGCGAGGCGAACGCGGGCGCCATTGGCGCCACCGCGCTTGTCGCCGCCGCGGAAGGTCGCGGCCGAGGCCCAGGCGGTGCCGACCAACTCGGAGACGGAAAGGCCGGAGGCCTTGATCTTGTCCTTGAGCGCGGCGACGTCGGCGGCGTTGACCAGCGGGTGGTCGGCAGCCGGCAGCACGTCCTGCCAGATCAGCTCCTCCTTCGGCACTTCCGGGCCGAGATAGCGCGAGCGCGGCCCGAGATCGCGATGGGTCAGTTTGAACCAGGCGCGGGCGAAGGCCTCGGCAAAGGCCTGCGGGTTCTCGAGGAAGCGGCGCGAGATCTTCTCATAAGCCGGGTCCAGGCGCAGCGACAGGTCGGTCGTCAGCATGGTCGGCTTGTGCTTCTTCGACGGGTCGTGGGCGTCGGGAATGACGGCCTCGGCGTCCTTCGCCTCCCACTGGATCGCGCCGCCCGGGCTGCGCGTCTGCACCCATTCATATTTGAACAGGTTCTCGAAGAAGAAGTTGCTCCACTGCGCCGGGGTCTGCGTCCAGGTCACCTCGATGCCGCTGCCGACCGCGTCGGCGCCGTGGCCGGTGCCGAAATTGCTGGCCCAGCCGAGGCCCTGCGCCTCGAGCTCGGCGCCTTCCGGATCCGGACCCTTATGCGACTCGGGCGCGGCGCCATGGGTCTTGCCGAAGGTGTGGCCGCCGCCGATCAGCGCGACGGTCTCCTCGTCGTTCATCGCCATGCGGGCGAAGGTCTCGCGGATGAAATGCGCCGCCGAGATCGGGTCGCCATTGGCGCCCGGACCTTCCGGGTTGACATAGATCAGGCCCATTTCGGTTGCGCTCAGCGGAGCGTCCAGCTTGTCGAGCGGGCGATGGCTCAGCCATTCGGTCTCGGCGCCCCAGTTGACGTCGTGATCGGGCTCCCAGGTATCCTCGCGGCCGCCGGCGAAACCGAAGGTGCGGAAGCCCATGGTCTCCAGCGCGACATTGCCGGTGAGGATCAGCAGGTCGGCCCAGGAGATGGCCTGGCCGTATTTCTGCTTGATCGGCCAGAGCAGGCGGCGCGACTTGTCGATGTTGACGTTGTCGGGCCAGCTGTTGAGCGGGGCGAAGCGCTGCTGGCCACGGCCACCGCCACCGCGCCCGTCGGCGAGGCGATAGGTGCCGGCGGCATGCCATGACATGCGCACGAATTGCGGGCCGTAATTGCCGAAGTCCGCAGGCCACCAGTCCTGCGAGTCGGTCATCAGCTTGCGCAGGTCGTTCTTCAGCGCCTCGTAGTCGAGCTTCTTGAAGGCCTCGCGGTAGCTGAAGGCCGGATCAAGCGGGTCGGACTTGGCCGAGTGCTGGTTCAGCAGGTCGACGGGCAGCTGCTTGGGCCACCAGTCGCGATTCTGACGGGTGCCGCCGCCATGGGCGACAGGGCATTTGCCCGCGCTGTCCTCAGTCTTCGCGTTCATGTCTCTCTCCGAAGCTCGGCTGGGTTCCGGGGTGGGTCTTAGCAGGGCCATTTCATTATTTTAATTCCGATTTTCTGATCGCGACGATAAGCTGGGATTATGACAAATCTCACCTTCAAGCAGCTCCGCTATTTCGAGGCGCTGGCACGGCACGGCCATTTCGGCCGCGCAGCCGAAGCCAGCGCGATCTCGCAGCCGGCCTTGTCGCAGCAGATCAAGGCCTTGGAAGAGGAGCTCGGCGCAGAGCTGTTCGAACGGGGCCGGCGCCAGGTCCGGTTGACCCGCTTCGGCGAGGAGATCGCGGCGCGGGCCAGGGACGTCCTGCGCTCGCTCGACGAGCTCGAAGGCTATGCGCATGCGTCGCGGGACGGACAGGTCACGCGGCTGCGCATCGGCGTGATCCCGACGGTCGCACCCTATCTGCTGCCTGGCCTGATCGGCGATCTCACCCGCTTGCATGGTGAGCTCGATCTCAATGTGCGGGAGACGCTGACGCCGAAACTGGTGCAGGAGCTGAATGAGGGGCGGCTCGACATGGCGATCGTCGCCTTGCCGGTGTCGGAGCCGTCGCTGACCGAGGTCGCCCTGTTCACCGAGCGCTTCGTTCTGGTGCGGCCGCGCGCGGACGAGGGCAAGCCGGCGCCGGACCGCGAGGCGCTGCGCGAGATGCGCTTGCTGCTGCTCGAGGAGGGCCACTGCTTCCGCGAGCAGGCCCTGTCGTTCTGCAGCACGAAGCCGCGCACTATGCAGTCGCGCGACCTGCTCGATGCCAGCTCCCTGTCGACACTGGTGCAGATGGTCGATGCCGGGCTCGGGGTCACGCTGATCCCGGAGATGGCGGTGGCGGTCGAGACGCGCTCGGCCTCGGTCGCGATCACGCATTTCAAGGCGCCGGAGCCGTCCCGGACCATCGGTATGGTCTGGCGCAAGACCAGTCCGCTGGCGAAGCAATTGCTGGAGATCGCGGAGGTGGTGCGGCAATCAGCCGGGGCGCTGGCTGACGACGCTGTCGCGAAGACCCGAATGCGGCCAGCGCCCCAAGCCATGCGGGATGCGACGGACGGGCGCCCGGGCCGAGCCGCCCATCCTGAACTCATACGAACGCGAAGTCGTACTCGGTAAACTGAGCCAGATTCTGTCCGATGATCGTGATCTTGTTCGACGAGTCGTAGGTAATGACGACGTCGTTCCCTACCTGCTGCATCACGCCCGGCGCCTGCAAGGCGGCCCAATCCGCGAAAACCGACCGCTCGAATTCGATTCGGTCGTTACCGACCAGGAAGCTGTCGAACGACAAGATCGTGTCGAGACCAAAGTTCAGGCCGAAATGAAACACATCGCCTGACGAACGCCCGAAGAAGGGGTCGTGACCACCGCTGTCGAGGATGTCGTTGCCGACGCCGCCATCAAAGAAATCATTGGCTTCGCCGCCCTTGAGATAGTCGTCGCCGGAGCCCCCATACAATTTGTTGTTGTCGGGGAAGCCCTGGTGGCGGCCCTGGCGGCCGCCGCCGGCGTCCAGATAGTCGTTGCCTTCGCCGCCCCACAGGATGTCGTCCCCTAAACCGCCATAGAGGCGGTCGTCCCCCTCTTCTCCATCCAGTTCATCGTCGTCGATGCGGTACTGATCGCCGTAGCCCAGAACGGGATTGCCCGGGGGGCCGCCATAGATCACGTCGTTCCCGACGCCGCCGAAGAGCCGGTCATTGCCGTACTCGCCCTGGAGCTCGTCGTCCCCGTCCTGTCCGAACATCATGTCGTGGCCGGCGCCGCCGAACAGCCGGTCATTGTCCTGCTCGCCCTGGAGCTCGTCGTTGCCGTCCTGGCCGAACAGGATGTCCTGACCGGCGCCGCCGAACAGCCGGTCGTCGTCCTGCTCGCCCTGGAGCTCGTCATTGCCATCCTGGCCGAACAGGATGTCGCGGCCGAAGCCGCCCCAGAGGCGGTCGTCATCCTGTTCGCCCTGCAACGCGTCGTCGCCATTCTGGCCGAAGAGGAGGTCGACGCCGAAGCCGCCGAACAGGCGGTCGTCGCCATTCTCGCCCTGAAGGATGTCGTTTCCGTCCTGGCCGAACAGAAGATCGTCGCCGTCCTCACCGAACAGGCGGTCGTTGCCGGCCTCGCCCTGCAGCTCATCGTTCTCGGAGCCGCCGAGCAGGTCATCGTCGCCGAGGCCGCCCCACAGACGATCGGCACCGCTCTCGCCGACCAGGATGTCGAAGCCCGCGCCGCCAAAGATCAGGTCGTTGCCACCCTCGCCATAGACCCGATTGCTGCCGTCGCCGGTGATGATGATGTCGTCGCCGAGGCCACCGTAGATAAGGTCGTCGCCGAGTTCGCCATAAACATAGTCGTCGCCATCCTGCGAAAAGACCACGTCATTGCCCCAGGAGGCATAAATCACGTCGTTCCCGCCCAGGCCCTCGATGTGATCATCGTCGGCCGAGCCGACCAGAGTATCGGCCAACTCGGTGCCAAACAGAACGATTCCAACCGCCATGATCCGCAGCCTCGCAGACTGATCGTTGCTCCCGAAGAGCCTACCGACGGAATGCGGTGCCGTCACCTCCCCTGCGTCAGGGGTTCACCCAGGCGTTTGTCGCCCGGGCATCGCTGAAGAAGGACGCCCACGTTCGACTGAACGCGGGCGTCGATCGAATGTCGGATGTCAGATGAATGTGAAGTCGTTTGCGTCGAGCTGCGCCCTGGTTACCCCGACGAGGATGACGGCCGTGTTCGACGAGGTGTAGACAACGGAGTTGCCGCCTGTCTCGTAGATGGACGCGATCACCTGCGCGCCATTCGTGAAGGAGGTGCCGAGCAAGCGCAGGACGTCGCCGCCGCCCGTCCCGGCCTGGAAGTCGTAGATCGTATCGACGGCGCCCGTCCCGGCCGCATGGATGAAGATGTCGCCGTCGGCGCCGCCGTACATGTAGTCGTCGCCTTCGTCGCCGGAAATCGTGTCGCCGCCAGCGCCGCCCTCGATGTAGTCGTTCGACTTGCCGCCGTAGAGATAATCCGAGCCGCCGTCGCCATAGATCGCATCGACGCCGTCGCCCCCTTCGACATAGTCGTTGTCCGCCCCCGCGTAGATGTAGTCGTCACCGGCTCCACCGTAGAGGCCGTCGACACCGGCGCCGCCGGTCAGGATGTCGCCAGCGTCCTCGCCGTAGAGGTAGTCGTCACCATCCTCGCCATAGAGGCTGTCGGTGTCGCCACCGCCCCAGAGGCCGTCATTGCCGGTGCCGCCGAGCAGGTAGTCCTGTTCGGTGCCGCCATAGAGATAGTCCGTGCCGGCTCCGCCTTCGGCATAGTCGTTGCTGGCGCCGCCATAGATGACGTCGGAACCGTCGCCGCCGTACATCTTGTCGACCCCGGCGCCGCCTTCGATATAGTCATTACCGGTGCCGCCCAGCATGGTGTCGCTTTCGCCGCCACCATACATGGTGTCGTTGTCTTCGTTGCCTTCCATCCAGTCGTTGCCGGCGCCGCCTTCCATGTAGTCGTTGCCGGCGCCGCCATAGAGGCCGCCTCGCACCAGGATGGTGCCGTCGAGCGCTGTCGGGCTGGCGACGGAGATGATGGTGTCAGTGTCGTTTCCGCTGCCGCCATAGAGGAAGTCATCGCCCTCGAAGCCGTAGAGAGCGTCGGTGCCATCGGCGCCGTACAACTCGTCGGCGCCAGAGAGCTCTCCGGCGAAGGGGATGATCACGCCGCCGGCTGCCGAGGCATAGCTGAACTCGCCGCCGACCAGCAGATCGTTGCCGTTGTCGCCATAGAGACGATCGACGCTGGTGCCGCCGTGAATGGTGTCGTTGCCGCGTCCGCCGAAGAGATCGCCGACACCGCTCCCCTGGTTCAGGATGGCGTCACTTCCTTCGCCGCCGTAGACGTTGGGGCCAAGTTGTGTGGTCGTAATGATATCATTACCGTCCAAGCCATAGACGTTGGCTTGGTTCGCGAAGATTTGGTTGCTTGCGTCTGTTCCTTGTTGCGACATGGCGATCTCCCTTATTATTTGACGAAACGCTACGACTGATGTGCGGTCCGCGTGACTTGAACCCGTGAGCTGCTGGCTCAGCGGGGGGTTGGCAGCTCGAGGGTAGCAAAGTTTTAAGTATTTTCAATAGTGACGTAGAGGTAGTTATTCAATAATTTCAATAATTGCCCCAGCATGCCTTTACGTCATCTTCTGGAGGTGGCTATATCGAGATTGGCGTGGTCGAGGCGGGATTTCGGGGTGCGGGGCCAAGCGGCGCACAGGCATGGCTCGGCGCAAGACGGCTTGGCCAGCGAAGCGGCTGGGTCAGATCGTGGGTGTGGGGCGCTGTTTGGCTGGCAGCTGCGCGGAATCTAGGACTTGCCTTCTTCCAGCCCCGACGACGATGGCGGAGGGAAGGTCTCCAGGGCACGCCGGTACTGCCGGATGAAATGGTAGCGGGAGAGGGACTCGAACCCCCGACACGCGGATTATGATTCCGCTGCTCTAACCAGCTGAGCTACCCCGCCCCGATGGCGACGCGCCGAGAAACGGCGGTCAATCGCGACGGCGCGGATATAGGGGGCGGGAGGCGTCGGCGTCAAGCCTTGATGGCGTGGTTCAGCTCAGCTTCCTCAGCCTGACCACCTTGAAATAGCCTTGGCCGACATGAACGGTCTCGTAGCGGCCCGTTCTTGCGGCCCAGCCGGTCAGGCGCGAGACCTTGAAATCGCTGCTCCAGCCGATCGCCCTGGCCAGCGGCGCGACCGCCTTCCAGAACGGCGCGGCAAAGCCGCCGTCGTCGACGAGGCGGCTGGAGATGACGATCTCGCCGCCCGGGCGCAGCACGCGGTCCATCTCGGCGAGCGCCTGCTCGGGATCGGGCACGAGGGTGATGACGAACTGGGCGGTGACCGCGTCGAAGGAGCGATCGGCGAAGCCGAGCCGGCAGGCGTCCATCACCATCAGGCCGCGGACATGGTCGAGGTTCTGGCTCAGCACCTTGGCTCGCGCGACGCGCAGCATGTCGAGCGAGAGGTCGGCGCCGACGACCTGCCTGTCGCGCTCGAAATAGGGCAGGGTCAGCCCGGTGCCGACGCCGATCTCGAGGATGTCGCGGCCGCTGGCGCAGGCCGCCGCCACCGCCTCGCGCTGGGCGCGGGCGAGCAGGCCCTGATAGATCCGGTCGTAGAATTTCGCCCAGACCGCGTAGACGCGCTTCTGCGCGTCGAGACCGTTCGTCGTCGTCATGTGGTGGCGTAGGCGGGCTCGGGCTGTGGTGTCGGGCGCGGCGCCCGGTTGGCCATGATGACGCCGCCGCCGAGCACGCGGGCTCCGCTACCGGCATGGTCGTAGATCACGCAGGCCTGGCCGGGCGAGACGCCCTCCTCGCCCTGCGCGAGCAGGACATGGACGCCCTTCTCGTCGGCGAGCAGGCGAGCCTCGCGCGGGGCGCGGGTCGAGCGGACGCGGACGGCGACCTCGACGCCCTCGGGCGGCAGGTCGGTGAGCGCGGTGTCGCCGATCCAGTTGAGATCGCGCAGGTCGACGCGGCTGACGCTGAGCGCCTCGCGCGGGCCGACGATGACCCGGGCGTTCTCGGCGTCGAGCGCGACCACATAGAGCGGCTCGGCACCGCTGATGCCGAGTCCCTTGCGCTGGCCGACCGTGTAGCGCAGCACGCCCTCGTGCTCGCCGAGCACACGGCCGTCGAGATGGACGATGGCGCCGGGGCGGGCGGCGCCCGGCTTCAGGCGCTCGATCACCTCGGCATAGCGGCCGTTCGGCACGAAGCAGATGTCCTGACTGTCGGGCTTGTCGGCGATGGCGAGGCCAAACTCGGCGGCGAGCGCACGGGTCTGGGCCTTGTCGAGACCGCCGAGCGGGAAGCGCAGCAGATCGAGCTGCTCCTGCGTCGTGGCATAGAGGAAATAGCTCTGGTCGCGGCTCTCGTCGGCGGCGCGGAACAGGCCGCGATGGCCGGTGCCGAGATCGCGGCTGGCGACATAATGGCCGGTCGCGAGCGCATCGGCCCCAAGCTCGCGGGCGAGGCCGAGCAGGTCGCGGAACTTCACGGTGCGATTGCACTCGACGCAGGGGATCGGCGTCTCGCCGGCGAGATAGCTCTCGGCGAAGCGCTCGATCACCGCGTCGCGAAAGCGGCTCTCATAATCGAGGACGTAATGCGGGATGCCGATCGCCTCGGCGACGCGGCGGGCATCGTGAATATCCTGCCCTGCGCAGCAGGCGCCGGCGCGGTGCACGGCGGCGCCATGGTCGTAGAGCTGCAGGGTGACGCCGACGACGTCGTAGCCCTGGCGCTTCAGCAGTGCCGCCACCACCGAGGAATCGACACCTCCCGACATGGCCGCGACGACGCGCGTCGCCGATGGCGGCTTGGCGATGTCGAGCGAGTTGAGGGAAACGGTCATCAGGGTTCCGGGCGGGTTCGGGCGAAAGAGCCCGAGGATTTGGGCGCTCTATAGCGGTTTTGACAGATGCGGGCCAGCGCGAGGCCGGCAAATCCTGCCGGGCTGAGCAGCCGAAACAGCGATTCCTGCCGGGTCGAGAGCGAGTGCGGTTCACTCAAGCAACTGAATCAAAACGGTTTTCCGGTTGGCTCGCCGCTTGCTCTCACTATCGCGGCCACGCCGTCACGTTCTGTTCCGGAGAGTACCCATGTCCGCCGCGCCGGTCTCGCGTTCGTCCGCGCTGCCCGAGATCCCGCTTCCGAACCGCCGCAGCGTCGATGCCGGCGAGCGTGAGCAGAGCTTCACCCTGCCGGTGGAGCGGCCTCGCACGCGCGCCGACGACGACCGCGGCATGCGCGCGAGCACCAAGGCAGGCGAAGCTTCGCAGCCGGACGACGATGCCCGTAAGACTGCGACGGCTGACGACAACCCTCCTGCCCGCGCCAATGAGCCTGGCAAGGAGGGCAAGGCAGCAGACGCGAAAGAGCCGTCGAACAAGGCAAAGAAGGATACCGGCGCAGAGCAGGCTGCGCCGAAGGTCGCCCCCGCTGAGACCGAGCAGGCGAAGACGGCTGCGGGCGACAAGCCGGCGGAGGCCAAGGCTGGCGAGGCGAACAAGCCTGCACCGGCCGCCCCGCTTGATAGGGCGCCCGCGATCGACAAGGGCAAGCCCGACGCGCAGGTGGTGGCGGCGGAACCGGTGACACAGCCTGTGCCCGTGCCGGTACCCAGTGTCGCAGCGGAATTTCTGGCACTGGCGGCGTTGACGCTCCAGGGCGGAGAGACGGCAAAGCCGGAGGGCGCTGCCACGCCCGAGGGCAAGCCGGAGGGGCAGACGGTTGTCGCAAATAGCGCCGTGGGAGCGACCGAGCAGGTTGCGACGAACGGGGCCGTCGTGCCGATGCCGGCTGTGCCGGCGCAAACGGAAGCCCAGGCAAGCGCAGGTGGCGAGGTCGCTGCTGCCGGGGTCAAGGCTGGGCTGACGCCGCAGCTTCCGGCGGCGGGAATCAAGACCAAGGCCGAACCGGCATCAGGCGAGGTGGGGCAAAGCGACGTCAGGACGGTCGATGGCCAAACCACGCCGAAGGAAACGGGCGAGGCCGGCAAGGCTGCCGCGATCGCTTTAGGCGGCGAGGCCAAGGTGGGTGAAGCGGCGACCACAGCTCAGCCAACTCAAACGGATGCCTTGGAGGCTGCTGCGCCGGCTGTCAGCACCCAGCCGACGAATACACCACTGAGCCCACAGGCCCTTCTCGCCGCCGGGCCGTCGAGCCTGACCATACCGCAGGCGCCCCTGACCGAGCTCGACGCCGCCGCCCAGGCGACGGCCCATGCGCAGGCGGAAGCCGCTCACAAGATGGTCTCGGGCGAGACCGGCCGGGCGACACCGCTTCATGTCGTGCCGGTCGAGATCGGCGCCCAGGCGCTCGCCGGCAACAAGCGTTTCGACATCAGGCTCGATCCGGCCGAGCTCGGCCGCATCGATGTTCGGCTGGAGATTTCCGACAAGGGCGAGGTCAGCGCCAAGCTGACCGTCGACCGGGTCGAGACGCTGCACATGCTCCAGCGCGATGCGCGCACGCTCGAACGCGCCTTCGAGCAGGCCGGGCTGAAGCCTTCGGAAGGGGGCATCGACATGAGCCTGCGCGATCAATCCGACCAGTCGGGCGCGCGCCAGCAGCAGCGGCATGAGAACGAGTCGCAGCACGGCCGCCGTGCCTGGGTCCAGGTTTCCGATGACAGCGCGCTCGTTACCGAGGTGGCGAGCCTGCCGCGCAATGCCGGCCGCCTCGGCGGCGTCGATCTCAGCATCTGAAGGAGGAGCGTGCGATGACCGTCTCCAACACCAGCAATTACTCCAACGCCCAGATCGCGGCCGCGCAGAACAACACCGCGACCGGCGGCACCTCGATCGCCAACAACTTCGATCAGTTCCTGACCCTGCTGACGACACAGCTCCGGAACCAGAACCCACTCGACCCGCTCGACACCAATCAGTTCACCCAGCAGCTGGTGCAGTTCGCCGGCGTCGAGCAGCAGCTCAAGCAGAACGAGACGCTGACCGCGCTGCTCGGTGTCAGCAAGGCGACGACCGGTGCGAGCGCGATCGGCTTCGTTGGGCAGACCGTGACCGCCGACGGCGCTGCGACGCAGCTCAAGGACGGCAAGGCCGAATGGAAGCTCAACGCCTCCAAGGGCGGCACCGGCACGGTCACGATCAAGGATTCCAGTGGCAAGGTCGTCTACAGCGGCACCAAGACGCTGACCGCAGGCGACCAGACCTATAGCTGGGACGGCAAGACCTCGACGGGAGCAGCGGCGCCCGATGGCGAGTACACCATCACGGTCGACGGCAAGGACATCTCCGGCGCGGCGATCACGGTCAAGACCGAGATCACCGGCAAGGTCGATGGCATCGACTTCTCCACGACCGTGCCGACCCTGCTGATCGGCGCGATCAAGGTCCCGCTGGACAAGGTCAAATCGGTGAAGAGCGCTTCCTGACGGATTCAGCCATGAGCCATGCCGAAAGCCTGCGAGATCGCTTTAGGCAAAATTTAAGCCCGATCGGGCTAGGCTCTTCGGCAGTAGGTCTGTTGAGTTGTGTGAGAGTACCATGACCGAGCCGCTGCGACCGCGCGTCAAATATGTCATCGGGCCCGATGGCAGCCCGCTGACGATCGCCGATCTGCCACCGATGAACACGCGTCGCTGGGTAATCCGGCGCAAGGCCGAGGTCGTCGCCGCCGTGCGCGGTGGTCTCCTCAGCCTGGAGGAAGCCTGTCAGCGCTACACGCTGACGGTCGACGAATTCCTGAGCTGGCAGTCCTCGATCGATCAGCATGGCCTTGCCGGGCTGCGCACCACCCGTATCCAGCATTATCGCCAATAAGCCTTTCCAGCGTCTGAGATATTGACGAAGGCGTCGGCCGAGCGGCCGGCGCCTTCGGCGTTTCGGCAGCGCCTCGTCCCCATCGAACTGTGCCGTTTCCTAACCGTCGTTAACCGGGCGCTAACCATGCACCGGGAAAAACTTGCCTAGTGGTGCGTCTGTGCGTTGGTCTCGCAGACACCGGGCGACGGAAGAACGGCGTGAACGGGCTAGTCGAACAGTTCCGGAGATTCGGCGCAGCGCGGCTGGCGGCGATGCTGGCGGTGACGCTGGCGCTGATCGGCTTCTTCGCCTTCGTCATGCTGCGCATGTCGCAGCCGGCAATGGGCGTGCTTTTTGCCGACCTGTCGAGCCAGGACGTCAGCGCCATCACCAAGGACCTCGACACGCGCGGGATCAAGTACGAGCTGCGCGGCGACGGGCAGACCATCCTGGCGCCGCGCGCCGACGTGCCGAAGCTCAGGCTCGAACTCGCCGGCAAGGGCATCCCGTCGGGCGGCGGCGTCGGCTACGAGATCTTCGACAAGGGCGATGCCTTCTCCTCGACCAGCTTCGTCCAGAACATCAACCATCTGCGCGCGCTCGAGGGCGAGCTCTCGCGCACCATCCGCTCGATCGGCCGCGTCCAGGCGGCGCGGGTCCACCTCGTCATCCCCGAGCGGCGTCTGTTCGAGCGCGACCGCGAGCCGCCGCGCGCCTCGATCGCGCTCAAGCTCGCCGGCGACCTCGACAACGCCCAGGTCCGGGCGATCCGCCATCTCGTCTCCTCGGCGGTCGACGGGCTGAAGCCCGAGCGGGTCTCGATCGTCGACGAGCGTGGCCGGCTTCTCGCCGACGGCGCCCAGGGCGAGCAGGGCATGGTCGGGGTCGCCCTCGATGAGCGCCAGGGCGCGATCGAGCGGCGGATCAAGGCGCAGGTCGACGACATCGTCGCCAGCATCGTCGGACCGGGCCGCGCCCGGGTGCAGGTTTCCGCCCTGCTCGATTCGAACCGGATCGAGAGCCGCTCCGAGACCTTCGACCCCGAGAGCAAGGTCATCCGCTCCAGCCAGAACCGCACGGAAGCCTCGGCCTCGAACGAGCAGCGTGAAGGCGTCACCGTCGGCAACGAATTGCCCGGCGCGCAGCAGAATCAAGGCCAGCAGCAGGGCCAGCAGCGCGACACCAGCTCGAAGAACGAGGAAGTCGTCAATTACGAGATCTCGCGGACGACCCGCACCGAGGTGCAGGAGGGCGGGCGCATCCGCAAACTCTCCGTCGCGGTGCTGGTCGACGGGCTCTACAGCAAGCAGGGCAACGAGGTCAGCTACCAGCCGCGCCCGCCGGAGGAACTGGAGCGGATCTCGCAGCTGGTGCGTACCGCGGTCGGCTTCGACCGCCAGCGCGGCGACCAGGTCGAGGTCGTCAACCTGCGCTTCGCCGAGGCGCCACAGGCGCCGGCCGATCTGACCGAGCAGACGCTGGTGCAGCAGCTCCTCTCCTTCACCAAGGAGGACATCGTCCGCTTCGCCGAGATGGGCGTGATCGCACTGCTTGTGCTGATGGTGCTGATGGTGGTGGTGCGGCCGCTGCTCAAGCAGGTGCTGGCGCCCGAAAAGGAGTTCCGCGCGCTTCCGAGCTTCATGCGCAACGGCATGGTCGTGGTCGACCAGGGCACCGGCGATCCCTCGACCTTCTCGTCGGCTTCGGGCGGTGCGGGCGGCGGAGCCGGCGGGGAGCCCGGCCAGATCGACGTCGAAGCGCCGTCGGAGCGCATGCTCGCGATCGCGCAGATCAAGGGCCAGCTCAAGGCGCAGTCGGTCGAGAAGATCGGCGCGATGGTCGCTCAGAACCCGGCGGACTCCGTCGCGGTGCTGCGCGGCTGGATCCACGAGAAAGCACCAGCGTGACGGGAGCCTGAACCATGGCCGCGACACGCTCCATCGCAACCCGCAGCGCCGATTCGGACGAGGCGTCCAGCTATTCGGGTGGCCCGACGACGCTCGAGGCCATGACTGGGCCGCAGCGCGCCGCCGTCATCCTGCTCATCCTCGGCGAAGAGCATGGACGGGTGATCTGGCAGGAGTTCGACGACGAGGAGATCCGGATCATCACTCGCGCCATGGCCGAGCTCGGCACGGTCGATGCCGACCAGGTCGAGAAGCTGATGCTCGACTTCGTCGGCCGGCTTTCCAGCGCGGGAGCGATCACCGGCTCCTTCGACCGTACGATCTCGTTGCTGGAGAAGATCCTGCCGACCGATCAGGTCGCGTTGATCATGGAGGAGATCCGTGGTCCCGCAGGCCGCAACATGTGGCAGAAGCTCGGCAATATCGACGCGGTCGTGCTCGCTAACTTCCTGAAGAACGAATATCCGCAGACGATCGCCGTGATCCTCTCGCGCATCCGGCCCGATCATTCGGCCAATGTGCTGCGCAATCTGCCGAACGAGCTCTCGATCGAGGTCGTCAGCCGGATGCTGCGCATGGAATCGGTGCAGAAGGAGGCGCTCGACCATATCGAGAACACGCTGCGCACCGAATTCGTCTCGACGCTGACGCAGACGCGCCGACGCGATCCGCACGAGATGATGGCCGAGATCTTCAACGGCTTCGACCGTCAGACCGAGATGCGCTTCCTCGCCGCGCTCGACGCCACCAACCAGGAATCGGCCGAGCGCATCCGCGCCCTGATGTTCACCTTCGAGGACCTCGGCAAGCTCGATTCCGCTGGCCTACAGACCCTGATGCGGCAGGTCGACAAGGACACGTTGGCGCGCGCCCTCAAGGGCACGAACGAAGAGATGCGCACCTTCTTCCTCGGCGCGATGTCGCAGCGCGCCGCCAAGAATCTGCAGGACGACATACAGGGCCTCGGGCCCTTGCGCCTCAAGGAGGTCGACGAGGCGCAGATGAAGATGGTGACCCTGGCCAAGGACCTCGCCGAGAAGGGCGAGATCATCATCGCCAAGGGCAACGCCGAAGACGAGCTGGTGTACTGACATGGCTGCGGCAAAAAAGTTCATGTTCGCCACCGACTTCAGCGGCAACAGCCGCAAGGCCGTCGATGAGGCGGCGCTCGAAACCGCCCGGGCGGAAGGCTTCCATAGCGGCCTCGACCAGGCGCGGCGCGAGGCCGATCACCAGCTTGGCGCGCTGCTGTCGCAACTGGTGCGACAGAGCGAGCGGTTGCTGGCCCAGCAGGACGAGCGGCTGGCGCAGATCGAAGCACAAGCTGCGCAGGTCGCAATCGCGACGGCGCGCAGCCTTGCCGGCGCCGCCCTGGCCGACAAGCCGCTGGCACAACTGCTCGCCGCGGCGCGCGAATGCCTCGCCCATGCCCGGCAGGCACCGCATCTGGCGATCCGGGTGCATGAGAGCCTGGTCGAGACGGTCGAAGGCAAGCTCTCCGGGCTGGCGCGCGAGACCGGCTTCGCCGGGCGCATCGTCGTGCTCGGCGAGCCTGACATCGCCCTCGGCGACGGCCGGCTCGAATGGGCCGATGGCGGCATCGCGATCGAAAGCGCCGCGCTCAATGAGGCGGTGGACAAGGCAGTCAGGGCCGTCTTCGGCCCGGCAGCGGAGTAAGACATATGGCAAACGAAAACGACCTCAACCTGCCGCCGCTCAACCCGGCCGATCTCTCCTTCGACCACAATGCTGCGGACTCGGTGGCGCGCTCCGGCCCGGTTCCGGTCAAGACGGCGGAGGACCTCGAGCAGGTCTTCGACGTACCGGTCACGGTCTCGGCCGTGCTCGGCTCGTCGCGGATCGCGGTCGGCGACCTCTTGCGCGTCACGCCCGGCACGGTGCTGGAGCTCGACCGGCGCGTCGGCGAAGCCATCGACATCTTCGTCAACGAGCGCCTGGTGGCGCGCGGCGAGGTGGTGGTGGTCGAGGAGCGCCTCGGCGTGACCATGACGGAAATCATCAAGACCGACCGGTGACGAACCGGCCGGAGCGATTGCATTTTTCAAGGAAGGCCTGAGCCATGCGCCTCATCATCGTCGGCAGCCTCAAGGGCCAGCTCATCACAGCCGCCAAGATCGCGGTGTCGCAGGGCGCCGCCGTCACCCATGCCGAGAGCGCCGAGCAGGCGATGGCGGTGCTGCGTGCCAAAGGTGGCGACCTCCTGATGGTCGATGTCGAGCAGCCGATCGCCAAACTGGTCGCTGCGCTCGAAGTCGAGCGTATCCGCACCCCGCTCGTCGCCTGCGGCACCTCGACCGATGCCCGCGCCGCCGTCGCTGCGATCCAGGCCGGTGCGCGCGAATATGTGCCGCTGCCGCCCGATCCGGAGCTGATCGCCGCCGTGCTCGCCGCCGTCGCCGGAGACAAGGCGAGCCTGATTTGGCGCGACCCGGCAATGGAGCGCGTCGTCCAGCTCGCCAATCAGATCGCGCGCTCGGACGCGCCGGTGCTGGTCACCGGCGAGAGCGGCACCGGCAAGGAGATGATCGCGCAGCATCTGCATCAGAAGTCGCTGCGCAAGGACAAGCCCTTCGTCGCGGTGAACTGCGCCGCGATCCCGGACAATCTGCTGGAGTCGGAGCTGTTCGGCCATGAGAAGGGCGCTTTCACCGGCGCGATCGCCCGGCGCATCGGCAAGTTCGAGGAAGCCAATGGCGGTACGCTCCTGCTCGACGAGATCTCGGAGATGGACGTGCGCCTGCAGGCCAAGCTGCTGCGGGCGCTGCAGGAGCGCATGATCGACCGGGTCGGCGGCACGCAGGCCGTCAAGGTCGATATCAGGGTGATCGCGACCTCGAACCGCAATCTCGGCGATGCCGTGCGCGAGGGCTCTTTCCGTGAGGACCTGTTCTACCGGCTGAACGTCGTGCATCTGCGTCTGCCGGCGCTGCGCGAGCGGCCGGGCGACATCCTGGCACTGGCCGACCATTTCGCCAAGAAATACGCCGAGCTGAACGGCATGCCGCTGCGGCCGATCGCGGCCGAGGCACGCAAGCTCCTGCTCGGCAACAGCTGGCGCGGCAATGTCCGCGAGCTGGAGAACACCGTACATCGCGCCGTGCTGCTGGCGCAGGGCGTCGAGATCGGCACCGAGGCGATGCTGACGCCTGAGGGCGAGACGCTCGGCCCGGCTGGCGGGCGCGACGTCGCCTCGCGGGCGGCGCAGACCGCGGAGGCGGTGACGCGCGGCCTCGTCGGGCGCACCGTCGCCGATGTCGAGCGCGACCTGATCCTCGATACGCTCGACCATTGCCTCGGCAACCGGACCCATGCCGCCAAGATCCTCGGCATCTCGATCCGAACCCTGCGCAACAAGCTCAGCGAATACGTCGCCGCCGGCGTGCCCGTGGCTGAGCCGGGGCAGGCGCGGACACAGACGCTCTGACGAGATCGCGCCGTCACGTCGTCCGATAGATCAGCCGCGCCTTGGAGAAATCGCGGGCGCGAAGGTCTGTGCGCTTGATCCAGATATGGTAGAGCCCGTCGAAATCGAGCAGCGTGTTGTCGTAGTCGCCGATCTGGAGAAGGTGAACCCATTCCCGCGTCAAGGGCTCGATGACGGAAACCGCGGCCATGTAGGCGCTTCCTGACGGCAGTGGGATACCGCGATCGGCCGCAGTCAGCTCGATTGCCATGTCGCCCTGGATGTTTTCGGGCCAGCCGCCGAGCTGGTTCGCGGCTCCCCGATAGCCATTCGGGTTTTGACCGAGCCAGGCGTCGTGCGGCGGCCTTCGCGGATACGGATAGCGCGTGAAGATCGGCAGAGACGAGGCGTCGGGCAAGGTCAAGGTGTAGGTCGGCAGCATCCGGGCCGGCGGAAGCTTGTCGCGCAGGCCTTCCTCCCCCTCGATCAGTGGATAGCCGAGATCGGGTGGTTCCCGACGGGCCAGTTCCGCGGTCGGTGTCAGGTCATGGAGCAGCTGGAACACCGCCTTGCCATCGCTCTGATGGCCGTTCCAGGGCTTGAAGATGAAATCGTAGAAGACGAGCAGGCGCCCGTCGCGCGGAATGTCGGGATCCAGCCCGCCGAGCGCAGCGCATGCGGCGAGATCGAGCTGCAGCATGAAGGCGAGCGGCGCCGGCCTGTTGGCCAAGGGCTCCTTGCGAGCGATCTCCCGTTTGAAGTAGTCGCTGGGCTTGTCGCGATCGAGGTCGCGCAGCACGCGAACTTCATTCATCCCCTGTTCGCTCGGCGCGCGCATCGGCCAGGCCTGGCCGAGCGGGAGATCAGGCGTCCCACCGATCTTGCTGGCGCCGATCGGAACTTCGCCATCTGGCGCGGCCTTGGAGGAGAGGGCGAGGGCCGGCTTCGCCAGGCCGAGCAGCATGCGCCGGTCGGCCGCCGAAACCTTTGCCGCCGCCAGCGAGGCGTCGAGCTCTTCGAGATTGCGATAGGGCGGATCGAAGGCCGGCGTCTTCGCTTCGTTCGCGCGCGCCGACACGTTCCCGCGCGACAGGGACGGGCCCAGGACGCCAAGCGCCAGCAGCCGCTTGAGATAGATGCGGCGCGTCGTGATGTGCCCTTCAAATCCCATCGGCCCGCTTCCACCGACGCGGCCAGGGGCGCGCAGGCTTGAGACTACGGCGCAGGATGATGCATGCGAGGTTTCGGCATCATCCGCAAACGAAAAGGCCGGGACGAAACGTCCCGGCCCATCGCCGATCGCTTACCAGTAGTAGCGGCGGCGGTAATAGTAGCGCCGCGGGCGGTAGTAGTAGCGCGGGCGGTAATAATGGCGCCGATAGTAGCGCGGGCGGCGATAATAATAGTACTGGCTGAAATCGGCGTCGGTCTTGTCGAGGCCTTCTTTCAGTTCCTCCGGCAGATCTTCCGGCTTTCTGGCCGGCAGCGGGGCGATCTTGGGCTGTGCCGCTTCCGAAGCGGCGATGCCGCTGACGCTGGCCACGGCGAGACCGCCGAACAGCGCCATTACGAATGAACGTCGATCCATGTCATGCCTCCAGTTGGTTCGATCCAGGCGCCGCGTTCCCACGAGGCCACTCTATTCCCCTTGCTGACCTTTCGTCACGCTCACATTGCGACGATGGTTCACAAGGGGCCGACGGCGCGGGAGTCCGGCCGTTAGCTTGTTGCGACGGTTTGAGGCGCAATCGCATTCCGCCTTTCGTCGATGACCCGTAGATTTCACGTTACACCGCTCCCAGCGGCCTGCTGATATCCTCGAGCGACCGACGCTCCGCCTTGATCGCGAAGCGCCAGGCGATCAGGCCGGCGGCGATCATCAGCACGGCGCCGAACAGGTAGCCACCGAAGACGCTCAGGCGCGAGCCGCTGTCGATCAGGATGCCGAAGAGCCAGGGGCCGGCGACGCCGCCGAGTCCTGTGCCCAGGGAATAGAACACCGCGATCGCCAGCGCCCTGATCTCCAGCGGATAGGTCTCGCTCACGGTGAGATACGCCGAACTCGCCGCGGCGGATGCGAAGAAGAAGACGATGCTCCAGCAGATGGTGAGCTGGCTGGCGCTGACCATCTCGCGCGCGAACAGGAAGCCGGTGCCGGCGAGGAGCAAGCCGGAGAGGATGTAGGTTCCCGCAATCATCGGGCGCCGGCCGAGCGTGTCGAAGAGCCGCCCGATCAGGACGGGGCCGAGGAAGTTGCCGGCGGCGAAGGGCAGGATGAACCAGCCGATCATGCTGGAGGGCACGCCGTAGAAGTCGGTCAGGACCAAAGCGTAGGTGAAGAAGATCGCGTTGTAGAAGAAGGCCTGCGACGACATCAGCGCCAGCGCCACCAGCGTCCGTGGCCGATGTGTGACGAAGAGCGTATGGGCGACCTCCTGGAGCGGCGTCGTCGGGCGCGGGCGCAAGGTGAGCGTCGGCAGCTTGGCGGGCGGCTGCGGTGGCGAGAAGGATTCGATATGGGCGACGATGCGCTCGGCTTCGGCGATGCGGCCATGGCTCATCAGCCAGCGCGGGCTCTCGGGAATCCACTGCCGCAGGATCATGATGATCAGGCCGAGCACGGCGCCGATGAAGAAGGCGAGGCGCCAGCCCATGTCCGGCGAGACGAAGGCCGGATCGAGCACGATGATGGCGGCGACGCCGCCGATGGCAGCGCCGACCCAGAAGGAGCCGTTGATGACGAGATCGGTCCAGCCGCGCACGCGCGCCGGCACAAGCTCCTGAATGGTCGAATTGATCGCTGTGTACTCGCCGCCGATGCCCATGCCGGTCAGGAAGCGGAAGAGCAGGAAGCTCCACAGGTTCCACGAGAAGGCGGTCGCGGCGGTGGCGGAGAGATAGACCAACACGGTGATGGTGAAGAGCTTTTTGCGGCCGAGTCGGTCGGTGAGCCAGCCGAAGAAGACGGCGCCGATGACCGCGCCGGCGAGATAGGCCGCGCCGGCCATGCCGACCTCGGTATTGGTGAACCGCAGGGTCGGACTTTCCTTGAGGGCGCCCGAAACGGCGCCGGCGAGCGTGACTTCGAGCCCGTCGAGAATCCAGGTGACGCCGAGTGCGACGACGACGAGGGTGTGAAAACGCGACCAAGGCAACCGGTCCAGCCTGGCCGGAATGTCGGTGACGATCTCGGCTGGGTTTTCGCGTCCTTCGTTCAAAAGGCTGATCCCTTCGACAGACGGTCTTGACGCCGCTTCAAAGGTGACGGGCGGCCAGGGCCGCCCGTCGGTAGAGTCTGTTTCAGCGGTAGATCACGCGATTGCGGACCACGACACGGCGCGGGCGACGCACGACGGTGGTCCGACGAACGACGACCGGACGGCGATAAGCCGGGCGGACAACGGTGGTGCGGCGCACGACGACGGGCCGGCGATAGGCCGGGCGAACGACAGTCGTCCGGCGCACCACGGTCTGGCTGAAGTCGGCATCGGTCTGGTCGAGGCCGGCCTTCAATTCCGGGGCGAGATCTTCCGAGCCGGGCAGGGGAGCAGCAGGAGCCGTGGCCGCAGCCTGGGCGATGCCGAGACCTCCGACGCTGGCGGCGGCGAGGCCGCCGAAAAGGCTCAGCACGAACGAGCGTCTATCCAAGATTTCCTCCAAAAGGCTTCGGCCGGATGGCCGGTGTCGTCGACCCGTCCGCAGTTGGGCGGCCGAATGCGGCCGGAAGGCGGCCATTCGATAACAGTCCGTTCAGGGAAAGGTTCCAGACGGGATTTTTTCCGCCTTCCTAACCACTCGTTAACCATGCGCTCGGCAAGAATTGCCGGGTACGGCAGCCGCCCGTGGAGGGTCGGCGCGTGGGAGCGGCTATCCGATGAGCGATGTGACGGCGGGCAGCGGCGGGGGCATGGCGATGCCGACGCGCGGCCAGATGAGCACGCTGCTCAACCGGCCGGACCTGTTCCTCGCCATCGGCGTGATGGGCATCCTGGTGGTGCTGATCTTCCCGCTGCCGGCAATGCTGCTCGACATGCTGCTGGCGCTCTCGATCATCCTCTCGGTGCTCGTGCTGATGACGGCGCTGTTCATCGAGGAGCCGCTGGAGTTCTCGGCCTTCCCGACCGTGCTCCTCATCGTGACGATGCTGCGGCTGGCGTTGAACCTCGCCTCGACGCGCCTCATCCTCGCCCATGGCCACGAGGGCACGGCCGCCGCCGGCCACGTCATCGAGGCCTTCGGCAATTTCGTGATGAGCGGCAATTTCGTGATCGGGGTGATCGTCTTCACCATCCTGATCATCGTGAACTTCGTCGTCATCACCAAGGGCTCGGGCCGTATCGCCGAGGTCGCGGCGCGCTTTGCCCTCGACGCCCTGCCGGGCAAGCAGATGGCGATCGACGCCGATCTCTCGGCCGGGCTGATCGACCAGGAGGTCGCCAAGGTTCGGCGCAAGGCGCTGGAGGACGAGGCCAACTTCTTCGGCTCGATGGACGGCGCCTCGAAATTCGTGCGCGGCGACGCGATCGCAGGCCTGCTGATCACCTTCATCAACGTGATCGGCGGCATCATCATCGGCGTCGCGCAGCAGGGCATGACCTTCGGCGCCGCGGCGCACAGCTATACGCTGCTGACCGTTGGCGACGGCCTGGTCAGCCAGATCCCGGCGCTGATCGTCTCGACCGCAGCGGGCCTGCTCGTCTCGAAGTCAGGCGTGCGCGGCGCGGCCGACAAGGCGCTCGGCCGGCAGCTCTCGGGCTATCCCAAGGCGCTCGGCATGTCGGCAGCGGTAATGCTGCTGATTGCGATCCTGCCGGGCATTCCGATGTTGCCCTTCCTCGTGCTCGCCGCCGGCTCCGCCTGGCTGGCGCGGCATTTCGGCCGCATTGCCAAGGCGCGCGAGGCGGAAGCGGCGATGCAGGGCCCGCAGGGCGCGGCGCCAACGGCCGCCGATGGCACCGCGAAGGAGGAGACGCTCAACGACCTGCTCAAGCTCGACGAGCTCAAGATCGAGATCGGCTATGGCCTGTTGCCGCTGGTCAACGCTCCGGGCGGCGCCGACCGGCTGACCGATCAGGTCAGGGCGCTCCGGCGCCAGCTCGCCGCCGAGCTCGGCTTCGTCATGCCGGCGGTGCGCATCGTCGACAACGTCCAGCTCGAGGCGAACCACTACTTCATCAAGATCAAGGAGATCGATGCCGGGCACGGCATGGTCTATCCCGGCCAGTACATGGCGATGGACCCGATGGGCGGCAGCGTGACCCTGCCCGGCCACAATGTGCTGGAGCCGACCTTCGGCCTGCCGGCGACCTGGATCGATGGCGCCCTGCAGGACGAGGCGCAATTGCGTGGCTACACCGTGGTCGACGCCGCGACGGTGATCTCGACCCATCTCACCGAGGTGCTGAAGTCGCACATGCCGGAGCTGCTCTCGCATGGCGAGGTGCAGAAGCTGCTGCGCGAACTGCCGAAGGACCATGCCGATCTCGTCAAGGAGATCGTGCCGCAGCAGATCTCGACCACCGGCATCCAGCGCGTGCTGCAGCTCCTCCTCTCCGAGCGGATCTCGATCCGCGATCTCGGCACCATCGTCGAGGGCATCGCCGAGGTCGCCGGCAGCGTCCGCAATCCGCGCGACATCGCCGAGCATGTCCGTGTCCGCCTCGCTCGCCAGATCTGCGCGCAGTTCTCGAACCAGCATGGGCAACTGCCGATCATCACCATGTCGCCGGCCTGGGAGAGCGTCTTCGCCGAGTCGATCGTCGGCCAGGGCGAGGACCGGCATTTGGCCATGCAGCCCTCGCGGCTGCAGGACTTCGTCCATCAGGTGCGCGAGAAGTTCGAGGACGCGGCACGTCTCGGCGAGATGCCGGCTCTGGTCACCTCCGGCATGGCGCGGCCCTTCGTGCGCCAGATCATCGAGCGCTTCCGCAGGGAGACGCCGGTGCTCTCGCAGAGCGAGATCCATCCGCGGGCCAAGCTCCGGACGGTGGGGAGCGTCTGATGATGCTCAGCGCCTGCTCACCACCACGAGATAGCGCGCCGGCTCGGTGCCGGGATTGCTGAAGCGGCAATCGCTGGGCGGGCCGAGCTCCATGCAATCGCCGGCCTCCAGTCTGGTGACGACGCCGCCCTCGTCGAAATCGAGCAAGCCTGACTGCATCCAGATCTGCTGGCGGATGAAGGCGTAGGAGCTGGCGGGATAGGCGATCGCGGCGCCGGGCGGCAGCTCCCCTGCAACCAGTTCGAGATCGCCATTGCCGGCCGGCGAGATGGCGCGGCGGACGAAGCCGGTCTCGGGATCGCGCCAGAGCGGCTGGTCGCTGGCCCGGCGAACGCGCTCGCCGGCATTCTCGATCCGCGCCAGCAGGTTCGACAGGGTCAGGCCGAAGGCGCCGGACAGCCGGCCGAGCAGCACGGCGGTCGGACTCGCCTCGCCGCGCTCGATCCGACTGATCATGGCGCGCGAGACGCCGGAGCGCTCGGCGAGATCGTTCAGGCTCCAGCCGCGCGCCTCGCGCTCGCCACGCAGCCGTTCCGCCAGTCTTGACCCGAGATCGTCCATCATCATACCCTTGATTCTCATATAATAGAGTGCGGCACGGGCATTGGCCAGATGGTGGAGGCGAGCGCCTCGCATCGATGCCATGGCGGCATGCCGAGCCGGTATTGGTCCCTTCTTCCCTGCACCGCTAAGCGCAGCCTCATGTCCCGCAATGCCGTCCTGTTCGCGCTGATGTGCCTCGTCTGGGGCCTGACCTGGCTGCCCATCAAGGTGGGCGCGCAGCACGTTCCGCCGGTCTTCCTTGCGGCGTCGCGCTTCGTCATCGCCGGGGCGCTGATGCTGGGCTGGGCCGGCCGGGGCGCCGTGCTCGTGCCGGCTGCCGCCTGGCCGCGGGTGATCGTGACCGCGCTGCTGCTGAATACCGGCAACTACACCTTGCTGTTCTGGGGCGCGGCTCAGGCGCCGACCGGGCTCGCGGCGATCGTCAACTTCGCCACCATCCCGATCTTCACGATCATCGCCAGCTACCTGATCGAGGGCCATGCGATCGGCGGGCGCAAGCTCGCGGCGATCGGGCTCGGGGCGGTCGGGCTCGGCTTCCTGTTCTCGACGCGGGCAATGGGCGGGCTCGCCGCGTCGACAGGCGGCCCGCTCGAACTCTGGGGGCTGGCCGCGGTCGCGGCCGGCACGCTGCTCTACTGCTTCGGAGCGGTCTGGTCGCGGCCGGTGATGGGCCGCATCCCGACGCTGACGCTGGCAGGCTGGCAGACGCTGATCGGCGGTTTCGGGCTCTGCCTGATGTCGGCCTTGCTGGAAAACGTGACGCCGGCCCATTTCGGGGCGCTGATCTCGTGGCCTGTGCTGCCCGCACTGGCGATGCTGGTGATCGGCGGCTCGCTGATCGGCTTCACCATCTATCTCAGGCTGGTGCGCGACTGGGGCGCTTTCCGGGCCGGGCTCTATGCCTTCATCAGCCCGGCGGTCGCGGTCGGGGTCGGCGTGCTCGCGCTGGCTGAGCCGTTCGGGCCGGCCGAGGCGATCGGCAGCCTCCTGATGTTCGGCGCTGCGGCGATCGCGCTCAAGCGCTGAAGCTCTACTCCGGCTTATCGATGTGCAGGGCCGCAGCCTTGGCCGCCGCCTGCTCCTGAGCCTTCACTTGAGTCTCGTGCGCCAGCGCCTTGCGCAATTGCGCCCGCTCGAAGGCGAGCACGATCGGCAGCGAGACCACCAGCGGGATGATCAGGTAGAACATCCGCCAGACCAGCAATGCCGCAAAGACGGCCGGGGCCGGCACGCCCGGCATCACCGCCAGGAACACCGCCTCCATCACGCCGACACCGCCCGGCACCTGGCTGAGCAAGCCGGCCGAGAACGAGATCAGGAAGGCGCCGAGCACGATGAAGAAGCCGGGATTGCCCTGTTCCGGCAGGGCGAAATAGATGATGCCGGCGGCGCCCATCAGCTCCAGCGGCGCGGCGAAATACTGACGGGCGACGATCGGCAGGCGCGGATAGACCAGCTCGAAAGAGCCGATCCTGAGCGGCTTGAAGCGCAGCCAGGAGCCGATCGTATAGAGCACGCAGAAGGCGAGCAGCGCGAAGCCGATCAGGCGGGCCTGCTTGTCGCCGATGCCGAACCAGTCGGAAAGGCGATGCAGTGGCCGCAGGATCTGCGGCTCGCCGATGAGCACGAGCCCCATCAGCAGGATGGTGCCGAAGGCGAAGGTGAAGGAGCAGAGCGCGACCAGCACCGCGATCTCGGCCGCGCTCAGGCCCTTTGCGTGATAGGCGCGGTAGCGCACCATGCCGCCGGAGAAGACCGAGGCGCCGATATTGTGCGAGAGCGCGTAGGTGACGAAGGAGCAGAGCGAGATATAGGCCCAGGAGATGCCCTTCTCGCGGTGCAGGTGCAAAAGCGCGATCCGGTCGTACCAGGCGAGCGCGGCATAGGCGACGAGCGTCGCGAGGCCGGCATGGAAGAAGGCGGCCGGTGGGATCAGCGCGATCTTCTGGCCGATGCCGGTGGCGACGATCTTGACGGCGTCCCAGAGGCCGGCCTGTTCGAGCTGGGCTGCGACGGCCTCATTGGTCAGGGCCTCGGTCTTGAGCTTGTCCCAGAGCAGGTCGACCGACCAGATCACGGCGACGAGGCCGATCAGCGGCCAGAGATAGTCGAGGTATTTTTTCATCGAACCCGCGAGCAGCCGGAGGCGAGAGCAGAGCCCAAGTGTGAATCACGGCTTGTGCATGCAGGATGCGTGGACGCAAGTCGCGCCGTCTCTCTGCCAAAGCCGGCCCCGCAGGGCAAGCGGTTGGCAAGAGGCAGGCCCCGGATCGCTATGAATCCGGGGCGGTGTGGCAAAGATCACTTGCCCCGCTTTTTCAGCCAGTCGCGCAGGAAGGCGATCTCCTTCTCCTGCTCGGTGATGACGCCCTCGGCGAGCTTGCGCAGTTCGGGGTCCTTGCCATGAGCGAGCACGACCTTGGCCATGTCCACCGCGCCCTGATGATGCGGGATCATGCCGCGGGCGAAGTCGACATCGGCGTCGCCGCTGAAGCTGATGCCCATCTCCTTGTGCATCTTGTCATTGGCCGCCTTGTAGGCCTGCGTTGCGGCGGTGTCGGCGGCGGCAGGCGGGGTCGCGCCATGGCTGCCATGGCCCTGATGGCCCTGCGCCAGCGCGAGGCCGCCAAGGCCAAGTGCGGCGAAGAGGGCGGCGCCCGCCAGGAGGCTGCGGGTGGTCGTCATGCTGATGTCCTTTCGGGAAGCCGTTCCGGCATGTCCGAACCCTTCGCGCCGATCATGTCATCAGCGCGGCGGAGTTCGCCTCATGCCGCTCCGGCCTGCGCCGAGCGCGCTCGGGCTAGTGCCTCCAGCTCAGCAACCAGGCCTTCCGGCGTCGGGCAGGGGATGACGCCGAGCTTCTTCAGATCGTCGGTGACATCGACCGGCAGGCCGGAATTGGAATCCTCGGGAATCTGGTTGAGCCGGCCGCCGATGCAGACCGGCAGGCTCGCTCCGGCGCGCTCCAGAGCCGCCAGCACCTCGGTCGCGAAGCGCAGGGCGATGCCGTTATAGGTGCTGATCGCGATCACATCGCAGTCATTGGCCAGGGCGATGGCGACGAGGTCGTCGGGATCGGCCGAGGTGCCGCCGTCGACCGGCTCGGCGTCGAGCCGCGTCAACAGATGCTCGATCAGGCTCTTGCCGTGCTCGTGCACGTCGCTGCTGGCGATGCAGACCTTGAGGCCTGCCTGCCCGATGCCGGCGCGGATAGGTGTAGGGACCTTGTCGAGCCAGCCTTCCGTCTCGTGCCGGAGCTCCTCGACCCATTCGGCCTCGACCAGAGCGCGGCGCCCGCCCCAGGCGGCGCGATCGGGAGCGCCCGAGCCGTAAGCCGCTTCCAGCCGGCGCGGGCCGATGCGGCGGAGCGCCAGCATGATCGCGGCGGCGTCGGCGATGTCGACGCCGAGATCGGCGAGGCCGGCGAGGACCCGGCAGCGGAATTTGTGTGCGCCAGAGACGAGGCTCTCCGCCATCGCATCGACGGGGGCGAGGTCGATCATACCGAGGCTGCCGGAGGCGTGCTCGACCAGCCGCCCGGCGAAGGTCTGGGCGTCGATGATCTCGTCAGTGTCGGGAATGCGCTCGTTCTCGGTGACCGGCACCGGATTGATCGCATGACCGCTGTGCTGGCGGCGCAGCGACCAGATATCGGCCTGCAGATAGCTGGCGAGGCTGGCGAAATTGCCGGCCGGGGTCGATTTGTAGCTGACCGTGTTGCCGAAGATCATGCTGCCGGGCGTGTCGGTCACCTGCATCAGCGCGTGATGGAAGGCGAGCCGCACCAGCGGCGCGGTGAAATGGTGCCCGTAGCAATGCGAGGCGCGGGCGCCGATCAGCTCCTCGACGATGTATTTCTCGATGAGCACCATGCCGAGCGCCGAGCTCATGTCGGAGAACAGGCCGGCGAAGCCGTCGTCGAGATTGGAATGGACGAGCACCTCGACCGGCTGGGCCGCGATCAGGCCGAGCGCCGTCACGGTCGCCTCAGTGGTGGCGACGTCGTCGTCCCAGTCGGGCAGGCGGAAGGTGAAATACTGGCCGAGATTGCCGACCGTGGTGACGCCGGCCGCCAGCGCGGCGCGGGTGTTCTCGACCGCGCCGGGCAGGCCGAGCATGAAATCGCCGAAATGCGCCGCAGCCGGGACGACGCCGGTGATGCGGGAAAAATCCTCGGGACCCGAGAGCACGATGCCGGTGCCGCGCGGACGCTTGTCGCGCTCGGCGAGCGGATAGCCCATCGACCAGTCGAGCGTGATGCCGAAGCGGTCGACGCCGACGCCGAGCCTGGCGCAGCTCTCATGAACGGTCCGGATCGCCTCCAGCGTGCGCTCGACGCTGCGGAAGCCGATATGGGCGTGCTGCATGATGCGCCCTTCGCCCGCCATGCGTCGCTTGTAGTCGGCCTCGCAGGCGACGCCGGCCGTATCGAGGAAGAGATTGCGGCCGACCTGCCAGTTGCGCGCCATGGCGGCGCCCTCGGCCAGCAACTCGGCGCCCGGCCGCAAGTTCGGCGGGACGAGATCGGCGAGCTTCGGCAGCGAAGGCGCGGTCATTGAGGTCCTTTCCTAGACCGCGATGCGATCGAATTGCCGGCGGATCGCCGCGGTGAGGCTGGCGGCCGTCAGGGCCGAGGTCTTGGGGTTGGTGGGCGCGGGCAGGTTGACGAAGCTCAGCCGGGCGGTGCCGAGCGCGCTCTCCGTCTCGATCTCATGGGTGTTTCCGGCTGCCTTCGGGTCGGAGACGATGCGGACGGACAGGCGCTCGTGCCCGACCGCCAGCGCGATGGTCAGCCCGACATTGAGGTTCTTCGGATAGAGTCTGGCCGCTTCGCGCGCCGTGCCCTCATAGAGTGCGATCTCGGCCTGCGCGGCCTTCTCCGTGAAGCCAAGGGCGGCGAGCTCGGGCGCCCAGGCAGCCGGCGGCTTGCGCGAGGTGTAGCGGACACGTGCGTCAGCCGTCTCGCGCAGCGCGGCGAGATAATCGAGCCCGCCGACCGCGCCGGAGGGCACGATCAGCCGGGTTCCGCCCTGCTCGGCGGCTTCGGTGAGGCGGGCGAGGAGATCGTCGTCGGCGAGCGCTCCGGTCGAGGCCGGCAGCACCGGGATGCCGGCGGCGAGAACCGCGGGAAGAGTCTGGGCGATTGCAGCCTGGCCGGCGACCTCGACGACGAGCGCAGGGCCCCAGGCGAGGAGCTCATCGATGCTGGCGACGAGGGCGATGCCCTCGGGAACGCTCGCGCGGCTCGGCGAATCCGGCCGCAGCAGGCAGGCGAAGGAAAAGCCCTCGTTCCCGAGCCGGGCATGGATGTCCCGGGCGATCGTGCCGAAGCCGATCAGGCCGATCCGTCGTTCACTCGCCATCATCGAATTCCCTCAAGGTTGACGCTGGTCCTTCGGCTGGGCCGCGAAGACCGTCTGGCGCTCGATCTCAAGCACGTTCTCCGGTCGCGGAAAATTCTCCGGGGCCGGCTCGCCTGCCATACGCGGGCGGCCGATCAGGCGGAAGAAGTCTTCGAGGCCGTTCGGCACGATCAGCCAGACCCAGTGCAGATCCTCGGTGCCGTCGTTGATGAACATGTGGCGGCGGCTCTTGCCGATGAAGATCGCGGTGCCCGGCACGGCCGGCACATCCTTGCCGTCGAGCACGGCCCGGCCCTTGCCCCTGAGGAAATAGATGACCTCTTCATGGCGGTCATGGCTGTGCTCGCGGACATGGCCGCCGGGCGGCACCGTCTGGGTGCCGAAGGCGAGGGGATTGTCCATCCTGACCTTGGACGGGTCGAGCGCGACCTCGATATGGCCGTTGGCCGGCACGGGCTGCCAGTAGCTGGTCGCGCTGCCAGGCTGGACGACGAAGGTCTCGCCGGGTTCGTGGATCTCGCTCATGGGTGAGGCTCCGTCAGTTCGCTCGTCCCGGCACGGCGGAAAGCAGCTTCTGGGTGTAGGGGTGCTTCGGTGCGGCGAAGATGTCGGCGGTGATGCCGTGCTCGACGACCTCGCCGCGCTGCATGATCGCGATCCGATCGCAGATCTGCGCCGCGACCCGCAGGTCATGGGTGATGAAGATCATCGAGAGCGAAAGCTTGTCGCGCAGCTCGACCAGGAGCTTGAGCACCTGCGCCTGCACGGAGACGTCGAGCGCCGAGACGGCCTCGTCCGCGACCAGCACCTTGGGTTCGAGCGCGAGCGCCCGGGCGAGGCCGATGCGCTGGCGCTGGCCGCCAGAGAATTCATGCGGCAGGCGGTCGGTCGCGGCGGGATCGAGGCCGACCAGCGCGAAGAGTTCCTTGGCGCGAGCCATTGCGTCGGAGCGCTTCGTGCCGCGGGCGATCAGGCCTTGCGTGACGAGATCGCCGACGCTGCGGCGCGGGTTGAGCGAGGCGTAGGGGTCCTGGAAGACCATCTGGACGAGATGGCGCTGGCGCCGCAGCGCCTCGCCCGCGAGCCCACCGAAATCGACGCCGCCGAGCTCGATCGCACCGCTATCGGGATCGAGCAGGCGCACGATGCAGCGCGCCAGGGTCGACTTGCCCGAGCCGCTTTCGCCGACGATACCGAGCGTCGCCTGGCTCGGCAGGGAAATGGTCGCCGATTTCACCGCATAGGTGACGCGCTGCTTGCGGCCGAACCAGCCGCCGCCGGTGCGATAGGTCTTCGAGAGATCGCGCACCGTCGCGATGGTCTGGTCGGGCAAAGCGCGCGGTGGCGGCGGCGTCAGGCTCGGCACCGCCGCGATCAGCGCCTTGGTGTAGGGATGCTGTGGATCATGCAGCACGGCCTCAGCGCTGCCGGATTCGACGACCTTGCCGTGCTGCATCACCATGACCCGGTCGGCAATCTCGGCGACGACGCCGAAATCATGGGTGATGAACAGCACCGCCATGCCGGTGCGGCGCTGGATGTCGCGGATCAGTTCGAGGATCTGCGCCTGGATGGTGACGTCGAGCGCCGTGGTCGGCTCGTCGGCGATCAGGATCTTCGGTTCGAGGGCAAGCGCCATCGCGATCATCACGCGCTGGCGCTGGCCGCCGGAGAGCTCGTGCGGATAGGCGCGATAGGCCGAGGCCGGCTCGGGGATGCCGACCTCGTCGAGCAGCTTCAGCGCCCGCGCCTCGATCTCGGCCCGCGGCAGGTCGGTATGGGCGCGGAACATCTCGGCTATCTGGTCGCCGGCGGTGCGCAAGGGATTCAGCGCCGTCATCGGCTCCTGGAAGATCATGCCGATCTCCGGGCCGCGGATGGCGCGCAATTCATCCTCGGAGAGGCGGACGATATCGCGCTCGCCGAGCATGATCCTGCCGCTGCGGACCGGCAGCGAGGGCGGCAGCAACCCCATCAGCGCCGAGGCGGTCATCGACTTGCCGGAGCCGCTCTCGCCGACGACGCAGACGATCTCGCCGGCGTTCAGGGTGAGAGACAGCGTCTCCACGGCGAAGGGCCGGTCGGCGCCCCTGGGCAGGGCGATGGAGAGGTCCTCGATGCGGACGAGCGGTGTCATCGCGGGAGCGCTCATCGGTTGCGCAGCCTCGGATTGAGCGCGTCGTTCAGGCCCTGGCCGACCAGCGAGACCGAGAGGATGGTCAGCAGGATCGCGACCCCGGGGATGGCGGAGACATACCATTCGCTGCGCAGCACCTTGCGGCCCTGGCCGATCAGGTTGCCCCAGGAGGCGATGTTGGGGTCGGAGAGGTCAAGGAAGGCAAGCGCGCTCTCCAGCAGGATCGCGGTCGCCATCACCACGCTGCCATAGACGATGATCGGGGCGAGCGCGTTGGGCAGGACCTCGCGGAAGATGATCCAGCGATTGGTCAGGCCGAGGGTACGGCAGGCCTGGACGAATTCGCGGTTGCGCAGGGTCAGGAACTCGGCGCGTGTCAGCCGCGCCACCGCCGGCCAGGAGACGACGCCGATCGCGATCGTCACCGCCGTCATGTTCGAGCCAACCACGACGACGAGCACCAGCAGCAGGATGAAGTTCGGCAGGGTCTGGAAGGCTTCGGTCAGGCGCATCAGCACGTCGTCGGTCAACCCGCCATAGAAGCCGGCAAGCGCGCCGATGACGATGCCGATCACGATCGCGATCAGGGTCGAGACGATGCCCATCAGCAGGGTGGTGCGGGCGCCATGGGCGATCTGGGCGGCGATGTCGCGCCCGGATGCGTCGGTGCCGAGCAGGAAGCGGCCGGCGGGGTTCGGCCATTGCAGCGGCCGGCCGGCGAGGCCGAGCGGATCGCGCGGATAGAGCACGTCGGCAAAGAGGGCGAGGCCGATGATGACGACGAGCAGGACGAGGCCGAGCATGGCGGCCGGGCTCATCAGGAAATGCTTGAGCGCCTTCATGGCTCAGGCTCCCGCGCTGATGCGAGGGTCGAGCCGCGCATAGATCAGGTCGACGATGAAGTTCACGCAGATGACCATGACGGCGGAGACGAAGACGATGCCGAGCAGGGTGTTGAGGTCGCGCTGGACCACCGATTCATAGGCGAGGCGGCCGATGCCGGGCAGCGAGAACACGCTCTCGATCACCACCGAGCCGCCGAGCATGGTGCCGGCCTGCAGGCCGATCAGGGTCACCATCGGCAAGAGGGCGTTGCGCAGCACGTGCCGGCGGACGATCTCGCCGCGGGTCAGTCCCTTGGCGCGCGCGGTGCGGACGAAGTCGAGCGTCGAGACCTCGAGCATGGAGGCGCGCATGATGCGCAGATAGATGGCGAGGAAGATCAAGGCGAGCGTGATCGTCGGCTGGATCAGGTGGCGGGCGATGTCGAGCACCAGCCAGATGCCGGTCGCGCCCGAGCCGATCTCGTAGAGCCCGCCCGGCGGCAGCCAGGCCAGCCAGATCGAGAAGACGACGATGCTCATCAGGCCGAGCCAGAAGGACGGCGTCGCATAGAATAGGAGGCCGAGCAGCGAGATCAGCGTGTCGGCCCAGCCGTTGACGCGCTGGGCCGAGACGATGCCGAGCAGCATGCCGGCGAAGAAGGCGAAGCTCAGCGCCGAGAGCATCAGCATCAGCGTCGCCGGTAGCCGCTCCAGGATCACGGTCGCGACCGGCTTGTTGTAGATGGCGGAGAAGCCGAGATCGAGCCGGACCAGCCGCCAGAGATAGTCGAGCAGGCGCACGGCCGCGCTGCCTTCGAGCCCATAAAAGCGCCGCAACTCCGCTGCCTGCGCCGGGTCGCCGCCGCCCATTTGCGCCATCAGCGCATCGACGGTGTCGCCCGGGGCGAACTGCAGGAGAATGAACAATCCGGCGAGCAGGATGAGCAGCGTCGGGATGCTGCTCATCAGCCGTCGTCCGGCCAGTTTCAGAATGTGCATGAGCCGTGGTCTTCAAGCGCCGGACGTATCCGGATGGCCGGCATCCGAATTGGTCGAGCGGTCCTTAGTCAAAGGCGGTGGTCAGGCGGGGAGCGGCCGCCGCCAGAGGCGGCCGCTCCGGCTCGGCCGGATCAGGGCTCGAACCACAGATCCGCCCAGTGGCTCGACGGCCAGCGCGGATTGTTGTGGTGGTTCTTCAGCTTCTTGCTGGTGACCGAGATGAACTGGCGCTCAGTCGCCATCCAGAGCGGCACCTCGGTGTTGAGCAGGTTGACGATCTCCGGATAGGCGGCCTTGCGCTTGGCCGGGTCGATCTCGAAGGCGGCGTCGTCCATCATCTTGTCGGCCTTGGGGTCGACCCAGCCCCACTGGTTGGTGAAGGCGGTGCCCTTCGGGCTGCCCGAGCGGTACCAGACCATGGTGCTGATCGCCGGATCGGCGCGGTAGATGTGCCAGCCGGTCGAGAGGTCGTAGTCCCAGTCGCGATAGACCGCGGTCAGATAGGTCGCGGCGTCCGGGCGCTGGACCTCGACCTTGATGCCGACCTGCTGCAGCGATTGCTGGATGAAGGTCGACCAGAGCGGGATGTCCTCGCCGAAGGGCGGGCTCAGCATCTTCACCGAGAAGCGCACCCCGCCGGCACCGCGCTTGAAGCCGGCCTCGTCGAGCAGGGCGTTGGCCTTCTTGACGTCGAAGGCATAGTCCGGCGCGCCGGCCTTGTAGAAATTGGTCGAGACCGACGGGATCGGCCCGTGGGCGCGCTTGCCGTTGCCGTACAGGAAGTTCTCGATGAAGAAGTCGGTGTCGACCGCGTGGATGATGGCGCGGCGCACGCGGACGTCCGAGAGCTCCTTGCGGCGCAGGTTGAACTCGATCGTGTTCTGGAAGGGCTGGCGCTCATTGCCGCGCGAGGAGACCTCGAAGCGGGCATCCTTGCCGAGCCGGTCGATATCGGCCAGCGGCAGCGAGGAGTAATTGCTCATATGGACCTGGCCGGCCTCGATCGCGGCGGTGGCCGCGGCCTTGTCGGTAATGAAACGCCAGACGATCTTGTCGAGATAGGGGAAGCCCTTGCGCCAGTAGTCGGGGTTGCGCTCGGCGATGACGTATTGGCCGCGCTCATACTGGGCGAACTTGAACGGGCCGGTGCCGATCGGGGCGACATTGGCCGGGTTGTCGAGGATGTTGGTACCCTCGTAGACGTGCTTGGGCGCGATGTAGCCGAGGTCGGGCGCCGCGCCCATGAACAGGTCCATCGGCATCGGGCGGCTGTAGCGGAAGATCGCGGTGTGGGCGTCGGGCGTGTCGACCGCCTCGAGCGCCGAATGCAGCGCGGTGCCGTAGTTCAGGTGCTTCTTCCACAGCTCCATCGCCGTGTACTGCACGTCGGCCGAGGTGAAGGGCTTGCCGTCATGCCACTTCACGCCCTCGCGGAGCTTGATGGTGATGGTCTTGCCGTCGGCCGAGCCTTGCCAGCTCGTCGCCAGCATCGGCTCGAGTTCGCCCTTCTCGTTGAGGTCGACCAGGGGCTCCATGATCTTGGAGGCGATGACGTAGACGCCGGTCGAGGCGCGCAAAGCCGGGTTCAGGATGCGCTGCTCCTGCGGCATGTGCACGGTGATGGTGCCGCCGCGGCGCGGTTCCTGGGCGAAGGTCGTGGCCGGCAGTGCCGCTGCCATTGCAAGCGCGCCGGCGCTGGCGAGCAGGCGGCGCCGTGTCGGATGTGTCGTGGTCATGGTCCCCTCCATTGTCGTGATTGCTTGTGATTGTCGTCAGCGGGCGGTCATTCCCGCCGGGCGGATGCCTCCCAGCCGATCAGCGCGCCATCGACGCCGGCGCAGAGCAGGGCGTTCGGGCCGGTCCATTCGGCGAAAGGCGCTGCCGCCTCGATGTCGGTGATCGCCAGGACGATGCCGCAGCGCGGCAGCGCCTCGTTGGCCGTGCGCCCCCAGCGCGCCGCGAAGGCTGCCGCATCGACGAAGACGAGATCGGCGCCGCGCGGGCGCATGGCGACGGTGTGAGCGCGGGCAGTCGCGCTGACCGGCAGGTCTAGCAGCTTGCTGCAGAGTTCCGCTTCGGCCTGGGGATCGGTGGCGACGATTTCGACCCGCTTCAAAGCCCGGGCGCCGTTGCGATGTGTGGTCAGGCTCGGCAGCCAGACAGTGTCGCGGGTGAGATGCTGGCAGGCGAACAGGCGAACGTTTCCGGGCGCCGGCTCCAGCGGCCATTGGAAGATGCGGAAGCCCGCTTCGCCCATGCGCCCGCCATCGAGCTCGACGGGGCGACGGAATTCGAACGGTCCGGTGCTGCCGGCAAAGCCGTCTCGCTTCAGGGCGGCGAGCCCGGCAGCGGCGTCGTCGGTGCGCATGGCGAGGCGCTCAAGCCCGGCGCCATCGGCCAGGAAATCGCGCGTCGGGGCATTGAACTCGGTGGCGGCGAGCACGCCGAGGAGTTCGACATAGTCGTCCTCGAACATGATCGTGTGGTTGCCGGTGCCGAGATAGTCGCTGTGCAGGCCGCGCGGCGAGACCGTGAAGCCCAGCGCCTGCCAGCGCGCGGCCGACGCCGACAGCTCGCTCACGGCGATGACGATGTGGTCGAGCCCGAGGACGTGGTCGCGCATCCCTAGAGGTTCCATTCACAGCGGGATTTCCCCGATGACATGAACCGTGTCATAAGTGCATGCAGTTGTACAGGCACTTTTGGACATACCGTGCGCAGCCCCTGCCCAAATCGCAGATTCTTGCTGAGGAAAGCGCCGGTCGTGGCACGCGCTGCGTTGGCCCGCGAGGTGAGCGGGCCGACAAAAAACGCTTCGAATTCAAGGTCAAACGACAGTCGCGCGACCGCATGCGGCCGCGTCGCAGGTCCCGCGCTATTTCCGCGCGGCGCGGCCCCGGCGGCGTGGCGGAGCGTCCTCGTCCGGCAGGTAGCTCTTCAGGAGCGCTTCCTTGAGGGCGGCGCGGGCCTCGGCGAAGGTCAGCGAGATGTGCTTGCGCAGGATGTCGACGCCGCGCTCGCGGTCACGGTCGATCAGGGCCTGGAGGATGCGCGCATGGTCGTCGACCAGGCTCCAGTGCTGCGGCGCGTTCTCGATCTGGGCCCGGCGCACGAAACGGATGCGCGCGTTCATGCCGGTCAGCTGGTGCACGATCTCGGGATTGTTGGCGAGCTCGGCCAGGTGGACGTGGAAGGTCTCGTCCAGTTCGAGGATCTCGTCCGGGTCGCGCCGGTCATAGCGCGGATGCGCATCGGCCCAGAAGGCCTGGAGCCGGGCGATGCCGGCCTCGTCGGCGCGCTCGCAGGCCAGCGCGAAGGCGCCGGTCTCGATGATCGAGCGCATCTCGAACAGGTCGAGCAGGTCGTCGATGTCGAGCCCGCGGAAGCAGAAGCCGCGATTGGGCGTGAACACCAGGAAGCCCTCGGAGGCGAGTCGGTTCAGCGCCTCGCGGACCGGGGTGCGCGAGAGGTCGAGCATCTCGGCGAGATGGACCTCGTTGATTCGCTCGGCCGGGCGCATCTTGAACTCGACGAGCTGCTGCCGGATCGCCTTGTAGGCGCGCTCGGCGCTGTCGGCGGCACGGCGCGGCGCGGTCCTGTCGGCCTTTTCAGCCGTCGTGGCCTTGGCGGTCTTCGGCATTCAGCCTCTCTGTCCGGCCGGTCTGCGGTCGCGCCCGGCCTCTCGACGCGTCATGCTTGAAAGCGCCTCGCACGCAAAAATCAACCACCGATCGCCATTGCTGCAAGCAGTGTGCGCACTCATGGATGCAACATGACACGAATCGGCTTCCTCGGCGTCGGCCATCTCGCGGAAGAGATGATCACCGGGCTCCTGCGCAGTGGCTTGCCGGCGGGTGAGATGATCCTGTCGCCGCGCGGGCACGGCCCGAAGCTGGCGGAACGTCACGGCATCGCGCTCGCCAGCGACAATGCCGCGCTCGTAGCGGCCGCCGACATCGTGTTGCTGGCGACGCGGCCGGGCGATGCCGTCGCAGCGGTGACGGGGCTGGACTGGCAGCCGGGCCAGATCCTGGTCTCGGCCTGCGCCGGCGTGCCCCTGGCGGATTTGCGCGCGGCAGCCGGTCCCGCGGAGGTGGTGCGGATCATGCCGCTGACGGCGGCTTCGATCGGCGCGAGCCCGACCACCGTCTATCCCGACCTGCCGGCGCTGCGGTCGCTGCTGTCGCGGTTCGGCGCGGTCATCCCGCTTGCCGATGAGACGCAATTCGAGACCGCGACGGTCAGCGCTGCGATCTATGGCTGGGCCCAGGTGCTGATCGGGCTCGGGCGCGACTGGTCGCTCGCCCATGGTCTGGCGCCCGAGGCCGCGCGGCAGCTGGCAGCGGAGACCTTCGTCGCTGCCGGCCGGATGATCGCCGAGCGGCCGGAACCAGTCGAGGCGCTGCTCACGAGCCTGGCGACGCCGGGCGGCATCACCGAATGCGGCCTGAAGGTGCTCGAAGCCGGTGACGTCGAGGCGAGCTGGATAGCCGCCAGCGATGCCGTACTGGAGAAGCTGACGGGCAGCCGCCGCGCCTAAGCGGCTCTAGCCCTCCACAGATTTGAAGACATGGCCGCCGACCGCCTGGTCGGTCGGCGAGATCTCGATCTCGGTGACGTCGACATGCTGCGGCAAGGCGAGCACTGCCGCGATGGTCTCGGCGATGTCCTGTGGCTGCAAGGCGCGGACATGGCCGTACATGGTCTCGTTGAGACGCTCGCGGTCGCCGCCGAAGGCGCGCAGATAGATCTCGGTCTCGACCCGCCCCGGTGCCAGATCGGTGATGCGGACATTGCTGCCGGCGAGATCGTAGCGCAGCGAGCGGCAGGCATGGGCGAGCCCGGCCTTGGCGCCGCCATAGGCCGAGGTTCCGGCGAGCACGCCGCGCGCCGCGGTCGTGGTGATGTTGATGACATGGCCGCGCCGGCGCGCGACCATGCCTGACAGCAGCGCCCGCATCAGCAGCATCGGCGCAGTCAGGTTGACCGCGATCGTCTCGGCGATCTCCTCCGCGCTCTGTTCGTAGAGCGGCTTCACCGTCGCGACCATGCCGGCATTGTTGACGAGCACGTCGATCTCGGCGCCGCCGAGCCCAGCGACGATCGCGTCGGTGTCGCGGACATCGGCGACGACAGGGACGGCGCCGTATTCGTCGACGACGCCGGCCAGCGCCTCGCGACTGCGGGCGACACCATAGACGGTGAGGCCGAGCCCGGTCAGACGGGCGCAGATCGCGGCGCCGATGCCGCGGGAGGCGCCGGTGACGAGGGCGGTGCGATAGGGAAGGGGCGTGGCCATGCGGATGCTCCCGTTGCTGTCGTCAGAGGGCGGCGCGTTGCGTCATCACGCGCAGCAGATCGACCAGGCCGGCATCGCGCTGGTCGCGTAGGTCAGCATCACTGCGATCGCCGATCGCGGCGCGCACTTCCTGCGAGACGCGCGCGATCGTCGCCGGCTCCAGCCTGGCATCGCCGAGATCGTCCCAGATGTCCTGGTAGGTCTTGCCGTATTTGGTCAGGAAGGCCTCGATGCCCTCGGCGTTGAGATGGTTCGAGATGAACGAGCCCTGCAGCGTCCATTTCGGGCCGGGGCCGTAGCAGAAGGCGCGGTCGACATCCTCGGCGCTGGCGACGCCGCTCTCGACCAGCGCGATCGCCTCGCGCCACATCGCGCCCATCAGGCGCAGCGCCAGATGCCCGGTGACCTCCTTGCGCAGCACGGCCGGCTTCTTGCCGAGCGCCTCGTAGAAGGTGCGGGTCTGCTCGATCACTTCCGGCGCGGTGTTGCGGCCGCCGACGATCTCGACCAGCGGCATCAGATGGACCGGATTGAAGGGGTGGGCGAGCACGATACGCTGCGGCCGGGCGCAGTTCGCCTGCATCTCCGAGACCAGCAATGCCGAGGAGGAGGAGGCGATGACGACGTCGTCGCCGATATGGCGCTCGATCGCCGCGAGCAGCTCCTGCTTGAGGTCGAGCCGTTCGGGCCCCGATTCCTGGACGAAGGCGACGCCGGTGAGCGCCTTGCCGAGATCGCTGGAGAAGCGGACCGGGCCGCGCGCGGTGCGGGCCGGCGCCAGGCGTTCGAGATCGTCGATCAGCGCCGGATGCAGCGCCTGGAAAGACTGCCAGCGCGCCGGATCGGGATCGTAGCAGGAAACCTCGTAGCCGTGATGGGCGAAGGTCGCGGCCCAGCGCTGGCCGATGGTGCCGAGCCCGACCACGCCGATCGGCCCGCGCATCGCGTTCACATCCATGATCATGTCCTCGTCCCGGCGGCGGAAGGCCCGCCGCGCAAAAAGTCCAGCACCGCGTCGCGGTAGAGTTCTGGCTCGGCCCGCATGGCGTAGTGACCGCCGCGCGGCAGCACTGCGAGGTCCGCCTGCGGGATGCCGTCGGCCAGGCGCTGCGAGAGATAGGTGGGGGTGACGATATCGTCGGCCGCGACCACGACGCGGGCCGGGCAAGCGATCTCTGCCAGCCGGCCTTGCGCGTCATGGCCGAGCACGGCGAGCATGCGCTCGCGCACCACCGCGGCGTCCGCCGGCTTCGAGCGGGCCGCTGCCGCCTGCAACTCCGCCTCGACGATGGCGTCGTTGGCGTCGAGCCAATAGGGCGCGTTGAGCAGCGTCACCGCATGACGGCGATAGGCGTCGATGCCGAGCCGGTCGAGCAGTTCGATCCGCCCGGTGAAGAGCCGGCGCATATAGGCGCAAGGGCGGGCGAAGGTCGCCGACAGCACCAGCCGCGTGACCCGCTCCGGCTGGACGAGCGCGAGGTTCTGCGCGATGGCGCCGCCGGTGGAGTGGCCGAGGATGGTGGCGCTGGCGATGCCGAGATGGTCGAGCAGGCCGGTCAGGTCGTCGCGCATGGCGGCGATGCTGGTCGGACCTTCGAGGGCCGAGGAACCGCCGACGCCGCGATGGTCATAGGTGACGACCTGGAAATAGGGCGCGCAGATTTCGGCGAAGGCGTTCCAGAACGAGGCGAGGCCGCCCAGGCCTGAGATCAGCACCAGCGGCGGGCTGTCGCCGCGCAGCGTGTAGGCGAGGCTTCCGCCATCGGCGAGGGAAGCGAGGCCGGTTTTCATGGGTGCGTCCCTTGGGCCTCGTCGAGGGCGGAGCGGGTGGCGGCGTTGACCGCCGACCACGGGATGCGAAGGTCGAGCCAGGCCGCCAGCCGGCCGGCGCAAACGATGGCCTCGTCGACCAGAGCCGCGAGCGGGATGTCGTCGCGCCTGAAAGCGGCCTCCAGCGCGAAGATCGCCGCTGCGCTTTCGCCGAGATGGCAGAAATCGCGTAGCCGGGTCGCCGCCTTGTTGCAGGCGACGGCGGCGATGCGGCGGGAGATGCGCGGTTTTTCCGTCGCAAGGCCGCCGCGCACCCACCAGAGCAGTTCGTGCAGGATGCGCGCCTCCGATTCCGCCAGGAAGAGCGGGCCGGCAGGATGCATGGTCGCGCGCGAGGCCAGCAGCGCCTCGATATCGGCGGGCGAGTCGCTCCAGAGTTTTTGCCTGATAGCGAGGAGCTCGGCCGGAACCTGCGATGGCTGCGCTTCCGGGACCTGCACGCCTTCGACCGGCAGCAGATTGCCGGCGAAGAGCCTGCGCCCGTGTTGCTCGCGCAGGCGAAGGCCCAGCGCCTGGAGTTCCGGCAGACCGCCCTCGATCTGGCCGAGCAGCGTGACCTCTGCCGTCTCGGCCTGGAGCGGCGCGAAGATCAGCTCGAGGAACTGCCGCGCCGGCCAGTACAGGAAAGCGCCGGGCTGCGCCTCCATCACGTCGACGCCGCCCTCAGCATCCTCGACGAAGGGTGCATGCCAGTAGATATGCTGGCCGGCGATCTTCGGGGTGTGGAGCTGGAGTGCGGCAGGCAAGGTCGCGGCGAGTGCGGACAGCGTGCGGGGTGCCCGCGCCGTGTCGCAGGCGATCCGCCAGCTGTCGTCGCCGACGATCAGGTCGAGTTTCATGGGCTGGATGTCCGGCGCGGGATCGTCTCGGTTCAGCTTTTTTCGTCTCAGGGCTTGGGCCTGAAGAAGGAGACGGGCTTGAGGATCTGGTTGCGCATGTCGAGCAGCGGGTCGGCCTCGACCACCTGCCGGCGATAGGCCTGCCAGGCGGGATCGGCCTCCATCGCGTCGCGGCGCGCCTCGCGGTCGGCAAGGCTGTCATACTGCCAGAGATGCACGACGCGGCTGAGCTCGCCGATATGGGTCTGGAAGAAGCCGAAGGGCTCGCCGAGATACTGCCGCTGCATCGGCAGGCCGACGTCTTCATAGAGCTTCAGGAAGTCGTTCAGGCGGTTCGGCCGGGCTGTGTAGACGCGGTGGTCGAAGATCATCGTCCTTCTCCTCTGGTTCCGGCGGAAAGCCGGCCGTTCTTCCGGTGCACCCTATGACCGGGGGTGCGTTCGCCGTCGTGCGGCCGGTCCTGTCGCTTCGCTGCAAGACTGCATTATCTTGTGTAGACACTTATAGCGCCACGCCGCGGACTGCGCTAGGGTCCCTCACAGCGAAAGCTGTGAGCGTCTCGATCTGCCTGCCCAGAGCCGGGTGAGCGAGGCGCCAAGAGCGGAGAGAAAGCGGCGGCGATGAAGAACTCACCGACGGTGGACGAGCAGCTCGACATGCTCGGGCGCATGGTGGCGGTGCGCCATCTCGAGGAGCGGCTCGGCGAACTGCACAAGGCCGGCAAGACGCGCGGGCCGATCCATCGCTGCGACGGCCAGGAAGCGGTTGGCATCGGCGCGACCGCGATGCTGGACGACGAGGACCTGCTCACCAGCACGCATCGCGGCCACGCGCATTATGTCGGCAAGGGCGTCGGCCTGCATCCGATCGTCGCCGAGATACTCGGCCGCGCCACCGGCGCCTGCGCCGGCCGGGCGGGGCACATGCTGATCGCCGATGTGAAGAAGGGCCTGCTCGGCGGCAACGCCATCGTCGGCGGCGGCATTCCGGCGGCGACGGGTTTCGCCGTCTCGCTGCAGATGAAGAACCGGGCCGATGGCGGCCAGCGCGTCGCCATGTGCATCTTCGGCGACGGCGCGGCGCAGACCGGCATCTGCCACGAATCGATGAACATCGCGGCGCTGTGGAAATTGCCCGTCATCTTCGTGCTGGAGCACAACCAGTACGGGCTGACCGCGCATCATTCGACGCAGTCCTCGGTGCCGGACCTGTCGGTCCGGGCGGCGGGCTATGGCATGCCCAGCGAGATCGTCGACGGCAATGACGTGATCGCGGTCCACCGTGCGGTCGGCGCCGCGGTCGAGCGTGCCAGGCGTGGCGAGGGGCCCTCGCTGATCGAGGCCAAGACCTATCGCATGGTCGGCTTCTCGACGAGCGATGTCGGCGGCTACCAGAAGGACGAGGACCTCGCCACCTGGCGCGAGCGCGACCCGATCGTGCTCGCCCGCGCCATGCTGGCCGATGCCGTTCCGGCCGAGCGGCTCGACGCGGTCATGGCGGCGGCGCGCGCCGAGGTCGATGCCGCGGTCGAGCAGGCGCTGGGCGATCCACTGCCCGTCTTCGCCGAACATGCGCCGAGCGCGCCCTACACCGTTGCGGGAGCCTGACCATGGCGATGATGCGTTATGCCGAGGCGCTGCGGTCGGCGCTGCGCGAGGAGATGCAGCGCGACCCGTCCGTCTGGCTGATGGGCGAGGACATCGCTGTCTATGGCGGCGTGTTCAAGGTCTCCAAGGACCTGATGGCGGAGTTCGGGCCGGAGCGCGTGCGCGACACGCCGATCTCCGAGCAGACCCTGACCGCGATGGCGGTGACTGCAGCGATGTCCGGCACCCGCCCGGTGCTGGAGATCATGTATGCCGACTTCCTGCCGCTCAGCGTCGATGCGCTGATGAACCAGGCCTCGATCTACAACTATATCTGGAACGGCCAGGTCACGATGCCCTTCGTGCTGCGCACGCAGGGTGGCGGCGGGGCCGGCGCCGGCGCGCAGCATTCCAAGAGCCTCGATGCGCTTGTCGCCCATATCCCCGGCCTCAAGGTGGTCGCGCCGGCGACGGCGGCCGATGCCAAGGGCCTGCTCAAGGCGGCGATCCGCGACGACCACCCGGTGATCTTCCTGGAGCACAAGCTGCTCTACAACACGCGCGACGAGGTGCCGGATGGCGACCATCTCGTCGAGATCGGTAAGGCCCGCATCGCCCGTGTCGGCAGCGACGTCTCGATCATCGCCTCCTCGAAGATGGTGGTCGACGCGCTGAAGGCGGCCGACGAGCTGGCCAAGGAAGGCATCTCCGCCGAGGTGATCGACCTGCGCACGCTGCGCCCGCTCGATCGTGAGACGATCAAGGCCTCGATCGCCCGGACGCATCATGCCGTGGTGGTCAACGAGGGCTGGTGCTTCTGCGGCTATGCCGCCGAGCTCAGCGCCACGATCATGGAAAGCTGCTTCGACGATCTCGACGCGCCGGTCGAGCGGGTCGCGACCCATGACATCCCGATCCCCTATAGCGAGCCGCTGGAAAGCACCGTCCTGCCCGATGCCAACAAGATCGCGGCGGCGGCGCGCCGGGCCCTGGCCTGAGGGAGCGCGGCATGAGCCATGAGATCACGCTCGCCGGCGGGGCCGGCGAATACATGGAGAGCGCGACCGTCGTCTCCTGGGCGGTGGAGGTCGGCGACCCCGTCAGGGCCGGCGACGTCGTCGTCGTGGTCGAGACCGCCAAGGCCGCGACCGAGATCGAGGCCGGGCGCGACGGCGTCCTCGCTGCGATCCTCGCGCCCGAGGGGGCGGAGGTCGGCATCGGCGCCGTGCTCGGGCGCGTCGCCGACGGTCTCGATGCGGATGAGGTGACCCCCGTCGAGCCGCAGCCGGCTGTCGCGGAACCCGAGGCAGCCGTTCCGAACGCACTGGCCAAGGCCGAGACGGCCGGCCGGCGCGTCGGCATCTCGCCGCTGGCTCGGCGATTGGCGCGTCAGGCAGGTCTTGATCCCTCGGGCATCGCCGGCACCGGGCCGGGCGGGCGGATCAAGAGCCGCGATATCGAGCGGGTTTTGCGGGAGCGGGCAGAAGTCGCGCCGGCGATTGCTCCGATCGTGGCCGTGCCATCTCCCGGAGTGGCCGGAACCGGTTCGGCCGCTCCGCTGGTGCTGTTGCACGGCTTCGGCGCCAATGCCGCGGCCTGGAACATGGTGCGGCCGCATCTCGACGGCCGGCCGGTGCTGACGCCGGAGCTGCCCGGCCATGGCCGCGAGCCCGCGCTGGCATCGCCGTCGTTGGAGGCGCTCGCCGAAGCCGTGCTCGGCCAGATCGAGGACAGTGGTGCGCGCGAATGCGATCTCGTCGGGCATTCGCTCGGTGGGGCCGTCGCAGCGGTGCTGGCGGGGAACCAGTCGGTGCGGGTGCGCTCGCTGACGCTGATCGCGCCGGCGGGGCTGGGGCCCGAGATCGATGGCGGCTTCCTCGCCGGCTTCCTCTCGGCGCGGACGGCGGAGAGCCTGATGCCCTGGCTGGAGCGTCTCGCTGCCGATCCCGCCCGGCTGCCGCGCGGCTATGCGAAGGCGGTGCTGCGCGAGCGTGAGCGCTTCGGCGTCGGCGCGGCGCAGGTCACGATCGCGCAAAGGCTGTTTCCGGACGGGACGCAGGCGATCAGGATCGCGGCCGATCTCGACCGCTTCGCTGGGCCGCTCAAGGTGATCTGGGGCAAGGGCGACCGCATCATCCCGCAAAGGCATCAGGACGATTTGCCCGGCCATGCCGCATGCCACCGGCTCGGCGGCGTCGGGCACATGCCCTATCTCGAAACTCCGGCTCTCGTGGCGCAGCTGATCATACAGAACGTGCGGAGCGCAAAGGCGAGCTGACGCGCGCTCAATGGCCGTAGCGCGCGACCAGGCAGGCGAATTCGCTTTGCCGGTGCGTATCGGTCTTGGCGAGGATGCGCTGCAGATGCGTGCGCACCGTCGTCGGAGCCACGCCGAGCTTGCGTGCCGCCTGGATCGTGTTCTCGCCCAGAAGGAGGCGCTCGGCGACGCGGGTTTCGGCGCCGGTCAGGCCGTGATCGCGGGCGACGTCGGCGAGCTTGCGGTCGATCGCGCCGGCCTGCTCCTGCATCACCACGACGAAGCGGGCGGGTTCGGCCGCATCGCTGCAATCCTGCGCCAGCGAGATGGCGAGTGCGAAGCTGCTGCGGCCGTCGCGATAGGACAGACGCAGCTCCGTCTCCGGCGTCGCGAGCCGGGCCCAGCGCTGCAGGCGGTTGTTCAGCTCGCGGTCGCGGGTCGCAAAGCGCAGTGCGGACACCACGCCGGCACGTGTCAGCGCCAGCGCCGCCGCGTTCATCCGCTCGACGCGCAGTTCGGCGTCGAGGGTGAAGACGCAGATCGCATCCGCCCCCGGGGCCGGCCGCTGCTGCTGCGGCATCCGGCAGGTGGGGCGGGAAGTGCCACTGCTGGCGTAGGTCTGCGCGATCGACATGGAATTCTGCTCCGGTGCTGATGGTCTCAGCGACGGAAACGGAAGCGCGCGGTGAAACCGGACATGCAGGGTCGCGAATTTTTTCAGATGGGCCGCACCGGCTCCTCGATTCGAAGGACGCGAAGGTCTTCTCGTCCCGGCTACCAAGGGGCAAGGCCGGCATCGGCCCGCTGTGCGAGGAGGACGAGATGGGAGTGAAGCCGATCATTGCGGCAGCCGCGTTCATGGCGGGGCTCCATGCGGGAACCGCCTTCGCCATCCCGCCGGGAAATTATGACCGCAGCTGCCGCAACATCCGCGAGGGCCGCGACAGTCTGAGCGCCAGCTGCCGCGACCATGGCGGGCGCTGGGTTCGCTCGACCGTGCGGTTCGCGAGCTGCAGCGGCCGGGTCTACATCCAGAACATTGGCGGCCAACTGCGCTGCACGACGGGCTGATCGCCGTTCCGCAAGGTGCGCGCGCCGTCATTGCCGCCATTCGGCGATGCGCGCCGGGCATCCGGCTTCCCTCATACGAAGGACGCCGGATGCCTGCGGGGCGGCTTTTCCTGGCCGACAGGGGCGCGTGCTCTGTGGGCGACGCGTTGGGATTCCTGAGCCTCGCCGAATTGGAGAACTGACGACCATGCCTGGCATGTCTGCCGCCATCCAACCGCATAGCCGTGGTGGTCCGGCCTGCGCCGCGCGGCGCGCTCGGCTGAACCCGTCATGACCGAGCCAGCCTCGCAGACCGAAGGGAAGGCCAAGCCGCGGCGCTACACCGCCGTCGAGATGCGCCAGGCCCAGCGTAAGGTCGGCCGCTATGGCGGCTGCCTGATGATGGCGCTGTTCGGCGTGCCGCTCCTGATCGTCGCGATCGTCGTGTCGGCGGTCTTCCTCGGCCCGGTTGTCGGGGGGCTGCTGGTCATGGTCGCCGTGGTCTTCGGCTTCCTTTACAACCTGCTCCAGACCTCGCTGGCGCTGCTGATCCCGAGCGCGATCCTCGCCGCCTTGGTCTATGTCATCTACCGGCACTACCACCTGCCGGTGACGACGACTTCCGCCGAGGCCAGCGAGCGCTTCGCCACCGAGATCGCGCGGTTGAACGCGCTGCGGCTGGAGGCCGCCAGGGATACGCGCCGCAGGGTGATGCTCTATGTGCCGATGGGTCTGGCGCTGGCGATCGCCTTCCTCGTCCTGCCCGGCCGTGGCGGCGGCAAGTCCGGCGTGCTCGCCGGATGGCTGCTTGTCCCCGTCCTGTTCGGTTTCGCCATCGCTGTGCCCTGGCTGATCGCGCTCAGCATTCCCGGGGCGCGCTATGCGAAGGCGTTCAAGCGCGAGCTGATGCCGCTGCTGCTGCGGCGCTATGGCGAACTGCGCTATGTCGAGGGCGCCGTCCCTGCGGTCGGCGATCTCGCCGCCAGGGGCCTGCTGCCGCGGCATGATCGCTCGGCGATCGACGACGCCATCGCCGGCCGCTATGCCGGCTACGAATTGCGCCTGAGCGAGATCGAGCTCGAACGCGAGGGCGGCAAGAACGACACGACCGTGTTCCAGGGACTGCTGCTCACGCTCGCGGTCGATACCCCCTTCCTCGGCACGACCATCGTACTCGACAAGAGCCGTCCGGCTCCGTCTGGGCTGATGCCGGTCCGGTTGGAGGACCCGCGCTTCGCCTCGATCTACGACGTCTACGGCAACGACCAGGTCGAGGCGCGCACCGTGCTGACGCCGGCAGTGATGGAGCGGCTGCTGTCGATGGCCGATGGCGGCGATTTCTTCCCGCCTTCCTGCCTGGTCGAGCGCGACAGCATCACCTTCGCCGTCGCCCAGACCGGCACGCGCCTGCTGTTCGAGCCGCCAAGCCTGCAGGCGCACGATGCCGCCGCGCAGTTGCAGCATCTCGAAGACGAGCTCGCGCTGGTGTTCCGCCTGGTCGACGCGATGATCGCCATGCATGTCGCGGTCAAGCCGGGCGGCACCATGCCTCCCGGCACCTCCTTCTCCGAGCGGCCTGCCGCGCCACCGAACGATCCCTCGTACTGAAAGGGCCTGAAGCGGTGACCTTTTTCCTGATCCTTCTGCTCGGCCTCGGAGCCGCGTTGTATCTCTGGTATGCGAACATCGTTCGGCGCCGGAACGCCGTCGGCGAGGCGCTCGGCTCTATCGACGCGCAATTGCAGCAGCGCCACGACCTGATCCCCAATGTGCTCGCCATCGCCCGCCGCTTCCTCGAGCATGAGCGCGGATTGCTGGAGGAGCTGACGGCACTGCGGGCGCGGGCCATGCCGAAGCTCGGCGAGCGCGACTTCGCCGGCATCGCCGACAAGTTCAAGACGGAAGAAGCGATCTCGGCCGACATGACCCGGCTTTTCGCCGTGGCCGAGAACTATCCCGAGCTGACCTCCTCGGCGCCGATGGTCGAGGCCCAGCGCAGCTATGACGAGGTCGAGGCCAACATCGCCGCCGCCCGCCGCTTCTACAACAGCGCCGTCGGCGATCTCAGGAATGCGGTGCAGATCTTTCCCGGCTCGCTGGTGGCGGGACTTGCGGGCGTGCGCGATTTGCCGCCCTTCTTCGAGGCGGCCGAGGCTGCGCGTCAGCCGGTCAAGGCGAGCGATCATTTGTGAGGGGTGCGATGCGGGTATCCGAGATCGTCACTGTCGCCTTCGTAGCCCTGTTGGCCGCGAGCGCCGCCCTGGCGGCCGAGGCGCTGCCGAGGCTCGTCGGCCAGGATTACGGCAAGGCGCGTGCGGCTCTGCTGCGGCAGGAGTGGCGGCCGGTCGCGTTGCCCGATGCCGACCAGTGCATGGCCGGCGACAAGCGCTGCGCCGGGCGGCCGGAAATGTATGTCTGCGCCGGCACCGGTCTTGGCCAATGCGTCTTCGTCTGGCGCCGCAAGGCGGCGGTGATCGACGTGATGACCGAGGGCGAGGAGCGCCCGGTGGTGCGCTATGTGCGCCCGCGCAAGGACTAGACGGGCGATCTCGTGAACCAGCGCGTCGATCTCGACCGGGAGCAATGGGCCGCGATCCGCGACCTGTTCGACGCGCTCGCCGATGCCCCGCCGGCGGAGCGCGAGCGCGTCCTGGCGGAAAGCCGGCAGCCGGCCGCGGTGATCGCCGAGACCAAGGCCCTGCTCGCGGCTGCCGACGGGGTCGGCGATTTCATGCAGGCCGATGCGGGCTCCCTCGCGGGCACGCCAACTCCGGAGGCGCCGTATCAGTCGCTGCCGGCCGGGGCGCGGGTCGGCGCCTTCTCGATCGTGGCGCTGATCGGCCGGGGCGGGCAGGGCGAGGTCTATCAGGCCGAGCGCTGGCGCGGCGGCTTCGAGCAGAGCGTCGCGCTGAAATTGCTGCGCCCGGAGGCGGCCGAGCAGTTCGCCCGTTTCGAATATGAGCGCCAGGTCCTCGCCGGCTTCGAGCATCCCGGCATCGCCCGCCTGGTCGATGGCGGCAAGGCGCCGGACGGGCGGCCCTATCTCGCCATGGAGTTCGTCGCCGGCACGGCGATCACCCGGCATTGCGCCGAGGCCGGGCTTTCGCTTGAGGCGCGGCTCGCCCTGTTCGAGCAGGTCTGCGAGGCCGTTGCCTATGCGCATCGCAACCTCGTCGTCCATCGCGACCTCAAGCCGTCCAATGTGCTGGTCACGCCGGAGGGCCAGGTGAAGCTGCTCGATTTCGGCGTCGCCCATGCACTGGAAGCGCCCGGCCAGACGCTGATGACGCAGATCGTGTTCACGCCCGACTATGCCGCGCCGGAGCAGTTCGAGGGGCGCAACCCGACGACTGCGACCGATGTCTATGCGCTCGGCGCCATCCTGTTCGAATTGCTCACCGGCCGGCCGCCCTGGCAGCTGGCGAATTCGGCTTTCGCCGGGGCGATGCGTGTGATGCAGGACCAGCCGCCGCTGCCGAGCCGGGCCGCAGCGGAGCGCGAGGAGGCTCCCATCGCGCCGGAACGGCTGCGCGGCGATCTCGACGTCATCGTGCAGAAGGCGATGCGCTACGAGGCGGGCGAGCGCTATCAGGGTGTCGACGAACTCGCCGAGGATCTCCGGCGCTTCCGCCGGCTGGAGCCGATCGCGGCGCGACGCGGCGAGCGGCTTTATCGCATCCGCCGCTTCCTGCGCCGGAACCGGACGGCGCTGATCGCTGCCGGGTTGCTGCTGGTGGTGCTCGGGGCCGGCGTGGCCGGTGTCGTCATGCAGATGCGCCGGACCGAGATAGCCAGGCTCGCCGGCACTGCCGAGAACGAGCGCGCCACGGCGCTGCGCGACGGCTTCATGCTGCTGCTGCGCGCCGCCTCGCAAGCCGGCGGGCCCGGCTTCGCCTCGGCGCGCCAGGTGCTCGACGCCGCCGCGGCGCAATTGCAGCGCGAGGGCGACGCCCATGCGCCGCTGCTGCTGCGGACCCTGGCCGAGCTCTATGGCGAGATTGGCGATCCGCGCACGGCCATCAGGCTGATGGAGCGCTATGCCGAGCAGGCGCGCGGCAGCGGCAGCGCCGGGCGGTTGGCCGAGGCGGAGCTGGCGCTGGCCGGCTACCGTTTTCAGCTCGGCGAGCGTGACAAGGCGCAGGCCGGCTTGTCCGAGGCGAAGCGTTTCTTCCAGAGCGAGCCGTCGCGTCATCCCAAGCAGTTGGCGGAACTCGCCGGGGTTGAAGCCGGGCTGCTGCGCGAAGCCGGCAAGCGCCCGGAGGCGATGGCGCGGCTGCGCACCGCGATCGCCGAACTCACCGCCCTGTTCGGCCGTGACAATGGCGAGATCGCGACGCTGCAGCACAATCTCGCGCTGCATGCGCTGGAGGCCGGGCAGATCGAGGTGGCGGCACAGGCGCTCGACGAGGCTGAGCGCGTGCTGGCGGCGTCGGGGCGGGGCCGCTCGGTGATCGCGATCGGGGTGCTTAACCTGCGGGCCGCGCTGGCGCTGCGCCGGGGCGATGCGGCCGGCGCCGAAACGCTATGGCGCCAGGCGGTCGAGCGGCAGCGGCGCGACTATGGACCCTCGCTGGCCCTGGCGGCGATCGAGCTCAATCTCGGCCGGCTGATCATGGCCGGCAGCCGTTTTTCCGAAGCGATGCCGATTCTGGAGGAAGCGCTGCGCATCGCCGCTCCGCTCGCGGGGGAAAGCAATGCCGTCACCATCATGTTGCGCCAGAGCCGCGCCACCGGACTGATGGTGCAGAACCGGCTCGCCGACGCGCAAGGCGAGATCGATCAGGCGCTGCGGGCGGCGCAGGCCGCCTTCGGCGAGCGTCATCCCTATGTCGGGATCGGGCTCGGGGCTCGTTCTCAGATTCTGCTGGCGCGGGGCGATCCGACCGCAGCCATGCAGGCGCTCGAACAGGCGGAGGCCATCCTTCGCGAGGCCGGCGCGGCCGGGGCGCCGCATCTGGCTGAGCTCGGTCCGACGCGCACGCTGATCGAAGAGGCCCTGCGCGGGAAGGCGCCGCGTCAGCCCTGAAGCTCGCGATAGAGCCAGGCCCGGGCCTGCAGCCAGTCGCGTCTGACGGTGCGGTCGCTGATGCCGAGGATGCGCCCGGTCTCCTCTTCGCTATAGCCGGCGAAGAAGCGGCATTCGACGACCTTGACCAGGCGCGGATCGATCGCCTCGAGCGCGGCGAGCGCCTCGCTGATCCGGACGACCTCGTCGTCGCCGCCTGCGGGGAGATCGTGCTGGTCGTCGAGCGGGACGGGGCGCTGGCCGTCGCCGCGCTTTTGGCTGAGCCGGGCGCGAGCGGCGTCGACCAGGGCATGGCGCATGGCCGTCGCGGCGCTCGCCAGGAAATGAGTCTCGCTGGTCCAGCCAGCGCTCTGGCGCAGCTTGAGATAGCTCTCGCTGACCAGCGCCGTTGTCTGCAAGGTCATCGGCTTGCCGGCGCGGAGGCGTTCGCGATGCGCGATCTTGCGGAGCTCCTGATAGAGCGCATCGGTCAAGGCATCGAGCGAGAGGCTGGGGTCGGCGACCGTCATCGCCGTGACGATAGCGATGCCGGCCGGGCGCCGCAACGCGAAGTCGGGATCGGCGTGGTCAGGTGGAGACGGCGAGGCCCCGGCAGACCAGATGGACCAGGCCCTCGATCTGGCGGTCGAGATCGCGGCGGGGGACGGCGATCAGCTTCTCCTCCAGGCCGATCGCGACGACGCCGTGCACTGCGGAGAACAGGGTCCGGCTCATCAGCATGCGTTCCGGCTCGGCCCGATCAGGCACCAATACACTGAGCGGCTCGAGGATGTGGCGGAACAGCGTCATCTGCTCGCTCACGGCCCAATCCGGCACCACCGCGCCCTCGGCCATGCGATGCTCGAACAGGACTCGCCAGAGCTGCAGATTGTCACGGGCGAAGGCGCAATAGGCGAGGGCGACCGCAACCAGCCTGTCGGCGGCCTGCCGAGCAGAGACAGGTGTGGCTTCGTTCTCGGCTGCGCTCAGCGCTGCGTCGAGCCGAGCCAGCGTGCGCGACCCGACGCGCAGGACGAGCTCGTCCATGTCCGCGACGAGATTGTAGATCGCGCCGAGCGCGCAGCCGATCTCCTGCGCCAGTTCGCGCGCCTTCAGGCCGGGCAAGCCCTTCTCGGCGATAGCCTTCTCGGCCGCATCGATCAGCTGGATTCGCTGCCGCTCGCGGCGCGCTGCCGTCGTGGTCATTCCGTCTGTCTCAAACTTTGTGAACGATGTTCAAGATTTTTCTTGAACATCGTTCATAGGCGGGCTATGCATCTTTCTGTGAACAATGTTCATAGCAAGGAAGCGTCAATGTTCAAGATGTTTCTCACCTTCGTCCGCGGCAGCGCCGCCATTGCCGAAGAGCGCTTTGCCGATCGCAATGCGCTCCTCATCCTCGACCAGCAGATGCGCGATGCCGCCGGCGCCTTCGAACGTGCCAAGAAGGCGCTTGCGGTGGCGATCGCGCAGGACCGGCAGGAGAGCGAGCGGCTCGCCACGAGCGATGCCCGCATCGCCGATCTGGAGAATCGGGTTGCCGCCGCGCTTACCGCGGGCGACGACACCCTGGCCCGCGAGGGCGCCGAGGCGATCGCCGCGCTGGAGGCCGATCGCGATGCGGCGGCAGGTGCGCAGGCACTGTTCGCCGCCGAGATCGTCCGCCTGCGCCGCCATGTCGGCCAGGCCCAGGCGCGCATCGCCGAGCTCGACCGCGGCCGGCGCCTGGCCCGTGCCTCGGAGGCGGTGCGCCAGATGCGGCAGGGCCGGATCGAGACCGGGCCCGTGCATGAATCGACGCTGGCCGAAGCCGAGCAGACGCTGAAGCGCCTGCGCGAGCGCCAGGTCGAGGCGGAGGCGGCCGAGACCGCGCTCGACGAACTCGACGGCGCCGCCGCGGCTTCCGTCACCGAGAAGCTTGCCGCCAAGGGCTTCGGCCCCAGGCTGCGGACCACCGCCGACGACGTGCTGGAGCGGCTGCGCAGCCGCCAGCTCCAGGCGAATTGACCTCTTTCATCTGCAAACCCACCCGACGGGAGAATGACGATGAATCAGAATGCACAGCCCCATAGCGGCGCCTGGGTCAGCTTCACCTATGCCTCCTTCTTCGCCGCCGCGGCCACGGTCGGCGCCGGCGTCCTGTTCCTGCCGCTCGACTGGTGGGCCAAGGGCTATCTCGCCATGGGCTGCGTGATGCTCGTCCAGTCCTGCATCACCATGACCAAGACGGTGCGCGACATGCACGAGGCGTCCAAGCTGGTGAACCGGATCGAGGACGCCCGCACCGAGCGCCTGCTGATGGATGCCGGCAAGCCGGCCCTGTGAGGTTTGATGCTCCGCTGGCAAGTTCGGCTTAACCGCAAAAGCACATCGGCCGGCGCAGGCAAGAATTGCTGAAGCCCGGCCGATGCAACCTCACCGTCCCTTCCGTGAGATCGCCATGTTCGACACCTTGATGCTGAAGCGGCGCTTCGCACCGCTGTTCTGGGCGCAGTTCTTCTCGGCCTTCAACGACAATTTTCTCAAGAACGCGCTGGTCTTCATCATCCTCTACAAGCTCGCCGGCTCGCATGGCGAAGCACTGGTGACCCTGGCGGGCGGGCTCTTCATCGCGCCCTTCTTCCTGCTCTCGGGGGTGGGCGGCCAGATGGCCGACCGCTTCGACAAGGCGGTGATGGCGCAGCGGCTGAAGCTCGCCGAGATCGGCGCGGCGGCGGTCGCGGTCCTCGGCTTCACCTTGCATTCCGTGCCGGTGCTGTTCGTCGCGCTCTTCCTGTTCGGGGTGATCGCGGCGCTGTTCGGGCCGATCAAATACGGCATCCTGCCCGACCATCTGAAGCGCGAGGAATTGCCGGCGGGCAATGCGCTGATCGAGGGCGCGACCTTCATCGCCATCCTGCTCGGCACCATCGCCGGCGGCCTGACGGCGCGCGAAGGCGGCGATGCCGCCCAGCTCAGCCTGCTGATCCTGGTCTTCGCGCTGGCCTGCTGGGTCGCGACCCTGTTCATCCCGAAGACCGGGCCGGCGGCGCCCGACCTCGTTGTCGACCGCAACATCCTGCGCTCGACGCGCGATCTCCTGAGGGATCTCTGGGGTGATTCCAGGCTTTGGCGCACCGGCGTCATGGTTTCGCTGTTCTGGCTGATCGGCGCGGTGGTGATGTCGCTGCTGCCCTCTCTGGTGAAGAACGGCATCGGTGGTACCGAGATGGTCGTCTCGACCTATCTCGGCATCTTCGCCATCGCGATCGCCGTCGGCTCCGGCATCGGCTCCTTCCTGTCGAGCGGACGCATCGTGCTGCTGCCGGTGCCAGTCGCCGGTGTGGTGATGGGCCTGTTCGCGCTCGATCTCGGCTGGGCCGTCTCAGGCATCGTCGCGCATCAGCCGGCGCAGGACATCGGCGCCTTCTTCGCTGGCACGTCGGCCTGGCGCGTCGGCATCGATCTCGCTGGCCTCGCCATTGCCGGAGGCGTCTTCGTCGTGCCGTCCTTCGCGGCGGCGCAAGCCTGGGCCCCTGCCGAGAAGCGCGCCCGCATCGTCGCAGCCGTCAACGTGCTCTCGGCTGCCTTCATGGTCGCCGGCGCCGTCGTGGTCGCGCTGCTGCAGGCGGCGGGCCTGACGCTCAGCAATCTCTTCCTGCTGATCGGCGTACTGACGATCGCGGCCTCCGTCTGGATCCTGCGGACCCTGCCGACCAACCCGCTCAGCGACTTCCTCTCGATCCTGTTCCGCGCCTTTTACCGGGTCGAGGTCAGCGGCCGTGAGAACATCGCCAAGGCCGGCGACAATGCGATCATCGCGCTGAACCACGTCTCCTTCCTCGATGCGGCGCTGGCGCTCTCGATCCTCGACAAGGAGCCGGTCTTCGCCATCGACCACGGCATCGCCCAGCGCTGGTGGGTGAAGCCCTTCCTGAAGCTGACCCGTGCCATGCCGCTCGATCCCTCGCGGCCGCTGGCGACGCGCTCGCTGATCAACGCCGTGAAGAACGGCGAGACCCTGGTGATCTTCCCGGAGGGGCGCCTCACCGTCACCGGCAGCCTGATGAAGGTCTATGACGGCGTCGGCATGATCGCCGAGAAGTCGGGCGCACAGATCGTGCCGGTCCGGATCGAGGGGCTGGAGGCGACGATCTTCTCGCGGCTGACCCGCGAGCAGGTGCGCCGGCGCTGGTCCCCCAAGGTGCGGGTCACCGTGCTGGAGCCGGTCGCGCTGACGGTTGCCGAAGAGCTGAAGGGCAAGCCTCGGCGTCAGGCGGCGGGCGCGGCGCTCTACCAGATCATGTCCGACCTGATCTTCAAGACCACCGACATCGACCGCAGCGTCTTTGCGGCGGTGGCGGAAGCCGCAAAGCTCAACGGCACGGGCCGCATCGCGGTCGAGGACCCGATCACCGGGACGCTGACCTATAAGCGCCTCTTGATCGGCGCCGAGGTGCTCGGCCGCAAGCTGATGCCGCTCGCCGGCAAGGGCGAGGCGGTCGGCGTGATGCTGCCCAACGCCAATGGCGCGGCGGTGACGCTGCTCGGCCTGATGTCGGCGGCGCGGGTGCCGGCGATGATCAACTTCACCGCCGGCGCCAGCAACATCGCCTCGGCCTGCAAGGCGGCGCAGGTGAAGACCATCGTCACCTCGCGCGCCTTCATCGAGAAGGGCCGGATGGGGCCGCTGATCGAGGCGCTGCAGGCCGAGATCAAGATCGTCTATCTTGAGGATGTGCGTGCCACCGTCTCGACCGGCGACAAGCTCAAGGCGCTCTGGCACCATGGCACGCCGATCGAGGAGGCCAAGGGTTCGGATCGCGCCGCGATCCTGTTCACCTCGGGCTCGGAGGGAGCGCCCAAGGGCGTGGTGCTCTCGCACCGGAACATGCTGGCCAATGCGGCGCAGGCTGCGGCGCGCATCGATTTCGGCCGGCGCGACAAGGTTTTCAACGTGCTGCCGGTGTTCCACTCCTTCGGCCTGACGGCAGGCCTCGTCCTGCCGCTGGTCTCGGGCGTGCCGGTCTATCTCTACCCGTCGCCGCTGCACTACCGGATGGTGCCGGAGCTGGTCTATGGCTGCAACGCCACCATTCTGTTCGGCACCGACACCTTCCTCACCGGCTATGCCCGCGCCGCGCACCCCTACGATCTGCGTTCGCTGCGCTACATTGTGGCCGGCGCCGAGCCGGTGAAGGACACGACGCGGCGGACCTATGCCGAGAAGTTCGGCCTGCGCATCCTCGAAGGCTATGGCGTCACCGAGACCGCGCCGGTGCTGGCGCTGAACACGCCGATGTTCAACCGCTTCGGCACGGTCGGCCGGATTATGCCCGGCATGGAGGCCAGGCTCGAGGCGATGCCGGGCGTCGAGGAGGGCGGGCGGCTGCATGTGAGCGGCCCGAACATCATGCTGGGCTATCTCAAGTCGGAGAACCCCGGCGTGCTCGAGCCGCCGCCGGAGGGCTGGCACGATACCGGCGACATCGTCGTGATCGACAGGGACGGCTTCGTCACCATCAAGGGCCGGGCCAAGCGCTTCGCCAAGATCGCCGGCGAGATGGTCTCGCTCGCCGCGGTCGAGGCGCTCGCCGCCGAATGCTGGCCGGGCGTGCTCTCCGGCGTCGCCAGCCTGCCCGATGCCCGCAAGGGCGAGCGGCTGGTGCTGGTGACGCAGCAGAAGGACGCGACGCGCGCCGCCTTCCAGGCCTTCGCCAAGAGCAAGGGCGCGGCGGACCTGATGATCCCGGCCGAGGTGATGGTGGTGCCGGCCGTGCCGGTGCTCGGCTCCGGCAAGCTCGACTTCGCCGGCATCTCCAGGCTGGTGAAGGAACGTGCTCAGGCTCCTGTCGCGGCGGTGGTGGCCTGATGCTCGGCTTCTGGCTGAAGGCGCTGCGGCGGCCGACGCTCGACCTTACGCTCGCGACCGCGCCGGGCCTGACGACGCGGATCATCGAGCGGCCGGGCGCGGTGCTCGATGATGCCGAGCTCGCGGCGCTGGTCGAGCAGCTCCGCACCGTGGCGGGGCGGACGCTAGCGCAGGGCGCGCTGACCTATGGCGTCTTCTCCGGCGAGCGCGAGCGCCTGAGCCAGAGCATCGTCACCTTGATCAGCGAGACGGCGACCGGGCGGCCGGTTGCGTTCAACGCCCTGGCGCAGATGCAGCTCTCGCTGAACGGCGAGCCCGAGCAGGTCACGCATCTCGGCCTCGTCATGGTCGATCCCGAGGTGCGCGGGCGCGGGCTCTCCTGGGTGCTCTACGGGCTGACCGTGCTGGTGCTGTTCGTGCGCGGGGGCCTGAGGCCGCGCTGGATCTCGAATGTGACGCAGGTGCCGAGCGTGGTCGGCATGGTCTGCGAGACCTTCTCCGACGTCTACCCGTCCCCCGATGCCGGTAGCCGCCAGAGCTTCGCGCATCTCTCGCTCGCCCGGCAGATCATGCGCGGGCACCGCCATGTCTTCGGCGTGGGGGAGGAGGCCGGCTTCGAGGAGGCCCGTTCTGTGATCACCGACGCCTATACCGGCGGCTCTGACGATCTGAAGAAGAGCTTCGAGGAGGCGACGCAGCACCGCGATCCCAGCTACAACGCGTTCTGCCGGGAGACGCTGGATTACGAGCGGGGCGACGACGTGCTCCAGCTCGGCCGCATGGATTTGGCGGCGGCGCGAGGTTACCTGCTCGGCCAGGTGCCGCGCGCCTCGCTGCCGGGGCTGATCGGGGCTTCCGCCTTCCTCCTGCTGCAAAGGCTGGTGCTGCCCTTGCTGCACTGGCTCGACGACACCAGGCGTTTCGGCACATTGCGTCCACGCGCCGCGAGGACGAAGCCATGATTCCCGGATTCAGCTACGAGCTCTTCACCACCCGCAATATCGGCTTCGTCAGCGAGGCCGAACAGGCGAAGCTGCGGCAGGCGACGGTCTTCGTCTGCGGCGTCGGCGGCATGGGCGGAGCCGCCTTCATGGCGCTGGTGCGGGCTGGGATCGGCCGCTTCGTCATCGCCGATATCGATGTCTTCGAGGTCTCGAACCTGAACCGGCAGGTCTTCGCCAATGCCGGCACGGTCGGGCGGCCCAAGGCGGAAGCCGCTGCCGAGGCGGCGCGCGCGATCAATCCGGAGGTCGAGATCGAGGTGCTCGGCGCCGAATGGGCGGAGCGCCTGCCGGAGATCGCGGCGCGCTGCAAGGTGATCGTCAACGGCATGGACGACATCGCCGCCGGCCTGCATCTCTACCGCACGGCGAAAGTGGCCGGCGCCAGCGTGATCGACGCCTATATGGCGCCGCTGCCCTCGGTGATCGTGGTCCGGCCGGAGGACCCGCGCCCGGAGGAGCGGCTCGGCTTCCCGACGCTCGGCAAGGATTGGCGGACGCTCGGCGAGGACGACAAGCGCGCGGCGATGCTGTGCGAGGTCACGCATGTGATGCTGCATTCGCGCTCGCGCCATCATGTCGACCTTGCGATCGCCGGCGAGGTCGCCGCGGGCCGGCGCAGCCGGATGTCCTTCGCGCCGATGGTGATCACCACCGGCATGATGATGGCCTATGAAGCGATCGCCTTGGCACTGGGCAAGCGCACCGGTACCGATTGCCGCGGCTGGTTCTTCAACCCCTACCGGCCGGCGGTCGAACGACCCCTGCCGGCGCCGGTCGCGGCGCTGCTCAGGCCTTTCGTGGTGCGGGCGCTCAAGCAGATGGTGGCCGGGCCATGAATGGCGGGTTCGCCAATCCTGCCTTGGTCGCCGATTCCATCGTCGACATCTGCGGCGCGCTTGGGCTCGCCGTCGCCATGCTGACCTTGCGCCGGCGCGATCCGCGCGGGGCGCTGACGACACGTTTCCTCATGGCGATGGGGCTCGTCGCCGCGCTCTTCCTGCTGCGCGGCCTGAGCTGGTGGAGCGGCAGCGTCCTGCTGGAGCGGTTGGCGCTGTCCTGCGCCGCACTGTTCCCGCTGGGGGCGCTGATCGTCACCGAAGGCATGCTGCGCCGGCATGCGCCGCGCGCCGGCAAGATCGCCGTGCTCGCCGGCTCCGGCCTGCTCGTGCTCGGCAGCCTCATCGGCCGTGCCGATCATCCCTGGGCCTATGATCTGGCGCTGGCCGGCTTTCAGTTCCTGACGGTCGCCTTCTGTGGCGTCTTGCTGTTCCGGCGCGATCCGACCTCACTGACCGAAGCCGAGAATACCAGCGTCTGGCGGCTTGGGCTCTGCGCCTTCCTGATCCTGCCCTTCGCGCTCAGCGATTTTCGCGGGCTGATGCCGGGCATGCCTGTCAGGCTCGGCGGCGTCGGTGCGCTATTGCTTGTGTCGATCGTGCTCGTGACCGGCGGTGCGGCGCCGACGCGGCGGCAGGGCTTCTTCCTGCTCGGCCTGCGCGTCGCCGCGGCTTTGCTACTCGGCGTCGCTGCGGCGCACGTCACGTCCGGCGCCGATCTCGCCCATGGCGTCAGGCTCTGTGCGGTCGTGCTCGCCGGTGTGCTTGCGATCGCCCTCGCCGTCGATGCGCTGTCGAGTTTCTTCGATGCGGCGGCGCCCGGCGTGCTCGGCTCGCTCGCCCGCTCGCGCGCCGATACGCGCGAGGCTTTGATCGCCCAGCTCGCCGGGCATCCGCTGTTCAGCAATGCCCGCCGGCTCGGCGAGGCGGAGCTCGGCGACTACGATCCCGCCATCCTGAAGCCAGCGCTGCGCGAGATCGGCGTGCTCCAGGCCTCCGGGCGAAGCTGGCCCTGGCCATCGACCGACCCGGTTGCGGAACGGCTCGCGGCCCTGCTGGCCGCCCATTCCGCAAGCCATCTGCTGGTGCTCGGCGATGAGCCGCTCGATCTGCTGCTGGTCACCGTTCCGGTGGTCTCGGCCGATCCCGCCACCGAGACGGCATTGGCGCTGGTACGCCGATTGCTGGTGGCCGCACCGAGCAAGGCTCCGGCATGATCGAGATCACCAGCAACGACCGCAAGGCCGCCTTCGCCGTCACCGCGCAGGTTTATCCAGCGGACAGTCCCTATGTGCCGCCGATGTGGTCCGATTTCGACCGCATGCTCGATCCCAAGCGCAATCCGCTGGTCAGGGACGGGCATGGCCGCTTCGAGCTGTTCACGGCGCTACGTGACGGGAAGCCGCTCGGCCGCATCGCCGCTGCGATCCACGACGCCTCGAATGCGCGTCATAGCACGGCCCGAGCTCAGTTCGGCTATTTCGACTGCGCCGACGATACCGAGGTCGCTTCTGCCCTGCTCGGCGCCGCCGAGAGCTGGGCGCGCGAGCGCGGCATGGCGGAGCTCGTCGGCAACTTCAACCTGACGGCGATGCAGCAGGCCGGCGTCGTCACCGGCGGCTTCGAGAACGCGCCCTTCACCGACATGCTCTACAGCCCGCCGCATATCGCGCGGCTGCTCGAGGCGAACGGCTATGCGCCGACCTTCCCGATGACGACCTTCCGGATCGCGCTGGCCGATGTCGATCCCTCAGAACTGCTGGGCGACAAGCAGCGGGCGATCCTCGGCGATCCCGACTATCGCTGGATGCCGATCGACCGCCGGCATTTCGCGCAGCGGCTGGAGGAATCGCGCCTCATCCTGAATGACGGCTTCGACACCAACCCGATGTTCGTCCCGCCGACCGCCGAGGAATACCGCTTCCAGGCCGGCGACATGATGTGGGTGATCGACAAGCGCATCTCGACCCTGGTGCACCACAAGGGCGAGCCGGTCGGGGCGATCATCGCGATCCCCGACCTCAACCCGCTGGTGAAGGCGACCGGCGGGCGGATCGGCCCGAGCTTCCCCTTGCGCTTCCTCTGGCATCGCTGGAGCAACCGGCGCGCCGTCATCGTCTACCAGTCGGTCAGCCGCGCCTTCCATAATCGCGGGCTCAACGGCGCCATGCTCTTCAAGGTGACGAGCGCCTTGAAGGCTGCTGGCTATAACGAGCTCGGCGGCACCTGGATCGCCGACGTCAACGGGCCGAGCCTGCGGCAAGCCGAGAAGGCGGGGGCGAAGCCGCTGCACCGGCTACACCTCTTCGCCAAGAGCCTGCGGGGCTGACGACCATGCTCGACCGTGCCGTGCTCGAAGACTTGCTCGCCGAGGTTCGCCTCGCGCCCAGCGTCCACAACATCCAGCCGACGCGCTGGCGGCTGCTTGGCAACGATGCGCTGCTGCTGTTGGAGGACGTCACGCGGCGCCTGCCAGCCGCCGATCCCTCGGGGCACGATGTCCGGCTTTCGCATGGCGCGGCGATCGAGGGGCTGTCGCTGGCGCTCGGCCGGCGCGGATTGAAGCTCGCGGAGGTCGAGCCGCTGATCGACGCCGCGGCCTCGGACGGCGTGCTGCCGGTCGCGCGCATCACCATCGCAGCGGGTCGTGAACCCGATGGGCTGGCAGATTTCGTCTCTGCCCGAACGAGCTGGCGTGGTGGCTTCCGGCCACTGGATCAGGCGGGCGAAGCGGCGCTCTACATGTTTTCCGCCATGGTCGGCGACGTGCAGCTGGTCCGTGGCGCGGAGGCCATCGACGCGATCGCGCGCCTCGCCGACGAGGCCGGTTTCCATTTCCTCTGCGACGACGCCCATCGCGCCGAATTGCTGCACTGGATGCGGTTGTCGCGCAGCGATCCGTCCTATGAGCGCGACGGGCTCAGCGCCGAGGCCATGGCGATGCCGGGCGTCGTTGCCTTCGGGACCAGATTTGTGCTCGGCCCGTTGTTTCCCCTGCTACGCCGCCTCGGGCTCGCCGCGACGCTCGCGAGCGAGCGAGGCAAGTTCGCGAACTCTGCCGTCGCGCTCTTCCATCGACCCGAAGGCGAGGACCCTCTCACGACCGGGCGTGCCTTCTATCGCGCCTGGCTGATGCTGACCGCGCAGCGGCTCGCCGCCTGTCCGGTCTCGGTGCTGGCCGACTGGCCGGCGAGCAACCGGCAACTGGTTGATCGACACAGCGTTCCGCCCGGCCGCCGCCTGGTCAATGTCTTCCGGCTCGGGTTGCCTGCGGGCTCGCCCCCGGGGGGCAAGGCACGGCTGCCGGTGGCGGAGCTGATCGTCTGATCGCGACCGGAAAGCTGGACAATCCGCGATATGGCTCCACAGTGAGCTCAGGTCTTTCTGCAGGAGATGCCAGGCATGCTGCCGGACGAGATGGTCAAGCGCTTCAGGGTCAGCGATGGCGACGATTTCAAGTTGAAGCGCTTTGATCCCGGCGAGACCTGCGGTCTTGCTCTCGACAAGAACGGTGCGAGCGAGCTGCTGCAGACCGGCGTCAAGCGCCTGCGCGATCTGCAGGAGCGGCTGTTCGCGGAGAAGCGCTGGTCGGTGCTGATCGTGCTGCAGGCGATCGATACAGCCGGCAAGGACGGGACGATCGAGCACGTCATGTCCGGGGTCAATCCGCAGGGCTGCGAGGTCACCTCCTTCAAGGCGCCGAGCTCGCTGGAGCTGCGCCACGACTTTCTTTGGCGCACCACTTGCGCGCTGCCGGAGCGCGGCGAGATCGGCATCTTCAACCGCTCCTATTACGAGGAAGTACTGGTCGTTCGCGTGCATGAGGAGCTGCTGCGCAAGCAGGGCCTGCCGCCCAAGCTGATCGGCAAGAACGTCTGGCGCGACCGCTTCGAGAGCATCCGCGATTTCGAGAAGCACCTGGCCCGCAATGGCACGGTGATCCTGAAATTCTTCCTCAATCTGTCGAAGGACGAGCAGCGCCGGCGCCTGCTGTCGCGGATCGACGAGCCCGACAAAAACTGGAAGTTCGATCCGGGCGACCTTGCCGAGCGCCGGCACTGGGACGAGTACCAGGCGGCCTACCAGGACGCGATCGCCAAGACCGCGACCAAGCATGCGCCCTGGCATGTCGTGCCGGCCGACAACAAATGGTTCACCCGGCTGATCGTTGCGGCGACGATCGTCGACCGGCTGGAAAAGCTCGATCCGCAGTTCCCAGCAGTCGACGACGAGGCCCGCAAGGTCATGGCGAAAGCGCGCAAGGAACTCCTTGCCGAGGACCGCAGCGGCAAGCGCTGACCGATTTTCCGCGGTACCGAGGCGTTCTCTATCTCGATCCGAGGGACAGGCCGGTTGGCTTGAAAATGCTTTAGTCGGCCAGCTGGCGGCTGGAGCGTTCGTAGAGCGTGGCCCCGGTCTGTGCATCGACGCCCTGCAGGCTGACCTCGTAGCCCCAGAGCGCCTGGACATGGCGCAGCGTTGCGTCGCAGCTGCCGTTCTCCAGCGTGATGCCGTCACGAACCTTGTGCTGCAGGCGCAGGTGCCTCTGGCCGAGCAGGTCGACATCGACGACCTGGATGTCCGTATTGTTCGTCCCGATGTCATATCTCTGGGCCAAAGCGGAGCGGATCCGCCGATAGCCGCGTTCGTTATGGATCGAGGCGACGCTGTAGAACGATTCGTTCGCCGCGTCGGAAAGCAGGAAGAGCCGCCATTTCCGGATCAGGGCCGGGCTGAGGAACTGGCGGATGAAAGATTCGTCGCGATGATTGGCCCAGGCGTCGAGCAGGATCGTGCGCCAGTCGCCGCTGCCTGCGAACTCGGGAAACCAGTCGCGGTCCTCCGCCGTCGGCTCGGTCGCGATGCGCTGGATGTCCTGCATCATGCCCAGGCCGAGCGCATAGGGGTTGATGCCGGAGAAGCGGGGATCGTCGAAGCCCGGCTGGAACACGACATTGGAGTGATTGCGCAGTATCTCCAGCATGGCGCCTTCGCCGATGCGGCCGCGGTCGAACAGCGAATTCATCACCGTGTAGTGCACGAAGGTCGCGCAGCCCTCGTTCATCACCTGCGTCTGCCGCTGCGGGTAGAAATACTGCGCGATCACACGGACGATCCTGAGAATCTCGCGCTGCCAGGGCTCGAGGATCAGGCTGGTCTTCTCGAGGAAATAGAGCAGGTTCTCCTCGGGCAGGTTGAGCGCCTTCTTCCGCTCGGCGATCAGGTCCGCATTCTCCGCAGTGGCCTTGCTGCCATCCGCCTGGCGCGGGAGCGTGCGCCAGAGATCGTTGTAGGAGCGCTCCTCATATTCCAGCCGTTCGCGGAGCCCTTCTCGCTGTTTCTCGGAGGAGAGCCTGGGCGGGCGGCGATAGCGGAACACGCCCTGGTCCATCAGCGCATGAGCGGCGTCGAGAATGGCCTCCACCGCTGCGACGCCGTGCTTCTCCTCGCAGCGGCTGATGTAGCCCTTGGCGAAGTCGAGATAGCTCAGGATCGCATCGGCGTCGGTCCACTGCCGGAACAAATGGTTGTTCTTGAAGAAATGATTGTGCCCGAGGGCCGCATGCGCCGTCACCAGAGCCTGCAGGGCCATGGTGTTCTCCTCCATCAGATAGACGATGCAGGGGTCGGAATTGATGACGATCTCATAGGCGAGGCCGCGGCCCCCCTTGCGGTAGAGCAGTTCGTGATGGAGGAAGTGCTTGCCGAAGGACCAGTGGCGATACATCAGCGGCATGCCGATCGAGGAATAGGCGTCGAGCATCTGCTCGGAGGAAATCACCTCCATCTGCACCGGGTAGATGTCGAGCCGCAGTTCCTCCTTCGCCACCGCCTCGATCACATCATAGGCATGCGACAAGGTCCCGAAGTTCCAGTCCGAGCCGGAGAACAGCAGGTTGGAGCGGGATGCATGTCGCTGCATCGGCGTTCCCTTCAGTTGCGCGGCCGCGCCGGCTGCCGGGTGAAGAGCTGGCGGAAGACCGGGTAGATGTCGGCAGCCCTGGCAATGCGGGTCATGTCGAAATTCGGCCAGCGTTCCTTGACCGAAAGGTAGGCGCGCCAGAGCGAGGTGCCGTTGTCTGTCGAGCCGAAGATCTCGCTCTCGCGCTCGTCAATGATCTCGACATAGGCGAAATACTGGCACAGGCGCATGATCTCGCTGTCGAGCAGGCGCAGGCAGCGCTCGGAATCGCTAGCGAAATTGTCGCCGTCCGAGGCCTGCGCAACGTAGATGTTCCAGTCCTTGCTGGGATAGCGCTGCGCGATGACGCGCTGCATCTCCTCCAGCGCGGTGGAGACGACGGTGCCGCCGCTCTGCGTGCTCAGGAAGAAGGTGTCCTCGTCGACCTCCTGCGCCGTATGGGTGTGGCGGATGAAGACGATGTCGGTCCGGTCATAGCGCCGCTTCAGGAACAGGTGCAGCAGCACGAAGAAGCGCTTGGCCAGGTCCTTCTCGCGCTCGCCCATCGAGCCGGAAACATCCATCAGGCAGAACATCACCGCATTCGCGTTCGGCAGCGGCTGGGCGTCGAACCGGTTGAAACGGATGTCGACCGGATCGATGAAGGCGATCACCCGGCGTCGGCGCTCCAGCCGGTCGAGCTCGACGCGCAGGGCCGCGGCCTTGTCGCGAGCCGTGTCCGGCCCTTCGGCTTCGATCCTGGTGAGTTCGGCGAGGATGGCTTCGATCTCCGTACGCTTGGGCCGCTGCAGGGCGATGCGGCGGCCATGGCTGTTGCGCATGGTGCGGGCGACGTTGATGTTGGTCGGCGATCCGCTGGTCGAGAACCCGGCCCGCCGCGGCTTGGAGGAGAGAATCTCCTTGAGGGAGAGCTTGACCATGTCGGGCAGTTCGAGGTCCTCGAAGAACAGATCGAGCACCTCTTCACGGGACAGCACGAAGCGGAAATCGTCCTCGGACTCCTGCAGGCCTGGCGCTGACCCCGCTCCGCTGCCCTGACCGGGCTTCGGCATCTTGTCGCCCGGCGAGAACTGCTTGTTTCCGGGCAGGACATGCTGGCGCCGGCCACTGTCACCGGCGGCGCGGAAGTTCGGCTCGCTCGTGCCCTTCGCCGGGATCGAGACGGCATGCTCCCCATCCGCATCGGCGATCTTGCCCGAGCGGATCTGTTCCTGGACGCTGCGCTTCAGCTCCGCCCGGACCCGATGCAGGAAGCGCTGGCGATTGCCCAGGCTCTTGTCCTTCGGGTTCAGGCGGCGGTCGATGAAGATCGGCATGGCAGGCTCCCCGCCGAAGTCAGCCCGCCTTGTTGACGCGCATGTACCAGTCCACCAGGCGCCGGACCTGGCGCTCGGTATAGCCACGCTCGACCATGCGCTGCACGAAGCCGTGATGGCGCTTCTCGGTCACGCTGTCCTGCTTGGAGCCGAAGCTGATCACCGGCAACAGATCCTCGACCTGGCCGAACATCCGCTTCTCGATGACCTCGCGCAACTTCTCATAGCTGGTCCAGGACGGGTTGCGGCCGTTGTTCCTGGCCCTTGCGCGCAAGGTGAACTTCACGACTTCGTTGCGGAAGTCCTTGGGATTGGCGATCCCGGCCGGCTTTTCGATCTGCGACAATTCGTTGTCGAGGACCTGCCGGTTGAGGATCTGGCCGGTGTCGGGATCCTTGTAGTCCTGGTCCTCGACCCAGGCGTCGGCATAGGCGATGTAGCGGTCGAACAGGTTCTGGCCGTATTCGCCATAGGATTCGAGATAGGCCTTCTGGATCTCGTGGCCGATGAACTCGGCATAGCGGGTCGCCAGCTCCGACTTGATGAAGTCGAGATAGGCCGCCTCCGTTTCCTTCGGGAACTGCTCGCGCTTGATCGCCCCCTCCAGGATGTACATCAGGTGCACGGGGTCGGCAGCGAGCTCCTCGGTATCGTAGTTGAAGGTCTGAGAGAGGATCTTGAAGGCGAAACGCGTGCTGACGCCGGTCATGCCCTCATCGACGCCGGCGGCGTCGCGGTATTCCTGGATGGCCTTGGCCTTGGGCTCCAGCTCCTTCAGGTTCTCGCCGTCATAGACGCGCATCTTGGTGTAGAGCGGCGAATTCTCGAACTCGGCCAGCCGGGTCGAGACGGAGAAGCGGCTGAGAAGGTCGAGCACCTCCGGCGCGCAAGGGCTACCGGCGAGCTCGCTCTCGCGCAGCAGCTTCTCGTAGATCTGCCGCTCTTCGGTGACGCGCAGGCAATAGGGCACCTTGACCACCAGGATGCGGTCGAGAAAGGCCTCGTTGTTCCGGTTGTTCTTGAACTGGAGCCATTCGGATTCGTTGGAATGGGCGAGGACGATGCCCTGATAGGGGAAGGCGCCAAAATTCTCGGTGCCGTTGTAGCTGCCCTCCTGCGTCGCGGTCAGCAGCGGATGCAGCACCTTGATCGGCGCCTTGAACATCTCGACGAATTCGAGCAGGCCCTGCGTCGTCCGGTTGAGGCCGCCGCTATAGGAATAGGCGTCGGGGTCCGACTGGCTGAAGTTCTCGAGCTGGCGAATGTCGACCTTGCCGACCAGCGTCGAAACATCCTGGTTGTTCTCGTCGCCCGGCTCGGTCTTGGCGATGCCGACCTGGCGCAGGCGCGAGGGCGTCAGCTTGACGACGCTGAATTTGGAGATATCGCCGGCGAGCTCGTCGAGCCGTTTCGAGGCCCAGGGCGAGATCAGGCCGGTCAGGCGCCGCCGCGCGATCCCGTACTTGTCCTCGAAGAGATCGCCCATGCGATCGGGGCGGAACAGGCCGAGCGGGGATTCGAAGACCGGGCTGATCCGGTCGCCGATCTTGAGCGTATAGAACGGGCGCTCCTCCATCAGCTTCTTCAGGCGCTCGGCCAGGGAGGACTTGCCGCCGCCGACGGGGCCGAGCAGGTAGAGAATCTGCTTGCGCTCCTCCAGACCCTGCGAGGCATAGCGGAAATAACCGGCGATCCGCTCAATCGTATCCTCCATGCCGAAGAAATCGGCGAAAGAGGGGTAGATCTTGATCGTCCGATTGGAAAAGATCCGGCCGAGGCGTTCATCCTGGCTGGTATCGAACAGCTTCGGCTTGCCGATCGCGTCGAGCATCCGCTCGGCGGCTGAGGCATACATCGACTTGTCTTCGCGGCAAGCCAGCAGGTACTCCTGAAGGCTCATCTCCTCCTGCGAATAACTACGATAGTCCTCGGAGAACAGGCGGAATATCTCGCTGGCTTTCTCGATCATGGCAGCCATCCCGCGGCAGGCGGAGCTGCCGACGGCAACCCCCAACAATCAACCGATAACGGGCTCACAGGTTCCTATATAATAGCGGGTGCCGGCGACCGTAAGACCGGCATCCGGGAACCGGCCACCTGCGCCCGGGACATGCTTCGGACGGCAGAACCATTCCGCGAGGTCTCGCTGCCCGAGAACGTCGATGTTCCCGGGCTCGCGGATCGCTGCCCCGTCCCGGGCATTCGCCGAAGTGCGGGCGATCGTCACACCAGGTTGTGATCAACCGGCCCTGATTTCCAGACCTGGGCGCTCACCGGCCACCTGTTCCATTCCAATGCGCCCAGCTCGGCCGGTTCAAATGGAACAGATCAGTCGTCCGCGCATAGGCGCTCCTACCATGCATGCGGGCGACGAGGCCCAGGGCTTCGGTGTCGATATGACAGCGCTCGCGGTCCAGGACGAAACGGTCGTCGATATGCGCGCGCAGCACACGGCCGATGACGATCGTTTGCAAGGGGCCGGTCACGAGCGACGACAGGGTCGTGCATTCGAACGCCACTCCCGCTCCAGCAATTCGAGGTGGCGAAACAAGGTCCGATTCAGTGGAGTCGAGGCCAGCGAGGGCGAGTTCATCGATCTCCGGAGGCGCATCGATGCAGGTGACGTTCATCGCTGGCGCCTGCGCTTCCGACACGAGATTCACGACGAATTCGCCGGTTTCCAGGATGTTCGTTGCGGTATCCTTGAGCACGCGACCATTCGGCATGATGCCAATCGCGATCGTGGGAGGATCGTTTCCCATCATATTGAAGAAGCTGAAGGGCGCGGCGTTGACCAGGCCATCGCGTGATTTCGTGGTGATCCAGGCGATCGGCCGCGGCACGATCGTCGCCGTCATGATCTTGTAGCGCTCCTGCGCGGGCAGGGTTTCCAGATCGAACAGCATGTGAGACCTCAGCCGGGAGCACGGCCGGCGTCGCGATTGGCGACGGATACAGCCTGTGTGGGTCGGTCGGGGGCGGAAGGTTTGAAGATGACCGCTCTCGCCGAATGCCGCATCGCACCGCTGTCGATTTTGGGGTGAATAATGGCCTGCCTGCCGAAATCGGCGCTGAGAATGGTTTTGCCTTCGAAGCTCGGGCCCGCCGGCGCTGTCCCCAGCGGGGCGCGGGGAGCCGAAGCCGCCAAGGCGAGGGCGGCCCGGTATCGGGTCAGGGAAGCTGCGGACATGGCGAAGACCGTTTTTGGGAAGACGGGCGATGCGGCCGGTCGATCACGCTGACCGGAGTCAGCCGGTTGCGGCTATCGCCGCGGCGACGGCGGAGGTCAGAACTCCGTCCGGTTCGCTGAGGCTGAGCGCGATATCGAAGTGATTGTGGTTCGGCATGGCGATGAGCTGGGCGCGATGGCCCGCTGCGGTCCAGCGGCTCGCATAGTCAAGCGTCTGACGCTGAAACTCCGAGGTTTCGAGCCCACCGACCGAGGCCAGAAGTCGGGCTGCGGAGCGTGCGGGGATATGGTGAAGCGGGCTGTTGCGGGCGATCGAGGCATCGTCGAGGCCGAGCCAGGCGTCGACCTGCGTATGACGCAACGGTTCGAGATCATACAGCCCGGACAGTGAAAGCGCGTCCGTGATCACCTCCGTCGGTACGTCGAAGTCCGCATGCCAGCCGTCCGCGAGCAGCATGCCGACCAGATGTCCGCCAGCGGAGGAGCCACCGACGATGAGACCGCGGTCTGCCAGGTCGTACTCCGCGCGTCGACGATACAGAAAAGCGACGGCGGCGCGGGTCTGGCGCACGATCTCGTCCAGCGTCGCTCGCGGTGCGAGCGTATAATTCATCACGGCGACGCTGAAGCCATGCGCGTTCAAACCGGAGACGACGAACGTATTGTCGTCCTTGGAGCTGGCTCGCCAATAGCCGCCATGAATCCAGAGAAAAAGTGGGCTGCCGTGGCCGGCGGGGTAGAGATCGAGCTTCTCTCCGCTGATTTCATCATAGACGATGTCGGCGAGACGAAAGTACTCCCGCTGGTTCTTTTCGCTGACCGCGACATATTTTGCGTGCTCGGCCTCGAAGGATGCAACGCTTTCGCGGGCATTGTACTCGCGGTCGAGGGCAGCGCGATCGAAGCTGCGATAGACAGGGGCGCTGGCGGCCGATGCCATGGATGTCCTCACAGACCGAGATAGCGGCTGGCGAGATCGGGATCGTCGTGGAGCGCGGCCGGCGTGCCGGCCCAGACGATCCGTCCCTTCTCGACGACATGGTGGCGGTCGACCAGGGACGCCATCTCCGCCAGGTTCTTGTCGACGACGACGATGGTCTGCCCGGCGCCCTTGAGCGTCTGCAGGCAGCGCCAGATCTCGGCGCGGATCAGCGGCGCGAGCCCTTCGGTCGCCTCGTCGAGAATGAGCAGGCGCGGATTGGTCATGAGCGCCCGGCCGACCGCCAGCATCTGCTGCTCACCGCCCGACAGCGTCCTGGCAGGCTGGCGTCGCCTCTCGCCGAGGCGCGGGAACAGGTCGATGACGCGCGGCAAGGTCCAGTGCCCGGCGCTGCCGCCGCGCGCGGTGGCGATCAGGTTCTCCTCTACCGTCAGCGAGGGAAATACCCGCCGTCCTTCCGGCACCAGCCCGATGCCGAGCCGGGCGACGGCGTTCGGCGCCAGTCCGGCAAGCGGCCGGCCGTCGAACGCGATCTCGCCGCCGGTGGGCCGATTCAGCCCCATGATGGCGCGGATGGTGGTGGTCTTGCCCATGCCATTGCGCCCGATCAGCGAGACGACCTCGCCGGCGCGGGCTTCGAAGGACAATCCGAACAGGACACGTGCATGACCATAGCCGGCTGCGAGTTCGCGCACGCTCAGCATGCCGGTTCTCCCCCGAGATAGGCGGCGCGCACGGCAGGGTCGCTGCGCACTTCCGCGACCGTGCCGGTGAAGATGACACGCCCATAGACCAGGACGCTGACCCGGTCCGCCAAGGCGAACACCGCGTCCATGTCGTGCTCGACGAGGAGAATGGCGTAGCGCCGCTTCAGCCCGTCGAGCAGCCGGGTCATTGCGGCCGATTCCTCCGGCCCCAGCCCGGCCATGGGCTCGTCGAGCAGCAGCAGCCTCGGCTCGCGCGCGAGCGCGACCGCGATCTCGAGCTGCCGGCGCTGGCCGTGGGCGAGTGTCGCCGCCTGCCTGTCGGCGAGGTCGCCGAGGCCGACTTCGGCGAGCCGCGCACGGGCGCTGGCGATCGCGCCGGCATTGCCGCGCGGGTTCGAGAGCATGTCGAACGAGCCGCCACCTCGGGTCTCGATCGAGAGCAGAATGTTCTCGAGCGCGCTGAAATCCGGGCAGAGCTGGGTGATCTGAAAGGTTCGCCCGAGTCCGAGCCGTGAACGCAGATGTGGGCGAAGCCGGGTGACGTCGCGCCCGTCGAACAGAATGCGGCCGGCATCGGGCTTCAGCTCCCCGCAGATCTGGGTGATCAGCGTCGATTTTCCGGCACCGTTCGGGCCGATCAGCGCGTGGAGCTCGCCGGTGCGAATGTCGAGCGTGACGTCGTCGGTCGCGACCAGGGCGCCGAAGGCCTTGCGCAGGCCGTCGATCGCGAGGATGGGCGCCTGACGCTGCGAGGCGGGCTCAGCCATTGCGCTCTCCGAACAGGCGCCCCGCGAGGCCGCGGCGGCCGAACAGCGCAACCAGCGTCAGGACGGGACCCATCACGATCATCCAATGCTCGGTCCAGATCGAGAGGATCTGCTCGAGCGCGATGAAGACGGCGGTTCCGGCAATCGGGCCGAGCAGAGTGCCGAGCCCACCGAGGACGACGATGGCGATGAACTCGCCCGATTTGCTCCATGCGGCCATGTCGGGCGAGACGAAGCGGGCGTAGTTGGCCCAGAGCACGCCAGCGAGGCCGGTCCCGACCGCGGAGATGATGAAGGCGACGAGCCGGAACGGGAACGGGTCCACGCCGAGATTGATCGAACGCCGTTCGCTCTGCCGCAGCGCCTGCAGGACGAGGCCGAAACGGGAATTCACCACCCTGGCGCAGAAGGCTGTCCAGCCGACCAGCAGCGCGACGCAGACATAGTAGAAGGTCGTCGGCCGCGAGAGATCGATGAGCGGCAGCGTGTTGCGCCGATCGAGCAGCAGGCCGTCATCGCCGCCATAGCTTTGGAGCGAGACGAGGACGAAGAAGACCATTTGCGCGAAGGCCAGCGTGATCATGATGAACTGCACGCCGCTGGTCTTCAGCGAAAGCGTTCCGACGGCGGCGGCCAGCAGCGCGCAGGCGACCAGCGCCAGTGGCCAGACGATCAGCGCCGCGTTCGAGCCTTTCCAGCCGAAAAGCGGCTCGCCCGTGCCGGTGTGGAAGGCGATGATGCCGACCGCGTAGCCGCCAAGCCCGAAGAACATGGCGTGACCGAAGCTGACCAGGGCGCCGTAGCCCAGGATGAGGTCTAGGCTGACGGCGGCGATCGCGTAGATGGCGATGCGGTTGGCGAGGCCGAGTAGCCCGGCCGAGCCGGTCAGCTGTGCGAGATAAGGGGCCGTCAGCAGGAGGAGGAGGCCGCCGGCGATGACGATCAGGCGGAGACGGGAGGTCAGCATCGCGCTCATCCCCTGGCCGGCAGGAGGCCGTTGGGCCGAACGAGAAGGACGATCGCCATCAGGACGTAGATGCTGGCTGACACCAGCCCGGCGCCGAGCGTGTCGGCTGTCGCGGCCGGCAGCGACAATTGCAGGAGCTGCGGGATGTAGGCCCGCCCCAGGCTGTCGACCATGCCGACGAGCAGCGCCCCGACGAGGGCGCCGCGAACCGAGCCGACGCCGCCCACGACGATGACGACGAAGGTGGTGATCAGGACACGTTCGCCCATGCCGATTTCGATGGCCAGCAGCGGCGCCGCCATGACGCCGGCCAGACCGCACAGCGCGCCGCCGAGGCCGAAGACCAGCGTGTAGAGTCGGCGAATGTCGACGCCCAGCGCATCGACCATCTCGCGATCGTCGGCTCCGGCCCGGATCAGCATGCCGACGCGGGTATGGTTGACGAGCGCCCACAGGCCAATCGCGACCATGGCGCCAACCGCGATGAAGGCGAGGCGCATCAGCGGATAGTCGAGGCCGGGAAACAGTGGAACCGAGCCTTGCAGGAAGGGCGGGATGTCCATCAAGGGTGGTCGGCGGCCGAAGATCAGGCTCACGGCCTCGTTGGTGAACAGGATCAGGCCGAGTGTCGCCAGGACCTGATAGAGGTGGTCGCGGCGATACAGCCATTGCACCACTGCGATCTCGACCAGCACCGCATAGAGCCCGGCACCGATCAGGGCGGCGGCGATGCCGACCAGGAAGGAGCCGGTGGAGAGGACCGCGAACGCCGCGCTATAGGCGCCAACCATATAAAAGGCGCCGTGGGTGAGATTGATCACCCCCATGATGCCGAAGATCAGCGTCAGCCCCGATGCCAGAAGAAACAGCATCGATCCGTATTGCAGGCCATTGAGCACCTGCTCGACAAAGAGGGTCATCTCCACACGCCCTTGTTGCGCGGTGAATCAGGTGTCGATCATGCCGGTTGGCTTTGCAGTGCTCAGTTGATCTTGCACTGGGCGGCGTAGGCGTCGCCGTAGTCCTCGGCGATCTTGCGGACGATCGTCTGCGCGATCTCGCCGGAAGGGCGTTTCTCGAACTTGGTCAGATAATAGTCCTGAACCGGGTGCTGGTTGGGCCCGAAGGAGAACTTCCCGCGCACGGCCGTGAACTGGACTGCCCGCAGCGCCTTGCGGAATTCGTCCTGCTTGCCGAGGTCGCCGTTCACCGCCTTCAGGGCGCTGCCGATCAGGTTGGCGGTGTCGTAGGCCTGCTGGGCATACATGGTCGGCGTCCGCGAATAGGCCTTGCGGAAGGCGTCGACGAAGGCCTTCGAGGCGGGGGTATTGGTCTCGGGGGTCCAGATCGCGGAGGCGTAGATGCCGTCGGCGGCATCGCCTGTCGCGCCGACCATGTGGGCGTCCATCGAGAAGGCCGGGATCAGCATGGGCACGCTCTTGCCTAGTCCGGCATTGGCATACTGCTTGGCGAAGTTGATGCCGGCGCCGCCGGGGTGGAACTGGTAGATCGCCTCCGGCGCGAGCGAGCGTATGCGCGCCAGCTCGACCGAGAAGTCGGTCTGGTCGAGCTTGGTGTAGATCTCACCGACGATCTCGCCCTTGAAGGTGCGCTTGAAACCCTCGAGCGCATCGCGACCAGCCTGATAGTTCGGCGCCAGCAGCGCGACGCGCTTGTAGCCGAGCCGGTTGGCCGAGAGGCCCGCGGCCTCGTGGAAGGCGTCGTTCTGGTAGGAGGCGACGAAATAATTCCGATGGCAGCGCTCGCCGGCGAAGGACGAGGGGCCGGGATTCAGGCTGACATAGTAGCCGCCCGATTCCAGGACGCCGGGAACGACGGCGGCCAGCACGTTCGAGAAGTTCACGCCGGTGAAGAGCTTGACGCCGGACTGGATCAGCCGGTCTGCGGCCTGTTTGGCGTTCGCCGGCTTCAGTGCGTCGTCCTCGACGGCGAGATTGACGGGTACGCCGCCGAGCTTGCCGTCCGTCAATGCGAGCTGGAAGCCGGCGCGGATGTCCTCGCCGATATAGCCGGCGGGCGTTGACAGCGTGGTGATGAAGCCGATCGTGACCGGGGCGCTGGCACCGGCCTGGGCGAAGGCTGATTGCGTCATCGGCAGCGCTGCTGCCGATGCGAGGCTCGCGACGATCACCCGGCGCGTGAATGCTGACCTGTTCATCGAATTCCCCTCCCGTTTCGGCGCGGCGTTGCCGCTGTCCTTGTCGTTGATGCTTGGATGTCAGGCCGCCACGACGGGGTGGCGGATCTGGCCGATGCCGGCGACGCCGGCCTCGACCACGTCTCCCGGCCAGAGCCATTCCTGCGGCGTCCGGCCCGCCCCGACGCCATCCGGCGTTCCGGTGGCGATAATGTCGCCGGGCTCCAGGGTGATCGCCGCACTGATATCGGCGATCAGCACCGGGACCTTGAACAGCATATGGCGCGTGTTGGAGCGCTGCTTGGTCTGCCCGTTGACGGTCAGCCAGAGGTCGAGCGCATGCGGTTCGGCGATCTCGTCGGCCGTGACGATGCAGGGGCCGAAGGGTGCGTAGGTGTCCTGGCCCTTCGAGTAGATCCACTGGCCGGCGCGACGATTGTCGCGGGCGCTGACATCGATCATCACGCTGTAGCCGAAGACGAAGCCCATCGCCTCGGCTTCCGTGACGCGGCGCGCCGTCCGGCCCATGACCACGGCGAGCTCGACCTCCCAGTCCAGCTGCTGCGTGATCTTGGCGTTGTGCTCGATCGCGTCGCCGGGGCCGATGACGCTGGTGGGCGGCTTCGAGAAGATCACAGGCTGCTTCGGCAGGTCCTTCGACGTGTCGAGCGCGGCCGCCGATTCCGCGACGTGCTCGACATAGTTGAGGCCGATGCCGAAAATGTTCTTCCGTGGCCGCGGGATCGGCGCCAGCAGCCTGACATTGACGAGCGGGAAGGCGGAGTGGGCGGGCCAGCGCCCACGATGCAGGTCCAGCACGGCATTCAGCGCCGCCAGCCCGGCCGGGCCGAGGTCGATGAGGTCGAGCATCGCCGACGGCAGATCGACGCCGGCAACGGTGCCGAGCGTGGCGACGTCGACGACGAGGTCCCCCTCGATGACGCCGAGCCGCGCTGCGGCCTCGATCGTGCTGCGATAGGTAACGAGACGCATGATCGGCAACCCTCAGAGAGCGAGCGGCTGGTGGCCGCCATTGTCGCCGAACGCCTCTTCGCGATAGAGCCCGAGCGAATTCATCACGGGCATGTCGTTGAAGGCGAAGAGGCAGGCGTCGTCGCTGTCGGACGCGTTGGCGTGCTCGTGCCAGGCCCAGGACGGTACGCAGAAGATGTCGCGCTCCTGCCAGTCGAAGCGCTTGCCGTCGATGACGGAGTAGCCGCTGCCCTTGGCGACCTGGTAGATGAAGCTGCCGGTGTGGCGGTGCGCCTTGGTCTTCTCGCCAGGCCGCAGCATCTGCATCGAGGCGCCGATCGTCTGCATCACCGGGCCGCCGGTGACCGGATTGACGTAGTTCATCAGCACGCCGTCGAAGGCCGAGCCATCCGTCACCTTGCCGAAGCGGGTCAACGCTTCGTAGGTCGGAGCCCACTCGTATTTCAGCAGCGGCGAATAGGGCTTGCCCCAGTCATGTCCTGCCGGCCGCAGGCCGGGATTGCCCCAGGCTCCAGTCATGTCGTCGACGGGATAGCCTACCGCCTGGCGCAGGTCGGGATGGACCGCGTAGAAATTCGCTTCCAGCGTGTTCACCAGCGGAATGTCGAGGCCGTCCTGCCAGATGCAGGGCGAGCCGTCCGATGAGACGCCATGCTCATGCCAGGTGCCGTTCGGCGTCAGCACGAAGTCGTTGGCGCCGAGTGTCATCTTGTGGCCGTCGACGATGGTGTAGGCGCCCGCGCCTTCCATGATGAAGCGCAGCGCCGAGGCGGAATGCGCATGGGCGGATGCCGTCTCGCCGGGATGCATGACCTGCAGGCCCGAATAGAGCCAACCCACGGCGGCCGAGACGTCCCGCCGGCCAGGATTGTTCAGATAGATCACACGACGGCCGGCTTTCTCGGGCGTGACGAGATCAACCGAGCGCAGGACATGCTCGCGCAGGTCGCGATAGCGCCAGAGGACCGGCACAGAAGCCGATTTCGGCGCCCAGGGCTCGATCTTGTTGGCGACGGTCCAGAGCGCGCCCGCTTCAAGCGCCTCCAGCTGCTCGTAGTAGGCCAGCAGCTCGGGCGTGTCCTCGACGTTCGCGCGTCCGGCGACATCCTCGCGATGGTTCTGCCTCGAAGCGGACATGGTGGTCTCCTCTCTCGCAACGCAAATTTGCGATAGCATGGAGAATTTTCGAAAGAAACTCTTTTTTGCTTTTTTTGAATGAATCATATAAATCTAACGAAACGATGCGAGAGGCGGCTGTGCGGGCAAGGCGGAATGGATTGCAGGAGCCGGGGCTTCACGCTCAGGACGGCCCGGAAACGGCCTCGACCCTGGCCGAAGTCGCCTATCGCCAGCTGCGAGCGGACATCGTTTCGGGGGCCTATTCGCCAGGGCAGCCGCTGCGGCTTGAAACACTCAAGCAGCGCTACGGGCTAAGTTTTTCGCCGTTGCGCGAGGCCTTGAATCGCCTTCAGACGGAGCGCCTCGTCGTCACGGCTGCGCTTCGCGGCTTCTCCGTCGCACCGGTTTCGGTCGAAGAAATGTGGGATGTGATCGAGACCCGCATCTTGATCGAGTGCGAAGCGTTGAAACGCGCGATCCGGAATGGCGACGATGATTGGGAGGCGGGAATCGTCGCGAGTTTCCACGCGCTCGATCTACAGGTCCGTCGCCGCTCGGTCGAAAAGGTATCGGATGGAAGCGACCTGGCGCTGCTCGAAAATCGCCATCAGGAGTTCCACCGCAGCCTGATCAGCGCTTGCAGATCACATCGGCTCTTGTCCCTGGCCGACCAACTCCATGCCGAAACCCAGCGATACCGCCTTCCGATGCTCGCTGGAAAAATCCCGGCGGCGCCGCGCGACGTTGCGTTGGAGCACAGGCAGATAATGGATGCGACATTGGCTCGCGACAGCGCCAGCGCTCAGCAATTCCTCGCCGACCATTATCAGCGAACGGGCAAGGTCATCGAAGGCAGCGTCTTCGCCTGATCGTGCCCCTGGATGGCCGGAGGGTAGAGTTTCCGGCCTTCGATCACCGCGGCGAGCTGGGTGTCCCACCGGGACTTTGCAGCAGGATCGGCGGCTTGTTGCCGATGGCCGGGTCGGTTAGCCGGTCTTCTCGCCAGATGCCCCGTCCAGCCAGCGCCCGCCGACACAGCGCATCTCGTTTGAAATCACTCCACTGGGGCATGGCTCAGCCTTTCACAGTGAAGGCGGACACAGCCTCGCGCCCCAGCGGAACAGGATTTCGCGGTACAGCGCCGGGGACCGGCTCGCTATTTCCTCTTCTGTGGCGGCAAGTCGGTGCAATGGCCCTCGAAGACCTCCGCCGCCATGCCGATGGATTCGCCGAGCGTCGGGTGCGGGTAGATGGTCTTGCCGATATCGGCCGGCTCGCAGCCCATTTCGACGGCGAGGCAGACCTCGCCGATCAGGTCGCCGGCATGGGTGCCGACGATGCCGCCGCCGATGATCCGATGCGTCGCCTCGTCGAAGATCAGCTTGGTGAAGCCCTCGTCGCGGCCATTGGCGATGGCGCGGCCCGACGCCGCCCAGGGGAAGACCGCCTTGCCGAACTTGATGCCTTCCGCCTTGCACTGCTCCTCGGTCTTGCCGGCCCAGGCGATCTCCGGATCGGTATAGGCGACCGACGGGATCTGGCGGGCGTCGAAGAAGGAGGCCTCGCCCTTCGCCACCTCGGCCGCGACATGGGCTTCATGCACGGCCTTGTGGGCCAGCATCGGCTGGCCGACGATGTCGCCGATGGCGAAGATATGCGCGACATTGGTGCGCATCTGCTTGTCCACCGGGATGAAGCCGCGATCACTGACCGCGACGCCCGCCTTCTCGGCACCGATCTTCTTGCCGTTCGGCGACCGGCCGACCGCGACGAGCACGAGATCGTAGAGCTGCGGGCCGGCCGGGGCCTTCTCGCCCTCGAAGGAGACCTCGATCCCGGCCTCCGTCGCCTTGGCGCCGACGGTCTTGGTCTTCAGCATCACATGGTCGAAGCGAGGCGCGTTCTTCTTCTCCCAGACCTTGACCAGGTCGCGGTCCGCGCCCGGCATCAGGCCGTCGAGCATCTCGACCACGTCGACGCGCGCGCCCAGCGTCGAATAGACCGTCGCCATCTCCAGGCCGATGATGCCGCCGCCGATCACCAGCATGCGCTTGGGGATCGCGCGCAGCAGGAGCGCGCCGGTGGAATCGACGATGCGCGGATCCTCCGGCAGGAAAGGCAGCTTCACCGCCTGCGAGCCGGCCGCGATGATCGCCTTGGCGAAGCGGATCGTCTTCTTGCCGGAAGCGGTCTCCACCTCCAGGTGATGGGGATCGAGGAAGCTGCCGACGCCGGTGACGACCTCGACCTTGCGCGCCTTGGCCATGCCGGCAAGGCCGCCGGTCAGCTTGCCGATGACCCCGTCCTTGAAGGCCCGGAGCTTGTCGAGATCGATCTGGGGCGGGCCGTAGCTGATGCCATGCGCGCTCAGATTGGGGATCTCGTCCATCACGGCGGCCGTGTGGAGCAGGGCCTTGCTCGGGATGCAGCCGACATTCAGGCAGACGCCGCCGAGCGTCGAATAGCGCTCGACCAGCACGGTCTTCAGGCCGAGATCGGCGGCGCGGAAGGCGGCCGAATAGCCGCCCGGCCCGGCACCGAGCACCACGACCTCGCAGTCCATGTCGGCCTTGCCGCCGAAGCTCGCCGCCGCCGGGGCGGCGACGGGCGCGGGCGCAGCCGCGGCTTGCGGAGCGGGCTTGGCCGCCGCGGGAGCCGCGGCGGCGCCTGCCGCCTCCAGCGTCAGGATCACCGAGCCCTCGCTGACCCTGTCGTCGACCTTGACCTTGATCTCCTTGACCACGCCGGCCTCGGAGGACGGAATCTCCATCGAGGCCTTGTCGGATTCGACCATGATGAGCCCGGTATCGACCGCGATGGTCTCGCCGGGCTTCACCATCACCTCGATCACGGCGACATCCTTGAAATCGCCGATATCGGGAACTTTCACATCGATCTGGTTCGCCATCTCAGAGCTCCCGATTCAGAACAGCACGCGCCGCATGTCGGCGAGCACATTGGCGAAGTGGACATTGAAGCGGGCGGCGGCGGCGCCGTCGATGACGCGATGGTCCCAGGAGAGCGAAAGCGGCAGCGTCAGGCGGAAGCTTGCGCTCTTGCCGTCCGGCGAATGCTGCTTCCAGTAGCTCTTGCACACGCCCATGATCGCCACTTCCGGCGCGTTGATGATCGGCGTGAAGTAGATGCCGCCGATGCCGCCGAGCGAGGAAATCGAGAAGGTGCCGCCCTGCATCTGGTCCGGCTTGATCTTGCCGTCCCGGGCGAGCTTGGCGAGCTCGTTCATTTCCCTGGCGATCTCGGGGATCGTCTTCTTGTCGGCGTCGCGGATCACCGGGACCATCAGGCCGTTCGGCGTGTCGGCGGCGAAGCCGATATGCCAATAGTTCTTGTAGACCAGCGTGTCGCCGTCGAGGCTGGCGTTGAACTCGGGGAACTTCTTCAGCGCCGAGACCGCCGCCTTCACCATGAAGGGCAGCAGCGAGAGCTTCACCCCGCTCTTCTCCAGCTCCTTGTTCATCTGGACGCGGAACTGTTCGAGATCGGTGATATCCGCTTCGTCATGCGTCGTGACATGCGGGATGACGACCCAGTTGCGATGCAGATTGGCGGCCGAGATCTTCTTGATCCGGCCCATCTCCTTGCGCTCGACCGGGCCGTATTTGGCAAAGTCCACCTTCGGCCAGGGCAGGAGGTCGATGCCGCCGACACCGCCGCCTGCCGGCGCCGCGGCGGCCGCTTTCGCGGGAGCGGCCGCGCCGCCCCCCTTGGCGAAGGCCTCGACATCCTCACGCGTGATGCGGCCGTGCTGGCCCGTCCCCTTGAGCTTGCCGAGATCGACGCTTTTTTCGCGGGCGAGCTTGCGCACGGCGGGGCCGGCATAGGCGAGCGCGAAGGCCTTCTCGTCGATCGCGCCGGCAGCAGCGGCAGCGGGCGCCGGGGCTGCGGCCGCAGCCGGAGCGGGGGCAGCAGCGGCAGGCGCTGCAGCCGGCTTTGCCGCCGCATCGCCAGTGGCGAGCGACAGGACGATGACCCCTTCGCTCACCCTGTCGCCGACCTGGACCTTGATGTCGCGTACGATGCCGGCGAGCGGCGCCGGCACTTCCATCGTCGCCTTGTCGGATTCCAGCGCCAGCAGCGGGTCCTCCGCCTTCACGCTGTCGCCGGGCTTCACGAATATCTCGATGACCGGGACGTCCTTGAAGTCGCCGATATCGGGAATGCGCACCTCGGCCAGCCCCGCCGGAGCGCTGACCGGCGCCGGCGCGGCGCTGACGCTCGGGCGCGCCTCCGCCGCCGCGCCGCCGGCCTCTTCGAGCTGCAGGATGACGGTTCCCTCGCTCACCTTGTCACCGACCGCGACGGCGACGGATTTGACGATGCCCGCGCGGGGCGCCGGCACCTCCATCGTCGCCTTGTCGGATTCCAGCGCCAGCAGCGGGTCCTCCGCCTTCACGCTGTCGCCCGGCTTCACGAAGATCTCGATGACGGGAACCTCGGTGAAGTCGCCGATATCGGGGACCTTGATGTCGATCGAATTGCTCATCGCTCTGTCCTCGAATGGCGGTATCAGACGGTCCACGGCGCCGGACGTTCGCCGTCCAGCCCGTATTTGGCGATGGCGTCGGCGACGACCGAAGCGGGCAGCGCCCCCTCGTCCGCCAAAGCCTTGAGCGCGGCGACGGCGACGTAATAGCGGTCGACCTCGAAGAAGCGACGCAGGTTGACGCGATAGTCGGATCGCCCGAACCCGTCCGTGCCGAGCACGCTGTAGCGCTTGCCGGCCGCCTGGACGTATTCGCGGATCTGGTCGGCGTAGTTGCGCATGTAGTCGGTCGAGGCGATGACCGGGCCGGCGTGGCCGGCGAGCTGGGCCTCGACCCAGCTCCTGCGCCGCTCCCCTGTCGGGTGCAGCAGGTTCCAGCGCTCGACAGCCATGCCGTCGCGCCTGAGCTCGTTGAAGCTGGTCGCGCTCCAGATGTCGGCGGCGACGCCGAAGTCCTGGGCGAGCAATTCGGCCGCAGCGATGACCTCGCGCAGGATCGTGCCGGAGCCCATCAATTGCACGGTCAGGCCGCTCTTCTGCGCCTGCCCCTTCCTGAGCAGATAGAGCCCCTTGAGGATGCCTTCCTCGGTGGCGTTGCCGGCCGCCGCCTCGGCCATGCCAGGATGGGCGTAGTTCTCGTTCATCAGGGTGACGTAGTAGTAGACGTCCTCCTGCTCCTGATACATGCGGCGCATGCCGTCGCGGATGATCGCTACAGCCTCGTAGGCGAAGGTCGGGTCGTAGGAGACGCAGTTCGGGATCGTGCCGGCCATGATGTGGCTGTGGCCGTCCTCATGCTGCAGGCCCTCGCCGTTGAGCGTGGTGCGGCCGGCCGTGCCGCCGAGCAGGAAGCCGCGCGCCCGCATGTCGCCGGCGAGCCAGGCGAGGTCGCCGACGCGCTGGAGCCCGAACATCGAATAGAAGATGTAGAACGGGATCATCGGCACGTCGTTCGTGCTGTAGGAGGTCGCGGCGACGATCCAGCTCGACATGGCGCCGCCCTCGTTGATGCCCTCCTGCAGCACCTGGCCGGTCTTGTCCTCGCGGTAGTACATCAGCTGGTCGGCGTCCTGCGGCCGATAGAGCTGGCCAACCGAAGAATAGATGCCGAGCTGGCGGAACATGCCCTCCATGCCGAAGGTGCGCGATTCGTCGGGCACGATCGGCACGATGCGCTTGCCGATCTCCTTGTCGCGCACCAGGCTCCCCAACATCTGGACGAAGGCCATGGTCGTGGAGATCTCGCGCTCGCCCGTGTTCTCCAGCAAACGCTGAAAGGCCGAGAGCGGCGGAATCTCCAGCGACTGCGACTTGAGCCGGCGCTGCGGCAGCGAGCCGCCGAGCCTTGCGCGCTGGGCGCGCAGATACTGCATCTCCGGTGAGTCTTCCGGCAGTTTGATGAAAGGGACCTTGTCGAGATCCTCGTCCGAGACCGGGATCTGGAAGCGATCGCGGAATCCCTTCAGGGCGCTCGAGGTCATCTTCTTGGCCTGGTGCGCGATCATCTGACCTTCGCCGGATTCGCCCATGCCGTAACCCTTGACCGTCTTCGGCAGGATCAGCGTCGGCTGGCCCCTGTGCTGGACGGCGGCCGTATAAGCCGCGAAGACCTTCGCCGGGTCGTGGCCACCGCGGGTCAGCTTCCAGATGTCATCGTCGCTCATGTCGGCGACGAGCTCCTTCAGCTCCTCGTACTTGCCGAAGAAGTGCTCGCGCACATAGGCGCCGCTCTTGCTCTTGAAGTCCTGGTATTCGCCGTCGACACACTCCTCCATGCGCTTGAGCAGGAGCCCGGACTTGTCCTTCTCCAGCAGTCGGTCCCAGCCCGTGCCCCAGAGCACCTTGACGACGTTCCAGCCGGCGCCGCGAAACACGCTTTCGAGTTCCTGGACGATCTTGCCGTTGCCGCGCACCGGCCCGTCGAGACGCTGCAGGTTGCAGTTGATCACGAAGATCAGGTTGTCGAGCTTCTCACGGCCGGCGAGCGAGATCGCGCCGAGCGATTCCGGCTCGTCCATCTCGCCGTCGCCCATGAAGGCCCAGACCTTGCGATTCTCGGTCTTGGCGAAGCCGCGGCTCTCCAGATATTTCAGGAAGCGCGCCTGGTAGATCGCCATCAGCGGCCCAAGACCCATCGAGACAGTCGGGAACTGCCAGAAATCCGGCATCAGCCAGGGATGCGGATAGCTCGGAATGCCCTTGCCTTGCGTCTCCTGCCGGTAGTTGAGCAGCTGCTCCTCCGTGAGACGTCCCTCGAGGAAGGCGCGGGCATAGATACCGGGCGAGGAATGGCCCTGCACGAAGATCAGGTCGCCGCCGTGCTCCTGCGTCGGCGCATGCCAGAAATGGCCGAAGCCGATGTCGTAGAGCGTCGCCGCCGACTGGAAGCTGGCGATATGGCCGCCGAGCTCGGAGCTCGACTTGTTGGCGCGCAGGATGATGGCGAGCGCGTTCCAGCGAATGATCGAGCGCAGCCGGTGCTCGATGGCCCGATCGCCCGGAAGAGGCGGCTGCTCACCCGGCGGAATCGTGTTGCAATAGGGCGTGGTGAGAGACTGCGGCACATAGAGCCGGTCACGCCGCGCGGCATCGACGACAGCGTTGACGACGAAATTGGCCCGCTCCTTGCCGCGATGTGCCTCCAGCGCAGCCAGCGCATCCAGCCACTCCTGCGTTTCGAGGAGATCGTCATCCTGCCGGCCACTCATAGCGTCTTTCCCCATTTGTCATGCAGTTGGCGTTTTGCGTTCGATCCGCGGGCCCGCCGGAAACCTTCACTGTTTCCGCGCCGCAGCACAAAGTCGAACCTCGCGCTGCGATCGTCCCATCGTCAGGCCGTGATCGGTCGCGGCGCTCCGGCCTCGGCGATGTCCTCGATGACCTTGACCTCTTCGGGGTCGTCCGCCTCGGCCTCGCTCTCGCCGTTCAGGCGGCGATGCAGGCGCTTCTCGTCGAGCGCCCCCTCCCATTTGGCGACGACGATGGTCGCGAGCCCGTTGCCGATGAGGTTCGTCAAGGCGCGCGCCTCCGACATGAAGCGGTCGATGCCGAGGATCAGGGCAATGGAAGCGACCGGGATGGTGCCGACCGAAGCCAGCGTCGCGGCCAGCACGATGAAGCCCGAGCCGGTGACGCCCGCCGCCCCTTTCGAGGTGAGGAGCAGGACGCCGATGATCCCGAGTTCCTGCCAGATCGTCAGATTCGTCCCGGTCGCCTGCGCGAGGAAGATCGCGGCCATGGTCAGGTAGATGCAGGTGCCGTCGAGGTTGAACGAATAGCCGGTCGGGATGACGAGGCCGACCACCGACTTGTCGGCGCCGAGATTCTCCATCTTCGCGATCATGCGCGGCAGCACCGATTCCGACGAGGAGGTGCCGAGCACGATGAGCAGCTCCTCCTTGATGTACCGGATGAACTTCAGGATCGAGAAGCCGCAAAGGGCCGCGATGCCGCCGAGCACGAGAAAGATGAAGAGGAGGCAGGTCGCGTAGAACGACAACATGAAGTTGCCGAGCGACAGGAGGGTGGCGATGCCGTATTTGCCGATCGTGAAGGCCATCGCCCCGAAGGCGCCGATCGGGGCCGCCTTCATGATGTAGCCGACGATGCGGAAGAAGACGTGGCTGACCGTGTCGATCAGGCGCAGCACGCCGTCACCGCGCTCGCCAAGGGCCTGAAGCCCGAACGCGAACAGGATGGCGAAGAACAGGACCTGCAGGATCTCGCCGTTGGCGAAGGCGCCGACCACCGTCGAGGGGATGATCTCCATCAGGAACTGGATGGTGCTCTGGTCCTTGGCCTTGGCCGTGAAGCTCGCGATCGACTTCGTGTCGACGGTCGAGAGGTCGACGTTGAGGCCCGCGCCCGGCTTCCACAGGTTCACGACGAGGAGGCCGATGACGAGGGCGAACGTTGTCACGACCTCGAAATAGATCAGTGCCTTGAGCCCGACGCGGCCGACCTTCTTCATATCGCGCATGCTGGCGATGCCGTGCACGACCGTGAAGAAGATGATCGGCGCGATGATCATCTTGATCGCCTTGATGAAGGCGTCGCCGAGCGGCTTCATCTGCTCGCCGAGCGAGGGGTAGAAGTGACCCAGCAGCACCCCGCAGGCGATCGCCGCGAGAACCTGCACGTAGAGATGCTGATACCATTTGCCCGAATGGGCGCTGACAGTCTCGGCAGCCATCGATGTCCTCCCTCCCGTTCGGTCAGTCTCCGCTGACCACCCCGGATGCGCTTCTATTGCGATACCAGCGGGCGGCGCCGCCGTGGAACGGCAGAAAACTGTTTCGGCTGAGATTGCTCGGATTGGTCTCGGCCGCAGCCGGGGTCGCTTCGATGAGCTCCGCCTGATGCCGGTAGACGAGATCGACGATCCTGAAGACGAGATCGTCGGGCAGATCCCGATGTGCGACCGCGAAGTTGAAGAGACCGACTGTCGGGTAGAGCCTGCGCAGGGTTGGATAGCTGCCGGCCGGAACGCTCGAAACGCCGAGCTCGGGCATGGCGAGCCTGAGCTCGACGATGTCCCGTTGGCTCAGCGGCAGGTAACGGACTTTTGCCTGGCGTTCGATTTCGCCGAAGGACGGGAAGGGAACGCCGGCTGCGACTGCGAGCGCATCGATCTTCCGATCGAGCAATTGGCGCGCGAGCGCCGCCCATTCGTCGGTCACCAGCGGAGCCTCGACTTTGAGGACCCCGAACATCTGCGGCAGGTAGGTCCCGCCCGTTCCCCCTGCCGGGCCGATTCCGATGCGCTTGCCGGCGAGCTCGGCGACGGACTGGACCGGCGAGTCGGCCAGGACCATGAACTGAAACGGCGTGTCGTACATCGGGAACATCACCCGCAGTGCGCGAAACTGGCGTCCGTCCGCCCAGCGACCGGTGCCGTTCCACCCCTGAACTGCGACCCCTTGCGTGACGAAGGCGAGTTGAACGGCTCCCGTTTCGAGCAATTGAAGGTTTTCGGCCGGCCCCTCGGTCGCCCGGGTGGAGACGATAAGGTCGAGCTCGCGGGTCAGCAGGCGCGCGAGCCCCTCGCCATAAGCCTCATAGGTGCCGCCGGCAGACGCCGTGCCGATCACGAGCGTGGCCGGCCAATGCGGTTCGCCAGCCCGGCCCATGGTCGGCAGCACAATCGCCAGAGCCACGAACGCGAGCAGCCGAGCGAGCAATGCAGCCATAGCGACCTCCCATTCTGCGTCTTCTCGTCGGACCGGTCTTGCTGCCGATGGATCTGATTTGAGTGCCATCGGATGGCCGGTCGTCAAGCTCATCCTGCGGCAGCGCGTCCCTGCGCCTCGGCGACGGCGACGGCTGTCATGTTGACGACGCCGCGCGCGGTGACGGAGCCGGTGAGGATGTGGACCGGCTTGGCGGCGCCGATCAGGATCGGGCCGACGGGGAGCGCGTCGGCCAGCACCTTGGCGAACTGGTAGGCGATGTTGGCGGCGTCGAGATTGGGGAAGATCAGGACGTTGGCGACGCCCTTCAGCTTCGAGGACGGCAGTACCCGGTCGCGGATCGCGGCGACGAGGGCGGTGTCGGCCTCCATCTCGCCGTCGCATTCCAGCTCCGGCGCGCGTTCCTGGATCAGCTTCACCGCCTTGCGCATCTTGATCGAGGAGGGCGTGTCGGCGGCGCCGAAATCCGAATGCGAGAGCAGGGCGATCTTCGGGGTGATGCCGAAGCGCTCGACATGGCCGGCGGCGAGGATCGTCATGTCGGCGATCTCTTCGGCGGTGGGATCGTGCTTCACATGGGTGTCGGCGAGGAAGAAGGCGCCCTTGCTGGTGATGATCAGCGTCATCGCCGCGATGTCGCAGACGCCGGGCTCGAGCCCGATGATGTCGCGGATATGGCGCAGCCGCGAGAGGAAGCGCCCTTCCAGGCCGGTGATCATCGCATCGGCCTCGCCGCGGGCGACGGCGAGCGCCGCGATCACCGTGTTGTTGGTGCGCACCAGCGAGCGCGCCGCCTCGGGCGTGATGCCGCGCCGGCCGGCGATGTCGAGATAGGTCTGGACATAGTCGCGATAGCGCGGGTCGTCCTCGGGATTGACCAGCTCGCAATCGATGCCGGGCCGGATCGTCAGGCCGAAGCGCTTGACGCGGCTCTCGATCACCGAGGGACGGCCGATCAGGATCGGGATCGCCATGCCTTCCTCGATCGCGATCTGGGCGGCGCGCAGCACGCGCTCGTCCTCGCCCTCGGCATAGATCACGCGCTTGGGATCGGCCTTGGCCTTGGCGAAGAGCGGCTTCATCAGGAAGCCGGAGCGGAAGACGAAGCGCGACAGGTCCTCGCGATAGGCTTCCGCGTCGATCAGCGGCTTCTTGGCGACGCCGGTCGTCATCGCCGCCTCCGCCACCGCCGGCGCGATGCGCAGGATCAGGCGCGGATCGAACGGGTTGGGGATCAGCGAGTTCGCGCCGAAGGTCGAGGCTTCGCCGCCATAGGCGCGCGCCGCGACGTCCGAGCTCGCCTCGCGGGCGAGCGCCGCGATGGCGCGCACCGCGGCGAGCTTCATCGCCTCGTTGATCGTCGTCGCCTGCACGTCGAGCGCGCCGCGGAAGATGTAGGGGAAGCACAGGACGTTGTTGACCTGGTTCGGATAGTCCGAGCGGCCGGTGCAGATCATCGCGTCCGGGCGGACGGCCAGCGCCTCCTCCGGCATGATCTCGGGGTAGGGGTTGGCCAGCGCCAGGATCAGCGGCTTTGGCGCCATCTCCCTGGCCATCTCGGGCTTGAGCACGCCGGCGGCGGAGAGGCCGAGGAAGATGTCGGCGCCGGGGATGACCTCGGCGAGCGTGCGGGCGTCGGTCTCCTGGGCATAGACCTCCTTCCAGCGGTCCATCAGCGTGTTGCGGCCCTTGTAGACCACGCCGTCGAGGTCGGTGACCCAGATGTTCTGGGTGCGGGCGCCGAGCGAGACCAGGAGGTTGAGGCAGGCGAGCGCCGCCGCGCCGGCGCCGGAGACGACGATCTTGACCTCGCCGATCTTCTTGCCCGCGAGATCGAGCCCGTTCAGGACGGCGGCGCTGACGATGATCGCCGTGCCGTGCTGGTCGTCATGGAAGACCGGGATGTTCATCCGGGCCTTGAGCTGCTCCTCGATCTCGAAGCATTCGGGGCCCTTGATGTCCTCGAGGTTGATGCCGCCGAAGGTCGGCTCCAGCGCCGCGACGACCTCGACGAACTTGTCGATGTTCTTCTGCTCGACCTCGATGTCGAAGCAGTCGATGCCGGCGAACTTCTTGAACAGGACGGCCTTGCCCTCCATCACCGGCTTGGAGGCGAGCGGGCCGATGTCGCCGAGGCCGAGCACGGCGGTGCCGTTGGTGATGACGGCGACGAGGTTCTGGCGCGAGGTCAGCTCGGCCGCCTCGCCGGGATCCTCGACGATGGCCTCGCAGGCGGCGGCGACGCCGGGAGAATAGGCCAGCGCAAGATCGCGCTGGTTGCCGAGCGGCTTGGTCGCCTGGATCTCGAGCTTACCAGGCTTGGGAAGGCGGTGGTAAACGAGCGCGCCAGAACGTAGGTCGCTGGAAAGGGTGTTCTTCATGGCGCGATGGCCCCTGCCTTAGAGGTTGTCGAGCGGGGCGCGCGCCGCCCGGCCCCTGAGCCCACTGGGCCGATCGTCGAGCAGCCGTCGGAGCCGGCGATGACATCGCCCGCGTGCAGCACGTCAGACCCGTCCGTCGCCGTCGAGGTAGCCGTGCTTGCGGGTGTCGGGCATCAGCCAACACGCGACGAGCGCGACGGCCACGACAGCCGTCACATACCAAGGGAACAGCTGCTCGTTGCCGCCCGCTTTCATCGACAGCGCCACATATTCCGCCGTGCCGCCGAACATCGCGTTGGCGATCGCATAGGGCAGGCCGACGCCGAGCGCGCGGACATCCGGCGGGAACAGCTCGGCTTTCACGACGCCGGAAATCGAGGTGTAGAAGCACGCGATCAGAAGCGAGGTCATGATCAGGACGACCGCCATCGGCGTGCTCCCCACGGAGCCCAGCATGGTCAGCAGGGGAACGGCGCCGAGCACGGCGAGCGAACCGAAGAACAGCAGATTGTTCCGCCGGCCGATACGATCGGACAGGGCACCGAAGAGCGGCTGCAGGCACATGAACACGACCAGGCAGACGGTCATGACCGTGCTGACGGTGGTCGCCGACATCTTCGCCGTGTTGACCAGATATTTCTGCATGTAGGTAGTGAAGGTGTAGAAATAGAGCGAGCCGCCCATCGTCAGGCCGAAGGTGATCAGCACCGCCTTCTTGTGCGGCAGCAGCAGCTTCAGCGAACCCGCCTCCTTGTGTCCGCCGCTATGCGTCTCCTCGAGGGAGCGGCGCAGATACATCGCGACGACGGCGGCAACGGCACCGAGGAGGAAGGGAATGCGCCAGCCCCATTCCTTGATCTGTTCGACGGACAGCGTCGCCTGAAGCACGATCAGCACGAGCAAGGCGAGCAACTGACCGCCGATCAGCGTGACGTACTGGAAGGAGGAGTAGAAACCGCGGTTCCCCTTGCCCGCGACCTCGCTCATATAGGTCGCCGCCGTGCCGTATTCGCCGCCGACCGACAGGCCCTGCGCCAGGCGGGCGACAAGCAGCAGAGCGGGCGCCGCGGTCCCGATCGTCGCATAAGTCGGCAGAAGGGCGATCATCAGCGAGCCGCCGCACATCAGCAGCACGGAGGCGACCATTGAGGTCTTGCGACCGTGCTTGTCGGCGAGCCAGCCGAACAGCCAGCCGCCGAGCGGGCGCATGAAGAAGCCGACGGCAAAGATGCCGGTCGTCGCCAGCAACTGGCTGGTCTGGTCGCCACTCGGGAAGAAGGCCGAGGCGAAATAGATCGAGGTGAAGGCGTAGGCGTAGAAATCGTACCATTCGACGAGATTGCCGGAGGAAGCGCCGACGATCGCCCTGATCCGGCGCGCGCGGTCCAGCGCGTGATCGACCGCAGCCGAGCCGGGGGCGATCCCGGATCCGCTCAATGAGCCCACATTGCTTTGCATCGGTTCCTCCCTCAGGCCATTCGTGCAGGCTGTCGTCGCGGGCTCCGCCGACTGTCGCGGCTACGCTTCGGAGACCGCCTTCTTTTTCTTGCGGGCGAGCATGTTCAGCCCCTCGACCAGGGCCGAAAACGCCATGGCTGCGTAGATATAGCCCTTGGGGATGTGGAAGCCCGTGCCGTCCGCGATCAGCGTCATGCCGATGATCAGCAGGAAGCCCAGCGCCAGCATGACGATCGTCGGATTGCGCTCGATGAACGCGGCCAGCGGCGTCGCCGCCAGCATCATCACCGACACGGCGACGATGACCGCGATGTACATGATGGCGATATGGTCGGTCATGCCGATCGCGGTGATGATCGAGTCGATCGAGAAGACGAGGTCGAGCAGCAGGATCTGCACGATCGCGCCGGCGAGGCTCAATTGCACTGTCTCGCCGACGATCGACTCCTTGTGGTCCTCCGGATCGACGGTGTGGTGAATCTCCTTGGTCGCCTTCCAGACCAGGAACAGGCCGCCGGCGATCAGGATGATGTCGCGCCAGGAAAAGCCCTGGCCGAACAGGCTGAACACCGGCTGGGTCAGTTGAACGATGAAGGAGATCGTCGCCAGCAGAACCAGACGCATGACGAGCGCGGCCATGATGCCGATGCGGCGGGCCGGCTTCTGAAGCTCCTTCGGCAGCTTGTTGGTCAGGATCGAGATGAAGATCAGGTTGTCGATGCCGAGCACGATCTCGAGCACGATCAGCGTCGCCAGGGCGGCCCAGCCCGTCGGTTCGGTCACGAACGAGAAATGGGTCGCAAAGAATTCCGACATGACGCTTGACCTTTCGACGTCCTGGGATCGCGGCCTTCCGGACCGGAAGGCGGTATGCCGTTCACGAGCCGGAGAGCGCCTTCTTCCATTGCAGGATAAAGTCGCGGTAGTTCTGGTTGTTGAGGTAGCCGATCAGGGCCGGGCCGACGGCGATCGGCCGCTCGCTGGCGCCGAGCGTCTGCTTCAGCCGCGCCGCCGTGTTCTCACCCTCGACATCGTCGCGGATCGCATGGAGGCGTGATGCGTTGGCGAGGACGCTCTGGCCGCGCTGCGACAGCAGATAGTCGACCCAGAGTTTCGCAGCGTTCGGATGGCCGGCCTGCTTGCTCGCGATCAGGATGCGCGACATGACCAGCGTGTAGTCGCGCGGGAAGACATAGCCGAGCGCGTCGTCGGACGCCGCCTTCTGCGCAGTGTAGGCGCCGAGCAGATTGTAGCCGAGCACCGTCTCGCCGGAGGAGAGCCTGCGCGTCATCGCGCTCGTTGTCAGGTCGAGCCGAGCCTGCACCTTGCCGAGCGCCGCGGCCAGCGTCCAGAACTCGGACGAGATCGCGACGTCCTGCGTCGCCAGGAAGAAGCCGAGGCCGGACTTCTCGATATTGTAGCTCGAGACCTTGCCCTTGAACCGCGCCGGATCGGCATTCAGCAGCCGAATGAAGTCGGCATGGGTCTGGGGGACCTCGTTCGCCGGCAACAGCTTCTTGTTGTAGGCGAAAACGATGGGCTCGTAGGTTGTGGCGAAGCCCTGGTCCTTCCAGTTCGCCCAGGCCGGGAAACGGGCCTTCTCAGGCGAGACATAGGTCATGGCGTAGCCGGCGCTGACCAGCGCCGCCTGCTGGTCCATGGCCGAGCTCCAGAGGATGTCGGCCGTATCGGCGCCGAGTTTGGTTTCGGCGATGAAGCGGTGGTAGAGTTCGGTGCTGTTCAGATCCTCGTAGGTGACGTCGATCCGCGGGTACATCTTGCGGAAGTCGGCGATCAGCGGCGCCGCGACGTCGGCATCGGTGGCCGCGTAGATCACGAGCCGGCCCTCATCCTCTCCGGCGCGCACGGTCACCGCATAGGACGCCGGATATCCGGGCGGCACCGCCCCCCGTGGCGCATAGCCCATCAGCTCCTCGCCGGCCTGGGAAGCGGCTGGCGAGGCGACGAGCAGCGCCAGGCACGCAGTGGCGAGAATTGCGCTCAGCTTCTTCATGGCCAGACTCCGGGTCACGCTCATCCCCTTACGGGCACCAGCAGCAGGGGCGTGCGGGCCTTGCGCGTCAGCTCCTGCGCGACCGAGCCGAACAGCAGGCCGACCAGCACGCCCTCGCCGCGCGAGCCCATGACGATCAGGTCGGACGCGTTCGAGCGTGCCTGTTCCAGGATCAACTGGGCGACATCGTCCCCTTCGCGCACCGCCACCTCGGTGACCGGCCGCGCCGGCTTCTGCTCGGCGCGCACGGCGTAGAAGGCTGCGATCTGTGCCTCTATGTGCTCCTTGACGCGTCTGGCCCGCTCGTCATGGTATTTGTCGAGTTCCGCCTGCGGCACGTAGGACTCGGCGTCGATCAGCGATTTCTCGCGCTGGTCAGAGATCACTGTCAGCACCTGAAGGTGCGCGCCCAGCCGGTTCGCCAGGTCAATGGCGTAGGCCAGCACCGGTTCGCCGTCGTCGCCGAGATCGGCGGCGTAGAGGATGTTCTGGATGACGTTGGTCATGTTGCGCTCCGATCAACCGAGCCGGCCGACAATGGGGATGACGCCGATGAGGATGTTGCCGATCAGCATGACGAGGGCGGCCGCCAGCGACCACAGCAGCGTGGCACGCTGAAGGTCTCCGAACTCGATCTTCGCCAGCCCCACCAGCAGATAGGTCGCGGCGACCAGCGGGCTGAGCAGGTGCGCCTGCTGGCCCACCAGCGAGGCGCGCGCGATCTCGGGACCGGTGAAGCCGTAGACCGCCGCCGTCTTCGCCAGGATCGGCACGATGCCGAAATAGAAGGCGTCGTTTGAGATGAAGAAGGTGAAGGGAACGCTGAGCACGGCCGTCACCACCGCCATGTACGGCCCCAGCCAGTCCGGCACCGCGGCGATCACGCTCGCGGCGATCGCGTCCACCATCTTGGTCCCCGACAGGATGCCGACGAAGATGCCAGCGCCGAAGATCAGGGCCACCACGGGCAGCACGTTCTCGGCATGGTGGGCGATGCGTTCCTTCTGGATCTTCAAGCCCGGATAATTGGCGGTCGCCGCGATCGCGAAAGCGATGATGAACAGGACCGACAAGGGCATGATGTCCAGGATCAGCACGATCAGCAGGCCGGCGGTCAGCAGGAAATTGAACCAGAGCAGCTTGGGGCGCAGCAGCGACGGGTCGGTGCCGACCATGATCGCCTCGGCGCCGGCATCGGCCGGATTGAGCTCGGCGATGCCGAGGCGCCTGCGCTCGCGCATGCCGAGGATATAGGCGACGAAGAAGACGAAGGCCGCGTTCACGATCATGATCGGGATCAGGGGAACGAAGACGTCCTTCATCTCCAGGCCGAGCGAGCTGACGACGCGCGCGGTCGGGCCGCCCCAGGGCAGCAGGTTCATGTTCTGCGAGGCCATCATGACGATGCAGGCGAAAACCAACGTGCTCATGCCGAGCCGCCTGTACAGGGGCAGCATGGCGGCCGCCGTGACCATGTAGGTGGTCGATCCGTCGCCATCGAGACCGACCGCCATGCACAGGGCGGCAGTGCCGACCACGATCTTCATCGGGTCGCCGCCGACCAGCTTCAGGATGAACCGGGCCACGGGATCGAACAGGCCCGCATCGATCATGAGGCCGAAATAGAGGATGGCGAACATCAGCATGACGCCGGTGGGCGCGAGCTTCTTGACGCCGTCGAGCATCATCGGGCCGAGGCCCATGCCGAAACCGGCGATGAGGCCGAACACGATCGGCACAAGGATCAGCGCCGTCAGGGCCGGCAGGCGTTTGGTCATGATCAGCGTCATGAAGGTGACGATCATCGCGTAAGCCAAGAAAGTCAGCATTTTCAAATCCTTGTGCCGAATTCGCCGGTCCGGCGGCGGTACTGGTCAGAGTTGGAGTTCGATCAGCAGACGGGTGGTGATCCGGTCGACGGGGAGCATGCCGTCGACCGTTCGAAGCAGGCCGGTTCCGCGGTAGTAGTCGGTCAGGGGCTCGGTCTGCCGGCGATAGGCGTCGAGGCGGACCTTCAGGGCTTCGGCATTGTCGTCGGCGCGAACTGGCTGCCCGGCTGCCTTGGCCTCGCGCGCCCGCAGGATGACGCGGTCGAGCAAGGCCGCTTCGACAACCTTGAGCTCCAGTACCGCGTCCAGCTTGATCTCGGCGCCAGCCAGCACCGCATCGAACGCCACGGCTTGTCCGAGCGTGCGCGGAAAGCCGTCGAGGATGAAGCCCGCCGCGGCGTCCGGCTCCTCGATGCGCTCGCGCACACAATCGATCACGATCTGATCGCTGACGAGTTCGCCGCGCGCCATGACCTCCCGTGCCGCGAGGCCGACGGGAGTGCCCTTCTCGCTGGCAGCGCGCAGCATGTCGCCCGTCGACAATTGCGGAATCCCCAGACGCTCCGCCAGGCGCGATGCCTGCGTTCCCTTTCCCGCCCCGGGCGGGCCGAGCATGATGACCCTCATGGTTTCTCCTCCGTCCGGTTCCAGGCAGCCTCGGCACGCGCGATGGCGGCGTCGATTAGTTGATGAGCCTCCGCTGCATCGCCCCAGCCAAGCAGCTTCACCCATTTACCGGGCTCGAGATCCTTGTAATGCGTGAAGAAATGCTCGATCTGTCGGCACAAGATCTCCGGCAGGTCTGTATAGTTGGCGACGTGACTGTATCTCTGCGTCAGCTTGTTTGACGGAACGGCGATGATCTTCTCGTCGCCGCCGCCGTCATCTTCCATCTTCAGCACGCCGACCGGGCGGACATTGATGATCGCGCCCGGCGCGATCGGCCGCGTATTCGCGACGAGGACGTCGATCGGGTCGCCATCATCGGACAGGGTGTGCGGGACGAAGCCGTAATTCCCCGGATAGCGCATGGGCGTGTAGAGGAACCGGTCGACGACGAGGGTGCCGGACGCCTTGTCGAGCTCGTATTTGACCGGCTCGCCCCCGATCGGCACCTCGACGAGGACGTTGACGTCGTGTGGCGGCCGGTTGCCGGGCTTGATCGCCTCGAGACGCATGGGAAGCTCCTATCGAGCGGTGTCCATTGCGTGCGCCGGTCAGGCGCCGCGCTTGTTCTGGCGATTGGCGATGAGGTCGTCGACGACGGCTGGGTCGGCGAGGGTGGAGGTGTCGCCGAGGGCGCCGAACTCGTCCTCGGCGATCTTGCGCAGGATGCGGC
>SCMY01000019.1 GCA_005502805.1 Rhizobiales bacterium 2SD | reverse complement strand
CCGTCAGCCTCCCCGCCCCCAGCGTCACCGATCCCGCCCCGGCCAGCGAGCCGATCACCTGGTCGAAGCCGGCAAGGTCGAGCCGCCCGCCCGCTCCGACCGTCACCGCAGAGCTCGCCGAAAACGCGCCAGCCGCACCGGCCCGAAGCACGCCGCCCGAAACAACCGTCGGACCCAAATACGTATTGGCCCCCGACAACGTCAAAACACCAGAACCCAACTTCGTCAGCGTCCCCCGACCGCTGGCCGGGACGATGCCGGGGTCGATGATGGCCATGGCCAGCGTCACATTGTCGGTGAAGTCGGCGACGATCGCGCCGTCATTGAGGATCGCGCCGGCCGTCAGCGTGACAGTGCCGGCCTTGCCGCCGGCGCCGATGTTGAGTGTGCCGAACTCCGCGATGGCGAGATCGCCCGAGGCGACGACGAGCGCGCCTCCCTCGGCGAGCGTGACCGAAGCCGGGTCGGTCGAGCCCGAGCCGCCGATCAGGAGCCCGCCGCCGCCGACGATCCACTGCGAGCCGAGGCCGGTCACCAGAGCGGAGGCCGAAGCGCCGAAGCCACCGATGGCCGCCCCGCCGCTGCCGTTCAATGTGGCGCCATCCGAGATCGTGACCGAGGCCGCACCGAACGGCCCGCCCACTGCCATCGCCAGGACATTGCCGGTCGTCACCAGCGTATTGGCGCCTTCGATGCGGACGGTCGTGGCGACGAAGAAGGCCGCCGGGCCGTTGTCGAGCCTGCTGCCCTGGCTGACCACGAGCGTGCCGCCGGTGACCCCGATATCGCCGCCGAGCGTCAGCGCGCCGCCCTGGTCGAGGGCGAGCGTGCCGGCATCCACCATGGCGCGACCACCGAAGGTCAATGAACCGCCGCGGATGATGAAGGAGCCGGTACCGGAAGGGCCGCAGGCACAGATCGAGAGATCGCCGCCGAGTGTGCCGGTACCGGTGTAGACTTGCGTGCCCGAACCGGTGAATTCGAGCGAGCCGTTGCCGGAGAAGCTGCCGGAGAAGGTCGCGTTCCGGTTGGTGAAACCCGTGGTGAGCACAGCGTCGGTGCCGATCACGACCTCGCCGGCTCCGGACAGCGAGCCGACCGTGGCGAAGATGCCGGGAAAGTCGAGCACCTCGAGCACGGCTCCGCTCGCGATCGTGTAGTCCGAATTTTGGGAGAAGCCGGTCGAGTTGACGGAAACCAGCCGTCCGCCCAGCACCTGGGTCTCGCCGGAATAGACGTTGTCGCCGGACAGATTGGTCGCGCCGGCGATCTGGCGCAGCGAGCCGAGCCCGGTGATCGCAGGCGTGAAGCTGGTGCTGCCGGTATGGTTGAAGACCAGCTTGCTGGCGCTGGTGTTCAGCGCGACCGTATCGACGACGAGCTGGCCCGCCGCGGTCGCCGTATCGCCCTCGGCCGCGCCGATGTTGATGGTGCCGCCGGCCGTGCCGCCGGAGGTCAGGCCGGCATTGAGCGTGGTGGGGCTGGGGCCACTGCCGCCAGTGAGTTCGAACTTGCCGCCATCCGACAGCGTCAGCGTGCCGGCATTGAAATGCCCGATGAAGACGTTCGTCCCGTGACCGAGCCATTGCGAGCCGGCCCCGGTGATCGTCACCGCGCCCACTCCACCGGGCCCGACCAGGCCGATCGCGGCACCACCGCCATCACCGGAGTTGACGGCGCCGCCATCCTCGATCCGCAAGCTGCCCGAGCCGTTCTCGCCGACCCTCATCTGGCCAGGGGTCGCCCAGACCGAGTTCGGGCCGGTGACGATCGCGGTCGCACCATTGCTGATATAGGCCTGTGCGCCAGTGGTCGTGTTACCGAGCTTGCCGCCAGCCTCGATGCGCAGCGTGCCCTCGTTGACCCAGGTCCTCGCTTGATAACCGGCCGAGCTGTCTCCGGTCAGCACCAGCGTGCCGGCACCCTGCTTGATGAAGCTGGGTGTGAAGCCGACGGCGGAAATCGAGCCGGTCAGGGTCAATTCTGTCCCTGCATCAGTCTCAATCCGCCCGCCATTATTGTTCAGCAGACCGTCACCGAATGTGATGTTCCGGCCGCTGGCGAAGGTTGAGGTCGTGCGTAGAACCGCATTCGCCCCGGCGCCGTTTCCACCGACAATAGGCGTACCGTATAGGAAGAGCCCGCCGGAAGACGCGCCGAGATTGGCGTCGGACGAGACCGACAGCACACCCGCTGAGATCGTCGTCCCGCCGGCATAGCTGTTCGTGCCGGTCAGCGTCACCATGCCCGCGCCCGCCTTGGCGAGCGCGCCGGTGCCGACGATGTTGTTGGCGATGGTGACGTCGACGCCGGCGCTCTGGTCGAGCGTCAGCGTGCTGGCGCCGATATTGATACCGATCCTGATGTCGCCGGCGATGTTGGCCGTGCCGGCGGCGGCAACGGTCAGCGTGTTGCTGCTGGTCAGGGCCAAAGCGTCGCCGCGGAGGCCGCCGGCCCCGACCCCGCCCGCGATAGAGCCGTTGGCGCCGAGAATGATGGTGAGGGAATCGCCGGCGATACCCATACCGCCCTGGCCGTCAGCGCCGCGCCCCCCCGCGCCGCCAGCGGCGCCGCCGCCGAAGCCGCCAGTCCCGCTCGAACCGCCGGACACGGCCGCGTTGACCGTGATCATCCCGCCGCCAGCGTTCACGCCGGCGCCGCCGGCACCGCCCACGCCACCAAACGAGGAGACGCCGCCGGTGCCGCCGGCGCCACCGGCTCCGCCGGTGACGGGGGCGTCGATGGTGGTCAGCCCGACGCCACCGCCCAAGGACAAGCCGAGGCCGCCGGCCCCGCCGGTGGCGCCGTCGGGACCGGCGATCGTGCTGCTTCCGCCCTCCCCGCCGCTACCGCCCCGGACGGCGACGCCGATCGTCAATGTCGTCCCGGGGCCGCCGGACACCTGCAGGCCGAGCCCGCCGCTGCCGCCAAAGCCGGGGGCAGAATCGCTCCAACCGCCCGTGCCGCCGGTTCCGCCCGTGATCGTCCCGCCAAGCGTGCCAAGCGGTCCCGCCGCCGTGATTATGGCGCCCCAACCACCGGCGCCACCGCCGCCGCCGCCGCCACCGCCACCGACGAACGAGCCATTGCCGCCATTGCCGCCATTGCCGCCCTTCACAGCGGCGAGCGGAAACGCCGAGCCTGTCAGGCCATGCGCACCGCCACCACCGCCGCCGCCCCCCGTGCCAAAGCTAAACCCCGGATCGCCGTTGCTCCCGTTATCTCCGGGGTTGATTCCGCCGGCACTGCCTGTTCCGCCACTGGCGCTCGTGCCGCCGCTGCCACCGGATATGCCCGCGCCGCCACCGCCGCCGCCCTGGCCAACCGCACCCGGATCACCATCTTCTCCGGGCAGGAACCGGCGGTCGTTACCACCCTGCGTCCCGCCGCCGCCACCGCCGCCGCCGGCCATCACGGCTTCGGTCGTGCTCAGCAATCCCGCGCCGAGGGTCAGAAGGGTCAGGCTGATGAGCGCGGTCGACGCCTTGAGCGCGTTACGCCCCCGAAACCGAGAGCCGAATGCGGGGCTATGGCCGCCGCCCGCCGCAGGACCAGATCTATGGATGGGGTCGATGGAGCAGATATTGTTCTTGTGATTGCTCGACATCGGGACAACTCGGTAGGTTAATAAAATATGAATCGAGCCATAGCGCTTTCCGTAGCGGAAAGCCTCTCGGCGACAGCGGAAATCTCGGCGATTCTTGGATAATGTTGCACGCCGGCTACATGTGGGGGCGGTACGTCATGCGCTCCGAGCAGCCGCCATCGCCGCGTCAACGCCGGCGCGCAACGAAGACCGCAGACTCGATGGCCTGCCGGCGCGACCACGAATGCGGACATCGAGCCCCCCTTGCCGCAGAGGCAGGTTAGCTCGCGGCGACCTAGAGGCAATGAACGGTGGTTCACATCCGCAGATGGCATTGGCCTGTGGCGGATCTGCCGCAACCTCTCCCAGATTCATTCCGTCCCGTCGCGATTCCAGGAAAGCGCGGCGCTCATATCAGGCTCGAAAACGGCCATCGACATCACCTGCCGCCCGCGTGGGAGCGAGCCTGATGAATGTCTACCGGAGGCTGCCCCGGCATGACAGCCCTGCCGCGCCAACCGGAACAATGCGCTAAAAGAGCGTCCCGCGGTGAGAGGCGCGCGAACGTGCTACGCTCCCGCCCCGTCGCCGCGTTCCTTCAACAACATGTCGAGACGATCCTGCTTCTCGTTGAGCAGCTCGGCCAGCCTGTCTTCCTGTCCGGCCCCGGACGCCGCCGTAGCCTGCTCCGTCAAATCCGCAATCTGCCGGCGCAGGAGGGCGATCTCGTCATCAAGCGCTTCGCGGTTACCGTCCATCGAGCCCTCCACGCTATCCTGCACCGGACATCATGGGCGCAGCGGCACCGGGAGAGTCAAGCCGCTCGAAAGGCTCGCTCCGCGCGGCGATGCCGGTCGACCGGCATCGCAGCCGACCGCCACTCCGCCGCGCGAAACAGCGGTCGCGGGCCCGAGCGCTTCAGCCGAACAGCGATCTGCTCGATCAGCGCCGGGCGAGTTCGGCCGCAGCCTTGGCAGAAGCGCCGAATCATGCATCTTTTCAATGTATTAGAGCAGAGTCGGCAGAGAGTGAGAGCGCAAATTCGAACTCAGAATCAGGAGCGCGACTGCGCGGCCGGCCGAAAGGCCACTCCGCCGGAGCCGTGAGCGACACGAACTGGCGTGAGATCAAAGAAGTGGCGGACAGGGAGGGATTTGAACCCCCGATACCCTTGCAGGTATGCCGCATTTCGAGTGCGGTGCATTCAACCACTCTGCCACCTGTCCGCGGTCGCTCTGGTCGAAGCGGGGTGCTTACTACACATTGCATCCGCCCGGCACAAGCCTTTCCGGTGCGATGCGCCCACAACTCCGTCACAGCCCTGAAATCCGGCGCTGCCATGCTGCTTTGCCTTGACGGATCGCCCTCGCGCGACTAGGAAGCCGCGTCCGGCGTGGGGAAACCCGCGCCTGATCTCTTTTGGCCGCCGCCGACCATGCTGCTTCGATGCGGCGAACGCAGCGAGCCTGGAAGAGCAACCCGACCACGCAACCGACTGCCAAAAAGCCGTCCCGCGTGCGCCCTTTCAGGGCACATGACCGGGCGGGGCTCAACATGGAGAACACTAAGATGTTCGCAGTCATCAAGACCGGCGGCAAGCAGTTCCGCGTCGCCGCCAACGACCAGATCACCATCGCCAAGCTCGAGGGCAACCCGGGCGACACCGTCGCTTTCGGCTCCGTGCTGATGCTGACCGATGGCGAGAAGTCGACGATCGGCGCCCCCTTCCTCGGTGACATCACCGTCGCCGGCGAGATCGTCGAGCAGACCCGCGGCGAGAAGGTCATCGCCTTCAAGAAGCGCCGCCGCCAGAATTCGAAGCGCAAGCGCGGCTTCCGCGCCGAGCTCACCGTGGTGCGCATCACCGACATCCTCACCGGCGGCAAGAAGCCGGAGATGAAGAAGGGCGCCGCCGCCCCGGTCGCGCTCAAGGCCGGCAGCGAAGCCGTCAAGGGCAAGGCCGCGGCCAAGCCCGCCAAGGCTGAAGCCAAGGCCGAGGGCCTCGACGCCTCCAACCTCTCGCTGATCTCGGGCGTCGGCCCGACCATCGAGAAGAAGCTGCGCGCCGCCGGCATCACCTCCTGGAACGACATCGCCGCCTGGACCGAGGCCGATGTCGCCAAGTGGGACGAGGAGCTGAAGCTGCGTGGCCGCGCCACCCGCGAGGAGTGGGTCGAGCAGGCCAAGGAGCTGCTCGCCGGCAAGCCGCCGCGGGCCAAGGCCGACCAGGCCGAGCTCGCTTCCGGCGAGGACTACTGACCGGCGCTGACAGGCACCGCGCAGCTTCACGCCCGGTCGGGGTGGCTTTTGCCGCCGATTCGGGTTACACGGACTGAAGAGTTTTTGAGGTAGGGCGTTATGGCTCACAAAAAGGCAGGCGGCTCGTCGCGCAACGGACGCGACTCCGAAAGCAAGCGTCTCGGCGTGAAGCGTTTCGGCGACCAGGCGGTCGTGGCCGGCAACATCATCATTCGTCAACGCGGCACCAAATGGCACGCCGGCGTGAACGTCGGCATGGGCAAAGACCATACGCTCTTTGCCACGTCGAACGGTCGCGTCCGATTCACGACGAAGCTCGGCCGAGCTTTCGTGAACGTAATTCCGGCCCAAGAGGCCGCAGAGTAAACGGCGGATAGGGAATGTTCTCGATCCGCCGGTTCCATCGAACCGGACGGATCAAGGGAATAAAGGCCCGCAACGGGTTTCCCGAAGGTCAAGCGAGGGGGAGATGGGACCAAAGCCCATCTCCCCCTTTCGTTTGCGCCGACGGAGAAACCTGATGTTCCCCGAATTGACGAGAGACGACGTCTTCCGGCTCGAGACCAGGCGGCTGTGGCTGCGCTGGCCGCGGATCGCCGACGCCAACGCCATTCTACGCCTTGCCGGCGAGAAGGCGGTCGCCGAGATGACGGCCTCGATCCCGCATCCCTATCCGACCCAGGCGGTCGACCCCTTCGTCTTCGCCACCCGCAAGGGCAATGCGCTGGGCGAGCATCTCGTGCTGGCGATCACCCCGCGCGAGAAGCCGAACGAGCTGATCGGCATGATCGGCGCGCACAAGCAGGCGAGCGGGCGACCCTTCATCGGCTACTGGCTCGGCACGCCGCACTGGAACAAGGGCTACGCCACCGAAGCGGTGCAGGCGCTGATCGACACCATGTTCTCGCTGGTCGAGATCGAGGCGATCGAGGCCGACACCCGCGTCATCAATCCGGCCTCGCGCCGGGTGCTGGAGAAGAGCGGCTTCAGGCAGGAAGGCTCCTTCCTCAAGTCGCTGCCGGCGCGCGGCGGCCTCTTCCCTTGCGAGCAGTTCCGGCTCGACCGCTCGACCTGGGCGGCGCTGAAGAGCTGGAGCGCCTCCGGCTGGGCGCCGCTGCCGGCGGCCGAACAGCAGCAGCAGGCAGAGCGCTTCAGCGAAGAGCCCTGCATGGCGTGAAATCGACGGGTCCGCCGCAAGGCGGGCCCGTTTTCATCCGCAACGCATTGCCCTGCCCGATGCATACGACTACCTAGCGATCATGAAATTCCTCGACCAAGCCAAGATCTATGTGAAGGCCGGTGACGGCGGCGCCGGCTGCGTCTCGTTCCGGCGTGAGAAGTTCATCGAATTCGGCGGGCCCAATGGCGGCGATGGCGGGCGCGGCGGCGATGTCGTGGTCGAGTGCGTGCAAGGGCTGAACACGCTGATCGACTTCCGCTTCCAACAGCATTTCAAGGCCAGGATCGGCGAGCATGGCATGGGCAAGGATCGGCATGGCGCCAATGGCGCCCCGATCGTGCTCAAGGTGCCGCCGGGCACCGAGGTTCTCGACGAGGACGGCGAGACGCTGATCGCCGATCTGACCGAGCCCGGCCAGCGTTTCGTGCTGTGCAAGGGCGGCAATGGCGGCTTCGGCAACGCCTATTTCAAGACCGCGACCAATCAGGCGCCGCGCCATGCCAATCCCGGCCTGCCGGGCGAGGAGCGTTGGGTCTGGCTGCGCCTCAAGCTGATTGCCGATGCCGGCCTCGTCGGCCTGCCCAATGCCGGCAAGTCGACCTTCCTGGCGACGGTGACGGCGGCGAAGCCGAAGATCGCCGACTATCCGTTCACCACGCTGCATCCCGGCCTCGGCGTCGTCCGCGTCGACGGGCGCGAGATGGTGCTCGCCGATATTCCCGGGCTGATCGAAGGCGCGCATGAGGGCCATGGCCTCGGCGACCGCTTCCTCGGCCATATCGAGCGCTGCCGCGTGCTGCTGCATCTGGTCGAGGGCACCAGCGAGCATGCCGGCAAGGCCTATAAGACGGTGCGCAAGGAGCTCGCCGCCTATGGCGCCGATCTCGACGAGAAGCCGGAAATCGTCGCGCTCTCCAAGGTCGACGCGCTGACGCCGGAGGTGCGCAAGGAACAGCTCGCCCGCCTGAAGCGCGCCTGCGGCCGCACCCCGATCGCTCTCTCGGCCGCCTCGGGCGAAGGCGTCGAGACGGCGCTGCGCGCTGTCCTTGCGGTCGTCGAGGAAGCGCGCGCCCAAGAGGCAAAGGACGAAGCGCCAGCTGAGGAAACCGGCTGGCATCCTTGACGGCCGTTCACAGTTCCGGCTTGCGTCCCATGCGATCTTCGCCTTGAACTCGTCGCTGTCGCAGCCTCCGGAATCCTCCATGCTCAGATCCTTGACGATCGTCGCCCTGTCGGTGCTCGCCGGCCCCGCCTTCGCGCAGCAAGCTCAACGCCCGCCGGCCCAGCAGCGGCCGGCTCAGGCCCAGACCCCTCCCGCCCCCGGCGCCGTCTCGCAACCCGACAACACCACTGCGACCTATGGCGACTGGGTGATGCGCTGCCAGCAGAGCGTCGCCGCTCGCGTCTGCGAGATCGTCCAGACCTTGGAACAGCAGGGTCAGCGCGGCCCGATCGCGCTCGTCGCGATCGGCCGGCCGATCAAGGACGAGCCGATCAAGTTGGTGATCCAGGTGCCGCCGAACCTGTCGCTTGGCGACAAGGCGGGCGTGCGCGTCAGCGTCGCCGACAAGGACGAGGCGAGCGCGATATTCCAGCGCTGCCTGCCCGGCGGCTGCTTCGCCGAAGCCAGCCTGAGTGACGATGCCTTCAAGCGCTGGCGCGGCTTCGGCGAAGCCGGCCAGATGCGCTATCTCGACGCCGCCAAGCGCGAGGTCGCGCTGCCGCTCTCCTTCCGCGGTTTCCCGGCTGCCGCCGAAGCACTGCTGCGCGAGCCCTGATCGGGATCAATGCGCGCCCGAAGGGCGCGCATTCCGCAGGGTGGTCAGCGCCACGGCGAGGCAAAAGACCATGCCGGCGATCGCGATCAACGCGACCGCATGAAAGCCGGTCATGAAGGCCTCGCGCGCCGCCTGGAGCAGATGCGCCGACTGGTCGGGCGCGAGGCGTTCGGCCGTCGCCAGGGCTCCGCCGAGCGTCGAGCGCGCCGGCGCCAGCACGGCGCCATCCACGCCTGCCACCGACAGATCCGACATGCTCTGGCGATAGAGCGCCGTGCCGAGGCTGCCGAAAACAGCGATGCCGAGCGCGCCGCCGAGCTCGATGCTGGTCTCGGACATGGCGGAGGCCGCACCGGCCCGCTCCTGCGGCGCCGAGCCGACCACGATCCCGGTGGTCAACGCCACCACCGGGGTGAAGCCGATCGAGAACACGATCGAGGAGGCGACGATCTGCACGAGATTGGGCGCAAAGGCGAGCCAGGCGAAACCGAGACCCGAGAGCACCATGCCGCCCGCCATCAGCGTCGCTGGCTTGAACCGTATCGTCAGCGGCGTCACCGCGAAGGAAGCGAGCGTGAAGGCGATCGCCGAGGGCAGCGACCAGAGGCCAGCCTCCAGCGGCGTCAGCCCGGCGACGAGTTGGAGATATTGCGCCATGAAAATGAAGCTGCCGAACATCACCATGATGCCGGCGAGATTGATCGCCAGCGCTGCACGGAATGCCGGGATCCCGAACAGGGTCAGGTCTACCATCGGGTCAGCGAGATGCTTCTGTCGGCGCGTGAATACGACGCCGAGCACGAGCCCGACGATGATGCAGCCGGCGGCATAGGCCGAGATCCCGAACTCGGCCCAGTGCTTGATCCCGTAGATCACCGGCAGGATCGTCGCCAGCGAGAGCAATGCGCTGACCAGGTCGAGGCGACCCGCCTGCGGCGCCTTGTATTCAGGGAGCAGGATCGGTCCGATCACCAGCAGCACCAGCATCGGCGGCACCGCGATCAGGAAGACCGAGCCCCACCAGAAATACTCGATCAGCACACCGCCGATCAGCGGCCCGATGACGGCACCGGCCGAGAAGCTGGCGATCCACATCGAGATCGCGAAGGTGCGCTCGGTCTCGTCCTCGAACATCACCGCGATCAGCGACAGCGTCGAGGGCGCCAGCGTCGCCCCGGCGATGCCGAGCAGCGCCCGCATCACGATCAGCATCTCGGTGCTGGTCGAGAAGGCGGCGACGGTCGAGGCAACGCCGAAGGCGGCCGCACCGATCAGCAGCAGCTTGCGCCGGCCGATCCGGTCGCCGAGTGTGCCCATGGTCATCAGGAAGCCTGCGACCATGAAGCCGTAGATGTCGATGATCCAGAGCAGCTCGCCCGCCGATGGCTTGAGCTCGCGTGTCAGCGTCGGCACTGCGAGGTTCAGCACCGTCAGATCCATCGAATAGATCATGCAAGGGAAGGCGATAGCGATCAGGCCCAGCCATTCACGGCGGGTAGCCTTGCGCGCCGGCGCGGCGGCGGTCGTCGAAGTCGTCACGAGGAAGTCTCTTTCGGATTTTTTTGAGCTGGGAGACTGCCATTCGAATGTGGCAGCTCCTGTCAGCAGCTGCCGGCGGCTGCGCATGCCCGGCATGCTTGCAGCGGAGCCTGAGCGCCACCTGAGGGCTAGGCCGGCCGCGCCCGCCGAAGCAGCAATGTGTTATGCCCCAGGAAGCTGACGGCGCGCTCACCGCGGAACCCGAAGCGCCGGGCCAGCCGCAACGAAGGCTCGTTCTCCGGCGCGATCAGGCAGACCGAGCTCTCATGGACGCCCAGTCCGTCGAGCCAGGCCAGCGCGGCGGCGAGCGCTTCGCTGGCGAAACCCCTGCCATGTGCCCAGCTCGCGAGCACCCAGCCTGCCTCAGGCAGGCCGCGGATCGACGGCTCGACCGCCCGGTGGAAATCGGCAAAGCCGAGATCGCCGACGAAGCGCCCGCTCGCCTTTTCGGTCAAGGCCCAATAGCCGTAGCCGAGCAGCGGCCAGAGCCCGCGATAGCGCAGCAGCCGCATCCAGGCCTCCTGTGCCGTGGAGGGCTGGCCGATATGGTGCACCACCGCGGCATCGCCCCACATCTCGCGAAGCGGCTCGAAATGCTCGAGCCCGTGCAAATCGAGGACAAGGCGCTCGGTCTCCAGGCGAATCGCTCTAGCCCTCCGCGAACTGCAGCCGATAGAGCCGCGCATAGGCGCCGTCGCGGGCAATCAGCCCATCATGGTCGCCGGTCTCGATCACCTTGCCCTCGTCGAGCACGACGATCTGGTCGGCCTCGCGCACGGTCGAGAGCCGGTGCGCGATGACGAGCGTGGTCCGGCCCTTCATCAGCTCCGCCAGCGCCTCCTGCACCAACCGTTCCGACTGGGTGTCGAGCGCCGAGGTCGCCTCGTCGAGCAGGAGGATCGGCGCATCCTTGAGGACGGCGCGGGCAATGGCGAGACGCTGGCGCTCGCCGCCCGAGAGTCGCGAGCCGCGCTCACCGACGCGGGTGTCGTAGCCGTCCGGCATCGCCATGATGAAGTCGTGCGCCGCCGCCGCCTTCGCCGCCGCGATGATGTCGTTCTCGCTCGCGCCGGGACGGCCGAAGCCGATATTGGCGCGAACCGTGTCGTCAAACAGCACGACGTCCTGGCTGACCACGCCGATCTGGCCGCGCAGGCTGCGCAGGGTGACGTCGCGAATGTCCTGTCCGTCGATCTCGACCTTGCCCTCGGTGGGGTCGTAGAGCCGCGGCACCAGAGCCAGCATGGTCGACTTGCCCGAGCCGGAGCGGCCGACCAGCGCCGTGGTCTTGCCGGCCTCGGCGACGAGATCGATGCCTTCGATCCCGCGCTGGTCGTCGCGATAGCGGAAACGCAGGTCCCGGAAGGCGACCTCTCCGCCGTTCACCGTCAGAGGCCTGGCGTCCGGGCGCTGCGTGACCAGCGGTTTCTCGTCGATCAACGCGTAATAGCGCTTCAGCGAGGCGCCGGCCTCCTGGACGATGGCGTTGAGATTGCCGAGCGAGCGCATCGGCTGCGCCGCGAGCAGCAGCGCCGAGACATAGCCGGTGAAGTCGCCGACGGTGGAACCGCCGGAGGTGATGCGCACGCCGATCGCCGCCAGCACCCCGGCGACGGCGATGCCGCCGGCGACCTCCAGCAGCGGGTCGAGCCGGCCGCGCGCATTGGCCGCCTTCATCTTCAGCGCCCGGATCGTTTCGAAGGCCCCGGCCGCGCGCTCCTTCAGATAGGGCTCGAGCGAGTCGGTTTTGGCCACGCGCGCTCCCTGCAGGCTCTCGGTGACCAGGCTCGCCATGATGCCGGTCTGCTCCTGCTGCGACATCGCCATCCGGCGCAGCTTCTTGCCGATCCGACCGATCGGCCGGGCGACGATTGGTGCGATCAACAGCACCACCGCCGTCATCTTCCAGTCGATCCAGAGCATGGCGCCGACCAGCGCGACCGCCGTCAGCACATCGCGGATCGCGATGTTGACCAGCCGTGTCAGCGCCTCCTTGACGAAGGTGAAGTCGGTGGTGAAGCGCTGGGTCAGCGAGGCGGGATTTTCCCTCTGAAGCTGCGCAAGGTCGGCGTCGATCAGATGATCGTAGAGCGCGCTCTGCATGTCGGCTTCGATCCGGCTGACGACGCTGTTGGTCATCACCGTCTGCGTCAGCAGCGAGAAGCCCTTGATCGTGGTGACGATCACCACCACCACGGCGACTGCGTTGACGACGCCGATCTCGAAATCGATCGACTTCGACACCAGCCGCTCCATGCGGCGCACGAAGCCGGTCGCCTCGGCCCCGATCGGGTCTGCGAAGGCGTCGAAGGCCGCCTTGATCAGCAGCGGATAGAAGCTCGTCGTCGCGGCGATGACCACGACGAGAGCAAGGATGCCAATGAGTTGCGGCAGGTAGTGCCGTCCACGCTCGCGCCAGACTCGGGCGAAGAGCGCAAGGGTGTCGTCGGTGACGCGGCCGATCTTCATGGGGCGCGGCCTAACATGGCCGCCATGCGAGCGCCACTGCCGGTCTTGCTCCGGACACGAAGCTGACGTCCGATAGCCATGAGTTGATTCACCAGATTCGAGAGCCCATGCCCCTTTCCCCCCCGGCCCGGCCCGGACAGTCCTTTGCCGAGATCGACACCCCTGCTCTGATCATCGATCTCGACGCCTTCGAGCGGAACCTCGTCACCATGGCGGCCTTCGCCGAAGCGACGGGCGTGCGCCTGCGCCCGCATGCCAAGACGCATAAGAGCCCCGAGATCGCTCTGCGCCAGATCGCCCATGGCGCGGTCGGGCAATGCTGCCAGAAGGTCGGCGAGGCGGAGGTTCTGGTCGCCGGCGGCGTCACAGACGTGCTCGTCACGAACGAGATCGCTGGCGCCGCCAAGCTCGACCGACTGGCCAAGCTCGCTCGCGAGGCCCGAATCGGGCTCTGCGTCGACCATATCGACGGCGTGCGCGAAGCCGCCGAGGCCGCCGCGCGCAACGACGTCGTCCTCGACGTGCTGGTCGAGCTCGATATTGGCGGACGCCGCTGCGGTGTCGCCCCCGGCGAGGCGGCGGTCCGGCTCGCCGAAGCAGTGGCGCGCAGCAACACGCTGCGTTTCCGCGGCGTGCAGGCCTATCACGGCTCCGCCCAGCATATGCGCTCGGTCGATGAACGCAGCGAGGCGATCGAGCGCGCCGGCCTGCTGACCCGCAATGCGATCGAGCGCCTCGCCCAGGCCGGTCTCGCCTGCGAGACCGTCGGCGGCGCCGGCACCGGCACCTTCGAACTCGAAAGCCGCTCCGGCATCTGGAACGAGCTGCAATGTGGCTCCTACATCTTCATGGACGCCGACTATGCCAGGAACCGCATGGCCGACGGCTCGACCTTCCATACCTTCCAGCACGCACTGTTCGTGCTCGCCGGGGTGATGAGCAAACCAACGCCGGATCGCGCCATCGTCGATGCCGGCCACAAGGCCGCGGCAGTCGATTCCGGCATGCCGGTACCGTGGCAACGCGATGGCGTGATCTACACCAAGCCCTCTGACGAGCACGGCATCCTGACCGGCGATCCCGTCGCCGTGCCGCACCGCGGAGACCGCGTCCTGCTGGTGCCCGGCCATTGCGACCCGACCGTCAATCTGCACGACTGGTATGTCTGCGTACGCGGCCTGAGCGGCCCGGACGCCCATGTCGAGGCGGTCTGGCCGGTCGCTGGGCGCGGCGCCCTGAGCTAGGGTGCTTGCCGAACTTGCCCTGCAGGCCCTGACGCCGGCCACGTCGCTGGCGCGCCGGTTCGGCTTGCTTCGGGAAGGCGTCGCGCTCTGGTCGCGCGGCCTTCGTCAGCGCAAGGCCTGGGAGCCACACCACGCCCGCTGCCGCGCCATCATCGCCGAGGTCGCTGTTACGCTGTCTCAGCGACGCAAGGTGGTGGTGCTCGGCTCAGGCCCGGCCCGCGACATCCCGCTGGATATGCTATGCGCGAGCTTCGACGAGGTCGTGCTCGCCGACATCGTCCATTTGCCGCTGCTGCGCCTGAAGCTCTGGCGACAAGCGAAGGTCGAACTCATCAGCCGGGACCTCACCGGCACGATGGCCTGGCTCGCCGGGGAGGCAAAGGAACGCCAGGACCCGCTCGCCGATCTCGTCGCGGATGCCAAGGTCGACCTGGTCATCTCCGCCAATCTGCTCTCGCAGCTCGCCTGGCCGGTCGCCGACTGGCTGGAGGACAACCCCACCCGCGCCGCCGCCCTCCCCGGCAACCTCCCTGCCCGCTGCATCGCCTGGCATCTCGACGACCTCGCCCGTTTCAAGGGCCATGTCTGCCTGATCAGCGATGTCGAGATGGTCGAGCGCGACCGCAGCGGAGCGATCCATGACCGGCTCGACCTGATGTACGGCGTCGAGCTGCCGAAGGAGGACGAGAGCTGGCTCTGGCCGGTCGCGCCCTTCGGCGAGGCCGAGCGCGACCGGGAATATGTGCACAAGGTCTGTGTCTGGCGACGATACGCGGGGTCTTCGTCAGCCTTCTGACACCGTGTAGAGCTTATGGACCACGCCGTTCTCGGTTCTGTGGGTCCTAAAGCCTCGAGCCTCGTAATAGGCGAGGCCCGGCTCGTTGTTGGCGGCAATGGCCGCGTCGATCCGGTCGATGCCCGCGTCGAGGGCAGCCTGTCGCGTGACTGCGAACAGCGTGGTGCCGACGCCCTTCCGGCCGGCTTGCGGCGCGACATGCGTCCCGATGCTGCCCCAGCCAGGAGGCGTCCCATAGGAGTCGCCCGGCCGCGCCCAGCGCAGGGACTGGAAGCCGACGATCGTCCCGGCCTCGTCGAGGGCAACCGTGCAGGCCACTCGGTCGGGATGGACGATATAGGTCGCGAGGACGAAATCAGGATCGCTGGGCCGCTCCCGCCCATACGCGGCGATGATGGCGCGCAGAACTGCGCTCATCGCCTCCGCATCGCCGGTGACGGCAGGTCGTGTACGCATCCCGTCTGGTCCTTCTGCTGCGAGATTCGCCATCACACCACCGCCAGACGTCGCCTGACGATCTCGGCGTGGAAGCGTGCGCCGTGGATCAGACCCGCATCGTCGAAATTGTAGCGCGGATTGTGCAGCGGAGCGCTGTCGCCATTGCCGACGAAGGAGAAGCAGCCCGGCACATGGGCGAGGAAGCGGGCAAAATCCTCCGAACCGGTGAAGGGCTCCGACACCACCGAGACGTTCTCGGCGCCGAGCACCGCGCGCGCCGCCTCCAGCGCCGCTTCCGTCTGAACCGGCTGGTTGAGCAATGGCACGAACTCGCGCGTGTAGCTCACCGCTTGCCCGACATTGTAGGCGCGCGCGATGCCTTCGCTGATCACGCGCATCTGCGCTTCGATGTCGGCGCTCACCGCGGGATGGAAGCTGCGGGCATCGCCCAGGATGCGCGCCTGCCCCGGGAGGGCGTTGCGGGTCCCGTCAGTGATCAGCTCCGTCACCGAGACCACGGCGATCTCAGCCGGGCTGAGGCGCCGCGAGACGATGGTCTGCAGGCTGGTGACCAGGGCGCAGGCGGCGACCAGCGTCTCGTTGCCGACATGCGGGCGGGCGGCATGGCCGCCGATGCCGGTGAGGACGATCTCGAAATTATCCTCCGCCGACATGATCGGCCCGGTACGGGTCTGGAACTTACCAATCGGCAGCCCCGGCGCATTATGCAGCCCGTAGATCTCCTCGAAGGGAAAGCGCTCCATCAGCCCATCGTCGAGCATGGCGAGCGCGCCGCGCCCCCATTCTTCGGCCGGCTGGAAGACGAAGCGGACCGTGCCGTCGAAGCCCCCCTCCTGCGCCAGCAGCTTCGCCGCGCCGAGCAGCATGGCGGTGTGGCCGTCATGGCCGCAGGCATGCATGACGCCGGGATTGCCCGAGCGATAGGGCAATTCGCCTTGCTCCGGGATACGCAGCGCATCCATGTCAGCCCGCAATGCGATCGCGCGATTGCCGCTGCCGCGCGTCAGCGTACCGACGACGCCGGTGCCGCCGATGCCCTCGGCGACATCGTCGAGCCCGAACTCACGCAGCGTGGCCGCGACGAAAGCGCTGGTGCGCTTTTCCTCGAAACCGAATTCCGGATGGGCGTGCAGATCGCGCCGCCAGCCGGTCATCTCCTGCACGAGCTTGTCGAGATCGATCGCCACGGGATGTCCTCGCCTGCTTCACTCGGCCGGAAGACTATGTCGACACAGGTGCAAGAGGCGCTGCAATTGCCCACCCGATTTGCAACCTTGTTTCGCAGGGCCGTGCCTAGGCCGGCGGAGCGCTCGCCTCGCCATAGGGCAGCAATTCCGCCAGCGTGACGACCGTCCCCTTCGCTACGATGACCGAGGTCGCCCAGTTCTCCGGGTCGACCTGGCGGATGAGCTCGCGGCAGCGGCCACAGGGCGGCATGATCTCGCCATCGGCATTGACCGCGACGATCGCCCTGATCTTGGTCTGCCGGCTTTTCAGCATCTCGGCGATCGCAGCGTGCTCAGCGCAGAAGCCGAGGCTGCAGGCGGTGTCGATGCAGATGCCGGTATGGACACTGCCCGAAGCGGTGAGCAGCGCCGACGCCACACCGCCGGCCGAACAGTCTTCCGAACAGGCAAAATCGCCGGCGACCTGAAACGCCGCCGCGATCAGAGCCTCGTTGTCGAAACGCATCGCCACGTTCTCCATCATGTTTGTTCGGTCGCCTCACCGTTTCAAATGGACGGCAGGTCGCTAGCGCCGAAGTCCGCCGTCCGCCTGTCCGACCATGCATCCACCAAGTCGCCGGTTTCGCAGCCGCTTCGTCGAGACATCGCAGCGCGACCTGCACCGCCACAGGAAGGCCGGAGCGCGATAGGGCGCTGCGACGCCGCAACCGGCTGCTGCTTTTCAAGCCCGTTTTGACATAGGTCCCACACGGTCCGATGCCCCCAATTAGTGGAGGGCGACAAGCACCCGTTCGGCCAGTAGGCTACGATGTTGATCAGCTGCAACCGCATGCATGCGCGGACCGGCGACGACGAGATCGACAGCCCGCTGCTCCTCTTCGCGGATTCCGGGCAAGCTGAGGTGTGACGTGATCCGCAAACTCATTCTCGCCACCATCGTCAGCCTGTGGCCTGCGCTTGCCTCGGCGCAGCAGGTCCAAAAGCCTGTGCTGCTCCATGCCGCCGGCAGCCTGAAGAACGCTCTCACCGAGGTCGCAAAGGCTTTCGAGATATCGACAGGCGTCCCGGTCAAGACGAGCTTCCGACCGTCCGGCCTGCTCCGCGAGGCTCTCGCCAAGGGCGAACCGGCCGAAGTCTTCGCCTCGGCCAACATGGAGCATCCGCTCGCCCTGGCGAAGGACGGCAAGGCCGGGCCCGTCGTGCTCTTCGTCCGCAACGAGACCTGCGCCTTCGCGCGCCCCGGGCTGGAGGTAACAAGCAATACGCTGCTCACTTACCTGCTCGACCCCAAGGTCAGGCTCGGCACCTCGACGCCGAAGGCCGATCCTTCAGGCGACTATGCCTGGCAGGTCTTCGCCAAAGCAGAAGCGCTCAAGCCTGGGGCCAAGGCGGCGCTGGAGGCCAAGGCTCTGCAGCTCGTCGGCGGGCCCAACAGCGCCCCGACTCCGCCCGACCGCAACGGCACCGGCCATCTGCTGGCGACCGGCGCCGCCGACCTCTTCCTCGGCTATTGCACCAATGCCGACCCGATCGCCCGAGAACAACCCGGCATCCGCATGGTCAGGTTGCCGGCGAACCTGCTGGTCGGCGCCGACTACGGGCTCACGGTGATGAGCAACGCTTCGCCGAATGCCTATCGGCTGGGCATGTTCATTCTCTCCCCGGAAGGGCAGCGCATCCTGGCGCGGCACGGCTTCGTCGCGCCCGGCCTGCCGCGCGAGCGATAGCGGGAAGGCTCGAACGACGGATTGGCTCGCCACCTCGGCTCGGTGAAACCGAAGCGCGCGGAGGACCGGCCCTTGGCCGCTCGCTCTCGCGACGATCAGGAGCGTGGAAAGCCCGCCTTCTTGCCTAGCTGACAGGGGCCCTACCGGGACGCCGATCCCGTCACAATCTCCTTGTCCTGTTTACCCATAGTCAGAACATGGCGTGAGAGTGTGGCGCGCCGGCAGGTTACCCTGCTTTCGGCAGCACGATCTGTTGGCCTTGTGGACGTTGGGGGATATCGCATGAAGCGCATCATCGGAGCTGCGCTCCTGTTCGGCCTCGCCGCCATCTCGGTCGTCTCGAAGGCGGAAGCACAGCAGCCCACGCAAGCCTCGATCGAAGCGCTGCTCCCTGCGTTCGAGAAGCAGGTCGCCGAGGGCATGAAGGCCTTTTCGGTACCCGGCCTCGCCATCGGCATCGTCCATGACGACAAGCTGATCTACGCCAAGGGCTTCGGCGTACGCGAGCTCGGCAAGCCCGAGCAGGTCACGCCCGAGACGATCTTCCAGGTCGGCTCGACCACCAAGGCCTTCTTCGCCACCACGCTGGCGCAGGCCGTCGATGCCGGCCGACTCGCCTGGAACGATCCGGTCATCGACCACATCCCCGATTTCCAGCTCGCCGATCCCTGGGTCACCCGCGATTTCCGCGTGCTCGACCTCGCCGCCCAGCGCTCCGGCCTGACGCCTTACGTCAACGACGCGCTGACCATGCTCGGCTATGACAAGCAGACGCTGATCCGCTCGCTGCGCGTCGCCCCGCAGCTCGGGATGTTCCGCTCCGATTTCCGCTATCTCAACATCCCGCACATTGTCGGCGGCGAGATCGTCGCCAAGGTCAATGGCGCGCCATCCTGGACCGACTCGCTGCAGAAGAGTCTGCTGACCCCGCTCGGCATGGCCGCGACGACCGCGACGGCCGAGGCGATCGGAGCCGCCCCCAACCATGCGCAGGGCCACCGCCTCGCCGACAAGCCGATCGCCGTGCCCTTCCACCCCTCCTTCCCCTATGCGATGGGCCCGGCCGGGGCACTCAATTCGAACATCCCCGACATGGCGAAATGGCTGCGCCTGCAGCTCGGCCGCGGCCAGTTCGAGGGCAAGGTCCTGGTCTCCGAGGACAATCTCGACGTCACCTGGACGCCGCGCGTCGCCATGAACGAGCGCACTTCCTATGCCGTCGGCTGGGTCGCGACCGCGACGCCGCGCGGCCGGATCATCTGGCACAATGGCGGCACCTCGGGCTTCGGCGCCCATGCCGGCTTCCTGCCGGACAGCAAGACCGGCATCGTCATCCTGACCAATCTCGAGAATGGCGGCATGCCGGATTCTCTGGCGATGTGGTTCTACGACCGCGTGCTCGGCAACCCGTCGGTCGACAATATCGCGCTCGGCGCGGCCGCTCTGAAGGCGCGTCGCGAGGCGGCGCAGGCCGAAGCCGCCGGCTTCGTGTCCGGCCCGCTTTCGCCACTCGCTGCCGGTTTCGCCGGCAGCTACGCCTCGCCGATCCTCGGCGACGCCACCGTCGCGCTCTCGGATGGAAAGCTCGGCCTGACGCTGGAGAGGACCGAGGCGCAGCTGTTGCTGGAGCCGAACAAGGATGATCCCTACCTGTTCCAGGCGCGCCTCGCGCCGGTCGGCGCCTTCGTCGCGCCAGCCGCGATGTCCGGCGACGAACCCTTCGTCCGCTTGCGCTTCGAGACCGACGCCGCCGGCAAGATCACCCAGATGCGCTGGCTCAGCCCGGAGCTGCCGCACAGCTTCGCCCGCGCAGCGCAGTGACGGAAGAGAGAAGCATCATGACGATCCGTTCTGTTTTCCTCTCGCTCGCCATCATATTTGCCCCCGGCTCCGGCGCCTCGGCCGCTCCGGCTTTCGTTCCCCTGCCGGAAGCGGTCTCCTCCCTGCCGGTCGAGCCAGCCCGCTCGGCATTGCGGAAATTCTTCGATGCGCTGACCGATGACGACGTTCACGACGATCACTACGACTGGAACGACTATCGCGACGCGACCTCGCGCAAGGACCGCATCCGCGACTGGCAGCGCATGCAGTTCGACGCGCAGAAGGATTACTGGCGCCAGCAGAAGGACATGCAGAAGCGGGCGATCAAGGCCCAGCGCGGCTGGTAGACCGCTGGCGCAACAGCCGCGTCAGGCTTTGGCAGGAAACTGCGCGAGCCCCCTTACCTTTCCCCATCAGGCTGTTGCATAGTCGCCCAGACGTGGCGTCATGACGCCGCAGGATGGGGAACGGACATGAAGACGATCACTCTCGCCGCGGCGCTCTTCGCCGCCGGCACCCTCGCCGCTTCCGCGCAGCAGCTCGCGCCCAGCCCGACGCTCGACGCCATCAAGGCGCGCGGCCATCTCGAATGCGGCGTGCATCTCGGCCTGCCAGGTTTCTCCTTCGCCAACGACAAGGGCGAATGGACCGGGCTCGACGTCGATTATTGCCGGGCGCTGGCCGCCGCCGTGCTCGGCGATGCCACCAAGGTCAAGTACACCCCGACCTCGGTGCAGCAGCGCTGGCCGATCCTGCAATCGGGCCAGGTCGACGTGCTCTCGCGCAACTCGACCATCACCTTCTCGCGCAACGCCACGCTCGGCCTCAACTTCCAGGGCATCAACTTCTACGAGGGCCAGACCTTCATCGTTCGCAAGAAGGCGAATGTGAAGTCGGCCGAGGAACTCGACGGCGCCTCGGTCTGCGTCGCCGCCGGCTCGACCGAGGAGAAGAATGCCGCCGACTGGTTCCGCGAGCGCAATCTCAAGGTCACCATCACCAATTTCCAGAAGAACGACGACGCCATCACCGCCTATGACAGCGGCCGCTGCGACGCCTACACGGCCGGCGTCGGCGCCCTCGCCGGCCAGCGCGCCAAACTCAAGGTTCCGGACGACCACGTCATCCTGACCAAGCCGATCTCGAACGACCCGCAGGGCCCGGTCACCCGCTATGGCGACGAGCGCTGGCAGCTGATCGTGCGCTGGGTGCTGAACGGCACCATCGCCGCCGAGATGCTCGGCGTCACCTCCAAGAACGTCGACGAGATGAAGGCGAGCTCGAAGAACACCGAGGTCCGCCGCCTGCTCGGCGCCGAAGGCGGCTTCGGCGCGATGATGGGCCTGCCCGACGACTGGATGTACAAGGCGATCAAGCAGGTCGGGAACTATGGCGAGAGCTATGAGCGCACCGTCGGCATGGGCTCGCCGCTGAAGCTCGAGCGCGGCCAGAACCAGCTCTGGACCAAGGGCGGCCTGCTCTTCACCCCGCCGTTCCAGTGAGATGCTCCCGTCATGGTCGGGCTTGACCCGACCATCTCGGAAACCAGCCTTCGTGTCAGGAGATTCTCGGGTCGCAGCTTAGCTGCGCCCGAGAATGACGCCCCAAGCCGGACGGCCACCCCTTGAGCAAAGCCCTCGCCTTCATCAACGACAAGCGCGTCCGCGACGTCTTCTACCAGGCGGCGCTGCTGATCGGGCTTGCGGCGCTGCTGGTCTATTTTATTCGCAACGCCTCGCAGAACATGGTCCAGGCCGGCATCGCCTCCGGCTTCGACTTCCTCTGGCGCACCTCCGGCATCGAGGTGCCTTTCGTCCTGACCAATTACACCCAGTCCGACAACATCCTCAGCCTGTTCTGGGCCGGCGTCGCCAACACGCTGCTGGTCACTGCGATCGCGCTGGTGCTTGCGACGGCGCTCGGCTTCCTGATCGGCATCGCCCGGCTCTCCTCGATCTGGCTGGTGCAGGCCATCGCCGGCGCCTATGTCGAGTTCGTCCGCAACATCCCGCTGCTGTTCTTCGTGCTGTTCTGGTATTTCGGCGTCATCGCCGCCTTGCCCGCCCCGCGCGCGAGCCTCTCGGTCTTCGGCGTCGCCTTCCTCAACAATCGCGGCCTGACCATCCCGCTGCCCGATGCCGGCGCCAACTTCAAATACGCCTTCATCGCGATCGCGATCTCCTGCCTGCTGCACTGGCTCTTCCTGCGCTGGGCGAAGCGGCGCAAGGAGCAGACCGGCCAGGATGCGCCGGTGCTGCGCGTCGGCCTCGTCCTGCTGCTGCTCGTCCCCGTGCTGGCGCTGGCCTGGGCGACGCTGGCGACGCGCTGGGACATTCCCGTCTTGCGCGGCTTCAACTATCGCGGCGGCTTCGTCGTCATCCCGGAATTCGTCGCGCTGCTGGCGGCGCTGGTCACATACACCGCCGGCTTCATCGCCGAGATCGTGCGCGGCGGCATCCAGTCGGTGCCGCACGGCCAGATCGAGGCCTCGAGCGCCCTCGGCCTGCGGCCCGGTCAAACGCTGCGGCTCGTCACCATCCCGCAGGCGCTGCGGGTCATGACGCCGCCGATGACCAACCAGTACCTCAACGTTCTCAAGAACTCGTCCTTCGGCGCGGCCATCGCCTATCCCGACGTGGTCAGCCTGTTCATGGGCTCGGCGCTCAATAATACCGGCCAGGCGATCGAGATCATCGCCATGACGCTCGCGGTCTATCTCGTCATCGGCCTCGCCGTCTCCGCCTTCATGAACTGGTACAATGCCCGCATCGCGCTGGTGACCCGATGAGCGCCGCCAACACCCTTCCGACCAGCTGGCGCGAGCGCCTGTTCGGCACCCCGACCGTCACCGTGGTGACGCTGCTGCTCGCGGCGCTGCTCGCCTGGATCGCCGTTCCGATCATCCGCTGGGCCCTGATCGACGCGACCTGGAGCGGCCAGACCCGCAACGACTGCACCGGCAGCGGCGCCTGCTGGGTCTTCATCAAGGCCCGCTTCGGCCAGTTCATGTACGGCTTCTATCCCGTGGACGAGCGCTGGCGTCCGAACCTCGCCGGCATCCTCTTCGCGCTTTCCGGCGCCGCGATCATCCTTGCACCGAAGCGGCTGAAGCTGAGCCTCGGCCTCGCCGCGCTCGTCATCCTGCCACCGCTCGGCATCTGGCTGCTCGCCGGTGGCTTCGGTCTGCGTGCGATCGAGACGCGCGAATGGGGCGGGCTGATGCTGACCGTCTTCCTCTCGATCTACGCCAGCCTGATCGCGATCCCGCTCGGCATCCTGCTCGCGCTCGGCCGGCAATCCGAGCTCAAGGTGATCAAGCTGATCTCGGTGCTGTTCATCGAGTTCTGGCGCGGCGTGCCGATCATCGCGGTGATCTTCCTGGCCTCGCTGCTTCTGCCGCTGATCATGCCCTCGGGCATCGGCGTCGACCGGCTGGCCCGCGCCGTGATCGGCCTCGGCTTCTGCATCGCCGCCTATATGGCCGAAGCGGTGCGCGGCGGCCTGCAGGCCCTGCCGAAAGGCCAGCGCGAGGCGGGGACGGCGCTTGGCCTGTCCTATTGGAAAGCGACCTGGTTCATCATCCTGCCGCAGGCGCTGCGCATCTCGCTGCCGGCGATCACCAACGAGTTCATCGCGTTGGTGAAGAACACCACGCTGGTGCTGGTGGTCTCGATCCTCGACCTGCTCGGCATCGCCCAGGCCTCGCTCGCCGATCCCAACTGGGTCGGCATGAACATGGAGGCCTATGTCTTCTCCGGTGCCCTCTACTGGCTGATCTGCTTTGCGCTCTCACGCTGGAGCAAGAGCCTGGAGACGAAGCGGGGGCGGTAAGGCCCCGATCGCTCCCGGAGGGTTCACCCTCCGGGCCTGAGCCTGTACAACCCGGCCATGCAAGAGATCGCCGGCCTCGCCCGCCTCGTCCTCCGGCTCTGGCGCCAGGCCTGGCCCGTCCTGCTGCTGCTCGCGACGCTCGGCTCGATCGCCAACGAGCTGCTGCTGCCGCTGGCCGTGACGCTCGGCTATCTCAACAGCCTTGCGGGCTTCGCCGTGCTCGCTTTGTTGGTCCTCGCCAAGCTCGTCGTCACCGTGCTGATGTTCGTGGCCTTGCGGCCCTATCTGCCGGCGGTCTCGGCCCTGCAGATCGCCGGCGCGAGCCCGCACTCCGATGCGCCGCAGCCAGCAGGCGCGCGCGTCCTGGCCGGGCTGGTCGCGCTCGTGCTCGTCCCGTTCTTCGCCTACTACGCCGCCTGGGGTTTTCTCGGCGACACCGTCCGAGACTACTCGGTCAGGGCGCTCTCCGAGGCCGGCCTCGGCGAGCGGTTCAAGGCGCTCGAGGTGCCACTGACGCTCTGGCTCGCGCTCGCCATCGGCTTGGCCTGGCTGGTCCGCAAGCTTGCCAAGGCGGCACAGACGCGGCGTCCTTCGCCCTTCTGGCAGTTCCTGGTGATCGCCTGCGACGCCAACTGGATCTTCGTCGGTCTCTACGCGCTGTCGCGCTGGAAGGGCACGGGGTGGACCTGGCTCAAGACCGTAGCCCTCCCCTATCTCCGGCTCATCCAAGACTGGACGCTCTCGCTGATCGGCAAGGCGCAGGCGGCAATGCCGGAGGCGATCGACCTGGCCGAGCCGCCGCTGGGCAGCAGCCTGCAGAGCCTCTTCCTCTATGCGCTGCTGCCGCTGGTCTGGCTGCTGATGGCCGCGACGATCTATGGCTACGACGCCAAGGACCCATCTGCGCTGGCCCGCGACAGGCGCGCCGCCGCCGCCCTGGCGCGCTGGCAGGCGGCCCCTAAAGTCGCGCGCGACTTCGCCGAACATTTCATCGGCGGCTACCGCTCGCGCTATCTGCCGGTCGTCAACAGCGTCCGCCTCGCCTTCGGCGCCAGCCTTTCGGTGCTGATCGCGCTCGTCGTCGGCTATCGCCTGATTGGCTTCGCCGCCGCCTGGCTCTGGATCGGCCTCACCCGCCTGATCGGCCCGCTCGACCTCGACAGCTGGCAGCTGATCGCCAGTGCCATTGCCTTCCTGCTCGGCGGTCCCAGCGAGATCCGCGGCGGCATCCTGGTTGAGAGCCTGCGCATCTGCCTGCTCGCGGCGGTGATGGAGACCGCGGTCGCCGCGCAGCTCCGCGGCAGCGCTAGTCCGGGATCTCAAAGCGCAGATAATGCGGCCGCCCGGCCGGCAGGCTGAGCACCGGCCTCACCTGCCCATTCATCCCGGCCGGCAGCACGAAGCCCTCGCTGATCCTGAGCGTCGCACCCGCTTGCGGCTTGCTCGCCAGCGCCTGGGTGCAGGTCGGAATCGTCAGGCGACGGCGCTCGGGCAGCCGGTTGACCTCGCTCGGCGTCAGGAATTGCGGCGACCAGCGCCTCCCGTCCGGTGCTTCCAGCACCAGCCGGCAGGGCAGCACGGCGAAGGCCTCGGGATCGCGCACCACGACGTCCATGTCGAGCAGCATGACCGCCCGATCATCCGGGCGCTCGCCGACGCGTCGCAGGCCTGCCAGCTTCCACTCGGCGCCGCCAAGATTCGCCGCGGAGCCGGTCGGCACCTGCCGGGCGAAGAGTTCGCGCGAGCGCCACCATTCCCAAGCGGTTTCCTGCATCTGAAGGAAGAGGCCGAGCGCCAGCGCGACCGGCAGCACCCACAAGCTGAGGCGCCGTATCCGCGCAGCACCGGAGGAAACAACAGCCTCACTCATAGGCGAGCTCGCCAAGATCGATCAGCGGCGCAGGAATGTCCGGTTTTGCTGGCAAGGCGATCTCGACCTGCGTGTCGAGCCGCGGCCAGCGTGAGCTGGCGACGAGCAAAGTCGCACCCGCGACCGCCTCGCGCGGGACTTCGAAGATGAAAAGGCCACGTTGCGGCAGGCCCGGTTCGAGCCGGTCGGTCCCGAGCAGGCGCGGCGCGCCCTGCACGCGCGGACTCGCGACGAAACGAACGCCCTGCGCGCTGCGCCAGATCGCGCTGCCGACATTGACCGAAGCGGGCTGTGCTTCGAGTCGGGCGATCACCAGCGCGAAGACGCCGCCAGTATCGCGCTCGACCTCGCGGCCATAGGCCTTGAAGCGCAGCTTCTCGGCGAGCAGAACCTTGTCGCCCCGCACCGAGAAGATTCGGCCGGTCAGCGTCTCGCCGAGATTGCCCTTGAGCGGGATCGGCCCGGTGATCTCGGCATAGCTCGGCGTATAGCGCTGCATGCCGACGAGCAGCATCACCGCGAGCACAAGCGCACCAAGCTTGGCGAAGACGCCGCTCACGGCTTCGCCTCGGCGGCCGTCACCGGCAAGATCGCGGCCGCAACCGGCTTCGGATTGAACCAGCCCGGCGCGGCCAGCAGGTTGTCGCGCGGCTTGAAGGTCTGTCCGGTCACGATAAGCCGCAGGCGCTCCGGGGCCTTCGCCCCTGGAGTGAGCCTCCAGACCACCTGTACCCGTTCGGGCAGGCCCGGCTGCAGCGCGCTCAGCATCGCCTTGTCGCGCAGCAGCCAGAAAGTCGGATTGGGCTGCAGTCCCTCGACCGGCGGATCGACGGTGAGGACACGCACGAAGCTGTTGTCGGTTTCCGAGCTGCGATTGGCGATGTCGAGATCGAGCGCCAGGAATTGCGCCCCGTCGGGCGCCGGTGACCCGTCCGGCCGCGACTGCGTCGTCAGCCGAGCGTCATGCAGCACGATGCGCCAGCGGCCGGCATCAAGCGGCGCACCCGCGGCCAGCGCCGGCAGCACCGGCGGCTCAAGCGCCTCGAGCAGGCTCTGGCCTGAGGTGATGGCGAGCGCCAGCAATCCGCCGATGCCGATGGTGAGCTTCGAGCTGACGGCCTGGCGTAAGCCCGCCAGCCAGGAGACAATCATGCGCGCCCTGAAATCCCTTGCGCCCCCGGCGCGGCAAGATAGTCGGCGCGGCCGCGAGCGCAACCCGCGGTATCAGCCTTTCATGTAGTCGTGGATCTTCCGCCCGAACGGCAGGGTCAAATCCGCGATGAAATGGTGCGCGCCTAGCACCTTGCGCACCGGCAGGTCGGCCACAGGTGCGTTGACATGCGGGATCAGGTGCAGCCGGCCCGGGCCGATCCAGGAGCCTTTCACCGTGATGTCGGTGAGGTTGAGCGCGACGAGCTGGCAGATCTCCGGCTCGCCGTCGACGCCCGGGATGATCTTCAGGTTGACTTGCGTCTTGGTCAGCATCGCTGTCGTCCTGACACCGTTGCCGGCGAGACTCTCATGCTTGTAGCCCATCGTGCCCATCGCGACCTGCTGGCCGGCATATTCGAGCGTGCCGGTCAGGGTGTCCTTGACCACTTCGAGCTTGGGATGGGCGTATTTCTTCGGGAAGCCCCAGATCTCGCGGCCGGCCGAGATCGGCGGCTCGATGTCGAGATACATCTGCGAGACGAAGCTGACCTCTTCCTCGCCGAACAGGCAGGGGATGACGATGCCGGTCTCGGTATAGGTGCCGAAGCCGGAGGAATCCGGCATCTTGATCCATTCGTAGTGCACGATCGGCTGCGCCGTCGGCATCAGCGGCTCCGGCAGATGGTGGCGGATCAGCTCCGGATCGGTCTCGTAGCTGATCACCATGTATTCGCGGTTGATGAAGCGGTAGGGCCCGGCCGGGTAGCTCGGCCCGGCGAGCGGCATCGAGGGCAAATCGAGGATCTGCTGGCGGTTCATGGTTGGGCCCTCACTGCGCGGTCCAGCCGCCATCGACCGGCAGGATGACGCCGGTGATCGACTTGGCCGCATCGGAAGCAAGGTAGACGGCGAGCGCCGCCACCTCCTCGCTGGTGACGAACTGCTTGGTCGGCTGGGCGTGCAGCAGCACGTCGTTGATGACCTGCTCCTTGGTGAGCCCCCGCGCCGCCATGGTCTCCGGGATCTGCTTCTCGACCAGCGGCGTCCAGACATAGCCGGGGCAGATCGCATTGGCGGTGACGCCGAAGGTCGCCGCCTCCAGCGCGACCGTCTTGGTCAGGCCGGCAATGCCGTGCTTGGCGGCGACATAGGCTGACTTGAACGGCGAGGCGACCAGCGCATGGGCAGAGGCCGTGTTGATGATCCGGCCCCATTTGCGCTGCTTCATCCCCGGCAGCGCCGCGCGGATGGCGTGGAAGGCGGCGGAGAGGTTGATCGCGATGATCGCGTCCCATTTCTCGACCGGGAACTCCTCCACGGCTGCGACGAACTGGATGCCGGCATTGTTGACGAGGATGTCGACGCCGCCGAACTCGGCCTCCGCTTCGGCGATCATCGCCGCGATCGCGCCGCCGTGAGCCATGTCGGCCGGCGAATAGCGCGCCTTCACCCCGAAATCGGCCTCGATGCCAGCGCGTTCCTTTTCGATCGCCTCCGGCGCACCGAAGCCGTTGATGACGATGTTGGCGCCCTCGGCCGCATAGGCGCGGGCGATGGAAAGGCCGATGCCGGAGGTCGAGCCGGTGACGACGGCGGTCTTGCCCTTGAGCATGCTTGATCTCCCAGCCGCGAGGCAGCGACGCAAAACTGCGTCGCAAGGTCCATGCCGCTGAGGTGGAAGAGCAAGCTGACGGGGCGATGAAGCTTGTCTGACGGGCCGGTGACACCGATATCTGATGCCGCCCGCGTCACATGCCTGTCACTGCCCTCCCCTCAGACATGGGCGAAATCCAGCTCTTCCCGATGATCGAGCGAACGGAATCCGCGCCATGAACGCCCCTTTTGCGCCGTCCTCCACCGAACGCTATCTCGGCTGGCGGCCCGAGCGCTGCGACCGCGTCGCGCTCGTGCTTCAGGGTGGCGGTGCGCTCGGCGCTTATCAGGCAGGGGTCTATCAGGCGCTGCACGAGGCCGACATCGAGCCGGACTGGGTCTCGGGCGTCTCGATCGGCGCGATCAATTCGGCGATCATCGCCGGCAATCCGCGCGAGCGGCGGATCGAGCGGCTGCAGGAGTTCTGGGACCGGATCACCGACCGCAAGGTCTGGTGGTTCACGCCCGAGGGCGACGTCTTCCGCCAGGCGCGCAACGCCCAGAGCTCACTGTACACGATGATCCTCGGCCAGCCCGGCTTCTTCGAGCCGCGCAAGGTCAATCCCTGGTTCGCCTTCGCCGGTGCGAGCGACGCGACCAGCTTCTACGACACCGGCCCGCTGCGCGAGACCTTGCTCGAGCTGGTTGATTTCGACCTGATCAACTCGCGGCAGATCCATTTCTCGGTCGGCGCCGTCAACGCGCTCTCCGGCAACTTCGTCTATTTCGACAACACGCTGGAGGAGATCACGCCGGAACACGTTATGGCCTCGGGCGCCCTGCCGCCGGCCTTCCCGACCGTGCAGATCGGCACCGACCACTACTGGGATGGCGGCATCGTCTCGAACACGCCGCTCGGCCATCTGCTCGCCCAGGACGACACGCTGAACTCGCTGATCTTCCAGGTCGACCTGTTCTCCTCGCGCGGACCGTTGCCGCGCACGCTCCAGGACGTGATGGGTCGGCACAAGGACATCATGTACTCCTCGCGCACCCGCCTGATGACCGACCTGTTCCAGACCCTGCAGGGCTGGAAGAAGAAGGCCCATGACGCGCTGAGCAAGATCCCCGACGCCGAGCTCAGCGCCGACGACCGCAAGCTGCGCGACGAGCTCGCACTGCTGCCCGAGCACACCATCCTGCAGCTGATCTACCAGCAGAAATCCTATGAGGGCCACGCCAAGGACTACGAGTTCTCGCGGACTTCGATGAAGGATCACTGGCACTCAGGCCATGAGGACACCAAGCTGACCCTGACCCGCAAGGACTGGCTGGTGATCCCACCCGATGGCGTCGGCATCGTCACGCACGACGTCCATCGCGATTTCGAGCGGCGCTGACGTCAGCGCGCTCGTTCAGCGTTCCTGCGGCGGAACATTGCGCAGCAAGTCGCTGCGCTCACGCCGCTGCTCGGCCGTCCATTGCGAATGATGCCGCTTCGTGCCGGCGGGGCGGTTCGCCAGTCCGAGGCCGAGCCCGCCCCAGTCGCCGACCGGTCGGATCGGCCGCTGCACGAAGCCGCCGCCACAGCTCGGGCAGACATTCTCCAGCACCCGCTCGGCGCAATCGGCGCAGTAGGTGCACTCATAGCTGCAGATGCGCGCCTCCAGCGAAGCCGGCGGCAAGTCGCAGTCGCAGAGTTCGCAGTTCGGCCGCAGCTCCAGCATGGCGTCTTTCCTCTCGTTGTGGGGACTGGATGCCATGAGCTGGCGATGTCATAAATGACAAGATGACCTCGTTTCCTGCCATGACTGCCACGGCCCCGATCCGCGTCGTGATCGTGCTGTTCCCGCGCACCAAGCTGCTCGACGTCACCGGGCCCTTGCAGGTCTTCAACGACGCCAAACGCGCCGACGGCAGCGCCGTCTACGAGATCATCCTGACCTCCGAGCATGGCGGCGCGGTCGAGACCGATGCCGGAGTGCCGCTGCCGAGCATTGCCCTCGGCGAGGCAACGAGACAGCCGATCGACACGCTACTGGTCTCGGGCGGCCGCTCGGCGCTGGACGCGGCCGGCTCGGCTGCACTGCTCGCCTTCCTGCGCGAGCAGAGCGGCAAGACCCGCCGCCTCGGCTCGATCTGCCTCGGCGCCTTCATCCTCGCCGCCGCCGGCCTGCTCGATGGCTGCGAGGCAACGACGCATTGGCAATATGCCGAGCGCCTCGGCGCGGCCCATCCGGCAACCACCATCAGGCCCGACGCGATCTTCGTCAGCAATGGCCGGATCTGGACATCGGCCGGCGTTTCCACCGGCATCGACATGGCGCTCGCCATGGTCGAGGAAGATCTGGGACGCAAGGCGGCGCTCGATCTGGCGCGCGATCTCGTGCTCTACCTCAAGCGGCCCGGCGGCCAGTCGCAGTTCAGCGGCGAATTGCAGCGCCAGTCGCGCGATGCCGCCGGCCGCTTCGAGACCCTGCACGCCCATATGCGCGAACACGCCACCGGCGACCTCTCCGTACCCGAGCTCGCCCGCATCATGGCGATGAGCCCGCGCCATTTCGCCCGGGTCTATGCGCAGGAGACCGGCATCAGTCCGGCCAAAGCGGTCGAGGCGGTCCGGCTCGATCTCGCCCGCGACCTGCTCGAAGAAACGGACATCGGCATCCAGCAGGTCGCGGTCCGCGCCGGCTTCGGCGACGATGAGCGCCTGCGTCGCGCCTTCCTGCGCCGCTACGGCGTCGCGCCCGGCGAGTACCGGACGCGCTTTGGAAATGCGCGAACCAGCTAACTTCGCCCCAGCTCCACCGGCACCGAATAGGACCGTTTCACCCGCCCGAGCGCAAAACTCGATTCGATCGAGGCGACATTGTCGAGCCGCGTTAGCTTGTCCTTGAGGAAGCGCTCATAGGCGGCAAGGTCGCTGACGATAATGCGTAGGAGATAGTCGCGCTGCCCGGTCATCAGGTAGCAGTCGGCGACCTCGGGCCAGCGCGAGACCGCCGCGGCGAAGCGGTCGAGTTCCTCCTCGCGCTGCCGCTCCAGCTTGATCGAGGCGAAGACCGAGACGGGCAGGCCGAGCTTCTCCTGGTTCACGATGGCGACATAGCCCTCGATGATCCCGGCCTCCTCCAGCAGGCGCACCCGCCGCGCGCAGGGGCTGGGCGAGAGGCCGACCTTGCCGGCCAGCTCCTGCACGCTGATCCGCCCGTCCGCCTGCAGGGCCTGGACGATGCGGCGGTCGATCTCGTCGAGCTTGAACTCTGGCATTTTCCCTCGCCTCGTCAGAGGAGCTTAGCGGAAACCGCCAATTCCGTAAGCCGACGAGGCGGTCTTTAGCTGCCTTCCCCAAGACGAATGTGCATGATGTGTCGGCCGAAGGAGCACCGCGATGTCCGATCCCCGCCTGCCCATCCTCGCCGAGCTAGAAAAGAAGATCCTCTGGCTGGCTTCGTGGACGATCCACAACGCCAACCACATCCGCGCCAATGAGGACGGGATGAAGGTCGGCGGCCACCAGGCCTCCTCGGCCTCGCTGGCGACGATCATGACGGCGCTCTACATGGCCGCGCTGAAGCCGCAGGACCGGGTGGCGGTAAAGCCGCACGCTTCGCCGATCTTCCACGCCATCAACTATCTGATGGGCCTGCAGACGCAGGAGAAGCTCGAGAACTTCCGCGGCTACAAGGGCGCGCAGAGCTATCCCTCACGCACCAAGGATATCGACGACGTCGATTTCTCGACCGGCTCGGTCGGCCTCGGCGTGGCGCAGACGCTCTTCTCATCCCTGGTCCAGGACTATGTGAAGGCGCATGGCTGGGGAGCCGACACTCCGGAAGGGCGCATGGTCGCGCTGATCGGCGATGCCGAGCTCGACGAGGGCAACATCTTCGAGGCCCTGATGGAGGGCTGGAAGCACGGCGTGCGCAACACCTGGTGGGTGATCGACTATAACCGCCAGTCGCTCGACGCCGTCGTCCGCGAGGGTCTCTACGACCGGATCGAGCAGATGTTCCGCGCCTTCGGCTGGGACGTCGTCACCCTGAAATACGGCTCGCTCCAGCAGGCGGCGTTCAAGGAGAAGGGCGGCGAGCGCCTGAAGGCCTGGATCGATTCCTGCCCGAACCAGCTCTATTCGGCCCTCACCTTCCAGGGTGGCGCCGCCTGGCGCAAGCGCCTGATGGACGATCTTGGCGACCAGGGGCCGGTGACCAAGCTGATCGAGAAGCGTTCCGACGCCGAGCTCTCGGCGCTGATGTGCAATCTAGGCGGCCACGATCTGCCTTCTCTGCTCGAAGCCTTCGAGGGCATCGCGCATGACCGACCAGTCTGCTTCCTCGCCTATACCGTCAAGGGTTTCGGCCTGCCGCTCGCCGGCCACAAGGACAACCATGCCGGCCTGATGACCAAGGAGCAGATGGAAGGCTTCAAGGCCGCGAACAAGGTCCGGCCCGGCCATGAATGGGATCTGTTCGAGGGGCTGACCCTGCCTGAGAAGGAGATCCGCGCCTTCCTCGACAAGGTGCCGTTCTTCGCCAAGGGGCGCCGGCGCCATTCGGCTCCGGCCCTGCCCGTCCCAGCGAAGTTGGAGGCCGGCATCCAGGCGACGATGTCCACCCAGATGGGCTTCGGCAAGGTGCTCGACGAACTCGCCAAGCTCGGCGGCCCGCTCGCCGACCGCATCGTCACGACCGCACCCGACGTCACCGTCTCGACCAATCTCGGCCCCTGGGTCAACCGCCGCGGCCTGTTCGCGCGGGCGTCGATGGCCGACACCTTCAAGGACGAGCGCATCCCCTCGATGCAGAAATGGGAGTTCTCGCCCAAGGGCCAGCATATCGAGCTGGGAATCGCCGAGATGAACTTGTTCATCAACCTTTCGGCGCTCGGCCTGTCGCATTCGATCTTCGGCGAGCGCCTGATCCCGATCGGCACGCTCTACGACCCCTTCATCTCGCGCGGGCTCGATGCGCTGAACTATGCCTGCTACCAGGACGCCCGCTTCATGGTCGTGGCGACGCCGGCCGGCGTTACGCTGGCGCCCGAGGGCGGCGCTCACCAGTCGATCGCGACACCGCTGATCGGCATGAGCCAGGACGGGCTCTGCGCTTTCGAGCCGGCCTTCGTCGACGAACTCGCGGTGATGATGCGCTGGTCGTTCGAATACCTGCAGAAGGATGGCGAGGGCGATCCGGACGAGCGCACCTGGCTGCGCGACGAGACCGGCGGCTCGGTTTATCTGCGCCTCTCGACCCGCCAGGTCGAGCAGCCCAAGCGGGCGATGACGCCGGAGCTGGAGCGCGACATCATCGACGGCGCCTATTGGCTGAGGAAGCCCGGCCCGAACGCCTCAGTCGTCATCGCCTATACCGGCGCGGTCGCGCCCGAGGCGATCGAGGCCGTCGGCCTGCTCGGCGAAGACCGGCGCGATGTCGGCCTGCTCGCCATCACTTCTGCCGACCGGCTCAATGCCGGCTGGCAGGCGGCCGAGCGGGCGCGCCAGCGCGGCAACCATGCGGCGACGAGCCATGTCGAGCGCCTGCTCGGCGATCTCCAGCGCGATTGCGGCATCGTCTCGGTGCTGGACGGCCATCCGGCGACTTTGGCCTGGCTCGGCAGCGTCCACGGCCACAGGCAGAAGGCGCTCGGCGTCGAGCATTTCGGCCAGACCGGCACGGTCGCCGACCTCTACCGCCATTTCGGCATCGACGCGAACGCGATCGTCCACGCGGCGAACGCCGCGGCGCCGGGCCGGCCAGTGCGATATCTGAAGGCGCTGCCTTGATACTGGTCGTCATGCTCGGGCTTGACCCGAGCATCTCAAGCCGGAGAGGGCTCAAGCTGGCGCCTTCTCGTCCTGAGATTCTCGGGTCTGCGCTTCGCTCCGCCCGAGAATGACGCCGTTTCACGCCTCGCCGGTGTAGCGGCTGCGCAGATAGGCTTCGAGATCAGCCTCGCTGCGCGGCGAGAGCAGGAACTTTCGCCACGCCGCGGTCTCGTGCGAGACCGCCGTCATCTCCCAGATGCAGAAGGTCCCGCGATGGGCATGGGGCGCGTCGAACGGCGCAAAGGCCGTCATGCCCTCATCGATGAACTGCACGGTTTCCCAGAGCTCGTTTGTGCCGCGCCAGGTGCAGAGCAGCAGGAAATGAAAATGCTCGCCGCAGCGATGCAGGATGGCGAAGCCGACCTCGCCTTGCCGGCCGGCTGCAAAGCCTTCAGCCGCCTGCCGCGCCAGCGTGACGGTTTCAGCCTCGATGCCGGCTTCGGCGATCTCGTACCATTTCAGCACGGCCTGCGGCGCGACGAGGTTGTCGCCGGTCGCCACCTGCTTCCGCTGAGCGCCTTGCCCCGCCGGGGCGTCCATCTCGACGATCCGCATCGCAATCTTCCCGCGCCGGCCAGGCTCTGAACTCGCCTTCCGGGCACGATAGCGCGCCTGCTGCCAGCCGGAGTCGGCAGTGGTTTCGAGTAGTGGCTAGGGCCGCTTCACCTTCACGCCCGCGATCAGCCAGGCCCCGGTGAGGAAGAAGCCGATCAGCACCGCCAAGCCCGCACGCTGGCTGGCGAAGATCGTCGTCGCCAGCGCGACCAAGGTCGGCCCGAGGAACGAGGTCACCTTGCCGGCCAGCGCGAACAGGCCGAAGAACTCGCCGATCCGGGCCGGCGGCGCGATCCGGGCAAGCAGGCTGCGCGACGACGCCTGCAGGGGACCAGCGACGAGGCCGATCAGCAGGCCCAGGCCGAGATAGACCTTCTCCGGCAGCGAGGCGAAGAGGCCGTCGCCGGGAACCGGCGGCGCCGTCTCGATCACGAAAGCGACCTGCCCCGGCCCGAGCGAGAGGATGCCGATACAGGCGAAGAGCAGGCAGGCGATGGCGCCGAGGATCACCGGCTTGCCGCCGATCGCATCGTCGAGCTTGCCGCCGGCCCAGGCCCCGAGCGTGCCGGTGATGGTGAGCAGGATGCCGAAGACGCCGAGCTCGATTGTCTGCCAGCCGAACACCCCGGCGCCATAGATGCCGCCGAAGGCGAAGAGCGCGACCAGCCCGTCCTGATAGATCATGTTGGCGAGCAGGAAGCGGCCGAGACCGGGCAGCGACGGCAGTTCGGCGATCGTCGCCTTGAGATGCGAGAAGCCGCCGGCCGCCGCTTCCTTCAGCGAAACGCCGCTGCGCGGCGAATCCGGTGTCAGCAGGAACATCGGTGTCACGAAGATCACGAACCAGAGGGCCGTGAGCGGACCCGAGAACCGGTCGCCCTCGCGCGCCGCGGCGTCGAGCCCGAACAATGGCGACAGGCCGGCCAGCGTCTTGCCCGTATGCGGATCGGCGGCGAGGAAGCCGAGCGTCAGCGCCAGCGAGATCAGCCCGCCGAGATAGCCGACCGCCCAGCCGGTGCCCGAGAGCCGCCCGAGCCGCGCCGGCGGCACCAGCCGCGTCATCATCGCATTGTTGAAGATCGTCGCGAACTCGGCGCCGATCGTGCCGATGACGAAGCCGGCGAGCGCGATCGGCACCGCCCAGGGCGAGCCGGGCTTGGCGTACCAGAGCATGCCTGAGCCCAGGACCAGCATCGCGCCGAACACGGCGATCCAGGGCTTACGCGGTCCGGTGCGGTCGGCGATGCCGCCCAGCAGCGGCGAGAGCAGCGCTATGGCGAGCCCGGCAAGGCCCGTCGCATAACCCCAGAGCGCCTGCCCCTGCGCCGGATCGCTCGCCAGCGCCGAGGCGAAGAAGGGCGCGAAGACGAAGGTGGTGACGAGGGTGAAGAAGGGTTGCGCCGACCAGTCGAAGAAGATCCAGGCGACGACCGCGCGCCGCGGCGGGTAGGTGGCGGGCGGGCTGCCGGCAGCAGGCAGGGACGCGGCGCTCACTGCAGCGTCGTGTCCGGGTCGGAGCCACCGCGCGCCAGCTCGATCTCGGTGATCGCGACCAGCACCTCGGCCCGGCTCTTCAGGCTCGGCGCCTCCAGCAGCGCCTGCTTCTCGCGCGGCCCGAACGGGCACATCATCGAGAGCGCGTTGACCAGCGCCTCGTTCGGCGCCTCGTTGACGCCCTTCCAGTCAATCTTGAGCTCGTTCGCCTTGGCGAAGCTGCGCAGCGCCTTGATGAGGCCGGCACGATCGACCTCGTCCTCGCCGGCGCGCGCCTCGAAATCCACGGCGAAATCGCCATAGGAGACACGGCCTTGCCGATAGGGCGTGGTGACGGAGAGCTCCTCCTCCAGCCGGAAACGCGAGATGCCGGTCAGGGTGATGATATAGCGGTCGTCGCCGGTCTCGGCGAACTGCGTGATGCGTCCGATGCAGCCGACCTGGAGCAACCCCGGCACCTGCGCCTGACGCCCGTTCTCCGGCTCCGGCTGGATCATGCCGATGACACGGTGCGTGCGCAGCGCATCATCGATCATGGCAAGATAGCGCGGCTCGAAGATGTTGAGCGGCATCTGGCCGCGCGGCAGCAGGAGCGCACCGGCGAGCGGGAAGAGCGGGATCACCGCCGGGCAATCGTCCTGCCCGGAATAGACCGCATTCATGCCCATGCCCGCCTCCCCGGCTCACGAAAACAAGAGGCCCGACAACTTGCGCCGCCCGGCGACGCTGTGCTCGTCCATCGGGCCCCAGGCCTCGAAGAACTGCAGCAGCTGCTTGCGGGCACCGTCATCGTTCCATTTGCGATCGGCCTTGATGATCGCGATCAGATGATCGACCGCCTCCTCGCGCTTGTCGCGGGCGTTCAGCGCCAGAGCAAGGTCGAAGCGGGCCTGATGGTCTTTCGGATTGGCCGCGACCTTGGCCTCGAGCTCGGCTGTGTCGCCAAGCGAGGCGGCCTGCTCGGCAAGCTCGACCGCCGCCCTGACCGCCGCCACCGCCGGATCCTGCGCCTTCGCCTCCGGCACCATGGCGAGAAAGCCCTTGGCGCCCTCGATATCGCCGGCGTCGAGATGCAGGCGCGCCATGCCGGTGATCGCCGTGATGTTCTCGGGCTCGGCCGCCAGCACCTCGGCATAGAGCTCGCTCGCGCCGGCGGCGTCGCCCGCCTCCAGCGCTTGCGCCGCCGCGGCCAGCACCTCCTCGACCGGCCCCGGCCCCATCGGCCCGACCAGGCGCTCGATGAAGGCCTTGATCTGGCTCTCGGGCTGGGCGCCCATGAAGCCGTCGACCGGCTGGCCGCGCTGGAAGGCGATCACCGCCGGAATCGACTGGATGCCGAGCTGGCCGGGGATCGCCGGATGCTCGTCGATGTTCATCTTGACCAGCTTGACCTTGCCGCCGGCCTCGTTGACCACCTTCTCGATCACGGGGGTCAATTGCTTGCACGGGCCACACCACGGCGCCCAGAAGTCGACCAGCACCGGCTGGTTCATCGATTCGGCGATGACGTCCTGGCGGAAGCCCTGCGTCGTCGTGTCCTTGATCGCCCCCTTGGCCGGGGCCGCATCGCCATTGACCAGCATGGCTCGTCCTTCACTAGCAATCTGTCGACGTGAAATTCGGAAAACCGGGTGCCCGCCGCGACGGGCCACCCCATAGATGGGTGGCTTCAGCCGTTCTGTCCATCGTCCGGCGGCGTCGGAAGCTCAATGATCATCGGCTCGTGCCCGACCGCACGCAGGAAGGCGAGCATGTCGTCTCTGGAGATGCCGAGCGTCGCCGTGTTGACCAGCGGATGGAAGTTCAGGCGCTCGCCATCCATCAGGGCAGCGTCGAGCACCATGGTGACATCTCCAGCATGATCGTTTGCCACGGCGAAGGCAGTGACCGAGCCCGGCGTCACCCCGAGCTTATCCATCAGCAGCTCGGCAGAACCGAAGGACAGCCGCCCGCTGGCGCCCAGTCGCTCATGCAGCCGCTTCAGATCGATCCGCGTGCTCTCCAGCGCCGAGACCAGGAAAATCTTGCCCTTCTTGTCCTTCAGGAACAGGTTTTTGGTGTGGTGCCCGGGGACCTTGCCGCGCAGTTCCTTCGATTCGGCGACGGTGAAGACCGCGACATGGTCGATGCGCTCGGTCTTGATGCCGAGTTCGTCGAGCTTGGCGATGAGATCGTCGGGAGAGAGCGGCGTGGGCATGGGCGGCCAGCGAGACTAAGGAACGTGAGCGATGCCTAAGGCCGCAGGCCGGCGCAGGCAAGCGAGGCGAGATGAGAAAGAAGACTGCAGCCGCCCCCGGCTTTCCCCGGCACAGCCTCCGCAATCATGCGTCGAGGGGCCTGCGCACGACCGCGAGTCGCTGCGCGAATGTAGCCTCTCGCCCGCTGGGCGCCCCGCCGGCGTGGCATGCTGGCCGCGTAACCCGAGCCTTCCTTGAAATGGCGCGGTTTTCCCGACGATTTTGCCGGGCTGTCACGTGACGATCAGAAAATTGCAACAAGGCGCTTGCGCTTCGCGCCGCTTTGGGGCAATAACCCGGCCGCGCCGCCAACACGGCGCGACTGTCTCGGATGCGGGTGTAGCTCAGGGGTAGAGCACAACCTTGCCAAGGTTGGGGTCGAGGGTTCGAATCCCTTCGCCCGCTCCAGACAATCTCAATGAAATCAAGCGCTTAGCAGACGCCCTTCGGAGCGTTTTCTGCTTCCCCGACCCCTCCGGCGCCGCCGGGGAAGCAGGGGGGAAGCAGCAGAAAGCATTTGTCTCGTTGTGCAGTGCAGCAAAAATTTGGTTTGTCTGGCGACGACTCGGGCTCGACACAAACATGTCGAACACCTTGGTGGAGACGATCGTCCTTGATGCGGGCTGCCCTGCTGCCGGTTCTGTGGACGGCCAGGTGGAATGTCTCGCCCGCCAGGTGATCCTGGATCAACTCGCGCTTGGACTCGACGCTGTGGGAGCGACGTCGAACCATGGGTCTCCATCCTTCGAAGACCCGGCTCCCCGATCAATGGCTGGCCGCCACGCTGTCCGCCTTAAGGGCGCACTGCAAAACCCGGCGACGTCGTTGTCATGGACCATCTCGGTTCCGACAAGGGCGCCGGCGTGCGCGCGGCCATCGAGGCTGCCGAAGCAGCTTTGCCTGCCGCTCCACAGCCCGATACGCCAACTTCTTCAAAGCTCCAGGATACGTTCCTGAATGACCGGAAAACGATCAATACTGCGCGGCGAACTGCTCGACGACATGTGTCTGGCCGCAGACGATCAGGAGATCGCCAGTTTCGATCGTGGTCTCGGGGCGAGCATAGACGAAGTCCTGGCGTGGGCGCTTCACGCCGATGACGGTGATGCCGAAGCGCGCGCGCAGCTGCGAGTCGGCCAAAGTACGGCCGATCGCCTGCTGGGGCGGGCGCATCTTGACGATGGCGAAACCGTCGTCGAACTCGATGAAGTCGATCATCCGGCTGGCGACGAGATGGGCGACGCGCTCGCCCATGGCCGCCTCCGGAAAGATGACGTGGTGCGCGCCGATGCGTTCGAGAATGCGCCCGTGATTGTCGGTGACGGCTTTCGCCCAGATGTCCGGCACGCCGATCTCGGCCAGGGCCAGCACGGTGAGCGCGCTCGCCTCGATGTCGGTGCCGATCGCGACCACGGCCTTGGGGAACTCATGGACGCCCAGGCTGCGCAGGGTATCGGCGTCGATGCTGCTCGCCTGGACGACATGGGTGAGCCGATCGGACCATTGTTGGATCAGTGCAAGGTCGACATCCATGGCCAGGACATTGTGCCCCAGTCGGATCAACGCCTCCGCGACGGCACTGCCGAAGCGGCCGAGTCCGATGACGACAACGCCGTTGGTCCGATCGGTGCGAGGGCGCTGGGCCATTGCGGATGTCCTTCGAAACAGGGGCGGTTTCAGCCGACGATGGGGCGTTCCTCAGGGTAGCGGAAGGTGGTTCCGCGCTCCTTGAGGGCGAGCACGCTCGCCACGGTGATGGTGCCGACGCGCCCGAGGAACATCAGGCAGGTCAGGAGGAAGAGCGCCGGCGCAGGCAAGTGCGGGGTGATCCCCGTGGAGAGCCCTGTGGTTGCGAACGCCGAAACAACCTCGAAAAGAACGACCTCGAAGGCAAAGCTGGTCAGGCTGAGCATGATCAGGACACCGATCGCGACGACACCGACCGCGAGCAATACGACGGACAGAGCCTGGCGCTGCGCCTGCGGGCTGATGCGGCGGCGAAAGGCAGTGGTGTCCTCCTTCCCGTGGATCTCGGCCCAGACGACGAAGCCCAGGATGAGGAACGTCGTAATCTTGATCCCGCCAGCAGTGCCGGCGCTGCCTCCGCCGATCAGCATCAGGATGTCGCTGACCATCAGCGTGGCAGGTTCCATCTTGCCGATATCGACGCTGTTGAAGCCCGCACTGCGCGTCATGACCGAATGGAAGGCCGCATTGAGCAGCTTGTCCGGCCAGGCGAATGCTCCGATCGTCGCGACATTGTCCCATTCGTAGACGGCGACCGCGGCGAAGCCGATGATCAGCAGCAACGCCGAGCCGAGAAGCGTCATCTTGCTGTGGATCGACCAGCGCGAGGGGCGGCGCGCGCCATCGGCGAGTTCGTGGATCACGGGGAAGCCGAGGCTGCTGATGGTGACGGTCAGCATGATCGGCGCCAGGATGAGAGGGTCGCGTGCGAAGCGCACGAGATTGTCGGAATAGGTTGAGAAACCCGCATGGTTGAAGGCGAACACGGCATGGCAGAGACCGTGCCAGAGCGCCTCGCTCCAACCGTGGTCATAGGCATAGCGGAACCTTACGGTCAGCACGGCCATTGTGGCCGCTTCCATCGCGAGCGTGACGATCAGGATCAGGCGCAACACCGTCGTGACGTCACCGAGGCGCAAGCTGCGCGTTTCGGCTTGTGCGATCAGCCGCGTCGACAGGCCGAGGCGCCGGCTCACCAGCAGGCCGAGTAATGTCGCGCCGGTCATGATCCCGAGCCCGCCAACCTGCGCGAGCACCAGAATAACGGCCTGGCCGAACGGGCTCCAATAGACCGCTGTATCCGTCGCGGCCAGACCTGTCACGCAGACGGCGGAGGTCGCCGTGAACAGCGCGATGATGAACGGAGCATGGCCGGGATCCGCCCGGGCGGCCGGCAACATCAGCACCGCCGTTCCGAGCCCGATCACGGCGAGGAAAGCGAACGGCACGATCCGGCCCGGGTGGAAGAACTTCGTTCTGCGCACGATAGTTTGGCTCGCTATGCCCTATAGTAAGGCTCCTATTCAGGTAACTTGCCGTCGAACTTCGCGAAACGTAGCTGGCGAACGAAACTCCGATCGGTTTTCAATGTGCCGCAGGGCGACAGCGATACCAGCTCGACGAGCAGAGACATGCGGGCCTTACCGAACATCCGCTCCAATGAGGCTACGCCAGGTCTTGATGAATTTCGCGCGCTTAACCGGGTCGAGATAGACCAGCAGCGACGGGTTGAGCACGATCGGGTGTGCGGCCGAGACCGGGGTCGAGCCATAACGCGCGAGATTGCCGGAACGCTTCTGGACCTCCGGCGACAGCAGGTAGTTCAGAAAGGCCCCGCTCAAATCGGGAAGCCTGGCGGCGCGCGGGATCAGGGCGACGCGAGAGAGCACGAGCGTATAGTCTTCCGGCAGGATGATCTCGATCGGCGCGCCGCGCTGCTTGCGGGCGAGCGCATAGGAACCGAGCAGATTGTACCCCACCAGGATCGTCTGCTTCTCGATCTCGTTCAGGATCTCGCCACTGCAGCAATAGAGCCGGACATGGGCACGGCCGAGCAATTGCATCAAGGTCGTATAGTTCGTCGAATAGGCCGAGTCGTGGCTGGCGAAGAGATAGCCAAGGCCGCTGAGATCGAGATCATAGGTCGCGATGCGCCCGTCGAGCGCGGCGGAGTGCTTCGCCAGCAACCGGATGAGATCCGGCCGCGATCTCGGCAGTGGGCCGAGTTCCGCCAGGCTCTGGTGGAAGACGATCACCGCCGGCTCGACCGAGATCCCGAAGGCCTGATTCCGCCACGACGTCCCGGGCGGCAGCGTGATGTCCTTTGCCGGCTTGTGATCACGCGCGAAGCCGTCATTGACCAGCTTAATCTGCAGATCGGCGGCAGAGCTGATCGCCAGATCGGGCGCAGGGGGCACGCCGGCTCGAATCCGCTCGTAGAGGACGTTCGATTGCAGGTCGTGATAAAGGATTGCGACATTCGGCTTTTGGGCGAGAAAGCTCTCGATCGCAGGGCGCAGTTCGTCGAGGTCGGTCGCTCCCCAAATCACCAACTCGGATGTCGCGTTTGGCGGGCCGAAGCGGGTGACCTTCTCCGCAGCTGCGGCGGCACCTGCCACGATCAGGGCGAGGCCCATCGATAGGAAGCGCTGCCATCTCATCGCGCCTGCTCCTCGGCAAGCCGGTTCACAGGGAATGTCATCTTCACGACCAAGCCACCCCCCTTCCGATCCTCGAAGGTCAGTGTCGCATGATGGTGGCGAATAACGTTAGCAACGATCGAAAGCCCGAGCCCACTGCCTGGCGTGTCGCTGGAGCTGGAGCCGCGCACGAAGCGCTCGGTGATGCCCGGACGTTCAGCGGCAGCGATGCCGGGGCCGCGGTCCTCGACCGAGAGCACGACCTGACCGGTCTCAGACACCAGCCGGACGGTGATCGGCTCGGTCCGGCCGGCATATTTCAGCGCATTGTCGAGCAGGTTGCGGAACGCCTCGGTGAGCATCTGCCCGTCGCTCAAGATGTAGGGCGGCGCCTCCAGCGTCTCGATGCGCAGGTTGACCTTCATGTTCGTGCGGTCGCTGAACTCGTCGATCGCCAGCTCGACCAACTCCAGCAGGTCAGTCGGCACGAGCGTCGAGACCTCGACGCGATGGGCGACCATGGTGTCGGCAAGAAGCTGGTCTGCGAGGCGGCTGACGACGACGGCGTTGCGGTGGATCGAACGCAGCTGGTCGCAGACTGAGCCACGATCCGTTTCGTCGACCGCCATTTCAACCTGCGCCCGCAGGTTGGAAAGCGGGGTGCGGATCTGATGCGCCGATTCAGCGATGAAGTTCTGCATCCGCGCCAGTAGCGCCATCAGCCGGTCGATCAGACTGTTGAGGGCGGCGACGAGGTGGTGGATTTCCTGCGGCACCGGCACGTTAAGACGTTGGAGATTGACGGCGTCGTTGGCCGCGATGGCGCGCTCGATGGCATCGAGTGGCCGCAGCGCGCTGCGCACGGCCAGCCAGATCAGGGCCATGGCGAGCAGCATGATGCCGGCGGCCGGGCCGAAGGAGAGCCGCAGCAGCTCCGCGCGGAACTGCTCCTGCTCCTCGTTGGTCTCGGCGACGACGACCGTGACCCAGCCCGATTGTCGCCCACCCGAGATGAAGCGCCCGAGCGTGCAGATCCGCACCGGAACTCCCAGAAACGTGCCATCCGCGAATTGCGGGTCGGAGGAGGTGGCGCCAGGCGCCTTCGCTGCAAGCTCGGAATAGCCGGTGATCAGCGAACCGTCCGGCGCGGTGACGCGATAGAAAATCCGATTGGCTGTCCGGCTGGCGATGATCGCGAGCGACGAGTGGGTCAGGTCGACCGTGAGAACGCCGTCATCGTACTGGATGGCGTCCGCGATCGACAGCGCCGACGCTGCGAGCAGATGGTCGAAGGATCGCTCCGAGGCGCGCTGTGCGTGCGAATGGAGATAGTAGAACAGCCCCAGCCCGAGCACGAGGAAAGCCGGCATCAGCCGACCGAACAGCCGCGCACGGATGGAGTAGGTCTCACGCCCGGTCATGGACTTCGGCGACGTAGCCTTCCCCCCATATGGTCCTGATTTCGACCGAGGTTCCTGCCAGCTTCTTCCTCAGCCTCGAGACATAGAGCTCGACCGCATTGGGCGCTGCCGGCTCGTCGAAGGAAAAGAGGCGATCGAGGATGGTATCCTTGGCGAGAACACGGTCGAGGTTGCCCAGGAACAGTTCGAGCAGGCGGAATTCTCGCTGCCCGATCTGGACATGGCGGCCGCTGATCTCGACCCTGCGCCGCGACAGGTCGAAGACGAGGTTGCCGATCGTTGTGGCGCTGCTGGAGAGCCCCTGCGGCCGCCGCAGCAAGGCGCGGATGCGCGCTTCGATCTCGCTGAGGTCGAAGGGTTTGACGACATAGTCGTCGGCGCCGATGTCGAGCACCCGGATCTTCTCGTCGAGGCCGCCGCGGGCCGTCATGACGAGGACCGGCACGGTCGAGTTCCGCCCCCTGAGCCGCCCCAGAAAGGTCTCGCCGTCGACCTTCGGCAGCATCAGGTCGAGAAGGATGAGATCATAGGAAGCCTGCTGGAAGAACTGATCGGCCTGTTCGCCATCCTTGGCCCAGTCGACCGCGTACCCCGAACGACGCAGGCGCGCGACCACGGCGGTCGCCTGATCCACGCTGTCTTCGACGAATAGAATCCGCATCCTGCCCTACATCCCCCCATGGCCGGCAGTCTGGAGAACCGTTCTGTCCGGACTCTGCCAAATCGTGTGGCGGCCGAAAAAGTGACAGGTTCTTGACAGCTTCGCATCTCATTATCGTTCTAACATACGACCGAAGCTGCTCCGCGCCAAGGTCGAATAAAGAAATTGGGAGGATATCGGCTTGGCCGCGTGTCTTACGCGGCATCGTTTATACACGTCACAACAAAAGCAAATACTCATTTGTACATGAGTATATTGCAAGAAAAGCCTCCATGCGACAGGCCTATGAGGGCGTGCGCGCAGAGGCGTGATGTTTCGATATCAGTGTTGCTGTCTTTGCTTCGGCGGGGCGGGGCGCTGATCAAGTCATCCGGATCCCAAATCCAAACAGGTGTCGGCGGAGCCGCCGGCACGTGGCTCGATGCGACGTTGTAGAGATTGGGGATCTGGAACATGTCGGAAGCCCACGACAGCTTTAGCTGCAAGCGTACCCTGACGGTCGGGAACGCGCAGTACACGTATTTCGATCTGATCGAAGCCGAGAAGAACGGCCTAGCCGGTATCTCCAGTCTGCCATTCTCGATGAAGGTTCTGCTCGAGAATCTGCTGCGCAACGAAGACGGCCGCTCGGTCACCAAGGCCAATATCGAGGCCGTCGCCGGTTGGCTGAATGACAAGGGCAAGGCCGGCGTCGAGATCGCTTATCGTCCCGCCCGCGTGCTGATGCAGGACTTTACCGGCGTACCGGCGGTGGTCGACCTCGCCGCGATGCGCGACGGCGTCGTAGCTCTGGGCGGCGATCCGCAGAAGATCAACCCGCTGGTGCCGGTCGACCTCGTCATCGACCATTCGGTCATCGTCGACGAGTTCGGTTCGCCCAAGGCGCTGCGGCACAATGTCGATCTCGAATATGCGCGCAACGAGGAACGCTACAAGTTCCTCAAATGGGGCCAGCAGGCTTTCCGCAATTTCCGCGTCGTGCCGCCCGGCACCGGCATCTGCCACCAGGTCAACCTCGAATATCTCGGCCAGGTCGTCTGGACCAATGAAGAGGGTGGCGAGACGATCGCCTATCCCGACACCTGCGTCGGCACCGACTCGCATACGACGATGATCAACGGCCTCGGCGTGCTCGGCTGGGGCGTCGGCGGCATCGAGGCCGAGGCCGCCATGCTTGGCCAGCCGGTGTCCATGTTGCTGCCCGAAGTGATCGGCTTCAAGCTCACCGGCAAGCTCAAGGAAGGCATCACCGCGACCGATCTGGTGCTGACCGTCACCCAGATGTTGCGCAAGAAGGGCGTCGTCGGCAAGTTCGTCGAGTTCTACGGCCCTGGCCTATCGAACATGACACTGGCCGACCGCGCCACGATCGCCAATATGGGCCCGGAATATGGCGCGACCTGCGGCTTCTTCCCTGTCGATGGCGAGACGCTGCGCTATCTCACCATGTCCAACCGCGCGGAAGAGCGGATCGCGCTGGTCGAGGCCTATAGCAAGGCGCAGGGCATGTGGCGCCATGACGGTTCGGCCGACCCGGTCTTCACTGACACGCTCGCGCTCGATCTGGGCGATGTCGTCCCGTCCATGGCCGGGCCGAAGCGCCCCGAAGGCCGCGTCGCCTTGCAGGACATTCCCGCCGGTTTCGCCGCCGCGATGGAGGCCGACTACAAGAAGGCGGCCGAGATGCACAAGCGCTACGCGGTCGAGGGCGAGACCTTCGACCTCGGCCATGGCGACGTGGTCATCGCCGCCATCACCTCCTGCACCAACACCTCGAACCCCTCGGTGCTGATCGGCGCCGGCCTGCTCGCCCGCAACGCCAATCGCCGTGGGCTGAGGCAGAAGCCCTGGGTCAAGACCTCGCTGGCACCGGGCTCGCAGGTCGTCGCCGAGTACCTTGCTCGGTCGGGCCTGCAGAAGGAGCTCGACCAGATCGGCTTCAATCTGGTCGGCTTCGGCTGCACCACCTGCATCGGCAATTCCGGCCCGCTGCCGGCGCCGATCTCCAAGACGATCAACGACAAGGGCCTGATCGCCGCTGCCGTGCTCTCGGGCAACCGCAATTTCGAGGGCCGCGTCTCGCCGGACGTGCAGGCGAACTATCTCGCTTCGCCGCCGCTGGTCGTGGCGCATGCGCTCGCCGGCACGGTCACCAAGGACCTGACCAAGGAGCCGCTCGGCGAAGATCGCGAGGGCAAGCCGGTCTATCTCAGGGATATCTGGCCGACCTCGGCGGAGATCCAGGAGTTCATTGAGAAGAACGTCACGCGCGACGTGTTCGCACGCAAATATGCCGATGTCTTCAAGGGCGACGCCAACTGGCAGGCGGTCAAGGCCCCGACCGGCCAGACCTATGCCTGGGACGATACGTCGACCTATGTGCAGAACCCGCCCTATTTCCAAGGCATGCAGAGGACTTTCGGCAAGACGGGCGACATCAAGGGCGCGCGCATCCTCGGCCTGTTCGGCGACAAGATCACCACCGACCACATCTCGCCGGCCGGTTCGATCAAGGCCACCTCCCCCGCCGGTCACTACCTGACAGAGCATGGCGTCGCCGTCGCCGACTTCAACCAATACGGCACGCGCCGCGGCAATCACGAGGTGATGATGCGCGGCACCTTCGCCAACATCCGCATCCGCAACCACATGCTCGGGCCCAATGGCCGCGAAGGCGGCTACGCCATCCACTATCCCAGCAAGGAAGAGCTGCCGATCTACGACGCCTCGATGCGTTACCAGGCGGATAAGGTGCCGCTGGTGATCTTCGCCGGCGTCGAATACGGCAACGGTTCCTCGCGCGACTGGGCCGCCAAGGGCACCAACCTGCTCGGCGTCAGGGCGGTGATCGCCCAGAGCTTCGAGCGCATCCACCGCTCCAACCTCGTCGGCATGGGCGTCGTGCCCTTCACCTTCGAGCCCGGCACCTCCTGGGCGAGCCTGGGGCTGAAGGGCGACGAGACCGTCGAGATCGATGGCCTGGACACGATCAAGCCGCGCCAGACCATGACGGCCAGGATCACCTATGCCGACGGCACGGTGAAGAACATCCCGTTGCTCTGCCGCATCGATACGCTGGACGAGCTCGATTACTTCAAGAACGGCGGAATCCTGCAGTACGTCCTGCGCGATATCGCAGCCTGAAGACATCGCAATACTGAAATTCCACGTTCGACTGGGAGGGACGCGTGACGACAGCGATACCGGCCACGCTCATTGCTGGCGATGGCATCGGCCCCGAGATCACCGAGGCCGTCGTACAGATCCTGGAGGCCGCCAAGGCGCCTTTCGCCTGGGACCGCCAATTCGGCGGCCTCGCCGGCATCGACAATGGTGGCGAGCCAATGCCGCAGGCGACGCTCGACAGTATCCGTCGCACCAAGCTGGCGCTGAAGGGCCCGCTGACCACGCCGGTCGGCGGCGGCTTCCGCTCCGTCAATGTCCGCCTGCGCGAGACCTTCGGCCTCTACGCCAATGTGCGTCCGGCCAAGACGCTGACCCCGGGCGGTCGCTACGAGGACATCGACATCGTCCTGATCCGCGAGAATCTCGAAGGCCTCTATGTCGCCTTCGAGCACTTCATCGCGGTCGGCGACGACCCGCAGGCGGTGGCGATCTCGCAGGGCATCAACACCAAGGCCGAGTGCCGCCGGATCATCCGATACGCCTTCGAATACGCCCTGGCGAACGGCCGCAAGAAGGTGACCGTCGTCCACAAGGCGAACGTGCTGAAGGCGCTGACCGGCATTTTCCTCGCCGCCGGCAAGGAGGTCGCCAAGGAGTATGAAGGCCGCATCGCGATGGACGAGCGCATCGTCGACGCCTGCGCGATGCAATTGGTGATGAAGCCGGAGCAGTTCGACGTCATCGTCACCACCAACCTGTTCGGCGACATCCTGTCCGACCAGATCGCCGGACTCGTCGGCGGGCTCGGCATGGCGCCGGGCGCCAATATCGGCCCGGACGTCGCGATCTTCGAGGCGGTGCACGGCTCGGCGCCGGACATCGCCGGCAAGGGCATCGCCAACCCCCTCGCGCTGCTGCTGGCCGCCTGCCTGATGCTCGACCATGTCGGCGAGGGCGGAAAGGCGAACGCCATCCGCAGCGCGGTCGATGCCGTGCTCAACACCGACAAGATCAAGACCGGCGATCTCGGTGGCTCGGCGACGACCAAGGACTTTGCAGCAGCAATCACGAAGCGACTGGCATGACCAAAGCACAAGCGAACCACGCCTCCTCGGGGCAGGACAAGAAGACGGGACAACGCATGGTCAAGGGCTCCGACCTTCTCGTCGCCGCCCTGGAGAACGAAGGCGTCGACCGCATCTTCGGCATTCCCGGCGAAGAGAACCTCGACGTCGTCGAGTCGCTGCGGAAGTCGAAGATCCAGCTCATCCTGACGCGGCACGAACAGGCCGCGGCCTTCATGGCGGCGACGCATGGCCGGCTCACCGGCAGGCCCGGCGTCTGCATCGCGACGCTGGGGCCGGGTGCGCTCAACTTCTCGACGGGCGCGGCCTATGCCCATCTCGGCGCCATGCCGATGATCCTGATCACCGGGCAGAAGGCGATCATGAGCAGCCGCCAGGCGCGCTTCCAGATCGTCGACGTCATCGCCTCGATGAAGCCGCTGACCAAGGCGGCACGCCAGATCGTCAGCGCCGCCAGCATTCCGACGATCGTGCGCGACGCCTTCCGCACCGCGATGGAGGAGCGTCCCGGACCGGTGCTGCTGGAACTGCCCGAGGATATCGCCGGCGAGGCGGTGCCCGAAGTTCCGGTGGTTCCGGTGCATCCGATCGAGATTCCGGTGGCGCATCGCACGGCGCTCGACCGCGCCGCCGAGATGATCATCAAGGCGAAGCGCCCGCTGATCATGTTCGGCGCGGCGTCGAGCCGGCCGCGCGGCACCTACGGCATCTCCAGCTTCGTGCGGCGCACCGGCATCCCGTTCTTCAACACGCAGATGGGCAAGGGCACGGTGCCCGGCGGCTCCAATCTCTATATGGGCACTGCCGCGCTCTCCGAGCGCGACTATGTCCATGACGCCGTCGACAAGGCCGATCTGATCATCTCGATCGGCCATGACACGATCGAGAAGCCGCCCTTCATCATGGGCCCCGACGGGCCCCAGGTGATCCATGTCGGCTATACGCCGGCGACGGTGGAGCAGGTCTTCTTCCCGCATGCCGAGGTGGTCGGCGATGTCGGGCCGAGCCTGGAGGCGTTGGCCGACCGGATCGAGGGCAAGCTGCCCAACGCCGGCGCGCTGCTGCCGCTGCGCGAGGAGATCCTGGGCAAGATCTCCGCTCGTGCCGACGAGGAGCGCTGGCCGGTGACGCCGCAGCGCCTGATCCACGACATCCGCAAGGTCATGCCGGAGAACGGCATCCTGGCGCTCGACAACGGCATGTACAAGATCTGGTTCGCCCGCAACTACCGGACCTATGTCGCCAATACCGTGCTGCTCGACAACGCGCTGGCGACGATGGGAGCGGGCCTGCCCTCGGCGATGATGGCGGCGATGCTGTATCCGGACCGCCGCGTCATGGCGGTCTGCGGCGACGGCGGCTTCATGATGAACAGCCAGGAGCTGGAGACGGCGGTCCGCCTCAAGCTCAACCTCGTCGTGCTGATCCTCGACGACAGCGCCTACGGCATGATCCGCTGGAAGCAGGCGGTCGACAATTTCCCGGATTTCGGCCTGACCTTCGGCAATCCGGACTTCGTCACCTATGCGCAGGCCTATGGCGCCAAGGGCGCGCGCGTCGAGTCGCTGGAAGAGCTCGCGCCGACGCTCGAAGCCGCCTTCCAGAGCGGGGGCGTCCATGTCGTGGCGGTGCCGATCGACTACTCGGAGAACATCCGCGTCCTCGTCGACGAACTGCGCGGGCGCAAGCAGGCCGCACCGGCCTGAACCTGCGCTGCGGGCGGATCGGCCGCCCCGACAGTCCGGACGGCGGGCTTTCGCCGTCCGGCCCACCATGACGACATTCGGGACGACGTACGCGGCATGAACCCCTTTACCTTCCAGGCACCCGCCAACATCCTCTTCGAGGCCGGCGCCTCACGTAAGATCGCGGAGCGCGTGAAGGACTATGGCGCCCGCCACGTCCTGCTCGTCACCGACAAGGGGGTGAGGGCCGCCGGCTTGACCCGCGACGCCGAGGCGGCGCTGGCGGCCGCCGGAATCGCGCTTACCGTGTTCGAGGACGTGGTCGCCGATCCGCCCTCGCATGTCATCGAGACGGCCGCCGAGCTCTGTCGCAAGCAGGGCGCGGACGTCGTCCTGTCGATCGGCGGCGGCAGCGCGCTCGATACCGCCAAGCTCGTCGCCTATCTCGCCAGGACTCCGGACAAGCTCGACGACATCTACGGCGTCGGCCTCGCCAAGGGCGAGCGGCTGCCGCTGCTGCTGGTCCCGACCACGGCCGGCACGGGGTCTGAGGTCACGCCGATCTCGATCGTGACGACGCCGACGACGGAGAAGAAGGGCGTGGTCTCGCCACGCCTGATCCCGGACTGGGCGATCCTCGACCCGGAGCTGACGCTCGGCCTGCCGGCGCATGTCACCGCGGCCACCGGCATCGACGCGATGGTGCATGCGATCGAGGCCTATACCAGCAGGATCAAGAAAAACCCGATGTCGGACCAGCTCGCCCTGAAGGCGCTGGACCTGCTTTCGCGCAACATCAGGACCGTCTGCACGGACGGCAAGGACCTGGAAGCGCGCTCGCAGATGCTGCTCGGCTCGATGCTCGCCGGCATGGCCTTCGCCAATGCGCCGGTCGCCGCCGTCCATGCGCTGGCCTATCCGATCGGCGCGATCTTCCATGTGCCGCACGGGCTGTCGAACGCGCTGGTCATGCCGCATGTGCTCGCCTTCAACCGCCCGGCGGCGGAGGCGCTCTATGCCGAACTCGCCGATGTCGTGAAGCCGGGCCACCAGGCGCGCTCTGCCTCCGAGGCGGCCGGTGTCTTCATCGAGGAGATCGTCGCGCTCTGCCGGGATTGCCAGGTGCCGGACACGCTCGCGGCGGTCGGCATCGCCGAGAAGGACCTACCCAAGCTCGCCGAGGATGCGATGAAGCAGACGCGGCTGCTGGTGAACAACCCGCGCGAGCTCGACTACCAGCAGACCTTCGAAATCTACCGCAGCGCGCTCCTCGGGCGCGGCGCAGCGGCCTGACCGGACGGGAGGGCGCGCGATGGCGGGCAAAGAGGACGATCGGCCGGAACTCTCCAAGATGTTCCTGCGCATGAGCGAAGCTTGGCGGGACTCGGCCGAGAAGGCGGGCGCCGCCGGCAAGCTCTGGTCGGAGTCGATGATGCCGTTCCTGACGCAGCGCGCGACGGACAGCAGCCTGTTCGGCGCAGCGCAGGGCGGCGAGATCACCGAGGCCATCAAGCGCATGGCGGAAGGTCCCAAGCTCGCCGACATCTGGAATCTCGACCGCGAGATCTACACGCTGATGGCCGCCTGGATGGACATCCAGCAGCGCATGGCGAGCTATCGCGCCGTCGTCTCCGTGCCATGGAACCGGGCCTTCGAGCGCTACAGCGCGGCGCTGAAGGAGAAGCAGGACCAGGGCGGCGAGCTGGAGACCGACTGGCGCAAGGCCTTCGGCGTCTGGAGCGGCATCGCCAACGAGGAGCTGATCAGGAACCAGCGTTCCGAGGAGTTCCTGAGCGCCCAGCGTGAATTGCTGCGCTCGGCGCTCGCGGTGCGAACCCAGCAGCAGAAGATTTCCGACTCCGTCGCCAAGCTCTTCGGCCTGCCGACGCAGCAGGATTTCGACGAGGTGACCCGGCAGCTCACCGAGATGCGCCGCGAGCTGCGCGCGCATCTGCGCTCGCAGCGGCGGGCGGAGCGCGCCGGCACAGGCGAGGCATCCGAAGGCCGCAAACCCGCTCCGACCGCGACCAAACGGACGGGGCAGGCAAAGGGGAGGCCGAAGGCATGACCGACAAGACCCCCGCTTTGGACAGCTTCTTCAAGGATTTCGCCCAGAATCTCGGCCGGATGCAGAAGGGTGCCGACGTGATCGCCGGCATCCGCGACGCCGATGTCGATGTCGGCGCGACGCCGAAGCAGCTCGTCATGCGGCGCGACAAGGTCGAGCTGTTCCGCTACGAGCCGCTGGTCGAGCAGGCGATCGATACGCCCGTGCTGATCGTCTACGGGCTGATCGGCCGCTACACCATGGCCGATCTCCAGCCCGACCGCTCGCTGGTGCGCAGCCTGCTCGCCAAGGGGCTCGACCTCTGGCTGATCGACTGGGGCCAGCCCGGTCGCAACGAGCGCTGGCTGACCATCGACGACTATGTCGACGACTATATCGACGAGGCGGTCGAGCGCATCTGCCGGGAGACCGGGCACGAGAAGATCACGCTGCTCGGCATCTGCGAGGGCGGCGTCTTCACCACCTGCTACGCCGCGCTCCACAAGGAACGCATCCGCAACCTCGTGCTGACGATCACGCCGGTCGACTTCCATGCCGATGTCGACGACCCGGCTGCCCATCACGGCTTTCTCAACGTCTGGACGCGCAGCCTCGCCCCCGAGGACATCGACCAGATGGTCGATGCGCTCGGCGTCATCCCCGGCGAGTTCATGAGCTCGATCTTCTCGCTGATGACGCCGATGCGCTCGCTGACCAAGTACAACGTCGATCTCGTCGACATCATCGACGACAAGGACAAGATGATGAACTTCCTGCGCATGGAGAAATGGCTGGCCGACAGGCCGGACCATCCCGGCGCGGCGGGGCGGCAATGGCTGCGCGAGCTCTATCAGGAGAACCGGCTTTTCGAAGGTCGATTTGAGCTCTCGGGGCGGGAGGTCGACCTCGGCGAGATCGACGTGCCGGTGCTCAACATCTTCGCGCTCGACGACCACATCATTCCGCCGACCTGCTCGAAGGCTCTGGCGCAGAAGGTCGGCAGCTCCGACTACACCGAGATCCCGCTGCCCGGCGGCCATGTCGGCCTGTTCGTCTCCAGCAAGTCGCAAGGCGCTCTGACCAGGAGCATCGCCGAATGGCTGCAGGCCCGGGACGGCTGAGGGGCGGGCGATGCGCAACAAGATCGTCTCGGCCGCCGAGGCCGTCGCCATCATCCGCTCCGGCGACACGGTCGCGTCCTCCGGCTTCGTCGGCGTCGGCACGCCGGATGAGGTGATCAAGGCGCTGGAGAAGCGCTTCCTCGACACCGGAGAGCCGCGCGACCTCAGCCTCGTCTTCGCCGCCGCGCCGGGCGACGGCGCCGAGAAGGGGCTGAACCGCCTCGCCCATGACGGGCTGGTCAAGCGTCTGGTCGGCGGCCATTTCGGGCTCGTGCCGAAGCTGGCGCGCAAGGCGGTCAGCGGAGAGTACGAGGCCTACAACCTGCCGCTCGGCTGCGTCTCGCACCTGTTCCGCGAGATCGCCGGGCGCAAGGCCGGGCTCATCTCCAAGGTCGGCCTGCAGACCTTCGTCGATCCGCGCAATGGCGGCGGCAAGCTAAACCCCAACACCACCGAGGATCTCGTCGAGCTGATGGAGATCGGCGGCGAGCCCTGGCTGTTCTACAAGGCTTTCCCGATCCATGTCGCGATCCTGCGCGGCACCACCGCCGACCCCTATGGCAACGTGACCATGGAGAAGGAGGCGCTGACGCTCGACAACCTCTCGCTGGCGATGGCCGCCAAGAACTGCAAGGGCTTCGTCATCGTCCAGGTCGAGCGGATCGCCGCCGCGAACTCGCTCAATCCGCGCGCCGTCAGGATACCGGGCGCTCTGGTCGACTGCGTCGTGGTGGCCGAGCCCGAGCATCACGCCCAGACCTATGCGACGCATTATAACGGCGCCTTCTCCGGCGAGTTCCGCGCGCCGCTGGAGCGCAACCGCCCGATGCCGCTCGACGAGCGCAAGGTCATCGCGCGCCGCTGCGCCTACGAGCTGCCGATGGGCGGCGTCGTCAATCTCGGCATCGGCATGCCGGAGGGCGTCGCCGCGGTCGCGGCCGAGGAAGGCATCATCAACCTGGTGACGCTGACGGCGGAGCCCGGGATCATCGGCGGCATTCCGCAGAGCGGGCTCGATTTCGGCGCGGCGGTGAACGCCGAGGCGATCATCGACCAGCACCAGATGTTCGATTTCTACGATGGCGGCGGGCTCGACCTCGCCTGTCTCGGCCTGGCGCAGGCCGATGCGCAGGGCAACGTCAACGTCAGCCAGTTCGGCGGCCGGCTCGCCGGCGCCGGCGGGTTCATCAACATCTCGCAGAACGCCAGGCGGCTGGTGTTCTGCGGCACCTTCTCCGCCGGCGGGCTGAAGACCGAGATCAGGGACGGTGCGCTCCACATCCTGCAGGACGGCCGGCAGTCGAAATTCATCGACAAGGTCGAGCAGGTCACTTTCTCCGGCGAGCTGGCGCGCGCGACGCATCAGGGCGTGCTCTTCGTCACCGAGCGCTGCGTGTTCGCGCTGACGCCGGAGGGGCTGGAGCTGATCGAGGTGGCGCCCGGCGTCGACATCGAGCGCGACATCCTCTCGAAGATGGGCTTCCGGCCGATCGTGCGTTCGCCGCGCCCGATGGCTGCCGCGATCTTCGACCCGCTGCCGATGAAGCTGGACGAGCTCTTCCTCAACCGGCCGCTGGCGCAGCGCATGGAGTTCAACGAGGAGCGCAACACGCTCTATCTCAATCTCGGCGGCTACCGCGTCCACACCAGCGCCGATGTCGAGGCCGTCAGGGATGCGCTGCAGGCGCTCGCCAGCCGCATCGGTCGGCGTTTCTCGGCCGTGATCAACTACGACGCGATCGATATCGCCCCCTACATGAACGACGCCTGGTTCGCCATGGCGAGCGAGGTCGAGCGCGCCTGCTACGACCATGTCTCGCGCTACACCACCAGTGCCTTCCTGCGCCTCAAGCTCGGCACCGCCCTGACCGACCGCGAGGTCGCCCCGCACGTCTTCGAAAGCCGGCGCGAGGCGACCGACCATGTGCTCGGCCGCTTCGATCAGGCCGCGGCGGGTCCGAGCCAACCTCTGTCGCCCCCGTGACGGGCACGTCGTCCACCGCAACCAGCCATCAGCAACCGGGAGAACGCGATATGGCCAAGGCCCCCGAACCGAACCTCAACAGCGTGACCGACCAGATCAAGGAGATGGTCGAGAAGTTCAAGCTGCCGGGCGTCGACGCCCAGGCGCTGGTCGAGCAGCAACGCAACAACATCAACGCAGCCGTCGAGACGATGAGGATCACCGCCGATGGCACACATAGTGTCGCCAAGCGGCAGCTCGAGCTCTTCCACACCGCTTCGACACAGCTCCTCTCGATGTTCAGCGAGACGAAGCTGAAGCCCGAAGAGCGGGCGGAGCTCGCCAAGAAGGCCTTTGACGCGGCGCTCGCCGGCTCTCGCGAGCTCTACGACATCACCGCCAAGGCGAGCGAGGAGGCCTTCTCGGTCGCGCGGCAGCGCGTCACCGAAGGTGTCGAGCAGCTCCGCAAGCATATCGAGCGCAAAGACGGTTAAATGACCGAGGCGACCTTGAACAGGCCACGATCGGCGCGGAGGGCGACCTCCGCGCGCAAGGCGCCCGAGCCGCCACGCAGCGGCTCGGTGCTCGGCCTGTCGACGACCAGCTTCCACGAGATCGCCTATGTCGAACGGGGTCCGGAAAAGGACGACGTCCCAGTGTTGTGTGTCCATGGCCTGACACGCCAGGGCCGCGATTTCGACTATCTGGCCGACGATCTCGCCAAGCGTGGACGCCGGGTCGTCTGTCCGGATCTGCCCGGTCGCGGCCGCAGCCAATACCTTTCCGACCCGGGCGACTATGCGCTGCCGCAGTATTGCGCCGACATGAACACGCTGATCGCGCGGCTCGGCGTTTCCGAGATCGACTGGGTCGGCACCTCGCTCGGCGGCCTGATCGGCATGGTGCTCGCAGGGTTGCCGGGCTCCCGCATCCGCCGGCTGGTCGTCAACGACATCGGCCCCTACGTCTCGTCGGTCGGGCTGATGCGCATCGGCTCCTATCTCGGCGACATGCCGCGCTCCTTCGTGACGTTCGCGCGGGCGGAGCGCTATTTCCGCGATATCCTCGCCCCCTATGGCGACCTCAGCGACGAGCAGTGGCGGCACATCACCGCGCACAGCGTTCGCTGGGACGAGACGCGCGCCGTCTTCACCATGCTGTGCGACCGCGAGATCGCGCGCGCCTTCCGCAACCCTTGGCTCGTCAGCCTGAACCTTTGGAAGTACTGGGAGCGGATCAGCGCGCCGACGCTGGTCCTGCACGGTGCGAAATCCGACCTGCTGACGCACGAGCTCTGCGACGAGATGCTCGAGCGCAACGTCAATGCCAGCCTGCATCGCTTCGAGGATTGCGGCCACGTCCCGCCGCTGTTCGAGCCGCACCAGATCAAGATCGTGACCGATTTCCTGGCCGACGGGCGTTCGACCGGGCCGGATTAGGCGCGGCTTCCGAGATCACCAAACCCAGCCTCAGAGCTCCGGGAGACAGAATATGCGAGGGAATGCCGACAACGAGACGACGGAGGTCTACCCCGTCCCCGCCGATTGGGCCGCGCGCGCCCATGTCGATGCGGGCGCCTACGACATCATGTACGAGACCTCGGTGACGGCACCGGAGGCATTCTGGCTCCATCATGGCCAGCGCATCGACTGGTTCAGGCCCTACACCAAGGTCAAGAACACCTCCTTCGCGCCCGGCGCAGTCTCGATCAAATGGTTCGAGGACGGCACCACCAACGTCGCGCACAACTGCATCGACCGGCATCTGGCGAAGCGCGGCGACCAGGTCGCGATCATCTGGGAGGGCGACGATCCCACCGAGGATGCGCAGATCACCTATCGCGAGCTCCATGCCCGGGTGATGAAATGGGCCAACGTCCTGAAATCACAGGGTGTCGGCAGGGGCGACCGGGTCACGATCTACCTGCCGATGATCCCGGAGGCGGCCTATGCCATGCTCGCCTGCGCCCGGATCGGCGCAGTCCATTCGGTGGTGTTCGGCGGCTTCTCGCCGGAGGCGCTCGCCAATCGCATCGAGGATGCCGATTCGAAGGTGGTCGTCACGGTCGACGAGGGCGTGCGCGGCGGACGCAAGGTGCCGCTCAAGGCCAATGTCGATGCGGCCCTGGCGACCCTGCCGAAGGGGACGGTCCGGAGCGTGATCGTCGCCCGGCGCACCGGCGCTGCTGTTCCTATGCAGGCCGGGCGAGATCATCGCTACGACGACCTCGCCGCCGCAGTGGCGGACTGGTGCATCCCCGAGGAAATGCAGGCCGAGGACCCCTTGTTCGTACTCTACACGTCGGGCTCGACGGGCAAGCCGAAGGGTGTTCTGCACACGACGGGTGGCTATCTCGTCTACGCTGCGATGACGCATCAATACGTCTTCGACTACCATGACGGCGACAT
>SCMY01000018.1 GCA_005502805.1 Rhizobiales bacterium 2SD | reverse complement strand
ATGCAACCTACGGTATGCGATGCTTCGATCAAAGCGGGGGTCGTCCCGGGACCGGCCGCAGGCCTGAGCCCGGAACTCATGAACACTGCCTTTTTCGTCATGGTCGGGCTTGTCCCGACCATCCACGTCTTTGCTGATCGAGCGCAGTGTTCAAGACGTGGATGCTCGCCACAAGGGCGAGCATGACGCGCGGGACCCCCCATATTGAAAGGCGGTTCCAGACAGGCCGATGCGCTCGCCGGCTTCCGCCGCGAGTGTGTGAGGAAACGCCATCCGAGGGAGGGCGCGGGGTCGGGCGGCGTCGCAGTCGACGGCTGCGTGCCGAATGTCGATGTCGATGTGTCGAGGCAGCGCCACTGGCCGCTGCCCGAACCCCGCGCGCGGTTCTCTTGTGAGCTCTCGCCGTGTGTTGCGTCCGGCTGGACCGGGGTGCCTACCCCGAACGACGAAACCCCTCCGTGGTGGAAGGAGCCAGCCGGCCGCAAAGTGGATCGCACTCTGCGCGGCCGAGCTCGTTCGAGCTTGCGACACTCTTTCGCCACGGACACCGCTCTCCCGCCCGGCCTCTCGACGCCTCGCGAAGCCCCCTCGGTTCGGGCGGGACGGGCAGGAGCATAAGCCAGGTTTCTGGGGCGGGGATTGATCGGGGAGTTATTCCCGCTGGCGCGACCGTCATGCTCGCCCTTGTGGCGAGCATCCACGTCTTGAACAGGGCCTCGCCCGAAGGAAGGCGTGGATGGTCGGGACAAGCCCGACCATGACGACGGAGGCGCGGGGAACCCTCTCCTGGAAGGAGATGGGTTCTGCGTGGTGGTTCCGGTGAAGCTCAGTCCTGCTGCAGGCTGCCGCGCAGGGGGCGGGAAGGCGGCATCAGCGCGGCGAGGCGGGCGTCGCTCTTCGGCGGAGCGATGAAGGCCTGCGCCGTCTTCCTGGACATGCCGAGATCATAGGGTCGGCTCGGCGGCAGCGTCATGGTCGCGACGAGCTGCGAGGCCGGGCTCGCCGGCGCGGCGGCTGCCGGCGTCTCCGGCGCGAAAGCCAGCGGCGCGTTGGCGAAGGAGGTCGGCGCCGCGGACGAGGTGGTCGTGGCGAGAGGCGCGGGCGCGGTGACCGCGGCGATCTGGTAGCTCGGCTCCTCGATGCGGCGGCGCTCGGGACGCTCGCCCTTGACGTAGAAGGCGTTGCCGCCGGCCACCGTCACATAATGCATGTTGGCATAGGAGAAGCGCAGGCCGGCCATGTGGAAGTGCTTGGCGTTGCCGACGGCCTCGTTGCGCTTGCCGGCGAGGATCGCCTCGGCGGCGGCCTCGGCCTTGGGCATGTCACGGGCGACCATCTGGCGGGTCAGCACGCCCGGGGCGAACTGGCGCGGGGCGCCGACGACGCCGCAGATCGTCTCCGGATAGCGCGGCGCCCCGACACGGTTCATCACCACCGTGCCGACGCCAAGCAGGCCGGATTCGCTCGAGCGGTTCGATTCGAAATACATCGCGCGGACGAGGCATTCCTTCTCGCGCGGATCGGCCTTGGCGAGCTCGATGGCGCGCTTGCGGATCTCGTGGGTCTGCTTCGTCGTCGTGGCCGGGCTGGCGGTCGCGATCGAGGCGGTCTGGACCGGGGCGGTGCTGCAGGCGGCCAGCGCCGGCGCAGCCAGGGCCATCAGAAGCGGGATCGCTGCGCGGCCGTGGCGGTTTTCACCGGTGGAACGAACGGCATTGGCAGCGATCACGGCCCGCTTCATGCGGCAACCTCCTGATTACGGGACCCGGATTGCCGCAGGCGGCAGGCAGTCGTCACCGGCAAGGAAACCCGATCCTCTTACCAGAAAGTTAATCGCGGATGAAAGATGCAAAGACGCGCAAAGCTGCGCAGAGCAGGTCCGCCGTCGGCGCGGCGAGGCTAAAGCCCTGTTCTATCGCCGCATTCTGCGCCACCCTGCTTGTCTATATGGCGAGCATCCTTGTGCTGGACAGCGCTGCTCGCAGGAAGCGGGCAGGCCGAGATGCCGCGACCCTCGCAGGACTTCAGGCGGCGGTGCCGCTGATCAGACGAAGATAGTGCTCGGCATATTGGTAACAGCGCTCGGCCTCGATCCGGTCTCCGGCGAGAGCCTTGGCCTTGGCCAGTGCGAGATAACGCTCGTAGTTCGCCTGCGGGGTCGCTCCCCGGCTGGCCGGCGCGGCGCCGGCACGCGATGCCGGGCGCTTGTCGAAGGTGGTGGATTTCGGTTGGCGGGTGGTCATGTCCAGCCTCCTCATCCCAGGATTTTCCTGACGATCCGGCGCAGTTCGCTGCGGGAGAGGCCGCTGGGCTGGGGCTTCCAGCCGGGGGCGGCTGCTTCGGATCCCGGTGGCGTGGTGTCGGGCATGGTGCTGGCGATCGCAGGGGCGATACGGCCGGTTTCGGGTGACTTCAGTCGTCTTGTTGCTTGCATTGATATCCATAGGGCGCGGCCGGAGCCGCGCGGTCTTGTGATGACATCGCCGGGCACGTCTGGTGCAGCGACAAAGCTGCCAGAGGCAGCGCTCGGTTTTCGATGAGTGGCAGGCTCGCCGACGGTTCCGGGTACGGGAACCAGCTGATCGGCATTTGCCTAATCGATGCTTGTAGCCCGACAATGTGGCCAAATCACGCTGGAGCAGCCGGCCGCGATTTTTCTTGTTGCGGAGCGGCATCGCTTTTCGCGGTTGCAGCAAAATCGGAATCCTGCTCACCTGCGCCCGCTCATCAAACGATTGAAAAGCGGAGAGCGGCGTGGCGGGAGCGGAGGAATTGTCGCCATCGGCGCTGGCGAGCGAATTGTCGGCGGCGATCGTGCAGGCGCGCTCGGATGCGCGCGAGGATCCGTTCGGCAATCCGGTGCTGCGGGTCACGCTCTGGCTCACGCGCAAGATGGACCGCGGCGAGGTGACGCTCGCCGACACCGCTGCGCTGATCCGCCAGCTCGGCCGCGCTGCGCTCGCGGATCGGGCGGCGCGCGTCGCGACCTATGTCGGACTGGAGCGGGACGAAGCCGAAGCCTATGCGGCGCTGGCCCGGCGTGTCGCCGAGGAGGCAAGCGGCTCGGCGCAGCCCTTCGAGGCCTATGGCGCGGCGCTGGCGCGGGTGCGCTTCGCGGCCGTCTTCACCGCGCATCCGACCTTCGGCATGAGTCGGGCGGTGGCGCATGCGCTCGCCGAGCTCGCCTCGAACGAGGGCGAAGCGGCAGCGCTGAAAACCGCGGACCTCTCCTTCCGGCCCGACGCGGCGATCACCCTGCAGGACGAGTTCGAGCAGGCGCGCTTCTCGGTGCGCAATGCCCGCGACGCGATCGACCGGCTGAACGCGGCCTTCCTCGCCGAGGCGCGGGCGCGCTGGCCGCAGCGCTGGCGCGAGCTCAGACCGCGCGCCTTGCAGCTCGCCTCCTGGGTCGGCTGCGACACCGACGGGCGCACCGATATCGGCTGGTGGGACACGCTGCGCTACCGGCTGGAATCGAAGCGCGGCCAGTTCTTCCGCCTGCTGGAGAAGCTGCCCGAGGCGCCAGCGAGCGCCGGGGTGAGGGCGCTGGTCGAGGCCGCGCGCTCTGCGGTCGAGCGCCAGCTTGCCCTCTGTCCGCCCCTGAACAGCCAGCCTTCGATCGAGGCGCTGCAGGCGTTCTCACTGGCGCTGGTCGGCGAGCGCGAGGCGGCGTTGCCGGATTCGTCGAAGCTGCTGGCTGCCCTCGACAAGGCGATCGTGCTGGCCGAGGACGAGGCGACGGCCGAAGCGCTGGTGCTGGCGCGAGCCGGGGTGATCGCCCATGGCGTCTCGATCGCGCTGCCGCATTTCCGGCTCAACGCCTCGCAACTTCACAATGCGATGCGCGGGGTGATCCCGCTCGACGAGGAGCCGGCCCAGCCGGCGCAGCGGCGCGCCTTCCTTGCCGCCGTCAACCAGGCGCTCGCCAAGGCCAAGCCGACGCCGGTCGATTTCGGGGCGCTCGCGGTCGAGCGCGCCTCGGCGGCCCGGATGATGATGATGGTCGCGCAGATCGTGAAGCATGTCGACGGCTCGCGGCCGGTGCGCTTCCTGATCGCCGAGACCGAGACCGGCTATACGCTGCTCTCGGCGCTCTACCTCGCCAAGCGCTTCGGCATCGCCGATCTCGTCGAGATATCGCCGCTGTTCGAGACGTCGGATGCGCTGGAGCAGGGGCCGCGCATCATCGACGAGGCGTTGCGCAGCCCGCATTGGCGCGACTATCTCAAGCGCCATGGCCGGCTCTGCGTCCAGTTCGGCTACTCCGATTCCGGCCGCTATATCGGCCAGGTCGCGGCGACCTTCTGGGTCGAGCGGCTGAGGAGCCGCATCCTCGAATTGCTCCAGCGCTACGGCCTCACCGACGTCGAACTGGTGATCTTCGACACGCATGGCGAGTCGGCCGGGCGCGGCGCCCATCCCGACAGCCTGACCGACCGGCTCGCCTATCTCGATCCGGAATGGCCGCGGCGCGCCTTCGCCAAGGCAGGCGTCAAGGTCACGCGCGAGACCAGCTTCCAGGGCAGCGACGGCTATCTGCTGTTCGGCACGAGCGGGCTCGCCGGCGCGACGGTGGCGCGCATCGCCGAGGCCGTCTTCGCGGATCCGGCCGATGGCGCGGACGATCCGATCTATGCCGAGCCGGACTTCGCCACCGAGTTCTTCCAGACGGTGCGCGAGGAGATGACCCATCTCGTCGACGATCCCGGCTATGCGGCGCTGATTGGAACCTTCGGCCCCTCGCTGCTCGACAAGACCGGCTCGCGCCCGGCGGCGCGGCAGAGCGATGCCGGTGGGCCGGCGGTGATCCGCCATCCGCGCGAGCTGCGCGCCATCCCGAACAACGCCATCCTGCAGCAGCTCGGCTGGCTGGCGAACAGCGTGCACGGCATCGGCCAGGCGGCGGCGCGGGCGCCGGAATTGTTTTCGAGCATGCGCGAGACATCCGAGCGCTTCGGCCGGGCCTATCGGCTCGCAGCCCATGCGATGGCGAACAGCGATCTCGACGTGCTGCGCGCCTATCTCGACACGCTCGACGCGGGCTCCTGGTTCGACCGTGCCAGGCGCACGGAGAAGGAGGGGCGGCGCGACGAGTTGCTCGCCGTCGCCGAGGCGCTGGCGCAGCTCGATCTCGCCCCGGCGCTGCGGCGGCTGTTCTGGCGCTTCGCCTCCGACCGGCTGAAGCTGAAGGAGGCGGCAGGCGAGCCGCCGGCGATGCCGGTCCGGCTGGTGGCGCTGCACACGCTGAGGCTTGCGCTGCTGCACCGGATCTGGCTGTCGGCGACGCATATCCCGGATTTCAGGCCGCATGCCGGAGTGACGCGCGAGCTGTTGCTCGAGCGCATCCTGCGGCTCGACATGACCGGGGCGCTTACCCTGCTCGGCGAGATTTTCCCGCTCAATCCGGATCCGGCGCTGGGGCTCGATTTCGGCGAACCGGCCGGGCCGCGTGAGGGCGGCGCCTACGCGACGCTGCATCGCGACGTCGTCGAGCCGATGCGCCAGTGCTTCGCGCTGCTGCGCGAAATCTCCGGCGCGATCCAGCACGAGATCGGGGCGTTCGGCTGACGCTGGCGATAGGAGGCCGTCCGGGGTCGCCGATCGCATGGGGGTTGCAAGGGTTTCCATGGATTTATAGCCTCTGGCCGGGGGATTGGAGATCAGGGGCGATTGAAAGTCTCCGATGCCGGTTTCGCCGAGCTGCTGGAGTTGACCTGCGAAGCAGCGCTCGACAATGCAGCCTGGGGCACGCTGCTGCGGCGCCTCGCCGCCGCGACCGGCTGTGTCGCCGGCGGGCTGACGACCGAGAATTTCGTCGATCGCAGCGGCCGGCCGCTCGCCTATTTCGGCTTCGACTCCGACCATGTCGAGAAGACCTTCGACCACTATCTGCCGATGAATCCGCTCTTCGGTATCGCCGAGCGGATGCGGCCGGGCTTCGTCGTCAGCAATAGCGAGGTGGTCGCGCCCGCGGTTTTCCGAAAGAGCGAGTTCTATGATGGCTGGGCCCGCCCGCAGGGCCTGGGCGCACCGGTGACACTGGTGCTCCAGCGTGACGCGACCTCCTACACGCCGCTGACTCTGGTGCGACCCGACGGGCACGGCGACGTTCCGGATGCCGGGCGCGTCTTGCTGGAGCGGCTCGCGCCGCATCTGATGCGTGCGCTCAGGACGACCGCGCAGCTCGGGGTTTTCGAGCATCGCGATGTGCTGCTGTCGGCGCTGGCGAACCGGCTCGGCGCCGCGGTCATCCTGCTGAACGAAGCTGGCAGGGTCGCCTATACCAGCGCTCCGGCTGATCGGCTCTTTGCCGAGGGCGTGCTGCGCCTGACGCCGAATGGCCTTGCGGCACGGCGCGATACTGGCCGGCCAGCGCTGCAGGAGGCCATTCAGCGCGTGCTGGCGAAGGGAGCGGTCGCGCCGGCCATCGATGTCGGTGTCGTCCGGGACAACGAACGGCCGCTATGCGCGACGGTGGTTCCGCTTCGCCCCGGCATCGGCGCGGTGCTGCCGCTTGCCGAGAATCTCGGTTGCATGGTGACCATCCGGGTGCCGGCAGCGGCCGACAGGCAGCAGGCAGCCGAGCGTGCCGCCAAGGTCTATCAGTTCACCCCGGCGGAGACGCGGCTGCTCAAGGCCGTGCTGGACGGCAAGGGACTGCAAGCGGCGGCGAGGGTCGTCGGCATCGGTTACGCAACGGCGCAGACGCATCTGCACCATATCTTCGCCAAGACGCAGACCTCCAGCCAACCGGAACTGGTCGGCCTCGTGCTGGGGCTGGCCTGAGCCGCCGGCGCCGATGCCGCCTAGCGGACCGCCCAGGCCAGCCCCTTTCCTGGAAGGAGAGGGGCTGGGGGGCATCAACGGCGCGCCCTCAAGCCGCCTTGTCGAGCGCTACGACGATGTCGGTGAACTCGGGCTCGTGCGGTGCGAGATTTCTGCGGCTTTCGTCGCCCCATCTGGCGAGCTTGACCACGCGCCCCGTGATGTTGGCGTTGCCGTCGGCCTTCACCGGCTCGATGATGGCCAGTCCACCGGCATCGAGGAAGAAGGTGTGCTCGCCGAACAGTTCGCTGAGCTGGAACGTCACCGGATGATTCTCAGGCACGGCCTGAGCTTCGATCTGGTGCAAGGCGCGGTCGATACGCTCTTCGGTCAGCTTCATGATCGATCCTTTCGATGTGGCGCTGCTCTCGGATGGGGCAGGAGCGCCCAACTGCCCGTGGTTCGGGACGGGCACGCGGTCGTCCCTCAGATCGACTCTTCGGCGATCAGGGTCAGGTCGCCGTCCTCATCGAGCGCTGCAGCGATGATCGCAGCCGAATTCATGCCTTTGGCCTGCAAGGCCCTGGTGGCGACGGGGATGGCCTCGATCGTTTGCCGGAGCTGATACAGATCGTCGGGACTGGCCTGCGCAACGGCGCTGTCGACCTGGACGCGCAATTGCGGCGGCAAGGAGCGGCGTTCGATCACCGTGGCGTTGCGGATCGCGGAGGGATCCTGCAAGCCCGGACTGTCGTAGCCGGGGCGGGACGGCGACAGATCTTGCGCCGCGGCGGCCACGGCGAACAGCGTGAAGGACAGGCCTATGGCTCTGGCGAGCTCACGCATCGTCTGCTCCTTTCCACGGCTGGAGGGAGGGGCGAATGCCCGATGCGGAGCGACGCTAGATGGGAAATCCGGTCAGCCTCTGTCGCCGGTCTGACCGTTCGAAGGTATCAATGCGACGGGAATGCGATGGCGCAGGCGCCATGCTCTGCTCAGCGCACGCGCTCCGACAACTCGGCCGAGGCGCTGGTGTTGCGGTCCGAAATCGACTGGACCGGCTCCCAGACCGTGTAATTGTCGCGCGGCGTCGAGACCAGGTATTTGAGCTGGCTCTTGGCCTTGGCCGAGAGCAGCTTGCTGGTCTGGAAGCTGGCGAAGTTGGCATAGGCGCGGGCGCCGCCGTCGAAGACCACGACGCGGTCCTTCAGGACGATGATATCGCCCTTCTTCAGCGTCTCGTCCTTGAGGTACCAGAACGGGTCGTTGGCATACTCCATCGGCTTGACGAGCTTCGGCTTCGGCCCGTCCTTGCCGGCGTCGAGCGTGGTCGCGGCCTTCTTGCGCTTCGGCCGTACCGTCATGTGCAGCGGATTGTCTTCGGGCATCGGGGCGACGGCGCGGCGCTGCGGGACGCCGAACAGCGTCTCCCAGAAGCCGGCTGCGCTGGCCGGCGAGGCCGCCACTGAAGCCGCCGCCAGGGCGACGATGGCGATGATCTGTTTCGAAACGGTCGGCACGGCTGCAGTCCCCAGCTCCGCAACCGGAGATAGCGACAAGTATGCCCGATCTCAATGACGATGGCGCGACGTGATGAACGGCTTCTTCGTAAAATTTCGGCGATTGCATCGCCGCCATTTGAGGATCGTTGAGATGACGGCGGTTTCGAGGTGATTTTTGCTGCGCCGCAGCATGGCTGCCGCGCCAGGCGCATTGCAACCATGCACCGGATCGCTACCTTCCGCTGTGGAGAGAGACGAACCGGGAGCGCAAGGCGCGATGGCTGCGATCGAACTGCCGGCACAGCCCTTTGACGTCGAAGGCGCCCGGATGACGTTGTTCCAGGCGCTGCTGTCAGCGATCGCGCGGCATGGCAAAGGCCGCGTCGCGCTGGAGGACCCGGAACGCAAGCCGCTCAGCTATGGCAATCTGGTGCTGGGCGCGCTGGTGCTCGGCCGCAAGCTTTCGGCGTTGACGAAGCCTGGCGAGACGATCGGGCTGATGCTGCCCAATGTGCAAGGCATGGCGGTGACACTGTTCGGGCTCTCGGCTTATGGCCGCGTGCCGGCGCTGCTGAATTTCACCGCCGGCCTGAAGAACCTGGCGGCGGCTTGCGAGATCGGGCCGATCTCGACCATCGTCACCTCGCGCCGCTTCATCGACCAGGCCAAGCTCGACGACATCGTCGAGGCGCTCGCGCCCGGGCGGCGGGTGATCTATCTTGAGGATGTCCGCAAGGAGCTGACCAGTCTCGACAAGGCGATCGGCGCGCTCGCCTCCCTGGTGCCCGGAACGGTGCATGCGCGCCATGCCGCCAAGCCGGACGATCCCGCCGTCGTGCTCTTCACCTCCGGCACCGAGGGCAAGCCCAAGGGCGTGGTGCTGAGCCATGCCAACCTCGTCTCCAACGCCAACCAGATCTTCCAGCTCGCCGCCGGCTTCCTCAGCGAGCGCGACATCGTCATGAACCCGCTGCCGGCCTTCCACTCCTTCGGCCTGACGGCAGGACTGCTGATGCCGCTGATCCACGGCATGAAGGTCGTGCTCTATCCGAGCCCGCTGCACTACAAGCAGGTGCCGAAGCTGATCGGCGAAACGGCTGCGACCTTCCTGTTCGCCACCGACACCTTTCTCCAGGGCTATGCCCGCGCCGCCGATGAGGGCGACCTCAAAAGCGTGCGCTATGTCGTGGCCGGGGCCGAGCGGGTGAAGCCGGAGACGCGCAAGCTCTGGGCGCCCTACGGCACCACCATCCTCGAGGGCTATGGCTGCACCGAATGCTCGCCGGTCCTGGCCTGCAACACGCCGGTGGCGATGAAGGATGGCAGCGTCGGGCGGCTGCTACCCGGCATCACGGCGAAGCTCGAACCGGTCGAGGGCATCAGCGAGGGCGGGCGGCTCTGCGTCAAGGGGCCGAACGTGATGCTGGGCTATCTCAACGCCGACAATCCCGGCTCGATCGTGCCGCCGGAGGGCGGCTGGCACGACACCGGCGACATCGTTTCGATCGATGACGGCTTCGTCACCATCAAGGGCAGGGCGCGGCGCTTCGCCAAGCTCGGCGGCGAGATGGTCTCGCTGGCGGCGGTCGAATCGATGGTCGCAGGGCTCTGGCCCGGTCACAATCACGTGGTCGTGGCGCTGCCGGATGCGCGCAAGGGCGAGCAGCTCGTTCTCGTCACCGAAAAACCCGATGCCGAGAAGAAAGCCCTGCAGGACGAGGCCAAACGCCAGGGTTTCCCGGAATTGTGGCTGCCCAAGGCGATCCTGGTCACTGCGGTGATTCCCGTCCTCGGCAATGGAAAAATCGATTATGGTGGCACGCGCGAGCTCGCCATCACGATGAGGCCGCTGCTGTGACGCCACAATCGCATGATCAGGGAAGCCGCATGATCGCGCTTCTCCCTCTCGTCCTCGCCCGTGCGGCGGCTTTTGCCGTTGCGGGGCTCGCCCTGACGCCTGCCGACGTCGTCGCCCAGGCGGCGGGCCAGACCTATGTCCGCCGCGACGAATGCATCGAGGCCGGCAAGCTCTCGGCCGAGCAGTGCGAGCACGCCTACCGCAACGCCCGCGCCGAATTCGAGCAGAAGGCGCCGCGCTACGCCTCGCGCGCCGCCTGCGAGCGGGCCCATAAGCGCTGCGGTGCGCAGATATCGACCACAGGCGGCTGGGACGCGCTGGCGCGCGGCGGCGGCGGGCAGTCCTATGTGCCGCGCTTCGTCGGCATCCGGGTGACCGGAGAGGGCGCCGCGGGCAAGGCCATGCCGATCATCGAAGGCACGGCCAAGGTCGCCTTCGCGGCTCGCCAGGTCGCGGCGCTCGACGATAAGGTCGCTGGACGCCGGGCGGTGATGGGCGGCGGCGATGGCGGCGGGCGCGGCCAGCACAGCCAGCAGGCGAGCGGCCCCTATATCCGTCGCGGCGATCGCGACGACACGGTGCGCGTGCCGATGGAGCAGAAGAAGATCGGCGCCGACGTGGCGCCCGGGCTTTATGTCGATCCCGACGGGGTCGAATGGTACAAGCCGGCGCGGCGGCGCTGAGTATGAGGGCGCAACCGGCGCTTGTCGCCGGACGCTCCTGTCGCTAACCAGTTTCGCCGTGCGGACGTGGCGAAACTGGTAGACGCAAGGCACTTAAAATGCCTCGCCGGAAACGGCATGCGGGTTCGATCCCCGCCGTCCGCACCAAGATCTGTCGCTCCCGACAGGCTCTTCCATCTCTGGTCCGAGCCGACGGCCAGGATGCGAATCTCTCATGCAAACTTGTGAAAAATGCCGTAGCATTACCTAAGGTCATAGAGCGCCTGACTTGCTCCTTGCCTGACGGCATATCTGTCGCGGCTCATGCTGGTATGCGCATGGTGGGGAAGCCCTCGTAACATTCGGCTTTCCCTGTGGCTCTGCCGGCTGCCCATAGAGAATGGGAGGGAATGTCATGAAGATCGCAAGCGTCGAAGCGATCCCTTTACGCATCCCGTTCACGGTCGGAGGCAAGTCGGCCGCCGGCGCCTGGGGCAAGGGCGGCCTTCAGGCGGCGGATTCGCTGCTGGTGAAGGTGACCACGGATGCCGGCCTGATTGGATGGGGAGAATCGTTCGGCTTCACCGCGATCCCGGCGGTGAGGGCTGCGCTCGACGCGATGATCGCGCCGGCCTGCATCGGCATGGAGGCCGGCCGGATCGAAGCCATCGCGGAAGATCTCCAACGGCGCTTCCACATCTTCGGACGCAGCGGCGCCGTCATGTTCGCCCTTTCGGCGCTCGACATCGCACTCTGGGACATTGCCGGCAAAGCTGCGGGCGTGCCCGTCCACGCGATGCTGGGAGGCGCCAGGCGCAAGCGGTTGCAGGCCTATGCCAGCCTGATCCGCTATGCAGATGCCGAGGCGATCGCGGCCAATGCCCGCCGCGCGCTGGCCGAGGGATACCGGTCGCTCAAGCTGCACGAAGTCGACCTGGCGGTGATCGCGGCGGCGCGCGAGGCTGCCGGTCCCGACATCGAGATCACGCTCGACGTGAACTGCCCGTGGTCGCTGCGAGAGGCGATCGACATGGCCGACAAACTTGAGCCGATGCGCTTGCGCTGGCTGGAAGAGCCCGTCTGGCCGCCCGAGAACTTCGAGGGATTGGCGGCCTTGCGCAGCGTGTCTGCGATTCCAATCGCGGCCGGAGAGAATGCGTCCTCGCTGATCGAGTTCCAGCACATGCTCGCTTGCGGGGCGGTCGACTTCGTGCAGCCGAGCCCGGCCAAGATGGGCGGCATCACCGCCCTGCGGAAAGTCATGGCGCTGGCCGATGCCCACAACGTCGCCGTGATGGTCCACACCTTCTATGACGGCCCCGGCCTGCTCGCCAGCGTTCACGCCACTGCCGCGCTCGGTGACGATCAGGCGATGGTCGAGTGGCGATACTTCGATATGGAGGCAGATCTTTATGGCGGTGCCCTGCGGCCGCGCGATGGCCATATCGATCTGCCGACCGGGCCTGGGCTCGGCCTGGAGCCCGATCCGGACGTCGTCGCACGCTATCGGGTCAGCTGACGACCACCATCGAAATGCCGCTTGGACGCGGAGACGTCGCCGAAGTCCTCGCCGACGGCGCTCATCGGGGCTCTATCCCCGTCGATGCTCGACCTTCGGCAGGAACCAGGCGAGCAGCCCGATCGCCGGTAGGAAGGCGCAGAGGCGGTAGACCGCCTCGATGCCGATCCAGTCGGCGACTTCGCCGAGGAGCGCCGCCGCGAGCCCGCCGAGACCGAAGGAGAGTCCGTAGAACAGCCCGCCGATCAGGCCGATCCGGCCCGGCATCAGCTCCATCGCATAGATCAGGATCGCGGCGAAGGAACTCGCCATGATCAGGTTGATCACCACCGTCAGGACGCCGGTCCAGAACAGGTCGGCGAAGGGCAGGATCAGCGAGAAGGGCAGGGCGCCGAGGATCGAGAACCAGAGGATACGGTTGCGGCCGATCCTGTCGCCGATGATGCCGCCGGCGAGCGCTCCGACGGCGGCGGCCGCGAGGAACAGGAACAGCATCAGCTGCGAGCCCTGCACCGAGATGCCGAACTTCCCGATCAGGTAGAAGGTGTAATAGGAGCTGAAGCTCTGGGAATAGGCGTTCTTCGAGAACAGCAGGATCACTAGGATGGTGATCGCGAAGGCGATCTGGGCCTTCGAATGCGTTGGGGCGGCGGGCGCGGGGGCTGCGACCTTCGCGGGCTTCGCCGCGGCTGCGGCCGCCTTGCTCAGCTCGGCATAGCGGCGCGCCGTCCAGACCATCAGGATCATGGCGAGCAGGGCCGCGGCCGAGAACCAGGCGACGCTGGTCTGGCCGCGCGGCACGATGATGAAGGCGGCGAGCAGCGGGCCGAGCGCGCCGCCGCTCTGGCCGCCGACCTGGAAGATGCCCTGCGCCAGCCCCTGCTGTCCGCCCGAGGCGTTGCGGGCCATGCGGGTCGCCTCGGGATGGAAGATCGAGGAACCCAGTCCGACGCAGGCCGCCGAGATCAGCAGCAGCGCATAGCTGCCGGCATAGGCGAGGCCGATCAGCCCGGTCAGCGTGCAGCCCATGCCGACGACCATCGAATAGGGCATCGGGTTCTTGTCGGTATAGGCGCCGACGACCGGCTGCAGCAGCGAGGCGGTGATCTGGAAAGTCAGCGTGATCAGGCCGATCTGGCCGAAATCCAGTGCGTAAGCCGTCTTGATGATCGGGTAGATCGCCGGAATCAGCGACTGGATCATGTCGTTGAGCAGATGCGTCGCGCTGAGCGCGAACAGCACCGGCAGGTCGGCGCGGCGAGTGGAGGCGATCGGCTGGCTGGCGTTCATGCGGATGATTGATCCGGACGCAGTTCCGGCGACGGCCCGCCGGCTGGCTGCGGAGCCGGCTCATAGCATCGCGCTCGGCTGAAAACCCAGAGCCATCGGCACAGAGCCGCCCTGATGTGGACGCGGGATGGGCGGCGGCAGCGAGGGGCGGCCGCCCATTCGCTGGCTATTTCACTTCGCCTGCGATCTCCGCGAGCGCCGGAGCCTTCTTGATCAGGCCGCGCTCGACCAGGAAAGCGCCGAAGCGCTCATAGCGGCCTTGGTCGAGGGCGCGGGGGCGCTTGGCGAAGCGCGGCAGCGTGTCGGTCCAGGCCTGGCGGTTGAGCGCGTCGTCGAGATTCGGGTGGGCGGCGATGAAGAGCTTCCAGGCTTCCTGCGGGTGGTTGGTCAGGTAGAGCGCCGCCTTCTCGATCGCGTCGAGGAAACGGGGCAGGCGGCTGTCGGCGACGGCGTCGCGGCGGGTGACCAGGATCAGTTCGTCATAGGCGGGAACGCCGTGCTCCTCGGGGTAGAAGGCCGTGCCGGGATGGCCTTCGAGCTTGAGCTGCGTCAGCTCGAAATTGCGGTAGCCGCCGATGGTGGCGTCGACCTTGCCGCCGATCAGCGCGGCCGAGAGCGCGAAGTTGACGTTGACCAGCTTGACGTCGTCGAGCTTGAGGCCGGCCTTGGCCAGCATCTGGCCAAGCAGCGTGGTCTCGGTGCCGGAGACGGCATAGCCGATTGTCTTGCCTTTGAGGTCGGCGAGCGACTTGATCGGCCCGTCGGCCTTGACGATGACGCTGTTGAGCGGGGTCTCGACCAGCGTGCCGATACGGACGATCGGGATGCCGGCGGCGTGGTCGAGATAGAGATTGGGCTGGTAGTGGATGCCGATATCGGCCTGGCCGGCGGCGACGAGGCGCGGCACGGCCGAGGGGTCGGAAGGCGGCACCATGGTGACCTCGAGCCCCGCCTCCTTGAACAGGCCGAGCTTGTCGGCGACGACCAGCGGCGCATGGTCCGGGTTGACGAACCATTCGAGCATCACGGTCAGCTTGTCGGAGGCGCGGGCCGGGCTGGCGAGACCGGCGGCCAGGACGAGGCCGGTGGCGAGGAGGGCGCGTCTGGTCAGGGCGCTGAGGGTCATCAGGCGAAATCCTTCTGCGTGATCGATTCGAAGCGGAGTGGCGTCACGGCTCACTGGCCCAGGGGAGGAGGCGCGGGCCGAGCGCGTCGACGAGATGGCGCAGGACGAGGCTGAGCACGGCGAGCACCGTCATCGCGGCGAAGACCGTGTCGGTCTGCATGCGGGCATTGGCCTGGACCATGACGAAGCCGAGCCCGGCGGAGGCGCCGACCCATTCGCCGATCACCGCGCCGAGCGGCGCGAGCGGGGCCGCGACCCTGAGGCCGGTGAGCAAAGCGGGCATGGCGAGCGGCAGGCGGACGTAACGCAGCGTCTGCCAATGTGTCGCCGTGGTCAGTGCGGTGGCGTCGATCAGCTCGGGATCGGTCCGGCGCAGGCCGTCGGTGAAGGCAGAGGCGACCGGGAAGAAGATGATGATCGTTGCCATGATCACCTTCGAGCCCATGCCGAAGCCGAACCAGACCACCAGCAGCGGCGCGATGACGAAGACCGGGAATGACTGCAGCACGAGGAGGATCGGCCAGATGAGGCGCCCGAGCCGCGGCAGCGCCACGATGGCGAGCGCCGTCAGCGCCCCGAACGCTGAGCCGAGCACGAAGCCGAGCGCCATCTCGGCGATGGTGGTCAGGCTATGGCTGAAGAGGAAGCCGGGCTGGCGCTGGAAGGCCAGGGCCACGTCGAGCGGCGAGGGCAGGATGTAGCGCGGCGGCTGGAACAGAAGGACCGCGCCCTGCCAGGCTAGGAGCAGGACGAGAATCGTGCGCAGAGCAGCGGCGAGCGGGGCCATCATAGGCCTCGCGGAAGCCGAGCTTCGCTCTGTCGCGTCCTGCGTCGTCAAGGTCCGCCTTTCCGGTGGAAGGCGGGCACGGGGAAAAGCGCTGAGCAGGCTGCCCCGAGCGACTCCCTCCGCCAGCATGATCTGGTTCAGGTTCGAAGGGTGCTTCTCAGCTCGCCTCGCGGCGAACGCCCCCGTCTCTCGACCGCTCTTGTGACAGAGCGGCCGGCGGCTGTCACGCCTGCCTCAGGTCAGATGGCGGGGGTCAGGCTTCGTCCGCATAGGCCGAATCGAAGAACGCCTTCTCCAGCGCGACCGCGCGCAGGAAGAAGTCGCGGCTCGTTTCCGCCTCGCTTGGGCCGACACGGTCGAGCTCGCTGCGCAGGAAACCGACGAAATCGCGGAAGTCGGGATTGTCGTGCAACGTGATCCATTCGGCATGGACGAAATTCGCCGGCAGCGGCTGCGAGGCCTGCTGCGCCCAGTCGAGATAGAGCCATTCGGCGACGGTGAGCACGGAGAGGGCGGCGTAGGAGCGTGTCGCGGCGGCCTCGCGCATCAGCGCCTTGAAGCCGGCGGTGGCCTTGCTGTCGGGCGGGGCGGTGCGGTTCTGCTCGCTGACGCCGAGCGCCTCGAAGGCGCGCAGGAAATAGGTGTTCTCCTCGCCGCTGACCATGCCGATGAAGCGGCCGAAACGGATGCGGGCCTCGAAGCTGTCGGCGCTGGCGAGCGCGCCGCCGAGCAGGGTCAGGAAGCTGTCGATGAAGCGATGATCCTGGACGAGGTAACGGACCATGACCGCGTCGGACACCGATCCGTCGAGCAATTCGCGGACGAAGCAGTGACCGACGGATTGCGACCAGGCCGGTTGGCTGGCCTGGCGAAGGGTCTCGGTGAAGCGGGTGGTCATGGTCGTCGCCTTCTGCTGATCGGGCTCTCCCTATCAGCAGCGGCGCCGCATCGGAACCGGCGGCCGGATCCGATGCCCCTCCCCACAAGGGGGAGGGGTTTCCTGTGCCGGCTGGCTTCGTCGAAGAGGCCTGTCAGCCCAAAGCTCAGCCCTGCGGCGGCTTCCAGTCGCCGGTGGGAATGGTGTTCACCATCCAGGGCACGCCGAATTTGTCGACCAGCGAGCCGAAACCGGGCGACCAGAAGGTCTCGCTGAACGGCATGATCGCCTTGCCGCCCTCGGAGAGCTGGTCGAACCAGCGCTGGCCCTCCGCCTTGTCGTTGGTGTGCAGGGTGACGTCGAAGCCGTTCTTGGGCTTGTCGACATTGGGCGCCCAGGCGACGTCCATGTCGGCGCCCATCAGCGCCTGATCGCCGACATCGAGCCAGCAATGCATCAGCCAGTTCTTGTACTTGCCGTCGGTGTCCGGCATGCCCATGCCGGGCGGTGCATCGCCATAGGGCATGGCGGCTGTGATCTTGCCGCCGAGGACCTTGGCGTAGAACTCGAAGGCCTCGCGGCACTGGCCGCGGAAACTCAGGCTGGTCACGATCTTCATGGTCGTCTCCTCTCGCGTTCTGGTTTCGGTTGCGGTGCGCAGACCGGCCACCGCAGGCCGGCTTCAATTTAGTTGATATCAACGTTGTGTGGCTTGCCTGTGTCGAATCCTTCCGTTGTTCCTCCCCTGTCGGCGCGCTCGCGAACGACAGGATCGCCGCAGGCAGCGCTCGTCCGTGTCAGCATGGGCAGGGACGGCCACGGCCGCCTCGGAGTCTCAGGCTATTTCAAGCGTCCGGCCACGATCTTCGCCAGCTCGCCGACGCGCGCCTTGGCCTGATCGTGCAGCGCCTGGTCGCGCTCGCCGCCGGAGACGCGGACATCGACCGTGGTCAGGCCTTTTCGGATGTGGATGCGGTTCATGATGTCGAGCGCCGCCTCGTCGCCTAGCCCTGCGACCGGCGTCTTGGCCTCGGAGACCTTGACGGCGCTCTGGAACCAGCGCTTCGACAAATCCTCGGTGGCGGCGACATTGCGGACGCTGACCTGGATCTGGTTCAGCTCGACCGTGCGCTTGCCGTCCTTCTCGACGGTGCGCTTGGCCTCGAACTGACAACCGATCGGGTTCGGCAGCGCCTCCTGGCGGTTCTCGCGGCTCTCATGGGTGATCTTGCCCATCAGCTTGCGCGGCTCGCTCACCATCATGTCGGGGAAGGCGGCCTTGACCTCGGCCGGGGTCAGCAGGGCGCAGGCATCCGGCCACTGCTCGACCGGAGCGACGGAGGAGGGGCGGGTGTCAGCCGGTACGGTCACGGCGCTGTTCGTAGCGATCTGCCTGGGCGCTTCGACCATGCCGACGCCACCCTGCCAGCGCGCCGCCGCCTGTTTCGTCAGAGCGAGCGCGTTCGGCGCGGTCTGCTCGGAATAGAGATCGAGCGAGACGGCATAGATCAGATCGTCCTTGCGGGCGCGGATCACCACGCTGGACGAGTTGGTCTCTTGGAAAGCCTCGTCGGCGATGCCCGTGAGCGGCGCGAGCTTGAGCGTGAGCTTGGGGTCGGCGGCGACCTTCTCGCGCGTTGCCCTGATCGAGGCGAAGGCCTGCGCCGGCGTCTCGCGGTCCCTGGTGATGCCGTCCCAGCGGATCACGGTGACCGAGGCGAAGCGGGCATGGTCCATCTTCGAGGTCGGGCTCGGCAGTTTCACCGCGTACATGCAGCTCTCGGCGTATTGCGGGCCGCGATGGATCGGGCTCAGCGTCGGGCCCTTGGCGGTGATCGGGCGGCCGGGGAAGAGCGCCTCCAGATCGGCCTGCGGCAGCAGCCGGCAGGCATCAGGGGCCTTGGTCGCTGCGGCCGGCTCCGAAGCGGGCGAAGTGGCTGTCGTCGCCGTCTGGGCGATGGTGGGGCTGGCGAGCACCAGCAGCAGCGGCGTCACGAGCGCGGAACGGGCGAGCATCGGATCGGTTCTCCAGGGACGGGCGCGCACCGCAACGGCTAGCGGCGGCGCCGTTCGGGAAACGTCAAGCTAGGTGCGATGGTGGCGCGATCATGGCGCTGCGGCAGGCCGCGAACGAGAATGCTGACAGAGGCTGTCAGCCGCGCTGTCGTCAATACAAACCAATTGGTATGTATAGGAGGAGGCGATGATGAAGCTCTACGGATTCGGGCCGACGCGGACCTTGCGGGCGATGTGGGGGCTGAACGAGCTCGGCGTGCCGTTCGACTACATCCATGTCGATCTGCTCGGCGGCGAGGCGCAGACGCCGGAGTTCCTGAAACTCAACCCGGCCGGCAAGCTGCCCGTGCTGGTCGACGGCGACAAGGTCCTGCCGGAATCGGCGGCGATCATCCTCTATCTCGCCGAGAAGTTTCCGGAAAAGCGCCTGCTGCCCGATGATCTCGACGAGCGAGCGCAAGCCTATCGCTGGATCCTGTTCGCGATGACCGAGCTGGAGCAGCCGCTCTGGCGCATCACCAAGCACAGCTTCCTGTATCCCGAAGAGCAGCGGCTACCGCAGGACATCGTGCTGGCCAGCGAGGAGTTCCGGACCATGGCGGCCGTGCTGGAAGCCCATATGGAAGGGCGCGACTTCATCGTCGGCAACCGGATGGGGGCGACCGACTGCGTCACCGCCTATCTGATGGACTGGGCGAACGAGGAGGGACTGCTCGGCGGCTTCCCGCGCCTCAACGCCTATCTTGAGCGCATGTATGCCCGTCCGACGGCGCCGCAGCGGATCGCCGAGGCCTTCGCCAGCGTGCAGCCGCAATAGCGCGCCTGCCGGTCTCAGCTCCGGCGGCGGCGCAGGGTCGAGAGGGGAGACTCGCCGAAGCGGGAGCGATAGCGCGCGGAGAAGCGGCCAAGATGCGTGACGCCGCAGTCGAGTGCGATCCGGGTGACATTGTCGCCCGGAAGGGCGGAGAGCAGCCTGGCATGGGCGGCGTCGAGCCGGACTTCCTCCAGTATCTGGCGTGGCCCGGCACCACGATACTGGCGGAAGGCGAGCTGCAGCGAGCGGGTGCTGACACCGACCCTGGCGGCGAGCGCCGCGATCGAGAGCGCCTCGTCGGATGTCGCGCGCATGATCTCTTCGGCGAGCTTGACCTGGAACAGGCCCGCCGACCTGATGCGCGCCTCGTCACCCGCCATCGCCTCCTGCCAGGCGGAGCCGAGCAGCTCGGTCACCATCATCGCCGCGGCATTGGCGGCGCCACGCGCGACGAGCAGCGCATCCGACTGGTCGAGCTCGTAGGCGAGATGGCGAAGATAACGGCCGAGCGCCGCGCCTTGCCCGGTGGTGACGCTCACCACGCCCGGAGCCTGCCCGTCCGGGCGCCAGCGATCGTCAGGGTTGACGGCCGCTGCGCTGCGCAGCCGCGTCAGCGGGAGTTGGACCACCAGCCCGAGATAGCCGGATTCGCACATGGTCGTGCGCGGCCCCGGCGTCGGGATCAGCATCGACTCCGTATTCGCCGCGATGCGGCGGCCGATATCGTCGGTTTCGATTGTCTTGGTCCAGGGCAGCAGCAGGCTGATGTTCTGGTCCTCGACGAGGCGGACACGGTGGCCGCTGGTCCTCACGGCGCTGATGCGGACGTCGTCGAGCAACACGGAGTTGATCGACATGCTGAATGGCTGCTCCCGGTCGAGTGGTTCGAGGAAATCCTGGCGCTCGAAGAGAATGGTCTGCCGGCAGGCGGCGGCCGCATTGTCGGTCTCGAACTGATTATGACGCGCCAGCAAGTCGTCTTGTTCGTCGTCGCCAGGATAGTGCGCGCCCGCACGCTGCGTCATGCAACCTTCGCTGCTTCCATGCCGCACGGTCGGTGCGGAGAATCAAGAATGTCGGGGCGAACGACTTTAGTCGTATCTCGCAATAAATGTGGCGAAATCGGGGCGTTTGGAAGCTTTGGCTGTGGTGCGCGGTGGACGAGGCGCCTCGTCCGTGTCTCAGCGGTGAAGCATAATCGTCTGACAATGCACGGATTTCGTTTTCTGGATAACCTGTCTTCGCTTTCCGGATAGCGCGTGCCTTGCCATTCCCCGATGATCGAATCGGCAAACTGGGGCGGTCCCTTCCCAAAGCGTGGGCGACGCACAAGGCAGGGATTTACCCAGTTTGCCAAGGTAGCTCCGTTGGGCATTCGGCTTTGCGATTCCTCCCGTCGCGCGCCGATTGTCAAGCTTAAGTGTAGTCGTTTTGAGTTTTTGTTGTCTTTGCAACAGAAATTAATGGAGTTATACCTGCCCTGCCATTGGCTGCCCCCGCGCTGATGGCGGGTATTTTTTATCATATATCAAGATCATTCATTCATTTACTTTGTAATGATTTGCTTTCGCCATGACACTATGGGGCTGAAGGCATGAATATCGCTTCTTTCAATCTGAGCAATATCCGGATCGGCACGAAGATCGCTGGAGCAGTCACCGCAGTGGGCCTGATCGGCCTGGCTGCGTCCTTCTTCATCAGCCGGGAAATGAATCACGCCGATGCGAGCTATGGCGAGATGCTCGATTCGGCGCCTCCCGCAATCTTCGAGACCGGACGTGCGGCGCGGCGTGTCAACGACATGCTGGCGCAGGCCTACAAGGTGATCGCTTATCCGGCCGGCACAAAGGGGCAGGCCGACGCGCTGGCTCGCTTGGGCGAAGCTCATAAGACGGCCGCAACCCGCCTGGCAGACGCAGCGGCAAAGCTGCCGGGCAAGAGGCCTGAGTATGACCGACTGATCGCCACCGTGGACGCAATCAAGATCAATCTCGACAAGGTCGTCGAGTTTGGCGCTCGCGACGAGAACGACGAGGCGCTGACGTTGATGGAGCAGGCCGATGCTCAGATGCTTCAGCTGACCGACGCAGTCGTGGCTCTCAATACGACGGTGTTGAAGGAACTCGATATGCGCTCCGACGCCATGTCGACCGAGATCGCCTTCGTCACCAAGCTGATGATGGGGCTGAGCCTCGCCGGCATCCTGCTCGGTGTCGGCCTGGCGCTGCTGATGTCGGCGAAGACGATCACGGGTCCCTTGGCGCGCTTGCGCGGCGCCATGGACAAGCTCGCGGGCGGTGACTTGGAGGTCGCTGTCGAGGGGGCGGGGCGCCGCGACGAGGTCGGGCTGATGGCCAGGAGCGTGCTCGTCTTCAAGGAGAACGGACTCGAGATGAAGCGCCTCGAAACCCAGAGCGCCGAGCAGGAGCGGGCCGCTGCAGGCGAGCGCGACAGGAACGAGGCGGAGCGCCGTCGCACCGAGGCCGAGCGCGAGCAACTGGCCAGGGAGCAGCAGCAGGTCGTCGCCCTGCTTGCCAACGGGCTCGATCTCTTGGCCCAGGGCGACCTGACCTATCGGATCGGCGACTAGGTCGCGGCCGACTACCAGAAGCTGCGCGACGACTTCAATCGCGCCGTCAACCGGCTGGCGGAGACGGTCAGGACGATCCAGACCACCGCCTCAGAGGTCGGCACCTCGGCGCGCGAGATCAATATGGGCGCCGACGACCTGTCGAAGCGCACCGAGGAGCAGGCCTCCTCGCTGGAGCAGACAGCGGCGACGACCGAGGAACTCGCCGCCTCGGTCAAGGCCTCGGCCGGCTCGTCGCGGCAGGCCGCGACGCTCGCCAGCGAGGCCACGCAGATCGCCGAGCAGGGCGGGGCCATCGTCGGCGACGCGATCGCGGCGATGACGCAGATCGAGCAGGCGTCGCGGAAGATCTCCGACATCACCTCGGTGATCGACGAGATCGCCTTCCAGACCAATCTGCTCGCTCTCAACGCGGCGGTCGAAGCGGCCCGCGCCGGCGACGCCGGCAAGGGCTTCGCGGTCGTGGCCTCGGAAGTCCGCACCCTGGCGCAGCGCTCGGGCGAGGCGGCCCGCGACATCACCGCCCTGATCAGCGAATCGGGCGTCAAGGTCGATCAGGGCGTCGCGTTGGTCCGGCAGGCGGGCGAGGTGCTCGACCGGATCGTCGAATCGTCGAAACGGGTCTCGGCGACGGTCTCCGATATCTCGACCGCTTCGGCCGAGCAGGCCAACGGCATCGACGAAATGAGCCAGACGGTCGCGCATATGGATGAGATGACGCAAGCGAACGCGGCGCTGGCGGAGGAGAGCGCTGCGTCGGCGACCTCGCTCTCGGACCAGATCCAGCGCCTCAACGGTCTGGTCGCGACCTTCAAGATCGGCGGCGAGCAAGCTCCAGCGGCGCGCCTGAATGTCATGCGGCTCCAGCAGCTCAGCCGCAGCGCCTGAGCGCTGAGACCTGTCGCATGCGTGGGATCAGAGTTGCATGACCGGCGATCCGATTTCAGCGAGTGAGACATCTGATCGGCCTGGCCTTCGGCCCAGACGGGGTCGGCTCGCCTGGAGTCTGCCTTTGCTGTTCGTCGCGATCTTCGCGACCGGAATCCTGCATTTGGCGGGGCGACATGTCGCGAATGACCATGAGGAGCATGAGCGTTGCCGTCGGCAGGCCGTCGACATCGTTCAGTAGCGGGCTTGCGAATGCATGTGCCGACGGGAGGACGGCCTCTGGCGGCACATGTTCATCGTGCTCGCGCCGCCGAGCTGGCGGGAACTCTGGCATCGGGCGATACGGAACGAGTGCCTGGCCGAAGCGTATACGCGCATCGTGACGGAGCGCGGAGTCGAAGCGGTGCGGCCACTCCCAATACCGGGCACGGCGGGCGGTTTCAGCCCTTAGGCCGCCTGCTGCTCGAGACAGCCACGGCGGGGCGAGACGCGGAGCGGTCAGTTCCGGCGACGGGCTACCGCAAGGGCGACACGCTTCGATCGGAGCCGCTCGCACAGAGTCACGACAGCAAGCCCGCTCACGCCGCCCATGATCTTGACGGCTGCGTCCAGCGCGCGGGCATGCCGGCTCGCTTCGAAATGCTGGGCGAGCTCGAGCCCGGCGGCACCGACGACGATGCACAGGAGAATCACGCCTTTGCGGCCCGGATAGGCGATGGCGAGAGCTGCCGCGGCGACCAGATAAGCGGCGAAGCGCTCAATCTGCGGTCCAAGATGCGCGATATGCGGGCGAGCGCCGATCGGGGACAAGGTCGCGACGATGACGAGGGCGACCGCGGCCCAGCCGACCAGGGCTGCCCAGCGGCGGATGGAAAGCTCGAGCCCAAAGAGCCGCAGCACCGACGTTCGCCTCTCCGACTGCACCATTTCCGTCTCCGGAAAGCAAAAAGGGCCCAAGCGGCTGCCGCTCAAGCCCTCGAAAATGCTGGCTCCCGGAGCAGGAGGCAACATAAAGGACTAATGAGTTGATACTTAAGCCATATCTGCGCGTCTCTGCGACAGATTGACCACCAATATACCAACAACCAAATTTTGTGAGAGGCTGTGAATCTCGGGTTCCTCATCCCCCACGGCGAGCCGTCTACCACGATGCGAGGCCGCCTAACAATGCCGGCCGCCTAATCCAGGAATGCTGACAGTTTTGAGCTGCCCTAGATGAAACATTTGTACGCAGCAGAGAATCTTGCTCATACTCAGAGTTGTACAAGAGACGCTGGGGATGGAAGATGGCGACTGCCTATCATATGGTTCACTACCGTCGCTTCATTGCCAAGCCCGCGCCCTCGAAATCAAACCTTGAAGCGCTTTGTCGCTCGGCACTCGACCGTAAAGACGGGGCGGGCATCACGCTGTGGAAGCGTGCGCAGGATCGCGTTTTCTCGCTTGGAGGAGATGATAGTAAGCAAGTTGTTTTAAACAAAATAGCTGATCTACAAGGGGCTATTTTTGGAGAAATGTGCCTAGTTCAAAGTAGTGGATTGCAAGCACTTTTGCGACTTCAGGCTTCAGAGGCCCAGCTTTCCAATATTACTGTCGCTCAAATTTATGATCTTCAAGAAAACACGGCACCTAAGGGGTCGCAATTTATTAAAGGAATGCTGTACTGGCTTGCGATTGGAGATCATATTCTTTTCGTCAAAACTCAGTCGATGAGTTCCGACAATTTCAAAGATTATATTGATTGGCTGCTGAAGCGAGCCGGTGGGGCGCTGCCGGCAGACACCGACATCACTATCCAGGCGGAGTTCGACAAATCGCAAGTTGCCGGTGATATCGGGGACATCAAAAGCCTGCGAGTAAGTGGCCGCGCCGCCCAGCCGATGGCCGTACGGCCGGCAGCCGCGGATAGTGCTCGAACTGTTTCGACGGCGCGGCGGGTGTCGGAAAAAATGGTCGAGTTCGCTCAGGCATTGCCGGTTGTAAAAGCGCTTCTAGGTGAGGTTCGGACCGAATCGTTAGTCGAGAGCCTTGGGCCTGAGGAATACCTGGCTGTCGACGCTACGGTTAAAATCAGGGGGCGCCGGACCCAGGAATCGCGGCAGCAAATGGGCGCCCTTGCCAACGAGCTTGCCGACCTGACCGAGGGCAAAGTCCAGGTTGAAGGGAAGGACGGAAAAGTGTCGGACGAAGATGCGATTCTTCGTACCCGCATGCCGTTCGACCTCGCACAGGAGGGGAGTAACTTCCTTGATTTTGACAATGTGGCGGACCAGTTACAGGAGGTGTACTCGCGTTTCGTTCGAGACGGAAAGATTCCAGCAGCATGACGCTTCTCGGCACGCTCGTGTTGATCGCGGCCGGAGCTATCATCTTCCGGCGATACGTCACGCTTGAGCAATTTTTGCCCAATGTGCAGGCGATCGTCACGGTACTTTCGATCATGATGGCGGCCGTGTTTGTCCGCTTGAATCGAGGTATGCCCACCCTCGATTGGAAAAGCGTCGAGCTTAGCCAACGGCTTTCGCTCACTCAGAAGATCGAGGACGTAACCTTCGAGTATGTTATCATTTGTGGGTGTTTAGCTATGGCGTTGGCTGGACTCCTTGGGTTGCAAGTGGCTGGGCAGCCTGCTTTGCAGGCCCTTCATGAAGATATAGTCAGAAATATTCTTACTGTGGCAGGTGGATTGTTGGCTTTATGCGCTGCAAGAATGGCATATGTCGTTTGGAGGGATTTTGATATTGTAAGGCTGCAGAGAACGATTATTGATTCAGCCGGCCAAGCTGAGCAAAAGGAAAAGGAACGGGCGCTGGCTGATCAGCGTTTGGAGGCAATGCGTTCCTCTTCCAGTAAAGCGGTCAAAGATTAGCGCTAAAGGCAAGCTCGGGGGAGATCAGTGGGTGAGGCTATTGCCTGTGTCTTCGTCCTTCTCGGTCTACTCGCTTACGTAGGGATTAGCAGGGGCACATTCGCAGAGGCGGGCCAGCGGCCGGCCAGCTTCAGCGTTGATAACGAGGAGAACGCCATCAACCGATGCTACCCTAGCAAAGGCTCCGGAAATCCCCTCTGCAATGTCGAACAGCGCATAAAACTCTGTCGTCATGTCATCCACCGACCCGGTCGACTATGCCGCTCGCCGGGGCGCCCTCCAAGCGGAGAGGCCCGCAGGCTTGCACCGGCGGATGCAATTGGCTTGCGCGGTCAATCAAGGTCCACCTCTCCGCGGGCAATCTGCCGTACCCGCTCCATGGCGGAGCCTCGGCGCTGCATCTCATGATATTCAGCCTCAAGCCGCTTGAACAACGGAAGGGCTTTCTCGCCATAGAGGTCTACCAGCTCGGCCGCGATGATCAGAGCCTCGCGGACATTCTCCAAGGTCACGTCTGGCCAGGGCGGGCGTCGGTTGGTTGCGGTCATGACGGTTTCAGCCCCGTTGCTCTACAGGCAAAGCCGCCCCTTCCGGAGCGGCCTGGCCTTTCACTGTCGGCACGATCGCCGGAGAGCTGCAGCCGGTCTAGGGCCGCGGCATCGAGCGCTGATCTACAGCTCGATCTTGCGATGGTTTTCGACGCGCAAGTTCGGGAAGAGCGGATCAACGCACATCTCGACACGCCGCAGTTCCATGCGGTTTCCGCGTTGCCGATTTTCAGAGGCGGTGATCGTCCAGCCATCAGCGTCGACCGTCAGCGCGCGCATAGCTGCAGAGAATTCCTGCCAGGCGTGGCGGGCTTGTTCCTCGGGTGAGACGGCTGCAGACACGGGCGCCGCCGCGACGGCAAGAGCGGCCGCGGGGGCGACTCCGCGGAGGAATGTGCGGCGATCGACGGCGGTGATTGAAGGCAAGCCGGGGGCGGCTGCCGGAACGGTAGTGTTCGACATTGAAGGGCTCCGCTTGAGAAATTATCAAGTGGGCTTGTGGTAACGTTAATTGCGGATGGCGTCAAGCGCGCTTGAGAAAAATTCAAGCCGACGCTATATCAATGACATGATACAGCCATCTCAAATCCGTGGCGCTCGCGCCATGATCGGCATGACCCAGGCAGCTTTAGCCGAGGCCGCGGGCATTTCAACAACCGCTCTCAACAATATCGAACGTGGCGCCGCCGATCCGAAGGCATCGACGTTGACGGCGATCCAGAAGGCGCTGGAAGCCGCTGGCGTTATCTTCGTCCCCGAAAATGGCGAGGGGCCGGGAGTGAGGCTTCGGAAGGGCGCGACGGCCGCGCCAGCTGCGCCGGCCTCTGAGGAGCGGCGTCAAGCGGGAGCAGACCATGCCCGCCTAAAGGCGGATAAGGCTGCCGATCGGGTCTTGATAGGCGTGGACGCCAGCGAGGATGAGAAGGCCACCCGACGCGACGCTCTCACGGAGGAGCCAGCCATGATCAAGAATGCACGGCGTAAAGCAAGGCGGGACTGATCGCTGGTCCGAACGATAAGATCATGACCGCTGGCGCGTGCCCGCTGTCTGGTCGATTGTCTCGAAAATCGTGAACGGGTCGCCTTTGGCGGCCTCCTCATAGGCGGAAAGGTCTTCCGTCTTGGCGATCAGGCAAGCCCGCTCCTTGGCGGCCTGGCGCCTGTAGTGGGCGATCAATTCCCGTTCCAGCCGCTCGAAGAACGGAAGTGCTCTTTCGCCATAGAGGTCGACGAGACGCGCGGCTATGATCAGCGCCCGACGCACCTCTTCCGTCGTGACACTGCGGTCGCCTGGTGGCTGCTTTGGACTGCGGACGCCCATCGCGACGACGGTAGCAGCTAATTTTCCGAGCCGCTGCCCTTGGCCTGTTTTGCCATAACCTCGGCGAGGCTCACACCGACGACGTCCTCCGACCAAGTCGTCAGGGCTCCGACCATGCCGATGACGATGTCTACGGCGCAGGCGATTCCATACGCCGCCTCTGCCTGCCGGAGCTGATCTTGAACATACGCCGCGGCCTCGGCGCGGATTGCGGCGGAGTTCGGGGAGAGCGGGGCAGGCGAGGGGTCAAGCATGGCGCGCATCCTCGATCATCTCAACTTCTTCGAGCAGGTTGGCGAAGAGGACCGGCTCGGCGAGCAGGATGCGAAGCGTGATCACGGCGAGGTCCGCCGCGCTCCTACTGCGCTTGTCCGCGAGCGCATCGAGGGCGCGCTGGTCGCGTCGAGACCAGCGAAGCTGCATAATCTCATCATCACCTTTGCGGAGCGTGTGAACGCCATGGCGATGAAGCTGACTCGCGATCTTGGCGCCGGTCGTGTTGCCGATCTGTAAGGCGATGTCGCCGGCCGTGTAGCCCTGGCCAGCGAGGAAGGCGGCCTTCATCAATTCGGGTGCAAGATACTTCCGGGAAGGCGTCCTCGCCTTTCCGCGCTTGCCGGGCGTGGCCTGAGTGGCGGTCATGATGCTCTCTCGATTGCGGAGCGCAGACGATCGCCCTTCAGCTGGACAAGGATTTCCTTCAGTCTCGGGGTGCCCTCCAGTCTGCGACGTGGCGGCCTCCGAATGCGGGCGGCGATGTTCGGGAGTGGAAACACGGGCGGCGCATCGGCCGGCCGGAGCGCCCATAGGATGGCCTGGCGGCGTGCGACGATCTTCGCTAGCTCTTCGGCCTGAAGGCGAGCCAGGGCAGAACGGTCGCCCCTGGCGGCGTAGTGCGCTCGGTTGCTTGCAGCCACGCCGATGCCGCGAGGTGGGAGGGCGCGGCCTGTCCACCACACCGTCTTGGTGTTGAAAAGCACGACGCCACTCTCGCTAAGGCGCAATAAGACCTCGTGAAATTTGTGAAGGCCTAGCGCATCCCTCTCGATGAAGCCGCGGGCGCGGCCGTCAGCAATGAGATCGCGGCGTGAGACTGGCGAACGCTTGACGATCTCGTTGAAGAGCCACGCCTTGTAGCCTGTCCGACGCCGCAGCGAGTCAACCAAGTTCGACCCCCATGTCGGAGAACGCGGCGCGAGCGGCCTCCTGCACGCGATCGTTGATCGCAGCCACCACCTGTTCGACGACTGCCTGTGGATCGGACGCACCCGAGATCGAGAGGTTGATGCCGCCCATATTGACCGAGACCGGTCCACCGCCGGAGCTGCCGCCGCCTCCACCCATGCGCCGCGGATCGACGATCGTGCCATTCTCTGCCGGGGAAAAATACTCTTGGTCGTATTCGTTGATCTGGTAGAGGCCACCGGCATAGACACTGCCGCCGGAAGCGCGGGCGGGAACGGCAGGAGATGAAGCCGCGGCGGGAGCCGCAGCGCCGCCGCTCTGCTGGACGTTCACGGGCACCGTGACACCACCAGCGAACAGGGCCTTGATCCGCTCCATGAGGGACCGGCCCTGAGCCTCTGCGGCAGGCGCTTGCGCGGCGATGCCGGCGGCGACTCCAGTGCCAAGTGCCGAACCGGCGGCCTGGCCATTACTGGCCGCCGCAGCTGCATCGACAGTTGGCGCCGGCGCTGCTGCCGGGGGTGTCAGTACGCTGGCCGGACTGAAGAGACCGGAAGGGGCGGCAGTCTTTGTCAAGCGCGGGTCAGGCGATTGCTCAGCGAGCTTCTGAGGAGCGAACAGGCTGTTGGACGCCGCGCTGCCTTGCTCACGCTCCGGAAGGTTGTCGATCCTGAAACGCGGCTTGGCTTTGGCGTCGGCGGCCGCAGTCGCGGCTTGCTGATAATCCGGGCCGGGCTCGATCGATTGGCCGATGCCCGCGAAGCCGCGGCCGCGCCTCGCTTCATGATCAGCGCGAGGGAGTACCGTCTGGCGGCCGGCTGCGATTCTGTTGCGGAGGTCTGCCGCCTCAAGCTCAAGGCGATCGACCTCAGCATTCGGCTCGTTGGCTCGGGAGGGGTGTGTCTTCGCCTTGATGCTGGCGATACGCGCCTGCGCATCCTGCAACTGACGTTCGAGGTCAGCTTGCTCGCCGCCAGCCTGCGGCTTCCAGTGCCGGCCGGCCGCGACCTTGCCGACATTGCCCGCTGCCGATGAGAGCCAATCCCCGAGCTTGCTGGCGCCGTAGCCGAGGATACCTCCGCCAAGGCCGCCTATGGCCCCGCCCTTGAGCAGGCCCGCCAGGGCGCCGCCCATGCCGCGGCCCTGCCATAGGGCGCGCAGGGCCATGATGCCGCCGCCGAGCCCCCCACCTGCTGCCGCGCCGGTCGCGGTCGCACTGGCCTGCTTTGCGATCGAGGGGTCCTCGCGCAGACGCTTGGCCAGGCCGTTCATGGTATCGGCAAAAGTGTTCAGCGCGGATGTTGCGGCGGGCATGACGGGGCCGGCGAGTTCGGCGGCGGCGTTCTTCAACGCGTTGATGGCGCCAGCGCCAGCGACGAAAGGGTCCTCGTGGCGGGCTTCCTCGGCGCCAGCGAGGCCCCTGGCGCCCTTATACATCCGTTGATTTCGCCTGATTTGATCGGCCTGCAAGATGGATTTGGAGACCACCTCCGCAGCATTTCGGTCAGACGTGAGCGGTGTCAGAAAGTCGAGCATCGCCTGATTGTTGTTCATATCGACGCCGCTTTTCTCCAGAAGCGGACGGATATGTTTCTGAATCCATTCAAACGGATTGGCAATAAATTCCTGGCGATCGACAAGATTTCCGCTCTTGTCGCGAAGGCCCGCTTCTTTGTGAGCTGCGATGACCTCTTTCTTCGCGCGGCCGGATACGAACTGCTGATAGGCCGTGGCGAGCGCAGTGCCCGCCGATGCGCCGCCAAGTTCTTGGCTGAGCGTTGGCATGGCGGCGGCAATGAAGTCGTCGCCGAATCCGGCGCCGGCCATCTTGGCGCGCTTGAAAAATGCCAAATAGTCGGACGCGTTGAGCTGTTTGCCCTCGACCTGAACGGCCTTCGTGAAGTTCTCCAGGAAGGCGCGGAAGCGATCCGGATTATCTTGCAAGCCGGCGATATCCCCGGCTTTCATCAACCGATCAAGATCGCCGTCACCGGGCTCGCCGGTCGCCGATTGGATCGCGACACGCGCGCGGGCGATGTCCGGCAAGAGATCAAGGCCTCGCCGCACGTCGCCGGTCAGATTCCTGGCACCGCGGGCCAATTCCTGCAGGTCGACGCTTGAAATAGAGGGGTAGAGGCCCGTCAAGCGGTTCGATTCCGCAACGATAGCCTTGCGCTCGGGTTCGGTTAGGCCGGCAAGGTTCTGGCGAAAGCCTTCGCGCTTCTCTGAGGCGCCCGCGATGGCCAGGCCGCGACCCGCTCGGTTGACGACATGGGCACCGCCATAAACGCCGGCAGCCATGGCTACGGTGCGACCACCTCGGCGTAGGAGCCGAAGAGGAGCCTCGCTTTCCTGGCGAAGGCGATGCATCTCAGCACGAACGGATGCAAGTTCGAGGAGCTGGCGCTTTTTCCATTCGGTCGTTGCGCCCAAAGAGCCGGCGGCGCCGCGCCAGCCCGACGGAGTTGCCAGCTCACGTTGCAGCTGCTGCCAAGACCGGCGGATGGCGTCGAATTCGCGGGGCGCGACCTTCAACTTTGCGAGCTGATCTGAGAACTTCGAGCCCCACGACGCATTTGCCAGCGCTGCGCCGAGGTCGCGGGCGCTCGTCCTGGCGCGGTCTAGGTCTTTCGCGAATGCCTCGCTGCGGCCGGCTTGCTTTCGGAACGCATCACCCCACCTTGCGCCGCTCATAGTCTTCGCGAAGTCGACGGCGTTCTTCTCCAATCCCTTCAGGGTGCCAGACAGCGCCTTGGCTGGCGCGGATGCGTTGTCCTGAAGCGCAACAACGAGCTGGGCAAGGATGCTGCGGGCCATGGTGGTGACCTCCTACGGCGCGGCGGCCGTTCAGGCGGGTTTAGGCGCCGCTGCCAGGTCGGCGGCTGCGTCAGCTACGGCGTTGAGTGCGTCGGTGGCGGTGACGAAGGGGTCTGCCGGCGGCAGTTCGGCGGGCGCGGCGTTGGCCAGGGCGCGCTTGAGCTTGCGGGGCAGCATGTCGAGCATGGCCGCGTTGACTGCGTCCGCGTCGTCGGGATCGAGTGCGTCGAACACGACATCGGGCAAATCGTGCATCGCCAAGCGGATATCGTCATCGCCTGCGGCGGCGGCGATGAAGGCCTGCATCTCGTCCTGAGACATTCGACGGATCGTGACCTTGTCGTAGATCACGCCCTCGAATTTGGCGGGATAGGTCAAGGGAATGTCGCGGGTTCGATTGCCGCCGAGCACGACGGCTGGCGCGGTTTTTTTGCTCATGGCGGGCTCCAGTCGTGAGGGAAGGGTGCCCGCCGCCCGGTCGGGATGAGAGGCGGCGGGCTCGCACAGTCGCTGGCCGATGTCTCAGGCGGCAGTGCGATTGGAAACGGTGCCGGCCGGGCAGGGGCTGGCCGCCCGCCGGCTCGCAATGCGTCGCCTGTACTTGGGGCGACGCTGCGCATTCATCCGGCCTTCTTAGAGAAGGCGATCATCTTCGCGGGCTTCGCGGCCTGCAGCTCCGCCAGGGGTGCCAGCAATATCGGTGGCTTCGCATCAAGGCGGCGGGGTTCGTGGGCGCCTACCAGCGCGTCCAGCTCGCGAAGCGCCAGCTCCTCGGCGATCTCCGCCTCGGCAAGCGCGGCCTCGGCGTAGGCGAGGCGTTTCGCGCGCTCTTCGCCGGTCAGGCCGGTGGGACCAACCTTCTCCAAAGCCATTTCGCGGACGCGCTCGGGGTCGAAGCTGGCGAAGAACGCGAAGGCGTCGTTCTTCATATGCTCATTGAAGCGGCCGGGTGAGAACTCGTTTCGAGGCGAGCCGATGAAGGAAAAGAACTTGCCGGCGCGCTCCTGGCCAGCCGCGATCTCGGCGTCGATCCGGGCTGTTACCGTGGCGGCGTCCACGGGAGCCGAGAGGGCGGCGGCGCGCTCGGCGACGTGGCGCGAAATTGAGACGCGGTGCCGACTGATGACAGCGCGAAGGCTATCGATGGGCTTCATCGGATATCGGTCCCTTCCATCAGCGCGGGACGGCGCCCGTTCTCCGCGCGGGTTCTGGCCTCCTCGGCGCGTTCGAGTGTCTTGAGGTGATCGGCGACGGCGTGGCCGATCGACCTGGCGTAGGCGCCGGCCCTCTCTGCAGCCGCGAGGTCCGCGTCATCACGTGCAATCTCGGCGGTGATCTTGTCGAAGCGGGCGCGTTCCGTTTCGGTCAGCCAGTCGAGCGCCTCGGGGTCGCCGCCGCTCGTCTGTGGCTTTGCGCCGGAATGAGTCCGTCGGCGCGCTGTGCTTAGCAGCTCATTACGCCCATCGCGCGCGGCTCGCGCCGCCTCGGCGAGGCTCCTGATGGCCAAAAGCGCGGCGTCGGCGCGGTGGCGGTAGCCGCGCGCGATATCGGGATCGACGGTGAAAGTGGTCACTGCAACACCTCGATCGTCTGGCGCTCTGCCATTGCTGCGGAAATTGCCGGCGACGGAATAGCGGCCGAGTTGGCGTTCATGCACGCAACTGCTTCATCAATGCCGAAGCGCGTGCTCAGCGCGAGATGGACGGCGAACCTCTCCTGGCCCGCGGCCTCTGGCGCGCCGATGATGCCGGTGATGCGCGCCAGCTCGCGCTCGGCGTCGGTCACGAACGGTCACCCATGGTATTCAAACCGAGCCCCTTGTTGGCCGCGGCGACAGCCTTGCTCCAGCCGGCGGAGGCCTTGGCCTGCGGAGTGGCGGCGCCGGTGTCGACGTAGCTGAGGCCGCCAGCCTGGGCCTTTCGCTGCTCGTAAGTTTGGGCCGGGGCGGGCGTGGCAGCAGTAGCATCCACCTTCGGGCTGGCGGCGAGCAAGCCGACGGCTTCGGCGGCCGTCATGCTGGTGTTGAGGGCCAGGTACGAAGCCTGCCCCTCCCGACCGGCCGCATGTTGCGAGGTGAGAATCTCGTTGATGCGGGTGCGCTCACTGGCGCGGATTTGGGTCTCGTCCACGGTGGTGGCTCCTTTGATCCTTGAGGGTTTGGGTGCAGCGCCGGCCGCTATGCCGGCGATTACGGAGGGAAGCGAGCCCATGCGGTCGGCCAGTTTCGCCTCGATCGCAGGGCGGCGGCCGCTTTTCGGATCGACCGCCCTGAACATCTTGGCCTCGGTGGCGAGTACGGCCTTCTCAGAGAGGGAGGGGCGGCCAGCGGCGACCTCGCGCGCGAACATCACCCGAAGGTCGTCTACCTCCTGCTGGATGCGGGAGCGGGTATCGTCTGACAGGGTCGTGAGGGGGTGTTCGTCGACCTTATGAGCGCCGGACGAGATTACGGAGATGTCGATGCCGGCTCGGTCGAGCATGCGACTGAAGCCGAGCAAAGTGGTGTAGACACCGATCGAGCCGACCCGGCTCATGTCGTCGCTAAGCACAATCTCGTTGGCCTGGGCAGCGAGCCAATAGCCGCCTGATGCGGCCATTGAGCCCACGAAAGCAGTCACCGGCTTCACCTTCCGCGCGTCACGGATCGCCGCGGCCGGCGCTAGGGTGCCGTCGGCAGTTCCGCCGGGGGAGTTCACCGTAAGCACGATCCCGCGGATTGCTGTGTCGGCCGCAGCTCGCCGTACCTCGCGTGTCAGTGCCGGATAGCTGGTGTAAGGCGAGCCATCACCGATGAAGTCGTGGCGATTCAACAGCGCGCCGCTGATCGGGATCACCGCGACGCCGTCGATGATCGTGTATCGAGCCCTCGAATTGTCGAACGATCGGCTCGCGCTAGCCATGGCTTGCGCCTCAGCTTCTGCGCCGAGCCAGGCGTCACGCAACTCCATCGCATAGGCATCGGCGATGAGTTGCGGACGATTCGCGAGCTGAGAGGGCCATTCGCCTGTCATGTCGTGGCCGGCTCGACTTCAAACGTGACGCCGCCCTCGTAGGCAGCACCTGTGTCGCGGTCGACCAGAGCAAGGGCGGAAACTTCATCGCCGAACCTGGCGGCACGGGACTTGTCTGCGGTCCAGCACGGCGCGCACGATTGGAACGTCAACCACATGCGGTTGGAAGGATGGCGGCCGATCTTGGCGACGATGAAGGCAGTTTCGCTCACGCCGCGCGCTCCCTGCGTTTTGTCTGGTCGGCGATGTAGGCGTTGAGCACGTCACGGCGGACGCGAACGGAACCGCCGATCCGAGTCTCTGGAATCGCGCCCTCGGCGACTAAGCGATGAGCAGTGCGCGTCGTCACGTCGAGCACTTCTGCGACTTCGTCGATTCTCAGAAGTTCAGGAGTTTTAGCGAGTTCGATTTCTGACATGCCATGACAGATGTCGAAGATAATCCGCCGAGTCAATAGGTCAAAAAAAGACGAATATTGTCCATTGTTATTCAAATTTATTCGCTGATGCTCGCTGATGTTCAAATTTGATTGGAAATTTTTTTGGAAAGCCGAAAGTGGCGTATCCGCTCATAAGAATTTTCTCGGCGGCGATGAACCGGGAGCCGCGGCGCCGCTCGCCCGATCGCGATGCAATACGGTCCCTGTTCACCCACCCGCCAACGCTCTCTAGGCGCCCCTGGCGAGCCCCATGGCGGGCACGGGCTGAGTGCGCGCCACATAGCGGCCCTCGCATCAAACGCCCGCCCTTGCCTGCCTGAAGCAGTGCGTTGTGCAGACCTCGATCCTAGAGCACCTACCTGTGCCGCTTCGATCAATCAGGCCACGCCCCGCCCGAAGGGCGGGGCGTGTCAGCTGACCACGAAGGTAGGGCGCTCAGCCTAGCCCGAAGGGCAGAGTGGTTGAGCCAGGCATGCCGTGCTCAGCACACATGGCCATGCGCATTCTGTGACCGAGAACCAGAGAACCGTGACGATCTCCAATCGGATCGAAACGCGCATCACCTCGTGCGTATCGTGCTCGTGCGCATGCGTGACAAACACATGGATTCCGATGCCGGATGTTAGGTGATCGGCCGGTGCAGCAAGTCGATCGCGGCCTGCAGCTCATCGTCCGGTACCGCCTGAGCGGGCGCCGGGAATAGATCGTCGATCCGATCGCCCTGAGGCGGGATTGCGCCGTTGCGCTCGATCACATCCGCCGCAGCCGCAGCTAGGCGCGCGGCCTCGCTCATCTGCGGAGCCATGATCACCTTGGTTGTAGCCGGCGCGCCTTGCGGCGCCGGCGCCATGACATGCCGGGCTTTGCCAGGCGCAGGGCTCGCGACGACAGACCAGCGTGCAACGCCACCCGCTGCCGGCTCGCGCTCCGGCTCCTCGGCGATCGTGAACCGCAGTCCGCCGATGTCACCACGCAGATAGCGCCGGCCGCTCGTCGTCACGAACTCGGTCAGCGTCGCAATTTCGAAGCGGAGCACGTCGCTGCTCATCGTAATCTCCGATCGACGGGAAGAGGGGCGGCGGGGCTGGCGCCCGCCGCTGCAACTCCGGACAGGTGATCGACACGTCCGACGGTTCGGACTGTTTCGTCGCCTGAGCTAATTATTTCATGGGTGCGCGACAAATCAGTCCGACACGCAGTTGTTGCCGCGTGATGATCGCGAGACTGTTTTGTCGCGCGACTTACCACTTTGTTCGAATTGCCTTCGGACTGATTTGTCGCCGATGTTGCCACTTCGGGCGGCGCGGGTGGTCCGTTGCTACGGCGCTTGTAGAATGTAGAGCGCGAGATGCCTTCCGCCTCCCATGGTTTTCGGTGCTCCGCCGATGCAGCGTGAGGCTTTGATGTGCCAGCGCGTCGCGCCCGCTGCCGCTCGCGGTCGCGCTCCAGTTTGCCCGCCCGAGCGCGCGCCCGTCGATCGGCAACCGTCTCGTCTGTCGCTTCAAGGGAGCGGATATCGCAGTGGGTACGTTCTTCCGCGGTGAGATGCAGCAAGCGGCCCAACACAGCGCCGCTTAGGCCGGAGTGCCGCGGATCATCTGCGAGGGCATGGAAGTCCTCGATCGCATTGGCGAGGCGGTCACCGTCATCGCCTTTCAGGTCAAGGCCTCGAAAACCGGCCGCGCGCATAGCGTCTGCCAGGCTCATAACATCTAAGCCCGGTGCGGTTCTCCACTGCCCCGCGCTGCCGACCGGATAGCGCCCTGGCGTCCCCGAGCCGATCGCTGATGCGAGCGCATAGGCGAAGTGGCTGAAATCGACCGAGACTGAGTTTTGGCGCCGGATCATCGCGAGCCGGATGATTTCAGAACGACGTTGGGCCGCCCGTCGCCTCGCGGCGATCGAGCGACGCGAGTTTGCCCTCTTCCTGCTCCGGCCGCCATCATGCGATCCGGCGCTCATGGCGCGGCCCCCGATCGAATTCGGTGAGCAGCGCGCGCACCGCGTCATCGTCAAGGCCGTGGTCGCTCGCGAGCGACGCTAGTGCGAGCCGCGTCGGCTCGACACCGGCACGGCGAAGATATCCGATCATCTCCTCCAGCGTCTCGGCAAGCGGCGCTGGAGCGGTCGAGGCAATCATGCCGCACCTCGGCGAGGTTGTTCACCCGCGCGAAGGGGCTTGTCCTTCCTCGGCTTGCCCTTGAGGTGAGACTTGCCAAGCTCGACCGGAGGTAAATCAGCGATGAAACGCTGCAGCTCGTCATTCGTTACGACAGTGCGCCCGAGCATTCTGCGGGCATCGAGCTTCTTGGTCTCGATCAGTGTGTAGATTTTCGACAGTCCGCAACCAAGCTTATCGGCCACATCTTTCAGAGAGTAGACTAGAGCACTCATAGTGCGCCTCCGGGTTGTTTCGGGTGGTCCGGAGAATGCGCGAGTAAGAGACTTAGTCCAATGACCCAAAGGTCCCCAATTTCTAGGGAGGAATTTTCAGATTATCTTTTTAGATTTCAGATACTTGCGAAGCCAGGTCCTGAATTTCGTGCCACCCTTAGAGTCACTTCGATCCGGTAGTCCGGCGTCAATCCAAGCATCTTCGAATACCGAGAGAAGTTGCTCCTCGTCATCCGTGACGATAATCAGCACACCGTACATCGCCGCCGCCGCGTCGCGTAGCGCGGGGTCATGCAAACCTTTCTTCCTGCCTCGGAAGGCGTCAGCTAGCGCGCCGATCTCTCCGATCGCATCCTGCAGCCTGCCGTGTCGAAAAAGAGCTTCGTCGCGATCTTCCGCACCGATAGCGATCGGTCCGTGCTCCAGCAGCTTCCTAAGTGCGGCCTCCGCCGCTTGAGCGTGACGACGGTATGTTTCCGGATCAACGTCTCTTGCAGAAGCGTGGTCCCGGAGCTGCGTCCTGTAAACTTCCCGGCCGAGTTCTGACGCGAACCGCAGGTGGTCGCGCAGCTTCGGCTCACTCTCATAGATGCGGTCAGAGCCGGTCGCATGCTGCAGCCATAGCCTCCCGACATGCCTGTCCGTCTTTCGCGGTCGGGCGATCAGCGCAGCTTTGGTAGCGTTCCGGTGGATTTCCTCGATTGGGAGATACCAAACCCGACTCATTGCGCGGCCTTTTCCGCTCGCATCACGTCGAGCTGATCGGCCCACCACTGCGCCATTTTCACTCGCTGATCCCAGTGTTCGCCGCGGGCATAGGCCCTGCGAACGGTGTTGCGATCCCGATGCGCAAGCGCCGCCTCAATCGCATCTGCTGCCCACAGTCCGCTTTCGTTCAACATGGTGCTCGCGCTGGCGCGGAAGCCGTGCGCCGACATTTCGTGCTGGGCGTATCCTAGCCGGCGCAGGGCGCCATTCAGCGTGTTCTCTGAGATCGGCCGTTGCGCCAGCGGCTGCCCCTCCCGAGGCCTGGCGCCGATGCCGGGAAAGGTGAGCCGACCGCGGCCCGTGATGGCCTTCAGGTCGAGCAGGATGGCGATAGCCTGGCGGGGCAGGGGGACGGCGTGCGGCTTCCTCATTTTCATTCTGACGGCCGGGATGGTCCAGACCGCCTCGTCCAGATTGAATTCATCCCACGTCGCCGCCCGCAGTTCGCCGGGGCGCTGATAGAGGAGGGCGGAGAGCAGGAGTGCGGCCTTAGTCGAGGGTTGGCCTGTGAAGCCGTCCAGAGCCCGCAGGAGTGCGCCGAAGCCCTTCCGGTCGGTGATGGCCGCCCTGTGCGTCACAGTAGGGGCAATCAGTGCTCCCCTGAGCGCCAGCGTCGGGTCGGTCGAGGCCCGATCGGTTGCGATGGCGAACCGAAATACCTCGCTCATCGTCGCACGCAGCCGCCGCGCTGTCTCATGATGGCCGCGGGCCTCGATTGTCCGCAGCGCTGCCAAGATATCAGCCGAGCTGATGTCCCGAATCGGCAACTCGCCGAGGTCGACATAGGCGAGATCGAGCAACCAGCGAACCTTTTCCAGCGTGCGGTGAGCCTTGCCCTCCAGCCGCTTCTTGTCGTGAAGCTCGTTGCCGACGACGCGAAACGTGATCGCGTTGGACACCTGGCGCGCCTCGCGATCGGTGCGCTTCTTTGCCGCCGGATCGATGCCATCGCGTAGGAGGCGCTTCGCATCGTCGCGACGGTCACGGGCATCGCGTAACGTGACGTCTGGATATGGGCCAAGGGCAAGCCGCTTTTGCCGGCCGTCGAAACGGTAGGCCAAGGACCAAAGCCGGGCGCCGGAGGTCTCGACCCAAAGCTGGAGACCGCCACCGTCAGACAGCTTTCGCCGAGCGTCACCGGGCCTCGCGCCTCGAATCGCCGCATCTGTGAGACGCATTGTTGGTCTCGCCCCGTTGGTTGGCCTCGCTGACCAACATCACGACCAACAGATTTGGCGGCTGTCAACGAGTTCGGGCGAATGGATGCGGGTGCTTCCAAGCGGTCAAAACGCCCGAAAGCCGAATGATTTCAATTAGATTTGGGGATTTGCAAAAGAGGGCCTGGCTCCCGGAGCAGGATTCGAACCTGCGACCAATCGATTAACAGTCGATTGCTCTACCGCTGAGCTATCCGGGATCGGTGGGGGGCGTATAGCGACGCTGCCGGCCGGGTGCAACCCCTTTGCTGGCATCGAGCCGGAGAAAATCGTGGGCGGCCGATCTGCGCATCGTCAATTCACAGTGCCGCGAGAGTTTCGGTTGCGGCGCGCTGCGGCATGTGGTTATACGCCCGCCGAGGAGCGCGCTTCGGCGGCGCTCCCGGATGGCCTCGTGGCGGAGTGGTTACGCAGAGGACTGCAAATCCTTGCACCCCGGTTCGATTCCGGGCGAGGCCTCCACCTTCTTCTTCATCTCCCGACATCTGCGACCGTCCGGCAGACTATCTCGCCAGGGCGCTGCTGCGGGCAGGCCGCAGCCGGCTCAACCCGAACGGCGACGCCTGACGCGTTCGACCAGCCCCAGGCACCAGTTCGCAAAGCGCGCCATCGGCCGCTGCAGGAACGGGATGTCGGCGGCGAGCAGCATCAGGCCGAGCGGCAGCATCCAGGCGCCCAGGATCGGCAGGAACGAGAACACGCCGCCGACGATGAGGGCGAGGCCGGCGGGGATTCGGATCAGGCGCGAATCGCGGTGCCGGAGCCAGCGCATCGCGCGGGCGAGCCGGGGAGGAAGTTCGGCCTCGATCCGCTTGAAGGCGGCCCTCAGTTCCTGTCTGCCCGTTGGCAAGTGCATGTCACCTCGTCATGGTCGTCCAGCGGAAACGCGCGGCTTGCGCGATCGTTCGGCTGGCGCGATGCGCGATCACTCGTTGTTGCCCGCAACTGCGGCTGAGCTAGCAAATGGGGGCCGAAAGCGGCGCTGACAGCCGCAAGGCGGCGGGATCGAGCGCCGGGCGGCCAAATGTCGCGCCGGCGGGCAGGGGGCGGGGAAGCAGATGGGCTGGAAAGACCTGGTGCGCAGCGTGCGCGACAAGGTGCTGGGCGGACGGGCAGCGTCCGAGCCGGCCGAGGAGTTGACCAATTACCAGATCCTGCTGCGCGACTACGATCTGCACTCGCTCTTCCTGCACGACGAGATCCCGCGCCTCTATGGCGAGCGCGACGCGATGCGCCGAGCCTGGCAGGAGCGCGATTTTTCGGCCTACCGCGCCGCTTTCGAGGCGGCGCGGGCACAAGGCGACCTCGCCGAGAACGGCAAGCCGCGCTATGCCCTGGTCAAGGACTGGTTCCTCGAGGACTTCACCGCGATTCCCGACAGCGACGATGCCGGGCCGCGGCACGAGGCGCTGCTCGACGGCTTCGCCGCCTATTTCCGGCGTGAGTCTTCGCCGTTCTCGGCCGCGACCTATGCCGATGCGCTGCGGGTGACGGCCTATGCCTGGCGCGGCACCGCCTGCGCTGCCGACGTCAACATGGACCAGGCCGGGCAGTTCCGGAAATTCCTGCGCCAGGCCGATGCCGTGCTCGACAGCCAGCCCGATCCGCAGGACTTTTCCTGGCGCGCCAGCCATTTCCGGCGCGGCGCCGAGACCGGCTCCTTCGACGAATATCAGCGCCGCTTCGAGGCGGTGTGGGCGCTCGACCGCTACAATATCGACCTCTGCCGCAATTTCGCGCGGATGATCATGCCGCGCTGGCTCGGCCGCGACGAACACGATCTCGAAGTCTTCGCCCGGCGCGCGGCCGAGCTGACCAAGGACCGCTTCGGCTACGGCTTCTACGCCCTGATCCAGGCGGCCAACACCGAGGTCGGCGAGCACGAGCTCGAAGACACGCTCTGCGATCCCGTGCTGGTCAAGCAGGGCTTCGAAGACCTCGTCGCCCGCTTCCCGGCGCCGAGCAACTTCAACCTCTACGCCGACATGCTGGAGTGGATGAAGGACAACGAAGCCCTGGCCGACCTGCTCGAAACCCGCTTCCGCACGATCGTGCCGGAGATCTGGTACGGCGACACGCTCGACGACAAGTTCGTCTACGCCTTCGAGACCCTGCTGGAAGCCGATGAGGTGCTCAAGGCGCGCCGCCGGCCGGCCTGAGCGAGGCGCCCGGCCGCGATTGCAGCTGCGAGACACTCGGTGCGCCGCGTGCCGCCGTCTCCCCGCAGCGCTTTCCGGATTCCTTCGATGGCCGCCCGCGCACTCAAATCGGCAGGGTGGTGATGAAGTAGTCGGAGGTCAGCTCCGCGACGGTGGTGTTCTTGAAGATCCACGCATATCCATGGGTCAGTTCAAGGACCACGTCATTTCCGGATTGCTGGAGATTCATGCTGGCGTAGTCACGAGCTGTAACAAAGTAGTCGTGCGTGCCCAAGCCGACGTCGAAATACATCTGGTCGCGTCCAGCTCCGACCAGGCCACCTTCATCTTCGTAGAAATCTCCGCCTTGCAGAAGAATGTAGTCGACCTCACCGTCGCGCGTGTCGAGGATGTCGTAGCCACCCCCGCCGACGAGGACATCCGTCCCCGCGCCGCCAATCAGGGTATCGTTGCTGGCTCCGCCCCAGAGACGGTCGTCGCCAGCGCCGCCCTCGAGATGGTCGTTGCCACTGCCCCCCACCAGCTCGTCATTGCCGTCCTGGCCGAAGAGAAAATCGTTTCCGAAACTGCCGAAGAGGCGATCGTCGCCAGCTTCGCCCTGGAGCTCGTCGTCTCCGGCCTGTCCGAACAGGATGTCGGTGCCATCACCCCCGAAGAGCCGGTCGTTGCCGTCTTCGCCCTGCAGCTCGTCATTGCCGTCCTGGCCGAACAGCATGTCGGCGCCGGCGCCGCCGAACAGCCGGTCGTCGTCCTGCTCGCCCTGCAACTCGTCGTCGCCATCCTGGCCGAAGAGCAGGTCTGCGCCATAGCCGCCGAAGAGGCGGTCATTGTCCTGCTCGCCCTGGAGCAGGTCGGCTCCGTCCTGGCCGAAGAGCATGTCGGCGCCGAACCCGCCCCAGAGCCGGTCGTCGCCCTGTTCGCCCTGGAGGTCGTCACTGCCGTCGCCGCCATAGAGATCGTCATTGCCGGCTCCGCCCCAGATCCGGTCGTCGCCGAGCTCGCCGATCAGGATGTCGAGGCCGCCGCCGCCGAAGATCAGGTCGTTGCCGGCCTCGCCCCAGGCGCGATTGGCGCCGTCGCCGGTGATGATGATGTCGTCGCCTTCGCCAGCGAAGAGGAGGTCGTCGCCGAGCTCGCCATAGAGCCAGTCGAGCCCGGCGCCGCCGAGCACGACGTCGCTGCCGGAGCTGCCATAGAGCACGTCGTTGCCGGCAAGACCCTCGATCCGGTCGTCATCGGCCGTGCCGATCAGGGTGTCGGCAAGGTCCGTGCCGATCAGGGTCAGGCCAGTCGCCATCAGCGTCGCTCCCGTCCGGATGCCGTGACATCAGGCTCCGGTCAGCAGAGTAAATCCGACGCGAGGCCTCGCTGCAATGACCGCTCATGCGCCGTTCGGGCCGCGGCCGGTGAGGGGCGGGTGCGCCTTGTGCAGTCACCTTCCGATAGCGGGGGCGGGCCTCATCCGGCGACCGCCCGCCCAGGATCAAATCGGCAGAGATGTGATGAAATAGTCGGAAGTCAGCTGTGCGACAGTCACATTTTTGAACGTCCACGAATATCCGTCAGGCCAAAGCGTGATGACGTCGTTTCCGTGTTGAGCAAAGCTAATATTTGCATATTGATGAGGGGTTACAAAATAATCATGGATCGGTGATCCTATGTCAAAATGCATCGTATCTCTGCCGGCTCCAGATACATCTGTTCTTTCGCCGTCTGTTTCGTTGAACGTGCCTGTATCCAGAAGGATGTAATCGATCTCCCCATCGATGCTGTCGATGCTGTCGTTGCCGCCTCCGCCCGATAGTACGTCCGTGCCGGCGCCTCCGACGAGAGAATCGTCATGGGCCGCGCCATAAAGTTTGTCGTTGCCCGCTCCGCCACTCAGGACATCTCGGCTGAAATTGCCCCAGAGTTCGTCATTGCCGTCCTGGCCGTACAGGCGATCGTCGCCAAAGTTGCCAAAGAGGCGATCGTCGCCATTCCCGCCCTGCAGTTCGTCGTCGTCCAAATGGCCGATCAGCGTGTCATCGCCGTCATCGCCGGCGAGAAAATCTCGCCCTGCGCCGCCTTTGATTTCATCGTCGCCTGCGCCGCCATAGAGAACATCGTCGTTGGGCCCTCCCCAGAGCTCGTCATTGCCGTCCTGGCCGTAGAGACGGTTGTCTCCGAAGTCGCCGAAGAGGCGATCGTCGCCGCTCCCGCCCAGCAGCTCGTCGTCGCCGGGGTCTCCAAACAACATGTCGTTGCCGTCGCCGCCGAAGAGACGGTCGGCGCCCTGCTCGCCCTGGAGCTCGTCGTCGCCCTCCTGCCCGAACAGCATGTCGGCGCCGTTGCCGCCGAAGAGGCGGTCATTGCCGTCTTCGCCCTGCAACTCGTCATTGCCGTCCTGGCCGAAGAGCAGGTCGGCGCCGGCGCCGCCGAACAGCCGGTCGTCGTCCTGCTCGCCCTGGAGATCGTCGTCGCCATCCTGCCCGAACAGAAGGTCGCCACCGTAGCCGCCCCAGAGGCGGTCATTGCCCTGCTCGCCCTGGAGGAGGTCATGGCCGTCCTGGCCGAAGAGCATGTCGATGCCGAAACCGCCCCAGAGCCGGTCGTCACCCTGTTCGCCCTGGAGCTCGTCATTGCCGTCGCCGCCATAGAGATCGTCATCGCCGGCTCCGCCCCAGATCCGGTCGTCGCCGAGCTCGCCGATCAGGATGTCGAAACCGCCGCCGCCGAAGATCAGGTCGTTGCCGGCCTCGCCCCAGGCGCGGTTGGCGCCGTCGCCGGTGATGATGATGTCGTCGCCCTCGCCAGCGAAGAGGAGGTCGTCGCCGGGCTCGCCATAGAGCCAGTCGACCCCGGTGCCGCCGAGCACGACGTCGTTGCCGGAGCTGCCGTAGAGGACGTCGTCGCCCGCCTGGCCTTCAAGGCGGTCATCGTCGGCCGTGCCGATCAAAGTGTCGGCGAAATCCGTGCCGAACAGGGTCAATCCGACTGCCATTTGGCTCTCCGAACATTCTTGCCGTTACGGCATGATCTAGTCGATGTAGAAGATCAAAGTTTACGGCCCAGTCAATAGCGGTTTCGTTCTGGCATTCGTCTTCCGCATTCAGCGAGATCTAAATCGGATGAGCGATTCACGGCCATAGCTTTCCGATCCGAACGCGGTTTCATCGACTGTCGGGCCAGCTGGCCGAACGGAAGGGGCTCAATTCTGCACTTTGCGTCAACGGATCATGAGGTTAGCCTGACTTGTCGGCTTGCATTCCGCGGCCGGTGCCGTAGCGGACGTTGCCGGGCCGAGGGGGAAGGCCGGGCCGCGCCGGCAAGGCGCATGGCTGGTCGAGGATTGAGATGGCGCGGGCGAATCTCGATATGGTCACCGACGCCGTCGACGGGCTGCTGGATGCGGCGCTCGACTTCCGCCGCATGCCCGAGGCGATCGAGCAGGTCCGCCATCTCTTCGACGGCTCCAAGGTGTGCCTGGGCTATTTCGGGCCGGATTCCCATCCCGACAACGCCATCACCAACGCATCGGATCCAGACCTCAACGCATTCTGCTATCGTGAACTGACGTCCGACATCGTGCGTTTCAGCGCGCGGGTCGCGTCCGCCCCGGTCGGCTCGGCCTACCGGGATCACGTTCTGTTCGGCGAGGGCTTCCGCGACAGCCGCCTCTGGCGGGAGTGGATGGCGCCGCAGGACATGTATGGCGGCATGGCCAGCCGCGTGCTCGATGTCGATGGCTCCTTCTGGATGTTCGACATCCAGCGTGGGCGCCGCCAGGAGAGGTTCGACGCATCCGAGTTCGCACTGTTCGAACGAGTGGCTGGCGTGATGCGGCGCGTAACCCTGCTGCACCAGCAGCTGGGCGGCGTCAACATCGAGCGCGAGATGACGCGGCGGGCGCTCGACGAGCTCTCGCTCGCCGTCATCATCGTCGACCGCGCCATGCGGCTCGCCTACGCGAATGCTGCCGCCGACGAGTTGCTGGCTGCCGCCGACGGTCCGCTCAACCTGCGAGGCGGAAGGCTGTCTGCCCGTGTCCTGTCGGAACAGAGCGAGCTGAAGGACCTGGTCGTCCGGGCGAGCGACCTGGCCGGTGCGCGGGGACAGATGCTGCTGAGGCATGATGGGGAAGGGCGCCAAGTCTCGCTCTGCGTCACGCCGCTGCCGGCGGCCTATGCGCTGTCCGGACGGATGAACGACGTGATGATCGTGGCGCGCCCGCTGGAGCCGGCCGCCGGCGGCCTCGCCGCAGCAAGGCAGATGTTCGACCTGACCGAGGCCGAGGCCAGGCTGGCTCTCGGGCTGGCATCCGGTCTCTCCCTGGCCGAGGTCGCACGGCAGCAGGGCATCAGGATGTCGACGGTGCGCACTCATCTCGCGCGGGTGTTCTCGAAGACCGGGACGCGTCAGCAGAGCCAGATCGCAGCCTTGCTGCGCGCTGTGGAGCTACCGGTGCGCGCCCGCTAGATCACCGCCGCCCGAACGGCGCGGTCATGATGATCCACCACAGCGCTATCGCATCGGGTCTGTCCGAAAAACGGATTCCACTTTTCGGTCCGAGGCCAGGGGGAGGCACAAGGCCCGCGGTCAGCGCCGGACCAGTTCGACCCGGCGATTGCGCGCCCGGCCGGCCTCGTCGGTGTTCGAGGCGACCGGCTGCTCCAGCCCCTTGCCGAGGGCGTTGAGCCTGTTGCGATCGATGCCGTAGCGGGTCGACAGCTCGGCGACGACCGAAAAGGCCCGCATGTCGGAGAGCTTGAGGTTGTAGGCGGCGCTGCCCTGGTTGTCGGTGTGTCCGACCACGTCCAGCCGCAGGGCCGGGTTCCTGCCCAGCAGCTCGGCGATCGCCTTGAGCTGCGGCTGCGATTCCGGCTTGATGTCGGCCTTGTCGTAGTCGAACAGGATGCCATAGACGTTGGTGCGGCCGTTCTGGTCGATCTCACGGCCGAGCTGGCTTGCCTCGACCACCTGGATCTGCCCCGTCTGCATTGCGCCGGCTTCGATGACGCGCGCGATCACGGTTCGGCCGCCACGGCCCTCGTCCTCCGAGAAGGCGAGGCTGACATGGACGGTGCCGGCCGGCCGGTTCAGCCGGGCGTAGAGATAGCGGCCGGTGCCGTTGCCGAAGAAGTTGCGGACGAAATCGCCGAGCTGCAGCTTCGGCAGGTCGGTGGTGCCGTCGAGCGCCAGGCCGAGGAACAGGCCGGGATATTTGCGCCCGTCGCTGAAGCAGCTGCCCGCTTCCGTCGAGCAGGTGAAGGGCACCTCGAAGCCGGCGCCGGTCAAGCTCGCCTGATAGTTGCGCAGCGCCTCCAGGCCGGTGCGGCCGGGCGGCAGCTTGTAGTAGAGCGTGAAGACCTTGCCTTCCACCGTCTGCCAGCCCGGACCGCTCTGCTCACGCGAGCTGCGCTCGTCGATCGGGCCGGTGATGATCCGGGCCTCGTCGAACGCCGCTTCCTTGAAGCCGACCTGCTGCGCGCCCTGGAAGCGGCCGAGCAGGGGATGATCCTGGGCCAGGCCCGGCATGGCGAGGTGGCATGCCAGCGCCAGAGCCGGCCAGAAAAGAGATTTCGCTGTCATGGCTCGTCACTCGCGGAGAAGGAGAACGGCGGGTCGCGCTCGTCCGCCGGCGTCGACGGTCGAAGATTGCGGTGAGGCCTGGCTCGGCGCATCCTTCATTCAGACGAGCCTGCAGCAATGATCCTGATGTCCCAGGAGGCCGCGGCCTCCCGGCCTTGCCTTTTGCCGCTGGCTCGCCCAAAACCCGCGGGCAGGGTCGAGGCGCCCGTCCGGGCGCTTTCCTTCGGAGATTTTGAGCATGAGCAGCTTCGCCGAACTGCGGCGCATGATGGTCGATTGCCAGTTGCGCACCTATGACGTGACCGATCGCGCCGTGCTCGCCGCGGCCGACACGGTGCCGCGCGAGGCGTTCCTGCCGGGCGAATTGTCCCATCTGGCCTATCTCGACAGGCAAGAGCCGCTGCCCGGTACAAGCCGGGCCCTGCCGGCGCCGATGGTGACGGCGCGGATGATCCAGGTACTCGAGCTGCAGGCGGGCGAGGAAGCTCTCGAATACGGCGGCGGCTCGGGCTACGGCGCGGCGCTGATGGCGGCGATGGGAGCCAAGGCGACTCTGCTGGAGCCGGACGAGGCCGCGCAGGCGCTGGCGCGCGCGGCTTTCGCCGCGCCCGATGTCCCGGCCGTCGAGATCGTCGCGAATCTGCCGGAGCGCCGGAAGTTCGATGCGATCCTGGTCAGTGGCGCCTGCGAGACACAGCCCGAGCCGTTGTTCCGCCATGTCTGCGAGGGCGGTCGGCTGATCGTGGTCGAAGGTGTCGGGCGCTCGGCGCGCGTCATGCTCTATCGGAAGGCGGGCGAATCGCTTTCCGGCCGGCCGGTCTTCGATGCGGCGGCGCCTGTGCTGCGCGAATTCCGCAAGGCGGAAGTGTTCGCTTTGTGAAGGGGAGCGTCCTGGTTCGGGGCGGTTTTCCCCAGAAGAGTTAGGTCGTCGGTATTATTTGCCGGCGGGAGTGTCGCATTTTTGCGGCAGTGCAGAATTGAAAAGCGACCGGCTCGCCTCGCGACATTGGCGCGGCGAGCTACGAAGCTTATGATTTTAAATCGAGTGCCGAGGCTGGGGCGATGCCTGGGCGTGACTAGAGTCCGCACAAGAGGCGTCCAGTGATTGTAACGCGACCGACCTTGAAGAAGACCGCGAGCCAGCTGCTGCTGGCCGGCATGCTGGGAGCCGTGATGGGCTCACCGGTGCTGGCGCAGACGATGGAAGCGGCGCTGGGGCGTGCCTATTCGGCCAATCCGACGCTGAACGCGCAGCGCGCCGCGGTGCGCGCCACCAACGAGAACGTGCCGCAGGCGCTCTCCGGCTACCGTCCACGCATCACGGCATCGGCGGATATCGGGGCCAGCATCACCGAGAGCGATACCCCGTTCAATTCGCAGGCGACCGGCAGCCCGCATAGTCGCAACGTCTCGCGTCTCAATCCGCGCGGCGCCGGGCTGCAGATCGATCAGAACATCTTCGACGGCGGCAAGACCCGCAGTTCCGTCAGCCAGGCCGAATCGCAGGTGCTCGGCGCCCGCGCCACCTTGCGCAACACCGAGCAGAACGTGCTGCTCGACGCGGCTACGTCCTATATGAACGTGCTGCGCGACACCGCGATCCTCAACCTCAACCGCAACAACGTCGAGGTTCTCGAAGAGCAGTTGCGCCAGACCAAGGACCGATTTCAAGTCGGCGAGGTGACACGCACCGACGTGGCCCAGGCTGAGGCGCGCCTGTCTTCGGCGCAGTCGCAGGCGATCCTGGCCGAATCCAATCTCAAGACCTCGATCGCGCGCTTCCGCCAGAACGTCGGCACCGAGCCCAAGCAACTCGCTCCGGGCCGGCCGGTCGAGAATCTGCTGCCCAAGTCGCTGCCCGCCGCGCTCAACGCGGCGCTGCAAGGCCATCCTGCCATCATCGCGGCCTTGCACGGCGTCGATGCGGCGGAACTGCAGGTCAAAGTCACCGAGGCGGATCTCTATCCTGTTCTCGGCGTGCGCGGCACGGTGCAGCAGCGCTATGACAACCAGTTCTTCGGCGACAACCGCGCCTCCGCCAGCGCGGTCGCGACCCTGACCATCCCGATCTACGAGGGCGGGCAGGTCTATTCGCGCACCCGCCAGGCCAAGGAGACGGCCGGGCAGCGGCGGATCGAGGTCGACACCTCGCGCGACACCGTCCGGGCCGCGGTCGTCTCGGCCTGGGGCGCCCATGATGCGGCCAAGGCGCAGATCACCGCCGCGCAGGCGCAGGTGCAGGCGGCCGAGACCGCGCTCGCCGGCGTGCGCGAAGAGGCCAAGGTCGGCCAGCGCACCACGCTCGATGTGCTCAACGCCCAGCAGGAACTGGTCAGCGCCCGCTCGACGCTGGTCACGGCGCAGCGCGACCGCGTCGTCGCCTCCTATGCGGTCCTATCCGCGGTCGGGAAGCTTTCGGCCGATACGCTGAGGCTGAAGGCCGAGCGCTACGACTCCCGCAAGCACTACGATCAGGTCAAGGGCCTGCTCTGGGGCACGCAGACGCCGGACGGGCGCTGAGCTGACCGGTTGAGCGTTTCTGTGTTTCTTTGAAACGCGGACGCATTTTTTGGCGTGCCCGGTCGCATCGTCGTTATGCGAACCGGCCGCCACTGCTTGCCGGCACGTCGAGGCCGGCGCGACGCAGCGCCGGCGCAACACTCCGGATTTCTCCTGTGGGACGGCCTTCAGCCGCCTTGCCTGCCGGTTTCCTGGTGAAATACTCATGCGGCGGGGCGCACTGATTCCATAGGCGTCCTCTGAGTCGAGTGACCGGAATCAGCATGAGCGCGCAGCCCAAGGCCAATGAACCTTCGATGGAGGAGATTCTCGCCTCCATCCGGAAGATCATCGCCGATGACGAGAAGCCTGCCGCGCCAGCGGAGGAGGCCGCTCCGGAGCCGGTGGCATTGGCGCCGCAGCCCGAGCCGGAACCCGAACCAGAACCAGAACTGATCGAAGACGACGTGCTGGACCTCGGCGCCGAGGCGGAGCGCATCATCGAAGAGCCGCCCGCCCCCGCAGCGCAGCCAGCGGACGATGTCGATTTCGCCGAGCCGCAGACCGCGGCGCGGCCTGAGCCGGAGCCCGAACCGGAGCCGCCTCAGCCGCAGCTCCAGGCCTTCGTGCCGCCGCCGATCCAGCCGCAGCCGGCGCCGCCGATGGACGTGGCGGCGCTGATTTCCGACCAGACCGGCGCAGCCGTCCAGAACGCCTTCGGCGCGCTCGCCAACACCGTGCTCAGCAACAATGCGCGCACGCTCGAGGATCTGGTCAAGGAGATGCTGAAACCGATGCTCAAGACCTGGCTCGACGACAACCTGCCGGCCATGGTCGAGCGGCTGGTCCGGGCGGAGATCGAGCGCGTCGCCCGCGGCGGGCGACGCTGAGGTTTCCATAACATTGACTGCATTTTCTTCGCGCGAACCGTGCTCGCTTCGCGCGGAAATGCTCTAGCGCCGCCGCTTACGGGCCGGCGCCCGGCGTGGCCCGAAGGCCCCGCCTTCATTCAAGCTTTGAATCGCATAGCCGGCGAGCGCCATCAGCGCGGTCTGCGGGCCGAGCCGCGAGACCAGAAGCTGCATGCCGAGGGAGACGGGACGAGGATAGCGGCCCGACGCCGCTTCCGAGGCGACCCAGGCGCCGACGAGGTGGACGAGAAGTTTCATCGGCGCCTCCTCAGAGCAGGACTTTGCGATTGCTGCCGAGCTCGGGCTGCGAGCCGGTGACCGCGGCTGCCGCCATCTTCACCGTCGTCACGATCTTGCCGGGGCTGTCCCAGAACTCCGCCAGGGCAGGGCGCACCTTGAGGATGCGGATATTGGGATCATCCTTGCTCTCCCAGAAGGCGCGCGCGGCCGGCGACCAGAGCTCGGCGACGCGAAGGCGATCGTCGAGCAGATTGGCCGTGCCGGAGACCGAGACATAGGAATGGGAGCCGCTGCCGGCGAAACAGAGGCAGACATTCTCGTTGATCTCGATCTCATCATCCTTGTGGGAGCGCAGATCGGTGAGGAAATAGATCGCATCCTCGTCGCGGCGCGGATGGGCACTCATCGGACGACCGCGCAGGACCTCGCCGCCTTCGTCGTGGCTGACGAGCATGCACAGGCCGATCTCTTCGATCAGCTCCCAGGCGCGGTCTTGATCCTTTTTGCGGGTCATGTGGCGGCTCCTTCTGCAGTCTTTTCCCAACTGCGGAGGCGGGGGCGAGGTTCCGTTTCCGGCCGTCGCGGGGCTGCGGCCCGGTCGCGGGGACCATCTTTCGGACGCACTGGCTCTCCAATCCACGGCCGCCCGAGAGCGCTGGCCAACCGCACTGGCACGACGGGCTGCGTCTCCCCATCTGGAAAGCGTTGACGCGGGGGCGTCGCATGCGCTCTTAAGACCGCAGACCTTTTGGCTTTCGTTTTCGCGGCCGGGGCAGGCTCCCCGGCCGTTTGGCGTTCGAGCAGAGCGATGATGGACAAGACATTCGAGCCGGCCTCCGTCGAGGCGCGCATCAGCAAGGCCTGGGAAGAGGCGGACGCCTTCAAGGCGGGCCGGGGAGCGGCGCCGGGGGCCGAGCCCTATTGCATCGTGATCCCGCCGCCGAACGTCACCGGCTCACTGCATATGGGCCACGCGCTCAACAATACGCTGCAGGACGTGCTCTGCCGCTTCGAGCGCCTGCGCGGCAAGGACGTGCTCTGGCAGCCCGGCACCGACCATGCCGGCATCGCGACGCAGATGGTGGTCGAGCGCAAGCTCGCGGCCGAGAACAAGACCGACCGCCGGACCATGGGCCGCGAGGCGTTCCTGGCCGAGGTCTGGAAGTGGAAGGAGGAGTCCGGCGGGACGATCGTCAACCAGCTGAAGCGCCTCGGCGCCTCCTGCGACTGGTCGCGCGAGCGCTTCACCATGGACGAGGGGCTCTCGGCGGCCGTCCTCAAGGTCTTCGTCGGCCTGCACAAGCAGGGGCTGATCTATCGCGCCAAGCGGCTGGTGAACTGGGACCCGAAATTCCAGACCGCGATCTCGGATCTTGAGGTGCTCCAGGTCGAGAAGACCGGCACCTTCAAATGGCAGCGCGGCGGCGAAGAGGAATTTGACGCCGCCAAGCTGGAGAAGGCGCTGGCCAAGGACCCGAACGGCCACCTCTATTATTTCGACTATCCGATCGAAGGCGCCGCCTACGATCCGGAGAATCCCGAAACCTACATCACCGTCGCGACGACCCGGCCGGAGACGATGCTGGGCGATACCGGCGTCGCTGTGCATCCGGAGAACGACAAGCTCAAGGGCCTGATCGGCAGGCACGCCGTGCTGCCGCTGGTCAAGCGCGTCATCCCGATCTTCGGCGACGACTATGCCGATCCGGAAAAGGGTACCGGCGCGGTCAAGATCACTCCGGCGCACGACTTCAACGACTATGATGTCGGCAAGCGCAATTCTCTGAGGGTCGTCAATATCCTGGACGGGGAAGCTCGCATTCTGATTCAGGACAATGCCGACTTCCTGGAAGGTGCTGCCCCCGAGGCCGAGACGCTGGCGCTCGACGGGCTCGACCGCTTCGCCGCACGCAAAGCCGTGGTCGGGCTGATGGCGGCACGCGGGCTGCTGCGCAAGGTCGAGCCGAATACCCATACCGTGCCGCATGGCGACCGCTCGGACGTCGTGATCGAGCCGTGGCTGACCGACCAGTGGTATGTCGACGTCCAGCCGCTGGCGCAGCGCGCGCTCGCGGCGGTCAGGGACGGCAAGACCAGGATCACGCCGGAAAGCTGGACCAAGACCTATAATGACTGGCTCGAGAACATCGAGCCCTGGTGCGTCTCGCGCCAGCTCTGGTGGGGTCACCAGATTCCGGCCTGGTATGGGCCGGATGGCGAATGCTTCGTCGCCGAGTCGGAGGCGGGAGCTCAGGCGCTGGCGCTTGCCCACTACGGCGGGCCGGTCGAGCTCAAGCGTGACGAGGACGTGCTCGACACCTGGTTCTCCTCGGCGCTGTGGCCGTTCTCGACCCTCGGCTGGCCGGAGGAGACGGCCGAGCTGAAGCGCTACTACCCGACCGCGACGCTGGTCACCGCCTTCGACATCATCTTCTTCTGGGTCGCCCGGATGATGATGATGGGCCTCAATTTCATGGGCGAGGTGCCGTTCAAGGACGTCTACATCCACGCCATCGTTCGCGACGAGAAGGGCGCGAAGATGTCGAAGTCGAAGGGCAACGTGATCGACCCGCTCGTCCTCGTCGACAAATACGGGGCGGATGCACTGCGCTTCACGCTGTCGGCAATGGCGGCGCAGGGGCGCGACATCAAGCTCGCGACCTCGCGCGTCGAAGGCTATCGCAACTTCGCGACCAAGATCTGGAACGCGGCCCGCTTCGCCGAGATCAATGGCTGCCTGCGGGCGGAAGGCTTTGATCCGGCCGCGGTGACGCTGCCGCTCAACCGCTGGATCCTGTCCGAGGCTGCGCGCACGGCCGAGGCGGTCGCCGCCGGCATCGAGAGCTTCAAGTTCAACGAAGCGGCGGATTCAGCCTATCGCTTCGTTTGGGGCCAGTTCTGCGATTGGTATCTCGAACTGTCGAAGCCGGTGCTGCAGGCCGAGGAGCTGGACGCTGCCGGCACCGCGGCGCGGGCGGAGACGCAGGCGACGGTCGCCCATGTCATCGACCTGATCTGCCAGCTGCTGCACCCGTTCATGCCGTTCCTGACCGAGGAGCTCTGGGCGCAGAAGGCCAATGCCGGCGCGCCCCGTGCGGTTCCGGCCGGGGAGGCGGGTCTGGTCTGCCTGACGCGCTGGCCGGAGCTGTCCGCTCTGGTCGACGAGAAGGCCGAGGCCGAGATCGGCTTCGTCGTCGACCTGATCTCCGACATCCGCTCGATCCGTTCGGAGACCAATGTGCCGGGCGGGACGCAGGTGCCGCTGGTGCTGGTCAAGGCGAGCGCGGCGACCAGGGCCGCCGTCGAGGCCTGGGCTCCGATGATCGAGCGGCTGGCGCGGCTCTCCGCGATCGAGTTCGCCGATGAGGCGCCGGGCCAGTCTGCCCAGATCATCGTGCGCGGCGAGGTCGCGGCCCTGCCGCTGGCGGGGATCATCGATCTCGACGCCGAGCGGGCGCGCCTCAACAAGGAACTCGGCAAGCTCGACCAGGATATCGCGGCGGTTGAACGCAAGCTCGGCAATCCCGACTTCATGGCGCGCGCGCCGGAAGAGATCGTCGAGGAGAACCGCGAGCGCAAGGCGGCGGCGGAAGCGCGCAAGCTCAAGATCGCGGAGGCCTTGGAGCGGCTCGCCTGAGTCGCTCCTGTCACGTGCGCGTCAGGTGAAACTTGGTATGGTTCCAGGCAATGAGCCTGGAGCCCTGCCATGTTCCGCCGCAACGCCTTCGGTCAGTTCGCCGTCGATGACTTCCTGACCGAGGCCGGCACGCCGTCGCGGCGGCGATTCCTGACCGGGCTCGCGGCCTCCGGCCTGCTGCTCACGGGCGGTGGCGTGATCGACCAGCGCGTCTGGGCCAATCCGGTCTTCGCCGCCTATCCGTTCGGCCTCGGCATCGCCTCGGGCGACCCGGCCGCCGATGGCTTCGTGATCTGGACCAAGCTGGCGCCGCTGCCGCTCGCCCGCAATGGCGGCATGCCGATGAAGGCGGTCGAGGTCGCCTACGAGATCGCGACCGAAGCCAATATGCGCGGCAATGTGCAGCGCGGTACCGCACTGGCGCGGCCGGAACTCGGTCATGCGGTCCATGTCGAGATCGCTGGGCTGGAGCCGAACCGCGACTATTTCTACCGCTTCAGCTGCGGCGGCGAGCGCACCATGATCGGCCGGGCCCGGACGCTGCCGGCCGCGGGCGCGAGCCTCGAGCGCGTCAATTTCGGCGTGCTCGGCTGCCAGCGCTACGAGGACGGCTTCTTCAGCGCTTTCCGCCATGTCGCCGAGGAGCGCTTCGACTTCGTCTTCCACTATGGCGACTACATCTACGAGTACCGGATGGTCAGGCCGAACGAGCGGCCGCTGCCGGTCGCCCGGGTGATGCCCGGCGAGCCCGATGAAATCTATTCGCTCGCCGACTACCGCCAGCGCTACGCCATCTACAAGATGGATCCCGATCTCCAGCTCGCTCATGCCTCGGCGCCCTGGATCGTCTCCTTCGACGACCACGAGGTCGACAACAACTTCGCCGGCCTGGTCTCGGAGGAGGGGATTCCGCCGGAGATCTTCGCGCTGCGCCGTGCGGCCGGCTTCCAGGCCTGGTACGAGCACATGCCGCTGCGCCGGAGCTCGTTGCCGAACGGGCCGTGGATCCAGGCCTATCGCCGCTTCCAGTTTGGCGACCTCGCCCAGATCGACGTGCTCGACACCCGCCAATATCGCAGCGACCAGCCCTGCGGCGACGGCTCGCACGCGGCCTGCGCCGATGCGCTGAAGCCGGAGAACACCATGCTCGGCGAGAAGCAGGAGGCCTGGCTCGGCGAGGGGCTGCGCGCCTCGAAGGCGACATGGAACGTGCTGGCGCAGCAGGTGATGATCATGCGCCATGACCGCGATCCGGCGCCGGAGAAGACCGGCTACCACATGGACAAGTGGGATGGCGCGGTCGCGGCGCGCAAGCGGCTGTTCGACACGCTGGAGAGCGCCCGCATCGGCAATGCCGTGGTTCTGACCGGCGACATCCACCAGAACTGGGCCGGCGAGCTCAAGGCCGACTTCGACGATCCGAAGTCGAGGACGCTCGGCGTCGAATTCGTCTCGACCTCGATCACCTCGGGCGGCGACGGCGCCGACATGACCAAGGCGGGGCAGGTGGCGCTGAAGAAGAATCCGCATATCGGCTTCTTCAACAACCAGCGCGGCTATATGCGCCACAGCCTGTCGAAGGGGCGATGGCAGGCGGATTACCGCGTTCTCGACAAGGTCACCGTGGCCGGCGCGCCGGTCTCGACCCGGGCGAGCTTCGTGGTGGAGGCCGGGCAGCCCAGCATGAAGCCGGCATAAGCGGCTGTTGCGGTCCACGGCAATCGAGATGCCTCCCGGTCGCCACGAACCTGTCGTCATATTGACTCTAGCCCAAGAGATTAGTGGCCTGATCGCGCCAATTGAATTAATGCATAGGACGCAGGGCAGCCCTGCAACCGGCGCGAGAACCCAGGAACGGTTTCCCTTACATGCTCAAGCGTGCTTACGACTGGTGCGTCTCCTACGCGTCCCACCCTGCCGCGCCCTGGCTGCTCTTCGCCATCACCTTTGTCGAAAGCTCGGTGAGCCCGCTGCCGCCGATCCCGCTCTTGATCCCGATGTGCATCGCAAGGCCCGACCGCGCCTGGTTCTATGCCGGGGTCTGCTCGCTCGGCGCCGTCACCGGCGGCTATCTCGGCTATGCGATCGGCGCGCTGCTCTATGAATCGCTCGGCGCCTGGCTGATCGGCATCTACGGCCTGCAGGAGAAGGCCGCGACGCTGATCGCGACCTCGCAGGACTACTGGTTCTGGGTGCTGCTGACCAAGGGCCTGACGCCGATCCCGTTCAAGATCGTCACGATCATGTCCGGCTTCCTGCATTTCGACATCTGGAAGTTCACGGTCGGCATGGTGATCTCGCGCGTCACCTTCTTCGCGATGATCGCGGTGGCGCTGCGCTATTACGGCGACGACATCCGCATCTTCATCGAGAAGCACCTGCCGATGACGGCGCTGGCGCTGGTCGTGATCATCGTCGGCGGCTTCTTCGTGCTGCCGATGGTGCTCTGAGTTTTTGGTCTATCGCATTTTCTTCACGCGAACCGGCGTCCACTTCGCTCGAAAATGCTCTAGCGAAAAGCCCTCAGACCTCCGCAAGCGCTGATCGACCGGTTGCTCGCCGCCTGACCTTCGGGCGGCGCCGTCCTATGGTCGCTCCGACAGGATAGCGGTGGAGGGTTCCGATGCGCCCATTCCAACGATCGGGTGGTGAGGCATGAGTGTCCGCCGTCCCGACCTTGCCGAGCTCGATTTCGGCCATTTCGCCAGGCAGTTCGACCGTTGCCTACGCCAGGACAAGGTCATCGCCTTCTCGCGCTGGCGCGACAATGTCGCAGGGGTACCGCCGGGACTGCAGGACTTCTTCTGGCGCGTCGTCGAGGTGAACCTCAGCCCGGTCGCCGAGATGCGCCTGCGGGGCTTGCGGGAATGGCGTGACTTCTACGGCGAGATCCTTGACGCTCGCTTCCGCCGGCCTTCGGCCGATCGTCCGCAGTTCCGGACGGCCAAGCAGGCCTTCGATTCCTATTCGGCGATCTTCTGGCGCTTCGGCTCGACCGAAGCGCGCTTCGATCTGCGCTTCGGCCGCCTGGTGCTACTGGCGCTGCGCAAGGAAAGCAGCACGATCGCCCACCGCGGCAAGGGCTCCTATGACGACCTCGTCGTGGTGATGCGCCGGACCGGGCGCTTCCGCGAATTGTCGAGCTTCCCGATCTGCACCGAGCCGGGCGCGCAGTACTCGCAGCGCGCCGGCAGCGGCGACAAGCGCTACAAGGGCGTTGCCTTCAAGAAGGCCGATGGCGTCGACATCAACAAGGACGGCATCAAGGATGCAGGCCGCCTGACCGAAGGCACCTATCAGTATTTCGAGAAGAAGGGCGGCTTCCTCGGCGATCGCGCCTTCCAGGTGAAGACCACGCAGGTGGCCGAGCGCGACACTGACGGCGACGGCCGCTTCACCCAGGACGACAAGAGCCGGATCGACCCGACAGGGGCGGGGACCAGCATGTACATCCACCGCGGCGGGCAGGACAATGTGCTCGAGCCCAACACCTGGTCGGCCGGCTGCCAGACCGTCCCGAAGAACCGCTACCCGACCTTCCTCAAGGCGGTCGGCAAGCCGAACGCCTTCTACTATGTGCTGGTCAATGCCGCGTCGTCCTGAGGTCCTTGCCGCTAGCCTGACGGCGGCTCTTCTCCTTGCCGCCCCGGCGGCGCGGGCGCAGTCGGAAAGCGTCGCGCCGGCGCCGGCCGGGCAGGTCGCCTGCTCCTTCGGAGCCTTCGTCAGCGAGACCGATCCGGAGGGGCTCAATGTCCGCGCCGGTCCCGGTACGTCCCACAAGGTGCTGGGTACGCTGCCGCCGGTGAAGCTCAGCAGCGACGATCCGCCGGTGCGCGCCATGGTCGAGGTCGAGGTCTCGGCCGGTGCCAATGGCTGGTTCAGGATCGCTAAGGCGCGCGACAACGAGATGCTGACCGATGCCGCGCCACGGCCGATGTTCAAGGGCTCGGGCTGGGTCAGCGGGCGCAAGCTGACGGTGAAGTCGCAGGCCACGGCCGGCCGGTTGCGCCCGGATGCCAAGGCGCCGGCCGTCCTCTCCGGCCAGGACGGCGCGAGCTTCGACGGCGACGCCTTTGTCCAGAATGGCCGCCTGCTCGGCTGCAGTGGCAAATGGGTGCTGGTCGATTATGGCCTGCCCGCGGACAGCGAGGTCCTGCCGGGGCTCGAGATCAAGCCGGCGGCGAAGGCCGGTGTGGAGGCGGGCCGCTTCCGCGCCTGGGTCGACCGCATCTGCGCGACGCAGGAGACGAGCTGCGACGGCGGCTGAGCGCTCAGGCCTTCCGGAACACCACGCTGAGATTGTTCGCCGGCATCGCCGTGACCTGCGGCTCGCCGAAGCCCGAAGCTTTCGCAAGCTCGGTGACGGCCTCCAGTTCGCGCAGGCCCCATTTCGGGTTGCGGCGGCGCAGGCTGTCGTCGAAGACGGCGTTGCTCGCCGCCAGCGGCACATCGCTCTGGCGGTAGGGGCCGTAGAGATAGAGCGGCGCACCGACCGGAAGGAGCTGCGCCGCTTGCCGGATCAGCCCTTCCGTCGCCGCCCAGGGCGAGATGTGGATCATGTTGATGCACAGGATCGCGTCCGCCTCGGTGATCGGCCAGCGCGACGCGGTGGCATCGAGGCGGATGGCCGGGCGCAGGTTCGGCAGGGCGCTTTCCTGCGCCCAGGCATCGATGCTGGCGAGCGCGGCCGGATCAGGATCGCTCGGCTGGAAGGAGAGCTTCGGAAAAGCCGCTGCGAAGTGGACGGCGTGCTCGCCGGAGCCGCTGGCGACCTCCAGCACGAGGCCCTGCACCGGCAGCACCTCGCGCAATACCGCGAGGATCGGCTCGCGGTTGCGCTGCGTCGCCGGAGCATGTTGGCGGGAATCGTCCTGGGTCATCGCCTTCTCCCATCGCGTTCGGCCGTCGATGCGTTATAAGCGGCTTAGAAGCAGGCCGATACAGATGGCGGTCCTGCAGCCCCCGAGCTGGTTTTGTTAACGGAGATCTTGGTCGTCGTCGTCCTCACCGTCATCAACGGTGTGCTCGCCATGTCGGAACTCGCGGTCGTCTCATCCCGGCCGGCACGGCTCAAAGTCCTCAGCGATCAAGGCAGCAAAGGGGCCGCGACGGCGATCCGGCTCGCCGAAAATCCGGGCCGCTTCCTCTCGACCGTGCAGATCGGCATCACGCTGGTCGGCGTGCTCTCCGGCGCCTTCTCGGGCGCGACGCTCGGCGCGCGCCTGTCGGAATGGCTCGGCACGCACGGCTTTTCGAACAACGTGGCCGATGCCCTCGGCGTCGGCACCGTCGTCGTCCTGATCACCTATCTCTCGCTGATCGTTGGCGAACTGGTGCCGAAGCAGATCGCCCTGCGCGATGCCGAGCGCGTCGCCTCGCGCGTCGCGCCGACGATGGCGATCCTGGCGAAGATCGCCGCGCCACTGGTCTGGCTGCTCGATGCGTCGGGCAAGCTGGTGCTGGCCCTGCTCGGCCAGAAGGGCGAGCCGGAGGAGACGGTGACCGAGGAGGAAGTCCGCACCATCATCGCCGAGGCCGAGAATGCCGGCGTGCTGGAGCGCGACGAGCGCGAGATGATCTCCGGGGTGATGCGCCTCGCTGACCGCTCGGCAAGGGCACTGATGACGCCGCGCCGCGAAGTCGAGGTGATCGATCTTTCCGACACGCTCGACGAGATCCGCGCGCAGATCAGGTCGACAAGGCGCAACCGCCTGCCGGTGCAGGATGGCGAGGCCGATTCGATCATCGGCATCATCGAGATGAAGGAGTTGTTCGAGGCTCTCGCCGACGACAAGGTCGAATTGCGCAGCCTGGTCCGCGAGGCGCCGGTCGTGCTCGACACCACCGGTGCGCTCGACGTGCTGCGCGCGATCCGCGCCACCCATGTCCATATGGCGCTGGTCTTCGACGAGTACGGCCATTTCGAGGGCATCATCACCTCGAGCGACGTGCTGGAGGCGATCACCGGCGCCTTCCAGGACGAGGACGAGGAGGAGCCGGCGATCGTCACCCGCGCCGACGGCTCCTTCCTGGTCGCCGGCTGGATGCAGGTCGACGAGTTCTCGCATGAGCTCGGCATCCATGTACCGCGCGACGCCGACTACCAGACCGTCGCCGGCTTCGTGCTCGCCGAAATGAACCGGCTGCCCAATGTCGGCGAGAGCTTCCAGAAGGGCCATTGGCGCTTCGAGGTGGTCGATCTCGACGGCAGGCGGATCGACAAGCTCTTGGTCAGCCGGGTGGATTGATAGGATCCTCAAGGCCGCTGAAGGGCGCGGGGAACCCTTCTCCCGCGCGACTGCTCTGTGAAGAGGCTGATCGCCCGAACTCCTCCCTTCCCCCTTGTGGGGAAGGGTATGGGGATGGGGGTGGTGCCGCTTGGCGACCCGCGGCAGAAAAAGGCTGGCAGCAGCGACAGCGCCATCAGTTGTAGCCGATCGCTTCGGCTTTTCGACCCCCACCCCTGCCCCTCCCCACAAGGGGGAGGGGTTCGGTGCGCCGGCGGCGATTGACGCCACCAACTCCCGGTGATCTAAACTTCCCGCAGGGGCCCACCGCGACCGCCCCGTGAGGCGTCAGCCCAAGGATCGCGTCCACTCTCCTTGAGACAAGGATGGACGCTCATGTCTTCCAACATCCAGATCACGCCTGCGCAATTGTCCCGGCTCGTCGGCCTGCCCGATGCGCCTGTCCTGCTCGATGTCCGCATCGACGAGGACGTCGCCGCCGATCCGCGCCTGCTGCCGGCAAGCGAGCGCCGCAGCCATCGCGACGTCGCCGACTGGGCCGGCGCCTATGCCGGCCGCAAGGTCGTCGTCATCTGCCAGCGCGGCCAGAAGCTCAGCGAGGGTGTCGCCGCTTGGCTGCGCCATGAAGGCGTGGAGGCGGAGAATCTCGCCGGGGGATTCGAGGCCTGGCGCGAGGCTGGCGGTTTGCTGGTCGAGACCGGCAAGCTGCCGAAGCGCGATGCCGCCGGACGCACGCTCTGGGTGACGCGGGCGCGTCCCAAGATCGACCGCATCGCCTGCCCCTGGCTGATCCGCCGCTTCGTCGACCGCGACGCCGTCTTCCTGTTCGTCTCGGCCTCGGAGGTAGCTGATGTCGCCGACCGCTTCGGGGCGACGCCGTTCGATATCGACGGCGTGTTCTGGAGCCACCGCGGCGAGCGCTGCAGCTTCGATACGATGATCGAGGAGTTCGGGCTGGCCTCGCCGGCGCTCGACCAGCTCGCCACCATCGTGCGGGCGGCCGATACATCGCGGCTGGATCTCGCGCCGCAGGCGGCCGGTTTCCTCGCGGCATCGCTCGGCCTGTCACGGATGTATCGTGACGATCTGGCACAGCTCGAGGCCGGCATGCTGCTCTACGACGCCTTCTATCGCTGGTGCCGTGATGCAACCGAGGAAACCCATAACTGGCCGTCCGCGACGGTGAAGGCTTGAGGAGCGGACGATGACGATCGCGACCAATGAAGGGGCGGCCAGCGCCGCCCCCGCCACGCCCTCGCTTGCAGAGGCGACGCGGGTCTGGCTCAAGATCGGTCTGCTTTCCTTCGGCGGGCCGGCTGGGCAGATCGCGCTGATGCACAAGGAGCTGGTCGACGAGCGCCGTTGGATCGGCGAGCGCCGGTTCCTGCACGCGCTCAACTACTGCATGCTGCTGCCGGGACCCGAGGCGCAGCAGCTCGCGACTTATATCGGCTGGCTGATGCACCGCACGATCGGCGGGCTGATCGCCGGCTTGCTCTTCATCCTGCCCGGCGCGCTGGTGATGTGGGGCCTCTCGCTGCTCTACGTGCTCTATCGCCAGGTTCCGCTGGTCGATGCGATCTTCTTCGGCGTCAAGGCGGCGGTGCTCGCCATCGTGGTCGAGGCTGGCCTCAGGATCAGCAAGCGGGCGCTGAAGAACCGGGCGATGGTCGCGATCGCGATCGCCGCTTTCCTCGCGCTCTTCCTGCTCAAGGCGCCGTTCCCGCTGGTCATTCTCTGCGCCGGGCTCGTCGGCTGGCTCGGCAATCGCTGGGCGCCCGCCCTGTTCGGCGGCGGCGGCCATGCCGGCAAGGACGGAGCGCCGGAGTTCAAGGGCGTGGTCGACCTGATGTTCGAGCGCGGTGAGCTTTCCCATGCCGAGCCCTCGGCGGGGAAGGCGCTCAAGGTGCTGGCGGTCTGGCTGCCGCTCTGGCTCGGCCCGGTCGTGCTGCTCTGGGCGCTGCTCGGTAGCGGCAATGTCTTCACCCAGATCGGCGCCTTCTTCAGCGCCATGGCGGTCGTCACCTTCGGCGGCGCCTATGCCGTGCTGGCCTATGTCGCGCAGGCGGCGGTCGAGACCTATGGCTGGCTCGTCGCCGGCGAGATGGTCGACGGGCTCGGCCTCGCCGAGACGACGCCCGGCCCACTGATCCTGGTGTTGCAGTTCACCGGCTTCCTCGCCGCCTGGCGCGGCCATGGCGGGCTCGATCCGCTCGTCGCCGGCAGCCTCGGCGGTTTGCTGACGGTCTGGGTCACCTTCGCGCCCTGCTTCCTCTGGATCTTCCTCGGCGCGCCCTATATCGAGGCGCTGCGCGGCAACAGGGCGCTCTCGGCGGCGCTCTCCGCGATCACAGCGGCGGTCGTCGGCGTCATCGCCAATCTGGCGCTCTGGTTCGGCCTGCATGTGCTGTTCAGGACGGTCGAGTCGCTCGTCCTCGGCCCTCTTTCGCCGGACCTGCCGGTGCTGGCCTCGCTCGACTGGCGAGCCGCGGTATTGGCGGTCGCGGCGATGATCATGCTGCTGCGCTTCAAGCTCGGCATGGCGCCGGTGCTGGCCGCCTGCGCGGTTGCGGGCGTCGTGCTGGTGCGGCTGACGGCTTGATCGTCATTGTTGCGCCAGCTGGAATTCTGAACTGCTGGCTGCAGTGATTGTGACTTGAGAGTGAAATGGTCATCTCATCGGGCGGAGGCCCATGAGATGACCCACCGTTTCCTCGAGATCGCGACGACACCAGCCGTGAAGGCTGCTCAGGAAGCGCAGGGCAGCCGGCGCTCCTACGCCAGGCAGGAGGAGGGCGAGCCGCACAATGATCGGCTCGGCGAGGCCGAGGCCGGCTTTATCGCCACGCGCGATTCCTTCTATCTGGCGAGCGTGTCGGAGACCGGCTGGCCCTATCTGCAGCACCGCGGCGGCCCGGCCGGCTTCCTGCGGGTGCTCGACGAGACGACGCTCGGCTTTGCCGACCTGCGCGGCAACCGGCAATACTTGAGCCTCGGCAACCTCACGGCCGATGACCGGCTCTGCCTGTTCTTGATGGACTACGGCCGCCGGGCGCGGCTGAAGATATTCGGCCGGGCGCGCTTCCATGATCTCGCCGCCGAGCCGGAATTGGCGCGGCGCCTGATCGTGCCGGGCTATCGCGCGCTGCCGGAGCGCGGCGTCACCATCAAGGTCGAGGCCTTCGACTGGAACTGCCCGCAGCACATCACGCCGCGCTTCAGCGAGGCCGAGCTGGCGCCGGCGCTCGCGCCGGTGCGGCAGCGGCTGGAAGAGCTGGAGGTGGAGAATGCCCGGCTGCGGGCCGAGCTAGCCGCACGGGCCCCGGCTTAACGCCGGTCGCCCGGCTCGATCACCCGGTATTCGGCGTCGACGATCTCGCCGCGGGCGGCGTCCTGCGGCCTGCGTTCGAACGGGTTCTGCGGGTCGATGCCGGCTGCGCGCATGCGGCGGCGCATCTGCCAGGCGGCGAAGGCGCCGCCGGCGATCACCAGCGGCACGAGGATCAGCGCCAGGCTGGCTGCGACCAGGAAAATCAGCACCCCGACGACAAAGGCACCGGCCATGACTAGCCAGCTCGCCCAGCGGGGCAAGCGGACCAGGCGGGCGCTGGCGGCGTTGTTGAGGTCGATACGGATCATTGGCTCGTTTCGTTTCGTGTCACCCGCCGATAATCTAGGAAGCGAATGCGGCGTTGACGAGATCGGGCGAGCCCAGGCGATGACGATTTCGTCAGGACGGTGCGCGCCAGTCATAGATCCAGGCATGGCGCTTGCGCATGCCGTCGGGACCCATGCGGCGCATGGCGAAGTCGCGGGCGAAGCTCCAGGGCCGGCCAAGATGATAGGCCTCGCCATTCTTGCGGCTAGCCTGCTGGACGAGCGTTGCTCGCTCGGTGCGCGCCCGGGCATAGGCCGCCAGCGCCGCTGGCACGGCAGCCGCTCCCCGGCTTCCCAGCCCCGTCGCAAGTTCATGCGCCAGCACGGCGGCGTCCTCGATGGCGAGCGCAGCGCCCTGGGCGAGGAAGGGCAGGATCGGATGGGCTGCGTCGCCGAGCAGAGCGATGCGGCCCTTCGCCATCCGGGCCGGTGCGCGATCATAGAGCGACCAGATCCGCCAGTTCGGGGCGTGCTCGATCAGCTCGCGCAGGCCGGGGCCGGCGCTGGCTGCGATCTCGGTCAATTGCGAAGCTTCGCCCTCACGCGACCAGCCGGGACGTGCTTCCCGCGCTGCTCGGATCAGGACGAGGTTGATCTCCTTGCCGCCGGAGACGGGATAATGCACCGCATGGCGGGCGCGGCCGAGATGGAGCGCCACGGCCGGGCGGCGCAGTGCTTCCGGCAAGCCTTCCGCCGGGATCAGCGAACGCCAGGCCTCCCAGCCGGTGAAGCCGGGTTCGCCCGTATCACCGACGAGGGCGCGGGCGCGCGACCAGAGCCCGTCGGCGCCGATCAGAGCCATCGCCTCGACCGTCTCGGTGCCGCCGCTTTCGCTGCCGAGCGTGACCGTAACGCCGGCCTCGGTCTCGTGTGCGTCGACGAGGCCACGGCCGATGATCCAGCGGATGTTCGGCAGGGTCCTGGCCGAATCGAGCAACAACTGGTGCAGGTCGGCCCGCTTCAGCGAGCGCGAGGGCGTCGCGCCCTCGACCGGCGGAGCGAAGGGCATGGCGAGCAAAGGTTTGCCGCCGCCCCAATGGCCGATCGCCAGCGCCTCGGGCCGGATCGCGGCGCGGCGCAAGGCGAGGCCGAGATCGAGCGATTCGAGCACGCGCCCGGCATTGGGCGAGACCTGGATGCCGGCGCCGGCCTCGTCGAAGCGCGTGCGCTTCTCGGCGATGGCGACGGGGATGCCGCGGCGGGCGAGCGCGATCGCGGCGGTCAAGCCACCGATGCCGGCGCCTGCGATGAGGATGGGTAGATCAGCCATCGAATGAGCCCCGCCGCGCCCCCGGCGGGAGGCCGCTCACGCCGCCTTGGCGGCGGTGTCGTGGTATTCGCACTCGGCCGGCTTGCAATGGCCGTGGCCGAGCGACGGCTCGTATTTGAACAGCGTCGAGCAATAGGGGCAGACGATCTCGCCGTCCGAGCCCATGTCGAGGAAGACATGCGGATGGTCGAAGGGCGGCTTGGCGCCGATGCACATGAACTCGCGCGCGCCGACATGGATCACGGCGACGCCGGGATCATTGTGGAAATGCGGGGTGCCGTGATCGGCCATGGTTCTCGTCCTTGCAAATTCGGCGGCACGATAGTCGCTCGGTCGCCGGCGCGCCAGTGCGCGCTTTACAGATCGCAACTCATCCTGCCGTGACCTGTCGCCGCTACGCGCGGCGACGTCACTGGGAACGGCGGGCGCAGGCCATGCCGATCTCGCGGGCCTGCTCGGTTTCGGCCGGGCTCAAGGCATCGGCGGTCGCTTTCACCCAGAGATTGGCCTGCTTGAGCCCGTCCATCGAGCAGGAACAGACGCGCTCGCAAAGCTCCCTTGGCGAGCCATTCCCGGTGCAGGAGCGCTGGCAGGCGGTCATGAACGGCGCGGCCTCTGCGTCAGGCAGCTTCGTGCCGGCCATTTGCCCCGTGGCCTGCATGAACAGGAACAGCGCGCCGATGAAGAGCGGCTGGTGGACAAGGTAGACGAACAGGCTGTTGCGGCCGCCGAGGACGATGACTTTGGCGGGGGCGGAGGTCGCCCGCCAGCGCCCCCAGCTGCTCTTCTGTGCTTTCGGCAGGGCGATCCGCGCCAGCGCCATGCCGGCAAGGACGCAGCCGAACCAGGGGAAGACCGGGACGAAATCGGCGGTGAGCGGCCAGGGGCCGAAACCGAGGAAGGACAGCCAGTCCTGGGTGAAGACGTCCTGGCCCAGAATGAAGGGCAGGGCGAAGACGACGACAGCCGTGAGCGCGATCGCGGCGGTCGGCAGGAACAGGAAGGGCAGGGCCAGCACGCTCGCCAGCGCGATATGGTGCAGGATGCCGAAGAAGATGAAGATGTCCGGCAGGGCGAACCAGGTCGCGCAGGTGACCAGGATCGCCGCGCAGGCGACGAGGGCGAGCCGGCGCAAATAGTTGCCGCGATCGAAGCCCTTGCGCGTCGCCAGCACAAGGCTGAAGCCGACGATCGCCAGGAAGGAGCCGGCGATCAGCCGGGCGAAGATGCGCCAGCCGGGGTCGCTGACGACATCGACCCGGATCAGCCGGAAATAGGAGAGGTCATAGGCGAAGTGGTAGACGAACATCGCGAGCAGCGCGATGCCACGGGCCAGATCGACCAGTTCGATACGGCCGCCGGCCGAGGGTTGGGCTTGCTCGCTCATGGTCTCGTCATAAGCGGCGCGATGCGGCTGGGGAAGGGGTGGCCCACACCCGCGAACCGCCAAGCCTGCTACCCAAAGCCGCGCCGCCATGGCAGACCAGCCCTCAGATCAGAACAGCTTGGCGGCAGGCCCATGCAGACATTCGATTCCGACGGCGTCTCCATCGCCTATCTCGATCTCGCCCCGACCGGGGAAGGCAGCGGCGATCCGATCGTGCTGATCCACGGCTTCGCCTCGAGCCATGCGGTGAACTGGGTCAACACGCAGTGGACGAAGACGCTGACCCATGTCGGCCGGCGCGTCGTGCTCTACGACAATCGCGGCCATGGCCGCAGCCAGAAGCTCTACGATCCCGAAGCCTATCACTCCAACATCATGGCCGAGGATGCGCGCCGGCTGCTGGACCATCTCTCGATCGAGCGCGCCGACATCATGGGCTACTCGATGGGCGCGCGGATCTCCTCGCATCTGACGCTCGCCCATCCCGAACGCGTGCGCTCGCTGCTGCTCGGCGGGCTCGGCATCCATCTGGTCGAGGGCGTCGGGCTGCCGCTCGGCATCGCCGACGCGATGGAGGCGCCGTCGCTCGCCGATCTGACCGACCCGATGCAGCGCATGTTCCGCGCCTTCGCCGAGAATACCGGCAGCGACCTGCGAGCCCTCGCGGCCTGCATTCGCGGTACGCGCCAGACGCTGAGCAAGGAGGAGGTCGGGCGCATCGCCGTGCCGACCCTGGTCAGCGTCGGCACCAAGGACGACGTCTCCGGCTCCGGGCCGGAGCTGGCGGCGCTGATCCCCGGCGCGGAAAGCTTCGCCATCGAGGGGCGCGATCACAATCTCGCGGTCGGCGATCGCTCGCACAAGCAGGCAGTGGTCGAGTTCCTGGCCCGCCGTCCGTAGAATAATAATCTCCTCAGGTAGAATATTATTCTACGACAATGGCTTGCGATTATTATCTCGCAAATCGATTCTTGTTCTTCGCGGCTTGATTCAGCTAGAAGGCGGCACCACGTGCTCTGGCGCGAGCCTGTCCTGCCAGATTGATCTACGAGCGAACCGCAGCGGAGAACGCCATGCCATCCGGGCGCCCGAACATCGAGATCCGCGATCCCGCCACCGGCCTCGACCGCGTCGATCCGGTCTGGTCGCGGCTGCGCAACGAGGCGGAGCTGGCGATCGCGAGCGAGCCGGCGATGGCGAGCTTCATCCTGGCGACGGTCACGAACCAGCCGAGCTTCGAGGCGGCGGTGGGCCATCGCATCGCGGCGCGGCTCGGCCATGGCGCCGTGCCGGCCGAATTGATCGCCCAGGCCTTCGACGAGGCGATCGATGCCGATCCCGAGATCGGGCAGGGCATCCGCGCCGACGTCCTCGCCGTGCTCGACCGCGACCCCGCCTGCTACCGGCTCCTCGAGCCGGTGCTCTACTTCAAGGGCTTCCACGCGCTGCAGACGCATCGCCTGGCGCATTGGCTGTGGCGGCAGGACCGGCGCGACTTCGCGCTCTACCTGCAGAGCCGCTCCTCCGAGGTGTTCCAGACCGACATCAACCCGGCCGCGAAGATCGGCAAGGGTATCTTCCTCGACCACGCCACCGGCCTCGTCGTCGGCGAGACCACGGTGATCGAGGACAATGTCTCGATGCTGCAGGACGTGACGCTGGGCGGCACCGGCAAGCAGGGCGGCGACCGCCATCCGAAGATCCGCAAGGGCGTGCTGATCGGCGCCGGCGCCAAGATCCTCGGCAATATCGAAGTCGGGCAATGCGCCCGTGTCGCGGCCGGCTCGGTCGTGCTCGCGGCGGTGCCGCGCAACACCACGGTCGCCGGCGTGCCGGCCAAGGTGGTGGGCGAGGCCGGCTGCGCCGAGCCCTCGCGCTCGATGGACCAGATCCTGGCCGGCGATTGCGGCGGCGGTATCTGAGGCCATCCCGAAACTCTACTCCAGTGGCCGCCTGACGGCGTTTTCTGCGCTTCCGGTGCTCACGGACCAGTGTCCGCTGCGCTCCGGTTCTCGAAAACACCGCCAGCCGACTCACTGGAGCGATTTTCGAGAAGGCCTCAGGGGCGGCTTCAGGACGCTGCCGAGTGTAGGGCTCCTCAGCCCTCGACGAGCTTCTTCTTGTGGTCGTCGAGATGGCCGAGATCGCGCTCGGGATCGAGCCGGTCGCGCACGCGCTGCTTGAGCTGCTTCACATCGGGGAAGCCGCCATCGACGGTGCGGTCCCAGATCAACTCGCCATCGTAGTGGATCTGGAAAATGCCGCCGGTGCGCGGGATCAGCACGACCTCGCCGAGATCCTGGCCGAAGGTCTGCAGCAGCTCCTGCGCCATCCAGGCGGAACGGAGCAGCCAGTTGCACATGCTGCAATAGGTGATGGCGATACGCGGGCCGGGCTTGGGTTCGGTCATGGCGGCAATCCAGAACGATTAGGTGAGCTCTCTTAAGCCGCGGCTAGCCTCGTGCGCCAGCCTCTTTCAGGGCGTGTTGCCAGCCGCGCCACCGATCTGAAATGGTTGCTGTTGCTGCTTCAGCAATAGGGTGTTCAATCCTGGCTGGCTACACCCGGTTTCTGCAACCAGCTAGCAAAGGCTCCGTCCTGAATCTGGAGCCTTTTCGATGAGCTATTCCGCGAGCCTGTGGCTCTTCCAGCTGGCGACGGCGCTCGGCCTGGCGCTGTGGATGATCGTGGCGGTGGTCAACAATCTGCAGGGCTTTACCGCCTCGAAAGGGGCGGTCGGGCTGACGATGGCGATGACGCTGCTGCGTGAAGAGCCGTTCCGCGACTTGCCGTTCCTCAAGCGCGCCGTCGAATCGACAGTGCTGCACGCGGCGGCGCTCGTCGGGGTGATCATCCTTCAGGCCGCCAGCGCCATCCCGCTGATGGCCGGCACGGTGCTCCTGGCTGCGTCGCCCGGATCGCCAGCGACTGCTGCCATCAGCGCGATCTTCAACCTCGGCCTCGTGCCGTTCCTGCTGTGCTGGTCGCTGATGTTCACTTCCGGCCTGTGGTTCGGCTTCTGGATCAGGCAGGAAGGGCTGCTGCTGACGCAATTGCTCCTCGCGCTTTGGGGCTTTGCGGGTTTCGCGGTGTTGAATGCCGGGCAATTGGCGGGATAGCTGAGCGCTGGCGGCTGAACGAAAATTCGATCGCAATCGCCTCGAATTGCACCGAAACGCGCTCCAGCTTGCATCCCGCCCCAAAACCCCCTAATGCGACCGCGTTTTACCGGCCCTGCGCGGGCGTCGTCAGGAACAAGGTGTCATGGCCAAAGAGAAGTTTTCGCGGACGAAGCCGCACTGCAACATTGGTACGATTGGTCACGTCGACCATGGCAAGACGTCTTTGACGGCTGCGATCACGAAGGTTCTTGCTGA
>SCMY01000017.1 GCA_005502805.1 Rhizobiales bacterium 2SD | reverse complement strand
CCGCCGAGCTGGAGGTTGCCGCCCGCGCCGTTGACGATGATGTGGTCGTTGCCGGGCCCGCCGACCACGCCGGGATTGTTCAGCTCAAACACCGTGTTCGAGCCGGCGTTCAGGGTGAGCGAGGCGAGCGTCAGCGTGCCCGGGCTGTTGCCGGCCGAGAGCGTGCCGCCCGAGGCGACCGTCACCGCCCCGGCGATCGTGCCGGAGCCGCCGAGCGTCGCGCCATTGCCGACCTGGACGGCGGAGCTGGCGAGCGCGCCGTTGACGATCAGCGAACCGCCGCTGACCGTCGTTGGCCCGCCATAGCTGCTCGTGCCGGTCAGCGTCAGCGTGCCCGTGCCGATCTTGGTCAGCCCACCCGCTCCGGTGATCGTGCCGGAAAAGCTCGTCGAGGCGTTGTTGGCGCCGGTGCTGAGCGTGCTCCCCCCGAGCGTGACCGCACCGGCTCCGGCGAGCGAGCCGATCGTCTGGTCGAAGGCAGCAAGGTCGAGCCTGGCGCCAGCCGCGACGGTGAAGGCCGAGTTCGGCGAGAAGGCGCCGGCCGCACCGGCCCGCAGCACGCCGCCGGCGACGCTGGTCGCGCCGGTGTACGTGCTCGTGCCGGTCAGCACCAGCGTGCCGGCCCCGACCTTGCTCAGGCTGCTGCCGGCGCCGGCGATCAGGCTGGAGCCGATCGTCGTGGTGGTGCCGGCCGCCGTGTTGATGGTGCCGCCGCCGGCGACCCCGAAACGCAGCGCGCCGCCGCTGAGCACATAGCCGTCGCTGTTGAACTGCAGCGTGTCGATGTCCTGCGTGCCGACGACCGTGACCGTGCCGGCCGTGCCCTGGAAGACGCCGACCGAGCCGAGCCAGGGGCCGTTGAAACCGGCCTCGCCCGGCGCCGGCGCCCAGTTGGTGTTGCCGGCATTCCAGGTTCCGCTGCCGCCCTCGACCGTGCCGTTGCCGGCAAAATCGGCGCCGTCCCAGAACTGCAGGCTCTGGCCGGCGCCGAGCACGGCGAGGTTGACCTGCGTCGGTGTGCCGGATGGGGCGTTGTAGACCTTGCCCGTCGCGCCCGCGACGGTCGGCGCCGTCAGCGCCAGCGTGTCGAAGGCGCCGCTGATCGTGCCGCCGCCGGTGACGTCGAACAGCCGGTAGAAGCCGGCGGAGGCGACCTGCGCGGTCAGCGTGCCGCCGAGCTGGAGATTACCGGCCGCACCGCTGCCGTTGACGATGATGTGGTCGTTGCCGGGCCCGCCGACCACGCCGGGATTGTTCAGCTCGAACACCGTGTTCGAGCCGGCGTTCAGGGTGAGCGAGGCGAGCGTCAGCGTGCCCGGGCTGTTACCGGCCGAGAGCGTGCCGCCCGAGGCGACCGTCACCACCCCTGCGATCGTGCCGGAGCCGCCGAGCGTCGCGCCATTGCCGACCTGGACGGCGGAGCTGGCGAGCGCGCCATTGACGATCAGCGCGCCGCCGGTGACCGCCGTCGCGCCGGTATAGCTGTTTGCGCCCGACAGCGTCAGCGTGCCCGCGCCCGTCTTGGTCAATCCGCCCGTACCGGAGATCGCGCCGGAGAAGCTGGTCGAGGCGTTGTTCGCGCCTACGCTCAGCGAAGCGGCGCCGAGCGCGAGGGTTCCTCCCCCCGCGAGCGAGCCGACCGACTGGTCGAAGCCGGCGAAATCGAGGCGCGCGCCCGCAGCGACGGTGAAGGCCGAGTTCGGCGAGAACGAGCCGGCTTGGCCCGCCCGCAGCACGCCGTTCGTGACGCTGGTCGCGCCGGAATAGCTGTGCGTGCCCTTCAGCACCAGGGTGCCGGGGCCAGCCTTGCTGAACGCGCCCGGGCCGGAGAAGGACTGGCTCAGATCGAAGGTGTTGCTGAATTCAGCGATGTCGAAGCCGCCGCCGTTCGGACCGAAGACGATGGCGCGATCGAGCTTGTTGAGGAACGTCCCGGTCACTTTGAGCACGCCGCCATCCAGCGTCAGCGCGCCCGTGCTCGCGCCGAGATTGCTCTCCTGCAGGATGCTGACCACGCCGCCAGCGATGGTGGTGCCGCCGGCATAGCTGTTCTCCCAGCCCAGCTCCAGCGTGCCGGTGCCGACCTTGCGCAGCCCGCCATTGCCATAGATCCCGCCGAGGAACGCAGTCGAGGCGTTGGTCGCGCCGGCCTCCAGCACCGAGCCGCTCTCGATCACGATCTGGCCGGTCCCGGCGATCGAGCCGGCCGTCACCGTGCCGAACGAATCGTTCACCTGGAGTATCGCACCGGACGCGACCGTATAGTCCGAGGCGGCCGACAGCGCCTGCGAGCCGTTGATGTAGAGCGTTCCCTGCGCAAGCAGGGTCGGTCCGGAGTGGGTGTTCACACCCGACAATGTCAGCTGCCCGCTGCCGAGCTTGGTCAGAGCGCCCTTGCCCGAGATGGCGCCGGAGAGGTTCAAGGGACCGCTGATGACGTCGATCGTGCCGCCGGCGCCTGCCAGCGTCACTGCCCGCGCGGACAGGACGTTATTGGTCACCTGCAGCGTGCCGCCAGCGAGCGTCAGCCCGCCCGAGGCCGCGCCGAGATTGGCGTCGGACGAGATCAAGAGCTTGCCGCCCGCGACCGTCGTGCCACCGGTATAGGTGTTCGCTCCGGACAGCGTCAGCGTGCCGCTGCCGACCTTCCTGAGCGCGCCAGCCTCGGAGATCACCCCAGTGAAGGCGGTCGAGGTGTCGAGCGCGCCGGTTTCCAGGGTCGAGCCGCTCTTGATCCGGATCTGGCCTGCACCGCCGATCGCGCCGGCCGTGACCGTGCCGACCCCGTCATTGACGCTGAGTATGGCGCCGGCGGCGATCGTGTAGTCGGAGGTGGCCGACAGCGCGCCGGCGCCAGTAATATCGAGTGTGCCGTCCGCCACCAGGGTCGCGCCGGAATAGCTGCTGGTGCCGGAGAGCCCGAGTATGCCGGGGCCGGTCTTGGTCAGTCCGCCCGGGCCGGAGATCGTGCCGTTGTGCGAGAAATACGTCGCAGGCGCGACCTCGATCCCGCCACCGCTGCTTCCCAGCGTCACCGCGCGCGAGGACGCGAAGCTAGAGGTGGCGAACAAGGTGCCGCCATCCAGCGTCAGCCCGCCCGAGGCCGCGCCGAGATTGGCATCGGACGAGACCGACAGCCTGCCGCCGGACACCGTGGTGCCGCCGCCATAGGTATTGCTGCCGTTGAGCACGAGCTCACCGTCGCCGCTCTTGGTCAGCCCGCCCGTGCCGGCGATCGTGCCGTCGAGGATGAGCTGCACCGCGCTGTCGACCTGGACCCCGCCGCCGGCGCTGCCCAATGTCACTGCGCGCGCGGAGGAGAAGCTGCTCGTCACCAGCAGCGTGCCGCCGTCCAGCGTCAATCCGCCCGAGGCGTCGCCGAGGTTGAAGTCCCCCCCGACTGCGAGCCTGCCGCCGGTAATCGTCGTGCCGCCGGCATAGCTGTTGTTCCCGCTCAGCGTCAGCGTGCCGCCGCCGAGCTTGGTCAAGCCGCCTGTGCCGCTCAGAACGGTCAAGACGGCGATATCGTGGCCATTGCTGTCGAAGAAGGCGCCGTTCGGGCCGATGGTCACCACACCGGAGCCGTCGAGGAACGCGGAGTGGCTCATGCGCGCGCGCAGGATGCCGCCGTCCAGATTGAGCGTGCTCCCGGGGTTGACGATGACGTAGTTGGCCTCCTGCACGCCACGGCCGCTGCTGGCATCACCGAGCAGGTTCAGCGTGCCGCCGAAAAGGTACAGCCAAGCCGTTCCGGCATGGCCGCCCTTTTCGACGGTGACCGTGCCGTTGCCGTCGATTTCGATGCCGCTGTTCTGCCAGATCGAGCCGGCGCCCGTGACCGTCACGGCGCCGGAGCCGTTTTCTCCGATCTGGCTGAGGACGGCCTTGACTCTTCCGCCATTCGCGATGGTCAGCGTGCCGGTGCCGGAGACGCCGACATCGAGGATGCCGTCGACGGTCCAGCGCGAATCCGGGCCGGTCACCGTCACGGTGCCGCTGCTGCCGGAGGCAAAGCCGAGATAGCCGGAGGTGTTCCTGACCGCGCCGCCAGCCTCGATGGTCAGGGTGCCGGTGCCGGAAGCGCCGACATAAAGCTCCCCGGTTGAGGCCGAGACGTTGCTGATGGTCCAGGCCGAGCCCGTGCCGGTCACCTTTACGGTGCCGTTCGAGCCGGCCATGTTGCCGATGAAGCCGCCTGCACCGGCGGTCGTGACCGTGCCGCCAGCGGCGATGGTCAGCGTGCCGGTGCCCGACTCGCCGACATAGAGTTCGGCGCTGTTGGTCCAGGTCGAGCCGGCGCCGGTCACCGTCGCCGTGCCGGTGCTGCCGGCATTCCTGCCGACATAGCCGACCGTGTTCGAGACCTTGCCGCCATTCTCGACGATCAGCGTCCCGGTACCGTCAAGGCCGACACGCAACCCACCGCTATTGGTCCAGGTCGAGCCGGCGCCCGTCACCGTCACCGAGCCGATGCCGGAGAAACCGCTGCTGGCGCCAAAGTAGCCGAGATTGCCGACCGTGTTCGAAACCTTGCCGCCATCTGCGATGGTCAGCGTACCGGTGCCGGTGTAGCCGACATGAAGACTGCCGGAATTTGTCCAGCTCGAGCCGGCACCGGTCACTGTCATCGTGCCAGCGGTAGAGCTGCCGCTGACGACGCCGGAGCCGCTCGACACCTTGCCGCCATTCTCGATTGTGACCGCGGCGGCGCCCACCCCGCCGACAGAAAGATCGTAAGTCATGGTCCAGGTCGAGCCGGCACCGGTCACCGTCGCCGAGGCGCTGCCGCTGTTGATGCCGAGCCGGCCACTGGCGCTCGAAACGGCGCCGCCATCCTCGATCCTCAGCACGCCGGCGCGCGTGATAACGAGATTGCCGCTCGTGGTCCAGGTCGAGCCGGCACCCGTCACTGTCACCGTGCCGGTGCTGCCGGGTCCTCCGGCGATTGTGCCATCGGTGTTCGAGACCGCGCCGCCATCCGCGATCGTCAGCGTGCCGTTGCCTACCCAGAGTCTACTGCCATTGGTCCAGGTCGAGCCGGCGCCGGTCACCGTCACGGTGCCGCTGCCGCCGTTGTAGCCGACATAGCCAATGTTGCTGTTCGAGACTGTGCCGCCATTCTCAATGGTCAGCGTGCCGGTGCCGGCATAGCCGACATGGAGATCGCCGCTATTGGTCCAGGTCGAGCCGGCCCCGGTCACCGTCACCGTGCCGGTGCTGCCGGCGTTGTTGCCGACATAGCCAATGGTATTCGAGACCGTGCCGCCATTCGAGACGGTGAGCGTGCCGCTGCCGTCACGGCCGACATGGAGCTCGCCGCTATTGGTCCAGGTCGAGCCCGTGCCGGTTACCGTCACCATGCTGGTGCTGCCGGCATTGTAGCCGATCGTGCCAGTGGTGTTCGAGACCGTGCCGCCATTCGAGACCGTCAGCGTACCGGTACCTGAATTGCCGACATAGAGCTCGCCGCTGTTCGCCCAGGTCGAGCCGGCGCCGGTTACCGTAACCGTCCCGCTGCTGCCGCCTAAGAAGCCAACGAAGCTCCAGGTATTCGAGACCTTGCCACCGTTCTCGACCGTCAGCGTACCGGTGCCGAGGTAACCGACATAGAGCTCGCCGCTGTTGCTCCAGGTCGAGCCCGGGCCGGTCACCGTCACCGTGCCGGTGCCGCCGGCGAAGCCGACAAAGCCGACGTTGTTGGTGACGCTGCCACCGTTCTCGATGGTCAGCGTCGCTGTGCCGAGATGGCCGACAGTCAGATCACCGAAATTGGCCCAGCTCGAGCCGGTCCCGGTCACTGTCACCGCGCCGGTGACACCGAGATTATAGCCGATATTGCCTCGGGCGTTGCTGACGCTGCCGCCATTCGCGATGGTCAGCGTGCCGTTGCCGGTGTCGCCGACAAAGAGCTCGCCGCTGTTGGTCCAGGTCGAGTTGGCACCGGTTACGGTCACCGTGCTGGTGCCGCCGCCACCGCCGCTGATCATGCCAGTGCCGTTCGAGACCTTGCCGCCGGCCTCGATGGTCAGCGTGCCGGTGCCGTTGCGGCCGACATAGAGCTGGGTGCCGGCACTCCAGGTCGAGCCGGTCCCGGTCACCGTTACCGTGCCGGTGCCGCTGTTCCCGAGGATGCTGGCGCCGCTGCTGGTGACCGTGCCACCATTCTCGATTCTCAGCGTACCGATGCCCTCATGGCCGACATAGACGCCGCTATTGGTCCAGGTCGAACCCACCCCGCTCACCGTCGCCGTGCCGGTGCTGCCGTAATAGGTGGCAAGAAAGGCAACGCTCGCGTTGCTGACACTGCCGCCATTCTCGATGGTCAGCGTGCCGGCGCCGTAGTTGCCGATATAGAGCCTGTCGGTATTGGTCCAGGTCGAGCCGGGGCCGGTCACCGTCACCTCGCCGGTGCTGCCGGTATTGTTGCCGACATAGCCATAGGTATTGCTGACGCGGCCGCCGGCCTCGATGGTCAGCGTGCCCCTGCCGATGTCGCCGATGAAGAGCTGGCCGCTATTGGTCCAGGACGAGCCGGTGCCGCTGACCGTCACCGTGCCCGTTCCCACGTCGGCGTAGCCCACCGTGCTGCTGGCGCTGGTGACGCTGCCGCCATTCGTAATGGAGAGCGTGCCGGTACCGGAAGAGCCGACGGTGAGGATGCTGCTGTTGGTCCAGGTCGAGCCGGGGCCCGTCACGGTCACGGTGCCGGTGCTGCCGGCGTTGCGGCCGATGAAGCCAAAGATATTGCTGACGCTGCCGCCATTCTCGATGGTCAGCGTACCGGTGCCGTCATTGCCGACAGTGAGGTCGCCGCTATTGGTCCAGGTCGAGCCGGCGCCAGTCACCGTCACCGTCCCGGTGCTGCCGGCATTGCGGCCGATAAATCCTAAGGCGTTCGCGACCGTGCCGCCATTCTCGATGGTCAGCGTGCCGGTTCCGGTATTGCCGATGGTGAGGTTCGCGCCACCGAGATTCCAGCTCGGCAGCGGCGCGGGAAGGCTCGGATCGAGGTCGCCGATCCCAGTCACTGACTGGGCACGGGCGGCGGGCACGACAGCGAGCAGGGCGAGGCCGAGCGCGAGCACGGAAACAGACTGACGCAACCGCTCCGGCCGCCGGCCACGCGCCGGCAGCGTCCGCGCTGGCTTCAGATCATTCCGCATCGACAAATCAGGCCCCAACCGCAGCCTGAAGCTCAGGCCAAGGCCCCGGCAAGGCAATGAACGGCGGTTCACACCCGGCAAAATCGCGCTGTTGTGGCAAATCTGCCGCCAGCGCCGCCCCTGCCCCGCCTCCAGCTCATGGCTCGCCGCAACGCCGCGTGCTAAAGCCGCGCCCGCCATGCTGCGTCGCTTCTTCGCCTATTACCGCCCCCATCGCGGCCTGTTCATGCTCGACTTCGGCTGTGCCGTGGTCTCCGGGCTGCTCGAGCTCGGCTTCCCGATCGCGGTGAAGCTGTTCGTCGACCAGCTCCTGCCGAGCGGCAACTGGAGCCTGATCGTGCTGGCCTCGCTCGGCCTGCTGGCGATCTATCTCATCAATGCCGGGCTGATGGTGGTGGTGACCTATTGGGGTCACATGCTCGGCATCAACATCGAGACCGAGATGCGCCGCAAGGCGTTCGATCACCTGCAGAAACTCTCCTTCGGCTGGTTCGACAACCAGAAGACCGGCCATCTCGTCGGGCGCCTGACCAAGGATCTCGAAGAGATCGGCGAGGTCGCCCATCACGGGCCGGAGGACCTGTTCATCGCGGTGATGACCTTCATCGGCGCCTTCGCGCTGATGCTGATGGTGCATCCGCAACTCGCTTTGATCACTGCGACGATCGTGCCGCTGATCGCCTGGCTGACCAGCCGCTATGGCAGGCGGATGACGGCGAACTGGCAGAAGCTGTTCGGCAGCGTCGGCTCGTTCAATGCCCGGATCGAGGAGAATGTCGGCGGCATCCGCGTCGTCCAGGCCTTCGCCAACGAGGAGCACGAACGCAGCCTGTTCGCGGTCGACAACCAGCGCTATCGCCGCACCAAGCTCGACGCCTACCGGCTGATGGCGGCCTCGACCTCGCTGTCCTATTTCGGCATGCGCCTGACCCAGATGGCGGTGATGATCGCCGGCGCCTATTACGTGCTGATCGGCGATCTCAGCGCCGGCGGCTTCGTCGGCTTCCTGCTGCTGGTCACCGTGTTCTTCCGGCCGATCGAGAAGATCAATTCGGTGATCGAGACCTATCCGAAGGGGATCGCCGGCTTCCGGCGCTACACCGAATTCCTGGATACGCGGCCGGATATCGCCGATCTGCCAGGCGCCATCGCGGTCTCCGGCCTCAAGGGCGACATCGCCTATGAGAATGTCAGCTTCGGCTACACGCCGGACCGCAAGATCCTCAGGGGCATCGACCTCACGATCCGCGCCGGCGAGACCATCGCCTTCGTCGGCCCGTCAGGGGCCGGCAAGACGACGATCTGCTCGCTCTTGCCGCGCTTCTACGATGTCGAGGGCGGCAAGATCACGATCGACGGCATCGACATCCGCCAGATGACGCTGGCCTCGCTGCGCGGCCAGATCGGCATCGTCCAGCAGGACGTCTTCCTGTTCGCCGGGACGCTGCGCGAGAACATCGCCTACGGCAAGCTGACGGCGAGCGAGGAGGAGATCATCGAGGCGGCCAGGCGCGCCCGGCTCGACGAGATGATCGCGCGTTTGCCCGATGGCCTCGACACGGTGATCGGCGAGCGCGGCGTCAAGCTCTCGGGCGGGCAGAAGCAGCGCCTCGCCATCGCCCGGATGTTCCTGAAGAATCGGCCGATCCTGGTCCTCGACGAAGCGACCTCGGCGCTCGACACCGAGACCGAGCGCGCCATCCAGGCCTCGCTCGCCGAATTGTCGAAAGGCCGGACGACGCTGGTGATCGCGCATCGCCTCGCAACGATCCAGGACGCCGACCGCATCATCGTCATCGACGAGAGCGGCGTCGCCGAGCAGGGCCGACATCAGGAGCTGGTACAGCGCCCGGGCATCTACCGGCGCCTGCACGAGGCGCAATATGGCGGCCGGGCGAGCTGAAAGGCTGAACGGCCTACCGCGTCATGGTCGGGCTTGTCCCGACCACCCACGTCTTCGTTCTTCGAGAGCGGTGTTCAAGACGTGGATGCTCGCCACAAGGGCGAGCATGACGAGCTGGAACAGCGTTGTGTACATGGATTCCGGGCTCGCTGCTGCGCAGCACCCCGGAATGACGGCGCGCCTCAGCCGCGCGCTTCGAGCGCCTTGACGATGGCGTCGCCCATCTCGGTGGTCGAGACGGCGTTGGCGCCGGGCGCGGCGATGTCCTTGGTGCGGGTGCCGGCGCCGAGCACATCGGCGATCGCGCCTTCGAGCCGGTCGGCGGCCTCACCGGCGCCGAAGGAATAGCGCAGGGCCATGGCGAAGGAGCCGATCATCGCGATCGGGTTGGCGAGGCCCTTGCCGGCGATGTCGGGCGCCGAGCCGTGCACGGGCTCGTAGAGCGCCTTGCGCTTGCCGGTCGCCGGGTCCTCGGCGCCGAGCGAGGCGGAGGGCAGCATGCCGAGCGAGCCGGTCAGCATCGCCGCAACGTCGGAGAGGATGTCGCCGAACAGGTTGTCGCAAACGATGACGTCGTATTGCTTGGGCCAGCGCACCAGCTGCATGGCGCAGTTGTCGGCGAGCACATGCTCGAGCTCGACGTCCTTGTAGCTCTTGGCGTGCAGGGCGGTGACCGTCTGCTTCCAGAGCACGCCGGTCTTCATGACGTTGTGCTTCTCGGCCGAGGAGACCTTGTTGCGGCGGGTGCGCGCCAGCTCGAAGGCGACGGCGCAGATGCGCTCGATCTCGCCGGTGCTGTAGAGCTGGGTATCGACGCCGCGCTTGGAGCCGTCCTCCAGCGTGACGATCTCCTTCGGCTCGCCGAAATAGACACCGCCGGTGAGCTCGCGCACGATCAGGATGTCGAGGCCTTCGACGACCTCGGGCTTCAGCGACGAGGCCGAGGCCAGCGCCGGATAGCAGATCGCGGGGCGGAGGTTGGCGAACAGGCCGAGATCCTTGCGCAGGCGCAGCAGGCCGGCCTCGGGGCGGTGCTGATAGGGCACATCGGCCCATTTCGGCCCGCCGACGGCGCCGAAGAGCACCGCGTCGGCCTCCTGGGCGAGCTTCATGTCGCCTTCCGAGATCGCCGCCTTGTGGGCGTCATAGGCGGCGCCGCCGACGAGGCCGCGCTCGAGCGAGAACGAGCCGAGGCCCTGCTTCTCGAACCAGGAGACGATCTTCTCGACCTGCCCCATCACCTCGGGGCCGATGCCGTCGCCGGGGAGCAGCAGGAGCTTGTGGTTCGCCATCGATTGAGCCTCGCGCAACAGAAATGCGCTGGCTGCTTAGGGGCGCACGGCCACCGGCGCAAGACCGAGCATGCAGCCCTGCCCCGCTGCAGCGGAGGCTCAGGCCGATGCGAGCCGCGCCGTGACCTCGATCTCCACCTTCATCTCCGGCTTCAGCAGGCCGGCGACGATGTACATGCCCCCTGCTGGCCTGATTTCGCGGAAGACCTCGCCGCAGACGGCGAGCACCGGCTCGCAATAGCTCCGGTCGGTGACGAAATACTGCGCCCGGACCACCTGCGCGAGCGAGGAGCCGGCCTCGGCCAGCACCGCCTCCAGCGTGCGGAAGATATTGCGCGCCTGCTCGGCGGCGTCTTCCGGCAGGATCATGGTGGCGTAGTCGTAGCCGGTCGTGCCGGAGACGAAGACGAGATCGCCGTCGACGACGGCGCGCGAATAGCCGAAGGAGCGCTCGAAAGGCGAGCCGGTGGAGATGAGACGGCGAGGCATGGCAGGGCTCCGAGGATGAGCCGGATTTCCTGCCGAGCAGATGGGCCGCAGCCCACCCGATTCCTGTATCAGACCCGCCCGCCCTTCAATGCGCGCAGAACCTTCTCGCCGGGGCGGCCGGTCTGCGGCATGCCGATCCTGCCTTCGATCTCCTTGATCGCCGCCCTGGTCAGGGCGCCAACAGCCCCGTCAGGCTCGCCGACATTGTAGCCGCGCTGGATCAGCAGGCGCTGCAATTCGCGACGCTGCTCGCGCGAGAGCGGCAGATCGTCGGTCGGCCAGTCGCCCTGCACGCCCGGGCGCCCGCGCAAGCGGTCGGACAGCAGCGAGATGGCGAGAGCGTAAGAATCGGCGCCGTTATAACTGTAGGCGGCGTCGTAGTTCTTGAAGACGAGGAAGGCCGGGCCGTTGCGACCGGCCGGCATCAGCAGGCCGGCATTGCCCGAGCCGGAGAGCGCCGAGCCGTCGAACTTGACGATGCCCTGGCTCGCCCAATGGGAGACAGGCCGCTTCGGATTGCGTCCCGTGCCGCCGGAATAGCCACCGGGCACGCGCACCTCGTAGCCCCAGCTCGCGCCGGTGACCCAGCCGGCCTTGTCCATGAAATTCGCGGTCGAGTGCAATGCGTCGGGGATCGAGTCGACGAGATCGCGCCTTCCGTCACCGTCGCCGTCGACCGCGAGCCTGAGATAGGTCGAGGGGATGAACTGGGTGTGGCCGAAAGCGCCAGCCCAGGAGCCGAACAACCGCTCGGGGCGGACATCGCCGCGCTGGATGATCTGCAGGGTAGCGATCAGCTCACCCTTGAAGAAGGCGTTGCGGCGCGGCGCCAGGCAGGCGCCGGTCGAGAGGGCCTGGACCAGCGGCATCTTGCCCCGCGCCTTGCCGAAATCGCTCTCGACGCCCCAGACCGCCGCGATCGTGTGCCGATCGACGCCGAAGCGCTGCTCTGCTGCGGCGAGCGTCGAAGCGTGCTGGCGCATCATCGAGCGCCCTTCCGCGACCTTCTCGTCGTCGACCAGCGTGCCGAGATAGTCCCAGATCGGGGTCTTGAACTCCGGCTGGTTGTTCATCGCCTCGATCACCTTCATGTCGGGCGTGACGCCCGCCATGGCGCGGTCGAAGGTGGCGCCGGAGACGCCCTTGGCCGCAGCGGCCGAGCGCAGGCCGGCGACGCAGGAGTCGAAATCGGCCCGGGCCGCGGTCGCGGCAGCGAGGACGAGAGGCAAGGCCAGGATCAATGTGCGCATAAGTTCACCGAATCGCAGGATTGACGCAAAACTAGGGCGCTGCGGTTAACGGAGGTTAACCATGCGACGCCGGCCGAGCGCGAAGCACCGAAACCGGGTATGTCTGCTCGATCTTCCGTTCTTCGCGAATCGCCGACGGGCCCGCATGTCCACCGCCGCCATCGAAGCGCTCGGCTTCTGCGCCGCGCTGCTGACCACCTTCTGCTGGCTGCCGCAGGCCTGGCAGACGATCCGCACCCGTGACACCAGCGGCATCTCGCTGTGGACGCAGGCGCTGTTCGCCACCGGCATCGTGCTCTGGCTGATCTATGGTGTGCTGATCGCCTCCTGGCCGCTGATCGGCGCCAATACGGTGACGCTCGCGCTGGTTCTGGTCATCCTGACGATGAAACTGCGCTACGGCTAAGCTGGACACCTCACCCTCAACCGCACTCTCGGACGCCCATGCCAGCTCTCAGCACCGCTCATCTGCTGCCGATCGGCATGCTGATCGCCTCGAACGTGTTCATGACCTTCGCCTGGTATGGCCACCTCTCCTACAAGAGCACGGCGATCTGGCTGGCGATCCTGGCGAGCTGGATGATCGCCCTGCCGGAATACATGCTCGCCGTGCCGGCTAACCGCATCGGCCACGGGGTCTATTCGGCGGCCGAATTGAAGACGATCCAGGAGGTGGTGACGCTCTGCGTCTTCGCGCTGTTCTCGGTATTCTGGCTGAAGGAGCAATTGACCTGGAGCCACGCGATCGGCTTCGCGCTGATCGCGGCCGGCGCGTTCTTCATCTTCCACGCCAAGGCCTGAGCCATGGCGCCAATCCCGCACTCCGGCCACCCTGCCGTCGAAGCCTATCTCGCCGAGGGCTATGACAATGTCGTCGGCATGTCCTCGCGCTTTGCGGCGGCAGTTTGCGCCCGGCTGCTGCGGCTGCAGACGGAAGAAGGCGTCAGCGGTCCGATCGCTGAGATCGGAGCTTTCGAAGGCCGTTTCTTCATCGCGCTCGCCCATGCGCTCGAGCCCGGCGAGATCGCGCTCGGCATCGACATCTTCGAATGGCCCAATCCCGAGGTGAAGGACCGCTTCGAGGCAAACTGCCTGAAGCACGGCATCGCGCCCGAGCGCCGCATCACCATCAAGGCCGATGCCGGCGCGATGTCTCCGGCCGAGCTGATCGGCCATGCAGGCGGCGAGAAGCTGCGCTTCCTCCATATCGACGGCGAGCATTCGCGCGCCGCCCTGAGCAAGGACCTCGCGCTCGCCACAGCCTGCCTTTCCGAGGGAGGGCTGATCGTGCTCGACGACATGCTGCACCCCGGCTACCCGACGCTGATGGTCGCGGTGCAGGAGTATCTCTCGGCCAATCCCGGCATCGTTCCGCTGTGCATCATCGACCGGGAGACCATTGTCGGCGCGACCAAGTTCGTGCTTTGCCAGCGCGACTGGTTCGAGCGTTATCAGGCGGTCATGCTGACGATCTTCAAGGAGCAGATCTGGCCGCTGGGAGCCGACTTCGAGCCACATTGGTGCCTCGTTCTGTCGCTCGACACGCGGCTCGCCGAGATCACCTGATTCTCCCAGAACTGCCTCGAAGGATGCCTGCCTTGCTCAAGCCGATGACGCTCGCTTTGTGCCTTGCCGCCCTGTCCGGCGCCGCCCTTGCCGGACCGACCTGCTCACCGAGCGACGAGCGTGCCCGCATCCTCGCCTCGGCCTCGACCGGCAATCTGCATCGCGACTGGAAGGGCGGAAACCGGGTCGGCTACGGCTGGTCGCTGCAGGTCGACCGCAGCGTGCGCGACGCCGCCGGCACCGAATACTATGTCGGCGATCTCTACGACACGAACGGGCACCTTGCGACCCGCAAGGTCTTCGTCGTCGAGCGCGAATGGGACTGCGGGCCGTAAGACGTCCAGGCGCTCACCACAGCATCTCGCTGAGCGCGATCATCGACTTCGGGAGGTTCGCCGGAACCGGCAGCATCGTCCGGTCCCACGCCTCCCATTGTTCTCTCATCGAGGCCAGCAGCTCCGGCTGTTGCTCGGCAAAGTTCGTCCGTTCCCGCGCGTCGTAGTCGAGATCGAAAAGAAACTCCCTCTCGGCGACCTTCAGATATTTCCACTGACCGCGACGCACGGCCCGCTGCGCGCGGTTGGCCATCCGCCAGAACAATATGCGCTCGTATTCCCGCACCCGTCCTGCCAGTACCGGCAGGAGATCGACGCCGTCGAGCGGGTGCTCGGGCGGTGCCTCAACGCCGGCGGCCGCAAGACAGGTCGCGCTCAGGTCCATCGTTGCCGCGACCTGATGCGTGACGTATCCAGCCTTGATCCGCCCCGGCCACCAGGCGATCTGCGGCACCCTGAGGCCGCCCTCGAGCAGATCCCATTTGCGACCGACGAAGGGCCAGTTCTTCGAGTAGCGCTCGCCGCCATTGTCGCTGGTGAACACGACCAGAGTCTCGCGCGGTCCACCGACGGAACGGACGGCCTCCATGACGCGGCCGACCCCGTCATCCAGAATCTCCATCATCTCGCGATAGATGCCGAGCGAACCACCCTGAGCGTGCTGCTTGACGTCGCGCTCGCGAATGCGCGCCTCGGTCTCGACCGAAGGCGACGACCAGGGCCAGTGCGGGGCCGTGTAGTGCAGGCTCATGAAGAAAGGCTGCGCGCCCTGGGCACTCTCACGAACGAAAGCGCTTGCCCGCTCGCTGATCAGATCGGTGACGTAGCCGATCTTCTCCACCGGTGTCTCGCCTTCATAGAGATCGCGCTCACCACCTTCGCCGAGATGCTCGTAGTAGCCGGTGTAACCGCCCATGATGCCGAAGAATTCGTCGTAGCCGGCCTTCAGCGGGCCAAAACGCGGCAGATAACCGAGGTGCCATTTCCCGATGAGCGCCGTGCGATAACCGGCTCCACGCAACAGCCCCGGCAAGGTCGGGAAGCCGGCCGGAATGCCGAGATCAGGATCATCCTTCTGCGAATGGCGCAATGGCTCGACCAAGCCGATCGGCAAGCGGTACTGATAGCGGCCGGTCATCAGCGCGACGCGCGTATTGGTGCAGAGCGGCGCGTTCGCATAGCCCTGCGTGAAACGCGTGCCCTCGGCAGCCAGACGGTCGATCTGCGGCGTGCGATAGTCGGTCTGGCCACAGCAGCTCAAATCGGCGTAGCCGCAATCGTCGACGACGATGAAAATGATGTTCGGGCGCATCTCGCCGCTCATTCCGGGTCTCCTGGGCTGGCGACGATTATTGCGGTTTGATGCCGATCTCGCTGATCAGCCTGGTCTTCGCCTCGCGCGCCTTCGCCAGCCAGGCTTCGGCCTCCTGCGCCGGCATGCTGATCGGCTCGACACCAAGAGTCCTGATCTTGCCACGGACCGCCTCGTCACCCATGACGAGCGCCAGCTGCTTGGCAATATCGGTGATCTGGCTCGCAGAAGTCTGACTGCCGACAAAGACGAAGAACATCTCGACGGATTCGAAGTCCGGGTAACCGCTTTCGGCAACAGTCGGGAGCTGCGGTAGCTGGCTGATCCGTTGGAGACTGGAGACCGCCAGCGCCCTGAGCTTGTCAGCCTCGACATGAGCCATGGCGCCGCCGATAGCGAGGAAAGCCGCCGAGACCTGCCCCGCGATCAGATCGGTCACCGCCGGCGCACCGCCCCGATAAGGCACGTGCCTGAGCTTGAGACCACAGGCTCGCCCCAGCTGCTCCATCGTCAGATGGCCGGCCGAGCCTAGCCCGCCCGACGCATAGACGATCTCGTTGCGGCGCCCGAAGTCGATGAACTCGGCAAGCGTCTTCGGCCCGAACCCTGGATGCACAACCAGGATCGACGGCGATTGCGCCAGGCCGTGAACGACCTTGAGCTCTGTCACCGGATCGAAGCTGCCCTGCTTGCCGTAGAGCGCAGGGTTGACGGTCACCAGCGCATCATGACCAACGAGCCAGGTCGGCCCGTCCGGCTGGCCTTGCGCCGCGGCGCGGGCGGCGATGCTGCCATTGGCCCCCGCCTTGTTCTCGACGACGAAGCTCAGGCCGGAGCGCTCGGCGATCGCCTGGGTGACGATCCGGCCTACTGCGTCGAGGCTGCCGCCAGCGGGGAACGGCACGACGACGCTGATCTGGCGCTGCTGCGCCCAACCCGTTTCCGGCGCGAGCAGCGCTGCGGTCACAATCGTCAGCACCGTGCGCCGGTCGAGGCCATCTTCCGCCGCCAGCGCGCGAACATCGCTCGATCTCCTGCCGTCCATCGCGTCCCCTCCTCGTCCAGTTCAATGCCGGACTGATCGCTGGAGGGTACTGCCGAGCGGGCGCTGGCGATAATGTCATCTCTTGACCCAATCATGCCTTGAAGGCAGCGTCTCGGCGGGGAGACGCCATGCGCCGCCGACGCCTCAGTATTCAGCAGATCGAGACGTTCCGCGCGGTGATGCTGACAGGAAGCATCACCGCTGCGGCGAGAGAGCTCGGCGTATCGCAACCGTCCCTGACGCGGCTGGTGAAGCGTACCGAGGATCTGGTCGGCTTTCGGCTGTTCGAGGTCGTCAGGAACCGGCTCATCCCCACCACCGAAGCGCGCGAATTGATGCGTCACGCGGAGTACATCGAGGAGCAGCTCGACGGTCTCGATCTGGCGATCTCTCGCCTGCGCGATGCCGGCACCGGCCTGTTCCGCTTCGGCGGCTCCCCGAGCATGGGCCGCGCGCTCGTTCCGCAGACGCTTGCGCGTTTCAGGCGGCAGTTCCCGCAGGCCGTGCTGCAATACGACACGATCCAGCTTCAGTCCGTCGTCGACTATCTCGTGCTGCGGCGAGGCGAGTGCTTCCTGTCGGTCATCCCGGTCTCGCATGCTGCGCTGGAGCGGCGCGCCTTGTGCCCGGCGCGGCTCGTCGCCCTGCTGCCGGCCGACCACGCCCTTGCTGCGCGGGAAACGCTGAATCCCGTCGATCTCGCCGGCGAGTCGCTAATCCTGAGCGACCCGACCCGCTGGTACGGGCAAGTCGTCCTGCAGCGCCTCGCCGACGCTGGACTCGCAGCGGAGCCCAGCGTGATCGTGCGTGTGGCGGAGAGCGTGATCGGGCTGGTCCGGCACGGCCTCGGGCTCGGTATCATCGACGAATTTTCGGCGATGGACGCCGCGGACGCGCAACTGGTTCTGCGGCCACTCGACCTGCCGCCATTTTCGGCATTGCATCTTCACCGCAGTCGAGACGCCCCGCGCTCGCGCTATATCGATGCTTTCGAAGTCTTGCTTCAGACGATTCTGGAGGAGGGAACGGCGCAACGCATCTCGCCCGCTCCCACCCCCTTCAGCGCGCCGGCCTGACCCGCAGCACCTTCCCGTTGGTGTCGTCGCTGAGCAGATAGAGGAAGCCGTCCGGCCCTTGCCGGACGTCGCGGATACGCTCGCCGAGATTGGTCAGCAGGCGCTCCTCGCCGGTGACCTTCTCGCCATCGGTCGAGAGCCGGGCCAGCAGCTGGCCAGCGAGCGCGCCGACGAAGAGCGAGTTTTTCCAGGCCGGCCACTTGTCGCCGGTGTAGAAGGCGGCGCCCGAGGGCGCGATCGACGGGTCCCAGAAGAACAGCGGCTGCTCCATGCCGGCTTTCGACGTGCCCTCGCCGATCTTCACGCCGGAATAGTCGATGCCGTAGGTGATGACCGGCCAGCCATAGTTGAGGCCGGCCTTGGGCGTATTGATCTCGTCGCCGCCGCGTGCGCCGTGCTCGGCCGTCCAGAGCTGGCCCGTCTGCGGATTGAGTGCCGCCCCCTGCACGTTCCGGTGGCCGATCGACCAGATCTCCGGCGCCCAGCCCGGCTTCTTCGGATTGCCCTCCGCCGCGCCGCCCTCAGGTCGGATGCGCAGGATCTTGCCGAGATGGTTCTCCGGGTTCTGCGCCTGATCGCGCTGGCTGTAGCGGTCGCCGACGGTGACGAAGAGCGCGCCGGTCCGGTCGAACACCAGCCGCGAGCCGAAATGCATGTTGCTGGCGATCGTCGGCATCTGCCGGAAGATCACGCTGAGGCCTTCCAGGGCGTTGCCGTTGGCGCTGAGCCGGGCGCGGGCAACGCTGGTGCCGTTGCCGTTGGCGCGCGGCTCGGCGAAGGAGAGGTAGAGATAGCGATTCTGCGCAAAGTTCGGATCGGGCACGACATCGAGCAAGCCGCCCTGCCCGCGCGCCACGACATTGGGCACGCCAGAGATCGGCGGCGACAGCTTGCCATCGCTGCCGACCAACCTGAGGCGCCCCGGCCGCTCCGTGACCAGCATGCGCCCATCCGGCAGGAAGGCGAGGCCCCAGGGGTTCTCCAGCCCGCTCGCCACCGTCTCGACCACGAGCTCGCCGGCGCTCGACGGGTAGCGCTTCTGGGCTGCGGCGGGCGTCACCGCCGCAAGAGCCAGAGCGAAGGCGACGAAGGCAAACCGCATGCAGAAACTCCCGAAGTCGACAGCCAACCTGCTGCCGCTTCATGACGACAGCACGGCGCCGTCCCGAGCGAGAGGGGCGAGCGCTTCAGGAAGAATGCACGATTCAGGCGCTGGTTGCTTCGAGCTCACGCCGAAGTGAGACGATCTGCGAAGCTTCGTCCAGCGCGACATCGGCGCTGGTCACCACGCTGCCGGCGGCGACATCGCACACCAGCTTGACGTGATGGGCGAGCCCGATCGGCAGCGCCCTCGCCGCGCGGCTGGCGGCAGCCGGCATCAGCTTGCCATAGACGGTGTAGCCGCCCTCCCCGTCCAGCATCTCGCCGGCCTTGAGATCGCGCTTGGCGGTCGCGACCGCATCGCCGCGCCAGCTCCTGGTCGTGCCGGTCGGCTCCCCGCGCAGGGCCGCGTTCAGCACCGAGAGCGAGAGCTCCAGCCCGATCAGATGGAATGGCTTGTACATCGCCGCATAGAGGCCGGTAGAATCGGTCGGCAGCCCGTATTGCTTGAAGCAGGCGGCGGCATAGGGGTTGGGCGCCTTCAGCACGACATAGACGCCCCAGCGCAGGTCGCGGAACACCGGCCGGCCGTCGCGTTCGAGCGAGGAGACGACCTCGACCATGCCGTCACGCTCGAGCTGGCCACCGGCCGCCTTCGGCCGCAGCACATGGGCGAGATCGTCGACGCCGCAGGGCGGGAAAGACAGCCCGTCGGCCGGCACGTCGAGCCCGCTGGCATTGGCGATCGCCGCCATCTCGATCGCCGATTTGGTGCCGTCGAGGAAAGAATTGAACATTTGCGGGTTCATGCCGGCGGCCTTGGCCGCCTCCGGCGTCAGACCGTAATGACCCCAGACCTCGTCCGGGGTGACGCGGTGATAGGCCGGCAGGTACTTGGTGCCCTTGCCGGCGGCGGCGACAGTGAAGCCAGTGGCTCGGGCCCAGTCGACCATCTCGGCGACGAGCGCCGGCTGGTCGCCATAGGCCATGGAATAGACCACGCCCGCCGCTCTCGCCCTCGCCGCCAGCACAGGGCCGACCAGCACGTCGGCCTCGACATTGACCATGACGACATGGCGCCCGGCCGCGATCGCGGCGAGTGCATGGCGGGCGCCGGCGGCCGGATGCCCGGTCGCCTCGATCACCACCTCGACGCCGTCCATCTCGGCCGCGGTGACGCCGCTATCGACGAAGCGCGTGGCGGCGATGCGGGCCTCGTCCCAGCCGACCGTGCGGCAGGCATTCTTCGCCCGCTCGGGATCGAGATCCGCGATCGCGGCGACCTCCAAGCCCTCGATATGCGGCACCTGCGCCAGGAACATCGAGCCGAACTTGCCGGCACCGATCAGAGCGCAGCGGACGGGGCGGCCAGCCTCGGCGCGGGCGGCGAGCTTGGGCATCAGGTTCATGAACGGGCTCCGGCATATCGAGGTCGTCATGGTCGGCCTTGAGCCGACCATCTCAGGACGGGAAGGCGCCCTGGCGTTTCCGAGATTCTCGGATCTCCGCTTCGCTCCGTCCGAGCATGACGGGAGCCAAGGATCACTCCGGCTTCACGCCGGCTTCCTTGATGATCTTCTCCCAGGTCGCGATTTCCTGCTGGTGATAGGGCCGGAAGGCGGCGGGATCACGGACCTTGAGGGTGAAACCGAGCTTGAGGATCTGCTCGGCGATCGCCGGCTTGGCGAGCGAAGCCAGCACGGCCTTGGAGAGCGTGTCCAGCACCGGCGCCGGCGTCGCGGCCGGGGCGAAGAAGGCGGCCCAGCTGTCGGCGTCGGCGTCGCTCACGCCCTGCTCGCGCAGGGTCGGGATATCCTTGGCGCGCGGGTTGCGCTCCGGGCTCGCCAGCGCGATCGCCCTGAGCGTACCGGCGTTGATCTGCTCCAGCACGGACGGCAGCGTCGAATTGGCGATGTCGATGCGCCCACCGATGATCTCCTGCACCAGCGGCGCCGCGCCGCGGAACGGCACATGCGTCATCTTGATGCCGGTACGCTGCATGAACAGCTCCATGGCGAGATGCGAGCCGGAGCCGACGCCGGTCGAGCCGTAGTTGAGCTTGCCGGGATCGGCCTTGGCGAGCGCGATCAGCTCCTTGATGTTTTTCGCCGGCAGGTCGTTGCGGACGACGAAGGCGTGCTCGAAGGCGCCGACGCCGGCGACCGGCGCGAAATCCTTGACCGCGTCATAGCCCGGCTCCTTCAGCAGGAACATGTTGTTCCCATGCGTCTGGTTGTTGCCGAAGATGAAGGTGTGGCCATCGGCGGCGCCATGCGCGACGGCGCGGGTGCCGACCGCGCCCGAAGCGCCGGCGCGGTTGTCGATGACGACGCTCTGGCCGATCGAAGTCGAAAGGTCCTGCGCGACGAAACGCGCGATCGCGTCGGTCGGCCCACCAGCCGGATAAGGCACGACCAGAGTGATTGTCTTCGACGGATAGCTCTGCGCCCGGACGATCGCCGGAGCGAAGACGGCGCCGGCAACGAGGCCGAGCGTGGAACGGCGGGTCAGCGACATGAATTTCCTCCCGGGAGCCCGGTTGAAGGACGGGCTTTCGCGGCAGAATTAGGGGGAAAGCTATTTTTCGTCCAGCGACTGGCTACCGCAGCCGTCATTCTCGGGCGGAGCGAAGCGCAGACCCGAGAATCTCTTACAGAAGAAAGCGCTGGCCGGAGCCTCTTCCGGCCTGAGATGCTCGGGTCAAGCCCGAGCATGACGGGTGTCATGCCGAAAACCCCGCCCGCTTCAGGCGCTGCACCGCGACGTCCAGCGCCTGCAGGAAGGCCGAGCGGTCCTTCTGCGAGAACGGCTTCGGCCCGCCGCCGACGCTGCCCATGGCGCGCAGATCCTCCATCATGTCGCGCGTCGCCAGCGCCATGCCGATCGAGGCTTCGGTGAAGGGCTTGCCGGTCGGGCCGATCACGTCGGCGCCGGCCTTGATGCAGCGGTCGGCGAGCGGGATGTCGGCGGTGACGACGATCGCGCCGCGGCGGGCGCGCTCGGCTATCCAGTCATCGGCGGCGTCGAAATTGCCGGGCACGACGACGCGCTCGATCCAGGGCTCGCGCGGCACCTGCATGAAGCTGTTGGCGACGACGAAGACCTTGAGCCGGTGCCGCTCGGCGACGCGATAGACCTCCGGCTTCACCGGGCAGGCGTCGGCGTCGACATAGATCGCGATGGTGTTGGCGGAAGCGTCCATGGCGCCGGCATCGCAGCCGCAAGGGCGCCATGCAAGCCTTTATGCCGGCCTTATGCGCCGCAACACCTTCCGCATGGCGGTCTTATCGGGCCTAGACCTACATCATCGGCATCGATGGAGGTCGATATGTCGATGAACACCAATCTGTTCCGCACCAGCCAGCAGCGCCGCGCCCGCGCCGTCTATGACAGCGTCACCAGCCGCCGCCCGGTCGTCGGAATCCTCTGTGCCGAGATGGTCGCGCTCGCCGTGTTCGCGCTGGCCGCCGCCGCCTTCATCGGCCTGCGCGCCTGGTTCGCCTTGCCGAACTGAGCGTGCCGCCATGGGACACTTCAAGCCACTGCAGCCGCTCACCGGCGAGAGCCATCTCTTCCTGGTCGGCCAGTCGAGCCACGGCTTCTGGGTCGCTCGCGATCTCGAAGGCCGCAGCGAGGGCATTTTCCGCAACCAGAAGGAGGCGGTGCGCTTCGCCCTCGCCGAGGGCGGCCATCCCAATGCCGTGCTGATCTCCCCGAATGGAGTCGAGCCAAGCTATGGCATGGGCATCCATTGAGGGCATGCCCAGTGCCGACAAGGCGAGCCGCGACCTCGACAGGGCGCTGCTCGCCATCTTCCTGGAAGCTGCCGGCGCGCTGATCGATCAGCTCGTCGAAGTCGGCATCACCGACCCCGCCGACATCGCCCGCCGCCTCAACCGGCGCGGCTTTCCCTGCTTCGGACGGCCGCGCTGGAATGTCGTCGCAGTGACGACGGTACAACGCCGCCGCGAGCGCCTGCGCGAGGCAGCCTGAGCAAGGCGGCCTTTCTGCCATTCCTGTCGTTTCTGGCCGATATCAAGCAGTCTCGCTTGCAGTGCCCGCCCCGGGAGCCTAAACCACGCCCCGCGCCTGCGACGGGCGCCATTGTTCTCCCGGAGATCTGGATCATGGCTTTCCTTGCCGACGCCCTGAAGCGCGTGAAGCCGTCTGCGACCATCACCATCACGCAGAAGGCGCGCGACCTGAAAGCGCAGGGCAAGGACGTGATCTCGCTCTCCGTCGGCGAGCCCGATTTCGACACGCCGGACAATATCAAGGAGGCGGCGATCGCCGCCATCCGCCGCGGCGAGACCAAGTACACGCCGGTCCCCGGCATCCCGCAGCTGCGCGAGGCGATCACCCGCAAGCTGAAGCGCGAGAACGGCCTCGACTACAAGGCCTCGCAGACCATCGTCGGCACCGGCGGCAAGCATGTCATCTACAACGCCCTGCTCGCCACGCTGAACCCGGGCGACGAAGTCATCTGCGTCGCCCCCTACTGGGTCAGCTATCCCGAGATGGTCGCGCTCTGCGGGGGAACCCCGACCTTCTGCGAAGCCACCATCCAGAACAACTTCAAGCTCCAGCCGGCCGATCTGGAAGCCGCGATCACGCCGAAGACCAAGTGGCTGATCCTGAACTCGCCGTCGAACCCGTCGGGCGCCGCCTATACCCATGCCGAGATGAAGGCGCTCACCGACGTGCTGATGCGCCATCCGCATGTCTGGATCCTGACCGACGACATGTACGAGCACCTGGTCTATGGCGACTTCAAGTTCGTCACCCCGGCGCAGGTCGAGCCCGGCCTCTATGAGCGCACGCTGACCATGAACGGCGTCTCGAAGTCCTACGCCATGACCGGCTGGCGCATCGGCTACGCGGCGGGCCCGCAGCACCTGATCAATGCCATGGATCTGGTCCAGGGCCAGCAGACCTCGGGCACCTCGGCGATCTCGCAATGGGCGGCAGTCGAGGCCCTCGACGGCACGCAGGAGCACATCCCGGTGTTCCGCAAGGCGTTCGAGCGCCGGCGCGACCTCGTCGTCTCGATGCTGAACCAGACCCGCGGCCTGAAGTGCCCGACGCCGGAAGGCGCCTTCTACGTCTACCCGGACTGCTCGGAACTGATCGGCAAGACGCTGCCGAACGGCAAAAAGATCGAGACCGACGAGGACCTGGTCATGGGCCTCCTGGAGAACGAGGCGGTCGCGGCCGTGCACGGCTCCTCCTTCGGCCTCGGCCCGAACTTCCGCATCTCCTACGCGACCTCGGACGAGAAGCTGGAAGAGGCCTGCCGCCGCATCCAGCGCTTCTGCGCCGAGCTGCGCTGAGATTGGACAGAGGCCGGCGGCTCATCTGCCGGCCTCGTCCCGATCCGCAATGACACTCGAAGACCAGCGCGCCCTGATGCTGTCGGGGCGCATGTATGACGATCTCACGCCCGAGCTGATCGCAGCGCGGGCGCGGGCCGTCGGCCTGACCGATGCCTATAACCGCAGCCTCGGCCAGCCGCAGGCGGAGCGCGAGGCACTGCTGCGCGCATTCCTGCGCGATGTCGGTCCCGGCGCGCATTTCGAGCCGAATTTCCGCTGCGAATTCGGCTTCAACATCCGTATCGGCCGCAGCTTCTACGCCAATTTCGACTGCGTCATGCTCGACGGTGGCGAGATCACCATCGGTGACAATGTCCTGCTCGGCCCGCGCGTCGGCATCTACACGTCGAACCACGCCATCGATCCGGCCGAGCGTGTGGCGGGCGGCTGCTATGCCAGGCCAGTGACGATCGGCAATCGCGTGTGGATCGGCGGCGGCGTCCAGATCAACCAGGGCGTTACGATCGGCGACGACTCGATCATCGGCGCCGGCAGCGTGGTCACACGCGATGTTCCGGCCGGCGTGATCGCGGCCGGCGTGCCCTGCAAGGTGCTGCGCGCGATCACCGAGGCGGACAGGACCGGGTTCCGCTCGACGCGTCGCTGAGCATGGCCGGTGTTTCCGGGCTTCGTGAATTGCGGCAGCCCGTGTCTTGGGAGTATCGCTTCGGCATGAACCGTCGTGCACTCCTGCTGCTCGCCACCTTGTGCTCGCTACCTGTCCGCGCAGAGGCGCAGACGCCCCTGCCCTCGCTCTCCGTCCGCGAGGCGCACGAGGCGAACAAAGCCGGCAAGCTCGTCCTCGTCGACATCCGCACGCCCGAGGAATGGGCCGATACCGGCGTGCCGGAGGGCGCGATCAAGCTCGACATGACCGGCAGCGCCTTCGAGGTCAGGCTGGCGGCGCTGAAGCTCGACCACCCCGGCAAGCCGATCGCGCTGATCTGCCGGACCGGCAACCGCACTTCGACCCTGCAGAAGACGCTAGCCGGGCGCGGCTGGAAGGAGCTGGTCGACGTCCGCGGTGGACTGCTCGGCAATCCCAGAGACAAGGGCTGGCTGGCGGAAGGCCTGCCGGTAAAGAGCTATCCGTGACGAGCCTCCTTCTCCCACCAATCTCGGGCCTGCCCGAGATTGGCACTTTAAGTGGTGCATGTCGGAAGCATCCGACATGCACAGGGAGAAGATCCCGGCAGGGGATGAGGGCGGTATGACTGGGTGAGACGAAAAAAGGGCCGCTGGCGCGGCCTTCCCTCATCCGTCAGCGCTTCGCGCTGCCACCTTCTCCCCCGTCAAAGTCGGCTGTTGCCGACTTTGACACTTTGCGTTGCCCATCTCGGGCAGGCCCGAGATGGGTGGGAGAAGGATTCAAGAGGTCCGGCCGCCGCTCCCGCGTGATCTGCTCTGCCTGCTCGCGCCGCCAACGGGCGATTCGGGCATGGTCGCCGGAGAGCAGCGCCTCGGGCAGGCCCCTGCCCTCCCATTCGCGCGGGCGGGTGTAGTGGGGGTATTCGAGCAGGCCGTTCTCGAAGCTCTCCTCGGTGCCGGAGGCTTCCTTGCCCATCACGCCGGGAATCAGGCGCACGCAGGCGTCGAGCAGCACCATGGCCGCCATCTCGCCGCCTGACAGGATGTAGTCGCCGACCGAGACCTCGGTCAGGCCGCGCCCCTCGATGACGCGCTCGTCGACGCCCTCGAAGCGGCCGCAGACGATGACGACGCCCTCGCCGGCGACATAATCACGGACCATACGCTGGCTGAGCGGCCGGCCGCGCGGCGACATCAACAGGCGCGGCCGGGCATCATCGGCGGGAACCGCGGCATCGATCGCCGCCGCCAGCACGTCGCAGCGCAGCACCATGCCGGCGCCGCCGCCGGCCGGCGTGTCGTCGACATTGCGGTGCCGGCCGATACCGTGCTCACGGATCTGATGAGTATTTAGCGACCAGAGCCCGCTGCGCAGGCCCTCTCCCGCCAGCGAGGCGCCGAGCGGGCCGGGAAACATCTCGGGATAGAGGGTGAGGACGCTGGCGCGGAAGGTCATGGCCTCTGCTGGCATGAAATGGCGGCCGCGTCACCAGTCGAGCGCAACCGCCAACAGCAGCTTCAGGCCTGCCGGACGCGCTTGTTCCAATAAGCGTGAAGGGCTTCGATCTCGCCGCTGGTCAGCAGAGGCATCGCATCGCGCAGGTGCTCGTCGCTCCAGTCCCACCAGGCCATTTCGAGCAGCAGCGCGATCCGCGCCTCGTCGAAGCGCTTGCGGATCAGCTTTGCCGGGTTGCCGCCGATGATCGCATAGGGCTCGACATCGCGCGTGACGAGCGCCCGCGTCCCGATCACCGCGCCATGGCCGATGCTGACGCCGGGCATGACGATGGCTTCCGAGCCGATCCAGACATCATTGCCGACCACCGTATCGCCCGCCGGGAGATAACCGTCGCGCGCGCCGGCGAAGCTCGGCTCGTCCGGGAGATAGTGGAACGGGAAGGTGCTGACCCAGTCGTTCCGATGGCCCTGATTGCCGGCCATGATGAAGGCCGCGCCCGAGCCGATCGAGCAGAAGCTGCCGACGATCAGCCGGTCGGCGCTCTCATGCGGCAGCAGGAAACGGGCGCAGTCGTCGAAGCCGTGGCCGTGATAATAGCCGGAATAATAGCTATGGCGCCCAACGACGATGTTGGGGTGACGCACCTGCTCGGTGAGCGGAATGCCCTTGAACGGGCTCTCGAAAAAATTGGTCATGATCAGCTCGCATTGGCTGGCGCGCTCGCGGGAGCCGCCGGCCTGAAGACACAGGAAAGCGCGGGCGATCGGCCTTGCCGATGCCCGTCCGGTCTTGCGTTCCGCGCTTCAGGAGCGCGAGAACGCGATGGAGCTGGTACAGTGGGTCTGCTTCATGGATTGGGCAGCCTAAACCGCCGGTCAGGCGAAGGCGAGCGCCGGATTACCGTCCAGCGCCGCATAGTCGTCGACACTGGCGATGACGTTGTCGAAGGCGGCGAAGGCCTGCGCCGGCAGCATGGTCAGCACCGCGACCGCGCGCATGCCAGCGCGGCGGGCCGCCTCGACGCCGTTCGGCGCATCCTCGAAGACGATGCAATCGGCCGGGGCGACGCCCATGCGCTCGGCCGCCGCCAGGAACATGTCGGGATGCGGCTTGCCCGGAAAGCCCTGGCTCGGCGAGACGATGGTGGCGAAGCGCTGGCGAAGCGAGAGCGTGTCGAGGATCAGGGCGATGTTCGGCGGCGCGGCGGCGGTGCCGACCGCCATCGGCACGTCATGTGCCCGCGCCCGGTCGAGCAGGTCGAGCAGGCCGCCGAGCGGCTTGACCAGCGGACCATAGGTCTCGCGATAGAGCCCTTCCTTCTCCTCGGCGAGCCGGTCGAGCTCAGCCGCGTCGGCGCCGGGGAAATGCGGGCCGATGATGTCGGAGATCGCCATGCCGGCGGTGCGGGCCGAGAAGGTCGCGCGCTCGAAGGGCAGGCCGTATTTGCGGTACCAGACCTCCCAGGCGTCGTCATGGTAGCGCATGTTGTCGACGATGGTGCCGTCCATGTCGAAGATCAGGCCCTTGGCCGGCGTCTCAGGCAGCATCGTCATCCTCGAACAGACCGGCGGGCGGCAGGGCCTCGATGCGCTTGGCCGCGATGTCGATGCGCGGGGCGAAGGCCTTGGTGAACGGCATCAACACCGAGCGGCCATCCGGCGTCTCGATGTCGATGAGGTCGCCGGCGCCGTAATTGGCGACGGCGGTGACGGTGCCGAGCACGGCTCCATCAGGCCCGATGACGCTGCAGCCGACGAGATCGGCCTGCAGGAACTCGTCCTCGTCCTCGGGCGCCGGCAGGCGCGAGCGCTCGATGTGGAGCTTGACGCCGTTCAGGAGCTCGGCCGCCTCGCGGCTGGTCACGCCCTTGAGCCGGGCGACGACCACTTCCTTGGCGGGGCGGATGTCGGCGATCTCGAAACGCCGGCCTTTCTCGTCGACCAGCGGGCCGTATTCGGCGAGCGCCAGCGGATCGGCCGTGAAGGTCTTGATCCGGACCTCGCCGCGCACGCCATGCGGCGCGCCGACGATACCGAGCAGGACGAGATCGTCGCTCATGTCAGTGCGTCATGCTCGGGCTTGACCCGAGCATCTCCTGCCGGAGATTCCCGGGTCTCCGCTGCGCTTCGCCCGGGAATGACGCCCTGAACCATCGAAGGCTCACTCAGCCGCGGCTTCGGCCGGGGCGGCAGCCTTCTCGGCCTTCTTCTCGGCGCGCTCCTTGGCCTTGTCGCCGGGCACAGCCTTGTTCGGGTTGTTGCGAGCCGCGCGCTTCAGCACGCCGGCGGCGTCGAGGAAGCGCAGGACGCGATCGGTCGGCTGGGCGCCCTTGGCGAGCCAGGCCTTCGCCTTCTCGAGATCGAGCACGACTCGCTCCGGCGAGTCCTTGGCCTTCATCGGGTCATAGGCGCCGATCTTCTCGATGAAGCGGCCATCGCGCGGCGAGCGGGCGTCGGCGACGACGATGCGGTAGTACGGGCGCTTCTTGGCGCCGCCACGGGTCAGGCGGATCTTGAGGGACATGGGTCTTTCCTTTGGTTTGAACTGAAAACTACTTCTTCTTGAACGGGTTGTTGCCGAGGCCGGGCAGACCGCTGCCGAGGCCAGGCAATTTCGGCATCATGCCGGCGGGCGGGGTGACGCCCTTGGGCAGACCGGGGAAGCCGCCCGGAGGCAGCGAAGGCAGGCCGCCGCCGGCGCCGAGCTGCTTCTGCAGTTCGGCGAGCTGGGCGGGATCCATCTTCGAGGGGTCAGGCATGCCGGCGGGCATGCCGCTGCCGAGGCCGAACATGCTGCCGAGCTTGCCGAGCATGCCGCCCTTCTGGCGGGCCATCTGCTTCATCATATCCGCCATCTGGCGGTGCATCTTGAGCAGCTTGTTGATCGCTTCCGGCGAGGTGCCGGAGCCGGCGGCGATGCGCTTCTTGCGGCTGTTCTTGAGCAAATCGGGATTTTTGCGCTCGGCCGCCGTCATCGAGTTGATGATCGCGATCTGCCGGGCGATGACCTTGTCGTCCATCTTGGCGTTGGCGATCTGGTTCTTCATCTGCGCCATGCCGGGCAGCATGCCCATCAGCCCGCCGAGGCCGCCCATCTTCTCCATCTGCTGGAGCTGGGTGCGCAGGTCGCCGAGATCGAAATTGCCCTTGGCGAGGCGCTGGGCCAGAGCCTGCGCCTTGTCGGCGTCGACGGTGGCAGCAGCCTTCTCGACCAGGCCGACGATGTCGCCCATGCCGAGGATGCGGTTGGCGACGCGCGAGGGATGGAAGTCCTCGAGCGCGTCGGTCTTCTCGCCGGTGCCGACGAGCTTGATCGGCTTGCCGGTGACGGCGCGCATCGAGAGCGCCGCGCCGCCGCGGCCGTCGCCGTCCATGCGGGTCAGCACGATACCGGTGAGGCCGACGCGGCCGTCGAAGGCCCGCGCCGTGTTGACCGCGTCCTGGCCGGTCAGCGCGTCGGCGACGAGCAGGACCTCATGCGGATTGGTCGCCGCCTTGACCTCGGCGACCTCGGCCATCAACGCCTCGTCGAGGGTGACGCGGCCGGCGGTATCGAGCATGACGACGTCGTAGCCGCCAAGCTTGCCGGCCTCGATGGCGCGGCGGGCGATCTGCACCGCCGACTGGCCGGCGACGATCGGCAGCGTCTCGACGCCGACCTGCTTGCCGAGGATGGCGAGCTGCTCCATCGCGGCCGGACGGCGCGTATCGAGCGAGGCCATCAGGACCTTCTTCTTGTCCCGATCGGTCAGGCGCCTGGCGATCTTCGCGGTCGAGGTCGTCTTGCCCGAGCCCTGCAGACCGACCATCAGAATCGGCACGGGCGGCACGGCGTCGAAGGTGATGCCCTCGCCCTCGCCGCCGAGCGTGTCGATCAGCACATCGTTGACGATCTTGATGACCTGCTGGCCGGGGGTGACCGACTTCAGCACCTCGGCGCCGACGGCGCGCTCGCGCACCTTGTCGGTGAAGCTGCGCACGACCTCGAGCGCCACGTCGGCCTCGAGCAGCGCCCGGCGCACCTCGCGCAGCGCGGCGTTGACGTCGTCCTCGGTCAGCGCGCCCCTGCGGGTCAGGCCCGAGAGGATGCCGGAGAGTTTTTCGCTCAGCGTGCCGAACATGCGGCCCCTTGCAGGTTTCTGTTGGTCGCCAAAACCGACAAAACGAACATCACGACCAAACGGTTTCGCGCCCGAGGGCGCAGACGCGCTGTCGGGCGTTGACCTCCGGGCTCATGATAGCCGCTGGGCGGCCCGGTCGGCGGATGAGGTTTCGGCGATGTCGGCGAAACGAATGCGCGCGTTAAAGCGGACAAATGCGGCGAAAGTCAAGCTGAAGCGCGCAACAGGCGGCTGCGCCAGCCTCGCGCGCATCCTTCATCACGGAGATCTCATGAAGCTTCCGGTCCTTGCCGCCGCATTGTTCGCGCTCGGCCTCACCCAGGCGCAGGCCCAGTCCTGCGAAGGCAATTTCTCGGTGGTCGGCACGCCGATGCTGACCGGCCTGACCTACAAGACCTGGGACATCGTGCCGAAACGTGCGCCAGCGCGGGTATTGAAGGACCTCGGCGCCGCGGTCTCGGCCGAGGGATTCGCCGACATGCGCATCGACAACGCCACCAGCTCCGTCCTCGCCATCCAGGAAATCTCGGGCTCGGGCCGGCCGCAGAGCTTGCGCATCACCGCGCGCAAGAGCGGCAGCGGCACGCGGATCGATGCGGTCTTCGTCATCCAGCAGGGCCAGGTCGCGTCGGAAAGCTATATCCGCGATGCACTCTGCCGGGTGATCTCGGGCGCGCAGGGCTAGTCCTGGGTCGACAGCAGATTGGCGTCGCGCGAGAGTCGCCAGCGCCCGTCCGCTTCCTTGCGCAGGATCGTCAGCGTGTAGCCCGAGCGGCGGGTGACCTTGCCGTCCGGCGCGGTCGCCGTCATCTCGATCCGGTTGCGCAGCCAGGCGATGTCGCCGTGCACTGAGAGCTCGCGGATATCGCTGCGGCCCTCGATCGTCATGGCTCCCAACCCCTTCAGCGCGGCGGCAAACGCCGCCTTGCCAAAGGGCTCGGCGCCGGGAACCATGAAGACCACATCGTCGCTGATCAGGTCGAGTACGGTCGCGGCGTCGCCCCTCTTCGTCGCGCGCATCCAGGTCTCGACGAGGTCCCGGATCGCCCGTTCGTCATCGCTCATGGGGTTTCCTCCCGGTCGGGGCTGCGGTAATCGCGCCGCATTCCTCGCCTAGGCCCGGCCTGCTTCGCCGGTGTGGCGCAGCAAAAGCCGAGATCGATGTGATGACAAGACATGTGGGTGCAGCCCTCCTGACCGCCCTGCTTCTGGCCGGCTGCGCCGGGGCGCAGCGCGAGACCACGGCTCCGAGCCCACGCAAGATCGAGCGCCTCGCCGCCGTGAAGGCCGACCCGGCCGAGGCCGTGCGCATTCTCAATGCCTATCGCGCCGGCAAGGGCCTCGGCCCGGTCCGGCTCGATCAGGCGCTGACCGCGATGGCCCAGCGCCAATCCGACGCGATGGCGGCCAGCGACGACCTCTCCCACAGCGCCGCCGGCAGCTTCAACTCGCGCGTCAACGCCGCGGGCCTCGACACGGTGCGCGCCGCGGAGAATCTCGGCGCCGGCTATTACTCGACACAGGAGGCCTTCGACGGCTGGAAGAAGTCGTCCGTCCACGAGGCCAACCTCTCGATGCCGCAAGCGACGCGCATCGGCATCGCGCTCGCGAAGAACCCGCAGACCCGCTACGGCGCCTGGTGGACGCTGGTGCTGGCAGCCGAGCCGGAGAAGCGGCGGGAGATGTCGGCCGGACCGCTCGTGCCAGTACGCGGCAGCGGGACGACGACCTTCCGCTGGGGCCCGCCGCTCTAAATCTGCCCAAACATCGACAAATGCGCGGCGCCATCGGCGCCGCCGATTCGAGATGGGATTGAGAACGATGAAGACGAATATTGCCTGCGCCGGGATCGCGCTGTTCCTGCTCTCCGGCACGACAGGCGCCTTCGCCCAGAGCTGCGAAAAGACCTTCGCGGCGGGCGGCGAACCTTTCCTGACCGGCATCAACTACCGCGCCTCCGGCATCGTCAAAGCCGCCCCGGCCAAGGCGCTCAACGGGCTGAAGCGCGGCATGGCCGCGGAAGGCTTTTCGAACGTCACGGTCGACCAGGAGGAAGGGACCGTGACGGGCTTCAAGGACGGCGCCGGTTCGGGCCGGCTGCAGCGCCTTCAGGGAACCGCGCGCAAGGCCGGCAACGGGAGCATCGTCGAGATCTTCTATCAGCTCCAGTCCGGCCAGGTCTCGGACGAAGCCTATATTCGCACTGCGTTCTGCCGCATCATCAACGGCGCTGGCCGCTGATGTGATCCGACAAGGGCGGCGCGCCGAGCGCCGCCAAATTTTCCGCTTTACAAGCGCCCTGCTCTGGTGATGGCTCTGGTTTTTAGCGGAGCCTTCACATCATGACCTTCGAAGCCTGGGCTGCCTTCGCCGCCGCCACCGCCGTCCTCCTCGTCATCCCCGGCCCGACCATCCTGCTGGTGATTTCCTATGCGCTCGGCCAGGGCTGGCGCACCGCCCTGCCGATGGCGGTCGGCGTTGCGCTCGGCGACTTCACCGCGATGACCCTGTCCATGCTCGGCGTCGGCGCGCTGCTGGCGACCTCGGCCACGATCTTCACCGCGCTGAAATGGGCCGGCGCCGCCTATCTGATCTATCTCGGCGTCAAGCTCTTCCGCGCTGGCGGCAGTCTCGATGCCGAGCCGCGCCGGGATGCGAGCTCGGCACTGAAGATGCTCGGCCATGCCTGGCTGGTGACGGCGCTGAACCCGAAGAGCATCACCTTCTTCGTCGCCTTCCTGCCGCAGTTCCTCGATCCGAAGGCCGATTTCTGGACGCAGATGCTGATCTTCGAGACGACCTTCATCACCCTCGCCTTCGCCAACGCCTTCGGTTACGCGCTGATCGCCTCGCGCGCCCGTACCCTCGTCGGCAATCCCCGTGCGATCGGCCTGTTCAACAAGGCCGGCGGCACGCTGCTGATCGGAGCCGGCATCGCCACCGTCGCGGTGCGCTCGGGCAGCAACTGAGCCGCACTCAGTTTCCTGCCGGCCGGGCTTTCAGGCGCGCCTCGAACCAGCGGCGCGCCAGTTCGGCCCATTCCTTCGGTGGATCCTCATGACCACCGGCATGCAGCACCAACGAGACCTGTCGGCCGCTCTCACAATTCGTCCATGAGCGCTGCCAGACCGGCCCACGCACCTCGATCGCATCGGGGCGCGTGGCCTTGCAGCCATTGGTGGCACGCCAGAGCTGGAGCCCCTCGAAGACGTCGCCCTGGGCATGGTTCGGCCCGAGCTGGCGGCCTTCGAGCGGGAAGACCTCGTCGCGCCAGCCATGGGTCTGCAGGATGTCGACCGGGCCAACGCAATTTTGCGGATGGGGCCGCCAGAAATTCCCGGCGAGCGGCACATAGGCCGCGCCAAGGTCCGGTTGCCGACAGGCGAGATACCAGGTCAGCGAAGCGCCGATCGAGAATCCGCCAACGAGAACGCGCTTGCGGTCGACATTGAAGCGGGCGGCAGCGTCGTCGAGCACTTGCCGTGCGAAGGTAAGCTCGTCGCGCTGCTGCGGCGCGTCCGGCAGGAAGGACCAGCCACGGCCATAGCGGCTGTTCGGCATGACCAGCCCATTCGGACCGAGCACGACATAGCCGGCCTCGACGAAGGGCCTCAGGATGGAATCCGCTGCCAGGACGGCATCGCCACCTCCGCCTGCGCCATGGAAGAACAAGATGGCGGGCCGCTTCTCCCCAGGCGCAGGAGCCGCGAAGGGAACAGTGGCATGATAGTCGCCGAGTGCGACCTTGCAGGGCTCGGCCTGCGAGCCGCAGGCCTGGGCCGTCGCGCCGGTGAGGCCGAAAAGAAGTGCCGAAAGCAGGACAAGCCTTGTCATAGCAGCCTCGCGAAACGAGGCGGGACTATGCCTTGCTGCCAAGGGCAATCAAGGCTTGACGCTGACGGCATGCGTCAGCGACCTGCAGGAACGACTGAAGCCCCCGTCGAAGGAGACCGCCATGTCCGGCGACGACCGCGCCACGCTGGATTTCTACGCCACCGAGGCGGAGACCTATGCCGGGCGCTCTCGCGAACTCGGCGAGGCACGGTTGCGGCGCTTTGCTGAAGCGCTGCCGGCTGGCGGACAGGTCCTCGAACTCGGCTGCGGCGGCGGGCAGGACAGCGAAGCCCTGCTCGCGCTCGGCCTGGACGTCACGGCGACGGACGGCTCACCAGAACTTGCGGCGCAAGCGCAAAGGCGGCTCGGCCGGCCGGTTTCCGTCTTGCTGTTCGACGACCTTGCCGCCGACGCGGCGTTCGATGGCGTCTGGGCCAATGCCTGCCTGCTGCATGTCCCGCGTCCTGCCTTGCCTGGCGTCATCGCGAGGGTGCACCGGGCGCTGCGGCCGGGCGGTGTCTTCTACGCCAGCTTCAAGGCCGGTGAGGCGGAAGGGCGCGACCGCTTCGACCGCTACTTCAACTATCCGGACGCTGAATGGCTCCGCACGACATATGGCAGCGGTGACTGGGACCGCATCGGTATCGAAGAGGACCTGGGCGGCGGCTACGACCAGGAACCGACGCGCTGGCTGTACGTGACAGCGATCAAGTTGTCTTGAAACAGACCACCCGGGCTTGACGCTGCGCGATCGGCGCACAATTTCTCGATGCCATGACCCGCCGCAAGCTCCTGCGCCTCCTCGGCATCCCCGCCTTGCTCGGCTCCACCGGCCTTGCCTGGGCTTCTTACGCACGTTCGCGCAATCCCTACTATCAGGGCCCGGTCAGCGACCATTTCGACGGGCTCGTCTTCAGCGATGGCCGTCCGGTCACGAAGGGGCTCGCCGACGTGCTGCGCTGGCAGTTCTCGAAGCGCGAGCGCGAGGCCTTCCCGGCCCGGTACGAGGCGCCGCCGCAAGACAAGCCACCCGCGCAGGTCGAGGGTTTGCGCGTCGTCCATCTCGGCCATGCCTCCTTCCTCTACCAGGTCGCCGGCCTCAATCTCCTGATCGACCCGGTCTTTTCCGAGCGCGCGAGCCCGTTCTCGTTCTTCGGGCCGAAGCGGGTGAACGCGCCGGGCGTGGCCTTCCCTGATCTGCCGAAGATCGACGTCGTGCTGGTCACGCATAACCATTACGACCATCTCGACGTCGAGACGCTGGCGGCGGTGCATGCGCGCGACAATCCGCGCATGATCATGCCGCTCGGCAACGACGGGATCGTCAAGGCGCGCGACGGCTCGATCAGGGCCGAAGCGCATGACTGGGATGCGCGGCTGGAGCTGTCGGACAAGGTCGCCGTCACGCTGGTGCCGAGCTATCACTGGTCCGCGCGCGGCGCCTTCGACCGGCGCATGGCGCTGTGGTGCTCCTTCGTGATCGAGACGCCGGCCGGCAAGCTCTTCCATATCGGCGACACCGGCTACCATGACGGCTCGCTCTATGAGCGGCTCGGCCGGGAACATGGCCCGTTCCGGCTGGCGGCGCTCCCAATCGGCGCCTATGAGCCGCGCTGGTTCATGAGCGACAACCACATGAATCCGGAAGAGGCGGTCAAGGTAATGCGCTCGCTGGGGGCGGAGCAGGCGCTCGGCCACCATTGGGGCACGTTCCAGCTCACCGACGAAGGTGTCAGCCGGCCACCCGAGGCGCTGAAGGTCGCGCTTGAAAAGGCGGGGCTTCCCGAGGAGCGCTTCCGCCCGATGCGGCCGGGGCTGGTCTGGGAGGCGTGAGGTAACCACGCCGTCATGCTCGCCCTTGTGGCGAGCACCCACGTCTCGAACACCGCACGCCATCAGTGAAGCGAAGACGTGGATGGTCGGGACAAGCCCGACCATAACGGGGAAAGTGCCGGCCTATTTCGGCTGAACGTAGACGTTGATCTCGAGGTTCGGATCGGCGGGATCCTTGAGATCGCTGACATATTCCTCGAGGAAGGCGTCCTTCACGACGATGTTCTTGGCCTCGAGATAGGCCGTGATCGTCTCATAGGTCGAATCGATGTCGTCATAGGGCGCGGTGTGGACGAAGCGCAGCGAGCGCCCCGCCGGCGACTGCCCGTTGCGCACGCCGGTCGCCAGCGGCTTTGCCGCATCCGCCGGCTTGTCGACCGGCAGCATCGCCTCGAATTTGAAGCCGTTGTCGTCGGTCTCGAGAAACAGGCTCAGCGGCCGGCCGGCGACCTTGAGCCCGGCCTTGTCGGCCTCGGCCCGCAACAATGTGATCGCCTCCGACAGCTTCTGGAAGCCCTGATCCCAGCTCGACTGCCCTGCCGTCATCAGCACGGGCTTCGCCACCAGCGGGATTTCGTCGACATCCGACGGGTCGCCCGGCTTGCCGGCGAGCGTCGCGTTCGGATTGGGCGCGCCGGTCTGCTGTTGCTGGACGGGCGGCGCCGGCTGCGGAGCGGGCAGCGTCGGCGGCGGCTGGACAGGCTGGGGCTCGACCGGCGTCTGAGGTGTCGGAGCGGGCTGGACCGGCTGCGGCACGACCTGACCTTGCGGTGCCGGGGGCGGCTGCACAGGCTGCGGCTCGGCCGGGGCCGGCGGATTGGCCTGGCTCTGGGTCGGAGCCTGTTGGGCGGGTTGCGTGTTCTGCGCGGGTGTCGCCGTTCCCGGCGGCGCGGCGAGCGGTGTGCTCTCGACAGCGGCCGGCGGCGCCACGCGCGTCTGCGCGGCGGCCGGACAGGTAAAGGCGAGCGCAAGAAGGAGCGCGCTGAATCTCGACTGCCGCATACCCGAACATCCCGAGCTGACACGACCGATTCGCGCCGTGCCGCAAGCTACGACGATCCCGGTACGGCAGGAAGATCGCGAAGGGTGGCATTTTTTCGGCACCAGGCTCATATACCCGCATCATCAACGACGTGTGACCATATGAACGCCCTCGCCAATCGCCGGTTCCTCAAGATGAACGGACTGGGCAACGAGATCACCGTGCTCGACCTGCGCGGGACGAAGCATATCGTCACCGAAGCCGAGGCACGCGCGATCGCGAGCCAGGAGCGCACCCGCTTCGACCAGCTCATGGTCCTGCACGATGCGAAGGTCTCCGGCACCGACGCCTATGTCCGCATCTACAACACAGACGGTTCCGAGGCCGGCGCCTGCGGCAACGGCACGCGCTGCGTCGCCTGGGCGATGACTGCTGATCCGCAGATGGGCCAGGGCGGCCGCGACGGACTCCTGCTGCAGACCAGGGCCGGGCTGCTGCCGGTGGCGCGCCTGTCCGACGCCGTCTTCACCGTCGACATGGGCGCACCCCGCCTCGCCTGGGACGAGATCCCGCTGGCCGAGCCCTTCGAGGACACCAGCCGCTTCGAATTGCAGATCGGGCCGATCGACGAGCCGATCCTGCACACGCCCTGCGCCGTCAGCATGGGCAATCCGCACGCCGTCTTCTTCGTCGACGATCCCTATCGCTTCAATCTCGAGCAGATCGGCCCGCTGCTGGAGAACCACCCGATCTTCCCGGACCGGGCCAATATCGGCCTCGCCGCCGTCAAGGCGCCGGACCATATCGTGCTGCGGGTCTGGGAACGCGGCGCCGGCATCACCCGCGCCTGCGGCTCGGGCGCCTGCGCGGCGCTGGTCGCGGCGGTGCGCCGTGAGCTGTCGGGCCGGAAGGCAACCGTCAGCCTGCCCGGCGGCGATCTCGTGATCGAATGGCGCGAGAGCGATGGCCATGTCCTGATGACCGGCCCAGCCGCACTCGACTGGGACGGCGTGCTGGAGCCCGGGCTCTTCGCCGCCGTGGCCTGATGGGCGTCGAACTCGTCACCTTCGGCTGCCGGCTCAATCTCGTCGAAAGCGAGACGATCGAGCAACAGGCGCAGGCCGCAGGCCTCGCCGATGTCGCGGTGATCAACAGCTGCGCCGTGACGGCTGAAGCCGTGCGCCAGGCCGGCCAGGCAATCCGCCGGCTCGCCCGGGAAAAGCCGGAGCGCCCGATCGTAGTCACCGGCTGCGCCGCGCAGATCGAGCCGCAGCGCTTCGCCGCCATGCCGGAGGTGGCGCGGGTGCTCGGCAATGCCGAGAAGCTCGACATGGCAAGCTGGCGGGCGCTCGCAGGCTCGAACAGTCTGCGTAGCGCGGATTCTCAGGGCTCCCCCGCCGGCAAGATCGCCGTCGGCGACATCATGCAGGCGCGCGACGCCTCCCCTCACCGCACCCAGGCGCTCGGTCAGCACACGCGCGGCTTCCTGCAGGTACAGAACGGCTGCGACCATCGCTGCACCTTCTGCGTCATCCCGCTCGGCCGCGGCAACGCCCGCTCGGCTGATGTCGACGAGGTCGTGACGCAGGCGCGCAGGCTCGTTGCCGATGGTGCCAGCGAGATCGTGCTGACCGGCGTCGACCTGACCAGCTACGGCCGGGAAAAACCCGACGGATCGACGCTGGGCGCACTTGTCGGCGCGGTCCTTGCTGCGCTGCCCGAGCTGAAGCGGCTGCGCCTGTCCTCGCTCGATGCAGTCGAGGTCGATGACGAGTTGCGCGCTCTGATCGCCGACGAGCCGCGGCTGATGCCGCATTTGCATCTCTCGCTGCAATCGGGCGACGATCTCGTCCTGAAGCGGATGAAGCGCCGCCACAACCGCGCCGATGCGGTGCGATTCTGCGAGGAGATGCGCGGCCTGCGGCCGGAGATCGTCTTCGGCGCCGACCTGATCGCCGGCTTTCCGACCGAGGACGAGGCCATGTTCTCGCGCACCCTCGCCCTGATCGAGGACTGTGGGCTGTCCTATGTCCACGGCTTCCCGTTCTCGGCCCGACCCGGCACGCCTGCGGCCCGCATGCCTCAGGTCGCCGGCGGCGAGATCAAGGAGCGGGCGGGTCGGTTGCGCCAGGCGGCGGAGGCAGCGCATGCGCGGCATCTCGCCGCTCGGATCGGGAGGCCGCTCTCGGTGTTGACGGAGCGCGGCGATACCGGCCGCGCCGAGGATTTCACCCTGGTGCGCTTCGGCCGCAGCGTCGCTCCCGGCCAGATCCTGCCGGTGACAGCCCACGCCAAGGCTGGCAAATCTCTGTTGGCTGCTTGACCAGCCGGCCCATGCCACCCCATAGCCGACGGCGATTCATCCGTCTCGTTGCTGTCGCAATCCGGAACTAGCTCCTCGCCATGACCAGATCGCCTCATCTCTCCATCGCCCTCGCCGCCCTCCTGATCGCGGGGGGCGCTGCCGCACAGTCCTACGGCGACCCAGCGACCGGTCTGTCAGTCTCGCCGCCCGCAGGCTTCAAGGCGGAAGCCGGCAGGCCGCACCCGCAATTCGAGGTGACGATCGACATCAGCTCGAAGACCGGCACGCCCAAGGCGATCAACAGCACAGGCCAGCTCTGCACCCTCGGCTTCAAAAGCTCCGCTCAAAACGCCAAGTTGACGCGCGAGCTCGTCAACGAGCAGATGACCAAGCCGGAATGGCAGCAACTCTATCGCGAGATGTTCGAGACGATCGGCACCGTCTCCGATCTCAAGCTGTTCGAGCACCAAGGCTTCAGCGGCATCGAGCTGATCGTGACGCCCAAAGATGGGCCGAACGCGCAGAATGTGCGCATGTTCACCTCGACCCTTGAGACCGCCAAGGGCCGCACCGCGCTGATCTGCACCACCGACCAGGCAGGACTTGCCGCGGCGCTGCCGCAGTTCAAGGCCCTGCGCGCAACGATGCACGCCCCCGAATAGAAGCGGCGGGCCGCTCAGGCCTTGTGCCCTGCGGCGACCTCCTCGCGCAGGGCCCGGCGCAGCACCTTGCCAACATTTGTCTTGGGCAGGCTGTCGCGGAAGATGATCTGCCGGGGCACCTTGTAGCCCGTCAGGTTCTCCTTGCAGAAGGCACGCAACTCCTCGGCGGTGACCGCTGGATCGCGCTTGACCACGAAGGCTGTGACTGCCTCGCCGGAATGTTCATCCGGCAGGCCGATCACCGCCGATTCCAGCACGCCGGGATGCTTGGCGAGCACGTCCTCGACCTCGTTCGGATAGACGTTGAAGCCGGAGACCAGGACCATGTCCTTCATTCGGTCGACGACCTTGATCTGCCCGTCCGGCAGGAAGACACCGACGTCGCCGGAACGGAAATAACCGTCCACTGTCATCACTTTGGCGGTTTCGTCGGGCCGGTTCCAGTAACCCGTCATCACCTGCGGCCCGCGGATGCAGATCTCACCAGGCTCACCGGGCGGCCGGTCGTTGCCCTCGGCATCGCGGATCGCAAAATCGGTCGAGGGCAGCGGATAGCCGATCGTGCCGGTGAACTCGGTGATGTCGGTGCGGTTGACCGAGGCGACCGGCGAGGTCTCCGACAGGCCATAGCCCTCGATGATCGGCCGGCCCGTGACCTCCTTCCAGCGCTTGGCGACGGCGGCCTGCGTCGCCATGCCCCCGGCGATGGCGAAGCGCAGCTCCGAGAAGTTCACGTCCTTGATCTCGGGATGGCTGGCGAGCGCGTTATAGAGCGTGTTGACGCCGGAGAAGAGCGTGAACCGGCTGCCCTTCAGGATCTTGACGAAACCGGCGATGTCGCGCGGATTCGCGATCAGCAGGCTCTTGGCGCCGATGCGCAGCATGAACATGCAGCAGCAGGTCAAGGCGAAGATGTGGTACAGCGGCAGCGCCGTCACCATGACGTGCTGATAGTCGGCGCGGCCATGCGGCGCCTCGAGCTCCCAACCGAGCCAGAGTGCGCATTGCGCGACATTGGAAGCGACGTTGCGATGGGTCAGCGTCGCGCCCTTGGCGACGCCGGTGGTGCCACCTGTGTACTGGAGGAAGGCGACATCCTCGGGCGTGATCGTGACCGGGCTCATCGTCGCCGGCGCGGCGAAGATCGTCTTCAGCGGCACGAAGCCCGGCAGGCTATAGGGCTTGACCACCTTCTTGATCTTGCGGGCGACGAAATTGACGATCGCCCCCTTGAAGCCCATCAGGTCGCCGGCCGTGGCGACGATGATGGCGTCGAGCTTGATATTGGGCCGCGCCTCCTCGACGACATGGGCGAAGTTCTCGATCACCACGAGCGCACGCGCCCCGGAATCGTTGAGCTGATGGGTTAGCTCGCGGGCCGTGTAGAGCGGGTTGACATTGACCACGGTGAAGCCGCCGAGCAGCGTGCCGAAGATCGTCGCCGGATTGGCGAGGATATTCGGCATCATCAGCGCGATGCGGTCGCCCTTCTTGAAGCCCTGCGCCTGCAACCAGGCGGCAAAGGCGCGCGCCGCGCGCCCGATCTCGGCGAAGGTGATCGACTTGCCGAAACTCTCGAACGCCTGGCGATCAGGGTAGGTCTCGCAGGCGCTGCGGATCAGGTCGGCCAGCGTGCCGACCCCGGCTTCGTCAATCACCGGCGGCACGGCCGGCGGATAGTGCACCAACCAGGGGCGCGCATCCGATGTCGCCTGAACCGCGGAAAGAGCCGTCATCCTCATCCTCCCCTCTGCGGCCCGCCCTGTTGCCGGGTGTCGATGCCGCGCGGCGCGGACGTCCGGCTACCTGCCGGCTCGGTCCGCACCTTCCGATTGTCCCACGCTACACTGCGCAAGCCTAGCGGCGGGTGCAAGCACTCGCCGCCCAAAAAGGTTTACATATAAACATTTATACTGCAACTGGCTGGTGACGGCACTCTACCGGCTTGCAAGCCAGCCGCCACGGCGAGTCCGGGGCGGAATCCGGCCAGGCTGGAATTGCCTGGCCGGAGAATCTCTCTCATCTTTTAGTTCATAGACTTTAGTCTAAATCATCCCCTTCCAGCCAATTTGCCGCGCCGACTGGCTGGAACAGGGCTCTAGCGCGCCTGCGCCATCGCCTGCGCCGCCACCACCGCGTCGGCCGGCTTGCCGGCAAGCTCGGCGAGATGGTCGAAGCGGGCGCTGAAGGAGCCGACCCCCGCCGTCGCCGAGCGCAATTCGACGATCAGCCCGGCCATCTCGGCCTCCGGCATCAGCGCATTGATCTGGTCCCAGCCACGCCAGCCGGGCCGCGCATCATAGCCGAGGATCTGGCCGCGCCTGGCCGAGACGATCGCCGAAGCCCGCGACATCGCATCCGACGGGATCACGATCTCGACGGCCAGGATCGGCTCCAGCAGTACGGGCTTGGCCTGCGGGCAGGCCTCGCCCATCGCAAGTCGCGCCGCCTGGCGGAAGGCCATATCGGAGGAATCGACCGTATGGTAGGAGCCGTCGGTCAGCGTCACCTCGATATCGACGAGCGGAAAGCCGAGCGGACCGCGCTGGCAGTAATCGCGCACCCCGGCCTCGACCGAGGAGATGTACTGCTTCGGCACGACGCCGCCGGTGATGCGATCGACGAAGCGGATACCCTCGCCACGCGGCAGCGGCGCGATCTCCAGCACGACATCGCCGAACTGGCCGTGCCCGCCGCTCTGCTTACGGTGCCGGCCTCGTGCGCTCGCCTTGCCGCGCAGCGTCTCGCGATAGCCGATCTGCGTCGCGCCGCTATCGACGTTGACGCCGTAGCGACCGGCCAGCCGTTCGAGCGCGACGCGCAGGTGCATCTCACCCTGGCCGGAGAGACGCATCTCGCCGAATTCCGGGCGGTGTTCGAGCGCCAGTGCCGGATCCTCCTCGATCAGCTTGGCAAGGCCGGTGGTGAGCCTGACATCGTCCTTGCGATCCTTGACGCCGACCGAGAGCGCGTGGACCGGCTCGGGCGGCGCCAGGGCGCTGACCACATCGGGCCGGACCTTGCCGACCGCGATCGCATCGCCGGTGCGCACGCCTTCCAGCCGGGCGAAGGCGACAGTCTCGCCCTCCTCCGCCACCGGACGGCGCTGCTGCTCGGAGCCCTTGAGTTCGAGCACGCCGGCAATGCGCGCTTCGACGCCGCCGGATGAGGTGATCACATCGCCTTCCGCCATGCGGCCGCGCAGCACGCGCGCCAGCGAGAGCTTGCCGCCCTGACCGGACTGCCAGGTCTTCATGACCAGCGCGAGCGGCGCCCCGCTGTCGACGACGCCGATCCGTCCGCGCGTCACCTCCAGAGGCGGCGCCTCGTGCCTGAGCGCCTTGAGTAGCCGGGTCACGCCATTGCCGCGCTCGGCCGCACCGATCAGCACCGGCACGACATGACGCTCCTTCAGCTCGCGGGCGAGGTCGTCGAAAACGAGATCGCGCGGCGGTTCGATGTCGCCGAGCAGGCCTTCCATCAACTCGTCATCATAGTCGGCGAGCTTCTCCAGCATCGAGAAGCGGGCGTCGCGTTCGCGCTCGACCTCCTCGGGCGCCAGCGGCACGACCTCGCTCGGCGCGTGCTCGCGATAGATGAAGGCTCGCTCGAGAGCGAGATCGATGAAGCCGACGGCGATGCCGCCCTGCCAGATCGGAATCTGCCGGAGCAATAGCGGGGTGCGCGAGGCGCGTTGCAGCAATCCGAGCGTTTCGCGCACGCGCCGCGAGGCGGAATCGATCTTGTTGAGAAAGAGGAAGCGCGGGATATCGGCTTCCTCGAGCTCGCGCAGCACGAGCTCCAGCGCCGGCGCCTTGCGGTCATCGGCTTCGCAGACCACGACCGCGGCGTCGACCGCCGGCAGGACATGACGCATCTCCTGGAGGAATTCGACAGAGCCGGGGCAGTCGATGAAGGTGTAACGCTCGCCCATGAAGTCGACGCTGGCGACATTGGGCTCGGTGCTCATCTGATGGGAGCGCGCCTCGGGCGAAGCGTCGCCGACGCTATTCTTCGTCTTGACGGAGCCGGCGCGCGAAACGGCGCCGCAGCGCTCCAATATGCTCTCGAACAGGCTGGTCTTGCCGCTCTGGAAGGGACCGACGAGTGCGATGCATCGCGGCCCCCTGCCTCTGACGCCGGACGGGTTTTCTCCCTTGCTGGCAGTCGCAGCCATGTCGTCCTCCTTCGGTTCTGGCCGCGCACCGACGGGGCCCTGAAGCCTTGCGTCCGAGGCGGCGATTGACCGGCGGGAACGGGAATGGCGCGCCCACGCCGGAAAGGCGGCGGTCGCTCGGGCCCGACAGGGTCGGGCGGCCGTCGAAGAGGGATGTCGGAGGGCAGGTTCGCGCCGTTCCGGAGCCGGCGCAAGCGGAATGTTGCCTCTGGCTCAGGCCGGCTCGGACCGGCGCGCGCCATGCGCCTGTCCCCACAGCGTCATCGCCTCGAAGATCGGCGCGAGCGCCCAGCCGCGCTCGGTCAACGCATATTCGACCTTGGGCGGCACCGTCTCCTGCACGCTGCGGGAGATGATCCCGTCCTCTTCCAGCGCCCGCAGCTGCAGGGTCATCATCCGCTGCGTCACATGCGGCAGCAGCCGGCGCAGCGCGTTGAAGCGGCGCGGTCCCTGCGTCAGCTGAAACAGGATCAGCGCCTTCCACTTGCCGCCGATCACATCGATCGTCGCCTCGACCGGGCACCAGACATAGGGGATGTCCTTCAGCGAGGGGCGCATCGGAGGCTCCAAGTCAGTATAAAAATTGTGCGTACTTATGCTTCAGATACTGCCCTGTTATGCCCTCCTCAGCAACCGATGGAGGACATGATGTTTGCGATCATGGGAGCGACGGGACAGACGGGCAGCGCCGCGCTGGCGGCGGCTATGGCGGCGGGTCATGCGGTCAGGGCGATCGTCCGCGAGCCGAGCCGCGCTACGGCGCTGACCGACAAGGGGGCCGTTCTGGCCAAGGCCGATCTCGACGATGTCGAGGCGCTTACGGCGGCATTCGCCGGCACGAAAGCGGTCTATGTCTTGAACCCAGTGCCGCATGCCGCCGAAGACGTTTTCGCCGCCGCGGCGAAGAACGGCGCCGCTATTGCCGAAGCGATCCGCCGCGCCGGCGTGCCGCATGTGGTGGCGCTGTCGTCGAGCGGCGCCCATCGCACGGAAGGGACCGGCATCGTACGAGCGTTGCACGATTTCGAGCAGGCCCTGCGCGGCTCAGCGCCCTCCCTGACCTTCATTCGTGCCACCGAATTCATGGAGAACTGGGGCAGCGTGCTTGGCGTCGCAGCCGAGCACGGCATCCTGCCGAGCATGCGCCAGCCGCTCGACGCGGCCGGCGAGACCGTCTCCGCGCAGGATGTCGGCCGGCAGGCGGCGGCCGAACTCGCTCGCCCGCATGAAGGCGAGCGCATCGTCAATCTGAAGGGGCCGGCGGAGTATTCGCCGCAGGACGCCGCGCAGGCGCTCGGCGAGTTGCTCGGCAAGCCCGTGTCAGCCGTGCCGACGCCGCGCGAGGAGTGGGAGCCGGGGCTCGTCGCTGCCGGACTGAGCGAAAGCCATGCGCGTGAGCTCGCCGGGCTCTACGATGCGATGAACGCCGGCCGGATCGGCTTCGAGACGGTCGGCGAAACGCGCCGCGGCAGCGTCACGCTGAAGGAGGCGCTGACCGCATTGCTTGGCTAGCGGTTGCGGCGCTGGCCGCGCAGCGTTGGCAAACCGATGCCGACGGCGTCGAAGCCGCCATCGACGGCGAGCACCTGGCCGGTGATGTAGCTCGCCCTGTCGCTGCACAGGAAGAAGATCGCCTCGGCGAGTTCTTCTTCGGCGCCATAGCGGGCGAGCGGGATGGCGTCGTGATAGTCGGCGCGGATCTCCGGGGAGTGCACGGCCTTGGCCATCGCGGTTTCGACAGGGCCGGGCGCGACTGCGTTAACGCGGATTCCGAGGCCGGCGAGCTCGGCCGCCTGCTGCTTGGTGAGATGGGCGAGCGCCGCCTTGCTGGTGCCGTAGGCGACCCGCAGCGTCGAGGCACGCAGGCCCGAGATCGAGGTGATGTTGACGATGGCGCCGCCGCCATTGTCCGCCATCACCGGCGCGGCGGCCTGCGTCGTCAGGAAGGGCCCGTCGAGATTGACCGCCAGCACGCGCTGCCACTCGGCGTAAGTGGTCTCCAACAGCGGCTTGAACACGGCCGTGCCGGCATTGTTGACCAGCGCGTCGAGCCGGCCGAAGCGCTCGACCACGGCATCGACCGCCTCGGCGACCTGCGCGGGAACCGCGACATCGCAACCGATCGACATCGTCGCCGTCGGCGCATCGAGATCAGCCATAGCCCTGGCAAGTTCCGGCTCGTCGATGTCGAGCAGCGCGACGCGCCAGTTGTCGGCGAGGAAGCGCTTGGCCGTCGCGAGCCCGATCCCGCGCGCAGCCCCGGTGACGAGGGCGGTCTTGATCGAACTCTCGGACATGACGCTGCTCCGCAATCTGTGATCCTGAAGCTTGCATACAGCCCGCCGCCGCCGGCCGGAAGCGTTCAGCGAAAGGCGGCAGCGAGCAGGAACAGGCCGGAGAGCAACATCATCCCATCGAGCAGGAGCTGGAAGGTGCGCTCGTCCATGCGCCGCACCAGCGCCTTGCCGATGAAGGCGCCGAGCATCAGCGAGGCGCCGACGATGACGCCCTTGGCGAAGATCGCGAGCGGCATCGCGCCGAAGCTGCGAAAGGTCCCGACCTTGGTCAGGTAGATGAAGAGCGAGGTCGCCGCCTCCGTCGAGAGCAGCGCGCCCTTGCTCAGGCCATAGGCGGCGAAGGCGGGGACGCTGAGCGGCCCGGTCGAGAGCACGAGGCCGGTCAGGAAGCCGATCGCCGCTCCGGCCAGGGCCAGCTGCCAGAGGCCAAGCCTGATCCGACGCGCCGCGAGCCAGCGCCGGCCGGGGATCATCAGCAGGAAGAACAGGCCGAGGCCGATATCGATGACCACCGCCGGCAATTGCAGCAGCGTGCGCGCACCGAGCATCGCCGCCGGAATGCCGGGCAGCGCATAGGCGAGGAAGGCGCGCCAGTCGACCTCGCGCCACCAGGCGGCGAACCGCGCCAGATTCGCCATCACCGCGGCCACCGCCATGATCGGCACCGCCTGCTTCGGCCCGAACGACCAGACCAGCACCGGCAGCAGCATGATCGAGGAGCCCGTCCCGACCACGCCACCGACGGTGCCGGCGATCAACCCGACCGCCAGGGTGAACAGCGAGGCATAGGACAGAATCTCGGCCGGCATGCTGAATTTCGTGACCCTGCCGATGACATTGCGCAAGATGAGCCGGTGGAAATCTCGGTCCAAATGACCGATCGCCTGAACTCCTCCCTTCCCCCTTGCGGGGAAGGGTATGGGGATGGGGGGCGAACGACTGGGTGCAAGGTCGATTGTAGAGGCGGGCCGGCTCGGCTCCTGGTGAGTTCGCTTCGACTTTGCGCCCCCCACCCCTACCCCTCCCCGCAAGGGGGAGGGGTTCGCCTCCAACCGTCTCGACAAACCCGCCGCCCTGCTGTATGGCCACGCCCTCAACTGAAAACAGCGAGCCGAAAGCCCGCGCTACCCGCGCGAACACGGCCATGGAGAAAGCCATGAACATCATCGAGCAGCTCGACCAGGAGCAGATCGCCAAGCTCGCCGCGAGCAAGGAGATCCCGCATTTCCAGCCCGGCGACACCGTGCAGGTCAACGTCAAGGTCAAGGAAGGCGAGCGTAGCCGCGTCCAGGCCTATGAAGGCGTCGTGATCGCCCGCAATGGCGGCGGCCTCAACGAGAGCTTCACCGTCCGCAAGATTTCCTATGGCGAGGGCGTCGAGCGCGTCTTCCCGCTGTATTCGCCGAACCTCGACTCGATCAAGGTCGTCCGCAAGGGCAAGGTTCGCCGCGCCAAGCTGTATTACCTGCGCGATCGCCGCGGCAAGTCGGCCCGCATCGCCGAGCGCGTCGAGGCCAAGGGCGGCAAGGACGGCAAGTAAGCCTCCTCTATCCGCTTCGGGATTTCAGGAACGCGGCCTTCGGGCCGCGTTTTTTTGTTGCCCGTGGCTGCTCCAGTCGCAAGGCGCGACATTCCATTTTTGCATAACAATGTCGCATATCGGCAATTGAAATGCGTTTTTCACATTGCTATGTAAGCACATCATTAGCAAGCTATCAATGTGAACGCTATGAACTCCCCGGAGCTTCAGGCCGCCTTCACTGCGGAATTGGCATCTGCCAATCGCAAGCTCAGGGCGCTGGTCGACGAACGTGCCCGCGACATGGGACTGACGCTCTCGCGGGCCCGCCTCCTCATGCAGCTCGCCAAGGCCGATGGACCGATCCAGTCCGACCTTGCCGGATTGCTCGACATCGAGCAGCCCACTTTGGTGCGCCTGCTCGACGGGCTCGAACGCACCGGCATGATCGAACGCCGCGCGGTCGAAGGCGACCGGCGAGCCCGGCGGGTTTTCCTGACGCCAGCCGCACGCGCCCAGGCCGAAGACATCCTTGCGTTCCTGACCGAATTGCGCGCCGATGTACTCGACGGGATCGATAGGGAGGAGCTGGCAATCGCGCTGCGCGTGCTCTCCCGGATGTCTCGGAACATCGTCGCCAATCGCGGAGCGGCCGGATGAACGCGCCGTCTCCCGCTCCGCATGCCGCACCACCACCGCCTGCAGCGACCAGCATGAGCCGGCCGCGCGCCCTGGCCTATATGCTGGCCTCGACCCTGCTGGCGCTGACACAGCAGGTCGGCGCCAATCTCGTCGCGACCAATGTCTACCAGATCCAGGGCGAGCTCGGCGCCACCGTGGCCGAGACCAACTGGCTGATCGCCGCGTACATGGCGCCGAACGTCTCGCTCTCGATCGCCCTGATCAAGATCAGGATGCAGTATGGCCTGCGCAATTTCGCCGAGATCAGCATCGCCGGCTTCGTGATCGCCGCCCTGCTGAACTTCTTCGTGCACGACCTGCAATCGGCACTGGTCGTGCGCTTCATGAGCGGCATCGCGGCCGCGCCGCTATCCTCGCTCGCCTTCCTCTACATGATCGAGCCGCTGCAGCCGCGCCTGAAGCTCACGGTCGGCCTGTCGCTCGCGCTGACCAACACCACGCTGGGGATCCCGATCACGCGACTGCTCTCGCCGAGCCTGCTCGAGATCGGCGGTTTCCATGGCCTCACCCTGTTCGAGATGGGGCTGGCACTGCTCGCTTTCGGCCTGGTCTATGCGTTGCCGCTGACGCCGCCGCCGCGGGTCAAGGTGATCGGGCCGCTCGACGGGGTGAGCTACCTGCTGATCGCGCTCGGTTTCGGCGCCCTCGCCGTCGCGCTCTTGCTCGGACGGATCTACTGGTGGCTGGAAGCGCCCTGGCTCGGCTGGCTCTTCGCTAGCGCGATCCTCTGCCTGACGCTGGCGGCGGTCATCGAGCTGCACCGACAGAGCCCGCTAATCGACATACGCTGGCTGACCAGCCCGGCGACCCTGCACTACGCCACCGTGCTGCTGCTCTTTCGCGTCGTGCTGGCCGAGCAGACTGTCGGCGCCTCCAACTTCTTCCAGGCGCTCGGTTTCCAGAACGAGCAGACCATGCCGCTCTATGGCGTGATCCTGGCGGCGATCCTGGCCGGTGGCTTCACCTGCGCGGCGCTGCTGCGGCCTGGCCGGGAGAACGCCTTCTACGCGGCCGCACTGACCTGCATCATGACCGGCGCGCTGCTCGACAGCAGCGCCACCAGCCTGACCCGGCCGGACGACATCCATCTCAGCCAGGCGCTGGTGGCCTATGGCTCCGCCCTGTTCCTGCCGGCAGCGATGGGACAGGGCCTCGCCCCGGCGCTGGCGCGCGGGCCGGTCTACATCCTCAGCTTCTTCGTGATCTTCCTGTTCACCCAGAGCATTGGCGGGTTGCTCGGCGCGGCCCTGTTCGGCAGCTTCATCACGCTCAGGACCAGCTTCCATTACAGCCAGCTCGCCGAGCATTTTTCGCTGGCCAATCCGCTTGTCGCCGAGCGCATTCAGCAGCTGGGCGGCGCTTACGGCCATATCCTCACCGATCTCGGGCTAACGCGGGCAGAAGGCGTCACCCTGCTCGCCCAGCAGGCGACGCGGGAGGCGACCGTGCTCGCTTATAACGACGCCTTCCTGCTGATCGCGATGATCGCCGGCAGCGCGCTCATCGGCCTCCTCACCCACCTTGCCGTCCTGCGCCTGCGAGAACGCTTCGCTGCTCCCGCCGCCACCCCTGCCCCCGCACCCCAGCCATGACCCGCATTGTCCGCTCCGTCTCAACCTATATCGCGCTCGCCGTCGGCCTCGCCGGCATCAGCGTCATCCTCTACGCATGGCGGCTGCCACCCTTCGCCAGCGCGATCGAGACCACCGAGAACGCCTATGTCCGCGGCCAGGTCACCGTGATCGCGCCGCAGCTCGCCGGCTACATCGCCGAGGTGGCGGTGCAGGATTTCGCCGCGGTCAAGCAGGGCCAGCTTCTCGTCCGGATCGACGAGCGCATCTTCCAGCAGCGGCTGGAGCAGGCCCGCGCCAGCCTCGCGGCGCAGCATGCCGCGCTCGCCAACTCCGAGCAGGCCCGCCACGCCGCCGAGGCGCGCCTGCGCGCCAGCGAGGCCAATGTCGCCAGCGCCGAGGCAGCCTTGCGTACCGCGGAGGCCAATTGGGGCCGGATCGAGCCCTTGCGTGAGCGCGGCATCGTCAGCCAGACCAACACCGACCAGAGCCACCAGGCACTCGACCAGGCCAAGGCCGGGCTGACGGCAAGCCGTGCCGCTGTCGACGTCTCGCGGCAGGACGTCCAGAGCGCGATCGTCAACAAGGCTTCGCTGGAAGCCGCGGTGCAGGGTGGCGAGGCCGCCGTTCACCTTGCCGAGATCGACCTGCAGAACACCCGCATCACCGCGCCGCAGGATGGGCGACTCGGCGAGGTCTCGGCCAGGCTCGGGCAATATGTCTCGGCCGGCACGCAGTTGATGGCGCTGGTGCCGAGCCAGGTCTGGGTGATCGCCAATTTCAAGGAGACACAGCTCTCCGGCATGCGCATCGGCCAGAAGGTCTCCTTCACGGTCGATGCGCTGCGCCATGCCCGGCTGACCGGCACGATCGAGCGCTTCTCGCCGGCGGCCGGCTCGGAGTTCAGCGTGATCCGACCGGAGAACGCCACCGGCAACTTCGTCAAGATCGCCCAGCGCGTGCCGGTGCGCATCGCGATCGACGCTGGTCAAGACCTGGCCGAGCGGCTCTCGCCCGGCATGTCGGTGGTGGTCAGCGTCGATACTTCGCAGCGCTGACGCGCCGCATGACCTGATCAATCGGCGATATCGACGTCCGTGAGCTGGAAGCCGGCCGATGTCTTGGTGAAGGTGAAGATGTTCCCGCCACAGGCAATGGCGTAGATCTCGTTCCTGGCCCCGTCGCGGTCGTAGACCGGCTTGCTGCGCTGCAGGCAGGCGCGGTTCTTCGCAGTGAAGTCGCGCGGCCAGACCTTGGCGCGGAATTGGGTGGCGTCGGCAATGGAGGCGTCGGCCATATAGGGCAGCCGCGTCATGGCGGCGACGGCTATGGCATCATTCGCCTTCAACGCGGCGCGGAACTTCCCGATGAAACCCTCGAACTCCTTCTGCACGGCCGGGGAGGCAACGGCTTTTCGCGGCGCCTGGGCGAAGGCGGGAGCGAGGGAAGCGAGAGCGGCAGCGATCACAAGGCCCGGCAGCGTCTTCATGCGTCAGCTCCGTCCGATCGATCAGCTCAGGAGGCAGGCTGATCGGAACACAGCCTACCCCAACGTCAGCAGCCGCTCCAGCAGCAGCTTCACGTCGGCTTCCGTCTGATAGAGCCCGAAGCCGACGCGCAGGCGATCGCCACGCAGATCGACGGTGATGCCGGCCTGCTTCAGCGTCTCGTGCCAGAGCGCCGCATCGGCATGGCGGAAGGTGAGGAAGTTGCCGCGCGCCGGTTCGCTCAGCGGCACGACGAGGTTCTGAAGCGCGAGTACGCCACAGGGCCGCTGCGCCAGCCCTTCGGCGAAGATCGTCTGCAATGCATGGGTGTGGGCGTGGATCGCGGCGACGTCCAGGCCCTTGGTCTCCAGCCAGTCGAACATCGCGCCCATGCGATAGAGGCCGGAGGGGTCGAAAGTCGCGCCCATGAAGCGCCAGCCATTTTCGGCATAACCGATCTCGCCCTGCGCGCCTGAGAGCGCGCCGAAGGAGGCATACCAGCCGGTGTCGCGCGGCCGCATGGCAAAGCTGGGCGGGCAATGCATGAAGCAGGCGCCCTCGCCGGACATCGCGTACTTGTAGCCGCCGGCGATGTAGAAGGCCTTGTCGGCGATCCCCGAGAGATCGGTCGGCCGGGCCAGGAAGCCGTGATAGCCGTCGATGACGACGAGCCGGCCGGGCGCGCTGACGCCGTCGACCAGCGCCTCCAGATCGGTCAGTGCATAGCCCGAATTGAAATGGACCTGGCTGACGAAAACCATGTCGGGGCCAAAGCCAGCTTGCGCCGCTGCGACCAGCCGCTCCGCCAGACCGGCGAAGGGCTCGGCCGGCACGACCGTGAGCTCGATCAGCCCGTCCTCGGCGAGCCGCTCGATCTGGCGCCGGAAGGAGTGGAATTCGGCATCGCTGGTCAGGATGCGCGGCGTGCGCTCGCGCGGCAGGCAGGAGAGCAAACGGTTGACGAATTCATGGGTGTTGTTGGCCGGAACCAGCCCATCGATCCCCGGCAGATTGAGATGCCGGGCCACGCCCTGCGCGAGCTTCTGCCAGACGGGCCCGAGCACCTCCTGCCACTTGCCGTCGACGAGACGGGCGGCATCATCCCAGGCGCGCAAATGCGCCTCGCGCGTCGCATCCGGCCAGAAATGATGGCTGTGCGCGGCGAAGTGCAGCTTTTCAGGCCAGTTCTGGCGGAAGTGCGAGAACTCGGCGGCGAGGTCGAACGGCGGAAATCCGAGCCCTGCGGAAGCAGTCGTCATCTGGTCCATCATCAGACTCCGCAGCCTTGCCGATCCGGCAAAATACTTTAAGCTTAAAATATCTTGCGCCTCCCTCCAGTCAAGGCGCGAGGCGAGCGAGGGCGGCATCATGACCAGCGGAACGGGCGATCACCAGAGCCGGATCGAGCCTGGCATGCAGACCGATTTCAAGGAGCGGATGGATTACGGCTCCTATCTCGGCCTCGACCTGCTGCTCGCCGCACAGAAGCCGCTGAGCGATGCGCCCGACGAATTACTGTTCATCACCATTCACCAGGTCCAGGAACTCTGGCTGAAGCTTGCGGCGCATGAACTCGACGGCGCCATCGTGGCGATCCGCGCCGACGAACTGCAACCGGCTTTCAAGTCGCTGGCGCGGGTCTCGCGTATCCAGGCGCAGCTCGTCACGGCCTGGGACGTGCTCTCGACCATGACGCCATCAGACTACCTCGCCTTCCGAGACGCACTCGGCCAGTCCTCCGGCTTCCAATCCTACCAGTACCGCGCGCTAGAATTCCGCCTCGGCGCCAAGGACCCGCGCATGGCGGCGATGCACAAGCATCACCCGGAGCACCATGCCCATCTCCAGGACCTGCTGAATGCGCCGAGCCTCTATGACGAGGCACTGCGGCTCCTGGCGCGCCGCGGCCTGCCGGTGCCGGCCGAGTGCGTGGAACGCGACTGGAGCCAGCCACATGTCGCGAACGAGGCGGTAAAGGCGGCGTGGCTTTCGATCTACCGCGACACGCACCAATACTTCGATCTCTATGAGCTGGCCGAGGAACTGGTCGATGTCGAGGACCAGTTCCAGCAATGGCGCTTCCGTCACATGAAGACGGTCGAGCGCATCATCGGCTTCAAGCAGGGCACCGGCGGCTCCAGCGGCGTGAAGTTCCTGAAGACGGCGCTGGAGCGCTCGTTCTTCCCGGAGCTCTGGCAGTTGCGGAGCGAGCTTTAGCACCGTCGTCTTTCCGGGTGGCCCGAAGGGGCGAGCCCGGAATCCATGAACACCGCCTTCCCCGTCATGGTCGGGCTTGTCCCGACCATCCACGTCTTCGTTTAGGCAATGTGGTGTTCAAGACGTGGATGCTCGCCACAAGGGCGAGCATGACGAACTGGATCAGCGTCGTGGTTATGGATTCCGGGCTCGTCGCTACGCGACGCCCCGGGATGACGGAGCCGCCTACTCGTTGTTGCCGAAGGTCATATCCCGCCGCGCCGTCAGGATGCTGATCGAGTAGCCGGCGATCACGTCGACCAGCGCCATCAGCGTGATGATCACGAAGGTGCCGGTGCCGAAGCCGGGGATGAACAGGAAGATCAACCCGCAGGCGATGAACACCACCATGGACAGGCCATGGTTGAGGATCGAGCTCGACTTGGCGCTGGTCGCGTTCATGATCTCGAAGAACAGCACGATAGTCGAGATCGCGAGCAGGAGCTCGCTGACGGTGAGCACGAAAGCGCTGCCCGACGGCAGGCCGATGCTCAGGAGCTCGCGCGAGAGCGGCACGCCCATCGCCGCGACGGTGACGCCATAGGCGATGACCGCCAGCAGCATGAAGGGGAAGAAGCGCGCCATCGCATCACCAATCCGTTTGCCGGCGCAGCCTGCCCTTTCGCAGCGCACCCGAAGCCGCTAGATATCAGCCCTGCACGGAACGCGCTACGCGCCTGCCGCTGCGACAGCTGTGCCGCGTTGCCGGTGCAGTTTGGAACTGGTAGAAGCGAGCCATGACGGTGAAGCGGCAGAACAGGGGCGAAGTCCGGCGCGTGATGCGCCGCACGCTGAACCTGCACCGTTTTCCGACCACCCAGGGCTTCGCCGCGCTGCATGACCATGCCCGCCTGCCCTGGCGCTTCTTCGGCCGTTTCACGGCCTCGCTCGCAGCCGGCCTTAGCTGCGCCTGAGACCGGCCGTCCGGCCGGCGACAGGCTTTTGCGATGCGTGCTGGCCCATAGCGGCCGCTACCGATTTCCATACCGAAGGCGATGAAGCCATGACTGCGACCAAGGCCCCCACCACCCTCTACGACAAGATCTTCGAGGACCATGTCGTCGACCGCCAGGACGACGGCACCTGCCTGCTCTATATCGACCGCCACCTCGTGCATGAGGTCACCAGCCCGCAGGCCTTCGAGGGTCTGCGCATGACCGGCCGCAAGGTCCATGCGCCGCACAAGACGCTGGCGGTGGTCGACCACAACATCCAGACCACCGACCGCTCCAAGGGCATCCAGGAAGAGGAAAGCCGGATCCAGGTCGAGGCGCTCGCCCAGAACGCCAGGGATTTCGGCGTCGAGTACTTCAACGAGCTCGATATCCGCCAGGGTATCGTCCACATCGTCGGCCCCGAGCAGGGCTTCACCCTGCCTGGCACCACCATCGTCTGCGGCGACAGCCACACCTCGACGCATGGCGCCTTCGGCGCCCTGGCCCACGGCATCGGCACCTCGGAGGTCGAGCATGTGCTCGCCACCCAGACGCTGATCCAGAAGAAGGCCAAGAACATGCTGGTCCAGGTCGACGGCAAGCCCGCTCCGGGCGTCGGCGCCAAGGACATCACGCTGGCCATTATCGGCGAGATCGGCACCGCCGGCGGCACCGGCTCGGTGATCGAGTACGCTGGCGAAGCGATCCGCGGCCTCACCATGGAAGGCCGTATGACCGTCTGCAACATGTCGATCGAGGGCGGCGCCCGCGCCGGCATGGTCGCGCCGGACGAGAAGGCCTATGCCTATCTCAAGGGCCGCCCGAAGGCGCCGCAGGGGGCCGCCTGGGACGAGGCGCTGCGCTATTGGGAGACATTGCGCTCCGACGAGGGCGCCCATTTCGACCGCATCGTCCGGCTCGACGCCGCCAACCTGCCGCCGATCGTCTCCTGGGGCACCAGTCCCGAGGACGTGATCTCGGTGACCGGCGCCGTGCCCGATCCCGAGCAGATCGAGGACGAGGTCAAGCGCGCCTCCAAGAAGCGGGCTCTGGAGTATATGGGCCTGACCGCCGGCACCAAGATGACCGAGATCCCGCTCGACGTGATCTGGATCGGCTCCTGCACCAATGGCCGCATCGAGGATCTGCGCACCGTCGCCAAGATCGTCGAGGGCAAGAAGATCCATGAAAGTCTGGACTACGGCATGATCGTGCCGGGCTCGGGCCTGGTGAAGCAGCAGGCCGAGGCCGAGGGCCTCGACAAGATCTTCATCGCCGCCGGCTTCGAATGGCGCGAGCCGGGCTGCTCGATGTGCCTCGGCATGAACCCCGACCAGCTCAAGCCGGGCCAGCGCGCCGCCTCGACCTCGAACCGCAATTTCGAGGGTCGCCAGGGCTATCGCGGCCGTACCCACCTCGTCTCGCCGGCGATGGCGGCGGCCGCGGCCCTGACCGGCCGCTTCGTCGACGTGCGCACGCTGGGCTGAAGCGGTTCGGTTCGCGGGAGGACGTCATGAGCACCGATCCCCGCGAAGCCGCCCGCGCCAACGAGGCCAAGGAAGCGCTCGATCGCGTCAAGCGCGATTCCGAGAGCTTCCTCGGCTCCTCAATGGGGCGTGCGGCCGACCACTTCTCCGGCAAGGACGCGCCGGAAGGCGACAACATCGAGCTCTGGGGCCGACGCATCGGCCGCGGTCTCTCGCTGATCGCCTTCATCGGCCTGTCCTGGTGGCTCGGGCATCAACTGAAGATCTGGTGATGGGCTCCGTTCCCTCGATCAAGACAGGCGCTTCGGCGCCGGCCTCGCAGGGTCTCGACTGGGACGGCGTGCGCGCGCCCTCGGGTGCCGAGTTCGAGATCCTGGCGCAGGCGGCTTATGACCGCCTGCCCGAGGATTTCCGCAAGCTCTGCGCCGACCTCGTCATCAACGTCACCGAATTCCCCGAGGACGACGTGCTAAAGGAGCTCGACGCCGAGAGTCCCTTCGACCTGCTCGGCCTGTTCTCCGGGATCGGCCTGCCGCAGCAGGGATATGCCCCGCAGACCGGGCAGATGCCCAACACGATCCATCTCTATCGCCGGCCGATCCTCGACTACTGGGCCGAGCACGACGAGACGCTCGGCGCAATCGTCACCCATGTACTCGTCCACGAGATCGGCCACCATTTCGGCTTCGACGACGACGACATGGACGCGATCGAGAAGGCGGCAGGATAAAGACGATGTTCGACGAACTGATCCGCCACCTGCCGGACCTCGCTCTGGTCTTCTCGGCCTTCTTCATCGCCGTCGCCAGCCCTGGACCGAGCAATCTCCAGGTCATGGCGACCTCGATGGAGCATGGCCGTAAGGCCGGGATGACGCTGGCGCTCGGCGTCACCACGGGATCGCTGACCTGGGGCATCCTCGCCGCGGTCGGCGTCACCGCGCTGATCGTCGCCCATCCGGGCGCGCTCTACGCCATCAAGATCATCGGCGGGCTCTATCTCCTGTTCCTGGCATGGCGTTCGGCCCGCTCGGCCATGCAGGCGGAGATGCCGCCGCCGAAAGCTGGTCTCTCAGGCGGCCGCCTCTATCTGCGCGGCTACCTGATGCACCTCACCAACCCGAAGGCGATCCTGAGCTGGACGGCGATCATCGCGCTCGGCCTCAGGCCCGAGACGCCGGCGGTGGTGCTCTACGCCATCATCCTGGGATGCCTGACGATCTCGCTCGCGATCAACCAGACCTATGCCTACCTGTTCTCGACCGCTTCGATGGTGGCGGGCTACCGCAGGATCCGCCGCCGGGCGGAAGCCTGCCTCGCCGCCTTCTTCACCTTCGCCAGCTTCAAGCTCCTGACGGCGCAGCTCTGACGCGCCGCCTCATCCCATCCTGACCAGAACGACTTGCCGGAGTATCCGCCATGCAGCCCTTCACCACCCTGACCTCGACCCCCGCCCCGCTGAAGGTGATCAATGTCGACACCGACATGATCATCCCCAAGCAGTATCTGAAGACGATCAAGCGCACCGGGCTCGGCACCGCGCTGTTCTCTGAGATGCGCTACAAGGAGGACGGCTCGGAGAACCCCGACTTCGTCCTCAACCAGCCGGCCTATCGCAAGTCGGAGATTCTCGTCGCCGGCGACAATTTCGGCTGCGGCTCGTCGCGCGAGCATGCTCCCTGGGCGCTGCTCGACTTCGGCATCCGCTGCGTGATCTCCACCAGCTTCGCCGACATCTTCTACAACAACTGCTTCAAGAACGGCATCCTGCCGATCGTGGTCAGCCAGGAAGACCTGGAGAAGCTGTTCGACGATGCCGATCGCGGCTCGAACGCGACGCTGACGGTCGACCTCGTCGGCCAGACGATCAAGGGCCCCGATGGCGGCGAAGTCCGCTTCGAGATCGACCCGTTCCGCAAGCACTGCCTGCTCAACGGCCTCGACGACATCGGCCTCACCATGGAGAAGTCGACCAAGATCGACGCTTATGAGGAGAAGCTGAAGGGTCGCGCCTGGGCTTGACCGAGGGGTGTCATTCCCGGCCGTAGCGAAGCGAAGAGCCGGGAATCTCCTGAAAGAGATGCTCGGGTCTGCGCTACGCTTCGCCCGAGCATGACGCCAAGGCTAAACCACCAGCCCCTGCATTGGCGCCAACCCACTGGTGCCCGGAAACACCTTCTCCGCCAGCACCGGCCCCGACAGCCCGAACAGATCGGCGACCACGCCCTTCGCAACCGCGCGGATGTCGGTGGTCGGTTTCAGGTCGCGCTGCTCGTGCAACTGCTCGGGTTTCAAGCCCGGCCAGTCGACGATCATCCGCTTGCCCTTGACTGCGCCGCCGACCAGGAAGGCGACCGTGCCGGTGCCGTGATCGGTGCCGACCGTGCCGTTGACGCGGGCGGTGCGGCCGAACTCGGTTACGACCATCACCACCGTGTCCTTCCAGACGGGTTTGAGCCCGCTCTCGAAGGTCGCGAGCGCGCCGTCGAGCCCGCCGAGCAGCGTCGCGAGCCGGCCCTTGGCTCCGCCCTCGTTGGCATGCGTATCCCACCCCTCGAAGGCCAAAGCAGCGATGCGCGGGCCATCCTCGGCGCCGACCAGCCTTGCCGCGCCCTCGGCGATGCGCTTCATGCCTTCGGCGCTGTCCGGCCCGCCGCCGCCGCGCGGCTGCTCGGCGCCTTGCCTGGACGCGATCAGTTCGGTCTCGATCGCCCGCTTCAGCACCAGCGCCAGAGCCGGGTCGCGCTCGCCATAGAGATCGCCGAGGCGCTGGACGAGATCGGCGCCGGCCCGCGCCATGCGCGGCGGCGCCCAGCCGAGCACCGGCGCGGAGCCCCGCACCACCAGAGGCGGGACCACGCCGACACCGAGCGCGCCATGGCGAGAGACCGCCTCGCCCGCCGGCAGGCTGGCGATCAAACGGTTGAGCCAGCCGCTCTCGGTCTTGCCCGGGCCGCCCTGCCCGCTTTCAAGCACGTCCTGCCCGTCGAAATGCGAGCGCTCGCGATACCCGGTGGCGCTGGCATGAACGATCGACGCCTGACCTCTCGCATAAAGCCGTGCCAGGTTCGGCATCGCCGGGTGCAGGTAGAAGAAGCCGTCGAGCGGCAGCGCCGCGTCCGGCCCGTCCTTGGCCAGCGCGATGCCCTCGCGCAGATCGGCGTAGTTGGGATCGCCGAGCGGCGGCACGGCAGAGAGCCCGTCGAGCGCGCCGCGCAGCACCACCAGCAGGAAGCGGGCATCGCGCGAGCCCGCCGCCGCATGGGCGAATTTCGGCATATAGGACCAGGCGAAGAGCGCGCTGGCCGCGCCGAGCACAGCCCGACGCGAAGGCGTCATCCGTTCGCAATCATCGTCGTCGGCGGCCATGCTCACCTCCGCTGGAATTCGGGCGACATCAAAAGTAGCGCGAGCGCCTGTGGCTTGCTCTCGGCCCGCGCCACCGCCTGCCGCGTCTGGGCCGAAGCGAGCGGGCCGAGCACCTCCTCGACCAGCGCGCGCGGATCGGCGACCGAGCCCGCCGCCTGCCGGCCGAGTTGGGCTGCGACGTCGATGCGGGTCTTGATCCCCTCAGGCGTCGCCCAAGCCGCGTTGCTGTCGGGATAGCCGTCCGGGCCGGAGGGCTGCCAGAGCTGTTGGCCCATCACGCCGAGCGGCCCGGCGATCTGGCCGAAATCCGGCTTGCGGCCGAGCGCGCGGAACGAGGCGACCAGGAACTCCTGCGGCGTGCGCAGTTTGGTCGCAGGAGCGGCTACTGCAAGCTCGGAGGTCACCAGCGTGCGCGACAGCGCGGCAAGGTCGCCGCCCGTCTCGCGGAAGACACGGGCGAGCTCGGCGACCAGTGCCGGCGGCGGTTCGTCGGCGACGAAATGCCGGGCGAGCTTGCGGGCGATGAAACTGGCCGTGCTCGGATGGCGGGCGAGATCGGCGAGCGCCGCCATGCCCTTCTCCTTGCCCTCCTGCCGGTAGACCTTACCGAGCAGCCTCTGGCCGCCGGGATCGTGCAGGCCGGGATTGAAGGCGAAGGAGCCGGGGAAGCCGAGACGGGCGTCGCGCCCGACAATGGTCCAGCCGGTGATGATCCGCGCCAGCGAGGTGACGTCGGCTTGCGTATAGCCGCCGGAGACGCCGAGCGTGTGGAGCTCCATGATCTCGCGGGCGAGGTTCTCATTGAGGCCGCGGCCGCGACGCTTGCCGGCACGCGAATCCGGGCCGATCGAGAGCTGGTTGTCGAGGAAGTTGAGCATGGCCGGATGGCTCTCGACCGCGACCAACAGTTCCTCGAAGCGGCCGAAGATGTTGGGGCGGATCGCCTCGCGTTCGAAAGTGCCGGCCATGGCGCGGACGAAATTGCCCTTGGCGACCGAGACGCAGAAATGGTTCGACCAGAACTGCACCAGCCGCTCGGCGAAACCGGTCTCGGCCTCGAGCGCTCCCTGGACGCGGGCGACGACCTCCTCGCGATAGATCGCCTGCGGAAATTGGGGAACCGGTTGCGCCGGCGCCTGCATCTGGCCCTGCGGCTGTCCGGGCATGGGCGGCGCGGCGGCGACCTGCACGCCTTGCTGGCCACCCTGCTGGGTAGCCACGCGCTTGGCCTCGCGTGCGGCGCGTTCCTCATCCTCGAAAGCGTAGAGTGCCCGGCCGATCGGCGCCGCACCGGAGAAGCTGACGCGCGGCTGCGGCGCGCCTTCATTGCGAATCTCCGCGAGGAGCCGCTCGCGAACGTCTGCGACGTTTCCACCTTGCCCCGGCTTCAGGCCGAGGCCGAAGCGTTGCAAGGCCAGCATCTTCAAGCGTGGGTCTGACCAATCCGCCATGCCCTCGCCTCCGCCATCTGCGCCGCCAGCCGTAGACTCCACTGCAACTATGGCGAAAGCCCGACCATCTCTGCAACGCGAAAGGCCGCCGCTCCCTGGGGAACGGCGGCCTCCCGCAGGTCGAAAGATGCGTTCGGCTCACATCGCCGGCAGCGCCGCGACATCACGCACCGGCGCTGTGAGCCCGCCGATCTTGCCGACCATCGCGGCCTTGCCTGTGGCGATGTCGAGCTTGTAGAGCCCGCCATCGGCCACCAGCCAGCCGGTGTTGCTGCCATCGGCCGCCGTCTCGATGTCGAAGGCGATCGCCTTCGGTGTGATGCCGAGCTTGCCGATCGCGCCGAGCACGCCGTCATTCGGCGGCGCCTGCTTCAAGAGCCCGCCGATCTTGCCGTCGATGTCATAGAGCGCCGTCTCCTTGGTGCCTTTGACCGAATTGCTGTAGGCGCCAGCGACGACCATCGGCGTCTCGCCCTTGTGCATGTCGGTCTCGGCGAACTTCAGCTTGCCATCGATCGTGGTTTTGCCGTCGTCGACATTGACGCGAAGGTTGGTGCCGTCGGCGCCGATGACGCGCAGACGGTCGGCCGCCGGGTTGAAGTCGACCGTCGCCATGGTGCTGGCGGGCAGCACCGTGTCCATCTTCGACTTCATCGTCGCCTTGCCGGCCTTGTCGATCGTGTAGATCGTACCGTCGGCGGCGAGCGCATAGAGCAGACCGTCGGCGGGCCGGACATCGATGCCGGCGATCTTGCCGGCGATGCCGCTGACCTTCATCGACTTGCCGGCCTTCTGCGTGGCGGTATCGACCATGGTCAGCGTGTCGTCGCCGGTCAGCACGGCGAGCATGCCGGCCTGGGCAGCGCTGGCTGCGACGGCCGCTGTGAGAATGGTGGATGCGAGGAGCAGGTTGCGAGCCTTGGTCATGGGGATGTCCTCCGGTTCGTGTCGCGATCTCAAAGGGGCTGGCCGACGCCTTCTGCGGCGCGGCACCCATGGCGGATAGCGGCGAGGTTTCGGGGCGGATGCGGATGAAAAAATAAAACCGGCGGCCTGCATCCAAGGCGGTGGGCATCGCGTAACAATGGGCCGCGGCTCTCGTGAGGACCGCCGGAGACCGGGGAAACGGATGGCGAGCGACGCAACGCAACCGCGATACACCGGCGAGATCGAGACCGCCCTCCTCGCCTGCGCCGCCGGCGACAAAAACGCGCTCCGCCGCATCTATGAGGCGGAGTCGCCGCGTATGCTCGGTGTGGCGCAGCGTCTCTTGAAGCGCCGGGCTCTGGCGGAGGAAGCGGTGCAGGACGCGTTCGTGCTGATCTTCAGGCATGCCGGCCGCTTCGATCCCGAGCGCGGCGCCGGCCTGACCTGGATCTACGCGATCCTGCGCAACCGCTCGCTCTCGATCCTGCGCGACGAGAAGCGAACCGAGACCAGCGACACGCCGATCGCCGAGGAGACCGCGAGCGAGGAGGACGACCCCGAGACCGTGATGGCGAAGCTGTCGGATGCCAGCGCGCTGCGCGCCTGCCTGGAGATGCTGACGCCGCAGCGGCGCGGCCTGGTGCTGCTCGCCTTCGTCCAGGGGTTGACGCATGGCGAGATCGCCGGGCGGCTCAAGCTGCCGCTCGGCACGGTGAAGTCTTGGATCCGGCGTTCCCTGCTCTCGCTGAAGGAGTGCCTCGGATGAGCCCCTCCCGCGACGACCAGCTCAGCCCCCCGGAGCGCGACGCACTCGCCGGCGAATATGTGCTCGGCCTGCTCGATGGAGCAGAGTACGCCGCCGCCGAAGGCCGTCTCGACACGGATCGCGATTTCGCCGCCTCGGTCGAACGCTGGCGCAGGCACTTCTTTGCGCTCGACGCAACGGCCATGCCGGTCACGCCCTCCGCCGAGCTCTGGTCCGGCATCGAGAGCGGAATAGCGGGCCTGGCGCAACCTGCCGCCAGAACTGCACCGACACTCCCGGGAGCAGCTGGTTCCAGCCGCTTCGCCGACTGGTGGAGCAGCCTGTTCATCTGGCGCGGCGCCGCCTTCGCCGGTGCGCTGGCCACGATATTGCTGGCGGTCGGCCTCGTCGGCGCGCTCGATCGCGCCAAGCGTCAGCCGCTGATGGTCGCGGTGCTCCTGACAGAGGGCAATGCCGCCGCCGCCGTAGTCAACACCTTCGCCGATGGCCGCGTCGAGATGCTGCCTTTGCAAAGCATCGACGTACCCGCCGGCAAGGCGCTTGAGATCTGGACCTTGTGGGACCGCGCCGTCGGCCCGCGCTCGGTCGGCCTGATCGACCGCGCCCGCTCAACGCCGCTGCGGCTCGACAATCTGCCGCTGGGCAACGGCCAACTCTTCGAGATCACGCTGGAGCCGGCGAGCGGCTCGCCGACCGGGCGCCCGACCGGCCCGATCATCGCCAAGGGCACGACCTCGCAGCGGCTGTGATGGACCGGGCCAGTGCTGACGCGATAGGACGCCGCCGGGCGACAAGCTCGGCGGACCTGCAAGGCTGACGGCGAGAGGCGATGACGGATCTGAACGGACGAACGGCTCTGGTCACCGGGGCCGGCAAGGGCCTCGGCCTCGCGATCGCCAAGGGGCTCGCCGCGCGCGGTGCGCATGTGGTAATCCATGGCCGCAGTCAGGAGCTACTCGACAAGGCTGCCGCCGAGCTGGCCACGGAAGGCCTCGCGGTCTCGACCTTCGCAACAGACCTCGCCGACGAGAATGCGACCACGCAGGCGCTCGATGCGCTGGTGGCGCGCCATCCCCGCATCGACATCCTCGTCAACAATGCCGGCTTGCGCGACCGTCGGCCGCTCGATGCTCTCGACCGCGCCGCTTTCCGCGCGCTGCTCGAGGTCAATCTCGTCGCGCCGTTCGACCTGGTGCGGCAGCTCGCCCGGCACATCCCGGACGGCGGGCGCATCGTCAACATCACCTCGATCGCCGGCTCGATCGCGCGCGCCGGCGATCCCGGCTACATCGCGACCAAGGGCGGGCTCGAAGCGCTCACCCGCGCGCTCGCGGCCGAGCTCGGCCCACGCGGGATCACGGTCAACGCCGTCGCGCCCGGCTTCTTCGCGACCGAGGCGAATGCCGGTCTCGTCGCCGATCCCGGCATCGCCGGCATGCTGGCGCAGCGGACCTCGATCGGGCGCTGGGGCGCTCCCAACGAACTGGTCGGCGCCGTCGCCTTCCTGTGCTCGCCGGAAGCGGCCTATGTCACCGGCGTGACCCTACCGGTCGACGGCGGCTATCTCGCGCATTTCTGAGCCGAAGCCGCCCTCACTGCAGATCAGCGAAGGCCTGCTTCAGGCGCTCGGCCGCCTCGACCACGACGGCGCGCTGCGTCGCCAGATTGAAGCGCAGGAAGCTGTCGCCGCCGGCGCCGAAGCTGTTGCCGTGATTGACAGCGATCTTCGCCTGCTTCTCGACGCGGGCGATGAAATCCTTCGGCTCCATGCCGGTGCCGGAAAAGTCGACCCAGGCGAGATAGGTCGCCTCCAGCGGCATCGAACGCAGACCGGGAATGGCGTTGATCGCCTCGTCGAAGATGCGGCGGTTGCCGTCGAGATAGGCGGCGAGCGCATCGACCCAGGCAGCGCCTTCCTTGCTGTAGGCTGCCGTCGACATCTCCATGCCGAAGGAGTTCGGGGAGATGCCGAGCGCGTTCATCCGGGCGCGGAACGCGGCACGCAGCTTTTCGTCCGGGATGATGACGTTGCCGATATGGGCGCCGGCGATGTTGAAGGTCTTGGTCGTCGCCGTCATCATCACCAGGCGATCGGTGATCTCCGGTGCAGCGAGGGGCATGACCGTGTGCTTGTAGCCGGGCATCACGAGGTCGTGGTGGATCTCGTCCGAGACCAGGACGAGGTCGTGCCGGACGCAGAAGTCGGCGATCTGGCGGAGTTCGCCCTGGCTCCAGACCCGCCCGCCGGGGTTGTGCGGCGAGCACAGGACCAGCATCTTCTCCTTGCCGGTCATCTGCGCATCCCAGGCCGGGATGTCGAGGACATAGCGGCCGTCCTCCTGCGCGAGCCGGCATTCGACGACCTCGCGGCCGGCCGCTTTGATGACGCGGGCGAAGGCGTGGTAGACCGGTGTCATCAGCACGACGCCATCGCCCGGCCTGGTATAGGCGTCGACGCAGAGCGCGGTGCCGTTCACCAGCCCATGCGTCGTGAAGATCGCCTCTGGTTCGACAGTCCAGCCATGGCGCTCCTGCATCCACCAGCGGATCGCGTCACTGTTGGTGCCCTCATGACCGAAATAGCCGTAGATGCCGTGGGCGGCCATCGCCTCGATCGCGGCCTGGACGCAGGCCGGCGGACGGAAGTCCATATCGGCGACCCACATGGCGATGCCGTCGGAGACCGGCACGCCGTAGATGGCCTCCATCTTGTCCCATTTGGCGCAGTTGCTGCCGCGGCGGTCGATATGCAAGTCGAAGGTCGAAGCTGCGATCATCTCGGGTTCCGATGCATTGCCGGGCCAGCACGAGATCATCGCATACCAAGAAAATTCTTCTCCGCCAGCAGGGGAGTCGAGATTTTTCGCCTATTGGGTATCGCCCGAATCGGTCCGGCTCGCAGCACCTGCGCCGGAGCAAACTTTCAAGACACGTCGCCGCAACTGTCGTAACCGACACCCACCGTGCCAACGCGAGACGCGTGATCGACCGACGAACCCGCCATCCGACGGAGCCGGATCACGCTGATCTGCAGGGCCTTATATCTCGACCGGCTCGTCGATATAAGTCGGCCTCCTCGTCGGTATAAGCGCGATACAACCGCGCTGGTCAGATGAAGGTGTGCGGGCGAATCTGCTCCGTTTCTCTCAGCATCAGCAGCCCGCTTGTGGCGGGAAATTGTAGGTTTTCGAGGACCTTGTTTGCCAGGCGGCCGAGCCCCTCGCCTTCTCTCAACGCGAGCCACTCCTCATCGGTACCGAAAACTGTATGCCCCCTCAGATCGTCGACAAACTTATCTGAGTGTAAAGTTCCGATGCCAACGCTCTTCGAGTGCTCATGATTGGTTTTGACTAGGCAAATTCGACCCACAAGCGGCAATTCCTGCTCATTTACTGTGAGGGTTAGGCCCATTATTATCGTCGGCTCTGTTCGCATGTGCTTGGCATTGAACACGAGAACCTTGGGTCCACGAGCCGACTGAACGAAATCCGGCGCACGCACTCCCTGCTCAGCTCCCTCTCTCACCTCACGTGAGCTGCCCATGCAGACAATGTAGTCGCCCATCTCGATCAAGGCGCCGGCCGAACGCCTCAGCCTAGGCTTCAGCTTGCTTGACTGCTTGGAAGCGCGCCTCGAGCGATAGAACAGCTTGAAGGCAAAATGCTCCCGCCTTTTGCCTGGGGATTGAAAAACAAGGAACGATTTTACAACCTCCGGTGAGGCACGCCCATGCAATGAGGAAAATCGATAGCAAATATACCGATTTTCAGTAGATTCATCAGCCCTGTACTCATATGTTTTTAGAATGTCAGAATCAAAAATACTACCCCACAGATTTGCAGACCCGAATGCGCCCATTTCTATAAATGAACCAAGATCAACTTTTACTCTATTTTGATTTTCATACCAGCTCTCGAAATCCTTGACGCTCTCCAACAACGATTTAACCGTCAATTCAGATTCTACACATATTTTCATTCGAAAGATCAAATCTTTCAAATCACCAGACTCAATAAATATATGATTTTCTGTGAAATCCGCCCCCTCCTCAACCGCCAGACCAGTCAAAAGGAGCACATAGGCCGCATAGCTCCGCTTGTCTTCATGGCTTTTGCGGAAACGCTCTACGAACTGGCTAAACTTCTGCCCATCACTCGCATCTGGCCATGATATATTTGTTGCTTTCTCAAGTTGCCCGACAACTTCGGCCATATAACTGCGAAATGAAGTCTGAAGCGCCAGTGCAGAACGCCCCGCGCCTTCCGATGACATTAGGTAGAGCAGCAAGTGCGCGAGATTACCGCGCAGCGATGTGTTACCATGAATAAGGTCACCGATCGCCTTTTGTAGCTCTAACCATTGCTCAGGCGTGCCTCCCTGCAGACGATTGATAAAGCCGCATGCTTTGACTGCGTTGGCACGCTGCTCCTTGCTCGCCTTCGTTTCCCTTACCATCCCCAGCACCACCACTCTTGGGCAGCGTGATTTTTTGCTGCGATTCTCCGCCCTGTGTAGCAGCCCTATATTTCGTCCCAGTGCGAGTAAAGGCCGGAATAGATATCCTTCGCTCCGACAGCCGGGCACGATTCCCCAACAAAAGAGGGAGGATTGCCATGACTCATGTCGTTGTGTTCGCCGTCTGCCTCGTCATCGGCGGCGCGGCCGCCGCCCTGGCGCGGAGCGCGCCTCGTGGCTGGCTGCGCCTGCTGGGCTGGCTGGCCCTGATCGCCATCATCGTGGCGCCAGTGGCGCTGCTGGCCTGCTACATCGCCGCCGGCCTGCTCCTGTACCATGAGCGGGCCTATGGCCCGTTCTTCCGCGATCTCTTCGGAATCATGTCTTCGCCCGCCGGGCTGACGATGCTGATCGGCTTCGGCGGCGCTGCGGCGGGCGGACTGGCGGTCTTCCGGAGGCCCTGGTCGCGGTTCGTCAAGCGCTTCGTATTCGTCTCCGCTGGGGCGTTTCTGGCCATCCTCGGCTCGGCCGCCATTTCCGCGCGCGGAAGCACCTTGCCCGCCTCACCGTCCACCACCGCCGAGAGCCTGCGGGCAACGGTTGAGTCGAACCAGGTCATCTTCGTCTCGACGCGAAACGGACTGGAGCCGGTCTGCTGGTGCGGGCCGAAGCTGGCCCTGCACGAATTTTCCTCGCATCTGCGCGATGCCGTCATCGCTATCGAGGACCGGCGCTTCCATGATCATCGCGGCGCCGATCCCAGGGCGCTGCTGCGCGCCGCAGCGTCGATGTTTCTGCTCCCCCGCGCCGAGGGGGGAAGCACCATCACGATGCAACTCCTGAAGAACACCGTCCTGACATCTCGCCGAAACCTGTCGCGGAAGGTGGATGAAATCGCTCTCAGCCTGCGCCTCGAACAAGCGATGACGAAGAACGAGATTCTCGCCGCCTATCTCAATCAGGTGTCGTTCGGATCGACCGAGGGTTTTCCGATCATCGGCGCGGAGCAGGCTGCGCGCCACTTTTTCGGGCGCAGGGCCCGGGACCTGAATCTGTTCGAAGCCGCGACCTTGGCGGGCATGCTGCGGGCCCCGGCTCAGTTCGATCCGATCAGGCATCCGGAACGGTCGCTGCAGCGTAGCTCTACCGTGCTCGCCGCCATGGCCGCCCAAGGCAAGATCACGAAGCAGCAGGCGGTGAGCGCGCTGCGAGCGAGGCGCGCCCGCGGGAGGGAGGAGCTCGTCAGGGCTTACACCAAGCCCTTCGTCGATTGGCTCGTCGCCGACCTCATCCGCAACAAGCTCCTGCCGGCTGCGCCGGACGCCACGACCAGAATCGCGATCACACTGGATTTCACCGCACAGGCCCAGACCGATGCGAGGATCGCGCGGATGACGCTTCCGGTCGGCGGGCCGGAACTCGAAATGGGCTATCTGCGCCTGGGCAGCGATGGCGGGGTATCGGTGATGGTCGGGCAGCGGGACCGGAGCCGGGCGCGCATGAGCTTCGCCGCTCAAGCATCGCGTCCGGTCGCGTCGACATTCAAGGTCTTCATCTACGCCTACGCCCTACAGCAGCGAATCGTCTCTCCGTCGGCGCAGCTGACACGTGACTTCGCGAGATCGGACAATGGGGCGGCACAAGCGCTGCTGCAGAGGATCGGTCCTGCCGAGATGGTCAAATTCATGACGAAAGCCGGGGTTCGATCGAAGCTGCGGCCTGATCCGAGTCTCGCCCTGGGTAGCAGCGAGATGCCTTTGACCGAATTGCTCGCGGTCTATCGCGGCATTCTGCAAGGTGGATATGTCGAGCCGTTCGGCATGAAGACGGTCGTGCAGGCGGGTACCATCTGGGAGCCGCTTCATCCCGCAGGACCGCGCCTGGTCAGCGAGCAGGTCAACGCAACGATGCGTATGATGATGCGGCAAACAGTGTTGTCCGGCACCGCAAAGCCCGCGAGCCGCATCCCCAATGCCGCCGGCAAGACGGGAACCAGCCAAGACGAGCGCGATGGCTGGTTCATCGGCATGACCGACCGCCACGTGTCAGGCATCTGGCTGGGCAATCCGGACAACAGCCCCGTGCCAGGGCTGACCGGCATGCAGGCCTCCTTCGTCTGGACCCAGCTGGAACAGTAGGGAGCGCCGGACGGCTACATCACCACCGTGATCGTCTCGGCTGCGCGGGTCAGGCCGGTATAGAGCCAGCGCGCCCGGTGCTCGCGGAAGGCGAAGGCCTCGTCGAAGAGTACGACATTGTCCCATTGCGAACCCTGCGCCTTATGTACCGTCAGGGCGTAGCCGAAGGTGAACTCGTCGGTGTGGCGGCGCAGCTCCCAGGGCACCTCGTCCTCGGTGCCGTCGAAGAAGTTGGGCATCACCGAGACCTTGACCGGCTTGCCGCCGGTATCGTCCTCCGGCGTCACCCGCATGGTGACGAGCCCCTTCTTCGAGGTCTTCAGCTCCTGCACGATCCAGGCGCCGCCATTGAGCAGGCCCTTGCTCTTGTCGTTGCGCAGGCAGACCAGCTTCTCGCCGACGGCCGGGACATTGGCGACATGGCCCATCAGCTGGCGCATGCGGGCATTGTAGAGCCGGCGGGTCTTGTTGAGGCCGACCAGGACCTGATCAGCCGAGAGCACGATCTCCGGCGTGATCTCGGCGCGCCTGATGATGCGGCTCGCGCCATAGTCGCCGATTTCGAGCCGCCCGCCCTCGCGCACGATCATCGACATGCGCACGATCGGGTTGTCGGCCGCCTGACGATGGACCTCGGTCAGCATCACGTCGGGCTCGGCCTCGGTGAAGAAGCCGCCGCCCTTGACCGGCGGCAACTGTGCGGGATCGCCGAGCACCAGCACCGGCGTACCGAAGGAAAGCAGATCGCGGCCCAGCTCCTCGTCGACCATCGAGCACTCGTCGATGATGATCAGCTTGGCCTTGGCGGCGGTGCTTTCGCGATTGAGCACGAAGGTCGGGCTCTCCTCGTCGACGCCGCGCGAGCGGTAGATCAGCGAGTGGATGGTCTGCGCGCCCTCGCAGCCCTTGTTGCGCAGGACGAGCGCCGCCTTGCCGGTGAAGGCGGCGAAGACGACGGTGCCGTCGACACCCTCGGCGATATGCCGGGCGAGCGTGGTCTTGCCCGTGCCGGCATAGCCGAACAGGCGGAAGAGCTGCGGCGAGCCGACCTTCAGCCACTCGGCCACGGCGGCGAGCGCCGCGTCCTGCTGCGGCGACCAGCTCATGGGGTGATGCGGATGCTGTTGGGCATGGCGCACAAGGCCGCGAGTCGGGCGGCCAAGGCAAGCCGGTTCAGGCGGCGCGCAGGCGCCGGGCGAACTCATCGGCTTCCGCCTGCAGGGCCGAGATGCGCTCGTCGAGCTGGCGGGCGCCGCTCGCGCCCTGCTCGGCATGGGACGCTGTCTGGACGCCTGCGCCCGCGATCGTGGTGACCGCCGCGGCGGCCTGTCCGGTGACCACCGAGATGCGGGCGATGGTCTCGCCGAGCCCCTGCAACAGGCCGGTATGCGAGGCGACCATGGTCGAGATCTCGGTGCTCGCCTGCTCGACCGCAGCGGCGCGGCTGGCGATGCCAGTGATCGCCTGAGCGGCCTGCGAGAGTGCCGTATCGACGGTCGCGATCCGCTTGGAGATCTGCGCCGTGGCGTCGGCTGTCTGCGTCGCCAGGGCCTTCACCTCGCTGGCGACGATGGCGAAGCCGCGGCCATGCGCGCCGGCACGGGCAGCCTCGATGGTGGCATTGAGCGCGAGCAGGTTGGTCTGCCGGGCGATCGCCTCGATCAGCTGGACGACGTCGCGGATCTTGCCGGCGTTCTCGGTCAGACGGCCGACGAGGCCGACCGTGCCGGCAGCGTCGCGGGTCGCCAGGCTCGCGGTCTCGGAAACGCGCCGGACCTCGCGATTGATCTGCTCGACCACTTCCTCCAGCCGCACGGCAGCATCGGCGATGCGCTCTGCCTCGTCGCCGGCTCCGGCAACGGCCTGCGCGGCGGTGCTGCCGCTGTGCGAGATCTGGCCGGCACGGAGTGCGGATGCGGCGAGCGCCGCCCGCAGGCCCTCGCTCAGCCGAGCGATATCGGCGAGCAGACGGCCGATGCGCGCCTCGAACTCCTGGGCGATCCTGTGCAGTTCCTCTGTCCGGTGCTGCCGATGCTGCTGTGCCAGATCGGCCTCGGCATCGCGGGTGACGAGCGTGGCGCGGACCTCGCTCAGCGCGCGCACCGTACGGGCAAGCTGGCCGATCTCATCGCGGCGCTTGCCATAGGGCACCTCGACGATCCGGTTCGAGGAGGTGACCCTGGCGATGGTCTCCATCAGCTCGCGCAAGGGCAGGGTCAGATAGGTCCGCAGCAGCAGGATCGCGAGCAGGCCGCCAGCCAGCGGCAACCCGACAGCGATCAGGATCACGCGCAGCCGGACCTCTTTCGCCAGGTCGCCGGCACGGCTGGCCGCGAGTCCGGCCTGACGATCGAGATCGTCGCGCAAACGCGCCGTTGCAGCGATGATCTGGCGGACATTCTCGCGCGCTTCGGCTGCGGAAGCCTCGATCAATGCGGCCTTGGGTGAGACGCGCCGGCCGATATCGACGATATCGCGCTGGAAGGCGATGAAGGTTCTTATGCGCGGATCCAGCGAGGCGCTGGCCTGCAACAGAGCTGCCGGCAGCGACGACAGCAAATTTGCGCGGGCGGCATCGACCAAGTCGACCGCTTCATCGAGCTGGTCGAGCGCGGTTGCGATCGCCCTCGGCTCCGTCGCATCGTCGAAACGACTGAGGAGCGACGCCTGCGCGACCCGGCTCGACAGCAGCGCCGCCTTGTTGGCGAGCTGCTGCCCGGCGAAGGCCTCGCGATCGATCCCATGGACGGAATCGAGACCGCTGACCGCGCTCGCCAGACCAAGCGCGGCGGCGATCCCGAAGATCGCGAACAGGACTGTGATCTTGGCTGTAAGCCCGAACGGCCGCATCGTCTTCACCGCTTCGTCAGCGGGCAGACCTTTCGCAAATGCGAGACAAACAGATCCTTAACGGAGCCAGCTAAGTATCTAAAAAATCTAAAATAATTGGCTTGACATCCAACCTTTCGCCCCTCCTGCGACGACGCTCTCGCTACAAGACGAACCGCATCAGCGGGCGGCCGGGCTTTTGCCTCGCGACCTCGGCGAAGCCGGCCCTCCGGAACACGCTTTCCGGCCCGACATAGAGCCCATCGGCACTGCGTTTGGCCTCGTTGTCCATTGGCGCGGCTTCAACCAGGCAGGCGCCGCTGGCTCGGGCGAAAACGACCCCGCCGGCCAGCAGCGCCGCCGTGACGCCCTGGCCACGAAAGCCCCTGCGCACGAAGAAGCAGGAGGCCGCCCAATTGCGCTCGTCCTCGGCAGGCGCATCCGGCAGCGGCGTCGAGGCCCTGCGCGGATTATTCCACTCGGGCACGTGCGCACGCGGTCCGATTTGCAGCCAGCCGACCGGCACATCGCCGGCAAAGGCGAGCACGCCGGGCGGCGGCCCCTTCCTCACCCGGTCCTCGAAAAGCTGCCGCGCACCCTCGCCGAGCAATGGCTTGCGCAGCTTCGGCGGCATGCGGAAATGATTGCACCAGCAGCCATAGCAGGGCCCTTGCGGGCCGAAGAGCTCCTCCAGCGCCGGCCAGCGCTCCGGAGTCAGCGGAACGACTTGGACATCAGACTTTGGCACGTCCGCCCTCCTCTCTCGACAGGCCTGCGCAAACAGGAGAGGAATGACGCGCCGCCTGCGAGGCGGCCGCCAAGCCGCCGGAGGCTACTCCATGTCACTCGAACTCTTCGCCGCCTATCTCGTCGCCTGCCTGGTGATCATCATCGTACCTGGCCCGACCGTGACGCTGATCATCGCCAACAGCCTGAAGCATGGTAGCCGCGCCGGGCTTCTCAACGTGGCAGGAACCCAGGCGGGCCTCGCGATCATGATCGCGGTCGCCGGTATCGGCCTGAGCTCGGTGATCGCGGCGATGGGTCACTGGTTCGACTGGGTCAGGCTCGCCGGCGCCGCCTATCTGATCTGGCTGGGCTGGAAGATGTACCGCAGCGCCGGGGCCGCTGCCGGCAGCGCAATCGAGGCACGCCCACCGCGCGGCGGCTTCTTCCTGCAAGGGCTGCTGGTGGCGCTGAGCAACCCGAAGACGCTGCTCTTCTTCGGCGCCTTCTTCCCGCAGTTCCTCGACCCGACACGCGACTACGCCACCCAGATCGCGATCATGGGCGCGACCACGATGCTGTTCGCCGCGATCAGCGACGGCGCCTATGCGGTCCTCTCCGGCCGCGCCGGCCGCTTCCTGTCGCAGCGGCGCGTGCGGCTGATGTCGAAGGTCAGCGGCGGCTTCCTGATCGGCGGCGGGCTCTGGCTCGCCTCGACCCGCGGCAATTGAGGCTCAACGCGAGGCGATCACCACGGGATCGCCTCGCCCTTCCAGTTGCGGAAGCTGTTGGTGTCGCGCATGCCGGAAGCGTCGATCGTCGCGATCAATCCGGCGGCGCTCTCGGCCGGCGGAATGTCGGCGCCGCCGCCGCCCATATCGGTGCGGACCCAGCCGGGATGGAAGAGCAGCACCGCGACCTCGCTGTCACGCACCGCATTGCCGAAGCCAACCATCACCATGTTCACCGCCGCCTTCGAGGAGCGATAGGCGATCGCGCCGGAAGGATTGCTGCCGATCGAGCCCATGCGGCTGCTGATGGTGACGATCTTGCGGCCCGAGCCGGCCTCGACATTGGGCAGGAAGGCCTGCGATACGCGCAGCGGCGCGTAGACATTGACTTCGAAGACCTCGCGCCAGGCCTTGAAATCCATGTCGAGCGCCGACTGCTTGTCGCGCGGGCCATAGACGCCGGCATTGTTGACGAGCACGTCGATCGGCCGGCCATCGAGCGCCTGCTTGGCCGCGGCGACGCTCCTGTCGGAGGTGACGTCGAGCTCGAGCGGGGTCAGTGTCCCCGCCTGGCCACCGGCGACCTCCGCCAGCGCCCCGCCCCAGGGATCGCGCGCCGCGGCGACGACATGGTCGCCTCGCCGCAACAACTCCATCGTCAACGCCAGGCCGATGCCGCGATTGGCACCGGTGATCATCCAGGTCTGGGGCATGGTTGGTCTCCGTCTTGAAGACCAGACCTAAGCCTCAGCCTTTGCGCTTTCCATAGCCTCCCGCCGTCGGCGTGATCACGGTCACCGCTTCGCCGGCCTGGAGCAGCGTCTGGTCCGATGGCTTCAGCTCCTCCAGCTCACCTGACAGCCGCCGGACCAGCGTCTGGCCCAGCTGCCCCGGCTCGCCGCCTTTCATGCCGAAAGGGCGGACCTTGCGGTGCGAGGCGAGGATGGCGCAGTCCATCGTCTTGAGGAAGCGGATGGTGCGGCTGGTGCCATCGCCGGCATTCCACTCGCCCTTGCCGCCGGAGCCGGCGCGGATGTGGAAATCCTCCAGCACGACTGGGAAGCGTGTCTCCAGGATCTCCGGATCGGTCAGGCGCGAATTGGTCATGTGGACGTGGACGCCGGAGGTGCCGTTGAAGCCCGGCCCGGCCGGCGAGCCCGAGCAGATCGTCTCGTAATACTGGTACTGGTCGTTGCCGAAGGTCAGGTTGTTCATCGTGCCCTGCGAGGACGACATCGCCTCCAGCGCGCCGAACAGCGTATTGGTGACCGCCTGCGAGACTTCGACATTGCCGGCGACGACGGCGGCCGGATAGCGCGGCGCCAGCATCGAGCCCTCCGGCACGATCACCTTGATCGGCCGCAGGCACCCCGCATTCATCGGGATCGCGTCGTCGACCATGACGCGGAAGACATAGAGCACGGCGGCGCGTGTGACGGGGGCCGGCGCGTTGAAATTGTCCTCGCGCTGCGGCGAGGTGCCGGTGAAGTCGACCGTCGCCTCGCGCCTGTCGCGATCGATGGTGATCTTCACCTTGATGGCGCAGCCCTGGTCCATCGGATAGGTGAATTCGCTGTCGTGCAGGCGGGTCAGCAGCCGCGCCACGCTCTCGGCGGCATTGTCCTGGACATGGCCCATATAGGCCTGGACGACGTCGAGCCCGAAGGAGCGGATCATCTTGCTCAACTCCGCCACGCCCTTCTCATTGGCGGCGATCTGCGCTTTCAGATCGTTGACGTTCTGGACGACGTTGCGGACGGGATAGCGTGCGCCGGTCAGCAGCTTGATCAGCCCCTCCTCGCAGAAGCGGCCCTGATCGACGATCTTGAAATTGTCGATGTAGACGCCCTCTTCCTCGATGTTGGTCGCCAGCGGCGACATCGAGCCCGGGGCGGTGCCGCCGACATCGGCATGATGCCCGCGGCTCGCCACCCAGAACAGGATGTCCTGGTCCTCATTGTCGAAGACCGGAGTGCAGACCGTGATGTCGGGCAGGTGCGTGCCGCCATTATAGGGCGCGTTCAGGCAATAGACGTCGCCCGGGCGGATCACCGGATTGTTCGAGATCACCGTCTCGACCGACCGGTCCATCGAGCCCAGATGCACCGGCATGTGCGGGGCATTGGCGACGAGCGCACCCGTCTGGTCGAAGACCGCGCAGGAGAAATCGAGCCGCTCCTTGATGTTCACGGAATAGGCGGTGTTCTGCAGCGTCACGCCCATCTGCTCGGCGATCGACATGAACAGGTTGTTGAAGATCTCGAGCATGACCGGATCGGCCTTGGTGCCGATCGCCGCCTGCTGGACGAGCGCCTTGCTGCGGGTGAGGACGAGATGGTCCTTCGCGGTCAGCCTGGCGGTCCAGCCATCCTCGACCACGACGGTCTGATTCGGCTCGATCACGATGGCCGGGCCGGCAATGCCCTGGCCGCGCGCCATCGCCTCGCGCCGGACGATCGCCGCCTCGTGCCACTGTCCCTTCGAGAAGAAGCGGGTGCGCTCGGCGACTTCGGGCTCGCCAGCGTTCTCGGCGGAAGCGGCCTCTTCGAAACGGGCGCCACCGCCGACGGCCTCGACCTCGACAGCTTCGACGACCAGCGCCTTGGTCTCGTCCATGAAGCCGAAGCGGGCCTTGTGCGCACCCTGGAAGGCCTCCTGCATCTCGGCGCGGCTGCCGAAGGGCGTCGCGATCGCGGTGTCGGTGCCGGCATAGCGGATATGGGCGCGCACATGCAGGGCGATATCGCCCTCGGCCACGCCCTGCCCGGCGACCTCGCCCTTCGCCTCGGCGCCGAGCCTGTCGGCGAGCGCGCCAATCGCAGCCTTGGCCTGCGCATCCAGCGGCACGTCGAGCGCCGCGGTGCGGGTGGCGCGGATCTCGGCGAGGCCCATGCCATAGGCCGAGAGCAGGCCGGAGAACGGGTGCAGCAGCACGGTCTTGATGCCGAGCGCGTCGGCGACGAGGCAGGCATGCTGGCCGCCGGCGCCGCCGAAGGAATTCAGCGCATAGCGGGTGATGTCGTAGCCGCGCTGGACCGAGATCTTCTTGATCGCCTCGGCCATGTTGGCGACGGCGATCTGGACGAAGCCGTCGGCGACCTCCTCAGGGGAACGGCCATCGCCGACTTCGCCTGCGAGCGCGGCAAATTTTTCGCGCACGGTCGCGACATCGAGCGGCTGGTCCTGGCCGGGGCCGAAGATCGCCGGGAAATAGGACGGGATCAGCTTGCCGACCATGACGTTGGCGTCGGTCACGGCGAGCGGGCCGCCGCGGCGATAAGCGGCCGGGCCCGGATTGGCGCCGGCTGAGTCAGGCCCGACGCGGAAGCGCGAACCGTCGAAATGGAGGATCGAGCCGCCGCCGGCCGCAACCGTGTGGATCAGCATCATCGGGGCGCGCATGCGCACGCCGGCGACCTCGGTCTCGAAGGCGCGCTCATATTCGCCGTCGAAATGGGCGACGTCGGTCGAGGTGCCGCCCATGTCGAAGCCGATGACCTTGTCGAAGCCGGCCGAGCGACCGGTCTCGGCGAGGCCGACGACGCCGCCGGCCGGGCCGGACAGGATCGCATCCTTGCCCTGGAACAATTCAGCCGCGGTGAGGCCGCCCGAGGACATCATGAACATCAGGCGCGCGCCGGTGCGGGCGATGTCGAGTTCCTCCGAGACCTGCGCGACATAGCGGGCGAGGATCGGCGAGAGATAGGCGTCGACCACGGCCGTGTCGCCGCGCCCGACCAGCTTGATCAGCGGCGAAACCTCATGGCTGACCGAAACCTGCGGAAAGCCGATCTCGCGGGCGACCTTCGCAGCGAGTTGCTCATGCGCCGGATAGCGATAGCCATGCATGAAGGCGATGGCGACAGCGCGGAAGCCGGCATCGTACTCCGCTTGCAGGGCAGCGCGTATCGCGCCCTCGCCGGCGGCTTTCTCGACCGAGCCGTCAGCGAGGACGCGCTCCTCGATCTCGACCACGGCGTCGTAAAGCTGCTCGGGCTTGATGATCTCCTTGGCGAAGATGTCGGGCCGGGCCTGGTAACCAATCCGCAGCGCGTCGCGGAACCCCTTGGTGGTGACGAGCAAGGTGCGGTCGCCCTTGCGCTCGAGCAGCGCATTGGTCGCGACCGTCGTACCCATGCGGACCTCGCCGACCGTGCCGGCAGGGATCGGTTCACCGGCTTTCAGACCTAGATGGTCGCGGATTCCCTGAACGGCGGCGTCGCGATAGGCGCCGGAATTTTCGGAGAGCAGCTTGCGGGCATAAAGCTTGCCTGCAGGATCACGGCCGATCACATCGGTGAAGGTGCCGCCACGGTCGATCCAGAAGTCCCAACGGCCACTCGTCATCTGATCCCCCGATTATTGGCCATAGCGGCTCTTTGACGTTTCATCGATAAATCGTCGATGAAACGTTGACAAGCCTGTTTCGCCGATTAGGATCGGCCATGTGATCGGAACACGGCAGAGGGGCCGGGCCGGTCGAGGGGAGGCTTTCATGACAGGATCTGTCCTGGCAACCGCTGCTTTGCGCATGGCCGAGCGGGCCGGCGCAACCGCGTATCGTCGCGGACCGTGCGCATGATCCGGCGCTTCCTCGACGGGCTCTATCTCTTCGCCGGCTATGCCGCTGGCCTCTTCCTGATCGCGATCCTCGTTCTGATGATGGGCCTGTCGATCGGCCGCGAGGTCGGCTTCAACATCCCGGCCGGCGACGACTTCGCCTCCTGGTGCATGGCGGCGATGGCGTTCCTCGGCCTCGCCCACACCTTCAAATCCGGCGAAATGATCCGGGTCGGCCTGCTGATCGACCATTTCCAGGGCCGCAAGCGCTGGGTGTTCGAGACTTTCTCGCTGATCCTCGGCCTCGGCTTCACCGGCTTCTTCGCCTGGCACGCCGTGGTGATGACCTGGCAATCCTATGCGTTCAACGACGTCGCCGGCGGTGTCGTCGCAATGCCGATGTGGATTCCCCAGCTCGGTTATTCCGGCGGCCTCGTCATCCTGTTCATCGCCATGCTCGACGAGTTCGTCCATGTCGTCCTGCGTGGCCAGCCGCCGCGTTACGAGAAGCCGCCGCCGCAATCCGACGAAGAGATCGTCGAGCGCGCCATGGCGAGCGGAGTCTGACCGATGGCGATGATCGAAATCTCCGCGCTGTTGCTCGTCCTGCTCGCCGCCTTGCTCGCGGGCGGCGTCTGGATCGCCATCTCGCTGATGGCCTGCGGCTGGGTCGCGATGCAGTTCGTCGCCGGCGGCATCCCGGCCGGCTCCGTGCTCGCCACGACGATCTGGGGCAACAGCGCCTCCTGGACGCTCGCCGCCCTGCCGCTGTTCATCTGGATGGGCGAGATCCTCTACCGCACGCGGCTGTCGGAGGAGATGTTCCGCGGCCTCGCCCCCTGGCTGAACTGGCTGCCGGGTCGGCTGATGCACGTCAACGTACTGGCCTGCGGCATCTTCGGCTCGGTCTCCGGGTCCTCGGCCGCGACCTGCGCCACCGTCGCCAAGATCGCCCTGCCGGAATTGAAGCGCCGCGGCTACAATGAGAAGCTCGCGCTCGGTTCGCTTGCCGGCGCCGGCACGCTCGGCATCCTGATCCCGCCCTCGATCACCATGGTGGTCTATGCGGTGGCGGCCAACGTCTCGATCATCCAGGTCTTCCTCGCCGGCTTCCTGCCCGGCCTGCTCGTGATGGCGCTCTATTCCGGCTACATCGCTATCTGGCATCTGCTACACCCGGAGCAGGCGCCACCGCCCGAGCCAAAGATGAGCCTGCGCGAGAAGCTGAGGGAATCGGCCAATCTCATCCCCTGCATGCTGCTGATCGCGCTGGTCTTCCTGTCGCTGCTGCTGGGGTGGGCGACGGCGACGGAATGCGCCGCCTGGGGCGTGCTCGGCTCGTTCGGCATCGCCTGGTGGTCGGGCTCGCTTACGAAAGAGGCGTTCTGGCAGAGCGTGATGGGCACGACCCGGATCACCTGCATGATCATGCTGATCCTTGCCGGCGCCTCGTTCATGTCGACCTCGATGGCCTATACCGGCATCCCCGCCGCGCTGGCCGAATGGGTCGACAGCCTTCACCTGTCGCCCTACGCGCTGATCGCCGCGCTCACGGTGATGTACATCCTGCTCGGCGCCGCGCTCGACGGCATCTCGATGATCGTGCTGACCACGGCGATCGTCATCCCGATGATCAAGGCCGCCGGCTTCGACCTGGTCTGGTTCGGCATCTTCCTGGTGCTGATCGTCGAGATGGCCGAGGTCTCGCCGCCGGTCGGCTTCAACCTGTTCGTGCTGCAGACCATGTCGGGCAAGGACTCGAACACGGTCGCCCTCGCCGCCCTGCCCTTCTTTTTTCTGCTGGTCGCCGCCGTGGCGATCATTACGGTCTTCCCACAGATCGTGATGGTCTTGCCCGAACTCGCCTTTCCGAAATGATGCGCAACCACCACCAAGAGGGAACGGAGAACACCATGAAGCGCAGCGATTTCATCAAGGGCCTTCTCGTCGCCGGCGTCGCCGCCGGAACGCTCGCCTTCGCCGCTCCGGCGGCATTGGCCCAGGCGAAGTGGAACTTGCCGGCGGCCTACCCGTCCGACAACCCCCACACCGAGAACCTCGTGACATTCGCCAAGGATGTCGAGGCAGCGACCGGCGGAAAGCTCGCGATCACCGTCCATGCCAATGCCGCGCTGTTCAAGGCGCCGGAGATCAAGCGCGCCGTCCAGACCGGACAGGCCCAGATGGGCGAGGTGCTGATGTCTCTGCATGAGAACGAGGACCCGGTCTTCGGCATCGACGTCGTGCCCTTCCTCGCCACCTCCTTCGTCGAGTCGAAGAAGCTCTATGCGGCCTCGAAGGCGGCCGTCGAGAAGAAGCTCGACAGCCAGGGCATCAAGCTGCTGTTCATGGTCCCCTGGGCGCCGCAGGGCGTCTACGCCAAGAAGGAGATCAACACGATCGAGGACATGAAGGGCCTGAAATGGCGGGCCTATAATGTCGGCACGACCCGTCTCGGCGAATTGCTCGGCATGCAGGCGGTGACGATCCAGGCGGCGGAGCTGCCGCAGGCGCTGGCGACCGGCGTCGTCAACTCCTTCATGTCGTCGGGCGGCACCGGCTACGACTCCAAAGCCTGGGAGACGCTGACGCATTTCTACGACGTCCAGGCCTGGATCCCGAAGAACGCGACCTTCGTCAACAAGGCGGCCTTTGCCGGCCTCGACAAGGCGACGCAGGACGCGATCCTCAAGGCCTCGGCCGATGCCGAAGCCCGCGGCTGGAAGCTCTGGGAAGAGAAGACCAACTGGTATCTCGACCAGCTCAAGAGCAAGGGCATGAAGGTCAACGCGCCCTCGCCCGCGCTCAAGGACGGCTTCAAGAAGGCCGGCGAGACGCTGACATCGGACTGGCTGAAGAAGGCCGGCGCCGACGGCCAGGCGATCGTCGACGCGTATAAGAAAATGTGAGGCGGCTGACGGCCATTACGGGCGAGCCGCCTCTTCCCTTCTCCCGAATGGGAAAAGGTGGCGCGGAGCGCCGGATGAGGGCCCGCCGTTTCCACGGAGGGCGCGGCGGTTACGCTGTCACCCAATCCTGAGAGGGCAAGCCCTCACCCCTACCCCTCTCCCATCCGGGAGAGGGGATCCCGCGCTCCAGCCGGCCCCGCATGATGCACCCACCCGACGACCTCGGCCCGATCGTCTCCTCCGGCCATCTCGCCTCCGGCGCGATGCCGGCGCTGTCGGAGTTCGAGTTCGCGTTGACGATGACGGTGCACGCCTTCCAGCGCTGGATGCTGCGCGCCATGACAGCGGCAGGCATTCCCGAGCTGACGCCGATGGACGTGCTCGTCCTGCACAACGTCAACCATCGCGGCAAGGCCAAGCGCCTCGCCGACATCTGCCTCGTCCTCAACATCGAGGACACGCATCTGGTGAACTATTCGCTGAAGAAGCTCGAACGCCTGAAGCTCCTGAAGAGCGGGCGCAAGGGCAAGGAGAAGACCGTTGCGATCACGCCGGCGGGCGAGGAAGCCTGCAAGCGCTACGCCCAGATCCGCGAACAGCTGCTGGTCAAATCGGTGCTGGCGACCGGCGTCGACCCGGCCCGGCTGTCGGAGATCGCCGCCGCGATGCGCTCGCTGTCGGGCCAGTACGACCAGGCGGCACGGGCGGCGGCGAGCCTCTAGAAGCGCGAGGGCTACGGCATGTTGCGGAGGATACTGACTTATGCGTCGGAATCCGGCGACATCCCCGTCCCAATCACGATCGATACCCCGCGGCAAGGAGAGCGCAACTGGTCCTGCACCTATGAGATCGGTTGGCCGGACGAGCCCCGCCGACACACGATGTACGGCATCGACGCGACGCAAGCGATGCTGATCGCCCTCAAAATCGTTGGCGCAGAAATCTACACCAGCGACCTCCATCGCTCCGGCCGGCTAAGATGGCTGGAGGCAGGCGACGGCTATGGCTATCCAGTACCCAAAGGTCTCCGGGACCTGCTCGTCGGCAGCGACGCCGAACAAGACGGGTAGTCCCCTCACCCCTCGACCAGCCGCCGCGCGATCACCTGCGCCTGGATCTCGGCGGCGCCCTCGAAGATGTTGAGGATGCGGGCGTCGCAGAGCACGCGGCTGACCGGGTATTCCAGCGCAAAGCCGTTGCCGCCATGGATCTGCAGGGCGTTGTCGGCCGCCGCCCAGGCGACGCGGGCGCCGAGCAGCTTGGCCATGCCGGCCTCGAGGTCGCAGCGACGGTCGGCATCCTTCTCGCGCGCGGCGAAATAGGTGAGCTGGCGGGCGATGACGAGCTCGGCCGCCATCATGGCGAGCTTGTCGGCCACGCGCGGGAAGGCAATCAGCGGCTTGCCGAACTGGATGCGCTCCTGGGCATAGCGCAAGCCGAGATCAAAGGCCGATTGCGCGACGCCGAGCGCGCGCGCCGCGGTCTGGATGCGGGCGGCCTCGAAGGTCTGCATCAACTGCTTGAAGCCCTGGCCCTCGACGCCGCCGAGCAGGTTCTTGCCCTTGACCTCGAAGCCATCGAAGGCGAGCTCGTATTCCTTCATGCCGCGATAGCCGAGCACCTCGATCTCGCCGCCGGTCAGGCCTTCCACCGGGAACGGCTCGGCATCCGTGCCGCGCGGCTTCTCGGCGATCAGCATGGAGAGGCCACGATAGCCCGGCGCATCGGGGTCGGTGCGGACCAGCAGCGTCATGATGTCGGCACGGACGGGGTGGGTGATCCAGGTCTTGTTGCCGTAGACCTTCCAGCTGTCGCCGTCCTTCACCGCCTTGGTGCGCAGCGAGGCGAGGTCCGAGCCGGTGTTCGGCTCGGTGAACACGGCGGTCGGCAGGATCTCGCCCGAGGCGATCTTCGGCAGCCAATAGGCCTTCTGCTCCTCGGTGCCACCGTTGAGGATCAGTTCCGCGGCGATCTCGGAACGGGTGCCGAGCGAGCCGACGCCGATATAGCCGCGCGAGAGCTCCTCGGAGACGACGCACATCGAGACCTTGCTGAGACCCATGCCGCCGAATTCCTCGGGGATGGTCAGGCCGAAGACGCCGAGCTCGGCCATCTGTTCGACCACCGGCAGCGGGATGTACTCGTTCTGCAGGTGCCATTCATGCGCATGCGGCGTCACCTGAGCCTCGCAGAAGCGGCGCATCTCGGAGCGGATCGCTTCCAAGGTCTCGTCGAGGCCGGGATCGCCGACGCTGGCGAGGCCCTGGCTCTGGCTGAACAGCGAAACGAAGCGGGCGCGGTTCTCCGGCGTGTTGCCCTCGGCGATCAGTTGCTCGGCCGCGTCAGAGCAGGCGGCGGCAACGGCCTTGGCCGAAAGCCCGAGCGTCGGCAGGCGGACGATCTCGCCCTGGCTCATCGGGATGCCGCCGAATATCTGCGCTGCGTATTCTCCGGCACCGATCCGGATGGCATAGTCCTCGATCGCGCCGTAGCGGTCCTCCGCCTGCAGGCGCTCGCCATAAGCTTTCAGCTCGCGCAGCGCCATCACATAGGTCGCGAGCCAGGACAGGCCGTGAGCGGCGTGCTGCTCCTGCTCGAGCTTGGCCGAAGAGATCCGGCCATCGACCAGAACCTTCTGCCGGACAGCGGCGACCGCCTCCTCCAGCAAGGTCTCGAAGCCCGGCAGCGCCGCGGCGATCAGCGCGACGGCATTGGCTTCGGAATCGGCCTTGAGGGCGGTGGCATTCATGTCTCTCTCCCTTTGTTGCGGCGCAGCATAAGGGAAGAATCGGGGATCGGGAAAGCCGTCTTTTGGCGGAGGCGATGCAAGCAGGTGTCGGCGCGTTAACCCGCCTTCAACCCTGACAAGGGATTATCCAACTGTCGCGAATTTGCATCATTCATAGTCGCGGCCGCTCATCTCTGGTCTTTCGGATACGAGGGCTCTGGTCAGTTGCGTCTGCGTCGGCGAACGAAGCGAATGGGCTGGCACCGTCTGCGCTGGGCACTGGCGACGGTCGCGCCCTGGGCGCTCTCAGCCGGGATGCTGGTCTCGTTCACCGCCTCGGCCGGCCAGAATCCGGGTCCGCTCGGCCCGCCGGGATCGCTGATCGCACGCACCGCGCCCGGCCCCCTTTCCGACCTGGCTGAGGGCCCGTCTTTGCTCGTCGCGGCCAGCGCCTTCCACCTGCCGGAACGCGCCTATGCCCGTCTGATCCAGCCGGCCCGCCTCTCCTTCGAGGCCCCCGAACGCACCTTCGCGATCGATCCGCGCCTGCCGCGCGAGGACATGAAGCGCTCAGCCAGCGCCTTCCCGCAGGTCGACCGCAGCAGCAAGGGCGACCAGCTCGTGGGCTTGCGCCCGACCATCACCCGCAACGGCCCGCCCGGCGAGCTCGAACGGATCGTCTTCGGCGATACCCAGCCCGGATTGATCTCGGCCGGCTTCTCGCTCGAGGCGCTGGAAAGCCCGGAGGAACCGCCGCTCGGCTTCGAGCCGTTCCTGCGCGACGAAGGCGTCACCGATCCGGCCCTGTCGGATTCCTCGCCGACGGCGATCCCGAAGGTCATCACCTCGCCGCGCCATGCCGAATTGCATCTGGAAAGCGTCGACGGCTCGACGCCATCCGTCCCAGCCGCGCTCGGCCAGGCGTCCAGCACGCCCACCGCCGTCGCCGGCATGGCGGCAGGCATCTCGACGACGCCGATGCAGATGGCGCCGGTCGCCGCCGAACCGAAATCGCGCAGCCGCGTCGCCAAGTCCGAGCGTGCGCCGGCCACTGATCTGCGCACCGTCGATCCCAACGAGAAGCAGATCTACACCAGCCTGATCGCGCCCGAGAACATGGCCAAGGAGCAGCGCTGCCTGGCCGAAGCGGTCTATTTCGAGGCGCGCTCGGAAGGCGAGCAGGGGCGCGCCGCGGTGGCGCAGGTGGTGCTCAACCGCGTCAAGAGCGGGCTCTACCCGAACAGCGTCTGCGGCACGGTCTACCAGAACGCCAGCCGCTACCTCGCCTGCCAGTTCACCTTCGCCTGCGAAGGCAAGTCGCTGCGCATCACCGAACCCGGCCCCTGGCGCGACGCGGTCCGCATCGCCCGCGAAGTCTATGACGGCACGACCTATCTTGCCGAAGTCGGCGCCTCCACGCACTACCACGCCGACTATGTGAGGCCCTACTGGGCGCGGAAGCTGAAGAAGATGGACACGATCGGCCGGCATGTCTTCTACAAGCTGCGGCCGGGACAGACATGAGGTAAGCCGGATCGGCCGGCTTAGGTCGAGCTTACGAAGGCGTTGACGTGCCGCGGTTGAGCCTGGCCTGATTTCCGGACGACGAACGCCACTGATCGCGGCCAACTGCCTGCTTTACAAGCCGAATTGATAAGCCAACCCGACGCCAGCCTTGAACTGGTCCTTCGAGCCGCCCGGACCGGTCACGAGCGGGGATTTGGCGGCGTCGCCGACGATTCTGGTGTAGCTGCCGAAAGCGGTCGCGGAGATGGTGTCGGTGATGCGATAGCGCGCGCTGCCGCCGACGCCGGCTTCCGCGATACCGGCTTTTGCCTTGTGGGACCGATAGCCGGAGGCGACCGCCTGATTGACCGTGATCCCATAGGTGGATTCGGCGTATTCCTTGTCGAAGAAGCTGACGCGGGGTCCGACGGATAGGTGCAGCCGATTGTCGAGCAGCGGCAGCCGCACATCGGCGCTCCAGTCGATCCGCGTACCGAGATTGCCCTTGGCCTTCTCCAGAAACCCCAGGGTATTCACCTTGTTCTTGTCGTCGCCGATCGAGGCGATGCCTTTGCTGAGCGCGAGCTGCGTAGAGAAGTACCGTCCATAGTCGTATTTGACGAAGGCGCCGGCGGTGAGCGCTGGATCGACGTCGCCGAGCCCGGCCAGGTAGCGCCTGCTCTCCTTGACCTTACGCCCCGGCCGAAAGCTCACGAATGCGCCCGCGGTGAAGCCATTTGCCGAGAGAACGTTTACGCCGATCCCCCTGTCGATGGAGGCAAAGGCGATGTCCTTATATTTGATCGATACATGGGGAAGCGCCGAGAATTTGGAGTCCTTGGCTCCGAAGAACTTTGGCGAGAACAGGCCAAACGCGCCGAGCTCCATCACCCAGTCAGGCTGCTTTTTCACCGCGCTATCGGCCATGATCGGGCTGGCGGACATCGGGAACGCGATAGCCAAGCCCGCCATCCGAACCCGCCCCCTGAACCACTGCCGCTTCAGCTTGGCGCGACCGGCCAATCGGGCCCGCATCCGAGCGGTCTCAGCGGCCAGGAGGGCATGAACCGGGAAACGTCCCGGCCTGCTTTTGCGCGACGCTACGACTATTCTCTGTGGCCGGCCGCAGTAAAGCATCTCAAGCTCCGATCTCAGATCAGCTTGCCGTCAAGGCTGTGCAGCCATGACTGTGCGCTCGATGCGGGCGTTGCGCCGCATCCATCTTTTCACTGTAAAGATCGTTGATTGCGCCAGGATTGCGCGACGGAACAGCAGCCCGCTTATGCAGGCGCTGGTCAATGCTCTACGCATCCACGCGCGAAGACGCCGCCCCGAGAAGAGCTGGGAACGCTTTAAAGGTCCGTTCTTGGCGCGAGAAAGCGGAGTTCAGTCGCCCCCGCTGCTCATTCGCTCCTGACCGTGCAATCGAGCGCCTGCCGACGACGGGGCTCAGCGTGCCGTCGGCTCAGTGAAAGCTCGATCCGACCACTTGCCTCCAGGCGACTATTCCCCGTACAGCGCCGAATGCCGTGCCGCTGCGAGGCTGCCGACCTCAGCCTTCCCGACCTTCCCGGGATCGTAGAGCCAGCAGATGTCCTCACCCCCGTTCCTCATCCGGCCCTGGACGAGCTCGGCGCCGGCATAGCCGGCCTCGCGCAGGTCGCGCCGGAGCCGGCGGGCGTCCCATCTGATCGCTGAATAGCCGAAGGCGTCGTTGTCGAGGACGAACCCATCCTCCTTGATCCGCAGGAGGGCGTTCGTGATGTCTTGCGCTGAGTATGTCATGGCCTGTTCTGGGCGTTGATCACGCTTCCTTAGGCCGCGGCCCCTTTGCCGACCGATACGGATTCCATTCGCATTTTAGCGGTCTGCCGATTTTCCACCTGCGACAGGCGTGCCGAGCCATGGTCGAGCCGATGCCCTGCCCTCACGCAAGCACGAGGCCGGCAGTGAACCGGCCTCGCCCATCAATGTCTGCTGCAGCTCGCTCCCTCGCCTCTAGTCCTGAAAGGCCCAGGCTGCCGGCAGCCAGCGATACTGGCCGTGATCGGCGACGACGCGGCCGAGCCCCGGGAACGGCATATGGGTCGCCGCGATCAGCGAACCTTCCGCAGCCGCGCGCTGGAAGAAGCGGGTGCGCATCGCCTGCGCCGCCGGGCGGTCCTGCTCGAACAGGAAGTTCACGTCGAGCCCCGCCGGATGGACGACGGGAAACAGCATGTCGCCGGCCATGACCAGGCTCTGGCCGGCATCGGCGATGCGGACGCCGATATGACCGGGGGTGTGGCCAGCAAGGTCGACGATCGAGACACCGGGGACGATCTCACGCTCGCCATCGATGGCCTGCAGCTTGGGATAAAGGCGCGCCACCTCGCCGGCGAGCTTGATGCCGTTCTGGAGATAGGACGGCGAGGCCGAGCGGGTCGCCGGATTGGTCCAGTGCGCGAGCTCGCGCCGGTCGACATAGATCTCGGCCTTGGCGAAACCGGCCTGCTCGCCGGCGACGAGGCCGCCGATATGGTCCTGGTGCATGTGGGTGACGATCACGGCGTCGATCCTGCCTCGGTCGAGGCCGAGCGCGGCGAGCCCCGCGGGCAGCTTCCCCGACTGGCCGATCGTGCCGCCCGGTCCGGCATCGATCAGAATCCGGCTGCTGCCGTCCTCGATGAGGTACTGATTGAACATCATCCTGACGCCACCGGCTCGCGCCGAGAATTGCGCCTTCGCCAGCGCCTCGACCTCGGCGGCGGAGCGGCCGGGGAAATATTCATAGGGCATGTCGACATAGCCATCGCTCAGCGCGGTTACCGTGAAGCGGCCAATCCGGAGCTGCGCCACGGGCGGCGGCGCCACGCGCTCGGCCGTCGCCGGCACCTGCGCAAGTCCGGCCACTGGCAGACCAAGACCTGCCGCCGCCAGTGCCGGAAGGCCGAGCGAAAATTCCCTGCGTGAAAGACCGGTCATCGTGAACTCCTGGGCTCGTCCGAGCGCGAGGCGCCACGAACGGCGCCCCTTTGAAGAGCGAGGTATTCCTCCCGATAACCGGATGCTATGGAGACCTTGTAGAGGTACCCTCCCGAAACATGGAAGGCTGATGGATCGGCTGGACGCCATGGCAATTCTGCTCGCGGTGGTTGACGCCGGGAGCCTGTCGGCAGCAGCGCGCAAGCTGCGCATGCCGCTCGCCACCGTCAGCCGCAGGATCGCCGATCTCGAAAGCCATCTGCGGGCCAAGCTGATGCTGCGCACGCGGCGCGGGACGGAGCTGACCGAAGCTGGCCTCGCCTATCTCGAGGCCAGCCGGCGCATCCTCGAGCAGGTCGAAGAGGCCGAGCGCATCGCCGCCGGCGAATACAGCGCGCCTCGCGGAGAACTGCGCGTCACCGCCCCCACGTTATTCGGCCAGCGTCATGTCTTGCCGGTCACCCTCGCCTTCCTGGAAGAGAACCCGGAGATTTCGCTCAAGCTCCATCTCGAAGACCGGCAGATCAACCTCGCCGACGAGCATATCGACGTCGCCGTGCGGATTGGTCATCTCGATGCTGGCGGGCTCATCGCGGCGAAGGTCGGCGAAGTCCGTCGCGTGATCTGCGCCAGTCCCGCCTATTTCGACCGGCGCGGCAGGCCGCAGACGCCGGAAGACCTCGCGGCTCATGACGGCATCTCCTTCCGCGGCTTTTCGATCACCCCGGAATGGCGCTATCGCGGCGACAACCCCGCCCTCGGCGAGGAGCCCAGGCCGCGGCTCTCGGTGAATTCGACCGCTGCGGCGATCGCTGCGGCCGTGGCCGGTTTCGGCCTCGTGCGCGTGCTGTCCTATCAGGTCGAGGACGAGCTTCGGCAAGGCGCCCTCGAAGCCGTGCTGGAGGCGTTCGCGCCAGCACCTCTGCCGGTCAGTCTCGCCTATGCGGAGGGCGGACTGCGCAGCCTGAAGGTCCGCGCCTTCCTGGACTGGGCGACGCCGCGCCTGCGGGCCCGGCTCGCGGTCCGTAACCGGGCGCACTTCTAGACAGTTGCAGGGCCGGTATTTGCAAGCGCAGCGGCCTTCTGCCGAACCATTCGGCCGCCCGCGCGTTGTTCAAGCATACCGTTCACGATCAGGAGGAGCGTCCGATGGACTGGAATCGCGTCGAAGGAAACTGGAAGCAGCTCAAGGGCAAGGTCAAGGAGCAGTGGGGCAAGTTGACCGATGACGATCTCGACGTCATCGCCGGCAAGCGCGACCAGCTCGAAGGCAAAATCCAGGAACGCTATGGGATCGAGAAGGACCGTGTCCGTCGCGACATCGACGACTGGTACGGCCGCCAGACCTGGCACTGACGACCCGCGGTCAAAGCAGGCTGCAAAGCCGGCATGACTGCTGAAGGAAGGCCCCGCCGTGTCACACCGGCGGGGTCTTTCGTTTGCCGCGTCATCGCACCGTCACCGCCCCGCCCTAGCGTCAACCCGTTGATCTTGGCCCGCATGGGCTCGACAGGGTGGGTGGACGCATGAAGCTTCTGGTCAAGCTGGCTGTCGCCGGCGCTCTTCTCGCCTCATTCGTGGCGCCTGCCCAAGCCGAGCCGATCACCGGCGCGGGCTCGAGCTTCGCCTTCCCGATCATCGGCAAATGGGCGCAGAACTATCGCGTCGCCAAGTCCGACGGCGCCGAGATGACGCCGCTCGATATCGGCGTCGATTATGAGCCGATCGGCTCGCTCGGCGGCGAGGTTCGCGTCACCCAGCGCGCTGCCGAGTTCGGCGCCTCCGACCGGCCGCTCTCCTCCGAGGAATTGCAGCGCTCGGCGCTGATCCAGTTCCCGATCGTGATGGGCGGCATCGTCCCGGTGGTGAACATCGATGGCGTCGGCCCCGGCCAGATCCGCTTCACCGGTTCCCTCCTCGCCGACATCTATCTCGGCAAGGTCAAGCTCTGGTCCGATCCGGCGATCAAGGCCGCCAATCCCGAGCTCAAGCTGCCCGACGCCCCGATCAGCGTGATCTACCGCTCGGACGGCTCGGGCACGACCTTCAACTGGACCGACTACCTCGCCAAGGCGAGCCCGGAATGGCGCGACAAGGTCGGCGTCAACACGCAGGTTCCCTGGCCGGTCGGCGCCGGCGCCGAGCGCACGCAAGGCATCACCGAGGCGGTGAAGCGGACCAAGAACGCGATCGGCTATGTCGAGTTCGGCCAGGTCGTGCGCGCCGGCCTCGCCTATGCCCAGGTCCAGAACAAGGCCGGCAATTTCGTCAAGCCGGAGCCGGCGAGCTTCTCGGCAGCCGCCGTCAGCGCCGAATGGGCTAGGGCCAAGGACTTCTCGCTGATGCTGACCGATGCGCCCGGGGCGGACGCCTATCCGATCGTCGCCACCACCTTCGCTCTGGTGCCGAAGCCGCGCACGCGCCGCACCCAGGAGGTGCTCGACTTCTTCCGCCTGTCCTTTGAGAGCGGCGCCAACGATGCGACCGCGCTCGGCTACGTCCCGCTGCCGGAGACGCTGGTCAAGCAAGTCAAGGACTACTGGGCCTCCAGCATGAAGGCCGGCAGCTGAATTCACGCAGCCCTGGCGCCTGACCCCGCATTCTCGCCGCGCGGCCAGGACTGTGGCCGTGCTCAGCCATCGTTCATCGAACGGCCCTTATCCTGGCCTCCAATGGATTCACGCCCGGCGCTGCCGGGCAACCAGGAGGACAGGCATGATCAGGACGCTCGCTCTCGCCGCTCTCGTCGGCGCGGCCATCTCGTCCGCGACCAGCGCGAACGCCCAGTACTACGATCCCTATTATCGCCCAGCGCCGCGCTACTACGACTATGACCGGTCGCCGGTGCCCTACTATGGCTATGATCGCCCGCGCTATGGCTACGAGAGGCCTTATCGCCAACGTTTCGGCGATGTCTGCGTGACCTCGCGCGGCTCGTGCGAAGCGAGGCCGGCGCCAGCCAACAGCTCGTGCAGCTGCTATATCGAAGGCTTCGGTATGAAGCGGGGCGCGATCGACTGAGCCCGGTTGCGAAAGCACCCACCCTACCGCCGGACAAGGCATGACGCCTGTCCGGCGTGGCCCCGGCCACATGCAGCACGTTCGCCGGGCAGGCAGTTCGGCGGCGGAGCGAATAGCCTCCACCTGAGCAAAACTGGTTAATTTTACCTTGTTTTGCAGTTAACCTTGTCTTCATAGATCAGTTCGGGCTTCCTGACTCCAACGACGCAGCGGCAGCGCTGTGCAATGCAGGGTTGGGGTCAGCTATGATGTTCAGGCTTCTTTCGCTTTCGGCACTCGCCACCACGGCCCTTGTCGGCCTCGGCGCGCCGGCCATGGCTGGCGGCTGCTACGCCTCCTCCTGCTACCGGGCTCCCGTCAGCAACTGCGGTGGTGGCTCATGCTACAAGCTGGTCGCGAAGCCGCCGGTCTACGGCACGGTCGATGAGAGCTATGTCGTGCGCCCCGAACGCACCTTCTCGCGGGTCGTTCCGGCGCAATACGAGACCGTCACCGAGAAAGTGATGGTTCAGCCGGAGCGCCGCATCGCCCGCCACATCCCGGCCCAGTACCGGACCGTCTCGGAAAAGGTGCTGATCTCGCCGGCCACCCGGCGTTGGGAGGTGAGCCGTGACGCTTACGGTCAGACCACCGGCTGCTGGGTCGATGTCCCCGCGCAATACGGCTATCAGCAGCGCACCGTCCAGGTTTCACCTGCTTCAGTCGACTACGACGTGGTTCCCGCCGTTTATGGCGAGCGCAGCCGCCGCGTCATGGTCAGCGCGACGCGGGTCGTGCACGAGACCGTGCCGGCAGAATACGCGACGCGTCAGCGTCAGGTCATGGTCAGCCCGGGTTCGCAATACTGGGCCAGGAGCGGCTACTGAGCTTTTCAAGTTTTTCTTCGTAGTACCTGTCACCACGGACACACACCTCACGCCCCGGCTTCGGCCGGGGCTTTTTTCTTGCCCGGGATCAACGCTGGAGTGTCGCGTAACCCGCCTTGCCCGTCATGGTCGGGCCTGTCCCGGCCATCCACGTCATCCGGTCGCCATCAAATGCGGCGTTCAAGACGTAGATGCTCGCCACAGGGGCGAGCATGACGCGAATGGATGATGTCCGAAGCTTGAAACGTCGCTGCCAGTTCAGGCCAGGCTGCCGGTCAGCAGGATCAGAACGCCGACGCCGAGTGCGAAGGCGAGGATGCGGGCAGGCATCGAGAACAGCGTGCCGGGCGGCTGCTTCGTTGCGAAGCCAGCGACGATCTCGACCAGAGCGAGAGCCAGCAGCACATAGACGAAGGGCGGGAAGGCGCCGCCCTTGGTGATCCAGCCCGTATTGACCGCGAGCGAGGCGAGCGCGCCGAGCCCGATTCCGGCCGCGATGAAGAATTGCTCGGGCCGGCTGAAGCGCACGGATGTCAGCGCCGGCGGAAGTTCTGCGGCCGCGGCGGCATCGGGCCGGGGCTGGCGGTCTTCTGGCGGAAGTTGATGCGGCCCCTGTCGAGATCGTAGGGCGACATCTCCACGACGACGCGATCGCCGGCGATGGTGCGGATGCGGTTCTTCTTCATCTTGCCGGCCGCATAGGCCAGGATGACGTGATCGTTGTCGAGCTTGACCCGATAGTTGCCGTCAGGGAGCACCTCGACCACGGTGCCGTCGAATTCGAGCAGTTCTTCTTTCGCCATTCGCTGATCCTTCGTCTTGTCCTCGGCGCGGGGCCAAGCCTCCCAGGCTCAGCCCCAGCGATCACGGCGCCTGTCAGTTCGGGCGCCGCCCGCCGCCGCCGGTGCGTCGTTGTCCCGTTCTTTGCTGCAAGAACGCGACGCCGCCAAGTCCTTCCTTGCCGGAAACCGCGTCTTTTCGTGCGCCGCCCCCATCCTGGCGCTGAGCAGGGCGCTCGTGACGCTGCTGCTCCGGACGCGCCTGATGCTGGCGAGGCTGGTTCGGACGGGACTGCTCGCGATGCGGCTGAGCCTGACGCTCGCCCTGCTCCTGACGCTGGCCGCCCCGGCCATGAGACGGAGCACCGCGACCGTCGCGACGCTGCCCCTGTCCGGGCTGCTGCCCGTTCTGCGGGCGGCCCTGGCCACGACCGCCGCGGTTCTGCGGCGGCTTCTTCGGAGTGCGACCATCCCAATACGGCACGTCGCCGACTGGAGTGAGCGCAATCTTGGTCAGCTTCTCGATCGCGGCGAGATCGCCACGCTCTTCCGGCGTGCAGAAGGCGATGGCGAGGCCCGAGGCGCCGGCGCGCGCGGTGCGGCCGATGCGATGGACGTAGGTCTCCGGCACGTTCGGCAGGTCGAAATTGACGACATGGCTGATGCCGTCGACATCGATGCCGCGCGCGGCGATGTCGGTCGCGACCAGGATGCGCAATTCGCCGTCACGGAAGGCGCCAAGGGCCCGCTCGCGCTGGCCCTGGCTCTTGTTGCCATGGATCGCGGCGGACTTGATGCCGGCCTGCTCGAGCTGGCGCACGACCTTGTCGGCGCCATGCTTGGTGCGGGTGAAGACGATGGCGCGCTCCATCTCGGGAACGCTCAAGGTCTTCGCCAGCAAGGCCGGCTTCTGGCCCTGTTCGGTGAAGATGACACGCTGCTCGATCTTCTCGGCCGTGGTCGCGACAGGCGCGACCGCGACCTCGACGGGATCGGTCAGATAGGCCTGGGCGATCTCGCGGATCGCCTTCGGCATGGTCGCCGAGAACAGCAGCGTCTGGCGCTGCTTCGGGATCAGCGTCGCGATCTTGCGCAGCGCATGGATGAAGCCGAGGTCCAGCATCTGGTCGGCTTCGTCGAGCACCAGGAACTCGATCTCGCGCAGCGAGACGGCACGCTGATCGACGAGATCGAGCAGGCGGCCGGGCGTGGCGACGAGGATGTCGACATGCTGGCCGAGTGCGCGGATCTGCTTGCCCACCGGCACGCCGCCAAAGATCACCGTCGACTTCAGCGAGGTGAACTGGGCGTAATTGCGGATGCTGGCCTCGATCTGGGCCGAAAGCTCGCGCGTCGGCGACAGGATCAGGGCGCGCACAGAACGCGGCTGCATGCGCCGCGGCTGGTTCAGCAGCCGGTGCAGCATGGGCAGCGAGAACGCAGCGGTCTTGCCGGTGCCGGTCTGGGCAGCTCCGAGCAGGTCACGACCGTCGCGAATGGAAGGGATCGCCTGCGCCTGGATCGGCGTCGGCGTCTCATAACCTTCGGCGGCGAGCGCTTTGAGAAGCGGCTCGGCCAGGCCGAGGTCGGTGAATTTGGTCAAATCAGGTCTTTCTGAGCCGAATGACGTGGGGCGCACGTGGTGAACGGAAGCGCCTCGGCATGCCATCTCGGTCTACGCATGGTCTCTTTCCGCCCGGCGAACCGCTAGCCACTGCGCCGGGGGATGTCGTGTGTCGCAGGCCTCATGCCCGCGTCTTGGAAACGGGCGGACCTTGAATGGTCCGCCCGAAATCAGCTTCAGCCGGCGACGAGGTTGCCAGCCGAGGACTTGCCGGTCTTGCGATCGGCGATCAGCTCGTAGGAGACGACCTGACCTTCGCGCAGCTCGCGCAGGCCAGCGCGCTCGACAGCGCTGATGTGGACGAAAACGTCCGGGCCGCCGGCCTCAGGGGTGATGAAGCCGTAGCCCTTGGTGGCGTTGAACCACTTGACGGTGCCCTTGTTCATAGCGGGACTAATCCTTGCACTTCAGATCCGCGTATTCGTGGAACCCATGACCGGACGCGCGGACGCCTTGCCATGGCCTTGTATCGACGTGTGGTGGATCTGAAGTGGCCCGCCGGTCGGAATACCCGCGCGGAGGATTGGCCAGAACCGGCCGCATCTCGTCTTACATCGGTGGAGCTAGCACAAATTGCAAGGCGGGTCCAGTTTGCTGGCCGAAGCGCCCGCTTTCAGCCGATCTCGCGCACCAGATCGACCAGCCCGCCGAGATCGGGAAGCTTACGGAAGCGCGCCTCCCCGGCCGGCTCCTCGGCGTGCTCCAGCGCCCAGGTCAGCTCATGCGGCACATGCGCGGCCCAGGCGCCGGCTGCGAGCGCCGGGACGATGTCGGACTTCAGTGAATTGCCGACCATCAGCGCCCGCCCCGGCCCATTGCCATGCCGGGCGAAGAGCCTCTCATAGGTCGCAGCGCTCTTGTCGCTGACGATCTCGACCGCGTCGAAGAAGTCGCCGAGACCGGATTGGGCGAGCTTGCGCTCCTGATCGAAGAGATCGCCCTTGGTGATCAGCACCAGCCGGTAGTTCCCAGCGAGCGCGGCGAGCGTGTCCTGCGCGTGCGGCAGGGTCTCGACCGGATGGCGCAGCATCTCACGACCGGCTGCGAGAATCTCGCCGATGACCGCCGGCGGCACCTGGCCGCGTGTGACCTCGAGCGCGGTCTCGATCATCGAGAGGGTGAAGCCCTTGATGCCGAAACCATAGAAGGAGAGGTTGCGCTTCTCGGCCTCGAGCAGCTTGCCGGAGATCTCGGCCGCCTCGCCATGCTCGCCGAGCAGCGTGACGAAACGGTCCTCCGTCAGGCGGAAGAACTGCTCGTTCTGCCAGAGCGTGTCGTCGGCATCGAAGCCGATGGTGGTGAGAGTCTTCAACTGCGGCCTTCCGTCATTGCAGGCGAAGCGAAGCAGTCCAAAGCGACCATTCAGTGGCCGAAAGCGCTTGGCCAGCACGCCGCCCGTAGTGACACGGAACGCGTCGCATGTCCCGGATGAGAATCGCCGGGGCGCCGCTGGCAGCAAAAAACCGCGCGGCGGTTGCCGCGCGGCGCAGGTTGCGAGGTCGATGCCGGCCTTCGCTCAGCCGAGGATGATGTCGCCGATGTCGAGCTGCGACTTCAGCACGCCCTGCAGGATCAC
>SCMY01000016.1 GCA_005502805.1 Rhizobiales bacterium 2SD | reverse complement strand
GGCGGCAGCGGCGGCGGCCAAGGTGGTGGCAGCGGCGGTGGTCACGGTGGCGGCCATGGCGGTGGCGGCGGTCAGGGTGGAGGCCGCGGCGGCGGCGGAAGCGGGGGCCTGGGCGGCAGCGCCGGCCGAGGCGCCTCATCCTATTCGCCAGGCCAGCAGATGCGAGCCGGCGGCAGCGTTCCCGGCACTCGCGGTGCGTCCGGCTACGCCCCAGGACGTCGGAGGCAAGCGGACGGAAGCGTGACGGGTTACCCAGGCGCCTCTGGCTATGCGCCAGGGCAAAGGGCAAAGCAGCGCTGACAGCTTCGATTGGACGCCGAGGCGCAAGGATTGGGAATCTGCGCCCCGGCGTCCGCCGAGCCGGCTTGCAGGGCGGCTCGCATCGCCCCTGTGAGATTCAGAGATCGTTTCGACCGGGTTTCAAAAAGCGGGCTGCGCAGGATCAATACGCCAGCAAGAGCTCAGCCCGCCCGCCCCGCTGCCAGCATGTAGTTGACGTCGAGATCGCGCGAGCGCGACCAGCGGTCAGCCAACGGGTTGTAGGCCACGCCCTCGCGGGCGAAGACCGAGAGTCCGCCGGTCTCGATCGCTGCCTCCAGTTCCTCCGGCGTCACGAATTTCTCCCAATCATGGGTGCCGCGTGGCAGCCAGCGCAGGATGTATTCGGCGCCGACGATGGCGAGCGCGTAGGATTTCAGCGTGCGGTTGAGCGTCGCCATCACGAGCATGCCGCCTGGTTTCACCGCCGCGCAGCAGGAGGCGACGAAGGCGTCGACATCGGCGACATGCTCGACCACCTCCATGGCGAGCACGATGTCGAAGCGCGCGCCCGAAGCGACCACGGCCTCGATCGTTTCCTCGCGATAGTCGATGCCGATGCCAGTCTTCTCAGCATGTGCCCGCGCCACGGCGATGTTTGTCGTCGCCGGATCGAGCCCCGTCACCGTCGCGCCCAGACGCGCCAACGGTTCGCAGAGTACGCCGCCGCCACAGCCGATATCGACGACGCTCAGATCCTTCAGCGCCTGGAGCGATTTCGGATCGCGGCCGAAGCGCTCGCAGGCGAGGTCGCGGATAAAGGCGAGCCTGACGGGATTGAACTTGTGCAGGACCGCCATCGGCCCTTTCGGATCCCACCAGCTCCTGGCCAGCGCGTCGAAACGCGCGACCTCGGCCGGGTCGATGGTGGAGCCTTCGCGTGCCGCTGCGGTCATCGCCCTTTGATATCCCGTTTATGCCCGCGCGGACCGTAGCTGCATTGACACCGCCCGCACCTCCCGTCATCTACACGCGCCCTTCACCGAGTGCGAGGGCGCTATTTGTCCCGGCCCGTGCCGGGTCCGTTGCTGAGAGCTCTTGGACGTCATGGCCCGTCTGGTGATGAAATTCGGCGGCACTTCGGTCGCCACTGTCGAGCGCATCAAGAACGCGGCCCGCCACGTCAAACGCGAATTCGACGCCGGCAACCAGGTCGCGGTCGTGGTTTCGGCGATGTCGGGCAAGACCAACGAACTGGTCGCCTGGTGCAAAGAGGCGTCCTCTGTCTACGATCAGGCCGAATATGACACCGTCGTCGCCTCAGGCGAGCAGGTGACCTCCGGACTGATGGCGATCGTGCTGCAGGAGATGGGCCTGCCCGCCCGCTCCTGGCAGGGCTGGCAGATCCCGCTCTACGGCTCGGACGCGCATGGCTCGGCCCGGATCGAGGGCGTCGACGGCGCCGGCATCCTCGCCGGCTTCGACCGCAACCGCGAAATCGCGGTCTGCTCCGGCTTCCAGGGCATCAACCCGCGCAGCCACCGCATCGTCACGCTCGGCCGCGGCGGCTCGGACACCAGCGCAGTCGCGCTCGCCGCGGGCTTGAAGGCCGATCGCTGTGACATCTACACCGACGTGGACGGCGTCTACACCACCGATCCTCGCGTGGTGCCGAAGGCGCGGCGCATGGACAAGGTCTCGTTCGAAGAGATGCTGGAGATGGCCTCTCTCGGCTCGAAGGTGCTGCAGGTGCGCTCGGTCGAGATCGCCATGGTCCAGCGCGTGCCGACCTATGTGCGCTCCTCCTTCGACGACCCTGAAAACCCCAATCCAGGCACCCTCATCTGCGACGAGGACGACATCGTGGAACAGCAGATCGTCACCGGCATCGCCTTCTCGCGCGACGAAGCCCAGATCACGCTCCGGCGCGTGGCCGACAAGCCCGGCGTCGCCGCGGCGATCTTCGGGCCGCTGGCCGACGCCAACATCAATGTCGACATGATCATCCAGGTCGTCTCCGACGACCAGGCGACCACCGACATCACCTTCACGGTGCCGACAGCCGACTATGAGCGCGCCAAGGGCCTGCTCGAATCCAAGCACGACACCATCGCCTACCAGGACATCCAGGGCGCGACCGACGTGGTGAAGATCTCGGCGATCGGCGTCGGCATGCGCAGCCATGCCGGCGTCGCGGCGCGCGCCTTCCGGGCGCTGGCCGAGAAGGGCATCAATATCCGCGCCATCACCACCTCCGAGATCAAGTTCTCGGTGCTGATCGACGCCGCCTATACCGAGCTGGCGGTGCGCACCCTGCACTCGCTCTACGGCCTCGACGCGGCTTGAGGTCAACGGCTGCAGCCGGCGAAGACGTTGCCGCGTATCATGCGGCACGACTCGGATAGGGCCTCGACCGGCGGCACCGGCCCTTCACGTCCGACGCGCATCCGGCAGCCGAAGCCGCCGGACTGTGGAAAAACCTCGATCGTCTGCGTGACCTGGACGCCGACGCTATTGATCCAGCTGCGCGTCAGAGCCGAGCCGTTCCAGGCCAACTGGCTCATACCACCCTGCCCGTCTCCGACAATTCGCGTCCTCCACCTCGACCAGGCACCGTCGAGCGCACATCCGCCCGGTGAAAGATGCGGGAGGCTTCCGAGACATGGACCCTGTCGTTCCAGAAAAATCCGATCGACCCCATCCGGCCGATCAAGCGCTCGCGATAAGAGATCCGGATGGAATGGCCGCGTAGACTGTCGAAATCGAGCGCTCGCGGCGCGCTTGCCGGGATCATCGCCAAAGCGAACAGGATCACCACGCACGCACTCATCTCGCCCTGACGCTGCGGTGGCCCGAGAATGCCAAGGGCGGCAACACCGGGCAGGCCGTTCCGCTATTGCCCCTTTTGCGCCGCGATATGGTCACCAAATGACCTGATCGCGTTCAGCCTCAGATCCCATTCATGCTGTCGAATCGCCCTTCCGCAACCGATGGAAGGACACGCCATGCGTATGATCACGATCGTCGTTGCCAGCGCCGCCACGATCCTGGCCGGCGCCGCCCATGCCCAGGCGCCGACGCCGGAGAGGCCCTCGACGCAGCCCCCCGCCTCCTCGCAGGAAGCGCCGGCAAATGCCCCCACCATCACTTCGGTCAAGGTGATCGAGATCGACGAGCTTCCCGAAGCCAGCCGAGCTCAGGTGAACCAGTTGGTGGCGACCCGCACCGCGGACGAGCTCGAGAAGCTGCGTCAGGCGATCGAAAAGGCACCGGCCGTGAAGTCCGCCGTCGAGGCCAAGGGCTTCTCGTCGCGCGATGTCGTGCTCGCGCAGGTGAGCAACGAAGGCGAGTTGACCATCGTCGCCCGGAAGGCCGGTTGAGCCGGGCGGCCTATGCCCAGAACGGGCTCGCCGCCTCGAATCTGCGCCAACGCTTTTTGAGTTGGCGCCCAGCTTCGACGGCCTGGCGCGATTGCCAGCCATGTGAGGCACCAGCGGCGAAATGCAGCTCCGGTCCAGCCTTGCCGCCCCGCAGATCGGCGAGCAGATGCTGCGTCGTCGCCGCATCGTTGGCAAGGCCGAGCGCCTCCTGGAGGCGAGAGAGCCGCGCGAGATATTTGCGCGCGGGCGCACCATCATACAGCGAGAGGAAGAACTCGGCGGTGTAGCGCAGCTTTTTCAAAGCCAGCCGCAATTCGTGACGCGCCTCGGGCTGGAGACTGCCGAAGCCACGGCCGCGCTTCAGCGCCTGGCGATGCGTCCGCGCCAGCACACGCCCGGCGAAATCGGAAGCCGGCTCGGCCAATACCGCCATGGCCTCGCTGGGAAGACCGCTCCGCCAGCCGCGCCGCTCGATCAGCGCGCCGAAGGACAGCAGGAAGCGGCTGGTCTGCGGATTCGCCAGCCGCTCCTCGATCGCGGCATAGCTCGCGGCCTGAAACGGCTCGGCCGCCTTGCGCAGCATCGGCAATCCGGCGCCATCCAACCCTTCGGCTTCGATGTCCGGAATGGTCTGGGTGATGAAGACGTCCCAATTGCGGGCGGGCCCCAACACATGGCCAAGGCGCTTGGCCTCCCGTCCGATCGGCGCGAGCGCGGCCGATGCGACCTCGCGTTTCAGCACCGACAGCGCCGAGCGCAGGCGGCGCAGCGACACCCGCATCTGATGGACGCCCTCAGGCCCTGAGCCGGTGGCGACAGGCGCGAGATTGCCGAGGAGCTGCCTGTAGGTATTGCCGAGGATGGCTGCGATCGCCGCATCGGCATTGTCATGCTCGGAGATCTCGACCGGCTTGGCCTTGATCGCCCGCGGCAAGCGGGAAAAGGCAAGGCCATAGCCGCGCGCCGATTTGCTCTGCGTGGCGACCTGCAGCGGGACGATGTCGAGCAGAGCGAGCCCCAGCTCATAGAGCGCCGCCGCCTCGCCCTCCTTCAGCTCCAATTCGACCTCGCTGACCGGCTGACTGTTTTCGCCGGCCTCGATCGCACCATCGTCGAAGGCGATCTCGATGAGCGCACCAGCATAGTCGAGCCGGCGGAGGCGCCGCCTGATGCGCGTGGCGAAGACCGGCGCGAGCTGGCCGGCAGACAGGCTCGCCAGCGGCTCGCCGATCTCGGCCAGCGGCAGGAGCGTCAGATCGAGCACCCCGTTCGGAAGCGCGACCTCCCATTCGTCGCGTGCCAGCGGGTCGCCCGCGCCGGAACGCTTCAAGGTCTGGACATGGCGCTTGCCGCTGCGGCGCACACGCAGCGACAGGCCGTTGCGGTCAAGCAAACGATCGGGTGTGTCGTAATAGACCGCGTCGAGCCGGCGGGTGACGCCCTGGTTGCGAGCGTGACGCGCGATCAGATCGGCGCCGCGCAATTTTTCCAGCGCCTCAGGCGAAGCAGCCAGTTTCAGCTCGATCTCGCGCGGCGGCTGCTTCTGCGGCGTTGGATCGGCCGCCAGATCGGGCTGCGCGACCTCGTTGTTCGGCACGGCGTCCAAGGCTTGTCTCCACTGGGCGGTGCGTGAGCCGAGACAGTAGCCTCGCCGGCAGCAGCTTGTCACCACTTCGCCCAGGGCCAAGCCCCCGGGCGAAGTGGCGCAGGCGTCAGAGCGCCTGCCGGATCGCGACCTCGACGGGCGAATAGTCGCCATCCGGCCGAGCGAGGCGGAGCGGCTCGCGCGGCAACAGAGGCGGCTGCGCCATGAAACGCGGCCTTGTACCGCGATGCGGCTGCGCGGAATGCACCAGGAAGGGATGGCAGAGATAGACCGTGCCGGCCTGCCCCGTCGCCAGCACCTCCTCGCATCCGGCGCTGCCGGCGAAGCCGTCGGCGGCCAGTTCGCGCAGGGACAACCCCGCCTCGCCTGCCGACGCGAGCTGGCGAGCAATGTCATGGTGTGAGCGCATCCGGATGCGTGTCGGAGCATCCTCCTCGCCGACATCCGAGAACAGGAAGAGCATCAGCAGCGCCCTGCCCTTCGAGGCGAGATTGACCCGCCAGCTCATGAAGTCGGGATCGTCGAAGCCGAAACTGACATCGACATGCCAACCGGCATCGCCCGGATCCTCCGGTGACGGAAAGCGCACCGGGAAGGTGCCCATGGCGCGGCAGGGCAGCCAGCGTCCGGCGCCGACCAGTTGATCGAAGGCGCCATGCAGGCGCGGGGTGTTCGCCGCGGCGACGAAAGGCGCGTCGGCATACATGCCGAGCCGGATCACCGGCTTGGTCCAGCTCGCCGGATCGTCCGGATCGCAACCGAGATCGCGCCAGAGGATGGCGCGGGCCTCCTCGGCGAGCGCAGGCAGGAAGGCATGGTCGAGCCGGACGAAACCGCGCTCAACGAAATGGGCGATCTGCGCGTCGTCGAGGACGCGCGCGCCGGATTCTGGGTAAGCCATTGAGAGATGTCTTTCGCTATCGGCCAGCCGAAGCGCCCGCCGCACGGGCAGGCTGGCAAGGGACCTTCGGACGCAAAGCCACGTCCGTTTGCAGGGCCGGAGCGCGAAACGCACCCGGAACTGCAGGAAGGTCAGGCGAGGAAGACGGCGAACATCATCATGGCGTGGGCAATATCGCAGCCGCACTTGGCACGATCAACCCACGAGCGGCCGCCTGAGCCGAAAGGCGCGCTGGTCAAGCCGGCAGCGGCGCTGCCACGATGCGCTACTCCCGGATTCGGGCCGGATACTGAATGCGCGTCGCCATCCTCTCCGACATCCATGCCAACCGCGAGGCGCTCGAGGCGGTGCTGGCGGCGGTACGCCGGCTCGCGCCCGACCGGCTGGTGCTGCTCGGAGATATCGTCGGCTACGGCCCGGATCCCGGCTTCTGCGTCGATGCGGCGCGCGAGCTCGTCGCCGCCGGTGCGATCGCGATCCGCGGCAACCATGACGAAGCGGCCGTGCACGGCCCCTCCGGCATGACGCCGAATGCGCACGAGGCGGCACTGTGGACCAAAGCGCAGCTCAATGCCGAGCAGAGTGCTTTCCTGGCCGGCCTGCCGCTGACGGCGGAGCTCGACGGCGTGCTCTTCGTCCATGCCAGCGCCCGCGATCCCGCCGCCTGGCACTATGTCCGCGATCTTCGCAGTGCCGAGGCCTGCCTCGCCGCGACCGACGCGCGGACGGTCATCTGCGGCCACACTCATCTGCCGACGATCTTCTACGCCAGGGTCGGGCGCGAGCCGGTGGCGTTCATCCCCTTGCGCAATGTGCCGGCGCCGCTCTCGGCCGTGCACCGCCATGTCGTCGTGGTCGGCGCCATCGGTCAGCCGCGCGACGGCGATCCCGCGGCCTGCTTCGCCCTGCTCGATACGCAGGTGCGGGAAGTCATCATGGTGCGCGTGCCCTATGACACGCAGGGCACCGCGCGGAAGATCAATGCGGCCGGCCTGCCGGACTGGCTCGGCCTGCGCCTGCAGATCGGACGATAGGGGCACGGGATGGAACGGCTGCAGACCGGCTCGGTCATCGACGGCTTCACGCTCGGCGAGCGCTTGAAGGCCGGCGGCATGGCGACGCTCTGGCACGCCACGCATCCGGATCATTCCGGCCCGCTCGTGGTGAAGATCCCGGTGCTCGACCCCGGCGCCGACGTCTCGGCCATCGTCGGCTACGAGACCGAGCTGCTGATTCACAAGCGGCTGTCGGGCCCGCATGTCCCGCGCTTCGTCGCTTCGGGCGACCTTTCCCGCACCCCCTTCATCGCCATGGGCCTCGTCGCCGGGGAGAGCCTGGCCGACAAGATCAAGCAGGCGCCCCTGCCCTTCGCCGAAGTGCAGCGCATCGGCATCGCGGTCGCGACGGCGGTGGCCGATCTGCACCGGCAGAACGTGATCCATCTCGACCTCAAGCCCGAGAATGTGATCCTGACCGAGAATGGCGCGGTGCTGCTCGATTTCGGTCTCGCCCGCCACGCCGAACTGCCGGACCTGCTCGGCGAAGAGAGCCGCGAGCCGATGGGCACGGCGGCCTACATCGCGCCCGAGCAGGTGCTGGGCGAGCGCTCCGACCCGGCGAGCGACCTCTTCGCGCTCGGCGCCATCCTCTACCAGATGGCCTCGGGCGAGGAGCCGTTCGGGCGTCCGAAGACCGTGCCGGGCATGAAACGGCGGCTCTACCACGCGCCCAAGCCCTTGCGCGCCATCAACGAGCAGGCACCGGCCTGGCTCGAAGAGATCATTTCCCGCTGCCTCGAGGTCGATCGCAGCCGACGCTATGCCGATGCCGGCAAGCTCGCCTTCGACCTGCGCCACCCCGAGCAGGTCACCGTCTCGCGCAAACGCCGCACGGCCGAGGAGCGCAGCCTCGGCAAGCGGCTGGTCGACCTGTTCCAGAAGCGCGACGAGGCCGACGTCACCGGCGCACCGACGGTATCGCGGCGCAAGGCCGGTCCCTCGATCGTGCTCACTGCCGTCGATCTGTCGGAGGGCCCGGATGCGCTCGCCGCCGCGATCCTGGCCGAAACCGGCCGCCTGCTCGCTGCGCGCCCGGATTCCTCCCTCGCCTGCCTGACGGTGCTGAAGACCGAGATCATCGGCGAGACCAAAACCGTCGATGCGGAAGGGCGCTCGCTCTATATCGGCCGGCTGGTGGCGCTGAAGGACTGGGCAAGGCCACTGCATCTGCCCGAGGACCGGGTCAGCTACCACGTCATCGAGGCGGTCAGCGCCGCCGACGCGATCCTGCGCTATGCCGAGCACAATGACATCGACCATATCGTGCTCGGCGCCCGCTCCTCCTCGGCGGTGCGCCGCCATCTCGGCAGCGTCTCGACCAAGGTCGTCGCCGAGGCGCACTGCTCGGTCTCGGTGGTCCGGGTGAAAGGCGGCAGCGAGGCGTGAGCCGACACGCGTTGACCTCCCCGCCCTCGCCTTCGAATATGCGGCGCATGTCGGCTGCTCCCTCCGCCCCGCCCGAATTCGATCCCGCCCGGCTGGATGCCTTCCTGCGCTCCGCCTTGCCCGGCCAGGCCGTGGGTCGCATGGCGATCGAGCGGATCAGCGGCGGCCAGTCGAACCCGACCTTCTTCATCTCCTATCTCGATGCCGGCACGCGGCTCGTGCTGCGCAAGAAGCCGCCGGGGCCGCTTCTGCCCTCGGCCCATGCCATCGAGCGCGAATTCCGCATCCTGAAGGCGCTCGCCGGCTCGGCCGTGCCGGTCCCGCCTGTCCTGCTGCTGCACGAGGCGGGCGATGTCGTCGGCACGCCATTCTACCTGATGGAGCGGCTGGAGGGCCGCGTCTTCCATGACACCGCCCTACCCGGCGTCGCCCCCGAAGATCGACGGGCGATGTATTTCGCCATGGCCGAGGCGCTGGCGGCGCTGCACGGCTTCGACTGGCAGGGCGCCGGCCTCTCCGATTTCGGCAAGCCCGGCAACTACTATGCCCGCCAGCTGGCGCGCTGGGGCCGGCAATGGCGCGAGACCAGGACGCGCGAGATCCCCGCGATCGACCGATTGATCGACTGGCTCGGCAACCATCTCGACGAGACGCCGGACACGAGCATCGTCCATGGCGATTTCCGTCTGGGCAACCTGATGTTCGCGCCATCGGAGCCGAAGGTCGTCGCCGTGCTCGACTGGGAGCTCTCGACGCTCGGCCATCCGCTTTCCGACGTCGCCTTCTCCTGCCTGCCCTGGCATTCGACGCCCTCCATGTATGCCGGCATTGTCGGGCTCGATCGCGAGGCGCTCGGCATTCCGACGCAGGAGGAATACATCGCCCGCTATTGTGCCGCCGCCGGGCGGGCCGAGGGGCCGGGGCGCTTCCACATCGCCTTCTCGCTGTTCCGCTTCGCCGTCATCCTCGACGGCATCGCGGCGCGAGCGAAGACCGGCAACGCCGCCGCCGAGAACGCCGTCGCCGTCGGCGCGATGGCCGAGAGCTTTGCGCAGCGCGCGCAGGCGCTGATCGACCAGACGAACTGACGAGGGACGCCATGGATTTCGCCTATTCGGCCAGGGTCGAGGAACTGCGCACCAAGCTGCAGGCCTTCATGGACGCCCATATCCAGCCGGCCGACGCCGCCTGGAAGCACGAGGTCGAGGCCAACAGCTATCCCAGCGCGCTGATCGACGACCTCAAGGCCAAGGCCAAGGCCGAAGGCCTATGGAACCTCTTCCTGCCGGCGCTGAAGGCGGACGAGCCCGGCACGCGCCTTTCCAATCTCGAATACGCCCCGCTCGCCGAGATCATGGGCCGGTTCTACTGGTCCTCGGAGGTGTTCAACTGCAACGCCCCCGACACCGGCAACATGGAAATCCTGCATATGTTCGCGACGCCTGAGCAGCGCGAACGCTGGCTGAACCCGTTGCTGAATGGCGAGATCCGCTCCTGCGTCGGGATCACCGAGCCCGGCGTCGCCTCCTCCGACCCGACCAATCTGCAGACCACGATCATCCACGACGGCGACCATTACGTCATCAACGGCCGCAAATGGTGGACGACCGGGGCGCTCCACCCGAAGGTCAAGTTCTGCATCGTCATGGGCCTGTCCGACCCGCGGCCAGACGCCGATCCGCACAAGCGCCACAGCATGATCATCGTGCCGATGGATTCGCCCGGCCTGACGGTGATGCGCAATCTGCCGCTGCTGAACCATTATTCGATCGAGGGCCATACCGAGACCGACTTCACCAATGTCCGTGTGCCCGCCGCCAATCTGCTCGGCGAAGAAGGCGCGGGCTTCGCGCTGGCGCAGGCGCGGCTCGGGCCGGGGCGCATCCACCATTGCATGCGCACCATCGGCCAATGCGAGGTCGCGCTCGAACTGATGGTCGAGCGCGCGCTGGAGCGCAAGGCCTTCGGCCGCAACCTTGCCGACTACGCCAATGTCCAGGACTGGATCGCCGAGGGGCGCATGGAGATCGACCAGGCCCGCCTGCTCTGCCTGCGCGCCGCCTGGATGATGGACAAGCACGGCAACAAGGCCGCGCGCACCGAAGTCTCGGCGATCAAGGTTGCGGCGACGCGATTACAGACGAAGATCGCCGACCGGGCGATGCAGGTGTTCGGCGCCGGCGGGCTCTCGAACGATACCCCGCTCGCCTTCATCTACAGCTGGGGCCGCGCGCTGCGCTTCATCGACGGGCCCGACGAGGTCCATTTGCGCACCATCGCCCGCGCCGAGATCAGGAAGCGCAAGGAGAGCAACCGCAGCACCTTCGCTGAACAGGGGGTGGTGCGGCCTTGGGTGAAAGGGTAGCGGCAGCCGCTCCAATCGATCAGCCGCCAGCTCTCAATCGGCCGCGACAGGCGGCCCGGCGAGCTGGACCGCGACCGTGCCGAACCAGCGCGTCTCGACCTCGAAGCGCACCGGCACGGGAAACTCGCCGCCCTCGCGCAGCGCGATCAGGACCGAGCCCTTGAGGGGTCGCATCGCCGCCTGCCGATCATCGTCATGCCGGAAGCCGGCGATGGTCCGGACGGTAAAGCCGCAGGTCAGCGCGCGGCCGTTCAACGGGCCCTGGTCGGCGACCTGCACCTTGGCCGAGGAGGTCATGACCGCGACCGAGCGGCGGCGGCCGTCATAGATCGCCGTCGAGCCGTCGCAGCTTTCGCTCTCCGCCACCTTCCTGAGCATGCCGGCGACGCCGGATAGCGAGTCGACCGTGCCGCGGATCAGCTCGGGCGGGACGGCCTCACGATCCTCGTTCGACGGCTCCTGCCGCCGGATCGTCGGCACGCCGCGCTGATAGTGCATCTCGCTGACATAGGCCCGGCCGCGCCATGAGCCGTTCGCTTGATAGAGCCGCGGCTCGGGCCCGCTGCGGCCCCAGCGGCCTTCCACCTTGCCGGATTGCTCGGCAGCCCCGACGAGTTGGGCCGCCCGGTAGGGGCGCGTGCGGATCTCGATGCGATAGCCGGCGCGATCGAGCATCGAGGTCACCTCGATCTCGCCCAGCGTGACCCCGCCCAGCACCGTGACATCGTAGCGAAGGCGCATCTCGCGCGCCGAGGCCGACGAAGGCGCGGCGCAGGCGAGCGCCCCGGCGATCAGCGCGCCTGCCGCGATGGCCCTTCTGCGGGCCTGTCTCAATGCGATGCCGGTCAAGGAACTGCCCTCCCGCCGCGCTCGGGCGATATGCCGTTTTAGCGTGAACGACAAAAGCCCGGCCATGCACGAAGGCGCGACGTGTTGCCGTCGTGGATCGGGCAGTGAGGGCCTCAGTGCCGGCGGCATCCCCCTGCAGGGGGATGCGTGATGACCATTCTGCTGGCACGACACAATCCATCTGCCTTGTCTCAGAGGGTATCGGCTACAGAGATGGTCAACAGAGCGATTTATATCGGCGCGGTGCTTCTGACGCTCTCGGGATGCGTTGCGCTCCACGAGCAAACGCCCGTGACCGAGCAGAGCCCGACGACACCGAGCATGAAGGCTCAGATCGTGGACGGCGCCTCCGACGTGAAGCGGGATCCGTCATCCATTCGCAACGCCGAGATCTCCTGGGCCGTCCAAGACCCGAACGGAACCCGGCTTCTTGTTTGCGTGCGAGCGCAGAGACGAGATGCGACGGGCGGCTTCCGGCTCCGGACGCGTCTGGTCCCCTTCAGCAGCACGGGCTTTATTGCGGGCGGCGGCGGAACCTGGGACAGCCCGTTCTGCGCCAATCCCGCACTTCGCTGGCAACCATTTCCGGACATCCAGATGGTCCGAAACTGAGCATCGCGGACACCCTGCCGATAAGCATGGGCAGGGTTCCTCTCGCGGGAGCGGAGACCGACAAGCTCGCAGCTCGTTATCCGGCGAGTTCCGAGGCCTTCACGAAGCCGGTCTCCTCGATGGCCGCGAGTTCAGCCTCATGCCGGACGGCTCGCTCCCTCGCCGAAACCGCGATCGCGACCATGAAGGCAAGGAGGTGGATGGAGATGCCCTACGCAGGAGAAATCATTCCCTAGGAAGCATGACGTTGAGAGCGTTCTTAATGATATCGTTCAACCCGATATTCCTGGTCAGCGCGTCCGCGATGATGCCGCTGGCTGAACAGTTAACATCTGCGGCCCGGCCTTCCGACACGCGTGCTTGGCATCCAAAATTACTCGAAACCCGCAGGGCCGCCATACTGAGTCCAGCTTTCGACAGAAGGCCTTCGTTGCTTGGCTGGCAGGCTAGCTCCCCCTCGATGATGATTTCATCTCTGGATCGTTCAAAGCGTCGAATTGAGTGATGATTTCTATCAATTCCGATATTCGTTCTGATGCCGAGGATGGATATCTCCTGAGAGAGTCCTATTCTATCGCAAATAGATGAGCTATTTAGATGGGCCTGGAAGTTAGATCTAAGGTCCGTTTGCGCTGAAGCGCCGCTGCAAACCAAGGCAATAATTGCGCTGTATATTAGCAGTCTGGACATTCAGAATACCCCTGTAGAGATTTCATATCCTCGCTCGTCAGAGCATCTTAAGCCGCCGCTCGATTGGTCGAGGCATCGTCATCGAGATCCGACATATCGAATGACTCGATCCTCGCGGCTTCATCGCCATCGAGAGAGAACTTGCGACTATCGGCAAGACTCGCGAGCGATTGCGGACGCAGCGCCCACTCAGCCATTCGGAGATAGAGGATGGTGCCTTTCCTGGCGCCCTCGATCAGGTCGTCGTAGTGCCGATCCTCAAGCTTGCCGCCCGCGATAGCATCCAGAATCTGATCCCCATGAGGCAACGCTTCGTGCTGGTGAAGCACAAGGAACTTGGTGTTCTCCCTGGTCAGGAACGAGCCCATAAGCGCCTTCTTAACCCATTGCTTGGCGTTGCCATCAGAGATGTTCTCAAGCACCGTCGCCGCTCCCATACGTACGAAGGGCCTCGTCGTCACGTTTGACTGGAAGTAGGCGTGCCAGAGCTCCACGTCGAATGGCATGGAGAGCGGCACCTTCTTGATTTTATGCAGGTCGTTTGCTGCAACGAGATAGTGCAGCTCCTCCTCGTTCGCGAAATTCACAAGGAAGGCTCGCAGCTTCCTCCTCTTGGCAAGATCAGGATGAGCCGCGATTGCCATGAAATATCGCTGCACATCCCGAGTGAGATGGTACTGGAAGGACAAGTAACGCACGTACTGCTCTTCGGTCGTCTCATGCTGCTCCAGATAGGACTTCAGCAGGTCGGAAAACCTGTTCTGAGCGCCTTCGATCTGTTCCAACAGGAGGAGAAAACGGGGATCGGTGCTATGTGGGAGCATATTGGTGCAGGCTTTCGTCGGTATCGGGAGTGGAGTTGGCCAGGAAGGCGTCGAGCTCTGCCAGAAGCGGCGACGACACTGCCGCGAGGTGATCCCGGTTCAGTAGATCGAGAACTAGAATCTCCAGATCACTGGCGACGGGATCATGCAGGCGTCGCCCTGTGGGAACGCTTCCGAACCGCCGGAACAGCGGAATCAACGATGGTCGCGTCGCGAGAAGCGCGTACCGCGCTCCTTGCCGCAGCCCCAGGGAATACGTGTGGCGCATCAAATCGGCGATGCGGGACCGGGCCCGAGGTTCCGGGCGCACGGTCAGGCGTGAAAGCAGCACGCAGTTGGCATATGGCGGTCTCGCGAGTTCGCAATTGGTCAAGATGGCGGCGAGCTGTCGATCACCCATTCCGTCCTGCCCACGCGTAAGCCGGACAGCGGCGAGGCATTTCTCGCGATCTGCATCAACGGCCTGAATGTTCAGACTTAGCTTGTCGATCGGCTCAAGAAAGACACTATTGCTGTGGTCGGCCGCGTACGCCTTGTGATCCCGTTCAACGAACAACTCGTATCGGAGTCGACCGATATTATTTAAATCCTTCTGGGTGCGGGCAAGTGTGATCGAGTAATACTTTGATGGTTGGAAGTAATCTGCACTCCAAAGCGATGCGCGCCTAAGGCGGTGAACCGTGTCGCAACCCGGCCCATGAAGCAAAGAAGATGGGATTTTTCGTGCCCCGTGCAACGTAAGTCCAAGCATGCCCGACATTCACCGCTCCACAGAACGGCTAGGAATTCGCGTTGCTAACCTTCGGATGGAAATCTGCTCGGTGCATCACCCCGCAGGGTGACGATTGACGAATTTGCCGTGTTGCCGCATCAGCGAAGAGCGGCCTGAGGCGGATTTCGATGCTGGATGCGAACGAGTTCGGCGATGCGGTGGCGATGCTCTACGAGGCCGCCGCGGTTCCTGAAGTGTGGCCCGCTGCGATATCGCGACTAGCCCAGATCACCGGCTGCAATGGCGGGCTCCTGTTCGCCCATTCCGACCTCGGCACCAACTGGGTCACCTGCAAGGAGTTCGGGCCGGTCTTCCAGCGTTTCATGGAAAAAGGCTGGATGAACCGGAATGCCCGCATGGCGGGCCTGCTGGCTCATGGTGGAACCGGTTTCGTGACTGATCACGATCTCATTCCAGATGACGAACTGGCCGACATCCCGATGTATCGCGATTTCCTTTATCCGGAAGGCTATGGCTGGGGCACGGCGACGCATGTCCGCGCCTCGTCCGGCGAGACCATCGTCTTCACGCTGGAGCGCAAGTTCGAGCTGGGGCCGGTGTCCCGCCGAGAGGTCGCCGTTCTCGACAGCATCCGCCCCCATCTGGCCCGGGCCGCGGTGCTCGCCTCGAAACTCCAGATGCAGCGTGCGCAGGCCAGTCTGGCCTCCTTCGAGCGCGCCGGATCACCGGCAGCGCTGATCGATGCCAGGGGAAGCGTCTCGGCGACGAATCCGAGCTTCGAGACGCTGTTCGGCCAGGTCATCATCCGTGCCAGGGACAAGATCGCCCTCGACGACGATCGGGCGAATGCCTTGCTGCACAAGGCGCTTGCGGAGCTCGCGCAGGATCGCCTCGGCGATACCCGCTCGATCCCGGTTCCGAACAAGGACGACAGACCGGCCTTCATCATCCATGTGCTGCCGATCCGCCGGCAGGCATTGGACATCTTCTCGCGGGCGCAGGCGATGCTCGTCGTCACGACCGCTGACCGGCGGCTACGGATCGAAGCTTCGCTTCTCTGTGAACTTTACGACTTGACGCGAACCGAAGCCGCAGTGGCGAACGGACTGCTCGAAGGCCTTGCTGCCGACGAGCTTGCGGTCTCGCGGGGTGTCAGCCGCGAGACCGTCCGGAGCCAGATCAAGCAAGTGCTGGCGAAGACAGGATGCCGCTCGCAGGCCGATTTTATCCGACGGCTGGCTCCGCTTGCCCTGTAGAGCGGGGAGCGAAAGCCGCCCCCGCCCCTCACCCACTATGCCGCCTCGGCAAGCTCCCCCTTCACATCCACCCCATGCTGGCGCAGGGGCTTGTTCCCCGACAACTTGCGCATCAGCACGTAGAAGACCGGCGTCAGGAAGATGCCGAAGGCGGTGACGCCGATCATGCCGGCGAAGACCGCGATGCCCATGGCCTGGCGCATCTCGGCGCCCGCCCCGGTCGAGAGCACCAGCGGCACCACGCCCATGACGAAGGCGAGCGAGGTCATCAGGATCGGCCGCAGGCGCAGGCGGCTGGCCTCGATCGCGGCCTCGACCGGCGTCCTGCCCTCGAATTCGAGCTCGCGCGCGAATTCGACGATCAGGATGGCGTTCTTCGCCGATAGTCCGACCAGGACGACGAGGCCGATCTGGGTGAAGACGTTGTTGTCGCCGCCGCTCCACCAGACGCCGGCCATCGCCGCGAGCAGGCCCATCGGGATGATCAGCAGGATCGCGACCGGCAGGGTCAGGCTCTCATACTGCGCCGCCAGCACCAGGAAGACGAGCAGGATCGCGACCGGGAAGACCAGCATGGCGGAGTTGCCGGCCAGGATCTCCTGATAGGTCAGCTCGGTCCATTCGAAGGCGAAGCCCTTCGGCAGGGTCTCGGCGGCGATGCGGGTGACGGCGTCCTGCGCCTGGCCCGAGGAGAAGCCTGGTGCCGGGCCGGCATTGATGTCGGCGCTGAGGAAGCCGTTATAGCGCATGGCGCGTTCGGGGCCGGAATCGGTGCGCACATTGAGCACGGCCGAGAGCGGCACCATCTCGCCCGAATTCGAGCGGACCTTGAGCTTGCCGATATCCTCCTGATAGGCGCGGTAGGGCGCGTCGGCCTGGACGCGCACGGTGTAGGTGCGGCCGAACTTGTTGAAGTCGTTCACATAGGACGAGCCGAGATAGATCTGCAGCGTCTCGAAGACATCGGTGACGGGAACGCCGAGCTGGCGCGCCTTGGTGCGGTCGATGTCGGCATAGAGCTGGGGAACGTTGACCTGGAAGCTCGAGAACATGCCGGCAAGCTCGGGCGCCGTCGCGGCCTTGGCCATGAAGGCCTTGGTCGCCTCGTCGAGCGCCTTGTAGCCGAGGCCGGCACGGTCCTCGATCTGCAGCTTGAAGCCGCCGATGGTGCCGAGGCCCTGGACGGGCGGCGGCGGGAACATCGCGATGAACGCCTCCTTGATGCCGGCGAACTCCTTGTTGAGCTGCATGGCGATGGCGTTACCGGAGAGCGAGGGGTCCTTGCGCTGGTCGAAGGGCTTCAGGCCGACGAAGACGATGCCGGCGTTCGACGAGTTGGTGAAGCCATTGATCGACAGGCCCGGGAAGGAGATCGCGTTCTCGACGCCGGGATGCTTCAGGGCGATCTCGTCCATCTTGCGGATGACGTCCTCGGTGCGGTCGAGCGTCGCCGCGTCGGGGAGCTGGGCGAAGCCGACGAGGTACTGCTTGTCCTGGCCCGGCACGAAGCCCGACGGCACCTTCTGGAACAGCATCACGGTCAGGCCGACGAGGCCGGCATAGACGACAAGCATCACGGTCTTGCGCCCGAGAATGCGGGTGACGCCGCGGCCATAGGCCTGCGAGCTGCGGTTGAAGAAGCGGTTGAAGCCGCGGAAGAACCAGCCGAACAGGAAGTCCATGCCGCGGGTCAGCGCATCCTTCGGCGCATCATGGCCGCGCAGCAGCAGCGCGGCGAGCGCCGGCGACAGGGTCAGCGAGTTGATCGCCGAGATCACCGTCGAGATCGCGATGGTGAGCGCGAACTGGCGGTAGAACTGGCCGGTCAGGCCGCTGATGAAGGCGAGCGGGACGAAGACCGCGACCAGGACGAGCGCGATCGCGATGATCGGGCCGGAGACCTCGCGCATCGCCTTGTAGGTCGCTTCGCGCGGGCTGAGGCCGTTCTCGATGTTGCGCTCGACATTCTCGACCACAACGATGGCGTCGTCGACGACGATGCCGATCGCCAGCACCAGGCCGAACAGCGAGAGCGCGTTGATCGAGAAGCCGAAGAGATACATCACCGCGAAGGTGCCGACGACCGAGATCGGCACGGCGACCAGCGGGATGATCGAGGCGCGCCAGGTCTGCAGGAAGACGATGACGACGAGCACGACCAGCGCGATCGCCTCGAGCAGCGTCGAGATCACCGCCTTGATCGAGGCGCGGACGAACTGGGTGGTGTCGTAGACGATCGAGTAGTCGACGCCCTCGGGCATGTTCTGCTTGATCTCCTTCATCACCGCCTGGACCTGGTCGGCAATGGCGATGGCGTTCGAGTTCGGCGCCTGGAAGACCGGCACGGCGACGGCCGATTTGCCGTTGAGCAGCGAGCGCAGCGCGTATTCGGCGGCGCCGAGCTCGATGCGGGCGACATCCTTGAGGCGAACGACCGCGCCTGAAGGAGCGGTCTTGACGATGATCTCGCCGAACTCCTCCTCGCTGGCGAGGCGGCCCTGCGCATTGACCGAGAGCTGCAGATCGAGCCCTGGCCCGCTCGGCGAGGCGCCGATGACGCCGGCCGCGGCCTGGACGTTCTGGGCGCGGATCTCGCGGACGATGTCGGAGGGCGAGAGGCCGTGCTCGGCGACCTTCTGCGGGTCGAGCCAGACGCGCATCGAATAGTCGCCCGAGCCGAAGAGCTGGACCTGGCCGACGCCGTCGATGCGCGCCAGCCGGTCCTTGACGTTGAGGACGGCGTAATTGCGCAGATAGGTCATGTCGTAGCGGCCGTTCGGCGAGGTGATGTGCACCACCATCGTCAGGTCCGGCGAGCTCTTGATGGTGGTGACGCCAAGGCGGCGCACCTCCTCCGGCAGGCGCGGTTCCGCCTGGCTGACCCGGTTCTGGACCAGCTGCTGGGCCTTGTCCGGGTCGGTGCCGAGCTTGAAGGTGACGTTCAGCGTCATCACGCCGTCGGTCGTCGCCTGGCTCGACATGTAGAGCATGCCCTCGACGCCGTTGATCTGCTCCTCGATCGGGGTGGCGACGGTCTCGGCGATGACGCGCGGATTGGCGCCGGGATATTGCGCGCGCACCACCACGGTCGGCGGCACGACCTCGGGATATTCCGAGATCGGCAGCGCGCGCAGCGCCAGCAGGCCGGCGAGGAAGATCAGGACGGAGAGGACGCCGGCGAAGATCGGCCGGTCGATGAAGAACTTCGAGAGGTTCATTGGGGTGCCCCTTCAAGGCGGCGGCCCCGCCGGCCCCGAAGCGGCCGGCGGGGCGGGAAACAGAAGGCTCGCGCGCCTTAGCGCTGCGCGAGCTCGGTCTTGGGCTTCTTCAGTTCGGAGCGCTCGGCCATCGGCACCTGCTCGGGGGCGACGGACGCGCCCGGGCGGATGCGCTGCAGGCCGTTGACGACGATCTGCTCGCCGGCCTCCAACCCGCTGGTGACGATGCGCAGGCCCTCGGCAGCCGTACCGAGGGTAACCTCGCGCCACTGCGCCTTGTGGTCCTTGCCGACGACGAAGACGAACTTCTTGTTCTGGTCGGTGCCGACGGCGCGCTCGTTGATGACGAGGGCCGGCTCGGACTTGGCCTGGCCCATGCGCAGGCGCACGAACTGGCCGGGCATCAGCGCGCCGTCCTTGTTGTCGAAGATCGCGCGGACGCGGACGGTGCCGGTCGCGGCGTCGATGCCGTTGTCGACGAAGTTGAGATGGCCGGAGATCGGCGCGGCCTCGTTCGTCGCCGTCGTCATCTGCACCGGGATGCGCTTGAGGTCACGCGGCTTGCCGGCCTCGGCCGGCAGGGTCGCCAGCGCCTTGAGCAGCGAACCCTCATCGGCATTGAAGCCGGCATAGACCGGATCGACCGAGACCAGCGTCGTCAGCAGCGGCGCATTGGCGCCGGCGGCGACCAAGTTGCCGACGGTGACTTCGAGCCGGCCGATACGGCCGCCGATCGGGGCGCGGATCTGGGTGTAGTCGAGGTTGAGCCGCGCCGACTGCAAGGCGGCACGGGCGGCGCGCTCGTTCGCCTGCGCTTCGCGCAAGGCGTTCAGCCTGGCGTCGAGGTCGCGCTGCGAGACGTTCTGCGTCGACATCAGCTTCTGGCCGCGCTCATGCTCGTTCTGAGCGAGCGCAACGCGGGCCTCGGCGGCGAGCAACTGTGCCTGGGCGCGCTCGAACTCGGCCTGATAGGGCGCCTGATCGATGCTGACGAGCAGGTCGCCCTGCTTGACCAGCGCGCCCTGCGCGAAGTGCACCTGTTCGACCACGCCGGAAACGCGCGAGCGGATCTCGACACGCTCGATCGCTTCGAGCCGGCCGGAGAACTCGGCCCAGCTGACCAGCTCGCGCTGCTCAACCACCGCGACCGAGACCGGAGTTGCGGCCGGCGCGGCGGGGGCGGTGTCGCCCTGCGCGGTGTTCGAGCCGTGGACGGCGACGGCGAGCGCCGCGAGCGAGACCCCGGCGGTGATGGCAACGCCCAACAGGGCATGACGGATCGTTCCCAGAATCATGGGTTTAGTCCTTCGTGGAGGGAGATTGAAAGAGCGGGGGCGATGCGGTCGCTAGGACGGCGCAGTCGCGGTGAAGAACTCGCTGACGTGATGACAGGCCGCGCACAGGCAGGTGCCGTCGCAGGGGCCTTCGGCGAAGGCGTCCGGCCAGCGGCTCGGGCCACCGACGACGTGGATGGTGGTGTCGACGCCGGCTGCCTTCAGCCGGTGGGCATAGTTGATGCTCTCGTCACGCAGCAGGTCGTCCTCGGCCGTGACGATCAGGGCCGGGGCGAGCCCGGTCAGCCTGACGGCATTGACCGGGGCGGCATAAGGATGCGCCGCCTTCTCGGGCGAGCCGAGATAGGCATGCCAGCCATCGGCCCAGCGGCAACCGACCGGGCCGGCCTCGGCATTGCGGAAGGAATACGTGCCGAGGCAGGAATCGAGCATCGGCGAGAACAGGATCTGGCCGGCGAGCGGCGGCCCGTGCCGGTCGCGCGCCATCATGGCGAGCGCTGCGGCGAGGTTGCCGCCGGCCTCTTCGCCCGCCACATAGAGCGGCGCGCTCTTGCCGACCCAGCGCGCCTTGTCGCGGGCGATCTTCTCGAGCGCCGCATAGCTCGCTTCGAGCGCCTGCGGGAACGGATTGGCGGGAGCGAGCGGATAAGGCAGCGAGATCACGATCGCGCCCGCCTCAGCCAGCGTCGTCGCGACCGCCTCGCCGGAAGCCAGCGAGCCGCTGTCGAAGGTGCCGCCATGCAGGTGGACGACGAGGCCGGCCTCATCGGGCACCGCCGCCGGCGCATAGAGCCGGCCGGCGAGCTTGTCGCGCCCGACCTGGACGCTCTGCTCGCGCCAGAAGACGGCGCGGCGATAGCGGCTCTCGGGGACGGACGGGGCAAGCATGGCAGTGACGCCTGACGAATGTTGCGGTGCATCACGATTTAGGTGATGCTCTCCGCTTAATAAACCGCCGATCCGCTCCTACATTATTTCCATATGGAAACAATCGACGGATCACCCGGAGCCTCGATATGGATCAGCTCAACGCCATGCGCGCCTTCGTCCGCGTCGTCGAAGTCGGCACCTTCACCCGCGCCGCCGAGCTGCTCGATCTGCCCAAGCCGACCGTGACCAAGCTGATCCAGCAGCTCGAAGGGCACCTGCACGCGCAATTGCTCAACCGCACGACGCGCCGCGTCACGGTTACGATGGACGGCGCCGCCTATTACGAGCGGGCGCTGCGCGTGCTCGGCGAGATCGACGAACTCGACCAGAGCATGACCTCCTCGCAAGCCCGGCCGAGCGGACGGCTGCGCATCGATGTCAGCGCCTCGTTCGCCACCGATATCATCCTGCCGGCGCTACCAGGCTTCCATGCGCGCTACCCCGAAATCCAGATCGACATGGGCCTGTCCGACCGACCGGCCGACCTGATCGGCGAAAATCTCGACCTCGCTGTCCGGGCCGGCGAGATCGACGACCAGAGCCTGATCGCCCGTCGCATCGGCGAGATGATGCTGATCACCTGCGCGACGCCGGGCTATCTCGACAAGCATGGCACGCCGCTGCACCCGCGCGATCTGGAGGACGGGCATCTCGCCATCGGCTATCGCCGGGCCGGCACCAGCCGCATCATGCCTTTTACCTTCGCCAGCGCGAAAGAGACGATCGAGATCCAGGGCAACTATGTCGTCTCGTTGAACGACGGGACTGGTTATGTCGCCGCCGGGCTTGCCGGTATGGGCGTCATGCAGGTACCGACCTTCATGGCGATGGCGCATATCGCCGCCGGTCGGCTCGTGCCGATCCTGACCAATTGGTGCACCAAGCCGAAACCGCTGCACATCATCTATCCGCCGAACCGGCATCTCTCGAACAAGGTCCGCGTCTTCGTCGACTGGCTGGCCGAATTGTTCGCGCGGAACGAGTTGCTGCAGGGCAAGCCGCTCCTGCCCTGCCCCGGCGGCGCGGCAGCGGAGGCGCTTGTCCATCAGCCCGGGCAGGCAGCGTAGCGGCGCAAGGCCGGGATGACGGCCCCCGCGGTTCCATCGCGCCGCGAACTGGCCTAACCAAAGGCGCCGGCTTTCCGCCGCACATCCTCCAGCAGCCAGGTCCGTCCGATGTCCCGCAGCGTCCGCGACAAGCTCGAAGCCACCCTGACCCGCATCGGCGACGGCGTCCCGGTCTTCACCAAGCTCCTCGCCGACACGGCCCGCGCCGAGGCCGACGCCGCCGATCGTCGCCGCGAGGCCGGGCTGGAGCTGAGCCCGATCGACGGCACGATCGTCTCGGTCAAGGACCTGCTCGACGTGAAGGGCGTGACGACCTGGGCCGGCTCCAGCGCGCTGAAGGGCGCAGGTCCAGCGGCTCAGGATGCGCCTTCGGTGGTGCGCTTACGCCGTGCCGGCGCAGTGGTCATCGGCAAGACCAACATGACCGAGTTCGCCTTTTCCGGCATCGGCCTCAACGCCACCTTCGGCACGCCGGGCAACGCGCTCGATAAGGCGCGGATTCCCGGCGGCTCCTCCTCCGGCGCGGCTGTCTCGGTTGCGGAAGGCTCATCGGAGCTGACGGTCGGCACCGATACCGGCGGCTCCTGCCGCATCCCCGCCGCCTTCAACGGCATCACCGGGATGAAGCCGACACATAAGACAGTGCCTGACGAGGGCTGTTTTCCCCTGGCGCCGAGCCTCGATTCGATCGGCCCGCTGGCCAGGGACGTCGCCGGATGCGCGCGCCTGCTCTCTGTGCTCGCCGACCGGTCTTTCGATCTCGCGGACGGAATCTCGCCCGGACGTGTCCGGCTCGGCGTGGCGCGCGGCGGCTTCCTGGCCGAGGCCGACCCGTCCGTCGCCAAGGCCTATGAGGCGGCGATCGAGCGCGTGACGCGGCTCGGCATCGCGGTCGAGCCGGTCGATCTCGACGACTTCTACAAGGAGATGCTGGCAGTCTGCCCGGTGCCGCTCGTCACGGTCGAGGCGGCGGCCGTGCATCGCGACCTGCTGGCCAGCAAGGCCGAGACTTACGACCGGCGCGTCGCGGCCCGCATCGCGATCGGCGTGCCCTGCAAGGCGGCCGACTACATCATCGCCATGGAGAAGCGTCGGGCGCTGATCGCCAGGCTCGCCGCCCTTCTCGACGGGCTCGACGGCTTCCTGGCGCCGACCGTGCCGATCGAGGCGCCGACGATCGCCGCCGTGGCGGCCGATGACGAAGCCTTCTTCACCGCCAACCGCCTGATCCTGCGCAACCCCGCCTTCTGCAACCTGTTCGACCTGTGCTCGATCTCGCTGCCGATGCCGATCGGCGACAGGCTCTCCGGCGGGCTGATGCTGAGCGCGGTCGCCGGGCGGGACCTGCAACTGCTCAACATCGCGAAGCTCATCGAGCCGGCCGCAGCGGGGCATTGACCCTGCGCCGCTTGACAAATCCCGCTGCAACGGGCCCTTCACAGCCATGATCGCGCGCAGCCTTCACGGATCGCCCTTCACCGCCCTCGCGTCGGCGGGCGGCTGCGCGCGCCTGACCGGCCGAGGTTGACGGCAGCGCGTCGCGCGCCTCCCTCTCCGCCCAAAAACTCAATTCCGTATCGAAGGGCCGCCCTCGCCGGCGGCGTCATGCCATGCTCGACCGTACCTGCGTGCTCACCCTTTCCTGCCCCGACCGCCCGGGGATTGTCGCCGCCGTCTCGACCCTGCTGTTCGAGGCCGGCTGCAACATCCTCGACGCCCAGCAATATGACGACATCGAAACCGGCCGCTTCTTCATGCGCGTCGTCTTCGCCCGCCTCGACGGCGCCCAGCCGCAGGAGGCCGTCGCCGCTGAGGTCGAAACGCTGGCCCAGCGCTTTGCCATGACGATCACCCTCAGCGAGCAGGCCAGGAAGAAACGCGTGCTGCTGCTGGTCTCGAAATTCGACCATTGCCTCGCCGACCTGCTCTATCGCTGGCGCATCGGCGAATTGCCGATGGAGATCACCGGAATCGTCTCGAACCATGAGCGTGCCGCGATCGCCTCGACCGATATCGGCGACCTGCCCTTCCATCACCTGCCGGTGACGCGCCAGAGCAAGATGGAGCAGGAGGCCGAGATCTGGCGGATCGTCCAGGAGACGAAGACCGATCTCGTCGTGCTCGCCCGCTACATGCAGATCCTCTCGGACGGGCTTTCGGCCAAGCTCGCCGGGCGCTGCATCAACATCCACCACTCGTTCCTGCCCGGCTTCAAGGGCGCCAAGCCCTATCATCAGGCGCATGAGCGCGGGGTGAAGCTGATCGGCGCGACCGCGCACTATGTGACTTCAGACCTCGACGAGGGGCCGATCATCGAGCAGGACGTCGAGCGCATCAGCCATCGCGACACACCGGACGACCTCATCCGCAAGGGCCGCGACATCGAGCGGCGCGTGCTGGCGCGCGCTGTGTCGCACCATCTCGAAGACCGCATCCTGCTCAACGGCAAGAAAACGGTGGTGTTCACGGATTGAGGGGCGTCAGCCCCTCACCTCGCCCAGCGCCCAGGGCAGCTCCTCGCCGCCGCGGAAGACCACGACATCCTCCTCGCCGACCGCGACCGTGGGCGAGACCCGGCAGGGCCGCTTCTCCAGCGTGATCGTGCCTTCGTTCAGCGGCAAGCCGTAGAAGCGCGCGCCATTCTCCGAGGCGAAAGCCTCGAAATGAGCGAGCGCGCCCTCCTCGTCGAAGACCTGGACATAGGTCTGCAGCGCAACGGCGCCGGCGAAGACGCCGGCCGAGCAGCATTCGGCGTGCTTGGCGCTGCGCAGATGCGGGGCGGTGTCGGTGCCGATGAAAAAATTACCGTCACCGGACGTCACAGCCTTCCGCAACGCCAGGCGATGATGCTCGCGCTTGGCGACCGGCAGACAGTAGAGATGCGGCCTGAGGCCCCCCTGGAAAAGCGAAGTGCGATTGATGATCAAGTGATGCGGCGTGATCGTGCCGGCCGCCCGACCGGCATGGGCGCGGACCAGTTCGACCGTCTCGGCGGTGCTGACGTGCTCGATCACGACCTTCAGGCCCTGATGCCGCTTGAGCAGCGGCAGCATCTCGGTCTCCATGAACACCGCCTCGCGGTCGAAGATGTCGACGGCCGGGTCCGTCGCCTCGCCATGGACGAGGACAGGCATGCCGATCGTCTCCATCCGCTCCAGCACCGGGGCGAGCTTCGGAATGCTGGTGACGCCGTGATGGGAGTTCGTCGTCGCGCCGGAGGGGTAGAGCTTGGCGGCGACCCAGACACCATCCTTGAAGCCACGCTCGATTTCGTCCGGATCGGTCGAATCGGTCAGATAGCAGGTCATCAGCGGCGTGAAATCGCTGCCCTCGGGCCGCGCTGCGAGGATGCGCTCGCGATAGGCGCTGGCGGCCTCGACCAAGGTTACCGGCGGCACCAGGTTCGGCATGATGATGCCGCGCCTGAACTGGGCAGCGGTGAACGGCAGCACCGCCTTCAGCATGGCACCGTCGCGCAGATGGACATGCCAGTCATCCGGGCGACGGATCGTCAGCGTCTGCGACGGGGTGGCCGCCTTGGTCTCGCTGCTGCCGAAGAGTTCCGTGACGCTCATGACCTGCCCCTGTGCTGACCTGCCCGCCTGCGAATCCAGCAAGGGGCTGGCCTTTCCATAGCCGCCTTGCCCGGGCCAAGCGAGCATCTCCATGCAATCATGCCGGGGACAGCGCGCAGCAGGGATTGACCTTCACCGGCAACCTGTCGAGAAGGGGCCGTTTGCGAATTCGACACGAGCCGCGCCAACGCCTGCAAACGGCGAAGGATGGCGCGCGCTGGCCCTGGAGAACGAGACCATGCCCAATCTCTACATGCCGGTCGACCGGGCCACCATCGCCCTCGAAGCGGCCAAGATGCTGCTCGAGATCAAGGCGGTCCACTTCTACAAGGACAAGCCCTTCATCTTCACCTCGGGTTGGGCGAGCCCGGTCTATATCGACTGCCGCAAGATCATCTCCTTCCCGCGCCTGCGCTCCTCGCTGATCGACTTCGCGGCGACGACCATCGTGCGCGACATCGGCTATGAATCGATCGACATCGTCGCCGGCGGCGAGACGGCCGGCATCCCCTTCGCCGCCTGGATCTCCGACCGGTTGGCGCTGCCGATGCAATATGTCCGAAAGAAGCCCAAGGGCTTCGGCCGCAACGCCCAGATCGAGGGCGAAGTGGTCGAGGGCGCGCGCACGCTGCTGGTAGAGGACCTCGCCACAGACGGCGGCAGCAAGGTCAATTTCTGCAAGGCGCTGCGCGATGCCGGCGCCAAGGTCGATCACTGCTTCGTGCTGTTCTACTACGACATCTTCCCGCAAGGTCGCGAGATGATGAAGGAGATCGGCGTCGGCCTGCACTACCTCACCACCTGGTGGGACGTCCTCAAGGTCGCCAAGGCGAGCGGCCATTTCGAGCCGAAAGTGCTGGACGAGGTCGAAAGCTTCCTCAACGAGCCGGCCAAGTGGTCGGCCGCCCATGGCGGCATCTCGGACTTCAACCAGGCCAAAACCGGCTGAGGAGCGATGAGCCGGCTGCACCTGTTTTCGGACGCAGCCGTACTTCGCATGCTCTCAGCCAGCATGCAGAACGCGAAAGCGATCGGGCGCCATTGGATCCCGGTCGACGATCTGGATCGGCGGCCAGGCCCATTGCCAGACGCCGATGCCCGGCACGCGCGAGAAGCCGATCCGCCCGCGCGTGCCTTCGACCGACACCTCCGGCCAGGCTTGCGCCAGATGTCCCCGCTCCGAGCCGTGGGAGCGCATCATCGCGGCAAGAACGGCGATCGTGTCATAGCCCTCGAAGGCGACGAAGGACGGTGCCTGCCCAAGCTGCTCGCGCAGGGCTGCCTCGGCACGGTCGCCGAGCGCGGTGAGCTGCCCGGGCCGATAGCGCAGGAACGGAACCGCAGCGCCCTCCTCTCCGAGCAATCTCCCCCACTCCGCCAGCTCCGGCTGCCCGGCCGGCGCGCCGATCAGAATCTCACCGAGGCGCGGATCGCGGCGGACGGCCTTGACGATCGACACCGCCGGCTCCGGGTAGCCGACCAGGAGCAGCAGGGCGGTAGCGCCTCTGTCGGCAACCTCGTCGCACAGTGCCGCAGGCGTGAGCGAGCCCATATCGAACTCGACGACGCTGCCGCCATGCGGCGCGAGATGGTCGCGCAGGATGCCGATCCCGGAAGCCCAATAGACGCTCGGCACGCTGGCGACGGCGATGCTCCGGTGGCCCGCAGCAAGCAGGAAATCGGCATAGAGCCGCCAACCGCGCGACTGGGCCGGGGCGATCCTCGCTACCCAATCGGTCGGCTGCTCGGTGAGCGCATCGAGCACCGCCGAGGAGCAGAGGAACGGCACCCCCAGGGCATCGGCCCGGGCGGCAGCGGCACGGGCGACGACGCTGTGATATTCACCCGCGAGAGCAGAGACGCCCAGGCTGGCCAGCTCATCGACAGCAGCTGCAGCCTTCTGCGGATCGGCAGCGGTGTCGCGCACAAGCAGCTCGAGCGGCCTTCCCTCGATACCGCCAGCCTCGTTGACGTCGGCGACGGCCAGTTCGAGCCCCGCGAGCAGGTGCCGGCCGGCCTCGACCCAGCCAGGAGGCGACAGCGGGGCCAGGGCACCGATCAGGATAGGGGCGGTCATGCGTCGGCATCTCCCGGGCGACGTTTCGGTCGCACTATGCCGGGATCGTGCCCATGGACGTCAGTAGCGCAAGCGCAGCGCCGCCAATCGCCTTCAGAAGGCCGGAGGCCGGCGTGCGAAGAAGGCGGCGATGCCCTCGCGGAAATCCGCCGTGCCGGCATTGGCGACGAAGTTCTGCTTCTCCAGATCGAGCTGCGCGTCGAAGGAGCCATGCGTCGCGGCCTGGACCAGCGCCTTGCTGGCTCCTTGCGCACCGACGCTGCCGCGGGCGAGTTTTTCCGCCATGGCGTGCGCCGTCTCGATCAGCTCGCCACTCGGCACGACGCGATTGACGAGACCGAGTCGGAGCGCGGTTTGCGCATTCACGGCTTCGTTGAGCAGCACGAACTCCAGCGCCCGGCGCGGGCCGAGCAATTGCGTCAGCGTCCAGGTGGTGCCGCCATCGGGATTCGTGCCTAGCTTGGTGTAGGCCGAGAGAAAGCTCGCATCCTCTGCCGCGACGACGAGGTCGCAAGCAAGCGCGAGGCCGACACCGCCGCCGGCAACGGGGCCCTGCACCGCTGCGATCACCGGCTGCGGCATCGCCTTGATCAGGCGCATCAGCGTGTGGAAACGGTCGATCAGTTTCGTCGCGGTCTGCGGCGCGCCCGGAAGGTCGGCCTGGAAGCGGGCGAGATCGCCGCCGGCCATGAAGGAGCGGCCTGCCCCCGCCAGGATGACCGCGCGGATCGACGCGTCGGCGGCGAGTCCCGAGAAGGCCGCGACCAGCGCGTCTGCCATCGCCTCGTCGAGCACGTTGAGCACCTTGGGGCGGTTCATGGTCACGGTGAGGACCGAGCCCTGTCGCTGCGTGATCACCACCTCACCTGCCGGATCGCTCATCGTCTCGTCCTCATCTCGCCTGCGCCGTAAGTCTCAACCCGGCGTCCGCGTATCGTCGATGACCTTGCCGTCATTCGGCAAGGTCCCTGGCGCCACCAGCTCAACCGTACCGCTCAGCTTGAGGACGTCGCGCACTGACGCCTTCAGCGCCTCGGCCAAATCGGGGCTCGGCGAAGCGAGCTCCGCCTTGAAGCACATCGCATCGGCCTCGCCGGCACGCGACACCACCAGCCGGCAACGGCCGAGCTCCGGATGGCGGGCGGCAACCGCCGCGACCTGCTCGGGGCGCACGAACATGCCCTTGACCTTGGCCGACTGGTCGGCCCGGCCGAGCCAGCCGCGGATGCGCTGGTTGGTGCGCCCGCAGGGCGAGAACCCCGGCAGCACCGCGGTGAGATCGCCGACGGCGAAGCGGATCAGCGGCTTCTTCGGATCGAGAATGGTGACCGCGATCTCGCCGACCTCCCCTTCCGGAACGGGCTGGCCGGTGCCGGGACGGAGGATCTCGACGATGATGTCCTCATTGAGGACGAGGCCTTCGCGAGCTGGGGTCTCATAGGCGATGATGCCGCATTCGGCCGTGGCGTAGCACTGATAGGCGTCGATGCCGCGCTCGCGGAACTCGGCCTGCAATGACGGCGGGAAGGCCGCGCCAGAGACCACCGCCCGCTTCAGCGAGGACAGGTTGCGCCCGCGCGCCGCGCCGAGATCGAGCAGGATCTTCAGGAAGTCCGGGACGCCGGCATAGAGCGTCGGCCGATAGGCCTCGATCAGGTCGAGCTGGGCGTCGCTATTGCCGGGGCCGGCCGGAATCACGGCGCAGCCGAGCACGCGCGCCCCGGCGTCGAAGCACCAGGCGCCGGGCGTCAGGTGATAGGAGAAGGTGTTGAGGACGATATCATGCCAGCCGGCGCCTGTCGCCGCCAGCGCACGGGCGACGCGCCAGGGATCATCGTCGTGGCTCTCGGGCTCGAAGATCGGCCCCGGCGACATCATCAGACGGCGATAATCGCTCGGGCGGCCCGGCAGCAAGCCGCCGAAGGGCGGCTTTCCACGCTGGGTCGCCGGCAGGTTCGACTTGCGCAGCACCGGCAGGCGAGCGAGTGCGGCTCGGTCGGTGACCGCTTCGGGATCGACGCCGCGCAGATGCTTCCGCCAGGCCGGCAGCCGCTGCGCCGCCGCGATCACCTGCGGCAGCCGCTTGAACAGATCGGCCTCGCGGCGCGCGGGTGCGCGCGTCTCCAGCCGGTCGTAATGCTTGGCCATCGCGTTGCCTCAAGCCAGCCAGCGCTTGCGGCGCCGGTAGTGCTTGACCGCGTGGTAGTCGACCTTCTGGTGGCCACCGAGATAGGCGTCGGCGACGTCGGGATTGGCGCTCAGCACCGCCGCCTCGCCGCTCATCAGGATGCGGCCGTTCTCGATCAGGTAGCCGTATTGGGCGATCTCCAGCGCCGCCGTGGCATTCTGCTCGACCAGCAGCACGGCGACACCGTCGCGCTCGTTGACGCGGCGGACGATGTCAAAGATCTCGTCGACGAGGAAGGGCGCAAGGCCGAGGCTCGGCTCATCGAGCATCAAGAGGCGCGGCTCAGTCATCAGCGCCCGGGCGATCGCCAGCATCTGCTGCTCGCCGCCGGAGAGATAGCCGGCCTCGGCCTTGGCGCGCTGGGCGAGCCTCGGGAAGGTCTCGAACATCCGGTCGATCAGCGCAGTGACATGGCCGCGGTCGCGGTGCATGGTCGCCGCGGCGATCAGGTTCTCCTTCGGCGTCAGATGGCCGAAGACGCGCCGTCCCTCCAGCACATGGACGATGCCGAGGCGCACGCGCTCGGGCGGATCGACCGCCAGGATCGAGCGGCCGTCGAAGCTGATCTCGCCGCGGGTGACGGCGCCGCGCTCGGGCTTGAGCAGGCCCGAGATCGATTTCAGCACCGTGCTCTTGCCGGCGCCGTTGGCGCCGAGCACGGCGACGAGCCCCTTTTCGGGCACCTCGATCGAGACGCCGCGCACGGCGAGGAAGACCTGATCGTAGACGATCTCGATATTGTTCAGCGCCAGCAGCGTCATCGGCCCGATCCGATAATGGCGGGCGGCGCGTGAGAGATGCGCCGCCCGGACCTCGTCATTTCCCGGTCTTCTTGAACTCGTCCGAGTTCTTGCGGATCTCCTCCCAGACCACGTCCTGGTTGGCGGAGAACCAGTCGGTGATCGGCACGAACTTGGCGCCGTCCCAGCGCGCGATCCGGCCCATGCCGCCGCCCTGGTGGTCGTCCTTGGTGATCGTGGTCGGCGGCAGCAGGCCTTCCGCGGTGAAGTTGCTGATCGAGCGCAGGCCTTCATTGAGCCAGGGGCCGGTGACCGGGCCGTTCGGCGCCTTCTCGGCCGCCTTGCGCACACCCTCGACCATCAGCGTCGCCATCTGGACACCGTAATTGTAGTAGGCGGTGCCGACCTTGTTCTCGGGACCTGCGCCTTTGCCCTTGCCGACGACGTCGGCGAGGATGTCCTTGATCACCTTGGGCTCGCGCCCGCCGACGCAGGGCTCGACCTTCATCACGCCCTTGGCCGCCTCGCGCCCGACCACGTCCATGTCGGATTCCGAGAGCCAGACGCTGCCGGAGACCCGGTCCATCGGCAGGCCGTTGCGGATCGCCTCGGTCAGCGCCACGGTCTGGCCGACGCCAGCGCCCCAGAAGATCACGAAATCGGGCCTGGCACGGCGCACCTGCGGCCAGATCGCCGACTGGTCGTTGCCCGGCGGCGTATAGGGGAAGGCGGTCAGCTCATAGCCTTCCTTCTTGGCGAGCACGTTGAGGATCGGCAGCGGCTCCTTGCCGAAGGGCGTGTCGATGTGGACGAAGACGATCTTCTTGCCCTTGAGGCTGCCCTTCTCGGTCTTCTTGAACTGCTCGATGATCAGGCCGGCCTGGGTCCAGTAGTTGATCGAGAGCGGCAGCACATAAGGGAAGGCGCTGCCGTCGGCGGCATCGCTGCGGCCGGAATAGGCGGTGATCATGTTGATCTTATCCTCGAGCGCGCGCGGCACCAGCGCACGCGCCACCGGGGTCGAGAGCGGGTCGATCAGCACGGCGCCCTCGCGCTTGCCGCGTTCATAGGCCTCGATGGCGCGCGGCAGGTCGTTGGCGTGGTCGGTGATGTCAGCGACAATCTTGTAGCCGCCGACTCCGCCGCGATCGTTGACCAAAGTGAAGTAGTCGCGCTGGCCCTGGTTATATTCCGAGGTGACGAAGGTGTAGATGCGAGTGAAGTCCTGCGGCAGCGAAAAGCGGACGATCTTCTCCTGGGCGAAGACCTGGACCGGCAGGGCGAGCGGCGCGGCGAGCGCAGCCGAGCCGGCGATGAACGAACGGCGATCGAGCGACATCCTGTTTCCTCCAGCCCTCTTGTTGTTCGAGACACCGTCACCGCTGGGCATGGCGGAACGGCCAGACGAGCAAGTAGTTGCGGAAATTGGCGTAGATCTTGGCGAGGCCGAGCGGCTCGTAGAGCAGGAAGCCGATCACCAGCGCGCCATAGGCCATCAGCGGCAGATGGGCGCGCAGGTCGATCGGCAGCGACCAACCGAGCGTGCCCGCAGTGAAGCCGAGCAGGTTGTTGAGCAGGATCGGCGCGAACAGGATCAGCGCCGTGCCGAAGAACGGGCCGAGCACGCTGCCGAGCCCGCCGACGATGATCATCGCCAAGATCTGGATCGAGAGCTCGATATGGAACTGGTCGGGCGAGATCGCGCGCAGATAGGTCACCGCAAGCACCGAGCCGACGACGCCGCCGATGAAGGACGAGACCCAGAAGGCGAGGAGCTTGTAGCGGAAGGTCGAGATGCCGAGGATCTGGGCGGCATAGTCCTTCTCGCGCAGCGCCGCCAGGGCCCGCCCGAAGCTGGTGCGCCGGACGTTCAGCATGAACAGGGTGATGACGAAGCAGACGCCGAAGGCGAGGTAGTAGGTCGGCAAATCGCCCTGCAGGGGGATGCCGAGGAAGCGCACCGCCGGCACCTGCAAGGTCGCGAGCGAGCCGCCACTGATCACCGAGGAATGCGAGATCACGAAGTCGACGACATACTGCATGGCGAGCGTCGCCATCGCCAGATAGATGCCCTTCATGCGCAGGGCCGCGCCGCCGAACATGGTGCCGATGGTGGCGCTGAGCAGGCCGCCGGCGATCATCGCGATCTCAAGCGGCACGCCGAGGCGCACCAGATGCACCGAGCCATAGGCGCCGATCCCCATCACCGCGCCATAGCCGAGATGGATCTGGCCGGACCAGCCCATCAGCAGGTTGAGGCCGAGCGCCGCCGAGGTCCAGATCAGCCAGGGCAGCAGGTAGCCGGAGACATAGAGCCGGTCGAACAGGAAGGGCGCCGCCAGCAGAATGGCGATGACCGCGATGATCAGGCCACGGTCGAAGCCGAGCGGGAACAGCTGGCGCTCGTCCTGATAGCGCGTGTGGCGGATGCCGGCGCGACGATAGAACACGGCGTCAGACCCTCTCGATATGGTGGCGGCCGAACAGGCCGTGCGGCTTGAGCAGGAGCGTCACCAGGATGATCACGGCCGCGACCACGTCGCGCGAGCCGCCGCCGACCAGCGGGTCGAGCACGCCGGTGGCGAGGCTCTCGGCGACGCCGACGATGACGCCGGCGACGAGCACGCCGGGGATCGAGTCGAGGCCGCCGAGAATGGCGATGGCGAGCGCTTTGATCAGCAGCAGCGAGAGCGACCAGTCGATGCCCTGCGTGCTGCCCCAGAGCACGCCGGCGGCGGTGGCGGAGACCGCAGCGAGCCCCCAGGCGACGGCGATCGCACGCTCGACCTTGATGCCGACCGACCAGGACGCGGTCTGGTCGTCGGCGACGGCGCGCATCACCACGCCGAAGCGCGAATTGAAGAAGGCGAGCGAGATGAGGATCAGCAGCAGCGAGATCGAGCCGCCGATCAGCGTCGCGCGGTTGATCAGGAGCTCGCCGACGAAGAGCGGCTGCTGCGGCAGGCCGATGTCGAGGCGCTTCACCGCGGCTCCGAAGACGCCGGGCAGGAGCCCACGCAGCATGATCTCGACGCCGAGCGTCAGCATGATCGTCATGATCACCGGCTGGCCGATCATCCGGCGCAGCGCGACGCGCTCCATCAAGAGGCCAAAGCCGAACATGCCGGCGAGCGCGGCCGGGATCGCCAGCCACATCGGCAGGCCGACCAGCGTGGCGAGCGCCCAGGTGACGTAGCCGCCTGTCATGGCGATCGCGCCCTGGGCGAGATTGGCGGTGCCGGAGGTCTTGTAGATCAGCACGATGCCGAGCGAGACCAGCGCATACATCAGGCCGACGAAGACGCCGTTGGCCGAGAGTTCCGCGAGCAGGATCCAGTCCATCAGGGATTCCTCCACGCAAGACGCGCGGCCGCGGGATCCCCTCCCCCTTGTGGGGAGGGGTAGGGGTGGGGGGCGGAAAGTCGGAGCAAATTCGCTGGGAAGCGAGCGAATCCGCTTCTACGAGTAGCCTTGCACCCAGTCGTTCGCCCCCCATCCCCATACCCTTCCCCACAAGGGGGAAGGGAGGAGCCAAGGCGATCAGCGTTGCGCAGAGGTCTCATCAGGCGACGACCTCGCTGATCTTGAGCGTCCGCCGGATCACGCCGCGCTCCCCGTTCTCATAGGCGATGGTGGCGTCGAACACGGTCTCGGTTGCCCCGCTGTAAAGCGCCTCGATCAGCGAGGCGTAGGTGGTCTCGATGGTGTTGCGGCGCAGCTTGCGGGTGCGAGTGATCTCGCCGTCGTCGGCATCGAAATCCTTGTGCAGATTGGTGAAGCGCCGCACGCGCAAGCCCTCCGGCTGCGTGCCGTTGACGTGCCTGACCACCTGCCCGATCAGCCCCTGCACCTCCGGCTTCTGCGAAAGCTCGGCATAGGAGGTGTAGGAGATGCCGCGCTCCTCGGCCCAGTGGCCGACCGCGTCGAAATCGATGCAGACGATGGCGGTGAGCTGGTCGCGCCCGGCGCCGATCACCGCGACATTGCGGATATAGGGGCTGAATTTCAGCCGGTTCTCGATGAAATTCGGGATGTAGCGCTCGCCCGAGGCGGTGCGCACGACTTCACTGACGCGGCCGAGCACGACGAGCTCGCCATCCTCGTCGATCCGTCCGGCATCGCCGGTGTGCAGCCAGCCATCGACCAGCGCCTTGGCGCTGCTGTCAGGGTCGTCATAGTAGCCGTCGACGACCGAGGTGGAGCGCACCAGGATTTCGCCGCTGTCGTCGATCCGGATCTCGCTGCCTTGCATCGGCTTGCCGACCGTGTGGAGCTTGACCTGCCCTTCCGTCTGCGCTGCCGTCAGCGCGCAGGTCTCGGTCTGGCCGTAGAACTGCTTCAGCCGGATGCCGAGCGCCCGGAAGAACAGGAAGGTGTCCTCGCCCAGCGCCTCGCCGCCGGTGAAGGCGCGCTCAGCCCGGCCGAGCCCGAGATGGTCGCGCAAAGGCGCGTAGACCAGGACGTTTCCGACCGCGTCGAGCAGCTTCTCCTTGAGCGTCAGCGAGCCCCCGGACAGGCGCTTGCGCTCGAAGCCGACGGCGCGCTCCATCGTGGTCTCGAACAGCCAGCGCTTGAACGGAGTCGAGTTCTTCATGCCGACCTGGACGCGGGTCAGCATCTGGTCCCAGGCGCGCGGCGCGGCGAGATAGAAGGTCGGCGAGACCTCGCGCAGGTCGCGCATCACCGTCTCCTGGCGCTCGGGGATATTGATCGTCGCCGCCATCATCATGCCGGCGCCAAGCGTGAAGACGAAGTCGCCGACCCAGGCGGTGGGCAGATAGGCGTAGAGCTCCTCGTGCTTGTGGAAATAGCCGCTGGCGCCGGCATTGAGCAGGCCGCCGGTGACGTTTCGATGGCGCAGCGGGATGCCCTTGGGCAGGCCGGTCGTGCCGGAGGAATGCAGCAGCACCGAGATGTCGTCGGCCTGCGGCCCGTCGACGAAGCGCCTGATGAGATCGGGCTCGCGCGCCAGCCGCTCGCGCCCCTTCGCGACCAGCGTATCGAGCGACATCAGCCCGGGCAGATCGTAGCCGTCGAGCCCGCGCTCGTCGTCATAGAGGATGGTGGCGACGCGGCCGGTCGCATCGCGGAGCTGCAGCAGCTTGTCGACCTGCTCCTGGTCCTCGGCGATGCCGACGGGCGGCGCGCCATGCCGGGTCGCGACGATCAGCTCTTCCAGCGGCACGTCCGGAAAAACCGGCGAGGGGAAGGCGCGCAGCATGTTGGCGGCGAGCATGGCGTAGTAGAGCCGCGGGCGGTTGTCGCCGATCACGGTCATCGCCGCGCCTGCGACCAGCCCGACCTCCTCGAGCCCGGCCGCCATGGCGGCGATCTCCGCGAAGACCTCGCGCCAGTTCTGCTCCTGCCAGATGCCGTAGCGTCGTTCGCGGAAGGCGACGCGGTCGCCGAACTCGGCAGCATTGCGGGCGAGCGCCGCGATCAGCGTCGCCGGCTCGCCATTGGCGGCGACCGGCCAGTGGGCGCCCTCCCCGATCTTGCTAGGCGCCGCCGTCATGCCGCGCTCCCGGCCTGATGGCGCTTGGCGGCGCGCTCGCCGAGATAGGCGCTGACCACGCTCGGATGCGAGATCGCCGCCTGCGGCTCGCCCTCGGAGATCACCTCGCCATAGCTCAGCACGACGACGCGGTCGCAGATCGAGGTCACCACATCCATGTGGTGCTCGATGATCAGGGTGGTGACGCCGCGGGCCTCGCGCGCATCGAGGATGAAGCGGGCGATGTATTCCTTCTCCTCCTGGTTCATGCCGGCCATCGGCTCGTCCAGGATCAGCAAACGCGGCTCGGCGACGAGCGCGCGCGCCAGCTCGACGCGCTTCTGCAGGCCGAGCGGAATGACCTCGACCGGCTCGTCGCGGATGTCCTGCAGCTGCATGAACTCGATCATCTCTTCGACGACGCGCCGGTGGGCCAGCTCCTCGCGCTCCGCCCACCACCAGTAGAACAGCGCCCCGAGCGCGCTCGGCTTCATGTGGGTGTGGCGGCCGATCAGGATGTTGTCGAGGACGCTCATGCCCTTGAACAGAGCCAGATTCTGGAAGGTGCGGGCGACGCCGCGGGCAGCGACGCGGTGCGGCTTCAGCGCGGTGATGTCCTCGCCGAACAAGCTGACCTTGCCGGCATTGGGCGGGTAGAATCCGGTGATCACGTTGACCATGGTGGTCTTGCCCGAACCGTTCGGGCCGACGAGGCCGAGGATCTCGCCCTGGCGGACATCGAGCGAGACGCCTTTCAGCGCCCGCAGGCCGCCGAAGACGCGCTCGATCCCGGTGCAGGAGAGGGCGACAGGCGCGCCGGCGACACTCGCGGCAGGGCGGTATTGAACTTCATTCATTCGAGGCACCCGCAACGGCCGGCGGACCGGCCGCAATCGATGGCCTCGACCGCGATAGTTGCGGGCGCCCGGCGCGCATGCGGCGCCGCCGCGCGAACGGCGTTGACTCCCACGGCATCCTCCCCGGCTGCGCTGGCTTCTTGGCTCAATAGGCGTCAGCTCGATATAGCTAATGAATAGAATTCATCTTGCGCTGTCAACTCTCCGAACGCCCGGATTCCACCCAGTCGGCAGCTGTGAATTTTCGCACGAGCACGCCCGGAGTACCCCGTTCGCGCCGGCCGGTGCGCGCCTATCGCACCCCTCTCCGCCGAACGCCTCAATGAACCCGGCTCAGCCCACCGGCTCGCCAACAGCCCGACACGACAGACGCCCGGCGCCGGCCAGTGCCGCCTCATACTCATTGGCCAATCGCAGGCAGAGATCGGCAGCGGCCGGCAGGTCGTCGATCGTTCCGACGCCCTGCCCCGCCGCCCAGATATCGCGCCAGGCCTTGGCTTCCGTCGCGCCGAAATCCAGGCTCGCCGGCTTGCTGAGATCGTCAGGATCGCGCCCGGCCGCCAGGATGCTGGGGCGCAGGAAATTGCCGTGCACGCCGCTGATCGCCGGGGTGTAGACAATGTCGGCAGCAGATGCGCCCAGCAGCATTGAGCGCAGCGCTTCCGGAGCCATGCTCTCCTGCGTCGCCATGAAGCGCGTACCGAGATAGGCCATGTCGGCGCCCGCCATCCGGACGGCCGCGACCTGCGCGCCAGTGCTCAGCGCACCGCCGAGTATGAGCGTACCGTCGAAGATGCGGCGGATATCCGCCAATGCCGCAAAGGGATTGAGCGGCCCGGCATGGCCGCCGGCCCCGGCCAAGACGGCGATCAACCCGTCGACACCGGCATCGGCAGCCTTGGCCGCGAAGGCGAGATTGATCACGTCATGAAAGACCAATCCGCCATAGCCATGCACGGCCTTGATCAGGTCGCGATTGAGGCCGAGCGAGGTGATGATCAGCGGCACCCTGCGCTCGATCACGACGGCAAGGTCTGCCTCCAGCCGCGGATTGCTGCGGTGGACCACCAGGTTGACGCCGAACGGCGCAGCATCATCCGCATCGTCCAACCGTCCCGATATTTCGTCGAGCCAATCGGCGAAACCCGCCGTACTCCGCTGGTTGAGCGCCGGAAAGCTGCCAACGACGCCATTGCGGCAACAGGAGACGACAAGATCCGGCCCCGAGATCAGGAACATCGGCGCAGCAATGACGGGGACGCGCAGGCGTCCGGCAAAGGCGGCAGGCAGCGGCAAGGATCCCTCCCCTAGCGATGCGATATCCGGCCGCAACCCAAGACGCCGCGGCACAGAATCAATGAATGCGACTTATCAAGTCCTCGGCGAGGGTCACTGCCGACAGAATGCGACGCCGCCGCCTGAACCGAGACTTCGGCGACAATGCCCTGACCGGCTTTCCGGCGTACCTCGTGTTCCTGCTTGCAGCACGATAATGATGAATGATATTTATTAGCGTAGCGCCGGCCCGGTCTTGCGCAACACCCTCGACCGGTTCTACGAGCCCGCCAGCGCGCAGCCGCTTCGTCTCAGCAAGGATCATCGATGCCGCCCCGCACTGCCCTGAAGCGCCAGGTCAACCGGCTCCCGCCCGAGCGGCGCATCTCGGACATCATGGCCGCGGCCAAGGAAGTCTTCGTCGAGAAGGGCTACAATGACGCACTGATCACCGACATCGCGCTGCGCGCCGGCGTGGTCGAGGGCAGCATCTACCGCTTCTTCGCCAACAAGCGCGAATTGCTGGTCAAGGTCGTCGAGCACTGGTTCGAGGAGATGCTGCGCGACGATGCCGAGCAGTTCGCAGCGGTGCGCGGCAGCTGGAACCAGATCCGCTTCATCGTCTACACCCATCTCGCCTCGATCCATCGCGACCCGGCGCTCTCTCGCCTTGCGCTCCAGGAGATCAGGCCAGCGCCCGACTATCGCGGCACGCATCTGTTCGAGCTGAACCGTGCCTACACCCAACGCCTCGTCGACGTGGTCAAGGCCGGCATCGCCGCAGGCGAATTGCGGCCCGACACCTCGCCGAGCCTGGTGCGCGACCTCGTCTTCGGCTGCATCGAGCACCGCACCTGGACCTTCCTGCGCGGCGAAGGCGACTACGATCCAGCCGAGACAGCCGAAGCGATCACCAATCTGGTCTATCGCGGCGTGGCGCTCGGCAGTGAGCCGACCTCTCCGATGGAAAGCGTGGTCGCTCGGCTGGAGACGGCGACGGCCCGGCTCGAGGCTGCTGCCGGAATCATCCCGGCTAAGTCCTCCCCCGCTTTGTCGCGCTGAGGTCATCGCCTACCCGCCACTGCGGCCCGGGCCGTCGAAGAAGGCCGGGCGCGGGATCGTCCAGGTCTCGCCCCAGAGCTGCGCCCCGCCGGCGACGTGAAGCACCTCGCCGGTGACATAGGCCGCTGCCGGGCCGCAGAGATAGGCGCAGGCCTCCGCCACCTCCCAGGTCGTCGCGGTGCGCATCATCGGGTTGGAGCGCGGATAGGCCTCGATCTGCGCGGGATCGTAGACCCGCCAGCCCGGCGTCTCGATCGCGCCCGGCGCGATGCAGTTCACGCGGATATCGAGCGGTGCCCATTCCACCGCCAGCGCCTGGGTCAGGCCGACCACGCCGGCGCGCGCCGCGATCGTATGGGCGACGCCGTGCAGGCCCTGGCGCGTCACCACCACGATCGAGACGATGCTGCCCGGCCGTTTGGCATCGCGCCAGCGCCGGGCCGCCTCCTGCATCATGTACCAGGTGCCGTTGAGATTGGTGTCGACGACGGCGTTCCAGCCCTTCACCGAAAAGTCGATCGCCGCCTGCGGGAACTGGCCGCCGGCGCTGTTGACGAGAATGTCGATGCCGCCGAATTCGGCCGCGATCCAGTCGTGCAGCGCCGCGATCGTCGCGGGATCGCGGACATTCGCCGTCCTGGCCGCAACCTTCAGCCCGGCGGCGCGCATCGCCTCAGCCGCCGCCTCCAGCCTGCCCTCGTCGCGCCCGGCGATGATGACTTGCGCGCCGAGCCGGCCGAGCAGCCAGGCCGTGGCGCGGCCGATGCCGCCGGCGCCGCCCGAGATCAGGACGGTCTTGCCGGCGAAAGCCTCCGGCCCGTAGACCGTCGGCAGCACGGCGAGATCGGCGTCGTCCAGCCCGAGCTCGCTGGGATCGATGACCGGCTCAGCCATGGTGCTCCATTCCCTTCAGCAATTCGCCGGCGATGATCATCTTGCGGACTTCGGTGGTGCCGGCGCCGATCTCCAGCAGCTTGGTGCTGCGGAAGAGCCGGTTGATCTCGGATTCCCAAATATAGCCGGCGCCGCCATGGACCTGCACGGCCTTGTCGAGGACATCGTGGCAGGCCTGCGCCGCATACATCACCGAGGCCGCGGTCAGGCGATGGATGTCGCCGCGCCCGCCACCACCAACTTCGAGCGGCGCCGCCTCGGCCAGGGTGCGATAGCTGAAGCTGCGCATGGTCTCGACCAGCACATACATCTCGGCCAGCATCGACTGGACCATCTGGAAGGCGCCGATCGGCTTGCCGAACTGCTTGCGCGTCTTGGCGTAATCGATCGAGAGCTCGAGCGCCCGCTCGGCGACGCCGAGGCAGAGCGGCGAGATCATCGCGCGTTCGAGGTCGAGCCCGCTCATCACGATGGCGACACCCTGGTTCTCGGCGCCGACGAGATTGGCGGCCGGGACGCGGCAATCCTCGAACAGCAATTCCGCGGTCTGGCTGCCGCGATAACCCATCTTCACCAGCTTCTGCGCCACCTTGAAGCCGGGGAAATCCTTCTCGACGATGAAGGCGGAGATGCCGTGGGCGCCACGCTCCTTGTCGGTCTTGGCGTAGACCAGCAGCACGTCGGCGACCGGGCCGTTGGTGATGAAGATCTTGCTGCCGTTGAGGATGTAGTGGTCGCCGTCGCGGCGGGCGGTGGTCCGCATCGAGCCGAGCGCGTCGGACCCCGCCCCCGGCTCGGTCAGGCCGAGCGCGCCGATCGTCTTGCCGGAGCAGAGATCGGGCAGGTATTTGCGGCGCTGATCCTCATTGCCGTTGCGGTAGATGTTGTTGGCGCAGAGGTTGTCGTGGGCGACGACCGAGAGCGCCATGGCGTGGTTCCAGCGGCTGAAGCCCTGCAGGACCAGCCCGGCCTGAAGCAGATCGAGCCCCGCCCCGCCATATTGCTCGGGGATGGTCGCGCCGAGGAAGCCATTGGCTCCGATCTGGCGGAAGGCCTCGTCCGGCCACCATTCCTCATCGTCCATGCGCTGCGACAGCGGATAGAGCTCGGCGCGGGCATAACGGTCGGCCTCATCGAGGATCGCATTCTGCTCCTCGTCGAGACCGAAGGCGTGGGCGTGGTTGCTACCGTTCACGTCGCTTTCCTCCCTCGCCTCGTCACGCAGCGGTGCGGGCATCGCCATTTGGCTTGTCGACCTTATTGAGTACATTTCATCAGTGGTGATCCCGACTGTCAACGCAGCCGAATGCGATAAAATCGAATAACCCGTTTGCGCAACAGCTCCCGCGATTCAAACATGGATCGGCTATTGACACCTCAAATGAATTGAAATCATTTATCCCACGAAGGCTCCCTCAGCGAGCCGCGCAGGGATGGAATCGTGAGCGAAGAGGTCATCACCCGACGCGACGGCGCGGCGCTGGTCGTCACGATCAATCGCGAGAGCCGCCGCAACGCCCTGAACGAAGCCGTCGCCGAGGGCATCGTCGCCGCGCTCGACCGGGCCGAGGCCGATCCCGAAGTGCGCGCCGTCATCCTGACCGGCTCCGGCGACAAGGCCTTCTGCGCCGGCGGCGACCTCAAGCCGAACGCGGACGGCACGCCCTTCACGATCGAGGCGGCCGATCCCCGCCACTATGTCGCGCGGCTGCTGCGCCGGATGGATGCTTGCCGGCTGCCATTGGTGGCGCGGGTCAACGGCCATGCACTGGCTGGCGGCTTCGGGCTGGTCTGCGCCTGCGATCTCGTGGTGGCGCGCGACGATGTCCTGCTCGGGGTGACCGAGGTCAAGGTCGGGCTCTTCCCGATGATGATCCTGCCCTATCTGATGCGGGTCCTGCCCTATCGCCGGCTGATGGAGCTCTGCCTCACCGGCGAGACCATTCGGGCCGGCGATCCGGAAGCGGGCGCGATCGTCAACTACGCGGTGCCGGCAGGCGAGCTCGACGCCAAGACGGCATGGCTGGTCGGCCGCCTCGTCGATAAGTCACCGACCGGCATTCGCCTGGGCAAGCAGAGCCTCGCCAAGATCAGGGAGATGTCGACCGACACGGCGCTCGAATACGCCCAATTCATGCTCGCCAACATGGCCCGCACCGAGGATGCGCGCGAAGGCTTCGCCGCCTTCGCTGAAAAGCGTCCGCCGGCCTGGACCGGGCGGTGAGCGCCATGGTGGCGACAATGCGCGAGAGCATCCGCATCGGCTGCGGCGCCGGCTTCTGGGGCGACAGCCCGGAGGGGCCGCGCCAGCTCGTCCGGCAAGGCGGCATCGACTATCTCGTGCTCGACTATCTGGCCGAGATCACCATGTCGATCCTCGCCCGGATGAAGGCTAAGAACCCGGCGCTCGGCTATGCCACAGACTTCGTCTCGCTGGTGATGAAGCCGCTCGCCCGCGAGATCGCGGAGAAACGCATCCGCGTCGTCACCAATGCCGGCGGCGTCAATCCGGAAGCCTGCCGCGACACCCTGCTCGCCGCCTTCAAGGAGGTCGGCGTCGAGCTCAAGGTCGCGATCGTCACCGGCGACGACCTCTCGGGCGAAGCCGAGCGCCTGCGCGCCGCCGGCGTCAGTGAGATGTTCTCCGGCGCGCCCTTCCCAGAGAAGATCGCCAGCATCAACGCCTATCTCGGCGCTTTCCCGATCGCAGCGGCGCTCGCGGCGGGAGCGGATGTCGTGGTGACCGGACGCTGCGTCGACTCGGCCGTAGTGCTCGGCCCGCTGATCCATGAATTCGGCTGGACGCCGCAAGATTACGACAGGCTCTCGGCCGGGAGCCTCGCCGGTCACATCCTCGAATGCGGCGCGCAGGCGACCGGCGGCATCGTCACCGATTGGCGCGAGGTCGCCGACGACTGGGCCGATATGGGCTTCCCCTTCGCCGATTGCCGTGCCGATGGCAGCTTCGAGATCGGCAAGCCCGAGGGGACCGGCGGGCGCATAACTCCTTCGACCATCGCCGAGCAGGTCGTCTATGAGGTCGGCGATCCCGCCGCCTACATGCTGCCCGATGTCTGTTGCGACTGGTCGCAGGTGAGGCTGGAAGCCGCTGGCCGCGATCGCGTCCGGGTTTCCGGAGCGCGCGGGCGGGCTCCGTCGAGCAGCTACAAGGTCAGTGCCACCTATGCCGACGGCTATCGCTGCACGGCGACGATGATGATCGTCGGCGACGAGGCGGCCGAGCGGGCCGAAGCTGTCGCGAAGGCGATCCTCGCCCGTTGCGGCCGGCTGATCCGTGCGGCCGGCTTTCCCGATTTCGCCGAAACCTCGGTCGAGACGCTCGGCGCCGAGGCGAGCTATGGCGCCGGCAGCAGGGCGCGGGCGACGCGCGAGGTCGTGCTCAAGATCGGCGTGCGCCATTCCGCCAAGGAGGCGCTGCAAATCTTCGCCCGCGAGATCTACCCCGCAGCGACTGCGATGGCGCAGAGCCTGACCGGCTTCGCCGGCGGCCGGCCCGAGCCGCAGCCGGTGATCAGGCTGTTCTCCTTCCTGGTCGATAAGGCCGAACTGCACCCAACCGTGAGCTTGGGCGAGGCCAGCCTGCCCGTGCCAGCGCATATTCCTACGGTGGCCGCGAAGGCTCCCTCACCTACCAGCGCAGGCACGGATGTCGCCGAGGCTACTGGTGAGACGGCCACCGTCCCGCTCGTCGCCCTCGCCTTCGGCCGCAGCGGCGACAAGGGCGATATCGCCAATATCGGCGTGATCGCGCGCGATGCCGCCTTCCTGCCCTGGCTGCGCCGGGCGCTGACGCCCGAAGCCGTCGGCAAGCACTTCGCCCACCATATCCAGGGCAAGGTCGAGCGCTTCGACTGGCCGGGCCTAGGCGGCTTCAACCTCGTGATGCACCGGGCGCTCGGCGGCGGCGGCATCGCCTCGCTGCGCCATGACCCGCAGGGCAAGGCGATGGCGCAAGTGCTGATGAGCCTGCCGGTGCCCGTCCCTGCCGCATGGCTCGCCCCGGGCGGCCCCCTCCACGGCTTCAAGACCAAGAGCGACGCATGATGACGGCTCCGGACGACAACCCGCCGTTCCGAAAAGTCCTGATCGCCAATCGTGGCGAGATCGCCTGCCGGGTGATCCGGACGCTGCGCGAGATGGGCATCGCCTCGGTCGCGATCCACCATCCGGTCGAAGCCCGCGCCCGACATGTGCGGGAAGCGGACCAGGCGGTCGAGATTTCCGGCGAGACGCCGGTCGCGGCCCATCTCGACATCGCCCAGATCGTCGATGCCGCCCGCGCGGCCGGGGCCGATGCGATCCATCCCGGCTATGGCTTCCTCTCCGAGAATGCCCGCTTCGCCCGCGCGGTGGCCGAAGCCGGCCTCAGCTTCATCGGTCCGGATGCCGATACCATCGCGCTGATGGGCGACAAGATCTCGGCACGCCAGTTTGCGGTCGATCACGGCGTGCCGGTCGCGCCTTCGGTGATGCCGACTGAGGATCTCGCCGAATTCACCCGCCAGGCGACCGCGATCGGCTTCCCGCTGCTGATCAAGGCGGCGGCGGGCGGCGGCGGCAAGGGCATGAGCATCGTGCGCTCGGCCGAGGAGCTGGAGGGCGCGGCGCGTCTCGCCGCGAGCGAAGCGCAGCGCTATTTCGGCGACGGGCGCGTCTATGCCGAGCTCTTCGTCGAGCGGCCCCGCCATATCGAGGTGCAGGTCTTCGGCGACGGCAAGGGCGGCGCCATCCATCTGTTCGAGCGCGAATGTTCGGTGCAGCGACGCTTCCAGAAGATCATCGAGGAGGCGCCGGCCGCCAACCTGCCGGCCGGCTTGCGCGACGAGATCTGCGCCTCGGCGGTCCGCCTCGCCGCGGCGGCGAACTACCGCAATGCCGGCACGGTCGAATACATCCTCGGCGCCGATGGCCGCTTCTTCTTCCTGGAGATGAACACGCGCCTGCAGGTCGAGCATCCCGTCACCGAGATGATCACCGGCCTCGACCTCGTCCGCTTACAGATCGAGATCGCCGCCGGGCGCGACCTGCCCTTCGCGCAGGATGCCGTCACCGCCAATGGCCACGCAATCGAGTGCCGGATCTGCGCCGAGGATCCCGAGCGCGACTTCCTGCCCGAGACCGGCACGATCCTGCATCTCGACGCGCCGCAAGCGGCATTCTTACGCTTCGAGAACGCCCTCGATCGCGGCCAGCGCGTCACCGCGGATTTCGACCCGATGCTGGCCAAGCTCGTCGCGCATGGGCCGGACCGGGCCGGCGCGACGCGGCGCAGCATCGCGGCGCTGCACGATCTTTCTCTGCTCGGGGTCAAGACCAATATCGACTATCTCGCCCGCGTGCTCGGCCATCCCGCCTTCGCCGCCGCCGAGCTGCACACCGGCTTCGTCGTCCAGCACAAGGCGGCACTCGCCGCCGCCGAGCCGGATGAGGCGACGCGTGACAAGGTGCTGATCGCCGCGGCGCTCGGCCTGCGTGATTTCCGCGATCTCATCCTCGGCGTGCCCGAGCCGCACGCCTCGATCGGGCGCTGGAGGAACTGAGCATGGTCCTCAAGCTCGATCTCGACGGCACCGTCCACCACGTCACCATCCTGGCGCGCCGGCCGCATCTGGTGCTTTCGGTCGACGGCCGCCGGCATGTCGTGGAAAACCTCGACGAAGCCGGCGACGGCAGCCGGAACCTGACAGTGGACGGTGAGCCGGTCGCCTTCGCTCGTGCCGGCAGCGCCGATGGCGCGATCATCCGGCTGAACGGACGCAGCTTCGCCCTGCGCCGCCTCGATGCCGCCGCCGAAGCCTCGGCGGCCGGTGGCGGGGCCAATGTCGTGCGCGCGCCGATGCCGGGCACCGTCGTCGTGGTCCACAAGCGCGTCGGCGACAAGGTCCAGCGCGGCGAGACCGTCGTCACGATCGAAAGCATGAAGCTGCAGATGAAACTCGATGCACCGCGCGACGGCGAGATCGCCGAGATCGCGGCGCGCGAGGGCGAAGGCTTCGACAAGGACGCCGTGCTCGCCCGTCTCGCGGCTCCGGCGGAAGGCTGACCCGATGTCCAGACTGCAATCCTCGATCAACACCGCCTCCGCCGATTTCCGCCGCAACGAGGCGCATAACCGCCGCCTCGTCGCCGAGTTCAAGGCGAAGCAGGAGGCGGCGCGCCACGCCCGCCCGCAGCGCGACCTCGACCGGCTCGCCCGCCAGCAGAAGATGCCGCAGCGCAAGCGCATCGAGATGCTGCTCGACCCCGGCACGCCCTTCCTGGAGCTGTCCTCGCTCGCCGCCAACATGGCCTATGGCGGGGAATCGCCTTCGGCCAGCTCGATCGTCGGCATCGGCATGGTCTCGGGCCGCGAGGTGATGATCCGCGCCGACGACCCGACCGTGAAGGGCGGCGCCTGGTATCCCCTGACGGTCAAGAAGATCGTCCGCGCCCTCGACATCGCCATGGAGAACCGGCTGCCGGTCGTCCATCTCTGCGATTCCGCCGGCGGCTTCCTGCAATTGCAGTCGGAGCTGTTCCCGGATCGCTATATGGGCGGGCGGATTTTCCGCAACCAATCGATGCTGTCGAAGATGGGCGTGAAGCAGCTCGCCCTCGTCTTCGGCCATTGCACGGCGGGCGGCGCCTATATTCCAGGGCTTTCCGACTACAGCGTCATCGTGCGCGGCACCGGCGCGGTCTTCCTCGGCGGCCCGCCTCTGGTGAAGGCGGCAACGGGCGAGGACGTCACGGTCGAGGAGCTCGGCGGCGCCGAGATGCACACCAGCGTCTCCGGCACCTGCGACTACCCAGCCGACAGCGAGGAGCACGCCATCGAGATCGGCCGCGACATCGTTTCGCAATGGGACCGACTGCCGCGCTGGGAGGCGCAGCGCGAGGCGCCGGAGGAACCGTTCTACGATCCCGCCGAGATCTACGGGATCGTGCCCGACGACATCAAGAAGGCCTTCGACATGCGCGAGATCATCGCTCGCATCGTCGACGGCAGCCGCTTCCACGAATACAAGCCGAACTACGGCACGACGCTGGTCTGCGGCTTTGCCAATATCTGGGGCTTCAAGGTCGGAATCCTTGCCAATAACGGCGTGCTCTTCAACGATTCCTCGATCAAGGGCGCCCATTTCATCGAGCTCTGCAACCAGAACAACACGCCGCTGGTCTTCCTGCAGAACATCACCGGCTACATGGTCGGGCGCGAATACGAGCGGCGCGGCATCACCAAGGACGGCGCCAAGATGATCATGGCGCAAAGCTGCTCGCGGGTGCCGAAGTTCACGGTGATGTGCAACGGCTCGTTCGGCGCCGGCAATTACGGCATGTGCGGACGCGCCTTCGACGGCCGCTTCCTGTTCTCCTGGCCGAACCACCAGATCGGCGTGATGGGCGGCGACCAGGCGGCGAACACGCTGGCCGAGGTCAAGGCCAACCAGATGAAGCGCAATGGCGGCACGGTCGACCAGCGCGCGATCGACCAGCTCTGGGAGGAGACGCGCAAGGCCTATCAGGAGCAGCTCTCGGCCTACCACTCGACCTCGGAGCTCTGGGACGACGGCATCATCGACCCGCTCGACACCCGCAATGCGCTCGGCGTGGCGATCTCGGCCTCGCTGAACGCCCCGCTCGGCCCGCCCGGCTACGGCGTCTTCCGGTTCTGATCGATGCCGGGAGCGCTGCGCCTCTATCTCGATTTCGCCTCGCCCTATTCCTATTTCGCGCTGGGGCCGCTGGCTCGATTGACGCAGGAGCATGGCCGGGCGCTGGAGCTCAGGCCGATCCTGCTCTGGGCGGTGTTCAAGCAGCAGGGCGTCGTCAATCCGCTGGAGAAGCCGGCGCGGCGCCGCTATTTCCTCGAGGACGTGACCCGCTCGGCCGAGTTCTTCGGCCTGCCGTTTCGCGTGCCCGAGCCGCTGCAGATCTCGGCCCATCTCGCCGGCCGGCTCTACCACGCCTGGACCGCGACGCGGCCGCAGGATGGCTTGCGCCTGGCGAGCGAGATCTTCGAGGCCTTCTTCGCGAGAGGCGAGGACATCACCGACCCGGCCGTGCTCGCCGCCCTGCCCTGCCTCGCAAACGAGACTCCGGAAGCGATCCGCGCCATGATCGACGGGGCCGAGGGCCGCCAGCGCCTTGGCGAAGCGATCGACGAAGCCTGTGCGGCGAATGTGATCGGCGTGCCCTTCGTCACGCTGGATGGCGAGAGCTTCTTCGGCGCCGACCGCCTGCCGCAGATCGCCTGGCGACTGCAGCATTCGCGCGGCACGTGATCAGGAGGGGGCGATGAGCGACGACAGGCTCGCCGGGGCGCTGAAGGCGACACCCTTCATCGATGCCAATGCGCCGGCGATCCGCGCTTTCGTCGACAAGCATGCCGGCAGCGGCCCGGACCGCTACCGCACCGTGCGGCTCTACTATGCCGTCCGCGATGCCGTGCCCTACGACCTGCGCTATTTCGGCATCGAGCGCGACATCTTCGTCGCCTCGCGCTGCCTGGCGGCGAAGGGCTCGTTCTGCGTGCCCAAGGCCGTGACGCTCGCTGCGGTCTGTCGCGCTGCCGGCATCCCGGCCCGCGTCGGCTTCGCCGATGTGCGCAACCACCTGGCCTCGCCGCGCATCCTCGAATTGATGGGGACCGACGTCTTCCGCTGGCACGCGTACACGCTGCTCCACCTCGAGGGCCGCTGGGTCAAGGCGACGCCGGCCTTCGACCTTGCCTTCTGCGCCCGCTTCGGCGTCGCGCCGCTCGATTTCGACGGCAGCACGGATTCGATCTTCCAGCCCTTCGACGCGGCAGGCCGACAACACATGGACTATGTGCTCGACCGTGGCGACCATGACGAGATGCCGTTCGAAGCCTTCTGCGAGGCGATGCAGGAAGCCTATCCACGCCTGATCACGGCGATGGCGGCCGAGCGCGCGGCGCTCGCGAGCAAATCCCAGCCGAGGACTACTCCGGCCACATAGCCGTCCGCGCGGCGCAGGCCGCGACCGCAATTCTTCCACACTGACCGGATAGGAAGACAGTTTCGCCAGCGTCGTCGCGGATCGCCACGGCCGCTGGCACTCGCGCTTTTGAGCGTGCGACGACCGCCTTCCATTTCACAGCGCATACGAGAGTAGTAGACCCTTTCCGCCGTCGATTTTATAAGACGGCTAACGAATTCGGCGGCATAATCCGCCGCTTGATCTCTTCGATTCCCGCCTGAAGGAGCGCCCTCCCCGCAATGAACGCCGCCGAGAGCACCACTGCCATCCTGATCCACCTCGCCGGTTCGGTGGCGCTGCTGATCTGGGCGGTGAGGCTGGTGCGCACCGGCGCGACGCGGGCTTTCGGACCCTCGCTGCGGCAAGGCCTGGCGCGCTTCGCCGGCAACCGGGTCTCGGCGATGGCGAGCGGGGCAGTGGTGACGCTGATCCTGCAGAGCTCGACGGCGACGACGCTGCTGCTCTCCTCCTTCGCAGGCCAGGCGCTGATCGCGCTGCCGATGGCCTTCGCCGTGCTGCTCGGCGCCAATATCGGCACGGCGCTCGCCGCCTTCCTGGTTTCGTTCGAGCTCGGCTGGCTCTGGGGGGCATGCCTCGCCATCGGCGTGACGCTCTATCTCGCCAACGAGGCGATGAACCGGGCCCGCAATATCGGCCGCCTGATCGTCGGCATCGGGCTGATCCTGCTCTCGCTCGCCGAGCTCAAGACTGCCTCGGCCCCGCTGGCGCAATCGCCGGTCTTCCGCATGGTGTTCGAGGCGCTGGCGAGCGAGCCGCTGCTCGCCGTCGCGATCACCGTCGCGGCGACCTGGCTGACCCATTCCAGCCTCGCCATCGTCCTGCTGATCGCCTCGTTCTGGGCCGGCGGCCTCTTCCCGGCGCCGACGGCGCTGATCCTGATCGTCGGCGCCAATCTCGGCAATGCGCTGGTGCCGGTGCTCGACCAGCTCGGTGCGCCGATCGCCCAGCGCCGCGTCGCCCTCGCCAACCTGCTGACGCGCATCGTCATCGCGCTCGTCGTCATCCCCTTCGCCAAGCCGCTCGCAGCCTGGTTCTCGCAGCTGTCACAGGATCCGTCGCGCCTGGCGGTCGAGATCCATGTCGCGCTGAACATCGTCGGCGCCCTCGCCTTCCTGCCCTTCACCGGCCCGATCGCCGCGCTGGTCACGCGGCTGACGCCGGCGGCGCCGGAGGCGGAGCAGCGTACACGGCCGCTCTATCTCGACTCAGGCCTGCTCGACAGCCCGCCCGAAGCGCTCGCCAGCGCGATGCGCGAGACGCTGCATCTCGGCGACCGCGTCGGGGCCATGCTGAAGGACATGCTGACCCTGCTGGAGCAGGACAAGCTCGCTCTCTCGCGCGAGATCGCGGCCGCCGATGACGGCGTCGACACGATCCACGAGGCGATCAAGCTCTATCTCGTCAAGCTGTCGCGCCGCCCGCTCGGCGAGGAGGACAGCCGGCGCCTGTTCGAGATCATCTCCGCGACCACCAATCTCGAGCATATCGGCGACATCATCGACAAGAACCTGCGCGAGCTCGCCGAGAAGAAGATCCGCAAGCGCTACCGCTTCTCCGAGGAAGGCCTCGCCGAGATCCGCGATTTCCATCAACGGGTCAGCCACAGCCTGCAACTGGCGCTCAACGTACTCGCCACGCGCGACATCGGCCTCGCCCGCCAGCTCTTCGACGAGAAGAGCGCGATGCGCGTGGCCGAGCGCATGGCGACCGAGAAGCACTACGAGCGCCTGCGCAGCGGGGTGACGGAATCGCTCGAGACCTCCTCGATCCATCTCGACGTGCTGCGCGACCTGAAGCGCATCCACGGCCACATCACCTCGATCGCCTACCCGATCCTGGAAGCCGCCGACGAGCTCAGCGACACCAGGCTGCGCAAGGCCGAGGAGCAGCCTGCGGAGGGCAGCTACGGTCTCGCTTTGCCGCACAAGCCGGCCTGAGGCGCCGAACGCTTCACCGTCTCCACGGACCGAGGCGGAGCAAATCCTGCACTCCGGATGCGCTGAGCTTCGCCTTGCAATCAGCGGGCTGGGCCGGACACTGCCGCACCGGCCCAGCCGCGTGAGGAGCGATCATGACCAGCACAGCGCAAGCGCGACTGCTCGACCTGTTCGGTATCGAACTGCCGATCATCCAGGGGCCGATGGCCCTCGCCTCGACACCCGAGATGGTCATCGCCGTCAGCGAAGCCGGCGGCCTCGGCTCGCTGGCCGGCGCGCAATACAACGAGGCGGGCCTGCGGGCCGCGCTCGACACGGTGCGGGCCGGCACGCGCCGGCCGATCAACGTCAACTTCTTCTGCCATACGCCCCCCGCCGACGATCCGGCCCGCCAGACGGCCTGGCTGAAGCGCCTCGACGGCTACTATGCCGAGGCCGGGCTCGACCCGGACATGCCGAAGACGCCGAGCGGACGCACGCCCTTCGACGCCTCCCTCGCCACCGTGCTCGAAGAACATCGGCCCGAGGTCGTCAGCTTCCATTTCGGCTTGCCTGCGCCCGCGTTGCTCAATCGGGTCAAGCGGACCGGCGCCAAGGTGATCGCCTCGGCCACGACCGTGCCCGAGGCGCGCTGGCTCGCCGAGCACGGCGTCGACGCCGTCATCGCCATGGGCGCCGAGGCCGGAGGGCATCGCGGCATCTTCCTGAACGACCGTATCTCCGAGCAGGTTGGCACCTTCGCGCTGGTGCCGCAGGTCGTCGATGCGGTCTCCGTCCCGGTGATCGCCGCCGGCGGCGTCACCGACCGGCGCGGAGTGGAAGCGGCCTTCGCGCTCGGAGCAGCAGCCGTCCAGGTCGGCACGGCCTATCTGTTCACGCCGGAGGCCGGTATCTCGCCGATCTACCGCAAAGCGCTCGGCATGAGCGAGCGGCCGACGGCGATCACCAACCTGTTCACCGGCCGGCCGGCGCGCGGCATCGTCAACCGCGCCATGACGGAGCTCGGCCCGATTTCCGAGCTCGCACCCGCCTTCCCGACCGCCGGCACGGCGCTGGGGCCGCTGCGCAGCGCCGCGGAAGCTGCGGGTCGCGACGACTTCACCCTGCTCTGGGCCGGGCAATCCTACCCGCTCGCCAAGCCGATGTCGGCGGCGGCGCTGACGCGGATGCTCGCCGGCCGCGACGGCTGAGGGAGATCGCCGCAGGTGATCTAAGCCAATAGGCGGCTGCGTTCCGCTCCGGCCGATGGGAGGTCGGTCTCCCACTGCGTCAACGCGTTGCGGCCGGCTTCGGTCAACCCGTAGACGCCGCGCTCGGCCCGCTCGAACCAGCCATAGACATTGCGATGCAAGATCTTCTGGGCGTCGGGACAGGACGGCTTGAGATCGCGCGGGCGCTGCGGTGAGGCGCTCATCGCGGCGGCGCAGGCGAGCGCCTGCTGGCGATAGGCGGTCATGATCGGCCGGCGCGTACTGCCGCCGGCAGCGGGATCGCCCTTGCGCCGCCGGTGCTCGTCGACCAGTCGCGAGCGGGCCCTGGCGTTCTTGCGCGGCGTTGGCGCGGTCGGCGAAACCAGCACCTCGACACGCCCCGTGCCCGAGACGCCGAGCAAGCCAAAGCCGAGACGCCGGCAGAGATCGCGATAGCGCGGATCGCTCTCCCGGCCCTTGCCCCTGGCGGAAAGCTGCGCCGCCAGCCAGATCTCGTCGCCGAGACGCAATCTGTCGACGCCCTGCAGGATCAGCTCCAGATTGAAGGCGAGTTTCAATTCACCGATCACCACGACCGTCGGGTCGCCCTCCCTGATCCCGACGAGGTCACATCGGCCGATCTCACCCTTCACGGCATAGCCGAGTTCTTCGAGGAAGCGCTTGACGGGAGGGTAAAGGGCGGTTTCCACACGGCATCTCCGGACGGCTCCGGCCATGATGGCAGCGAGACGTTTCGAAGAGGCGAACGAGGGCACGACCAGAGCAATTCTGCAGTTCCTTGAATCGCGGAATTGCTCCAGTCCTTTGTTTTATCGCATTTTCTTCACGCGAACCGGTGTCCATTTCGCTCAAAAATGCTCTAGCCGCGCACCCGCCGACAGGGCGGATGCGCGCCGATCGAACGAGCTCAGCCCTGAGAGCCCCAGCCGGAGATCGCCTTGGGCTCAAGGAACTCCTCGATGCCCCAGACACCGCCTTCGCGCGCCCGGCCCGATGCCTTCACGCCACCGAAGGGCGCACCGGCTCCACGCGAATTGCCGTTCATCTCGACCATGCCGGAGCGCAGCTGCGAGGCGACGCGGTTACGCTTCTCCCCGTCATTGGACTGGACGTAGTTGGTCAACCCATATGGTGTGTCGTTGGCGATCTCGATCGCCTGCTCCTCGCTGTCGAAGGGGATGATCGAGAGGACGGGGCCGAAGATCTCCTCACGCGCGATCGTCATCTCGTTGTTCACGTCAGCGAACACCGTCGGGCGGACGAAATAGCCCTGGTTCTGCCCATTCGGACGCCCAACGCCGCCAGTGACAAGCCGCGCGCCCTCGTCAATACCTTTCTGGATCAGACCCTGGACCTTGCGGAACTGCGCTTCCGAGGCAAGCGGACCGATATGCTTGCCGGGCTTGTGCGAGGAGTCGACGACGACCTGCTCAGCGACCGCCTTGGCCTCCTCGACGGCGCGGTCATAGATCGTGCGCTCGACGAGCATGCGGGTGGGCGCATTGCAGCTCTGCCCGGTATTGTTGAAGCAATGCAGCACCCCGCGCTTGACGGCGGCCGGGTCGGAATCGGCGAAGACGATGTTGGCCCCCTTGCCGCCGAGCTCCAGCACGACGCGCTTCAGGCTCTCCGCAGCCACCTTCGAGATCGCGATGCCGGCGCGGGTCGAGCCGGTGAAGCTGATCATCTCGATATCGGGATGCGAGGACAGGCGGGTGCCGACACCGACGCCATCGCCGTTGACCAGGTTGAACACGCCCTTCGGGAAGCCGGCCTCGTCGACATATTCGGCGAAGAGCATCGAGGAGAGCGGCGCGACCTCGGAAGGCTTGAGCACCATGGTGCAGCCGGCGAGCAAGGCCGGGACAACCTTCAGCGTCACCTGATTCATCGGCCAGTTCCAGGGCGTGATCAGCCCGACGACGCCGATCGCATCCATCTGGATCCGGTCGTTGGGAGCGTGGGGGCCGAGAGGGCGAAGGAACTGGAAATCCTTGAAGGCCGTGATGAAATTGGTGATGTGATAGGCGCCGGCGCCGACCTGGCGCTCGAGCGCCATGTCGATCGGTGCGCCCATTTCCATGCTGATCGCCTTCGCCATGTCCGGCGCACGGCGCTTGTAGATGTCGAGCAGGCGCTCGACCAGCCGCAGGCGCTCCGCCGGCTCAGTCCGAGACCAGCTCGGGAAAGCGCGCTTGGCGGCGGCGACGGCGCGGTCGGCGTCAGCGTCGTCACCGATGGCGATCACTGCGCAAGCCTGCTCGGTGGAAGGGTCGATGACCGCAAGTTCCCGGCTGCCGGACGGCGCAACCCACGCGCCATCGATATAGAACTGCTTCTTCTCCAACATGCGGAAACTCCCCAGGATTGCTATGGTCCACGACGCCTCTGATCGCGACATCGATGAGAAGGGGCCGGCCGGTTGGAGCTCTGTCTCATCAGATCAGCGCATTCCCCGGGCGTGGCCGCGGGCGCAGCCTCGATCCCCATGCCGTTCGGCAGCTTCACCTGGTTCGGATCGCGATTGGGCAAGTCCGGCGTTTCCATCGCATCCGAGCCCGGCAAGGCGCCGACACTCCTTTTCGCGATCAGGATATTACAGTTGCGATCGTTGAGCAGAGCCCAGCCCGCTGTATCGGTCAGGCGCGCAGCGCATGCCCGACGCCATCCGGAGCATCGCGCGTGCGATGCACGACCTCAAGGAAGGCCTTGATGATCCGGCTGGTCTGCCGCTGCCTCAGCACGACCACATGCGCGTAGGTGTAGACCTCTGCCCCCTCTATCGGGATCAGCGTCAGGTTCTGGTCCGGAACGAACTCGGCCTCCGAGACGTAGCTGATGCCGAGGCCGCGGATCACCGCTTCGCGGACAGCTTCGCGACTGCCGATCTCCATGACGAGACGGGGTTTGGTGCCTGTCCTGGCGAGCGCATTCTCGAAAGCACGTCGTGTCGTCGAGCCCTGCTCGCGCGCGATCATCGGCTCGCCCTCCAGCTCCGGCAACCTGATGCTGCGGCGCCCGGCCAGGCGATGCTCGCGCCGCACGAAGACCGCGACCGGATGCCGGCGATACGGGATGGTCAGGAGCCTGTCGTCCTCGTCGATATAGGCGAGGACCGCGACGTCGCAGCGATAGCTCGCGAGATCATCGAGCACCTCGGTGGAGTTGCCGAGCTTCACCGCCAGCTCGATGCCCGGATAGGCCTGGTTGAAGGCCGCGAGCATCTCCGTGACGTGGAAGGGCCCGACGGCGCCGATCGAGAGCCGGCCTGTCCTGAGCTCGCGTGACTCCGTCAGGAAGGCGAGCGCCTCGGCCTCCTCGGCGAACATGCGTGTGGTGATGGCGAGCAATTCGCGCCCGGTCTCGCTCAGCTCGCGTCGCCGGCCGCGCTTGACGAAGAGCTCGACGCCGAACTCCTCCTCCAACGCGCCGACCTGCGCCGTCAAAGTCGGCTGGCTGATGTTGAACGCCTCGGCCGCGGCGTTGAAACCGCCGGCATTCGCGACGTTATGGAAGGATCTGAGCTGAGTATAACGCATAGATAGTTTCTATCTTTCTTGATTGAAAAATCAATTTGTTATGAGAACGGAGCTCTGTGAGCATCCCTTCCAACGAGGCCGGCAAGGCGCATTGCGAGGGATGGACCGCATGAACTGGGCGTATTGGAACCCCGTGAAGATCCGGTTCGGCAGCGGCCTCCTCGACGAGGTCGCCGGGTTGATCGGCGGACGGCGCTGGGCCCTCGTCACCTATGACCAGCCGCTCTTCCGCGAGCTCTCCGCCCGGTTGACAGCGGTCGCCGGCGCGCCGGTCGCCTCGATCACCAATATCGAGACCAATCCGGATTGCGCCGATCTCGCCGAGTCCTGCCGCCAGTTCGGTGCGGCCGAGCCGGCCGAGGTCATCGTCGCTCTCGGCGGCGGCTCGATGATCGACGCCGCCAAGGTGCTGGCGGCCAGCAACGGCGATTTCGAGACCGTGCGCCGGCACCTCGTCGAGAAAAAGCCGCTGGATGAGACCGCGATCATCCCGATCATCGCCGTGCCGACCACGGCCGGCACCGGCAGCGAGGTCACCTCCTGGGCGACGGTCTGGGACTCGGCCAATGGCAGCAAGTACTCGCTCGCCCATCCCCGGCTCTACCCGGAGACGGCAGTGCTCGATCCCGCTTTGACGGTCGGCGCGCCGCGCGGCCTGACGCTGGCGACCGGGCTCGATGCCCTCTCCCATGCGCTGGAAAGCATCTGGAACGTCAACGGCAACCCGGTTTCGGCGAACTACGCGGTCGAGGCGGCCAGGGAGATCATCGAGACGCTGCCGCGCCTGCTGGAGCGCCTCGACGATGTCGAGCTCAGGACCCGGCAGATGCGAGCCAGCCTGCTGGCGGGCCTCGCCTTCTCCAACACCAAGACGGCGCTCGCCCACAACATCTCCTACGACATCACGCTGAAGAGCGGCACGATCCATGGCATCGCCTGCTCCTTCTCCCTGCCGATGGTGATGCGCTGGGCGATGGGCGCGCAGCCGCAATGCGACGCGGCGCTGCGCCGGGTCTTCGGCCCCGATCTCGAAGCCGGCGCCGAACGGCTCAGTGCCTTCCTCAGGGATCTCGGCGTCGCGACCGATCCTTCCGCCTATGGCGTCTCGGCCGGCGAATGGAACCGCCTGGTCGGCAAGGCGCTCGAAGGCGAGCGCGGCCGCAACTTCATCGGCAGACAGGCGGCCATGGCCGCCTGAAATCAGGGCGGCAACGCTGCCCGAACCGGTTCACAAGGCAGATCAAAAGATCGCCGGATCATCTTGGGAGGATGACATGACCACCACACGTCGCACGATACTCAAAGGCTCACTGGCTGCAGGAGCTCTGCTGGCAGCGCCGGCCCTGGTCCGGGCCCAGACCAAGCTGGTCCGCGTCGGGCTGATCCCATCCGAGGATTCGCGGGCGATGCTGGAATCGAGTGCCCAGCTCCTCGCCGCGCTCCAGAAGAATCTCGGCATCCAGGTCCAGGGCTTCGTCGCCTCGGACTATAACGGCGTGATCGAGGCGATGCGCTCGAACCATGTCGACGTCGCCTATCTCGGCCCGTTCTCCTATGTGCTCGGCACCACGGTCGCGGCGATCGAGGCCTTCGCCACGGCGGAGACGGCCAAGTCGAGCCGGAGCTTCTATCGCAGCCAGATCATCGCGCGGAAGGACAGCGGCATCGGTGACTGGAAGGACCTGAAGGGCCGCACCTTCGCCTTCGTCGATCCATCCTCGACCTCGGGCCACCTCTTCCCCAAGGCCGGGCTGATGAAGCTCGGCTTCGATCCCGAGAAGGATTTCGGCCGGGTCCTCTTCACCGGCTCGCATGACGCCAATGCGCTCGCCGTCGCCAACAAGCGCGTCGATGCCGCGACCATTGCCGACCGTATCCTCGATGCGGCCGTGCAGAAGAAGCTGGTCGATCGCGCCGACATCCACGTCGTCTGGGAGTCGGATCCGATCCCGGAATCGCCGACCTGCTGGCGCAAGAGCCTGCCTGACGACCTGAAGGCGAACATCAAATCGGCCTTCCTCAACATCCGCGACATCACCTGGGCCGACCAGGGCAAGCTCAACCGCTTCGTCGAGACCAACGACCAAGCCTACGACATCATTCGCGAGACGGCGAAGGTGCTGAAGCTCGATCTCACCAAGATGAAGTAGTCGCGCAAACGCGACCGGCGGAGGAAGCGGCATGATCAAGATCGAAGGACTGAAGAAGTCCTATGCGGGCCGTCCGGTCCTGCAGGGCATCGACCTCAGCGTCAAAGCCGGCGAGTTTCTCGTCGTGCTCGGCCCCAGCGGCGCCGGCAAGTCGACGCTGCTGCGCTGCATCAACGGGCTGGCGCAGCCCGATGCGGGGCGGACCGTCATCGACGGCAAGGTGCTCGACCTCAGGCATGGCGCCGCCGGCAAGCGGCCGGTGGCGATGATCTTCCAGCACCACAACCTGGTGAAGCGCCTGTCGGTGCTGAAGAATGTGCTGGTCGGCCGGATGGCTGGCCTGTCGTCCCTCCTGTCGATGCTGCAGCTCTTCCCGAAAGAGGACGTCGCGATCGCGATGGACTGCCTGGCGCGGGTCGAGCTCGCCCAGAAGGCGAATTCGCGCGGTGACCAGCTCTCCGGCGGCGAGCAGCAGCGCGTCGGCATCGCCAGGGCGCTGGCGCAGCAGCCCGCGGTGATCCTCTGCGACGAGCCGGTGGCGAGCCTCGATCCCAAGACCTCGCGCATCGTGCTCGGCTACCTCAAGGCGATCTGCAAGGAGGAGGGCATCGCGGTGATCTGCAACCTCCACCAGGTCGACTACGCCGTCGAGTTCGGCGAGCGCATCGTCGGCCTGAGTGGCGGCCGGGTGATCTTCGACGACACGCCGGACCAGCTGACGTCCGAGATCGTCCACCAGATCTATCCCGGCCTGGAGGACCCTGGCATCGCCCGCGTGCTGAAGCCCCGTCCGGCCAGCCAGCCCGTGCTGGCGCCGATGATCGCCACCGCAACCGCCTGACGGGGAGCAAGGTCCATGTCGTTCGGAACGCTGCAACTCGTCCTTCGTCCGCCGCAGGGCCGTTTCGGCTGGTGGGGCGTCGGCTTCGTCACCCTCGCCGCCTTGGCCTTCCTGTGGTGGGCGGCGGTCGGCTCGCAGATCAACGCCAATAATCTCTGGAACGGCATCCCCTATATGGTGGATTTCCTCGTCCGGATGATGCCGCCCAATCCGGAATTCCTCGAGAGGCTGTGGCGGCCGGCTCTGGAAAGCCTGCAGGTCGCGGTCTGGGGCACGCTGCTCGGCGTCGTCATCGCCCTGCCGGTCTGCTTCTTCGCGGCGCGCAATCTGAGCCCGAGCCCGGTCGTCTTTCATGCCACCCGGCAATTGCTCAACTGCATGCGCGGCATCAATGAGATCATCCTCGCGCTGATCTTCGTCGCCGCCATCGGGCTTGGCCCCTTCGCCGGGGTGCTGGCGCTCGCCATCCACGGCGCCGGCATGCTCGGCAAGTTCTTCGCCGAGGCGATGGAGGATATCGACGAAGGGCCGCTGGAGGCCTTCCGCTCGGCCGGCGTCGGCCCGTTCAAGACCTTCTTCTTCGGCGTGCTGCCGCAAGTCCTGCCGGCCTGGCTCGGGACGATCTTCTACCGACTGGAGACCAATGTCCGCCAGTCGACCGTCCTCGGCATGGTCGGCGCCGGTGGCATCGGCTTCGAGCTCGTCTCCTCGATGAAGCTCTTCAAATACCAGGACACGGCGACTTGCATCCTCGTGATCCTCGCCATGGTCCTGATCGCCGACCTGGTCTCGTCCCGCGTCCGCGCCCTGATCCGCTGATCGGCGCCGACCCAAGGAGTTCGTCATGAACGCATATTCCAAGATTGGCGCGGACGTCGTCGCCAATGGCCGCCTCTATGCCCGCCCGCAGCGCCCGACCGTGGTGATCTGCATGGACGGCTCCGAACCGGCCTATATCGAAGCCGCCAGCGCCAAGGGGCTGACGCCGAACCTCGACCGGATCATGCGGACGGGGGCGAGCACCCACGCCTATTCGGTGATCCCGAGCTTCACCAACCCGAACAATCTCTCGATCATCACCGGCCGCCCACCGGCCTGGCACGGCATCGCCGGCAACTTCTTCTACGACCGCGAGGCCAAAGAAGAGGTGATGATGAACGATGCCCGCTTCCTGCGCGCCCCGACCATCCTCGCCGAGTTCCAGAAGGCCGGCCTCAAGGTCGCGATGGTCACCGCCAAGGACAAGCTCAGGACCCTGCTCGGCAAGGGGCTCGACTTCACCAGCGGTTCGGCAATCGCTTTCTCCTCCGAGAAGGCCGACAGGGCCAACAAGGCCGAAAACGGTATCGCTGATGTGCTCGACTTCGTCGGCATGCCGGTGCCATCCGTCTATTCGGCCGATCTCTCGGAGTTCGTCTTCGCCGCCGGCGTCAAGCTGCTGGAGAGCTTCAAGCCGGACCTGATGTACCTCTCGACCACCGACTATGTGCAGCACAAGGCGGCGCCCGGTTCGGAGATGGCCGACAGCTTCTATGCGATGTTCGACGGTTATGTCGGCAGGCTCGACGCACTCGGCTGCACGCTCGTCATCACCGCCGACCACGGCATGAACGACAAGCACCTGCCCAATGGCGAGCCCGACGTCGTCTATCTGCAGAGCCTGATGGACGAGTGGTACGGCAGGGGCGTGATGCGGGTGATCCTGCCGATCACCGACCCTTACGTCGTGCATCACGGCGCGCTCGGCTCCTTCGCGACTGTCTATCTGCCTGATGGTGTCAGCCAGGAGGAGGTCGCCGCCCGCATCTCCGGCCTCGACGGCATCGCCCTGGCAGTGACCGCGGTCGAGGCCTGCGAGCGCTTCGAGCTCCCGGCCGACCGGATCGGCGACGTCGTCGTGGTCTCGACAAGGCAGAAGGTGATCGGCACCTCGCCCGACAAGCACGACCTCTCCGGCCTGACCGAGCCGCTGCGCTCGCATGGCGGCATCACCGAGCAGCGCGTGCCGATGATCGCCAACCGGCCGATCACCGTTCCGGACGGGCGGACCCTGCGCAATTTCGACGTCTTCGACGTCGCCCTCAACCTGGTGAGCTGACGATGAACGCGACCGTGAAGCCGCCGGTGCGGCGCGAGGCGATGCGCATCGCCGGCAAGCTCACCACGACCGACGACATGGTCGAGGTCAGGAACCCCTATGACGACAGCGTCGTTGGGCTGATCCCCGCAGCCAGGCCCGAGCAGGTCCGCGAGGCCTTCGCCAAGGCCAGGGCGTTCAAGCCCAAGCTCTCCCGCTATGAGCGCCAGCGCATCCTGCAGAAGACGGCCGAGCTCCTGTTCGCCCGCAAGGAGGAGTTCGCCCGGCTGATCACGGCCGAGGCCGGCCTGTGCTGGAAGGACTCGCTCTACGAGGCCAGCCGCGCCTATGACGTCTGGTCCTTCGCCGCCCAGCTCACCATCAAGGACGATGGCGAGATGTTCTCCTGCGACATCTCGCCGAACGGCAAGGCCCGCAAGATCTTCACCACGCGCCAGCCACTGCTCGGGGTGATCTCGGCGATCACCCCGTTCAACCACCCGCTCAACATGGTCAGCCACAAGCTGGCGCCGGCGATCGCGACCAACAACCGCCTCGTGCTGAAGCCGACGGAACTGACGCCGCTGACCGCGCTGGCGCTGGCCGACGTGCTCTACGAGGCCGGGCTGCCGCCGGAGATGCTCTCGGTCGTCACCGGCAATCCCTCGACCATGGGCGATGCGATGATCACCGACCCCGATGCCGATCTGGTAACCTTCACCGGCTCGGTCAGGGTCGGCAAGCACATCGCCGCCACCGCCGGCTACAAGCGCATCGTGCTCGAGCTCGGCGGCAACGATCCGCTGATCGTCATGGAGGACGCCGATCTCGACAAGGCGGCTGAGCTTGCCGTCACCGGCGCGACCAAGAACTCCGGCCAGCGCTGCACCGCGGTGAAGCGCATCCTGGTGGTCGAGAGCGTCGCCGACGCGTTCTCGAAACTCGTCGTCGAGAAGGCGAAGACGCTGAGGTGCGGCGACCCGATGGACCCGGCGACCGATGTCGGCACCGTCATCAACGCCCGCTCGGCCGCGCTCTTCCAGGCCCGCGTCGACGATGCGGTCAACAAGGGCGCACAGGTTCTCTACGGCAAGCGGGCGGAGGGCGCACTGTTTCACCCGACCGTGGTCGACCGCATCCCCCACACCTGCGAGCTCGTGCATGAGGAGACCTTCGGCCCGGTCATCCCGATCATCAGGGTGCCTGACGACATCGCCAAGGTCATCGCGATCTCGAATTCGACCGCCTATGGCCTGTCGTCCGGCATCTGCACCAACCGCTTCGACTACATCCAGCGCTTCGTCGCGGAACTGGAGGTCGGCACGGTCAATCTCTGGGAGGTCCCCGGCTATCGCATCGAGATGTCCCCCTTCGGCGGCATCAAAGACTCCGGTCTCGGCTACAAGGAGGGCGTCGTCGAGGCCATGAAGTCGTTCACGAACGTCAAGACCTGGTCCCTGCCCTGGGCGGCATGATCGTCCGGCCAGATCTGCCCGGATTGCAGGCCGCCCCGGGCCTTGGCGCAAAGCCCGGGACGCGCCATCACAAGATTGGCTGGCGCAAGACCGGCTGAAGATTCGGGATTTGCGACATGCGGCTAGGCGTCATCGCCGATGTGCACGGCAACCTGCCGGCTCTTGAAGCCGTGCTCACAAGGCTTGCCGGACTTTCCGTCGATCGGATTGTCAATCTCGGCGACTGCGCCTCCGGCCCGCTTTGGCCGGCGGAGACGGTGCGGCTGCTGCGGACCAGCCGGATGAGTCATGTCCGCGGCAACCATGACCGGGCGCTCGGCGCGGCCTCTCCCGATGGACTCGGAGCTTCCGATCGTTTTGCCTGGCATGATCTGGACGCCGAGGCCCGCGGCTGGCTCGCCGGCCTGCCGTTCGACATCGAGATCGGGCGTGCACGCTGCTTTCACGCCTGCCCGAAAGATGATGAGACCTATCTGCTCGATGAGGTCGAAGGCGGACGCCTGGCCGCGGCCCGTCCGCAGGCGGTCGAAGCGCTGATCGCCACTGCCGCCTCTGCTGACGTAATCCTGTGTGGGCACAGCCACCAGCCGCGCCTGCTGCGGCTCGACAACGGCACTGTCGTGATCAATCCCGGTAGCGTCGGCAATCCTGCCTATCATGCCGACTATCCGAGCATTCACGTCTCGGAAAGCGGCGCACCGCATGCCCGCCTAGCCGTGGTGACGATGGCGAAGGCGGTCGAGATCGAACATCACGCCGTCGTCTATGACTGGGAGCATGCCGCCCGGCAGGCCCAGGCCAATGGCCGGGCAGACTGGGCCCATGCCTTGCGAACCGGGCGGGCGCTAGTCTCGCGATAGCATCGGCCGCGCCCCCGAAGGCGGCCAGCCGCGCGGATGCGCGGGGATCCCTGCATGAGATTCTCCAAGCTGTGCGCAGGCCACACCAGGGGGCAGCAGCCAGCAAACCCCGCATCCTTGCTGATCGCACCGGCGATGCGAGGTGAATGGATATGATCTATTCATGATTGTATAAATTTCTTCGGCATGTTATCCGCCCCTTCCTGAGGGAGGTCGCCTATGCAACGGAGCGATGTCGTCATCGTCGGTGGAGGCGCGATCGGCGCGAGCGTCGCCTATTTCCTGCGCAACCGTCCCAACCCGCCGAGCGTTGCGGTCATCGAGCCGGATCCGACCTATGCGAAGGCTTCGACCCCGCGGGCCTCGGGCGGCGTCCGGCGCCTGTTCTCGGGGCCGGAAAACATCGCGCTCTCGAACTTCAGCATCCCGTTCTTCGAGCGCTTTGCTGAAGACATGGCCGTCGACGGAGAGCGGGCCGAGATCGGGTACCGCCGAGGCGGTTACCTCTTCATCGTCGGCGAGAACGGGGCGGGCGTCCTCGAAAGCAATGCCGGGATTCAGATCAAACTGGGCGTCCGGCTCGATGTCCTGACCCCGCCGGAGATCAAGGACCGCTTCCCATCGATGCGGGTGGACGACCTCGCTTTGGCGGCGCATTCGGTCGAGGATGGCTGGCTCGATCCAAATGGCGTGCTGCAGGGCTTCCGGCGCAAGGCGAGAAAGCTCGGGGCATCCTTCATCACCGACCGGGTCGTCGGCCTGCAATGCGACGGCGGGCTTGTTCGCTCGGTCGAGCTCGAAAGCGGCACCCGGATCACGGCCGACTGGGTCGTGAACGCTGCCGGCGCCTGGGCCGGCGAGGTCTGGAAGATGGTCGACATGGCCGCCCCGATCGCACCGATGCGGCGCTTCGAGCACTATTTCGAGTCCGAGCACGACTTCGAGCCGCTGCCCTACGTCAAGGATCTGAACCGGCTCGCCTTCCGGCCGGAGGGCAAGGGCTTTACCGGCGGCGTTCCCGACGGCAACGAGCCCCGCGGCTTCAACTTCGAGACCGATCACGATTATTTCGAGCGCGTGGTCTGGCCGGCGCTGGCCCATCGCTTCCCAGGCTTCGAGCGGACACGCGAGAAGAACGTGATGCCCGGGCTCTACGACCAGAACGAGCTCGACGGCAACGGCATCATCGGCTCTTGGACCGGCCACTGCGAGAACTTCATCCTGGCGGCCGGCTTTTCAGGGCATGGGTTGATGCATGCGCCCGGCGTCGGACGCGCGGTCGCCGAGCTGATCGTCGACGGCGCCTACCAGACGATCGATCTGACGCGGCTCGGCTGGGCCCGGATTGCCAACAACGAGCCCTATCGCGAACGCGGAATCCTGTGACCGGGCCGCTGCCCACGCGTTTGCCCAGCCTTTGATCGAGGATTTTGAAGTGACGGATATGTCGGAGCGTTCAGCGGAGGTTGCAGTGGTTGGCGCCGGCATCGTCGGCATCGCCTGCGCCTACTACCTCGTGAAGCAGCACGGGATCGGCAACGTCGTCCTGATCGATCCGCGCGATCCGATGAGCCTGACCTCGGCCCAGTCCGGCGAGAACTATCGCAACTGGTGGCCGCATCCGGTCATGACCGCCTATACCGACCACAGCATCGACCTGATGGAGGCGATCGCGCGCGAGAGCGGCGAGCGCATCAACATGACGCGGCGCGGCTATGCGCTGGTGACGCGCAGGCCGCTGCCAGTGGACCTGATCGAAGACCTGCATCGCGGCTACGGGGGAAGCGCGGACCAGCCCATCCGCGTTCACGAGGCAGGTTCCACCTGCTCCTACAGCCCGCCGGTTTCGGCGCAATGGGACCAGGCTCCGCAGGGCGTCGACGTGCTCTGCGATCAGGCCGTGATCCAGGCAGCTTTTCCAAGCTGGGCCAAGGACATCCGTACCGTTCTTCACATCCGCCGCGCCGGATCGATCAGCGGCCAGCAGCTCGGGCAATACATGCTCGAGGCGATCCGCGCAGCCGGCGGAAGGCTGATCCGTGGCAAGCTGGCTGCAATCGAGAAAACCGCGCCGTTCGCTCTCGGTGTCGAGACCGCGGATGGCCGTTTCACCCTGCGCGCGAACAGGCTGGTCAACGCCGCCGGGCCGTTCTTCACCGACATCGCGGCGATGCTCGACGAGACCCTGCCGGTATCCTGCGTCTTCCAGCAGAAGATCTCCTTCGAGGACCGTGAGCGGGCGATTCCGCGCAATATGCCGTTCACCATCGACCTCGATGGGCAGAGCATCGCCTGGTCGGACGAAGAGCGTGAAATCCTGTCCGAAGATGCCGAGGCGGCCAAGCTGCTGGAGCCGATGCCTGGCGGCATCCATTGCCGACCCGACGGCGCGGAAGATGGGGCATGGATCAAGCTCGGCTGGGCTTACAACGAGCGCCCGAGCGATCCGCATGACGAGGATCCGGTCGATCCTCAGTTCCCGGATTCGGTCATCCGCGCGGCGAGCCGCCTCCACCCCGGGCTCGCGGCCTATGTCGGCCGCCTGCCCCGCGGCGCGCACCACTATGGCGGCTACTACGCCATGACGGCCGAGAACTGGCCGCTAATCGGCCCGATGCGGACACCGGGCGCCTTCATGGCCGGGGCCCTGTCCGGCTTCGGCACGATGGCCGCCTGCTCGACGGGATCGATCTGTGCGGCCTGGGTCGCCGACGGCGACCTGCCCGCCTACGCGCGGCCGCTCAGCCTCTCGCGTTACGAGGACGCGGCCCTGATGTCCGAGCTGTCGGCTCTGTCGAGCCGGGGGGTCCTATGACGGGCGAGACGACCAATCCTGGAGAGGCCTGAAATGACCGTGCCGGATTCAGACAAGCTTTCAGCGCCGGAGATCGTCCGGGACGGCCTGCGGCAGGCGATCTTCGACGGCACTTTCGAAGCAGGCGAGCAGCTGCGCCAGGACGAGCTGGCAGCCCGCTTCGGCACCAGTCGCATTCCGGTGCGGGAGGCCCTCCGGCAATTGGAGACCGAGGGCCTCGTGACCCTGGTGGCGAACAAGGGCGCCGTCGTCACCCGCCTCTCGCTCGACGAGGTCCTGGAGCTGCTCGACATCCGGATCGGGCTGGAATGCCGGGCCCTGAAACTCTCGATCCCGAACATGGCGATCGAGGATTTCGAGCATCTCGACGAGATCCTCCGCTCCTATGACGGCGCGACCACGCCAGTGACATGGAGCGATCACAACGAACTCTTCCATCTGGCGCTCTACGAGCCCTGCCGGCGCCCGCGCCTGCTGTCGATGATCCGCTCCACCTGGGGGCATATCGGGCGCTTCTCCCGTGCGCAGGTCTCGCTCGCCGCCGGCAAGGAACGGCCGATGCAGGACCATCGCGAACTGGTCGCCCTCTGCCGCGATGGCGCAGTCGATCGTGCTGTCGGCCTGCTCGAAGAGCACATCGGACAGACCCAGAAATCCATCGTCGCGGCTGCGCGGCGCGCCAGCCGCCCGGCCGATCGCTGATCCGCCTGCCCCACCATCACAGCTCAAGGGAGAGAGCATCATGAAGGGTTTCACTGCGGCCTTGTTGGGGGCTGTCTCGCTCGCCTGCATCACCCCGACTGAGGCCGGGTCCACGCTGGACGCCATCAAGGCGCGCGGCTCGCTCAAATGCGCGGTACAGGGCCCTTCGAATCCGGGCTTCGGCGTACCCGGCTCAGGCGGCAAATGGGTCGGCTTCAATGTCGATCTGTGCCGGGCGATCGCAGCGACGATCTTCGGCGACGCCGAAAAGATCCAGATCTCGGCGCTGACGACGCAGACCCGCTTCCCCGCGCTGCAATCCGGCGAGGTCGACGTCCTCACCAACAACACGACTTATGTGATGACGCGGGATACGCAGCTGAAGTTCAACTTCCCGGCCATCAGCTTCATGGACGGTCAGGGCATTCTGGTGCCGAAGAAGCTCAACGTGAAATCCGGCAAGGAGCTCAACGGCGCCACCGTCTGCGTCCAGCCGGGAACGACGACCGAGCTCGCGCTGACCGACTATTTCCGCAAGAACAACATGAAGTTCACGCCCGTCGTGATCCAGTCGCGCGACGAGCTGACACGGGCTTATGCGGACGGGCGCTGCGATGCGTTGACCTCGGACGCGACCACGCTCGCCGCCCAGCGCTCGACCCTGGCCAATCCGGCCGAGCACGTCATCCTGCCGGATCGCCTGTCGAAGGAGCCGCTCGGCATCGCCGTCCGGCACAGCGACGAGGAGTTCCGCGACATCGTCGCCTGGAGCTTCAACGCATTGGTCAATGCCGAGGAACTCGGCGTCACCCAGGCCAATGTCGACGAGATGGCCAAGAGCGGCGATCCCGAGATCCGCCGCTTCCTCGGCGTCGAGCCCGGTCTCGGCGCGGCGCTCGGGGTCGACGAGAAATATGCCTACACGATCATCAAGCAGATCGGGAACTACGGCGAGCTCTACGAGAAATATCTCGGCGAGAAGACCCCGCTCGCCATCCCGCGCGGGGTGAACCGGCTCTACACGCAGGGCGGCGCCCTCTATACGCCGCCGTCCCGCTGAGCCTTCGGTCAAGCCGGGACATCGCCATGACACCTGCCGCTCCGGCCAGATCTCGCAACTTCGCAGATCTATGGAACGATGCCGGTGTCCGGAAGACGGTCTTCCAGGCGGCGCTCGTCGCTTGCGTCGCCGCCGTCGCCTTCCTCCTCTGGTGGAATGCGTCGGGCAACATCGCCCGGCGCGGCCTGGAGGTCGGCTTCGCCTTCCTGCAGAGAACCGCCAACTTCGCCATCGGCGAAAGCGTGATCCCCTATTCGCCCGCCGACAGCTATGCGCGGGCTCTTCTGGCAGGGCTGTCGAACACGGTAGTGGTCGCGCTCTTCGGCTGCCTGCTGACCACCGTCTTCGGAGTCCTGTTCGGTGTGCTGCGGCTTTCGCCGAACCCTTTCCTGTCGCGGCTCGTCGGCCTCTATGTCGAGATCGGCCGGAACGTGCCGCTGCTGCTGCAGCTCTTCTTCTGGTACTCGCTCTGTACCCGCCTCAGCGGCCCACGTCAGGCGCTCTCGCCCCTCCCCGGCGTTTTCCTGTCGAACCGCGGGCTCAGGCTGCCCTCCTTCGTCGCCAATGACGGGCTGCTCCTCACAGTGCTCGGCCTCGCTATCGCCAGCGTCGTCTGGCTCGTCTTGCGTCGCTGGGCCGGACACGTTCAAGAACGCACCGGGCAAAGGCCACGCATCCTGCCCTGGGGGCTGGCCGCGCTGGTGCTGGCCCCCCTCGCCGGCTCGCAGCTGGCGACGAGCCCGATCGCCATCGATGTGCCGGAGCTGCGCGGCTTCAATTTCGTCGGCGGACAGGAGTTCAGCCCCGAATTCGTCGCGCTGCTCTTCGGCCTCGTCTTCTACACGACAGCCTTCGTGACCGAGATCGTCCGCGGCGGCATCCAGAGCGTCCCGAAAGGACAATGGGAGGCGGCCCGCGCGCTCGGCCTGCCGGCACAGCGGATCATGCGGCTCGTGATCCTGCCGCAGGCGATGCGCACGATCATTCCGCCGCTCGCGAGCCAGTACATCAATCTCACCAAGAACTCGTCGCTCGCGGTTGCGATCGGCTTCCCGGACCTGATCAACATCTCCAACACCGTGATCAACCAGACCGGCCAGGCGCTCGAAGTGATCTTCATCTTCATGGGGAGCTATCTAACACTGAATCTCATGATCTCGGCGCTGATGAACCGGCTGAACGCCGCCTTCGCGGCAAGGGAGCGCTGACATGACGACGACAGCATTGTCCCGGCCAGCTCCGGGCCGGCTGCCGGCGGGCCTGAAGCCGCTGTTCTCCGGCTGGACCAACATCGCCATCACGGCAGCCTGTACCGCCATCACCCTGTGGCTGGCTGCAAAGCTCTACGCCTGGGGCTGGGCTGAAGCCGTCATACACGGCGATGCCACGGCCTGCCGTGCGGCATCGGGCGCGTGCTGGGCCTTCATCGCCGACAAGTTCGACTTCTTCGTCTTTGGCTTCATACCGGAAGCCGCGCATTGGCGCGTCCTGTTCGTGCTCGGCCTCATCGCGGCGATGATCGCCGCCAGCCTCTACCGGGCCTTCTGGGGCCGCACCTTGCTGATCACATGGGTGGTCGCGCTGGTGTTTGCGGCGCTTTTTCTGCAAGGCGATGCCTTCGGCCTGACGCCGGCGCCGCTGCGGACCTGGAGCGGTCTCGTCGTAACCATCTGGATCGCTGTCGTCGCGCTCGCGACCGCCTATCCGCTCGGCCTGATCCTGGCGCTCGGCCGTCTGTCGCAGATGCGCGCCGTTCGTCTTCTTTCCATCGCCTGGATCGAACTGGTCCGCGGCGTGCCGCTGATCTCGATTCTGTTCCTCGCCTCGATCATGGTTCCGCTGTTCCTGCCGGAAGGGATCGAGCTCGAAGTGCTCGTCCGGGCGCAAGTCGGCTTCACCATCTTCGGATCGGCCTATCTCGCCGAGATCTTCCGCGCCGGCCTGCAATCCGTGCCCAAGGGCCAGTCCGAGGGTGCCGCATCCCTTGCGTTGACGCGCTGGCAGGCGCTGCGCCTCGTCGTCCTGCCGCAAGCGCTGAAGGCCGTCATACCGGCGCAGGTCAACACCTTCATCATGATCTTCAAGGACACCAGCCTGGTCCTGGTGATCGGCGTCTTCGACCTGCTGGGGACCTTCAAGGCCAGCCTGTCCGACCCCGCCTGGCTCGGCTTCTCCACCGAAGCCTATGTCGCCGGCGCCGTATTCTACTTTGCGGTCTGCTTCGGCATGTCGCTATACAGCCGCCACCTCGAAACGAAGCTGTCCCGCGACCACCAGAGATAAAAAACGTCAAGAACCATGCTCGGTCGACGGCCCGCAATCAGATGGAGCCGCGCGGGCCACGCCCCCCGGAACCATACGGCAACGCCCGTCAGAGGGGCCGGTCCAGCCAACGTCACCAACGCAGCAAGCGTGGAAACAGGAGCGCGCCGAGGCCGGCAACCGCGGCGATCGCGAGCGTGTACCAGGTCGCGAGGAAGGGCGCCGCATCGTCCGGACAATGCAGGCTGTATGCGAGCGTGGCGAGGCCGGCCGAGGCAAGGCCGGCGCAGGCTCCCGTCAACCTGCCATCGACAGGTGCACCACGCCGCGCAAGCCCGTACAGGATCACGAGCGGGACGAGCGCATAGAGCGGCACCGCAACGAGGCAGGCGCGCCAGTAACGGCCGAAGATCAGTCCACTCCATTGCTCGACCGGCGCCTGCGCCAGCGTGACCAGCGCCCCAGCGGCGACGAGCGCGACCGGAATGGCGACGAGCGGCAGGGCGCGGCCCGGCTTCAGCCCAGGTCGGAGGCTGCGTTGGAACAGCACCAGGGCAATGCTCGCGACGCTGGCGCCGAGCATGGCCTTGGCGATCACGGGGCGCGTCAGCCAGGCGCCAGCGATATCCGCACGAACGCCGAGGATGAGGAGGACCAGCGCCGTGGTGAGCGTCAATGCCGCCAGGGCGCAGAACCAGGTGGCGCGGCGCAACCAGCGGGTATCGACCGGGCGGTGCCCCGCGACCATCACGGTGATCAGATCATCGGTCTGCATGACTGCCTGTTCCATACGGCAAGGAATTCGCGCCGAAGCCCCGAAAAGTTACAGGCCCGCAGTCTCGCAAAGACATCATTCCGGCCGTTCCCCACGTCGTGACAGAAAGTGGGCCATGGCCTGCAGGCCGCGATGGATCGCGACCTTGGCCGCCGTCTCGGTCATGCCTGCCGCTTGCGCCGCCTCGGCCACGCTCGCTCCCTTGAGCTTGACCCGGTCGATCAGGCGGCGCGTCCGCTCCGGCAGGGCCGCCATGGCGCGCTCGAGATCGAGCCTGGCTTCCGCGGCTGCGTCGTCGGCCGGCCCGGCAAGCTGGTAAGCCTCGTCGTCGAGCGGGAGGTTGCCGGCATGGCGGCCGGAACGGCGCAGATGGTCGACGAGCTTGTGGCGCGCGATGGCATGTGCCCAGGCCGTCACCGGACTGGCCGGGTCGTAGGTGTGCTGCGAGAGATGCAGCGCCAGCAATGTCTCCTGCAACACGTCTTCCACCTCGCCCGGCTCGGTGCGCCCAGCCCGGGCGAGCATCCCGCGCAGATAGCCGCGCAAACGCATGCTGATCGTGTCGAGGAACAGACGATAAGCCGCAGCGTCACCGGCAACGGCTGCGAGGAAGACGGGTCGAAGCTGGGTTTCGAGCTCTTGCAGCGACACGTCTTGCAGTTCTCGCCAGGTGATTTGCTCCCGTTTCCGTCGCATGGCCGCTACGGGCTCACAAGCCCACCATGGCGCGCGTCACTGCGCTGGTCCGGGCTGCCTGCGATCCAGCGATGCCGGGTGCCCTGGAGGGTCACGACTGCGTGACCGTGTAACCGAACCGGCATCCCGCGCGATCTCCCCAGGGAGGCCGCCCCGGCGGCGGAGCGGAGAGACAGAGCATGCGCCACGACCGGATAGCGGCAGCGGAGCCGAACGGAGCCAATCTGGAAAACGCCGTGACCGGCGCCAATCTCCTGGCTTCGGCGCTCGCCATGGCCGGCGCAACCCACGCGTTCGGCATCCCCGGCGGGGAGGTGCTGGCCCTGGTCGACGCACTCGGGCGCGCCGGCATCCGCTTTGAGCTGGCCCGGCACGAGAACGCCGCCGGCTTCATGGCCGAAGGGCTCTGGCATGCGACCGGCGCGCTGCCCGTTCTGGTCGCGACGCTGGGCCCGGGCGTCGCCAACGCGGTCAACGTGATCGCCAATGCGCAGCAGGACCGGGTGCCGCTGATCTTTGTGACCGGCTGCGTCGATCAGGCCCTGGCCGAGAGCTACACCCATCAGGTCTTCGACCATCAGGCGGTGCTGCGCACGCTGGTCAAGGCGAGCTTCCGGGCTGCCCCGGGGACCGAGGACCTCGTCGTTGAGAAGGCCGTGGCCATCGCCCGGCACGGCCGGCCGGGACCCGTCCATATCGATCTGCCGATCTCCACCGCCGAGGCTCGCGTCGCCTGGCGGCCGACTCCGGCCCTTCCTGTGCCGCGGCCTGGCGTCCCACAGGACCTTTCCCTCGCCCGCGCCCTGATCGCCGAGGCAAGGAGACCGCTGGTCATCGCCGGTCTCGACCTCGTCGAGCCGGAGGGCGCCGCTGCACTCGATTGCTTCCTCACCGCCACCGGCGCGCCGCTGCTGACCACCTACAAGGCCAAGGGGCTGGTGCCGGAGGACGAGCCGCGCGTGCTCGGCGCCGTCGGCCTCTCCCCCAAGGCCGACGCTATCGTCCGCCCGCTGATCGAGGCCGCCGACCTGATCGTGCTCGCCGGCTACGACCCGATCGAGATGCGCCAGGGCTGGCGCAATCCCTGGCCGGTCGGCAAGCCGGTGATCGACATCGTCGCCGAGCCGATCCAGCACGGCATGCACGCATCGAGCCTGCTGCTCGAAGGCGATGTCGGCGCGATCCTGGATCGCCTGGGCGACGATCTCACGCCGCAACCTGTCTGGACCGAAGGCCAGCCCGCCGCCGTCCGCCGCGCCTTCCGCGCTGCCTTCGCCACGCCGCGCGACTGGGGCCCGCACGCCGTCTTCGAGACCCTGCGCGCAGTCGCGCCGGAGGGCACGGTCGCGACCGCCGATTCCGGCGCGCACCGCATCCTGCTCAGCCAGATCTGGACCTGCGACGGGCCGCGCCGTCTGCTGCAATCGAGCGGCCTGTGCACCATGGGCTGTGCCCTGCCGCTGGCGACGGGCGCGGCGCTCGGCTCCGGCCGGCCGACGCTTTGCTTCACCGGCGATGCCGGGCTGGAGATGGTGCTGGGCGAACTGGCGACGCTCCGCGATCTCCACTTGCCGGTGATCGTCGTTGCGCTCGTCGACAAGGCGCTCGGGCTGATCGCGCTGAAGCAGCGCCAGCTCGGCCTGCCGCGTATCGGCGTCGATATCGGCGAGACCGACTTCGCCGCCGTCGCCCGGGCGATGGGCGGCCACGGCGCGACGATCGACGATCGCGAAACACTCGCGCGCGAAGCCGAGGCAGCCTTCGCACGACGCGACGGCTTCACCCTGCTGGCCTGCCGCATCGATGCCGCCGACTACGAGGGAGCCTTCTGATGGCCGCACTCCCTGCAGCGTCGGCGAAACGGCCCCGCGACGAGCGGCTCGATGTCTTCCGCGGCTTGACCATGCTGATCATCTTCGTGGCGCATCTGCCGGCGAACAGTTGGAACGCCTGGATCCCGGCGCGCTTCGGGTTCTCGTCCGGGGCCGAGCTCTTCGTCTTCTGCTCCGGCGTCGCCAGCGCATTCGCTTTCGGCAGCGTCTTCGTCCGGCGCGGGCTCGCGCTCGGCACGGCGCGCATCGCCTACCGGATCTGGCAGGTCTACTGGGCCCAAATCGGCCTGGTGCTGGCGCTGATCGCGCTCGCCGCTGCGCTCGACCGGCTCTTCGGCGTCGCCGAGCTCGCGCAGCAATTCCCGCCGCTGCTCGCCGACCCGGCGACCGCGCTGCTCGGCATCGCCACCCTGACCTGGCAGCCGGACTATCTCGACATCCTGCCGATGTATCTCGTCATCCTGGCACTGGTGCCGGTTATGATGCTGGCGCGGCGTCTGCACGCCGCCCTGCCCTTTCTGATCACGACGGCGCTCTACGCCACCGTCTGGACCACTGGGATCAACCTGCCCGGCAATCCCTGGAACGGCGCCGGCTGGTTCCTCAACCCTCTCGCCTGGCAGTTCATCTTCTTCATCGGCTTCTTCATCGGGATGAAGTGGCTCCCCGTGCCCCGGCTCGGCGACCGGCGGCTGATGCTCGCGGCCGCGCTCTTCCTCTTCGCCTCGGTGCCGCTGTCGTTCTGGGGCATCCTCGAGCACTGGCCGCTGGCGCAGGCCGCCCGCGATCTCCTCATCCCCGTCAATGAGAAGACCGACCTGCACATCCTGAGGGTGCTGCATTTCCTGGCGCTCGCCTATCTCGTGCTGAGCCTGATCGAGCCTTGGCGCGACCGGCTCGACCGCGGCGCCGGCCATCTGCTCATCCTGATCGGCCGGCAATCGCTGGCGGCGTTCCTCGCCAGCGCGGTGCTGGCGCGATTGCTGGGCGCAGTCGCCGACATGGCCGGGCGCAGCGAGCCCGTCACGGCGCTGCTCAACTTCTCCGGCTTCGCGCTGATCCTCGCCGCCGCAATCGTGGTCGGCTGGTTCAAGCGCGCGCCGTGGGCCGGGCCAGACCGAAAGCCCGCGGCCGAGCCGCAGGAGCATGCGGCGCCCGGCAACGCCCTGCCTACACGCGTCCGTGAAGCGAGTTGAACGCCGCTTGATCGACCTCCTGCGAACTCCCTCAGGAGCGCCCCCTCGCGGCGCAGCACTGGAGCAGCCCATGTCTTACGCCTTGCATCACGACCTCTCCGGCGACCGCATCACCGTGGCGAACGACGCGGCGCGCCTCGCCTGGAACGACACGCTCGAAGCGCTGCTCGCCCACGCTGCCGCCACGCCTGACCACCTTGCTCGCGCACTCGCCGCCGATCCCGATTTCGCTCTCGCCCATGCCGGCAAAGGTTTGATGCTGCTCTCGCTGGCGCGCAGCGAACTGCTCAGCCCGGCTCGCGACTGCCTCGTCAAGGCGAGGGTGTCGGCAGCGCAGCGCCCGATCACGCGGCGCGAGGCGATGGTCGTCGAGGCGCTGGCGCTCTGGCTCGAAGACGCCCCGCGCCGGGCAGCCGAGCGGCTGGAGGCGATCCTCCTCTCCCACCCCTTCGATGTGCTGGCGCTCAAGCTCTCGCACGGCATCCGCTTCATGCTCGGCGACCAGGTCGAGATGCTGTCGACCCTGCGCCGGGTCGCGCCCGGCTTCAGCGAGCACCATCCGCTCGCCGGCTACGTCCACGGCTGCCACGCCTTCGCACTCGAGGAGCAGGGCTTCTACGCCGAGGCCGAGCGCGCCGGCCGCCGGGCCGTGACCCTGAGCCCCCGCGACGCCTGGGGCCGCCATGCCGTCGCCCATGTGCTGGAGATGACCGGCCGGGCCGACGAGGGCATCGCCTGGCTCGGCGACGGCCGCAATTGGGCCCACGCCAACAATCTGCGCTTCCACATTGTCTGGCATCTCGCTTTATTCCGGCTGGAGCGCGGCGAGACCGGCGAGGTGTTGCGGCTCTATGACGAGGAAATCCGAGCTGAGTCGACCGACGACTATCGCGACATCGCCAACGGCGCATCGCTGCTGGCGCGGCTCGAATTCGCAGGCGTCGATGTCGGCGACCGCTGGGAAGAGCTCGCGGCCAGGGCGGAAGGCCGCGTCCATGACGGCTGCCTCGTCTTCGCCGACCTGCACTACGCGCTCTCGCTGCTCGGCGCCGGCCATGCGGACGGAGCCGAGACCATCGCGCACGGCCTGATCGCGGATGCCAAGACCCATCCCAGCGGCGAGCGACGCGACGCCGCCCGCAACGGCGCGCTTGCCGCTTTCGGGCTGATCGCCTTCCACCAGCGCGACTATGGCGAGGCTGCCCGCCTGCTGGGGGCGGCGCGAGCCGGTCTGCTCACGGTCGGCGGCAGCCACGCCCAGCGCGACCTGTTCGAGCAGGCCTATGCCGAGAGCCTGATCCGCTCCGGCAATCACGACCGGGCCGCGGTCGTCCTGCTCGAGCGTTTGGCCCGGCGCAAGGGTCACAACCGCTTCGCCAGCCGCCGCCTCGAAAAGCTCGGCCGGCTCGGAAAGACCGCGAGCGGCCTCGTCGCCGCGCTCGCCATCGCCTCGACCCCGCTCGCCATCGCTCACTGATCCCACGGAAAGGACATGCCATGACCGCGACCACCATGACCCAGGGCTTCGCCCTGCCCTCAACCCGCACCGTGATCAATCTCGCGATCGGCGGCTTCGCCGGCCTCGGTTTCTGGGAATTGTTCTCCGCCGTACCGACCGCCTGGTTCGCCGAATATCCGCTGGAACCGCCGGAGCTGGTGAAGTCGCTGTTCGCGCACCAGCTCGGCCTGACACTCTCGACGCCGACGGCCAAGCTGCTGCATTTCGTCACCGGTTTCCTGTTCTACCCGCTCGGCTACTGGCTGCTGACCCGCTGGGTGAAGAGCTTCGGCATGCCGGCCGATGGCTGGATCTGGGGCGTGATCACCTATTTCATCGCGCTCGCCTTCTTCGCTCCGCTGGCCGGCCAGCACTTCCTGCTCAACGACGTGCCGCGCCTCTCGCTCATGAGCCTCGTCGGCCATGCGATCTACGGCTGGCTCGCGGCCTATGTCTTCGAGGCGCTCGAAGCGCGCCGGACCTGAGCACCAGAGGAAACGCCATGCTCGACAGGCGCAGCTTCATCCACCTCGCGGCAACAGCGCTCGCCGCCGGCTTTGCCGGAGCCGAGGCGCAGGCGGGCGCGCCCCGCCCGGTCAACACGCTCGGCTCGACCGAGGAGCTCGCGATCCGCGGCTACGACCCCGTCGCCTATTTCCGAGATGACGGTCCACGCCTGGGCAAACCGGAATTCTCGGTGCGGCATGGCGGCGCTACCTGGCGCTTCGCCAGCGCCGAGCACAAGGCGCTGTTCGAGGCTGACCCGGATCGGTATCTGCCGGCTTATGGCGGCTTCTGCGCTTACGGCACCTCGCGCGGCTATCTCGTCAAGATCGAGCCCGAGGCCTGGTCGATCGTCGATGGCAGGCTCTACCTGAACTACGATCTCGGCATCCGGAAGACGTGGCTAGGCGACAGGGCCAAGTTCATTGCGCGAGCCGACGCGAACTGGCCGCGGTTGACGCCGGCATCGGTCCGATAGAGCTCGGGCGCTCGACGAACGAAGCCCGGCGCCTCGGAAGGCGCCGGGCTCATGGGCTCAGCGCCCCTTCGAGACGTTCCAATAGACCGGGACGCCGGGGGAAAGCAGGCCCTTGAGGCTCGCCAGCTGACCGCGGACCAGCCAGAACTGGCCGACCGGGAGGTAAGGCACCGTCTCCACGGCGCGCTCCTGGATCTTGCGGGCGATCGCCTTGCGAGCGTCGAGATCGGACGCCATGGTGAACTCGGCCCGCAGCTTCTCGATCGCTTCGTCGCAGGGCCAGCCAAACCATGCGTTCTCACAATTCGAGCGTAGCGCCAGATGGCCGACCGGCTCGGTCATGTCGGGCGCGGCCGGGCCCGAGGCGAAGGTGGACCAGCCGCCCTGCTCCACCGGGTTCTTGCTGGTGCGCCGGCTCGACAGCGTGCCCCAGTCCATGGCCTGATAGTCGACATTGAGGCCGGCGTCGCGCATCAGCTGCGAAACGACGAGGGTCTGCGGGCTGAGCGCGGTCTCGGTCGCGTCGAGCACGACGATCTTCTCACCCTTGTAGCCGCTTTCGGCGATCAGCTTCTTGGCTGCCGCCAGGTCGGGCTTCGGCCAGGCCGCATCTGTGAAATAGGGCGAGTCGCACATGTAGAAGGACGGGCAGACCGTATAGAGCGCCTTGTCGTCGACATAGGCACGCACCGCCTGCTCCTGGTCGACGAGGCGCAGCATCGCCTGGCGCAGCTTCGGGTTGTTGAAGGGCGGCTGCGACTGGTTCATCCGGAAGACGCCCTGCAGTGCGGCGAGCTTCGAGACCGTGATCTTCGCATTGCCCTTCACCAGCGAGATCATGTCAGGCGGCATCTCCTCGAAGACGTCGATCTCGCCGGCCTGGAGCGCGTTCAGGGCGGTCTGGGCGTCGGGCATGATCAGCCATTCGACGCGATCGACATTGGCGACCTTGCCACCGGAGAGTCCATCCGGCGCTTCCTTGCGCGGCTGGTAGGTCGGCGCCTTGGCGTAGACGATCTTCGAGCCGGGCGACCATTGCTCCTTGACCAGCATGAAGGGGCCGGAACCGGTCGCATCGGTGATGTTCTGGTTCGCGGGCGTCGCGGCGATGCGCTCAGGCATGATCACCGGCAGCATCGAGCTCGGCTTGCCCAGGGCATCGAGCACCAGACCCCAGCGGTCCTTGAGAACGAGCGTGATCGTCTTGGGATCGGTCGCGGTCAGCGAGGCGGTATGGGCCATGAGCTGCTGGCCGAGACCGTCGCGCGCGCCCCAACGCTTCAGCGAGGCGACGACGTCGGCGCTCGTCACCGGCGCATTGTCGTGGAATTTGAGCCCCTCGCGCAGCACGAAGGTCCAGGTCAGGCCGTCGGGAGAGGTGGTGAAGCTCTCCGCCATCTGCGGCTTGATCAGACCCTTGGCGTCCTGCGCGAAGAGCGTGTCGTAGACCATGTAGGCGTGGTTGCGGACCATGTAGTCCGAGGTCGTCATCGGATCGAGCGTGCGCAGGTCGCCGAAGGGGCGGACCTTCAGGGTTGTTTGCGCGAAAGCTGGAAGCGCCGCGAGCGGCAGCACAAGGCCTGCTGTCAGCGCCAGTCGTCTCGTCAGGCTTTTCATCGTTTCCCTCCCTCTGAACCGTTCTGCGTTTCCTGGCCTCGGTTGCCGGCCTCAGACCCTCAGCTTGCGAGCGAGGCGCGGGTCGATCGCGTCGCGCAAGGCATCGCCAAGCACGTTGACGGTCAGCACCAGCAGCGCCAGCGCCACGCCCGGGAAGGCGATCATCCAGGGCGCGCGCTGCATGAACGGGCGGGCCTCAGCCAGCATGTTGCCCCAGCTCGGGATCGTCGGCGGCGTACCCGCGCCGAGGAAGGACAGGATCGATTCCACGATCATCGCGGAGGCGAAGACATAGGTCGCCTGGACGATCACCGGAGCCGCCGCATTGGGCAGGATGTGACGCAGCAGCATCCGCGGCAGGCGCGCGCCGTTGGTGATCGCGGCCTCGACATAGGTCTGCTCACGCAGCACCAGCACGGAGGAGCGGACGACACGGGCCATGCGCGGGATCTCGGCGATGCCGATCGCGATGACGACGTTCTGCACGCTCGACCCGAACAGCGACATCAGCGCGATCGCGAGCAGGATGCCGGGGATCGCCATCAGCCCGTCCATGACGCGCATCACCGTGCCGTCGAGCCAGCGCACGAAGCCGGCGACGAGCCCGATGAGCAGGCCGAAGACGACGGTGAGGAGCGTGACGAGCGCGCCGATCGTCAGCGAGATCCGGGTGCCGTTCAGCGTGCGCGACAGCGTCGAGCGGCCGAGTTGGTCGGTACCGAACCAATGCTCGGCGCCGGGCGGACGCAGGCGCTGGATCGGATTCACCCGCACCGGGTCGGGCAGGACGTAGGGCGCGATCAGTGCGACGACGGTGAAGGCCGCCAGCACCGACAGGCCGACGAGGATCGTCGGGTTGGTGCGCAGGAAGCTGCCTGCGCTTCGCAGGGCGCCGGGCGCTTTCCGGTCGACGGTGCCGGTCACGGTCATCGTCACGGCGTCCTCAATAGCGGATGCGCGGGTCGAACAGCACATAGCTGAGGTCGACCAGCAGATTGACGGTGACGTAGACGAGCGAGAAGACGAGGATCAGGCCCTGCACCACCGGATAATCCCGCCGCAGGATCGCGTCCGTCGTCAGCCGGCCGAGGCCGGGGATGTTGAATACCGTCTCGGTCACCACCACGCCGCCGAGTAACGCGGCGATGCCGACGCCGACGACGGTGACGACCGGGATGGCAGCGTTCTTCAGCGCATGGCGCAGTACCACGAGGCGGGGCTTCAGCCCCTTGGCATGGGCGGTGCGGACGAAATCCTCGGCCAGGATCTCGAGCAGGCTCGCCCGCGTGACGCGCGCCAGCAGCGCCGCATAAAGCATGGCGAGCGCGAGCCCGGGCAGCACAAGGCTGTTCAGGCAGGGCAGCAGCCCCTCTGCCAGCGGCACATAGCCCTGCGTCGGAAACCAGCCGAGCGACAGCGCGAAGACATAGACCAGGAGGAAGGCGACGACGAAGACCGGGGAGGAAAAGCCGACCATGGCAAAGGCCATGACCATGCGGTCGATCCGGCTGCCGGCGTTGAGCGCGCTCAAGGTTCCAAGCGGGAGCGCGATGGCGAGCGCCATCAGGATCGCGACGAGGGCCAGCATCGCGGTCGGCTCGATCCGCATCCCGATCAGCCGCGTCACCTCCATGTCGGAGAAGACCGAGCGGCCGAGATTGCCCTGCGCGAGCTGGCCCACCCAGGTGAAGAGCTGCTCCGCCAGTGGCCTGTCGAGGCCAAGCTGGGTCCGGATCGACGCGATCTGTTCGGTCGTCGCCTGATCGCCGGCGATCAGGATGGCTGGATCGCCCGGCGTCAGCCGCAGCAGGAAGAAGACGAAAAGGCCGACGAAGGCCAGCACCGGAACCGTCGCGGCGAGCCGGCGCAGCACATAGGAGGTCATGGCAGCGCCGGGCCGGCCGCGGCGGAAACCTGCGCGCTCATGAACTCGCCTCCCGACAGATTTTGTAACGTTTCAATCAAGCTCTCACAGAGCAAAGGAAGTCGCAAGCGGTTCATGATCCTCAATCTGCTCTTGCGAAACTCCAGGCGATCCGCAAAGCTGAAACCCAACTTTGAACCGTTTCATCGGGAGGATGGATGGCGACGATCCGCGATGTCGCGCGCCTGGCCGATGTGTCGGTGGCGACCGTCTCGAACGTGCTCAACAGCGCCGACCGCGTCAGTCCCGAGCTCTCTGCGCGGGTTCGCGCCGCGATGGAGAAGCTGAGTTACACGCCCCATGCCGGCGCGCGCTCGCTGCGCAAGCGTTCCAGCGGCCTGATCGGCCTCGTCGTCGGCGACATCACCAACCCGTTCTTCTCCGATCTGTTCGAGGCCGTCGAGGACGCTGCGGCCGCCAGCGGCCATCTCGTGCTGCTTTGCAACTCCAATGAACGGAGCGAGCGCGAGGAGGCCCATCTGCGCATGCTGCGCACGCAGCGCATCGACGGACTCATCCTGGCACCCACGGGAGCGGTCTCGATGAACCGGGCTTCGCTGCTGGCCCAGCTCGAGGTGCCGATCGTTCTGGTCGACCGTGCCATGGAGGGGCTGGGCTATGACGCGGTCGTCCTCGACAATCGACGCGCCGGCTTCGAGGCGACGCAGCATCTGATCGGCTGCGGACACAGGCGGATCGGCCTGGTCAACGGACCGGACGTATTGCGCACCGCCGCCGAGCGTCTCGCGGGCTATCGCGAGGCGCTGCTTGCGGCGGGTCTCTCGCTGGATCCCGCCCTCGTCCGCGATGCCGGCTTTCGCCAACAACCGGCCGAGCAGGCCACGGCCGACCTGCTGGCTTTGCAGCAGCCGCCGAGCGCGATCTTCGCCACCAACAATCTGATGACGGTCGGCGTGGTGAAGGCGCTGGCCGATCGCGGCCTCGCCTGTCCGCAGGACATATCGGTGATCGGCATCGACGACCTGCCCTGGGCCGAGGCGGTCTCGCCCAGGCTCAGCGCCATTGTCCAGCCGGTGCGCGCCATGGGCGAGGCGGCGCTCGACCTTCTGCTGCGGCGTCTGTCCGGCTCTTTGCATGGCCCCGGAACGACCACCGTGATGGCGCCGCACCTCCTTATCCGCCGTTCTTGCGGCGCCCCTGCCACCGGACGGCCTGCCCATGTCGGATGATCTCGTCAAGCTCAGCGCGCTCGCCGTACGCGACCTCCTCAAGACCGGACAGGTCAGTTCAGCGGATCTGGTCGAGGCTGCAGCGACGCGCCTGGCGGCCGTCGAGCCGCAATTGAACGCCGTGCCGACGCTCTGCCTGGAGCGGGCGATGCAGCAGGCGCGGACGGCCGACGCGGCGCGGCGGGCCGGGCGCTCGAGCCTGCTCGGCGGGCTGCCCATCGTCGTCAAGGACAACAATGACGTAGAAGGCGTGCGCAACACCGGCGGCACCTCGATCTTCCGCGACCGCATTTCTGCCGAGTCGGACCGGACAGTCAGGCTGATGGAGGCCAATGGCGCCATCACTCTGGGCAAATCGAACCTGTCCGAACTCGGTGGCGCGCAGACCACCAACAGCGTTCATGGCGCGACGCGGAATCCCTACGACCGGCGCCTGACCTGCGGCGGCTCCTCGGGCGGTGCGGCGGTGGCGCTGGCGACCGGCGAGGCCTGGCTCGCCCATGGCAACGACTATGGCGGCAGCCTGCGCATCCCTGCGGCGTTCTGCAATGTAACGGGCCTGCGCCCGACACCGGGACGGGTGCCGCGTAAACGGCTGGCTGACCCGTTCGACACCATTGCCGTCGAGGGACCGATGGCGCGCGATGTCGCCGACCTCGCCCTCTTCTTCGACGCGATGACCGGCTACGACCCGGGCGACATCCTGACCGCGCCGAGCGGTGAGCCGGCTTTCCTCGAAGCGGCGCAGTCCCCACGCAAGCCGGCGCGCCTCGCCGTCTCGGCCGATCTCGGCCTGCTGCCGGTCGAGGAGCCGATCCAGCAAGCCCTGTCGGATTTCATCGCGACGCTGGAAAAGGCGGGCGTCGCGGTGATACGCGGCACTCCGGATGTGTCTGGCGCGATGAGCGCTTTCCGTGTCTTGCGGGGCGAGGGCTTCTACGCCACTTTCGAGCCATTGTTCGATACGCATCGCGACGCGTTCCCGGCGCCGGTCCTGGTCGACCTGCTGCGTGGCCGCGATCAACCGGGCCATGCCATCGTCGCCGCCAACCGGTATCGCAGCGAGCTCTACCGTCGGGCGGTCGACTTTCTCGACGAGCACGATTTCCTGATCTGCCCGGCGACGCAGGCCATGCCCTTCGCCGTCGAAACGTTGTTCCCGGCGAGCGTCGACGGGCAGCCGATGCAGGACTATGTCGATTGGATCTCGATCACCGCGATCTGGTCGCTCACCGGCCTGCCGGCCATCGCCATCCCGATCGGCTTCTCACGGGAAGGCCTGCCGATCGGCATCCAGATTCTGTCGCATGCGCGGCGCGAGGCCGATCTGTTCCGGTTGGCGGCCTGGATCGAGCGGGAGCTGGCGCTGCCGAAGACACCGATCGACCCGCGCTAGGGCAAGGCTTCTCCAAGGACGACGCGTGCAGAAGCGGCACGGCACTGGAAAAGGGAATGCGACCGGGTCAAAGATCGTTCGGCCTTTCATTCGAACCGAGGCGCTCCAGAGCTTGGGGTCTGCGCCACATGGATATCATCTCTCGCAGCTTGCCGAACGCGCGCATCGTCGGAACGATCCGGCACGATGACCGGGGCTTCCGCTCGTTTTGCAGGCATCGCCCTGGCCGCCCGGCCGGCGGACAACGCCTGTCTGCCGAGGCCGGCCAATGAAGTCCCGAGCCTCCAGCTATGAGACGTTACCGCGCGACGAGCGCGTAGCGTTGGCGGCAGCCGATTGGGCTTTCCGGTCGGGCTTGCATCTGCTGAGGCAGCCGGTCGACGCCGCGATTTCATCGCTGCTGGAGGAAATCGGTCAGGCGGCCGGAGCCGACCGCGCCTGGATGTTCGAATACGATGAGGAGTTGCTGCGCTTCCGCAACACGCACGAATGGTGCCGCCCGGGCGTCGGCTCGTTCGTGGAGGACCTGCAGGACGCGCCCGTCACCATGATCGCCTGGCTCCAGCAGTTTCTGGCGGCGGGGAAGGCGGTGATGATCCATCGCGTCGAAGCCTTGCCGCGCGCTGCGCGAGCGCTGCAGGCCGAGATGCAGCGGCAGGGTGATCGAAGCGTCCTGTCCGTACCCGTGTTCCATGACGGGCGCCTGCGCGCCTGCGTAGGCTTCGATGCGGTGCGGACAGAACATCGCTGGTCGGCTGCGGAGGTGAAAAGCCTTTTCCAATGCGCCGATCTGATCGCGAGCGCACGATACACGGACGGAGAAATAGCCCACGCCAAGGCAAGCAAGGCGGACCTCGAGCCGTTGATCTATCTTCGCAAGCATGGCGGCGCTCGCGGCGTCAAAGCCAGTTCGATCGTCGCTCTGCGGGCCGCGCGGAACTACACCGAGATTTGGCTCGCCGACGGCTCGTCGGTGCTCGACCTGCGCCCTCTATCCATCTGGCGCGCACTCGTCCCACACGCGTCCTTCCTCCGCATCCACCGCACGGCGATCGTCAATCTGCTGCATGTCCAGGAAGTCGAGCGACCCACCGGCGACCGCTGGCAGATAAAGCTGAGGCCGCTCGGCCAGGCCTGGCCGGTGTCCCGTCCGCACCGCCCGGATTTGCGCTCGCGGCTGGGCATCTAGTTACCGCGCACGGGTTTGAGCGTTCCTGCGACAGAATTCGTTTAGAATGTTTCGTCCCATCACGCTGTTCGTCCATCCAGCGTGTCGATTCGTCCACCCGCGATTGCCAATCGTCCACGCTGTGGGACCATGCTGGACGCGTGGCGACGCAAAAAGCGATTCGGGGCTGGATCGATGGGGCGAGACGACATTGGAAGCCGCGCCGCGAGGCGTGGCGGAACTTGTGCCCGCGCGCGATCGCGCGAATTCCACCGATCCGTCTCGCGGGTCGCGCTCTCCGCCCTGATCGGGTCGGCCGCAGTCGCAGCCGCGACGCCTCCTGCACTGGCCAACTGCCCTGCCCTGCCCGGCGGCGTCTGCTTCGATGTCTCCGGCGGCAGCGGTGCCGACGGCCATCACGGCAATGACTATCTGGGCGACGACGGACAGACTGGCGGCTACGCGGACCGCGGATTTTACACGCTGCCCTCCACCGTCAGCGCGACGGGAGCGGCCGCCGCGACGATCCAAAGCAATGGTGGCGACGGCGGCTGGGGCGACCGTTCCCGCCCGAGCTATGGCTGGGGCGGCAATGGCGGCGGTGGCGGCGGCCTGCATGTCAATGGAACGGGCACGACCGTCACCAACAGCGCCGGCTACGGCATCGACATCTGGGCCCGCGGCGGCAGCGGCGGTCCGTCCGCGATCAATGCCGGAGAGAATGACTATGACGGCCGCGACCGTGGCTCGGGCGCCGCCGGCGGTGTCGTCGTCGTCGACCTGAGCGGCATCACGACGACGACGCAGGCGAGCGGCATCAGGATCAATGTCGATGGCGGCACCGGCGCCAACGGCGCGATCCGGCCGGTCAAGCACAATCCGCGCGGGGGACCGGGCGGCAATGGCGGGCAGATCAACGCCACCATCTCCGGCAAGCTGACGACGACGGGAAGCGGCGGCGACGGCGCGATCACCCTGAGCGCCAATGGCGGCACCGCCGGCGACAGCGCCGGAGACGGCGGCGGCGACTGGCCGCGGACCGGCGGCGATGGCGGGCTCGGCGGCACCATCTCCTTGAATTTCTCCGGCACGATCCATTCGCAGCGCTATGGCATCTACGCCGAAAGCCGCGGCGGAGCCGGCGGAGACGCCGCGCAGGACAGTCACGGCAACGACTATCAGACGCCAGGCGGCTATGGCAGCGCCGGCGGCAACATCGTTCTCACGCTCGGACAGGGCCTGATCACCGTCACCTCGGACGACGTCGATGCCGTGTTCGCGACGAGCACGGGCGGACGCGGCGGCAATGGCGGATCGAGTCATCCTGGCAATCCGCACACCGGCAAAGCCGGGGGCAATGGTGGCTCGAGCGGCAGCATCACCATCGACAGCGCGATCGGCATCGAGACGCATGGCGTCAATTCGATCGGCATCAACGCCATCGTCGCCGGCGGGCTGGGCGGCGCCGGCGGCTCGGATTCCGGCATCATCTACTCCAAGGGTGGCGCCGGCGGACGCGGCGGCTCCGAAGAAGACCTGCGCATCACCAACAGCGGCGTGATCTCGACCTTCGGCATTGGCGGGCACGGCATCGTGGCGCAGAGCCTCGGCGGCGGCGGCGCTTCCGCCGGCAGCGCGAGCGGCGGCATCGTCTCGATCGGCGGCAAGGGTGGCAATGCCGGCAGCGGCGGCGTGGTGTCGATCACCCAGAAATCGCCCCTTGGAGCGCAAGGCAAGCCTTCCAGGATTGCGACCGCGGGCGATGGCGCGAATGCCATCATGGCGCTGAGCATCGGCGGCGGCGGCGGTCTTGGCGGCGGCTCGCTGGCGACGCCCGGCATTCCCTATGGCGTCGGCGTCAGCCTCGGCGGCAGCGGCGGCGCCGCCGGCGATGGCGGCGCCGTCACCGTCCGGAATGAGGGCGACCTGACGACCTTCGGCAAGGACGCCGCCGGCATCGTCGCGCACAGCATCGGCGGCGGCGGCGGCAACGCCAACCAGGCGCGTTTGATCGGCGTTAGCTTCGTCAACGTCGCCATCGGTGGCAAGGGCGGCGCCGCGGGCAGTGGCGGCAACGTCCGGGTTGTCAACTCCACGGATCTGACCATTCTGACGAAGGGCGCCGGCAGCACCGGCATCGACGCCAAGTCGATCGGCGGCGGCGGCGGCAATGCCGGCGGCACCTATTCGTTCTCCGTCAACGTGCTTCCGGTCGTAAGCGTCGGCATCGGCGGCGACGCCGCGCATGGCAGCGGCACCGGCAATGGCGGCGGCGTGACGGTCGAGAACGAAGGCAACGTCACGACCGAGGGTACGCAGGCCACGGCGATCCTGGCGCACAGCATCGGCGGCTCCGGCGGCAAGGGCGGCCCCGTCGACATGACGACGGTCGGCGCGCTGGTGAATGTCGCGACGGCGGTCGGCGGCAATGGCGGCGATGGCGGCTCCGGCGGTTCCGTCACTATTTTCAATGGCCCTGTCGGCATCATCTCGACGCTCGGAACCGGCAGCATCGGCCTCGACGCCCAGTCGATCGGCGGCGGCGGCGGCGCCGGCGGAGCCGCCAGCTCCGACCAGCTCACGATCGGCGTCGCGCCACCGAATTATCCCTCGGGGCTCGGCGTCAACACGGTGGTCGGCGGCGCCGGCGGCTCGGGCGGTGCGGGCGGCGGCGTGACCGTGACGAACAATGGCGGAATCTCCACCGCTGGCGACAATGCGACCGGCATCTTCGCCAAGAGCATCGGCGGCGGCGGCGGCTCCGGCGGCTCGGCGATCGCACACAGCGTGCTGCTGGCGACGGGCGCCTCGCTCGCCGTCTCCACCGCTGTCGGCGGCAAGGGCGGCACCGGCGGCGATGGCGGCGCGGTCACCATCAACAATATCGTCGACGTCGCGGGAGAAGACGCTCCGCCATCGATCGTGACGGGCGGCGCCCACGCCGCTGGCGTCGCAGCATTGAGCGTCGGCGGCGGCGGCGGCTCAGGCGGAAATGCGATGAGCGTGGTCAGCCTCGGGGCGTTGCCGTTGACCGGCCTGCCGCCGAGCGTCGCCACCAAGATCACCGGTGACTTCAGCGTCGCCGTCGGCGGGACGGGCGGCGGCGGCGGCCGCGGCGGCGCCGTCACGGTCAGCAATGGCGGCAGCATCGTCACGCGCGGCGACGGCTCCTATGGCGTGCAGGCGCAGAGCACCGGCGGCGGCGGCGGCTCGGGCGGCAATGCCGCTGGGCTGGCTTCGTCGATCCCCACGCTCAGCGGCGCGGTGAATGTCGGCGGCAAGGGCGGCAAGGGCAATATCGGCGGCGCGGTCACCGTCACCAACAGCGGCACGATCATCACCGGCGGCGCCGATGCGGCTGCGATCCTCGCGCAGAGCAACGGCGGCGGCGGCGGCTCGGGCGGCAATGCCGAGCGCCTGACCGGAGACACGTTCAATTCGCTGGTCGGCGACGTCAACGCCTTGAGCAAGCTCATCGTCTTCCTCAAGAAGATCGACGCCGGCACCTGGGGGCCGCCGGAGTTCACGCCCACCGTCAACATGTCCGTCTCCGTCGGCGGCAATGGCGGCAGCGGCAATCATGGCGGCACCGCCAATGTCGCCAACACGGGAGCGCTGACGACCACCGGCGCAGGCTCGGCCGGCATCGAGGCGCACTCGATCGGCGGTGGCGGCGGCAAGGGCGGCCACGCCTATGCCGGCATGCAGGCGGCCTATCTGACGGCGCTCGGCGACACCCTGGCGAAGTTCGTGGGCAACGCCGCCAGCTTCAAGAAATTCTCGTTGGCCTTCGGCGCCAATATCGGCGTCGGCGGCTCCGGCGGGGCCGGCGGCGATGGCGGCGCCGTGACTGTGGCCAACAGCGGCATGATCACGACCCGCGGCCACGCCGCGGCGGGCATCGTCGCCCAGAGCATCGGCGGCGGTGGCGGCAACGGCGGTGGCTTCGGCAAGGAGAATGGCGATCTCGACGTGCCCTCCGACGTTACGCCGATGCTCGACGCCCTCCGGAACATCCTGCCGTTCAAGCTCTCGGCCACCGTCAACGTCAATATCGGCGGCTCCGGCGGCTCGGCCGGAGCAGGAGGGACGGTTCAGGTCACCAACAGCGCCGGCGGGCACATCTCGACGAGCGGCGACGCCTCCGACGGCATCCTGGCGCAGAGCATCGGCGGCGGCGGTGGCAATGGCGCGCACGCCGCCCCCTCGCTCGCGGGCGCAACGCTCAACCTCACCTTCCAGCATGGCGGCAAGGGCGGCGGCGGCGGCAATGGCGGCCTGGTCACGATCGACAACGACGGCACGATCGTCACGGGCGGCGCCGGCTCATCCGGCATCCTGGCGCAGAGCATCGGCGGCGGCGGCGGCCGGAGCGCCGAGATCTTCGGCGGCGGCGGCAATGTCCTGACCGGTGAACTCGGCGGCAGCGGCCAGGTGAAGATGGGCGCCGACGGCGCCACAGGCGCTGGCGGAGACATCACGATCACCAGCCGCGGCGGCATCGCCACGAGCAAGGTCCTCTCGCACGGCGTCGTCGCGCAGAGCATTTCGAATGGCGGCGGCGCACATGTGTTCGTTCTGCCCCAGACCGCACAGACCGTGCTTGCGCCACAGTATTCGCTGGGTGCGGTGAGCGGCTCGGGCACGTCCCATGGCGGGACCGTGAAGGCCGACATCGCCGGTTCGATCACCACGAAAGGCGCGGCATCGTTCGGCGTGCTCGCCCAGAGCATTGGCAATGGCGGCGGCTACGCCGCTGCAGCCGCCGGCAACGGCTTTCTCGATGTCGCCTCGACGGTGACATTGGGCGCCAGCGGCGGCGCCAAAGGCGATGGCGGCAAGGTCGATGTGACGCTCGCCTCCGGCGGCTCGATCACGACGCAAGGGCGCAACGCGATCGGCATCCTGGCCCAGAGCATCGGCGGCGGCGGCGGCCTTGCGGCGCTGACGGCTGCGCCCGGCCTCGTCAAACTGGCCAATCCGTCGAACCCCGCGGCCGGCGCAGGCGGATATGTCGACGTGGCGATCAATGGCCTGGTGCAAACCAGCGGCGACGGCGCGATCGGCGTCCTCGCCCAGAGCATCGGCGGCGGCGGCGGCCTCGCCGGCGACATGGCCTCGGCGAGCTACGGCCTTGGCCTGATCAAGGATGGCGGTACCGGCGGCACGGGCGCAGGCGGCCGTGTCGTCATCGACGTGATCGGTGTCGGTGACGCCTCCCAGGCTCGTGGTGTCATCACGCATGGCGCCAACGCGCCCGCGATCCTCGCCATGAGCCTCGCGGATGGCGGCGTTCTCACCGATCACGGCCTGATGGCGCGCAAAGCGTCAGGCATTGGCGCGGCTGCCAGCGCGATCGACATCACCGTCGACAAGGTGGCCACGGTCGCGGCTTACGGTATGAATTCACCGGGTATCCACGCGATCAGCCGCGCCGGAGGAACCACCGGCGTGAGCGGAGGCGACATCACTGTCACCATCGGCAGCGGTTCGACCGTCCAAGGCGGCGGCAGCGCAGGCGGCGCGGCCATCGTGACGGACACGACCGGCAAGACCACGATCACCAATTCCGGAACCATCACCTCGCGGGGCGGCGTCGCGATCGTCACCTCCGGCACCGCCAACGTGACGAACGCACGCAGCAGAACGATCAATGGCGATATCCGTTTAGCCGTCGACACGCCCCGAGCACCTGCGAGCACTTTCCTGAACAACGGCGACTTCAGCCCGGGAACGACGATCTTCCTCGGCGGCAATGGCAGCATCCTGACCAATTCCGGCTATATGGACCTGACCGCGCCGGTCTACGGGCAATACGACACCACCCGCTTGACCGGGCAGTTCGTGCAGACAGCTGATGGCACGACCATCTTCGGGCTCGATTTCAAGGCCGGAAAGAACGATGTGCTGTCGGTCAGCGGCGCGACGCAGTTCGGCGGCGAGATCGATTTCGACACGCAGAACCCGCTGAAGGGCCGCTCGCTGACGATCGCGCATTTCGACCAGGGTGCGCAGAGCTTCACGGCGAAGACGGGAGACCTGAACGGCCTTCCGATCACCTACGCCCTGCAATTGAGCCCCGACCGGCGCGATCTGTCGGTGTCCGCACAGGGCAACTTCGCCAATGCTGCCTCGGCTTTCGCGTCTGACAAGGCCCACATCGGAGGCTATCTGCAGGCAGCCTGGGATTCGGGCAATGAGGGTGCGGCGCCGCTGTTCACTCATTTCGCCCGCTTGAAGGATGCTGCCGGCTATGCCGGCATGCTGGGCGGCATGGCCAACGACGCCTCGCACAGCCGTCAGGCGGCTCAGGCGCATCACGCCTACAGCTTCTTCAACAGCCTGATGAGCTGCCCCTATTTCGTCGACAGCGGCACGCGGCGCAACGAAGGCGAGTGCGTCTGGGGCCGGGTGACGGGCAATCGGGTCGATCGCGACGGAACGCGTGACGACAGCGGCTATCGCTCGCTGATGTCGACCTATCAGATCGGCGCGCAGAAGCAGATCGCACCCGACTGGTTCCTCGGCGGCTCGTTGAGCTACATGACTGGGGACACGAAATCCGACGGCGGGACGGTATCCGCGACCAGCCACACCGTCAGCGGCGGGCTGGCGTTGAAGCGCCAGCTGGGTCCCTGGCTGTTCGCGGCCGGCCTGCGCGCCGGCTATGAGGACACGGATGTGGCGCGCCGGGTGATCCTGCCCGGCTTCGCCGGTCTCGCCCGCAGCAGTCCGCAATTCCTGCATCTCGGCGCCCGGTTGCGCGCCGCCTATGAGTTCGCCTTCCCGAACTGGTATCTGCGCCCCTTCGCCGATCTCGACATCAGCTATGTCCACCAGCAGGCCTATCGCGAGAGCGGCGCCGGCCTGTTCGACCTGGCGGCCCTGTCGACGAGCCGGACGAGCGTCATGGTGACGCCCGGGCTGGAAATCGGTGGCCGGATCGATCTCGGCAACGAGATCACGCTGCGCCCCTACGCAATCGCCGGCGTCAGCTTCCTGGCCAATGGCGGCTGGACGGCGCGCATGCATCTTGCCGAATTCGCAGGCAGCGGCATCGCACCGTTCCGGATGACGACCGGCGCGCCGAAGACCTACGGCAATCTGACGGCAGGTCTGGAGCTGCAGGCGAAAAACGGCTTCGAATTACGGGCCGAGTACAGCCTGCGAGCGGCGGATCGCTACACGGACCACACCGGGTCGGTGCGGGCCGCCTTCCGGTTCTGATCGGCGCGCGATCCGGCGGCCATTGTCAGCCCTGCGCCGCAAGCCCGCGTCAGCGTCGTCGAAGCGCCGGCCTGCCTCTCCGACGTGGTCGGCGCCGAACATCCGCTCGCACAGGCAGAAGTAGCGACGGGTGAAAACGCAGATTCAAATGCAACAGCAAGACCGGCTGCCCCATCGCAGTCGTGAGCGAAGCCAAGTCGTATGAAAAAGGGGAGTGGCGGAGACGGAGGGATTCGAACCCGTTTTCCGCATAAACCCTTGAGATCGCAGTTGCTTCGGTCTCTTAGAGGCACCTTATTGTGACAGTGCCCTGTGACAGAACCCTACGACTTCCGAATGATTTTCACAATCTGTAGCGTCCTTCGGGGTGTTAGATTGTGATCGTGAATATAGCAGTGATGGCAATGGATCTGGCCCGTGCATGGATGCGTGCCGAGCCACTGTGAATGCAGTATGAGCCTACCGTGGATTGAATCCGCGACAGCTACAATGCGGGACTTCGCGAGGGGTGGCGCCGGTCAGGACGTTCTACGGGCAGCCGGAGGGGACGATCCGAACCGAACTCGGCCAGTTGCTGATGACCTACCAGAAGGCGCTCGGCAATGATCGCATCGAGGTGATCTCAACCGGCGATAAGAGCCATCGCGGCCCTCTCGCCAAGGCCGTTCCGCAATGGAAGGGCTGGTGCGACGAACTGCGAACTGCGTCAACGGTCCAGAAGCCCGAAGCTGCATTGCGCCAATAGCATGCGTAATCGGGCGTACCCGCGCGGGTTCAAGCTCCCATTAGGATCTCGGCAGACGGATTTTGTCCATGACCAGCTCGTCACAGGTCGCAAGATCCGGGTGTTGACGGTGGTCGACACTTTCTCGCGCTCTTCGCCGACCGTCGATCGGCACTTCAGCTACCGGGCCCAGGATGTCGTCGCCACGCTGGAGAAGATCTGCGCGAAACTGGGCTATCCGAAGCCGATCCGAGTGCATGCCCCGAAGTCAGGCCGAGCGGGCATTCGCCGCTCAACTCAGGCGGATCGTCCGCCCGTTTGAACCACTGCAAGTGCATCCTCGGCGATGACCGCTTCCTCGTCGGTCGGGATCACGAAAGCTGCGACACGAGCATCGGCCCGGCTGATCCGCGTCGCGTTGGCGGCATTGGCGGCCTCGTCGAGTTCGAGGCCAAGCCACTGCAGCCGTTCCGCCACGGCCGCGCGGATCGGGGGCTGATGCTCGCCGATGCCGGCCGTGAAAACGATCGCATCGAGCCCGCCCAGCGTCACCGCGAGCCGGCCGATTTCCCCCGCGATGCGGAAGCAGAACAGATCGAGCGCCTCGCGTGCTTCTGGCCTGTCGCTGTCGATGAGATCGCGGCTGTCGGCGCTGATACCGGAAACACCGAGCAGGCCGCTGCGGCGATAGAGCAGGTCCTCCAGCCGGCCGGCATCGTAGCCCTCCGCGAGCAGATGCAGCAGGACGCCGGGATCGAGCGCTCCGCAGCGCGTCGCCATCGGGATGCCGTCGAGCGCCGAGAAGCCCATCGAGGTATCGCGACTGACGCCACCTTCCAGCCCGCAGAGGCTGGCGCCGCTGCCAAGATGTGCAACCACGATGCGGCCTCTGGCGAGCGCCGGCTCGCGGCGCGCCAGTTCGCCGGCGATGAAGCGATAGGACAGGCCATGGAAACCGTAGCACCTGATGCCCTGGTCATGCATGGCGCGAGGGATGGCGAAGCGGCGCACAATATCGGCATGGGTCCGGTGGAACGCCGTATCGAAGGACGCCGTCTGTGGAAGCTCAGGGCGCAGATTGCGGATCGCTCGGATTAACCCGAGCCCTTGCGGCTGATGGAGCGGCGCCAGCGGCACTAGCGTCTCAAGGGCCGTCAGGACGGCATCGTCGACCCGGACGGGGCCGCCAAAGCTATCGCCGCCATGGACGATGCGGTGGCCCATCGCGACGACGCTACCGAGGTCGAAATGCCAGGAGAGTCGCCGGAATGCCTCGCCCAGCACGATGTCGAGCACGGCGCCGGGATTCGCTTCAAGAGCGATATCGAAGGTGTCGGGTCCTTCGATCAGCCGGAAGCGCAGCGGCGGCTCACGGAAGTCGATTACGCCCTTACCCACCCGCTTCGGCCCTGTTTCCATCAGCGCGAACAGGCCGATCTTCACCGTTGAGGAGCCGGCATTGAAGGTGACGAGAAGCCTCTCGCTCATGCCGACACCGTCAAGGGCCGGCGATGGGCGGCGACGAGCTTCGCCAGTGCGGCCGAGGCAATACGGGTTTTCAGAGAGTCGGCCCGGCTCGTCAGGATGATCGGCACGCGCGCGCCGAGCACGAGCCCTGCAGCATCAGCATTGGCAAAGTAGATCAGTTGCTTGGCGAGCATGTTGCCAGCCTCCAGATCGGGCACGAGCAGGATGTCAGCCTGTCCGGCGACCGGAGAGACGATGCCCTTGGTCCGCGCCGCCTCCGGGCTGATCGCATTATCGAAGGCGAGCGGACCATCGACCTTCGCCCCCGTGATCTGGCCGCGCGCCGCCATCACGGTAAGCGCGGCGGCGTCGAGCGTCGAAGGCATCCGGTCGTTGACGGTCTCGACTGCGGCGAGAACCGCGACCAGCGGCTCCTCCAGCCCGAGCACATGCAGCATGTCGATCGCGTTCTGGCAGATATCGCGCTTCTGCATCAGCGTCGGCACGATATTGACTGCTGCATCCGTCACGATCAGCGGCTTAGGATAGGCCGGCAAGCTCATCGCGTAGACATGACTGATGCGACGCTCCGTCATCAGGCCCGAGTTGGGGGCGACGACGGCGCCCAGTAGTTCGTCCGTGTGCAGGCTGCCTTTCACGAGGGTCGCAACCCGTCCCGCCACCGCGAGCTCGACAGCGCGTGCGGCAGCGGCATGGCTATGTGGGGCGGGCTCGATCGCGATCCCGTCGAGTGAGACGCCGGCCTTCTCCGCGGCAGCCTGGATCTTGGCCTCCGGGCCGATGAGGATCGGCTGCAGCAGCCCTTCGTCGCGAACCTCGATCGCTGCGAGGATGGCTTCCGGCGAGCAGGGATGGACGATCGCGGCGCTCAGGGACGGCAGTGCGCAAGCTTGCGCCACGATGCTGTCGTAGCGGTCGGAATGTTTCAGTGTGACCTCGGGCAGACGCAGGCGCGGCCAGCTAACGCGCTGGCCAGGCGCCTTCACCGTTGCGGCCCCTGACAGCACCGTCTCGCTCCGCTGATTGGTGCAGACCGTATCCAGCACGACGGTTCGCTTCGAGGCCTCCTTGCTCCGGACCGTGACGGTCACTGTGATGGTATCGCCGGGGGTGACCGGCTTCAGGAAGTGCAGATCCTGCCCGAGATAGATCGTGCCGGGGCCGGGCAGCTTGGTACCGAGCACCGCCGAGACCAGCGCCGCGGTCCACATCCCATGCGCTACGACATGCCCGAACGGATCGCCAGCCGCGAAGGCCGCATCCAGATGGGCGGGATTTGCATCACCCGAGACGGTAGCGAACAGTTCGATATCATCGATGCGGACGACACGGACCAGCGAGGCGCTTTCGCCGATGGCGACCTCGTCGAAAGTCCGGTTCGTGAGGAGCTCCTGGTCCACGTCTCACCTTTGCGTCACATAGGTTCCCTGCGCGTCGCAGTGCGGCTCGCGGCCGCATCCGACGCAGCTGATTTCGGGGGTTCGATCAATCGAGATTGGCCGCCGTCAAAGCGATGAGCGAGAACCCGTCGATGAATTTTATCCGCCGCGCCCCTTCGCGCGCGTCGCTGAGAAGCCTCCACGCCGAGCGCCTTCTTTTGCAAGACTGCTGCTGGCCGCCGGTCCCATCCGGTTCGTAGCGAGGAATGCATGGCTCTTCCTTTGAGAGCTTCGCAAGCATGCACTTCGACAATCACGCGCGCCTTGAGCTTGGTCAAAGCCGGTCCCTCTTCGCCCGATTAGGTTTTTGTGGGCATAGATCGGGAGAGAGGCCCATGAAGGCGACAACTCTGAACGCTGCAAACGGTGGGCTTGTCGAGAAACTCTCACCCAACCTCGTACCTGCTTCGATCGGATGGCGCAGCCGGCGACGTGACAGCAGCACCCGAGATGCGAGTCGCGATGGCCTCGGTGCAGCCGCTCACATCCTTGCAACCTGCCGCTGGCAGGGGCACGCGGTCCATGCCTTCATTTGCCCGGGCGACCGAACGGCGCAGGCCCATCCTCGCTCGTTCGGTGTGCGCACGGCTGGAACCGTTGAAGACAACACCCCGGTGCCGCTCGGTGCCGTGCCGATCGTCGCACTCGCCGGAGCGCTTGTGCCGCTGGCAGAGCGTGCCGCTCTGAAGGGCGGACGCACCGTCCATATCAATGACATTCCCAGCTTTGGCTGTGTCTCGTTCTGGGATGAAGGCGATCTGGCTTCTGTCGCCAAGCTTACGCGACCCGACGTCCTCGAACTGCTGTCCGTTGCCCGGCTGCATGACGCGTCAGCTCCGCTGCCATGAAGCTCTCCAGGCTCGTTGCCGCGATATCCGAGCCCCCTCACCCGCAAGCGCAGAACCCGATTCTGCCGTCCTCGTTTCTGCGGTTCGTGCTCCTGTCCGGTGGTTGGCATCAGGCAGCGGTCTGCGCCTTGTCGGTCGCTGTTTTTCTGCTCAATACCGCACCGATCGAAACGCAGCGGCGCATCATCGACACCACTGTCCACGTCGGCAGCATCAGTGCCATCCTAACCCTGGTCATGCTGCAAATCGCTCTCGTCCTGGCATACGGCTTGGCGAAGCTGGCGATGAACGTCTACCGCGCCTGGCTCGGCGAGTGCGCGACCCGAGACCTGCGGCTCGTGGTGACGCACCGGCTTGAATTCATGAGTGAGGAGGGTTCCGACCTGACGAATGGAACAGGCCTTGCGATGATCCTGGCGGAAGCGGGCGACATCGGCGCTTTCGCCGGCTCAAGCCTCAGCCTTCCCGTCGTCGAGATCGGCTTTCTGGCGAGCATCTTCGCCTATCTCGCCTTTCTCCACCTCCGGATGATGGGGATCAGCCTCATGATCCTGGCGCCGCAATTCGTGTTCGTGCCCTTGATGCAACGGGCGATCAATCGTCGCGTGGCGCAGCGAACTCGTCTCCTGCGCTGCTTCGGCGACGAAATCCTGTCTGCCTCAAAAGCAGAATCGAGCGCCCGCCGGCTCGATGAGGTCTTCGCGGTCGATATCGGCGTCTTCGAAATCAAGTTCGCTCTCAATTTCCTGATGAATCTGACCTACTCCCTGGGTAGTCTGCTGGTCCTCGGTATCGGCTGTGTGCTGGCGGTTCGGGGGCAGACCGAGATCGCTACCGTCGTCACCTTCCTGTCCGCCACAACCAAGATCGTCGATCCCTGGAACGACATTGTCGACTGGGCGCGTGCCCTCGCGATGACGGCCGTGAAATACGATCTCATCGTCGGGGGGCTGGGGATGCGGCCGGCGAGATGAAACCAGCCTCCCGTGAACTGGTCCTGGTGGATTTGACTCAACGCAAGGCCCCGAGAGAACAGGCGTGCGTTTGACGAAAATCAATGTGGTCGACGTGCTTCCGTCGCTCGATGGCGCATCAGGAACAGCGATCGACACGGAGATTGGCATGAACGACATCACTCTCTCCTCGAGCACCGTGGCGAAGGCACAGGCCGTTCGCGGCACGACCTATCGCGACATTGCAGTCCATCTCGATGGTTCTCCGGAAGACGAGTCCCGACTGGCTCACGCCGAAGCACTCGCCGTGGACTTCACGGCTCGGCTGACCGGGATATTGACGAACCTCCTGCCCGATCCTGCGCTCTTCGCCGGCGATTTCGGCATTTCTGCAATCGGCCAATTGGTCGATGCCGTGACGAAGGAAGGGGACGTCAGCGAGAAGCGGCTTCGCCAACGTCTGGCGCGCCTCGATTCCGCGCACGAGATGCGCCGGCTCGATGCATTCCCCGGACTTCTCGAACAGGCCGTCGCCAGTGAAGCGCGCTGGAACGACCTCTTCGTCGCGACCTGTCCGCGCGATGACGGCCATGGCCGCTGGCGCCCCATGATTGAGAGCGTCATGTTCGATGGAGGCAGAGGGCTCCTGCTGCTGCCGCCAAAGCTCACATTGTGTTCTCCCATGAGGACTGTCCTGATCGGGTGGACCGATACGCGGCAGAGTGCCCGAGCCGTCGCCGAGGCGCTGCCTCTGATCGCTCAGGCGACACAGGTCCATATCGTTACCGTCAGGGAGGAGGCCCATGGGCGGATGGGAGGCGCCGAAGTCCTCGCCGACATCAGCGCCCATCTCGCCAGGCACGGCGTCGAGGCGACGACAACCGTCCTCAGCACGGAGGCATCGCCAACCGACGCGCTCCTCGCCGAAGCACGGAGAATTTCAGCAGACCTGATCGTTGTAGGCGCCTACGGCCATTCGCGCTTCAGGGAATGGGTGTTGGGCGGCGTGACTGCGGATTTGCTCGACCTGTCCCCTGTCCCGCTTTTCCTCGCCCATTAGCCCAGCCGAAGCCGGTGGCCCCTGCCCGCTTCTCTCTCGGCGGCGGCCTTCCGACATGGCCGTCGTATTGCCTGAGGTGCATCGCGAAGCGGCTTCACGCGAAGATCACCTTCCGGAAGCGGGTGAGCGCGACAGCGAAATAAGCGACACCGATCGCGACGATCTTCACGATCTCGGGCCAGACCACGTCGAGCCCGGCGCCGCGATAGAGCACGCCTTGCGAAAAGGCGACGAAATGCGGGGTCGGCGAAAAGATCCGCATGATCCATTGCAGCCAGATCGGCATGCTTTCCATCGGCGTCGTCGCACCGGAGAGCAGCTGCGTGACGACGAAGACCGGGATGGCGAGCAGGCCGAACTGCCCCATCGTCGTCGCCAGCGTACCGAGCAGGATACCAAGAGCCGCCACCGCGAAAGCATAGATCGCCGCTCCCAGCACGAAGAGCAGGAGCGAGCCGGCGATCGGCACACCCAGCGCCCATTCGACCACGAAGACGAGCGAGGCCACGGCAGCGACCAGGATGACCAGCGCGTTCGCCGTCATCTTGGCGAGCATGATCTCCACCGGCGTGATCGGCATCACCAGGAGATGCTCGACCGTGCCCTGCTCGCGCTCGCGGATCAGCGCCGCGCCCGTCAGGATGATGGTCAGCAAGGTGACGTTGTTCAGCACTTGCATCACCGAGCTGAACCAACCGGAATCGAGATTGGGATTGAAGCGCGCCCGAACCACCAGGTTGATCGGCAGAGAGGTCGTCGTCTCGCGCCCGGCCTGCCGGTTGGCGATCTCCTGCGCGAAGATCTGCTGGATATAGACCGCGCCGTTGCCGGCCTGGGTCATCGCGGTGGCGTCGATATTGAGCTGCACGGCCGTCCGCCGCCCGGCCAGCAGGTCCGCCTGGAACCGGGGCGGGATTTCCAGCACGAAGACGAGACGGCCGGAATTCATCTCGGCATCGATCTCATTGGCAGCGATGCGTTTCGAGACCTTGAACAGCGGCGGGCCGAAGGCGCCGAGCAGGCTGCGCGAGAACTCGGACTGGTCCTCGTCAACGATCCCGATGGTAAGGTCGCGCGCCTCCAGTTTTACACCCGTTGCAACCGTATAGACGGCGATGGTGAAGGTATAGGCCACCAATACAAGCATGATCGGATCGGCCCTAAGGCTGCGCAATTCCTTCACCACCAGGCGCAGGATGTTCTTGAGATGGATCAAGAGCGCGGCCATCTCAGGCTTCCTGCTTGCGAAGCGCCAGCTGCGCGACAACGAGGAAAAGCAGAAAGAAGCCGCCGAGCGCCAGCAGATTGGGCCAGAGCTCGGCCGCGCCCAGCCCCTTGGTGAAGACGCCGACGCTGACCGGCTGGTACCAGGCCGGCGGCAAGCTCATGCCGATAATGCGGCCACCTCCCGAGAGCGAGGCGACCGGCACCATCAGGCCAGAGAAATTCACCGCCGGTATGATCGACAGGATAGCTGTGGCGAAGACGGCCGCGACCTGCGTGCGCGTGAAGCTGGAGATGAGCTGGCCGAAACCGGTCGTCGCCGAGACATAGAGCAGGGTCGCCAGCCCCAGAACCCAGGCCGAGCCCTTGATCGGCACCGCGAAGACGATCAGCGCGATGAGGACCAGCATCACGAAGCTGCCCATCGCGATCGCGATATAAGGCAATTGCTTGCCGAACAGGAACTCGAAGCGGCTGATCGGCGTCGAGCGGAAATTGGCGATCGAGCCGGTTTCCTTCTCGCGGACCACGCCGATCGCCGACATGATCGCCGGGATCAGGATCAGCATCAGCATGATCACGCTCGGCACCATCGCATTGGCGCTCTTGAAGGCCTGATTGTAGCGGAAGCGGGTCTCGATTGTGACGGGCGCTGGTATATGGCTCGACGCGGCCTGAGAAGCCACGAAGCCCTGAGCATATTGCGACGAGAGCCCGGTGACATAGCCGCGCGTCGTCTCGGCCCGGAACGGCATGGCGCCGTCGAGCCAGACCGAGAGTTCCGGCGTGCGGGCCGCCATCAGGTCGCGACCGAACGAGGGCGGAATCTCGATGACAAGCTGCAGCTCGCCGCTTCTTAGCCTTTGATCCAGTTCGGCCGCGGAATGGATCGGCGCCTGCTCGGAGAAATAGCGCGAGCTGGAGAAGGCCTCGACCAGTTGCCGGCTCTCCATCGAGTTGTCCTGGTCGTAGGCCGCGAATTTCAGATTCTCGACATCGAAGGAGATGCCGAAGCCGAAGGCCAGCATCAGCAGCACCGGCCCGAGGAAGGCGAAGCTCAGCCGGATCGGGTCGCGCAGCAGCTCCATCGTCTCCCGCCGAGCACAGGCCCAGAGCCGGCGCGGGTCGAAACGGCGCGCCGGTGTTGCCGGCCGGAGAGCGGCGGCGGGCGTGGCGGCCGGTTCCGCCGCTGCATCCTCGATGCCGGCGGCCTGCTTGAGATAGGCGACGAAGGCCTCTTCCAGCGTGTCGGCGCCGCGCTTCTCCACCAGTTCCTGCGGCGTGCCGACCGCGAGCACCTTGCCGGCATGCATGAAGGAGATGCGGTCACAGCGCTCCGCCTCGTTCATGAAATGGGTCGATAGGAAGATGGTGACGCCGTCGTCGCGCGAGAGATCGATCAGCGTGCGCCAGAAGGCGTCGCGCGCGATCGGATCGACGCCCGAGGTCGGCTCGTCCAGGATCAGCATCGCCGGGCGGTGCAGCACAGCGACGGCGAGCTGCAGGCGCTGGCGGATGCCGAGCGGCAGGCTGTCGGGCCGCTCGTCGGCGACATCCGCGAGGTCGAAGCGGGTCAGGAGCTCGGCGATGCGGCCGGGGATATCGGCCGGCGGCAGATGGTAGAGCTCGGCGTGGAGCACGAGGTTCTGGCGGACCGTCAGCTCGCTATAGAGCGAGAAGGCCTGCGACATGTAGCCGACATGGCGGCGCGTCTCCATGTCGTCGGCCGCGAGCGGCTGGCCGAAGAGCTTTGCCGTGCCTTCGCTCGCCGGCAGCAGGCCGGTCAGCATCTTCATCGTCGTCGACTTGCCGCAGCCGTTCGAGCCGAGAAAGCCGAAGATCTCGCCCCGCCCGATGCGGAAGCTCACATGGTCGACTGCAACGAAATCGCCGAAGCGCCGGGTCAGGCCTTCCGCCTCGATCGCGGGGGTAGCGTCCTCGCTCACGGCGCGCGGCCGGAGCACGACTTGCTTGTGCTGCGCACGCTTGGCCTCCGGCAGCAAGGCGACGAAGGCATCTTCCAGCGTCGATTGTCCTGCCTTCTCGCGCAGCTCGGCCGGCGTGCCGGTCGCAATCGCCTTGCCGTCATCCATGGCGACGAGCCAGTCAAAGCGCTCGGCCTCCTCCATATAGGCGGTGGCGACGATAACGCTCATGCCGGACCTGCGGGCGCGGATCGTATCGATCAGGTCCCAGAACTGGCCGCGCGAGAGCGGATCGACGCCGGTGGTCGGCTCGTCGAGGATCAGCAGGTCGGGATCGTGGATCAGCGCACAGCAGAGCGAGAGCTTCTGCTTCATGCCGCCCGAAAGCTTCGCCGCCGGTCGCCCTTCGAAGGGGTCGAGCCCCGTCGCCTTGAGCAATTCGTCGATGCGGCTGCGGCGCTCGGCGGCATCCTGCCCAAACAGCCTCGCGTGGAAATCGATATTCTCGAAGACCGAGAGCGTGGGATAGAGGTTGCGCCCAAGCCCTTGCGGCATATAGGCGATGCGCCCGCGCCTTGCCTCGCGTTCGGCCCTGACGGCGAGGTCACCGCCGAGCGCGCGGACGCTGCCCTGCTGGATCATCCGGACGCCGGCGACCAGCGCGAGCAGGGTCGACTTGCCGACGCCATCCGGGCCGATCACGCCGATCATACGGCCGGAGGGAATGTCGAGCGTCAGCGCATCGAGGGCGACCACCTTGCCGTAGCGATGCGTGACTCCGGCGAGGCTGGCAACGGGGCCGGCCTCCGTCATGGCAGCTTTACGGCAAGCGATTCGGGCCATTCCGCAGAGGGAGAGGTGCGGACGAAGCCGAGACCGCGCACGCCGGTCTTCACCTGCCGGTGGTATTTGGCGAGCAGCTTCGGATCGACCTGGAGCTTGGCGCGGAAGACCAGCTTCTCACGCTCCTCGGCGGTCTCGACAGCCTTGGGTGTGAACTGCGCATCGGCGGCGACGAAGCTGACCGTCGCGGGGATGACATATTGCGGGACGGGGTCGAGGATGATCCGCGCCTCGTCGCCGAGCGCGAGCTGTCCGGCCTGCGCTGCCGGCAGGTAGATCGTCATATAGACATCCGACAGGTCGAGGATGGTGACGACGCGCGTGCCGGCCGAGACGACCTCGCCGGTGCGGGCGAGCTGGTACTGCACACGGCCGCTGCGCGGCGCCAGCAGCACCAGATCGACCAGGATCGCCTTGATCTGCTCGGCATCGGCCTCCGAGGCGTGGATGGCGAACTGGGCCTGGTCGCGCTGCGCCTGCGCCGCCTTGAGCGCCGCATCGGCCGCATCGGCCTTGGCCGAGCGCTGGTCGTCGACCTGCTTGCTGAGATAGCCCTTGGCGACGAGCTCCTTGCCGCGCTCGGCATCGGTGCGGGCCAGGATCTGGTCGCTCTTGCGCTGTGCGATCAGCGCCTCGGCCTCCGCAAGCGCCTGTCGCGCGCGCAGCACCTGCGCCTGCGCGGCACGCAACTGCGCCTCGTATTCCGGCGAGGAAATGCGTGCGATCACCTGCCCGGCCGTGACCTCGTCGCCTTCCTTGACCGTGACCTCCGCCAGGCGGCCGGCATATTTCGAGGCGACGTCGACCTGTGTCGCTTCGATGCGGCCATTGGTCTTGACGATGCCGTCGGGCATCGAGTCGCCGCGCAGCCGCTCGATCAGCGCCTTGATGCGGGATTGCGCCTGCGCCCCTGGCGCCGACAGGACGAGCGCAGCGAGAATGGCTGTCGCTGCAGCGCGAAAGGGGCGCATCTTGGATCTCCAAAAGAAGCAGGCATATGCGTTCAAGAAATTATTATCTTAGCATGTGACGAGCAGCCGGCCAGGCTACTCAACCGCATCGATGAACGTGTCCGGCAGCGCCATGCGACCTTCGACCGGCCTGTTGCACCTGATTACAGGGCAACAAGACATGGCCCCAAGGCCCTCCGCGAGAGCCGGCTGACCCTTGCTGGGCAGGACAACGAAGAATGTAGATCGGGGGCGACAAACCCGCGTGAGCATGAGCTTCTCATGCTCACGCCCGCCAGCCTGCAACGCCCGACCCGGCATTTACCCCAGTCTCTTCCTGAGCACGACGAGGCGAACATCACCGGGGCACTCGTCGACCTCAAATCCCTGCTCGCGCTCAATCTCGATCGCTTCGTGATTTTGGCGATCTTCGAGGGATTCGACGACTTTTACGCCCTTGGTCTCGGCGAAATTGCAGATGTGCCTGAGCAATTCCCAGCCGACGCCCTTGTGCTTGTATTCGCTCCGGACCGAGATCGCGACCTCCCCTCTCGCCAAGGCAGCATCACAGGCCAACATGCCAGTGGCGACGATCGTCTTTCCGTCCTCGGTAAAGGCGATGAAGTTCTCGGTCTGTCGATGATCAATTTTCGTCATGGCCACCAGACGATCGTGCCCCACCTCCCTGACCGTGGTCAGAAAGCGGAAGCGTAGATCCTCAGGCGTCACATGCTTGAAGAACGCGGCCAGTCCCGCCTCATCGTCGGGTCCGGCAGGCCGGACATGAAACGTGAAGCCCGTTCGAGTGCTCAAATCCCGGTTTAGATCGTCGGTGATCATGCGACTTTCCTCCAATTACTGCGCCTCTGCGCAGGCACATCGCGGCCTCAGTGCGCCATGCCTGGCGTTCCAAGGGCGTTGAGCCGGGGCGTCCGGCATTTGGGCTGGCTGATAGCCCGTCTCATGCCTTCTGCGAGGACCATGAACTGATCGACGCCATGATGATGTTCGATCATCCCCGTTCCGGTGCGGCTATTCCGTACTCGCAGAATGTCTGAGCCGCTTTGCGGCAAATCAAAGCGCGCAACGACAGCGCGCTACAATTGCCTCGTGTGACGATCCGCCTCCGGGAGCGCAGGCAATGACCTCGATGGATATCGATACAGCGCCAACGACGGCCCTGAGTTCCGAGGAGATCGCGCTGATGCAGGCCTGGTGGCGGGCCGTCAACTACCTCTCCGTGGCGCAGATCTATCTGCTCGACAATCCGTTGCTGCGCGAGCCTCTGCGGATCGAGCATGTGAAGCCGCGGTTACTCGGCCATTGGGGCACGACACCGGGCCTGAATTTCATCTATCTGCATCTCAATCGCATCATCAGCACCCGGAATCTGGATGTCCTCTTCATCGCCGGGCCGGGGCATGGCGCGCCGGGCGTGGTGGCGAGCACCTATCTCGAAGGCACCTATAGCGAGCTCTATCCGGACGTCTCGCAGAACGAGGAGGGTCTACGGCGCTTCGTCAGGCAGTTCTCGTTCCCTGGCGGCATTCCCAGCCACGCCGCGCCTGATACCCCCGGCTCCATTCATGAAGGCGGCGAGCTCGGCTACAGCCTAGCGCATGCCTTCGGCGCCGTGCTCGACAATCCCGGCTTGATCGCTGCCTGCGTGATCGGCGACGGCGAAGCCGAAACCGGGCCGCTCGCAGCGTCCTGGCACTCCAACAAATTCCTCAATCCGGCAGCGGACGGTGCGGCCCTGCCGATCCTGCATCTAAACGGCTACAAGATCGCCAATCCGACCGTCCTGGCGCGCATCCCCCATGCCGAGCTGGACGCGCTGCTGCGCGGGTACGGCTACGATCCGATCTTCGTCGAGGGCGAGCAGCCGGAAGTGATGCACCGGACGATGGCCGTCGCCCTGGATACCGCATTCTCAGGAATCGCCGCGATCCAAGGTGAAGCCCGCGCAGGGACAGCCCACAGCCGGCCGCGCTGGCCGATGATCGTGCTGCGAAGCCCGAAGGGCTGGACCGGTCCCAAGACCGTCGACGGCCTGAAGGCCGAGGGCTTCTGGCGCTCGCATCAGGTGCCGTTCGGCGACATGTCGAAGCCGGGTCATCTGCATCTGCTCGAAAACTGGCTGCGCAGCTACCGTCCCGACGAGTTGTTCGACGCGTCCGGGCGGCTGCATCCTGAGATCGCCGCACTGGCACCATCGGGCGAGAAGCGGATGAGTGCCAACCCGCATGCGAATGGCGGCGCGCTGCGCCGGCCTCTCAGGATCCCAGACTACATGTGCCACGCTGTGCCGGTGGCCCATCCCGGCGACGCCAAGGCCGAAGCGACCCGGATCATGGGTGCGTTCCTGCGCGATGTCATGAAGGCAAACGAGGCCAGCCGGAACTTCAGGATCTTCGGCCCGGACGAGACGGCCTCTAACCGCCTGCAGGCCCTCTTCGAGGTGACAGACCGAGCCTGGCAGGAAGCGATCATCCCGGAAGACGAGAATCTCACACGCGACGGACGTGTCACCGAAATCCTGAGCGAGCATCTCTGTCAGGGCTGGCTCGAAGGTTATCTCCTAACCGGCCGCCACGGCCTGTTTGCCTGCTATGAGGCCTTCATCCACATCGTCGATTCAATGGTCAACCAGCATGCGAAATGGCTGAAGACGGCCAAGGAAGTGCCTTGGCGGCGGCCGATCGCCTCGCTGAACTACCTCCTCACCTCCCATGTCTGGCAGCAGGACCATAACGGATTCAGCCATCAGGACCCCGGCTTCATCGACCATGTCGCGAACAAGAAGGCCGATATCGTGCGGGTGTATCTACCGCCGGACGCCAATACGCTACTCCATGTCACTGACCATTGCCTCAGAAGCTGGGACCGGATCAACGTCATCGTCGCCGGCAAGGCGCCCTCGCCGCAGTGGCTCGACATGGACGCTGCGATCAAGCATTGCGCGCAGGGAATCGGCATCTGGGAATGGGCCAGCAACGACCTTGGCAGCGAGCCCGACGTGGTGATGGCCTGCGCCGGCGACGTGCCGACGCTGGAAACACTGGCAGCGGTCAAGCTGCTGCGCGAAAATCTTCCCGATCTCAAGGTCCGCGTTGTCAATGTTGTCGACCTGATGACGCTGCAACCTAAGACGCAACACCCTCACGGCCTCACCGATCCAGATTTCGACGCCCTGTTCACAACAGACAAGCCGGTGATCTTTGCCTATCACGGCTATCCCTGGCTCATCCATCGGCTTGCTTATAGGCGCACCAACCACGCCAACATGCATGTACGCGGCTATGAGGAGGAGGGTTCGACGACGACGACCTTCGACATGGTCGTGCGCAATCGGCTCGACCGCTTCCACCTCGTCGGCGATGTCATCGACCGGGTACCAAAACTCGGTGATCGGGCCGCGTACGCCAAGCAAGCGATCCGCGACAAGCTGACAGAGCACAGACGCTATATCCGCGAACATGGCATCGACATGCCGGAGGTGCGCGACTGGCAATGGTCGGCAGGGACGTGAGTGCAAGGCCTAAAACAGGCCCCTAGGAGTGCGTGAAAGCTGCCCCCAGCGGCGCGGGGCGTCCGACCATTGATTAGAATATTTCTAAATTAAAACACCTCTGGTGTGTGGTAGACGACGTGATGCCCGCCCGTTTCTCGGTGTTTCGGCCGGCCCGGATCATCCTGAGAGGGCTTCTCGTTCGTCCTGAAGGCATTCTCATCGGCAGCGCATGAAAGAACGAGGTTCCTATGCTGAATCGTTCCGACCAAGCGCGATATGATAGAATCAGCATCGCGTTCCACTGGCTGACTGCTGCGCTCGTGATGCTGCTTTGGCTCATGGCTCAAAGCGAAGCCCTGCTACTGCGCGAATGGCGCCACGGCATGTGGTCTTTCCACATCTCGGCCGGAGCGACGCTGGTCCTGATCTACTGCGCGCGGCTAGCCTGGGGGCGTTGTTCGCTACGCGCCCTCCTTCAGTCAACACCGGCGTGCTGCGGCTGGCGGAACAACTCACGCATGGGCTGCTCTATGTCCTTCTCGCGGCCACTCTGATTCTGGGCATCGTGAACGTCTCGGCCAGAGGTTGGGACCTGTTCGGGTTGGTGCAGATACCGGGCTTCGCAGCCGAAGATCGGCCCTTGCGCCGTTCCATCAACGGCTGGCATGAGCTTGCCGCCAATGCGCTCCTCTGTGTCGCCGCAATTCATGCTGTGGCGGCACTGTACCATCAGCTCTTAAGAGGGGACGGCCTGCTCAAGCGCATGTGGTTCGCCACGCGGAAAGCGCCTGAGTGATGGGAGTAAGACGTCCCATCTCCGGTGTCGGTCGAGCCGGGCTTGGATCGTGCCGGCACAGCATCTGCCCGCCCCCCAAGCACGTCTCGAAGAGAGCGTGACGTGTTCATACCGAGCTTCGCGTAGATAGCTGTCCTGGCGCACTATCGAGGGGTGTGACCCCGTCGACCAAGTTGATTTTCATCAAACGCAGGCGTGTTTTCTCGCGGTTTTGCGTTGAGTCAAATCCAACCGGACCAGTTCACGGCAGGCTGATCTCATCTCGGCGATTTCGGAGAGCGATCATGTCCCCTGCCCTTCAATCAGATGTGCAGCCTACGACGCCGACGCGGCGAAAGCCGCGATCCAAGATGATGTGCGCGGCCGTTTTCGTCGAGCCCGGCCGCATCGAGCTCGAGGACAAGCCGGTGCCCGAGCCCGGGCCGCTCGATGCGTTGCTGCGCATCACGACCACGACGATCTGCGGGACCGATATCCATATCCTCAAGGGGGAGTATCCGGTGGCTCGCGGGCTGACGATCGGTCACGAGCCGGTCGGCATAATCAAGAAGCTCGGGTCGGAGGTGAAGGGCTTCCGGGAAGGGCAGCGGGTGATCGCCGGCGCGATCACCCCATCGGGACACAGCGCCGCCTGCCTCTGCGGCTGCCTCTCGCAGGACGGTCCCGGCGAACGGCATGGCTTCAAGGCCATGGGCGGCTGGCGCTTCGGCAACACCATCGACGGCGCGCAGGCCGAATACCTGCTCGTGCCTGACGCGATGGCCAATCTCGCGCATATCCCCTCCGGTTTGACCGACGAACAGGTACTGATGTGTCCCGACATCATGTCGACCGGTTTCTCCGGCGCCGAGAGCGGTGGAGTGAAGATCGGCGATTGCGTCGCCGTCTTCGCGCAGGGACCGATTGGCTTGTGCGCCACAGCAGGCGCCCTGCTGATGGGAGCGACTCGGATCATCGCCGTGGAAAGCATTCCAGCACGACAGCAGATAGCGCGTCGGCTCGGGGCGGACGAGATCGTCGATTTCAGCAAGGGCGATCCGGTCGCCGAAATCATGCGGTTGACGGATGGGCGCGGCGTTGATGTCGCGATCGAGGCGCTCGGCAAGCAGGAGACTTTCGCGGCAGCACTCGCAGTTCTACGCCCCGGCGGAACACTGTCCTCGCTCGGCGTCTATTCCGGGGACCTGACGATTCCGCTCGGTGCCTTCGCCGCGGGGCTCGGCGACCATCGCATCGTCACCACGCTATGTCCTGGCGGGAAGGAGCGGATGCGCCGCCTGATCGACGTCGTCGACGCTCGGCGTATCGATCTCGGCGCGCTGGTCACGCATCGCTTCCCGCTGGAACGCATCAAGGAGGCGTATGAGCTCTTCGGCGCGCAGCGCGACGGCGTCCTCAAGGTCGCGATTACGCCCTAGCCGAAACCGAGGCATCGGAGATATGGGCGCGCATGTCGATAGGACCTTGGCCTCCTCTGCTGCAGCCGCAGCTGAAGGCGTGCCGATCTCGCATGAAGGTCGCGATGCTCTCCTGAAGCGGCTCGAAGCGACCCCGCACGGGCTGACGGATTTCGAGGCAGAGCAGCGTCTGCGGCGCTACGGCCCCAACCTTGCCGTCGCCAGCCTGCGACGCGGCACACTGGTGAAGATTGCCAGGCGCCTGGTCGAGCCCCTGATCGCGATCCTGCTGGTTGCGGCATTGATCTCCGGCGCCACAGGCGATTGGCAGAGTTTCATCATCATCGTCGCAATTGTTCTGACCTCGATCCTGCTCGACGTTTTCCAGGAGACGCAGGCGGAAAACGCCGTGGATGCCTTGCGCCGGACAGTGGCGGTGCACGTCACGGTTCTCCGGAGCGGCCGAGAGGTCGAGATTCCACTGCGCGAGGTGGTGCCGGGCGATGTCGTTACGCTTCGTGCCGGCGACCTGGTACCCGCAGACGGATTGATCCTCGACGCCCACGGCGCGATGGCCGACGAAGCCGTCCTGACGGGAGAGCCTTTTCCCGTCGAGAAGCGGGCAGCACCTCCGAACGGGGCGGAAGGCGGGGATGCGGTACTCTTCGGCGGTACCAGCCTGGTTGCCGGTGAAGCCCGGCTTTTTATCGCGGCGACAGGCGCCGATACGCGGCTGGGCTCGATCGCCCGTTCGATGCAGGCGAGCGAACCGCCGACCGCCTTCGAACGCGGCGTCCACAGCCTCGGCATGCTAATCCTGCGCCTGACCGGCTTCCTGGTCCTGTTCGTCCTGCTGACTCAGCTCGCGCGTCATGGCCTTTCCATCGAAAGCTTCCTCTTCGCCGTTGCCCTGGCAGTCGGGCTGACGCCCGAGCTGCTGCCGGTGGTAATGACAGTCACACTGGCGCGCGGCGCCATGCGGATGGCGAAGAGCAAGGTCGTGGTGAAGCGTCTCTCGGCGATCCATGATCTCGGCGCGATGGATGTGCTGTGCACCGACAAGACCGGCACATTAACGCAAGCCCGGATTGCCCATGTCGGAAGCTTCGGCTGCGATGGCGCCGAGAGTGTGCGCGTCACCGAGCTCGCCCGCCTCAACAGCCGCTTTTGCAGCGGCCTGCGCAACAATCTCGATGCCGCCCTGCTGGCGGAGGCTGGAGAGAACGATGGCGGCTGGCAGCTATTGGCCGACCTGCCATTCGATTTCGAGAGGCGCCGCTCCTCCGTGCTCGTAGCGCGAGGCGATGAGCGGGAACTCATCGTCAAGGGCGCTCCCGAAGCCCTGTTGGAACTCTGCGACCGCGTCGAGCGGCCGGACGGTAGCGTGAGCGAGCTCGACGACAGCGGGAAAGTGCGGATTCTTGCTCTCCTCGAGGGAAAGGGTGGTCTCGGATTGCGCCTGCTCGGCGTCGCGCACCGTCCGATACAGCCCGGCACCGCTACGCTCGTTCGCGATGACGAGGCGGGGCTCATCTTCGTTGGCTGCACCGCTTTCATGGACCCTCCCAAGATTTCGGCAGGTCCGGCGGCCGGCCGCCTCGCTGCCGCAGGCGTGCGGGTGAAAGTCATCTCGGGCGACGCCGCGCCGGTCGTTCGCCGGCTGGCGGAAACTCTGAAACTTCCAACGCGCGGGCTGATGACGGGCGGCGAGGTGGCGGCGCTGGGCGACGCCGCCCTCGCGGCTCGCGTGCGCCATGTCGACCTGTTCGTCCGGGTCGCGCCGGAGCAGAAGGCGCGCATCGTCCTGGCGCTGCGCCGAGCCGGCCATACGGTCGGCTTCATCGGCGACGGCATCAACGACGCGCCGGCGATCCATGCGGCGGATGTCGGCCTCTCGGTCGAGGGCGGTACGGAAGTCGCTCGGGAGGCGGCAGCCATCGTCCTGCTCGCTCCTGACCTGGGCGTGCTGGCGCAAGGCATCGTCGAGGGCCGGCGCACCTATGCGAACATCATGAAATATGTCCGCATGGGGACGAGCTCCAATTTTGGGAACATGCTCTCGATGGCGCTTGCCTCGATGGTCCTGCCCTTTCTGCCGCTCACCCCGCTGCAGATCCTGATCAACAACATGCTCTACGATCTCTCGGAGAGCGGCATTCCCTTCGACGAGGCTGACCCCGGCGAGGTCGCCAGACCGCAGCATTGGGACATGAGCGCCGTCCTACGCTTCACATTGGTGATGGGACCGCTCTCGTCCTTGTTCGACGCGGCGACGTTCGCCGTCCTGCTTAGTGTCTTCGATGCTGGCGTGGAGACTTTCCGGACCGCATGGTTCGTCGAATCCCTGCTGACGCAGATCCTGGTGATCTTCGTCATCAGGACCTCGCAGCGCTGTTGGCGAAGCCGCCCGGACAGGCTGCTCGTCCTCACCTCGCTCGGTGCACTGGGAGCCGGCATAGCCTTGGCGCTGAGCCCGCTTGGTCATGGGTTAGGCTTCGTGTCGCTGCCGCCGATGCTCCTCTTGGCGATCATGTCGATCGCAGTTGCCTACCTCGCACTCGCCGAGTTGCTGAAGCCGGTTGCCATGAGCAGGAAAAGCACGCGTGGGTCGCACCCGTATCATGGGAGACTCGCCCGCTGACCCACGACGTTGTCGTGTGCCACCGCATCCGGTGGCGGTAAGCGGATCCTGCATTTTCGAAGCGCTTGGCGAAGAGCGGAGACGCTTCGGCATCGACGCCTTCGACGGTTTCCAAGCAACCGGACAAGTGCTGTACTGAGACGGGCAGCGCGGCCCAGGTGGACCTGCTGCCAGTCGCAGCCACGGCTTCTCGCCGAAGTCGCGGTTTCTTTTCGGAGTCCGAATGCAGAGATCATCGGAAGCCGACGCCCTGCCGGCCGAGGTCGTTTCGTCTGGAAGCCCGCACACCGATCAGGCCGGGAGCTTTGCTCTTCTGGTCCTCGATGCGAACGGCCGGATCTGCAGCGCCAATGCCTGCTGCGAGCAGGTGCTCGGCTGGAGCGCCAGCGAACTCCACGGGCAATCGCACCATCTGCTGTACGGTGAGCCGGATCAGTCGGCGGGCCGCCCCGCGGCCGACCTGCGCGCCGCCGAGCTGAAGGATCTCCAGCTAGAAGCGCCGCGCCGATCCAAGAGCGGCGCCGATTTTCAGGCTCGGATCACTATCTCGGCTCTGCATGGGGATCGGAAACAGATCCTCGGCTTCGGTGTCGTTCTGCGCGATGCCGGTCGGCAGCTCAGCACCGAAGGAGCCCTGCGCGCCAGCGAAGCGCATTTGCGTTCGATCCTGGAGACTGTGCCGGATGCGATGATCGTCATCGACGAGCGGGGCCACGTCCAATCGTTCAGCGCCGCGGCGGTTCGGCAATTCGGTTACGAACCAGGCGAAGTCATCGGCCAGAACGTCAAGATGCTGATGCCGGACCCGTATCGCTCGCAGCATGACGGCTATATCGGGCGCTATCTCTCGACCGGCGAGAAGCGGATCATCGGCATCGGCCGCGTCGTGGTCGGCCAGCGCAAGGATGGCTCGACCTTCCCGATGGAGCTCTCGGTCGGCGAGATGCGTTCCGCCGGGCAACGGTATTTCACCGGCTTCATCCGCGACCTGACCGAGCGTCAGCAGACCGAAACCCGCCTGCAGGAACTTCAGTCCGAGCTCGTGCACATGTCCCGCTTCACCGCCCTCGGCGACATGGCGTCGACGCTCGCTCATGAACTGAATCAGCCGCTGACAGCGATCACGAACTATCTAAAAGGCTGCCATCGCATCCTGCAGAGGTTCGAGGGTGAGGAGTTCCAGCTGCTGCGCGACGGGGTCAACCAGGCGGCCGAGCAGGCGTTGCGAGCCGGCCAGGTGATCCGGCACCTGCGCGAGTTCGTCGCGCGCGGCGAGAGCGAAAGGCATGTGGAGGCTCTACCGAAGCTCATCGAGGAGGCGAGCGCGCTGGCGCTCGTCGGCGCCAAGGAAAGGGGCGTGCGCGTAACTTTCGCGCTCGATCCCGCAGCCGCCTACGTGCTGGCGGACCGGATACAAGTCCAGCAGGTTCTGCTGAACCTGGTCCGCAACGCCCTCGAAGCCATGTCCAGCTCGCAACGGCGCGAACTCGCGATCGCGACCAAGGCGGTTGCCGACGAGTTGATCGAGATCAGCATCGCAGACACGGGCCCCGGCATCAGCCCTGCCGTCGCCGAGCAGCTGTTCCAACCTTTCATGACGACCAAGAAGCAGGGCATGGGCGTCGGCCTGTCCATCTGCCGAACGATCGTCGAAGCGCATGGCGGGAAGATCTGGGCCGATAGTCGTCCTGGTGGTGGAACCACGTTCAGCTTTACGTTGCGCGCGGTCGATCCCGGAGAGTTCCAGAATGGCTGAAGAGCCGGTCGTTCATATCGTTGATGACGATGCGGCGGTGCGCCAGTCGCTGTCGTTCCTCCTCGCCTCAGACGGCCTGCCGGTCAGACTGCACGAGTCGGCTGTCGCATTCCTCGACAAGGTCGGCGTCGGTGGCAGGGGCTGCGTGGTGACTGACGTCCGGATGCCGGAGATCGATGGCATCGAATTCCTGCGCCGTCTCAGACGGGGCGGCTACGCCATGCCGGTGATCGTGATGACCGGCCATGCCGACGTGCCCCTGGCCGTCGAGGCGATGAAGGAGGGAGCGCTCGATTTCGTCGAGAAGCCCTTCGACGACGAGACGATCCTCGGCGCGGTCCGCTCGGCGTTGAGCCGTCATCGTGAGCGTTTCCGCATCGACAGCGAGACCCAGGAGATCAGCCAGCGACTTCAATCACTGTCCGAACGCGAACGTCAGGTGCTGGACGGACTGGTCGCAGGCAAGGCAAACAAGGTCATCGCCTTCGACCTCGATATCAGTCCTCGGACCGTCGAGATCTACCGCGCCAATGTCATGACGAAGATGCAGGCAGGCAGCCTGTCCGAGCTCGTCCGCTTCGCGCTTCTTGCCGGGGCCAAGGAAGCCAAGCCCTAAGGGGTTTCCCGGAATTTCCGAAGAGCCTGGCGAGCGCGATAACGGCTCGCATGTCTGTTGAGAACCTTCCGACGTTGGAATCCGCCGGACCGGTGATCATCGTCGACGATGATCCGGCCGTCCTGCGCTCGCTGAAATTCGCCCTCGAGATCGAGGGGCTCGACGTCCGCATCTATGGCGATGCGCAGAGCCTTCTTCTCGACGACGATCTTCCTGCCCGTGGCTGCCTCCTCATCGATTATGCAATGGCCGGGATGGATGGCTTCGAGCTGGTCGATCGGCTGAGGCGCCGCAACGTTCGGCTTCCGGCAATCCTCATGACCGGTCTTCTCAGCCGGGAGGTGCGAGAGCGCGCGAGACGGGCAGGCTTCTGCAAAGTGCTCGAGAAACCCCTGCATGACAGCGCGCTGCTCGACGGAATCCGGAGCGCCCTGATGCGATTGCAAGACCGGCCTCAGTAAAATCCCTTAGGAGTGTATCGGATTTTGGCCGAGTTCCGTGGGAGGTAAAACGTCATCACAGATTGCAAGGGGAGACATGCCGATGCAGACCGCTCTTCAGTATCCCCACGTCGGGCATGCGGTACCAGGTGCCATCGTCCAGAAACGCGCCATTGCGTTCATCGATGTTCCGACGCGCTTCAAGAAGGGGCAGACCGTCTTTTCCGAAGGCTCAGCTGCGCTGCACTTCTACGAGGTGGTCTCCGGAACGGTTCGGACGTCGCAACTCCTCAAGGACGGGCGGCGCCAGATCGATGCCTTTCACCTGAAGGGTGATCTTTTCGGGTTCGAAGCTTCCTCCCTGCACCGGGTCGGCGCCGAGGTCGTCGAAGACGCGACGCTCCGGATCTATCAGCGCTCGCAGCTCGAACGGATGCTGGCGGAAGATGCCGAATTCGCCCAGCGCGTGGTGGCCGCGATGATGCATGCGATTGAGCGCGCGCAGAGCCACATGCTCCTGCTCGGCCGCAAGAGTGCCCTTGAACGCATCGCGACCTTCCTGCTGGATATGTCGGGGCGACTGTCCGAGATGAGCCACCTGGATCTGCCCATGTCGCGCAGCGACATCGCCGACCATCTCGGTCTGACGATCGAGACCGTTTCCCGCACACTGACACAGCTCGAGCGTAAAGGCGTCATCGAGCTGCCGTCCCATCGCCGATCGATCGTCCTGCGCGACCGGACCGCCCTGCGGCGTCTCGACGCCTGAGGCGTGCGGCGCGGCAGCTGCGATAAGTCGATCTTCGCCACCAAATGACGAGTGGCGAAGCCTGGTACCCGGACTGGCTGCGTTTCCGAAACGGCCCACTCGCCATCATTCGTCAGCCACCAGACGTGGTGCAGATCTCGCACCAGGTTGATGACAAGGAGGACACCAGAGTGCTTGGCCTGAGCAAGATCTCGCTGCAGCTTGCACGCTGCCCCAAGTTTCCAGAAGGCAATCCGCGCGACCGGTATGAAATCGTCGCGCCGCTCGACGAAACCGGACGGCTCGATACGGAGGCCTGGCACGCCCAGCGTGATCATTGCCGCGTGAAGCGGTTGGCGCCGGATGGAGCAACGCGCCACGGCAGACTGCTCCACCGCGCAGGGGGAGCAGGTGGAGCGAACTGGGTCTTCGATTACGACGACCGCTCCGACGCCGACGACGAGGGCGGCTTTCGCCTCGACGGCCATGTGATAGCGCCTGGGGAATACGTGTCCATCAAGGGCGTCGATGGTGAGTTGCGGACGTATGCCATAGTCGCAGTGAGGGCGGCGTGAACGCCTGCGGCGGATGGCACATCACCGCGGCTCCTGTGCCGCAACTCGGGCACTTTGGTGCCGTGGCCAATGCTCCGGTTGCAGGAGCTTTGGCTGGATTCCAGACCCTCGGCTTCACTTCAATGCTGTCGCCGCCTCTGGTTCTGTGGCCACTTAAGGCGTTGCCCCCAAATTCTTCGCATCGTTTAGAAAATTAAACAGAGCCTCAGGTAAGTTTACGCTAGTATTTTCTTTTGCAGCGAAAGCTTTGATTTCGCGCAAAGTCGACACCACCAACGTCTCTAATCTGGCTCGGCCGATGCTCGAAGCGGCAAGGCGCGGCGCGCCAGAGCCCGCGCTCCGGCCACGCGATCGGTGAATGGCGCTCAATCAGCAGCCGCCATCCTGTTCGGCTGCAAGCAACAGCCACGAGGGGTAGACATGAAAGCGTTCGACATCATGGTCCGCGATATCATTTCGGTATCGCCGGACACATCGGTAGATGAAGCCGTCAAGCTCCTGGTCGAGCACGATCTCAGCGCACTGCCGGTTGTGGAGAAGGGCGAACTCGTCGGCATCATCAGCGAGGCGGATCTCATTCACAGGACCGAGATCGGAACCGAGACCCATCGTCCCTGGTGGCTGGAGGCCATGACCCCTGCGAGCACACTCGCAGCCGAATTCGCGAAGTCGCATGGCAAGAAGGTTTCAGAACTGATGTCGGACGTCGTCGTGAGCGCCTCCGAAGGTGCTTCGCTGGCAGAGATTGCGACCCTGCTGGAGCGCTATCGGATCAAGCGTATCCCGATCGTCGCAGATGGGAAGCTCACCGGGATCGTCAGCCGCTCCAATCTCATTCAGGCGATCGCGTCTCGCATTCAATCCACCGGCGAGGATGTCGATCGCGACCGGCAAATTCGCCAGGAATTGCTCGCGAGACTGGGCGAGCAGAGCTGGACGCATTTCGGGAGCCGGAACGTCACGGTCAGCGCGGGCACCGTCCACTTGTGGGGGCTGGTCGGCTCGAAGGAAGAACGCAAAGCACTGGTGGCCCTTGCCGAAGGGGTTCCCGGTGTCGATCGTGTCCTCGACGAGATGATACCCGCCTACGGCGAAGCGTGACGGCGCCGGTATTCGGTCGCCCGAACTTATGCGGCTTCGGTGCTGGCAGGTACTCTCCTGGTACCGGAGCAGGTCAGCGGCCGGTGTGAGCTCGCTTGGTGACTTCGAAGAACGTCGCATTTGGGCAAAAGCCAGGAGCGTGCCGCGCGCTTTGATTCTGCTCGATCCACTTGCCGCATGCGTCATGAGCGCTGCACCACAGGCAGCGCCGATTGGCGGCATCATAGAGCCGCCCGCGGCTGGCAGCCTCCGCCGGTTCTACGCCGACCCGCGCCATCATGGCGCCCATCAACCGAGCCTGCCGTTCGAAACGGCGCCTGAGCCAGATCCGCATGGTGGTGCTCCAACGGTGGCAAGTGGAGCACGCAATATCGGGATCGCGCGACATGCCCGCCTTGATCTCGGACAAATCTGCACGTGGCGCCCCCCGGGTCGGGCGGAGCTTTGACGCGCGTCAAGGCGGAGCCCGAGCCGCGATCTAGGATCATCTCGGATAACCATCAGCGGAGGCTCCGATGTCATATGCCGAGATATTGGTGGCCATGGGCGAAGATGACGCCGCCTATCAGCGAGCCAGCTATGCGGGAATGCTCGCTGGCCAGTTCCGCGCGAGCCTTCTGGGCGTTCTTTCTCGATGGCCACGCGCGCCCGAGGTCGAACCGAACGCCACGATCGGGATGGTTGGCGAGTTGCTCGCGGAGGCCCGCACCAGCTGCCGTCTCGATCTCGCCACAGTGGAGGCGAGGTTCCGCGCCACGGTCGGAGCGAGCGTCGACCAGGTCTTCTTTGCCGGCAGAATCGGATCGATGACGGAAGCCGTGCTGCGCGAAGCCCGGCGCGCCGACCTGATCGTCATCGGACGGCCAACATCGTCGGGCAGCGATGATGGTTTCTGCGATGCACAAGTGCTGCTGACCCGGGGGGGCCGGCCTGTCTTGGTCGTGCCGCCCGCCTATCAGGCTCGTAGCCTGCCTTGGCATGTCGCGGTCGCCTGGCGCGATTGTCGGGCGTCGCGGCGCGTTCTGCGCGAGGCCTTGCCGATGTTGCGCCGAGCGCAGCAGGTCAGCGTGATCACCTTGAACGAGGTGCTGTCGGCGACGCCGGCGAGCAGTGCCGCCGATGTTGCCGACTTCCTGGCGGGCCACGGGGTTCGTGCCAAGGCCGTCGGCCGAAGCGGGGCGGCGTCGCTGCGAGAATTGCTGCACGTCGTGGACGAAGACGACGTCGATCTGCTCGTCGCGCCTGCCTATTGCAGCAATCAGCTCGTCTGTTCCGAGCTGGTGCGGCAGACGACGCGGATGCTGACGCGCTGCCGCATTCCCTGCCTTCTCGCGAATTGACTGGCTTGCAAGAGCTTGACCGGCAAATCGCGCGGGCCGAGCCGACTGCTCATGGCGGGACCCCGCCCTGAGCGGCCGGGTCGGGCCTGCTTCTAGTGAGACATCATGCAGCAGACCGGTGTCGTATCGAGCAGATCCGCCGTCATTCCGCCGAGCAGCCATTCGCGCATGCGGCTGTGACCATAGGCGCCGGCGACGATCAGATCGGCGTTCTTGCGTCTGGCGCAGGCGATCAGCTCTTCAGCCGCGAAGCCCGTGATGTTCGAGCGAACATCGACATCGGCCGACACGCCATGCAAGGCGAGATAGCCGCGGACATCGTCCGCGCCCTGCTCGCGAGCGTCCGCTCCCAGGGAAACGATCGTCACCGTTTCCGCGCGCTTCAGGAACGGAAGCGCGTCCCAGAGCGCGCGCCGTGCCTCTCGCGTGTCGCGCCATGCGATCACGATGTTCTCCGCCGAAAGGCTGGTCACATCTGGTGGCACAATCAGCAGGGGGCGGCCGAGTTCCATCACGAGATCAGCCGGTGAGAGTGCCATCCTTCCTTGGGGCGCATCCAGCGAGGCCTGGCGTCCGACGACGACGATGTCCGCAGCGCGGGCATTGCGGAGTACGAAGGGCAGAGAGGCCTCGATACCGCAGCGCCAGGCGATGCCGTTGTAGTGGCCGGCGGTACGTCGGAACGTTTCCTCCGCCTTGGCCACGTCGTCCGTCGCGGCCTGTCGCGCCTGCTCGATCAGCAACTCGTCGATGCTGGCCGTGCCGTCGCCCATGTAGGGGACCACGATGTCCTGCGCGGCGATGCCGATCAACCGACTGCCGAACCGTTCAGCGAGCGAGAGCGAGAGCTTGACGCGATCGGCTGCGCCAACGCCTAGGTTGAGCGGCACCATAATGCTGGCAAAGCCGGATTCCTGTGATGAGGTCGTATTCCGTTCCATGACGATCTCCCTGGTTGGAGTGGCGAGGAAGCTTCGACCTGGATGGCGAGAGCAGCATTGATTTGCCGCAAGCCGCGGCACGCTTGTTCTGATCGCATATCGATGGCGCCAGCTCAGTCGAGCAAGGCCCGCTTCACTGCCGCGGCTACGCCCGCCGCTGCGGCGTCAGCGCGGATCGTCATCCAGTCGGTCGGCGCCCCATGCCCGGCGATTTGCAGCGCCACCACGTCCGACGTGGCATCGGAAGGATCGTCCCGTCGGTGCTCGACCCGATCGAGCAGGGTCCTCGCCGGCGCGTCCAGCCAGATGCCACGGAACATGGCACCGGCACGGGCCGCGATCCCGGCGAAACGATCACGATCGGCCTGCCGGTCGAACACCGCATCTGCGATGACGGATCGGCCACTCCGCAGGACGTGCTCCGCGGTTTCGGCAAGCTCGGCATAGACACGGATGGAGACCTCCGCCCGATACGCATCTGCCGGCAGGCGGACGCGCGCCGCGACGCCGAAGAGGCGTTTCCGAAAGCGATCGCTGGAGAGGACGCGCGCTCCGGGCGCGGCTCCCAGGCACGGCGCGACCGCGGCGGCGACAGTCGATTTCCCGGAGCCGGAATAGCCGCCGATGGCCGTCAGGGTCGGCGGGCTTTCGCGCAGGAGGTCGCGGCAGAGGTCGAGATAGGCCTGCGCTTCAAGCGCGGTTTGCCCGGTGATCGCGGTTCGCGCCGTAACATGGGCCCGAACGGCGGCGCGCACCGCCATGAACAGCGGAAGCAGGGCGACGCCGGCATCGTCTCCGGTCGCGTCGAGATAGCGGTTGAACAGGATGTTGGCCAAATGCTTGGCGCCGCGATGCCACAGATCCATCAGCGCGAAGGCGACATCGTAGAGCACGTCGGTGGTGGCGAGGTCTTCATCGAATTCGAGGCAGTCGAACAAGGTCGGCCTGCCGTCGATGAGGCAGATGTTGCGAAGGTGCAAATCGCCATGCACGCGCCGCACGTAGCCGTCTCGTGCGCGCTGATCGAGCAGGGCGGCATGACGCGTCAATGCCGCACGGCAGGCGGCATCCGCGGCGGCGACGGCCTCCGGCTGAAGATGTGGCGCCCCTGCGAAGGCGCGCGTGTTGACGTCGAGCACGCGGCGCAGCCGCTCGGCGCCGCCGGCATCGTCGGCGACAGGGGCGGATCGATGGAATTCGGCGATGACGTCCGCGAGATCCTCGATCTGCACTCCGGTCAAGCTCCCTGCGCCGGCCAGCTTGTCGAACAGCATGGCACCGTCGAAGCGCCGCATCTCGAGGACGGCGTCGACGAGTTGACCGGTGCCGTTCAATGCGAGGCATCCGTCAGACTCGAGGGTAATGCGGTGCACATGACGATAGAGATCGGGCGCCGTCCGGCGGTTCAGTTCCAGCTCGCGCTCGCAAAGCTGCAGCCGGCGCTCCGGGCTGGAAAGATCGACATAGGGAAGGCGCACAGGCCGCTTCAATTTGAAGGCACGATCGCCGAGCAGCAGCACTGTCGAGATATGCGTCGAGATCGTCTCGTCCGGCGGCCGACCCGAGCCGAACGCCCGCCGCGAGCACAAGAAGGCGATGACATCGTTCTGCCTGTCGACATCCATCCTGAGGACTCCGGCTGCGCGCCAAAAGACTAGCTGGGAGCAGGCCTCTATGGCCTTGATGTCCCTCAACGCCGGCGCGCATTGGCATTGTGTGTCGATGCCGGCCGAACTCGACAGCTGTGAGGCGAGTTCCAACGGAGCGAGCCCTGCGACCGCATGAGCGATAGCGACGCCTGTCAGTCGCTAAGGGCCCGCAACGCGTTGAGCACCACCGCGACATCGATCGCCTCTTGCAGCAGGGCCCCCTGCACCGGTGTCAGCCATCCCATGGCCGCCGCAGCCATGCCCAAGAGCGACAGCCCGATACCGGCGAAGACGCTCTGAAGCGCGACGTCGCGGGCGCGGCGTGCGACCCGCAATGCGAGCGGGAGACGATCCAGGCTGTCGACCAGCAGGACCATGTCGGCCGTCTCGGCTGAAGCAGCCGAGCCGCGCGTGCCGAGTGCGGCTCCGATCGTCGCAGCGGCGAGCGCCGGGGCATCGTTGACGCCGTCGCCAACCATCATGACCGGCCCGCGGCGCTGCTCCGCCCTGACGATCGCGACCTTGTCGGCTGCGGATTTGTCGGCGTGGACGGCATCGAACGGCAATCCCGCGGTCATTGCCGCCGCGATCTTCGGCAGGTCTCCGGTGGCCAGAACCACTCGCTCGACTCCGAGGGAACGCAATTCGCCGAGCACGTCCTCCGCGCCATCGCGCAAGCGGTCGGAGAGCAGGATCGCGCCCGCGAACTTGCCATCGATCGCGACGGCGACGATTGGCGTCCCATCCGAAGCATATGCTTGGCTTTCGGCGCCGCACGGCGCGATCAGGCCCATCACGAAATTCCAGCCGCCCAGGACGACATGCAGCCCCTCGACATTGCCGGAAATGCCCTCGCCTGCCGTTTCCCTCACTGCATCGGGAACGGCGAGGGACAGGCCACGGTCCCGAGCTTCGTCGACGAGGGCACGCGCTGCGACATGTGGTGACGCCTGGTCGAGGGACGCCGCGAGCCGCAGAAGCGTGGTCTCGTCGCAGACTTGCGGCTCGGACAGTTCGATGCCGGCGAGGCGGAGGCGTCCCTGCGTCAGCGTGCCGGTCTTGTCGAGCACGATTGCGCGAATGCCGGCGAGACCTTCGATGACCTGCGCTCCCTTGACGAGAATGCCATGCCGCGCTGCGCGCGACATGCCCGCCACGAGCGCCACAGGGACGGCAAGCAGCAGAGGGCACGGGGTGGCGATGACCAGGACGGCGACGGCTCGGACGGGATCGCCGCTCGCGGACCAGGCTAGGCCCGCCAGCGCAACGGTGATCGCGAGGAAACCCAGCGCATAGTGATCGGCGAGACGCGACATCGGCGCCTTGGAACGCTGCGCGGCTTCGACCATTCGGACGATGCCGGCGTAGACGCTGTCCTTCGCTGAGCGGGAAGCGACAAGCTCGAAGGCCTCGCCGATATTGCTCGCCCCGCTTGCGACCTCGGCACCAACCTCGCGGCGAACCGGCAGGGATTCACCGGTCAGCGCCGACAGGTCCAGCCGGGCGACTCCCTTCTTGACCAGCCCATCAACCGGCGTGACATCGCCCTGCCGGATCAGCAAACGATCCCCGGGAACGATATCTTCCGCCAGCACCTCGCGCAGCCCATCGCCGCCGAAGCGCATGGCCCGAACCGGTTGGCGCGCCAGCAGCGCGGTCATATCCCGCTGCGCACGTCTTTCGGCGAAGGCCTCCAGATATTGCCCGCCCGCATACATCAGTGCGACGATCGCAGCGGCCAAGCTTTCGCCAACCGAGAGAGCGGCGCTCATCGACAGGGCCGCTGCGATGTCGAGCCCCAACTCCCTGCGGCGCAGGCTGACGAGGATGTCGAGCGCGAGCTTGACAAGGACCGGCAGCGCCGCGACCGTCCAGGCGATGTTCGCTGCGTACTCCGCACCAGCTAGCAACAGGGCGAGCCCGAATGGCAGCCCCAGCAGAGGGACTGCGACGATCCCGCGCTTCAACGAGCCGTGAAACCAGGCAATCGCGCCCTCCCCGCCGCTGCTTTCCGGAGAGGCGGGGAGGATTTCAGGTGGTGAGCCGATCATGTCAGCAGCCTGTCTTGGTCAGCTTGGTCTACCTTCGGCAAGATGTCGGCGGTCCAAAGCGAGACACTGTTACAGCGAATGATTTCTTCGGGCCTGGAGGGGGTTCTGAGCATTGCCGCCTCCTGCTTGCCAATAGGTCAGGCCGGCTGGTCCGTGAATTCCACGCCTAACTCCTTCTGCTGCCGCCAACGTACCTTCACCTGCCGCCCGTGGGCCTGGTAGGGCAGCAAAAGTTCGAACTCCTCAGGTGCGACCAGGCTGCTGTTGATCCGCAACCGTGCGCCGGTCGAAGAGACGTCGAGGATCGTACAATCGATCGTTGCGTTGAGGTGCGGGAGGACGAGCTTGCCACGTTTATTGACGCGGGATCGTTCGCCAATGCGACGATTCGCCTTGCGACCACGGCTGCGGGCAAATGAATGTTGCAGTGGCACCCCGTAGGTATCCGTACCGGCGATATGGTAGCGGACCCCTCGCGCCATCGCGTTCTCCAGGGATTTGTCAGCGCATTCGATTGCCAGAAGCGCTTCGTGTGAAATGCCGGACTCGCAAGCGCCGATGATGCTTTCAATGCGGAAATCCAGATCGCTCAGCCGTACCGCGAAGCTCAGCTGATTCGAAATCTGGCCAATCGCCATCTCCAAAGCGGCGCCCCCCGGCGTCTGGTCTAGCAGAGCGACAAAACTCGCATCTGGCCGCCGGCAGAAATAGCCGATGTCCTGGAGCGCCAAAGCGAGGCGTCTCGCAAATTCGCGGGAGAGCTCTTGAACTGTCCGGCGTCCAAACTTGGCAGCGAAATAGCCCAGGTCCACGATCTGGATCGCGAGAATACCAACCTCGTCGCCGGCATTCGCGCGCATCTCGTCGAGCTTGCGTATCAACTTCTCGGGAGACAGCAGGTTCTTGGCGAACTCGCCCGCTGCAGAGGAATCGTCGTTCGTGTACGAGCTGGGGAGCGGACCGCGACCAAACGCCGTTCTCAGTCGCTGGATCGCCTCGACGAGGTCGTCGGCGCAGGCTTCCGTCATCGTGACGCAGTCGCGTGCTCCAAGACGGAAGGCCTGGATGACCGCATCCTGACGTTTGTCCGGCGCCACAAATATGACCGGAGCGCGCCCCGATACGCGATCGACGACGCTGCCAAGCAGGGGCAACCCTTCATCGAGACCGGTGTCCGAGCAGAGGACGCACTCGACGCGATCACGACTGACCAAGTGGTCAAGTTCGTCGAGATTCCCGGCAGCGGACACCATGCAGGCGCTTCGCGCTCTGATCTGGGCTGCGAGTTCCTCGCCTTGCGCGCCATCGCCCCAAAGGGCGGCGATGATGCCACTTTCCGATATCGCCTGCCCCTCCATTCCCACCTCCGCGAGATAGGTGTCTTTGGTTCAACCCAGCGTGAAGTCGCGAAGCGTGTCGTTGAGGTAAATCAAATCTCCAGCGGTGGCGGCGCGATTTCGCTTCAATCGCCCGCGTCGGACAGTCCAGTGAGAGGCCCGGACGATCTTTTCCAGGTTCGGCAGGCCTTTGCCTGGTCTGGACAGCCGCCGGATGAGACCGAGCGGCAGTCCTACCAGGGGCGCTGCCATGATCCCGCGCTTCATGGAGTCGCGGAGCTTGGCAACCGTCCCTGCCTATCCCTGTCCCCTGGATGAGCGGACAAGGCCGCGCCGATTACGCCGCCAGCTTGCCCTTGTCGCCGGCTTCCGCGACCAGTTCGGCTCCGACGGCTGACAGCGAGGCGATGTTGCGGCGCATGACCTCGGAGAGCTGGTTGACCTCGTCCGAGTAGTCCTTGGTGACGCGTTCGGTGAACTGACGCTGGACGTCGACCGCTTCTCCGAGTTCCTGGCAGCGGCCGAGGCTGCGGCACAGATCCGCTTGAGCCTGCAGGCGCCGGCTTGCGAAGCTGAGGAACTCGGACGCGATCGCCCAGTTCGCCTCGATGATCGCCTGCGGGATCGCGGCTGCCGCCTTGAGCTGCGACTGTGCGGTCCGAGCAATTCCATCCAGCCCGGCGATCGCGTCCTTGGCCGCCTGCTGGTTCGACTTCATGTTGGTCATATCCGCCTCCGTTTCTGGGATCGTGCGGTATCCAGGCTGCACGCGAGACAATTGCCGCCTCCGGCATCGCATTGCCTTGACTCAGGTCAAAGCGACGACGGGCGCTCGCAAGCATGCTTTTGGGAGTTGCTCGGATCTACCTGGAGCCGCCATGACCGCCGCCACTTCACAGCGTTCCACCCTTGCCTCCGCAACGCCGATTGCGGTGACCGCGAACCGGGAAGCGCCGGCGGCAAGTCCAGCTTGCGGCGAGCCGCGCGTGGACCGGCTGCTCCATGCGGCGATCGGCCGCTCGTTCGCCGGGTTTTCCCCGATGGGGCTGGCGGAAGCCTGGTTCGATTGGTCGCTTCATCTCGCCGCCTCGCCGGGCCGGCTTGCCGAGCTCGCACGCCAAGGATTGGCGGAGACGATGCGCTTGATCGAGCTGGGGTCGAGCGCGAACACCAACAACGTCTGCACGCCTTGTGAGCGCTCCCTGCCGCATGACAAGCGCTTTCGCCATCCGTCCTGGCAACGCTGGCCCTATGCGCTCTATGCGGAAGGCCTGCTCGCGGGCGAGCGCCTGTGGGACCTGGCGACCCGCGACGTCCACGGCGCAACGCCGCATCACCTTGCCCAGCTCAACTTCGTCGGCAGGCAGACGCTCGATCTGCTCGCGCCGTCGAACTGGCCCTGGAGCAATCCCGAAGTTGTCGACACAACCTTTCGGGAACGCGGATCGAACCTGCTTCGCGGCACCATGTTCGCGCTCGAGGACGTGGCCCGGCTGGCCAGGCGCGAAGGCCCGCGCGAAGCGCTGCAGTTCCAGCCAGGCAAGGACGTCGCGCTGACGGAGGGCAAAGTCGTTCACCGCACTCCGCTGGCGGAGATCATTCAATACGCACCATCCACCGGCGAGGTTCGGGCCGAGCCGATCGTGATCGTGCCTGCCTGGATCATGAAGTACTATATTCTCGACCTGCGTCCGGAGAACTCGCTGATCCGGCATCTGGTCGAGCAGGGCTTCACGGTCTTCGTCATCTCCTGGAAGAATCCCGAGCTCTCCGATCGTGACGTCGGCCTGGACGACTATCGCCTGTCCGGAGTGCAACCGGCCTTTGCGGCGGCCCTCGCCGCGACCGGCGCCAGCCGTCTTCACGCAGTCGGCTATTGCATCGGCGGAACCTTGCTCGCCCTCACGGCCGCAGCCATGGCACGCGATCTCGACGACCGCCTGGCGAGCCTGACCTTCCTCGCCGCGCAGGTCGATTTTCGCGAGGCCGGCGAGCTCAGTCTCTTCGTCGACGAAAGCCAGCTTGCGATCCTCGACGATGTCATGGCGGAGGACGGCGTGCTCGAGGCCGCGCGCATGGCTGGGACCTTCCATCTGCTGCGCTCGAACGACCTGATCTGGTCGCGCATCGTCCGGACTTATCTCCTGGGGCAACGTGAGGCGGCGACAGATATCGCGACCTGGTCGACCGATGCGACCCGCATGCCGGCACGCATGCACTCCGAATATCTGCGCGCCTTCTACCTGAACAACGATCTGGCCGAGGGACGCTTCCGGGTCGAGGGGCAGGCTGTATCGCTGCGCGACATCCATAGCCCCATCTTCGCTGTCGGCACCGAATATGACCACGTGGCGCCGTGGCGATCCGTCTACAAGATTCATCAGCTGGCCGATGCCGATGTGACTTTCGCGCTGGCCGATGCCGGCCATAATCGCGGCATCATTTCCCCGCCATCGCAAGCCGGCCGCCGTTTCCATATCGGCACTATGCTGGCCCACGATCATCATGCGACGCCGGAGCAATGGCTGGCTCGGGCGTCGCTGCGCGAGGGATCATGGTGGCCGGCCTGGATCGACTGGCTCGGCGAGCATTCGAGCGGGCTCGTTTCCGCCCGGACCATTGACGATCACGCACTTGGTTCGGCGCCCGGCAGCTATGTGCATGGATAGATGACGGCCGGCGCTTGATCTGACGCAATGAACCCCGCTCGCCATCGCTCATCATGCGGGTTGCAACAGGAGGGTGACATGCTGACCGGCATCAAGAGCGTTTTCGTCGCGATCACCGAGGAAGGACTCAAGGAGAGCCATGCCGCACTCGGCTATGCGCTGTCCCTGGCCAAAGCGGCCAACGCGCATTTGACCGTCGAGGCGGCCGCAACGCGCTATGCGATCCCGTATTCGATGATCGACGATTTCGGCAGGGCGCTGATGTCATCAGAGAACCGGCGGATCGCCAAGTTGACGGCGGCTGTCGCGGAAGCGACCAGGGCGGAGGCCGACTTCGCCGGCGTAGTTTCGACTGTGGAGGCCGAGCAGTCCAACTTCCACGAGTTGCGCGAGCGGCTTCTCAACCGCGCCCGCGTCGCCGACATCACAGTCCTTGATGCGGAGCCGTCCGTGGCCGAGATCGATCGCGGCCTGATCGAAGCCCTTCTCTTCGAGAGCGGCAGGCCTTTGCTCATCATCCCCTCGGGCCATTCCAGCTTCGATGCCCGACATGTGCTCGTTGCCTGGGATGGCGGCGCTTGCGCCGCCCGGGCCGTGGCCGACGCCCTTCCTATCCTGCGCGCGGCGGAATCGGTCGAGGTTCTTTCGGTCGCCGGGGCGGGAGAACTGGACGGCACGCTTCCCGGAACCGATCTTGCTCCGCATCTGGCACGGCACGGCATCAAGGTCACCGTCAGTCTCGCCGATACACGCTCCGGCCACGTGGCTGACGTCATCCGGTCGCATGCGGTCGGCAGCGGGGCCGGACTGATCGTGGCCGGCGCCTATCGCCATTCCCGGCTGCGCGAATTCCTGCTCGGGGGAGTGACCCAGTCACTGCTTCGGGAATGCACGGTGCCTCTCCATCTCTCCCATTGAGAGTCATTGGCGCTGAGCACGGGAGGTGAAGCATGCGGGCGATGGTGTTGCGTGAGGTCGGGCAACCACTCATCGCAGAGGAGCGTCCGGATCCCCTGCCCGCTCCGGGCGAGGTGCGGCTGCGGGTCGAAGCCTGCGCCGTGTGCCGGACCGATCTTCATGTCGTCGATGGCGATCTGAGCGACCCAAGGCTGCCGCTCGTGCCGGGGCATGAGATCGTCGGGGTCGTCGATTGGGTTGGTGCGGGCGTCACCACGCTACAGGTAGGCGCCCGCGTTGGGGCGGCATGGCTCGGGCATAGCTGCGGCAAGTGCGCCTATTGCACCAGCGCGGCCGAGAACCTCTGTGACGCGCCGATTTTCACCGGCAACACGCGCGATGGTGGCTTCGCCACCCATGCGCTGGTCGATGCCGACTTCGCCTACCCCCTTACACAATTCGAGGACGCGGTCGAGGCCGCGCCGCTGATGTGCGCCGGCCTGATCGGCTGGCGCGCGCTACGGATGGCCGGTGACGGCCAACGGATCGGCCTCTACGGCTTCGGTGCCGCCGCCCATATCCTGACGCAGATCTGCCGCTGGCAAAGGCGCGAAGTCTATGCCTTCACGGCGGCTGGCGACGATGCGGCGCAGCGCCATGCCCTGTCGCTCGGCGCCTGCTGGGCCGGATCCTCGGAAGACGCCCCACCGGCCCAGCTCGACGCCGCCATCATCTTCGCGCCTGTCGGTACCCTCGTTCCGAAAGCGCTCGCCGCCATCCGCAAGGGCGGCTGCGTCGTCTGCGGGGGAATTCACATGAGCGATATCCCGCAGTTCCGCTATGCTCTGCTCTGGGGCGAGCGCAGGCTTGTCTCGGTGGCAAATCTGACCCGGGCCGACGCCATGGAGTTCCTCGCTATCGCGCCTCGCGCCGGCGTCAGGACGACAACGCATGTCTATCGACTCGATCAGGCGAACGAGGCCCTGGCCGATCTGAGAGCCGGGCGCTTCCAGGGCGCCGCGGTACTGGTACCCTAGCGCTTCGCAAGGCTGGTCTACGCGAAGGGCACGGCTGAAGGCTGCCAGCGGAGAGAATCATGGGCACGCTCAGCGCCGGCATTCTGATGTACCGGCGCCGGGACGGGAGCGTTCAGGTCTTGCTCGTGCATCCCGGTGGGCCCTTCCGGCGGCGCGATCTTGGCGCCTGGTCCATCCCCAAGGGCGAGCCTGCACCGGGCGAGACGAACGAAGCGGCCGCGCGGCGTGAGTTCGGCGAGGAGCTGGGAACTGATCCCCCAAGCCGTCTCATCCCGCTCGGCTCCATCCAGCAGCGCGGCGGCAAGACCGTCGAAGCCTTTGTCGTTGAAGGCGACTTCGACGTCGCGGGGTTCCGCTGCACCAGCCGGTTCGAGATCGAATGGCCACCACGCAGCGGGCGCCTGCAGTCCTTTCCGGAGGTTGACCGGGCGCTCTGGTGGTCTCTCCCCGAGGCGCGTGAACGGATACTGCCCGGGCAACGTCCGCTGCTCGACAGGCTCCAGGCGCTCTGCGAAGGCGCGAGCTGAGCCAGGGCGCCTGTTTTCATCACCGCGGCGGCCGGTGGGACCGGTCGATTGTCCTACTGCCGAATATGATCTGCCTGAGCAGGCTCAGGACCCCCCTGACATGCATCCAGATCGAGATGCGTGGCTCGCTGTCGAGCTCCCCCGCTAGGTCCCCGGAGCGGCGTGCGTCGGCCGTTCGGCGATGCTGGCGAAACCTTGCTTTCCAACGATCGAAAGACGAGCGGGACATGGCAAGCAACCGACGCTGAAAATCGACATCGACAGATTGGAGCAACGCCGGCTCGCGTCTTTGATATCGATCAATCCGGCTGGCCTCCTCGTCGAGACGCGAACCAGTTGATCGGGCGCGGAACGCTCCGGGATCAGCCGACCCTTTCGTCAGCGAAGATGGTCCGCCCGCGCTCGCCCGCGAAATAGGCCTGGAGCCAGGTGTCGTCATGCGCCAGCAGGCCGCTGAGCGTTCCGGTCGCGATGACCTTGCCATGCGCGATCGCCGCGATCCTGTCGCAGGTCGCGTGGAGGCTGCTGAGATCGTGAGTGATCATCATCACCGTCAGGTCCAGGCTGGCTTTGAGCGTCAGCAGCAGCTCGTCGAAGGCATCGGCGGCGATCGGATCGAGCCCGGATGTCGGCTCGTCGAGAAAAAGGATTTCGGGATCGAGGGCGAGCGAGCGCGCCAAGGCGGCACGCTTGGTCATGCCGCCCGAGAGCTCCCATGGATATTTGCCTGCCGCATCGGGCGGAAGGCCGACCAGCTCGATCTTCAACATCGCCATTTCCGCCATCAGGCGCGGCGACAGTTGGAGACTTTCCCGCATTGGGAACTGGATATTGTCGGCGACGGTTAGGGAAGAGAACAGGGCGCCATGTTGGAACATGACGCCGAAGCGCTGCTCCATCGTCCGGCGCTCTTTGGCTGACAGCGTATCGACATCCTGGCCAAAGATCTCGATGACGCCGCCGCGCTTTGGTACGAGCCCGAGGATCGTCCGAGCCAGGATCGATTTGCCCGAGCCTGATGCACCGATGACGCCGAGAATCTCGCCGCGCGCGATCTGTATGTCGAGGCGATCCAAGATTGTCTTGTCGCCGAAGCCGACCTCGAGCCCACGCACGCTGACGACGATCTCGTTCTGTCGCGACCCGCCCTGCAGTGTCACCGTCATACGCCCGTCAGCAGGCGCTCGATCTCCTGGATCGGGTGCTTGGTCATGTCCTTGTCGATCTCGGCGATGACGGTTGCATGTAGACCATCGGCCAGGTTCTCGCGGAGCGCAGCGAGCATCCGCGGCGGGGCCACCAGCACGACACCGTGCGGGCGGCTGCGATAGAGGGTCCTGAACGCATCGACCGTCTCACGTGCGAATTGCGCCTCGGCCACGCCGTGCCAGTCCGTTGCCTCGGTCGCACTGGTGGGACCGACGGCGTTCTGGATGCGACCGGGACGGTCCGCACCCTGCTTCGCGGTCAATGGATTTGCGGGCGCCTGGGTCGCTCGTTCGAGCTGCAGGTTCGGAAAGGCCGCATCGCCCTCATTGCGCAGGAACAGCGCCTTGCGCGCGTCGCACACGAGAACCCAGGCCTTGGGTGGAATGCGCAATTCCATAATGTCGATCTCCATCGGATACGGCGGAGCTCCTCGATGTGATGATTGCCGATCGATCGACGGTATTCATTGATCGAGCGCAAAGCCTGGCCGAATGGCCGGTGACCTCATGCTGCAGCGGGCGTTGCCATGGCTCGCGGGCATGGGGAGGATGCGATGCTGACGGGAAAAGAAGCACCTGGTGCCGGGGTGCGCCTATCGTTCCATGGCGCGGCCCAGGCCGTAACGGGATCGTGCTACGCGCTTGAGACCAGTGAAGCCCACATCCTAATCGACTGTGGCCTGTTCCAGGGCTCGAAGACGGAAAAGGAACTCAACTACAGACCGTTCCCGTTCAGTCCCGCGTCTTTCGATGCAGTGCTTTTGACGCACGCGCATATTGACCATAGCGGGCTGCTGCCGAAGCTCACGAAAGACGGTTTCGGCGGGCCGATCTTCGCGACACCTGCGACGATCGATCTCTGCTCGGTCATGCTGCCGGATTCTGGCCATATCCAGGAGATGGAGGTGGCGCAGCTCAACCGCCGCAATAGCCGGCGCGGCCTGCCCGCCGTCCAGCCGATCTACGATGCGGCACAGGCAGGCTTGACCATAACGCAGTTTCGCCCGGTATCCATCGGCGTCTGGACACCGATCGCCAGGGGTGTAAAGGCGCGATACTGGAATGCCGGTCACCTGCTCGGGTCCGCCTCGATCGAACTCGAAGTCGACACGCACACGGACAAGCCGCTCCGCCTGCTCTTCTCCGGGGATATTGGCCCGGCACACAAACTGCTGCAGCCGGGCCCGACTGCGCCAAAAGACCTCGACTATGTCATCTGCGAATCGACCTATGGCGACGTCGATCGTCAGGAAACTTCGCCCGAGCGGCGGCTGGAGATCCTGGAGAACGAAGTCGACGGCGCAGCAAAGGCTGGGGGTGCGCTTCTGATTCCATCCTTCGCGGTCGAGCGGACCCAGGAACTGCTGGTCGATCTTGTCCAACTCATGGCTTCAGGCCGCGTGCCGAACGCTCCGATCTTCGTCGATTCCCCGCTTGCGACCAGGGCGAGCGCTGTCTTCGAAAAACATGCCGGCGATATCGGGAATGGCGAAGCGCTCAGGCAGGCTTTTCGGTCGCCGCAGGTCCGGTTCACCGAATCCGTCGAGCAGAGCAAGGCGATCGCCCGTATTCGTGGCTTCCATGTCGTGATCGCCGCAAGCGGCATGTGCGAAGCGGGACGGATCCGCCATCACCTGAAGGAATGGCTCTGGCGCGAGGCCGCGACGATCCTGTTCGTCGGCTTCCAGGCGCAGGGAACACTCGGCCGGATCCTGCTCGATGGAGCCTCCCGCGTCAGATTAATGGGTGAGGAGGTCCAGGTCAGGGCCCGCATCCGCTCGGTCGATCTTTATTCGGGACATGCCGACGGGCCGGAACTTGCGGCCTGGCTCGCCGCGCGAGGACGCATCTCAGGTGCCGTTTTCCTGACTCACGGTGAAACCCATGCGATCGACGGGCTCAAGCAGAGGCTGTTGCGCGCGAAGGCTGACCTCCGCGTCCTGACACCGGCGCTCGACAGCGCCTTTACTTTGGGCGGTGAAGCATTCCGTCAAATTGAGGGGCCGGCGCGCCTCGCTCCAGACAGCGCTGGACAGCGCGACTGGCACAATGAACTGTCGAACCTCATCCTCGACATCGATGACGCGGTAGCCCAGGCCGCTGACGAACGTGCGCGCAAACAGATTATCCGGCGGCTGCGAAACGCCCTGGAATTGGACGGAGGCGGCACGGCCCATCAGGGCTGATAATCTGCCTCTGGCTCACCCTTGATCCACGTCAATGCGGTTTCCGTTCGAGATTCCATCGTGAAGGGGCGTTGAGAACGCCAACCAGATGGAGGTGGCTATGGATGATCTGTCGCTTCGCGACCATGTCCTCAGCGAGCTCGAATTCGAGCCCAGCGTCAATGCCTCGCATATCGGCGTTGCCGTCGATGACGGCGTCGTCACTCTCTCCGGTCATGTCGGCAGCTACGCAGAAAAGCTGGCGGCCGAGAAGATCGTGCAAAGACTGAAGGGCGTGCGCGCCATCGCCCAAGAGATCGAGGTCCGCTTTTCCTCGGACAAGAAGACCGGTGACGACCAAATTGCGCAGCGCACGCTCGACATCATCGCCTGGGACACAACGATCCCGGACGAAAAAGTGAAGGTCAAGGTCCAGAAAGGCTGGATCACGCTCAGCGGCGAAGTGGACTGGTATTTCCAGCGCAATGCCGCCGAGGCCGCGGTCCGCAAACTCTCGGGCGTGACCGGCATCACCAATTCGATCACGATCAAACCGCGGGTTCAGGCGGGCGATATCAAGCAACGGATCGAGAAGGCGTTGAAGCGCAATGCCGAACTTGAGGCGGAGAATATCCGCGTGGTCGTTTCGGGAGGGCGCGTGACACTGGAAGGGCAGGTTAGCGCCTGGCATGAGCGCGCCGTCGCCGAGCGTGCCGCCTGGGCCGCGCCAGGCGTCGTCTCGGTCGTCGACCACCTGGCGCTCGCCTGACCGCACGCGGTCGACCGGTGTGTTGGAGACTGCGATGAGCCAAGCCATCAACCAGACGGATCGATCGCCAAGCCAGTACGGCGATGGAGAAGTTCGCAAGGAGGTGGCTTGGCCCACCTCCGACGCCGAGGCTGCGCTGTTGCAGATGGCGGTCATGCTGGCCGAGATCCGCAACGGCCAGCGGCGACAGGAAGAAAAACTGTCTGAACTCGAACAGGCCCTGCGTTTGATGAAGCGACGAACCCGAGCCGAACGACCTCAGCGCGCGAGCGCGCGCCGCCGCGTGACGACCGTCTCAAGCTGAGCAGCCCGTCGGCTGTTTCCGAAGCTGCATGGGCCGGCGTTCCACGATCTAGGAAAAGGAGTGTGTCATGTCCGATGTCCCCACCAAACTGCCGATCAAGACTGAAAAGTCTGCGACGCCCGCGCAGGCGGGCTGGTCTCCGTTTGAAAGCCTCAGGCGAGAGATCGACCGCCTGTTCGACGATTTCCATCCGTTCGGCTGGCGCCAGCCGGCCGCGCGCTCGCCCTTCAAACTCGAATTGCCCGGCCTGTCAGGGGCGAGCTGGGCGATCGCGCCGGCGGTCGATCTCGTCGAGAAGGAGACCGAGTATGAGATCACGGCGGAACTCCCCGGCCTGGAGCAGAAGGATGTGGACGTCAGGCTCTCGAACCATACCCTGACGATCACTGGGCAAAAGAACGAAGAGAAGGAAGAGAAGCGGAAGGACTACTATCTGTCGGAGCGGCGCTTCGGCTCCTTCCATCGCTCGTTCCACCTGCCCGACGGCGTCGATCCGGCAAAGGTCGATGCAACCTTTTCGAAGGGCGTTTTGACGATCAAGCTGCCAAAGACCGCCGAGGCGCAGAAGGCCGAGAAGATCATCGCAATCAAGGCGGCGTGAAAACCGGCCAAATACTATCGCCGTAATCGATTTGGATCGAGGTCGCCTGACTATGGGCGACCTCGTTTCATTGTTCTGAGAAAGTCGCTGTCGTGCGTGTGGGCGATGCCCCAGGCATCAGCCGCCGAAATCGGCGAACATTGGCGACGACCGCCTGACGCCATTTGCAGAGCGCATGTCGGTCCGCGAGCTTGGCGCGCCACCGAATTCGAATGGGGCTGTGGCGCGCGCGTTGCGTGCGGCGCCACAGGTAACTCCTACGAGACAGCCAAACGGTCCTCGACCGATGTGACGCCCGGAACAGCCCAGGCGGCCTGTTCGGCGAGGTTGCGTTCGTGCCAGGCCCTGACGTTTCCCTGGAGCTTTACGTGGCTGCCGGAGACATCCACCTGGATCTGTCCGGCCTCCAGCTGCGCGTTGCGCATCAGCGCGTTCTCGATCCGATATTTGATGTCACGGACCTCGACGCGCGGCTTGACGGTGATCCAGTTGTAGACGCCCAGGACTCCTGTAAGCCGACGCACTGCATGCTCCGCGCCTTGCCTCTGGAACTGCCAGTCGACCTCGCCGGTCAATGTGATCCAGCCCTTCTGAACATGGACCTTGATCTCGTCGGCCGGGAGCGTCGTGTCCCAGCTGATCACGTTGAGCGCGCGCAGGGCGATGTCTTCATCATCGGTCTTCCTGTCGGAGGGCAGTCGCACTTCGAGATTCTGCACGATCGCCCGGACGCCTTTGACCCGCTGGACAACGCGCTCGGCTGCCAGCTTCTCCGCGTAGCTGCCGACATGGCCTGAGAGCGTCACCATGCCGCTCTCAACCGTAATCCCGATATGGGCCGCGTTTACGCTGGGCTCGAACTCGAGCTCGCTGATCACGTTCTCATGAAGCGTCAGATCATTCATGGTCGCCTCCTGGCTGGTTGATTTCGCGTCCGACGACGCTCAAGGCACCCTAGTCCCAGCGCAATCGCACGCTTTGAGCCAGCTCAAACAGGGGGCTGGCGCATGGCTGGATTACAGTCGGCAAGGTATAGGGAAGAACGATCGCTGACCCGTTTTGATCTGAGTCAAGGTACAGACCAATAGATAGCGTCAGATTTCCGTCGTTCAGCGCCATCGAGCGTAATCAGATCGCTCGATGGCGATCTGACGCCTGTGCCTAAAATCTAATGTGCTACCAGGAGTCGAATTCTATCGCGCAAATCTGCATAGTCCATTTGTATTAGCCTGCCTTTTGATTTGCCGCAAAGTTCATATCGAGGCCTGAACGACGGCATAAAACGGAAGGAGATACTGATGGTACAGCGTCTCATAGGGCAGTATTTCGCGAGAGCCCGGACTGTCGCGCAGACTATCGGCATCGATGCATATTTCATCGACGAAAGAAGCGGCCGCGTCGTCCGCCTCGAACCCAATGGAACTTCTCATTTCTCCGATCTTTCGACGACGTACAGGACTGAATATCTGCCGGCCTGAATGTCACGGAGAAACCAGACCGTCACTCAATGCCGACGCACCCAGGAGCGAACAGCATGAACGGACAGCGCAAGCCTTTCGTCGTCGAGGTCAAGCGCGCCAGGCAACTGGCATGGAAGGAGCGCAAGCTTCTGGCCGGCCCCACGTCGATCAGGCGCTTAACATGGAAGTCGGCTGAGACTCGGCAAGGCACCGCGACATACCAGCCGACGCATTCACGGATAAGTCCGGCTGGGAGGACGGACGTCGATCGTTGACACGCTGAAGCGGCTTTTGGTCAGCCGGCTCCCCGTCTGCATCTGCTTAAGCCAGCCCATTTGCATTGCGAGTGATCAGCTATGAGTACAGCGTCTTGCAACAGCACAGATTATGATCAGTGCAGCACCCTGCTTAGGAGTGCATTCTTCTGCGTGACAGGTCGAACTGCCCTCGATGATCGTCTTCGGAAGGCCATTGAAGACGCCCTGATTGAGCTGATCAAGCGGCAGAATCCTCCGCTATCCTCGAACGTGATCCCATTCCATCCTAGGCAACAAAAGCCGACGTCGCGCGAGCCGTTGAGGCTGGCCTGAGCCTGGTGCGGCGAGCGGCTTTCGACCGTCATGGCGCCTTGCCGAAACTGCCCGCGGCAAGAGGTGGTCCTGCGGGCTCTGCCGTCAGTTCTCGTGGAGTTGGAGGCGATCATTGCGAAGATTAGCGAAGTTCAAGCCGAAATAGCCACAAGGCAGTGACCACGCTGATTTTGATGCTGACTCCGGCCAGAGGGACGTCAAATTGAGAACAAGCCGCTCTTGAGGTAAATCAAGGAGTACCCGGCTCTATCTGATAAGCTTTTTAGAACTTCGAATAGGGGATGATTACGATGACAAATCGTGTAATTTTCGGTTCGTCCACGCAGCAAAAAGGCGTGATCAGCGTCAACAGTACTGGCCTCGCGATAGGGTCTCTTCTCGGCGGCGTGCATTTGCTGTGGGCATTGTTCGTTGCGAGCGGATTGGCGCAACCAATCATGGACTTTGTGTTCTGGCTGCATTTCATTCGATCAGGCTGGCAGATCGAGCGCTTCGATTTTACTCGAGGAGCGGGATTGATCGTATTGACCAGTGCAATTGGTTACGCCGTGGGTGCAGCCTTCGCGCTCGTCTGGAATCGCTTCCAGCGCGACTAGGCTTTGGTCTGCCTGATCGACCGCAGGGAGCCGGCTTTCGTCCGTCGCCGAGTAACGCCCCTTCACTCCTCGGCGACGGAGCCCCGCCAGCTAACTCTTCGGCTGGCGGAGCTTCGCACAAAAAGCCGCGACGACATTCAAAGCTGAGCGGACGGGGCTGCGCGGCAAGCTGCACAGCCAGCAAACACCGCAAAGCGGTCCCTAGCTTCACCGCTCAGCCCTGGCCGAAGCTGCGCGTCACCAGCCGGTTCAGCCTTTCGGCGAATGCGTTCGCATCTGCCGGGCGCTCGCCGTCCAGGACGCGGGCAGTGTCGAGGAGGAGGTGTGCAACGTCGCTGCGCAGCGCGCCGTCTTCGACGGCAGCGAGAGCCGTGACCACCGCATGACGCGGATTGACCTCCAGGATCGGCTTGGCCGCGCTGTCGAGACGGCCGGCAGCATTGAGCAGGCGCTCGAACTGGCGATCGGGCCCCTTGTCGGACGCCACGAGGCATACGGCGCTCTCGGTGAGTCGATCCGAGGCCCTGACATCCGCGACCTCGCCCGCCAGGGCTTCCTTCATCGCTGCGAGCAGAGCACCGACCTCCTCGCTCGTCTCGGCGGACGGAGAGGCCGCGCCGTCGAGGAGCGGGATAAGACCGAGATCAGCAGCACCCTGCGTCACCGACTTGAACGGCTTGCCTTCGAAGTCCGGGGCGGCCGAGACCCAGAAGCTGTCGACCGGATCGGACAGCAGCAGCACCTCGATGCCCCGCGCCCGGAAGCCTTCGAGCTGCGGCGAACTGGCGATCCGGCCGGCATCGTCGCCGACGATATAGTAGATGGCCGTCTGGTTTTCCTTGAGGGCGCCGACATAGTCCTTCAGGCTCCTCCAGCCTTCGCCGGATGCGGTCGTCCGGAAGCGGGAGAGATCGAGAAGCTGCGCGCGGCGCTCGAAATCCTCATAGAGCCCTTCCTTGATGACCGCGCCGAAATTCTCCCAGATCAGGCGGAAGGTTTCGGGATCCTGCTCGGGCAGCTTTCCAAGATCGGAGAGGACGCGATTGGTGACGCCCTTTTTGATCGCACCGAGCAGTGGACTGTCCTGGATCATCTCGCGGGAGACGTTGAGCGGCAGGTCGGCGGTGTCGACGATGCCGCGGACGAAGCGCAGATAGCGCGGCATCAATTCGGCTTCATCGGTGATGAAGACACGCTTCACATAGAGCTTGATCCGCCCTTTGCGGTCGGCGTCGAAGAGATCGAAGGGGCGTGCGCCCGGCACGAAGGCGAGCCCGGTGTATTCGTGCCGGCCCTCGGCGCGGAAGTGGATCGTCGCAGCCGGCTCGTCATATTGCCCGGCGACGCTGCGATAGAAATCGGCGTATTCGTCCTTCGAAATCTCGCCCTTCGGCCTGGCCCAGAGCGCGGCACCGTCGGCGAGCGTGGCCGGCTCCGCCCCGGGCTTCTCGACCAGCGCGATCGGCACCGGCACATGGCCGGACTGCTCCTTGACGATGCGCTCCAGTGTCCAGCGCTCGGCATAAGTCTTGGCGTCGTCCATCAGATGGAGCGTCACCCGCGTGCCGCGTGCGGGGGCCTCTTCCAAGGCAACCGGCGCCACCGTGAATTCGCCCTTGCCGTCCGAGGACCAGGCCCAGGCCTCGTCGCTGCCGGCGCGGCGGCTGACGACTTCGACCTCGGCGGCGACCATGAAGGCGGAGTAGAAGCCGACGCCGAACTGCCCGATGAACTGTGCGCCGTCCTTGCCTTCGGCGGGTGTGATCCGCTCCATGAAGCTGCGCGTGCCGGAACGGGCGATGGTGCCGAGCGCCTCGATCATCTCGTCGCGGCTCATGCCTATGCCGTTATCGGCGATGACGAGCCGGCCTGCCTCGGCGTCCGCCTCGATGGTGATCGCGAGCTTCGGCTCTTCGCCGAGCAGCGCGGGCTGCGCGATCGCCTCATAGCGCAGCTTCTCGCAGGCGTCGGCGGCGTTCGAGATGAGCTCGCGCAGGAACACGTCCCGGTCGGAATAGACCGAGTGCACCATCATGTGCAGGAGGCGGGAGACGTCGGCTTCGAAGCTGCGGTGCTCGGCTGCGGCGGTCGTTGTCATTCGGAACTCCCGATTAGATGAGGCAGAAAAGCGTTTCGGACGAAAGGCGGCGTCTCGCGGCTGCGTGCCGAACTCTGCCGATGCCGATCATCTACCGTCCGCGACTCGTCCGTTGGATAGTGTCCTGATCAAAGCGAGTATGGCGTTCAAACGCGCGGTCGCGAACTCGCCCGCGCCAGGCAATTGAGCCTCGATGTGAGCGGAGACGGTCTGCCAGGTTGCCGATCCATCCCGAGTCATGACGGCCAAGAGATTGTCCTTGAGCCCGTATGTTGCGCTCTCGGCGCTCGTAATCATGGCTTTGAACCGGTCGGAAGGGGATATTTGCGTTGGGTCCTGTGGGCCATCGGTCATGTCGGATGCCAAATGCGATAGAGATGAAATGTAGAAGCTTTCGGAGCGCGCTCGCCTAGGCTTTCTCGCGAAACCGATCGATCGCGCGCTGTGCGAGATCGTCCTCGTCGAGCGCCAGAGGAACCAGCGACGCAATGATATAGGCGAGGCTGTTTCGCCCCTGCTCGTCCGATTCATCCGGAAGCGACCGCCTGAGTTCCACCCATGCCTTTTCAAGAGCGGCCTCGGCACGGGCTAGGTCGATAGGATCGGTCAGCGATGAAAAGGGCATGACTTCCCTCGGCATGCTTACGAAATTGCGGCGTCGGAAAAGGGCGCCGCGAAAGCCACGGCGCCCTCGAGGCTCAATAGTCCATGCCACCGCCAGGCATGGCCGGAGCCGCGTCCTTCTTCGGCAGCTCCGCGACCATCGCCTCGGTGGTGATCAACAGGCCGGCGACCGACGCCGCATCCTGGATCGCCGTGCGCACGACCTTGGTCGGGTCGATGATGCCCGCCTTGACGAGGTCGCCATAGGTGCCGGTCTGGGCATCGTAGCCGTGGTTGTAATCGGACGCTTCCAGCAGCTTGCCGATCACGACCGCGCCGTCATCGCCGGCATTGTCGACGATCTGCTTGGCCGGGGCGGTGATCGCCTTGCGGACGATCTCGACGCCGGTGCGCTGATCGTCATTGCCGGGCACGAGCCCTTCAAGTGCCTTGACCGCGCGCAGCAAGGCCACACCGCCGCCCGGCAGGATGCCTTCCTCGACCGCGGCGCGGGTGGCGTTCAAGGCATCATCGACGCGGTCCTTCTTCTCCTTGACCTCGACCTCGGTCGCGCCGCCGACGCGGATCACCGCGACGCCGCCGGCGAGCTTGGCCAGGCGCTCCTGGAGCTTCTCGCGGTCGTAGTCCGAGGTGGTCTCCTCGATCTGCGCCTTGATCTGCGCGACCCGGGCGTCGATCTCCTGCTTGGAGCCGGCGCCATCGACGATGGTGGTGTTCTCTTTCTCGATCCGGACCTTCTTGGCACGGCCGAGCATGTCGAGCGTGACGTTCTCCAGCTTGATGCCGAGATCCTCGCTGATCGCGGTGCCACCGGTCAGGATGGCGATGTCCTCCAGCATGGCCTTGCGGCGATCGCCAAAGCCCGGAGCCTTGACCGCCGCGATCTTGAGGCCGCCGCGCAGCTTGTTGACGACGAGGGTGGCGAGTGCCTCGCCCTCGACGTCCTCGGCGATGATCAGCAACGGCTTGCCGGTCTGCACCACTGCTTCCAGCAGCGGCAGCATCGTCTGGAGGCCCGAGAGCTTCTTCTCGTGGATCAGGATGTAGGGATCCTCGAGCTCCGCGATCATCTTCTCGGTGTTGGTCACGAAATAGGGCGAGAGGTAGCCGCGATCAAACTGCATGCCCTCGACGACGTCGAGCTCGGTCTCGGCGGTCTTGGCTTCCTCGACGGTGATGACGCCCTCCTTGCCGACCTTCTGCATCGCCTCAGCGATCATCGCGCCGATGGTGCGGTCGCCATTGGCGGAGATGGTCCCGACCTGGGCGACCTCCTCCGAGCCTGTGATCGTCTTGGAATGCTCGCTGAGCGACGTCGTCACCGCCTCGACGGCGAGGTCGATACCGCGCTTCAGGTCCATCGGATTGATGCCGGCGGCCACCGCCTTGGCGCCCTCGCGCACGATCGCCTGGGCCAGCACCGTCGCGGTGGTCGTGCCGTCACCGGCGGCGTCGTTCTGCTTCGAGGCCACCTCGCGGACCATCTGCGCGCCCATGTTCTCGAACTTGTCGGAAAGCTCGATCTCCTTGGCGACGGTGACGCCGTCCTTGGTGATGCGAGGAGCGCCGAATGATTTCTCGATCACGACGTTGCGGCCCTTGGGGCCGAGCGTGACCTTCACGGCATTGGCCAGCGTGTCGACGCCGCGCAGCATCCGCTCGCGCGCGTCCTGCGAAAACTTCACGTCCTTCGCAGCCATGATTCCTCACTCCTTCAGACTTGAGGCTTCTGGTTGGTGATGTGGGATGAGGCCCCGTCAGGCGGCCTGCTTGAGCGTCGCGGTCGCCTCGATGACGCCCATGATGTCGCTCTCCTTCATGATGAGGAGATCCTGGCCGTCGATCTTGACCTCGGTGCCGCTCCACTTGCCGAAGAGCACGCGGTCGCCGACCTTCAGGTCGAGCGCGACCAGCTTGCCAGCCTCGTCGCGCGCGCCCGGGCCGACGGCAACGACCTCCCCTTCCTGGGGCTTTTCCTTGGCGGTGTCGGGGATGATGATCCCGCCTCTGGTCTTCTCCTCGGCGTCGATGCGCTTCACGACGACGCGGTCATGCAGTGGCCGAAACTTCATGAGTTCCTCCAGTTTCCATGTCGGTCACATGTCAAAGCGGGCCGGCCCTGTGCGGGTCTCGCGGCGAGGTTCCGCGCGCCCCTGAGGCGCCGTGCCCGCGCGATGATCTAGGTTGCCCCATTTTTGCCTTCAAGAGGCTGGCAGCACTTTTTTCGATCGAGTGCTAACGCCTTGAATTCGTGCAGCTAACGGGAACTTTTCGGCTTGCGGGCGCATTGGATTTGCGCTGCCATGAGCAGCGCAACCATGGAGCTGAAAGGAATGGCGTCCACCGACTTCGCCCGCCAGGTCGCGGGCTATGGCCTGACCACCGCCGGCATCCTCTATCGCCTGCCGGACCATCCCGCGATCCTGCAGGAATTCATCTGGCAGGACTACGACCTCGCCCCGCGCTTCCCCGAGCTCAACAAGTTCCTCGCCTTCTGGCAGGCCAAGCTCGACGGCAAGCTGTTCCGCATCACCGTCACCCACAAGGACCTGATCGGCCCGGCCGACCTCAGCGCGGTGAGCGGCGAATTCCGGCTGCAGTAAGGAGAGATCGGTTCGGCGCTCGCGCCTCTTGAAGCTCTCCCGGCCGAGCCCAGATTTCATCCCGCGCCAACGCGCGCGTCAGCTGAAAGGAGTTTTTTTGGAGGACCACCGATGAGCCAGCCATCGACCGCGATCGTGCCGCCCGCTCGCCCGGACACCGACGATGCAGCCCTTGACCGGCTACTGCACCCGAGCCGGTTCTATGAGCGCCCGCGCGATGTCCTGCGCGACGATACGCTTCCGAGCTCGGAAAAACGGGCGATCCTGTCGTCCTGGGCGTCCGACGCCTGCGCCGTGGACTCATGTCCGGCGCTGCGACACCCACCCTTCGCATCCCAGCCGATCGGCTTCGACGAGATCATGGACGCGCTCGCATCGCTCGATCGCCCCGAGAGCGGCAGGCCGCCCGGCGACGGGAGAGCGAGCAGATGCACGACACCCGGCGACCTCCTATCCCTGTAAGCATGGAGGCGCACGTGTCCGCTGTCGAATTCATCCGGCGCAGGCGGCCTTTTGACAAGGCCGGCCTGGCTCGCTTCGCGGCACTGGCGATGCTTGCCGGTGCGAGCGGATTCATCCTTGCGATCATCCTGGCATGATCCAAGCCCCGCCGAGCTTTCGGCGGGGCAGCGTCGGCTTCGAGGGGCCGGTTCAATCGGGAAGCGTCGTCCGACACGGCCGCTTCTGAGCCACCGACCGAGTCTCTCAAAAATTTTACGCTACCTCTTGAACCGCGCCGGACCCGATCCAAATCGAATGTTGCCGATCGCCTTTTACGGGATCGGCCGGTCAAGCCGGCGTCGGTGAGACCTCGGAATGACCGACTTGTACCCATGTTGCTCAATGGAGGATGTGGCTATGAGAACCGTCTTCGATTTTTCTCCCCTGTATCGGTCGAGTATCGGCTTCGACCGCATTTTCGGCGCGCTCGAAGCCGCGGGCCGGCTGGACTCGGCCGGCAACTGGCCGCCCTACGACATCGTCAAGACCGGTGACGACGACTATCGCATCACGATGGCCATCGCCGGCTTCTCGCGGGACGAGCTCATCATCATGCATGAGCCGAACCTGCTGATGGTGTCCGGGCAGAAGGCCGGCCAGGATAATGGCGAGTATCTCCATCATGGCATCGCCGAGCGCGCCTTCCAGCGCCGCTTTGAGCTCGCGGACCACGTCAAGATCGTGGCCGCCAACCTCGAGAACGGTCTGCTCACGGTCGATCTGAAGCGCGAGCTGCCCGAGGAGATGAAGCCACGCCGAATCGAGATCGCCGCCGGCACCGCACTGCCGAAAGCCGATCGGCCGCAGATCGACTCCGAGAAGCGCGCAGCCTGAGCAGAGGCCGCTTGGGCCAGCGTCGGGCGCCGGGCGAGAAGCCCGGCGCCCGGGCTCTTCATACGTTTGAACGCAAGGAGGAATATCATGAGCGTTCGAGATCTGATCCCCTGGGGCCGCGAAAACGGCAATCGGGTCCCTGCGCTTTATCGCGATGACCAGCGCAACCCCGTCTTCTCGCTGCATCGCGAGGTCAATCGCCTGTTCGACGACATGTTCCGCTCGTTCGACAGCCTTGGTTCGTTGCCGACCTTCAATGGCGGCTGGCCGAAGGTCGAGATCTCCGAGACGGCCGGGAATATCAAGGTGACCGCCGAAATTCCCGGGATCGAGGAGAAGGACCTGGAGATCCTGCTCGATGACGACGTCCTCACGCTTCGAGGCGAGAAGCGCGCCGAGAGCGAGGACGAAGAGAGGCAGTTTTCGGAGCGGTATTACGGCCGCTTCGAGCGTCGCGTTCCTCTCGGCTACGAGGTCGAACAGGACAAGATCGATGCCCGCTTCAGGAACGGCGTGCTGACGGTCGTCCTGCCCAAGAGCGAGAGGGCCCAGTCTCAGGTCAAGCGCATCGCGATCAAGCATTAGCAGATCGCCGAGACCTTCGCGGAGCGCCTTTGTGGGCGGCGCCAGCTACTGGAACGTCACTGACGAATGGCTGGCGCGGAACGGAAACGCGCGAGGCCTCGGCAATCCCGGATCCATGTTGCTTTTAGGAGGATATGGCTATGGCAACCGCAGCGATCGTTTGTCCATCTGTGGAGGGCTGCGACCGATGAACACAGAATACTTTGAACGCCCGGTCGTCATACTCGTCGGATTAGGTCATCCTGCGGCGATTTCGTCGGTCATGGAAGCCTATATGTTCCTGGTCGACTGGCCGCCCAGCAAGCGCGACCCAGTCCACAACTTCGCGATCAAGTCCTGTCTGGCCGCCATGCGCGGTGAGGTCGAGGCGGAGACCGTTCGCGGCATCTTTGCGACGCTCGCCGAGAAATACGACATCCTGGCGCCGGACGCCGCAGCATTCACGGCGTCATACCGGGAAGGACCGCAAGGCCGCGCTTGAGACACCGCCCGGCGTCCTCGAGGCGCCGGGCATAGCTCGAACCTCGACCACGGCCATTGGAGGAGGCCATGCCACAGAAGCCGGCCCTGCTGCTTCACGTTACCGATGTGAAATGCATCACGATCAGCGACGACCCGTTGGAAGGCGCAATTCTGCGGTTCGTGATGAATGACGATCCAAACGATCTGGAACTGCATTTGCCTGCGTTGGCTGTCGCTCGATTACAGGCGCTGCTCTTGGAAGCCGATGCCGAGCAGGCCAAACTGACGGTGCCGCAATAGGCCCGGCTAGCCCTCAGTGCTTATTGCCAACGGGGTCGTGCCGTCATGCTCTTCATTGCTCTACGCGATATAAGAACCTCGCCTGAGGCCCGCGGATTTGTACGTGACCGTACCAAGAGGAGAGCCGCGGAACGAAGGCCAGCGTGCACAGGTTTTTAAGCGCCCATCCCAACTGGAGCGCGACCATGGACAGCAATCCGAAAACCTTGAACGACCTCTTCCTCGATACGCTCAAGGACATCTACTACGCCGAAAAGCAGATCCTGAAGGCGCTGCCGAAAATGGCAAAGACAGCGACCTCGCCCGAACTCAAGCAGGCCTTCGAGAAACACCGCGACGAGACCGAGACACATGTCGACCGCCTGGGCGAGGTGTTCGAGATCATCGGCAAGGCGCCGCGCGGCAAGACCTGCGACGCGATCCTCGGCATCATAGAGGAGGCCAAATCGATCATGGAAGAATTCGAAGGCAGCCCGGCGCTCGACGCGGGCCTCCTCGCCGCTGCCCAGGCTGTCGAGCACTATGAAATCTCGCGCTACGGCACGCTCAAAGCTTGGTCGCAGCAGCTCGGGCTGAGCAACGCCGCAAAGCTGCTCGACCAGACCTTGTCGGAGGAGCTGAAGACCGATGCGGCGCTCTCCAAGCTCGGCGAGAACAAAATCAACAAGCAAGCTCAGGCGAAAGCAGCCTGAGAGAATTGCGGCTCCGGCAATCCCGGAGCCGCCTTTCGTCGAGAGGCCATCATGCCCGACAAATCCGATCCGGTTTCCAATCTCGGGCGTTCGTCATTGTTCAGCCGGCTGTCACAGACGGTTGCCCGCTACGCTGGCAAGCCCGCAACAACATTCATCGCACTGGCAATCATCCTCGTATGGGCGGCATCGGGGCCGATCTTCGGTTTCAACGATACTTGGCAGCTCGTGATCAACACGTCGACGACGATCGTGACCTTCCTGATGGTCTTCATCATTCAGAACAGCCAAAACCGGGACACTGCGGCGATGCAGATCAAGCTCGACGAACTGCTCTTCAAGCTCGAGGGCGCGCGTGAGGAGCTGATGGATCTGGAGGAGCTCGACGAGGAAAAGCTCGCGACCATCCGCGACGATTACGAGCGGCGCGCCGCCAAAGCGCGCAGCAGGTGGAACTGCAGCGTGCCGGGGATCACATGAGCCCGTCCGGTCATCAAGACGGAGCACCCGGATCGCGAGGTGCCCGGCTTGGCGATCACGCCGCCACGATGGCGGCGGCGCGTCTCTGGCGTACGCGGTCGGTCGAGACCTTGCCCGGATCAGCTCTGCCGGAGCTTCAGGTGCTCTCGCAGCAGCTCGTGACGGAACTTGTCCAAGCCGGGCGGATGGTCGCAGTGGCCGAATCCTGCAGCGCCGGCGCACTCGCCAACAGCTTGTCGAAAGCGGAGGGAGCGGGCGACGCTCTGATCGGCGGTTTCGTGACCTATATGCCTGCTGCCAAGGTCCAGATTCTCGGCGTGCCGGCGGCACTCGTCGAAAACCATTCGGCGGTCTCCGCTCCAGTGGCTCGGGCAATGGCGGACGGCGTGCTTGCGAGGACCATCGCCGATCTGGCCATCGCCATCACGGGTGTCACCGGCCCGGTTCCGGACGATCGCGGCAACCCCCGTGGCCGTGTTCATATCGCCGCTGCTACCCGCCTTGGCCGCAGGATCGAATGCCATTGCGAGTTCGGCGCCTTTCCCCCGCCCGTTCTGCTCGATGCCGCGCTGCGGATCGCTCTGGCGACAGCTGCAGAAGCGTTGAAGGACAGCGGGTGGGTCCAGACGTTCTCTGAAACGGCCAGGAAGATCGGTCGATGATCCACCATGTTTCCGTCGGCACGAACGACGTGGCCCGCGCGCGAGCCTTCTACGACGCCGTCATGCCGGTCTTGGGTATGCGCCTGCTCAACGGTTCGGCCAGATCGGCCGACTATGGCGTGGGCTCTTTCCTCTTCAGCATCGAGACGCCCGTCGACGGTGAGCCGGCGAGCCCGGGGAACGGCGTTCACATCGCCTTTGCGGCGGGACGTCGGGCGATGGTCGATCAGTTCTACGAAATCGCGCTGGCGCATGGCGGGCGCAATGCCGGGCCTCCGGGCCTGCGCCCGCAGTACGATGACCACTACTACGGAGCCTTCGTGCTCGACCCGGACGGAAACAAGATCGAAGCGGTCACATATTCGCGCAAATAGCCGGCGTGGCGACGACTTGCTCAATCCTATCCCGGCTTAGCTGTCGGTCGTCCTCGGCGCTCTCTGCATCGAGGCTCATGTTACAGATTGTTGCAGCGAGGAACCCGCTTTCGCCGCCCACGGTTCTCTCCCCATCAGCCGTCGGCGGTGGAGGCAGGCCATGGACCACGAAAACGAGCACGCTGCGTCCGGCAGCTATGGTCGGTTGGGTTTCGAGCTCGCGGTCGATTTCGTCGTGATGTACTTGGTCATGTACACGATGATCGCGACGCTGGCGCATTTCCATCTCAACCTCAACAACGTCTACATGACACTGATGATGGTCGCGCCAATGGCCGTCGTCATGCTGGTCTCGATGCGATGGATGTTTCCGTCCCCCCGGATCAATCTCGCAATCTGCACCGGCGCCGCCGCGATCTTCCTGATGAGCTTCGCTGCGATGCGGACACAGGCCGGTATCGGCAACGCCGAATTCCTGCGCGCGATGATCCCGCATCATTCCGGCGCGATCCTGATGTGCGAGCAGGCCTCGATCACCGGTCCCGAGATCGTCGCGCTCTGCCGCGGCATCGTCGAATCGCAGCAGAAGGAAATCGCCCAGATGCAGGCGATCCTGCAGCGGATGTAACGGCCACGCAGGTAAGGCTCGCTTACCGCTCGATCGTGCCGGTACGGCGGATCTTCTTCTGCAGGAGGAACACGCCGTAGAGCAGCGCTTCCGCGGTCGGTGGGCAGCCGGGAACATAGATGTCCACCGGGATGATCTGATCGCAGCCGCGCACGACGGAATAGCTGTAATGGTAGTAGCCGCCGCCATTGGCGCAGGAGCCCATCGAAATGACATAACGCGGCTCGGCCATCTGGTCATAGACCTTGCGCAAGGCGGGAGCCATCTTGTTGCAGACCGTTCCGGCGACGATCATGACATCGGACTGGCGTGGCGAGGCGCGCGGCGCGAAGCCCAGGCGCTCGGCGTCGTAGCGCGGCATCGCCATCTGCATCATTTCGATCGCGCAGCAGGCAAGGCCGAACTGCATCCACATCAGCGAGCCGGTGCGAGCCCATTCGATCAGGTCGTCGACCTTCGCGGTGAGGAAGCCGTGATCGGCAAGGTCATGCTCCACGTCAGAGCCGAACGCGTCGCGGGGGTTCGCCGTGTCCAGCGTGACGCCATGAGATGGTAGGACGGAGGACGTCAATAGCCATCGGATGTGTCTCCCTGGCTGTGGCCGTCTTCGAACCTAACGATCGCGATGGCGTCACGTTCGCGGCTGCGGCGATACGACCACGCCTCTGTGCGGAGCCGCACATGGACGAAACGTCGTGCGGACAGAGCGGTTGACTCGATGACCGCGACGAACTCGCCGCGGCCATTTCCTCCACCAAGCAAAGGCTGTCAGCGGCTCCTGCCGCGCGCGGCCATATGGAGAGACACTATGGCAAACAGCAATCGACGCTTCGCCTCCATGGACGAGAGCAAGCAGCGCGACATCGCCGCCAAAGGCGGCGCCAGCGTGCCGGACGAGAAGCGCAGCTTCTCGCAGGATCGCGAGCTGGCCGCGGAAGCGGGACGCAAGGGCGGCGAAAGCCGCGGCGATGGCCACCAGCAGCAGGCCGCCAGCGATTCCGGTCGCGGCCAGCAGGGGAACGGGCATCGCGGCGGCGGCGGAAACTTCGCCAATGATCGCGAGCGCGCTGCCGAGGCAGGCCGCAAGGGCGGCCAGCACTGACGGTTCGACATGATCCATCGCGTGCATCAGCGCGGGATCAAGAAATCCGGCCCGGCGTTAACTTAAGTTAGTGCCGGGCCGTCCTTGCTGCGCTCAACTGGTGCTACCAACATGGAGGCCGTTCATGGACGCCGTCTTGTTGGGGGGAGAGACCGCTCACCGCCAGTCCTCGGCGGAGCATTTCCAGTCGACAGACAGTCATTTGTTCAGCAGCGGGGCACGGGTGAAACTCGTGCCCGGGGTCACGTTGAACGCAGGCGACATCTTCTTTCCGCTCGATGCCGTCGTCGCCTTGAGCATGGTCCGGGAACAGGCCCGCTTCCAGATCGGACTTGCTGGCGAGGGCGATATCGTCGGCATCCACCGGCTGCTCCTGCCAGGCTTTCCCGCGATCATCGCTCAGGTCCTCAGCGGGGGATCGGCGATCCGCGTGCCGGCCGATGCGGTCTTTCGCGCGTCCAAGGCGGACCCTTCGCTGCATGAAAGACTGCTGGGCTATGCCTTCCGCTCGACGGCCGGCTTCCTGGCGGAGGCAGCGCTGCAGGCGGCGCTGATGATCGAACAGCGGGTCGCCCGCTGGATCGCCCTCTATCGCGAGGCGGTGCAGCGGGACGATCTCGCGATCACCCATCGCGAACTGGCCGAACTGCTGGGCGTGCGCCGCTCGGGCGTGACCGTGGCACTGCATGTGCTCGAAGGCGAACGCATCATTCGCTCCCGGCGCGGGCGCCTGCAGATCTTGGATCGCGACAAGCTGCACGCGACCGGGCGATGCGACGCCGTTTCGCCCGGACATCCGGTCAATGCCGTTCGAAAGGAGACAGCTCGTGCCCAAGCTTGAAGGCGGTGGCCATCTGACTGTCGTGCCTTGGTACGATCGCGCCGGCTTTGCCGAAATCTGCATCGCGGGCCCCGATGATGGATGTGATTATGACCGTTGGCGCGGCCAAGCCATGCGCGCGGTCGAGGCGCTGCTACGGGAAGGGGGCGCGATCGAGATCGTGACCGTCCATCCAGCCGACTATCGGGCCTGGCTCGTCCTGCATGCGCATCTCGACAGTCGGGCATCGCGTCAGCGCTTCGTGTGCGAGCTCGCGGTCAGCTAGCGCCGTTCGACTCCCGTCGGATGCGTTCGGTTCGGCAGCGTACCGAAACCATCCGCCGGCTGGCGGGTTGAAACCAGGTCCGTGCAAGGTTCTCCATCAGAGCCCGGCGCCTTCCCGAGAGGCGCCGGGCTCATTTCGTCGCGATGTCCGCGGCGACGGTACGGCGACGTACCAATGGCGACCCGTCGACGCGCCGGTGGAACCCTCGTTCGGCGCCTTCCGTTGCCTTCGCAAGCCATCATGAAACAGCGGAGTCACGCCAGGATGCACATGCAGGATATCCATGAGGGCCTCAAGGTTGTCGGTTCCGACGGAGGCTATGTCGGTACCGTCGACGCTCTGGTCGGTCAGCTGCTCAAGCTGAAGAAGAACGATCCGGCCTCTGGCGGAGCCCATCACTTCCTCGACATCGGCTTCATCGCCGGGATCGAGAACGAGACCGTCAAGCTTCTCCTTACAGCAGATGACGCCAAGCAGCGCTGGTCGGAGGAGAGCAGCTAGTTTGCGGATCAGGTCGGCGTGGAAAAACGCCGGTGAAATTCCCGACGACGAAAGGATAGGACAATGAAAGTCTCCGACGCGATGACCCGTGGCGCCAGCATCGCCCGGCCGAACGAGACCTTGCAGCAGATCGCCCGCCGCATGGCGATGGAGGATATCGGCTTCATGCCGGTGGGCGATGATGATCGCCTCGTCGGCACGATCACCGACCGCGACATCGCGGTCCGGGCCGTCGCGGAAGGGCGAGGTCACGACACGATGGTGCGCGAGATCATGACGCGCGAGATCAAGTACTGCTTCGAGGACGAGGACATGGACCATGTCGTGCAGAACCTGGCCGACATCCAGGTCAGGCGTCTGCCGGTGGTCAACCGGGACAAGCGCCTCGTCGGCGTCATCTCCCTGGCCGACCAGGCGTTGAAGGATAGCCCGGAGATCGCCGGTATCGCGCTGTCGGGCGTGGTGACGCCGACTCATGAGGCTGTAGCCTGACCCGCACCGGGCTGGACGGCGGCTGGGCCGAGCGTCGTTGCTCCCTGGCCGGCCGTCAGGTTTTCTGATGCTCCCGCACATAGCGGTGGTCGGTATGGCGGCCGGCATAGTCGCGGTCGATCTCGCTGATCAGCCTGTCGGCCTCCTCGCGATCGACCGCGCGCAGGATGGCGTCGAGCTTGGCTTCGATCCGATCATCACCCTCTTTCGACTGCGGCGAGCCGACATAGAGGAGTAGTGCCAGGCCGGCCACCTGCCAGAGCAGCTGCAGAAACTCCGACTGCCAGTTCTCCAGCGTATCGCGCATCATCAGGATGAGATAGCCGTAGAGCTCCACCGGCTGCTGATGGCTTTGCTGCTCCTGGACATAGGCGAGCCAGCCGAACAGCCAGTGCCCCGCCAGGCTGACCAGGAAGAAGCCGCCGGTCACCCAAGCGAAGCCATATCGGGACCAGAGCGATCGATTCATCGGTGCCCTCGCTGCAAAGCTCGAGTGCCGGATCAACCGCCCCTGCTCCGGGAAGTTCCCCCAGTCTCGTCTGGTCTACGGCGTCCGCGACATGCGCCGGATCTGACGCAGATCGGCGACGAACGCCTCATAGGCCTCGGTGCGGGCGGCATCATCGGGCTGGCGCAGGATCGAGGACGGATGCACCGTAATGAAGCCGCGGCGCCCCTGGAACTGCACCTCCCCGCGATTGCGCGAGATCGGCAAGGCCTTGCCCGCCAGCGCCAGGACCGCGATCGCCCCGAGCGCGACGGTGATGCGCGGGGCGACGAATTCCAGCTCCTTGTCGAGCCACCAGCGATAATGCCTGACCTCTCCGGTCGTCGGCCGCTGATGGATGCGCCGCTTGCCGCGCTCGACGAACTTGAAATGCTTCACGGCATTGGTGAGGTAGCTTTCGCCCCGGTCGATACCGGCCTCGCCCAGGGCCCGGTCGAGCAGACGACCTGCCGGGCCGACGAAGGGCGGCCCTGCCTATCTTCCTGATCGCCCGGCTTGCTCGCCGACGAAGGCGATCGCCGCTCCCTGGGGGCCTTCTCCGAGCACCGCCTGGGTCGCTCCTGGAACGAGCGGCGCCGAGCCCGCAATGATGGCGTTCAACCCGGCTAGGCTCGACACCTCCGGCAAAACTGGCTCGGCCGCGTGATCGCGTGATGGCATGACCTGCTCCGTCGCTCCGTCTTGCAACGCGCCAGACGCGGAAAGGGTCACCGGCCGGCCGCGGGAACCCGGGCTCATGGGATGGGTTGGCCTCATAGGAGGTGAAGTCATGACAACGAGACACAGGGAACCCATCGGAACCGGCCAGGAGATTGCGCTCGACATGGCCAAGCATTTTCCAGAGCAGGATTGGGTGGCCGAGCGCTCGGCGCTCCGGCCGAACCCGCGACACCGTCGAATGGCATCTGCAGCAGGAGATGACCCCGCCGGCCGAGATCGGCGAGGTTGCCGCTGCGATGCTGGCTGCGAACCCCGCTTCGAACGAGAATGATGAGCCGGTGCGCGGCGGCGAATTGATGACCCGGGACGATCTGCCCTTCTCCGGTCTACCGGGCAATCTCGGCAAGCTGCATCGCGACTGAGACCGGGCTGATCTCGGTTCAGCGGGAGCAGCCTGGACCGTGACCTTCTCAGCGGAGTGAACTTCGTCCGCTCCCCGGCATTTAGTGCAGATGACCCGTTCCGTGCAGCCGCCGGCCCAGGTGCCCGTGACCCTTGCGACCTACAATATCCGGCGCTGCCTCGGCACCGATCGGCACCTGTCGCCGGAACGTATCGCGCAGGTGATCGCGGGCTGTGATGCCGATATCGTCGCCCTGCAGGAGATCGATGTCGGCAGGCTGCGCAGCGGCGGCATCGACCAGGCCCGCGTCATCGCCGAAGAGCTTGGCTTCGCCAGCCACTTCCATCCGGCTCTGCGGATCGCGGAGGAGCAGTATGGCGACGCGATACTGACGCGATATCCGTCTCGCCTCGTCAAGGTCGGCCTTCTGCCTGGGCTACGCAATCTCTGGCCTTCGGAGCCACGCGGCGCCATCTGGATCGAGGCCATGATCGGCGGCGCACGGCTGCAGGTGATCAACACCCATTTCGGGCTGCGCCGCCGCGAGAGACGGGCACAGGCCGTCGCCCTGCTCGGCGGCGACTGGCTCGAACGCTGCCGGCCGCCTTACGCGGTCCTAGGCGACCTGAATTCCCTTCCGCGCGGTACGGTTTATCGCAGCTTCGCAGCACGGCTGAGCGACGCCCATCTCGCGGGAACGCAGGGTAGACCCGCGCCCACTTTCCCGTCGCGGCGGCCGATGCTGCGCATCGACCACATCTTCGTCTCCGGTGATATCGAGGTCACCAGCGCAAAGGTCGTGCGCTCGCCCTTGACGAGAGTCGCGTCGGATCATCTGCCGCTGGTTGCGCAGCTGCGCATATCGGCCGAGGGAGACAAGACCGGTCTTGTCGATTCACATGAGAGTTGAGGCTGCCGAGCAAGACCGACCCGGCCGAAGCTGGTCCGCCATTTTCAGGACGATCTTGGCGCTGGCAGCGATCGCGCTCGCGGCGTACCTGCTCTACGGGACCTTGCGCGGTCACAGCTATTCAGAAGTCAGCGAGCTGCTGCGCTCGGCCGCTCCGGCTGGGGTAGCCGCAGCGCTGGGCTTCGCCCTGTGCAGCTATGCCTGCCTGACTCTGTTCGACTTTCTGGCTTTGCGATACGCCGGCAAGCCTCTTTCCTATCGCCGGGCGGCCTTGGCGTCGTTCACCAGCCTGTCGCTCGGCCACAATATCGGCTTGGCGGCGCTGAGCAGCGGCGCGATCCGCTACCATTTCTATACAAAATGGGGGCTCGGCGCCGGAGACGTCGCCAAGGTGATCCTGTTCTGCGGAATGACCGTCGGCATCGGCCTCGGCACGCTCGCGGCGCTGGCGCTCCTGATACGCTCGGACCTTGCGGTGAAGCTGACCGGGCTGCCGGCCAGCACGGTCTTCGCCATGGCCATGGGCCTCGTCATGGCTCTGGCGGCCTATCTCGCACTCTGCTTCTTCGTGCGCAGGCGATGGCGGATCGGCTCCTGGGAGATCGAATTGCCGAGTCCGAGGCTGGCCGCTGCGCAGTTCGTTATCGGCCCTCTGAATTTCGCGCTCGTCGCCGCCTGCCTGCATCAGGCCTTGTCGAGTCTGGGCACCGTCTCCTATCCTGACGTCGCTGCCAGCTACGTGCTGGCCAACATCGCCTCGCTCGTCGCTCACGTCCCCGGCGGGCTGGGCATCATCGAAGCCGTGGTGGCGGCGGTATTGCCCGGGGCTGGTGTGATCGCCGGGCTGATCATCTTCCGTGCCGTCTATTTCCTCGTGCCGCTGCTCCCGGGCGCGGTCCTCCTGGCGTTCTCCGTGCTGTCCGGGCGGAAAGGCTAGCGGAACGGCCAGGGCAAGCGGAACATCCGCACGGGATCCAGAAAGCGCGTTCCCGGAAGGGAGTAGAACGGGGCGCCCGACTTGCCAACGTCGAACGGTCTGAGCCCGCGGGGCTTTTGATTGAGGCGATCGACTGCGACCGCGAGTCCAGCGGCCTTGGTTGCGGCATCGACTTCGTTCGCCGAACAATCCAGATGCTCGGCCAGCAGCCTGTTGCGGATACCAGCAATGGCTCTGCGATCTTCCGAGCCACCTGCTTCGATCGCGACATCGCATTCGGTATCGAGGCCTATCGAGCGATTGTTGAGGTTCGAGGAGCCGACCCGGATTATCCGATCGTCGACGACGATCAGCTTGGCATGGACCAGTACCTCCACCGTGCCGCCGCTTTCGCGGGGGACCACCGGGTAGAAGACGCGAAGCCTGCCGAAGCGGTCCGCCCGGGCCAAGCGGCGGAGCAGCCGATCACGGTTCTCCGACATGGCCAGACGTTCGAGCAGTCCGCGGGATTCCTGCGTCATCACGATGACGATGTCGGGGCCATCGGAAGCCTTGAGCCGACGCGACAGTGCCGCGCCGATGGCTTTTGCGGTCAGGTATTGGGCTTCGATATAGATCGATCTTTCGGCGGCCATGATCATGTCGATGGCTTGCGCCGATGACTCGTGAATCTCGCTGCGCCCGGCATAGGCCGGCTCGGTCCGCGCGATGGCGATCGGCGCATCGCGGAAGTCCGGCCGCAGCTCATCCGGCCATGGGCCGCCACCGCGTTGGTCGCACTCGGCCGCCGCCGAGTCAGGGAGCTCTCCGGTCGCGCCGTGCCAGCGTTCTGCCGCTATCCTGCATATTGCGGCAGCCGCGCGGCCATCGAAGACCATCTGAACATCGTGGACGGGAGGATAGGGGTCACCATCGCAGTCGATCCGGCGTGGATCGTCGGCTAGGTGCTCCGGCGTATCCCAACGCCCGACGGTGAGATCCATACCGCCGACGAAGGCGACAGCGCCATCGATGCAGACGATCTTCTGATGGTGCGACCCGTAGAAGGGGTGCTGCGTATCGAACTTGAGCTGGATGCGCGGGTGATGCTGCCAATCGCTGCCGAACAGCGCCGGCGCGATGGCGCTTGGCCCATGCAGGACCGAGACGCTCCAGACCAGAATATGGACGGAAAGCTCCGGCTTTGCCTCGACCAGCGCGCGCAGCAGCGGGCCGAGCGGCGGTGATTCATCCTCGCCGGCTTGCGGGCGCAGGCGGATGCGGCCGTCGAAATCCCAGCCGATGATCACGATCGACTGCCTTGCTTGGCGAAGGCTGCTTTCGAGGTGACGGAAATAGTCGCAGCCGTCGATGAGGACGGCAGCACGCCTTGCCTGCACGACCTCGAAGCAGTTGCGGCCGGGGCAGAACACCCGAGCCCGGGATTGCAGGGGCGCAGAGTGCCGCGACCGGCCCTCTTTCCAGAATGCGTTCAAGCGCGAGGATAAGCTCATCACGGACCGCGCAACGTCTCGCGCAACAGCTTTGTTCCCCATCATGCCGCCATGCTTGAGCCATCGCGCGCAAGCATGGCGGCCTCAAGCAGCTTGCTTGTCTTCCTCGGGGTTCCAGACCAGCTGCAGCATTCGCATCAGGCTGGCAGCGTCATCCGGGGCGTGGCGCTTGTCAGTGTTGTCGAAGAAGAGGAAGACCTCGCGCGGCTGCACGGAGGCGCCACCGGGATCCCCGGCGAAATCCCCATCGCGCATCGGCTCGCCCCGCGCCCAGGCCTCGATGCGCGCAGCCCAGCGCTCGAGCTCCGTCTTGTCGTAGCGCGACCTGTAGAGCTCCGCCGAACCGTGCAGGCGGCAGTAGACGAAGTCGGCGGTCAGGTCCATCAGCCGGGGCCAGTCGACCGTGTCGGCACAGACCAGCGCAACGCCATGCCGGTGCAGCAGGTCGACGAAGGCCGGATCGCGGAAGCTCTCATGGCGGATCTCGACCGCATGGCGGAGCGGCCGTTTGGCATCGACCTGCAGCCAGGCCCTGCCCTCGAGCCTGTCGTCGTGCTTTTGCGCCAAGGCTGCTGCCGCATCCGTGTCCTTTGGGAGCAGCGCGAGGAAATCGGCCATCAACTGCGGATCGAAGCGAAAGCTCGGCGGGAACTGCCAGAGCAGCGGCCCCAGCTTCGGTCCTAGCCGAAGTACGCCGGAGGCGAGGAAATTGGCGAGCGGCGTCTCGATCTCCCTCAGGCGCCGCATATGGGTGATGTACCGTGACGCTTTCACCGCGAAGACAAAACCCTCGGGCGTCGCCTCCGCCCAGCGCCCAAAAGCGTCCGGCTTCTGCAGGCCGTAGAAGGTGCCGTTGACCTCCAGCGCCGGGAATTGCCGCGCGGCAAAGGCCAGTTCGTGCTTCTGCACCAACCCTTCCGGATAGAAATGTCCCCGCCACGGCGCATAGGTCCAGCCGGACACCCCGATATGGATCGCGGCCCGCTGTCCCTGCTTTAGACCGCCATTTGCGCGTCGCTGCTTGCTCATCCTCGTGCCCGCATGTGCCCGAGCCCGACATTCGCTTGGGCCTCATCCATCAAGCACGGGAGAGCTGATCGGTTCCTGGCCGATCCGGACGTTCCTCGCAGGGAGCACGCGGTCGCGAGCTTGGTACGCCAACGCACAGCCGGCCGGCCAAGCCGGACCCCGGTTTCATCACAGGGCGTTCCCTAACTGCTGGGAGAACGTGCTGCGTCTGGAGGAAGAAGCCGATGCCCAATACCGCGGACGTCCTCGTGGACACGCTGATCTCCTGGGATGTCGAGTTCGTTTTCGGCCTGCCTGGAGACGGTATCAACGGTGTGATGGAAGCCTTGCGCCAACGGCAGGACCGAATCCGCTTCATCCAGACCCGGCATGAGGAAACCGCAGCCTTCATGGCCAGCGCCTATGCGAAATGGACCGGCAAGCTCGGTGTCTGCCTGGCAACCTCGGGCCCAGGCGGCACGCATCTGCTCACCGGCCTCTACGACGCCAAGCTCGACCAGGCCCCCGTTCTCGCCATCACCGGCATGCAGTTTCACGACCTGATCGAGACCTGCACGCAGCAGGATGTCGACCTGACCAAGGTTTTCGCCGATGTCGCCGTGTTCAACGCCCAGGTGAGCGACGCTGCCCATATGGAGAATCTCGCCGGCCTCGCCTGCAGGACGGCGTTGGCTCGCCGCGGCGTCGCCCATCTCTCCATCGCCAACGACATTCAGGAACGCGCCCTCGGCGAGAGCGAACGCTCGCGCCGCAATCGGCCGAAGCACGTGCCCGATCGCTGGTTCCAGGGCGAGCGTGTCCCTGACGACGAGGAGCTCGATGCCGCTGCCGCCATTCTCAACGGCGCGAGCCGGGTCGCGATCCTCGCCGGGCGGGGCGCCCTCGGAGCGCGCGAGGAGCTGGCACAGGTCGCTGATCTGCTGGCTGCCCCCGTCGCCAAGGCGCTGCTCGGCAAGGCGGCCCTCCCCGACGATCATCCCCACTGCACCGGCGGCATCGGTCTGCTGGGCACCCTACCCTCGCAGCAGGCCATGAGGAGGTGCGATGCTCTGCTGATCGTCGGCTCCAGTTTTCCCTATCTCGAATACTATCCCGAGCCGGGATCGGCCCGCGGCGTCCAGATCGACCGTGAGGCCGAGCGCATCGGTTTGCGCTTCCCGGTCGAAGCCGGGCTCGTGGGCGACGCCACCCTGACCTTGAGCCGCCTGGCCAGCCGGCTTGAGCGCAAGGCGGATCGCAGTTTCCTCGAGGAAAGCCAGGAAGCGATGAGGCACTGGCGGGAGCTGATGGCTGAGGCGGAGGAGGCCAGCCACAAGCCGCTGCGGCCGCAGGCCGTCGCCCGTGCCTTCGGCCGGGGCCTGCCGGACGGCGCCATTCTCGTCAGCGACTCCGGCCAGAACACCGAGCTCGCCGCCCGGCATGTCGATCTGCGCGACGGTCAGGCTTACGGAGTCTCCGGCAATCTGGCCTCGATGGCCTGCGGGCTGCCCTATGCGCTTGCTGCGGCCTTGGCTCATCCGCGGCGGCCGGTTTTCGCCATCGTCGGCGATGGCGGGCTCGCCATGCAGCTGGGCGAGCTTTCGACCGCCGTCCGCTACGGGCTGTCGATCAAGCTCTTGGTGATCAAGAACAACATGCTCAACCAGATCGCTTGGGAGCAGATGATGTTTCTGGGCAATCCGCAATTCGGCTGCGAGCTGCAGCCGATCGACTTCGCCAAGGCGGCCGAAGCGATGGGTCTGCGCGGCTTCAGCATCCGCGAACCCTCGGAGCTCGACCGGATCATGGACGAGGCGCTGGCGACGTCCGGCCCCGTCCTGATCGAGGCGGAGGTCGATCCGGCCGTGCCGATGATGCCGCCGTCCATGCCCGAGGACTACGCCCGGAATTTCCGCCAGGCGCTGCCGGAGACGCCGGGCCACGAGGCGATCGAGCGCGCGCTCGACCGCGAGCCATTGTCGGTGACGGGCGCAAAGCCGTGACATCGCATCGCTGTCTCGATCCGCGGAGGTCGCCATGAACGCCTGGGACGAACATAGCCGCTCGGTCTGGATGGATGTCGAGGTCGCGCCCGATGCCAGGCCGCTGGCAGCGGATGCGAGCGCCGATGTCGCCATCGTCGGGTCCGGTATCGCCGGGCTGTCGATCGCCTATGAGCTGCTTCAGCGTGGCCTCTCGGTCATCGTCCTGGATCGCGGCAGGATCGCCGGCGGCATGACCGCGCGCACGACCGCCCATCTCGCGCCGATCTGCGACGATTCCCTGGCGAGCCTGCTGTCGATGCGCGAGCTCGACGAAGCGCGCGGTTTCCAGGCCAGCCAGAGTGCGGCCGTCGACCGAATCGAGCAGATCGTGAAGCGCGATGAGATCGACTGCGAGTTCCGGCGCCTCGACGGCATCCTTTTCCTTGATCCGGACAATGAAGAATCCGTCCTCGACGACGAGGTCGAAGCGGCCGGCAAGCTCGGCGTCGAGGTCCTGCGCCAGACCGGCCTGCCCCTGCAGACTCTCGAGCAGACGCCCTGCCTGCGCTACCCCAGGCAGGCGACCTTTCACCCGCTTCGATACCTGAATGGTCTTTGCAAAGCGATTATCGGGCAAGGCGGAGTGCTGCACGCCGATTCGGCGGTGGATGAGATCACGGAGAACGAGGATGGCGTCCGCCTGGCGGTTGCGGGAGGACATACGGTTTCGGCCAGCCACGTCGTCGTCGCGACGAATTCGCCGGTCCATGCCCGCTTCGCCTATCACACCAAGCAGGCGCCCTACCGAACCTATGCGATGGCCTTCCAGATCGAGCGCGGGCAGCTCGCCGACGCCCTCTACTGGGACACCGCAGACCCCTATCATTATGTCCGCCTGACCGCCGGCGCGGACGACAAGGATCTTCTGATCGTCGGTGGCGAGGACCACAAGACCGGCGAAGCCGACGATGCGCCGAAGCGCTTCGCCGCGCTCGAATCCTGGATCAGGACGCTCCTGCCGGAACTCGGGCCGGAGACCCACCGCTGGTCCGGCCAAGTGATGGATACGCTCGATTACGGCGCCTATATCGGGCTCGATCCGGCCAGCAAGCGCACCTATGTCACGACGGGCGATTCAGGCCAGGGGATCACGCATGGCGTCGTTGCGAGCCTCATCATCCCCGCCATGATCGCCGGCGAAGGCAGTGAGTACGCGGCCGTCTACCTGCCCGGGCGCACCCCGGCGAGAGCTGCCGGTACCTTTCTCAGCGAGAACGCGACCACCGTCACGAACATGGCCGAATACGCCATGCCGGGCGATATCGCTTCCATCGACGAGCTCGGCCCGGGCGAAGGCGGCATCCTCCGGGAGGGGCTGAGCAAGATCGCGGCGTATCGCGACGAGAGCGGCACCGTCCAGATGCGCTCGGCCGTCTGCACGCATCTCGGCTGCCACCTCAAATGGAATTCCTTTGAGCGCTGCTGGGACTGCCCTTGCCACGGCTCGCAATTCGCGCCGGACGGCTCGGTCCTCAATGGTCCGGCCATCTCCCCGCTCAGCCCTGTCGATGAAACCTCTTCGCTCGCAGCGGAGTGATCCGGAGCCGTCATCTGGCCGGCTGCGTAGGGCTGCGCTCCGAGAAAGTCAGGTTCGCCTGATAGACTTCCGTACCAGCCTCGTCGCGCACCGAAATCGCGAAGCTCGTCGCGACGGTCCCGATCTCCTCGCGAACAAGGTCGAGCAGGCCGGCCAGCGCGTGCTGCCTGGCAGCCTCGAAATCCGGAAGCTCCAGCCCGATATCGTCGGGTACGCGGGCGGCACCTGCCGAGCTGTCGAAGAAGAAGCGGGCCATGGCCACCTCCTGCAATAGCGATACGCATCAGCGTGGCAGGCGGATGAGATTCAGATAGGTTTGGTCGAAATCGGACAATTCGGCCAACTTATCGAAATCCCGGATGGTGACGTCGCTTCCCAGCCACTCGACGAGGCCCTGGCGCCGCAGGCTCTGCAAGGTCCGGTTCACATGGACGGCAGAAAGACCCAGGACATCGGCGAGCACCAGCTGCGACAGGTGCAGCCGCATCTGGCCGTCCTTCGCCAGGCCGACCACCTCCAGGCGCAGATAGAGCTCGCAGAGAAGATGAGCGAGCTGGCTGAGCGCATTCCTGCGTCCCATGCTGGCGGTCCAGTTCCGCTGGATCGCGCCGTCGATCAGCGTCGAAAGCCAGAACAGGCGCATGAGATGGGGCATGTCTTCGCCCAGCTTGATCAGTTCGCCGTGCGCGACGTTCGCGACCTGGCAGTCGGTAAGCGCCAGGACGCCATGATCCATCCGCTTCAGCACCAGGCCGTGCAGATCGACGAAATCGCCCGCCACCTGCAGCGCCGTGATCTGCCGCCCACCATCCTCCAGGATGATCTCGCGCCCTGCGATGCCCGAGAGGAGAAGGCAGCTTTCCTGTGGTTCGGTATGGGAAACGACGATCGATTCGCCCTTGGCGAACAGTTTCTCCCTGAATGGGAGGGCATGGATTCGCTGACGCTCGGCCTCGGACAGGACGTCCCGCCGCGACAGCATCCGCACGAGCAGCTCGATCGCCGGCATAGCTCCGCTCCCAGCTGAGGCTGGCCCACGATCAAGCCGACGGCATCCTCTGCTGATCAGCCAGGGCATGCAACCGAGCGCCCGGACCGGACCGGCGGCCACTCCACGACCTCTTCGCATCTAGCGCGAGAGCTTGACGAGATTGAGATAGACCGGATCGAAACCGGCGATAGCGGCCAGCCTATTATAGTCCCGGATCACCACGTCACCGGACGTATTCCAGCTCACCACCTTTCGCCGCCGCAAAGTCTGGAGCGTACGATTGACGTGGACCGCGGAGATGCCGAGCAGATCGCCCAAGGTCGCCTGACTGAGCGGAATCCGCATCGCATGGCGTTCGGCGAGGCCGACGATCTCAAGCCTGTGATAGAGGTCGCAGATCAGGTTGGCCATGCGTGTCAGCGCGTCCCGGCGACCAACGTTCACCGACATGTTGCGCTGGATGGCGCCATCGAGGGTGGTGGTGAGCCAGAGCAGGCGCCCCAGATGCGGGCAACCCTCGATCACGAGCAGCAGCTCGCGGTGAGAGATGAAGCTCACCACGCAGGATGTGAGCGCGACCACGGCATGGTCGGTGACCCGCATCAACAGGGTGCAAAGATCGAGAAGGTCTCCTGGAACCTTGACCGCAGTAAGCTGACGTCCGCCGTCGCCGACCATGATTTCGCGGCCGGCAAAGCCTTCGACGAGGAGTCCGCATTCGGTTGGCTCGGCATGCGAGGGAATGATCGTCTCCCCGCGCGCGAACAGGCGCCTCCTTTTCGGCAGAGCCGCCAGGAGTCTCATCTCTTCCGCCGTGAGCTCGTCGCGGCGCGAGAGCATCCGCAGCAGCACTTCGATGTCCGACATGGGCAGGATGCCGCCCCTCAGCCGTTCATGTCGATGAAGCGGGCCACGGCCAACCGGACAAGATCGTCATCGGAGGCGGTCTGCGTCAGGAGGCCGACGACGATCTGGGCTGCCCTCACGCGCTCGCCATCGGGCGAGCCGCGCAGATCGATCCCCAGCCGCTCGATCTCGGCCCAGACCTGCTCGAGGGCGGCATGCGCCCGAGCTATTTCGTGGGGATCGCTGAGGGATGAGAACGGCATGACAATCATGTCGGATGCGCTCAGCGAACGCGCACTAACATGGATTAGTCACGCTCCTCGCGGACGGCTCACCGAATGCCGCCAGTCCTTCGATCGGCGATGTCAGGAGACGGCTTTTGACAGGTCTTGCGGACTTTCGCTGTCGCCGGGTTCGACCGGTGTCTCGGTGATCGGCCGCGCGGCATTCATGACCGCTTCGACCCGGGCAATGTCCTGCGGCTCGGCCCGGACGGCAACCACTGCGGCCCCCGCCCTCACGGCCTCGGCGTGACGCTGCGCATCCGGTTTTGCCACGCCGGCATCGACCAGGGCGCCGGCGATTCCCCCTGCGAGCGCACCGACCGCGGCGCCGCCTAGGAGCCAGCCCGCGGCGATGACGGGGCCGACGCCGGGCAGACTGAGAGCGCCGAGGCTCAGGACGAAGCCCGTTGCGGCGCCGGCGGCACCACCCAGCCCAGCGCCGGCGGCGGTATTGTCTTCTCCGGTTTCCTGGCGGCCGACCAGACCGATTCGGTCCGCGGGAATGCCTTGTTCGGACAATCGGACGACGACGTTCCGGGCATCCTCGAAGCAGCGATAACGGCGGATGATCGTTGGCATCATCGGCCTCCTCGGCGAGCATGCGCGAGCTAGTGGCTCGCGCGATGTTCGGCATTGCGTTTGCGGGTCGCCGCGGCCTTCTTCGCCGAAGCCGAACGCTCTTCGGCCGAGCGCGAGGCTGCGGCCTTCCCGCCCTTGCGTCCGCCCTTATGCGCCGCGGGATTGCCCGTCTCCTTGCCGCGGCCGGAACCGCCGGCCTTCCTGCCGCCGCCATCGTCCTTGTTGACAGTCGCCCAGGCCCGGCGCTCAGCCTCCTTCTCGGAGACGCCGCGCTTTTCGTAGCCCTCGGCGATATGGTCGGCCTTGCGCTCCTGCTTGTCGGTATATTTCGACTTGTCACCGCGTGGCATCGCAATCTCCTCACATATAGCCGGAGCGATAGGGGGCAGCCGTGTCGTCGAAGCGGCTCCAGCCGGCCTCGCGATATTCGGCAAGGCGGCTGTCGCGATCGATCGGCGTCGCACCGTCCATGATCGCCTCGACCATCGCCGCCTGCTCGTCGGCGGCGCGCACGGAAACCAGCGAAGCGCCGCGCCGGACCGATTCCGCATAGTAATTGGCGTTTTCCGGATCCTCGCCGGCGCTCGTCAGCGCGCCGACCACGCCGCCTGCCACGCCGCCAGCAGCGGCACCGGCAAGCGTCGAGGCGATCCAGCCGGCGGCCACGACCGGGCCGATCCCCGGAATGGCGACCAGGCCGAGTCCGGCGAGCAGACCGGCCGCCCCGCCGAGAGCCGCGCCGACGCCGGCACCTTCGCCGGCATTGCTGTTGTCGACGTCCCTGTGACGGCCGACCAGGCTGATATCGGCGCTTGCAACCCCGGCGGCCTCGAGCTCACCCACCACTCTGCGGGCCGTGTCATAGTCCTCGTAGGAGCGTGTGATCGTACGTGTCATGTCTTTTGCCTTTCGATCGAGGGCCTAAGTCAGTTGCGCGTGATGTTGCCGCGGTAGTCGACGGTCACGTTGACCTGCGCCCCCGAATGCGTGGCGGTGCCGCGCCAGACGCCGTTGTCGTCCTTCTTGAGGCCGGTGATTTTGGAATAGCCGTTCGCCTCGAGGCGGCTCTTCGCCTGCCCTTCGGTGAAGCTGTTCGCCCCCGGCAGCGGTGCGTTCTTATCCGCCGGCGCGCCTGGCGGCGGGGCCGGGGAGGTCGTGGAGGTCTGCGCTGCGGCGCCAGCAGACAAAGCCGTGCAAAAAACCAGTGTCAGGATTGTTGGTCGCATCAGGCCCTCCTCGGCAAACGGCCGGCGTGATGCGCCGGACCTCTGCTAGCCAATGCCAACTCAACGTCCCTGCGTCGGAGCAGGTTTCGGTACGCAGGCGTACCGAGGCCTCCGCTACCCGTTCTGGTTTCGCAGCAAACGGAACCGGCCGAGCTTCAGGCAGTTCTCCGGGCAGTCCGCCAAGAGCACCACCGGGAGAACAACCATGGACGACATCATCTATCTCGTCGGCCTCGTGGTCGTGGTCATGGCGATCCTCTCCTTCTTCGGCCTGCGATAGGAGCGTGCCATGCCAGGCGAAAGCACAGATGTCGTCGTCGTTGCTCCGGCCCCGCCTGCGTCGCGTTCCGGCTCCTATCTCGAATGGAGCGCAATCTTCGGCGGCACAGCACTGTCAGCCGCCATCTCCACGCTGCTGACGACCTTCGGCTCTGCGATCGGCCTTTCCCTCGTCTCGGTCGAGCCGTCGCGCTCGACCGGGATCGCCGCTTTGGCGATCGCCGGCGCGCTCTGGGTCCTGTGGGTGACCGTCACGGCCTCCGCCGCCGGTGGCTACCTGGCAGGCAGGATGCGGCGCCCGGCCGCCGACGCCAGCCAGCATGAGCGTCATGTCCGGGATGGCGCTCACGGCTTGATCGTCTGGGCAGTGGGAGCGCTGCTGGTCGCGGCTCTGGCGGCGTCCTCTGCTGTCAGCCTAGCCAGGACGGCAGCCACCGGAGTGGCGAGCGCCACCACAGCCGCGAGTGCCGCTCTCAGCCAGCAGCCCGATCCCATGGCCACAGCCGTCGACACTCTGACGCGGGCGACCGGGACCGAGCCCGTGACCCAGGCCGAACGCGACGAGGCCTTGCGCATCCTGTTGCGCAGCGTGGCGAACGGTCAGCTCGACCAAGCCGATCGCTCCTATATCGCGAGCCGGATGGCTGCACGGATGAACATCGCCCAGCCGGAGGCGGAGAAGCGGATCGACGATGCCTTCGCCCGGCTCAATCAGGCGAAGGAGACTGCGAAGCAGGCGGCTGAACGGGCTCGCAAGGTCGGTGTGCTTTCAGCCTTCCTGACCGCTGCAGCCCTGCTCGTGGGCGCCGCAGCTTCGTGGATGGCTGCCCAGCTCGGCGGCAAGCACCGTGACGAAGAACTCGATCTGACAGCCCTGCTGGGGCCGCGTTGAGCAAAAACAGGAGGTTCATCATGCGGGACGGACACGGCAATCCGCTCAGCCCCGAACAGGAAGCTGAGGTCAAATCGCGCAAGTCGGCAAAGCAGGATGCGCAGGGGCAGTTTGCGCCGTCGCAGGCCGAGCCCAATCCCCGCGGGTTGACGAGCGCAAATCCCGTCGTCCTGTCGGGCAACGGCGATGCGACGCCTGGCAACGGTCACGGGCGCGATCGCGACCCAGCCGGCCCTCGCTCGGGCTGAGAGCAAGCCGGATGGCAACGCCGACCATCCTGATCCTCGCTTTCGACGAGCGCGGCCCGGTGCCAAACAACACCCGCTTTCCCGTGCTCGTCTACGGGAAGGCCTTCCCGGCCAATCAGGACGACCTGGTCGGCGCGATGGAGCAGCGGTTCAAGGAGAATGGCTGGCCGCCAGCCTGGCGCAACGGCATCTACGACTTCCACCATTACCACTCGCAAGGCCACGAGGTGCTCGGCTTCGCCAAAGGCTCTGCCGACCTGGTTCTGGGCGGTGAAGGTGGTCGTGAACTCAGTGTCTCGGCTGGAGACGTTCTGCTCCTTCCGGCCGGCACCGGCCACCGCCGGCTCAGCGCCGGTCGCGACCTCGTTGTCGTCGGAGCGTATCCGCCAGGGCAGAATGGTGACATTCTCCGCGATGCGCCAACCGCGGCGATCCGGGCCGCAATCGCCAGACTCGCCAGGCCCGCGGCCGATCCGGTGTTCGGCAAAGATGGACCGATGCTGGAATACTGGAGCGACGGGCTCTAAACCCGGCTTAGGTCGTGGCCTCACCAGCGGTGCAGTTGGAGCTGCTTTCGCCCAGAAAACGGCGTGAAAGCCCATCCTTGTGGCGAAGTTGCCGTCATCCATTCTCTGCTTCGGTTTGCCCAAAAGCGGACCTTGCCGATGTCCGCAATGGGCCAAGCCGGGACGTCCCATCGCAGATGTTCAGCCCGCGTGCGAATTGGCCCGGTCTCGACATAAGGCTGGTCAGGTGCGATCAAGCTGGACCCGCGCGAAGCGGGAACGGCGAGCGCATTAGTTGGGCTATTCGGCAGCAGACAATTGTAGAACTGGAACGTTATGCTGCAGTGAAGCAAAGCTTGGGGCCGGCCAAGAAACCGTGCCAGGCGTCGTTGGCTCCGCGTGCGTGGAGCGCTCAGGAGTGTGGACCAGTAGCGATATGCCTATCGACGGCGTCGAAGAGAGGGAAATAGAAGCGGCGCTAGAGAGCCTGTTGAATGCGCCAAGAGCTCGCATTTCCGAACGGGGCAGGCGCTTCCTGCGGTATGTCGTCGAAAAGACCATCGCGGGACAAAGCGTCCAGGTGAAGGCCTACACAATTGCGATCGACGTCTTCGGCAGAGGCGTCGATTTCGACCCTGCCAAGGATGCCGTCGTCCGCAATGAGGCAACCCGACTGCGCTCGGCACTGGCCCTATATTACGCGGTTGACGGCGCAGCGGAGAGTGTGGCGATTCACCTGCCCATCGGTGGATATGTACCGCGTTTCGAGCGTCGTCAGGCGAAGGCGATCGAGACTTCGGGCTGCGACGAGGTACTTGTCCGGGCTGGGCTTCAGCCGATGCCCGCGCGAGCGCGGCCGGAAGAAGGCAGGCAAGGCCCCGAGCACAAGATCCCGATCATTGTGGTGAGGCCGGCGGCCGGCAAGGAGCTGGGCGAAGCATCGCCGCGCCTGATCCGCTCGGTGATTGCGGCTCTCGTCCCCTATCATGGCCTGCGCATAGCCGGCCTCGAACCTCGCAAACCGCTTCAGGAGCTCGTAGCCTCGTTGCGGCCCAGCGGGGCGGGCAGCATCTATGTCCTCGACATTGCGGCCGATGTCGAGGAGCAAACGCTGCGATGCCAATGGATACTGAGCGACCACCGGTCGGGCCTTGTTCTGGCGTCCCGTGAGGAAATCGAAGCCACCGGGGCTTCCTCGATGATGGCGGTGGAGAAAGCCGTCGGTGAAGCCGTTGCGAGGGCGATCGGTCAGCGCTGGGGAATCATCAATGTCAGTGAGCGCAAACTTCATCCGAACAAGCATCAGGACGCCTATAGCTGCGTCGTGCACGCCGTCGCTTACCTGTCGAGCCTCGACGATGCCGAGCAGAAAGATATCCGGAAGTGCCTCGAGGCGGCGGTCAGGGAGGAGCCGCATTATTCGGACGCCTGGGCGATGCTGTCCTATATCCAGATGAACGAGATTCGGGGTCTCTACGCCCAGCCGGCTGAGAGTGGCAGGATCCTGCAGGAAGCCCTCGGCATGGCCGATGAAGCCATCCGCCTCGCACCGCATTCGGCTTTGGCCCACAGCATGCGCTCGACGGTGCTGTTCGCCATGGCGAAGTTTGAGGAATTCGAAAAGGCCGGGCGGCGGGCCATCGCCCTGAACCCGGGCTCCGGAGAGCACCAATTGACGCTGGGCAATCGCCTCTACGTCATGGGTCGCTATGAAGAGGGCGCCGAACTTGTGCGCCGCGCCAACGCACGCGAGCACTATCATCCGGCGATGTCCTACGGTGTCCCGATCCTGGAGCTATATCGCCAGCGCGATTACGAGGGCGCTTTGCGGATGGCCTCGAATCTCAGCATCGATGAGAGATACTATTTCATGCATGTCTTACTGGCTGCCATCTGCGGACAGCTCGGAGCCACAGCCAAAGCAGAGACGCATCTTAAAATCCTGCGGCATTTGAGGCCCAACTACGCCACGGAATTCTATTTTGACTGGCGCGGGCGAAAGTTCCAGGAAGATTACATCGCTCATATCGTTGAGGGCCTGGAAAAGGCCGGGTTCGCGGTCACCGATACGCGCATCGACTCTTGAAGCGGCCGGATAATCGCCATTCTCTGAGCAACCTGTCACTAGTCTTCAAAATGTGTGCCTCGTCAAGATGGGACAGGAGCACATACTGTCGCTGCTCTGGTCACGTGTCTAAAACATGATCAGTTTCGCCGACGGTCGCGTATTGGCTGCTGCGACCGGCGGAGACGAAGCATGCTCGATCACGGAATCAAGGGTAAGACGGTACTCGTTGCCGGTGGCGCGAAGAATCTCGGCGGACTGCTCGCTCGTGACCTTGCACAGCATGGTGCAAAGGCCGTTGCCATCCACTACAACACCAGCGCGACCAAGCCCGCCGCGGATGAGACGATTGCAGCCATCAGGGCCGCTGGTGCGACGGCCATCGCCCTTCAGTCCGATCTGACCACGGCCGGCGCGGTCGAGAAGCTCTTCGCAGACACCGTGGCTGCCATCGGCAAGCCGGATATCGCCATCAACACGGTCGGCAAGGTCCTGAAGAAGCCCTTTGTCGAGATCACCGAAGCCGAATACGACGAAATGACTGCGGTGAACTCGAAGTCCGCCTTCTTCTTTCTCAAGGAAGCGGGAAAGCACGTCAACGACAACGGCAAGATCTGTACGCTCGTAACCTCGCTGCTGGGCGCCTACACGCCCTTCTATGCCGCCTATGCCGGCACGAAGGCGCCGGTCGAGCATTTCACGCGGGCAGCGTCGAAGGAGTTCGGCGAGCGCGGCATCTCGGTGACGGCGATCGGCCCGGGCCCGATGGACACATCCTTCTTCTACCCTGCCGAAAGCGCCGATGCCCAAGCCTATCACAAGGCGGCGGCAGCTCTGTCGAAATTCACCAAGACCGGTCTCACCGACATCGATGACATCGTTCCCTTCATCCGCTTTCTGGTCTCGGATGGCTGGTGGATGACCGGGCAGACCATTCTCGTCAACGGCGGCTACACGACCAAGTAAGTGAGCGAGCGGCGGGCGCTCCATGGCGAGCATCCGCCACTTCTTTGCGGGAGAGGCGGTATGCGCTGGACGACGATGTCGAAGCGCAAAGCTCGTGCAATAAGAGTATCAACATTGAAATAAAATCGCTCGATTCGAGCGGTTATCAACCTGAAAAAGCCTTGCTATGCTTGTTTGTTAGTATTTTGCAAGATATCTTTTACTTGAGATGATTCGCGAGACGGGAGTGCATCAATTGCGCGCTGACACTGTGGACATGTCGATGGCTGTTCCTGGCTCTGATGTTTCCGCCCTCCGCCTCCTGAAGCAGGTATTGCTGAGTTCCATTTGCAGCCATCGCGCCATCCTGGGCGTCGCGATGATGGCGCTGCTGCCGTCCGCGCAGGCGCTGGCGCAATGCGCGAGCGCCCCGACGGGTCCGCTCAACCAGAGTTCGGGCGCCTGCGTCGAAAGCAATGTCACCCGGAACGGCGCCGGCGCGCAGGGAGCTGTCTCGGTCTCCAACAGCGCCTCCTACGACGGCACGGGCGTCACCCTGACGGCGCCGAGTGGGGTGACGACGGTCACAGTCAACGGCACCGCCTCGCTCCTGCTCACCGACAGCTCGGTCACCGCAAATGGCGCGGCTGGCCTGAGGCAATTCAGCGGCACCGGTGGGCTAAGCGGCACCAATATCACGTCCACGGCGACGGGAAACGCGGTCGGTGTGGATGTCCGATCCGGCACTCTGACCATCGGCAGCAGTGCCGGCGGCGCGACGCATATCACCGCTACCTCCAGTGGCACCGGCAGCGGCGCCGGCGTCGCCCTGCAGACCAGCGGCAGCAGCGCGGTGATCAACGCGACCGACGCCGTCCTCCAGGCCAGCGGGCAGAGCTCCAATACCAATGCGGGCGCCTTCGCGACAGCCGGCACGATCAACCTGACCGGCGGCAGCATCACCGTGAGCGGCTCTGGCAGCAACGGTCTCTGGGGTAATTCAGGGACCACCATCAATGCCAATGGCGTCAACATCCAGGCGGGTCTCTATGGGGCTATCACCAGCGGCACCATTAACCTGGGCGTCGATACCCGCAATCCCTCGGACCCCGTCCATACCGTGATCAATGCCGGCAGGATCGGCATCTACGCGACCGGGGGCAGCGTCACCGGGACCGATGCCGAGGTCATCTCCGGGAATTCCGGCTTGGTCATCGTCCAGGCAGGCAAGGTGGACCTGACCGGCGGCTCGATCACCGCGGTCACCGGCGTCAGTAACGTCGATACCTCGCAGGGCGGCAGGTTCATCGGCAGTGGCGTCGCCATCAGCACAACCGGCGTTGGCGTTAGCACCAGCGGTGCCAACAGCGTGTCCACGCTGCAGGATAACGGCACTACCCACACGACGATCACCACCAGCAACGGCGCCACCGGCATCCGTGTGCGCAGCGGCGGCCAGGTCACCGGCAGCGGCGTGGTCGTCAACGCCAGCGGTATCGGCGTCGATGCCAGTGGCGCCAATACGCGCGTGACGCTGCAGGACGGCAGCTCCGGCGGCAACGCCACCGTCACCGCCGACGGTACGGCGCTGCGGGTTATGGCCGGCGCCAGCGCCGTCGGCACCAATGCGGTGCTCACCACGACGGGAGCTGCCGCAGGCGCCACCTATGGCGTCTATGCCAACAGTGCGACGGTCGACCTGACCGGCGGCTCGGTCACCGCCCAGGGCGCCAATGGGATCGGCATCTTCGCCGATGGCGGCGTTACCGCCACGACCATCACCGCGACTGGCACCACGGTCGAGACCACCGCCGTCAACGCCATTGGTGTCCGGGCGACTGCCGGAAGCAGCGTCACACTGACCGACAGCGACGTGAGCACGGCGCTCGATAATGCTCATGGCGCCTATGCGGACGGCGGGACGATCGTCATGACCCGCACTGACATCACGACCTTGGGTGCGGGCGCCAGCGCTGCCTACGCGGAGCACGGCGCGATCACCCTCAACAACTCGAACACGTTCAGCTACGGCGACAACGCCTTGGCTGGCGTCGCCTCCGGCGGCGGCAGCGCCCTTGTCCTGAACAACAGCTATGTAAACCTCTACGGCAACAACGGCGCCGGGTTGTTCGCCATCGACGGGGGAACGATCGTCATGAGCGGCGGCGCTATCGCGACCGGCGACTATTACGGCGGCACAGTCATTGCCGATTCCCCGGGCATGATTGCCCGAGGCGACGTCAGCAGCATCCGGGTCAGCAACGGGGCGAGTTCTGCCACCTATGGCGCGAACAGCCCGGCTGTATGGGCGGACGCAGGGGGCAGGATCGATTTCTCCGGCTACGGCGTTTTCACCTATCAACGGAATTCCCCCGGCGCGCTGGCGAGCGGGACGGGCAGCGCACTCATCCTGACCAACACCATAGACCGCACAACCGGCCCCTCCAGTGCAGGCGTTCGCGTCACCGGCGGCGCCCAGGTCATCGTGACGGGCAGCGAGATCACCACCGGATACCGGGTGACCGGCAGCAATCCTCCGGCTCTCCAGTTCCCGGACGCCCAGAGAGGCCTTGAGTCTCATGGCGCGGATGTGGTCGGGACTGGCAGCCGGCTGCTCGCCGAGAACAACAGGATCACCACCAACGGCGACGGCGCCGTCGGCGTCTGGGTCAGCCAGGGCGGCACGGCCTCGATCACTGGCGGCAGCGTCAAGACCAATGGCGCCGATACCGCCACGGTTGGCGGCGCCGACGGCCTCCGCGCGACCGATGCCGGCAGCAGCATTACCCTGGCCGGCGGCTCGGTCAACACCATGAACATCAACGCCATCGGCGTGCACGCAATGGCGGGCGGCACGATCGCCGCGGCGGATGCGACGGTCGCCACGCAGGGGCAGAACGCCTTCGGCGCCTCTGCGCAGGATGCTGGCAGCACGATCACCCTGACGCGTTCGGCCGTCACCACTGCCGGCGCCGGCGCCTTCGGCGTCCGGGCGGGAAATGCCGGCGCCGTCCAGATCGCCGGCGGCTCGGTCAACACCATGAACATCAACGCCATCGGCGTGCACGCAATGGCGGGCGGCACGATCGCCGCGGCGGATGCGACGGTCGCCACGCAGGGGCAGAACGCCTT
>SCMY01000015.1 GCA_005502805.1 Rhizobiales bacterium 2SD | reverse complement strand
CCTCACCCCCGCCCGCCCGGACCTCGCTGCCCGTCATCTCGACGGCAAGGTCGAGGCGCTCGCCTTCGCCGATCCGATCCCGATGCGGGTGGTGACGCCCTCGGCCCCTCTGCGGCGCGAGCCGAGGCCCGATGCGCCGCTCGACACCGAGGCGCTCGCCGGCGAGGCGGTCCGGGTCTACGAGCAGCACGAGGGTTGGGCCTGGGTCCAGCTCGTCGGCGATTCCTATGTCGGCTATCTGCCGGACGACTGTCTCGCGGGCGATGCACCGGCCTCGACCCATCGTGTCAGCGCGCTCCGGACCTTCGTCTATCCCGGCCCCTCGATCAAACTGCCGCCGCTGGAGGCGCTGTCGCTCAATGCAGGGGTGGCGGTCACCGGCGAGAGCGGCGATTTCTTCACCACCGCCGGTGGCGGCCACATCTTCAAGCAGCATCTTTGCCCGCGCGACCAGCATGAGCCGGATTTCGTCGCCGTTGCCGAACGCTTCCTCAACGTTCCCTATTTCTGGGGCGGCAAGACCAGCCTCGGCCTCGACTGCTCGGCCCTGGTCCAGCTTTCGCTGGCGGCTGCCGGTGTGGCCGCGCCGCGCGATTCCGACATGCAAGAGCAGGAGCTGGGCGAAGCCGTCGCCTTCGAGGACAGCCTGGATGGCCTGCGCCGCGGCGATCTCGTCTTCTGGAAAGGCCATGTCGGCATCATGACCGATCCGGAGACGCTGCTGCACGCCACCGCCTTCAGCATGAGCGTGATCAGTGAGCCCCTGCGGCCGGCGCGCGACCGCATCCTCGCCCGCAATGGCGGGCCGATCACCGCGATCCGGCGGCTGAAGGCTCAGTAACCTCGCGCCGGATCGACCACGTTCTCGAGCGCTCCGCCGGCTTCCAGTCGCCGAATCTGCGCCGCGATCTGGTCCGCGACCGTCTCAGGCGCCGACATGGCCGCGTTGTGCGGCGTCACCGTCACGGCTGGATGGATCCAGAGCCGCGAGTCCTGCGGCAGCGGCTCGGTCTCGAAGACATCGAGGACCGCTTCCCGGAGTTCTCCGGAATCGAGCGCCGCGAGAATGTCGGCCTCGACTTGCAATTTGCCCCGGCCGGCATTGATCAGCGCCGGCCCGCCGAGCCGGCCATCGCGGGCCAGGCGCGCGAGCAGCGGGCGGTTCAGGATGCCTTCCGTCTCCGGCGTATGCGGCAGCAGGCTGACCAGGATGTCGGTGCGGGCGAGGAAGGCGGCCATGCCGTCCTCGCCGGCGAAGGTCGCGAGCCCTTCGATCGTCTTCGGCGAGCGACTCCAGCCGGCGACGTCGAAGCCGATCATCTGGAGCTTGCGCGCCGCATCCTGCCCGAGTTCGCCGAGGCCCATGATGCCGACGCGGACCTCGCGCGTTGCCGGCTGATGGCGATCGTCATCCCAGGACTTTTCGCGCTGCTGCCGGTCGTAGCGGCGTTGCTGGCGCAGCTGCATCAGGCAATGCATGACGACATATTCGCTCATCCGCGTCGTCAGATCGGGGTCGATCACCCGCGCGATCGGCACCTCCGGCAGCCGGCTGTCGGCGAAGAGATGGTCGACGCCGGCGCCGAGTGAGAAGATCGCGGCGAGATTGGGCAGCCCGGCAAGGCTGCCCTCGGGGTGCTTCCAGCTCGCGACATAGTGGACGGCGCGCCGGTCGAAGGGGTCGCCGAGCGTGACGATCGGCAGCTCCGGCAACAGCGCCGCGAAGCGTTCGCGCCAGCTCTCGACATGCCAGCCGGTGATCGCCAGAAGCAGACTCATATGCGGAAACTTTCCTAGGCGGGGATGATCAGCGGCCCACGCGTAACAGCAGTCTCGCCGCGGCGATAGGCGCTCTTCAGGCGGATGCGGGCGGCGTCGAAACCGGCCTCGCTGCGGGCATGGATGATGCCGAGCGGGCGGTCAGGCCCGACCCGGTCGCCGAGCCCGGCGAGCTCGGTGATCCCCACGGCATGGTCGATCTCGTCCTGCGGGCGGGTGCGTCCGCCACCGAGGGCGACCACGGCGAGGCCGACGCCGCGCGTGTCGATCGCTTCGACCAGGCCGGGACGATCGGAGAAGACCGGGCGCACGATCGGCGCTCGCGGAAAATGCCGTTCGGGATGCTCCAGCAGGTCGGCCGGGCCGCCGAGCGCCGCGATCATATGGATGAAGCGCTCCGCCGCCGCGCCGCTGGCGAAGGCATCCTCGATTTTGGCGACCGCCTCCTCGCGTGTCGCCGCCAGCCGGCCGAGCAGCAGCATCTCCGCGGACAGCGCCACCGTGACCTCGTGGAAGCGCGGCTCGCGCCGCCGCCCGGTCAGATGGTCGAGCGCATAGGCGACCTCGAGCGCATTGCCGGCGGCGGAAGCCAGGGGCTCGCTCATATCGGTGAGCAGCGCCCGCGTCGGCAGGCCGGCGCCATTGCCGACATCGCTGAGGCTCTGCGCCAGCGCCTCTGCCTTGTCGAAATCGCGCATGAAGGCGCCGGAGCCGAACTTCACGTCCATGGCGAGGCCGGAGAGGCCGGCAGCGAGCTTCTTCGACAGGATCGAGGCGGTGATCAGCGGGATCGATTCGACCGTGCCGGTGACGTCCCGGATCGCGTAGAGCCGCTTGTCGGCCGGGGCGAGGTCGGCGGTCTGGCCGATGATGGCGCAACCGGCTTCGCGCACGACATGGCGGAAGAGGTCGATCCCCGGCTGGGTGACATAGCCGGGGACCGCGTCGAGCTTGTCGAGCGTGCCGCCGGTATGGCCGAGGCCGCGGCCCGAGATCATCGGGACATAGCCGCCGCAGGCCGCGACCGCTGCCGCGAGCGGCAGCGAGACCGTGTCGCCGACGCCGCCGGTCGAATGCTTGTCGAGAGCCGGGCCGGGCAAATCGCGCCAGTCCAGCACCGTGCCGGAATCGCGCATGGCCAGCGTCAGCGCGACGCGCTCCTCGGCGTCCATGTCGCGGAAGAAGATCGCCATGGCGAAGGCAGCTGCCTGGCCCTCGCTGACCGAGCCGTCGGTCAGGCCCACGATCATCTGGCGGATGTCATTGGCGCCGAGGCGCTCGCCGTCGCGCTTGGCGGCGATGATCTCCTGCGGCAGGCGCATCAATAGGCTCCGTCGGTCCGTTCGGCCGGGGCGGTCCCGGCGATGATGTCGGCGAGCACGCCATAGAGGCCGCTGGCGCCGAAGCGGAAGGTTTTCGCCGTCGCCCAGCCCGGCCCCATGATCTCGTCGGCAAGGTCGAGATAGGTTTTGGCGTCTGCGAGCGTGCGCAGGCCGCCTGAGGGCTTGAGGCCGACAGGTTTGCCCGAGGCCCTGATCGCTTCCAGCATGGTGCGGGCGGCCGCCGGCGTGGCTGACGTCCCGGTCTTGCCGGTCGAGGTCTTGATGAAATCGGCTCCGGCGGCGATGGCGAGCTCGGAAGCGGCGCGCACCGCCGTCTGATCCGGATATTCGCCGGTCTCGAGAATGACTTTCAGCGTCTTGTCGCCACAGCTGCCGCGCCCTTCGGCAACCATTTCCCGGGCGATCTCGGCCTCTCCGGCGAGAAAGGCGCGCCAGGGCAGCACGAGGTCGATCTCGTCGGCCCCGTCCGCGATCGCCTCGGTAATGTCGCTGCCGATCAGGTTGCAGTTGCTGTTGCCGGCCGGGAAGTTGATCACGGTTGCGATCCTGACCGGCGACGCCTTCAACGTCTGGCGCGCCAGCTTGATGAATTGCGGCCAGATGCAGATCGCCGCGACCGGGCCGGGCGCTGCGATGGCGCGTGCGCAGAGCTGCAGCGCACCGGTCTCGCCGGCTTGGTCGGAGAGATCAGTCAGATCGAGCAGGCGCAGCGCGCGCAAGGCGAGATCGGCGTCGGACATTGTCAGAGCTCGCTCAGGAAGGCGCGCAGCAGGCGACGCAGGGCCGTGGTCGCCGTAGCGGCGACGTCGCGCGTCTCGCCATGGCTGGGCGCGCCGCCGAGGACGCCCGCGCCCATATTGGTGACGATCGAGAGACCGGCGACGCGCAGGCCGTAGCGGCGGGCCAGGATCACCTCCGGCACGGTCGACATGCCCACGAGGTCGGCGCCAAGCGTCTTGGCCATCCTGATCTCGGCCGGCGTTTCGAAGCTCGGCCCGGAGAACCACATATAGATGCCTTCGCCGAGATTGGCGCCGCTGGCTGTGGCGGCCTTCTTCAGCCGGGCGCGCAGATGCGGGTCATAGGCGTCGATCATCGGCACGAAGCGGCCGTCGCCGGTGTCCCCGATCAACGGGTTGGGGCCGTTGTAATTGATGTGATCGGTGATCAGCGCGAGACCACCGGGTCTGAGATCGGGTTTGAGCGAGCCGGCGGCGTTGGTCAGGATCAGTGGAGGCGAGCCGAAGGCGGCGAGCATGCCGAGCGGGACGCGCATGATGGCGGGGTCGCCGGTCTCGTAGAAGTGCGCACGCCCCTCGAAGACCAGCACTTTCCTGCCATGCAGCGTGCCATAGCTCAGCCGTTTGGCGTGGCCGGAGACGGACCCTTTTGGAAAGCCCGGGATCTCCTCGAAGGGGATCGAGATCGGATCGACCATGTCCTCGACGATGCGGCCGAGGCCGGTGCCGAGCACGATGGCGCAATCGATGCCGCCATCGATGCCACGATCGATCAAGACCGATGCCGCTTGGTCGAAAAGCGCATCCGCTGCCATATTGTCTGCTCCATCGGCGCGTTGTCCGCGCTCATCGGGTCATCTCAGGGATGCCCGCAAATCAGGTCGGCAAATTGGCCGGTCCGAACGAGGCTGGCAACAGCTCGGCCAGCGAAAAACGCGCACGGATGCCTTCGGGGCCCGCAATGGCGATCGGGGTTTCCGGCGCGGCGAATTCGCGGATGCGCTGGCGGCAGGCGCCGCAGGGCGTCACCAGCTCGGCCCCGTCGCCGATGACGACGATCGCCCGGATCGCGCGCGCGCCGCCCGCGACCATCGCCGAGATCGCGCCGGCTTCGGCGCAGGCACCGACCGGATAGGCGGCGTTCTCGACATTGCAGCCGGGGTAGACTGCGCCATCATCGGCCAGGATGGCGGCGCCGACCTTGAAGCGCGAATAGGGCGCGTAGGCTCGCTGTTGTACAGCCTGTGCCGCGGCGAAGAGGGCGTCGAGATCGGGATCGGCGGACACTCAGCGCTCTTTCACATAGGGCAGGCCCGAGGCCTTGGGCGGCGTCGCCCTGCCGATGAAGCCGGCGAGCAGCACCACCGTCATCACATAGGGCAGGGCCTGGATCGCCTGCACCGGCACCTGGCCGATGCCGGGCAGGACGACGCCCTGCAACCTTATCGCGACCGCGTCGAGCAGGCCGAAGAGCAGGCAGGCGAACAGCGCCGGCCAGGGTCGCCAATTGGCGAAGATCACGGCGGCGAGCGCGATGAAGCCCTTGCCGGCGGTCATCTGCGGCAGGAAGCCGGCCGATTGCGAGACGGCGAGATAGGTGCCCCCAAGGCCGCAGAGCGCGCCGCAGATGATCACCGCGGCATAGCGCAAGCCGGCGACCGAGACGCCGGCGGTATCCACCGCCGCCGGGTTCTCGCCGACGGCGCGCAGGCGCAGGCCGAAGCGGGTGTGCTTCAAGGTCAGGGCCGTCAGCACGAGGGCGAGAACGGCGAGATAGACCGGCGCGGTATGGCCGGAGATCGCGATGTCGTAGATCGGCCCGAGGACCGGGATCTCCTTGATCGCCCCGACCAGCGGCAGCTCCAGCTCGGCAAAGCGCGCCGTGCCTTCGAGGTTCGGGGTGCGTCCGCCCTGGCCATACCAGGCATTGCCGAGAATGGCGGTGAGCCCGACCGCCAGCATGTTGATCGCGACGCCGGAAACGATCTGGTTGCCGCGCCAGGTGATCGCGGCAAAGCCGTGCACCAGCGAGAGCGCGATCGCGGCGAGCATGCCGGCACCGAGCCCCGCCCAGGCCGAGCCGCTATGGTAGGCGACCACCGCCGAGGCGAAGGCGGCGATCAGCATCTTGCCTTCGAGGCCGATGTCGACGACGCCGGAGCGCTCCGACCAGAGCCCGGCGAGGGCCGCGCAGAGCAGCGGGATCGACAGGCGGATCGTCGAATCCAGGATGACGGCGAGCGTCTGGACGATCTCCATCGCCTAGCCTCCGCGCCCGACAGCGAGCACGCTCGCCACCAGCCGCCGGAACAGCCCGTCGAGCGCGCCGGCGAAGAGAATGACGATGCCGCCGATCACCACGACCATGTCGCGGGTGATGGTTGGCTTGTCGAAGGAGAGCTCCGCCCCGCCTTGATAGAGCACGCCGAACAGCAGGGCGGCGAGGCCGACGCCGACCGGATGGCCGCGCCCCATCAGCGCCACCGCGATGCCGACGAAGCCGTAGCCCGCGGTGAAATCGAGCACGAGCCGATGCTGCACGCCCATCGCTTCGTTGACCGCGAGCCCGCCGGCGAGCGCTCCCGAGATCGCCATCGCCACCATGATGATCCGCGCCGGCGAGATGCCGGCATAGGCGGCGGCGCGGGGATTGGCGCCGACGGTGCGGATCGCATAGCCGAGCCGCGAGCGGTAGATCAGCGCCCAGACCGCGACGAGGGATGCCAGCGCGAGGAGGAACGCGGTGTTGAGCGGGGTCGAAGGCAGTTTCAGCCCGAAAGCGCCGAGCAGTTCATGGATCGGCGTCAGTACCGCCTGCTTCGGGAAATCCGGGGTTTCCGGCTGCATCGAGCCGGCTTTTCCCATCACCTCGACGAGGAGATAGACGATCAGCGTCGCCGCGATGAAATTGAACATGATCGTGGTGATCACGACATGGCTGCCGCGCGTCGCCTGGAGATAGCCGGGGATGAAGGCCCAGAGCGCCCCGCCCGCCGCTGCGGCGAGGATGGCGAGCGGCACCAGCAATATGCCCGGCAGCGGCGCGAGCCAGAGGCAGGCGAGCGCGGCGAAGATGCCGGCGATCGTGGCCTGGCCCTCACCACCGATATTGAACAGCCCGGCATGGAAGGCGACCGCGACGGCAAGGCCGGTGAAGATGAAATTGGTGGTGTAGTAGAGTGTGAAGCCGAGGCCTTCGAGGCTGCCGAGCGAGCCTTTCAGCAGCAAAGCCGTCGCCTCCAGCGGGCTTTCGCCGATCGAAAGCACGACGAGCCCGGCGACGACGAGCGCCGCCGCGACCGAGACCAGCGGCACTAGCGCGGTGTCGGCCCAGCGCGGCAGATCGATCGGAGCAGCGCTCATGCCGCCCTCTCGCTGACGCCGGCCATCAGCAGGCCGAGATCGCGCTCGTCGGTCGCCACCGCCTCGCGCTCCCCGGTGATCTGGCCGCCGCAGAGCGCCAGGATCCGGTCGGAGAGCGCCATCACCTCCTCGAGCTCGACCGAGACGAGCAGGATCGCAACCCCCTGATCGCGTAGCGCGATCAGGCGGCGATGGATGAACTCGATCGCGCCGATATCGACGCCGCGCGTCGGCTGGCCGACCAGCAGAACCTTCGGCGCCCGCTCGATCTCGCGGGCGAGCACGATCTTCTGCTGGTTGCCACCAGAGAACTTGGCCGTCTTCAGGGCCGGGTCGACCGGGCGGACATCGTAGTCCTGCATGCCGGTGCGCGCATGCTGCTCGACGAGTGTCGGCGACAGGAAGGGTCCACGCCCGAAGGCCGGGTCGTCATGATAGCCGAGGATCGCGTTCTCGGCCGCGGCGAAGGCGGTGACGAGCCCCGTCCTGAGCCGGTCCTCGGGGATGTGCATCAGGCCGAGCTTGCGCAGATTGGCCGGGTTGCGGTCGGCGGCGTTGAGGATCTGGCCGCCGAGCCGGATCACGCCGCGCGCCGGCTGGGTCAGGCCGGCGAGCACATCGAGCAATTCGCTCTGGCCGTTGCCGGCGACGCCGGCGATGCCGACGATCTCGCCTTCGTGTAGGGTCAGGCTGGCGTCGCGCAGGGTCTCACAGCCGCGCTCGTCGATCACCGTCAGGCCGGCGGCTTCCAGCACCGGCGCGCCGCGCTGGCGCGGGCTCTTCTCGACCCGAAGCAGCACGCGCCGGCCGACCATCGCTTCGGCGAGCTCGGCCGGCGAGGTCCGCTCCGTCTCGACATGGGCGACCATCTCGCCGCGTCGCATCACCGAGACGCGGTCGGTCACCGCCATGATCTCGCGCAGCTTGTGGGTGATCAGGATCACCGTCTTGCCCTGCGCCTTCAGCGCGCGGAGCAGTTCGAAGAGCTGGTCGGCCTCGGCCGGGGTCAGAACCGCCGTCGGCTCGTCGAGAATCAGCACCTGCGCGCCGCGATAGAGCGCCTTCAGGATCTCGACGCGCTGCTGCAGGCCGACCGAGAGCTCGCCGACGATCGCGTCGGGATCGATGGCGAGGCCATATTCCTGCGACAGCCGCGCGAGCTCAGCCCGTGCCTTGCCGATGCCGCGCTTGAGCAGCGCTCCACCCTCAGCGCCGAGCACGACGTTCTCGACGACGCTGAGCGGCTCGACCAGCATGAAATGCTGGTGGACCATGCCGATCCCGGCGGCGATCGCGTCCGACGACGAGCGGATGCGCCGCGCCTGCCCGCACACCTGGATCTCGCCGGCATCGGCCTCGTAGAAGCCGTAGAGGATCGACATCAGCGTCGACTTCCCGGCGCCGTTCTCGCCGACGATGCCGTGGATCGAGCCGGCGGCGACCGAGAGCGAGACGTCCTTGTTGGCCTTGACCGGGCCGAACGCCTTGCTGATGCCGCTGAGCTCGATGGCGGGATGCGGGCTCGTCACCGGTGGTGCCGGCTCACATCGTGCACTTGGAATCCGACATGTAGTCATGGACCTTGACGGTGCCGGCGATGATGTCGGCGCGGGCTTTGTCGGCGGTGGCCTTCATCTCGGGCGTGATCAGTGCCTTGTTGTTGTCATCGAGCGCCCAGCCGACGCCGTCCTCCTTCAGCCCGAGCACCGAGACGCCTGGCTTCCAGGTGCCGTCGCGCGCCTCCTTGAACGAGGTGTAGGCGGCGACGTCGACGCGCTTCAGCATCGAGGTCAGCACCTTGCCGGGATGCAGCATGTTCTGGTTGGAATCGACGCCGATGCCGAGCTTGCCGGCGTCGGCCGCGGCGCGCAGCACGCCGATGCCGGTACCGCCGGCGGCGTGATAGATCACGTCGGCGCCGCGGTCGATCTGCGACTTGGCGAGCTCGCCGCCCTTGACCGGGTCGTTCCAGGCGGCCGGGGTCGAGCCGGTCATGTTCTGGAAGATTTCGGCGTCCTTCTTGCCGGCCTTGACGCCCTGGACATAGCCGCAGGCGAATTTGCGGATCAGCGGGATGTCCATGCCGCCGACGAAGCCGACCTTGCCGGTCTTCGAGGCGAGGCTGGCGAGCAGGCCGACGAGATAGGAGGCCTCATGCTCCTTGAACACCACCGACTGCACGTTCGGCAGCTCGACCACCATGTCGATGATGGTGAACTTCAGGTTCGGGAACTCGGCCGCGACCTTCTGCAGCGCGGTCGCCTGCGAGAAGCCGACGGCGATGATCGGCGAATGGCCATCACGGGCAAAGCGACGCAGCGCCTGCTCGATCTGGGCGTCGTTGGTCGGCTCGAAATCGCGGAACTCGACGCCGGTCTCCGCCTTGAACTTCTCGGCCCCGGCGAAGACGCCCTCATTGAAGGATTTGTCGAACTTGCCGCCCTTGTCATAGACGATCGCCGGCTTGATCGCGGTCTGGGCGACGGCCGCCATGGCTGAGAGGGCGACGCCCGCCAGAGCGAGGGCGAGAGATTTCAAACGCATCGAGCCGTTCCCCTGTGACACGCGGAATGGTTGCGCCATTCCTGCCTGGGGTCACGATGGCACGGCTTGCGGACGGGGCCAAGCGGGCTTGAAAGCCCGCTTGGCGATATCAGTCACATATGAACAGTCGCCTCAGCCGCGCTGGATCGAGACGCCGCCATCGGCGAGGAAGGCCGTGCCGGTGACGAAGCTCGATGCGTCGGAAGCCAGGAAGAGCGCGGCGCGGGCGATCTCCTCCGGCTGCGCCATGCGCTTCAGGGCATGGATGCCCTCGACGAAGGCGAGCACCTCGGGGCCGGCGCCGGGCGCATTGGTGGTCGCGGCCGGCGTATCGGTGCCTCCCGGCAGCAAGGCGTTGACGCGGATGCGCTTGCCACCGAGCTCGGCAGCGAGCGCCTTCGCGAGGCCGATCTGCCCAGCTTTGCTCGCGGCGTAGACCGACATGCCGGCGAGTCCGGCGGTATGGCCGACGAAGCTCGCGGTGAAGATCAGCGAGCCGCCGCCGCGCGCCTCCAGCGCTGGCGCCTGGTGCTTTGCGCCGAGAAAGGCGCTGGTCAGGTTGATCGCGATCACCTCGTGCCAGTTCGCGCTCGACATCTCACCGATCGGGCCGAGATCGCCGATGATGCCGGCATTGTTGAGAGCGATGTCGAGCCCGCCGAAGCGCTCGGTCGCAGTTTCGACCAGACGCTGCGCCAGCGCCTCCTCGCGGATGTCGCCGGCGATGGCGATCGCTTCGCCGCCCGCCGCCTTGATCTCGCCGACGAGCGCATCGAGCTCAGCTTGCCGCCGCGCGGTGACGACGAGTTTGGCGCCCTCCGCCGCGAAGAGTTTTGCCGTCGCCCTTCCGATGCCGGAGCTCGCGCCGGTGACGATCGCGACGTTGTCCTTCAGTGCCGTCATGTCCTGTGTCCTTGTCCAGGGAATGCGGCGCGGGTGATCGCAGGCGGGCGGCTGGTGCGGACACCCGCTTCCTGTCACGGCAGGGCACCCGATTGCTGGCGCAGGCGGATCAGCCTAGCTTGCCGGCCATGACGCTGAACGATGCCGAGATCGAGCGCTATGCCCGCCATCTGGTGCTGCCGGAGATAGGCGGCCCCGGCCAGGCCAAACTGAAGCGCGCCCGCGTGCTGGTGATCGGCGCCGGCGGGCTGGGCGCGCCATTGATCCCCTATCTCGCGGCGGCCGGCGTCGGCACCATCGGTATCCTCGACGACGACCATGTCTCGCTCTCCAACCTGCAGCGCCAGATCATCTTCGGTTCGGAGGACATCGGGGCGCGCAAGGTGGTCGCCGCCGCCAATTTCGTCACGCGGCTCAATCCGCGGGTCGAGATCGAGGAGTACGTCACCCGGATCGACCCGCACAATGCCCGCGCGCTCGTGGCCTTCTACGACGTCGTCGCCGATGGCTCCGACAATTTCGCCACGCGCTATGCCGTCTCTGATGCGTGCTTCCATGAGAAGAAGCCGCTGGTGACGGCGGCGCTAGGCCGCTTCGACGGCTCGCTGACGACGATCCGCGCGCATGAGACGGGTCCGGATGGGAAGCCCAATCCGACCTATCGCTGCCTGTTCCCGCAGGAGCCGCCGCCCGGTACGGTCGCGCCCTGCGCCGAGGCCGGCGTGCTCGGCGCGCTCGCCGGCGTGATGGGCTCGCTGATGGCGCTTGAGGTGATCCGGGCGATCACCGGCTTCGGCGATCCCTTGGTCGGCAAGCTCCTGCTCGTCGACGCGATGGCGATGCGCTTCGAGACGATGAAATATGGCTGGGACCCGGACAATCCGCTGAACGGGACGTCCGGCGTCGCTGCCTGAGCTATTTCGAAGCGCGCTTCGCCTCGATCACATCGAAGAGCTGGGCCGCGAGGTCCGGCCCGCCGAGCTTCTTGATCGCGCGCACGCCAGTCGGAGCGGTGACGTTGATCTCGGTCAACTTGCCGCCGATCACGTCGATGCCGACGAGCAGCAGGCCGCGCTCCCGGAGCGCCGGACCGATGCGCTCGCAGATCTCGAGCTCGCGCTTCGACAAGTCGGTCGGCCTGGCCGCGCCGCCGCGCACCATGTTCGCCCGCAGATCGCCGACCGCCGGCACGCGGTTGACCGCGCCGGCCGCCTTGCCGTCGATCAGGATGATGCGCTTGTCGCCCTCCGTGACCTCCTTGAGGAAGGCCTGGATTACCCAGGGCTCGCGGAAGAGATTGGCGAACAGGTCGTAGAGCGAGCCGAAATTCGGGTCGCCCTTGCCGGTCTTGAACACGGTCGCGCCGCCATGGCCGTAGAGCGGCTTCATCACGATCTCGCCGAACTCCTCGCGGAAGGCCTCGATCTCCGCGCGGTCGCGCGTGATCAGCGTCGGCGGCATCAGCTCGGGAAAATGCGTGACGAACAGCTTCTCCGGCGCGTTGCGGACCTCGGTGGGGTCGTTGACCACCAGCGTCTTCGGATGGATGCGCTCGAGCATATGCGTCGAGGAGACATAGGCCATGTCGAAGGGCGGGTCCTGGCGCAGCAGCACCACATCCAGCGTCGAGAGGTCGGTGCGCTCAGGCTGGCCGAGCGTGTAGTGGTCGCCCTCGACGTCGCGCACCTCGACCGGGCTGATTACGGCGGTGACCTTGCCGTCGCGCAGGGTGAGCTTGTCGGGCGTGTAGGTGAAGAGCTTGTGCCCGCGCGCCTGCGCTTCCAGCATCAGCGCGAAGCCGGTGTCGCCGGCGATGCGGACCTTCTCGATCGGGTCCATCTGGATGGCGACGTTCAGCGGCATGGCGGAAGCTCCGGTTGCGGCCGTTATATCGGCTGCGGTACCGCGGCAGCGCAAGAGGGCTCGCCTTGCGTCAGAGCACGAGCTCGAACACGCGGGGCACATGGCGGGGCAGCCGCCAGGGCGCGAGGAAGACCGCATCGGCCCTTAGGTTGCGCTGCATCGCCCAGGGATTGCGCGCCAGCCATTGCCGGATGCGCGCCTCCATCAGCCGGCGCTTGTCCGGGGTGATCGCGCTCGCCGCATCGTCGAGCGCGGCGCGGGCCTTGACCTCGACGAAGACGATGTCGTCGCCGCGCGCCATGATCAGGTCGATCTCGCCGCCCTTGCCGCCGAAGCGCCGCTGCAGCAGGCGATAGCCCTTGAGGGTCAGGAAAGCGACGGCGAGCCATTCGCCGCGGCGGCCGGCCAAGCCGGAGAGGCGCGCACGCCGGCTGCGCAGCGCTTCGCTCACGGCGTGCGCGTCAGTTCGAGGGCGCGGGCATAGACGACGCGGCGTGGCTGGCCGCTGGCGGCCGCGACCTGCGCCACCGCCTCCTTCAGCGAGACCTTGGCAAGCGCGGCGCGCAAGGCCTCGTCGAGCGTGTCGCCCTGTACCGCTGCGGCGGAGGCATCGGGCGGCCCGATCACCACGACGATCTCGCCGCGCGCCTCCTCGGCCTCGGCGTAATGGGTGGCGAGGTCCGACAGGGCGCCGCGCCGGACGTTCTCATAATATTTGGTCAGTTCGCGTGCGACCGCTCCGGAACGTGTGCCGAGCACGGCGGCGGCGTCGGCCAGCATTTCGGCGAGCCGGCGCGGCGATTCGAAGAAGACGAGCGTGCCGGGAATGGCGGCAAGCTCGGTCAGTCGGGTTTTCCGCGCCGCGCTCTTCGGCGGCAGGAAGCCTTCGAAGAAGAAGCGATCGGTCGGCAGTCCCGCCAGGACCAAAGCCGCCAGCACGGCCGAGGGGCCGGGAATACCGGTGACCGGCAAGCCTTCCGCCACCACTTCGGCGACGAGCTTGTAGCCGGGGTCGGAGACCAATGGCGTGCCGGCATCCGAGATCAGCGCCAGCTTCCCGCCCTGGCGCAGCTTCTCCAGGATCTTCGGGCGCATCTGCGCGGCGTTGTGCTCGTGATAGGGCAGGAGCGGCGTCGCGATGCCGTAATGCGCCAGCAGGGTCTTCGAGGTCCGGGTGTCCTCGGCCAGCACGGCGTCGGCGGCGGCGAGCGTCGACAGCGCCCGGAACGAGATGTCCTTGAGATTGCCGATCGGCGTCGCGACGATGTGCAGGCCCGGCGCAAGCGGTTCGGCCTCGGCCCGGAGCCCGAAGGCCGCATAACTCGGGGCGCGACCTGGGGCGGGCGGGGCGGATACAGGGCCGGACATGGCGGCGAAACTGCCACAGCGGTCCGGAAGATGCCACTACCGGCCCAGCAACCTAGAGTTAACAACTTGAAAATAGCCTCGCTGGCTGGCAGGACTTGTCCACGGTTCGGGACAAGACATTCAGCCGGTGCGGGCTTGTCTCGACACCTCGCCGAGGAGTGGAGACGAAAACCGTGTCGCGTCAGAGCAAGCTCCTCGCCTTCCCGCCTTCTCGCCGACTGATCCTGTTGTCCGGCGCCGGCGCCATCCTTTCGGCCTGCAGCGGCGGCACCGGTGGCCTGCCGGGCTTCGACAGCCAGGCGACGCCGCAGGGCGGCAGCGCACAGCCGAGCGGCCCGACCATCGGCACCGGCTCGGTCAAGGTCGGTCTGATTCTGCCGCTCACCGCCGAGGGCTCCGGCGCGACCGTCGGCAACTCGCTCAAGAACGCTGCCGAGATGGCGCTCGCCGAATTCCCTGGAGCGGACCTGACGCTGCTGGTCAAGGACGATCGCGGCACGCCGGACGGCGCCCAGGCGGCCGCGCAGGAGGCCCTTCGTGAAGGCGCCGAATTGATCATCGGCCCGCTCTTCGCGCCGTCCGTGCAGGCCGTCGGACAGGTCGCCCGTGGCGCCGGCAAGCCGGTCATCGCCTTCTCCAGCGACAGCAACGTCGCCTCGCGCGGCGTCTATCTGCTCTCCTTCCCGCCGGAGAACGACGTCAACCGCGTCATCACCTACGCCTCGGCGCAGGGACGCAAATCCTTCGCGGCGCTGGTGCCCGAGACCGCTTATGGCAAGGTCGTCGAGGGCGCCTTCCAGCAGGCGGTCGCCAATCGCGGCGCCCGCGTCGTGGTGATTGAGCGCTTCGGTTCCGACCAGAACAGCATGCGCGCCGCCGCCACCCGCCTGGCCCCGGCGCTTCAGCAGGCGGACGCGCTGTTCGTGCCGGCCGACGCCGCGACGATGTCGAGCCTCGGCCTCCTCCTGCAGCAGGCCGGTTATGACCCGGCCAAAGTCAAGCCGCTCGGCACCGGCGTCTGGAACGATGCCAATGTCGCGCGTGTCCCGGCGATTCAGGGCGGCTGGTTCGCTTCTCCCGATACCGCCGGCTTCAACGCCTTCGCCGGACGCTACCAGAAGCGGTTCAACAGCGCTCCGACCCGCACCGCGACCTTGTCCTACGACGCGGTCTCGCTGGCGGCGGCGCTCGCCCGCACCCAGGGCAGCCAGCGCTTCTCGGAGAGCGTCCTGACCAACGCTTCGGGTTTTGCCGGCGCCGATGGCGTCTTCCGCTTCCGTCCCGACGGGCTGAACGAGCGCGGCCTTGCCGTGCTCGAACTGCGGAACGGCCAGATCGTCACGGTCAACGCCGCTCCGCGCGATCTTGGTCCGCGCACGAACTGACGCGCCGCAGGCGCGTCATTCTCGGTCCGCCTAAGGATAAACCCCGCGAAGAGCCGAGAACCTCCTGCAGGAAGAGGCGCCCCGGAAGGGGCGCCTTTTTTCATGAGATGCTCGGGTCTTTGCCCAAGCATGACGGCAAATCTCACCCGCCGATGTTGAACGCCGCCAGCGCCGCCATGTTGACGATGTCGGAATCCTTGGCGCCGAGCGGGACGATCTGCACCGGCTTGTCGAGGCCGACCAGCAGCGGGCCGATCACGGTCGCGCCGCCGAGTTCCTGCAGCATCTTGGTCGAGATCGAAGCCGAGTGGAACGCCGGCATCACGAGCACGTTCGCCGGGCCGGTCAGGCGGCAGAACGGATATTGCGCCATCAGGTCGCGGTTGAGCGCGACATCGGCCGCCATCTCGCCATCATACTCGAAGTCGACGCGCTGGCCGTCGAGGATCGTCACGGCTTCGCGCACCTTCTCCGAGCGCTCCCCGGCCGGATGGCCGAAGGTCGAGAAGGCCAGCATCGCGACCTTCGGCTCGTAGCCGAGGCGGCGTGCCACGCCGGCAGCCTCGATCGCGATCTCGGACAGGTCCTGAGCCGTCGGCATCTCTGTGATCGCGGTATCGGCGACGAGCACGGTGCGCCCGCGCGTGATCGCGATCGAGACGCCGATCAGCCGGTGGCCCGGCCTGTCGTCGACGACGCGCCGGACCTCCTCCAGCGCGATCGAGTAGTTGCGGGTTACACCGGTGACCATCGCGTCGGCATCGCCGAGCGCGACCATCGATGCCGCGAAATGATTGCGGTCCTGGTTGATCAGGCGCTGGCAGTCGCGGAAGAGATAGCCCTGCCGCTGCAGTCGCTCGTAGAGATATTGGGCATAGGCCGAATTGCGGTGCGAGAGCCTGGCGTTCTGGACTTCGATGCCCTTGGCGGCGAGATCGACGCCGAGATGCTCGGCGGTCTCGTTGATGCGCTCCTCGCGCCCGACCAGGATCGCCTTGCCGAGCTCCTGGTTGACGAAGGAGGCGGCGGCACGGATGACCTGCTCCTCCTCGCCTTCGGCGAAGACGACGCGCTTGGGATAGCGCCGCACGCGCTCGAAGATGCGGTTGAGCGTGCCGGTGACGGGGTCGCGCCTCGCCGAGAGCTGCGCCTTGTAGGCGCCGGTGTCGACGATCGGTTTGCCGGCGACGCCCGTGTCCATCGCCGCTTTGGCGACCGCCATCGGCACGACATGGATCAGCCGCGGGTCGAATGGCACCGGGATGATGTAGTCCTTGCCGTAACGCGGGCGCGTGCCTTGATAGGCGGCGGCGACCTCGTCCGGTACGTCCTCGCGCGCCAGCATGGCCAGGGATTCGGCCGCGGCGATCTTCATCTCCATGTTGATCGTGGTGGCGCGCACGTCGAGCGCGCCGCGGAAGATGAAGGGGAAGCCGAGGACGTTGTTGACCTGGTTCGGATAGTCCGAGCGCCCGGTCGCCATGATCGCGTCGTCCCGGATAGCGTGCACCTCCTCCGGCGTGATCTCCGGATCGGGATTGGCCATGGCGAAGATGATCGGGTTCTCCGCCATCGAGGCGACCATCTCGGGCGTGACCGCGCCCTTCTGAGACAGGCCGAAGAAGGCGTCGGCTCCCTTCAGCGCCTCCGCGAGAGTGCGCCGGTCCGTCACCGCCGCATGGGCCGATTTCCACTGGTTCATACCCTCGGTGCGGCCCTGATAGATCACGCCCTTGGTGTCGCAGAGGATGACGTTGTCGGGCTTGAAGCCCATCGCCTTGAGCAATTCGATGCAGGCGATCGCGGCGGCGCCGGCGCCGTTGATGACCAGCTTGGTCGACTGGATGTCGCGTCCGGTCAGGTCGAGCGCGTTGATCAGGCCGGCGGCGGCGATGATCGCGGTGCCGTGCTGGTCGTCATGGAAGACCGGGATGTCCATCAATTCGCGCAGGCGCTGCTCGATGATGAAGCATTCCGGCGCCTTGATGTCCTCGAGGTTGATGCCGCCGAAGGACGGGCCGAGATAGCGCACGGCGTCGATGAACTTGTCGGCATCCTCGGTATCGACCTCGAGGTCGATCGAATCGACGTCGGCGAAGCGCTTGAACAGCACCGACTTGCCTTCCATCACCGGCTTGGAGGCGAGCGCGCCGAGATTGCCGAGGCCGAGGATGGCGGTGCCGTTCGAGATCACCGCGACCAGGTTCGAGCGCGTGGTGTAGTCATAGGCGCGGCTCGGATCCTCGGCGATCGCCAGCACCGGCACGGCGACGCCCGGCGAATAGGCCAGCGACAGGTCGCGCTGGGTCGCCATCGGCTTGGTCGGGACGACTTCGAGCTTGCCCGGCCTCCCCTGCGAGTGGAAGAGCAGCGCCTCCTGGTCGGTGAAGGTCGGACGGGCGCGCTTGGTCGGCGGGGAGCGGTCGTTCATGCGCTTGTTCTTTTTCACAGGCGTTTCCTCGGGGGGAAACGACCATAGGGCAGCCGCGCTTTCCTCGACAAGGCGCGATTGCGCGACAGCGGTTTTCCGCTGCGGCAGGGATCGGCCTGAGAGCTGATCCGAAGTCTACAGGCCGGCGCGCATGCGTGCGACGCTGTCGCCGACATAGCGGTCGAGCTCGACCGCCTGCTCGCTGACCAGCCGCGCCGCCGCGACGACGCGCGCGGCGGCCTCGCCGGTGGCGCGAGCTTCGCCCCCGGCGCTGGCGACGTTCTCGGTGACGGTGGCGGCCGAGCCGGCGACAGCCTGGGCGTCGAGGGCGATGCCAGAAGCGATCGCACCCTGACCGGTGACGACCTGTGCGATCGTATCCGACGTCGTCTCGATCGTTCCCATCGTGCCTTCGATCTGGCCGACGGCCTCGGCGACGGCGGCGGCGGCGCCGCGGATTTCCTGCAGCGTCGCAGCGATGTCCTGCGTCGCCTGCTGGGTCTGCTCAGCGAGATTCTTGACCTCGCCCGCGACCACCGAGAAGCCGCGCCCGGCAGCGCCGGCGCGAGCGGCTTCGATCGTCGCATTGAGCGCGAGCAGATTGGTGCGCACCGCGATGTCCTCGATGAAGGCGAGCACGGTGCCGACCTTGTCGGCGGCGAGGGCGAGCCCGTCGACGTCGGTCCTGGTCGAGCGGACATGCCTGGCCGCCTGCCGGGCCGTCTCGGCGGCGAGATCGGTCTGGCGCGTCAGCTCGCGGATCGAGGCGTCGATCCGCTCGGCCGCATGGGCGACGCTGCCGACGCGCTGCGAAGCGAGCTCTGCCTGCTCGGTCGCTTCGCCGGCACGTGCGGTGGTGCGATCGGCATTGGCGGCCATGCCCTGCGCCGCCTCGAGCATGCTCCGGGCGGATTCGCCGACCCGGCGCAGCGCCTTGCCCACGGTCGCCTCGAGATTGACGGCGAGTTCCTCCAGCGCGGCCTTGCGCAGCGTCTCGATCTCTTGCCGGCCGGTCGCCAGCGTCTTCTCCGTGGTCACGTCCAGCAGGATGCCGTCCCAGACCGTGGTGCCATCGGGCAGGCGGCGGCGGGTCGCCTCGCTGCGCAACCAGACGATGCCGCCATCGGCCGCCTTGTAGCGCAATTCGGTGCGTCGGTGCCCGAACTCGTCGGTCTGCGCATCCTCGTCCGTCCCCGAGCAGCGCTGCCGGTCCTCCGGCAGGATCCTCGACAGCAGGACTTCGGGATCGCGCTCGATCGCCTCGCAGTCTATGCCGAGCAGCTCGCCGAGGCGGTAGCTGACGAACCGGTAGCTGCGCTGGCCGTCCGGAGCGACGATGCGCTGATAAAGCGTGCCTGGCACATGCTCGAGCAAGGTCTTGTAGCGATAGGCGGTCTCGCGCCGCTCGCGGTCATTGCTGAGAACGAGCCCGACCAGGATGGTGCCGAGCGTGCTGACCAGGATCATGATCGGCACCGCTTCGGTGAGGAAGCGCTCGGCGGCGGCCCAGTTCGGCATGAAGATGTTCGAAGCGATCAGGCAACCGGCGCTGATCAGGCTGAGCCAGGTCAGATCGCGCAGCGTCAGCGAACGCTTCTGCCGGCCGAGCCAGGCGGCATAGATCACACCCGCGACCGCATGCAGCACGATCCCGGCGATTCCGGTCGGCATGCCGACGCCGCCGAGATTGTAGCGCGCCGCGGCGAGCGGGACGGCGGTCAGAATCGCGGCGATCGGCCCGCCGATCGGCCCTGCCAGGATCGCGAAGGTGTTGCGGGAATCGACCACCAGACCTGGTTGAATGACGAAGGGATTGGCCATGCTGCACAGCGCGCCGGCAGCGAACAGGAGGCCGACGACGAGCTGGCGCAGCAACGGACGCTGGTCTGTCCAGCCGGCGGTCGCCGTCAGGATCAGGGCAGCCAGCAGCAGGAAGGACAGGCTCTCGATCAGGTTGATGAACAGCGACATGGCGGGCCCTTGGCCTGGAACGGCGCCCTGACTCTGCTTTAATTTGTTGAAAGCCGTCCTAACGGATGGCCTTGCCGGCGCGATTTGCTAGCGTGCGCGCCCCATGCGCCACACCACGCCAACAGAGGTTGCGGAAGCGAAGCCGGCAGGTACGGCCGATGCCGGCCGTGTCACGCCGATGATGGCGCAGTACGTCGAGATCAAGGCCAACAATCCCGACTGCTTGCTGTTCTACCGGATGGGCGATTTCTACGAATTGTTCTTCCAGGACGCCGAGATCGCCTCGCGCACGCTCGGCATCGTGCTGACCAAGCGCGGCAAGCATCTCGGCGAGGACATCGCCATGTGCGGCGTCCCGGTCGAGCGCGCCGACGACTATCTGCAAAAGCTGATCGCCGCCGGCCATCGCGTCGCCGTCTGCGAGCAGACCGAGGATCCGGCCGAAGCCAAGAAGCGCGGCGCCAAATCGGTGGTGAAGCGCGATGTCGTGCGCCTCGTCACCCCCGGCACGATCACCGAGGAGCGCCTGCTCGACCCTGGCCGCGCGAGCCTGCTCGTCGCCGTCGCCCGGCGACGGCTTTCGGACGAAGTCTATGCCTACGGCATCGCGGCCGTGGACATCTCGACCGGCCGCTTCGCCGTGCTCGAAACCGACCAGCGCGGCCTTGCCGTCGAGCTCGCCCGCCTGGAGCCGCGTGAGATCGTCTGCCCCGACGCGATCCATGACGATCCCGAGCTCAGGGAATTCTGGCGCGATATCGCCGCGCCCGTGACGCCGCTGGCTCGCGAGGGGCTTGATCCCGCCTCTGGCGAGCGCCGCCTCAAGGAATTCTTCGGCGTCGCCACGCTCGACGCCTTCGGCACCTTCAGCCGTGCCGAGATCGCCGCCGCCGCAGCAGCACTCGCCTATGTCGAGCGGACCCAGCTCGGCGCCCGCCCGCCTCTGTCGCCGCCCGTCCGCGAGGGCATGAGCGCGACCATGCTGATCGACGCGGCGACCCGCGCCAATCTCGAGCTGACCCGCACGCTCGCTGGCGAGCGCACCGGGAGCCTGCTCGCCACCATCGACCGCACGGAGACACCGGGCGGCAGCCGCCTGCTCGCCGAGCGCCTGGCCGGGCCGCTGACCGACCCGGAGGCGATCGGCCGGCGGCACGACGCCGTCACGCTGCTTGTCGAGGTGCCCTCGCTGCGCGAGGCGTTGCGGCGCGATCTCGCGCGCGTCCCCGACATCGCCCGGGCGCTGGCGCGGCTATCGCTCGACCGCGGCGGCCCGCGCGATCTCGCGGCGCTCGGTGCCGGGCTGGAGGCCGCCCGTGGCGTCGCCGCGGCGCTGCTGCGGCAGGGCGATCTGCCGGAGGAGTTGCGCGAGGCGGCGCTGGCGCTCGGCCGCACCGATCCCGACCTGGCGGTCCGCCTCTCCGCCACGCTCGCCGACGAGCTGCCGCTGCTGAAGCGCGATGGCCGCTTCGTGCGCGAGGGCTTCGATCCGGCGCTCGATGAACTCCGCCTGCTTCAGGTCGATTCGCGCAAGGTGATCGCGCAGTTGCAGGCGCGTTATGCCGCCGAGACCGATTGCCGGACCCTGCGCATCAAGCACAATTCCATGCTCGGCTATTTCGTCGAGGTGCCACAGGCGGTCGGCGAGACCTTCCTCAGGGAGCCCTGGCGTGCGGTGTTCGTGCATCGCCAGACCATGTCGGACGCGATGCGCTTCTCCTCGGTCGAGCTCGGTGAGCTCGAAGCCAAGATCGCCTCCGCCGCCGACCGGGCGTTGAAGCTGGAGCTCTCGATCTTCGCCGCGTTGACTGAAGCCGTGCTGGCCCAGGCCGAGCCGATCAAGGCAGCGGCGCAGGCGTTGGCCGTGATCGACGTCGCCGCGGCCCTGGCCGAGCTTGCGATCGATGGCGGCTGGACGCGTCCGCAGGTCGATGACGGCGCCGCCTTCATCATCAAGGCCGGCCGGCATCCGGTGGTCGAAGCCGCGTTGAAGCGCCAGGGGCAGCCCTTCGTCGCCAATGACAGCGAGCTCTCGGCCGCCGGCAAGAGCCGCGACGGCCGCATCTGCCTAATCACCGGCCCGAACATGGCGGGTAAGTCGACCTTCCTGCGCCAGAACGCGCTGATCGCCGTGCTCGCCCAGATGGGCTCCTTCGTGCCGGCGCAGAATGCTCATATCGGCGTGGTCGACCGGCTGTTCTCGCGCGTCGGCGCCGCCGACGATCTCGCCCGCGGCCGCTCGACCTTCATGGTCGAGATGGTCGAGACCGCCGCGATTCTCAACCAGGCCGGGCCGCGGGCGCTGGTCATCCTCGACGAGATCGGCCGGGGCACAGCGACCTTCGACGGGCTCTCGATCGCCTGGGCCGCGATCGAGCATCTGCACGAAGCCAATCGCTGCCGCGCGCTGTTCGCGACGCACTACCATGAGCTGACCGCGCTGGCCGAGCGGCTCGACCGCGTCGCCAACGCGACCGTCCGCGTCACCGAATGGAACGGCGAAGTCGTCTTCCTGCACGAGGTCGTGCCGGGCGCGGCCGATCGCTCCTATGGCATCCAGGTCGCCAAGCTCGCCGGCCTGCCGCCGGCCGTGGTCGAACGGGCCCGCGCCATCCTTTCCGAGCTGGAGAAGAGCGAGCGCGAGAAGCCGGTCGCGGCCCTGGTCGACGATCTCCCGCTCTTCGCGGTGCAGATGCGCAAGCCTGCGCCGGCCGCTGCGCCTGTCACCGGCCCCGATGAATTGCGCGAGGCGCTGGCCGGGCTCGATCCCGACGAGATGACGCCGCGCGAGGCGCTGGAAGCGCTCTACAGGCTCAAGCGGCTGAACTGACCAGCCGTCATTCTCGGGCGGAGCGAAGCGCAGACCCGAGAATCTCAGGACGATAAGGCGCCAGCTTGAGCCCTCTCCGGCCTGAGATGTTCGGGTCAAGCCCGAGCATGACGCGTGGTGAGAAAGCGCCCGATCCCCTGCGCCGCGGCGACGCCGGTGGCGAAACAGGCCTGCAGCAGGTAGCCGCCAGTCGGCGCTTCCCAATCGATCATTTCGCCGGCTATAAATATACTAGGCAAGCGCTTCAGCATGAAATCCCGATCGATCTCTTCCGCGCGGACCCCACCGGCGGTCGAGATGGCGCGGGCGAGAGAGGCCATGCCGGTGAGGCGTAAGGGCGCGTCCTTGATCAGCCTCGCGAGCGTCTCGGGCTCGGCCGGAAGCGGCCCATTCGCAGCCTCGCGCAGCACGGCCACTGCCACCGGAGAAAGCCCGGCCGCCTTGCGCAAATGGTTGCTCAGCGTCTCGGCGGGGCGGCGCTTTGTCAGCCGCTTCGCCAGTTCCGGCTCGGCCAGGTCCGGCCGCAAGTCGATCATCAGCACTGCCTCGCCGTCGCGAGCGACCGCCTCGCGCAGCGGCCCCGACAAGGCGTAGACCGCGCCGCCCTCGATGCCAGCAGCATCGATCATCGCCTCGCCGGCGACGCGCTGCCCGGCGAAGCTCAGCGCAATCCGCTTTAATGGTAAGCCGGCAAATTTATCGCGCATCAGCTCTGACCAGGCGACAGTGAACCCGGCGTTCGCCGCAAGCAGAGGCGCGATGACGATGCCCCTCTGCTCCAACAGCTCGACCCAGGAGCCATCCCCGCCAAGCCGCGGCCAGCTCGCCCCGCCGAGCGTCAGCAGGGTCGCGCGCGGCATCACGATCTCCTCGCCGCCACCACGAACCGCGAACCGCATTGCGCCGCTAGCATCCCAGCCCGTCCATAGCCGTCCCGCATGTAGCGCGACGCCGAGCCTATCGAGTCGCGCCAGCCAGGCTCGCAGCAGCGGCGAGGCCTTCATCGCCTTGGGGAAGATGCGTCCGCTCGTGCCGACGAAGCTCTCGGCTCCCAGCCCGTCGGCCCAGTCGCGCAGGGCCTGCGGCGGGAAGGCGCGGATCGCCGGCTCCAGCCAGGCGCGGGCGTCGCCATAGCGAGCGAGCAGGGCGTCGAGCGACTCGGAATGCGTTAGATTGAGTCCGCCGCGGCCGGCGAGCAGGAATTTGCGCGCCGGCGAGGCCATCCGCTCGTAGATCGCGACCTTGTGGCCGGCTCCCGCCAGCCGCTCGGCCGCGATCAGCCCGGCTGGGCCGGCGCCGATGATGGCGACGTCCGGTTCGCTCAATTGCCGAACACGGTGTTCAATTGGCTGCCGACCATGATGAAGGTGGTGCGCTTTGGCATCTCCTTCAGCCGGACCGCGCCGATATAGGTCATCGCCGAGCGCACCCCGCCCATGATCTCCTGCATCGTGCCTTCGACCGGGCCGCGATAGGGCACCTCGACGGTCTTGCCCTCGGAAGCGCGATATTTGGCGACGCCACCGGAATACTTCTTCATCGCCGTGTCCGAGGACATGCCGTAGAACACCATCGCGACCGGCACCTTCTCGCCGTCATGGGTCTCGTAGCGGATCTCGCCCTCGCATTCGTCATGGCCGGCGAGCATGCCGCCCATCATCACGAAGTCGGAGCCGCCGCCATAGGCCTTGGCGACGTCGCCCGGCACGGTCAGCCCGCCATCGCCGCAGACCAGGCCTTTCAGCCCATGGGCGGCATCGGCGCATTCGATGATCGCCGAGAGCTGGGGATAGCCGACACCGGTCATCTTGCGGGTGGTGCAGACCGAGCCGGGGCCGATGCCGACCTTGACGATGTCCGCGCCGGCCAGGATCAGCGCCTCGGTCATGTCGCCGGTGACGACATTGCCGGCCATGATCGTCGCGTTCGGGAAGGCCTCGCGCGTCGCCTTGACCGTGTCGACGAATTTTTCGGTGTAGCCATTGGCGACGTCGAGGCAGATCTTGTCGATCGGCGCCTTGGCGTGCACCGCCTTGAGCTTGTCATGGTCGGAGTCGGTCGTGCCCAGCGAATAGAACGCGTTGGCCGAGCCCGGCTCCTTGAAGAAGGCGATCAGCTCGTCGGCATCGTAATGCTTGTGCAGCGCGACCATGGCGCCGTGCTTCAGCAGCGCCCGCGCCATCGCCATGGTGCCGACCACGTCCATGTTGGCGGCGATCAGCGGGAAACCGCTCCATTCGCGGCCGGTATGCGCGAAGCGGAAGCTCCGGTTGACGTCGACCTCGGCGCGGCTGCCGAGCGTCGAGCGCTTCGGACGGATCAGCACGTCGCGGAAGTCGAGTTTCGGATCGTTCTCAATGCGCATGACAAAAGCTCCGGCGGCTGGCGCAGGTCGAAAAAGGCGCACGCGGGATGAGGGAGCGTGCCGGGATTCATAGCTGCTCGAACCCTTCTGAGCAATGCGCCGGCCGTGGGTCGGGTTTCGGGCAAAAACTTTAGAAGTCTCTAAAGTTTCTTCTGGACAGGCCGCTGACGCGGCGATACTTAAGCTCATGCTTCACCAACCAGACCAGCTCGATCTGATGTTCCAGGCGCTGGCGGATCCGAACCGCCGGCAGATGGTGCAAAGGCTCTGCGAGGGGCCGGCGAGCGTCAGCGAGCTCGCCCAGCCATTCCAGATGACGCTGTCCGCAGTGGTGCAGCACCTTGCCGTTCTCGAAGGAGCAGGGCTGGTGCGTACGCAGAAGATCGGGCGGGTCCGCACCTGCCAGCTCGACACGCAGGCGCTGCGGGCGGCGGAGCGCTGGATCAGCGAGCGCCGCGCCCTCTGGGAGCGACGCTTCGACCGGCTCGGCGCCTTCCTCGCCGAGCAGGATGTGAAGGAAGGAGATGGAGCATGAGCGAGCGGACCGCCGTCCACGCCGATTTCACGATCGAGCGGCACTATCCGGCGAGCCCGGCCCGGGTCTTCGCCGCCTTTGCCGATCCGGTCGCCAAACGGCGCTGGTCGACCTGCCATGACGAGGGCGGGCTCGGCGAATACAGCCTCGATTTTCGCGAGGGCGGCTTGGAGACGATGCGCGGCGCGCCCGGGCCGGACGGCATCTATGCAATGCGGGCGATCTATCACGAGATCGTGCCGCGCGAGCGCCTCGTCTATTCCTACGAGATGTTCCGCGACGATCTGCGCATCTCGGTCTCGCTGGTGACGCTGGAGTTCCGCGGCGAGGGCGCCGGTACCGACCTCGTCTTCACCGAGCAGGCCGTCTTCCTCGACGGCCATGACGATCCGCAGATGCGCGAGCAGGGCACCGGCATCGGCTTCGACCGGCTCGCAAAGGAACTGGCGCGGGAAGCCGCTCCCATCTGACCCATTTCGCCGTTTCGACCACTTCAACCCGTGCCGGGCCGGCCGCAGGAAGGACCAGTCATGTCTTTGACGCTCTATTTCCACCCGCTCTCCTGCTACTGCCAGAAAGTGCTGGTGGCGCTCTACGAGAACGGCACGCCGTTCACGCCGAAGCTGGTCGATCTCGGCGATCCCGGCGAGCGGGCCGAGTTCCTCGCGCTCTGGCCGATCGGCAAGTTCCCACTGCTCGAAGACGGCGCGCAACTGGTGCCCGAAAGCAGCGTCATCATCGAATACCTCGCTCTGCGCCATGCCGGCTCGACGGCATTACTGCCTGAGAATCCGGTTGCGGCGCTCGATGTCCGCCGGCTCGACCGCTTCCTTGATCTCTATGTGACCAGCCCGATGCAGAAGATCGTGCTCGACCGCATCCGCCCGGCCGACGGCAAGGATCCGCTCGGCGTCGAGGAGGCCAGACAGATGCTGAAGCGCGCCTATGGCGTGCTCGAAGCCGAACTTGCTGGTCGCACGTGGGCGGCGGGCGAAAGCTTCACCATGGCCGACTGCTCGGCCGCGCCGGCGCTGTTCTATGCCGAGCGCTGCGTCTCGTTCCAGGGCGGCTATCCGCGCCTTGCCGCCTATTTCGAGCGTCTGCGGACAAGGCCGTCCTTCGCCCGGGTGCTGGCCGAAGCCGAGCCCTTCTTCCAGTTCTTCCCGCGCAATCCCGGCGACGCCGAACTCTCCCGCTAGTCGGTGCTCCATTCAGCCGCAGTTCATCCTCGGCCGGCTAACCGGCATGCTGGCGGCATCTGAACCGGGAAAACCCGGCTGGTGCTGCTTCCGATGTCGCGATCCGGGGGGATCACTCGACTGTGCTGAAGGCCGTCGATCCGAACACCGTGTCCGCTGGCCCGCCATCCGACTGGCAGGTTACCAAGAGCTTCGCCCGCTTGACCGGTGGCTTTTGGCGCGGTGGCACCGCCGGCCGGGCTTGGCTCTGGTCGCTGACGCTGGCGAGCGCGATCATCCTCTCGGTCTTCGCCAACGTCACCGTCAACCGCTGGAACGGCTGGTTCTTCGACGCGCTCGAGAAGAAGGATGGCGAAAGCGCCCTGATCGCCATGGCCGTCTTCCCGGTGCTAGTGCTGATCGCGGCCGGGCTCGGCGTCATCATCCTGATCTCACGCGAGACCTTCCAGGTCCATTGGCGCGCCTATGTCACCGCCAAGCTCGCCGATGGCTGGATCGGCGAGCGCCGCTTCTACCGGCTCGGCCTGTCCGGCTACGAGCCGGCCAATCCCGAATACCGCATCGCCGACGATGTCCGCTGGGCGACCGAGCCGGTGGTCGACTTCGCCATCGGCCTGCTCTCGGCCGTCATCACCGCGATCACCTTCATCGGCATCCTCTGGTCGATCGGCGGCTCGCTCAGCGTCGAGGCGCATGGCGTCCCCTTCGAGATTCCCGCCTATATGGTCCTGGCCGCGATCATCTATGCGGTGCTGGTCTCCGGGCTGATCACCTGGGTCGGCCGGCCGCTACCGCGCCTGATCGCTGCCCGCAACGAGGGCGAGGCGCGCCTGCGCTTCTCGCTGATGCGCATCCGCGACCATGGTGAGACGATCGCGCTCTCGCGTGCCGAAAACGGCGAGCGCCGCGCCGTCGCCGCGACCTACGACACGCTGGTGACGCGCTGGCTCGCGATGATCCGCCAGCGCGGCCGTCTGACCTGGATCACCAATGGCAGCGGCGCGCTGGTCCCGGTGGTGCCGCTGCTGCTGGCTGCGCCGAAATACCTCTCCGGCGAGATGTCGCTCGGCGACGTCGTCCAGGTCGCCGCCGCCTTCGTCGCCGTGCAGAACGCCTTCAACTGGGTGCTCGACAATTTCATGCGCATCGCCGAATGGCTCGCCTCGGCCCGGCGCGTCAACGAGCTCGCCGTCGCGCTTCATGCGATCGAAGCCGGTGCGGCGCAGAGCGACATCACCGTGGTCGCCAGTGAGGACGGTGGCGTGCGGCTGGACGGGCTCACCCTGACCGATCGCGACGGCCGTACCTTGCTCGCCGATTTCTCGACGGCCCTATCAGCCGGTGCGACGCTGCACGTCGCCGGCGAGCTTGGCCATGGCAAGGCCGCGCTGATCCAGGCCGTCGCAGGCCTCTGGCCTTGGGGGCGTGGCGCGGTGGCGCTGCCGGACGAGGCGCGCATCGCCGTGCTGCCGCAGCATCTGCATCTGTCGGAGGGCAGCCTGCGTGCCGCGCTCGACCCGATTGGCGGCCACAGCGACGACGAGGCAGCCGCTGCGCTGCAGCGTTACGGCCTCTCCAGTCTGGTGCCGCAGATCGACCTGGCGCGCGACTGGGACAAGGCGCTGACGACCGGCGATCGCCAGCGTCTCGCTCTGGCCCGGACCGAACTGGCGGCGCCCGATATCCTCGTCCTCGACGAAGCGACCAGCGGCCTCGAAACCGAAGCGGCGCTCGACCTCTTGTCGCGGCTGCGGGCGGCGCGGCCGCAGGCGGTGATGCTGCTGATCGGCCAGAGCCCGGGTTTCGCCGAAGCCGCCGACCATCATCTCATCATGCGCCGGGCCGGCGGCGTCGCGCGCATCGCCTCGTCCGACATGACGCGCCCCGCTGCGCTCGCCGAAACCGGTGCAGGCTGACGTTCAGGGGCAGTTCAGGACTTTTTCCATCCAGTGCCGGGCAACCTTCCCGGTCCTTTCCGACACGGAGTCGATCGCATGCTGAACATCTGGGACGTCTATTGGGGCCTTCGCGTCGAGCAATGCCCCTGCGACGTGCATTTCGTCGAATGGCTGGAAGAGCAGGGCCTGACCGGCAAGCGCATCTATCATTTCGGCACGGGCGGTCATCACTACATCGGCATCCGCTGTGCCGAGCCGGAGCTGGACTGCACGGTGCTGGGGATCACCGCCTCGCCCAAGGAGTACGAGGCCTTCGTCAAGCTCGCGATCGACAATCCGACGATCACCAAGACCTACTCCGCCTATTTCGGCGACATCTACACCAGCAATGCCCGGCTGCTGCCGCGCTTCGACATCGTCACCCTGTTCCACTCCTGCGAGTTCCGCAGCGAGAAGAACGACGCCTATGGCGCGCTGACCGATCTCGAGGTGATGCAGCTCTTCACCGACCAGACCGATGCCGGCGGCTACATCCTGTTCTACACTGGCTCCTTCGCCTATGAGAGCGCCAAGCCGATCATCGCGGACTGGGCGAAGTCGCGCGCGGTCGAGGAGATCGGCGAGTTCAAGACGCTGCGGGTCTTCCGCAAGAGCGCCTGATCAGGCGAGCAGGCCGAGCTCGGGGCGCAGCCCGTCGAGCAAGGCCTGCCGGAACAGGGCGATCGGCCGTGCCAGCCGCCCGGCTGGTGGCCGGTGCAGCAGCCAGGAGCGCACCCGCGGCCGGAAATCGGGCGCGTCGATGATCTCGACCGCGTCGCGCCAAGGGCTGTCCTGGAGCGCGGCCGGCGTGACGACGCCGATGCCGTGGCCGCGCGCGACCAGGGACAGGCGCAAATCGGCGCTGAGTGCCTCTACCCCGACCTGGAAGTGGAGATGCGCCGCCTCGAATTGCTGGCGGATGAAGGCGCGAAAGCCGCAGCCATTGGCGTTCATCACCCAGGCATAGCCGGACAGCATGGCAAGATCGGCCGGCCGCGGCACCTGCAGCGATGGCGCCGCGACCAGCAGCACCTCCTGCGGGCCGAGATCGTCGCAGGCGAGGCCGTCCGGCGGGGCGAGCCCGTCGGCGAGGCAGAGCGCGGTCGCATCGAGCTCGTTGCGCAGGGTCTGTTCGAGCAGCTGCGGCGACCAGCCCATGGCGATGCGCAAGGTCAGCTCCGGAAAGGTCGCGCGAAGCCGGTCGAGCGGCACCGCCAGCGCGGCCTCCGACAGATAGGGCATGATCCCGAGCCGGAATTCGCCGCGGATCTCGCCATCAGGCGCGACCCCGGCCTTGAGATCGGCGACCGAGCGCAGCACGCGCAGCCCCTGCTCATAGGCCTCGCGCCCGGCATTGGTCGGCCGCAGGGGCTTCGACTGCCGGTCGAGCAGGACCGCGCCGAGGCCATCCTCCAGGTTCTGAATCCGCCGGGTGACGCCGGGTTGCGTCAGGTTGAGCCTGGCCGAGGCGCCGATGATCGAGCCGGTCTCGACGACCGCGAGATAAGCTTCCAGATCGCGCAGGTTCATAGCCATTCCGCATAATCATTATAGTGACAATCGATTTGTAGCATAATGCTCAAAGCGAATAAAGTTTTCCGACGATATGCGAGTCCATATGTCGGAGCTGTCACCATGTCCGTCCAAGATCAGGCACTCTGCCAGTCCCTGCCGAAGGCGCCCGAGGAACACGGGCTCTCCACGGCGCTTACCGTGCTGTTCGCCGTCGCGGTCGGCGTCATCGTCACCAATCTGTTCGCGCCGCAGATGCTGGTCGGAGCGATCGGTGCCAGCTTCGGCTTGCCGGAGGCGGCGAGCGGCCTCGTCGCGATGGCGCCGTTGCTGGGCTATGCGGCCGGCCTCATCCTGCTGGTGCCGCTCGCCGATCTCGTCGAGAACCGCGCATTGGTCCTGCGCATGCTGCTCTGCGCGATCCTCGCCGCCGCGCTGGCCGCTGTCGCGCCAAACCTGCCGGCACTGCTCGTCCTGATGGTCGCCCTGGGCGCCGCCTGCTCGGCCATCCAGATCCTGGTGCCGATCGCGGCCGCGATGGTGGCGCCCGCCCGGCGCGGCGCTGTGATCGGCGATGTGATGAGCGGTCTGATGGTCGGCATCCTGCTGGCGCGCCCGCTCGCCAGCCTCCTCGCCGATGCCTGGGGCTGGCGCGGCTTCTATGTCGTCAGCGCCGTCGCCATGGCACTGCTGGCCTTCGTCCTCGCCGGCAACCTACCGCGCCGCCGGCCGGAAGCGCGGGAGAGCTATCCTGCTCTCATCGCCTCGCTCGGGCATCTGCTGCGGCAGGAGCCGGTCCTGCGCCGGCGGGCGCTCTCGGCGGCGCTGGTCATGGCGAGCTTCAGCCTGATCTGGACGGTGATCGCCCTGCGGCTGGTGCAGCCACCCTTTCTGCTCGGCCAGCGCGGCATCGCCCTGTTCGCCCTGGTCGGAGCAGGTGGGGCATTGGCAGCGCCGCTCTTCGGGCGCTTTGGTGACCGTGGCTGGACTCGGCCGGCGACCCTGACGAGCCATCTCCTGCTGCTCGGAGCGCTGGCGCTGCTCGGCTGGGCCGGAACGAACGAGCATCTCGCAATGCCGGTCGCCCTTGTCGGGCTCGGCCTCGGGGTCTTCATTCTCGATATCGGCGTCACCGGTGACCAGACGCTCGGCCGCCGCGCAGTCAACCTGCTGCAGCCGGAGGCGCGCGCCCGGCTGAACGGGCTGTTCGTCGGCATCTTCTTCCTCGGTGGTGCACTCGGCTCAGCCCTGGCCGGCCTGAGCTGGGCCTGGGGTGGCTGGCTCGGCAGCTGCGGGGCTGCGGCCGTCTTCGGGCTGGCAGCTCTGTTCGTCGGCCGGCGTAGCTAGCGCGCCGGCTTGTGCATTGTCGCGATTGGCGTTAGCTCTCGCCCGTCGATCCACTCGAAACCAAGGAGGGCTGCGTGATCACGTTCTTTCGTCACCATCGTCAGCGCGGCCCCGTTCAGGCCCTGCAAGCCGGCTTGCAGGGCTGACCGTACAGGCGATCCTTTTAGGTCTCTTCCAGGTCTGCCCTTCGTGAGGGCGTAGCGTCTTCGAGCCCAGAGCTCGGGTCAGCTGCGTCTCATCCCCTCATCGAGCCAGGCGTTCCGCATTCGTGGTGCTCGGGGCAAGGACCCCGGCCGAATGACGGCGCGCGGCTCGGGCAGTTTCGAGACCGACCATGACCTTGATCACCCTGCGCAATCTCGGCGTCACGCTGGGCGCACCGCTGTTTTCCGACCTGTCCCTCTCCCTCGTGGCCGGCGACCGCCTCGGCCTCGTCGCCGCCAATGGCCGCGGCAAGTCGACCTTGCTGCGCTGTCTCGCTGGTTCGCTTGAACCGTCCGCCGGCGGGATTATCCGCTCGCGTGGCCTACGCATCGGCCATGTCGAGCAGGATGCACCGCCGCACTTGCTGGAGCAGCCCGTCGATCAATTGCTGCTCGACCAGTTGCCGGCCGAGCAGCGCGAGAGCGAGCATTGGCGTGCTGAGGTCGCGCTCGACATGCTGTCCGTGCCGACTGAGCTGCGCCGCCGCCCACTCGGGCAATTGAGCGGCGGCTGGCAAAGGCTCGTCCTGCTCGCACGCGCTGCCATCGCCGAGCCGGACCTGTTATTGCTGGACGAGCCGACCAACCATCTCGACCTCGCCCGGATCGGCCTGCTGGAAAACTGGCTTACCGCCCTGCCGCGCGACATGGCCGTGATCCTGTCGAGCCATGACCGCGCCTTCTTGGACGCGACGACCAACCGGACGCTGTTCCTGCGTCAGGAGCGCTCGCAGCTCTTTGCCCTGCCTTACTCGTGGGCCCGAGCCGCGCTCGACGAAAGCGATGCCGCCATGGCGCGCCGACACGAGCGTGACCTCAAGGCGGTCCAGCAAATGCGGCGACAGGCGGCGAAGCTCAACAATATCGGGATCAACTCCGGCAGCGATCTCCTGTTGAGCAAGACCAAGCAGCTGAAGCGACGGGCCGACGAGCTTGAAGCGACGGCGCGTCCGGCCCATCGCGAGCGTTCAGCTGGCGCGATCAGGCTCGCCAGCAGCGCGACCCATGTGCGGGCGCTGGTCGCGCTCGACGACGTCGCGGTCGAGACGCCGGACGGGCGGCAGCTGTTCCGGACGGGCAAGCGCTGGATCAGCCCTGGCGACCGGATCGTGCTGCTCGGCCTCAACGGCGCCGGCAAATCGCGCTTCATCGCCATGCTCCACAAGGCGATTGCAGGCGACGATCAGCCCGGCATCAGGCCAACGCCCTCGCTGGTGCTCGGCCATGCCAGTCAGAGCCTGGCCGAGTTGCCCGACGACGACACGCCGCATGGCCTGATCAGCCGGCGCTTCGACGTCGGCGACCAGCCGGCCCGCGGCCTGCTCGCTGGCGCAGGCATCGCCATCGATCGCCAGACCGACCCGATCGGCACATTGTCGGGCGGGCAGCGGGCGCGGCTCGCCATGCTGGCGCTGCGCCTCGCCCGGCCGAATTTCTACCTGCTGGACGAGCCGACCAACCATCTCGACATCGAGGGGCAGGAGGCGCTGGAGGCTGAGCTCACCGCCGGCGAGACCAGCTGCCTTCTCGTCTCGCATGATCGCAGCTTCGTCCGGGCCGTCGGCAACCGCTTTTGGCGGATCGACAAGCGGAAGCTGGTCGAGGTCGATGATCCCGAGGCCTTCTTCCGGGAGGCGATGGAGGCGGAAGGCTAGCCACCTCGCCGCTGAGCCTGGAAAGCAGCCGGCGCGTCCTGCGCCGGCCTCATGGCGCGCATTCGCCGCGCCGCCCCGCCTTGTGCATCGCGGCGAAGGCGCTATCTCTCGGGTCCGGCCGCCAAGGCCAGCCGCCAGCAACCCGCCTTGCCCGCCGCAGCCGCGCCCGGGCGCAACCCGACAAGAGCGCTGATGTCCTTCGGCCCGCACGAGCCAGGAATGCCGCTGCGCAAGCGCAGCCGCTGGTGGTGGCTCGGTCCGCTCGCTTCCTCGGTAATCTTCATCGCCTCGCTGGTGGTGCTCTACTACATCGTCCGCGAGATCGAGCCGGGCGAGCTCGCCCGCGCTTTCGCCAATGCAAGCCAGCGCCAGCTCCTGCTCGCGCTCGGCTTCACGGCGCTGAGCTATCTGCTGCTCACCGGCTATGACGCGCTGGCGCTGCGGCGGCTCGGTCTCTCCATCCCCTACCGGACGACGGCGCTCGCCTCTTTCACCAGCTATTCCGTCGCCTTCACCCTCGGCTTCCCGATCGTGACCGGCGGCACGGTGCGCTACTGGGTCTATTCGGCCAAGGGCGTGCGCGCCTCGGAGGTGGCGAGCCTCACCGTGATCGCCGGCCTGACCTTCTGGCTCGGGCTTGGCATGATCCTCTGCGCCAGCCTGTTCTATGCGACGGAGTCCGTTGCCGTTCTGGCACGCACCTCGCCGCTGGTGATCCAGGCGGTCGGCGCCGCCGTGGCAGTCGGAACGGCGGGCTATCTCTTCTGGGTGGCGACCGGCGAGCGCACCTTGCGGGTCAGCGGCTGGAACCTGCCGCTGCCTGGGCTGGGCGTTACCTTGGCGCAGATGCTGCTGGGCGCTGCCGAGGTCTGCGCCGCTGCCGCCGTGCTCTATGTGCTGCTGCCGGGCGGGCACAACCTGCCCTATGAGAGCTTCCTGGCGGCCTACATCTTCGCCTGCCTGATCGGCATCGCCAGCCATGCGCCGGGCGGGCTCGGTGTCTTCGAGGCGACGATGCTGATCGCGCTCAGCCGCCTCCCCTTCGAGCAGGTGCTGGGCGCGCTGCTGCTCTTCCGCATCATCTACTACATCCTGCCCTTCATCCTGGCGCTGGTGCTGCTGGCGCTGAACGAGATGATCCGGCGGATCAGACGGCACGATATCTGAACCCGCCGGCTCGGGGCAGGCGAGCATGTCCTTGACGCAGCGGCCGGCGGGAGCCAACTCCTGTTTTCCGACCCTGATCGAGGGCGTTGCCGGCCTGCGGGACGAAGCCATTGGACACGACGAGTCTGATCGACGAGATCTATGAAGCCGCCGTTGTGCCGGAGAAATGGGCGGGCGTACTCGACCGCTTGGCGAAGAGCGTCGGCGGGGCCGGCACGATCCTGTTCGCGGCCTCGCCGAGCCGTTTCCAGTGGACCTCTTCGCAAGCCATCCGCGTCGTTGCCGCTGAATGGGCCGCCTCGCCCTTCGCCGCGGAGAATTTGCGGGCCAAGCGCCTGGTCCCTCTCTACGAGCCACGTTTTCTGACCGATCTCGACGCGATCACGCCCGAGGAGCTGGAGCGAGATCCGTTCTATCGTGATTTCCTCAGGCCGCGCGGCTGGGGCTGGTGTGTTGGCACTTCGATCCGCTCGACCAGCGGCGACAGCATCGTCTTCTCGATCGAGCGTCTCTATGCCGATGGTCCCATCTCCCGCGAGGCGGCCGAGAAGCTCGATCCGCTCCGGCCGCACCTTGCGCGGGCTTCGATCATCGCAGCGCGCCTCGGTCTGGAGCGCGCGCGCGCCAGCGTCGCGGCATTGGAGCTGGTCGGCCTGCCGGCGGCAATCATCACGGGCCGCCATAGCGTGCTCGCGGCCAACGAGCTCGTCCTGACCTGCGCTGCGGTCGAGGTCGGCGCTTTCGACCGGATCCGTCTCACCGATTCCGTGGCGAACGAGCGCCTGCAGCGGCATCTCGATGGGGCCGGCGACACGGGCCTGTCCTTTCCGCTACGGGCAACGGACGAGCGGCCTGCCTTCGTGGCGCATGTCGTTCCACTCAGACGGGCTGGACTGGATCTGTTTTCGGGTGCGGCGCAGCTGTTCTATCTCACGGAGGTTGGGCGTAGCGCAGCACCGTCCGCCGCGATCCTCGAAGCCTTGTTCGATCTTAGCCCGGCCGAGGCCAAGGTGACGCGCCTGCTCTTGTCGGGCGGTACCATCGGTGGCATCGCCGAGGCTCATGGCATCCGGCCCGAAACCGTGCGTGGCCAGCTCAAATCCGTTTTCGCCAAGACCGGCGTGCACCGCCAGGGCGAGCTGATCCAGCTCCTTGGCGGTGTCCAGATTCCGGGCGTGACGGGCTTCGAGGCGTCAGGTCCCGCCCACAGATAACGCTTCCCCTCCTGCGGCGCGGGAAGGGAATTGCGCTACGCCGTCGCTCCGGAATAAGAGGCTTGGCCGCAGGCCACGCAAGGGCAGGAGCCGCATGCACGCTTTGGTCGACCCAAAGGCGCCGGTTACGGCGGCGCTGATCGAGGCCATCGGCGTTCCAGCCGTGCTGCTCGACGCGCAGGGCGTGATCCAGGCGCTGAGCCCGACGGCGCCGGCTCTGGTTACGGCGCTCGCCACGGGCAAGCCGCTCGCTTTGGTGATGCGCGACCCCGATCTGATCGACGCGATCGAGCAGGTCTCGCGCCATGGCGGCCGCCGCGCCGTCGAGCTGATCGAGCGGGTGCCGGTCGAGCGCACCTTCCGCATCCATATCGCGGCGCTCGCCGGCAGCGGCTGGCGCCGGGCCGTGCTGCTGACCTTCGAGGACCTCAGCGAGCAGCGCATGACCGAGCGTATGCGCGTCGACTTCGTCGCCAACGCCAGCCACGAACTGCGCACGCCGCTCGCCTCCGTGCTGGGCTTCATCGAGACCCTGCAGGGTCCGGCGCGCAACGATTCCGCGGCGCGCGACCGCTTCCTGGCGATCATGCGCGAGCAGGGCCTGCGCATGGCGCGCCTCGTCGACGACCTGCTCTCGCTCTCGCGGATCGAGTTGCGCGCGCATCTCGCGCCGGAGACACCGGTCGATCTCTCCAGCATCGCCCGCGAGATTCTGGATTCGCTGGTGCTGATGGCCCGCGAGCGCGAAGTGACGCTGAAGCTCGACGTGCCGCAGCAGCCCGTCACCGTCGCCGGCGACCGCGACGAATTGTTGCGGCTGATGGAGAATCTGGTCGAGAACGCCATCAAATACGGCCAGCGCGGCGGCGAGGTCGGCATCACTGTCGGGATTTCCGGCGACGAGGCGAGCATCAGCGTGCGCGATGATGGCCCCGGTATCGCCCCGGAGCATCTGCCGCGCCTGACCGAACGCTTCTACCGCGTCGACACCGCCGCGAGCCGCGAGGCCGGCGGCACCGGCCTCGGTCTCGCCATCGTCAAACACATCGTCCTGCGCCATCGCGGCCGCCTGACCATCGAGAGCGTGGTCGGCCAGGGCGCGACCTTCCGGGCGATCCTGCCGCGCCTGCCTGAGGCCGCCCGTTAATGATTTGTGACGAGGCGCAGGTCGCTTTCATGACTATGTGTCATCCAGCTGTCATATAGCCGGTGTTCTAGCAGGGCCGCTGCACTTGCGATCCGAAAGAGGACATCTGATGCGCAAACTTCTCATTCTGACGGCCGCTGCCATCGGCCTGACGGGCGCTGCCCAGGCCGCCGACATCACCGGCGCCGGCGCGACCTTTCCCTTCCCGATCTATTCGAAGTGGGCCGAGGCCTACAAGAAGGAGAGCGGCGTTGGCCTGAACTACCAGTCGATCGGTTCGGGTGGCGGCATCCGCCAGATCAAGGCGAAGACCGTCGCCTTCGGCGCCACCGACGCTCCGCTCAAGGGCGATGACCTCACCAAGGACGGCCTGATCCAGTTCCCGACCGTGATGGGCGGCGTCGTCCCGGCGATCAACATCGCCGGCGTCGAGCCTGGCCAGCTCAAGCTCTCGGGCGAGCTGATCGCCGAGATCTATCTCGGCAACGTCAAGAAGTGGAACGACCCGAAGATCGTCGCGCTGAACGGCGACCTCAAGCTGCCCGACGCCAACATCAACCCGGTCTACCGTTCGGACGGCTCGGGCACGACCTTCGTCTTCACCGATTACCTCTCCAAGGTCTCGGCTGACTGGAAGTCGAAGATCGGCACCAACACGGCCGTGCAGTGGCCTGTCGGCATCGGCGGCAAGGGCAATGAGGGCGTCTCGGCCTCGGTCAAGCAGGTCGCCAACTCGATCGGCTACGTCGAATACGCCTACGCCAAGCAGAACAAGCTGGCCCATGCCCTCGTCAAGAACGCCGACGGCAACTTCCCGGCTCCGGACGACAAGTCGTTCCAGGCCGCTGCCGCCAACGCCAACTGGAACGAGGCCCCCGGCTTCGGCATCTCGCTGAACAACCAGAAGGGCGCCCAGGCCTGGCCGATCACCTCCGCCACCTTCCTGCTCGTGCACGCCAAGCCCGAGAAGCCGGAAGAGGTGCAGGCCGCGCTGAAGTTCGTCGACTGGGCCTACAAGAGCGGCGACCAGCTCGCCCTCGACCTCGACTACGTGCCGCTGCCGGCCAACGTCAAGGATCAGGTCCGCAACGCCTGGAAGGGCGTGACCGACCCGGCGGGCAAGCCGATCTTCTGATCGTTCCCGCATGAGAATACGGGGCGGGGGCCGGTCGCGGCCCCCGCTTCCGCGACGACCAGAATATCGTTTCGCCCCGATAGTCGCCGTTCGAGACCGGAGTAACCACGGATGTCCGCCGTGACCGACCAGTTCGCCGTGCCGAGTGCGCCGGTGCGCAAGACCCCGATGGGGACTTTCGATCTCGTTTTCCGCAACGCCAGCCTGCTGGCGGCCCTGTTTGTGCTGGTCCTGCTCGCCGGCATCATGGTCTCGATGGTGGTCGGCGGCTGGCCGGCCTTCCGCGAATTCGGCCTCGGCTTCATCACTTCCAGCGTCTGGGACACCCAGAACGAACAATACGGCGCCTGGCCTGCGATCGTCGGCACCCTCTCGACCGCGCTGATCGCGCTCGTCGTCGGCGTCCCGCTCTCGCTCGGGATCGCCGTCTTCCTGACGCAGCTGGCTCCGCCCTGGTTCAAGCAGCCGGTCTCGACCGCGATCGAGCTGCTCGCAGCCGTACCCTCGATCATCTACGGGATGTGGGGCCTGTTCGTCTTCGCGCCGCTGTTCGCGGCCTATGTCCAGATCCCGCTTTCGAGCCTGGTCGAGGGCATGCCGATCGTCGGCACCATCCTCTATTCGCGCTCGCCCTCGGGCCTGGGCATCCTGTCCGCCGGGATCATCCTGGCCTTCATGATCATCCCCTTCATCGCCTCGATCACCCGCGACATGCTCGACCAGATCCCGTCGGTGCTGCGCGAGAGCGCCTATGGCATCGGCGCGACGACCTGGGAGGTGGTGCGCCACGTCCTGGTGCCGCAGGCCGGCGTCTCGATCATCGGCGCGATCATGCTCGGCCTCGGCCGTGCCCTCGGCGAGACCATGGCGGTGACTTTCGTCGTCGGCAACGCCAACCGGCTCTCGGCCTCGGTCATGGATCCCGGCTCGACGATCGCCTCGCGCATCGCCAACGAGTTCAACGAGGCGCTCGGCCTGCAGCTCAACGCGTTGATCGCGCTCGGCTGCATCCTGTTCTTCGTCACCTTTGTCGTCCTCGTCATCGCGCGCCTGCTGGTCGCGCGGGTGAAGCGCTACTGAGCGGGAGCGGACAATGACCATGGCCACACCTGCCAAGACCATGACCGCGCCGCATGTCGAATGGGGCCGCGTGCGCTCCTCGCGCCGTACCGCCGACCGGATGATGAAGATCATCGCGACGAGCTTCACCCTGATCGCGATCGTCGTGCTGTTCTGGATCCTCGGCATGCTGATCGTGAAGGGGCTGGGCGGGCTTTCCGCCTCGACCTTCACCCAGATCACGCCCGGGCCGGGCACGGAAGGCGGCGGCCTCGCCAACGCCATCGTCGGCTCGATCGTGCTGACCTTCCTCGGCATCGCCGTGGCGACGCCGATCGGCGTGCTCGCCGGCACCTATCTCGCCGAATACGGCAAGGCCTCGAAGCTCGCCGACCTCATCCGCTTCATCAACGACATCCTGCTTTCGGCGCCCTCGATCCTGATCGGCCTGTTCGTCTACGTGATCCTGGTCGAGCCGTTTCGCGGCTATTCCGGCTGGGCCGGCGGCGTGGCGCTCGGCATCATCGCGATTCCGGTGATCGTGCGCACCACCGAGGACATGCTGCGCCTGGTTCCCGGCTCGCTGCGCGAGGCGGGTGCCGCGCTCGGCGCCCCGCCCTCCGTCGTCATCACCTCGGTGACCTGGCGTGCGGCGAAGTCGGGCATGGTCACCGGCGTCCTGCTCGCCCTCGCCCGCATCGCCGGCGAGACCGCGCCGCTGATCTTCACCGCGCTGAACAACAATTTCTGGTTCTCGCCCAACCTGATCGGCGGTGTCTCCAACCTGCCGGTGACGATCTACCAGTTCGCCTCGGCCCCTTACGAGAACTGGCAGCAGCTCGCCTGGGCGGGATCGCTGATCATCACCGTCTCAATCCTCGTGCTTTCCATCATCGCCCGGCGCATCGTGCGCGGCGGCAAATAAACTCAGACCTGAACAGCGTCCGATCGGAAGGACCATGCAGATGCTCTCGACCCTCGAACTGAGCCCGCAGACGCTGGATGCCGAGGCTCCCGTCCGCATCGCCGTCAAGAACCTCGATTTCTACTACGGCGAGCACAAGGCGCTGAAGAACATCAATCTCGATTTCCGCGACCGGCACGTCACCGCGCTGATCGGCCCCTCGGGCTGCGGCAAGTCGACCCTGCTGCGCATCTTCAACCGCATCTACTCGCTCTATCCCGAGCAGAAGGCCACCGGCGAGATCCTGCTCGACGGCCGCAACATCATCTCCAACAATGTCGACGTGAACGAATTGCGCTCGCGCATCGGCATGGTCTTCCAGAAGCCGACGCCGTTCCCGATGTCGATCTACGACAACGTCGCCTTCGGCATCCGCCTCTACGAGAAGCCGCCGAAGTCGGAGCTCGACGATCGCGTCGAGGGCGCGCTGCGCCGCGCCGCGCTCTGGGACGAGGTCAAGGACAAGCTGAAGAGCTCCGGCATGGGCCTGTCCGGCGGCCAGCAGCAGCGCCTGTGCATCGCCCGCACCATCGCGCAGAAGCCCGAGGTCATCCTGTTCGACGAGCCGACCTCGGCGCTCGACCCGATCTCGACCGGCAAGATCGAGGACCTGCTCGAGCAGCTGAAGAGCGACTTCACCATCGTCATCGTCACCCACAACATGCAGCAGGCGGCGCGCATCTCGCAGTATACCGCCTTCATGTATCTCGGTGAGGTCATCGAGTTCGACGCCACCAACACCATCTTCATGAACCCGCACAAGAAGCAGACGCAGGACTACGTCACCGGCCGTTTCGGCTGACACCTCAGCGTCCGCCAGCCCCCGAAGGATACGCCCGATGTCCGACCATATCGTCCGCTCCTACGACGCCGATCTCGAAGGCTTGCGCCGCAGCATCGCCGAGATGGGCGGCATGTCCGAGCGCATGCTCGGTGACTCCACCGTGGCGCTGGTTCGCCGCGACACCGCGCTCGCCCAGAAGATCATCAGCGCCGACCAGCGCCTCGACAATCTCCAGCGCGAGGTCGAGGAGAAGGCGGTGCTGACCATCGCCCGCCGCCAGCCGCTCGCCAACGATCTGCGCGAGCTGATCTCGGCGATCCGCATCGCCGCCGATATCGAGCGCGTCGGCGACCTCGCCAAGAACATCGCCAAGCGCGCTGTCGCGATTTCCGGCCAGTTCTCGCCGCCGCATCGCGCCGTCGTCGGCCTCGAGCATATGAGCCGCCTGGTCCAGGCCCAGCTCAAGGACGTGCTCGACGCCTACGCCGCCAGCAACGAGCAGAAGGCGATGGAGGTCTGGCGCCGCGACGACGAGATCGACGCGCTCTACACCTCGCTGTTCCGCGAACTCCTGACCTATATGATGGAGGACCCGCGCAACATCACCTTCTGCACGCACCTGCTGTTCTGCGCCAAGAACGTCGAGCGCATCGGCGACCACACCACCAACATCGCCGAGACCATCCATTATCTCGTCACCGGCCAGTCCATGGACGAGAACCGGCCGAAGCTCGACACCACCAACATCCTCGTCGACCTGCCGGCGGCCAATGGCTGAACCGGCGGGGCTTGAACGGACCCTGACATGCCCGCACGCATCCTGATCGTCGAGGACGAGGAGCCGCTCACCCTGCTGCTGCGCTACAATCTTGAGGCCGAGGGCTTCGAGGTCGACAGCGTGGCGCGCGGCGACGACGCCGAACTGCATCTGCGCGACCATACACCCGATCTCGTCCTGCTCGACTGGATGCTGCCCGGGCTCTCCGGCATCGAGCTCTGCCGGCGCCTGCGCACACGCCGCGACACCGAGCGCGTGCCGATCATCATGCTGACCGCCCGCGGCGAGGAGACCGAGCGTGTGCGCGGGCTCGCCACCGGCGCCGACGACTATGTCGTCAAGCCGTTCTCGCTGCCCGAGCTGATCGCCCGCATCCAGGCGCTGCTGCGCCGGGCCAAGCCTGGCCATGTCGCCGGCTTGCTCGCCGCCGGCGATCTCGAGCTCGACCGCACGACGCGGCGTGTCCGCCGCGCCGGGGCCGAGCTGCATCTCGGCCCGACCGAGTTCCGCCTGCTCGAGTTCCTGATGCAGGCGCCGGGCCGGGTCTATTCGCGGGCGCAATTGCTCGATGCCGTCTGGGGCCGCGACGTCTATATCGACGAGCGCACCGTCGACGTCCATGTCGGGCGCCTGCGCAAGGCGATCACCCCAGCCAATTCGAAGGACCCGTTGCGCACGGTGCGCGGCGCCGGCTACGCCTTCGACGAGACCTTTGCGCGCGGGTGAGCGCCTCGATCAGCGCGGCGCGGCGATGATCACCGCCGCGCCGGCGAGGCAGAGAGCCGCACCCGCCAGATCGTAGCGATCCGGCGCGACCTTCTCGACCAGCGCCATCCAGGCCAGCGACGCCATGATGTAGACGCCGCCATAGGCAGCGAAGGCGCGCCCGGCAGCAGGGCTGTCGACCAGGGTCAGCAGCCAGGCGAAGGCCGCGAGAGAGACGAGCCCGGGGAGCAGCCACCAGACCGGCTTGTCGAGCTTCAGCCAGGCCCAGAGGGCGAAGCAGCCAGCGATTTCCGCCAAGGCCGCACCTGCATAGATCGCGAATGTCGCCATGTCGGTGCCTATGATCGCGGTGCGCAAGCCGTGGCCAGCCTGGCGAAAACCGGGCAATAGGCTTCGGAGGCCAGCGGCGTCAGCGCCTCGGCCTCGCCAAACGTGAACCAGCGGATTTCGCTGTGCTCGTCATTGGCGATCCCGGGTTCGCCGCCGGCCCATTCTGCGACCACAAACAGATGCCAAAGCGCGGGCGTGACGCCATCCGTCTCGGTCGTCTCGATGGTCTCGACATGGTGGAAACCCGTCGGCGTAATGCCGAGCTCTTCCTGAAGTTCGCGGACGAGGGCAGCCTCGGCGGCTTCGCCCGGCTCGACATGGCCGCCGATGGTGTCCCAGCAAGACGGCCGATTTCGCCGATGCGGAGCCCGCAGGCCCAGCAGGACACGCTGCCTTCTGATCGGCAGTGCACAGGCATATTCGACTGGACTCACCCGCTCGTCTCCTTGATCGACATGCGTCATGTGCCGTCACCAGTCCGTTCGGGCTGACCAGCGACCGCGCAGCTGGACGAGCATAAGCGGTTCCAGCACATTGCTGTCCATGCGCTTCACCAAATGGGATTATGTCGCGTTTCCGTTTCTAGCCGCGCTGCTGCTCGGCGTCGGTTATGGCGCGCTCCGTCTCGTCGGCTTCTTCGGGCTCGGCATACTCGGTCTGGTGATCGGCTTCATCGCGGTGCGGATGGATCTGGAGCGGGATGGCGGGCCTGAGCAGTTCAAGGCCAGGGACCGCATGTCGCGCGCCGAGAAAGCTTCTGATGACGCCGAAAAGGCCTCGCGGCTGCAGCCACTCTTCGTGGCGCAGGTTGTGGCGGCGGGCTTCGTGATCCTCGGCTTCGGCTTCCATTTTCTGCTTTGAAACTCAAGCGGACATGCCGCCTGATTCCGGACATAGGACACAATCGACCTGCGCCGACCTGAATGGTGCCCGCGATGCGACTCCCAACCGACAATGTCGAGATAGATTTGACGGAGGCCCGAAGAGCAGCGGAGCAAATCCGAGGATTGCTCGACAAGCTGCGTGCGGAGCACGATCTCAGGCCATTCGAGTACGCGACCCGCATGCGCATCGCGCCGGGAGAAATCCCGCATAGCCATCCCGTGCTCACCCTGAACACGATGCTCAGAGCCGAGGGGCCCCTGCTCTCGACCTACCTCCACGAGCAGATGCACTGGTATGTGACGTGGTATTCTCACGCGCATACGGCCGGGTGGCGCGCCATCAGGAAGGAGCTGGAGGCGCGCTATCCTGCGGTCCCGGTCGCCTTTCCGGAAGGTGCGCATAGCGCCGCGTCGTCCTATCTCCACCTCATCGTGAATTGGCTGGAGGTCGAGGCCACGTCGACTTTGCTTGGGCGAGAGACGGCGGTCGAGATCGCGTCCAGGACCTTCGTCTACAGCGGCATCTACAAGATCGTCCTCGCCGAATGGGATGGACTAGCCCGCCTTTACCGGGAGCGCGGCCTGGTTCCGATACGTACGGCGATCGAGATGACCGAAGAGGATCTCGCGCTCGCAGCGAGGATGGATGAGGCCCCTATCGACGGAGGCTGATTTCCGTGCGTGGCCATCTCCGAGACCCCATGAAAAAAGCCGGCCACGGGGGCCGGCTCTTCCGTTTCTGATCGCATCGGCCACTCAGGCGCGGACGGCCTTGCGGTCGCGGCGGCGGTCGGCCGCCGGCTGGTAGGCGATGCGGGCGTGATAGGCGCAATAGGGCAGGCCGGTCGCGCTGCGGCCGCCGCAGAAGCGGAACTCCGGCGAGGTCGGATCGCCCATCGGCCAACGGCACATATATTCGCGCAGATCCATGATCGTGACCCGCTCCGAGAACGGCACCACCACGTCCTCGGATGGAGCCGGCTCGCGCTCGACTTGCGCTTCGGCCTCGATCTGCGGCGCGAACTGCGGAGCCAGCGCGGTGTTGCCGCGGGTCAGCCCGGCGCCGCCGTTCTGATGTCCGGCCGGGTGGCTCGGTGGGCGCGCCGCCGGCTTGCGCGGGCGCGGCGTGGCCGAACCGGGGCTCTTGGCCCGGCCCGACAGGCCAAGGCGATGGACCTTCCCGATGACGGCGTTGCGCGTGACATTGCCGAGTTCGGCGGCGATCTGGCTCGCGCTCAGGCCGTCATTCCAGAGCTTCTTGAGCAGTTCGACGCGTTCGTCGGTCCAGGCTCCGGCTTCGGTCATGGAGTTGCACCTGTCTTCGTCATGTCCCGCCAGCAAGCCGGCGAGGCATAGGGAGAGATCATGGCGGAATCCGATACCGGCAGCGCCCGTCGCTAAACGGAAGCCGTTACGCCCGGAACTGACGATACTGGAGACGCCGCACGAGATGTCGTATCTGACGAAGAGGACCATACAAGATGGCCTGACTCGGCCACAAGAGTCGCCGAATCCTAATTCGGCTTTTCCCCAGCCAATCGCCGCAGATGACGCGTGAGTGAGTCCAATCGGCAACGCTGCCGTAAGGGCTGCCGCAATTGACAGGGCCGGGCCGGTTTTGCATAGTCGCGTAACGCAGCCGCCCCCAAGGGCGGCGCTTATGTTTTTGAGCGATCGGGATTTTCCTTCGATGCGGCTTGACGCGCGACGAGACGGCGGGAACGGCCAGCGACGATAATGTCGCCGGCGGGTCGCATCGTGCCGGCATCATGCCGCCTTGCGTCCCACCCTGCCGTTCCCGGCCCGAGATTCCGCGCTACCCTCCTGTCTCGCCGCAAGGATTTTGCTCCATGAGCACCGCTTCCGCTTCTTCCGTTCTCCTGCCGACCTATGCCCGTGCCCCGATCGCGCTCGAGCGCGGCGAAGGCGCCTGGGCGATCACCGTCGACGGCCAGCGTTTTCTCGATTTCGGCGCCGGCATCGCCGTCAATTCGCTCGGTCATGCCCATCCGCATCTGGTCGAGGCGCTGACTGCCCAAGCCCAGCGCATCTGGCACACCTCGAACCTCTACTCGATGCCCGAGGGCGAGAAGCTCGCCCGCCGGCTCTGCGAGGCGACCTTCGCCGAGCGCGTCTTCTTCACCAATTCGGGCGCCGAGGCGAACGAGTGCGCGATCAAGATGGCGCGGAAGTACCACGCCGCGAAGGGGCATCCCGAGCGCTACCGGATCGTCACCTTCGAGGGCGCCTTCCATGGCCGCACCCTCGCGACCATCGCCGCCGGCGGCCAGCAGAAATACATCGACGGCTTCGGCCCGAAGGTCGACGGCTTCGACCAGGTGCCCTTCGACGACGAGGCGGCGCTGAAGGCCGCGATCGGGCCGGAGACCGCGGCGCTGATGATCGAGCCCATCCAGGGCGAAGGAGGCTTGCGTCTGGTGCCGATGCGCTTCCTGAAGCGCCTGCGCGAGCTTTGCGACGAGCACGGCCTCATGCTGGTCTTCGACGAGATCCAGACCGGCGTCGGCCGCACCGGCAAGTTCTTCGCCTATGAGCTCAATGGCGTCGCCCCCGACATCATGTCGATCGCCAAGGGCATTGGTGGCGGCTTCCCGATGGGCGCGTGCCTGGCCACCGAGGAGGCGGCCTCCGGCATGACGCTCGGCACTCACGGCACCACCTTCGGCGGCAACCCGCTCGCCATGGCGGTCGGCAACGCCGTGCTCGACGTCATCCTGGCGCCGGGCTTCCTCGACCATGTCCAGAAGACGGCGCTGCGCCTGCGCCAGTCGCTGGCCCAGCTCAAGGACCAGCACCCCCAGGTGATCGAGGAGATCCGTGGCGAGGGGCTGATGCTCGGCCTCAAGCTCAAGACCCCGAACACCGATTTCGTCGCTCAGGCCCGTGCGGCCGGCCTGCTCGTGGTCGCGGCCGGCGACAATGTCGTGCGTTTGCTGCCGCCCCTGATCATCGGCGAGAGCGAAGTAGCCGAGGCGGTGGCGCGGCTGGACAAGGCGGCAGGTGCGGTCGAGGCGGAACTCGCCCGGCCGGCGGCGGAGTGAACATGATGTCTGCGACGCGCCACTTTCTCGATCTTTCGGATTTCTCCGCCGGCGAACTGAGGTCCATCCTCAAGGCCGGCGAGGAGATCAAGGCCCGGCGGCGTACGCCCGCGGCCGCCAGCGACCGCTTGCTCGAGGGCAAGGTCATCGCCATGATCTTCGAGCAGCCCTCGCTGCGGACCCGCGTCTCCTTCGACGTCGGCATCCGTGAGCTCGGCGGCTCGCCGATGATGGTGACCGGCCAGGAGATCGAGCTCGGCGAGCGCGAGACCATCGCCGACACCGCCCGCGTGCTGTCGCGCTATGTCGATGCGATCATGATCCGCATGCTCGACCATGATTCCGTGGTCGAGATGGCGAAATACGCCACCGTGCCGGTGATCAACGGCCTGACCAAGCGCCAGCATCCCTGCCAGGTCATGGCCGATGTCATGACCTTCGAGGAGCGCAAGGGCTCGATCAAGGGCAAGCGCATCGCCTGGACCGGCGACACCAACAACGTCCTGACCTCCTGGGTCCACGCCGCCGGCCGGCTCGATTTCGAGCTCGCCATCGCCACGCCCGAGGAGCTCAGCCCTCCGCCGGCGCTGCTCGACTGGGCCCGCAAGCAAGGCGCGAAGCTGCAGTTGACCACCCGGCCCGAGGCCGCGGTCGAGGGCGCCGACTGCGTCATCACCGATTGCTGGGTCTCGATGGGTGACGAGGAAGGCACGCGCCACAATCTGCTGCGGCCCTATCAGGTCGATGAGCGCCTGCTCGGCCGCGCCGAGAAGGATGCGATCTTCATGCATTGCCTGCCGGCCTCGCGCGGCGAGGAAGTGACCGACCAGGTCATGGACGGGCCGCAATCGGCCGTCTTCGACGAGGCCGAGAACCGGCTGCATGCCCAGAAGGGCATCCTGGCCTGGTGCTTCGGCGGAGTGGCGGCCTGATGGCTGAAGCCTCGCCAGTGGGCGCGCCCGACGACCGGGTGCTGCCCTTCACCGTGCCGGCGCTCGACGTGCGCGGCCGGGTCGTCAGGCTCGGCCCCTCGCTCGACCAGGTCCTCGAACGGCACCATTACCCAGAGCCGGTCGCACGCGTTCTAGCCGAGGCGGCGGCTCTGACGGTCATGCTCGGCACGACGCTGAAAGGCGAGGGGCGGTTCCAGCTCCAGACCAAGAGCGACGGGCCGATCTCGATGCTGGTCGTTGATTTCAACGCGCCCGACTGCTACCGCGCCATGGCCCGCTACGACGCCGACCGGCTGGCGGCGGCGATCGACGCGAATGCGGTCTCGACCGGCGAACTGCTCGGCAAGGGCCATCTCGCCATGACCGTCGACCAGGGCACCGACGCGACGCGCTATCAGGGCATCGTCGCGCTCGACGGCCAGAGCCTGGAAGAGGCCGGCCACCAGTATTTCCGCCAGTCCGAGCAGATCCCGAGCCGTATCCGCCTCGGCGTCGGCACGGTCCTGACCGGCAGCGGCCTCGCCTGGCGCGCCGGCGGCCTGATCGTCCAGTTCATGCCGACCTCGCCGGAACGCCTGCGCGCAGCCGATCTCCATCCCGGCGATGCGCCGGAGGGGCACGAGATCCTCGCGGCCGGCGACGATGACGGCATCAGCGACGACGCCTGGGCCGAGGCGCGCTCGCTGGTCGGGACGATCGAGCATCATGAATTGCTCGATCCGCTGCTGGAGAGCGAGCAACTGCTTTACCGGCTCTTCCATGAACGCGGCGCCCATGTCTTCGAGCCGGTCGCGGTGCACGAGGCCTGCCGCTGCTCGCGCGAGCGCGTGCTGGGCATGCTCAAGGGCTTCTCGGCCGATGATCGCAAGGCGATGATCGCCGATGACGGCACGCTCGGCGTCACCTGCGAGTTCTGCTCGCGCCGCTACGACTTCGACCCGGCCGAGGTCGAGGCGCAGATCGCGGCGGGGGAGTGAACCTAGCGCGTCATGCTCGGGCTTGACCCGAGCATCTCAGCCCGGAGAAGGCTCAGTTTAGCGCCTTCTCGTCACGAGATTCTCGGGTCTGCGCTGCGCTTCGCCCGAGAATGACGTTCTAGCCCGCCCGGCACTCCGCCATCAGCTTGCGCATGAAGGCCTCGCCGGCGGCGAACTGCTCCAGCGTGATGTACTCGTCCGGCTGGTGCGCCTGGTCGATCGAGCCCGGGCCGCAGACGATGGTCGGCAGGCCGGCGCGCTGGAAATGCCCGGCCTCGGTGGCGTAGGCGACGGCGATGGTGCGGTTGCGCCCGGCGAGCCGCATCACCAGCGTCTCGGCCTCCGAGCCCGGATCGGGGGCGAGGCCCGGCACGTCCGAGCTCATCACCGTCTCGATCGCAGCCGAGGGCGCGGTCTTGCGCATCCGCGCCAGCACCTCGTCCGAGAGCTTGGCGAAGCGGGCCGGCACCTCTTCGGGGTCGGAGCCCGGCAGCGTGCGCACCTCCCAGGCGAGATCGGCGCGATCGGCCAGGATGTTGCGGGCGATGCCGCCATGGAACTTGCCGATATGGACGGTGTCGTAGGGCGGATCGAAGCGGCCGCTCTCGTCGAGATGGCTCTCGCGCTCGTCCGCCATGGCGACGAGGCCGGCGGCGAGGCGCGTGCCGGCATGGACGGCGCTGGCGCCGAGATGCGGCTTGGAGGAATGCGCGGCAAAGCCGGTGATCGCGGTGAAGAAGGTGCGGATGCCCTTGTGGGCGTCGGCGAGCTCGAGCGAGGTCGGCTCGCCGACGATCACGGCGCGCGGCTTCGGCAGGCTCTTGCCCATGGCGGCGATACCGTCGACGACGCCAAGGCAGGTCACCTCCTCGTCATAGGAGAAGAACAGGTGGATTGGCGTCTTCAGGTCGGCGGCGAGGAAATCCGGGACCAGCGCCAGCGCCAGCGCGACGAAGCCCTTCATGTCGACCGAACCGCGGCCATAGGCCTTGCCGTCCTCGACATGCAGGGTGAAGGGATCGCGCGACCAGGCCTGGCCCTCGACCGGCACGACGTCGGTATGGCCGGAGAGGACGATGCCGCCCTTGTCCTGCGGGCCGATCGTGGCGAACAGCGCCGCCTTGTCGCCGGCCGCATTGGGGAAACGCACGGAGGGCACGCCCCAGCCGGCGAGATAGTCCTCGACGAAGGCGATCAGCTCGAGATTGGATTTGTGGCTCACCGTGTCGAAGGCGACGAGGCGGGCGAGCACGTCGAGCGGCTGGTAGCGCTGCCCGGTCGGGATTGCGGTCGTCAATGCAGAACCTTCTTCACATAGGGCGAGTCGAGCGGAAACAGCGGCACCTCGACATCGAAAAGCGCGCCGTCCTCGCCGAGCATGGCGTAGACCCCGCGCATGCTGCCGTCGGGCGTCATCAGCGGGCAGCCGGAGGTATAGCTGAAACGCTCGCCCGGTTGCAGCACCGGCTGCTGACCGATGACGCCGTCGCCGCGGACCTCATGCACCTCGCCGCGCCCGTCGGTGATGACCCAGTGCCGTGTCATCAACTGCATGCTGCGGGATGAGAGGTTCTCGATCTCGATCGTGTAGGCCCAGAAATAGCGGCTCTGGGCTGGCGTGGATTCGCTGTCCATGAACTTGGGCGAGGCGGTGACGCGCACGCCATGGGTTTCGGCCTGGTACATCATCGCGGCTCCGTGCCGTCTGCGCGCGGCTCGCGCCGGGGCGGCGGGAAGGCCTTGTTATGACCTGGGACGTCGCAGCGTCAATGCTGTCAACCGGCTGTAGGCCCGATGCGCCGCAGTGGCGCGGGCATGTGGACAACGCCACGCCGGACTCGCCAGCGGCTCCCCGGTGCGGCAGGAAGAACGATCACTCTCGCGGCAGGCTGGCTTTGCGCCGCGCTTCACAAGGTGGTCTGATAGCGCCATGGCGACATCGCCCGACATGCTGGCCGAGATCGCGACTGCGCCGGCTTCGCTCGCCGGCCCGTCCGGCGTGCTGCCGCGCCAGGACATCCGCAAGCTCGTTCATCGCGGCATGGTCCGCTCGACCTCCGGCGCCTTCGCCGAGAGCCAGTACCAGCCGGCGAGCCTCGATCTCAGGCTCGGCCACAAGGCCTACCGCGTCCGCGCCAGCTTCCTCCCCGGCCCGAACAAGAGCGTCGCCCAGATGCTCGCCGACCTGACCCAGGACGAGGTATCGCTTGAAGAAGGCGCGATCCTCGAGAAGAACTGCGTCTACGTCGTTGAGCTGATGGAATCGCTGCACGACCTACCGACGACGATCTCAGCCTTCGCCAATCCGAAGAGCTCAACCGGCCGGCTCGACGTCTTCACCCGCCTGATCGCCGACCGCAGCGAGGCCTTCGACAGCGTCGCCGGCGGCTATTCCGGCAAGCTCTATGCCGAGATCTCGCCGTCGAGCTTCTCGATCAAGGTGCGCAAGGGCAGCCGCCTCAACCAGTTGCGCTTCCGCCGCCGCGGCTCCGGTCAGGACGAGGCGGAGGGCTTTCGCGTCTCCGACCGGGAGCTGCGCGAGGTCCATCGCCACACGGCTCTGGTCGACGGTCCCGCGACGATCCGCAACGGCCTGTTGTTCAGCATCCATCTCGGCGACGCCGAGGGCGAGATCATCGGCTACCAGGCCCAGCGTTTCACCGACGTCATCGATGTCGACCGCGTCGGCGGCTACGAGATCGACGATTTCTGGACGCCGATCCCGGCCAAGCGCAAGCGGCTCATCCTGGACCCGCACCAGTTCTACATCCTGGCCTCGAAAGAGCGGATCCATATCCCGCCGGCCTTTGCTGCGGAGATGGCGCCGATCGACCCGGCCATGGGCGAGTTCCGCGTCCATTATGCCGGCTTCTTTGACCCTGGCTTCGGCGTCGGCGCGGGCGGCGTCCCCGGCAGCCGCGGCGTGCTCGAGGTCAGGAGCCATGAGGTGCCCTTCCTGCTTGAGGATGGGCAGGTGGTCGGGCGTCTCGCCTTCGAGCGCATGGCGGCCGAGCCGGACGCTCTCTACGGCGCGATCGGCACCTCGAACTATCAGGGCCAGGCACTGAAGCTCTCCAAGCATTTTCGCTCGGCTTGAGCGCCGAATTGCCGGCCCGTTCAACCCTTCCTTAGCCGCGAATCCGCAACGCACGCTGGAAGATTGCCCGTTCGGCAACCTTCCAGGCGACAAAATGGCGATTCCGTGTCAGATGGCAGCAAGCGCCGATGGCGTTGCCGGCCGTTGGTCTGCGGCGCGTTCATGCTTGTGTCACCGGCGGGAGGCATCGACCGCCTTCCGCTTCATGGCTTTCGTGGCCAAACGTCTACAGGGAAAGGATTTCTCATGCGCGCCCTCATCATCGCCGGCGTTCTCGCCGCCGGGCTTGCCGGCTGCCAGTCCGTCGAGCAGTCGGCGGCCGAGTCTGACCAGGTCTGCCTCGATGCCGGCCACCGCCCCGGCACCCGCGCCTTCGAGCGTTGCCGCAGCGAGGTGTTCCAGAGCTTCCGCCGCTCCAATGCCCAGGCCAGCAATGCGGTCGCGGCCGGCGTGGTCGCAGGCGCGGTCGGCGGCGCGGTCATCGCCGCTTCGTCGCGCCGCCACTACGGCTACTATGGCTGCGGCTATTACGGCTGCTGGTAAGACGCCCCGCGTCTGAACCAAGCCGCGCCGGGCGACAGGGGCCCGGCGCGGCTTTTTCGGCCCTGGCCGGAAATCTCGGCTTGACCGGCTTGCCGACGGCGGCTCAGCCCGGCTATACGGGCAAGCATGCGGGCGTAGTTCAGTGGTAGAACGTCAGCTTCCCAAGCTGAATGTCGTCGGTTCGATCCCGATCGCCCGCTCCAAAATCCCCTTTGAAGCTCAGCGTGTTGTGGCTGCTCGCCGCTTGGCTCCCGTTCGATCTTCGTCCCGTGGCGATCGTCACGCGAGGAGCTGAAGGGGAAGGCTGAAGCCTGTCGATTGACTGACGCAAAGGAACTGTCAAAGTCGCGATGCCGCCAGAACGGTGGGGATCGCCATTCGTTGCTGGTCGATGCATTTCCCGGCTTCGGGTCGCCTCTGCGTACCCGGAAGTATCGTGCGTATGGCCGAATGCGAGGTGGGCGATGGGCAATCTCAAGAAGGGCTCGTCCGGGCCGCTGGTCTATACTGTCCAGGAGATGCTCAACGACTGGCAGGCGAGCCGGCCGAAGAATGCGAATAGTGGCGCAAAGCCGCTCAAGCTCACCGGCAAGTTCGACAATCCGACCGAAGACCTCGTCAAGGAGATGCAGTTTTTCAGCTCTCTCACGCCCAATGGCATCGTCGACGATATTACATCCACTATGCTGACAGGCAGCCCGCTCGACTTCGAGACGAATGGCCGGCCCCTGGCTGTGAAGCAGGATCATAAGTTTTACCGCTGCTGGGCGGCGTCGATCCAAGGCTGGACCAGTGCCCGGACCGACATCAAGACGATGATGCAGGAAGATGCCTTCGCAAAATTCAGCGTTGTCAAAGGAGCGCTTGGTCCAAAGGACAGCCTGACGACGAGAGGTTGGACCGCTGTCGTCAAGCATTTCAAGCTGGGCTACAAGGCGTATGGCGGCTCGAATGGAGCTCCCATCAGCGCCCTGACGATCGACGGATTCTACGCGCGGATGAAGAAGAGCGGCCACGTCATGGTTGCTTACAACTATAAGAATAGCCCATATGCGCATACCGTCGTGGTCTTTGGCGTCAATGTTGTTCCTGATAAGAAGGCGACCAACCCTGTCGATTGCTACAATCTCCATGTCATGGACCCATGGTTGGATAGACGTCTCGTCGAGCCTCTGAACAATATTCTCGCCGGTGGGGTGGTTTTGGTTCTCTGGCGTTGATGTCATTGACTGGAACAGAGCGGCTCCTCAATCTGGTGTTGGCCGGGATTCCTCGGGTTGACCTAATTATGTCGGTGGGCCGGCCCGACGAGCTGCTCCAACGACCGAGCATCGTCGGCAACCGCTTCCTGCGGGAAGCCCTGCGGCATGAACGCCGCTTCCGGCCGGCGAGGGGGGAGGTTAGGGTGTAACCATGAGTGCGCCTCCGCAGATCGAGATTCAGAATGCCACATCTGCTTCCCGGCTCGGTCTCTGGCTTCTCGCCGGCGGCTTCGGCCTGCTGTTGGCGGCTGGCCTGCTGCTCTGGTGGCGTGAGGGTGATCGGCTTTTCGCGGATGGGTTGATCGCCGCGCTCCTCGCCTGCTTCTGAGCGGCGTTTCGTCCGCCTTCGAGGATTGTCCCGTGAACCGCCGCCTTCTCCTGCCCTTGCTGGTTTTCCTGCTCGGCGCCGTCGCGCTTGCCGCCGCCGCTTTCATCACTTTTGCACCAGCCTCGCGCCAGGGCGGGCAGACTCTCGCCTCCAGCGTCGGCGGCCCATTCACCCTCACCAGCGTCGACGGCAAGACCCTGACTGACCGAGATCTGCGTGGCGCCCCCTTCCTGGTCTTCTTCGGTTTCACCCATTGTCCCGACATCTGCCCGACCAAGCTGTTCGAGATCTCTGAGGTGCTGCGCGCGGCGGGGGCCAAGGGTGAGAAGCTCAAGGCGCTCTTCGTCACGGTCGACCCCGAGCGCGACACGGCCGAGACGATGAAGAGCTATCTCGGCTCTTTCGATCCGCGCATCGTCGGGCTGACCGGCGACCGTGCCGCGATCGACGCGACGGTCAAGGCCTACCGCGCCTATGCCCGCAAGGTGCCGCTCAAGGACGGCGACTACACCATGGATCACACCGCTCTGGTCTATCTGATGGATAAGAACGGTGGCTTCGTCGGCGCCTTCAATATCGAGCGTCCGCCGGCGGAAGCGGCGCAGGAGTGGCTGCGGCATCTGTGAGCGCGATAGATCGCTTCCGCTCGCGATAGCGCGACGAGCGGGCGAGCCCGTGAACGGTCTTGTTCCAGGCGAAGCGGTCGTCGACATACTCATACAGAGCGAGCCAAGCTGCGAGTGAGCCCAGCAGGTGGTAGGCGGGCAGCAACGGCAACCAGCGCCATAGCCCGGGCGCGCCGCGCCGCCAGGCTCCGAGAGCGGGCACCAGGAAGACGATGCAGGTGCCGCTCACCGTCAGGACGAGCGCAAGCGCGGATATCAGGGCGTCGAGCGGCTGCTCTGCCGCGAACAGCGATCCTTCCAGCCAGGCTGCGATGGCTGCCGCGACGAAGAATGGGTAGCCGAGCATCCCCAGCAGCGTGCCGAACAACAGCGCAAGCAGGGTCAGCGATGCCCCAAAGCCGGCTTCGCGCAGCAGCTGCATCGGCGTCTGAAGGTGGCTGATCAACGTCTGCAAATAGCCTTTGTGCCAGCGCGTGCGTTGCTTGAGCCAGGCGCGCAGCCTGGCAGGCGCTTCCTCCAGGGTGTTGTATGGCAGGTCGGCCATATAGCCGCCGGCACGGACGAGTCGGAAGCCGATGTCTGCGTCCTCGGTGACGTTCCAGGGGTCCCAGCCGCCGATCTCACGCAGCGCCGCCGTGCGGAAATGGTTCGAGGTGCCGCCCAGCAGGATCGGCAGCCCCGATTGCAAAAGGCCGGGGTTGAGCACGTCGAACAGCCCGGCATATTCGAGCGCGAAGCAGCCGGCGAGCCAGCTGTCCTCGGTGTTGTCGATGACGAGATGCGCCTGCAGGCAGACCAACTCGGCCTCCGAGCGCAGGAACCGGGCGGCGGCCATGCGCAACTGGCGTGGGTCTGGAATGTCTTCGGCGTCGAAGATGGTGAAGAGCTCGCCGCGCGCCTCCTCGAGCGCCAGATTGAGGGCGCGGGGCTTCGTCTGAGGCATGCCGCGCGGGACGATCATGATCTGCATGAACGGCGGCAGCTCGCGCACCGAGAGTGCGCGGCGCAGGCCCCAGTCCACCTCCTCGACGAGAATCCGGATATCGAGCTTGGCCGCTGGATAGTCGATCGCCGATAGCGCCTCGATCAACTGATCGAGCACGGCTTCCTCACCGAACAGCGGCACTGCGACGGTATAGACCGGAAGGCGGCTGTCATCGACCTGCCAGCGATGCTCGCGCCACAGGTCGGGCGGCGGCTTTTCCATCATGGCTGCAAGGCGCAGGATCACGGTGCCGAAGAAAAGCGGGCCCAGAGCCAGGGCCAGGGCGATCAGCGTCACGATCGGAGCGAGGGTGCCTATGACCGAAAGTGTGCCGACCAGGAGAAAGAGGAGCGCCTTCTGTCGCCAGTTCGTGCCGGTCCGGGCGCTGAAGCGACCCAGCCCGGCTTCGTCGAGCCATGCCGCTTCGCGGGCGATCGTTCCGGCATTGGCGCGTCGCAATTCGGACGCCAGCGTCGAGGGCGTCAGGATCACGATGTCCTCTCGACCATCATGGCCTGCCGCGATGAAGCGCCGCAGCGCCGGCCCAGGTGGCGGCGCTGCGGCGAAACGCAAGGGGCTGTCCGGGCGGAGGTCGGCGATAGCCAGACCTTGCCGCAGGTTCGAAGCGACCTTGCTGCCAGGGCGCAGCGGAGGCGGGCGGGGCAGAAAGCGGAGCCGCAGTTCGGCGGCGAGCGCCCGGTAGAACATCTCCTCGCTGACCAATCCCGAGGCAAGGGCCTGTTGAGCCGGTGAGACGCCGATCCTATCGGCGATCCGGGCAATCTCCTGCAACTGCCCGGGCGGCACGCCGTGATCGGCCAGGAAGGCGATCTCGGCCGGCAGGCCGAGCATGCGCACCTCGCCTGCGCCGGCCTGCGGCCAAGCTAGAGCCTCCATCGCGATCCCCCCGAGCCGCGGCTGATGGCTCTTGCAATCGCGGCAACTTATGGTTGCTTAACGCAGCGTCAGAGTCGAGTCGGTGGCGCGGGGCCGAAGCCGGGGCGGTCAAGGCAAGGCGCGGATGTCGCAACTGAAATCGAGGTCGGGCGGCGCTTCTGAAATCATTTGCATACAAATGAGGCCGGCCTGGCGTTTCCGATAGCAGTGGCCGAACTGCCGCTGGCGTTCCGAGCGGGTGGTGGCCCGGCCTCGATTCCCTGCTGCGCCGCGGTTGGGCCTGCATGCGATCCAACCCCTTCATTTTCCGCCGAATCTGCGCCGTGCGGCAGGCTTTGAGCCCGGCTTCACTTCGCAGTTGCGAACGGGTTCGGGCGCGATAGTCTCGCTTCGCTGCTGCGGTTCGCAGCTTGCAACTCGTCGATCTCAAATCGCTTGACAAGCTTGAAATCCGTTGAGATCGTTGTTTGCATACAAATGAAATTTGAACGCGAACGTCCGGCTTGCTGCAACGATAACGATCGGCGGCGTGCCACAATGGGAGAGTGACATGACCGCTTGGCTTGGCCTGACTTCGTTCAATCGTCTCGCGGCCATGGCCGTTGCGGCCATCCTTACCTTGCAGGCTCCGGCCCGGGCCGAGGAGATCTCCGTCACCCAGTGGGGCGCGAGCCTCTATGGCGCGCCCTATGCAGTGGCGATGGAGAAGGGCCTGTTCAAGCAGGCCGGCATCGACATCACCGGCATCATCGGCTCGGGCGGCGGCGGCACCACGGTGCGCAACATCCTGGCCAGCGCGACGCCCTATGGCGAAGTCGCCGTCTCCGCCGCGCTCGCCGCCAAGGCGCAGGGGCTCGACCTGATCATCGTCAACACCGGCACGCGCAGCGTCGCCGAAGCCTCGATGGTCGTCATGCCGAATTCGGACCTCAAGGGCGTCGAGGATCTCGCCGGCAAGAAGGTCGCGATCACCTCGCCGAAATCGGTCTCCGAGATGCTGCTGCTGATGGTGCTGCGCGAGAAGGGCGTCGACCAGAGCAAGGTCCAGCGCGTCGCCGCCGGCGGCTATGTCCCGGCGCTGACCATGCTCGAGCAGAACGCCGTCGTCGGCTCGGTGCTGATCGAGCCGCTCTCGATCATCCGCAAGGACAAGTACCGCATGCTCTACAAGGCCGGCGATATCCTGAAGCCGATGACGACTTCGGTCGGCATCACCACGCGCAAATTCGCCCAGGAAAATCCGGAAAAGCTCAAGGCGATCATCGCCGGCCGCCGCGCCGGCGTGCAGGCGATCTACAAGGACCCGGCCGAGACCGCCAAGATCATCGAGAAGCTCTACAAGCTCGATGCGCCGATCGCCAAGGAAGCGGTCGACAACATGATCCCGCCGAAGATGTGGAGCGAGGGCGAGTTCAACGTCGCCGAGCTCAACCGCATGGTCGAGGGCCTGAAGCTGATCGGCGAGGTCAAGAACGACATCGACTGGTCGACCGTGCTCGACAAGAGCTATCTGCCCGCCGACCTCCAGGCGAAGCAATGAGCGCGGCGTTGGGGGCCAAGGTCGTGCCGCTCGCGCCCCAGACCGCCACTGCCCCGGCTCATGCCAGGCTGCGCGGCGTCACCCGAGTCTTCGATCTGCCGAAATCGACCCTGCATGCGCTCGGCCCGGTCGATCTCGACCTGGCCAAGGGCGAGTTCTTCTCGGTGGTCGGCCCGTCCGGCTGCGGCAAGTCGACTTTGCTCGACATTCTTGCCGGCCTCAGCGCGCCGCAATCGGGCACGGCCGAGTTCGAGGGAAAGCCGATCCAGGGCGTGCCGGATGGCGTCGGCGTCGTCTTCCAGGAGGATGCTTCCTTCCCCTGGCTCAATGTCCGCGACAATGTCGCCTTCGGCCTGCGCCGCGCCGGCATGGATCCGGCCGAGATCAACCGCCGTGTCGACTACGCCGTCGGCTTCATGGGGCTGAAGGATTTCGCGGCATCCTATCCCGCCCAGCTTTCCGGCGGCATGCGCCAGCGGGTCTGCATCGCCCGGACCCTGGTGATGCAGCCGAGGCTGATCCTGCTCGACGAGCCCTTCGGCGCGCTCGATCAGCAGACACGCCTGCTGATGGGCGACGAATTGCTGCGGCTCTGGCGCGAGACCTCGGCGACGATCCTGCTGATCACCCACGCCCTCGACGAAGCGGCGATGCTCTCCGACCGGGTCGGCGTGATGTCGACACGGCCCGGCACCTTCATCGATTTCGTCGAGACCGGCTGGGAACGAGACCGCGACAGCCGCGTCGTCTCGACCCCGCATTTCGGCGACATCACCGCCCGCCTCTGGGAAAAACTCCGGATCGAGGCGCTGAAGATCATGTCGGCCGGGAAGGGCTGAGCCATGTCCGAGAAGCTGCTGCGGGTCATCGTCGTCGTCGCGATGATCCTGCTGGTGGAGCTGCTCTGCCGCATCGGCGTCATCCCGCGCATGGTGATGATCGCGCCGTCCGACATGGTGGTCGAGCTCGGCAAGATCCTCGCCTCCGGGCAGTTCTCGGCCGACATCCGCATCACCTTCACCAATATCGCGATCTCGACCGTGCTCTCGGTCCTGCTCGGCTTCGTCGCCGGGGTGATCATCTACTCGCTGCCGAGCCTGCGCGACGCGATCGAGCCGCTGCTGGCGAGCTACTACGCCGTTCCGACCTTCGTCTTCTATCCGATCTTCATCACCCTGTTCGGCGTCGGCTCGGCCTCGATCATCGCGATCGCGGTGCTGCTCGCGGTGGTCTCGATGGTCACGGCGACGCTGAACGGGCTCGACCGCATCCCGCGCGTGCTGCGCAAGACCGGGCAGATCTACCGGATGTCGCGGGTCAAGACCGCACTGCTGATCGAATTGCCGGCGGCGACGCCCTATCTCTTCACCGGGGTCAAGCTCTCGGTCGCCTATTCCTTCATCGGCGTCATCGCCTCGGAGTTCATCCTGTCGGGCGCCGGCGTCGGCTATGCCATCGCCTATGCCTACAATCTGTTCGAGAACGGGCACATGTACGCGCTGATGCTGCTCGTGCTGATCGTCGTCACCGTCGTCAACACCTTCCTCAATGTGATCGACCGGCGCCTCCAGGCGCGCCGGCAGCGGTGACGCCATGACAGCCCTCATGCCTCGCTCCGCCGGCACGTTTCTCGTTCTCCTTGCCTTGCTCGCGCTCTGGCAGGGGCTGCATCTCCTGGTCGGCGCCTCCTCGCTGGCTTCACCTACGCAGACGGTTAGCAAGCTCGCGTCCCTGCTCGCCGCCGGCGAGTTCTGGCTCAACATCTCCGAGACGATGCGGGCCTTCGTCGCCGCCTTCGCGATCTCGCTCTTCGGCGGCATCGCGCTGGGCATCGTGCTCGGCGTGCGCAAGCTCGCCGGCAATGTCGCCGAGCCGATCCTGACGACGCTCTATTCGATCCCCAAGGTCGTGCTCTATCCCTTGGTGCTGCTCTGCTTCGGCCTCGGCATCTCCGCGAAGATCGCCTTCGGCGTGATGCATGGGCTGATCCCGATCACGCTGTTCTCGATGAACGCGATCCGCCAGATGAAGCCGGTCTATCGCCGGACTTCGCAGGTGATGCGCCTCTCGCCCTCGCAGAGCGCCTTCACCGTGATCATGCCGGCGATCCTGCCCGAGATCATCTCGGGCGTTCGGCTCGGCTTCTCGTTGACGTTGCTCGGCGTACTGATCGGCGAAATGTTCGCCTCGCAGCGCGGCCTCGGCTTCCTGCTGACCAGCGCGATCAATATCGGCCAGATCGACACGATCATGGCGATCGCCCTGTTGCTGACTGTCTTCGCGGTCACCTGCAACGCGCTGATGATGCGTTTCGACCGGCGTCTGACGCACCGCTAGAGCGCGTACCGACCGGCTTGCGCGGGCCGCATGGGTCATGCAGGTTGCGGCGGATTCGTCCCGATCGCCGCGGCCTGTGCGCCGCACTGAGGCAACCATGACCCATTATCGCCGCGGCGCCGCCGCTGTCCTCGTCGTCCTGCTGGGCGGCTGCGTCTCTCGCGAGGAGCCGATCGCGACCTCCGAGCCTGCTCCGATGATGCGAACCCGCGTGGTGCGGAGCGCGCCGCCGCCGGATCGCGGCGATCTCGACCTTGGCCTGCCGCCGGCCCGGGAGGGCGGGCCCGCCTATGTCCGCTCTGGCGTCGGCAGCTCGCCTCGGCAAGGCGAACTCTATGGCGGCGGTACGCTGCCGCCTGGCTTCTGAGCCAAGCTTCGGAACGGGAATGCCGGCCTTTGGACGGCCGGTTCTTTTGTTCTAACGGGTTACCTGGCCTGCGAGGCCGGGGCTTCGTGCTGTCTCGACAGGTCAGGCCTGGCGGCTACAGTGCGAGGATAGCTCCGGTCCGGCAGTTGCGGACCCTGTCGACGCGCGCGCCGTCCCAGTGAAAATCGAAGTGATCCGCTTGGACTGGGATCGGGATCAGGTCAGGCCAGAAGATGGCCACGCACTCTCCGCCCGGACTGCGAACGCTACGATACAGCAACCCATTGGACCCCGAAGCACGCATTTCTCTCGCAAACATTTGCGGGGCGGCATAGCTGTCGGCGGCATGGAATTCGACCCGGTCCCTCACGTCGTGGAGGTCGAGATCGATTCTGTTGACCAAGGTGCGAAACTGCGAGGTCCAGCCGCGGACCTCATTGCTCGCCAGCATCGCTCGGCCGTGGTGATGCGCAACTTCACGGATCGCGACCTCTTCCGACTGACCCGCGGAATAGACGCCCCAGGAGCCGTCCGTGAACCGCCCCGGTCGGTCGGTGCTGATGTGGACAAAGGGCGCGATCAGATAACTGGCGCCGGGACCCGAAACACGCCTCGCCGGCGGCAAGAGGTCAAGCCGGCCGATCTGCTCCCAGACCCGTGGATTTGACTTGGATTCGATTGAGGCGAGAGCCTCCCAGTCGCTGGGATCGGCGATGTCCTCGAACAGATCGACCGGCGGATAGATCGATCTGATGATCCGGTAGGCCTTCTGCCAGCGAACATGGGTTACGGGCGCCGCGACGCTCACCAGCCGCCGCGCTCTGCGTCGAGATAGGACCGAACGCGGGCGAGCGAGAAGATGTCGCCTTGAGCCATGATCTCGGCCGGCGAACTCCCGCCAAAGGCCTGGTTGGGTTTGCCGATCCAGGCATAGCCGCGCTCGGGATCCGTGAAAACGATCCGCAGACCCTTGTGAATGCCCATGAGTAGCGACAAGCGCGTGGCCAGATCCCGGTCGATCCGGCCGTGATCGCCGGTCTTCCAGCGGGCATAGGTCCGGGCGGCGATGCCGCCCAGTATCTCACGGGCGACCGCGTCGGTCAGATTCCATTTCTCGAAGAGTTTTATCACGGCTCGTGCAGCAGCCGACGCCTCTTCGGCGGTGATCTGAGGGACGTCCGGTCTCGCTGCGGTACGAGGAATCTCAACAAGCATGGACTCGCTCCCATTTTGGCAAAAATAGTAATTACTTTGCCAAATGGCAAGCGCGGGTCATGCTGCTGACCCTGCAGCTCTTGCCGCCCTGTGTGCTGCTGGATCACCGCAGGCCCGAATGGATGCGGTCGCGATGATCTCGCATATTGTCATCGCATCGGACCGAAAGGCGGATTCCACGTTTCAGTCCGATGCCATAGGGCCGCGACTCAGGTATCGACCGTCGCGTTCAGAGCATTGCTCTGGATGAACTCGCGGCGCGGCTCGACCACGTCGCCCATCAGCTTGACGAAGAGGTCGTCGGCCTCGTCGTTCTGGTCGTTCTTGACCCGCAGCAGCGAACGCACGTCGCGGTCGAGCGTCGTCTCCCAGAGCTGGTCGGGGTTCATCTCGCCGAGACCTTTGTAGCGCTGCAGCGCCACGCCCTTGCGGCCGATCGCGTTGACCGCGTCGAACAGGTCGGAGGGGCCGTTGACGATATGATCGTCGCCCTTGCGGCTGAGCACGCCCGGCCGGCCATAAGCCTCCTGTAGGGCGGGTGCCGCGGCATCGAGCCGGCGGGCCTCGGCGCTGGCGAGCAGGCCGGCGTCGAGCGCCACCACCTGCTTCACGCCGCGCACCAGCCGCGAGAAGGTGAAGCCGCCATCGGCCGCCTTGCCCTCCCAGCCGCGCTCGATCTCGTCCGAGATCGCGTCGAGCCGGCGGGCGACATAAGCGGCGGCGTCGGCGAGCTCGGCTTCGCTGCGCTCACCCTGCGGACGTAGCGCCCCGGCGATCGCGGTCTGCTCGACGACGCGCCGGTCATAGCGCGAATGCAGCTGCGACAGCGTATGGCGGATGCTGCGGGCTTCCTCGATCAGCGCGCGTAGATCGGCGCCGCCGCGCTCGCTGCCGTCGCCGGTGCGGAAGACCGCGCCGTCGAGCGCGCCATCGACGAGGTAGTCCTCGAGCGCCCGCTCATCCTTGAGATAGGTCTGCGACTTGCCGCGGGTCGCCTTGTAGAGCGGCGGCTGGGCGATGAAGAGATGGCCGCGGTCGATCAGCTCCGGCATCTGCCGGTAGAAGAAGGTCAGCAGCAGCGTACGGATATGGGCGCCGTCCACGTCCGCGTCGGTCATGATGACGATCTTGTGGTAGCGCAGCTTCTCGATGTTGAAGGCGCCGGTGTCGCGCTCGTCACGGCCGATGCCGGTGCCGAGCGCCGTGATCAGCGTGCCGACCTGGTCGGAGGACAGCATCTTGTCGAAGCGCGCCCGCTCGACGTTGAGGATCTTGCCGCGCAGCGGCAGGACGGCCTGATATTCACGGGCGCGGCCCTGCTTGGCCGAGCCGCCGGCCGAGTCACCCTCGACGATGAAGAGCTCGGACTTGGCCGGATCGCGTTCCTGACAATCGGCGAGCTTGCCCGGGAGCGAGGCGATGTCGAGCGCGCCCTTGCGGCGGGTGAGGTCGCGGGCCTTGCGCGCCGCCTCGCGGGCGGCGGCGGCTTCCGCCACCTTGCCGACGATGGTCTTGGCCTCGTTCGGATGTTCTTCCAGCCAGGTCGAGAGCGCCTGGTTGACGACGTTCTCGACGACCGGGCGAACCTCCGAGGAGACCAGCTTGTCCTTGGTCTGCGAGGAGAACTTGGGATCGGGCACCTTGACCGAGACGATCGCGGTCAGGCCCTCGCGGCAATCGTCGCCGGTGAGGGTGACCTTCTCCTTCTTGGCGATGCCTGAGCTCTCGGCATAGCCGGTGACCTGGCGCGTCAGCGCCGCGCGGAAGCCGGCGAGATGGGTACCGCCGTCGCGCTGCGGGATGTTGTTGGTGAAGCAGAGCACGTTCTCGTGGTAGCTGTCGTTCCACCACAGCGCGACGTCGACGGTGATGCCGTCCTTCTCCGCCGTGAGCATTACCGGCTTCTCGATCACCGGGCTCTTGGCGCGGTCGAGATAGCGCACGAAGGCCTCGACGCCACCCTCATACATCAGCTCTTCGCGCACGATCTCGGCATGGCGCGCATCGGTCAGCACGATGCGCACGCCCGAGTTCAGGAAGGCGAGCTCGCGCAGGCGATGTTCGAGCGTCTTGTAGTCGAACTCGACCATGGTGAAGGTTTCCTGCGACGGCAGGAAGGTCACCTCGGTGCCGCGCTTGTCGCCGGCCGGGCCGACGATCGCGAGCGGCGCGACGGCGTCGCCATGGCGGAACTCCATGAAATGCTCTTGGCCAGCCCGCCAGATCCGCAGCTTCAGCGAGACCGAGAGGGCGTTGACGACCGAGACGCCGACGCCGTGCAGGCCGCCCGAGACCTTGTAGGAGTTCTGGTCGAACTTACCGCCGGCATGGAGCTGGGTCATGATGACCTCGGCCGCCGAGATGCCTTCCTCGCTGTGGATGTCGGTCGGAATGCCGCGGCCATTGTCCGAGACCGTCACCGAGCCGTCGGCGTTCAGCGTCACCGTGACGAGGTCGGCATGGCCGGCGAGCGCCTCGTCGATGGCGTTGTCGACGACCTCGTAGACCATGTGGTGCAGGCCCGAGCCGTCATCGGTGTCGCCGATATACATGCCCGGGCGCTTGCGGACCGCATCGAGGCCCTTGAGCACCTTGATCGAGTCGGCGCCGTAGTCTTCGGCGCCGTTGGTGACGTCTGTCATGCGGGAGGTCCTTCGGCGGGCGAGCGTGGCGCCCGCGGATCAACTTGATTCGGCTTACGAATATAAGCGCTCAGGATGGCTTTTTCACGTGCGTGCGCACGCGTACGCGAGAGAGGCGGATTTAGCCAGAGAATGTCGCGATCGCATCGAGGAAAACCTCGCCGTATTGCGCCAGCTTGCGCTCGCCGACGCCTTCGATTGCGCGCATCTGCTCGAGGCCGAGCGGCCGCTCGCGCGCCATGGCGATCAGCGTCCGGTCGGTGAAGATGATGTAGGCGGCGACGCCTTCCTCGCGGGCGATCGTCAGCCTCAGCTGGCGTAGATGCTCGAACAGCGCTGCGGTGTCGCCGTCGAGCCCGTCGGCGCGTGCCGCCTCGCGCTGGCCGCGGCGCGAGCGCCGCTCGGCCAGCGGGTCGACCCGCAGCGCGATCGGCTCACGGCCGAACAGGATGTCCTCGCCCTTTTCCGTCAGGCAGAAACCGCCATGCTCGACGCTGGCCTCGGCCAGCGCGCCGGCGGCGAAGAGCTTGCGCGCCATCGCCATCCAGGCGCCCTTCGGCTTGTCGTTGCCGACGCCGAAGGTCTTCAGCCCGTCATGGTTCTGGCGCCGGATCGCTTCAGTCGTGGTGCCGGTCAGAATGTCGGCAAGGTGGCCGGCGCCATAGCGCTGGCCGGAGCGGATCACCGCCGAGAGCAGTTTGCGCGCGTCGAGCGTGGCGTCCGAGAGTTCGGGCGCGGCGGGACCGCAGAGGTCGCAGCGGAATTGCGCCTCACCATGGCGGCAGGGCGAGACTTGTTCGCCGAAATAGGAGAGCAGCGCCGAGCGTCGGCACAGCGCCGATTCGCACAGGTCGATCATCGCGTTGAGGCGCTTGTGTTCGATCCTACGGCGCTCGTCGTCGATCGGCTTCTCGTCGATCTGGCGCCGACGCAGCGCCATGTCGTCGATGCCGTAAAGGGTCAGCGTATCAGCCGGCAGGCCGTCGCGCCCGGCGCGGCCGATCTCCTGGTAGTAGCCCTCGATCGAGCCGGGCATGTCGGCATGGACGACGAAGCGGACATCGGGCTTGTTGATGCCCATGCCGAAGGCGATGGTGGCGCAGACGACGACGCCGTCCTCCTGCAGGAAGATGTCCTGGTTGCGGTTCCGTTCCGTCTGCTCCAGCCCGGCATGGTAGGGATAGGCCTTCCAGCCCTTTTCGCTGAGGCCCTGCGCCAGCCGCTCGGTGCGGCCGCGCGACGAGCAGTAGACGATCCCCGAGCCGCCGCGGTGAACCTTGAGGAAATCGTCGATCTGCCGGCGCGGCTGTTCCTTCGGCGCGAAGGAAAGCTTCAGGTTCGGCCGGTCGAAGGAGTGGATCACCAGCTTCGGCGGCTGCGGGAAGAGCTGCTGGGCGATGTCGTCTTGCGTCTGGCGGTCGGCGGTGGCGGTCAGCGCCGTGACCGGGACATCGCCGAGCGCCTCGCGCACCTTCGAGAGCAGGCGGTATTCCGGGCGGAAGTCATGGCCCCATTGCGAGACGCAATGCGCCTCGTCGATGGCGAGGCGGGTCACGCCGAGCCGGCGCAGACGCGCGACGAGGCCTTCGCCTGCCAATCGCTCCGGCGAGACGAAGAGCAGCCGCAACTCGCCGGAATTGAGCTTGTCCCAGGCTGCTGCCGCCTCGGCTTCGCTGTTCATCGAGTTGAGCGAGGCGGCGGAGACGCCGGCGCGGACCAATTGGCCGACCTGGTCGCGCATCAGGGCGATCAGGGGCGAGACGACAAGCGTCAACCCGCCGGCGACGAGGGCCGGCAGCTGGTAGCACATCGACTTGCCCGAGCCGGTCGGCATCACCGCGAAGACGTCGCGGCCAGCCAGCGCGGCCTCGATCACCTCCCATTGCCCGGGGCGGAAATCGTCATAGCCGAAGACCGACTTGAGGATCGCGCGGGCTTCTGAGTCTCGGGGCGACGGCATGCGTGGGATGTGCCGGATTCGCGGCGCGATTGCCAGCCATTGCGCGATTCCATCCCCGGTTCGCGCAAGCTGGGTTGATCGGCCGCGGCCCGTGCCTCACGCTGCGGCAACCCGGCAAGGAGAGCCATGATGCGCCTGCCCCTGACTGCCGCGATCTGCTGCCTTGCCGCCTTCGCTCAGGCCCGGCCGCTCGAGCGCGAACTGCCGCCGGCGCGAGCCGCGTGCTGGGAACGGGTCTACGATGCCGCCCATCTCGCCAGCCACCCGCAGCAGAAGGTCGCGCGGATCCGCCTGGTCCATCTGCCGCAGAACTGGCCCGAGGCGGGGCAAAGCGGCTTTTACGTCGCGCTCTATGTCAATCTGCGCCAGCGGGTGAAGGTCGATCAGAGCTTCGACTATCAGCTCGGCGGCATCTGCAAGGCGTCCGGGCAGGGTCTGCGCTGCCTGCCGGAATGGGAGGCCGGCAACTGGCGGATCGAACGTGGCCCGAACGGCGCGCTCGACATCCGGAATGGCGGCATCATCGCCAATCCGAACCCCTACGATGCCGAGGAGATCGCCGACGGCGCCGTTCGCATTCCCGCGAAGCCGGATGACGGGCTCTGGCGCCTGTCGCCGGCGAGCGGTTCGTGCGGAATGGAATAGCCGCTAGGGGTGGAGCGCCGAAACCTTCACCAGCCGCGCCACCATCTTGTCCCGCATGCCCTTGAGGCGCTTGTCGGTGAAGTCGCCGTCTTCGCCATAGGCCTTGTCGGCGCCGCTGACCGCCAGCATCTCCGGCACCAGCAACGCGCCGAAGCCGAGCTCAAGCACGGTCCGCAATTGGGTCAGGCAGCGATAGGTGCCGAGATTGCCGGCCGAGGCGCCGCCGATCGCGACCACCTTCTCGCGCAGGCCGGGACCGCCTGAGCGGACGATGCTGATCCAGTCGAGCGCGTTCTTCAGCGCCGGCGGGTAGCCGGAATTATATTCGGGGCTGGCGATGAACAGCCCGTCATGGGCGTCGACCAGCGCCGCCAGCGCCTTCGCCTCCTGCGGCTGCTCGTCATGAAAGGCGCGGGCGTCGATCAGCGGCAGCGGATAGTCGCCGAGCGAGATCTGCGTCACCTCGGCGCCTGCATCCCGGAGATTCCCTGTGATCAGAGTCGCGAGCCGGGTGTTCATCGAACCCGGACGCCAGGAACCGGCGAAGACGAGGATCTTTGGCATGGTCACTCCGACAGGCAACCGAGCGAACGGCCCGGCTTTCTCATGCTGCGATGTCGGAGGGATGCGGGGCCGGCGTCAAGCCCGGGCCGTCACGGCTTGGCGCGGCGATAGACCCAGACGCGCGCCGGCGGGATGTTGCGCAGCACCCAGTCGGAGACCTGCGCCTTGAGGCCGGAGCCCTTGCGCGGCACCGGCGAGATCACCGCATAGGTGAACTGGATGAAGGGCGCGCCGGGCTTGAGCACCTTGGCGAAGGCGTCCTGCACCAGCTCGATCCGCTCGGCCGGAGGCTTGTTGAACAGCGGCAACGAGGAGACGACCGCGCTGGCCTTCTCCGTCAGATGCCCGGCGAGGGTGGTCGAGAGCGCATAGGCATCACCCTCGATGACCGTGGCTTGCGGGAAGCGGCGGCGCAGCAATTCGCAGAATTCCGGGCTGTACTCGACCAGGATCAATCGGGCCTCGTCGATGCCGCGCTCGATCAGCGCCTCGGTGACCGGGCCGGTGCCGGGGCCGATCTCGACCACCGGCCCTTCGGCCTGCGGATCGACATAGGACGCCATGCGTCGTGCCAGGAACGGGCTCGAGGGCGCGACCGCGCCGGTCCTTCCGGGCGAATCGATCCAGGATTTGAGGAAGCGGGCATCGTCGCCGAAGCGGGCCTTGGCCTCGTCGGCCGCCTTGCGCACATGGGATTTCAGCTTGCCGGCGGTGTTCCGGACCTCGTCCTCGACCTTGTAGCGCGCGGCAGCAACCCTGAGCCGCGCTTCGGCGACGCTGTCGGCGAAATCTGCCGCAGTCAGGCGCACCTCATGCTCCAGTCGGGCTGCGACGGACGAACGTCCGAAGCGGATGGCGCGCAGGCGCTGACCGGAAGCGGGATGGGCCATTCAGAACCTCGATGCGGCGAAGGCGATGGCCCCAACCGAAGCGACATGACAATGCCGTGACGTTACGCCGCTGTCATATGGGGTCAAGAGCGGACCGAATCCAGCGATTTCTTGGCCGGTCGCCGGAAGCTCCGTGATCAGATCAGCGGGCGTGGCTGCAATTCGCTCTCGAACAGCAGCGCCATGCGCTCGGTCAGGCGCGGATTGTGGATGGTGAGGCGGCCGCGCTCGAGCGTGAACATCCCGGCCTTTCGCAGACGGGCCCAGGTCTTGCTGGTGTGGACCAGAGACAGGCCGAGCGCGTCGGCGAGCTGCTGCTGCGTCAGCGGGAAGGCGAAACTGTTTTCGGCAACGAGGCCGAGCGCCTCGGCTCTGCGATAGAGCGAGATCACCAGCGCCGCGATCCGCTCCTGCGCGTTGCGCTGGCCGACCGAGGTCAGATTCTCGTCGATCAGGCACTCCTCGCGCGAGCCGAGCCAGGCGAGCTCATAGGCCAGCGCCGGCATCCGCCCGAACATTTCATAGGTCCGCCGGCGCGGGAAGACGCAGAGCTCGACCTCTGTCAGGGCTTCGATGCCGTGCTGGGCGGCGCTGAGCAGCGAGGCCTGCAGGCCGACGAGATCGCCGGGCAAAAGAAAGTTGAGGATCTGCCGGCGTCCGTCCGGCAGCGATTTATAGCGGAAGGCCCAGCCGGAGAAGAGCGTGTAGAGCTCGGCATCCTCCTGGCCGGGATGGATGATGTCACTCCCGGCCGGCAACTGCCGGTGATCGAGCTTCATCGCCTGGATGAAGCGGATCTCCTCATCGGACTTGTCCTTGAAGGCGGGTTTCAGCCGCAACGGGCAGGCGAGGCAGGACGGGCTGCGGTGACTGCGATGATTGCTCGATGAAACGATCACGCCCGACTCCTTCATCCGCCGGAACTCGCGGCGAATGCTTGCGTTTTCTGTCTGGCGCGAAAGCTGCAGCTTAGCAATCGCGCTCTGTCTCGGCATAGCAGATCGGCTTTGGAGGCCGCCGCATGAAATCACACGCCTCCGGGCTGCGGCGTTCGCGCCTGCGCCAATTCTTTCGCGTGGCCTTGCGCTTCTGGCGGGGCGAGAGTCGCCTGCGCGCCTGGGGCTTGACTCTCGCCGTCCTGCTGTTCGTTGCGGCTCAGCTCGGCGCCGCGGTGGGCGTCAACAGCTGGAATAGACTCTTCTTCGACGCGCTGGAGAAGCGCGACCTGGACAAGGTCTGGATTGCGGTCGGCTGGCTGCCGTTGATCGTCTTGGCCTCGGCCTTGTCGCTCTCCTGTCTCGTGATCAGCCGGATGCTGCTGCAGATGCGCTGGCGCGAATGGCTGACGCACCGCCTCGCAGGCTGGTGGATCGCCGACCAACGCTATTACCGGATGCAGTTCGTCGTGCCCGATCAGAGCGCACCGGAATATCGAATCGCTGACGATGTCCGTCTCGCCATCGAGCCCCTGGTCGAGTTCGCGATCGGCCTGCTCAGCGCCTTCGTCACGGCGGTGACCTTCGCGGCGATCCTCTGGCAGGTCGCAGGAGCAGCACATTTCACGCTCGGCGGAAGCGAGATCGTAATCCCCAGCTATATGGCGCTCGCCGCGATCGTCTATGCGGTCATCGCCTCGCTCGCTGCCTATCTCGCCGGCCGGCCGCTGGTGCCGCGCATCGCCGCCAAGAACGAGGCCGAGGCGCAGTTCCGCGCCGAGATGACGCGGCTGCGCGAGAACGCCGAGAGCATCGCCCTGATCAAGGGCGATGCCGATGAGCGCGATTCGGTCGTCGAGAACTATGGCCGCGTCGTCGCCGCCTGGCTGAAGGTGATCCGTCAGCAGGGCGTCATCGCGATCGTGCTCAACACCAACGGCGCGCTGTTCCCGATCGTGCCGCTGCTGCTGATCGCGCCGAAATACCTGTCCGGCGAGATCACGCTGGGGGCCGTCATGCAGGTCGTCGCCGCCTTCAGCGCCGTGCAGGCCGCCCTGATCTGGTTCGTCGACAATTTCGTCAGGCTGGCCGAATGGTTCGCCTCGGTGACGCGCGTCGACGAGCTGGCCGAAGCATTGGAGGCGCTCGACGTCGGCACGATCATGGAAGGCGAGACGCAGATCGAGCTCGGCGAGAGCGAGAACGGGGCGATCCACATCGCCGATCTGTCGGTCGCGCACAGCAACGGCCGCATCGTCATCGCCGACGCTTCCGTTGAGATCGCATCAGGCGAGAAGGTGCTGATCGCCGGTGAGAGCGGGACGGGCAAGAGCACGCTGATCCGCGCGCTCGCCGGCCTCTGGCCCTGGGGGTCCGGCTCGATCAGGCTGCCGCGCGGCAAGCGCGTCGCCTTCGTGCCGCAAAAGCCCTATCTGCCGCTCGGCACGCTGCGCGATGCGCTGCTCTATCCGGAGGCCGAGAGCCGCGTCGACGATGAGACGGTGCGGGCGGCGTTGGAGCGTTGCGGCCTGGCCTATCTCGGCCGCCGCCTCGACGAGGAGGAGCGTTGGGACCAGATCCTCTCCGGCGGCGAGCGCCAGCGCGTCGCCTTTGCGCGCCTGCTGATCCAGAAGCCCGATATCATCATCATGGACGAGGCGACCTCGGCGCTTGACGAGGACAGCCAGGATTGGCTGCTCGGGTTGATCGAAAGCGAGCTTGCCTATGCCACCGTGATCAGCGTCGGCCACCGGCCGGGTCTCGAGGATTTCCACGAGCGCAAGATCACATTGGAGAAGCGCGAGGCCGGCGCGCATTTGACCTCGAGGCGCCTGACCAAGTCGCTTTGGCGGTTGTTCCGCCGGCGCGAGGCCGCCAACGACCGTTCAACGGCCTGAAAAAGAATCGGGATCGCTGCGATTTCCGCGCAAACCGGAACAATTCCCCGCCAGACGGGTTGAGATGCCGTTCCGCCTTTCAAGAGCGGTCACACGAACCGGGAGAGCGACGATGACGACTGCCAGTCTTGCCCCCCTCAAGCGCGCCGCCACCTTCTTCGGCGGCATGGCGCTGGTCGTGACTGCATTGACCATGGGCGCCTCGTTCCAGAACGGTTTCGGCGAGAGCTCGGAAGCCGTAGCGCAGGCCAAGCTCCAGCGCGGCGCTCCGGCCGATGTCCAGTTCGCCGCGGTCAACCCGGCCGAGATGCGCCGCGATCTCGCTCACCGCGTCGTGCCGACCTCGTAGCGCGAGGCCAGCCTCAAGGGCAACACCGTCCTGCGCTGAGTCGAGCCAGCGGCGGCGGAACCGGACCGTCGCTCGCGCGTAATAGATCTGTCTGATCAGCAAGGCCGCCGTGAGGCGGCTTTTTGCCGTGATGGCACGACGAGGCCGGCTGGGGATGACGATGTATCTGCGTATCCGACACGCGACGACCTATCGCTACGCCCAACCGGTGCAGTTCGGTCCGCACCGGCTGATGCTGCGCCCGCGCGATTCCTTCGACCTGCGCGTGATCGACACGGCGATTGCGATCGCGCCGCAGGCCAACCTGCGCTGGATGCACGACGCCTATGGCAACTCGGTCGGCATGGCGACGTTTACCGGCCTTTCGGACACGCTCGACATTGTCAGCGAACTGGTCGTCCAACGCTTTGGCTCGGCCTTGCCGCGCTCGAAGGTGGAGCCCGACATCGAAAGCTCCGAGATCAGCTATACGCTGGCGGAGCGCGCCGTGCTGCAGCCCTATCTCGATCTGGCTTCCGCGGACCCCGATGGAGCTCTCGACACCTGGCTTCAGGATTTCAGGGCCCGTCTGAATGGCGGCCATTTGTTGCGAGCGCTGGCGCGCGAGATCAGCACCGGCCTGACCTACGCGGTCCGCTATGACGAGGGCACCCAGCATCCGCTCGACACGCTGCAGATGGGAACGGGCTCCTGCCGCGACTACGCTTGGCTGTTCATCGAGCTGGCGCGCCGGCTCGGCTTCGCCGCGCGCTTCGTCACCGGCTATATCCACGACCGCTCGCCGGAGGGTGGTATGATGGCCTCCGTGGTCGGGCTGACCCATGCCTGGGCCGAGGTTTTCATCCCCAACGACGGTTGGGTCGAGTTCGATCCGACCAACAACCTCGTCGCCGACCGGCAATTGCTGCGTGTCGCGGTGGCCCGGGTGCCGGAAGACGCCTCGCCGATTTCGGGCAGTTATGTCGGGCCGGCCGGCGCTTTCGTCGGGCTCGGCGTCGGCGTCGAGATCACCCCCGCCGAAGGGCTGGACTGAACGCCGATGCCCTTGCGCGGAGCGCCGTGGCTGAGGCGCCAGACGCCGAGGCTGCGGCCCTGTGGCGGGCTGATCTCGACCGCTTCGATCTGCATCAGCAGCCCGGCGAACAGCCGTGGCGGTGCGATCTGGCTGGTGTCGCGATCCGTGGAGATGGCGACGTCGATGATGTCGTCGCCGGTGTTCGTCACGGCGAGCTCGATGCCGATGCCCGGAGATCCGCGCAGCGCCCGGCTGATCACGTCGACGATCAGGAAGCCGAGCGGGATGATCCGGTCGATCGGCAGGGTGGCCTGCGTTTCGATACGGCTTCCGAGCCGCTGGCCGCGGGCGAGGATCAGGCTGGAGATCATCGCGACGACATCGTCGAGGAAGAGGTCGATGCGTACCGGCTGCATCTCACCATCGGCGAGGGTGAAGCGATAGGCGGCCGAGAGCACATGGACGCGGCATTCCGCATCGGACAGCGCCAGCCGCGCCTCGCCCTGATGGTTGCGCTTGGTGAGGCCGATATAGCTCTGCACCACCTGGAGGCTGTTCTTGACTCGGTGATGCAGCTCGCGGACCAGGAAGCGATTGTCGTCGAGTGCGAGCCGCAGCTTGCTCTGGCGCACCTCCTGCTCGTCGACCATCGCATTGAAGGCCTCGGCGACGCTGCGGATGTCGCGCGGCATCTCGTCCGAGAGCGGGACAAGGGCGCTGGCTGAGCTGGAACGGGCCCGGGCCGTCGCCTCGATGCCGCGCAGCCAGCGCACGCAGTGCTGGTCGATCGCCTTCATGTAGACCAGACCGAGCAGGAACAGCGTCAGCAGCGGCGCCAGCAGCAAGGTGTAGAACTGCGTCTTCGCGGCCTGTTCGGCCGTTCCGTCGAAGCTCACCACGACGTAGAGGTCGGGCTCCGCCACCATGCGCGCGGCATAGGTCCGGCCCGGCCCGGCCCGGCTTGGCGCGGTCCAGTGCGCCGTCTGCTCGGGCACCCTCTCCATCCTGGGGAGCCACGAGGCGTCGGCCTGCGCACCGCCGCGCGCAACCACGACGTCGCCGCCGCGCCGCAGCAGCGCCGCCATCATGCCCTTGTCGCTGCTGCCGAGGTCGAAGGTGTCGTCGAGCGGGTCCGGCTTGGTGAGCAGGAGTGCGTCGCCCTCGTCGAACTCGCTGTAGACGGCGAGATAGGAGCGGCCCGCGATGGTGACCTGATCATAGCGAGCCTTGGTGAACTCGGTGCCGCCCCAGAGCGTGATCGGCGGGCGCGATGCGAGCTGGTTGGCCACGGTCGTGATTTCACTGCGGGGGATGCTGCCGTCGAGCCCACCGATGCAGTCCGGCTTGCCGGCGACCCGCAACAGCAACGCCTCGTAGCCGGAGACCGCGGCGAGCGCCTTTTCGGCGATGCGCTCGCATGTGTCGGAAGGCGGCGACACCGCCCGGATCGTCGCGGCGCTGGCGACGAGCGAGCGCAGCGCGCCGCGATACCAGACGCGGGCGCGCACGGCGAAGTCGTCCGCCGCGCGCATCTGCGCGGTCTCGATCGCCTCGAAGACGGTGCGATAGGTCGCGACCGCCGCCGCAGCCGTCAGGCAGGCGATCGGCAGGACGATCGCGACCATCAGTGCCAGCAGGCGTCCGCGGACCGTCCTGAACAGCGAGAGGGCCATCAGCTGCCGACGGTTTCAGGCCCGGCGCGCTGGACGGCTGCGGTGATCCGGTGATCGGGACCGAGATCGTCGACGCCGCCGATGGACAGCAGTTCCGCCAGCTTGGCGCGTGCCCGGTTGACCCGGCTCTTGATCGTGCCGATGGCGACGCCGCAGATTTCGGCGGTCTCCTCGTAGGACAGCCCGGTGGCGCCGACCATGATCAGCACTTCGCGCTGTTCTTCCGGCAGTTTTGCCAGCGCCTTGCGGAAATCGGCGAGGTCGAGATGGCTTTCCTGGTTGCCATGGGTGGCGAGCCGGTCGGCATAGGTGCCTTCGCTGTCCTGCACTTCGCGCCCGCGTTTGCGGTAGAGCGAATAATAGGTATTGCGCAGGATGGTGAAGAGCCAGGCCCGCAGACTGGTTCCGGGCTGGAATTTCTCGGCATTGCCCCAGGCTTTGAGCAGCGTGTCCTGAACCAGATCGTCGGCAAGCTGCATCGAGCCCGACAGCGACGCCGCGAAGGCGCGCAGGTTCGGGATTTCCGCGATCAGCCCGTCCTTGAAATCAGCCGCGCTCATCGGCACCGCCCTCGGCTTTCAAGCGCCGTTCGGTATCTTCGAGCTGGGCCAGCAGCACCAGGAAGCGATCGGGGACCGGAGCGTTGACGAGCTCGTCGTAATGCGCCTTCAGCGACCGGCCGATCGACTCCTGCACACGCGGGTCGAGCGCCATTTCGTCGTCCGGTTCGGCTCGGGCCGCTTCGGGCGGATCGGCATTCATCAGATTCATGATCCCTCGCTCCATCGGCGCGCCGCTGTTTCGCCGGTCACACCAAACCACGTGTCGCACGCTCGCCGAGACGCTCACGCGCGACTGCCCGAAACGCACCTTCATTCGGCCCAATAACGAGGCCGAAGGCAAAAGGTTCCGACGGGAACAAAAAATATTCTTCTTGTCATAACAGGGACTTGAGTGCTCTTCTCCGGCAACTTTGGACAGAGCCGGACCTCGTCGGTCCGCCTCTCAATTCTGGATAGAGCCCGACCCGATCAGCTTGCGCTGAAAGCCGATCGGGCCTGACTCGTGGGGGATAGCATCATGTCGATCGCCACCGAAATCGCGCCGCATTTGCCGTATCTGCGCCGGTTTGCCCGGGCGCTGAGCGGCACCCAAGCTGGCGGCGACGCCTATGTCGTCGCAACGCTGGAAGCGCTGATTGCCGACCCCGGCACCTTCCCGCGCGAGCTGGGGCCGCGGGTCGGTCTCTACCGGCTCTTCCTGCAGATGTGGTCGTCGGTGGGGCTCAACACCCAGGCTTCGGCGCCCGAAGCCGAACGCTCCGCCGCCGAACGCAATCTCGACGCCCTTACACCGCGCTCGCGCCAGGCCTTCCTGTTGCGGACAGTCGAGGGGTTCTCCATCGAGGAGGTCGCGCAGATCATGAACATCTCCAGCAGCGACGCAGCCGGCCTCGTGCAGACCGCTGGTCAGGAAATCGCCGAGCAGGTCGCCACCGACGTGCTGATCATCGAGGACGAGCCGATCATCGCCCTCGACATCGAGACCATGGTCGAGGAGCTCGGCCACAAGGTTACCGGCGTCGCCAGGACGCATCGCGAGGCGATCGCGCTGGCCGCCAAGAAGCGTCCTGGACTCGTCCTCGCCGACATCCAGCTCGCCGATGGCAGCTCCGGCCTCGAGGCGGTCAATGAGATCCTCGAAGCGATCGAGGTCCCGGTGATCTTCATCACCGCCTATCCGGAGCGGCTGCTCACCGGCGATCGGCCGGAGCCCGCCTTCCTGATTACCAAGCCGTTCCAGCCGGAGGCGGTGAAGGCCGCGATCAGCCAGGCGCTGTTCTTCGACCGGCGCGCTGGCCGCAAGGCGGCCTGACGCCGTTTCGAGGTGACTGGGAACAAGTCGGCCATTCCTCGCGTTGCCCCGGCCCGGGCGATGCGAAGGAGATCGGTCATGTCCATGGTTCTGCTGGCGGCGCTGATCGTCGCAGCCTCGTTCATGGTCCTGTTCACGACCGTGGGGTGAGAGCATGTGGCAGCGCTCTCTTCTCCGGCGGAGTTTCCGGGCGGCCGCCGTCGCGACGAGCTTTGCTGGCGTCGGTCAGGCATGGAGCCGGGAAGTGCAGCCGGTGACGATACCTCTGCCCCCACCGCGTCCGGCCTCGCTGTCAGCTCCCGCGCCGCTGCCGCCGGCAGCGTCGGTCGCGGCCGAGCCCCCTGCCAAGTCCGAAGGCAGCGCCTGCGTCCGGAATCTGACGGCCGTAGCGGGAAACCAGATTCGCGCTGCCGGGCCTGCGGCGAAGCCCGATTCCGAGGAGTGCCGGGTGGTCGATCCGGTCGTGGTCGAGGCTCTGGCGGTTCGAATGTCTTCGGGGCCTGGCCAAGTCAGGCTGGTGCCACCGCCCACGGTCAGCTGCGAGCTGGCGCAAGCGGTTTCGCGGTGGCTCGACACGAGCCTGCAGCCACTGACTCGCGGGGCGTTTGGTGGCGAACTGACGGCGCTTCGCGTCGGCGGCGGGCATGAATGCCGTCGGCGTAACCGGCAGATGCAAGGGCAGCTCAGCGAGCACGCCACCGGACGAGCGCTCGACATCTTCGCCTTCGAAATCGGGAATGAGAAACTGGGTGGAAAGGCGGTCTCAGTCGAGCGGCCGAGCGGGCTGGAGCAGACGCGCTTTCTCGATGCAGTGCGCCAATCCGCCTGCGGCGCCTTCATGACGGTCCTGGGTCCCGGCTCGGATGCTGCGCATGCCAACCATCTTCATGTCGACATCCAGCAGCGACGCGCGGCGTCGAGCAGGTTCTGTCAATGATGCCGAAGCCGATCCCAGCGTCGCTCTATGACACGATCGTGAAGATGTTGTCTGGGTTGCCGGACTGCGCGGCGATCGGCGACGGACGGCCGCCTGCCGACCAGCTCTCCCGCCGGCGAGCGAGCTCGGCCAGCGCGGAATCATGGTCGAAACCCTCGCGCAGAAGTTGTTCGAGCTCCCAGAATGGCGGAAGATCGCGCGCCAGCTTGGGGGTAGGAAACATCCACACCGGGTCGATTCGTCCTTGCTTTGGCATTTGCGCGTCCACTGGTCTGTTCCCGTCAACGCAAGCACCGGATTGAGGTTCCGGATTATTTGGGAACTATGGAGTGATTGCGGCGGTTTGGTGCGGTTTCGAAGCGCATTGGGATGATCTACCGGTGGCGCATATGCATGCGCGGCAAGGCGTAGGAGAGGGTGAATGAGACGTCTGCTCGCAACGATCGTCCTGGCGGCTGGACCCAGCCTTCTCGCGGCCGCTCCAACCTGGGCGCAGAGCGGTGCGCCGGCCGGCCGTCTGACCTGCACGATCGGTGCGGGTCTTGCCCAGGCAGTCGCGACGCAGAAGTCGCTCGACTGCCGCTTCCGGCCACGGCGCGGCCCGCTGCAGACTTATAGCGGGGTGATCCGGGGCTTCGCTCTCGACGCCAGGACAGTCGGGCGTAGCTTGCTCGCCTGGCGGGTCTACGGCCCCTATGCCCGTGCGCCGCTTGGCGTTCTGAATGGCCCCTATGCCCGCAAGCAGGGTGAGGTTGCGCTGACCGGCAGCGTCGATGGCGATGTCCGGCTGGTGCCGCGGGCCCTGCCCATCCAGCGCGGCGCCAATGTCGCGCTCGGCGTCACCGCCTTCGAACTCAACCTGGTCCGCGCGCCGCGTAAACGCTGAGCGGCGATACTTACGCTTTCCTAACCATATCCAGCCAATTTGAGTTGAATTTGAAGGGTTCGAGGCGGACAATCCGGCTCAGAACGGAACAAGGCCGACCAAGCAGGCGTTCATGAAGCTCACAAGCAGGAAGCAGCTTGGGGTTTAGTCGTGAAGTTGGAAGGTGATCTGGGGCTCATGGCCGGTATTCGGGTCCTCATCGTCGAGGACGACCCCTTTATCGCGATGGATATCGAGAGCGCCGTGAGCGAAGAGCTCGGCGACGACGCCGAGTTGATCGTGGTCGAATCGGTCTCGCAGGCACGCCGCGCCGCCGATCAGCCGATATCCTGCGCCTTGCTCGACATCGATGTCGTCGGCGGCAAGACCTTCGGAGTCGCTGCGAGCCTGCGCGCCAAGGGGACGCCGCTGGTGTTCGTCTCGGGGTCCGCGCCGAGCGAGGTGCCGCCCGAGCTGCGTGACGTGCGCTTCGTGCGCAAGCCCTTCTCGGCCGACGAGCTCGGCCGTTTCGTCTCAAAGGTCCTGAACAAGGGGTGAGGAGCGGCCTATTCCGCCGCTTCCTGTTCCACCGGCTGCTCCCGTTTCGGGAAGGTGACGGCGACGCGGGTGCCGGGTCGCTTGGCGTCCGGCGATAGTGGGGCGATCTTCATCTCGGCCCGCATGCTGCGGAGCAGCGCGTTGATCACGGATTTTCCAAGCCCCGCCGTCTGCTGCTCCTCAGGCATGCCGACGCCGTCATCCTCGACGCAGAGGACGAGATTGTCCTCGGGCGTGCGGTCGAGGCGGATCGTGATCCGGCCGGCGGCGCCATCGGGAAAGGCGTGCTTGATCGCGTTGGTCACCAGCTCGTTGATGACCACGACGAAGGAGACGGCGTCGCGCCCGGGCAGGCGGATCGCATCCATCGCCAGCGCGATCTCGATCGGCCGGCCCTCCGCCGCCTTGCCGATCTCGGCCAGCAGGTCCTCAAGATAGGGCCGGGCCTCGATCTCGTCGGCTTCGATGTCGAGCCTGAGGCGGCGCTGGCCGGCGGCGATCGCCTGGATGCGCGATTGCGCCTGGGCGAGCGCCTGCTTGACCGCCGGCTCGCGCGTCTGCCGGCTCTGGACGTTGAGCAAAGCGGAGACCATCGCCAGATTGTTGCCGACGCGATGATTGACATCGCGCAGCAGCGCCTCGATGCGCAGGCGCTCATTCTCGAGCTGGCGCGTACGCTCGGCCACTTTCCGCTCCAGCTCGGCATTGGAGCTGGTCAGCGAGACCGTGCGACGGTGCCGCCCCCGCAATTGCAGCCAGGCGGCAAAGCACAGGCCGGCGAGTGCGAACAGAATGCCGGCGCTGGCCAGGACGCGCCGGCGCGCCTCGCGGCGGGTGCTGGCGGTAAGCCGAAGGTTCTCCTCCAGCTGGATTGCGCTGATGACGTCGCGCAATCCCTGGGTCAGCCGGTTTCCAGTGCCTTGAGTGACCAGCGCGACGGCCTCGCCGCGCTGGCCGCGGCGCATCAGCGCGATCGTCTCGGCCATCTCTCCGAGTTTGCGGTTCGTGATGGCACGGGCGCTTTGAATGCGTTCCAGCTGCGTCGGGCTGTAGGCGGCGAGCTGCTCGATCTGGTCGAGACTCGGGAGCAGCTCCGCTTGTTTGTCGTTATAGGGTTCGAGATAGGCCTCGTCGCCGGTGAGCAGGAAGCCGCGCTGGCCGGTCTCGGCGTCGAGCAGGTTGCCGAGGAAGCGCTCGCTGCGTTCGCGGATGTCGATCGAGCGTGAAACGAGCCGGGAAGCCTCGTCGGCCTGGATGTTGATCCAGCCGGCGATCAGCACGGCGGCAGCGACCACGACGATCGCGATCGCCGCCGAGGAGGCGGTGTAGAGGCGCGTACCGAGCAAGGGCAGTCCCGGCGACAGCCAGCGTGGACGGAGCTTCAGCTGGGCATTCATCGCTGCCTTGAATAGACGCTGAACCCCGATAGCCCAAGGTAAAAAGACATACCGCCCTGAACCGGCCACGGAAAAGCAGCCGCTTCAGGGCGAATGCGCCTTATTCCTCAGCGTCGTCGTCGCCTTGCGCGAACTGCCGCCCGAGAATGAGCCCGAGCAGCACGACGCCGCCGACGAGCCCGGCGCGCCAGCCGAGCTTGCGGTTGCCGACTAGCGAGGCTGCGATCGGCGCGGCGGCGACCGCGGCCGCCAGCCGCCGGTCCGGGCGCGGCCGGCTCTTCACATAGAGCGCGATGCCGAGCATGAGCAGCGCAGCAGCAAGCAGCCCACCGGCGACCGACAGGCTGGCGGTGATCGCCCCGTAATGCAGCGTCAGCACCGTATGCAGCGCGTTGAGCGCGTATCCCACCGCACCGGCCGCCAGCACGCCCGCAAGCAGGTAGAGCACGACGACCGTGACGTTGCGGCGCACGACGCCGCCGACCTCGCGCGTGACCAGACCGGTCAGCCCCCCAAGCATGGTCAGCGCGCCGAGAGGAAGCCGACGAACAGCCCGACCGCGGCCGCAAGGCCAAGGGCCCGCAGGGGCCGCTCGCGGATCTCGCGGATGATCAGCTCTTCCAGATCGCTGGCCTGTTCGCGCGCCACGGCGGCCATGCGGTCGGTGTCGACACCGACCGATTTGAGCTTCTCGCTGACCGTCGCGGCAAGGTCCTCGGCGCCGCGCGCCAGGCTGGCTTCGATCTCGTCAGCCTCGTCCTTGACGCGGCGGCCGGCGCGGCGGGCGCGCTCGGCCGTGTCCGAGGCGGCGTCCGCCACCTCGTCCTTGGCGCGCTTGACCGAGGCCGCGGCCTGTCGCTTGGCAGTAGAGCTGGTTGCGGCCATCAAACGCCTCCTTGGTGCCGGCAATGAACGATGCCATGCGGAAGGCATGGCGCAAAGCTCAACGCCTCAGCAATGAGCGGGTTCCCGCAGCGAAGGCCTCTGGTTGGGATCCAATTGGCCTGCCAGATGGCTGCGATAGCGATACGGACGGCTGAGGGGAAGATGTCTGCGCAATTGTCGTAGCTTGAGCCTGCAGAACATGTGCTCGATGAGGTTCTGAACCTAACTGGCTTTGACCAGAAGCAGCATCAGCTCCGCTTGCCGGGACGTGCCTGTCTTCTGGAAGATCAGCTTCAGTCGCGTCCGAGCGGTCCCCTGAGTGATACCGAGCCGGTCTGCTGCCTCGACGATTGATTCGCCCAGCAGCAAGCGGTTGCAGAAGGCGATTTCCGACTGCGTCAGGCCGAAAACCTTGGCGAAAGACTCAAGGCTGCCCGTACGCACTCCCTTCGAATCGAGATCGGCGATCAACACCAGAATCATGCGTTGAGGCGGAAGCAGGACGAGACGAGCTCCACCGGGAGGCTGAACGACCGGAAGTGCGGCAAGTGACACCTGCCATGCCCCGGTCGCAGTCCGAAACCCGATGCGAGAGACGGGAGTCGGCTTTCCTTGGGACAAGCTGTCCAGCGCCGCCGCGAAGCGTGCATCCGCGTCAGCATCGGCCAGATGGCAGCGGCCGAACCGAACGGCAACGCCGCTTCCGGAAACGAAGAGCTGTTCGGCGAGCGGGTTCGCGTCCCGAAGATGTCGATCGCTGTCGACCACGAAGGCCGCGTAGCGGCTGCGCTCCACCAGGGCGGTCTTGGCGACCATCGTTTCAACGTCCGAACGCAGGAGGCGAGCAAGATTGACCGAGCGCTCCAGACTGCCCCGGATGTTGTTCAGGACCTTCAGCGCGGCGCGGTCGTAGGTGCCGGACCGTACGAGCGGATAGTTCAGCGTAAAATACACGGCCTCGTCGTGACCTCCGACGAGCTTCATGCCGACGGCCGCCTCCGCGCGCCCCTGAGGAAGCAGCCAGTCATTGTAGAATTCGGAGTCGGCAAAGCTCCGGGCCGGGTAGACATCCTCTGAAGCGGCGATCGTCGTTCGATTGATGGGTCCCCAATAGGTGGCCCAGGGATTGATGGCGGCGAAATGTTCCGCGTAGGACGTGATGAAAGCCGGGGCGATGTTCTGCGACGCGTAATAGTTCACTCGGCTTTCCGAGAAATTCATGTTGAGGAACGACCCGATCGAACCGGGAAAGGCGTCGCACAGGATCGCCGGCACCCGGTCCCATGAGCCTTCGCCGAAGGTCGCGGCATCAACGGCCGCGGCCAGGTTCTGGCTGATGACCGACAGCCGGTCTTCGTCATAGACGTCCGCCAATCCCCGCCCCATTCCCGCTTCGCTCCTGCGGCGATGGTTGCCTCTCCATCGCCGTTCGGTTCGACTTGCCTCTAGGTTAGTCGATTGGAGGCGCGTGAGAAGAGAAGCCGCTCGCCTCTTTGAGTGGCAACTACCAAATGGCAGCTTCGAGGAAGACGGCTGCAGGAGGGAACCAGCAAATCGGATCTGCTTTTGCCGTAGCCTTGCTGGTTGGGCAGCACAAAGCCCAACTCTGGCGGATGCTTTCTGCAGTTCCTGGGCGGCGGGTCGGCGCTGAGAAGGGCGGCCCGGCCATGTCGTGGAAATGCATTTCGGAACGCGATAGCCGTGGTGGTCCAGCAGCACACTGGAGACCGGCAGCTATCGAATCGCAGCAGCCCGTCCCGCGGGCGTCGTCGGCCTCATTGGAACCCTGGCTTCCGTTCTGCAAGCGACGACCAATGTAGGGCAGGCCGAGGTCGATCGCTCGTGTTGCGGCACACGGAGCCGCAGGCTCAATCGCGAAGCCTTTGTTGCCATGCAGGCCGAGGACCTTCCTTTAGGCACCCTACAAGTTCGAAACCTAGTGCGCCTCGTCCCAGTTGTCGGCGGCGCGCGCGTCGACCACCAGCGGCACCTTGAGCTGCACCGCCGGCTGCGGCGCCTCGACCATGACCTTGCGGATCACCGGCAAGGCCGCCTCGACCTGCGCCTCCGGGACTTCGAAGACGAGTTCGTCATGCACCTGCAGCAGCATGCGCGCATCGAGCCTGGCGGCGGCGAGCGCGTCCTCCATCCGGATCATGGCGCGGCGGATGATGTCGGAGGCCGAGCCCTGGATCGGCGCGTTGATCGCCTGGCGCTCGACGAAGGCGCGCTCGGAGGGATTCTTCGAGGCGACGGCCGGGAAATGGCAGACGCGGCCGAAGATCGTCTCGACCGCGCCCTTGGCGCGCACGGTGGTGCGGGCCTGGTCCATATAGTCGCGGATGCCGGGGAAGCGCTCGAAATATTTGCGGATATAGGCGCTGGCCTCTTCGCGCGAGATGCCGAGTTGGTTGGCGAGGCCGAAGGCCGAGATGCCGTAGATGATGCCGAAATTGATCGCCTTGGCGCGCCGGCGCACCTCGCTCGGCATACCCTCGACCGGCACGCCGAACATTTCCGACGCCGTCATCGCATGGATGTCGACGCCATCGGCGAAGGCCTGCCTGAGCTGCGGGATATCGGCGATATGGGCGAGGATGCGCAGCTCGATCTGGCTGTAGTCGGCCGAGACCAGCTTGTTGCCCTTCTCGGCGACGAAGGCGGTCCTGATCTTGCGGCCGGCCTCGGTGCGGATCGGGATGTTCTGCAGGTTCGGCTCGGAGGAGGAGAGCCGGCCGGTGGTGGTCGCGGCCAGGGCGTAGGAGGTGTGGACCCGGTGGGTCTGCGGGTTCACGTAAGTGGGCAGCGAGTCGGTATAGGTCGATTTCAGCTTGGCGAGCTGGCGCCAGTCGAGGATGCGGGCGGGCAGCTCGTTGCCCTGCTCGGCAAGGTCCTCGAGCACGCCGGCGCCGGTCGCCCATTGCCCGGTCGCGGTCTTCTTGGCGCCGGGCAGGCCCATCTTGCCGAACAGGATGTCGCCGAGCTGCTTGGGGCTGCCGATGGTGAACTTCTCGCCGGCGAGCGTGTGGATCTCATCCTCCAGCCGCGCCAGCGACTGGGCGAATTCGCCCGAGAGACGCGACAGGATCTGCCGGTCGATCGCGATGCCGCGGCGCTCCATCCTGACCAGCACCGGCACAAGCGGGCGCTCCATCGTCTCGTAGACGGTGGTCTTGTGCTCGGGCACCAGCCGCGGCTTCAGCGCCAGCCAGAGCCGCAAGGTGACGTCGGCATCCTCGGCGGCATAGGCGGTCGCCTTGTCGAGCGGCACCTTGTCGAAGGTGACCTGGCTCTTGCCGGTGCCGGCGACCTCCGAATAGGCGATCGGCTTGTGGCCGAGATGAACCTCCGAAAGCCGGTCCATGCCCTGCCCGCCATTGCCGGCATCGAGCGCATAGGAGATCAGCATGGTGTCGTCGATCGGGCCGACCTCGACGCCATGCCGGTTGAACACGGCGATATCGTATTTGAGGTTCTGGCCGATCTTGAGCACGCCGGGATCGGCGAGCAGCGGCTTCAGCTCCGCCAGCGCCTGGTCGAGCGGGATCTGGCCTTCGAGCAGGCCGGAATCGAACAGCCCGTCGCCGGCGCGGTGCTGCAGGGGGATGTAGCAGGCCTTGCCCGGCGCGACCGCGAGCGAAATGCCGATCAAATCGGCCTGCATCACGTCGAGCGAATTGGTCTCGGTGTCGAGCGCGACCTGGCCGGCCTCGTAGGCCCAACCGATCCAGCGCGAGAGGTCGGCGACCGTACGGACGCATTCGTAAGCGGAATGGTCGATCTTGGCCGCGATCGCCGCGTCCTTGCGCGCGGCGGCGAGTTCGGACGGCCGCAGCCAGCCATCGGCCGCGGGCGCGGGCTTGCCCTCAGCCGGCGTGGCGGTTGTCGCAGCGTCGTCGGTCGCGATGGCCGCCCCGGCCGGCGGCAGGTCGGTCTCGGCATAGAGCGCCTTGAGCGCGGCGGCGCGGGCGCCGCCCGGAGCGAGGTCGGGATCGGCATCGATCGCGCCGACATCGGCCTCATAGGCCTCGGCGGCGCGTTTGGTGATGGTGGTGAACTCCATCGCCTTGAGGAAGGCGATGAGCTTTGCCGGATCAGGCTGGTTCAGGGTGAGCTCGCCGAGTGGCGTCTCGACCTTCACATCGTCGACCAGCGTCACCAGCTTGTGCGAGATGCGGACCTTCTCGACCACCTCGGGATTGGTCAGCGTCTCCCGGCGCTTGGGCTGCTTGATCTCGCCGGCCCGGGCCAGCAGCGTGTCGAGATCGCCGTATTCGCCGATCAGCTGGGCCGCGGTCTTGATGCCGATGCCGGGCGCGCCCGGGACATTGTCGGTCGAATCGCCGGCGAGCGCCTGAACGTCGGTGACCTTGTCCGGCGTGACGCCGAAATACTCGACCACCTCGGGCTCGCCGATGCGCCGCTCCGGCCTGAAGCCCGCGCCTTTCTTGGCGTCGCCGGAGGCCGGGTCGTACATGGCGACGCCCGGGCGCACGAGCTGCATCAGGTCCTTGTCGGCCGAGACGATCAGCACGTCGGCTCCGGCCTCGCTCGCCTGCTTGGCATAGGTCGCGATCAGGTCGTCGGCCTCGTAGACATCCTGCTCGACCGGGATCAAGCCGAAGGCGCGCACTGCGTCGCGCATCAGCGGGAATTGCGGGATCAGATCCGGCGGCGGGTCGGAGCGGTTGCCCTTGTAGGCCGGATAGATTTCCTTGCGGAACGAGTTCTCGCTCTTGTCGAAGACGATGGCGAGATGGGTCGGCTTCACGCCCAGCACGCCCTCGCGCACGAACTGGAACAGTTTTGTCGCGAACAGCCGGACCGCGCCGGAGGGCAGCCCGTCGGAGCGGGCATTGTATTTCCGGTCCTGGTTGATCGACTGGAAATAGGCGCGGAAGATGAAGTTCGAGCCATCGACCAGGAAGAGGTGGTCGCCGGGCTTGAGCTGGGAGCTGTCGTTCGTCATGGCCGGGACCATAGGGCTGCGCGCCGGGATGGTCTATTGTGCAAGCAGCAGTGCCCGCAAGAAGCTGTCAGGAGGAAATCGATGAACGCCTATGTCACCATGCCGCTCGCCTTCGAGGGCCTGCCCGAGGAGGAGATGAAGGCGCAGGCGCTCAAGTTCCTGGAGACGATGAGGAAGCGCCGCACGGTGCGCGATTATTCCGACAAGCCGGTGCCGCGCGAGGTCATCGAGGCGGCGGTCGCGACGGCTGGCACAGCGCCCTCCGGCGCCAACCAGCAGCCCTGGACCTTCGTCTGCATCTCCGATCCCGAGCTGAAGAAGAAGATCCGCGAAGGCGCGGAGGAGGAAGAGCGCGAATTCTATGCCGGCCGCGCCGGCGAGGAATGGCTGGGTGCGCTCGCCCATCTCGGCACCGACGAGCACAAGCCTTTTCTCGACACCGCCCCCTGGCTGATCGCGATCTTCGCCCAGCGCTGGGGCTATGATGCTGATGGCCGCAAGGTGAAGCACTATTACGTGCCTGAATCAGTCGGCATCGCCGCCGGCTTCCTGATCGCCTCGCTGCATCAGGCGGGCCTCGCGACGCTGACGCATACGCCGGCGCCGATGAACTTCCTCAACGAACTCTGCGGCCGGCCGGACAATGAGAAGGCGCTGATCCTGCTGGTGGTCGGCTATCCCGCCGAGGGCTGCGTCGTGCCTGCCATCGGCAAGAAGCCGCTGGAGGAGATCGCCAGCTTCCTGTGAACTGCAGTCGCACTTGAGCAATCGCGCCGGCCATGGCTGATAGGCCGCTATGGCCGGCAGGAGATTCGCTTGATCATGCAGACCGGTTCGTCGCCGATCCGCCGGGCCATGGTGCTCGCTGCCGGGCTCGGCAAGCGCATGCGCCCGATCACGGACACCATGCCGAAGCCGCTGGTCGCGATCGCCGGCAAGACCATGCTCGACCATGCGCTCGATCGCCTGGCCGAAGCCGGTGTCGAAGACGCCGTGGTCAATGTCCACTACCTCGCCGAGCAGATCGAGGCGCGCGTCGCCGGCCGCTCCAGCCCGCGCATCACCATCTCCGACGAGCGCGACGTCCTGCTCGAAACCGGCGGCGGGGTGAAGAAGGCGCTGCCGCTGCTCGGCGCCGAGCCGTTCTTCCACATCAATTCCGATTCGCTCTGGAGCGAGCGGGGAGCATCGAACATTTCCGCCATGGCCTCTGCCTGGGATGCCGGGCGCATGGACATGCTGCTCCTGCTCGCGGAGCGGCAGAGCAGCGTCGGCTTCGACGGCGCCGGCGATTTCTTCCGTGACGAGGCCGGCCGGCTGGCGCGGCGTGGGCAGGCCGCGAGCGCGCCTTACGTCTATGCCGGCGTCGCGATCATCAAGCCGGAGCTCTTCGCCGAGACGCCGGAGGGTCCGTTCTCGCTGAACCTGCTGTTCGATCGCTGCATTGCCGCAGGAACCCTGTTCGGCCATCTGCTCGACGGGCGCTGGCTGCATGTCGGCACGCCCGAGGCCATTCCGCTGGCGGAGCAGGCCTACGCCGACCATCAGGGCAGCTGACCACATGGCCGGGCTCAACCTGTTCAGCATCCCGGCCGGCGCGCCCTTCCTTTCCGTGCTCGCCGAAGCGCTGATCGCCGGCCGCTTCGGCCGTGCTTTCGACCCCGGCGATCCCGCCGCCCTCTCGCGCACCACGCTCTACCTGCCGACGCAGCGCGCGGCGCGGGCCTTCGGCACGATCCTGTCGGAAAAGCTCGGTGGCCGGCCGCTGCTCCTGCCGCGCATCGTCCCGCTCGGCGATGTCGATGAAGCCGAGACGGCGCTGATCGCCGGCGCGGGCGATGCCCTGGCGCTGCAGCGTGTGGCGCCTATCGATCCCTTACGCCGTCGCTTCATCCTGACGACGCTGATCTCGGCCTGGGGCCGCACCGCCAACCGCCAGCACCTCAAGCTCGATCCGGCCGAGCCCTCGCTGATGCCGGCGACCCTGGCCGAGGCCTGGGGGCTCGCCGGTGACCTCGCCCACCTGCTCGACCAGTTGCAGACCGAGGGCGTCTCGCCGGCGCGGTTGAAGGGGCTCGACGCCGCCCGCTTCGACGAGATCTGGCAGTTCAACGCCCGCTTCCTCGACATCATCGCCGAGGCCTGGCCGGCGATCCTCGAACAACGCAGCGAGTGCGACCCGGCCGAGTTCCGCAACCGCATGCTGGCGGCCGAGCGCGAGCGCCTGCTCGCCGGCGATTTCCACGGGCCGGTGATCGCGGCGGGCTCGACCGGCACGGTGCCGGCGACGGCCCGCCTGCTCGCCGCGCTCGCCCGCGCCCCGAACGGCGCCGTCGTGCTGCCCGATCTCGACGAGGCGCTGTCCGAGCAGGGCTGGCGCGCCATCGTGCAGGAGCCGGCGCCCTCGCATCCACAAGCAGCGCTGCATCGCCTGCTCGACGAAATCGGCGCGAGCCGCGACGAGGTCATCACCCTTGCCGAGCCGTCGTCCGGGCTGGAAGCGCGCCGCGACCTGCTGCGCCGCGCTTTGCTGCCGGCCTCGGTGACCGATGACTGGGCTGGCGCTGCGCCGCTCGCCGCCGGGGCGCTTGACGGCTTGCGCATCGTCGAAGCAGCCGACGAGCGCGAGGAGGCGCTGGTCGCAGCCTTGGCCCTGCGCGAGGCTCTGGAAGAGCCCGGCGCTCGCGCCGCACTGATCACGCCCGATCGCGGCCTCGCCGAGCGCGTCGCGGTCGAGCTCCGGCGCTGGGGCATCCAGGCCGATGATTCCGCCGGCCTGCCGCTTGGCCGCTGGCCGGCCGGCGCCTTGCTTCGGCTGGCGCTCGATGCGGTCGAGGGAGAACTCTCCGCGGCAAGCCTCGTCGCGCTGCTGGCGCATCCGCTCTGCCGCCTCGGGTTGGCCGAGCCGCGCCTGCGGCAAGGCGCGGCGGCGCTGGAGATCGGCTGCTGGCGCGGCGAGCCGGTCGGCCCTGGTTTCCCCGGCCTGCGCCGTGCCTTCGAGGCGATGCCGGAACTGCGAGAGGCGACCTACGCACCGCGTCCGCGTCGCAAGCTGACAGACGAGGATGTCGGCGCGGCCGAAGAGGTGCTCGCCGGGCTAGAGGACGCACTGGCACCGCTCGTGGCGGCTCTGGCAGCTCCAGCACCGGAATTGCGCGAGATCGCGGCGCAGGCCCGCCGCGCGGTCGAAAAGCTGAGCGGCGACGAGGCCGGCGCCGTCCTCGCCTGGCGCGGTCCGGACGGCGAATCGCTTGCTGCACTCTTCGACGATCTCGACGCGGCGCTACCGGAAGCGCTCGGCGAAGGCCGTGCCCGCGACTGGATTGCGATCCTCGAAGGCCTGATCGGCGAGCGCGTTGTGCAGCGCCGCGATCCCGGCCATCCCCGCGTCAAGATCTGGGGCCTGCTCGAAGCCCGCTTGCTGGAGGCCGAGCACATCGTGCTCGGCGGCCTGATCGAGAGCGTCTGGCCGCCGGCGACCGAAACCGATTCCTTCATCAACCGGCCGATGCGGGCGGAACTCGGCCTCTCGCCGCCGGAACGGCGCATCGGCCAGACCGCACATGACTTCGTCGCGGCGGCCCTCGCCGGCAAGGTGACGCTGACCCGCGCCCGCAAGGCCGGCGAGGCCGAGACGATTCCCTCGCGCTTCTGGCAGCGGCTCAAAGCGGTGGCGCCGCCCGAGTCATGGGCGGCGGCCGAGGCGCGCGGGCGCGAACTGACCGCCTGGGCCGCGCTGCTCGGCAAGCCGGCCGATCTCCTGCCGGTGACGCGGCCAAAGCCCTATCCGGCGGCGCATCTGCAGCCGAAGCGGCTCAGCGTCACCGAGGTCGAGACGCTCTATCGCGACCCCTACGCCGTCTACGCCCGCAAGATCCTCAGGCTCGACGCCCTGCCGGAGCTGGTCGAGGACCCCGGCGCGACCGATCGCGGCTCGCTGCTGCACGACATCGTTGGAACCTTCGCCGAAACCTATCCCGAGAACGTGCCGGCCGGCGCTTATGGCAGCCTGATCGAGATCGGCGAGCGGCTCTTCCGCGCCTATGACGAGACGCCGGAGGTCCGCGCCTTCTGGTGGCCGCGCTTCCTGCTGATCGCGCAGAATTTCATCGGCTGGGAGGACAGGCGGCGGCCGGGGCTCGCCCGCGTCGCCGTCGAGCGCGACACGCAAGGGGAGTTCACTCTGGTGGACGGCTCCTCGATCCTGCTGACCGGCCGGGCCGACCGTGTCGAGGTCACGCGCGAGGGCGCGTTGCGCATCATCGATTTCAAGACCGGTGCGCCGCCGAGCGAGGAGCAGGTTCGCCTCGGCTTCGCCCCGCAATTGACGCTGGAGGCCGAGCTCGCCCAGCGCCACGGCTTTTCGCCGGGCATCCTGCCCGGCCCGGTCGAGGCGCTGCTCTATCTCAGACTCAACCACGACCCCAAGAGCTGGGAGAAGGACAAGAAGCTGTCGTTCAAGGACGAGGCGCAGGCCGCCGTCACCGCCCGCCATCTCGCGCAATTGCTCGACCATCTCGCCGTATTGCGCGCCGGCCGCGAGCCCTGGCTGTCGCGCCGCGCGCCGGCCTATATCAAATACGCCAGCCCCTATGACCAGCTCGCCCGGGTCAAGGAATGGTCGGCGGCGCCCGATCTCGGCGGCGATGCCGGAGACGAGGCATGACGCCGGCCGGCTGGACCATCCCCGAGCAGACGCGGCGCAACCAGGCGCTGGCGGCCGAACCCGATCTCAGCGCCTGGGTCTCGGCGAATGCCGGCTCTGGCAAGACCCATGTGCTGGTCAACCGGGTGCTGCGCCTGCTGCTCGATGGTGTCGCGCCCGGCCGGATGCTCTGCATCACCTATACCAAGGCTGCCGCCGCCAACATGTCGAACCGGGTGTTCCGGGCGCTCTCGGTCTGGGCGGTGGCGTCCGATTCTGTGCTCTGGGCAGCCCTGTCGGCGCTGACGGGCCGCCTGCCGGCGGCGAGCGACATCAGCCGGGCGCGGCGGCTGTTCGCGCAGGCGCTGGAGACGCCGGGCGGCCTCAAGATCGAGACGATCCACGCCTTCTGCACCCGCGTGCTGCAGAGCGCCCCCTTCGAGGCCAATGTCCCGCCGCGCTTCGAGGTTGCCGACGATCTCGCCCAGGACGAATTGATGCGCGATGCTAGGCGCGATCTGCTTGCCGCTGCCGAGGCCGATCCGGACGGGCCGCAGGCCAGGGCGCTGCGCTTCATGGCCGAGCATGCGGCGCAGGACACTTTCGACCAGATCATGCGCGAAGCGCTGCACCAGCGCGCCGTGTTCAGCGATGCGGAAGGGCGGGCGCGCCGGCCCGAGGAGATCGTCGCCGGACTCAGCGCCTTCCTCGGCATCGCGCCGGAACTGACGGCCGAGACGGTGCGCGAGCGCTTCCAACGCGAGCTGGAAGGCGTGCCCGATCTCGAGCGGCTGATCGCTGCCTTCGAAGCCGGGAGCGCAACTCGCGCCAAGGCCGCCGCCGCGATCCGCCTCGCCCTCTCGGATGCGCCGGGCATCGATCCGGTCGCGGCCTGCCGCGCCGGCCTGCTCACCGCCGAGGGCAACGTCGCCCAGCATGTCCGCGGCAAGGGCAACAGCGCCCTGCCGGCCGATCTCGACGCAGCGCTCGATGCGCTCGCCGACTGCCTGACCGGAGCGATCGATCAGCTCAACGCTATCGCCGTGCGCGAGCGCAGCGCGGCGCTCGCCGTGCTGGTGACGCATATCCTCGCCGCCTATCGCAAGCTGAAGGCGCAGCGCTCGCTGCTCGACTATGACGACCTGATCGCCAAGACGCGCTCGCTGCTCGACCGGGTCGATCCGGCCTGGGCGCTCTACAAGCTCGACGCCGGCATCGACCACATCCTGCTCGACGAAGCTCAGGATACCAGCGAGGCGCAATGGGCGATCCTGCGCCGCCTCGCCGAGGAGTTCTCGGCCGGCGAGGGTGCGCGCGAACTGGTCCGGCCACGCACCGTCTTCGTCGTCGGCGACGAGAAGCAGTCGATCTACGGTTTCCAGGGCGCCGCGCCCTCGCATTTCAGCGAGGAAAGGCGGCTGCTCGGTCGGCGCCTACAGGAGGCCGGCCAGCGCTTCGAACCGATCAGCCTCACCACCTCCTTCCGCTCGGCGCCCGACATCATGCGGGCGGTCGATGCGGTGTTTGCGCCGAAGGAGCACTGGCGCGGCCTCGTCTTCGACGGCGGGGCTGGGCCCGAGCGCCACGATACGGTCAGGCGCGCCTCGATCGGCGCGGTCGATCTCTGGCCAGTCTCTGCCGACGATGCCGGCGAGAAGCCCGATGCCTGGACCGCACCGGTCGATGCGCCTGAGCGGCGCTCGGGTCTGGTCAAGCTCGCCGCCCGCATCGCTGATGTGCTGAAGCGCTGGAGCGAGGCCGGCCGCGACGATATCGGCCGCCCGTTCAAGCCGGGCGACGTGATGATCCTGCTGCGCCAGCGCGGCGCGCTGTTCGAGGCGATCGTCAAGGCGCTGAAGGATCGCGGTGTTCCCGTCGCCGGTCGCGACCGCCTGACGCTGGCCGACCATCCGGCGGTCGAGGATCTCGTCGCGCTCGGGCGCGCTATTCTGCTGCCGCAGGACGATCTTTCGCTGGCGATCACGCTGAAGACGCCGCTCTTCGGTCTCGACGATGACGACCTGATGCGCCTGGCGCCGGAGCGGAAGGGTTCTTTGCGCGAGGCTTTCCGCCAGGCGGCGCAGACCGAGCTGCGCTATGCCGCGATCGAGGCGCGCTTGACCGAGCTGGCCGAGGAGGCCTGTCGCTGCGGCCCGTTCCGCTTCTTCGCCGGTTTGCTCGGCCCGGGCGGCGGCCGCAACCTTGCGCTGGCCCGACTCGGCCCGGAAGCGGGCGATGCGCTCGACGCCTTCCTCAGCGCTGCCCTCGATCATGAGCGGCGCTACGGCCCCTCGCTCGCCGGCTTCCTGCACCATATCGGCGCGGTGGCGACGCAGGTGAAGCGCGATCTCTCGGCCAGCGCCGGCGAGGTCCGGGTGATGACCGTGCACGGTTCGAAGGGCCTGGAGGCGCCGGTCGTCATCCTCGCCGATCTCGGCATCGCGCCTGGCGAGCGCCGCTTGCCGAAGCTGATGGCGGTCGAACCGCCGCGCGGCGCGCAGGTGCCGGTCTGGCCGAGCAAGCGTGCCGACGACCCCGCTGCGATGCGGCGCGCCAAGGACGCGATCGTCGCCCAGATGGTCGAGGAGCATCACCGCCTGCTCTATGTCGCGCTGACGCGGGCTGAGGAGCGGTTGATCCTCTGCGGCGTGCAGGCCAAGGGCGAGGCGCCTGAGGGCTCCTGGTACGCCATAGCGGAGCTCGGCCTTGCCGGCTCCGAGCCCTGGCTGCGCGATGTTCCGGCGCCTGATGGCGACGGCGAGGTCCGCCGCTTCATGGTCTCGCAGCCGGGAGATGAAGCCGCCGAGGAGAGCGCTGCCGCGCCGGTCTCAACGTCGCTCCCGGATTGGCTGACGCGCTCCGCGCCTGAGGAGGCCGAGCCGGCGCCGCCTTTGCGGCCGTCGAGCGCGTTGTCCGCTGCCGACGCACAGGAGCGCCCGCATGACGGGCCTTTCCTCGCCAACGCTGCCGCGGCCGGCCGGCTCGCGCACCTGTTGCTGCAAGTCCTGCCGGAGGTGCCGCCGGAACGACGCGTTGGTACTGCCCGCGCGCTGGCCGAGGCGCGTGGCGGTTCGTTGCCGGAGGAGCGTCGCACCAAGATCGCCGACGATGCGCTCGCGCTCATCGCCGCGCCGGAGTTCGGAAGACTGTTCGGGCCGGGCAGCCTCGCCGAAGTGCCGCTCGCCGGCGAGATCACGCTCGCCGATGGCAGCAAGCGGCCGGTGCAGGGCCGGATCGACCGGCTCGCAGTCGGCGAGAACGATGTCCTGATCGCCGATTTCAAGACCGCGGCCCGCCCGCCGCAGGATGCGGCCACGCTCCCGGTCTCGACGCTGGCGCAGCTCGCGGTCTATCGCCGGCTGATCAGTGAGATCTATCCCGGCCGGCGGGTCCGGGCGGTCGCGATCTACACGGCGAGCCTGAAGCCGCTGGAGCCGTCCCCCGAGCTGCTCGACGCTGCCCTCGCAAGGACGGTGGATCAGCTCCGCATCACCGGACGGTGAGCCAGCCTTGACCCTGTGCCCGCCCGTTCATAGCTTCAGCGGTGAATGGCGGCGTTGTTGCCGCATGCGAATCGAAAGGCGGAACGCCATGGCGACGACCAAAGTGACCGATGCGAGCTTCGAGGCCGACGTACTGAAGTCGAGCGAGCCGGTGGTGGTGGATTTCTGGGCCGAGTGGTGCGGCCCCTGCCGGATGATCGGCCCGGCCCTCGAGGAGATTGCAGGCGAGCTCGACGGCAAGGTCAAGATCGTCAAGATGAACGTCGACGAGAACCAGCAGATCCCGGCCCAGTTCGGCATCCGCTCGATCCCGACCCTGATGCTGTTCAAGGATGGCAAGCTGGCTTCGCAGAAGGTCGGCGCCGCTCCCAAGAGCGATCTGTCGCGCTGGATCTCGGCCGCGGTCTGATCCGGAAAGCTCTGCAGAATAAAAGAAGGCCCGCTCTCGACGAGGGCGGGCCTTCTTCGTTTTCAGGCTGTCTGCCGAGTCACTTCGAGCGGTTGTCGAGTGCGAAGGAGCCCGGGCCGGCGAAGAACACATAGAAGAAGATAAAGCAGAACAGCAGCGCAGGCTCGCCGCCGTTCAGGAGCGGATAGAAGCCCTTGGGCGCGTGCCCGATCCAATAGGCGAAGGCCATCAGACCCGAGAGGATGAACGCGACCGGCCGCGTCAAGAAGCCGATGGCGAGCAGGGCGCCGCCGACGATTTCAAGGATGGCGGCATACCAGGTCAGTGCGAAGGCGGCCGGCATGCCCCAGGACGGCGGCTGCGGAAAGCCGAACAGCTTCTGGGTGCCGTGCGTCAGGAAGGTCAGCGCCGTGACGATGCGCAGCAGCGCGAGCGCATGGGGCGCATAGCGATTCAAGGAGTTGAGAGCCTGCATGGGCGGGTTGCCTTCCGTCCGGTTCGAATTGGACTAATTTGCTAAGTGATTGGGTTTGCTGGCGAAGAAGTCGCCTTCACCACCTCGCGCTTGTCCCCATGCAAACAAGATCGATCAAGTCACGTTTTCGTTTGCAGTGCAGCAAAATCGCCGAGCGGCAAATCCGCAACAGCGGTGACCTCGTTCACCATTGCGGAAAATTCGCCGGAATCGCGCTTAACCACCCCTTAAAAGCGCCATGTTTGAATCCTGTCTGGAAAACGCCGGGCTGCGTATCGCAGCGCGGCGGCGGGCCTGAACGGGGCGGGATGAACGACCGGTCGAGACGAGGTGGCGAGCGGCGGGAGCCGTCATTCGAGCGTGCGCGCGACGATTACGAGCGCGACGACGGTGATCTGCGCCTGTCGGCCGAGGACCGCCCCTATCGCGGAGGAGCAAACCGGGTGGCACCGCGCCAGCAACCACGCCGCCAGCAGAATGAGCGTGGCAAGGGCCGCAAGCAGCGCCGCAGGCGCGGCTCCTTCCTTGGCCGCATCTTCTACTGGGGCGTCGTCATGGGGCTGTGGGCGGTGCTCGCCGTCGGCGGCCTCGTCGCCTACCACGCCGCGCAATTGCCGCCGATCGACCAGCTCACCGTGCCCAAGCGGCCGCCGAACATCGCGATCCTTGCGGCCGATGGCTCGCTGCTCGCCAATCGCGGCGAGACTGGCGGACGCACCATCACCATCGGCGAGGTGCCGCCCTATCTGCCGAAAGCCTTTGTCGCGATCGAGGACAAGCGCTTCTACGAGCATTTCGGCATCGACCCGATCGGCCTGACCCGCGCTGTCGTCAACAATCTGACCAAGCGCGGCGGCGTCCAGGGCGGCTCGACCCTGACCCAGCAACTCGCCAAGAACCTGTTCCTGACGCAGGAGCGCACCGCCGCCCGCAAGATCCAGGAGGCGATCCTCTCGCTTTGGCTGGAGCGCACCTACACCAAGGATCAGATCCTCGAACTCTACCTCAACCGCGTCTATTTCGGCTCGGGCGCCTATGGCGTCGAGGCGGCGGCGCAGCGCTACTTCAACAAGTCGGCACGCTCGGTCTCTGTCGCCGAGGCGGCGATGCTTGCGGGCCTCGTCCAGGCGCCCTCGCGCCTCGCGCCGAACCGGAACCCGGAAGCCGCCGAGAAGCGCGCCCAGCTGGTGATCGCGGCGATGGCCGATCAAGGCCTGATCTCGCCGGCCTCGGCCAAGACCGCGCTCGGCGCGCCGGCCGAGGTGCCCGAGCGCGTCGGCGCCGGCTCGGTCAACTACGCCGCCGACTATGTCATGGACGTGCTCGACGACTTCATCGGCGCGATCGAGGGCGACGTCACTGTGCTGACGACGATCGATACCAGACTGCAGACGAGTGCCGAAACGATCCTGGTCGATGCGCTCTCGGCGCAGGGCGCCAAGCTCAACGCTTCACAGGGCGCGGTGGTCTCGCTGGCGCCGGACGGAGCGATCCGCGCTTTGATCGGTGGGCGCGACTACACCAAGAGCCAGTTCAACCGCGCCACGGCCGCGCGCCGGCAGCCGGGCTCGTCGTTCAAGCCCTTCGTCTATCTCACCGCGATCGAGAAGGGCCTGACGCCGGATACGATCCGCGACGATTCCCCGGTCTCGATCAAGGGCTGGGAGCCGGAGAACTTCTCCCGCACCTTCCGCGGGCCGGTGACGCTGCAGACCGCCTTCGCCCATTCGCTCAACACGGTGGTGGCGCGCCTGATCCAGGAGGTGACGCCGCGAGAGGTGGTGCGCACGGCCCAGCGCCTCGGCATCAACTCGTCTCTGCAGGCCAATCCGTCGCTGTCGCTCGGCACCTCGGAGGTGACGCCGCTGGAGATGACAGCGGCGTATGCGACCTTCGCCAATGGTGGGCAGTCGGTGTTGCCCTATGTCATCCGCGAGGTGAAATCGACCAACGGCAAGCTGGTCTATGCCCGCAAGGCCAATAATTTCGGCCCCGTGATCCAGCCGCAGACGCTGTCGATGATGAACTCGATGTTCCATGCGGTGATGACCGGCGGCACCGGCAGCAAGGTCAACATCCCCGGCTGGGAGGTCGGCGGCAAGTCGGGGACGACGCAGGACTATCGCGACGCCTGGTTCGTTGGCTTCACCGGGCGCCTCGTCACGGCGGTCTGGGTCGGCAATGACGACAATTCGACGATGAAGCGCGTCACCGGCGCCGGACTCCCGGCCGAGATCTGGGGCAAGTACATGAAGGCGGCCCATGCCGGCCAGCAGCCGATCCAGCTGCCCGGCGGGCTCTGGCAGTCGGCGCCGAAGTCGATCTTCGATGGCGGCGAGCCAGTCGCCGGAGTCGCGCCTTCGCCGCGGACCCAGCCTGCTGCCTCCGGCGATCGCGCCTGGATTCCGCCGGCTCCGCAGGAGAAGAACTTCTTCGAGCGCCTGTTCGGCGGCTGACGCCTTATGTCCCGCGCGGCTTGGCGCGGGTCGTTGCTGTTGCCGCGGCGGGATCGTCCGGCCAGGGATGACGTGGATAGCGTCCCTTCATCTCGCTCTTCACCGCAGCCCAGGAGCCGCGCCAGAAGCCCGGCAGGTCGCGTGTCACCTGGATCGGCCGGTGCGCCGGCGAGAGCAGCTCCAGTACGAGTGGCACCCGCCCGCCGGCGAGCGCGGGGTGCTGCGCCAGCCCGTAGAGCTCCTGCACCCGGACCGAGATCGTCGGCCCGGCCTCGGCGCCGTAATCGACCGCGAGCTGCGAGCCGGTCGGCGCCGTAAAATGAGTTGGCGCCTCCGCGTCGAGCCGCCGCTTCAGCTCCCAGGGCAACAGGGTTGCGAGCGCCGCGTCGAGATCGCCCGCCGTGATTGCTGCCAGCGAGTTGCGACCAACGATATGCGGTGCGAGCCAGTCCGAGACGTTCTCGGCCAGGCCGCCATCCGAGAGATCGAGCCAGCCGGCATCCTCGCCTTCGGCCGCGCGCAGGAAGGCGACGCGCTCGCGCAACTGCGTCTGCCCCTTGCTCCAGGGCAGCATCTCGATGCCGAGCGCCGCGACGCCCTTCGCCAGAACTTCCGCATTCTCTGGGGAGGCCTCGACCGGCAAGGGGCGCTCGGCCAGCACCAGCGAGCCGTATTTGCGGGCAGCGCGGGTCCGGAGCGCCCGCGCCTGCCGGTCGAACACGGTCTCGTTGCGTTCGGACAGGCCGATCCGGATCAGGCCGGAGGCGGCGAGCGCGGCGATCTCGGTCTCGCTGATCGCGACGGCGCTGAGGATGCGAGCCTGCTGGGCGCTACCGGTCATCTCGCCGACGACGAGATAGGGCTCGCGCGCCAGCCTCTGGCCGGGTTCGAGCGTCGCGCCACGGCCATTGGCGAGCAGATACTGGCCGGAGCCGGGCTGGCGCGCCTTGGCGACGCGGTCGGGAAAGGCGAGGCCCAGCAGGAACCCAGGCGAGTGCGGTTGCTCCGCGCCGGCCTTGATCCTGCTCGCCGCTTGCCTGGCCCAACCCTCGGCGAGGCGGCGCATGTCGGAGGCACGGCCGCCGCGCTCGCGGCCGAAGCGCTCCAGACGTTCGGAAAGATCGATCGCATCGCCGCCGAGCCCGCGCTCGACCAGAAGAGCCGCCAGCAGGGCGGCCGGCTCGCTTTGGCGATGATGCGCTGCGCCGACGACCATATGCGCCAATCGCGGCGGCAGCGGCAGACCTTGCAACGCCTTGCCGTCATCGGTGATGCGCCCGTCCTGGTCGAGCGCATCGAGATCGCCCAGTAGCGTCCGCGCCTCCTTCAGCGCCGGCGCAGGCGGTGGATCGAGGAAGGACAGCGTGGTCGGATCGGAGACGCCCCAGGCGGCGCAGTCGAGCAGAAGCGGCGCGAGGTCGGCCGAGAGGATTTCGGGGCGAGCGAAGGCCTCGAGCGCGCCATTCGCCGCCTCCTCCCAGAGCCGGTAGCAGATACCGGGCTCGGTGCGGCCGGCGCGGCCGCGGCGCTGGTCGGCGGCCGCCCGGCTGGCGCGCTGGGTGACGAGGCGGGTGACGCCGATATCGGGCTCGTAGAGCGGCACGCGGGCAAGGCCTGAATCGATCACGACGCGCACGCCCTCGATCGTCAGAGAGGTCTCGGCGATCGAGGTCGCCAGCACGACCTTGCGCTTAGCCCTGGGTGCCGGCAGCACGGCGCGGTCCTGCTCGGCCTGGTCGAGCGCGCCATAGAGCGGTGCGATCTCGATGGCGGGATCGCGGATCTTCTCGCGCAGGCGCTCCTCGACACGGCGGATCTCGCCTTGCCCGGGCAGGAAGACCAGCAGCGAGCCGGCCTGCTCGTTCAACGCCTGCAGCACGGCCTCTGTGACCTGATCCTCGATCCGCTTCAGCGGGTCACGGCCGAGATAGCGTGTCTCGACCGGGTAGGCGCGGCCGTCGCTCTCGATCACTTCGGCGTCGCCGAGCAGCTTCGCGACGCGTGCGCCGTCCAGTGTCGCTGACATCACCAGGATGCGCAGGTCCTCGCGCAGGCCGGCCTGGGCATCGAGCGCCAGCGCCAGCCCGAAATCGGCATCGAGCGAGCGCTCGTGGAATTCGTCGAACAGCACGGCGGCGACGCCGTCGAGCGTGGGATCGTCGAGAATCATCCTTGCGAAGACGCCTTCGGTGACGACCTCGATCCGCGTCTTCAGCCCGATCTTGGAGCCGAGCCTGACGCGCAGGCCGACCGTCTCGCCGACACGCTCGCCCAATGTCTGCGCCATGCGATTGGCCGCGCCGCGGGCCGCGAGCCGCCGCGGCTCCAGCACGATCAGCTTGCCGCCCTTGGTCCAGGGCTCGTCGAGCAGCGCGAGCGGCACGCGCGTCGTCTTGCCGGCGCCGGGCGGGGCGACGAGCACGGCATTCTGCTTCTCGCGCAGCGAACTGGCGAGAGCGTCGAGAGCCGCGTCGATCGGGAGGGCTGTGTCGAAGGCGCGCATGTGCCTGCGATGTGGCGCAGGCGGCGGCGTGGTGCAAGTCGGCTCAGGCCGCCTGCCGCAGTCCGACCTCGAACGGCGTCATGCTGACCGTGCCAGCTTTCACCGAGACCAATGTGTTGCAGGGCAGGGCCTGCCAGCAGTCCCGAGCGGCATCGACCGGCTCGGAGGCGATCACCACCGCATCGCCGCGATTGCAGACATAGAGCGTCGGCGGCTTCGGATCGGACGACCAGCGCACGGCATGGATCGTCTCGCCGTCGGCGAGCGCGGCGGCGCAGCGCAGCGGCTCCTTGACGCCCGCTTCCTGCATCAGCGCGAGCGCATCGCCGAGCGCTCCCGCCAGGGCATCGCCGGGCGCTGCGCCCTCAGCGATGCGAGCCAGCGCCAGCAGGAACAAGGCTTCCGAATCGGTGGTGCCGACACGGGCGTCATAGAGCGCATCGGGGATCAGGCTTTCGAGCCGGCGCTTGATCACGGCATAGCCGCCGATCTGGCCGTTATGCATGAACAGATGCTGGCCATGGACGAAGGGATGGCAGTTCGCCCGCGTCGAGGCGGTGCCGGTCGCGGCGCGCACATGCGCAAAGAAGAGATGCGAGCGCACCAGGCGCGCGATCGAGAGCAGGTTCTCATCCGACCAGGCCGGCCTGATCTCGCGATACTGGCCGGGCTCGGCCCGCTCGCCATACCAGCCGACGCCGAAGCCGTCGCCATTGGTGCCAGTCTTGGCCTCCTCGGCATGGAGCGACTGGTGGATCAGCGAATGGCAGGGCGAGGCGATGAAGTCCTCGAGGAAGACCGGGGCGCCGGCATAGGCGAGGAAACGGCACATGGTGGTCCCGAATCAGCTGCGGGCGGGACGCCGCAGGAGAAGATTATTCCATGAGAATGAATGTCGGCATAATGATTCGTCTCCGCCCTCGGTCGAAGCGCGCGCTTGCCTGAAGGCTGGTGCGCTATCTACTCCCCGCATCGGAAATTGAGTGTCGCGGTCTTGCTGGACCGGCCGGCCTGGACAGCGATGACGAGCGGAAGGCAGGTGGCGTTCTCGAGGAGGAAGCTCTTGTAGGCGCGGCCATCCTCGCCGAAGAGGAAACCGGCATAGTCGCGCCGGAACAGGAGCCGCTCGCCGGTCTTCGTTTTCTGCCTGACGGTGACCCTGGCCGGAGAGCTGTCCTTGCGCGGAGCGATGAAGGCCAGCGTCACCAGCACGCTGCTGGCCGGCTCGTCGATGCTGCCACCGATCACGACGTTGAAAAAGCCCCTGTCCGTTCCGATGATATTCTCGGAGAGACGGCCCGAATGCTCGAGGAAAAGCTGGGCACGGATCTCTTCGATCACGATCTGAGCTCGAGCTGATCCGGACGGTCCAAACAAGGCCGCCACTCCAGCCACCAACAAGAGCAGGCGCATCGACATCCCCTTGGATTGCCGCAAGCTGCGGCACTCGGCGGGTCCTCGCGGAGAGGCGCGATTGCCCGCGACATGGCCTTGCTATAACCAGCCCGAAGAAATCACGATGAAAAGCACGCGCCAAGCGCGCTTCGGGGGAATCTGGAACCGATGCTGAAGCTCACCGGTGCGGCGCTTCTATTTGCCCTGCTTCCTGAGGCGGCCTTCGCTGCCGGCGACATCGGCGGTGCGACCATGGGTGTCGCCTGGGCCCTGCCCTTCGCCGGCATGCTGCTTTCGATCGCGCTCGGACCGGTGTTGTTCCCGCATTTCTGGGAGCTGAACTACGGCAAGTTCGCCGCCTTCTGGGCTGTGCTGGTGGTGGTGCCGCTCGTCCTGTTCCGCGGCTTTGATCCGGCGCTCGGCGCGCTGCTGCATACCGCGCTGCTCGAATACATCCCCTTCATCATCCTGCTCTTCGCGCTGTTCACCATCGCTGGCGGCATCCTGATCACCGGCAACCTGCACGGCACCCCGGCGACCAATACGGTGCTGCTCGCGATCGGTACACTGATGGCGAGCTTCGTCGGCACCACCGGCGCCTCGATCATCATGATCCGTCCGGTGCTGCGCGCGAATGACGACCGGCGCTTCAACGTCCATGTCGTCGTCTTCTTCATCTTCCTGGTCTCGAATATCGGGGGATCGTTGACGCCGCTCGGCGACCCGCCGCTCTTCCTCGGCTTCCTGCGCGGCGTCTCCTTCTTCTGGACGACGACGCACCTGCTGCCGGAGACATTGTTCGCCGTCGCCGTCCTGCTTGCTTTGTTCTACGCGCTCGACAGCTGGTTCTTCCGCAAGGAGGAGAACTATCCGCCCCTGCGCGACCCGACGCCGGACCGCGCCATCAAGCTCTTCGGCAAGGTCAATATTCTCCTGCTCGGCGGCGTCATCCTCGCCATCCTGATGTCGGCCAACTGGAAGCCGGGAGTCGTCTTCAACATCCATGGCGTGCATGTCGAATTGCAGAACGTCGTGCGCGATCTCGTCCTGCTGGCGCTGGCCGGTCTCTCGCTCGCGCTGACGCCGAAGCCGGTGCGCGCCGGCAATGAGTTCAGCTGGGGGCCGATCAAGGAGGTCGCCAAGCTCTTCGCCGGCATCTTCGCCTGCATCATTCCGGTGCTGGCCATGCTCCAGGCCGGCCGCAACGGCGCCTTCGCGCCGCTCGTCGCGCTCGTCAGCAATGCCGATGGCAGCGCGAACAATGTCGCCTATTTCTGGCTGACCGGCGCGCTCTCCTCCTTCCTCGACAACGCCCCGACCTATCTCGTCTTCTTCGAGCTCGCCGGCGGCGACCCCAAGATGCTGATGACGACTGGCGCGCTGACGCTGACCGCGATCTCGGCCGGCGCGGTCTTCATGGGCGCCAACTCCTATATCGGCAACGCCCCGAATTTCATGGTCTATGCCATCGCCAAGGATCGGAAGGTCGCGATGCCGAGCTTCTTCGGCTACATGCTCTGGTCGGGCGCCATCCTCGTGCCGCTGTTCCTGCTGCAGACGCTGATCTTCTTCCGCTGAGCATTCGCCTGTCATTGCGAGCTCCCGGAGCCTGCCCTCGGCAAGCCCGAGGGCAGGCTCCGCGAAGCAATTGAGGGGCGGCGGAGCCCGGCTTCCCGCGGGATCGCTTCGTCGCTGCGCTTCGCGCAATGACGGCGCGGTTTCGCCGTGCTTCGACTTGGTCTAAACGCGGCATCCGAAGGAAGTCCTGATGCCCTTGCGCCCCGACACGCTGGCGATGACCGCCGTCCTCGCCATGCTGACGGCGCTCGGCCCGCTCTCGACCGATTTCTATCTGCCCTCGCTCCCTGAGATCGCGCGGGTGATGGGTACCGATTTCGCCGGCGCGCAGGCGACGCTATCGGCCTTCCTGTTCGGCTATGCCGCCGGCCAGATCATCTGGGGGCCGCTCTCGGACCGACTCGGCCGCAGGCCGGTGCTGATGATCGGCCTCGGCCTGTTCATCGTGATGACGCTCGCCTGCGCCTTCGCGCCCTCGATCGAGGCGCTGATCGGCGCCCGTTTCGCCCAGGCGGTCGGCGCCTCCGGGCCGATCGTGCTCGGCCGTGCCATGGTGCGCGATCTCTACGAGGGGCCGCGCGCCGGCCGCGAGCTCGCCCGCATGGGTATGATCATGGGCCTCGTCCCGGCGATCGCGCCGGTGATCGGCGGCGTGCTGCAGAATACCTTCGGCTGGCGCTCGACCTTCCTGGCCTCGCTGATCTTCGCGCTCGCGATGCTCGCCATCATCGTGACGATTCTGCCGGAGACGCTACGCCAGCGCTCGCCGGACGGCCTGTCGCTTCCCGCGATCCTGCGCGGTTACCGGTTGCTGCTTCGCAACCGCGCCTACCGCGTTTATGTCGCGCTGACCTCGCTCGCCTATGCCGGTCTCTTCGCCTTCATCTCCGGCTCGTCCTTCGTGCTGATGGGGGTCTATGGCCTGTCGGCGCCGGCCTATGGCCTGTCCTTCGGCTGCGCCGTGCTCGGCTTCATCTTCGGCACGATCATCGCACAGCGCCTGGTCGGACGGCGCGGCCTCGATGGCGTGATCGGGCTCGGCGTCGCCTGCCTCGCGGCTGGCGGGCTCGCCATGCTGCTTTGCGTCGCGACCGGCTTCGGCGGGCCGTTCGGCGTCATCGTGCCGATGGCGCTCTATGCCTGCGGCATCGGCCTGACCATGCCGCAGGCCCAGGCCGCCGCCATGATGCCATTTCCGGAGCGGGCAGGGGCGGCATCGTCCCTGACCGGCCTGTGCCAGATGCTGTTCGCAGCCTGCGTCGGCTTGCTCGTCGGACATCTGCTCAAGGGCACCGCATTGCCCTTGCCGATCGTGATGTCGGTGATCGGCATAGCGACGCTCATCCTCTTCCACGCCAGCGCCGCGGTCCGCGCCGGCAGGGCGTGACGAGACTCGTCAGTTCCCCATCCGGTCGCGCCATTGCCGCTCACCCTGCATGCAGGAGACGCGTGGCGCCTTGGCCTGCGCTTTCTGGATCAGGGCCTCAGCTCCTGCCGGCATCTCGGCGATCTCGCGCACCAGCTTGGTCCGTGTCGCATCGACGAACTGGTGGCGCTCGCGGATCGGGATCACGAAGGCGCCGATGCCGGTGACGACGCAGTCCTCGTAGTAGACGTCGAGATTGTCGATGTCGAAATAACTCGCCTGCTTCAGCATCACCGGCAGGCCGTTGATGGAGATGCCCTTGTCGCGAGCGGCATCGCGGGCAGCGGTCACTGGGCGCCCGTCATTGTTGGCGCCGTCGCCGGAGATGTCGATGACGCGGCGCATCGGCGTGACGTTGCTCGCCTCGAGCAGCGAGACGGCGAGGTCGATCGCGCCGGAGATCGAGGTGCGTCGCCCGCGTCGGGTCGGGGCCTCGCCCAGTTCCTCGGCGAAGGCGATCGCCGATTGCGGCGTCTCTATCACCGTCCAGGGCCTGACGATGTGCTGGAAGTCCCCGCCCGCCCATTCGAAATAGGTGACGGCGATCTTGCCGATCGCGCCCTTGGCGATGGCGTCGTGCAGCTGCTTCGAGCGGAACGCCTCGATATAGCCGTTGCGCTGCAGAGCGAGTTCGTCGAGGTCCATCGAATACGAGACATCGACTGCCAGCACCAAGGCGACGTCGACTTCCTCGGGCGGGGCGGTCGCTTGCTGGGCATCGGGCGCCGAGGCGGGCCATGCCCCGGCTGCTGCGAGACAAAAGAGACCGAACAGCCAGCGCCGCATCGAAACCTCCGTCATCTGTCGTCGAAGCGTGACGCCGAAAGGAGGACAGGTTTCGGACGAAGGCAGGCTTCAAACGAATGTCGTCGAAGTCTGCTCCCGGTTTCGATTCGCGCAAAGCACGAAAGCGCGAGTATCAGCCGGAAAAATGGGCATCGATCCGTGCAAACCGCTACCCCTCAGGGGCTATCCGCGTCTGCGGGTCTCGACGATGGCGAGCGCCGCCTGGAAGGCCTCCTCGACGCCGAGCGCCGAGGTGTCGAGCTGCACCGCATCCTCGGCCGCTTTCAGCGGCGCATCGCCGCGGCCGGAATCCCTGGCGTCGCGACGGCGGATATCGGCCAGGATGCCATCGAGTGTCGCGGCCTCGCCCCGCCCCGCCAGTTCCTTGTGCCTGCGTGCGGCGCGCACTTCCGGAGTCGCTGTGACGAAGAGCTTCACCGTGGCGTCGGGGCAGATCACGGTGCCGATGTCGCGGCCGTCCAGCACGGCTCCGGCGCTTGCCGCAGCGAAGCGGCGCTGCCGGTCGATCAGGGCGCGCCTGACCGCGGGAATCGCCGCCACCACCGAGGCGGCCTCGCCGATCTCGCGGCCGCGTAGCCGTGATTCATCGATAGCCGTATCGTCGAAGCCCGCTGCGCTCGCCGCAGCAGCCTCGGCGTCGTCGAGTGGCTCGCCGGCATCGAGCATGGTCCGGGCGACCATGCGGTAGAGCAGGCCGGTGTCCAGGTAGGGCAGGCCGTAATGGGCCGCGAGCCGGCGCGCCAATGTGCCCTTGCCGGAAGCCGCCGGCCCGTCGACGGCGATGACCAGCCGGTCGGTCCTCTGTCTGGGGGAGGCTGTCGGCTGGGCTGCGGGCACGATTCTCGTCTTTCGTCAGTGCTTAAGTCGAGACAAACTTCTAAAGCACCGGGCGCTCCGATGCGAAGCGGTTTTGCGCCGGGCGCCATTGGCCCGCTCCGCCGCCAAATCAGGATTTGACAGCGACGCTTCGCCCGACTAACGGACGCCCCTGCTTTTTACGAACCCTGTCCGAACTTGAAGGTCCGACGTCGTGGCGAAACCGGAACTTGGTACCAAGCGCGTTTGCCCGGTCACGGGCCGCAAATTCTACGATCTCGACAAGGATCCGATCGTCTCGCCCTATACCGGCCAGTCCTATCCGCGCTCGCTGTTCGAGCCGCAGGCCAAGGCCGCGGCCCCGGCGCCCAAGCCGGCGGATGACGAGGATGAGACGGAGGCCGCCGACGGCGCGGTCGAGCTCGTCTCGCTCGACGATGCCGATGCCGAGGCTGCCGAGAAGGAGCCTGTGGTCACCAGCGACGACGACATCGAGATCGAGGATGACGGCGTTGCCGGCGATGACGACGACACCTTCCTGGAAGAGGACGAGGAAGGCGACGACGACGTCTCCGACCTGATCGATGGCGACATCGAGGGCGACGAGGACGCCTGAGCGGCACCAAAATCGCGTGAAGTCGCGCTCCTAAAAAAAGCGCGACAAGAACGTGACATCAGTGCTTGTGTCTTGGCGCAAGCTTGCCTATAGAGCGCTTCGTCGCTGCGGCGACGGGCGCGGACCGGCTCGAAAGAACCTTCGGACCGCGACGATTTCCCGGCCTTTCCCCAAGAAGGTCGGCCAAGTGGGGCCATAGCTCAGTTGGGAGAGCGCTTGAATGGCATTCAAGAGGTCGGCGGTTCGATTCCGCCTGGCTCCACCAAATCTCCCTCGTATATCGCTGGCACTTCCGACATCCGGCCTCGGCGCTGCGGCGTTGCTCCAGCACTCGCCTCGCGCGAAGTCATTGCCGAACTAGCTCGCGCCGACCAGGAGCAGCATCAGCTCGGCCTGCCGCGACGTCCCCGTCTTCTGGAAGATCGTTTTCAGCCTCGTCCTGGCGGTTTCCTGGGTGATGCCGAGCCGCTCGGCGGCGTCGGTCACCGACTCCCCCAGAAGCAGGCGCCGGCAGAGAGCGATCTCCGACGGCGTCAGGCCAAAGGCAGGAGCGAGGGACGCGAGATCGCCCGCATTCACGCGCTTCGAGCCGAGCTCCAGGATCTGCACCAGGATCAATCGCTCCGGTGGAAGCAGGATGAGGCGGCTCCCGACCGGCAGCGGGCTTGTCGGAAGGGCGGCGAGCGACACTTGCCATGCGCCGGCGGCCGTGCGGAAGCCGAGGCGCGAGACGGGTGTCGGCTTGCCCTGGGACAGCAGGGAAAGCGCTGCTGCGAAGCGGGCATCGACAGTCGCGTCGGCAAGATGGCAGCGGCCATGCCGGTTGGTCACGCATTGTCCTGCGACGAAGAGGTGTTCCGCCAGGGAATTGGCGTCACGTATGCGCCGGTCGCCGGTGACGACGAAGGCGGCGCACCGGCTGCGTTCCACCAAGGCGGCTTTGACGACCGCCGTTTCGACATCGGAGCGCAGGAGGCGGGCGAGATTGATCGAGCGCTCGAAATTGCCGCGGACACGCGCCAGAATCTCCACGGCCGCCCTGTCGTAGACACCCGACTTCGAGAGCGGATAGTGCATGAGCAGATTCGCGACCTCGTCACCCTCGCCGACGATCTTCATGCCGGCGGCGGCTATGGTACGCCCCTGGGGCAACAGCCAGTCATTGTAGAATTCCGTATTGATGAAGCTCCTCGCCGGGGCGACTTCTTCCGAGGCGCCGATCGTGGTTCCCTTCAGGCTCCGCCAATAGGCGTTCCAGGGATTGATGTGGGCGAAATGCTCCGCATAGGCGGTCACGAACGCCGGCTCCATGTTCTGGAGCGATAGGAAGTTGAGGCGGTTCTCGGGGAAATTCATGTTGGCGAGCCCTCCCCAGGAGCCTGGGAAGGCGTCACTCAGGATCGCCGGCACCCGGTCCCAGGAGCCCTCGCCGAAGGTCGCGGCATCGATGGCAGCAGCCACGTTCTGGCTGATGACCGAGAGGCGGTCCTCTTCATAGACGTCTAGCGGCATTCGCCTCACGGCCGATGCGTCCCAAGCCCGTGACGACGGCTGGAGCGCCGTCGCCGACTGTCTTTCCTGCCTCGATGTTAGCCGATCGGTGGCGGCAGAAAAACGGAAACTGGCCCTCCGGCCAGGAGCCTGACAACAGTGGCAGCGAATCCGGGCTGCCGGTTGCGATCTGCATTCAAGGCGCGTGGGCACCGAAAATGGGAAGGTTATTTTCGCAAAGCAGAATGCTTTGAGATAATGAACCCATAGAATGCGTGATATTCAGTGATAAGTTCCAAATATGAACCGGGTGATCATCAGCATAATCTGAGAGGATTGACATAATAAACTTCTGGTCGTGCCGTTCTTTTTAAAAAAAGCTTCTCTTGACCGCCGCCTATGCTGGTCGTCATCGTGAAAGACAGAGAGCGAGAGGTTCGCTTCCTATCAAATCATTCGCTTCATGCGAGGTGCGCGATGTCCAATGCCGGCCGCCAGCTCACGCTCAACCTGTTCATCTATCCCGGCGGCCATCATGAGGCGGCCTGGCGCTACAGGGATTCGGAACCGGAGCGGGTGCTCGACATCCGCTACTATCAGGAGCTGGCGCGGAAGGCCGAGGCCGCGAAGTTCGATGCGGTCTTCCTCGCCGACGGGCCGTCTCTGGCGGAAAATGTGCGCTACTCCTCGCGCGTCCGCTTCGAGCCGGTGACCTGGCTGACCGCGCTCGCCGCCGCCACGCAGAAGATCGGCCTGATCGGCACGGCCTCGACCACCTATAACGAGCCCTACAACCTCGCCCGCCTCTTCGCTTCGCTCGATCATATCAGCGGCGGCCGGGCCGGCTGGAACATCGTCACGACCAGCGATGCCGGAGCCGCCCATAATTTCGGGCTGCCGGAGCACCCGCCGCATGGAGAGCGCTACGAGAAGGCCCGCGAATTCCTCGATGTCGTCACCAGGCTCTGGGACAGCTGGGAGGACGACGCCCTCGTCGCCGACCCCCGGAGCGGCGTCTTCGCCGATGCCGACAAAGTCCATCGCATCGACCACGTCGGCAAGCATTACCGGGTGCGCGGGCCGCTCAACGTCTCGCGCTCGCCGCAGGGGCGGCCGGTCTATGTCCAGGCGGGCTCCTCCGAGGATGGCCGCTCCTTCGCCGCCCAGTTCGCCGAGGCAATCTTCACCGCGCACCAGACGCTGGCCAGCGCGCAGGAGTTCTATTCCGACATCAAGACCCGCGCCGCGGCCCTCGGTCGTCGGCCGAACCACCTTCGTATCCTGCCGGGAATCAGCCCTTTCCTCGGCTCGACGGAGGCCGAGGCGAAACGGCTGGAAGAGGAGATCGACGATCTGATCCAGCCGGCCGCCTCGCTCGACCAGCTCAAGCGCATGATCGGCGTCGATCTCAGCGGCCACGATCTCGACGGGCCAGTGCCGCGCCATATCATCGACACCAACGGGCCGAAGGGGCTGGCGAGCCGCTTCCAGCTCGTCGTGGACATCGTCGACCGCGAGAACCCGACCATCCGTCAGCTGATCCGGCGCCTCGCCGGAGCGCGCGGTCACCGCGTCGTCGTCGGCACGCCCGAGCATATCGCGAACGAAATCCAGAGCTGGTTCGAGCAGGGCGCGGCCGACGGCTTCAACGTCATGCCGCCTTATCTCACCGGCGGCTTCGACAACTTCGTCGCCGAGGTCGTGCCGATCCTGCGCATGCGCGGCCTGTTCCGGCAGGACTATTCCGGCTCGACACTGCGGGAACATTATGGCCTGCCGCGGCCGGACAGCCTCTTCGCCACGGAGCAGCGCAAGAGCGCCTGAGGCGCACGGGCTTCGTACCAACCTTCCCCATGCGTGATGCAGTGCGGGCTTCGTCCGCCGGGCGATGACGCATGCCCTCCTGAGGACATCCGATGAAGCTGACCTATCTCCTGCCCTTTGCCGCCCTGCTGGCCGGCCCGGCCGTCGCCCAGCCCTTGCCGGAAACCGCGCCGATCCCCGAGCGCGTCCCACCGGGCACGACCCTGGTGATCGGTGATCCGCAGACCAGGGTCGCGCTCACTTTGTCGGGAGAGCTCGCCAAGCTGCCCTTCAAGGTCGAATGGGCCAATATCTCCGGCGGCCCGCAGACGATCGAGGCCTTCCGAGCCAAGGCGCTCGACATCGGCGCCGTCGCCGACATCCCGCCGATCCATGCGCAATGGACCGGGCTCGAGGTCAGGATCGTCGCCGCCAAGTTCCGGCGCGATCCCATTGGCCATCCGATCTACGTGGTCGCGACGGCGCCCGGCTCCGGCATCACCAAGCTTGAGGACATCAAGGGCCGCAAGATCGCCTTCAGCCCTGGCCAAGCCCAGGGCGCGCTGGTGCTGCGCGTGCTGAAGAAGCTGAATCTTCGGCATGACGAGGTCCAGCTCGTTGAACTGCCGAGCGTCGGCGATGCCTATGTCAACGCGCTCGCCAGCAAGCTTGTCGATGCCGCGCCGATCGCCGAGGCGAACAAGCAGCGCTTCGTCCAGAACTATGAGCGCGACGGCGCCAAGGCGCTGCCGCACGGGCTGCGCGACGATCCCGCCTATCTCTATGTGGTCAAGACCTCGCTGGAGGACCCCGGCAAGGCCGCGGCGATCCGCGCCTATGTCCAGGCCTGGGGCCGTGCCGCGAAATGGATCGAGACCCATCCCGAGGAGTGGATCAAGGGCTACTACGTCAAGGATCAGGGTCTGAAAGCCGATTCCGGTCGCTTCCTCGTCGAATCCAACGGCGATCCCGACGTACCGCTCGACTGGAACGGCGCGATCGAGCGCCAGCAGGAGACGATCGACCTCCTCGCTGCCGAGCTGAAGAAGCCGGTGCTGAAAGCCGCGTCTCTGTTCGACCGGCGCTTCGAGCAGGTCGCCGGCGCGGCCTATCAGGGAGAATGAGGATGGCCGATCTCTCGCTCACCGGCGGGCAGGGCGCCCTCGACCCGAGCTGGCTCAAGCTCGCCCGCAGCCAGCCTGCCGCCACAGCAGACAAGCCGCGCCGCCGGCGCAAGCTCGGCCCCGGCCGGCCGATCCCCTATGGCGCCGCGCTCGGGCCCGCCTTGCTGCTGATCCTCTGGAGCATCGGCTCGGCGACCGGCGTCATCGACGACCGCATCCTCTCGGCGCCCTGGACGGTGGCGACCACCGGCTGGGAGCTGATCCAGGACGGGCGCCTGCAGGAGAACCTCTGGACCTCGTTCCAGCGCTCCTTCTGGGGCCTGTTCTGGGGCATCGTCGCCGGCGCCTCGCTCGGCGTCATCGCGGGCCTGAGCCGCATCGGCGAATACCTCGTCGACGGTCCCATCCAGATCAAGCGCGCCATTCCGGCGCTGGCGCTGATCCCGCTGCTGATGCTCTGGTTCGGCATCGGCGAGGGCATGAAGGTCCTGACCATCGCGCTGATCACCTTCGCGCCGATCTATATCCAGACCCATGACGGCCTGCGCTCGACCGATGCCCGCTTCATCGAGCTGGCCGAGACGCTCGACCTCTCCAATGGCCAGTTCCTGCGCCATGTCGTGCTGCCGGCGGCGCTACCCGGCTTCCTGCTCGGGCTGCGCTTCGGCGTCACCTACTCCTGGCTCGCCCTCGTCGTGGTCGAGCAGGTCAACGCCACCTCCGGCCTCGGCTACATGATCAACCTCGCCCGCACCTATGGCCAGACCGAGGTCATCATCCTGTGCCTCGCCGTCTATGCCGCGCTCGGCCTGAGCTCGGACTGGCTCGTCCGCTTCATCACCCGAAAGGCTCTGCCAGGCGCAAGATTCTGGCCGACTGACCCAGCCGCCCGTCGTCGCGGTGCGCGGCCTCACCCGCCGCTATGGCGAGCGCACCATCATCGACGGCGTCGATCTCGACATCGGCCGCGGCGAGTTCGTCGCTTTGCTCGGCCGCTCCGGTTCCGGCAAGAGCACCTTCCTGCGGGCGCTGGCCGGGCTCGACCATGGCGTCCCTGGCTCCGGCCAGCTCGGCACGCCCGACGCGGTCTCGGTCGTCTTCCAGGATGCGCGGCTGCTGCCGTGGAAGACGGTCGTCGACAATGTCTCGCTTGGGCTGACCGGGCAGACGCCGCGCGAGCGTGCCCTGCATGCGCTTGCCGAGGTCGAGCTGACGGCGCGAGCGCGGGCCTGGCCGATGCAGCTCTCCGGCGGCGAGCAGCAGCGCGCGGCGCTGGCCCGCTCGCTGGTGCGCGAGCCCCAGCTGCTGCTCCTCGACGAGCCCTTCGGCGCGCTCGATGCGCTGACCCGGCTGCGCATGCAGGCGCTGCTGCTCGATCTCTGCGCCCGCCATCGCCCGGCGGTACTGCTCGTCACCCATGACGTCGACGAAGCGATCCATCTCGCCCAGCGGGTGCTGGTGCTCGATCAGGGCCGCTTCGTCGTCGACCTCAAGGTCGATCTGCCTTCCGAGACGGGGCCGCGGCAGCGCCGCTTCGCCGAGGTGCGCAACGAATTGCTGACCAGCCTCGGCGTGACCCAGGAGGAGCTGCGCCGCGTCGCCTGAAGCGCGCGGCTACTTCTTGAACGCCGGGCAGGCGCTCTGGGCGAGCGGGCGGAAAGCCTGGTCGCCGGGGATGGTGGCGACGAGGTCGTAGAGGTCCCACTCGCCCTTCGATTCCGCCGGCTTCTTGACCTGGAAGACGTAGAAGTCGTGGACCATGCGCCCGTCCTCGCGCAGCCTGGCGTTGCGCACGACTTCGTCCTCGATCGGCAATTCGCGCATCTTGGCGATCACGGTCTTGGCCTCGTCAGACTTCGCCGCGACGACCGCCTTGAGATAGTGCCGGACCGAGGAATAGACGCCGGCCTGGATCGCCGAGGGCACCGCGCCATGCGCCGTCTTGAAGCGCTCGGAGAAGGCGCGGGTGCGCTCGTCGATATCCCAGTAGAAGCCCTCGGTCAGGATCGTGCCTTGCGCCGAGGCGAGACCGACGCTCTTCACGTCCATCGCGGTCAGGAAGAAGGCGACCAGCTTCTGCTTGTCCTGGCCGATGCCGAAATCGCGCGCCGTCTTGATCCCGGCGACGGTGTCGCCGCCGGCGTTGGCGAGCGCGATCAGATCAGCGCCCGAGCCCTGCGCGGTCAGGAGCTGCGAGGAAAGATCGACCGCCGGGAAGGCGTGCCGGATCGAGCCGACATAGGTGCCGCCCTTGGCGGTGACGAGCGTCTTGGCGTCGGCTTCGAGCTGATGGCCGAGGGCGTAGTCGGCGGTGACCAGATACCATTTGGTGCCGGGCTTGGTCAGGTGGTTGGCGATGCCGGCGACCTGGACATAGGTGTCCCACATCCACTGGACGACATGATCAGGCTGGCAGGCGTCGCCGGTCAGGCGCGCCGTGCCGCCGGGGAAGAGGCCGACGCGGTTCTTGTCCTTCAGCAGCGGCGGGATCGCGAGCTGCAGCGAGGCGTTCGACATGTCGGCGAGCACATCGACGCCCTGCCGGTCGATCCATTCGCGGGTGATCGCCGAGCCGACATCGGCCTTGTTCTGGTGGTCGGCCGAGACGACCTCGATCTTCATGCTCTGGCATTCGGCCTTGAGGCAGTCCTCGACCGCCATGCGGGCGGCGGTGATCGAGCCCTTGCCGGTGATGTCGGAATAGACGCCGGACATGTCGGTCAGCACGCCGATCTTGACGGCGCCGTCCGAGATTTCGGCTGCGGCGGGCAGGGCGCCGAGCAATGCGGTGGTAAGAGCGAGCGCCGAGGCCAGACCCTTCATGTGAATTCCTCCCATGGTGTTATTCGTCGTTGCTAGCGGTCGTGCCAGTGCGCCATCGGCAGGCCGGCGACCGGTGATCGGAATGAGGGGATGCGGCTGCCGCGCAGGCTGCCGATATGGGCGGTGCGCAGATCGGCGCCGCCGAAGGTGATGCTGGCGAACCAGGGCGCGATCGTGCCGCCGCAGGCGAGCATCAGCTCCGGCGTCGCCTCGTCGCGGGCGAAGGCCGCCATCAGTGCCTTGCCGGCTTCGCTGCCGCGGTCGTCGTCGAGCAGGATGCGAAGATCTCCCTCAGGCGTGATGGCAAAGACCCGGTCGAGCATCACATGCGTGCCCCAGAGATTGCCATGGGCGTCGAAGGCGATGCCGTCGATGAAGGCGCCATGGTCGTTCGGGCCAAAAATCTCGCGATCGGTGAGGCTGCCATCTGGCCCGACGCGCAAACGTGTCACCCGGCAGGCGCAGGTCTCGGCGACATAGAGCCATTCCTCCTTGGCATCGAGCCGGATCTCGTTGGTGAAGGCGAATCCGTCGGCGACGATGCGCAGGTGCCCGCCATCATAGAGCGCGACATAGCCGTCGCGGACACTGGGGCTCATCGCCCGCATCCAGTTCTTGGTGCGCGTCGAAATCGTCAGCCAGATCCGGTCCCTGCTGTCGCGCAGCACGAAATTGACCTTGCCGATCGCCTGCCCGTCGATGCTGTCGACCAGCACGCGCGTCTCGCCCGTGCGCGTCATCACCTCCAGCCGGTCGGTGCCGAAATTCGAGATGAGGACGTCGCCATTGCGGGCGAAGGCGAGGCCGTTCGGCAGGGTGCCGGAGACAAAGCGCGCCTCCTCGTCGGCGGCCTCGGCGAAGCCGCGGCTCGCGGTCTGCGTGATCAGCTCCTGTGAACCATCCGGCCTGATATGGACGACGCCACCGCGGGCATCGGCGCTCCAGAGCGAGCCGTCGCGCTCGGCGAGGATACACTCCGGCCGCTGCAGGCCCGCACCGACATAGGTGATCGCGGCGGGATCGATGGTGAATCCGTCGAGCGGGTTGGGACGAGGCGACATCAGAAGTTCACGCGGTCGCCGCCCTTGAGGCCAAGCGTGGCGCGGGCCTCGTCAGGGGTGGCGATCTCGTAGCCGAGTTCCTCGACGATGCGGCGGATCTTGGCGACCTGCTCGGCATTGGACGTGGCGAGCTTGCCCCTGCCGATGAACAGGCTGTCCTCGAGGCCGACGCGGACATTGCCACCCAGCATCGCCGCCTGGGTACAGAACGCCATCTGATGGCGTCCGGCGGCGAGCACGGACCAGTGATAGTCCTTGCCGAAGAGCTTGTCGGCGGTGCGCTTCATGAACATCAGATTGTCGAGATCGGCGCCGATGCCACCCAGAATCCCGAAGATCAATTGCAGGAAGACCGGCGGCCGGAACCAGCCGCGATCGAGGCAATGGGCGAGATTGTAGAGGTGGCCCACATCATAGCATTCATGCTCGAACTTGGTGCCGTGCCCCTCGCCGAGCAGCTTGTAGATGCGCTCGATGTCGCCAAAAGTGTTGCGGAAGATGAAGTCCTTGGTGTTGGCGAGGTAAGGCTGTTCCCAGGGGTGCTTCCAGTTGCTGTACTTCTCCGCCAGCGGATGCAGCGCGAAATTCATCGAGCCCATGTTGAGCGAGCACATCTCCGGCGCGGCCTTGAGCGGCGCGGCGAGGCGCTCCTCGACCGTCATGGTCAGGCCGCCGCCGGTGGTGATGTTCACGACAGCGTCGGTCGCCTGCTTGATCCGCGGCAGGAACTCCATGAACACGGCCGGGTCCGGCGTCGGGCGGCCGTCCTTCGGATCGCGAGCGTGCAGATGCAGGATCGCTGCGCCCGCTTCCGCTGCTGCGATCGCCTGGCTGGCGATCTCGTCCGGCGTGATCGGCAGATGGTCCGACATGGTCGGCGTATGGATGCCGCCGGTGACGGCGCAGGTGATGATGACCTTGCTCATCGCATTCTCCTTCGTCGTTCCGATCAGGCCGGCAGGATCGCCACGGCGCGCGTCCAGCCGGCCGAGCCGTTGCGGACCTTCACCGGCAGGCAGCTGATGGTGAAGCCGGTCGCCGGCAGCGCTTCGAGATTGTGCAGCTTCTCGATCTGGCAGTAGCCGGCCTCGCGCCCGGCCTTGTGGCCCTCCCAGATCAGCGAGGCGTCACCGGTTTCGGCGAAGCGTCGGGCGGTGTGGCTGAACGGCGCGTCCCAGCTCCAGCCATCGGTGCCGACGACCTTGATGCCCTGCCGGACCAGATGCAGCGTCGCCTCGCGGCCGAAGCCGCAGCCGGAATCGACATAATCGGCCTGACCATAGCGGGCGCCGGCCCGCGTATTGGCGACGACGATCTCCAGCGGGCTCAAGGTGTGGCCGATCCGCGCGAGCTCGGCGTCGATCTCGGCGGGGGTGACGACATGGCCATCCGGCAGATGGCGGAAATCCAGCTTCACACCCGGTTGCAGGAACCAGTCGAGCGGGCATTCGTCGATCTTGAGCGCCGGCGCGCCGCCATCCTGCGTTGGGTGATAATGCCAAGGCGCATCGACATGGGTGCCGTTATGGGTCGAGATCGTCGCGAGCTCGACCGCCCAGCCCATGCCGTCCGGGAGCTGCTCGGGCCTGAGACCCGGAAAGGCCGCGGCGATGTCCTTCGCCGTCGCCTGATGCGTGCGATAGTCGATTCTGACCTTCTGGAAGGGCGGATCGGCAGGAACGTCGTTCTCGAGCGGAATCGACAGATCGACGAGGCGGCCTGGCAGCATGCCGGTATGTCCTCCCTGGAGGCGTGTTCTCCGCGGTTCGTATTTGGACGAACGTCCGACCTATAGCAGGCGCGTCGCTTTCTGGTAAGAGGGGAATCGCTGGATTCTGGAGGGGCCTGATGTCCGCGATGCCGACGCGCGACCGCATTCTCGACGCTGCCGAGCGGCTCTTCGCCGAGCGCGGCGGCGCCGACGGCGCCTCGATGCGTGACCTTGCGGCTGCAGCCGGCGTGCGGCTCTCGCAGCTCAGCTATCATTTCGGCTCAAAGGAGGCGCTCTACCGCGCCGTCTTCGCCCGAAGGGCGCATGCCCTGGCGCTAGCGCGCGCGCAGGCGCTGGGCGAGGCGATGGCTCGGCCGGCGCTCGATGTCGGCGAGATCGTCGCCGCCCTGATCGGTCCCTCGGTCCGTCAGCGCTTCAGCGAAGGGGTGCAGGGCGCGGCCTTCGCCATGATGACCGCCCGCGAGGCGGTCGACCCGCGCGAGGCGGCACGTGGCGTCGTCGCTGAGCATTTCGATCCCACCGCACGACAGTTCGTCGCTGCGCTGGGCAAGGTCTATCCGCAGGCGCCGGAGGGCGCGCTGGTCGACGCTTATCTCTTCATGGTCGGGGCTCTCGTCACGACCATGGCCGCCGGCGACCGCGCCATGCGGCTCGACCAGCCGCGCGAGGCTGTGCCGGTCGCGGAGAATGCCGAGCAGTTGTTGCAGCGCCTGACCAGCTTCTGCGCCGCCGGCATCGACGGCCTGCTGCGGGGCCGCTAAGCCGGTTTGTCAGTCTGCAAGCAAGGGGAAGCGGGGAACATGATGCGCCGCGAGATCATCGAAGTCCCCGTCATCTCCGAGGCGATCCGCCGGCTCGGCGCGCCGACCTCGGCGCTGGCGCGCGCCGGCGACCTGCTCTTCACCTGCGGCATGCCGCCGATCGATGTTGTGACCGGCGAGATCGTCAGCGGTGCTATCGAGACGCAGACCCGCGCCGCCATGGACGCGCTCGCCGTGACCTTGCGCCATGGCGGCTCCTCGCTCGACGCCGTCATCAAGGCGACGATCTTCGTCACCGATCCCGCGCTGATGGCTGGCGTCAACGCGGTCTATCGCACGTATTTCACGCAAGGCTTCCCGGCGCGGACCAGCGCCGCGATCCGGCCCTGGCCGTTGCCCTTCGACATCGAGATCGAATGCGTCGCCGTGATCGAGTAACCGTTAGCGATCCGCCCGCGCCACAACCGTGTGCAGGAGCACGTTGAGACCGGGTTCGAGATCGTCCGGTGTGCAGAGTTCCTGGTTGTTGTGGGTGATCCCGCCCTTGCAGGGCGAAAAGATCATCGTCGTCGGGGCGTGGCGGGCGACGAAATAGGCGTCGTGCCCGGCCTGGCTCAGGATATCGCGCGTGCGGTAGCCGAGGCCGAGCGAGGTCGAGCGGACCTGCGCGATCAGCTCGTCGGCGAAGACCTTGCCGCCCCAGTTCCAGACATCGAGGATCTCGGCGGCGCAATCGGCCCGCGCCGCCGCCTCGTGCACGGCGCGGCGCACGCGCTCGGCCATCACTGCGGCCGTTTCCGGGTCGGCATGGCGGACATCGCAGGTCGCCTGCGCCCAGTCGGAGAGGATGCCCGGCTTGTTCGGCCAGGCCACCAGCCGCGAGGCCGTCGCCTTGCCGCCGCTGCCGGCATGCTCCCAGCCGAGATCGTCGACCGCGACCAGCAGGCGCGCGCCAGCGATCAGCGCGTTCTTGCGCCGCTCCATCGGCCAGGGGCCGGTATGGGCGGTCTCGCCCTTGAATTCGACCAGCATGCCGGTGCTGGCATAGCCGCCGGTGACGACGCCGACCTGCATGCCCTCGCGATCGAGGATCGGCCCCTGCTCGATATGGAACTCGACATAGGCGTCGAAGGGATGCGGCGCCGCCTCCATCTCGCCGCGATAGCCGATCCGGTCGAGCTCCTCGCCGATCGTTTTGCCGTGATCGTCGCGCCGGCCCAGTGCCCAGTCGAGCGTATAGGCGCCGGTGAAACAGCCCGAGCCGACCATCGGCGGCGAGAAGCGCCCGCCCTCCTCATTGGTCCAGTTGACCACCTCGATCGGCCGCCTGGTGCGGTGGCCGAGCTGGTCGAGCGTGCGGCAGACCTCAAGCCCGCCGAGTACGCCGGCGATGCCGTCGAAGCGCCCGCCATTCACCTGCGTGTCGAGATGGCTGCCCATCACCACCGGCGGCAGGCTGTCGTCCAGCCCGGCCCGGCGTGCGAAGATGTTGCCTATGCCGTCGATGCGGATGGCGAGGCCCGCTTGCCGGCACCAGTCGATGAAGATGTCGCGGACCTCCCGGTCAGCGTCGCCGAGCGCCAGCCGCGACAGGCCGCCCGGTCTGCCGACCCCGATCTCGGCGGAACGCTCGATCGTCGTCCAGAAGCGCCCGATATCGATGCGCGCGGTCGCTGGCAGGCCCATGAAATTCCCCTGTTTCCGGGCGCTGAGAGCGCCACTTCGAGAACGACAATCGGGGCCGCGGCCAGCTCCTGGCAAATCGATATTGGTGATGGGTTTCTCCGGTCTGCGCTGCGGAAACCCCTCCCCCTTGCGGGGAGGGGAAGGGGTGGGGGGCGCAAAGTCGGAGCGAGTTCGCCAGGAATCTGGCCGATCCGCTTCTACAAGCGACCTTGTACCCGGAAGCAGCCTTGTACCCGGTCGTTCGCCCCCCATCCCCAACCCTTCCCCGCAAGGGGGAAGGGAGGAGTTCGGGCGATCCACCGCTCGCCGAGGAAACCATCTCGGAAGTACTGAGCCGGCACACGCTCCGGTATGTCAGCGGCGCAGAAGGCGCTTGACAGCTGTGCATGAGCAATGGAATGATTGTTCCATTGAATATTAAAAACGGTTTTTTTGTTTCGTTTTGAATGAAGCGCAGAGTCGGTGGTCGCGCCTGGCGTGCCCTCCCTTCTTCGCCATCCCAGGCAGTCCGCGACGCTTTGCGGCCGGCCAAATCGCCCGAAAACCGGCCGATCGCGCCCGATCGGACCGATAACGAAAGCGGGGGACATCCCCGCAAGGGAGGATGAGATGAAGCGTTTTCTCGCAGGGATGATTGCTGCCGCCGCCATCGTGGTCGCAGGGGCGACGCCGAGCGTCGCGCAGCAGACCAGGATCATCGTCGTCAGCCATGGCCAGGCCGCTGATCCGTTCTGGTCGGTGGTCAAGAACGGCGTCGCCAAGGCGGCGGCCGACCTCAAGGTCTCCGTCGACTACCGTGCCCCTGAGACCTTCGACATGGTGGCGATGAGCCAGCTGATCGATGCCGCGGTGAACCAGAAGCCGGCTGGCCTCGTCGTCTCGATCCCCGATGCCTCGGCGCTCGGCCCGTCGATCCAGAAGGCTGTCGCCGCCGGCATCCCGGTGATCTCGATGAATTCCGGCTCCGACGTCTCGAAGAAGCTCGGTGCCCTCCTGCATGTCGGCCAGGACGAGTTCGACGCCGGCAAGGCCGCCGGCGAGAAGCTCGCCAGCATGGGCGGCAAGGTCGGCGTCTGCGTCAACCACGAGGTCGGCAATGTCGCGCTCGACCTGCGCTGCAAGGGTTTTGCCGAGGGCTTCAAGGGCAAGGTCACCGTCCTGCCGGTCTCGAACGACCCGTCCGAGATCCGCTCCAAGGTCAAGGCGGCGCTCTCCGACGCCAGCGTCGACACAGTGATGGCGCTGAGCGCTTCGCTCGGCGGCGAGCCGACCCTGGCGGGCGTCAAGGAGGCCGGCAAGATCGCCAATGTCCGCGTCGCGACCTTCGATCTCTCCGCCAACTTCCTCAAGGCGATCGTCGCGGGCGAAGCGGCCTTTGGCATCGACCAGCAGCAGTTCCTGCAGGGCTATCTGCCGGTCGCCTTCCTGGCGCTCAACGCGGAATACGGACTCGTTCCCGGCGGCAATGTCCCATCCGGCCCGAACCTCGTCACCAAGGAGAAGGCGGCCCAGGTCGTCGACCTCTCGGCCAAGGGCATCCGCTGAGCGATCTGCGGCGGCGCACCCAGCGCCGCCGCTCCCTCCCCGGACGGTTCAGAAGCTGAAGGTGCGCGCCATGACGACGTCGACCGCCGATCTCGCCGCGGGTGCGTCCCGTCCCACTGATCCGGCCGCCGAGGCCCGCGACGAGCGGCTCCGCCGCGTCTCGCTGGTCGCCCGGCTGATGCGCCGGCCCGAATTGGGGGCGGTCGCCGGCCTCGTCCTGGTCACCGTCTTCTTCGGCCTCACCGCCAACCCGGCGATGTTCACCCTCGCCGGGGTCATGACGGTGCTTTCGCCGGCAGCACAGCTCGGTATCCTCGCCATCGCGGCGGCGTTGCTGATGATCGGCGGCGAGTTCGACCTCTCGATCGGCTCGATGATCGCCTTTGCCGGCCTCGTCTTCGGCGCGCTGATCGTCGTCGGCGATTTGCCGCTACTGGCGGCGATCGTCGCGACTTTTCTCTTCGCCGGTTTGATGGGCGCGGTGAACGGCCAGATCGTCATCAGGACGCGCCTGCCCTCCTTCATCGTCACCCTCGCCTTCCTGTTCATCCTGCGCGGGCTCTCGCTGGTCGGGCTGAAATGGGCGACCGGCGGTTCGACGCAATTGCGCGGGATCGGCGACAAGGCGGGGCAGGGCGTGGTGCGCGAGCTTTTCTCCGGCCAGGCGCTGGAGGGGCTGTTCGCCTGGCTGGCGCAGGCCAACTGGATCGCCAAGTTCCCGAATGGCACGCCGACCGTGACCGGCGTTCCCGTCGGGGTCCTCTGGTTCCTCGCCATCGCTGCGCTCGCGACCTACGTGCTGCTGCGCACCCGCTTCGGCAACTGGATCTTCGCCGCCGGCGGCGATCCCAATGCGGCCCGCAATTCCGGCGTTCCCGTAAACATGGTCAAGACGACTTTGTTCGTGCTGACCGCCTGCGCCGCCACGCTCGTCGCCATCCTGACCGTGCTCGACGCCGGCTCGACCGATGCCCGCCGCGGCTTCCAGAAGGAGTTCGAGGCCATCATCGCCGCGGTGATCGGCGGCTGCCTGCTCACCGGCGGCTATGGCTCGGCGATCGGCGCCTTCTTTGGCGCGATCATCTTCGGCATGGTCTCGATCGGCCTGACCTACACCAGCTTCGACAGCGACTGGTTCCAGGTCTTCCTCGGCGGGATGCTGCTGCTCGCCGTGCTGTTCAACAACTTCATCCGCCGCAAGGCGACAGGGGAGCGCTGAACATGACGGAACAAGCCCCGCTCATCGAAGTCCGCGACATCGTCAAGCATTTCGGCTCGGTGATCGCGCTCTCGGGCGTCTCGCTCAAGGTCTCCACTGGCGAGGTGCTTTGCCTGCTCGGCGACAACGGCGCCGGCAAGTCGACGCTGATCAAGACGCTCTCGGGCTGCCACCGGCCGAGCTCGGGCGAATTCCTGGTCGAGGGCCGGCCGGTCGCCTTCTCCAGCCCGCGCGACGCACTCGATGCCGGCATCGCCACCGTCTACCAGGACCTGGCGATGATCCCGCTGATGTCGATCACGCGGAACTTCTTCATGGGGCGCGAGCCGATCCGTGGCTTCGGCCCGCTGAAATGGATCGATTTCGACCTCGCCCATGCGGTGACCCGCGACGAGATGCACAGGATCGGCATCGATATCCGTGATCCCCATCAGGCGGTCGGCACGCTCTCGGGTGGCGAGCGCCAATGCGTCGCCATCGCCCGCGCCGTCTATTTCGGCGCCAAGGTGCTGATCCTGGACGAGCCGACCTCGGCGCTCGGCGTCGCCCAGACCTCGATGGTGCTGAAATACATCAACCTCGTCCGCGCCAAGGGCCTAGGCGTGATCTTCATCACCCACAATGTCCGCCACGCCTATGCCGTCGGCGACCGCTTCACCGTGCTCAACCGCGGCAAGACGCTCGGCACCTACGCCAAGTCCGGCATCGCCATGGACGAGCTGCAGAACCTGATGGCCGGCGGCAAGGAATTGCAGGCGGTCTCCGAGGAGCTCGGCGGCACGGTCTGACGCCCGGCGAACATCCGGTCCTTTTCACCTCTTCGCTATGGAGATTGCTCATGCGCGCGCTCGGCGTCGGCCTGATCGGCACCGGCTATATGGGCAAGTGCCATGCCTTGGCGTGGAACGCGGTCGCTCCGGTCTTCGGCGATGTGCCGCGGCCGAAGCTCGCTATGCTCTGCGAGGTCGATGAAGTGCTGGCGGCGCAGCGGGCCGGCGAGTTCGGCTTTGCCGAGTCGACCGCCGACTGGAAGGCGCTCATCGCCCATCCCGATGTCGACGTCGTCTCGATCACCACGCCGAACGCCTTTCATGCCGAAATGGCGATCGCGGCGCTGAAAGCCGGCAAGCATGTCTGGTGCGAGAAGCCGATGGCGACCAGCCTCGGCGATGCGCAAGCGATGCTGGCGGCGGCCAAGGCGGCCGGTACGGTCGCGGCCCTCGGCTACAACTACATCCAGAACCCGGCGATCCGGCTGGCGCAGCGCCTGATCGCCGATGGCGCGATCGGGCCGGTCAACCATGTCCGCGTCGAGATGGACGAGGACTTCATGGCCGATGCCGGCGCGCTCTTTTCCTGGAAGAGCGAATCCGCGTCGGGCCATGGCGCGCTCGACGATTTCGGTGTCCATGCCTTCTCGCTGCTCAAGGTGCTGATCGGCGAGGTCGAAGCCGTCATGGCCGACATGGCAAAGCCCTATGCCGAGCGTCCACTTGCGGCTGGCGGCAGCCGCGCGGTCGAGACCCACGACATCGCCACGCTGCTGCTGCGCCTGTCGTCCGGCGCGTCCGGGCTCGTTGCCCTCAACCGCTCGGCCTGGGGCCGCAAGGGCCGGATCGCGCTGCAGGTCTTCGGCGCGAAGGGCACGATCGCCTATGACCAGGAGCGGATGAACGAGATCGAGCTCTACACCGCCGAGGGCGCCGCTGACGTCCAAGGCTTCCGCCGTATCCTGACCGCCCCGGCGCACGAGCCCTATGGCCGCTTCATCCCGGCGCCCGGCCATGGCCTCGGCTTCAACGAGCTCAAGATCATCGAATGCCGCGAACTGCTGCGGGCCATCGCCGGCGAGCCGGCACATATCCTCGATTTCGAGGCCGGCTTGCGCATCGAGCGCACGGTCGAGGCGGCCGCCAAGAGCTTCCGCGAGGGTCGCTGGACGAGCGTCTGAGGACCTGCTTCGCTGATGTCGTGGACGAAGCGTGATTCTCGGCGATCCAGCCGGTTCCGGTCGCCAGAAAAGCGCGCTAGGAATATCGTTCGTATACGAACGAGGATCAGCGATGGTGCGACCGAGCACTGCGGCCGAGACGCCCGAGCCTGCCGATGAGAGCTATGATCTCGCCGAGCAGGTCGGCTTCATCATGCGCCAGGCGGCGCAGCGCCATGTCTCGATCTTCAACGAGATCATGGGGAGCGACCTGACGCCAACGCAATGGGCGGTGCTGGCGCGGCTCTATCAGGATGGCGGCTCCTCGCAGAACCTGCTGGGACGCCAGACCGCGATGGACGCCGCCACGATCAAGGGCGTGGTCGACCGCCTGCTCAAGCGCAAGCTGGTCCAGACCAAGCCCGATCCCCAGGATGGCCGTCGCCTCATCGTCGAGCTCAGTCCGGCCGGCGTCGACTATACCCGCGAATTGCTGCCCAAGGCCGAGACGGTCACCAAGGTGACGCTGGCGCCGCTTGCAACCAACCAGCGAGCGACGCTGGTCGCGCTGTTGAAGCAGCTGCGCTGAGGTTTCCCAGACAGATCAAGTTTAAACGCGGGTCATCCCGGACGACCGAAGGGAGACCCGGGACCCATTCCGGAGCCTTTCCGATAGAGGTTCCGGAATGGATCCCGGCTCTACACCGCCGCGCGGCTTGGCCGGGATGACACGTGTGTGGGTTCAGCCGCGAGTTAGCTGATCACGTAGCAGTCGCACTCCTCCGCCATCGCCTTGGCCTCGTCGAGATCGCTCGAGGCGCTGGCGTGGATGGCGAAGAGCGGATCGCCTGCTGCAACGGTGTCGCCGACATGGCGGCGCAGGTCGATCCCGGCGGCCTTGTCGAAGGGAGCTCCGGCCCGCCTTGCGATGCCCGCAACCGCCCAGCCGTCGATCTCGGTGACGGTCCCGGCCTTCGGCGAGCGCACGGTATGGACCAGCAGCCCCGGCGCGACCGGCGGCTCGCGCCGCCCCTGCGCATCGATGATCCTTTCGAAGGCGGTCCGCGCCGCGCCGGAGCGCAGCAGCTCCTCGGCGCGCGCTCGCCCAGCCGCGATCGAGCCGAGCGCCGGGTCCCAGGCGAGGATACGGCTGGCGAAGAACAGCGCCTTCTCGACCAGGTCGGCCGGCGCCTGCGGATCGTTGTCGAGCACCCAGCCGACATCGCGGCATTCCAGCGCCGGCCCGATGCCGCGCCCGATCGGGCGGCTGCCATCGGTCGGAAAGGCCTTGACGACGAGGCCGAGCCCGCTGCCTACGGTCTCGAACAGTTGCGCCAGCTCGGCGGCTTCCGCCTCGCTCTTCAGCTTGGCGCGTGGGCCATAGGGCAGGTCGACGATGACATGGGTCGAGCCGGCCGTGAGCTTCTTCGACAGGATCGAGGCGACCGACCAGCGATTGGAATCGATGCCGAGCGGCCGCGTGATCGCGTTCATCACGTCGTCGACGACCGAGTGGTTCAATCGCCCGTTCCAGGCGATGCAGCCACGCGCCTTTTCCACGCAGGCGCGCAGCTCGGTTGGGTTCAATTCGACGCGGGCGAGCGCCTCCATCGCATCGGCCGTGCCCGCCGCCGAGGTGATGGCGCGCGAGGATGTCTTCGGCATCAGGAAGGCGCCATGGGCCGCCACGATCGGCACGACGATCAGCGTGATCCGGCTGCCGGGAATGCCGCCCATCGAATGCTTGTCGACGACGATCTTGTCCGGCCAGGTGATCTTCTGGGCGAAGCGGGTCCGCACTCGTGCCAGCGCGATGACCTCGTCGTCGGAGAGTTTCTGCGTTGCCGCGACCAGGAAGGCCGCGACCTCGCCATCGGGATAGCGGGCCTCGACGATGTCGCGGATCAGCGTGTGGTATTGCTCTTCCGTGAGCTCGCCGCCCTGGATCTTGCGGGTCAGCGCCACCCGGCTCTCCGGCGAGGGCGTGCGCCGGATCGTGACTTCGCTGCCTTCGGATAGGCCGAGCTCGTCGAAGGCCTCGGCCGAGAGGCCGATCTCGTCGCCGCCGAGCAGGGCGGATGAATCGACCACCTGAACATTCGAGCGGATGCTGGCCGTCGCGCCAGAAATCTCGATCCGGCCCGGCCCGAGATAGTCGAAGCCGTTGACGATCTCGCCCTTGGCCGGGAGATAGGCGCAATGTGTCCGTCCCGCGAAGAGCGGCAGGCGGCGCAGGCGCATCGTGTTGGCGGCGGCCTCGACCGCGGCGACGAAGCGCTCGATGCCGATCTCGACGCTCTGATCGTTGCAGATCGTTGCCGCCCTGATCCCTTCCGGGCGCGGCTCGACCGTGCGCGACAGGCGTTTCTCGATCGCTTCGCCGCTCTCGCGCCCGCGCCCGGCGATGCGGGCGGCGAGCACCTCGGGCGGCGCGGTGACCTCGACGACGACGAAGCGCGGCAGGCGGGGGGCGAGCGCCGCGATCGTGGCGCGCGAGCCGTTGGCGATGACGTTGCGGCCGGCTTCGACCAGGCGCTTCAGTTCGGCCGGCAGGCCGTAGCGCAGGCCATGGGCGCCCCAGGTGATCAGGAAATCGCCCTTGGCCTCGCGCGCGTCGAAGGCCTCGTCCGTCGCCGCCTCATGGTCCTCGCCCGGCGATCCCGCGGGGCGGGTGACGACGCGGCGCGCGAAGACATAGCGGCCCGTCGGCTCCAGCAGGGTGCGGGCGCCGTCGATCAGCGAGTCCTTGCCGGCCCCGCTCGGGCCGACGACGAGGAAGAAGGTGCCTTGCCGCATTCCTTGGCCGCATCTTTGCTCAGGCTTCGTCGAGGCCGATATCCACCGCCGGCGCCGACTGCGTGATCTTGCTGGTCGAGATGTAGTCGACGCCGGTCCTGGAGATCGGGCCGATCGTGTCGATATTGATGCCGCCGGAGGCCTCGACCTTAGCGCGGCCGGCGATCAGCGCGACCGCCTTGGTCATGTCGGCGACCGACATGTTGTCGAGCATGATCACGTCGGCGCCGGCCTTGGCGGCCTCCTCGACCTGCTCGAGCCGGTCGCATTCGACCTCGAGCTTGGTCAGTACCGGCAGCTTCTTGCGGGCGCGCTCGACGGCGGCGGTGATGCTGCCGCAGACGGCGATGTGGTTGTCCTTGATCATCACGCCATTGTCGAGGCCGAGGCGGTGGTTGAGGCCGCCGCCGCAGGTCACGGCGTGCTTTTCCATCATGCGCAGGCCGGGCGTGGTCTTGCGAGTGTCGATCAGCCGCGCCTTGCTGCCGGCCATTGCGGCGGCGTAGCGGGCGGTCTCGTTGGCGATGCCGGAAAGACGCTGGGCGATGTTGAGCGCGGTGCGCTCGGCGGTGAGCACGCTGCGGGCCGAGCCCTCGATCTCGACCAGGATGGCGCCCTTCTCGACCTTGTCGCCGTCCTTGACGCGCAGGGTCACCTTGAGCTCGGGATCGTAGCGCTTGAACACACGGGCCGCGACCTCGACGCCGGCGACGATCATCGGCTCGCGGGCGTTCATGTGGAACTTGCCGGTCTCGCCCGGCTCGATCATCACCTGGACGGTGAGGTCGCAGGCGCCGATATCCTCGACAAGCCAATGGTCGATCAGGCGGTCCGTGGCGAAGACGTCATACATGGAAGGGTCCTCTCTCCCGCGGCGCTGCCGCTCCAAACATGTTTGTATGCAAACAATAGCAGCGGGAAAATTTGGCTGTCAATGCGCCATCGATGCCGTACTTGCAACCGCCAATCGCGTCATATGGAGGTCATCTCCGCCGGGTACATATCCGGCTCAGAAGCGCCATAAATAATCTTGTATGCAAGATTTGGCGACCGCGCTCCCATCCCACCGACGAACCAGCGCGAGCTCCGCCGTGGCGGCCGAGGCTGTGGGCCAATCCTGGGAACGGGCGTAGAATGCACGGCCGCCTCACGCCTCGCCGCTGTCTTGACTTGGTCTAAGAGGCGCGCCAGTATCGTTTGTACACAAACAAAATTCTTAAGACCCGCTCTGCGGGAGGATCAAGCATGGCGCTGGACGAAGCGAGCCCGGTCGCGGACGACAAGATCCGTTGCGATGCCTGCCCGGTGATGTGCTTCATCAAGCCGGGCGCCGTCGGCGCCTGCGATCGCTACGGCAATGTCGATGGCGAGCTGGTGCGGATGGAGCCGCATATCGTGCTAGAGCGCACGCTGGAGCATGGCGGCGAGGTCGTTCCCTTCGCCGGGAGCCGTGAGTGGGACGGCGAGATCGTCCACCAGCAGGGCACCTTCATCACTGCGATCGGCGCCGGAACCACCTATCCCGACTACAAGCCGGCCCCGTTCATCGTCTCCTCTGAGGTTGACGGCGTCGACATGGTCACCGTCGTGACCGAGGGCATCTTCAGCTATTGCGGCGTCAAGGTGAAGATCGACACCGACCGCTTCCTCGGCCCGGAGCAGGCGACGGTGCGCGTCGAGGGCGAGGCGATCGGCCACGTCACCACCGGCGAATACGGCTCGCAGATGCTCTCGCTCGGCGGCGTCCACCACCTCACCGGCGGCTCGAAGAAGGAGGGCCGCGTCACCTGCGACGCGCTGCTCCAGCTCAGCAACGGCAAGGCGGTCGAGCTCACCATCGACGAGGGCGAGACGGTGATCGTCCAGGCCGGCAAGCCGCCGATCGTCAACGGCATCCAGGAAAGCCGGATGCGCGTCGGCTGCGGCTCGGCGACGATCGGCATCTTCGCCAAGCAATGGCATGGCAAGGTCGACGAGGTCGTCGTCGTCGACGATCACATCACCGGCGTGCTCTCCGAGCATCAGGCCGGCAAGCTGCTCGGCATGGCGGGCACCGGCATCAAGATGAAGGGTCGGCGCTCGACCCCCGGCCGCTATTTCCAGGTGGCGCAGCCCGGCACCGGCTGGGGCGGCACCAATATCAGCGACCCCCTGACCATTCTCGGGCCGTTCGACCCCAAGGTCGCCTATCCCGGCCTGCGCCTGCTGATGGTCTCGACCACCGGCGAGCACGCCGCCTATTACGAGCTCGACGAGAACCTCGTTCCGGTCGAGATGCAGATGCCGCAGCCGCTGGTCGAACCGGTCGAGCGCATCGCCGAGAATTGCGAGCCGGCGCTCTCCACCGTGCTGTTCATCGGCGGCGCCGGTGGCTCGCTGCGCGCCGGCGTCACCGAGAACCCGGTCCGCCTGACCCGCTCGGTGAAGGATGCGCTGACCTATGTCACTTGCGGTGGCGCCCCGGTCTATATCTGGCCGGGTGGTGGCATCACCTTCATGGTCGACGTCACCCGCCTGCCCGAGAACGCCTTCGGCTATGTGCCGACGCCGGCTCTGGTCGCGCCGCTCGAATTCACCATGAGCCTGAGCGACTACGAGGCGCTCGGCGGCCATATGGACGCGATCCAGCCGCTCGTTTCGCTGAAGGGCGGCAGCCGCCTGCGCCTGCCGCAGCGCCCGGACAATCCCTGGCCGCTGGCGCCGGAGCAGCCGCGCCGCTCGCTCGGCTAGGGCGATGTGGGAAAAGCCCTCCGCGCGCATTCTGCCGGATGGCCGGCGCCTGCTCCTGCAGCAGGGGCCGATCGATCTCGTCATCGAGGCCGTCGGCGAACAGAGCGCGGTCAAGGCTGCGCATGAAGCTGCCATCGTTCGCTTCGACGGTCTGCTCGCCGAGCTCTGCGATGAATTGAAGCTGCTGCGCACGGCGGTGAGTCGGACGAGTCCGCAGCCGCTCGGACAGGTCGCCCGGCGCATGCATGCGGCCGTCAGCCCTTTCGCCGAGCGCGGCTTCATCACGCCGATGGCCGCCGTCGCCGGTTCGGTGGCGCAAGAGATCCTCATCGTGATGTGCCGGGCTGCACCGCTCCAGCGCGCCTATGTCAACAATGGCGGCGACATCGCCCTGCATCTCGCTCCCGGCGAGCAGTTCCGCATTGGGCTGGTGAAACGCCCCGACCGACCGGAGTTCTTCGCCACCGCGACGATTCGGCCTGAGGACGGCGTCGCCGGCATTGCGACATCAGGCTATCCCGGCCGCAGCTTTTCGTTCGGCATCGCCGAGGCGGTGACGGTTCTGGCCCCGACCGCGGCCATGGCCGACGCCGCCGCGACCGTGATCGCCAATGCGATCGACCTGCCCGGCCATCCTGCGGTCGAGCGTCAGCCCGCTAACACGATCCAAAGCGACAGCGATCTCGGCGAACGGCTGGTGACCCGCGATGTCGGCCCGCTGGCCGTCGATGAGATCGAAACCGCGCTAGCCGCCGGCCTCGCCGAGGCGGAGCGCCTGCGGGCGGCAGGCTTGATCGTCTCGGCCGCCATGCATCTGCAGGGTGTGAGCCGTGCGCTCGCCACGCCTATGATCGTTCAAGAAAAGCCCGAGAGGAGACTTGCCCGTGCCTGAGATCGCCGTGCGAAAATACGCCGTGACCGTCGAGGAAATCTTCCATGAGGGCGGCCCGGTTGCAGCGACGCCGTTGAAGCGCGGCGCGGCGCTCGCCGTGATCGCCAACCCCTATGCCGGCCGCTATGTCGAGGACATCCAAGGCTTCATGGACGATCTCAAGCCCTTCGGCCTCGCCATGGCGCAGCGCCTGCTCGCCGCAATGGGCGGCGATGCCAAGGCGATCCAGGGCTATGGCAAGGGCGCCATTGTAGGCGCTAACGGCGAGCTCGAGCATGGCGCGCTCTGGCATGTCCCTGGCGGCTACGCCATGCGCGAGTTGTTGGGCGACGCCAAGGCGATCGTGCCCTCGACCAAGAAGGTCGGCGGCCCCGGCACGCGCCTCGACATCCCCGTCACCCATGTCAACGCGTCCTATGTCCGCAGCCATTTCGACGCCTTCGAGATCGGCATCACCGATGCGCCCAAGGCCGATGAATTGCTGTTCGCGCTGGTGATGGCGACCGGACCGCGCATCCATGCCCGTGTCGGCGGCCTCAAGGCGAGCGAGATCAAGGGCGAGGACGGCCTGCGATGACAGCGAGGATCCGCAAGATCGTCACCATCCTCGACGAGACCCATAGCGAGCTCGGCCGGCCCGTCTCGCCGCCGATCAAGCGCGCCGCGGCGGTCGCGGTGATCGCCAACCCCTTCGCCGGCACCTATCAGGACGACCTCTCCGAGCTGATCGACATCGGCGAGGAGCTCGGCGACCTGCTCGGCCGCCATGCGCTCGCCGCGCTCGGCATCGAGGGCGAGGCGGTCCAAGGCTATGGCAAGGCGGCGGCCGTCGGCGAGGACGGCGAATTGGAGCATGCCGCCGCGATCCTGCATCCCAAGCTGGGCGCGCCCCTGCGCAAGCTCCTGGGCAAGGCGCCGGCACTGATCCCGTCCTCGAAGAAGCGCGGCTCGCTCGGCGTCGTCCTCGACGTGCCGCTCGGCCACAAGGCGGCGGCCTATGTCCGCAGCCATTTCGACGGCATGGAAGTGCGCATTCCCGATGCGCCGCGCGCCGGCGAGATCGTCGTCGCGGTCGCCCTGACCAGTGGCGGCCGGCCGCTGCCGCGCGTCGGCGGGCTCACCCATGTCGAAGCCAAGGGCGAGGACGGTTTGCGCTGAGGCGCGTCCTGTCCTTTCGCCAGCGCTGCTAGCTGCGTAGCGCGCCCGGCCCGGCCACTGCGCCGGGCGGGCATTTGCCGGATATGATCATGCCGAGCACCTCGTCCTGTGTGACGTCACGGACATGGGCGGTGCCGACCACCTTGCCGTTCTTCATCACGCTGACGCGGTCGGCGAGGTCGAAGACGTCGTGCAGGTCATGGCTGATCAGGAAGATGCCGATGCCCTGCTTCTTCAATTCGAGGATGAGGTCGGCGACCTGCTTGGTCTCGGCCGGCCCGAGCGCCGCGGTCGGCTCGTCCATGATCAGCACCCGCGCGTTGAAATAGATCGCACGGGCGATCGCGACCGACTGGCGCTGGCCGCCGGAGAGCGCCTTCACCGGCTCCTTGAAACGGCGGAAATGCGGGTTGAGCCGGCCCATCACCTTGCGGGTCTCGGCTTCCATGGCGCTGTCGTCGAGCGTGCCCCACGAGGTCAGGAGCTCGCGGCCGAGAAAGATGTTGGCGGCGGCGTCGACATTGTCCGCCAGAGCGAGCGTCTGGTAGATCGTCTCGATGCCGTGGCGCTTGGCATCGCGGGGCGAGGAGATCGATACCGGCTTGCCGGCGATCCTGATCTCGCCGGCGTCAGCGTGATAGGCTCCCGACAGAATCTTGATCAGCGTCGACTTGCCGGCGCCGTTATGACCGAGCAGGCCGACCACCTCGCCGGCATGCAGGTCGACGCTGGCATGGTCGACCGCCTTGATGCCGCCGAAGGCGATCGAGATCTCGCGCATCTCGACGAGGGGCGTGGTCATGTCCATGGGCAGGCTCCTCCCCTGTCATTCCGGGGCTCGCGAAGCGAGAACCCGGAACCCAAGGCCGGGTAAACCCTCAAATACGACCCCGTCGATCGCGCTCGCCCAGTCGTGGGTTCCGGGCTCACCACTGCGCGGCGACCCGGAATGACAGGGGAGTTTGCCGCGCTCATCCCGCTAACCCAGCCGCTTGCGATAGAGCCCGTCGAGCCAGACGGCGAGGACGAGCACGATGCCGACGACGATGTTCTGCAGGGGCGTGTCGACGCCGATCAGCACCATACCCGATTGCAGCGACTGCATCACCAGGGCGCCCAGCATCGCGCCGGCGATGGTGCCGATGCCGCCGGCCAGCGAGGTGCCGCCGATCACCGCCGCGGCGATGACATAGAGCTCGTCGAGCTGGCCGGCCGAGTTGGTCGCGGCATTGAGGCGGGCGGTCGAGATGCAGGCAGCGATGCCGACCAGCATGCCCATCAGCCCGTAGACCAGCATCAGCACTTTTCGCGTGTTGACGCCGGAGAGCTGGGCGGCCTCGGGATTGCCGCCGATCGAGAAGACATAGCGCCCGAAACGCAGGCGGCGCGCCAGGAAGCTCATGGCGACACCGACCGCGAGCGCGAGCAGAACCGGCACGGCGAGGCCATGGCCGATGATGAGCCCGCCTTCGGGCCAGGTGCCGCCTTTCGCCTCGGTGAGGCGCCGGGCGACCCCGGCCGGCAGGGCGTAGGCGTTGGCGATCATCACCGCGCCGAGCACGGTGCCGCAGGCGAGTGCGGCCAGTACGATCTCGGCCCAGAGTGGGCGCAGGGCGAAACCGTAACGCTTGCGCCGACGCCGGGCGAAGGCGATCCCGGCGATGATCAGGGCGCAGATGATAAGGCCGATCGCCCAGGACGCGGTCGTGCCGATCGCGCCCTCGATGCCGCCCCCGAGGGGACGGAAGCGCGAATCCATCGGCGCGATGGTCTGGCCCTGCGTCACCCACCAGGCGCCGCCGCGCCAGACCAGGAGGCCGCCGAGCGTGACGATGAAGGAAGGGATGGCGAGATAGGCGATCAGCGCGCCCTGGAACAGGCCGATCAGCCCGCCGAGCGCGACCGCCGCCGCAATCGAGAGCAACCAGGTGGCCGGGTGTTCGAAGCCGAGCAGGCCGGGGAGCAGTTGCGCCTGGACGAGGCCGGTAACCATGCCGACGAAGCCGAGCATGGAGCCGACCGAGAGGTCGATGTTGCGGGTGACGATGACCAGCACCATGCCGCAGGCCATCACCGCGACCGAAGCGGTCTGGACCGAGAGGTTCCAGAGATTGCGCGGCGTCAGGAAGGCGCCGCCCGAGAGCCAGTTGAAGCCTAGCCAGATCACCGCCAGCGCGGCGATCATGCCGACCATCCGCGCGTCGAACTCGATCGCGCGCAGATGGTCGGCGAAGCTCTTCGCATCCTGCGACGGCGTTGCCGGCGCTGGTACGCTTTCAGTCACAGGCCTTGACCTTGCCGGCGGCGACGCCCTGGCAGACGGCTGCCTTTGGCGCCCAGCCGGCCTCGATCACCACGCCGAGATTGTCCTTGGTCACCGGCACCGGCTTCAAGAACAGCGCGGTCATCTTGGCCTTGCTCGGCCCCTGGTCCCAGGCGGTCGCACCTGCGACCTCGGTCAGCTTGGCGCCGCCGGCGAGCTTGATCGCGATCTCGGCGGCATTGCGCCCGAGCTCGCGCGCATCCTTCCAGATCGTCACCGTCTGGGTGCCGAGCGCGACGCGGTTGAGCGCTGCCCGGTCGGCGTCCTGGCCGGAGACCGGCACGGAGCCGGCGAGGCCCTGCGCGGCGAGTGCGGCGATGGCGCCGCCGCCGGTGCCGTCATTGGCGGCGATGACGGCGTCGACCTTGTTGGCGTTGCGCGTCAGGAACTGCTCCATGTTGCGCTGGGCGTTGGCCGGCAGCCAGCCATCGGTATAGGCCTCGCCGACATTCTTGATCTTGCCGGCATCGATCGCCGGTTTCAGCACCTCGATCGAGCCCTGGAACAGGAAATTGGCGTTCGGGTCCGAACTCGAGCCCTTGATGAAGACGTAGTTGCCTTCCGGCTTCGCCTTCTGGATTTCGCGCGCCATCATCCTGCCGACCTCGACATTGTCGAAGGTCAGGTAGAAGGCCTGCGGGATCTCGATCAGCCGGTCATAGCCGACGATCGCGATGCCTTCGTCGACCGCCTTCTGCACCGCCGGGCGGATCGCCTGCGCGTCCTGGGCCAGCACGATGATCGCCTTGGCGCCGCGCGCGATCAGGCTCTCGACATCGGTGAGCTGCTTGGCGGGCGAGGATTGCGCATCGGCCGAGAGATAGGTGCCGCCGACCTTCTCGATCGCCGCCTTGATCGCCGCCTCGTCGGTTTTCCAGCGCTCTTCCTGGAAGTTCGACCAGCTCACCCCGATCACCGGGCCCTTGCTCTGGGCGGAAGCGGGGAATGCGCTGCCGAAGGCCGCGAGCGCGAGGCCTGCGGCGAGAAAATGGCGTCTCAACACGGCGTTTCTCCCTCGTTTGCGGCCGCGCTCTGTCGTGCGGCGCGTCGGATTGGAGGGAAGGTGAGCGTATCGGCCGAGGCCCGTCAAGCACACATTGAAGGCAATGCCGATTGCACGCAAAACGTGCATGTAATCGATTTCACATGCCGGAAAGCGGTTGGTTCCGGATGGAATTTCGTAACGGGCTCGTCAGCGGCAGATTGCCGCCCGCAATGTCGGCAAACGCAGGAGTTCGGCGGCCGTGTTGCTGCGCTGCCAGCTCGAAGGTGGGCTGTCTTCTGCCGGTGGGTCGATTTTCAGCGACACTGCGGTCCTGTCGGTCAGGGTGCATAGGGTTTCGCGCAGGACATCGGCCGTCATCGCCGCCTCGGGATCGCCGCCGTCCTCATTGCGCAGGACAATCGGCGGGCCGCTCGGCAAGGTCACCGTGACCGAACGCAAGCGGGTCGGGATCGGCGTGTCTCCCAAAAGAAGCCGCATCTGCAGCAGCGCCGTCTGCTGGTAGCGCCCTTCGCCGACAGCGAGCGCCAGCCGCAGCTTGCTCCCGCGGTGGGCTCCGAGTTCGACCGAGCCGATGGGTTTTGCGGGGGCGATCAATGTCGCTGGCAGCACCGGCGCCGCGCTCAGGCTCCGCGAGGAGCCGGGCACAGGAGCGAGCCCCGAGCGGAGCTCTGAGAAGGCGAGCGAAGCGGGCCCGACTTCGGTCGCGATGGTTGTCGCGCGCATCTCCTCGGGCTTGAGGTAGCGCATCGTGTCGGCGGGCGTCGACACCGTCACCTCGATGAAGGAACGGTCGAGCCCCATGGCGTCGAGATAGCGCCGCATCTTGGCGTCGATCTCGCCGGTCGCCTGCTCCTGCTTGACTGTTCGCGTCTCGGTTCGCTCGTCGACCAGTTCCCTGCGCCCGCGCACGATCTTGTAGTCGCGCACCGTCGTCGTCTCGGTTTCGACGATGGTCTGCTGGTGCACGCCGATGCGTGCTTGCGGCGGGATGATCCGGCGTTGCCCTCCGGCGAGGAAGAGCGTGCAGGCCGAAGCACAGAGCGGGCTGCGCTCGTCGATGGTGCCGAGCGCCGGATCGCGCTGGCTGAAGACGGTGCGGGCGACGGCGATGTCGAGGCTGCTCTTGCGGACGAGCTCGCCCATGGCGATTGCCGCTTCGACCGTGCCGCCGGTCGAATAGACCAGCAGTGGCAGCTTGCGACCGTTCAGCTCGGCGAGCGCACGGCGCAATTCGGCCGGCGTGTCCTTGGTGATCGCCCCCTGGGCGGCGAGCCATTCGCGGCAATCGGGCTCGCAGGGCTCGGCGCTGCGCGTCAGCACGATGCGCATCGGCTCCGGCTCCGGTTGTGGCGCGGTCGCCGGCTTGTCCTGCGCCATGGCGGGCAGGACGGTCAGGGACAAGGCGAACGCCAGGAGATGGGCGATGCGCATCACGAAGTCAGCGGCCTCCGCTGTAGTTGCGCAAGGGAACCCCAGGCGCGGGGATTTGACAACAGCCTCCCCGCCCCGTCGCATGGGCAGGGAGACAAGGTTAATGCTTTCGCTGTGCGGTTGGGCGTCTTTGAGGCGCTCTCGCGGCGGATATCAGCGCGTGATCGCGTCGATCTCGGCGAGCTCCTCCGGAGTCAGCGCCCAGTCCGCCGCCTTGACGTTGGCGGCGATCTGCTCCGGCTTCGTCGCGCCGGCGATGACGCTGGAGACGACCGGCTGGGCGGCCAGCCAGGAGAAGGCGAGTTCGAGCAGCGTCTTGCCACGTGCCTCGCAGAAGGCGGCGAGCTTTTCGGTCCTTTCCCAATTCGCCTCGGTCAGCACTTCGCCGGCGCGTTGCGCCTCGCGGGTCATGCGCGCGCCCTCCGGCATCGGGGCATTGCGCTGGTACTTGCCGGTGAGCAGGCCGTTGGCCAGCGGGAAATAGGGCAGGAGCCCCATGCCGAAATGGCTGATAGCCGGGATCAGCTCCTTCTCGGCGCCGCGTACCAGGAGGCTGTACTCGTCCTGTGCCGAGGCGAACCCCTCGATGGCGAGCGTCTTGGCGGTCCAATGGGCATCGGCGACCTGCCAGGACGGCAGGTTCGAGCAGCCGATATAGCGGATCTTGCCCTGGCGGATCAGGTCGTCGAGGGCGCGGAGCGTCTCCTCGATCGGAGTCAGCGGGTCGGGCCGATGCAGCTGGTAAAGGTCGATCCAGTCGGTCTTCATCCGCTTCAGCGAGGCTTCGACCGCCTCGATGATGTAGCGCCGCGAGCCGCCCTTCTTCACGCCCTCCTCGTCCATGTTCATGCCGAACTTGCTGGCGAGCACGATGTCCTTGCGGCGGGCGCCGAGCAGTTCGCCGAGCGCCAGCTCCGAGCCGCCGCGATTGCCGTAGATGTCAGCGGTGTCGAACAGGGTGATGCCATGCTCGATCGCGGCGTCGACGACCTTGCGCGCCGCCTCCAGCTCGATCCGGCCGCCGAAATTATTGCAGCCGAGGCCGACGAGCGAGACGCGCAGGCCGGAGCGGCCGAGATTGCGGAACTGCATGATGACATCCTTCCCCTTAGTAGCGGAGCGCAAGGGAGCAGAGCTGAAAGCGCGAGACAATGGCGCCTGCTGCAGGGCGGGTCCGCGATGATCGAACGGCCTAAGCTATCGGTCAGGAGACCGGGAGCCAGCCGGCCTTGCCGAGCACGAAACCAGCCAGCTCGGTGGGCGAGCGACCGTCGGTCTCGACAACGATGAAACCCGTTCCGTTTTCGTCAGCCATGCGTTTCGCCTGGCGCAAGGAGCGCTCGACCTGGGTGTCGCGGCCCGCCCCCGTCTCGCGACGGTCGAGCCTTGCGAGCAGCGCCGCGTCGCCGGCACGCAGACGCACCACGGTGATGCGGGCCTCCGGGATCGCGGCGAGGATCCAGCTTTTGTCGAAGCCGACATGAAGCATTACACCGGACATGATCAGGCGGTTGTGGCCGAGGGCGCGATAGGTGCCCCAGAGCGCAGCGAGGTTGAGCTGGCTGATGTCACGGGCGCTGGGCGCCAGCGGAGCGAGTTCCTCAGCGCCGGGCTTGGGGAAGACACGATCGAGCTCGTCGCTCTCGATCGCGACATGGGCGATGCCGGCCTCAGCCAGCACCGTACCCATCTCCCAGCACAGGGTCGATTTGCCGACACCGGCCGGGCCGGTGATCAGCAGGATCTCGACCGGGGCGCCGACAGGGGCCAAATTCAGGCCACTTCCGCCTTCTGCTTCTGCGAGCGCTTGCGGTCGTTCGGGTCGAGGATCGCCTTGCGCAGGCGGATCGACTTCGGCGTGACCTCGACGAGCTCGTCATCGTCGATCCAGGCGAGCGAGCGTTCCAGCGTCATCCGGATCGGCGGCGTCAGGCGGACCGCCTCGTCCTTCGACGTGGTGCGGATATTGGTGAGCTTCTTGCCCTTGAGCACGTTCACCTCGAGATCGTTCTCGCGGGTGTGCTCGCCGACGATCATGCCCTGATAGACCTTCCAGCCCGGCTCGATCATCATCGGGCCGCGGTCTTCCAGGTTCCAAAGCGCGTAAGCGACGGCCTCGCCGGTCTCCATCGCGATCAGCACGCCGTTGCGGCGGCCGGCGATCTCGCCCTTATAGGGCAGATAGGCGTGGAAGAGCCGGTTCATGATCGCGGTGCCGCGCGTGTCGGTGAGCAGCTCGCCCTGATAGCCGATCAGGCCGCGGGTCGGGGCGTGGAAGACCAGGCGCAGGCGATTGCCGCCCGACGGGCGCATCTCCAGCATGTCGGCCTTGCGCTCGGACATCTTCTGCACGACGACGCCGGAATGCTCCTCGTCGACGTCGATGACGACCTCCTCGACCGGCTCCAGCAGCTGGCCGGCCTCGTCGCGGGTGAAGACGACTTGCGGACGCGAAACGCCGAGCTCGAAACCCTCACGGCGCATGGTCTCGATCAGGATGGCGAGCTGGAGCTCACCGCGGCCGGCGACGACGAACGAGTCCTTGTCGCCGGATTCCTCGATCTTCAGCGCGACATTGCCCTCGGCCTCCTTGAACAGGCGGTCGCGGATCACGCGGCTCGTCACCTTGTCGCCCTCGGTGCCGGCAAGCGGGGAATCGTTGACGGTGAAGGTCATCGACACGGTCGGCGGGTCGATCGGCTGCGCCTTGATCGGGGTCTCGACTGATGGGTCGCAGAAGGTGTCGGCGACGGTGCCCTTCACCAGGCCCGCGATCGAGACGATGTCGCCGGCGACGGCCTCATCGATCGGCTGGCGCTCAAGGCCGCGGAAGGCGAGGATCTTGGTGATGCGGCCGGTCTCGACGGTCGAGCCGTCGCCGGAGAGCACCTTGACGGTCTGGTTCGGCTTGGCGCTGCCGGAGGTGACGCGGCCGGTGATGATGCGGCCGAGATAGGGGTTGGCCTCCAGCAGCGTGCCGATCATGCGGAACGGGCCGTCCTCGACCTTGGGCGCGGGCACGTGCTTCAGGATCAAATCGTACATCGGCGCCAGGCCCTGGTCCTGCGGACCTTCCGGCGACGGGGCCATCCAGCCCTGCTTGCCCGAGCCGTAGAGGATCGGGAAGTCGAGCTGCTCGTCGGTGGCGTCGAGCGCGGCGAAGAGGTCGAAGACCTCGTTGATCACCTCGGTGACGCGGGCGTCGGGCTTGTCGACCTTGTTGATCGCGACGATCGGGCGAAGGCCAAGCTTGAGGGCCTTGGAGACCACGAACTTGGTCTGCGGCATCGGCCCTTCGGCCGCGTCGACCAGCACGATCGCCGAGTCGACCATGTTGAGGATGCGCTCGACCTCGCCGCCGAAATCGGCGTGGCCGGGGGTGTCGACGATGTTGATGCGCGTATCCTTCCAGACCACTGAGGTGGCCTTGGCCAGGATGGTGATGCCGCGCTCCTTTTCGAGATCGTTCGAATCCATCACCCGCTCGGCGACGCGCTGGTTCTCGCGGAAGGCGCCGGACTGCTGCAGCAGCTTGTCGACGAGCGTGGTCTTGCCGTGGTCGACGTGGGCGATGATGGCGATATTGCGCATGGACATGCGGGAAACGGCCTTGGTTCAAGACCGCGAGCCGGCGGGGAAAGCCCGGCCGGCGCAGCCTGTGCGTTGCGTGAATCTGGAATTCGTTGCGCTGCACATAAACGCTGGAGGGCGTTCGGGCAACCGAAACCGGGCGGGGCCCTCGTCTCGCCCGGTGCTTGACAGGCACGCAATCATGTAACATTAAAAGTTACATGAAACAGGACAGCCGCCTCTCGGCCACCCTTCACGTGCTGCTGCACATGGCCGATCGCGGCGCTCCGATGACCTCGGAGGAGCTCGCGGTCTGCCTCGGCACCAATCCGGTCGTGATCCGCCGCACCATGGCGGGCTTGCGCGAAACGGGGCTGGTGCGCTCGGAGAAGGGTCATGGCGGCGGCTGGACGCTGGCGCGCGCGCTGGATGCGATCACGCTCGGCGACGTTCACCGCGCGCTTGGCGAGCCCGCGCTGATCGCGCTCGGCCATCGCAGCGAGAGCCCGCAATGCCTGGTCGAGCAGGCGGTGAATGCGGCCCTGGGCGAAGCTTTCGCCGAGGCTGAGGCGCTGCTCGCCGGCCATTTCGACCGCGTGCGGCTGTCCGATCTCGCGGCGGATTTCAGCCGCCGCTTCGACGAACGGAGACAGGTCCATGCCAAGCACGACAAAGCCCTATGACGCCATCATCGTCGGCGGCAGTTTCGCCGGTCTCTCGGCCGGTTTGCAGCTGGCGCGGGCGCGCCGAAATATTCTGATGATCGACGAGGGCCAGCGGCGTAACCGCTTCTCCAGCCATTCGCATGGCTTCCTCGGCCAGGACGGGCGCGAGCCGGCGGCGATCGTCGCCGAGGCGAAGGCGCAGTTGCTCGCCTATCCGACCGTTGCGTGGCGGGATGCCAGGGCAAGCGAGGCCGGAGTCGCGGAAGACGGGTTCAGCGTCGTCGATTCCAGCGGAGGCGAGCACCGAGCGCGCCGCCTGCTGCTCGCGACCGGCGTGCGCGACGAGCTGCCCGCGATCCCCGGCCTCAAGGAACGCTGGGGTAAGAGCGTGCTGCATTGCCCCTATTGCGACGGCTACGAGCTCGGTGGCGGCAAGCTCGGCGTGCTGGCGAGTGGCTCGTTCTCGGCCCTGAAGGCGGCGCTCGTCGCCGATTGGGGCGAGGTCACGCTGTTCCTCAATGGCGAGGCCGAGCCGGACGCCGAGGCGGCCGCCCTGCTGGCGCGGCGCGGCGTGTCAGTCGAGCGCGTGCCCATCGTCGCTGCCGAGGGCGAAGGCAGGGCGATGGCCGGCCTGCGTCTCGCCGATGGCCGGCTGGCGCCGGTCAAGGCGCTGTTCGTCGCCGCCGGCATCTGCCCGGCGAGCCCGTTGGCGGAAGAGCTCGGCTGCGCCTTCGACGACGGTCCGTTCGGCCCGCTGCTGCGTGTCGACGCCATGAAGCAGACGAGCATTCCCGGCGTCTACGCGGCGGGCGATGCCGCGACCGCCCGGCACAGCGTCGCGCTCGCCGTCGCCGATGGCGTCCTCGCGGGCACCAGCCTGCACATGTCGCTGCTCTAGAGGCTGTTACGACTTGCGACAGGCGTAGGGCATGAAGGTCGACGAAAGCCCGGCATTCATGCCCGCCATCACCATGACATTGGCGAAGTTGAGCTCCTCGGCGCTGCGTGGGCAGACATCCGGCGGGCTCTGGCAGCCGGAGGCGATGAAGGCTTCGTTGCCGGTGATGAACTCCTGCCCGAGCCCCTTCCTGCTGAAACGCCTGAGCGCCTCATCATAGGCACTGTGCCAGCGCTGGCATTTCACCTCTGGCCAGGCTCCCGTGATCTGCGAGGGCGGCGCCGGCTCGGTCTGGGCTGATGTCGACGAGACGGGAAGAAGGACGAGCGCCCCGAGGATGAGGGCGGCACTTGCGAGGGTCGTAGCCATTCGGGAGGTCACCGGGACAAAGAATACGCGAACGGATGACCCGCCTTTGCGGCAGGAATAAAGCTGATTACTCAGCCGCGCCTTCCAGCAGTGCGAGGCGCCGTTCGGTTGCCGCGCGGCCGAGCTGGTCCATGGCGAAGCGATAGGCGCCGATGCCACCGGAATCGATGTCTCCACGCGCATAGTTCGCCAGAACGCCGGCAAGGATGGCGTCGGCCTCGCGTTCCATCGCCGAAAGCTCGGGCTCGTCCGCCGCGGTCCGCATCGCGCCGAGCAGGACGACGAGGCGGCTGAGATCGGCCATGGCGCGCTTGCGGCGGGCCGAGCTGTCATAGCCGAGCAGGCCGGCAGCGCCGGAGCCGAGCAGCGAGAGCGCCATCACGCCGAGATAGAACCAGTCGCCATAGCGCTCGAAGAAGGTCTCCTGCTCGCCATCGATGAAGGCGGCGGCGCCCGGATGCACGGCGAGTGGCGCATCCTTGTCGGTCTCCGGCGTCTCCAGCCCCTGGATCGCCGGCAATTCCGTGGCGAGCGTGACGCGCAGCGACAGGATCGCGCTGACGAGCTCGCCGACCCTCGCGTCGTCGAGCGACTGCGCCGCCATCAGGCGCGAGGTGATCGAGATCGTCGGCAGGTTCTCGGCAGGGAGCGGCGGATCGCCGCCGAGCGCGCCGCGGATCATCTCGCCCGCCTCGATGGCGCGGTTGCGGGCGGCCAGCGCATCGGCCTCGCGGATCGGGATAATGGTCGGATGCTCGCCGAAGGCCCGGTGCAGGCGGCTGGCCGCTTCGGTGACGACGCGGGCACTCAGCGCATTGACGGCGAAAAGCACATCGATATGGCCGTCGGCGATGGTGGTCGAGATATCCTCCGGCCAGAGTGGGACGATCGTCACCTCCTCCGGCTTCACCTCATATTGCGAGAGCACGAGCTTCAGCAGGTCGATGTTGCCGGCCGGGGTCTGCACCACGCCGATGCGCTTGCCGCGCAGGCCGGAGACGCGGTCGGTGCCGAGAGTCTTGGAGCCGATGAAGAAGGGGAAGGAACGGCGGGTGATCAGCGCGGTGTCGGCCTTGGCCGGCAAGGCGATATCGGGGCGGACGATGACGAGATCGACCTTGCCCTCATCGATCCGCTTGGCGCTCTCGGCCGAGCCCTCGGTCAGGACGAGCCGCAGGCGCACCGGCTTCTTCTCGCGGCTGAGCCCCTGGACCAGAGCGGCGGCGAGCCTGGCATCGTCCGAGCCGAGCGGGCCGACCGCGAGCTTCAGCGTCCTGGGCTGGCTCCACAGGTAGACGCCGAGCGCGACGAGGCCGGCCATCAGCAGAAATGCCGCCAGACCTGCAAAGAAACGCCGCCCCATTCCTCGCCCGCTCTCACCCTATGCTCTCGATCTCGGCAATCATCATGTCACGAGTGCGGCAGGAAGGGCTATGTGCTAGAGCGCCCGCATGACACATGGCGATGCCTTCCCGATCAAGATCTGCGGCCTCTCGACCCCGGAGACGCTGGAGGCGGCGCTCGCCGCCGACGCCGAGATGATCGGCCTCAACTTCCACCCGAAGAGCCCGCGCTACGTCACGCCGGAGCGTGCGGCCGAGCTTGCCGCACAGGCGCGCGGCAGGACGGGGATCGTCGCGCTGGTCGTCGACTATGCGCCGGAGCAGGCGGCCGAACTGGCGCGGATCGTGCGGCCCGATTGGATGCAGTTGCACGGCAAGGAGACGCCGGAGCAGGTCGCCGCGATCAAGGCCGCAACCGGCCTGCCGGTGATGAAAGCGCTCGGCGTCGCCAGTGCCGTCGATCTGGAGCAGGCGGCGCGCTATCACGGTGTCGCCGATCGTATCCTGCTCGACGCCAAGCCGCCCAAGGACGCTGCCTATCCGGGCGGGCATGGAAAGCCCTTCGACTGGAGCCTGCTCGCCGGCCTCGACCCGGCTTTCCGCTTCATGCTATCGGGCGGGCTCGATCCGGCGAATGTCGCGGACGCTATCCGTATCGCGAGGCCGGACGGCGTCGACGTCTCCTCCGGGGTCGAAAGCGCGCCCGGCATCAAGGATGTCGGGAAGATCGCGGAATTCGTCAGGGCCGCCCGCTCGGCGGCCGAACAGTTGAAGAAGGCAGGCCAGGCATGAACGCGCCGCACGCACCGAACAGCTTCCGGAACGGCCCGGACGAGAATGGCCGCTTCGGCCAGTTCGGCGGCCGCTTCGTCGCCGAGACGCTGATGCCGCTGATCCTCGAGCTGGAGCAGGCCTATAACGCCGCCAAGGCCGACCCGGCCTACCACGCCGAGATGACGAGCGGGCTGAAGCACTATGTCGGCCGGCCCTCGCCACTCTATCTCGCCGAGCGGCTGACCGAGCATTTCGGCGGCGCCAAGGTCTATCTGAAGCGCGAGGAGCTGAACCACACCGGCTCGCACAAGGTGAACAATGTGCTCGGCCAGATCCTGCTCGCCCGGCGCATGGGCAAGAAAAGGATCATCGCCGAGACCGGCGCCGGCCAGCACGGCGTCGCCACCGCGACGCTCTGCGCCCGCTACGGCCTCGAATGCATCGTCTATATGGGCGCGGTCGACGTCGCCCGGCAGGCGCCGAACGTCTTCCGCATGCAGATGCTGGGCGCGACCGTCATCCCTGTCGAATCCGGCACCAAGACGCTGAAGGATGCGATGAACGAGGCGCTGCGCGACTGGGTGACCAATGTCGCGACGACCTTCTACTGCATCGGCACGGTCGCCGGCCCGCACCCCTATCCGGCGATGGTGCGCGATTTCCAGTCGATCATCGGCAAGGAGACGCGCGAGCAGATGCTGGAGATGGAAGGGCGTCTGCCGGATTCGCTGATCGCCTGCATCGGCGGCGGCTCGAACGCGATGGGCCTGTTCCACCCCTTCCTCGACGACGCGAGCGTCGAGATCTACGGCGTCGAGGCTGCCGGCCACGGCATCCCATCCGGCCTGCACGCGGCCTCCCTGACCGGCGGGCGCCCCGGCGTGCTGCACGGCAACCGCACCTATCTCCTGATGAACGAGGACGGGCAGATCAACGACGCCCATTCGATCTCGGCCGGGCTCGACTATCCCGGCATCGGCCCGGAGCATTCCTGGCTGCACGATATCGGCCGCGCCACCTATCTCTCGGCGACGGACGAGGAGGCGCTCGAAGCCTTCCAGCTGATCTCCAAGCTCGAAGGCATCATCCCGGCGCTGGAATCGGCGCATGCGCTGGCGCGTGTCGCCGAGCTCGCCCCGAAGAAGCCGAAGGACCATCTGATGGTGGTCAACCTCTCCGGGCGCGGCGACAAGGACATCCCGCAGGTGGCGGAGATTTTGGCGGCGCGGTGACACGTGTCGTCCTGATGCTGCCCCAATAGGTTGCGCATGGTCGCGTCGCGGAAGCGGAGCTCGCTTCCGCGGACTATTCCTCAGCGAAGGATGATCATGTCGAAGACCAAGAAGGCCCTGCTCATCGCCGCGCTCGCGGCGTTTTCCGCTCCCGTGCACGCGCAGACGGCTGGACCGCTCGCGCCGGCGGAAGGCATCGTGATCCAGACCACCGGCGAAGTCAGGGTGAAGCCTGATCTCGCCACCGTCCATGCCGGCGTGGTCAGCGAGGGCAAGACCGCAGCGGAAGCGCTGTCGAAGAACACTCCGGCGCTGGCCAAGCTGATCGAGGCGGTCAAGGCGGCCGGCGTCGCCCAGGGCGATCTCTCGACCTCGCAGATCGCGCTGACGCCGCGGATGACGCAGCCTTCCGCCTCGTCCTCGCCGCAGGCGCGCGCGCCGAAGATAGACGGCTATGAGGCCCGCACCGGCATCACTGTGATCGTGCGCGACATCGCCAAGGCCGGTCCGCTGATCGACGCTCTCGTCACGGCCGGCGCCAACGACATGTCCGGCATCAGCTTCGGTCTCGCCGACGAGGACAAGGCCAAGGACCAGGCCCGCGACAAGGCGGCGGAAGCGGCGCGCGCGCGGGCCGAGATCTATGCCAAGCGCCTCGGCGTCAAGGTCGGCGAGCTCGTCTCGATCGTCGAGGCCGAGGCCGAGCCACCGGCGCGCCCGATGGGCGATGTCAGGGCCTACCGCATGGCAGCCGGCGCTGCGCCGGTCCAGGTCGAGCCGGGCGAGGTCACCGTCAGCGCCGCGCTGCGCACGGTCTGGCGGATCGAGAAGTAAGCGGCATCGGACCGAAAAGTGGGCACCACTTTTCGGACGAATCCGATGCCTGGACAAAGGCCTACAGCATCGGCAGCCCGCGCGGTTTCGGACCGCGCGGGAAGGCTGCGTCGAGCCGGGCGACATCATTGTCGCTGAGCTGAAGCCCGAGCGCGCCGGCATTGTCCTGCGCATGATCAGCCTTGGCCGCCTTCGGGATTGCGAAAACGGACGACTTGCGCGTCAGGAAGGCGAGCGCGACCTGGCGCGGGCTCGCGTTGTGCGCTGCGGCGATCTCGGCGAGCACCTTGCCCTGCGCCGAGCTTTCTTCCGGAAAATCGTCCTGCCCGAATGGGCTGTAGGCGGTGACGGCGACGCCGTTGCGCTCGCACCAGGGGATCACGGCGTGTTCGATCGCCCGTTCGCGCAGATGGTAGAGCACCTGGTTGCAGGCGACCTTGCCGGAGCCGGCGACGCGCAGGGCCTCGTCGAGATCGGCGACGTCGAAATTGCTGACGCCCCAGGACAGGATCTTGCCCTCGGTCCTGAGTTCCTCGAACGCCGCAAAGGTCTCCGCCAGCGGGTATGAGCCGCGCCAGTGCAAGAGGTAGCAGTCGAGCCGATCGGTCCTGAGCCGGCGCAGCGACTGCTCGCAGGCCTTGCGTGTGCCGGCCTTCGAGGCGTTGTGCGGCAACACCTTGGAGACCAGGAAGACCTCGTCGCGCCGCCCGGCGAGCGCCTCACCGGTGATCTCCTCGGCGCGCCCATCGCCATACATCTCGGCCGTGTCGATATGGGAGAGCCCGAGATCGAGCCCGCTTCGCAGCGCTACGATCGCCTCGCTGCGCGGGGCACGCTCGATATTCCAGGTGCCCTGGCCGATCCGCGAGACCGCCGGACCGCCTTTGCCGAAAGCTCTGTTCACGGCTCGCTCCTGCTTTAGCGCACCTCGATTTCATAACGGCCATGGCGGATCTCGCCATCGGAATAGCGCACGCGGACTTCGAAACTGTCGCGGCCACGATAATCGGGGGCGGACGTGTATTCGAAGGCGAGCGCCTTGCCGACCTTGCCGTCGCAATGAGCGTAGGGGCCAGGGCCATAGACCGCCGCAGCCTTGCGCGTCAGCATCCGGACGCTGCCGTGCTGCGGCTTCTGGGTCAGCACGGCGGTCGGCCGCTTTACCTGCCGGCAACGCGTGTCCATGGTCATGTAGGTCTGCTGCATGAAGGTCGGTTCGCCGGCGACGGCACGGTCGATGCCGTCAGTGACCTTGTCGCCCGAGGTCACGCAGCCGCCGAGTGCGCCGCAGAGCAGGATCAGTCCGAGCGTCGTCAATTCGGAGATCGGCATGGCGCTTCTCGTCGCGTGCGGGTCAAACCGGCGGCGTGCCGTTGGCTGCCAGGACCTCGCCTGCGAGGTAGAGCGAGCCACAGATCAGGATACGCGGCGGTGCTGGCCAATTCCGTGACGCGATCTCGCGAAGCGCCTGCTCGACCGAGCCGGCGACCTCGGCCTTGAGGCCGGCCTCGCGCGCCAGCGTCGCGACCTCCTCAGCCGTGCGCGCCGCGAGCTGGTTCTGCATCGAGACGGCGAACAGCACCTGCGCCAGTCCCTTGAAATGGCCGAGCGTCGCCCGCGCATCCTTGGTCGCGAGCAGGCCGGCGATCATGACGAGCGGCGCCGGGTTCTTCTCCTCGAGATCCGCCATCGCCTGGGCGAGCACGCGCCCGCCATCGGGATTGTGGCCGCCGTCGAGCCAGAGCTCAGCCCCAGCCGGCGCGAGCTCGGCAAGCTTGCCGCGCGCCAGCCTCTGCAGGCGCGCCGGCCATTCGGCCTCGGTCATGCCGCGCTCGAAGGCTGCGGCGGGTAAACCGCCATAGCCGGCGGCGCGCAGGGCGGCGATCGCGGTGCCGGCATTGGTATGTTGATGGCGCCCGGCGAGGCGCGGCAGCGGCAGGTCGAGCAGGCCGTCGGCGTCCTCATAGACCAGCCGGCCGCCATCCTCGTGGACGTTGAAGTCCTGCAGGCCGACCAGGAGCTTCGAGGCGCCGACACGCTCGGCCGCCGCTTCCAGGACCGCGGTCGGCTCGGGCTCCTGCGGTGCGATCACGGCGGGGGCGCCGCGCTTGAAGATGCCCGCCTTCTCGCCGGCGATCTTGGTGACGGTGTCGCCGAGATATTCGGAATGGTCGAGCGAGACCGGCGTCACCACCGTGCAGGCCGGGTGGTCGATCACGTTCGTGGTGTCGTAGCGCCCGCCGAGCCCGACTTCGAGCAGTACGACATCGGCCTTGTGCTCGGAAAAGAGCAGCAGCGCAGCCGAAGTGGTGATTTCGAAGAAGGTGATGGAATCGCCGGCATTGGCCTTCTCGCAGCGCTCCAGCGCCTCGACCAGGACGGCCTCGTCGACAAAGCGCCCGCCGCCCGGCTGGCCGAGCCGGATGCGCTCATGGAAGCGCACCAGGTGCGGCGAGGTGTAGACATGGACCGAGAGGCCGGCCGCTTCGAGGATCGCCCGCATGAAGGCGATGGTCGAGCCCTTGCCGTTGGTGCCGGCGACATGAATCACCGGCGGCAGCTTCTTCTGCGGGTCGCCCAGCCGCTCCAGCAGGCGCAATATGCGCCCGAGCGAGAGGTCGATCAGCTTGGGATGCAGCGCAAGGAAGCGCGCCAGCAAGAGGTCGGATGTGCTCATCGGGACACCGGCCTCCCGGCCGGGGTGGAGGCGGTCAGGCAGCGGCCGGCTGCGGCTCGGGTTCCGGTGCGTTGACGGCTGGCAGCGGCTGCTTGGTAAACAAGCGGCCGAGCCGCGCCAAAGTCGCGGGGAGCTGGTGGCGGTGGACGACCATGTCGACCATGCCGTGCTCCTTGAGATATTCGGCGCGCTGGAAGCCGTCCGGCAGTTTCTCGCGGATCGTCTGCTCGATCACGCGCGGTCCGGCGAAGCCGATGAGGGCGCCGGGCTCGGCGATATGGACATCGCCGAGCATGGCGTAGGAGGCGGTGATGCCGCCGGTCGTGGGGTCCGTGAGCACCACGAAATAGGGCAGCTTCGCCGCCTTCAAACGCCGAACGGCCACGGTCGTGCGCGGCATCTGCATCAGGGACAGGATGCCCTCCTGCATGCGCATGCCGCCGCCGCAGGCGAACACGACCAGAGGCGTCTTCTTCTCCAGCGCCGTCTCGGCGGCCTTGATGAAGGCCTCGCCGGCGGACATGCCGAGCGAGCCGGCCATGAAGTGGAAATCCTGGACCGCGACTGTCATCGGCAGGCCCTGGACGCGGCCATAACCGACCTTGATGGAGTCCGCTGCGCCGGTCTTGGCGCGGGCGTCCTTGATCCGATCGGTATAGCGCTTCTCGTCGCGGAACTTCAGCGGATCGGCCACCGCCTCGGGCAGGGCGACATCGATCCACTTGCCTTCGTCGAAGGTCAGCCGCAGCCGGTCCTGCGCGGTGACGCGCATATGGTGGTCGGAGCCGGGGATGACGAAGCCATTGGCCTCGACATCCTTGTGGAAGACCATCTGCCCGGAATCCGGGCACTTGATCCAGAGATTCTCCGGGGTCTCGCGCTTGAACAGGGTCTTGATGCGCGGACGGACGACTTCGGAAATCCAGTTCATCGGATCATCCTCGAATTACGCTGGAGCCGGATTCGATGAGGCCGCCTCGAAGCGGCCAGGAATCCGTCTCGCACTTTCAATCTGGCGGCTCAGGCCGCCTTGGCGACGGAGCGGACGCCGGCCGCGAGCTCGGCGACCAGCGAGGTGACAGCCGAAACCGTCTTTTCCGTGGCCTTGCCCTCGCCATCGAGCGAGAGCCGGACGCGCTCGACCAGGGCCGAGCCGACGACGACGCCGTCGGCGCCCTTGGCGATCGCGATCGCATCGGCGGGCGTCTTGACGCCGAAGCCGACCGCGACCGGCAGCGTGGTATGTTGCTTGATCCGGGCGACCGCCGCGCCGACCGCGTCATAATTGGCGATCGCGCCGCCGGTCACGCCGGTCATCGAGACATAGTAGACGAAGCCGGAGGTGTTCTGCAGCACGCGCGGCAGGCGCTTGTCGTCGGTGGTCGGCGTCGCCAGACGGATGAAGCTGACGCCGGCGGCGAGCGCCGGCAGGCAAAGCTCCTCGTCCTCCTCCGGCGGCAGGTCGACGACGATCAGCCCGTCGATCCCGGCGATACGGGCGTCCTTGAGGAAGGCGTCGACGCCATAGGCCCAGATCGGGTTGTAATAGCCCATCAGCACGATCGGCGTGTCGTGCCCGGCCTTGCGGAAGGCGGAGACCATGGCGAGCGTCTTCTTCAGCGTCTGCCCGGCCTTGAGGGCGCGCTGGCCGGCGAGCTGGACCGGCACGCCGTCCGCCATCGGGTCGGTGAAGGGCACGCCGAGCTCGATGATGTCGGCGCCGGCCGCCGGCAAGGCGTTCAGGATCGCGCTGCCGGTGTCGAAATCGGGGTCGCCGGCGGTGACATAGGTCACCAGCGCGGCGCGGCCCGCCGCGGCGCAGGCGGCAAAGCGGGCTTGGATGCGGGCTTGTCCAGTCTCGGTCATGCCGGAGCGGTTAGCATGGCCGCGCCCGGCTGGCGAGAGGGGCCGGTTCAGGCCGTGGCGGCCAGCGCGGCGCGGTAGCTGCCAAAGTACTTCATGCCGGTATCGCACATCACGCTGACGACTGTCGCATCCCGGTGCAGCCCCTCGGCGAGCTTCAAGGCGGCGATGATGTTGGCGCCGGTGGAGAGTCCGGCGAACAGGCCTTCCTCGCGCGCCAGCCGGAGCGCCATCGCCTGGGCCTCCTGCGTCGAGACCCGCTCGATCGCATCGGCGGTGCCATCCTGCCAGAGCGGTACGACGAAGCCCGCGCCGATCCCGTCGATCTTGTGCGCGCCGGGCGCGCCGCCGGAGAGCACCGGCGATTCTGCCGGCTCAACCGCGGCGATGCGGATTGTCTCCTTCCGGGCCCGCAGCCCGGCGGCGATGCCGATGAGCGAGGCGGCGGTGCCGACGCTCTGGACGAAGCCGTCGACCTGTCCGCCCGTCTGCTCCCAGATCTCCGCCGCCATCGTCTCATAGGCGGCAAGCTGGTCGCGGTTCTTCATCTGGTCGGTCCAGAAGGCGCCGGTCTCTTGCGCGATGACGCCTGCGGTCGCGATCATGTCGCGGGTCAGCTTCTCCGTCATCCTGCCGCTCTCGCTTTCGATCACGGTCAGCTTCGCACCGAGGATCGCCATATGGTCTAGCTTTTCCCGGGCAAAGGCGTCGGAGGTGACGATGTGCAGGGGATGGCGCTTGACCGCGCAGACCAGCGCCAGCGAGACGCCGGTACTGCCGCCGGTGTATTCGACCACCGCCCCACCGGGTTTCAGGCGCCCGTCGGCCTCAGCCGCCGCGATCATGGCGAGCGCCATCCGGTCCTTCATGCTGCCGGTCGGGTTCTCGCTCTCGAGCTTGAGCAGGATGCGAGCGCCGTTGGCCGGCACGACATGGCGCAGCTGAACGAGCGAGGTCCTGCCGATATGGTCGAGAATGGTCGGCGGGGTCATGCGGCGATCCTTGGAAGCGAGAAGCTTTCCGCCTTCTCGCCCGAAAGCCTGATCCGGTCAGGTCCGAAATCCGGACCGCATCTCAGGCGAACCTGGCGCCGCGCTCGACGAGCAGCGCCCGCAGCACCGAGCGATGGCAATGCGCCTCGTTCTCGCAATAGCAGCCGACCGAGAAGTCGGCGCCATGCGACAGCGTCGCCAGCAGGTCGAGCGCATGGCGTGGCGCCGGCTCGGCCATCTCGGCCTTGAAGGCGCGGGCGAAGCCGGCCCAGTCCTTCTCGCTGTCCGCTGCTTTGGCCTGCGCCATCAATTCAGGTGTCGGCGACAGCACCGGGAACCAGACGTCGAACCAGTTCTCGCTGGCATAGCGTTCCTTCGGCACGCCCCGCGGCACGCGCCGGACCGTGCCGATGCGGGTGCCTTCGGCGGGAGCACGCGGGGTGCCGAGGCGGACAACACGGACGCTCATGCGCTTGCCCTTTCATCGGGATGCGCCGGCGCGACGCCGGCGAAGAGATAGAGCTCGAACCAGCCGGGAAAGGCCCGGACCAGGTCCCGCGGTCCTGAGAGCGACAGGCCGAGCCGGCCGCTTTCGGCGAAGCTGACATCGCCGCGCCACCAGGCGACGAATGCCGAGAGCGGGCCACGCAAAATGAGCGCTTCCGGAAAGCCCGGATTCTGGCTGCAGAACGAGGCTTCCGTATGCTTGAGCAGCAGGAAACGAACGGGATGACCGGCAATCTCGAAGCGAATGACCAGCGGCTCCTCCGGCAATGCCGCGAAGCGCACGCGCCGCTGCATGTCTACCAGAAGCGGTTCGAGATCGAGGTCTTCGCGTTCGGCATGGCGCGGTAGCCAGCGCTGGCCCCAGACGCCCATCGCCTTGACCAATTCGGCGAGTTCGAGGCCCGCCTCGGTCAGGGCGTATTCGGGGCCGGCGGCCGCCTCGCTGCGGCGGAGTGCACCGGCCTGGACCAGCGCCTGCAGCCGCTCCGACAGCATCGTCTTGGAGATGCGGGGAATGCCGCGGCGGATGTCGTTGAAACGGCCGCTGCCGCAGAGGATCTCGCGCACGATCAGCAGCGTCCAGCGTCCGCCGAGCGTCTCATGGGCGCGCGCCATCGCACAGAACTGACCATAGCTGCTCATGGCGCCAGCCTAGCACGAAGGATCGCCCAATGCGGTCCGAAATCCGGACCGCAATATGGCGTCGAGCCGGGGCCGCTATGCTACCAGGCTCTTCGGCAGCATGCAGTGGATGCCTTTGGAGCCGTTGACAGTCTGGGTCACCCGCAGATCGGCGGCGAGGCTGCAGAGCATATAGGCCTCATCCCGCGTCAGCTTCGTCCTGGAGGTGATCAGGTCGATCATCTCGCGCAGTGCATTCTGGGCGCAGATGTCGAGGTCGGGGTCGATCCCCATGGTGATGTGGTGGCTCTTCGTCTCCGCCCGCGGCATGGCGAAAGACAGGTCCTCGCGCAGGTGGAATTCGAAGGTGCCTTCCAGCGCAGTTTCGATCGCGGTGATGCAGACCTCGCCATCGCCCTGTGTGCCATGACCATCGCCGCAGGAGAACAGCGCGCCCTCGACGAACACCGGCAGATAGAGCGTCGCGCCGGCGCCCAGCTCCTTGTTGTCGAGATTGCCGCCGAAGGCGCGTGGGATCAGCGAGGTCACCCGGCCCCAATGCTTCGGCGGCGCAGTGCCCATCACTCCGAAGAACGGGGCGAGCGGTAGCTCCATGCCCCAGGGCAGGTTGGCGATGTTGCGCTCGCGGTCGAGATGGATGAAGCGGAAGGCGTGATAATCGAACTCGTCCGGCAGCGTGCCGCCGAGCGGGCGGAACATGGTGTAGCCGAAATCGGTGCGCGGCTTCACGCTCCTGATCTGCACCTCCAGCACCTGGCCGGGCCTGGCGCCCTTCACCGCGATCGGGCCAGTGAGGATATGGCCGGGCACCATGCGCTCGGCTTTCTCATGGATCTCGTGGATCTCCGGCGGGATCGTCGCATTGCCCTCGGGCAGATGGGCGGGGCCGCCGGTGACCGTGCGGATGGTGACGCTGTCGCCGCTCTCGATCTCCAGCACCGGCTTCAGTCCGGCGTCGAAATAGCCCCAATGGCAGGTGGCGAGGGAAGCGTCGAGCTGGTGGTGCGCCATGGTCTGGTCTCGTTGGTCGGTCAGGGCGGAGATGAGAGGTCGGAGCCGGGGCGGCCGCGGGCATTGCGGCGCATCGTGTAGAGTGTCGCGCCGATGACGATGGTGGCGCCGATCAGCGTCGTCAGCGACGGCACTTCCGAGAAGAAGACGAAGCCGGTGAAGCCGGCCAGGATCAGGCGGCTGAAATCGAGCGGTGCCAAAGCAGCGGCCTCGCCGACCTGATAGGCCTTGGTGATCAGCCATTGCCCGGCGGTGCCGAACAGGCTGAGCAGCACCAGCCAGAACCATTGCTCCTGTGTCGGCCAGACCCAGAAGGCCCAGGCCGGCCAGGCAAGCACGACCATCAGCACCAGGCCCTGATAGATCAGGATCGTCTCGGTGCGCTCGCTGGTGCCGAGGATGCGCACGCTGATGGTGATGCCGGCGCCGAACAGCGCCCCGCCGACCGACATCAGCGCCCAGACGTTCAGGCCTTCGCTCGACGGATTGAGCATGATCAAAACGCCGACGAAGCCGAGGATGGTCGCGATCCAGCGCGCCGCATCGACGCGCTCCTTCAGGATCAGCACGGCGGCGACCGTGACGAACAGCACCTGGCTGAAGCTGATCGCCGTCGCCTGGGCGAGCGGGATGTAGAGCAGGGCGCTGAAGCCGCACAGCATCGAGGCCAACGTGATCAGGCCGCGGAAGATCTGCAGGCCCGGCCGGTCGGTCTTGAAGGCCAGTGGCAGGCTGCGGCCGGCGATCATGAAGACTACCGTGCTCATGATGATCTGGCGGATCATCAGCGTCTCGATCAACGGGATCGCCGTGCCGAGATGTTTGAAGGCGCCGACCATCACCGCGTAAACCAGCAGCGCTGTGATCATGTAGACGGTGCCGCGCAGGTTCGGGCTCGCCCCGCGCCACCACAGGCGGGCGCGGTTGCGGCGTGCGGCGAGCCAGTCCTCACGGGACGGGGTCGACAGGACCGGTGGCAGCGGCGGTTCGGGCGGACGCGGTTCCGGAGGTTCCGGCGGACTGCCGTCCTCGTCCGTGGCGGCGGGCAGCACCTCGGCCAGGCCGATGGCCTCGCTGCCGCGACCCGTCGCTTCCGAAAGGCGGTCTTCGCTCATGGCTGTCCCGAGCCGGGCGGAAGACGCCGGCGGCCTCTCAGATCTCCGCAGGATCTGACTGTCGCTGAGTTTTCGCCCTTCCGTCAGTGGCTTGCAGGCATGGCAGGGTTGCCCGGCACGGCTGCCGCCATGTCTGTCGGCTCCGCCGCGAGGGCAAAGCCGTCATTCCGACAAAGCCCTGTCATCGTCATGCAGATGGCGTATAGCAACGCCGTGGCGCTGCCGCAGGCATGCGTCCGGGGAGGTGATCGGGACGATGCGGGATCTGCTGAGGGATGCGATTGACGGCATTAGCGAATTGTCGCCGCGACGCTTTCCCTGGCGCCGGTTCCTGTTCGCCCTCGCGCTCGGCACGATCGGTGGCTGGCTCTTTGCTTACTACCGCCTGCCATTGCCCTGGATGCTCGGCTCTATGGTGTTCTGCACCGTGGCTGCCATCGCCCGCGCGCCGGTGGCCGCGCCGCCGGTGATCCGCCCGCCCATGTCGGCGGTGATCGGCGTGATGCTCGGCTCCGGCTTCAAGCCCGAGATCGTCGCGCAGATGCCGAACTGGCTGCCGACGATTGGCGGCCTCGTGCTGTTCATGGTCGCCTGCGGCCTGTGCTGCGTCACCTATTTCCGCCGCGTCGCCGGCTATGATCCGGTGACTGCCTTCTTCTCCGGCATGCCCGGCGGCCTCGTCGAGATGGTGATCACCGGCGAGGAGAAGGGGGGCGATGCCCGCACCATCGCGCTGATCCACTCCGCCCGCATCCTGCTGGTGGTGATGACGCTGCCCTTCATCGTGCAATGGCTCGAAGGCGTCTCGCTCGGCATCAACCGCAATACCGGCCCGTCCATGTTCCAGACCTCGGCGCTCGCCTGGTTCTGGCTGGTCGCCAGCGCGATCGTCGGCGTGATGCTCGCCCACGCGCTGCGGCTGCCGGCGAAGCAATTGCTCGGGCCGATGCTGGTCTCTGCCATCGTGCATCTCGTGGGGTTCAGCGATTCCGTGCCGCCCTATGAGATCGTCAACGTCGCCCAGCTCATCCTCGGCGTCACCATCGGCTGCCGTTTTGTCGGCACGCCGCCGCAGGCGATCCTGCGCATCCTCCTGCTCTCGCTCGGCTCGACCGTGATCCTGGTGGTGCTGACGCTGGTCTTCGCCTTCCTGGTGGCGCATGTCTCCAGCCACAAGCCGGTGCCGCTGATCCTGGCCTATTCGCCGGGGGGGCTCGCCGAGATGAGCCTGATCGCGCTAGCGCTGCACACCGAGGTCGCCTTCGTCGCGGCCCATCACATCATCAGGGTCTTCCTGGTGATGATCGGCGCCGGCCCGCTCTTCGGTTTCATCGTCGGGAAGAAGCCGTAAAGAGGCTCACGTACTGCGCCGCGTCAGCTTCTGGCGCAGCACGCGCATGAGGAAAGCCGGGTTGCCAACGACGTAGCGCCGCCAGAGCCGGCGCGGCTCGAGCCAGAGCCGGTAGGTCCATTCGAGGCGCAACGCCCGCAAGGTTTCCGGCGCGCGTGCCACCTCGCCGGCGAGGAAGTCGAACAGGGCGCCGATGCCGGCTGCGACCGCGCAATGGCGGGCCTCGATATGATCGGCGATCCACTGCTCCTGCCGCGGATTGCCGAACGCGACCAGCAGGAGGTCGGGCCGCTCGAGCGCGAGCCGCGCCAGCAGGGCCGCTTCCTCGTCCGGTCCGAAATAGCCATGGCTCAGCACCGTGAAGCGATGCTGCGGATGGTCGGCGCGCAGCCTGGTCGCCGCGCGCTCCGCGACGCCCGGCCGCCCGCCCAGCAGCATCACGCGCAGCGGCCGTTTGCGTGCGGCGAGGATGGCCGGCGTGAAATCGGTGCCGTTGAGATTGGCGGGAAAGGCGGCGCCGTAGAGCAGGCGCGAGGCGATGTCGACGCCGATTCCGTCGGGCAAAATCAGGAAGTGGGCAAGGCGCTCGCGCAAGCCGGCGTCGCGCGCGGCGATGTTGACGAGATTGGCGTTGCAATAGGCCAGATGGAGGTGACCGCCGCCGTCAAAGGCATGGTCGATCAGGGCGAGCGCCTCATCGCTTGTCGCAGCTGCGACCGGGATGCCAGCGATGTCGCGGCGCGCCGGTTCGGGCAGGTCGGCGAGGGCAGCCCGTCGCTGCGAGGTCTGGAAGAGAACGACGTTCATCTCGATCGCTGCTGGCGCACAGGTCAGCCATGCTGACGGCGTAGGCTATCGTCTTCGTTGCGTTTCTTGCCGGGGTCAAGCGGAACCCCGCCATAGGATGAACACTGTCTTTCCCTGATCCGACAGTGGGTTTCGCTGGCCTGTCCGCCCCTGTCCCGCCGTTTGTCCCGTTCTGGAACGGGCGCCGGTCGAGTTGCGGGCGGCGAGTGCACAACGGGGCCATTTCCAGCGCATTTCGCACAGGATCCGCCGCATGTCGCTACGGCATCGCCCTTGCCACGTCGACGGGGAAGGCGGCCTCCGGCGCATCATCTGTGCCGAAATCGGACCGCCTGCGATCGAGCGAGCGCGGCATGATGAGCGTCAACGACCTGAACTACGAAGTCGCCACCGCAGCCGACAGGCGCGCCAACGCCCTGCGTCACTGGATCGGGCTGATCACCGCGTTGGTCGATGCGGTGACGGTCGCCACCGTGGTCGCCGGTACTTCGATCGCTTATCACTTCGTCGCCTATCGCCATCTCGGCAACGACAAGATCACCGTCGAGCTCGCCTCGATGATCGCTGCGATCTTCGTCTTCACCAACCTGATGCGCGGTCGCTACCGCCTCGAGAACTATCTCTCGACCAAGGGCCAGATCGCCTCGGCCTTCGCGGTCTGGAACCTGACGATGATCGCCTTCGTCGCCATCGTCTTCATGGCCAAGGTCAACGACCAGTATTCGCGCGCGGTCGTGCTCGTCACCTATGTCGCCGGCGTGCCGCTGATCGCGCTCGCCCGCTCGGCGATCGTGCGCACCATCTCGATGGCCTCGAAGACCGGGCGGATTACCTCCGAGCGCGTCTTCCTGATCGGCCGCGAGAGCGAGGTGATGTCCTTCGTCGCGCGTCACCAGCCCTGGAACATCGGCTTTTCGATCGTCGACGTCGCCTTCCTGCGCAGCAACGATCCGCGCCGGATCAACGATCCGCAGGCGGCGCTCGCCGCCGATCTCGCTACGGCTTCGGCGCGCGCCCGCGACCTCAAGCCCGACGCCGTCTTCATTGCCCTGCCCTGGTCGGACCAGGAGACGATCGATGCCTGTGTCGATGCCTTCATGAACCTGCCGGTCGCGATCCATCTGACGCCGGAGCGGGTCATGGATCGTTTCGACAATCCCCATATCGTGCGGATCGGCTCGCTCGCCTCGCTGCGGCTGACGCGCCCGGCGCTCTCCTTCGCGCAGATCCTGTTCAAGCGCGTCTTCGATGTCCTCGCCGCGAGCGCGATCCTGATCGCGAGCCTGCCGGTGCTGCTGCTCGTCGCCCTTGCAATCAAGCTCGATTCAAAGGGGCCGGTGCTGTTCCTGCAGCGCCGCTACGGTTTCAACCAGGAGCCGTTCCGGATCTTCAAGTTTCGCACGATGACGACGACGGATGATGGCGAGGTGGTCAAGCAGGCCACGCGCAATGACCCGCGCATCACCCGTGTCGGCGGCTTCCTGCGCCGCTATAATCTCGACGAGCTACCGCAGCTGCTCAACGTCATCGCCGGGCAGATGTCGCTGGTCGGCCCACGCCCCCATGCGCTCGCCCATGATCGCGAGTTCCAGCGCAAGATCGCGCTCTATGCGAGGCGTCACAACGTCAAGCCCGGCATCACCGGCTGGGCCCAGGTCAACGGCCTGCGCGGTGAGACCGACACCGACGACAAGATGGCCCGCCGCATCGCCTATGATCACTGGTACATCGACAACTGGTCGTTCTGGCTCGACATCGGCATCATCCTTCGCACCGCGTTCAGCCCGCGCGCCTTCCGCAACGCCCGTTGAGCAGCCGGCAGACTTGCCGACCGGACTGCTGAGGCCAAACCTCAGGCACAGCTAGGGAATGGTCACGATGACGTTGCCGATCGTCCCCTGTTCGACCGCTTCATGCGCCGCCGCGGTTTCGGCAAGCGGGAAGGTCGGGCCGACGCGACTGACCAACCACCCCTGTTCGAGCGCGCGGGTGATGCCGGCAATGGCGCGATCGCGCTGCTCCGCGTCGAGTTGATAGATCAGAAAGAAGCGCAGCGTGACGGAGTTGACCAGGCAGGGGAAGGCCGGGATTGTCGCCTCCGCCTCGGTGCCGTAGACGATCACGCAGCCCTTCGGCCGCAATGTCGCGGGTATCAGGCCGGCATTGGCCGACAGGTTCATCTCGATGATCGCGTCGACACCGCGCCCACCGGTGATCTCGGCGACACGTGTGCCGACATCCTCGCGCCTGTAGTCGATGCAATGATCGGCACCGGCTTCGCGTGCGGCCGCAGCCTTGTCCGGCGAGGATATCGTCGTGATCACCATCGTACCGCACGATTTGGCGAACTGGATGGCGTATTGGCTCACGCAGCCCGCGCCACCGGACACGAGCAAACTCGCGCCGTTCTCGGCCCCGGTCAGCTCGACGGCATGGAAGCCGGTCAGCGCGGGTATCCCGAGCGTCGCTCCTTCCGGAAAGCCGACATCGTCGGGCAGACGCACCGCCTGCCGGGCGGGCAGTACGATCTGCTCGGCGGCCGTTCCGAACGGGCGTTGCCATTGCCCATTCCAGATCCAGACGCGCTCGCCGATGCGCGAGGGCGAAACCCCGTCGCCGACCGCCTCGATCTCCCCGGCGCCGTCGCTATGAGGGATCACGCGTTGAAAGGCCGGTTTGCGGTGGCCGCGGCTCTTCACGTCCGATGGATTGACGCCCGAGGTTCGCAGGCGCACCCGAACCTCGCCGGGGCCAGGATCAGGCGCCGGCATCTCGTCGATCCGCAGCACGTCCCGCGCGGGCCCGTTGGCTTCGTAGAATACGGCGCGCATGACGGCCGCCTCCACCTGCAGGAGCAGGCCCGACAGAATAACGGAATCGAGCCCCCCTGACGAGCCTCGACAGGGTGGAGGCGTCGGGCGAATGCAACCCTCTCATGTGAAATGGGATGTTCGTCGGCGGGCTCTTTCGGTTAGGCTTCCTCTGACGTCAGAAGGGGCATTCGTTCAATGAACCAAATCGATTTAAAGGGCCGGGTCGCCATCGTCACCGGCGGTGCGCAGGGGATCGGCCGTGCAGTGGCCGAACGTCTCGCCGCCAGCGGCGCCAAGGTCGCGATCTGGGATCTCGACGGCAAGCTCGCCACTGAGGCCGCCGCTGCGATCGGCCCGGCTGCGAGCGGCCTGTCCATCGACGTGACCGACGCCAAGGCTGTGAACGCCGCCGCCGCGGAGCTGGAACAGCGCCATGGCAGCGTCGACATCCTCGTCACCAGCGCCGGCATCGCCGGGCCTAACCTGAAGACCTGGGAATATCCGCTCGACGAATGGGCGAAGATCATGCGCCTCAATGTCGATGGCACCTTGCATTGCTGCCAGGCGGTGATCCCCGGCATGATCAAGCGCAATTACGGCCGGCTTGTGCTGGTCGCCTCGATCGCCGGCAAGGAAGGCAATCCGAACGCTTCGGCCTATTCGGCCTCGAAGGCGGCGGTGATCGCCCTGACCAAGTCGCTCGGCAAGGAGCTGGCGCAGCAGGATATCGCGGTGAACTGCATCACCCCCGCCGCCGCCCGCACCCGCATCTTCGACCAGATGAGTGACGAGCATATCGGCTACATGCTGGCCAAGATCCCGCGCGGGCGTTTCCTGCTGCCGGAGGAGGTCGCCTCTATGGTCGCCTTCCTGGCTTCGGCCGAGAACAGCTTCACCACCGGTTCGGTCTTCGACCTGTCGGGCGGGCGCGCTACCTACTGACACGCAAATCGATCGCACCGCGTTAAAGCGGGCTGGCCACATCCATGGCCGGCCCGCTAGATTGAACCCATGACCACGACCCTGCCGTCTCCCGCCGTTCTCGGCGCCCGCGCTTTCGCCACCCTTGCTGGCATCAACCGCTTCAGCGACGAGCCGGGCAAGCTGACCCGGCTCTATCTCTCGCCCTCGCACCGGCAGGCGGCGGAATACGTCAAGGGCGCGATGGAGGTCGCGGGGCTGACCGCCTTCATCGACGCCGCCGGCTCGGTGCAGGGACGGCGCGAAGGCGCAACACCCGGGCTGCCGGCGGTGCTGATCGGCTCGCATATCGATACGGTCCGCGATGGCGGGCGCTTCGATGGCAATCTCGGCGTCGTCGCCGGCATCCTGGCGGCGCAGGCGATCCGTGACGCCGGCATCACCTTGCCCTTCGCGCTCGAGGTCGTCGCTTTCGGCGACGAGGAGACGGTGCGCTTCCCGACCTCGCTCTCGACCTCCTCGGCGCTGATCGGCCATTACGATCCGGCCTGGCTCGAATCGCGCGATGCCGACGGCGTCGTGCTGCGCGACGCGCTCGTCGCCTTCGGTGGCGACCCGGCGGGGATCGCGGCGCTTGCCCGCAAACCGGGCTCGGTCAAGGCCTATCTCGAAGTCCATATCGAGCAGGGGCCGGTGCTCGAGGTCGAGAACGAGGCGGTCGGTATCGTCACCGCGATCAATGCCCAGAGCCGCGCCGCCGTGCGCGTCACCGGCGAGGCCGGCCATGCCGGCACCGTGCCGATGAAGCTGCGCAAGGATGCGCTGACCGCCGCCGCCGAGATGGCGCTGGCGCTGGAGGAGATCGCCGGCAGCCACGACCAAGCGGTCGGCACCGTCGGCGTGTTCCGGCCCGATCCCGGTGCCACCAATGTCGTGCCCGGCGCGGTCGATTTCACCATCGACTATCGCGCGCCCGTCGGTGCGACCGTCGCCGCCATGGAGCGGCAGATCCAGCAGCGCTTCGGCGAGATCGCGGCGCGGCGCGGCGTCGGCCTGACCATCACGCCCTATTCGCGCGAGGATGCGACGCCGATGGCGGCGGATCTGCAGGAGGCGCTCGCCACCGGTATCGCCCGCACCGGTTCCAATCTCTCGGCCCGCCGCCTGCCGTCCGGTGCTGGCCACGACGCCATGGCGATGGCGCGGCTCTGCCCCTCTGCCATGCTGTTCGTGCGCTGCGAGAAGGGTATCAGCCACTCGCCGCTCGAGAACATGACCGAGCTCGACGCCGGCATCGCCATCCGCGTCCTGATCGAGACCGTGCTGGAGCTGGCGCGGCGCGAGGGCTGAACCTCAGCCGCCGGCGGCTTCCGAGGCCATCGCCGGCCGACGCTGACGCCGCTCCGGCTTCGCCGCAGGCTTGCGGAAGAGGTGGAGGATCGCGAGCGCGAGCCCGACAATTGCGACCCAATGGCCCGGGCGCTGCGCCGTCCAATCCTGATAGACCACGATGTCGGCATTGGCCTGGAAGATCAGCCAGGCCGAGGCGCCGGTTGCGAAGGCGTACCAGGCGGTCTCGGCCAGAGCGGTGGCGAGGCCGACACCAATCGCTGTCAGCGCCAGCGACGCGAAACTCAGCGGAATCTTGAACCGGTAGAGGCCGCGATAGGCCAGCAGCAGCGCGAGCAGCCCGGTCAGCAGAACCGGCTGGGTGACATCGATCTTCGACTGCAGTGCGAAATGGAACAGGCCGAGGCAGGCGATCGGGTAGACGAGGTTGTGCAGGCGCTGCCAGCGGCCGGAACCCAGCCGGCGGATCATGCCGTCGGTCGATGTCGTGCCGAGCACGACGAGGCCGATGAGCGCGGTGATGCCGACGACGAGATAGAAGCGCTTGACGATCTCGGAGAGGATCAGGCCCCAGTCGAAGGCGAGGTCGATACAGTAGAGAGTGAGATGGCCGAGCGCATACACCATGGCCGACAAGCCGAGCATGCGGCGGATGCCGATCAGCTTGTTCCAGTCGAGGATGCGGCGCAGTGGCGTGACCGCGAGGGTGATGACGAGGATGCGCAGGGCCCAGGTGCCGGTGTCGTGCACAGCCTGCGTCCACGGCTTCGAGCCGAGCTGGTGACTCCAGGCTTGCCAGGCGAGGATGAGTGCCGGAACGAGGACGAGCGCGAAGCAGCCGGCGCGCAAGGCGGAAAAGCGCCCCTGCCGGTCATTCCAGGGCCAGTAGCTGGCTGCTGCGAAAGCCATTCGTCACCTTGATTGTCGATCCCAGAGCATTTTCGCGTTCCTTCGGATCGCGGAAATGCTCTCGCTCCTGGCTGGTCGCATTTTCTTTACGCGAACCGGTATCCACTTCGCTCGAAAATGCTCCAACGCGAATACGCCAGAATCGGTGTGAAAGTTACGCCCGCTCGCGCACAAGGACGTGAGCCGCGCGATCCCATCGTCGCGAACTGGAATGGAGAAGCCTGTCGTGCCTGAGAATCGCAAGGTCGTGTTCGATGTCGGCAATGTCCTGCTGCGCTGGGATCCGTTCCATCTCTATCGCAACCTGATTCCGGACGATGCCAAGCGCGACTGGTTCCTGAAGAACGTGTGTACTGCCGCCTGGAATCTCGAACAGGATCGCGGCCGGCCCTGGTCCGAGGCGGTGGCGCTGCTGGTGGCGGAGCATCCGGAATGGGAGGCTGAGATCAAAGCTTTCGACGAACGCTGGCACGAGACGGTGCCTTCGACGATCGAAGACAGTGTGGCGACCCTGGCCGAGCTCAAGGCGAAGGGCGAAGAGGTCTACGCCATCACCAATTTTTCGCGCGAGAAATGGGCGGAGTGCCTGATCCGCTTCCCCTTCCTGCAGAGCTTCGACGGCGTGATCGTCTCGGCGCATGAGCGGCTGCTCAAGCCTGATCCGGCGATCTACAATGTGCTGTTGGAGCGCTACGGGCTGAGCGCCGGCGAGTGCATCTTCGTCGACGACAGCGCCAAAAACATCGATGCCGCTCGCTCGGTCGGCATGCAGGCAGTGCACTTCGTCGAGCCGATCGACCTCAGGGCCGAATTGCGCGGCCTCGGCGCCAATCTCTGACATCCGGCCAGATCCCGCGCGAGTTCAACAGCTCGCGCGGGAGGCCAGACATTCACCAAACGCTACCAATACCGCCGGCGATAATAGTAGCGCGGCCGGTAGTAGCGGCGGCGATAGTAATAACGTGGCCGGTAATAGTAACGGCGACGCCAGTAGCGCCTGCGCCAGCGCGGCCGGCGACGGTAGTAATAGTACTGGGAATAGTCGGCCTCGGTCTTGTCCAACACCTCGGGATCGACCTGCGGTGCATCGTCAGGCCGGCGCGGCTCTACCGCCGGCCCCGGCTGCGGTGCGGCGAGCGCCGCCGTGCCGAGGCTGCCAGCCGCAGCCAGGCCGCCGACCAGGCTCGCAAGGAATGAGCGTCTGTCCATGATGCTGTCCTCCCTTCGGTTGAGGGCTTGAGGATCAACACCGTGTCAGGCGGGATGGTTCCCTGGAATGCAAGGCGATGCAGCCGAGCGTGCTCGCTCAGCTGTCCATCTTCAGCGCCGCGATGAAGGCTTCCTGCGGGATCTCGACGCGGCCGAACTGCCGCATCTTCTTCTTGCCTTCCTTCTGCTTGTCCAGGAGCTTGCGCTTGCGCGAGGCGTCGCCGCCATAGCACTTGGCGGTCACGTCCTTGCGCAGCGCCCGGATGGTCTCGCGGGCGATGATCTTGCCGCCGATGGCGGCCTGCACCGGAATCTGGAACATGTGCGGCGGGATCAGCTCCTTGAGCTTCTCGCACATCGCGCGGCCGCGCGCGTCGGCGCGCGAGCGGTGGACCAGCATGGAGAGCGCGTCGACCGGCTCGGCATTGACCAGGATCGACATGCGCACGAGATCGCCCTCGCGGTAGTCGGTGATCTGGTAGTCGAAGGAGGCGTAGCCCTTCGAGATCGATTTCAGCCGATCGTAGAAGTCGAACACGACCTCGTTCAGCGGCAGGTCGTAGACGACCTTGGCGCGCGAGCCGACATAATTGAGATCGATCTGCAGGCCGCGCCGGTCCTGGCAGAGCTTCAGCACCGAGCCGAGATATTCGTCCGGCGTGAAGATCGTGGCGCGGATCCACGGCTCCTCGATGAACTCGATCTTCATCACGTCCGGCATGTCGGCCGGGTTGTGCAGCTCCAGCGTCGAGCCGTCGCGCAGGCGCAGGTGATAGACGACCGACGGCGCGGTCGAGATCAGGTTGAGGTTGAACTCGCGTTCGAGCCGCTCCTGGATGATCTCCAGATGCAGCAGCCCGAGGAACCCGCAGCGGAAGCCGAAGCCGAGCGCCGCCGAGGTCTCCATCTCATAGGAGAACGAGGCGTCGTTCAGGCGCAGCTTCGCCATGGCGCTGCGCAGAACCTCGAAATCGGCGGCGTCGACTGGGAAGATGCCGCAGAACACCACCGGCTGCACCGGCTTGAAGCCCGGCAGCGGCTCGGCGATCGGCTTGCGGTCGTCGGTGATGGTGTCGCCGACGGCGGTGTCGGCGACTTCCTTGATCGAGGCGGTGAAGAAGCCGACCTCGCCGGGTCCGAGTTCCTTCACTTCGAGCATCTTCGGCTTGAAGACGCCGACGCGGTCGACGCCGTAGCTGGCGTTGGCGCGCATCATCCGGATCGTCATGCCCTTCTTCAGCACGCCGTCGATGATGCGCACGAGCACGACGACGCCGAGATAGGCGTCGTACCAGCTGTCGACCAGCATCGCCTTGAGGGTCGCCTCGGCATCGCCCTTCGGCGCCGGCAGCTTCTCGACGATCGCTTCGAGCACGCCCTCGATGTTGAGGCCGGTCTTGGCCGAGATCGGCACGGCCTCGGAGGCGTCGAGGCCGATGACGTCCTCGATCTGCTGCTTGATCCGCTCCGGCTCGGCGGCGGGCAGGTCGATCTTGTTGAGGACGGTGACGATCTCGTGGCCGGCGTCGAGCGCCTGGTAGACGTTCGCCAGCGTCTGTGCCTCGACGCCCTGCGAGGCGTCGACGACCAGCAGCGAGCCTTCGCAGGCCGCCAGCGAGCGCGAGACCTCATAGGCGAAGTCGACGTGCCCGGGCGTGTCCATCAGGTTCAAAATGTAGGTCTTGCCGTCCTTGGCCTGATAGTCCAGCCGGACGGTCTGCGCCTTGATGGTGATGCCGCGCTCCTTCTCGATGTCCATCGAGTCGAGGATCTGCTCGCTCATGTCGCGCGCGGCGACCGTGCCGGTCTGCTGGATCAGCCGGTCGGCCAGAGTCGACTTGCCGTGGTCGATATGGGCCACGATCGAGAAGTTGCGGATATTGTCGAAGCTGCGGGTGCTCATGCGCGCGCCATAGCAGTGCGCGCGGGTTGCGCCAAGGGTCTGCGGCGATTGCGGGGCGCTTCACTCCGCCGCGAGCAGCCTTTCCTTGGCCCAGTTCAGCGCCCGATAGTCGAAGCCCGCCTCCAGCGTCGGCTTCACCACCGAGAAATAGGGCGAGATGTCGAAATCGCGCGGCATGTAGAGCGAGTGATGCCGGATATGCAGGATTTCCCGGATGGTCTCCTCGCCCATCGCCTGTGCGTATTCGACCGTCGGCAGCACCGGATAGCGCGCCGCCTCGAAGGCCTGGGCAATCAGGGTCGAGCAGATCGCCCGCGTCGGATCGCCGGAGCCGAGCGCGATCATGCGCCGGCGCAGGCTGGCGGGCGCCCATGGCACCGGGATCAGCCAGCGCGCCAGGTCGAGAATGTTCTTGAGATCGTATTGGGTGCCGAGTCGCTCCAGCACATAGTCGATCGCCGTCTGGCGGCCTTCGCGGTCCAATGCCTGTGGCCGGCAGATGCGGGTGCCGAAGGCGCCGTATTTCGACAAGGGCGAGAGCACGCAGCCGACATCCATCTCGACCTCGGCCAGCACCAGCGGCTCGCCTTCCGGGCTGACCTTGCCGGTGTCGCCGACATAGAGAGCTGCATGCGACCAGGTCGACTGCGTCAGGTATTTGATCGCCGCCGAGACCTTCATGCGGCCCTCGACCAGGAGCACGTCGCCGGGGCGGAGCGCCGCTTCGAGCCGCGCCATGGCCTTGCGATCGACCGGATCACTCTGCGGCTTGCTGCGCGTGATGAAGCGGACCACCGAGCGACCGATGAATTCCAGCCCCCTGTTCATCGACGCCTCCCGTCGCGCCGGCGCCGTCTCCGGCGTCTCCCACTTTCCGAGTCAACCGCGAGCCCGTGACTTTTTCGGAAATCACCTGCCGGATTTGCGCCGGGGAGACCGGGATTCGCCGAACGTCGTAAAATCCGAGTTGACGGCGAACCGTGGCGATCTTGCTACGTGCGATCCACTATGTTGGAATTAATCTTGCATAATGGATTGTGCCGCTGATTGGCGGTGCAAAGGAGACGGATCATGACGGCGCCGGACACGATGACCATCGAACAGCTCGACGGCGATGGAGCGCTGGCAGCTGTGCCGGCTCTGGCGGAGATCCTGCGCGATTCCGTGGCGAACGGCGCCTCGGTCGGCTTCATGGACTGGAACACATCCGCCGATTTCGAGAGCTTCTGGCGCGGCATCGCGGCGGAAGTCGCCGCAGGGCGGATCCTGCTCTTCGTGGCGCGCGATGGGAGCGGCATCGTCGGCACGGCGCAGCTCCATCCGGTGGGAAAGCCCAACCAGCCGCATCGCGCCGAGATCGCCAAGGTGCTGGTGCATTCGCGCGCGCGCCGCCGCGGCATCGGCGAGGCGTTGATGCGGTCGGCGGAGGCCGCCGCGCTGGCGCTCGGACGCGACCTGCTGGTGCTCGACACCGACGAGGCCGGAGCGGCACGTCGGCTCTATAATCGGCTGGGCTGGACGGAAGTCGGCACCATTCCGCGCTATGCGCTGATGCCCGACGGGCGCGATTGCGGCTCGACCTTCTTCTACAAGGCGCTGGGCCAAGAAACATGCTAGTTCTGGCTATACGATTGCGAGGAGGAGGCTCTGTTTGCCGTTCGGCGATGGGTTCGAGGCGCTGATCGATGGCCTTTACGAGGCTGCCGTCGTTCCCGAACGGTGGCAGGGCTGGCTTACCGGACTGGCGCGCGATTGTGATGCGACCGCTGCCTTGTGCTCCCGGATCAGCGAGACGCGGCTGTCGGTGGTCAGCACGAGTGCCGCGTTCAAGGAGATGTGGGACGAGATTTGGCTCGCCCAGGGCGGTGCGCAGAACGAGCGGACCAAGCGCGCCATCGCGCTCCGCCATGCCGGTTTCGTCACCGACGCCGACGTTTTCGCGCCAGGCGAAGCCGAGCAATTGCCGCTCTATCGCGACTTCCTGATCCCACGCGGCTATGGCTCGGGCGCCGCGACCACGATCACCATCCCATCCGGCGACATCGCGGTCCTCAATGTCGAGAAGCCTTATGCCGAGGGGCCGTTCCCGCGCGAAATCGTGGCCGTGCTCGATCGCGTCCGGCCCCATCTCGCCCGCTCCGCTCTGATTGCCAATCACCTGGAGCTGGAGCGTGCACGCAGTGCAGCGGCCGCGCTGGAACTGATGAATCTGGCGGCAGCCGTCCTCGGCAAAGGTGGGCGAATGCTCACCGCCAACAGGTCGCTCACCCGTCTTATGCCGTCGGTCCTGGATGACCTGCCTTCGCGCCTGAAGCTTATGGACCCCGGCGCCGATGCACTTTTCACGACTGCTCTGGAGGCATTGGATCGGGGTGGACAGATGGCGGCGGTCCGCTCGATCCCGATGCGAGCGCGCGACGAGCACCCCCCGGTCATCTTTCACCTCGTGCCGATCAAAGGCGCAGCCAACGATCTTTTCACCCGGGCAACCGCGATCCTGGTCGCAACACCTCTGGTCCAGATCAAGGCGCCGTCAGCCGACATCGTCGCCGGCCTGTTCGACCTTACGCCCTCGGAAGCACGGCTGGCGGCTCTGATCGCGGCTGGCCACACCCCGCGCGACGCCGCGGCCACGCTCCGCTGGACGGAGGGAACGGCTCGCTCGACGTTGAGGCAGGTCTTCGCCAAGACCGGAGTGACTCGCCAGGCCGAACTCGTTGGCCTGCTGCGCGGCCCGATGCCGAGCTGAGCGCCCCTCAAATATGGGGTGCCTGCAAACAGGAAGCAGCGTCTGATCATGCCCGATGATCGCTCGCGTGAGCGCTCCAACGCGTTTCGACGAGAAATCGGGGGGAAGGGATATGAGAGACCACGATCACGGCGAGATTGACCAGATCGCATCGATCCCCGGCATTTCACGGCGAAGCCTTGTCGGCCTTTCTGCAGCCGCGGCTGCCGCCACGGCACTTCCGCGCACTGCACACGCTGCAGCGCTGTCGAGCCTCGGCGTGGTCCTCGTGCATGGCAAGGGTGCAAACCAGCAATTGATCAACCCGGTTGCCAATGCGCTTCGCGCCGAAGGAGCGCAGGTCGTCATGCCACGCCTGTCCTGGGCCGGCGGCAATTATCGCCCCTATGATCAGACTTTGGCCGAGCTCAATGGACCGATCGCCCGTCTGCGGAGCGCGGGCCGTCCCAAGATCGTCCTCGCAGGCCAAAGTCTCGGGGCGAATCTGAGTCTTGCCTACGCGGCACGCTTCAGCGGCGTCGCAGCGGTGGTGGCGATGGCGCCCGGCCACCGGCCGGCAAACATCCTGCAATTCCTTGGCGACAGTCTCGACCGGGCCAAGGCGATGGTCGCAGCCGGCCGAGGGCGCGAGACGGCGACGTTCCTCGACTACAATCTCGGCCGCGCCTACCCGATCAAGACGACGGCCGAAGCCTATGCGAGTTTCTTCGACCCGGACGGGCAGGCCAATATGGCGAACACCGCACCGCGAGTGAGCGCACCGATCCTCTGGGTCATCGGTTCGGAGGACCGGCCTGCCATGCAGGATTCGGTGTCCAGCAGGGTCGGACGCCGCCTCGTCGTCCCCGCGGACCACCGGATGACCCCCCAGGCCGCCGTGCGTGAGGTCACGACCTGGCTCCGCGACCTCTAGGCACGCGGGAAAGCCGATTTAGCCTAGCACGGCGTTGCGCGAGAGCGCGCCGACGATGCGGCGCAGGCCGGACAGCAGGACCTCGCGTTCCGCTTCGGAAAAGCCGGCCAGAGCGCGCGCATTGACGCTCTTGGCGGCAGCGAGCGCCGGCTCCTGCAGTGCCCGTGCTCTTACCGTGAGCTGGATGCGGCGGGCGCGGGCATCGGCTTGGTCGGGGCGGCGCTCGATCAGGCCGTCGCGCTCCATCCGGGCGAGCGTCGCCGCCATGGTCGCCTGCTCGACATCGAGCCGGCCGACCAGATCTTTCTGCGTCAGCCCCTCCTCGCGCCAGAGTTCGAGCAGCACCATGAACTGCGCCGGGGCGAGGCCGAGCGGGCGCACCGCCTCGGCGAGCTCGCGGGCGAACAGGCGGGCGACGTGATTGGCGAGATAGCCGGCGGAGTTGCTCTTGAAGCTGGTCATGCAGGGCTCGATCCGGCGAGATTGCAATTGAACAGCATGCTATGCAATGATATATAGCATGCTGTTTATTTCGGGGAGATGGCCATGCCTGACACTCATCTCGAAGCGATCGCGCAGAAAAGCAGTGCTTCCGCCACGGGCCTCGTCGCTCTGATCCTGGCGACTTTGTTCGCGGGCGCGGCGATCTACATCCTGGTCGCCGAGCAGCCGGCGCGGCTGGCGCTCACGGACGGCGCACTATTGCAGCAATGGCAGGAAAGCTACCCGCGCGCGGCGCGGATGCAGGCCGGGCTCGCCGTGCTGGCGAGCCTTGTCGGCGCGCTCGCCTGGTGGCGGGTGCGGAACCCGCTCTGGCAGGTCGGCGCGGCGCTGATGCTCGCCAACCTGCCGTTCACGCTGATTGTCATCGCGCCGGTGAACAACGCGCTGCTGGCGCTTGGCGCCGAGCAGGCGGGAGCGGCGAGCCGGGCGCTGATCGAGCGTTGGGGGTCGCTCCACGCGGTGCGCGCCGGGCTTTCAGTGCTGGCGACCGCCGCTTTCGCGCTGGCGATCGCCCGCGGCACGCCTCACTCGGCGTTGCGGAAATAGGGCTCGACCGTGCCCTTGAGCTTCACCGTCATCGGATTGCCGTGGCGGTCCTTGGCATTGCCGGCGGTGAGGCGGACCCAGCCCTCGCTGATGCAGTATTCCTCGACATTGGTCTTCTCGACGCCCTTGAAGCGGACGCCGATATCCCGTGCCAGCAGCTCCTCGTTGTAGAAGGGGCTGTTGGGGTTGGAGGACAGGCGGTCGGGAAGGGTGTCGGTCATGGCGCTACTCGTCTGCGGAAGTGATTTGCCGGACAGGTAGCAGGCCATGGCGCATTCGGCAAAATGCCGGAACGTCTACCGTCATTGCGAGCGAAGCGAAGCAATCCAGGAGGGCTTGCTCAACGCCCCTGGATTGCTTCGTCGCTATGCTCCTCGCAATGACGGAGGTGCGCCTCAGCGCTCGGCGAAAGCCTTCTCGATGACGTAGTCGCCGGCCTCGCCGTGATTGCCCTCTTCCAGGCCGCGCTCGTCGAAGATCTGCTTGAGGTCGACCAGCATCTGCGGGCTGCCGCAGAGCATGAAGCGGTCGCCCGCCGGATCGAACGGGCCCAGGCCGGTATCGCTGAAGAGCTGGCCGGAGGTCAGCAGGTCGGTGATGCGGCCGCGATTGCGGAAGGGTTCGCGCGTCACGGTCGGGTAGTAGATCAGCTGCTCGCGGATCATCTCGCCCAAAAACTCGTCGTTCGGCAGTTCCTGCTGGATACGCTCGCCATAGGCCAGCTCGGAGACCTGGCGGCAGCCATGGACGAGCACGACCTTCTCGTAGCGCTCATAGGTCTCGGGATCGCGGATCAGCGACAGGAAGGGGGCAAGGCCCGTGCCGGTGCCGAGCAGGAACAGGCGTTTGCCGTCCTTGAGGTTGTCGAGCACCAGCGTGCCCGTCGCCTTCTTGCCGATGATGATGGGATCGCCGACCTGCAGGTTCTGCAGGCGCGAGGTCAGCGGGCCGTCCGGCACCTTGATCGAGAAGAACTCGAGGTTCTCGTCGTAATTAGTGCTGGCGACGCTGTAGGCGCGCAGCAGCGGCTTCTCGCCGACCTTGAGCCCGATCATCGTGAACTGGCCGTTCTTGAAGCGGAAGGTCGTGTCGCGGGTCGTCGTGAAGCTGAAGAGCGTATCGGTCCAGTGATGGACGGAGAGGACGCGCTCCTCGTAGAAATTGCTCATCTCGTCGATCCTTAGATAGTCTAGCGATTTAGCAGATTATCGGATGCAGGCCACCCAATATCACATTGCCGGGCGTTCGGAAAGCAGGTCGATCTTGTCCGGTATTCCCTTCCAGTCGTCGGCATCCGCCGGCGGCTCGCTCTTCTGGGTGATGTTCGGCCAGAGCGGCGCCAGCCGCGCGTTCAAGGCCAGCCATTGCTCGGCCCCATCGGCGCTGTCGGCGACGATCGCTTCGGCCGGGCATTCCGGCTCGCAGACGCCGCAGTCGATGCATTCGTCCGGGTGGATGACGAGCATGTTCTCGCCCTCGTAGAAGCAGTCGACCGGGCAGACCTCGACGCAATCCATGTACTTGCAACGGATGCAGGCGCTGGTGACGGCGTAAGGCATGCGCGATCCTTGCTGCTTGACAGCCGGGTCCGAACGGGGCAGAAATTCATTCGTATACAAACAATATCTCGCATCCCGCCATGCTTGTCAATCGGGCTTGTGGCGATGAGGATGGCGGCAGATTTCGAACAACGGCGACAGGGCGGATACGATGGCTGAACAGCAGGCGACCACGGTCAGCAGCACCCACAAGCTGGTGGTGAAGAATATCGGCCTGATGCTTTCCGGCGATATCGAGCGCCCGATCCTCGAAGCCGACACGCTCGTCGCCATCGGCGGCCGGATCGCCGCGGTCGGCCGTTTCAAGGATCTCGACACCGACCAGGCCGATACGGTGATCGACGCCAACGGCACCGTGCTCTCGCCCGGGCTGATCGACAGCCATGTCCACCCGGTCGCCGGCGACTGGACGCCGCGCCAGAACCAGCTCGGCTGGATCGATTCGACCATGCATGGCGGCGTCACCACCATGATCTCGGCCGGCGAGGTCCACACCCCCGGCCGGCCCAAGGACATCGTCGGCCTGAAGGCGATGGCGATCTATGCCCAGCGCGCCTTCACCGCCTTCCGTCCCGGCGGCGTCAAGGTCCATGCCGGAGCGCCGGTGATCGAGCCCGGCATGGTCGAGCAGGACTTCAAGGACCTGGCCGATGCCGGCGTGAAGCTGCTCGGCGAGGTCGGGCTCGGCGGCGTCAAGGACGGGGCGCGCGCCAGAGAAATGGTGGCCTGGGCCCGCAAATACGGGATCCAGTCGACCATCCACACCGGCGGCCCCTCGATCCCCGGCTCCGGGCTGATCGGCGCCGATGTCGTGCTGGAGGCCGACACCGATGTCGTCGGCCACATCAATGGCGGCCACACGGCCCTGCCGGACAAGGAGATCCGCTGCATCTGCGAGGGCTGCAAGCGCGGCCTCGAACTGGTGCATAACGGCAATGAGCGCGCCGCGCTCTATACGCTGCGCGTCGCCCGCGAGATGGGCGATCTCAAGCGCGTCATCCTCGGCACCGACGGGCCGGCCGGCTCGGGCGTGCAGCCGCTCGGCATCATCAGAATGGTCTCGATGCTGTCCTCGCTCGGTGACGTCCCGGCCGAAGTCGCGTTCTGCTTTGCCACCGGCAACACCGCCCGGATGCGCAGCCTCGATTGCGGGCTGATCGAGGTCGGCCGTACCGCCGATTTCGTCTTCATGGACAAGGCCCAGCATTCGGCCGGCAGGAATTTCCTCGACTCGATCCAGCTTGGCGACCTGCCCGGCATCGGCATGATCGTGATCGACGGCATCGTCCGCAGCGGCATCAGCCGCAACACCCCGCCGGCGGAGAAGATCCCGTCGGTGGGGCATTAGCAGTCGTTTCTCCGCACCTTTCCGTCATGGTCGGGCTTGTCCCGACCATCCACGTCTTCATTCTTCGAGAGCGGTGTTCAAGACGTGGATGCTCGCCACAAGGGCGAGCATGACGGTGGTATGCTTCAGCGCTGAAATCCCGCTTGCAGCTCCCTTCGATTTATCCTTATTCTCATTCGTATACGAATGATCTTGGTGGCCGTGACGATCAGGACGATCAGGCGCGCCTCGCCCCGCTCGGGCGAGCCATGAGGACGACGAAGCGCTTCACGCTTCGCGTCAACGGCGCGAGCCATGAAATCGAGGGCGAACCCCAGACGCCACTGCTGTTCTTCCTGCGCAACGACCTCTGCCTCAACAGTCCCAAATTCGGCTGCGGCCTCGGCGAATGCGGCGCCTGCACGGTGCTGGTCGATGGCCAGGCGGCGCGCGCCTGTGCCCTGCCGGTCAGGCTGGCGGAAGATCGCGAGATCGTCACGCTCGAAGGCCTTGGCAGCATCGAGACGCCGCATCCGCTGCAGCAGGCCTTCATCGACGAGCAGGCGGCGCAATGCGGCTACTGCATCGCCGGCATGGTGATGACAGCGAAGGCCTTCCTCGACGTCCAGCCCGATCCGAGCGAGGCGGAGGTGCGCGAGGCGCTGCGCCATAATCTTTGCCGCTGCGGCACCCATGTCGAGATCGTCAAGGCGGTGATGCTCGCCGCCGAGCGAGGCCGGCAGGACGTGGCGACATCATGAGCGAATCCCTCTCCCGCAAGGCGCTGCTGAAGCGCGCCGGGGTGATCGGCGTGGTCGCGCCGCGCAAGGGTGCCCCCGCCGACGCCGCGCCCGAGGACGGGCTCGATTTGCATGTCTGCCTGACGGCGGAAGGCCGCGTCCTCGCCTTCAGCGGCCATGTCGATCTCGGCACCGGCATCCGGACTGCGCTGGCCCAGATGGTGGCGGAGGAGCTCGATTTCCCCTTCGACGCGGTCGAGATGGTGCTCGGCGACACCGCCGACACGCCCGACCAGGGCCCGACCATCGCCAGCGAGACGATCCAGGTCACCTCGGTCGCGATCAGGATAGCGGCGACGCAGATTAGGGGCCGGTTGATCAGCCTCGCAGCCGCCGCGCTGAGCTGCGGCGAGGACGAGATTGCGCTGAGCGACGGCGTGATCTCGCGCAAGGGCGAGACGGCGCCGGCCATCGGCCTCGACACACTGCTCGCCAATGAGCGCATCCTTTTGCCGTTGGCCGAGAGCGCTGAGTTCAAGCAGGCCGACCGGCACAGGCTCGTCGGCCGCTCGGTCGCCCGCGTCGACATCCCCGCCAAGGTTACCGGCAGCTTCGCTTACGTCCACGACGTCCGCGTGCCGGGCATGCTGCATGGCCGGGTGGTGCGTCCGCCCTATGCCGGCATGGATGCCGGCGATTTCGTCGGCAGGAGCCTGATCGCGGTCGATCGCGAGTCGATCGCCGACGTGCCCGGCATCCGTGCTGTCGTGGTCGAGGGCGACTTCATCGGCATCGTCGCCGAGCGCGAGGAATGGGCGGCAGAAGCTGCTTCGAAGCTCCGGACGCAATGGCGCGAGTTCACCCCGCCGGATCTCTCCGATCTCGGCCAGGCGCTGCGCACCCATCCCTCGACGCCGCGCCTGCTCGCGGAAGAGGGCGATGTCGACACGGCGCTGGAGAGCCTCGAGACGCGGCTGGATCGCACCTATGTCTGGCCCTACCACATGCATGGCTCGATCGGCCCGTCCTGCGCCGTCGCCGATGTGCGCGCGGATGGAATCACCGTCTGGACCGGCAGCCAGAACCCCTATCCGCTGCAGAACGACCTTGCCGTGCTCACCGGCTTGCCGAAGGAGCGGATCGACGTCATCCGCTTCGAAGCCGCCGGCTGCTATGGCCGCAACTGCGCCGACGACGTCGTGGCCGATGCGGTGCTGCTCTCGCGCGCGGTCGGGGCGCCGGTTCGGGTCCAGCTCACCCGCGAGCAGGAGAATCTCTGGGAGCCGAAGGGCGCGGCCCAGCTGATCGACATCAAGGGCGGGCTCGGGCCGGGCGGCGCGCTGAAAGCCTATGACTTCCACACCTGGTATCCGTCCAACGCCGCGCCGACCCTGGCGCTGCTGCTGACCGGGCGCATCCCGAACCAGCCGGCGACGCTGCGGATGGGCGACCGCACCGCCGTGCCGTCCTACACTTACGAAAACATGCGGCTGACGGCCTATGACATGCCGCCGATCGTGCGGGCGTCCTGGCTGCGCGGCGTCTCGGCCATGCCGAACGTCTTCGCCCATGAGAGCTATATCGACGAGCTCGCGCATGAGGCCGGGGTCGACCCCGTCGAATTCCGCCTGCGCCATATCAATGACGAGCGCGCCGCCGAGCTGACGCGGGCGACCGCCGAGCGGGCGAACTGGCAGCCGCATGTCGGCCCGCGCATGGAGCAGGACGGCGATGTCCTGCGCGGGCGCGGCTTCGCCCAGGCGCGCTATGTCCATGGCAGCTGGCCGGGCGTCGGCGCCGCTTGGGCTGCCTGGGTCGCCGATGTCGCGGTCAACCGCACCACCGGCGAGGTCACGGTCTCCCGCGTCACGGTCGGCCAGGACACCGGCATGATGGTCAACCCCGCCGGGGTGACGCACCAGATCCACGGCAATGTCCTGCAATCGACCAGCCGGGTGCTGCGCGAGGAGGTGACGTTCTCGCAGACCACCGCCGTCGCCAGCCGCGACTGGGGCTCCTACCCGGTGCTGACCTTCCCGGAACTGCCGGCGATCGACGTCATGCTGATGGATCGCCAGCATCTGCCGCCGATGGGCGCAGGCGAGTCGGCTTCGGTCCCGAGCGCGGCGGCGATCGTCAACGCGGTCTATGACGCGACCGGGGTGCGCTTCCGCGAATTGCCGCTGACGCCGGAGCGGGTGCTCGCCGGTCTCAACGGGACGCCGCTGTTGAAGGCCCCGCCGCGCGAGCCGACAAAACGCCTGCCCTGGTGGAGCAAGCTCGGCGCGGCCGTGGCGGGCGCCGCGACCTTCGCCGCGGTCTCGCTTGCCTTCGCGCCGTCGATCGCGCCGATCGCTAGGCCGGACCCGTCGACCTGGTCGGCGGCGACGATCGAGCGCGGCCGCCAGCTCGCCGCGCTCGGCGCCTGCGCTGTCTGCCACACGGCCAAGGACGGCGGCGCTTACGCCGGTGGGCTCGCGCTGCCGACACCGTTCGGCACGGTGATGACCACCAACATCACGCCAGATGTCGAGACCGGCATCGGCAACTGGTCCTATGCCGCCTTCGAGCGGGCGATGCGCACCGGCCTGCACCGCGACGGCCGCCAGCTCTACCCGGCCTTCCCCTATCCGAGCTTCGCCAAGGCGAGCGAGGCAGACCTGCAGGCGCTCTACGCCTTCCTGATGTCGCAGCCGGCGGTGCGGCAGGAGAACGAGCCGAGCAAGCTCACCTTCCCGTTCAACCTGCGCCCGCTGCTGGCAGGCTGGAACCTGCTGTTCAACCGGAGCGGCGAGCTGAAGCCCGATCCGGCGCGCTCAGCCGAATGGAATCGCGGGCGTTATCTCGTCGATGGGCTAGGCCATTGCGGCGCCTGCCACACGCCGCGCAATGCGCTCGGTGCGGAGAAGGGCGGCAGCGCTTATCTCGCTGGCGGCCAAGCCGAGGGCTGGGAGGCGCCGGCGCTGACGAAGCTCTCGGCTGGCCCGATCCCGTGGAGCGAGGCCGAGCTCTACGCTTATCTTAAGACTGGCACTTCGCAGCATCACGGCGCGGCTTCAGGCCCGATGGCGCCGGTGATCGCCGAGCTCAGGGAATTGCCCGATACTGATATCCGGGCGATGGCGGCCTATCTGGCCTCGCTGAGCGAGCCTCTGCCGGAAGCGGAGGCCACGGAACGCGTCAAGCGCATCGAGGCGATGACGGCGTCCGCGGCAAACCCCGCGACCTCACCGGCTGCGCGACTCTATGGGGGCGCCTGCGCCGCCTGCCATGAGACCGGCCGCGCCGCTCCGCTCCTCAACGCCGGCCCAGCGCTCGGCCTGTCGTCGAAGTTGCATGCGGTGACGCCGGCCAATCTCGTCAACATGCTGCTCGAAGGCGGCCAGCACGGCATCGGCTCGATGCCCTCCTTCGCGACGGCACTGGACGATCGCCAGCTTGCGGATCTGGCGGCTTATCTCCGCGGGCGCTTCGCGCCCGAGAAACCGGCTTGGAGCGGCATCGAGGATGCGATCGCGAGGGCGCGCAAGGCGGCGCACTGAGCACAGGTCGCGTGCGAGGAAGGCCCTTCGCTAACAAGGAAGCCGGGCCTGCCGGTCTGGCAGGCCCGGCGACTCAGTCACACGGTGGCGTGCGGTTCGTGCCGGTAGTTCCAGACGGCCCAGGCCGAGACGAACGCCGTCAGCAGGCCGAGCACCAGATGCGTCCGGAAGGCGCCGGTATTGCCGGTGAAGCCGAGCACCCAAGGCGCGGCGATCAGCCAGAGGCCGAGCGCCAGATTGACCCATTCCTCCCATTCGGCGAAGGCGGTGAGCGCCGCGATTGCGATCAGGGCGAGCACGGCCCCGACCAGCCAGGCATTGCGGGTCGGCATGGTGTCGGCCAGGAAGCCCATCATCCAGGGCGAGATGAACAGGAGTGCGCCGAGGATCAGGTTGAGCCAGTCCTGCGGCCGTTTTCCACTCATATTCGCGGTCAACATGATCACCTCCATCGGTGAAGATCATCCAACCACGGCGCCTCGCGCACGAGGCGCTTGGTCGAATACATTATACGCTTGAAGCAGAAACAGCTCAAGGGCTGACCATTAAATGGACATGGCCGGCGTGAGCCGGCCATGAGGCGCCTGACGACTTGATGCCGGCGGTGTTCGACTTAGTCGAGACTTCAGTCGGAGGCGTCGCTCACTTGGCGGTGAGTAGTTCCTTGACTTGAAGCAGCACCAGCTCGTTGTCATCCGCCTTCTTCGGGTCGCGCGACGACGAGAACGGCAGGTTGTTGTCGTTGCCGACCACGATGATGCCATTGGCGAGATCGACCACGTCGACATTCTCGATGGTGAAGAACGGGAAGGGCAGCACGCCGTCGATCGCGCCCTGCTTCGCCTTCTTGTCGGGATCGGCGATCTTCATCAGGTCGATATAGCCGACCTTGCGCACGGGCTTGCCGACATTGGCGTCGGTCATCTCGATCTTGACGATGCGCTTGAACTTGGCGAGGTCGTGGAAGCAGTCGGGGCCCTTCTGACTGGGCGCGCAGGCGCGGTCGGCGGTGCCTTCGCCGTTGTCGCGCTCGATGATCAGCGCGGCCGTGGCGTCGATCATGTTGAAGTCGCCGATGGCCAGGCCCTTCTGCTCGAGCGGGAAGAACCAGGAGCGGCCGGTCCACTTCTCGTTCTGCACGTCGAATTCGAGGACGCGCAGCACTTCCTTGCCGTCGACCTCTTCATTGCCCTTGGTCTCGGCGTTCCAGAGCGGGCCTTCCAGCAGCGGGTAGAGGAAGCGGCCGTCCGGCGACTGCGCCATGCCCTCATAGCCCTTGGAGCGGCGGACATTGAACTCGACCGGCAGGTTCGGCGCGCCCGGCGTGGTCACGGCATAATGGTCGGGCGAGCGGGCCGGCTTGCCGTCGACCGTGGTCTCGAACACCGCCTCGACCTTGCCGGTGGCGTCGACGCGAATGAGATAGGGCCCGAACTCGTCGCCGATCCAGTACTTGCCACCGATCGGCTGGATCGACTCGGGATCGAAATCGGCGCCGGTCAGGTAGCGCCTCTCGGTGCCTTCATTGGCGATGCGGAACGGCACCTTCTTGTCGGGATCGTGCAGGAAGGTGGTCGCGGTACGCTCGATCTTGCCGCCGTCGAAATCGGCCTTGAGGCGGTGGAAGAACAGCATCGCGTCCGGCGAGTTCGCCTTGGCGCCGAAGCCGTTGTCGGTCAGCACCAGGAACTCGCCATTGCCCAGCGAGCGGATGCCGGAGAAGCCCTGCACAGGCTGGCCGGCGAAGGGCGTGGAGAGGCCGGTCGGCCGGCCACCCGACAGACCCATCACCGTGCCGACCTGCTCGACGCGCTTGCCCGGCGTGGTGAACTTGCCGGAGACCTTGAGATCGGCCGGCGCATCGGCCGGGGCCGGGATGATGGTGTTGGCCGGCAGCAAAGCGTGGCCGACCAGCTTGGCCGGAAACTCCTTCGGCGCATCCTGCGCGCCGGCGAGCATGGTGGACGACAGAAGCAAGGCGGCGGCGAGGCGCAGACGCATGGGACACTCCGTTGCGGAAGGGCGGGACGGCCCCGCTTCGCGTCCGGAGTTTGCAGTCGCGCGACAGCGCCGTGACGCTTGGGTGACGTCCTCAGCCCGCGGCGGCGAATCTGCGCCCGAAGCGGGTTTTCCCCTCATCGGCCGAGACCTCGCCGACCCGTGCCAGAGACACTAGGATCGCTGCGATTGCAGCGCGGACCTTGAGCCCTTGCCGGAAACGCTGCGCGATCGCCGTGGCATCGAGCGGCATGGTCGCGGTCGCCAGCACCGCCAGAACGGCCGCCACCCGTTCGACCGGCTGGGTCGGGAAGACCGGCTTGGCGCTCCCCGGCGCCGGCAGCACGAGCAACTCGGCCGCCTCGATCTGCTCGCCGACAGCCGCCTCCCGCCCGAAGCGCGGCCGCTGATAGTCCGGCCGCAGCCAGCGCATCGTCCCGCGCTCTTCCTCGCGGGCCCGGTCGCGGTTGAGCGCGACCAGCGTCGCCAGGATCGTCTCGTCCTCGGCAGTGACCGGGAGCCCGTAAACGGCTGCGACGGCGGTGTCGATCGCCTCGTGATGCTCGTTCAGGATCAGCACCAGCCCGCGATCGCGGATATCGGCCTCGGCGGCGGAAAGGGACCTGCCGGCGAGGATCGCCTCGCGGACATTGTAGAGCCCGGTCAGCGTCAGGTCGGAATGCCGCGCCAGCACGTCCTTGCGCAGCGCATCAAGCACTTCAGCTGCTTCGCGGATCATCTGCTTCTGCGCCTCGGTGATCTCGGGAAAGGGGAAGGGATCGAAGCAGCGCGATTTGGAATAGCGCGGGTCGTTGCCGATGCCGAGCCAGCCGCCGGACTGCAAGGCCCAGACGCAATGGATGCGCGAGGACAGCACCCCGAGATGGAAGGCGTCCGAAAGCGCGACGGCGATCAGCATGTTGTCCGGCAGGATGCTTGCGTCGAGGAATTGGAAGACGCGGTGCTTGGCCGTCTCGACCGTAGCGATATAACGCTGCAGACCCGCCAGAGCCGGGCGCAGTTCCCTGCGGGGTTCGCCGAACAACCACCACAGCTCGCGATAGCTCGCCCGGTTGTTGGCGTCGCGCCCGATGACGCGCCCACTGGCATCCTTGTCCTCCTTCACCCGCAGCTTGACGTGCTGGTACACCTCCGGGAAGCGCTGGCGCACCTCGGCGGCGGAGAGCCCGAACAGGTCGATCGCCATGACGTCGCGCGAATGCGCGGTCAGGTCGCGGCCATTGCGATAGTGGCGGATATGATTGTCGAGCCCCGGCCGTCGCCCGAGCCCGAGTGCTTCGGCCTCTGTTGGCGTGACGAGGAAGCCGGCGCCGTGCAGCTTCACGCCCGGTGAGCACAGGCCTTCGTTCCCGAGCAGGCCCGTGGTCCGGGTGAGGTCGACGCCGATGCTGAGGTCGGAATTGATCGTCCCCCGCCGCTCGCGCACCTCCACGCGCGGTTGGTCGGTATCGAGCCCCGATTCCGCGATCACCTCCAGCAGCCGTCCGTCATGCCGGCCGGTTTCCACGACCGTCATCGCGATCCGCACGGCTGCCGTATCCTTGCCAGCCTTGGTCCAGGGATGATCAGCGATGGCGAGCAGCAGCGAGACCGGCTTCTTCGCGTTCAGATGCCGTTCGACCACGCGGCGCTGGAACAATTGCGTGATCGAGTTGGTGGTGACGAAGCCGAAGCGTCGCAGCGTCGTCGCTGGTGCGACGAGCAGTTCGGCCGCCCTGTCCCACCAGTACATCACCAGGTCGGCGCTCTCGTTCATCTGCGGATAGGCGGCGCGCAGCGCCCCGACATAGCCGTCGCCGAGCCGGCTGCGCAGGTCCTTGCCGCCGATGAAAGGCGGGTTGCCGACGATGAACTCGACCTCCGGCCAGTCCGGCCGGCGCGGATTGCGCGGCGTGACCTCGCGCCCGCCTTCGATGAGCGGCACCGGCCAGTCGTTCCAGACGAGCAGGGCGTCGCCCGGCACGATCTGGGTCAGCTCCTCCAGGATCGGCTCGCTCGGTGCGAAGGCGCGGGTGCGCAGATGCCATTGCAGATAGCCGATCCAGAGCATCAGGTCGGCGATCGCCACCGCCCGACGATTGGCGTCGATGCCAAAGAACTGCCAGGGACCGACTCCGCGCGCGCCGAAACCACCGAGGTGTTCCGTCGCCCCGAGCTCGGCTGCGACCTCCAGCACCTCCCCCTCGAGCCGCTTCATCAGGTCCTGGGCGACGTGAAGAAAATTTCCGGTCCCACAGGCCGGGTCGAGTACGCGCGTCTCGCTAAGCCGGCTATGGAAATCCTCGACAAGCCCGAGAGCGGCCTTGGCATTGCTTCCGTCGCGCGCCTGCTGCGCTGCCGCCAGGACATTGCGCCAGTCGTCGCGCAGAGGTGCGATCACGGTTTCGACCACCAGGCGCTCGACATAGGAGCGCGGCGTGTAGTGCGCCCCCAGCCTCGCGCGCTCGGCCGGCTCCAGCGCCTGTTCGAGCAAGGTGCCGAAGATGGCGGGGTCGACCAGGCTCCAGTCATGCTCGGCGGCGGCGAGCAGCTCGGCGATGCCGTCCCGGCCGAGCGCGAACACCTGCGGCTCGGCGAACATGCGGCCGTTGAAGCGCTTCAGCTCGGCACGGACGGCAGAGGAGTAGCCGCCTTTGTCCATGGCGCGCCAGAGATCTTCGAGCAGCGGCTTGAAGCTCTTCGGCGCTTCCAGGCATTCGCGCAGCAGCCGCTTGAAGCTGTCGGCCGGGATCAGGCGGACATCCTCGGCGAACATGGTGAAGACGCAGCGCATCAGGAACAGCGCGACATCCTCCGGATCGTGCCGGCGCTCCAGCGCCTTCGAGACGGCTGCGAGGCGCTCGGCGATCTGGCGTGTTGCCTGGGCCGCCTGGCGGGCCGGGTCGAGCGAGTAGGGATCGCTCCAGATGCGTGCGATCCAGGCCCGGATGGCGGGATCGCGCAGATCTTCGAGATAGACCCGGAAGCGGTGCCTGTCGGGGAACTGGGCGTAGTTCTTCCCCTGCCCGGAGAAGTCCGCATAGAACTCGAAGCAGTGGCCGACATCGCAGAGGATGATGAAGGGCGGCCAGCCATGCGCGGCGGGCAAAGCGCGGCAATACTGTTCGGCCTGGCGCTTGGCGTTCAGCATCATCACGTCGAGGCCGCGATCGGCGCCGCGTCGTCCGCGCAGCGCACCGGTCCGCTCGTGATCCGCATCGCCTGCCGGCAGGATTTCCTTGGCTTGGCCTTTCAGCCGTAGCTGCTTGGCCTCCATGGCGAAGCAGCTCTTCCGGTAGAGGTCGATCCGGCCGGTAGTCGCTGAACCGTCCGGTCCGAATTGCCGGACGGGATACTCGAAGCGATAGGCCACCGCCTCGGCGTCGCTGGTCGGCGGCTGCGGGCGCTCGATCCGCAACAGCTCGCAGAACTCGCTGATGAACGATGGAAACGAGGCCCGCTCGGCCCCCTCAGATATGCGCCAGCGCGCGATGAAGGCCTCGACCTCCGCCGCATCCGGCGCGACCCCGCCCCCCAGCATGGCCGCCGCTCCTGATTGTATTTTTTGAGCAGATGCAAGTAAGAGTTGATATTCTGCCTCCTGTCAACTCCTGTCATCAGAGCGACGCCTCGCGCGTCGCCCCCTCTCGCATCCGTTGCAAATCGCGCCCATATTGCGGCCATGCCAAAGAGCACCGACACGACCTCCGCCAAGCCCAAGGCCGCGAAGAAATCCGCCGCGACGCGCACGCCGAACTCGAAGGCGAGCAAGCCCGAGCTCAAGCCGCTCGACGGCTATCTCGCCGATTTGCTCAACCCGGCGATCAATCGCGGCAAGGCGGTGCCGGGCGGCGCCGCCGGCTTCAGCGACGCGCCACAGGCCGGCTATGAGGCGCGGCCGGGTGATGCCGGGGAGGCAAAGCCGCGCAAGCTCTCGAAGAAGGCCGATTCCGCCTTCGATCCCGACAGCGACAGCGCGGCCTCGCTGACGGCGAAGTCGCTGCAGGCGCTGCTCGAAACCGGCAGCCCGTTCATCGAGCCCGGCAAGCCCTGGACGCCGCACCGGCCCGAGCGCCCCGAGAAATCGGAAGGCGGCGTGCGCTTTCAGATGAAGAGCGAGTTCTCTCCATCAGGCGACCAACCGACCGCGATCGGCGATCTCGTCGACGGCGTCCGGCGACAGGAGCGCGACCAGGTGCTGCTCGGCGTCACCGGCTCCGGAAAAACCTTCACCATGGCCAAGGTGATCGAGGAGACGCAGCGCCCGGCGCTGATCCTCGCTCCCAACAAGACGCTGGCGGCCCAGCTCTATGGCGAGTTCAAGAGCTTCTTCCCCGACAACGCGGTCGAGTACTTCGTCTCCTATTACGACTATTACCAGCCGGAGGCCTACGTCCCGCGCTCGGACACCTATATCGAGAAAGAGTCCTCGATCAACGAGCAGATCGACCGCATGCGCCATTCGGCGACGCGCTCGCTGCTCGAACGCGACGACGTCATCATCGTAGCCAGCGTCTCCTGCATCTACGGTATCGGCTCGGTCGAGACCTATACGGCGATGACCTTCTCGCTGAAGCTCGGCGAGCGCATCGAGCAGCGCCAATTGATCGCCGACCTCGTCGCGCTGCAGTACAAGCGCACCCAGCACGATTTTTCGCGCGGCACCTTCCGGGTCAGGGGCGACACGGTCGAGCTCTTCCCGGCCCACTATGAGGACCGCGCCTGGCGCATCGGCCTGTTCGGCGATGAAGTTGAAAGTATCAGCGAGTTCGATCCGCTGACCGGCCAGAAGACCGGCGAGCTCGAATTCATCAAGGTCTACGGCAATTCGCACTACACCACGCCGCGCCCGACGCTGAACCAGGCGGTCAAGTCGATCAAGGAGGAGCTGAAGGCCCGCCTCGACGAGCTCAACCGCATGGGCCGCTATCTCGAGGCGCAGCGGCTCGACCAGCGCTGCACCTTCGACATCGAGATGATCGAGGCGACCGGCTCCTGCAACGGCATCGAGAACTATTCGCGCTATCTCACCGGCCGCAAGCCGGGTGAGCCGCCGCCGACCCTGTTCGAGTACCTGCCCGACAACGCTCTCGTCTTCACCGATGAGAGCCATGTCACGGTTCCGCAGATCGGCGCTATGTACAAAGGCGACTTCCGCCGCAAGGCGACGCTCGCCGAATACGGCTTCCGCCTGCCCTCCTGCATGGACAACCGTCCTCTGCGCTTCGAGGAATGGGACGCGATGCGCCCGTCCTCGATCCATGTCTCGGCCACGCCCGGTGGCTGGGAGATGGACCAGACCGGCGGCGTCTTCACCGAGCAGGTCATCCGCCCGACCGGGCTGATCGACCCGCCGGTCGAGATCCGCCCCGCCAAGCACCAGGTCGCCGACCTCTTGGACGAGGTCAAGGAAGTCACCGACAAGGGCTACCGCACCCTCGTCACCGTGCTGACCAAGCGCATGGCCGAGGATTTGACCGAGTACCTGCACGAGAACGGCGTGCGCGTGCGCTACATGCACTCCGACATCGACACGATCGAGCGCATCGAGATCCTGCGTGACCTGCGCCTCGGCGCCTTCGACGTGCTGGTCGGCATCAACCTGCTGCGCGAGGGCCTCGACATCCCCGAATGCGGCTTCGTCGCCATTCTCGACGCCGACAAGGAGGGTTTTCTGCGCTCCGAGACCTCGCTGATCCAGACCATCGGCCGCGCCGCCCGCAATGTCGACGGCAAGGTCGTGCTCTATGCCGACCACGTCACCGGTTCGATGGAGCGGGCGATGGCCGAGACCACGCGCCGCCGCGAGAAGCAGGAGGCCTACAACGCCGCCAACGGCATCACCCCGCAGACGGTGAAGAAGAACATCGGCGACATTCTCGGCTCGGTCTATGAGCGCGACCATGTCACCGTCGACAAGGGTCTGGTCGAAGGGCCGGTCGCCGGCCACAACCTCAAGGCCGCGATCGCCGATCTCGAGAAGCGCATGCGCGAGGCCGCCGCCGACCTCGAATTCGAGACCGCCGCGCGCCTGCGCGACGAGATCAAGCGCCTGCAGGCGACCGAGCTCGCCATCGCCGACGACCCGCTCGCCCGCCAGAGCGATGTCGAGGGCAGCGCCGGCAAGTACCAAGGCGAGCGCAGCTATGGCGCCTCGGCCAACCTGCCGACCCGCGCCCGCAAGCCGACCGATGCCGATATGGGCCCGCACAACTGGGGTGGGGGAGAGGGGCGGCCGAAGGCATCAGTCGCGCGGCCGCGGAAGCCGACGCTGGACGAGATGGGGCCAGTGCCGGAGG
>SCMY01000014.1 GCA_005502805.1 Rhizobiales bacterium 2SD | reverse complement strand
TTGTGGAAAGACTGCGTAGGTGTTATCGAGCTCGTTGTTTTTTTTTTTTTTTAGATTTGTATAAGAGACAGCCTCCACCACCGCCCCCACCGCCGGCAGCGGTCGCTTCAGCGGTGGCGAACAGAATGGCAGCAGAGACACAGCTGGCGAGCATGGCGCGCCGGTTCAGTTTTTTGGATTGAAGCATCGCAGCGTCCTCCTTGTGCGAGACCGCGAGCCTTTTCAGCCGCTCCTGAACGCAATCTGAATACGGGTGGTACCTAAAATGCTAGCTTTCGGGGCGTGCTTGCCTTCTCGGTCGGAGCGAGCGATCCGGTCGCCGGCGCAATCGCGGCTCGAGACGCGTCTTCGCCTGAGCGCCCTCAGGCGGTGAGCCTGGCGTCGAGCGCTGCGAGGTCGTCGACGAACCAGAGCGCTTGTCCCTGATTGCTTTCGTAGACGAAGTCACGCAGCGCTTTGCTCTGCGCGCACTGGGCCGAGATGTCGCCCACAATGGCCAGGCGCATCCGGTAGTTGACGAATTTCTGCGCGACCTCGCCGGCGAGCCGCGTCGCGAGCTGGAAGAAGGCCGGATCGAGCCGCGCAACCGGGATTGCCACCATCGCAGCTTCAGCCGCCCAGGCGGCGCCGAGGAAGTCGTTGATGTCGCGCTCGGCCGCCAGCGGCGGGCCGGCTTCGGCGCAGATCAGCACGGTTATGCCGCGAAGCTCTCGAATCATGTCCATGGCGGCGGTATCGTCGCTCCTTCGATACGAAACAAGCGGCGAGGGAACTTTCCGCCTTTTCCTCTTGTTTTTTGCGCTGCGGCATAATTCGATAGGAGTATGGCGCAGCGCAGCATTGGCCTGCATGATGCCGGTAACGCCACCGGATCAGCGGCGTGGCGACAAGGGAGAAGAAGCCGATGGCGCAGCTGCAACCCGTCACGAAGCCCGCGTTGAAGGATCTCTATGAGCTCGGCGAATTGCCGCCGCTCGGCCATGTCCCGGCCAACATGTACGCCTGGACGATCCGCCGCGAGCGTCATGGCCCGCCGCAGGACAGTTTCAAGGTCGAGGTGGTGCCGACCTGGTCGATCGGCGAGGAGGAGGTGCTGCTCCTCGTGATGGCCGGCGGCGTCAACTACAACGGCATCTGGGCCGGCCTCGGCCAGCCGATCTCGCCCTTCGACGTCCACAAGGGCCAGCTTCACATCGCCGGCTCTGACGCCTCCGGTATCGTCTGGGCCGTCGGCTCCAAGGTGAAGCGCTGGAAGGTCGGCGACGAGGTCATCGTCCACTGCAACCAGGACGACGGCGACGACGAGGAGTGCAATGGCGGCGATCCGATGTTCTCGTCGTCCCAGCGCATCTGGGGCTATGAGACGCCGGACGGCTCCTTCGCCCAATTCTGCCGGGTGCAGTCGCGCCAGCTGATGCTGAAGCCGAAGCACCTCTCCTGGGAGGAATCGGCCTGCTACACGCTGACCCTGGCGACCGCCTACCGCATGCTGTTCGGCCATGCCCCGCACACGATCAAGCCGGGCGACAATGTCTTGATCTGGGGCGCTTCGGGCGGCCTCGGCGTCTTCGGCGTGCAGCTCTGTGCGGCGTCCGGCGCCAATGCGATCGGCGTCATCTCCGACGAGACCAAGCGTGACTATGTCCTCGGCCTCGGGGCCAAGGGCGTGATCAACCGCAAGGACTTCAACTGCTGGGGCCAGATGCCCACGGTGAATTCGCCCGAATACGACGCCTGGGTGAAGGAAGCCCGCAAGTTCGGCAAGGCGATCTGGGACATCACCGGCAAGAAGGACGTCGACATCGTCTTCGAGCATCCCGGCGAGGCGACCTTCCCGGTCTCCTGCCTCGTCGCGAAGCGCGGCGGCATGATCGTCTTCTGCGCCGGCACCTCCGGCTTCAACATCACCTTCGACGCCCGCTATGTCTGGATGCGGCAGAAGCGTGTGCAGGGCTCGCATTTCGCCCATCTCAAGCAGGCCAGCGCCGCCAACCAGTTCGTCATCGACCGGCGCGTCGATCCCTGCATGTCCGAGGTCTTCCCCTGGGACAAGATTCCGCTCGCTCATCACAAGATGTGGAAGAACGAGCATGCGCCGGGCAACATGGCCGTGCTGGTCTACGCACCGCGCACGGGCCTGCGCACTTATGAGGACGTGGTCGAGGCGCTGGAAGGCTGAGAGCAGGCACGGCCGGCCGTTGGGCCGGCCGCTTCGGGGCTGGCGCTCGCTCAGTTCCAGCCGGCTTCCTGCTCGCAGGCCTTACGGGCGTTCGGATTGGCCTTCTCCCACTGCGTGATCGAGCGGGTCTCGTTATTGCTCATCTTGCCGTTCATGCAGGTGCAGTAGGTATTGACGACGCTGGCCGCGACCTTCGCCTCCTTGTTGTCGCTCAGGCACTGGTTGATCCATTTCTTGTCGTCCGCGCTTTGCGCGAAAGCGGCCGCGCTCGCCAGCACGCCGCCCGCCAGGAGCAGTGCCGAAAGTTTGAATGTCATGGTGGAGCCTCGTCGGTGACCGCCTCGTCCGGCGGCCCCGCGATAGGCTGCGGCGAGATCAGGGTCGTCAAACCGGCCATTCGAACGGCGGTTCACAGCGACCGGTGGTTTGGGCCGTTATGGTGTTTTGCCGTGGTCGCGGTGGACAACGGTTCATAAGTCGAGCGTCGCCTCAGTGCAGGGTTCAATCTTCATGGGGGGCCATCCGCAGGACAGGGAACTAAGAGCGGTCACAACCCGCTCAGCACGTCCCCCGGCGATTTCTCCGGCGCCCGGCGCAGCGCGATCGCGGCATTGAGCTCGGCGCCATACAGGAAGATCGCCGCCAGCCAGTAGAGGAAGACAAGCGCGATCATCGCGGTGGCGAGGCCGGCATAGGTGGTGACATAGGCGCCGGCGAAAGAGTCTAGATACCAGCCGAAGCCGATGCCGCCGATAAGCCAGACCACCAGCGTCATCAGGATGCCCGGCCACATCGCGCCGATATGCGGGGCGCGGGCCGGCAGCAGCTTATGCGCGACGCTGAGCGCCAGCACGACCAGAACCGTCGCCCCTGCAAGGCGCAGGAATGCGAGCAGGAAGCCGAGCGGAGCGAGAGCGGGGGCGAAGCCGACGATGCCGCGCCAGATCAGCGGCCCGAGCACGACCAGCAGCGAGAAGGCGAGCATGAAGACCGCCCCGCCGACCACATAGGCGATCGATTCCAGTCGCGTGCGCCACCAGCTGCGCCATTCATAGGCCTCGTAAGCGCGGTTGAGCCCGATCCTGACCGCCTCGACCCCTGAAGAGGAGAAGTAGAGCGCCAGGATCGCTCCAAGCGTCAGCGCATCCTTGCGCACCGCGGTCAGCACCGAGCGGACCTCGCGCGCGATCGGCTCGGCGACCTCGCGCGGCCAGGCTTCCAGCAGCAGCTGTGCGGCTTCGTCGGCTGCGGCTTGCGAACCGAAGAAGCCACCGAGCGCAGTGAGCAGGATCAGGAAGGGGAAAAGCGACATCAGCACGGAGAGCGCGATATGGCTCGCGATCGCCCAGCCGTCATGGGCGATGAAACGCTCGAAGGCGAGGGCGGGAACGGATGGGAGCGACATGCGGATCTCGGGCGGGCAGGCGATGATTGTCCCTGCTTCGATGCGGCTGGCAAGACCGGAAGGGTGCTCCTCTTCCCTTCCCGAACAGAAGGACGAACGCACTCCAAACATGCCGCCACGGCGTCCGCATGCAGCGACAAGCCTCGTCTTAAGGCCTATCAGGCCCCAAGAAGGCTCCCGCGATGTTCGATTCTCCGCTCTTCCTGCGCCTGTCGCCGGCGCTCTTCGTCCTGCTCTGGTCGAGCGGCTGGATCGTTGCCGGCTATTCGGCCCGCTATTCAGATGCGCTGACCTTCCTCTCCGTACGCTTCGCCTGCGCCGGGCTTGCCCTGTCGATCCTCGCGGTTGCGCTTGGGGCGCAGTGGCCGAAGACGAGGCGCGCGATCATCGATTGCGCCATCGCCGGCATTCTCCTGCACGCCATCTATCTCGGCGGGGTCTGGTGGGCGGTGCGCCATGGCCTGCCCGCCGGCGTCTCCGGCCTGATCGCCGGCTTGCAGCCGGTGCTGACCGCGCTGTTTGCGCCCCTGATCGTGCGCGAGCGTATTTCTCCGATCCGCTGGCTCGGCATCGTCTTCGGCTTCGTTGGCATCGCACTGGTGCTGGAGCCGAAGCTTGTCGGCGTTGCGCCCGAGGCACTGTCCGCCATTGCGCTGCCGATCATCGTCAACGTAGTCGGCATGTTTGCCGTCACGATCGGCTCGTTCTGGCAGAAGGCCCGCATCGTCGAGGGCGACCTGCGCACGGTGACGGCGGTCCAGTACATCGCCGCCTTCCTGTTCACGCTGCCCTTCGCCTATTGGCTCGAGCCGATGCGGATCGAGTGGAACCTGACCATGGCACTGGTGCTGGCCTGGTCGGTGCTGGCGCTCTCGCTCGGAGGCATCGGGCTCTATCTCGTGCTGATCCGCCGTGGCCAGGTCTCGCGCATCGCGACTTTCCTCTATCTCGTGCCGCCGGCGGTCGCGGTCGAAGCCTGGATTCTCTTCGGCGAGACGCTGACGCCGATCCAGCTCGTCGGCATGGCGGTCGCGGTGCTCGGCGTGGTGCTCGCCAGCCGGAAGTAACCGATGGCCCGATCTGCGGGTTCCCGGAAGCCGGTCGATGCTGTAGCCAGAGAGGATGAGGCGGAGACAGGCCGCCACGCTGACGACAGGGACGAAACGACCATGGCTATGACGACCGATACTGTTGCGGGCGCGTTCATCGATGCCCGCCGCGGCCACAAGCTGGTCGATATCGCGACCTTGCCGGTTCCCGCCGATGTCGATGCCGGCTTCGCCGCGCAGGCAGAGGTCAACCGCGGCATGGGCTATCCGCTCGCCGGCTGGAAGGTCTCGCTCGGCGAAGGCGGCCGGCCGATGGCCGGGCTGATGCCGGGGCCCTATCTCAAGTCCGGCGACACCTATCGCGGCGTCCACGGTGCTGAATTGCGCGTCGAGATCGAGCTTGCCGTCCGGCTTGGCCGCGACATGCCGTTGCGGCCGGGCCAGCCCTATTCGCGCGAGGAGCTGATCGATCATTGCGACGCCGCCCTCGTCGGCATCGAGATCGTCGAGAGCCGCATCGCCGACTGGACCAATGTGCCGTTCCCGCTCTGGCTCGCCGATGCGATGGGCCATGGCGGCTATCTCATTGGCCCCGAGGTTCCGTTCAGCATCTTCGACGATGTTCCGGCTTTGACCTGCACGGTCGAGCTCGACGGTGACGTGCTCTATGAGCGCCAGGCGCTGCATGCCAATGGCGATCCGCTGGTCACGGCGCTCGCCTGGGCCAACCGCCCGGTCGAAGGCCCGCTCGGCCCGCTCAAGGCCGGCCAGATCATCACCACCGGCAGCCTCTGCGGCGGCGTGCTCGCACCGACCGTCGGACCGGTGATCGCAAGGCTCGACCCGGTCACCGCGATCTCTTTCGCGCTGGCCGAGCACGGCGACTGAGACCGCGCCGCGATCTGATTCCTGGCTGTTCGGCAAAGTCCGGATGGCCAACGATTCGTTCAGATTTTCGGTTGATGGTGCGCTAATTTCGAGCGTCGAATTGTGATCAACTGGAGGCATGATCACAAAATCAACGCATTCGCTGCGTTCTAGTCCGGTTGCGTTGGAGGTTTGATGCGGTCATGGCGAAGGGGCAGGATCGGCATTGCCGGCGGAGGCTTGGTTGCTTTCGCGGCGATGCTTGCCGGTGAGATTTCGCCGGCGCGCGCCTTTGACCTGTCATCGCTCGACGTCTTCAACCTCTTCGGCAGCAAGGACAAACCGCCGCCGGTCAGCGAGACGACGCTGCCCTATGAACTGAAGTTCGAACTCGGCGACGTGCCCGATGCCAGCGCACTGAAGCGCAGCATGCAGGATGCCTCGTTGCTCTATCGCCTGCGCGAGGATGCGCCGCCGGACGGCGAGACGCTGGCCCGTCGCGCCGCCGCCGACATCAATCCGCTGATCGATGCGCTCTGGGCCCAGGGCTATTTCAATGCGCAGGTCGCGATCGCCGTCGATGGCGTTGCGGTAACCCAGGCCGGCGAGCCGCCGGCGGGGCTCGCTCGCACGGCCGAGCGCTATCGCAACCGCGCGCCCGCGCCGGTCGTCGTGACGGTCACGCCCGGCCCGCAATTCTCGCTGCGCAATGTCGAGATCGTGCCGGGCGCCCGCCGCGATCCCACCGCGGTGATACCAGATCCGGGCAAGGTCTCGGGCCTCGTTCCCGGCGCGCCTGCCACCTCCTCGTCGATCAGGGCAGCCCAGACGGCGCTGGTCGACTATTGGCGCGGCAAATCCCGCCCGCTTGCCCGCGTCGTCGAGGTTCGGCCGGTCGTCGACCATGCCGCGAAGACGATGGACGTCGCGCTCGTTGTCGATCCTGGTCCCGTCGCGGGGTTCGGCGACGTTTCGGTTACCGAGACCGGCGATATCCCGCCCGAGGTGATCCGCTCCTTCATCTATCTGGAGCCCGGCGAGCCCTATTCGCCCAAGGCGCTGACGGACACCCGCAAATCGATCGCGACGATCCCTGCCGTCGGCTCGGTGCGTATCCGCGAAGGCACGAGCCTCGACCAGGCCGGCAATCTGCCGATCTTCGTCGAGGTCAACGAACGGCCCAAGCGCCTGCTCGGCTTCTCCGCCCGCTATTCGACGATCGACGGTCCGGCGGTGAAGACCTATTGGGAGCACCGCAACCTGTTCGGCGGCACCGAACGCCTGCGGCTGGAGGCCTCCGTCTTCTTCGCGCCGCGCATTGACGGCACCAAGGTCCAGCGCTTCGGCGATTTCGAGCCGACCGATCTCGGCGCCCGCTTTTCCGCCAGTTTTCTGAAGCCTGCGCTGGGTGGCAGCCGCAACGACCTGCTGATTGATGCGAGCGGCACGCGCGAGCGCATCGGCACCAATCGCTATGGCGGCTACACGGCGCGCTACGCCAACGTCACCACGGCCATCCGTCACCGCTTCAGTGACGTGTTTTCGATCCAGGCTGGAATCGAGGCCGAACGCGGCCAGACCAGCGACGTGCTCGGCCAGGTCGACTACATGCTGCTCGGCGTGCCGCTCTCGCTGCGCTACGATTCGACCGATAGCCAGCTCGATCCGACCCGCGGCGTTAGGGTCGCCGCCTCGGTTACGCCCTATGCCGCCTTCGGCGACACCGACGCGCCCTTCATCCAGAGCAAGTTCTCGGTCTCCGGCTACTACGCCCTCGATGAGGATGCCCGCTATGTGCTCGCCGGCCGGATCGGATTGGGCTCGATCGCCGGCGCCGATCTCGACGAGGTGCCGGCGACGCGGCGCTTCTATGCGGGTGGTGGCGGCTCGGTGCGCGGCTATGCCTATCGCACGCTTTCGCCGCTCGGACCGCTCAATCACCTGACCGGCGGGCGCAGCCTGTTCGAGGCCTCGGTCGAGGCGCGCATCAAGATCACCAATACGATCGGGATCGTGCCCTTCTTCGACGCCGGCATGGCCTTCGCGTCGGAGTTCCCGAACTTCAAGGAGAAGATGCAGTACGCCGCCGGGCTCGGCCTGCGCTACTACACGCCGATCGGGCCGATCCGCGTCGACGTCGCCGCCCCGCTCAACCCGCGCAAGGGCGACAAGCCGGTCGCGCTCTATATCAGCATCGGGCAGGCCTTCTGATGGGCGCGCTCCGCATCTCTCGTCTCCTCGCCGGCCTGGGCGCTCTGGTCATCGCCGCGGCGGTGGTCGTCTTCACCGGTCTCGGTGGCTTCGCCCAGAACGCCGGGGAGCGCGGCGTGCTGGCCGACTTGATCTCCAAGGCGCTCTCGACCGACGGCAGCCAGGTCTCGATCGGCGCGGTCGACGGCGCGCTCTCCTCGGACGCGTCCATCCGCGACATCGTCATCTCCGATCGCGACGGACCCTGGCTCCGGCTCGACCGAGCCCGGCTGGTCTGGACCCGCTCGGCGTTGCTGCTGCGCCGGCTCGAGGTCAACCGGCTGGAGATCGGCAAGCTCGAGATATTGCGCAAGCCGCTGCCGGATCCTGCTGCGGCGGCTGCGCAGGCCAATGCCGGGCCGATCCTGCCCGAATTGCCGCTCAAGGTGATCGTCGAGGCCTTCCAGCTCGGAGAGCTGGCGCTTGGGCCGACCGTGATCGGCGCGCCGGCCAGATTGTCGGCGACCGGTGCGGCCCGCCTCGGCCCGCCCAATGAAGGTCTCGATTTCCGCCTTGCCGGGCGCCGGCTCGACATGGGCGGTGCGCTCGACGTCACCCTGCGCTTCGTGCCGCAGTCGACGCAGCTCCAGCTCGCGGTCAAGCTCGACGAGCCGGCGGGCGGTCTGATCTCGACCATCGCCGATCTGCCGGATCGCCCGCCGGTCAAGCTCGACCTTTCCGGCGACGGCCCGCTCGACCGTTTCCGCGCGACGCTCGCTTTCAACGCCGGCCCGACCATCGGCGCCAACGGCACCGCCGATCTCACCCGCCAGGGCGCGGGGAGGCGGCTCCTGCTCGCACTCGATTCGCGCATCGCCGGCTTGATGCCGCCACCGGTCGCGCCGGTCTTTGAGGGGTCGACCCGGCTCGACGGCACGGTGGGGCTGGCCGATAGCGGCTCCGTCTCGGTCGACCAGATGGCGCTGGTCTCGGCGCTGGCCCGGCTCGACGTGAACGGGCTCTACGGCGCCGACAAGAACCTCGACTTCAAGATCACCGCTGCCGCCCGCCCCAATGCGGAAGGACGCACGGTCGCCTCCGGCGCCGAGATCGCCAAGCTCGCCTTCGATGCGACCATCCGCGGGCCGGCGGCGGGCCCGCGCGTCGACGCCAGCCTGCAGGCGGAGGGCGCGAACGTCCCAGCCGGCAAGCTCGGCAAGCTCGATTTCACTTTCACTGCGACGCCGACCGGCGCGCTCAACGATCCCGCGACGCGCACCGTGCTGGTTTCGGATGGCGAAGCCTCCGGCGTCGCGCTCGCCGATCCCGGCCTCGCGCGCTTCATCGGCGACCGCCTGCGCTTCACTTTGCGCGGCACGGCATCCGAGGGCGGGGGCGGCGAGTTCGAGACGCTGAAGCTCGCCTTCGGCGGGGCGGAGCTCGGCTATGCCGGCCGACTCGATCCGGCCCGCATCCTCGGCAAGGTGCAGGCGCGGCTGCCCGATCTCTCGCGGCTCAGCACGCTCGCCGGCCGTTCGCTCAAGGGCTCCGCCGCTCTGAGCGCCGATGTCGACGCCGAGCCGAAGAAGCGCCTCTACGCGGTCAAGCTCGATGGCGGAGCGGAATCGCTGGCGCTCGGCCAGGAAGCGCTCGACCGTCTGCTCGCTGGCAAGCTCTCGCTCGGCGGCGAGGTCCGGGTGCCCGGCAGCGGCGGCCTCGTCGTCAACGGCCTGCGCATCGCCGGCGCGCACGTGGCGGCCACCGCTGATGGCGCGCTCGGCGCGCAAGGCTCGAGCCTGAAGGCCAACATCGCGATTCCCGATCTGCGCCGCGCCGATTCGAAATTGTCGGGGCAGGGCGCTTTCGATGCGGCGTTGACCGGACCGCTCGACAAGCTCGACGCGACACTGAAAGCCGGGATTACCAATGCCACTGCGCTCGGCCGGCCGGTGCCGCGCCTCGCTCTCGATGCGACGCTGCGTGATCTGCAGGGCGCGCTCACCGGCGACGCCAAGCTGTCCGGCGAGGTCGATGGCCGGCCGGCGACCGGCGCCCTCCGCTTTGCCAAGCGCGATCCGGGCGGCTGGGCTCTGCCTCAACTCGATATCGCCATCGGCTCGGTGACGTTGAACGGCGCGCTCGATCTCGACGGCTCCAATCTCGCCGAAGGCAATCTCAAGCTCACGGCCCGCAATCTCGACGATCTCTCGGCGTTGGCGCTGGCCAAGCTCGGCGGCCGAATCGAGGCCGATGTGAAGCTGGCGCGCCCGACAGGCGGCCAGAATCTGAATCTGAAGGCCAGCGCGCAGAAGCTTGTCGCGCCTAGTGTTTCGCTCGACCGGCTCGATGCGGATGTCGCCGTCGTCGATGCGCTGCGCAAGCCGCTGATCAATGGCAACATCCAGATCGATCGGGCCGTTATCGCCGGCGAGCCGGTGAGCGCGATTCGTCTCGTCTCCAAGGGCGGGGCCGACGCCAGCGACATCAGCCTCGATGCCACAGCACGTGGCTTCTCGCTTGCCTCCAAGGGCCGTCTCTCGGTTGCCGATCCGCTGCGCTTCGATCTCGCCAGCTTCACCGCAACCCGTGACGGCCGCCGTATCGCCTTGGCCAAGCCGGCGAGCTTCGTCGCGACCGATGGCGGCGTCGCCATCCGCGACCTCGCCATCGCGCTCGATGGCGGCCGGATCACTCTGGACGGCGAGGCCGGTAAGGCGCTCGACCTGCGCTTCGCGGCTCAAAACGTGCCGCTCTCGGCCGCCCGCCTGGCGTCGCCGGCGCTCGACCTCTCCGGCACGCTCGACGCCGAGGCGACGATCAAGGGCACGCCCGAGGCGCCGACCGGGCCGTGGCGAGTGCGCATTGCTCGTCTCGTCGCGCCGCAGACGCGCTCTGCCGGCCTGCCGCCGATCGAGATCGCAGGGCAGGGCGCGCTGAATGGCCGCCAGACCAGCCTTGACGCCAGCCTCAATGCCGGCCGTTTCGTCAGCCTGACCGCCAAGGGCACGGCGCCGCTCGGTGGCGATGGCGCGCTCGATCTCTCGGTGCAGGGCAAAGCCGACGCCCAGCTCGCCAACGCTCAGCTTGCCGCCGACGGCCGCCGCCTGACCGGCCAGCTCGCACTCGACCTGCGCGCCGGCGGCACGCTCGCCGCGCCGCGCCTGTCCGGCGGCGCGACGCTCTCCGGCGGCAGCTTCAGCGACGCGCTCCAGGGCGTGAAGCTCACCGGTCTCGAAGCCCGCGTCACTGCCAACGGGCCCGAGCTCGTCATCGAGCGCTTCGCCGCCCAGACGCCGGGCAATGGCACGCTCTCGGCCCGCGGAAACGTCAAACTCGATCCGCAGGCGGGCTTCCCCGGCACGATCCGCATCGAGGGCAAGCGCGCGCAACTCGTCGACAGCGGGCTGGTCCGGGCGGTCACCGATCTCAATCTCGACCTCGCCGGCCCGCTGGCGCAACGGCCGCGCATCGCCGGGCGGGTCGACGTCGTCACTATCGAGGTTTCGGTGCCCGATCGCCTGCCGTCGAGCTCGCGGCCGGTCGACGGCATCCGCCACGTCAACGCCAAGGGGCAAGCAGCAGCCCGGCTCGCCGCCGAGCGCAGGGCCCGTGCCGTCGCGAATCGCAAGGGCGCCCGCGCTCCCGCTTTCGATGCCGTTCTGGACATCACCGTCTCCGCGCCGGGGCGCGTCTTCATCCGTGGCCGCGGCATCGATGCAGAACTCGGCGGCGATCTGCGTGTCGGCGGCACTTCCGGCGCGCCGGCCCTGACCGGCGGCTTCGATCTCAGGCGCGGACGCCTCAGCCTCGCCAGCCAGCGCCTCGATTTCAGCAAGGGCCGCATCACCTTCTCTGGCGATGTCATGCCGACGCTCGACTTCGTTGCCGAGACCCGCGCCGCCGACGTCACCGCGCGGATCATCGTCTCGGGCGAGGCCTCTGCGCCCGAATTCACCTTCACCTCGTCGCCCGAGCTGCCGCCGGACGAAGTTCTCTCGCGGCTGCTCTTCGCCCGCGCCTCCGGCTCGCTCTCGCCTTTCCAGGCGCTTCAGCTCGCCCAGACCGCAGCGCAGTTCTCCGGCGCCGGCGGCGACGATGTCTTCGAACGCATCCGCCGTTCGCTCGGCGTCGACAATCTAGATGTCCAGATGGGGCCAGGCGGACCGACGGTCGGTGTTTCCCGCGCGATCTCCGACAACATCACCCTCGGGGTGAAAGCTGGCGCCAAGCCAGAGGACAGCGGCGTCTCGGTGGGCATCGACGTGACTCGCCGCCTGAAGCTACAGGCCGAGACCAATGCCGACGGCAGCGCGGCGGTCGGCGTCGGCGCCGAGTGGGAATACTGAGCCCGCGACTCAGTCCGCCGCACAGTGGCAGCAGATTCGCTTCAGCAGGGGTGACGAAACCCGCTTTCGAGGCCTTCTCCGGCCCGGTTCGGTTAACGCGCTCTTAAGTTCGGCCTTCAAAGCGTGGCGCAGGTGCAACACCGGGGGGCAAAGCGGGCCCGGGGTGGGGACTGTGGCGTGATCGTGGTTGATCGGAGCCCGGGCATTCGTAATGGTGATTGTGCGGCGGGACGTTCCCGGTCGCTGTTTTTCGTCTTCGCCTCCGAACGGTTCGGGGACGCGGGCGAAAGACCGGGATAAGCGGGTTCGTCGGACAGGTCTCCTGGGGCTGCCGAATGGAACGCGCTGACGCCCGAGGGTCTCGAAACTCTTTTGGAGGTAATCAAATGAAGCTCGTCAAGAGCCTCCTCCTCGGTTCCGCCGCCGGCATCGCCGCGGTTGCCGGGGCTCAGGCCGCCGACCTTCCTTCGCGGAAGGCCGCTCCGGTCGAGTACGTTCGCGTTTGCTCCGCTTATGGCGCGGGCTTCTTCTACATCCCGGGCACCGACACCTGCCTTCGCGTTGGTGGTCGTGTTCGCGCTGAGTACACCGTCGGTTCGCGCTACGGCAACGGTCAGGACGCTTACGGCACCCGCTCGCGCGGTCGTCTGAACGTCGACGCCCGCACCGCCACTGCCTACGGCACGCTGCGCACCTTCTTCCGCTATGAGCTGACCGTCAGCTCGGGCTTCTACGCTGGCACCGTCGGCGGCAACCAGGGCATCATCGCCCCGGGTCAGGCTCGTAACGGCGCTGCCGGTCCGGGCACTGCCTCGAACCTCGATCTGGCCTTCATCCAGTTCGGCCCGATCACCGCTGGTCGCGCTCAGTCGTTCTTCGACTTCTACGCGAACGACCTGACCTTCTCGACGCTCCGTACGGCGGACTCGCGCCTCAACCTGTTGGCTTACACCGCCACCTTCGGTTCGGGCTTCTCGGCCACGGTCTCGCTCGAAGATCGTAACACCGGTACCGGCACCCGTGAGAACGGCATCGTCGGCGTCGGCGGTCTGAACGGTCAGAACTTCCCCGACATCGTCGCCTCGCTGCGCGTCGATCAGGGCTGGGGTTCGGCTCAGTTGTCGGGTGCTCTCACCCAGCGTAGCTACAACAACCCTGCGTTCGCCGTTGCTCGCAACGAGGACGAGTGGGGCTGGGCTGTCCAGGGCGGCGTGAAGATCAACCTGCCGATGCTTGCGGCTGGCGATCACCTGTTCCTGCAGGCTGCCTATGCTGACGGCGCTCTCGGCTATCTCGGCTGGAACGGTCAGTTCGGCTCGGGCCGTCTCGGCTCGGCCGTCGCCGGCAACCAGCTGACTGTCGCCGACATCACCGTCGACGGCTTCGGCCGCAGCAAGACCTCGACCGGCTGGTCGGTCGTCGCCGCTCTGCGCCACTTCTGGACCCCGACCCTGCGTTCGGAGCTCGCTGCTTCGTACTCGGAGCTCAAGCTGAACTACATCTTCCCGGCCTTCCAGGCTGGCGGAGCTCTGGCTCGTCCGCTTGATCCGAAGGAGCTCATCGTTGCTGGTAACCTGATCTGGTCGCCGGTTTCGGGTCTCGATATCGGTGTTGAGGTTCTCTACACCCGTACCGAAGTTCGCAACGGCGTTCTGGCTGCCGACAACACCGGCGCCCGTCCGGGCCTGCTTGCTGGCGGCCGCCTGATCAAGTCGGACGATGCTTGGGCTGGTCGCCTCCGCATCCAGCGCGACTTCTGATCGATCCTCTGATCGTTCAAGAGAAGCCCCGGGGAAACCCGGGGCTTTTTTCGTTTGCGTCGCTCTCTCCCGGTTGAGTTGCTGCTGACCGCCGAAACTCTGTCTGATCGACACAAGGCTGGATCGGCCGCTTGCTTGACTTGAGGCCGCGATGGGGCGTGATTGGAACGGATCGCCGCCGCCCGGATTCGGCGCGAGTGATCCTTGGTACGAGGCGGGATTTTCGGCATGGCGCGGCACGCCGGTTGGCTTTGGGGGCTTGTTCCGCTCGGCCTGCTCTGGGCAGCCGCTAATGCACTCAACACCGAGCCGGTCCGCCGGGACATCGAAGCCAGGGCGCTCGCGGCAAGTACGGCGGCGGGAGCCGCAGCGGGAGCTCGCGGCGTATCCGTCCGTGTCAGCGGCCGGGACGTCTATCTCGACGGAGAGGCTGTCACGGCTGACGGGGCCAACAGGGCGTTGGCGCAGCTGCAATCGGAGTTCGGCGTCCGGCGCGTGCTCGGTGGGCTGACGCAGGTCATCGCGCAAAAGCCCTATAGCTGGTCGGCTGCGCGAGCGGGCGATCGCGTGACGCTTTCAGGCTTTGTGCCAGACGAGGCCACGGCCGCGGCGACATTGTCGGCGGCACGGGCGCTTGGGTCGGGACTGCGGATCGATGACCAGCAGAAGATCGCATTCGGCGCACCGATTGGTTTCGCCGAGCTCGCGGGAGCGCTGATGCGCGATCTCGGTCAGCTCTCCGTCGGCAAGGTTGCTCTCGACGATGCCCGCTATTGCGTCGAAGGCACCGCTGCGACACCGCAGGGCTACCAATCCTTGCGCGAGGGGGCGGCTGGTGCCGCTCCGAAGGGCTTCACGCGCGTCGATTGCATGCTCAGCCCACCAACGGTGACGCCCTACCGCTGGAGCGCCGAGAAAACGGCATCCGGCACCGTCGTGGTTACGGGCCACTACCCCTCCGATGCGATGCGTCGCGAGATCGCGGCGCTGCTTGGGCGCGCTTTCCCCATGGCCGGCGCTGTGAGCGATCGCATGCTGCAGGCTGCCGGCGAGCCGCCCGCCTTTGCGACCAGGGTGGCGCGCGCGATTGCCGATCTCGCGCGCCTGCGCAGCGGCAAGGTCGAGATCGAAGGCGATGCCTATCGCATTTCCGGGCAGGGCCCGGAGAGCCATGAAGCCTGCGAAGCGCTCAAGCTGAATATCGCGCAGGGTGATGGGCCCGATTCGGTCGCACTCGCCAGCATCATTTGCCCACCGTCCCCTCCGCCGGGTCGCAGAAACGAGCCGGCGCCGGCCCCGCCGGCCGACGCACCCCCGCCCGTACCGGTGGCGCCGAACGCGTCCGTGCCGACCAATCAGCCGCCGCCCTTGGTCGATCCGATTCCTGGCGCGCCGAATCAGGCTGCCGGCACGGAAGCGCGGCCCACGCAGCCTGCCGCCTCGCGGCCGCTGCAGTGGCGCGCCGAGAAGTCCGAGAGCGGCATCGTCCTATCCGGCGTCGCACCCGACGCCGCGGCCAAGGCGGCTGCGCTCGAGGCGGCGCGTGCGGCGCTGTCCGGCGGAGATGTCGTCGACCGGACGGTGGTCGAGGCTGTTGCACGCGGCGGGCCTGACTATGGCGAGGCGACCCGGTTCGCGCTCGGCCTCCTCGGCAGGATGGCGCAGGGCAGTGTCTCGCTGACCGGTTCGGCGCTCAGCCTCAACGGCGTGGCGATGGACAAGGCCGGTTGGCAAGCTTTGGAAGATGCCCTGAAAGGCAAGGCGCTCCCTACCGGGCTCTCTTTCCCGGGCAGGCCGGCGCTCACCTTGCGCAGCTATGGCTTTACGGCCTCGATCGACAGGTCTGGCGGCTATCTCAACGGCTATCTGCCTGATGCCGCGGCCAAGGAGGCGATCGCGGCGCTGATAGCGGCTTCGCCGCTGCGCGGTCGCGTCAGCGACGAGACCGAGATACTGCCGGCTGCACCGAGCGGGTTTGGCGTCGCGGCGCGGGGCGTGGTGCAGGATCTGCTGCGGCTCGATCTGGGTTCGGCCAGTGTGGTCGACCGCGCGGTCAGCGTCCGCGGCCTGACCTGCCGGGCGCTGATTCGCGACGAGGTCGAGACCAATCTGGCGAGCGGCTTGCCGGACGGCTTCGCCGGCAAGGCCGAGGTGGGCATGCGCCAGACCGGCTGCGTCATCGACCCGCCGAGCACATGTCAGAACGAGCTCGATGCGCTGACCCAGCGCTATTATGTGATGTTCGGCCAAGGCACCGCGGTCGTCACGCTCGATCCTGTGACCGAGCGGGCCATGAGCGAGGCCGCCGCCATCCTCAAGCAATGCCCGAATTCGCGAGTGACGGTCGAAGGGCATGCCAATCTCGACGGCGAGCGCAGCGGCTTCAACAATCTCGATCTGTCGAACCGCCGGGCGCTGCGTGTCCGGGAGGAACTGATCCGTCGCGGCATTGCTTCAGCGCAGCTCGAGGTCAAGGGGTACGGGACAGACAGGCCGCTGGTCGCCCATGGCGACGCCGAGGCGCGTGTCAAGAACCGCCGCGTTCAGTTTACCGTGGCGAAGTAGGGAGCCGGCGATGCTCTATCTTGCAACCCAGTTCGCCTGGTTTCTCCTCGCCGCCTTCGCGATGGGCCTGGTCTTCGGCTGGTTGAGTGGCAATGGCGGCCCGCGCAGTTTCGCGAGCGTCCCTATCGCGGGTCTGGCTCTCCTTTGGATCGCCTTGGCCGGGCTGGTCTGGTTCCGGCTGATCAATGACCAGGCGGCCTTCTGGATCGAGACGGCCTTGCTCTATCTGCTCGCCTACGCCGCCGGTTGCCTGATCGGCAGCCTGTTCGCCGGGCAAGCGCAAGAGGCGCTCCCGGCACTGAGTCCACCGTCACCGCGCCTCGCCTTGCCTCAGCCAGCCCCCGCGCTTCCTCCAGCTGTTGCGGAGGCGAAGACTGTGGCGCCGATGCCGAAAGTCGCGGGCGAGGATACGTTCGCAGGCAAGCGCCCGGCCGGCTTTACCGCCGCGCGCGGCGGGCAGGCTGACGATCTCAAGCTGATCAAGGGCATTGGCCCGCAGAACCAGGAGCGGCTGCATGCGCTCGGCATCTGGCATTTCAGCCAGATTGCCGCCTGGACGCCGCAGAACGTTGAATGGGTCGGCGCCTATCTCGCTTTTCCCGGCCGGATCGAGCGCGAGGATTGGGTGGCGCAAGCAGCGACGCTGGCGCGCACCGCGACGACGATCGAGGCTGTGACGGAGGCTCCGCTCTCCGGCGCCGCGCTCGAAGGCAAGCGCCCGGGGAATCTTCTGCCGGCAGCGCGCGGCGGCAAACCGGACGATCTCGGCCTGATCGACGGCATCGGCCCGGCGATCGCCGAGACGCTGAACACGCTCGGCATCTGGCATTTCAACCAGATCGTCGCGCTCGGTCCCGACGAATTGCGCTTCCTTGCCCATCACACCGGCTTCCCGGGCCGCGATGTCGCTGAGCAATGGCAGGCCGAGGCCAAGATCCTCGCCGGCGGTGGCGAGACCGAGCACTCGCGGGCGGCCAAGGCGAAGAAGCGCAAGAGGAAGCGCTGAGCTTCGCGTCATGGTCGGGCTTGTCCCGACCATCCATATCTTCACTCTGCCGATCGAGTGCCGTGTTCAAGACATGGATGGTCGCCACAAGGGCGAGCATGACGAAGAACGAGCACGAAGCCGTCAGGCCGCCTGCTTCTCCGCCTTTGCGATCAGCCTGCCGATGCGGCGGACCATGTCCTTGCTGCCGAGCAGAGGGGCATGGCCCTGGCCCGGCGCGGTGAAGGTTTCGCAATGCGGATGGCGCTGCCCCATCTCCTCCAGCGTCTTCTCTGCCAGCAGGTCGGAATTCTCGCCGCGGATCGCCAGCACCGGGACATGGTTCAGCGCCGCGAAATAGGGCCAGAGCTCGGGCAGAGGGGCTTCGAGGTCGAGCTCCTCCAGCGTCTTCAGCAGGCGCGGATCATAGTCCGGCACCAGCGCGCCATTGCGCTCGGTCCAGGTGCGTCTCGCCATGATCTCCCATTCGGCCTCGCCGAAGAGCGGGAACTGATGATCCGACAGCCGCTTCAGGATCTCAGCGCCCTCGGCGAAGCTGCGTGGCGTCGGCAGCTTGCCGACATAGCCGCGGATGCGCAGCAGGCCGCGCGCGTCGATCACCGGCCCGACATCGTTGAGGACGGCGCCGCGGATAGCCGCCGGCCGCGCCGCTGCCAGCGCCATGGTCAGGAGCCCGCCGCGCGACGTGCCGACGAAGACGGCTTCTTCGACACCTGCGGCAGCGAGCACCTGCATGAGATCGTCGAGTTCGACGCGAATGTCGTAGTCGTGCCAATCCTTGGCGTAGTCGGAGCGGCCACGGCCGCGATAGTCGAGCGCCAGCACGCGCCGCGGCCCGCCCTCCGCCAGCGCCAGCGCCAGCTCATGGAAGTCGGCGGAGGTGCGCGCCAGTCCCGCCAGACAGACGATCGGCAGGTTCGGCGCCGCCTGCGGCCCGTATTCGCGCAGATGCAGCTTCAGCCCGTCGCGGGCGCTGATGAAGAGGGAGCGGAAGCCGGTATCGGAATTCATGTGGGGGACTCGGGAGCAAGGCGGGCAGGGCGCACCTAACCATGGCGACGCGGTGGGCGAAAGCAGAGGCTCGGCCCTTGGTCCGGCTGCGGTGTTCTACGACGCGCCCCAGCCTCGCAGCTTGGCGATGCAGCGATTGAAGACTGCGAGTTCCTCGGGCGTGAGGGCGGAGAGGAAGTCGCGCTCCATCATCTCGCCGAGCCGGTCGGCCTCCTGCCTGACGGTCTCGCCTCTCGCCGTCAGGCGCAGTGCCACCCGCCGCGCATCGGCGCTTTCGAGGTCGCGCCGGATATAGCCCTCGGCGATGAGCTTGCGCAGATGCTTGGAGACCAGCGTCTGCTCGATGAAGCTGGCCTCCGACAACGCCCTGGACGACAGGCCGGGCCGGTCGCCGATCGTCCTGATCACGCGCAGTTCGCGAATGTTCAGGCCGAGCTTCTCCTTGTAGACCCGCGAGGCGCGCGCCATCGCGGTCTGGTTGACCTGGTCGATCCGGAAGGTCAGGAACGGTTCGGGCAGGTCGAGCCTCCTTCTTGCGGCTGACGACCGTCCTACCCGACTTTGCGGCCTCGGCTCAACGCCGGGCTTCGCCGCGGTCGGCCTGCCAGAGCGCGAGCAGTGCCAAGGCCGTGCAGGCGATCAGGTAATAGGACGGCACCAGGTCGGAACCGGTCTTGGCCACCAGCCAGGTCAGCGTGAACGGCGCGAGCCCGCCGAACAGCAGCACCACCATGTTGTAGGCGATCGACATGCCGGTGGAGCGGACGGTGGTCGGGAACATCCCGGCCAGCAGCCCCGGCGTCGGCGCCCAGATCGCGGCGATCGGCAGGGCGCAGATCGCCTGCGCGATCAGCAGCCGCTCGAAGCTCGGCACCGCCACGACATAGGAGAGCAGCGGATAGGAGAGCGCCGCGAAGGCAAGCATGCCGCAGAGCCAGACGCGGCGCGGGTTCCAGCGATCGGCGAGCTGGCCCATGATCGGCACGAAGAAGAACAGCAGGATGCCGCCGATCAGCGAGCTCAGCATGGCGCTGGTGAAGGGCAGCTTCAGTTGCCGCACGACATAGCCCGGCAGGAAGATGAACCAGACATAGTTCGAGGCGGTGCCGGGGATCATGATGGCGCAGCTGCGCAGCAGGGCGCTGCGGTGCTCGGCCAGCACGGTCAGGAACGGCGTCTGCTTGACCTTGGGGCCGCTGTCCTTCTCGTATTCCGGCGATTCATCGACGAAGCGGCGGATGTAGAAGCCGAGCGGCGTGATCAGCGAGCCCAGCAGGAAAGGAATGCGCCAGCCCCAGTCCTGCAGGGTCTCGGGCGTCATCAGTGTCGAGAGCGCATAGCCGGAGAAGGCGGCGAGGGCGAGCGCCAGCGCCTGCGAGCACATCTGGAAGCTGCCATAGAGCATCTTCTTTCGCGGCGGCGCGTATTCGACCAGCATCGCGGTTGCGCTGGCGAATTCGGCGCCGACCGAAATGCCCTGCAGGATGCGCGCGACGATGACGAGGATCGGCGCCAGCATGCCGATCGTGGCGTAGCTCGGTGTCAGCCCGATCAGCACGGTCGAGAACCCCATGATCAGGATCATCACCGTCAGGATCGGCTTGCGGCCGAAGCGGTCGGCGTAAGTGCTGAGCAGGACGCCGCCGATCGGCCGCACTAGGAACGAGATCGCGAAGGTCGCCGCCGTCAGCAGCGCCGAGACCAGCGGGTCCGAGCTTGGAAAGAAGACCTGCGCGATGATCGTCGAGAAGAAGCCGTAGACCAGGAAGTCGTACCATTCGAGCCCGTTGCCGATCACCGAGGAGATGACGGCACGCCGGACCATCGAGGCCGAGCGCGGCTGGGCGGTTTCGAGCGTGGCGGTGGTCATGCGCTCGCCCCTTCCATGGTCTGGCGTTCGACGATGCGGGCGAGGAGGCTGGCGCCGACCGGTAGCAGGCGGTCGTCGAAATCGAAGGTCGGGTGGTGGCACATCGCCCCGGGCTGGCCGAGGAAGATGTAGGCGCCCGGCCACTGGTCGAGCATCAGCGCGAAATCGTCGGAGAAGGGCAGGGGCTTCATGTCGGTGCGGACGTTGTTCGCGCCGAGCACCTCGCCGGCTGCCGCCGCCGCGGCCGCAGCGGCGCGCGGATGGTTGACGCAGGGCAGGCAGCTCGCCGCCTGCGTGCAGGCGATGGTACAGCCCGACATCAACGCGAAGCCTTGGCAGATCGCGTCGAGCTTTTTCAGGATCAGTGCCTCGACCGCCGGATCATAGGTGCGGATCGTGCCCGAAAGCTCGGCCGAGGCCGGGATGATGTTCGGCGCGGTGCCGGCCGTGAGCCGCCCGAGGCTGATCACCGCCGGCGCGAGCGGGTCGACATGCCGGCCGACGATCGAGGAGATCTCGGTCGCGAGCCGTGCCGCGACCTGCAGCGGGTCGATCGTGGTGTGCGGGGCCGCGCCATGGCCGCCGACGCCGTCGATCCTGATCTCGAAGGCGGCGATGCCGGCGAGCGTCGGGCCGGGCCGGACCGCCGCCGTGCCCTCGGCATAGAGCGGGATGGTGTGGAGCGCATAGACCTCCGAGCAGGGGAAGCGCTCGAACAGCCCGTCCTCGATCATGCGCTTGGCGCCGAGCCCGACCTCCTCGGCCGGCTGGAAGATCAGATGAACCTTGCCGCGCTTCGGCGGGTTGGCGGCGAGATGCCGGGCGGCGCCGAGCAGCATCACCGTGTGGCCGTCATGGCCGCAGCCATGGAAACGGCCGGGCGCGGTCGAGCGGTAGTCGGCCCCGGTCTCCTCGTCCATCGGCAGGGCGTCCATGTCGGCACGCAGGCCGATGGTCGGGCCGGGGGCGGCGCCTTCGATCACGCCGACGAGGCCGGTGCCGCCGAGGCCGCGATGGACGGTGACGCCGAACGAGGCCAGCGTCTCGGCGACGAAGGCCGAGGTCCTGACTTCCTCGAAGGCGGTCTCTGGATGGGCGTGAAGGTCGCGGCGCCAAGCCTGCAAAGTCGGCGCATGCGCGGCAATGTCCGGCAGCATCTGAACTCCTCCCTTGTGCGTTTGGAGAGGCAGATACTTGAAAGTTTCAAATATTGCAAATGGCAGGAATAATCATTGCGGCGGCATACCACCAGACATGTGGATAGGTTCGCGCCGCGATTATCGCGGCGCGCCGGGGAAACGGAGCTTTAGAAGGCGAGGGGCGTTTAGTCGCGCTTGCCGCCCCGCTTCAGATCGTAGTCGATCATATAGGCGGTGCGCTGGTTGAGGCGCTGGCGGTAGACCTGCAGGTTCTCCATCACCCGCTGCACGTAGTTGCGGGTTTCGGTGAAGGAGATGCGCTCGACCCAGTCGACCGCGTCGACCTCGGGCGTGCGCGGATCGCCATAGGCGGTGATCCACTTCTTCACATTGCCGGAGCCGGCATTATAGGCGGCGAAGGTCAGGATATAGGAGCCGCGCCAGTCGCCGAGGAGGTCGTTGAGATGGGCGGCGCCCATCTTGGCGGAATAGAGCGGGTCCTTGGTCAGCTTGTCGAGCTCGAACGGCATTTGCGCCCGACGCGCCGTCTCACGCGCCGTCGCCGGCATCATCTGCATCAGGCCGAGCGCGCCGGCATGCGAGACCGCGGCCGGGTCGAAGGCGCTCTCCTGCCGGGCGATGGCATGGACGATGGCGCGCTCCATCGGATCGCCGACCGACGGAAATTCCGGTACGCCGAAGGTCGGGAAGGCGGCCTCGTCGAGCGGGAAGCCGCGCTGCAGCGCGATCTTGCCGATGGTGAGCAGGGTCTTGGCGTCGCCGCGCTGGCGGGCGATGTCGGCGATCGCCTCGAGTGCGGCGGTATCGTGCAAACGCTGCGACAGGTCGATCAGCAATTGCCCGGCGAGATCGGGGGCCTCGATCGCATAGAGCAGCTTGGCCGCCTTGAAGCCGGGCAGATGCGCCAGCGGCGCCGCCATGGTGCGCCGCACCGGCAGGTCGGTGAGGCCGAGCCGGGCGCGGGCGAGTTGGCCGTAATAGGCGACCGGATGCTCGGCGGCGCGAGTATAGAAGGTCTTCGCCTCGTCGGCCTTGTTCAGTGCGTCGGCGGCGCGGCCCTGCCAATAGGTGGCGCGGGCCACCGAGATCGGCGTCTCCGCGATCTTGGCAGCCTCGGCGAAATGCTTCGCGGCCCGCTCGGCATCCTTCTCGAAGCGCAGTGCGATCCAGCCGGCATGCCATTCAGCGTCGATACGCTCGGCCGTGTCCTCGGCGCCATGACCGGAGGCGACGGCATAGGCGCCTTTGGCGTCGCCCTCGTCGAGCAGCTTGCGGGCGATCAGCCGGCGCTCCTCCCACCAGCCATCGCCATCCCCGAGCAAGGCCGGATCGCGCGGGACATCGGCGATCGCCTTGGCGGCATCGACCGGCTTGCCGGAGCGACGCGCCTGCTGTGCCTGCAGGAAGGCGAAGGAGATGTCCTTCTTCAGGGCGGCGGGTACGGCGTCGATCTGCTTCTGCGCGATCGGCCCCTTGGCCTTGGCGCTGGCGAGGCGGACCTTGGCGAGGGCGACATAATCCTGCGAGACGCGGGCGGCATTGCGCAGCGCTTCCTCGCTCTTTCCAGCAAAGAGATAGCGCTCGGTGCGCAGGCGATGATCGGCCGTGGTGAGCTTGTCACCGAAATTGTCGAGCACGATCTTCTCGAGCCCGGCGCCGAGATGGTCCTTGAGCCAGGTTCGGCGCGCGAGCGCCAGCGCCTCGTCGGTCTTGCCCTCGGCGGCGAGAGCCCGCGCCAGCGCGACGCGCCCCGCCGGGCTGATCGGCTCGCGGCCATGGAAAAAGGCGCGGACGGTCTCAGGCGAGCGCCGGTCGGTGACCAGCGCCGCCTCGGCCCGCCGGCGGAACGGGGTGGTGCCGGGATAGTTCGGGAACTCGTCGAGGAATTCGGCGATGCGCTCGAAGCTGACGACATTGGACAGGCTGCGCAGCGCCACCCACTCCAGCATGCCACGCACCGCCTTGTCGTCGATGCCGCGAGCGATGGCGTCGCCATCTTCCAGCTTGCCGCTACGATAGGCCGCCACCACTTTCTTCAGCGGTTCGAGGTCGATCCGCTCTTCCGGCCGGACGATCGCTGCCGGTGGCACAGGCGATGCGGGTGGCTCGGTTTGCGGCGCAAGCGAGGCGGTGACGCCGACATCAACGTTCGTGCTGGCGCTCGTATCGACACGCGCCAACTGCTCGATCTGCAACGGATGCGAGCCGTCAGGGCCCGCTGAGCAGGGGCCGACAGCAACGAGGATAAGCGTCAGGCCGGTTCCGAAGAACCGTCGGCCCGGCGATAGCGCCATCAAGGGGTCCCCCCAAGCAAGCCGGATCGTAGCAGTAGACCATGCTCCGGGATGGAGCTTTACGAAGTCCTAACTATGCCGCCACGATTTTTGATGGGTTGCCGGCTTTGCGGACTGCAGCTGAAAGGCTATGTCTGTCGCCTGTTTTTTGGCGGGAAACCGTTTCACGCCGAACTTTGTCGTTTTCAGGACCGTCCATGACCAAGCATGCGCCCCTCACCGGTTCGATGCCCGCGCTGGTGACGCCGTTCAAGGGCGGCAAGATCGACGAGGCGACACTGCGCGCTCTGGTCGACTGGCAGATCGAGAGCGGCTCGACCGCGCTGGTCCCGGTCGGCACCACCGGCGAGAGCCCGACGCTCAGCCATGAGGAGCATGGGCGCGTCACCGAGATCGTGCTCGACCAGGCCAAGGGCCGGGTGCCGGTCATCGCCGGCGCCGGCTCGAACAACACCACCGAAGCGATCTCGCTGGCCAGGCACGCCGAGAAGGCCGGCGCCCACGCGGTGCTCGTGGTCACGCCCTATTACAACAAGCCGACCCAGGAGGGCATGTATCAGCACTTCAAGGCGGTGAACGACGCGATCGGCATCCCGATCATCATCTACAACATCCCGCCGCGCTCGGTGGTCGACATGTCGGTCGAGACCATGGCGCGCCTCTACGAGCTGAAGAACATCGCCGGGGTGAAGGACGCGACCGCCAATCTCGCCCGGGTCTCGCAGCAGCGCCATGTGCTCGGCCCCGACTTCATCCAGCTCTCGGGCGAAGACATGACGGCGCTGGCCTATATGGCCGCCGGCGGCCATGGCTGCATCTCGGTCGTCGCCAATGTCGCGCCCAAGCTCTGCGCCGACTTGATGAGCTGTGCGCTGAAGGGCGACTATGCCGGCGCGCTGAAGCTTCAGGATCGGCTGGTGCCGCTGCACGACGCCATCTTCAAGGAGCCGGGCCTCGCCGGTGCCAAGCATGGCCTGAAGCGCCTCGGCCGGATCGAGGAGGAGCTCCGCCTGCCGTTGTTGCCGGTGACGCCGGCGACCGGCGAAGTCATTCGCAGCGCCATGGTTCACGCCGGCCTGCTGAATGCTTAAGTGAGGTAGTCGGCCATGCCGACTACCGGAGTGTTTCGATGAGTAAGCCTGATCCAGAGCGCTACAAGCTTGCGGCCGACAACCGCAAGGCGCGCTACAGCTATGCCATCACCGAGACCCTGGAAGCCGGCATCGCCCTGCAGGGCACCGAGATCAAGTCGCTGCGCGGCGGCAAGGCGACGATCGGCGAGAGCTATGCCGGCCCGATGGGCAACGAGCTCTTCCTGTTCAACGCCCATATCCCGGAATATCTCGAAGCCAATCGCTTCAACCATGATGTCCGCCGGCCGCGGAAACTGCTGCTGCACCGCCGCCAGATCAACAAGCTGATGGGCGCGATCCAGCGCGAAGGCTTCACCGTCATCCCGCTCAAGGTCTATTTCAACGACAAGGGCCGGGCCAAGGTCGAGCTCGGCCTCGGCAAGGGCAAGAAGCTGCACGACAAGCGCGAGACCGAGAAGACGCGCGACTGGAATCGCGACAAGGCCCGCATCCTGAAGACGGGTGGTTAGCGCGGAAGGCCCGGCTATCCCGTGAGCCCGTTCGCCTCGACGAAGCCTCCCTCCGGCGCCGGATGGGGCAGCGACCAGCCGAAATAGACCTCGACTTCGACGATCTTGCCGTCCCGGATCGTCAGGATTTCGGTATTGCGAAACCCCTTGCCGTCAATGGCTTCGCCCTCATAGGTCACGAAGATCGTCTCGCCGATCGGGATGAGATGCTTGAACCTGCAGGCGCGGATACGTTCGCTGTTCGGCCAGCAACGCTCGAAATAGGTCTCGCGGTCGAGCCGGTTGTCGAGCGGGCTGCTGAACTGGAAATCCTCGGCGATGAGAGCTTCGAGCGCGGCGCGGTCCTTCTCGACATAAGCCTGGTAGTAGGCGCGCGCGACATCGCTTGCATCATCCGGCATGAGCCACCCTTGCTTTTCCCATTGCAACCATAACGGGAAAAGCAGGGGCAGGTTCCGCCGTTAAGCAATCGCCTTCTTGAAATTCTCGTTCGCCTTGTCCCAGTTCACCGTCTTCCACCAGGCGGCGAGGTATTCCGGCCGGCGGTTCTGGTATTTCAGGTAGTAGGCGTGTTCCCAGACATCGACGCCGAGTACGGCCTTGGCGCCGAGTTCGAGCGGCGTGTCCTGGTTGGCCGTCGAGATGATGGCGAGCTTCTTGTCCTTGCCGACGACAAGCCAGGCCCAGCCCGAGCCGAAGCGCGTCGCGCCGGCCTGATTGACCCGTTTCGTCAATTCATCGACCGAGCCGAAGGCGCTGTCGATCGCGCTCTTCAGCTCCGCGCCAGGCTGCTGTGCGCCGCCGGGCGTCATCAGTTCCCAGAAGAAGCTGTGGTTCCAGTGGCCGCCGACATTGTTGCGCACGGCGGTCCGGACATTGTCCGGAGCAGCGTTGAGATCGGCGAGCACCGTCTCGATCGGCGTGGTTTTCAACGCTTCCCATTGGCCGGCGGCGGCGTTGGCGCCGTTCACATAGGCCTGGTGGTGCAGCGAATGGTGGATGCGCATGGTCTGCGCATCGATGACCGGCTCCAGCGCCTCATAGGCGTAGGAGAGTTTTGGCAGCGTGAAGACCGGCGGTGGAGCGGCTGGAGCCGGCGCGGCCTGTGCCAGCACCAGCGCTGGACGGGCGATGATCAGGGCGGATGCGGAGCCGGCCACGAGGCCGGTAAGAAAGCTGCGGCGTTCCAAGGCATGCCCTCCATGTGTCGTTGCGGCAACAGAGGTCGCGCGAGCGGCGGCCGGGGTCAAGTGCCCTCTAGGCCGCGCGACCTGTTCACGAATCGACAACGCGGGAGAGAAAGGCCGGTTCAGCTCTCCGGCGTCTCGTCGCCCTGGCGGATGCCATAGCGGCGCTCCAGCCCTGGGTTGCCGGTGGCCGGAGCGCGCGCGACCCGCTCGGAGGGATCGCGTCCGACCTTCGGCATCAGCGTGGCGAGCTCGACGAACTCGTCGCATTGCCGGCGCAGGTCGTCGGCGACCATGGGCGGGTTGGTGTTGATGGTCGAGACGACCGAGACCTTGACGCCCTTGCGCTGCACCGCCTCGACCAGCGGGCGGAAATCGCCATCGCCGGAGAACAAATAGATGTGGTCGAGATGAGGGGCGAGCTCGAGCATCTCGATGGCGAGCTCGATATCCATGTTGCCCTTGACGCGCCGGCGTCCGGTCGCGTCAGTGAATTCTTTCGCAGCCTTGGTGATGACCCGGTAGCCGTTATAGTCGAGCCAGTCGACCAGAGGGCGGATCGAGGTGTACTCTTCGCTTTCCACCAATGTCGTGAAGTAGAAGGCCCGGATCAGATTGCCGCGGCCCTGGAATTCCTTGAGCAGACGTCGATAGTCCATGTCGAAGCCGAGCTGCTTCGAGGTCGCGTAGAGATTGGCTCCATCAATGAAGAGCGCGATACGCGGTTCACCTGCCATGTAATGGCTCCTGGCTCAAATACGGTCGATCAATAAGAATCGGCACGGAACAAGGTTGAATAATGTCAGGCTTACGCTCCAAATCGAGCGGTCCTTCGGTGTTTATGTGGTGAATGCGACGTACCGCGCAAGATCGTGATCGAATTTTGCCATTTGCGCGTGCGAGCGTCTCAATATTCAGCTTTTCGGAAAGTCGAGCCCCATTTCGCGATAGCGTTCCGGATCGTCGCTCCAGTTTTCGCGGACTTTGACGAAGAGGAAGAGGTGGACCTTCGCCTCGGCTGCTTCGGCGATCTCGACACGTGCTTTCTGGCCGATCGCCTTGATCGTCTGGCCGCCTTCGCCGAGCACGATCTTCCGCTGCCCCTCGCGCTCGACATAGATCGTCTGTTCGATCCGGACCGAGCCGTCCGGGCGCTGCTGCCAGCTCTCGGTCTCGACCGTCGAGCGGTATGGCAGTTCGTCATGCAGCCGCTCGAAGATCTTCTCGCGGGTGATCTCGGCGGCGAGGAAGCGCAGCGGCGCATCCGAGATCTGATCCTCCGGATAGAGCCAGGGGCCGGGCTTCAGCCGGGTCTCCAGCCAGGCGAGGATGTCCTTGACGCCATAGCCGGTCAGCGCCGCGACCATGAAGGTCGCCTCGAACTTCGCCCGCTCGTTCACCGCCGCGGTGATGGCGAGCAGCTTTTCCTTTGGGATCGTGTCGATCTTGTTGAGGATCAGGAACTTCGGCTGCCTGAGCTCGGAGAGCTTCTCCAGCAGCGCGGTGTTCTCCTCATGATCGAAGCGGCCGACATCGATCAGCACGCCGATCAGATCGGCATCGGTCGCTCCGCCCCAGGCGCTCGTCACCATGGCGCGGTCGAGCCGGCGCTTGGGCGCGAAGATGCCGGGCGTATCGACGAAGATGATCTGCGTCGGTCCCGACAGGGCGATGCCGCGCACCTGGGTACGCGTGGTCTGCACCTTGCGCGAGACGATCGAGATCTTGGCGCCGACGAGCTGGTTCAGCAGCGTCGACTTGCCGGCATTGGGTGCGCCGATCAACGCGACGAAGCCGCAGCGGGTCTGCTGGTCGTTCTCAGCCATGGTCCGCCTCTGCCCCTTCGTTCCACAATCCCTGCCGGCGCAGGAAGGCTTCGGCCGCCGCCTGCTCGGCCAGCCGCTTCGAGCGGCCTTCGGCCTCCGCTTCCGCCAGCGAGCCGATCCGCACCGCGATGCGGAATATCGGCGCGTGGTCGGGGCCGGAACGACCACGTTCGGCATAGGTCGGCGTCGGATGGCCCTGGCCCTGCGCCCATTCCTGCAGCGCCGTCTTGGCGTCGCGCAAGGGCGTCGCCGGCGTCAGCAGCCGCTCGCCGAAGCCGGCCTCGACCAGCTTGCGCGCCGCGCCATAGCCGCCGTCGATGAAGACGGCTCCGATGATCGCCTCGCAGGCGTCGGCCAGGATCGCCTTGTTCTTGCGCGCGCCCGAGAGGATCTCGCCTTCGCCGAGCCGCAAATGCGGCCCGACATCCCAGGCGCTCGCGACGGCGGCGCAGGTCTCCTTGCGCACGAGATCGGCGAGGCGGCGCGACATGTCGCCTTCCTCGGCCTGCGAATAGGTGGTGAACAACATGTCGGCGACCGAGAGGCCGAGCACGCGGTCGCCCAGGAATTCGAGCCGCTGATAGCTCGCGATCCGGCGCGGATCGGCGCTCATATGGGTGAGCGCCGTCTCCAGCAGGGCCCGGTCGCGGAAGCGGTGGCCGAGCCTGTCCTCGAGCCGCGAGAGCTCGGGCAGCTTGCGGCCACTATCGCTGGTCTTGCTCACTTGATCGTCGAGAACATGCGGTTCCAACGCACCGTCCAGGGCCATTCCCAGATGCGCCAGGCGGACGCGCCCTCATCGATCGAGAAGAAGATGATCTCGGCGCGCCCGACGAAGTTCTCGAACGGCACGTAGCCGACGCTGCGGTCACGCGAGTCGAGCGAATTGTCGCGATTGTCGCCCATCATGAAGAAATGGCCGGCCGGCACGGTGAACACCGGAGTGTTGTCGAAGGTGCCGGTGTCGCCCTCGCGCTCGATGATCTGGTGGCTGACGCCGTTCGGCAGGGTCTCGCGATACTGGATGGCGTTGGTGGCGCGGCCCCAGGCGTCGGTTGTAACGAAGTCGGCGATACGCTCGCGCTTCACCGGCGTGTTGTTGATGTGCAGGATGCCGTCGATCATCTGGATGCGGTCGCCCGGCAGGCCGATGACGCGCTTGATGTAGTCGGTCGAGCCGTCGCTGGGCAGCTTGAACACGGCGATGTCGCCGCGCTTCGGCTCGGCTGCCCAGATCCGGCCCTGGAACAGCGGCGGGCTGAACGGCATCGAGTGCTTGGAGTAGCCGTAGGTGTATTTCGAGACGAACAGGTAATCGCCGATCAGCAGCGTCGGGATCAGCGAGCCCGAGGGGATGTTGAAGGGCTGGAACAGCAGAGTCCGGATCACCAGGGCGATCAGCAGGGCCTGGACGACGACCTTGATCGTCTCGAGGACGCCACCTTCATCCTTGGTCTTGCTCTTGATCTCGGCGTCGTTGGCCAAACGGGCCTCCTGCTGGCTTACAGTTCGAGTGCGCGGTCTAGCCGACTATCGGGCGTCGGACAACGCAGGCGCAATATGGGAGGGGTGGACAGCAGTTGCATCGGCCAGGCGGATGTCGAGCCGATACTCCCTCGAACAGACTCCGCAAAGGCCCTGGCGCTGCTCGCAGTGCAAGGCGAGGCTGCAGACGACGCTGAGCCAGGCCGCCGCGAACAGCGTCCGCGATCGTTTGCGGGCGGCTTCCCATCCGGCCGCGGCGGCCCCGGTATTCGTGCCAGATTGACGCTGGGTTGCCTCGCGATCACAGTCCTGTGATCGCAACCAAAGGGCGAATCGACATGAGCACGAGAAACTATGTCGCAGAGGTGATTGGAACCTTCTGGCTGACCTTCGCCGGCTGCGGCAGCGCCGTGATCGCGGCGGGCTTTCCGCAGGTCGGCATCGGGTTGCTTGGCGTATCTCTCGCGTTCGGTTTGACCGTCGTCACCATGGCCTATTCGATCGGCCATATCTCCGGCTGCCATCTCAACCCGGCTGTCACGATCGGCCTTGCTGCCGGCGGGCGCTTCCCGGCGGGACAGGTGGTGCCCTACATCGTCGCCCAGGTCGTCGGCGCCATCCTCGCCGCCACCGTGCTCTACTTCATTGCGGTCGGCGCGCCCGGCTTCGATGTCGCCAAGGGCTTCGCATCCAACGGCTATGGCGAGCATTCGCCCGGCAAATACGGCCTGGCCTCGGCCTTCCTGACCGAGGTGGTGATGACCATGATGTTCCTGTTCATCATCATGGGCGCGACCCACGGCAAGGCGCCGGCCGGCTTCGCCCCGCTCGCCATCGGCCTGGGCCTCGCCTTGATCCACCTCGTCAGCATCCCGGTCACCAATACCTCGGTGAACCCGGCGCGTTCGACCGGCCCGGCGTTGTTCGTCGGCGGCTGGGCCCTGCAGCAGCTCTGGCTGTTCTGGGTGGCGCCGATCATCGGCGGCGTGCTCGGCGGCGTCATCTATCGCTGGCTGAGCGGTGAGTCACGGGACCAGGTCACCGGCTGACGCCGGCCTGGGCCGATTGAAACCGCTATCCGAGGTCAGGCCCTGATCGGCCTGGCCTCGATCACAACGAAGGCCTGGGCCAGCGGCGGATCGTCGGTCAGTGAGACATGTACGAACGCCTCGTGGCCGGGCGGTGTCATTTCGGCGAGGCGTGCGGCAGCGCCGCCGGTGAGCCGCATGGTCGGTCGCCCGCCTGGCAGATTGACCACCTCCATGTCGCGCCAAAACACGCCGGACCTGATGCCGGTGCCGAGCGCCTTCGAGCAGGCCTCCTTGGCGGCGAAGCGGCGGGCATAGGATGCCGCACGCGTGGCGCGGCGATCGGATTTCGTTTGCTCGCCCTCTGTGAAGATGCGCTGGGTGAAGCGCTCGCCGAAACGGGCGAGCGAGTTCTCGATGCGGCGGATGTCGCAGAGATCGGAGCCGATGCCGAGGATCATTCCAGCGGTCTAGCTGGCCGCGCGGCCTTCGTCCATTGCCCGCCGCATCACGGCGATCGCCGTTTCCAGTCCGACGAAGATCGCTTCGCCGACGAGGAAATGGCCGATGTTGAACTCGACGAAGGCTGGTACGCTGGCGAGCTTGCGGGCGGTGTCGTAGTCGAGCCCGTGGCCGGCATGGACCTCGAGGCCGAGCGAGGCGGCAAAGGCCGCGCCATGAGCGAGCCGCTGGAACTCGGCTTCCGCTTTCTCGATGTGACCGTCGGCGACGGCATGGCACCAGGTGCCCGTGTGAAGTTCGACCACGGGAGCGCCGAGCTTGGCCGCCATCGCGATCGGCGCTTCGTCGGCCTCGATGAACAGAGAGACGCGGCAACCGGCTGCTTTCAGGCGGGCAATCGGGGCAGAGAGCGCCTGCGCCTGGCCGACGACGTCGAGCCCGCCCTCGGTGGTGCGCTCCTCGCGCTTCTCCGGCACCAGGCAGGCCGCATGCGGCTTCAGCTTTTCGGCGAGGCTTATCATCTCCGCCGTCGCGGCCATCTCGAAATTCAGCGGCTTCGAAATTTCGCTCGCGAGCCTTGCCATGTCGGCGTCGCGGATATGGCGCCGGTCCTCGCGCAGATGGGCGGTGATCCCATCGGCGCCGGCAGCGATGGCGAGGTGCGCGGCGCGCACCGGATCGGGCAGGGCGCCGCCACGTGCGTTCCGCACGGTTGCGACGTGGTCGATGTTCACGCCCAGGCGCAAGCGGTTCTTGGTCATCGTCACCCCCCTTTTGTCCTTCGCCGTCTACGCCGGGGGGCGCGAGGGTTCAAGGCAAGGGATGTGATCGACGCCGTCAGCATTCGTGATCGATGCCTACACGTATTACGTGTATTCCCTGATGGGATCGCGAAACCTGCGGCGTGGCTATTGTTAAGCCCCTGAAACTAGCTTCGGCGAACATCCGGAGATGTTTTCAGTCGCGTCATGCAGCTTCCCGCCACCCATCGACAATTCGAGAGCGAGATCACGGCTGATCGGCGCGATCTCACGCGTCCGTCGGACCGTGCGCTCGGCCGCGTGATCGCATGCTCGGGCGCGCGCGCCACCATCGCGGTGAGCGCTTCGGGGGCGGCGCTCGGTGGCAATGATGGCTACGCCATCGGCCGCTTGCTCTCGATCAACCTTGGCGCGAGCCGTGTTGTCGGACTGGTCTACGAGATGCGGACGCTGGATCAGGCCTGGGACGAGGCAGGGGCCAACAGGGTCGCAGTCGAGGTCGAATTGCTCGGAGAGGTCGTCGACGGCGAGAACGGGACGGCGCGTTTCGACAGCGGCATCACCAGCTATCCGCCGATCGGCGCGCTGGCGCATCGCATTCGCTCGCGGGATCTGGAGTACATCCACGATCTCGGCCAGCGCAGGGGCGTTGTCCTCGGCTCGTTGACACAGGATGCGAGCGTTGCGGCGAGGGTAGATATCGACCGCCTGCTCTCGCGTCATTTCGCCGTGCTCGGCACGACTGGCGTCGGCAAATCGAGCGCAGTCGCGCTGATCCTGCGCAAGGCGGTCGAGGTGAAGCCAAACCTGCGGATACTGATCCTCGACCCGCACAATGAATATGCCCATGCCTTCCCTGACAACTCCGTGCGGATCGATGCAAGCACGCTCGATCTGCCGTTCTGGCTGTTCCGTTTCGAGGAGTTCGCCGACATCGTCTTCCGCGGCCGGCCGCCGCTCGAGGACGAAGCCGAGATCCTGCGTGAGGTCATCGCCGTCGCACGCAACCGCTATCGCGTCGTCTCTTCACAGGACATGGCGCGCGATCTCGGCAGCAGCGTTCTGAAGCGGCCGATCGATCCGGGCGCGCGCCGCCCCGGCGAAACTAGCGGATCGGCCGAACTCGCGGCGCCCTATCGCATGGCCGATCTCTTTACTGCGATCGACGAGCAGATCGGCCTGCATGAGTTGCGCTATCCGCGCGCGACACTGCGTGCCCTTAGGGTAAGGCTGGAAACGCTCTATGGCGATCCACGCTATGGTTTCCTGTTCGCCCATGCCAACAGCATGGAGACGATCGCGCCGGTGATCAGCCAGGTCTTCCGCGTACCGCACCGCGGTCGGCCGGTCACCGTATTCCAGCTTGGCGGGCTGCCGTCAGAGGTTGTCAACGCGGTCGCATCCAGCCTGGCTCGGCTCTCATTCGATCTCGCCATGGCGAGTCGCGGCAGCTACGAGATCCTGCTGCTCTGCGAGGAGGCGCATCGCTACGTGCCACAGGATCAGGGGCTCGGCTTCACCCCGACACGCCAGGCCATTGCCCGTATCGCCAAGGAGGGACGCAAATACGGCGCCTATCTCGGCATCGTGACGCAGCGTCCGGGCGAACTCGATCCGACCATTCTGTCGCAGTGCTCGACCGTCTTCGCCATGCGTCTCGGCAATGAGCGCGACCAGCAGATCATCCGCGCCGCCATCGCCGACGCCTCGGCCAGCACCATCGCCTTCCTCTCCTCGATCGGGAATCGTGAGGCGATCGCTTTCGGTGAGGCCGTGGCGACGACGATGCGCATGCGCTTCTCCGAACAGCGGCCGGAAGAGCTGCCGGCCATGGCCGGCAGGGCGCTGGCGCAGACGGAGCAGCGCGAGCTGCTTGTCGAGGAACTCGTCACCCGCATGCGCGGCCTCTGACGGCGGAACGGGCTGCTCCGGCGGATCGTCGCCGCTGGAGCTCCGTCAGACGGGCAGCGGCTCGCGGCCAGCGGCTTCGGCGAAGTTCTGTGCGAGCTCCTCGACCAGGTCATCGACTGCCGTCTCGGCCGCCAAGATCGATGCGCGCAGGCGTTCGTCGCCGAATTCGTCGTATTCGATGGCGATCGAATGTGTTTGCGTCAGGCCGATATAGCTCATCGGCACGCTCAGCCCGCGCTCGACCAGATTGATGGCTCCCAGCCGGCCGTCGGGATCGTAGCCATAGTCGCCACGCGAAGAGAGGATGACGAGGCGCTTGCCCGGCGGCAACATCGGCCAGTAGGGCTCGCCTTGCCGGCCGCGATCGAAGCCGAAGGTGACGCCGACGCGCACGATATTGTCGACCCAGGCCTTGAGCTGGGCTGGAAGCCCGAAATTGTACATCGGGGCTCCGACGACGATCAGGTCGGCACGCAGGAGTTCATCCACGAGGACGTCGCTCTCGGCGAGTTGCGCCCGAGCTGCTTCGTCCCGGCGCTCGGGCCGGGTGAAGGCCGCTGCGATCCAGTCGCCGCTGACGGGTGAGGGCGGTTGCTGGCCGACGTCGCGATGGATGACGCTGTCTTGCGGCCGCGCAGCTTGCCAGCGCTCGACGAAGCGGTTGGTCAGGCGGCGGGTATGCGATCCGCGCGGATCGATGCCGGAGATGCCGGCGCGGGCGCTGGCATCGATCTGAAGGATGTTGAGGGGCTGCATAACGATCTCCATGAAACCGGGTAGCTCATGCAAAGCTCTCGCTTTCCTTCAGCTAGATCGTTATCTGCCACGACGACAAAGGCGAATTCCTCAGCTGATAGATGAGGTATATTCATCTATGAAAAGCCCTCGAAAGCTCCCGCCGCTGGCCGCGCTCCGCGCGTTCGAGGCGGCGGCGCGGCATCTGAGCTTCAGCAGGGCCGCCGACGAACTGGCCGTGACGCCGACCGCAATCAGCCATCAATTGCGGCTGCTGGAAGCGACGCTCGGCCTCCCACTATTCGAGCGGCATGTCCGGCGCGTCTCGCTGACGCAGGCCGGCGCGCACCTCTACCCTGTGCTCCGTGATGGTCTGGACAGTTTCGCGCACGCCATAGCCGATCTGTCGCCGCAACCACGCCGCAGTGCGGTGACGGTCAGCGCAACCACGCTCTTCACCGCCCGCCGCCTGATTCCGGCATTGGCCTCGTTCCAAATGCAGTGGCCGCAATTTGCGCTGCGGCTGCATGCCTCGGACGACGCCGTCGATCTGGCAGGTGGCGCTGCCGACATCGCCGTGCGCTACGGGGCAGGGCCGTTCGCGGGCTTGGTGTCCGAGGTATTGTGCCAGGACCGCTTCGGTGTCGTCTGCAGCCCCTCGCTCGGCCTGCGCGTGTCAGCCGACCTCACCGCGGCGACGCTGATCCATTCGGAATGGCACCGCCGGGATCTGCAGCCGGATTGGCGGCGTTGGCAGGCCTTGGCGCAGGTGCCGGGCCTGAATGTCGACGCCGGCCTGCGCATCACCGACGAAAGCCACGCCATACAGGCGGCGGTGGCCGGGCAGGGCGTCTTCATCACCAGTCTGCTCATGGTCGAGGACGAGCTGGCCCGCGGCGTCCTTGTTCACCCGTTCGGTCCGATCATCGAGGGGCACCACTACCACCTGGTCGCAACCGAGGAGAATATGGCCAGCGTTGACGTCCAGGCCGTCCGGCAGTGGCTGAAGGCGGTGGCGCCGCCATAATCCGGCTCGCTGCCGGCAAGCTGTTTCAAAACCTTGCATCTCGGGCGTTCAGCCTGTATGAGCGCCGTTCAACCTTTCCATCGCATCGCGCAAGATCAGAAGGAGCCGCGAATGGCTCGCGTCACCGTTGAGGATTGCATCGACAAGGTCGAGAACCGCTTCGAGCTGGTTCTGCTTGCGAGCCATCGCGCCCGCATGATCGCTTCGGGCTCCTCGATCCTCGTTCCGCGCGACAACGACAAGAACCCGGTCGTCGCCCTGCGCGAGATCGCCGATGAGAAGCTCACTCCCGAGGATCTCAAGGAAGACCTGATCCACTCGCTGCAGAAGCATGTCGAGGTCGATGAGCCGGAAGCTGACACCGTGCCGCTGCTGACCAGCAGCCAGCCGAGTGCGGCGACGCCCGATTCCGAGATTCAGTTCGACCGGATGAGCGAAGACGACCTGCTGCGCGGCCTCGACGGCCTCGTTCCGCCGACCGAGAGCGCCGACGACGAGGATTGAGCTGTCGGAAAGCGTTGACGATATCTGCTAAAGCCCGGCTCTGCCGGGCTTTTTTCATGCCCGGCCCGCGTCGATACGTCTTGCCCGGGAGGCCACGACATGGCGATATTGAACGAATTCAATTGAACACGAATCCCCCCTGAACTGAGCGTCGGAGTACGGCCCGCATGGGCATGATGCGGCAATATGAGCTTGTCGACCGGGTCAAGCGCTACAACCCGAATACCGACGAGGAGCTGCTCAACCGCGCCTATGTCTACGCCATGCGTGCGCACGGCACGCAGAAGCGTGCCTCGGGCGATCCGTTCTTCGCCCATCCGCTCGAAGTCGCGGCGATCCTGACCGAGCTCAAGCTCGACGATGCCACCATCGTTGCCGCCGTCCTGCACGACACCGTCGAGGACACCGAGGCGACGCTGGAGGAGATCGAGACCCTGTTCGGGCCCGATATCCGCCGGCTCGTCGACGGTTTAACCAAGATCAAGAAGCTCGACCTCGTCTCGAAGAAGGCGGCGCAGGGCGAGAATTTCCGCAAGCTCCTGCTCGCCATCGTCGACGATATCCGCGTGCTCCTGGTCAAGCTCGCCGACCGGCTGCACAACATGCGCACGCTGCACTATGTGCCGCCCGAGAAGCGCCTGCGCATCGCCGAGGAGACGATCGAGATCTATGCGCCGCTCGCCGGCCGCATGGGCATGCAGGAATTGCGCGAGGAGCTGGAGGAGCTCGCCTTCCGCCACATCAAGCCGGAAGCGCACGCGACCATCACCAAGCGACTGGAAGAGGTGACCCAGCGCGAGGGCAAGGTCATCGGTGAGATCGAGAGCGATCTCAAGACCAAGCTCGCGGAGCGTGGTATCGAGGCGCAGGTCTATGGCCGGCGCAAGCGGCCCTATTCGATCTGGAAGAAGATGGAGCGCAAATCCGTCTCCTTCGAGCAGCTCTCCGATATTTTCGGTTTCCGCGTCATCGTCGACAAGCCGGAGGACTGCTACCGCGTGCTCGGCATCGTCCACATGACCTGGCCGATGGTGCCGGGCCGCTACAAGGACTACATCTCGACGCCGAAGCAGAATGACTACCGCTCGCTGCATACCACCGTGGTCGGCCCCGGCCGCCAGCGCGTCGAACTGCAGATCCGCACCGACGGCATGGACCGCGTCGCCGAATTCGGCATCGCCGCCCATGCCCGCTACAAGGACGGTCGCACGGCCGGCGTCGTCGCCGCGGCCGACGAGAGCCGCGCCTATCAATGGCTGCGCCGCACTGTCGACCTCCTGGCCGAGGGCGACAATCCCGAGGAGTTTCTTGAGCACACCAAGCTCGAGCTGTTCCACGACCAGGTCTTCTGCTTCACGCCAAAGGGCCGCCTGATCGCCCTGCCGCGCGGGGCGACGCCGATCGACTTCGCCTATGCGGTCCATACCGATGTCGGCAACACCGCCGTCGGCGCCAAGATCAACGGCCGGATCGCGCCGCTGCTGACCGAGCTCCAGAATGGCGACGAGGTCGAGATCACTCGCGCCGAGGGCCAGGCCCCGCCGGCTGCCTGGGAATCGCTGGTGGTCACCGGCAAAGCCCGTGCCGCGATCCGCCGCGCCACGCGCGTCGCCGTGCGCCGGCAATATGCCGGCCTCGGCCGCCAGATTCTCGAGCGCGCCTTCATGCGCGCTGAGCGACCTTTCACCGACGACAAGCTCAAGGCTGCGCTGAAGCGACTCGCCCGTACCGCCGTGGATGACGTGCTCGCCGCGGTCGGGCGTGGTGAGATGTTCTCCGGCGATGTCGTACGCGCGGTCTATCCCGATCTCGAACCGGAGAAGCGCGCGACCGGCGACGCCAAGGCGGCGCCGCCCGGCAAGGGCTGGTTCGAGCTGCGCCAGGGCGAGAATCTCAAATTCAAGCTGCCGAACGAGACGCCGGGCAGCGACGCCATTCCGATCCGCGGCCTCGGCGGCGACTTGCCGGTGCGCTTCGCGCCGGGCGGCGGCGCCGTGCCGGGCGACCGCATCGTCGGCATTCTGACGCCGGGGGAGGCGGTGACCATCTATCCGATCCAGTCGCCCTCGCTCGCCGCCTTCGACAACGAGCCGGAGCGCTGGCTCGATGTGCGCTGGGATCTCGACGACAAGCGCCCGCAGCGATTCCCGGCGCGCATCCAGCTCAATTCGATCAACGAGCCCGGCTCGCTCGCCCAGATCACCACCACCATCGCCGAGCATGACGGCAATATCGACGCCGTCTCGATGGTCCGCCCGACGCCGGACTTCACCGACGTCACCATCGACCTGACGGTCTGGGACCTGAAGCACCTCAGCGCGATCATCAGCGAACTGCGCGAGAAGCGGGTGATCAGCCGGGTCGAGCGCGTGGTGGCTTAGGCACTCCCGTCATGGTCGGGCTTGTCCCGACCATCCACGTCTTCCCTCGAACAATGCGGTGTTCAAGACGTGGATGCTCGCCACAAGGGCGAGCATGACGGCTCGGGACACGGCCTTCAGCCCGCCCGGAACGCCGCCGCCAGCTCCCTGACGAAGGCGTTGGCGCGCGGCGTCGCGACATTGCTGCGCAGCACGACCTCGAAGGTGTCGAGCGCCGGCAAGCCCCAGGCCGGGCCGAGATCGACCGCGCCGCGCGGCGCGATCCGCCCCGCCAATGGCGAGACGCCGAGCCCGCCTTCGACCGCCGCTAGCACCGCCGCCATGCCGCCGCCGATGAAGGCTTCGCGCCAGGGCAGGCCGGCACTGTCGAGCGTATCCATGGCGTGGCGGCGCAGGCGGCATTCCGGCATCAGGCTGACCAGTGGCACCGGTCCATCCGGCTTCGTCAGCGAGGGCGCGCCGAACCAGCCGAAGGCGTCGCGCCGCAACACCTCGCCGGTGCGCCCCGGCCCGAGCCGGCGGATCACCGCGACATCGAGCTCGCCGCGCTCGAAGGCTGTGTCGAGCGCGGCCGAGGGTTCGATGCGCAGGCCTATCACCAGAGAGGGGTCGTGCTTGGCGAGCCGCGCCAGCAGTGCAGGGGCGTCGGCCCCGACAGCCTGCTCGCTGATGCCGATGCTGATGCGCTCCTGCACCTGCTGGAACGAGGTCCGCGCGCGCTCATGCGCCGCCATCAGTTCGCGGGCCGCGGGCAGGAAGCGCTCGCCCTCTGCGGTCAATCGCACCAGCCGCGGATGCCGCTGCAGCAGCAATTGGCCGAGCGCCTCCTCCAGCTTCTTGATGCGCGTCGAGACCAGCGACTGTGCCGTGCCGAGCGCTTCGGCGGCGCGGGTGAAACTGCTGAACTCCGCAGCACGCAGGAAGGCGACGACGCCATCGAGATCGAGTGTGTTGCTCATTTTAGATCGCAATTCGATATCATTGATATAATCAAAGATACAATTTTCAGATTTAATGAACAAGCCTAGTTTCAGAGCGTCGGCGGCTGAGACCGCCCCTCGCGTCATGGAGCCCATCATGCCTCTGATCCGGATTTCGATGCGCCGCGGCCGCCCGGCCTCGCATCCCGCCGCCATCGTCGACGGCGTCTATCGTGCCTTGCGCGCCACCTTCGAGGTGCCGGAGAACGACCTCTTCGCCGTGGTGCACCAGCACGAGGCCGAGGAGTTCATCTTCGACAACAACTATTTCGGCTTCAACCGCAGCGACGCTCTGGTGATCATCCAGCTCTATGTCGCCAACACCCGCGGCGTCACCCAGAAGAAGGCACTCTATGCCGCCATCGCCGAGCACCTGCAGAAGGAGCCGGGCCTGAAGCCCGACGACATCTTCATCAACCTCGTCGAGGTCAAGCGCGAGGACTGGTCTTTCGGGGGTGGGATCGCGCAATACGTGGCGTGAGCCGAGCGTAAAAGGCGTCATGGTCGGGCTTGACCCGACCATCTCAGGCGGGAGGAGGCTCCTGTCAGCGCCTTCTCGTCCTGAGATTCTCGGGTCTGCGCTTCGCTTCGCCCGAGAATGACGCGCGATTGACGGCGTTCGGCGTCGCACCCTAACTCTCGTCGCATGGAATGGAGCGACGAGGGCACGATCATTGGCGTCCGGCGTCACGGCGAGAGCGCCGTGATCCTGGAGGTGATGACGCGCGATCATGGCCGCCATCTCGGCCTCGTTCGCGGCGGCCGCTCCAGCAAGCAGCAGCCGGTGCTGCAGCCCGGCAATCTCGTCTCGCTGACCTGGCGGGCAAGGCTCGACGAGCATCTCGGCGAGTACAAGGTCGAGCTGCTGACCTCGCATGCGGCAAGGCTGATGGCACAGCCGGTCGCACTCTACGGGCTCGCCAATGTCGCAGGCCTGCTGCGCCTGCTGCCGGAGCGCGATCCGCATCCCGGCCTCTATGAGGGCCTCTCGGTGCTGCTCGCCCATCTCGACGAGATCGCGATCGCGCCGGCGCTGATGGTGCGCTTCGAGCTCGCCATGCTCTCCGAGCTCGGCTACGGACTCTCGCTCGAACGCTGCGCCGTCACCGGCCTGCGCGAGGACCTCACCCATGTCTCGCCGAAATCCGGCAAGGCGGTCAGCCGCAAGGCCGCCGAGCCCTATCTCGACCGGCTGCTCGGCCTGCCGGCTTTCCTGAGCGAAGGGCAGGGCGCGCGCCGGCCGGTCCCGGCCGAGATCGCCGCGGGCTTTGCGCTCACCGGTTTCTTCCTGCGCCGCGACCTCTACGAGCCGCGTGGCTTGCAGGAGCCGCCCGAGCGGGCGCGCCTGCTGGAGCTGGCGGCGAGAATCCACTGATTTCCGCTGGTTTTCGGGCTGCGGCGCTTTGCGTCGCTTGCATCGCGGCTGCATCGTTGCATCAAGTGATTCGGGCCCTTATTCCCTCGTCCTTGCGAGGTATGGACCGGTGTCGGCCCTCAACAGGGCTGCATGTCGAACTAGGTTGGTAGAGAAGCATGGGCAAACCCGTCGAGCCGCCTCCGGAGGAGGAAGCCGAACGCGTCGATCTGAAGAGCGCGCTCGAGGAGCGCTATCTCGCCTATGCGCTGTCGACGATCATGCACCGCGCCCTGCCGGATGCGCGCGACGGGCTGAAGCCCGTCCATCGCCGCATCCTCTATGCGATGCGCCTGCTCCGGCTCAATCCCGATGTGATGCATCGGAAATGCGCGAAGATCGTCGGCGACGTCATCGGTAGCTTCCATCCGCATGGCGATCAGTCGGTCTACGACGCATTGGTGCGTCTCGCTCAGGATTTCGCCCAGCGCTATCCGCTGATCGATGGCCAGGGCAATTTCGGCAATATCGACGGCGATAACGCCGCCGCCTACCGTTACACCGAAGCGCGCATGACCGAGGTCGCGCGCCTTCTGCTTGACGGCATCGACGAAGACGCAGTCGATTTCCGCCCGACCTATAACGGCGAGGACGAGGAGCCTGCAGTGCTCCCCGCTGCTTTCCCGAACCTGCTGGCCAACGGCTCGCAGGGCATCGCGGTCGGCATGGCGACCTCGATCCCGCCGCACAACGCCGCCGAACTCTGCGACGCGGCGCTCTACCTGATCCAGCATCCGGACACGACGTCCGAGCAGTTGATGACCTTCGTGCAGGGGCCCGATTTCCCGACCGGCGGCATCATCGTCGAGTCCAGGGACTCGATGGTCGAGACCTATCGCACCGGTCGCGGCGCCTTCCGGACCCGGGCACGCTGGCATGTCGAGGACCAGGGCAGGGGCACCTGGTTCGCCGTCGTCACCGAGATCCCCTACATGGTCTCGAAAGGCCGGCTGATCGAGAAGATCGCCGAGCTGCTGAATGAGCGGAAGCTGCCGCTGGTCGCCGATCTGCGCGACGAATCCGCGGAGGACATCCGCGTCGTCATCGAGCCGCGCGCCCGCAATGTCGACGCCAATCTGATGATGGAATCGCTGTTCAAGCTCTCCGAGCTGGAATCGCGCATTCCGATGAACATGAACGTGCTGACGGGCGGGCTGGTGCCGCGCGTGCTCGGCCTCGCCGAGGCCCTGCGTGCCTGGCTCGACCATCGCCGCGAGGTCCTGCAGCGGCGCTCGCGCTTCCGCCTCGGCCAGATCGAGAAGCGCCTCGAAATCCTCGCCGGCCTGCTGATCGTCTATCTCGATCTCGACCGGGTGATCAAAATCATCCGCGAGGAGGACGAGCCGAAGATCGAGCTGATGAAGGCCTTCGAGCTCACCGAGGTCCAGGCCAACGCCATCCTCGACACCCGCCTGCGCGCCTTGCGCAAGCTCGAGGAGATGCAGCTCAAGACCGAGTTCGAGGAGCTGACCAACGAGAAGGGCCAGATCGAGGGCCTGCTCGCCTCCGAGGCGCAGCAATGGAAGACCATCTCCTGGGACATCCGCGAGGTGAAGAAGCTGTTCGGCCCGGAGACGGCGATCGGCAAGCGCCGCACCAGCTTCGCCGATATGCCCGACACCGCCGATATCGACCTGACCCAGGCCATGGTCGAGCGCGAGCCGGTGACGGTGGTGATCTCGAAGAAGGGCTGGATCCGGGCGCTGAAGGGCCATGTCCAGGACCTGTCGACCCTGTCCTTCAAGGGCGATGACGGCCTGCGCACCGCCTTCTTCAGCGAAACCACCGCGAAGATCCTGGTGATGGCGACCAATGGCAAGGTCTTCACGCTGGAAGCTTCGAAGCTGCCGGGCGGGCGCGGCTTCGGCGATCCGATCCGCTTGATGATCGATTTGGAGGAGAGCGCCGAGATCGTCGCAGCCTTCCCGTACAAGGCCGGCTTGAAGCTTCTGGTCGCGACCACCGAGGGGCGCGGCTTCGTCGTCCCCACGGACGATGTCGTCGCCAATACCCGCAAGGGCAAGCAGGTGCTGAACGTCGAGGCACCGATCGAGGCGATGCTGGCGGTGCCGGCCGAAGGCGACCATGTCGCGATCATCGGCCAGAACCGCAAGCTGCTCTGTTTCCCGATCTCCGAGGTCGCGGAGATGAGCCGCGGCAAGGGCGTCAAGCTGCAGCGTTACAAGGATGGCGGCCTGTCGGACGCCAAGACTTTCAAGTTGGAGGACGGGTTGACCTGGCTCGACACCTCCGGCCGGACCTGGACGGTGGCGCAGGCCGAGCTGATCGAATGGCTGGGCCACCGCGCCGAAGCCGGCCGCTTGCCGCCCAAGGGCTTCCCGAAGAACAACAAGTTTGGTGGATGAGCGAAGGGCCCCCCTCGAGTGGAAAGGCGCGGGGACCCTGCTCCTGTCAGGAGAGGGCTCTCTGTCGAGGTTCGGTTAGAAGCTCTGCAACGTGAAAGACTTAACGCCAGACGCTGAATCAATTCGCCAGCAGCTTGAATCAAGCGGGTAGCGCCTTGAATCACATTCTCAACGCATCTCCGGCCCGATGACGCCGACCTCGAGCCCGAGCGTCACATTGTTGGTCACCGCCCATGCGACGCCCGCGCGCGCCTCTGGCCTGACGGCGATGTCGGAGCGCGAGAACGGTGTCGAGAATGGCGTCGCGCCATAGCGGAAGGTCTCGTTCGCGGCCGACATGCCGACGCTCGTATAGAGCAGCACGTCCGGCGTCGCGAACACGCCGGCCTTGACCTGGAAGGCTCCGGCGATGTCGCGGGTATAGCTCGCCTGGTTGAAGCCGGGATTGGCGTAGCCGCCGAACGACGGAGTGAATTCGAGCGCGCCTGAGATGCCGTAGACGAAATCGCCGTCGCGCCACATCTTGCCGGCCTCCAACCCGATCACCGGGCCGGCCGACGTGCCGAAACGCTTCGAGCTGGTGACCTGGAAGCCGCTGGAGATGCGGGCGTAGGAACCTTCCCATTTGACGCCGCCAGGCGACAGGGTCGGTTCGGACCAGGCGAAGGACGGCAGCATGCCGAAGCCGGCGAGCGACAGGGAGGCTTGCGCCTGCGCGGGGGCGCCGGTCGCGATCAGCGCGGCCAGGGCCGTGCCGGCCGAAAGAAGTTTCACGCGTGCGATGCTGACGGCCAGGATCATGCTCATGGCATAGCAGGAGAGGGCGGGATTGTCGCGCTTTTGTGGCGGTGCCTGCCCGTCAGCTCAGCTTGGTCTTCAGCCGCAGGAAACGCATCGTCCGCTCTGCCGTGGCCATGTCGAGCTGCTCATAGGCCTCGAGGTCGTCCTCGATGTCCTTGGCCTTGAAGTAGAGCCGGCGTCCACGCAGGTTGAGGATGGCGTGGAAATTGTCCTTGCCGAGCCCGAGCATGCGCGCCAGCACGGCGATGCCGCTGACGTCGCGCTGCATCAGCACGCGCAGGGCCTGCTCATTGGTGACCTCGGCGCTGGTTGCGATCACCTGGGCGAGATGGAAGGCACGGTCTTCTTCCGCCAGCATGTCGATGACCTCGCCGAGGCTGCGCGTGCCAGCCTGGAGGTCGGCGATCAGCAGCCGGACTTCGCGGCGCTGCTGCCGCGCCTGCCGTGCCATTGTCGCGGCCTGATGAGTGCCGGCCTCGACGCTGGGATCGGACATCTGCTCGACGATGCGTAGCACGCGCTCGGCCCGTTGCGGCGACAGGTCGGAGCGGCGCGCCAGCGCTTCGCCGACCGCCGCATCGTCTCCGCCGCGCTGCAGCAGCCGGTCGAAGCCGCGATCGGAAAACTGCGCCCCTTCATTGCCCGAGACGGTACGCAGAACCGTGTTGTCGCCACGCTCGACCAGGATGTCGGTGACGCCTTCCGACAGGCGGGCGCGCTCCGCGATGGCGACGAGATGCGCCTGTGTCTGGCTGATGGCGATGGCTGCCAGGTCCGTGTCGGTCAGAACCGGCGAGAGCTTGAGCACGAGCCGGGCGACGCTGGCGTCGGCGTCATTGGCCAGCGACACTGCAACGCGATGCGGCAACGTTTCGGTCGCAGCGACATTGTCGGCGTATTGACGCCGGCCGTCGCTATCGAGGTGAGGCAGCGAGCGCAGCGCGATCTCGCCATAATGCTCCTGGGCCGCCTCGCTCGGCTCGGCGTCGAGCAGGAACAGATCGGTGACGGCGTTGAGGAGCTTGCGCCGCGACTCCGACGACATGTCCGCCGGCATGCGGGTGAGGGTCTGCAGCATGGATTCTTCCACAAGGCTCCGGCGGCATTCTGACGCCGATCTCCGGAACCTGCCGCAATGTCGTTTGATTTAGTCTTAAGCCGGGCGAAGAATTCTCAGATTTTAGAGTAGTTTATACAACTAATGCGTGTTTATTGCCAATAATTCCCGGTATGAGAGCTTTCTGCAGGCGCCGCTTGTACTCGGCTCCTATGCAGCCGGCAGACAGGCGGGGCCGAGCGGCTCGAAGCTCTTGTAGGTCAGGATGAACTCCTGATGGCCGAGCTCTTCCGACTTGGTCCGTCCGCCCTCTGCCAGCGAGACGACGAGATTGCGGATCTCGGTGCCGACCTCGTCGAGACCAGCCCGGCCTTCGAGGATGCGGCCGGCATCGACGTCCATGTCGTCGCTCATCCGGCGATAGGTCTCGGGATTGGCGCAGATCTTCACCACCGGCGAGATCGCCGATCCCACCACCGAGCCGCGGCCGGTGACGAACAGCACGCAATGCGCGCCGCAGGCGATCAGTTCGGCGATCTCGGCATTGTCGTTGATGTTGGGGAAACCGAAGCGGACCTCGCCGTCCGGCACCACGTCGAGCAGGTAGAGCCCACCGCGCGGCGGCACGTCGCCGGGCTTGAGCAGGCCGGAGATCGGCGATGCCCCCGACTTGGCATAGGCGCCCATCGATTTCTCCTCGATGGTCGAGAGCCCGCCCTCGGCATTGCCGGCGGCGAAGGAGCCATAGCCGAGCGTCGCATAGTAGCGCGCAGCCTTGGCGACCGATTTCTCCAGCTCGACGCCGAGCTCGGGCGTGATCGCGCGCGCCGCCATGATGTGCTCGCAGCCGATCAGCTCGCCGGTCTCCTCGAAGATGCAGGCGGCGCCCTCGGCGATCAGCTGGTCGAAGGCGCGACCCGCCGCCGGATTGCCGGTGATGCCGGAGGTGCCGTCCGAGCCGCCGCAGACGGTGCCGATCACCAGCTCGCCGACCTGCATCGGCACGGTCTCGGCGGCGTCGAGCGCGATGCGCTGCTCCTCGACCCAGGCGCGGCCTTCCTTGATCGAGGCGCGGGTGCCGCCCGTGCCCTGGATCACGATCGTCTTCACCGGGCGGCCGGTCGCACGCACCACCCGCTCCAGCGCGTATTTGTTGAAGCTCTCGCAGCCGAGCGAGACCAGCAGCACCGCCCCGACATTGGGGTGCGTGCAGAGCTGCTCCATCATCCGCTCGGCATAAGGGTTGGGATAGCAGCCCGGGAAGCCGATGGCGTGGACTTCGTGCTCGCGCCAGGGCAGGGCGATCTCGCGCGCGACATGGTGGGCGCACTCGACCAGATAGGCGACGGCGACGACGTTGCGGATGCCCTTGCGGCCGTCGCTGCGGAGGTAGCCCCGGAGCTCGCTCATTGTGCCGCTCCCGCCTTGCTCTCGTCCTCGAGATGATAGGTCGGCGTGTAGTCGCTCTTCATGTTCTGGACATGGACGTGGTGGCCGGCGGCGATGGCGACCGTCGCGACGCCGATCGGCGCGCCGTATTTCAGGATCTTCTCGCCGGGCGCGATGGCGCGCCGGGCGATCTTGTGGGCGAGCGCGATGTCGCGGTCGATCACCGCCGGGCCGCTGCCGGTCTCGATGGGCTCGCCCGCCGGCAGGCGGGTGCGCGCGACGAAGACGTTGTCGCGCGGGTCGAGCAGGATCAGGCGGGGATCGGGCTGGGGCATCAGAACTTGCCGAACTGCAGATAGGCCTGCTGGGGATCGGTGCCGGCGAGGATGGCGGTGCGGACCTTGTTCTCGGCCGAGATCGCCGTCTCTGACTTCTCCAGCACTTCCTCGATGATCTCTGAGGGGATGCGCACGACGCCGTCGCGGTCGGCGAGGATGTAGTCGCCCGGCCGGATCCAGACCTCGCCGATCTTGATCGGCTCGTCGACCGCCTTCGGCAGCCAGACGCCGACGATGTCGCGCGGCGTATAGGCCTTGAAATAGGCCTGGAAGCCCATCTCGACCATGAATTCGGTGTCGCGCGACAGCCCGTCGATGACGCAGCCGCGCACGCCCTTGTTCTTCAGCGTCTCGGCCGAGAGCTCGCCCATCAGCGCGACCTCCTCGGTATTGGGCTGGCAGACCCAGACATGGCCGGGCTTGGCGGCGGAGAGCAGGCCGGTCCAGCCGAGCAAGGTCTCGTGCGCATCGAATTCGCCGGTTTTGCCCTCGACGGTAAAGGCCGGGCCGGCAAGCTTCACCCCAGGCAGCAGCGGGCGCAGCGCTGGCGGCAAGGTGAAGTCCTTGAGGCCCATGGCGCGCATCGTGTCGTGGATGATGCCGGTGTAGCAGCGTTCGAGGCGCTCGGTCAGCGTATCGGTCATATTTCCTCCGGTGCGGCCGCTCCAGCGGCCTTGAGGGCACCTTGCGCAGAGGCCGGCTCTAGGGCAAGTGCGGATTCTGCAGCGCGGGCGTGCGTATTAAACGATTTAAATTGCCGAAACTGGCTATTTTCTCGTTTTGATTGTGGTGACGAAACGGCATGCGCGATTGCGCGAGGCGCGTCAGCCCACCCGTTCCCAGCCCTGCGGCATCAGGCGCTCCTGCGGCAGGAAGCGGGCCTTGTAGGCCATCTTCGGCGAGCCCTCGACCCAGTAGCCGAGATAGACATAGGGCAGGCCGAGCTTGCGGGCGCGCTCGACATGCTCAAGCACCATGAAGGTGCCGAGCGAGCGTGCTTCGAGGGCGGGATCATAGACCGAATAGACCATTGAGAGCCCGTCGCTCAGCCGGTCGGTCAGCGCGAAGGCGAAGAGGTCGCCCTGGCCGCGACCGGTGAAGCCGCTGTCGGGGCCGCGGCGCCGATATTCGATCAGGCTGGTCTCGACATGGGTGTCCTCGACCATCATGGCGAAGTCGAGCGCCGACATCGTCGCCATGCCGCCATCGGGGTGGCGGTCGTCGAGATAGCCGCGGAACAGCGAATAATGCTCCGAGCGCGGCTGCGGCGGCAGCGCCTCGCCGATCAGGTCGCTGTTGCGCGAGGCGATCTTGCGGAAGGTGCGCGAGGGGCGGAAATCGGCGACGACGATCCTGACCGAGATGCAGGCCCGGCAGGTCTCGCAGGCCGGGCGATAGGCAATGCTCTGAGAGCGCCGGAAGCCGCCTTGCGAGAGCACGTCGTTGAGGTCGCGCGCCCGCGCACCGACGAGGTGCGTGAACACCTTGCGCTCCTCGCGGCCCGGCAGATAGGGGCAGGGCGTCGGCGAGGTCAGGTAGAATTGCGGGGCATCCCGCAAGGGGCGTGTCACGTCTGGGCGACTCCGGAACCGCCGAATTCGACCTGAGTTTAGCAGTCGGCGCGGCGGCAACAAGCGGCAAGCCTGCGGCGGCAGCACCGCATGGGATAACCCTCGCGCCGGTGCTAGCCTGAGGGTGAGGCGAGGCTGGGAACGTCCCGGAGCAGGGGGATGCGATGCAGACCGAAACGGTCGCGTTGACCCGTGAGAAGGAAACCCTGCTGATCACGCTCTGGGCCAAGGCCGGCGAGAGCCTGTTGCCCGATTCCCTGCTGAAGGACCGCTTCGCCGCCGAAGCCGCAGCCCGCATCGATTATGATTTCGCGAGGCTCAAGGTCGACCGCGACCTGATGATCGGGCTCGCCATGCGCGCCCATGTGCTCGACGGCTGGGCCCGCGATTTCCTCGCCGAGCACAGCGATGCGATCGTGATGCATCTTGGCTGCGGGCTCGACAGCCGTGTCTTCCGCATCGATCCGCCGGCGGGAGTCGACTGGTACGATGTCGATTATCCGGAGGTGATTGCGCTGCGGCGGAAGCTCTATCCGGCGCGCGACGGTTGTCACCTGATCGGTTCGTCGGTGACCGAGCCGGGTTGGCTTGGCGGCGTGCCACAGGATCGTCCGGCGATGATCGTCGCCGAAGGGCTATTGCCCTATCTGCCGAAGGAGGAGGTGCCGCTGCTGCTGGAGCGACTGGTGCGGCATTGCCGCGGCGGCGAGATCATCTTCGACGCCTACAGCGCGCTCGGCCTCAAGCTGATCGCACTGCAGCCTTCGGTCAGGGTAACCGGCGCGGAACTGCTCTGGTCGCTCGACGATCCCACCGAGCTGCAGCGGCAGGTGCCGGGCCTCGAGCTGGCCACCGAGCTGACGGCCTATGATCCGGACGGCTACGACCCGGCCCAGATCGCCCGGATGTCCTGGCCGGCGCGCTTCGCGATGCAGTTCTTCTCGCTGATCCCGCCGCTGGCGCGCATCGGCCTGCTGCTGCGCTATCGCTTCTAAGCGACCGCCATTGCCGTCATGGTCGGGCTTGTCCCGACCACGCACGGCTTCCTTCGGACAGGGCGGTGTTCAAGACGTGATGCTTGCCACAAGGGCGAGCATGACGGGAAGCCTCAGGCCCGCACCACCACCAGCCCGGTCAGGATGTCGTGGCCGAGGCGTCGGTCCTCGCGCACCAGCCCGCAGGCGATGTCGAGGAACCAGAGGCCGACTGTGCCGGCCGCAACATAGAAGAACAGCGCGTGCACCGCAGCCGCCAGCGCATCCGGCCGGCCGCCCGAGGCGGTCTCGACCCGAAGGCCCGCCATGCGCATGCCGAGCGTCGCCTGCTTGCGGCCGCCGATGGTGATGGCGGCATAGCCGAGCGCGACGGCGATCGTTGCGCCGCCCATCAGCAGCCAGGTCAGGCCGAAGGTGACGATGCCGAGGATCGCGAGCAGGAACCAGACCATGCTGCCCAGGATGAACAGCACGACGACGTCGCCGATCCAGGCGAACAGGCGCGAGCCGAGCACGCCGCGCGTATCCTGCAGCGGCCGGTCCTCCAGCGCGATGATCGGCGGCTGGCGATAGGACGGGTTCGACATCGACGTTGAATTCCTCACTGCTCAGGGGCCGGGATGACCCACCGGGCAATAATGTTTGATCAGCCAGCCGGTTCCGCAAGGCCACGCGGATAAATCCGGCGCGGCGCGAAGCCTTCCTGGCGGAGCGCCTCCTCGATTGCGGCGGTGTGGGCCTCGTCGCGGGTCTCGATGGTCACGTCGAGCATCACGCCCTTGGCGGGAACATCGAGGAAGAGCCGGCCATGGCTGACCTCGAGAATGTTGGCGCCGAGCGTGCCGAACAGGCTCGCGACCTTGCCGAGCAGGCCCGGCCGGTCACTGGCGGTGAGACGGAAGGCGGCGATGCGCTGCTCGCGCTCGAGCTCGCGCACCATGATCGCCGCGAGCAGCCGGGCGTCGATGTTGCCGCCCGAGAGCACGAGCCCCACCTTGCGGCCGCGGTAGCGCTCCGGCTCCTTCAGCATCGCCGCGAGGCCGGCCGCGCCGGCGCCTTCGGCCAGCGTGTGCTGCAGCGTCGCGCAGGCGTTGACGGCGCGCTCGATCAGGTCCTCGCCGACCAGCACGATGTCGGCGACCAGCGCCTTCACAACCGGCAGGGTCTGCGCGCCGACGGTCTTGACCGCGATGCCCTCGGCCAGGGTCGCTCCGCCGATCGGCATGGTCGCGTCGTGCACAGCGTTGTGGAAGGAGGGGTAGAGCGCCGCCTCGACGCCGATCATCTCGATCGATGGTTTCAGCGCTTTGGCGGCGATGGCGTTGCCCGCCATCAACCCGCCGCCACCGAGCGGGATCAGCAGCGTGTCGAGCTGCGGCTCCTGTTCCAGCATCTCCAGCGCGACCGTGCCCTGGCCGGCCATCACCGCCGCATCGTCATAGGGGTGGACGAAGACGAGGCTCTTTTCGGCGGCGATCTCGCGTGCCTTCTGCGTGGATTCGTAGAGCGTCTCGCCGAACAGCACGACCTCGGCGCCGTGTGCGCGGGTATTCTCGACCTTCACCAGCGGCGTCGTCTCCGGCATCACGATGGTGGCCGGGATGCCGAAGCGCCGGGCGTGATAGGCCACGGCCTGGGCATGGTTGCCCGCCGACATGGCGATGACGCCGCGGCGCCTCTCATCTTCGCCCAAGCTCAGCAGCTTGTTGACCGCGCCGCGCTCCTTGAACGAGGCGGTCGCCTGCATGTTCTCGTGCTTGACGAAGACCTCTGCGCCGGTCAGCGCCGACAGGCGCGGCGCCGGCATCAGCGGCGTCTTCAGCACATGGCCTGCGATGGTCTGCGCAGCCGCCTCGATGTCGGCGAAGCTGATCGCGAAGCCGCTGCCCATCCGGTCCCCCAAATGACTCAAACCTGGCGAGGCGTCAGCGCGCCGTCGCCGAAGAAGCCGCCGGGGCGCAGGATCAGCGTCACGGCGAGCAAGCTATAGACCGCGATGTCGCGCTGTTCGAGCGGCATCGTCGCCGACCAGAGCACCTCGAAGGCGGCGATGACGAGCCCGCCGAGGCAGGCGCCGGGCACCGAGCCGATGCCGCCGAGCACGGCCGCGACCAGGGCCTTCAGGCCGAGTGTGAAGCCGCCCGAAAAGCCCATGCCGCCATAGATCACGGTGACGATGACGCCGGCCGCGCCGCAGATCGCGCAGGCGATGATCAGCGCCCGGTCATGCACCGCGCCGGGATCGACCCCGAACAGCGCGGCGGTCTTGGCATCGTCGGCGACCGCGCGCCAGGCCCGGCCATAGGACGAGCGGGCGAGATAGAGGATGAGGCAGGTTGCGGCGCTGAAGCCGAGCCCCGCCATCGCGAGCGAGACAGGCGTCGCGGTGACGATGAACTGGTCGGCCCGCGCCAGTGGCAGCGGCTCGTTGAACACCGGCGGCAGCCAGCGCAGCTCGGCGCCCTGCGCGAGACGCAAGTATTCCGAGAGCGCGATGGCGAGCCCGATCGTCGCGATCAGCACCTGCTGGCCATTGCTCTTATCGAGATGGCGCAGCACGAAACGGCCCATGGCAAAACCGTGGAAAGCGGCGACGGCAATTGCTACGGCAAAGGCGATGAATAGGCCTGAGACGGGCGTCGAGACGGCGAGTGATAAGGTGAGCGCCACGCCGACCACGGCGGCGAGCGCGCCCAGCGCCGAGAATTCGCCGAAGGTCAGCAGGATGCGGCCGTTGAGCCCGTAGATCAGTGCGTAGGCGCTGGCGAGTAGCGCATAGATCGCGGCCGAGGGCAGGGCGGCGATCCCCTGCTGCAGGCCGTAGGCGAGACCGGGCGACAGGCTGATGAGGTCGGCGCCCGGTGACATGCCGGGATCGACCGGCGGCTCGGCCTTGTATTCGAGATAGAAGCGCCGCAGCAGCAGGAAGCTGGCATCGGTCATCGGCACGCCGTCGGAGGCCAGCCCCGCCAGCGCGCCGCGCTGCAACGAGGCACCCTCGCCGGCGAAAATGCAATCGATGGTGCGGCGGCGCGGCGGTGATTCCGGCGCCTGTGCCCGGTAGACGATGCGCAGGATATCGGCGCGCGGGCCGGTGCCGGTACCCTCGATGGTGATGACGGTGTCGGTTGGGTTCAGCGCCGGGATCGCCAGTCGGCAGGCACGAATCTGATCGGTGTCGAAACGCCCGCAGCCGGCGAGCGCAAGGCAGAGCAGAATCGACGTGAGCAGGGCGCGCATCGCGGCGGAAGCTAGCGCGAGAATCGGGGCGTTGGAACTCGCTGCGCGCGCGTCGGGCGAGCAATCGCAGGGCTTGATAAATCGACGGGACGGTGCACATCCGACAAGGGTTGACCCGATCGGCCGGCAGCGCGACAGGACATCCGGCATGCAGCAGGACGAGATCTGGGACGCCGGGGCGGCGGAGACCTATGACACACCGGGAGCGGGTATGTTCTCGCCCGATGTTCTGGAGCCAGCGGTCGCGCGCCTTGCGCAGCTCGCCGAGGGCGGCAGGGCGCTCGAATTCGCGATCGGGACCGGCCGCATCGCGGTGCCGCTCAGCCAGCGCAACGTGCCGGTGGCGGGCATCGAGTTCTCAGCTGCGATGATCGCCCGCCTGCGGACCAAGGTGGGCGAGGCAACGATCCCGGTCATTCTCGGCGACATGGCGACGGCCACCGCTCCCGGCACCTATTCGCTCGTCTTCCTCGTCTACAACACGATCTCGAACCTGCTCACGCAGGCGCAGCAGGTCGCCTGCTTCCGCAATGCGGCGCGCCATCTCTCGCCCGGCGGGCGTTTCGTGATCGAGCTCTGGGTGCCGGAGCTGCGCAAGCTGCCGCCCGGGCAGCAGGCCGTCGTCTGGCAGTCCGAGGCGGGCTATATCGGCCTCGATACCTATGATGTGCTGAACCAGCAGGTGGTCTCCCACCACTTCAGGTTCGGCGAGGGCAAGCAGGCCGAGCTATTCCGCTCGCCGCACCGCTACATCTGGCCGGCGGAACTCGACCTGATGGCCCAGCTGGCCGGCTTCGAGCTCGAGAGTCGGCACGCGGATTGGAATGGTGCGCCATTCACGGCGGAGTCGCGCTCACACGTCTCCGTCTATCGGCTGCCCGGCTAGATCAGCCACGCTCCTTCAGCATCTTCGCCACCTTCGGCGCGAAATAGGTCAGCACGCCGTCGGCGCCGGCGCGCTTGAAGGAGAGCAGGCTTTCCAGCATCGCCTTGTCGCCGTCGAGCCAGCCATTGTTGGCTGCCGCCATGATCATCGCGTACTCGCCGGAGACCTGATAGGCGAAGGTCGGCACCGAGAAGGTGTCCTTCACCCGCGCGATGATGTCGAGATAGGGCAGGCCGGGTTTGACCATCACCATATCGGCGCCCTCTTCGATGTCGAGCGCGACCTCGGCGATTGCCTCGTCGGTATTGGCCGGGTCCATCTGGTAGGTGCGCTTGTCGCCGATCAGCGTGGCGTTGGTGCCGATCGCATCGCGGAACGGGCCGTAAAAGGCCGAAGCGTATTTGGCCGAGTAGGCCATGATCTGCACGTCCTCATGACCGCTCGCGTCGAGCGCGGCCCGGATCGCGCCGACACGCCCGTCCATCATGTCCGAGGGCGCGATCACATCGGCGCCGGCTTCGGCCAGCGCCAGCGCCTGGCGGACGAGGATGCCGACGCTGGGGTCGTTCAGGATGCGCTCGCCGTCCATGACGCCGTCATGGCCGTGCGAGGTATAGGGGTCGAGCGCCGCGTCGCAGATGATGCCGATCTCCGGCACCGCCGCCTTGATGGCGCGCACCGCCCGGCACATCAGGTTGCGGCTGTTGAGCGCTTCCGAGCCGGTCTCGTCGCGCAAGCTCCGGTCGACATAGGGGAAGGGCGCGATCGCCGGGACGCCGAGCTTCGCCGCGGCCTCGGCCTGGCGCACGGCCTCATCGATATTGAGACGGTCGACGCCCGGCATCCACGCGACGGGTGACACGGCTTCGCTGGAATCGATCAGGAAGATCGGCCAGATCAGGTCGTCGGTGGTCAGGCGGTTCTCGCGCACCAGCCGGCGCGACCACTCGGCCTTGCGATTGCGGCGCATGCGGCGGGTGAGGCCGAGCGAATCCGCAGCTTTGGTTGCGGCCTGCGGCGTGGAGAGGGGCTGTACCCGGGAAGTCATCGACGCCTCCGCCGTGAATGCGATATTGGCTTGCAGGCGATCCCTTAGCACATCGGCTCTCCCCCAAAACAGGCGCGATGGTCGCAGCGCGAGAGCAGGCCAGAGCGGCGCAAGCCTGCCCGGCGCGGGCAATCCTGCGGTGATGGAAAGGGGATGCGATGCGGCCAGAATTCTTTGCTGTCACCATGCTGGTGGCAGTGCTCACTGCCACAGCCGCACTGGCCGAGGTGACGCGCCGCGATGCGATCGAGGCACAGACCGCGACCGCGCTCGCCTCCGCTGACTATGCCGAGCGGCATTGCCCATCCCTGCGGCTCGGCCAGGATAGGCTCGACAAGAACCTGCGCGAGATCAAGGGCACGCTCGCTGGCCTGCGCGCCACCGAGAGCTATGCCGAGCAAGTCGCGGCACTGGCCTCGATCGAGCAGAGCCATGGCCGGGCGATGGTCTGTGTCGTCCTGCCCAAGGCCCATGGCGGCTATGGCCGCGGCATCGTCACCGTGCGCTAAAGTCAGGACGGGACCGGGCTGCCGCTCGCGTTGACAAGCTTGGCCTCGCCTTCCAGAACCGCCTGACGGATCGGGGTCGAGGCGGACATGACGCAGGATCAGGACATCATCTGTGAAATCCGCGGCAGCGCCGGCTTCGTCCTGCTCAACCGGCCGAAGGCGCTGAACGCGCTCAATCTTCCCATGGTGCGCGAGCTGGCCAAGGCGCTCGACGCCTGGGAACACGATCCCGCTGTCACACGCATCGTCGTCACCGGCGCCGGCGAGAAGGCGTTTTGCGCCGGCGGCGACATCCGCTCCCTGCACGATCTCGGCAAGGCCGGCCAATACGACGAGATGCTCGCCTTCTGGCGCGAGGAATACATCCTCAACGCCCGCATCCAGAGCTATCCCAAGCCCTATATCGCGCTGGTCGACGGCATCGTCATGGGCGGCGGCGTCGGCCTCTCGCTGCATGGCAGCCACCGCGTTGCCGGCGAGCGTTGGCTCTTCGCCATGCCTGAGGTCGGCATCGGCTTCTTCCCTGATGTCGGCGCGACCTATGCCTTGCCGCGCCTGCCGGACCACGCCGGCACCTATCTCGCGCTGACCGGCGACCGTGTCGGCCAGGCCGATGCGCTGGCGCTCGGGCTGGCGACGCATGCGGTTCCCTCGGCGCGCATGGCCGAGCTCGCCGAGGCCTTGACCGGCTCCAAGCCTGTCGATGCCACGCTCGCTCGTTTCGCCGCGGATCCCGGGCCGGGCAAGCTCGCCCCGGAGCGCGCGACGATCGCGCATTGCTTCGGCGCGGCGACGCTGCCGGAGGTTCTCAGCCGCCTCGATGACAAGGCTGCCGCTGGCGATGCCTTCGCCGCCAAGGCGCTCGCCACGATTCGGGCGAAGTCGCCGACCAGCGTCGCCATCGCCTTCGAGCAGATGCGCCGCGGCGGCGCGCTCGGCTTTGCTGAAGCGATGCAGCTCGAATTTCGCATCGTCTCGCGCATTCCGCACGGCCACGATTTCTATGAGGGCGTGCGCGCGGTGGTGATCGACAAGGATCAGGCGCCAGCCTGGCGGCCCCAGACACTGGAGGAGCTCGACCCGGCGATGATTGCGTCCTATTTCGCGCCGCTCGGCGAGGCCGAGCTGGTGCTGGGTGGCTGAAATGGCGGTGTTGCGCGACGGCGAGGTTCTGCGCGGTCCGGCCCAGGCTGGCGAGGCCCGAAAGCGCGGCATACGCTGGCGGCTGATCCTGGTCTGGCTGCTGCGGCTGCTTTCGGTGGTCTGGATCGGCAAGGGATTGATGCACTGGGCGACGATCCTCGGCCTGGGACTGGTCTTCGAGCCCGGTCCCGCCTTCGAGACGCGCCCGCTGACCTTCCAGGCGATCACCGTCTATTTCGCGGTCTTCGATCTCGTCGCGGGTGTCGGTCTCTGGTTGACCGCGACCTGGGGCGGCGTGCTCTGGCTGCTAGCAGCGGTCAGCCAGCTCCTGCTGGGCTTCTTCTTCCCGCGCTGGCTGACGCTCTCGCCTATTCTGATCGGCACCTATGTCGCACTGGTGCTCGCCTATTTCCTCGCCACCTGGGCGGCTGAGAATCAGGAGGCCTGAGGTCGCCAGCCTGCATCGAATATGCCGGGCTGTGGTAAGAATCGCTTTAGCTTAAGGGATTTGCGGTTCATTTTGGATTCACCCAAATGGGTAAATCCCTGATTCATCCTGATATTTAAACTCGTTTTCATCCGCCCCGCCTATGGTGTCTCTCAGAAGCGGACCGGGAGACAAATCCTGGCCGGTAATCAACAGGCGGGATATTACCATGAAGAGCAATGTAAAGACTGTGGAGCCGGCTGCGTCCGAAGGTGTTGAGCTCAAGGTGAAGCCGCTTTACCTTGAGTCTCTCACCTTGGTCGAGCGACTGCATCGCCGGCTGCTCGACGTGATCAAGGACGAGTTCGAGCGTCGCAACCGCGACGACGTCAACAGCGTGCAGGCGCTGCTCCTCTACAATATCGGCGACGCCGAGCTCTCGGCCAGCGAGCTGCGCACCCGCGGCTACTATCTCGGCTCCAACGTCTCCTACAACGTCAAGAAGCTCGTCGAGCTCGGCTTCCTGCACCATGCCCGTTCGCGGATCGACCGTCGTTCGGTGCGTATCAGCCTGACCGACAAGGGCCGCGAGGTGCACCACATCGTCAAGGGCGTCTACGACAAGCATGTCCGCACGGTCGAGCAGATCGGCGGCATCGCGGCCGATGATTTCGAGCGGATGAACAACGCCCTGCTGCGCCTCGAGCGCTTCTGGACCGACCAGATCCGCTACAAGCTCTGAGCGACGGGCCACAGGCCCGGTCTTGGAAGTATTCCCCGCAGCGCGCTTCGGCCTCCCGGCCGGGGCGCGTGCGCCTGTTTCTTTCGGGCAACCGCCGGCGGGCGTTTGTGCGACAATTGCGTACAATATCCTCAGTTTGTGCTCCCGGCGTGGCATAGGACGCCAGAAGAGCTGCTGGAGAAGATTTAGGCGTGGCTGGGGAAAAGTGCCGCACGGGAAGGTTGAGCATCAGGCGGTCTGATATAAGGCCGCATGGTTCAGAATCCGCCGAAAAAGCACCATTACATTCCGCAATTCTACCTGAAACGCTGGGCACTGACCGACAACAAGCTCGCGGTCTACAACCAGCCAAACCCTCGCACACGGGCTGCGCAAGCCAAGATGAAGCACCCAGCCGAAACCGGCTGGAAGGAGGGGGCGTACCAGTTCGAAGGCTTGCCCGAGGATAAAAGGAATCGGCTCGAAACCGCGTTCTTCAGCATGCTGGACGGCAAGGCGGCCGATGCCCGCGCCTTGATGGAAACGCCGGGCAGCGCCTGGACCGTTGAGCTTCGGTACGCTTGGGTGATGTTCCTGATGTCGCTTATCAGCCGCCACCCGGACGACATCGAGGCCTTCAAGTCGGTGTACATCCGCGATTTCAACAAGGTGTCGCAGGCGGAGCAGGACGCTTACGAGAAGGCTCGCGAGATAGGTGACCCGGCCACAGCAGAGGAGTTCTTCGCCAACGTTGGCCGGGAATTCCTGCGGAACATGGCGATCAACAACATCCCCAAGCTCATCATGCATGAGAACGCGGTGAAGAGTCTGATGAACATGCATTGGTCGGTGGCTACGCCTCCGCCGGACGGGTACTTCTTCACCTCGGACCGGCCGACGATCCGGACATTCCTCGGCCGCGAAAACAGCCATTGGCTGGTGCCGATCGGGCCACAGAAGCTCTTCGTCGCTGTGGAGCGGAAAGAGTACGGTGACCGCATTCACAAGGCGATCTGGAAGCAGGGCTGGAAGGAAGTTAACCGCCAAGTGGTCCGGCAGGCTGTCGAGTTCGGGTACGCGGTCACCGAGGAGCACCTGCCGTTCTTCAATAAGCACTTGGCGAAGGCCACGCGGCCTTCGATGTATTTGAGCTTTGTCCCCGACCCGAAAACAGCGCCACCGTTGAAAAAGCCGCCCTAGCGGGTGATCGTTGCTGAATCCGCGAGGAAAGCACTTTGAGCGAGAGTCCGAAAAAGATTGAGAAGTCGCACTGCCCGACGTGCAATCGGTCGCAGAACTGCGACGTGCACGGCCATATTTATAAGCCTTGGGAGTGGTCGGATAACCAAGGCCACAGCATGGTTGGCGGCCACCACTACACTCTCTACGAATGCCGGGGGTGCGAGACGATCTTCCTGGAGACGGCGGCCTGGGACGAGAACGATGTCGACTATTGGTCCGATCACAATGGAGAGACTCAAAGCGAGGCGATTCTAACGAAGTCCACCTATCCTAAGCCTCCTTCTCGGCCTCGACCTGACTGGCTGGACAATATTGGGGCGCTCCACCCGAACCTGAATCAAATCCTGGACGAGACGTACAAGGCCGATGAGTACGACTGCCACCTCCTGACGCTCGTCGGCCTGCGCACGGCCTTGGACAGCTGCGTAACCGAGCTGGGTATCGATCCGGCCCTGCCGTTCGAGAAGAAACTTCAAGCCCTGCGCGACGGCGGCTATATCGGCGACACAGAGTTTCTTGAGCTGAAGGTCCTGACGGACGCCGGCAACGCTGCCGCGCATCAGGGATGGTCCGCCGCAAGAAGCGACATAGGCCATCTGCTCGATGTGCTGGAAACCTTCATCAAGCGGGTTTTTGTGAACGGCCGGCGGGCGCTCGCCTTAAAGGATGTGATCCCTCAAAGGCAGCGCCGCCGAAAAGAGGCCACAGAGCTTCCCGCTGCCGAGCAGCAGGAAGCTGTCATCTCCGTTGAGTTTGGGAAGCCGAAGGCCGAAGGCAGCTCACCATGATCGGCGGCCCGCTGCGGGCACCACCTCACGCAGCTCCGCCTCGATGTTCGCCTCGCCCTTCAGAATGGCTTCGGACACCCCCAGTGCGTTGGCATACCGCCGAATGGTGCGGTGCTGAGGCGGTTTGGTATTCTGGATCAGCGCCGGGACCGACTAGACTCGCTACAAGCTGCGAGAGGCGTTGCTCGGCCCCGGCAGATAGAATTTCCCGCAGCGCGCTTCGACCTTCCGGTCGGGGCGCGTGCACCTGTTTCCGCGTTGCAACAGCGATCAAACCCGCGTGAGCGCGACGCATCGCCGCCCCAAAAATGCCGCTCTCATCATACGGTGTTAACTGTGGTAAGGGATCGTCCCCAGCGACCGGCCGCGGCTCATGCCCGGCCGAAGGGGCGGGTCGCGTCCCGCTCCGATGATATGCGAAGTCCAAGGGGTAACGATCGATGCCGAATATCCGCCTGACCCGCCGCGAGACGGTTCTGGCCCTGCTCTCGACTGCTGCCGCCGGCGTCAGCCTGCCGGCTTTCGCCCAGCAGGCCGAGTGGCGCCAGAGCTATGATGCCGGTTCGCGCAATGCCGTCCAGCGTTCCTCGACACCGATGCTCTCGCCGGCCGCCCTGGCCGCGACCGAGCAGGCCGTCGAAGCCTACCGGGCGCTCGCTGCGCGCGGCGGCTGGCCGATCCTGCAGGTCAGCGAGCGGCTTTCCGTCGGCTCGCGCGGTCCGAGCGTGGTCGCCCTGCGCCAGCGGCTGATCATCACCGGCGATCTCGACGCCTCCGCCGGCGACAGCAACGTCTATGATTCCTATGTCGAGGGTGGCGTGCGCCGCTTCCAGTCGCGCATGGGCCTGTCGACGACCGGCAGCATCAACCGCGCGACGCTCGCTGCGCTCAATGTGCCGATCGACCGGCGCATCCGCCAGCTCGAGACCAATATCGTGCGCCTGCGCACCTGGTCGGGCAATCTCGGCAATCGCTATGTCGTCGCCAATATTCCGGCGGCTGCGATCGAGACGGTCGAGAACGGTCATGTCGCGACCCGCCATGCTGCCGGCGTCGGCAAGATCGACCGCCAGTCGCCGCTGTTGCAGACCAAGATCCCCGAGGTCAATTTCAACCCGACCTGGACGGTTCCGGCTTCGATCATCCGCAAGGATCTGATCCCGAAGATGCAGAAGGAGCCGAGCTACCTGACCGAGAACAAGATCCGCATCATCGGGCCGAACGGCGAGATTCCGCCGGAGCGCGTCAACTGGCGCTCGGACGAGGCGACCCGCTACACCTTCCGACAGGATCCGGGCGGCGAATTCAACTCGCTCGGCTTCGTGCGCATCAACATTCCGAGCCCGCACGGCGTCTACATGCACGACACTCCGTCGAAGGGCATCTTCGGCGACGATTACCGCTTCGTCTCCTCGGGCTGCATCCGCGTCCAGAACGTGCGCGACTACATCGCCTTCCTGCTCAAGGAGACGCCCGGCTGGGATCGCGCCAAGATCGACGAGACCATCGCCTCGGGCGAGCGCGTCAACGCCCGCATCGCCAATCCGGTGCCGTGCTACTGGGTCTACATCACCGCCTGGGCGACGCCAGATGGCGGCGTGCAGTTCCGCGACGATATCTACAACAAGGACGGCCTCGGCCCGGTGCCGGTCGCCGCTTTGCAGGGCGACCAGGACATCTGAGCAGTCATTACAAGGCGTTCAATATAACAAGGCCCGCCGTTGACCGGCGGGCCTTGTTATATCAGCCCTCGTCCTGAGGAGGCCCGTAGGGCCGTCTCGAAGGGCGCCCCAGTTGGCTCCGGAGCCTCATGGAGCATCCTTCGAGACGCCATTCCTGGCGAAATGGCTCCTCAGTATGAGGGCAGAGAAGGGGTAACTCAGCCAGCCTTTGCCTCGGCGAGATTGGCTGCGACGCAACTCGCAAAGGCCCTCGTGCCGAGCGGGCCGCCGAGATCGCGGGTGCGCAGCTCCGGCGCCTTGATCGCCAGGTCGATCGCCCGCTCGATCGCCTGCGCCGCCTGCAGCAGGGCAAGGGCCTGCCGCCGCTCGCCGAGCCAGCCGAGCAGCATCGCGGCCGAGCCGATCAGCGAAGCGGGGTTGGCAAGATCGCGTCCGGCGATGTCCGGGGCCGAGCCGTGCTGGGCCTGCGCCACCGCATGGTTCTCGCCGGCATTGAGCGAGGCGGCGAGGCCGAGGCTGCCGGAGATTTCCGAGGCCTGGTCGGAGAGGATGTCGCCGAACATGTTGGTGGTGACGATCACGTCAAAGACGCTAGCGTCGCGCACCAGCAGCGCCGCCATCGCGTCGATGATCTTCTCTTCATAGGCGACGTCCGGATAGCGCTCCGCCACCGAGCGCACGCATTCCAGGAAGAGCCCGTCGGAGATGCGCAGCACATTGGCCTTGTGCACGGCCGTGACTTTGCGCCGGCGCTGGCGGGCCAGCGCGAAGGCGCTCTCGGCGATGCGTAAAGAAGCCTGCCGCGTCACCTTGCGGAACGACATGGCGAGATCGGGCGTCGGCATGATCTCGCCGGGGCCGAGATGCATCGAGCGGTCGGAATAGAATCCCTCGGTGTTCTCGCGCACCATGACGAGATCGAGCGGCTTGCCGCAGCGCGGTGCGAAACCCTCGCGCGAGCGGGCGGGCCGGATGTTGGCGTAGAGGTCGAGCCGCTTGCGCAACTGCCCGGACGGGTTGAGTCCACCCTTTTCGGCCGGCGGATACTCGTTGTGCGAGACCGGGCCGAGGATGACGCCGTCCGTCCGCTTCGCCGCCTCCAGCACGGTCTCGGGAAAGGTCGTGCCTTGGTTCTTCAGTGCCGAGAAGCCGATCTCCGCCCGCTCATAGGCGAGCCCGAAGCCGAAGAGCTTGCTCGCGGCGTCGAGCACCTTGCAGGTCGCCGCCGCGATCTCGGGGCCGATGCCGTCGCCTTCGAGGACAAGGAACCGCAGGGCAGGGGATATCGCGTCGGTCATGGTCGGTACCGGTCCGGATGTCGTGGCAGACAGAAAGGGGTAGGGGCGCGTCACTCGATCTTGATGTCGGCCTCGGCGACGACCTTCGACCACTTCTCGCGCTCGGCCTTGACGAAGGCGGCGAACTCGGCCGGCGTGTTGCCGACCGGTTGGGCGCCTTCGAGCTCGAGGTTCTTGCGGACCTCGGGCAGGTTGATGATGGTCGCCACTTCGCTGCGCAGCCTGTCGATGATCGCCTGGGCCGTGCCCTTGCGCACGAAGACGCCGTACCAGCCGCTCGCCTCGTAGCCGGGTACGCCCGCTTCCGCGAGCGTCGGCACCTGCGGCAAGGCGGGCGCCCGCTCGGCCGTAGTGACCGCGAGCGCCTTGAGGCCGCCACCGTTCACATGGCCGATCGCCGAGGGCAGCGTCGCGAACATCATCGGGATATGCCCGCCGATCAGGTCGTTCAGCGCCGGCCCGGCGCCGCGGTAGGGCGCGTGCTTCAGCTTGACGCCTGCCATCAGCTCGAACAGCGCGGTGGCGATGTGGTTGGCCGAGCCGTGCCCGGCCGTGCCGTAGGTCAGTCCGTCCGGCTGCGCCTTGGCGAGCGCGACCAGTTCGGCGACCGAACTGGCCTTGATCGAGGGATGCACCAGCAGGAGCAATGGCGCCTTGGCGATCAGCGTCACCGGCTCCAGCACTTCGGCCGGGTCGTGCTTGAGGTTCTTGAACAGGCTCGGATTGACCGCCATCGGGCCGATATTGCTGATCAGCACGGTGTAGCCGTCGGCGGGAGCCTGCGCCGCGGCGGTAGTGCCGAGATTGCCGCCGGCGCCGGCGCGGTTCTCGACCACGACGCCGACGCCGAGCCGCTCCTGCAGCTTCTGCGCCACCGCCCGCGCGATCACATCGGTGCCGCCGCCGGCAGCATAGGGCACGACCATGGTGATCGGCTTGCTCGGCCAGTCCTGCGCCTTGGCGGCGGTGGTGGATATGGCGGCGAACGCCGCTGCGAGCAGAAGTCCTGTGATCCGGCGTGACAAGGCGGCCTCCCATGTTGTTTTCATTTTCAGTATACTGAAGTATGCTGAAATGCATAACGGGGCAAGCGTTGATTTCGGAGCCGGGGCGGGCGATCACCACGGCCGGCGTTCTGGAGCGGGAGAGGGTGCAGCTTGACGGTGTTCGCGGATGTCCAGCCGGCGCGCTCGCTTGCGGGCCAGGCCTATGAGCGCCTGCGCGAAGCGATCGATGCCGGGGAGCTGAAGCCCGGCATGCGTCTGCGCGAGGAGGACCTCGCCGCGCGCCTCGAGATGAGCCGCACGCCCTTGCGCGAGGCGGTGCGCCGGCTTGAGGCCGAGGGCTTCTTCACCCGCGATTCGCGCACGCTCGTCGTGATGACGCTCGATCACCAGGCGGTGTCCGAACTCTATGCGATGCGCGAGGTTTTGGAGGGGACTGTCGCTGGCTTCGCTGCGCGTCATGCATCCGAAGGCGAAGTCACGCTGTTGCGCGACCTGCACGCGATCGAGGCCGGGCTGCTCGCGCGTCCGCAGGAATTGGCGCGCCACAATGAGCGCTTCCATTCGGCGCTCTATGGCGCGGCGCATAACCGCTATCTGCTGAAGGCGCTGAACGCGCTACGGGACGCGCGCGCGCTGCTCGGCGCTTCGACCTTGCTGGATGCGGGCCGGGCCGCACAGGCGCATGCCGAGCACGACGCCATCGTCTCCGCGGTGGAAGCTCGCGACCCCGCCAGGGCGGAGGCCGCCGCCCGCGATCACATCAGGGCCGCTGGCCGGGAGCGGCTGCGGCGGCTGGCGCAGGCGGGTTGATTCCGCCTGCGGGCCGTTCGATCAGGCCACGTTGTCGGCAATCAGGAAGCCGAGCAGCGAGATGCCTGCCATCACGATCGAAATTTCCAAGAGACTGAAGCCCATTGCCGCCTCCACCGCTGGGGAGGCAACGCAGTTCGCTCGCCTTGGTTCCGCCGCAGCTGCGACGATTTTGTGATGGTCAGGGCGCTTCTCAGCGCGCCCGCTTCCGGGGGACGGTCGCCGGCATGGGTTCTTCCGGAATCGCCAGATGCCGGCCGGCGATATGGAGCACGACATAGCCGATCACCGCCGACAGCGCCGAGCCCGCAAGCACGCCGATCTTGGTGGCGTCGTTGAGCGCGGCATTGTTCGCGAAGGCGAGCGCTCCGATGAACAGGCTCATGGTGAAGCCGATACCGCAGAGCAGCGAGACACCGTAGAGCTGCGCCCATGTCGCCTTTGCCGGCATGGTGCCGAGCCCCAGCCGCACTGCGAGCCAGGCGAAGCCGAAGACGCCGATCTGCTTGCCGAGGAAGAGCCCGAGCACGATGCCGAGCGGCACTGGCGTCAACAGCAGGGACGGCGACATGCCGGCGATCGAGACGCCCGCATTGGCGAAACCGAAGACCGGCACGATCAGATAGGACGACCAGGGATGGAGCCTGTGCTCCAGCGTGTGCAGCGGTGAATGCTCGGGCTCGTCGCTCTCCGCGCCACGGCCGGCCAGCGGAATGGTCAGCGCCAGCGCGACGCCGGCTAGGGTCGCGTGGATGCCCGACTTCAGCACGAAGAACCAGAGCAGGGCGCCGATCGCGAGATAGAGCGGCAGCAGGCGAACGCCGCGCAGGTTGAGCGCGATCAGCACGGCAAGGCAAGCGGCGGCGCCGCCGAGCATGGGCAGCGAGAGATTGCCCGAATAGAACAGGGCGATGATCAGGATCGCGCCGAGATCGTCGAGAATGGCGAGCGCGGTCAGGAAGATCTTGAGCGAGACCGGCACGCGCGAGCCGAGGATGGCGAGCACGCCGAGGGCAAAGGCAATATCGGTGGCGGCGGGGATCGCCCAGCCACGCAAGGCTTCCGGATCGCTGCGGGCGAGCGTGGCGTAGATCAGCGCCGGCGCGATCATGCCGCCGAGCGCGGCCAGCGCCGGCAGGGCGCGCCGGCTCCAGGTTGCGAGCTGGCCTTCGATGAACTCGCGCTTGATCTCCAGTCCCACGACCAGGAAGAACACCGCCATCAGCGCGTCGTTGATCCAGTGCAGGACGGAAAGGCCGGCAACCTTGGCCTCAAGCAGCGTGAAATAGACGATACCGAGCGCGGAGTTGGCGATGGTCAGCGCCAGTGCGGCGGAAAAGACTAGGAGGACGCCGGCGGCTGCTCCGCTTTCGAGGAAGGCGTGCAGGGGTGAGCGGCGCTTGGGCGGCCAGTCCGGGGTGTGAGCCTCGATCTCGTCCGTCTGCTGCGCCACATCGGCCTCCTTCCACCGGCTTCCGTTTCACCGGTCTGTTGCGACACCTCGATGTCGTTTCGATTGCAGCCGACCCTGCATCTTCTGGCGACGAGTCGGCCTTTCCGGCTCGTGAATAAAGCAGAGTGCGCCCATGGTGGCACTCCATATCGTCGCACTATTGCCGGCGCCGCCAGTTGGTGGCGCCGGTAAAGCCGGCCGCGACGGTCATGATCGCGAGCAGAATGCTCGTACCGCCGAACAGGCCGACGTAGCCGTGTCCGGCGATCAGGGGCGTACTGAGCAGCGGTGAGCAGAACTGGCCGATGAAGATCGAGGCGGTCAGGATGCCGCCGGCCAGCCCGCGCTTCTGTGCTGGTGAGAGGTTGAGGGCGAGCGCCACGAAGCTTGGCGAGACCAGCGCGTAGCCTGCGCCGATCGCGGCGGCGGCGCCGAAGATCGCGGCTGGTGCCGCGCCAAGCACTAGCGCGAAGAAGCCCACGGCCATGGCGCCATAGCCCAGTGCGAAGATGCCGGCGTAGCCGACGGCGCGCCGGACGCTTGGATAGAGCAGTGCGGAGGCTCCGCCCGAGAGCATCAGCACGCCAAGGGCCGAGCCGGTCATGATCGCGCTGTCATAGCCCTGCGCATCCAGGAAGAAGGAGAGCTGCGTCGGCATGATGAAGAAGATCATGTTGGTCGCGCCCTGCAACAGCACCAGCAGGGCGAGGGGCAGGCGCCAGGAGGGAAGATCGTCACTCGCGCTCGATCCCGGGCCACTGCTCCGCGACAGGTGCGGCGGATCGACGATGACCAGCCACATCAACGGCAGGAAGGCGGCGGCGAACCCATAGATCGCGAAGGGCAGGCGCGGCGAGAGCGTCGCGACCCAGCCAGCGGTCAGGATGAAGACGAGGCCGCCGAGATTGCGGGCCGAGATCTGCAGGCCGGTCAGGGCATTGCGGTCGTCTCCGGTGAAATAGTCGCCGATCAGCGCCGTCTGCGCCGTCATGATCAGGGCCACCGCGATGCCCAGCACGAGGCGGCTTAGGAAGATCGTCGGCAGGTCGGGCAGGACGAGCCCGGCTGAACCCGACAGCACGAACAGGATCACGCCGAAGAGCAGCATCCGGCGCCGCCCGACCCGGTCGGCCGCGATGCCCGCAAGCGGCGCAAAAATCGCGACGCTGAGCGATGGCGCCGGCACCAGAAGCCGCGTGAGCAGCGCGGCGTTGGGATCGCCGGCGAACAGGCGCTCGAGCCCGGGCAAGGCCGGGGCGATCGTCGCGTTCGCCATGGTGGTGAGCGATGCTGCCATCAGGAGCGCAATGGCGCGGCGGTCCTGCCAGACCGGGATTTGCCTTGTTGCAAGAACGGTTTCCATGATTTCTCTCTTGCCGAATAGGTGGGTTCGGCAGAGCGTACGAATTCAAGTCGACTTGAGGTCAAGCATGGTTGTTCTCGATATCGGCGAGGTCGCCGAACGCTCCGGTGTCGCGCCCTCGACCCTGCGCTATTACGAGGAGATTGGCCTGATCGCCTCGCTCTGGCGGCGAGGCCTGCGGCGGCAGTTCGATGGCGACGTGCTGCTGAAGCTGTCGCTGATCGCCATGGGCAAGGCGGCAGGCTTCTCGCTGGAGGAGATCGCCGGCATGTTCGGCCGCGACGGCAGGCCCGACATTCCCCGCGACCAGTTGCGCGAAAGGGCGGATGAGCTGCAGCGCCAGATGGCCGAGCTGCGGACGCTGCGCGACATCCTGCGCCATGTCGCCGATTGTCCTGCGCCGAGCCATCTGGAGTGCCCGACCTTCCGCAAGCTGATGCAGGCCGCTTCGCGCCGGAAGCTCGTCTACCGGCCTTCCGTCAGGCGCTCGGGCGCACGTCGAACAGCTCCTTAGCGGCGTCCATCTAGCGCTTGGACAGGCTGATCTCGCGTGATAGGGACCGCGCGGGGATCGGCCGCGATCGGCCGCCGCATTTTCAGGAGCCGGACATGACCGAAGCCGCGCGCGACAAGCACCTCTCCAACTCCTTCTTTGGCGCCGGCCTTGCCGATGTCGATCCCGAGATCGCCCGCGCCATCGAGCTCGAGCTCGGTCGCCAGCGCGACGAGATCGAGCTGATCGCTTCGGAGAACATCGTCTCGCAAGCAGTGCTCGAGGCGCAGGGCTCGGTGATGACCAACAAATACGCCGAGGGCTATCCGGGCCGGCGTTATTACGGCGGCTGCCAGTTCGTCGACATCGCCGAGAAGCTGGCGATCGAGCGCGCCTGCCGCCTGTTCGACTGCCAGTTCGCCAATGTCCAGCCGAACTCCGGCTCGCAGGCCAACCAGGCCGTGTTCATGGCGCTGATGCAGCCCGGCGATACCTTCATGGGCCTCGACCTCGCCGCTGGCGGCCACCTGACCCATGGCGCCCCGGTCAACCAGTCCGGCAAGTGGTTCAAGGTCGTGCCCTATGGCGTCTGCGTCGTCGACCAGATCATCGACTATGACGCGATGGAGCGCCTCGCCGTCGAGAACAAGCCGAAGATCATCGTCGCCGGCGGCTCGGCCTATGCCCGCCACTGGGACTTCGCCCGCTTCCGCGAGATCGCCGACAAGGTCGGCGCCTATTTCATGGTCGACATCGCCCATTTCGCCGGGCTGGTCGCTGGCGGCGCCCATCCCTCGCCGTTCCCGCACGCCCATGTCGTCACCACCACCACCCACAAGACCCTGCGCGGCCCGCGCGGTGGCATGGTGCTGACCAATGACGAGGCGATCGCCAAGAAGATCAACTCGGCCGTGTTCCCGGGCCTGCAGGGCGGTCCGCTGATGCACGTCATCGCCGCCAAGGCGGTCTCGTTCCACGAGGCGTTGCAGCCGGAGTTCAAGACCTACGCCCATGCCGTCGTCGCCAATGCCAAGGCGCTGGCCGAGACCTTGAAGAGCAAGGGCTTCGACCTCGTCACCGGCGGCACCGACAACCATCTGATGCTGGTCGACCTGCGCTCGAAGAAGGTCACCGGCAAGGCCGCCGAGGCCGCGCTCGGCCGCGCCCATATCACCTGCAACAAGAACGGCATCCCCTTCGATCCGGAGAAGCCGATGGTCACCTCCGGCATCCGCCTCGGCACCCCGGCTGCGACCTCGCGCGGCTTCGGCGTCGCCGAGTTCAAGAAGGTCGGCGAGCTGATCGCCGAGGTGCTGGACGGCCTCGCCGCCAATGGCGAGGAGGGCAACGCCGCCGTCGAGCAGGCGGTCAAGGCCAAGGCCCACGAGCTGACCGCGCGTTTCCCAATCTATTGAGCAGGGGCGACGGGATCTCTTTTATGGGAAGGTCCCGGTCAGCTTGATCATGAACAGGTTCTCCGGGCCGCCGGGCGCATCGCTCCGGTTGGCCCGGCTGAGTTCGGCGTTGAGATCGAGCCCCTTGGTGATCTTGTAGCCGGCCGAGGCGCTGCCGCCGAACTGGCCGTCCTTGACCTGTGCGGCGACGGCGACGTTGAAGCGATCATCCGTCGCGCTCAGCTTGAGATTGAGGTCTACGGTCGGCTTGGCCACGTCCTTCTTGACGATGCCGCTGAGCTCGAACGAGCCGTACTGGACCATGACCTCGCCCTCGACCTTCTCGATCGCGGCCGACTTCGTCACCACCTGAAGCGAAAGATCGAGCTTCAGCCGCTCCCATTTCAGCTTGCCGGTCAGTTTGGCGCCGACCAGTTCGGCCGTCGGGTCGAAGACGATGCCGCCAACGCCGAGCTTGAGCGCGCCGAGCTTGACGACCTCGAATTTCAACTTCTCGAGCTGCTGCAGGCCGAGCGTCACCGCACCATTGTTCGGCTTGGTGACGAAGAGAGCCGCGCCTGCCCCGAGCGCGAGCGCCGCGCCGACGACGTAGACGATGCCCTTGTGCTGGTCGACCCAGACGCCGAGCGCCGATGAACTGGCAGCCTGCTTGAAAGCGTCGACCTGCTTCTCCAGAGCCTTGTAGTTCGACGACTTCTTGATCTGCTTGAAATATTCGTCGGCGGCCTTGGACAGGACATCGTCGCCGATCGAGCGGAGTTTCTTGATGTCCTCGGGCGAGAGCTGGGTCGTCTGGCTCTTGAGCTTGGCGTTCGCGAAGCTCAGCAAGCCCTTCTGCGCCGTCGACAGCACGACCGGGCTTTTCAGGATCTCGGCGAGGCGTTCGGGAGACCTGTGGATCTCACTGTCGAGAAGGTCGAACGCCAGGACGATCAGGCCTCCGAAGGCGTCGCCCATGTTGTCATTGGACATCTGCGAAACTCCGATTGGCAGGCGATGGGGATCGGCAGGCAGGCGCAAGCGGTGAGCGGCAGGCGGGGGCGGGGCGTCATCCCGCCATGAGAGAAAGGCGGCCCGCCCTGCGTTCCTTGTTCGAGGGGCCGCGCTCCGTTGGCCGAAGCGTCATGCAATCTCGTGCTTGGCCCCTTGCCGCCGGCTGGTCGTTTTTCGCTGGCCTGCGACGGCATGGCTGGGGCAATGAAGAGCCGCGGGCGATATCGTCCCCCAAGCTAACCTGAAGGCCTCATTCATGCGCTGTCCCTATTGCGGCTCGCTCGATACCCAGGTGAAGGATTCACGGCCGACCGATGACCACGCCTCGATCCGGCGTCGGCGCGTCTGTCCCGATTGCGGCGGCCGCTTCACCACCTTCGAGCGCGTCCAGCTGCGCGAGCTCACCGTGGTCAAGCGCTCGGGCCGGCGCACTGTCTTCGACCGCGACAAGTTGCAGACCTCGATCGAGGTGGCGCTGCGCAAGCGTCCGGTCGCGCCCGAGCGCGTCGAGCGCATGGTCAACGGCATCGTCCGCCAGCTCGAAAGCTCCGGCGAGGGCGAGATTCAGAGCTCGGCCATCGGCGAGCTGGTGATGGAAGGGCTGAAATCGCTCGACGACGTTGCTTATGTCCGCTTTGCCTCGGTCTACAAGAACTTCCGCGAGGCGCGCGATTTCGAGGAGCTGCTCGGCCAGCTTGGCGGCGACGAAATCGAGCCCGACAGCAAGCCGGCGCCTGCCCGCGACGATGCCTGACCAGGACACGATCGACCGCGCCTTCATGGCGCGGGCGCTGGAGCTCGGCGCGCGCGGGCTCGGCCAGACCTGGCCGAATCCGAGCGTCGGCGCCGTCGTTGTGCGCGATGGTCCGGACGGTCCCGTGGTTGTCGGCGAGGGTCGCACGCAACCGGGCGGTCGCCCGCATGCCGAGGCGATGGCCTTCGAGCAAGCCGGCGCAGCCGCGAGTGGCGGCACACTCTATGTCACGCTGGAGCCCTGCTCGCACCGGACCATTCGCGGCGGCACGCCTTGCGTCGAGCGCACCTTGCTCGCCGGCGTCAAGCGGGTCGTTTCCGCCATGGCCGACCCCAACCCGCAGATCGCCGGGCTCAGCCATGCCCTGCTGCGCATGGCGGGTGTCGAGGTCGTCACCGGCGTGCTCGAGGACCAGGCGCAGAGCAGCCATCGCGGCCATGTCCTGCGGGTGACCGAGGGGCGGCCGATGGTGACCTTCAAGGTCGCACGCACCGCCGACGGCTTCGCTGGCGGGGCAGGGGGCGCGCGCCTCGCCATCTCCTGCCCGGAATCGGGCGAATGGGTGCACCGCCTGCGCGCCAGCCATGATGCGATCATGCTCGGCATCGGCAGTGTCCTCGCCGACGATCCGCTGCTGACCGTGCGCCTGCCCGGCCTCGAAATCCGTTCGCCGATCCGTGTGGTGCTCGATTCCTCGCTGCGCCTGCCGCTGAACGCCAAGCTGGTGCAGGGGGCGGCGACCGTGCCGCTCTGGGTGATCGCTGCGGAGGACGCACCGGTCGCGGCCGAGGAGAAGCTCGTCGCTGCCGGCGTCGAGGTCATGCGTGTCTCTCGTGGTGCCGACGGCCATCTCGACCTGCTTGAAGCGCTGCGCCTGCTGGCGACGCGTGGCATCACCCGCGTCTTCTCGGAGGGCGGTCCGACGATCGGCGAGCAACTGGCGCTGCGAGGCCTCGCCGACGAGGTCATCGTCTCGACCTCGCCGAAGCCGCTCGGCGCTGACGGCATCCTCGCCGTCAGGCCGGGTCTTGCGGCGCTGCTCGCCGATCCCGAAATCTACGCCGTCACCGAAGCCGGGCAGATCGGCTGCGACCGTTTCGAAGTGTTCACGAGGATCGCCTGATGTTCACCGGCATCGTCACCGCCATCGGCACCGTCACCCGCGCGCAGACCAAGGGCCCGAGCCTGAAGCAGTTCGATATCTCCTGTCCCTGGGAAGCCTCCGGCATCGAGCTCGGCGCCTCGATCTGCTGCGCCGGCGTCTGCCTGACCGTGACGGCACTCAAGCCGCGGGAAGATGGCGAAGCGGGCTGCATCTTCCAGGTCGAGACCGCAGCCGAGACCCTGGCGAAGACCCGCGTCGCCGAATGGGCGCCCGGCACGAAGGTCAATCTCGAACGCTCCCTGAAGATGGGCGATGAGCTTGGCGGCCATCTCGTCACCGGCCATGTCGACGGCGTCGGCACCATCCTGAAGATCGACGAGATCGCGGCCGATCCGAACGAGCCCTGGGGTGCTACGGCTCGTTTCCACATCCGTGCGCCGCAGGGGCTCGCCCGCTTCATCGCCGCCAAGGGCTCGATCTGCCTCGACGGCACCTCGTTGACGGTCAACACGGTCGAGGACGATGTCTTCACCGTGCTGCTGATCCCGCATTCCTTCAGCGTCACGACGTGGGGGGAGCGCCGGAAGGGGGACGGCGTCCATGTCGAGGTCGATCTGATGGCGCGGTATGCCGCGCGGCTTGCGGAGGCGCGTCCGGGCGGCTAACCAGCGTCCTCAATCCCAGACGAGGAAATTCACCATGGCCGGACCCCGGCAATCATCGGCCGTTTCGGTCACCCCGCTCGACGGCGCTCGCGTGCTCGTCGTCGAGGCCCGCTTCTACGACAAGCTCGCCGACGAACTGCTTGCCGGCGCGACCGCCGTGCTCGAGAAGGCCGGCTGCCGCGTCGATGTCGTCACCGTTCCCGGTGCGCTCGAAATTCCCTCCGCCATCGTCATCGGCCTGCGCGCTGCTGACGAGGCGGTCGACCCTTACGAGGCTGTCATCGCGCTCGGCACCGTCATTCGCGGCGAGACTGGCCACTACGACATCGTCGCCGGCGAGAGCTCGCGCGCGCTGATGGACCTGTCGGTCGCCTTCGCCCTGCCGCTCGGCAACGGCATCCTCACTGTCGAGAACGACGCCCAGGCCTGGGCTCGCGCCAACCGCAGCGAGATGGACAAGGGCGGCGGCGCGGCGGAAGCTGCGCTCGCGGTGCTGCGTTACAAGCGCTCGCTGGCGGAGGAGTCGAAATGAGCCGATCCGAGATGCGCCGCGGCGCGCGGCTCTCGGCCGTCCAGGCGCTCTACGAGATGGAGGTCGGCGGACGCGGTGTCGTCGAGGCGATGGCCGAGTTCGAGGCCTTCTGGATCGGCAAGGAGGTCGAGGATATCGAGCTGCCCAAGGCCGAGATCGCTTTCTTTCGCGATCTGCTCGGTGGTGTCGTCCGCGAGCAGCGCCTGGTCGATCGCTCGGTCGACGAGCTCCTCGCCTCCGGTTGGCCTCTGAAGCGCGTCGAGGCGGTGGTGCGCGCCATCCTGCGCGCCGGCGCCTATGAACTCGCCTTCCGCAAGGACGTGCCGGCCCGCGCCGTGATCTCGGAATATGTCGCGGTCGCCCGCTCCTTCTACGAGGGCGAGGAGGTCGGCATGGTCAACGCGGTGCTCGACAAGATGGCCCGCGACGTCCGCGCCGAGGAATTCGACGCGCCGGCAGCGTGAGCAGCGCCGTGGCGGGAACTCAGTCCCCCGGCGAATTCGAGCTGATCGCGCGCTATTTTGCGCCGATCGCCGGCCGCGCCGGGCTCGGCCTGGTCGACGACGCCGCCCTGCTGCGGCCGGCGCGCGGCTATGAGCTCGTCGTCACCGCCGATGCGTTGGTCGCCGGCGTGCACTTCTTCCCGGACGACCCGCCGGCTTCGATCGGGCGCAAGGCGCTGGGCGTCAATCTGTCGGATCTCGCCGCCAAGGGCGCCAAGCCCGACGGCTTCGTCCTGACGCTCGCTCTGCCCAAGGGCTGGACGGAAGGATGGCTGGCCGGCTTCGCCGATGGACTTGGCGCCATGGCGAACGAGGGTGGCTGCCCGCTGATAGGCGGCGACACCGTCTCGACCTCCGGCCCGCTGACGCTGTCGATCACCGCCTTCGGCAGCGTGCCCGCCGGCCGGATGGTGCTGCGTTCCGGGGCAAAGCCGGGCGATATCGTCGCCGTGACAGGCACGATCGGCGACGCTGCGCTTGGGCTGAAGGCGCATGGGCCTGACCGGCCTAGCTGGGTCGGCCATCTCTCGGAAGCTGATCGCGCCTTCCTCGCCGACCGCTATCTGCACCCGCAACCGCGTATTGCGCTCGCCGCCGCCTTGCAGGCCCATGCCTCGGCCGCGATGGACATTTCCGACGGCCTGGTCGGCGATCTCGCCAAGCTGTTGGCGGCCTCGAAGGCGGGAGCAGAGATCGACCTCGATGCCGTGCCGCTCTCTTCCGCGGCCCGCACTGTCGTCATGGCCGATCCCGCATTGGCGGAACTGGCCTGGACGGGTGGAGACGACTACGAAATTCTCTGTACGGTTCCAGAAGAAGAATTTTCTTCTCTTGTTGCTGCCGTCGAGGCGGCGGGGCTCGGCCTGGCACGCATCGGGCGGATCACCGCCGAGACGGGAAGCGTACGCTATGTCGAAGCGGGCCGGCCGCGAGATTTCGCGCGCGGCTCCTTCACTCATTTCTGACAGCGGCCGGGCGGCCGCGAAGGGTCGGCGGCTGCGATGAACCAGCATGTTCCGGTGATCGACGGCGACGCGCTCGCCAAGCGCAACGCACTTGTGCTCGCCGGCGCTCAGGCACTGGGCGGCGCGAGCCCGTCAATCGTGATCTCGCTCGGCGGAATCGTCGGCTCGCAGTTGGTCGTGAATCAAGCCTTCGCGACCGTTCCGGTCAGCCTGATGCAGCTTGGCCTCGCCTGCGGCGTCATCCCGGCCGCCTTCCTGATGCGCCGGATCGGCCGCCGCAACAGCTATGTCATCGGCGCACTGATCGGCGCCGTCGCGGCAAGCATCGCCGCGGCCGGCGCAGGCAGCCGGATGTTCTGGCTGTTCTGCCTCGGCACTTTCCTATGCGGGCTCTACGGCTCCTATGTTCAGAGCTATCGCTTCGCTGCTGCCGATACGGCGAGCGAGAGCTTCAGGCCGCGCGCCATCTCCTGGGTGATGATTGGTGGGTTGGCCGCTGGCGTGATCGGGCCGCAATCGGTCTACTGGACGCGCGATCTGACGCCAGCCGCGCCTTTCGCGGCGAGTTTCCTGGCGCAGGGTGTGCTCGCCCTCATCGCCGTCGGCGTTGTCCTGGCGTTGCGCGCGCCACCGGTGAAGGACGTGAAGTCGGGCGGCGGCCGCCCGCTCCCCGAGATCATGCGGCAGCCCAAGTTCATCGCTTCGGTGATCGCGGCGCTGGTCGCCTACGGGCTGATGAGCTTCGTCATGACGGCCGCGCCGCTCGCCATGGTGGGCTGCGGGCATAGCGTCGGCGATGCCGCACTCGGCATCCAGTGGCATGTGCTCGCCATGTTCGCGCCGAGCTTCTTCACCGGCCGGCTGATCGCCCGCTTCGGCAAGGAGAAGGTCACGGCCGCTGGCCTGCTGCTGACCGCGCTCGCGGCCGTGGTCGGCCTCGCCGGCCTGAGCGTCGCGCATTTCTGGATCGCCCTCGTCCTGCTGGGCGTCGGCTGGAATTTCGGCTTCATCGGCGCGACCGCGCTGGTGACCGACTGTTACCGGCCGGAAGAGCGGGTCAAGGTCCAGGCCGCCAACGATTTTCTCGTCTTCGGCTCGGTCGCGATCGCCTCGTTCTCCTCCGGCGGCCTGCTCAGCGCCGGTGGTTGGGACAGCGTCAACTGGCTGGTCTTCCCGCCGGTCGCGGTCGCGCTGGCGCTGGTCGCCTGGCAGGCCTTGCAGAGGCGCGTGCCGGCGTGATCCTTGCGAGGTAGCCCGGCCCAAGCAGGAGACCTCGTATGCGCCCCCACCAGCTTCCCCAGTTCGCCGGTCGCCCCGTCGCTGGCGCGATCGGCCACAACCGCGGCGTCGTGCAGAGGAACTACGCCTTCATGCCGCCCGAGGGCGTGCTGGTCAGTCGGCTGCCGCATTTCGGCAAGACCATCGCGCGCATTCTCGCGGCCCCCGTGCTCGGCGCCCAGTTCGCGCAATACGTGCTCGAGATCGAGCCCGGCGGCGGCACGCTCGCACCCTTCGCCGAGGACGGCGTCCAGCACTTCTACTACGGCCTCTCCGGCGAGGCGGCATTTGCCGTCGACGGCTCGGCGAGCGGCTCCTTCCACCCCGGCAGCTTCGCCTATGTCCCGGGCGGGACGCGGTTCTCGCTGCGCAATGACAGTGGCGCGCCGGTCCGCGTGCTCGGCCTGCGCAAGCGCTATGAGTCGGCGCCCGGCCTTGCCGTGCCCGAGCCGATCCTGTCGCATCGGGACGCGGTGCCGCTGACCAATCACACCGGCATGGAGGGACGCGGCTTCCAGTTCCTGTTGCCCTATGGCGACCTGCGCTTCGATTTCGAGATGAACCTGATGTGGTTCAAGCCCGGCGCCTATTTCCCCGATGTCGAGACCCATGTGATGGAACATGGGCTCTACATGCTGGAAGGGCAGGGGCTCTATTTGCTCGGACAGGACTGGCACGAGATCTGGGCCGAGGACTTCATCTGGATGGGCGGCTACTGCCCGCAGCAATTCTATCCGACCGGCTTCGGCGACGCCTGCTACCTGCTCTACAAGAACGTCAATCGGGACGTGGCGCTTTAGAGCCTCTCTCAAAAGCTCGCGGCCGATCGGCTGGCCGATGGGCCGCTACCTGACATCTCTTGAAAATTGTCAGCCGACCCGTTTGCGATTCTGGCGGAAACTGGGCAACAATCCGACCCGACACTGGAGATCGGCGCTGCAGGCCTGATTCTTTGTTAGGCCGACGGCGCCGTTCCTTGCGTTTGAAGAACCGGAAAACCGGCTCCGTCGGGGTGTCCTGCCCCGGATGACGAAATCTCAGGGATAGGAAATTCGATGTCGGCCTTGCTCATCATCATTGTCTTGAGTGCGTTATCGATCGTCTACGGCTTATGGGCCTATGGCGACGTGATGAAACGCGACGCCGGCAGCCAGCGCATGCAGGAGATTTCCGGCGCGGTGGCGGAAGGCGCGCAGGCCTACCTCAAGCGCCAGTATATGACGATCGGTATGGTCGGCGTCGTACTCTTCCTTGGCCTGACCTGGCTGCTCGGCGCCTATGTCGGCATTGGCTTCCTGATCGGCGCCGTGCTGTCGGGCGTCGCCGGCTTCATCGGGATGAACGTCTCTGTCCGCTCGAACGTACGCACTGCGCAGGCGGCGATGCAGTCTCTTGGCGAGGGGCTCGACGTCGCTTTCAAGGCCGGCGCGGTTACCGGTATGCTGGTCGCCGGCCTCGCACTGCTCGGCGTCGCCTGTTATTACGGCTTCCTCACCGGCATGAAGGGCTTCGAGCCCTCCAGCCGGACCGTCATCGACTCGCTCGTCGCGCTCGGTTTCGGCGCCTCGCTGATCTCGATCTTCGCCCGTCTCGGCGGCGGCATCTTCACCAAGGGCGCCGATGTCGGCGCTGACCTCGTCGGCAAGGTCGAGGCCGGCATTCCGGAGGACGATCCGCGCAACCCGGCGACGATTGCCGACAATGTCGGCGACAATGTCGGTGACTGTGCCGGCATGGCGGCCGACCTCTTCGAGACCTATGCGGTGACCCTGGTCGCGACCATGGTGCTCGCCGCGATCTTCTTCACCGGGCAGCCGGCGCTGAAGGTGATGATGCTCTATCCGATGGCAATCGGCGCGGCCTGCGTCGTCACCTCGATCATCGGCACCTTCTTCGTCAAGCTCGGCGCCAACCAGTCGATCATGGGCGCGCTCTACAAGGGCTTCATCGCTTCAGGCGTTCTGTCGGTCGGCGCGATCGCAGCCGTGACCTATGTCATGTTCGGCGGCTTCTCGGTCTCGTTCTTGACGGGCGGCGGCGCGGCGTTCACCTCCGGCGCACTGTTCGGCTGCGCGCTGGTCGGCCTGGCGGTGACGCTCCTGATCGTGGTGATCACGGAATATTATACCGGCACGGGCAAGCGTCCGGTCGTCTCGATCGCCCAGGCCTCGGTCACCGGCCATGGCACCAATGTCATCCAGGGCCTCGCGGTCTCCTTGGAATCGACGGCGCTGCCGACCATCGTGATCATCGCCGGCATCATCGTCGCCTACGGCCTCGCCGGCCTGTTCGGCATCGCCATCGCCACCACCGCCATGCTGGCGCTGGCCGGTGTCGTCGTGGCGCTCGACGCCTTCGGTCCGGTCACCGACAATGCCGGCGGCATCGCCGAGATGGCCGGCCTGCCCAAGGAGGTCCGCCACTCCACCGACGCGCTCGACGCGGTCGGCAACACCACCAAGGCGATCACCAAGGGCTACGCCATCGGTTCGGCTGGTCTTGGCGCGCTGGTGCTGTTCGCTGCCTATACCTCGGACCTCAACTTCTTCGTCGCCGAGGCCAACAAGGCGGGATCGACCACCTTCCAGTACTTCAAGGGCGTCACCGTCGATTTCACCCTGTCGAACCCCTACGTCGTCGTCGGCCTCTTGCTCGGTGGCCTGATCCCGTTCCTGTTCGGCGGCATGAGCATGACCGCGGTCGGCAAGGCTGCGGGCTCGGTCGTCGAGGAGGTGCGGCGGCAGTTCAAGGAGAAGCCCGGCATCATGGAAGGCACGGACCGGCCCGATTACGGCCGCGCCGTCGACATGCTGACCCGCGCCGCGATCAAGGAAATGATCGTGCCTTCGCTGCTGCCGGTGCTGGCGCCGATCATCACCTTCTTCGTCATCAACGCCATCGCCGGCAAGAACCAGGCCTTCGCCGCGGTCGGCGCCATGCTGATGGGCGTGATCGTCACCGGCATCTTCGTCGCGATCTCGATGACCTCGGGCGGCGGCGCCTGGGACAATGCCAAGAAGAGCTTCGAGGATGGCTTCGTCGACAAGGACGGCGTGCGCCATCTCAAAGGTTCGGAGGCGCACAAGGCCTCGGTCACCGGCGACACCGTCGGCGACCCCTACAAGGACACGGCGGGTCCCGCCGTGAACCCGGCGATCAAGATAACCAACATCATCGCGCTGCTGCTGCTCGCCATCCTGGCGCATAGCTGAGCACGAAAGGCGATCTGTCGAAACATGGCCCCGCGGAGCGATCCGCGGGGTTTTTCATAGCGTTTTAAATGAGTTGGAAGGCGAATCAGATTCAATGTCTCAGCCGCTTGAATCGGTTTCGGAGCCCGGACTTGATCGACCTGATCGGCAGCATCCTTCTGGATGCACTCGGCTACACGACTGCCCGCTTGCTGGTTCCGCTTCTGACGCTCGGGCGCGTTCGTGTGCAGCCTCTTCGTGCCGGACCGCAGCGGCACAACTGGTTCGGCTTCGCGCGCGGCGCCGACGGTTCCTGCCAGCTTGAGGCGACCATGGCCGGCTGGTACGGGCTGTTCTTCTGGGGCGCGATGGTGATCGCCGCGCTTGCCTCGTTTCGCTGAACGATCGCTGAGGCTCGCGAGCCTACGGCCGAGACCGTAGCGTTCCGGCACGACGGACTGGCCACCGCCTGTCATGGTCCGCCCGTTCAAGGAGGACCCGATGACTGCCCCAACCGCTTCCGCCACCGGACGATCCGGACATATGACCGATCTCGCCGCGCTGCTTCTGCTGGCGACGCTCTGGGGTGGCTCCTACAGCTTCATCAAGCTCGGTGTCGAGACGATCCCGCCGCTGACCCTGATCGCGGCGCGTACGCTGATCGCCGGGGCACTCCTCCTCGTCGTTATCCGCTGGCGCGGGCTGACGCTCCCGCGTGATCCTGTCATCTGGCGCCGCTTCCTGATCCAGGCTTGCCTCAACAGCGCCGTGCCGTTCACGCTGATCGCCTGGGCGGAGACCAGCGTCGATGCCGGCCTCGCCTCGATTCTCAACGCCGGCTCGCCCATCTTCGCTTTCCTGCTGAGCCTGCTGCTCTTCCGTACCGAGGCGGCCGCGGGCCGCAAGCTCCTCGGCGTCGCCGCCGGCATGCTCGGCGTCTGCCTGATCATCGGTATCGAGGCTCTGTCGGGTTTCGGCCGCGAGCTCTGGGCACAGCTCGCTCTCGTCGCGGCAGCGGCCTGCTATGGTGGCGCGGCGCTGTTCGGGCGCAATTTCAAGGGGCTCGACCCGATCATGCCGGCCGCCGGCTCGTTGATCTGTGGCGCCGTGATCCTGATCCCGTTCAGCTTGCTCGTCGATCGGCCCTGGACGCTTTCGCCATCCAGTACGTCGATCCAGGCGCTGCTGGCGCTGTCGGTGTTCTCGACCGCGCTCGCCTTCATCCTCTATTTTCGGCTGATCGACCGGCTCGGTACGGTCGGGACGACGTCGGTCGCCTATCTGCGCGTGCCGACCGGCGTCGCCATCGGCGTCCTCTTCCTCGGCGAGCGTCTGAGCCCGACCGCCTGGGCCGGGCTCGCTTTGGTGGTCGTCGGCGTGTTCGCGATGACGCTACCGGAACGAAAATCGAAAGCTGCCTGAGGAGCGTCAGGCCGCTGCTCAAGAAAAAGCCCCGTGACGGCGTCGCGGGGCTTTCGCATATCGCGAGGAAAAAACCTCGTCAGCCGAATGGCGTGAATTTGGTGACGCCGCGGAACAGGTTGCGCAGGAAGCTCTGCTCCTCGCCGCCGGTCGCGGTGGTACGGCTGATGAAGTCGAAGATGACGCCGTCCTGCAGGCCGTAATTGGCGATGCGCTCGACCTTGAAGCTCTTGTTGAAATAGATCACCAGCACGTTCTGGTCGATGACGGTGAAGTCCTGGAACTGGAAGCGCCGGCGAACCCTCTGGCTGATGTAGTAGAAGGTGCGGTTGCCGACGGTCGAGGTGGTCGAGGGCGTGCCGAGCGTGGTCAGCACCGTCTGCACGTCCATGCCGGGCTTCACCTTGGCGATCAGCTCGTCGTCCATGACGAAGCCGCGGGTGAATTCCTCGTTGAGGCCGGCGGAGGTCGGGGTGCGGAAGCCGAGATTGGTGGCGTTGCCGCAGCCGGCCAGCGGCAGGGCGGCGGCCAGCGAGCCGATCAGGACGGTACGGCGGGTCGGAGCAGTCATGCTTGGCGGATCCGAGGGAAGGCGCGCGGAGCTGCCGCGCTTGTCAGGGTGGGTGCGCTTGGCGTAACGCCCGAGCATGGCTTTGGCAAGGCAAGTCGCCTTTTAGCCAAAGCAAGTTGGGAAAGGCGGGGTAGAGGCTGTGATCTTCGGCCTGTTCGGCAGGAAGCGTGCGCGCATGGCGCCGGTCAATGCATTGCTGGAGCGTATCGTCGGCGCTTCGCGCGAGCCTGCCCTGTACCTGCAGGGCGGTGTCCCCGACAATTTCGAAGGCCGCTTCGAAGCACTGACGCTGCATCTCTTCCTGGTGCTGCGGCGCCTGCGCGACTTGCCGGCTCCGGCGGCCGATGTGTCGCAGGACTTGATCGACGCCAGCTTTGCCTATCTCGAGCTCGGCTTCCGCCAGGGCGGCATCAGCGACGTCGCCGTGCCGAAGCGGATGAAGAAGATCGGCCGCAGCTTCTATGGCCGCCTCGGCGGCTACGAAGAAGCACTCGCCGAATCGGAACCCGCTGCGCTCGCCGAAGCGCTCGTCCGCAATATCGCCGCAAGCATCGACGCGGCGGCGCTCGCGCACCATGTCAGGGCGGCCGCCGCCGTCTTGGCCACGCGCTCGCTCGACGATATCCTTGCCGCCAATCCGTTGTTTCCGTCTTTCGCCGACAGCTTCAAAGCATGACCGCATCCAGCCAGGATATCCTGCCGCTCAGCCACCCGATCCGCGTCGAGAGCATCACCTTGCGTCCCGTCGCGGTCGAGATCGCGCCGGGCGGCGATGACCTTCCCGCGATCGCGACCTTTCTCGGCGTCGCCTCGGTCGAGGCGCTGAAGGCGAACTACTCGCTCTCGCGCAATGGCGATCGGGTCAAGCTCGAGGGCATGATCAAAGCGGGGCTGCACCAGAACTGTGTGGTCACCCTCGATCCCTTCCCGGTCGAGCTCAACGTGCCGGTCAAGCTCGACTTCGCGCCGGAGGCCGAGATCGCGGCAATGGCCAAGCCGTCCGAGGATGACGAGATCGATATCGAGGTGCTCCTCAACGAGGAAGAGCCGCCGGAGCCGATCATCGACGGTATGATCGATCTGGGAACGGTCACGCTCGAATTTCTGGCGCTGTCGCTCGATCCCTATCCGCGCAAGCCCGGCGTCGCGTTCAGCGAGCCGTCGCCCGAGACGCCGGCCGAATCGCCTTTCGTCGCCCTCCTGCAGTTGAAGCGCGACGAATGATCGGTAAAAACCTTGGCGCTTGCGCTTGCGGCGGTTGGCCAACCCGCTATTGTCCGCCGCCCGCCCGGCCGCCCCGGCAGGGGGCGCGGCCCCTGGAACTGACCACCGCCTCATGACACGCCCGGTTACAATTGCGCTCGACGCCATGGGCGGAGATCACGGCCCCTCCGTGGTCATCCCGGGCGCCGCCCTCACGCTCGAACGGCGCCCTGACGCGCGCTTCGTCGTCTTCGGCGACGAAGCGCAGGTCTTGCCGCTGCTGGACGCGCATCCGAAGCTGAAAGCCGTCACCACCTTCCATCACACTGAAGTGTCGGTGAAGATGGACGACAAGCCGAGTCAGGCGCTGCGCTATGGCCGGTACAAGTCGTCGATGTGGCGCGCCATCGATGCGACCAAGACAGGCGAAGCCGACGTGACCGTCTCGGCCGGCAACACCGGCGCGCTGATGGCGATGTCGAAGTTCTGCCTGAAGTCGATGCCGCAGGTCGATCGTCCCGCGATCGCCTGCCTGTGGCCGACCGTGCGTGGCGAGAGCGTCGTGCTCGATGTCGGCGCGACCATCGGCGCCGACGCGCAGCATCTGGTCGACCTTGCCGTGATGGGCGCGGCGATGGCGCGCGTCGTCTTCGACATCGACCGGCCGAGCGTCGGCCTGCTCAATGTCGGCGTCGAGGAGATCAAGGGCGTCGAGGCGGTCAAGGAGGCTGGCCGCATCCTGCGCGAGAGCGGTCTGCCGCATCTGGACTATCACGGCTTCGTCGAGGGCGACGATCTCGGCAAGGGCACGGTCGACGTCGTCGTCACCGAGGGCTTCACCGGCAACATTGCGCTCAAGACGGCCGAAGGCACGGCCAAGCAGATCGGCGAATATCTGCGCGCCGCCATGGGCCGTTCGCTGATGTCGAAGATCGGTTATCTTCTCGCCCGCGGCGCCTTCTCCGCGTTGAAGGAGAAGATGGATCCCCGCAAGGTCAATGGCGGCGTCTTCCTCGGCCTGGAAGGAATCGTCATCAAGAGCCATGGCGGCACCGATGCCGTCGGGTTCGCCAGCGCGACCGAACTGGGCTACGAGATGGCGCGCGAGAATCTGATGGCGAAGGTGCGCGAGATGGTCGCCGCGACGGCGCGGCCCAGTGCGGCACCGGCAAGCCTGCAACAGGTCGCCAGCGGCGAGTAGGGAAGAGAAACGTCCTTGTCCAGAATGCGATCCGTCCTGCGCGGCTGCGGCTCCTATCTGCCGGCGCGCATCATGACCAACGCCGAGCTGGCGCAGAAGGTCGACACCAGCGACGAGTGGATCGTCCAGCGCACAGGCATTCATGCCCGCCACATCGCCGCCGACGATGAAACCACTGGCACGCTCGGCCTCAGGGCGGCGCAGGCGGCCCTCGCCGATGCCGGCATCCCGGCGAGCGAGGTCGACCTCATCATCGTTGCGACCGCGACGCCCGACCATACCTTTCCCGCGACCGCGACCGAGATCCAGGCCGCGCTCGGGGTGACGCAAGGCGCGGCTTTCGATCTGCAGGCCGTCTGCTCCGGCTTCGTCTTCGCGCTCGCCACCGCCGACAAGTTCCTAGTCAGCGGCGCCGCCAAGACCGCGCTGGTCATCGGTGCCGAAACGTTCTCGCGTATCCTCGACTGGGAGGACCGCACCACCTGCGTGCTGTTCGGCGACGGCGCCGGCGCCGTCGTGCTGCGGGCGGAGGAGGGCGCTGGGACACTCGCCGATCGCGGCGTGCTGACGACACATGTCCGTTCCGACGGACGCTACATGAACAAGCTCTATGTCGATGGCGGGCCGGGTTCGACGAAGACGGTCGGTTTGCTGCGCATGGAGGGCCGCGAGGTCTTCAAGCACGCCGTGGTCAACCTGGCCGATACGGTGCGTCACACTTTCGAGGAGACCGGGCTCACCGGCTCGGACATCGACTGGTTCGTGCCGCACCAGGCCAATCGCCGCATCATCGACGCGACCGCCCACAAGCTCGGCATCGACGAGAGCCGGGTCGTCGTCACGGTCGACCAGCATGGCAACACGTCGGCGGCTTCGATTCCGCTGGCGCTGGCCCAGGCCCATATGGACGGCCGGATCAAGCCCGGCCAGCTCGTGCTGATCGAAGCGATGGGCGGGGGCTTCACCTGGGGTTCAGCCTTGATCCGCTGGTAGTGGTCCGGTTCGGCCGCTCAAGCTAAGCGCTTTGGATTTATGACGTTTTCTTAGCGGCTGTCAGCGCGGATTTTCCGCGTTTTTCAACCTATGCGGGTGCTGCGAGGATTGACCGCAGTCGCCTCGCCGCCTAGCGTCCGGCTCCGGTGGGGCAAGGGTTAACGGGGACGCCGCTGCTGAAAGAAACGCCTTGGAGGAATTGATGGCGGGGCAAACGATTACGCGGGCCGATTTGTGCGAGGCGGTCTACCAGAAGATCGGCCTGTCACGGACGGAGTCGTCCAAGCTGGTCGAGGCGGTGCTGGACGAGATCTGCGACGCGGTCGCGCGTGGGGAAAACGTCAAACTATCCTCGTTCGGCTCGTTCGTGGTGCGCGACAAAGGCGAGCGAATCGGGCGTAATCCGAAAACCGGCGTCGAAGTCCCGATCGAGCCGCGTCGCGTGATGGTGTTCAAGCCGTCGAACGTGATGAAGGCGCGGATCAACGGGTTGAACGGCGCGGGTGAGGAGGAGTGACTCTGGAGTTCCACGACGGCGGATACGAGGCCGAATTGGATAACAAGAGCCCAGACGCATTCAGAACCATCAGCGAGGTCGCCGAAGACCTCGACATTCCCCAGCACGTCCTGCGTTTCTGGGAAACGCGCTTCTCCCAGATCAAGCCGCTGAAGCGCGGCGGCGGCCGGCGCTATTACCGGCCGGACGATGTCGCCCTGCTCAAGGGTATCCGCCGTCTGCTCTACGGCGAGGGCTACACCATCAAGGGCCTGCAGCGCATTCTGAAGGAGCAGGGGCCGCGCTATGTCCAGGCGATCGGCCGCGGCGGCGAGATCGCGGGCAGCAGTGCGCCTCCGCCTGCGGTGTCCGCGGCCCAGATGGCTCCTCCGCGCGCAGAGCCGATACCAACGGCTCAACCGCATCGTCCGGTAGCCGGCGCCGAGCCCGGCTTTGCCGCCAAGGCGCTGCTTTCATCCTTGCCGCGTTCGGCGCAGCCACTGGTTGGCGCCGATGATCTTGCTTTCCTGAAGGCGACACTGTCCGAGCTGATCGAGTGCCGCCGCCTACTGCACGGCGCCTTGGCGACCGTGAGCGCGGGCGACGATGCGTGAGCGCCCTGATAGCAGTCTCTTCGCTTGAATCTTGGACTTCGGCTCGCTAGATGAGCCCGCGAGGACGGCCTCCGCAGGGACTGTTACCTGTGTTTTTCCAATAGGCGTGGACGACCCCGCCCTTCCCAGAGGAGGGCCGCCATGGCCTGGACTTACCTTTTCTTCGCCGGCCTGTTCGAGATCGGCTGGGCCATCGGCCTGAAATACACACATGGCTTCACGCGCCTCGTCCCGACGGTGCTGACCGTTGCCAGCATGGCGGTGAGCCTCGGGCTGCTCGGCCTCGCGCTGAAGAGCCTGCCGCTCGGCACCGCCTATGCGATCTGGACCGGCATCGGCACGATCGGCACCGCCATTCTCGGCATCGTCCTGTTCGGCGAGCCGGCGACGGCGCTACGCCTGGTCTGTGTCGGCTTGATCGTCGCCGGCATCGTCGGGCTGAAGCTGGTTTCCTGAAGCAGGCCGGGCCGGCGGTGTCTCAGCGCCGCCGGAACGCCTCGGGCCAGAGGTCGTTGCGCTCGAGCAGCAGGATCGCGACGATCACCGCCAGCGTCACGACGACCGTCATCAGCTTGGCGTTCCAGGGCACGCCGCGGCCGATCAGCCAGATCAGCGCCAGGCCCGCGATGAGGGGGATGAGAAGCTCCATGGCGTCATCCTAGCGCCTGATCGGCGCTGCCTTCAACGCCGGCCTCCGCCTCGGTTTGCAGGCTTGCACCACCTTCCATCAGCGGCCGCAGCTTCGTCAGTTCCGCTGCCATGAAGTCGAGGAAGAGGCGCACGCGCGGCGAATGGCGCAGATCCGGATGGGTCAGCAGCCACAGATCGGCGGCATAGCCGGTCTGAGGCGGCGCGAGCCGGGTCAGGCCCGGGCGCTTGTCGGCGATGAAGCAGGGCAGGAAGCCGATGCCGATGCCGGCTTCGACCGCCTCCGCCAGGCCGAGCACCGTGTTGAGCTTGTAGACGGTCTGATCGGCCGGGATGTGCTTTTGCCGATACTGGACGACCTTGAAATTGCTGAACTGGTCGCCGAGCGAAATCCAGCGCTGTTGCACAAGCTGGGACTGGTCGGCGGGAGCCCCCTCAGGGAAATCCGCAGCTCGCCCGTAGAGCGCCCAGCCGATCTGGGCGACCCTCCGTCCCACGAGATTCTCCGGCGGGTTGTCGGTGGCGCGGATCGCGACATCGGCGTCGCGCTTGCTGAGATTGAGCGCCTGGTTGCCGAGCAGCACGTCGAGCTTGATGTCCGGGCACTGCTTCATGAACGTGGCGAAGAGCGGCGTCAGCAATTCGACCAGCAGCGAGTCGTTGGTGGTGACGCGCAATTCGCCGGCCGGCAGGATTTCGCGGCCGGCCAGGCGCCGGGTGAAGCCGGCGATGTCGGTCTCCAGGCGCTCGGCGAGGACGGCCATCTCCTCGCCCGCCGGCGTCGGCACATAGCCGGAGCGATGACGCTCGAACAGCCGCGTCCCGAGGCTCTCCTCGATCTGGCCGAGGCGGCGGAAGACCGTGGAATGGTTGAGGCCGATCAGCTCGGCGGCAGCGGGCAGGCTGCGCGCCTCGGCGATGGCCTTGATCAGCCGGAAATCGTCCCAGGCGACTGAGGAGGTGGCGGTCGGCAAGCGGGCGGCTCCGGGCGAGTCAGCTATCCCAGATACATGGTACGGGCGACAGGTTGCAGCAACCTGTCGCCCGTTCTGTCGCAATCGCCGGCGAGAGGCTCAGGCCAGAGCGGGCTTGCCTGCGACCGGGAGACCGGCCGAGCGCAGCGCCAGTGCGCCGTCGCCGATCAAGGCGTGAGCAAGGGCGGTCAGAGCGAGGAAAGCGGGATATTCCCAGCCGCCGTTCGGCGCGTTGAAGACCCAGCCATTCGGGGCGTGGATGAAGAGCGCGCCGAGCAGGATGGGCAGCAGCAGGACCGAGACGTAGCGGCCATAGAAGCCGGTCAGGATGGCGAGCCCGCCGAGCACTTCCGCCAGGATGATCGGCCAGGCGAGGAAGCCGGGCAGGCCGACCTGGCCGAGGAAGCCGGTGAAGCCCGGAACGGTGAAGACAACGAACTTCAGATAGGCGTGGGCGATGAACATCGCGCCGAGCGCGACACGCAGTATGAGGGCGCCATAGGGGGCGAAACGAGTGTCGATCATGGTCTTTCTCCGAAGGACCGGTTTGGTCTGACGCAGAGAATGTCGATCTCGGTTCTGCAATTCAAATTGGCATTTCAGGATAGTTGCATTGCCGTGGTGCAATGAATGCGGTCTGGCATTTCGCCGAGCCGCAATCATCTCTTGGCCAACGAGGGCCGCTTCTCGCAGCCCGGAGGACGACATCATGCAGATCAACGGCATCCACCACGTCACCGCCATCGCGGGGCCCGCTCGCCGCAATCTCGACTTCTACAGCCGGGTGCTCGGCCTGCGCCTGGTCAAGAAGACGGTGAACTTCGACGATCCGACCACCTGGCACCTCTATTTCGGCGATGCCGGCGGCAATCCGGGCACGATCCTGACCTTCTTCCCCTGGGAGCATGTCGCACCAGGCCGGCTCGGCGTCGGTGAGACGCAGGAAACCGCCTTCCGCATTCCCGCGGCGGCGGTCGGCTACTGGACGCATCGCCTCATCGCCAACGGCGTCGCCCATGATGCGCCGCAGAAGCGCTTTGGCGAGACCGTGCTGAGCTTCCGCGATCCGGACGGCATGCGGCTTTCTCTGGTCGCGGTGCCCGGCAGCGAGAGCGAGCCGGCCTGGAACAATGGCGAGGTGCCCGTCGAATCCGCCATCCGCGGCTTCCACGGCGTCACGCTGCTGCTCGACAAGACTGAGGCGACCGCCGCGATCCTGCGCGACGTGTTCGGCTTCGTCGAAGCCGGCCGCGAGGGCAACACGATCCGCATGCGGGCGGAGGGCACCGCCCATGGCGGCGTCGTCGACCTGCGCGCCGCTGGCGGCTTCCTGCCGGCAAGGATGGGCGCCGGCTCGGTGCATCACATCGCCTTCCGCGCCGGCGACGACGCGGAGCAGGCCCGCATGGTGAAGACGCTGGTCGAGACGTTCGGCCTGCGCCCCACCGAGCAGAGGGATCGGAACTATTTCCGCTCCGTCTACTTCCGCGAGCCCGGTGGCGTGCTGTTCGAGATCGCGACCGATGCGCCCGGCTTCGCCATCGACGAGCCGGCCGAGGACCTCGGCGGCGCCCTCAAGCTGCCGCCGCAGTACGAGACGCGCCGCGCCGAGATCGAGGCCGTGCTGCCGGCCCTGGCCTGATCCATGAATGCGCTCCGCCTTCGGCGGGGCGCTCCTCAGCAAACGTCATCATGAAAGGAGGCCGTGTCATGAGCACGCCCGAGACCTTCGTCCATCGCTTCGAGCCGGCGACCGCGCCTGGCCAGGCACCGCTCCTGCTGCTGCATGGCACCGGCGGCGACGAGAACGACCTCCTGCCGCTCGGGCGCACCGTCGCGCCGGGCGCAGGCTTGCTCTCGCCGCGCGGCCGGACGCTGGAAGCCGGCATGCCGCGCTTCTTCCGCCGCCTGGCCGAGGGCGTGTTCGACGAGGACGATCTGCGTCTGCGCACCCATGAGCTCGCCGATTTCATCGAGCGGGCGCGGGCGGAATACGGGCTGCCGGCCCCGATCGCTCTTGGCTTCTCGAACGGCGCCAATATCGCCGCCGCGATGCTGCTGCTGCGGCCGGAGGTATTGTCGGGTGCCATCCTGCTACGGGCGATGTCGCCCTTCGCCAAGCCGCCGGCAGCATCGCTGGATGGCAAGTCGGTGCTGATCGTCTCCGGCAGCTTCGATCCGATCATTCCGGAAGAGAATGCGGCCCGGTTGGCGGCGACACTTGTGGGGGCAGGGGCTTCGGTCGAGCATCGCAGCCTGCCGACTGGTCATGGCCTGTCCCAGGCTGATCTGAGGCTGGTGCGGGATTGGCTGGCTGAGCGCTCTGCGCTCGCAGCTTGAGCGGGCTTAAGCCCCCGGCCTGATGTGCTTCGAAAAATAGCACGTCAGGCCGAGCCCGCCGAGCACCACGGAGATCATGTAGGGGCCGAACAGGCAGGCGACGAATACGGCTGCGATGAAGCCGAGCATCAAGCTGTTGCGCCAGTCCAGGGTCATGACGGGCCTCCACGAATCGGTGCCTACATCATGAAGATAAGGTTCACCCTGTGAACCGCATTTGAACAGAATACGTTAATAGAATCTTGCGTTTGCTGGCGCCTCCTCATGCGATGGGCGGCAGGTTCGGCGATTGCCTCGCTGCCCTCGCCATTGTCCCAGGCCGGCTCGCTCTCGCTGCCGGGCGCACCGCTGTTCCTTGGAGCGCTGGGCCATTCCATGCCTGGTGGCCTCCAGTTTCGCTTTACCGAGGACACTTCTGTTCGCTCCGGCAAAGCCGGGGCTGGCGTTTCATGGGTTGGGTTTGTCTCCCGTCGCTCAGCCGCAATCCTTGAGGAAGCGCCGCGCGGCGTGGCCTTCGGTGAAACCGTCATAGCCCTTCGCCAGCCGGGTATCGCCGGGCCAGTGCCTGACTTTGCTCCAGCCGCCGCGCCCGCCGTCGATGATCTGGACCTCGTCGCCTGCCTTCATGCGCAAGATCAACCGGCCCTGCACGCTAGGGGCGGCGCGGAGCGCAACGAAGCCGTCGGTCGTCGCGGGGAGCACACAGAACAGTGATGCACTGGCGTCGCCGCCATGCAGCAGGAGGCCGAGCAGAGCGAGCAGGGTAAGGCGGGTCATGGCGCCGGTCCTTGGTTCCAGGCGCTCACAATGCCGCGAAACATCTCCGCCGTCGCCTCTGGCGGCACCGGCCCCGTTCTCGCGCGTTGTTCTCGCGACGCCGCGATACGGCACGGAGCAGAATGCCATGATGTTCGAGCTTTTCGAGGCCGTCGCCGACAGGGTACGTCGACAGGCCGACGACTATGCGGAGGCGCAGGCACGAATCGGTTCGTGCGCGCTGTCGCATGTCATGGAGCCGTTCGGAATGACTGGTGCGATCGCAGATGCGACGCCGGTTACCACAGCGGCCGGCGGTATCGAGTTGCGGTCGCCGCGCTTGAGAACCAACAGTGCGCACGGCGGCGTCATGGGCACCAGCCGGCCAAGGGATGGTCGCGCCGGAGGCCGGCTGCGAACGTCGCTTGACGCTTCCGCTTTGCATCGAAAAGGTCGGGACATGGTTGGTCGGCTGAACTCTGGATTGGCCGCCGCGCGCGAGGTGGCCTTGTCGCGTCGCCGTGTCGTGGCCGGATGGTGGCCGGCATGACCAATCTTCTGCTCGTCGTCGCGGCCATTGCGACGTTGGCGGGCTCGATCTGGCTCGCGCTGGAGGACAGTGCAGCCCTGGCCCTGCCGCTGGTGATCGTTTTCGCTGGTCTCTTGCGGACTATCGTCCGCCGCTTCGGCCGGCGCGGCATCACCCCGGCAGAGGTCGCGCCTCCGTCGCACGAGGAACCACGCCCCTGACGGGCGCGTTCAAATCGCTGACCTTCGATGGTGAAATGGTCGGAGCGAGAGGATTCGAACCTCCGACCCCTTGTCCCCCAGACCTCACGTCCAATATCCATTTTCGCTGATCCAGTCTAGCCTTAGGAAGCTTGCTTCTTGGTGCGTCGGGACGTCTGTCGGGATTTTGTGTCGCGTTCGAGCGCGTCTCGCACATCGTCCATCGTTACATGAGCATAGTAGGCGGCGGTCGTTGCCACGTCAGCATGACCTAGAAGGCGCTGCACGACCTTGATGTTCCCGGTGGCTCTCAGCGTCCGCGTCGCGCGGGTGTGCCGCATGTCGTGGAATCGAAGCTCAAGGTCCAGGTCGGTCTTCACCTTCCGGCGCCACTCGGTCTTCATCCCCTCGTAGGTGACGGGATAGCGCTTCTTGCGCTCGCGGAGGACCTTCGTGCCTTCGCGCTTGGTCCGGCTGGCGATGTAGCAGAACACCCAGTTGGTATCGTGCCCGCGGTTGGAGGCCAGGATGGCGCGCATCTCGCGGGTGAGGGGGATCGTGTGCGATCGGCTGCCCTTCTGAATCACCGTTATGGTCTCAGCTTCCCAATCGATCTGCGACCACTGCAGGAAGCATTCCGCGAGGCGCAGACCGCTAGCAACGGCGAATCGCCAGAGGTCGCGATAACCGTCTCCTAACGCTGCGGAGATATCGGTCTCCTGGGCGCCGGCCTTCATCTCGCGGACGAGTTCTCCGCCCTCCTTGAGACGATGGGTCTTCCATTCGGGTTCGTGCGGCAGGGCGATCTTCCACTTCTTCCGAGCGTGGGTCAGAAGCTTGCGCATCAGGTCGGTGGTCGAGCGGTTGACCGTCGAGAGCTTGATCAGCGGCGCCGGCGAGCCATCGGCCAGCTTCTTCCGGCCCTTGATCGTCTCGCCGCGGCGCTTGGCGACCATCGTGGAGATATCCGCATCGCGGATGTCGTCGATCCGCCTGTCGCTACCGAAGAACGCAAGCGCGCGGTTCAGATCGGTCCATGTCGTCGCGGCGTTCACCTGATGCTTCCCGGCTTCTTCCCAATATTTCGAGACGGCGAGCCCCATCGTCAGCGGGGTTTCGCCTCTGAATGCGGCAGCTGCGGCCTTCTCGGCTGCGATGAGTTGCTTGGCCTTTTCGCGCCCGCGCTGTTCAAGTTCCTGAGCGGCGCGTTTCGTTGTGGCCTCGGTACTGATGCAAAATCGACGACCACCAAGTTGGAAGTCGATAACGTAGCAGTCCCGTCCTTTCGGCTTGTAGACGGACATTCTGTTCTCCGCTGGCGGGCGATGAAGGCGGCGATATCGTCACGATGAAACAGCCGCCGTGGTCGCTTCAAGCCAGCGCCTTTGATGATGTAGGAGAGTGCTCCGCTCTGGACGTACTGGCGCAGAACCTTCTCCGTGCAGCGGAGGAGTTCCATTGCCTCGCAGGGCGTCAGGAGATCTTCGGCTAGGTCAGCGCGCGACAACATCACGCCCTCCTCAGCGCATTGCCGGAGGAGACCATGGTGAAGCCGTCTTCGAACTCGAGGCCCACGGAGTTCATCGTGCCGCGGGCGAAGACGCGGCAGCGCTGGCCTTTGCGGTCGCAGCGGTTCCAGCGGTAGAGGTAAGGAAAGTCAGCCATCGGATCGCCTCCCAACGATCACCGCCGTCGCGCGGCTAACGTTCTGCTCACGCGCCTGGGCGAGCGCTCGCGGCCTCGCCTTGTCCATGGCGGCGCGCACAGCTTTCACGCTGCGGGGATCTGCAAGCCCTGCCAGGAAGCCCGCCTCGACCGATACGAATGCGCCGGCGAGAGCGTTCATGATGGGCGGCTGCCCCGCAGCGATGAGCTCGGCCGCGGCGCCGTCGATCGCCTTCTGCATCGCGGCGGCGAAGATGTGCGACTGCCGCTGCTCCTCAGCCTTCCATTTGTCGATGGCGTCAGCCATGCCGATGGCGCTCCCAATGCGCCGCGCCGCCGATCCAGACGCGGCAGCTCCAGCAGGAATCGCGCGTGGGCCATCTTCACCTTCCGTCCATGTGAGGCCAGTCGCCCGGTGCGTCTTCCATTGGTTCAGCAAGGGGACGGGAGTTGACGATCCAGAGAGCGGCACGAATCAAGGCTTCGATGGCGAGCGTCACGAGGCAACCGAGGACAAAAGCCTGCCAAGCAGTCATGCCATCACCTCGTAGAGGCTGCCGATGCCGACGAGTACAATCATGGCGAAGAGGATGATCGCCGCCGCCAGCTCGCCGATCTGGTCGACAATGCGGGCGACCGGAATGCGGCCATCATCGTGCGTGCGCATCTCGATGACGACGCAACGCGCCTTGAACGCGGGATCGCCGTACAAAGTGGCGAGCGTAGTCGCCGTCAATTTTGCGCGGTCCTCATCAAGATATTGTCCGAGGCACGGAACACGCCCGGCTTGGACGGCATAGGCGATCTTGATCGCCAACTCGTTAGAACGCTCGGGAATCCATAGGGTACGGGTCATGGAGCCAGCTTCCGGGGCGGCAGTGGTTTGCTGAGAGGGGTTGAGGCGCGCCGCTGAGGCGCGAATTTCTGGAAGCCGGGACCGTTCAGCCGTGTCGGCGGACGAATGCCGAGCGCGGCCCGCTTGTTGCGTTTGGCCTTGGCGGTACGAGAGTGATCGTCGGCGTCCTTGGTCGCCTTGCAGCGTTCCAGGTGGGCCGGGCCGATGTTCTGGTCGTCGTCGGCGCCGCCAAGCTCCAGCGCGCGGATATGCTCCACGAACCAGTCTTCCTTGGTGCCGTCGATCCTGAGGTCGCAGGTGACGCAGACGCCGCCAGTGTTCTCCCAGGCCTTGAGAGCGCGGGTCGGCGTCATTCGCCGGCGCTTGGTGGTACCAACATCCTCGCAGACGAAGGGCATCATGCCGCCCTCCCAAGCTCGGTCACCTCGCATTCGAGGATGACGGCGAGAAGCTCCAGCACGGCGGTCTTGCTCGCCTGGAAACGCTCCTTGCCCATCGCCTTCATCGACTGGCTCTCGGCCGTGAAGACAATGACGACGCTCTCCCGAACTGAGACTTCGGCGTAGCCGTCCATGGGCTTGATGAAGGCAGCAAGGCGCAGGGCCTCCGCCTTGCTCGACGCCACCATCTGCCGCTGCTCGGCATAGCCGGCGCGGATCAGGCACCACTTGCGAAGGTGCTCAGCTGTGGGGAAGCGTTCGGCGTGCTGCTCAGGCAGTGTCTGCCAAGCCTCGTTGATCGAGGCGAAGTAGTGGGCATGCGACTTCGCCGAGCGCTGTTCGATGGCTTCAAGGTTGTAAACCTCGCCAATGACGAAGGCAGCATCGCAGCGCTTCGCGAAGCCGGGCAAGGGCTGCATGATCGAGCCGTCCCAGCGGAAGGGCAGGGCGGCGTTCATGCTGCTGCTCCTTCCTTCATTGCGGCTTCGAGGATGCGCTTCACTTCGAGCGCATCGCCGGGCTGGCGCCCCCAGAACTCGCGAAGGGCGTGGCGGTTGCGGCTCTCGAACAGGCCGATTGCAGACACCTCGTCACGGTTGTCCCGGATGAATTCGGCGACCCGATCGGCGATCTTGCCGAGCGGCACAGGCTCCAGCGGCCCGGTCGGATCGAACTGGAACAGGATGGTCTGGCCTTGGCCGATCTGCTGCAGGCGCTTCTCGGTCGCGCCGGCCTCGGCCGCCTCCCAGGCGGTCATATCCTGCGCCCTGCTGCGATCGACTTCCTCGGCGGCGTAGACGTTGCTGAAATCGTCCGGCCATGCCTTGCGCAGCGCGAGCGCCTCGGCGACCTTCGCCAGCATCAGGCGCGGCATCTTCGCCCAGTTGCCGGAGGTGTCGAGCTTGGCGCGGACATCACCGACGGGGACCTTCTTCTTCTTTGGCTTCTTGCTGTCGGGCCAGACCTCGCCCGTTTCAACCCACTCGTATTCGTCAGCTGACTGCTTGATCGGTGCGTACTCGTCCCAGTAGGCCGAGGCGGTGACCTTGTGCCAGGCGCCGTGCGAGTGCTTCCAGACGCGGACTGTCGCCTTCACAAGACCGATGGGATTGGTATCGGAATTGATCGCGGCCGGGTCGATTTCGAAGGCCGGCTCGTCTTCGTCGGGCCGATAGGCGCCGGTGCGATCTGCAATCGCGCGGAAGCCGTCGATCGCAACGATGATCGACATGCGCCGCTTCTCGGCGTCGTTCTTCGAGAAGACAAACGCGTAGATCTGGCGGCGCAGCGGATCGAGCCGCAGATGCTTGGCGGTGTGTACGAAGAGCTCGAACTCGTCCTGGTTCGTGTCAGCCGCGACCGTCTTGCGGATCAGCGCGAGCTGGTTGTTCGTGAAATCGAGCGAGCGCAGGGGGACGACAGCGTTCATCGGTCACTTCCTCAGAATGCGGATGGTGTTGCCGCCGTTGGAAAGCACAGCGCCGGGTACCTCGCGGCCCTCGCGGAGGGCGGCGGATAGCGCGGATTGGTCAAGCTTCGGGGGCTGTGGCTTGAAGAACTCGGCCGGGATGTCGGCTTCCTCGTTGACGATCGCCTTCGGCTTGACCGCCGACAGCGTAACGGTGCCGACGTCGGTCTCGAACGTCTTGCGGCCCGCGATCTCCAGCGCGGTGCAAACCAACGTACGCTTGAGCTTGGCGCGGCTGGCGAGCCGCTCCTTACGGGTGGCAAGTTCCTTGCCGAAGGCATCGATGCCGTCGGCCATGGCCTCGTCTAGGCCGATGCCGGCAAGGAGCGAGCGAACGATGCCTTCTAGGTCGGTTTCGCCTTGCAGCGTGTCTCGGACGAATTCCTCATCGCCGTCGGCAAGCTGGGCGATCTGGTCGCGGAGCACCTTGGCGGCTTCGAGGTCGCGCTGAACCTTGGCGATGTCGGGCTGGGCGTTCATGAGAATTTCCTCTCCTGAATGGTGATGCCCTGCTCGCGGGCGAGTGCTGCCGTGACGCGGGCGCGGAGCTCGCGTCGAAGAGGCTCAGTCTTGCGGTGGCGGCGCGAGCGCTTGGCGATCTCACGCTGCAGTTCAGCGACCTCGGGGGCCGTCTTGGCGACGCGGCGGGCATGGCGCCATGATGTGAAGGCAGCGAGCGCCTGACGGGCGAGGCGGCGGATCATGCTGCCCTCCGCATGTCGGCGCGGAGCCAGTTCATCAGGCGAAGGCAGAGTGCCGTGCGGGCGGGGCAGCCGAGCCGGTTGGCGTAGGTGAGGGCGGTCCGAACGAAGCGGAGCGCGAGGCTCAGCAGCCCGCGCCAGCTCAGGTCCTTGCCGATCCCATGGCCGGCGAGTTCGTCTCGCGCCGAGGTGATCCAGAAATCGAAGCCGCTGAGATAGGTCTGGTTCATGACCTCACTCCGCTGCGATCGAGTAGCGGGTGATGTCATCGCTTGCGGCGATGCGGGCGAGGCTGGCGTCGAGCTTGGCGAGGCAGTCGCGGAAGAACGCGCGGCGCTCCTCCTGCTCAAGGCGGATGATCTGCTCCTGGCAGTATAGCGCGGCATCATGGGCGCCCATGCTATGGCCCGGCGCCGGAATGCTGATATCGCCCTCGCGCGCCGGCATCAGCGCGGTGCAGATGCCGTCCCAGATCGCCATCGTGGCGCAGAACAGTTCGGTCGGGGTGAAGGTTGCTGAGGACATCGCGTCTCTCCGTTCGATGGAGAGACACTAGAGAGCTAAAAATAGCTCGTCAAGAGTGTAGGGCTAAAAATAGCTCTTTATGCATCCAAGCCTTGACCCGACCTCCTGACATCTGCCGTCAGGATAGCCGCGAAGGTCCGGCTCGACTCGCCACCCGGTTTCTGCCTTCAATGAGAACGTAAACAGAACATTAAGGGGTTGCGTATCGATGAGCTTGCCATGGGGGGAGGGTGCTCCACGGCGCCCGGAGCTCGCGCAGTATCGCGCGATCGACATCAGCTGTGATGATTGCGGCAGGACAAAGCGCCTGCAGGCGTCGGACATCGCCGACATCATCGTTCAAGGCACTTACAGCCTTTTCGGCCTGCACAACCGCCTGCATTGCTCGCTCTGCCGTGAGCGCGGCGGCCTCGGCAAGAACATCAACCTCTACCCGATCAAGCGAGGTGAGCGATGAAGCCCTGGCACGAAGGCCGGCCTGAGACGAAGCGGATCGTCGTGTTCCCGCCGCTGGGACAGGAGAAGGCTTTCGAAGCCGCCAAGGAGCGGCTGGATGCGCACTTGCGCGAGCGTTTCCCTGGCTACGAGTTCGAGCTCGCCGACAGCGGCCTCTACGACGAGGCCAGCGTCATCCCGATGTGTGGCATAGTGGGAGATGGTGCGACCGGCGGGATATTGGCGCCGCCATCGGAGGACAAGCTGCGCGAGATCGAGGCCGCGCTGAGTGCTTTCGACCTCGCAAGGTCAGCATTGTCCTGATTTCCTGATGCAAGCTTTGAAAATATTTGTCAGCAGTCGAACCGTCGGTTGTGTTTTCCACCATAATCCACAAGATCGGCATGTTGTTCGGCTATTGACCCACGATTCGGGAGACAGCTCGATTGGGTATGGCAATGGCCCTCCATAGTGACGCACCGCGCGGACGCTCGCGTTATCGCCCGCCCGCGAACGTGCGGCAGGATGGGCTGAACGACGTCCTGCAGTTTGCTGGGCGTCCGGCACTCGAAGTTCGGCAACTCGAGATGCTAAGGCGCGATGTCGCCGAGCGCCCCGGGCAAATCTATCTTTCAGGCGACATCGACCTCTTGAAGGCTCCTTGCGTCTCGATCGTCGGAACTAGAGAAGTCTCCGATGATGGACGTCGCCGAGCCCGGCGCCTAGCGCGTGAGCTCGCGCTGTCTGGCGTTGTCGTTACTAGCGGATTGGCGCGCGGCGTCGATTTCGAGGCTCATCGCGGCGCGATCGACGCCGGCGGCCGTACCATGGCCGTAATAGGCACGCCGATTGATAAGGCCTATCCTGCAGAGCATGCCGACCTGCAGATGGAGATTTACCGCAGCCATTTGCTCGTATCGCCATTCAAGGCTGGCACTCAAGTGTTCCGGAGCAATTTTCCCGCACGCAACCGCGTAATGGCGGCGCTCAGCGACGCAACTGTGATCATTGAGGCGTCGGATTCATCCGGCACACTCCACCAGGCGGCTGAATGTCAGAAGCTAGGCCGGTGGCTTTTCATTACGAAATCCGTCGCGACTGATCCCCGGCTTACATGGCCGGCAAGCTTTATTGGCAAGCCACGCGTCGAGGTTCTTACCGAGACCGCTGACATTCTCAATCGAGTTTTAAAATGACCGAGCTATTGGTGCACCATCGGGTGCGCTATCTGGTGAATGTAGATGTTCAATGGCGGTCACAAGACTATTCGGCTCGCAATTATGTTAAAATGACCAAATGTGAGCCCTTTAATGGGTATGTGGATTTCATGGTAGGTGGCGTTCAGCGCCGGTTCAATAATAATAATGCCCGCGATTTTTTGCCGATCTTGGCGGGTGATGCGGCGCTCTATCTTCGTGACCGTCTGCCATCAGAAGCCGTAATTGTGCCCGTCCCTAATCGTCAGGGCATTGTTGGCGGTGATCTCAATTTTGCTACCGCGATGATGGCTGCAGATATCGCGCGGAAGGCAAAACTTGCTGGCTCTGCAGCCGCGGTGCTTTGGAAGCAAGCTCTACCCAAGCAGCATGAAGCGGGCGGGCGTAGATCCAAAGAACTGCAGAAGGCAAATTTGAAGCTAATGAGTGCGCCGAAAGCGCCAGTCGTCCTGTTCGATGATTTCGTCCATACCGGCTCACAGATGTTCGCGATGAAGGAGATTCTGGAGGAGGCCGGCTGCAAAGTTCTGTGCGGAGTCGCTATCGGGCGCCGCGTAAATGAACAACGCGACAGAATGCTCGGGTGGGAGGAGGAGCAGATTCGCGAGAGCCAATTGGGGTTATTCGAATTCGGCCCCATTTGACCTGCGCTCAGACGCCTAGCCCCATTGCCTCGACATAGGGGATGACCCGCAGAATCTGCTTCACACGATCGGCGGGAAAACTGAGGTCAGCCGGGGGCGGGTTGTATTGCGAGAGATGGACCTGGCCGCCGCGGCGCCCGACTAGCGTCTTGATGAAAGCCGGGCCGGGTTCGTGCTCGCTCTCGCCGTGCAGCTCAATCAGCACGTCCTCGCCGTCGACGGGCTTGCGACCGTCCGGATCCACGAAGATCGGCCAGCCGTGCTTGTAGACCGGCTCCATGCTGGTGTTGCGGAGGATGACTGCGAAGGCATTGGGCTTGTTGATCAGCCCAGCCGGACGCTCGAGGTACTGCAGCGCGTCGCCGTTGAGCTGGAAGTCGCCGTCGCCTTCCTTGCCACCCAGAGCAATGCCGCGGACGGCTAAATCCGGCTTTCCGCCCTTCTGCGGATGCGCGGTCAGCGGAATGCGCAGACTAGCATCTGGCGGTGGGGCATCGCCCGCGGCCGGCTCAACTTCCTCTGGGCCCCTCCCATCTGCCAACCATTCAAGGCTGGTGCGGAGGACCCTTGCTAACTCTCGCAACCCTTCTGTGCGCGGCGACTTGGATGCCCCGGTCCGAATATTCTTGATGAAGCTCTCGCCCTGACCAGCTTCCCGCGATGCCCCCTTAGCTGTCTTGCCGGTTGCGGCAAGGCGCTTGTCAATTCGGCCTGCGAGGGTATCGGGTGGTTGTAGGCTTTTGTCGGGCATGGGGACAAATTTAGCTCGACAATGCGCGGTATGCGCGGGCTAAAAATAGCCTTGACTTCGAGCTAAAAATAGCTCCAAGAATGGTGGCATGAATGCCATCGACACATTTCTCGCGGTCGCCCGAGCGTATGCCGACGCCCGTCAGCTGTCCGAATCCAGGGTTTCGACGCTGGTGTTCGGGGAGGGAACAAGGCTCAAGCATTTGCGGGAGGGCGGCGACATGGGTGCGCGTCGTGTCGCGCGCGGGCTCCGTTGGCTTTCGGAGAATTGGCCGGACAGCGCCACTTGGCCGGTCGGCATCGCAAGGCCGCAGCCCTGCGAAAAAGAGGTTGCCTGATGGCGGCCCGAGACGCGACGATCTGGGCGCGCTGCGGCGAGCCGATGGCTGTTATCACCAGCCAGAGCTCGTTACCGCGCCATCTTTGCCGGCACTGCGGCGACGCAAGTCTTTCGGCGCCGCTTCCGGCGGTTTCGCCTTCCACGTTCTTCCAACTCGGCGGCCACGCGCTGAAAGCGCGGGCCGGTCCCGTTGTCGTTGTCGGCAACGCCCTTGAGTTCCTGGGCATCGATCCTCGCCCGCACGCCTGCCAGCAGTTCGGCGACGATCGAATCCAGCCTTCGCATCCGGGAACCCTCAGTTCGTGTCTCCAAGCTCCCCCATGGAGCACGAACCGATGCGACCGATCATCCACGCCACGCGGACGGATCAACCAGCTATGAGTACCGTCGAGTATCAGGACCAGAGTCGCGACATCATCGCGAGACTGGAGTTGAGGGCCGCCCGCCGGACTGGGTCTGTTCGCGACGGCCGGCGGCAGCTGGCATCCCGCCTCGGCACGCTTCCCGGAACGCTGGAGTCGATGGCGCGCGGCCGGCTGAAGCGCGTCGATGATTGGCTGCGAGCCAGAGCCGAAACCCTCCTTATCCGGGAAATCGAGCATGAAATCGCGGCCCTTGAAGCTGAGCTGGCGGGCCTTCGCGCAACGGGCGCAGACCCTCGTCTGTCTGCGGTGGCGGAGGTGGAGGCGGCGTTGGCGACAGCGCGCACCCTCATGGAGAAGCGGTCATGAGCGACGATCAGGTTCGGTCGATCGTCGAACGCGTCCAGCGCCTCCAGGAGGAGAAGAGGACGATCGAAGACGACATCAAGGAGGTCTATGCCGAGGCCCGTGGCAATGGCTACGACGTCAAGGTGCTGCGTGCCGTCGTCAAGCACCTCGGCAAGGATCAGGACGAGGTCGCAGAATTCGACGCGATCTTCGATCTCTACCTGCAGGCCTATCATCAGGCTTCCGCGACCGTCCCCTCTCGTGCGCACGTGGCGCGCGACGCGGGTGCGCGCACGCGTCAGACCACCGAACACCAGCCCGCCCGTCCTCTGGCAGAACGCGACCCGCAGTCTGCTCAACACGGCTCCGATTCCGAGGGCGGCGCTGGGGGCGAAAGCCCGTCATTTACGGCGGGATCGGAGCAAGAAAGCGCGGTCGAGCCGCACATCCGGAATGAGCCGGGAAGCGAGCCCGCAGCGTCGGGCGGGGAGGGGCGTCAGCCTCTCCCCGAGACGCCCATGAATTCACAGACCCCGGCCGGGGCAGGGCCGTCTGCCGGCGGACAGGGGGATGTTCCCGACGAGCCGGCAGGCGAGCCCGTCATCCGAGGCCTTGCGGCGGCGAACGCCATCGCTCGCCAGGCCGCGGCCTCGGTCGAGCGCGCCAAGGTCATCGCCGCCAGCGGCGAAATGCCTGAAATCCCCGCCTTCCTGCGCCGCAGCCGGGAAGCCCCTTCAATGTCCGTCGAGCAATGACCATGCAGCAGGATTGCATTACATGGGCGCGCGTCAACGGTCGGCTGAAGCCGGTCGGCGTGACGGGCAAGTTCAAATGGACCGATCAGCTCGACGCGACGCTGCGGGAGCTCGGCCGCGACCATTCGGCATCGGAGATCGGCGCCATTCTCGGTTGCAGCCGGAACGCCGTCATCGGGCGCTGCTTCCGGAAGGGAATTGCGCTCAAGGGGACCGAAGCGCGCCGCGCCATCATTCGCAAGGCGAATGCCGACGCCAGCGTGGCAGCGTTGGCTCGCGCGCAGGAGCGGTTGCGGCGAGCACAGGAGCGCCGTGATGCGGCGGTCGCCCGAGCGAAGCCCAGCGTCGCCGTGACAACGGCCGAGGACGCACCGCCGGTCGACTGGCACCCCGCGCGCCTCAGCTTCGCCGATCTGCGCGACGGGCAATGTCGCTGGCCGCTCTGGCCGAACAACACTGCGCCGAGCGAGAAGCGGTACTGCGGCAACCTCGTCGAGCCCGGCCAATCCTACTGCTCGCACTGCTCCGGGCTCAGCTATTCGCCCGCATACACTCGCGACATCGACCGCAAGCTGAACCTCAAGGCATTCGCTCGGAGGGTGGCATGACGCTGCGCGCCACCAACTACAGCCTTCGCCACGCGCGTCTCTTCACCGAGCGTCCGGTGATGCTGATCGGGACCGGAATGCCGGCTCGGCACGATGAGCTGGATGAGATTGGCGCGGATGCTGCGCTTAGCCTCTTCCGACAAGGCCTCGACACTGTCGATATCGCATGGCGACTCGAATGCACACCATCCGCAGCGGCCAATGGCATCGCACGTGCCCGGGATGAAGAGCGGAGGGCGGCTTAGTGCAGCACCTCTCAGCTTATCGCGCGCTCTGCGCCTCCAAGCGTTCCGAACCGCTGCGCGCCGGCATCAGTCGTACGCCAGAGCTCAACTCGACGCTGCGCGACCATCAGCGCGTCGGTGTCGAGTTTGCCTTGCGCGCCGGCCGATCAGCCCTCTTCTACGATACCGGCCTCGGCAAGACCCGCATGATGCTCGATTGGGGCCGCTGCGTCGTCGAATATTTGAACAAGCCGGTGCTGATGCTGGCGCCGCTCGCTGTCGGTGAGCAGCACCTGCGCGAAGCTGAAGCCATGGGCGTCGAGGCGTCGATTTCTCGATTCGGCCAGCCACCTTCGTCGCCGCGCATCGTCATCACGAACTATGAGCGCCTGGAGCGCTTCGACCCGAACGATTATGCCGGCGTGATCCTCGACGAGTCGTCGATCCTGAAGAGCTTCACCGGAGCGACGACGCGCAAGCTGATCGAGGCCTTCCGGCAAACGCCGTTCCGGCTCGCCGGCAGCGCCACCCCGGCGCCGAACGACCATAGCGAACTGGGCCAGCATTCAGCCTTCCTCGGCGTCATGCCGTCTTCCGAAATGCTCTCGCGGTTCTTCATCGCGGATCAGGCCAATGCCGGCGTCTATCGGCTGAAGAAGGCCGCCATCCGTCCGTTCTGGGATTGGGTGGCGAGCTGGGCGCGTTGCGTGTCGAAGCCGTCCGACCTCGGCTTCAGTGATGTGGGCTACGACCTACCGGCGCTCGACATCGTCAAGCACCTCGTGCGCGCCGATCGGATGCAGGATGCCGGCGAGGAGAGGAACGGCCAGTTCCGGATGTTCCGCATCCCGGAGCGATCCGCAACTTCGATCCACAAAGAGAAGCGCCTGACGGCAGCCGACCGGGCTGCGCAGGTTGCCGAGATCGTCGCAAGCGTTCCCGGCGGAGATCCGGTCTGCATTTGGGTCGATACCGACTACGAGGCGGAGGCCGTGCGTGCCGCCGTGCCGGAGGCGATCGAGGTCAGCGGCAAGATGCATCCCGATCTGAAGGAGGAGCGCTTGTCTGCCTTCAGCCGCGGCGAGCTGCGCATTCTCCTGACGAAGCCTTCTATCGCCGGCTACGGCCTCAATTGGCAGCATTGCAACCAGGCCGTCTTCACCGGACTGAGCTTCAGCTACGAGGCCTTCTATCAGGCCGCCCGCCGCTTTTGGCGCTTTGGCCAGCCGCGCCCGGTCAGCGCCCATGTCGTGATGGCCGATACCGAGGCGGAGATCGTTGCCGCCGTCCAGCGCAAGGCCGGCGATCACGAGCGGATGAAGACCGAGATGGCCGCCGCCATGCGCCGCGCCGCCGTCGAACACACCACCCTCCACACCTACCACCCCGACAAGGAGGCCACGCTACCGGCGTGGATGGTCGCGTGACGTTCGATCAGGCCGACATAGAGCGCTTCATGCGCTTCGTAGACCAGTTGCCGAACGGTTGCTGGTTCTGGACCGGCGCCAGATCGCGCGGGAAGGGCAACCGCAAATGGTACGGCTCCTTCAAGGTGAAGGGCCGGGCCGTTCGCGCCCACCGGTTCGCTTGCGACGCCATAGGCGGAAACACAATCCAGCCGGGCGAGCATCGCGATCACACCTGCTGTTTCTCGCTGTGTGTGAACCCGAGACACCTCGAAATCGTCAGTCATCAGGAAAACCAGCATCGCAAGATGCAACGGAGGGCAGCATGAACGTGTTCGATCAGAAGATCGGCGAGCGGTTCGCCGCCTATAATGTCGATACCGTCGAATTCACCGCCGGCATGCCGGCCAACTCGGTCGATCTCAGCGTCTACAGTCCGCCGTTCTCCTCGCTCTACACCTATTCGGAGAGCGAGCGGGACATGGGCAATGTCCGCAGCGACGATGAGTTCCAGGAGAGCTATCGCCCGCTGATCCGAGATCTGTTCCGCGTGACCAGACCGGGGCGCTGCACCGCGATCCACGTCAAGGATCTCGTCTACTATTCGAACGCCAGCGAGAAGGGCGACAGAGGCCTGCGCGACTTCACCGGAGACTGTATCCGCACGCATATCGCCGAAGGCTGGACCTATCACCGGCGCATCACGATCTGGCGTTGCCCGGTCATGGAGATGCAGAAAACCAAGAGCGACCGGCTACTCTACAAAAACTTCCGCACCGACGCGGCGCGCACCGGCGGCGGCCTGCCCGAGTACATCGTCGTGTTCCGCAAATGGGATGACGAGATGGGCAAGACGCCCGCCGTCACCCACGATCCCGGCGAATATCCGCTGCCGGCCTGGCAGAACTATGCCCAGCCCAGCTACCTCTACCCCGATCCGAACGACCCCAACTTCGCCGGCTGGATGCTGTCGGACCTCTGGACCGATACCGACGAAACCGGGACGCTCAACGTCAAGCAGGCGCGCGACCCCGACGCAGAGCGCCACCTGTGTCCGATGCCGCTCGACCTGACGGAGCGCATCGTCCGGCAGTACAGCAACCCCGACGACACCGTCTATTCCCCTTTCATGGGCATCGGCTCGGAAGGCTATGTCAGCCTCCGCCACGGCCGGCGCTTCATCGGCACGGAACTGAACGGCAAGACCTATTTCCCGGCCGCTGTGAAGCACCTAGAGCGCGCTGAGCGCGAGGGGCCTGCGACCGATCTGCTGGCGGGGCTTGCGGCGTGACCTCATCCCGCAAACGGCCGCGGGCGCCCGCTCCTGCCAAGGCTTTTGAGCGCCTGAAGGGTAGGCGCGTCCGCGTCCAGTTGGAGGCGAAAATTCTCGAGCACTACGCGAGTTGCCCGACGGCACCCGAGCGCGTCTCAATATTCGTAGACGGCGTAATCACGATCATCCCGGTCTGCCGGATCGAGGTGCTGCCGTGAGCTGCATTCAACCCGTGCTCGACGGTGGGCAAAAGGGCTGGTCTGTCGCGCTCAAGGTCGAAGAGCTGGTGGGCTGTCCGACCATCAGGGGCGCTGAGGCGCCGGAGGGGAACGCGTGATGCAGTGGCCGCACGACGTACCGTCTCAGGCTGCGGGGTAGTCGGGATGTTCACGCAACCGCTCTTCCCGCATCGCTCGAGCTTCTTCTACGGCAGCCTCGTAGCCGGCGGCTCCACGCATCACGTTTCTGACCAATGGCCACCCAAGCGCTTCGCGAAGGGCGTTGATCTCGTCGTGGGCCATTTCACACTTTTCGGCGGATACCTTCACCAGGAAGTCTGTGACATCATCGTCAAGCCAATCAACGGCGGTGCGGATCTCATCGTTGTCGAGGTCAACAGCATCGGCGATGATGAAAAGCACCTGCCCGGTCAACGGATCAAGATCTGCAAGCAGGTCTGGCTTCTTGTTGAAGTCGAGGGTTGGCAGCCGCCAGTGCTGCGTGAACAGCGGCGTTCCCCGGGCGGTGCAGTCGTAAAAGATATCGAGGGTTTCTCCGTAGAATTTATTGAGTTGAGCGAGTGCGCGCATGCGCGCGATCTTGGCTGCGCGCTCCTCACCGGCGCGCATCTGCTTTCTGATAATCGAGACGGTGAGATATGCGCCGATGAAGGCAATTACGCCTGCGGCAAACGACTGATAGCGGTTGAAGAAGAATTCGAAGCAGCCGAAGTTCGGCTTGTCTTTGCCAATTTCGGCCAGCACAGCCGCTGTGCAGCGGCTGAAAACGTACTCGTAAACGAAGGCTCCGACCGGCAGTGCCGCCGCCACGACGAAGAGCCCGACCAGCGGCCAGTTGATGTTGCGCTTCATTCCCATCCCCCCGCGCGCATTCTAGCCGCGCGCCCGCAAGTATCTGCGAGGCGCGCAATGTGGATCGTCGTTGCGTCAACGCGTGAAATCGAACATCGCGGTGACCGCGTCGCCGGGGTCGGGCTCTGGGAGTTTCTGGTCTCGCAGGTGTTCCAATATTTCCTTTCCGGCCAACTGCCCAGCCAAGGTTTCGCCGGGATCCGGCGGCAGGTCGCGGCTGGTAAGAAAACTTGTCGCGACAAAAAGGTCAGAAAGCAGCTGGTCTCTTATCTTGCGTATTGTCGGGTCGGAGAAACGAACGCCTCGGTTTGCGCCAGACAGCGCAAGAGTGGAAATATTTCGTTCAATTCTTCCAAAGGTTATTATCAATATGCCGAACGACCGGTGGCTTGCTTGGCAGAGCGAATCTGCCGAAGTCTTCAAAGCCAATCGAAGGCTTTCATCGACAGCGCGCTCCTCTTTGAGGGCGTGCATGACATCCGTCAGCGATTTCAAGAGGCCGGCCACGGCGGATTCGACCTTCTGCAGATGTTCGCGCCTTGTGCGGGACTCGCTGGCATTGATCGTTGCTGTCGCAGCGAAGTAGGCAAACGTGCCGCCAATCACTGCAAGGATGCCTGCAATGAGCTCCTTGTACTTGACGACCCATTGAAAGCGCAGCCAGCCAACCGCGGCCAGTCTAGCGTGGTCGCTGCATGTGACGCTGCTATCGAGCCAGCAGTTGGCGACGACGCTAGCGGTTCGCAGTGCAATGGCGCTCATCGCGACCGCTACCAGCCAAGGCCAGTATGGCACGAGCGCACGCCGCCAAATCACGTTCCATGGCTCAAGAATCCGCATCACGCGACCCTGCCGCTGCGGCATGCTCCTCGCAAGGCGCTCGCATCGCGTGTCCACAACCTCGCGAGGGCCGCATGAACGACTTCGGTGAAAACCGGCTGGTCCGGCAAATTCTGGAAGTCGTCGAGGCTGATCTGCGGTCCGCTACTGCTGAGGCGCCTGTCGAAAGCCCAATCGAGCGTCTCTTCGTCATGGCGATCTATGGGTTGGTAACCTATTCGGATGCTCGCTTCGAAGACCTCCTTATCGCGACTGACTGGGAGCATTTTGAACGCCTCAAAACGGGGCCCAATGGTAGCTGTCGCATATTGCTACCGCAGGCCCAGTTGCCGGGCTGGCGAGTGGACTTCCTGATCGGGTTTGAAACGTGGTCTCCTGAGCGGAATAGCTTCTGGGTCGATGCCATCGTCGAATGTAACGGGCACGATTTTCACGAGCGCACGAAGGGGCAGGCGGCCCGCGATCGCCGGCGCGACCGGCAAGCCGTCGCGTCCGGTCTGCCGATCTTTCGTTTCACCGGTTCTGAGCTCTGGCGCGATCCAATCGGCTGCGCTCGCGAGCTGCTGGTGTGGACGGAGTCGCGCTTCTGATGAGCCGTTGGTTCCGCCACTACGCTGGCCTATGCCGCGACGAGAAGCTCGTCAGCGTCGCGATCAAGTCGCGCCAGCCAGTCGAGCGCGTCGTCTGGATCTGGGCTGCCATCCTGGAGAGTGCCGCCGAGATCGACGACAATGGACGATACGTGCTGGACGCCGCCGAGGTCGCTTACTTTCTGCGGGCGGATGAGGGCGACATTCTGGCTGTGGAGGTTGCCCTTCAGGCTTCCGGCCGGGTGGCTGAGAGTGCCGTGGTCAAGTGGGGCAACCGTCAGTTCTCGAGCGATCGGTCGAAAGAGCGCGTCGCTGCGCATCGTGAGCGGAAACGGGCAGAGCGAGATGGAGCTGGCGTTTCAGAACCGTTGCAAAACGGCGATGTAACGTTACAGGAACGTCACGGTAACTCACCAGAGGCAGAACTAGAGACAGATACAGATCCAACAGTCTCTATCGAGCCTGTTGGAGCGCGCGCTAAGGCGCGGCGTCCGGAACATGCTCAAATCCTCGATTGCCTGAAGACGGTTCTCTCCGAGGATCGGGCCAAGGCCGTGATCGAGCACCGGAAGAAGAAAAAGGCCCCGCTCAGCCTGCACGCCGCCAAGCTCATGGTCGAGCAATTCCGCCAGATCGCAGAGCCCGACAAGGCCGCCGACTTGATGATCCTCAGAGGCTGGCAAGGCTGCGAGCCCGACTGGTGCGTCAAGGCCGGGCTGAAGCTATCGACCGCGTGTGCCGCCACGCCCGGCCGCCCGGAGCAGATTTTCGTCAAGCTCGGCACCGACGAATGGTTCGACCGTATCGCCGCCGGCCACAAGCCAGGCCTCTGCAAGTTCTACCCCGAGCAGCAAGCCGACGGCTGGTATTTCGCCGCGCAAGTCCACCACTGATAGAGCGACCGATGTCCCGCAAGAAACGCCGCACCAGACCGATCCCAGTCGTCGAGATCATCGAGACGCTGCAGCCGGCGCCGGCCGATCTTGAGTTCGGCACGAAGGAAGCGCCGAAGCACTGGTATCTCGTCTGGACGACGCCTCGAGGCGAGGAGAGGGCGGCCAAGGGCCTCAGCGAAGCGGGATGTCAGGTCTTCTGGCCTCACTTCGTCCGTGTGACCAAGCGCAAGAACAAGCCCGAGATCACGAACAAGGTCTCGACCTATCCTCGATACCTCTTCGCATCGGGCCTGCCCTCGCTTGCGCAGCGCCTGACGGTCGTTGGCCCGGACGGCAGGACAGGCGTCACCATCGACGGGCGCCCGATCGACGACATCCGCCAGATCGACGGCGTAGTTGCGGTGGTGAGCGACGAACGCGGCTGGTGCCGAGTGCCTCATCCTGCCGTGCGCGCCGTCATCGAATATCAGGGCCCGGTCGAGAGGCCCGTTCCGCCGCCCGATCCCAAGATGGCCGTGAAGCTCAAACCGGATGGTCGGGTTCGTGTAATCGAAGGCCCGTTCTCAGGCTTTCAGGCGACGGTGGTCGATATGATTGGTCTTGAGGCCGCGAAGGTCCTCATCGACATCTTCGGTAGGCAGACGCCAGCCGAATTCGAGCTTGCACAGATTGAAGCCGCGTGAACAGTTCGCGCTGTCAAGGAGATGCCGCGACATGAGCAAGCCGCAATGGATTATCACGGGCTACGATGGGAGCGCCAAGACATTCCGGAGGGTTCTCCCTCACGGCTCGTTATCTGACGCAGAGATCGAAATTCTTCTACAGAGGCTGGCGTCTCGACACCTCGGGCCAGATGAGATCGTTGGAGCGTCTCTCCGCAAAAGCGCGAGAGGCTATCGCTCGGATTTGGAGGTGGTCCGTAATCGAGGTGGACGCTTCGGCTTCATGACAACCGGGAGCTCATGGTTTTACACCGCCACGATCTCCGACAGTTCCGAGTGAATTTCCGATTGCGCTTCTACCCCAAGTGTGAGATATGATTTTCACGGTTTGTTCGATAGTGTGATCCTCGCCCGTCGGGTTGATCTCGCGAAACCCGCGCCGCCTCATCAGTGGCATATTGCGAAGCTTTGCCCGGCGACTGCGGATGTACCAGCGCCAAGGGTGACAGGAGCCCGGCCTTAGCAGGTCGGGCTTTCTCCTCAATCCGTCGGTCGAGGTCGGCAATGATCATCTCGTAGGTCGCAATCACCCTCTGAGTGTTCGTAATCGCATCGGCCGTGACGTCTTTCCAGTCTTCGCCTGCAGTCAAGCTCCGTAGCGTGATCTCGCCGGTTTTTAGCGGCTCAAGGTCGGTCTTGCAGCGTTCGAGCTCGGCAACAACGCTTTTCCGATGTTCCCGCAGGTCAATCATCCATTCCCCCTCATTCCTTGTCGCGAGTAGAGTAGGTGCCTGTCCTATCCAATCCGAAACATGAGCGGTTCGCTCAGGAATTGGCCAAGGGTTTGAGCGCCTCGGCCGCCTACGTGGCGGCAGGATACGCGAAGAGCGACAGCAACGCATCGCGATTGAGTGGGAATGAGAAGGTTCGATCCCGGGTCGAGGAGCTCCTTGGCGAGGGAGCCGCGCGCGCCGGTGTCACAATCGAACGCATCGTGTCCGAGCTCGCCAAGGTCGGGTTCGCCAATATGGGCGACTTCCTTAAGGCTACGACTGGCGGCGATCCGTTCTTCGTCTATGCCAAGCTGACCGACGAGCAGAAGGCCGCGCTCGCAGAGGTGACGGTGGAGGACTTCAAGGAGGGCCGCGGGGAGGATGCTCGCGATGTCCGGCGGGTCAAGTTCAAACTGCACGACAAGCTCAGCGCCCTCGAAAAGCTCGGCAAGCACCTCGGCATGTTCAAGGACAAGGTCGAGCTCACCGGCAAGGATGGAAAGGATTTGCCGGTCACGCCGGTGACGATTTTCCAGCTCCCCGACAATGGCAGGGGCTGAAAAGGGGCAGGGCGCCCCGAAGGTCATCAGGCCACAGGCTGGGCCGCAGACACAGTTCCTCGCCAGTCCCGCAGATATCGCGATCTATGGAGGCGCGGCGGGCGGCGGCAAGACATGGGCACTCCTGATGGAGCCGCTTCGGCACGTCGCGAACCCCGAATTCGGTGCGGTGTTCTTCCGCCGCACGCTGGTCCAGGTTCGAAATGAGGGCGGCCTTTGGGACGAGAGCGAAAAGCTCTATCCCGATCTGCGGGCCTCGCCGCGCAGCGCGCCAGATCTGCAGTGGAAGTTCCCGAGCGGTTGCACGGTCAGTTTCGCGCATCTCGAGCACGACAAGACGGTCCTGAACTGGCAGGGATCACAGATCCCGCTGCTCTGCTTCGATGAGCTGACGCACTTCAGTGCAAAGCAATTCTGGTACATGGTTAGCCGCAACCGCTCCATGTGCGGTGTACGGCCCTACATCCGGGCGACCTGCAACCCGGACGCCGACAGTTGGGTTGCCGAGTTCATCGCCTGGTGGATAGACCAGGATTGCGGCTTCGCAATTCCGGAGCGGGCTGGCGTGCTGCGCTGGTTCGTCCGGATCGGCGACAAGATCATCTGGGCTGATCGGCCGGAGGAGCTTGCTGGCTACACGGCACCCAACGAGAACGGCATCGAAAAGCCGATCCCGCCGAAGTCGGTGACGTTCATTCCGGCAAAATTGAGCGACAACCGAGCGCTCATGGCGGCTGATCCGGGCTATGTCGCTAATCTCATGGCGCTGCCCACCGTTGAGCGGGAACGCCTGCTCGGGGGCAACTGGAAAATCCGGCCGGCGGCAGGCCTGCTGTTCAAGCGAGGATGGTGCGAGGTCGTCGACACGATCCCGGCGAATGTCGTCCGTTGGGTCCGTGGCTGGGATCTCGGGGCGACGCCAAAGACCGAAGGTAATGATCCTGACGCAACGGCTGGAACAAAAATCGGTCGATTGGACGATGGGCGCTATATCGTCGCGCATCACGTCACCGATTGGCTGTCGCCATCGGGCGTCGAGAGCCTGATCAAGAAGACTGCTTCGGAAGATGGACGCGGCGTACATGTCTCGCTGCCGCAGGACCCCGGCCAAGCCGGCAAATCGCAGGCCCAGAACCTGGTGAAGTTGCTCACTGGCTTCGTCGCGAGGGCGACACCGGAATCGGGGGACAAGGTCACGCGGTTTAGCCCGTTCTCTGCGCAAGCCGAGGCAGGCAACGTCCTTGTCCTACGCGGGCAGTGGAACGAGCAGTGGTTCGCGGCCTTGGAGGCATTCCCCGAGGCGGTCCACGACGATGATGCAGACAGCACCAGCCGGGCCTTCAACACGTTGATCGCAAGGGCGGATCCATTGGCTATTTCGGATGACGTTCTTGCGCGATCGGCGGCGGGAGTGCGCAGGTGAGTTTTCGTCAGCGTCTCGCGGCGTGGATTGCAGGGCCGCAGCTTAAGCCGGCCGCCCCCGTCGAGCAGCAGAGCAAGCCGGTCATGGTGAGCCCAGCGACTCTGGCACTTTCGCGGATCGCGCCCGCCAAGCCGCAAGAGGAAAGGGTGAACCCGTTCAAGGTCGTTCCGCCGCCGCCAGGCGTGTTGCCCGATAAGGCGATGGCCATGGACGAGGGCGCGTTACCCGGACAGTCTTGGGTGATCCAGCAAGCCGCTGCTGGCTTCTACAACGAGGGCATGGCGTGGCTGGGCTTCCCGCATTTGTCCGAGCTCGCGCAGCGCCCGGAATATCGCCGCATCTCGGAAATCATCGCCACTGAAGCGACGCGTCAGTGGATCAGGATCACCGCCGCGGGTGAGGACGACAAGGCGGACAAGATCAAGGCGATCGGCGACAAGCTGAACGAACTCGGCGCCAAGGAGCTATTTCAGAAGGTCACAGAGCAAGATGGCTTCTTCGGAAGGGCTCACCTCTTCGTCGACCTCGGCCAAACCGAAGGGCCAGAGCTCTCGACGCCAATTGGCAACGGCGCCGACAAGACCACGAAGGCCAAGGTAGGGAAGGGCGGCCTAAAGGGGCTGCGCACCGTCGAGGCTGTGTGGTGCTATCCGGCGGAATACGAGACGACCAACCCGCTCAAGCCGAACTGGTACAAGCCCTCGGCTTGGTATGTGCAGGGCCATAAGGTCCACGCGACTCGGCTGCTGACCTTCATTGCCCGTGAGGTGCCCGATCTCCTCAAACCGGCCTATTCTTTCGGCGGCCTCAGCATGTCGCAGATGGCGAAGCCGTATGTCGACAACTGGCTGCGGACCCGCCAGAGCGTCGCTGACCTGATCAGCTCGTTCTCGGTCAGTGGCATCAAGATCGATCTCGCCAGTGCGCTCAATGTCGATGCCGACGGCCTGTTCCGCCGCGTCGAGCTCTTCAACAACCTCCGCGACAATCGCGGAACGATGGTGCTCAATAAAGGCGCCGGCCCGAACGATCCCGCTGAGGAATTCTTCAACGTCTCGACGCCGCTCGGCACGCTCGATCACCTGCAGGCGCAGAGCCAGGAGCATATCTGCTCGGTTGCCGGCATTCCGCTAGTCAAGTTCACCGGCATCACGCCATCGGGGCTCAATGCTTCCTCCGAGGGCGAGATCCGCGTCTACTACGATGGCATCGAGGCGCTGCAGGAGAAGTTCCTGCGACCGCATCTGACGACGGTCATCAACCTGATCCAGACGTCGGAGTTCGGAGAGGTCGATCCCGATATCGGGTTCGTCTTCGAGCCACTCTGGAGCCTCGACGACAAGACCAAGGCTGAGATGCGCAAAGCCGAGGCGGACGCCGATGCGGTGTACATCGACGCCGGCGTTCTCGATCCGCTTGAGGTCCGCAAGCGTCTCGCGGGCGACGATGACTCGCCCTACGCCGGACTTGATGTCGATGATGTGCCGCTGCCCCCGCCAGGCGAGGGCGATCCGCCGGAGCCTGGGAGAACCGGGGAGGAAACCGAAGGGGCGGAGGCATGAGCCGGCGCCATCGCTTCGCCCTCGATCGCGCAAATCCCAGTGCGAAGAGCGCCTTCCTCCGAGCTCGCAAGGCTGAGGTCCAGTATGCCCGGCAGCTCCGCAAGGTTGCCCGGCACATCGGCGATCTCGTCATGGGGCTGTTCGACGCCGCGGCCCCGGCATCGGCCGGCATCGTCGAGCGGGCCCTGAGGCGCTATGCGCCAACAATCGAGGCATGGGCCGGTTCGGTCGGTGGTCGGATGGTGGCGGACGTCGCCGCTCGCGATCGCAAGGCCTGGATGGCGGTATCCCGTGAGATGGGAGCTGCGATCCATCGGGAGATTGAGAATGCTCCCACGGGCGCGATCCTGCGGGAGAGGCTGAAGGAACAGGTATCGCTGATCACGTCTCTCCCGACCGAGGCCGCAGATCGCGTCCACCAGTTGACGGTCGAGGGCCTGAGCAACGGAACCCGCGCAAGCGAGATCGCAGCCGAGATCATGCGATCGGGAGAGGTCAGCGCGGCCCGTGCCAATCTGATCGCTAGAACTGAGGTTTCACGAACTGCCACCGCCTTCACGGAGGTGAGGGCACAGAGCATCGGTTCCGACGGCTATATCTGGCGAACAGCCGATGACACCGATGTCCGCGATTCCCACCGCGGCATGGCCGGCAAATTCGTGCCATGGAAAAGCCCACCAACACTGGACGGGATGACCGGGCACGCCGGCCAGTTCCCGAACTGCCGATGCTACCCCGAACCGGTGATCCCTGACGTCTAGTCGTCCGGGTCAGAGGTCCGATCGACCCAGGCCTGCGCGATAGCCACACCATCGGGCGCCCCGGCGGCGATCTTGCGGAAGTCCGCGACCATCTGACCGATCATGATCGCGGCTTCGCCCTCGATCGTCTCGGTCTCTGGGATGTCTGGGAACGTATCGACGAAGCTGGCCCGCGCCAGCTCCTTGAGCGCCTCGATCACTTCGGTGGGGTCGGATTGGTGTTCGGTCATGCAGCCTTACGATATCGAACGAGCCTCGGATGTCCAAGACCGGCAACGCAGGCGGCACGCTCGCCTTCGACCGCGCATCCGCGCGAACCTACGATCAGGACGGCCATCTCCACGTGGCCCGAACCCCGATCAGCAAGGCCAACGTCTGCCCGTACTACGGGCGCGAGATCCCGGATTGGGAAGCGCTCGGGCTCAACCCCGATCGTCTCTACCAGCTTCTCCGGGACCCAGAGGAGTTGGCGAAGGCTGCTGCGACGTTCGCTGGCAAGCCGCTTCTGAACATCCACCGGCCGGTCACGGCTGATGATCATGAACATGAAGCGGTCGCTGGCTCGGTCAGCAATCCGATCTGGGAAGCGCCGTACCTCAAGGCCGATCTCGCGATTTGGGACGGCCCAGCGATCAAAGCAGTAGAAGCCGAGACGCAGAAGGAATTGTCGAGCGCGTATCGCTACCGCGCCGACATGACGCCCGGGTCTTTCGAGGGCGTTCGCTACGACGGCGTGATGCGCGACCTGATCGGCAATCATGTCGCCCTCGTGAAGGAAGGCCGCGCCGGGCCCGATGTCGTTGTCGGCGACCAGAAACCCGCGAACATCAAGGATCAATTCGACATGCCGAAAGCGACGCTTTCACGCGGCGCCGCGGCGGCTCACGCCGCGCTCGCCGTTTATCTCCGCCCCAAGCTGGCCCAGGATGCCAAGATCGACCTGGCGTCGGTGCTGGCCAAGGTCACCTCCGCAAACTTCGGCGCTCAGAAGCCGGCCATCATCGCCGGCGTCAAAAAGCAGGCCGAGGGCAAGTTGGCTCAGGATGCTTCGCTGGATGATATCGGCGAAGTCGTCGAGGCGCTCGCTCAGATCATCCCCGCGGAGGTCCCCGAGGCGGCCGCGGACGACGGCGACGACGATGACGAGGGCGGCGGCGCTTCGGACGACGATGACGCCGATCTCCGCAGCCTCCTGAAGGCCAAGGGCCTCAGCGACGAGGAGATCGCCCGCATCTGTTCCGGCAATGCTGCCGCCATGGATAGTGACGACGACAAGGACAAGGTCACCAAGACCGCCATGGATGCGGCCATCGCTGCCGCCGTGACGTCGGCGACCAAGTCCGCGACGGCCGCCGCGGTCAAGACCCAGCAGGATATCCGCGAGGCCGAACGGGTGGTCCGCCCCTATGTCGGCGATCTCGCCATGGCGCATGACAGCGCCGATGCGGTCTATCGCACGGCACTGACGACGCTCGGCGTCGACGTCGGCGGCGTCCACCCGTCTGCGTTCCCCGCAATCCTGAAGCTGCAGCAGAAGCCGGGCGACACCCCGCCGGCGCGCAAGCCGATCGCCCAGGACGCGGCTGCCTCGAAGGCTTTCGAGGAGCGCTTCCCGCATGCCAACCGCCTCAAGGTTTGAGGAAGGAGAACAGATCATGCCTTTCCAGACCCAGGTCTATTCGACCCAGGCGCCGGCCGTCGAAGGCGACTTCGCCAGCGCCAACCCGCGTCATTCGGTGCTGTCCGTCGAGGGCGGCTTCGTTGCTGGCGCCAGCGGCCTCGTCATCGGCCGCTTCTGCTGGGCCGATACGGGAACCAACCGCATCCTCGCCAATACCGGCACCGGCGCCCCGACCGGCTTCCTGCATCGTGATCTGCAGGCACTGATCACCACCTACCTTGCGGAAGCCGGCATGGTGATCCCGGCGGGCTTCGGCATCGGCGAGCTGTTCAACGGCGGCGACTTCTGGGTGAAGAACGCCGGTGCCGGTGCCGCGACCGTCAGCATGAAGGCCTTTGCCAAGAACGCCGACGGCACGATCAGCTTCGCGGCCGCGGGTGCCACCGTCGCCGGGAGCACCGAAACCAAATGGTTCGCCACGACCGCGGGCGCGGCCGGCGAGCTCGTCAAGATGTCCGACACGCCGCTGGGCTGAGGGAGCAACCACACATGACCCGCAATTCCGACTTCGCTCGCCTCGAGCGCGAGTGGGGCATCCATCTGCCGCTTGCGATGGACTGGATGCCCCGCGAATACCGCAGCAACTACCAGCTCGCGCTCGACGCGCAGCCCGTGCTCGCGACGACAGCCAGCGGCAGTATCCCGGCTTGGCTGACCCAGTATGTGGATCCCGAAGTGGTCCGCATCCTGCAGTCACCGAACGAGGGCGCCGATATCCTCGGCGAGAAGAAGACCGGCGACTGGACCACCCAGACCGCCGTCTTCCCGGTTGTCGAGAACACCGGCGAGGTCTCAAGCTATGGCGACTTCAATACCAACGGCCGCTCGGACGCGAACGTGACCTGGCCGCAGCGCCAGGCCTATCTGTTCCAGACTGTCGTCGAGTACGGCGATCTGCAGATCGATCGTGCCGGCGCCGCCAAGCTGAATTGGGTCGGTGAGCTGCAGACGTCCGCTGCGGCGACGCTCGATAAGTTCGCCGACTTCACCTACCACTTCGGCGTCTCGGGACTGCAGAACTACGGCCTGCTCAACGACCCGTCGCTGTCCGCGGCGCTCACCCCGGCCACCAAGGCCGCCGGTGGTGTCAAATGGATCAACAACAATGCGATCGTCGCGACCGCGAACGAGGTTTTCGCCGACATCCAGGCGATGTTCTCGCAGCTCGTCGCCCAGACGGCCGGCCGCGTGAAGAAGAGCGACAAGCTCACCCTGGCGATGTCGCCGGGTTCGGAGGTCGCGCTGACCGCGACCAACACCTTCGGCATCTCGGTCTCCGACCTGCTGAAGAAGAACTTCCCGAACCTGACGGTGAAGACCTCGTATCGGTACAGCACGGCCGCCGGCAACGTCGTCCAGCTGATCGCCGATGCCTTCGATGGCCATGACACCGGCTACTGCGCCTTCAACGAGAAGCTGCGCGATCACGCGATCGTCCGGCAGCTGTCGTCCTGGCAGCAGAAGAAGACGTCCGGCAGCTGGGGGGCGGTGATCCGCTATCCGGTCGCCATTTCGCAGATGCTGGGGGTCTGATCATGGCAGCGACTGCAACCGTCACCGTCGCCTGCAAGCTGCCGCACGGTCTCTTGCTCCAGCTGCAGAAGCCCGTCGAGGTCGCCGAACCGACCCAGAGCAACCCGGAGCGGAAGGTCACCCGCTACGAACGCACCGGGAAGGTCGTCCACATCGGCGGATGCGCCATCCCGATGGATCGTCCGTCGTCGAAGGAGCTTCGGGGCGGCTATGCCCTGACCCGCGATGTCGACGCCGAGTTCTTCTCCAAGTGGCTGGAGCAGAACAAGGAGCATCCTGCCGTCGAAGGCGGCTTCATCTTCGCCTCCGAGCAGCCGGCCGCGATCGAGAGGTACGTCGATCGCTATGCCGACAAGCGAACCGGGCTCGAGCCGGCCGATCCGAAAGATCTCCCCTCGGAGTTCCGGAAGATCGAAACCGCAAGCGTCGGGGGCTGACATGGGCAAGACCGTCACCATCGCCAGTCGTATCCCGATGGCTATCCGCATCGAGGAGCCCGAGGGCAACCCGGAGAAACCGGGCCTGTCCAAGGAGCGCCGATCGATTGTCATCCAGGGCGCCGGCAACGAGCTCGGCACTGTCGAGGGCCTCACTGTCGGCGTTGACGAGGCGATCTTCGATGCCTGGGTGAAGGCCAATCCGAACCATTCCGCTGTCGTCAACGGCCTGCTGCGCAAGGTTCCGGGCGACGAAGCGCCCGCTGAGATCGTCTACGGTTACGAGGCGGCCCTTCCGGCGCCGGAGGCCGCCCCCGCCGCCAAGGACAAGAAGATCTGAGGGCATCGCCGTGGCGGTCACCTATAACGACTTTGTCGCGGCGTTCCCTGAGTTCTCGGATGCGACGGTCTACCCGCAGTCGCAGTTCGACTTCTGGGCGGCCCAGGCGTACCTGCAGCTCAATGCCGCCCGGTTCGGGGCTTCGCTCGATCTCGCGGTGATGCTGTTTGTCGCGCACAACCTCGTGCTCTCGGCGCAGGCGAAGAAGTCAGCGACGAGCGGCGGTGGAGTGGTTTCGACGTCTTCAAGCCTGGTCGCCTCCAAGGCGATCGACAAGGTCAGCGTCAGCTATGACACGACGACCACGATGATTGCCGGGGCTGGGCTCTGGAATGCCACGGTCCACGGTCAGCGGCTCTACGCCATGATCAGGGCCTTCGGTGCCGGCTTGCTCTACGTTCCGAACAAGCGCGTCGCGATCCCGTGACCGTCAAGATCACGAAGGATCGTGTTCCTGACCTGCTGAGGGCGATCCGCGATCTGACCTCGAAAGAGGTTCTGGTCGGCATCCCGGCTGAAAATGCCGGGCGTGAAGATAGCCCGATCAACAATGCCGAGATCGGATATTTGCAGGAGACGGGCTCTCCCTCGCAGAACATCCCCGCGCGGCCGTTCCTTGTGCCTGGCGTAGAAGCCGCTCGGCCGAAAATCGAGAAGGCTCTTCGGAACGGAGCTAACGGCGCGCTTCGTGGTGTGTCTGGCGCTGCTGACGCAGCACTTGAAGCAGCTGGGCTGATCGCCGTCCCGTCAGTGCGCAAGGTCATGAATTCAAACGTCGGGCCGCCGCTGTCACCGAAGACGATCTACAATCGCCGCCACCGCAAGAATAAGCAGAAGAACATGCGGGAAAACACGTTGGTCGATACCACCGATCTCATCAATCACGTCACGCACGTCGTCCGCAAGAAGAGCGAGCGCTGAGCGGCGGCCAGCAAACGAACGGACATCTCAATGACCGACACCAAGACTGTCGTCGCGGCCGTGGCCGTGGACGTGCCTCTGCCCGAGGGCGGCGTTTATCGCCTCGGAGAAGGCATCAATGAGAACGTCCCGGAGACTGTGGCGACCTCTTGGTTTGCCAAGGCCGCCGGCTGTCAGGTCGTCGAACCCGAGCCGACGCGGAAACCGAAAGCGGACAAGCAGGGCTGAGCCGTGCCGCTCCTCGACGTCTCCGATGTGCTGAGCGATCCGCTGTTTGCCGACAGCGCCGTCCTCATCAGAACGGCTGTGAGCGTCGATCCTGCGACAGGGCGAACGGTCGAGACGCCGACTGAAACGCCGATCTCCGTCGTCGTCACCTCTGACAAGGGGCAGAACCTGCGCCGGACGCCGGACGCCGCGATCTCGGACGGCTCCATTATCGTCCATTCGACCTTTCGACTTGCCGAGGGCGGAAACGGCGTCGACGCTGATATCCTGCGCTGGAACGGCAACGAATGGACCGTCGTCACGACGGATGACTATTCCCGCTACGGCGCCGGCTTCACGGTCGCGACCTGTCGGTTGCTCCCGCTCAGGTGATCTACCGACATGGCCAACACCAGCGCGACCGGCGGCTATCTGGCGCCGTCCTCGACCACGCCTGCCGAGGCTGATGCCTTCGAGGATTTTATCGGTAACGTCGTCGCCGGCATCACCGGCCTCGCGCGGAGCCTGGTTAGGCCGCGCTGGCAGCGAAAGCCGCCACCGCATCCGGACATCACCACGAATTGGTGCGGGATCGGCATCACGGTCATCACCTCCGACTATGGCGCCGTCAGGATTCATCGGCCGGTAGGCGAGGGCCACGACGAACTCCAGCGGCATGAAACCGATGACCTGCTGGCCAGCTTCTACGGCCCACAGGCCTATTCCCTGGCCAGCCGGCTCCGCGACGGCCTGACGATCGGCCAGAACCGCGAGGCGCTGCGAGCGGGCAGCGTCAACATCCTCGAATGCACGCGGATGCGCACCGCATCGGATCTCGTCAACGAACGCTGGGTGCGTCGCGTCGACCTCGAAATCTCACTCAGGCGCGCGGTGCTGCGCACCTACCCCATCCTCAATCTGCTTTCCGCCGTCGGCTCTTTCGAGACGTCAGGCGGCTCAAGCCAGCCTTTCACCGTGGAGAACTGACCGATGGCGCAGGGATTGGCCGTTTCGGATATCGTCAACATCAACATCAGCCTCGCGCCGATCGCGGCCCCGACGCGGAACTTCGGCGCCGGCTGCATCGTCGGTGGCTCGGATGTCATCGACATCGGCGAGCGCATCCGCATGTACGCCAACATGTCCGGGGTCGCTCAGGACTTCTCCGCGACCGACGTCGAGTACCTGGCTGCTCAGAAACATTTCGGGCAAACGCCGCAGCCTTCGCTGGTCTATGTCGGTCGCTGGGCTCGCGCCGCGACGAAGTCGACGTTGCGCGGCGGTGTCCTGACCTCGGCCGAGAGCGCCTTGTCCGTTTTTCAGGCGGTCACGGCAGGCGCCTTCTTCATCTACATCGACGGCGTGCCTGTCACGGTCGACGGCGTCAACTGGTCGACGATCACGAACCTGAACGGGGCGGCGACGTTGGTGCAGGCGGAGCTTCCAGGCGGTTCGGCCTTCGTCTGGGATGGCAATGTTCGCCGTTTCCGGCTTCAGGGGCCGGGCACCGGCGCCGGCCGGTCGCTGTCCTATGCGAAGGCGCCGACGGCATTCGGCAGCTTCACCTTTGCAGCGCAGCCCGCCAACAACGACAGCATCACGATCAACGGATCGGCCCTGACTTTCGTCACCGGCACGGCAGTTGGCAACCAGGTCAAGATCGGCGCGGACCTCGCCGCCACGCTGGCGGCGACGCAGGCTTTCCTCAATGCCAGCGTCGATGCCGGCTTCGCATCGAGCACCTATTCCGTCGTCGGGTCGGTGCTCTATGCGGTCGCGAAGGTCGCCGGCGCGCCTGGGAATGCCATCACGATCGCGAAGACCGGCACCAATATCACGGCGTCGGGCGCCACGTTGACCGGCGGCTCCGGCACGGACATCTCCGGCATCCTGAAGCTGACGCAGGCGGCCGCCAGTGCTCCGGCCAACGGCATCGACGCGGAGAGCCTGACGGAAGGGCTTGAAGCCCTCGTTGACGTCTCGGGCGACTGGTATGCCGCCGTGCTCGCGGAGGAGGGCGTCGCGATCGCCGAACTGCTCGCCGCGGCAGATTTCATCGAAGCCCAGCAGAAGAAGCGCCGTCTTGGGCTGACCTCGGGCGATACCCGGATCATCGACCCCACGATCACCGACGATCTCGCCTCGCAGCTGTCGGACGCCCGCTACAAGCGGACCTTCCTGCAGTATTCGACGAAGTCCGGCCAGGCTGTCGCCTCGTTCTTCGGCCGCGCCTCGACCGTGAACTTCCAGGGCTCGAACACGACCATCACTCTGATGTTCAAGCAGGAGCCGGGCGTCACGCCGGAGACGATCACCGAGTCGCAAGCCGCCACCTTGAAGGCCAAGCACTGCAACGTCTTCGTCAACTACGACAACGCCACCGCGATCATCCAGCACGGCGTCAACAGCGACGGATCGTTCTTCGACGAGTGGCACGGCCTCGACTGGCTGGAGAACGACATCCAGACCGCGATTTACAATGTCCTCTACACCTTCCCGAAGGTGCCGCAGACGGACGAAGGCATGACCACGCTTCAGACGGTCATGGAGGCTCGGCTGGATCAGGCCGTGCGCAACGGCCTTGTCGCTCCGGGCCAGTGGAACGCCGCGGGGTTCGGCCAGCTGAAGACCGGCGATTTCCTGACCAAGGGCTATTACGTCTTCGCGCCGCCCGTCGCGCAGCAGAGCCAGGCCGATCGCGAGGCCCGCAAATCGGTGCCCTTCCAGATCGCCGTGAAACTCGCTGGTGCCGTCCACTCGGTGGACGTCCTGATCAACGTCAACCGCTGAGGAAACGCCATGCACATTGGCACTTATTCGTTCGCCGACGTCTCGGCGTCCTATGTGGGGCCGGGCGGGACATTTCCGATCGGCAACGACGCCGGCCCTGGCGAAGAAGGCATCAGCCTCACGCAGACCGACGACAAGGGCACATTGCTGATGGGCGCCGACGGCTCCGGCTCCCACTCACTCCATCGCGCGCAGAACGGCGTCGTCACGGTTCGCATCCTCAAGACCTCGCCGGTCAACGCCCTCCTGATGGCGGCCTACAACACCGAGACGCAGTCCGCAGCGGTTTATGGCCAGGGCACAATCGTCATCCGCAATCCGGTGAGCGGCGACGTGATCACCTGCCTGGGATGCGGCTGGAAGAAGCCGCCGGACGTCTCCTTCGCCAAGGACGCTGGGCTGAACGAATGGACCTGGAACGCCGCCCGGATCGAATACGTCCTCGGCACCGGCACGCCGTCGGTGATCTGACATGGACGGCGTTCTGGAATTCGCCGTTGGCGAGCACACCTATCGCGCCGGCAAGCTCGACGCGGTGAGCCAGCTGCACATCGTGCGCCGGCTGGCCCCGATCCTGACCACGCTTCGCTCGGTCGCCGCCGAAGGCGTCGGTGAGAACGCCTTGCAGAAGGCCGTCGAGGCGCTCGGTGAGATCTCGGATGAGGCCGTCGAGTACATCATTGCGAAGTGCCTCGCCAAGGTGCAACGCAAGCGCCCGGGCGATACCGGATGGACGGCGATCTGGAACGCCAGCGCGCGCCGGCCGCAATTCGATGATCTCGGCGGGTTCGAGGTGCTGACCATCACCTCCAAGGTCGTGATGAACGAGCTCGGGCCTTTTTTCTCCGGGCTGGCGTCCAGTTTGCAAGCCGACGTCCAGCCCTGAATTTCGAGGCGATCGCGCTACCGGACGCCAAGGACTTCGTGATGCGGCCGGTCCTGCGCGGCCTCTGCCGCTACACCGACCTGATCGACGGCACGCTCTCGCTCTACGACGTCGCAGAGCTGAACGACGCAATCGACGTGCTCGACGAAAACACCTGGCGCGCCCAGGAGGCTGCGAAGAATGGGCGCTGAGGTCATCAAGGAGTTCCTGGTCTCTCTCGGTTATCGGATCGAGGGCGGGCAGGAAGCCAAGTTCAAGAATTCGGTCGAAGGCGTTACCAAATCCGTTGTGGCGCTGGGCGCTGCTGCGGCTGCCGTGTCGACCGCTGTGTCTGCCGCGGTCATCAAGATCGGGCAGTCGCTCGATAGCCTGTATTGGCAAGCCCAGCGGGTAAATACGACTGTCGGTCAGATCAGGTCGGCGAGCTATGCGATCTCGCAGCTGGGCGGCACGGTCGACGGCGCACGGTCGTCGATCGAGGGCTTTGGCAAGCAGCTCAAATGGAACCCTGGCTTCGAAGGCTATATCAAGCAGCTCGGGGTCGTCACGCGCGAGAACGGCAAGCTTCGCGACAGCACCGTGCTGGCGCGGGAATTCGCCCTCACCATCGCCAAGCTGCCGTTGGGCGTCCAGAAGGCCCATGCCGATCTCGTCGGCATGGATTTACCGACGCTCGAGGCGCTGCAGAGCGGCGACTTTGCCAAGCACGCCGCCAAGCATGCGGAGACGGTTCGAAAGCTCGGGGTCAACGAGGATGAGGCGGCCAAGAAGGCCAACGCGCTCGTCCAGTCGCTGACCTCGCTGAACGACACCTTCACCGCGCTGGGGACGCTTCTGGTCGACCGGCTCGGGCCGGGGCTGACGGATTTCTTCAAGAAGATCGAGCGGTTCCTGCTCGACAATAGCGAGAACATCGTCGCGTTCTTCCAGAAGCTGGGAAAGGTCGCGACCGAGCTCGGGGAGATTCTCGACAAGCTCCTCGGCATCATCGGCCCGCTCTGGCAGAAATTCGACAACCTGGCGCAGTCCATCGCCGGCACGGATGGCCTCACCGCTGCGCTCGTCGGGCTGCTGGCGCTGAAGGTAGCGCCCTGGCTCCTGGGCGTCGCCGCGGCCATCACGCAGGTAGGCACAGCCGCATCAGTGGCACTCTTGGGCGGCGCCCTCGGCAAGTTCATGCGCCTGTTCGGCGTTGGCGGCGCCATCGCGATCGGCATGACGCCGACCGAAGCGAACGGCGGTGAGGACGAGGAAATTGCGCGCCGCCGCGCCTCGGGTACCTTCGGGCCGGCGAAGGCTGGCGAGCTGGAAGCGGACGCGGCCAAACGTCATGGTTCAACGCCCCGAACTGGCCAGCAGAGAGGTGATGCGTCGGCGGCGCCAAAGGATAGTCGCAACCTCTGGCAGCGCATTGCTCCGAAGATGTTGGGCGGGAAGGACGCGCCTGAGCGTCCTGCGAGCACGGCTCCGATTGGCGGCACGTCGTTTGGCCAAAAGGCGCCAGGCGTCATGAAGCGCCTTATGGAGGATTTCGGCTTCACAAAAGAGCAGGCTGCCGGTGTCGTCGGCAACCTCGGACATGAGAGCAGCGGATTTACCGAGTTGCAGGAGAAGAACCCTGTCGTCCCGGGGTCCAGAGGTGGCTATGGATGGGCTCAATGGACCGGCTCACGTCGCCGCGCATATGAGGCGTGGGCCGCTGAGAAGGGCTTAGATCCGTCTTCGGACGAGGCCAACTACGGCTTCCTGAAGCGAGAGCTGGAAACCACCCACAAGAGCGTCGTCGGGGCAGTCAAGGGCGCAACCTCGTCATCCGAGGCGATGCAGGTTTTCGAGGATGGCTACGAGAAGTCCGGGGTAAAGAATTACAACTCACGCCAGCGCTGGACCGACCGCGCCTTGAAGGCTTTCGACAGCGCTCCGGAGCTTGCGTCGTCAACGGAGAAAGGCGGCGATGCGGAAGCTTATCGCCGCAAGACCGGCCGCGATCTGAACGCCGATCTCAATTCGAGCGACAAGCACGTCCGAGAGTGGGCGGCGAAAGAGTCCGGCGCAACGCTGGGGCCTCAGAGTGACGACGTCGTTCGACCAAAATCCTGGCAGGATCGCGAACGCGAGGCTGACCGCCAGACCGACATGGGCCGGGTTCAGGCCTACGAGAACAACCTTCCCGGCGACGGCAAGGCTGAGGCTGCGAAGCATCAAGCGGAAAGCAAGGCGGAGAAGTCGTCAGGATTCAAGGTCGACAACCGACTCGGCGAGAATGAGCGCGGCAACGCAGCCTCAAATAGCCTGTTCAGCGGCCAGGGGCTGACAGATCAGAAGCTCGATAGCCGACTGACGGAGACGAAGGAAGCTACTGCAGCTCTTTTCAATCCGGTATCGCCGCTGATCCGTGCTGCGGACAACGCAGCGAAGGTTGAAGGCGGCGGACTGGGCGGCAACGGTTCGGCGCTCACTCCGCCACCCGCGTCGACAGCCGGTACGAACATCACCATCAATCAGGAAAACCACACCAGCGTCACCGGCTCTGGCGATCCGCACGATACCGCGCAGCGTATCGGTCAGACCCAGATAGACACGAATGCTGGGATGATAAGGGATCTGAAGGGGGCGACGCGTTAGCGCCAGGCGCAAACGATAGCGCGTTCGTTGGTCCAACAGGCATCATTCCGCTGGAGTATTCCTAGAGGTGTATGCGCATGATTTGCGCCCATATCCTCATTCCAGAAACCGTTTGCTTGGGCGTCTCCGCTTAGGGATACATTAGCAAAGTAGGTAAGTTTGCCTGGAGACAGTATCTGGAAATTTCCCCCAGATCGAAGCTCTACTTTGCACACCCCATTCAGATAAGTCTTGCCATCAACGACGAGGAGGCAGCGCCCGGGTGCTGCCCAAGCCGTCCCGCTCGCCACCATCGCAATCGCAAAGACCAGCGCTCGCATATCCGTCTCCTGAAAGGGCGCGGAATATAGCAAGCGCTGGTCGCGAGGAAAACTCAGGCCGCTCGCTTCTCATAGGGAGCGATGAGGAGGTCGGCCGGGATACCCCATTCTCGATGAAGGGCATTGATCATCTCGACCGTCAGCGCTCGCTTCCGATTTAGAATTTCAGATGCACGGGGGCGAGATCCGAATAGGTCGCCAAGCTCCTTCTGTGAGCGGCCGGTATCGGTCATGAACGCGTTTAGCGCGTCGATGGGGTCGATGGCTTCGGCAGGAAAGCTCCGGCTCTCATAGAGTTCGATGAGGTCGGCCAGAACGTCGAAGCGATCCGCCTCGGGAGAACCAAGCGCGGGTTGGTTGTCGAAGTACTGCTCAATCTCCTTGAGCGCCCACTCGTAATCCGCCTCGGTGCGGATAGCTCGGATGTCCATCTGCATCACACGGTCTCCGGGTTGATCTTGTCGTATTCCTTGTGGGTTCCAACAAATTTGATCATCACGCGTTTGAATGGGTACGACATCCGGGCGACGATCCGATAGTTGTTGCCGCCGACATCGAAGATGACACGTTCATCGGCGACAAAATCGACTAGCGCTCCGAAGTCACTCTTCACGTCCTGCGGGCCGTTCCATTGAGCGGCCTTCACGCGAGCATGCCAAACCGTCAGCGGTGCTTGGGCCTTCGGGTGAATCTGCCAAAATGCCCTGAGCGTGCTGAACGAGAGAACCTGCATAGCGTCTTATCGCATATTCCCATTTCGGGAACAAGCGTTAATTCCCAAATCGGGAAACTTCTTCAATGTCTCTGATCGATGCCGGGTTTGCGCTCATCCGCGACCCGCTGACCCGCATTGCCCACTTCATCCCGGACGCCTCGATCCGGGAGATGGGGCGAAACGACTATGCGATCACCGATCACCCGGTCGAGACGGGCGCGGTCATTTCTGACCATGCCATCCAGCTTCCGCCGTCGGTCGAGATCGTTTGCGTTTGGTCAGGCTCACCGCACGGCGAGGACTATCCCAACCGCACGCTGATCAACTTGTTGTTGTTTCAGAAGCAGCGCCAGCCGATCGACGTGTTCACGGTGCGGCGCCACTACGCGAACATGCTCATCCAGAGCGTGTCGCACATTACCGACAAAAGCACGCCCGACGTGCTCATGGCGACGATCCGGTGCCGGCGCATCATGATCGTCAGCACGAAGACCACCAGCACCGGAGAGGCCGGCAAGTCGAGCCAGCAATCGCCGCAGAAAACCGCTTCGACCGAGAAGACCGGGGCGCAGCAGTTGAAGAGCTCCAACACTTCCGGCTTCGCCAGCCCCGGACAACGGTCCTGATCATGACGATATTCGAGTTCCCGCTGTCGCCGAACGCGCAGCAGATGACCGTCCCGATCGGAGGCTCCGAACTGACCTTCCGCTTCGCCTGGGCTGATAGTCCAGATGGTGGATGGTTTGTCGACATCTCGCGCCTCGACGGCACTCCGCTCGTCCGTGGCCTGCCGCTGACGGCCGGCGAGAACGTCCTTCAGAAGTTCGATTACCTCGGCATCGGCGGCGCGATCTATGTCCAGACCGATGCCGATCCGCTCATCGAGCCGACATATGACAATCTAGGCCTCAACGGCCGCGTGCTGCTGGTGACGCCATGACCAGGCAGTGGCTGCGCAAATGCACGCTCAAGGTCGAGGGCGTAGACGAAGCGATCGACATGTCGGAACTGCGCATCCGCTTTGAGGTGGAAGGGGCGCTCTCCGCCTTCAGTAACCTCGCCAATATCTCGATCACCAATCTGAGCGATCGCACAGCTCAGAAGATCCACGAAGAGGGCAAGCAGGTCACGCTGGAGGCGGGTTACGAGGATGGCTATGGCGTCATCTTCAAAGGCAACGTCTACCAGAAACGCGGCAACACCCGCGAGACGCCAACGGACAAGGTGTTCCAGCTGACATGCAAGTCCGGGGATAGCGGGCTGGTCTATGGCGTCGTCAACAAGACGCTCTCAGCCGGCCACACCTGGCGCGATCAAGTTGACGCCGCTCTCGACGCCCTGAAGCCGTTTGGCGTCACCGCCGGCCACATCGCCGATCTTGGTTCGCAGACCTTTCCGCGCGCCCGCAGCCTGTTCGGGCAGGCGCGCGACCTGCTCAAGACCATCGCTCAGTCGACCGGATCGACCTGGCACATCGCCGATCAGAAGCTCAACATCATCAAGTCGAACGAGCCTCTGCCGGGCGAAGCTTTCGTCTTGAACAGCAATACCGGCATGATCGGCATGCCCGTCCAGACCATGGGCGGCATCCAGGTTCGCATGCTGCTGAACCCTCGCGTTGTGCCGGGCACTCGGCTCAAGATCGACCAGAAGTCGATCGTTCAGGCCCAGCTCGACGCCAGCGGCCGCCCTGACGCTGAGCTGAACAACCAAGCCTATCCGATGCTCGCTTCGGACGGCTTCTACAAGGTCGTGACCCGCGACCATATCGGCGATACCCGCGGCCAGCCCTGGTACACGGACTGCTCTTGCGTGGCCCTGAACGAGACGAATGGGCGCGTGCTTGGGCGCTACGCCGCCGCAACGATCGCCGTTCCGGAGTGAGCTATGGCCATCGATATTCGCGAGCGCATGCCGTCGCTCCCCGAATTGATTGAGACTGCCGTCGACAAGGCGAAATCACAGATGGTGACCTCGCTACCGGTGAAGGTCGTCAGCTACGATCCCGAAAAGCAGACCATCAAGGCGCAAGTCACCGTCAAGGCATATGTCCAGCAGGAGGACGGCTCCACCAAGGCAGTCGACTATCCGCAGCTGGAGGATGTCCCTGTCCAGTTTCCGGGTGGTGGCGACCAGGTGATGACCTTCCCGATCAAGGCCGGCGACGAAGGCCTGGTCAGCTTCGCCTCGCGCTCGGTCGACAGCTGGCAGCAGAGCGGCGGTGATCAGGCGCCTCAGGACGCCGGTATGAACAACCTCTCATCCGGCTTCTTCCAGCCCGGTTTCAGGTCGGAGCCATCGGCGAAAAAGCTGACGGGCGTTTCAACCTCAGCGGTCGAGATGCGCAGCGTCGACGGGAACACCCGCGTCAGCGTCTCACAGGCCGGCGGCATGAGTGTCTCGACGAACAAGACCGTAGCCGTCCAGGCGGCCCAAGGCGTCACGATGTCGGGCGGGGCAGGGGGCATGGACATCACCGGAGAACTCCGGGTGGCCGGCGATATTATCCTGAATGGCATTTCGTTGAAGAACCACAAGCACACCGGAGTCACGCCCGGTGGCGGCACTTCGGCAGGCCCGACGAACTGATGCTCTATCGAAAACTCGACGAGAGTGGCGACTACAGCTTCGGCCGTGGCGCCGTCGACTTCTGGCGCGACGTTCCTGACGCAGTTGCTCAGTCGGTCCGCACGCGCCTGCACCTCGAGCGCGGCGAATGGTATCTCGACGATCAGGAAGGCACGCCCTGGCGGACCGAAGTGCTCGGGTTCCGGACTGAGAACACCCGCGATCTCATGGTTCAGATGCGGGTGACCGAGACGCCGGGCGTCAACGAGCTCGTCGCCTACAGCTCCAACCTCGATCGCGACACACGCGGTTTCAGCGTTGGGCTGACCATCGACACGATCTATGGCCCTGCCAGCCTTGTGGAGCCGCTGTAATGGCGTTGCCTGTCTGCACGATCGACGAGTTCGGCATCAACAAGCCGGACTATGAGCAGGCTCGCGCTTATCTCGTCGAGGCCTTTCAAGGCATCTTCGGGCAAGACATCTATGTCGACCCGGATAGCCAGGATGGCCAGCAGATCGCGATCTTCGCATCGGCGATCAACGACGCGAACGCAATGGCTGTCCAGGTCTACAACTCGTTCTCGCCGTCGACGGGGCGTGGAGTAGGCCTCTCGTCCAACGTCAAGATCAACGGCATCGCGCGGCGCGTTGCATCGTTCTCGACCGTCGATCTGCTAGTCACGGGTCAGGCCGGCACGACGATCACAGCAGGCGCTGCTACCGACGCTGCGGGCAATCGTTGGCTGTTGCCGGAGAGCGTGACCATTCCTCCAGATGGGGACATCACCGTCACAGCGACTGCGCGGGACATCGGGTCAGTCGCTGCGGCGGCGAATACCATCACCACGATCGGCACGCCGACGCGAGGCTGGCAGTCCGTCACCAACCCAGCCGCAGCCACTGCCGGCGCTCCGATCGAAAACGACGCTCAGCTGCGTCAGCGCCAGACAGTTTCGACTGCAATCCCCTCGCTAACGGTGTTCGAAGGCACCATGGGCGCCGTCGCCTCGATCGTCGGCGTCCTGCGCTATCGCGGCTATGAGAACGACCAGGACGCGACCGACGCCGACGGCATTCCCGGTCATACGATCTCGCTGGTGGTCGATGGCGGCGACGCGCAGGCGATCGGTGAGGCCATCGCCGCCAAGAAGTCGCCGGGCACCGGCACCTATGGCACGACCTCAGTCGATGTCATCGACGAGTATGGTGTTACCAGAGCCATCGAGTTCTTTCGACCAGAGACGGTCGCGATCAAGGCCGAGATCACCTTGACCCCACGGCAGGGGTATTCGACGGCGATCGAGACCCAGATCAAGCAAGCTGTCGTCGACTACATCAACGCCATTCGAATCGGCGACGACGTGATCCGCTCCAAGATCTATCTGCCGGCCAATCTGTTCGGAGGCGCAGGCTCCCAGAGCTTTGAGATCACCAATCTGAGAATCGCGAAAGTGGCCGATCCGCTCGGAACGGCGGATGTGCCGATCGCCTTCAACCAGGCGGCGGCTGCGTCCATCGTCAACATCACGATCGTCAGCTGATGGCTACTATCGAGGACTATCTTGCGCTAATCACGGCTTACCACCGTGGCAAGCCGAAATTCGCTGCGATGGTCAGCGCGATCGTTGAGCCGATCGTCGCGATCCAGAACTTTATTGAGCACCTGCCGCAGGACTTCGACCTCGATGTCGCGATAGGCGTTCAGCTTGACGTCGTCGGCGAATGGGTCGGGCGCTCGCGCTTCATCGCGACGCCGCTTCCGAACGTCTACTTCACCTTGGACGATCCCCTTCGCGGCTTCGACCTGGGCGTCTGGTTTGGTCCGAACGACAATCCTACCGGCTTGGTGCGGTTGGACGACGAGACTTACCGGACACTTCTGCGCGCGAAGATCGCGGCGAATAACTGGGATGGGACGCTCGGCACCGCCAAGGAAGCACTGTCGATCATCTTCCCGGCCGGTGACACGCTACTCTTCGTTCTCGACAACCAGGACATGAGCATGACGTTCGGCATGGCCGGGCGCATTCCGTCGATCCTGTTCATGAGCCTGCTGTCGCGGGGCTACGTCCCGCTCAAACCCGAGGGGGTGAGGGCGATCTACGCCGTCACCAGCGTCGACGGCGCGCCGCTCTTCGGCTTCGACGTCCAGAACGAATTCATCTCCGGCTTCGACACAGGCGCCTGGGCCGTTCCGCCGGAATTCTATTTCGACGCCTGAGGAGATCGGTCAGTATGCCGACGAATGATTTTCTGCCTTTTGCTACGGACCCCGCTGCCAACGTCGTTTCGCAGGGCTCCTATGCGGCGATGGCCGCGCGTGCCGGTGGATACCAGGCAGGCTTGGCGCAGTCGCCTCAACTGAACAAGACGTGGCGTCAGGCCTCGGCCATAGCTGCTATGCTAGGGCAGTTCATTGTCGACTACGGCAATCTCGACGCGCTGGACGATGGCAATATCGCCAATCTGGTTCGTGATTTCGCCCGCGCTCTTCAGATCGACAAATATGCCTATGCGGCCAATACCGGCACTGCCAATGCGCTCGTCGCGACATTCACTCCGGCCCCGGTCAGCCTCGCTGCAATCACTGGCGCACCCCTTCGCATCCTCGTCGCTGCAGCGAACACCGGAGCCATGACGCTCGCCGCCAACGGCCTGGCTGCAACGGCTATCACCTGGCCGGGCGGGACTGCGATTGCATCGGGGGAGGTCGCCGCGGGTTCAATCATCGAGGTGATCTATGACGGCACGGCCTTCAGGCTCTACGGACCGTTCAGGCCCGCCAGCATCTTCAGCCTGATCACCCGGCTCTACAGCCCGCCGCTGCTAACCGGTTCATTCTCGATGACCGGTGTCGCTTCCGGCGTGAACACCAACATCTCCGGCATCGTACAGGCTGACAACACGCTGCAGGATTCAACGATGTCGGTTGGCGGGCTGTTCACCTGCGGCGCCAAGGATGCCGGCGTCTGGAACGTGACGATGCGCTCCGGCACCGGCAATGCCGGCGACGAGGTTGTGGCCGAGCTTCTGAAGAATGGCGGCACCTTCGGCGTTGCCTCAGTTTACACGCCCAACGGTGGCCCCGGCGCTAATGCCGTCGGAACTGTCAGACTGGCGAGCACCGATACGGTCCAAGTTCGCACGCGGCAGATCAATTCCGGCACCGCTACGCGAAACATGACCGGCACCTTCTCTTTCTCCCGGATCGGAGCCTGACCCCATGGACGGCTATCGCAGCATCATTGCCGATGGCGAGCCGATCAGCGCCATCGCGGCGCAGCTCCCGGCCGAGGTCGTCGCCCGCCTCATCTGCGAGGAGGATCGGCTCTACTATCCAGAGGCCGACGCGGCGCTGGTCGAGGCCGCCGATCCGTCCGACCAGCGGGCGCGCCAGATGCGCTGGGGCGCCGACGTGATCCAGCGCCATCTCGACGCCACCGCGCAGACCCGCAGCTATGACAGCATCCACACCGCCGTCGGCTATCGCGACGATCCGAACCCGGCCTTCGCCGCTGAGGCTGCGGCATTGTTCGCCTGGCGCTCGGCCGTGTGGACCGAGGGCCTCGCCATCATGGCTGCGGTGGCTGCCGGCGAGCGCGCCTTGCCGAGCGAAGCCGAGATCATCGCCGAGCTGCCGCCGATGATCTGGCCGGGCTGATCAGGGGATCAATTCGGCGAGAGCCGGTCCGCCGCTTTGCAGGAGCGGCGAAATCATCGCCATGGCGAGCATGAATAGCAGGGCGGCTCGGACCGGCTTCACGAACTCATTCGTGAACGACAGGAAGAAGACTGCCAGCATGACCGGCTTTTCCGGGAATGTGAGCAGGGTCTGTGCGCGGCACAGATACATGGCGGCGAGTGTCATGACCAAGGCCTGAACTATGCGAGGGCCGTGCCTGTTGATGAATGCGGTCGCGTCCATTTCAAGCCTTTGAATTTAAAAGATTTACGACCGCTTCGCCTCGGTATCGCCGCCTGTACGCCACACGTCATGCGTTAGTCAACTGCCCATTTTCGCGCCGTTCTTGGCGCGCTTCCCCACCCGGAGCATCATCATGGACACGGCCGCTCTCCAGCGGGCGCTGATCGCGCTCGACTATCCGTTGCCGCGCTTCGGAGCCGACGGTGACTTCGGCGGCGAGACGCGCTCCGCCATGCAGGCATTTCAACGCGCGGTTGGCCTGCCGGTCACCGCGAAGCCTGATGCCGCGACGATCGCCGGGCTTCGCGAGGCGCTGGCGAAGCAGCAGAGGCCGCTTGCGATCGACAGGGCGAAGTTCTTCGCGCATCTACGCTCCGGCGCGGCGCCGATGTTCGGCAAGTCGCTGTCGCCCGGACAGGTCCGAGGCATCGAGGGCATTCTCGACGCCTTCGCGGTGACCGGCGACGGCCGCGACAAGACGCTGGCCTATGGCCTGGCCACCGCCCGCCGCGAGGTCGGCTCTGGCATGGTCCCCGTGCGCGAGGGTTTCAAGCGAACCGACGCCGAGGCCAGGGCCTATGTGCTGCGGAACTTCAAGGATCGCGGCTATGCCGAGCCCGTCGGCCCGTGGGGCCATGTCTACTATGGCCGCGGGATTGTCCAGCTAACCTGGCTTGCGAACTACGAGCGCGAGGGTTTCGCGGATGATCCCGACAAGGCGCTGGAGCCGGAGTTCGCGGCCGAGCTCATGTTCAAGGGCCTGCTCGACGGCCGCTGGAACGGCAAGGGGCAGGGGCTCGCTCACTACCTGCCGACAGGAGGCCCCGACGATCTCAAGAACGCCCGGCGGACGGTGAACCTCACCGATCATTGGGAGGAGATCGCTGGCTTCTACCGCCAGTTCATGGCTGCGATCGGCGCAGCGACATCATGACTCTCGGCCTTCTTGCCGCCGGCTGCGCCGTGAAGCGTCTTTGGATCCAGGATCCCCCGGCGACTCCGGTCGACCTTCGCCCTCTGTTTTAGCAGCGGCTGTCTCAGCGTCTCGCTTCGCTCGCAGAAGCGCCAAACGCCGAAGTGTTCCACGCCGCAAGTTAGAGATCTTCACGCTTCTTGCCATTTCAGTCGCCTCAATTCCCTAGGGGAACGTGGCTGATAGGGACGCTGTTCCGTCGCGTATTGCGCTCTCAACCAGACAGCAATGGAGAAACTTCATGTTCACGATCGAACAATTCTGGTCGCTCGTCCGCACTCTGCTGCAATCGGTCGGCGCCGTCATGGTCGCGCGCGGTTGGATCGACGACGGGTCTGCCGAGATCGTCGTTGGCCTCGCCATGAATGTCCTGACGACGGTTTACAGCCTCTACATTCGCCGCAAGGCTGGGCTCGTCGCCACCGCGGCGGCGCTGCCAGAGGTGGCGAAGATCATCACCACGCCGGAGATCGCGGCGAAGGTCGATGAACCCACCACTGTCGTTACCCGCGGCTGATCTAGAGGGCGCCATGCTTCATCACGGCAAGCCGCTGCCGGTTCGGCTGTATCTCGGCATCCACGATCACTTCCCGGCCCGCCGGTCCGAATGGGTGCTGGCCGGTATCATGGTCGCTTGGGGCTGGATCCTGCTGAAGCCCACGGCGGTGTTCGCGTCCCATCCGTCATGGTCGCAGATGGCCGCGATGATGGACGAGGCGACGTGGGGCTGGCTCGCCATCTCGATCGGCAGTTTCCGGCTGCTGGCGCTAATTGTGAACGGCACCTTCGCCCGCACCTGGTATGGCCGCTGGTCGCCCCATGTGCGGGCGCTGGCGAGTTTCCTGTCCTGCTTCCTCTGGTTTCAAATTTCCTTCGGCCTTTGGGCTTCCGATGCGGCGACGACTGGCCTTGCTGTGTACCCCGGCCTGCTTGTGCTCGACGCGATGAACATCGTCGCGGCGTCAAAGGACGCGGCGAGCATGGACAAGGCCGTGGCCGATGGACGCTAGCAGCATCTCTACCGAGAACTGGATCGCCACCATCGTCGCCGGCGTCGGCATCGGCCTGGTGGGCATCTGGAAGTACCTGAAGGAATTCAAGAGCCCGACGGCGCCGAGCGGCGACCGGATCGTACCCGCTGTCTCGATCGCGGACATGCAGCCGATCCGCGATCTCAAGGAAGAGCAGGCGAAGACCACAGCTGCTGCCGTGCGTATCGCAGAGGCGTTGGAGGCCATGCTCGAGCTCACCCGCGAACGCGCCGCCGATGAAGAGGTCATGCGCCGCGCCGAGATACTGGCGCAGCAGATGCTAAAGCAATTGCCGGCCGTGAAGCGCGCGACGCGCTGATCGGATCTCACCCAAATGGGAGGTGCGGGCTACCTCTTCCTAGGTATGATTTCTAATACTCGCGCCCTGGCATCTGACAGGTGCGTGCGCTCTGTCATAACGGGGCGCGGCCGTCGTCACCCCTTCGGTGGCGGCGGCCCTTTTCGTTTGTGGAACCAGAATGTGGAAGCTGCGTTGTGTGCTCGGCGCCTCGGGTACCTCGCGCCGTGCCTCTCGCCGATCCAGTCGCCCCCAGCGCGCATCGGCGAGAGGCAGTTCTCAGCCTGCTTTGCCCCGTCGGCTCGACCGGCGGGGCTTTTTCTTTGAAGCGCACGTGCTAGCTTCCGATCGGCGTTTCAACCCAGCGCCACGCCTCTCGCCGGCATTGTCGCCCCCAGTCGCCAGCCGGTGAGAGGCATCAGTTAAGGCCCGGTCTCGCCTCGACGAGTTCATGCTGGGTTGTGTCAGCGCCACGAGCCCGATAGCCAGCCGTAGACTAGCCCGCCATAGATCCCGACGACAAAAAGCGCGACGATCAGTACCGCCAAGGTAGTCGGGTTAGGGCGCTTCATTGTTGTGGCGTGATCCCTCGTGATTGCGTGAGGAGTGTGCCCGTTCGAAGCGATCGACGAATTGACGTATGTTAGAGGCGGCAAGCTTGTGAAGGCATTTAACTCGCGGAACGCCGATATCGTTCGATCTCGCTGACGAGCTGCGCCACGGCCGCGTCGCCACGATGGTGCTTGATGCCTCTGACGCTCTCACCTTCGCCGCCCTGCACGCCGTAGAGCATGCCCTTGAGCTTGTCCGGCTTCATCCCGGCGAGATAGGCGATCTCGCATTCGTGCTTCCACTCTTCCGACCAGGTCGAGACCTCGCGGCCAGCGAGTCGGGAATAGGCCATGGGCTGGTCAGCAGGCGGATAGGTCGACATCGGCTTCTCGGTGAGGCGGAAGCCGAGCCTTATCCAGATTCGGTCCATCCCGTCAGCTCCGAGATCTATCGGAACGAAGCCAGGCCGATGGCGCCGAGGATTGCTCCGACAAGGAGAGCCCAAAGCACAAGCGCGGGCATCAAGGGCACCTCGTCAGCGTTACACCTGACGGCTCGATCTCGAAGAGGCAGTCGTCGATGAAGCGAACAGGCGTGCCATCTTCAAGGGCATATTCGGTGGTGCTGAGATGCGGAAATGGACGATAGACGACAACGCTGTACTGGTTGCCGTCTTCGTCCTGGCAGGGCTCTCTATAAAGTTCACGGCGCGCGGGCAGGGTAGCGCTGACCGAAACGCTCAGCGCCTCGGTTTCCGGCTGGGTATGCATCGCAAGCTCCTACGCGACTGACAGAGCTTCAACTGCCAAGTCACGTCGGCGTTCCGCCGCCTACTGAGTCGTGACCAGATTCGCTTGCTGCGCGTCGGCTTCGATCAACAGCTCCTGTAATCGAGCGACTGTCACAGCTGGCAGTTGCAGCTCAAGGTCGTTCGGCTCACCCTCCATGGTGAGCCGCAGAATGGCTCCCTCGGCAGGATCATCGCTCACGGTAATGCTCACAACATCAACAATCCGGAGCAGCAGTGCGGGTTTGCGGGTCATGGCCTCCTCCGATGGCCTAAATTGGATGTACGAGTTGAGCCCGGCCCGGGAATAGGGCCGGGAAATCGTCTCACGCGCGGCCCTGCGGACCTTCCTTGTACGAGGTCGCATAGACGACAGCGTGCGGAGCCAGGATGTCGTATTTCTCGGCGAGCGCCGCGAATATGCCTCGCACCGTTTCCGCCTCGACCTCGCCGCGCATCGCCGCCAGACAGGCGTTTATCGCGATCTTATGCGCTGGGTCGCGCTTGCTGGGCGGCCAGTCGACCAGGAACATATAGGCTTCCATGACCGACGAAATCGCCGCAGGATGACCTAATCCGACGAGTATGACGACCGGGCGTTCGAAGAGTTCGGTGTTCATCGTTCGCAGCCCTCCGCAGATGGGCAAACGATCGGCGCAGTTGCCATAGCCATATCCTCCGAAAAGCAACATGGATCCGGGTTTTCGCCCCCCTCTCGGCAGGGCCGTCACTGATTTTGGTATCGTTCCTTGTCTCTCCAAGGCCTTCAGCAGCGCCGTTGCGCCGAGCCTGCGCCTGGCCGACAGCCGAGACTTTCCGTTTGGGACGACCTCTCACGGGAGCAGGGCGCCCAGGATCTCATCTTCAAGCCAAACTTCTCAATCAAGATGGGAACCTGTTGGCGCATTTGAACGTTGCGGTGTCGGAATTCGCGGTAGTGCTCGCTCGCAAGAGCAGAGCAAAGGGCTGGAGGCCCATAAAGGCCCGTCGGTGCAAGCCGGCGGGCTTTTTTTGCTAGTCGGGTGCCCCTGTTCTAGAATGAATCTAGAGAGCAGGGTTGGGCCATGCCGTTCAGTTTTGCGTCGCCGGAAGAGCTAGAAGCACTGCAGCGCTCGCTCGACCGTGCATGGGCTCTGGTTGCTGAGCGGCTAAGCTTCGATCCGCCGGCAGTGCCAGGCGCGCGAGAGCGACTGGCGTACATTATTGCTGCTCTTTGGCAGGAAGGTCTTACCGAAGGGATTGCCGAGCAGGCTGCAGAGAAGTTCAGCGCCACTGCCCCGCATTTGACAATACCTTCCAAGCCAACCCCAAGGTCGAAGGGGCCGAAGGTGGTGAGGTGACTCCGGATGGGAACGGTCGGGACCAACAAAAGCGCCCGCGAGTTAAGCTCGGCTGGGTGCTCTTTGGAGCAGCGCTGGGCGTCACTTTGATAGTGAGCGCTTTCGTTTTCGGGTTGGCAGCCGGCTGGCATTGACCGCACGCTACGGCTTCTGGCGAGGTGGCTGGCCTTCTGTCAGCGATTTGCCGTCCGGGTCCGTCTTTCGCCCATAGTCGCGATTCATCTGAGAATCCGCTCCGCCCTGAGCTTCGGGGCGCGTCCTGGCGCCCCTGCATGATGCCGCATAACGGCCAGATATCCTTGGCGTGGCCGCCAGCCGGTGGGTTGGCGGCCGAGGGCGAAAAGCTGCCCAATGGCGATCACCGTGAAGGATGCCACTGGCGCAGAAATCTACATGGTGACCCTGAAGCTCGACGGCCATTAGCAGCCACGCGGACTTTCGCGCTCTGCCATTGGGACGTCTTCCTCAGTGTCTTTGAAAGTCGCTTTCTGAAGCGTCGGATCGGAACTTCTCCAGCGCGCTGCCGTTGTTACGGTACTTGGCTAACTATCTGCCACAAAAGGAGATTCCGATGCGCAACGTGCTTCTTGCGTCCCTTTGCTGCGCCTTCATCTCGACGGCTGCCGTAGCTCAGACGTCGACCACGGCCCCGACGCCTTCGCCCAATGCCCCTGCTGATGCCAACGCGCCGCTGCCCGGCGCAAACAGCTTCACCGAGGGGCAGGCCAAGAGCCGTTTGGAAGCGAACGGCTATTCCAATGTCAGCGAGCTCAAGAAGGACGACAAAGGCGTCTGGAAGGGCAAGGCCACCCACTCCGGCACGCAGGTGACCGTCTCGGTCGACTATCGCGGCAACATCACCCGCAACTAATAGCAAATTCGCAGCTCACGAGGAGGAGAATTCCCCATGCGTACCATTACACGCTCCTATGAGACCTATGATGCGGCCCGACGTGTCGTCGAGGAGCTGCAGTCCGCCGGGTTCCCCGCAATGAACATCAGCCTGATCGGTCGGCACGAGCGCGCCGATGACAGCAACGCCGGCGAGGGAGCCGGCATCGGCGCGGCCATCGGCGGAACAGCCGGCCTGCTTGCCGGCCTCGGTCTCCTGGCTATCCCCGGTATCGGACCGGTCGTCGCGGCAGGATGGCTAGCCTCCACCGCGGCAGGTGCTGCGGCCGGCGGCGTCGCCGGGGGCATCGTCGGCGCCTTCACCAGCGCGGGCGAGGATGAGGAGAGCGCCAACTACCACGCCGAGACCGTACGGCGCGGAGGATCCGTCGTCTCGGTCAAGGCGTCCGAAGACCAGGCGCCTGCGGCGGAGGCGATAATGGATGGCGCCGTTCCGATCGATCGCGACGAGCGACTCACCGAATATCGCAACGAGGGCTGGACCCGTTTCGATGAGAATGCCGAGCGCTATCGTGGCCCCATCGTCTAAGGACGCCTAACTCACCCATATCTACTGCTTGGCGCCCGGAAGGGCGCCAAGCATCGTTTAAGGAGCCAGCAGTCAATCTTTCGGCTGGCGCGCCAGCAGGAGTGAGATCGTGTTGAAGGCGCTGAAAAAATATCAAGCACCGTAACGAGCAGCAGCATCGTAAGCCGCTCTGAATCCTCATTGGCGTCGCTGTGGCTTCGTAACCGCGCCTCTTGTCTGACAAGGGCGTTTTCCTTCTGTTTTTTGGGAACTTAGCGCTCCGGATCTTGTTTCAGGAGTCTACGGCTGGGGCACCCGCAAGGAGGCTCCCGATGGGATGGTTCACCAAAGATATCAAGACCATGGATGATCTGTTCGTCCATACGCTTCAGGACATCTACTACGCCGAACACCAGATCAAGAAGTCGCTTCCCAACATGATCGACAAGGCGACCAGCCCTGAGCTGAAGCAGGGCTTCCAATCGCATCTTCAGCAGACCGACGGCCACATCGTTCGGTTGAAGCAGGTCTTCCAACAACATGGCGCCGAGGAGAAGGCCGTCACCTGTCCTGCGATCGACGGAATCCTGTCGGAAGCGAGCGATATCGCCTCCGATGTCGATGATAAGCAGGTTCTCGATGCGGCGCTGATCGCGGCCGCGCAGGCGGTCGAGCATTATGAGATCACTCGGTACGGCACTTTGGTCTCCTGGGCCAAGCTGCTCGGCCGCGAGGACTGCGCGTCTCTCCTCAAGCAGAACCTCGATGAGGAGGCTGCGACCGACGAGAAGCTGACCAAGCTCGCGACGGGCATGATCAACCGCAAGGCTGCTTGAGGCGCATGCCGGAAGCGGGATTTTCTCGCTTCCGGCACTCATCTCACGATCCGCTGGAGGCATCATGTCAGCCACCAATCCCATGAACCATGAAGATGGCTTGCCCGGGCATGAATCCGCGTTGGAGCCGAAGCCTGCGTGGCAGCCCCGAGACCCCGCGTCGGGTGAAGAATTGGAATCGCCGCGAGGGAGGAACGTTTGCTCGGAGCGCGCGTTGTCCGGCTCTCAGGAGCGCCTTCGGTGGACGACTACGATATCCCAGGCGTAACCACGGCAGAGAAGATCGCCTATTTGCGGACGGCGGCAGCAAGATGCCGGCGCCTCATCTATGCGACGGGCGATCGGGAGCTGAGCGCGACCTTGAAGAGCCTCGCGGCCGAATATGAGGCAAAGATCCAGAAGCTCGGCGATGCCGCTGACGCTTCCCCGGAAACGGAGAGCGACTAGCGCTCCTTTGGCTTGACCGGTTTCTTTGAAAGGCGGCGCACATTCGCCCGCACCTTGCGCCTATAGCCGCGAATTATTGCGATCGGCGCTGCGCCGAGCATGAGCTTGGTTGCTGCTTGCCCGGCGGCCGTGACCTTTTCGCTCACCATCAGCTGAGCCTCTCGGTCGCCAGCTGCGCCGCCGGCCGAGAGCTTCAGGGTGCGCAGCCACATCGCCTGTTGGGCTTCAAACGCGAGCATCGAGAACTCGAAAAATATGTTGGGCATATCCGAAGCTCGCGGTTGTGGAGCCTGAACTACTCCGAGCTTGCTCGATAAGTTCCTCCAAGGCCGGTCGCGAATTGCGAGCGTGCGAGCACCGGTACAACGCCCGGGCGGATTGACTCTCCTTGTCATTCGTTCTCATTATGTTCTCATATCCGAGGACAAGAATGATGTCAGCGCTACCAGCCGATCAGCGGGTCGAGGACGCGTCCCTTGATGCTGAGATCACGGGACTCATTGCCGAATTGATGGAGGAGCACGGCTCGGAACCTGCCGCGCTGCGGGCCTTGGCGCATGACTTCATCGTCCTACTCGCTGATGCGGACCGCTCGGTTTCGCGTGGCTTCCTGCGCGGTGCGTTTTCGCAAGGCGCTCGGCCGCTCCGAGGCGAGGACGAGCCATGAGACGCAAAGGGGAGCTGTCGCCCACCGGCATCGATCGAGGCTGGCCCTATCAGGTCGCCATCAGGGACGATGATGGACAATATCTCGGTCATATCCCGTCTAGCGGCCCACTGTCGTCGCTCTGCGAGCGCGACCACAACGTTAGCGACGGCAAACATCGTTATCGCGTCTTCTGCTTTTCCGACCCCGATCAGGCCAAGCGTTTTCGCGATCTGCTGAGCGGTGAAGATTTTGACCCGCGCGATCGATCCGGGCGCAGATGGATCAGGGGGCGCGGGGCAAGACGGGATGCGAGGCGGCGATAGGTGGAATGCTCAAGCCGGCCTCAGGAGATCACCTCATGCATAACGCCGATGGAACCGCCGAACGAAGATACCTCGTTGATCGACTTTCCCTGGGTGGTCGTACGCTTTCGCTGCCACTTCTGCACCCGCAGCAAGGACGCCCGGCTGGCCGGGCTGGCCTGGCTGTACGGCGAGCACGCGACGCTACGCTGGCTGCTCGGGCAATTCCGGAAGCCATGCGCATGGAACCCCGCCAGCCCCGACCGCAAGCCGCAGAAATACGGTCGCAAGTGCGGGGCCTATCTCATGGACATCGGCCGCACCTCGCCGCCGGACCTGCCGCCCAGCATGTCCGGTCTGACCCTGATCGAAGGAGGCAAGGATGAACAGTTGGCAGCAGGATCACCGCCCGGTCCGAAGCGCCGGAGAGTCGGCGGCGGCTAGGCAACTCGCCATCTCGAAACTGATCGTGGCGGCGCAAACCGCCCGCAAGACTGGCGAACCTCAATCCGTGGAGGACGTCGAGTTCCATAGCTCGTCGGACGATGACGATTGGCTCTGGTCCACACTGGCCGAGCAACACAAATGCGACTTCGCCGGCCCTTATGGCGACTTCACCAGTTCGCGCGGCCACTTCCTCGTAACGCCCAGGAAGGAAGGCCCGCGCCCGCTTTGGAAGAACGTCATCGTCTACGACACGAAGATCGACGGCTTGCAGATGGTCCGAGCGACGATCGAGGCCTGGCTTGACGTCAGGTGGTATCCCAAGAGGATCGTCGAGCGACCAAATCTCGATCTCATCGAAGTGCGGCTGCAGACGCACGAGACCGCGCACGACCTAATAGAAGCACATGGCGGCTTGCACTTGCGCGCCGGGGCTTTGGGCGAGCCGAGTTCTCGTAAGGAGTTCTTCGGCAACGTCCTGTTCGACCCGAAACTCCTGAGGTTTCGCTGCGAGCCTGCGGTCGCGGCGCAAGCCGAGTTCGCCTTGTGAGATCCAAGGGGCGCCTCTAGCATCCAGCCCATGTGCAATCTCTATAGCCACACCCGCAACGTAGATGCCATCCGCCAGCTGTTCGCCAACTTCGACATGGCAGCTCAGATCGTGCCGCAGCCGGGGATCTTTCCCGATTATGCCGCTCCCATCATCCGGAACTCGGGAGGCGATGCCCAGCCTGAGCTCGCCATGGCGCGCTGGGGGATGCCGTCGCCTGTCTTCGCGCTCGAGGGCAAGAAGACCGATCCCGGCGTGACCAATGTCCGCAACACCAAGAGCCCGCATTGGCGGCGCTGGCTCGGCGTCGAGAGCCGCTGCCTCGTACCGTTCACCAGCTTCAGCGAGTTCAACAAGGGCGAAGGCGGCGATATCTGGTTTGCGTTGTCCGAAGAGCGGCCGACCGCCATGTTCGCGGGAATCTGGACGCCCGGCTGGAAGAGCGTCCGCAAGGTCAAGGAAGGCGAGGTTCAGGCCGATCTCTTCGCCTTCCTGACGACAGAGCCCAACACCGAGGTCAAGGCGATCCACCCTAAGGCGATGCCGGTGATCCTGACGACGCCGGAGGAATGCGCGGCATGGATGACGGCGCCTTGGGAGCAGGCTAGCGCGCTGCAGCGGCCGCTGTCCGACGGCGCGCTAACGATCGTCGCCCGAGGCGGGAAGAAGGACGAACCTTCCGCTGGCTCGGACCATCCGCCATCACCGCCGGCGCAGGCCGATCTGTTCTGACAGGAACATCGGGCAGCTCAGTCCGGCTTCGCCGGCGAGTACGCGGCCGATCAGTCGCTACTGCTCAGTGCCGTAGGCGCGGGCGATTTCGCCAGCCAGTCGGTCGATGCCGTCTTGAATATCTGCGCGCTCGAACAGCGGCGGCGTCAGGAAGTCGTTTTCGATCAGAAACAGGCCGGTACGGTTCAGCGCTTCGAACAGAGCCATTCTGCGGCAGAAGTTTGCTTCGCTGCAATCGATGCGGCCTCTCCAGACCTGCCTTTGAATGGTCTTGTCAAAGGCAAATGGACTCATCAGAACAATGTAAAAAGAGTAGAGTGATCGATCGATCCCAAAATGCTCGATCTCCAAGTCAAGCACGCTGCGGCCCCGCGTGGTTAGCTTGGCGCGCGAAGTGAAAACCCTACCGGAAGTAAGTGCATGGGCGAAGATGGCGCTCACGCCGGGAAGGACGAGATGTGTGAGATCCGCATCTGACAGAGGACCGCCACTTGGATGATTATGGTGGACATTCAATTGCGAGGACGAGTCCCGCATCGCTTTCCGAAGCTTTTCGGTCGCTCCAGTTGATTGCCGCGTCCCTTTGATGCTCTCCACAATCTGGCCGGCGCCATTGATGGCAACCAGAAATTCCACCCCATGGTCGCGCCCGTTGGTCACGACAAAATCGCGTATCGCGTCTTCGGCCAGATCCGTGGGGGGAGGCCAAGGCTGCGCTGGATAGTTGGCTACAGGGAGGCTGGCGGATTCGGAGAAGGCACGACCATGGCTCATCGTCCATTCTCCACATGCGCATGACCAAGACCCGCGTGCCGCCCCAGGCGCGCCGCCACTGACATCTCGATCGGCGGTGGGAGCAGCGTAATCGATGGCTTCGGATCGGCGGCTGGCACGCTGCTCAGCACCCTGAGCTCGGTCGCGGCCGAGAACTCCAGCGCGATCAACTGGAGCTCGAGCATCGCGAGACCCATGCCTACGCAGACTCGCGGGCCGGCACCGAAAGGCAGGAAGGCAGGTGTGCCGAAGTCGCGATCGAGCCTGAACTGCTCCGGTTCATTCCAGAAGCGGGTACTGCGATGGAAGTGCCAAGGCGGGATCAGGATGGCATCGCCGCGGCGAAGCTTGCTGTCTCCCAACTGGATGTCGGCCTTGGCGTCCCGGGCGAACCAGTGGGCCGAAGGATAGAGCCGAAGCGTCTCCTTGACCGCGGCGAGGCTGGTACGGCCGGCGGCCAGTCGCGATGCCGGGATGATCCCCGAGGCATCTGCCAAGTCCTCCGCTTCAGCTGCGATGGCGCCCGAGAGCCCCGGAACGGTTGCCAGGAAATAGAGTAGCCAGGCGGCGGCATTGCCGGTGGTGTGGTAGCCGGCCAGGATCATGGTCAGCACTTCGTCGCGGACTTCGTCGTCGGTCAGGCCGAGCGACTCCAGTGCGTGCACGACGCTGGTCGACGGAGCTCGTTGCCGAACCCGCTTCACAACCTCGCCCATCGCGGCGCAGGCCTCGGCGCGCTTCTGATCGCGCCGCCGGCGCGTCCATGGCATCAGCGGCATGACGCTGAACATCTCGTCGGCCAGATCATCTTCGACCTGGTCGACGGCCTGGACGATGATTTCCTCGTCCTCTTCGGACAGCACGTCCTTGCCAAACATGGTCAACGAGACCAGCCGGAGCGAGAGCCGGGCTGTGATGGCGTGGGCATCGAACGACGGTTCGCGCATCAGCTTGCCGATCAGCCGGCAGATCACGGCAGTCATTTCCGGCACGTACTGGTTCGCCGCCCCCTTGGCGAAGGTCGTGTGAAGAAGGGCACGACGCTGCCGGTGGGCCTCGCCGCTCAGCGAGAGCGAACTGACGCCGAGAACCTTGCGCAGCTTGTAGACGAGCCGCCCCTTGTCGATCTCGTGCTCAGGCGCCTTGAGCACGGGCTTGACCATGGCGGGGTCGGTTACGAGCCAGACCGGCGTCGGCCCGAGATGCACCCGCTCCAGAGATGATGCGGAAGCGGTCCCGCGTGTGACCATGAAATCCAGCGGATCACGCTGGAATGCCCTCAGATCCGAGAACCAGTGTTTCATCGATGATCTCCACGGAATTGGTCGTTGCGAGCAGCTTGCGAAAGCGCATGCCGGTCTGCTCGAGGATCGGGATTTCCCCAGCGACGATGTCTTGGATCTGGCCGGAACGGGTCCTGGCGAGGGGTTGCGGCGCGCCGTAGCGGACGGTGCGAACACCGAGCGCCGCGAGGTAGCGCTCGTAGGTCATATCTGCGATGGCGACGAGCGCTTTGACCTGGCGCCGCTGGGCCAGACGGAACATCAGGCCGTAGTTGATCTGAGCAATGCCGTGACCGGCGCCCGGCGCTACGCCGAACCGTGAAATCTCCCAGACATCCGCGGCGCGAGGATAGGGGCGTTCGGACGCCAGCGACGGGAAGGCGGAGTGGGCGAGGTAGGGACCATCGGTTGGCATGGCGCGGAAGCCCGCCACCACCTGGTCCGCAGATCGCACAACGCAGTAGATCGCGTCGTCGCCATCGAAGTCGTCGATCTCTTCACCGCGGAAGGAGCGAAGCGGCCATCCAAGCGTGTCGATGAAGAGTTTTTTGCGGAAACGCCCGAACTGCTCGACCGCTCTCAAATCTTGGTTACCACGCGTGATGGTTGCCGAAAGTAGCGTCGACATATCCCCGGTCCCCCAACTAGGCTTCTGTCGTGGAGGAGGCTGTCAGCTACGGAATTTTCGGGACATACTTAAAAATGGGGGGAATTTCCGCATGTCGTTCGGAAGCGCCGTCGCCCGCTTGGAATCGTCCGAAACCATTGGGCAATTGAAGGAGACGATGCAGGGGATCGTCTCGGATCACGGCTTCGCATCGTGGTGCTTCATCGATGCCGGCCGGGCCTATCAAGATGTGCCGTTGTATTTCGGCACCTCAGAAGATGTCTGGCACGACAATTACAAGAACAACGGCTATGTTCACGTTGATCCCTACATCGCCAAGGCGAGGCGGACGAACACGCCCTTCGACTGGGGGTCGATCACAGCAGAGCCCAGGCGCCGCGGGCCAAAATCACCGATCGTGCGCCTGATGGAAGACGCAGCCGATTTCGGGTTCAAGGAAGGCCTGATCTTTCCCTATCACTTCGTCGATGATCTCGGCCGCAACCATTCGACTGTCTGCGTCTTCTATTGGCGCGACGGCGTCCCGCAGTTTCAAAATCTGGTCCTGGAGCGCCGCCTCGAGCTGCACATGTCGGCGATCTACTTCATGCAGAGGGCGATGCAGATCTCGGCCATGCATTCCCGTGACAAGGTTGCGCTCTTCGACGTCGAACGGCGCGGTGGGCCTCTACTGACCGATCGTGAGCGCAGTGTCATGGCCTGGGCGGCCCGAGGCAAGACCAGCGATGAGACCGCTGACATCCTCCGGATCGCTCAGACCACGGTCGACAAGCACATCGCCAATGCGTTGGAGAAGCTGGATGCGCGGAACCGTACGCACGGCGTCGCAAAGTGCATCACATTGGGGTTGATCGATGTGTGATCTTCAGCCGGTCTGAACCAGCGGCGGCGTCGCCTTGAGATAGATCTCGTAGGCGGCCCGCATGCTTTCATTGTCGCCGTACTGCTCGTCGACGGACGCAGCCATCCGGTCGAGTTCGTCGCGCCGCTTTGTGATGTCGCGGTCGGTCATGGGTTTCAGGCCCAGTGCGAAAAAGGCGAGAAAATACTCGCCCCAAAGCTGTTCTGCTTGGTCCATTCGTTCACGCTCCTTGCGGATTGTGGACCGCTGCGCATTCTTGCATTCGAGGGAAAATTCACGAAACGACTTTGGCTTTGACGACATGTCGAGCTTCCCGAATAACGCGAATGGCGCGTCTAGTACACGTAAAATGATGGGAAGGCTATGGGGCATTGGGAGCAGACCGGCCGGGACAATGCCGCTGAGCGCGAGCGGCGAGCTGCTTGGCCGCGCTGGCGGCGCGAGCTGCACAGCCATAGCGATGCCGCGTTCGCGGCAGTCGGCTGGGTCGCTCTAGTGGCTATAGGGCTGTGGCTGTTCGGCCTGCTCTGAGAGGTCGTCAGGTTCCACGCCATCGCTGCGCCATTCGCGGATCAGGATGAACGCAATCGTTCCATCAGCCTCGAGGCTGATCCGGGCTTCCGCGTACCAGTCGCCGCAGTCATCATCAGCCGGTACGATGATCGAGCACATTCCCGCACGCTACCTGGATGCCTGTGGCTGACCATCAGGCAGGCGGTTGCCGTCTGGCTGAGTGTTTTTCCCATACTCGCGGTTGAGTTGGGAGTTCGCGCCGCCTTGTGCCTCGGGCCGGTCGGCCGGCGAAGATTCTGGTTTGCGCTCCCGCTGAGTTTCCGGAGAATCCGCCTTGGCGCCGAAGCCCTCGCGGGTAGGTGGGTGGATGCTTTGGGCAGTTGCGCTGTTCGCGATCCCGAGGGAAAGCGCGAGCGCAAAGACGACACTCTTCATTGGGCCGCTCCGCTTGATTTGAAGCAAACGCCGTCGTTCGAGTGTCGGTTCCTCATAATCACCCCGCCCACCATCTCAGCCTCGCCGCGGATCTGCGCGTTCGTCAGCCGTCGTCGCCGACCAAAGTGCCAACGATCTCATTGTGGTCGGCATAGAGCCGCGGCAACTGGCGGCGATCGAACCAACGAGCGTCGGCTGCATCGTCGCCAGCGACGAGCTCCGGTCTGTCGCCGGCGGGCCAGAGCCTTATCACGACAGCGCCGCTGATGATCCTGCTGCGTGGGTCTCGGTCGGGCGCGTCGAAAGCAACCGGCCGCTCGATCGACTGGACCAAGTCGGCGGCGACCAAATCGATGCCGGCCTCCTCCTTGAACTCGCGCAGCGCGCAGGCCTGGAACGTCTCGCCAGCGTCGAGGAAGCCGCCGGGGAGGGCCCACATACCGTCGCTCTTACGGCGGACGAGCGCAATCTCGTGCCTCCTGACCACGACTGCGTCGGCTGTGAGGTGAGGGCCCTTTCCGTACTTGGCCTCGTAACCGGGATCAGGCATCAGGCGTCTCTCCCCTCGCAGCGGCGGAAGCGGATCGGGCGCGCTGGGTGTCCCGCAGCGCCCACAGTTTCCCAAGGCCCTCGCGAAGGTCGCCGATGTGCGCGAAGCCTGGAAGGCGCGAGTCTGCCGCGCCTCGTTCGCACGCGTCTAGAACATCGCGGATGTCCCCGCGCTCGTCCTCCACTGCCTGCGCGAGCTTGGCTTCGAGCTTGCCGTTCTGCCACGCAATATCCTGTGCGTACTGCATCGCTTCGATTTTCGCTCCTCGCTCAGCATCGAACGCCGGGCGGATGAGGGCTGAGACAGATGCAGCCTCGATCAGGGAACTTGCGCGGGCAGAAAGCGCGCCGATCGTCGCGCCTTTGCCCAAGCTTGTGTCGTCTACGCCAGCGGCGTCGCATTCTGCCCAAGCGAGCGGCGCTATCGCCCGCGCGATCTCCTCCTCGCTCGGCAGCCCAGGTGCGGCGGACTTCTTTGCATTTTTTGCATATTGCTCTGCGGCGGGTGGGCTAGCGGTCATCTCCCGTCTCCCGCCGCTGAGAGCATGGCGCTGTAGAGCTCAGAAGCCTGCTCGCGATTTCGATCCTCGACAGGGTGATAGGCTATGATCTCGACCATGCGTCGCGTCGGCTCCACCGGCACCACGACCGCCTCCACTCCCTCGACAGTGAGGCGCGATCCGAGTTTCACGCTCGTCGGGAACACCGGATCAGGGAAGATGTCCTTGTAGCGGGCGAACGCCTCTCGCAAAGCCGGCGTCGGCTCCTTGGGCAGGCTCTCGCTCCACTCGGCCAGTCCCTCCGCCTCCTTCGGCTTGGCGGATTCGTCTGCTGTGCCGAGCACGAAAGCGCAGATCCGATGCCAGTCCGCAGGGACGAGCTTGACGGCCTCTTTGGCCGGTAGCGTCCCGGCGTTTTCCATGGCGCGCTTCACGGCTCGCACCAGCGCCTTCTCATCGATCATTGCGACTCTCCTGGATGGCGCGGAGGGCGGCGGCGAGAAGAGCTCTCGCGGGCTGAGCGGAATAGCCGTCGAAGTGGCGCGACCAACTCTTATAGTAATCGGATGGCTGGTAGACCGTCATTGTCGCTGGGTGCTTTCGAAGCCAGCGCCACCCCGGCAGCTTCGCCTCGATCAGAGAGAGGACGGCGTCGAGGGAGGTCGTAAGCTCGGGGGACGTGTGTTCGGTCATGAAGCCGCCTGCAAACGGAAACCAGTGGTCGATCGACCCGCTGAGCGCGCGGACGATCTTGCCGTCCAACTCCCGATCAGAGCCCGCCCCGCTCTCCACCCGCTCTATAAGCGCAGATAGGTCAGTCATGGGGCTGGTCCTCGTAGGCGGCTTCCGGGAATATCTGGACCGGGCCGTTGCCGCCCGGAACCTGTTGCTGGACGCCATAGCCTCTCGGTGTCTGCCTGGTGCTGTAGAAGCCGACGACCTCGCCTTCCCACCATGACCCGCTGTGCTTGCGCAGGCGGGCGCCGATACCCCACCGCCACGTCTCGTCGGGCTTCCAGCCGCGCTGCATCGGCTCACTCTGCATTGCGGGCCTCGTTGAGTGCTGCGCGGCCGGCTTCGGTGATGGTCGCGAGTTTCCAACGGCCCGGAAAGTGCGGGTGCGCTCGCAATGACACAAGCTGCCGCCTGATGAGCCGCCGGATCGATGGTCCGTAGTGCGCGGAATGGGCCGAGATTGGGCACCCATTAGGCCAGATCCGCACGCGATCCAGATACAGGCGTTGTGCCTTCGTCAGCTCGCTCACGACCGGCCCTCCTTCTCGCCTGTGGGGTGGGGATTTGGAGTGGCATCCGCGAGACTTGCAGAGCCGTTCTCCAGAGCCGAGAGGGCGGCGAGACCAGCATCCGTAATCCTGACGGACTCATTGAACCTCGTGCCAGTCGTGAAAGGCCGGTCGCCGCCGCCATGGTCAATAAGCCCTCGTTTTCTCAAGGCCTCACAGGTTGGCGTACCGAGATCCCATGCATCGAAGTGCCAATGGCGATATTCGGAAATGGTAGTGAGCACGCTCCTCTGTCGCTCGGTTAGCTTCATGGATCCACCTCCCCAGCGGGAGCAGATACCGGCTCGGGTGTCGCGGGAGAGGACAGGGCGGCGCGGGCAGCCGCGATAACGTCCACATTCGTGGGATGGTCCAGAAGCTGCTGCAACGCCTCCCTTACCCCGCCCGCAGGCGAGGGAGAGGACGCGGGCGATGAGGGGGCGGCCAGAGCGGCCTGAAAGGCTTCACGATACATCGGCCACGAGGCGTCTTCGCGGATGGCCAGCCCGTTCGCCCCCTCGATCAAGGCCAGAGCATGCTCAAGTGTTTCACGCATTGTCTGCCTCCCGCATGCGCTTGATGTGTTTCCAGACGGCGCGGCGATCGATGCCAAGGGCGGCGGCGCACTCAGTTCGGGTGGCTCCGATGTTCTCTTCGAAATAGCGGCGGATGCGGCCTTCGATGTCGCGGATATGGACGGGCTCGATCCGCTCAAGCGCGTAGGTCACGCACGCAGCGATGAACGCGGCATCGTGCTGCCACTGGCGCTTGGCGTCTCCATCACGGCAGACCGGTCGACGCGCGACAACGAGATGCTTGGAGCTATCCTCGTCGGATTGGTCGCCAAGCAAAAACCGCGAGCCGTTGCCGCCCCACAGCTCCCCGAAGGACGCGTTCTCTCGCAGCTGGCGCAATTTCTCGATAGCGCTCATGCTCCATCCCCTTGCGTTGGGGCCGGGGTGAGGGAGGCGAGAGCCGCGCGAGCGAGCGCAAGGAATTCGGCAGGCCGCGATGCGTAGGCGCTGTCACCATCCAACCCAAAGTCGCCGCCCTTGTGCATCTCGCGCGCAATCGCCTTCGCCACCGCCCCCACGCTCGCGGTCGGCTGGACGGGCGTCGCGGGTGGGGTGGCGAGCTTGCCGGCGCAGCAGTTGCTGTCATCGACGAAGTCGGGCGTCAGGTGCTCAGCGATCAGACCCGCACCCGCGCTCGGGCTGGGCGTAAGGGCGGAGAGGATGCGGGCCTCGTAGTCGGCTTGGGCGGCGGCTTTGGCCGCTGACACGTCTGCGCCAGCGTCAACGGGGGCTCCGTTTCGCAGCATCCATGCTCCGCCCTTCGTCGCGCAATAGACCAGGCCGACACCTGAATCCGCCCACGCGTCGCCGCTGTCGTAGTCGCGCCACTTCAACGGCCGAACCACCACACCGCAGAGGCGGGCGCGGAGGGTTTCGATCGCGGCGTCGAACCGAGCCAATGCCGCGTCCTTTTCCCGTCGTTCAGCGCGGTCGTCGGGGAACCAATGTTCGGCGAGAAGGTCTCGGCTCTCGCGCAAAGCACTCTCCACCACATCAGCCATTGGCGGGTTCCTTCTTGTTGGCGATGGCGTCAGCGACGGCTTTTCGGTCAAGCCAGACCACGAGCCCGAGCTTGTCAGTGCCATCCAAGCCGGCGGTCATTGACGTGCCGAAGGTGATCTTCGACCCGCGTTTGGCGTTGAAATCGACCGAGATGAGGCTCTGATCGAGGTTCTGGAACTCAACCTTGTCGTCACCACATGCGGCGATCAGCTCAGAGAGCTTCATCGTTCTTCACCTCCGTGCTGGAGCGGGAGAGGGCTTGGGCGCGAATGGCGCTCATGATTTGCTTGATCGTGGTCCAAGGCACCTGCACGCGGTGCGTGATCTGCTCTTCGCCGTTCGGGTCCCAGACGGTCCAATCGAAATGGAACTCGCCGATGTACGCCGCCTTGGTTTTCGGGCTTGGCGTCACGGCCTTCACCAACCCCGCCTTCTCCGCTTCGAGGGCGGTGACGCGGGCTTCTGCGGCGTCGAGCTTGCCCTGCATGTCGCCTTGACCGGCCTCGTAGCCGCCGTCGAAGTCGCGTGTCTCGTCGGCGACTTGCTCACGCAGTTCATCGATGGTGGCGCCCTGGGATTCGATGAGGGCGAGCAGGGCGAGTATCGCGGCGGGCTGAGCGGCCTTGAGATAGGCGGCATCGGCGGCGATCTGCTCGGCAGTCCTATCCCGATACGGGACGCCAAACCGAGCGATTGTCTTGCCGACCCAGCCACCGTTCGGGCCAACGCCATCCGCTGCCACCGAGATCGGCTCGCCGTCCTCTCCGGTGTAGATGTACCATTTGCCGGATGTCGCCTGACTGGCCAGAGCCCGCAGCTCCGCGACCACCTTCTCTGCGCTGTCGGTGGGGGTGCTCATGGCGAAGGTCTCCGATGTGCCGGCGCGGCCTGCGCGGGAGAAGGATTTGAGGTGGCATCCGCGCGCTGCCCGAGCCCTTCGGCCTTGGCGATGGCGGCACGGGCCGCCATGACCTTGGCTTCCTTCTCAGGATCCCAGAACCCCGCGTCGCCGCTCTCAACGAGGTCGACGTACTCCGCGACGAAGGTCTTCAGCGCTTCATACATGTCGGGAGCCGCCGCGAAGAGCAGCGCGTCATCCCGAGAATGCACATAGGCGACCGCTGGCCGTTCCTTGCCGACCTCGGTCACATGGTAGAAGCCCGATATCGTGCAGGGCGTCGATTGATGATGAACCGCGAGTGGCCCCTTCGTGTGCGCCCTATCCATGGCGGGGCTCCGCCTCTGCGGGGTGAAGCGCGGGCCGGGGAAGGAACGCATCAGGAACGTTTGACGGGACTTTGTCGGGACTTATTGTCCCGATCCGGCCGATTCCGTCCCGATTGGTGCCGAAATGTTCTTCGGCGTCAAAAAGGTGGCGGTCGTCAAGTATTTGATTTTGAAGGGTTTTATGGTCGGAGCGAGAGGATTCGAACCTCCGACCCCTTGTCCCCCAGACAAGTGCGCTAACCGGGCTGCGCTACGCTCCGACGGGTGGGCTTATAGAGTGCTGGCCGCCGTGATGCAACGCGGCAGATGCGGGTGTTGGAAAATTGGGCGGCGTCCCGTTTCCGGACGGGTGGCGGGGTGTCGTGTTAACCGTTTCTTAAGGCTTTGATTGCGCCGCGCCAGGCTCGGGCGCAGGGTCCGGTCCTTGTATCGGGACAGTTGGAGCACGGCCATGTCAATGGCGTTGACCGACCGGCGGCCGGCGCGGCCGCGGCGCGCAGCCGCCGCAGGCAGAGGCTCGCTCGAGAGCTTCTTCGCCGGGCTTCACCCGGACTGGCATTCCAGTTGGGCCTGGGATCACTACGAGGCGACGATCCTCGCCTTGACGCATCAGTTCGGTCTGAAGCGTCTCTGTGAGATCGGTGGCGGCCGCGATCCGCTCTTCACCGCCCAGGAAGCCCGCCGCTACGGGCTCGACCTCGTGGTCAACGACATCGATGCCGGCGAGCTCGCGCTCACGCCTGAGGGGCTGCGGACCGCGCAGTTCGACATCGCCGGCGACCTGTCGGAGCCGGACGTCGCCCGTGGCGGGTACGACATGATGGTCTCGCGCATGGTCTTCGAGCACGTCCGCGACGTCGAGCGCGCCTGGACCAACATTCACGCTCTGCTGGAGCCCGGCGGAGTCGGCCTTGCTTTCATGCCGACGCTATGGGCGCCGGTGTTCGCGCTCAACCACATCCTGCCGAAGCAGGCCTCGCGCGCCATCGTCCAAGCGCTCTATCCCGCACGGCGCGAGGGAGGCGGCGATCCGATTTTCCCGGCCTTCTACGACTGGTGCCGCGGCAGCCGCGGCAAATTGGAGCCCATGCTGCAGCGCGCCGGTTTCCGGGACATCCACATCCAGCCGTTCTGGGGCCATGGCTATTTCGATCGCATGCCCGGTCTGCGCGGCCTCGACGCCACCTTCAATCGGCTGGCCGCAAAGACCGATTGGCGCTTCGTGACCACCTATGTCTACGTCGTCGTCCGCAAGGAGTGCTGAGCGGGAAGCTCGGACATGACCTCCGGCCTGGCGGCCTGGTCGGCTCGCCGCCCTCGCATCGCCCGCAGCAGCGGCTGCTCGACATAGCGATAGAGCAGGAGCGCCGCGAGGCAGGCCGCGATCGTTGCCGCGGCGACATAGGCGGTCAGCGGCAGCGCGTTCCCGATGAGCTGCGTCCAGAGATTGCGCAGCGGCCGCAGCACGAAAGGATGCACCAGATAGAGACTGTAGGACACATTACCGAGCAGCACTGCCAGGTTCGGCAGACGCGATGACACGTTGCCTTTGCTGCCGGCGCCCGGATGCAGCGCTGCGGCGGCGACGATCATCAGCGCAGGTATGCCCCAGCGCAGCGCGTCGGGCAGTTGCCATTCCTCCGGCACGGGCCATTGCACCAGGCCTGCGAGGCCGGCCGATGCCAGGAGGAGCGCTGGCGTTGCGCCGATGCGCAGCCCGCCCAGATAGGCGAGCGCCAGCAGGCAGCCGAAGGCGAACTCCAGAATGATCGATTGCGTCCAGAAAGCGAGCTGAACCTGTGTCGGCTCGACCGCGAGGCCGATGCCGGCGAGCAGCGCGAGGATCGCCGTCAGCACCAGCACGGCCCGGCGCATCGGCAAGGCGAGCGTGCAGGCGAACAGCGCGTAGAAGAACATTTCGAGGTTCAACGTCCAGCCGAGTGCCATGACCGGCCGGATCTCGCCTGGCGCGCGCAGGGACGGGATGAAGAGATAGGAGGCCAGCACGTGCCGCCAATCGTCGATCGGCACGTTCAGCAACCGCGGCGCGACGAAGGCGCCGAGCAGTAGCAATGTCGTCAGCAGCCAGTAGAGCGGCACGATCCGCACGAAGCGGCGCCAGAGGAAGCTGCGCCATCCACCGGGCCGCTGGAACAGCTGCGTCGAGCTGTAGACCATGATGAAGCCGGAGATGACGAAGAAGATGTCGACGCCGGTGCTCCAGCGCACCAGCGAGCCGTCGATCGGCGCGCGCCCGAGAGCGTTGCCCATCACCTGCGTCTCATGGATAGCGTGTCCGACGACGACAAGCAGGGCCGCAAGGCCGCGCAACACCTGGATGGCCTGGTTCTGTCGGGCTTCGTCCGCCTTGCCGGTCATTTCACGACCTCGGAAGCCCGGTGCCGTGCGATCGCGGCGAGGCCCCAGATCAGGCCCAGCATCAAATAGAAGTGGCGCCAGTGGTCGGTATCGATCTGGAAGCCCTGCAGGATAGTGACGAACAGAACCGACCACAGCGCGATCGCCGCCATCTGCAGCGGCCCGCGCTGGAAGACCAGCCACCAGCCGGCCCAGCAGGTCGCCACGGTCAGCGCCAGCCAGGAAAAGCCGCCGAGCCAGCCATAGGAGGCGAAGGCGTTGATGTAGACATTGTGCGGGTCCTGCTGGAGGAACAACCAGCGGAAGCGCAGCGGGCCGAAGCCGTTGGGCTCCGACAGCAGCATCGGAATGGAGCGCAATTGGCTGCCGAAGCGGCCGGTGACGCCGAGATCGTAGCTCTGGTCCAGACTGGCCCTGACCTCGAACATCTCGCGGATCACATCGAAGGACAGGGCGATCACCAGTGCGACGACCGCGAGCAGCAGGCTCGTCAGGCTCAGCGCGACGATCCGGGCCCGCATCCGGGCGCTGGCTGCCGTCAGGAAGGTCAGCCCCGCCATCAGCAGCACCGAGACGGCGAGATTCCCCCAGGCGCCTCGCGAGAAGGTCAGGAACAGCGCGGCAAGGGGCACGCTGACGATGGCGAGACCGCCGATCAATCCGCGCCGTCCTACCAGGATGTCCTGCAGGACGAAGACGATCGGCAGCACCAGGAAGGGCCCGAGCACGTTCGGGTCCTTGAATGTGCCGGTCGCGCGCCCCCAGAGCGTGAAATGGTCGCCGAGTCCCGCGATGTCGAAATAGCCGACGAGGGCGAGGAGGCCAGTGCACCAGGTCGCGAACAGATATCCCCGCTTCAGCGCTGCGAGGCGGGCTTCGGTGTCGTCCGCCATGGCGGCGGCGAGCACGATGGCGGTGACCATCATGTAGAAGGACACGGCGATGAACCTGACCGCGTCGGAATCGTGCATCCAGGGGATCAGCGAGATCGCGCCACCGAGATTGAAGCCGAGCAGCAGCAGCGCCAGCGGAAGCAGGGCGCGCGACAGGCGGATGCCGGTGAGTGCGAAGATCAGCAGGACCAGCAGGAATGCGATTTCATAGGGCGAAGGCTCGATGATCGCGACCCAGCTGGAAGCGGTCAGCAGCCAGAGCGCCCCGCGCTGCAGCGCCGAATGGGACAGGCGCAGGCCGGGGCGTTTGCCGAGCCTTGAGCTGTTGGCCAGCGCGCTCAATACGCGTTCTCGTTCTTGGTCATCAGCGAGAACGGCGTCTTGAAGAGGATGTAGAGGTCGAGCAGCACCGACCAGTTCTCGATGTAGTAGAGATCGTGCTCGACGCGGCGCTGGATCTTGTCCTCGGTGTCGGTCTCGCCACGCCAGCCATGGATCTGGGCCCAGCCGGTGATGCCGGGCTTGACCTTGTGACGGGCGAAATAACCGTCGACGACCTGCTCATAGGCGCGGTTCGAGGCGGTGGCGTGGATCGCGTGCGGTCGCGGGCCGACCAGTGAGAGATTGCCTTTCAGCACCACGTTGAACAGCTGTGGCAACTCGTCGATCGAGGTCTTGCGGATGAAGCGGCCGACGCGGGTGACGCGCGGGTCGCCCTTGGTCACCTGCTTGGCGGCGGCATGGTCGCTCATCTCGTGATAGAGCGAGCGGAACTTCAGCACCTCGATCATCTCGTTGTTGAAGCCGTAGCGCTTCTGCCGAAACAGGATCGGTCCCTTCGAGTCGAGCTTGACCGCTATGGCGGTCGCGATCATCAGCGGCGAGAGCGCGATCAGCGCCAGCGTGCCGACGATCTTGTCGAACAGCCATTTGACGACGATGTCCCAGTCGGCGATCGGCCGGTCGAACACGTCGAGCACCGGGACGGCGCCGATATAGGAATAGGAGCGCGGCCGGAAACGCAGCTTCGACATATGGGCCGAGAGCCGGATGTCGATCGGCAGCACCCAGAGCTTGCGCAGCATGGCGAGCAGCCGCGCCTCGGCCGAGATCGGCAAGGTGAAGATCACGAGATCGAGCTTGGTGCGGCGGGCGAATTCGACGAGGTCATCGATCGTGCCGAGCTTTGGGTAGCCGGCGACGAGATCGGGCGAGCGGTCGTCATTGCGGTCGTCGAAGACGCCGCAGATGCGCAGGCCGGTGTCACGCTGGGCTTCCAGCGCCTTGACCAGCTCTTCGCCGGCCGGGCCGCCGCCGACGATCGCAGTGCGCCGCTCGAGGCGCCCCATCCGCGTCAGACGCAGCACGATGCGCGAAACCGCCAGCCGCTCGCTCAGCAGCACGACGAGGCCGACGCCGTAGAAGCCGGCGAGCCAGACACGCGAGACCTGATCGCCGACCTTGAGGAAGAAGAAGCCGGCGAGCCCGAGCAGGAACAGGATGGTCCAGCCGGCGCAGATCCGTACCGCCATGGTGATGAAATTGCGCAGCGCGCCGACATGGTAGAGGTGCAGCGCCTGGAAGACGACGAGCGCGCCGATCGCCATCAGCGGCACGGTGACCTGATAGGGCAGGGCGTAATCGACCTTGCCCGCGACATACAGGGCGTAAACCAGTCCGCCGACACCGAGAACGGCCAACACGTCGGCGAGGCGCACCAATCCTTCGATCAGCACCGGCGACAGGGTCTGCTTGACCGGCATGGCGGCGATGCGCTCGGCCAGTGGATGGAAGGTCCGGGTGCTGCCGGAATCTCCGCTCATCGGTGTGGAGCCGGCGGAATCCGCCTTGATCAGGTCGCGAACGTCGAAAGCGCCCATCTCGTTCAGTCCTCGCGCGTGGTGGCCGACGCGCCGATCACGCCAAAAGTCATCTCGACCTAACGCAAATTGCTCACGGAAGACTTAATCGGACTCTGCGGAAGCGACCGGGATTTGACGTGATTTTCGTCGATCGAAGCTGGCCTAAAACCATGGCTTCCACGCATCTTTTTTCGGATGTCCGAAAAGGTCGATTTTCGCTCGGGCCTTCAACGTATTAGCACAGGGTTTCGTAGCCTTGAAAATAGCTGTCGAAAGCGCAAAAAGTCGCGATTGAGTTGACAAAAAGCATAGATTCCGGCATTTAAGTCCCAGATGAGTGTCTGAGAAGCACATATTTCATTGACCTCGCCCGCGGGTATTTCCGGTGATTTGGGCTTGGGCGATGTGCTGGCCTCTGGCGAAAGCCTGAGCGCTCCCTTCATCTCGAACATCGTCTTTTAAACGCTAACGATGCGCACCCCGCAGACGCCGCACCCGCGCCGCCTGCGCCCCGGGCCAGCGCCCCTGTGTGACTTATGTCTTTTCATTGGTTGATCCTGCTCGCGGCCATCGCCGTGGAGCTGCTTGCGACGTCGGCTCTGAAGGCCTTCGTCGCAGGCCCGGTCCTCGTCGCGGTCCTGCCGCTCGTGCTGATCGGACTGTCCTTCGCCCTGCTCAGCGTCGCCTTGCGGGTCATCCCCATGGCCGTCGCCTATGCGGTCTGGGAAGGCCTCGGCATCGTCGGCATCGCCCTGATCGGCCATGCCTTCTTCGCCGAGCATCTGACGGTCCCGCGCATCCTGGCGCTGGCCCTGATCATCGGCGGCATCGTGCTGCTGGAACGCGGTGTCGGTCACGACACCGACCATGTGGCTCCTGAGGAGGATCAGCGGAGGCTGGTGTGACCTTCGCTGCCTCCGCGCAAGCCTTCGCGCTTGCCTGGCTGGGCCTGGCCGTCGCCCTCGAGGTGATCGGCACCAGCCTGCTCAAGATCTCCGACGGGCTGAAGCGCCGGCTCGTCGGCGCCCTCGGCGTGCTCTGCGTCGTCGGCGCTTTCGCGGCCCTGGCGCAGGCGATCCGTGGCATGGATCTCTCGGTCGCCTACGCCGTCTGGGGCGGCGTAGGCCTCGTGCTGACAGCCGTGGTCGGCGCGCTCGCCTTCGGCCAGCGCATCCGGCCGGCCGGCTGGCTCGGCATCGCGCTGGTCGTCGCCGGCGTGGTCGCGCTCAAGCTGTTCTGACCGGCGGGCGTCGCCTCAGTTCAGGAACGGGTTCTTCCACCCGCCCTGCTGGGCCGGCGCCTTGGCTGGGAACGTCTCGGCGAGATAGTCCAGAACCTTGCCGCGCTCGTCGGTGGCGAGGGCCGGCATGTTGTGCTTGCTGACCATCCAGTCGAGCGTCTCGCTCCACTTCTCGCGGCTCATTCCCTGTGCCGAGACCAGCTTGAAGTTGTGGCAGGCGATGCAGGCATAGAAGGCCTCGTCGCGGTTCGGCCCGGCCGGGAACATCTCCGGCGTCTCCTCGGATGGGGCAGGAGCCTGCGCCAGCGCCGCTGACACGGCGAGGACAAGCCCCGCGCCGAGCATGAGCCCGGCGCGGCGGATACGTGCGATCATGGCGCTCACCCGACCAACACTGCGACCCGATGCATCGGGTTGGCGCCATAGCCCTGCGGGTTCCAGCTGCCGGCGACATGCGGCTGCGCCCGGCCCTTGCTGTCGGTGGCGCGGACCCAGAGCTCGTAATAGCCGTCGGATGGCAGCTCGACCTCGGCCGTCCAGCGCCGCCAGTCATAGCGGTTCTTCGGCTCGGCCGCCTTGGCCGGCTGCCAGGTCGCGCCGAAATCGATGGACACGTCGACGCGCGAGACGCCTTCATGTCCATCCCAGGCGGCGCCGCGCAAAGCGAGCTTGCGCGTGCCGGCGGCGAGGCGCGTGCCGTTGGCCGGGTTGGTGATGATGCCGCGCACGGGCATGTCGGTCATGGTGCGCATATTGGCATCGTCGGTCTTGCCGCCGGGGATCATCGGCTTGATCGCGACCGAATAAGAGGTGCCGCCCATGCCCTGGCCGTCATGCACCTTGTCGCGGATGGCGATGCGCTTCAGCCACTTATGCGAGACCGATGCCGGAAAACCGGGAATGATCACGCGCAGCGGGCCGCCATGGATGGCCGGGAGCGGCTGGCCGTTCATCGCCCAGACCAGCAGCGCATGCGGCTCCAGCGCCGCTGCGATCGGCACGCCGCGCGAAATCGCGTCCTTGGTCGCGTCGCCCGAGAGATGCTGGTCGGCGCCATAATTGCCGGTGTGAACCGCGGTCGATTTGAGGCCCGCGCTCTGCAGGACGTCGGCGAGCGGCACGCCGGTCCATTCGGCGCAGCCGGCGCCGCCATTTGTCCACTGGTTGCCGCGCGCTTGCGGCTGGAAGAAGGAGCGGCCATTGCCGCCGCATTCCAGCACTGTCCGAAAGGTCTTGTGCGTGAACTTCTGCTTGAGCTCACCGAGCTTGAGCTTCAAGGGCGTGTTGACCTCGCCGTCGATGGTCAGCTCCCAGGCGTCGCCCTCGGTGAAGGGCTCGGGCGTCTGGCCGTTGTTGCGGACGAAGAATTTCTCGACGGGCGTGGTGTCATCGTCGAGCATATGCTCGGGCGTCTCGGCGACGAGTGGACGATCGCCGAGCAGCACGAGCCCCTTGGCTTTGCCGGGGAAGTCGAGCAGCTGCGGGCCTTTTGGCGCTGCGGCTGCGGGGGCGGCCGAGGCGGCCGGCGAGCCCTGCGCCAGGGCGGCGGGGATCAGCCCGGCCGGCATCTGGTTCGAGAACGGGATCGCGCCGCCGACGGCGGCGCCCATCGCGGCGAGCCCGGCGCCGCCGAGAAAGCCGCGACGCGAGGAACCGGTGCGGCGGCCGAAGGCCAGCGCATCGCCGCGCTCGGGATCGTCACCATAGAGTTCGCCCAGCGACCGTTCCTGCTTGCCCATCATGTCCTCCCTCGCGGCGGCGTCACAGCGCCGGCGTTCGAAGGACAAGACGGACGAGCTGGCCGGATCATTCCATCCGATCGCAAAAATATGTCAGGCGAGGCAAGGCTGGGCGCTGCGCCAGTCGTTCAGCAGGGCGGTGCGCAGCGGTGCGACCTTGTCCGCGGGCTCGCCCGTCAGCGCCTTGAGGAAGTCGGCGATGATCTCGAAGCGTGCCGGTGGCATCTCGCTCGCAATCAGGAGATAGCCGTGTCCGCCGGCGTTCCAGCCCGCCAGCGTCCTGGCCGACTGGTCAGATGGAGGCGGAGGCTCCACATGCGGGCTGACATGCAGGCTGAGCCGGCAGCCGCGCAGACCTATGAAGCCGACCCGGACCTGTCCGGTCGCCGAGGTCGCCTGCCAGACCGGTTGCAGCCCGAGACGGGCGAGCTCGCTGGTGACGGGACCGGCTGCGGCCGGCGCGACCATCGCGGTGGGTTGAGGTGGGACGATCGCGAATTGCTCATGCGCCGCGAGGGACGCGGCGAGGAAGCTCTCGGACGCGTCCTGCCGCAGCAGCACCGGCGTCAGCGCAACGGTCGCGGCGATGACGAGCACGGCGGCAATGGCCGCGACCCGTCGCCAGACCGGGCGCGACGCTGCCGGGAACGAGGGCAGGGGCGGCGCGTCGCCGGCCGGTAGCCCCTGCAATTCCTGCTTCAGCCTGACGATGCCGCGCAGCGTCTCGGCCGCCTCCGGCGAGGTCGCCAGCCGCGCGGCCAAGGCGCGTTGCTCCGCCGGCGCCAGCTCGCCGTCGGCGAAGGCGTTCAGCTTGTCCCACTCCGATGGGAACGACTGGTCAGCCTGCGGCATGGCGGTTCGGGAGCACGCGGATATTGGCTCCCCCTATGATCGAGAGCAGCATGGCCCGGGCACGCGAAAGGCGGCTCATCACGGTGCCGGCCGGCACGCCGATCAGCGCTGCCGCCTCCGCATAGCTGAAGCCGTCGAGGTCGACCAAGACCACTACCTCCTTCATCGCGACGGGCAGCTGTTCCAGCGCCTGCCGTACCGTGATCGCGCTGAGGGCGCGTTCGTCGAAACGCCAATCAGCCGGCTCCGTCGCCGGCGTTCCCCGCTCGCGCTGCTGCAGTCGGCTCTGGTCGATCAGCAGGTTGCGCAGGATGCTGTAGAGCCAGCGGCGATAGGCGGGATCGTCCGCCGGCTCGCTTTTGGCCGTCAGTACCCGCAAGGCGGCTTCTTGCGCGGCGTCGCCGGCGAGCTCCCTGTCGCGCGTCAGCGCACAGGCGTAGCGAAACAGCCGCGTCCACTCGCGTTCGAGTCGCGCGCGGCGCGCGCTCGCCTTGCGTTCGTCGCGCCACATGCTCGCGCCATCCGAACCGGTTCACGCCGCGAACAGACAGGGCCAGCGCCGAGGGTCCGCGACGCGGACGAGCATAGGCGAGGATTCGCGAAAGCGGAACCGGAGGCTGCCAAGATGGCCCGGGGCGTCAGCCGGCGCGCTTGGCGAGGGCGGTCCGATAGGCGTCGAGGACGCCGTCGATCATTGCGTTCAGGCAGAAATTGGCCCTGACATGCAAAGCTAGGTCGGCGGCCTGCGCCAGCCGCTCCGCCGGCGGTGTCGCGAGGGCCTTGCGAATCGCCTCGGCCAGGATGGTCGGCTCGTTGGCGGGGATCAGGCGGTCGGCATGCCTGGGGCCGTAGATCTCCTTGATGCCGCCGACATCGGTCGCGATCAGCGGCTGCGCCGCCGCCGCCGCTTCCAGGATCACATAGGGCAGTGATTCAGCGCGCGAGGGAATGACCATCACATGGGCTTTGGCGAGGGCCGCCCGGATCGGCCCCGGCGGCTCGAACACGCATTGCGCGACGACACCCTGGTCGACGGTCATCTGCCGCAGCAGCGCCTCGTCCGGGCCGGAGCCGACGATCAGGATGCGCGGCGCCAGCGCGTCTCGACGCTTCAGCAGCGCGAGCGCCTCGATCAGCGTATCGACGCCCTTGGCCGAGCGCAGCTCGCCGAGATAGACGAGGTCGAACGCGGCAGCGGCATGGTCGATCGGCTCGAATTCGGCTTCGGAGATGCCATTCAGCACGATGCGATGGTCGGTGCGCGGCTTGTGCCCGACATGGGCCTCGAAGCGCCCGGCGATGAAGGCGCTTTCGAACAGGAACATGTCGGTCGCCCGTTCGAGCAGGCGCTCGATCGTCATATAGATGCGGTGCTCGGCGCTGCCGGGCTTGTAGTTGAAACTGCCGCCATGCGGGGTGTAGGCGGTGACGTAACGCCGGCCGGGCGAGACCAGGGCCGGCAGGCGGGCGTAGACGCCGCCCTTGGAGCCGTGCGCATGCACGATCTGCGGGCCGATCCGCTTGCGGGTCGAGATTTCCGAAATCTGCGCGCGCATGTCGGTGAGGCTCGGATAGCGCGACATCGGCACGCGGGTGACGCCGAGCGAAAGCTGCGGTCCGAGCTCGGCGAAGACCTGGTCGGCGCGTGCGCCCCCTGTCGTCGAATCGCAGAAGATGCCGACGGCGTGGCCACGCGCGATCTGGCCGCGGGCGAGGTCGAGCACGTGCCGGAACAGCCCGCCGAGCGGCGCGCGAAAGACGTGGAGGATCGTCAGGCGAGTGGAGTCGGCCGCGACGGACATGGTCTCAAGACCCCAGGGGCGCGGTCAGAACCAGCGTTCCTTGATCACGATCGTATCGCCGGGCCTGACCGGATAGGTGATCGGCACGGTGCCGGTGACGAGCTGGCCGTCCATAAGGCGGGTGACCTCGGCATAGTTGCGCTGGCCGCGCGGCGTGAAGCCGCCTGCGATCGCCACCGCGGTCTGTACGGTCATGCCGTTGACGAACGGGAACTGGCCGGAGTTGGTGACCTCGCCGAGTACGAAGAAGGGGCGGTAGGCATCGACCTCGACTGAAACCTTGGGCTCGCGCAGATAGCCGGCGCGCAGGCGCCCCTCAATCGCGCGCTCGAGCTGCTGCGTCGTGCGGCCCTGAACCTCGACCGCGCCGATCAGCGGCATCGAGATGCGGCCGGAACCGTCGACGGCGTAGATGTTGGACAGGTTGTCCTGACCGAAAACGATGACGCGCAGGCGGTCGCCGCTGGCGAGCTGGTAAGGCGCCGCGGTCTCGACGGCGAACTCCGGCGCAGCGACGCGTGGCGCGCAGCCGGTCAAGGCGAGCGCGGCGGCAAGCGCCAGACAGACGGGATGTCTACTCATCATCACCGGCGGACCCATCGAAACATGGATCTAGGGATAGGTCGTCATGGTTAATAAAACCTGAGCGCGCTCGCTCTTCGCAGCATGTTCGGGATTTTCGCTCTTAACTCGCCACTAACCTTAATGGGCTCACATGACGCTGCGTCCCTTTCGCGGGGCGCGAGAGTTCTGCGTGAATGGAAGCCTCATGACCGCTCGCTACGATACCGTTGCGGCCGCCGGCGAGAGCCGCTCCGACCTGCTCGACCTGTCGGCTCTCTGGGCTGCCATCAAGGCGCGCAAGCTCTGGATCATAGGGCCGACGCTCGCAGCGCTCGGACTCTCCTTCGTCGCCGTCAACGTCATCCCGCCGCGCTATACCGGCCAGGCGCAGCTGCTGCTGCAGAGCCGCGACAGCTACTACACGCGGCCCGGTCAGGCGTCGGACAGCTCCGGCCAGCAATTCGATCCGGAAGGCGTGCAGAGCCAGGTCCAGGTGATCATGTCGCGCGACCTCGCGCGCGAAGCGATCAAGCGCATCGGGCTGGTCGGCAATGCCGAGTTCGACTCGGGCGCCGGAGCGCTCGGTGCGCTGAAGAAGGTCGGCGTGCTGCTCGGCATCGGCGCTCATCCGGCCGATCGCTCCCCGGAGGAGCGGGTGCTGGAGAAATACTACGACAGGCTGCTGGTCTATCCGGTGGGACGCTCGCGCATCGTCGCGGTCGAGTTCACTTCGCAGGATCCGGCGCTTGCCGCCAAGGGCGCCAATGCGATCGCCGCCGTCTATCTGGAGATGGAGGAGGCGGCCAAGCAGGACACGGCCCGCAGTGCCTCGTCCTGGCTCTCGACCACGATCGAGCCGCTGCGTAAGAAGCTGGCGGAATCGGAGGCCAAGGTCGAGGAGTTCCGCTCCCGCCACGGCCTGCTCGTCGGCACCAACAACACCACGATCACCGCTCAGCAGCTCGCCGACCTGTCGACGCAGCTTTCCAACGCACGCAATCAGCAGGCCGATGCTCAGGCAAAGGCCACGATCATCCGGGATGCGATCAAGAGCGGGCGCACCTTCGAGATTCCGGATGTCGCCAACAACGAGCTCGTCCGCCGGCTGATCGAGCAGCGCGTCAATCTGCGCGCCCAGATCGCGCTCGAATCGCGCAACCTCCTCTCCGAGCATCCGCGCATCAAGGAGCTGAACGCCCAACTCGCCGATCTCGAGGGGCAGATCCGCGCTGCTGCCGAGCGGGCCGTGCGCACGCTGGAGAATGAAGCGAAGATCGCCGGCCAGCGAGTCGAGAGCGTCACAGCCGCGCTCGACGGCCAGAAGAAGACCGCCTCAGGCGCCAATGACGACGAAGTGCAGCTGCGAGCGCTCGAGCGCGAGGCCCGCACCCAGCGCGAGCAGCTCGAACAGTACATGCTGCGCTATCGCGAGGCGCTCGCCCGCGACGCCCAGAACGCGACGCCGGCCGATGCTCGCATCATCTCGCGCGCGATCGAGCCGACCACGCCCTCCTTCCCGAAGAAGCTGCCGACCATGGTCGTCGCCACGCTTGCGACCTTCCTTGCCGCATTGGCTGCCGTCGTCTCCCGCGAACTCTTGAGCGGCGGAGCTCCAGCGCCGGGCGACGAGGCGCCGCGCCGCAAGATGCGCGGACGGGCCGAGCCGCCGATGGACAGGTCGGAGGATGGCGAAGGCGAGGGCGAGGCCAAGGCGCAGCCGCAGCGCCGGGAGCGCATTGCCGGGCTGCTGACTCATGGTGGGCGCGTCGGCCAGCTTCATCTTGACCTCGCCGATCCCGAGGCCGGCGCTGCCGATCTCGCCGCCTGCGTCAACAAGGCGACCGAAGGCCATGCGCCGCTGGTGCTGGTGCTGGACGGTGCCGAACCTGGCGAGTCGTCGCCGCGCGCCCTGGCGCAACTTCTCTCCGAGCGCAGCCGCTGCATCATGGTCGATCTCGCCAGCGACGGCGATCGCGACCGGGCCGGTTTCTCGGAGTTGCTGGCCGGCGAGGCGATGTTCTCCGACATCATCACCCGCCAGCCGGATTCGCGCTTGCACGAGATCGCGCCCGGCCGGGCTGGGCGCGAGGCGGTGCTGGCCGCGTCCGATATCGTCGATGTCGCGCTCGACGCGCTCTGCGAGACGTATGACTGGGTGCTGGTCGCCGCTTCCTCGACCGACGACGCCGAGGTGCTGGCGCCATTGCTGGATCGCGCCCAGGGCGCTCTCGTCATGGCCGGTCATGTCGGCAACGGTCACGCGGTCGAAGCGGCCTATCGCCTGACGGATCTGACCGGGGCGCCGATCGCGCTCGTCATGGTCGACACGCAGGAGCTGGTCGACTTGGTCTCGCCGGACAAGGATCCCGTCCCAGCCTGAGCAGCGAACGGAAAAGCGGGATCCGCTTTTCGGATGAAGCCGATGCGCTGACAGGAAAACGGCCGGCTACCAGAGGTTCTTGCCGTCGATCACGGTGACGGGGACGGCGGCAAGGTCGAAATCGTCGAGTGCGCGCGCGTTCACCGCGACCTTAGGATTGTTGAAATCGGGTTCGCCGCTCGACCAGTCCGGCGATTCCGTGAAGGTGCTGCAACCGCATGTGCCGCAGAAGTGATGCGCCACCATCCGGCTCTGCCAGCGATAGGTCGAGAGATCCTCGCGCGGCGTCAGCAGCCGGAATTGCGCCGGCTCGTGGTAGCTCCACAGCGCGCCGCGCTTCGAGCAGATCGAACAGGTGCAGCTGGTGACCTCCGTCACCGGCTCCAGCACCTCGAACCTCGTCGCGCCGCAATGGCAACCGCCGCTGATCATTGTCATGTCGCCCGCTCCAAGAGGGTGTTGCAGGGCCGATCAACGCTGATCGATTGTCAGTATTTGTCAGGAATGGGTTAGTCGTCCGTCTCCACCGGCTTGCGACGCTTCAGCAGGCCGAGCACGCGCTGCGCCGCCTTCAGCGCGAGAGGCGAGGCCTTGATCCGCCGCTTCAGCGCCCGCTTCGCCTGGCTGTAGCCGGCATAGGCGCGCCCCTTGGCGGTCAAGGGAAAGAAGGTATCGACGAGTTCGTCGCTGTCGTCGCAGATCGTCGTCTTGTAGCGGGCTTCACCGACACCGAGGTCGAACATGGTGAGGCCGAACTGGCATTTTCGTTTGATCAGCTCGACCAGGAGGATCTCGCCGGGGCTGGTGCGGGCCGCCTCGGAGTCGAGATCGAAGGAGGTCGCCATGCCGGAGAAGCGCTGGCCCTGCACGGCGCCGACATAGGTCGCGACCGAACGGCCGGAGAGATCGAGCGAATAGAGTTCGATCGCCGGCGGCCGGCCAGGCTGCCCCATCGCTCCCTCGCGTAGGAAGCTGCGGATTCCCGGGGTGGCGAACGGATCGGGCAAGCCCATCTGGGCGAAGCGGGCGGCCTTCTGCGCCAGGAAGGTCTCGATCACGCGCTCGATCTCGGCTGCGCCGCGAGCCTGGATCAGCTCGGACGGGCCGAATTCGGCGAAGCGATTGCGCTTCGTCGTTAATTTCTTGCGGGCATGCTTGCTCATCGAACGCCTGAGCGTGCCCTCGCAGTCGCCCGGTTCGAGCGCGAGTTTGTAGGCGCGGCTCGGGCTCTGCCCTGAGGCAAGCGTGGCTGGCGGGTTGGCGATGCCCTGCCAGTCGGTCGGCTGGTTGGTCAGGAACAACGCGTCGATTCGCCCGATCGCTGCTCCGACCTCCGCGAGCAGGGCCTCTGTTGCTGCGGCATCGAGCGCCTCGGCAAAATCAGGCCGGTAGAGCGCCATGTGATAGTTGGCGTGCTTGCCGCCGATGAATTCGGCGAAGCGCGTGCCCAGGCGCCGGGTGATCACCAGCGGAAACAGCGCCAGCAATCGGCCTCGGTCGTCCTCGACGCGGACGAAGTAGAATGCCATGCCTTCGGCTCGCCCGATCGTCTCGACATAGGGGCGGACCCAGTCATAGGCCTGATAGGGGGTCACCAGCGCATCGGCTTCCAGTTCGCGCCAGTCGGCTTCGAGAGCGGTGAGATCAGTGCCGGCTCGAACTCCGGCCCAAAGGCGCGCGTCCGCCCCCTGCCGCAGGGCAGGGGCAGCGGGCGTGCTGGGCGCGCGGTCGGCGACGACGGACATGCCGCTCTCCTTAACCCGGCATTGTGAACGGACCTGCCACTGTCGCGAACGTTGCACGACGCCATCGCCGAACAGCGTTAGCGAAGGGTTGAATCGATCTCTCGGAGACGCCGGGCATGAGCCTGCGCCACAAGGCTTTTTCTGCTGCCTTCGCGGCCATCGCGGCGACTGGCGTCGACCGCTGGGGCCGGAGGCTCGCCCAGGGCAGGGGCGCGATCCTGACCTTGCACCATGTCCGCCCGCCGAAGCCCGGCGGCTTCCGGCCGAATGGGCTGCTGGAGATCACGCCGGAGTTTCTCGACCGGGCGCTGACCCTGATCCGCGCCGAGGGCTACGACATCGTCTCGCTGGACGAGGCGCTGGCGCGGCTGGCCGATCCCGAGCCCGGCCGCTTCTTCGTCGCGCTCACCTTCGACGATGGCTATCGCGACAATCTCGACCATGCCTGGCCGGTGCTGGCCAAGCATCAGGCGCCCTGGACGCTCTATGTCGTGCGCGGCTTCGCCGAGCGCACCGCCCGGCTCTGGTGGCTGGAGCTGGAGGAGGCGATCCGGGCCCTGCCACGGCTCTCGCTCGACCTGCCGGATGGCCGCTTCGACGCTCCGGCCGGAACAGATGCCGAGAAACAAAGGGCGTTCGACCAACTCTACTGGCGTCTGCGTAACGGGCCGGAAGCGATTCTGCTCGCGGCGATTTCCGATCTCGGGCGGCAGGTTGGCGTCGACCCCGCTGGGCTGGTCGAACGCGAATGCCTGCCGACCGAGACGCTGCGCTCGCTCGCCGGCGCGCCGGGCGTTACCATCGGCGCGCATACGCTGAGCCATCCGATGCTGGCCAAGCATCCGGAAGAGGCCGCGCGCCGCGAGATCGTCGAGAGCAAGGCCTGGCTGGAAAAGGCATTGGAGATGCCGATCCGCCACTTCGCCTATCCGGTCGGCGACCCCGGTTCGGCCGGGCCGCGCGAATTCGCTCTGGCGAAGGAGGCGGGCTTTGCCAGCGCCGTGACGACGCGGCCGGGACATCTCTTCGCCGAGCATGCGGAGCATCTGCATGCGCTGCCGCGCGTCTCGCTCAACGGCCTGCATCAGAACGAAGCAGCGCTGAAGGCGCTGCTGTCGGGGCTGCCGTTCCTGTTGTGGAACCGGGGACGGAAGGTGAGTACAGGATAAATCCGCCGTCATGCTCGGGCTTGACCCTAGCATCTCAGACCGAATGAGGCTCTGTCGAATACCTTCTCGTCACGAGATTCTCGGATCTCCGCTTCGCTGCGTCCGAGAATGGCGGTTACCCGTCCTTCCGCTCCATCCACTTGATCAGCGGCAGCAGCGGCAGCACCCAGACCAGTCCGAGCACGATATAGGCTATGGTCTGCACCGGCTTCGAAGCTTCGGTGATCCGCCCCTGCGCCAGCGCCATGGCGACGAGCGCGTAGACGCAGACGAAGACGATCATCACGACGGTGCCGATGAGCTTGCGATGGGTCTGCCTCATGGCGATCTTTAAGTCCGGCTGCGGCATTGCGGGCGTTGTTCAGGTCTTGCGGGCGGACTATCTGTCACCCGCCGCCGCGCTTGTGAAGCGCAATCAACTCTGCCGCCTGCGACCCGAGGTCCCGCCGCCGTGACGATCGCGCTCGATCAGCCTGCCGTTCCGGCTGTCGCCGGCCATGCCGGCATCCGCCGCTGGCTCTGGGCCGTCGCCTTCCTGGTCTTCGTCATGGTCGTGGTCGGCGGTGCGACGCGATTGACCGGCTCTGGCCTCTCGATCACCGAATGGCGCCCCGTCACCGGCGCGATCCCGCCGCTCTCCGACGCCGCCTGGGCGCTCGAATTCGAGAAGTATCGCTTAAGCCCGCAATTCCAGCTCCTCAATTCCGCGATGGAGCTCGCCGATTTCAAGTTCATCTACTGGTGGGAATGGGGCCATCGCCAGCTCGGCCGCTTCATAGGCCTGCTCTACCTCGCCGGCTTCTTCGTCATCCTGCTGCGGCGCTTGATGCCTTGGCGCGAGACCGCGATCCTGTTCGGCATGGGACTGTTGCTCGGCCTGCAGGGCACGATCGGCTGGATCATGGTCGCCTCCGGATTGGAGCCGGGCATGATCGCGGTCGCCCCGGTCAAGCTGACGCTGCATTTGACCTTCGCCGGCTTCTTCTTCGCCAGCGTCATCGCCTTCGCGACCTGGCTGACGCCGCTGCGCCGCAGCGAGCCGATGCGGGGCAGGGCGGGCGCCTGGCTTCTGCTCCTGCTGCTCTTCGTGCAGATCGCGCTCGGCGGGCTCGTCGCCGGCTCCAAGGCCGGCTTCACCTTCAACACCTGGCCGCTGATGGATGGGGCGCTGGTGCCGTCCGCTTCAACGCTGTTCGCGGGTACGCCGGTCTGGGAGAACTTCGTCGACAATGTCGCGCTGGTGCAGTTCAACCACCGCATCGGCGCCTACATCCTGTTCGCTTTCGCGCTCTGGCAGGTGCTGAGCCTGCGCCGTGCCGCACCGGGTTCAGGTGCCGCCAAGCGCGCTACCGCCGTCGCCGGGCTGGTGCTCGCGCAATCCGCGCTCGGCATCGTGACATTGCTGCTGGTGGTGCCGCTCTGGGCCGGGCTCGCGCATCAGGCGCTCGGCTTCACCGTGCTGGCGATGGGTGTGGTGCATCTGACACGCACCGAACAGGGAGAGAGGAATGCGGCCTGACGGCTGTCTGTTCTGCGCGATCACGGCCGGCAAGGTCCCGTCGCATCGCGTCGCCGAAACCGAGAACCTCGTCGCCTTCCTCGATATCGCGCCGGTGCGGCCGGGCCATGTCCAGATCGTGCCGCGCGCACATCATCCCTATTTCGAGGAGATGCCGGCGGAGCTCGCGGCCGAGATCATCCAGCTCGGCCAGCACGTGGCCAAGGCGTTGAAGCGGATCTACGGCGTGCCGAAGGTCGCCTTCATGTTCACCGGCAACGACATCGCCCATGCGCACGCCCATCTCATTCCGATGGTGCGCTCCGACGACGTGACCTCCCGGCGCTACATCGCCGAGGAGGTCGTGACCTATCGCGATTGCCCGCGTCCGCCCGCGGATGAGCAGCAGGAAACCGCCCGCCGCATCCGCGAGGAGTTGGATCAGGCCAACGCCTGATCCAGATCGGCGATCAGATCCTCGACATCCTCGATGCCGATCGACAAGCGCACCACCTCCGGGCCAGCGCCGGACGCGGTCTTCTGCGCGTCCGAAAGCTGGCGGTGGGTGGTCGAGGCCGGGTGGATCACCAGCGAGCGCGTGTCGCCGATATTGGCGAGGTGCGAGAACAGCGAGAGCTTCGAGACCAGCTGGATGCCGGCGTCGTAGCCGCCCTTGAGGCCGAAGGTGAAGACCGCGCCGGCACCCTTGGGGCAGTAGCGCTGGGCGAGGGCGTGGTACTTGTTGTCCGGCAGGCCGGCATAGTTCACCCACTCGACCGCCGGGTGCTTGGCCAGATGCGTCGCGACCTTCAGCGTGTTCTCGCAATGGCGCTGCATACGCAGCGGCAGCGTCTCGATGCCGGTCAGGATCATGAAGGCGTTGAAGGGCGACAGCGCCGGGCCCATGTCGCGCAAACCGAGCACGCGGGTCGCGATCGCGAAGGCGAAATTGCCGAAGGTCTCGCCCAGCACCATGCCGTTATATTCCGGCCGCGGCTTGGACAGCATCGGATAGCGCTCGTCGCCGACCCAGTTGAACGAGCCGCCATCGACGATCAGCCCGCCGATGGAATTGCCATGGCCGCCCAGAAACTTGGTCGCCGAATGCACGACGATATCGGCGCCGTGCTCGAAGGGGCGGATCAGATAGGGGCTGGCCATCGTGTTGTCGACGATCAGCGGGATGTTGTGCTGCTTGGCGATCTTCGAGATGCCCTCGATGTCGACGATGACGCCGCCCGGATTGGCGATCGACTCGACGAAGATCGCCTTGGTCTTCGGCGTCACCGCCGCCGCGAAGGCCTCCAGATCATCGCTGTCGGCCCAGATCACGTTCCAGCCGAAGTTCTTGTAGGAGTGGTTGAACTGGTTGATCGAGCCGCCATAGAGCTTCCTGGCGGCGACGAACTCGTCACCCGGCTGCAGCAGCGCGTGGAAGCACAGGAACTCGGCGGCATGGCCCGAGGCGACCGCGAGCGCAGCCGTGCCGCCCTCCAGCGCCGCGACGCGCTCTTCCAGCACCGCGTTCGTCGGGTTGCCGATGCGGGTATAGATGTTGCCGAAGGCCTGCAGCCCGAACAGCGACGCGGCATGGTCGACATCGTCGAAGACGAAGGATGTCGTCTGGTAGATCGGCGTGGCGCGGGCGCCGGTGGCTGCGTCGGGAGCGGCGCCGGCATGGACGGCGAGCGTATGGAAACCCGGTGCGCGGTCGGTCATGGCGTGCTCCCTGACAATTCTGATCGTGAAACGGTCTTGTTCGATTTAACGAACGGTCTGCGTAGCGTCAATCTTGGCGGCCATTGCGAGGTACTCGCTGGCCGTGCAGCATGGCGGCCTGCCCGCAAGGGTTTAGGCCGAGGTTGTGAGATAAGATGTTTCGTTTCGCCACGCTGGCATGGGCAGCCTGCCTCCTCCTGGTCTGTTCGGCGCCCGCGTCGACGCGGGATCTCAAGATCGCGATGGATCCCGACGGCGGCGGCTTCAGCGTCGCGGGCTGGGCCAGACAAGTCGCAGGTAGCGGGACGATCTTCTATCAATGTCAGCAAGATAGTTGCGGCCAGGGCTCTGTGGTGAGCCTGCGCAAGCAATCCGCGGGAGGATATACCCCCGAGGCGCTGCGCCAGAACGAGCAGCGCATCGCAACAATCTTGACCTCACAATTCCCGGGGAAAATCGCGCGGGTAGACATCTCGCCCGTCAAGAATCGTGACGACAAGGTATTCCGCTTGTCCGAGGTTTCGAGAACCATCGTCATTCAGCCAGGCGCGGAGATTGGGATGCCGCTGTTCTGGAGATCGGGCTTCGTCTGGACCTCGGCGAGCGCCTACACAATCAGCAGCTCTGCTAGCAGCCGAAAACTGTCCGATGCCAACTTCGCGACATTCCAGGTGCCGTTGTTGCTGATGGTCAAGCTGCAATCCAAATGAAGCCAAACGATCGCGGCCAGAGAGGCGCGCGATCTCGACATGCTATCTGATAGGGCCGAGTTCTGGTCCGACATGCTCCGGCCTCACGCCCATGCCGACCATGCGCGCCGGAAGGCGACGCAGCAGCGGGAAGCGTTGCAGCAGCTTGAGTGGCCAGGGCGGCGTGACCGATTTGTCCGCCGCGAGCAGCGGCGTTATCACCCGGTTCTGGATCGCGATTTGGGCTGTCTGCGTAAGCTTGGCCGGCCATTCCCGCCGCTTCTGCACGGCGGCGAGGTCGGCATCCGTCAGCGTTCTCTCGCGCAGCGGACGCGCCAGCAGATTGGCCGTCGCGACCGCGTCCTGGATCGCCAGGTTGATGCCAACGCCGCCGATCGGCGACATGGCGTGGGCGGCATCGCCGATGCAGAGCAGCCCCGGCCGCCACCAGCGCTCCAGCCGGTCGACCGCGACCGAGAGCAGCTTGATGTCGTCCCATGAGGCGAGCTCACCGGTAGGGTCGGCGAGCTCGGGCGCGAGTGCAAGGAGGCCGGCCTTGAAGGCATCGAGCCCGGCTGCCTGAAATTTGTCGAGCGAGCCCTTCGGGATGATGAAGGCGCACTGCCAGTAGTCGCCGCGGTTGAGCCGGATGAAGAAGCGCCCGGCCGCTACCTGCCCGAAGGCCTGTGCGGGCTCATCCGGCCGGCGGCTAAAGCGAAACCAGAGCACGTCCATGGGCGCGCCCAGTTCCGTGACTGTGAAGCCTGCTGCAGCGCGGATATCGGAACGCCGCCCATCCGCCGCGACGACGAGGTCGGCGCGGATTTCCAGGGGACCATCGGGCCCCTCCGCGGTCAGCCCGACGACGCGCCCGTTCTCCTCGATGAGCCCGGCCGCCTTGCTCCGCATCAGCAGCCGGAAATTCGGATAGGCCCGGCCGTGATCGGCGAGGAAGTCGAGAAAATCCCATTGCGGCATGAAGGCGATGAAGGGCGCCTTGACCGGCAGGTGGCTGAAATCGGCGACGGTGATGTCTTCGTTGCCGAAGCGGGCGACGAGATCGTCCTCCCGGACATGCGGCAGCCTCAGGAACTCGTCGAGCAGGCCGAGCTCGTGCATCACCTGCATGGTCGAGGGATGGATGGTGTCGCCGCGGAAGTCGCGCAGGAAATCGGCGTGCTTCTCCAGCACGATCACCTCGATGCCGGCGCGCGCCAAAAGGAAGCCGAGCATCATCCCGGCGGGGCCGCCGCCGGCGATGCAGCAGGTCGTGCTCTCCCGGCGCATGCCTTGCTCCTATTCGGTCAGCTTGATCCCGGTCTTCGCCACCAGCTCGGTCAGGATGGCGCGGTCGCGGGCCATGAAGGCGCCGGTCTCCTGCGGGCTCCAGGCGACGGGCTCGATCACCAGCTCGCGATAGCGGGCGACGAGCTCGGCGTCGGCCATCGCCGCGTTGATCGCGGTGCTCAGGATGCGCAGCGTGTCGGGCGCGATGCCGGCCGGTGCGACGATCGAGGCCCAGCCGGGATAGATCACGTCGACGCTTTGCTCCTTCAGCGTCGGCAGATCGGGGAGCTGCGGCTGGCGCGCATCGGTGGTGACGGCGAGTGCCTTCAGCTTGCCGCCCTGGATGTTGCCGAGGCTGGCCGCGAGGCTGTCGATCATGACATGGACCTGTCCCGACATCAGGTCGGCCGCCGCGAGCCCTGCGCCGCGATAGGGCACATGCGCCAGCTTCAGGCCGGCGGCCTGCATGATCATCTCGAAGACGAGGTGGTTGGTGCCGCCGATCCCGGCTGAGGCGAAGTTGAGCTGGCCCGGCCGCTGCCTGGCATAGGCGAGAAACTCGGCGAGCGACGCGACCGGCAGGGTCGGCGAGGCGTTCAGCACCAGCGGGAACAGGCCGAGCATGCCGACCGGGGCGAAATCGTGCTCGACGTCATAAGGCAGCTTTTGGCCCAGTGCCGGGGCGGCGGCGAAGCTCGCCGCGGTCGCGACCAGCAGCGTGTGGCCGTCGGCCGGTGCCTTCACCACGGCCTGCCCGGCGACGATGCCGTTGGCGCCCGGCCGGTTGTCGATGATCACCGACTGGCCAAGCTGGCGCGCCAGCGTCTCGCCGAGCCTGCGGGCGGCAATGTCGGTGCCGCCCGCCGGTGCGAAGGGCACGACGAGCTGGATCGGCCGCTCGGGAAAGGCGGCGCGGGCGCTGCCCGCACCGAGTGCGCTGGCGAGGCCGGCGAGCAGGACGGTGCGGCGATCGAGAGGGGGCATCGGCCTTCTCCGGCGTGAGCGGGAGCGGCGAGATTAGCGATCGCCCGCCAGCGGGGAAGGGGTTACGTGCCCGGCCTATTGATCGTCAGCTTCTGGAAGCCCTTGCCGGCCAGCACCGGCTTCTTCGCCGAGAGGATGCGCGAATTGATGCCCTGCCAGCCGATCTCGCCGGAGAGCCGGCCATATTCGATCTTCGGGCAGCGGTTCATGATCACGGTGAGGCCCTTGGCCTCGGCCTTAGCCGCCGCCTCGTCATTGCGCACCGAAAGCTGCATCCAGATCACCTTGGGCAGCGGGTTCAGGGCGAGTGCCTCGTCGGTGATCGGCCCGGCCGCCTCCGAGTTGCGGAAGATCTCGACCATGTCGACCGGCTGGGGGATGTCCTTCAGAGAGCCGTAGACGGTCTTGCCCAGCAGCGTCTGCCCGGCGAGCCCGGGATTGACCGGGATCACGTCATAGCCGCGGTCGAGCAGGTATTTGGTGACGATCCAGCTTGGGCGCGCCTCGTTGGCGGAGGCGCCGACCAGCGCCACGGTCTTCACCTCGCGCAGGATGCGGCGAATGAGCGCATCGTCGTAAGCATCGTGATTCACGGAGCCAAAATCCCAGCGAATTGAACCTGTTGCCTTGTGTTCCTGAATCGACGCCGAAAGCGTTCCGATGCCCGGAACATGGCGTCGGCAAGCGCATTCCCCATCTTGGAAGAGGAAGGGCAAATCCCGCTCTTCGTCAGTGAGGAGGGCCTGCCATGTGCGACTACAGTCTGCATCATGTTGTGTCGACTCCTGCCAAAGTCGGCGACGTCCTCAAGACCAGCAGCTTCGCCGGATCGAGCACCAGGGGCTTCTGCGCCGCTGGTCTACCGAACATCGCGGTCTGCGTGCTGCCAGGCACCGAGCTGGCATTCTCGGCCGAGATCGAATGCGACAGGGCGATCGGCTTCCTGCCGCATCGCCGGCTCGGGGCGACGCTGGCGCGCTTCCGCCAGGTCGATCTCGACAAGCCCTATGCCCATCATGACGCGATCGAACTGCCGAATGGGCGGATCGAATTGCTGACCAACCTCTCGGAAGGCCAGACCGCGACCGTGCTGCAATTGCCGGCGGACGAACAGGCCCAGCGGGCGGCGCGCCCTGAAGCAGAGCCGGCACCGGCCAGGCACGAGCCGATCCCTCTCTTCGGCATCTGATCGGGCGGCATGAGGCGTAGCAAGGCGTCCATCCAGCGGGCTCGCCCAGAGGCGAGTCCGCTTGTTCAGCTATGACGCCAGTCCGGCTGGCGCTTCTCCATGAAGGCGCCGATGCCTTCTTCCGCGTCCCGCGCCAGCATGTTCTCGACCATCACCGCCGAGGCGTGGTCATAGGCCGCCTTAAGCCCCATCTCTCGCTGCTCGTAGAAGGTGCGCTTGCCGACCTTGACCGTCGCCGCCGATTTCGAGGCGATGATCGCGGCGAGCCGCTTCGCTTCGCTGAGCGCTTCGCCTGCTGGCACGACGCGGTTGACCAGGCCCATGCGGGCGGCTTCCTGCGCCGGCACCATCTCGCCGAGCAGCAGCATCTCCATCGCATGCTTGGCTGAGAGGTTGCGCGAGAGCGCGACCATCGGCGTCGAGCAGAACAGGCCGATATGGACGCCCGGCGTGCAGAAGCGCGCGCCTTCACCTGCGACGGCGAGGTCGCAGGTCGCGACGAGCTGGCAGCCGGCGGCGGTCGCCGTGCCTTCGATCGCGGCGATCACCGGCTGGGGCAGGGCGGTGATCTGCTGCATCGTTGCCGAGCAGCGCCCGAGGATATCGGCGAAATAGGCACGGCCGCGGTCAGGGTCGGCCCGGCGCGCGCTCATCTCCTTGAGGTCGTGGCCCGCTGAGAACACCGGGCCGGCGGCGGCCAGCACCACGGCGCGGACGCTGCGATCGGTTGCGATCGCGGCGAGCGTCTCCGACAGGGCGGCGAGCATCGCCTCGCTCAGCGGATTGCGCGCCTCCGGCCGGTCCAGGGTCAGCGTCGCGATGCCGTCGGCATCCTCGCGCAGCAGGATCTGCGCTCTGGCATGGGCGTTCATGGCGAAAAGCCTTTCGCTGTTTATCCTATTGTCGGAAGGCCGGGCGCGTGCTGCAAGGGGACTAACGTCCGATCAGCCCTCGGTTTTCCGCACGATGACGACCCGCATGAGCGCCGCCGAGATCGAAGCCTATCTCGATCAGGTCTTCCCGCAGCTCCACTATGGCGGCCGCACTTATTTCGTCGAGGAGGTCGGGCCGCTCACCGCGCGCATGCGCTGCGATTACCATGAGAAGCATCTGCGGCCGGGCGGCACCATCTCCGGCCCGACCATGATGGCGCTCGCCGATCTCGCGCTCTATGTCGCGATCCTCGCCCAGATCGGCCCAGTCGCGCTCGCGGTGACGACGAGCCTCAACTACAATTTCCTGCGCAAGCCCGGGCAGTCCGCGCTGATCGGCGAAGCTAAGCTGCTCAAGCTCGGCAAGCGCCTCGCCGTCGGCGAGGTCTGCCTCTATTCGCAGGGCGAAGCCGAGATGGTCTGCCACGCGACCGGGACCTATTCGATCCCGGCCGAGCGATAGCCAGGTTATTTCGCCGGGATCGGCTCCAACCCGGTCTTTTTGATCGCTGGGGCCGCTTCCGCAGAGCCCAGGCAGGCGATCAGCTTCTTCGCCGCCTCCGGCTGCTTGGCCCCGGCGGCGAGGCCGGCCGAGAAGACCGTCACGCGCTGGACTTCTTCCGGCAGTGTCCCGACGAAATCGAGGCCTTCGATCGGCAGCAATTCGCTGACCTGTTGGAAGCCGAGCTCGGCCTCGCCGCGGGCGACGATCGTGCCGACCCGTTCGGAGAAGATCTTCTTCGCCTTGGCCATGACCTGGCCGCTGGGGTCGAGCTTCGGAAAGAGCTCCTCGGAAAGATAGGTGCCGCTGGCGCTCGCCGAGTAGGCGATCGACTTGGCCTCCATCAGCGTCTTCTTCAGCGCCTCGACCGTCGAGATGTCCGGCTTGGGCGCTCCAGCCTTGACCGAGAGCCCGATCGCCGAGCGCGCGAGATCGACGCGGGTTCCGGCTGCGCCCTTGCCGTCCTTGACCAGCTTGTCGAAGGCGTCGGCCGCCAGGATCACCACATCGGCCGGCTCGCCCCGCGCCAGCCGGTTCGGGATCGCGTCGGGGGCGGCGCCCATCGATGCGCCATAGGCGCTGACGACCTTCTCGCCGAGCTTCACTTCGCAGCCGGCGACGAGATCCTTATAGGCGGCGGTGAAGCCGCCGGAGCTGAGCACATGGACCTCGGCGGCGGCCGGTTGCGCGAAAGCGAGCGGAAGCACGAGCAGCACGGCGCCGGCGAGATGACAGGTTGCGGGAGCAGGCATGGCGTTCCTCCGAGTTGCGGGGAACCATGCTGGCGCGCCGAGGGGGCGCGCGCAACCTTTCGCTCTTTTACGGTATCCAGATACCGTTTCTTGCATTGCGCTGAAAACAATGCGTTTTTCGTCGAGGCGGCGCATTATCTTCGCTTGACATCGCTTGGGTAGCCGCCTATCCAGCGCCCACACCGCCGCCGGCCTGCCGGCGGCTTGTCCTTTTTTCAAGCAGCCGAAGGGTGCCGCGATGAAGACCATCTCGCTCAAGCCCGCCGATGTCGAGAAGAAGTGGGTTGTGATCGACGCCTCCGGGCTCGTCGTCGGCCGTCTCGCCTCCCTGGTGGCGATGCGTCTGCGCGGCAAGCACAAGGCCGCCTACACCCCGCATGTCGACTGCGGCGACAACATCATCGTCATCAACGCCGAGAAGGTGGTGCTGACCGGTCGCAAGCGCGACCAGAAGGTCTACTACCACCACACCGGCTTCCCGGGTGGCATCAAGGAGCGTTCCGCCAAGTTCCTGCTGGATGGCCGCTTCCCCGAGCGCGTTGTCGAGAAGGCTGTCGAGCGCATGCTGCCGCGCGGCCCGCTCTTCCGCCAGATCCTCGGCAATCTGCGCGTCTACAAGGGCTCGGAGCATCCGCACGCCGCCCAGTCGCCTGAGGCGCTCGACGTCTCGGCGCTCAACCGCAAGAACGCGAGGGTCTGACGATGGCCGAGGTTCTCCAGTCTCTCGAGCAGCTCGGTCAGGTCGCCAAGGGCGCCCAGCCCGAGGCTCCCGTCCACGTCAAGAAGGTCGATGCGCAGGGCCGCGCCTATGCCACCGGCAAGCGCAAGAACGCCATCGCCCGTGTCTGGATCAAGCCGGGCTCCGGCAAGATCACGGTCAACACCCGTGACCAGGAAGTCTACTTCGCCCGTCCGGTGCTGCGCCTGATCCTGCAGCAGCCGCTGATGCTGGTCGACCGCATGACCCAGTACGACGTCGTCGTCTCGGTCAAGGGCGGCGGCCTCTCCGGTCAGGCCGGCGCGGTCCGTCACGGCATCTCCAAGGCGCTGACCCACTACGAGCCGGAGCTTCGCGGCCCGCTCAAGAAGGAAGGCTTCCTGACCCGCGACTCGCGCGTGGTCGAGCGCAAGAAGTTCGGCAAGGCCAAGGCCCGCCGCAGCTTCCAGTTCTCGAAGCGCTGATCGGTATCAAAAGCCGATTGTTTTCAGGGGCCGGCAGAAATGCCGGCCCTTTTTCTTTTTGACCAGCTGCCGCTTGGCGCCGGGACGAAGCGATGTCGTCACCGGATCATCATGGCGTAGACCATGAGGCCGAAGCCCAGCGCGATGCCGAGATAGCAGACCCACGCCAGGATTTCCTGCCAGCGCTTGGGACGCAGCCGCTCCAGCTCCGTATCCGCCGGACCGCCGTTCCGTGTCTGCAGGCCGAACGCGCCGAGCGTGCGATGAGTGACCTCACGGTCCGCCCTTGTTCCTTCTATGGCGCCACCGATGATGCGTCCCACCAGGTAGCGTTTCACGCCGGCAGTGAAAGAGCCGAGGAAGAAGGTGGTGAGTACGGCGGAGAACGCCAGGAACAGCACCAGACCGACGAGGAACAAAACCCAGTGGCCCATTTGGTTTTCTCCTTCGTCGCTTGATTTCAAGATCGCGGCGGCCCGCAGAAATTGCCCGTCCCATTCAGGCGCTGGCTTCCAGCCAGTCGACGATCTCGGCGCGCCGCGGATGCGGCCTGCCGGCTGGCGAGTTCAGCATGGTCAGACGGTCGCCGCTCCGAAGCTCTTCTGTGAACGGCTGCTCCAGCCGCCCGTCCGCGAGATAGGGCATAACCAGGCTCCGCCGACCGAGGAGGATACCGGCGCCGCCGAGCGCCGCATCGAGCGCCAGCGCATAGAGCGAATAGGACGGGCCGCGGCCCGCATCGAGCCCGCTTGCTCCGACATGGCGCAGCCAGCGCGCCCAGTCGCTGCGCCAGACGGCGTCGTGCAGCAGGACCTGGCCGGTGAGATCGGCAGGCCTCCGCAGGTTCCGGGCGAGCGCCGGCACGCAGACCGGGAACAGGATGTCCTCATCAAGGGTGAGGGCGTCAGCTGGAGGCTTGGCCAGATAGAACAGCGCCAGGTCGAAACTGTCGTGCCGGCCAGTGGGCGGCTCTTCCATCGCAGTGATTGAGATCGGCAGCCCCGGAAAGGCCTGCTGCAGCGCCGGCAGGCGCGGCGATAGCCAGAGCTGGGCGATGCAGGGGAGGGCGGCGATGGTGAGCGCCCGGCCGGCATGGCTCGCCTTGAGCTCCTGCACGGTCAAAGCGAGCGCGTCGAAGGCGGAGCTGAGCCGTGGCCGGGCCTCCTGCGCGGCTTCCGTCAGCGCGACGCCCTGCGGCAGCCGCCGGAACAAGGTCAGCCCGAGAAAGGCTTCGAGATGCCGTACTTGCTGGGCGATGGCGCCCTGCGTCACGCCGATCTCCTCGGCCGCCCGCGAGAAGCTGCCGAGTCGCGCTGCGGCCTCGAAGGCGCGCAGCGCATTGAGCGGCGGCAAGGGCGGGCGGGGCGGTCTGACGGGCATGGGCGGCATGAAGTTACAGGCCTAGATTTTCTAGCCCTGCCGGCGACGATAACTGGTTTGCATAAGCGCCGGCAAATCGCTGCAATGGCCTGACGAAACAAGGCTCGGCGAGGGATGGCGATGACGGTGAAACTGGCGCGGCGCGGTTGGGTGCCGGCGGCGAGCGAGGACTATGTGCTGCGGATCGCCGGCGAGGTCGCCGGCCAGGACCGTGCGGCGCGTGAGACCCGGCTCGCCGATCTCGTCACTGAGAACCGCACCATCCACGAGCGCGACTGCGTCAACCTCAATCCGGCGACCAATGTGATGAACCCACGCGCCGAGGCGGTGCTGGGCCAGGGGCTCGGGACGCGGCCGTCGCTCGGCTATCCCGGCGACAAATACGAGATGGGCCTCGAGGCGGTCGAGCAGATCGAGGTGATGGCGGCCGAATTGGCGGCTGAGGTCTTCGGCGCGAACTACGCCGAAATCCGCGTGCCCTCGGGCGCGATCGCCAATCTCTACGTCTTCATGGCGGCGGCCAAGCCGGGCGACATCGTGATCGCGCCGCCGCCGGCGATCGGCGGCCATGTCACCCATCATGGTGCCGGCGCCGCCGGTCTCTACGGCGTCGTCACCCACCCGGCACCGATCGATGCCGACGGCTACACCGTCGATGTCGAGAAGCTGCGCGAGGATGCGCGGCGGCTGAGGCCCAAGGTCATCAGCATCGGTGGCAGTCTCAACCTGTTCCCGCACCCGATCCGCGAGATCCGCGCCATTGCCGACGAGGTCGGCGCGATCGTGCTGTTCGACGCCGCCCATCTCTCCGGCATGATCGCGGGCCATGGCTGGCAGCAGCCGCTGGAGGAGGGGGCTCATGTCATGACGATGAGCACCTATAAGAGCCTGGGCGGCCCGCCCTCCGGCCTGATCGTCACCAATGACGCCGCGATTGCCGAAAAGCTCGACGCCATCGCCTATCCCGGCCTCACCGCCAATTTCGATGCGGCCAAGTCGGCGGCGCTGGCGATCACCATGATGGACTGGCAGGAATTCGGCCGCGACTACGCAGCGATGATGGCGGCGACGGCGAAAGCCCTCGCCGAGGCGCTGGCCGAGCGGCAGGTGCCGGTCTTCGCCCGCGATCGCGGCATGACGACCTCGCATCAGTTCGCGATCGAGGCGGCGCCCTATGGTGGCGGGCAGGCGGCGGCGAAACGGCTGCGCGCGGTCAACATCCTGAGCTGCGGCATCGGCCTGCCGATCGCCGAGGTGGACGGGGACGTCAACGGCCTCCGCCTCGGCACGCCCGAGATCGTCCGCTTCGGCATGAGGTCCGAGCACATGTCCGAGCTCGCTGGCTACATCGCCGACGGGCTGTCGGAGGCACGTCCGGACGAGGCGATCGCCCGCGATGTCACCACCTTCCGTCGGCGGTTCGGCAGGCTGCATTATGTGAGGTGACGTCCTCGCGCGTCATTCTCGGGCGGAGCGAAGCGCAGACCCGAGAATCTCGTGACGAGAAGGCGCTTGTCGGAGCCTCCTCCGGCCTGAGATGCTCGGGTCAAGCCCGAGCATGACGCTGGTCATACCGCCCCAGCATCTCAGCCTTCAGCGCCTCTTCCCCGATCACCTGCGCCGCCCCGAGCCAGGCCTCCTCAATCTCGCCCGCACCATTGCGGACGAGGCGGGCCGGCTCACCCGGACTGGCGAAGGCAGAGGCCTTGACGATGCGGCCCCGGTCTTCGCCCTCCGGCACGATCTCGCCTGCGTCGAGAAACGGATTGAACAGCGCCGGATTGGCCATCAGCACCTTCCCCGCGACCGGAACGAGATCGCCGGCGCCCCAGATCGTCCAGAGGCGCTTGCGCCAGCGCTCGGTCGCCGGTGTCGGCGCGCCATGCTCGGCGAAGATGCGGAAAATCTGGATCACGCCGTCGAGCCAGGGATGGGCGAGGCCGTCGATCGCATTGGTCAGCACCGAGACGGTGAGGCCTTGCTCCGGCACGGTGACGGTGCGGGTGATGAAGCCCTGGAAGCCGCCGGAATGGCCGACCCAGTCCCAACTGTCGCCACCTCCCGAGATGGTGCCGAGGCCGTAGTAGCGGCCCAGGCTGCTCTCGGCATCTGGCCAGAGCCGGCGCGTCATCTCGCGGCGGCTGAGCGCCGACAGGACGCTGCGTTCGGCCTTCGGAGAGAGCTGGGCGATATAGCGGGCGATGTCGGCCGCGGTCGCGACGAAGCCGGCGGCCGAGACCATGGCGTTGCCGGGATTATCGGCCGGGATCACCACGCGCCGGCCGAGCGGCAGCTTGCCGCTATGACCCTTCGCCATCGGCCCGTTCCACAAGGTGATGTCGGGCCTTGTCTCCTTCAGTCCGGCGGGCGCCACGATCTCGCGGGCGATCCAGTCGGAATAGGTCTCTCCGGTCACCGCCTCTATCACCAGGCCGAGCAGGCCGAAGCCGTGATTGGAGTATTTGAGGCGCTGCGAGGCCGGGAAGACCGGCGGCTTGGCGAGGTCGGCGAGCAGCTCGTCTTTCCGCAGATAGGGCTTGCGGTCGAAGAACTGGCCGCAATCGACACCGTCGCGCAGGACCCCGGCGCTGTTGGAGAGAAGCTGCGTCAGCGTTACAGCCGCGACCTCGGGATGCAGGCCGTCGACATATGCGCTGGCCTTATCGTCAAGGCGCAGCCGGCCTTGTTCGACGAGACGCAGGGTGCCGGCGGCGGTGAAACTCTTCGAATGCGAGGCGATGCGGAAGCCGTGGCGCGGCGTCAGCGCCTCGCCGGTCGACAGGTCGGCGCTGCCGAAGGCGGCCTCGAGCAGGATCTCGCCGTCAGCGGCGATTGCGACCGCACAGCCGGGCTGGTCATGGAACCGGCGCTGGAATTCGAGCCAGCTTGCGACATAGTCGAGCGCTGCGGGTAGCCAGGGCTTCATGGGAAGATCCGTCGTCGAGCAAGGCAAGAAGCGCAGCTTGGCACGGGCAATGATCCTGCGTCAGCGCAGGAAAGCGGCGCGGCCATGCGTTGTGGCTGGATCGCCTTCGTTCTTGCTCTCGCGGCTCACGCGTGGCATCCGTCCGCGCAACGCATAAGGATCGTCATCGTGGACAAGACCGAACTCGCCAAGCTCGAAGCCTATCTCCGTCGCACCTTCGCCAACCACAACATCAGCGTGCGCGCGCGGCTGAAGAAGACCGATTCGGCCGAGGTCTATCTCGCCGACGAGTTCATCGGCATCATCCATGTCGACGACGAGGACGGCGACCGCTCGTTCAACTTCACCATGGCGATCCTCGACGTCGACCTCGACGACTGAGGTCAGGCGCCGCGCTCAGCGCATCAGCCCGTCGATGGCGCGGCGGGTGCCGCCGAGCATGATCTGCCAGTCGGCGACGATGGCACGCGGGAAGCGGATGTTCACATCGACGCCGCGATGGCGAAAGGTCACGCGGCAGGGTTCGTCGAGGCCGGCCTGTCCGGTTTCGATAGGGCAACGTGCCGCAAAGCCGCGCCCGTCCGGCGCCGAGACATAGAGTTCGTCGCCTTCATAGGGTGAGCCCTTGCGAAAGCCGCGTACCACCAGCCCGCCGGGATTGGACCAGACCGTCGGTGTGAGGAAGCGGGCATAGGTCGAGAGCTGCGTCGCCGGTTCGTTGACCTTGTCCGGCGGACTCAGGGTCACCAGCAGCCGCTGCCGGCTCTCTGGCGTCACCGGTCCCAGGCTCGGCCAGTCCAGGCGCAGGCGCGCCATGCCGACGAGGCGGCCATCCTCGCCATCGGCGCCGGTCAGGTTCTCCGGGATCGCCAGCACGACATCGCCGACTCGCGAGGCTTGCAATTCGGTCCCGGCGTCGGGATTGGGGCGGGTGGCGAACAGGGCAAGACCGGTTCCGGTCAGTCCGAGGACTACGATCGCCGCCGCCAGTCGCAGCAGAGCGCGGTCCCCGCGCGGCGGAACCGGCGCCGGGCGCCGCTTCAGATGATTGCGGATCAGTGCCGCGACATCGGTAGCGCTGGCGAGTGGTTGGGTCTGGTCTGGCGCGGCGTAGTGGCTCATCGGATTCGTCCCGGGGGCCGGCAAGCGGTCCTGTCGGGAAACTCAACCAGAGCCGCCTTAACGCCCCGTAAACCATGTCGGGGTCGGCGTGGTTAACCAAGGGTTAAAGCTTTGCTTCCGGGTTGACCGGCCTTGCGTCATGGTTCGCCGGCATCCGCTGGAAGTCATGCCCGTGACGCTCGAACCCACCGCCGTCGAGGCCCTGAAATCGCTGATCCTCGGCTTCGCCTTCGCCGGACTGCTGGCGAGCGCCTTCGAACTGTTCACGCAGAAGCGCGCCGGCTTCGAATTGCTGCAGAGCGGCGGTGTCGGCGCCGTGGCGAGCGTGCCGGTCGTGGTGTTCAGCGCGCCGTTCCTGATCCTGCGCAACACCGTGCGCGGGCGACGGATCGAAGGGCGACCCTTCTTCTTCGTCATGGCCGCGAGCATGATCGCCTCGCTCTGGAGCCTGATCAGTGGCCGGGTCGTGCTCGACATGCTGATGATGCTCGGCGCCGCTTGACGGCTGGGGCGCTGCCCCTGCAATCCTCGGGCTGAAAAGCTCTGGAGGATGTGATGCCGCTCTACTCACTCGACGGAACCTCGCCCGAGACGCCGCCGGAAGGGCAATGGTGGCTCGCGCCCGACGCCCATGTCGTCGGCCGGGTCCGGCTGGCGAGAGACGTCGGAATCTGGTTCGGCGCGGTGTTGCGCGGCGACAATGAATGGATCGAGATCGGCGAGGGCAGCAACATCCAGGAAGGCTGCGTGCTCCATACCGATATGGGCGCGCCGCTTAAGGTCGGCGCCGGCTGCACCATCGGCCATCGCGCCATCCTGCATGGCTGCATCATTGGCGAGAACAGCCTGGTCGGCATGGGCGCGACCGTGCTGAACCATGTGAAGATCGGCCGGAACTGCCTGGTCGGCGCCAATGCGCTGGTGACGGAGGGCAAGGAATTTCCGGACAACTCGCTGATCGTCGGCTCCCCGGCGCGCGTGATCCGCACCCTCGACGAGGCCGCCGCCGCCGGCCTGCGCGCCTCAGCCGCCAGCTATTCCGAGCGCTGGAAGCAGTTCGCCAAGGGCATGAAGCGGATCGATTGACCGCTCACCTGCTCCGAAGTTCGCCACTCCCGAAAACGAAGCGGGCCGGCTCCCGGGGAAGGAGCCGGCCCTGGACGTGCCCGGTCGGGGACGGGTGGGTGGGGACGTGACCGGACTCGTCGTCTGGTGGCGAAGCCCGTCTAGACTTCGCCGGTCTGGTATTCGCGCCGGGTTTCGTCCCCGCCCGGCGCGCTTTGTCGTTCAGCGCAACGAGGCCACCGTCGAGGTCGAGAGGCCGCCGAGCGAGGCCCAGCCGGTGCGGGCCTGGGATTCGCGCTTGACGTAGGTGTAGCCGGTCTGGCTCCACGGCAGGATCGCATTGCGCTTGTTGTCGAGGATGAAGTCGCCGCGGTCGGTGCGGATCATCAGCACGGCATGGCCGGCATTCTCCTCGTCGATCACGACGGTGACACGCATGGCCCGGCGCGGCAGGCCGGCTTCGGCCAGGCGCTGGCGCTTCAGGAGAACGTAGTCCTCGCAGTCGCCCTTGCCGTCGGTCGGGATGTCCCAGCGATCGACCACGCCCCAGTGATCCTGGTCGGTGATCGCCTCGATCTCGCGATTGGCCTTGAGGTTGGCCGCGACGATCAGCTTCCACAGCTTCGGCGTCAGCTCGACGGTCTCGGCCTCGCGGGTATCGACGGCGCATTCGCTCGGGCTGCGCTTGCAGAAATCCGTCCAGGCATAGGGCGCCCGGGCGTCGCCGCCGGCGACGATCGGTGCGCTCGCGACCGGCACGCCGCCCGTCTGTTGCGCCTCGGCGCCGGCCACGCCGGCAAGAGTGATGATGGTCGCAGCGGCCAGGCCGCGAAATCCCCGATAAGTCGAAAACATGATGTCCCCTTTCCTGTCCCGGGAACGACCATGCTCTTGGGCTGTAGAGATCGCTTGAAATGAAAGCGGACAATTTTACTGAAATCGAGCCTATTGAAGATCAAAGTACTTAGAGAAAATCGAGTATAAAATCGGAGGTAAGAATTCTCACCGCTCGTTTCAGGGAAATTTAACCACAGATTTCCTTAACCATCCAGTCTCTTAACCATGGTGGGGAGGTCGGTAGGAAACAGGTAACCTCTCCGGGCAGCGCATGCGATCGCTACCGGGAAACCCCGTTCTTGCATTTGAAGCAGTCAGGGACGGACTGGGCGCGATGACGGGCGCTTTTCCGTGGAGGACAGCTTTCGTCCAATCGCCTGCGTTCGTGCTGTCGCAGGGAGGGGCGCCGCGTGGCTGTCCGCGGCCAGGCGAGCATGACGAGGTTGAATGAAAGGATGCGAGGCCGGGAGACCGCCGGCCGGAAACGCCGCCGCGGTCAGCTGATGGAGCCTGCGCTCAGAGCTCGAGATTCTCGTCGAGCGCGTCGGCCGAGAGCGGCATGCGGAACTGAGCGGCGTAACCGCCGTCGAAGCGGCGCACGATCATTGCCGCGGTGCCGCCGAGGCGGATCGCCGTGCCCATCTCGAATTGGTGGTCGCTGGCGAAGGCTGCGCCGGACAGTGAGATGTCGATCAGTCGTACGGCGTGCTCGCTGCCGTCCTCGAGCGTGATGATGCAGCGTGGATTGCGCGGCACGATACGCTCATGGCGCCGGTCCTCGGGCAGGCCGAGTTCATCGCGATTGGCGAGCCAGGTCAGTTGCGCGGTGAACTTCTCACGCTTGCGGCTGGTCGCGGTGATGGTCATCGCAAAGCCGGACGCAGTGGTGCGCACCGCGGTGCCTTCGATGCGGCCGAGGTGCTCCAGGTAGACGATGACGCGGTCGCCGACCATGGGCTTGGCCGGCGCGACCATGTGCAGGCCGCCCGGCGAGATGTCGGTGGTCTGGCAGGGATATTCCATACGATTGGGCAGCATGTAGCGTCCGAGCAGGACGACTTTCATGCGCTGATGCCGCCGGCGCTCGACCGGGACCGAGCCCGTTTTCGGATTTTTGGGCGCCGTAAGCATTGCAAACTCTGTTTCTACCAGAGCGATGCTAACGGCTCGCGGGTTAAGAGCAGGTTAGAGCGTTCTCACACACGCCCACCGGGTAGCAGCATCAGCTTCGGCCGCTTGTCCTGGGCCGCCGGCTCGCCGCTGCGCTGCACGCGCGCATCCGGCCAGATCATCCGGAGCGAGATCATCCGCATCGAATCGAGCGTGTCGAGCCCGAGCCATTCCGGCGACAGGGTGGGCGAGAGTGCGCCGAGGATGCGGGCATGGGTGCGGCCGCGATAGCGCAGCGGCAGCAGCAGCAGCTCGAGGTGAATGCTCGCTCCGTTTTCGGTCTGGGCGGAGAGGCCGGCGACGGCGCCGGCGGTCTCGTCCATCACCGTCTGGACAAGGCGGCGCATGTCGCCCTGCGCCTCGACGTCGGGCCAGAGCGCGGCGAAGGCGCGGCCCCGCAGCTCGCGTCCGAACAGGGCGCAGAGCCGCGTCCCGGCCAGGCGGAAGACCGGCCCGATCGGCTCGTTCTCCAGCACGAAGGTGTCGGCGAGGGCGTGGCGCAGCGCGCCCGGCTCGATCTCGCCCCGTTCGGGGGCGCTTCGCTCGCCGCGCAGCGTGTCCCAGTAGTCGAAAACCAGGCGGGTGCTCGGGTTCTTCATATCCTGTCCAGTCCGGTCTGCGCTGTCCCTGGTCGTGCGAAGGCGTGTCAAATCGGATCGCTTTCGTTCGAGGCGGGGACTGTCGGGTCCTTGCGAATCGGCAGGACGCAGTGCGCATGCCGTCTTGCCATGCGGCCCGGACAGGGGGAGGCGGCAGGAGTTGTTAAGGTTAAGCAACGGTTAAGCTTGTGGAAGATGCCTAAAATGCCGCATAAAATCGCTGTCGAATTCGAGCCTGCGCAAAGCGTCGGGCTCACCGGAAAAGGCGGGGGCGCGGGGGCGTGACCGGCCGGGGGA
>SCMY01000013.1 GCA_005502805.1 Rhizobiales bacterium 2SD | reverse complement strand
CGACTGGCGCATCTCCTCCGCAACCGCAATCGGCCTCACCTACTCAGCCGCAATCGCAGAACGCTCCCGAGACCACGCTCTCAAAGGTAAAGTCGAAGTCAGATTCTGAGGAGAAAGCGCGCTCACCGGACGCATCGCCACCCGCTCTCGACGCGTCCGGGGGAGCGTGCCAAGCTGCTTCCCGGGAGCCGCCGGCCCCCTCTGCTCATTGGTTCGCGCATGCGTCGCCGCTCCCTCCTGGTTGCCCTGGCCACATGCGGCCTTGCGATGCGAGGGCAGCAGGCCTGGCCGGCCGAGCCTGCGAAGCGGATTTCGGTCATGGTCGGATTGCCGCTCGACCATCCCGTCGCGCGTGCACGGCTCGTCGAGCTGTATCGACTGCTGGCCGAGCGGGGGTGGATCGATGGCCGGAATCTGCGCGTGAGCCTGCGTGCCTGGGGGACGAGCGAGGCCGATCTCGCTCGCGCCGCAGCCGAAATCGTTCGCGACAAGCCCGACATCATCGTGGTCGGCTCCAGCGCCGAAGCCGCGGCCGTTCTGGCAGAGACCCGCCAGATTCCCGTCCTGTTCGGCACGGCATCCGATCCGGTGGGGAGCGGCTTCGTACGCTCGCTCGAGCGGCCCGATGGCAATGCGACGGGCTTCAGCAACAACGATCCCGTCATGTCGGAGAAATGGGTCGAGCTGCTGACCGAGATCGCTCCCGGGACCAGAAGGATCGGCGTCGTCTTCAACCCGAACACCACTCCCGCGGCCGGGAAGACCTATCTCGAGCGCCTTCAGGCGGCCATGCCTGGTGACGGGGCGAGCCTGGAAATCCTCCACGTCATCGAGCCGTCCGCGATCGACGCTGAAATTGCAGGTTTCGCCGCCAAGGGAGCCGGAGGCCGCCTGATCTTCCTGCCGGACAGCTTCACCTTCCGCCATGCTGCGATCTGCACTGCCGCCGCAGCCCGTTCGGTTCTTCCCGCCATCTACCCGTTCGACACCTTCACCCTGCAGGGTGGGCTGATGTCCTATGCCGGCGCGCGGGAGGAGACGGGCGAGCTGATCGCCTCCTATATCGACCTCATCCTGCGTGGCGCCAATGTCGCGGAGCTGCCGGTGCAGTTCTCGCGCAGCTTCGAGTTGGTCATCAGTGAAAGGGTTGCGGCCGCCCTGGGGCTGACGCTGCCGCCTTCGCTGCGGATCCGCGCGCAACGGATCCTGTCGTGACGTCACCGGACACGGCGGACCAGAGCGGTCCACCTCACCGGCGCGGCAAGCTTGCCCGCAAATACGCAATCTTCGTGGGGATCGCGATCTGCCTCGCGCTCGGGCTCAACACTGCGATCGCGACATTCTTCGCCTTCTCGGACCAGCGAGCATTGCTGGTCCGGGTTCAGCAGGAACAGGCGCGGGCGGCCGCCCAGAGAATCGGTGCCTTTGTCGGCGGCATCATGGGACACCTCGACTGGTCCTCGCAAAGCGGTGCCGGTTCGGACTCGGCCGAGGAGCGCCGGCTCGACGGGCTGCGGCTGATGCGGCAGGCCCCGGCCGTGCTGGAACTGCGCCAGATCGATCAAAACGGTCGCGAGCAGCTTTCGCTCTCGCGCTCGGCACGGGATCGCGTCGACAGCGGCGCCGACTGGTCGACCGACCAGGGCTTCCAGGCCGCCCTCGCCCGAGGGAGCCACTACGGCGAGGTCGAATTCCGGCGCGGTTCGGAGCCGCATATGGTGCTGCTCCGCCGGGCGGCGTCGCCTCCGCACTGGGTCGCGCGCGCGACCGTCAATCTCGTCTTCATCCGCGAACTCGTCTCCCGCCTGAAGGTCGGGGAAGCCGGCCGTGCCTACATCGTCACGAGTTCCGGACGGCTGATCGCCCACCCCGATTTGCGCTTCGTGCTCCGGAACACCAATCTCGCCGGCCTCGTCGGCGCGCATGAGGCTGCCGGCGCCCCCGGGGCGGGGCTGTCGATGACCGATATCGAGGGGCGGCGGGTCCTGTCCGTCATGGCCGCAGTGCCCGATCTCGACTGGAATGTGGTGATCGATCTGCCGGAGAGCGAAGCCTTTGCGCCGATCCACGCATCGATCCTGCGCTCGCTCGTGTTGCTGACCCTTGCTCTGCTCGTCGCGGTGCTGGCCGGCATCGCCCTGAGCCGCAAGCTCGTCGCACCGATCAAGGTTCTCGGCGAGGGCGCAGCGCGGATCGGACAAGGCCAGCTGGATGCGCGGATCGACATCCGTACGGACGACGAGCTGCGGGAGCTCGGGGAGCAGTTCAACGTGATGGCCGGGCGTCTGGCGGAAAGCCGCGCCGTCCTGGAAGACAAGGTCGTCGAACGCACGGCGGCCCTGGAGAAGGCGTTGCAGCTCGCTTCGGCGGGGCAGAAGGCGGCCGAAGAGGCGACGCGCGCGAAGTCCCGGTTTCTGGCCGTGGTCGGGCACGACATCCGCACGCCGCTCTCCGGGGTGCTCGGCGTCCTCGAACTGATCGACCGCCGACGCCTGAGCCAGCGCGATCGGCGTCTGGTCGCCATGGCCGCGACCTCCGGAGAAGCCCTGGTCGACCTGGCCAATGCGACGCTCGACCTGTCGCGCCTCGAGGCCGGAACCGAAGGCCTCGACCGGCGCGACTTCGATCTCGGTGCTCTCTTGAGCGCCACGGTGGCGCTGATGCGCCCGGTCGCGGAGCAGAAAGGACTCACGCTGATCCTGCGCCAGCCGCCGGCAGGACAGCGCCTGCACGGCGATGCCGGTAAGATTCATCGCATTCTGATCAACCTGCTGCGCAATGCAATCAACTTCACAGAGCAGGGCGAGGTGATGCTCGGCGCCGAGCTGCACCGCGTCTTCTCGACTGAAGGTTGCGAGCTGATACTGGCGGTGCGCGATACCGGCATTGGCATCGACCCGGCCATGCAGGGCCAGATCTTCCGGGACTTCGTGCAGGTCGATCCGGAAACGGGGCGGCGCAATGGCGGAGCTGGGCTCGGCCTGGCGATCTGCAGCAAGCTGGCGGAACTGATGGGTGGCTCGATCTCCGTCGTCAGCGCCAGGGGGCGGGGCAGCACCTTTTCAGTCCGGCTGCCGGTGGGCGCGGCGAAGGCGGCGGCACGGTCGGGAGAGACCATGGCGGGGCAGCCGCAGCGGATACTGGTCGTCGACGACGATCCGGTGACGCGTGAGGTCGCGCGCCTGATGGTCAGCAAGGCCGGCCACAAGGCGCAGGCTGCGGCCTCGGGCGAAGCCGCTTTGAAGACATTGCGCAATCGCAGCTTCGATCTCGTTTTGCTCGATATGCACATGGGTGGGATCGACGGGGTCGAAACCGCCCTGGCGATCCGGGGATTGCCCGGCATTGTGCAGCCTCGAATCGTTGCGCTGACGGCGGATGTCTCGCCGGAGACGATGCGGCGAATGCGGGCGGCGGGATTGAGCACGATCCTGTCGAAGCCGATCACCTCAGCGGCGTTGCTGCAGGTGATCGGACGCAGCGGCCATCGTCGCAGCCAGAATCCAAGTGTCGCCCTGTCCGGGGATCGACCGGTGGATGCAAGCTTCTTCGAGACGCAGAGCCGCCTGATCGGGGAAGCGCGTACGCGCCAGCTCGTGACGCTCTTTGCGGGCGTGTCCGAGACGATCCTGGCAGGGATGCGGGCCGCTTCGCAGGCCGCCGACCAGACCGAGTTGAGACGGCTGGCTCACCAGCTGGCGAGCTCTGCCGGGGCGGTCGGGCTCGGCCAGGTCTTCGCTCTCGCCGGCGCGCTGGAGCGCGATACGCCAAGCATCGCTCCCGAGGCGCTTGCTGCTGCGGTCGAGGTGCTCGGGCAGGCTCGCGACGAGGCACTGGAAGCCCTGGCTGAGCTCGCAGGCGAGGCGGCGGTGCGAAGCTCTCAGACGTCGCGCTCGACCGGTACGCCGATCTTGTAGCCCATCCCGCTGACGGTCGCGATGATGCCTGACTTGCCGGTGTCCCCGAGCTTCCTGCGCAAGCGAGCGACCAGGGCATCGACGCTGCGCGCGTCGACATCGGTGAAGCGGTTGCTGATGACCTCGATGAGGTAGTCGCGGCTCAGGGGATGGCCGGCACTCTCGACGAGCGCCGCGAGCAGGTCGAACTCGCCTCGCGTCAGGCGGATGGGGTCGCCGTTGATGGTCGCGAGTTCGCGGCGCAGCAGGTCGACCGTGAACGGGCCGAAGGTGGCTACGGTGTTGCGGCGCGCCACGTCACGTTCGATCCGGCGGCGGCGCAACAGCGAGCGCGCCCTGGCGAGAAGATCGCGCAGGTCCACCGGCTTGCTGACGTAGTGATCGCCGGCGAGTTCGAGGCCGACGATTCGGTCGACGTCGGCGTCGCGCCGCGTCACGAAGATGATGCCTGCATCCGAGACCGACTGGAGCTCCCGGGCAAGCTCGAAGCCGTCCCCGTCAGGCAGGACGACGTCGACGAAGATCAGATCCGGCCTGAAGCGCCGGACCGTCTGCCGGGCCTGCAAGACGGTTTCGGCCTCCTCGACCTGGAATCCCTGGTCGGTGAAGTAGCCCGCGATGACCGCGCGGGTGACCGGGTCGTCCTCGACGATGACGAGCCGCTCCTGGGACGTCGCATCCATCTGCTCTGATTCCCTGCCCAGCCGATTTGCCCTCGATGGCAGGCCGCCCGAACGATTCAAGAGGGAGCGACGCGCCGCAAGCGATCAAAAGCCCGGTTATTGACGATCGTTCACGATGCAGGCGAAGCTGGCCTTCATTCCCGGGAATATCACATCAGCGGCGTGTTGCAGAGGCGGGCGACTGCTTGCGCTCGCGTCCTGGCGCCGAGCTTGCGCTTGGCGTTCTCGACATGGGCGTGGGCGGTCGTCACCGAGATGCCGAGCCTGTCGGCGATCTGGGCGTCGGAGAGTCCATCCGCGTGGCGCTCGAGCCCTTCGCCGGGCTCACCTATGTCGGCTTGCGCAGTGAGGGCTTCGTCGAGCGCGGCGGGGCTGCTGCGCTGGGCGTCCGCGGTGGCAGCACCAATGCCGGCTTCTCGACGCTGGGCCTGCGCGCCTCGACCAACCTGCCGCTCGGCGGCGCCGATCTGACGCTGCGCGGCACGCTCGCCTGGCGCCACGCCTTCGGTGACGTCACCCCGCAGGCGCTGGCTTCGCTGATCGGTGGCGGCAGCTTCGTGGTCGCCGGCGTCCCGATCGCCAGGAATGCCGCCCTGGTCGAGGCCGGGCTCGACCTGGCGCTGGGACGCAGCACGACTCTCGGCCTGAGCTATACCGGCCAGCTCGCGCAGGACGCCCAGGACCATGCCGTCAAGGGCACGCTCGCGGTCAAATTCTGACGAGCACGATCACGTGGAGGCCAAAGCGGGAGGTCTCACTCCGCCTTGGCCTTCGCCGCTTGCAGCAGGGGTGTCCAGCGGGCATGTTCCGCCTTGATGTGCGCCCTGTACTCCTCTGGCCCGAGCGGGGTCGGAACGGCGGCCTGCTGCGTCAGCTTCGACCGCAACACTGGATTGTCCAGAGTCGCGATGGCAGCCTGATGGATTCGTGCGAGCAGGACCGGCGGCGTCCTGGCCGGGGCCGAGAGGCCGATCCAGTTGACCATCTCATAGCCCGGTACGGCTTCGGAGATTGCCGGGAGATTCGGCGCGAGCGGCGAGCGTTTGGCGGTGGCGACGCCGAGGATGCGCAGCCGTCCACTTTCGCCGAGTGGCATCAGCACCGGCCCGGTCCCGATCGTCGCATCGATCCGCCCGGCGAGGAAATCGCCCATCATCGGCCCGCCGCCGCGATAGGGCACATGCACGACATTGATCCCCGTCAGCGCCTGCAGGAGAAGCAGCGCGACATGGCTGGGCGAGCCGATGCCGGAGGAGGAGAAGGTGATCGCGCCGGGCCGGGCGCGGGCATCGTCGATCAGCTCCTTGACGTTCTTCCAGGGACGATCTGCCGGGACGGCGAGCACGTCGAGGATCGAGCAGAGCAGGGCGATCGGCGCGAAATCCTTCTGCGGATCGAAGGGCAGCCTGTCGTAGATCGTCGGGTTGATCGTCTCGGGGCCGGGTGTCGCCAGCATCAGCGTGTAGCCGTCCGGCTCGGCCTGGGCGACGCTGGCGGCGGCGAGATTGCCGCCGGCGCCGGCCCGGTTCTCGACATAGACGCTTTGCCCGAGGCGCTCGCCGAGACCTGGTGTCAGCAGGCGGCCGACGATGTCGGTCGCGCCGCCGGCCGCAAAGCCGACAACGAGGCGGATCGGTCGCGTCGGCCAGGGCTCGCTCTGCGCTGTGGCCGGGCGGCTCAAGCCGAACCCTGCGAGGCCGGCGACGCCGGCGAGGAAATCTCTGCGCTGCATCGGACGCTCCTTCTACGCCTCGGGCTGTAGTTCGCGCCGGACGAGCGTGACCCAATAGGCCGAGCCGAGCGTCAGCAGCGCGTCGTTGAAGTCGTAATGCGGGGTGTGGACGTGATGCAGGGTGCCGTCAGGCGCAAAACCATTGCCGATCAGCATGAAGGCGCCGGGTGTCTCGCGCAGCATGAAGGCGAAATCCTCGGCCGCCGTGATCTGCGGAAACTCGCGATCGACTGCGCTCTCGCCGAAGACCGCGTCGGCGGCGTCGGCGGCGCGATTGGTTTCGTCGCGGCTGTTGACGAGAGGCGGATAGTGCGAGGCGATCGTCACCTCGACCTGGCAGTTATGGGCGCTGGCGGCTGCCTCTGCGAGCTCATGCAGCCGGCGGACCGCGATGTCACGGATCTCGGGACGGTAGGTTCGCATCGTGCCTGCGAGACAGACTTCGGCGGGAATGTTGTTCGGCGCATCCGCTGCGCCGGCGCCGATATGCCCGACGCTGATCACCGCCGTCTCATGGCCGGGGATGTTGCGCCCGATCACGCTCTGGAGGGTGAGGACGAACTGGGCCTGCGCCATCGTCGGATCGGTGGCGCGATGCGGGCGCCCGCCATGCCCGCCCGTGCCGCTGAACAGCACGCGCCAGTCGTCCATCGCCGCCAGCATCGGGCCGACGCGGATGCCGAAGCGTCCGATGTCGAGGCCGGGCTCGTTGTGCAGGCCGTAGACGGCCCGGCAGGGGAAACGGCGGAACAATCCCTCTTCGACCATCACCCGGCCGCCGCCGGCGCCTTCCTCGGCCGGCTGGAAGATGAAGTGCACGGTGCCGGCGAAATCAGGATCCAAGGCCAAGTGGCGGGCGGCGCCGAGCAGCATCGCCGTATGGCCGTCATGACCGCAGGCGTGCATCACGCCGTCATGAACGGAGGCATAGGGCAGGCCGGTCGCCTCCCAGATCGGCAAGGCATCCATGTCGGCGCGCAGGCCGATCGCGCCGGCGCCGGGACGGCGGCCGCGCAAGCTGCCGACCACTCCGGTTCCGGCAAGACCCTCGCTGACCTCGATCCCCCAGCTGCGCAGCTTCTCGGCCACGATCGCAGCGGTGCGGAATTCCTTGAAGGCGAGCTCGGGGTGGCGATGGAGGTCATGCCTGATCGCCATGATCTCGGCCTCCTGCGCATGCAGGGCGTCGAGAAGGGGGATGGTCATCGCGGTCTGCCTCCTGCAGCGCAGGCTCTCACCGCCGAGGTCAGACATAAAATACATTTTATTCCCGAATTAATGTATTGAATGTATGTTCTGCCAATGCAGGATTTCACGCTCAAGCAGCTCCGCTACATCGTCACGGTCGCGATCAACGGCTCGATCGCGGACGCTGCCGAAGCGCAGGCGATCTCGGCTTCCTCGATCCGCGAGGCGATCGCATTCGCCGAGGCCAAGCTCGCAGCGCCGCTGTTTCATCGGACGCCGTCACGCGGCGTCGAGCCGACGGCGGAGGGCCGGCATTTCGTCGCGCTGGCCGAGCAGTTCCTGGCGGCTCACGATGCCTTCGAGCACGCTGCTTTGCGCATTCCGCACGAATGGCAGACGGAGATGCGGATCGGCGTGGTCGCTACGGCCGCAGCCATGATCGTCCCGCCTCTGCTGATCGATCTGGCGGTGCGGTTGCCGCAGGCCCGGTTCCGTGTGGAGGAGATGAGCTCAGAGGAGGTCGCCGTGCGGGTGAAGTCCGGCGAGCTTCTGGCCGGCCTCGCCTTCAACGACGCGATGACGCAGGACCTTGCTTTCGTCGAGGTCGTCAGGGCGCCGATCCATGTCGGCCTCAACCGCGAGCATCCGCTGGCGCAAGCGGATTCTGTCGCGCTCGATCAGCTTCGGGAGGAGCCTTACATCCTGCTCGATTTCGCCGGCGCGCGCGCCTATTACGCCGGCCTTTTCGAGCAATCGGGCTTCAAGCCGGCGCTGCGCTATGTCGTCAATTCACGCGAGCTGGCGAGCGAACTCGTGGCGGCAGGCCTTGGTTATTCGCTGTTCAACATGCCGCCGTCGCGGCAGATGCGGAAGGCCGAGAGCATGAGGCGCGTTCGGCTCGACACCGGCTATTGGTGCCCCAGTTTCGGACTTTTCTATGCGCAACACTACCGCGCATTGCCGATGATCCGCGAGCTTGCCGGGGCGATCCGCAGGCTGCGCCGGCAAGGCGTGCTCAAAAGCGATATCGCGCCTTTCGGGTGAGTGGCCGGACCGCTGCAGCGCGGTCCGGCTTTCCTCGTTTCGTCAGATCACACGGCGCGGATCGAGCGCGTCGCGCAGGCCGTCGCCGATGAAGTTGATCGACAGCACGGTCAGGAAGATCGCCGCGCCCGGGAACAGGGCCCAGTGCGGGGCGGTGTCGAGATGGTCCTTGGCGTCGAAGAGCAGGCGCCCCCAGGTCGGGATATCCGGTGGGAAGCCGAGGCCGAGGAAGGAGAGCGTCGATTCCGCGATGATCGCCGAGGAGACCTCGATGGTCGAGGCGACGATGACCGGTCCGACCGCATTGGGCAGGATGTGGCGCGTCATCTGGCGCAGCTTGGTCGCACCCTGCGCTTTTGCCGCCTCGACGAACTCCTTCTCGCGCAGCGACAGGAACTGCGCGCGCACCAGCCGAGCGACCGGCATCCAGCGCAGCCCGCCGATGACGACGACGATCAGGATGAAGACGCCACCCTCGACGCCGAAGACCGCCTTGAGCTGCTCGCGGAACAGATAGATCACGAGCAGCAGCAGCGGCAGCTGCGGCAGCGACAGGAACAGGTCCGTCACCCACATCAGCACGGGATCGGCGACCTTGCGCGACATGCCGGCGGTCGCGCCGATCAGGACCCCGACGGTGGTCGCGACCACCATCGCCGCGAGGCCCACGGCGAGCGAGATGCGCCCGCCATACATCATCCGCGCCAGGATATCCTGGCCGAGATCGTCGGTGCCGAAGGGATGCGCCAGTGACGGGCCCTGGAGCTGCGCCGAGAAGTCGATGTCGTTGATCGGAATGGTCCAGATCCACGGGCCGACGACGACGCCGAGGATCAGGAGGCCGAGGATGACCGCGCTCGCCATGGCGAGTTTGTGACGGCGGAAGCGCCGCCAGGTTTCGCGGCCGGGCGAGACCGATATGGCCGCCCCGGCGCCGGCGACGGCCGGATCAGCCGAAGGAGATGCGAGGGTCGAGCCAGCCATAGAGCAGGTCCGCTATGAGGTTGAACAGGACGACCAGGCAGGCGAAGACGAACGTCACGGCCATGATCACGGGGGTGTCGTTGGCGAGGATCGCGTCGATCAGCAGCGAGCCGATGCCGGGGATCCGGAAAATCTGCTCGGTGACGATGGCGCCGCCGAAGACCGCCGGCATCTGCAAGGCGACGAGCGTGACGACCGGGATCAGCGCGTTGCGCGTGATGTGCCGGAGCGTGACGCGCTTCTCGCTGAGGCCCTTGGCGCGCGCCGTAGTGACGTAGTCCAGCCGGATCACGTCGAGCACGGCCGAGCGGACATAGCGCGTATAGGACGCCGCCTGGAACAGGCCGAGCACCGTGATCGGCATGATCGCCTGGCGGAACATCTCCCAGTACCAGCGCCAGCCGGTCGCGGCGATGTCGGAGCGGTAGACGAAGGGGAACCAGTCGAGCTTGATCGAGAACAGCAGGATCAGGAGCAGGCCGGTGAAGAAGGTCGGCAGCGAGAAGCCGACGAAAGCGAGCGTGTTGGCGATCTGGTCGAAGATCGAATAGGGCCGCGTCGCCGCGTAGATGCCGACCGGCAGTGCGATGCACAGAGCCAGGATCTGCGAGGTGCCGACGACGAAGAGCGTGGTCGGGACACGTTGCAGGATCAGGGTGTCGACATTGATCCGGCTGGCGAAGGAGAAGCCCCAATCGCCCTGTGCCATGGCCGAGAGCCAGCGCAGGTAGCGTACCATGATCGGGTCGTTGAGGCCGAAGCTGGCGCGCAGGGCCTCGCGCACCTCGGGTGGGACGTTGGGGTTGGTCGCCATCTCCGAGAACGGATCGCCTGGCGCTAGCGCCAGGACCGTGAACAGGATCAGGCTGATGCCGAGCAGGCTCGGTATGGCGATCAGCAATCGCCGCAGAAGATAGGTCGCCATCAAGGATTTCCGTGAAGCGGGGTGTCGCTAGAGCGAGCCGCACGGGCTGATGGCGATGAGACACCACCGGGCCGGGACGGCTCACGCGGAAGCGGCGAGGGCCGCTCGCGGACGGTTCAGTCCTCCGCGAGCGGCTTGGCCGGCTTCAGCTGCGATACCAGGCAGCCACGTTCCAGGTGTCGACGTCCCAGCCGCTGTGATCGTGCATCAGGTTGGTCGCCGAGGCGGCGACGCGAGTGCGCGACAGGATCGGCAGGATCACGTTGGCTTCACAGAAGATCTCGTCGACCTTGATCAGCAGCGCGGCGCGCTTGGCCGGGTCGAGTTCCTTCTGGGCGGCCTTGTAGGCCTTGTCGGCTTCCGGATCGGAATAGCGCGAGACGTTCCGGCCCAGCCACTTGTTCTCCTTGTTGGCGATTTCCCAGGAGGTGAACTGGTTGAGGAAGCGCTCCGGATCAGGTTGCGGCTGCGTGGTGGTGTACATTTCGATGTCGACGTAGAGCTTGGTGTAGGTGTCGGGGTTCGCCACGTCGGAGGAGAAGAACACCGATGCGGTGACCGATTTCAGCTCGAGGTCGATGCCGGCCTTCTGGCAGGCCTGCTTGATGATCGCCTGCGTCTTCTGGCGCGGGGCGTTGATCGAGGTCTGGTAGACGTATTTGAGCTTCTTGCCGTCCTTCTCGCGGATGCCGTCGGAGCCGCGCTTCCAGCCGGCTTCGTCGAGGATCTTGTTGGCCTTGTCGATATTGAACTCGTATTTCAGCTTCTGCGAGCGGAACTGCTTGGGCTCATTGACGAAGCTCGCCGTCGCCCGGCCACCGCGGCCATAGATGAACTTCTGGATCGAATCGCGGTCGATCAAAAGGTTGAACGCCTGCCGCACCTTGGGATCCGACAGGGTCGGATGCTTGGTCTTGACGCTGGAGCGCTCGCCATCGACCTCGGTCCACGGATCGGTGGTGTTGAGGATGATGAATTCGATGTCGCCCGATGGCACGGCGCTGACCTTGCCGCGGCCGCCGGTCTCCATCTTCTTGAGGACTTCGTCCTCGACCTGCAGGTTCCAGGCGTAGTCGAACTCGCCGGTCTGCAGCACTGCGCGCGCCGCCGAGACCGCATCGCCGCCGCCCTTGACCTCGATCGTGTCGAAATGCGGCTGGTTCTTGACGTGGTAATCCTCGTTGCGCGTGCCGGTGAGGATGTCGCCCGGCTTGAACTCGGCGAACTTGTACGGGCCGGTGCCGACCGGCTTCAGATTGGCCGGGGCCTCGCGCGATTTCGCGCCCTTGTACTCGCCGAAATGGTGCTTGGGCAGAATCTGGCCGACGACGCCGACGAAAGGATCGGCCCAGAACGGCGTCGCTTCCTTGAAGATCACCTTGACGGTGTGGTCGTCGACCTTCTCGACCTTGATGTTGGTGTAGGAGCCGGTGGTGTAGGCGGCGGTCGCCGGATCGGCGGCATATTCCCAGGTGAAGACGACGTCGTCGGCAGTGAAGGGCTTGCCGTCATGCCATTTGACGCCCTGCTTCAGCTTCCAGGTCACCACCTTGCCGTCCTCGGAGAGCCCGCCATTGGCCCGCGTCGGGACCTCGGCGGCGAGCTGCGGCGTGAGGTTGCCTTCCTTGTCCCAGCCGGCGAGCGGCTCGAAGAAGATGCGGCCGGCGATCTGATCCTTGGTGCCGCTGGCGAAATGCGGGTTGAGCAGCGTCGGAGCCTGCCAGAGCAGGATCTTCAGCGGCCCGCCGCCGCCGGCCTTGGTCGGCTTGTACTGCAGCGACGCCTGCGCCATGGCGACGTCGTTCCAGGCCAGGATCTGCGAGGCGATCGGCGCCGTGATGCCGACGGCAGCCAGTCTGCGAATGAAGGAGCGACGGGAGATCGCACCGTCCTTCACGTTCTCGATCAAGCTGCTCAGCGTACGCTCGTCCATTACAATCCCCTGTTTTGGCTGGCCTATTATGAGATGGCCCGGGCGGAGCCTAATGCATGCGCGGCGCTGCGGCTATGCCCTGTTTTTTGCCGCCAACAGGACAGGTTCACCCCGTCGCGATCTCCCGCGCGAGATCGGCGAGATAGCTGCATTCCTCGGCGGATTCGTTATTCCACCACATCGCGCAGAGATTGTGGGACGGAATTGGCGGATCGGCTTCCAGCACACGCAGCGACAGTTTCTCGCCGGAAAGATGGATCATCTCGCGCGGGATCATCGCCGCACCGGTGCCGGCGCTGGCGAGGCGGGCGATCACGGTCAGCGGGTTGCAGGTGTTGAGGCGGCGGGGCTTCAGCCCATGCGCGCCGAACCACATCTGAATGGTGGTGAACAGGCCGGACGGCGAGCTGTTGGTGAAGATCGGCAGGTCGACCAGGTTCTCCGGCGTCGCGACATTGCCCGAGAAGGGCAGGCCTTCGCCGACCACCCAGACGAGATCGATCAGCCAGAGCGGGACGATCGTGACGCCTTCATGGGCGCGCGGCTGCGAGAGGAAGGCGATGTCGATCGAGCGATCGAGCAGTAGCTGCTCGAGTTTGGTGCTGAAGTCGACGGTGACGTCGACCTGCAATTCGGCATGGCGGCGCGCCAGCTGGGCGAGCAGGGCCGGCAGGATGGCGGCGGCGAAGGAATCGGCGGCGCCGATGCGCAGCAGGCTCCTGCCGCGCAAGCCGTCCTTGCTGTGGCGCTGCACCTGCTCGGCATGGGCCAGCATGCGCTCGACATCGGCATAGATCGCGTTGCCCAGCGTGGTCGGGACCGGTCGGTAGAGCGAGCGGTCGAAGAGCTCGCCGCCCAGGGTACGCTCGAGCTCCTTGATGCGCAGGCTGACCGTCGGCTGCGACAGGTTGAGATGCAGGGCGGCGGCGCGGAAGCCGCCCAGCCGAGCCACCCAGTAGAACGCTTCCGCCTGACCGAAGGTATAGCGCATCGCCAGGATGATAGCCGGAGACAATCGAGCGGCAATCACTTCTTATTTTTATTCGCCGCCTCGGCGCTCTAGCTTTCCTCCGTTCGGCGCGGCGCCGGCCTCCGGCGCCGCCAAGGCATTGCCAATAAAACAGGGGGACTCCGATGCTGACCGTGCCGACAAATCGCCGTGCATTTCTCGCAGCTGCAGCAGGCGGCGCCCTGGGCGGCCTTTTGCCCGCGAGCCTGCTTCATGCCCAACCGAACAATGGCAAGACGCTGACCATCGTCCTGCCGAGCAATCCGATCACCATCGATCCGATAAACCAGCTCAATCACGACGCCATGGTGCTTGGCCAGACCGTGTTCGAGAACCTGGTCGAATACGATGTCGACGGCGTGCTGAAGCCGCAGCTCGCCAAGGCGCTGCCGGTGATCTCGGCCGACAAGAAGACCTACACTTTCGAGCTGCGCGACGACGTCACCTTCCACAACGGCAAGAAGATGACGGCGGAGGATGTGAAATACTCCTTCGACTATCTGCTCGACCCCGCCAACAAGGCGGCGCGCCGCTCGCTCTTCACCCGCATCACCAAGGTCACGGTGCTGGATCCGCTGAAGGTGCAGTTCGAGCTGTCGGAGCCCTACGGGCCCTGGCTCTATTTCCTGACCAAGTACATGGGAATCTACCCCGCGGGCTCGCGCAAGGAGCATGGCGACGACTATTTCAAGTCGAAGCCGGCAGGCGTCGGCACCGGCTTCGGCGTCTTCGAGGAGTGGAAGCCGAACGACTATATCAGCTTCAGGAAGAACCCGAACTATTGGCGCAAGGGCCTGCCGCATTGGGACCGGCTCGTCGTCAAGATGATCCCGGAGGACGCGACCCGCGTCGCCTATCTTCTCACCGGCCAGGTCGACCTGATCAGCGCCCCGCCGCCGCGCGAGTTCAACCGGCTGAAGACCATGCCGGGCATCACCGGCGCCTCGCGGCCGACGCTGGGCGGCGCGCTGCTGATGTACACCAACAACCTGAAAGCGCCCTTCGACGACGTGAACTTCCGCAAGGCGGTCTCCGCCGCGATCGACCGCAAGACGATCGGTGAGAAGGTCTATTACGGGCTGCTGGATCCCTCGTCGGTGCCGGCGCCGGCGCGCGGCTGGTGGTTCAACGCCGAGGCCGACAAGGAACTCGGCTTCGACCTCGACAAGGCGAAAGCCCTGCTCGCCAAGTCGAAATACGCCACGGGCGCCGAATTCGATCTCAGCATCCAGGCCGAGCCCTATCTGCTCGACACCAAGGACGCGGCGATCTTCGTGCAGGCGCAGCTCGCCAAGATCGGCGTCAAGGTCAACCTCAAGGTCTACGAGTTCTCGGTGCTGATCCAGCAGGCGATCCGTGGCGAGCATCAGGCGGCGCTGCAGGTCTTCATGTCGCCCGGCGAGCCGAGCTACATCATGCAGGTCTGCCTGACGCCGGAGCAGGTGCTGTCCAAGAGCACGGGCTACAACAACCCCGAGTTCAACCAGACGCTTGCGGCCGCCTTCGCCGAGACGGAAGAAGCCAAGCTCAAGGAGCTCTACGGCAAGCTGCAGGCGCTCGCTGCCCGCGACGCACCGATCGGCGTGCTCGGCTATGTCCACGCCTCCAATCTCTGGCGGCAGGCGCTGCAGGATGTGAAGGTCAACCAGGGCCTGACCATCGCGCCCGGCGAGATCAAGGTCTGAACGAGCCCGCCATGCTCCGCCTCGTCGCAGGCCGCATCGTCTCCTCGATCGGCACGCTGCTCTTCGTCGGTCTCGCGCTGTTCGCGCTGACGCGGTCCGGTCCGGGTTCCCCGGCCCGGATCGTGCTCGGGGCCGACGCGACGGCTGAGCAGATCGCGCAGTTCGAGCAGGCGCATGGCCTCGACCGGCCCTTCCTCTCGCAATACGCCGCCTGGCTCGGCGACGTCACGCGCGGGGATTTCGGCAAGTCCTTCGTCACCGGCCGCGACGTCGCAGCTGAGATCGTCAATGCGCTGCCGGTGACGCTGGCGATCGTGCTCTTTGCCTTTCTGATCGCGCTCGTCTTCGGCATCGGCATCGGCGTGCTCGCGGCGCTCAAGCCGGGCGGCGCCTTCGACCGGATCAGTCGTTTCGCCTCGGTGCTGGGCCTGTCGATCCCGGCCTTCTGGCTCGGCATCGTGCTGATCCGCTTCCTTGCGGTCGATCTGCGCCTGCTGCCGCCCGGCGGCTATGTCCCGCTCTCAGCCGGCCTCACGCTGCACCTGCAGAGCATCCTGATGCCGTCGCTCTCGCTCGCGGTCTACTACATCGCCGTGCTGGCGCGGATGACGCAGGCGAGCCTGCAGGAGACCTTGCGCGGCGATTATGTCCGCACCGCCCGCGCCATGGGGCTCTCCTCGCGCCAGGTCGTGTTCTACGCGCTGGTCAACGCGCTGCCGCCGGTGGTCAACCTCGCGGCGCTCTCCTTCGGCTACATGTTCGGCTGGGCACTGATCATCGAGCAGGTCTTCAACATCCCCGGCCTTTCGCGCGCGCTACTCAACGCGATCTCGCAGCGCGACTTCCTGCTGTTGCAAGGCATCGTCTTCCTGTTCACCGCGATCTTCGTCTTCGCCAATCTCGGCGCCGACCTGATCAACCGCGTGCTCGATCCGCGCCAGAGGGCGGCGGCATGAGCGATCTGCGCAAAGCTCTCCGCGGTCTCGACTGGAGCGGCTGGCTCGGGGCCGGCATCGTCGGGTTGATCGTGCTCGCCGCGATCTTCGCGCCGCTGATCGCGCCCTACGACCCGCTCGCGCTCAACATAGAGGACAGGCTGACCGCGCCCGACGCCCGGCATTGGCTCGGCACCGACCAGGGCGGTCGCGACGTGCTGAGCCGCATCCTGTTCGGCGCGCGCGCCTCGCTCTCGGTCGGGATCGGCGCGGTGCTGATCGGTGCCTTGATCGGCGTCTCGGCCGGGATCTTCGCCGCCTATAAGGGCGGGCTCGGCGAGCAGGTCGTGATGCGCATCGTCGACGGTGTCGCCTCGATCCCGCTGCTGGTCTGGGCGATCGCGATCGTCGGCATCCTCGGCGTCGGGCCGTTGGCGGTGGGTCCGCTGCTGCTGCCGAACGAGGTCAAGATCGTCGTCCTCGTCGGCTGCCTGTTCTCGCCGGTTTTCGCCCGCGTCACCTATGCGGTGGCCAAGCGTATCGCCGGGGCCGACTATGTCCGCGCTCGCTTCCTGCAGGGCGCCTCGCACTGGCAGATCGTCAGCGGCGACGTGCTGCCGAACTGCCTGTCGCCGATCATCGTGCAGGGCACGCTGCTGGTCGCGATCGGCATCGTCATCGAGGCCTCGATCAGTTTCGTCGGCCTCGGCGTGCAGCCGCCGCAGCCGAGCTGGGGCACCATGCTCTCCGATGCCCGCAGCGCGATCTATTCCGGCGAATGGTGGCTGCCGGTCTTCCCGGGGCTCGCCATCTCGCTGACCGTGATCGGCTTCAACCTGCTCGGCGATGCGGTGCGCGACCTGTTCGACCCGCGCAGCGAAGCCAGGACGCTGGTCGCATGAGCCCGGCATTGCTCAGCGTCGAGGGCCTGCGCGTCGGCTTCCGCTCGGCCGATGGCGGCATGGTCGAGGCGGTGCGCGGCGTCGACTTCTGCGTCGCGCCGGGCGAAGCCGTCGGTATCGTCGGCGAATCCGGCTCGGGCAAGAGCCTCAGCATGCTGGCGGTGATGCGCCTGCTCGGTGCGCCGGCACGGGCCACCGGCGGGCGGGTGATCTTCGACGGCGAGGACCTGCTCGCAGCCGATGAAAAGCGGATGCGGGCGCTGCGCGGGCGCGACATCGCCATGGTCTTCCAGGACCCGCAAAGCTCGCTCAACCCAGCGCTGACCATCGGCCGGCAGATCACCGACGTCGTCCGCGCGCATCGCGACGTCTCGGCGAGCGAAGCGCGACGCATCGCGGTGGAATCGCTGGAGCGCGTCGGCATCCGCGACGCAGGCAAGCGCCTCGCTTCCTATCCGCATGAATTCTCCGGTGGCATGCGCCAGCGCGCGCTGATCGCCATGGCGATCGCCTGCCGGCCGCGTCTCTTGATCGCCGACGAGCCGACGACAGCGCTCGACGTCACCGTCCAGGCGCAGATCGTCGACCTGATCGCGGAGCTGCGCCGTGAGCTCGGCCTCGCCGTCGTCTTCATCTCGCACAACCTCCAGCTCGTCGCCGAGATCGTCGACCGCGTCGTCGTCATGTATGGCGGCAAGGTCGTCGAGGATGGGCCGGTCGAGGCGATCGAGCTTGCGCCACGCCATCCCTATACCAGCCTGCTCAAGGCCTGCGTGCCGAGCCTCTCCGGTCCGGTCGGCCCGCTGACCGCGATCGAGGGTGCGCCGCCGCGGCTCGGTCGCCTGCCCACCGGCTGTCCGTTCTCGCCGCGCTGCCCCGACGCCGTCGAGCCCTGCGCCAATGAGATGCCGGCGCTGGTCACTGAGGCCGGCCACCGCACCGCCTGCTGGAGGCCGCGATGACCGGCCCGATCCTGTCGCTGCGCGGCGTCTCCAAATCCTTCCCGCAGGGTGGGCTGCTCGACCGTCTGCTCGGGCGCGACAGCCGGCTCGTCGCGCTCGACGATGTCAGCCTCGACGTGATGCGCGGCGATGTGGTCGGAATCGTCGGCGAGAGCGGCTCGGGCAAGTCGACTCTGGCCGGCCTTGCGGTCGGGCTGGCGCGGCCGACATCCGGCGAGGTCCTGCTCGACGGCCAGTCGATGGCGGTCCTGATGCGCGACCATGCCGGGCCCTGGCGCCGGCGCGTCCAGATGGTCTTCCAGGATTCGAGCAGCGCGCTGAATCCGCGCAAGAGCGTCGAACGCTGCCTCGGCGAGACGCTGGCGCTGCGCGGCGTGCCCAGGGCACAGCGCGACAGCGAGATTGCGGACCTGCTCACGCTGGTCGGACTCGGCCCCGAGATCGGGCCGCGTTTGCCGCATGAGCTTTCCGGCGGCCAGCGCCAGCGCATCGGCCTGGCGCGGGCACTGGCGATGAAGCCGGAGGTTCTGATCGCCGACGAGCCGGTCTCGGCGCTCGACGTCTCCCTGCAGGCGCAGGTGATCAATCTGCTCTCGCGCCTGACCCGCGAGCTCGGCCTGACGCTGCTCTTCATCAGCCACGACCTCGCGCTGGTGCGCACGCTGTGCAGCCGCATCGTCGTGATGCGGAAAGGGACGATCGTGGAGCAAGGGCCCTGCCTCGATGTGCTGGGCCGCCCGCAGCACCCCTACACCCAAGCCCTCATCGCCGCAGTGCCGAAAGGCCTCGCCGGCCGGCGCACGCCGTTGCCCGTCCGTGCCGACGCGGCGGTTCCAGAAACCCGGGAAGACATCCATGGCGCAGCATAGCTACCGGATCGGCATCGACATCGGCGGCACCTTCACCGATGTCGTGGTCGCACGCGATGACGGGCTGATCGAGACCCGCAAGGTACCTTCGACCCCGGACGATTACAGCCGTGGCATCGCCCAGGCGCTGAAGGCGCTGATCGAGGATTACCAGACCACGCCCGACCGCATCACCGGCATCGTCCATGCGACCACCGTCGCGACCAACGCCATCCTCGAATACAAGGGCGCCTGCACCGGCCTCCTGACCACCGCCGGCTTCCGCGACGTGCTCGAGATGCGCCGCCTGCGCATCCCGGTGCTCTACGACCTGCAATACGACAAGCCGAAGCCGCTGGCGGCGCGGCGCCTGCGGCTCGAGGTCAGCGAGCGGCTGGGCCCTGACGGCTCCGTCCGCGTGCCGCTCGCGCGCGAGGACGTCGTCGCGGCGGCGAAGCGTTTCCGCGAGGAAGGCGTCGAGGCGGTGGCGATCAGCTTCCTGCACGCCTACGCCAATCCGCAGCACGAGATCGAGGCTGAAGGTATCCTGCGGGCCGAGCTTGGCGACGGCGTCTATATCTGCCGCGGCTCGGAGATCCTGCCGGAGATCCGCGAATACGAGCGCACCTCGACCGTGGTGGTGAACGCCTATATCGGCCCGGTCGTGCGCAACTATGCCAGCGCTCTGACGGCGCGGCTCGCCTCGATCGGCGTCACCTGCCAGGTCGAGATGATGCATTCCGGCGGCGGCATCATGCGGCTGGGCTCGGCGGTGAAGCGCGCGGCCTCACTGGTCGAATCCGGCCCGGCCGCCGGCGTCATCGCCTGCGCGCGGCTGGTCTCCGGCGGTGACGAGCCGAGCATCATCTCCTTCGACATGGGCGGCACCACCGCCAAGGCGGCGCTGATCGAGCATGGCGAGCCGGCCCGCACCACCGAATACGAGGTCGGGGCCGGCATCAATCTGTCGAGCAAGCTGGTCAAGGGCGGCGGCTACCCGATCAAGATGCCCTTCATCGACGTCTCCGAGATCGGCGCCGGCGGCGGCAGCATCGTCGCGATCGACAGGATGAACCAGGTCTCGGTCGGGCCGCAGAGCGCCGGGGCCTATCCGGGGCCGGTCTGCTACGGGCTGGGCGGCCGGCAGGCGACGCTGACCGACGCCTTCCTGACGCTCGGCTACATCAACGACGTCGCGCTCGCCGGCGGCAGCTTTCCGCTGCAAGCCGATGCCGGCCGCGCCGCGCTGAATGACCAGGTCGCGCGCCCTCTCGGGCTCGATCTCCAGCAGACGGCGCGCGGTGTGCTGACGCTCGCGGTCACCACCATGACGCGGGCGGTCAAGGCGGTCTCGACCTATCGCGGCCGCGATCCGCGCCAGGCGACGTTGGTCGCCTTCGGCGGCAATGGCCCGGTGGTCGCGGCCGAGGTCGCGGGCGCGCTCGGCATCCGCCGCGTCATCGTCCCGCGCGCCGCTGGCGTCTTCAGCGCGCTCGGCCTGCTGCGCTCCGATGTCGAGCAGGAGTTCGTGCGGCCATCGCGGCGACGGGCAGAGGAACTCGACGATGCCGGGCTGGGTGAGCTCTTCGCCGAACTCGGCGCCGATGCCCGCCGCATCCTCGCGCTCGAAGGCTATGACCTCGCGCAGGCCGAATTCCGCTACGCCGCCGACCTGCGCTATGTCGGCCAGGCCTATGAATTGACCGTGCCGGCACGGCGCTTCGACATCGCCGAGCTCAACGAGCTGTTTCACCGCGAGCATGAGCGCACCTATGGCCATCGCTCGCAGAAGGATGCGGTCCACCTCGTCAACGCCCGGCTGACGGCGCGGCTGCCGCTGATCGCCCCGCGCCAGCAATTCGCGGCGGAGGCGCCGATGCGCCGGGCCGACCGGACGGTCTCCTTCAACGCCAGCGGGGCCGCGGCCTCGATCGCCGTGATCGGCCGGGCCGATCTCGACGCCACGGCGCGGCGCGGGCCCTTCGTCATCGAGGAATACGACTGCACCTGCGTCGTCGGGCCCGGTCAGAGCGCCAGGCTCGACGAGGCCGGCAATATCGACATCGCCCTGGAGGCCGCATGAGCATGCGCGAGATCGACCCGATCACCCTCGAAGTGATCCGCAATGCGCTCGCCTCGACCGCCGACGAGATGGCCCTGATCGTGATGCGCTCGGCCTATTCGCCTGTTGTCCGCGACATCATGGATTACTCGACGGCGCTCTGCGACGCGAAGGGCCGGGTGATCGCGCAGGGGCTGACCCTGCCGATCCAGCTCTGCTCCTTCCCGCGCATCATGGGCTTCGTCAGGGAGCGCTATGGCGACACGCTGAAACCCGGCGATATCCTGATCGCCAATGACCCCTACGGCTCCGGCGGCCAGCATCTGCCTGACATCTACATCCTGAAGCCGATCTTCGTCGCTGGCCGACTTTCAGGCTTCGCCGCGACCGTGGCGCATCACACCGATCTCGGCGGCATCGTGCCAGGCAGCGTCGCGATCTACGCGACCGAAATCCAGCAGGAAGGCCTGCGCCTGCCGCTGCTCAAGCTCTATGATGCCGGCACGCCGGTCGAGGCGGTGTTCCGTATCCTCGAAGCCAATACGCGCTCGCCGGTCGAGGTGCTCGGCGACATCCGCGCCCAGATCGCTGCCTGCAATGTCGCCGAGGAGGGGCTGAAGACGCTGATCGGCCGCTATGGGGCCGAGGTGCTCGACGCCTATATCGATGCGCTGCACGACCATGCCGAGGCGATGATGCGCGACGTCATCCGCGCCCTGCCGAACGGGGTTTATCGTGCCACCGACTATATCGACGGCGTCGGCGAGAACCCTGAGCCGCTGCCGATCGTCGCGACCGTCACCGTCGCGGACGACACGATCGACATCGATTTTGCCGGCACGGCCGATCAGGTCGCGGCCTCGATCAACTGCCCGATCTCACTGCCGGAATCGGCTTCCTTCTGCGCGATCCGTTGCCTGTCGCAGCAGGACATCCCCAATTGCGAGGGCTATCTGCGCCCGATCACGGTGAGGGCGCCGGAAGGATGCCTGGTCAATCCGCGCTATCCGGCCGCCTGCGGAGCGCGTGGCGTCGTCGGCTACCGCGTCTTCGATGCGATCATGCAGGCGCTCGCGCAGATCGTGCCGGAGCGGGCCATCGGCGGTTCCGAGGGCGGGCCTTATCTGCTCGCGGCTGGCGGCATGCATGAGGGGCGGCCCTTCGTGCTCAACGAGATGGTGGTCGGCACCTGGGGGGCGCGGGCCGGCAAGGACGGCATCGAGGGCATCTCCAACCCCGCCGCCAACCTCTCCAACCAGCCGGTCGAGATGATCGAGGCCGACATGCCGGTCGAGGTGCTGCGCTATGGGCTCGTGCCGGATACCGGCGGCCCGGGCGAATTCCGCGGCGGGCTCTCCTTCATCCGCGAGTTCCGCTTCCTCGCGCCGATCCGCTTCGTGCTGCGCGGCGACCGGCGCGACCATCCGCCCTTCGGCTTCGAGGGCGGCAGCCCCGGCGCGCCCTCGGCCCATATCCTGATCCGCGCCGACGGCACGCAGCAGGGCCTGCCGACCATGCCGATGGAGAGCTTCAGCGCCCGCGCCGGCGACGTCTTCCGCCTGATCGGGGCGGGTGGTGGTGGCTATGGCGATGCGCTGCAACGCGATCCGATCCGGGTCGAGGACGACCTGCGGGAAGGGAAGGTCACGGCCGAGGGCGCCGTGCGTGACTACGGCGTGGTCTTCGCCGCCGACGGTGCAACCATCGATCTTGTGGCCACGACGCGCCAACGGGCCGAACGTGCGGGAGCCAAGCCATGACCATGCCCCTGTTCGGAGCGGTTGCGCTCAATGAAAAACTCGTCGGCGAGCCCGGTAGCCGGGCGCGACTGGAGACGCCGGCTGCCGTGCTCGACCTCGACCTGTTCGAGCATAACATCGCGCTGATGGCGCAGACCTGCCGCGAGGCTGGGCTGAAGCTCAGGCCACATGCGAAATCGCATAAATGCGCCGAGATCACCCGCCGGCAGATGGCGGCGGGAGCGCTCGGCAATTGCTGCGCCAAGCCGGGCGAATTGCTGGCGCTGTTCGAAGGCGGCGTTCGCGATCTCCTGCTCAGCGCCCCGATCGCAAGCCCGGCGAAGATCGATGCTCTGGCGTGCGCTGCGGCCGCCGGCGGGCGGATCGGTGTCGTGGTCGACCGGGCCGACCTCGCCACCGCCTATGCCGAGGCGGCGAGGCGGCACGGCACGGCCTTCGATGTGCTGGTCGATCTCGATGTCGGATTGAAACGCAGCGGTGTCGCGACGCCAGCCGAGGCGGTCGAACTGGCGAAGCTCGTCTCGGGCTTGGGCGGCCTGCGCTATCGCGGCGTCCAAGCCTATCAGGGCCGCGTCCAGCATATCGACGATTTCGCCGCGCGCCGCGCCGCAAACCAGGAGATGGGCCGGCTGCTCGCCGCGATGCTCGATGCCCTGCGCGCCGCTGGCTTCGCGCCGGAGATCGTCTCGGGCGGCGGCACCGGCAGCCATCTCCTCGACGGCGAAGACCAGCTGCTGACCGAGATCCAGGCCGGCTCCTATGTCTTCATGGACGAGGCCTATGACAGCGTCGACATGCATGGCCGCGGCGGGCCCGAGTTCAAGCCGGCGCTGCGCATCGCCGTCACCGTGATCGGCCATAGTTCGCTCGGCTTCGCCATCACCGATGGCGGCAGCAAGAGCTTTGCGCTGGACGGCCCGCCGCCGCGCGTCTTCCTAAACGGCGAACTGGTCGGGCGGATCGAATGGTGCGGCGACGAGTTCGGCCGCATCCTGCCTCAGGAAGGGCACGGCACCTTGCCGATCGGGACGGTGGTTGAATGCACGGTCCCGCATTGCGATCCGACGATCAACCTGCACGACATCCTGCACGTCGTGCGTGGCGCCGACCTCGTGGCGCAGTGGCCGGTCGAGGCGCGCGGCCGGGCCGACTGACGGCGAATGAGGCTCACCGCATCAAACAGGATTGAAACAACCGGAAAGATGCCCGAAGGCTCGTCGGCGCCAGTCTTGGCTCCGAGGGGCTGAAGGAGGTTCGATCCGATGCGCGTCGACGTTCTCGGGCTGCAGGCCTTCGTCAGCATCGCCGAGCGCGGCAGCTTCCGGGCGGCCGCTTCGCATCTCAACCTGTCGCAGACGGCGCTCAGCCATCGCATCCGCAAACTGGAGGAATCGCTGGGAACGCCGCTCTTCCTGCGCACGACCCGTCAGGTCTCGCTGACCGCGGCCGGCACCACCCTGCTGCCGCGGGCGCGACGCATCTTCGAGGACCTCGGCTTCGCCATCAACGAGGTTCGCGTTGAGCTGCGCGAGGGCGACGAGCAGGTCTCGCTCGGCTGCCTGCCGACGGTGGCGGCGCATTGCATGCCGGCGGTGATTGCCGCCTTCGCCGCGCGTCATCCCGGCGTCGGCGTCCGTATCCATGACAATTCGGCGTCCGAGATCGCCGACAAGGTCCAGTCGGGTGAGGCCGAGTTCGGCGTCACCATCGTCGCTGCCAATCGCTGGGACCTGGAGCTGAAGCCGGTCGTCAAGGAGCCCTTCGTGCTGGTCAGCCATCGCTCGATGCCGCTGGCGCAGGCGAGCTCGCTGACCTGGGCGCAATTGCAGGACGAGCCGCTGGTGCGGATCAGCGCCGAGACCGGCAACCGCATCCTGATCGATGATGCGCTCGGCGCAAGGCGCGAGAGCCTGACCTGGCGCTACGAGGTCCAGCGCGTCGTCACCGCGGTCAGCCTGGTGCGCTCGCGCATCGGCTATGCCGTGGTGCCGCAACTCGCGCTCGACGTCGTCGATGCCGGGGAGCTCGTGGCGGTGCCGCTGCGATCTCCGGCGGTGAGCCGGACGCTCGGCATCATCACCCGCAAATCGGTGCCGGTCCGCCCGGTGACGCGCGATCTGATGGCGCTGCTGAGCCAGGCGCTGAAGCGCAGCATCACGCCACGACGAGATGAAGAAAAGTAATCAATCGCTGCATTCTTATCATTTGATGGCAGAATGATTTGGGCCGAACCTCATCGCGGGACGAAACGCGTGAGGAGAGAGGCCAGCCATGGCAGGCGCCAACACGGCAGCGATCGCCTTCATCGGCTTCGGCGAAGTCGGCCAGACCTTCTCGCGCGGGCTGCTGGCGAACGAAGGCGTCGCCATCCGGGCCTATGATCTGCTTTTCGGCAGCGAGGCCGGCAGCCGTCTAGAGACGGCCGCGGCGGAGCTGGGCGTCACCCGTGCCGCTTCGGCGCAGGAAGCCTGCGCAGGTGCGGCTTTCGTCTTCTCGGCCGTCACCGCCGACCGCGCCGAGGCGGTCGCGGCCGAAGCGGCTTGCTGGCTGAATCCCGGCCAGATCTTCGTCGATGTCAATTCGGCCGCGCCATCGACCAAGCAGCGGGCGGCTGCGGCCGTCACCGCCAGCGGCGCCGACTATCTCGAAGCCGCGGTGATGGCGCCGGTGCTGAAGCCCGGGCTCAAGGTCGCGATCCTCAGCGGGGGCCCCAAAGCTCAGGCCGCCTCCGAGGCGCTCAACGGGCTCGGCATGAACCTGACGCCGGTCTCGGACATCTATGGCCGGGCCTCGGCGATGAAGCTCTGCCGCTCGATCGTGATCAAGGGGCTGGAGGCGTTGATGGTCGATTGCGCCGCCGCCTGCGAAGCCTGGGACGTCAAGGACCCGGTCTTCGCCAGTCTCAACGCGACCTTCCCGTCGATCGACTTCCATGCGCTCGCCGCCGACATGCGCGAGCGCGTCGCCACCCATGGCGTGCGCCGTTCGGCCGAGATGCGCGAGGCAGCCGAGATGCTTGGCGTCGCCAACCTCCACCCTGGTCTGGCCAAGGCGATCGCCGAGGCCCAGCTGCGCGGAGCTCGCCGCAAGGAGCAGGCACGATGATGTTCGATCGTCGCTCCATCCTCGCCGGCCTCGGGCTAGCCGGTTTCGCCAGGCTGGCGCCGGTGCGGGCCCAGCAGGAGTGGCCGAGCCAGCTGGTCCGGGTCGTGGTGCCGTTCACGCCCGGCGGCAGCACCGACGTGCTGGCACGGGTGATCGCGGCCAAGCTCGAGCAGATCATCCCGAGCAAGGGTTTCGTGATCGAGAACCGACCGGGTGCGGGCGGCATGACCGCCTCGGGGCAGGTCGCCAAGGCCGAGCCCGACGGGCATACGCTGATGATGGGCCATATCGGGACGCTGGCTTTCGCGCCCTCGCTCTACGCCAATGTGCCCTATGATCCGGTCAAGGATTTCCAGCCGGTCGCGCTCGTCGCCATGCTGCCGAACATCCTGGCGATCAATCCGAAGCTGCCGGCGAAGACGCTCAGTGAGTTCATCGCCTATGCCAAGGCCAATCCGGGCAAGCTGAACTATTCGTCGGGCGGGCAGGGCAGCGCCGCCCATATCGCCACCGCTTATTTCTGCCATCGCGCCGGCATCGAGGCGACGCATGTGCCCTATCGCGGCACGGCGCCGTCGGTGAACGACATCGTCGCCGGCAACATCCAGTTCACGCTGACCGGCGGACCGGCCGTGCTACCGCTGGCCGAGGGCGGCCAGATCAGGGTGCTCGGCGTCGCCGCGCGCGAGCGCGTCGGCTTCGCGCCTGACCTGCCAACGCTTTCCGAGAGTGGCCTGCCGGATTTCGAGGCGGTGCAGTGGTACGGGATGGTCGCGCCGGCGCGCACGCCGCGCCCCATCGTCGAGCGGCTCAACCGCGAGATCAATGCGCTGCTCGGCCAGCCGGATTTCGCCGCGGCGCTGGCCAAGGACGGCGCCATCGCCCGCCCGGAATCGCCCGAGGGCTTCGGCAAGCTGATCGCCTCGGAATTGGCGCTCTGGCGCGACGTGATCACCCGCGCCGGCATCAAGGCGGCGGAATAGAGCGATGGGGCAGCTCGCCATCCCCTGCATGCTGATCCGCGGTGGCACCTCGAAGGGCGCCTATTTCCTGCGTGACGACCTGCCGGCTGATGTCGCTGCGCGGGACGCCTTCCTGCTCGCGGTGATGGGCTCGCCCGACAAGCGCCAGGTCGACGGGCTCGGCGGCGCCCACCCTCTGACCAGCAAGGTCGCGATCGTTTCGCCCTCCACCGAGCCCGGCTGCGACATCGACTTCCTGTTCGCGCAGGTCGGTGTCGAGACGGCTTCGGTCGATACCACGCCGAACTGCGGCAATATCCTCGCCGGGATCGGCCCGTTCGCGCTGGCGCGTGGGCTGGTGAAAGCGAGCGGTGCGCGCACCACGGTGCGGGTCAGGACGATCAACACCGGCACGATCGCCGATCTCACCATGGATACGCCGGACGGGCAGGCGAGCGCCGAGGGTTCCGCACGCATCGATGGCGTGCCGGGGACTTCGGCGCCGATCGATATCGGCTTCCTCGACGCCGAGGGCTCGGTCTGCGGGGCGCTTTTGCCGACCGGCAACGTTGTCGACGTGATCGAGGGCGTGCCTTGCACGCTGATCGACAACGGCATGCCGGTGATCGTCATGCGCGCCGCCGATGTCGGGCGCACCGGTTATGAGCCGCGCGACCAGCTCAATGAGGATGCCGAGCTGAAGGCCCGGATCGAGGCCATCCGCCTCGCGGCCGGGCCGCTGATGAATCTCGGCGATGTCGCGGGGAAGGTCGTGCCGAAGATCGCGCTGGTCGCGCCGCCGCACGCCGGCGGGGCGATCTCGACACGCAGCTTCATCCCGCATGAATGTCATGCCTCGATCGGCGTCTTCGCCGCGGTGACGGTCGCGACCGCAGCGGTGCTGCCGGGCTCGCCGGCGGCTTCGGTTGTCGCGATGCCGGAGGGGCGCGAGCGGACGCTTTCGGTCGAGCATCCGACCGGCGAGTTCACGGTGACATTGACGGTCGGCGGCACTGCGGAGCGGCCGGTGATCGAGCGGGCCGGGTTGCTGCGTACCGCCCGCATCCTGATGGCGGGGCAGGCCTTCGTGCCGGCCGGCAGAGTGTGAGAGAGGAGCGCGCGATGAGCGCCCAGAAGACAGGGCTGGTGATCACGGCCCATCCCGGCGATTTCGTCTGGCGCGCCGGTGGGGCGATCGCCCTGCACGCCAGGCGCGGCATGCGCGTCAAGATCCTCTGCCTGTCCTATGGTGAGCGTGGCGAGAGCCAGTTCGCCTGGAAGAAGGCGGGTGTGCAGATGGCGGAGGTCAAGGGGCAGCGCCGCGAGGAGGCGGAAGCTGCTGCAACGGCGCTCGGCGCCGAGATCGAGTTCATGGATGCCGGCGACTATCCGCTGCGCACCACCGAGCCGATGCTGGAGCGCGCCATCGACATCTTCCACGAGCTGAACCCGAGCTTCGTGCTGACCCACGCGCTCGAGGACCCCTATAATGTCGACCATCCCGAGGCGACGCGCTTCGCGCAAGAAGCGCGCATCATCGCGCAAGCGGCCGGGCACAAGCCCGATCCCGGCCGTGCCTATGCCGCCCCACCGGTCTTCCTGTTCGAGCCGCACCAGCCCGAGCAGTGCAATTTCAAGCCGAATGTGATCCTCAACATCGACGAGGTCTGGGAGCAGAAGCGCAAGGCGTTCGAGATCCTCGCGGCGCAGAAGCACCTCTGGGAATACTACACCCGCGTCGCGCTCAACCGCGGCATGCAGGGCGGCCGCAATTCCGGCAAGGCGATGACCTATGGCGAAGCCTATCAGCGCCTCTTCCCGGAAGCGCTGGAGACGCTGGCATGAACCCCGTCGTCATCCGCACCAGGAAGCGTGCCCCGGCCGCTGCGATGGCCGATCTCGCCGAATTGGGCGTTTCCACCACGCATGAGGCGATGGGCCGGAGCGGCCTGCTGAAACCGTATATGCGGCCGATCTATGCCCGCGCGCAGATTGCCGGCGGGGCGGTGACCGTGCTGGCCCAGCCCGGCGACAACTGGATGATCCATGTCGCGATCGAGCAAGTGCAGCCGGGCGACGTGCTCGTCGTCGCCTGCACCACCGACAATACCGACGGCATGTTCGGCGATCTGCTGGCGACCTCGCTCAAGGCGCGCGGCGGCATCGGCCTCGTCATCGATGCCGGCGTCCGTGATGTCCGCACGCTGACCGAAATGGGCTTCCCGGTCTGGTCGCGGGCGATCTCGGCCAAGGGCACGGTCAAGGCGACGCTCGGCTCGGTCAACGTGCCGGTGGTCTGCGCCGGGGCGCTGATCCATCCCGGCGATGTGATGGTCGCCGACGATGACGGCGTTGTCGTCGTGCCGCGGCGCGAGGCCGAGGCGGTCGCCGCCGCCGGCCGCAAGCGCGAGGCCAATGAAGACGAAAAGCGTAGACGCCTGGCTGCTGGCGAACTCGGGCTCGATATGTACGCTATGCGGGACGGCCTCGCCAAAGCAGGCCTCGTCTATCGCGACGACGACAGCGAATAATCCAACGAAAGCCCCGGCAAAGGGGCTCGCCATCATCTCGGGAGGAACGACATGACCATTCGCAGGACGGTTCTCAAAGGAATGCTCGGCCTCGCGCTGGCCGCCTCGGTCAGCGGCGCGGCCCTGGCGCAGGACGCGGTCAAGATCGGCCTGATCCTGCCGATGACCGGCCCCTTCGCCTCGACCGGCCGGCAGATCGCCGCGGCGGCCAATCTCTACATCCAGGAGAAGGGCGCGAGCGTCGCCGGCAAGAAGGTCGAGCTCATCGTCAAGGACGATACCGGCACCGCCGACGTCACCCGCCGCATCGCGCAGGAGCTGATCGTCAACGACAAGGTCACCGCGATCGCCGGCTTCGGCCTGACGCCGCTCGCGCTCGCGACCGCGCCGCTGGCGACGCAGGCGAAGACGCCAATGGTGGTGATGGCCGCTGCGACCGGGATCATCACCGAGCGCTCTCCCTTCATTGTGCGCACCAGCCAGGTCGTGCCGCAGATCGGCTCGCCCTTCGGTACCTGGATCGCCAAGCAGGGCACCAAGCGCGTCATCACCATCGTCTCCGATTACGGCCCGGGCCATGACGTCGAGAGCTCGTTCTCGGAGGCGTTCAAGGCCGGCGGCGGCCAGGTCGAGAACATCCGTGTGCCCCTGCAGAACCCGGATTTCTCGCCCTTCCTGCAGCGCGTCGCCGACGCCAAGCCGGAGGCGCTGCTCGTTTTCGTTCCGTCCGGCGTCGGCGCCCAGTTCATGAAGCAGTTCGTCGAGCGCGGCCTCGACAAGAGCGGCATCAAGCTGATCGGTACCGGCGACCTGACCGATGACGACATCCTCAACGGCATGGGCGACATCGCGCTCGGCGTCGTCACCGCCCAGCACTATTCGGCCTCGCATGACAGCCCCGAGAACAAGGCCTTCGTCGAGGGCTTCAAGAAGGCCAATCCCGGCCTGCGCCCGAACTTCATGGCGGTCGGCGGCTATGACGGCATGCACGCGCTCTATGAGGGCCTAAAGAAGACCAAGGGCGAAGGCGGAGAGGCTCTGGTCACAGCGATGAAGGGGATGAGCTGGGTCAGCCCGCGCGGGCCGATCTCGATCGATCCCGAGACGCGCGACATCATCCAGAACGTCTATATCCGCAAGGTCGAGCGCGTGAACGGCGAGCTCTACAATCAGGAGTTCGAGACGATCCCGAACGTCAAGGACCCGACCAAGGCCAAAAAGTAAGCCGGCCAGGGCGGACCCGACGTGCTCACCATCCTGTTCGACGGCGTCGCCTACGGCATGATCCTGTTCGTGCTGGCCTGCGGGCTGTCCGTGACCATGGGGTTGATGAACTTCATCAACCTCGCCCACGGCGCCTTCGCCATGTTCGGCGGCTATGTCACTGTGCTGGCGATGCAGCGGCTCGGCCTGCCGTTCCTCATGGCCTTGCCGGCGGCCTTCTTTGCCGCCGCGCTCGCCGGGCTCGTGCTGGAGCGGCTGGTCTACCGGCCGATGTACGCCAAGAGCCATCTCGACCAGGTGATGTTCTCGATCGGGCTGGTGTTCATGGCTATCGCCGGCGCCGACTATCTGATGGGCTCGAGCCAGCAATTCGTGCAACTGCCGGCCTGGCTGAGCGGGCGCTTCGATCTCGCCGGCATTGGTGTCGGCCGCTACCGGCTCTTCATCATCCTGCTCTGCGGCGCCTTGGCCTTCGCGATGCAATGGGGCTTCACCCGCACGCGCTTCGGCAGCCGGCTGCGCGCCGCGGTCGACGACGCCAGGGTGGCGCGCGGCCTCGGCATCCCCGTCAACCGGCTGTTCGCGCTGACCTTTGCGTTTGGTTCGGGGCTTGCCGGCCTCGGCGGGGCGCTCGGCATCGAATTGATGGGGCTCGACCCGACCTTCCCGCTGAAGTTCATGATCTACTTCCTGATCGTCGTGACCGTCGGCGGCACCTCGACGATCTCCGGCCCGTTCTTCGCGGCGATGCTGCTTGGCGTCGCCGATGTCGCCGGCAAGTACCTGGTGCCGCAGCTCGGCGCCTTCATCATCTATGCGCTGATGGTGATCCTGCTGATCACGCGACCGCACGGTCTCTTCGCCAGGGGGCGGGCATGAGTACCGATAGCATCGAGGCGCGCGTCCAGCGCTCGCTCTATGGCGCGCGGCGCTGGCACCCGGCCGAGATCGCGTTCTGGGTCCTGGCATTGGCGGCCTTCTTCCTCCTGCCGCGCCAGCTGCTGATCCTCAACGAGATCGCGATCCTCGGGCTGTTCGCGCTCTCGCTCGACCTGATCCTCGGCTATGCCGGCATCGTCTCGCTCGGGCACGCCGCCTTCTTCGGTTTCGGCGCGTATGCGGCCGGGCTCTTCGCCAAGCATGCCAGCGCCGACCCGGTCACGGGACTTGCCGTTGGCATGAGCGCTGCTGGCCTGCTCGGCCTGCTGACCAGCCCGCTGATCCTGCGCGGCAGCGATCTGACGCGTTTGATGGTGACGCTCGGTGTCGCGCTGATCCTGGGGGAGCTGGCGAATTCGCTCGGCGGGATCACCGGCGGCGCCGACGGCCTGCAGGGCATCATGATGGGGCCGGTGCTCGGCCTGTTCGAGTTCGATATCTTCGGCAAGGTCGCCTATCTCTATTCGCTCGCCGTGCTGTTCGTGCTGTTCGTGCTGGCGCGGCGCATTGTGGGTTCGCCCTTCGGCCTGTCGCTGCGAGCGATCCGCGACAACCCGCTGCGCGCCTCCGCCTCCGGGGTGCCGCTGCACTGGCGACTGGTCGCGGTCTATACGCTCGCTGCGGCCTATGCCGGGGCGGCTGGTGCCTTGCTCGCGCAGACCACGCAGTTCGTCTCGCTCGACGTGCTCGCCTTCCATCGCTCCGCCGACCTGATGCTGGTGCTGATCGTCGGCGGCGCCGGCTATCTCTATGGCGGGCTGATCGGCGCTGTCGCTTTCAAGCTGCTGCAGGACGTGATCGCGAGCTTCACGCCGCAATACTGGATGTTCTGGATCGGGCTGTTCCTCGTCCTGTTCGTGCTCGGCGGGCGCGAACTGATCCATGGCGGGATCAAGGCTGTGGTCGGCCGTGTCGCGCGCCTTGGCCGGAGGGCGTCGACATGAACGCGGCGCTCCAGACCTTCGACCTGTGCAAAAGCTTCGGCGGCATCACCGCGACGGATCATGTCGATTTCACGCTGGCGAAGGGCGCGCGTCACGCGCTGATCGGCCCGAACGGTGCCGGCAAGACCACCTTCGTCAACCAGTTGACCGGCGTGCTGCGGCCAAGCTCCGGCCGCGTCGAACTGATGGGCGAGGACATCACTGGGCTGCCGCGCGAGGCCCGGGTCGGGCGCGGATTGGCGCGGACCTTCCAGATCAACCAGCTCTTTGCGACGATGACGCCGGTCGAGATGATCGCGCTGGTGATCTCCGAGCGGCTCGGACGCGGCCGGCAGCCCTTGCGTGCGCTCGACAGGGAAAAGGAACTCGTCGCCGAGACCGCAGAGATACTCGCCCGCTTCAGGCTCGACGACATCATGGACGAGCGCATCGCGACCTTGCCCTATGGCAAGCAGCGGCAGATCGAGATCGCCGCCGCCTTCGCCGCCAAGCCGAGCGTGCTGCTGCTCGACGAGCCGGCGGCGGGCGTGCCCGAAGCCGAGCGGCGCGAATTGATGGCGACGGTCGCCGGCCTGCCGGAGGATGTCTCGGTCCTGCTGATCGAGCACGACATGGACCTCGTCTTCCGCTTCGCGACGCGGATCACTGTGCTGGTCAATGGCCGTCTCCTCGCCGACGGGACGCCCGGCGAGATCGCCAATGATCCAGCCGTTCGCGCCGCCTATCTCGGGGAGCACGGCCATGGCTGAACTCCTCAACGTCGAACGCCTCAGCGCCGGCTATGGCGAGGCCCAGGTGCTGTTCGACATCGATCTTGCGCTCGCCGAGGGCCGTTCGCTGGCGCTGCTCGGCCGTAACGGCGTCGGCAAGACCACGCTGGTCAACAGCATCATCGGCGTCACCCGCCGCCGCGGCGGCCGGATCGCGCTGGCCGGGCGCGACATCACCGGGTTCTCGCCGGAGCAGCGCGCCCATGCCGGCATCGGTTGGGTGCCGCAGGAGCGCAACATCTTCAAGTCGCTGACCGTGCTGGAGAACCTGACCGCCGTGGCGACGCCGGGCGCGTGGACGACCGGGCGCGTCTTTTCGATGTTCCCGCGCCTCGCCGAGCGCAAGGCCAATCTCGGCAACCAGCTTTCCGGCGGCGAGCAGCAGATGCTGGCGATCGGCCGGGCGCTGATGCTCAATCCCAGGCTGCTGCTCCTGGACGAGCCGACCGAGGGGCTCGCGCCGATCATCGTCGAGGAACTGCTGCGCGCCCTGAAACGCCTCGTCCGCGAGGAGGGGCTCTCGGCGATCGTCATCGAGCAGCATGCCCGCAAGATCCTCGAACTGACCGACGAGGCGATCGTGCTGGAGCGTGGCCGCGTCGTCCTCGCCGCGGGGAGCGCCGAGCTCCTCGCCGATCCGTCACGGCTGGAGCGCCATCTCGGCCTCGCCGCCGCCTGAGCCAACGACAGAACAGGGAAAGGAAACGCCATGAGCCAGAGACAGAAGCCGCCGTTCCGCGGCGACATGGTCGGCAGCCTGCTGCGCAGCTCAGCCGTCAAGGATGCGCGCGCCAAGCACGCGGCCGGCGAGATCGGCCAGGCCGAATTGACCGCGATCGAGGACGAGGAGATCAGGAAGCTCGTGCGCAAGCAGGAGGAGGTCGGCCTTCAGGCCGTGACCGACGGCGAGTTCCGCCGCGCCTTCTGGCATTTCGACTTCCTCGACGGTCTTTCCGGCGTGACCAGCTTCGAGACCGATTCAGGCATCCAGTTCAAGGGCGTCACCACCAAGGGCCATGCGGTCCGCGTCACCGGCAAGCTCGACTTCCCCGACGACCACCCGCATCTCGCCCATTTCAAGTTCCTGGCCTCGACGACCAGCCGGGTGCCGAAGATGACGATCCCGAGCCCGTCCATGCTGCACTATCGCGGCGGTCGGAAGGCGATCGATCCGAGCGCCTATCTGCGGATCGAGGATTACTATGACGATCTCGGCAAGGCCTACGCCAAGGCGATCAAGGCCTTCTACGATGCCGGCTGCCGCTATCTCCAACTCGACGACACCAGCCTGTCCTATTTCTGCGATCCCGAGCAGCGCAAGATGCTGGCCGAGCGCGGCGACGATCCGGAACAGCTGATCTTCATCTATCGTGACGTGCTCAATGCGGCGCTGAAGGCCAAGCCCGCCGACATGCAGATCACCACCCACACCTGCCGCGGCAATTTCAAATCAACCTTCATTGCCTCTGGCGGCTACGAGCCGGTTGCCGAGATGGTCTTCAACGAGATCGATGTCGACGGCTATTTCATGGAGTGGGACGACGACCGCTCCGGCGGCTTCGAGCCGCTGCGCTTCCTGCCCAAGGGCGACAAGCAGGTCGTGCTCGGGCTGGTGACCTCGAAGTTCGGCGAGATCGAGAGCAAGGACAATCTCAAGCGCCGGATCGAGGAAGCCTCGAAATTCGCCCCGCTGGAGCAGCTCTGCCTGTCGCCGCAATGCGGCTTCGCCTCGACCGAGGAGGGCAATGTCCTGGCCGAGGACGAGCAATGGGCCAAACTCTCGCGCATCCTCGAAGTCGCAAGGGAAGTCTGGGGATGAGCACAGAACCCTGCTTCGACGTCGCCCATCTCGGCCATGTCGAGCTTTTCACCGACAAGCCGCAGGAGAGCCTCGACTTCTTCGTCGACATTTTTGGGCTGACGGAGAGCGGGTGCGAGGGCGACAGCGTCTATCTGCGCGCCTGGGACGATTACGAGTTCCACACGCTGAAGCTCACCGCGGCGAAGACGACGGGCGTCGGCCATATCGGCTACCGCGCCTCAAGCGAGGCGGCGCTCATGCGGCGCGTCGCGGCGATCGAGGCGATGGGCTGCGGCATCGGCTGGAGCGAGGGCGACCTCGGCCATGGCCGGGCCTATCGCTTCCGCGATCCGGACGACCACGTCTTCGAGATCTATTTCGAGACCAACAAATACGTCGCCCCCGAGAGGGAGCGGCCTGCCCTGAAGAACCAGGCGCAGCGCAACCATGGCCGCGGCTGCGCCGTGCGCCGGCTCGACCATCTCAACCTGCTGGCGCAGGATGTCGCCAAGATCCGCGAGTTCATGCCAAAGGCGCTGGGCAGCCGCGTGACCGAGCAGATCGTGCTCGATTCCGGCGAGGTCGGCGGCTGCTGGTTCACCGTCAATAACAAGAGCTACGACATCGCCTATACCCGCGACCACACGCCGGCGCGCGGGCGCTTCCACCATGTCACCTACGCCGTCGACCAGCGTGAGCACATCCTCGAGGCGGCCGATCTTTTCCTGGAGAATGGCGTCTTCATCGAGACCGGGCCGCACAAGCACGCGGTGCAGCAGACTTTCTTCCTCTATGTCTACGAACCCGCCGGAAACCGGGTCGAGATCGCCAATGCCGGGGCGCGCCTGATCCTCGATCCGGACTGGCAGACGGTGACTTGGACGGAAGAGGAGCGGAAGAAAGGGCAGGCCTGGGGGCTGAAGACGATCGAGAGCTTCCACACTCATGGCACGCCGCCGTCGGGCAAATAGCGTGGCTTTGGGAGCGCCGAAGCTGCGCTCTCAGACCACTTCCGAGACGATCTTGGCGATCAGCGCGTTCGACAGGATGACCGGGAGGGCGGCTGCGGCGGCCTCCTGGCGATGACGCTCGACGAAGCCCATGCAGTCCATCAGCAGGATCTGCGCGCCGTGCTCGGCAAGGCTCTCGGCGGCCTCCGCAACCGACGGACCATCGCCGCCATAGGGCGAGGCGGCGGCATAGATCGGCGGATGGGCAAGCGGCGCCCATTTCCCGGCCTCCGAGGCGATCTGCTCGGCGAGCGGCACGATGATGCCAAGCTGGGCATCCTGGACCAGCGCCGCGACTGTCGGCGGCAGGATGCGGTCCGGCTCGATCAGTCGGGCGCGCTCGGTGCGCAGGTTGGCGAAATGCCCGGTGCAGAGCATCAGGATCGTGCTGCAGCCGGCGGCTTCGAGCGCGGCGAGCTTGGCCTGTGCGGCCCGCTCGGTGCGCTGGCGGTCGATGACGACGGAGGTTCCGTCGAGCAGCTTGGTGATCAGGAGCGCGCCGTCCGGCTCTGGCGCGAAATCGCGGTCGATCTCCTCGCGCGACAACCCGTCGAGCACGCCGGCATGCAGCCGGGGCAGTTCCGAACCCAGCACCGCATCGAGGATCGGCGTGATGTCGGCGCGCGGTGCCTGGCCGATGGTGAGGGTGCCGAGCTTGGCCATGGCGCTTCCTTCCGGATGTGAAGCGGCCCGGACCGGTAACGGCCCGGGCCTTGTGCCCTCAGGGCTTGTTGAAGTTCTTCAGCACGGAGTCGAAGAAGGAGAAGATCGCGTCGCCGGCGATCACGCCAGCGGCGAATACCTCCATGTCGCCTTCGCCATCGGCGCCGCGCAGCTTCTCCCAGATGAGCCGGCAGAGGATGCCCGCCAGCACCGCCCAGCCCGCCATCGGGAAGTTGATCAGGAGGCCGGTGGCGAAGAGCACGCCGATCTGGCGCTTCGGCCCGCCGACGAGTTGCAGGATCGCGCCGGGGATCGCCCAGAGGAAGAGCTGCCAGGCGACGCCCGGCGCGACGCCGGCCTTGATCGTGGCGGCATAGACCTTGTCGACGGGGGCGACGAGGTTCCGGTCGAAGAACGACTGGTAGGAGACCAGCACGACCGCGCCGGCGACGACGAAGGCGAACATCGCGGCGAAGAGCTGCTGGCGGCGGCCTTCGCGCTCGAAGGCGGGGTCGGCGCCGTTGCCACGCAGCAGGTAGCCGGCCTTGAGGTCGTAGCCCATGTCGGCGAAGGCGGGACCGGTCGCGGCCGAGAAGCCGACGAGCAGCGCCAGCGCAGGCAGAGGGAAGCCGAGGAGCATGCCGATGATCAGGGTGATAAGCGCGACCGCGAAGGCCGGGAACCAACCGGAATGCATCGCAGCGAGGCCGACGATCAATTCGTGCACATAGGCGGCGAAGGCGGCGTAGAGCACGAACAGGATCAGCATGCCGATCGACATGTCGGTCATCAGCCCGCCGACCAGAGCGAGGAAGACGGCGATGACGAGATAGCCGATGGTGCCGAGCCCGAGCGCACGCTTCACCTGCGCGTCCGAGGTGCCCGCGGCAGCCTCGGCCTCTCTTTGCGCCTCGCTGCGGCGGAAGAGCAGCATGCCGACCTGCAGCAGCGCGACGAGGCCGGCGCCGATCATGAAGCCATGCGGGATATAGGCGGCCATCAGGTCGCCCTTCGGGATGATCGTCTCGAACAGCGGTCCGCCGAAGATCTGGCTGGAATAGCCGCGCAGCAGGAGGCCGATGCCGAACATGGCCAGCGCCCAGATATTGCCGATGAAGGCGACGCCGAAGGCTGACATCGGGATACTCGACATCGCAGCCGAGCCGGCGAAACCGATCCAGGCCAGCGGTACTTTGACGAAGCCCACGAGGATGGCGGTGACGAAGCCGACGCCCATCAGCACCGCCTTGCGGCCGCCCTCGTCGCCGGCCTTAATCGCCTCCGCGGCGGCGACGCCCGGCGGCCACGCGCCAGTCGCGGGGAAGACGCGGGAATCGAACATCCGGTAGAGCAGGTAGCCGTCGAGCAGCATGGCGAAGAAGGCGCCGGCCAGCATCGGCAGGACGAGATCGGGACGGCCGAGCAGCCAGGGGATGCCGACCGGCAGCAGCAAGCTGTTCGCCGCACCGAAGGTCGCCGAGGAGATCGCGCTCTGGGCCAGGTTCTGGACGTGGATCGAGCGGTAGCGCGCGAAGATCGCGAGCGGCACGCGCGCCAGCGCCATGGCGGCGAGTGCGCCGATCAGCGAGGTGTTGGCGGTGATGCCGAGCGAGACCAGCAACTGCATCCCGATGATTGCGCCGAAGACGCAGAGGATCGCGATCAGCGCCAGCGTCGCCGGCTCGAACAGGCTGGGGTGCCGCTGAGGCACTCCGTCATTTTGCGTCATCATGCCTCAGTCCCCTCATTCGCCCCTGTGGGCTTGTCCGTTTGATCCGTCAGGCAACAAGGATGCCGGTCTTGGCTTCGCCGACATCCTGGGAGGCATGGGCGGCATGCATGCCGTAATCGCGCTTCGCCGCTTCCGGCGAGACGAGGCCGAGCGCGATGTCGCGGGCGATCGCCTCGCGGGAGCGCTCGGAGGCCGGGCCGTAGCCGGCGCCGCCGGCGAGCACGAGCTCGACGATCTCGCGCGGCTGCTTGACCTGGACGAGCTCGCCGGTGCCGACGTCCTTCAGGACATGGCCCTGTTCGTCGATGACCCGGCCCGAGGCGCCGCCGCCGGCCTTGCCGTCGAACAGGCCGGGAATCGGGTTGTTGACCCCTTCCGGATAGAGCGAGACCAAAGTCGGCAGGCCATCATCCGAGAGCTTGCGCAGACGAACGCGCTGGCCGAGGCCGCCGCGCTGGCGGCCGGCGCCGCCGGAGTCGGTCAGATAGGTCTTCTCGACCACCAGCACCGGCACGCGCGATTCGAAGGTCTCGATCGAGGTGTTGGCCGCCGAGGTCGGGTAGAGCAGGCCCGACTTGCCGTCGCCATGGGCCGAGCCGCCCTGGCCGCCGCCGACGAAGAGCATGTCGGAATAGGTGTCGCCGGCCTGGTCGCGGCCATAGACGCTGGCCGCTACCGGCAGGCCGGTGAAGGCCTGGACTTGGCGCGGGGCCGCCTGCGACAAAGCGCGGAAGATATTGGGCGCCAGATACCAGCCGGTGCGGGTGCGCAGATTGACTGCCAGCGGCTTGTCGCAGTTCAGGATCGAGCCCTTGGGCGCATCGATCGAGAAGGCGCGATAGCAGCCGGCATTGCCGCGCACCGACGGCGTCAGCATGCATTTCAGCGGGTAGGTGGCGTGCGCCATCGTGTAGTTGAGCGTGCAGTTCAGCCCGCCCTGCGGCAGCTGCGGCGGCGCACCGGCGAAGTCGAGATGGATCGTGTCGTCCTTGACCGTCAGCGCCAGCGGATAGGTCATCGGCGTGCCGAGCGGGTTGTTCGAGACGGTGCCGTGATAGGTGCCGTCGGGGAGCGCGCGGATCGCCTCGCGCATCGCCTTCTCGGAGCGGCTCTGCACGACATGAGCGAGCGCCCGCAGGTCCTGCATGCCGTAGTCGGTGAGGAAGGACTGCAAGCGCTCGGCGCCGATGGCGTTGGCCGCGACGAAGGAGTGGAGGTCGCCGAGCACCTGCTCGGAATTGCGCACGTTCTCGGCGAGCAGGCGGACCAGCGTCTCGTTGATCCTGCCGGCCTCGTAGAGCTTCATCGGCGGGATCTGGAAGCCTTCCTCGTAGATCTCGCGGGCGCGCAACGAGTCCTTGGTGCCGCCGATGTCGGAGACATGGCCGACCGTGCCCATCAGGCCGACGACGCGATTGCCCAGGAAGACCGGGGTGACGATGGCGATGTCGAAGAGATGGCCGGCGCAGAGCCAGGGATCGTTGGTGATCAGCACGTCGCCGGGCTTCAGCGTCTCGGCCGGGTAGCGTTCCAGCAGAGCCTTGACCGCGCGCGGCAGCGTCAGATTGAAGACCGGCATGGCGCGCGGGCTGTGCGCCAGCGTCTCGCCTTCGGGATCGAGCAGCTCGCAGGCGAAGTCCTGCGCCTCGGAGATCACCAGCGAGAAGGCGGTGCGGCAGACGGTCAGCCACATCTCCTCGACGACGTTGATCATCCGGCTCCACATGATCTCCAGCGAGATCGGATCGGCCTCGATGCGGCGCGCGGCTTCGGCCAGCGGCATGTCGGCGGTGATCGAGGTTTCCGCCGCGCTGGCCTGGCCGACATGGACCAGGAGGTTCAGGACATCGTCGATCGTGACGCTGTCGCCGGGCGGGACGATCGTGGTCGCCTCGCGCTCCTCGATGATCGCCGGGCCCTTGATGGTGTCGCCAGCGCGCAGGGCGTAGCGGTCATAGACCCCGGCCTCGCTCCAGCCGCCCTCGAACCAGGCGCGGCGCGTGCCCTTGACCTTGGCTGCGGCGTCGCCGCCGCCGGCGGCACCGGAGAGCGAGAGCGTCGGCACCGGGCCGGCGCAGCGGACGCGGAAATTGATCGCCTCCAGTCGCGCGCCTTCGTAGACCGAGGTGTAGCGGGCGGAATAGGCCTTGCTGAAGGCGGCGCGGATCGCCTCCAGGCTCGACGCATCGATCGCGCCGGAAGGCAGCGGCACGGAAATGTCGTGCATCTGGCCGACGAGGCGCATATCGGCCGAGCGCTCGACCGTGACGTCGGCGGGCTTCACGCCGGCCTCGATCAGGTGCTTGCGGCCTTCCTCCTCAAGCTCGGTCAGCACACGGTTGACCGCGGCGGCGTCGAAGCCTTCGGAGAATTCGACTGGCAGCGAGCGCACCTGATCGAAGGAGAGCGGCGCGGCGAGGAAGCCGAGCGCCGAGGCCGCGCCGGAAGCCGGCGGGATGATGACCTGCTTGACGCCGAGCACGCGGGCGACGTCGACGGCGTGGGCCGGGCCGGCGCCGCCGAAGCCGACCATGGCGTAGTGGCGCGGGTCCTTGCCCTTCTCGACGAGATGCACGCGGGCAGCCGCGCCCATGCTCTCGACCACGACCTTATGGATGCCCCAGGCCGCTTCCTCGATCGAGAGGCCGAGCGGCTCGGCGACGGTCGAGACGGCTTTGCGTGCGGCGTCGAGGTCGAGCGCCATGCGCCCGCCGAGGAAGAAGCCGGGATCATAATAGCCGAGGACGAGATTGGCGTCGGTCACGGTCGGCTTCACGCCGCCCATGCCGTAGCAGGCCGGGCCGGGGTCTGAGCCGGCCGAATGCGGGCCGACCTTGAGCAGGCCGACCTCGTCGATCGCCGCGATCGAGCCACCGCCGGCGCCGATCTCGATCATGTCGATCACCGGCGCCTTGATCGGCAGGCCGGAGCCCTTGGCGAAGCGGTTGACGCGGCCGGCTTCCAGCATCGGCGCGATCTCGGCGCGGCCGTCCTCGATCATGCAGGCCTTGGCGGTGGTGCCGCCCATGTCGAAGGAGATCACGTCCTTGTGGCCGGCGAGCTCGCCGAACAGGGCCGTGGCGAGGCCGCCGCCGGCCGGGCCGCTCTCCAGCAGGCGGATCGGGAAGGTGCGCGCCGTCTCGGGCGAGACCAGGCCGCCGGCCGAATGCATCAGCCGGAGCGCGCCGGTGAAGGAGCGGGCGGCGAGCTCGCGCTCCAGCCGCTCCAGATAGCGCCGCATCAGCGGCTGGACATAGGCGTTGGCGGCGGTGGTGACGAAGCGCTGGTATTCCCAGATCTCGGCGACGACCTCGCTCGAGAGCGAGACGGTGAGCTCGGGGCAGGTCTCGCGGACGATGCGGCCGGCTTCCTGCTCATGGGCGGGATTGCGGTAGCTGTTGAGGAAGCAGATCGCGATCGCCTCGCAGCCGGCGGCGGCGAGTTCGCGGGCGGCCTTGCGCACGGCCTCGGCGTCGAGCGCGGTCACGACCTTGCCGTCGCGATCCATGCGCTCAGGCACTTCGAGGCGATGCTCGCGCGAGACCAGCGGGTCGGGGAAGGTCAGGAAGAGATCGTAGATGTCGTAGCGCTGCTCGGTCCCCATTTCGAGGATGTCGCGGAAGCCCCTGGTGGTGATCAGGCCGAGCTTGGAGCCCTTGCGCTCGATTACAGCGTTGGTGACCAGCGTGGTGCCATGGACGATGTCGCCGACATCGGCGAGCGTGATCCCGGCCATTTCGACGAGTTCGCCAAGGCCAATGAGCGCTGCTTCCGATGGGTCGTGAGGGGTTGTCAGGCGCTTGTGCAGCCGGACCGAGCGTTCTTGGCCGTCATAGAGGATGAAATCGGTGAAAGTGCCGCCGATGTCGAAGCCGATGCGCCAGCGATTGCTCATGGAGCAGTCTCCGAAGATGTGAGGTTCAAGGGGAAGAAGCGCTTGTCCTGGGTCAGGGCCGCGATCTCGGCGGCGCCTTCGGCCAGGGAACGGATGATGGAAAGGCGCTCGCCCGGCTCGACCGTCGCAGCCGGGAAAGAGATGCAGAGCGCGACCTCGTCGCCGGTGGTGGGATCGCCGAGGCCGACCGAGATGGCGCGCACGCCGCGTACCGCCTCGTCATGGGATTCGGCGAAGCCGTTGCGGCGGGTCTCGGCCAGCCGTGCCAGCAAGTCGTCCATGCTGCGAGGCGCGGTTTCCGAAGGCGCAGTGAAGCCCTCGGGATAGAGCGCGCGGACCTCGGCGTCGCTGAGCCTTGCAAGCAAAGCGCGGCCGGTACTGGACGCGAAGGCGGGGATGCGGTCGCCGATCGCGGTGACGACCCTGAGCGCATGCCGGCCGGGATGGGCGGTGACGCCGATGATCTCGGTGCCGCGGCGGACACTGATATAGCCGGTGTGGCCGATCTCATCGGAGACGCGCCCGACCACGGCGTCGGCGCGGTCGATCAGCGATGCCGCGAAACGATAGAGCTGGCCGACCTGCGCGAGCAGCAGCGCCGGGCGATAGCGCTTGCTGTCGCCGACCGTCTCCAGAAGCCCCTCGTCACGCATCGCCCGCAGCAGGCGCGAGGCGTTGCTCTTGGGCATGCCAAGCAGGGTCACGAGGTCGGTCACGGTCACGTCGTGACGCGTGCTGGAGAAGCAACGAAGCACGTCTGCGGCTGCCGTCAGGATGGACATCCGGGTCGCTTCCAAAAAAGTTCCAAAAAATGGAACTTAAGTTGCAATTAAAGGAACAATACGCTGAGATGACGATGAGTCAAGACGGTTTGTGTCGCGGGGTGGGGTCTGGCGGTTCGAATCGTTCGCGGCAGGAGGCGGAAGGGGACCCGGCAGGGGGCTGCCGATGCTGGTCAGCCTTTTCGTTGCGTTCCTCGTGCGGGCACCTGATCGCCAGGCAATCCTGAGGCAAACTCGCGACACCTAAACCGACCGGGTTGCTCCAAAAAATGGAGCCGCCTCCAAAAGACGGGAGCTGCAGCCCAGGACTGCAGCTCCCTTCGTCTCGATATTTCAATGGCTTGGTGTGTGGCACGAGGGTTGCTGTAGCGGCGCGCGGACTGGCTGGAGCGCAGCAGGCATGAACTGGCAGGCTATCGTCGATTTCGATGGGACCATCTCACGCGAGGATACGACCGACCTCGTGCTGCAGCGTTTCGCGGAGCCGGGCTGGGAAGAGATCGAGGCGGACTGGGTCGCCGGTAAGATCGGCTCTCGCGAGTGCATGCAGCGTCAGGTCGCGCTGCTGCACGCGTCGCCCGACGTGTTCGACACCTTCGTCTCCTCGCTGGCGATCGACTGGGACTTCGCTGCCTTCGTGCGGCTGTGCCAGCGTGCCGGGATCCCGGTCACCGTCGTCTCCGACGGGCTGGACCGCACCATCCATGCGCTGCTTGGCCGCGCTGGCCTCAATGGCCTCACCGTCGTCGCCAACCATATCGAGCCGCTGCCCGGCGATCGCTGGCGGCTGACCTCGCCGCATGCCGACCCGTCCGGTGGCTGCGCCAGCGGCACCTGCAAATGCCGCGTCGCCAGCAGCCTCAGCCGGCCGCTGACCCTGCTGGTCGGCGACGGTCGCTCGGATTTCTGCGTCGCCGGCCAGGCCGACCTCGTCTTCGCCAAGAAGAGCCTGATCGCGCATTGCCTCGACAATGGCATCGGCCATCGCCCGTTCAACACCTTCTCGGAGGCCGTCGGCCTCCTCGAAACGCTGCTGTCGGAAGCTACGACGGAGCCGGCAGCCTCCGCACGCAAGGACATGATCAATGGATGACGGCTTCACCTTGCTCGACCGCGCCGAGCCGGTCGATGTTTCCTCGGCGCCGGCGGCGACGCTGGCCGAGGAAGAGGCCCGCCTGCTCGCGCTCGAGGCCGAATACTGCTCGCATGGCGACACCGTGCACTACACGCAGTTCCCGAAGATCTTCTCGGGCTGCGAGGGCTCGTTCATGCTCGATGCGGCGGGCAACCGCTTCCTCGACCTGCAGATGTGGTACTCGGCCGTCAATTTCGGCTACGCCAATCCGCGCCTGAACAATGCGCTGAAGCGCCAGATCGACACGCTGCCGCAGGTGGCGAGCCAGTATCTGCATCGCGAGAAGATCGAACTCGCGGCGATGATCGCGCAGGATGCGCAGCGCAAGTTCGGCGCCAAGGGCCGTGTCCATTTCAATGTCGGCGGCGCCCAGGCGGTCGAGGATTCGCTCAAGCTCGTGCGCAATGCCAAGAAGGGCAAAAGCCTGATGTTCGCCTTCGAGGGCGGCTATCACGGCCGTACGCTCGGCGCCTCGGCGATCACCTCGTCCTATCGCTATCGCCGCCGCTTCGGCCATTTCGGCGAGCGCGCGCATTTCATCCCGTTCCCCTACCATTTCCGCGGCCCCAAGGGGATGAGCAAGGAGGAGTACGGGCATCACTGCGTGCAGCAGTTCGCCCGGCTGTTCGAGAGCGAGTACAACGGCGTCTGGGATCCCAAGGTCGGCGAGGCCGAATATGCGGCCTTCTATGTCGAGCCGCTGCAGGGCACGGGCGGCTACGTCATCCCGCCGCCGAACTTCTTCATCGAGCTCAAGAAGGTGCTCGACCAGCACGGCATCCTGCTGGTGGTCGACGAGATCCAGATGGGCTTCTACCGGACTGGCAAGCTCTGGTCGATCGAGCATTTCGGCGTTCAGCCGGACGTGATCGTCTTCGGCAAGGCGGTGACCAACGGGCTGAACCCGCTCTCCGGCGTCTGGGCCAAGGAAGAGCTGATCAACCCGACCGTGTTCCCGCCGGGCTCGACCCACTCCACCTTCAACGCCAACCCGCTCGGCACCGCCGTCGCGCTCGAGGCGATGAAGATGATGGAGGAAGAGGACTACGAGACCATGGTCATGGCCAAGGGTGCGTATTTCCTCGAAGGCCTGCAGGGGCTGAAGCGCCGCCACAAGATCGTCGGCGAGGTCGACGGGCTCGGCATGGCGCTGCGGATCGAGATCTGCGAGCCGCATGACAGCTTCACCCCGTCGAAGCGGCTGGTCGACCTGATGTGCGACGAGGGCATGAAGGCCGACCTCGAAATCGGCGGCAAGCGCTATGGCCTCGTGCTCGACATCGGCGGCTACTACAAGAACGTCATCACCCTCGCGCCGGCATTGACCATGAGCTATGCCGAGATCGACCTCGCGATCGAGCTGCTCGACCAGCTCTTCGCCCGCGTCGCCAGCGCCTGAGCAGTGGAGACGGGCCTTGCGCCTGCGCGTGATCGATCTCGACGGTAGCGTAGCGGCGCAGGAGCCGCTGCGCCGGCGCATCGACGCTGGCACGGCCGCCTGCATCGCGGCCGCCGATCTTGCCGGCGCCACGCGCATCGTCGCGGGTCGCCGGGCCAAGGCCGAACTGCTGGAACGCCTTGCCCGCCGCGATGGCGAGGGGCAGGGCGCGCCCGTCTTCTTCTACGGCTCGGGTGATTTCCACCACGTCACCTCGGTGCTGCTGAGCAGGGTCGAGGAGCCGGTCACCGTCGTCCATTTCGACAATCATCCCGACTGGGTCAACTTTCCGGCGACGGTGAACTGCGGCGCCTGGGTCAACCGGGCGCTGGAGCTGCCCGATGTGCATAAGGTTGTGACGATCGGTCCGTGCAGTGACGATCTGGTGCGCCCGGAATGGCAGTTCGCAAACCTGCGGGCCGTGGCCGATGGCCGGATCGCGCTCTACCCCTGGCGGCATGAACCGTCGCGCGTCTGGGGACGCTATGGCGAGACCGCGAGCTTCCGCCAGGAGAGCGGTCATCTGCACTGGCGCAACCTCGCCGACGAAGACTGGTCGGGTTTCCTCGACGAGCTGATCGCAGCGATCCCGACCACGGCCGTCTGGCTGACGATCGACAAGGATGTGCTCGGGCCCGGCGACGCCTGCACCAACTGGGATCAGGGCGATCTGCCGCTGTGTCATCTCCTGGCAGCGGTCGAGCGGCTGGCGAGCGAACGCCGGATTGTCGGCGCCGACGTCTGCGGCGACTGGTCGGAGCCGCGCTTTACCGATCCGTTCCGGGCAACGCTGGCGTATTTCGACCACCCGCCGCGCTTCAGGCCGACACCCGAGCAGCTTTCCGTCAACGCCCGCGTCAATGCGAGCCTGATCGACTGCTTCGAGCGGGTGCTGTCATGAACGCGATGATCATCGTCTGGTTCGTGCTGTCGGTCGTCTGCGACGTCGCCGGCCAGATCTTCTTCAAGATCGGCGCCGACAGGCTGCCGCAAAGCGCCGATTTCCGCACCACCGCTGCGGCGGCGGCGCGCTGCGGCTGGATCACCGCCGGGCTCGCGACCTATGTCGCCGAGTTCTTCATCTGGCTGCGCATCCTCGCCGAAGTGCCGCTCTCGATCGCCTTCCCGATCGCGAGTGCCAATTTCCTCGCCATCACCCTGGCCAGCGCCGTCTTCCTCGGCGAGCGCGTCGGCCGCCGGCAATGGCTGGGCTCCTTCCTGATCACCTGCGGCGTCATCATCGTCGCCAGAACAGCCTGACGGACGTGTTCCGATGACCAAGCGCGATTTCAGCGTCCGGCTCGCCGGCGACCGCACCGGCTTCCTGCTCATCCACGGCCTCGGCGGTACGCCGGTCGAACTGCGCTTCGTTGCCCGTGCCCTGCACCGGGCCGGTCATACCGTGCACTGCCCACAGCTCGCCGGTCATTGCGCCGGGGAGGCCGAGATTCTCGCCACCGGCTGGCGCGACTGGACGCAGAGCGTGTTCGACGAGCTCGAACGTATGCGCGAGATCTGTGACACGGTGATCGTCGGCGGGCTCTCGATGGGCGCCGTGCTGGCGATGCATGTCGCCGCCCAGCGCCCGACCCAGGTCGACGGCCTCGCGCTCTACGCGCCGACCTTCTGGTATGATGGCTGGTCGATCCCGCGCTACGCCTTCCTGCTGAAATGGTTCATCAACACGCCGTTCGGGCGGCGCTACAGCTTTGTCGAACGCGAGCCCTATGGGCTGAAGGACACCCGCGCCCGCGCCCTGGTGCTCTCCTCGCTGACGAGTGGTGACAGCTCGACCGCCGGCCTGCTCGGCACGCCGTCGGGCGCGCTGAAAGAGATGTGGGACCTGATCGCCGTCACCCGCCGCGAGCTGCCGCAGGTCAAGTGCCCGGCCCTCCTGGTCCATCCGCGCGAGGACGACATCGCCGACCTCAGGAACGCCTTCGAGATCCAGCGCAAGTTCGGCGGGCTGGTCGACGCGGTGATCCTCGACGACAGCTATCACCTCGTTACCATCGACCAACAGCATGACATCGTGATCGAGCGCTCGCTGGCGCTGGCCTCGCGGCTGGCCAAGGCCCGCCGCCCGGTGACGCCGCTGCATGTCGTGGCGGCCGAATGAGTGCGCCTGAAGGCCGTATCCTGGCCGGTATCGCGGATATCGCCGCTGCCGCCTGGGACGGTTGCCTGCCCGGCGAGGCCGAATGCCATGCCTATTACGCCGCCTGCGATGCGGCTGCGGCAGAGAGCGGCGTCGGCCTGCGCATGGCGGCTGCCTGTGCTGAGTCTGACGGCGCGGTCGTGGCGGTGGCGCCGTTCTTCCGGCTCAACTACCGGCTCGACACGCCGTTGCAGGGCAAGCTCAGGAGCGCCGGCGACGCCCTGTTCCGCCATGTGCCGGGGCTCGTCACCCTGAAGGTGCTCTGCGTCGGCTCGCCCTATGCCGAGCGCTGCCATCTCGGTTTCTCGCCGAAGCTCGACGCCGCCGGGCGTGCCGCCGCCTTCCAGGCGCTCGCCGCCGCGCTGGAGCGTCAGGCAGCTGAGGAGAAAGCGCATCTCGTGGTCTGGAAGGATCTGGCGCCGGCCGAGGAAGAAGGGTTCGGCGGCGCGCTGAAGCAGGCCGGTTTCGCCCGGCTTGGCAGCTTGCCGGTCGCAGTGCTCGACCTGCCCTTCAAGGACGAGGCCGCCTATCTCGCTTCGCTCTCGGGGGCGACGCGCAAGGACATCAAGCGCAAGCTCGCCAAGGCCGGTGACGTGCGCATCACTTTCCACACCGACATCACCGGGCTGGAGCCCAGAATCGACGAACTCTACGAGGCGACGCGGGCGCAGAGCGGGCTCGACTATGGCGATCTCGAAGTGTTGCCGCCGGGTTATTTCGGCGCGGTCTCGCGGGCGCTCGGCGAGCGGGCGGCGTTCATGCTCTACTGGATCGGCGAGGAGCTCGCCGCCTTCAACCTGCTGCTGGTCGAGCCCGACCGGGTGATCGACAAGTTCCTGGGCATGCGCTACCCGCTGGCCCGCGAGCACAATCTCTATGCCGTGAGCTGGATGGCGAATGTCCGCTTCTGCCTGGGGCGCGGGACCGGCAAGCTCCAGAGCGGCCAGACGGCCTATGCTTCGAAGCTGCGTTTCGGCAGCCGGCTGGTGCCTTCGACCCTGCATGTCCGGCACCGGCTCGCGCCGCTGCAATGGGCGCTGCGTTCCTTGAGCCCCTGGCTCGGTTTCGAGCGCTTCGACCCCGATCTTGCCGCAATCGCCCGGAAGAAGGCCGCATGAGCACCATCTCGCCACCGGCAAGCAATTCATGGGGGCGCCAGCTCGCGATCTGGATCGCGTTCGTCGTGCTCGATACCGCTACGCAGCTCGCCTTCAAATGGGGCGCGGACGGGCTCGGCGACATGGAGTTCGGCCTCGCCATGATGGCGAAGGCGATCTCGCTGCCTGGCGTCTGGCTGGCGACGCTCGGCTATATCGGCGTCTTCGTCGTCTGGATGGCTATCCTGCGCGACATGCCGCTCAGCCGCGCCTTCCCGATGACCGGATTGGTCTATGTCACAGTGCCGCTGTTCGCCTGGTTCACCTTCGACGAGCACATCGACCTGGTTCGTGCAGGCGGAATCGCGCTGATCATCGCAGGCGTCGTCCTGCTCGGGGGAGACGAATGAGAATTGGACTTGGCCTGGCTTCGCTTATGGCGGCGACCCTGATGGCGGTGCTGCCGGCCCTGGCCGACCCGATGTCCGACATCGTCGGGCGCTGGCGCGATTCAGACGGCGAATCCGAGATCGCCATCAGCCGCTGCGGCCCGGCGCTGTGCGGCAAGATCGTCTGGCTGAAAGAGGAGCGCTTCGACATCTACAATCCCAATCAGGGGCTGCGGAAGCGCTCGCTGATGGGTATCCAGGTGCTCTCGGGCTTCAAGCCGGCGGCAAAGGGTGCGCTGGAAGGCGAGGGCTACAATCCCGCTGACGGCAAGACCTATCGCACCACTCTCGAATTGACGTCGGCGCGCAGCCTCGTCGTGCGCGGCTGCGTGCTCGGCGGCCTGATCTGCGACGACGATACCTGGTCGCGGCAACCGTGATGTTGGTTGACGGTCGGAGGTGAAGGGAACAGGTCCGACATGTCGCTGCGGATGACATCGCTCAGGCTCAGGCTGGTGATCGGCTTCATGCTGGTCAGCGTGCCGGCAATGATGGCATCGGCCTATATCGCGGCCAGGCTGATCTCGGATGCTTTCGAAGAGAATGTCGAGCAGTGGCTGGGCGAGACTTCGCGCTTCTTCGCGCTCGAGATCGCCGAGGCGACGCAGGAGGCGCAGCGCGTCGCGGGCGTGATCGGCCATCGGCTCGAACAGTCGACCGACGATCACAAGATGCAGAAGACCGTCGAGCGCGAGTTCGCCGTGCTCAACTCGGTCGGCTACGATCTGATCGCGATCTACCGTCCGGGCGGCGATATCCTGTTCAAGACCCGCGACTTCAGCAGCGCTAGTCCGCTGCCGGTGGAATCGAGTCTCGGCCTGTTCAGGATCGAGACCGACGGCAAGCGCTGGATCATGGCAGGCGCCGTCCAGGCCGTGCAGATCGGTGGCCAACCGGCCAACATCCTGGTTGGGACCTGGCTCGATGAAGCTTCTTTCGGCGGCATCAAGGTGGTGACCTCGCTGGAGATCCGGCTCTTCGCGCTCTTCAACGGCCAGCTCGAGCTGGTGATGCAGACCCATCCTGATCATACGACTGCGGTGCCGGCGAGTGTACGGACGAAGCTCGAGGCCGGAGAGGAGGCTGTCTTCGAGCCGGCAGCCGACGCCGGCGCCTACCGCGCGGTCTATTCTGGCCTGCGCGGCATCGACGGCCAGCTCGCCGCGATCAGCTTCATCGGCATGCGCAGCGAGGCGGGCTTCTTCGAGCAGCTCGGCCGGGAGAGCCTGTTCCTCGGCATTTTCCTGCTCGGCAGCGCGATCTCGATCGTCGTCGGCATCCTGACCTCGGACCTGCTGGTGCGACCCCTGCGGGCTCTGACCCATGGCGTGCGGGCGATCGCAGGCGGGGATTTCGGTCAACGCGTTTCAGCGGGTGGCGGGCGCGAGATCGTCGAGCTCGCCACCGGTTTCAACAGGATGGCCGAACAGCTCGGCAAGCTGCATGATCTCGAGGCCGAGCTCAGGCGGAAAGAGCGGCTTTCGGCGCTCGGCCAGGCCGCGATGGTGATCGCCCATGAGGTGCGCAATCCGCTCGGGATCATCAAGACCTCGACGGAGGTCGTTCGCAACCGCGCCAAGCTCGGCGGCGCCGAGGAGAAGATGCTGGGCTATGTCATCGACGAGGTACGCCGCATCGAGACGCTGGTGCGCGACTTCCTCGATTTCGCCCAGCCGAAACCGCCGCTGAAGGTCGAGATGCCCCTGCGAGCAGTGATCGATCGCGTCGCGGCGATCGCGGCGCCCGAGTTCTCTCGTCAGAAAATCCAGCTGGCGATCGAGGACAGCAGCGGCGGGGCGACGGTCCTCGGCGATCCCGATCAGCTGTACCAGGCCAGCCTGAACCTGATCCTCAACGCGATCGACGCCATGCCGGACGGAGGGACGATCCAGGCGAGCGTGAGCGCGGCTGACGAGACCGTCTGGCTGACGATCCGTGACGAGGGGGCAGGCGTGCCGGAGGCGATCCGCCAGGAGATCTTCAACCCCTTCTTCACCACCAAGGCCAAGGGCACAGGGCTGGGGCTCGCCAAGGTCCAGAGTGTGGCGGAGGCGCATGGCGGCAGCACCTCCTGCGTCTGCGTTCCCGGTCGTGGCGCCGCCTTCACCATCACCTTGCCGCGGGCGAAACCGGGAGTGGCGGCATGAGTCGTTCCGTCCTCGTGGTCGATGACGAAGTTCGGCTCGCCGACGTGCTGGCGGCGGCGCTCGAGGATCTCGGCTATCGCGCTACAGCGGTGCATAGCGCGCGCGCCGCGCTCGCCGAGCTCGAGCAGGCACGCTTCGATCTGGTTCTGACCGATCTGCGGCTGCCGGTGATGGACGGACGTGCGCTGCTGCGCGAGGTCCGGAGCCGCTGGCCGGAAATCCCGGTCATCATCATCACCGCCTTCGCGGCTGTGCGTGACGCGGTCGACCTCGTCAAGGAGGGGGCGTTCGACTACATCGCCAAGCCCTTCGAGATCGACGACGTATCGGCGACCATCCGGCGCGCCTTGCGTCTCGCCGACATCGTGCGGGACAATGAGCGGCTGCGCGGCGAACTGGAAGGGCGCTACAGTTTCGCTACGCTGGTCGGCAACAGCGCCGCCTTCCGCCGCGTGATCGAACAGGTCACGGAGGTCTGCGAGACCAAGGCGACGGTGTTGCTCAACGGTGAGAGCGGCACCGGCAAGGAGCTCGTCGCCCGCGCGATCCATTTCAACAGCCCACGCCGCGACAGGCCGTTCATTGCGGTCAACTGCGCCGCGATTCCCGAGACCTTGCTGGAAAGCGAGCTCTTCGGGCATGTCAAAGGCGCCTTCACCGGCGCCGTGACCAACCGTACCGGGCGCTTCGCCGCCGCCGACGGCGGCACGCTCTTTCTCGACGAGATCGGCGACATGCCGCTACCGATCCAGGCGAAGCTGCTGCGTGTCATCCAGGAGCGTAGTTTCGAGCCGGTCGGCGCGACGCGGACCCAGACGGTCGATGTACGGCTGGTTGCGGCGACTCATAAGGATATACGTCGGGCCGTCGACAAGGGCAGCTTCCGCGAGGACCTGTTCTACCGGCTCAACGTCTTTCCCATCCAGCTGCCGCCTCTGCGCGAGCGGGCCGACGACATTCCGCTTCTGGCGGCGCATTTCCTTGCGGAGCTGGCCGAGGCGATGGGCAAGCGCGCGACGGGGTTCTCGCCGGCCGCCCTGGCCGCGATGACGGCCTATGACTGGCCGGGCAACATCCGCGAGCTGCACAACTGCATCGAGCGGGCGGTGATCGTGGCGAAGACGCAGACCATCGACGCACCGGACTTGCCGCAGGATCTGTTCAGCAGTCGCCGCGGCGAGCGGGACGTGTTGCCGCGCGACCTCGATGCGGAGCTCGAGCGGATCGAGCGAGATTTCATCATCGAGGCGTTGCGGCGCAGCGACGGCATCCAGGTCCGCGCCGCGAAATTGCTAGGCATAGCCGAAAGAAGCCTTTGGCATCGCATCAAGAAACTCGGTATCAAGCTGGGCCGCGCGATCGCGGACTGACTACGGGACGACGACCCATGCCTGCTTATTCCCGTCCCGAACGTCTCCGCTTCGGCTTGCGTCGCCGGCCGGTCGCCCTGGCGGCGGCAACGGCGCTGGCGGCTTTCGCGAGCGCAGCGGCGCTGGCCAATAGCGATGACGACAAGCGCGCCGTGATGGATCCGACTCCGGCGAAGGGGTGGATCATCACCCTGGGGGGCTCCTTCGAGATGGGCCCGAAATATGATGGGGCGAACTCGGCCGGCCCCTCCTTCATGCCCTCGATCTCCTGGCGAAGGGCCGGCGAGCCCGCCGGTTTCAGCGCTCCCGACGAAGGGCTGGACTATGCGCTCTACGAAACCGAGCGCTTCAGCACCGGCGTCGTCGGTAGCTATCGCGCCGGGCGCTATTCGGGCTCGAATTTCAGGCTCTGGGGCCTGCGTGACGTGCCTTGGGCGATCGAGGCCGGCGTTTTCGCGGACTACTGGCTGATTCCCGATCGCCTTCGTACCCGCATCGAGATCCGCCAGGGCTTCAACGGCCATCACGGCGTCGTCGCCGACCTCTCGGCCGATTGGATCGAGCGGCTGGGCAGCTTCACCTTCGCCGTCGGGCCGCGCCTGTCACTGGGCAGTGCCTCGTTCATGCGGCGGCAATTCGGCGTTCTGCCCTATGAGGCGGCACTCAACGGCACGATCAACTCGTACAAGCCCAGCGGTGGGGCGAAGTCCGTCGGCCTGGCCACATCGCTGGAATATGCCTGGTCGCCGAGCCTGTCGACGACGCTGTTTGCTCGTTATGACCGGTTGGTCGGAGACGCGGCCAACTCGCCGCTGGTGGATACGATCGGCCAACGCAATCAGTTCTCGGTCGGCATCGGCGCGAGCTATTCCTTCCAGGTCGGCGGCTGAGGTGTAGTTCAGGGGACCAGGATGACCCCTGAACTCGCGAAGGACAGCCAAACCGGCGTGCCCGGCGCCAGCATGGCATCGACATCGTGGCTGATGACGAAGAGCTCGCCGACGGCGGTCTCGATCATCAGGTCGAGATGGTTGCCGAGATAGGCGCATTTGCGGACACTGCCCGGCAGGGTGCCTTGGCTCTCATGGCGGGAGACCAGCAGGCTCTGCGGCCTGATCGCCGCCTTGGCCGGGCCGGGCTGCAGGCCGCGTGAAGGCAGCGAGACGCCGGCCGGCCCGATCGCTACTTCTGCACGCCCGTTGGCAACTGATTTGACGGTGACGTCGACCATGTTGGCGTCGCCGATGAAGTCGGCGACGAAGGCGTCGGCCGGTTCCTCGTAGAGCTGGCGCGGCGTGCCCTGCTGGGCGATGCGGGCATTGCTCATCACGATGATGCGGTCGGAGACGGCGAGTGCCTCCTCCTGGTCGTGCGTGACATAGGCGACGGTGAGGTTGAGCGCTTGCTGCAGCTCGCGGATCTCCTCGCGCACGCGCCGGCGCAATTTGGCGTCGAGATTGGAGAGCGGCTCGTCGAAGAGCAGCACCTGCGGCTCAAGTACGAGCGCGCGGGCGACGGCGACGCGCTGCTGCTGGCCGCCGGACAGCTCCGAGGGGAAACGCTTCTCGAAGCCCTTGAGGCCGACCAGCGCCAGCTTCTCCAGCGCCATCTCCTGCGCCTTGGCCTTTGACAGGCCCTTCACGGTCGGGCCGTAGGCGGCATTCTCCAGCACGCTCATATGCGGGAAGAGCGCATAGGACTGGAAGACCATGCTGACGTCGCGGTCGGCGGCGGAGAGCCGGGTCACGTCCTTGTCGCCGATCATGATCTGGCCTTCGCTCGCGATCTCCAGGCCGGCGATCATGCGCAGCGTCGTGGTCTTGCCGCAGCCGGAGGGGCCGAGCAGCGTGACGAGCTTGCCGGCCTCGATGGAGAAGCTGACATTGTCGACCGCCGTCACCGCGCCATAGCGCATGCTGACATTGCGGAACTCGACGGAGGCGGGGCCGGCCTTGGGCATGGCTGCAACGTATCCTTACTTGATCGGCTCGGCGGCGGATGAGGCGAGGGCGGGCGTCGTGCTGCGCCGGCCGAGCTTGCGCTCGCCGACGCCGAGCTGGATCAGGCTGATGCCCAGCGCCATCACCACGATCAGCACCGAGGAATAGGCGATGGCGAGGCCGAACTCGCCGGCCTCGACCCGGCCGACGATATAGGCGGTAGCGAGGTTGTATTCGGCCGAGACCAGGAAGATCACGGCGCTCACCGTCGTCATGCTGCGCACGAAGCTGTAGACCAGCGCCGCGACGAGCGCCGGGCGCAGCAGCGGCAGCACCACCCGCCAGAGCGTGGTGAAGCTGCGGGCCGACAATGTCGCCGAGGCCTCGTCCAGACTCTTGTCGATCTGCGACAGCCCGGCGATGCCGGAGCGCACGCCGACCGGCATGTTGCGGAAGACGAAGGCGATGACGAGGATCAGCCCGGTACCGGTGATCTCGACCGGCGGCACGTTGAAGGCGAGGATATAGGCGACGCCGAGCACGGTGCCGGGAATGGCGAAGCTCAGCATGGTGGCGAATTCGAGCGCGCCGCGGCCGGCGAAGCGCTGGCGCGTCAGGAGATAGGCGGTGAGCAGGCCGATGACCGCGGTCAGCGGAGCCGAGATCGCGGCGAGCTTCAGCGTGGTGAAGAAGGAGGGCCAGGCCGAGCCGTCGAAATAGAGCCCGCGGCTGAAATCGATCGAGAAGCCGGTGATGTAGTGCTGCAGCGTCGGGGTGTAGTCGCGCCCCATCGTCTTCACGAAACCGCCCATCAGGATGACGATGTAGATGATTGCGGTCAGCACCACCCAGGGGCCGATGACGAGGGCGGATACCCAGGTGATGCGGCGCGGCAGCGGCGTCGGCAGACCGGAATCGCCCTTGCCGGTCACGGTCGTATAGGACTTGCCGCCGAGCCAGCGCTGCTGCGCCCAGAAGGCGGCGAGGGTGAAGCCGAGCAGGACGACGGCGAGCACCGCCGCCTGCCCCTGGTTGTGAGCGGCTCCGACCACGGCGAAGAAGATCTTGGTCGAGAGCACCTCGAAATTGCCGCCGAGCACCAGCGGATTGCCGAAATCGGCCATGCTTTCGACGAAGCCGAGCAGGAAGGCGTTGGCGAGGCCCGGCCGCAGCAGCGGCCAGGTCACAGTGCGGAAGGTCGTCCAGCGCTTGGCGCCGAGCGTCTGCGATGCCTCTTCCAGGCTCGGCGCGATGCCCTGCACAACGCCGATCAGCACGAGGAAGGCGATCGGTGCGAAGGCGAGCACCTGCGCGAGCAGCACGCCGGGCAAGCCATAGATCCAGCGCGAGCGCGGGATGCCGAACCAGTCGAACAGGAATGTCGAGAACAGGCCGGAGCGGCCGAAGAGCAGGATCAGCGCCAGGCCGATGACGAAGGGCGGCGTGATGATCGGCAGCACGGTGAGCAGGCGCATGGCGCGCTTGCCGGGCATGCCGGTGCGCAGGATCAGCAGCGCGCAGGCGAGGCCGAGCAGAGTGGTGATGAGGCCGGTCAGGACAGCCAGGATCAGCGTGTTCCAGGCGACGCCGCAATTGGTGTTGGCGCTCAGGCAGCCGAGCCCCCAGATCGTCGAGCTGAACAGGCGCTCGACGAATTCGCCGAGGACGAGCGCGCCGCTGGAATCGACCAGCGCGCTGCGCAGGATCACCGCGACCGGCAGGAAGATGAAGAGCGCGATCAGCATGATGACGATGCCGATCGAGGAGGTCGTGAACAGGTCGCCACGGCACAGGCCGCGATAGGCGAGGCCGTGGCAGAGCAGCAGCAGCAGCGAGACGAGGGTGACGAGTGCGCCGAAGCCCATGCCGGGCTGAGCAGCTCCCGCCCCGCCGAGCAGGGCGGCCAGTGCCGGCATGCCCTGGTCCTTGAGCGTGACGGAAAAGCCCTGGGCGAAGAAGACGACGAGGCCGGCAAAGCCGATCCAGGCCAGGAGCTTGCCGGTGCCGGCATTCTCCTGTCGGAAGGCGAACAGGCTGGCGAGGAGAAGGGCGATGCCGACCGGTGCGAGCCAGGGCGCCGCCCCCGAGAGCACGAGCGCCAGCGCCGTGCCGGCCTTGCCGAAGGGATAGCCGGTCAGGCTCATCCCCTCGGGCAGGTACCAGGGGATGAGCGCATAGCCGAGCCAGCCGGCCAGCAGCGCAAGCCTCGTCGCGGGACGCATCGTCTCTCGCCTCTCGTCTCAGATGTCAGCGATCAGCCTGCGCTCACTTGGGAAGCGCCTTGATCTCCTTGTCCCACTTGGTCAGGAGCCGGACGCGCTCGGCCGAGGAGCCATATTTGACGAAGTCGTACTTGATCAGCTTCATCTCGGACATCTTCGGCGCCTGGGCCGGAACCGGCGCGTTCTTGTTCGAGGGCACCTGATAGGACTTGGCCGGCGCGGCCAGCGCCTGCGCCGCGGGGGTCAGAGCCCAGTCGTAGAACTTCTTGGCATTGTCGAGATTGCGCGCGCCCTTGACGATCGACATGGAGCCGATCTCGTAGCCGGTGCCCTCGCAGGGAGCGACCGCCTTGATCGGATCGCCCTGCACGGCGAAGACGACGGCGTCATGGATGAAGACGATGCCGACGGCGGTCTCGCCAAGGCTCGCGGCCTTGGCCGGGGCGGCGCCCGACTTGGTGTACTGGCTGACGTTCTTGTGCAGCTGCTTGAGATAGTCGAAGCCCTTGTCCTCGCCCATCAGCTGCACGACCGTGGCGAGCAGGTTGTAAGCGGTGCCCGAGGAGTTGGGGTCGGCGACCTGGACGTCGTCCTTCAGCTTGGGATCGAGCAGGTCGGCCCAGCACTTGGGCTCGTTCAAGCCCTTGGCCTTGATCTGCTGGGTGTTGTAGCCGAAGCCGAGCGCGCCGGCATAAATGCCGACCGAGCGCTTCTTGGCGGCTTCCCACTGCGCCAGCGCCCATTCGTGCAGGTCCTTGTTGGCGGGCGACTCATAGTCCTGCGTCAGGCCTTCCTCGGCCGCCTGCAGATGCGGGTCGCCGGTGCCGCCCCACCAGATGTCGCCGCGCGGATTGGACGATTCCGCCTTGAGCTGGGCGTAGATCTCGCCGGCCGACTTGCGGGTCATCGCAACCTTGATGCCGGTTTCCTTCTCGAAGGCGCCGCTCATGGCGCGGCACCATTCCTCCTGCACGCCGCAATACATGACGAGCGAGCCCTGGGCCTGGGCCGGAGCCGCGGCGAAGGCCGCGCTTGCGGCGGCGGCGAAGAGTCCGGCGCGAAGCCAGTGATGTTTCTGCATGGTCTTCCTCCCGATATCTGGTTTTGTCTGTTCTTGTTGGGTCGATAGTGACCGTTCGTCGGAAAAGATCAACGATCCCTGTGCGGGCTCATGATCCCGGTGATGCGTTCCAGCTCGGCCGTCAGCTCCGGCGTGCAGCACAGCACCGGGTTGCCGGCCTTGATCGCGTCGCCCGCGAAGAAGTCGTTGATGTCCGCGCCAGCTTCGGCGGCGATCACCAGCCCGGCGGCGACGTCCCAGGCGTTGATGTGTAGTTCGGCATAGGCCTCGGTGCGGCCGATCGCGACATGGCAGAGGCCGAGGGCGCCCGAGCCCGAGCGCTTGACCGAGGCGCCGGCAGCGAAGCCGCGCCCGACCGTGGCGAGATAATCCTCGTTGGGAATGCGCGTCGACCAGCCGAATTCGAGATAGGCGCGGCGGATGTCGGCCGTGCCGGAGACCTTGATCGGCTCGCCATTCATGGTGGCGCCGCGTCCACGGCGGCCGAGATAGACCTCGCCCAGCGCCGGCGCCGAGATGATGCCGATCTCCGGCACGCCGTTGAGCAAGAGGCCGATCGAGATGCACCAGGTGCGGTCGCCGCGGGCGAAGTTCGAGGTGCCGTCGATGGGATCGATGATCCAGACTGCATCAGCCGCTTCGCCGCCACCTTCCTCGCCGATCACGGCATCATCCGGAAACAGCACGGCGAGGCGCTCTCGCAGGAAGGTCTCGACCGCGCCATCGGCGACGGTGAGCCAGTCCTGTGCGCCCTTCATGCTGATGCCGAGGCTGTCCTTGCGGCTGAAATAACCGAGCGCGAGCCGGCTCGCCTCCTCGACGAGGCCGAGCACGGCGTATTGGCGCAGATCGAGTTCGGCAGGCGTCATCACAGCGATTCCAGCGAGACGGCGACCGGCTTGCCGGTGCGGCGGGATTCGGTGGCGGCATCGGCCAGGATCTGCGCCTTCAGGCCGTCGAGCCCGGAGGGCGAGGGCGCGCGCTTGTCGCGGCAGGCGGTGACGAAGGCGTCGAGCTCGGCGCGATAGGCGGCGGCGTAGCGCTCCAGGAAGAAGTTCTGCACGGGGTCGGCGCGGAAGCCGGCGCCGGTCGCGATCTCCACCGTGGTCTCGTGGATATTGCCGGCGCGCAGCATGCCCTTGGAGCCATGCACCTCGATGCGCTGATCGTAGCCGTAAGTTGCGCGGCGCGAGTTCGAGATCTGGGCGATGCGGCCGCTTGCGGTGCGCATCAGCACGGCGGCGGTGTCGACGTCGCCGGCCTGGCCGATCGCCGGATCGACCAGCGCCGAGCCGAGCGCGAAGACCTCGACCGGCTCCTCGGCGAGGAGGAAGCGGGCCATGTCGAAGTCATGGATCATCATGTCGCGGAAGAGCCCGCCCGAGCGCTTGACATACTCGACCGGCGGCGGACCGGGATCGCGCGAGATCACGCCGACGATCTCGATCGCGCCGGCCTCGCCGGCGCGGAGGCGGCCTTCGAGCGCGGCGAAGTTCGGGTCGAAGCGGCGGTTGAAGCCGATCATCAGCGGCTTGCCGGATTTGCTGACCACCTCGAGGCAGCGGCGGATGCGGCCGGCGTCGAGATCGACCGGCTTCTCGCAGAACACGGCCTTGCCGGCGGAGACGGCGGCCTCGATCAGGTCGGCATGGGTATCGGTCGGCGTGCAGATCACCACGGCGTCGATGCCGGAATCGGCGAGGATCGCCTCGGTGCTGGCGACCTTGGCGCCGGAGGCCTGGGCGAGCGAAGCGGCCGCCTCGGCGGAGGCATCGGAGAGCGCGACCAGCTGCGCATCGGAACGCGCCGCGACATTGAGCCCGTGAATGCGCCCGATCCGGCCGGCGCCCAGCAATCCAAATCTCATCACGTCCGTGGTCCTGCAGTTCGAGAATGTTCCGGCGCTTCAGTCGTGCGCGCCGAGAATGGTCTGGTCGAAGTCGATATTCGAGCCGGTCATCAGCCCTGATTCGGATGACGCGAGATAGGCGACGGCCTTGGCGACCTCGCGCGGATCGATCAGACGGCCGAAGGGGCGGCTGGCCTGCGCCTTCTCCAGCCAGCCATCCTGCGCGTCATGGCGCAGGCGCATGATCGCGTCCTCGCCCGGCGTCGCCATCCAGCCGATATTGAGGCCGTTGACGCGGATGCGATCGGCGAGAAGACCATAGGCGGCATTGCGGGTCAGCATCGCCAGCGCGCCCTTGGAGACGCTGTAGGCGGCAAGGAAGGGTTGGCCGCCATGGGCCGACATCGACTGGATGTTGACGATGCTCCCCTGGATCCCCTGCTTGCGCATCAGGGTCGCGGCGTCCTGGATCAGGAAGAAGGGCGCGGTCAGGTTGACCGCCATGATCCGCGCATAGAGCTCGGGACTGGTATCGAAGATCGTGCCGCGATCAGTGTCGCCGGCAGCGTTGACGAGGATGTCGAGCCGGCCGAAAGCCTGCTCGGCGGCTGGCACGATTGCGCGGACGGCATTGAGATCGGCGAGGTCAGCGGCGTGGAAGAGGGCGTTGCAGCCGGCGGCCTTCAGGCGTGCGGCGACGGCTTCACCACGCTCGCGATTGCGGCCGGTGAGGACGAGGCCGGCAGCGCCGCGCGCGGCGAATTCGCGGGCGATCGCCTCGCCCAAGCCCTGGCTGCCACCGGTGACGATGGCGACCTTGCCGTCGAGCTCGCGGCGGAAGTCGGTTGGCTCAGACAACTCGGTCTCTCCCTGGGAGTGCCACTGTCACAATGGCACATTATTTTTATTGCGCTTGACTAATGGAACAAACATTCCATTCTCTGGCGGCGCAAGTCAAGGCCGCGAGAGCCCCTGTTCCCGATGACATCGCCAGTGCAGCAGGAAACGCCAAAGGACGATTTCGACGGCTTCGTCGCCCTGCTGCGCGAGCGCGGGCCTAACCTGCCGAAACGCCTGCGGCAGGTCGCCGATTATGCGCTCGCCAACCCCGACGACATGGCGCTGAGCACTGCAGCGCAGGTGGCGCAGCAAGCCGGTGTGCAGGCCTCGACCCTGGTGCGCTTCGCCCAGGCGCTCGACTATTCCGGCTTCAGCGAATTGCAGCAGCTCTTCCGCTCGCGGTTGCGCCAGCAATTCCCGGATTATCGCGACCGGCTGGCGGCCTTGCGCGACGAAGGCGCGGCCGGGCCGAACATGGCGCAGGTGTTGCTCGACGGTTTCGTCGAGGCGAGCCGCAGCTCGCTGGCGCGGCTGCAATCGACCGTCCGCTATCGCGACATCGACAAGGCGACCGATCTGCTTGCCGGGGCGGAGACGATCATCCTGGTCGGCGCGCGCCGGATGTTCGCGGTGGTGTCCTATCTCGCCTATGCCTTCGGCAAGCTCGGCATCCGGGCCGTGCTGGTCGACAATGTCGCCTCGCTCGGCCCCGAGCAGGCGGCGATCGCGCGCGAAGGCGACGTCGTCATCGCCGTGAGCTGCGCGCCCTATACGCCGGCGACGGTAGCAATCGCGGCGCAGGCTCATGGCAAGGGCATTCCGGTGATCGCGATGACCGACAGCGCGCTCAGCCCGCTCGCCCAGCATTGTTCCCTGTGGCTCGAGGTCGAGGAGGCCGATTACGGCGCCTTTCGCTCGATGTCGGCCACCTTCGCGCTCGCCATGACGCTCGCCGTCGGCACCGCAGAGAAAGCCCGCCCCGATGCCTGAACCCATGCTCGACCTGATCTCGATCGGCCGCTCCTCGGTCGACCTTTACGGCCAACAGATCGGCGGCCGGCTCGAGGACATGGCCTCGTTCTCCAAGGCGGTCGGCGGCTGCCCGACCAATATCGCGATCGGCACCGCCCGGCTCGGCCTGAAATCGGCGGTGATCACCCGCGTCGGCGACGAGCAGATGGGCCGGTTCATCCTGGAGCAATTGCAGCGCGAGGGCGTCGAGACCAAAGGCGTCGTGGTCGACCCCAAGCGCCTGACCTCGCTGGTCATCCTCGGCGTGCGCGACGAGAAAACCTTTCCGCTGATCTTCTACCGCACCGATTGCGCCGATGCGGCACTCGACGAGAGCGAGATCGACGAAGCCTTCATCGCCTCGGCCAAGGCGGTGGTGGTTACCGGCACGCATTTCGCCATTCCGAACGCCGCCAAGGCGCAGCGCAAGGCGATCGCACTCGCCCGCAAACATGGCCGCAAGGTCGTGTTCGATGTCGACTACCGGCCCAACCTCTGGGGTCTCGCCGGTCATGCTGCGGGCGAGGAGCGCTATATCCGCTCGGACAGCGTCACCCAGCATCTCCAGGCGATCCTGCCGGATTGCGACCTCATCGTCGGCACCGAGGAGGAACTGCACGCCGCCGGCGGCTCCGAGGACACGCTCGCCGCGATCCGCAACATCCGCGCGTTGAGCAAGGCGACGATCGTCTGCAAGCGCGGACCGATGGGGTGCGTGGTCTTTCCGGGCGCGATCCCCGCCTCGATCGAGGACGGCATCAAGGGACCGGGCTTCCCCGTCGAGGTCTATAATGTGCTGGGGGCGGGTGATGCCTTCATGTCCGGTTTTCTGCGCGGCTATCTCAGCGACGAGCCGATCGAGACCTGCTGCACCTGGGCCAATGCCTGCGGCGCCTTCGCGGTCTCGCGCCTGCTCTGCTCGCCGGAAAGCCCGACCTTTGAAGAGCTGCAGTTCTTCCTGAAGCATGGCTCGCCGCACCGGGCGCTGCGCCATGACGTGGCGATCAACCATGTCCATTGGGCGACGACGCGCCGGCCGCAGGCGCCGACGCTGATGGCGCTCGCCATCGACCATCGCTCCCAGGTCGAGGCGATGGCGGATGAGGCCGGCGTGCCGCGCGAGCGCATCGCAGCGTTCAAGCGGCTCGCCGTCGACGCCGCGGCGCGGATCGCTGGGGGTGCCGAGGGCTTCGGCATGCTGCTCGACGGACGTCATGGCCGCGAGGCGCTGTTCCGCGCCGGTGATCACGGCTTCTGGGTGGCACGGCCGCTGGAAGTGCCGGGCTCGCGGCCGCTCCGCCTCGAAGCCGATGCGGATGGTTCGCTCGGGGCGGCGCTGAACGAGTGGCCGGTCGACCATGTCGTCAAGGTCCTGGCCTTCTATCATCCCGATGACGATGCGGCGCTGAAGGCCGAGCAGGAAGCGACCCTGATGCGGGTGGCGCTCGCCTGCCGGCAGGTCGGCCGCGAGCTGCTTGTCGAGATCATCTGCTCGAAGAACGGTCCCGTCGGCGACGACACGATGGCTTCAGTCATGCGCCGGCTCTATGCGATTGGCATCAAGCCGGACTGGTGGAAGCTGGAGGGGCAGCCCACCGCCGCTGCCTGGGCCGCGGTCGATGCTGCGATCGCTGAGAACGATCCCTATTGTCGCGGCGTCGTGCTGCTCGGGCTCGATGCGCCGCTGCCGGAGCTGGAGGCGGCGTTCAGGCTGGCGCAGACTGCAGGGACGGTGAAGGGTTTTGCGGTCGGCCGCAGCATCTTCGGCGAAGCAGCACGCAGCTGGCTCGCTGGCAAGCTCGACGACGAGGCTGCGACCGCGATGATGGCCGAGCGCTTCGGCCGGCTGGTCGACGCCTGGCAAGGCCGCTGAGGAGATTGCGATCATGAGCACGATCAGGCTCACCATGGCGCAGGCGCTGGTGGCGGCGATGGCGGCGCAGAAGACAGTCGTCGGCGGCCGGACGCTGCCGCTCTTCGCCGGCGTCTGGGCGATCTTCGGCCATGGCAATGTCGCTGGCCTCGGCGAGGCGCTGCATGGCGCTCGCGACATCCTGCCGACGCTGCGGGCTCACAATGAACAGGCGATGGCGCATGCCGCGATCGCCTTCGCCAAGGCCTCGCGCCGGCGCCGGATGATGGCGGTGACGAGCTCGATCGGGCCGGGCGCGACCAATATGGTGACCGCTGCTGCGGTCGCGCATGTCAACCGCCTGCCATTGCTGCTGCTGCCGGGCGACGTCTTCGCCGGCCGCCGGCCCGATCCGGTGCTGCAGCAGATCGAGGATTTTGGCGACGGCACCGTCTCGGCCAATGACTGCTTTAGGCCGGTGTCGCGCTATTTCGACCGGATCACCCGGCCTGAGCAGCTGATCCCGGCCTTCGAGCGGGCGATGCAGGTGCTGACCGATCCGTCGGAATGCGGGCCGGTGACGCTGGCGCTGTGCCAGGACGTGCAGACCGAGGCGTTCGATTGTCCAGAAAGCTTCTTCGCCGAGCGGGTTTGGCAGCCGCGCCGGACGCGGCCGGACGAGCAGGAATTGGCGCAGGCGGTCGCGCTGCTGAAGGGTGCGAAGCGGCCGCTGGTCGTCGCCGGCGGCGGCACCCTCTACAGCGAGGCCGAAGCTGAACTCGCCCGTTTCTGCCTCGCGCACGGCATCCCGAGCGCCGAGACGCAAGCCGGCAAGAGCGCCCTGCCGCATGACCACCCGCTCAATCTCGGCGCGATCGGCGTCACCGGCACCGGCGCCGCCAATGATGCTGCGAAGACGGCCGATGTCGTGCTCGCGGTCGGTACGCGCCTGCAGGATTTCACCACCGGCTCGCGTGCGCTCTTCGCCGATCCTGAATGCCGGATCATCGGGCTGAATACGCAGACCTTCGATGCCGGCAAGCATGGTGCGCAACCACTCGTTGCCGATGCCAAAGCCGGCCTTGCCGAGTTGGCGGCAGCGCTTTCGGGTTGGAAGGCTTCGGCTGGATGGAGTGCGCAGGTGCAGACCTCCCGCGACGCCTGGCTCGAAACCGCCGCGCGCTATACCGCCGCGAGCAATCTGGCGCTGCCGAGCGATGCGCAGGTGATCGGCGCGGTGCAGCGTCAGAGCCGGGCGAGTGATGTCGTGCTCTGCGCCGCGGGTGGCCTGCCCGGCGAATTGCACAAGCTCTGGCAGGCCGGCGCGCCCGGCGGTTACCATATGGAATATGGCTATTCCTGCATGGGCTATGAGATCGCCGGCGGGCTCGGCGCCAAGCTGGCGGACCCGGCGCGGGAGGTCTTCGTCATGGTCGGCGACGGCTCCTATCTGATGATGAACTCGGAGATCGCGACCTCGGTGATGCTCGGGGTCAAGCTCACCATCGTCGTGCTCGACAATCGCGGCTTCGGCTGTATCAACCGCCTGCAGAACGCGACGGGTGGCGCTTCCTTCAACAACCTGCTGCGCGATGCCCGCCATGAGGTGCTGCCGGAGATCGACTTCGCCGCGCATGCCGGTTCGATGGGCGCGATCTCGCGCAAGGTCGCCGGTCTGGCTGAGCTGGAGACGGCGCTCGCCGAGGCGCGCGGTCATGATCGCACCAGCGTCATCGTCATCGACACCGACCCGCTGATCTCGACCGACGCCGGCGGGCACTGGTGGGAGGTCGCGGTGCCCGAGGTTTCGGTGCGCGACGAGGTCAAGGCGGCGCGCAAGCGCTATGACGGCGCGCTCGCCGCGCGCGACAACTGAATCGAAGAGGACGACATGCCTATCCGTATCGGCGCCAACCCCATTGGCTGGTCGAATGACGATCTGCAGGACATCGGCGGCGCGACGCCGCTCGAAACCTGCCTGGCCGAGGCCCGCGAAGCCGGCTTCGTCGGCATGGAGCTCGGCCACAAGTTTCCGCGCGAGCCGAAAGCGCTGAAGGCGGCGCTCGATCCGTTCGGCATGGTCTGCATCTCCGGCTGGTATTCGGCCGAATTGCTGAAGCGCGATGCCGGCGAGGAGATGAAGCATCTGCGTGGTCATCTCGACCTGCTCAAGGCGATGGGCTCGACCGTTCTGGTCTTCGCCGAGACCTCGAACGCGATCCATGGCGACCGCAGCAAGCCCTTGTCGCAGCGGCCGGTGATGGCGGCTGGCGATTGGGCTGAGTTCGGCCGGCGGATCACCGAGGTCGCCGAGCGCACGCTCGCCGAGGGCGTCAGGCTGGTCTACCACCATCATATGGGCACGATCGTCGAGAGCGAGGCCGATATCGACGCCTTCATGGCGGCGACCGGCGAGGCGGTGCATCTGCTGCTCGACACCGGCCACGCGACCTGGGGCGGGGCAGATCCGGTCAAGCTCGCGCAGCGCTACCGCGCCCGCATCAGTCACTTCCATGCCAAGGATGTGCGCAAGGCGGTGATGGAGCAGGCGCGGCGGGAAGACTGGAGCTTCCTCGACGCCATCCTCGGCAAGGGCAGCGAACTGGGCGTCTATACCGTGCCGGGTGATGGCATGGTCGACTATTCCGCGGTGTTCAAGGCGCTGCCGGGCTATTCCGGCTGGGTCGTGGTCGAGGCCGAGCAGGATCCCGAAAAGGCGCATCCGCTGACCTATGCCAAGAAGGGTGTCGCCCATCTCAAGCAGAGCCTGAAGGAGGCCGGGCTCGTCTGAGCCCGGAGCGGTCATGTCGAAGCTATTGGTCAAGCCACAGGCGCCCGATGCCGAAGGGCGCATCCACGAGGTTACGCCCGAAACGGCCGGCTGGGAGCATGTCGGCTTCGCCGTGCACAAGCTCGCCAACGGGCAGAGCCTGTCACGCCAGACCGGGGACAGGGAGCATTGCCTCGTCCTGCTCTCCGGCAAGGTCGCGGCGAGCGCCGGGGGGAAGGATTTCGGCGTCATCGGCGGGCGTTCCTCGCCTTTCGAGCCCGATCCCTGGTCACTCTATGTCCCGGCCGGCTCCGACTGGACCGTCACCGCACAGGGGCCGTGCGAACTCGCGATCTGCTCGGCGCCGGGTAAGGCCGGCGAGCGGCCAGCCCGCGTCATCGGTCCGGCCGATGTCGGCTCGCTGACGCGCGGGGAGGGCAGCAACACCCGCCATGTCCGCAACATCCTGCCGGAGACCGAAGCCGCCGACGGCCTCCTCGTCGTCGAGGTGATCACGCCATCGGGTTGCTGGTCGAGCTACCCGCCGCACAAGCACGATCAGGACCGGCTGCCGGCGGAATCGCTGCTGGAAGAGACCTATTACCACCGCCTCAACCCGCCGCAGGGTTTTGGCTTCCAGCGCGTCTATACCGACGACCGCTCGCTCGACGAGAGCATGGCCTTCTCGGACGGCGACGTCGTGCTGGTGCCGAAGGGCTATCACCCGGTCGGCGCGCCGCATGGCTACGAGCTCTATTATCTCAACGTCATGGCCGGTCCGAAGCGGATCTGGAAGTTCCACAACGATCCCGCGCATGAGTGGATGCTGAAGGCGTGAGCGAGGCGGCCGGGATCGACCTGATCGGCGACGAGGATCTCGCCTATCTCAGGAGCCGCACGGCCTTCGTCGCCGGCGCCGGCATGCCGCTCGACGATAGCTATCGTCTGGCGCATCTGCCGCTGATCGACCCCGCCCATCCCAAGGCGATCGCGCGCAAGGACGGCACGCATTACGACAATGGCCGGCACCCGCCGATCTATTCGCTGGTCGTGCCGACGCTGGGCTTGCAGAAGGCGCCGGCTTACCTCGAGTTGGAGCAGGAGCTGCGCGAAGCGCCGTTCGCGGGCAAGATCGCCTGGGACATCGTCGGGCGGCGGCAGGACAAGCTGCATGCGACGGTGTGCGGCTCATTGTCGATCGGTGCGCCGCCCATGATCGATCCTGCGACTCGCGAGGCGCTGGCGCGCATCGGGCCAGTCGCGATGGAGCTGCGCGGCCTGTTCTCGGGCAATGTCAATCGCGGCCGGTTGTACCTGCGGCTCTATCCGGAGCGCCGAAGCGGGCAGAATGCCCTCCATCTTCTCCAGCGGGCGCTCGGACGGCCAACCAGCGATCTCTATGTCGTCGGAATCTGGAACCTGAAGGACGATCTCGATGGCGCCGAGGCGGCAGCACTCGCCGCCTTGGTCGAGCGCTGGTGGGACAAGCCGATCCAGCGCTTCACCGCCGACAAGCTTTGGCTGATGGGCGCCAGCGACGATCTCGTCCTCGACTCGCAGATCGTCGAGACGCTGAGCCTGCGATAGCCGGAAGATCGTCCCCGACGACGCTTCGACTTGCCTTGACGGCGCGACGGGTCTACGTCGCGCTCACCGTTTTCAGTCGCCGCTCGTGCGGCTCCGCGATCTTTCGGCCCGCCACAAGCGCCGCGGCCGGACGGATCGCCCAACCGACAGGATCCGAACCATGGCTCGCAAGAAATCAAAGCCGCTCGAGGCTTCCTTCGTGCTGTTCGACGTGTTCTACGAAGACGGTTCGCGCAGCTCCAACCGCCGCGTGCCTAGCGAGCTGCTGGGCGGGATCGATGGCGACGATCCTGCGCTGGACGCCATCCAGGAGCAGGATCGCGTGATCGCCGAGAAGTCGGGCAAGCGCCCGCTCGCGATCAAGAGCCTGGTCCGCGCCGGCGAAGCCGAGAAACAGGCGGCCCGCCAGGCGGAGAAGGCCTCACGCCGAGGCTGACGCTGCTGCTCGGTTACCGCTTGGCTCGGCGACGGGCCGCAGGTTGTGTCTGACCAGCGCTGCTGTTGCTCAGCAGCGAGCCGATGACATAGAGCGCAAGGCCGACGCCGACGACGGCGGCAAGCGGCTCGCGTTCGCCGCGCTTCATCAGCATCTGACCGCCCTCGCGGGCATAGCCGCGGCCGATGTCGAGATAATCCTGCCCCCGAGCGGCATAGTCGCGGCCGCGATCGAGCTGCTCGCGGCCGCTGCCGATCAGGTCACGCCCGGCGCGGAGTGCCTGATCGCTGTAATTGCGCAGCATGCCGGTCCAGCCTGATGTGTCGGGCTGCCAGCTCGACCGGCGCGGCGTCATCGCCCAGGCGAGCAGGCCGACACTCAGAGCACCGACCGCAAAGGCCGCAAGTGGATGGCGATTGACGGTTTCGACCGCGGCCTCGCCGGTTTCCTGCGCATAGCGGCCGGCATCGCGCAGCGTGTCGCGCGGATCGATCTCGGCGAGTTTTTCCTTGGCCCGGCCATAGCCGTCCTTGACGGTCTCGGCGGTGCGATTGGCGAGGTCCGCGGCCCGCGCCGCGACGCTGCCTGTCGCGCGGTCGATCTCGTCCTCGTTGGAGGTCGCGTCCGGCGGCAGGCGCTTGTCGTTGTCCATCGTTCGACTCCATGGGCTCGAATGGCTTCATGGTCGAAACGAGGGAATGGCGGCAGGGTTCCGCCTCCAGCTCGGATTAGCGTGAGGCGCGACGTGTCGTGCGGACCACTGCAGGAGCGCTGATCGCGCCGGCCGCTCCGCCGACCACCGCGCCAACCGGCCCGGCGACCACCGCTCCAGTGCCGGCGCCGACTGCAGCGCCGCTGACGCGTTGCTCCAGCGTCGTGCAGGCCGTGAGGCCGAGAGTGAGGATGGCGCAGGCGAAAGCGATCTTCATCGGGAAGTCCTTTGTGAGTGGTGTGATGGAACCAGCAACTAGCCCAGAAGTTGCCGCACGGCGATGGCAGAGATTCGCATCGTTGGTTAAGCTCGCCGCGGCGAGCTCGACTCATCGCCCAGGGAGACTGCACATGAAGACGCTTCTGTTCTCCACAGCCCTCGCGCTGATGACCGCGGGCCTTGCCGCGGCGCCGGCATCTGCGCTGACCATGAAGGAATGCAGCGCCAAGTATCAGGACGCCAAGAAGGCGAACACGCTGAAGGGCCAGAAGTGGAACGATTTCCGCAAGGCCAACTGCGCCGATGACGACGCCTCAGAGAACGATGCGGCGGCGGCAGTGACGGATGCTCCGGCTCCGGCGGCGACGCCGGCTGCGACCACGGCGGCCAAGCCCGCGGCGGCCAAACCTGCCGGCAAGGCCAAAGCGGCCGTGTTCCCACGGGCTGTCTCGCCGAAATACTCGGATGAGACGGCTGGCCGCGCCCGCCTCAAGACCTGTGCCGACCAGTACAACGCCAACAAGGCCGCCAACGCCAATGGCGAGCTGAAGTGGATCGAGAAGGGCGGCGGCTACTGGAGCCAGTGCAACGCCAAGCTCAAGGGCTGAGCTGACATCTTGGTGCGCCCGGTTTGTCGGAGCGCATCCAGCAGCAATAGTCCAGCCTCCCGCGTGGACCCGCGGGAGGTTTTTAATGTGCCTTTTCGGGCCGTGATGCTTCCCGCAGCAGCAGTTTCTGATAGGCGAGGCCGATGGCGACGAGGCTGGCGCCGAGGCCGATGAAGGACAAGGCTCGCAGCAGGCCTTCCAATCCGGACATGTCGATCAGGAAGGCCTTGCAGACCGCGATCGTCACCACGCCGAGCGAGGCGAGGCGCAGATCCTTCGACTGCAATCGGAAGCCGAGCGCGAGCAGCGCCACGCCGTAGAGCAGCAGCGCTGCCGAATAGGCATAGAGCTCGCTCGCGCTGCCGGTGTCGACGAGGAGATCCGGGCCGACGAAGCCGCGCCGGACCTCGATCAGCAGATAGGCCAGCCCGCCCAGGATGGCGGTGATGCCGAAGATGCGCCGTGCTCCGGCGCCGGCGAGGTATTCCCGGGCCCAGCGTGCCGCGGCGAAGGCGAGCAGCGCCGGCAGGAGATAGCCGATGGCGGCGTTGTCGAGCAGGAGCGCACCAGCGAGCGGCTGCTCCGTCACCAGCGGGTTGGCGATCAGGCAGGGTAGGAGGGCGAACAGGCCGCAGGAGCCGATCGCCGCCCATTCGGGGCTGACCGGAACCGAACGGCGAGGCAGCCGGACCGAGCCGGTGATCATGATGATGACAGCTGTGATGAAGCCGAACGCGGCATAGACGCCCGCTTCGGCGAGGGTGACCGGCACGTCGGAGGCCAGCAACGGCCCGTGGAAGCCATGGCGCAACAGTAGGAAGACGCCAAGCGCCGCTCCTGCCAGGGCCGTACGCCGGAAGGCGACGGTGATCCCGGGCGCAACATCGCGCAGCCACCAGGCCGTGCCGGCGAAGCCGCAGATCGCTGCGCCATAGCCCCAGAGGATGCGGTTGAAGATCACCGGACCTTCGACGCCGCTGAGATCGAACAGCGGGTTACGACCGATGCCGAGGGCGATCGCCACCCAGCCGATTGCGGTTATGGCGAGCGCGCGTAGGGCGAAGCCGGTGACCCGGCCGGGCGAGAGTTCGCGCCAGATGCGGGCCGCTGCCGTCAGCGCCAGCAACAGCAGCGTGATCGTCACCGCTTCGGCAAAGCCGACGACGTTCTCGTCCATGGGCGTCAGGACGGGGCCCGAGAAGGCATGGCGGACGATCAGGACGGCGCCGAGCGAAACCAGCACGGCGGCGCAAGCACTCAGCGTGTCGCTAAGGCGCGAGCGGCCATCGCGTGCGAGCCCATACCCCAACAGCCCGAGCAGGCCGCCGATGACGACATACCAGAGCAGCCGGTTGAATACGGGCCAGCCGAGCACGGGGGTGCCGTCGAAGAGCGGGTTGAGCACGGCGCCGAGCCCGCCAATGGCGACGAGGATCAGAGCGATTGCGGCGATGTCGGCGCAAATGCCGAAGACCCGTCCGCCCAGCCGGCGGGCGAGCAGGACAAAGCCTGTCCCGAGCAGCCCGATCGCCAGGACATGGCAGAAGACTTCCTCGAACAGGCGGTTGCGCGGGCTGAGATAGTGCAGACGGATGAGATCGGCGGTCGGCACGAGATCGGAGCCGGCGAAGGCCTGCCGGATTTCCAGCAGGACGAAGGCCGCGAAGAAGAAGGCGGCGAGCGCCTCATGAACGACGCGCGGCCGATCCTGCCGGCTGCGCAGAGCCAGTGCGCCGATCGCGAAGCAAAGCGCCGGCAGGGCGTAGGCCGGGATCAGCCAGTTCAGAATGGGCCAGGAGCCGATATCGCTGACGATCGGGTCCCAGACGAAGCGGGCCAGCGCTGCGGTCGCGAGCGCCGCGGACATGCTGCGCAGCAGCGGAATCGGGCGCAGAGCGGACAGGATTGCGAGGCCCGCGGCCGAAACGGCGAAGCCGACGACGAGCCAGGTCTCGCGCAGGGCAAACGCTATGGCGAGGCCGAGCGCGATCGCGCCGGCCGCGGCATAGGCGGCTGAGCCGATCAAGGCGAGCGGATTGGCGCGCGCTTTGGTGCTGCGCCGCTCGACGGGCAGGAGGAACTCGGACCCCGCGAAGAGCACGATTGTCAGAAGCAAGGCCAACGCGGCAAAGCCGGTCGAGCGCTCGAAGCCGTTGCTGCGCAGCGCCGTCGCCAGCAGCAGGCAGACGGGTGCGAGCGCCGAGGCGAAGGCGATGCAACCGCGCGCCAGGACGCCGCCGGCACCGGTTCCGCGCCGCATCAGCAAGGCGAAGAATGGCGGGAGCGCCAGGAGCAGCGCAAAGAGCCCGGCGGTCCACTGCAGGCCGGGGCCTGCATCGGGAGCGAAGCTCAGGCGCATCAGATCGAGCGGCAGCGTCGGCGAGAGACCGAAGGCGCCCTCGCGGGTCGGCCAGAGCAGCGCCATGCCGGCCGCGGCTGCACCGGCGAGCAGTGCCAGCGGCGCCAGATCGCGGTGCCGGACCGCGCCGGCGGCGGCGACCGCAACCGTGACGATGATGGCGGCATGCAGCGGAGCAGGTCCGCCATGGCTGGTCCAGAGGATGCCGGAAAGGACGAGCGGCACGCCGATGGCGATAAAGCCGGTCAGCTCGAAGCCCGCGATCCGCCAGCCGCGGTCGAACCCGGTCCGCCCGCGCAAGGCCGGCCATTCCCGGAGCAGGCCGAGGGCGAGAACCGAGCCGGAGGCGGCAAGCCAGGCGGCCCAGGTGACGTTTCCGCCGGCGAAGGCGATGAGCAGCGTCCAGGCGCCTTGCCCGGCGACGGCGCCGAGCGTGACGAGGCGGCTCGGCCGGCGCTGATGCAGCAAGAAGGCGACCGCGGTGACGAAGGTGATGAAGAGCGCGAGCGCAACGAAGTTCGGCGCGGTGCTGGCGACCAGGAACGGCGTCGCATAGGAGCCGAGCAGGCCGAACAGGCCGAGCGCCGGACCGTGCAGCAGCGAGGCCGAGAGCGCCGCAAGGCCGATCAGGCCCATCAGGGCGAAGGCCGTGCCTGGCCCGATGAAGCCGTAGACGGCATGGGCGGCGAAGACCACGCCGAACCCGCTGAGCACGGCGACGCCGGCCAGCACGCCGGGAATACTGGCGTGGCCGAGGCCGGCGAGCGACCCGGCCCCTCCGGCGATCGGCAGATCGCGCCGGCGCAGGTATTCGCTTGCGCCGGCTGCGCCGAGCGCGAAAGCAGCCCCCATTAGGAGGCGGACGCCGGGGCCGAACAGGCCAGCCTCGATCGAGTAGCGCACCAGGAAGAGGCCGCCGAGCGCAAGCGCGACACCGCCGATCCAGACGGCCCAGCGCGAGCCGATCGCTTCCTCGAAATCACGGCGAGGTGCAGGCGTTACGAGAGGCTCGGCTTCAGGTGCGAGCTCTTCCCTCCGGACGTCGAGGTCCGGTTCCGCAGAGGTGGCGTTCGCGGCAAGCGCCTCGATCGGAGCAGGCGTTTCCACCGGCTCGGCCTCGGCGGTTTCTTCCTCGATGGTGCGCGCCGCGACGACATCGGGCTGTGGCTGCTGAACGGAGGCGACGGAGAGGTCGGCGGGCAACGCGTCGGGGGCATCCGCGACGATCGCGGGCGACAATTCGATGGGGACCGGGGCTTCTACCGATTCCTCGGCCTGGTCGGGCCCTACCGCCACGACGGCGCCGGCGGCGATCTGCGCCCGCAGGATGCTCAGATCGGAGCGCAAGGCGTCGATCTCGGCGCCCTGCCTGGCCGCGAGCTCGAGCGCCCTGTTGCCCCGCCCCAGCGCGCTGAAGGCGGCCCAGGGAACGGCGATGAACAGGAAGCCGAAAAGGCCGAGGCCGAGAAGCGCGAGGCCTTCCATCTGTGACGTTCCGCCCCTCGCTCGATGCCCGGCTCGTGCCTGCGCAGATAGCGCGCTGCAGGCCGGGATGTCCAATCAGCTGCTGATTGGCGCGATGAGACGCGGATTCGAGATGGAGAGCCTTGGTGTCACGGGCCGTGAGACGCCCTCATGCCTTGCCGACGCTGCCATAGACCATGCGCCCGCGATGGAAGGTGGCGCTGCGGGCCGGAACGCGCGCCACCGCTTCGGCCGAGCAGCTGGCGCCGACCAGGGTCAAGCCGGCATCGTCGCCGGCCTTCGGCCAGGCGCGCTTGCCCTCGTCGTCGAGCGGCAGGACGCCGCCGGTGGCGATGGCGAGCGAGCGCGACAGGCGGAACTCGTCGGAGTTCCGGTAGACCTGCGCATAGAAATAGGACCGCTCCAGCATGTCGCCGCTGCCGAAGGGCGACCAGTGGTCGATGACGCTGTCGGTGCCGGTCATCACGAAGACGCCCTTGTCCTGCATCTGCGGCAGCGGCATCGTCAGGGCGCCGAGCGGAACGGTCGAGGCGATCGTCATTTTCTGGGCCGAGAGCCGAGCGATCGTCTCCGCCTGCAGGCCGGGCGCCATGGTCGCCAGCGCAAAGCCGTGACTGATCGTGACCTTGCCGCGCAAGGCCGGGTTCTTCTCGACCGTGTCGATCATGTAGGTGACGGCGGCGGCTCCGGACGGGCCGGTTTCGTGCAGGTGGATGTCGACGCCCTTGCCGGTGTCGAGGGCGATCTGGAACATCGCATCGAGCGACTTCTCCATCGCCTTGTCGACATTGGTCGGGTCGAGGCCGCCGACATAGTGCACGCCCATCTTCATGGCCTCGCGCATCAGCCCGTCGACCTTGGAGTGCAGCAGGCCGTGCTGCGGAAAGGCGACGATCTCGCAGTCGAAGTCGTCACGATGCTTCTCGAGCGCCAGCAGCAGGTGCTCCAGGCTCTTCAGCCCGCTGACCGGATCGATGTTGCAATGGCTGCGGGCCGTGGTCGTCCCCTTCGACTGCAACAGGGCGATCAGGCCCTCGGCGCGCTCCTGCGAGGTCGGCAGCAGCGTCGGGATCAGTTTCTCCTCGAGCGCGATCATGTCCATGATCGTCTTGCCCTGGCGCGGGCGCGGCGCCTGCCAGGGGCCGCCATAGAAGGTCTTGTCGAGATGGATGTGCATGTCGCGCATCGCCGGCAGCGCAAGCTGTCCGCCGGCATCGTAGCGCGGCAGCGTGGTGGACAGGGTAGCACCGGCCGGATGCAGCGCGGCGATCTTTCCGTCCTTGATCTCCAGCGTGTAGAGTCCGGTGCGGGTGCCGACCACGACCTGCCCGTCATAGTCGAAGCCGTCTTCGAGCCGGACATTACCGAGATAATAGTGACGATCGCTCAGCGCGATGACGCCGGTCTTGCTGTCGCCCTTCTCGGCCTTGCCCGGCGCTGCCTGCGCGCTGCCGCCGGCCAAGCCGATGATCGCCGCGGAGGTGGTGAGCTGGCCGGTCTGCATGAGAAAGCCCCTGCGGCTCTGGTGCTGCACGCTGCCCATGGTGTTTCCCCGATCTGACTGTGAGCTTGTGGCTCCGCTCTACGGGAGGCTCGCGAGCATTGGCAGCGATCTTTGCCCATGATGATCATTCGATTCGGCAATGATCAATGCGTTCAAGTCGATAGCCAGGCTTGGCGGCAGAGATTGCACTATGGCTGGAGGCCACAGAAGGCGGCCAGCTCGCCGGCGAGCGCCGTGGTCGCAACCGGGGCATTGTCGCGGTAGTAGAGCGCCAGCTCGAAGCCGGTCACCTCCGGCAGGCCTTCCGCCGTTCCCAGCACACGATGACCCTGCTGGCGACAAGTCGCAGGAAGCAGGGTCAGGCCGAGCCCGGCGGCGGAGGCGGCGACGAGGGCTGCCAGGCTCGTGCTCGCATAGCTGACGCGCCAGCGCATGCCGAGACCGTCCAACGTCTCGCACAACTGCTCGCGATAAAGCCCGTTCAGCGGGAAGACGGCCAGCGGCACCGGCGCGCGCTCGATCGCCGGGTGGGCCAGGCTGTCGAGCCAGAGCAGCGGCTCGGGCCTGGCGGCGCGCGGCGGCTGGCGGCGCCGCTGCTTGACCAGGACGAGGTCGAGTTCCTCGCGCTCATAGGCGCTGTAGAGATCGGCACTGAGGCCGCTGGTGACGTCGAGCCGCAGATGCGGCTCGGACAGACTGAACTCAGCCAGCAAACCAGCGGTCGGCACAGTGAAGTCCTCGGGCATGCCGAGCCTGAGCACGCCATCGCGCCAGAAGCCGGTCAACGCGTCGTGCGCCTCTTCGTGCAGAGCGAGGATGCGCCTTGCATAGCTCAGCAGCCGGCCGCCCTCCTCGGTGAGCTGGACCTGATGCGGGTTACGCTCGAATAGCGGCCTGCCCAGCATCTCCTCCAGTCGCTTGACCTGCTGGCTGACGGTCGATTGCGACAGCGAGACCCGCTCGGCAGCGCGGGTGAAGCTCATGCTGTCGCAGACCGCGACGAAGCTCTGCAGCAGCTGCGGGTTGAACATCGGGTAGCGGGTCATCGTCGCGCTGCCGGGCGGTTCGAGGCTGGTCGCGCGATATTAGGCAGCGCAAACGCTGGCAGCCAATGCGAAGCCTCGCTCAAGCAGCTTCAGTCGAATGATTTGGGAGATCGACGACCAGTCGTCGGGCCTGGTGGAGCTGAGGGGATTCGAACCCCTGACCTCTGCAGTGCGATTGCAGCGCTCTCCCATCTGAGCTACAGCCCCCAGGGCGCTGGCCTTCTAGGCCCTGCGTCGCGCTTCTGTCAATCGCTTGCGACAGGAGTTTTGTGGGTGCTCTTGGCGGAGCGCCCGGCCTTCTCGGAGATGCTGCTCGATGCGTGCCGTTCTCGACGTCGTGATGCTGGCGCTGAACCTCTATGTCTGGCTGCTGATCGCCTCGGCGGTGCTGAGCTGGCTGATCGCCTTCAACGTCGTCAACACCCGCAATCAGTTCGTCTCGACGGTCTGGGACTTCCTCTACCGTATCACCGAGCCGGCGCTGCGGCCGATCCGGAACATGCTGCCCAATCTCGGCGGCATCGACATCTCGCCGATCATCCTGCTGCTGGCGATCTTCTTCATCCAGAGCGTGATCCAGCGCTACATCTACCCCAACGTGTTCTAGCGAGGATGGGGGCCTGGTCCGCCACGCCGGACGGGCTTGCGATCGTCATCCGCCTGACGCCGCGCGGCGGTCGCGACAGCCTCGACGGGGTCGAGACGCTGGCCGACGGACGGCAGGTGTTGAAGGCAAGGGTGCGGGCCGCACCCAGCGAGGGGGAGGCCAATGCCGCCCTGATCGCGCTCCTGGCCGCGGAATTTCAGGTCTCCCGCTCGCAGATCTCGCTGACGGCGGGCGCGAGCGCGCGGTTGAAGCGAATCGTCGTTCGCGGTGAGACGGCGAGGCTGGCGGCGCAATTGCAGAAGCGGTTTTGTTAGTCTTGATGCTGCATCGCAATAGAATCAATCGTGCCAGCTCTTGACGAGAGCGGCCAGCTTCTGGCCCAACTATGGCCATGGACCAGCCAAACCCCCAGCCCTTTCCGCAGCGCCTGACGGAAGGCTATCGCGCCTTCCTGGATGACCGCTTCATCCGCGAGCAGAGCCGTTATGAAAAGCTCGCAGAAAGCGGCCAGACGCCGAAGATCATGCTGATCGGCTGCTGCGATTCGCGCGTCTCGCCCGAGGTGATCTTCGATGCGAGCCCGGGCGAGATGTTCGTGGTCCGCAACATCGCCAACCTGATCCCGCCCTTCTCGCCCGACGACCAGTTGCACGGCACCTCGGCGGCGCTCGAATACGGCGTCCAGGCGCTCAAGGTCGAACACATCGTCGTGCTCGGACATGGCCGCTGCGGCGGCATCAAGGCCTTTGCCGACGATGCGCAGGGGCCGCTGTCGTCCGGTGACTTCATCGGCCGCTGGATCACGCTGGTCGAGCCCGCGGCCAGGCGCTCGGGTGGACGGGGGCGGAACGAGACTCTGGACGACTATGTCGAGCGGCTTGCTTTGCTTTCGGTCCAGCAGTCGCTGGCGAACCTGCGCACCTTCCCATGCATCAACATCCTCGAGGGCAAGGGGAGGCTGCATCTGCACGGCGCCTATTTCGCGGTCGCGACCGGCGTGTTGATGCTGCTCGATCCGCAGACCGGGCAGTTCGTCCCGGCGGTCGGGGAGATGCCGAAAAAAGTGCAGATGATCCGCTGCTCGGAGGCAGAGTCGGGACAGGACGGTTGACGTCTGCTCCCGATCGGGTGAATTTTGAACAATCCGCCGCTTGAAACGGCGGTCGCTGGGGAAAAAATTGCCATCCGGCAGCATTTCGCCGGACCAGAATTTTTGCTGCGCCGCCCCGATGACGAAGCCGGCAGCATGCGCTAGATTGCGCGCTCCCGGTCACTATGATTTGAAGCTGCATGTTCGATCGTCGTAAGCCCGCCGCCCCGGCGCCCTTCGTCACCCACGAGAATGTCGAAGCCAAGATCAAGTGGTTCGACCCGGAGAAAGGCTTCGGCTTTGCTTCTCCGGCGGACGGCTCTGGTGACGTTTTCGTTCACGTCTCGTCCATCGGCCCGCAGGATCCGCAGGATCTGCAGCCCGGTGCGACCATCATCTGCGATCTCGGCGAAGGCAGGCGTGGCCTGCAGGTCGTCGCGGTCCATGAGATCGACGCCTCGACCGCAACCCCCGCTGCGCCGCGCGGCGCCGGCGGGCCGGGTGGCGGTGGTCGTCCGTTCTCGCCGCGCCCGCCGCGCGACGATTTCGGCGGCGGCTATGGCGGTGGCGGCGGTTACGACCGCGGCGACCGTGGTGGCTTCGATCGCGGCGGTTTCGACCGCGGCGCCAGCGCTCCGATGGAAGGTCCGTTCGACGGCGCGGTGAAGTTCTTCAACACCGATCGTGGTTTCGGCTTCATCGCCCCCGACAAGGGCGGGCCTGACGTGTTCCTGCACGTCTCGTCGCTGAGCCGCAGCGGTCTGCAGCCGCCGATGGACGGGCAGCGCGTGCGCTTCTCGATCCGCGCCGGCAAGAAGGGCCCCGAGGCCGCGAACATCAGCTTCCTCTGAGAAGCTGATCGCGAGCACATTTCACCGGTCAGGCTGAACAGGCCTGACCGGAGTGTGGTTTTGACGAATCGTTGAGGCGGCTGGCCGGATGGCTGAGCCGCCTCAAACGCGTTCGAGCGCCCGGTGGGGCAAGGCCGGCAAAGTCACGTCGATCGGATCGCCGGGGCGGACCTCGCCTCCTTCGAGCACGATCCCCATGATCCCGGCCTTGCGAATCAAGTTTCCGTCGGCGTCGCGGCCGACCACCGCCTTGAGCAGGCCGGGCTGGAAGGCCTCGATCTGGACGCAGGGATTGCGCAGGCCGGTGATCTCGATGAGCGCCTCGGCGCCGAGGCACAGGCGAGTGCCGACAGGCAAGGTGAGCAGGTCGATCCCGCGCGTGGTGACGTTTTCGCCCATGTCGCCGGGCCTGAGCGAGAAACCCCTGTCGGCGAGCTCCTCGAACAACTCTTCATGGATCAGGTGGACCTGACGCAGATTGGGCTGCGTCGGGTCGACGGCGACGCGCGAGCGGTGCTTCACCGTCGTGCCGCAATGGGCATCGCCCTCGACGCCGAGGCCAGCGAGCAGATGAATCGCAGGCAGGAGCGGCTTGCTGAAGCGGTGCCCCTCATCCCGCGCCACGGCGACGATCGTAGCCATACGTCCAGCCTCCATGCTGATCGCTGCTCTCTGGCACGACGCGCGGCTTTTGGGGAGCCACAAGCGCAACAAAAAGCCGGGCCTGTCGCCAGGCCCGGCCGATCGCCCCTTTTAGGCGGCTGTCGTTCAGTGCTCGTCGCCCTCGAGCCCGCCGACATGCTTCTGGGTGTAGAGTTCGAGGCCGATGCGGCCGATCAGGTCGAGCTGGGTCTCGAGGAAGTCGATATGGCCTTCCTCATCCTTCATCAGGGCCTTGAACAGGTCCTCGGACGGGTAGTCGCCGACATCGCGGCAGTATTTCGCGGCTTCCTGATAGAGGGCGCGCGCCTCGACCTCGGCCTTGAGGTCGCACTCGATCACTTCCTTGACGTTCTCGCCAATGCGCAGCGCGTCCAGCGTTTGCAGATTCGGGAAGCCCTCGAGGAAGAGGATGCGGTCGACGAAACGGTCGGCATGGACCATCTCCTCGATCGATTCCTTCTTCCAGGTCTTGGCCATGTCCTTCAGCCCCCAATTGTCGAGCATCCGGTAGTGCAGCCAGTACTGGTTGATGGCCGTGAGCTCGGAGCGCAGGCCCTTGTTGAGGTATTCGATGACCTTCTTGTCGCCCTTCATGGCTGCTCTCCTCGCAATCGGCTACATTAGAATGATCCTAATGTAGGGCGGAGAGGACCGAAAGGGAAGGGGAGATCGCGCAATCCGCGAGAGAAAATGCAACGCGCCGATCAGGCCGCGACGCGGTCGTCATTCTCCTCGATGCCGGCCATCATCAGGCCGACCGAGACATGCACTGCGCATTCGACCTCGCGGCTGGCGCAGCTATGGCACTGGCTGGCGCACGCGGCGCGCGCCTCGGCCAGCAGACTGCGGACCTCGCGGGCGCAGCGGCCGCAATCCGGGCTGCAGCCGAGGCAGTCATAAGCCTCGCCCGCCGTGCGCGGACCGCTGCCATCGGCTGCGATCGTACCCTTGATCTGCCGGCAGGAGAGAACGTTGCAGGAGCAGACGATCACGCCCGGCGGCCTCCGGCGACCTTCGTCACCGTCTCCTCACCATCGGCGCGGCGCAGGCGCACGATCACCTCGACCGAGGAGACCATCATGCCGTCCGGGGCGACCGGCAGGCCCGAGACCTGGATCTCGGAGCCGGGGATGTCGACGACGGTCTCGTCGTCCTCGTTGTAGAAGTGGTGGTGCTCCGAGACATTGGTGTCGAAGAAGGTCTTCGGCCCGGAGACGGAGACCTGGCGCAGCAGGCCGGCCTCGGAGAACTGGCGCAGCGTGTTGTAGACGGTCGCGAGCGAGAGCGGCTCGCGGGCGCGCAGCGCCTCCTCATAGAGCATCTCGGCGCTGACATGGCGGTCGCCCTTGGCGAAGAGCAGCCAGCCCAGCGCCATGCGCTGGCGCGTGGGCCGCAGGCCGACGCTGCGCAGGCGCGCCTTGACCGCACTGATCGGGCAGGCGGCCGGGGCTTTCTGCGGCCACGGAATCTGCTCCGCCTGGTTCCGCACCGGGTTGCCATCCTTGAGGGACAGAATGCTCATGAACGCCTTCCAACTCGCAGATCGGTCTCGCTGCAGTTTAGAATTCATCTAAACTACTGATATTGTTAGTATTTTTGACGCCTCCGAAGCCGACTGTCAATCTCTTCGCGGCTGCGGCAAGACGCATCAGGGGGTTGTCCACGATGCAGGCGCGGCCATTGCGAGGCAGGTTTCAGTGACCACCGCCCCCGGCGCCGGGCTTCGGTGCCGGCGGCTTGCTCATGAAGACGGCGAGCAGCACCAGGGCGCCGAAGATCACGGTCAGCGCCAGGAAAACGTCGCCGAAGGCCATGATCAGTGCCTGCTTGTGGGCCCGCTGGGTCAGCAGTTTCAGTGCCATCGACTGGGCGACGTCTCCGTACTCGATGAAGCGCTGGGTCATCGAGGCGAGGTTTTCCTCGGCGATCTGGCGGCCGGCGGCGACAGCCTCGTGCAGGCGGGTAATGTGCAGATCGGTACGGCTGTTGAGCATGGTGTTGATCACCGCGAGCCCAACTGCGCCGCCGAGATTACGGGTGAGGTTGTAGAGGCCCGAGGCGTTCTTCAGCTGCTGCGGCGGCAAGGTGCCGAGGGCGAGATTGTTGATCGGCACCATGCACAGCATGAGCGAGCAGCCGCGCAGGATCTGCGGGATCAAGAGTTCGTGAAAGTCCCAATCGGCGGTGATGAAGGACGCGATCCAGGTGCCGAGCGCGAAGCCGCCGAAGCCGATCATCATCATGATGCGCGGATCGAGCTTGGCCGAGAGGCGCCCGGCGATCGGCGCGGTCAGGAACATAGCGAGGCCGGTGACGAACATGGTCTCGCCGATCATCAGCGCGTCATAGCCGCGGATGCGCCCGAGATAGACCGGGTAGAGATAGGTCAGGCCGTAAAGGCCGATGCCCATGGTGAAGGAGAACAGCGAGCCGAAGGCGAAGTTGCGGTTCCTGAAGGCGTAGAGATCGACCAGCGGGTCGTCGCGCGTCAGCGCCCGCCAGAAGAACAGGACGGCGCCGATGACCATGACGAAGGTGAAGAGCACGATCTCGTGGCTCTCGAACCAGTCGAGCCGCGTGCCTTCCTCAAGCACGTATTCCATGCTGCCGAGGAAGGCGGCCATGGCGCCGAGGCCGACCCAGTCAAAGCGCTTGAGCAGGCTGTGGTCCGGCTTGTCGAAATCGATCAGGTTCCAGGCCGCGATGGTGACGGCGATGCCCGGCACGACGTTGACCAGGAAGAGCCAGTGCCAGGAGAAGGCGTGGCTGAGATAGCCGCCGACGGTCGGGCCGATGGTCGGGGCGAGCGTGGCGATCAGGCCGATCAGCGGCGAGACGATCGGCCGCTTCGAGGCCGGGAAGATGGTGAAGGCCGCGGCGAAGACGCCGGGGATCATGCCGCCGCCGATGAAGCCCTGCACCGCGCGCCAGAGGATCATCTCGTTGATCGAGCTCGACATGGCGCAGAGCACGCTGGAGATGGTGAAGCCGGCGGCGGCGATCGAGAAGAAGACGCGGGTCGAGAGCGCCCGGCTGAGATAGCCGGACAAAGGGATCATGATGACTTCGGCGATCAGATAGGCGGTCTGGACCCAGGCGATCTCGTCGCTGGACGCAGACAGGCCGGCCTGGATCTCGGCGAGCGAGGCCGAGACGATCTGGATGTCGAGGATCGCCATGAACATGCCGAAGACCATCGCCATGAAGGCGAAGATCCGGCGCATCGGGATGGCGTCCTCGGTCGGCGCGGCGCCGGCGGGAAGCACAGTCGTGGCGGTGGCCATCGAGGCCTCCTCGACAGGTTATCGCTGTCTGGTTGAAGGAACCGGGCCCTCGGCCCGAGGAGCGCCGTGAGGCGCGGTGCGCTTTGGCCCAGAAGGGGCGATTGAGCCTTGGCGCACCGCCATTCCCCGGTCGGAAATGGCTCCTCGGGTCGAGGGCCCGGAATTCTTACTTTGCGGTGTTCGGGCGCGGGTCGATCGACACGACGACCGACATGCCCGGGCGCAGTACGTGCCTGCCGGCCGACTCCGGCGAGAGCGCGATCCGGACGGGCACGCGCTGGACGATCTTGGTGAAGTTGCCGGTGGCGTTGTCGGGCGGCAGCAAAGTGAAGACCGAGCCGGTGCCGCCGGCGATGCCGCTGACGGTGCCGTCGAAGACCTGGCCGGGCAAAGCATCGACGGTGATCTTCGCCTTGTCGCCGATCTTCAGCGGGCCGACCTGCGTCTCCTTGAAGTTGGCGTCGACATAGACCTTGTCGAGCGGGACGATCGACATCAGGCGCTTGCCGGCGCTGACGAGGTCGCCGAGCTGCATGTTGGTGTTGGCGACGAGGCCGTCGATCGGCGCCGAGATCGACATGAAGGAGAGATCGCGCGCCGCCTTGTCCTCGGCGACCTTGAGCTCGTCGATCTGGCGGGCGGCCTCGACGCGCTGCGCCTTCAGCACCTCGATATTGGCCTGCGCCTGGACGATGCCGGCCTTGGCGCTGGCGAGCGAGGCGACGGCCTGATCGCGCCCGGCAGTGGCAGCGTCGAGCGTCGCCTGCGAGCCATAGGACTTGGCCGCGAGGTTGCTGGCGCGGTCGAAATCGGCGGTGGTGCGGGTCACGGCGGCCTCGGCCGAGGTCTGCTGCGCCTGCGCCTGCTGCAGGCTGGCGCGGGCGGCCTCGATCTGCGCGTCGATGCGTGAGAGCGTCGCCTTGGCGGTCGCGCTCTTGGCCTGGGCGCTCTCCAATGCGATGCGCTGGTCACCGGGATCGAGCGCGACCAGAGGCTGGCCGGCCTTGACCTCCTGGTTCTGCGTCACCGAGATCGTGGCGATGTTGGCTGGCAATTTGGCTGAGACCGTCGCCATCTCGGCGCCGACATAGGCGTCGTCTGTCGAGACGATGAAGCGGCCATTGCGCCACCAGTCAATGCCGTACCAAAGGCCGGCGGCGAGCGCGGTCCCTGCGACGAGGGTCAGGGCGATGCGCTTGACCCCGCGAGGCTTCGGCGTCGGCTTGTCGCCGGCCTGCGGCGCAGAAGCACGTTCCTCCTCGGCTTTGCGGGCTTCGGCGGGAGCGGGAGTCTGTTCGAGCACGGGATCGACCAGCTTCAACCGGTCGCGGCGGGGCTCGATACGCTTTTCAACGGCGGATTCGACAGTCATGGTGGCAGTGCCCTGACGATCACATTTCGAACCGCTTGGTTCGATTGCGGTTGAAATAGCGCCGAAGCCTTGGCATATCAAGAGGAAATCGAACCGACTGGTTCGATTATTTTTGCAAGCGCGAACATGCGCAAAACGGATGGAACAGAATGAGCGCGACGCTCGAGCCGCGACAGGTCAAGGCGATCTCCCGCAACCGACGGGTTGCCGGCGCCGATCCCGACAAGCGCCACCAGATCCTCGAAGGGGCGCATGCGGTGTTCACGGCGCGGGGCTTCGACGCGGCCAGCATGAACGATATCGCCGCGGCGGCGAACGTCTCGAAGGGCACGCTCTATGTCTATTTCGAGGACAAGGAGCATCTCTTCGTCGCACTGATCGAGCGCGAGCGCGAGAAGCAGAAGCAGGGCATGTACGAGGCGCTGGCCGAGGAACCCGATCTCGATCAGGCGCTGATGAATTTCGGCATCGGACTGGTGCGGCTGCTGACCGGTCCCTTTGCCATGAGCGCGCACCGCATCGTGCTGGGGGTCGCCGAGCGCATGCCCGATCTCGGCCGCGAGTTCTACGAGCGCGGACCGATGCTCGGTGCCCGGAATCTGGCAGCATTTCTCGACCAGCGCGTCGCCAAGGGCGAGCTTGCGATCCAGGATACCGCCTTGGCGGCGGCGCAGTTCGTCGATCTCTCGCAGTCGACCCTGATGCGGCCGCGCCTGTTCAATGCCGAGCGCATGCCGCCGAGCGAGGACGAGATCGCCTATGTCGTCGGCGAGGCGGTGGCGACCTTCATGGCGCGCTACGGCGTCACGGCCAAGGGCGCTTGAGCACGCGCGCGAAGCGCACGATATCCGTAAGGACCGGGGCGCGATCGCGAAAGCCGGCATTGAGCGCAAGCAGGATGCCGGCATGGCCGAGGCCGGGATAGATCCTGAGCTCGACTATCGCTCCGGCGGTCCGGAGCTTCGCTGCAAGCGAGGTGCTGTTGCGCGACCTGACCGTCTCGTCCTCGTCGCCGGTGGCGAGGAGGACGCGCGGTGCATGAGCGCCCGCAAAGCTGATCGGCTGCGTTTCGGCAAGGCGCGGGAATTCGCCGAAGGCGGCGATGCTGCGGGGATCGTCGAGCGGCAGGAAATCGTAGGGGCCGGCAAGTCCGGTGACGCTGCGAATGAAGCTGGGTGGCAGGCCGGCCTTGGCCAGGAAACGTCGATCCAGCGCCAGCATCATCGCATTATAAGCGCCGGCCGAGTGACCACTCAGCGCGATGCCAGTGGGATCGCCGCCATAGGGCGCGATGTGGTCACGGACCCAGCGCAGGGCCAGCGCGCCGTCTTCGACGAAGGCGGGAAAGCGCACCTGCGGCACGAGGCGATAATCGGGAATGACCGTGACAAAGCCCTGCGCCGCAAAAGCATGGCCGACGAAGCCGTAGTCGGCGCGCTCGCCGCTGTTCCAGCCACCGCCATAGAGGAAGATCATGACCGGCGCCCGGCCTGTGCCTTGCTCCGGTACATAGATATCGAGCCGATGGCGCTCGTCCGGGCCGTAGGCGATGCCGCTCGCAGCGAGGCGGCTGCCGGCATCGGCCGGGGTGAACGCATTGAGCAAGCCGAGCGGCGAGCAGGCCGATAGCAATGCCGAGCCGGAGGTGAGGAAGGCTCGGCGGCCGAGCCGGATGAAAGAGGTCATTGCGATGCGAGGCTAGGATGAGGGCGATGCGCTGGATAGAGTGCGGCCCGCAAACTGGATGCAGCGCCCAAAGCAGTTCCGCGCTTCTTCGAAACGCGGAACTGCTTTGGGTCCTTGTTTTCCCGCATTTTCTTCACGCGAACCGGTGGCCACTTCGCTCGAAAATGCTCTGGCCCTATCGCCCCGTGACCTTGCGCGCCCTGATGCGTTCGCGATGGGCAGTATAGAGGCCGGAGGCGATGATGATCGCCGAGCCGAACCAGGTGAAGGCGTCGGGCAGCACCGAGAACAGGATGAAGCCGAAGGCGGAAGCCCAGAGCAGCTGGACATAGGAGAAAGGCGCCAGCAGCGAGGCGTCGGCATGCCGGAAGGCCTGGATCACGAACCAGTGCCCGACCGTGGAGGAGATGCCGATGAACAGGCCGACCAGCAGCGCCTCGGTCGAGAGCGGTTGCCAGGTCAGCGGTTGCAGGACGGATAGCACGATGCAGCCGACGACTGCCGACCAGGCGAGCGTCGTCACCGGGTTTTCAGTCGCGCTCATCATCCGGGTGACGATCAGCGCGAAGGCCCAGGTCGCGGCCGAGAGAACCGGCAGCATCGAGGCGAGCTGGAAGTCGCTGCCGCCGGGACGCACGACGATCAGCACGCCGATCAAGCCGACGGCTGTCGCGGTCCAGCGCCGCCAGCCGATCTTCTCGCCGAGGATCGGGATCGAGAGGGCCGTGACGAAGAGCGGCGAGACGAAGCTCGTCGCGGTCGCGTCGGCGATCGGCAGGTATTTCAGCGACGAAACGAACAGGATCGAGGAGACCGTGACGGCGACGCCGCGCAGGATCTGCATGCTCACGCGTCGCGGCTTCAACTGCGCGAAGCCGCCGGGGGCGGCGACGGCCAGCATGATCAGCGCGAAGGCGGCATAGCGCAGCCAGACGACCTGGATCGCCGGCGTGGTGGCAGTCAGGTATTTCGAGGCGACGTCGGCGGCGGAGAGGAAGACGCTGCCGAGCAGCATCAGGCCGATGCCGCGCAGGCTGTTGTCGCGCCGCGGCGCGGGGCGTTGCGGCGGCTCGGCCGGTGCCGGTTCGACCGGCAGGGGCACTCTGGTCAAGGTGTCGGGCAAGGTCTTCGGCGAATCTCGATGGGCGGGGCGAGCCTAGCTGATGACCGGGACGATCCCTTGCGCAAATCCGGCACGGCCGCCATGCGTGCGCGCAAGAAAAAGGCGGGCGCGAGGCCCGCCTTGAAATTTTCTTTAAAGAGCAGTGCGGATATCAGGCCGCCTGCTTGCGCGGCTGGATCAGCTTGCGGTTGACCAGCACTTCGGCGATCTGGACCGCGTTGAGGGCAGCGCCCTTGCGCAGATTGTCCGAGACGCACCAGAAGGCGAGGCCGTTCTCGACCGTGGCATCCTCGCGGATGCGCGAGATATAGGTCGCGTCCTCGCCGGCCGCCTCGTGCGGGGTGATGTAGCCACCGGGCTCGTGCTTATCGATGACGAGGATGCCGGGCGCCGTGCGCAGCACCTCGCGCGCCTCGTCGGCCGTGATCGGCTTCTCGCATTCGATGTTGACGCTCTCGGAGTGACCGATGAAGACCGGCACGCGCACGCAGGTGGCGGTCAGCTTGATCTTCGGATCGAGGATCTTCTTCGTCTCCGCCATCATCTTCCACTCTTCCTTGGTGAAGCCGTCTTCCATGAAGACGTCGATGTGCGGGATGACGTTGAAGGCGATGCGCTTACTGAACTTCTTGGCCTCGACCTCGCCGGCGGCGAAAACCGAGCGGGTCTGGTTGAAGAGCTCGTCCATCGCCTCCTTGCCGGCGCCGGAGACCGACTGATAGGTCGAGACCACGACGCGCTTGACGCCGAAGCGCTCATGCAGCGGCTTCAGCGCCACGACGAGCTGCGCGGTCGAGCAGTTCGGGTTGGCGATGATGTTCATCTTGCTGAAGCCGGCGGCTGCCGCGGCGTTCACCTCCGGCACGACCAGCGGCACGTCCGGATGCATGCGCCAGGTCGAGGAGTTGTCGATCACGACGGCGCCCTGTGCGCCGATCTTCGGCGACCATTCCTTCGAGACGGCGCCCCCCGCCGACATCAGGCAGATATCGGTGTCGGAGAAGTCGTAATGCTCCAGCGCCTTCACCTTCAGCGTCTTGTCGCCGAAGGAGACCTCGGTACCGACGGAGCGGGAGGAGGCGAGCGCCACCACCTCGCTGACGGGGAAAGCGCGCTCGGCGAGGATGTCGAGCATTTCATGGCCCACATTGCCCGTGGCGCCGACGACCGCGACCTTGAAGCTCATCTTCGTGAATTCCTTCTGGCGAAACCGGTTGTGCCTCCCCGGGGAGCCGTCGCCGCTGATCTCGCTTGCGGGTTCGGCCGGTTGACCCCGGCCGGGGGGGAGAACCCGGAATCGAGGCGACGTGTCAGTGCGACGTCCGGGTTTTCCCGGCCGTCGTTTTGGTCGTGGTTTTCGTCGTCAGACGGAACGTCACTGAGCCAACCTGAGCATCATCGCGAAGCCGGAGGAGAAAGGTCCGGCGCGCAATCCAAAACACCGGTCGCCGTAAAAAGTCAATCGGTGCAGGCGAGCTGTCGCGTTAACCCTGCCTCCTTACCCGTCATTGACCCTGTTTCGCGATGGAAGGCGCCCGGTAACGACCTGCTCATCGCGGCCGGTGAAAGCTCGCCAGCGAGTGGGACAAGGCGGCTGGCAGGGGTGCGGGCCGCCCAAGAGGTCGGGTTCTGTCGTGTCCGGGGACGAGATCAACGCCATCTGGCAGCGCTTCAAGCTGCGCGTTCAGGAAGGCAGGCAGCGCCTTCAGCCGCGCCTGCAGGGCCTGACTGAAGCTGCGCCGGGCCGTTTCGACATTGCAGCGCGGCTGGTGGATCTCGCCGACGTGACCGAAGCCGGCCTCGCACGGGCCATGCGGCCGGTTCGGCGTGCCCTGCGCTCCGGCACGCTCAGCTTGACCGGCGGTCTCATCTGGCGCGGCCTTGCCGCCCTCACCGGGATCAGCCTGACCGCCATGCTCGTCGCCGGCCTCTCCTCCGGCTCATCGGAGCCAGCGCTGGCCAACCTGGCCTCAACGGAGGCCGTTGCCGCTCCTGCCGTGCGCGATGTCCGCTTGCAGGCCCTGCCCATCGCCGCCGGACAGGATGGCTGGGTGACGATCGGCCGGCCGATCGCGCTGTTCGGGCTGGAATCACCGGAGCTCGATAAGCGCAGCGGCTATGAGGCGCGGCGCAGCCAGGACGGCCAGCGCCGCGAGGACATGCTGACGTTCGGCGAGTTCGCCGACGGCAAATCGTTCCTGTCGCTGAAGTTCCAGGTCAACCGCGATGCGCAGGTGCAGAAGGCTCTCATCGGCCAGTCACAGCCCTTCGTGATCACGCTGGTGCGCGAGAGCGCTTCCCGCGGTCTGTCGATCGGTCGCAGCGGCGCAGCAACCACGATCGAGACCAAGTTTGGAACGGTCGAGACTGCCGATATCGGCCTGAGCGACGGTTCGGCCGGGCGCGCCTGCATCGCCTTCCGTCACCTCGACAGTGCGGCGCATCTCTCCTTCTCCGGCTGGTGGTGCGGCAGTGAAGCGAGGCCGGCCGACCGGGCGCAATTGATCTGCCTGATCGACCGGATCGATCTCCTGAGCGCCGGCGACGATCCGGAGCTGCGCGCCAGCTTCGCACGCACCGAGCTCAACCGCAGGCAGGGCTGTTCGGTGCCAAGGCTCGCCGCGACCGGACGCAAAGGCTCCTGGCTCGACGCCGACGGCAAGGCGCCGGCGCTTCGCCCGACCTCGGCCAAGCACGCCCAGGCGCGGTAACGGCGTCGTGTGGCCGCCGCGCACTGGCAAGGCGAAACAAAAGCATTAACTCTGGAATTGTATCGTCAGGGATAGCCGGTCCGCCGGCAGCTTCGGCGGGGCAACCGCCTCAGGAGATCGTCATGCGTTCGTTTTCCCGCCTCGCCGCTTGCCTGGCCCTGTCCGTTGCAGCCGTGACCTTCGCCGCATCGGTGGCCGAGGCCCAGCAGCGCCGTCCGCTGCGCGTCACCGTGCAGAAGCGCAGCTATTTCGACGCCGGCAAGGTCGTGCCCGTCGGCAGCATGAACCGCTATGCCACCCAGAACATCGTGGCGAGCCCGGTCTATTTCTCGTCCGGCGAACTCTATGGCGAGGGTACGCTGCCTTCGCGCATCGGCTCGGGCGCCAACCCCTTCGCCAACAGCTTCTCGACGCCGCGCTTCTGAGCGCAGCGCGTTTGAAACGAAAAGGCCCGCCGTGAGGCGGGCCTTTTGCTTTGGTGATTACCGCACCAGGATGTTCCTGAACTGCCAGGGATCGCTGGTGTCGATGTCCTCCGGGAACAGCCCCGGCCGACCATCGAGGGGTGTCCAGTCGGTATAGTAGCCCTTCACCGGCCCGAGATAGGGCATCTGGATCGAAAGGCAGCGGTCGAGATCCATCTCCTCGACCTCGACGATGCCGGCCTTGGGATTCTCCAGCGCCCAGACCATGCCGGCGAGCACGGCCGAGGTGACCTGCAGGCCGGTCGCAGTCTGGTAGGGGGCGAGTTTGCGTGCCTCCTCCGTCGAAAGCTGCGAGCCGAACCAGTAAGCGCCCTTGTCGTGGCCGTAGAGCAGCACGCCGAGCTCGTCGATGCCGTCGATGACCTCGTTCTCCTCGAGGATGTGATGCTCTTCCTGCGGGCGGCCGGCATTGCCGAACATCTCGTGCAGCGAGAGCACGGCGTCGTTGGCCGGATGATAGGCGTAGTGGCAGGTCGGCCGGTAGATCGCCTTGCCGGCCTCGTCGCGCACGGTGAAGTAGTCGGCGATCGAGATCGACTCGTTGTGCGTCACCAGGAAGCCGTATTGCGGGCCGGGCGTCGGGCACCAGCTGCGCACCTTGGTCTCGGCGCCGGCCTGCATCAGGTAGATCGCCGCCTGCGAGCCGGTCTCGTGGGTGCGGGCATTGTCCGGCATCCACTTCTCATGGGTGCCCCAGCCCAGTTCGGCCGGCTGCACGCCCTCGGAGATGAAGCCCTCGACCGACCAGGTGTTGACGAAGACGCCCGGCGGCTTGGGATTTTTCGAGCGCTGCGTGTCGCGCTCGGCGATATGGATGCCCTTGACGCCGACCTGCTTCATCAGCCCGGCCCACTCCTCGCGGGTGGTCGGCTGCGGTACGTTGAGGCGCATGTCGGAGGCGATGTTCAGCAGAGCCTTCTTGGTCAGCCAGGAGGCCATGCCGGGGTTGGCGCCGCAGCAGGAGACGGCCGTCGTCGAACCCGGCGCGCGGGCGCGCTTGGCGGCGAGCGTCATCTCGCGCAGCGCATAGTTCGAGCGCTCGCCCGGACCTTTCGTCTCGTCGAAATAAAAGCCGAGCCAGGGCTCGTTGACCGTGTCGATATAGAGCGCGCCGAGGCTGGAGCAGAGCTCCATGATGTCGCGCGAGCCGGTGTCGCAAGAGAGGTTGACGCAGAAGCCCTGGCCACCACCCGCGGTCAGCAGGGGCGTGAGCATGCTCTTGTAGTTCTCGAGCGTCACGGCGTCATGGATGAAGCGGATGCCGCGCTCGTCCAGCAAAGCGCGGTTGTCGTCGTCGGGTGCGATGACCACGAACCGGCTCTTGTCGAATTTGAGATGCCGCTCGATCAGCGGCAGTGTCCCGCGGCCGATCGAACCGAAGCCGATCATCACGATCGGGCCAGTGATCTCGCCGTATACGGGCCAATCCGTCATTCTTTTTCACTCCTGGGTTGGTCTGGTTGAGGATAAGCGGACGCTGGTATGGGGCGGGCTCTCCGGCGTCAATGCCGGCAGGCTCACTCCTTGCCGAGGCTGAAGGGATAGGGACCTTCGAAAGCACCGACATAGGCGGTATGCGAGATCAGGCCGGAGCCAGGCTGCCAAGCGTGCAGCATGAAGGCCGGCGGCTCCATCAGGAAGCGCGCCACAGCGCCCGGCGTCAGGTCGAGGATGACCTGGTGGGCGACGCCCGGCACGACCTGGCCGATGGTGCCGGCATAGCGGACCTGGGTCGGCCGGTGATGGTGGCCGCTCAGCATCCGCTCGATGTTCGGATGGCGCGCGACGATCTGCGTCAGGCGTTCGGCACCGTCCTTGAGCATCACTGCGTCCATATAGCCGAGGCCGCAGGAGAAGGGCGGGTGGTGCGTGAACAGTACGACGGGCCGGCCGTCAGCTTCGGCCAGCGCCTGTTCGAGGAAGTCGAGGCGGGCGTCGCAGATCGCGCCGGCGCTGGAGCCGGGCAGTAGCGTATCGAGGCCGATCAGCCTGAGGGGGCCGAGATCGGCCTTGAACTGAATGAAGCCGCCGGCGAGGTCGGCATGCGGGCCAAGGTCGAGCCCGGCGATCATCGCCTCGCGGACATCGTGGTTGCCCGGGATCAGCAGCGTCGGCAGGCCGAGCTTGTCCAGCATCGAGCGCACGAGCGCATACTCCTCCGGCAGGCCGCTCTCGGTGAGATCGCCGGTGACTACCAGCACATCCGGACGGACGGGCAGGGCGGCGACGGTGTCGAAGGCGCGCTGCGCCATGCTGTTCGTGTCGGAGACCTTCAGGGCGAGGCGGCCCGGCGGACAGATGTGCAGGTCGGAGAGATGGGCGATCAGCATGGTCGTGTCTTGCTTGGGAGATTTCGAGCCGCCTTGTCAGATAGCAGCCCGCGCGGCCGGGGGGCCGCGCGGGCTTCAATGACGTGATTTGATGACGGATCGACTACGATCCCGAGAGGACTTCAGGCTGCGCGACGTCGGAGCCCTTCCGCTCCCTCTGCTGTGGCGAGCACCCCCGCAGGCTTGAGCACGCCAGCGGCGCCCTGGAGCGCGCCTTCGCGCAGCTCCAGGCCGAGGAAGCGCTCGCGCTCGAACGGGCCGGGCATGGCGAGATCGGCCATCGGCTCGGCGGTGAAGCCGAAGCGTGCGTAATAGGGCGCATCGCCGACGAGCAGGATCGCGCCATGGCCGCGGCAGGCGGCGCGCCAGATCGCCTCGCGCATCATCGCCTTGCCGAGGCCCTCGCCCTGCAGGTCCGGCGAGACCGCGAGCGGGCCGAGCAGCAGCGCCGGCTTGCCGGCGGCCTCGACATGCCAGAGGCGCACGGTCGCGACGACGGCGCCGTCGCGCTCGGCGGTCAGGGCGAGGCCTTGCGCCGGCAGGCGGCCTTCGCGCAGGCGCTCGCTCGACTTCGTCGTGCGGCGCTCGCCGAGGCAGCGGTCGAGCAGGGCCTCGCGGGCCGGGATATCGGTCTCGATCTCGTCGCGGATCGTGATCATGACGCACCTCCTGCCGGAGCGCCCGCCATCGCGCGGACCTTCCCGGCGCCGCGCGAACGCGGCCACAAACAAGGGATTGTGTGGAAGAGGGTCCGGCGGGAGCCACGCCCGCACGCTCCATTCTTGGAGGCACGAACGCTCCGCCCGGTTTCACCGGGCAGCCTGCCGATAAGTGGCAGGGCGCTTCGCCGGACCCGATTGGTTCGGGGCTGGCGAGCCAGCCCCTATTCGTCAGATGACGTACTGCTTCAGCGGCGGGAAGCCGTTGAAGGCGACGGCCGCATAGGTCGTCGTATAGGCGCCGGTGCCCTCGATCAGGACCTTGTCGCCGATCTCCAGGCTGAACGGCAGCATGTACGGAGTCTTCTCGTACATGACGTCGACCGAATCGCAGGTCGGGCCGGCGAGCACGCAGGGAACCGTGGCGTCGCCGTCCCGGATCGTTCGGATCGGATAGCGGATCGCCTCGTCCATCGTCTCGGCAAGTCCGTTGAACTTGCCGATGTCGAGATAGACCCAGCGGACCTGGTCGTCCTCGCTCTTCTTCGAGATCAGCACGACCTCGGCCTCGATCAGGCCGGCTTCGCCGACCATGCCGCGACCCGGCTCGATGATGGTCTCAGGCAGACGGTTGCCGAAATGCTTCGACAGCGCCTGGAAGATCGCATCGCCATAGGCCGGAACGCCCGGGATCGGCTTCAGGTAGCGCGCCGGGAAACCGCCGCCGAGATTGACCATCGACAGCGACAGGCCGCGGGTGGCGCACTCCTTGAACACGGCCGAGGCCGAGGCCAGAGCCGAATCCCAAGCGTTGACGTTGGCCTGCTGCGAGCCGACATGGAACGAGATGCCATAGGCCTGCAGGCCGAGGCGATGGCCGTGCTCGAGCACGTCCGCGGCCATTTCGGGCACGCAGCCGAACTTGCGCGAGAGCGGCCAGTCGGCGCCGGCGCCGTCGCAGAGGATGCGGCAGAAGATGCGCGCGCCCTCGGCCTTGGTGACCGCGGCGGCGCGGGCGATCTTCTCGACCTCGGCCTCGCAGTCGACGGCGAACAGGCGCACGCCGAGCTCCATGGCGCGGGCGACGTCGCGCTCCTTCTTGATGGTGTTGCCGAAGGAGATGCGGTCGGCCGTGGCGCCGGCTGCGAGGGCGAGCTCGATCTCGACGACCGAGGCGCAATCGAAGCAGGAGCCGAGCTTGGCCAGCAGGCGCAGCACTTCCGGAGCCGGGTTCGCCTTGACCGCGTAGAAGACGCGGGTGTCCGGCAGCGCCCGGGAGAAGGCGACATAGTTCTCGCGCACGACCTCGAGGTCGATCACGACGCAGGGGCCGTCCTCGCGGCGGTCACGGAGAAATTCACGGATGCGCTCGGTCATCGGCGCGACTCCTCTTCGGCGCAAGCGGCGCCGATACGACGTGTAGCCGGGGAGAAACGTTCGCGATCCGAGGCGCGATGGAGACGCCAAGGACAGCGGACGAAACGTCCGGACCCGAAACACCGTCGATTGGGGAGACCCCGCACGGCCGGCAATGAAGGACAAGCCTCTTCGGTGCCGGCCTGTGGAAAGCCGGCGAGACCAAAAAAGCCCGCTCCGTCGTTGCTTTAAGCTGCGTCCCCCGTGGAGATTCGGGGTTCGCCGGTTTTGCCTCCGGCTGCCGGTCGCTGTTCGGGAGCGGCCCTCTTGCGAGAGCCGGGAGCGTGATTTGAGGGGATGTCCATCCCCCTCCATCCGTTTCCCATCCCTGGCGGCTGTCCGGCCTCTTGTCCGGATGCCCACCGACCAGCACGCGGCCACAGGCACGTGCGAATTGGGTGAGCCCCATATACGGATGGGTGCTTCGCGCTTCAAGTTTTTTCTGACGGCCGGGACCGGATTTTTTACAGGACGGGACGCACGTCACCCGCCGAGGTTCTCATTTCCTTTTAACGCTGGTCCGAGCGGGCCGCGCCTGCGCCCTAGACCGGCCCCATTTCATCGCCTAAGTCGTTGGCGCAGCGCGCCTTCGCGCGCCTATTTCGACGGGGCAAGTTTCGATCATGGCCGTTACCGATCGCCGCCGGGTTCTCGCCGGGCTGAGCGCCGCGCTGTGCGCCACCGCCGCGCCGCAGGCTTTGCTGGCGCAGCAGCCGGAGCAGGCGCCGCCACAGCCGCGTTTCGGCTTCGACGAGGTCGTGCGCCGGGCCCGCGAAATCGCTGCCGTGCCTTATGAGGCCGGGCCGGCGCTGCCGGAGGCGTTGACGCGACTCGATTTTGACGCCTGGCGCGAGATCCGCTTCCGGCCGGAGCGGGCGCTGCTCGCCCAGTCGAATTCCGGCTTCCGCATGCAGATGTTCCATCCCGGCTTCCTCTTCACGCGGCCGGTGACTGTGAACGTGATCCGCGACGGCGTGCCGACGCCGGTGCCCTATGCCGCCAATCTCTTCGATTACGGGCGCATCAAGTTCGACAAGCCGCTGCCGGTCAATCTGGGCTTTGCCGGCTTTCGCCTGCATTATCCGCTCAACGACCCACGCCTGTTCGACGAGCTGATCTCCTTCATCGGAGCGAGCTATTTCCGCGTGCTCGGGCGCGGGCAGCGCTACGGCCTTTCGGCGCGCGGGCTTGCGATCGGCGCGGGCGTACCGGGTGGCGAGGAGTTTCCGATCTTCCGGGAGTTCTGGGTCGAGACGCCGGCCGCCGACGCGGACCGCGTCACGGTCTATGCGCTGCTCGATTCCCCCTCGGTGGCCGGAGCCTATCGCTTCCACATCTATCCCGACGGCGACAGCGTGGTCGATGTCGGGGTGGCGCTGTTTCCGCGCAAGCCGATCGAGAAGCCCGGCCTGGCGCCGCTGACTTCGATGTTCTTCACCGGCGAGAACGACCGGCGGTTCCACGACGACTTCCGGACCGAGCTACATGATTCGGATGGGTTGATGATCCATTCCAACACCGGTGAGTGGATCTGGCGGCCATTGCGCAATGCCCGCGTCCCGGCGGCCTCCTCCTTCGTCGAGCGCAATGTGCGCGGCTTCGGCCTGATGCAGCGCGACCGGGTCTTCGAGCATTATCAGGACCTCGATCTCAACTATGAGCTGCGGCCTTCCTATTGGATCGAGCCGCAGGGCGACTGGGGCGAAGGGGTCGTCGAGCTGATCGAGCTGCCGACCACCGACGAGACCAACGACAACATCGTCGCGCTATGGGCGCCGAAGACGACGCTGGAGCCGGGACGCGAGTTCCGCTTCGGCTACAAGCTGACGGCAATGCTCGATTCCGGCGATCTGCATCCGGGCGGGCGGGTGATCAACACGTACCAGGCCAAGCCGAAGGCTTTGGGCTCGGGCGAGCCGGTGACGGAGAACGCGCGACGCTTCATCGTCGACTTCGCCGGCGGCGACCTCGGCTACTATCTGAAGCAGCCGGAGAAGGTCGAGATCGTGCCTTCGATCGCCTATGGCCGGATCAACCGCGCCTTCCTGGTGCCGAATCCGAAGACGGACGGCTTCCGCGCCTTCATCGACATCGTGGTCGAGCCGGGCCAACTGGCCGAGATGCGCGCTTTCCTGAAAAGCGGCAGCAAGACGCTGACCGAAACCTGGAGCTATCCTTGGCGCGCGCCCGACGCGAGCTGATCTTCGCGAGAGGGCGCGCTTCAACCTCGCGGGTCGTTCCGGATCAGCGCGGCTCCGCCGCTTATCCGGGACGACCCGGAGGGGCGGGTCAGAATTTCGGTGCTGTAGCCGTGCGCGCCGGCTTGCGCCGCTTTTCGGGCGCGGCTGCCACCACCTCGATCTCGACCTTGAATGCCGGCAGCGTGAAGCCGGAGACGATCATCAGCGTCGAGGCTGGCGGCGGCGTGCCGACGTGGGCGTCGCGCGACTCCATATAGCCTTGCATATGGGCGCGGTCCGTGACGTAGGCGTTGACGCGGACGATGTTGGTCAGCGTCATCCCGGCTTCGCCGAGAATCGCAGCGATGTTGGCGAAGCAGAGATCGGCCTGTTCCTTGGCTGTCTCGGGGACCGTACCGTCGGCAGCGATGCCGAGCTGGCCGGAGCAGAAGACCAGCCGCTGGCCGGTAGGCAGCTCGGCGCCGTGGCTGTAACGGGCAAAAGGAGCGCGAATCGAAGAGGGGTTGAGCGGCTTCATCTGATGGTCCGGATGGCGGGGCACCGTTCTGCCATGTCGTCCGGCCGCTGCAAAACCATGTTGAGACTTGACCGGTACCCCTTTGCACCGTTGAACGCGCTCATGCCACGTTCAGGCGACAGGTTTCACAATGCTCAAGGTGGCCGAGCTATCGAGATGACGGGGATGAGCTTGAGGACTTCTGCGTTGCTGCGGGCCGCGAGCCTGCTGCCTCTCGTGCTGCTGACCGCTTGCGCGGGATCGCAGCGCTTCGGTGGCTCGGGTTCGGGGCAGGCCGTTGCCCGCGCGCCGGTCTATAGTGAGCCGGTCCAGTCGGCGCCGCCGATCCAGTCCGCGCCGATCCAGTCCGAGCCATTGCCGCCACCGGGTGGTTATCCGAGCGCGCCGCCCCCGCAAGCCGGCGGCTATCCGCAAGGCGGTCCTGCGCCGGGCATGCCACCCCAGAACGATCCGTTCTTCGACCCGCAGGCGGCGGGACAGCAGCCGCCGGTTCAACAGCGTCCTGTCGAGCCGGCGCCGCCGAGCAATCAGGTCGCCAACGCCAACCCCGGCTCAAGTTCCGGGAGCGGCTCGACCCGCAGCGGTTCGGTTTCCTCGCGTGATGGCGTGATCGGCAACTGGACGGCGCAGGAGGCGACCGGCGGTTCCTGCCGGGTGCAGTTGTCGAGCTCGCCCTCACTCGACCTTTACCGTGCCAACGCCACGGGCTGCAGCAACCGCGACCTGCAGCAGGTCAATGCCTGGGACTATCGCGACGGCGAGGTCTATCTCTATCAGCGTGGCGGTTCGGTCGTGGCACGCCTGCGCGTCGGCAGTGCCGGCACCATGAACGGGGCGATCACGAAGTCGGGCGCCGGGCTCTCGATGAATCGCTGAGGGCGGGGGCCCTATCGTTTCAGACGTGGCTCCACCGGTCATGCTCGCCCTTGTGGCGAGCATCCACGTCTTGAACATCGCCTATGACCAGTGAAGCAAAGACGTGGATGGTCGGGACAAGCCCGACCATGACGGAGAGGTCGCCTCGGACGAGTGTCAGTGCCGCGAGGCGCTCCGGCCGAACAGAGCCTGCGGCCAGAATTTTCGCTGTAGCGAGAGCGACAGGGTCGCGAAGCTGCGGGCGTTGTCCATCGCTTCGTCGAGCAGCGTGAACGGCGTCGGCGCGCCGGTGGCGATGCGGCCCTCGACATCACTGAAGCCGCCGACCATCTCGGCCTCGAACTTACGCGCGAGGTTCCGCATCGCGGCGTTCTCGGGCAGGCAGGTCATGTAGAGCGTCCGGATGTTGCGGTTGCGTGCCGCCGTGATCAGGCGGCCGAACAGCGCCTCGCCGATGCCGCGCCGGCGCCAGTCGCGCTCGACGCTGAAGGCGGCTTCGCCGGTCTGGATGACGATCTCCTCCAGCCCGCGCAATTCCGCAGCGCCGCGGACCTCGCCGGCCTCGACATAGGCATAGACCAGCCCGCCGACGCCGAAGGTGGTCTCGGCGTAAGCACGCAGGAAATCATCGGTGACCGCCGTCCCGAAACGTTCGCGCCGCGTGGCGGCATCGAGACGCAAGAGATGGGCGGTGAAGAGGTCGCGCTCGGCAGGCCAGAGACGCCTGACCTCGCCGTGCCTGGCCTTCGCGCCAGGCTTGATCGAACGATTCAATTGCAGCTCCTGTGAAAGCGCGGATGGCGCTGCCCAAAGGAGGCGTGTCTTCCCTAACTCGGATGCCAAGATGCGCTCCCGATCTGGGAATGCAAGAGGCGCGATTGCGGCAATTTACAGCTAAATGCCTGTAAAATTGACGAGAATGGTTAAAGACTGCGCGCTAACGCCACATTGTGAGGATCGAGGCGGCGAGCGCCAGGGCGAGCGCGATATTGAGGATGCGCCATTGCCAATCATGCCGCAGGAGCCGAGCCAGCAAAAGTCCGGCCACGCACCATAGCATCAGCGACAAGAGCCCGAGGACTCCGAAGACGGCACCGAGCAAGGCGGCGAGTTCTTCGGCATTGCGGGTGAGCTCACCGAAGGAGGCGGCAGCGGCGAGCGTGACCGCCCAGCCCTTTGGGTTCTGCAGCTGGATCCAGAGCGCGCCGAGGAAGCTGGTCGGGCGTGCGATGCTCTTGTTCAGATGCGGCGGGCCGCTGCGGCCGATCTTGACGGCGAGCCAGAGCAGATAGACCGAGCCGGCGAGCTTCATCGCCAGTTCGAGCGAGGGCATGGCTAGCAACAGCCCGGCGAGGCCGGCCGCAGCGGCGACCGCCATCCCGACCAGCCCGATCGCGACGCCGATCATGAAGGGCAGGGAACGACGAAAACCGAAATGGGCACCGGAGGCGGTGGCGAGCGTTGTGGTGGCGCCCGGCGTCACCATCGCGACGGCGGCGAAGGCGATGAGCGGCAGGGTCTGGTCTGGCGACATGGCTGGCTCCGGACGGGAGCCATCGGAGTAGGGGTGTCAGCTGGATGATGAAAACGAATGTTGAAGCGGCGTGGCATTACAATTCATAATGCCACGCATGCGTAATCTCGACCTCGAACTGATCCGGGCGTTCGTCGCCGTCGCCGATCATGGCAGTATGACCGTCGCCGGCAATGCGCTGCACCTGACGCAGAGCGCCGTCAGCCAGCAGATCATGCGGCTGGAGCGGCGGCTCGGACAGGCGCTGTTCCTACGCGATCGGCGCGGGCTGAAGCTGACCGCGGCTGGCGATCGCCTGCTCCCAAAGGCGCGGCGGCTGATCGGCCTCAACGACGAGATCTGGGCGGAGATGACGACTGGCTGCGCCGGCCCGGTGCGGCTCGGCGTGCCCTATGATCTGGCCGGTCCCTTTCTCGCGCCGATTCTCAAGGGCTTTGCCGAAGCCAGCCCGCTGGTCGAGATCTCGCTGGTCTGTGCCACGTCACCGCAATTGCTGGAGGCGCTAGGCAAGGGCGAGGTCGACATCGCTCTCGTCGAGGAGCCTGTTGCGACGGCGGGGGGCGAGTGCCTCGGCGTCGAGCGGTTGGTCTGGGTCGGGGCCAGGGCTGGCAACGCGCATCTGAAGCAGCCGCTGCCGCTCTCGCTGATCGCCGACAGCTGCGCCTTCCGGCCAGCGGTGACGGCAGCTCTCGACACCCAAGGGCGCGCATGGCGCAGCGTGTTCGACAACGGCAATATCGACGTGACCACCGCGACGGTCAGGACGGATCTCGCCGTCACCGCCTGGCTCGCCTGCACGGTTCCGGCCGATCTCGACATCCTGGGAGTCGAGGAGAGCCTGCCCGAGCTGCCACCCTTTGCGATCACGCTGCATCTCTCGCGTTCGCAGCCTTCCGAGGCGGCGCGCGAGCTCGCACGCCATCTGCGCGCCGGCTGGCAGCGCCCGCGGCAGGCCGCATAGCCCGCCGGCCTTGCCGAGGGTTGCAGGCCGGGCCGCCCTGCCGTAACCCGGAAAGCGACATCTTTTCCCGCCTCGAGGCCATGTCCGCTACGCTCCCCGAACGCTATGACGCCCTGGTCGCCTCGGGCGCGATCGAGCGCGATCCGGCGCAGGTCGCCGTCGTCAGGCGATTGCAGGCGCTGTCCGAAACGCTCGCCAGCCGCAAGCTGGCGAAGAAGAGCAGCGCGCTCGGCTGGCTGTTCGGGCGCAAGCAGCCCGCGGTCGATGCGGTGAAGGGACTCTACATCTGGGGTTCGGTCGGCCGGGGCAAGACCATGCTGATGGATCTGTTCTACGAGACGGTCCCGATCGAGCGACGACGCCGAGTGCATTTCCACGCCTTCATGGCCGATGTCCACGAGCGTATCCACGTCTATCGCCAGGCGCTGAAGGCCGGAACGGTCAAGGAGCCGGACCCGATCGGGCCGGTGGCGGCGGAGCTGGCCGAAGAGGCCAGCCTGCTCTGCTTCGACGAGTTCACCGTCACCGACATCGCCGACGCGATGATCCTCGGGCGGCTGTTCACCAAGCTCTTCGCCGACGGCGTGACTGTCGTCGCGACCTCCAATGTCGAGCCGTCGCGTCTCTATGAGGGCGGGCTCAACCGGGCGCTCTTCCTGCCTTTCATCGAGTTGCTTGCCAGCAAGGTCGACGTGATCAAGCTGGAGGCGCGCACCGATTTCCGGCTGGAGAAGCTCGGCGGCGCGCCGACCTATCACGTGCCCGCCGATGACAGGGCCAAGGCCGCGCTCGACAAGGCCTTCAGCCAGCTCACCGGCGTGGCGCAGGGCGCGCCCACGACGATTGCGATCAAGGGCCATGAGCTGAAGCTGCCGCAGGCGGCGGGCGGCGTGGCGCGGGCGAGCTTCAAGGACCTGTGCGCCCAGGCCTATGGCGCGTCGGACTATCTCGCGCTGGCCCAGCACTTCCACACGCTGGTCCTCGACGACATCCCGATCATGGACATCGAGCGCCGCAACGAGGCCAAGCGCTTCATCATCCTGATCGACACGCTCTATGAGAGCCATGTGAAGCTCGTCGCCTCGGCGGCGGCGGAGCCGACCGGGCTCTATGTCGCGCAGAACGGCCGCGAGGCCTTCGAGTTCGACCGGACGGTGTCGCGCCTGATCGAGATGCGCTCGGAAGAATATCTCGCTTTGCCGCATGGCCGGGCTGACTCGGCCGCGAGCGGCGACGCGACCGGGCTGGTGGAGACCTGAGCGTGAGCACGCCGCGCGAACCGAGCGAGATGCGCATTCTCTCGGTCGCCGGCGAACATCTGCGCCAGCACGGCCTGCGCCGCTTCACTGTGGTCGCGGTGGCGGAAGAGGCCGGCATGACCCATGCCAATGTCTACCGCTACTTCCCCTCGCGCACGGCGCTGATCGATGCGGTGGTCGATGTCTGGCTGAAATCGGCCGAACGCAAGCTTGCCGACATCGCCGACGGGCCGGACCCGGCCGAGGACAAGCTCGAACGCCTGATCCTGGCGCTGGCCAAGGCCAATCGCGATCTGCTGCATGAGGAGCCGCATCTGTTCGCGGCGCTCTCGCAGGCGGTGGCCAAGCGTCATGCCATCAGCCGGCGCAATCGCACGCGCGTCCGGGCCCTGTTCGAACGGGTGATCGACGACGGTATCGCTACGGGAGCGTTCGAGCCTCGCGACCGCGACCGGGCCATCGCCTTCGTGATCGATGCGACCCACCGTTTCATCCATCCTGCCTCGCTGGAGCTGGAGGCGGATGTCCCGCAGGAATCGGTCGACACCAGGCTCGCCACCCTGATCAGGGTGGCGTTGCGAACGCTCGCGACCGGCGTGATCTGAAAAAATAACAAAATTTGTAAAATGTAACTGCACGTTTTCGTGGCAGGTTGACGGCACGTTTTCGTCGGTTAGCTTCTAACGGATTGGTTTTGCTGAACATTCCGTGATCGGAGGGCCGCAGGCGCCGCTTGGCGACGTTCCAATGTCCAATTTTCGACAGGGTTGAGCCCGAGAGCGGCTTGGGTCAAAGAACCCACGGCTTTTCGGCTTCACCTGCTTTCGCATCCAACAACAAGGATTCGGCAATGGCCCGCAAGAAGATCGCCCTTATCGGCGCCGGACAGATCGGCGGCACGCTCGCTCACCTGGCGGGCCTCAAAGAATTGGGCGACGTCGTCCTGTTCGATATCGCCGAGGGCATTCCCCAGGGCAAAGGCCTGGATATCGCCGAGTCCGCCCCGGTCGACGGCTTCGACGCCGCCTACAAGGGCACCCAGTCCTATGAGGACATCAAGGGCGCGGACGTGATCATCGTCACCGCCGGCGTGCCGCGTAAGCCCGGCATGAGCCGCGACGACCTGATCGGCATCAACCTCAAGGTGATGAAGTCCGTCGGCGAGGGCATCAAGCAGTATGCTCCCAAGGCCTTCGTGATCTGCATCACCAACCCGCTCGATGCGATGGTCTGGGCGCTGCAGAAGTTCTCGGGCCTGAAGCCCAACATGATCTGCGGCATGGCCGGCGTGCTCGACTCCGCCCGCTTCCGCCACTTCCTCGCCGACGAGTTCAAGGTCTCGGTCAAGGACGTCTCGGCCTTCGTGCTCGGCGGCCATGGCGACGACATGGTGCCGCTGGTTCGTTACTCGGGCGTCGCCGGCATCCCGTTGCCCGACCTCGTCAAGATGAAGTGGACGACGCAGGAGCGTCTCGACGCCATCGTCGAGCGCACCCGCAAGGGCGGCGGCGAGATCGTCAACCTGCTCAAGACCGGCTCGGCCTTCTACGCCCCGGCCGCCTCGGCGATCGCCATGGCCGAGAGCTACCTCAAGGACCAGAAGCGCGTCCTGCCGGCGGCGGCCGCGCTCAAGGGCCAGTACGGCGTCAAGGACATGTTCGTCGGCGTGCCGGTGGTGATCGGCGCCAAGGGCGTCGAGCGGGTCGTCAAGATCCGCCTCAACGGCGCCGAGAAGGAGATGCTGGCCAAGTCGGTCGCCTCGGTCCAGAGCCTGATCGACGCCTGCAAGAGCATCGACGCGTCATTGGCGTGAGACAGACGGATGGCGTGATGGCCGGCGGCCATCACGCCATCGCCTCTCCCTTTACCGGCACAGGACATCAGGCATGAACATCCACGAATATCAGGGCAAGGCGGTTCTCAAGGAGTACGGCGCGCCCGTCTCCGCCGGCTTCCCGGCGCTATCGGTGGCGGAGGCCGTCGAGGCCGCGAAGAAGCTGCCCGGACCGCTCTATGTGGTGAAGAGCCAGATCCATGCCGGCGGGCGCGGCAAGGGCAAGTTCAAGGAACTGCCGGCCGACGCCAAGGGTGGCGTGCGCCTCGCCAAGTCGATCGAAGAGGTCGAGGCCCATGCCAAGGAGATGCTCGGCAACACGCTGGTGACGCTGCAGACCGGCCCGGCCGGCAAGCAGGTCAACCGCCTCTACATCGAGGACGGCTCGGACATCGCCAAGGAGTTCTACCTCTCGGCGCTGGTCGACCGCGAGACCTCGCGCGTCGCCTTCGTGGTCTCGACCGAGGGCGGCATGGACATCGAGAAGGTGGCCCATGACACGCCCGAGAAGATCCTGACCTTCTCGGTCGATCCGGCGACCGGCATCATGCCGCATCATGGCCGTACCGTCGCCAAGGCCCTCGGCCTTTCCGGCGACCAGGCCAAGCAGGCGGCGAGCGTGCTCGGCCAGATCTATGCCGCCTTCGTCGGCAAGGACATGGCGATGCTCGAGATCAACCCGCTGATCGTGACGACGCAGGGCCAGGTCAAGTGCTTGGACGCCAAGGTCTCGTTCGACTCGAACTCGCTCTACCGCCATCCCGAGCTGATGGCGCTGCGTGACGAGACGGAAGAAGACGCCAAGGAGATCGAAGCGTCGAAGTATGACCTCGCCTATATCGCGCTCGACGGCACGATCGGCTGCATGGTCAACGGCGCCGGCCTTGCCATGGCGACGCTCGACATCATCCAGCTCTACGGCGAGAGCCCCGCGAACTTCCTCGACGTCGGCGGCGGCGCCTCGGAGGAGAAGGTCACCGCGGCCTTCAAGATCATCACTGCCGACCCGAAGGTGAAGGGCATCCTGGTCAACATCTTCGGCGGCATCATGAAATGCGACGTCATCGCCCGCGGCGTGATCGCGGCGGTGAAGGCGGTCGGCCTCGAAGTGCCGCTGGTCGTGCGCCTCGAAGGCACGAACGTCGAGGAGGGCAAGGAGATCATCCGGACTTCCGGCCTCAACGTCATCCCGGCCGATGATCTCGACGACGCCGCCCAGAAGATCGTGGCTGCGATCAAGAAGGCTTGAGGTAAACCGATGTCCATCCTGATCGACAAGAACACCAAGGTCATCTGCCAGGGCTTCACCGGCAAGAACGGCACCTTCCACTCCGAGCAGGCGATCGCCTATGGCACGCAGATGGTCGGCGGCACCTCGCCGGGTAAGGGCGGCTCGCTCCATCTCGGCCTGCCCGTCTTCGACACCGTCGCCGAGGCGCGCGAGAAGACCGGCGCCACCGCCTCCGTCGTCTACGTGCCGCCGCCGGGCGCGGCCGACGCGATCTGCGAGGCGATCGATGCCGAGATCCCGCTGGTGATCTGCATCACCGAGGGCATCCCGGTGCTCGACATGGTCCGCGTCAAGCGTTCGCTTTCGGGTTCCAAGACCCGCCTGATCGGTCCGAACTGCCCGGGCGTCGTCACCGCCGGCGAGAGCAAGATCGGCATCATGCCGGCCAACATCTTCAAGCCCGGCTCGGTCGGCATCGTCTCGCGCTCCGGCACGCTGACCTATGAGGCGGTGTTCCAGACCACGAACGAGGGCCTCGGCCAGACCACGGCCGTCGGTATCGGCGGCGACCCGGTCAAGGGCACCGAGTTCATCGACATGCTCGAGATGTTCCTCGCCGACGAGAAGACCACCTCGATCGTGATGATCGGCGAGATTGGCGGCTCGGCCGAAGAGGACGCGGCGCAGTTCATCAAGGACGAGGCCAAGCGCGGGCGCAAGAAGCCGATGGTCGGCTTCATCGCCGGCCGCACGGCGCCTCCCGGCCGCCGCATGGGCCATGCCGGCGCGATCATCTCGGGCGGCAAGGGCGGCGCCGAGGACAAGATCGCGGCGATGGAAGCGGCCGGCATCCGGGTCTCGCCGTCGCCGGCGCGCCTTGGAAAGACCTTGGTCGAAGTATTGAAGGGCTGAGAGACAGGCTGCGTCATGGTCGGCCTTGAGCCGACCATCTCATGACCAGCCGGGCTCGACAAAGAGATGCTCGGGCCGAGCCCGAGCATGACGGCAAGACGAAGCGGCAGGTTAGGAAGAAGGCAGGACGACCATGGCTCGCCAGGACATCAACGAGGCTCTCGCGCAGACGGGTTTCCTCTATGGCGGCAACGCGGCCTATATCGAGGATCTCTACGCCCGCTATCAGGCCGATCCCAAGTCGGTCGATCCGGAGTGGCAGGGCTTCTTCTCCGCGCTGAACGACGACAAGCAGGCGATCGTCGACAACGCCAAGGGCGCATCCTGGAAGAAGCCGAACTGGCCGATCCCGGCCGGTGGCGAGCTGGTCTCGGCGCTCGACGGCAACTGGGCTGCGGTCGAGAAGGCGGTCGGCGAGAAGCTCGGCGCCAAGGCCAAGGCAGCCGGCGCGACCCTGTCCGCCGCCGACGTCCAGCAGGCGACCCGTGATTCCGTTCGCGCGATCATGCTGATCCGCGCCTATCGCATGCGCGGCCACCTCCATGCCCAGCTCGACCCGCTGGGGATCGAGAGCCAGAAGGATCCGGAGGAGCTGTCGCCGGCCGCCTTCGGCTTCACCGAGGCTGATCTCGACCGCAAGATCTTCATCGACAATGTGCTCGGCCTGGAGTTCGCCACCATCCGCGAGATGACGGCGATCCTGCAGCGGACCTACTGCCAGACGCTCGGCGTCGAGTTCATGCACATCTCCGATCCCGAGCAGAAGGCCTGGCTGCAGGAGCGGATCGAGGGGCCGGACAAGGAGATCGCCTTCACCCGCGAGGGCAAGAAGGCGATCCTTAACAAGCTAGTCGAGGCCGAAGGCTTCGAGAAGTACCTCGATCTCAAGTTCACCGGCACCAAGCGCTTCGGCCTCGACGGCGGCGAGTCGCTGATCCCGGCGCTTGAGCAGATCATCAAGCGCGGCGGCTCGCTCGGCGTGCGCGACATCGTCTTCGGCATGGCCCATCGCGGCCGCCTCAACGTGCTGACCCAGGTCCTGGGCAAGCCGCACCGCGCATTGTTCCACGAGTTCAAGGGCGGCTCTTTCGCCCCTGACGACGTCGAGGGCTCTGGCGACGTCAAGTACCATCTCGGCGCGTCCAGCGACCGCGAGTTCGACGGTAACAACGTCCACGTCTCGCTGACCGCCAATCCGTCGCATCTCGAGATCGTCGACCCGGTGGTGCTCGGCAAGGTCCGCGCCAAGCAGGACCAGTTCGGCGACATCGTCGAGCGCTCCAAGGTGCTGCCGCTGCTGATCCATGGCGACGCCGCCTTCGCCGGCCAGGGCGTGGTTGCCGAGTGCCTCGGCCTCTCCGGGCTGAAGGGCCACCGCACCGGCGGTTCGCTGCACTTCATCATCAACAACCAGATCGGCTTCACCACCTATCCGCGCTATTCGCGCTCCTCGCCCTATCCGTCCGACGTGGCGAAGATGGTCGAGGCGCCGGTCTTCCATGTGAACGGCGACGATCCGGAGGCGGTCGTCTTCGCCGCCAAGATCGCGATCGAGTTCCGGCAGAAGTTCCACAAGCCGGTCGTGATCGACATGTTCTGCTATCGCCGCTTCGGCCATAACGAAGGCGACGAGCCGGGCTTCACCCAGCCGCTGATGTACCGCAAGATCCGCGGCCATAAGTCGACGCTGGAGCTTTACGGCGCCAAGCTCGAGGCCGAGGGCGTGATCCAGCCGGGCGAGCTCGACCAGATGCGCGCCGCCTGGAAGGAGAAGCTCGAGGTCGAGTTCGACGCCGGCCAGGCCTTCAAGCCGAACAAGGCCGACTGGCTCGACGGCCGCTGGGCCGGCATGAAGGCGATCCGCGCCGACGAGGACGATCCGCGCCGCGGCGCCACCGGCGTGCCGGAAGCGACGCTGAAGGAGATCACGGAGAGGATCACCTCCGTTCCGGAAGGCTTCAACGTCCACAAGACGATCCAGCGCTTCCTCGACAATCGCCGCAAGGCGGTCGAGAGCGGGCAGGGGATCGACTGGGCGACGGCGGAAGCGCTGGCCTTCGGCTCGCTGCTGCTCGACGGCAACCCGGTCCGCCTCTCCGGCCAGGATTGCGAGCGCGGCACTTTCAGCCAGCGCCATTCGGTGCTGATCGACCAAGAGACCGAGGCTCGCCATACCTCGCTGAACGACATCCGCGAGGGCCAGGCACGCTACGAGGTCATCAACTCGATGCTCTCGGAAGAGGCGGTGCTCGGCTTCGAATACGGCTACACCCTCTCGGAGCCGAACGCGCTGACGATGTGGGAGGCGCAGTTCGGCGATTTCGCCAACGGCGCGCAGGTCGTGTTCGATCAGTTCATCTCCTCGGGCGAGCGCAAGTGGCTGCGCATGTCGGGCCTCGTCTGCCTGCTGCCGCATGGCTATGAGGGCCAGGGCCCCGAGCACTCCTCGGCCCGTCTCGAGCGCTTCCTGCAGATGTGCGCCGAGGACAACATGCAGGTGGCGAACTGCTCGACCCCGGCGAGCTATTTCCACATCCTGCGCCGGCAGCTGAAGCGCGACTTCCGCAAGCCGCTGATCCTGATGACGCCGAAGTCGCTGCTGCGCCACAAGCGCTGCGTCTCCGACCTGAGCGAGCTGGCCGAGGGCTCGACCTTCCACCGCGTGCTGCACGACGATGCCGAGCGCGGCAAGTCGACCACCAAGCTGGTCAAGGATTCGAAGATCCGCCGCGTCGTGCTCTGCTCGGGCAAGGTCTATTTCGACCTGCTGGAGGAGCGCGAGAAGCGCGGCATCGACGATGTCTATCTGATGCGCGTCGAGCAGCTCTATCCGTTCCCGCTGAAGTCGCTGGCCCAGGAGCTGGCGCGCTTCAAGGGCGCCGACGTCGTCTGGTGCCAGGAGGAGCCGAAGAACCAGGGCGCCTGGACCTTCGTCGAGCCCTATCTGGAGTGGGTGCTGGGCCATGCCGGCTCGAAGTCGAAGCGGCCGCGCTATGTTGGCCGTCCGGCCTCGGCCGCGACTGCGACCGGCCTGATGTCGAAGCACGTCGCCCAGCTCAACGCCTTCCTGGACGAGGCCTTCGCGGCCTGACCCCACGCCTGATCTAAAAGACACGAGAAGAGGCCTGACATGGCGACCGAAATCCGCGTTCCGACCCTCGGCGAATCCGTCTCCGAGGCCACCATCGGCAAGTGGTTCAAGAAGCCCGGCGACGCGGTGAAGGCGGACGAGCCTTTGGTCGAGCTCGAGACCGACAAGGTGACGCTGGAGGTCAACGCGCCGGCTGCCGGCGTGCTCGGCGAGATCGTCGCCAAGGAAGGCGAGACGGTCGGCGTCAGCGCGCTGCTCGGCACCATCGCCGCCGGCGACGGCAAGGCGGCCGCCGCTCCGGCCAAGGCCGAAGAGGCGCCGAAGCCTGCTGCCGCTGCTCCCGCTCCTGCCGCCAGCGCGCCGGCGACCAAGGCTGCCGATTCCGGTCCGGCCGTTTCCCGCCTCGCCGCCGAGAGCGGCGTCGACCCCTCGAAGGTTGCTGCCTCCGGCAAGGATGGCCGCGTCACCAAGGGCGACATGCTGGCTGCGATCGCGACCGGCCCGGCCGTCGCCGCTGCGGCGCCTGCCGCTCCGGTTCAGGTCCGCGCCCCGTCGGCTCCGGACGACGCCTCGCGTGAAGAGCGCGTCAAGATGACCAAGCTGCGCCAGACCATCGCGCGCCGCCTGAAGGAAGCCCAGACCAACGCCGCGATGCTGACCACCTTCAACGAGGTGGACATGACCAACGTCATGGCGCTGCGCAACCAGTACAAGGACGTGTTCGAGAAGAAGCACGGCGTGAAGCTCGGCTTCATGGGCTTCTTCGTGAAGGCCTGCGTGCAGGCGCTGAAGGAAATCCCGGCGGTCAATGCCGAGATCGACGGCACCGACATCGTCTACAAGAACTACTACCACATCGGCGTCGCCGTCGGCACCGACAAGGGCCTGGTCGTGCCGGTGGTGCGCGATGCGGACGAGCTCTCCATCGCCGGCGTCGAGAAGAAGATCGGCGAGTTCGGCAAGAAGGCCCGTGACGGCGCCCTCAAGATCGAGGAGATGCAGGGCGGCACCTTCACCATCTCGAATGGCGGCGTCTATGGCTCGCTGATGTCGACGCCGATCCTGAACGCGCCGCAATCGGCGATCCTGGGCATGCACAAGATCCAGGAGCGGCCGATGGTCGTCGGCGGCAAGATCGAGATCCGCCCGATGATGTATCTCGCGGTCAGCTACGATCACCGCATCATCGACGGCAAGGAAGCCGTGACCTTCCTCGTTCGGATCAAGGAAGGGCTGGAGGATCCGGCGCGCCTCGTGCTCGACCTCTGAGACCGATCTGAATGGTGATCCCGGCAAAGCTCGTCGCTGGCGGCCTCGTCCTTGCGGGGATCATCAATCTGCTGCCGGTGGTCGGCATGGCGGGCGCTGCCTGGCTGCGTTCGCTATACGGGCTTGAGATACGGAGCCTCGATCTCGAAATCCTGCTGCGGCATCGCGCCGTCCTGTTCGGTATCGTCGGGGGGCTGCTGCTGCTCGCTGCCTTCCGCCCCGGACTGCGCGATGTGGCCGTGCTCGTCGCTGGTGCGAGCATGATGAGCTTCATCGTGATCGCCCTGCTCGTCGGCGGCTACGGGCCTGCGATCAGGAAGGTCGTGATTGTCGACATTGTCGGGCTCTTGGCTCTCGTTCCGGCCATAGTTGCGCGGTCGGCGTCGTCGAACCGATAGGAAAGGGGGACGGAGCATGGCCTTCGGACCCAACCCGCCACCGATCCAGGCGCATATCTGCGTCAAGGGCGGCGAGGCGGCGATCGCCTTCTACGAGAAGGCCTTCGGCGCGCAGTGCACTTTCAAGGCGATGGCGGAGGACGGAGTGCGCGTGATGCACGCCAATCTCGCCATGTTCGGCAGCGAAGTGATGCTGCATGACGAGTTCCCGGAGTTCGGCGGCGACGTCATGGCGCCAAGCTCACGCAGTGGCGCCAGCATGGCGATCAGCATCAACCTGCCGAAGCCGGCCGATGTCGATGCCGCGACTGCGATGGCGCAGGCGGCGGGCGCCGATGTCCTGCTGCAACCAACCGACGTGTTCTGGGGCGCGCGCTATGCGAGGCTGCGCGATCCCTTCGGCCATGTCTGGGCCTTCAACGCGCCGCTGGCGCAGCAATCGTAAAGTCTGAACGGAAGAGAGACCATGTCCTACGATCTCGTCGTCATCGGAACCGGCCCCGGCGGCTATGTCTGCGCCATCCGTGCTGCCCAGCTCGGCCTCAAGGTCGCGGTGGTCGAGAAGCGCAAGACGCATGGCGGCACCTGCCTGAACGTCGGCTGCATACCCTCAAAGGCGCTGCTGCACGCTTCCGAGATGTTCGAGGAGGCCAGCCATACCTTCGAGAGCCTCGGCATCACTATCGGCAAGCCCAAGCTCGATCTGAAGCAGATGCTGGTCCACAAGCAGGAGACCATCGACGCCAACGTCAACGGCGTCGCCTTCCTGCTGAAGAAGAACAAGATCGACCCGTTTCACGGCACCGCCTCGATCCCGGCCGCCGGCAAGGTCGTCGTCACCGCCGAGGACGGCAAGACGCAGGAACTCACGACCAAGAACATCGTCATCGCCACCGGCTCCGAATCGACGGCGCTGCCGGGCGTCACCACCGACGAGAAGACGGTGGTGACCTCGACCGGGGCGCTGGAGCTGACCTCCGTGCCGAAGGAGCTGCTGGTGGTCGGGGCCGGCGTGATCGGGCTCGAGATCGGCTCGGTCTGGGCCCGGCTCGGCGCCAAGGTCACGGTGGTCGAATATCTCGACCGTATCCTACCCGGCATGGATGACGAGATCGCCAAGCAATTCCAGCGCATCCTGCAAAAGCAGGGCTTCACCTTCCATCTCGGCTCGAAGGTCACCAAGGTCGAGACCGGCAAGAAGGGCGGCGCCACCGTCACCGTCGAGCCGGCGGCCGGCGGCGAAGCCAAGACGCTGAATGCCGACATCGTGCTGGTCGCCATCGGCCGCCGTCCGAATACGGACGGGCTCGGGCTCGACAAGGCCGGCGTCACGACCGAGCGCGGCCGCGTCGTCATCGACGACCACTTCCAGACCAATGTCCCGGGCATCTATGCGATCGGCGACGTGGTGCGCGGGCCGATGCTGGCGCACAAGGCCGAGGACGAGGGCGTCGCCGTCGCCGAGATCCTTGCCGGCAAGCATGGCCATGTGAACTACGACGCCATCCCCGGCATCGTCTACACCGCCCCCGAGGTCGCCGCGATCGGCAAGACCGAGGAGGAGCTGAAGGCCGCGGGCGTCGCCTACAAGGTCGGCAAGTTCCCGTTCACCGCCAATGGTCGGGCGCGGGCGATGCGGCACACCGACGGCTTCGTCAAGTTCCTTGCCGACGCTGCGACCGACCGCGTGCTCGGCTGCCACATCATCGGCCCGCATGCCGGCGACCTGATCGCCGAGGTGACGGTGCTGATGGAGTTCGGCGGCTCGGCTGAGGACCTCGCCCGCACCTGCCACGCCCATCCGACGCTGGCCGAGGCGGTCAAGGAAGCGGCGCTCGCCGTCGACAAGCGCCCGATCCACATGTGATCGGCGCTACCGCCGTCAGAGCGTCCACCACGCGTCATGGTCGGGCTTGTCCCGACCATCCACGTCTTCACCTCGCTGATCGCGTGCGGTGTTCAAGACGTGGATGCTCGCCACAAGGGCGAGCATGACGAGCTGGAGAAGCGTCTCGTTCGTGAGGCGTTCCGGTTTCAGCCCCGCCGTGCGCGATACGCCGTCAGCGTGTTGCGCAGCAGGCAGGCGATCGTCATCGGGCCGACGCCGCCGGGGACCGGGGTGATCGCGCCGGCGACCGCGGCCGCCTCGACATAGTCGACATCGCCGGCGAGCTTGCCGTCGGGCATGCGGTTGATGCCGACATCGATCACGGTCGCGCCCGGCTTGATCCAGTCGCCCTTGACCATGCGCGGCCGGCCCACGGCCGCCACGACGATGTCGGCGCGCTTCACCACGGCCGGCAGGTCGCGCGTGCGCGAATGGGCGATCGTCACCGTGCAGTCGGCTTGCAGCAGCAATTGCGCCACCGGACGCCCGACCAGCTCGGAGCGGCCGATGACCACGGCTTCCAATCCGGACAGCGACGGCAGCGCCTGCTTGAGCAGCAGCATGCAGCCGAGCGGCGTGCACGGCACGAGGCCGTTCTTGCCGCCGGCGAGCAGGCCGGCATTGATCGGGTGCAGGCCGTCGACATCCTTGGCGGGATCGATCGCGTCGATGATGCGGCCGGTGTCGATGTGCTTGGGCAGCGGCAGTTGGACGAGGATGCCGTCGACGCCGTCATCGGCATTGAGTTCGGCGAGCTTGGCGAGCAGCGCGGCTTCGGTCGTCTCGGCCGGCAGGCGATGGGCGACCGAGTTCATGCCGATCTCGGCCGCGAGCTTCTCCTTGGAGGCGACATAGACCTTGCTGGCCGGGTCCTCGCCGACGAGGACCACGTGCAGACCGGGCACGGGCTCGCCGGCAGCCTTGAGCGCGGCGACCTCGCGAGCGATCTGCGCCCGCAGCTCTGCGGCCACAGCCTTGCCGTCGATGATGCGTGCCGTCATGACCAGCTCCGTCCTGCCGTTTGAGCCGCTCTCTTGCTGCATTGCGGTGGAACGGACAAGGGCCGTTGTGCCTTGACTGTGAAGCGGGCGGGGATGTCGCCGTCGCGGCTTGATCGGGACGCGTGGAGCCAGCATGGTCGCCCAGTGATTCAGAAGGCGGCATGCGAGCCGGAGACGACCGACGTGACCACCGGCTTTGCGGCAATCCCGGCTTCCGGCAGCTATGTGCTGCGCAATGTCAGAGCGCCTGCCTGTCTGGTCGAGGCCGGCAGCCTGGCTGGTGACCGTGACGATCTGGCGCTGTTCGACATCGCTGTCGCGGACGGTATCGTCACCTCGCTCCTGCCGGCCGGCACACCTGCGCTCGATGCCGTGCCCAGGCTCGATCTCGATGGCGGCATCGCGCTGCCGCGGCTGGTCGATGTCCACACCCATCTCGACAAGGGCCATATCTGGCCGCGTCGGCCCAATCCGGACGGCAGCTTCATGGGGGCGCTGAGCGCGGTCGCAGCCGATCGCGAGGCGAGCTGGTCGGCCGGGGACGTGCGGGCGCGCATGGAATTCGGCCTGCGTTGCGCCTACGCCCATGGCACGGCGGCGATCCGCACCCATCTCGACTCGCTCGGCAAGCAGATCGGCATCTCCTGGCCGGTTTATGCCGAGCTCAAGGCCGAATGGGCCGGGCGGATCGCGCTGCAGGCGTCGCCGCTGTTCGGCATCGACGCCGTCGCCGACCCCGCGCATATGCAGGCGATCGCGCGGGCCGTGACGGACCATGGCGACAGCCTGCTCGGGGCCGTCACCTATATGGTGCCGGAGCTGGACGCCGCGCTCGACACGCTGTTCCGGGCCGCGATCGAGAACGGCTTCGACCTCGACTTTCATGTCGACGAGACCAACGATCCCTCGGCGCGCTCGCTCGAGCATATCGCCGATGCGGCGCTACGCCATCGCTTCCCGGGCAAGATCCTGGCCGGCCATTGCTGCTCGCTCTCGCTGCAGGCGCCGCAGGACGAGGCTCGCATCATCGCCAAGGTCAGGGAGGCCGGCATCGCCGTGGTCTCGCTGCCAATGTGCAATATGTATCTGCAGGATCGCCAGCGCGGGCGCACGCCACGCTGGCGTGGCGTCACCGCGCTGCATGAGCTCAAGGCGGCCGGCGTGCCGGTGATGGTCGCCTCCGACAACACCCGCGATCCGTTCTACGCCTATGGCGATCTCGACCTTGTCGAGACTCTGCGCGAGAGCACTCGCATCCTCCAGCTCGACCATTCCGACCGCGACTGGGCGAGGGCGGTCGCGGGGACGCCGGCCGAGATCATGAGGCTTTCGAGCGCCGGCCGCATCGCAGTGGGTGGCGCTGCCGACCTGGTCCTGACCCGCGCCCGCGACTGGACCGAATTCTTCGCCCGGCCGCAAGCCGACCGGACCGTGCTGGTCAATGGCCGTGCCATCGACCGCACCTTGCCCGATTATCGTGAACTCGACCATTTGATGGCGGGTGCGATCTGACGATGTTATCCGCCACTCTCTCTTCCCGTCATGGTCGGGCTTGTCCCGACCATCCATGTCTTTCTACGCCGAGCGCGGTGTTCAAGACGTGGATGCTCGCCACAAGGGCGAGCATGACGCTACAGGAACGCTCCGCATGACCGCACGCTACGATATCGATGCCCTGAAGCGCCGCCTGAACGGCATCCGCACCGAGGACAACCCGGCGCTGGTCAAGCAGAAGAGCCGCGACTTCTTCTGGTACTCGCCGAAGCTGAAGCGCCAGCTCGACCATGTCGTCGCCGACATCATCGTTTCGCCGACCAGCGAGGCGCAGGTGCTGGAGACGCTCTCAGCCGCGCATGCGCTCGGCATCCCCGTGACGCCGCGCGGCACCGGCACCGGCAATTACGGCCAGGCGATGCCGCTCTCGGGCGGGATCGTGCTCGACCTTGCCGGCTTCAACAAGGTGACCAGCATTGAGGCCGGGCGCTATGTCGCCGAACCCGGCGCCGTGTTGGCGAAAATCGACCAGGAGACGCGCGCCCATTCCCGCCAGGAGATCAGGCTGCACCCCTCGACCTATCACACCGCGTCGATCGGCGGCTTCATCGCCGGCGGCTCGGGCGGTGTCGGCTCGATTAAATGGGGCGGCCTGCGCGACTGGGGCAACATCATCTCGCTGCGTGTCGCGACCATGGAAGGCGCACCGCGCATCCTCGAATTGCAGGGCGACGACCTGCACAAGGTTGCGCATGCCTATGGCACCAATGGCATCATCACGCAGGTCGAGATGCCGCTCGGCCCGGCCTATGCCTGGGTCGACGTCATCCTCGGCTTCGACGAGTTGCGTGCTGCGGCCGAATTCGCCAATGCGCTCGGCGAGCAGGACGGGCTGGCGCTGAAGAACCTCGCCGTCGTCGCCGCGCCGGCGCCGCACGACTATTTCCTGCGTCACAAGAAGTTCCTGCCGCGCGACAGCCATTGCGTCATGGTCATGGTCGCCGACTTCGCGGTCGAATCCATGCTGGCCTTCGCCCGCCGCTTCCGCGGCTCGCAAGTGCTGATGCGCTCCGACAAGCTCACGGCCGAGGAGGCGAAGGGCCTGCCGCCGACCTTCGAGCTCGGCTGGAACCACACCACCTTGCGGGCACTGCGCGTCGATCCGTCGATCACCTATCTGCAGGTGCTCTATCCCTTCCCGAACCAGGTCGATCTCGTCGACAAGATCCATGCCCGTTTCGGTGACGAGGTGACATGCCATCTCGAATTCGTCCGCTTCGACGGCAAGATCACCTGCTTCGGCCTGCCGCTGGTGCGCTTCACCAGCGAGGAGCGGCTGGAGGAGATCATGGCGATCCATGAGGAGATGGGCGCGCCGATCTTCAACCCGCACCGCTACACGCTGGAGGAGGGCGGGATGAAGCAGACCGACGAGGTCCAGCTCGCCTTCAAGCGCGAGGCCGATCCGCAGGGGCTGCTCAACCCAGGCAAGATGATCGCCTGGGAAGACCCGAACTACGACTACCGCTCGGGCAAGACCTTCCTGTTCAAGGCACTCGGCGAAGCCGGCGTCGGCGCCTGAGCCGGCTCATGCGTGCGCTCGTCCTCTATGCCCACCCCGATCCCGCGAGCTTCGGGGCGGCAGTGCATGAGACCGTGGTCTCCGGCCTGCGCCGCGCCGGGCACGAGGTCGACGATTGCGATCTCTATGCCGAGGGCTTCGATCCGGTGCTGAGCCGCGAGGAGCGGGTCGGCTATCATGATCTCGCCAGCAACCAGAACAGCGTAGCCGGCTATGTCGAGCGCCTGCTGCGGGCGGAGGCGCTGTTCCTGTGCTTCCCGGTCTGGAACTATGGCTATCCGGCGATCATGAAGGGCTATTTCGATCGCGTCTTTCTGCCGGGCGTCTCGTTCAAGCTGGTCGATGGCTCGATTCGCCCCAACCTCTGGAACATTCGCCGGCTGATGACGGTGACCAGCTATGGCGGCTCGCGTTGGCGCACTTTTTTGATGGGCGATCCGCCGCGTCGGCAGATCAAGCGGGGACTGCGGGCCGTATGCCATCCGGCGGCACGGGTCTCTTACTTGGCGCATTACGATATGAACCGCTCGACGCCGCAGAGCCGGGCGGCTTTTCTCGCCAGGGTCGAGCAGGAAATCGCTCGGATTCAACAACCTGTCTGACAGTTGTCATCAGCCTGTCATGAAGGCGGGTGATTGCACAGCCGGCGAAAAGTATCCGCAACCTTTTCCAAGGGCCGGCTCATGACCAAGTCCCTCGAAAAAAGCGTCGGCCGTGCCCTGCTGGTGACGGCCCGGCTGCATAGAGCGCGGATGGGCGAACGCCTCAACGCGCTCGGCCTCTTCCCGGGCCAGGAACAGGCGCTGAAATCCCTGCAGGGCGCGCCGATGACGATGGGCGAGCTTGCGACCCTGCTGCGGGTCAAGCCGCCGACGGTCTCGAAGACGATCGGCCGGCTCTCGCTGCAGGGGCTGGTGACGCGTGAGGGCGGCGGCCGGGACGGTCGCCTCGTGCAGGTGGCGCTGACCGAGAACGGTCACAAGACCGCGGCGGCGCTCGACGCTGTCTGGAACCAGGTCGAGGAAGAGCTGCTCGAAAAGCTCGACGCCAAGGAGCGCAAGCAATTGCGCAAATTGCTGCGCAAGGCCTCGAAGGGCCTGTCCAAGGCCGGCGCCGATGTCGACGAGGTCGATGACGAAGCCGAAGACGCGGCCTGAGGCTGAACGCGTCAGCGGTATGACTCGCATGCGCTGACGGGCTGGTTTCAAGCCTTAAATCGGTTCATTTATGATCCGTCATTCCTCCAGAGCATGACGGAAACCGCGCTTGTCGGCCGCTCCCGCTCCGCTTCCGGATACGCGCCGGACACGCCTGACCGCCATCGCTTTGATGAGCGGGGCGATCATCTGCTTTTCGCTGCTCGACAGCTGCGCGAAATGGCTCGGCGGGACGATGCATCCGATGCAGGTCGTTCTGGCGCGCTATGTGATCAGCGTCGCCTTGGTCTCGCTCCTGCTCAATCCCTGGAGCCATCCCGGCATCACCCGGACCAGGCGGCCCTGGCTGCAGGGATTCCGCTCACTCCTGCTGCTCGGCTCGACGGCCCTGAACTTTGTCGCGCTGCAATACCTGCAACTGGCCGAGACGGTGTCGATCATGTTCGCTGCGCCCTTGCTGGTCGCGCTGCTGGCCGGGCCGCTGCTCGGCGAATGGGCCGGCCCGCGCAGGCTGATCGCGATCGGAGTCGGCTTCCTCGGCGTGCTGGTGGTGACGCGGCCGGGGCTGGGGGGCCTGCATCCGGCGGCATTGCTCAGTGTCTGCGGCTGCTTCTGCTACGCCTTCTACAGCCTGTCGACGCGGATGCTGGCCTCGAGTGATTCACCGCAGACGACGATGTTCTATTCCGGCATCGGCGGGGTGGTGATCATGCTGCCGCTGCTGCCGCTGTACTGGTCCTGGCCGGCAGACTGGCAGAGCTGGCTCCTGATGTGCGGCACCGGCTTCTTCGGCGCGCTTGGCCATTGGCTCCTCATCCTGGCGCATCAGCGGGCGCCGGCAACGATCCTGGCGCCGTTCATCTATTCCCAGATCGTCTGGATGATTCTGCTCGGCTGGTTCGTCTTCGGCCAGATTCCTGACCGCTTCACCTTCATCGGCGCGGCGATCGTGATCGCTTCCGGGCTCTATCTGCTCTATCGCGAGCGTGTCCGGGCCGTGCCCGAAGGCTCGGCCCGGCTGGATTGAAAGCGGCTACTTGCCGCCCGCCAGCGAAATCTGGCTCTGTCCGGCGACGAAATCCGAGAGCATCGGCACATAGTCCTCGCCCTTGCCGCTGGCGACGGCGGCCGCATACACATTCTTGACGGCCCCCCCGACCGGGTTCGGGACGCCGGCTGCATTGGCGAGGCTCTCCAGATAGCGCACGTCCTTCAGCGCATTGGAGAGCGTGAACTTGTGGGCGTCGCGGTCCCGCTCCAGCACGTATTGCATGAAGGTTCGGTAGAAGCCGCACTCCATGCGCCCGCCAGTGATGACACTGTCGAAGGTCTGCGGGGTGATGCCGACTTTCTGCGCCAGGGTCAGCGCCTCCGCATAGATCGCGCCATAGCCGAGCGAAAGGAAGTTGTTGAGCAGCTTCATCTTGTGTCCGTCGCCGACCGGACCGAGATGGACGATCTTCTGGGCCCAGGCCTCGCAAACCGGGCGGATGCGCTCGAAAACCGCACTGTCCGCGCCAATCATCGTCGAGAGTTGACCGAGTTTCGCCTGGGCGGGCGTCCCGCCGAGCGGAGCGTCGCAGAGGTGCAGGCCAATGGCAGCGAGCCGTTCCGCCAGAGCGATCGTGGAAACCGGATCGGAGGTCGAGCAGTCGACGATGACCGTGCCGGGCCTGGCGCCGGCGGCGATGCCGTCGGGGCCGTTGATGACCTGCTCGACCTGTGGCGAGCCGGTAACGCAGAGGAAAATGATGCTCGCCTTTCCGGCAAGCTCCTTCGGTGTCGCGGCTTCCGCAGCGCCGGCCGCCTTCAGCTCTTCGACGGGCTTGCGGTTGCGGTGGCCCATCACTGTGAGCGGGAAGCCCTTGGCGAGAATACAGCTCGCCATGCCCTGACCCATGTAACCGACGCCGATGAAGCCGATCGATTCTTTAGTCGCGCTCATCTTCAGTTTCTCCGAAATCTATGAGATGGAACAAGGGAATGCGGAACGATTTGGCCAAGAACTGGTTGAATGCATCGGCTTCGAGGCTTCAGGAGAAGCGATTGATGGCGAATGACGGACACTCGCGCGATCCCTCGGGGGCAGGGAAGGCGGGTGTCAGACCGGCCGGGCGCGGGCGCGTTACCTTGCAGATCATCGCCGACCGGCTGGAGGTCTCGACCGCGACCGTTTCGCTCGCGCTGCGCGAAAGCCCGCTGGTGGCCGACGGCACGCGCCTGCGCGTGCAGCAGATCGCGCGCGAGATGGGCTACAGCTACAACCGCAGCGCGGCCTCGCTGCGGACGGACCGGACCAACATCCTCGGCGTCGGCTTCCACGACATCACCAACCCCTATTTCGCCGAATTGCTTGCGGCGATCGAGGAGACGGCGGCGGCGCATGGCCGCTCGATCCTGCTCGGCACCTATGCCGAGAACCTGCAGCGGCAGGACCGCGTCCTCAACACGCTCAAGGAATACCGCCCCGACGGCATGATCATCTGTCCGGCTGGTGGCACCACGGGGGAGACCTTGCAGCACCTGATGGCTGCGCAGGTGCCGTTGGTGCAGCTCTCGCGCGAGATTCCCGGAATCGGCCTCGATTTCGTCGGTTCGGACGACCGGCACGGGACAGTTCTGGCCGTCGAGCATCTGCTCGCCCTCGGCCATCGCCGCATCGCCTTCCTCGGCGAGAGTCCGCTGATCTCGACCGGCCGTAACCGCTATCGCGGCTACTGCGAGACCCTGGCCAAGCATGGGCTGCCACTCGATCCGGCGATCGTGTACTCGGCCTACGGCACGCGCGAGAACGGGCTCAAGGGCGTCCAGAAGGTGCTCGACGCTGCGAATCCGCCGACCGCCGCGGTCTGCTTCAACGACCTCACGGCTTTCGGCGCGATGCTCGGCTTGCGTCACCGCGGATTGGAAGCCGGCGCCGACTTCTCGTTGATTGGCTGTGACGACGTGCAGGAAGCGTCGCAATGGTACCCGGCATTGACGACTTTGAAGAACTTCCAGGACGATATGGGCCGCAAGTCGGCGGAGATGCTGCTCCGGCGTATCGCCGACCCCTCGGCGGCGCCGCAGCGCGTGCTGCTGACGCCGGAACTGGTGGTGCGAGGAACAACGGCGCCGCCGAAGTCGCTGCGCTGAATCCGGGTTAGACATCGCCGTCCGGCTTGGGGTTCAGCGCCCGATAGGCACGGACCACATGCGAGTCGTCGCGCCCGCCGTGGCCGAGGCCCGAGGCAGCGAGAAACATCTGATGCGCGGCTGCGGCGAGCGGTAGCGCCGCCTTCGCGGCGCGACCGGCATCGAGGACGATGCCGAGGTCCTTGACGAAGATGTCGACGGCACTTGCAACCGGCGGCTCCTCTTTGAGCATGCGGGGGCCGCGATCCCTCAGCATCCAGGAGGAGGCGGCCGAGCCGCCCATGATCTCGAACAGCAGCGCGCCATCGATGCCGGCTTTCTGCGCCAGCGAGAGCGCCTCGGCCGCGACCGCGATATGGACGCCGCAGAGCAGCTGGTTGACGGTCTTCACCGTCGCGCCCTGGCCCGGCTTCTGCCCGACATGGAAGACCTTGTCGCCCATGGCGTCGAGCACGGGCTTGGCCTTGGCGAAGCTGTCGGCGGAGGCGCCGACCATGATGGTCAGCGTGCCGCCCTGTGCGCCCTTGACGCCGCCCGAGACCGGCGCATCGACGAAATGCCGGCCGGTCTTGGTCACAGCCTCGGCGATGGCCTCGACCTCGCCGGGCGGGCAGGTCGCCATCAGGATGATGGTCGCGCCGGGAGCGAGCGCATTGAGCGCGCCGGCCTCGAACAGGACGGAGCGGGCCTGGGCGGCGTTGACCACCATCAGCACCAGCGTCTCGGCGCCTTTCGCTGCTGCCGCAGCGCTGTCGGCGGCGTGGCCGCCGGCCGCCACGAGCGCGGCGCGGGCGCTCTCCCGCATGTCGAAACCGGTGACGTGGAACTGACGCTTGACGAGATTCTCGGCCATCGGCGCGCCCATGGCGCCGAGCCCGACGAAGGCGATTGAAGTCACAGTGATTTGCCTTGGTTGGAAGGCAGGCGGCCCGGCCGCCCGCCGGGAGCTATTCCTTCACCGCACCCGTCATCGAGGCGACGTAGTAGTCGACGAAGAACGAATAGAGGATCGCGACCGGGATCGAGCCGAGCAGAGCACCGGCCATCAGCGAGCCCCAATGGTAGACGTCGCCCTCGACCAGCTGGGTCAGCACCGCGACCGGAACCGTCTTCTTCTCGGCCGACTGGATGAAGGCGAGCGCGTAGATGAACTCGTTCCAGGACAGGGTGAAGGCGAAGATGCCGGCCGAGATCAGCCCGGGCAGCGCCAGCGGCAGGGTGATCTTCCAGAGCGTCTGCAGGCGAGTCGCGCCGTCGATCATGGCGCATTCCTCGAGCTCGTAGGGGATCGACTTGAAGTAGCCGATCAGGAGCCAGGTGCAGAACGGGATCAGGAAGGTCGGATAGGTCAGGATCAGCGCGAGCTGCGAATCATACAGCCCGAACTGGAAGATCAGCGTCGCCAGCGGGATGAACAGGATCGAGGGCGGCACGAGATAGGCGAGGTAGATGGCGAGGCCGACATAGTTCGAGCCCTTGAACTTCAGGCGCTGGATCGCATAGGCGGCGAGCACGCTGGCGAAGAGCGAGAGCGCGGTCGCGACCGTGGCGACCGTCATCGTCGTCAGCAGCCATTGCGGGTAGTCGGTCTGGAAGAGCAGCTTGTTGATGTTCTCCAGCGTCGGCGACTTCACCCAGAACGGGTTGTTGTTCTTGTAGTCGAGCAACTCGCCGTTCGGTTTGATCGCCGTGATCGCCATCCAGTAGAACGGGAACAGCAGCACGATCACGAAGATCGAGAGCGGCAGATAGAGCGTGATGAAGCGGCGCGGTCCCGAGGACCAGTCGATCACGCCGGTCCGCTCCTTGTCGACGAGGTGCGGGCGCGGGGCAGCAGCCTGATCAGTCATTGTCTTCTCCCTGCTGCCATTTGCGACGGGCGAGCGCGAAGTAGCTGAACAGCGTCGCCATCACGAGGAAGGGGATCATCGCAACCGCGATCGCCGCGCCCTCGCCGAGCTGGCCGCCCGGAATGCCGCGCTGGAAGGCCAGCGTCGCCATCAGATGGGTCGAGTTGATCGGGCCGCCGCGGGTGATGGCGTAGACGAGCTGGAAGTCGGTGAAGGTGAACAGCACCGAGAAGGTCAGCACGATCGCCAGGATCGGCATCAGCATCGGCAGGGTGACATGCCGAAAGCGCTGCCAGGCATTGGCGCCGTCGAGCATCGCCGCCTCATACAGCGCCGGCGAGATGGTCTGCAGCCCGGCGAGCAGCGAGATTGCGACGAAGGGGATGCCGCGCCAGACATTGGCAGCGATCAGCGACCAGCGGGCCGGCCAGGGCGAGCCGAGGAAGTCGACATAGGTGTCGCGCCAGCCGAGCACGTCGACCAGGACATAGGAGATGATCGAGAACTGCGGATCGTAGATCCACCAGAAGGCGATCGCCGAGAGCACGGTCGGCACGATCCAGGGCACCAGGATCAGCGCGCGCAGCAGCGATTTGAAGGGCAGGTGGTTGTTGAGCAGGAGCGCCAGCCAGAGGCCGAGCCCGAACTTCCCGACGGTCGCGACGCCCGTGTAGAGGAGCGTGTTCCAGACCGAGGTGATGAAGACCGGGTCGTGCCAGAGCGACTCGAAATTCTCGAAGCCGATGAAGATGCCGCTGCGGCCGATGCGCGTATCGGTGAAGGCGAGCCAGATGCCGAGCCCGAGCGGATAGCTCAGGAAGACCAATAGCAGGCCGAGTGCCGGCAGCAGGCAGATGAAGATCAGGAATGGCTTGTAGTCGAACAGCCTGACCAGCCAGCTCTGCTCGGGCTGGGTCGTCGGCCGGGCCTCCGCCGCAATCGTCATGGCGCTTTATCCCGTGATGGAGCCGCGCCGCCGGACGAGCCGACGGCGCGGTGTCGACGGATCAGGTGCGGTAGTAGCGCTTGGCGCGACGCTCGGCTTCGGCGGCCGCCTGTTCAGGCGTCGCCTGGCCGGCGCAGACGGACGCGACCATCTGGACCATGACATATTCGGCGTTGACGGTGCCGGCAGCTTCCGTGATCGCGCCCTTGTAGCCGCTCCACAGAGCCCGCTCCCAGGTGTCGCGATAGACCAGGATCTTGGGATCGCTCTCCCAGACCTTGCTCTGCGCATAGCCCTTCAGCGGCTGGGTCCAGTAGCCGAAGCAGCCGGTCAGCCACTTGTCGTACTGTTCCTTCTCCATCATGAAGCGGAGATATTCCTTGGCCGCGTTCGGGAACTTGGTGTGCTTGAACACCATGGCGTTGATGACCAACGCCGTCTCTGTCGGCCGCCCGACCCCGGCGCCGATCGGCATCGGGGCATGGTTGAGATCCTTGCCGATCTCGGCGGTTTTCTCGTCCTTCGAGTTCTTGATCGAGAAGTAGAGCGAGACGCCGTTCTGGGTCAGGCCGATTTCGCCGGCGGTCAGCGCCTTGTTGTTGCTGATGTCGAGCCAGGACAGCGTGCCCGGAATGAAGGTCTCGTAGAGCGCCTTGGCGTATTTCAGCGCCTCGATCGTCTCCTTGCTGTTGATCGCGACCTTGTTGTTCTCGTCGACCATGTAGCCGCCATGCGACCAGACCAGCCAGTTGCAGAACGAGTTGCCGTCGCCGACCGCGTTGCCGAGGGCAAAGCCGGCCGGATGGCCCTTGGCCTTGAGCTTACGGCAGAGATCGAGGAAGCCGGCATGGTCGGTCGGGAACTTGTCGAAGCCCGCTTCCTTGACCCAGGATTCGCGATAGACCGCCGGGCCGCCGGAGCCGCCCATCGGGATCGAGATCCAGGTGCTGGTCTTGTCCTTCTTGCCGTATTTCTCGGCGACCGGGTACCAGCCGCCATATTTCTTGCCGAGGTCCTCGGCGACCGCAGTCAGGTCGATCAGCTTGTCGGCGAAGATGTGCGGATCGTCGGCCCAGCCGACGACGACGTCGGGGCCGGCGCCGGTATTGGCGGTGACGGCGGTCTGTGGGCGCAGATCCTCCCAGCTGGCATAGTCGACACGGACCTGGACGCCGGTCGCCTTGGTGAAGGCTTCGGTGTTCTCGTTGAAGATCGTCTGGTCGGGGTCGACGAACTTGGTCGGACGCAGCACGCGCAGCGTCGCGCCCTTCTCGATATTGGCCGTCTGGGCGATCGAGGGTGCGGCAAGGGTGGCGCCGGCTGCGAGGCCCGCGCCGCCAATCAATACGTCACGTCTGGAAATGCTCATCGCTTGTCTCCTCCGGGTTGCCGCGAGGCCCTGCATGGGAGCCTCGTCGCGTTTTTGTCGGACGTCGCCGCCGCCGGGGTGTTCCCCGTGCGGCGGTGAGCGAAATCAGATCCGCTTGCCGGTCGTGGCGTCGAACAGATGCGTCACCGACGTATCGGGCCGGATCTTGATGGTTTCGCCGGGCTTGGCGGTGATGCGTTCACGGAAGATGCAGGTCAGGTCCTGGCCGCCGCAGCGGACGACGACCTGGGTTTCCGAGCCCATCGGCTCGATGACCACGACTTCCGCGGACAGCCCGTTGGGATCGAGAATGAGATGTTCAGGGCGGATGCCCATCACTGCGGCCCTGTCGTTCGAATCCGCTGGATGCTTGCCGACAGGCCAGATCACGCCACCATCGGTCTCGAAGCCGTTGGCGCGAATCGTGCCCTTCAGCAGGTTCATCGAGGGCGAGCCGATGAAGGCGGCGACGAAGAGATTGGCGGGGTTGTCGTAGAGATCGAGCGGGGCGCCCATCTGCTCGACGATGCCGTCATGCATCACGACGATCTTGTCGGCCATGGTCATGGCCTCGATCTGGTCGTGGGTGACGTAGACCGTGGTGGTCTTGAGGCGCTGGTGCAGCTCCTTGATCTCGGTGCGCATCTGCACGCGCAGCTTGGCGTCGAGGTTCGACAGCGGTTCGTCGAAGAGGAAGACCTGCGGATTGCGCACGATGGCGCGGCCCATGGCGACGCGCTGGCGCTGACCGCCGGAAAGCTGGCGTGGATAGCGATCGAGCAGCTTTTCGAGGCCGAGGATCGCGGCCGCCTTGCTGACGCGCTCGTCGATCTCGGCCTTCGGCGCCTTCCGCAGCTTCATCGAGAAGGCCATGTTGTCGGCAACCGTCATATGCGGATAGAGCGCATAGTTCTGGAAGACCATGGCGATGTCGCGCTCCTTCGGCGGCACGTCGTTGACGACGCGCGAGCCGATCCGGATTTCGCCGCCCGAGATGTTCTCGAGGCCGGCGATCATGCGCAGCAGGGTCGATTTTCCGCAGCCCGACGGGCCGACGAGGATGACGAATTCGCCATCGTTGATGTCGATGTCGACGCCGTGAATGACCTGCGTCGAGCCATAGGCCTTGCGCACGTCGGCGATCTGGACGGATGCCATCTTGGTTGTTTCTCCCGCTCTTTAGGTTGCCCCGGGGTGCCTGACACAATCCCCGCCGGCGGCGTTGCAGAACATCGGCTTCTGACGGCCGATCGAGACGAGGCCGCGCAACACAGGCGAGCCGCCTGTTGCGTCAACCTCGTTCCCGGATAAAGTCATACGATAGAAACGGGCGTGTCAAGCGCCGGGCAGGGCGGCAGGGCGACCTTCCTGGCCTGCCGATCCCGGAGGAAAACGCAGGCTTCGATGCAGCTTCACGTTCATGCCCGCGCGACGAGGCTCAACCCCGACCGGCTGTTCGGCCAGGTCGCGCACAGGCTTGCGGTCGCGATCATCACCGGGGCGTCTCCCGCTGGCTCGCTGCTGCCGAACGAGGACGATCTGAAGGACGAGATCTCGGTCTCGCGGACGGCCTATCGCGAGGCGGTGAAATTCCTGAGCGGCAAGGGGCTGGTCGAGGCTAGGCCGAAGAGCGGCACGCGGGTGGCACCGCGCGAGGCCTGGAACCTGCTCGATCCCGATGTGCTCGCCTGGCATTTCAAGGCCGATCCCAACGAGAAATTCATCCGGGATCTGTTCGAGCTTCGGCTCTTCGTCGAGCCGAGCGCGGCCCGGCTGGCGGCGCAGCGGCGCAGCGATGCCGACCTCAAGCGGATCGAGGCGGCCTTTCGCGGCATGGCTGAGAACCCGCCCTATGCCGAGCCGACCGTCAATGCCGATCTCGCTTTCCACGAGGCGATCTTCGCCGCGACCCGCAATCCCCCGCTGCAATGCCTTGCGCCCGCGGTTTGCGCGACGATCCAGTGGTCGCTCTTTCTCAAGGCTCCGGACGACGAGTTCTTCTTCACCGCTTCGTTGATCGATCACGAGCGCGTTCTCGACGCGATCGTGCAGCGCGACGGCGACCTCGCAGCAGCGCGGATGAGTGGACTTGTGATCGACAGCCTGAACAGCACCTTGCGGCTGCTTGCCGGTCGAGCTGATCCAAATGCGAGCAAAACCGCGTGATTAAATCATACTATATCGGGCTGAATCGACAGCCGAACCGGGATGGCATAACCGGCTCTATGAGCAGCCCCTGTCTGCGGCTGTGGGAATTCCCCGGCGGCATGCGAGCAGCTAGGTTGATCTAATCGTTTTAAGAATTTGAAATCAAGTCACGCAGGCGTTCCACGAAAGCAGGGCCATGACCGCGCAGAACAAGATCGAGATCATCATGACCGGGCCGCTGATGGCCTATGCCGCCGACCAGCTGAAGGCGCGCTTCACCGTGCACGAGCTCTGGAAGGAGCAGGATCGCGCGGCGGCGCTGGCCGCGGTGAAGGACCGGGTGCGTGGCGTCGCCGGTGGCGGCGCGCATGTGCGCATCGACGATGCGCTGTTCGACGCGCTGCCGAAGCTGGAAGTCGTCTCGAATTTCGGCGTCGGCTACGACAATGTCGACGCCAAGGCCGCCGGCAAGCGCGGCATCATCGTGACCAATACGCCGGATGTGCTGACCGACGAGGTCGCCGACCTCGCCATCGGCCTTTTGCTGTCGACCGTGCGACAGCTTCCGCAGGTCGACCGCTATCTGCGCGCCGGCAAGTGGCTGCAGGCCGGCTATCCGCTCACCACCTCGCTGCGTAAGCGCAAGATCGGCATCGTCGGCCTCGGCCGGATCGGCAAGGCGGTGGCGCGCCGGCTCGAAGCCTTCGACGTCCCGATCGCCTATCATGGCCGCTCCCGCCAGGCCGACGTCGCCTATCGCTACTATCCCTCGCTGGTCGAGATGGCCCAGGATGTCGACACGCTGGTCTCGGTCGCGCCTGGCGGCGATTCGACCTATCACATCATCAATGCCGAGGTGCTGAAGGCGCTCGGGCCGAACGGCATCGTCGTCAATATCGGCCGCGGCACGGTGATCGACGAGCAGGCGCTGATCGAGGCGCTGCAGAGCAAGACCATCCTCTCCGCCGGTCTCGACGTATTCGAGGACGAGCCGCGCGTGCCGGCCGAGCTGATCGCGATGGACCATATCGTACTGCTGCCGCATGTCGGCTCGGCATCGGTGCATACGCGTGAGCAGATGGGCCAGCTTCTGGTCGACAATCTGGTTTCATGGTTCGATGGCAAGGGTCCTTTGACACCGGTTGCCGAGACGCCATGGACAAAAGCCTGATCACGATCCGAACCTGCCCGATGCGGCGCGGCGCAGTCGTCACGGTTCTGGCGCTGCTCGCGGCCTCGCCAGCCGGGGCTCAGACGGTGCCGCTGCCCCGCGGCGCCGAGCAGGCGCCCGAGGCGCTGAAGCCGTTCATCGGCGCCTGGGACATCGAGAAGCTCGGCGCCTCGCGGGAATGCACCGTGACTTTCGGCGCCGAGGCTTCCGGGCAGGGCCGCCAGCTTCGCTTTCCGGCGACCTGCCGGCGGGCCTTGCCGATCCTCAGCGGAGTCGTCGCCTGGGATGTCGCCGACGGCGCGCCGAGGCTGCTCGACGGTCATGGCAAGGCGGTTGTCGTCTTCAGCGAGAAGGCTGATCCCGGCCGCCGTGGCAAGGGCAGCGACGGTGCGCAGTATGGGCTCGATCCGACGGGTTATGTCCGGGCGCAGCAGCGACCGGCGCCAAGCCGGGCGGAGCTCGCGGCGACTGCGGCTGCCCGGCCGACTGCGGTCGATCCGGCGAGCGCGCCGGCCCCGGGGACGGTTCCCGGTCGTTATACGGTGATGCGACAGGCCGGACGCGACATCTGCAAGCTGGTGCTTTCCACCAACCCCTCGGCCAATGCCGGAGCTTCCGTGGCGAGCTTCGACGGGCTCTGCCCGGACACCGGATTGACGATCTTCTCGCCCGTCGCCTGGCGCTATGAGGCCGGCCGGCTCGAGCTGATCGCCCGCAAGGGCCACAAGGTCGAGCTGGTCTTCGAGGGCGGGCAGTGGCGCAAGGACCCGGCGGTCGGCGCACCGCTGATGCTGAAGAAGCTGCCTTAAGACTGGGGTCGTCATGCTCGGGCTTGACCCGAGCATCTCTCGCTCATTGGAAAGAGATGGTCGGGTCAAGCCCGACCATGACGCCTGATGTCACGCGACGAATTTGCCGCCAAGCTCGTCGTCGATATGGGCGCGGATGATCTCCTCGAAGCTCGATTCCGCCTTGAAGCCGAGCGCCGGCGCACGCTTCGCTTCGAAATTGCGCGGCCAGCCGGCGACGATGGCGTCGATCACCGGATCGGGCACGCGCTTGATGCGCTTCACCACGTTCTCGCCGGCGACCTTGCGCAGCGCCTCGATCTGCTCGGCGACGGTGGCGGAATAGCCCGGCATGGTCAGCGCGCGGCGCGGGCCGATCGCGTTCGTGTCCATCGTGGCGGCATGGACGAGGAAGCCGACGGCGGAACGCGGCGAGGCGTGCCAGTGGCGGACCTGGTCGGAGACCGGCAGGACGGCGTCCTGGCCGTTGAGCGGCTCGCGGATGATGTTGGAGAAGAAGCCGGAGGCGGCCTTGTTCGGCGCGCCCGGACGCACGCAGATCGTCGGCAGGCGGATGCCGACACCGTCGAAGAAGCCGCGGCGGCTGTAGTCGCTGAGCAGCAGCTCGCCGATCGCCTTCTGGGTGCCGTAGCTGGTCAGCGGCGTGGTGAAGAACTCGTCCTCGATCTTGTCATGGAAGGGAGCGCCGAAGACGGCGATCGAGGAGGTGAAGATCACGCGCGGCTTGTAGCCGTCCCCGGTGAGGCGGATGGCGTCGAAGAGATAGCGCGTGCCGTCGAGATTGATGCGGTAGCCCTTGTCGAAATCGGCCTCGGCCTCGCCGGAGACGATCGCGGCGAGATGGACGATCAATTCGGGGCGCGAGGCGATCAGCTTCTCGGCCTCGCCCGGCTGCGACAGGTCCGAGGTCAGCGACTCGAAGGCGAAGGGGGCATTCGCCGGCGCCTGGGCCGGGACGACGTCCTGCGCCGTCACCTTGTCGATCGCCTTGCCGCTGAGGCCGCCGTCGCGCGCCAGACGCTCGATGAACTTGCGGCCGACCATGCCGGCGCCACCGATGACGAGGATATGCATTTGCTTTGTCCGATCTTTGCTTCTTGCGTTCAGTTGGGGAGGCGGCCGCCGAGATCATCCTCGATATGGATGCGGATGATCTCGTCGAAATCCTGCTCGGCCCGGAAGCCGAGTGACAGCGCGCGCTTGGCATCGAAGCGTGTCGGCCAGCCCTTGACGATGGCAGCGGAGGCCGGATCGGGCGCGCGCCTGATCAGCTTCACCGCTCGGTCGCCGGCGATGCGGCGCAAAGCCTCGATCTGCTCGCCGACGGTGACGCAGACGCCGGGCATGCTGAGATTGATGCGCGGGCCGAGCTCCTCGCGGGTCAGCGAAGCGCCGTGCAGAAGGAAGCCGACGGCCGAGCGTGGCGAGGCGTGAGTGAAGAGCACATCGTCGTCGACCGGCAGCAGCGCTTCCTGGCCCTGCAGCGGCTCGCGGACGATGCCGGAGAAGAAGCCGCCGGCCGAGGCGTTGGGCTTGCCCGGCCGGATCACGATCGAGGGGAAGCGGATGCCGACGCCCTCGACGAAGCCGCGCCGCGAATAGTCGGCGAGCAGCAGTTCGCCGATCGCCTTCTGCGTCCCGTAGCTGGTCAGCGGCGTGACGTGGAACTCGTCGGTGATCGCCGGCGGGAAAGGCGCGCCGAAGATGCCGCTCGACGAGGAGAAGACGAGCTTGGGCACGTAAGGTCCGTTCCTGGCGCTTTCCTGCCTGATCGCTTCCAGCAGATTGCGCATGCCGTCGAGATTGATGCGGTAGCCCTTGTCGAAATCGCGCTCCGCCTCGCCGGAGATGATCGCGGCGAGGTGGAAGATGATGTCGGGACGCAGGGAAGTGAGCTCAGCCGCGGCCGCAGCCGAGCTCGAATCCTCGGTGCGGCTTTCGATCGGCCCGTCGAAGCCTGCCGGCCGGGGCGGCGCCACGACGTCGGTCAGCGTGAGCCGCGAGAGCGGCTTGCCGTTGCAGGCACCCTCGCGGGCGATACGCGCGGCGAGCCGCGAGCCGATCATGCCGGCGGCCCCGCTGATCAGGACGTGCATGGTGTTATCCTCGCGCTGGTCTAAAGCGCGAAGCCGCCATCGGCGAGATGGATCTGGCCGGTGGTGTAGCTCGCCTCATCCGAGCCGAGATAGACCGCGAGCCAGGCGATCTCCTCGGCGGTGCCGAGCCGGCCCATGGGCTGGCGGTCGATGAAGGCCTGGCGGGCCTGAGCCTCGGTCGTCTTGGTCACCTTGGCGAGCTCGACGATGCGCTGGTCGAGCGAGGGCGACTGGATCGTGCCGGGGCAGATCGCATTCGAGCGGATGCCCTTCTTGATGTAGTCGGCCGCGACCGCCTTGGTCAGGCCGATCACCGCCGCCTTGGTCGCGCCGTAGACATAGCGGTTGGGGATGCCGCGTACCGAGCCGGCGCCCGAGGCGATATTGACGATCGAGCCCTTGCCGGCGGCGAGCATGCCGGGAATGAAGGCCTTGATCGTGCGATGCATCGATTTGACGTTGAGGTCGAAGGAGAACTCCCAGGCCTTGTCGTCGCATTCCAGGATCGTGCCGTGATGGACGAAGCCGGCAGCGTTGACGAGGATGTCGATGGTGCCGACCTTCTCGGCGAAGGCCTCGACCGCCTTGGTCGAGAGCACGTCGAGCTTGCGCTTCTTCGCCTTCGGGATGCCGTCGAGCAAGGCGACGTCCTTGTCGGTCGCCCAGACGGTCGCGCCCTCGGCGACGAAGGCTTCGGCGATCGCCCGGCCGATGCCCTGTCCGGCGGCGGTGACGACCGCGACCTTGCCCTTCAAACGTCCTGCCATGTCGTTTCTTCCCTTGGTTTCCCGGTTATCGAAGGCTTTTGCGCATATGGATCAGCCGGCGATCCGGCAGATCCTCGTAATGGGTGGTCTGGTAGCCGAGCCGCTCATACCAGCCGATGCGGTCGGCGAGCTTGACGTGGGTGTAGAGATGGACGGCGTCGTGGCCGAGGGCGCGGGCGCGTTGCTCGGTGAAGTCCATCAGCTGCGAGCCGATCTTCCTGCCGGTGGCGGCGGGCGAGACCGCGATGCTCCAGAGCGTGAACTTCGCAGGCTCGTCCTCGAGAACCAGAACGCCGTCGAGCGCTCCCTCGCTTTCGGCGAGCCAGACTTCATGCTCCGCCAGCACCTCATTGTAGTCGGCGATGCGCGGCAGCGAGGGCACGCCGATGACGCTCTCGTTGGGCAGATAGGCGGCCTCAGTCAGCGCGACGATCGCCGGGATGTCGTCCGCCGAGGCGCGCCGCAGGGCCATCTCAGGCGACTCCGGCGGTCTTCGTCACGTCGCCCAGTGAGGCCTTCTGCTGGCCCTGAGCGTCGAAGTTCTCCGGCGCGAGCCAGGTGCGGAAGGCCTGCCCGACCTTGGGCCATTCGCTGTCGAGGATCGAGAACCAGGCAGTGTCGCGGTTTTCACCTTTGACCACCTGATGCTGACGGAAGAGGCCCTCATACTGGAAGCCGAAGCGCAGAGCGGCGCGCTTCGAGGGCTCGTTGCGGTTGTTGCACTTCCACTCATAGCGGCGATAGCCGAGCGAGAAGCCGTATTCGCCGACGAGATAGATCGCCTCCGTCGCCATGCGTGTCCGCTGCAGGCTCGGCGAATAGGTGATGAAGCCGACCTCGAAGACACCGTGCTCGGGCCTGATCTCCATCATCCAGAGATGGCCCTTGGCCCTGCCGTCGGCCTCGTCGATGACGGCGAAGGGGACGATGCCCGCCTTGGCGGCCATCGTCGCCAGCAACTCGCCATAGGCCGCTTTGCTCTGCGGCGGTGGCGTCGGCATCCATTGCCAGAGATGATCGTGGCCGGCCATGGCCTGCCAGATGTCGTCGAGATGGCGAACCGGATCGACCGGCTCCAGCCGGCACCAGCGGCCCTGCAGCGCATTGGCCGGCGGAAAGGGGCGGGGTGTCCAGTCAAGCGTCGTCATGCCTTGATCGTCCTGCGCCAGGCGGTGAAGTCGTGGCTGATCTGCCAATCGGGGTCGAGTTCGGCGGCGATGGCGGCGGCAAGCGCTGCGCCCTCCGCTTCCCAGGCGGCGCACTCGGCTTCATCAGCGAAATCGGAGGCTGCCTCGTCGGCTTCGTCATAGATCGCGTCGAAGGCGTCCATCCAGCTTTCCAGCCGGTCGGCGAGTTCGTCCGACAGGCCGATATCGTCGGCGTCGACCAGCTTGCGCTTGCCCTTGGCGTCGATCTGCCAGAGTCCACTCTTGCCGAGCCATTCCGGGGCGATGAGCAACTGTCCGCTCACGAGCGCGCCTTCAGGTCGTCGTGAAAGAAGGCATTGAGCGGAGCCGAGGCGCCGTTGCCGACGAAGCCCTTGAAGCTGCCGTCCTGCGCGATCAGGCGTGTCGCCTCGATGAAGGCGGCCCAGGCGGCGCGCGCCAAGGCTGCGCCGATCGAGATGCGGCGCGTGCCGGTGGCGGCGATGTCGGAAACGCTGAGGCCGATATCGCCATAGACCAGCGTGTTGACCGGCTTGCCGCCGGCTGCCGCGACGATGGCGCTGATATCGGCTGATGTCTTCGGGCCGGGAGCATAGAGCACATCGGCGCCGGCTTCGGCATAGGCCTTGATACGGCGGACGGACTCGTTCAGCGCGTCGGGATGGCCGGTGAGAAAGCATTCGGCCCGGGCGGTCAGCACGACGCCGGTGCCGGTCTCGTCGATGGCGCGGCGGGCGGCCTTGATGCGTTCGACGGCAAGCTCGAACGGGTAGAGCGGATCGTCCGTGCGTCCGGTGGCGTCCTCGATCGAGAGGCCGGCGACGCCGGTCGCAATGCAGAGCTTGACGTTGGCGGCGACGCCATCGGGCGTATCGGCATAGCCGTTCTCGAAATCGGCATTGATCGGCAGATCGGGCACCGCCTTCACCAGCTCGGCGAGGTGGGCCAGCATCATGTCGCGCGGCACGTCCTGGTCGGCGCGCCCTTGCGTGAAGGCGAAGCCGGCGCTGGTCGAGGCGAGCGCCTTGAACCCCTGGCCGCGCAGCCAGCGCGCCGAGCCCTCGTCCCAGGGGTTCGGCATGACGAAGCAGCCGGATTCATGAAGTTTGCGGAACGCGTCGACTTGCGGGCTCTGAGCCATTTTAAATCGTTTCAGATAGGTTCAGGGGAGCTATATTGTCGATGCCGGGCGGATTTGTCAGCCCCGTTTGCGCGCATCGGCGTGCAGCCTGAAATGCGTGACGGGCATGCTCCGACTACGCAAACAGATCGGTGCGCATCGTTAGGTGTGCTTGAACGGCTTTCTTCCCGAGACGGCCGTCGCGCAGCCGAAGAAAAAGCGCTTGAACTCGACCTCCAGGCCCTCGGCCCGCAACATCGCGGCCAGCCCCGAAGCATCGCCGAAATTCGTGCTGTAGATGCCGATCATCGCGAAGTCCTGCGCGCCTTTCAGCAGGATGCGCTCGACCAGCGGCAGCACGACCTTCAGGTGGAACAGATAGAGCGGCCGCAGCCACCAGCCTTTCGGATCGGAGGCTTCGATCATCGAGAAGCTGCCGCCCGGCTTGAGGCAATGGGCGACCAGCTTGGCGAGTTTTGCATGCTGGCTCGGATTGAAGGTCTTCAAGCCGAAAGTCGAGATCACGAAGTCGGCGCTGTCGGCGGGTAGCTCGTTGGCCAGCACGTCGGCCTCGACGAAGTCGATCTTGTGGGCGCGGTGAGCATGGAGGCGCTCCATCGCCAGCTCGTGCATGCCCGAGGAAATGTCGACGGCGGTGATCGCGGCGATTCCGGGAAAGCGCCTGAGCAGATGCGGCCAGACCTCCCCGGTCCCGGCCATCAGGTCGTAGCCTCTGGGAGCAGCCTCCTGCAGTGGCGGCAGCGCCTCGACGCATTGCCGGCGCCAGCGTTCGGTGAAGCCGAAGGAAAAGAAGAGGCTGTAGCCGATATAGCGGCTGGAACAGCGATCGAAGACGCCTTTGACGAACTGCGCGTCATAGATGTCCTGAGAGGGCGTCGCGGGATTGGTCAAAGGGCCACTTTCGTCGGGGTCAGCCGAGAATGCCGGCGAACATGGCCGCGACGGCGGCAATGATGGCCAGCACGGCCATCATGCCGAGATGGAGCAGGAAGGCCAGGCCGGCGACCGGCAGCAGGATCGCGCCGATGATCGCGCCCGAGACGATGCGGCCGGAGCCGCCGCGCCAATGGCCGACGGCGCCGCCGAGCAAGGCGCCCAGTCCGGACAGCAGCACCAGCAGCATTGTCGTCTGCGGATCGAGGCCGGTCAGCTCGGCAAGCCAGGTCATCGCGTTCTCCGAGAGGGCGGTTGTCCCTCGTCAGAAGACAATGACAGCCGCCAAAACGACAAGCGCGACGAAGACCGAACCGAAATAGCTGCCGAGCAGCAGGGTGATCGCAAGGCCGGCGATGGCGCCGAGCGCCGCGCCCAGGACAAGCGAATAGCGCCGGCGCAGCGCGAACTGCCTGCCGGCCAGGCCGCCCAGCAGCGCGGCGAGCGCTGCCAGGGCAATGTCGAAGACGCCGAGCGGCATCTGAAAGAACGGTGGGAGCCGCTCAATGGTTGTCGCGCGGCACGCCGAACTTCTTGTGGATCTTCTGGTACTTGACCGCCGGCTTCAGGACCATGCCCTCGGAGAGCTCGTCGACGATCTTGCGCTGGATCTCCTGCCAGGGCGTCTGGCTCTTCGGGTACTTGTAACCGCCGGCCGCCTTGAGCTCGGCGCGGCGCTTCTCCAGCTCCTCATCCGAGATCAGCATGTTGGCGGTGCGCTTCTTCAGGTCGATGCGGACCTTGTCGCCGGTCTTGAGCAGCGCCAGACCGCCGCCGGTCGCCGCTTCCGGCGAGGCGTTGAGGATCGAGGGCGAGCCCGAGGTGCCGGACTGGCGGCCGTCGCCGACGCAGGCGAGTGCGGTGACGCCCTTCTTGATCAGGTAATCCGGCGGCCGCATGTTCACCACCTCGGCCGCGCCGGGATACCCGACCGGGCCGACGCCGCGGATGAAGAGCACGGTGTGCTCGTCGATCGCCAGCGCGGGATCGTCGATGCGGTGATGGTAGTCCTCCGGCCCGTCGAAGACGACAGCCTTGCCCTCGAAGGCCATCGGGTCCTTCGGGTTCTCGAGGTAGCGCTTGCGGAACTCCGGCGTGATCACCGAGGTCTTCATGATCGCCGAGTCGAACAGGTTGCCGGAGAGGTTGAGGAACCCGGCCTCCTTCTTCATCGGCTTGTCATAAGGCTTGATGACATCGGGATTACCCGAGAAGGCGCCTTCGCAGTTCTCGATATGGGTCTTGCCGTTGGCGGTGATCGCTGGCTTCAGCTTGCCTTTGGCGATCAGCTCGGCGATCACGGCGGGCAGGCCACCGGCGCGATAATAGTCCTCGCCGAGATACTCGCCGGCCGGCTGCATGTTGACCAGCAGCGGCGTGTCGTAGCCGATCTTGGTCCAGTCCTCATTGTCGAGCTTGACGCCGATATGCTTGGCGATGGCGTTGACGTGGATCGGCGCATTGGTCGAGCCGCCGATCGCCGAGTTGATGACGATGGTGTTCTCGAAGGCCTCACGGGTCAGGATCTTCGAGGGGATCAGGTTCTCCCAGACCATCTCGACGATGCGGCGGCCGGTGAGATAGGCCATCTCGTAGCGGTCGCGATAGGGCGCCGGGATCGCGGCGGCGCCGGGCAGGGTCATGCCCATCGCCTCGGCGAGCGCGTTCATGGTCGAGGCCGTGCCCATGGTGTTGCAGTGGCCCGCCGACGGCGCGGACGAGGCGACCAGGTCGACGAAGCCGCGATAGTCGATCTCGCCGGCAGCCATCATCTGGCGCGCCTTCCAGACGATGGTGCCCGAGCCGGTGCGCTCGCCGCGGAAGGAGCCGTTCAGCATCGGCCCGCCGGGCAGGGCGATCGCCGGGATGTCGACCGTCGCGGCTGCCATGATCTGAGCCGGCGTGGTCTTGTCGCAGCCGGTGGTCAGCACGACGCCGTCGATCGGGTAGCCGTAGAGGATCTCGACCAGGCTGAGATATTGCAGGTTGCGGTCGAGCGAGGCGGTCGGCCGCTTGCAGGTTTCCTGGATCGGATGGATCGGGAACTCGAAGGGCACGCCGCCCATCTCGCGGATGCCGTCGCGGACGCGCGAGGCAAGCTCGAGGTGATGGCGATTGCAGGGGGCGATGTCGGAGCCGGTCTGGGCGATGCCGATGATCGGGCGGCCGGACTGCAATTCCTCGCGCGACAGGCCGAAGTTCATGGTGCGCTCGATATAGAGCGCGGTCATGTCGGCATTGGCGGGATTGTCGAACCAGGCTTTCGAGCGCAACTGCTCCGGCTTGATCTTGCGGACCGGCTTCTTCCCGTTAGGCGTCTTGGCCATCCCGTCATTCCCTCTCGTAGCCAGGCGGCCTTCGCGCCGCTTCGGCATCGTATTTAAATCGATTTGATCGGCAGGTCATGCCGATCGCAAGCGAAGTGGCAAGAACACTTGCCGCGGTTGCTGTATGCTGCATACAACGACTTGGGGCGCTGTGCCAATCGCTTGGTCGGCGCCTTCGCCAGCAAAGGTCGCCGCGGCGCAGTTTGCAAGTGTTCCAAATGCGTCCCCGTCCGGACTGGGACGCAAGGAGCGGGCTTGCGCCGCTGCGGGCTTTGCGGCCAAGACAGGCTTGGACATGCGGCGGCTTGAAGACCGGTCCGCGAGCGAAGAGGAAACCGCCATGACGCTGCACGTCGTCCCATCCTTCGGCCGGATCGGCGAGGAGAACGCCTTCGCCGTGCTCGCCCGCGCCACCGAATTGCAGCGCCAGGGCAAGGACGTCATCAATCTCGGCATCGGCCAGCCGGATTTTCCGACGCCGGAGCACATCGTCGAGGCCGCCGTGAAGGCGCTGCGCGACGGCCATCACGGCTATACGCCGGCGAACGGCATCCTACCGCTGCGCGAGGCGGTGGCGGCCGACCTGCACAAGCGCTTTTCCGTGAACGTCTCGCCGGAGGAGGTGATGATCGTGCCGGGCGGCAAGGTCACCATGTTCATGGCGATCCTGATGTTCGGCGAGCCCGGCGCCGAGATCCTCTATCCCGATCCCGGCTTCCCGATCTATCGCTCGATGATCGAGTACACCGGCGCGACGCCGGTGCCGGTGCCGATCCGCGAGGAGAACGGCTTTGCCTTCTCGGCCGAGGAGACGCTGGCGCTGATCACGCCGAAGACCCGGCTGCTGATCGTCAACTCGCCGGCCAACCCGACCGGTGGCGTCACGCCCAAGGCCGAGGTCGACAAGCTCGTCGCAGGCCTGGCGAAGTTCCCCGATGTCGCCGTGATGTCAGACGAGATCTACGACCAGATGCTCTATGACGGCGAGAAGCATGTCTGCCTGTTGAGCTATCCGGAGATTCGTGACCGGCTGATCCTGCTCAACGGCTGGTCGAAGACCTATGCGATGACCGGCTGGCGGATGGGCTTCTCGGTCTGGCCCAAGCCGCTCTACGACAATGCCCGCAAGCTCGCGGTGAACTCGCATTCCTGCGTCAACGCCCCGGCGCAATGGGCGGGGCTCGCCGCGCTGACGGGGCCGCAGGATGCGGTCGCGATGATGCTGGCGGAGTTCGACCGGCGCCGGAAGGCGGTGGTCGCCGGGCTGAACGCCCTGCCGGGTGTCTCCTGCATCGTGCCGAAGGGCGCCTTCTACGCCTTCCCGAACGTGTCGCAGACCGGCTGGAAGGCGAAGAAGCTGGCTTCGGCGCTGCTGGAGGAGACCGGCGTCGCCACCATCGGTGGTCCGGATTTCGGCGTCCATGGCGAGGGCTATATCCGGCTCTCCTATGCCAACTCGCTGGAGAACATCGAACGGGCGCTCGCACGGATGGCCGAGTTCCTCAAGAGCGCGAAGGCGGCCTGAGAATGACGATCACCTGCCATCTGCGCTACGTCGTCGATCCCTACCAGCTCCCGGCCTTCGAGGCCTACGGCAAAGCCTGGATCCGGCTGGTCGAGCGGTTCGGCGGCAAGCATCACGGCTATTTCATGCCGTCGGAAGGGACCTCGAACGTCGCGCTGGCGATGTTCAGCTTCCCGTCCTTCGCGGAGTACGAGGCCTATCGCGAAGCCTCGTTCAAGGATGACGAGTGCCTTGCCGTGGTCGCCGAGAACGAGAAGCACCGCTTCATCATCAGCTATGAGCGCTCGTTCTTCCGGCCGGTGTTCGAGGACGATCAGGGCGTCAAGCGCGCGCCCTGATCAGCCGGAGGGCTTCACGCGACCCGGCACCAGCCGGACCTTGCGCGGCGCCGCCAGCCAGATCGCCGCTGCCGAGACGAGGCAGCAGGCGATGACCAGCAGGAAGGCGAGGCGATAGCTGCCGGTCGCGTCGTGGATCGTGCCCGCTAGCCAGGGACCGGCCGCGCCGCCGCCGAGCAGCGCCACCGTGACCGTCCCGAAGATCGCACCGAAATGCGGCCCTTCGAAAATCTCGAAGACGATCGGCCCCATCACCGAGGTGATCGCATAGCCCAGGAAGCCCTGCGTGATCACCATCACATAGAGCAGCACCGGCGAGGGCGTGTGCTCCAGCCCAATCAGCGCGGCATAGCAGATGGCGAAGCCGAGGCAGCCGATCATCCAGATCCATTCGCGGCCGATACGGTCCGACAGGGCGCCGAGAGCGATCTGGCCGGGGATGGCGACGGCGCTGACCAGCCCCAGCGCCCAGGCGGCGGTGAGCGGGGAGAAGCCGACCTCGATCAGGTACTTGGTCTGGTGGACCTGCACGGCATACCAGGCGATCAGCGCGCAGAAATAGCCGATCATGATCCACCACAGGCGCGCCGTGCGCAGCGCTCGCCCCAGTGTCCATTCGACCGCGACCCAGGCCGGATCGACCACGGCCGCCTTGCGCTGCGCGGCGACGACGCCGGCCGGGCCGGTCTCGCCATCCGGCAGCAGGCCGAGATCCTGCGGCTTGCGCCGGACCAGCAGGTTGAGCGGGCCGAGCAGGACGAGCACGAGCAGACCCATGATCCAGCAGGCGGCGCGCCAGCCATCGCGGCTGATGATCGATTGCAGCCAGGGCAGGAGCAGCAGCGCGCCGACGCCGACGCCGGAAAAGGCGATGCTGATGGCGAAGGCCCGGCGGCGCACGAACCAGTTCGGCAGGAACAGCGACTGCGCTGAAAAACTCATCAGATTGGCGCCGCAGCCGACGAGGACGCCGAGCGTCAGATAAAGATGCCAGGCTGCGCTGATCGTAGGCGCGATCAGCAGGCCTGCCGCCAGCATCGCCACGCCGATCTCGATGACGACGCGCGGGCCGTGCCGGTCCATCATGCGGCCGACGAAGGTGCTGGTTACAGCCGAGAGCAGGAAGCCGAAAGAGAAGGCGCCCGAGGCGAGGCCGCGGTCCCAGCCGAACTCGTCGATCAACGGCGGCAGCAGCAGCGAGAAGGCCGTGCGTGCGCTGACGGCGATCGCCATCGTGACGAAGGCGATGCCGATGATGATCCAGCCATAGTAGAATGGCAGGCGCGTCGACCAATGCGGAGATGAGGATTGCATCCCCGCATTGGATGGTTGGGTGTGCCAGGCGGTCAATCCACGCCCGGCGCACTCCAGCTCTGCGTCAGCGGTCAGGCCTTCGCGGCGCTCGCTGCCGCGTCGATGTTGGCGACCAGCTCGGCATCAAGGCCGAGCGAGCCCGCGAGGCCGGCGAGGAAGTCTTTCTCCGCCGGGGTATCCGGATTGATGGCGATCCGGGCGGCCGTATAGATCTGCGCGGCGAGCTCGGGGCTCTCGGCGCCCTCGACCAGCGTATCGACGCTCGCCGGATTGGCCAGCTCGTTGGCGAGCCACTCATTGGCTTCGGCATCGAGGCCGGCTTCGCGCAGCCCGCCGAGAATCGCGTTGCGCTCGGCGTCGTCGATATGGCCGTCGGAGGCGGAAGCCGCGATCATGGCGCGGATGAAGAGCAGGGCGCTGGCATTGCTCGCCGCTTCCGGCTCGAAGCCGGAGCCGGCGGGAGCGGGCAGGGCGGCCTGCTGGTCGGCGCCGAGCAGCGGCTTGCCGGCCTGATAGTTCTGGTAGGCCTTGTAGGCGAGGCCGCCAATCAGAGCGAGCCCGCCGATCTTGGCGGCTGAGCCGGCGAGCGAGCGGCCGGCCGAGGTGCCGAAGATCAGCGCGCCGAGGCCGCCGAGCACGGCGCCGGCGGCGAGCTGGTTGCCGCCGAGCATGCCCCTGGCCTGCTCGATCAATTGCTCGGGCGTCTTGCCACCGGAAAGCTGGCCGACGATGTCGGTCGCGCCCTGCTGCAGGCCGGTGTTGCGGGCGGCGTCCTGCACGCCCTGGCTGGCCTGGCCGAAGATCTGACCGGCCATGCCGGCGAGCCCGCCGGCGCCGCCAGCCTGCTGGACCTGCTGGGCGAGATTGCCGAGCACACCGCCAAGGCCGCCGGCCTGGCCGCCCTGGGCGCCAGCCTGGCTGCCTGCATTGACGAGGGCGTCGAGGAGGGACTTGGCGTTGAACATCGAGAGAACTCCCTGATAGGTCTGCCGCGGCCGCAATCTAGGCATGCGCCCACTGGGACGCTAGGGCCGCCATGCAATTGCGACGGGAGCATGACGCATGCGATCATCAGGCGGAAAAACGCGCCGGGGCCTTGCCAATCCCGGCAAAATCCTTATACAGCCGGCCATCGCATCAGGCGCGCATGTCGTTTGCTCGATGAGAGCCGGCTTCCGGTTCGCGTCGCCTTCAGTTTTTTGACCGGTTTCGCCGAGAGGCGGGCCGATGGGAGTACGGGCTATGAAGATCCGCAATTCGCTGAAGTCGCTGCGTGCGCGCCATCGCGACAACCAGCTCGTGCGCCGCAAGGGCCGCGTCTACATCATCAACAAGGTCCAGAAGCGCTTCAAGGCGCGTCAGGGCTGAGGTTTCGCGCGACCTTATCGGGCTGCGCCGGAAGCTTCCTTGTCGAGATTGAAAGAGCGGGCTGCACATCGTGCGGCCCGCTTTTTTGGCTTGTGCTGCACCTGGTTCTCCAGCGATCTCGCTGGGCCGTGAATTGACGCCGGGCCTCGGCAGGCTCACCTTGAGGGCATGAGGCTCTCTCGTCTTGCTCGTATTGCGCTGATTCCTGGGCTGGTCCTTGCGGTCGCGCCGGTCGCGCTCGCGCAGCAGGCGCCGTTGCGCGACGGCGCGGTGCCGAACGCCGACCGTGACGACAAGCCGAACCTGCCGGAAGCGCCACCGCCTCGCAGCCCGGCCGCGACCCTCGACCGGCTGTTCGAGCGGCTTGCTGCGGCCAAGACCGCCGAAGAGGCCAAGGGCATCGCCAGTCTGATCCAGCGGCGCTGGGCCCGTTCGGGCTCAGACACGGCCGATCTGCTGATGACCAGGGCGCAGGACGCGCTGAAGGCGCGCGAGCTGCCGCTGGCGATCGAGCTGCTCGACCGCGTCATTTCGCTGGAGCCCGACTGGGCCGAAGGCTGGAATCAGCGGGCCAATGCGCTGTTCCTGCAGGGCGATCCGATTCGCTCCATGCTCGACATCGCCGAGGCGCTGAAGCGCGAGCCGCGCCACTACGGCGCGATGATGGGGCTCGGCACGATCCTGCGCCAGCAGGGTGACGACAAGCGCGCCATGGTCGCCTACCGGCAAGCGCTGGCGGTCTATCCGCAGCTCGAGGCGGTGAAGGAGGCGGTCGAATCGCTCAAGCTCGAGGTCGATGGCCGCGACGCTTGATGGATCATGCATCATGCTCGGGCCTGACCCGAGCATCTCCGGCCGGGTGAGGCTCCCTCGGTATCTTATCCTGAGATTCTCGGATCTTCGCTTCGCTGCGCCCGAGAATGACGCGCGATCTCTACCTTGCCATTTGGCAGTATTTTACCTCAATTTTGCCAAATGGATATTTCCTCATGAGCCAGCTCTCACCGGTTCCGACCTCGCCCGCTGCGATCACCGAGGCTGCGGCGATGTTCCGGGCGGCTATGAACCTGTTCCGGCTCTGGGGCCTGACAGAAGAGGAAGCCGCCGTGCTGCTCGACCAGCCGGTGCGCAGCTATCGGCGCTGGAAGGCCGGCGAGATCGGCCGTATCGACCGCGATGCGCGGGCTCTGGTGAGCGTCGGCGGCTTTCCGGTCACGCAGGTCGCATGGCCCGGTGCGGTCCGCATCATCCGCAGCGCCTTTCCGCCGATCGACCTGTTCGAGGATATCGCCGATCCCGCTGATTGGCCGCTGCTGATCCTGGCGGAGATGAAGACCAATCCGCGCCTGATGGAGACGATCGGCAATCTCGATCTGGTGCCGCCGGCCCGCCGCGTCTCCGGACCGGGCGCGAGCTGGCTGATGGCGCCGTTCACCCGTGTCAGCCGCGACCGGCCGAGCCGCTTCAGCGACGGCTCGTTCGGCGCGCTCTATGTCGCCGAGGGCTTCGAGACGGCGCTGTTCGAGACGATCCACCACCATGGCCGCTCCATGGCGCGCACCAAGGAAGCGCCCGGCTGGACTTCGCAGTTCCGCGAGCTGGTGCTGTCGATCGATGGCAACCTGCACGATCCGCGCGGTGAGCGGGCAGAGGAGAGCGCGCTGCTGCGGCTGGATGATTATGCGGAAAGCCAGGCGCTGGGCTTGAGACTGCGGGCCGCCGGCTCGGAAGGTGTCGCCTATCCGAGCGTGCGCCGGCCGGGGGGAGAGTGCGCCGGGCTGTTCTGGCCCGATCTCGCCGGCAATCCGGTCCAAGGCCGGCATCTCGACTATCGCTGGAACGGCGAGCGGGTCGATCTCTATCGCGAGGCCGGGACCGGCAAGATGTTCCGGATCGGCTAGGTCATCGTTCGCGATCGAAGGTGGGACTGCCTCCCAGTCATGCGAGAGGCAGCCCCGCCAGCAGATGTCGTCAGGCTGCGAGGCGAGCGCGGGTGCGCATGATCATCAGGGCTGCCTCCGCCGCTTCGCGACCCTTGGTCACGAAATGCGCCCTGAAGATCTCGGCGTGATGCGGCCCCTCCCGGTAATGATGCGGGGTCAGCGACACCGAGAGCACCGGCACGCCGGTATCGAGACCGGCGCGCATCAAGCCGTCGACCACGGCCTGCGCGACGAAGTCGTGGCGGTAGATGCCACCGTCCACGACCAGAGCTGCAGCGGCGACAGCGGCGTAGCGGCCGGTCGCGGCGAGGTCGCGCGCGAGCAGCGGCATCTCGAATGCTCCAGGCACGTCGAAGACATCGACCTGAGCGGGAGGGATGACCTCAAGGAAGCCCTTGAGGGCCTGGTCGACGACATCGGCGTGCCAGGCGGCTTTGATGAAGGCAAAACGGGCGAGTGTCACAGTGATCTCCTTTCGCGACAGACACGTCACCCAAGGCGATCACGGCCGCGCGCCGCGCCTGTTAAGCGCGGACGACGGGCACGTTCTCTTTCATCCGGACTGTGACCGTCGGCTCAGGCATCGCACCTGATCTGCTGACCCTTCCTCGCGAAAGGCGCTCGCGGGCTCACGGCCGGGGCCGCATACCGCCGGTGGGGAATTTCGCCCCGCCCTGAGAACGGGAATACGTTACCCGACTGGCACGCCGCGGCAAGGAACAGCCGCCATGCGCCGGAAGCGGGCTCGCTTCTGCGCCGTTACGGCTCGCGCTATCCTGAGCAACCTGGCGTGGAGGCTTTGCAGCTTGGCCAAGCTCATTTTTGGAATGAACCTGTCGCTGGACGGCTATGTCGATCACGAGGCCTTTGCGCCCGATGCCGTGCTCTTCCGCCACTGGATCGAGCATGTGCAGGGCTTGGCGGGCAGCGTCTACGGCCGCCGCATGTACGAGATCATGCGCTATTGGGACGAGGACCAGCCCGAATGGACCGCGGATCACCGCGACTTCGCGGCGGCATGGCGGCGCCTGCCGAAATGGGTCGTGTCGCGTTCGCTCGCGTCGGTCGGTTCCAACGCAACGCTTGTTACCGGTGACGTGGAGACGGCGATCCGCAGGTTGAAGGACGAGCTGGCCGGTGAGATCACGGTGTCCGGGCCGAAGCTGGCGCAAAGCGTGACCGAGCTTGGCCTCATCGACGAATATCGGCTCTACTTCCACCCGCATGTGCTGGGCCACGGCACGCCGTTCTTCGCAGGCTCCCGGCTGCCGCTCCGCCTCGTCGCCAGCGATCGCATCGGCGAGAGCGTGATCAGGCTGAGGTATGTTCCTGGCTAGTCGGGCAGCTCAGTCGCGCGGTGGAACGGTGTCATATTGCGGCAGGCCGTCTGCGATCTCGTAGTAGTCCCCCTTGTCGGCGACGTAGATATGCAAATCTGCAGTGGTTTCCGTCGGCTCGTCGAAAGCGCCCATTGCCACGGCGATCCAGTCCCGATCCGACCGATCCCAGAATAGAGACGATCCGCATGTCGAGCAGAAGCCGCGCCGGACGTTCTGCGACGATTGAAACCATGTCAGCTTCCCCTCGCCGACAATCGTCAAGGCAGTCCTGGGCACATCAGTGGACGCGAAGTGGTGGCCCGAATGCTTGCGGCACATATGACAATGGCAGAAGTTCGGAGCTGGCAGACTGCCGGCCACGGTTAAGGTGACCGCACCACAAAGGCATGAGCCGCTGTGCATCCTCGCTTCACTCCCGCAGAGCCTAGTCGCGAAGCGTGGCATCGGGGTTGCGGCATTGGCAAGAGCGTCCGATAGGGGTCGATTCCGGCTGCACTCCTGGGCAAAGAGCTAGAGTCCGCTCCTGGTGCCAAGCGAGCTCGCGGTAGCAGAACCTCGCTACCACCAAATCGAGAGGGAGTGCATCCTCTCAATCTCGCGCGAGCGTTGCTCTCACAACCAAATGCATTGAGCCTTTCGGCGCGGCGGGCAAAATCGCCTTTGCTGGCCGCGCCGTTCCGCGGCTCGCTATTGCCCCCGCACGCGTCCCTGCTGCCGAAGGGCAATGCGATTGCCGTCGGGATCCAAAGCGGTCACCCGCACGCCCCAAGTATAGTCCTCGGGCTCCGGCTCGACGAACGCAATACCGCGCGCTTTGAGCTCAGCGAAGTCTTTCCGCAGGTCATCCGATTGCAGAAAGATCGTTCCCGTCTTGTCCGTCTCGGACTCTGCGCGGCCTCCTGCACCAGGCCACAGCAGGATCGGCCACCCCTGACCATTGTAGCTCATCAACAGGAAACGGCCCTCTGGCCCCGGATTGTCGGCGACCTTCTCGAAGCCGAAGTGGGTGGTGTAGTAGTCGAGCGCCTTGTCCTGGTCTGACACGAACAAGGTGGCGAACATCACTTTACTGAACATCTTCAATCCTTTCCGATCCCAGTGTCGGCACTGGCTTTTGAACCGGACGACGCACCTCTAGAGATCGATCTTTGTCACATCCGCGAGGTTTCATTCGTCATGCCCATGACGGAACGCGTGGAGGAGATGTGACGGATGGAAGCGAAAAAATTCTCGCTGGAGCAGTTCGAGATCAATCGCCCGCACCTGCGTGCGGTGGGCTGCCGGATACTCGGCTCGCTGAGCGAGGCAGAAGACGCGGTCCAGGAAACTTGGCTGCGCCTTTCCAAGGTGGACGCGGAGAATATCGCCAATCTGGGCGGCTGGTTGACCACCACCATCGCCCGGATCTGTCTTGATATGCTGAGATCGCGCAAGGCGCTTCGTGAAGAGCCGCTCGACGGAGCCGAATTCAGGCCCGCCGTTGCTCACGAAGTAAGCAAAAGCCCAGAGGATCAAATAGCCGAAACGGATTCAATCGGCCTTGCCCTGTTTGTCGTGATCGAGAAATTGGCTCCCGCTGAGCGGCTGGCGTTCGTTTTGCACGACGTCTTTGCCGTATCATATGAGGAGATAGCCCCAGTCGTTGGCCGCTCCGTGGAGGCAACGCGCCAACTCGCAAGTCGCGCGCGCCGCCGTGTGCAAGGTCCGCTCATTGTTGCTGATACCGATCGAGCCAAACAGCGGAAGCTGGTTGAAGCCTTTTTCGTGGCTGCGCGAGGCGGCGACTTCGACGCGCTTCTCTCAGTGCTCGATCCAGACGTCGTTTTCCGGGCTGACAAAGAAACCATACGCCTCGGCTCTGTTCCTGAAATTCATGGTGCCAATGCCGTGGCTGAAGCCTTCAAAGGTCGCGCAGCGGCTGCGTTGCTGGCGTTCGTGGATGGAGGCTTTGGTTTTATCATCGCGCCCGACGAGCGAACGCGCGCCGTTTTCCATCTCTCATTCAAGCATGGAAAGATCGTTGAGATACGAGCGATGGCGGATCCAGAACGCCTTGCGCAGCTCGATCTCGCAATGCTGCCGAACTAGCCCAAAGGCGATCCATCTATCCCTGCGGGCAAGCGAATAGCGGCCGCACGGCCGAAGATCGATCGCCGTCTTGAATGTCAGCTTCCGGGCAGCCATCCCAATTCTGCTGTTGGCGCGAGGCTGATGGCAAAGGCTGTCTCGCCCGAAACGTCCGTTTAGGGTCGAGAGCAGACGCGCCAAAGCCAGCCAGCCTTAAACCCTCACCGCCTTCGCCTTCCGGTCCGCCCCGCCGAACACGCGCAGATACCTCGCGATCTCGGCCGGATCGCCGGTCGCCTTGTTCGGGTTGTCGGAGAGCTTCACCGCCGGGCGGCCATTGGCGCTGACGACCTTGCAGACCAGCGAGATCGGGTCGAGATCGGGCGTGCCGACCGGCGAGCAGCCGACGAAGTCGTTGGTCAGGTTGGTGCCCCAGCCGAAGCCGGTGCGGACCCGGCCGTGGAAATGGCGATAGGCCTCTTCGATCGAGTCGATGTCCATGCCGTCGGAGAAGATCAGCAGCTTGCTCTTTGGATCTCGCCCCTGAGATTGCCACCAGGCGATGATCTGTTCGCCGGCCTCGATCGGTGGGGCGCTGTCGGGGCGGAAACCGGTCCAGTCGGCGAGCCAGGCCGGCGCGTCGCGCAGGAAGGCGGTGGTGCCGAAGGCGTCCGGCAGCACGATCAGGAGGTTGCCGCCATAGACCTGGCGCCATTCGTCGAGCACGCGATAGGGCGCGCGCTTCAATTCCTCGTCGCTGTCGGCCAGCGCCGCCAGCACCATCGGCAATTCATGGGCGTTGGTGCCGATCGCCTCGAGATCGTTCTCCATGGCGAGGAGCACGTTGGAGGTGCCGGTGAAGGTCGGCCCGAGGCCCTCCTTCAGCGCCTCGACGCACCAGCGCTGCCAGAGATGGCCGTGGCGGCGGCGCGTGCCGAAATCGGAGATGCGCAGGTCCGGCAGCTTCTTCAGCCGCTCGACCTTGTCCCAGAGCTTCGACTTGGCGCGGGCATAGAGCACGTCGAGGGCGAAGCGGTCCCAGGCCTTGAGCGCCTGGCGCGAGCGCAATTCGTTGACGATGGCGAGCGCCGGGATCTCCCACATCATCGAATGGGTCCAGGGGCCGGCGAAGGTGAGCTCGTACTGGCCGTCGACCTTGCGCAGCTCGTAGTCCGGCAGGCGGAACTCGGCGAGCCAGGCGATGAAGTCCGGCGTGAACATCTGGGTCTTGCCGTAGAAGCTGTTGCCGGCGAGCCAGATCAGTTCCTTCTTGGTGAAGCGCAGTTCGCGGGCGTGGTCGAGCTGGGCGCGCAGCTCGGCTTCCTCGATCACGTCGGCGAGCCGGATTTGTTTGGAGCGGTTGATCAGGCCGAAGGTGACCTGCACCTCCGGATGGAAGCTTCTGATCATCTGCAGCATCAAGAGCTTGTAGAAATCGGTGTCGAGCAGGCTGCGGATGATCGGGTCGAGCCGCCAGGAGTGGTTATAGGTCCGGGTGGCGATGTCGGTGAGGGCCATGGGTTCGCTGGCTCGCAGAGGCTGACGACTCCAGCAGTAGAGCAGGGGAAGGCCGAGGGGAATGCCGGCAGGCGGGTAAGGTCTTTCCGGCGTCGCTGGTCTGCTCAGATCATAACTATCCCTGATTGATCTTCTCCGGTCGATAAACAACGATGGCGGCATCGTGCAGCCGTCGGGACAGGCCGGTGAACATCAACCAGATCGAAGCCTTCCTGGTGCTGGCGGAGTGTCTCAGCGTCACCGAGACCGCCAGGCGGATGCACTGCACGCAGCCGGCCGTGACCATGCGCATCCGCATGCTCGAGCAGGAGCTCGATGCGGTGCTGTTCGACCGGATCGCCAAGCGGATGCATCTGACGCAGCAGGGCGGTGCCTTCCGCGACTATGCACTGCAGGTCGTCAATGCGCTCGGCGCGGCGCGCGAGCATCTGCGCCAGATGGGCGATCCGCTAGGCGGCACCATCCATTTCGGCGCCAGCAACTTCATCGGCGTCTATCTCGTCCCAGCGATCATCGCCCAGCACAAGCAGCTTGCGCCAAAACTGGCCTTCGAGCTCGACATCGCCGCCTCCTCCGAACTGATCCGCCGGCTCGAAGCGAACAGCGTCGAGTTCCTGATCGTCTCCGACCAGATCGAGCTCGACCCGCAGCGTTTCCTGTTCCGGGATTTGTGTCGCGACGAATTGGTGCTGATCGCAGCGCCGGGGCACCCGCTGGTGGAGAGTGGCGAGGTCGCGCCGGAGGCACTGGCGAAGGAAACCTTCCTGATCAAGCCCGAGCCTTCGGCGACGCGGCAGTTCCTGATGGAGCGGATGCGCCGCAGCGGGATCAGGCTCGGTCCGGAAATGCACATCTCCAGCCTGGAAGCGATCAAGCAAGGCGTGATGCACGGCCTCGGCGTCTCGATCGTCTCCCGCATGGCCGTGGCGCAGGAGATTGCTGGTGGCCTGCTCGCTGAGGTACCGATCGCGGGAGCCGCCTTCGAGCGCGGCATCAGGATCGTGCACCATCGCGGCAAACTGCTCTCGCCGGCGACGACGCGCTTCCTCGACCTCCTGGTCAGCGAGCCCTTGCCGGGACGCTTCGCGGCGCTGCGCTGATATCAGTCGGCGACGTCCAGGTCGGGCGTGAAGGCGCCGAGATTGTAGGCTTCGAGCCGGGGCGCGGCCGCGTTGCCATTGGCGAAATCGAAGATGGTCAGCGTGCCCGGCGTCACCGGCAGGATCTGATGCGGCGAGAGGCCGAGCAGCACATTGCAGGCAGCACGGACGACGCCGCTATGGACAATGGCGAGGAGGTCGCCGCCGCCGCGCCCGATCCAGTCGGCGAGCGCATCGCGGATGCGGACCGTGAACTGCTGCCAGCTCTCGCCGCCGGCCGGGGTCAGGCGGCCGGCGCGCCAGGCGGCATAGTCGTCGGGCTGGCTGGCGATCAGCTCGTCCTTGGCCCGGCCGGTCCAGGCGCCCATGTCGAGCTCGCGCAGGCGCGGCTCCAGCACGGCGTCGCCATAGCCGACGAGCCGGGCCGTCTGGCGGGCGCGGCCGAGATCGGAGGAGACGATCCTAGCCGGGGCGAGCGTGCGCAGGCTCGGTGCGATCGCCTGCGCCTGCGCGACACCGCGCTCGGACAGCGGCGAGTCGTCATGGCCCTGCAGACGCTTCTGCGTGTTCCAGAGGGTTTCGCCATGGCGCAGCAGGATCAGTCTCATCGGATCGGCTCTGTCGTAGGATTGGCTGTGAGCGTGCGGTTCGTCGAAGCGTCAGAGGCCGTAGCCCAGCAGCCGGAACCAGGTGAACACCGACAGCGAGATCAGCACGGCGCCGATGAAGCAGGTGATGAGGCCGTATTTGAGCTGGTCGAGCACCAAGAAATAGCCGGTCGCGAAGTAGATCGTATTGACCTTCGAGGGCGGCGGCAGGGTGATCGTGTAGGTCAGCGTGAACGATGCGGCGAGGGCGAGCGTCACCGGGTTCATGCCGAGCGTCTTGGCCAGCGCGATGAAGGCCGGGATCATGATCGTGGTGCGCACGGTCTTCGAGGTGAAGATCATGTGGCTGAACATGCTCATGAAGATCACGACGACATAGACCGTGGCCGACGCCATCGTCTCGAGGCCGAGCCCGTAGACCAGCTTGCCGATGATCCACTGTGCGCCCTTGGTCGACTCCAGGGCGTTGCCGGCGGCATAGGCGCCAGCGGCGAAGATCATCAGGTCCCATTTGATGTTGGCCTCCTTCCAGGTGATCAGGCCGATCCCCGGCATGAGGCAGAGCGTGGCGGCGATGACGGCGGTCATGTAGACCGAGAGGCCGAAGCCGTTGAGCCAGGCTTCCTGATAGTCCTCCGTCGCCCAGAGCAGCAGCGTCAGGACGAAGATCACCATCGCCTTCTTCTCGGGAAGGGTCAGCTTGCCGAGGCTGGCGAGCTGCTCCCTGAGCTTGGCCATGCCTTCCGAGAAACCGGTCTCACCGCGGAAGTCGAAGAGCCTGAGGCCGACGAAGAAGGTCAGCAACATGGTCAGGATCGCCGAGGGCATGGCGGCGAGGAGCCAGTCCATATAGCCGATATCGGTTCCGGCCTGCTCCTTGATGAACTTCACCGCGATCATGTTCGCGGCGGTGCCGGTCATCACGCCGGAGGTGGCGACGGCGTCGGCCTGGACGCCGAGCAGCATCATCAACCGGCCGAAATTGCTCTGGCCGGGAACGGCGCGATAGATCTCCAGCAGGATGACGCAGATCGGCACCATCAGGCTGGCGCGCGCCGTCGTCGAGGGCACGAAGAAGGCGAGCGCGAAGTTGATGAAGATCAGGACCAGCAGGGTCCGCTTCGGCGTGCCGCCGAAGGAGGTGATCATCCAGAGGGCGAAGCGGCGGGCGAGGTTGGATTTCACCATCGCCGCGGTCAGCACGAAGGCCGAGACCATCAGCCAGATCACGTCGAAGCCCAGTGTCTCGAAGGCGACGCGCTCCTTCACCGTCCCGGTCAGGGTCAGCGCGATGATCGCCAGCATCGAGGTCAGGTAGATCGGGATCGAGCCGGCGACCCAGAGCGTCAGAGCCGCGCAGAAGATCGCCAGGGCCTTCTGGCCGGAATAGCTGAGCCCCGCCGGTGTCGGCATCAGCAGAAGCAAAGCGAAGATAGCAATCGCGAGCGGAATGCCGATCTTCTTCAGAACAGATTCGGATTTTCCGGCGCCAGCCTCAGTGCCGCCAGAGAAATCCGCGGAACTTAAGCTCTTCACTGCCTCGCCGCTCATGCGTCCCTCCCCGGGCGGTATTTTCCAGGACGATAGCGTCAGCGTGTTAAAAACGAAAATTTAATATCTTTATTTACTTGATAATGAATCTCTATGATCTGGCAAGGCAAGCCGCGAGCGCCTAACCAATGGAAAACGCCCGGATCGATGACGACCCGGGCGTTGCCATGCTGGTGAGATCGCTCAGCTGCGAGTGAAGCGTCCGCTCACGCCTGCTCGACATGCTCCTTCGCCACGAAGGCGATGCGGACCATGTTGGTCGCGCCCGGCGTGCCGAAGGGAACGCCGGCGACGACGATGAGCCGGTCGCCCTCGGCGGCGAAGCCTTCGCGCACCGCGAACTTGCAGGCGCGGAAGGCCATGTCGTCGATGTCGCTGGCGTCCTTGGTCACCACCGAGTGCACGCCCCAGACCAGAGTGAGCCGGCGCGCGGTCGCGGCGTTCGGCGTCAGCGCGATCACGGTCGAGTTCGGGCGCTCGCGGGCGATGCGGAAGGCGGTCGAGCCCGAGGAGGTCCAGGCGGCGATCGCCTTGAGGTTGAGCGCGTCGGCAATCTCGTGCGCGGCCTTGGCGATGGCGTCGGCTCCGGTCGCCTCCGGCTCGGCTTTCTGCGATTCGAGGATGGAGCGGTAGACGGAGTCGCTCTCAACCTCCTCGGCGATGCGGTTCATCATCGCGACCGCCTCGATCGGGTACTGGCCGGCGGCGCTCTCGGCCGAGAGCATCACGGCGTCGGCGCCCTCGAAGACGGCGGTGGCGACGTCGGAGACCTCGGCGCGGGTCGGGACCGGCGCGGTGATCATGCTCTCCAGCATCTGCGTCGCGACGACGACCGGCTTGCCCATGCGCCGGGCCATGCGGGTGATGCGCTTTTGCGTGCCCGGCACCTTCTCGAGCGGCATCTCGACGCCGAGATCGCCGCGCGCCACCATGATCGCGTCGGAGGCCTCGATGATCTCCTGCAGGCGCAGCACCGCCTGCGGCTTCTCGATCTTGGCGAGCGCCAGCGCGCGGCCCTGGACAATCTTGCGCAGCTCCGCCATGTCCTCCGGCCGCTGCACGAAGGAGAGGGCGATCCAGTCGACGCCGGCCTCGGCTGCGGCTTCTGCGTCCGAGCGGTCCTTGTCGGTCATGGCCGAAACCGGGATCGTGGTGTCGGGCAGGCTGACGCCCTTGCGTGAGGAGAGCCGGCCGCCGACGACGACCTTGGTCACGGCCTGCTTGGGCGTGGCCTTCTCGACGACGAGGCGGATCTTGCCGTCGTCGAGGATGAGGTGATGGCCGGGCTCCAGCGCCGTGAGGATCTCCGGATGCGGCAGGTGCACGCGCTTGACGGTGCCGGGTGCCGGGTCGGCGTCGAGGATGAAGCGGGCATCCTTTTCCAGCATCACGCCGCCATCGCCGCCGAACTGGCCGACGCGCAGCTTCGGGCCCTGCAGATCGGCGAGGATGCCGACCGGGCGGCGGAACTGCTTCTCCAGCCCGCGCAGCATCGCGATCCTGGCCGGCAGGTCCTCGCGCTGAGTGTGGCTCATATTGATGCGGAAGACGTCGACGCCGGCCTTGAACAGCGCCGCGCACATCTCGGAGGTGGACGAGGCCGGCCCCAGCGTCGCGATGATCTTGATCCGCCGTTCCCGCCTCATCACGTCATTCCCCCTTCAAAAACCCATTTGGGCCCGCTTCCTGCAGGCCTCGCCGATTCAAACGATTAGGGCAAGCGATTTGCTGCGGCGCACTCATGGCCGCGGCGCCGCGCCGGCGGTGTCGGTGAGCTGGATCGTCCAGCCCTTCTGCTCGCCGGTGTCGACCTCGAAGAAGCCAGAGCGCTCATAGCCGCGCGCCAGGCAGTCCTCGATGCCGCGAATGGTGAATTCCTTGTTGCGCGTGCACATGATGGATTTGCCGGTCCACTCGCCGCCCTTGTCGTAATCGACGGCATGGACGTAGTAGAAGCGCGCCGCCAGCGTGCCGCGCAGCAGGGTCTCGCAGGCGCGCGGCGCGAGGTTCCACCAGCCTTCGGTGACCCAGCCCTGCGCATCGCGATAGCCGAGGGCGACGCCGATCCGGCTGCCGGTGGTGTTGCACATGCGCAAATCCGCCAGCGCCGGACTGGCGCCGGCGAGTAGCAGGCCGGCAGCGAGGGCTGCCGGGAGAAGATGTCCGCTTCGGCTCATGAATTGGGTCTTGGGTCGATCAGAATCACGCGGCAATCGTTGACATTGGTCAGGGTCGGGCCGGTCTGCAACAAATCGCCGAGGGGAGAGAAGAAACCGGTCGAATCGTTCTGGGCCAGCGATTGGGCGGGAACGAGGCCGAGATCGCGGGCGCGAGCAAGTGTGGTCTCGTCGACGAGCGCGCCGGCCGGGTCGGTCGCTTCACCGCCGCCGCCATCGGTGCCGTCAGTGTCGCCGGAGAGCGCGACGATTCCAGGCTCGCCGGCGAGCGCGATCGCCAGGGCCAGCGCAAATTCCTGGTTCGGTCCGCCGCGGCCATTGCCGGCGATGGTGACGGTGAGCTCGCCGCCGGAGATCAGCGCAGCGCGCCGGCCGGCCGCCTTGAGTTCGATGGCTCGCTTGGCCTGGGCGATTGCGACATCGCGCGCTTCGCCTTCGAGATCGGGGCCGAGGTCGATCGGCTCGTAGCCGGCCTCGGCGGCGGCCTTGACGGCTGCGGCAATGGCGTCGGCCGGACGGGCGACGATGCGGTATTCGCTCCCGGCGAAAGCGGGATCGCCCGGCTTGGGCGTCTCGCTGGCGTCGTCGGCGAGCAGGGCCTGCGCCGCCGGCGGCAGCGTCAGTCCGTAGCGGGCGACGATGGCACGTGCATCGGCCATCGTGCTCGGATCGGGCACGGTCGGGCCCGAGGCGATCGCGGCGGGATCGTCATGCGGCACGTCGGAGGCGGCGAGGGTGAGCAGCTTCGCCGGCGCGGCGGCGAGCGCGAGCCGGCCGCCCTTGATGCGCGAGAGGCGCTTGCGGACGACGTTCATCTCGCCGATCGGCGCGCCGGAGCGCAGCAATGCCTTGTTGACCGCCTGCTTCTCGGCCAGAGCCAGCGCGCCGGCCGGCGCGACCCAGTTGGCCGAACCGCCGCCGGAGAGCAGCACCAGCACGAGATCGTCGGTGGTAGCGGAAGCTGCGAGTTCGAGCGCTCGCGTCGCGCTGGCGATGCTGCCTTCGTCGGGCACCGGATGGCCGGCGGCCAGCATCGGGATATGGCGGGTCTGCGCCTCGTAGCCATGGCGCGCCACGGCGTGGCCGAGGAAGCGCTCGGGCGAAAGCTTCAGAGTGTCGAGATAGTGGGCTTCCGCCAGCACCGTCATGCTGCCGGCCGCCTTGCCGGCGGCGAGCAGGATCAGGCGGCCATTAGGTGGCGGCGGAGGCAGATGCGCAGCGAGCCAGCTGCTCGGATGGGCCCTGGCCACGGCGGCCTCGAAGATCCGGCGTGCGATCTCGCGCTGCCTTGCGATTGCGTCCTGCCGCTGCTCCAAGCCGCTTCCTCGTGCGAATCTGCTGTTGGCAATCGACTTTCGTCTCAGCCCCTTCTATGTCGCGCAGGGCTGGGCGTCACCCGCGATTTGATGATGTAGTCCGAGGTCATGATGCGTGCGGACGAGGGCTTGCAGGGGCAGGCGCCGGTGCGGCAGCCCGGCGACGTCGAGATCATCGCGGGAGATCCGGCGACAGGCATTCTCCTGCTCTGCGACCATGCGACGAACGCGATCCCGCCGGAGCTGAATCTGCTCGGCCTGCCGCCGCAGCAGCTCGAACGACACATCGCCTATGACATCGGCGCGGCCGAGATGACGCGGGCGATGGTGCAGGCGCTCGGCGCCCCCGCCGTGCTCAGCAATTTCTCTCGTCTGCTGATCGATCCCAATCGCGGCCGCGACGACCCGACCCTGGTGATGCGAATATCGGATGGCGCGATCGTGCCGGGCAATGCCCGCATCGACGAGGCCGGCATCGCAGAGCGGATCGCACGCTACTACGCGCCCTACGACGCTGCGATCGATGCCGCGGTCGAGGCGGCGATTGCGGCCGGCCAACCTCCGGCGATCGTCTCGCTGCACTCCTTCACGCCGTTCTGGAAGGGTGTGCCGCGGCCCTGGCATGCCGGTGTGCTCTGGGACAGGGAAGGGCGGCTGGCGCAGGCGCTGATCGCGGCGCTGCAGGCGGAGGGCGACCTGATCGTCGGCGACAACGAGCCCTATAATGGTGGTCTTCCGGGCGACACGATCGACCGTCATGCCACCCGCCGCGGCCTGCTCGATGCATTGATCGAGATCAGGCAGGACCTGATCGGCGAGCCGCATGCGGCGCGCGCCTGGGGGCTCAGGTTGGCGCGGTTGCTGCCAGGAGCGCTGGCTGCGGCACGAGAGATGTGAACATGGCGTGCTTCGCGCTTGACCTCAGGGCCCATCCTTGCGAACCCCTGCGGCCGAATTCCGAAGAAGGGTTTTGAGAATGGACGATCCGGTTCAGGGCGATCAGCTCAAGAGCATCGTGCAGCGCATCGAGCGGCTCGAGGAAGAGAAGAAGACGATCTCCGACGACATCAAGGAGGTCTACTCCGAGGCCAAGGCCAATGGGTACGACGTCAAGGTGCTGCGCAAGGTGATCGCGCTGCGCAAGCGCGACCTCAACGAGCGCCAGGAGGAAGAGGCGATCCTCGAGCTCTATCTCCAGGCGGTCGGCGAGAGTGCCTGAGGCTCAGCTCGCGAATATCAAAACGCCGCCCGGGAAGTTCTCGGGCGGCGTTTTGCTTTCAGGGTCGTTGCTCAGGCGGCGAGTTTGGGCCGACGCCACTCGTTTCCAGGTTGCGGTCAGCGATGGGTGCGGAACCGCAGCTCGTCGTCGATGAAGGTCTTTTCGTTGAAGGCCGCCTCATTGGAGCCGAACGGCATCTGAGCGGTCAGCTTCCAGGACGCGGGGATGTTCCAGGTCTTGGCGACTTCCGCATCGACGAGCGGATGGTAGTGCTGAAGGCTCGCGCCGATGCCGGCATCGGCCAGCGCAGTCCAGACCGCCAGCTGCGCCATCCCGGTCGAATGCTCCGACCAGATCGGGAAGTTGTGGGCGTAGAGCGGGAAGTTGGCCTGGAGCGCCTTCACCGGCTCCTGATCCTCGTAGAACAGCACGGTCCCGGCGCCGCTGGCAAAGCCCTCGATCTTCTTGGCGGTCGCGGCGAAGTCGGCAGCCGGCACGACCGCCTGAAGCGCTTCCTTGGCGATGCTCCAGAACTTGTCGCTTTCCCGGCCGAAAAGAATGACGGCGCGCGAGCTCTGCGAATTGAAGCTGGAGGGGGACAGGCGGATCGCTTCCCGGATCAGGGCATCGACCTGCGTTTCGGAGATCGGCAGGTTCTTGCCAAGGGCATATTGCGTACGGCGCTTCTTGAGCTTGTCGAGCATGGCTTCCTCATCTGTGAACGCGTGTGGCGCCGGCAGGCCGATGAAACGGGGTCGTTCTTCTCGGAGCGCCTCCTTCGGGCGCCCTTCCTGCGAGAGCGAAATGTGATGAGGGAGAGGTGGCGGTTCACTTGCCGCACCAGAATGCCCATATTGGGCACCAATCTGTTGCTCTTCTAGGAACACTCGCAGGAGCGCTTCATGTCCGAGATCGACGATATCAGGAGCTTCGTCGCCGTGGTCGACGCTGGCGGCTTCGGCCGGGCCGCGCACAGCTTAGGCCTGGCCAAGTCGATCGTCAGCCGCCGTATCGCCCGCCTGGAAGCCGATCTCGGCACGCGCCTGCTCAGCCGTACGACCCGTGGCGTCGCCGCCACTGAAGCTGGGCTCGAGTTCAAGGCGCGCGGCGAGCGCATCCTGTCGGAGCTCGCCGAGGCGCGCGAGGCAGTGGCGCAGCAATCGGAGGGCGTTGCCGGGCGGCTGCGGCTGTCGATGCCGCTTTCGTTCGGCTACCGGCATCTTGCGCCGGTGCTGGCGGAGCTTGCTCAGCGGTATCCGCGACTTGAACTCGATGTCGAGGCGAGCGATCGCCAGGTCGATCTGATCGGCGAGCGCTTCGACGCCGCGATCCGGATCGGTTCGCTCAAGGATTCAACTCTGGTCGCACGGCGCATCGCCCCGGTGAAGGCGGCGGTGCTGGCCAGTCCGGACTATCTTGAGCGGCATGGCCGGCCGGAGACGCCGCTCGATCTCGCCCGGCACGAATGCCTGGTCTATTCGGGCAACAATGTCGTCGACTGGGGCTTCCGCATGGGCCGGCGCTGGGTCTCGGTGCGCCCCTCCGGCCGCCTGCGCTCGGACAATGGCGACACGCTGCTCAAATGGGCCGAGACCGGGCTCGGCGTCGTCGTGCTGCCGACTTTCATCGCCAGCGACGCGATCCGTGCCGGGACGGTCGAGCATATCCTCTGGCGTTATCCGATGCGGGAGAGCGCGCTGCATGTCGTGCGCCCGCCGGGACCTTACGTGCCCGGCAAGGTGCGGGTGCTGATCGATCTCATGCTCGAGCATTTCGGCGACACGCCGGCCTGGGATCCCTGCCAGGCAGCCGTCCAGGCGAAGATCGCGGCAGGGGAGATATCGGCCGAGGACTATCCCGCCGACGAGCATCAAATGGCGTGAAGTCGAGCTTCACCCGAATTCGCGTGGCAAGGCGGCCGCAAGCAGCCAGTCTCCCACTCAGGACAATGGGAGATCGCGATGCTGCTGGTTGGAATGCTCGACAGCCCCTATGTACGGCGCGCCGCCATCACTGGGACCTTGCTCGGTCTGGAGTTCGAGCATCGCTCGGTCTCGGTGTTCCGGCACATGCCGGAGTTCCGCAAGATCAATCCGCTGATCAAGGCGCCGACGCTGGTGGCCGATGACGGCACTGTGCTCAGCGAATCCCTGCTGATCATCCAGCATTTCGAGGATGTCGCCGGGCGTTCGCTGCGTCCGGCCGAGAAGGCGGCGCGGGTGAAGGACCTCAGCCTGACCGGCATCGGTATAGTCGCCGCCGACAAGGCCGTCTCGGTCGAATATGAGCGCAAGCGGCCGGAGGAGAAGCGTTACGAGGGCTGGCAGGAGCGCATCCTGTCGCAGCTTCATACGGCTTTGGATTTGCTGGATCAGGCGGCACAGCGTGGCGAGATCGGCGCGGGCCCCGAGCTCAGGTCGGGCGACATCGCTGCCGCGATCGCCTGGGGCTTTTGCCGCTTCGTCATTCCGGAATTCGTCCCGGAAGAGCGCTGGCCGGCGCTGGCGCGTCAGGCCGCGGCTTGCGAGGCGCTGCCGGTGTTCAAGGCCTGGCCTATCGACAAAGAGTAGGCTGAGCGATTGCTCAGTTCTGGACGAAGGTCGTCGGCAGAGCCTTGACCGCGGGGCCGGTGAAGCCGCTGGTGCCGACATCGTTCGGTTCGGCGGCGGAGAAGCCGAGGGCGGCGGCCGGGCTCGCACCGGCGACCCAGCCCTTGGCATGGGTCTCCGAAGCAGTCTTCGGCCGGGCGGTCGCGACGGTCGTGCGTCGTGGCGCCGAGACTTCGGGCGCCGCGACTGCTGCGAAGAGCGAGTCGAGGCCGGAACGGTCGGCATCATATGCCGCCGCGATCGGGGTCGCACGCGGCCGTGCAGCGACCTGCGTCGTGCCGGCCTGCTCCGGCGCCGCACCTGCCGGGCGCGGCCGGGCCGGCGGCAACGGGTGGCTGACATTGACCAGCTTGGCGCCGGCAGGGGCAGCGTCGTCGGCCTGGTCGCTGAGTCGCAGGCCTTCGGTCGACAGGCTGGCCAGCGCAACCGGACGGGCCGGCGGAAGCGGCGCCGAGACGGGTCGGCCGGTCAAGATGGTTTCGAGGGCCGGTCCCGGCAAGTCATCCGGACGGCGTGGCGGCAGCGAGGCGAGGATCAGCTTCTGCTCCGCCGCGGGCAGCGGCAGGGCCGAGGCTTGCGCCGCCATGGCCGCCAGCTCCGGCGAGCCGGCCGGCAGGCTCAGTGCGGGTGGCGTCAGATTGCCCGGGCGCGCGACGGGCAGGGCCGTCGCGATCGGGCTCGGCTTGGACGGCTCGGGCGGAGCGACCTGGGCCGGAGCCAGTGCCGCAACCTGAGTCTCCTCCGGCGGCGGCGCTGTGGTGGTAGTCGTTGCGCGGTTCGACCGCTCGCGCAGCACGGAACGGCCGCTCGGCTCGGGTTGCGCCGGCTGCGGATTGAACACGGCGAAACGGCCGCCATCGCCGCTGTTGCTGTCGCCGGCATAGGCCATGACGGTGGGCTGCGGCGTCGGTGCACGGCGCGCGGCAGCGCGGCCGCGGGCCGGGCGGGCGTCGGCTTCCTCGTCGTCGCCGCCGAACAGCGCGGCCCAGAAGCTCTTGCCGCCGCCGCTTGACGCCATGATCGCGCCTTCGTCGTAATCCCCGGCGCCATAGCCCATCACCGAGCCGCCGCCGGAGAGGATCTCGGCCTTGGCGACCTCGTAGCCGCTGAGTGGCTTGCCGTCGGCCGGCAGGTGCACAGTCCGCTCGTCCGGGAAGAGGCGAACGAGCTGGTCGCGGGTCATGCGCGGCCAGGAGCGGACAGAGCCGGCGTCGAGATGGACGAAGGGGGTGTGGGCGCCAGGATAGAAGCCGACGCCGCCGCGCTGCATGCGCATCGCCGTTTCGCGCATGCGAGCGGTCGGGGTGTCGGGCAGATAGAAATCCATCGCTTTGCCGAGCATGTGCTGGCTGTGCTTGGCGACGCCGCGCGAGCGTCGGCGCAGCATCGAGTTGGTGCCCGGCGAACGATAGGCGGAGACGACGTGGAAAGGCTGGTCGGAACCGACCTTGCGATGGACTTCCCAGGCGATGTCGAAGAGCTTCGGATCCATCCGGATCGGCTCGTCGGTGCGCCAGTCGCGTAGCGCCCAGTTCAGTTTTTCCAGCCCGGAGGAATCGTAACGGCCGTCACGCTTGAAGGTGACGGTCGTCTCCTCCTTGGTATGCATGTGCTTGATGGTGATGGTGCGGGTGTCGCCATTGGCGACGGCGTTCTGTGTGCCGCGTGCGCCGAGGACCAGGAAGCTCGCACTGGCGACCAGCACGAAGCCGGCACGCGCGCTCAGCCGCAAGGGACGCGGGAGCCGTGCTGTGATCTCGGCTTTCGACCTGCTCACTCTGTCAGACTCGTCTCAAGGCACCGGCGAGCCGGAGCGGTAAACGTGAAGGAACAGTTGCCGAGAAGGCTTAACGGGAGGTTACCGGCGAGACAACTCCCCCGCCGGAATCCGGCAAGCAAGATTGCTCGCTACCGGCAGATCGTGGCGAAACCGTGCCGAATCGGACTTGTCCGCAGGCAAATCGGTCAGGAATGTTGCTCGAGCGCGTTCCGGACCAGCCTGTGGAAACCGTAGATATCGTCGAATGTGGTGACCGTTCCGGCCTCGTTGACGACGATCGTCTCATAGACGAGATGGATCGGCAGAGGCTGCGGCAATTTGATGGTGCGCTCGCCGGAGCCGATCAGCCGCTTCAGCCGCTCGTTCGTCCATTCCGGCCCCAGCACCTCGTCGGCGAGTGCGAAGGGATTCTCGACGCGCACGCAGCCGTGGCTGAGGGCGCGCCTGCCGGCGCCGAACAGGCTGCGATTGGGCGTGTCGTGCAGGTAGACGGCATGGTCGTTCGGGAACATGAACTTGATCCAGCCGAGCGCATTGCGCTCGCCTGGCGGCTGGCGCACCGAGATGCTGCCGTTCTTAGCCCGCGTCACGACATAACCGCGTCTGGCGCCGTAGTTCGGATCAGCGGCGAGCCCCGGCAGGAACTCCTTCTTTAGGATCGAGGGCGGCACGAACCAGGACGGATTGACGACGACATATTCCATCTTGTGCGAGAAGACGGGTGTCGCTGATTCGGGCTTGCCGACGATGACGCGCGCCTCACGTGCAAGCTTGTCACCGTGCATGACGCGCATCTTGTATTCGGGGATGTTCACGACGATGCGGTTCTCGCCGAGATCGCTCGGCAGCCAGCGCCAGCGCTCCATCTGGGCGACGATGTCGCTTTCCAGCCGGGTCGAGCGCGGCATGGCGAGCGCGGCGACGGTCTGGTCACTGAGGACGCCGTCGGCGCGCAGGCCAGCCTGCTTCTGGAAATCGGCCAAAGCCAGCGCGGTCGAGCGGTCATAGACCGGCTCCTCGCTGGCGCCGAGGCCGAGCCGGGCGCGAACCAGCGGCACGCGGACATCGCGCATGCCGACCTTGAGGGCAGGGCCGGCCGGGATGCGGGCGACGGGCGTCTCGGGCTTGTCGGCACGCAGCTCGGCGAGCTTGGCCTTGAGATGCTGGTAGCCCGGATGCCGGGGATTATAGGCGGCGAGCACCGCGCCGGCATCGGCGGCGCCGGTCAGTTCCGACAGCACCTCGGTGGCTGAGGGCAATTCGAGCTTCGGCGTGATCAGCTTCGAAAGGCGGCGCGGGTCGATTCGTCCGCCGCGGGCGTCGCGGGCATAGAGCACGGCGAGCGCCGAAAGCCTGATATCGGCGGCGGCGAGGCTGTCCTTGTCGCTGCCTTCGAAAACCGGCAACAGGTAGTCGCTGGCGCGCAAGCCGTCATCGCTCGCGCGACCAAGCTGCGCGGCGATCTGCATGCCGGCGGCGCCGAGCCCCTTGCCATCGATCCAGAACGGCCGATTCTCGTTCACGGCATAGGCCGCGACGATGTCGGCGCGCTCGCGAGCGGAGAGGCGGGGCAGGGCGGCGGCGATTTCGGCCTGCGCCGCGATCCGACCGGAGAGCTCGAGGCCCGGCGGCATGGTGACCGCGACGTCGGGCAACGGCGGCAGGTCGATCTGCGAGGGCTTGGCGAGTTGCGGCTGCGGTGCGGGCTCGACCGGCTTTACCAAGGCCGGATCGACCGGCGGCATCTCGGGCTCGGGCAGGTCGAGCTCAAGCTCTGCCGGGCCGTTGTCCGGTCTGGTCGAGAGCGCGCCGGTGACGATTTCCCTGGTCTCGGTCGCGTCGGCGGACAGCGGGCCGGCGGACGGGCGCAGATCGAGCGTCACCTCCGGAGGGGCAGGGATGTCGAGTTTTTGCGGCCCGGTATCGCTGTTCAGGATGACCAGCGGCGGCTGCTCGGGCAGCGCAATGCCGATGTTGCCCGTTGCTTCCTGAGCGGTCGCGGACGCGAGAAGCAGCGAGAGGCCAAGCGTGGTGGCTGAGACGGTTTCCGCCAGGCGGCGAAGGCGCATCGATAACTTCCCCGATCCTGGCCGGTCCACGCCGATAACTGCGTGACTCGACCTGCTTCGACAAGATGCCGCCCTGCAACAGCGGCCGATATTCGCCCTCTGCAACCCGTTCCCTGTCGGCTGCAGAACGCGTTTCGCTTCGGGTTGGCTCAGGCCGCGTCGGCTCCGTCGGAAGCGTCCTCGCCTTCGATCAACCCATAGTCCTTGAGCTTGCGGTAGAGCGTCGAGCGGCCGATGCCGAGCTTGCGCGAGATCTCGGACATGTGGCCGCGATAATGGGCGAGCGCGAACTTGATGATCTCGCGCTCCAGCTCGTCGAGCGTACGCATGTCGGAGCCGGCGACGAGGTCGAGCGCATTGGGATCTCGGACCGGCACCTGGATGACGCGCGGCGGCGCCTCGCCGCGCGGTTCGCTGGCGATCGAGGCCGGCGCCGGCGGGATGCGCACGTCGAACCCATCCATCTGTGCGGCGATCTGCGGGAATTCGGCGATGGTCAGCTCGTCGCCATCGGAGAGCACGACGGCGCGGAACATCGCGTTCTCGAGCTGGCGGACATTGCCGGGCCAGTCATAGTCGGCGAGCAGGGTCAGCGCCTCGGCGCTGATGCCGCGCAGCTTGCGGCCTTCCTCCGCGGCGAAGCGGGCGAGGAAGCCGCGGGCGAGATCGGCGACGTCCTCGCGGCGCCGGCGCAGCGGCGGCAGGGTGATCGGGAAGACGTTGAGGCGGTAGTACAGGTCCTCGCGGAACTCGCCGCGCTTGACCTGCTCCAGCAAGCTCTTGTTCGTCGCCGAGATGATGCGGATGTCGACGCGCACGGACTTCTTGCCGCCGACCGGATCGACCTCGCTCTCCTGGATGGCGCGCAGCAGCTTGACCTGCGCATCGAGCGGCAATTCGCCGACCTCGTCGAGGAAGAGCGTGCCGCCATTGGCCTCGACGAACTTGCCGATATGGCGCTCGGTCGCCCCGGTGAAGGCGCCCTTCTCATGGCCGAACAGGATGGATTCGACGAGATTGTGCGGGATCGCGCCGCAATTGACGGTGACGAAGGGCTTGCCCCTGCGGTCGCTGGAGCCCTGGATGGCGCGGGCCAGAACTTCCTTGCCGACGCCGGATTCGCCCTCGATCAGGATCGGGATGTTGGAGCGGGCGGCGCGCTCGGCGAGCTGGACGACGCGGCCCATGTCCTGGCTCTTGCTGGCGAGGTCGCGGAAGCCGAGCTGGCCGGAGGCGCGCCGCTTCATGTAGCGGATTTCATGCTCGAGGGCGCCGAGCTTGAGCGCATTCTTGAGCGAGACCTGCAGGCGCTCGGCCCCGGCCGGCTTGACCACGAAATCGGAAGCGCCGGCGCGCATCGCCGCGACGACGGTCTCGATCGAGCCGTTCGCTGTCTGCACGATCACGGGCACTTCGCTGCCGCGCTCGCGCAGCGCCGCGAGTACGCCCATGCCGTCGAGTCCGGGCATGACGAGGTCGAGGATCAGGCAGTCGATGCGACGCGATTCGTCGACGAGGACCGCCAGCGCCTGCTCGCCGCCTTCCGCCAATGCGACCTCGTAGCCGAAGCGCTTCAGCATCGCATCGAGCAGCCGGCGCTGGACGGGATCGTCGTCGACGACGAGGACAGTAGAGGACATGAAACCTCGGCAGGCCAGACGGTTAGCCGGAATCGGCTGTGTCGTTTCGGGTCATCGTCGGGGAGAAGGGTTAAGCCCCGCTTAAGCTGGTGGGCCTTGCGGGAATTCGCGCCGCTGTTGCCGTGCTGCCGTTGATCGCGGGCGGCAGGCCGCGCATATGAGAGGGCCGCAAACGTCCCCGACAGGCCGAGGCAGAGACGACATGACCCGCCCCTTCGACCGTCCCGCAATCGCACGCGCCGCCCATGCCGGAGGCGCGGCCGAAGCGCTCGGCGCCCTGCCGGAATGGGATCTGACGCATCTTTACCCGGCGATGGATTCGCCCGCTTTCGCCGCCGATGTGGAGCGCGCGGCGGTGGAAGCGCGGCGCTTTGCCGAGCTCTATCGCGGCAAGCTCGCGGCGCTCGCCGCGCGCGAGGATGCCAGCGCCGCGCTGGCCGAGGCGGTCAAGGCCTATGAGGGGCTGGAAGACCTCGTCGGCAAGATCATGTCCTATGCCGGTCTGGTCTATTCCGGCGACACCACCGACCCACAGCGCGCCAAGTTCTATGGCGACACGCAGGACAAGGTCACCGCGATCTCGACCGAGCTCCTGTTCTTCGGGCTCGAACTCAACCGGATCGACGAGGCGCTACTGGCCAAGGCAGCGTCCCAGGCGCCGCTCAGCCACTGGAAGCCCTGGCTGGAAGATCTCGCCAAGGACAAGCCGCACCAGCTCGAGGACCGGATCGAGGAGCTGTTCCACGAGAAGTCGGTCACCGGTCATGGCGCCTGGAATCGACTCTTCGACGAGACCATCGCCTCGCTGCGCTTCAAGGTCGGCGGCGACGATCTAACCCTCGAGCTGACGTTGAACCGCCTGCAGGACGCCGACGGCGCCCTTCGCAAGGAGGCAGCCGAGGTGCTCGGCACCGTCTTCCGCCAGCATCTGCGCACCTTCGGCCTGATCACCAATACGCTCGCCAAGGACAAGGAGATCTCCGACCGCTGGCGCAAGTTCGAGGATGTCGCCGATTCCCGGCACCTGGCGAACCGGGTCGAGCGCGAGGTCGTCGATGCGCTGGTCGCGGCCGTGCGCGAGGCCTATCCGCGCCTGTCGCACCGCTACTACAAGCTGAAGGCGCGCTGGTTCGGCCAGGAAGCCCTCGACTACTGGGACCGCAACGCACCGCTGCCCAAGGTCGAGCAGCGCACGATTCCGTGGACCGAGGCGCGCGACACGGTGCTCTCGGCTTATGGCGACTTCTCGCCGAAGATGGCGGGTATCGCGCAGCGCTTCTTCGACGAAAGCTGGATCGATGCGCCCGCCCGTCCGGGCAAGGCGCCGGGCGCCTTCGCGCATCCGACCGTGCCGTCGGCGCACCCTTACGTGCTGCTCAACTATCAGGGCAAGCCGCGCGACGTGATGACGTTGGCGCATGAGCTTGGCCATGGCGTGCACCAGGTGCTGGCCGGGCCGAATGGCGCGCTGATGGCGCCGACGCCGCTGACGCTGGCCGAGACGGCGAGCGTGTTCGGGGAGATGCTGACCTTCCGCAAGCTGCTCGACGAGACGCGTGACCCGAAGCAGCGCAAGGCGATGCTGGCGGCCAAGGTCGAGGACATGATCAACACGGTCGTGCGCCAGATCGCCTTCTACTCCTTCGAGCGCAAGGTCCACGAGGCGCGCCGGCAGGGCGAGCTGACGGCAGAAAACCTCTGCGATCTCTGGCTCAGCGTGCAGTCGGAGAGCCTGGGGCCGGCGATCAGGCTCGGGCCGGGCTACGAGACCTTCTGGGCCTATATCCCGCACTTCATCCACTCGCCCTTCTATGTCTATGCCTATGCCTTCGGCGACTGCCTGGTGAATTCGCTCTACGGCGTCTACCAGAACTCGGCCTCGGGTTTTCAGGAGCGCTATTTCGCGCTGCTCTCGGCCGGTGGCACCAAGCATCATTCCGAGTTGCTGAAGCCCTTTGGCCTCGACGCGCGAGACCCGGCCTTCTGGCAGATCGGGCTCAAGATGATCGAGGGGCTGATCATCGAGCTTGAGGGGATGGAATAGGACGACGACGGAAATCCTGTTCCGTCCCGGATCGAGCTCCTTGGCGCGGCGGGACCATTCGAAAAGAGCGATCAGCTTCCCGTCCGGTGCTATCGGGCGGGCTCCGCATGGAACCCGGGTGGCGTGAATGCGGGTTCCTGCGCTTCCGGAGGTGCGATTTTCTGTCCGCACGCCTATAGACGGCGCATGACCATGCCCGAGACCACCACCTCGCAACCCGCCACCGAACTCGTCATCGCGCCCGAGCAGGCCGGCTTGCGCCTCGACAAGGCGCTCGCTCTGCTCGGTGGCGAGGTGTCCCGCGCCCGCCTGCAGCAGGTGATCAAGGAGGGCGGCGTCAGCATCGACGGGGTCGTGGTCGCCGATGCCAGCCGCAAGGTCGCCGCCGGCCAGCTTCTTTCCCTCGTCATGCCCGAGGCCAAGCCGGCCGCACCGGTCGGCCAGGACATCCCGCTCACTGTCGTCTTCGAGGACGAGCACCTGATCGTGATCGACAAGCCGGCCGGGCTCGTCGTCCATCCCGCTGGCGGGCATGAAGACGGCACGTTGGTCAACGCCCTGATCGCCCATTGCGGCGAGAGCCTTTCCGGCATCGGCGGCGTGCGCCGGCCCGGCATCGTCCACCGGCTCGACAAGGACACCAGCGGCCTGCTCGTCGTCGCCAAGAACGACAAGGCGCATCGCGGCCTCGCCAAGCAGTTTGCCGACCATGGTCGTACCGGGCCTCTCGAGCGGGCCTATCTCGCTCTGGTCTGGGGTTCCCCGCGCCGGCAGACCGGCACGATCGATGCCCCGATCGAGCGCTCCAATCGCAATCGCGAGAAGATGATGGTGGTCGGCGAAGGCCGCGGCCGAGAGGCGATCACCCATATCGAGCTGATCGAGCGCTACCCGCCGCTCCTGCGCGGCCATGAGGAGGTCGAGGCGCTGGCGAGCCTGGTCGAATGCCAGCTCGAGACCGGCCGCACCCACCAGATTCGTGTCCATATGAGCCATATCGGCCACCCGCTGCTCGGCGACCAGCTCTACGGCTCCGGCTTCATGACCAAGGCGAGCCGCCTGCCGGAAAACGCGCGCGCTGCGCTCGCCGATCTCGGCCGCCAGGCGCTGCATGCGCGCCTGCTCGGTTTCGAGCATCCGGCCACCGGCGAGGAATTGCGCTTCGAGTCGGAACCACCGGCCGACTTTGCACGTTTGCAAGCAGAACTCTCGATCCTGTGACCGATTTTTGCTGAGCCGCCCACTTTCCGCCACCCTCGCATCGTCTATACTGCGCTGCGAAAGCGGATGGCTAAAGGGGCGCCGCTTGAGCATGTTCCGCAAAAGTGGGGACCATTTTTTGCGATGAGAACATGCTCCACATGAGAGTTGGCGCGAATTCTCATCGTTCAGCTGGGTCCGGCTGAGCGGAAAACGCGCCAGGTGCGTAGCAAGGTGACTGGACGGAAGTCGTCGCCGAGGCCACGCGCCGGACGATCCTGCCCGATGGAACATCGGGTGGTTGGCTCGCCGCGGAGCGGGAGCCGGAAAAGGAGTACGAGCATGGCGACTGCGTCGTTGCCCGTCATGTCCGCGGAGGGCGGACTTTCACGTTATCTGGATGAGATCCGTCGGTTCCCGATGCTGGAACCGAACGAGGAATTCATGCTGGCCAAGCGCTGGCGCGAGCATGGCGACCGCGATGCGGCCCATAAGCTCGTGACCTCGCATTTGCGTCTCGTCGCCAAGATCGCCATGGGCTATCGCGGCTATGGCCTGCCGATGGGCGAAGTCGTGTCGGAAGGCAATGTCGGCCTGATGCAGGCGGTCAAGCGCTTCGAGCCCGACAAGGGCTTCAGGCTGGCGACCTATGCGATGTGGTGGATCAAGGCCTCGATCCAGGAGTACATCCTGCGCTCCTGGTCGCTGGTGAAGATGGGCACCACCGCCAACCAGAAGAAGCTGTTCTTCAACCTGCGCAAGGCCAAGAGCAAGATTTCGGCGCTTGGCGATGGTGATCTCAAGCCGGACCAGGTCAAGAGCATCGCGACCAAGCTCGGCGTCAACGAGCAGGACGTGATCGACATGAACCGCCGCCTCGGCGGTGACGCGTCGCTGAACACGCCGCTGCGCGAGGATGGCGAAGGCGAATGGCAGGACTGGCTCGTCGACGACAGCGACAGCCAGGAGAACCGTCTCGCCGCTTCCGAGGAGAGCGACAACCGCCATCTGGCGCTGCGCGAGGCGCTGGGGGTGCTCAACGATCGCGAGCGCCGCATTTTCGAGGCGCGCCGCCTCGCCGAGGACCCGATCACCCTGGAGGAGCTCTCCGAGGAGTTCGGCGTTTCGCGTGAACGCGTCCGCCAGATCGAGGTCCGTGCCTTCGAGAAAGTGCAGGACGCGGTCAAGAAGGCGCTGGTGAAGATCGAGGCGCCGAGGGCGGCCCTGCCCGCAGCCTAGCCCCTTCTGATTGGCTTGCGGCGCAAGCCAATCAGAAAAGCGGTCTCCGTCAGTAGAGCGGCTGCAGCGGTTGCAGGGGCAGCCGGAGCGGCCCGAGGAAGACCCTGCCTTCGCGCAGGATAACCGGCGGCAGCGGCGTAAGCCCTGCCGCCGTATTGCTTTGCCCGGCGTCGCTCCGTCCGCCGAGGAGCGCACCGAGGCCAGCGGTCAGGCCGCCGACCTTGATGCCGGCGATGCGATCGACTCCGGCAACCGCCGCCGAAACCTTGCCGGCCGGCCGATGCGCTTCATCGAGCGCCACCAAACCGGTAGCTTCGAGCCGCGCCGGCCCCTTTGTCAGGACGAGTTTGGTGATGTCCAGGCCTCCGCCGGCTGTGCGCCAGGCTTCGAGTGCGTCGGGATTGAAGCCGCGCCGGAAGGACAACGCGCGCGACAGGCTGGTCTGCAGGTCGAGATCGGCGACCTGGCCATTGCCGATCAGTGCTTCCAGCTCCGGCAACATCCAGCCTTTGGCGCTAACGGCAAGATCGACGACTCCCTCGCCGGCGAAGCGTTGCGGATTCGGTCGGAGATGGGCTTCGGCAGCTGTCGCCCGCCAGGTCTCGCTGCCCTGTCCGGGGTCGGTGAATGTCAGCACCGGCTCGCCCAGCACCAGCGAAAAGCGCTCGAAGGCCAGCCCCTTGAGGGGCGGGTTCAACGCCAGCTCCTTCCAGTTGAGCGGGGTCTTGCCCCCTTCCGGCAGATTGAGGTGCAAGCTTGCAGCCAGGTCCTTCCAGTCGAGCGTCGCCTTGCGCCCCTGAGGCAGGCTGGCCAGCATCGGCCCGGTCATCTGGAGGATGATGTGGCCGGGGGTCCAGACCTGCGCGACGGCGATGGCCGACCCGGCATCGACCTTGACCTCGTCGCCCCAGCGCGAGGAGGTCAAGGTCAGGCTGGCGCAGCGCACCTCGATGCGGAAGGGGTAGCCGCCTACGCTGCGGTCCCGACAGGTCCAGTTGCGCCCGGCCTGAGCTTCGCGGGCGATCCCCGAGTCGAGCGCCTGGTCGACCTTGGCACGAGCGAAGCCCCAGAAGCCCGACCAAGCGGCTGCAAGGAGGGCCAGCAGAATGAAGGGCGCGTATAGCCAGAGACGGCTGCGCCGGCGCGTGGATGTGGCCTCAGGCATGCGCGGGCGCTCCATTGCGAAAATCTCGGCAGGTTGATAGCGACCGTGGCGGCAGCACGCCAGCGCGGGCGAAGATTTTCCGCCGATGGATCGCGAGAATCTCTCTGGCGAGGCAAGCGGGCTAAATTGTGAGGAATGGATGACGGCGCCGCTTCCGCCGGAAGATCTCTGGGTGTTCGGCTATGGCTCGCTGATCTGGCGCCCGGGCTTTGACTTCGTCGAGCGCGCAGGCGCCCGCCTGCACGGCTACCATCGCGCGCTCTGCATCTATTCGCATGTCCATCGCGGCACGCCGGATGTGCCGGGTCTCGTGCTTGGCCTCGATCGGGGCGGCATCTGCCGCGGGGTCGCTTTCCGCGTGCCCGCTGAGCAGGCCGAAGAAACGATCGACTATCTGCGCGCCCGCGAGCAGGCGACGGCGGTCTATCTCGAACGACGGCTGGCGCTGCGGCTTGACGATGGCCGGCGCCTTAATGCGCTGACGTACATCGCCGACCGCGACCACTACCAATATGCCGGCCGCCTGCCGGAGGAGGCAGTGCTGGCCTTCGTCCGCCAGGGCAAAGGCGTCTCGGGCGAGAATCCGGACTATGTCCGGCGCACCCATGAACATCTGCGCGAGATGGGCATTCGTGACCCGCTCCTGGCGCATCTCGTCGCCGAGCTCGACAAGACGAGCGGGCCGACGGCGCTCTGAACGCTCACGCTTCCGGCATCAGGTCGCACAGCGCGGCGCGGCGGCCGGCGCTGTCTTCCGCCAGGAGGTGGACGTGGATCTCGCTGGCGCCGGCCATGGCGACGGCGTCACGCCAGCGCGTCAGCGCCGCATCGATGCCGAACGGGCCGCTGTCGCGCGCCGCCACGATCTTGCGGTCCGGCGAGACCGCCAGCAGCACCGCATCGGTGAAACCGAGCGCATGCCCGTCCTGAATGGCGAAGACCGAAGCGACATAGCGCCGGCCGGAACGGCCACGCCAGGCGGTGAAGCGGCGCTCGGCAAGCTGCGCGGTCGCACGCAGCGGCATCTCGCGCACCTGCCCCGGCAGACCGGCAGAATCGTCGAACAGCGGCGCGGCTCGCTCCGCCTTGGCGGGCTGGAGCGCCTCCAGCAGGTTGAGCTGGCGCGGTATCTTGTCGAGTGACCGGTTGCGGTCGAATGGGAAACGGGCTCGGGCCAAAACAGCCATGTCGTTCCTCCTTTGTTCTAGAACAAAATCGGAACAGTCAGGTGTCTTGTCAAGGCCGATCAGACGCTGGGCTGCGCCTCCTGACGCGTACTGACAGGAGCGGGCACCCCGAGGCGGGCGAGCTCGGCGAGACCGTCGGCCAGCAGCCGGTCGCTCGCGGTCTCGATCTGCTCCTGCAGCAGGGCATGGAAAGCCACCTTGTCCATGCCCGGCGGGATCGCCGGCATGATCTCGACGCGGATCGTGCCCGGGCGCTTGATCAAGCTGCGGCGCGGCCAGTACAGCCCGGCATTGAGCGCGACCGGCACGCAAGGCACGCCAAGCTCAGCATAGAGATGGGTGACGCCGTATTTGTAGGCCGGCTCGGCGCCGGCGGGGCGGCGCGTGCCCTCGGGGAAGATCATCAGCTGGCGCCCCTTCTCGCCGAGCTCGATCTTAGCGCGCCGGGTCACCTCCTGCAGCGCGCGGCTGCGGGCGCCGCGATCGACCGGAATCATCTTCAGCTTGAGCAGGCACCAGCCGAAGAAGGGCAGCCAGGTCAATTCGCGCTTGAGGATGTAGACAGGATTGCGGAACACCGTCACCAGCGCGAAGGTCTCCCAGGTCGACTGGTGCTTGGCCGCCATGATGATTCCACCCGGCGGGATGTTCTCGATGCCCTTGATCTCGTAGCGCGTGCCGACGATGACCCGCATCAGCCAGAGCGAGCTCTGCGCCCAGCCCAGCGCGATCATCAGCAGAAAGCGCGGTGGCAACACCATCGTCACCATGGCCGCGAGCAGCCAGAGCGCGAGGTTGAGGTAGAAAGCGGTGTTGAACAGGATCGAGCGGATCAGCAGCATGGTCCGCAAGAACCCTGACAGCCGATGCGCGTCAAGGGCGGCCGAACAGATCAGGCCCCGCGCTCAGTGGAGATCGCCCGTGAGCGCTTGTCATGCTCGGGGCCGATCTGGTCGCCTGGCTTGGGCGAAATCGGCTTGCGCCCGCCGATGATCACGGAAAGCCGGGAGGTCTCCGGGTCGGTCTCGAGCTTGCTTCGCACCGCAGCCACCAGATATTTGAGGTATTCCGGAACCAGCAGCCGGATCGTATGCCAGTCGTGCCACCAGCCGGCGACATCGACCTGATCGGTCACGACCGGATGCGGCACGAAGCGAACGTTCGGCATCGCATGGCCGAGTTCGAGCAGTGTTCGCGGCATATGGTAATTCGAGGTGACCACCAGCAGCGAGCGGAAGTCGTGGCGGCGGACCCAGCGCCGCGTCTCGATGGCGTTGCCGATCGTGTTGCGGGCGCGATAGTCGAGATCGACGCAGCAGGCGAGGGCCTCTCGCGCTGTCGGGTTGAGTTTCGCCAGTTCCTCGCGGCCGGTCTTCTCGTTGACACCGCTGATCAGCAGGCGCCGTCCACGATCGGCATTGAGCAGGCTGACGGCGTCGCCGATCCGTTGTGCTCCGCCGGTGACGACCACGATCGCGTCCGTGCGTGGCGGCGAGCCAGCTTCGGTCACCGACAGGCCGGTTGCGAAGCGAGCATAGCCGGCGGTCAGGACAAGGCCGCCGAGCAGGCATGACCAGAACAGGAAACGGCGAAACCAGCGGCGCCGTGAAGGAACGAGCGTCGTCATCGGTCGCAGGGCAGCCGGGCTGTCCTCAACACAGGGAAGATGACCTTGCCGGGTTCCAAGCAGCACCATGAGACCGGGAAACTAACCGCCCAATCGGGCACAATGACGGCATTATCACAACCCCGCCGCGCAGTGAGTCAGCTCATTGCCCTGAGATAATGGCGCACCGTCAGCCGCGAGACGAGTCCCGCGATCGCCGCGACCACCGCCGCAACCAGAATGACGACGGCATAGCCGGACCAGCCGATTTCGAAAGCGCCGAACAGCGCTTGCAACTGATCGGCCTCCGGAGTCGCGCTCCAGGCCGAGGACAGGAAGCCGAGCAACGCGATCGCGATGATCGCGGCGAGCCCGCCGGCCGCTCCTCCGCGCAGGCCGAGCGCGACGAAGCGCGTCTGGAATTCGCGGGCGATGAACTCATCGGTCGCACCGACGAAATGCAGCACCTCCACCGAATCGCGGCTGCCGGCCATGGCGCCGCGGGTCGCGAAGGCGACGGCGAGCCCAGCCGCTACCAGAACCAGCAGCACCACCGCGACGCCGGCCAGGATGATGGTGCTCGCCATGGTCGAGAGGCGGCGAACCCAGAGCCGGTGGTCGTCGAGCGTCGCACTCGGCACCTCGCGCCGCAGCGTCTGGCTGAAGGCGACCAGATCATTGGCCGCGACCGAGGAGAGCCGCAGGACGATCAGCCGCGGGATCGGCAATTCGACGAGGTCGAGCCCGGCACCGAGCCAGGGCTCAAGCAACTTGTCGGATTCCGTCTTCGGCATCGGCCGCACCTCGGCCACGCTCGGCACCGCCCGGGCGAGCTCGACCGCGCGTGCCATGTCCTGCTCGATGTTGCGGCGTGGATCGGGCCGGACCTGGATCGTCATCTCGTTGGCGACCGCGCCGCGCCATTGCTCCGAAGCGCGAGCGGCGAGCAGCGCTGCTCCGGCGCTCAGCGCCGCCAGGAAGGTCAGGATGGCGATGACGACGACGAGCGCACGTCCGGCGACGGAGTCGACCGGTACCAGAGGCTGGTCGCGGCGCAGGCTGGCCGGCAGGCGCGGCCCGCTGCGCGGCCGCTCCTCCTCGGCCTCCTCCATGTCGAGATGGTCAGGCATCGACATGCAGATGCCCATCCGCCAGCACGAGGCGCGGCGCGTCGTAGAGTTCCATCAGAGCGATATCGTGCGTCGCGATCACCACGGCCGTCCCGAGCGACTGCAACTCCATGAAGAGGCGCAGCAGGCGCCGGCCGAGCCCGGGATCGACATTACCGGTCGGTTCGTCGGCGAGAAGCAGCTGTGGCCGGCTGATCAGGGCGCGCGCGATCGCGGCGCGCTGCTTTTCGCCGCCGGAGAGGACTGCCGGCACCGCATGCATCCGCTCGCCGAGCCCGACCCAGCGCAACAGCTCTACGACCTCGGCGCGGTAGCTTGTCTCTTCCTTGCCCGTCACCCGCAAGGGGAGTGCGACGTTCTCATAGACCGTCAAATGGTCGAGCAGCCGGAAATCCTGGAAGACGACGCCCATGCGTCGGCGGAAATCGGTCAGCGTCGCGGCTTCGAGGCGCGAAACGTCCTGGCCGAACAGGTTGACCAGCCCGCGCGTCGGCTTGAGCGCCATCAGCACGAGGCGGATCAGCGTCGTCTTGCCCGCGCCCGAGGGGCCGGTCAGGTACTGGAAGGAACGCGGCGCGATGCTGAAGTTGATGTCCTTCAGCACCTCCGGCCCCATCCCGTAGCGCAAGCCGACATTCTCGAACCGAACCAACGCAATCCCTCTCGCTGAACTTTCCGAATCGTACCGGACGGGCGCCGTGCCGACGTGATCCTACACCGAGACCGGGGCTGGACGGGAAGCGTCGAAGGGTTTTCCTCAGTCCCGGCATGGTGCAGCTTTACGCGACGTTAACCATAAATCGACCCTATGGGAGGCGGGACCGCTGTCCGCCCCTGCTTGTGCTTGCGCGCCAGGACGGGAGGATCAGGCTCCGAACCGATGTTCCAGGATGCAGCACGGAGTGAGCGTTTTTAAGGCCATGCAGATCGTCTGCCCCAACTGCGCCAGCCGGTACGAGATCGCCGAGGCCAAGATCGGGACCGGCGGCCGCAAGGTCCGCTGCGCCAGTTGCCAGGCGACCTGGCAGATCGAGGCGCCGCAGGCTGTCGAGGCGCTGCCCGGCGCCGAGGTTCTGCAGTCCGATCTCGACGCCGCGATCCCGGATCTTCCCGACGCACCGAGCCCGGAGCAGACCGCTGCGGAGCTCGAAGAGGAACTGCGTCGCGCCGCCGAGATCGATGTCGGCATCTCGGCGATCGCAGCCGAACGGGCCGAACTCCCGCAGCCGGATACGATCCAGCCGCCACCGCCGAAACGGAAGCGAAACTGGACCGGCGCTCGCAATCCGGCCCTGCACCTGTCGCCGGCGGCTGCCGGGCTCTTCGTGGCCGCTGGTCTTGCGGTGCTCGGCCTTGGCCTCTGGCAGCGCGAGCGCATTGTCCGAGCAATGCCGCAATTCGCCGATCTCTATGCGAAGATCGGCTTGCCGGTGAACCTGCGCGGTCTCGCCTTCAGCGCTGTCGAAAGCGAACTGGTCCAGGACTCGCAGGGCCGCTTCCTCGTGGTCTCCGGCGACGTCACCAACATCGCCAAGGACACCGCTAAAGTGCCGCCGATCACGGTGATGGTGCAGGGCGAGGACGGCAAGGTGCTCTACAGCTGGACGACGGAGCCCCCGCGCCCGTCGCTCGAGCCGGCGGAGCTGATGCATTTCCGTGCTCGCCTCGCCTCGCCGCCGGAGCATGGCCGCTCGGTCCAGCTGCGCTTTGGTGCGGGTCGCCCCGACAGTGTCGCCGGCCTTTGAGGATTTCCCCGATCCGTTCGGACCGGCCGCTTCAATTGTCGGCGCATGAACGCTATGACTGAGGGCTGAAGAGTTTAGCCCGCGATCACGGGGCTGCGCGGGCATGGACCCGCGCCGAAAGGAACGGCCGTCTATGTCCCAGCCCCAGCGCATCCGCGTGCTCTACGATGAGGCGGCGATCGCCGCACGCAATGCCGAGATGGCTGCCGAGATCGCAGCCGATGCCGGCGAGAACCTGCTCGTGGTCGCGGTTCTGAAAGGCAGCTTCATGTTCGTCGCCGACCTGATCCGCGCCATGCACCGCACGGGCATGACCCCGCAAGTCGAGTTCGTCCACCTGTCGAGCTATCGCGCCGCTACGGTCTCCTCCGGCCAGGTCGAGATATTGCGGGACGTCCAGAGCGATGTGCGCGGCCGGCAAGTGCTGCTGGTCGACGACATCCTCGAATCCGGCCGCACGCTCGCCTTCGCCAAGGATCTGCTCGCCGCGCGCGGGGCCGCCCGCGTCTCGACCGCCGTCCTGCTCGAGAAGCCGGCCAAGCGCGCGGTCAATATCGAGGCGGACTACGTTGGATTCGAATGCCCTGACTATTTCGTCGTCGGGTACGGCATGGACGTCGCCCATTCCTACCGCCAATTGCCTTATGTCGGCGTGATCGAGACGGCCGATCAGGCCGGTCTGCCGGGGATCTGAAGCGATGTCGCGCATTCTCGTAGTCGATGACGAGGAAAGTCTGCGTTCGCTGGTCGCGCGCGGCCTCGCCATGGACGGGCATGATTGCCTGACCGCTGGCGACGGGGCCGAGGCGCTCGACATCCTGATGGCAGAGCAGGGACGTTTCGACCTGCTGCTCACCGATATCCGCATGCCGCTGATGGATGGCATCGCGCTGGCGCTCGCCGCCAAGCAGCACTTCCCCGATCTCACCATCATGCTGATGACCGGTTATGCCGAGCAGCGCGAACGGGCCAAAAGTCTCGAGACGATCGTCTCCGAGGTGATGACCAAGCCCTTCACCATCGCTGAATTGCGCGAGACGGTGCTGCGCGTGATCGAGCGTTCGATCGGATAGACCGGTGCGGGCTCAGCGGTTCAGCCACCAGATCGAGGTGTTGAGCAGGGTCGCGAATGAGACCCAGGCGAGGTAGGGCACGAACAGGACAACAGACAGCCTGTCGCCCAGCCCTGCGAACCTCCGCATGGTCCAGATCATCGCGGCCAGCAACAGCATGATCACGGCGAGCCCGCCCGCCGGGCTGCCCAGGCCGAAGAAGGCGCAGGACCACAGCGTGTTGAGTGCGAGCTGAACATGGTAGGCGAGCAGTGCCTGCGACCGGCCAGGCCTGTCGTTCGGCAAGCGCAAGATGCGGAAGACTGCCAGCGCCATGAAGGCGAACAGCGTCGTCCAGACCGGCGCGAACAACCAGTTCGGCGGGTTGAAGGATGGTTTGACAAGGCCGGCGTACCAGCCAGGGATCTGCGGCACGGTTACGGCGCTGCCGATGAGCGACGCCGCCACCACCGGCACGATCGCAAGAAGGGCAGCGAGCAACACATTCAGCTGACGGTCGATGCCTTCTGTCGATATGCTCATGCGGCGAGGATGGGGCGTCTCTGCGCTGCGGGCAAGGCGCGCCTCTTGCAGTGCAGCAATTCCGATGAGATGAATCGTCTCGCATAGTGGAAATCGGATCGGCCATGACCAAGCGCTCGTTGCACCCCCGTTCGCTCGCCGCCCAGGCCATGGGCAAGATCGACCCGCTGACCAAGGCCGTGGTACCACCGATCCACGTCTCCACCACCTATATCCGCGACGAGGACAACGCCTATTCCTCGGGCTTCATCTATGGCCGTCCGGACAATGAGACGGTCCACGAGGCGCAGGCTGTGCTCGCCATGCTGGAAGAGGCCAAGGCCGGCGCGCTGCTGTTCGGCTCCGGCATGGCGGCGGCGACCGCCGTGTTCCAGGCACTGTCGCCGGGCGACCATGTCGTCGCCTCCAAGGTGATGTACTGGGCCTTGCGTGCCTGGCTGCTGACCGAGGCGACGCGCTGGGGGCTGAAGATCGATTTCGTCGAGACCGACGACCTCGCCAAGCTCAAGGACGCGGTGAAGCCCGGCGTCACCAAGCTCATCTGGGCCGAGACTCCGTCCAACCCGCTCTGGACCATCACCGACATCGCCGCCGCCGCCGAGATTGCCCATGCCGCCGGCGCGAAGCTCGCCGTCGATTCGACCTGCGCCTCGCCGGTCCACACCCGGCCGCTGACGCTCGGCGCCGACATCGTCATGCACGCCGCGACCAAGGTGCTTAACGGTCATTCCGACGTCGTCGCCGGCGCGCTCTGCGCCCGCGAGGACGACGCGTTCTGGGCCAGGGTCAAGACCGTCCGCAAGATGCAGGGTGGCATCCTCGGCCCGTTCGAGGCCTATCTGCTGATGCGCGGCATGCGCACGCTCCATCTCAGGCAGGAACGCCAGTCGGCCTCGGCCATGGCGCTGGCAGAGAGGCTTTCGGCCCATCCGCTGGTTTCTCGCGTGCTCTATCCCGGCCTGCCGCAGCATCCCGGCCACGACATCGCGGCGCGGCAGATGCAGGGCGGCTTCGGCTACATGCTCTCGATCCAGGTCGGCGGCGGCGAGCAGGCTGCCGTTGCTACGGCGGCTCGCGTCGAGCTCTATAAGAGAGCGACCTCGCTCGGAGGCGTCGAGAGCCTGATCGAGCATCGTGCCTCGATCGAGGGTGCGGGCTCGCCCTGCCCGCCCGACCTGCTGCGTCTCTCCACCGGCATCGAGGATGTCGAGGATCTCTACGCAGATCTCGATCAGGCGTTGAGTGCGGGGCACCGCTGACGCTCAGAACCAGATCCCCTTCGCCGTCGTCAGCAATTGCCGGCGATCGGCGAGGCCGTTGGCGCCACCATTGATCAATTGGGTGACGCGCGCCGCGTCGTCGCGGTCCGCGGCGGCGTTGATCTTGCGGTCGCGCCAATAGGCGAAGGCGATCTGTACCGAGATGCGCGGATCGAGGGCGAGCTCGGGCCGCCCTTCGAGATCGACGTTCAGCATCCGGCCGATGCGCTTGTAGTTGGCCCGGCCGGTGAGCTGGAAAATGCCGCGACCGTGATAGCGGGCGCCGTCGCCGGGCTCGAAGTTGCCGAGATCGGCGCGGCCCTCATATTTCGCGAACTGCCTCTTGCCGCCCTTTTCCTCGAGGGTGCGGAACCGATCGCTCTCATGTGCAGCCTGGGCCAGGAAATGGCAGACGCGCAGCGGTGTCGTCAGGTCGGCCTCGGCCGCGAGCCGGTCGAAATGCAAGGCGATGTTGTTCATGATCTCGGCCTTGCCCATCGGTGCGAGCCGTGCGAGCCGCGCCACGGTGACCTTGAGATCAGGTTGCCGGGGGGCCTGCGGCCCCTCTATCGGCGCTTCCTCAGCTGGCGATCCCTGCATCGACATGGCGGCACTCCTGGTTGCGCTTTGCACCAGTATGCATTGGTTTCGCAATGCGGGGATAAGTTGACCCGGCCTCGTCATGGCCTTGAAGCAGCCAGCGTTTGGGGAGGGCTACCATCCCAGAAGCCGATCTCGACCACTTCATCGCGGCGCTGGCGATCATCTCGGGCAACCGGGCGGGTCGGGTTTTGGCGGTCATTCTCGGACAGAGCGAAGCGCAGACCCGAGAATTCCGTGACGAGAAGGCGCTGGCTGGCGCCTCCTCTTTCCTGAGATGCTCGGGGCGAGCCCGAGCATGATGTGCGACTGCCGGATCAGTTCCGTCGCAGCAGACGCTCGAGATAGTCGAGCTCCTCGGTCGGTCGCATCGGGTCGCCGAGGCGACGGCGCAGCTCCTCGAGGATGCGCCGCGCCCGCTGCGTCGCGCTCTCGTCGGCGCCGGGCACCCGCACGCGGCCGTCGGCCCAGTCCCGCTGGCGCTGCGGCCGCCCGAGCGGGTCATTGTTGTCGCGCTGCTGGGCAGAAGGGCGACCAGCTGGACGTCCATCCGGATCGCCATAGGCGTTGTCGTTGCCTTCGCCCTCGCCGGGTTCGCCCTGCATCTGCTGGGCGAGGTTCTGGCCGCCCTTGCGCAAGGCCTCAAGGGCCCGTCCCTGCGAGTCGACGGCCTGCCCATCCTGGCCCTGGCCGAGCTGGCCTTCGGCCTCGCGCATCGCGTCCTCGGCCTCGCCGAGCTCACCCGGATCGGCGCCCATGCCGCGCATCCGCCGCTGCAGGTCCTGCAGCCGCTCGCGCAGAGCCTGCTGGCGCTGTGACAGGCCTTGGCCCTGTCCCTGTCCACCCTCGGCGTTCTGGCCGTCCTCGCCTTCGCCCTCTTCGCCATTCTCGCCCGGCTGCTGTCCGGGCTGCTGGCCGCGCTGCCCGCGTTGGCCCTGCTGTCCCTGCTGACGCTGGCCCTGCTGGCCCGGCCGCGCCTGCTGCTGACCAGGGCGGCGGCCTTGCTGGGCCCGGTTCTGGCGTTGCTGGTCCTGCTGATAGGTTTCGTCGCGCAATTGCTGCTGTTCGCGAGTCATCCGGTCGAGATCGCCGAGCGCCTGGTTCATCTCGCGCTGGCGCGGGTCCTGCTGGCCGGGGCGCGCCGTCTTGAGGTTGTTCAGGAGGTTGTTGAGCTCCTCCATCAGGCGTTGCGCCTCGGCCATGTCCCCGCGCTTGGTCAGCTCCTCGATGCGGTTGAGCATGTTCTGCAGATCGCGCGGCGTCACCGTCCGGAAATTCTCCGGCATCTGCGCCTGGTTCTGCTCGCCGTTCTGCTGCTGGCGCTGCCATTGCTGAGCGAGTTCGCGCATGTACTGGTCCATGGCGCGGCGCAGATCCTCGGTGAGCTTCTTCATCTCCTCTTCGGAGGCGCCGCGCTCCAGCGCCTGCGCCAAATTCTCCTGCGCGGCCCGCAGCGCCTTTTCGGCGTCCGAGAGATCGCCGTCCTCGAGCTGCAGCGCGAAGGCCCACATCATCTCTGCAGCGTCGCGCAACTGATCGTCGCTGGCTGCGCGACGCAGGCGCTCGCCGATCATGCGCATGCCCAGATAGACGCCGGTCTCCTTCATGAAGCGGTCGGGCTCGATCATCAGCGCATCGAACGCGAGCTGGACCTTCCTGCGGTTGTCGACATCCATGACGAGCTTGCGCCGCTGCTCGACCAGCGCCTTGGCCAGTGGCTTGGTGAAGGTCCGCTGCGGCAGCACGACCTCGACGGTCTCGCTGCGGCCCTCCTGCCCGGTCTCGTCGCGCGCCAGCAGGCTCATATTGACCTTGGCGCCAGCCCAGGGATGAGCCGAGAAATCGACCGTGCTCTTCATCTCCTCCTCGCCGGAGCCTGAAGACGGCACCGGCAGCACCTGCTTGGGCGCCTCGACCAGCGAGCGGCCGCCGGTGATCGGGCCGACGCGCGAGACGAGCACCTCGGCCGAGGCGATGCCGTAATCGTCCTTGGCGCGGTAGCTGATGCCGAGCCCGCCCTGCACGCCACTGACCGGCTTGGGCGCATCGGCGAAGGCGATCTCCGGCTTCTGGTCGATCACCGCGTGCAGGCTCAGCGTCTGCGCCGGCGCGCCCGAGCCGGTAATGCGCAAGGTGCCGTCGCCGGCGACGATATAGCGCTTCTCGGTCACCGCGACCGTGTTCGCCGGCGCAATCTTGGTCTCCGCCGGCTTGGCTTCGCCGGGCTTGCCCTCGATCGGTACGGCATCGAGCCGGCCGGTGGTCGCGACATCCATGCCGCTCTTGCCGGCGATGCGCACCACCACCGTCGATTTCTCGGGCACATTGAAATTCGGGCTGGCGAGCCTGCCGAAGTCGATCAGGATCGGCGGCATGCGCGTATAGGACGGCGGATCGATCCAGGCATCGATCCGCACCGCAGCGGCAGCCAGTGCAGGCCCGCGCCAGTCGAAGGCGGCGGTGAGCCGCGGAATGGCCTCGTGCCCGGCGATGAAGAAGCCGGCGACGGCGGCGACCAGCGGCGCGGCGCGCAGCGCGCGCCTGTCACGCCCTGCCATGTGTGGCTGCGGCGGCGCGACCTTCAATGCCGCGACATGGGCACTCTGGCGTTGCAGGTGCAACGTCCACAGCGCCTGCGAGACCGGATCCTTGCCGCCGACCGCGAGCGTGTCCTCGAGCGAGGTCGCCGGGCGGTGAGCCCCGTCCATCGAATGGTCGAGCCGGGCCAGGGCCTCGCGGCGGCTCGGCCAGCGGCCGGTGACCGCCGGCCAGAAGCTCGCGAGCAGGAGGAGAGCAAAAATGGCGGAGCCGGCAGCCCGGCCCCACCAGGGCAGATGCAGCCAGAGCCCGAACCAGGAGACGGCGAGGAAGACGAGGACGACGCAAAGCGGCGCCCACAGCTTCGGCCAGAGGCGCTCCCAGGCGAGAGACAGCCGTGATGCCGCGGTGAGGCGTTCCAGCCGCCTGCGGATCGTCCCGACCGGGTCTTGCGCCGTCCGGCGCGGTGTTTCGCTCATCCGATGCTCCGGGCCGCCCCCCGCGGCGCCTCTCCTGGCTTCATCGATCGAGCAGGGAGGCTAGCACGGGATTGTGGCGTGACCAGCACCGAGGCGCCCGAGCCCACAGGTGCTCCGGGTATTGTGAAGCGATCTCAGGGCAGCCAGGGGGGCGCGCGATCCGTGCCGATCAGCTCTTCATAGGTCTGGCGCGGGCGCGTCACTGCGAATTTGTCGCCTTTCACCAGCACTTCGGCGACCAGCGGGCGCTGGTTGTAGGTCGAGGACATGCTGGCGCCATAGGCCCCGGCGGTCATGAAGGCGATGAGGTCCCCGGGCTTCAGCGCGGATAATTCGCGCCCGGTGGTGAAGGTGTCGCCTGATTCGCAGATCGGCCCGACCACGTCATAAGCGATCGTTTTCGCCCCTTCCGCCGGCTCCGCCACCGGCCAGATCTCGTGATAGGCCTCATACATCGCCGGCCGCATCAGGTCATTCATCGCCGCATCGACGACGAGGAACTCCTTGGTCGGTCGCGGATTGAGATGCAGCACCTTCGTCAGCAGGATCCCGGCATTGCCGACGATCAGGCGGCCCGGCTCGAAGCCGAGTTCGGCGTCGAGCCCTTTCGTCACCCTGGCGACCATCGCGGCATAGGCCTCGATCAGCCCCGGGCCGTGATCGAACTCCCTCGGGATATCGTAGGGGATGCCGAGGCCGCCGCCGAGATCGAGCCGATCGACGCGATGGCCTTCCGCCCGCAGCGCCAGCACGAGGTCACGCATCTTGGCATAGGCCGCCTCGAAGGCTTCGACCTCGCGGATCTGGCTGCCGATATGCACGGCGAGCCCCATGATCCTGACCCCTGCCATGTTGGCGGCGCGGGCATAAAGCCGGTGCACCTCCTCGAAGGAGACGCCGAATTTGTTCGCCGAGGAGCCCGTGGTGATCTTGGCGTGTCCTCCGGCGCCGATGTCGGGGTTGACCCGGAACACCGCCTCCTGGCGCTTGCCGAGGCGCTGCGCCACCTTGGACAGGAGGTCGAGCTCGCCCTCGGTCTCGATGTTGACCTGGTAGATGCCGGCCTCGACCGCGAAGGCAAGCTCGCTCTCGCTCTTGCCGACGCCGGAGAAGACGATCTTGCCGGCCGGGAAGCCGGAGGCGAGCGCCTTGCGGATCTCGCCTTCCGAGACGGTGTCGGCGCCGGCGCCGAGGGCAGCCAGCGTCTTCAGCACGCCGAGATTGCTGTTCGCCTTCATGGCGTAGAAGACATGTGCCGGCTTGCCCGGCGTGATCGACGCCATCGCCGCTTCATAGAGGCGATAATGCCGCTCGATCGTCGCCGAGGAATAGACATAGACCGGCGTTCCGACCGTGTCCGCGATCTCGCGCAGGTCGACATCCTCGGCGAAGAGCGCGCCGTCGCGATAGGCAAAGTGATGCATCGGGCTCTCAGAGCAACGGGTCGAGCACGAAAGGCTTCTCGGGAACCTCGATCGGCCGGTTGCGCTTCGCCGGCTTGCCGAGCGGCGAGGCATCCGTCGCATTGAAGCTGTTCTCGACCGCGCCGGTCTGCTGATCCGGCAAGTCGATCGCATTCTTGGCATCGGGCGGCGGTTCGAGCGGGCCCTTGCGGCCGCAGGCGGTGAGCGCGAGGCCGAGGAAGCCGGCCAGCAGCATGGCGCGGCCGATAGTCAGACGGGAATGCGGCACGAACGGGTATCCTCGGGGAAGGCGTCGGGGAGAGTGTAGCGAATGGCGTGCAAGCTTGCGAGCCTTTGCGCCGGGATCATGGCTGCGGCTTCGCGTCCTTGGCGAGCTGCTTCAGCCAGCGCCTGGCCTGCCGCTTCACATTGGCGGGCGCGGTGCCGCCATAGCTGGTGCGGCTCTTCACCGAGCGCTCGACGCCGAGCACGGCGAAGATCTCGTCGCTGATCATCGGCTCGACCTCCTGCATCTCGGCGAGCGAGAGCTTCTCCAGCCCGACGCCCTTGGCCGAGGCGATGCCGACGAGCCGGCCGGTGACGTGATGAGCGTCACGGAACGGCATCTTCAGCACGCGCACCAGCCAGTCGGCGAGGTCCGTCGCGGTGGCGTAGCCGAGGCCGGCCGCCTTCTTCATCGTCTTCAGGTCCGGCTGCATGTCACGGACCATGCCGGCGCTGGCGGCCAAGCAGAGCGACAGCGTCTGCACTGCGTCGAAGGTGCCTTCCTTGTCCTCCTGCATGTCCTTCGAATAGGTCAGCGGCAGGCCCTTCATCATCGTCAGCAGGCCCTGCAGCGCGCCGAAGACGCGGCCCGCCTTGCCGCGCACCAGTTCGGCCGCGTCGGGGTTGCGCTTCTGCGGCATGATCGAGGAGCCGGTCGAGAACTTGTCGGAGAGCTTGACGAAGCCGAATTGCGGCGTCGCCCACAGCACGATTTCCTCGGCCAGCCGCGACAGGTGCATGGCGCAGATCGAGGCCGCCGACAGCGTCTCCAGAACGAAATCGCGATCCGAGACCGAATCGAGCGAGTTCGCCGTCGGGCGGGCGAAGCCGAGCGCCTTGGCGGTCATGTGCCGGTCGATCGGGAAGGAGGTGCCGGCGAGCGCGGCGGCGCCGAGAGGGCATTCGTTCATGCGCTCGCGGGCATCACGCAGCCGGCTGCGGTCGCGCGCCAGCATCTCGACATAGGCGAGCAGGTGATGGCCGAAAGTTACCGGCTGGGCCGACTGCAGATGGGTGAAGCCCGGCATCACCGCCCCCGCATAGGTCTCGGCCTTCTCCGCCAGCGCGAGCTGGAGGTCGGCGACCTGCTCGTCGAGCTGGTCGAGCGCGTCGCGTACCCACAGGCGCATATCGGTCGCGACCTGGTCGTTGCGCGAGCGGGCGGTGTGCAGGCGGCCGGCGGCGAGGCCGATCCGGTCCTTGAGATTGCTCTCGACATTCATGTGGATGTCTTCGAGCGCACGCGAGAACGTGAAGCGCCCGGCCTCGATCTCGGCCTCGATGCCCTTGAGTCCGGCCGAGATCGCGTCCACGTCCGCCTTCGTCAGGATGCCGGTCTCGGCGAGCATGGCGGCGTGAGCGAGCGAGCCGCGGATATCCTGGCGCCAGAGGCGCTGGTCGAAATCGATGGAGGCGTTGATCTCCTCCATGATGGCGTCTGGACCTGTGGCGAAACGCCCACCCCACATGCGGTTGCTCACGGCGGTCTTTCCTGCTCTTCAAGGACGCACGATGACGTCTCGGTCGAAAATGGCGATGGCCTGTGGGGCCCTGGCGCTGCTGGTGCTCGGCGGCGCAGGGGCCTTCTACTCCGTGCGGGGCGGGGCCGGCAATTCCGTCTGCAGCGCGGCCGCGACAAAGGTCGAGACGCTGCGCCCGCTGGCGAAGGGCGAGGTCGCCGCCGTCGAGGTCGCCAAGCAGCCGGCCTTGCTGCCTGATCTCGCCTTCAACGGCCCGGACGGCAAGCCGACCACGCTGTCGGCCTTCCGCGGCAAGACCGTGCTGGTCAACCTCTGGGCGACCTGGTGCCTGCCCTGCCTGACCGAGATGCCGGCGCTCGACGCGCTCCAGGGAGCGCTCGGCGGTCCCGATTTTGAGGTCGTGGCAATCAATATCGACACGCGCCATCCGGACAAGCCGAAGAAGTGGCTGGCCGACAAGAACATCACCCGTCTCGGCTATTATGCCGACCCGCAGGCCAAGGTCTTCCAGGACGTGCGCGCCGTGAAGAAGGTCGAGGGCATGCCGATCAGCCTGCTGGTCGATCCCGCCGGCTGCGAGCTCGCTTTGCTGCAAGGCCCGGCTGAATGGGCCGGCGTCGACGCCAAGGCGATGATCTCGGCCGCGATCGGCCGGCGCTGATCTTTGCGCTCTCGTCGATCACGTCACTGACACGCGCAAGAGCGACAAGCGGCTTCAAGCCTCATCCTTCGATCGCAAGGTCGCGGGATGTGAACCTGTATCCGCTCAGCCAGTTACAGCATGGCCCGTTGTCGGCGACGCGGGCCCCACCGATCGTACAGGAGCGATGCGATGATCCGATTCGACATGAGCGCAGTGCGCCACGCCGCCCGAACCACCCTTCGCCTGGCCATGGGTAGTCTGCTGGCCGCCGGATTGGCCGTGAGCGCTCAGGCACAGGAGCGCACCGCGATTTCCGGTACCACCGTCTCGCTGACGCCGCTCAAGGGATTCGTGCCCTCGGCCAAGTTCGCCGGGCTGGAGAACGCAGAGGCGAAGGCTTCGGTGCTCGTCGTCGAGCTGCCGCCCGAAGCGCACCCGCAACTCTCGACGCTGTTCACCAATCTGGAGATGGCGAAGACCAACTTCGCCAAGCAGAACATCACCATCGACGAGGCCGAGGAGATCGAGACCGCCGGCGGCAAGGGCCGCATCCTGACCGGCCAGCAGGCGCTGGGCGCCGCGACCTTCGACAAGTGGATTGTGCTGCTCAAGGGAGCCAAGACGGTGATGATCACGGTGCAGGCGCCCGATGATTCCGATCTCGACGGAGACGACATCGTCGCCATGCTGAAAACCGTCTCGCTTGGCGCTGAGCCGACGCTGGAGCAAAAGCTCGAAGCCTTGCCCTTCCGCGTCCGTGCCTCCGAGCCTTTCCGCGTTGTCGATACGTTCGGCGGTCTCGGCGTGCTGATGACCTCCGGCCCGCTCAACGTCGACCCCAAGGGCTCGCAGCCCATGCTGATCGTCAGCTACCAGACCGGTGGCCAGGTTCCGGCCGGGCAGCTGGCCGCTGTCGGCGAAAAGCTGCTGCAGACCACGCGCGGCTTCGAGAAGGCCGAGGTCGCCAAGCGCGACACCATCACCTTCGCCGGCAGCAAGGATGGCGCCATGCTCTCGGGCACGATCACGGAAGGCGCGGTCCGCAAGCGCTTCGCCCAGTATATGGGCCTGGGCGCCGATGGCCGCTTCGTGCGCATGATCGTCAGCGCCGACGAGGCGACCTATGCTTCGCTCGAGCCGGCGATCAAGGCGATCGCCGACAGCATCGCCTTCGCCAAGTGATCGGCTGACGCCGAACCCGGCGTCACCGATCTGCAACATTTGCCATGGCCGGCCGGCTGCTCCATACGCTGCCGGCCATGAGCTACACCATCGGCCTCGCCACCACCTTCCACGACCCGGCCATCGCGATCGTCGATCCCAATGGTGAGGTCCTCTTCGCCGAAGCGGCCGAACGCTATCTGCAATACAAGCGCGCCCCGAACTGCGAGCCGGACACGGCGGCGCGGATGGAGAGCCTGGTCAAGCGCTACATCCCCAAGGGTGCGCAGATCCGACTCGCCACCAGCTGGGGCGAGGAGTTCACCGGCTTCCTCGACCAGATGAGTCGCAGCGGCGCCTTCAGCCTCGACTCACTGCTGAAGCTCTCGCCCGCCTTCAACCGCTCGCTCGTGCCGGAGCGTAGCGAGCGCGCCCTGATCGCCAACCTGCATCACCAGCAGCAGCGCGCCGGTCTCGGCACCCTGCTCGGCCTCGATCGCGCCTTCGGCGCGGCGAAGATCAGCGGGATGAAGCGCTATGGCCATCATCTCAGCCATGCCGCCTATGCCTCCTGGTCCTCGCCCTTCCGCGACGCCGCCTGCCTCGTCGTCGACGGCATGGGCGAGACCGGTGCCTCCGCCATCTTCGCGCTCAAGGACGGCCGCCTCACCGAGCTGAAGCGCCATCGCGGCCGCGAATCGATCGGCTTCTATTTCGGCTTCGTCACCGACCTCGCCGGCTTCGACCAGGCCAAGGGCGAGGAATGGAAGATCATGGGGCTCGCGCCCTATGGCCAGCGCGATCCCGAATTGCTCGCGCTGCTGCGCAAGCTCTATCGCGTCGAGGGCACCAAGCTCAGCTTCGCCGACGCCGCGACGGTCCAGAGCGTCGCCGACGAGATCCTCGCCCGCCGCCCGGCGGACGCGCTCGACAAGGGCTGGGCCGACCTCTCGCGCTGCGGCCAGGACGTCTTTGCCGAGATGATGGAGGCGCTGCTCGCCGAAACCGCGGCGCTCTGCCCGTCGGAGAATCTCGTGCTCGCCGGCGGCTGCGCGCTGAACTCCTCCTTCAACGGCAGGATCGTCGGCCGCCACGGCTTCAAGCAGGTCCACGTCCCCTCCGCCCCGGCCGATGACGGCAACGCGATCGGCGCCGCCTGGCTGGCCCATGCCGAGGCCAATCCGGACTGGCAGGCGCCGAAGGGGCCGATGAGCCCCTATCTCGGCTCCTCGCTGTCGACCGAGCCTTTCGAGCGCATGGCGGCCTGGGAGCCGCGCCTGAAGAAGCTCTCGCCCGACGAGATCATCACCGCGACGGCGAAGCTCCTCGCCGAGGGCAAGCTGATCGGCTGGGCGCAGGGGCGCGCCGAATTCGGGCCACGCGCGCTCGGCAACCGTTCGATCCTGGCCGACCCGCGCCCGGCCGACGCCAAGGACATCCTCAACGCCAAGGTGAAGTACCGCGAGGCCTTTCGGCCCTTCGCGCCCTCGATCCTGGCCGAGCACGGCCCCGACTGGTTCGAGAACTACCAGGATGCGCCCTATATGGAGCGCACGCTGACCTGGAAGGAAGCGGTGCGCGACCGCGTCCCCGCGGTCGTCCACGAGGATGCGACCGGGCGCCTGCAGAGCGTCACTGCGCAGCGTAATCCGCGCTATCACGCGCTGATCTCGGCCTTCCACGCGCTCACCGGCGTGCCGGTGATCCTCAACACCTCCTTCAACATCATGGGTAAGCCGATCCTGCACACCAGCGAGGACGCGATCCTGATGTTCTATACCAGCGGGCTCGACGCGCTGGTGGTCGAGGACTGGCTGCTGGTGAAGTGAGCGCCCGCTTCGGCGGTACCATATCCGGACATGAAAAAGGCGGCGCTCGCGCGCCGCCTTTTCGATTCTGCGGAGTTGAGAGGCTCAGCTCGCCTGCTTGACGGCGATGCCCTTCTCTTCGAACAGCGCCTGCAATTCGCCGGCCTGGAACATCTCGCGGGTGATGTCGCAGCCGCCGACGAACTCGCCCTTGACGTAGAGCTGCGGGATAGTCGGCCAGTTCGAATAGGCCTTGATGCCCTCGCGGATCTCCTGGTCCTCGAGCACGTTGACGCCCTTGAAGGGCACGCCGACGTAGGAGAGGATCTGCACGACCTGGCCGGAGAAGCCGCACATCGGGAATTGCGGCGTGCCCTTCATGAAGAGCACCACGTCATTGGCCTTCACTTCGGCATCGATGCGGGCGTTGATGTCGCTCATGTCTTGCTCCTGGGACGGGTTCAAAGCCCGCTGGATGAACTCACTCTAATTCTGGGGAACCGCCGTCGTCAGCGCAAGGCTTAACGGCCGGGTGACCCGTCCTTCATGTTCTCCTGATGCCCCGGCTTGGGCGTCGTGTAGATTCGCCCCTCGAACGGGCTATCGACCATCAACCGGCTGCTCAGCTTGTCGACCTCGTGAATCTCATGGGTCGTATCAGGCTGCCATGCCCGCTTCCGCGACAACGACCGCAGATAGAGCAACGCGCCGCCCACACCCATGACCGCTAGGGTGATGACCAGGGCGACGAGATCGACATCCGACATGTGTCAGATGTCGGAAGCCTGCGTCGTCAGTGCAAGGGCATGCAGCACGCCGCCCATGTTTCCTTGCAGGGCGGCATAGACCATCTGGTGCTGCTGCACGCGCGACTTGCCCTTGAAGGCGGCCGAAACCACCGTCGCGGCATAGTGGTCGCCGTCACCGGCGAGGTCCTTGATCTCGACCACCGCATCCGGCAGCGCTGTCTTGATCAGGCGCTCGATCTCGCTCGCTTCCATCGCCATGGCTGATCTCCTCAGGCGGCCTTGCCGGCCATGTAGTCAGGCAGCCAGCTCTCATGGGTCTTGCTGAGGGCTGCGACCGAAACGGCAACCTCACCCGGCAGAGCAAGCTCGCTGCCGCCGGTCTTGCCGACGATCTGAGCCGGCACACCGGCCGCCTTCGCCTCGGCGACGATCGCCTCGGCAGCGCCGGCCGGCAGCGACAACAGGTAGCGGCCCTGATCCTCGCCGAACAACACGGCATGAGCCGGACCGGCGGGCAGAGCCGTGATGGTGGCGCCGATGCCCTTCGCCATCGCCATCTCGGCGAGCGCCACGGCAAGGCCGCCATCCGAGAGGTCGTGGCAGGCGGTAAGGCGGCCAGCGGTGATCAGCGAGCGCACGAACTCGCCATTGCGGCGCTCGACGGCGAGATCGACCGGCGGCGGCGCGCCTTCCTCGCGGCCGCAGACCGTCGCGAGATAGGCGCTCTGGCCGAGCCAGCCCTTGGTCTCGCCGATCAGGATGATCGCCTCGCCCTCGGCCTTGAAGCCGATGGTCGCGTGCCTGGTGACATCGGCGAGCACGCCGACGCCGCCGATCGTCGGGGTTGGCAGGATTGAGACGCCATTGGTCTCGTTGTAGAGCGAGACGTTGCCGGAGACGACCGGGAAGTCGAGCGCCCTGCAGGCCTCGCCGATGCCGCGGATGCAGCCGACGAGCTGGCCCATCACCTCGGGCCGCTCCGGATTGCCGAAGTTGAGGTTGTCGGTGATGGCGAGCGGCGTCGCGCCGACCGCGGTCAGGTTGCGCCAGGCCTCGGCCACCGCCTGCTTGCCGCCCTCGAACGGATCCGCCTCGCAATAGCGCGGCGTCACGTCGGCGGTCATGGCGAGGCCCTTCGGCCCGTCCTCGATGCGGACGATGCCGGCATCGCCACCCGGCGTCACCGCCGAATTGCCGAGGATCAGCGTGTCGTACTGCTCGTAGATCCAGCGCTTGGACGACAGGTCCGGCGAGCTGACCAGCGCGAGCAGTGCCTCGGCGTTCGACATTGGCGGGGTGACGCTCGCTGCCTCGACCACCGGCCGCTTCGGAGTCTCGACCCAGGGCCGGTCGTATTCCGGAGCCTCGTCGCCGAGCTCCTTGATCGGCAGGTCGGCCATGGTCTCGCCGTCATGCTTGACGACGAAGCGCAGCGTGTCGGTGGTCTTGCCGACGACGGCGAAGTCGAGGCCCCATTTGCGGAAGATCGCCTCGGCCGGCTCCTCATGGCCGGGCTTGATCACCATGAGCATGCGCTCCTGGCTCTCCGACAGCATCATCTCGTAGGCGCTCATCTGCGCTTCGCGGCAGGGCACCGCGTTGAGATCGAGCTCGACGCCGAGGTCGCCCTTGGCGCCCATCTCGACCGCCGAGCAGGTCAGGCCAGCCGCGCCCATGTCCTGGATCGCGTCGACATGGCCGGCGGCCATGATCTCGAGGCAGGCTTCGAGCAGCAGCTTCTCGGCGAAGGGGTCGCCGACCTGCACGGTCGGCCGCTTCTCCTCGGCGCCCTCGTCGAAGGCGGCAGAGGCCATGGTCGCGCCATGGATGCCGTCACGGCCGGTCTTGGAGCCGAGATAGACGATCGCCTTACCGACGCCCGAGGCCTTGGCGTAGAAAATCTCGTCGGCCCGGGCGAGGCCGACCGCCATGGCGTTGACCAGGATGTTGCCGTCATAGCGGCGATGGAAGCCGGTGGCGCCGCCGACATTGGGAACGCCGAAGGAATTGCCGTAGCCGCCGATGCCGGCGACGACGCCGGAGACCAGATGGCGGGTCTTCGGATGCGACGGGTCGCCGAAGCGCAGCGCATCGAGCACCGCGATCGGGCGCGCGCCCATGGTAAAGACGTCGCGCAGGATGCCGCCGACGCCGGTGGTCGCACCCTGATAGGGCTCGATGAAGGATGGGTGGTTGTGGCTCTCCATCTTGAAGACCACGGCGAGCCCGTCGCCGATATCGATGACGCCGGCATTCTCGCCCGGGCCCTGGATCACCCAGGGCGCCTTGGTCGGCAGCGTCTTCAGATGGATCTTCGACGACTTGTAGGAGCAGTGCTCGTTCCACATCGCCGAGACGATGCCGAGCTCGGTGATCGACGGCTCGCGCCCGATCAGGTGCAGGAAGCGCTGATACTCGTCCGGCTTGAGGCCGTGCTCGGCGACCAGCTGGGGGGTGATCTTGATGTCGTTGGGAATCACGCGGCCTGTTCCTGACGGAGGGGGCGAGCCGAGGGCTCGATCTCAAGCGGGGGCAATAGCCTGAAAACGGCCGCTGACACAATCGCAGGAAGCGCCTACCCCACCCCGATCTCCGCCATGGCCGCCCGCAGCTTCGCCGGGATCGGCACCGGCGTCTGCGGCCCGCGCTCGACATAGACATGGGTGAAGAGGCCCTGCGCCGCCGTGAGTGCCTCGCCCTGCCGGAAAATGCCGATGCGATAGGTCACCGAGGAGCGGCCGAGCTTCTCGACCGCGAGCGCACCCTCGACGATCTCCGGAAAGGCGACGCTCTCGAAATAGTCGCAGCGCGTACCGACCACGAGCCCGACGACCTTGCTCTCCTTCGCGTCGAGAAAGCCCTGCTCGATCAGCCAGGCATTCACCACCGTGTCGAACCAGTTGTAGTAGATCACATTGTTGACGTGGCCGAAGACATCGTTGTCGGCCCAGCGTGTCGGGATCGCCCGGAACAGGCGGAAATCGGCGCGCCCGAGCCTGACCGGCTTGTCGCTCATGGCTTCTCCCCGCCCGCCTTGTCGCCCGTACCGATCTCGGCAACGCCGAGCGCATCCGCCAAGCGCGCCTTGGCCGAGCCGGGCCGCAGCGGCTTCTGCTGGCTCTCATGCGGCGCCCAGCCGGAGAGCCAGACGATCTCGAAGGTGGCGCGCAGGCGCCCGTCCGGATCGGCAAAGCGCTCGGCATAGAGCTCGGCCGCCCGCAGCAGCACGCCGCGCCGCAGCGGCTTGCGGCTGCGCTCGGTCAGTGCATTGGCCCAGCCCATGGCGCGCAGATCCCGCAGCAGGCCGAACATGTCGCCATAGCGGACCGTGACGCTCTCGCTGTCGATGACGGGCAGCGCGAAGCCGGCCCGCTGCAGCAAGCCGCCGAGATCGCGCAGATCGGCGAAAGGCGCGACGCGCGGGCTCGCTCCACCGGCCACTTCGACCTCGGCCGCCAGCAGCGACTGGCGCAGTTCGGTCAGGCTCTGGCCGCCGAGCAGGCAGGCGATGAAGAGCCCGTCGGGTCTGAGCGCCCGCTTGATCTGGATGAGGGCTCCCGGCAGGTCGTTGACCGCATGCAGCGCCAGCAGCGAGGCCGCGAGATCGAGCGATTCCGCGGCGAAGGGCAAAGCTTCGAGATCGCCGACGAGGGCAGCGTCGGTATCCGGGACCTCCGCCATGCGCAGCGGATCGTTGGCTCTTGCCTGCAACACAGGCTCCGCCAAAGGTAGCGGCGTGCCGAGGTCGATTGCCCGCTCGAAGCGGCGAAGCACGGCGGAAAGCCGCTCGTCGAGATCGGCGACACAGCGCGCCAGCAGGAAATCGGGGTAGCCGGCGTCGAGCGCAGCCGAAAGGCGGCGGCGATAGAGCGCGCGGTCGAAGACGTGATGTTCAGGCATAAGCGGATACTGCCCGCCTCCATAAAGTGCGCGAAGCCTCTCTTCAGTGTTTCGCAGAAGAATTCGCGCAGACGAAAGGCACTTCGTTTCGATCACCAACGCGGATCACGGTCTCACTTCAGAATGGAGGCTCCCGGCAGTTCTTGCATTGGCGGATGCGGACCCGAATCGAGCTGTTCCGGCTGGTCAAGGCGCCTGGTTCCTCGTCACGCCATTCTCGGTATCTCCGCTCCCGCCGAGAATGACGTGTCGACTAACTGAATATCCGGAAGCGGCCCTTGGTTTCGCCGGGAGCTTGCTGTTCCGGACCGGGATCATCGGGTGCGTGTGGGACCGGGAAGACGACCGGAGCGGGTTTGGCCTGTTGCGAGGTCGGCGTGATCTCGACGACTGGTTCGGCCGGGGGAGGGGCCATCGCGGCAGACGGCTCCGGCTTCAGCTCTGATTTTGGTTGTTGGGGCGCAGCCGGCGGCGCCAGCCCGGCTGCCGCCGGAACCGTCACAGCCTCCGCGACTTCTGCCTTGCCCTCCAACAGCGGCGCCGAGGGCTCGTCGAGATCGGCGAGGACGTCGTCGCCGAGATGGGCGCCCTGGCTGCCGAGCGTCGCAGGCGGGACTGTCCAGACGAAGGCATCGAGCCGGCCCGAGATGGGCGAGACCGGCAGCCACTGGTCGGAAACCAGGCCATCGGCGACCCAGGCGGCATCACGTGGCGCACGGGTGGCGCGCGCCAGCCATTCGCGGACGCGGCCGGTGGCGCCATGCTCGGCCTCCTCCAGCTCGGCCATCAGCAGGCAGGCGCGGACCGAGGCACCGCCGGCAAGCAGCGGCTTCAGCGTGGCGCGAGCGCGGGCGAAGTCCTGGGCATGGATGGCGGCGCCCGCGAGAGCGAGCACGCCCTCTGGATCGGCGGGCCTGAGCTTGGTCAGTGTCTCGGCACGGGCGAAGCGGTCGCGGGCGCTGTCGCCGGGACGGACGTCGAGATAGGCGCTGGCGATGTCGGGATGCGAGACCTGTTTCCAGGCGGCTTCCAGCAGTCTTGCGGCCTTCTTGATGTCGCCACGTTCGGACAGCATCCGGCCGGCGAGGGCTGCGGCAGGGGTGAGGCCCGGAGCGAGCTTGACGGCTTCGAGCGCGGCGGCGAGCGCCTTCTCGGGCTCGCGGTCCTTGGCGTCCAGCGCCTCGGCCGCGAGCAGGACGGCGCGCTGGCGTTTCGCCTCGCCCTTGTCGGCGAGGCGAAGTGCGGCACGACGCTCGACGGCGGTGCGGGCCGCCTGCCAGTCGCCGGCGGCAGTGTGGAAGTCGAGCAGGGCGTCGTTTGCCCAGGCAAGCGAAGGCGAGCGGCGCACCGCATCGTCGGCGAAGGCGCGGGCGGCGGCCATGTCGCCGCGCCGGCGCGCCTCGACGAAGAGGCCGCGCAGGCCGAGCACGCGGGTCTCGGGCTTGTCGAGCATCGCCTTGAAGGCAGCCTCGGCCTGGCCGCGATCGCCGGAGAGCTGGGCCGATTGTGCTTCGAGCAGCAGCGTCAGCGGTTCGCTGGCGGCGAATTTGCGGGCGTCGGCCGCATAGCGCCCGGCGGCGACGGGATCACCCGCGCCGATTGCGACCATGCCGCGCGAGATCGCCTCGAAGCCGCGGGCCCGGCGCCGGGCCCGCGAGGCGAAGCCGAAGGCCGAGGGCAGGCCGAAGACGAAGCGCATCACCGCCCAGGCGACCAGAGCGAGGAAGGCGAGCACGACGACGCCGATCGCCGCGATCGCGACGCTGGTGTCGATGCGGTAGCCCTGCCAGAGGATCGAGACCTCGCCCGGCCGGTCGGCGAGCCAGACGGCGCCGGCAGCGAGGGCGGCGATGACGAGGAGATAGACCAGTACGCGAACCATCGGGATCTATCCTCTCAGCCTGCCGTGCCCAGCGCCGCGACCGCATCCTGCGCGATGCGGTTGACCGTCGTTTCCGCGACCGCCCGCTGCTTCAGCGCCGCGCCGAAAGCTTCGCTGCCGCGCCGCGCCGGTTCCGGCAATTGCGTCCAGAGCTCGGCTGCCTTCGAGACGTCGTTCTGGGCGAGCGCGCCTTCCAGACGGATCGGCAGGGTCGCGGGATCGCTGGAACCGGAATCGCCAACGGGCCGGATGGTGACGATGCGGCTCGCCAGGCCGAGCAGCTTGTCTTCCCAGCTGTTCGCTGCCGGCGCGGTCTCGCGCACGAACAAGGCGTGATGGCTCTTGAACTGCGCCAGCAGCTTGTCGCGCGTCGGAGCGCCGCTGCCGGCGACGGCGGCGAGTGCCGCCTTCTGTTCGGCGGGGATGTCACCGAGCGCTGCAAGATCGTTCTGGAAGGGGCGGCCGGAGCCGATCGCGTCGCGGATGCGTTCGGCCAGGACGACGCGTGCGGCGGCAACTGCCTGCCGACTGGGTTGGGCGGCATTCTTGGCCGCGGCCTCGACGCCGGCGAGGCGCTGGCTCAGCGTCGTGGCTGCGTCGCGCGCGGCGGCGGCGGCGTTGTCGGCCCGGTTCAGCTTCTCGTTGAAGGCGGCGGCGAGGTTCGCATCCGCAGCGGGGGCGGCCTTGGCCAGTTCGGCGAGCCGGGCGGCATTGGCCTGCGCCTCGCTGCTCGCCTTGGCGGCGCTTTCGGCTGCGGCTATCGCCTTGCGGTCGACGGCGTCGAGCGCAGCGCGATTGGGTAGGACGGCGCTCTGCGCCTGCAGGGTCTCGATGCGCTTCGTGAGCTCGGCGAGGCGTGCGTCGTCATCGGGGCTGGCGAGCCGTAGGCCCAGCAGCACCAGGCCGGCGCCGATCACGCCGCCGGTGAGGCCGGCAACCGCGACGGTCGGCAGGCTGAAGCGGCGCTGATGTTCGGGTACCGGCGGCGGCGTGAACTCTTGAGCCAGTGCCTCGGTCGGCAGGACGGCTTCGGCCTGGGTCTCGACGCGTTCCGCCTCTGCAGCGCTGGTTGCCGAGGCAGGCGCCTCGGACTGGGATGCCTGCGTGGTTTCCGTCGCCGCCAGCTCGATAGTCGGTGGCGTCCGGCCCGAGCGATTGCGGCGTTTGCCGGTCTGGCTCTGGTCGCTGCTCGGCTCCGCCGTCATCTCGTCCCTGTCCGCCTTGTCGTCCGCCGCTGCCGGCTCCTTAGCATCGCCGGTCAGCAAAGTGCGAGCGGGAAGCTGGTCGAGCGCGGCGAAGAGTGCGGCTTCCTCGGGATGTTCGGCGACGAGCACGGTGTCGGAGCCGGCCGAGATCAGCGGTGCGGCGATCGCGGCCGAGAGCGCGATCTGCGGCAGGGCCCGCGCCTGCTCGGTCAAGCCCGCCTTGCCGGCGAGATCGAAGAAGACTTCTGCGCTGCGCGGCGAATAATGGAGAGCTGCGTCGGCCGAGCCGTCGCGCAACGCATCGCCGGCAGCAGCGGGCAGGGCCTCGACCGCCTTGGCTTCATAAGCGGTCCAGATCGTCACCTCATGCCCGGCGTCGCGCAAGTGCTGTGGCAGGTCTTCATGCCGGTCGCGGCCGGCAACGAGCAGCAGCTTCTGGCCCTTCGGCAGTTGTTCGAGAATCAGCGCCAGCAATTCGGCGCGTCCGCCTTTGGCGCTGTGGGTGGTGAAGCCGAGCTTGCCGGCGGCGTCCGCCGTACGTGTGCCGACACAGAAGGCAGGAAGGGTACCGCGCCAGCTCTTCGGCAGACTCTCCAGCGCCGGCACGGCATTGGCGCTGGTCAGCACCAGCGCATCGAATGTCCCCTTGGGCGGCTTCTCGCCGCTCGGAAGGACCTGAAACAGCGGCGCGACCACAGGGTCCTTGCCGCGCTCGCGCAAGCTTTGCGCGCTGCGCTCGGCATCCTCGAGCGGTCTGAACACCAAAACGCGCATATCGTCTCCTCGTGCGGGCTCAGGCCGGGTCGAAGCTGCCGGGCTGGATGCGGTCGCAAACGACGCACCCGATCCTTGCTCCCTGCGCGGTCTCCGTGACGGAACCAAGGCATTTTCCTGCAAGGATGCTGCAACCGGCGATCGGCATGTCGGTCATCTGCTGCGAGGTCTCCGGTTCTGCGCATAGGGGCCGGCGCTGGGCATTGGCCTTCTCCTTCATGCAGCACTATACGGAGGAAATCCCCGCGCGAAACCGCGCACCCCGGCGGTAGCCCGGCCATCATCGCCGATGCCCGCCCAACACCATGACGAGCATGCGAGTTCTGGGCATAGAGACGACCTGCGACGAGACGGCCGCCGCGATTGTTTCAGTCGAACGCTCCGGCGAGACCAAGATCTTGTCGAACGAAGTCCTTAGTCAGATCGCGGCCCATGCCGCCTATGGCGGTGTCGTGCCGGAGATCGCAGCGCGCGCCCATGTCGAGGCGATCGACCGGATCGTGGCGCGCGCTTTCGAGACTGCGGGCATGAAGCCGTCCGAGATCGATGGCGTCGCCGCCGCCGCCGGGCCCGGGCTGGTCGGCGGCGTCATGGTCGGCCTCACGACAGCGAAGGCGATCGCGCTGGTGACGGGCCGGCCCTTCATCGCGATCAACCATCTCGAGGGGCATGCACTGACGGCGCGCCTGACCGACGATCTCGCCTTCCCCTATCTGCTGCTGCTGGTCTCGGGCGGGCACACGCAATTGCTCGCTGTGCGCGGCGTCGGCGACTATCTGCGCCTCGGCACCACGATCGACGATGCGGTCGGCGAAGCCTTCGACAAGATCGCCAAGATGCTCGGCCTGCCCTATCCGGGCGGCCCTTCGGTCGAGCGCGAGGCGTTGAAGGGCGATCCCGAGCGCTTCGACTTCCCACGGCCGATGAACGGGCGGCCCAATCCGGATTTCTCGCTCTCGGGCCTGAAGACGGCGGTGCGGCTGGTCGCCGAGCGGATCGCGCCCCTGTCGGATCGCGATGTCGCCGATCTCTGCGCCTCCTTCCAGGCGGCGGTCGTCGATGTGCTGGTCGACCGCACGCGCGCCGGCCTGCGGGCCTGCCGCGAGGCTGGAATCAAGCCCTCTTCGCTCGTCGTCGCCGGTGGCGTCGCCGCCAACCAGCAGATCCGCAATGGCCTGGCACGCCTCGCGACCGAGGCCGGCTTGCCGATGGTCGCACCGCCGGTGGCGCTGTGCGGCGACAATGGCGCGATGATCGCCTGGGCCGGGCTGGAGCGCCTGCGCCTCGGCCTGGTCGACGACATGGGCGCGGTGGCGCGCCCGCGCTGGCCGCTCGACGAACTCAGGACGCAGGTGTGAGCACAAAAAGCCGTTACCGGACGATCGGCGTCGCCGGCGCCGGCGCTTTCGGCACAGCGCTTGCGCTCGCGGCGGCGCGGGCCGGGCGGCGCGTGCTGCTCTGGGCCCGCGATGCGGAGACGGTGGCGAGCCTGCGCGGGCAGCGTGAGGCGCCGCGATTGCCGGGTGCGAAGCTGGCCGAGGCGATCGAAGCGGTATCTGACATTGCGGCGCTGGGCTCGGTCGAGGCGCTGATCCTGGCGGTGCCGACGCAGGCCTTGCGTTCAGCCTCGACATTGCTCGCTCCGGCGCTGCCGGCTGGGCTGCCGGTGATCTCGGCGGCCAAGGGCATCGAGCAGGGCAGCGGGCGCTTCACCACGCAGATCATCGCCGAGGTGCTGCCGCAGGCGGTTCCGGCGGTATTGTCCGGGCCGAGCTTCGCCGCTGACATCGCGCGCGGATTGCCGACGGCACTGACGCTGGCTTCAGCCGACGCCGCCTTGGCCAAGTCGCTGGCGGAGGCTCTGAATTCCTCGGCGCTACGCATCTACCACAGCAATGATCCGCGCGGTGTCGAGATCGGCGGTGCCGCGAAGAACGTGCTCGCCATCGCCGCCGGCATCGCCATCGGGCTGGGCCTCGGCGAGAGCGCCCGCGCGGCCCTGGTGGCGCGCGGCTTTTCCGAGCTGCGGCGCTTCGGCGAGGCGCATGGCGCCCAGGCCGAGACGCTGATGGGGCTTTCGGGCCTGGGCGACGTCGTGCTCTCCTGCGCCACGGCCCAATCGCGCAATTTCGCCTATGGTCAGGCGCTGGGGCAGGGCAAGACGCCGGCTGAAGCGTCCGGCGGCAAGCTCGCCGAAGGCGCTTTCACAGCCTCCGTGCTGGTCGAGATGGCGCGGGCAGAGGCGATCGACATGCCGATCGCGGAAGCGGTCGCGAGTGTCATCGCCGGGAGCGTCGGGGTGCGCGAGGCGGTCGCGGACCTACTGGCGCGGCCGGTGAGGGCGGAAAACTGAGCGGAGAGGGCAGATGGCGAATGACTGGTCCGATCTGACGAAGCGGGTGGCGCGCGGCATCGCGGAGGTGCGCAAGACGACCGGTTCCGAGCTGATCGCCGAGAGCCAGCCGGTGCCGCTGGCCGGGCGCATCGCCGGGCGGGTGATCGAGCTGCGCCGCCGGCGCGCCGAGGATACGCATCGCTTCGTGCTGATCCTGCCCTTCGGCGAGGGCGAGGTCCGGGTCGAGCTCAGCCCGCAGGATTATGCCGGGCTGACGCGCGAGATGGTCAGGTTCTGGAATGAGAATGGCGAGGCGGCGTCGCGGCCGCCGGTGCCCTTGAAGGAAGAGGACGAAGGCTGATGGCGCACTGGCTGATCAAATCGGAACCGTCGGTCTACTCCTGGGACGACCTGGTCAAGGCTGGGGCCAAGGGCACGCATTGGGACGGGGTGAAGAACCACACCGCCAAGCTCAACCTGATGGCGATGAAAAAGGGCGATCAGGTCTTCTTCTATCATTCGAATGAAGGGCTCGAGGTCGTCGGCATCGCCGAGGTGATCAAGGAGCACTATCCTTGGACCGAGGCCGGCCCACCCTGGGTGCTGGTCGATTTCAAGGCGCTGAAGCCGCTGCCGAAGCCGGTTTCGCTCGCCGCGGTCAAGGCCGAGCCGAAGCTCGCCAAGATGTCGCTCGTCACCTCCTTTCGCCTCTCGGTGCAGCCGGTGACGGACGAGGAGTGGGCCCTCGTCTGCAAGATGGGCGGCCTCTGACGGCCGGAATTTCCGCCAAAAGTCTGTGACACCAAAGTGCGAGCCCGCGGCGCTTGTCGGCGCGGGCTCGCTGCCTATGATGCGACGAACTCGAACAAGGCCGGTCGGATCGCCGTGGCGTGTCGCTGCGAGCCGACAAAACCGGTCCCGATGACGGCCCAAGTCTGGGGAGACGCCTGTTATGACCGAGATGATCTACGACGTGCCAGCGTCCTGGGCCAAGAAGGCCTATCTGAACGACGCCAAGTACAAGAAGATGTACGCGGCCTCGATCAAGGATCCGGACAAGTTCTGGGCGGAGCACGGCAAGCGGATCGACTGGTTCAAGCCCTACAGCAAGGTGCGCAACGTCAGCTACAAGCCCGGCAAGGTCTCGATCAAGTGGTTTGAGGACGGCACCACCAACGTCGCCTTCAACTGTATCGACCGGCATCTGCCGACGCGGGCCAAGCAGACGGCGATCATCTGGGAGGGCGACGATCCGTCAGAGTCGAAGAAGATCAGCTACGGCCAGCTCTATACCGAGGTCTGCAAGTTCGCGAACGTGCTGAAGGCCAAGGGCGTCAAGAAGGGCGACCGGGTCACGATCTACCTGCCGATGATCCCGGAAGCCGCCTACGCGATGCTGGCCTGCGCCCGGATCGGCGCGATGCATTCGGTGGTGTTCGGCGGGTTCTCTCCGGATTCGCTGGCGAGCCGCATCGAGGATTCCGATTCGAAGATCGTCATCACTGCCGATGAGGGCCTGCGCGGCGGCCGCGCCGTGCCGCTGAAGAAGAATGTCGACGCCGCCGACGACAAGGTGAAGGGCGGCATCGGCACGGTGATCGTGGTCAAGCGCACCGGCGGCAACGTCACCATGAAAGATGGCCGCGACGTCTGGTACCATGACGAGGCGGCGAAGGTCTCGGGCCATTGTCCGCCGGTCGAGGTCAAGGCGGAGGACCCGCTGTTCCTGCTTTACACGTCGGGCTCGACGGGCAAGCCGAAGGGTGTTCTGCACACGACGGGTGGCTATCTCGTCTACGCTGCGATGACGCATCAATACGTCTTCGACTACCATGACGGCGACAT
>SCMY01000012.1 GCA_005502805.1 Rhizobiales bacterium 2SD | reverse complement strand
CGACTGGCGCATCTCCTCCGCAACCGCAATCGGCCTCACCTACTCAGCCGCAATCGCAGAACGCTCCCGAGACCACGCTCTCAAAGGTAAAGTCGAAGTCAGATTCTGAGGAGGGAAAGGCCTCAGCCACCCAGCCGGTATTTCACGAAGCCCTCGCCGGCATCGCCGACCGGTTGCGCCTTCAGCGTCCCCGGCCTCTTACTGGCGGCGGCAGGTGCGGTCGGGAAGGTGACGTTGACATTGGCCGGCAGCGGCTTCAGCGACCAGTTGCCGTCGGCTGCCGGGTTGATCGTCTTCTTCTCGATGATGTAGCGCACGATCACGTCGCGGTTGAGATCGGGCGCTTCCAGCACCACCGTCGTCTTGGTGCCCGGGAAATTGCCGCCGCCGGTGGCGCGGTAATTGTTGGTGACGACGATGAACTCGGCTGATCCGTCGATCGGCTTGCCCTGGAAGGCGAGGTCGACGATGCGGTGGGCGTCGGGCGCGACCAGCTTGCCGTCGAGGTCGTAGCGCGAGGCTTGCGTCACATCGATCCGGTAGGTGACGCCGTCGATCACGTCGAAATTGAAGGCCAGGAAGCCCGGGTTGATCAGCGGCTGCTCATCGGTCCTGGCGACGTCGATCCGGTTGAAGATACCGGCCGAGCGCTCCAGCCATTCGCGCAATTGCGCGCCGGTGACTTTCACGATCTGCACCGTGTTCGGGTAGAGATAGATATCGGCGATGTTCTTGATCGCGATCGGACCGGCCGGGATGTCGGTGAAGTAGGCCGGCCCCCCGCGCCCGCCGGACTTGAACGGAGCGGCGGCGGAGAGGACGGGCAGATCCTTGTGCGGCGTCTGCGCCATCAAGGGCTTGGCATAGGCGATCTGCGCCTCGGCCACGATCTGCACCGACGGATCGTCGGCGACGAGGGCGAAGTAGCTGTTGATCGGCGCGCTGGTCGTGCCGACCGGCTCGCGCATATAGCTCAGCGTCGCCTCATGATCGGCTTTCACCGTGGCGAGCACGGCGGCTTCCACTTCCGCCTTGGGCACGATCTTGCGGTCGGGCGTGCGCTCATAGATCGCCTTGGGATCGACCTTGAAGTCGGCGATGCGCCAGCGCCCGTCGCGCTTCTCCAGCTCGAGGTCGACGATGCCGACATGCGAGCCCCAGAAGCCGGGCTGGCAGGCCGGCTTGCCGTGCAGCGAGCCCTTCTTGTTGTCGACGCCGGGAATGCCGTCGAAGGCCTTGCCGCCGGGGAAGACGAGGTGCTGGTGGCCGGTCAGGACGACATCGATGCCGTCGAGCTTGGCCAGATGCAGCGCCGCGTTCTCCTCGCCGCCCTTGCGCTCGCCGCCGGCGATGCCGGAATGGCAGAGCGCTATGGTGAGGTCGGGATGCGCCTGCGCGATCTCCGGCAGGTATTTCTGCGCGGCGTCGACGATGTCGGTCGCGGTCACCTTGCGGTCGAGATTGCCCTTGTCCCACTGCATGATCTGCGGCGGCACGAAGCCGATCACCGCGATGTTGAGGACATGCTTGGTGCTGGCCTCGTCCTCGAAGCTCTGCTCGAAGATGCGCCAGGGCTCGATCAGCGTGCCGCCGCCGACGCGGTCGACATTGGCGCAGACGATCGGGAACTCGGCGCGGGCGAGGCCGTGCTCGAGAAAGTCGAGCCCGTAGTTGAATTCGTGGTTGCCGAGCGTGCCGCACTGATAGGGCAGGGCGTTCATCGCGGCGATCATCGGATGGGTCTCGCCGGCCTTCAGCCCCTTCTTGTAGGCGACAAAATCGCCGAGCGAGGACCCCTGCAGGAAGTCGCCATTGTCGAAGAGCAGGCTGTTCCTCGCCTCCGCCTGCGCCGCCTTGATCAGGTTCGCCGTCTTGGCGAGGCCGACCGTGTCGTCCGGCGCGTCGCGGAAGTAGTCGTAGGGCACGACGTTGACGTGGAGGTCGCTGGTCTCCAGCAGCCGGAGCTTGAGCCTGGCTGGCGCCTGGGCGGCGAGAGGATCGGTTAGCGCTCCCGCCGCGGCGATGGCGGCCCCGGCCTTGAGCGTATCGCGGCGGCTGAAACGGGGGGCGCGGTCCATCATCGGCTCCTGAAGCAAGGTGCTGCGACAGACGCTAGCACCATGGCAGGACCGTGACACGGGGATAAACGTCATGCTCGGGCTTGACCCGAGCATCTCAGGCCGGAGGAGGCTGCTATCGGCGCCTTCTCGTCCTGAGATTCTCGGATCTGCGCTTCGCTCCGTCCGAGAATGACGCCCTTCAGCGGCTCACGCCCTCCATCCGCACGCGCCCGTCGGCGCCTTCCGTCCAGGCGGCGATGGCGCCGTCGTCCAGCCGCTTCGCCTTCACCTGGAAGGCCTCGCCGGCGATCAGCGGTGCGAGCCCGCGATAGTCGAGCCGGATCGGTTCGCCGCCGGAGAGGGTGGCGATGATATTCATGATCAGCGTCGCCTGGATCGGCCCGTGCACAACGAGGCCGGCATAGCCTTCGACGCCGGTGACATAGGGCTGGTCGTAGTGGATGCGGTGGCCGTTGAAGGTGATCGCCGAATAGCGGAACAGCAGTACCGGATCGGCCTCGACCGCCCAGCTCAGGTCAGCCGGGCGCGGCTCGGCCGGAACCGGCGCAGGCGGCGGCTCGGCACCGGGCCTGGCCGCCTCGCGATAGACGATGTTGTGGCGCTCGCGCAGCGCGACGCCGCGTTCCGTGACCAACTCATGATCGACGGCGACGAAGCAGAGCGGGCCGCTGCGGCCGTCCTTGTAGGAGACGTCGCCGATGGTCGAATGGCGGGTGACCTCGTCGCCGGTTCGCAAGGGCGCGATGGTCTCGATGCGCCCGCCGGCCCACATCCGGCGCGGCAGCGCGACCGGCGGCAGGAACTCACCCTTGGCGGCATGTCCGTCCCGGCCGAGCGCGGCCATCGGCGAGATCGGCGGCGCGAGGCACCAGTGCAAAGCGAGCGGCGCTTCTCCTGGGGCATAGGGCGCCAGATGCGGCGCGAAGGTCGCCTCATAGCTGGCCACAAGTCGCGGCGTGATCAGGTCGGAAGCCTCTTCGGTCTTGCCGATCCAGGATTTCAGATGGTCGATATCCATTGGGCTCAATAGCTTCTCGGCATGCCGAGCACATGCTCGGCGAGATAGGACAGGATCAGGTTGGTCGAAATCGGCGCGACCTGATAGAGCCGCGTCTCCCTGAACTTGCGCTCGATGTCGTATTCCTCGGCGAAGCCGAAGCCGCCATGGGTCTGGATGGCGGCATTGGCCGCTTCGAAGGAGGCATCCGCCGCCAGCATCTTGGCCATGTTGGCCTCGGCGCCGGGATTGGCGCCGGCCTCGTAGAGCCGGATCGCCTCGCGCACCATCAATTCGGCGGCGCGCATATTGGCGTAGGCCTTGGCAATCGGGAACTGGATGCCCTGGTTCTGGCCGATCGGCCGGCCGAAGACCTGGCGCTCTTTCGCGTAGTTCGAGGCCTTGTCGATGAACCATTTCGCGTCGCCGACGCATTCGGCCGCGATCAGGATGCGCTCGGCGTTCATGCCCGAAAGGATGTAGCGGAAGCCCTTGCCCTCCTCGCCGACGAGGTTCGTGGCCGGCACCTTGACGTTGTCGAAGAAGACCTCGGTGGTGGCGTGGTTCATCATCGTGCGGATCGGCCGGATGGTGAGGCCGTCCTTCAAGGCCTCGCGCATGTCGAGGATGAAGACCGAGAGCCCGTCGGTGCGCTTCGCGACCTGGTCGCGCGGCGTGGTGCGGGCGAGCAGCAGCATCAGGTCGGACTGCGCCGCCCGGCTCGTCCAGATCTTCTGGCCGTTGACGATGTAATGGTCGCCCTCGCGGCGTGCGGTGGTGCGCAGCGCCGTGGTGTCGGTGCCGCTGGTCGGCTCGGTGACGCCGAAGGCCTGCAGCCTGAGCTCGCCCGAGGCGATCTTCGGCAGGTAGCGCTGCTTCTGCTCGGCGCTGCCGTGGCGCAGCACGGTGCCCATCACATACATCTGGGCATGGCAGGCGCCACCATTGCAGCCCTGGCGCTGGATCTCCTCCATGATCACCGCCGCCGCCGAGAGGGTGAGGCCAGCGCCGCCGTACTCCTCCGGGATCAGCGCCGAGAGGAAGCCGCTTTCCGTCAGCGCCGTCACGAACTCAGTCGGATAGGCCATCTCGCGGTCGAGCTTGCGCCAGTACTCGCCGGGGAAATCGGCGCACAGCTTCGCGACCGCCTCGCGAATGTCGGTGTGATCGTGTTCGGTTGTCATGCTCATCTCAGGCTGATCGCGCTGCCTTCGCTGCAAACTCGCGACGCAGCTTTTCGTCATGCTCGCCGAGGCCGGGGGGCGCCCGCATCGGCACGCGCTGGCCGTCGACCAGCACCGGCGGCGCCAACACCTCGATCGGGCCGTTCGGCGTCGGGACCGGCAGGGCGGTCGCGGCCGGATGGTCGATCAGGTCGGCCATCGTCGAGACCGTGCCATAGGCGATGCGGGCAGCGTCGAGCCCGGCTGCGGTCTCGGCGTAGGAGAGGCTGATCAGGATCGCCTGTATCGCGGCATCGAGGGCAGGGCGGTTGCGCACGCGCAGCACGTTATTGGCGAAGCGCGGATCGTCGAGAAGGCTGGAATCGCCCAGCACGTCGCGGGCCAGGATCTGCCATTCGCGCTCGCTCTGGATCGAGATCAGCACCTCGGCATCGGCGAGACGGAAGACGCCATAGGGCGCGATCGAGGGGTGGGCCAGGCCGAGGCGCGGCGGCTCGATCCCGCCATAGCGCCGCGTCAGATAGGGCACGTTCATCAGATCGGCGACGGTGTCGAACAGCGAGAGTTGGATGCGCGAGCCTTCGCCGGTGCGCCCGCGCCGGATCAACGCCTCGAGGATCGCGGCATAGGCGGCGTTGCCGGTGGCGATGTCGGCGATCGAGATGCCGATCCGCGTTGGCCCGGAGTCGGGGCTGCCGGTGACGGCGGCAAGGCCGGCTTCCGCCTGGATCAGGAGGTCATAGGCCTTCTTGGTGTAGTGCGGCGTGCCCGGCGCATAGCCGGAGATGTCGCAGGTGATCAGCCTGGGGTGGCGCTTGCGCAAAGCCTCGCTGCCGATGCCGAGCCGGTCGGTGGCGCCAGGGGCGAAGTTCTGGATGAAGACGTCCGCCTCGGCCAGCATCGCCTCGACCAAGGCAAGGTCCGCCTTGTCCTTGAGGTCGACCCGGCAGGATTCCTTGCCGCGATTGATCCAGACGAAATAGGAGGAGAGGCCCGCGGCATAGTCGTCATAGCCGCGCGAGAAATCGCCTTCCTCGCGCTCCAACTTGATAACGCGGGCGCCGGCATCGGCGAGCCGGCAACTCGCCAGCGGAGCGGCCACGGCCTGCTCCAGCGCCACCACCAGGATTCCATCGAGAGCGTTCGTCATCAGTCAGTCGCGCGCCTTCCGTTCCGCGCGAGAGATCGTCGTCGGCTCGATGAAGTCAAATAGCGTTTCGCGATGGCGGCCATAGCGCCCGGCTCCATAGAAAAACCCTATGGCCTTCATCGCTTTATCCTTCTTGTCCGACTGCTGGCTCTATGCGCCCCTTTTCGTCGGACGAGGCGCCACTGAAGAGCGCCCGATGTCATGCGAGATTCAGGGAGGATGCTCATGAAGACGATGAAACTGGCGCTGGCCGCGCTGGCTAGTACGCTGCTCGCAGGCTCAGTGCTGGCGCAGGACAAGCCGAAGGAGCTGGTGGTCGGCATCGCCACCTTCCTGTCGGGGCCGGCCTCGGTTTTCGGCGTGCCCGGCCGCAACGCCGCCGACCTTTTGATCGAGGAGATCAACGCCAAGGGCGGCGTGCTCGGCGTGCCGCTGAAGCCGGTCTATGTCGACGAGGGCGCCGGCACCAACCAGCTCCTCTCCGAATATCGCCGCGTCGTGCAGGAGCAGGGCGCGCAGGTGATGCTGGGCGCGATCTCGTCCGGCTCCTGCAACGCGCTCGCTCCCGTCGCCGAGGACCTCAAGGTCGTCAACGTGATGTGGGATTGCGGCACGCAGACCATCTTCGAGGACGGCAAGTGGAAATACTCCGTCCGCACCCAGGCCCATGCCGGCGCCGAGATGATGGCGACGCTGCTCTACCTGATGAAGGTGAAGCCCGACTTCAAATCGGTCGCCGTGGTCAACCAGGACTATGCCTGGGGCCGTGAATCCTGGGCGCTGCTGCAGGCCGGCCTCAAGGCGCTGAAGCCCGATGTGAAGGTCGTTGCCGAGCTCTTCCCGAAATTCGGTGCGCCCGATTTCTCCACTGAGATCACTCGCCTCTCGGCGCTGCGGCCCGATGTCGTGATCTCGACCTCCTGGGGCGGCGATCTCGACACCTTCGTCCAGCAGGCGGCGGCGCGCGGCCTGTTGAAGCAGTCGACCTTCGTGCTGCCTCTGGCGGAAAGCTCGCTGGAGCGGCTCGGCAATGTCCTGCCGGAGGGCGTGATCATCGGCTCGCGCGGCGACCATTACTGGCGGCATCCCAAGCACAAGGACACGCCGGAAATGCAGGCCTTCGTGAAGAAGTACAGGGACAAGACCGGCGTCTATCCGATCTACCCGACCTTCCACATGCAGCAGGCCCTGACCGGACTGGTGAAGGCCTATGAGAAGGCGGGCGCCGGCGGCAAATGGCCGAGCAAGGAAGCGGTCATCGCCGCCTTCGAGGGGCTGGAGTTCAAGTCGCTGACCGGTACGATCACCATCCGCCAAGACCATCAGGGGTTGGAGGATCAGCTCCTCGGCACGACCAAGCGCGTGCCGGACTATCCCTTCGCGGTCTACGACAAGATGGCGCTCTATCCCGGCAAGCTGGTGACCACGCCGCTCGGCGAGAAGTCGCTCGACTGGTTCGCCAAGGTGAAGCCCGACCTCGTCACCGACAAGTCGATCGAGAGCTTCGACTACGCGAAGTGAGGCTCGCCTCCCGCAGCCGTCATTCCGGACAAGTCGCGGAGCGGCGCAGATCCGGAATCCATCGTAGAGCACTGAACCCTATGATGGATTCCGGCGCTCCGCTTCGCTGCGGCCGGAATGACGGAGCGGATTGAAACAGACTCTCAAGCACTTGAATCAGAATCTGAAGAACGGGTCGTATGCCTCCTGAAATGCTTCTCCTTGCCGCGCTCGACGGCCTGGCCTATGGCTCGCTGATCTTCCTGGTCGCGGTCGGGCTGTCGCTGATTTTTGGCGTGCTCGGCATCGTCAACGTCGCCCATGGCTCGTTCTATGCGATCGGCGCCTATGTCGCTGCGGCGGCCGTGCTCGCGCTCGGTGCCGCCGGACTGCCGACCTGGCTCGCCTTTCCGGCGCTGCTGCTCGCCGCCGCTTTGGTCGGCATCCTCGTCGGCGGTCTCGTCGAGATCGCCCTGCTCCGCCGGGTCTACGGTAAGGAGGAGGTGCTGCAGCTGATCGTCACCTTCGCCGTCTTCATGATCCTGGAGGACGCGCAGAAGGTCGTCTTCGGTGTCCAGCCCTATTTCGCCAATGCGCCGATGAACTGGCTCGGCACGGTCGAGGTCTTCGGCATCTTCTACACGACCTACCAGCTCATCCTGATGCCGCTGGTCGCAGCTGCGGTCCTGCTTGGCCTGCGCTTCTTCCTGCGCCGCACCAGCTTCGGCCGCGCCATCGTCGCGGTGACGCAGGATCGCGAGGCCGCGACCGCGATGGGCATCGACGCGACGCGGGTCTACCTGATCACCTTCATCATCGGCGCCTTCCTGGCGGCGCTCGGCGGCGCGCTCGCCTCGGCGACGACCTCGCTGACCCCCGGCATCGGCGCCGGCACGCTCGTCCTCTCCTTTGCGGTCGCCGCGACCGCCGGCCTTGGGCGGATCGAGGGCGCGGCGGTGGCGGCGCTCTTGATCGGGCTCGGCCGCTCGGCCGCGGTCTATTTCGCCCCGGAATTCGACGTGCTGATCCCCTATCTCATCATGATGCTCGTGCTGCTGGTCCGTCCGCAGGGCCTGTTCTCGACCGTGCAGACGAGGAAAGTGTGATGGCGCGCCAGCTCGTCTTCGGCCTCGCGCTGATCGCGGCGCTCGCGGTCTTCCCGCTGTTCTCGCCCTGGTCGACGGTGATCCTGACCGTCGCCCTCTGCGAGGGGCTGGCGGCGCTCGGCATCATGGTGCTGCTCCGCGCCGGCCAGGTCTCCTTCGGCCACGGCCTGTTCTTCTCGTTCAGCGCCTATGCGGTCGCCTTCCTGGCGGCGGCGAAGGTCGGCCATGAAGCGCTGGTCCTGATCCCCGTCGGCATGGCGGCATCGGGCCTGCTTGCGGCGATCGTCGGCCTCTTCGTCGTGCGCTACCGCGCGATCTTCTTCGGCATGCTCAACCTCGCCATTTCCATGGTGTTCTTTTCGCTGCTGGAGAAGCTCTTCCCGATCACCGGCGGCGCCGACGGCAAGCGCGTGCCCCGTCCGACCTTCGCCGGCATTGAGTTCGGCCGCGAGCAGTTCGAGCTCGCGACTTTCTACGTCACGCTGGTGCTCTGCATCCTCGCCGCGCTCTTCGTCGCGCGCTATCTGCTCTCGCCCGGCGGCAAGGCGCTGGAGGCGATCAAGTCGAACGAGACGCGGCTCGAATATCTCGGCGTTTCCCCGCGCAAGGTGCTCTACGGCGCCTATCTGCTCTCCGGCCTGCTGGCGGGCTTGGGCGGCGCGATCATCGCGCTCGTCTCCGGCCACGTCACGCCGGAGCTGGCCTATTGGGTGCGCTCGGGCGAATTCGTCTTCATCGCGATCCTGGGCGGCATCGGCGGCGTCGCCGGACCCTTCCTCGGCGCGCTGATGTTCCAGATCATCCGCGGCTATGCCGCGGTCTACGCGCCCGAGACCTGGCATGCCGTGCTCGGCGTCATGCTGCTGATCATCATCTTCTTCGCGCCGGCGGGCCTCTACGGCATCGTCGCGGGCAAGGGCGGCAAGCCGCAGCGCGAGGAGGGCGGGCGATGAGCGGCGTCATCCTCGAGGCCGACGACCTGCACCTGCGCTTCGGCGGCGTGCAGGCGGCGAACGGCGCCTCGCTCAAGGTCGCGGCGAACGAGCGCATCGCCATCATCGGCCCGAACGGCGCCGGCAAGACCACCTTCATCAATCTCTGCACCGGCTATCTCAAGCCGCAATCTGGCCGCGTCGTCTTCAATGGGCAGGATGTGACGCGCCTCTCGCCGCAGGCGATCACCCGCCTCGGCATCGGCCGCTCCTTCCAGATCCCGCAGCTCTTCCTCGACAACACCGTGATCGAGAACCTGTTGCTGGCGCTCTCGGCGCGCGAGGGCTCCTGGTCGCCTTTCCTCGCCGTGCAGCGCCATCCAAAGGCGGAGGAGATGTGGGCGCTGCTGGAGATGGTCGGGCTGAAGGAGACCGGCAACCGCATCGTCCGCGAATTGCCGGAGGGCATGCGCAAGCTGATCGACATCGCAGTCGCGCTCGCGCTCGAACCAAAGCTGATTTTCATGGACGAGCCGACCAGCGGGGTGTCCTCGACCGAGAAGTTCCAGGTGATGGATACGCTGACCCGCGTGCTCGACGCCCGCGCCACCACGGCGGTCTTCGTCGAGCACGATATGGACGTGGTCGCCCGCTACGCCAACCGTGTCGCAGTCTGGACCGGCGGGCGTATCGCCCATCAGGGCACGCCGGAGGAGATCCTCAGCCATCCGGAGGTGCGCGAGACCGTGATCGGGGTGGGGGTCTGAGATGCTGGAGATCAGGGAACTCTCCGCCGAGATCGAAGGGGTGCAGGTGCTGCGCCGGGCCACGCTGTCGCTGGAGGAGGGCGCGACCGTCGCGCTGATCGGCCGCAACGGCGCCGGCAAGACCAGCCTGCTGCGCGCCATCATGGGCTTCATGACGGTGACCGGCGGCGCGATCAGCTTCGACGGCAAGCCGCTCGATACGGTGAAGGCGCATGAGCGGCCGCGCCTCGGCATCGGCTATGCGCCGGAGGATCGCCGGCTGTTCTCGACCTTCACCATCGAGGAGAACATCCGCCTGCCGGCGGAGGTGATGAAGCTCGGCGAGGCGGAGATCGCAAGACGGTTGGAGCGCATCTATGCGGTGCTGCCCGAGCTTGCCGATCTGCGCCAGAGGCCTGCCGCGGGGCTCTCCGGCGGACAGGGCAAGATGGCGGCGCTCGCTCGGGCGCTAATGGTCGGCAGCCGCGTCATCCTGCTCGATGAGCCCTTCCAGGGCCTCGCCCCGGTCCTGGCCAATCGCTATGCCGCCGCCCTGCGCGCGTTGCGCGACAGCCATCCCGACATCGCCTTGCTGATCACCGAATCCAACCCCAGTCTGCTGCGCAACTTCGCGGCTAAGGCTTATGCGATCGAGCGCGGCGAGGTCAGCGAAACGCAATTGGCCGAAAGCTCGCTCGCCGCAGCCGGGCTGCATTGAGACGATACGAGACGGCATCGCCGTAGACGGAGACCATCATGACCCAGCACTTCATCAACGGCCGGCACGTCGCCGGCCGCACCGGCGAGACCATGGCGGTGCTCGCGCCGGCGACCGGCGAGGAGTTCACCCGCATCGCCTGCGGCAGCGCCGAGGACATCGACGACGCCGTGCGGGCGGCCCGCGCCGCCTATGAGGGCGCCTGGGGCAAGTTGACCGCGGCCGAGCGCGGCCGGCTGATCTCGAAGCTGGCGCTCAAGGTCCAGGACCATTTCGACGAGCTGGCGCGGATCGAGGCGCAGGACACCGGCAAGCCGATGGCGCAGGCGCGCGCCGACATCGACGCCACCGCCCGCTATTTCGAGTTCTATGGCGGCGCGGCCGACAAGGTGCACGGCCACATCATCCCGTTCCTCAACGGTTACAACGTCAGCGTCGTGCACGAGCCCTATGGCGTCACCGGCCATATCCTGCCCTGGAACTATCCGGCGCAGATGTTCGGCCGCTCGCTGACCGCCTCGCTCGCCATGGGTAATGCCGTGGTGCTCAAACCCGCCGAGGATGCCTGCCAGACCGCTCTGCGCCTCGCGGAACTTGCCACCGAGGTCGGCTTCCCCGATGGCGCGATCAACATCGTCACCGGCCGCGGCCATGAGGCGGGCGAGGCGCTCTGCCGCAATCCCGGCGTCGGCTTCATCTCCTTCACCGGCTCGCCCCAGGTCGGCCAGATCATCCAGAAGGCCTGCGCCGACAACTTCATCACCTGCACGCTGGAGCTCGGCGGCAAATCGCCCCAGATCGTCTTCGACGACGCCGATTTCGACGCTGCCGTGCCGATCGTCTGCAAGGCGATCGTCCAGAACACCGGGCAGACCTGCTCGGCCGGCAGTCGCGTGCTGGTCCAGAAGAATGTCTATGACGACTTCGTCGGCGCCGTCGCCAAGCAGTTCGCCAAGCTGCGCGCCGGCACGCCCGAGATGGACCTCGATTGCGGCCCGGTGATCAACGCCAAGCAGCGCGGCCGGGTGCAGAGCTTCGTCGACCAGGCCCGCGAGCAGGGTATCCCGGTGCTGGCCGAAGGTGCTATCGCGCAGGGCGTGCCCAATGGCGGCTTCTATGTGACGCCGACCCTGTTCGGCCAGGTGCCGCGCGGCAACCGGCTGGAGCAGGAGGAGGTCTTCGGGCCCGTCCTCGCGGCCTTCTCCTTCGACGATGAGGAGGATGCGGTGAAGCTCGCGAACTCCACCCCTTACGGCCTCGTCGCCGGCGTCTGGACCAATAATGGCGGACGCCAGCAGCGCGTCGCCAAGCGCGTCCGCGCCGGGCAGGTCTTCATCAACGGCTACGGCGCCGGTGGCGGCATCGAGCTGCCCTTCGGTGGCACCGGCAAGAGCGGCCATGGCCGCGAGAAGGGCTTCATGGCGCTGGAGGAGTTCGCGGTCGCCAAGACGATCGTGCACAAGCATGGGTGAGGCGGAACGAGTCAAACGCGGCCAGGTTGGTCATCCGTAAGGAGTAGTTTGGGATCGCACGAGGACAGGTCTTGCGCCCGGAAGCGGGCGCAAGCATTGATTTGTCATGGGCATGCTGCCGGCAGGCGATACCGTCGATATCCTGGGAGGATTACTTGCGCCCCTGCAGGGCCGGCGCATCCTCGATATCGGCTGCGGCCGGGGCAATCTGCTGCAGGCGCTGGCCGAGCGAGGCGCCAGCGTCGCCGGGCTCGATCCGGACGAGGCGATGCTCGGGGTCGCGCAGATGCTCGTGCCGAAGGCTGTGCTGAAGCAGGGCTGCGCCCAGCTCCTGCCCTTCGGCGATACCAGCATGCACGCCGCGATCTTCCTCAACAGCCTGCACCATATCCCTATCCCCGACATGCTGTTGGCACTGGAGGAGGCCGCCCGCGTCGTCGGCAAGGGTGGCAGCGTCATCGTCGTCGAATCCCTGTCGGAAGGATCGTTCTTCGATGCGCTGCGGCTGATCGAGGACGAGACCGAGGTCCGGCAGGCCGCCCAGGATGCGATCGTCAGGGCGAGGCGCCTCGGTATCGTCAGCGAGATCAGGCAGATCGAATACGACCGCATCGAAACCTTTGCCGATGCCGAGGCCTTCCTGGAGCGTGCCGTCGTGATCGATCCGTCGCGCGAGGAGCGGGCGCAAGCGGCGCGCGGCAAGCTGCTCGCCCGCTTCGAAGCGCTGTCGGACCACGACAAGGGCGGCTACGTCCTGCACCAGCCGCTACGGCTGCACCACCTCAAGGTGCCGTTCGAGCCGAAACCGGCGGGTACCTCCGCCATGTACGGCTGAGATTCAGCTCGCGCCGGCTCCAGCCGGCCGACGGGGATCCTTCACCCGCCCCGGCCATTCGCCCGTGATGCCGGGCTGGACCGGCCGCTCCAGATAGGTCGAGAGCACGACATAGCTGCGCGTCGCGGTGACACCGGGCACGTCGTAGATCTTCGCCAGCAGGCCTTCGAGCGCATGCGTGCTTTCGGTCCGCACTTTCAGCATCATGCAGGTGTCGCCTGCGACCGAATGGATCTCCTCGACCTCGGGATGCGCCTCGATCGCCAGGAGCGTTGTCGTCTTGCCCCAGCCGGTGGTGTCGACATGGACGAAGGCGAGCAGCGTCTTGCCAGTCGCCTCGGGCTCGATCAGCGCCGCGACCCGCTTGATCGCACCGGAGCGCCGCAGCCGCTTGACCCGCTCATGCGCCGCCGGCGGTGACAGGCCGACGCGCTCGCCGAGATCGGCGTAACTGATCGTCGCATCCTCGACCAGAACGCCTAACAGCTTTCGGTCCATCGCATCGAGTTCGCGCTCGGACCCGCGGCTGCGCCGAACGCCATCTGTTTTTTCAAGCATTCGATGATCCTCGATTGATCCAGAATTTAATTCGGTCATTCTGTCAAAATGACGAATGAAAATCAAACCTCTACCGACGCGCACCGCATCCCAGCCGCGGCCTATGCGCTCTGCCTGTGCATCGGCCTCGTCGGCGCCAACTCTCTCGCGCTGGGGCCGATCGCGCCGCGTGTGGCGGAGAGCTTCGCCAGCGGCGTGCCGGCCGTGATGACGGCCTCGGCCGCCTTCGGCATTGGCACGGCGGCGAGCGCTCTGCTGCTCGCCGGGCTGATCGATCGCTTCGGCGCGGGCCGGGTGCTGCGCTACGCGCTGCTCGCCTTTCTGGCGGCACTTGCGGCGAGCGGGGCGGCGCCCATCCTGCCGGCTTTCGTCGGCGCGCAATTGCTGGCCGGTATCGCCGCCGGCCTCGCGCTGCCGGCGATCTATACGCTCGCTGCGCTGGCGGCGCCTGCCGGCCGCGAGAGCGACACACTCGGCGTCGTCCTGTTCGGCTGGACGCTGAGCATGGTCGCCGGCGTCTCGCTCTCGGCGGTGATCGCCGATTTTCTCGGCTGGCGCATGGTGTACGCCATCGTCGTCGTCGCCGGGCTCGCCGCCGTGGCCGGGACAACGAAACTGACCGCCGGCGGCAACGCGACCGGACGCGCCGCGCCGTCGCCGCTTTCGGCCCTGCGCGTTCCCGGCATCGCACCGCTGCTGCTCGCCTGCGCCGCCTTCATGGCCTCGTTCTACGGCGTCTACGCCTATATCGGCGACCATCTGCATCGGGGGCTCGGTCTGCCGGTCAGCGCTGGAGGTCTACTGGCCCTGTGCTACGGCCTCGGCTTCGGCGCGACGACCTTTCTCGATCGCTGGATCGATCGCCTCGGCCCGGCCCGCCTGCTCCCGCTGTTCTTCACAGTGGTTGGCGGCGTCTATCTGGTGATGTCGGCCGCCGCTGCGTCCTATCCAGCGATGCTCGCCGTCGTCTTCTGCTGGGGCATGGCCAATCACGCGGCGCTGAATGTGCTGATCCTGCGGCTCGCGGCACTCGATCCTGGTCGCCGTGGTGCGATCATGGGCCTCAACAGTGGCGTGACCTATCTCGCGCTCTTCGCCGGGACCACTGGCTTCGGGCCGCTCTATGCCTATGCAGGCTTTCCGGCGCTACCCGGCTTCGCGGTCGCGCTGATGCTGGTAGCGGCCCTTGCGGCGGCGCTCGCTCCCCGCGCCAGATCGGAGGCCAGCCCCGCCCCCCAAAGTCGTTGATCGGAACCTCGCCCGGGGAGTGGGCGTGCGCGCACGCCGCGGCAATGGCATAAGGGCTCCCGAGACAGGGGAATCGGGTGCCTGAAACGACGACGGTCAGCCTCGCTGGCGCCATTGCGGTCGATCTGATCGCCGTTCTCGTCGCGGTGGTGAATGGCTCGCCATCGGTCCTGACCGTCCAGAACGGCGACGCCTTGCCGTCCGGGCCGTTCGAGGACGCGCATCGCTCACTGCAGACCGGATTGCGCATCTGGGTCGAGGAGCAGACCCATCACCCTCTCGGCTATGTCGAGCAGCTCTACACCTTCGCGGACCGGGACCGGAGTGCGGCGGGCAGCTCTCAGCGCGTGATCTCGATCAGCTATCTCGGTCTGACGCGCGAAACGCGGGGCGAGGTCGGCTGGCGCAGCTGGTACGACTACTTCCCCTGGGAGGACCACCGCGACGGCCCGCCTGTGGTCATTGCAGAGCATCTCGTGCCGCGCTTGCGCGATTGGGCGCAGGCCGGCGGGACTGCAGCCCTGCCCGAAGAGCGCTGGCGTCGCTGCGCATTCGCGTTTGGGCTCGACGGAGCGGCCTGGAACGAGGAGCTCGTCCTGCAGCGCTATGAGTTGCTCTATGAGGCGGCCCTGGTGCCGGAGCGGGTGAGGGAAACCGGCGGGCAGTCCGATGCGACGCGCATCTCGGGCAGGGCGATGACCGGCGACCATCGCCGCATCCTGGCGACGGGCATTGCCCGGCTCAGGGCGAAGATCAAATACCGCCCGGTCGTCTTCGAGCTGATGCAGCCCGCCTTCACGCTGCTCCAGCTCCAGCGTGCCGTCGAAGCTTTGGCCGGCCGGCTCGTGCACAAGCAGAATTTCCGCAGGCTGATCGAGCAGCAGGAGCTGGTCGAAGAAACCGGCGTCACCACCTCCGACACCGGCGGGCGGCCGGCAAAGCTCTTCCGCTTTCGCCATGCCGTCCTCGCCGAACGCGCCGCCGCCGGAACGAAGCTGCCGCTGACCAGGGCTTGACAGGCCTTATACTCAGAGTAAGCATATGTCGGATTTATGCTCATATGGAGTATAAGAAAGATGGCCGCATTTGCCGCTGCTCGGGCACGAACCGAGGATCTCTATGAACGGGTGCGCCGGGTGATCCCCGCTGCTGAATGGCCGGTCTTCGCCGGGGATGTCGAGGCGATCCTCGAGCTCAAGCGCAGCCGCAACGCCGTCATCCTGGCGCATAACTACCAGACGCCCGAGATCTTCCACTGCGTCGCGGATATCGTCGGCGACAGCCTCGCTCTGGCGCGCAAGGCGATGACCGTCGATGCCGATGTGATCGTGCTGGCCGGCGTCCATTTCATGGCCGAGACCGCCAAGCTGCTCAATCCGGACAAGACCGTGCTGATCCCGGATCTGGCAGCCGGCTGCTCGCTGGCGGATTCGATCACGGCGGCGGATGTGCGGCTGATGCGTGCGCGCTATCCGGGCGTGCCGATCGTCACCTATGTCAACACCTCGGCTGCGGTGAAGGCGGAGTCCGACATTTGCTGCACTTCGGGCAACGCCAAGGCGGTGGTCGAATCCCTCGGCTGCGAGCGCGTGATCATGCTGCCGGACGAATATCTTGCCCGCAACGTCGCGGCCGAGACCAAGGTCGAGATCATCGCCTGGAAGGGCCATTGCGAGGTGCACGAGCGCTTCACGCCCGGCGACATCGCCGAGCTGCGCGAGGCCAATCCGGGCGTCGTCGTCCTGGCGCATCCGGAATGTCCGCCGGATGTCGTCGCCGTCTCCGATTTCGCCGGCTCGACCGCGGCGATGGCGGACTATGTCACCGCCAACAAGCCGGCGCGAGTCGTGCTGATGACGGAGTGCTCGATGAGCGACAATGTCGCGGTCCTGCATCCCGATGTCGATTTCATCCGCCCCTGCAATCTCTGCCCGCATATGAAGCGGATCACGCTGCCGAACATCCGGCGGGCGCTCGAGGAGATGCGCCACGCGGTGACGCTCGATCCGGCAACGGCGGAAGGCGCGCGACGGGCCGTCGAGCGCATGCTGGCGGTATGACGCCCGAGATCCAGCGCCTGAACGGCAGCCCGGTCATCATCGGCGCCGGTCTTGCCGGGCTGATGACCGCGCTGCATCTGGCGCCCGAGCCGGTGCTGCTGCTCTCCGCGGCTCCTCTCGGGACGCAGTCGTCGAGCGGCTGGGCGCAGGGCGGCCTGGCGGCGAGCCTCGGGACTGACGACAGTCCGAAGCTGCATCTTGCCGACACGCTCGCCGCCGGCGACGGTCTCTGCGATCCCGACATCGCCAAGCGGGTGACGAGGGCTGCTCCGGCCGCGATCGAGGCATTGATCCGATACGGTGCTGTGTTCGATCGGGTGCCGGATGGCGCCTTGCGCCTGGGGCTGGAGGCTGCGCATCAGCGTCGCCGCATCGTTCACGCCGCCGGAGACGGTACCGGACGCGAGCTGATGCGGGCGCTGGTCGAGGCGGCGCGGCGGACGCCGTCGATCACGATCCTCGAAGGCGTCACGGCACAGTCATTGCTGCTCGCCGATGGCAAGGTCGCCGGCGTGCTGGCTCGTGATGGCGCCGGTCGCCTAGTTGTTTTCGAAACGAACCGCGTGGTCATCGCCACCGGCGGGGTTGGCGGCCTCTTTCCGCATAGTTCCAACCCCCTGATCTCCTGCGGGCAGGGTCTGGCGCTGGCGGCGCGGGCAGAGGCGCTGCTGGCCGATATGGAGTTCGTCCAGTTTCACCCGACCGTGCTCGACGGCCCGGCCAGGCCGATGCCGCTGATCAGTGAGGCGGTGCGCGGCGAGGGCGCGACGCTCATCGACGAGAGCGGCGAGCGTTTCATGGCGGGCGCGCCCGGTGCGGAGCTCGCTCCGCGCGACGTCGTCGCGCGCCGGGTCTGGGCGCATCTGCAGGCCGGCCATCGCGTCTTCCTGGACGCACGTTCGGCGCTCGGCCCTAGCTTTCCGCGACGTTTCCCGACGATCGCGGCCGCCTGCCAGGCCGCGGGCATCGATCCGGCGACGCAAGCGATCCCGGTGCGGCCGGCGGCGCATTATCACATGGGCGGCATCGCCGTGGACGGTGAGGGGCGTTCAACCGTCGCCGGACTCTGGGCCTGCGGCGAGGCCGCCTGCACCGGGCTGCACGGCGCCAACCGGCTCGCCAGCAACTCCCTGACCGAAGCTGTGGTTTGCGCCGCCTGGGTTGCGCAAAGTCTCGGTGGGGCGCCGGCGAGACTGGGGCGTAGCGCGAAAGAGCTGGCGATGGCTCCGATGCCGCCAGCGGATGCCGCGCCGGTGCGCGCCATTCTGGGCGAGGCGCTCGGTGTCCTGCGCGATCGAGCCGGGCTCGAAGCAGGCGTGCGCCGCCTACTGCCGCTCGCGACCGGTTCGACGGCTGCAGCCGATCCCGCCATGGTCGGCCTGATGATGGCGGTCGCGGCGTTGCGGCGCGAGGAGAGCGTCGGGGCGCACTACCGCACGGATTTCCCGGAAGCTCCCGCCACGCGCCGGCGTTCAACCCTCTCGCTTGGCGAAGCCCTCAACGAGGCTCGAAATCTCGTTGCGCGACCGGTCGAGCGTCAAAGCGAACGATCGCTGGAGCCGAGTTTCACATCTGGATGACATGTCGGATCGTCCGGCCTTCGTGCAGCGCGTCGAAGCCTTCATTGATGCCGTCGAGCGGGCTCGAACTGGTCCAGAGCTTGTCGACCGGCAGCCGGCCGCGCTGGTAGAGATCGATGAAGCGTGGAATGTCGCGCACCGGGATGCAGGAGCCGACATAGGAGCCCTTCAGCGTCCGCTCCTCGCCGACCAGCCGGACCGGTGCCAGCGCCATGGTGTGGGCCGGATTGGCGAGGCCGGCCGTCGTCGTCGTGCCGCCGCGCCGCGTGATCTGGTAGGCGAGCTCCAGCGCCTTCACCGAGCCGGCCATTTCGAGCCCATGATCGACGCCGCCCTTGGTGGCGGCGCGGATCGCCTCGACCACGTCGGGCGCGCCGGCGTTGAAGGTGTCGGTCGCGCCGAGCTCGCGCGCGATCCTGAGCTTCTCATCCGAGAGGTCGACGGCGATGACGCGCGAAGCGCCGCAGGCGACGGCGCCGAGCAGGGCCGAGAGGCCGACGCCGCCGAGCCCGACCACGGCCGCCGTCTCACCGGCCCGGACCTTGGCCGTGTTCACGGCGGCGCCGACACCGGTCAAAACGGCGCAGCCGAACAGCGCCGCGATCTCGTGCGGGATGTCGGCCTCGATCTTCACCAGCGAATGGCGCGACATCACCGTATGCTCGGCGAAAGCGGAGACGCCGACATGGTGGTTGACCGGCTTGCCGTTCTGCGAGAGCCGGCGCCCGCCGGCCATCAATTCGCCGGCGCCATTGGCGGCGTTGCCGGGCTCGCACAGGGCAGGGCGCCCTTCGCTGCACGGCGCACAATGGCCGCAGGAGGGCACGAAGACCATGACGACGCGGTCGCCCTTCCTGAGATCGGTGACGCCGGGTCCGACCTCCTCGACCTCGCCAGCGGCCTCATGGCCGAGCACCATCGGCACCGGGCGCGGCCGGTTGCCGTCGATCACCGAGAGGTCGGAATGGCAGAGACCCGCGGCCCGGACCCTGACCAGCACTTCGCCCATGCCCGGCGGAGCGAGCTCGACCTCCTCGATCCGGAGCGGCTTCGACTGCCCATAGGGCGCGGTGACTGGGCTGGCATGCAGCACGGCGGCGCGGGTCTTCAAGGCGTATCCTCGTCAACTGATGTACGGGCAAGTGTTCGGCCCGCCGCGCCGCCTGTCAAAGACGAAATCCCGATCAGCCGTATAAGGCAGGCGGATCGGTCTCGTCGCCGAGCGTCGCGGTCCAGCGCTCGTCGGCGACGAGGCCGCGCAGGATCTCCCAGGAGAGCTGGCCGATGGCGCGGGCCGCCGCCGTCATCGGCCGCTCGGTCGAATAGGCGAGGTAGACCTTGCGATAGAGCGACGGTTCCTCCAGCGGCCAGGTCTGGAAGATGCCGGCCTTCTCCTGCGCCCTGACCGCCATGCGCGGCAGGATGCTGTAGCCGAGGCCGCGCTCGGCCAGGCGCTTGATCTGGGTGTAGGATTCGATCTCGACCGCGGCATGGACGGTGGCGTTGATGCCGGCTGCCGCCTCGTCGATCTGGTCGCGCAGGCCATGGCCAGGGCCCGGCAGGATCAGGTCGAGCCCCGCCGCCTCGGTCAGTGTCACCGCCTGGCCGGGAGGCGTCTTCAGCGCCGTCAGCGCCGGCACGCCGAACAGGCAGAGTTCTTCGGTCAGGACATGATGGATGCCGAGCCCTTTCGGGTCCGAGGTCGAATAGATCACCGCGAGGTCGACCTCGCCCTTGCGCAGCCAGTCGAGCACGAAGCCGCTCATCGCCTCGGCGACCCGGATGCGCACATCCGGAAAGCGCTCCTGCGTCGCCTCGATCAGCGGCACGCTGAACTGCTCGCTCACCGTGCCGGGCAGGCCGATGCGGACCTCGCCGGCCGGCGCCGCCTGTTCGCCGCGGACGCTGTCGCGCAGTTCGGCGAATTCGGCGAGGATGATGCGGGCCTTGGCGAGCAGGCGCTCGCCCGCCTCGGTCGGTTGCACGCCGCGCGTACCGCGATGCAGCAGGGCGACGCCGAGTTCGTCTTCCATATGGCGCAGGTGCTGGCTCAGCGCCGGCTGCGCCACCCGGAGCTTGAGCGCCGCCTTGGAGAATGAACCCTGTTCGACGATGGCCGTGAAATAGCGCAATTGGCGCAGATCCATCGTCGTTCCGTTCCCTTTCACCGGCTCGCGAGCGCGAGCTTTCGCTTATGCAGACTAGAGCGAAGCCTTATTGGCCGTCCACTCCGCAGGCGTGCATCTTTCCCTCCCGGCAAGGCCTGACGCGACGCAAGGCCGCCCGGCGAAGAAGACGGCGCCCGACGCCGCTCCCCTTTCACCCGGAGGAACGCCATGTCGAATCTGCTTATCCCGCCTACCAGCCGCCGCGGCTTCCTCACCGGTGCGGCCGCACTTGCTGCCGGTGCAGCCTTGCCCGGCGGCGCTCTCGCCAAGGCCCCGCTCGCGAACAGCCAGGTGCCCTATTACTACCGCTTCGCGCTTGGTCAGGCCGAGGTCACGGTTGTCTCGGATGGGCCGCTGCCGCTTGGCGATCCCGGCTCCAGCTTCCTCGGCCTGCCGAAGGAACAGGTCTACGGCCTGCTCGAGACGAACTTCCTGGCCAAGGACAATGTCGTGCTCGAGCAGAACATCCCGATCGTCAATTTCGGCGACCGGCTGGTGATGTTCGATACCGGCATGGGCTTCTCCAAGGCTTTCGGCCCGACCACCGGCCGGCTGCTCAAGAGCATGCAGGAAGCCGGGATCGATCCGGCGTCGATCGACGCGATCGTCTGCAGCCACGCCCATATCGACCATACCGGCGGCATCTGTTCGGCCGAGGGCAAGCCGCACTTCCCCAATGCGCAGATCTATATCAGCCAGGTCGACCATGACTACTGGCTCGACGACGCCCGGCTCGGCACGCCGTTCAAGGCCTTCGGCGAGCATGCCCGCGCCAATTTGCGCCCGGTGCGCGATCGCATCGTCTTCTTCAAGGATGGGCAGGAATTCCTGCCGGGCATCACCGCGATCTCGGCGCCGGGCCACAGCCCCGGCCACACCATCTTCAACGTCTCCTCGGGCGGGAAGTCCTTCGTCTTCCTCGGCGATCTCACCCATCATCCGGTGCTGCTGACCGAGAACCCGCGCGTCGAGTTCGCCTATGACTGGGACCCGAAGATGTCGGTGCAGTCGCGGGTGAAGCTGCTGACCATGCTGGCCGAGCAGAAGACGCCGGTGATGTCCTATCACTTCGCCTGGCCGGGCTTCGGCAACCTCGCCAAGGCCGGCGACGGTTTCCGCTACTATCCCGCTGCGATGCAGATGCTGCGCGGCTGAGCTGATCCTCCCCCAGGCTCAGCCTCGGCAGCGTCCATGCGCGCCTGGAAGCTCTGGCCCCAGGCGCGCATGGCGACCAGCACCGGCTCCAGCGACTGCCCGAACTCGGTCAGTTCGTATTCCACCTTCGGCGGCACTTCCGGATAGACGATCCGGCGCACCACGCCGTCGGCCTCCAGCTCGCGCAATTGCAGGGTGATCATTCGCGGCGTCGCGCGTGGCGTCAGCCGGCAGAGCGCGTTGAAGCGCAGCGTGCCGCGCAGCAGATGGAACAGCAGCACCGGCTTCCAGACCCCGCCGATCACGGACAAAGTCGCCTCGACGCCGCAGCCGGTGCGGGCTGCCGGCTCGCGGCGTGGCCTCGTTCCGGTAGCGTGAACAGGTTCAGAGACACTTACATCCATGATAGTACATGTTCTCTTTGTACGTACTTGTGCCAGATGAGCTATGACGACACTTGCCTGCTTCCGCAACCACGCAAGGGAGCATGGCGGTGAAAGCAGCATGGTATCAGCGCAAGGGACCGGCGAACGAGGTCCTCGAAGTCGGCGAGCAGCCCCGGCCAGTCGCCGGGCCGGGCGAACTGCTGGTCAGGGTCCGCGCCAGCGGCATCAACCCGTCGGATTGGAAAGCACGCGCCGGCTGGCTCGGCCGAGGCCAGATGCCGTTCCCGCTGATCATCCCGCACCAGGACGGCGCCGGCGAGGTCGTGGCCGCCGGCTCGCCCGAGCTGGAGAGTAGGGTCGGCGAGCGGGTCTGGTTCTATGAAGCCGCGCTCGGTCGGCCCTTCGGCGGGGCTGCCGAGTATGTCGCGCTGCCGGCGCGGCAGGTCCAGCCGTTGCCGACGAATGTCTCCTTCGAGGAGGGGGCTGGGCTCGGCGTGCCGGCGATGACGGCGCATCGCTGCGTCCTCGCCGATGGTCTGGTCGCCGGTAAGGTCGTGCTCGTCACCGGCGGCGCCGGCGCGGTCGGCCGTTATGCCATCCAGTTCGCCAAGCAGAGCGGGGCGCGGGTAATCGCGACCGTCAGCCGCGAGGAGCAGGCGCGCTCGGCGAAGGCGGCGGGCGCCGATCTCGTGCTCAACCGTCACAGCGACGACCTCGCCGCGCGCATTCGCGACTTCACCGGCAAGGAGCGCGGTGTCGATCGCGTCGTCGAGGTCGCCTTCGGCGCCAATCTCGATCTGACCATGCAGGTGCTGGCGCCGCGTGGCGTGATCGCGACCTATTCCTCCGATGCGGTCGCTGAGCCCGTACTGCCCTATTGGCCGTTGCTCCAGCTCGATGCGACGATCCGCTTCGTGCTGGTCTACGTGATGGACGCGGCCGCACATGATGAAGCCGCCGCGGCGATCGGCGAGGGCTTGCGCGACGGCTGGCTCAACCACGCGATTGCGACGCGCTTCCCGCTCGACGAGATCGTGCAGGCGCATGAGCTGGTCGAAAGCGGCCGCGCCGTCGGCAAGGTCGTGGTGGTCAGCTAATCCTCGTGCAGTGGGCGCGGCACCGTCACGGGCCGCGCCTCGCGCGCCTGCGCCGCCAGTCGCACCGGCGCATTGACCGCGCCGAAACCGGCATAGCCGCCACGCCGCTCGACGATCTCGAAGAAGAAGCGCTGGGCGAAGACGTGGGTGTAGACCTGCAGGAACTCGGCCTCGCCGTCGCGGTCGTAGAGGATGTGGTGCTCGCGCAGCCGGTCGAGGAAAGCCGGCTCCAGCCCGTAGCGGGCTTCGAGATCGTCGTAATAGTTCTCGGGGATATCGAGGAAATCGAGCCCGGCTGCGCGCATCGCCGCCACGGCCGCAAAGATATCTGGCGAGGTGAAGGCGATGTGCTGCACGCCGGAGCCGAAATGTTCCGAGACGAAGCGCGAGGACAGCGTCCGCGTCGCCTGCGAGCCGTTGAGGATGAGGCGAACCGAGCCGTCGCCATTGACCAGCGGCCGGCTCTGCACCAGCCCGGCCGGGTCGGCGATGGCGAGCTGCGGCACCCGGTCGAGTGCGAACAGCGAGGTGTAGAACAGCAGCCAGGACAGCATCTCGTCATAGTCCATCGACTGTGAGATGTGATCGACTTCGGTGAGCAGGGCAGGGGCGTTCTCGCCTTCGCCGGTGGCGATGAAGTCGTCATGCCAGCTCTGGGCGCCGTCCGGCCGCGGCTCGGTGAAGTAGATCAGGCTGCCGCCGACGCCGCGGATCGCCGGGATCTCCATCTCGCCCGGCCCGACCGATTGCTCGAAGGTCGTGTCCTTCAGCGCCCGGGCGCGGACCATCGTCGCCGCGACATCTCCGACGCGCAGCGCCAGCGCGCAGACGCCGGGCCCGTGCATGATCGCATGCGACTGGGCAAAGCCGTCCTTCTCGGTGTTGACGATCAGGTTGATGCCGCCCTGGTTCCAGCGCGTCACCGACTTGCTGCGATGCTCGCCGCTCTTACGGAAGCCGAGCGCCGCGAACAGGCCGGTCAGGGCCTGCGCCGGCTCCTCGTCGAGCGCGAACTCGATGAACTCGACGCCGAGCAGCGGCGCCCGGTCCGGCATCTCCGCCTTGGCGGGGTCGCTCAGGCGAGTGGTCTGGTCGGCGAGCTGGATCAGCGAGCGCAGGCCGTCGACCGCGACACGCTTGGCCGAGCCGGCGCGGAACTGGTCGTTGAAGATTTCGAGCGAGAGCGGGCCGGCATAGCCGGTCGCCTCGACCGCCCGGAGGAAATCGGCCACCGGCAGGTCGCCCTGGCCGGGGAAATTGCGGAAATGCCGGCTCCAGCTCAGCACGTCCATGTCGAGCTGCGGCGCGTCGGCGAGCTGGACCAGCTCGATCCGGTCGCCGGGGATCGAGGCGATCGGCTCCAGCGGCGAGCGCCGCGCCAGCGTGTGGAAGGAATCGAGGATGAGGCCGATGCGCTCATGGTCTGCCCGGCGCACGATCTCCCAAGCGTCACGGTAATCGTTGACATGCCGGCCCCAGGCCAGCGCCTCGAAGCCGACGCGTACGCCATGTTTCGCCGCAAGGTCGCCGAGCTCGTTGAGATCGTGCGCGGCGCGGTCGATGCCCCCCAGCGATTGCGGTGAGACGTTCGAGCAGATCAGCATCAGTTTGGCGCCGAGCTCGTTCATCAGCTCGAATTTGCGCCGCGCCCGCTCGAAGGTGCGTCCGCGCAGCGGCTCCGGCATGCCCTCGAAATCGCGGAAGGGCTGGAAGGCGACGATGGCGAGGCCGAGATCGGCGATCATCCTGCCGACATCGCGCGGATTGCCGTCGAAGGTCAGGAAGTCGTTCTCGAAGACCTCGACCCCGTCGAAGCCGGCGGCGGCGATGGCGCGCAGCTTGTCGGCGAGATCGCCGGAGAGCGAGACGGTGGCGATCGAGGTCGGGTTCATGGGCTCAGGCCGCTTCCGTCATCGCCCCGCCGAGGAAGAGCTGGCCGACGCGCGGATCGGCGAGAATGTCGGCCGCCGGCCCCTGCATGCGCGTGCGGCCGAGCTCCAGCACCAGCCCTTCGTCGGAGATTTCCAGAGCCGAGCGGGCGTTCTGCTCGACCATCAGGATGGTGACGCCCTTGGCGCGCAACTCCTTCAGGATGTCGAAGGTCTCCTGCACCATCATCGGCGAGAGGCCGATCGAGGGCTCGTCGATCAGCACCAGCTTGGGATCGAGCAGCAGGCCGCGCACGATCTCGAGCTGCTTCTGCTGGCCGCCGGAGAGGGTCGAGGCCTGGACGTCGGCCTTGGCCCGCAGCGACGGGAAACGGTCGAGCGCCGCTTCGATCCGCCTGGGCATGTCGGTGATATGGCTGCCGGCCGCGACCGCGCCGAGCTCGATATTGTGGCGCACCGAGAGCTCGGGGAAGATGTTGCGGCCCTGCGGCACATAGCAGATGCCGGCTTCCAGCAGCTTGCGCTGGTTCCAGTTGGTGATCTCCTGGCCTTCGAGCCGGATATGGCCCTCGCGCACCTTGATCAGGCCGAAGATCGCCTTGAACACGGTCGACTTGCCGGCGCCGTTCGGGCCGATCACGGTGGTGATCGCGGCGCGGGGTACCTTGAAGGTCGTGCCGTTGAGGATGGTCATGGCGCCGTAGCCGCCGACCACGCCGTCGAGTTCGAGGATGGGGGTGGTCATTCTCGTCTCCGTTCCCATTCGCGTCATTCTCGGGCGGAGCGCAGCGCAGACCCGAGAATCTCTGTCAGGAGATGCTCGGGTCAAGCCCGAGCATGACGGCTAGTGCCCCAGATAAGCTTCGATGACCGCGGGGTTGGCGCGGACCTCGGCCGGGGTGCCTTCGGCCAGGACCTTGCCCTCGGCCAGCACGATGACGCGCGAGCACAGCGACATCACGAAATCCATATTGTGCTCGATCACCACGAAGGTCGCGCCATGCTCGGCATTGATGGCGCGCAGGCGCTCCTTGAGATCGCCGAGCATGGTCAGGTTCACGCCGCCGGCCGGCTCGTCGAGCAGGACGAGGCGCGGGCCGGCCATGAAGGCCATGGCGGCGTCGAGCAGCTTCTGCTGGCCATAAGAGAGCCCGCCGGCCTTGGCGTCGGCGAGATGGCCGAGCTTGAAGAAGCCGATCATCTGCTCGGCCTTGGCCGAAAGCCCGGCATCGCGCGCCCCGAAGAAGCGCGACAGCATCGTGCCCTCATGCTCCTGGCCGGCGAGGATCAGGTTCTCGCGCACCGAGAGCTCGGGGAAGACCTGCAGCAGCTGGAAGGTGCGGCTGACGCCGAGCTTGTTGAGCTCGGAGGGGCGCATATTGGTGACGTCGCGGCCGTCGAGCTTGACCGCGCCCTCGGTCGGCTCGAGCTGGCCGAGGATGCAGTTGAACAGGGTCGACTTGCCGCAGCCATTCGGGCCGATGATGCCGAGGATCTCGCCTTCATTGACCTTGAAGGAGACGCCGTTCACGGCCTTGATGCCGCCGAAGGCCTTGTGCAGGTTCGAGACTTCGAGGACCTCAGTCATCGGGCGCCCTCCTTCTTGCCGGTGAGCTTCGCCCAGCCACGTTCGAGCAGCCCGCTCATGCCTTGCGGGCAGGCGATCAGCAGCAGCATGACGATTCCCGCGAAGATGATCAGGTAGAGCGAGCCGGCAAAGCGCAGCCATTCCGGCAGCACGACGCCGAGCAGCGCTCCGATGAACGGCCCGAGCAGGTAGCCAGCGCCGCCCGCGACCACCATCAGCAGCAGGAAGAAGCTCTGCGACAGCGAGAAGGGCGAGGGGTCGATGAACTCGACCAGCGGCGCATAGAGCGCCCCGGCAAAGCCGGCATAGGCCGAGCCGATGGCGAAGGCGAGCAGGGTATACATCCGGGTGTCGATGCCAAGACTCGCGGCGCGGATCGGGTTCTCGCGCAGGGCGGTGAAGGCCCGGCCCCAGGGCGAGCGGATCATCCACCAGAGCACGACGGCGAGCAGGAAGGTGACCACGACGACGAAGCGGTGGAAGGCGAGCGCGCCGTCGAGCTTGAGGCCGAAGAAGCTCGGCCGCGGGATGTTGGACAAACCGAAGACGCCGCCGGTCAGCCATTGCTCATTGCGCAGCACGAGCCAGATCAGCGTCGAGAAGGCGAGCGTCACGAAGGCGAGGTAATGCGCCTTGACCCTGAGCGCCGGGAAGCCGAGCACGAGGCCAACGGCGAAGGTGATGAGGCCCGAGACTGCGAAGGACGCGTACCAGTTGAGCCCGACCTTGCTGGTCAAAAGCGCCGTCGCATAGGCGCCGATGCCCATGAAGGCGGCCTGCGCCAGCGACTTCAGGCCGGCATAGCCGAGCGTCAGGTTGAGCCCCATCACGGCGACGCTCATCACCAGCCAGAGCGAGAGCACATAGGTGCCGTAGCGGCCCATGCCGGAGGGGGCGAACCAGAGGATGACCGCGGCCGCGACCAGCGTCAGCAGCGTGCCGTCGACGAAGCCGGGCAGGGGCAGGCGGCGCGCCGCCGGGGCGGCGCTGTGCGTTGCGGGCGCGGTCATACCCGGCGCTCCTCTTTGCGGCCCATCAGGCCTTCCGGCTTGACGAGGATGACGATGACCAGGAGCACCAGCGGCACGGCCAGCCGGTAGGAGGTCGAGATGTAGGCCGCGGCCATGCTGTCGACGATGCCGACGATCAGCCCGCCGACGAGGGCGCCGCGGACCTGGTTGAAGCCGCCGACGATCGCCGCGATGAAGGCGAACAGGCCGATCACCTCGCCATTCGAGAATTTCGCCAGATAGATCGGCGAGATCAGCACCGAGGCGACGACGGCGAGCGCCGCGTTGATCACGAAGGTCAGCAGCACCATGCGCTCGACGGGGATGCCGAGGATGCGCGCCACCGTCGGGTTCTGCGCCGTCGCCTGCATCTGCCGGCCAAGCCGGGTGCCGCCGACGAACCATTGCAGCAGGCCGATGACGCCGAAGGCGACCGCGATGATCGCGACATGCTGCAGCGAGATTGCCGCGCCGAACACCGAGATCGTCTCGGTCGGCACGAAGGAGGGGAATTTCTGCGCCTCGGCGGAGAAACCGTCCTTGGCGCCTTCCTTCATGATGATCGACAGCGCCATGGTGGCGATGGCGAGCGGTAGCACGCCGTGCCGGATCATCGGATCGACGACCGTCAGCTTGAAGCCGACGCCGAAGATCAGGATGAAGGCGGCGATGCCGATCAGGGCGCCGAGCCAGATCGGCGCGCCGAACAGCTTGATCGCGAGCAGCACCAGCACTGCCGGCAGCATCACGAACTCGCCCTGGGCGAAATTGATCGTCTGCGAGGTCTGCCAGACCAGAGTGAAGCCGATCGCAGCGAGGGCATAGATCGCGCCCGTGGCGATGCCGGCGATGAGATAGGCGAGGAATTCGGCCATGGCGGTGTCTCGCTCGGTTCGGTGAGCGTCATGGTCGGGCCTGGCCCGACCATCTCTGGACGATGAGATTCTCGGGTCGGCGCGCTGCGCCGCCCGAGAATGACGTGCCTGCTACGGGTTGATCTTCGGCAGCGTCGCCGTGATCACCTGCTTGCCGTCCTTGACCTCGGCGAGGAAGCTCTCGCGGTCGAGGTCGCCGTTCTTCTCGATCGTGGTCTCGATCAGGATGCCCGGCTCTTCCGAGGTCTTGATCGTCGCGCCGCGCAGCGTGTCGGCGACGCCCTTCTTGTCGAACTTCTTCTGCTTCTCGGTCGCCCATTTGACCATGTAGACGGCCATGTAGCCCTTCATGCCGTTATGGTCCGAGACGTAGTTGTACTTGGCCTGGAACTTCTTGCCGAACTCCTGGAAGGCCGGGATCGGCGCGTCGATCGAGAGCCCGACATGGCCCTTGACGCCGTTGGCGGCGTCGCCCGCGAGCTCGATCACCTTGGCGCCGAGCAGGGTGGTCTCGCCGACCATCGGCTTGGTGATGCCCTGCTGCTTGGCAGCGCGCAGGAAGCGGGCGCTCTCCTCCTCGTTCAGATAGACGAAGACCGCGTCGGCATTCGAGTTCTTGACCTTGATCGCATCGGCGGCGAAGTCGGCCTGGCCCTGTTCGGTGGCGACGTCGACCGCGAGCTTGATGCCGGCCTTCTCCAGTTCGGGGATGATCGCGTCGCGACCGCCCTTGCCGAAGTCGTTGTTGACCCAGACGACGGCGACCGAGCCGGCCTTGACCGTGTCCTTCAGATATTTGGCGATCTTCGGCATCGCCGCGGTCTGGCTCAGCGAGGTCCGGAACAGGTACTGGTTGCCCTGCTTGGTCAGGCCTGCCGCCTCGCCGCCGACGAGCTGGGCGATCTCGGCGCGCTGGGCGATCTGCATGGAGGCGCCGATCGGACCGGAGAACACCGGGCCGAGCACGGCATAGGTGCCCTCGTCGATGGCGCGCTGCACGGCGGCGCGGGTGTTCCCCGGATTGGTCTGCGTGTCGTAGTGGACGATCTCGATCTGCTTGCCGAGAATGCCGCCCTTGGCGTTGATATCGGCTACGGCGAGGTCGATGCCGTTCTTCCAGTTGGTGCCGGCGGTCGCGCCGGCGCCCGAGAGCTCGACGACGTCGACGAGCTTGACCTTGTCCTGCGCCAGGGCCGGCAGGCTGACGGCCGTGCCGAGCGCGGCAGCGATGATCCAGTGCATTTTCATGTTCGTCTCCTCCACTTAGCCTTACGTTTCTTGATCCCCGCCCGGTGCTGTCCCGGGCCGTCTTGTTCAGGCCGCCCTTTCGGCGCCCTCGCGGGCTGCGAGCACGGCGTCGAAGGCGGCGCCGATGACTGCTTCCGACGCCTCCAGTCCGGTGAACAGCCGGAAAGCGTCGACACCCTGATGGATCGCGAGCTCCCGCCCGGTCATCACCATTGCGCCGGCTTTCTGCGCCGCTTTCAGCAGCGGTGTCCAGAGCGGGTGATAGACCGCGTCCGCCACCCATTGCGAAGGCCGGATCGCGCCCGACTCGATCGGGGTGCCGCGGTCCGGCAACATGCCGATCGGCGTGCCGTTGACGATGCCGATGGCGCCTTCGGCTGCGTCTTCGGCGCTGGCCGCGATCGCGACGCCGACCCGCGTGCCGAGAAGCTCGGCCAGCGCTTCGGCCCTGCTGCGCTCGACATCGTAAAGTGTCAGATGACGCACGCCGCTGCCGGCAAGCGCGAAGGCGATCGCCTTGCCGACGCCGCCCGCGCCGATGATCGCCACCGGCTTGTCGCCATCCTGGCGGCCGAGCCTGCGATAGGCGGTGGCGAAGCCGGTCGCGTCGGTGTTGTGGCCGATCAGCTTGCCGTCGTCGACGACGACGGTGTTGACCGCGCCCATCGCGGCCGCCTGCTCGGACAGCCCGTCGAGCAGCGGCACGACCGCTTCCTTATAGGGGAAGGTGACGTTGATGCCGGAGAAGCCGAGTCGGCGGATGCCGTCGAGCATGGCGGCAAGATCATCCCGTCCGGCACCCGCGACCTCGATCAAATGATAGTGCGCCTCGATGCCGGCCGCCCGTGCTGCCGCCTCCTGCGCCGCCGGCGTCGCCGAATGCGCGATCGGCGAGCCGAGCAGCCCGAGCAGTACCCGTTTGCTCTTCCTGGCGGTGACGATGGTCGACATTCCAATCCCTTTGGCGCGCTCGTCTCGGCGAGCTTGCGCAATAGCCTGCAGCTAAACCGATTTGAAGCCGTAACGCGATAACCAATTCATCGTTGTTGCCTAACCTGATGTTATCTTTCAGCGGCGATGCGCGGCGAAACGACGGCTGTCATCTCCTCGCGAAGCAGCTTCACGAAGGTCTCGGCATAGAGCGAGGGCGCCTTGTCGTTCTTCATCGCGACATAGGTCTGGAAGCGGGTCGGCTCCTCGATCGGGATGGTGGCGATGCCTTGCATCGAGCCATGGGCGACGGTGAACTGGTCGATGATGGCGATACCCAGCCCGGCCCGAACCAGCGAGCAGACCGTTGTCCCGAACCGCGCCTTGATCGCCATCTCGTAGCGCAGGTTCTGGCGCTCGAAAATCTCGCTCATGATCCGGCCGTAAGGGTCGTTCGGATCGATGCCGATCAGCTCGTGCTGGACGATTTCCCGGGCCGAGATGCTGCTGCGCCCGGCGAGGGTGTGGCCCTGCGGCACGATGCAGAGCAGCTCGCCCATGGCGAGTGGCATGAAATCCAGCCCGGGATGGTCCAGCTTGTAGCTCATCGCCACGATCTCGCCCTTGCCGAGCAGGAGATAGTCGAGCGCCTCCTCGATCTTGAGGATGTTGATGTCGATGCGCAGGTCGGGGTGCTTGCGCCTGAGGCGCTCGATCGCGCGGGGCACCATGACATGGCAGATGCTCGGCACCGAGCCGAGCTTGAACTCGACATCGCCGCCGCGCTCGATCCGGGCCAGCATCGAATGCAGGTCGTCGACCTTGCGGTAGACGCCGTTGATCTGCTCGAAGATGTCCTTGGCTTCCGGCGTCGGGACGTAGCGGCCGTGCCTCCGCTCGAACAGCTTGAGCCGCAGCGTGCGCTCGGTGTGCTTCATCAACCGGCTGATGCCGGGGGCGGAGACGTTGAGCAATTTCGCCGCGCCGGCGATCGTGCCGGTGATCATGATCGCGCGGATCACCTCGATCTGGCGCAAGGTCAGCATGAAAGGCGTTTCCTCGCCGGCTTCTTGCAAGCAGCGGAGGCGAGGGCCGCGGGGCTGTCAAGACGGAGTGCGCAGTCCAGCCCGGCCAAATTGACTTTGGCGCGATTTCCCTCTCACCTCACGTCAGGTCGTCGATCGCTCGGGGAGATGACATGGCTGACCAGGTTCATCCAGCGGCGCCGCATCTCCTGCCGTCATTCATCACCGCTCCCGGTGGTACGGACTACCTGTCGGTGGCCGCTGCGGTCCTTCTGATCGGGGCCGTGCTCGGTGTCGGCCTGCTCTTCCTGCGCCTGCACACCTTGCCCGAACGCATCGCGCACAAGTCCCACAAATTGCAGTTCGAGATCGTCGCCGTGCTCGGGCTGCTCGCCTTGTTCACGCATGTGCATCTCTTCTGGGTGATCGGCCTGCTGCTGGCCCTGATCGACATTCCGGACTTCTCCGGCACGTTCAGCCGCATGGCCGGCGCTCTTGAGAAAATCGCCGGCATCGCGCCGGGTCGCGGCGGAGATGCAGCTTCCGACGTGGAGCATGGGATCGCACCGCCGGGGGACGAACCAGCGCCTCCACAGGCCGTCGCGGCCACGCCAACCGCCCAGCAGTGAGGAGGAGACGATGCTCGAACTTCTCGTCTGCGCGCTCTTCACCATCGTTCCCGACTACCTGTTTCGCCGCTATGGCCAGGGCAAACGGCTGGGCAGGGAGATCACGCTCTTCTCGGTCTGGTTCGAGCTGCGCTGGGGTATCGTCACCTGCGTGATGCTGACGGTCGGGCTGATCACGGTGATCTTCTACAACCATCCCTCGACGACATCGGCCACGGTGTTCTTCCGCAGCGTCCCGATCATTCCGGAGATCAATGGCCGGGTGGCGCAGGTCCATGTCGGCGTCAGCGAGAAGGTGGCGCAGGGCGCGCCGATCTTCACCCTCGACAGCACCCGCCAGCAGGCCGCGGTCGAGACTGCGCGGCGCAAGCTCGCCGAGGTCGACGCGGCGCTCGTGGTCGCGCGGGCCGATATCCTCACCTATGACGGCAAGATCGAGGAGGCGAAGAGCGCGCTGCAGCAGGCGCTCGATGAATTGCAGACCAAGCGTGAACTGAAGCGGCGCAACGACAACGTCGTCGCGACTCGCGAGATCGAGCGGCTCGAGAACATCACGGCCGGGCGTGAGGCAGCCGTCGCATCGACCACGGCGTCACAGGCGGCTGCCCAGACGAAGATATCGACCTTGCTTCCGGCCGAGCGCGCCAGCGCCGAGGCCGCCCTGGCACAGGCCGAGGTCGAACTGAGCAAGACCGTGGTGCGGGCCGGCTTCAACGGCCATGTCGAGCAGTTCACGCTGCGGCCCGGCGATATCGTCAACCCGTTCATGCGCCCCGCCGGTGCGATCATCCCGGAGGAAGCCGGCCGCGGGCGGCTTCAGGCCGGCTTCGGCCAGATCGAGGCGCAGGTCATCAAGGTCGGCATGGTCGCCGAGGTCACCTGCATCTCGAAGCCCTGGACCGTGATCCCGATGGTGGTGACCGGCGTGCAGGATTTCATCGCGGCCGGCCAGATCCGCAGCGGCGAGCAGTTGATCGACGCCCAGCAGGTGGCGCGGCCGGGAACGATCCTCGCCTACATGGAGCCTCTCTATCCGGGCGGGCTCGATGGCGTGACGCCGGGCTCGAGCTGCATCGCCAATGCCTACAGCAACAACCACGACATCATCGCCGCCAAGGACACCGGGACGCTGCGGCGGATCGCGCTGCACGCTGTCGACGCGACCGGATTGGTCCACGCCATGCTGCTGCGCATTCAGGCGCTGGTGCTGCCGATCAAGACCCTGGTCTTCAGCGGGCACTGAGCGGCGGGGCCGCGCCGGCCCCGCCTTTTCACAATACGTCGCGCACGCGTACCAGCGTCGAATCCATGTGCTTGCCGATTATGGCCGCCAGCGCCTCGCCGTCGCGCTTCAGCAGCGCCTCGATCATCTCCTCATGCTCGGACACGGCGCCCGCCCATTTCTCCGGGCCTTCATTGCCGATGAAGCGCAGCCGCTTGATCCTGGCCTGGAGCGTGCCGTGCATCTCGACCAGCACGCTGTTGCCTGAGGCGGCGACGATGGCGCTGTGGATCGCCTGGTTGAGCTTGAAGTACTCGAGCCGGTTGCGCGCCCTGTAGAGCTCCATCATCTCGTCGTGCAGCGCCTTGATCGCGGCGATCGCCTCGTCGCTCGCCTGCGCGCAGGTCATCCGGCCGCCGAGCTGTTCCAGCGTCTTCAGCACTTCGAGGATCTGCAGCAGGTCATGCGCTGAGAATTTGCGCACGATCGCGCCCTTGGCGGGCTGGATTTCGACCAGCCCCTCGCTCGCCAGCGTCTTGATCGCCTCGCGCAAGGGCGTTCGCGAGACGCCGAGTTGGGCGCCGACCGCGCCTTCGTTGATGCGCTGCCCGGGTGTGAGCCGGCCTTCGATGATCATGTCGCGCAGCCGCTCCAGCACCTCCTCGTGCAAGGTGCGGCGTGTGATGCGCGGATAGAGGTCCTGCGCCTCGCTCGCCATGCCGGCCTCGTTCGTCATCGCGGCTCTCCTTTGCCCTCTGTACGGCATGGCGCTTCCGCGCTGTCAACGCGACCGGCCCGGCTGCGAAGGCGTCCTCCCGACCGGATGCAATCTCGCCTGTGGACAGGCGAGGCCGCGGCCGGATTCGCGGTAGAGTAGTGCAGGAATGTTATGCTGCATACAGCATACTTGCTTTCATCGGGCGCACCATGATAGGCCGAGGGCAAGCAGCCGGTCGAAGCCGGCCTCGGGAGGACGAGATGGACAAGAACGCTTCCTTGCCGGTGATCGCGGTCGCCATGGGCGATCCTTCCGGCATCAGCCCGGAACTCACTGCCCGCATCCTGGCCGAGCCTGATCTGAGCAAAGCGGCCCGCTATATCGTCTTCGGCGATCTGCGCCTCTTCAAGCTTGGCGCCGACGATGCTGGTCTGACCCCTGATCTGCATGTTGTCGGCGAGGGCGATGCGCTGCCGATCGACGCCGGCAAGCCAGTCTTCGTCGACTTGAAGAACCATGATCCGGCCGATCTGCAGCGTGGCAAGGCGACGCTCGCCGGCGGCAAGGCTGCGACTGACAATTTCCGTCGCGCGCTGCGTCTCGCCGCCTCCGGCAAGGCCGATGCGGTGTTCTTCACCCCCTTCAACAAGGCCGCGATGCGCTTCGCCTATCCCGGCTATGACGACGAGATCCGCTTCGTGCGCGACGCGATCGAATTCGAGGGTCCGGCCAGCGAGTTCAACGTGCTGGAGAAGCTCTGGAACGCGCGTGTCACCTCGCATATCCCGCTCTCCGAAGTGGCGCAGAACATCACGCAGGAGCGCATCCTGCGGGCGCTCGATCTCGCCGAGAAGAACCTGCGCGCCGCCGGCTTCAACCCGCCGCGCATCGCGGTGGCCGGTATCAACCCTCATGCCGGCGACGGCGGCAATTTCGGCCGCGACGAGATCGAGACGATCGAGCCGGCGGTGAAGAGCGCCAAGGCCAAAGGCTATACTGTCGAGGGGCCGTTCCCGTCCGACACGGTGTTCCTGCGCGCCAAGAACGGCGATTTCGACGCCGTGCTGACCATGTATCACGACCAGGGCCAGATCGCGATGAAGCTGATGGGCTTCGACCGCGGCGTCACCCTGATCGGCGGCTTCCCGTTCCCGATCTGCACGCCGGCCCATGGCACGGCCTATGAGATCGCCGGCAAGGGCATCGCCAATCTCGGCGCCACGCGCGCGGCGCTGTCGCTCGCGATCAAGATGGCGAGCGAAGGCAAGGCGGCGCGCAAGGCCGCCTGAGTCTTCGCCCAGCGGCCAAAAAGAGCCGCTCCGTTTCAACGACTATCCAGGGAGAGACAGCATGAAACGTTTCTGTATTGCGGCTGGCGCCGCGCTCGCTTCCGTCATCGCCGCGGTGGTTCCGGCCGCGGCCTGGCAGCCGACCAAGCCGATCGAGTTCGTGGTGACCTCGGGCCCCGGCGGCGGCACCGATAATTTCGCCCGCATCGTCCAGTCGATCATCACCAAGCACAAGCTGATCGAGCAGCCGGTCGTGGTGCTCAACAAGGGCGGCGGCAGCGGCGCCGAGGGCTACATCTACGGCAAGGGCGCTAAGGGTGATGCCCACAAGGTCGTCTTCGGCACCAACAACGCCTATCTGCTGCCCTATGTCGCCAAGCTCGGCTACAAGTTCTCCGACCTGACGCCGGTCTCCGCGCTTGCGCTCGACGAGTTCCTGATCTGGGTGAAGGGCGATGCGCCCTATGCCGATGCCAAGGCCTATGTCGAGGCGGCCAAGGCCAAGCCCGGCAGCCTCAAGATGGCCGGCAGCCAGTCCAAGGACACCGACCAGACCCTGACCGCGATGATCCAGGAGGCGACCGGCGCCAAGTGGATCTACGTGCCCTTCCAGGGCGGCGGCGCGGCTGCGACGCAGCTCGCCGGCGGCCATGTCGATTCAAACACCAACAACCCGAATGAGAACATTGGCCAGTGGAAGGCCGGCCAGGTGAAGCCGCTCTGCGTCTTCTCGCCGGTGCGTCTCGCCAAGAGTGACCCGGTCCATGACGGCAAGGGGTGGGGCGACATCCCGACCTGCAAGGAAGCTGGCCTGCCGCTCGAGGCCTTCCAGATGCCGCGCACCGTCTGGCTGCCGGCAGAGGTTCCGGCCGATGCCGTCGCCTTCTATGCCGACGTGATGGAGAAGGTCAGCAAGACCCCGGAATGGGCCGAGTTCATCGCCCGCACCGCGCAGACCGCCCGCTTCATGAAGGGCAAGGAGTTCACCGACTTCGTCGCCAAGGACGAGGCCGCCAACGCCAAGGTCTTCAAGAGTGAAGGCTGGGTCGTGAATTGACCTGAAGACGTTGAAGTCAGATCACCCCGGACGGGCGCGGCTCGTCCGGGGTGATCGTTCAGAACATCGTTTGCATTCGGGAGGAGCGCCGATGATCAGCCGTTTCCAGGCCGAGATCGCGACAGCTTTGGCGACGCTCGCCTTCGGCCTCGTCATCGTCAACGGCGCCCGCGAGTTCGGCATAGGCTGGGATTCCTCCGGTCCGCAGCCCGGCGCCTTCCCGTTCTATTGCGGCCTGCTGATCGCGCTCGCCAGCGCGGGTACGATCGCAACCACGATCGGCCGGCGCATGGGCGGCTCGGCGGCGCTCGCCGGCATCTTCCTCGACAGGGAGCAGGGCAAGCGCGTCCTCGCCTTCTTCCTGCCGATGCTCGGCTTCATCGTCCTGACCGTGACGCTCGGCATGTATGTCGCGATGCTGCTCTACCTCGTCTTCGCGATGCGCTTCCAGGGCCGCTATGGCTGGCTGCCCTCGCTCGCGACGGCCTTCGGCACCGCCGCCTTCTTCTATTTCGGCCTCGAGAAATTCGCCCAGGTCGGCCTGCTCAAGGGGCCGGTCGAGGCGATGCTCGGCCTTTAGACCCGCGAGCCGGAGCCATCCCATGGAAAACTTCGCCTCGCTCCTCCACGGCTTCCAGATCGCGCTGACGACCCATCACGTCGCGCTGATGATGGCCGGCGTGCTGCTCGGCATTCTGGTGGGCGTGCTGCCGGGCTTGGGGGCGCCCAACGGCGTCTCGCTGATGCTGCCGCTGACCTTCTCGATGGACCCGGTCTCGGCGATCATCCTGCTGACCTCGCTCTATTGGGGCGCACTCTTCGGCGGCTCGACCACCTCGATCCTGTTCAACATCCCGGGCGAGCCGTCCTCGGTCGCCACCACCTTCGACGGCCATCCGATGGCCAAGCAGGGCAGGGCGACGGAAGCGCTCTCCTTCGCCTTCCTCTCCGCCGGCTTCGGCGCCATGGCCGGCGTCATCCTGATCACGCTGCTCTCGGGTTGGGTCGCGCGCTTTGCGCTGAAATTCTCCTCGCCGGAGTATTTCGCGGTTTACTTCATGACCTTCGCCAGTTTCGTCGGCCTCGGCGGCGCCTCGCCCTTCAAGACGATCGTCTCGATGGCGATGGGCTTCGCCTTCGCCTCGATCGGCATGGATTCGGTCTCGGGCAATGTCCGCCTGACCTATGAGTTCGACGTGCTGCTCGCCGGCGTCAGCTTCCTCATCGCCGTGATCGGCCTGTTCGGCATCGGCGAGCTGCTGCAGACCATGGAGGAGGGCCTGCGCTTCGAGGGGGTGAAGGCCAAGGTCAGCCCGCGCGACGTGCTCGCCACGGCGCTGAAGCTGCCGCGCTACTGGCTGGCGCTGCTGCGCTCCAGCATCATCGGCATCTGGATGGGCATCACGCCCGGCGGCCCGACCGCGGCCTCTTTCATGAGCTACGCGATGGCCAAGCGCTCCTCGCGCAATCCGGAGAAGTTCGGCAAGGGCGAGCCCGAGGGCGTGATCTCGCCCGAGACGGCTGACCATGCCGCCGGCTCCTCGGCCATGCTGCCGATGCTGGCGCTCGGCATCCCCGGCTCGGCGACCGCCGCGGTGATGATGGGCGGCCTGATGATCTGGGGCCTCAACCCCGGCCCGATGCTCTTCGTGGAGCGGCCTGACTTCGTCTGGGGCCTGATCGCCTCGATGTATCTCGGCAACGTCGTCGCGGTCATCGTCGTGCTGGCGACCGTGCCGCTCTTCGCCTCGATCCTGCGTATCCCGTTCTCGATCATCGGGCCGGCGATCGTCGTGGTCTGCTTCATCGGCGCCTACACCGTCGGCAACAAGGCGTTCGACATCTGGCTGGCGCTCGCCTTCGGCATCGTCGGCTATCTCTTCAAGAAGCTCGACTATCCGATCGCACCGCTGGTTCTGGCGATGGTCATCGGCGACAAGGCGGAGGACGCCTTCCGCCAATCGATGATCTTCAGCCAGGGCTCGCTCTCGATCTTCTGGTCGAATCCGCTGGTGGCGAGCTTGATGGCGATCGGTCTCGCGCTCCTGCTCTTCCCGCTGATTGGCTCGACGCGGCGCGGCATCCGCAAGCTGGTGACCGCTCGCGCAGCCAAGGCCTGAGCCAGACGCACTGCCGGAGCTGGGATGCCGACGCTATGGTGAACCGTCCAGAACCGAGCCGAAGGCGGATCGCCGATGACGGGATCGAGACTGCGCGCCATCCAGGCCGACATTACCACGCTTCCTGTCGACGCCATCGTCAATGCCGCCAACAACGCGCTGCTGGGCGGGGGCGGCGTCGATGGTGCGATCCATCGCGCGGCGGGGCCGGAACTGCTGCAGGAATGCCGCAAGCTCGGCGGCTGCCAGACCGGCGACGCCAAGCTGACCGAGGGCTACCGCCTGCCGGCGCGCTTCGTCATCCATACGGTCGGGCCTGTCTGGCAGGGCGGCGGCCAGAGCGAGGCGGAACTGCTGGCCTCCTGCTATCGCCGCTCCCTGGCGGTCGCGGCCGGAGCGGGCATCCGCACCATCGCTTTCCCGAGCATCAGCACCGGTGTCTACGGCTATCCCGTCGCGCCCGCGGCCAAGATCGCGGTGGCGACGGTGGCCACGGCGCTGAAGGCCAAGCCCGATTTCGACGAGATCACCTTCTGCTGCTTCTCGCCCGAGGACCTCGCCATCTACCGGCGCGAGCTCACGGAAGCTGGCGCGCCGCAGCCTCAATGAGCTCCACTCTTCTCCAGCCACGAACAGCCGAGGTCTTGCCATGAGCGAACCCTATAAGGGCATCATCCCAATCGCGCCGACGATCTTCCATGAGAACGGCGATCTCGACCACGAGGGCAATCGCCGGGTCATGGATCTGATGGTCGACCAGGGCGTCGACGGCATCTGCATCCTCGCCAATTTCTCCGAGCAGTTCCTGCTGACCGACGCCGAGCGCGACGAGGTCATGCGGCTCTCGATCGAGCAGGTCGCGGGCCGGGTGCCGGTCTGCGTCACCACCTCGCATTTCTCGACCCGCATCGCGGCGCAGCGCGCCAAGGCCGCCGCCGATGCCGGCGCCAAGATGCTGATGATGATGCCGCCCTATCACGGCGCGCTGCTCAAGGCCGACGAGCAGGGCATGATCGAGCATTTCAAGATCGTCGCCGACGCCTGCGGCATCCCGATCATCCTGCAGGACGCGCCGCTCTCCGGCGTGACCATGACCGTGCCGTTCATGATCAGGCTCAACAAGGAAGTGCCGCTCGTCCGCTACTTCAAGATCGAGGTTCCCGGCACGGCGGGCAAGCTGCGCTCGCTGATCGAGGCGGGCGGCGACGCCATCGTCGGCCCCTTCGACGGCGAGGAGGCGATCACGCTGATGGCCGATCTCGATGCCGGCGCCACCGGCACGATGACCTCGGCGATGATCCCCGATTTGATCAAGCCGATCCTCGCCGCCCATGCCTCGGGCGATCGCAAGCAGGCGGCGGCGCTCTATGCCCGGGTGCTGCCGATCATCAACTACGAGAACCGGCAATGCGGCCTGCGCTCGGCCAAGGCGGTGATGAAGGCGGGTGGCGTGATCAAGTCGGACGCCGTCCGCCACCCATTGACGCCGCTGCATCCGCAGACGCGCGAGGGCCTGCTCGAGCTCGCACGCGAACTCGATCCGCTCGCCTTGCGCTGGGGGAAGTAATCCACCAGCTTGCGCTGCCCTTCCCTGGAGGAGGGCAGCGCCCGTCAATAGGCGCCGATGCCGCCGGATGGCGGCGGCATGTTGCCTCTGCGATCTTTGGTGATGAACTCCGGCGTCACCAGAAGCATCCGGGACAGCCAGGAGCTGTAGGCAGCTAGCAACTCCATGACGGCACGCATTGGTCGCCTCCACGATTGCAGAGGCCATTCTAGCAGAAAACTACGCTGTTTGCCGGCGAATTCTGCAGGTCAGACCTTCGTCCAGACCGCGAGCTCATAGCCGTCCGGGTCGGCGAAATGGAAGCGCCGGCCGCCGGGGAAGTCGAAGGCCGGCTTGACGATCCGGCCGCCCGCCGCCTCGATGCCCTTCTGCACGGCGGCGAGATCGTCGGCATAGAGGATCACCAGCGGGCCGCCGGGCCGCACCGTGCCGATGGTGGTGAAGCCACCTTCCAGTCGGCCATCGGCGAAGGCGCAATACTCTGGGCCGTAGTCGGTCATCGTCCAGCCGAAGGCTTTCTCGTAGAAGGCGCGGGCGCGCGGGATGTCGGCGACGACGAACTCGACGTAGTCGATGCGGCGGTCATTGCTTGCTGCGGTCATCGTCTTGCTCCTTGCGATCGGTCTGCTCGGTTCCTTATGACATGCCGGCGCGACCCGCCTGTGGCGGCAGCGGAGGCAAAACTTCATGCAATGTTGTGATGCGCCACGTAACGAAATCGCGTTGGCATGCTCGTGCTGCACGCCCTATCGTGCAGACACACGTTTCTCGCTCCGGAGCCTGTCATGACCGCAACCGCCAAGCGCGGCTACGCGCCGGAGATCATCGTCGCCGCCGGCTGTTTGATCGCGCTGATCAGCTTCGGCCCGCGCGCCAGCGCCGGCCTGTTCCAGATCCCGATGACCTCCCAGTATGGCTGGGGCCGCGACATCTTCAGCCTGGCGCTGGCGATCCAGAACCTGCTCTGGGGTCTGGGCGCGCCTTTCGCTGGCGCGCTCGCCGACCGGTTCGGCATGGTGCGGGTACTCTGCGTCGGCGCGCTGCTCTACGCCGCCGGTCTCGTCATGATGTCCTATGCCTCGACGCCGATGCAGCTGCATCTCGGCGCCGGCGTGCTGATCGGCTTCGGGCTTTCGGCCTGCTCCTTCAACCTGATCCTCGCGGCCTTCGGCAAGCTGCTGCCCGAGCAGTGGCGCCCGCTTGCGTTCGGCGCCGGTACGGCGGCCGGCTCCTTCGGCCAGTTCCTGTTCCCGCCGATCGGCAACATCCTGATCGAGACGCTGGGCTGGCAACAGGCGCTGATCGTCTTCGCCTTCACCCTGCTGCCGGTGATCCCGCTTTCGGTGATGCTGGCGACTCGCGGCTCAAGCCAGCCTGCGGCTGCGCCCGGCGCGGTTGCGGCCCCTAATCAGAGCATCTCGCAGGCGCTGGCCGAGGCCTTCAAGCATCGCTCCTACGTCCTGCTCGTGCTGGGGTTCTTCACCTGCGGCTTCCAGCTCGCCTTCATCACCGTGCACATGCCGGCTTATCTCAAGGACACCGGCCTGCCGGCCTGGGTCGGCGGCTGGACGCTGGCCGCGATCGGTCTCGCCAATGCGGTCGGCTCGCTCGGCTCCGGCTGGCTGACGGCGCGCATGCCCAAGCGCCATCTGCTCGCCTGGATCTATCTCGGTCGGGCCGTCGCCATCGCCGCCTTCATCATGCTACCGCCGAGCCCGATGACCGCGATCGCCTTCGGCATCGTCATCGGCGTGTTCTGGCTCTCGACCGTGCCGCCGACCTCGGCGCTGGTCATGTTGATGTTCGGGACGAAGTACATGGCGATGCTCTACGGCTTCGCCTTCTTCTCGCATCAGGTCGGCGGCTTCCTCGGCGTGCTGCTCGGCGGCATCCTCTACGAGCAGTTCGGCTCCTACAACATCGTCTGGTGGCTCTCGGTCGCGCTCGGCGTCGCCTCGGCGCTGATCAACCTGCCGATCGTCGAGAAGCCGGTGGCGCGCGCCGTGCCGCAGCCCGCTTGACCAAAGATGCACGGTCGCCGCGCTTGCAGGCGGCCGCCGGGCGCGCCACTCCTAGGGAAACGATAGCTTCCCGGGAGTGAGTTCATGTCGACCTTCAAGGCCCTGATCGCCAGCAAGGGCGAAGCCGGCACCAGCGTCGCCTTCGGCGACTTCACCGAAGCGGACCTGATGGAGGGCGACGTCACCGTCCGCGTCACCCATTCGACGCTGAACTACAAGGACGGGCTCGCCATCACCGGCCGCGCTCCGGTGGTGCGGCGCTGGCCGATGATCCCCGGCATCGACTTCGCCGGCCGGGTCGAGACCTCAGACCATCCGCAGTTCAAGCCCGGCGACCTCGTCATCCTCAATGGCTGGGGCACCGGCGAGACACATCTGGGCGCCTATGCCCAGAAGAGCCGGGTCAAGGGCGATTGGCTGGTGCCGCTGCCCGATGGCATGACACCGGCCGAAGCCATGGCGATCGGCACCGCCGGCTATACCGCCATGCTCAGCCTGCTCGCTTTGGAACGTTACGGCGTGAAGCCCGCCGATGGCCCGGTCGTCGTCACCGGCGCGGCCGGCGGCGTCGGCTCGGTCGCGACCGCATTGCTCGCCAAGGCCGGCTGGCATGTGATCGCCTCGACCGGCCGGCCGGAGGAGGCTGACTACCTGAAAGGCCTCGGTGCGGCCGAGATCATTGACCGGAACGAGCTCTCCGGTCCCGGCCGCCCGCTCGGCAAGGAGCGTTGGATCGCCGGCGTCGACGCCGTCGGCTCACACACGCTCGCCAATGTCCTGTCGATGACCAAGTACGGCGGCGCTGTCGCCGCCTGCGGCTTGGCGCAGGGCATGGACCTGCCGGCCTCGGTCGCGCCCTTCATCCTGCGCGGCGTCGCGCTGCTCGGCATCGATTCGGTGATGTGCCCGAAGCCGCGCCGCCTGGAGGCCTGGGCTCGGCTTGCGCGTGATCTCGACCGCGACAGGCTGGCGGTGATGACGACGACGATCCCGCTCGAAGATGTCGTCGAGACCGGCCGCGCTCTGCTCGACGGCAAGGTGCGCGGCCGGGTCGTCGTCGAGATCGGCTGATCCTACTCGATCCGGATCTGCGCCTTCTCGACGACCGGCTCCCATTTCTTGATCTCGGCCTCGATGAAGGAGCGAAAGGCCTCCGGCGTCATGCCGAGCGCGATGATCTTCTGCGTCGCCAGCCGGTCGCGAATCTCCGGCGTTTCGAGGATACCGCGCACGTCGCGCGAGACCTTCTCGACGATCTCCTTCGGCGTGCCGGCGGGGGCGGCGAGGCCATGCCAGGCGGTGACGTCGAAGCCGGGCAGGAACTCGCTGATTGCGGGGACATCAGGCATGAAGCTCGCGCGTTGCGGGATCGAGGTCGCGAGGACCCTGAGCTTGCCGGCCTCGACATAGGGCCAGGCCACGGCGGCGCCGTCGAGCGCCACGTCGAGCTGGCCGCTGAGCAGGTCGACCATCATCGGGCCGGAGCCACGATAGGGGACATGGGCGAGCTTGGTCCCGGTCGTCTGCTGGAACAGCTCCATGCCGACATGCAGCGAGGTGCCGACGCCGGAGGAGCCGAAGTTCAGCGCGTTCGGCTTCTGCTTCAGCAGCGCGATGAACTCCGGCACGGTCTTCGCCGGCACCTTCTCCGGATTGACCACGAGCACGTTCGGCGTGATCGCGAGCTGGCTGACCGGCGCGAAATCGCGCAGCGGGTCATAGGCCAGCTTCTCCTTGTAGAGCCATTTGTTCATGCCGTGGCTGCTGGCGTTGATCAGGCCGAGCGTGTAGCCGTCGGGCTTGGCGCGGGCGAGCGCGGCGACGCCGATATTGCTGCCGCCGCCGCCGATGTTCTCGATCACCACGCCCTGTCCCCATAGCGCTTGCAGGCGCTCGGCCACGGTGCGCGCGACTAGATCGGAGGCGCCGCCGGCGGCGAAGGGCACGATGATCCTGACCGGTGCATTCGGATAGGGCGCCTGCGCGGCGGCCGCGAGGCAGGATGCGAGAAGGGCGACCGCGGCGATCGCTACCTTGAACGGCTTCATGATGTCCTCCCCATATTTGCCGATCCCTACGGCCGGCTGTCGATGGTCAGGCGCTCTCCCGCCAGATCGCGCCGAGCCGCGCGATCTTTGCGTCCGAGAGGTAGCCGTAGCGGTTGATGTGCAGGTTGCGGCACGGCGTTTCGAGCACGGCGCGGAAGCGGCGCTCGACATCGTCAGGCGGTCCGTAGCCATGCGCGATCACCGAAAGGCGCGAGCGATTGATCCGGCTGGCGGCGATCTCGACCGTCCGGCGCAGCGCGTCGTCATCGGCCGGATGTGGCTCGTGCGGCTCCGGATAGCGCAGTGACTCGCGCGTCTGCGCGCCGCCATTGAGGCCGAGCCAGCGATGGATCGCGGCGAAGACCGTGTCTGCATCCACGTCCGTGGCAGCGGCTAGTTGCTCGACATAGCCACGTTCGATCATTGGCCAGTGCATGGTGTAGTGCTTGATCGCGATCTCGTCGGCGATGCCGTCCACGGCGGCGAAATCGAGCCCCGAGAGCAGGTTGAGCGGCGGCGGGAAGGCCTGCATCACCACGCCGACTCGGCCGTAGGAGGCTTCCTTCACGATCGTCGTCAAGGCGCCGACATAGTCGGTGACGATGGCACTACGGAAGGCGAGGAGATCGGCCGCCCAGCCGCCCGGCTGCAGCAGGGCTTCGATCGCGACGGCCTCTCCGGCCATGTTCTTTCGCGCCTTGCGCAACCCTTCCAGCGCCCGGGCCCGAAGCGCCTCGACATCGTGGCCGAGCTCCTGCCCGCGCTTCACTGCCGGCGGGCTGAAATCGAAGAGCAGGCTATCCAGTGCATAGGGTGGATATTCCGGCCAGTCGAAGCGCAGTGCGTCGCAATCGGGATAGTTCGCCAGCAGGTCGGCGACGAGGGCGCGCATATAGGCGCGTAAAGCTTCGCTGGCGAGACTGACATTGGCATCGACACGACCGCGCACCGGCGTGCCGAACACGGACAGCGGCTCGTCCGTGCCGGCGTCGGGACGCTGCTGGACGCGCAGCGCCGGCGGTGCCGCGGCCATCACCTGGAGCTGAGTGGTGAGGCCGGCGCGCTTGGCCTTGGCCAGCATGCTGGCGACGATGTGACCTTCGCGCTGGGTCAGCGCATCGGGCTCCGGCGGGGCATAGGGCGTGTCGCGATAGAATTTTGGGTTAGGGACGAAGCTCGGCGCCGTCCGCATCCACAAGGCGGTGTCGCCCCAGAGTGGCCGGTCGAGCGTGCGGGCGAGGCCGGCGCCGGCATCGGCCGGCGGCTCGCGGACGCCGAGATGCTCGGCGCAGCGCTCGGCCACCGACGGCATCGTGCAGATCACGTCGCAGCCCAATCGCTCGACGATGTTCTCCAGCACCGCGTCGACGCCTTCGGACTGGGCGTAGTCGGGCATCACCGTAATGCCCAGCAAGCGTTCGGCGGGCACCGTCATGGCGCACGCACGAAGGGATGGGCGTGGCCGGCGAGCCGGTCGAGGAAGGCGCCGTTGGCGTCGATATGGATGTGCATCGCGGCATGCGCCGCGTAAGAATTGCCCCGTTCGATCGCCGAGAGGATGGCACGGTGCTTGGCGAGCGCATCGCCGAGCGCGCCGCGTTGGGCGACCATCAGGTGATGGACGCGTTCGAGCTGGGCCCGCGCCCGGTCGACGCTCGCCCACATCTGTTCGAGGTGCTGATGGGCGAAGAGGGCGCGGTGGAAGCGTTCGTCGCATTGATAGGCTGCGGTGGCGTCGCCGGCCGCGACAGCCCCGGCATGATTAGCGAGGGCGGTGCTCATATCTGCAATCAGCGCTGGGTCGCGACTGGCGGCGGCTTGCGAGACGGCTTCGCCTTCGAGCAGCCGGCGGATCAGGATCGCTTCGCCGATCAGCCTGGGATCGATCAGCGAGACGAAGGTGCCGAGATTGGGGAAGACGTCGAGCAGCTTCTCCTCGGCCAGCCTGGCGAAGGCCTCGCGCACAGGCGTGCGGCTGACGGCATAAGCGGCGCCGACCTCGCCTTCCGACAGCGCACTGCCGGGCGGAATGGCGAGCGAGACGATCGCCGAGCGCAGGACGCGATAGACCTGCTCCGGCGCGCGCAGCGTCCGGTCGATGGCGGCGATCGGAAGGGGAGTCGGCTGGTGATCGCGGGCGAGGCGTGGCATGGCGCTTTCTCTAACCGGAGTACCGGTATACCGGTTACTGAGATGATGCAAGCTTGGCCTGTTGGACCCGGTTCAGCTGAGGAGGATGGTCGAGGTTGCAGCCTCGGTGCGTCGCGCGCCTTAGCCTGCGCCTTCGAGCAGCGCCTTCCGCTTCGCCAGCTCGCCGCCGACGAAATCCATGAAGGCGCGCACCCGCGGCGCATGCCTGATGTCGGGATGGGTCAGGATCCACAGGCCGGTCGAGAAGTCCGGGTCAGGCGGCAGCAGGCGCACGAGGCCCGGCCGCTGGTCGGCGATGAAGCAGGGCAGGGGGCCGATGCCCATCCCCTGCTCGACCGCTTCCGTCAGGCCGAGCACGGCCGAGGAGCGCAGTGCGATCCGCTCGGCCGGGACATGGTCGCGGACATAGCGGGCCGCCTTGACATAGCCGAGCGGGTCGCCGAGCGCGACCCAGTCGCGCTTGAACAGCAGCTTCGGCTCATGCGCCTCGGCCTCGGTCGCCGGCGCGTCGGCGCGGGCATAGACGGCCCAGTTCAGATTGGCGAGCCGGCGGCCGACCAGCGTCTCGCCCGGTGAGTCGCTGGCGCGGATGGCGACGTCGGCGTCGCGGCGCGAGAGGTTGAGCGTCTGGCTCGCCATGACGACATCGAGCCGGATCAGCGGGTGCGCCGCCCGGAAGGCCGCGAAGATCGGCAGCAGCGCATGCAGATAGAGCGTATCGGTGGTGGTGACGCGCAGATCGCCTGACGGCGCGAGATCGCGCCCCGCCAGCCTGCGTCCGAAAGCGGTGACGTCGTCGTCGATGCGCGAGGCCAGCGTCGTCATCTCCTCGCCGGCCGAGGTCGCGACATAGCCGGTCTTGCGCCGCTCGAAGAGGGCGTGGCCGAGCTGCTCCTCGATCTGCCCGAGGCGGCGGAATACGGTCGAATGATTGACGTTGAGCGCGGCGGCCGCGCCGGTCAGCCCGCCGGCATCGGCGATCGCTTTGATCAGGCGGAAATCATCCCAGGCGAGCTTCGACGTCGACAACGGCCACTCTCCGGCAAACCTGCGCGCAGCATTGCCAGATCTTGCGGAATTGCAAGCGTCGCCTTGGCGAGGCTGCCTGTTTCAGCGCGGAGCAGCAGCGCGGCGCAGCCGATCGTTGATCGCTTCGCCGAGGCCATGCGTCGGGATCGGCGCGACCGCGATTGTCGCAGGGCTCTGATCGTCGAGCCGGCGCATCGCGGCGAAGAGGTTGGCGGCGGCCTCGGTCAGATCGCCCGCCGGGCTGAGGTTGAAAGCGAGAGCGGGCAGGGAACCGTTCGGCTCCGGCCCGAAGCCGAGCCAGGCCTCGCCCGGTCGCGGCGTGTCGGCGTCGAGCCTGACGGCGGCGCGCGGCGCATAATGCGAGGCGAGCAGGCCGGGCGAGACGGGAGCGGTGCCGCCGTCCTCGACGATGACGAGGGCCTGTCCGATTGCGGCTTCCAGCGCGGCGCGCGGCACGCCGCCCGGCCGCAGCAGGCGCGGGGCGCCGCCGAGGCAGGCGACGATGCTGGATTCGACCCCGACCGCCGTCGGCCCCGCATCGAGCACGGCATCGATGCGGCCGTCGAGGTCGACGAGGACATGGTCCGCCTGGGTCGGGCTGACCCGTCCGGAGCGATTGGCCGAAGGCGCCGCGATTGGCCTACTGGCCGCCTGCAAGACAGCGCGCGCGACCGGATGGGAGGGCACCCGAAGCGCCACGCTGTCGAGCCCGGCGCGGGCGAGGCCGCAGACCGTGCACGAACTCGAAGCCGGCACGACCAGTGTCAGCGGTCCCGGCCAGAAGGCTTTCGCCAGCACCAGTGCCTGGGCATCGAACAGGCCCTGGCGCCTGGCAGCATCGACATCCGGCAGATGCGAGATCAGCGGGTTGAAGCTCGGGCGCTCCTTGGCGGCGTAGATCGAGGCGACGGCGCGGTCGTCGCTGGCATCGGCGGCAAGGCCGTAGACCGTCTCGGTCGGCAGCGCGACCAGCTTGCCGGCGCGCAGCAGCTCCGCGGCCGCGGCGATGCCGGCCTCGTCGGCGGAAAGGCGCTGGGTCTGGCGAGGTCCTGTCACGGTCGCTCTTGAAAGTTCATATGTAAACTATAACAATGCCGGGATGGCATGTGCGAGACCGCGCCGTTTGGCGCGTGGGCAAGCGCATAGTTCGCGGCTAGCATCGCCGTCAACGCAACGAGACGAATGCCCCGCCATGCTGCGCGGGCGCCGAGGGAGGTAAGCGATGTCGTACCGTGCTCCGGTCGAGGATATCCTGGCGACGATGCGCCATGTCGCTGGGCTCGACGCCCTGATCTCGGAGGGGCTGGCTCCGGAGCTCGCGGATGGCGTCACCGAGGCCGTGCTTGAGGAAGCCGCGAAGTTCGCCGGCGATGTCCTCGCGCCCTTGAATGTCGTCGGCGATCGCATCGGCTCCAAGCTCAAGGACGGTAACGTCGTCACCCCGCCGGGCTGGAAGGAAGCCTATCACGCCTGGGCGCAGGGTGGCTGGAACGCGCTGCCGGGGCCGGAGGCCTATGGCGGCCAGGCCCTGCCGACCTTGGTGCAGTCGGCCTGCACCGAGATGTGGAATTCGGCGGCCTTCGCCTTCGCGCTCGGCCCGCTGCTGACCGTCGGCGCGATCGAGGCGCTGCACGCCCATGGCTCCGACTATCTCAAGGAAACCTATCTCGCCAAGCTCGTATCCGGCGAGTGGATGGGCACGATGAACCTGACCGAGCCGCAGGCCGGTTCAGACCTCAACGCGCTGCGCTCCAAGGCCGAGCGCGCCGGCGACGGCACCTATCGCATCAGCGGCCAGAAGATCTTCATCACCTATGGCGATCACGAGATGACGGACAACATCGTCCATCTCGTCCTCGCCCGCCTGCCCGACGCCCCTCCCGGCACGCGCGGCATCTCGCTCTTCCTTGTGCCGAAATTCCTGGTCAATGCCGATGGCTCGCTCGGTAAGCGCAACGATGTCCGCTGCACCGGCGTCGAGCACAAGCTTGGCATCCACGCCTCGCCGACCTGCGCGATGAGCTATGGCGACGAGGGCGGCGCGATCGGCTGGCTGATCGGCGAGGAGAATCGCGGCCTCGCCTGCATGTTCACGATGATGAACAATGCCCGCCTCAACGTCGCGGTGCAGGGCGTCGCCATCGCCGAGCGCGCCTATCAGCAGGCGCTCGCCTTCGCGCAGGAGCGCAAGCAGGGCACCGCGCTCGATGCGCCGAAGGGCGCCCCGATGAGCCCGATCATCGTCCATCCCGACATCCGCCGCATGCTGATGGAGATGCGCGCCAAGACGCAGGCCGCGCGCACGCTCTCGCTGCTGCTGGCCGCGAACCTCGACCGTTCGCATCGCGAACCCGATGAGGGCAAGCGCAAGGCGGCGGCCGAGCGCGCGGCGCTCATCACGCCGGTCGCCAAGGCCTATGCCACCGATATCGGCGTCGAGGTCGCTTCCACCGGCGTCCAGATCCATGGCGGCATGGGCTATGTCGAGGAAACCGGCGCGGCCCAGCATCTGCGCGATGCCCGCATCGCCACGATCTATGAGGGCACCAACGGTATCCAGGCGATCGACCTCGTGCTGCGCAAGCTGCCGCTCTCCAATGGCGACGCGGTCAAGGCGCTGATCGGCGAGATGCGTGGTGTCGTCGCTGCCGTGCGTGAGGCCAATACGCCCGGCTTCGGCCATAGCGCGGCACGGCTCGGCGCTGCTGTCGACTCGCTCGAGCGCGCCACCGAATGGATGCTGGCGACGATGGGCATCGACCAGGCGAGCGCGCTCGCGGGAGCGACGCCCTATCTCAAGCTGTTCGCGCTCGCCCAGGGCGGCACGGGCCTCGCGAAGAAGGCGCTGGCTATGCAGGGCGAGGACCAGGGCGCCGCGGCGCTCGCCACTGCTCGCTTCTATGCCGAGCATCATGTCGGCGAAGCCACCGCGCTGGAACTCGCGGTGACCGAGGGCGCCGGCGCGGTCGAGGATTCGGCTGCGGTCTTCGCGGCGTGACGCTGTCCGCCGCGCCTGACCTATCGAACCGGCTTCCGCACCCTCATGTGCAGGAAGAGCGGCGCGATATAGGTGTCGGCGAGATAGGGCACGGCCTTGGCCGTTTCCGCATCCACACCCGGCTCGTGCATGAGCTCGATCCGGAAGCCGGAGGCGACCAGCAGGTTGATCCAGTCGCTCAGCGTGCGGTGGAAGCGCGGCACCCGGAACGGCTCGACCTTGGCCTTCTCCTCGGCCGGCGCGGCGCCGAAGCGCCAGCTCTCGATCTCGCCATCGGTGATGCGGAAATATTCGCGCACCTCGATGCCGAGGACGTTTCCGGCCTCGTCGCGCATGACCTTGCGGCCGGGCGTGGCGAAGCAGGGATGCAGGATCGAGAACTGCAGGAAGCCGCTCGGCTTCAGCACCCGCTTGGCTTCGGCCAGCACGCGATCCTGATGCGGCATGTCCATCAGCGACATGAAGGCGGTGGCGAAATCGAAAGAGGCATCGGCGAAGGGCAGGGCCATGCCGTCGGCGACGCGATAGTCGATCCCGAGCGGGTTGGCAGCCTCGGCCTCCTGCGCATGGCGGATGAAGGTCGGGGCGATGTCGATCGCGGTGACGCTGGCGCCGGCCTCGGCGAGCTTGCGCGTGTTCGAGCCCTCGCCGCAGCCGATGTCGAGGCCATCCAGGCCGTCTATGTCGGGCAGGTTGGCGAAGAAGGCAGGTGTGTTCTGGGCATCCCGGTAGAGGTCGTAGCCGGCGCGCGCCTGCCGGGTCCAGGTTTCGGCATTGGCCTCCCAGCAGGCCGCGACTTCGCTCGCTTCCATGATCGTCCTCGCCGTTCGGGGGAGGGGCTTCTAGCGGAGCCGCTCGCATTGCGCCAGCGGTATTGCCATGGCCGATGACAGCCAGTTGAAGCCGCTCGCTGGCAAGGCCTGCCTCGTCGCAGGCGCCTCGCGCGGGCTCGGGCGTGGCATTGCCCGGGCGCTCGGCCAGGCCGGCGCCACGGTGATCGTCACCGGCCGCTCCAGCGAGGCCGGCCCGCGCACCGACCAGCGCTCGGAAACCTTCGAGGACACCGCCCGCGAGGTCCAAGCTGCCGGCGGTCGCGGCGAGCCCTATCGCTGCGACCACACCAATGAGCGCGAGGTCGACCAGCTCGTCGCCTGGTCGCTGCGCCGCTTCGGCCGGCTCGATTGCGTCGTCGACGCGGTCTGGGGCGGCAATGAGGGCTATGACGGCGAGCGCTATCCGGATGGCTCGGCCTTCGGCGCGCCGTTCTGGCGCCGCCCGGTGGCGCGGCTCGGCGAGAGCTTCGAGAGCGGCGTCTATGCGCAATTGCTGCTGGCCCGCGCCGTCGCGCCCGCCATGGTGCAGATGCGGCAAGGCCTGATCGTCACGGTGAGCTTCGACACCGCCGGCGGCTATCTCGGCGACGTCTTCTACGATTTGTCCAAGGCGGCGATGAACCGGCTGACGCTGGCGATGGCGCAGGAACTCCAGCCCTATGGCGTCACCGCGCTGGCCTTGTCCCCAGGCCATGTCCTGACCGAGCGGGTGCGCGATGCCGGCATGGCCGCCGAGACCACAGAGACGCCACTCTATGCGGGGCGCGCGGTTGCTGCGCTCGCGGCCGATCCCGACGTCGCCCGCCATGCCGGGCAGGTGCTGCATGTCGCCGATCTGGCGCGCGCCTATGGCTTCACCGATGCGGACGGCAGCCAGCCAGACCGGTTCAGCTTGCAAACTTAACGAGGGAGGACAGCACCATGTCGCTCAAGGGCAAGACGCTCTTCATCACCGGTGGATCGCGCGGCATCGGCCTCGCCATCGCCATCAAGGCGGCGCGCGACGGCGCCAATGTCACCATCGCCGCCAAGACGGCTGAGCCGCATCCCAAGCTCGAGGGCACGATCTACACAGCCGCGGCCGAGATCGAGGCGGCCGGCGGCAAGTGCCTGCCATTGATGGTCGATGTCCGCGACGAGCAGAGCGTCGCCGAGGCGATCGCCAAGACGGCTGAGACCTTTGGCGGCCTCGACATCGTCGTGAACAATGCCAGCGCGATCTCGCTGACCAACACCCAGATGACCGACATGAAGCGCTACGATCTGATGCACCAGATCAATACGCGCGGCACCTTCATGGTCTCGAAATACGCGATTCCGCATCTGGAGAAGGCGGAGAACCCGCATATCCTGATGCTGTCGCCGCCGCTCGACATGAAGACGCGCTGGTTCGCGCCGCACCTCGCCTACACCATGGCGAAGTACGGGATGAGCCTGTGCGTGCTCGGCCTTTCCGGCGAGCTGGCGCCGAAGGGCATCGCCGTCAACGCGCTGTGGCCGCGCACCACGGTCGCGACGGCGGCGGTAAAGAACCTGCTCGGTGGCGACAAGATGGTGCAGGCGAGCCGCACGCCGGAGATGCTGGCCGACGCGGCCTACATGGTCTTCAACAAGCCCTCGCGCAGCTTCTCGGGCAATTTCCTGATCGACGACAATTTCATGGCCGGCGAAGGCGTCACCGATTTCACGCCCTACCGGGTCGATCCGTCGGTGCCGCTGATGCCGGACTTCTTCGTGCCCGAGGAGATCAAGCCGCCTGAGGGCGTGAAGGGCGGCGTCTGAGCCGGTAAGCTCAGAACTCCTCCCATTCGCGATCCCGCGCTCCGCCGCCTGCGACCTTGCGGGCGGGCGTCGGAGCGGCCTGTGGTGCAGGTGCTTTCCGAGCCGGAGCCCGCGGCGCAGAGCGAGCCTCCGACATCGCGGCGGCGGCGAGGTTGCGCAGGCGGTCCGGCTCGCTGGTCGAGCGTGCCTCGCCACCGGCGATGCGGAAGGCCGCGACGAGCTGATCCAGGCTGTGGATCTGGTCGGCGAGCGAGGCGGCGGAAGCGGCGCTCTCCTCGGCGAGCGCGGCGTTCGCCTGGGTCATCTCGTCCATATGGGCGACGGTCTGGCTCATCTCGTCGATGCCGTTGGCCTGCTCGCCCGCCGCTGCCGAGATCTCGACCACGGTCGCCGCGACCTGGCGGGAGGCCGAGACGATCTGGTCGAGAACGGCGCCGGCCGAGCGGACCAGCTTCACGCCTTCCTCGATCTCGCTGGTCGAGGACTGGATCAGGGTAGTGATGTCCTTGGAGGCCTCGCCCGAGCGCTGCGCCAGCGTGCGGACCTCCGAGGCGACGACGGCGAAGCCCTTGCCGGCATCGCCGGCGCGGGCCGCTTCCACGGCGGCGTTCAGCGCCAGCAGGTTGGTCTGGAAGGCGATGCCGTCGATCACCGAGGTGATGTCGGTGATCTTGCGCGAGGCGGCTTCGATCCGCTCCATCGCCGCGACGGCGTCCTGAACGATCATGCCGCCCTTCTGGGCCACGGTCATGGCTTCGTCGGAGGCCGAGGCCGCCGATTTCGAGGAGCCGGCGCTCGCCTTGACCGAGGCCGCGAGTTCCTCGGTCGTCGCTGCAGTCTCCTCGAGCGAGGCAGCCTGCTCCTCGGTACGCTTGGCGAGATCGTCGGCGCCGGCCTTGATCTCGCGGGCCGAGGCCGAGACCTGCGAGGTCGTCGCCTGGATGCCGCCGATCGTCTCCGAGAGCCGCTCGACCGTCTCGTTGACCGAGTGCTTCAGCTCGGCGAAGCGGCCCTGATAGCTGGTCGCGACACGGCGGGTCAGGTCGCCCTGCGAGACCGCTGCCAGGATGTCGGCGAATTCGGTCGTCGCGCCGTCGACCACAGCGTTGATCTGGTTGATGCCGTCGACCAGCTGCTGCATCTGGGCGTCGGCGCTTTCCAGGCGCAGGCGCGCGCTGAAATCACCGGCAGCCGCAGCCGCGACGACCGTGCCGACATCGCTGACCACGGCGACCATGGCTTCGGTCCGCGCTGCACGCTCGGCCGCAGCGGCACGCTCCTGCGCCTCCAGGGCCTGCACGCGCAGACCGTTCTCCTTGAACACCCGGACGGCGGCAGCCATGCCACCGATCTCGTCATTGCGTCCGCTGTCGATGACTTCGGCGGTGAAGTCGCCTTGCGCTAGCTGCTTCATCGAGGCGGTCAAGGCTGTGATCGGACGCGTCACGCGGCGTTGGACCAGCCAGAGTCCGGCGAGCGCGAGCGCCAGCGCGGCCAGCAGGAGGAGGCCATAAGCAATGAGCGAGCGCATCGCCGCATCGGCCTTCGCGTCGGCGACGTCGGACACGACGTCGATGGCGCGGCTCGCCACGGCGCCGACGGTCTCGGACGCCGCGACGATCTGGTCGCGCCACTGATCCGCGTTGATCGAAGGCTTGCGCCCACCGGTCGCATTGGCGACGAGGTCGGCGCGAGTCGCCTTGAAGGCGCCGCCGAAATAGGTGTTCTCGGCGGTGGCGAGCGCGTCCTTCAGCGCCTGCGGCGCACTCGCCTGGCCGATGAGTTGCTTGACCACGCCCCAGGCGAACTCCATGCGCGCATCGTTGACGAGGACGGCATTGCTCTCCTTGGCGTCGAGCGGCCGGTCCTGGGCGACGGCGTTGTTCAGCACGATGGTCGAGGAACCGCTGAGCGAGCGCGCCGCCCAGGCCATCGAGCGAACGGAGGTCAGGTTGGCGAAGCTGGCGTCGAGCCCGAGCATGCGTTCCTCCAGCGTCGCCGAGGCGGCTTCGAGCGCGGTCAGGAACTTGGCGGTCTGGGCCATGCTGGCCCCGGCCAGCTCCTTCTCCCGCGACTCCAGCGGCAGCTTCCAGTTGCCGTCGATCTTCGCCCGCAGAGGTTTCAACGCTGCGACATGGCCATCGATCTCGGTCGAGACGCTCTTGGCGACCTCGTAGCCGTTGCTCCGGACGATCGCCTGCGCCGTCGCGATGGCGTCGTCCAGGCGCTTCCGCCTCGTCAGCACGTCCTCGATCATCCCGCCGTTCTTGTCGGTCGGCATCGTCAGCGCGCTCGCGCCATTGCCGCGCTCGTAGCGCAGGTTCTGCAGCGCCGTGAAATAGGCCTTGTTCAGATCGGCGAGAGCGGACACCTCGACCGCCGTGTTGTGGCGCGTCCAGGCCTGCCAGAGCGCCTGCGATGAGAGCGCGACGATTGCCGCGCTGGCAAGGCCGAGCACGGTCAGGAGCATGGTCTTGATGCTGAGGTTCTTCGCGGCGTCGAACATGGCAAACTCTGAAGGGAAACCGATCCATCCGGTATCCCACGTGGCGATTGATTTTATGCTAACCACGCCGCGGCGCTCGAAAATGCCCGCGCCAGGCCGGTGAACCTTGCTGGTTTCAACGGCTGCCTGGGTGCGTCATCGGTTTGACACTGCGGGACGATTGGAGTTGGTGCAGTGCAAATCCGCAGCGTCGCTGCGCTCGATTCCGGACGACCGGCCATGCTCCTGATCCACGGCATCTGCCAGACGAGCGGCGACAAGCTCGCGCCGCGCACCCTCATCGCCGAGGATGAGATTCCGCCGGGGTCGATCTGGATCGACCTGCTCAACCCTACGCCGGCCGAGGACGCCAGAGTCGAACAGCATCTCGGTATCTCCATTCCGACGAAGGAGGAGATGCACGATCTCGAACCGTCCGAGATCATCTACGCCGAGAACGGCGCGCACTATATGACGGCGCGGATCATCTGCCAGTCCGACACCAACGTTCCGCGCCTCGCCGACGTCACCTTCATCCTCACCGAGAAGGCGCTTGTGACCGTGCGCTACGACGAGCCCGGCGCCTTCAACATCTTCAAGAACCGCGTCACCAAGCCCGGCGGCTGCGAGCTCGAGCCGGCCGGCGTGATCGAGGGATTGATCGAGGCGATCGTCGATCGCGCCGCCGAGGTGCTCCGCGGTGTCGGCGACCGCGTTGACATGCGCTCGCGCCAGATCTTCGACGGCGACAGCGCTCATGTCGAGCAAGGCCGGGTCTATCAGGCGGTGGTGCGCAAGATCGGCCAATACGAGCACATCATCTCGAATGTCCGCGAGAGCATGGTCTCGGTCGAGCGTGTGCTGCTCTACCTCTCCGCCAACTTCAAGCGCACCAAGAAGGCGGCCGGCGGCTTCAACCCGGAATGGCGCTCCTCGCTGCGTGACGTCCAGGCGATCGAGGAGCACGCCACCTTCCTGTCGAGCAAGCTGCAGTTCATGCTCGACGCGACGCTCGGCTTGGTCAGCATCGAGCAGAACAAGATCATCAAGCTGTTCTCGGTCGTCTCGGTCGCGCTGATGCCGCCGACGCTGATCGCCTCGATCTACGGAATGAACTTCAAGACCATGCCGGAGTTGGAATGGCAGCTCGGCTACCCGATGGCAGTGGGCTTGATGGTTCTCTTCGCCGTGCTGCCCTACATGTTCTTCCGCTGGAAAAAGTGGCTTTGACCGTGCCCGGGCGGCGCGCCTTCGGATAGCTTGCTTTACATGACGCTGCCGCAGATTCTGTCTTGCTCCCTGGTCGCCGCCATGATGGCGGCCTTCGTCTGGGGCAGGCTGCGCTATGACGTGATCGCCCTCCTGGCGCTGCTCGCGGGCGTTGCGCTCGGCGTCGTGCCGGCCAAGGAGGCCTTCAAGGGCTTTTCCGACGACATCGTCATCATCGTCGCCAGCGCCTTGATCGTCAGCGCCGCGGTGGCGCGCTCGGGCCTGGTCGAGACCGCGCTGGCGCGCATCTCCCCGCTGCTGCGCTCGACGCAGGCGCAGGTCGCGGTCCTCGTCTTCGTCGTCGCCGCCATGTCGGCGATCATCAAGAACATCGGCGCGCTCGCGATGATGCTGCCGATCGCCTATCAGCTCGCCCGCAAGGACGGGAAATCGCCTTCGGTGTTCCTGATGCCGATGGCCTTCGCCTCGCTGCTCGGCGGCATCGTCACCCTGGTCGGCACGTCGCCTAATGTGATCGTCGCGCGGGTGCGCGAGGAGCTCGGCGGCAAGCCCTTCGCGATGTTCGACTTCACCCCGGTTGGCATCGGCATCGCGCTCGCCGGCTGCGCCTTTCTCAGCGTCGCCTATCGGCTGCTGCCGAAGGATCGCCAGGGCTCGCGCTCGCTCGACCAGGCCCTCGACATCAAGGACTACGTCACCGAGGCGCGTCTGCCCGAGAAAGGGGCGCTTGCCGGCAAGACCGTCGCCGATCTCAGGAAGCCGGGCGATGGCGAGGTCGAGGTCGTCGCGATCCTGCGCGATGGCGAGCGCCGCCGGGCGCCGCTCCCCGACGCCGGCCTGCGCGCCGGCGACATCCTGCTGCTGCGCGGCGAGCCCAAGGCGCTGGAGCGAGTCGTCGCCGATGGCGGGCTGGAACTCGTCGGCCAGCATCGCTCGACGCAGCGGGAGGGCTCGCTCGACCCGGCCCGCACCGGCGAAGCGATCGTCACGCAGGGCTCGCTGTTGGAGGGTTTGAGCGCCGCCGAGATCGATCTGCACGCCCGCTTCCACATCAACCTGCTCGGCATCAGCCGCGCCGGCGAGCGCTTCACCGAGCGCCTGCGCGACATCCGTTTGCGCACCGGCGACGTCGTGCTGCTGCAGGGCGACGAGGATCTGCTACCTGAGCGCCTGCGCGAGCTCGGCCTGCTGCCGCTGGCGGCGCGCAGCCTCGCGCTCGGCAGCACGCGCCGCCGCTTCGTCACCGGCTCGATCGTCGCCGCGACCGTCGTCGTCGTCGCGCTCGGCCTGCTGCCGGTGGCGATCGCCTTCTTCGCCGCTGCCGTGGCGCTGCTGGCGACGCGGGCGCTGACCCTGCGCGATGCCTATGACTCCGTCGAGGCGCCGATCCTGGTGATGCTGGCGGCACTGATCCCGGTCAGCGACAGCCTGCGCGTCACCGGCGCGACCGATGTCTTCGCCGGCTTGCTGGCGCAGGTTGGCGCCGGCCTGCCGGGCTGGGGGGCGGTCGGGCTGATGCTGGTCGCGGCGATGGCCGTGACGCCCTTCCTCAACAACGCGGCGACGGTGCTGGTGATGGCGCCGATCGGCGCCGGCTTCGCCAAGACGCTCGGCTACAACCCTGACGCCTTCCTGATGGCGGTGGCGATCGGCGCGGCCTGCGACTTCCTCACCCCGATCGGGCACCAGTGTAACACGCTGGTGATGGGGCCGGGCGGCTACCGTTTCGGCGATTATGCCAGGCTGGGCGCGCCCTTGTCGCTGCTGGTGATCCTGCTCGCCGTGCCGTTGATCCTGTTCTTCTGGCCGCTGCGCTGAGGTCGGCGGGTCAGGATTGGCGGGCGGCATCCCGCAGCCGCTCGACCAGCTCCTTCACGATCTGCATGTCGCCCGACGAATAGATCTCGCGCAGCACATGGGCTTCGTCGAGTCGCGTCAGTTCGGCGATGAAGGCGTCATAGATGCGTAAGTATTCCTCGCCGAGATGGATGAGCTCGAGGCGGGCCTCTTCCGAGCGGACCGCTGCGGGCAGGGCCGGCGAGATCGGTCGCAGCGTGTCGATCAGGCTGAAGAAGAAGATGTCGCGGTCGCCCTTGCTGTAGCGATCCCAGGTCTGGGCGACACGATCGTCGCTGACCTCTTCGACGAGCCGCCAGAGATCGCAGGCATAGGACGCCAGCAGGTCGGTGTAGAAGGCGACGACGCGCATCAGGACGTCGCGCCGCGAATGCGTTTCGCTGCGGACCATTGCCGCCGCCTGCTCGCTCTGCTGGCGCACGGATTCCTGCATCTCCTTGACCTGCAGTGCCAGCGAGCGGCTGTTGAGCGACAGCTCGGCGCCCTGCTGGAAATAGCCGATCACCAGCCAGATGAAGGCGAGCGGCGCGACTACGCCCGAGAGGAAGTCGCCGATATCGTTGAGGCGCAGGCCGTCGGGAAAGCCGACATGCCAGAGCAGCCAGAGGCCCATGCCCGCCCAGGCGATGGTGACGACGAGGCCGGCCAGCGTCATCAGCCGCTTTTGGCGCAGCAGCTTCTGTTCCATTTGCTCCGGTTGTTCAGTCATCGTTGATCCGTCTCGTCGCCGCTGTCCGGGGCTGCCCACCCATAAGGGAAGGAATTCGCTCGGAAACACGTTGTCGTGGTCTGTTTCGGTTGCGTAGACCACCGAGAATGAAAGTATTCGCCTTTCCGCCGATGGCTGAGAGGCTTATATATGAGGCAGAAATTTCAGCCGCGCAGCGGCATTTGACGAGCTCCTGCCATGACCACAGTGACGTCCCGAGCCGGCGCGGCGACCGCCGGCGCCAAGCCGTTCTACGCCAATTTCGGTTTCCAGGTTCTGGCCGCCATGGTGGTCGGGCTCATACTTGGCTGGATCGCGCGCAATATCGGCCCGGACGCGGCCGGGCAGCCGAACTGGCTGACGACGACGCTGGCGACCACCGGCTCGATCTTCGTGCAGCTGCTGCAGGCTCTGGTGCCGCCGCTGATCTTCACCGCGATCGTCGCCTCGATCAGCAATCTCCGGCAGCTCTCTAATGCGGCCGCCCTGGTTTGGCAGACGCTGCTCTGGTTCGCGCTCACCGCCTTCATCGCCGTGCTGATCGGCATCGCGCTCGGCCTGATCATCCAGCCCGGCATCAATTCCGGCGCGATCGCCGCCAGCGCCAAGGCGCCCGGCTCGGTCGGTTCCTGGCTCGACTTTCTGAAGGGCCTCGTTCCCGCCAACATGCTCGGCCTGCAGGCCTCGACCCGGATCGATGGCGGTGCCGCGACGACCAGGCTCGGCTTCAACGTGCTGCAGCTGCTCGTCATCTCAATCGTCGTCGGCGTCGCGGCGCTGAAGGTCGGCGAGCGCGCCAATGCCTTCCTCGCCTTCAACGAGTCGCTGCTGGCGATCACCCGCAAGATCCTGTGGTGGGTGATCCGCCTGACGCCGATCGGCACCATCGGCCTGCTTGGCAACGCCGTAGCCCAATATGGCTGGCAGACCCTGCAGCAGCTGTCCTGGTACGCCTTCGCGATCTATCTCGGCCTCGCCATCGTCCTGCTGATCGTCTACCCCGTGCTGCTCGTCCTGCACGGGCTCTCGCCGCTGCGCTTCTTCGCGGGCGCCTGGCCGGCGATCCAGCTCGCCTTCGTCTCGCGCTCCTCGGTCGGCACCCTGCCGGTCACCGAGGCCGTGACCGAGAAGAGCCTCGGCGTGCCCCGCGAATACGCTGCCTTCGCCGTGCCGCTCGGCGCCACCACCAAGATGGATGGCTGCGCCGCGATCTACCCGGCGATCTCGGCGATCTTCGTCGCCCAGTTCTACGGGCTCCCGCTCGGCATCCAGGAATATGTGCTGATCGCCTTCGTCTCGGTCATCGGCTCGGCCGCGACCGCGGGCCTGACCGGCGCGACCGTGATGCTGACGCTGACGCTCTCGACGCTCGGCCTGCCGCTCGCCGGCGTCGGCCTGTTGCTGGCGATCGACCCGATCCTCGACATGGGCCGCACCGCCGTGAACGTCGCCGGCCAGGCGCTGGTGCCGACCATCGTCGCCAAGCGACAGGGCATGCTCGACCAGGCGCAATATGACCGCGCCGGCGATATCGAGGCGATCGAGGCCGGCGCTCAGACGGCGTGAGGTAGCACGCTACAGGCTGGTTGCGGGAAGCCGCTCCAGCCTGTCGCCGACCGCGATGGTTCCGCTTTCGATGACCCGCGCCGTGATGCCGCCATGGCTGCGCACGGCGTTGTAGCCGCCGGGGCCGAAGGCCTCTTCCATCCGTGAGCAGGGATGGCATTCGCCAGTCCATGCGAGGGTCGCCGTGCCGAGGCGGAAACGGTGATCCTTCAGGGCCGCGAGGTTGATGCCCTCGACGACGATGTTGCGCCGCAGCTGCTCCGGGGCGATCCGCTCCAGCCCGAGATGGCTGGCGATCGCGGCAAGATGTTCTCGCTGGATCAGCGTGACCTGCCGCGAACCGCTCCGGCCGTTATAGCGATCGCCGACGAGCCCTTCCGCCGCGCTCGCCGTGGCCGCCTCGACGCTGGTCATCGCCGCGCGCCTCGCCGGTCGCAATCCGATCCAGACGACGCGGCCCGGTCGAATTGGCGCGTTCAGCAACTCGGAGAGGAGCGATCCGGCCTGCGGCTGCACGGCCTTCAGGCCATCACCTTGGCGAGCACATCCTTCAACCCGCCATCGCGTTCGAGCCAGCCAGGCACCGGCAGGTTCTTCGAGCGCAGGAAGTCGGGATTGAACAGCTTCGACTGATAGCGCGTGCCGTAGTCGCAGAGGATGGTCACGATGGTGTGGCCGGGCCCCATCTCCTTCGCCAGCCGGATCGCGCCGGCGACATTGATGCCGGAGGAGCCGCCGAGGCAGAGCCCCTCTTCCTCCAGCAGCTGGAAGCAGAGCGGGATCGCCTCTTCGTCCGGGATCTGGAAGGCGACGTCGACCGGCGCGCCCTCGATGTTTTTGGTGATGCGGCCTTGGCCGATGCCCTCGGTGATCGAGGAACCTTCGGCCTTGAGTTCGCCGGTGGTGTAGTAGGCGTAGAGCGCCGCGCCCATCGGATCGGCGAGGGCGATGCGGATCTTCGGGTTGAAGCCCTTGAGCGCGATGGCGACGCCGGCGAGCGTGCCGCCAGTGCCGACGGCGCTGACGAAGCCGTCGACCTTGCCGTCGGTCTGCTGCCAGATCTCCGGCCCGGTGGTCTCGATATGGCCCTGGCGGTTGGCGACATTGTCGAACTGGTTGGCCCAGATCGCGCCGTTCGGCTCAGTTCTCGCCAGCTCCTCGGCGAGGCGGCCGGAGACCTTCACATAATTGTTCGGGTTGACGTAGCCGACGGCTGGGACCTCGACCAGAGTCGCGCCGGCGAGCCGCAGCATGTCCTTCTTTTCCTGGCTCTGCGTCTCCGGGATGACGATCACCGAGCGGTAGCCGAGCGCATTGCCGACCAGAGCGAGGCCGATGCCGGTATTGCCGGCCGTACCTTCGACGATGACGCCGCCGGGGCGGAGCGCACCGCTCTTCTCGGCATCCCGGATGATGGCGAGCGCGGCGCGGTCCTTGACCGACTGGCCGGGGTTCATGAACTCGGCCTTGCCGAGGATCTCGCAGCCGGTTTCCTGCGAGGCGCGCTTCAATTTGATCAGGGGGGTGTTGCCGATCGCTTCGACGACGCCGTTGCGGATAGTCATGTCAGGCAACTCCAGCCATTTCCCTGTCGCTCGGCACCTGATAGGCCAAACCCTCGATTACGTCACGAGCCGCGAGCCGGATCGCATCAGGATAGAATATCCTGATGCGTGAATCCGCCTCGCAACATTGAGTGGACCATGATCAAACGGAAAACCGCATGACACTTTTCCTGATCATGGTCTGATCGCAATGTCCGCCCTCGCCATGAATGAAACGCTCACGATCGCGCGGCTCGGCCAGCGCGGCGACGGCGTCGCCGAGACGGCGCAGGGCCAGGTCTTCGTGCCCTTCGCTCTGCCGGGCGAGACTGTCCGGGCCGTGCGCGACGGCGACCGGGCGCAGGTCGTCGAGATCCTGACGCCCTCCGCCTCGCGCATCGCTGCGATCTGCCCGCTCTTCACCCGCTGCGGCGGTTGTGCCGCCCAGCATATGGGCGAGGGGCTCTATGCCGAATGGAAGCGCCAGCAGGTGGTGACGGCTCTGGCTCACGCCCGGTTGGAAACCGAAGTCGCGCCGCTGATCGATGCCCATGGCATCGGCCGCCGCCGTGTCACCTTCCATGCGCGCCGCGACGAGACCGGCATGCGTGTCGGCTTCATGGCGGCTAGAAGCCATGAACTGGTCGATGTTGAGGCTTGCCCGGTGCTGGCGCCGGGGCTGGAGCGGGCGCCTACGGTGGCCCAGCATCTCGCCAACCGCCTGCGTTCCTCGAACAAGCCGCTCGACATCCAATTGACCGCCTCGCAGGCCGGCCTCGACGTCGACATCCGCGGCCACGGCCCGGCCGGTGACAGCTTGCGCCGACAGCTCACCGACGCGGCCGAACGGCTCGATCTCGCGCGCCTCTCCATGCATGGCGAGGTCATCGTCGAGCGCCGCGCGCCCTTCCAGTTGATGGGCAAGGCGGCGGTGACGCCGGGGCCCGGCGGCTTCCTGCAGGCGACCGCGGAAGGCGAGGCGATATTGTCACGCCTGGTGCTCGAAGCGATCCCGAAGGCGAAGCGCGTCGCCGACCTCTTCGCCGGCTGCGGCCCGTTCAGCCTCCGGCTTGCCGGGAAGGCGCAGGTCTCGGCCTATGAGAGCGACAAGGCCGCGATCCAGGCGCTGAGCCGGGCCGCCAACCATACGCAAGGGCTGAAGCCGGTCACGGCCGAGGCCCGCGACCTGTTCCGCCGGCCGCTGCTGGAACATGAGCTCAACGCGTTCGACGCGGTTGTGCTCGACCCGCCGCGCGCCGGCGCGGAGGCGCAGATCAAGCGGCTTGCGGCCTCGAAAGTGCCTGTCGTCGCCTATGTTTCCTGCGATGCGGCCAGCTTCGCCCGCGACGCGGCGCTTTTGGTCGCAGGCGGCTATGCGCTGGAGCGCGTGACGCCGGTCGACCAGTTCCGCTATTCCGCCCATATCGAACTCGTCGGCGTCTTCCGCAAGACCGCCGGCCGCAAGTGATCAGGTCTCCGGAGGCAGGATGAGCGCGCCCGTTATCGAAGCTCTGGCCGGCATCGTCGGCGCCAAGAACGTCATCACCGACGCCGATGCGATGGTGCCCTTTCTCAAGGAGCCGCGCGGCCTCTTCCACGGCAAGGCCCAGGCCGTGGTGCGGCCGGGCTCGGTCGCCGAGGTGTCGGCCGTGATGAAATGGGCGAACGAGACCGGCGTGAGGGTCGTGCCGCAGGGCGGCAATACCGGCATGGTCGGCGGCCAGGTTCCGGTCGCCGACGGCCGGGAGATCATCCTGTCGCTGCAGCGGCTCGACAGGATCCGCTCGGTCGATGCCGACGGCGACACCATGACCGTCGAGGCCGGCGTCATCCTGCAGAAGGCGCAGGAGGCGGCGCAGGCCGCCGGGCGGCTCTTCCCGCTTTCGCTCGCCTCGGAGGGCTCCTGCACGGTCGGCGGCAATCTCTCGGCCAATGCCGGCGGCACGGCTGTGATCGCCTATGGCAACGCTCGCGAGCTCTGCCTCGGCCTCGAGGTCGTCCTCGCCGATGGCCGGGTCTGGAACGGTCTGCGTCAGCTGCGCAAGGACAATACCGGCTACGACCTCAAGAACCTCTTCATCGGCTCGGAAGGCACGCTCGGCATCATCACCGCAGCCGTGCTGAAGCTCTTCCCGCTGCCGGCGGCCCGCGCCACGGCCTTCCTTGCCGTGCCCGATCCGGAAGCCGCGCTTGCGCTGCTGAACAAGGCCAAGGCCAGCGCCGGCGGCACGCTCACCACCTTCGAGATCATGCCGCGCATCGGCCTCGACTTCGTCGTCCGCCATGCCAGCGGTGCCCGCGACCCGTTGTCGGAGCCGTCGCCCTGGTATGTCCTGATGGAGGTCTGCGCTCAGGCCGAGGTCGGGCTCACCGACGCGGTCGAAGCTTTTCTCGGCGAGGCGCTGGAGGACGGGCTGGTCACCGATGCCGTGCTCGCCGGCTCGCTCGGCCAGCGCGCGGATCTCTGGAAGCTGCGCGAGATGCTCTCGGAGGTGCAGACCCATGAGGGCGGCTCGATCAAGCACGATGTCTCGGTGCCCCTCCAGGTGGCGCCGGAATTCCTCAAGCGCGCCGTCGCCAAGGTCGAGGAGATGGTGCCGGGCTGCCGGCCGGTGCCCTTCGGCCATCTCGGCGACGGCAATATCCACTTCAACGTCAGCCAGCCGGTCGGCGCCGACAAGGCGGCCTATCTTGCCGGTTGGGGCGCGATGAACGAGGCAGTGCACGCCATCGTCACCGAGCTCAAGGGCTCGATCTCGGCCGAGCACGGCATCGGCCGCCTCAAGCGCTCGCTGCTGCCGGGCGTCAAGGACCCGGTCGAACTCGACCTGATGCGGACGGTAAAGGCGGCGCTCGACCCCAAGGGCGTGCTCAATCCCGGCTCGGTGCTTTAGCGGATGAGCGAGCGCCGGCCGGTCTTCCAGGAGGTGCTCGGCGAGGACTGGCACCGGCTCGGTGAGGTCATCCGGCGCCATTACTTCCTGCGCCCGTTCAGCGACGATTACATCTGTGTCGAAGGGGTGATGCACGAAGTCGAGCACAGCGCCTTCGCCAAGGTGCTGCTGCCCTTCGCCCGGATCGTCGGCGCGCTGGTGCCCTATCGTGGCCGCGACGTGCCGATCGAGGTCCACTATACCGCCCGGCCGGGCGACGGGACGCTGCACTGGAATCGGATATTCCATTTCACTGGCCGCGAGCCCTTCCACTTCCGCTCGCATATGCAGCAGACCGGCCCGAACCAAGTCATCGAGTTCGTCCGCTTTGGCATCGGCATGCGCCTCAGGGTGACGGCGGAGGAGGGCGCTCTGGTCTTTCGCGACGAAGGTTATGTCTGGCGGCTCTTCGGCCGCGATCTGCCGCTGCCCGTCGGTCTTCTCCTCGGCACTGGCTATATCGAGGAGCGGCCGATCGACGAGCGCAGCTTCAGCATGCGGATGACGCTGAAGCATCCTCTGTTTGGCGAGCTGTTCCGCTATAGCGGCGCCTTTGCGCTGCCGGACGAGGCTGCGACCGGCGAGCCTTAGAGGGAAGCGCTACCCCTGGTGACGCGGCAGACTTCGGCGAGCGCCAGCACGAGGTGATAGAGCACCCGGACCGGCACTCGCTCGCTGATCGGTTGCCTCGCATCGTCGAGCTGGTTGACCCAGATTCCGCTCTCGGCATCGACGAAGTGCCGGAACATCAGGCGCAGATGCTGTTCGAGCTGCGCTGCAGCGTTGGTGTCACCCTCGAATTCGATCCGTGCGACCAGTGCTTTCAGATATTCGGTCTGCGGCCAGAGCAGCGCAGCGCCGTTCAGCACACGCCCTGCCGGGTCGACCTCGTTCACGACGAGCCGCGACGAGTTTGCGGGAGCGTCGACCTGACGCTGCCCGAACGCATGGAGCCTGCGGGCCGTCTCGCGCGCCTTGCTCGAACCGGTCAGCTGCTCGTGGTGATAGAGCAGCCAGGTCCACTCGAAATGATGGCCGGGCTCGCGGATCAGGCCGCGCGGGCCAGGGAAGGCCGCCCATTTCTCGTCGAAAAACTCGCCGAGCGTGCCATCGGCGTCCAGCATCCGCTTCCGCATCAGCTGCACGAGCCGGTCGGCCGCCGTCAGCCAGCGCGGGTCGGGCGAGACTGCCGCGAAGGCGTGGCAGGCCTCGAGCAGGTGCATATGCGGGTTCTGGCGCCGCGGCTGGGTGTCGAGCGTGTCCTCGCGAAAACCACCTGCCGGATGCGCCAGCTCGCCTTCGAGGAAATCCATCACCTCGCCGGCGATCGTCAGAGCCTGTGTCTCGCCGGTCGCCTTCATGAACCAGCCGAGCGCGAACAGAACGAAGGCGAGGTCGTAGAAGTCGGACCTGCCGTCGACAACCTCTCCTTGCGCCGTGCAGGAGTGGACGAAGCGTCTGTCGGTGCCTCTGCACGCACTGGTCAGAAAGCTGAAGCCGTGGCGCGCCGCGGCAAGCGCGCCGGGCACGCCGAGCAGATGCGCGTGGCTGAAGACATAGGTCAGCCGGGCCGTCACCAGCGTCGTGCGCAGATCGCCGACCTCTGGCGTCCCGTCTGGCTTGAGATATTCGACGAACCCGGGCCGCGCCGGGTCGAAGGCGCGGGCGATCCAGCCCGGCAGCAATGTGCCCGTGAGCCAGGCATTCAGGTCATCTGGGGTGGTGCTCAAAATGCTTCCAACCTTGGAGCCGCCAATGAAGCGTGCCCGATCCAGCGCGGCGGGCGCTCAGGGCGTCGCGACATAGCCGTCGCGACGCGGATCGCAGGCGCCGGTGAGCCGCCCGGTCGCCGAATCGCGCGAGACCGCCTGCATGCCGCCAACGCGCATCGTCCAGCCGCCCTCATTGGCGAAGATGCGATGCCCGCGCTCGGCCAGCGCCGCGATCGTCCCTGCGGAAACGCGGTTCTCGACTTCGACCTCGCGGCCGTCCCAGAGCCGGGCTCGCGGCGCCTCGATCGCATCCTGCAGGGCTAAGCTGAAATCAACATGCTGGACCATGGCCTGCACCTGCGTCTGCATGATGCCGTAGCTGCCGGGTGTGCCAAGCGCGAGCACCGGCGCGCCGTCCCGGGTCGAGAGCGTCGGCGACATGCACATCGGCAGTTCCGAGCCGGGCAGCGAGCGGTTCGGGCTGCCGGGCTGGACATCGGCCCAGTAGAGGAAGTTGTTGAGGCAGAGCCCGGTGCCCGGCACCACGACGCCACTGCCGAAGGGGCTGCCGATGCTCTGCGTCACGCAGATCATGTTGCCTTCGCGATCGGCGATCGAGAACGAGGTGGTGTGGCCGGGATCCTCGCCGGCTGGCGCCTGCGGCATCCATTGCTCGGTCGGCCCGTCGATCGGCTTGCCGTCGCGGGCCCGCGTCCGCAGCCGCTCGACGAAGGCATCGGAGAGGATTTCCGTGAGCTTCTCGGGCGCGGGGTTGTTGTGGGCGATCCGGACGCCGGCGGCGAGGCGGATGGCGCGATAGACGATATCCAGATGCTCGGTGCCGTTGCGTTCGAGCTTGCCGAGATCGAAGCCGTCGAGGATGCGCAGGGTCAGGAGGAACTGGAAGCCCTCGCAGGCCGGCGGCGGCACATGCACCTGCCGGTCGCGATAGGCGGCGGCGAGCGGCTCGCGCCAGCGCGGGGCGACCCTGGCGAGATCGGCCATGGTCAGCGTGCCACCTTGCGCCTTGAGATGGTTGGTGATGGTCTCGCCGAGCGCACCCCGGTAGAGATGATCCGGCCCCTTGGCGGCGATGTCGCGCAGGGTCGCGGCCAGCTCCGGCTGGCGCAGGATATGCCCGAGCGTGACGCTGGTTGCGCCGTCGCGCAGATAGTTGCGCGCCCAGTGCTCATAGAGCTCCGGCCGCTCGCGCAAGAGCGGCGCCTGCTCGTTGAACTCGGTCACGCCGAACTCGGCGATCGGGAAGCCGTCCTGCGCGAGCGCGATCGCTGGCGCGAATATCTGCTCCAGCGGCAGCCGGCCATAGGCGCGGTTGAGCTCGCACCAGCCGGCAATGTTGCCGGGCGGAGCGACGGCGAGCGCCCCGCGCTCCAGATCGGAACGTTGCGTGAAGCGTTCGAGCGGGAAGCTCTCCGGCACGGGCGGCACGAAATCGAGCACACGCACGCGTTTCTCGGCAGCGACCCACATGATCGCCGAGCCCATGCCGGCAAGGCTCGACATGAACGGCTCGACCACGTTGAGTGCCGCCGCGACCGCGCCGACCGCGTCGAACACATTGCCGCCCTGGCTGAGGATGCGTGCGCCGGCCTGCGCCGCCAGCGGGTGGGCGGCGGCGACCATGCCGTGCAGGGAGCTCATCGTCGGGCGGCGGCCATCCATCTCGTGCGTTCCCTCTCTTGGTCTCGTTTGGGACCAGAGTAAGCGCGCCGCGGTGGACTGCGCTAGAACAGGCTGCCCTGTGCATCGTCGGGGCCGCCCCGACGGGAGCGCATGGCGGGCTTTGGAGCGGGGGTCGGTTCCGAAGCAGGATCGAAGGGCTCCTGCACCTCCGGCCCGTCATTGGCGACCTTGTTCACGCTGGCGCCGAGCCGGAACATCTCGAAGAAATCGTCGGGAGGCGGCCGCATCAGGCTCTGCACGGTCGCAGGCTCCGCCATGGGATCGAGCCAGGCGTCGAATGCTTCGGGCGGCACGACGACCGGCGAGCGATGATGGATCGCCGCCATCTGCCCGTTCGCCGGACCGGTGACGATCGCGACCGTGTCGATCTCGGAGCCGTCCTGGCTGTGCCAGGTCTCCCACAGCGCCGCGAAAGCGAAGAAGTCGCGATCCGGCCTCCGGAAGAGATAGGGCCGGTTCTCCTGCTGGCGGCCTTCGCCGAGGCGGTGCCACTCATAGAAGCCATCGGCCGGCATCAGGCAGCGCCGGCGGGTGAGAGCGGCGCGGAAGGAGGGCTTCTCGCTGGCGCTCTCGCTGCGGACATTGATGACCAAGGGATAGTCCTTGGGATTCTTGACCCAGCCCGGGATGAAGCCCCAGCGCATCAGGATGAACTGGCGCCGGCCTTCGTCGAGGCGTACCACCGGCACCGGCTGCGTCGGCGCGATATTGTAGCGCGGCGGGAAGTTCGGCTGCTCGCGATAGGCGAAGGCTTCGCGCATCGCCTCGGGCGGCAAGGTAATGGCATAGCGACCACACATCTCCCGATCACTTTCGCCTTATCGTGACCGGATCAAGACTTTGTTTGCGGTTGGCACAGCATAGTCGCGCCGCTTCGGGGCTCTTCATGTCTGCTTCCGCGACCGAGACATCAGCGACCGCGGCGGACTGGACAGCTCCGCAGCTTTCGACCGACTACCTCAACCGGCACAGCGAGGCGCTGATGCTGCTTGAGATGGTGCCGATGGACCGCGAGATCGTCGAGGACCTCAAGGTCTGGCGCGCCGTCAGCTATGTCGAGCATTTCGCGACATCGCCGCTGCGTTGCGCCGGCGAAGCTATGGCCGCCTATCGCTCGCTCGGCCAGCGCGAGGCGGAGAGCTTCGAAACCCTCTGCGCCGCCATGGAACGCCTGATCTATACGGCGACCGCGTTGCTCGATGAGATGCCGGCCGAGGAGGATCCGGGGCTGATCGTCGACGTCGCCAGCCTGTCGCTTCGCCGCCTGATCGCCCGCGCCACCGCCTTCATCAACGCCAACGGTCAGGGCGAGGCGGCCTATATCGATCCAAATGCCGTGCAGGCCGATGTCGATGCCGTGATGGCGGGCTAGGCTGTTCGCTCGCCGCCGAGCAGGAGTTCGCGGTTGCCATCGCCGCCCTCGATCGGGGAGGAGATCAGCCCGCTGACGGCAAAGCCGAGGCTCACGGCGACGTCCGATATCTCCGTGCAGATCTGCTGCCGCAGCGCCTCGTCCCGCAGCACACCCTTCTTCAGCGCCGAGCGCTTCGTTTCGAATTGCGGCTTCACCAGCGCGATCAGCCGGGACCGCGGCGCCAGCAGCGCCGCGACCGCCGGCAGCACGAGCTTCAGCGAGATGAAGCTGACATCGATCACGGCGAGCGCCGGCGCTTGCCTGAACAGGCCGGGATCGAGCGTGCGGATGTCCTGGCTCTCCAGGCTGGTCAGGCGCGGATTCCCGTGCAGGCTCTCGTGCAACTGTGCCTGGCCGACATCGACGGCGTAGACATGCGCCGCCCCACGCCGGAGCAGAACGTCGCTGAAGCCGCCGGTCGAAGCGCCGACATCGAGACAGGTCAGCCCCGCTGGGTCGAAGCCGAAGGCGTCGAGCGCGGCAGACAGCTTCACCCCGCCGCGCGAGACGTAAGGATGCGCGGCCTGCGCCTCGATCGATGCAGTATCCGGAACCGTCTCCGAGGCCTTGCGCAGCACGACGCCGTCCGCGCGGACCAGCCCGGCAGCGATGGCCGCCTGCGCCCGCGCCCGGCTCTCGAACAGGCCGCGCTCGACCAGCAGCAGATCGGCGCGGACCCGGCGCGGCAGGCCGGCGGTCATGCGTCAGGCGCGGCGTATGGCGCTGGCGGGGCCGAGCGCGGTCTCGACGGTGCGCACGATCCCGGCGGCGTCGAGACCGGCCTGTGCGTACATCACCTCGGGCTTGTTGTGGTCCTGGAAGATGTCCGGCAGCACCAGGCTGCGAATCTTCAGCCCGCGATCGAGTGCGCCCTCGCGCGCCAGCAACTGCAGGACATGGCTGCCGAAGCCGCCGACCGAGCCTTCCTCGACTGTGATCAGCACCTCGTGCTCGCGGGCTAGGCGCAGGATCAGGTCCTCGTCGAGCGGCTTGGCGAAGCGGGCATCGGCGACCGTCGTCGAAAGCCCGCGCTGTCCGAGCTGCTCGGCGGCGGTGAGGCATTCGGCGAGGCGCGTGCCGAGCGAGAGCAGGGCGACCTGCGTCCCCTGCTTGACGATCCGGCCCTTGCCGATCTCAAGCGGCACGCCGTGCTGGGGCATCTCGACCCCGACGCCTTCGCCGCGCGGATAGCGGAAGGCGATCGGCCCTGCGTCATAGGCGGCGGCGGTCGCAACCATATGGGTGAGCTCGGCCTCGTCGGCCGCTGCCATCACCACCATATCGGGCAGGCAGGCGAGGTAGGCGACGTCGAAGGCTCCCGCATGCGTCGCGCCATCGGCGCCGACCAGCCCGGCCCGGTCGAGCGCGAAGCGCACCGGCAGCTTCTGGATGGCGACGTCGTGCACGACCTGGTCGTAGGCACGCTGCAGGAAGGTCGAATAGATCGCGCAGAACGGCTTGAAGCCTTCGGTCGCCAGGCCGGCCGCGAAGGTCACCGCGTGCTGCTCGGCGATGCCGACATCGAAGGTGCGGCCCGGGAATTCCTTGCCGAAGGCGTCGAGCCCGGTGCCGGACGGCATGGCGGCGGTCACCGCGACGATCTTCTCGTCCTCGCGCGCCGCCTTGATCAGGGCATTGGCGAAGACATTGGTGTAGCTCGGCGCGTTCGCCGGCGCCTTGGCCTGCTGGCCGGTGACCGGGTCGAACTTGACGACGCCGTGGTACTTGTCGGCGCTGGCCTCGGCCGGGGCGTAGCCCTTGCCCTTCTGCGTCACGACATGGACGAGGATCGGCCCGGTTTGCGCGTCGCGGACATTGCGCAGCACCGGCAGGAGATGGTCGAGATTATGCCCGTCGATCGGGCCGACATAGTAGAAGCCTAACTCTTCGAAGAGCGTGCCGCCGGTCCAGAAGCCACGGGCATATTCTTCGGTGCGCTTCGCCTTTTCGTGGAAGAAGCGCGGCAGCCTCTCGGCCAGGTATTTGGCGACCTCGCGCAGCGAGCGATAGGTCCGGCCGGAGACGAGGCGGGCGAGATAGGCCGACATCGCCCCGACCGGTGGGGCGATCGACATGTCGTTGTCGTTGAGGATGACGATGAGGCGCGAGCCGGTCGCACCGGCATTGTTCATCGCCTCGTAGGCCATGCCGGCCGACATGGCGCCGTCGCCGATCACGGCGATGACGTTGTTCTTCCCGCCCGCGAGATCGCGACCGACCGCCATGCCGAGCCCGGCCGAGATCGAGGTCGAGGAATGGGCGGCGCCGAACGGGTCGTACTCGCTTTCCGAGCGCTTGGTGAAACCGGAAAGCCCGCCCGGCTGGCGTAGCGTGCGGATCTCGGCGCGGCGGCCGGTCAGGATCTTGTGCGGATAGGCCTGGTGGCCGACATCCCAGATCAGCCGGTCGCGCGGCGTGTCGAAGACATGGTGCAGGGCAACGGTGAGCTCGACCACGCCGAGACCTGCGCCGAGATGGCCGCCGGTGACCGAGACGGCGTCGATCGTCTCGGCCCGGAGTTCGTCGGCGAGCTGGCGCAACTGCGCATCGTCGAGCCGGCGCAGTGCGGCCGGATCGGGCACCTTGTCGAGGAGGGGCGTATTGGGGCGAGGCACGAGGCTGTCGGATCCTTCGCTGGGACGATCTGGAAATAGAGCCTGCGTGGCGCGCTGGCAAACCGGAGTTGGACGTCGCGCGCCATCGCCGCGAACATAATGCTTCCCACGAAACGGGTGGTTCTCATGCCGTCAGGGCTTTTTAGTGTCCTCACAATCGCTTCCGAGGACTTGAGGTCATGCAACCGGCTGATACGACCCCCTTGCCGACGGCATTTCGCCGCATCGGCTGGTCCAATCTCTTTGCCCAGTTCTCGGAACAGATCGCCTTGGCCGCGGCGCCGTTGGCCGCCGTTCTGCTGCTGGCGGCGGGGCCGGCCGAGACCGGCTGGCTGCAGACGGCGCAGACCTTGCCCTTTCTCCTGCTCTCGATCCCGGCGGGCCTGATGGTCGATCGCGCCTCGCGGCGGCGGCTCATGGTCGGCACGGAAGTGCTGCGCGCGGTGTCGCTGCTCGCGATCCCGCTGCTGCTCGCTCTGGGCAGCCTCAACCTGACCTGGCTGGGCGTGCTCGGCGCGCTCGGCGCCATCGGCACGGTCTGCTACAGCGTCGCTGCCCCGGCCTTCGTCCCGTCGGTGGTGCCGCGTGCACGGCTCGCGGACGCCAATCGCTGGCTGGAGCTGGCGCGCAGCGCCGCCTATGCTGGTGGACCGGCGCTCGGCGGGGCGCTCGTCGGCCGGATCGGTATATCGACGGCCTATGGCCTGGCGGCCGGGCTTTCCATCTTCGCTGCGCTCCTGCTGGCCGGCTTGCCGAAGGATGAGGCGCCGTCCGGCCCGCGCCGCGACCTGCTGCATGATCTCAAGGAGGGCGCACGTTTCGTCGCCGGCCACGATCTGCTCAGGCCGATCCTGACGACGGCGGTCTTCTTCAACGTCTCCTGGTTCATTCTCCAGGCGGTTTATGTCGCCTATGCCGTCCAGAATCTCGGCCTCAGCGCGACGCAGGTCGGCATCACCCTGGGCATCTACGGTGCGGGGATGATCGTCGGCGCCGCTCTCGCGTCCCATATCTCCAGGCGGGTCTCCTTCGGGACGTTGATTCTGCTCGGGCCGTTCGCTGGCCTCTGTGCGGCCGGCGTGATGCTCGCGACGCTCTGGCTTCCCTCCATTTATCTGGTCGCGGCGAGCTTCTTCCTGTTCGGCGTCGGGCCGATCATCTGGTCGATCTCAACGATGACATTGCGCCAGGCGGTCACGCCCAATGCGATGCTCGGCCGGGTCTCCGCCCTGATCATGACGGCGACCTTCGGCGCCCGCCCGGTGGGGGCCGCGATTGGCGCCACCGTGGCGGCGCATCTCGGCATCGCCGCCTGCCTGCAGCTCGCGACCGCAGGCTTCCTGATCCAGCTGCTCGTCATCGGCTTCTCACGGGTGCCGCGCTTGCGTGACCTCTCCGAGCTCGCCTGAGAGGGGCCTCAACCGCGGCCAGGGGCCGGCGTTGGCCGTGTCGCCAGCAGCACGCCTGCGACGATGAACGCGATCGAGACGCCCTCCGCCACTGTTGGCACCTCACAGAGGAAGGCGATGGCGAGCAGCGAGGCAATGACTGGTACCAGTGCGATCATCGCTGCGGCGGCCGCTGCGCCGAGCAGCGTCACGGCGCGGTTGAAGCTGATCAGCGCGACGATGCTCATCAGCACGCCCTGATAGAAGCCCTGCACCGCGATCTCGGCTGGCGGAGCCTGTCCGAGATGGCCGATGCCGAGGACGACATAGAGGGGCACGAAGATCAGGCCGGACCAGAAGCATATCAGCGCCGCCGACTGCAACGGGTTAAGGCCGCTGCCGCGCAGAAGCAGCGTGTAGCCGGCCCAGATCGCCGCTGCCAACGCCAGGAATCCGAGACCGAGCAGGCTCGGCGCTGCCCCGCCGCTGGAAGCCGTGATGACGAAGCCGCAGAGGCCGGCAGCGATGGCGGCGTAACCCACGAGCCTGATCCAACCGGGCGGCTGGCGCAGCAGCACCCAGCCGAGCAGGCCGGCGAAGACCGGCATCAGGGTCGGCGTCACCGAGGCCGCGCGTCCGGCCGAGGTCATCTGCACGCCGAGCGCGACCAGGGCCGCAAAGGGGGCGCCCCAGAGGACGCTGAAGACGAAGCCGTTGCGCCAGGCCTTTGGTGGCAGATCACGCAGCAGCACCGGCGCCAGCAGGATCGCGCCGATGCCGTAGCGCAGCGCGGTCAGGTCCCAGACATTGAGGATGCGGGTGACGCTGAAGCGCGTCACCACGAACCAGCCGGCGAAGATCGAGACTGTCAGCACCGCCCAGAGAAAGCCGACCAGCCGTTTGCGCGAGGAGCGCACGCCATCAGCCGCATCCGGCGCGGCGCCGGACGAGCGATCGGGAGGCTCGGCAGGCATGTCGGTGGGCTCAGCGCTCCGGCAGCGGGATGAACTCCTCCTCGTCGCCGGGCACGGTGTCGAAGCGGCCGGTCTTCCATTCCTGCTTGGCCTGGTCGATGCGCTCCTTCGAGGACGAGACGAAGTTCCACCAGATATGGCGTGGGCCGTCCATCGGCTCGCCGCCGATCAGCATCAGCCGGCTCTGGTCGATAGCAAGGATCGAGATCCGGTCGCCCGGCTTGAAGATCAGCAGCTGGCCGGCGCCGAACTCGTCGCCGGCGATGTCGATCTTGCCCGAGACGATGTAAACGGCGCGCTCGTGATAGTCGGGATCGAGCGGCAGGATCGCGCCCGGCGCCAGCACGGCCTCGGCATAGAGCGTGTCCCAGGGGAATTTCACCGGCGAGGTCTCGCCGAAGGCCGAGCCCATGATCAGGCTGACACGCTTGCCCTCGCCGACGATGCGCGGCAGTTCGGGCGCGGCATGGTGGATGAACTCGGGCGCGATCTCCTCATGCGTCTTCGGCAAAGCGAGCCAGGTCTGGATGCCGTAGAGCTTGGGCGCCTTCATGCGCTCTTCCGGTGCGGTACGCTCGGAATGGACGATGCCGCGGCCGGCCGTCATCAGATTGACCGCACCGGGGCGGATCGGCAGCGCCGTGCCGAGCGAATCGCGGTGCATGATCTCGCCGTCGAAGAGATAGGTGACGGTGGAGAGCCCGATATGCGGATGCGGGCGGACATCGATGCCCTCGCCGAGCAGGAACTCGGCCGGGCCCATCTGGTCGAAGAAGATGAAGGGGCCGACCATCTTGCGCCCGATCGAGGGCAAGGCGCGGCGCACGGAGAAGCCACCGAGATCGTGCGCGCGCGGCACGATCACCTGTTCGAGCGCCTCGCAGGAGCGGGTATCGCCCGCGACCGGGTCATGATCGGGCAGTTGCGACATGCGATGTCCTCCTGTGAGGAGGGGAGACTGGCCCCGGATGCTGTGTACGGCAAGGGCACGATCGGCCGCATGGGCTCGACGTGGCCGCCGAGGGTAATTATCGATAATTCATGGCCAAAGAGAAATCCGAGACCCTTCCCGTCCGCATCAGCCGTATCCTCGCCGAGCGGATCATCTCCGGGCAGATCGAGCCGGGCGCGCGGCTGCGGCAGGATCATGTTGCGGTCGAGTTCGGCGCCAGCCATGTCCCGGTGCGCGAGGCCTTTCAGCGGCTGGAGGCGCAGGGGCTCGCTGTCAGCGAGCCGCGCCGCGGCGTGCGTGTCGCGGCCTTCGACCTGCGCGAGGTCCGCGAAGTCGCCGAGATGCGCGCGGCGCTGGAGGTGCTGGCGCTACGCCACGCCGGCCCGCATCTGACGCGCGCCATTCTCGACGAGGCGGAGGAAGCGACCCGGGCCGGCGATAACTCGCCCGATGTCCGTGCCTGGGAGGAGGCGAATCGGCGCTTCCATCGGCTGATCGTGACGCCCTGTGCCATGCCGCGTTTGCTGGCGGCGATCGACGATCTTCATGCCGCCAGTGCCCGCTTCCTATTCTCGGCCTGGCGCTCGGACTGGGAAGCGCGCACCGATCACGATCACCGCGCTATCCTTGCCGCGCTGCGCGCCGGGAATGTCGATGAGGCGGCAGCTATCCTTGCCCGCCATGTCCAGTGGATCGGTTCGAAGCCGGTGCGGACGGCTGCTGGCGGAACGCGGGACGTTTTCGCCATTCAGGGCTGAAGCCGACCCATGGCCGCTGCGGGCATGGCTGTGGCTCGGCTGTGCATTTCTGCGTGCCGGAACATCATGCCCTGCTGACTTGCAATCTGCTCGGCCTTATGGACTCTGGGATAGATCAGCGTATCGAATTATCTATAATTTTGGAATCGATGGAGACGAAGCCATGAGCGATCTCAGCTACGCCGCACCCGCCCGCTTCAGCCCGCTCGGCCTGCAGGCGCGTCCGGCCCACATCAAGGCTGCCGCCGTCCTGCTCGGCACGCTCGTCCTGGCGATCGCCTCGCAGATCAGCGTGCCGATGCTGCCGGTGCCGATGACCATGCAGACGCTGGCGGTGATCCTGATCGGCGCGCTCTATGGCTGGCGGCTCGGCGCCCTCACCATTCTCGCCTGGCTCGGCGAGGCGGCGCTCGGCCTGCCCGTGCTCGCCAATGGCAATGGCGGCATCGCGCCCTTTATGGGCCCGACCGCGGGCTATCTCGTCTCGTTCCCGTTCGTCGCCGCCCTGGTCGGCTGGCTCGCCGAGCGCGGCTGGAACGGCAGCCGCCCGGGCTTCGCCTTCGCCTCGATGCTGCTCGGCCACGCTCTTTGCCTGGCTCTCGGCGGGCTCTGGCTCGCCGCATTGATCGGCACCGAGAAGGCGATGCTCGCCGGCGTCGTGCCCTTCCTGCTCGGCTCGCTGGTCAAGTCGGGGCTCGGCGCGGCGATCCTGATGGCGCTGGTGCGCGGCAAGAGCGGCACCGACCAGGCTTGAGCTGACGCGATCCCGGCAGGTCAGGCGGCCTGCCGGGTTTCGAGCTGGGCGAGCCGCGCGACATAATGGTCTGCAGCCGCCGCCAGCGCTTCGGCATCGGCCCGGCGCGCATCATAGATCAGGAACGGCTCCTGCCAGGCGAGGGCGCAGCGATGCGCCGTCGCCTGCAACGGCTTCAGCAGGTCGCGCAGCGAGAACAGGTTGGCGCCGCTCGGCGTGTAGGCCTCGGGAATATTGCCGGCGGTCGCGGCGATCAGGAGCGGACGGCTAGCGAGCTTTGCCCCTTCCGCCTCGTAATGGATGTAGAACATCCGGGTCAGCACCGCGTCCTGCCAGGCCTTCAGCAGCGGCGGCGTTGAATACCACTGCACCGGGAACTGCAGGACGATGCGCTCGGCTGCGAGCAGCCGCGCAACCTCCACATCGGCATCGATGCGCCCGTCCGGATAGAGGGCTTGCATGTCGACGAGGCTGGTGCCGGGCTGGTTCGCGGCCGCCTCCGCCAGCGCCCGGTTAGCGCGCGAGTTCTGGTAATCAGGGTGAAAGAGCAGGATCAGCGTCTGCGTCATGGCGACCTCCTTCGGTTCGAAAGGAGGATGCGGCGGCTTTAGAAATTACTCCAATGGATGGTCGATATATCGTATTATCGATCTCATGAATTTACGGAGCATCGATCTCAACCTTCTCGTCGTGCTCGACGCGTTGCTCGACGAGGCCCATGTTTCGCGAGCGGCCGAGCGGGTCGGCCTGTCGCAGCCGGCGGCATCGAGTGCGCTGGAACGCTGCCGCCATCTCTTCGGCGATCCGCTGCTGCTGCGGGGCAGGGGGCGGATGCGCCTGACTCCGAAGGCGCAGGCGTTGCGGCAGCCGCTGCGGAACATCCTTACTCAGGTCACCGAGTTGCTCGAGGCGCCGGAGCCCGATCTGAAGAGCTTGGTGCAGACTGTCAGGGTGATGACGGCCGAGCTGCCGCCCGCGCTGCTGACCGGCCGAATCTATGGGCAGTTGATGCAGACCGCGCCGGGCCTGACCCTCGCCGTCCTGCCATGGCAAGGCGCGCAGGCGACGTTGGAGGCGCTGGCGCAGGGGCGCATCGACCTCGCCATCTCCGTCTTCCCGACGATCGAGGCCGATTTCACGCGGAGCGAGCTGCTGCGCGAGCGCTATGTCGTGGCGATGCGCCGGGATCACCCCGCGGCCGCCGGTTTCGATCTCGATCGCTGGCTGGCCTTTCCGCATGTGCTGGTCTCGGGGCGCGGCGAGACGCATGGCCCGCTCGACGAAGCGCTGTCCCGGCTCGGCCGCAGGCGCCATGTCGGCCTGGTCGTGCCGAGCTTCCTGGGCGTGCCGCCCTTGCTGTTGGCCTCGGACCTGATCGCGCTGCTGCCGAGCCGGACCTTGCTACCGGGTGAGGTTGATCGCTTCGCGACCTTCGATCCGCCGATTGCGGTCGAGGGCTTCCCGCTACATCTCGCCTGGCACCGTCGCAGCGAGCGCGATCCGGCGGTTCGGCATGTCGCGCAGCTGATCGAGGCCGTGCTCGGCGAGGCTGCGGCCGTCAATCCACCGGCCTGATGCTCGCCATGATCGCGCGCCCTGCCTGGTAGCGCTCGCTGCCGGTCTCGCAGGTCTTGCAGATCACGCCGAGATAGCGCCCGGCGATCACCGTCTCGGCGAAGAGGCCGGATTTGTAGTTGTGGCGGGCGTCGGTCTCGATCGCCCACCAGTCGCGCGCCCCGAAGGCAGCCCGGCCAAGAGGCTGGAGCACCTGCGCATCCTTGCTCGTACTACGCAGCACGGCGCGGATGCGGAAATAGCGATCCATCGGCGCGGCATAGAGCGAGGCCAGCCGGGCTTCGTCATCCGCCCCGGTAACAGGTTGGCTTCGCATCAGGACGGTGCAGGTCTCCTGCGTGCGCTTGCAGGCCTCCGTCTCGCAGACCAGTTGGATGCGGGTGCGTCCATCTTTGCCGATCTCGCCTTCGGCGCTGCCGTCGACCCGCCAACCCTCCGGCACGTCGAGCGTGAGCCCGTCGGGCAGGGGAAGCGGCTCCGCACTTACCCGGCCAGCCAGAAGCGCGCTGCCGATCAGGACGATGCAAAGCGCGAACTGGCGATGTCCGGTCATGCAGTGTCTCCGGCGCGGTCGATATGCGAGGCTGCTAGCCGATCGAAGAGCTGCATCTGGTCGGAATTGAGGACGCGGACCGGCAGCAGCAACGGGTCACCATGGCGCAGCAGGACGAAGATGTGCTCGCCGCGCCGCTCGATGCCGGTGAACGCCGCCCAGTCATAGCGGCTCTCGAGGCCACGTTGCCGGCTTGTGGCGCCCTCCGGCGAGACCATGACACGGATCTCGTCGTCACTGGCCCGCTGATGCAGGGTCTTGCCGAGGCTTTTGGCATTGAGGCGCATGAACAACGGCGTCGTGACGTAACCGAGCAGGACCAGGCCGCAGAGCCCGGCCGTGACCGGCCAGAAGGTCTTCACCGCCATCTCGGCGAAGAGCGGCAGGGCGAATTCGAAGGGTACGCGATCGGGGTCGATGCTCCACAGGAACAGCATGACAGCCGGCACCAGCAGTAGCGCGAGGACGAGGCCGAACGCCGTCCGGCGCAGCAGCCGACTGCGCGGCCAGAACCGCTCCTGCTGGCGGAGCACCGCGGCCGTGCGATCCTCGGGCGTCAGGTGGAAACGCAGGTCGAGAGACGCCTCGTTGGCCGGTTCTGTCGCCGATTGCTCCGGTGCGTCGATATCCGAAGGTTTCGCCTGGCCGATGCAGAACCGCGCCCAATCCTGAAGATGCCTCCGTTGATCGGTCGACAGGTCCCGCTTCGGCAGCGCGACGAGATCGTCGATCCCTTGGATCTCGATAAAAAAGTGATCGCCACTTTCGGCCAGCTGGCGGAGGCGCCAGGCCGGAATATGGCTGCGATGATGCGGTTCGCTGCTGTCGAGACCGCCTTCATGCAGGCGATAGCTGCAGGGCGTCGCAGCGAAGAGGCCCTCGTTCCGATACCAGCGCCGCAGACGATGGCGAGTGGAGGCGCCGAAGAACGCATAGGCGATGCCGCCCGCCAGAGCGAAGGTCGCCAGGAGGATGCCGATCGGGCCAATCAGCGCATCGAGGAAATTGCGCCCCATCAGGGCGAAGTCGCTGCGGCCGCGCCCACCCCAGGAGGTCGAGAGCTGCCCGACCACGATCAGGAGCAGCGCGATGCCGGTGAAGATCAGGACGTTGCGGCGCCGTGTGGCGATCAGGTCGCGGTAGAGATGCATCGCGCCAGCGACGCGGTCCTCGCCGGTGAGCCGGATGGCAAGATCGAGCAGAGGCGGGGCCGCAAGCGGCTTGCCCGAGACGGAGGGCGTGGTCCGCATGCCGCGGCGCGCCGGCTGCGCTCCTAGTTCCCGACGTCGAGCGGCTGGGTACCGGTGGGCTTGCCGTCGGCCCCGAGCGTGATCTTCTCGATCCGCGCCTCGGCCTGCTTCAGCAGCGCGTCGCAGCGCGCTTTCAGCGCCTCGCCGCGGGTGTAGATATCGATCGATTCTTCGAGCGCCACGTCGCCGCGTTCGAGCCGGGCGACAATGCCTTCCAGCTCCTTCAGGGCCGCCTCGAAAGGCAGGCCGGCGACATCGGCATTGGTCTTGGCGTCGGTCACGGGCGCGATTCCCAAAGCAATTCCAGCAAAAGTGCGAAGCGGTTTTGCGTCCGGAATTGCGTCAAAACAAAGGGGTCAAGCAAATCGGCGATTCGATCGAAGCGAACCTGCTTCACTGAGCGGCCGTTATCGGCTCTGACGCCCGCTCCCGCAACCCCGGCTCTCACATCGGCAGCGACGAGGTCTTCTTGATCGTGCGCAGCGTCAGGGTCGACTGCACACGGGTGACGCCCGGCAATTGCGTGATGATGTCGGTGTGAATGCGCTCGAAATCGGCGCTGTCGCGATAGATCACCCGCATCAGATAATCGTGCGCCCCGGCGAGCAGGTGGCATTCGAGGATCTCAGGCAGGTCCTGCACCGCCTTCTCGAAGCTCTCCAGCGAGGCGCGGCCCTGCTGGTCGAGCGTGACGAAGACGAAGGCGGTGCCGGGGAAGCCGGCGATGCGTTCGTCGAGCATCATCACATAGCCGCGGATCAGCCCGCTCTCCTCGAGCTGGCGCACGCGGCGCAGGCAGGCGGAAGGCGAGAGGTGCACCTTCTCGGCCAAGTCCGAATTGGTGATCCGGCCATCCTTTTGGAGGATGCGCAGGATCGTCCTGTCGCGCGAATCGAGTTCGATCTGCATCGCTGGAGCATCGTCCCGTGGGCCGGCTCGGCCTTGAGGCTACCGGCGGAAAGCGCAGATGTTTCTGCGGAAAAAGAGCGCTTGGCAAGCATGATCTTGCGCGTGATCCCGCTTTGCCCGCATGGCGGCGCTGTGGTGACGTCCTGAGCCGCAGGATCGTGCAGCGCAGCATTCGAATTTTTCCAGTCTGGGCCGAGATGGAGCGCGCGTTCAAATCCTCTGGAGTGGAGGGTTTGGCGCAGGCGCAAAAATGTTTACAACTGAACTATCTTCTCCGGGACGCCGTCATGAATCTCTGGTTCCGCCTGATCTGGCTTCTGCTGACGCGGCCCTTCGTGCCCAAGCTGAAGCCGCCCTTCGAGGCCTCGATCCTGCCTTTCAGGGTCTGGTTCCACGATCTCGACACCAGCCTGCACATGAACAATGCCCGCTATTGGGGGCTGATGGATCTCGGCCGCGCCGATCTGATGCTGCGCAGCGGCCTGTGGCGCGCGATCCTGCGCCATGGCTGGGTGCCGGTGGTCAATTGCGGCACCATCCGCTTCCGCCGCGAGGTCCGCCTGTTCCGGTCGCTCAGGCTGGAGACGCGGCTATTGTGCTGGAGCGAGGGCTGGGTCGTGATCCAGCACCGGATCCTTGCCGACGGCCGCGACGGCAAGGAGATCGTCGCCGCGGTCGCGCTCGTTCGGGCGGCGCTCTACGATCGCAAGGGCCGGGCCTATGTGCCGGCAGCGCGCCTCTTCTCCGAGATGGGCGTCACGGCGGAGAGCCCGGAACCGAGCTCCGAGGTCGCGGCTTTTCTCGCGGCCGAGGAGGCGATGCGGCAGGCCGGGGCAGCGGTGGAGCCGTAGTGCGCCGTCATTCTCGGGCGGAGCGAAGCGCAGACCCGAGAATCTCATGACGAGAAGGCGCTGGCCGGAGCCCCTTTCGGCCCGAGCATGACGCGTCTCCCTACTCCGCCGCCAGCCGCGTCGCGCGCCATTGCGCCAGCAGCGCCCGCAAGGCGCCGGGCTTGAGCGGCTTGTTCAGCACATGGATGTCGAGCGCCGCCGCTTCCTCTCGCACCTCGGGCGAGCGGTCCGCTGTCAGGAGGATCGCCGGCAGCCCGCCGACGCTTTGCCGCAGCGCCGAGATCAACGCGATACCGTTCTCGCCATGGTCGAGATGGTAGTCGGCGATCAGCACGTCCGGCACGCCGCTGGCGGCAATGACGGCGGACGCCTCGTCGAGATCACCTGCGGTCTCGACCTTGCAGCCCCAGCCGCCGAGCAGGAGGCGCATGCCGTCGAGAATCGCCGGCTCGTTGTCGATGGCGAGCAGCTTGAGGCCGGCCAGTTGGCTGCTGGAGGGAGCGCTGCGTGCTGCCGCCGTCGTCGCCATCGCCGGCAGCGGCGCGGCGCGCGGCACCAGGATCGAGAAGCGCGTGCCGCGCCCCGGCGTCGAGGCGAGGGCGAGCTTGTGGTCGAGCGTGCGCGCGATCCGCTCGACGATCGAGAGGCCGAGGCCGAGGCCGCGCGCCACTTTGGCGCCCTGGTCGAGGCGCTGGAACTCGCGGAACACGGTCTTCTGCTTGCTCGCGGGAATGCCGAGCCCGGTGTCGAGCACCTCGATCGCGACTTGGCCCTCGCGCCGGCGGCAGCCGACCAGCACCTTGCCGCTCGGCGTGTACTTGATCGCATTCGAGATCAGGTTCTGCAGGAGGCGGCGCAGCAGGCGTCGGTCGGAGCGGATGGTTGCCCCGGTTGCAACGAAGGCGAGCTTGAGTCCTTTCTCCTGGGCGCTCGGCTCGAATTCGCGCTGGAGCTGGCGCATCAGTTCGTCGAGGCGGAAGGCGCCGATCTCGGGCTTGAGCGCACCGCCGTCGAGCCTGGAGATTTCGAGCAGGGCGGTCAGGATCTCCTCGACTGCGTCGAGCGAGGCGTCGATGTTCTCGGCGAGATCGGGCTGCGCGCTGCCGCGATCGCGCTCGACCAGAGCGGAAGCGTAGAGCCGGGCTGCGTTCAGCGGCTGCAGGATGTCGTGACTGGCGGCGGCGAGGAAACGTGTCTTCGAGGCATTGGCCTCGTCGGCTTCGGCTTTGGCGCGCTGCAATTCGGTGTTGACGTGCCTGATCTCCTCGGTGCGCTCGGCGACGCGCTTTTCCAGCGTCTCGTTGGTGCGCTCCAGCTCCTCCTCGGCCGCGACCGAGTCGGTGATGTCGGTATAGGTCGTGACGATGCCGCCGTCGGGGAGTGGGTTCGAGCGGATCTCGATCACGTTCTTGGACGGGTAGAGCCTGAGCCTGACCGGCTCGCGATCATTGATGAAGCTCTCCAGTCGAGCGGCCATCAACTCGTCCTGCGGGCCGGCGCCATAGGCGCCGCGCTGGGCATTGTAGCGCACGATCTCGTCGAGCCCGGTGCCGAAGCGCACCAGCGAAGGTGGCAGGTCGTAGAGCTGGATGAAGGCCTTGTTCCAGGCGAGCAGGCGCAGGTCGCGGTCGAGCACGGTGATGCCCTGGCCGGCATGGTCTAGGCCGTTCTGAAGGATGTCGCGATTGTATTGCAGCGCCGCCGAGGCGTCGTCGAGCAGCTTGAAGGCGGCCTCGGTCGAGAGGTTGCGCCGCTTCAACAGCAGCGACAGCACGAGCCGGGAGGAGGCCGCGCCGATCGCCGATGACAGCAGGTGCTCGCCGAAGCGCAGCATGTGGATGTCGGCTTCGCGCGTGCCGTTCAGCACCTCGCCGCGCGAATGGGCGAAGCCCTCGAAAGCGCGCTGCGTGCGTTCCTGGCCGAGATAGCGCCCGATGGTCGATTGCAGCTCTGCCTCGGTGACGCTGGAGCGCCAGAGCGAGAAGGACTGCGCCATGGTCGCCCGATCGGACTCGACGAAGGCGTTGGCCTGCAGCCGCTCCATCGCGCTCGCTGGCCGCAGCATCGAGAAGCCGACATAGCAGAGGAGATTGATGCCGAGGCTCCAGAGCACGCCGTGGGGGAGAGCAGGCAGCGACAGGCCGAACAGGGCCTCCGGCCGCAGGGCGGCGATGCCGAGCGGCCCGTGCTCGACGATTTCCGACCAATAGCCGCCCGGCAGAGCGAGGCTCGGCATCAGCAGGGTATAGAGCCAGGTCAGCAGGCCCGCCGACAGACCGGCCGCGGCCCCGAGCGCCGTGCCGCGCCGCCAGATCAGTCCGCCGAAGAAGGCCGGCGCGATCTGCGCGGTGGCGGCGAAGGAGAGCAGGCCGATCGAAACCAGCGCGGCTTCGCCCGCTGCCCGGTAATAGGCATAGCCGAGCAGGATCACCGCGACGATCGCGAGCCGCCGGATATGCACCACCTGCGAGCCGAGATCGCCGCCCGTCGAGCTGTTGCGACGGCGCCCGCCGCCCTCGAGCAGTGCAGCGGCCTGCTCGGGATCGACGCTGACGCCGCGCCCGCGCAGCAGCAGCGGGGTGACGAGGTGGTTCGAGATCATGATCGCCAGCGCGACCGAGGCGACGATCACCATCGCCGTTCCCGCCGAGAGCCCGCCGATGAAGACGAAGAGAGCGATCAGGCCGGCCTGTTTCTCCAGCGGCAGCAGCAGCACGGTCATGTCGCGATCGACGCCCGAGCCCGGCAGGAGGACCTCGCCGGCGGCTGCCAGCGGCAGCACGAACAGGTTGATCAGCACGAGATAGAGCGGGAACATCCAGGCGGCACGGCGCACGTCGCGGACATCGCGGTTCTCGACGATCGCCATGTGGAACTGCCGGGCCAGCAGCAGCGCGGCGCAGGAGGACAGCGCCGTCAGCGTCAGGAACATCGGCCAGCTCGAGGTCCGGTCCCAGATCGGCGGCCTGTCGCCGGCAGCCCGTGCCGCCTGGGCGAAGAGGTCGCCGGCGCCGTCGAACAGGCCGTAGACGACGAAGACGCCGAGCGCGAGGAAGGCGACGAGCTTGACCAGCGATTCCGCCGCGATCGCCAGCACCAGCCCGTCCTGATGCTCGGTGGCGTCGATATGGCGCGTGCCGAAGGCGCAGGCGAAGCCGGCGAGCACCAGGGCGACCAGGAAGGCGAGGTCGCTCAGCACCGGCATGTCGGTCATCGGCGGCGGGCCGCCGGCCGCGGCGAAGAACACCGAGAGCGAGTTCGCCACTGCCTTCAATTGCAGGGCGATATAGGGCAGGGCGCCGACCACCGCGACGATGCAGACCAGCGCCGCGACCCGCTCGCTCTTGCCGTAGCGCGCGCCGACGAAGTCGGCGATCGAGGTGATGTTCTGCGATTTGGCGATGCCGACGATGCGGGCGACGAAACGGTGGCCCAGCCCGATCACCAGCGCCGGGCCGACATAGATGCCGAGGAAGTCGAAGCCGGCCCGATTGGCGAAGCCGACCGAGCCGTAGAAGGTCCAGGAGGTGCAGTAGACCCCGAGCGCCAGCGCATAGATCGTGGTCCGCGCCCGCCCGCTCATCAGGCGGCGACCGGCCGTGTCCGCGAGATGGGCGATCGCGAACAGCACGCAGAGATAGCCGAGTGCGCTCAGGACAACGGACCAGGCCGGGAGCATCCCACCTCCTTGCAACGGCGCTCGCCGGCAAATCTATCGCCGCAGCGCCGCCGCCGCCATCGGCCTTTCGGCCTGTCCTCAGGCGGCTGTCGGTACCTGCGCCTGCCGTTCCATGCGTCGTTCACCCCAGGCGTGCATGGCGCGGACTATCTGCTCCAGCGAACGGCCTTCCTCGGTCAGGGCGTAGTCGACGCGTGGCGGGACCTGGGCATAGACCGTGCGCAGGACGAGCCCGCACTCTTCCAGCTCGCGCAATTGCCGGGTGAGCATGCGCTGCGTCGCGCTCGGCAGCTTCCGGCGGATTTCGTTGAAGCGCAGCGTGCCCGAGAGCAGGTGGTAGATGATCACGCCCTTCCACTTGCCGTCGATCAGATCGAGCGTGGCCTCGACCGGGCAACCGGCGGCGCAATCGTAGCGCTTCTTCGTCTTCAGCATCCGACAGTATCCATTCTGATACTACTGGTCCAATTTGTGCGTATTGCAGCTTGGAAGCATAACCGTATTTGCTGGCCTTCAACAGGAGATATTCCGATGAAGGCCGTCGGCTACCGCGCATCCCATCCGATCGAGCATCCCGAGGCGCTGCTCGACCTCACGCTCGACAAACCGACGGCCTCTGGTCGCGACCTGCTCGTCAGGGTCGAGGCGGTCTCGGTCAATCCGGTCGACACCAAGATGCGCCTGCGCTCGCAGCCCGACGCGGACGGCGTGAAAGTCCTCGGCTGGGATGCGGCCGGTATCGTCGAGGCGGTCGGCCGCGATGCGACGCTGTTCAAGCCGGGCGACAAGGTCTTCTACGCCGGCGCGATCGGCCGCCCGGGTACGAATGCCGAATACCATCTGGTCGATGAGCGCATCGTCGGGCGCCGGCCGGCTTCGCTCTCGGTCGCGGAAGCTGCGGCGTTGCCGCTGACCGCGATCACCGCTTGGGAGGCGCTGTTCGACCGGCTCGACATCCGCCGACCGGTTCCGGGTGCGGCGAATGCGCTACTGATCGTCGGCGGCGCCGGCGGCGTCGGCTCGATCGCGATCCAGCTCGCCAAACGGCTCAGCGATGTCACGGTGATCGCGACCGCCTCGCGGCCAGAAACGCAGGCCTGGGTCAGGGAGCTCGGCGCCGATCATGTCGTCGACCACACCAGGCCGCTGGCCGCTCAGGTCGCTGCGCTTGGCATCGGCGCGCCGAGCTTCGTCTTCTCGACCACGCAGACCGACCGGCATTTCGACGAGATCGTCGAGCTGATCGCGCCGCAGGGTCGCTTCGGCCTGATCGACGATCCCGAGCCGATCGACGTGATGAAGCTCAAGCGCAAGAGCGTCTCGTTGCATTGGGAGCTGATGTTCACGCGTTCCATTTTTGGCACCGCCGACATCGAGGCTCAGCACGTCCTGCTCAATGAGGTCAGCGCCATGGTCGACGCCGGCACGCTCAAGACCACGCTCGGCGAGCATTTCGGCAAGATCGACGCGGCGAACCTGAAGCGCGCCCACGCCCTGCTCGAAAGCGGCAAGGCGAAGGGCAAGATCGTTCTCGAAGGCTTCTGAAAACAAACGGCGAGGGTGAACCATGCGTATCGTCATCACGGCCGCAATCGCAGCCGGTTTCCTGGCGACCCCTCACGGCGCCCAAGCCCAGAAGGCTGCGGAGCCGGTGAAGGCGGAGATATTCGCCGAACTGCGCCAGGAGGTCGGCAACATCACCTTCACGCCGGACAAGCGGGTGATCTTCAGCCATCACCCGTTCTTCTCCCCCGACATCCGCGTCGCCGAGCTCAATCCGGACCGGAAATCATTTAGGCCGTTCCCGGATGCGAGCTGGAACACGCCGCGTGCGGGCACCGACCACTATCTCGACAGCGTGCTCGGCCTGCGCGGCGACGAGAACGGCATTATCTGGCTAATGGACATGGGGCAGCGCACGCCGTTGACGCCGAAGCTCGTCGGCTGGGACGCCAAACGTAACCGGCTACACAGAATCTACTACATCCCAGCCCCGGCCTCGCTGCCGGAATCGCAGCACAACGACTTCGTCGTCGATCTCAAGAACCGCAAGTTCTACATCGCTGACGAGGGGATCGGCCCGGGCGGCGACGGCAGCAAGGCGGCGCTGGTCGTCGTCGACATGGATACCGGCGCAGCGCGCCGCGTGCTGCAAGGGCATGCCACCACCAAGCCGGAGGACCGGCCGATCACGGTCGAAGGCAGGGACCTGACCTTGCCGGGCAAGGACGGCAAGCCGGTGGCGATCAAGGTCGGTGCCGACGGCATCGCGGCTGACAAGGACTTCCGCTGGCTCTACTACGCCCCGCTGAGTGGCACGAGCGTCTATCGCCTGCGCATCGCCGACCTGATCGACGAGCGGCTCGGCGATGCCGAACTCGGCGCCAAGGTCGAGCGTTATGCCGCGAAGCCGAACAATGGCGGCTTCTCGCTCGACGCCAGGGGCAATCTCTATCTGACCGAGGTCGAGGCGAAAGCGGTCGGCGTCATTCCCGCCGAAGGCCGGCAGTACCGGCGCTTCGCGACGCATGAGGGGCTGAGCTGGCCCGACGGCGTAAGCTACTCGCCTGATGGCTTCATGTATGTCTCGGCGGCGCAGTTGCCTCTGGCGGCGCTGTTCAACGACGGCAAGGCTCTGAACAGGGCACCCTATTACATCTTCCGCTTCAAGCCCCTGGCTCCCGGCCGGATCGGGCATTGAGCAGGGCGGGTGCTGCGGCAGGTCGGGACGTCTGCCGCAGCGTTCGCCGTCACTCGACCTTCGCATTGTGGATGATCTAGGGCCGGAAGCCCGCCTTCTCGGATGAAATCCCGAGGAAAACGGCCGGAATCCTGTTTCCACGATGAGTGTCGCTGGTCTAGCGTGCAGGCGGGGGCGGCATTGCGCAGCGTGATGTCGAAGACTGGCCAGGCATTCGGAAAGGCGCGCCATGATCAAGGAATTCAAGGAATTTGCCCTGAAGGGCAATGTCGTCGATCTCGCCATCGGCGTGATCATCGGCGCGGCTTTCGGCAAGATCGTCGAATCGCTCGTCGGCGACATCATCATGCCGATGATCGGCGCCATCGGCAGCGTCGACTTCTCCAACTACTTCATCGGCCTCAACAGCGCCGTCACCTCCCCGGTGCTCGCCGATGCGAAGAAGCAGGGCGCCGTGCTGGCCTATGGCAACTTCCTCACCATCGCCGTCAATTTCATGATCATCGCCTTCGTGCTGTTCATGGTGGTCAAGGGGATCAACAAGCTCAAGCGCAAGGAAGAGGCCAAGCCTGCCGAGCCCGCTCCCCCGGCCCAGGATGTCGTCCTGCTCGGTGAGATCCGTGACCTGCTGAAGCAGAAGGCCTGAAGCCTTTCGCGGGGCGTGCCGAGCCTTCGGCGCGCCCCGCGATCCATCACCGCGACCGATCGGGTCGATCTCGTCATTTCATGCCGCCGCGGCGCTTTCTGCGTTAGATTGGCGTGCATGTTTCTCGCGACGGATCGCCCGAAGGATCGCCCATGAACATGCATGCACCGGCCGGCACCAGCCTGATCGCCGACCTGCGCCCCGAGGCGCGCAATGCCCCCGAGAGTGGCATCGTCGAGGTCGTCAACCACGGCCGGTTGAAGCAAGGCCTGATCCCGCTCTGGGTCGGCGAGGGTGATCTGCCGACGCCCGACTTCATCGTCCGCGCCGCCAACAAGTCGCTGGCCGATGGCGAGACCTTCTACACCTGGCAGCGTGGTATCCCGGAGCTGCGCGAGGCGTTGGCGCGCTATCACAGCGCGCTCTATGGCCGCCCCTTCAACATGGACCGCTTCTACGTCACCGGCTCCGGCATGCAGTCGGTCCAGATCGCGGTCAGGTTGATCGCCGGCGTCGGCGACGAGCTGATCATCCCGACACCGGCCTGGCCGAACTTCGCCGCCGCCATGGGCGTCGCCGGCGCTAACCCGGTCTGCGTTCCCATGGAGTTCAAGGATGGGCGTTTCACGCTCGACCTTGAGAAGCTCGAAGCGGCGATCTCGCCGCGCACCCGCGCCTTCGTCATCAATTCGCCGGCCAACCCGACCGGCTGGACCGCGACCCGCGACGAGCTCGCCGCCATCCTCGCCATCGCCCGAAAATACGGCATCTGGATCATCGCCGACGAGATCTATGCCCGCTTCGTCTATGACGGCTCACCGCGCGCCGCGTCGTTCCACGACGTGATGGAGCAGGAGGACCGCGTCCTCTTCGTCCAGACCTTCTCGAAAAACTGGGCGATGACCGGCTGGCGCGTCGGCTGGATCGAGGTGCCGCCCGCCTTCGGCCAGATCGTCGAGAACCTGATCCAGTATTCGACCTCCGGTTCGCCGGTCTTCGTCCAGCGCGCCGCGATCGCGGCGCTGGAGGAGGGCGAGCCCTTTGTCGCCGAGCAGATCGCGCGGGCCACCGAAGGGCGCCGCATCGTCGCCGAGGGCCTGAAGGCGACCAATCGCGTCAACCTCCAGGCGCCGGACGGGGCCTTCTACCAGTTCTTCAGCGTCGACGGCTGGACCGATTCCCGCAAATTGGCGATCGAACTGGTCGACACCGCCAATGTCGGCCTGGCGCCCGGCACCGCCTTTGGCCCCGGCGGCGAGACCGGCCTGCGCTTCTGCTTCGCCCGCAAGGCCTCGGACCTCCATGAGGCCGTGGCGCGTCTCCAGAAGGCGCTGGCGGGCTGATATCGCCAGCGGTCATGCCCTGCTTGCGCGCGGGGCGTTTGACCTGATGGCCATCGGCCTTCATTGATGCCGCGGTGCGCAGCCATGGCGCATCGCGAGCCTCATGCCTGTTCCGAGCTACGTCCCCTACCATCTGCGCACCCTGTCGCGTGAAGCGGCGGTGATCGCCTGCGCGGCGGTCGGCGGTACGCTTTTCACCCTGCTCGGTGTTCCGGCGGCCTGGCTCTCGGGCTCGATGCTGGTGGTCTCGATCCTCGGCATCACCCGGCCGCTGCCGGACCTGCGCCGCCCCTGGTTCGATTCGACCATGGTGATGTCCGGCGCGCTGATCGGTTCGGCCGCGACGCCCGAGGCGCTCGCCGCGACGGCGCGCTATCCCGGCTCGCTGCTGGTGCTGGTGGTCGGCCTCCTCGCGATCATGCTGGCGACGGGCGCCTATCTGCGCTTCGTCGCGCGCTGGAGCTGGATCGACTCGCTGTTGGCGGCTGCGCCCGGCGCGCTCTCGGCCGTGATCTCGGTGGCGCAGGACAAGGGCGCCAATATCGGCCGCATCGCCGCGATCCAGCTCTTCCGCATCCTCGTCCTGGTCGCGGTCCTGCCCAGCATCATGAAACTCAGCAGCGGCGGCCCGCTCGCTCTGCCGCCTCCGGTCGCGATCGCGAGCGTCGGCGACCTGGCGCTGCTCCTCGGCAGCGGGCTGGTCACCGGACTGATCTTCGAGCGGATCGGCGTCACCGCGCCCTTCATCCTTGGCGCGACGCTCGCGAGCGCGGTGCTGCACGGCACCGGCCTCGTCCACGGCACCATGCCGCCGGAGATCGCGATCGCGGTGATGGTCATGCTGGGTGCCGCCATGGGCGGACGCGTCTCGAACCTGAAGCGAGGCGAGATCGCGGCGCTGTTTCCCCTCGCGATCGGCGGCTTCGTGGTGTCGATGGCGGTCGCTTTCGCTTTCGCCTGGCCGGCGGCCTGGCTCGCCGGCGTGCCCTATGCCAGCGCCATGGCCGCCTTCGCGCCAGGCGGCCTCGAGGCGATGGCGCTGCTCGCCTTCGCCATGGGGCTCGACCCGCTCTATGTCGGCGCGCACCATCTGGTGCGCTTCATGCTGCTTGGGCTCTTGATGCCCCTCCTCGTCGGCTGGGTGAAGCCGGAGAAGCCGCCGGGCGATTGACGCTCAGCCGGCGCCGTTCGTGTGGGTCATCAGCGCATAGAGCGAGGTGGTCCCGCAAATGAACAGCCGGTTCCGCTTGGGCCCGCCGAAACAGAGATTGGCGACCACCTCCGGCACCAGCACCTTGCCGATCAGCGTGCCATCCGGGGCGTAGACGTGGAGACCATCGGCGGCGCTGCTCCAGAGCCGGCCTTCGACATCGAAGCGGAAGCCGTCGAACAGCCCGGCCGTGCAGGTGGCGAAGACCGAGGAAGCGCCCAGCGTCGTGCCGTCGCCGCTGACCGCGAATTTGCGAATGTGGCGCGGCCCGTTCTGCGGGTCATGGCTCGCGCCGGTGTCGGCGATATAGAGCGCGCTCTCGTCGGGCGAGAAGGCGAGGCCGTTCGGCTTGACGAAATCATCGGCGACGATGGTGATGTCGCCGCTCTGCGGGTCGATGCGGTAGACATTGCAGCGGCCGATCTCGCTCTCTGCCTTGTCGCCTTCATAGTCGGTGAGGATGCCGTAATCGGGATCGGTGAACCAGATCGAGCCGTCCGACTTCACCACCACGTCGTTGGGGGAATTCAGGCGTTTGCCCTGATAGTGGCTCGCCAGCACGGTGACCGAGCCGTCATGCTCGGTGCGCGTCACCTGCCGCCCGCCATGCTCGCAGGTCACGAGCCTTCCCTGCCGGTCGACCGTATTGCCGTTCGAATTGCGCGCCGGTTGGCGGAAGGTACCGACCTGGCCGGTGAGGGCGTCGTAGCGCAGCATGCGGTTGTTGGGGATGTCGGACCAGACCAGCGTCTGGTGCGCCGGGAACCAGGCCGGTCCCTCAGACCAGCGCGAGCCGGTCCACAGCCGCTCCATCCGGGCCGAGCCGGGCACGATCCGATGAAAGCGCGGGTCGAGCACCTCGACGCGAAAACCCTCGATGAAACCGAACGTCATGCCTGTCCTCCCTGGTGGCGGGAGGATCGGCGATCACGGCGACGGAGGCAATCGCGCGAGGCACAGGGGCAGCATGCCCAGGCGTCATTCTCGGGCGAAGCGAAGCGCAGACCCGAGAATCTCAGGACCAGTGGGCGCTGATCAGAGCCTCATCCGGCCTGAGATGCTCGGGTCAAGCCCGAGCATGACGCGCGTCGTCACTCAGCTGCAACCAGTTCCGGCGCCGCCACCTCTCCGATCCCCGCCTTGGCCAGCTTCTCCGGCAGGGGGCCGCCCGTCGCCCAGTCGAGCAGCTCGGCCGTGTGCAGGATCGGCGTCGTCGCGCCGCGATCGGCAAAACCCTTCGCAATCTGGGTGATGCAGCCGATATTGCCGGTGGCGACGAGATCGGGCTTGGTGCGCTGGATGTTGCCTACCTTGCGCTCGCGCAACTGCCCGGCGATCTCCGGCTGGAGGATGTTGTAGACACCGGCCGAGCCGCAGCAGATATGGCCCTCCGGCACCTCCTTCACCCGGAAGCCGGCGCGCGCCAGCAGGCGCTTCGGCCCGTCCTTGAGCTGCTGGCCGTGCTGCATCGAGCAGGCGGAATGATAGGCGACGGTGAGATCGAAGCTGCGGACCGGCGCGATTTCCAGCGTCTCGACGAACTCGGTCACGTCCTTGGCGAGGCCGGCGACCTTCGCCGCCTTGTCGGCATAGACCGCGTCGTCGCGGAACATGAAGCCATAGTCCTTGATCGTTGTGCCGCAGCCCGACGCCGTGATCAGGATCGCATCGAGGCCTTCGCCGTCGATCTCAGCCATCCAGGCGTCGATATTGGCGCGGGCGAAGGCGAGCGCATCATGCTCGCGGCCCATATGGTGGACGAGCGCGCCGCAGCAGCCTTCGTCCTTGGGCAGCACCACCTCGACGCCATGGCGGGTCAGCAGGCGGATCGTCGCCTCGTTGATGCCGGGATCGAGCACCGGCTGGGCGCAGCCGGACAGGATGGCGACGCGCCTGCGCCGCTCGCCTTCGGCCGGAAACGAGCCGGGCCCCTCCATCGACGAGCGGTCCGGTAGGCTCCAGGGCGCGAGCGCCAGCATCGCCTTCAGGCGTGCGCCGATGATCGGGAGGGCGCCGAGCGCTCCGGCCAATGGTTTGCCGACGCGAGCGGCCAGCATGGCGAGGCGGAAGCGGCCGGGATAGGGCAGGATCGCCGAGAGGACGGCCCGCAGCGTCCGGTCGGCGACGGGGCGCTCATAGGTTTCCTCGATATGGGCGCGGGCATGGTCGACGAGGTGCATGTAGTGCACGCCGGAGGGGCAGGTCGTCATGCAGGACAGGCAGGAGAGGCAGCGGTCGACATGCTTGACCACGTCCGGCGTCGCCGGCTTGCCGCTCTCCAGCATGTCCTTGATCTGGTAGATGCGCCCGCGCGGCGAATCGAGCTCGTCGCCGAGCAGCAGATAAGTCGGGCAGGTCGCGGTGCAGAAGCCGCAATGCACACAGGTGCGCAGGATCTTCTCGGAGGCCGGAAGACGCGGGTCGGAGGCGAGGAGCTCGGGCGTGAAATTGGTTTGCATGATCCTACACCGTCATGCCCGGCCTTGTGCCGAGCATCCACGTCTTGAGCACAGCCCTCGCTAAACGAAGACGTGGATGGCCGGGACAAGCCCGACCATGACGACGACACGCCATCTCACACCCCCGCATACATCCGGCCGGGCTCGAACACGCCCTCCGGATCGAAGCTCTTCTTGATGCCCGCCGTCACCCGCATCAGCGGCTCGGAGAGCGGTTCGAAGACCGGGACCGCCGCCCGCACCGCATCGGGCGCCCGGACCAGCGTCGCATGGCCGCCGAGCGGTTTCAGCGCCGCACGGATCGCCGCCGCGCCGGCATCGCCATCCGCGGGAACCGCGAGCCAGACCAGGCCACCGCCCCAATCGTAGAACCAGCGCGCATCCGGCACGGTGCGCGCGATCGCGGCAGTCGCCTTCGGCCCGTTGCCTGGGGCGAGGGAGAGCCGCCAGACGGCCTCCTGCGTGCCGGCGAAGAAGGCAGCATCGCGCACCTCGCGCCAGAGTGCGTCCGAGGCGCGGCCCTCGATCAGCTCGGGCCGGCCGTAGCCCTTGAGCAGGCGCGCTAGCTCGGCGGCGCGATAGCTGATCGAAGCGGAAAAGTTCTCCAGTCTGAGCAGGGTGCGCGCCTGTTCCGCGCCGATCCCCGCCGGCAGATGCGCCGCGGCCATCGGCTCGAAGGGCGAGCCGAGTGCGCCCGAGAGCAGCGCCACCGCGGCCTCGTCAGCGAGGTCCTCCCAGATCAGCGTCACCACGCGCTCTGGTCGCGGCAGCACGCGGAAGGTCACTTCGGTCAGGAAGCCGAGCGTGCCGAAGCTGCCGGAGACGAGCTTGACCAGGTCGAGGCCGGTGACGTTTTTCATCACCCGCCCGCCCGATTTCACCAGCTCGCCCCGGCCATTGATCAGCTTGATGCCGATCAGCGAGTCACGCGCGGCGCCGGCATTGATCCGGCGCGGGCCGGAAATGTTGCCGGCCGCGATCGTGCCGATCGTCGGCTCACCCTCCGTGCCGAATAAAGCGCGGTGGTCCATCGGCTCGAAGGGCAGCATCTGGCCGCGGTTCGCCAGGGTCTCCTCGATCAGCTTCAGCGGTGTGCCGGCACGGGCGCCGATCACCATCTCGGAGGGTTCGTAGAGGGTGATGCCGGTAAGCCCGGTGCTGGAGATGGTACTGACGGCGTTGTCCGGCCGGCCGAGGCCGGAGCGCGTGCCGCCACCGCGGATGGCGAGCGGAACGCGCGCCTCGACGATCGAGGCGACGACGGCGCAGGCCTGCGCCTCTGTGGTGGGGATGTGGAGCATCAGGCGCCCACCGCTGTCATTCCGGGGCTTCGCATCGCGAAGAACCCGGAACCCACGACTGGGCATCGCCGGTCAGGACAGGCCTTCATAGAAATCCTTCCATTCCGGATTCATGTCTTCGATGAGCTTGATCTTCCAGGCTCTGCGCCATTTCTTCAGGACCTTCTCCCGGTCGATCGCATCCCTGACATCCTCGAACTGTTCGTACCAGACCAGCCTGTCTACCCCGTAGCGGCTCGTGAATCCGATGTTCTGTTTCGATCTGTGCTCATGGGCACGCCTCGCCAGATCGTTGGTGATGCCGAGGTAGAGCGTGCCGCTGCGCTTGCTGGCCATTAGGTAGGCGAAATACGCCATCCGCTCACCCGGTCGTGGGTTCCGGGTTCTCGCTGCGCGAGCCCCGGAATGACAGAAATCACGCCGCGATCCGCCCTTCCAGCGGGAACACTTTCGCCGGGTTCATCAGCCAGCGCGGATCGAACACCGCCCTGACCCGCTGCTGCTGGTGCAGGTCGGCCTCGTTGAACTGGACCGTCATCAGGTCGCGCTTCTCGATGCCGACGCCGTGCTCGCCGGTCAGGCACCCACCCACCTCGACGCAGAGCTTGAGGATGTCGTTGCCGGCATCCTCCGCCTTCTGCGCCTCGACCGGATCGTTGCAGTTGTAGAGGATCAGCGGATGGAGGTTGCCGTCGCCGGCATGGAAGACATTGGCGACCCGCAGGCCATAGCCTTTGATGATCTCGTCCATGCGCTCGAGCACGAAGGGCAATTGCCCGGTCGGGATGGTGCCGTCCATGCAGATATAGTCGGCGATGCGGCCGGTGGCGCCGAAGGCGGATTTGCGGCCCTTCCAGATCGCCGCTGTCTCCATCGCCGACTTGCTCTCCTTGACCGTGCCGACGCCGTGCTCCCTCGCGATCGCGACGATGCGGGCGAGCTGGGCGTCCATCTCGGCATCCGAGCCTTCGACCTCGATGATCAGCAGCGCGCCGCAATCCATCGGATAGCCGGCCTTGGCGAAAGCCTCGCAGATCTCGATCGCCGGCTTGTCCATGAATTCCATCGCGACCGGGATGATCCCGGCGCCGATGATGGCAGCGACCGCCGCCCCCGCCTCGACGCTGGTCGGGAAGCCGAACAGGACGGGGCGTGCGCCCTCGGCCTGACGCAGGATGCGCACCGTCGCCTCGGTGACGATGCCGAGCTGTCCTTCCGAGCCGTTGATCAGGCCGAGCAGGTCGTAGCCGGGGGAATCGAGGTGGCTGCCGCCGATCTCGACGATGCTGCCATCCAGCATCACCAGGGTGACACCGAGGACATTGTTGGTGGTGACGCCGTATTTCAGGCAATGTGCGCCGCCGGAGTTCATCCCGATATTGCCGCCGATCGAGCAGGCGAGCTGCGAGGACGGGTCGGGCGCGTAGAAGAAGCCATCGGCCGAGACGGCGCCGCTGACGGCGAGATTGGTGACGCCGGCCTGCACCTTGGTCACGCGGTTGGCGTAGTCGATCTCGAGGATGCGGTTCATCTTGGAGACGCCGATCACCACAGCGTCCTCCTGCGGGATCGCGCCGCCGGCGAGCGAGGTGCCGGCGCCACGCGGCACCACCGGTACGCCCTGCTCGGAACAGTAGCGCAGCACCGCCGCGACTTCCTGCGTGGTCGAGGGCAGCACTACCGCGAGCGGCATGCGGCGATAGGCGGTCAGCGCGTCGGTCTCATAGGGGCGCCGCTCGTCCTCGGAGGTGATCAGCGCATCGGGCGCGACCAGCCGGCTGAGACCGGCGAGGATCGAATCGCGGCGGGCGAGGATGCCGGCATCGGGCGCCGGAAAGGCGATCGCACTCATGGCAAATCCTCCACTCATCATCTCGCCGGCGGGCCGCCAGGCAGTGTGCTTCACACCCGGATACACCCGTGCCTGCGGGGATTCTAGAACACTTCCATAGACGGCGCAGCGCGAGTAACGTGCATGATTATTTCCAAAATGGAAAAGGTGGCGGGCGGATGGATCGGTTCGGCGACCTCGATGTCTTCGCGCATGTCGTCACGGCCAGGAGCATGTCCGCCGCCGCCCGCGAGCTCAACCTCTCGCCGGCCGTCATCTCCAAGCGCATCCGCCGCCTGGAGGACCGGCTCGGCGTGCGCCTGCTCCAGCGCACCACGCGCCAGCTCTCGCTGACCGAGGCCGGCCAGGGCTTCTATGAGCGGGTCGTCTCGATCCTCGGCTCGATCGAGGAAGCCGAGGCCTGGGTCGCCAGCGGCGCCGGTCAGGCGCGCGGAACCCTGCGCGTCTCGGCGCCGACCTCGTTCGGGCGCATGCATGTCGCGCCGCACCTCAAACCCTTCCTCGACGCCAACCCGGCGGTGAATGTCGAGCTGATCCTGAGCGACGCCTTCGTCGACATCATCGCGGAGGGCTTCGACCTGGCGGTGCGAATCGCCGATCTGCGCGATTCGAGCCTGGTGGCGAAGCGGCTGGCGCCGAACCATCGCGTGCTCTGCGCGACGCCGGGCTACCTCGCCGCCAACGGCGTTCCGGACGTCATCGAGGACCTGTCGCGCCACACCCTCGTCGCCCATAATGCCGACCAGTGGCGTCTCGATGGCCCGGAAGGGCAGGTCGCCGTCCGGGTCAACGGGCCGCTGCGGACCAATTCGAGCGAGGTGGTGCGCGAGGCGCTGCTGGCGGGTGTCGGCATCGCGCTGCGCTCGACCTGGGACGTCGGGCCGGAGTTGCAATCAGGCGCCCTCATCAGGGTGCTGCCGGCTTATTCCGTCGGCAAGCGCGTCGCGGTCTACGCGGTCTACCCGAGCCGTCGGCACATGGAGCAGAAGGTGCGCGCCTTCGTCGACTATCTGGCGGAGCTTTACGGAGCGACACCATATTGGGATGAAGGATTGGCGCTGTAGAAAGCACTTGCGTCGGGAAAGCCGTGACAGCCAATATCCTTGCGAATATTGGCGACGACGCCTCTATCCTTTCCCTGCCGCAACGGACTCCATGCTTATGACGGACTGCTTCAGCTTGCGTTTCGCCGCTTTGGCAGGTGCCGCCCTGCTGTCTGCAGCCGCGGCGACGCCGGCAGATGCCCAGGTCCGCATCGACAGGGACCAGACCGGGCGCGTCGTCGCGATCACCGGTCTGCCGACCGGCTCCGGTTGTGTCCGGGGCACAGGCACAGGGCGGGTCGTTGACCGCAAGGTCGAGAAGGGGGAGCTGCAAGGCTTCACCTTCAACGAGCCGCCTTATGACGACAGCTACATCAATCTGCCTGCGGCCTACGACATCAGGGATCGCGCCGCCTATGCCCGCCTCCAGGCCGCGTTCGATGACCTGTTCCGGAAGGGCGCTCGCCTCAAGGTCCGGTCCGTCGCATGCGGAGCGGCTGGCCGGATCGTCAAGCTGATGTCGGCCACGCTGATCGAGGCTCCGCCGGCGCCAAAAGCGGCGGCGGTTCCGGCTCCAGCGCCCGTTCCTCCTGCACCCGCTCCTGCCGCACCCGCTGCTTCGCCTGCCGTACCGCCGCCGGCTCCCGCCGCGGCCGAGCCCATGGGTGTGCTGCTGCATTCCCCGGACAGCCCTGCGAAGCCGGTTGTCGCTCCGAAGATCGACGAGCCGCCTGCTCCTGCCGCCACCCAGGCGAAGCCTGCGGCCGGGCTGCCGGCCAGCGCTGCCGACGCGCCCAAGACGGCCACGGCAACGCCGCCGGATATTCCGCGCAAGCCGTCGCGCTGGCAGTTGGTGCAGCCGACGAAGGTCCAGGTCGATCTCCGAATTCAGTCGGAGGATCGTGCCTTCCGCTTCCTGCTCAGTTGCCAGAAGGGCCGGAACGGCGGTGTCGAGGTGAGCAACTGGTTCCTGCCACCTGGCAACTGGTCGATATCGAACTCACCGACGCCGGCCTCGATCGACGGGCGCCCGCAGCGCTGGCAAGTCGGCGGCGCGGACGAAGGGCTTGTGTTCAGCGATGGCGAGTTCAATGGCATGGCGACGCTCTCGCCCGGCGCACGCGACCAACTGGCACGCGGCCAGCGCTTCGTCGTCAGCGGTCGCATGGATCGCGGTGGCCGACCGCGCGAGGCTGTGTTCGACATTTCCGGCAGCGAAGAGGTTTTCGCCTCCTTCGATGCGCGCTGTCGAGGGTTTCGTCGCTGAGATCATGGATAAGTCCCCCGTCCCGCGGAGGGCGGTTGCTGTCGCAGGGGCGCTTGAATCGAAGATGAGCGCTCGCCTGCGCCTAGCCGGATTGCGTGGCCGCGCTTGCCCCTGACGGCTCAGCGGGCTAACCCGCTCGGACATCAATCAGCATTGACTTACCGAGCCCCTCTGCCATGTCCGCCGACAAGTCCGCCCCTGCCAAGCTGAAGGCCCGCCAGCCGCGCGGTTTCGTCGATCGCGGCCCGGCCGATGTCGCTGCCACCGAGCGCATGCTCGCCGTGATCCGCGAGAGCTTCTCGCTCTACGGCTTCGATCCGGTCGAGACGCCCTTCGTCGAGTACACCGACGCGCTCGGCAAATTCCTGCCGGACCAGGACCGGCCGAACGAGGGCGTCTTCTCCTTCCAGGACGATGACGAGCAGTGGCTCTCGCTGCGCTATGACCTGACCGCGCCGCTCGCCCGCTATGTCGCCGAGAATTTCGACGCGCTGCCGAAGCCCTATCGCAGCTATCGGGTTGGCTATGTCTTCCGCAACGAGAAGCCGGGCCCGGGCCGCTTCCGCCAGTTCATGCAGTTCGACGCCGACATTGTCGGCTCGGGCACGGTCGCCGGCGATGCCGAGATCTGCATGCTCGCCGCCGACACCATGGAGAAGCTCGGCATCAAGCGCGGCGACTATGTCGTCAAGGTCAACAACCGCAAGGTGCTCGACGGGGTGATGGACGCTGCCGGCATTGAGCAGGCAACGCGCCTGACCGTGCTGCGTGCGATCGACAAGGCTGACAAGTTCCCGCTCGATGAGATCCGCAAGCTGCTCCGCGACGGCCGCAAGGACGAGAGCGGCGACTTCACCAAGGGCGCCGGCCTGTCCGAGACGCAGGCCGAGACGATCCTGCGCTATCTCGCCGTCGGCCAGCGGCTGGCCGATCTCGGCAAGTCGACCGCCTCCGACAGCGCCAAGTCCGCCGAGCTCTCCGCCGAGGCCGTTGCGGAACTGCGCAAGCTGGTCGAGGGCGCCGAGAACGGCGTGGCCGGGATCGAAGAACTCGAACAGATCCGCGAACTTGTGACGGCAGCCGGTTATCTCGGCCGCGTCATCATCGACCCATCGATCGTCCGCGGCCTCGAATACTATACCGGCCCGGTCTACGAGGTGGAGCTGACCTTCCCGGTCACCAATGAGGATGGCCAGGTCGTGCGTTTCGGCTCGGTCGCGGGCGGCGGGCGCTATGACGGCCTCGTCGGCCGCTTCCGGCCCGAGCCGGTACCGGCGACCGGCTTCTCGATCGGCGTCTCCCGGCTCTATTCGGCGCTGAAGGCGGTGAAGTCGCCGATCGTCGACCAGAAGAACGAATTGCCGCTCGTCGTCGTCACCGCGATGGACAACAAGTCGCCGGAATTCATGCCGGCCTATCAGGCTTTCGTCGCGCAGCTTCGGCAGGCGAAGGATGGCGAGGGCAGGGCGCTCTGCCGCGCCGACCTCTATCTCGGCTCCTCCGGCTTCAACGCCCAGATGAAATATGCCGACCGGCGCGGCGCCGCCTGCGCGGTGATCCAGGGCTCGTCCGAGCGCGAGGCCGGCACGGTCGTGATCAAGGACCTGATCCTCGGCGCCGAGCTCGCCGCGGCCAGCCGCGACGTCAAGGACTCGGCCGAGCACAAGGAGCGGCAGGCGCAGGCGCAGTTCTCCGTGCCGGTGGGCGAGCTGGTCGAGGGGGTGAGGCGGGTACTCGGGCGCTACGCCTGATTCCCGTTCACCCAATTCCCTAAAAACCGTCGAAAATCGCGGGCGTCCCTGCTAGGACGGCGCCGCAACAGGGTTTTTGTAAAGTGCCGGCCATGCGCTCAAAGCTCGAGACCGTGATCGCGCCGTTCGAGCGCGAGGGCTTTTCGCGCGCCGAGCCGGCGATCCTGCAGCCCGTCGAGCCCTTCCTCGACCTCTCCGGCGAGGATATCCGCCGCCGCATCTTCCTGACCCAGGACGATGACGGGCGCGAATGGTGCCTGCGGCCGGAATACACCATCCCCGTCGCGCTGGCGCATATCGCTGCCCATGCCGGCGAGCCGGCCTCCTATGCCTATGCCGGCCCGGTCTTCCGGATGCGCGGCGCCAACGAGCCGAGCGAATTCGCGCAAGCCGGCCTCGAATCCTTCGGTCGCACCGATTTCGCCGCGGCCGATGCCGAGATCATGGCGCTCACCGTCGAAGCGGCCGCTTCGCTCGGTTTGACCCGGCCACGCCTGCTGATGGGCGACGTCGCGCTGCTGACCGCGCTGCTCGACCGGCTGGGCGTGCCGCAGGCCGCTCGCCGCCGGCTGATGCGCGCCGTGGCGCAGGGCAAAGGCGCCGATGCCGTCGCCGCGCTGGAGCCACCGGTCAACGAAGTCGAACATGCTCATGCCGGCCTGCTCAAGGCGCTTGAGGGGCAGGACCCCAAGGCTGCGCGCGCCTTCGTCGAGGATGTGCTCTCGATCGCCGGGATCTCGACCGTCGGCGGCCGCTCGGCCGGCGACATCGCCGAGCGCTTCCTGGCGCGGGCGGCCGAGCGCGACAATCCAGTCAATGGCGAGGCGAGCGGCGTGATCGCGCACGCCTTGGCGATCGGCGGCGATCCGGACGGCGCCTCAGCAGCCCTGCGCAAGCTCGCGGGCGAGGCCGGGCTCGATCTCTCCGTCGCGCTCGACGCTTTCGACGAGCGCACCGGCTTCCTCGCCGCGCGCGGCGTCGATGTCGCCAGCATCTCGTTCTCGGCCGGCTTTGCCCGCAACCTCGACTACTACACCGGCTTCATCTTCGAATTGCATGATCCGGCCCGGCCGGACCTGAAGCCGATCGCCGGTGGTGGCCGCTATGACGGCGTGCTCCAGCGCCTCGGTGCGCCGGCGCCGGTACCGGCCGTCGGCGCCTCGCTCTGGCTCGACCGCCTGGCGGGAGGCAAGGCATGAGCGGGGCGGAGACAATGACGAACGACGCGCCGCTGGTTCTCGCCGTGCCCTCCAAGGGCCGGCTGCAGGAGAACGCCACCGCCTTCTTCGGCCGCGCCGGCCTCTCCTTCGTACAGGCACGCGGTCAGCGCGAATATCGCGGCCAGATCGCCGGGCTCGGCGGGGCCGAGGTCGCCTATCTCTCGGCTTCCGAGATCGTCGCGCAGCTGTCGTCAGGCGCCGCCCATCTCGGGATCACCGGCGAGGATCTGGTGCGCGAGCAGGTCGCCGATGCCGATGCCAGCATGGTGATGCTGGCGCCGCTCGGCTTCGGTAACGCCAACGTCGTCGTCGCCGTGCCGCAGGCCTGGATCGATGTCCGGACCATGGCCGATCTCGACGACGTCGCTGCGACCATGCGCGCCCGCACCGGCCGCAAGCTGCGCGTCGCCACGAAGTACGTGAACCTGACGCGCCGGTTCTTCGCCAGCCATGGCCTCGCCGACTACCGCATCGTCGAGAGCCTCGGCGCGACCGAGGGCGCACCGGCTGCCGGCACGGCCGAGATCGTCGTCGACATCACCACCACCGGCGCGACGCTGTCCGCGAACGCTCTGAAAGTGCTCGACGACGGCGTGATCCTGGCTTCGGAGGCCAACCTCGTCGCCTCCGTGCGCGCGCCCTGGGGTAAGCAGGCGCGGGAGGCCGCGGCCGCCATCCTGTCGCGCATCGCTGCCGAGGAGGAGGCGCGCTCGCTGCGCGAGGTCCGCGCCGTGCTCAACGCCGTCTCGCCGCAGCGGCTCGGCGAGATCGCCCATCGGCTCGGCGCGCGCCTGCCGTTCGGCGCAGCCGGCAGCGATGGCGTCGTCACGCTGCATTGCCCGCGCAAGGCGGTGTTCCCGCTGGTCGAGGAGCTCGGCAAGGCCGGCGCCGACGACATCACCGTGCGCACGCTCGACTATGTCTTCCGCCGTTCGAACCCGCTGCTGGAGCGGCTGTTGGCGCGCATCTGACCTGCCGGATTGCCGACGCAATGTCGGGGTAACCAGCCAAGGCGAAGCGATTTCGGTGCAAGTCGCACCAAAAGTGGTGCGATCGAGACTTGCGCTCGCCACCGCGATCGGTGCAGTGGAAAGCGTCGGGCTCTCCTGTGGGCCGTCGCGCTCTTTCCAATCGGGGTCTGGACCAATTGAATATGCAGTCGCGCCTCGGCCTGATGGCCGCCCTCGTTCTCTCCCTGTCGCCTGTGCTGGTGACCGATGCGCTTGCCCAGCGTCGTCAGCAGATGCCGCCTCGTGGTGAGCAGCCGGGAGGGGAGGCGCCGCCGCCGAAGCAGGAGAAGAACTTTCCGCTCGACGCTTCCTGGACCCTGCTGCAGATCAACGGCAAGCCGGCCACCGGCCATCGCGCGACGCTGAAGGTCGATTCCAATCTGCGCGGTACTGGTTTCGGCGGCTGCAACACTTTCTCGGCCTCGGCCTATCCGCTGCGTCAGCAGGGCTTCGCCGTCGGCCCGATCGCAGTGACCAAGATGGCCTGCGACAAGGGCGCCTCGGATTTCGAGCGTAGCTATCTGATGGCGCTCCGCACCGTCCGGCAATGGGACCTGGTCGAGGGCCGTCTCGTTCTCAAGACCGGCGCCGGCGAACTCCGCTTCGATCGCGGGATCTGACGGCGCCGTTCCTTTCCCCTCGCGGGGAAAGACGGCCCGTAGGGGCGGACGAGGGGCGCGAAGACCTTTGTGGCTTTCGGCCTGCTCCGTAACCTGGCGACCAGCATCGAGTGTCCCTCTCCCGCAAGGGGAGAAGGGGGCAGATCGCACTACCCCGCCGCCTCCATAGCCTTCGCCCTCGGGCTGAAGGTGCCGTCGGCGTTCTTTTCCATCGCGATCAGCTGGTCGTGCATCTCCCGCAGTGTCGAGCGGTGGCCGATCGAGACGATGCTGGTCTGCGGCAGCTCTTGCCGGATCACGGCATAGATCTCGCCTTCCAGCTTCTCGTCGAGCGAGGCTGTCGCCTCGTCGAGGAAGAGCCAGTCCGGCTTGGTCAGCAGGGCGCGAGCCACGGCGAGTCGCTGCTGTTCGCCGCCGGAGAGGCGCTGGCCCCAGAGGTCGACCTCGTCGAGCCGTTCCGCGAGATGGCCGAGCTTGACCTTCTCCATCGCGGCATGGATTTCGGCGTCGCTGAAGGCGTCAGGCTCGGACGGGTAGGCGAGCGCGGCGCGCAGCGAGCCCTGCGGCAGATAGGGACGCTGTGGCAGCACCAGCATGCGCTGCCCCTGCGGCGTCGCAACCTTGCCTTCGCCGAATGGCCAGATGCCGGCGAGCGCGCGGAACAGGGTCGACTTGCCGGAGCCGGAGGGACCGACCACAAGCGTCGAATGCCCGGCCGGCAGCGTCAGGTTGGAGGCCTGCACGATCGGCTGCCCGTTCGGCAGGTTGAGCGCGAGCGTCTCGATCGTCGCGTCTTTCACCGGCTTCTCGACAATGTCGATCGCTGCACCTTCGCCGCCGGCGCCCTGCGCCTCCGCCTTGGCGATTGCCTGCTCGAAGGTGGTGAGGCGGTTGATCGAGGCGAGGTAGGAGGCGATCGACTGGTAGCTGTTGATGAAGAACGACATCGCCGTTTCGACCCGGCCGAAGGCCGAGGCGACCTGCGTCAGCACACCGAAGGCGATCTGCCCGCCGAAATAGTAGGGCGCGAGCAAGACGTAAGGGATGACGACGTTGGCCTGGTTGTAGGACAGGGTGAAGGTCGTCAGTTTCAGCTTGCGCCAGAGCAGCCGGTAGAAGTTCTCGACGATGCCGCCGAAGGTCTCGCCGAGATGACGCCGCTCCGCGGTCTCGCCGCGCATCAAAGCGATCTGCTCGGAGTATTCGCGCAGGCGGGCGAGCGCGAAGCGGAAATTCGCCTCGCGCCGCTCCTGCTCGAACTCCAGCGAGATCAATGGCTTGCCGATCAGATGGGTGACCCAGGTCGCGATCGCAGCGTAGACCAGCGTCGCCCAGAAGATGAAGCCGGGGATGACGATGTCGGTGCCGGGTACGGTGATGGCCACGGGGATCGACCACAGCACGATCGAGAACGACACCAGCGTCGAGACCTGGGTGATCAGCGTCAGCGAGAAGCTGTAAGTCTGGTTCAGGAAGGAGCGCGTGTCTTCCGAGATGCGCTGGTCGGGGTTGTCGGCCGTGCCGGCGAGCGAGATGCGGTAGTGGTTGCCGTTGCCGAGCCAGCGCTTGTTGTATTCGGCGGCCATCCATTCGCGCCAGCGGATCAGCAGCACCGATTGCGCGACCGTCTCGATCAGATAGCTGATCACCGAGATCGCCGCCCAGACGCAGAAGACGTTGACGAGCTGCTCCCAGAAAACCGGCGCGTTCTTCTCCTGCAGGGCGTTGTTGAAATCGCGGTAGAAGAAATTGATGCGCAGGGAGATGCCGACCTGCGCCTGGTTGAGCACGATCAGGAAGACGACGAGCGCAACCGCGAAGGTGCCGAGCCGCATCCGGTAGCGGCCGAACGGCCCGAGATTGGCGATCTGCGGTTCGGAGGACTCGAAATAGGGTGAGGCAATGCGGGCGATGCGTTGCACCACCGGCACGAAGGAAACGAGATAGATCAGGATGCCGAAGACGCCGACCGTCGTTGCAAGGCTGGCCGGAGGCGCGGCAGCTTGCCAGGCGGAAGGCCAGAACCCGAGCTGTGCCAGCAGTGCGCCGGCGCCGAAGATCACGTATTCCGTGCCGAAGATGCCGGAGAAGATCTTCAGGAAGAACGGGATCGTGGTGGCCCGGAAGGTCGCGAAGGCGAGCAGGATGCCGATGACGCCGAGGCCGAGAATGCTGGCGCTGCCGCTTTGCTGGCTGACCACGAGCGCGATCACGGCGAGCGCGGCGACGGCGAAACTCAACAGGCGCATGGCGTCGTCCTTGTCGGGGAATCAGCGCGGGAGCGGCGCTGGGTAGGAGAGAACCTTGTAGATCAGCCCTGCGCACAAAAAAGGCCCGGCTCAAGGCCGGGCCGCGCTTTTTCAGCGTTTTGTGATGGGCTTCAGTCCTTGTCGACCGAATAGGCGCCCGCGCCCGCCGCGAACAGCACGAGGAAACCGCCGGCCACGGCGAGGTTCTTCATGAACAGCAGTTGCTGCATCGGCTGAGCCCAGTTCATATGGAACAGCACCGAGGCGGCGATGGTGAAGGCGAACAGGGCAAGGGCCGCGAGGCGGGTCTTGTAGCCGACGACGATCATCAGGCCGCCGATGAGCTCGACGATGATGACGAGCGGCAGCAGGATGCCGGGCACGCCCGCGGACGCCATGTAGGCTTGCGTTCCGGCATAGCCGTTGATCTTGGACCAGCCGCCGAGCACGAACATCAGGGCGAGCAGGATGCGGCCGACGAGCTTGGCGGCATCGCCCAGGGCAGGGTTGTTCATAGAAGGACCCCCGAAAGCACGGACGCGGCAGGATGCCGCACCTGTTGCGATCTAGGGCTTACAACCAAAGTCGACGCAAGCCTGCGGGCGCTCATCCCTGTGCAAAGCTGCCTGGTAAACGAAAAAGGCCCGGCTTGCGCCGGGCCTTCCGTAACGATCGAGCTCGAGGGCTCGGACTTCCTCAGAAGTCCATGCCGCCACCGAAACCGGGCCTGCCCGGTTTCGGCACTCGAGGTCTTGGGCGTTATGGACTTCCTCAGAAGTCCATGCCGCCCATGCCGCCGCCGCCCATCGGGGGCATCGGGGCGTCCTTCTTCGGCACGTCGGCGACCATCGCCTCGGTGGTGATCAGCAGGCCGGCGATCGAAGCCGCGTCCTGGATCGCCGTGCGCACGACCTTGGTCGGGTCGATGATGCCGGCCTTGACCAGATCGCCGTACTCGCCGGTCTGGGCATTGTAGCCGAAGGAGTAGTCCTTCGACTCCAGCAGCTTGCCGATCACGACCGCGCCGTCATCGCCGGCGTTGTCGACGATCTGGCGGGCCGGAGCGGCGATCGCCTTGCGGACGATCTCGACGCCGGTCTTCTGGTCGTCGTTCTGGGTCTTGATCGACTTGACCGAGTTCAGGGCGCGCAGCAGGGCGACGCCGCCGCCCGGCAGGATGCCTTCTTCCACCGCAGCGCGGGTGGCGTTCAGGGCATCGTCAACGCGATCCTTCTTCTCCTTGACCTCGACCTCGGTCGCGCCGCCGACGCGGATGACCGCGACGCCGCCGGCGAGCTTGGCCAGGCGCTCCTGGAGCTTCTCGCGGTCGTAGTCCGAGGTGGTCTCCTCGATCTGCGCCTTGATCTGCGCGACGCGGCCCTCGATGTCCTTCTTCTTGCCGGCGCCGTCGATGATCGTGGTGTTCTCCTTCTCGATGCGCACCTTCTTGGCGCGGCCGAGCATATTGAGCGTCACGGTCTCGAGCTTGATGCCGAGGTCTTCCGAGATCATCTGGCCAGCGGTCAGGATCGAGATGTCCTCGAGCATGGCCTTGCGGCGATCGCCGAAGCCCGGAGCCTTGACGGCCGCGACCTTCAGGCCGCCACGGAGCTTGTTGACGACGAGCGTGGCGAGAGCCTCGCCCTCGACGTCCTCAGCGATGATGAGGAGCGGCTTGCCGGTCTGCACGACGGCCTCGAGGATCGGCAGCATCGCCTGGAGCGACGACAGCTTCTTCTCGAAGATGAGGATGTAGGGGTCCTCGAGCTCGGCGACCATCTTCTCGGCGTTGGTGATGAAGTAGGGCGAGAGGTAGCCGCGGTCGAACTGCATGCCCTCGACGACGTCGAGTTCGGTGTCGGCGGTCTTGGCTTCCTCGACGGTGATGACACCCTCGTTGCCGACCTTCTGCATGGCGGTCGAGATCATCTTGCCGACCGACTCGTCGCCGTTCGCCGAGATGGTGCCGACCTGCGCGACTTCCGCGTTCGACGTGACCTTCTTGGAGTTCTTCTTGAGGTCGGCGACGATGGCCTCGACGGCCAGGTCGATGCCGCGCTTCAGGTCCATCGGGTTCATGCCGGCGGCAACCGACTTGGCGCCTTCACGGACGATCGCCTGGGCGAGCACGGTGGCGGTGGTGGTGCCGTCGCCGGCATGGTCGTTCTGGCGCGAAGCGACTTCGCGGACCATCTGCGCGCCCATGTTCTCGAACTTGTCGGAAAGCTCGATCTCCTTGGCGACGGTGACGCCGTCCTTGGTGATGCGCGGGGCGCCGAACGACTTCTCGATCACGACGTTGCGGCCCTTGGGGCCGAGCGTGACCTTTACGGCGTTGGCGAGGACATCCACGCCGCGCAGCATCTTGTCGCGGGCTTCGGTGCCGAATTTGACGTCTTTGGCAGCCATGAGACTACTCCTGATTGAACTTTACGGAAGGGGGATGGTCTGGCTGCTCAGCCGACGATGCCCATGATGTCGGATTCCTTCATGATCAGGAGATCCTGGCCGTCGATCTTGACCTCGGTGCCGCTCCACTTGCCGAAGAGGACGCGATCGCCCTTCTTGACATCGAGCGCAACCAGCTTGCCGGCGTCGTCGCGGGCGCCGGCGCCGACGGCGACGACCTCGCCCTCCTGGGGCTTTTCCTTGGCGGTGTCGGGGATGATGATGCCACCCTTGGTCTTCTCTTCGCCATCAAGGCGACGGACCACAACGCGGTCATGCAGCGGACGGAACTTCATGGTTCTGTCTTCCTCTCGGGTCGTATTCTGGACGGGCTCTGAATGGCCCGCGGAAAGGATCTGTTAGCAGTCTCACTGGGTGAGTGCTAACCGACGTCGCGGAGATAGGCACAGGGTCTGCAGGAGTCAAGGAATCCGCGGCGCAAAAGGTGAATGCGGCGTCCGGCCGCCGATCTGCGCTGCTGCGGCCGAACGTTAAACCGGCTATCGTGGCAAGATGACGACGCCGGTACCCGATCTCCAGCTCGACGACATCGCCCGCTCCTGCGTGGTGCTGCATGTGCGCATGACCGCGCGCGCCGTGACCCGCGCCTATGACGAGGCGATGCGGCCGAGCGGCCTGAAGATCACCCAGTTCGTGCTGCTCTCGGCGCTCTCGACCGGCGCCTGGCGCTCGGTCACCGAGCTCGCCGACCGCTTCGCGCTGGAGCGGACCTCGCTGACGCGCAACCTGCAACTGCTCGCCGCCGAGAAGCTGATCGAGCCGGTCGATTGCAAGGGCCGGGCGCTGACCTATGCCGTGACGGAGAAGGGCCGCGCCGCGATCGAGGCGGCGATCCCCTATTGGCGCGCGGCGCAGGACAGGATCGAGGGCGGGCTCGGCCAGGAACGCTGGAGCCAGACCCGCGACAATCTGAAAGCCATCCGGCGGGCGGCGCGGGAAGTCGGCTGATCCGCCATTGCGAGCGGAGCGCTTGACCGCAGCACGTGGCCATCTCTAACGTGCATCTACACGATAGAGATGGAGCTCAGCATGTCCCGTCAGGTCGGTGTCGTTAGTCGGGATGTCCTGCTGGCGGAGGACGGTGCGTCCTTCCTGCGCGGGATCGTCGAGGGGCGCCATCCCGGCCCGCCCTTCGCTGACGCCATGGATTTCGACATCGCCGAGGTCGAGGAGGGCAGGGTGGTCTTTGTCGGAACGCCTTCGCCGCGCTTCTTCAACCCGCTGGGGACGATCCATGGCGGCTGGATCGCGACGATCCTCGATTCCGCCATGGCCTGCGCCGTGCATTCGACGCTGCGGGTCGGTGAGGGCTACACCACGCTGGAGATGAAGTTGAACTATGTCCGCCCGGTCATGCCTGCCAGCGGTCCGGTGCGCTGCGAGGGCAGGCTGATCCACCGCGGCGGTTCGGTCGCGACGAGCGAAGGCAAGCTGGTCGATGTGCAGGGCAAGCTGCTGGCGCACGGGACGGAGACCTGCATGATCTTCGGCGCGAGGCGTTAGCGCCGCTCAGGCATTGCGATAGTCGCTCGGGCTCGCGCCCATCACCCGCCTGAAGCGCCGGTTGAAGGTCGAGAGATCGCCGAAGCCGCAATCGAAAGCGATGCCCGCGACCGGCTGATCGGTCCTGCGCAAGAGCAAGGCCGCACGGTGCAGGCGGGTGCGCAGCACATATTGATGCGGCGTCATCCCGACCAGCGCCCGGAACGTCCGCAGGAAATGATAGGGGCTCATCGCAGCCTGCCGCGCCAAGTCATCGATCGAGAGCGCTTCTTCGCAACGTGACTCGATATGGCGCAGCGCCCGTGTGATCCGGCGCTGGTCGCGGGCGCTCGGCGTCGCGGCCCCGGGCTTCGCGCCCGACAGCACGCTCGCTACTGCGCCGGCGAGGCGTAGCGCAGCCTCCTCCAGTCTCTCGGTCTCGCCTGCTGCGATCTCTGCCTGCACGACGAGGCCCGCGAGTGCGGGCAGCGGCGGCAGATGCGCTCGAGCGAAATCCACCCGCCGGGCGCCCGGCACGGCCGCGACGATGCCTTCGAGCCAGGCCGGCTCGAACTGGAAAGCGAGGCAGCGGTCGCCTGCCGCATGCTCATGGCCGCATTCGAAGCAGGCGCCGCGATTGCCGAGCAGGAGCGCGCCCGGCGCCAGCACGGCGCTGCCTTGCGTCGAGCGGTAGCGGAACGAGCCGCTGCGGACGATGGCGATGCAGTGCTGCGGATGCGCTTCCTCGAAGGCAGGGTCGTCCGGGCCAGCCGTGCAGATGATGTCGCTGGCGCGCCAGCCGGGGCCTGACGCCAGGAGATGAGCGGTCGCGGTCATGGTTCCTGAGTTTAGCAGTTTTTCCCAAGCGCCGCCCGCGGTCTCGGGTCTAGCTGAGCTCCAACCTGATCCACACGGAGCCCGATCATGACAGTAGCGCCATCGACGTTGGCCGATGTCCTCATCGCTGCCGTGCCGATGCCTGAATACGCCGACAAGCTTGCTCTCTACGGTCAGTTCATAGGCGCCTGGACCATGGATGCAGTGATGCATGCCGACGACGGCCAGCGCCATGAGGCCAGTGGCGAGATCTGCTTCGGCTGGGTGCTTGGCGGGCGTGCGGTACAGGATGTCTGGAACTTGCCGGGCTTCTTCCACGGCACGACGCTACGCATCTATGACCCCGAGCAGGATGCCTGGCACATCCGCTGGAACGACCCGCTCAAGCAGTACTACACGCACCAGATCGGCCGCGCCGAAGGCCGGGACATCGTCCAGCATGGCAGGCTCGAGGACGGCACGGCGATCCGCTGGCGCTTCACCGAAATCACCCCGGACTCGTTCCACTGGATCGGCGACCGCTCGCGAGACGGCGGTGCGAGCTGGCAGGTCCAGGCTGATTTCCGCGCCAAGCGCATCAAAGCCTGACAATCAGGAGGAGTATCATGTTCGACCACATCTCGATCGGCGTTCGCGAGATCGCCCGCAGCAAGCGCTTCTACGACGCCGCGCTCGGCGCGCTGGGTTATGACTGCCTGAGCAGCGATGAAAGCTCGCTCGGCTATGGCAAGGGGAGCGTCGGACTTTGGATCGGCGCGGTCTCGGCGCCGGTGCCGCCGGACCGGGAGTCGAACCTGCACTTCTGCTTCGTCGCGCCGACCCGTCAGAGCGTCGATGCCTTCCATGCGGCTGCGCTCGCAGCTGGCGGCAGTGATAACGGCAAGCCGGGCCTGCGTGAATCCTATGGCCCCGACTACTACGCCGCCTTCGCCGTCGATCCCGACGGCTACCGGCTGGAGGCCTATTGCGGCAAGCCGGCCTGAGGCCGCTAGTGCTCGGGCGGCAGATCGTGTGCCGCCCATTCGCTGCGCGGGATCGCCTCGCCGACACGGAACTGGAAGCCGGCAACCTTGCCGTTCGCCGCCATCTCGCAGCGGAAGCGCAGGCCGTACCATTGCTTGCGGCTGCGGAAGGCGGCGCCCTCCGCTTCCAGCGCGCTTTTCGTCAGCTTGATGCCGGCCATGGCGTAGGCGACGACGCGGTCAGGCTCGAATTCCGCCTTCCAGGCATGGATCTGGCTCATCGCTTCGAGATTGCAGAGTTGCTCGATGCGCTCGCTCACCTCCAGCGTCTTCAACGCCTCGCGCGTGCCGCGGCTGCGCGGATTGGCCAGCACGCTCTCGGAATGCAGCGTCCGGGCGGTGATCATCGCCGGCGGTTCGGCAGGCCGCGGGGCGGGCGGGGTGGCGGGCTTGTCCGGTGGCGTAGTGGTGGGAGCTGGCTGCGGAGGTGACGCGACTTCGGCTGTCGGAGGAGGAGGGGTGACCGGCGTCGGCGCGGGCGGCGCTGGGGGCGTCAGCGCGTCCGGAGCGACCAGCTCGACCTCGACGCTCGTCTCGATCGGCGGCGTGAAGCTGCTGATCGTCCGGATGGCGAGCAGCAGGCCGAACAGGAGGTGGAAGCAGAGCGCGGCGGGAAGGCCGGGTTCGCGCAGGACGCGAGCAGCGGTGCCGGCGTGCTGCATGCTTCGGTCAATCGCCGTTGGGGCAGAAGGCGGGCATGGGCGACAGTCGCTCCCTGATGTCGCTCCGTGCAGAAGCCGACCAAGCCGGCGAATTTGCGGCGGAGATCAGCGCCGGCTGACGGCGAAGGCGCCAGCGACGATCAGCGCTGCGCCGGCATAGGTCGTCCAGAGCGGCACCTCGCTGAAGACGAACCAGCCGAGCAGGCTCGCCCAGACCAGCGCCGTGTACTCGATCGGCGCCAGCCGCGAGGCGGGCGCGCGGGCGAAGGCCGAGGTCAGCGACAGATGCCCGGCGACACCGAGCGCGCCGCCTGCAAGATAGGTCAGGAGATCGCCGGTGCTCATCGGCTGGAAGATGTAATAAGCCGGCCAGGCCAGGCAGAGCGCCGGCCCGGCGTTCTGGAACAGCACGATGATCGCCGGATGCTCCTTCACCGCGATCGTGCGCAACAGGATCAGGTTGAAGGCATAGGAGACCGCCGAGACAAGCGCCGCGGCGACGCCGAGCTCCGCGCCGGTGACGCCGCCCTGCAAGCGCGGCCAGACCATCACCAGCATGCCGGCGAGGCCGAAGCCGAGCGCCTGCAGGATGCGCCCGTCGAGCCGTTCCTTCAGGATCAGCGCTCCGAGCAGGGCGACGAAGACCGGGGCGAGGAAGGAGAGCGTCAGCGCTTCCGCTAGCGGCAGCACTGAGATCGAATAGAAGAAGCTGCTGGCGGTGACGATGACCAGCGGTATGCGGATGCTGTTGCCGATCAGGCTCGCCCGCGTCGGGCGTGCCGGCCGCAGGACCGCGACGACGATGATCGCGCAGATGGCGCCCGCGGCGAAGCGCATGAACAGCGCCAGCAGGAACGGGTGCTGCTGCATCTGTGCCTTGATCACCGCATCCATCGCGGTGAGCAGCGCGATGCCGAGCGCGGCGCGCAGCGCGGTGCCGGCGGTCATGGCTGTGCCGGGCTGAGCGGCTTGCGGAAATGATATTCCCAGGTGGAGGAGACGTCGGCGAGATAGCGCTCGCCCGGCCAGCGCACGAAGCCGAGTTTCTCGTAGAAGCGGTGGCCGCGGGCGAACTTGCTGTCCGACCACAGCATCATCTCGCCGTAGCCGCCGGCTTCGGCGAAGGAGAGGGTACGGGCGAACAGCGCCTGCGCCAGACCGCTGCCGCGCTGGCTCGGGTCTGCGTAGACCTTGAACAGTTCCACGGCGTTCTGGTCGGGCACGGGCACGACGGCGATCGAGCCGGCGATGCGCCCGTCCGGCCCGTCCGCGACCCAGAGCCTGCCGCCCTTCTCGGCATAGTGGCTGGCCGGACGTCGCAGCTCCGGGAATTCCGACCAGTCGAAGAAGCAGTTCGGATATTCGGCGAAGGTCGCGGCGATCAGGGTGGCGAGGGGCTCCGAATCGGCGTCGGTGGCGTCGCGAAGGGTGGGCAGGGCGATCATGACCATCGCTTAGGGCCAATGCGGCCTGCTGCAAAGATGGGCGGCTCGCGCTCCTGCCATGCCGTTATCGCAGCAATGCGAGGGCTGCGTCGGACGTCAGCTTCAGTGCGGCCGCCGCAAGCAGCAGATAGCAGGCGAAGAACAGCCGCTTCTGGTCGAGCCGCTCATGCAGCCAGCGCCCGATCCAGACGCCGAGCGGCGCCGCCGGCAGCAAGGCGAGCGCGGCCCAGAGCGCCTGCGGCTGCTTCAGCCCGAGCGCGAGATAGGGCGGCAGCTTCAAGAGGTTGCCGAGCATGAAGAAGGCGATGGTCGTGCCGACGAAGGCGGTCTTGGAAAGTCCGCGCGCCAGCAGATACATCGCGACCGGCGGGCCGCCGGCATGAGCGACGAAGGTGGTGAAGCCTGAGGCCGTGCCGGCCAGCAAGGCCAATGGCGGCGAGACCGGAAGCTGGCCGGCGGGCGCCGTCCGGCCACGCAGGAACCAGTGCGCCGTGAAGGCAAGTGTGACCAAGCCGATGATCAGCGTGACGATACGTGCGTCGACGATCAGGAAGACGGCATAGCCGATCGCGATGCCGATGATCAGGCCGGGGATCAGCCAGGCGAGATCCGGCTTCGACCAGGTCGAGGCGCCGAAGCTGCCGATGGCGAAGAGATCCATCGCGGCGATAAGGATCGCCACCATGATGGCGGCTTGCAGGGGATCGACGACGAGTGCGAGCAGGGGCACGCCGAGAATGGCGAGCCCGCCGCCGAAGGCGCCCTTGCCGATGCCCATCAGCAGGGTTGTGGCCCAGCCGACAACATAGAACATCGGATCGCCCGGCATCGGCTCAGCCCTTCGTGACGGTGTAGAGCAGGCGCGCGCCAGTTTCCGCTTGGACATGCTCTGTTTGGCGGTTAGGCGGAATCAGCGCAGTCATGCGCGGCCGGTGCTGAGTCGGCTTGCCCCTTCGCGATGGCGTCATGACCGTACTCCTGCCCTTCGTGATCAATGCCGGGCTGAATTTCCTTCTCGGGCTGCTCATCGCCTATTTCCTCGGGCCTGCCGAATTCGGCCGCTACGCCATCGGCGCTGCGATCCTCGTGCTGCTCAATACCGCATTGCTCGACTGGATCAGGCTCTCGGCCGTCCGCTTCTACTCGCAGAAGAGCCGGGAGGAACAGCCGCAGATCAGAGCGACCCTCGATGTGCTGAGCGCGGGGATCACGCTCGCTCTGTGCGGTCTCCTGGTCGCAGCGGTCGTCGCCGGAGTCGATTTCGGCCTTCCGGTCATGCTCGTCGCCGGCTCGGTGCTGGGCGGCATCTGCGCTGGCCTGTTCGATTATCACGGTGCGATCGCGCGCGCCCGCTTCCTCGACGCCGCCTATGCCCGCCTGATCATCGTCAAGAACGTGCTGGCATTGCTCCTGATGGTCGGCGGCGCCTGGTGGACGCGCGATGCGACGATCGTGATGTTCGGCGGCGTCATCAGTGCCATGGCGGCGCTGCTGGCGGTGCGCCGGGCGCTCGCCGATGCGCCGTTGTCGTGGTCGGCGGCCCGGCGTGACCTGGCGCTCGACTTCGCGCGCTATGCGCTGCCGATCGTCGGCGCGAACGCGATCTATTCGTTGATCCCGCTGCTCAACCGCTCGCTGCTCGCCGACAGCAACGGCTTCGCCGAGGCCGGCTATTTCTCGCTCGCCGCCGATATGGGCCTGCGTCTGTTCGGCATGCTCGCCTCGACACTCGAGATCGTCATGCTGCGCGAGGTGCTGCGGCTCGACGAGACCAAGGGGCGATTGGCGGCGCAGAAGCGTATCGCCGCCAATCTGGTGATCGTGCTGATGGTGTCGCTGCCGGTGGCCGCGGGCCTCTTCCTGGTGCTGCCGGCGTTCGAGGCCCTGCTGGTGCCAGTGACGTTCCACGGGCATTTCGCCTTCTATCTGCGGCTGCTGCTGCCTGGGCTCGTTGCGCTCGCGATCTTCGCCGCCGGGATCTACCCGGTCTTCCTGCTTGGTAAACGCACCGGGCTGGTGACGCTGGCGGCCCTCACGGGCCTCTTCGCCAATCTCGTCCTGGTCTTCGCCGCCGGTGCGCTCGGCCCGGAACGTTATGCGCTCGGTCAGACCATCAGCTTCCTCGTCGTTCTCGCCATCACCGGCTGGGTGGGCTTGCGCTCGCTCCCCGTTCGCCCGAACTGGCGGGAGATCGGCATCATCGTTGCAGCGGTCGTCGTCATGGCGGCCGCGGTCTGGCCGCTTTCCGGCCGCTTCGCCCCGCTGCCCGAGCTGCTGCTGCAAGGCGCGCTCGGCCTCGCCGTCTATGGCGGGCTGATGCTCGTCTTCGACGTGGCCCGCTGCCGGACGCTGTTGCGGCTCTGGTTCGCCATGCGAAAGAGCCGGCGCTAACGAAGGACGTGAACCCTGCGTTTACCGCGTTTGCTTGGGGATCGCTAAGGTTAATCCCGGGAATTCGAGCGATCAGGCCGGTTCCGGGGTCGATAGAGTCAACGATTCACCATTCATTTCAACGCATCGCCTCACGCTTCCAGCCAGTTGCGTAAAGAGAGTTGCGTCATGCGTCCGCTCTATCTCGTTCCCCTTGCCGTACTCGGCGGCGTTCTGCTGTCGGCCCAGGCCAATGCCCAGACCTATTGGCGTCCCGCTGATCCGATGGTCACGCACTCGGCCGGCCGCGGCCAATATGGCGGCGGCTTCATCGAGATGATGATGACCGGCCGGGACCCGACCGACTATGGCCGCGGCGGGGCGGTCTACAACCGGCCGCCGCGCGGCGCCTATGGCCAGCAGCCGGCGATGCGCCGCCTTTCCGACTATGAGGCGCCGGTGCCGATCCAGGGCGACCCGATGGAGCCGCGCCGCGAGCGTCGCTCGGCTGCGCTCGGCGAGCCGATGCCGGCGGAGCGGCCGATCGCGCGCACCCTCGATCCGCGCTTCCAGAAGCAGGAGGTCGCCTATAGCGGCCCGCACAAGCCCGGCACGATCATCATCGACACGCCGCAGCGCTTCCTTTTCCTGGTCCAGCCAGGGGGGCGCGCGCTGCGCTACGGCATCGGCGTCGGCCGCCCCGGCTTCGAATGGGCTGGCATGAAGGCCGTCACCCGCAAGGCTGAATGGCCGAGCTGGACGCCGCCGGCCGAGATGCTGAAGCGCCGGCCCGATTTGCCGCGCTTCATGGCTGGCGGTCCGGAGAACCCGATGGGCGCGCGCGCGCTCTATCTCGGCTCGTCGCTCTACCGCATCCACGGCACCAACGAGCCGAACACGATCGGCCAGGCGGTCTCCTCCGGTTGCATCCGCATGAACAACGAGGACGTGGTCGACCTCTATGAGCGGGTGCGCGTCGGCGCCAGGGTCTTCGTGATCTGAGGCCCCATCCAACAACGATAAGGGCCCGCCTGGTGACAGGCGGGCTTCGTCGTTTCGGGGATTCTGTGGCGCTCACTTAGACGCAGCAGTGTCCGCCGCCCGCACCATCGTCATCGCCGCCATGGCTGTGCCGATTGCCGCCGCCTCGGCACCATTGGTCGCGCGCACGCCGCCACGAATGGCGTCGATCACAGCGCGCAGCGGTGGCGCCATTTGCCGCTGGGCCGGATAGCAGAGGTAGTATCCGGGAAAAGACGCTGACCAGGCCTCGAGCAATGGGACGAGACGGCCCTCGGCGATATGGTGGGCGATCAGTTGCTGGCTGGCGAACGCGATGCCGACCCCGTCGACCGCCGCCTGCACCCCGAAGTCCTTCCTGTTGGAGATCAAGGGACCGTCGACGGCGACCTCGAACCATTTGCCGTTCTCCATGAACTCCCACTTGTATGGGGTTTTCTGCCCCGGCCAGCGCCAGCCGATACAGCGATGAGCAAGAAGGTCGCGCGGGTGGGCTGGTGTCCCGTGCCGGGCGAGATAGTCGGGCGAGGCCACCGCGGTCTGGCGCAGCTCTGGGCCGAGCTTCACCGCGATGAGGTCCTTGTCGATCACCTCCCCCAGCCGGATGGCGACGTCGTAGCCCTCCGCCACGATGTTCACGACGGCATCGTCGAGGGTGATATCGAGCACGACCTGCGGATAGGCGTCGGCAAACGCACGCAGGATCGGGGACAGGTGGAGATCGGCCGCTGCTCGAAAGCAGTGTATCCGCACGGTGCCGGCTGGATGGGCGCGGCGCTCGCGGGTCTCGCCCAGCGCCTCCGCCAGCTCCTCGACGGCGGGCTGCACCCGTTCGAACAGCTTGGCCCCCGCCTCGGTCAGGGAAACGCTGCGGGTGGTGCGGTTGAACAGGCTGACGCCGACCCGTTCCTCGAGTGCTCGCACCATCTGGCTCAGCGCCGAGGATGACACGCCGAGATTCTCGGCCGCCCGGCTGAAGTTCAGCGAGGCGGCGACGGCCACGAAAGCGCGGAGCTGGTTGAAGTCGCCAGCAGATAAAAGAGCTGTATTCATGATTGTCTCGATTGCTTAGCTCAGCTTATAAGCTTGATTAGCGCGCATGGATTAACATTGTGGTTTCGCGATTTTATACTTCGACTGGTGTCAAATTCGAAGGATATCACAATGACGATGCAAGATGATCACTCGACCGCAAGCATCGATGGGCTGGTCGCCTTGGCGAAAACCTATTTCGACGCCGCCTACACGATGGATGCCGACAGCTTCGCGACCATCTTCGACTCCGCAGCCCTCGTCACCCGGCGTGGCGATGGCGATAGCGCGGTGGTCACTCCCATCACCGCCTGGCTCGATCTGGTCCGAACCCTGACATCCCCGCAGGAAGCCGGCAGCGTACGGGCCGACCAGATCCTTTCCATCGCCGTGACTCGTGATATGGCGCTACTCAAGCTGCGCTTGCGGATCCCGCCCCGCGAGGTGACCGACCTGCTGTCGTGCTTTTACCTCAACGGGCGCTGGCAGATCGTCCAGAAGGTGTTCGCCGCGGAGACGCTGGCCTGAAGACTCTCCCGTCGATTGCCATCGGCTCCTCGCCCGTCGTTCTCTGAGACAAAAGGCCCGCCTGTCGCCAGGCGGGCCTCGTCGTTTCAGGAGGACGTGCGGCGCTCAGGCCCAGTCGTCGTCGCCTCCGCCGGAGCCGTCGTCATAGCCGCCATCGTCGTAGCTGGCGTCCTGGTAGCTCGGCTCCTGATAGGCCTGCTGCGGCTCCGCCGCCGGCTGCTGGTCAGCGGCCGTCTGGGTATCCTTCGCAGCGTCATTGTTCTGCGAGGTGTCCTTGTTCTCGGCAGTGCTGGCCTCGGCGGGCTTGGCTTCGCTCGCCGCGCTCTTGTTCCCGCCAAGCGCGTTCATCAGCATGTTGCCGGCGACCATGCCGCCGGCCACGCCGGCTGCCGTCGTCAGCGCGCTGGCCATGAAGCCGCCGCCGCGGGCCGGAGGCTGCTGCGCGCCCTGGTTCTGCCAGGGGCCGGGAGCTGGTGCCGCACCCATGCCTTGCTGCGGCGCTGCGGCCTGGCCGCCCCAGGGCGGCGAAGCCGGTTGCGGCGCTGCGCGCTGCGGGAAGGACGGCACCGAGCCGGAGCGGGCCGGCTGGCTCGCGCCACCGCCGAAGATGCCCGACAGGAAGCCGCCGGACTGCTGGGCCGGGGCCGGAGCGGGCGGCTGATTGCGCAGCTGCTCGACCTCTGCCTGCAGCTGCTCGATCTGGCCCTGCAGGCTGGTGAGCGCCTGTTCCTGGATATAGACCGACTGCGCCATCGCATAGACGGCATAAGGCTGCTCGCGCAGCCGGTCGGCGATGAAACGTTCAGCCTCGGGGTCGCGGGGCTGGTTGGCCGCCTGACGCAGGCGGTCGAAAATCCCGGCGATCACGTCGCGTTCCTGCGGCGTCATCGTCATCTCCTCTCATGTTGGACAAAGGCGGTCGCCTTGTCGCTTCGAAAGGTGGTGACGGCTTATGACGCTATCAAGGCGAGGGCTCGGCGCCTTTCTGTCGCGCCCGGGGAGCGACCTCAGGCGTTGCCGACATTGATGTAGGTGAAGCCGCGCTCGCGCATCTCGCCGGAGCGGTAGATGTTGCGCAGGTCGACCACGACAGGATGGCGCAGCGCCGCCTTGACCCGGCCGAGGTCGAGCGCACGGAAAGCGTCCCATTCTGTGACGATCACCAGCGCATCGGCTCCCTCGAGGCAGGAATAGGCGTCGGGTGCGTAGGCGATCTCCGGCATCAACGTCTTGGCGCTCGCCATCGCCTCGGGATCATAGGCGACGATCTCCGCGCCGGCGTCGAGCAGCGCCGTGACGATCGACAGCGAGGGAGCCTCGCGCATGTCGTCGGTGTTCGGCTTGAAGGCGAGGCCGAGGATGGCGATGCGCTTACCCCTGACCGAGCCGCCGCAGGCGGCGATGACCTTGCGCGCCATCGCCCGCTTGCGCTGGTCGTTGACCGCGACCACCGTCTCGACGAGACGCAGGGGGCTTTCCATGTCCTGCGCCGTCTTGATCAGCGCGAGCGTGTCCTTCGGAAAGCAGGAGCCGCCATAGCCCGGGCCGGCATGCAGGAACTTGCCGCCGATGCGGTTGTCGAGGCCGATGCCGCGCGCCACCTCCTGGACATTGGCGCCGACCCGCTCGCACAGATCCGCCATCTCGTTGATGAAGGTGATCTTGGTCGCGAGGAAGGCGTTGCCGGCGTATTTGATCAGCTCCGAGGTCCGCCGCGCCGTGAACAGGAGCGGGGCCGCATTGAGATAGAGCGGCCGGTAGAGCTCCTCCATCACCTTGCGGGCGCGATCGTCCTCGGTTCCGATCACGATCCGGTCCGGGCGCTTGAAGTCGGCGATCGCCGCGCCCTCGCGCAGGAATTCGGGATTGGAGACCACGGCGAAATCGGCATCCGCCTTCGTCTCGCGCATGATCCGCTCGACCTCGTCGCCGGTGCCGACCGGAACTGTCGACTTGGTGACGACGACGGTGAAGCCGTCGAGCGCCGCGACGACGTCGCGTGCGGCCTGGTGGACATAGGAGAGATCGGCATGGCCGTCGCCGCGGCGCGAGGGCGTGCCGACCGCAATGAAGACAGCGTCCGCGGCCGCGACTGGCCCGGCGAGCTCGGTGGTGAAGGAGAGGCGGCCGGCACGGACATTGTTGGCGACGAGGTCTTCGAGGCCGGGTTCGTAGATCGGGATCTCGCCGCGCTTCAGGGCGGCGATCTTGCCGGCGTCGGTGTCGACGCAGGTCACCTCATGGCCGAAATCGGCGAAGCAGGCTCCGGAGACCAGGCCGACATAGCCTGAACCGATCATCGTCACGCGCATCTGGCGGTCTCATCGTCTCGCCGGCGGGCTGCCGACCGGCAGGGCGTAGCGCAAAACCGCGCCGAGGCAAATCGCAGTGGCCCATGTCAGCGGGAGTAGCCCGATCTGGCGAAGGGACCATGACAGCGCCACGGCGACATGAAAAAGGGCGGCTGCGCGCCACCCTTTTCCAAGGAGTCAGTTGATCCGGCTGCGGGCCTTCAGATGTCGTCCGGCGGCAGCGGCGCGTCGGTCTCGTCGATCTCCGGTTCCCCGATCGGGTTGCGGTTCAGCACCACCACAGGCGTGCCGGTCGGGACGCGGCTGTGAAGATCGATGATGTCCTGGTTGAACAGGCGGATGCAGCCCGAGGACACGGCCTTGCCGATCGACCACGGCTCGCTGGTGCCGTGGATGCGATAGAGCGTGTCCTTGTTGCCCTGGTAGAGATAGAGCGCGCGTGCGCCGAGCGGATTCTCGATGCCGCCGGCCATGCCGCCGGCCCAGCGCGCGTTCCGCTCCGGCTCGCGGGCGATCATCGCGGCGGTCGGCGTCCAGCGCGGCCACTCGGCCTTGCGGGCGACGGTGGCGCGGCCGCGCCAGGACATGCCCTGCTTGCCGACGCCGATGCCGTAGCGGATGGCGCGACCATTCTCCCGAACCAGATAGAGATAGCGGGCCGAAGTATCGACCACGATCGTGCCAGGCCGCTCCGGCGTCCGGTAATTGACCTCCTGACGCAGGAACCGTGTTTCGACCTCGTCGATGTCGGTTGCCGGCAGCGGGTGCCTCTCATCGGGGCGCTCGTCATACATCGACAGGAAGGCGGCGTTCTGGTGGACCGGCGTACGCGCCTCGAAGGGCTGCTGCGGACCGGTGACGCATCCGGCCAGGCCGACGGGCACGAAGGCCGAGGCCATCGTCAGGAAGCGGCGGCGGGAACAGGTGGCGGAAGCATCAGACTGGGCGGACATAACTCGGCTCTTCGTGGGACGGCTGGCAGCGGAAACATGCGGATTGCCGACAAGTTCCAAGGAATTCCCGTCGGCTGACCTTCTTCACTTCACGGTCGGGCATGGCGCCGGGGTGAAAAGGATGTGGCGAAATGATGGCCGACGCAGAGCGTGGCGGGAATGTCACAGTCCGACATGCCGCAGCTGCATGTCCTGAGATCCAGTCAATTGCAGGAGAGGGGCAGGAGAGGGCGATCGCTCGCAATCCCGAGCGAAACAGTAGCAGCGTCCGTGGGTCTTAAGCGGCCTTTAGGGATTTATCTACCATGACTCTTGGTTAGCCGGATTCGAATTGGCGCCCGATCGCAGTTCAATGAACCTCGCATGGCGGTGGGACAAGACAAGTGGAAGTCACGCGATGAAGTCGATCCGTTTCAAAGTGCTGGCGATGCTGGGAATCATCGTTGCTGGCGCGGTGCTTTCGGCGGCGTTGAGCCTTTTTGCGCTGTCGCGCTCCAGCGACCTCAACGCGCGCTCCGATGTCCAGGGCGAAATTGCACTGGTCACCGAACGGATCAACACTCAGGTCTTCGCCGTGGTGATGGATTCCCGCGGCATCTACATGTCGAAGGACGCCAAGGAGGCGGAGGCCTTCGCCAAGCCCAAGGAGGCGCGCTTCCCGGTGATGCGCAAGCTCGCCGCCGATCTGGTCGCCCTCGTGCCGCTCAACGAGCGCGAGACGGCACTCAAGCTGCAGAAATCGGTCGAGGAGTTCGTCACCTTCCGCGCCGAGCTGATTCGGCTTGGTCGCGAGGTCTCGACCGCCGCAGCGAACCAGCAGGGCAACAACGACCTGAATCGCGCCAATCGCAAGGCACTGAACGACCAGCTCGTCGCCTTCGGCAAGCGCAATGAGGAGGCCGGCAACCGGCTCGCCGAGGAGGCGGCTGCCTTCACGCGCCAGATCCAGTGGATTCTCCCGTCGGTGCTGCTGGCGGCGCTGCTCGCTTCGATCGCTGCGGCGATCCTGTTCGCACAGCGCTCGATCACGCGCCCGCTGCTCGATCTCAGCGGCAGCATGAGCAGCCTCACCGCCGGCGAGACCGCGATCGCGATTCCCCATACCAAGCGGCAGGACGAAATCGGCGACATGGCGCGGGCGGTAGCGGTGCTGCGCCAAAGCACGGAGCAGGTCGCTCTTTTGCAAGAACAGGAGCGCTCCGCCGCGGCGGACCGGATCCGCGCCGCAGACGCGATGTCCGTGGTCGTGTCGGATGTCGGGGAGGTCGTCGCGGCTGCGGCTGCGGGCGATTTCTCGGCGCGACTCCAGGTCGACCAGGCCGATGAGCAGATGCAGAAGCTGGTCGCCGGCATCAACGAGATCAATGCCGTGGTCGATTCGGCGGCGACCGAGTTCGTCGAGGTGCTGCAGGCGCTGGCAGCAGGCGATCTCACCCGGCAGGTGCCGTCAGCTTACCGCGGCCGCTTCGCCGAGCTGAAGGACGCGGTCAACGAGACGATCGCCCGCCTTTCGGCGACGGTGTCGACGATTCAGCTGACAGCCTCTGAGGTCGGCATCGCGGCGCGCGAGATCAACATGGGCGCCGACGATCTGTCGAAGCGCACGGAGGAGCAGGCTTCCTCGCTGGAGGAGACTGCGGCCACGACCGAGGAACTCGCCGCCTCGGTGAAGGCCTCGGCCCAGGGGGCACGACAGGCCGCGGCGGTCGCCGAGGAGGCGATGCAGGCGGCCCATGCCGGTGGCGCCATCGCTGGCGAGGCGGTCGCGGCCATGGCCCGCATCGAGGAGGCCTCGAAGAAGATTTCCGAGATCGTCTCGGTGATCGACGGCATCGCCTTCCAGACCAACCTTCTCGCGCTCAACGCCGCTGTCGAGGCCGCCCGCGCCGGCGATGCCGGCAAGGGCTTTGCGGTTGTGGCTTCCGAGGTTCGCACGCTGGCGCAGCGTTCCAGCGAGGCCGCCAAGGATATTTCCGGCCTGATCTCATCGTCGAACAGCGAGGTCGAGGCGGGCGTCAAGCTGGTGCGCCGGGCCGGCGAGTCGCTCGAGACGATCCTCGCTGCCTCGCAGAAGGTCACCGGCACGATCCAGGAGATCTCTGCTGCCTCGGCCGAGCAGGCCCATGGCATCGACGAGATGAGTCAGGCGGTCGCCCATCTCGACGAGATGACACAGGCGAACGCGGCGCTCGCGGAGCAGAGCGCTGCATCGGCGGGCGCGCTCTCCGGCCGGATCGGCGAGCTCAACACGCTGGTGGCGAGCTTCCGGACCGGGAATGGCGATATGACCGGGGCGGCCTCCACCGGCCCCGCGACGCGCCCAGCCGCGCGGCCTGCGCTGCGGGCGCCCGCACGCCCTACCGCCGCTCCACACATGGCCGGCCCGGCCGATCGCGGCAGCGGCCTCGACACCGAGCCCGAGCGCCTGCGCCAGCTTGCCGAGGCCGCCTTCGCCCAGAGCAAGGCAAAGGCCACGCCGCAGCGCGAGCCGGCCCGCAAGGCCGCCAACGGCCGCACTGGCGATGATGGCTGGGAGGAGTTCTGATCTGGCAGCGCGAGGCGCGGCGACGCTCAGGCCGAGCGCTGGCTCGGTACGTTGGCGGCGAGCATGGTCGCCGCCATCTGGTCATAGAGTTCGGTCCACGCGGCCCTTGCCTGCGCGGTGAACTCCTGCCCCAGCGAGGTCTCCAGCGTCCAGATGAGGGCGCTGCGGACCGCCTCGTAGTGGCTGGGCCGGACGCCGTAGCCGCGATGACGCTCGCCCAGGCGCGTGAGCAGGGCGGTCAGGCCAGCGGGATCGTTCAACATGGCGAGCGCCACGGTGAGCGTCTCCATCAATTTTGCCGCCTGAGCCTCGATATCGCTTTTGAACAGAGCGCGCGTGCTTGGCGCGGTCGTGAACAGCCGCTCATAGAACAGGCATGCCGTCTCGATCTTGCGCCGATGGAGTTGCGCGAAGTTCGACCGGATCAGCGCAATGTCCTGCGGTGTCACGACCTCCCCCCTTTTGAGCGAGGCATCATGAGGGATCGCGTCGGGAATTCTCCGCCAGGACGTGGGAAAATGCAACTCAGAGTTAGCAGATCGTTACCGCTTCGCCAGGGCTAACTTTCCGTCGCCGCCTGTCCGGCTCCCTTCGTCAGGCCGAGCCTTTCGCGCCTGAACCAGCGCGCCAGCATCAGTGCGGCGACGACCGCGAGACCCGTCGCGAGTCCGATCCAGATGCCGACGCCCGCCAGCGGCGTCAGAAAGCCGAGCGCGGCCGAGAGCGGCAGGCCGATTCCCCAATAGCCGAGGCCGGCGAAGAGCATCGGTACACGCGTGTCGCGCAGACCTCGCAGGATCGAGACGCCGACCACCTGCACGCCGTCGACGACCTGAAAGATCGCGGCATAGAACAGGAACAGCATGGCCATCTCGGCCACCTCGGCGGCGCGCGGCTTGCCGGCGTCGAGAAACGGCACGACCAGCCAATGCGGGATCAGCAGCATCAACAGGGCGGTGAAGCACATGAAGGCGGTGGCGAGCGCAAGTGCGGTTGCGCCGGCTCGCGCGATGCCGTCGTCGTCGGCGGCGCCGAAAGCACGCCCGACCCTGACCGTGCCCGCCTGGCCGATGCCCATGGGGACCATGAAGCACAGAGAAGCGATCTGGATCGCGATCGCATGGGCGGCGAGCGAGGTCGGGCCGAGCAGCCCCATCAGGAAGGCGGCTCCGTTGAAAATCCAGACTTCGAAACCCACCGTCGTGCCGATCGGCAGGCCCATCCGCCAGAAGGCGCGGTAGCGGCTCCAGTCAGGCCGCCAGAAGCGGCCGAACAGATGGTAGCGCCGGAAGCGCCGGTCGAGCGAGACCACTGTTGCCAGGCCCGCGAACATCAGCGTCGAGGCCAGCGCCGTCGCCAGCCCTGAGCCGGGCAGGCCGAGCGCCGGGAAGCCGAGCCGTCCGAACATCAGCACCCAGTTGGCGAAGGCATTGAAGCCGACCGCGAAGAGCACGGTCACGAAGACCCAGAACGGCCGCTGCAGCGCCGCCAGGAAGCCGCGCAGCACGAGATAGCAATAGAACGGCAGCAGCCCCCATTGCAGCGTGTGCAGATAGGAGGCTGCCGCTTGCGCCAGCTCCGGCCTCTGGCCCATCGCCTTGAGGATCGTCTCGGCCTGCCAGAGGCAAAGCCACATCGGTCCGGCCATGGTCGCCGCCACCCAAAGGCCCTGGCGCACGGTGCGGCGGACGTCACGCACCGAATGCCGGTTCCGCCCGAGCTCGATCGCGACCATCGGCGCGACGGCCGCCATCACGCCGATGCCGAAGATCAGGAACGCCATGTAGAGATTGGAGGCGAGCGCGCCGGCAGCCAGCGAGTCCGGGCCGAGATGGCCCATCATGATCACGTCGGTCGCCGTCATCGCCGTCTGGGCGACATTGGTCAGCACCATCGGCCAGCTCAGCGCCAGCATGGCTTTGACCTCGGTGAGCCAGGGGCTCTCCGACCGGTAGGGCAGGGCGATCTGCGACATGATGACTGCCTTTTATCTGGGCAGATTGCTCGTTCAAAGGCCTCGCCGCGCTTGGTCGGGCCGCGCCCTGCGCGGGGCGCGCTGCCGGTCCGCGCCATGTCGCTGATTCTGCCTCTTGCGCCGGCCGCCCGGTTCCTGCCTGCTGCGCATCTGAGTTGACCCAGGCCTATGGAGAGCCGACGCGATGAGCACCAATCTGCGGATCGACGGGGAGCGCCTGCTCTCGCGGCTGGCGGCCCTGTCGAAGATCGGAGCGACGCCGGAAGGCGGCTGCCGGCGCCTGGCGCTGACCGATGAGGACAAGGCCGGGCGCGACTGGCTGGTCGGCGAATTGAAGGCGCTCGGCCTCGACGTCCGTGTCGATGCGATCGGCAACATCGTCGGCATCCTCAAGGGGCAGGAGGACGGGCCGGCGGTGATCGTGGGTTCGCATATCGACACGGTAGGCACCGGCGGACGCTTCGACGGGGCGCTGGGCGTGATCGGCGGCGTCGAGGTGCTGGCGGCGCTGCGCGATGCGGGCGTGACGCCCAAGCGCGACATGGCCGTGATCGCCTTCACCAATGAGGAGGGCGCGCGCTTCCACCCCGACATGCTCGGCTCCTATGTCTGGGCGGGCGGGATGAGCGTTGAGGCTGCCCATGCCGAAAAGGATGCCGACGGTGCCGGGCTCGGCAGCGAGTTGAGGCGCATCGGCTATCATGGGGCGGAGCAGCCCGGTTTCCTGCCGGCGCATGCCTATCTCGAACTGCATATCGAGCAGGGGCCGGTGCTCGAGAGCGAGGGCGGCGGGCTCGGCGCCGTCACCGGCATCCAGGCGATTTGCTGGCTCGAGCTTACGCTGACGGGGCGGCCGAGCCACGCTGGCACCACGCCGATGCGCTATCGCAAGGATCCCGGTCTCGCCGCTGCGCGCATCAACATCTTCGCCAACGAATTGACCAAGACGATCCCCGGCCAGCTCGCCAATTCCGGCGTGATCCGCACCTGGCCCGGCAACGTCAACGTCGTGCCCGAGACCGTGGTGATGACCCTCGACCTGCGCAATCCGCTCGATGCGCCGTTGGCCGAGGCCGAGGCTGCCGTGCGCAAGTTCTGCGCCGAATTGTCGGCGCGCGACGACATCGCTATCAGTTTCCGCGATCTCGCCCGCTTCCCGGCGACGCCCTTCGCCGAGGAACTGATCGCCAGCGTCGAGGCGAGCGCCGCCGAGTTCGGCCTGCCGATCCGCCGGATGATCTCGGGCGCCGGACACGATGCGCAGATGATGTCGCGCCTCTGCCCGACGGCGATGGTCTTCATCCCCTCGATCGGCGGGCTCTCGCACAACCCGGCCGAGCTCAGCAGCGACGACGACATGGTCGCCGGCGCCAATGTCCTGCTCAGCGCCGCCTGGCGCGCCGCCAACGCCTGACAGAGGTATCGCCAATGACCACTATCGCTTCGCTGTCAGCCGCCGAGCTCGGCGAACTCTACGCTGCGCGCGAACTCTCGCCGGTCGAAGTCGCCCGGGACGCGCTCGCCCGCATCGAGCGTTTCGAGCCGGAGGTGAACGCCTTCGTCGTCCGCGACGAGCAGGTGACGATCGCCATGGCGCAAGACGCCGAAGCGCGCTGGTCGAAGGGCAAGGCGCTGGGGCCGCTCGACGGTGTCCCGGTGACGATCAAGGACAATCTCGGCGTCGCCGGCTGGCCGATGCGGCGCGGCTCGGCGCTCGCTTCCGATGCACCGTTTCAGGAGGATGCGCCGGCAACGGCGCGGCTGCGCGAGGCAGGCTGCGTCTTCCTCGGCAAGACGACCATGCCGGAATATGGCTGGAAGGGTGTCGGCGACTCGCCCTTTTCCGGCATCACCCGCAATCCTTGGGATGTCTCGACCGGCCCGGGAGGCTCATCATCGGGAGCGGCGGTGGCTGCGGCACTCAATCTCGGCTGTATCCATCTCGGCACCGATGGTGCCGGCTCGGTCCGCATCCCTGCCGCTTTTTGCGGCGTCTTCGGCCTGAAGCCGACCTATGGCCGAGTACCGGCCTGGCCTGCCTCGGTGATGGGTTTCCTCGCCCATCTCGGCCCGCTGACCCGCACCGTGCGCGATTCTGCCCTCGCCATGAACGCGATCGGCCGCCCCGATGCCCGCGACATGACCGCATTCAAGGATGCCCCGCCCGATTTCACGGCTGGACTCGATCGCGGCGTGCGCGGGCTACGGATGGCCTGGTCGCCGCGCCTCGGCGGCGACGCACTGGTCGATCCTGAGATCGCGGCTCTGACGCATGCGGCGGCGCTGACCTTCCGCGATCTCGGCGCCACCGTCGAGGAGGTCGATCCCGGTTTCGATGACCCGATCGCCACTCTGACCACGCTCTGGTCGGCTGGGGCGGCGCTGGCGCTGCGCAGTACCGACGCAGCCGGGCGCGCGCAGATGGATCCCGGCCTCGTCGCCGCCGCCGAGATCGGCGAGGCGATCGACAGCGCCGCCTATGTCGAGGCCCTTTTGTATCAGCGCAACGCACTCGCCTATCAGATGGCGCAGTTCCACGAACGCTTCGACCTCCTGCTGACGCCGACGCTGCCATTGCCGGCCTTCGCGGTGGGGCGCAATACGCCCGAGCATGGCGGCTATGGCGAGGATTGGACGCGCTGGACGCCGCTGACCTACCCCTTCAACATCACCCAGCAGCCGGCCGCTGCCGTGCCTTGCGGGCTGACCTCGGCCGGATTGCCGGCGAGCCTGCAGATCGTCGGAGCCTTCGGCCATGATGCGCTCGTCATGCAGGCGGCGGCATCTTTCGAAAGCGCGCGTCCTTTCGCGCGTGTCGATGCGCCGATCAAATCGATTTAAGCGGATTGGCGCAATTTTCTGCGCCCGGCCACCGGGGCCGCGCGTCATTTGTTTGCAAACGATATCGTGAGCCGCAAACCAGTTCCGTCTGGCACGAACCCTGCACGGCGACTTCTTGTCGGTCGCGGCTCGTCAAGCGTGTTGTCAGGGCGGATTTTTCTGCCCACACTCTAGGCAAGGTTGCCCGATCAGAGGTCGCCGCTTCAGGGGAGAGCATTGCGATGGACCGCAGAAGTTTTCTGAAAACCGCCGCCGGGACCGGCGTTCTGGCAGCGAGCGGCGGCCTCGCCATGCCGGCGTTGTCGCAGGGCGCCGCGGCCAAGACGTTGCGCTTCGTGCCGCAGGCGAATCTCGCCAATTTCGACCCGATCTGGGGAACGCAATACGTCGTCCGCAACGCCGCGGCATTGGTCTGGGACACGCTTTACGGCATCGATTCGAAGTTCCAGCCGCAGCGCCAGATGGTCGAGGGCGAGGAGGTCTCCTCCGACGGCCTGACCTGGACCTTCAAGCTGCGCCCCGGCCTCAAATTCCATGACGGCACGCCGGTGCTGGCCAAGGACGTGGTGCAGAGCCTGAAGCGCTGGCAGGCCCGCGACCCGATGGGCCTGATGATCAAGGCGATCGAGAACGAGCTTTCCGCCGTCGACGACCGCACCTGGACATGGAAGCTCAAGCAGCCCTTCCCGAAGATGCTGCTGGCGCTCGCCAAGAACAATGCGCCGTGCTCGTTCATCATGCCCGAGCGCATCGCCAAGACCGACCCGTTCACGCAGATCACCGAATATGTCGGCTCCGGGCCGATGAAGTTCGCTCGCAATGAATGGGTGCCGGGCGCCAAGGCCGTCTTCGAGAAGTTCGCCGATTATGTGCCGCGCTCCGAGAAGGCCGACTGGCTCGCCGGCGGCAAGAACATCCTGGTCGACCGCGTCGAGTGGGTGATCATCCCCGACGCCGCGACGGCAGCTGCTGCGCTGCAGAGCGGCGAGGTCGACTGGTGGGAGACCCCGCTCTCGGACCTCGTGCCCGTGCTCAAGGGCCACAAGGACATCAACGTCGATATCGGTGATCCGCTCGGCAATATCGGCGCTTTCCGCATGAACCACCTGCACCCGCCCTTCAACAATCTGAAGGTGCGCCAGGCGGTGCTGACGGCGATGAACCAGGAAGATTTCATGCGCGCGATCGTCGGCGACGACGACAAGCTCTGGAAGCCGCTCCCCGGATTCTTCACGCCCGGCACGCCGCTTTATACCGAAGCCGGCGGCGACATGCTGAAGATGAAGAACATTGCGGCCGCCAAGAAGCTCATCGCCGAGTCCGGCTACAATGGCGAGCCGGTGATCTGCGTGGTGGCGCAGGACATGTCGGCGACCAAGGCGATGGGCGACGTCACGGCCGAGCTCTTGAAGAGCATCGGCCTGAAGGTCGATTTCGTCGCCACCGACTGGGGTACGGTCGGCGCGCGTCGCGCCCAGAAGACCCCGCCGAGCCAGGGCGGCTGGAGCATGTTCCACACCTGGCATGCCGGCGCCGACTGCCTCAACCCGTCCTCCTACACGGCGATCCGGGCGAATGGCGACAAGGCCTGGTTCGGCTGGCCGGACGTGCCGGCGGTCGAGACCGAAGTCACCAACTGGTTCAACGCCAAGGACATGGCCGAGGAGAAGGCGGCGATGGACCGCCTCAACAAGGCCGCTGTCGAGAACGTCGTCTATGCACCGACCGGCTTCTATCTCGGCTACCAGGCCTGGCGGAAGAACGTCACCGGCGTGACCAGCGGCCCGCTGCCCTTCTTCTGGGGCGTGTCAAAGGCCTGAGACCGAGCAAGCCTGCGGCCTGGCTGACCCCGGGTGGCAGGCTCCAATCAAGCCGCCGGATCTGTCGGGATCGCCATTCCGATAAGCCCGGCGCCAGCAGCGGCAACTCAGGGGTTCGATGCTCGCTTTCATCGTCAGACGTATTATCTCGACGATCCCCGTCATGGCTTTCGTGGCGCTGTTCGTCTTCTCTCTCCTCTACATCGCGCCGGGCGATCCGGCGGCCGTGATCGCCGGCGACCAGGCCTCGCCGGCGGACGTCGAGCGCATCCGCCAGAGCCTCGGCCTCGACCGGCCCTATCTCGTCCGCTTCGGCGAATGGTTCTTCCGGGTGCTGCAGGGCGATCTCGGCACCTCGATCTTCACCTCGCTGCCGGTGACGCAATTGATCGGCCAGCGCATCGAGCCGACCTTGTCGCTGATGGTGTTGACGTTGATCCTGGCGGTTTCGATCGCCGTGCCGCTCGGCGTCATCGCGGCCTGGAAGGCTGGCACCTGGGTCGACCGTGCCGTCGTCGGCTTCGCGGTCTTCGGCTTCTCGGTGCCGGTCTTTGTGATTGGCTACCTGCTCGCCTACATCTTCGCGCTCAAGCTCGACTGGTTGCCGGTGCAGGGCTACACGCCGATTTCGCAGGGTATCTGGCCCTGGTTCAAGAACCTGATCCTGCCCGCGATCACTCTGGGGACGGTTTACATCGCGCTGATCGCGCGCATCACCCGCGCAACCATGCTCGAGGTGTTGCAGCAGGATTATGTCCGCACAGCCCAGGCCAAAGGCGTCAACAGTCGTGACGTGCTCTTCCTGCATTCGCTGAAGAACGCAGCGGTGCCGGTCGTCACCATCATCGGCATCGGCGTCGCATTGCTGATCGGTGGCGCGGTCGTCACCGAGAGCGTCTTCGCCATTCCGGGCCTCGGCCGGCTGACGCTCGATGCGATCCTGCGGCGCGACTATCCGGTCATCCAGGGCGTCGTGCTGATCTTCTCCTTCGTCTACGTGCTGGTGAACCTGGCCGTCGACCTGATCTACACCCTCGTCGATCCGAGGATACGCTATTGACCGCTCCAGCTGCCCCACTGCCTTTGGCGGATGAAGCCGGCGCGGCCAAGCCGCCCAAGCGCTCCTATCTGCGCAAGCACCCTTCGGTCGCGATCGGCGGCTTCCTCCTGCTGGCGATGATCTTCATCGCCATCTTTGCGCCGCTGCTCTGGACGGTCGATCCGACCGCGATCTCGACGGCGCGGCGCACCCGCGTGCCGTCCGAGCTCTACTGGTTCGGCACCGACATGCTCGGCCGCGACATCTATTCGCGCGTCGTCTACGGCGCGCGCGTCTCGCTGATCGTCGGCTTCTCCGTCGCGATCCTGGCCTCGGTCGCGGGTCTGGCGATCGGGCTGTTCTCCGGCTTCGTGCGCTGGGCGGACGGCATCGTCATGCGCGTTATCGACGGCATGATGTCGATCCCGCCGATCCTGCTCGCCATCGCTTTGATGGCGCTGACACGCGGCTCTGTCGGCAACGTCATCATCGCCATCACCATCGCCGAGATCCCGCGCGTCGCCCGGCTCGTTCGAAGCGTCGTGCTGTCGCTACGCGAGCAGCCCTATGTCGAGGCGGCGATCTCGAACGGCGCCCGCGTGCCGCGCATCATCTTCAAGCACATCCTGCCCAACACGATCGCGCCGATGACGGTGCAGGCGACCTATATCTGCGCCAGCGCCATGATCATCGAGGCGATCCTGTCCTTCATCGGCGCCGGCGTGCCGCCGGCGACGCCGTCCTGGGGCAACATCATGGCCGAGGGCAGGGCGCTCTGGCAGGTCAGGCCGCACATCGTCTTCTTCCCGGCGCTGTTCCTGTCGATCACCGTGCTGGCCGTGAACCTGCTCGGCGATGGTCTGCGCGACTCGCTCGATCCGCGGCTGGCGAAGAGTATCTAAGGCGGTTCGGCATCATGTCATGCGTCACTGTCGGGCAAGTACATGGCCCGATCCGTTCGTCGAACTGGCCTGCCGGTTGGCCAATTCGCTCGCACGGGGCGGTCGTCGCTTTCGGTGATCGAGCTGGAGGCCGGGCACTAGCCGCGCAGGTCGACCACAACGTCTCCCGACACCGCGTCGGTGACACCGAGACCACCACCGAGATCCTCGAGCGTGTCGCGGAAGCTGTTCAGCGTCGCGATCATCTGGTCACGGGCGCCTTTCAACGCAGCAAGGTCGGCCCATTCGCCGATCAGGCAATAGGAATGGTCGCCGGTCTTGATGATGTGCCCCCGCGCGAGGCCCGGCCAACTGGCCTTGCCCTGGCGGTGGGCGTCGAGGAATTCCGCCTCGCGTCCGGGCTTGATGCGGAAGCGGACGACATTGAACGTGGCCATGACTTTGATCCGCAGCTCGATGCTGCCCCGGTAGCCGCGGCCGGCGGTTCCGGACCGAGCCCAGAGGAAACACCCGACGCTATTGCCGTAACGGCAACTGCACAATGGCGCACAGGGATAGCGGCGTCCACCTCCTGCGGAATCTTCAAGCAACGACCAAGCACAGCAGGAGCCTTGCCATGCCTCGCATTCTGACCGTCGGCGCAGCCCAGCTCGGGCCGATCCAGCGCGATGAGAGCCGCAGCTCCGCTGTCGCCCGCATGATCGAGCTGATGCGGCAGGCGAAATCGAATGGCTGCGATCTCGTCGTCTATCCCGAGGCGGCGCTGACAGCCTTCTTCCCGCACTGGTGGATGGATGACGAGGCCGAGATCGACGGCTATTTCGAGAGCGCCATGCCCTCGAACGAGACGGCGCCGCTCTTCGCCGAGGCCGAGCGGCTCGGCATCGGCTTCCATCTCGGCTATCCGGAGCTCGCCTTCGAGGACGGCCGCAAGCGCCGCTTCAACACCGCGATCATCGTCGACAAATCAGGCAAGATCGTCGGCAAATACCGCAAGATCCATCTGCCGGGGCATCCTGAGCACCGTCCGGGCGCCGTCTTCCAGAATCTGGAGAAGCGCTATTTCGAGACCGGCAATCTCGGCTGGCCGGTCTGGGAGACCATGGGCGGGCGGCTCGGCATGATGATCTGCAACGACCGGCGCTGGCCCGAGAGCTATCGCGTCATGGGCCTGCAGGGCGTCGAGATGATCGTGCTCGGCTACAACACGCCAAAGCACAACCCGCCGGCTCCGGCCCATGACCGGCTCGGCAATTTCCACAACCAGCTCGTCATGCAGGCCGGTGCCTATCAGAACGCGACCTGGGTGGTCGGCGTCGCCAAGGCCGGGCTGGAGGCCGGCGTCGACCAGATCGGCGGCTCCTGCATCATCGCCCCGACGGGTGAGGTGGTGGCGCAGGCGGTGACCGAGGATGACGAACTCGTCGTCGCCCGCTGCGATCTCGATCTCGGCAACAGCTACAAGAACTCGACCTTCAACTTCGCCAAGCACCGCGAGCCGCAATGCTACGGCATGATCGTCGAACGCAAGGGTGCGGTGATCGCGTGAGCGCCGTCGGCGCATGCGTCGCATTCGCCGGGCGCGGTCGAGAACCGGCTCTGACCCGGCCAAGGGCACCCCGATGCCGCATCCGCTCGTCGAGGCGATGGATGCGGCGCCTCGAGAGGAGCGACGACATGGCTGCCGAACCCGTGAACAAGAAATTCTTCGTTTCGGACGATCCCGCTGATCAGGCTGACATCGCCTACCACAATATGGCTGCACGCGGCCTCTCGAGTGGGCTTCAGAACGGCGGCATGTCACATGTCCAGCGTATCCACCTCAATGTTGGACAGCACTATTTCCGTTTCTGCGATTCGAAGCGTTTCGCTAAAGGCTGGAAAGATGCCGCCTCGGGCTGCTGGTGGGCGGATTACGAGGTGTTCGTGAAGGTCAAGCAGGCGGCGCAACGCCAGGGCACGATCCAACGCTACGCCAAGAGTATCCGCTCGTCGCGGCTGGCCTATGCCGCCAAGCTCTATTTCGCCATTCCCTATGAATGGGGGGATTGCGGTTCGCTGGTGATCGCTCGGCTCAATGTTCGGCTCGACGCCTATAAGGGGCGCGGGCTTCCCGCCTATTACAATCGTGATCCACACAAGGCCGACAAGCGGGATCGCAAGACCGACTACATCCCGATCCAGGATCCGACCATCTCGCAGCTCTACATTCCGGGCCTGCGAGGTCGTCTCAAGACTGTCTTTACCGTTATCCAGAAGGGCGATACGGCCAGTTTCGCCTGAACGCGACGCGTCCGCCGCCCGGTTTCCCAAGGAGCAGCCATGACCCACGATCTCATCCTCAAGGGCGCGCGGGTGATCGACCCCTCGCAGAAGCATGACGGCGTCGCCGACGTCGCCTTCACGGATGGCAAGGTCTCGGGTTTCGGCAAGGATCTGAAGGGCGCCAAGGAGGTCCGCGACGTCTCCGGCTACATCGTCACGCCGGGCCTGATCGATCTGCACACCCATGTCTACTGGGGTGGCACCTCGCTCGGCATCGACGCCGACGAGTTCTGCCGCGCTTCTGGCGTCACCACTTCGGTCGACACCGGCTCGGCCGGCCCAGGCAATTGGCCGGGCTTCCGCAAGCACGTCATCGAGAAGAGCCAGGCGCGCATCCTCGCTTATCTCCATGTCTCGCATGCCGGCATCTATGGCTTCGACCATCGTGTCATGGTCGGCGAGAGCGGCGATCTGCGCCTGATGAACCCGATCGACTGCGTCGAAGTCGCCGACAAGAACCGAGACCTGATCGTCGGCATCAAGGTCCGCGTCGGCCTGCATGCGTCGGGCACCTCCGGCACCGTGCCGCTCAATATCGCGCTGCAGGTCGCCAACGAGGTCGGCATGCCGCTGATGTGCCATATCGACCATCCGCCGCCGTCCTATGAGGAAGTGATCGGCATGCTGCGCCCCGGCGACGTGCTGACCCACGCCTTCCGCCCGTTCCCCAATGCGCCGTCGACCGCGCAGGGCACGGTGAAGCCCGAAGTGCTCGCCGCCCGCAAGCGCGGCGTCATCTTCGATATCGGCCACGGCAAGGGCTCGTTCTCGTTCAAGACGACGCGCGCCATGCTCGCCAACGGCTTCGAGCCGGACGTGATCTCCTCCGACGTGCACAAGCTCTGCATCGACGGCCCGGCCTATGATCAGGTCACCACCATGTCGAAGTTCCTGTGCATGGGCATGAGCCTGAACAATGTCGTGGCGGCCTCGACCGTGAACGCCGCCATGGCGCTGAAGCGGATGGAATACGGTTCGCTCAAGGTCGGCTCGCTCGGCGACGCGACCGTGCTGACCGTCAAGGAAGGCAAGTTCGACTATGTCGACGTCGTCGGCGAGCACCTGATCGGCGACAAGAAGATCGTCTCCGAGGGCGTGGTGCTGAAGGGCGCCTGGTGGCACCCCAAGCGCAGCAACAAATTCAGGAAGGTCGAGGCGTAAGACCCAAGGCGTCATTCTCGGGCGAAGCGAAGCGCAGACCCGAGCATGACGCGTGATCGCTCCGATGAGCATACCCTCGCCATCATGGCGCCCCATGGCTGCCGCCGACCTGTCGGCCGTGATGACGGTGGCGGCACAGGTGCATCCGGACTACCCGGAGGGCGAGGCGATCTTCGCCGAGCGTCTCGCGCTTCATCCGGCCGGCTGCCTCGTGCTTGCAGGTGGGGAAGGGCTCGGCGGCTATGTGCTCAGCCACCCCTGGCGGCTCGGTCAGGTGCCGGCGCTCGACAGCCTGCTCGGCGTGCTGCCTGACGATGCCGATGCCTATTACATCCACGACCTCGCTCTGCTGCCGGGTGCGCGTGGCGGTGGCGCGGCCTCGATCTGCGTCGACCAGCTGGCAGCCCATGCCCGCGCTTCCGGCTTCCAGCACATGGCGTTGGTCGCCGTCGGCAACTCGGTCGGCTTCTGGCGTCGCCAGGGCTTTCGCGAGGCGCATGACGAAGCCCTTGCCCGCAAGCTTGCGAGCTATGACGATGCGGCCCGCTACATGGTCCGCGATTTGAAAGACGATGGGAGAACGCAATGAGTGCCGATGAAAAGCTCAGGGAATTGGGCCTGATCCTGCCGGAGGTGCCGACCCCGGTCGCGACCTATGTCAGCTTCAAGCGTGTCGGCGACTTCATCTACCTCTCCGGCCAGGGGCCGAAGCGCGCCGACGGCACCTATCCGACCGGCAAGGTCGGCGCCGGCGTCTCGATCGAGGAAGCCTATGAGCACGCCAAGCAGACCGGCCTCGGCCTGCTCGCGGCGATGAAGAAGGCGGCCGGCTCGCTCGACAAGATCGAGGTGGTGAAGCTGCTCGGCATGGTCAACGCCGCGCCCGACTTCTCGCAGCATCCGAAGGTGATCAATGGCTGCTCGGACCTGTTCGTCGCCGTGCTTGGCGACAATGGCCGCCATGCCCGCTCCGCCGTCGGCATGGGCTCGCTGCCCAACAACATGACCGTCGAGATCGAAGTCATCGTCCGGGTGCTGCCGTGACGACCGCGCTCGCCGAGGAAATCGCTCGCGTCTGCGGCACGCCGGCCGTCGTCATCGACCTCGACAAGGTCGAGGCCAATATCGCCCGGCTCCAGGCCGCCTGCGACGCCGCCGGCGTCGCCAACCGCCCGCATATCAAGACGCACAAATCGCCCGAGCTGGCGCGCATGCAGGTCGCGGCCGGTGCGCGCGGCATCACCTGCCAGAAGCTCGGCGAGGCTGAGGTCATGGCCGATGGCGGCATCGACGACATCCTGATCAGCTACAATATCCTCGGCGAGGAGAAGCTCGGGCGCCTCGGAGCCTTGCAGCGCCGCGTCCGCATGATCGTCGCCGCCGACAATCCCGTCACCATCGCCGGGTTGCCCAAGGCGGCCGAAATCGCCGGGCGCAATCTTGAGGTCGTGGTCGAATGCGACACCGGCCGCAAGCGCGCCGGCGTCGAGACGCCCGGCGAAGCGGTCGAGCTGGCCAAGCAGATCGCCGCCTCCAAGGGCCTTACCTTCGCCGGCTTCCTGATGTACCCGCCGGAGACCGGCTGGCCGGCGACGCAGGACTTCCTCGACATCGCCAATGCCGGCCTGCGTGAGGCGGGCCTCGAAGCCGGCATCGTCTCCACCGGCGGCTCGCCCAACATCCCCAATATCGGCAAGCTCAAGGGCTCGACCGAGCATCGTTCGGGCACCTCGATCTTCAACGACCGCATGCAGATCGCGGCCGGAGTGGCGAGCCTGGAGGATTGCGCGCTGACCGTCTACGCGACGGTGGTCAGCCGGGCCGGACCCGAACGCGGCATCCTCGATTCCGGCTCGAAGACGCTGACCAGCGACAAGGGCAATCTCGAGGGCCACGGCTACATCCTCGAATACCCCTTGGCCAAGATCGCGCAGTTTGCCGAGGAGCATGGCTTCCTCGATCTCTCCGGCAGCAATGAGCGGCCCAATGTCGGCGAGGTCGTACGGGTGGTGCCGAACCATGTCTGCGTCGTCGTCAACATGGTCGACCGGCTGGTGACGGTGCGCGGCGACAAGCTGATTGGCGAACTGCCGGTGGCGGCGCGCGGCAAACTGACCTGAGGTTCACAAGGCGTCATGCTCGGGCTTGACCCGAGCATCTCGTGACGAGGAGGCTGCAGTTGGCGCCTGCTCGTCCTGAGATTCTCGGGTCTGCGCTCCGCTTCGCCCGAGAATGACGCCTGGTCTTCGAGCAGCAACCCAGCCTCTGCCATCGCGCCCGCGCCGGCAGCCTCACCTCAGTTGGGCTGGATTCCGCTCGCCTTCGTGACAACAGCCCATTTGGCGATGTCGTCCTTGACGAACTGCGCGAGATAGCGCGGCGACTGCCGGTCGGGCGCGACGATGGTCGCGCCGAGGTCCGCAAGCTTTGCTCTCGTCTCAGGCGTCGCGAGCGTCCGCGCCATCGCAGCGTTGAGCTTGGCGACGATTGCGTCGGGCGTGCCCTTCGGCAGGAACAGCGCCGCCCAGGTGTCGGCCTCCAGATTGGCGAAGCCGCTCTCCCTGGCCGTGGCGAGATCGGGCCGAACCGCCGAGCGTGCGCTGGACAGGGTCGCGATCGCCTTGACCGTGCCGCTCTCGATCTGCGGCTTGGCGGTGACGACGATCTCGCAGAGATAGTCGATGCGTCCGCTCATCAGGTCCTGCATAGCCGGGCCGGTGCCGCGATAGGGCACATGCTGGACATCGAGGCCGAGCGCGCCGTTCATCAGGGCGCAGCCGAGATGGGCGGCCGAGCCGATGCCGGCAGAACCGTAGTTCATCCTGGCGGCATTGCGCTTCGCATAGTCGACGAACTCGGCCATCGAGGTGACCGGCAAGTCCTTGCGCACGATCAGGACGAGCGGGATTTCGGCGATCAGGCCAACCGGCGCGAAGTCGGTGGCGGCATTGTAGAGCGGTGCCTTGTAGAGGTTCTGGGAGTGGGTGTGCGTCGCGATCGTGCCCAGGAGCGCGGCATGGCCATCCGGCTCGGCGCGCGCTACCGCTTGCCCTCCGACCATCCCGCCGGCGCCGGGCACGTTCTCGATGAAGACGTTCTGGCCAAGGATCGGCGACAGCCGCTCGGCCAACACCCGCCCGAACACGTCGATCGGTCCGCCCGCCGCCGCCGCCACTACGATCTTCACGGGGCGCTGAGGCCAGTCCTGAGCCATGACGAGGGAGATGGGCGAGAGCAGGGCGGCTGCGATCGCCAAGACTGAACGCATCATTCTGGACGTCTCCCGCTGTCCATTCATCCCTTCCCGCGATCGTCCAGGAAGGCGACCAGATCCTGCCGGACCAGCTCGATATGGTCGACCAGTAGGCGGCTGGCTTCTTTCATCGCCCCCGCGCGGCAGAGCCGGATCAGCTCGTTGTGCTCGGTGCGCGCCCGCTCGATCGAGGAGCTGCGCTGCAATTGCAGCCGGGTATAGCGGTCGCTGGTCTGCAGGAGGCCCGAGACGATCGACAACGTGCGTGGCTGCGTTGCCCGCGCATAGAGCGCCATGTGGAAATCGGCGTTGAGCAGGCCCCAGCGGCTGATATCGCGCGCCGTCATCGCCTCCTCGAAGGCGGCTTCCATGCCGGCGACGGCGGCGAAGTCTTCCGCCGTCAACGCCGGGACCGAACTCGCCAGCAGCCGCGGCTCCAGCAGCTTGCGCAGCTCGAAGACGTCGTTGATCTCGTCCAGCGACAGGCCCGAGACGATCGCGCCTTTGTGCGGCACGATCCGCACGAACCCCTCCGCCTCCAGCTGGAACAGCGCCTCGCGCACCGGGATGCGGCTGACTTCATAGGCTTGCGCCAGCGCGTCCTGCCGCAATTGCGAGCCGGCCGGATAGCTGCCGTCCAGAATCTCCTGGCGGAGCCGATCGACGATCGCCGAGGACAAGGTGCGGTGCTTCAGAGGAGGGGACATCGCGGACACCCTAGCTGGTCGCGTCGCAAAAAACCATTGACATGTAGATTTTATACAATCTACAACGCGGCAAGGGGAAGGCAAGCATGAACAATGACGCTGTCGCGGCGAAAGGCCGCTCCAGGGCCGTGCCGGAGGCGATCGTCGCTGTGTCCGGAGGCCTGCTCCGGGTCGAGCATCGCGCCATCCAGGCGCTGATGTTCCTGCTCTCGGCGCTGATCCTGCTCAACGTCGTCACGCGCTACACCGGCTACCCGATCTACTGGATCGACGAATCCGCGGTTTACAGCGTCGTCTGGCTGACCTTCATCGGCGCTTCGGCGATGACGCGCATGCGGCTCGACTTCGCCGTGACCATGCTGACCGAGCGCTTCTCGGAGCGCGGCGCTGCCATCTTCCGGGTGATCGCGACGCTCGGCGTCGTGCTGTTCGGCATCGCGCTGGGCGTGATGTGCTGGCTCTGGCTCGATCCGGTCGGCATCGCGCAGGCGGGGTTCGATGCCAAGGAATACGCTGGCCAGTCCTTCAACTTCATCTACACCGAGCGCACCCAGACGCTGAACTGGCCGACCTGGGTGATCTACCTGATCATGCCGATCTTCGCGCTGTCGATGACGCTACATGCCCTGGCCAACCTGTTCGAGGATCTCGGCATCGTCGCGAAGCAGGAGCTGCCGGGCTTCGCCGCCAATGCCGACGGGGTGGTGAACTGACATGGCGCTGACGATTGGAGCCTTCTTCGGCATCATGCTGGCCGGCGTGCCGATCGCGCTGTGCCTGTGCCTCGGCGCGCTGATCTACATGGCGGCGACCGGCAACATGCAGCTGCTGCCGAACTATCCGCTGCAGATGTTCGGCGGCGTCGACAGCTACGGGTTGATCGCGATCCCGCTCTTCATCCTGATCGGCGAGATCATGAACGGTGGCGGCATCACCCGCCGCATCGTCGACCTCGCAATGGCCTTCGTCGGCTCGCTCAAGGGCGGGCTGGCCTATGTCAACATCCTCGCCAACATGTTCGTCGCCTCGATCCTGGGATCGGCGACGGCCCAGGTCGCGATCATGGCGCAGGTCATGGTCCCCGAAATGGAGCGCAAGGGCTACGACAAGGACTTCGCCGCCGGCTTGACGGCCTATGGCGGCATGCTCGGGCCGATCATCCCGCCCTCGGTGATGTTCGTCGTCTACGCCGTGCTGGCCCAGGTCTCGGTCAGCGACATGCTGATGTCCGGCATCGTGCCGGGCGTGCTCCTGACGCTGCTGTTCTTCCTGATCATCGCCGGCATGGGCTTCGTCTACAACTATCCGGCGGGCGACAAGCTGACCCTGCGCGAGCGCGCCAGGATCGTGCTGAGCTCGGCCCCGACCCTGCTGATCCCGATCGTCATCGTCGGCTCGATCCTCGGCGGCTTCGCCAATGCGACGGAGGCGGCGGCGGTCGGCTCGGTCGCGGCGCTGCTGATCGGCCGCTATTGGACGAAGCAGCTCAGCTTCGGGCAGCTGCCGCAGATGATGCTGCGCGCCGGCGTCTATTCGGCGATCGTGCTCTTCCTCGTCGCTGCCGCCGCCGTGTTCTCCTGGGTGCTGGTCTACGGCAAGGTCCCGCAGACCGTCGCCGCCTCGATCCAGGCGATCGCCAAGGATCCGGTGACCTTCATGCTGCTGGTCAACGTCATCCTGTTGGTGATCGGCACGGTGATCGACGGCATCCCCGGCCTGATCATGACGGTGCCGATCCTGCTGCCGATCGCGACCGAGGTCTACAGCATCGACCCCCGCCATTTCGGCGTCGTCGTGGTGATCAACCTCGTCCTCGGCCTGCTCTCGCCGCCTGTGGGCCTCTGCTTCTTCGTCGCCGCCGCGGTGACCGGCGCCAAGCCCGGCAAGATGTTCCTGGTGACGCTGCCCTTCTTCATCATCTCCTGCGTCCTCCTGGTCCTGCTCTCGATCTACCCATGGCTCTCGCTGGCCCTGGTGAAGTGAACCTGTCCGCCAACCAATAAGGGGAGTTCCGTCATGACCATTTCACGCCGCCACCTGATCGCCGCCGCCGCGACCCTGCCGATCGCCAAGCCGGCGCTGCTGCTCGCCCAGAGCAAGGATCTGCGCCTGGGCATCCTGACCCCGAACGGCCACCCTTGGAACGTCGCGGCGGTCAAGGTCGGCGAGCGCCTGAAGGCCGAGACCAATGGCCGGCTGAACCTGACGGTCTTCCACTCCGGCCAGCTCGGCAACGAGGCGGCGATGCTGCAGCAGATGCAGTCCGGTGCGCTCGACATGGGCTGGATCATGGCCGCCGAGCTCGGCTCGCGCGTGCCGGCGATCGGCGCGATCACCGCGCCCTATATCGTCGACTCCACCGCCAAGATCGCCAAGCTGGTCCGTGATCCCGTCGCAATGAAGCTGTTCGAGGTGCTGCCGCGCGAGACCGGCTGCGTCGGCATGGCCTGGGGCATCACCGGCATGCGCGCCGTCTTCGCCGCCAAGGAGATCGACGGCATCGCCGGCATCAAGGGCATGAAGCTGCGCATCAACCCGACACCGGTCTACCGCGACTTCTACCAGCTGCTCGGCGCCGCTCCGACTCCGATCCCGACCCCGCAGGTCTTCGATGCGATGACCAACGGCCAGGTCGACGGGCTCGAGGCTGACCTCGAATTCTCCTGGAACCAGCGCTTCGACAAGGTCTCGAAGACCATCCTGCAGATGAACGCGATCTTCATGCCGGTGATCGCGCTCGCCTCGGGCCGCGTCTGGCAGGGCATGCCCGCCGCCGATCGCGAGCTGATCCAGAAGACGGTCCGCGCCGCGCTCGACGAGCAGATCGACGCGCTCGCCGTCAACGAGCCCAAGCTGGTCGAGCAGTTCAAGGCGGCTGGCGCCAATTTCAAGCTCGCCAACCCGAAGGACGCCGAGGCGGTCATCGCCGAGTTCGACAAGATCTGGCTGCCCAAGGCGCCGGTGCTCGCCGACCTGCGCAAGGCCGGCAAGGCGATCACGGCCTGATTTTTTAAGCTACTATCCTGGCTGTGGGCGCTCCGCCCGCAGCCGCATTCCTCCCGTGAGCGGACCCTTGCCATGACCAAGAACATCTTCAGCGGCACCATCCCCGCTTTGATGAGCCCCTGCACCGCCTCGGGCGATGTCGACTACGCCGAGCTGGTGCGCACCGGCCGCCATCTGATCGACGCCGGCATGTCGGCGGTGGTCTATTGCGGCTCGATGGGCGACTGGCCGCTGCTCACCGACGAGCAGCGCATGGAGGGCGTCGAAGCCCTGGTGAAAGGCGGCATCCCGCTCATCGTCGGCACTGGCGCGCAGAACCCGAAGCGCGCCGCAGCGCTCGCCGCTCATGCCAAGAAGGCCGGCGCACAGGGTCTGATGGTCATCCCGCGCGTGCTCTCGCGCGGTTCCTCGCTCCAGGCCCAGCGCGCCCATTTCGAGGGCATCCTGGAAGCGGCGGTTGATCTGCCGTCGGTGATCTACAATAGCCCCTATTACGGCTACGAGACCAAGGCCGACCTGTTCTTCGCGCTCAATGCGCGCTTCCCGCATCTCGTCGGCTTCAAGGAGTTTGGCGGCGGCGCGGCGCTGACCTATGCGGCCGAGCACATCACCAATCGCGATCCCAAGCTGACTCTGATGGTCGGCGTCGATACGCAGGTCACGCACGGCTTCATCCGCTGCGGCGCTGGCGGCGCGATCACCGGTATCGGCAACGCCCTGCCCAAGGAGGTGCTGCACCTCGTCGCGCTCTCGCAGAAGGCCGCCGCCGGCGATCCGCAGGCTGAGCGCGACGCGCTCGAGCTGGAGCGGGCGCTCTATGTCCTGTCGTCCTTCGACGAGGGCGTCGATCTCGTGCTCTACTACAAGCACCTGATGGTTCTGGAAGGCCACAAGGCCTATGAGCGCCACTTCAATGACGCCGACAGGCTCTCCGACGCCCAGCGTAACTACGTCGAGACCGAATGGCGCCGCTTCAAGAGCTGGTACGCCAAGTGGGTGGCGGAAGGGCGGGCCGCCAAGGCGGCTTGAGCAGAGTCGTCATTCTCGGGCGGAGCGAAGCGCAGACCCGAGAATCTCATGACGAGAAGGTACTGGTTTCCGAGATGCTCGGGTCAAGCCCGAGCATGACGATCAGCTCTGCTGATCGTCACTCCGGATGCCGCGCATTCCATGTCGCGGCATATTCCGCGCAGAGCCGGTCGAGCTCGTCCCGGTCGGTGACCCCGGCAGGCCGCGCCCGCGAGGGCGAGGCCTGCTGGAACGGCACCGAGCGCTGATGCGCCACCCGCCAGATCCGGCGCAATTCGGCGAGCGGATCGGAATGGTCGTCGACCCTGATGTCGAAGCTCGGCACCGGCTCGCTCGCCCAGATCCGGATGGCACAGGACTGCCGGCCGCGCTTGTCACCGCCAGCCTTCTCGCCGGCTTCCAGTGCGACCAGCAGGCGCTCGTCGAAGTCGAGCCCTGAATTCTCGACATAGGCCTTCAGCGTCTCCTGGACGACCTCCGGCCCGGCCAGCATGTTGCCGGCGACCGAGACCTGCGGCCCGTTCACCGCCCCGCACCAGTCGATGCAGGCATTGCCGGTATAGGACGCGGTGCGGCCGTCGCGGTCGATCAGATGGAATTGCCGATGCGCCCGGCCTTCATCGGCCGCCGTCAGGTTGGCGATGATCTCGACTGAGGACCGCCCTTCCTGCAGCAATCTCAGGCCGTCGACCCCGTAGAGCGGGTTGACGAAGGCCTGCGTCGCGATCGCGCCGACCCGGCCGCAGCCATAGGGCACGCGCGCGCCGACGGCGAAGGCGCAGGTCGAGACGGCGACGCCATAGGCGCCGGTCGCGGCATCGCGAGCGACAATGGACCATGTCATGGAAGCAGGCCTCCTACCGCCCGGCGGCGTAGGCCTGCATCAGACGTGGGGTCGCGGCGGCGCGCAAGAGGCCATCAGCGCTCTTCTCGGCTGCGGTCAGACGCCCCACTGTCCAGGCGGGTGCTGTCTCCAGCTTGTGGCCACGCCGGGTGAGCTCGGCCAATGTCGCCTCGCCGACGCTCACCTCGACGGTGAGATGGCCCGGCCGCGCCTCGCGTGGATAGAAGGTCGAGGGGAAGTGCTGGGTGTGGAACAGCGGCAGGTCGATCGCCTCCTGCAGATTGAGCCCGTGATGCACCCGGCGCAGGAACATGCCGAGCTGCCATTGCTCCTGCTGGTCGCCGCCCGGCGTGCCGAAGGCGAGGCGCGGCTCTCCGTTCTCGAAGGCGATGGTCGGGGTCAGCGTCGTGCGCGGGCGCTTGCCGGGCGCGAGCGAGGAGGGCAGGCCCTCTTCGAGGAAGAAGGCCTGGGCGCGCGAGTTCAGCGGGAAGCCGAGCTCCGGGATCACCGGCGAGGATTGCAGCCAGCCGCCCGAGGGCGTCGCCGCGACCATGTTGCCCCAGCGGTCGATCACGTCGATATGCACGGTGTCGCCGCGCCGTGAGGAGGAGACCATCGAGGCCAAGGTCGGCTCGCCGACGGTCGCGCCGCCCTTGGCGCCGTGCTGGCCGGCAATCCGGATATTGGCGAGCGCCTGTGCGACCTGCTCCTCAAAGCCGGGCACCGCGCCAGGGCGGATTTCGAGCGAGGCCTCGTTGCCGATCAGCTCGCGCCGGCCGCGGGCGTAATCCTCCGACAGAAGCGTCGCCAGCGGCACCTTCACGAAATCGGGGTCGCCGTAATAGGCCTCGCGATCGGCGAAGGCGAGCTTCATCGCCTCGGCGACATGGTGGATGAATTCCGGACTGTCCGGCCCCATCGCGGAGAGGTCGAAGCCCTCCAGGATCTTCAGCGTCTGCAGGAAGACCGGGCCCTGACCCCAGGGGCCGATCTTGAAGACCTCCCAGTCATGATAGGTCACGCTTGCCGGCGCCTCGTAATGCGGCGTCCAGCCGGCCATGTCCTGCGCGGTCAGCAGGCCCTTGTGCCGGCGGCCGGTCGAATCCATCGGCGCTTCCGTGCGGCAGAAGGCATCCATCGCCTCGGCGACGAAGCCCTTGTACCAGGCGTCATAGGCGGCCTGGATCTGCTTCTGGCGATCGCCGCCGGCGGCCTCCGCCTCGGCGAGGATGCGCTTGTAGGTGTTGGCGGCCGCCGGATTGCGGAAGAGCTCGCGGCCCTTGGGGACATTGCCGCCGGGCAGATAGACAGCGCCCGAGGTCGGCCATTCCCGGGTGAAGAGGTCGCTGAGGCCCGCGATCGTGTCGGAGACGCGCGGCAGCATCGGGTGGCCATTCTCGAAATAGCCGATCGCCGGCTCCAGCACCTCGCGCAGGGGCAGGCGGCCATGGTCGCGCAGCATCGTCATCCAGCCGCCGAAGGCGCCGGGGATCACGGTCGAGAGCAGGCCGTCGCCGGGGATGATGTCGATGCCGAGGTCCTTATAGGCCTTGATCGTCGCGGCAGCCGGCGCCGGCCCCTGGGCGCAGAGCACCTCGACCTTCCTGCTCTCGGCGGAATAGAACACCGCCGGCATGTCGCCGGCTGGCCCGACCAGATGCGGCTCGACCACCTGCAGCACGAAAGCGGCCGCGGCGCAGGCATCGAAGGCATTGCCGCCCTTCTCAAGCATCGCCATGCCCGACGCGGTCGCGAGCCAATGCGTCGAGGTGACGACGCCGAATGTGCCGAGGATCTCGGGACGGGTGGTGAACATGATCGGTTCCTTAGGCGGTGAGGTCAGGATTCCTTGGGATCGAGCGCGTCGCGCAGGCCGTCGCCGAGCAGGTTGAACCCAAGGACTGCCAGGAAGATGGCGACGCCGGGCGCCACCGACATCCATGGCGCCTGCTCCATGAAGTTCTTGGCGACGTTGAGCATCTGGCCCCAGGACGGGGAAGGCGGCTGCTGGCCGAGGCCGAGGAAGGAGAGGGCGGCTTCGAGGATGATCGCCTGCGCCATGAACAGGGTCGCCTGCACGATGATCGGGGAGAGCGTGTTGGGCAGGACATGAACCAGCATCAGGCGCAGATCGCGCGCCCCGATCGAGCGCGCGCCCTCGACGAAATCCTCGGCCTTGACCGTCATCACCTGGCCGCGCACCAGCCGGATGAAGATCGGCACCGCCGAGAGCCCGATCGCGATCATCGCATTGGTGAGCGACGGGCCAAGGATCGCCGCGAAGGCGATGGCGAGAATCAGGAAGGGGCAGGCGAGCAGCGCCTCGGTGACGCGCGAGATCACGATGTCGATCCAGCCGCCATACCAGCCGGCGGCGAGGCCGAAGGGAATGCCGATCGCCAGCGCGATCGCGACCGAGACGATGCCGGCGAGCAGCGAGGTCTGCGCCCCGAAGAACAGGCGCGAGACCTGATCGCGGCCGAGCTCGTCGGTGCCGAACCAGTAGAGCTCCGAAGGCGGCTTGCGGATGGCGAGGAAGTTCGACTTCAGCGGATCGGCCAGCGGCAGGATCGGCGCCAGGATCGCCATCAGCACGAAGGTGAGGACAAGCGCGCCGCCGATCAGCGCCGAGCGGTTGCGGATCAGCCGGCGCAGCACGCCCGGGCGCGCCTGCAAGGGGCCGGCCGCGCCGGTCTCGGTCACGGCGCTCATCAGGCGTTCCTCAGGCGAGGATTGGCGAGGATATAGAGGATGTCGGCGATGAGGTTCATCAGGATGAAGCCGAGCGCGGTGCACAAGACCACGCCCTGGACGACGCCGTAGTCGCGGTTGAAGACGGCGTCGACGATCAGCTTGCCGAAGCCGGGAATGGTGAAGACCTGCTCGGTCAGCACCGCGCCGGCCAGCAGTTCGCCGAACAGCAGCGTCGACAGCGTGATGATGGGGATCAGCGCATTGCGCAGCGCGTGGCGGTTGACGACGGTCTGCTCGTCGAGCCCCTTGGCGCGGGCGGTGCGGACATAGTCGGAGCGCAGCACTTCCAGCATGGCCGAGCGGGTATGGCGCATGATGAAGGCCGAGAGCCCGCCGCCGAGCACGAAGGCCGGCATGATCAGGCGCTCTATCGCTGCCTTCGGGTCGACGAAGATCGATTCGAAGCCCGAGGCCGGCAGCCATTTCAGGTGCACGGCGACAACCAGGATCAGCATGATGCCGAGCCAGAAATTCGGGATCGACAGGCCCGACAGCGCGAGCGCGCTCGCCGAATAGTCGACGATCGTGCCCTTGCGCCGCGCCGCGATGATCCCGGCCGGGAGCCCGATGACGAGCGCGACGATGATCGAGGCGGTGGCGAGCTGGATCGTCACCGGCAGTTTCTGCAGGATGAGGGTCAGCACGGGCTCGCCGGTGCGCAGCGAGCGGCCGAAATCGCCCTGAATCACCTGGCCGAGCCAGGCGAAGAACTGCACGACGATCGGATCATCCATCCGGTAGATCTCGCGCAGCCGGGCGATCACCTCAGGATCGCGCTCCTCTCCGGCGATGACCAGGAACGGATCGCCCGGCAGCGCCCGCTGCAGGGCGAAGACGAACAGCGACACGAGGAATAGTGTCGGGATCGCGATCAGGATGCGCCGGCCGATCAGTGCGAACATGGCTGCTGATCGCTATTGCAGGCCGGGGAGGGAGCGTGGCTGCCCTTCCCTCGTCTTAGGCGACATCCTCACGAGCGCTTCAGCCCTGAGAGCCGGATCATCCCGTCCGGATTGATCACGAAGCCCTGGATGTTGGAGCGCAGTGCGAAGAACACCGTCTGGTTGTAGAGATAGACGATCGGCAGTTCGTCCTGGAGGATCTTCTGGGCGGCGTCGTAGCGCTTCTTGCGCTCGGCGACGTCGTAGATCGTACGGGCCTCGTCGAGCAGCTTGTCGACCTCGGCGTTGGAATAGCGCCCGTCGTTCTGGTTGCCCTTGGTGGTGACGAACTGATGGATGTTGCCGTCCGGATCGATACGGCCGGACCAGCCGATCCGGCTCATCTGGAACTTGCCCTGCTGCTGGTCACGCAGCTGGCTGGCGAACTCGGTCGAGCGGATCTGGATGTCGATGCCGGCTTCCTGCGCCATCGCCTGGATGACCTGGCCGAGCTGGGCGTCGACCGGGTTGTTGGTGACGAAGAGCTCGACGCTGACCTTGGCGACCCCGGCCTCCTTAAGCAGCGCCTTGGCCTTGGCGACGTCGCGCGCCGGCACAGGCAAGGCGGCGGAGAGATACTGGTTGCCCGGGTTGAAGGGCTGGTTCATCGGCTCATAGAGCCCCTCGAACACCACCTGGCTCAGCACCTTCCGGTCGATCGAGAGCGACAGCGCCTGCCTGACGCGCTTGTCCTTGCCCATCGGCTGGTTGGCGGCGTCGGTATGGCCGGTGTTGATGGTGATGCCCTGATAGCCGAGGTTCGCCGTGCTCTGGACCTTCAGGCTCTTGTCGCCCTGCGCCGATTTCACATCGGTGGGGGCCAGCCGCTCCAGCATGTCGAGCTCGCCGGCGCGCAGATTAGCGAGACGGACCGTGGTGTCGGGAATGGCGCGGTAGACGATCCGGTCGAACTGGTACTTGTCGGCTTCCCAGTGCCCCTTGAACTTGTCGAGCACGATGCGGTCGTTCTGGACCCGCTCGACGAACTGGTAGGGGCCGGAGCAGACCGGCTTGGCCGAGATGTCGGGGCCGAGGCTTTTCGGCGACAACATCATGCCGGCGCGGTCGGTGAGCTGCGCCAGCAGCGTCGCATCGGGGCGCTTGAGCTTGAAGACGAGCGTCGCTGGATCGGGCGCGCTGACGCTCTCGACCGAAGCGAGCTCGGATTTCCGCAGCGAATCCGGCAGCGTCATCGCCCGCTCGAGATTGGCCTTGGCCGCCTCGGCGTTGAAGCTCTCGCCGTCATGGAACTTGGCGTCGGTCCTGAGCTTCATCGTCAGCGTCAGGCCATCGGCTGAGAACGACCACTCCGTCGCAAGTCGCGGAATGATCTTCAGCTCCGGGTCGATGTCGACGAGCCGGTCGCACAGCCCCATGAAGACGATACGGCCGACGAAGGTACGCGCCTTGTGCGGATCGAGCACATCGGGGTCCTCCTGCAGGCCGATGCGCAAGGTCGATGATGATTGGGCAAGCGCTGGAAGAGCGGCAAGGCCGAGCAGGGCCGCGGACGCCAGCAGAACCATACGTTTCATCGCTGTTCCCCTCATTGTTGTCTAACTTTGACCTGGGCCCGCTGCCTGGTGCTCCATCGCTCTGGCGGCGATTCCGGAGCCCCGCGGGGGCATTCTTGTTGGTCCCATTCGGTACCAAGTTGGCGCATTTCGCGGTGATCGTCGATAGGTCCGGCTTGCTCCCGGCGAGCGTTGCCGCGAACATTCCACGCCGCCGCGATTGGTGCAATGGATACAGTGTGACGATCTGGCGTCGCCGTGCCTGCATGGCCGCGGGGCAGCCAAAGCCTGTCGCCGCCCGCGCTAATTCTGGTATGCAAGATTTTGGCTGGTCGTCCGCAAATATGCGACGGCGCGGCACAGGAAAGGGCTGACGATGCTGCTGGGTGTGATTGCTGACGACATGACGGGCGCGACGGACGTCGCCCTGATGCTGAACCGCGCCGGGATGCGCACGGTCCAGGTCATCGGCGCGCCTGCGGCCGGCGCGAAGCTGCCCGAGGCTGACGCCGTCGTCGTCGCGCTGAAGTCGCGCACCAATCCAGTCGCTGAGGCGGTGGCGGATTCGCTCGCCGCCTGCGAGGCGCTGCTGGCGGCTGGTGCCAGGCAGATTCTGTTCAAATACTGCTCGACCTTCGACTCGACGGTGAAGGGCAATATCGGCCCCGTCGCCGATGCACTGATGCAGCGTCTCAAGGCCCATCTGGCGATCGTCTGCCCGGCCTTCCCGGCCAATGGCCGCTCGATCTTCCAGGGCTATCTCTTCGTCGGCGAGGTGCCCTTGCATGAGAGCTCGATGAAGGATCACCCGCTGACGCCGATGCGGGATTCCAACCTGATGCGGCTGATGGGTGCGCAGACCCCTCACAAGGTCGGACTCGCCTCCTATGCGGCCGTCAACCAGGGCGCTGCCGCGGTGCGCAAGCGCCTGGCCGAGCTGGCGGCGGATGGCGTGCGCTATGTCGTCACCGACGCGCTCGACAACGGCCATCTGATGGTGCTGGGCGAGGCGATTTCGGACCATGTCCTGCTCACCGGTGGCTCCGGTATCGCCATGGGCCTGCCCGAGAATTTCCGCAAGGCGGGGCTCTTGCCGTGGCGTGAGACCGCGACGCATCTTGCGGCGCCGGCTGGCCGCGCCGGCATCATTTCCGGCAGCTGCTCGACCGCGACGCGCGGCCAGATCAAGGCGGCGCTCGCGGCCAGCATCCCGGCGCTCAAGGTCGACCCGCTGGCGCTGGCTGGCGGCAGGCAGACGGCGAAGGAGCTGGCGGACTGGGCGTTGTCTCAGCCGGCTGACAAGTCCTTCCTCGTCTACTCCAGCGACGATCCGGCCGAGGTCGCCTCGGTGCAGGGCAAGCTCGGCCGCGACAAGGCTGGCGAGATCGTGGAGCACGCCTTCGCAGAGCTCGCGCGGCTGCTCAACGCTGGCGGCGTCACCCGCCTGCTCGTCGCCGGCGGCGAGACTTCCGGTGCCGTCGTGCAGGGCCTTGCCATCCGGACCCTGGAGATCGGCCCGGAGATCGATCCCGGCGTGCCCTGGACGCGTGTCGTCGACGGGCCGGAGATGGTGGTGGCGCTGAAGTCGGGGAACTTCGGCGCGCCGGATTTCTTCCTCAAGGCGTGGGAGCTGTTGAAGTAGCGCGATCGTGTCGCGGCCTGTCGCGTTTGCACTGCGGCAAACTCGTATAGGATAGCGCGGACAGCAGGCCTTTGGGGGTGCAGATGGCGTTTCTTGGCGATCTCCTGACCAGCGTCGCCGATCGCGGCCGGGCGCTGATCAATTTCGAGCGCTTCGCCTCGAATCGCCGCCGGCCGCTCGACAAGCTCTGCGAGGACCTGCTCTCGGGCCGCGGCGAGGCTTCCGGCATGGCGCTGGCGCAGGCCGTGCTGGAGGATTGGGAGCGGCTCGACGAGGGGGGGCGGCTCGCCTTCTTCCGCCTGCTCCAGGAGCGTTTCGGCCCCGATCACGAGCGGCTCGACGCCGCGCTGGAGCGCTATCGTGACAATCCCGACGCCGAAGCAGTCGGCCAGCTCCATCTCGCTTCCGAGCCGCGCCGGCAGGAGCTCTTCCGCCGTCTCAACCTCGCGCCGGGCGGCACGCATGTGCTGGTGCGCATGCGCGAGAGCCTGTTCGAGGCGATGAAGGAGGAGCCCGAGCTCAAAGCGGTCGATGCCGATTTTCGGCACCTGTTCGGCTCCTGGTTCAATCGCGGCTTCCTGGTCCTGCGTCGCATCGACTGGACCACACCGGCCAATGTGCTGGAGAAGATCATCCGCTACGAGGCGGTCCACGCCATCAAGGACTGGGACGATCTGCGTCGCCGGCTCGAACCGGCCGACCGGCGCTGCTTCGCCTTCTTCCATCCGCAATTGATCGACGAGCCGCTGATCTTCGTCGAGGTCGCGCTGACCCGCGAGAGCCCGAGCCGCATCGTCGACGTGCTCAGCGAGGACCGCGAGGTCCTGTCGGCCTCTTCGGCGACCACAGCGGTGTTCTATTCGATCTCCAACTGCCAGGAAGGCCTGCGCGGCATCTCCTTCGGCAATTTCCTGATCAAGCAGGTCGCCGAGGACCTGAAGCGCGAGCTCCCCGGCCTCGACCTTTTCGTCACGCTCTCGCCGGTGCCTGGCTTCGCCCGCTGGCTCGGCCAGGAACTGGCAGAGCCGGCCGAGCTCGGCCTGACCAATGAAGAGGCGGCGCTGCTGATGCAAGTGCCGGCCGAGGTCGCCAAGCAGGACGAGGTCACCCGCGCCCGCCGCGACAAGCTGCTCGGCCAGATGATGGCGCAGTACATGCTGCGGGCGAGGACATCGTCAGGGCGCGTGATCGATCCTGTCGCCCGCTTCCATCTCGGCAACGGTGCGCGGCTGGAGCGGATCAATGTCGGCGGCAATCTCTCCGACAGGGGCCAGCGCGAGTCGCATGGCGTGATGGTCAACTACCGCTACGATCTCGACGACATCGAGACCAATCACGAAGCCTTCGCCAGCCGCAACACCGTGGTCGCCTCCTCCTCGGTGAAGAAGCAGCTGCGGCCGGCTACAAAGTAAACAAAGACAACGGAAACGCCTGAAAGGACCCGAAATCATGGGCAATCATCTGTTCGACCTGATCAAGGCCCGCATGCCGGCGCCGACTGCGCCTTTCGCGTTCCTCGATGACGGCCGGACCTATAGTTACGCCGACATGGTCGCGGTCTCCGCCCGCTTCGCCAATGCGCTGGTGGGCCTCGGCGTCAAGCCGGGCGACCGCGTTGCCGTCCAGGTCGAGAAGAGCCTGGAGGCGCTGATGCTCTATCTCGGTACCGTCCGGGCCGGCGCGATCTTCCTGCCGCTCAACACTGCCTATACTCCGGCCGAGATCGAGTACTTCCTCGGCGATGCCGAGCCGGCCGTCTTTGTCTGCGACCCCGCCAAGGCGGAGGCGCTGAAGCCCTTCGCGGAGAAGGCCGGGGCGAAGCTGGAAACTCTCGGCGTCGGCGCCGGCAGCCTGCTCGACAAGGCCAATGCCGCCTCGGCCGAGTTCGCCGATGTCGCGCGCGGCGCCGACGATCTCGCCGCCATCCTCTATACCTCCGGCACGACCGGGCGCTCGAAAGGCGCCATGCTCAGCCATGACAACCTCGCCTCGAACGCGCTGTCGTTGGTCGACTACTGGCGCTTCACGAAGAATGACGTGCTGCTGCACGCGCTGCCGATCTTCCACACCCACGGCCTCTTCGTCGCGACCAATGTGATCCTGTTCGCCGGTGCCGCGATGATCCTGCTGCCGAAGTTCGATCCGGAGCAGGTGTTCAAGTACCTGCCCAAGGCGACCAGCATGATGGGCGTGCCGACCTTCTATGTCCGCCTGCTGCAGGACCAGCGCCTGTCGAAGGAGGCAGTGAAGCATATGCGCCTCTTCGTCTCCGGCTCGGCGCCGCTGCTGGCCGAGACGCATCGCGAATGGCGCGAGCGCACCGGCCATGCCATCCTCGAGCGCTACGGCATGACCGAGACCAATATGAACACCTCAAACCCCTATGACGGGGACCGGGTGGCGGGCACGGTCGGCTTCCCGCTGCCGGGCGTCTCTGCCCGCGTCACCGATCCGGAGAGCGGCAAGGAGCTCGCCCGCGACGAGATCGGCATGATCGAGGTCAAGGGCCCGAACGTCTTCAAGGGCTACTGGCGCAATCCCGAGAAGACCAAGGCCGAGTTCCGGGCCGATGGCTTCTTCATCACCGGCGATCTCGGCAAGATCGACCCGGCCGGCTATGTCCACATCGTCGGGCGCGGCAAGGACCTGATCATCACCGGCGGCTACAACGTCTATCCCAAGGAAGTCGAGGCCGAGATCGACGAGATGCCGGGCGTGATCGAAAGCGCCGTGATCGGCTGTCCGCATCCCGATTTCGGCGAGGGCGTCACCGCCGTGGTGGTGGCCAAGCCCGGCGCCGATATCAGCGCCGCAGGCATCGCCAAGGCTCTGGAGCAGCGCCTCGCCAAGTTCAAGCAGCCCAAGCAGGTCTTCGTTGTCGCCGACCTGCCGCGCAACACCATGGGCAAGGTTCAGAAGAACCTGCTGCGCGAGCAGTACAAGGACATCTACGCCAAGCAGCTCAAGGCGGGGGAGTAGAGACCGCTCCTTCGAATGGAGGACGCGATCAGGCGTTTCCGGAGCAAGGATCGGTGCAGTGATACCAGCACCGTCTTCCGGAGACCGCCATGCGCCGCTTCCTCCTGCCGCTTCTCGCAGCCGTCTTCGGCTCGGCCGGGATCGCCTCGGCCGCCACCGACTGCAAGGGGACGTTGACCGGGCGCTGGACGACCAAGGGCGACGTCGTCATGGGCCCGATGAAGGTCAAGGTCGACAATCTCGACGCCTACAATCCGGACGGTTCTTTCAGGGCCGTCCGTCGCTTCGTCAATCAGGAAGGCAAGTGGGAGGAGCAGGTTACCTCCGGCCAATGGACCACCAAGCCCGGTTCCGGAGCTGGTGAATGCGTGCTGGAAATGTCCAGCAAGCACGAGTTCGGCAATTCGAGTTCGTCGACGACGGTGAGCATCATCGACCGCAACACCTTCCGCTCCTTCGGCGTCGACGCCAAGCGGATCAAATAAGCGCCCGCTCAGGCGTGCACCGGCGCCTTCAGCTCGATCGTCTCGCCATCGGCGGGGATCAGCAGCCGCTCGCGGCCCACGCCGCGGGCCTCTGCCGCTTCGCGCAGCGCTTGCCGGCTGACGCTGGCATGGTCGAGCGCTTCCATGTGGGTCGCGACGATCACCGCCTGCGGCGCCTGCTCGGCAAGGTCGAGCGTCTGCTGTGCGTCCATGACGATCAGTGTGCCGTCCCAGAGTGCGCCGCAGGAATGGGTGACGATCACGTCGGGCTCGGCCTTGGCGACGGCCTCCTGCAAGGGCGGATAGAGCACGCTGTCGCCGCACCAGTAGACTGAAGGCTCGCCAGGCGCTTCCAGCGTCAGGCCCATCACCTTGCCCATCACCTCGACGACCGGCCCGGTGCCGTGCTGCGCCGGCTGCGGCTTGACCACGATCGGCCCGATCCGGATGAAGCATTCGAGCGGCTCGACATGGGTGAAGCCGGCCGCCCGGATCGCCTCCTCATTGCCGGGCTGGCAGATCAGCGGGATATCCTTCGGAATCCGCGCCTTGGCGATCTCGTCGAAATGGTCGGCATGCAGATGCGAGACGATGATGTGATCGACGCCGGCGAGGATATCCTCGATCGGCTCGGGCAGGTCGACCATCGGGTTCTGCGACTTGCCGGCGATCGAGCGCCGGCTGAGCTTCTCGCCGAAATCGGGATCGATCAGCAGGGTCTTGCCGGCATAGCTCAGCTTGAGCAGGGCGTTGCGCAGGAGTTTGAGCTGCATGGCGGCTCCGCGGTGGGAGGGATCGGTTCGTTCGATCCTTCCCCGGATGCTGCCGCCGCGACCAGTTCGAATTTGTGAAGCAAACTGCATCGCGGCGTTAGATGCCTGCATTTTCAGGACGATTTTCCACTCGCTGCCCTCAGGGCATTGAATTCGTCTCTGACAAGCTCCTGACACGACAAATCCCTGCCGGCGAGTTGCCGATCTTGTGTCGAGCCAAATGCCGCTCACGCCGCGAACTGGCCGTAGGGCACGGTGTTGCGGGCGGTCCTGAGCGCGCTCGCCCACCAATGGAGCTGTCCGAGCATGGTGGCCATCGCCCGTTCGGCCCGGTCGGCATCGCGCAGGCGGCCGGTTTCGTCGAACTGGTCCCAGGCGTTGGCGAAGCAGACGCCGTCGCGGATCGTCGCCGCGTGCAGTTCGGCGAAGACGAGCCGCAATTGCTCGACGGCGCGCAGGCCGCCCGAGACCCCGCCATAGGAGACGAAGGCGACAGGCTTGCCGCGCCACTCGGCGCCGGTTCCGTCGATCAGCGCCTTCAGTGGCGCCGGGAAGCTGCGGTTGTATTCGGGCGTGACCACGATGAAGGCGTCGGCCCGGCCGAGCCGTTCCTTCTGTTCGGCGAGGTCGTGCGCGCCGGGATCGACGCTCTCGACCGAGAACGGGCCATCGCCCTCGATCTGCGCGATCGTCCAGCCGGCGACCTTGGTGCACAGGCGCCCCTGGCGCGTGCTGCCATAGATCACGGCGACCTTGATCTGGGGGATGAGCGGGCGATGCATGGGGAGGCTCCGGAGGGCTGGCGGTGCAGCGGAGCGATCTCTATAAGACCTCAAGTAAGGTTAAGGTCAAGCGCCATGAAGCACCCCGCCCGCAACCCCTTCGCCGACGATCTCAGCGTCGGCCAGGTCGCGAGCCGCAGCGGCATTGCGGTCTCCGCGCTGCACTTCTACGAGGCCGAAGGGTTGATCCGCAGCCGCCGCAATGCCGGCAATCAGCGCCGCTACCCGCGTGAGGTCTTGCGCCGCGTCGCCATCATCAAGGTGGCGCAGCGCACCGGCATCCCGCTCAAAACGATCCGCGAGGCTTTCAAGGCGCTGCCGCAGGAGCGCACGCCGACGGCCGATGATTGGAGCCGGCTCTCGGCGGCCTGGAAGGCGGAGCTGGAGCACCGCATCGACCGGCTGACGCGCCTGCGCGACCATCTCACCGACTGCATCGGCTGCGGCTGCCTCTCGGTGAGAAGCTGCCCGCTGCATAATCCCTGGGACGAGCTCGGCAAGCAGGGCGCGGGACCGAGGCTGCTCGATCCGGATTGAGGGTGGAAGGCGTCATTCTCGGGCGAAGCATAGCGGAGACCCGAGAATCTCGTGACGAGAAGGCGCTGGCCGGAGCCTCTTCCGGCCTGAGATGCTCGGGTCAAGCCCGAGCATGACGCGTTTCAATTGGCCTTGTGCAGCTTCGCCAGCGGAAACCGCGCCACATCCGCCAGCAGTTCGACAAAACCTTTTGCCTGGAACTCTGCCGTCGTCTTGCCCTTTTCGGCCGTAGCGAGGCTGGCATCGCCTGCCGCGCCCGAGGGGTGAACGTCCTGTGCCATCCAGGCGAAGGGATGCGCGCCGGTCGGCCGCAGCCATGTGTAACCCTCGTCCGCCATCTCGACCGTGCGCGGCACGAAGCGACCGGCCTGGCTCATGTCGACGAGGTCGGGCCGGAAATGCAGCATCAGCGAAGTCTCGATGTCGCCGGCATGGATGCCGTGTTTGGCGTCCAGTTCGCCATAGAGCTCCGGTGGCAGGCCGAAGCTGCTCCAGGAGGTCGAGACCGCGAACATGCCGTGGCTGACGCGTAGCTCCCGCGCGACCACCTTCATCGGGTCAACATTGCCGCCATGCGAGGTGACAAGCACGAGCTTGCGCAGGCCGGCGCGCTTCACGCTCTCGCCGATCTCGATCCAGCTGCGGATCGCGCTCTCCCACGAAATCGTCAGCGTACCCGGCGAATGCAGGTGTTCGTTCGACTTGCAGATCGCCAGCGTCGGCAGCACCAGCACGTCGAGCCCGGCCGGAACCTGCGGCATGGCGAGCGCCAGCATCGCGTTCATCACCGTGGTGTCGACTGAAACGGGCAGGTGCGGCCCGTGCTGCTCGATCGCGGCGAGCGGCAAAACGGCGATGGTCGCCTCGGGCGAGAGGCCAGCGAAATCGGTGGTCTTCAGGTCGCCCCAGAAGCGTGCGGTCATGATCTTCAGGTCTCGTCGGTCAAGCTGCGGGCCGGCCCCGCGATTCGCGCCTGCTGCCTCAAGGCGGCAGGACTGCCCAGCATAGTGGCCGGGGATGACCAGGGAAGGGCCGATGGCACGCGCATGCCATGCGGGCCGGAGCCTCGTCGGCAAAGCCTGTCTGTGCGAAAGCCGGCCGCGACGCATTTCCAGCGGCCCGTCGGCCGTGGCATACAAGCTGCTTGCCGGACACAAGGATTGCGCAGTCCGGCGACTGGTTCGCGACATGATGGAGGGGGTTAGGCCATGACGATGAAGTATCGCCTCGACCGGCGCGCTGCGCTCGGCCTGCTCGGTGGCTCGGCCGCCTCGGTGCTGATCCCGGTGCCGGGTGCGCGCGTCAACGCGCAGACCCTCGACAAGGTCAGCTACCAGACCAACTGGCGCGCCCAGACCGAGCACGGGGGCTTCTATCTCGCTGCCGCCAACGGCATCTACAAGAAGTACGGCCTCGACGTCGACATCCGCCCCGGCGGCCCGCAGCAGAACCCGACCCAGCTCCTGCTCGGCGGCCGCGTCGACATGATCATGGGCAACTCGCTGGAGGCGCTGAGCTTCGCGCAGGAGAACCTGCCCTTCCTCTGCATCGCCTCGATCTTCCAGAAGGACCCACAGGTCCTGATCTCGCATCCCGGCCAGGGCAACGACACGCTCGCCGCCCTCAAGGACAAGCCGATCCTGATCGCGGCGCAGGCCCGCGTCGGCTTCTGGCCGTTCCTGAAGCTGAAATTCGGCTATCGTGACGAGCAGATCCGGCCTTACACCTTCAACATGGCGCCGTTCCTGGCCGACAAGAAGCTGACCCAGCAGGGCTTCCTGTCTTCCGAGCCCTTCGTCATCCGCAAGGCCGGCGTCGAGCCGGTCGTCCATCTCCTCGCCGATGCCGGCTTCGAGAACTACAACACGACGATCACGATCTCCCGCAAGATGGTGCAGGAGAAGAAGGAGATCGTGCAGCGCTTCGTCGACGCGACGGCCGAAGGCTGGGCCGAGTACATGAAGGGCGGCCCGAACATCGCGGCCGCTAATGCCCGGATCCTGAAGGACAATCCCGACATGGATCAGGAGAAGATCGACTACGCCCTCAAGGTGATGAACGAGAACGGCATCGTCGTCTCCGGCGACGCGAAGACGCTCGGTATCGGCGCCATGACCGATGCACGCTGGGCAAGCTTCGCCAAGACGATGACCGAGGCCGGCGTCATTCCTGCCGGGGTCGACGTGAAGAAGGCCTACAGCCTCGAGTTCATCAACAAGGGCGTCGGCAAGCCCTGAGAAGGCAGCCGCGCAATAGAGCGTGTCATCCCGGACAAGCGGCGTAGCCGCGCTGATCCGGGGTCCATGCCGGAACGGTTCAGGCATGGATCCCGGGTCTCCCTTCGGTCGCCCGGGATGACGTCGATTTGAGATCGAAGAACGGATCATCAGGCCTTTGGACACAGCCTATCTGAGCACACATCCGGCGGCGGGGCAGGAGAGCGGGGTTCCGCTCGTCTCGATCCGCCGGGTCTCCAAGCAGTTCGCCAACGGCACCATCGCCGTGCGCGACGTCGATCTCGATCTCGGCACCGGCGAGTTCATCAGCCTGCTCGGCCCGTCCGGCTGCGGCAAGTCGACCTTGCTGCGCATGGTCGCCGGGCTGGGCAGCCCGTCCACCGGCACGATCGACTGGCCCGGCGCAGGCGAGGACAAGGCCGAGCGCGATCTCGGCTTCGTCTTCCAGGACCCGACGCTGATGCCTTGGGCCAATGCCCTCTCCAACGTCATGCTGCCGCTTACGCTGAAGCATGTGCCCAAAAGCGAGGCGCAGGAGCGTGCGGCCGAGATGCTGGCGCTGGTCGGTCTCAAGGGCTTCGAGACATCCTACCCGCGCGAGCTCTCCGGCGGCATGAAGATGCGGGTCTCGATCGCCCGCGCGCTGGTGATGCGGCCGAAGATCCTCCTGATGGACGAGCCTTTCGCCGCACTCGACGAGATCACCCGCCATCGCCTCAATGACGACCTCCTGAACCTGTGGTGGCGCGAGCGCTTCACCGCCGTCTTCGTCACCCATTCGGTGTTCGAGTCGGTCTATCTCTCGCAGCGCATCGTGGTGATGGCGGCGCGGCCCGGCCGCGTCATGGCCGATCTCGACGTCTCCGCGCCCTATCCACGCGACGAACTGTTCCGGACCTCGGCCGAATACGCTCATCTCTGCCGGCTCGCCTCCGGCAAGCTCAAGGAGGCGATCGGCGCATGAGCTCTGCTTCTCCGTCCGCCTCCGTGCCGCATGACGGCACCGATGCCGAGGCTCGTCCGCTCACGCTCGCCGAGCCGACCATCCTCGGCCTGCCGGTCAGCTTCTGGCCGCGCATCCTCGCGCCGATCTTCGTCGGCATCCTGGTGCTCGGGCTCTGGGAATTCGCCGTGCGCTGGAACGAGGTGCCGTCCTATGTGCTGCCCGGACCGCTCCTGGTCGGCCAGACGCTGATCGCCGATTGGGGCACGCTCTCGGCCTCGCTCTGGATCACCTTGCGCATCACCTTCATGGCGCTCGCGGCGGCGGTGATCGTCGGCGTCGCCCTCGCCGTGCTCTTCACCCAGTCGAAATGGCTGGAGATGGCGCTGCTGCCCTATGCGGTGATCCTGCAGGTGACGCCGATCGTCGCGATCGCGCCGCTGATCATCATCTGGGCCGGCGACATCAACCTGTCGCTGCTGATCTGCGCCTGGATCGTCGCCTTCTTTCCGATCCTGTCCAACACCATCCTCGGACTGAACTCGGCCGATCACAACCTGATCAACTTCTTCCAGCTGCATGGCGCGACCCGTTGGCAGACGCTGCGCTATCTCAAGCTGCCGGCGGCGCTGCCCTATTTCCTGGCGGGGCTGAAGATCTCGGGCGGGCTGGCGCTGATCGGCGCCGTCGTCGCCGAGTTCGTCGCTGGCACCGGCGGCTCGGAATCGGGGCTCGCCTACCGCATCCTCGAGGCCGGCTATCAGCTCAAGATCCCGCGCGTCTTCGCGGCGTTGCTGATGATCTCGCTCTCAGGCATTGCCATTTTCCTGGCGACCAGCCTGATCTCGCATCTCCTGCTGCGGCGCTGGCACGAGAGCGCGCTGAAGCGCGAGAACTGAGCGGAGAAGAACTCAGCCGAAGAAATGCAGCCGGTCCTCGACCGGCAGCGAAGCGATCGCCCGCAGGTCGGCCTCGGAATAGCTGAGCTCGACCGTGGCCGAACTGGCGAATGTCGGGACCATGATCGCTTCGGCCGGCGCGCCGATATCCGCGAAGGCGATATCGTCTTCGGCCACCTGAATGCTGCTGCGCCGGCGATAGGGCTGTACCTGCTGACGCAATCCGGCTTCGTTCAGAGGCGCGCGCTGGCGTGTGTCGGCCTCGATCACGTCGATGTCGTCCGGATCGGTGACGAACTTCGCGGGCGGCGACCTGAGCTGTTCAGGCGCAGCGACAGGAGTGAGAGGCGGCTCATCCTGCAGAACGGCTACAACTTCATCGGCTGCGGAGCGCAGGCTCGTATCGAGCATGGCGACGGTGTCGGCGACCTTTCCGATCTGGTCGGCTGCCGCTTCGACGACCGTGGTCGCGCCGTAGATTTCGGTCGCGCGCCGATCCAGACGATCGCAGAGCTCAGGTGCCGCGCCGCCTTCACGCAGTGTCCAGGCGATCTCCTGAATCGCTTCTGCCGCATCGAGTATGTTGGCCGCGGTCTCCTGGACGCGGGAGGACAGGCGGGCGGATGAACCGCCCACCCCGGCGCGATCGAGGTCGTCACGGAGCTCGGCGATGGTGCGGGCTGTGTCCGAGAGGCCCGCATTCGAGTCAACCGCAGCCGGAACGGTGCAGAGCCGCTCGAGGCGTGCAATCGCCGAGAGGACCATTTCGGTATCGGACTGCCGGTTGCGGCGGGCATATTCGGCAAGGAACCAGCGGCCGCGGGAGGTTTCCATCACGGCAGCGGCGATCGCGTCATAGTCGGCCGCGCTCAGCGGAGATGGCGAACGCGCGTCGCTCATGGCCAGACTGCTCTCCATGGGCTGGCCGAATCGCATGTCGCCGGCCGAAGATGCCCATCGGCAAAATTGCCTCTGATTCTTTAAGAAATCGCTGCCACCGGCATGTCACCGCCTCTTCGGACCGGACCTTCGCGCCTGCTCGCCGCGCGCCTCTCGTTGATGCACGCGTTGAACTTTCTTGGTGTCGGCTTCTATCTGCCGTTTTTCCCGGTCTGGCTCGCCTCCAAGGGGTTGAGCGATGTCGATATCGGTTACGTGCTCGCGATTCCGATCCTGGTACGTGTCTTCGTGGCATCGTCGGTGACGGGTCTGGGCGATCGTCTGAGGCCCAATCTTCTGCTGGCGCTGCTGAACGCGCTGGCGGCGATCGTCTATTTCCTGCTGGCGCTGCAGGCGCAGCTCATTCCGATCGCCATCCTGACCGCTCTCAGCGCGATCGCGCTTTCGGGTGTCGTGCCCCTCGCCGATGTTCTGACCACCGAACAGGTCAAGGCCGGGGCGCTGAGAGACTATGGCCGCGTCAGGCTCTGGGGGTCGGTGACCTTCGTGCTCTCGAACCTCGTCGGCGGCTATCTGATCGCGCTCCATGGCGCCTGGCTGATCCCGTTCGTCTTGGCCGGCAGCAGTTCGCTCGCGGCACTCGCGGCTTTGCAAGCCCCGTCTCCGCCCGGTGGGATTTCATCTTCCGTTCGCGTGAGCGCGCCTTCGGCCCGTTTCAGATTGCCATTCTGGCTGGCGGTCGGGGCCGCGGCGTGTGTCAACGCCACGCATGCGGCGCTCTATGCCTTCGGCTCGTTGCACTGGCGCAGCCTCGGCTTCAGCGGCGAGGTGATCGGTTGGCTCTGGGCCGTTGCGGTTCTTGCCGAGATCGCCGTCTTCCTGGTAGCCGGCAGCATCGCGGCGCGAGGCCTTGCGGGCTTGCGCTGGATCGCGCTTGCAGCGGTCGCGGCGGCGCTGCGCTTCGGCATGATGAGCGCGGACCCTGGCCTGGCTCTGACATTCCTGTTGCAGCTTCTGCATGGCGCGACCTTCGGCTGCGCGCATCTCGGTTCATTGGCCGCGCTGTCTGCGCTTGCGCCGGAGGCACGCCGCGCGGCGGCGCAGGGTCGCCTCGTCGCCGCCGGTGCGCTCGCCATGGGAGTGACCACGGTTCTCTCCGGCTACCTCTATCGACAGTTCGGCCCTGGCGTATTCCTCGCCATGGTGCCGGTCGCGCTGCTCGGGTTGGTGCTGGCGGCCCTTGCCATCCTCAAGGCGCGCGGCAATACAGGTCGTGGGGGCCGAATCTGAGCGTGAGGAGTAGGCGAACCGTCATGGCTGTCGTCGACGACGTTGAGCCGCGGGCGGTCTATCGCGACGATGGAGGTGTCCTCGTCGTGTCGCTTGCCGGGCGCTGGAGCGTCGGGCGGGCGCCGCGTCTCGAAGCGTTGGCGAGCGAGCTTACGGAGCGTATCGCCAGCGTGCGACAGGCGCGGCTCGACCTGTCGGCGATCGAGCGCCTCGACACGCTGGGCGCCTATCTGCTCGACCAGGTGAAGCAGGCGGGCGAGTCGAAAGGCGCGTCCATCGAGCTGGTGAGCCGCCAGCCGGAGCACGCGGTGCTGTTGCGCGAGGTCGAGCGCAATGTCACCGACTATCGGCCGCCGGTGCGCCCGATCGGGCTGGTTACGGTCCTCGTCGACATCGGTCAGGGCGTCACCCGCTTCGGCCGCGACCTCGCGGGCGGCGCGATCTTCCTCGGCGAGGTGATGGCGGGCTGTGTCGGCGCCCTTTTCGGACCGCGGCGCTTCCGCGGACCCTCATTGGTCAATCAGATCGAGCTGATCGCGTTCAACGGCGCGCCGATCATCATCCTGATCTCGTTCCTCGTTGGTTGCATCGTCGCGCAGCAAGGCATCTTCCAGCTCCAGCGCTTCGGCGCGACCGCCTTTGTCGTCAATCTGACCGGCATTCTCGTGCTGCGCGAACTCTCCGTCCTGCTGACTTCGATCATGGTGGCGGGCCGCTCGGGCTCCGCCTTCACGGCAGAGATCGGGTCGATGAAAATGCGCGAGGAGATCGATGCGCTGCGGGTGATGGGGCTCGATCCGATCGAGGTGCTGGTGGTGCCGCGCATCCTGGCGTTGATCATTGCCTTGCCGATCCTGACCTTCATTTCGGCCATGTCGGGCCTCGTCGGCGCCGGCCTCGTGAGCTGGCTTTATGGTGGCATCGGCCTCGATACCTATCTCGACCGCCTGAAATCGGTGATCACCTGGCAGCATTTCGCCGTCGGCCTCATCAAGGCCCCGTTCATGGCGTTCGTCATCGGCCTGATCGCCTCGATCGAGGGGCTGGCGGTCAAGGGCTCGGCCGAATCGCTCGGCCATCAGGTGACGGCGTCGGTGGTGAAGGCGATCTTCATGGTGATCGTGGTCGACGGGCTGTTCGCTATGTTCTTTGCCTCGATCCGGATGTGAGAGGGGACTTCTGTGCTCGACAGACCCTCTCAGACTGGTCCGCGCGGACCTCGTGCGTCGGGCGACAGGGAACCCGAGCCGGTGATTCGCGTTCGTGACCTCAAGGTCGCCTTTGGCGACAAGGTGATCATGGACGGACTTGATCTCGATGTGATGCGTGGTGAAATTCTCGGCTTCGTCGGGGGATCCGGTCAGGGCAAATCGGTGCTGACCCGCACGATTCTCGGCCTCGTCCGCAAGCAGCGCGGTACGATCGAGGTCTTCGGCGAGAATGTCGACAAGCTCGATCCGCGCGGCCGGCGTCGGCTCGAACGGCGCTTTGGCGTGATGTTCCAGCAAGGCGCTCTGTTCTCCGCCTTGAGCGTCAAGCAGAACATCCAGGTGCCGATGCGGGAGTATCTCGACCTCTCGCCGCGCCTGCTCGAAGAGCTCGCCATGCTCAAGATCGAGATGGTGGGCTTGAAACCGGATGCGGCCGACAAGGCACCTTCCGAGCTTTCCGGCGGCATGATCAAGCGCGCGGCGCTTGCCCGCGCGCTGGCGCTCGATCCCGAGATCGTCTTCCTCGACGAGCCGACCTCGGGGCTTGACCCGATCGGTGCCGCCGAGTTCGACGAGCTGATCATGACGCTCAAGCAGACTTTGGGCCTGACGGTGTTCATGGTAACCCATGACCTCGATAGTCTGTATGTAGCTTGCGACAGGATTGCCGCCTTGGCGGACAAGCGTGTCATCGCGGTCGGTCCGCTCGCCACCATGCTGGCTTCCGATCATCCCTGGCTCAAGGCGTATTTCGGCGGCGAGCGGGCACGTGCCCGGCTGCCGGAGAATCAAACGAGGACGTGACGGACGCCCGCGATGGAATCCCGTGCGAACTACGCCCTGGTAGGCCTCTTCACTCTCGCCGTGATCGCGGCGATGTTCGGATTCGTCTACTGGTTCGGCAGCGGCGGCGGCGGCCGCAAGCAGGATGTCCGCGTGATCTTCACCGGGACCGTTACCGGTCTCGGACGCGGCTCCAGCGTGCTGTTCAACGGGCTGCGCGTCGGTGAGGTCAAGCAGATCGGCCTGCAGCCGGACGACCCGCGTCGCATCTTCGGCGTGATCGAGGTCGACAATACGACGCCGCTGCGCGTCGATACCCGTGCCCGCATCGAGGCGCAGGGGCTCGCCGGCGTCGTCGCACTGCAGTTGATCGGCGGCGAGCCCGACGCGCCGGTGCTGCAGGTGAAGCCCGGCGAAACGCTGCCGACCATCATCGCCGAACGTTCCGAGCTGCAGGACATCATCGAATCCGTCCGCAATGTCGCCAAGAAGGCGGATGAGGTGCTCGGCAACCTCGACGGTCTGATCAAGGAGAATTCCGGCTCGATCACCAACACCGTCCGCAATGTCGAGAAGTTCTCGCAGGCGCTCGGAGGCAACTCCGGCAACATCGACAAGCTGATGACGAGTTTCGGCCAGATCGCCGATACGATCGCGCCGCTCTCGCAGAAGCTCGGCACGCTGAGCGAGGAGCTGACCGGGGTGGTGCGCTCGGTCGACCGCGCCAAGATCACCGGCATCATCGACAATGTCGACAAGTTCACCGCGGCCCTGGGCGGGTCGAGCAACGATGTCTCGAAGGCAGTCAGCGATGTCGCTTCGATCACGGAAAAGCTCAATCGTGCCGCCGACCAGGTCGAGGGCGTGCTCAAGGCGGCGCAATCCTTCCTGAATACCCAGGACGGGCAGGGCGCCTTCGCCGAGGTCGCCAATGCTGCGAAATCGATCCGGGTGCTGGCCGACAACCTCGACAAGCGGACGGCCGAGATCACCACGGGGATCAACCGCTTCACCGGTCCGGGTCTGCGCGACCTCGAGACGCTCGCTTCCGACGGCAAGCGCACGCTTGGGGATATCAACCGTGTGCTGCGCAACGTCGAGCGCAATCCCCAGCAGTTCATCTTCGGCGGCCGTCCGCCGCTTCCCCAATACAGCGGATCGCGCTAGCTCGATATGATCATGCCCATTCCGACTTCGCCGCTTTGCAGTCGTCTGCTCGCCCCGTCACTGGTGGTCGCAAGCGCCTTGCTGCTGGCCGGCTGCGGCGGTGGCTCCGCGCCGACCACTTTTGATCTCTCCGCACCGCGCGATTTCGGCCGCATCGGCGGTGGTGGCGGTGTCCTGATCGTCGCGCAGCCGACCGCGGTGCAGGCGCTCGATTCCGACCGGCTGATCGTCAAGGATTCGAGCGGTGCGCTCTCCTTCCTCGGTGGTGCGCAATGGGCCGACCGGGTGCCCAATCTGGTGCAGACCCGCCTGATCCAGACCTTCGAGAACGGCAGCCGCATCGCCGCCGTCGGCCGGCCGGGCGAACGCATCGTTCCCGACTTCCAGCTCAACACCGATATCCGCGCCTTCAACATCGACGCCGCCAGCGGCCAGGCCGTGGTCGAGATCACCGCCAAGCTGATCGGCGACCGGACCGGCAAGGTCCAGCGCGCCAAGCTGTTCTCGGCCCGCGTGCCCGCTGGCGCCGATGGGGCAGGGGCGGCGCAGGCGCTCGACCAGGCGTTGTCGCAGGTGCTGATCCAGATTGCCCGCTGGGCGCGGTGATCGCTGCTGGCCAGCGTATTCGAGGCGCTGCGCTAGACGACCGCTACTACCAGGCCGAGGATGACGAGGCCGGCGCCGATCCAAGCTCGCCAAGGCGGGCAGCGGCGGGTAGTGAGCCAGATCATCGGCAGCATCAGGACTGGTGACAGAGATCCGCAGATTGCGACGATGCCGGCTTCGTGGCTGCGCAACGCGTAGAGCATCAAGCTCACTGCGACGACATAGCCGAGCAGGCCCGGCAAGATTGCCCAGGCGACCAACTTGGCTGTCCGCGCATTCGCCGCTTCGAACATGCGCGCCGGCCACAGGGTCAACAGCGTGATGGCGGCTGCGCCACCAAAGGTTCTCAAAGCCGATGCCGCCAAAGGATCGGTTCCTGCCAGCAGGGCCGGTTTCAGGGCGATCAATCCGACGGCCTGGCAGGTTGCCGCTGCCAAGCCGAAGGCCATGACGGCAAGCAGCGAACCATGCCGTTGTTCCGGGTCGGCATCGACTTCCTGGCCAAAGAGTATGGCCAGCCCGATGCCGGTCAGCATGATCGCCGCCCCGGTCAGCTTTGAGAGCGACAGGGTTTCCCCCAGGACGAAGAAACCGAGCACTCCGGCGATCGGAGCCGCCATCGCCGTCAGCAACTGTGTTCGCCGCGGCCCGCCGCGTCTCAGGCATGCGATCATGGCGAGATTGCCGAGTAGCACTCCGATGACGCTGCTCGCCGCGAAGCCCGGCCAGTGCTGCCAGGCTACGGAAGACCAGAGGCCTCGCAAGGAGACGAGGCCGATCAGCACCGCCGAAGCGCTGATCAGTTGGGTCCTCGTGAACTCGAAGGCTCCCAATCGGCGTGCCGGAGCATGGGCGATGATGGCGCCCGCGGCCCAACTCGCCGAAGCGCCGACTGCGGCAGCCAAGGCAATAATAGACATTGGCGGGTCGATTCCTGAACGCTACTAAATCAATAGCAGATCACTATCACGAAAACGGGAAAGGCGCTACGGATTTTGTAGCGATCTCAGAATGACGGACATTCCTGAACCGGGTCAACCAGTGCGCGGCTCACGATCGGGAGCACCGATTATGGCCCTGTTCGACCTGCTCGGGCGCAGATGGGCCATGGGTGTATTGTGGACCCTCAACAAGGAGGGGGCCTGTTCGTTTCGCCAGCTCCAGTTGCTCTGTGGTTCAGTCTCCCCGACCGTGCTGAATACGCGCCTCAAGGAGCTCCGGCAGGCGAGTTTGGTCGAGCGGTCCGAGCAAGGCTATCGGAGCACGGCCGAGGGCACGAGATTATACCAACTGCTCGTCCCGCTGGGCGCTTGGGCGAAGGACTGGGCGCGAGGGCGCGATTAGATGGCATGCGCGGACAAAAAAAGGCCGCCCTCGGGGAGGGCGGCCTCGATGGTGCCGATAGCGGGAGCGCTTACTCGAACCGTCCGCTGGCATGGGCCAGCATGGTGTAGACCTTGCCGGTCTCCGAGGTCAGGTAGGTCTTCGCCACCATCGAGTCGCGGTCGTCCTTGGCCGCTTCGCCGAGCAGGCGCTCGAACTCTTCGATATAGCGGTCGACCGTCTCCTTGAACTCGGTGTCGCGGCGATACTTGCGCCGGATCTCGTCGAAGGTCTGCTGGCCCTGCAGCGTATAGAGGCGACGCGTGAAGACGCTGCGTTCGCCGCGCTTGTAGCGCTCCCAGAGCTCGACGGCCGCGTCATGATCGATCATCCGGGCGATGTCGACCGAGAGCGAATCGAGCTTCTCGATGCTGTGCGCCGTCGGCTTCGAAGCCTCAGGCGCCCGGTCGTCGCGCGAGGCGCGGCTGAGCAGGTCCGAGAGCCAGCCGGACTTGGCCGGAGCAGGCTGCTCGGCCGCCGGGCGGCGGGCCGGCTCGGCGCGCTGAACAGCCTCGGCGCGGGCCTGCTCGGGGGCAGGGGTGGGACGCACGACCTGCACCTGCGGCTCGGTCCGGGCCGGTTCCGGCGTCGGGTCGATCGAGGCGCGCAGCGGCTCGGTCAGCACCGGCGCGCTCTGCACCGCGACGGACGACGAGGCGGTCACGACCGGAGCCGGTTGCTGGTAGTTCGCCGTGGCTCGCCGCTCGCCTTGCGGACGCGCCACGTCACTGCTCCGGCCCGAGCGCGAGACGATCTCGGTCAGCTCGTTGAGCGCCTTGATCTGGTCGGCAACGACGCGGCGCATGGCCGCGGTCGATTCCTGGGTCTCGCGCGGCAGTTCGAGCACGCCCTTCTTCAGCTCGGTGCGGGTCGTCTCGAGCTCGCGATGGATTTCGGCCGACATGGAGCGCATGTCCTCGGCGGCGCTCTGGAAGCGTTCCGTGACCTTGCCGAGCTCGCCGGAGACCTCGTTCACCACTTCCTCATAGGCCGCGCGCAACGCCTGCGCGGTCGCTTCGCGCTCGCGGCCGCTGGCGGCGCGGATCGAGTCGAACTGCTGGGCGATGGCGTTGCTGGTCGATTCGGCGGCGTCGCTGAGCACTGTGCTCAGCTGGCGGGTGCGCGTCTCGGCACTGCTCAGCGATTCGTCGAGCTGCGAAGAGAACGAGCGGGTGATCTGCTCGATGTCGTCGGTGCGGGTGGCGATCAGCCCGTGCAGGTGCTCCAGCGCCTCCTTGCGGTCGGCGAGGACATTGCCGACGCGGGCCTCGACCTGCTCCAGCCGCTGCGCGACGGCGTTGAGCGCCGCGGCGTTGGCTTCCGAGGTCTCGGTCATCGACGAGCCCTGCGCGTCGATCCGGGAGATCAGCGCCGCGGTGTCGCGCAGCGTGCCTTCCGAATAGCCCTTCAGCGCCGCGATCTGGTTCGCGACCTGCTCGGAGGTGCGGTTGGTCTCCTGGACCACCGTCGAGAGCACTGTCTGCAGCTCCTCGACACGGCCAGACAGGCTGCCTTCGACCGCCGCGAGGTTCTTGTTCGCGCCGGTGACGATCTGCTGCATCAGCTTGTTGGCCTCGCCGAGGCGGCCCAGCATGCTGCCGAGCTCGCTGCGCAGCTGCTCATTGGTCTTGAGCAGCGCCTCGACCGAGTGGTTGGTGCCGCTCTCGATCGTCTCGCGCAACGCGCCGGAAGCAAGCTCAAGCGCCTGGCTGATCTCGCTGCTGCGCTCGTGCAGGCCGGCGACCATGCGGTTGCCGCGGGTCTCGATATTGTTGACCAGGGCCTCGCCGAGGCTGGCGAACTGGTTGGCGAGCGTGATGCCCTTGCGGCCGATCGCCTCGACCACGCCGTTGCCGCGTTCGTCGAACAGGGCGCGCAGTTCCTCGGTGCGTGTGGTCAGCGCCGAGCTGATCCCGTCCGACTGCTCCGCCAGGGTCCGGGTGAGGTTGCGGCTGTGCTGGTCGAACGTGTTCAGCATGTCGCCGCCGCGCTCGTCGAACAAGGCGCGCAGCTCTTCCGTACGGCCGGAGAGGGCGGTGGCGAGGCCGTCCGAGCGCTCCTGCAGGATCTGGGCGATCTGGCTGCCGCGATTGCCGAGCGCATTGAGGATGCCGCCGCCGCGCTCGTCGAACACGGCGCGCAGCTCGTTCGAGCGATCGGAGAGCGTGGCCGCGATGCCGTCCGCCTTCTCCTGCAGCGTCTGCGCGATTTGGTTGCCGTGCTGGTCGAGCAGGGTGACCAGGCCGGTGCCCTTGTCGTCGAACAGCGCACGCAGCTCGTCGCTGCGCGCACTGAACGAGCCCACGATCGAGGCCGCAGCGCCGTCCAGGGTCTGGACGATCTTGTTGCCCTGCTGATCGAGGAGGGTGATCAGGCCGGTGCCCTTGCCCTCGAACAGGGCACGGAGCTCGTCGGTGCGGGCACTGAGCGAGCCGGTGACCGCATCCGCGGTGCCTTGCAGCGTCTGGACGATCTGGTTGCCGCGCTCGTCGAGCAGGGTGATCAGGCCGGTGCCCTTGCCGTCGAACAGGGCGCGCAGTTCCTCGGTGCGGTCGCCGAGCGAGCCGGCGATCGAATCTGCAGTGCCCTGCAGGGTCTGCGCGATCTGGCTGCCGCGCGCGTCGAGCGTGCCGGAGACCGTGTCGAGCCGGTTGACGACGCGCTCCTCGAACCGCGCCACGCTCTGGTCGAGCGTGTCGGCGATCTGCAAAGCGCGCCCGCCCAGCGTCGCATTGATGCTGTCGGCCTTCTCGGCGAGCGTCTGCGTCAGAGCCTCGCTCTTCGTGGTGACGATCTCGCCGATCTCGTCGGCCTTGGCGGTGAGGGCGCGGGTGACCTCGCGCCCGCCCTCGGCCATGACCCGGGCGATGTCGACCGTGCGCTCGACCAGCGCCTCGTTGAGTGCGTTGGCGCGCGCGCCGAGATTGCCGTCGATGCGGGCGATGAGACCGTCGAGCGAGGTCGCGATCTCGGCGCTCTTGGCGCTGGAACGCTCCTCGAAGGTCTTGATCTGCGTCTCCATGGCGGCGGCCGCTTCCTGCGTGCGCGCCATCATCGTCTCGGCGGCGTGCTGCGAGCGCTCGCCGATCCGTTCGGCCAAAGCCTGCCCTTCCTCGCCGAGCAGCTTCTCGACCTGGCCGAGGCGCAGCGTCACCGAATCGGTGAAGGAGCGGGCGTCGTTGCCGATCTTGGCCGCCAGCGTGCCGCCGCGGGTGACGATGATCTCCTCGAAGGCGCCGAGGCGGGCGCCGATCGTCGCCTCGATCTCGCGGCCCTGGATGTCGAACAGGCGGTTCAGCGCATCGTGCTTGCTGGCGAGCGACTCGTTGAGCGCCTGCGAGCGGGCATCGACCGAGCGCAGAAGCGACTCGGCATTGGCGGCCAGCGCCTGGTTGACCCGGCCGCCCTGCTGGGTGAGCGCGATGACCACGTCCTTGCCGGTCGCGGCGAGCAGGCCGCTGGCGCGCTCGGCCTCGGTGGTGAAGGTGTCGCGCAAGGCGTTCGCAGCTTCCGAGACGCGGTCGGCGATCTCGCGGCCATCGACATTGATGGCGTCGGAGAGGGCTTTGGTCGCCTCGTCGAGACGGCCGGCCAGCATCTGGCTCTGCTCTCCGATCAGGCCGTGGACCTCGCGGCCCGTCGCGGTGAGGCCGGCGATGATCGCGTCGCGCTGCGTGCCGAGCAGGGTGCCGACCTCGTCTCCGGCTTGGCCGAGACGCGCGATGAAGCCGCTGTGCTGGTTGTCGATGACGGATTTCGCCGTCTCGCTGGCGGCCAGGATCTTGGCAGCGAGCGCCTCCCCGGTTTCGTCGAGCCGCTGATGCGCGGTCCCGCTCGCTTCGGCCAGCCGGTCGATCAGCGCGTTGCCGCGCTCCGCCAGCAGGCCATGGACCGAGCGGCCGACATCGGCGACGCGGGTGACCAGCGCCTGGCTCTGGCCGGAGAGCAGTTCCTGTATGTCCTGGCCGGTCGCGATGACGCGGCCGCTGAGCGCCTCTCCCTCGACAATGAGCAGGTTGCGAACGCTGGCTCCGGCGTCGGTGAGTTGGGTCACGAGCGCTTCGCGTTGGCTACCGATCGCGCCCTGGACCTCGCTGCCGACATGCGACAGGCGCGCCACCAGGCTGTCGCCGCGTTCGCCGATGGCGGTGTGGACTTCCGTACCGACATCCGACAGGCGAGCGACGAGGCTGTCGCCGCGCTCGCCGATGGTGGCATGGACCTCGCGTGCGACCTCGGACAGACGGGCGATCAGCCCGTCGCCGCGCTCGCCGATCGCCGATTCGACATCGCGGCCGGCATGGGCGACCCGGGAGACGATGACCTCGGCGCGGTCACCGAGTGTCCGGTGGATTTCCTCGGTGGTCTCGGACAGCTTGGCGACCAGGCCGTCGCCGCGTTCGCCGATCACGTTCTCGATGCCGCGGCTGGCGTCGGCGATGCGGGCGACGATGCCGTCGGCGCGGCCGCCCAGGGTCTGCTCGATCTGATACGTGGTTTCCGACAGACGGGAGACGAGGCCGTCGCCGCGCTCGCCGATAATTGCCTCGACGCTGCGGCCGGCATCGGCCACGCGATTGACGATGCTGTCGGCGCGCTCGCCGATCGCGTGCTCGACGCCCTGGCCGATTTCGGCCATGCGCAACACCAGCCCGTCGCCGCGCTCGCTGATCGCCTCCTGCAGGCGCTGCCCGGTCTCGGACAGGCGGCCGACCAGATGGTCGCCCTGCTCGCCGATCGTGCTGCGCACCTCGTGGCCGAGGTCGGAGAGGCGGGTGACGAGGCTGCTCGCCTCCTCGGAGAACAGGCTGTGCACTGTCGCACCGACGGCGGAGATCCGCGCGGTTAGCTCTTCGCCGCGCTCGCCGATCAGGCTGTGCAGGCCCTTGCCGGCTTCATCGAAGCGCAGGACGATCGAGTCGGTCTTCTCGCGCAGCAGGCTGTCGACGGTCTGGACGGTGCCTTCGAGTTTCTCGACCAGGGTCGAGCCCTGGCTGGCGATCAGGCCGTGGACGGTGTCGCCGGCCTCCTGGATACGGTTGACGACCAGCTCGTTCTGCTTGCCGAGCAGCATATGCACGCCGCGGCCGACCTCGGCGAGGCGGGTGGTCACGCTCTCGCCTTCGCTGCTGATCGAGCTGCGCAGGTTCTCGCCGGTCTCGGTCAGGCGCAGGGTCAGGCTGTTGCTCTGGGTATCGAACAGGTCGACCAGCGTGCGCCCGCTCTGCTCGAAGCGCTCGGCGACGGTGGCGCCGCGCTGGGTGATTTCCTGGGCGAGCGTGTCGCCGGTGGTGCGCAGCGTCTCGTTGACTGTCTCGGCGCGGCTCGCCAGCGACTCGACGACCTGCGCCCCGGTCTCGCTGATCGCGCGGGTGACGTCGCGGGCGCCGGCTGTCAGGCCGTCGGTGAGAACGGCGCCGGTGCGCTCGATCGAGCCTGCGATCTCCTGGGCGCGGTTGTCGAGCACGGCCGTCATCGACTGGCTCGCGCTCGTCATGCGCTCGCTGACGTCGTGCGAGGTCGACTGCAGGCGCTCGACCAGGTCGTTGCCGCGGCCGCTGATCTCGTCGACCATGCGTTCGCCGGCATGGCCGAGCGCCAGAGTGATCTGATCGCCCTTGTCGGTCAGGCGCGAGGTGACGCGCTCACCGGCTTCTGCCACCGCTTCGGAGATCGAGCGGCTGGCGGTCTCCAGGTCTTTGGTTATGCTCTCATGCGCGCCTGATATCGCGAATTTCACGCGCTCGGCGTTGCCGACGACGGATTCGCGCTGGGTCACCAGCTCGTCGATGAGCGAGCGCAAACGGATTTCGTTGTCGGCATAGGCGCGCTCGAGCGTCGCGATCTCGCCGCGCACGATTGTCTCCAGCTCGCCGGCTCGCGCCACTGCCCGCTCGATACCGTCGCCCATGGCCGCGACCTCGCGGCGAATGGTCTGGCTGAGCGACAGCACCGAATCCGAAGCGACGACTTCCGGTTCCGCCAGGCGCAGCGCGACCTCGGTCATCGCGCGCGAGACCAGCCGCATCTCCTGGGTCCGACGATAGAGCGCCGCCAGCACGAAGAAGAACACCACCGGCGTACCGGCGCCGAGCGCCAGCAACGCCCATTGACCGGGCCCCCAGGCGGCCATGCCGGCCGGCAAGCCATCAGTGAAGGACCCGTAGCGGCTGACCAGTGTGAAGCCGCCCCCTCCCGCCCAGACAAGAGTGGCCAGAGCGGCGAGCCAATACGGCTTTCCGGAAGGGCGGACCGCGAATGCCTGGACCAGCGAGGAGGAATCCCGGCGGTCGTCATTGGCGACGCGGCTGGTATCCGGTGCGATGGCGGGACGGGATGGGGCGGGAAGAGGCTCGGGCGCGGTATCGATGCTGGCCGGAGCGCTTTCGACGCGCGGCAGCTCGATCTTGAGCTCGTTCTCTCCCGTCGAGGGCAGCCTCGGCTCGGCCGTAGCCTCCCCCTCGGCCTTGGACGGATCGAGCCTCAGCGCTTCCTCGATCGCCGACATTGCCGCTTCGGTCGGATCCTGGAGCTTGTTCTGCCGGGTCATGACTGCCGCCTCGCTACGCCACTTGCGACAGGCGGCGCTGTCCGCCGCAGAGCGGGAACCGGCAGCCTCCAGCCGGAACCCGTCAAAAGCGACACGACGCCCATCGTTTACTGTCTCGAAGGGTAGTTGAGGCAAGCAGTGATTGAAACCCGTTTGAGTGTCTGATTCACAAACGTCGTTAACGCCTCATTCACCATAACGGCGCTTGATGAAGGGTCAGAAGGCTGTGCGAGTTCCGCAGCTCGAGAGAAAACCGAGTTCCCCATGCCCCAGACTGCCATCGACCTCGTGCACCTCGCCCGCCAGACCGGCGGCGATGCCGAGCTTGAGCGAGAGCTGCTGACGCTGTTCGCCCAGCAATGCGCCCGCCATCTGCGCGCCATCCATGGCGGCGACGCCAATGTACGCCGCGACGCCGCCCACACCCTCAAAGGGGCCGCCCGCGCGATCGGCGCCTGGCAGGTTGCGGACGCCGCCGATCGGATCGAGCAACAGCTTGCCCAGGCTGACGCCGCGCCGCGCGAGGATGCTCTGGATGCCTTGACGCTCGCGGCGGCCGAGGCGCGCGCCGTGATCTCGCGGCTCGACTGCGCGGCCTGACGCCGCAGCAAGAAAGGGGCGGCGCTGCGGATATCGCCGTTTCGTCCGCTTTCGAAATCCTCTAGAGACGAACTTGTCCGCGACGTCACTGCGGGCGCAGTTCCCTCGCGAACCTGCCTGCGGCGCCGCCAAGGAAGCCCGGCCGGTTCCTCCCGATCGCGCCAGCCGCGCAGCCGTCGTCAGGCGGCCGGAGTTCACGATGCCGAAGATCACTTACATCGATGCCCAGGGCACCAGCCGCACGGTCGAGGGCGAGACGGGTTCGACGGTGATGGAAGTCGCGGTGCGCAACGGCGTGCCGGGTATCGAGGCAGAGTGCGGCGGCGCCTGCGCCTGCGCCACCTGCCATGTCTATGTCGACGACGCCTGGACCGAAAAGACCGGCCATGCCGAGCCGATGGAAGAGGACATGCTCGACTTCGCCTTCGACGTCCGCCCGAATTCGCGCCTGTCCTGCCAGATCAGGGTCCGCGACGATCTGGACGGCCTCGTCGTGCGCACGCCGGCCCGCCAGGGCTGAGCTTCCACCAGTTCGATCTTCATTCCGCCGCGGCAGCCGCCGGCGCGATCAGCGTTGTCTCGTGACCGGGTGCCGGGTGGCGTGGGACCAGCAATGACAGGCTGAGCGACACGCTCGCCACCGCAGCGCCGATATAGAAGACGAGCGCCGGGTCGCGCAGCCAGATCAGGCCGAAGGTGACCGGCAGGAACACCGCGGCAATGTGGTTGATGGTGAAGGCCACTGCCGAGGTCGGCGCGATGTCGGCGGGATCGGCGATCTTCTGGAAATAGGTGCGCTGCGCCAGGACCAGCGTGAAGAACACGCCGTCGATGACGAAGAGCGCGCCGGCGACGAGCCCACCCGCCGTCCCGAACTGGCCATGGCTGGCGAGCGCATAGCCGACGAATACGGCGATCAGCGAGATGTTCTCGAGCTGGATCGTCGCGCGTTCGCCGACCTTGCCGACGAGGTGGCCGAGCAGGGGGCCAGCGAACATGTTGATGCCGTAGGTCACCAGCAGCAGCGACGCGGTGGCAGTGACGTCGTAGCCGAAGCGCTCGACCAGCAGGAAGCCGCCGAAGGCCATGAAGATCTGCCGGCGCGCGCCGGACATGAAAGTCAGTGCATAATAGAGCCAGTAGCGCTTGCGCAGCACGAAGCCCTTGTTCTGCGCGACCGTACCCTGGAAGCGCGGGAAGAGCAGCATCGCCGCCGCCGTCAGCGCCATGGTGACGAGCCCTGCGCCGAGGAAGATGTGGCTGTAGCTCGGCTGCCAGAGGCGCCAGATCAACGCGATCGAGCCGAAGGCGATGAGCTGCGCCACAGCCGAGGCGCCGGCGATCTTGCCGAGCAGCCGCGGCGCCTCCGATTTCGGCAGCAGCTGCAATTGCAGCGATTGCTGTGCCGTCTCGTAATAGTGGAAGCCGAGCGACATGATCATCGTCGTCAGCAGCAGGCCGCCGAGGCTCGGGAAATAGCCGGTAAGCGCCACGCCGAGCCCGAGCGTCAGCAGGCTGAGATAGGCCAGCACCTGCTCGCGCATGATCCAGAACAGGATGATGGCGGTGAAGGCCAGGAAGCCGGGAATCTCGCGGACCGATTGCAGAATGCCGATATCCTGCCCGGTGAAGCCGGCCGCCTCCTTGGCGAAATTGTTGAGCAGCGCGCTCCAGCTGGCGTAGCCGAGCCAGTTGAGGAAGGCGAGCACCATCAGAAAGGTGGCCGGCGAGGCGAAGAGGCCCTTGCGCGGGGCGGGAGAGGCGGCTTCGCTCATCATATCCACCGGAAAACAGCGCCTGGCGCAAAGTGCGGCGGCGGACTGTCGGGTTCCTTGCGCCCGCCGTCAAATTCCATCGCCTTCTGGCAGGCATGCGCCCGCCGGATTGATCGATCGCAAGGACTGCCATGCGCTGGCCGGCGATGATTGTGTCATCGGAAAGCCGATTTGGCTCGCGACGACGCGACGCTCTTCCCTTGGGGCGATTGGCTCCGACATAGTGTGTAGGCGTCGGTCCCGATCGTTCGACCATCTGCGGCCGGGCGGGCCACGCCGGAGGAGGATGCGATGTACAAATCGATTCTGGTACCGGTCGATCTCGCCGAGGCCGAGCTGGCAGGCCCCGCGATTGCGGCCGCCGAAGGCTTTGCCAACCAGTCGGACGGGTCGATCCGGCTGGTCTACGTCCGCTCGCTGGTGCCGATCACCTATATGGAATTCGTGCCGGCGGACTTCGATGCCGGCCAGCAGTCCGAGTCGGAAGCCAAGCTCGCCGAGATCGCCGCGAAGGTGAACCTGCCGGCCGAGCGCGTCTCGGCCAAGGTTCTGGTCGGCTCGGTCCATGGCGAGGTGCTGGCCGAGGCTGACGCCAGTGGCGCCGACCTGATCGTCATCGGCTCGCACGAGCCCGGCATGCTGGCCTATGTGATCGGCTCGAACGCCTCGACCATCGTGCGCCGGGCGAAGTGCTCGGTGCTGGTCGTTCGGTAGCGACTAGGCCGTCTGCCGGCCGGGCACGAGGTCGTCGGGAACCTCGCCGGTTGCGAGATCCCGCGGCCGGTTGAGCTTGATCATCGGCCAGACCTGCCAGAACGAGGCGGCCGCGAGCACGAGGCCGAGTCCCGCGGCGGCTGTCGCGCCTTGCTGAAGGGCGCGCAGGCTGAAGAAGGTCAGCATCACCATGGCGCCGCCGCCGGCGAGCGTCAGCGCCAGCCAGAGCAGATAGGGCTTGCCGGCGAGGAAGCGGGCTTTCGGATTGGCGCGCACGATCGCAGCGGACAGCGCCGTGACGAAGGCGTGGTAGCGCGCGTCGTCGCGCTCGATGTCGGTGAGCGAGCGCCAGGACAGATTGCCGAACGTAATGCTTTTGCCGTCGCTCAGCCGCAGCTGGGTCCGGAAGCCTTTCGAGGAGACATTGCTCGGCGCATAGATGAAGCGCACCTGCTCGACGGCGGCGAGCCTGACCTGATCGACCTTGCGGGTCGAATCGATCTCCAGCACGTCGCCCTTCAGTCGATAGGCGATCTCGAAGCCGATCGGCTTCGGTCGCTGGCGCCAGAAGGGCAGGGTAGTGTCGTCGAGATTGTCCATGATGCAGCCTCTAGCGGCTGCTCGCGATCTTGTCTCGGTTCTCACTGGGCGTTGGAGATGGCATGGCCGGTGGAAGCTCGCAGAGGCCGGGTGCGGAAGCCTTGCTTTCCGTTCTGCGGCGCCTCGAAGAGGAGTTGCTGGCGCCCGCGGTACGGTCGTCGCCGGAAAAGCTCGCGGACCTGTTGGCTGACGACTTCATCGAGTTCGGCCGCTCCGGCCGTGTCTATGACAAGCGGCAAACCATCGAGGCGCTTGTCGGCGAAGCCGGAGGCCCCGAAGCAGCCGAGCGGGCGGCTTCGCATTTCCACGCGAACGAGCTGGCTGAAGGCGCGGTCTTGCTCACCTACCGATCGACCCGACATGAAGCGAGCGGCGCGACGCATTCGCTCCGGAGTTCGATCTGGGCATGGCGTGACGAGCGCTGGCAGATGGTTTTCCACCAGGGCACGCCCACGGACCGAAGTGCCTAGGCGTTACCGCGTCAGCGCCTTCATCGCTCCATCCAGGCCGTCGAGCGTCAGCGGGAACATCCGCCCGCCCATCAGCCCTCCGATCTGACGGATCGACTGGGTATAGCCCCACAGATGCTGCTGCACGGGATTGAGCCAGACCGATTTTTGGAAGCGCTCGGTCAGCCGTCGCATCCAGACCTCGCCGGCCTCCTCGTTCCAGTGCTCGACCGAGCCGCCCGGCATGGCGATCTCATAGGGGCTCATCGAGGCATCGCCGACGAAGACGAGGCGGTAGTCGGCCGGATAGGTGCGCAGCACCTCGAAGGTCGGGATCACCTGATCGTGGCGGCGCCGATTTTCCTTCCAGACCCGCTCATAGGGGCAGTTGTGGAAGTAAAAGTGCTCGAAATGCTTGAACTCGGCCCGGGCCGCCGAGAACAGCTCCTCGGCCAGTTCGATATGCCAGTCCATCGAGCCGCCGACATCGAGGAAGAGCAGGACCTTGACGGCGTTGTGCCGCTCGGGCCGGAGCTTGACGTCGAGATAGCCGTGCTTGGCGGTCTCGGTGATTGTCTGGTCGAGGTCGAGCTCCTCGACCGCGCCGGTGCGGGCGAACTTGCGCAGGCGGCGCAGCGCGATCCGCAAGTTGCGGACGCCGAGCTCGCGCGTGTCGTCGAAATCCTTGAATTCGCGCTTGTCCCAGACCTTCACCGCCCGGAAATTGCGGTTCTTGTCCTGGCCGATGCGCACGCCCTCGGGATTGTAGCCATAGGCGCCATAGGGCGAGGTGCCGGCGGTGCCGATCCATTTCGAGCCGCCCTGATGGCGGCCCTTCTGCTCGGCGAGGCGCTCTTTCAGCGTCTCCAGCAGCTTCTCCCAGCCGAGCGCCTCGATCTGGGCCTTCTCTTCGTCGGTGAGGAATTTCTCGGCGAGCTTGCGCAGCCATTCTTCGGGGATGCCGACCTGCTCGAAGGCTTCGCCCAGCGTCTCGACGCCCTTGAAGACTTCGGCGAAGACGCGGTCGAAGCGGTCGAGATGGCGCTCGTCCTTCACCAGGCAGGCGCGGGCGAGATAATAGAACTCGTCGACGCGATACTCGGCGAGCTCGGCCTCGACGCCTTCGAGTAGCGCCAGATATTCGCGCAGGGTCACCGGGACCTTGGCGGCGCGCAGATCGGTGAAGAGGCGGAGGAACATCGCGCTACTGTGGCCAGCAACGCTCTTAGGTCAAGCTGCGGCGGCCTAGGGCCGGTGCCGATCAAGCTGCAAGGCAGGCTGGTCGGACCCGGCTCTGGGCCGCCGCTGTCCGACAAGGCTCAGGCGACGGCGTCAGCCAGATCCTTGGTGACCTTGAACTTCACGACCGTCTTGGCCGGGACCTTGATGGTCGCGCCGGTCGACGGGTTGCGGGCCTCGCGGGCTTCGCGCTTGGCGGCGGCGAGCTTGCCGATGCCGCCGAGCGTGACGTCGCCGCCGGACTTCAGCGTCTTGGCGACAACACCGGCGAGCGAGCCGAGGATGGCCGAAACGTCGGCCTTGGTCTTGCCCGTCTCGTCCGCGATCGCGGCGATCAGTTCGTTCTTGGTCATGAAAACCTCCTGAGACCAATGATGCTTAAATTGACGCCGCGCCGAACCCCAGCGGGTCCGGCGCGTCGCGGCGAATCGACGCGCTCTCGCGCACGAATTCGCCCTTTGACATGCCTGCCGTCGAAACACGACGGCATCGGCCGTACATACGCACAGCAATCGGCTTCGTTCCTGTCAAAAGCCGCGAAATTGGGGCGGTTTTCACCAGCTTTGTGGAGCGATTGACAAAATGCCTCAGATTATTTGAAGCTTGAAATAATTCAGGGGAGCGGAACGCGGCATGAAGGCCATCATCATCGGCGGCGGCATCGGGGGCTTGTCACTGGCCCTGATGTTGCACGCACGCGGCATCGCCGCGACCGTCTACGAGCAGGCGAGCGAGATCCGCGAGGTCGGCGTCGGCATCAATACGCTGCCGCATGCGATCCGCGAGCTGGCGGAGCTGGGTCTGCTGCCGGCGCTGGACGCGGTTGCGATCCGCACGCGCGAATTGATCTACATGAACCGCTTCGGCCAGACCGTCTGGCGCGAGCTGCGCGGCCTGCACGCGGGCGCTGCCGTGCCGCAGTTCTCGATCCACCGCGGCCGGCTGCAGGGCGTGATTCGCGATGCCGTGATCGCGCGGCTCGGGCCGGATGCGATCCGCACCGGCCGCCGCCTGCAGGGCTTCCTGCAGGACGAGGGCGGCGTCACCGCGCATTTCGCCGACGCCAGATTGGGCGAGGGCGGTGAGACCGCGCGCGCCGATATCCTGATCGGCGCCGACGGCATTCATTCGACGGTGCGCGCGCACTATTTCCCAAACCAGGGCGGGCCGCGTTGGAACGGCGTCCAGATGTGGCGCGGCGCCTGCGACTGGCCGGCTTTCCTCGACGGGGAGAGCATGATCATCGCCGGCGGCATGGCCGGCAAGCTGGTGCTCTACCCGATCGCGGAGGGCAAGAAGCCGGGCACACGACTGACCAACTGGGTCGTCAATGTGCGCACCGGCGACCCTGCCAAGCCGCCGCCGAAGGAAGCCTGGTCCAAGGCCGGCCGACTCGAGGATGTGCTGCCCTTTGCCAAGCGCTTCACCGTGCCCGGGGTCGACATTCTCGCTCTGATCCAGGCGAGCGGCACCTTCTGGGAATACCCGATGTGCGACCGCGATCCGCTGCCGCGCTGGACACATGGCCGGGTGACGCTGCTCGGCGATGCCGCCCATCCGATGTATCCGGTCGGCTCCAACGGCGCCTCGCAGGCGATCCTCGACGCCCGCTGCCTCGCCGACCTCCTGGTCAAGGCCGAGCATTCGCGCCATGCGCTTGCCGCCTATGAGGCGCAGCGCCTGCCGGCGACGGCCGAGATCGTCGCGATGAATCGCGCCGGCGGACCGGAGCGCGTCATCGACGCCGTCGAGGCGCTGGCGCCCAACGGCTTCGACGATGTCGAGCGCGTCCTGCCCTATGGCAAGCGCGAGCAGATCGTGAACGCCTATGCCGGCAAGGCCGGCTTCTCGGCGGCGCAATTGGCCAGGCGTTAAGTCTCCTCAGCGCTGCTCGGCCTGCACGAGGGGCGCGATTCGGTCGATCCGGTTGGTCCAGATGTCGGGGATGGGGCGCGTCAGCGCCTTGAGCTGGTCGGCATGGTCGATGCCGCTCGACGCCTCGCCGTCGACGAGCGCACCGGCGACGATGACCTCGCTTCCGGCGGCCCGCATTCGCGCGCTGAACCGAGCCGGCCAGCCCCAGAGCCATCGCGCGTAATTGGATGGCAGCAGGAGGAGCTGCCGCTCGCAGGACGCCGGCACCAGCCCGGTCCAGCCCATGGCGAGGTAATGCAGCAGGCAGCGCTTCTCGGCTGCGGTGGACATCGTCAGAAGGGCGGGGATGCGGGCGCGCAAGGCTTCGATCGGCGCCGCGCCGCCATAGGCCATCAGGCGTTCGAGCCGGGAGGCGGGCAGGCGCAGGAGGCGCTCGGCCAGCGCTTCGCCTTCGCGCGCTTCGTTGCTCTTGATGTGGATGAGGAAGCGGCGCTCGGGAAAGCGCGCCAGCACCTCGTCGAGGGTGGGCATCAGGCCGATGCCCTTGCCGCGGAACGGATAAGTCTTGCCGCCGTCCGCCGTGTAGCCATAGCCAATATCGAGCGCCTTGAGCTCCGCCAGAGTCTTTTCGCGGGTGACGCCGCTGCCGTTCGTGCGGCAATCGAGCGTCCAGTCGTGAAACACCGCGAAATGACCATCCGTCGTCGGATGCACGTCGAATTCGACGATGTCAGCGCCGGCGGCGAAGGCAGCGTCCATCGAAGCGAGAGTGTTCTCCAGATAGGGGTGCTCCGGCGGGTTGATGCGGCTCGCGGTGCAGGTCGTGTTCGTGACGCCCGTGGCCGGATAAGTCTGCGCCAGGCCGCGATGAGCCAGCAGGATCGGCCGTGCGCTGGAAGCAGGGGCGAGCAGGCTGGTGTTCTGGATGAAGGCGACGGCAACGACCGCGCCGATCGCCAGCAGGACGCGGAGCCAGAATCGTTTCATCGCCATCCCCTCGAAACGGGGGCGATGTCGGCGCTGCAAGCGGGCGAAATTCAGCCGGAAATCAGGCGCCTTCCGTCAGCTCGACGATGCGCGCCTTCAGCGTGGCGTTTTCCTGTTCGAGCTGACGCAGCCGCCGCACCAGATCGAGCGGAACAGGAGCATCATCCTGCTTTGCGGCTGTGGCGAAGGAGACACCGATGCGTTCGCTGTCACGCCAGCGGCTGCGCGCCATCCGGCTCTCCCGCTTGAGCGGAAAGTAGAGCTCGAACAGCTCGGGAAGGGCGACGCTGTCCGGGAAAACCAGCAGCGCCCCGTCTTCCGACAGATTCCGGACCGTACAGTCCAGCGTCGACTGACGCTGGTTGAAGATGACCTTGCCGCCGATCAGGGTCCGGGTGCGGACTGCGCGGCGGCGTTCTGGGACGCTGGTTGCGGCGGGCATGGGCCTGACCCTTGTTCAAGCTCAGGTTGCGACAATGCCCGCTAATGCTGCTGGTTGCAGCAGTAAGTCTTCCTTAACCTTAATCGCGCCGGCAACCGCGACGTTGCGAGGAGGCGCCTCGTCCATTCAACGGACGTCTGACATGGTTTGCAGCGCTATGATCTGGCCTCTCAGGTCGACGCGTCGAGAAAGAGGCCGCGATGAAGACGCCAGCCATCGCCTTGCTGTTGATCGGGCTGTTCGCCCCGATAGCACAGGCTGCGGAAGTCGAGTTCGTCACCTGCGACAACGGGCTTCGCTGTTTCAGGCCGCCATGTCCCTCGCGGGATACGGTGCTGCTGCCGTCGGGGCGGCGTCTCGCCAAGACCGAGCCCGATCTCTCCAGGCTCACCGAGGCACAGCGTCGGCAGCTGTTGGTCGGGAGGAGCGGCCAGGGGAGCGCGCTCTACGAAGGCACGACCGTGCTGGCCGGGGCCCTGGAGGAAGGACCGTCGGCCAGGCTCGTCGCGAGCGGGATCGTGCGCCCCGCCACGAAGGCGGAGTCGCAGCTCTGCCGGCGCCGACGTTAAGCGCCCTCGGGGGGAGGCGGCAGGAAGTCGATCTCGTAGCGGGCCGAGAGCGCGACGACCTCGGCCGGATTCTGCTCCTTCATCGAATGGATCGCCCAGAACAGGTCGTAGAGCCGCCCCGTGGGCGCGACCCAGAACAGGCATTTCACCGGCGCCTCGCTCTTGTTGAACAGGCCGTGCGGGATGTTGCGCGGCAGCTTGATCAGGTCGCCGGGCAAAGCATGCGATTCCTGGCCGTCGAGCACGAGGTCGAGCCTTCCCTCGAGCATGTAGATGAACTCGTCCTGCGTCGGGTGGATATGCGGCGGCACGAAGGTGCCAGGCGGGAAGGTGGCGTGCCAGGAGAAGCTGTCTTCGCTCAGCATCTTCGGCACATAGGTCTGGCCGAGGATGTTCCAGGAGATCGCGTCGATCCCTTCATTGGCCTTGGTCACGCCTGCGGTCAGAGGCTTCATCATCGGTCTCCTTTTCGAGTCCTGTCAGCGGAAATGCGTGGTGGTTCTGCTTCAACGATTGCGGGTCTGCTTGCCGCGCTCTCCTCCAGAGCGAGGTCGCTCTCGTCCTTGAGGCCGACCCCGGTCAACGAACGACGGAAGGCTTCGGCGACCAGCCAGGACAGCTTGAAGGCTGCCTGCTCATAGCCGAGGCCTCCCGGCCGGATATTCGAGATGCAGTTGCGGTTGGCGTCGGTCAGGCCCGCTCGCGGCGCGAAGGTGATGTAGGCGCCGAGCGAGTCCGGCGAGGACAGGCCGGGCCGTTCGCCGATCAGCATGGCCACCGCCCGCGTGCCGAGCGCTTCGCCGATCTCGTCGCCGAGCGCGACCCGCGCCTCGCGTCCGACGACGAGCGGAGCGAGCCGCAAGCCCTGGCGCGCCAGCATCGGCAGCAGCGCCGTGACGAGGGGAACGGCATTCTGGTGAACGGCGGTCGAGGAGAGCCCGTCGGCGACGATGATCGCCAGGTCAAAGTCGCCACGCTGCGCCATCAACGCCCGGCAGCTCTCGGACGAGAGCCTGCGTCCGAGATCGGGCCGGCGCAGATATTCTTCGCGCGAGCGCGCTGCACTGTCGACCTGGACCACCTCCACGCTGAGCGCCGCAAGCCGGCTGGATACATCCTCGGCATCGAAAGGCGCGTGCACCGCGTCGCGGGCTTGGGCGTGAGCCATGCCGAAGCGAAGCACTTCCTGCGTCGGCAGCGAGGCGCCGGACCGGCCGAGCGCGATGCGGGCCGGGGTGAGCCTCGTCAGCTCGGCCAACTGCCGAGCTCCCGGCTTCGATTCCTCACTCATGCTGCCCGGCCCGGCATCGCCGCCAGAAGCGCCTGCCCGCCCTGGGTCGCGCTCAGGCGCCCGGCCGCATCGGTGATGTCCATGCGCTGCAGCCAGGCCTCAAATTCGGGCGCGCGCTTCAGGCCGAGAAGCTCGCGGATGTAGAGCTGGTCGTGGAAGGAGGTCGACTGATAGTTCAGCATGACATCGTCGGCGCCCGGAACGCCCATGATGAAGTTGACGCCGGCCGTGCCGAGCAGGGTCAGCAGCGTGTCCATGTCGTCCTGGTCGGCCTCGGCATGGTTGGTGTAGCAGATGTCACAACCCATCGGCACGCCGAGCAGCTTGCCGCAGAAATGGTCTTCCAGCCCCGCCCGGATGATCTGCTTGCCGTCATAGAGATATTCCGGCCCGATGAAGCCGACGACGGTGTTGACCAGCAGCGGCTCGTAGGCTCGGCAGACCGCATAGGCGCGTGCCTCCAGCGTTTGCTGGTCGACGCCGTGATGGGCGTTGGCCGACAAAGCGGAGCCTTGGCCGGTTTCGAAATACATCACGTTGTCGCCGACCGTGCCGCGCGTCTGCGAGCGGCCCGCCTCAAGCCCCTCCCGCAGAACGGCAAGGTCGATGCCGAAGGAGGCGTTGGCGGCCTGCGTCCCCGCGACGGACTGGAAGACGAGGTCGACCGGCGCGCCCTGTCCGATCAGGGCGATCGAACTGGTGACATGCGTCAGGACGCAGGCCTGCGTCGGGATGTCGAAGCGGGCGATCAGTTCGTCGAGCAGGCGCAGCAGCTCGCCGGTTCGGCCAAGGCTGTCCGAGGCCGGATTGATGCCGATCACCGCATCGCCGCAGCCGTAGCTCAGCCCGTCGATCGTGGAGGCGAGGATGCCGGCGGCATCGTCGGTCGGGTGGTTGGGTTGAAGGCGCACAGCCAGCCGCCCGGGCAGGCCGAGCGTGTTGCGGAAACGCGTGACGACCCGGCATTTGCGCGCGACCAGGATCAGGTCCTGGTTACGCATCAGCTTCGACACCGCCGCCGCCATCTCCGGCGTGATGCCCGGGGCGAGCTGGGCCAGCACCTCGCTCGTCGCCGCATCGGAGCAGAGCCAGTCGCGGAACTCGCCGACCGTGAGCGCGGCGATCGGCGCGAAGGCGGCGGCATCATGCGTGTTGAGGATGAGGCGCGTGACCTCATCCTCCTCATAGGGGATCAGCGCCTCATGCAGGAAGGTCCGCAGCGGCAGATCCGCCAGCGCCATCCGCGCCGCCATCATCTCCTGCATGCTGCCGGCGGCGAGCCCGGCCAGCTGGTCGCCCGAGCGCAGCGGGGTCGCCTTCGCCATCAGCTCGCGGAGATCGGCGAAGACATGGCTCGTTCCACCGGCAGCGACGCGATAGCCCATTTGCCTGTCTCCCTCTCCAGCTCGCGCTACAGATGCAGGAAGCGGTCCTTGACTGCGCTGTCGCTGCGCAGGTCGTCGCTGCTGCCGCGCCAGGCGACGCGGCCTTTCTCCAGCACGATATGCCGGTCGGCGATCTTGGCGAGCGCGTCGACATTCTTGTCGATCACCAGGATCGACTCGCCCTCGGCCTTCAGTGCCGCGAGACAGGACCAGATCTCCTGCCGGATGATCGGCGCCAGCCCCTCGGTCGCCTCGTCGAGGATGACGAGCTTGGGATTGGTCATCAGCGCGCGGCCGATCGCCAGCATCTGCTGCTCGCCGCCGGAAAGCTGGTTGCCGCGATTGGCCTTGCGCTCCCTGAGACGTGGCAGGAAGGCGTAGACGCGCTCCAGCGTCCAGCGCGCCTTGCCGAAGCGGCTGGCGGCGGTGGCGATCAGGTTTTCCTCGACCGAGAGCGTCGGGAAGACCTGCCGCCCCTCGGGCACGAGGCCGATGCCGGCCTGCGCCAGCCGGAAGGGGGCGCTGCCGGTGAGGTCGACGCCGCCGAAGCTGACGCGCCCGGCGCGCGGCCGGATCAGCCCCATGATGGCGCGCACCGTCGTGGTCTTGCCCATGCCGTTGCGGCCGAGCAGGGTCACGACCTCGCCGGCTCCCACGGCAAGATCGACGCCGAACAGAATCTGCGCCTCGCCATAGCCGGCATCGAGGTTCTCGACCGTCAGCATGATGCGTGCTCGCTCTCTGTCATTCCGGGGCGCGCAGCGAACCCGGAACACACGACCGGGCGAGCGCGATCGTTCATGGTCGTCATGGTCTCACCCGGTCGTGGGTTCCGGGCTCTTCGCTGCGCGAAGCCCCGGAATGACAAGGCGTGACGTCGTCGGTCATCCCCCCTCCTCGCCGAGATAGGCTTCGCGCACGGCCGGGTCGGCGCGGACCACAGCCGGGTCGCCCGAGGCGATGACGCGGCCATAGACCAGCACACTGACCGTGTCGGCGAGCGCGAACACCGCCTCCATGTCGTGCTCGACCAGCAGCATGGCATAGCGCCCCTTCAGGCTCTTGAGCAGGGCGATCAGGCGCTCGCCTTCCTCCTTGCCGACGCCGGCGAGCGGCTCGTCGAGCAGGATCGCCGCTGGCTCAAGCGCCAGCGCCATGGCGATCTCCAGCGCCCGCTTCTCGCCATGCGACAGGCTGCCGGCCGGGACATGGGCGCGCTCCGACAGGCCGACCGCGTCGAGCGCGGCGCGGGCAGGGCGGTTGAGGCGTTCGTCGCTGGCGGCGTTGCGGAAGAAGGAGAGCGGATGGCTCGCCTTGGCCTGCACGCCGAGCGCGACATTCTCCAGCGCCGAGAGCGAGGCGATGGTCGAGGTGATCTGGAAGGTCCGCGCCAGGCCGTGGCGGGCGCGCTTCTCGGCATTGAACGCCGTGACGTCCTGGCCGCGGAAGCGGATCGTGCCATCGTCCGGCGTCAGCATGCCGGAAATCTGGTGGACCAAAGTGGTCTTGCCGGCGCCGTTCGGGCCGATCAGGGCGTGCAGTTCGCCGGGCGCGACGGCAAGGCTTACGCCGTCGGTGACCTTCAGCGCGCCGAAGGATTTGCGCACGCCATCGAGGATGAGGACCGGCTCAGCCATGGCGAGGGCCCAGCTTGCGCAGCATGCCGACGATACCGCCGCGGGTGAACAGCACGAACAGGATGATCATCGGCCCGAAGATCACGCGCCAATGCTCGGTGAGATGCGAGAGCGCGTCCTCGGCGATCAGATAGGCGATCGCGCCGATGATCGCGCCGTGCAGCGAGCCGACGCCACCGAGCACCGCCATGAAGATCAGCTCGCCCGAGCGCTGCCAGGACATGAAGGCCGGGCTGACGAATTCGGTGTGGTTGGCGAGGAAGAAGCCAGAGAGCCCGGCCAGCATGCCGCTGATCACATAGGCGACGAGGCGCACCTTGGTGACGTCGAAGCCGGTGACGCTGACGCGGACTGGGTTCTCGCGCGCTGCCCGCAGCACGCGGCCGAAGCGCGAGGCGACGAAGCCGCGCACCAAGAGGTAGGCGCCGGCGAGCGCGATCAGTACGCTGTAATAGAACGAGGTCCGGTTCGCGAACGGGTTGAAGCCGAGCAGGGTGCTCTTCTCGTAGAGCGTCAGTCCGTCATCGCCGCCATAGGCCGACAGCGCCTGCGCCAGGAAATAGACCATCTGGCCGAAGGCGAGGGTGATCATGATGAAGGCGACGCCGCGCGTGCGCAGGCAGACCGCCCCGGTGATCGCGCCGAAGAGGGCGCAAACGCCGAGGATCACCGGCAGGATCACCAGCGCCTCGCTCCGGCCTTCGGTGATCATGATGCCGGTGACATAGGCGCCGATACCGAGAAAGGCGGCATGGCCGAAGGAGACGAGGCCGCCGACGCCGAGGATGAGGTCGAGCGAGAGTGCGGCGATGGCGAAGATCAGCGCCCGCGTCAGCAGAGCGAGCCAGCCGGCCGGCATGCCGATGGTGACGGCGAGCGGCGCCAGTGCCAGCAGCAGGAACAGGATGGCCGGCAGCAGCAGCTTGGCGCGCTCGCGTGGCGGCGCGACGCTGCTGACCTCGGACGTTGTCGTGGCCGAGCTCATGTCCGGCCCCGCGCCGGCAGCAGGCCTTCCGGCCGCACGAACAGCACCACCGCCATCAGGAGATAGATCAGCATCGAGGACAGGGCCGCGCCGGTCGCCCTTGCCGATGGGGCGCTCATGAACAGGCGCAACAGGTCGTTCATGAAGGAGCGGCCGAGCGTGTCGACAAGGCCGACGATCAGGGCCGCGACGAAGGCGCCGCGGATCGAGCCGATGCCGCCGATGACGATGACGACGAAGGCGAGGATCAGGACGGTGTCACCCATGCCGGGCTCGACCGAGAGGATCGGCGCCGCCATCGCTCCGGCGAAGCCGGCCAGCATCGTGCCGAAGGCGAAGACGATCATGAACAGTTTGCGGATGTCGACGCCGAGCGCCGAGACCATCGGCGCATTGGAGGCGCCGGCGCGCAGCAGCATGCCGGTGCGCGTCTTCTCGACGATGAACCAGAGCAGGGCGCCGACCGCGAGCCCAGAGCCGATCAGCGCGAAGCGATAGGTCGGGTAGAGGATGCCGTCCATCAGCGCGACATTGCCGGTCAGGAAGGCCGGCAGCGGCACGGAGAGGGGAGCGGCGCCCCAGATCATCTTGACGCCCTGGTTGAGCAGCAGGATCAGCCCGAAGGTCGCCAGCACCTGGTCGAGATGGTCGCGCTCATAGAGATGGCGGAAGACCAGGAATTCGAGCGCGAGACCGAAGACCAGCGCAGCCGCCAGCGCCAGCACCAGCCCGAGCACGAAGGACCCTGTCAGCCCGACGAAGGTCACCGCGAGATAGGCGCCGAGCATGTACTGCACGCCATGCGCCAGGTTGATGAAATCCATCACGCCGAAGACCAGCGTCAGCCCAGCCGCCACCAGGAACAGCAGGATGCCGAACTGCAGCCCGTTCAGGATCTGGACGATGAGGAGGCCGGTGGTCATGCGCTTTGGCAACTCGGCTCGAGAATAACAGATGCCATCATCCCGGCCGCAGCGAAGCGGAGAGCCGGGATCCATGCCTGAACATCGATCGGGTCTGGCATGGACCCCGAGTCGGGCTTGGGCCCGCCCGGGATGACCATTCAGGTCGCGGTGAAGGACGTTGCCGTCACTTCAGCGCGCAATCCTTCGCGTGCGGGTCGGCGTAGTCCGTGAACACCTTCTGGGCGATCTCGGTCTGGAACTTGCCGTCCGCCCGCTTGGCGACCTTGACCAGGTAGAAGTCCTGGATCGGGTAGCCATTGGTGTTGAACTTGAACTTGCCACGCAGCGAGGTGAAGTCGGCCTTCTTGATCGCGGCGCGCAGCTTGTCCTTGTCGGCGGTGCCGCCGGCGGCCTTGACCGCGGAATCGATCAGCAGTGCCGCGTCATAGGCCTGCTGGGCATAGGAGCCGGGCACGATCTTGTAGGCGGCTTCATAGGCCGAGACGAACTTCTTCGTCTGCGGGTTGTCCATATTGGGCGCCCAGGTCATGCCGCCGAACATGCCGACCGCCGCATCCTGCTGCGCCGGCAGGGTCGACTCGTCGACGGTGAAGGCGGAGAGGAAGGGCACCTTGCCGGTGAGGCCCGCCTGCGACCATTGCTTGACGAAGTTGACGCCGAGGCCGCCGGGCAGGAAGGCGAAGACCACGTCCGGCTTGGCCGAGGCGATCTTGGCGAGCTCGGCCGAGAAGTCGAGCGCGTTCAGCGGCACATAGACCTCGTCGAGGACCTCGCCCTTGAAGTAGCGCTTGAAGCCGGCGAGCGAGTCCTTACCCGCCTGGTAGTTCGGCGCGATGATATAGGCCTTCTTGTAGTTCTGGTCCTGCGCGTATTTGCCGAGCACCTCGTGGACCTGGTCGTTCTGGTACGAGGTCACGAAGAAGTTCTGGTGGCAGGCCTTGCCGGCCATGGTCGATGGGCCGGCATTCGGGCTGATCAGGATCGCGCCGGAATCGAGCACCGGCTTGGCGATCGCCCCGAGGATGTTCGAGAACACCGGGCCAACGACGAAGTCGACCTTGCCGCCCTCGACGAAGCTGCGGACCTTGCCGACGGCGACGTCGGGCTTGAGCTCGTCATCGATCACGGTGATCTGCACCGGCACGCCGCCGAGCTTGCCGCCATTCTGGTCGACTGCCAGCTGGAAGCCGTCGCGGACCTGCTGACCGAGCGAGGCCGCAGGCCCGGTCAGCACGCTGACCACGCCGATCTTCAAGGGCTCCTGCGCCTGGGCAGTGGCGAGCCCGAGCGCGAGCACGCCGGCGCCGAGCGACAAGGTGAATTTGAGCGTCATGTCCGATGTCCTCCCGGGACGTGGCAGATGCGACCGCCGGCGGGGTTCCCCATCCCGTCCGTGCGGTGTCGGCAGCCATATTGTTTCAAGCTTAAAATATCTGCAAGGGGGTTCCTGCGGGTAATTTTTGTGCGTGGCCGGAGAGCGTCATTCTCGGGCGGAGCGAAGCGCAGACCCGAGAATCTCAGGACGAGAAGGCGCTGTAGGGCGCCTCCTCCTGCAAGAGATGCTCGGGCCACGCCCGAGCATGACGCGCCTTTGCTCAGGCCTGCACGCCGTCGACGTACCAGTCCATCTTCGAGAGCATCTCGTCGGTGGCGGTCTCGCCGGCCTTGAGGCGCAGCGTGCCCTTCTGGTCCTTGAGCTCGCCGGTGAAGGGGTGGATCGTGCCGGCGACGATGCCCTTCTGCAGCTCGTCCGCGGCGGCGCGCGCCGCCGGTGTGACGGCGTCGTTATAGGGCGCGAGCTTGACCATGCCGTCCTTGATGCCGCCCCAGACGTCGCCGCTCTTCCAGCTGCCGTCCATCGCCTCCTTGACGCGCTTGATGTAGTAGCCCGACCAGTCGTCGACGATCGCCGAGAGCTGCGCCTTGGGCGCGAAGGCCTTCATGTCGGAGGCCTGGCCGAAGGCGAAGACACCGCGCTGCTCGGCCGCCTGCAGGGCCGCCGGGCTGTCGGTGTGCTGGCTGATCACGTCGCAGCCCTGGTCGATCAGTGCCTTGGCGGCGTCGGCCTCCTTGGCCGGGTCGTACCAGGTCGAGGCCCAGATCACCTTGGTCTTGAAGTTCGGGTTCACCTTCTTCGCCGCGAGATGGAAGGCGTTGATGCCCATCACCACTTCCGGGATCGGGAAGGAGGCGATGTAGCCGGCCTGTCCGGACTTCGACATGTGGCCGGCGAGGGTGCCGATCACGGCGCGGCCTTCATAGAAGCGGGCATTGTAGGTCGCGACATTCTCGGCGCGCTGGTAGCCGGTGGCGTGCTCGAACCTGATTTTCGGGAACTGCTTCGCGACCTGGATAGTCGGGTTCATGAAGCCGAAGGACGTCGTGAAGATCAGCTGGTCGCCGGCCTGGGCGAGCTGGCGGATGGCGCGCACCGCATCCGGCCCCTCGGCGACGTTCTCGATGAAGCTCGTCTTGATCTTGTTGCCGTATTCCTTCTCCAGCGCCTTGCGGCCCTGGTCATGCGTCCAGCTCCAGCCATGGTCGCCGACCGGGCCAACATAGATGAAGCCGACGCCGAAGGGCGCCTGGGCCTGAGCGCCGACCAGCGGCAGGGCCGAGCTGGCGGCAGCGCCGGCGAGAAGAGTGCGGCGGGTGATGATGGTCGACATGACGGTGCTCCCCGTTGGCGCGCTTTCCGTTCGGCGTCAGCCGAACGATAAGAATTCGCGCAGACTCAAAACTAGATAGAGCATGTTCTTATCGCAAAAGTGGATTCCACTTTTGCGGAACATGCTCGGTCGGTTGCGGCGTCGTCACGACGCCGGGAAAGGCTTGCCGAGGCAGGCGGGCGCGTCGCGTCCGCCGGTGCGTCCTCCTAGCGACATCATGGTCAGAACCACAATCGTCGCAAGGTAGGGGGTCATCGCCAGAACCTCCGGCGCGATGAAGCTCCAGCCGGCGGCCTTGGCCTGCAGTTCGAAGGTTGCGACCGCGCCGAAGAGATAGGCGCCGGCGAGCAGGCGCCCCGGCTTCCAGGCGGCGAAGACGACGAGCGCGAGCGCGATCCAGCCGCGGCCCGCGGTGAGCCGGTCTGCCCACATCGGCGTCAGCGCCAGCGAGAAATAGGCGCCGCCGAGACCCGCCAGCGCTCCGCCGAAGGCGGTCGCGGCGGTGCGGATCGCCAGCACGCGATAGCCGATCGCATGGGCGGAATCGGCATTTTCGCCGACGGCGCGCAGGATCAGCCCGGCCTTGGTCCGGCGCAGGAACAGGCTGACGGCGAGGACGAGCGCGAGCGAGAGATAGACGATCGCGTCATGGCCGAAGACGAGGCGCAGCCAGGGATGGGCGGCATAGTCGGCCGGGAAGAGCGGGCCGAGCCGCGTGATCGTGCGGCCGACGAAGCCGGCGCCGATCAGCGAGGAGGCGCCGATGCCGAAGATCGTCAGGGCGAGGCCGGTCGCGACCTGGTTGGAGCCGAGGCCGAGCGTCAGCAGCGCGAAGATCATTGCGGCGGCGACACCGGCCAATGTCGCGGCCAGGAGCCCGAGCGGGACACTACCGGTGGAATAGGTCACGGCGAAGCCGGCGACCGCGCCGCACAGCATCATGCCCTCGACGCCGAGATTGAGCACGCCGGCCTTCTCGGTGACGAGCTCGCCCAAGGCCGCGAGCAGGATCGGTGTCGCCGCGGCGGCGAGTGTCATGAAGATTGAGACGAGGATGGCGGCGGTCATGGCGCGCTCCTTGCCGGACGCGCCTTCCAGGCGAGCCGGTAGCGCACCAGCACATCGGTCGCGAGCAGGAAGAACAGCAGCAGCGCCTGGAACATGCCGGTGGCGGCCGAGGGCAGGCGCACCGTGCTCTGGGCGATCTCGCCGCCGACATAGGTCACCGCCAGCACCAGCGCGCCGAAGACGATGCCGGGAGGCGAGAGCCGGCCGAGGAAAGCGACGATGATCGCGGTGAAGCCGTAGCCGACCGGGAATTGCGGGGTGAGCTGGCCGAACGGGCCGGCCGCCTCGAACAAGCCGGCGAGGCCCGCAAGCCCGCCGCCGGCGAGCAGCGTCGCCCAGGTGACGCGGCTAGCGTCGAAACCGCCATGGCGGGCGGCCGCCGGAGCGCGCCCGACCACGCGCACGGCATAGCCGGCGACGGTCTTGCTCATGACGAACCAGGCGATCAGCGCGAGCAGGATCGCCAAGGGCACGCCGAAGTGGACGAGCGAGCCTTCCGCCACCGCCGGCAATGTCTGGCTGCCGCTGAACATCTTGGTCTGCGGGAAATTGAAGCCGTCCGGGTCCTTCCACGGGCCGCGCACGAGGTAATACAGGAACTGCACCGCGACATAGGTCAGCATCAGGCTGGTCAGGATCTCGCTGACCTGCAGGCGCACCTTGAGCAGGGCAGGGAGCGCCGCCCAGGCAGCGCCGCCCAGAATGCCGGCGAGCGCCATCGCCGGCAGGATCCACCAGCCGGTCATGTCATGGGTCAGGAGCGCGACGCCGGTGCCGGCGATCGCGCCCATGACATATTGCCCCTCGGCGCCGATGTTCCAGACATTGGCGCGAAAGCCGATGGCGAGGCCGAGCGCGATCATGATCAGCGGCGCCGCCTTGACGCCGAGATCGGCCCAGCGCTGCGGTTCGATCAGTGGCGTGATGAAGATCGCCGTGACGGCTCGCAGGCCGTCAAAGCCGATCGCGCCGAAGACCAGCATGCCTGTCAGCATGGTGAGCCCGATCGCGATCAGCGGGCTGAGATAGAGCATCGTCTTGCTCGGCTCGCGCCGGCGCCGCCACTCAAGCATGCGCCGACTCCGCCTGATGGCTTTCGCCGTGGACGCCGCCCATCAGCAGGCCGATCTCTTCGAGCTTTAAGCCCGCGACCGGCCGCGCGGGTGACAGCCGGCCCTCATTGATGACGCAGAGCCGATCGGAGAGTTCGAGCAGTTCGTCGAGATCCTGCGAGATCACCACGATGGCCGAGCCCTGCGCAGCGAGGTCGACCAGCGCCTGCCGGATCGCTGCGGCAGCGCCGGCATCGACGCCCCAGGTCGGCTGTGCCACCACCAGCACGTCGGGACGCTGCCCGATCTCGCGGCCCATGATGAATTTTTGCAGGTTACCGCCGGAGAGCGAGCCGGCGAGCGCTGCCGGCCCCGTTGTGCGGACATCGAAGCGGGCGATGACCTCGCCGGCATAGCGCTCGACCGGCCCCTGCCGGATCAGCCCGGACGGCGCGAGCGGTAGGCGATGGCGCGCGGTCAGGACGACGTTCTCGGCGAGCGAGAAATCGGGCACGGCGGCATGGCCGTTGCGCTCTTCCGGTACGCAGGCGAGGCCAGCGGCGCGGCGGGCACCGGCATCGGCAAGGCCGATCGGCCGGCCGTCGAGCTGGATCGCATCGGCGCGCCCGGCGAGATGCTCGCCTGAGAGCGCCAGCAGCAATTCGGCCTGGCCGTTGCCGGCGACGCCGGCGATCCCGAGGATCTCGCCGGCGTGAGCGGAGAACGAGATGCCCTTCAGGCTGGTGCCGAAGGGCGGCTCGCCCGGCATGTCCAGGCGCTCGACGCTGAGCCGCGCCGCACCTTGCTTGCTGCTAGTCGGTCGCTGAAGGTGCTTCAGCTCCGCGCCGATCATCAGCTCGGCCATGTGCTGCGTCGTCTCGGTGCGCGGATCGCAGGTCGCGACGACCCGGCCAGCCCGCAGGATGGTCGCGGCTTCGCACAGCGCTTTGATCTCGTGCAGCTTGTGGCTGATGTAGAGGATCGAGCAGCCTTCCCGGGCGATCTGGCGCAAAGTCTCGAACAGGCGCTCGACCTCCTGCGGCGTCAGCACCGAGGTCGGCTCGTCCATGATCAGCAGCTTGGGCTTCTGCAGCAGGCAGCGCACGATCTCGATGCGCTGGCGCTCACCGACCGAGAGGGTGTGCACCTCGCGGTCGGGATCGAGCGGCAGCGAATAGCTGTCGAGGATCGCCTTGATCCGCGCCTTCAGCTCCTCTGCCGGCACGCTCTCGTCGAGCCCGAGCGCGATGTTCTCCAGCACGGTCATGCCGTCGAACAGCGAGAAATGCTGGAAGACCATGCCGATGCCGAGCTTGCGCGCCGCCTTGGGCGAGGCGATCTCGACCGGGCGGCCATCGAAGCTGATCTGCCCTTCGTCGGCGCGCTGCACGCCATAGATGATCTTGACCAGGGTCGACTTTCCGGCGCCGTTTTCGCCAAGCAAAGCGTGGATCTCGCCGGGGCGGACGCTGAGGCTGATGTCCTGATTGGCCTTCACGCCCGGAAAGCTCTTCGAGACATGAGCGAGCGCCAGGCGCGAAGGTGCCGTCTGGTCAGGCGGCTGCGTCATGGCGGTTCCGTGTCCTCGCTCGTTTCGTCGCGGTCTCGCCAAGCAAGCAGCGCACCAGCTCGGCACTCGTCAAGGCGGCGATCACCTCCGGACGTTTGTCATGCACATCCGATCCACCGATCGGGCAGGTGAGCCCAGCCAAAGCCATGCTGCCGGCGTGGCGGCGGCGGAAGCTCGCCTCGAAGCGAGCCCGTTTCGTCGCCGAACCGATCATGCCGACATAAGCGGCATCGCCACGAAGCAGCGCGGCCTCGGCCAGACGATAATCGAGCGCATGGCTATGGGTCAGCACGACGAAGGCCGAGCCCGGCCGGGCTGCGGCCAAGGCGGTCTCGGGGTCGTCGAGCTGCAGGTAGGCGACGGTCGTCGGCACTTCGTCGAACTGGCCGGGCCGGTCGTCGATCAGCGTGGTAGCGATGGGCAGCAGGGCGAGGCTGCGCGCCAGCGCCTTGCCGGTATGGCCGGCGCCGAAGATTAGAACCTGCGGCCGTTCGGCGGCGGCTTTCGCCTCGTCCTGCCTGAGCACTTCGAGATGTGCGGCAGTGGCGAGCTCCATTGCCACCCGCACGCGTCCGCCGCAGCACTGGCCCATTTGCGGGCCGAGCGGAATATCGATCAACTGTTGCGGCCCGCCGCTGTCTAGCAGGATGCGGGCGAGGTCGATGCAGTGGAATTCGAGTTGGCCGCCGCCGATCGTGCCGGCGCTGCCGCGAGCGCTGACGATCATCGTCGCGCCGGCTTCGCGCGGGGTCGAGCCCTGCGCCTCCGCTATGCGGACGATGACGGCACCGTCCTTCAAACTGGTGGAGAGGAAGTCGGCGGGGGTCATCGCGCCGCCTCCGCCAACGCCCGCACCCGGTCAACCGCATCGAGCACCCGCTCGGGTGTCGCTGGCGCATCGAGCTGCGGGCAGAAGCGATGGTCGCCGACGCTGGCGACTGCGTCGGAGAGCGCGTGCAGCACGCTGATCGCCAGCATCAGCGGCGGCTCGCCCACCGCCTTGGAGCGATGGATGGTGTGCTCGCGATTGGGGGCTTTCTCCAAGAGCGCGACGTTGAAGATGCGCGGCCGGTCGGAGGCGACAGGAATCTTGTAGGTCGAGGGCGCGTGGGTTCTGAGCCGCCCCTTCTCGTCCCAGACCAATTCCTCGGTGGTCAGCCAGCCCATGCCCTGGATGAAGCCGCCCTCGATCTGGCCCTTGTCGATCGCCGGGTTCAGCGAGTTGCCGCAATCGTGCAGGATGTCGACGCGCTCGACCTTGTATTCGCCGGTCAGCGTGTCGATCGCGACTTCGGCTGCCGCCGCGCCATAGGCGAAATAGTAGAAGGGATGTCCGCGACCAGCCTTGCGGTCCCAATGGATCTTTGGCGTCGCATAGAAGCCGGTGGCCGAGAGCTGGACGCGGGCCATATAGGCCGCCTTGACCAGCTCGACGAAGCCAATCTCGCGGGCGCCGACCTGCACCCTGCCGGGCAGGAAGGCGATCGCCTCCGGCTTTTCCTGCCAATGCGTAGCAGCGAAAGCCACGAGCCGCGCCTTGATCGTCTCGCAGGCGTCGAGCGCCGCCATGCCGTTGAGGTCGGAGCCGGAGGAGGCGGCCGTCGCCGAGGTGTTCGGCACCTTGCCGGTCGTCGTCGCGGTGATCTTGATCTGCTCCAGCCCGATGCCGAAGGCCTGCGCCACCACCTGCGCCACCTTCTGATAGAGCCCCTGGCCCATTTCGGTGCCGCCATGGTTCAGCGCCACGGTGCCGTCGGTATAGACATGCACCAGCGCCCCGGCCTGATTGTACCAGGTCGCGGTGAAGGAGATCCCGAACTTGACCGGGGTCAGCGCAATGCCGCGCTTGATCACTGGGCTCTGTCGGTTGAAGGCGCGGATCGCCTCCTGCCGGGCGCGGTAGTCGCAAACGTGCTCCAGCTCGTCGATCACCTCGGCGGCGATCATGTCCTCGACCGGCTGGTGATAGGGCGTGATCTCACGGCCTTCGCCGCCATAGAGATTGCGCTTCCTCACCTCCAGCGGGTCGAGCCCGGTGGCGTAGGCGACCTCCTCGATGAAGCGCTCGGCCCCGACCATGCCCTGCGGCCCGCCGAAGCCGCGGAAGGCGGTGTTCGAGACGGTATGCGTGCGGAGCGGTTCCGAGCGGGCCCGCACCGCCGGGTAGAAATAGCAATTGTCCATGTGGAACAGCGCGCGGTCCGTGACCGGGCCGGAGAGGTCGGCATTCCAGCCGCAGCGCGCGGCATAGACCGCATCGACCGCATGGATGCGGCCCTCGTCGTCGAAGCCGATCTCGTAATCGACGACGAAATCGTGGCGCTTGCCGGTGATGACCATGTCGTCGTCGCGGTCGGGCCGGAGCTTCACCGGCCGCTTCAGCTTGCGCGCAGCGAGCGCGGCGACGCAGGCGAAGAGGTTGGCCTGCGTCTCCTTGCCGCCGAAGCCGCCGCCCATGCGCCGGACTTCGATCGTCACCGCATGCGCGCCGACGCCGAGCACATTCGCGACCATGTGCTGGACTTCGCTTGGATGCTGGGTCGAGCACAGCACCAGCATGTCCTGGTCCTCGCCGGGGATGGCGAGCGAGATCTGGCTTTCCAGATAGAAATGGTCCTGCCCGCCGATCGCCATCGACCCCTTCAGCCGGCGCGGGCTGGCGGCGAGGGCGGCACCGACATCGCCGCGCTCGAGCTTCAGCGGCTCGGTGACGAGGTCGGAGCCCGCAGCGCGGGCGGCGGCGACGTCGAGCAGGGCAGGCGCCTCCTCATAGCTCGCTTTGGCCAGCAATGCGGCATGGCGGGCCTGCTCGCGCGTCTCGGCGACGACGGCGAAGTGCGGCTGGCCGTGATGCAGGATGTCCGACGTCGCGAAGACCGGCTCGTCATGCTTGTGCGTCGAGGAGATGTCGTTCTCGCCGGGGATGTCGGCGGCGGTGAGGACAGCGATCACGCCCGGCGCCGCCTCAACGGCCGAAAGGTCGAGCGCCAGCAGCTTGCCATGCGCGATCGTCGAGAGGCCGAGGCAGGCGTGGGCGAGGCCGGCCGGCTCGGCGATATCATCGATATAGAGGGCTTCGCCGGCGACATGTTTCTCGGCGGAATCGTGCTTCAGCGGCGCACCGACGATCGGCCGCGTCGCCATGGCGTCGAGCCGTTTGCGTGCGTCAGCCATGGGCGGCCTCCGCCAGCAGGCCGGCGACGCGGGTTCCGGTCTCGGGAGCGGTCGTCTCGATCAGAAAGCGCCGCAGCAGACTGCCGGCGACCTTGAGCCGGTATCCGGCCGAGGCGCGCATATCGGTCAACGGCGTGAAATCCCCAGCCAGCACGGTGATTGCGGCGGCAACTGCGGCATCGTCCCAGGAACGGCCGAGCAGCACTGCCTCCGCAGCTTTCGCCCGCTTCGGGATGCCAGCCATGCCGCCATAGGCGAGCCTCGCCTCGCTGATGCGGCCGGCCTGGTCGAGTGTCAGATAGAAGGCCCCACAAACCGCGGAAATGTCCTCGTCGAAGCGCTTCGATATCTTCGAGATGTGGAAGAGCGCGTCCGCGGGCAGCTTCGGCACCAGCACGGCCTCGACGAATTCGCCCGGTTGCCGGTCCTGCTTGCGGTAGTCGAGGAAGAAGGCTTCGAGCGGGAGTTCGCGGCGTTCACCGCCTTTGCGCAGAACCAGCGTCGCGCCGAGTGCGATCAGCGCCGGCGGCAGGTCGCCGATCGGCGAGCCGTTGGCGATGTTGCCGCCGATCGTGCCGGCATTGCGCACCTGCTCGCCGCCGAAGCGGCGCATCATCTCGTCGAGCTGTGGCGAGATGCCGGCGAGCGCCTCGCGCACCGCGATCTGGTTGGCCATGGCACTGAGGCGCAGATGGCTGCCTTCGTCGGAGATCGCACGCAGTTCGTCGATCCGGCCGAGATAGATCACCGGATCGAGCCGGCGCATGCCCTTGGTGACCCAGAGGCTGACATCGGTCGCACCGGCGACCAGAGTCGCCTGCGGATGGGTGTCGACCAACTCGGCCAGCGCTCCGACGGTGGCAGGGGCGTAGAACTGACACGCGCCATCGCCGATCGAGATCGTCTCGCTATCCACGAGCGCCTTCAGCTGGGCGATGATCGCGGGCATCCCCGCGACGAAACGATCCCGCTCGCGTTCGGCGCCATACATGCGTTGCGCCGCCGCGATGATCGGCTCATAGCCGGTGCAGCGGCAGAGGTTTCCGGCGAGGGCATCCTCGATGCGCTGCACCGAGGGCGCCCGCTCGTTCAGCCAGAGCGCGAACAGCGACATCACGAAGCCGGGCGTGCAGAAGCCGCATTGCGAGCCATGGCAGTCGACCATCGCCTGCTGGACCGGGTGAAGCGTGCCGTCCGGCGCTTTCAGATGCTCGACGGTCAGGACGTGGCAGCCGTCCAGCGTCGGCAGGAAGCGGATGCAGGCGTTGATCGCTTCATAGCGCAGCTGGCCGCCGTCGAGCCGGCCGACGACGATGGTGCAGGCGCCGCAATCGCCCTCGGCACAGCCTTCCTTGGTGCCGGTGCGGCGCCGGTCGAGCCTGAGCCAGTCGAGCACGGTGCGGGTCGGATCGCAGGAGGTGATCTCGACCAGCTCGTCGCCGAGCAGGAAACGCACGCTCTCACGCATGGCGGCACTGCCGCTCGCAAATCGGATTCATGCCCTGAGATTAGGCACGTTCGCGGCTTGGCCGGAAGCTTTGATTTGGTGCAGATATGATCGCGATTTGAGCCGGAGCGGCGAGCCTTGAGCAAAGATGGTGCGACCTTAGCCCTGCGCGGCCGGCTTCTCTGGTTCGTCGGCGATCCGCACGAGGTCGGCGAGGCCGCGCATCGCTATGTCGAGGACGGTCTGCTCGTCATCGAAGGCGGCCTGATCCGGGCTGCCGGCGAGGCGAAGGAGCTGCTGCCGACGCTGCCAGCCGGCGCTGCGATCAGCGATCATCGCCCACATCTGATCATGCCGGGCTTCATCGACGCCCATCTGCACATGCCGCAGACGCAAGTGATCGCCTCCTATGGCGCGCAATTGATGGAGTGGCTGAACAAATACACCTTCGTCGAGGAGCAGAAGCTCGCCCAGCAGGGCCATGCGCAGAAGCTCTCAGCCTTCCTGCTCGACGAATTGCTGGCGAGCGGCACCACCACGGCGGCGGTGTATTGCTCGGTGCACAAGCAATCGGCCGAGGCCTTCTTCACCGAATCACACCGGCGCAACACGCGCATGATCGCCGGCAAGGTGATGATGGACCGCAACGCTCCGCCGGCGCTGACCGATACGGCTGAGAGCGGCTATGCCGACAGCAAGGAGCTGATCGGCCGCTGGCACGGCAAGGGCCGCCAGCTCTATGCGATCACGCCGCGCTTCGCCGTGACCTCGACGCTGGAGCAGATGGCGGCCTCGCAGCGGCTGGTCGAAGAGCATCCCGACTGCTTCGTCCAGACCCATATCAACGAGAACCGGGCGGAGATCGCGTTTGCCAGGGAGCTCTATCCCGCTGCCGCCGACTATGCCGGCATCTACGAGGATTACGGGCTGCTGGGTCAGAAGAGCCTGCTCGGCCACTGCATCCACATGACCAAGCGTGAATGGCGCGCCTTCGCTGAAGCCGGCGCGATCGCGGTGTTCTGCCCGACCTCGAACCTCTTCCTCGGCTCCGGTCTGTTCGATTGGCAAAGAGCGCGGCATGAGGGCGTCAAGGTTGCAGTCGCCACGGATATCGGTGGCGGCACCTCCTATTCGATGCTCCGGACCATGGCCGAGGCCTACAAGATCCTGCAGCTGCAGGGCCAGTCGCTCTCGGCCTTCGAGGCGCTGCACGCGATCACGCTCGGCAACGCTGTGGCGCTCGGGCTCGACCATCTGATCGGCTCGTTCGAGCCGGGGCGCGAGGCGGATATCGTTGTGCTCGACCCCGCCGCGACGCGGGTGATGGCCCACCGGCTGGAGACCGTGCGCGACCTCGCCGAGGAGCTCTTCGTGCTGGTCACGCTCGGCGACGAGCGCAATGTCGCCGCGACCTATATCGCGGGAGAGCGGGCGGAGTTGCCGTCATTCTCGGGCGCCGCGTAGCGGTGACCCGAGAATCCCTCGCAGGATAGAACGCCTTCTCGTCCTGAGATGCTCGGGTCAAGCCCGAGCATGACGCGCAATCAGCCCAGCACGCCGCCCTTGCGGGCGTGGTCGAAATAGATCTCGCGCAGGCGGATTGTCGCCGGGCCGGGCGCACCATTGTGGATGCTGTGGCCGTCGATCGAGACGACCGGCATGACGAAGCTGGTCGCCGAGGTGATGAAGGCCTCTTCGGCGTCGAGCGCCTCTTCCAGCGTGAACTCGCGCTCCTCGAAGCTGAAGCCGCTCTCGGCCAGGAAGGCGAGCACGGCCTTGCGGGTGATGCCGGGCAGCACCTTGTTCGACAGCGGGCGCGAGATCAGCGTCTTGCCTTTGACGATCCAGGCGGTCGACGACGCGCCTTCCGTGACGACGCCGTCTTCGATCAGCCAGGCCTCCTGCGCGCCCTTCTCGGCGGCGAACTGCTTGGCCAGCACCGGCGCGAGCAGGTTGACGCTCTTGATGTCTCGGCGAGCCCAGCGCAGGTCCGGGGTGCTGACGACCTTGATGCCGGTCTTGGCGGCGGGGGCGTTGGTGAGGTTGCGCACCTGGGTGAACAGGACCAGCGACGACTTGGCCTCCGCCGGGAAGGGGAAGTCGCGATCGGCGGCACCGCGCGAGACCTGCAGATAGATGCTGCCTTCGTCGATGGCGTTGCGGGCGATCAGTTCCTGATGGATCGCGATCAGCTCAGCGCGCGAGCAAGGCAGGCTGAGGCCGATCTCGCCAGCCGAACGCTCGAGCCGGGCGAGATGCGCATCGCAGTCGACCAGCTTGCCGCCGAGTACGGACGAGACCTCGTAGATGCCGTCGCCGAAGATGAAGCCGCGGTCGAAGATCGAGATCGTCGCTTCTTCCTCGGGAAGATAGGCGCCATTGACGTAGACGGTGCGGCTCATGGGCAGGGTCTCATGCGGAAAGGACGAACCTTCCTAGCCGAGCCCGGCGCGCGAGGCGAGATATCATGCCGGCTTGCAGACCGGCGTCGGATGCAGGGCGACGCTAGCCGACCGTCTTCGCCTCGAAATGGCGCTGCCGGAAGGCGCGGACCTTGGCGCGGTTGCCGCAAACTGCCATCTCGCACCAGCGCCGCAGCCGGTTCTTGGTGGTGTCGAAGAACAGCCAGCCGCAATGGTCACCCTCGCACTGCTTGATGCGGGCGAGGTTTTGCTGGGTCAGCACGGTCAATGCCGACAGTGCGATCGGACCGCGGATCGCCTCGCTCAGCGTCCGGCTCGAGTCCCAGCGCCAGACGAAGCCGTCACCGAACGGTGAGAGCTTGGCACAGGCGAGGCAATGCGCGTGGATGGCGGCGAGCTGTGTCCGGTCTTCCTCTGCCGGTGGCTGGCGGCGGCTGAGCGCGGCGCCGATCCGGTAGATCGTGTCGCGCAGGGCGAGGGCCTCGGCGAGCAGCCGCGCCGCCAGCGCTTCGTCCGCCTCGACCGCAGCCAGCGCCACGTCCCGGTCGCCGTCGCTGATCACCTTGGCATGCCGCGCCCAGATCACGACGTCGCGCCCCTCGCGCAGATGCTCGAGCTCGTTCGGCCCGCCGCGATCCGAGGTGGTGTTGGTGAAGTCGAAGGCGAGCTCGCTTGCGACCAGCGGGAGCGAGCCGGCGCGGCTGGGGCCGCCTGTACGATCTGCCGTCATGTAACCAGCTATCTCAGATTTACAGGTTAAGGCAAGCGACGTAGCGTCCGGCCACGGCTTGGACCGTGGAGGAGGATGGAGATGAGGACCAATCTGATCGTGATGCTCGCCGCCGGCGCGCTCGCGATGTCGCAAGGCGCGGTGCTGGCGCAGGTGAAGCTCGGCGTCGCCGGCCCGATGACCGGCGCGAGCGCCGCCTTCGGTGCGCAATTGAAGAACGGGGTCGAGCAGGCGGTGGCCGATATCAATGCCGCCGGCGGCATTCTCGGCCAGACGATCGCGCTCTCGAGCGGGGACGATGTTGGCGATCCCAAGCAGGGCGTCTCTGTCGCGAACAAATTCGTCGGCGACGGCGTCAAGCTCGTCGTTGGCCATTTCAACTCCGGCGTCACCATGCCGGCATCGGAGGTCTATGCCGAGAACGGCATGCTGATGATCAGCCCGTCGGCGACCAATCCGAAGATCACCGAGCGTGGTCTCTGGAACGTGTTCCGCACCTGCGGCCGTGACGACCAGCAGGGCGTCGTCGCCTCCGGCCATATCGCCAAGACCTTCAAGGGCAAGGTGATCGTCGTCGTCCACGACAAGACGACCTATGGCCAGGGCCTCGCCGACGAAACCCGCAAGGGTCTGCACGCCGCCGGCATCAAGGAGGTGCTCTATGAAGGCGTCAACACCGGCGAGAAGGACTTCTCGGCGCTGGTCTCGAAGATCAAGGCGGCCAAGGCCGACCTGCTTTATTGGGGCGGGCTACACACTGAGCTCGGCCTGATCGTCCGCCAGATGCGCGACCAAGGCCTGACCACGGTGGCGATGGGTGCGGACGGCATCACCTCCGACGAATACGCCGTGATCGGCGGCCCTGGCACCGAAGGCACGCTGATGACTTTCCCGCCCGATCCGCGCAAGCGTCCTGCGGCGGCCGAAGTGGTCAAGCGCTTCGAGGCCAAGGGCATCAATCCCGAGGCCTATACGCTCTACTCCTATGCCGCGGTCCAGATCATGAAGCAGGCTGCGGAGCAGGCGAAATCGCTCGATCCGAAGAAGATCGCCGCCGCGATGCATTCGGGCATGACCTTCAAGACCGTGCTCGGCGACATGTCCTATGACAAGAAGGGCGACCGCACCAATCTCGACTACACCGTCTACACCTGGAAGAAGGGGACGGACGGCAAGATCAGCTATGTCGAGAACTGATAACTTCAGCTAGCCGGTGTCGGTGGCCTCCCCTGGCCGGACACCGATAGGGCGCCGCTTCGCTCCAGCGAGGCGGCGTTTTCGTCTCAGCACTTCAGCGCCGCCGCGATCAGGCGCTGGGTATAGCCCTGCTGCGGTGCCTCGAAGATCGCCTCGGTCGGCCCGCGCTCGACCACCCTGCCGTCCTTCATCACCATGATCTCGTCGGCCATGGCGCGCACCACTGCGAGGTCGTGGCTGATGAAGAGGTAGGAGAGGTCGTGCCTCGCCTGCAGGTCCTTGAGCAGGGCGACGATGCTCTGCTGCACAGTGCGGTCGAGCGCCGAGGTCGGCTCGTCCAGCACGACCAGCGCCGGGTGCAGGATCATGGCGCGGGCGATGGCGATGCGCTGGCGCTGGCCACCCGAGAATTCGTGCGGATAGCGGTTGCGCAGGGCCGGGTCGAGGCAGACCTCGGTCAGGGCCGCCGCCGCTCGCCGCTCGCGCTCGGCGCGTGACAAAGCGGGCTCGTGCACCAGCAAACCCTCGGTGATGATCTCGCCGACGGTGAGGCGCGGCGAGAGCGAGCCGAACGGGTCCTGGAACACGACCTGCAGGCTGCGGCGCAAGGGCCGCATCGCGGCGCGGTCGAGCGGGGCCAGCGCCCGATCCTCGAAGCGAACGATCCCGGACGAGGGCAGGAGCTTGAGCAGCGCGCGTCCGAGCGTCGACTTGCCCGAGCCGGATTCGCCGACGATGCCGATGGTCTGGCCGCGCCTCACGGTCAGGTCGACGCCGTCGACCGCGTGCAGCGTAACCTTCTCGCGCTTGAGGAAGCCGCGTGAGAGATCGAAGCTCACACGCAGGTCGCGGGCTTCGAGCAGGACGGGCGCGTCGGCCGGCGGCGGCGCCTTGTGGCCATGCGGTTCGGCGGCGAGCAAGGCTTTTGTGTAAGGGTGCTGCGGCGCTTCGAAGATCGCCTGCGCCGAGCCGCTCTCGACGACCTCGCCGGCTTTCATCACATAGACGCGCTCGGCGTATTTGCGGACGAGGCCGAGGTCGTGGCTGATCAGGATCACGGCCATGCCGAGCCGCTGCCGGAGCTCGGCGATCAGCGCCAGGATCTCCGCCTCGATGGTGACGTCGAGCGCCGTCGTCGGCTCGTCGGCGATCAGGATGTCGGGATTGTTGGCCAGCGCCATTGCGATCATCACGCGCTGGCGCTGTCCGCCGGAGAGCTCGTGCGGATAGGAATCGAGGCGGCGCTCCGGATAGGGGATGCGCACCAGCTTCAGCAGTTCCAGCGCCCGCGCCCGCGCCGCCTTGCGCGACAGGCCCTGATGCTTGCGCAGGGGGGCGGCCATCTGCGTGCCGATCCGGAAGAGCGGATCGAGCGAGGTCATCGGCTCCTGGAAGATCATCGCGAGTTTTTTGCCGCGATAGCTGTTCAGGACCGGGGGCGGCAGCTTGAGAAGATCGACCTCGCGATAACGGATCGCGCCGGTGACTTCGCCGTTGCTGGCGAGGAGGCCCATCGCCGCCATCACGCTCTGGCTCTTGCCCGAGCCGGATTCGCCGACGACGGCGACGAATTCACCGGGGCCGACATCGAGGTCGATGCCGCGCACCGCCTCGCACGGGCCGTCATTGGTGCGGAAGCGGACCTTGAGGTCGCGGATGGCGAGGATGGGTTCGCCCATCTCAGCGATCCTTCGGGTCGAGCGCATCGCGCAGGCCGTCGCCGAGAAAGTTGAGCGAGAACAGCGTCGTCACCAGGAAGGCCGCCGGGAAGATCAGCATCCACGGCGTCGCCTGGATGGCGCGGGCGCCGTCCGAGATCAGCACGCCCCAGCTCGTCATCGGCTCCTGCACGCCGAGGCCGAGGAAGGACAGGAAGCTTTCGAGCAGGATCACTTTCGGCACCAAAAGGGTGACGTAGACGATGACCGGCCCGAGCGTGTTGGGGATGACATGGCGCCTGAGGATGCCGCCGGTCGAGACCCCCAGCGCCTCGGCCGCCAGCACATAGTCCTGCCGCCGGATCGAGAGCGCCTGGCCGCGGACGATGCGAGCCATGTCGAGCCATTCGATCGCGCCGACGGCGAGGAACATCAGGATGAAGTTCCGGCCGAAGAAGACGACGAGCAGGATGACGAAGAAGATGAAGGGCAGGGAATAGAGCACGTCGACGATGCGCATCATCACCATGTCGATGCGCCCGCCGAGATAGCCGGCGGTCGCGCCATAGGCGACGCCGATCACCAGGGCGACGCCGGTGGCAAGCAGGCCGATGGCGAGCGAGACCCGGCCGGCGATCAGCGTGCGGGTGAGCAGATCGCGGCCATTGGAGTCGGTGCCGAACAGGAAGTACTGGCGCTTGATCGGGACGTCGAGGGAAAGCCGGCGGCCCTCCTGCTCATTGGCGGTGATGACCGGCGTGCCGAACTGGTCGGAGCGATCGAAATAGACCAGCAGGTGCTGGTCGATCGGCCGCTGCGCGGTCAGCACCAGTTTGATGCGGGTTGCATCCACCACGATCTCGCTTGGCGTCGCCCTGATACGAGAGGCGATGCGCTGCACCGCGGCGGGCAAAGCCTCCGCCTTGGGATAAGCGGACAGGCTGGCGGGCACGCGGACATAGTCCTGATAGACCCGGTCATAAGGGTGGCCGGTCAGCAGTGGACCGACGAGGCAGGCCAGTGTCATCAGTGCCAGCACGATCAGGCTCGCCACGGCGGCGCGGTTGCGCAGCAGGCGGATGCGGGCGTCCTGCCAGAGCGAGCGGCCGATGGGTGGGGTGGGGCAGGCGGCGAGGTCGCTCATCGCTCACTCCAGCCGGACGCGCGGGTCGAGCAGCGCGTAGAGCACGTCGACGACGAGGTTGAAGAGCAATACGAAGATCGCGACGACGACGACCGTGCCCATCACCAGCGTATAGTCGCGGTTGAGCGCGCCCTCGACGAAATAGCGCCCGATGCCGGGAATGCCGAAGATCGTCTCGACCACGACCGAGCCGGTGAGCAGGCTCGCTGCCGCCGGTCCGAGATAGGAGACGACCGGCAGGGCCGCGCCCCGCGCCGCGTGCAGCGCGATAGTGGTGGTCGAGAGACCCTGGGCCCGGAGCGTGCGGATATGGTTGGCGCGCAGCGTCTCGATCATCGCCGCACGCGTCATTCGGGCGATCACGGCGATCTGGGGCAAGGCGAGCGTCACGATCGGCAGCACGGTGTTCCGGAAGGCGCCGCCGTTCCAGCCGCCGACCGGAAGCCAGGCGAGCGTGAGCCCGAAGACGATCTGCAGCACCGGCGCCACGACGAAGTTCGGGATGGTGATGCCGGCAGTGGCGAAGCCGATCACCGCATGGTCGGCCGCGCCGTTCTGGCGGAAGGCCGCGAGCGCGCCGAGCGGGCCGCCGATCACGAGCGCGAGCAGCAGCGCGCAGGCGCCGAGGCGCATCGAGACCGGCAGCCCCTGCGCGAGCAATTCGGCGATCGAGAAATCGCGGAAGTAGAAGGACGGGCCGAAATCGCCACGCAGCAGGGCGGAAAGATAGGTCAGGTATTGCTGGAACAGCGGCTGGTCGAGCTTGTAGATGCGCCGCAGGTTCTCCATCACCTTGGCTTCGAGCGGCTGTTCGAGATCGAACGGCCCGCCCGGCGCGACGCGCATCAGGAAAAACGAGATCGTCACGATCACGAACAGGGTCGGGATCGCGGCGGCGAGACGGCGCAGGATGTAGGTGAGCACGGGGGGCGGTCCCTACGTCATGCTCGGGCTTGACCCGAGCATCTCATGATCGCTGGCGATTGCCCGCCTCGGCCTGAGATGGCCGGGTCAAGCCCGGCCATGACGTGCATCAGTCACGGCTTCAGGCTCAGGAACCGCGTCGGCAGCGCGCCGCGCAGGTTCTGCTGGAAGCCCTGCACCTTCGGCGACACCAGGTTCTTCGAGGAATAGTAGAGCACCGGAATCCACGGCACCTCGGCGGCGAGGATCGCGTCCGCCTCGCGCAGGATCGCGGCGCGCTTGGCGATGTCGATCTCCTCGGCGCCCTGCTTCATCAGCGCGTCGAATTTCGGGTTGTTGTACTTGCCGGAGTTGAAGCCGGTGTTGTCGCTCTGGAACAGGAACAGGAAGTTCTGCGGGTCGGAATAGTCGCCGATCCAGCCATAGCGGGCGATGTCGAAATCGCCGCCGTCACGCAGCAGGGCGAAATGCGTCTTGCCGTCGGTGTTGATGAAGCTGGTCTCGACACCGATCGCCTTCCACTGCTCGGCGATGGCGATGACGGTGCGGCGGTTGTTGTCCGTCGTGTTGTAGCGCAACTGGACTTTGAGTGGTGCGCCCGGTCCGAAGCCGGCGGCGGCTAGCAGCTTCTTGGCTTCGTCCTCGCGGTCGAGCGGGGAGGTACCCTTGAAGTCGGCTTCGGCCCGCTCGCCGTAATTGCCGATGTTCGGCGGAATGACGCCATAGGCAGGCAGCATGGTGCCGCCCCAGATCTCTTCGGCGATGAACTCGCGGTCGATCACCAGCGAGAGCGCGCGGCGTACCCTGATGTCGTCGAAGGGCTTCTTGGCGCTGTTGATGATCAGGAAATAGGTGCCGAGATAGGGCGAGATCCTAACCTGGTCCTTGCCGAGCTTCTCGCGCAATTGCTGCACCTGGTCGGCCGGGATGTCCGAGGTCATCTGCAGTTCGCCGGCCTGGAAGCGGCGGGCGGCGGCGGAGAAGTCGGGCGTGGGATAGTAGATGACCGTGTCGATCCTGACGTTCGCGGCGTCGTGGAAGGCCTTGTTCTTCTCCAGCCGGATATGCGAGTTCGGCACGAATTCCTTCAGCGTGTAGGTGCCGTTCGAGACCCAGTTCTCCGGCTTGACGAAGTCTTTGCCGAACTTCTGCACGGAAGCCGGATGGACCGGCAGCCCGGTCTGATGCGTCAGCAATTCCAGGAAATAGGGCGTCGGCCGCTCCAGCGCGATTTCGAGCGTGCGCTCGTCGACCACCTTGACGCCGAGGTCCTCCAGCTTGGCGCCTTCGCTGGCCTTGTTGATCTTCTCGGCACTGCGGATCGGGTAGAGGATGTTGGCGTATTTCGCCCCGGTCTCCGGATTGACCATGCGCCGGAACGAGAAGACGAAATCATTCGCCGTGACCGGGTCGCCATTCGACCATTTGGCGTTGGCGCGCAGCTTGAAGGTGTAGCTCTTGCCGTCGGGCGCCATCGTCCAGCTCTCGGCGACGCCGGGCACGACCTCGCCGTTGATGTGATGGATCACCAGGCCCTCGGAGAGATCGCGCAGCAGATGGGCCTCGCTCACCGTCGAGGTCTTGTGCGAATCGAGCGTTTCGGGATCGCCGTCATTGCCGCGATGGAACACGACCTGCGCCATGGCGGCGCCGGTACAGGCAAGGGCAAGAAAAAGGCCGCTCGCCAGCGCGAGCGGCCGGATGGCACGCCGGATTCCGGACTGACGATGGATCTCACGCATGAGCGCTCTCCGAACGATTCGGACGGGCCCCTTTCCCGCTCCTGACGGGAGTATGGGCCGATCGCGCGCCGCCCGCCAAGAGCGAAAAGCCGGTTTCAACCGTTCAGCTTAAGTCATTGTCCTGCTTTCGAAAGCTGGCTCAGAAACGAGTTGAGCCAGCCCTCTCCCAAGCTCATCCTGCGGCCGCGCGTCCCTGCGCCTCGGCGACGGCGACGGCTGTCATATTGACGACGCCGCGCGCGGTGACGGAGCCGGTGAGGATGTGGACCGGCTTGGCGGCGCCGATCAGGATCGGGCCGACGGGGAGCGCATCGGCCAGCACCTTGGCGAACTGATAGGCGATGTTGGCGGCGTCGAGATTGGGGAAGATCAGGACGTTGGCGACGCCCTTCAGCTTCGAGGACGGCAGCACCCGGTCGCGGATCGCGGCGACGAGGGCGGTGTCGGCCTCCATCTCGCCGTCGCATTCCAGCTCCGGCGCGCGTTCCTGGATCAGCTTCACCGCCTTGCGCATCTTGATCGA
>SCMY01000011.1 GCA_005502805.1 Rhizobiales bacterium 2SD | reverse complement strand
GCCCACCTCCGCCTCTCGCGACGCCGGCCCGCAGCCGACCTGCACGCCAGACCCATGACGCTCGGGCCATTCGTGGTGTCAGCCGAGGCGTGGACCCTTGCGGCCTTCAGGCCGGGGCATCGTCATCCGAGGCGTTCCACCTCGCCTGGGGCGCCAGCTTCTCTTCGATTTCGGCGTCGGTCAGCTGCTCGAGCAGCTTCAGGACCGTGCCGAGGGCTCCACCGTTCACCAGGATGGTGCGTTTGCCGAGATGTTCAGTGGGCCAGGCTTTGGGATCCACAGCGCCGGCGATCCCTTTGAAATCGTCGGGTGCCCATGCCCAGATTGCCTCAAGCTTTTCGGCGCGCGTCATGCTGTCAAAAGCCCGCGTCTCGAAGGCGATGATCGCGGCGCGCATGCGCTCCGGGCTCTGGGGGTCGGAGAGATCGCAATAGCCGTGGAACCATCGGCGCCGTCCGCGGACGGTGATTTCGAAGAAGATCGAGGCAATGGTCCCGCGCTTGGTGACGGCGAACATGCCCGGGCGCGAGAAGAGCGGCCCCCAGATCATGCGCGCGAACTGGTAGCAATCCTCCGTTACCTCGAACCACCCTGCTGAACAGGTGTCATCGGAGAGGCGTTGCTCGATAGGCGGATCCTCTCCAAGGCCCAAGAGCTGATACATTTGCTGGGCGCCAGTGGGAGTCGGGAAAATCTTCCGAAAAGGTCGATCGGTCGTCATGGCATGCCCTCGGATGTCTGCCTGCCTCGCAGGCGCGCACCGACCGTCCATGCCCTTGCGGGCATGGAGCTGGATCGGCGAGGTGGCGGGTGTGCTGCGGCGTCAGAGCCGAAAGCGATGAACGATCTGCTGTGCGTCGCGGTGATGCTTCAGCATCTGACGATAGAAGCTCTTGCGAGCTTCGCGCCTGTCGGGATCGCGTCGCGAGGCGGGATCGAGCTTGTTGTGCGCGGCGCGCACCACGTTGCGCCACGGCGCGAGGACGTGGAGGTTGAGCCGACGATAGGTGCCGAGCATGATCATGCCTCCTCGACCGGAGACGGAGGTGGTGCGGGCTCGGCAACGGTGAAGACGACGGTTTCGCCGTCGATCCTATGAGGAACCGCCCTGGATAAGAGCTGATCGACGGCCGCGGCGGGGACGCCCGGCCAGCCGTCGACGACGACGCGGCGCAGAGCCGCTCGATCGTGTTCGAAGGCGTAGCCATTGATGGCCCAGGCGATCACGCCTGGAGCGTGGACGAGCTCATTGGAGCCAAGCCGATAGGTGGGCATGACGACCTCTTGCAATTTGTGAAGGTGAGGAAGGTCCGGACAGGCCCGGCCTTGGCGCGATGAAGCGTCAGGCCGCGTGCGCGTTGGTCGGCGTCGGCTTGCCGACGCCGGTGATGCTGCGAACCCTGGCGGCGAGGGCCGGGATATCGTCCAGCAGCGCGAGCGGCGCGAAGGTGTTGGGACCACCGATGAAATCGCGCCTGCCCTTGCAGGATCGGATCAGGATGCCGTGTCCTGAGGACAGGCCGTATTGCGCGACCTGCACATAGGCTGCGTCATGATGGAGGGTGATCTCGCCCGAGACGGCGATGCCACCCTTATTGGCGCGGATATCGTAGGAGCCGGGGGGCAGGCCCAGCTCGGCGGCGAGCTGCTTCACGCGCGAACGGGCGGTTGCATGGAAGCGCCGCTTTTGCGCGTCGTCGTAGGAACAGGATTTCGTCCAGTCGAACATCGGGATCTCCCTGAAACGGATGCGCCCGGCGATCGCGAAGCGATGCCGGGCGCGGGGGTTGAAGGAATTGTTGGGTTACGTCAGGCGGCAGAGCTGCCTTCGGCGATCGGGGCGGGGACAAGTTCGTCGCGAGGAGCCCAGGAAGAGCGATGGTCGCCTCCGAGCTCGGCCAACAGCTCGATGACGTGTCTCACGAGCACTCGCCCGCGATCAGAAGGACGAAAGGGATCTTGTCGACCTTCCGAAGATCGACGACCTCGAGGTTGTCGATGATCCATCGCCGAAGGGCGACAGGCTCGATGTCCCAGGAACTGCCGCCCTGCTGTGAAAGCCGCCTGTCGCCTCGCTTTTCGGCCGGCAGATCGCCCGCGAGAATACGCGCAGTCACGAACTTGCCGTCGACGCCGAGGATCGCCGCGGCTTGCGTTGCCGAGAGCTCGGGCCGGGTCGCTCGCCGGGAGAGAGAAAGCCGCTTCGCCCGGACGACGATTGCCGTCGGCGAGCGCCGGAAGCCGTGCTCACGGAAGATGGCCGCGGCCTTGTCCGGCTGATGAAGCGGGACACTGCTCATCAGGGCATCCTCGGCTACCGTCCATCGCGGCTCTTTTTTATGCCGGACGGTCAAGCCGAGGATCGTCAAGCGCTTGGTCAGCCACCAGCGGGGAACATCGAGGCGGGTGGCGAGATCCGAAACGGCGCCCTTTCGGCTGGGATCCATGTCGATCCATCCGTCGCGGATCAGCTGATCGAGTTCCGGACTGGTGCGGTGGCGCTGCCGCGCCGCTGGCGAGGTGCTCGCTTTCAGGCCGAGCTTCTGTGCCTGCCCGTAGACGCCGGCAAGCGTGCGGTGCTCGGCGAGCCTGGCGAGGCAGGCTGCGGCCCCGCCATCGGGGAAATAGCGCCGGAGGACTTCGTTTTCCGTCTCGGTCCAGAAGCGCTTGTCGCGCTTGCCCGGGACGTAGGGAACGGAAAGACGGGGTTCGTGGCGGCGGGGCTTTGCGAAGGAGACGGGTTTGAGGCTCACGGCGCCATTCCTTTCGCGATCCGCACGGCGCGGCCATCGTGCACATCGTCGATGTCGATGGCGCCGCAGGTGTCGAGCAGGGCGAGCGCGGCACTGACGCGGCCGGAATCGATGCCGAGATAATCGGCGAGGTCAGCGACCGCCGCGCCCTGCGGTACGAGCGGCGCTAGGACCTCCCAGACCCGGCCGGCGTCGGCGAAAGCGGCCTCCCGGATGAAGGCACGCACCGAGCGCGCGCCGGCGGGCAAACTCATGTCGGATCGAGCCTCGCCGTCAGCTTCGGAGACCGCCTGGAGTTCGTCGAGGTCGAGCAGGCGGACGGCGTCCTCGGTGCTGATCGGCGACGGCGTCGCGATCTCCGGCCGTGCTCCGATGTGGCGGGTTTCGACAGGGCCGATGCGCAGCATCGCCGGCGCGCGAGAGAATGCCGGCCCGGACGCCACGAAATCGCCGGGCAGAAGCAATGGCAGCCGATCGAACGCTTTGCTCGCATCCCACCCGATGGTTTCGGCGGCGCGTCGAATATCGATGTCGAGCGTATTGAGGCCGATCAGGAAATTGAGGACCTCCGAAGAGACCGATTTCGCGAGCCGGGCGATACGTTGCGTAGCAAGGACGCTGGCGAGACCGCGCTTGCGGCCGCGGCTCATTAGATCGGTGATCGTCTGCGTCGCCGCTTGCCGGACAGAGGTCGCGGCCAGTCCCGCACCTCCGAATGGAGCGAACAGATGAGCCTCGTCGATTGCGATCAGCAGGGGGTGCCAGTGTTCGCGCGGTGCGGCGATCAGCGCACCGACGAACGCCGTGACATGCTGCATCTGGGCTTCCCGGTCGATCTGCGAGAGATCGAGCAACAGCGACAGGCGATGCTCCCGGGCGCGGGTCGCGGCGATCGCAAGAGCTGCGGCGTCGAGCCGAGCGCCGTCGAGGACGGGGAAGTCGAAACGCCGCGCCAGCGAGACGAACTCACCCTCGGGATCGATCACGATCTGCTGCACGTGGCCGTGCGTCTGTTCGAGGATGCGTCGCAATGTCCAGCTCTTGCCGGCCCCGGATGTGCCCTGGACGAGCAGACGGCCATCGAGGATCTTCTCGAGATCCAGACGGATCATGCCACCGAGATCGGATAGTCCGAGGTCGATGGCGACGGCGCTGCGCTCTGATGCCGGCTGCTTGGCCGTGGGCTGCGCGTATCCACGTTCGGCGGCGAATGCCGTCGCCAGTTCCCGCTCGATGGGCGCGAGGCGAGAATACTCCTGGTCGGTGACCGTTGCTCCGAAAGTCATGACGGCTCTCCCGCAGTGGGTGAGCCGACGCGGTTGTTCTTCGAGGGATTGAGATGAGGCTTGAACGTGGTCTTCGCCATGGTGGCATCTCCGTGACGGGCGGACCGGAATCTCCCGCCGGACCTCCAGACCCGTCGCGGATCTCTCACCCTCCTCTGCCTCTCCACCGCGCCCCGCTACCCGCCGCCCGCCAGCCAACTGCGCGCAAGAGATGCAACGGGAATGCTCCGCACCAACCGTGGCGAGTTTCGGCGAGGCTGGACCTGCGAAGCTGCATCTGCCGCCCGGGTCGATCGGGGCTGAGCGAGCCCTCACGGCGAAGGAGCGTGAGCCCATCGACTCCAGTGTCGCATAACCATTTCATTGGCGACCAGCCGCAGATCCTGGAGGTGGTAGAAGAGACCGACGATCGCGATCATGCCGAGCTCATCGAGCCGCTTCAGCGCGCGATCGAAGCGATCCATATAGGCGTCCCGCAACTCGCCATAGGCCGTAAAGGCCGTGTTGATCCAGGGCTGGATTTCGCAATAGCCTTCCGGCGATCCGCCCTGCAGATTGATCGTGACACCCAGGACGCCGAACCGCCGGTAGGCCAGCAGCATGCCGAGGAACTCGGTGACGTTCCGCTCGGGGTCCCATGTTCTCGTGTCCGGGTAGATCCAGGGCGCCCGGGTTTCCGGATTCAGGTCATCGAAGATCGCATTGACCATGCGCATCGATATGAGTTGGCCTTCGACGCGCTGCCCCTTCCAGAACCTGCCTGGATAGGTCGGAACTCCGTCGAGAAGAATGTCCTCGCCACGCAGGGATATCGTGACCATGTCCGTGCGTCCCATTCGTCCATCGCCTCGGGGCTTTGCCATCGGTCCTTGCGCGACCCTCGCCATCGCCGGGTCGCTCGCCGTCCGGCGCGACAGCGAGGAATGTGCAGGTCGGCAGCCAGACGTCTCGGCTGCCGACCCCGGTTCAGTTGGTGAGCGAAATCACCAGCTGCGGGAGCCACTGCGTGAGCGGCGGATAGTAGGTCAGCAAGAGCGTGACGAAGAAGGTCGCGCCCATCAGCAGCCAGAGATGGCGGGTGATTTCGGCGATGCTGGCCTTTGCGAGCTTGGCGGCGACGAACAGGGTGCCTCCCACCGGCGGGGTATACAAGGCGATCGCCAGGTTGGCGGTCATCACCACGCCGAGATGGACGGGATTGATCCCGAACGCCGCTGCCATGGGAATGAACAGCGGTCCGGCCATCAGCAGTGCCGGCAGCGGCTCGATGAACAGGCCGAGCAAGAGCAGCGCGACGTTCAGAAGGAGCAGGAACACCCATGGCGACTGCGCGACAGATGCGACCCAGTTCGACATGTGGAAGGCGACTTGCTCGACCGTCAGCAGCCAGGCCAGAGCGCCCGTCGCACCGATCACCAGCATCACGGTGGCGCTGGTGATGAAGGCCTTGAGGAGGAGGTCGGGGATCTGGCTCCAGCGCAGGTCCTTGTAGAGGAACATCGAGATGACGATCCCGTAGAAGACCGCCACAGCCGCTGCCTCGGTCGGGGTGAAGTAGCCGCTCCAGATACCCCCGACGATCAGAATCGGCAGGAGTAGCGCCGGTCCGGCGGCATAGGCCGCCGTGAGAACTTCGCGCAGCGGCGCGCGGGGGCCGCCGGGGTCGCATGCCGTCGATTTTCCGTGCCAGATGCAGATCGCGATCATCGCCGCCGCGCTCAGGAGCGCCGGTATCAGCCCCGCGATCGACAGCGACCGCATCGAAGTGCCGGAAATGAAGGAATAGACGAGGAATGGCACCGAAAGCGGCATCAGCAACGCCAGCGTGCCCGCCACCGAAAGCAGCGCAGCGGCGAACCCGCGTGAATAGCCGCGCGCGATCATCGTCGGGATGATCAGCGAGCCGATCGCGGCCGTATCCGCAATGGCCGAGCCGGAGATCCCGCCGAACATCAGGCAGGAGACGACAGTGACGACTCCCAGCCCGCCCGGAAGCCAGCCGAACATGACATAGGCAAAGGCGACGATGCGCTGGCCGACACCTCCGCTGGCGAGGAGTTCGCCGGTGAAGACGAACAGCGGAACCGCGATGAGCATGAACGGCTCGACGCCGCTGACAAAGGACAGGAGCAGCGTCTCGAAGGGATGCTGCATGCCGTAGAGCGCGATGATGCCCAGAGTCGTCGCGAGCATCGCGAACATGAGCGGGATGCCCGCTATCGCGAGCGCGAAGAAGACACCGAAGATGACGATGGCCAGCATGGCATCAGTTCTCCTGATAACGCTGGTCGCGGGGAATGCCGCGGAGGATCAGGATCAGGTCGTAGCCGATGAAGAGGATCATCAGCGCGGACGACAGCGGCAGTGGCATGTACTGCCAGGCCATCGGCCAATCGAGCGTGGTCAGAACACTGCCCCAGCTGCTCTCCACCATGCGCCAGCCGTAAAACAGCAGCAGCGCGAGCACCGTGAGGCAGAAGGTCTGAACGGCCGCATCCGCCCAGCGGCGCCTGGCCGGCGGAAGCTTGTCCAGCAGCTCGGTGATCGACATGTGCACATTGCGCCGGGCGGCGGCGACGCCGCCCAGAAAGGTGACCCAGACCATCATGAACTCGCCGAGCTCGGTCACCCAGGCGAGATCGTGCGCCAGCAAATGCAGCACGACATTGATCAGGACGATCGTGATCAGTGAAGCGCCGATCATGATCACCGCCAGATCGACGATCCGGCTCACCCATTCCAGGGGAAGCGGCAGCCGACGACTATCTGCAACAACAGGCTCGGCGCGTCCGAACTGGGGCGCCTCGGGAGCATGGGCCGGTCGCGGATTCGTCATTTCGGCTGCGTCCGAAGCGCTTCGGCCTCCTTGATGAAGGCATCGGCGTCGGCACCATATTTCTCGCGCGCCCTGTCGTAGACGGAGGCAACGGATTGGCGAAACGCGTCGATCCGGGGTGTACGATTGACCTTGGCGCCCTTGGCTTCCATCTCCTTCAGCGAATCCGCATCGCGGGTGCGGATGAGATCACGCATGAAGGGGGTCACTTCCTGCGCCGCGCGCAGGATCAGCGCGCGATCCGTTTCGGAGAGCCCCTGCCAGGTCTTCTCGGCGATCACGACCGGGGTCGGGCTGTAGACATGGTTCGTCAGCGTCACATGGGGCGCCACCTCGTAGTATTTCTGGGCGTTGACGGTGTCGATTGGGTTTTCCTGGCCCGCGACGACGCCCTGCTGGATCGCCATGTAGACCTCCGGCAGCGGCATGATCTGGACGCCGAACCCCATCGCTTCGAGCGACCAGCGCATCATCTCGTTGGCGAAGCTGCGCAGCTTCTTGCCTTTGGCGTCTTCGGGACCGTTCAGCGGGTCGCGCGTCGTCATGACACGGAAACCGCCCTCCCAGGGGGCGAGGAAGCGGAAGCCCTTCGCCGGCGCCTTGGCGAACTGCTCCTTGAGCCAGGGCGATTCATCGTAGAACTTCCAGCCCTGCTCGTAGGTCTCGAAGGCGAAGGGCAGCATCGTCAGATTGAGCGCGGGGATATGGGGCGCGAAGGAACCCGTCGACGAGATGGTGAAGTCGACGCCGCCCAAGCCCAGTTGCTCGATGGCCTTGGGATCGCCGCCGAGCTGGCTGCAGCAATAGATCTGCAACTTGTAGCGCCCCTGCGTCATCTCCTCGATCTTCTTGCCGAGGAGTTGCGCGCCGAGATGACGGGCGCTGGTCTGCTGCTCGCCATGCGCAAATTTCAGGGTCGTCTGCGCCATGGCCGCGGGCGCCGCCGAAAGCACGGTCGCCGCCAGGAGGCCGGATATCAGTTTTCGAAGTGTCATGACGCTTCCTCGTCGCGTTTCCATGTCCCTGCGGTTCGTCGACATGCGACCGCTGTTATTTTGCTTGGGCGCGGATGGCAGCCGCCTCCTCGAGTACGGCCTTCGCATCCGCGCCATATTTCTCGCGAGCCTTCTCGTAGACGGGCTCGACGCTGCGCCGGAACGCGGCGATGTCCGGCTTGCGGTTCACTTTGGCGTTCTTCGTCTCCATTTCGGCAAGCAGCGTCTCGTCATTGTCCTTGATGAGCTTGCGCATGAAGGGCGTGACCTCCTGGGCGGCACGAAGGATCAGGGCGCGATCCGCCTCGGGCAGCCGCTGCCAGGTTCTCTCCGAGATCACGACGGGTGTTGGGCTGTAGACATGGTTCGTGATCGTGACATGCGGGGCGACCTCGTAGAATTTCTGGCCGTTGATCATGTCGATCGGGTTCTCCTGACCAGCGACGACACCTTGCTGGATCGCCATGTAGACCTCCGGCAACGGCATGATCTGGACGCCGAAGCCCATTGCCTCGAGCGACCAGCGCATCATCTCGTTGGCGAAGCTACGCAGCTTCTTGCCCTTGGCGTCGTCGGGGCCGTTCAAGGGCTCCCTGGTCGTCATGTTGCGGAAACCGCCCTCCCAGGGGGCGAGGAAGCGGAAGCCCTTCGTCGGCGCCTTGGCGAACTGCTCCTTGAGCCAGGCGGACTCGTCGTAGAATTTCCAGCCCTGCTCGTAGGTCTCGAAGGCGAAGGGCAGCATCGTCAGATTGAGCGTCGGAATATAGGGCGCATAGGAGCCCGTCGACGAGATGGTGAGATCGACGCCACCCAGTCCCAATTGCTCGATGACCTTCGGGTCGCTGCCGAGTTGGCCACAGCAGTAGACCTGAACCTTGTATCGGCCCTGCGTGAGCTCTTCGACTTTCTGGGCGAACAGGGTCACGCCGGCATGACGTGCGCTGTTCTGCTGGTCGGCATGGGCGAATTTGAGGATGGTCTGCGCGTTTGCGGCGGATGCCGCGCAGGCGGCCAGGACGCCGAAGAATGCTGCCTTGAATGTCATGTGCTTCCTCCCGAGTTTCGGTTCTTTTTTCGCTGCCCATCGTCAAGAGATTGGGCTTGTGGAGAGCTTCGGCCTCCCAGCCGACCGCTACGGAGGCGCCTCCTGCGCCCATGGCACGCCGCCGGCATAGGTCATGTATCCGGTGCAGGCAGACCACCCGGAGTCGACCGGCAGCACGGCGCCGGTAATGAAGCGTGCTTCGGGCGAGAGCAGGAAGCCTATCGCATCCGCGACGTCCCCAGGGGTCGGGAGCGCGGTCAGCGCATGGGCCGACATCAGCTTGTCCAGGTCGCGCAGGCCGCTCTCGACCTTCTGGCGAAGGCTCGGCATCATCACATAGGTCGGGGCGACGCTGTTGACGCGAACGTTGTGTCTGCCCAGCTCCGCCGCCAACAGCTGGGTCAGCCGGGCGAGCGCGACCTTGCTCGGGTTGTAGGCGGGTAGCGGCAGCGCGGCGTATGTGTTGATCGAGGTCAGCGTGACGATCGCTCCGCCCCCCGCCGCCGCCATCTGCGCGCCGAAGCTGCGACATGCGTGGAAAGTGCCGTGATAGTTCACCCGCCAGACGCGATCATGCCGATCGAGAGGCATGGTCATGGCGGATTCCGTATCCGGCATGAGGGCGGCGCAGGTGACCAGGCGCTCGGCGGGGCCCCATTTGCGAGCGATCTCGTCGGCCACGGCTTGAACCTGGCCGGCATCGGCGACATCGCATGCGAGATACTCCGCCGCGAATCCTTCGGAGGACAGGTACCGCGCCTGGCGCTCTCCGGCGCTCTGGTCGATGTCCAGGATCGCGACGCGGTCGCCTGCGCGCGCGAGCTTCTCGGCAGCCGCCGCGCCGATGCCGGAGCCGCCCCCCGTGACCACGGCGATCCGCTTGAGCGCGGGACTACTCATCGGGACGACCTTTCTGCCATGCGTGCCACCACCATGACCGCTGCTCGGCGGAATGAGGTCTGCCGCGCGCCGAACGCCGCCCGCTCATCGCTGCATGGATCACCTCTCGCGGGGCGCTGGACGGCACCAGATTGAGCCGACGTCGATGCTGCGATGGTGCGCAGCCGGGACATCCGGACGGCCGGGACTGTTCCAACGGACGAGAATGGCGACGAAGCATCCCAACGGTCATCGGAAGGCGCCTCAGGGGTCGGGCTCGGCGGCGGCGCGCCTTGCGAGCTCCTCGGCAACGACCGGAAGCGCGGCTTCGAAGGTCGAGATGCCCATGGTGCTGGCGAGCTGAATGACTTCCAGTATCTGCTCAGCGGTCGCCCCGTACTTCAGGGCGTTCTCGATATGGATGTGCGTGCCCAGGGAAAACTGATGTGTCACGGATACATCAGTGGCGATATAGACGAACTCCTTGACCGTGGCGTCCAAGGCCTTTGAACGCCACGGCACGGATGAGAACGTTGTGAAGGCTTCGAAATAGTCGGGATCGAGCGCAAGCAGGCCATCCCAGATACCGCTCCAATAGCCGCGTGACGAGATGAACTCTTCTTTCAGGCGCACCCGCCTGGCATCGTTCCTGGCAAGCTTTTTCGCTTCTTCCGGGATCGATGCGAGCTTCTCTTGCAAGATGGGGACGGCGAGCACGCATGCATGGACACCGAGGTTGCTGGCAAGCTGAAGCACTTCGATGATCTCGTCGACGGAGGCGCCGGCGTCGATCGCTCCCCGGCAATGGTGCCTGATGCCGGGTCCGTAAAGATGCGTGACTGCAGCGTAGAGCGAGAGCGATACGAGGTGGCGGGTCTTCGGCGAGAGATGGTTGGAGCGCCAGGGGTGGCCGGCCATCGCGAGATAGGCTTCGACGAAAGATGGAGCCCTGTCGATCAGCGGATCGAGCGTGGGCGCCCAATACGCGCCTGCGCCCTGCAATTCGTCGAGCTTCCGGCGAAGGTCGGCGCTAGAGCTCGACATGGGACACGATCCCTGCCTGAGGGGTGGGACGGGCCGCATGAGGATCGGTCACGACTATCGGCATGACGATCCACGTGATGCAGAGGCTGCCGGCACCTGGTGGCTCCCGTTCGGCTGGTCGTCGCCACGTGGCGAGCAAGCAACGTTAGCGATAACCTTACAGAGAACGAAACCGAGCGCAAGAGCTGCCGACGACGAAGGCGACTGTCAGGTGCTGGAGCGTTCGATGATCTCGTATCCGAGATCGAGAATGGCCGGTCCCGTCGAGCGCCCAGAGAGACGATCGAGCAACATCCCGGCCGCGCGTCGCCCGATTTCGTAGCGCGGAAACCGCAATGTCGTGAGCGGCGGAGACACGCACTCCTGCAGTTCGTTGTCGTCGGACCCGGCGATGGCGATGCGCCCGGGAACGTCCCAGCCCCTCCGGTTGGCCTCGAGCAGGGCGCCTGTGGCGAGCACATCACCGGACAGGAACACCGCATCGACCTCGGGCGCGGTTTCGACGAGCCGGACGAGCGCCTGCCCGCCACTCTTCAATCCCGGCGGGCTTTCGAGGACGAGCGCGGGATTGGCGGAAACGCCTGCGCGGGCGAGCGCGGTGAGATAGCCGGCCTTGCGCTCGGCGGCGCGGTCGTTGTCCTTCGTCGGCAGGCTGACGAAGCCGATATGGCGGTAACCCCGGCCCAACAGATGTTCCGTCATGGTGCAGGCCGCGTCGTGATTTGAGAAGCCGACCGTCATGTCGATCGGTTGCCGGATGAGATTCCCCGTCTCGATGCAGGGGATTCCCGCCTCCTGGAGCATGACCCGGCTGCGAGGGGAGTGCTTGGTGTTGTGGAGGATGATGCCGCAGATGCGCTGGCCGAGAAACGCGCGGATCGCGACCTCCTCTCCTTTCAGGGTATATCCGCTGTCGGCGATCATAAGGTGATGTTCGGAGCCGAGGATGTCTGAGACGCCCTTGATCGTCTCGGCGAAGAGCGAGTTGCGCAGGCTCGGCACGATCAGCCCAACAATGTCAGTGCGCCGCGACGCGAGGCTGCCGGCAATCCGGTTCGGGACGTAGCCGGTCGCGTCGATTGCCGCTTCGATGCGGCGAAGCGTCTCCGGTGTGACGCAATTGGGATCTCGCAGCACGCGAGAGACGGTCATGGCGGAAACGCCTGCCATGGCGGCGACGTCCGCCATGCGGGCTTTTCCGCGCCCGACGATTTTTTCCGACGCTGCTGTCACTCGGGTCGCTCGTTGTTCGGTGTCATTCGATATCGTCCATGCTGCACCAGCTTACCGAAAATTTCGCCGGACTGAGAGAAGCCATCTCGAAGGCTCTTGCGCCAATTAAGTCACTGTATTACGTTCGCGCTAACGTGGCGACTGACCACATGCGTTCCGTGCGCCCGCGCTGAACGCCGCACATCCAAATGGGAGAGCCGATTTGAGCCGCTCAGCTCGCTTCCGAGAACTACTGAGAACCCCTCCCTTCGTCTGCATGGGCGCGCACGATGCAGTCACCGCCAAGCTCGCGGAGCAAGCCGGAGCCCCGGCCATCTATGTCAGCGGCTTTGTCGCCTCGGCGATCGTAGCTGGCGCGCCGGACGTCGGCCTCCTTAGTCAGACCGAAATGTTCGAGCACATCCGCCGGATCTGCCGTGTGACCAGCGTGCCGGTCTTCGCCGATGCCGACACCGGCTATGGCGGCGTACTCGACGCGGCGCGCACGATCTCCCTCTGGGAGGAGGCCGGCGCTTCGGTCCTGCACCTCGAGGATCAGGCCGTTCCCAAGAAATGCGGGCATTTCGCCGGCAAGCAGCTCGTCAGCCCCGAGGAGATGCAGCAGAAGCTGCGGGCGATGTTGGATGCGCGGCGGGATCCGAACTTCTTCATTGTGGCGAGGACTGATTCCCTCGCGGTCACCGGCCTTGACGACGCGATCGCCCGGCTCACCGGCTACGCCCATGTCGGGGCGGATGGGCTTTATGTCGACGCGATCGAGAGCGTCGAGCAGATGAAGCAGATCAGCGACCGCCTGCGTCCTCTCGGCAAGCCATTGCTGTTCAACATGGTGCGGTCGGGGAAGAGCCCCTTCCTGTCCTTGAAGGAAGTCTACGAGCTCGGCTTTGACTATGCGCTGTGCCCCGTCGAGCCGATGTTGGCGATGCACAAGGCGGTCAAGACGATGATGGAGCGGTTCATGGCCGAAGGCTGTTCCACCAACGCCGTGGCCGACCTGTTGACGCCCTTCGAGGATTTCAACGAGTTCGTCGGTCTGTCCGAAATGGTCGCACGCGAGCAAAGCTACGCCTCGTAGAGACCGATCGGCGTCCCGCCCGCGACGCTTGCCAGTGCGATCGCTGGAAGCCGACGTTCCTGGCAACCGGCTCCGGCGAGCCGCCTCAGCCAGAATCCTGGAGATGAGAGCAGACGTGCACGCTATCGCTTTGCCCCGCATCATGCGGATCGGCGCCGGCGCCCTCGATGATTTGCCGCAGGCGCTTGCGCAGCTCGGCCTCGGGCGTCCGGCTGTCGTCACCGATCGCTTCATCGCCCATAGCGGTGCTCTTGCGCGGCTCAAGGCGGGGCTCGGCAACGCCGGAATCGAGGTGCGGGTCTTCGCCGACGCCGTTCCCGATCCGACCGTCGCTTCCGTTGTTGCGGCAACCGCCTTCATCGGCGAAGGCGGTCATGATTGCGTGATCGGCCTTGGCGGCGGCAGTCCGATCGACACCGCGAAGGCGGCTGCGGTTCTCAGCCTTCGGGGCGGAGAGATGGCCTCGCTCAAGGCGCCTCATCAGGAGGACGCGCCGGGCTTGCCTATCGTGGCGATTCCGACCACCGCCGGCACCGGGTCGGAAGCCACGCGCTTCACGATCGTCACGGACGAGCGTACGGACGAGAAGATGCTCTGCGCCGGTCTCGCCTATCTCCCGAGCATCGCCATCGTCGACTACGAGCTCACATTGACCAAACCGTATCGGCTGATCGCGGATACGGGGATCGATGCGCTGACCCATGCGATCGAGGCGTATGTCTCGCGACGGGCCAATCCGTTCACCGACGCGCTGGCGCTCTCGGCCGCGAAAACGATCTGGAACAATCTACCGACGGCCTGCAACGAGCCGGGGAATCGCGCGGCCCGCGAAGCCATGATGCTGGCGGCAACGCAGGCTGGCATCGCCTTTTCGAACGCTTCGGTCGCGCTTGTGCATGGGATGAGCCGGCCGATCGGGGCCCATTTTCACGTCGCACACGGCCTCTCCAACGCCATGTTGCTGCCGGCGGTCAGCGAATGGTCAGCGGCCGGCGCCCCGGCACGCTATGCCGCGATCTCAGGCGCGTTGGGACTTGCCGGCGATGGCGATGACGACGAAGTCGCCGCCTCCCGCCTGACCGCAGCATTGCGGCAGCTCAACCACGATCTTCAGGTGCCAACTCCGCAGGCGTATGGCATCGACGAACGGAAGTGGAAGGACGTCCTGCCGCTCATGGCCGAACAGGCTCTCGCCTCGGGATCGCCGGCGAACAATCCCCGGGTCCCGGACGCGATGACGATTCAGGACCTCTATCGTCGGGCCTGGGCATGAGGAATCAGCCGTCTTCGCGCAGGCGGATCTCGAACCGAAAGGGCTGGCGCTGTGGTCACCGCTGCCCGGCCAAAGGACCGAATGTGGCCGGACGCTGAGCGGCGGGTCGGAAACGCGCTGAGGGGAGGAGACATGTCACAGGTGGAGACGAACCGCGACGGTCGCGTCGTCGTGCTCACGATGAAGCGCCCCGATGCGGGCAACCGCATCACTCAGCAGATGGCGGAGGAACTGACGGCCGGGTTGGACGCGGCACGGCGGGATCCGACGGTGGCGGGCTGCGTGCTCACTGGCCATGGCGACATTTTTTGCCTTGGCGGTGACTATCAAGGAGCGGGGCCGACCACGGCCGGCCGCATGGAATTCGGGCGGGCCCATATCGACCTGCTCAACGAGATGGCTCGTCTCGGCAAGCCCCTCGTCGCGGCCGTCAATGGCAACGCACACGCAGGCGGCTTCGGCCTCGTCGTGGGCTGCGATCTCGCGTTTGTTGCAGAGGATGCGACGCTTGGCCTGCCGGAAGCGGCCCACGGGCTGTTTCCGTTCCTGGCCCTCGCGATCGTCCGCGATGCGCTCCCCAAAAAGGTGCTGTTCGACATCGTCTACAATGCTAGGCTGATGGATGCGCATGAGGCCCGGTCACTGCATCTGGTAAACAAGGTTGTGGAGAAGAGCGCGGTGGTCGCTCAAGCCGTCTGGGCGGTCGAGCAGGCCAATAGCGGAAATCCGGATGTACTCGCACTCGGCCGTGACCTCTACTACACGATGCGCGGTTTGAGCCCGGCTGAGGCGCTCGACAAATCACGGTTCGCGCTCGGCTCAGCACTTGGCGCGCGAAGTGAGCGTTCTCAAATTTGATCCATACCAAACGCGTTCGGGCGAGCGAGACGTGGCTTAGCCATATCGAGGCGAAGCAAGGGCCTAGCGTTGAATTCCCGCTAAACAAGCGAACAGTGTTATGAGCTGTTGGGCTGGAGGGATACGATCCCAGAGGGTTCGAACGACCTCTTGTCCTTTTCGGATCCTGCGCACTCGGGCAAGCGCGATTCATCCGCGCGATTGGAGAAACGGGTTACCTCGGCGTCAAACTGCAAGCCGACTGTTCCGGTCGGGCCGTGACGCTGCTTGCCGATGATCAGTTCGGCAAGACCATGGGCGGCCTCCATCTCGATCTGCCATTTGTTGTGCTCTTCGGTGCCGGAGCGCGGCTCCTTGCCCTTGAGGTAGTATTCCTCGCGGTAGACGAACATCACCACGTCGGCATCCTGCTCGATCGAGCCGGATTCGCGCAGGTCCGCGAGCTGTGGGCGCTTGTCGTCACGCTCTTCGACCTTCCGTGAGAGCTGGGAGAGCGCGACGATCGGGACGTTGAGCTCCTTTGCCAGCGCCTTCAGGCTGGTGGTGATCTCCGTCAGCTCCTGCACACGGTTCTGCCCGGCCTTGCCGGAACCGGCAAGGAGTTGGAGATAGTCGATGAACAGGACGTCGAGCCCCTTCTGGCGCTTGAGCCGCCGGGCGCGGGCCATGAGCTGCGCGATCGAGATGCCGCCGGTCTGGTCGATATAGAGCGGCAGCTTCTCTATCTGGGCGGCGACGTCAGTGATGCGGGCGAAATCGGCCTCGGTGATGCGCCCCTGCCGGATCTTGTAGGAGGAGATGCCCGACTGCTCGGCGACGATGCGGGTCGCGAGCTGGTCGGACGACATCTCGAGCGAGAAGAAGCCGACGACGCCACCATCGACCGATTTGAACGACCCGTCTTCCTGGCGTTCGCCGCGCCAGGCCTTGGCGATGTTGAAGGCGATGTTGGTCGCGAGCGAGGTCTTGCCCATGGCCGGGCGGCCGGCGAGCACGAGCAGGTCCGAACGCTGGAGGCCCCCCATGCTCCGGTCGACGTCGCGCAGGCCCGTCGAGATGCCGGAGAGGCCGCCATCGCGCTGGTAGGCGCTCACCGCCATGTCGATGGCCAGCCGCAGCGCGCCATCGAATTTCTGGAAGCCGCCCTCGTAGCGGCCCTTCTCGGCCAGCTCGTAAAGCCTGCGCTCTGCATCCTCGATCTGTTCGCGCGGCGCCATCTCGACCGGCGCGTCATAGGCGATGTTGACGAGGTTCTCGCCGACGCCGATGAGCTGGCGGCGGATGGCGAGGTCGTAGATCGTGCGGCCGTAATCGCCGGCATTGATGACGGTCGTCGCCTCGGCGGCGAGGCGCGCGAGATACTGGCTCGGCGTGATGTCGCCGAGTTCGAGGTCGTTGACGAAGGTCTTGAGTGTGATCGGCGTGGCGATCTTGCCGGCGCGGATCAGGCTTGCCGTCAGCTCGAAGACGCGCTGGTGGATCGGCTCGAAGAAATGATCCGGCAGCAGGAAGTCGGAAACGCGGTAGAAGGCGTCGTTGTTGACCAAGATCGCGCCCAGAAGCGCCTGCTCCGCCTCGATATTGTGAGGCAGGACGCGGTATTCCGGCTCGGGGGTGTCGAGGCGTGCAGCGAAGGCAACAGCAGGAGCCATGAGGTGCCAACCCTGAAAAGACAATCCGACCTAGGCGAACGTCCGTTGCGCTGATGCAGTCTGTGCTGATTCTCCATTTCTGGAAATCGCGTTGGCCGGCCGCCCGCGCCGGATCTTGAGCGTCTCGAGAATCCGAACCTGGCCGGTGAGTTGCGCGTCACCGTGATCCTGAAGGCTGTTTCCGTGGGCACCGAGATCGACGTCGAGCGGGAAGGCGTGCCTGGCGTGATCGCGCCCGACGCGTATTATCTCGGCGGGCAGGATTCCCTGGACCAACTCATCAAGCTCGTCGTACCGGACATCAGCTGGTAGCGGCATCGCCTCGAAAGGAGCCCGCGCATGACGATCTCGCCATTGCCGCGGCGGCATTTTTTTGCCTTTCGGGTGCTCTCCTCCAGGTCGATCTTAAAGTCGGCCTTTTCGAGCACGGCCGCACGAGGCACCTTCCCCCCAACTCATCGATACCTTCCTTCTCCATCCTTCTCTTGCACCGGACCCGCAGCACCTGCGCCATCCAGCCCCTTTCCTCGGTTGGCTTCGCTCGTCCCACCATTTGCGGAACGCCGCCGGCCAGCCGCGAAGCCTGCCGGGCGCAAGCGGCAGAAGCCAACCCATCCGATCTTGAATGGACCACGATCGCGCAGCGCCACCGTGGCCGCGATCATCGCCGAGGTGAGAGCCCAGCGTGCTTGCTTGGCGCGACTTCCCTGCATAAGCGTGGCCGAACGGCGCCTGTCCGATGGCCGAGAGCAAATCTCGCCTCGTCGCATTTCGAGACTCTGACCCGCTCGATTCGACACGGCGGTTTCAGAAACAAAAAAGGCCGGCGTCCGCAAGGAAACCGGCCTGGAAAGTTTGAAACATTTGGCGTTGTCGCCAAACATCTCGGAGGGGAACGGCTGAAACGAGACCGCTGCCGGGAGGAGTAGCAGAGCCCGTTCAACAACCGCGACTGCTATATTGGGCGGAGTTTGCCTTTTGCAATACAGCATCATTTCGCTTTGCCATGTGCTTCACGCATGGATTGCCCCTTGCTTCCATGCCAGCCTGGAATGGCGACGACTCTGTCTCGGGTTGCGGCTTCCTGAGCCTCACTAGAGCGGTTCCGGCCGTGATTGAATCGATTGTGAAGTGACGCGGCGTCCTGCGCCTGATTCAACCTGATCGTTGGATGAGGTGGGGCATGGCACGAGCACTGAGCGAGGATCTTCGCGGACGGGTTTTGCGGGCTTCGACGGATGGAGCGTCGGCTCGGCAGGCGGCAGCCCGGTTCGGGGTGGGGATCTCGACGGCGATCCGCTGGATCGCACGGGCGCGGCTCGGCGAGACCACGGCGCGGATACAGGGCCGGCGTCGCGCCTCGCGCCTGGATAAGCATGAAAGCTTCATCGTGGGGTTGATCGAGGAGCGCCGGGACATCACGCTGCACGAGATGATGGCGCGCCTATCGGCCGAGCGGTCGGTCGTCATCGGGCACAGCGCGCTCAGTTCCTGGCTGCGGTCGCATGGCTGGACGTTCAAAAAAAGTCCGCCCATGCACTGGAGCAGGAGCGCCCCGACGTCCTGAAGCGGCGCCGGGACTGGTTCGAGGCACAGCTCGATCTCGATCCTCAGCGCCTCGTCTTCATCGACGAGACTGGTCTCTCCACCAAGATGGCCCGCCTGCGCGGCCGTGCCCCACGCGGAGAACGTTGCCGGGCGGGCGTTCCGCACGGCCATGTGTGGACGCCCCCTCTGGCGCAAGCAAAATCTCGGGACAGGCGCTTCGCGTGATCGGGTGCTGCCATGTGTCCGGCCTCTGATGCGGCGGGTTATGTGCCGCGGGCCCGTATGGGAGTGCGAGGATCAGGTCCACATCACTGGAACGCGCTCGAAGCGCTCCCCATGCGCCTGGTTCTCCTGATCCCGCCTTACCGACGTTGCGCCATACCTGTCCTTCGACCTGCTCACGCCATCGACAGCCTCACACCCGTCGGCCGCTCAAGCGACGACGGCCGGAGCTCGATAGGTTCCTCCCTTCGTCAGCAACGCCCAGGCGACGCGCGCGTTCTTGTTGGCCAAGGCGACAATCACCAACATCGGCGGCTTGCGCGCGAGCATCCGGCCGAGCCAGGAATCGGGCAGTGTGCCCTTGCGCTTGGCCCAGCGCACGACGCCGCTGGCCGCGATGATCAGCAGGCGCCTGAGCGTCCGCTCGCCCATCCGCGACGTTCGTCCCAGGCGTTCCTTCCCGCCGGTCGAGCGCTGCACCAGCGTAAGGCCGACCCAGGCGGCGAAGTCGCGCCCCGAGCGGAACGTCTCAGGCGGCGGCGCCAACGCTTCAATGGCGGTGGCGATCAGCGGGCCGATGCCGGGAACGGTCATGAGACTGCGGGTCACGTCGTCGGCCTTTGCCCGGGCGGCGATCTCGGCATCGAGCGCGGCAGTCTGTTCCTGCAGATGGCGAAGCGCATCGACGAGCACGGCGAGGCAGGTGCGGGCGGCCTGCGGCAGGCCCGAGGCGGGATCTTCGATCTGTGCGATCAGCTTCTCGATGTGGAATGGGCCTTGTGGCGCGATCAAGCCGTACTCGGACAGATGACCGCGGATCGCGTTGATGAGTTGGGTGCGCTGGCCGACCAGCACGTCGCGGGTGCGGAAGATCACGGCGGAGGCCTGCTTGGTTTCGCTCTTTACCGCCACGAAGCGCATGGTCGGGCGCTGCGCGGCCTCGCAGATTGCTTCCGCATCAGCCGCATCGTTCTTCTGACGCTTCACGAATGGCTTCACATAGGCCGGCGCGATCAATCTGACGGCATGGCCAAGCTTGCCGATCTCGCGGGCCCAATGATGAGCGCCTGGGCAGGCTTCCATCGCGACAAGACGAGGCGGCTGGGCCGCGAAGAAGCCCAGAACCTCCTCGCGCCGCAGCTTCTTACGAAAGACCGGCGCGCCGGCGGCATCCGCGCCGTGGGCCTGAAAGACGTTCTTGGCCAGATCCAGGCCGATGGTGCTAACTTCCGTCACGGACGCTCTCCTGTGGTGGCTCTGAAACACCACCACCTTGGCACGTCGATGCCGTCGGGGGGCGTCCACCCCATCATTGGAAGACGACGACCTTCGCCGGAGCCTTGCGCCTGGGCGGCATGACGGCCCCGTTCGTCTACGACGGCGCCATGAACGGAACGGTCTTCCTCGCCTATATCGAGCAGGTTCTCGTTCCGACACTGCTGCCGGGCGACATCGTCGTGATGGACAACCTGCCCGCCCACAAGCCGGCCGGTGTCCGCGAAGCGATCGAACGCGCCGGCGCGACGTTGTCCTTCCTGCCGCCCTACAGTCCCGACATGAACCCGATCGAGAACGCTTTCGCCAAGCTCAAGGCCATGCTCCACGCCAGAGCCGAGCGCTCGATCGGCGCCCTCTGGGATGCCGTCGGCGCCATCGTCGATCTCTTCGAACCGACCGAATGCGCAAACTATTTCAAGGCCGCCGGATATGACCCAGATTAAACCGGAACCGCTCTAGCACCTGCAATCTCGAGTCGGCCTCGCGCGACGTCAGACATCTAAGACTGTCGCAGCAATGCTCATGGAAAATTTCAGCGTGGGACCGTCAACGATCCGGCGTGACAGAGTCGCGGAACGGGCACCTTCGTCAATTCTGACCGAAACCTCAGTTCGGACAAACAACGAATTCGATGGACCGCCCAATCGGATCGTCAGCCCCCCGGGCGCTTATCGCCGCTCCGGATGGCTGCCCTGGCGTTGGCAGCCGGAGCACCAGGGGCATGGCTTTCTACCCGATGAGGCATTTGGAGTATTCGTCGCTTCGATCGTGCTCAGATGGGGTGGTTGCCCTGGTCTTAGGGGCACACAACCCGATCTCTTAAGGAAATCGCTGTTCAACAACAGCTATTACAGGAGGCTTGGCAACCAAGTTGCTAGTCCGGGGAACAGGAACACTAGGGCAAGCAGCAGGATGCACATGCCGACGTAAGGCAGGGCCGCCATCGCGATCTGTTGTAGCGTGATGCCTTCGGGTGAGACTGACTTCAGCGCGAACAGTAGCAGCCCGAAGGGTGGCGTCAGCAAGCCAGTCTGCATCGCGATCAGGAAGAGAGTGCCGAACCAGACCGGATCCACTCCGTTCGATTGCACAAGCGGCATAAAAAACGGCACGGTGACCAGTATGATGCTGATCTGGTCGATGAAGAGCCCGAGGAAAAGCAGGATCGCCATCATCGCGAGCACCAGCGCGCCAGGCGACAGCTCGAATCCCAGGATCGAGCCGACCAGCCCGTTGGTGGCTCCGGAGAAACCGAGCACCTGGGTGAACGTCGTCGCGCCCAGGATGATGAACAGGATCATCCCGGAGATCTCGGCTGTGGCAACGAGCGAATGCTTCAACGTCTCCCAAGTCAGAGCGCGATAGAGGATGGCGGCAACCACGGTCGACAGAGCCCCGACCGCTGCGGATTCCGTCGGCGTCGCCCAGCCCGCGACCAGCACGCCGACGACCGTCGTAAAGATGAACACTAACGGCGCCACGTAGATCAGCAGGTTGCGCCAGCGCGACTCTCCCCGAGGGAGATCGACATCATCCGGCGGCGCGAGCGCGGGATTCCACCATGCTCGAAGCACGATGTAGCCGACGATTAAGGTGCTCATTAGGAAGCCCGGCAGAATGCCGGCGAGCAGCAGCTTAGAGACCGAGATTCCTGCGAGGCTGCCCAACAGCACGGCGATTGCCGACGGCGGAATCAGCATGTCGACCGATCCAATCGCGAGGATCGCGCCAAGAGCCAGCATCGGATCATAGCCGCGCTTCAGCATCACGGGCAACATCAGGCTGCCGAGGATGGCGGTCGTTGCGATGGTCGAACCGGAGATCGCCGAGAATATCGTTCCGGCGACCACAACGACGACGGCGAGCCGGCCCGGCACGCCGGTGATGACGCGGTTGACCGCATCGATCGCCTTGCCGGCGAGCCCGGTATGGAATAGGACCTCGCCCATCAGCACGAAGAAAGGGATAGGTGTCAGGCTGGCGCTCGACACCGATGAGACTGCGTTGCGAGTCAGCTGCAACAGCCCCATCTCTCCGCCGAGAAAGAAAAGCGCGCCGACGACGTTCACCGCCAAAAAGGCGAAGGCGACGGGAACGCGCAGCGCAAGGAGGGCGACGACGCCCCCGAGCAGCATAAGAAGAGCGGTCTGCCAGCTCATCCGCGCCTCAACCCGGCCCGCGGGCGTCGTCCAGCGACCCGCGAACGAACTGGACCAGGAACTCGACGGTCATCAGGGCGAAGACTGCGGTCAATGGCACGAAAACGTACCATTCCGGGAAGATTACGTTCTTGATAATGAGCGAGCCGTCCGAATGACTGCGCAACGTTGCCTGGAGCGCGTACCAAGCGAGAATAGCGGACACCGCCGCGCACAGGATGTCGCCGGCCTTGACGATCGGCCCGGCGGCGCGCACGGGCAAGGCGTCGATAATGATGCCTATGCTGATATGCTGGCCGCGCCTGAGTAGCCAGGGCGCGATTAGGACGGCGCTAAGGTACAGCCCGTATTCTGAAAGCTCGGCCGACCACGGAACGGGACGGTCAAAGAGGTTACGGCCCAGGACATCGGTAGTGATGACCACGGCCATCCCCAGGATCAGCGCAGCAGTGGCCGCGACCAGCCAACGGTTGATGGCCTCAAGCGTCGCGTCGACGATCCTCGGCACGATCAGTGTTCTCCCGCGCGAGAGGCTCACCTGTAGAGAAGTTCCTTCAGCTTCGCGCCATGCTGCGGGCTGCGCTGCTCCATGGCCTTCCAGATCGCGTCATAGGCCTTAGCGAGATAGTCCTTGGCCTGATCACCCTCGAAGACGATCGCTTTGATGCCGGCCTTCTCGTGACGGACCTTTTCTTCGGCGAAGAGCCTGGAATTGTCGAGGTTGAGATCTTCCATCCAGAGTGCCGCCTGCTGCAGGATCTCCTTCTGCTTCGCTCCGAGCCGGTTCCAAGTCGCCTGGTTCACCAGCACGCCGACCTCGACATTGTAGAAGCCAGGGTCGACGCGGTATTTCGTATGCTCCTGCAGCGCTACGTCGAAGATGCCGGTTATGGGCCAGCCGTAGCCGTCGACAACGTTGCGCTCGAGAGCCGTATACAGCTCGTTTGGCGGCAAGGTAACGACGGAGCCGCCTAGGGACTGGATAAATTCGCGATAGATTGGGATGCCCCGCAGCCGCAGTCCCGCAAGGCTCGGCTTGTCGATCGGCTTCTTCAGGAAGATGTGATACGGCGTCATGTCGAGCGAGCGGCCCAGATAGAAGACGTTCATCTTCTCGCTCCAGACCTTCGCGACGTAGTCCATTGCGCCGTTCTTGCGCTGTTCCTGAACGGGGATGTTCGACAGCGACAATGCATCCGATTCCGGCAGCAGGTTCGTGTAGAAATTGCCGGTTACGTTCACGACGTCGACGACGCCGTTGCGCACTGCGTTGCCAACCTCGAACGGCGGCATCACCTTTGCCCCGCCGCCGAGATACTGGATCTGGATCACGCCTTTGCCGTCCCGATTCACCCGCTCGATAAACCGCTCAAAGTTGACCGAGAAAAAATTCTTCTCCGGCCAGGCGCTGACGGCACGAAGCGTGACTTCATTGGCCCGGGCTGTGCCAAGCAAAGCGATTAGCGCAACCGTCATGATCGCTAGCGCTACGGCCGCATGGATGCGGTTCAACAGGCACATGGTCTTGTTCCTCCCGCTTATGGTTTTGTCACAGGAAAGTCAGGCCGCCATCGACAACGAGCGACTGGCCCGTGATGAACCGGCTATCGCTGGAAGCTAGGAAGAGAACCACCCCAACGAGGTCGGCTGGCTCCTCAACGCGGGCCAGCGATCTTTGCGCGATCTGAAACCGCATCTGTTCGGGCGAGACCGTCTCGCGAGCGATCTCTGTTTCGACGGCACCGGGCAGCACGGCGTTGACGCGCACGTCGTACTGACCGAGTTCGCGGGCGAGGGAGCGTGTCATACCGACCACTGCGGCCTTGGACGTCGTGTAATGCAAATAGTTCGGGCGGCCCATCACATAGGCAGCCGAAGAAATGTTTATGATGCTGCCTGCCCTTGCGGCGCGCATATGGGGGGCCACGGCCCGCGCGCAGTAGAAGCAGCCGGTGATGTTGACGTGCAAGACACGAGCCCATTCATCGAGCGGAATCTCGTCGAACGGGCGCATCTTCAACGTCGAGAAGATGGCGGCGTTGTTGACGAGGGCATCGATGCGCCCATATCGCTCGATCGTCGCCGAGACCATGGCTTCGACCGAGTCAATGACACCGACATCCACGGTCAAGGCTGCGCAATCATGGCCCTTGGCTCGAACCTCGTTGGCGACGCGCTCCGCTGCCACTCCGTCGAGATCCGCAATGATAGGGTGAGCTCCAGCCTCGGCCAATCCGAGCGCATAAGCGCGACCCAAACCTTGCCCCGCGCCGGTCACGATCACCACGTGGCCGTCCAAATCGCGCATAAGCCGATTAACCTCCCGCGTCTTCCTCGTCACCACATTCAAGCACTAAGCTGGCCTGTTATTTTCGTGGTCATTATTCGCAGCAAATTGAACCATCGCCGAGGCTGGTCCGCCAAGACAATTTCAGTTGGCCTGCCCAATGTTTTTCAAGAGGTCTCGGCGAAGCCTTACTAGATCGCTGCGAGGGCATGATACCTCCCCGAGGAGAAGAGCAGTGGCTCAAGCGATTTCGCCGATCATTGCTTGGACGCGGCACAACACGATCAGATGGTCGCTCGCGTCGTGCTCGGCATGAAGGCGGCGGTCGAGCCAAGCAAGAGCCTCGTCGATGACCGGACTACTCCATGGCGCCTCGGACCAATACACTCCAGCCCATTTGTCGGAGCCAGAACTGGCGAACCCGCCAGAAATATGACGTATTTTGGGCCAGCTGGACGATGTCCGCATTCTCCGGTCTCTAGATCGCGCTCGTTACCTTGCCCTCATTGTTCAAGGTTAAGATTGAAGCTTTTCGCAGTCGTCGTTTCGGGATCAGGGCCGGTCCGCACGCCCTTGTCGAGTGCGTCGATCGCAGACGTATCTTCGGCCGACAGCTCGAAATCGAAGATGTCCATGTTCTCGGCAATGCGTTCGGGATTGAAGGATTTGGGGATCACCGACGCACCCTTCTGGATATGCCAGCGCAGGATGACCTGGGCTGCCGTTTTGCCGTGTTTTTCCGCTAGCCCGATAATGACCGGATCCGTGAGCGGATCGCTGCCGTTGTTCTGATCGGCAGAACGGCGAAAGCCGCCACCGATCGGCGACCATGCCTGGGTCACGATTCCCAGTTGCCTGTGGGTCTCACGCAGCCCCTGCTGCTGGAAACTCGGATTCAACTCGACCTGGTTCACGGCCGGGACGACGTTGGTGCGCTCCACCAGAGTCCTGAGATGTGTCGAGCCGAAGTTCGAGACGCCGATCGCCCGGACCCTGCCTTCGGCAAGCAGTTTTTCCAGGACCTTGTAGGCGGCGATGGTCGCCTCGAAGGCCAATGGCACCGGCCAGTGCAGCAGATAGAGATCAATGTAGTCCAGTCCCAGCCTGTGCAGGCTGGCATCGAAGGCGCGTTGGGTCTTGTCCTCCCCGTAATCGCTCATCCAGAGCTTGGTGGTGATGAACAATTCGGAGCGGGCCATGCCGCTGCGGGCCAGGCCCTCACCCACGTCACGCTCATTGAGGTAGGACGCCGCCGTGTCGATCAGGCGATAACCGGCGGCGATAGCCGCCTCAACCGCGTTGGTCGTCGACGCGCGGTTCGCGCGGTCGAGCACGCCAAGTCCTAGAACCGGCATACTTATGTAGTTGTTCAACGTAATACTGGGAGTGCTTTTCATCGTTCTTCCATTCTACCGACATTGACGCCGATTCCCGCACAAGGACATCAGAGTTGCTCAGAAATCCGTGCTGAAACCTCGGCCAAGGCGGCTCGTCTCTTTCATTCTAGCTGATGTCTGATAATAGAGATATAATGATTTTCGGACATCAAATGGCGGATTGACGACCAATGCGGCCGATAGCGCGCACAGAGGGTGAGCGGCCTGATCCGGTTTCATTTAGAACGGAGTTCTTCGAGGGAGGAACCGTCTTTCCGCCGAGGAAACGGCCATGGGGGAAGTTGAACTACGCGCTCTCCGGCATGTGCGAGTACAACATTGACGGCGACCGATATATGTCGCCACCTCAATACGGCATCTGGATTCCACCCGGCATCGAGCACGAGGCGCGGAATCGGCAGGACATGCACTATGTGTCGGTCTATGTCGCCTCCGATCTCTGCGCGACGTTGCCGACCAGGCCAAGCACGCTGGGTCTCAGCCGACTGCTCAAGGCGATTCTTGCCGATTTTGCCGCTCGCGGTATCACTGTGCCGAAAACACCTGAGGATCAGCGCTTGGCAATGGCCCTGGTCGATCAGATCCGGTTGGCGCCACGGTTCGACAGCTACCTGCCGTTCTCGGATGACGCGCTGCTAAGCCCAATCCTGCGTGAGCTGCAATCCGAGCCGGGAAATCCGGCATCCTTGGCCGAATGGGCGCGGCGCTCCAATACAACCGAGCGCACCCTATCGAGGCGTTGCCAGAGCCAGCTTGGCATCTCCTTCAACGAGTGGCGCCAACGCGCCAGGCTGGTTGCGGCCTTGACATTGCTGGATAACAAGGAGCCGGTTCACAGCATCTCCGCCCGGCTGGGATACAGCACTCCCTCCGCCTTCATATCCATGTTCCGCCGCCTCACCGGCACGACCCCTACCCAGATCTCGCAGTAGACGGCGTCACCGCTGCGCGATCCCTGCCAGGGCTCTTTCGAAAGCCGGCGTCGTCGCGCCGCGTAGATCACGGCACGAGGATGACCTTTCCAAATGGCCGGCTCTGCTCGGCGTAGCGATGTGCCGCCGCCGCATCGCCAAGGGCAAACTTCTTTTCGATTGGAACAACCAGCCGCCCCGCTACCACGTCGGCGAAGATTTCCGAGATCATGGAATGAACGCGGGGCGTGTGCATCTCCTTCCCGAAGAGAAGGCCGGTGACGGTAAGACCCGCCTTTCTAATTCCATGGTAGTCGAGGCTGGGAATCTGGCCGCTGGCCGCACCGACAAGCACCATGCGGCCACGGCGCCGCAAGGAGGCAAAAACCTCAGGAAAACCCGGAGCCCCGACCAGGTCGACGACAAGATCCACGCCAGCACCGCCTGTCAGTTCGGACACCGTTTTCCGTATGTCATCTCCGCGACTGTTGATGCCGTGGTCAAGCCCGAGCTGCCGCAGGCGGTCGAGCTTTTCATCTGACGACGCGGTGCCGATAACGGTGGCCCCGGCACGCTTCGCGAACTGGACAAGTGCGATGCCCACATTGCCCCCCGCGCCGTGGATAAGCACCGTCTCGCCGACAGCAAGGCGGCCGAACTCGAAAAGCGCCTCGCGGGCCGTTCCGAAGGCAACGGGAACGGCGGCTGCGGTCACAAGGTCAAGTTCCGCGGGAACGGGATAAGCGAGATGTTGGGGAACGACAAAGAGATCGGCATGAGACCCTGACCAGTTGAACCCAACCACCCGATCGCCTGCTCGTATGGTTTCGACCAGATCTCCTACCTTGGCGACCACGCCGGCCGCCTGATAACCGGGAATGTGTATCCTTCCCTCGGGCTGGGTATATCGGCGGTTCAGCAGGTCGCCTCCCTCAAGGCTGATCGCCGTCACCTTGATCGTGATGTCCTCCGGTCCGCAACGAGGTTCCTCCACCTCTCCATATTGCAGAACGTCGGGTTCCCCGTTGGTCGAATAGTAGGCGGCCTTCATGAGTGATGTCTTCTATTCGAGTGTTGTCTTCTGCAAACAGAATTCCGGTGCTCTATATGGGGGCTCGGGATGGCATGGCTGCAAACGATGGTGTCAGCATGCGCTTGCCGCTCGTCTCGTGTCCCGAAGGCCCATGCTCACGCCCAGCAGCGCAATCGCACCGCCGATAGGTGATATGATATAGCTCTTCGCCCAGAATGGAGCACGCCAACACCACGGTGCTGATCGGCATCACGTTGATCAGCAGGGCGACCCTTGCCACGCCAAGTCGATGAACGCCAATTATCCAATATATCGGCGCAATGAGAGTCGGGATTGCTGCAAAAGGGATGAGCGGCAGGTTCGTTGCGGTGATGGGCGAGATCGGCCACATGACCCAGATGGGCAGAAGCATGATCACCGAGAAGAAGATCTGCCAAAACAGTTGGTGCCACAGGGACATCGCCATCGGCCAGTGCTTCAGCATGACGCCATACAGCGAATTGGACAGCACGGCGATCCGCATCAGGCCGTCTCCGGGATGAAAACCTCCCGAGACAGGCACTTCGACGGATTGGTTGCGAGACACTGGAAGGTGGCATCGGTTGATTGTGTCACAAGGTCGAGGAAGCACCCAAGAACGACGGATCGATGAATGGCAGACTTCCACGGGAAAATCTATTCGGCGACAATAGTAGACAAACTACTTTATTATTCCGATATCGGTAACTAGCTGAATTCTGACGTAACGGATTGATCGCCCCCATTGTCTATTTTCGCGTCGATCCAAATATTTCCAGGTGACCTGCCCACGACCTCCTTGTTGTGTTCTCCAGGTGTTGGAGGTGCCCGCATCTTGACGAGAGGGCGCGCGCCGTCCACCAGAATCGGGCAATGAATACTCGACACAGCGCCGCGCTCAAGATGATTTAGCATGGTTGCCGTTCCCAATGCTTCCACCTGGGGGTCAGCGAGGGCATCGGCGAGACTCAAGACCGGCGCAAACGGAACTTCGGTCGTGCCAAGAATCTCGCACCATCGCGCCCGGGACCGGGATGCGAAACGAGAGGCAAGCTCGCATTGAACCACGGGGTAGTTTCGCACTCGATCAAGGTGTTTGGCGAAGCGTATATCCACTGCCAGCTCTGGTGCCCCGATCGCCTCGACGAGAGCTTGCCAAAATTTCTCGCGCGTCGAGAGATGGATCGCCAGCGCCTCCCTGTCGGCGCAGCGGAAGATGAAGGATTGTGAGACCGCCACCCTGGAGAAGCGGTCGGGCGATCGACCAGACACCGCAGCATTGGTGTAGGCATCTGGGATGAAGGCCATGCTGGCCTCCAACATGTTGACCTCGAGGCGCCGTCCCAGACCCGTGCGGCCGCGCTCCACCAGCGCGGCGAGGATGGCATGGCAGGCATACATCCCCGTGACGTTGTCGGAGATGGTCGGGCCGAAGGAGAGCGGCTCCTCCTTATCGATCATCAGGCTAGCAATTCCGCTCAGCGCCTGGGCGATGCCGTCGAAGGCCGGCCGCCGCCGATAGGGACCGGCGTCGCCGAAGCCGGTGATCGAGCACTGGACGAGACGCGGATTGCGGAGCTTAAGCTCGTCCGGCGCCAGTCCCACCTTCGCGAGCACGCCCGGCCGGTAATTGTCCAGAAGCACGTCGGACGTGTCGACGAGCGCGAGCAACTCGGCGCGATCCCTGTCCTGTGCCAGATCGAGTATGATGCTGCGCTTGTTGCGGTTGTAGGCGAGGAAGGTTGGGCCATAATCGCTTCCGTCCGTGCGGCGAAATGGATCTCCGCCGGGCGGCTCGACCTTGATGACGTCAGCTCCGAGGTCGCCGAGCATCTGACCGGCGAGCGGCCCCGTGATCACCGTTCCGAGATCGACGACTCGAACACCGTCCAGCATGCCTGGCATCGCCATCTCCCGATTTGTCGAAAGCCATCCGCTCATGCGAAACTCCTGAAAATCTCGCGCGCCAGCGCCACCCGCATCACCTCGGTAGCGCCCTCGGTGATCATGAAGCTGCGCGCGTCCCGCCACATCTTTTCAATAGGCAGTTCAAGGCCAAGGCCCGATCCGCCGTGAATCTGCAGGCACCGATCGGCGGCCTTGAAGCCGAGTTCCGTGCAGGTGACCTTGACCATGTAGCTCTCGTGCCGCGCCAGCGTCCCCTGGTCCGCCTTCCACGCCGTCCGGTAGGCGTTGAGCTGCCCGAGTGCGTGCTCGGTGAACATGTCGGCGATCATGAACTGGATCGCCTGCCGCTCGCTCAGCGGCGATCCGAAGGTTACGCGGTCACGAGCATAGCGGGTCGCCAGCTCGAGGCAGCGTTGCGCCACCCCCAGCCCGCGCGCCGCCTGGTACAATCGCCCCGAGGTCAGCCAGCTCTGGCCGAGGCGCATCCCCTCGCCTTCCTTTCCGATCAGGTTCTCCACCGGAACACGGACATTCTCGAAGACCAACTCGCTAGTCACGTCGCCCATCATCGTCCCAGACCGGCGCGCGATCGAGAGACCGGGCGTGTCCATGTCGACGAGGAACATGCTCAGCCCCCGCGTGCCGAGCCCCGGCTCCGTCGACGCCACCAGCTGGAGGAAGTCGGCCCGTTCGGCATGTGAGATGAAGCGCTTGGTGCCGTTGATGACGTAGACGTCGCCCTGCCGTTCGGCACGCGTCCGGATCATCCCGGGATCGGCGCCGGCATCCGGTTCCGTCTGCGCGAAGGCGGTACGCTTCTCGCCCTGCAGCACGGGGTCGAGATAGCGCGCCCGCTGCGCCGCATCCAGCTTGAAGAGAACCGAACGCACTTCGGGCCCGAAGATGCCGGGGCCTCGCGACGGCAGGGCGATCGTGCGGGCGAGTTCCTGCCAGACGACCGTCATGCCGAGCAGGCCAAACCCCATGCCGCCATGTTTCTGCGGCACATCGAGCAGCCAAAGCCCGAGCTCCCGCGCTCTCGACTCGAGATGAAGGCGAATTTCGGGCCTGAGATCGGCCCCGTCCATAGCCTCCATCTCGATCGGAATGAGCTCGCGGTCGACGAAGCGGCGTACCAACTCTTGGAGCTGCAGCAGCTCTTCGGGCAGGGCGAAATCCATGGTGTCCCTCAAGAGCGGAGTGTCGACGGCGCTTGGCTGCTTCCTAATCGAGCTTCGATCCGGTCTGCTCGATGATCTCCCGATATTTGTTCGTCTCGGCTCTGACGAAGGCGGCAAAGTCTGCAGCCGTCCCGGGGAAGACGTCCGCGCCCGTCTCGTCGATCCGTGCCTTGACCTCCGGGACCGCGAGCGTGTGCCTGATTTCATCGTGCAGGCGGGCGAGGATGGGAGCAGGCGTCTTCGCTGGAGCGATCAAGCCATACCACGTGACCACCTCGTAGCCCGGGAACCCCTGTTCGGCGACGGTGGGCAGATCGTTCAGCCGCGGCAAACGGGTGGCGCTGGTAACGGCGATTGGCCTGACCTTCCCGGCGGCGATGAAGCCATCCGCGACGGAGACCCCCACGAGCATCATGCTGACCTGGCCGCCGACTACGTCCTGGAGCGCGGGCGCGATGCCGCGATAAGGCACGATCCGAACGTCGATACCCGCCTTCATCCGCAGCCACTCGAAGGCGAGCTGATGCGGGCTGCCGCCACCAAGTGATGCGAAGGTCAGCGAGCCGGGGTTGCGTTTCGCCGCCTCGATGACCTCCGCGAGCGTCTTGAACGGCGCCTTCTCGGTGTTGACGATCAGCACCAGCGGCACCCGGATCAAGCCGCTTACGAATGCGAAGTCGTGTTCGGAATCATAAGGCATCGGGCGGCCGTAGCCGGGATTGATAGCGTGGGAATCCGTGATAATCCCCAGCGTCTGGCCGTCCGGCCTCGCGACGCGGACGGCGCCCGTGCCGATCAGGGTGGCGGCGCCTGGCTTGTTCTCAACGATGAACCGCTGGGGCAAGCGCTGGCCAAGGTCGTTCGCCAGTATTCGCGCCACGGTATCGACGCCGCCACCTGCCGGATAGGGCACGACGACCGTCACCGGCCCGGTGGGCCAGTCCTGAGCCTCGGCAGGAATGGCCATAAGCCAAGCAAGCACGGCGAGCAGTAGCTTCAAATGGTTCATTACGCTTCCTCCCAAAAGTCACCGTTGGCAGTGACGATTTTTCTTTGCTGCGGCAGCGGGCCACATCCCCCGCTAGGTCGGTCCGTAGACGAGCTCCTCCTCGACCCTCCGCCATAGCCGGTTGGCGATCGGATTGGCTTCTTCCTCTCCAATCTGCGCAACGAGTCCGGCCGAGCGGGACACGACCGCGACCCCGCGCATCAGCGAGGCTGGAAAGCCGATATCCATCAGCACGGCTGCAATGGCTCCCGTCGCATTGATAGTCAGATGCCGGCCGGCAGCCGCGTCGAGCTCGCGCGACAGAAGCTCGATCGCGGCGACATGCGCGCCCGCGACAGCGCCTTCCCGGGCGATGGCTAAGAGACGCAGCGAGCGGGGATCGTCGGGCTTGTGGAGATGATGCCCGAAACCCGGGATACCCTTTTTCACGTGCCGATATTCGCGAACGATCTCGCGCGCGGCTTCCTCTCCGACAGGGGCCGACACGATCCGGACGAGGAGTGACGCCGTCTCCTGCATCGTGCCGGCGAACTGTCCGCCGACGCCGAGCAGCCCTGCGGCGATCGCACCTTGCAGCGAATCCGGCGCCGCCAGATAGACCATCCGGGTCGCGATCGCCTGCGGCGTCATGCCGTGTTCCATCAATGCCACGAGCACCGCGTCGAGCACCCTGGCCCCGCCCGCGTCGAGCCGCCGCCCCGTGACCAGAAGGAAGAAGGCCTCAGCAAAGGACATCGTCCCCATGATGTCTTTGGTGAGGTCGTGTCCGCGCAGGACGACCTTGTCGCTCGTCGCCTGGCAGAGACCGGTGGTCATAGGCTGGATCATCGCTTCACTCCGGATAGCGGGGCATAGTCGGACGGGAGGGCGCCCGCCTTTGCGCCCGGCGATAGGCGCAGCATCACGGCAGCGGTGCCGTCCTGCAGGAGGATGCCGTCATGCCTGACGAGGCGGAGCGTCCGCTCCACGATGTAGCGGCCCCGGTCGCTCGTTATCCGCTTGCGCAGGACCTCGATCTCGACATGGACGGTGTCGCCGATGAACATCGGCGAGCGGAAGCGCCAGGCCGTCAGCCCGATCGCGCCGATCATCGGATCCGCGAAGACCATCGCCTGGGTCTGGAGTCCCATCGCCAGCGAAAGACCCAGGCTGGCATGCATCAGGCGTCGGCCGGCAGCGGTCATACGCGCATATTCCGCGTCGGCGTGGATCGCGTGCCAGTCGCCGACGAGCATCATGAAGAGAGCGTGATCGGTTTCGGTCAGTGTCCGGCCGTCCGAGGTGAAGCGCTGGCCCACCTCGATCTCGTCATAACAAAGCCCTGCCATCAGCCGGCTCCCGGGCTGGCACGACGATCAGCCAGTCCATCGGCAGCGAAATTCCGGGCACGCAGCGCTTTCTTGTCGACCTTGCCGTTGAATAGCCGGGGAAGGTCGGTCGTGAACTCGATGAAACGCGGCTTCTTGTAGCCCGCGATAAGGCTCCGGCAGTGCTCGATCAGGGCGGCCGGCGTCGGCTCGGCTCCCTCACGCGGAACGATCCAGGCTTTGACGCTCTCTCCCCACTCGGCATCGGGCACGCCGGTAACGGCGACCTCGCGAACGGCGGGATGCGACATCAGCGCATCTTCGACTTCCCGGCTGTAGATGTTCTCGCCGCCGGAAATGATCATGTCCTTGGCGCGGTCGGCGATGAAAAGGAAACCGTCCTCGTCGAGGAAGCCGATATCTCCCGTGCGAAACCATCCGTCTCTGACGGCCGCGAGCGTCAGCGCGTTGCCGTTCCAGTACCCGGTCATCAGCCCTTCCGACCTGGCCACGACCTCGCCGAGCTCGCCGGGGCCGCACGCGGTTCCGTCCAGCCGGAGGATACGGGCGCTCACCCCGAAACAGGGCTGGCCAGCGGAGCTGAGCCGCCGCACCTCGTCCGGGGTGCCGTCAGGCCGGTGCTGGAAGGGCTTGAGAATGCTGACCGTGATGCACTCGGTCATCCCGTAGATCTGGAGGAAGATCGGTCCGAACGCCTCAATCGCCCGCCGCAGCAGCGGGACCGCCATCGGCGCGGAGGCGTAATGGATCACCCTCAGTCGCGAATAGGCGGTGGCGTCGAGATCCGGATGATCGAGAAGCCGGGCGACCATCGTGGGCGCGAGATGGGCGGCCGTGACGCCATCCTTCGCGAAGGAATGCAGGATCGCCGCCGGATCGAACGACCGGTGCAGAACGGTGGTTGCCCCGGCGAGCCAGAACGCCATCTGCTCGATCTTCCCCCCGATGTGGAAGAGCGGCATGACGATGAGCATGCGGTCGTCCGTGCGCGCCTCTCCCTCCCAGGCGATCACGGAGGCCGCCGCGAGGAGCGCGCGATGGCTCACCATCACGCCCTTGGGGCGGCCTGTCGTCCCGCTCGTATAGATGAGGCTCTCGATGTCCTCCGGATCCACCTCCACCGTCGGCCGCGACGTATCCTCGGAGCCGATCAGTTCCTCGTAGGAGCGCGCCCAGTCGGGAACGGAATCGAGTGCCACGAGCCATCTGATGCCGGGCGCATGTCTCAGGAGCGCCGCCTTCGCCTCCGAGGGGCCGTCGAAGATCAGGACCTGCGGCTCGCAATCGGCGACGATATCGGTGAGTTCGGGGATCGCGAGGCGCCAGTTGAGATTGACGGTGATCATCCCGGCCGCGCCGGCGCCGGCGAATATCTCGAAATATTCCGGCCGGTTCTCGGACAGGACCGCCACGCGTGCCTGCCGGGAGAGGCCGAGTCGAAGGAGCGCGTGACCGAGCGCGAAGGCGCGCCCGGCGAAGCGCTCATGCGTGAGCGTCCGCCCCTCGAAGACGAAGGCTGCCTGCGAGCCTCGCAGCCGCGCGTTTCTTTCGACGACATCGGCAAGAACCATGCCTTTCAAGGATGCCTCCGTCCCTCGCCGCGCCCGTTCCGGATTCACCTTGCCGTCATGCTGCCGAGCAGCGGGCAGCCGCCTTCGGCCATGGGCCTGAAGGCGGCATCGCCCGGCACCGTGCTGACGAGGTCGTAATAATCCCAGGGTCGCCTGGAATCGGCCGGGCGCTTCACCCTGAAGACGTAGTTCTCGTGAATCTTGCGCCCGTCGGCGCGGATCGTTCCGGCTCCGAACGCATCGTCGTCGGTAGGCAATTCCTTCATCCTGCGCACGACCTCCGCTCCGCTGTCCGCCTTGCCGAGCGCATGGATGGCGCGCAGATAATGAACGACCGCGCCGTAGGTCCCGGCCTGCATCATTGTCGGCTTGCGCCCGCGGTTGCGGTCGCTCCATCGCTGGCTGAACGCGCGCGTGCGGTCGTTGAGATCCCAGTAGAAGGTTTCCGTGACGAGCAGCCCCTGCGCCGTTTCCAGTCCGAGCGCATTCGCGTCCGTGATCAGCATGGCGAGGCCCACGATGGTCTGCGTGTCGGTGAGGCCAAACTCACGTGCCTGTTTCGCGGCCCGGCCGGTATCCTCGCCTCCGTTCGCGAGGGCGACGACTTCCGCGCCCGATGCCTGCGCATGGAGCAGATAGGACGAGAAGTCGTTGCTGTTGATCGGATGTCGGACGGAGCCGACCACGACGCCGCCGAGCCGCGTCAGGGCGCGCGTCGCCTCCTCCTGCAGGCTGTGGCCGAAAGTGTAGTCGGCGGTGATGAAGAACCAGCGCTTCTTGCCCGCGTTCGCCAGCGACTCCGCCAGCGAGGTCGACTGCCCATAGGTGTCGTAGGTCCACTGGATCGTGTTCGGCGAGCACTGGGCGCCGGTCAGGGCCGTGGTGCCTCCGGCGGAGACGAGGCAGACCTTGTCCTTCTCGCGGGCCAGCGTGCTCACCGCGAGGGCGACCGCCGAGTTCCCGAGATCGGCGATGGCATGCACGCCGTCCCTGTCGAACCACTCCCGGGCGATGATCGATCCCAGATCGGGCTTGTTCTGATGATCGGCCGCGACGATCTCCACGCGCCGGCCGGTGGCGGCACCGAATTCCTCGGCAGCCAGGCGGGCTGCTATCACCGAGCCCTCCCCGGTGCTGTCCGAGAACACGCCCGACTGGTCGTTGAGAACCCCGATCCGGATCGGATCCGTCGATGCCTGGGCCCAGCCGCGCCGCGGCAGCGCGCCCAGAACTGCCAGTCCCGCGAGTGCGCGGCGCGTCACTCCAGCCACTGCCTATCCTCCCCGATTTTGTATTATTGCTATCTAGATACGGCCGACGGCACCGCGCCTCAACGCGGGAAGCGTCCTGAGGCATCACCTGCGTGAATACACGCCATCAGCCGGATCAATCCTCATCAAGTGCGCTCGGGCTCGCGGCTTTCCCGCGGCCCTTAGCCCTGTCCGACCTTGGCGTCGTGGCTCTCCAGGCCCGGCTTGAACTTTCCCTTGAGGAAGTCGCCGATCCCCTCGGATTTCCACGCATCGCCCTGACGGACGACCAGCTCCTGCTCCTTGGCGAAGGAATAGGCCATGGCCGCGTCCCAGCTCATCTCCAGCGACATGCGGTAGGCTTCCTTCGTCGCCGCCATCGCATGAGGATCCTTCGCCGCCAGCTCCCGGGCCAGCTCCATGGTGCTGTCCTCGAGCTCGGCCTTGGGAACCGCGAGGTTGACGAGGCCGATCTTCTCGGCCGTCCGCCCGTCGAAGGGCCTGCCCGTCATGCCGTACCAGAGCGCATCGCGCGGGCGCAGCAGATTTGCGAGGCTCTTGCTGACGCTGCCGCCCGGGAAGAGCTTGAAGTTGATCTCCGAGAGGCCGAAGACGGCTTCCTGCGCAGCGACTGCCAGATCGCATCCCTCAACGATCGAGAAGGCCCCGCCGAAGCAGAAGCCGTTGATCATCGCGATCGTGGGCTTCGGATAATTGCGCAGCGTCCGAGCCCGCCATTCGACCGCCATCCGCCAAACGCGCTCGTATTCGGCGGGATTGTCCTTCAGCGCGATGAAGAACTCCTTCAGGTCCATGCCCGCACAGAAATGATCCTCCGCCCCGGTGATGACGAGAACACGCACCGCATCGTCGTCACGCAACAAGGCGAGTGCGCGCGTCATGTCGCGATGCAGCGATGGACTCATCGCGTTGCGTTTCCTTGGGCGGTTCAGCGTAATCTTCGCCACGCCTTCCGCGACATCCACCAAGAGAGTTTCGAAGGTAACGCCGCTTGCGGCGCCTGCCGACCCGTTTTCCATGAGCTCGAAATCCTGCTTGGTGAGATAGGGGTGGCGCGCATAGCCTGTCAGACGAAAGGTCTTGAAATGCGCGCCGTGCGATGACCGTTATCCCGAGCGCAGGCGATCGACGAATCCGAAGACGTAATAGGCAATATTCATCGAATGGATACTGACCGGATCGATCTAAATCTTCTCCGCGTGATGCGTATCGTCGACCAAGAGGGAAGCGTAACGCGCGCGGCTGAAAGGCTGGGCTTGTCGCAGCCTGCCATCAGTAACGCTCTCACTCGGCTGCGTCGTACGCTGGGCGACCCGCTGTTCGTGCGCAGCAGCGCGGGAATGGAGGCGACGCCGCGTGCCCGGCGCGTGCTGGATTCTTTCGATGCGGCCCTGGGCCTGATCCGGCATGGCCTCAGCGATCTCCTGCATTTTGATCCGGCTACGTCGGATCACATGTTCGAGCTTCTCATCTCCGATCTCGGCGAGATTGTGTATCTGCCTAAGTTGATGCGCCACTTGCAGGCCAAAGCACCTGGTATTCGCATCCGAGTGCGTCAATTGGCGCGAGGAGGGTATGCGCAGGCGCTCGAAGGCGGCCTCGCGGATTTGGCTATCGGTTATCTCTTGAATCCACGAGGCAGCCTGAAATCGCGGCAATTATTTAGCGACAACTTTGTCTGCATGGTCAGAGAGGGCCATCCTATTCTGGACGGCCCGCTGACACTTGAGCGATATCTCGACTTGGCTCACATTTCGATTGCTAAAGCAGGAGCAAGAGAGAGTCTTGTCACAGCAAGCCTCGCAGCATTAGGCGTCGAGCGACAGATCGCACTCGTCATTCCCCACTTTGCGGGTACCCCGCAGATCATTGCGGCAACGGATCTGGCGGTGACAGTCCCCAGAAAGCTCGTCGATGCCTACAGCTCCGAAGATATTGTTAGTATTCCATTGCCATTTGAGACTCCAGATATCGGCATCTCAATGTTCTGGCACGAGCGATTACAAGAAGATGCGCCCCATAGATGGTTGCGCGAGACTTTTGTTGAGTTATTTAAGATACAACGTCCATCAAGAATGGATACATTTTAGCGCAATATCTTATGTTGCTTAAGCGAGGCTTTGTGCGGCTAGATCTGGTGGACGGCGTCCAGCCCACGGTCGGACTCGTTCCCAGCCTGCTGCCATCTGCAGCACACCAAGATCGTCGAGCCGCCTACCAACGATCTGGAGACCTACCGGTAGCCCGTCGGCGGTGAACCCACCCGGAACACTGATCGCTGGGTTACCCGATAAGTTGAATGGATAAAGAAATTCGGCCCACGCGATCCAGTCCCACTCGTGCCGACCCCAGTGTTCGGGTCGATAGAGCGTGGCGGGGAAGGCGGCGACGGACGCGCTAGGCGTGATTAGGTAGTCGAACTGGCGGAACCAAGCATGCATCGTCTCCACCAAACGATTCTTGCGTTGCCGTACCATGTGGAGCTCGATCACTGACAGCCTTGTACCGGCCTCGGCGCAAGCGACGAGCGCAGGGTCCATGAGTGCTCGATACTCGTCGAGCGTCGGAACAAGATGGAGGTGATTGGTCGGCCAGAAGACCCGGATCAGTTCGCGCGCCTCGGGTACCCAAGGCGGTGTGACCTCGATCAGCTCAAGGCCGAGGCTTTCGAGGGCCGGCAGAGCCTCCGCAAAGACCCGGCGAACCTCTTGGTCGACGCGCAACTCCCCGAAGTCGGGACTGATGGCGACGCGCTTGCCGCACAGATCGGTATCGAGCAACGAGGCATAGGGTGGCGGCTCGGAGTCGAGCGTTGTGGTGTCGAGGGGGTGTGGGCCTGCCATGACTTCGAGCATCAGCGCGGCGTCCCGCACATGACGCGTGATCGGACCAGCATGAGCGACGGGTTCGACAAGTGGCATCGGGCAATACGGCACTCGCCCGAAGGTCGGCTTCATGCCGACAACGCCACAGAAATGCGCCGGCATGCGGATTGAGCCCGCGCCGTCACTGCCCTGATGGAGCGGGCCGAAGCCTGCTGCGGCAGCAGCCCCTGCCCCAGCCGAGGATGCTCCGGCATTGTAACCATGCCTCCAGGGATTGTTGGTGACACCGGTCCGAGGGCTCATACTGACGCCGGACCAGCACAGCTCGGAGACAGTCGTCTTACCGATGGGAACGGCGCCGGCGGAGAGCAGCCGTTCAACGAGCGGCGCCGATTCCGTAGGCATGATCGGTATCTGGCGCCTCGTGCCGTAGCCCGTCGGCATACCGACGAGATGGGCCGCGTCCTTGATCGAGACCGGTACTCCGTGCAGGTTGCCGCGCAGGTGCCCCGCCATGAGTTCGTCTTCTGATTCTCGTGCGGCACTACGAGCAAGATCATGGTCGATGTAGGCGAAGGCATTCACTTGCGGTTCGAGCCGTTCGATCCGCTGCAATACGGCCTCCATGATCTCGACCGGGCTTATTCGCCGCTTACGGACCAGGGAAGCCAGCTCGAAAGCTGGCATCCAAGCGAGTTCCTCGCCATTCATCGAGCTGTCTCCTTGCGGAGATTGTAGAAGAGTGGTGCGCCCTTCAGCATGCCGCTCAACCGGCTAGAGTAGGCTGTCGGCTGCTTGAAGTTGCCAAGTGGCACATAGGGCACCTGCTCGAAGGCAAGCATCTGCATTTGTTCCCGATTGTCTTCTCCTGCGCATCGTCGGTCGCATTGAACCAGGCGGTACGAAGTTCTTCGAGCTTAGGAATACTTGGCCAGCCAAAGACGCTCGACTGGCCGTTGCCACGCAGATAGGTGTGACCGGCTGGATTCACCGATGCAAGGGCAGCGGTGAAGAAGACGAAGACATGCCAACCTCCTTTTTCGGGTGGCTCCTTCGAGGCGGCGCGCTGTACTACCGTGCTCCAATCACGGACCTGATAATCGACGCTGAAGCCGATCTTGCGCATGACGTCGGACAGGACCTCGGCCAGCGCAAAAATGGTGGGATAGTCCCCAGGCGAAAGGAAGATAATTGGCTTGCCATCGTATCCGGCGGCCAACAGCTCGGCTTTGAGCTTGGCGTAGTCCCTTTCTCCGTTGAGCGCCTCCTTGCCGGCTGGGCTGTCCAGGCGACTACCCGGTGCGAAGAAGCCGACATTCTCAACAGCGTATTCAGGGTCCCCGCCCGCCACTGCCGCCATGATATCGGCCTGCCGGATGGCACGCAGCACGATACGGCGGATGACCGGGTCGTCGAAGGGAGGGTGCAAGGTATTTAGGCGGGCCAGGCAAAGATTGCCGAAATCGTCGAGAACTGAGGCCCGAAGATCACGCTTCTGACGCAGGGCGGGCAGAAGATCGATTAGCGGCTGCTCCCACCAGTCGATCTCCCCCGACATCAGCGCCGCAGAAGCCGTCGCCGCATCGGGCATTGTGTGCCATTCGACGCGGTCGATATGAGCGACCTTCGGCCCTGCGAGGAAGCTCGTCCGTTCGCCAGCCCTTGGAACATAGCCCGTGAATTTCTCATAGACGCTGAGGGATCCCGGCACCCGCTCGTTTGCCACGAAGCGGAAGGGTCCACTGCCGACGACCTCCGTCACCTGCTGCGACGGGTCGAGATTGGCGAAGCGCTCCGGCATGATCGGGCAGATGTTGGAGATCGGCTTGCCAAGCGCGTCGGGCAGGAGACGGAATGGCCGGTGCAGCCGGAACTGTATTACCTTGTCCGACGGTGCGGACAACTCAACGGTCGCCTCCATAAGCCCTTGCGCAAACAGGTCGCGTTTACCCCAGCGTCTAATGCTCGCGACCGCGTCCCTTGCCAGGACAGGTTGGCCGTCATGAAAGCGCAGCCCGTCGCGCAAGGTCAATTTCCAGGTCAGCCCATCGTTCTCGACCAGATGGCCTTCGACCATCTGCGGCCGCGCTACGAGGTTCTCGTCCACGCCATAGAGCATGTCGTAGACCATGAAAGCGTGGTTGCGCGTGACGAAGACTGGGGTCTGGATGGGATCGAGTAACGACAGATCCGCCTGCGGTACGAATTTCAGAACGGAGGGCGCCTGCGCCCGCGAAATCTTGGGCGCGGCGATGCCACCGACGGCAAGCGCGGCGCTGGATTTAAGAATCTGACGACGGTCCAGCATGACATCCCTCTTCTTGCAGTGTCCGCCGTCAAAGAACGACAGCATTCCCGGTCAGCCAGTTCAGAGTTATCTCGTTGTTTTTATTTGCTTTCGGAAATTTCAGCCTCATTCATTGCGATTTCCCGGCAGGTCGGGAAGGCCTGTGACGGCACCTCGTAGCGAACAAATCCTACGCGCAAAAATAATTCGATAGCAAACGAATTTTCTTTACCGGTTGCCAGAAATCTGCATGCTCGCGCCGGCCGCCCAAAAGCCGGCCGTTCGTCCTGAAGGAGCATGGGATGTTGGCATCAGTCGAACAGAGTTCTCTTGCCGCCCGAGACACGGTGGCCATCATTCATCCGCAGACCAATCTCGATGCGCATATGAACCGCGGCGCTGAGATCGTAAGCCGGGGAGAGGGCATCTACGTCTTCAGCCCGGATGGCGCACGCTTCCTTGAGTCTGCAGCCGGCCTGTGGTGCGCTTCGCTAGGCTTCTCGAACGAGCGCTTAGCCACGGTGGCCGCGCGACAGATGGGCTCTCTTGGCTTCTATCATAACTACTGGCACACGAGGCACGAGCGCAGCATCGAATTGGCGGAAGAACTGCTCGCGATCGCGCCGGTGCCGATGGCGCGAGTATTGTTTCACAATTCCGGCTCCGAAGCCAACGACACAGCGATAAAGCTGTGCTGGTATTACTGGTCCTCGCGGGGGCAGTCGCAGCGATGTAAGATCATTGGACGCCATCGCGGCTATCACGGCAGCACTATCGCCGCCGCCAGTGCAGGTGGAAAGCCGGATCTGCACAAGGGCTTCAACTTGCCCCTGCGGGGCTTCATCTATGCGGATACACCCCATTATTTCCGCGAGGCCGAGCCTGGGGAAAGCGAGGATGCATATGCCTTGCGCCTCGCTCAGCGCCTTGAGGAGCTCATTATCGCGGAGGACCCGGATTCGATCGCTGCGTTTATTGCGGAGCCAGTTATCGGCGCTGGTGGCGCGATCCTGCCTCCGGCCGGTTACTTCCCCAAGATTCAAGCCGTTCTGAAGAAGTACGATATCTTGTTCATTGCCGACGAGGTCATCTGCGGCTTCGGCCGCACTGGCGCAATGTGGGGATCCCAGACATATGACATCAGGCCCGACTTGATCACCTGTGCCAAAGCGTTGTCCGCCGGCATGCAGCCGATCTCGGCACTGATCATCGGCGAGCGTGTTTATGAGGCCATGCGCGAACGCAGCCGCTCGCTCGGGTCCTTCGCCCACGGTGTCACCTATTCCGGTCATCCTGTCGCCTGCGCAGTCTCGCTCGAGGTTCTACGCATCTACCGAGAGATGGATCTCTTGAAGCACGTGGCGCTCTCCGGCGGACATCTCCAGGCAGCGTTGGTAGGGTTGCGGGAGAACGCACTGGTGGCAAATGCGGAAGGCGTAGGCCTGATCGCTGGCATCGAGCTGCGAGAGGACACAGCCCATGGCACCGCGATCGGCCAAGTTTTTATGCAGCGCGCGCGCCGGCACGGTCTCATTGTTCGCGCAATCGGCAACCGGCTAGCACTCTCGCCGCCGCTTATCATTACGGCGGCTGAGGTCGACGAAATGATCGGGATGCTCTCCGCGACCCTCAAAGACCTTGCGAGCGACGCCTAACGTCATCTCGTCGCCAAACTGGCCCGTCCCCGTGACAATCTCGATACCCGGTCTGACGATGGGGCGGGGGAGGCTTTATCAAACCCTGCCCTCTATATTCTTGCCTCGATATCATGTCATCGCCAAATGCGGGGGTGGCCGTTGCGGCACAGGAGCTGTAAGGCATGAGGTCATGATCAAGCTCACGCAGTCCTGGAACAGAATGGCCACCGGCAGCACAGCCGAGAACCGGAAGAACTGGCCGCTGGACCGTAAGATCGATGCCTATGCGGGCAACTGGAACATCGGATTTGTGCTGCGCCTGCTGCATCGGCTTGGCAGAGACCGTCTGATGGAGAATATGGCGAAGCTCGGCGTTACGGCGGGCTATTGGTACTATCTTTGGGCGCTCTATTTGGAGGATGGACTGAGTCAAGCGGAGCTGGCTCGACGGGTTCGCAACGTCGGTCCTACGGCCTTCGCGGCTTTGTCGAAGATGGAGCGGGCGGGATTGATCACTAGGCGCAGGAATTCCGATGATCGTCGCGCCGTTCAGGTGTTCCTCACGGAAAAGGCGCACGCACTCCGGCCGCAGCTCTATGAGGAGCTGACGCTAATTAATGAAAAGTCGCTTGAACTGCTGTCGGATGCCGAAGTAGCGCAGCTTTTCCACCTTCTGGAAAAGGTCCGCTGCTCCCTCGACACGGAACCATAGTACCCCTACCACATGGTTCGGGGGTAGCAGTAGTGGGTCCCTACAACGGCCTGAGGCTGAATCCGCTTATTTTTGGCTATCCGTCATTTGAGATTGACGCACCTGCGCGCATCAGTTGAGAGGCTCCGAACAACGGCGTGTTCCGCATCACTCGTCGGGCGGGAGAAGATCGGGCGACAAGCCCAGGGCCATCGCCGCTGACCGAGGCGATGCACCGCATAGCCACCCGGTGAGGGTGGAACTCGGAGCGCGGACGACGAACGCCAATCTTCGCCACTTTCATTTCCCGATGGAGTCTCCCTCAAGCAGCGCCTTCAACGGGGCAGTGCCGATCCTTCCATCGGCCGGCAACCTCAGCAAAAGTACGAGGAATGGTATCGGCGATAAGACCAACTGATTTGAACCACTCACTTGAAGTGCAGAGCTGATCGCCGCGACTGGGAACTAATAGTGATGATCCAGCTCGCGCGTTGGTGAGTCTGGCTTCTGGCTGTGCAAAATTTCCAATGGCATGGAATTGCGAAAGGCGGCTTACTCCTGAGTAGGATCGCTAATAGCGAGTAGAGACGGCACCAACCGCGGCGCGAAACGACTGCGGGCGTCTGGGAGAGAACGTCATGGATCTGGCTGGAAGGCCGGTGCCGCTTGCGATAGAGCACGCCGTCGCCGTCATCACCTTCAACCGTCCGCACGTGCTGAATGCGATCGATGCGCAGACCGCGCAGGCCTTAGCCGAGGCCATCGGACACGTCGCCCGCGACGGTACGGTTCGTGCCTTGCTGCTGCGCGGCGAGGGTCGTGCCTTCTGCGCCGGTGGCGACGTCGCCCGCTTTCTCGAAGGCGATCCGACAGCTGCGATCGAAGCGATCATCGATCCGCTTCACGCGGCATTGCGCGATCTCGATGCGCTGAAGCTGCCGACGCTCGCGGCCGTGCACGGTCCGGTCGCGGGGGCAGGGTTCAGCCTCGCCATGGCCTGCGACCTGTGCATCGCGGCGGAAAACGCCGTCTTCACCATGGCCTATTCCCGCATCGGCATCAGCCCCGATGGCTCCTCGACCTACCGGCTGCCCCGGCTCGTGGGCGAGCGCAAGGCGCTCGAGCTCGCGATGCTCGCCGAGCCGGTCGATGCCGCCGGGGCGCAGGCCCTCGGACTGGTGAACCGCGTCGTGCCCGACGCTGATCTGGCGCAGGAGGCCATGTCGCTGGCGCGCCGACTCGCGGAGGGGCCGACGGCAGCCTATGCCCGCATCAAGCATCTCGTCGGCCACTCGCTCGCCAACGACCTGTCGACGCAGCTCGACCTGGAACGTGAGGCGTTCCTCGCCGGCACGCGCACCGCCGACTTCAGGGAAGGCGCCGAGGCCTTCCTGGCCAAGCGGCCGCCGCGATTCGAGGGCCGTTGATGTCGCTGGCGCGCGCCGACATGGCCGCAAGGCCCATTCTGGAGGTCTCGGGCCTCTCGCTCGCCTTCGGCGGATTGCGCGCCCTGAGCGACGTCTCCTTCACGGTGCCGGAGGAGGCGATCACCGCCGTGATCGGCCCGAACGGTGCCGGCAAGACCTCGCTGTTCAACACGATCTCGGGCTTCTACCGGCCCCAGGCCGGCAGCATCATCTTCGCGGGCGAAAATCTGCAAGGGGTGCGCGCGCCGCAGCGGGCCGCGCGCGGCCTCGCCCGTACCTTCCAGAACATCGCGCTGTTCCGCGGCATGACCGTGCTAGACAACATCAAGCTCGGCCGCCACGCGCATATGCGCACCGGCGTGCTCGATGCGCTGCTCTACTGGGGCCGGGCCCAGAAGGAGGAACTGGAACTGCGCGCCGAGATCGAGGAGCGCATCATCGACTTCCTCGAGATCCAGCACATCCGCGACGCCGCGGTTGGCACCTTGTCCTATGGCCTGCAGAAGCGGGTCGAATTGGCGCGGGCGCTCGCGATGCGGCCGCGCATCCTGATGCTCGACGAGCCGGTCGCGGGCATGAACCGCGAGGAGACGGAGGACATGGCCCGTTTCATCCTCGACGTGAAGGAGGAGTGGGGCGTCACCATCCTGATGGTCGAGCACGACATGGGCATGGTGATGGACATCTCCGACCATGTCGTGGTGCTGAATTTCGGCCAGGTCATCGCCAGCGGCACGCCGCGCGAGGTGCAGGGCAACGAGGCGGTGATCGCCGCCTATCTCGGCTCCGGCGACGTCGGCGAGATCGCGCGCCGCATCAAGGCGGAGGCGGCGTGATGGACATGCTCTTCCTCGCCGAAGTCGCCTTGGCGGGGCTGGGGGCCGGCGCACTCTATGCGCTGACCGGCGTCGCCTTCGTGCTGATCTACAAGGCGACGCGCGTGGTGAACCTCGCCATCGGCGAGATCCTGATGCTCGGCGGCTACGCCTTCCTCGGCTTCGCCGCCGGGCTTGGCCTCTCGCCCTGGATCGCGCTGCCGCTCGCCATTGCGGCCGGGGGCGTCTTCGGCTGGGTCGTCGAGCGCAGCCTGATCCGGCCGATGCTGGGCGAGAACCCGATTTCGGTCTTCATGGTCACGATCGGCCTCGGCTCGATCCTCGCCGGGGCGGTGCAGCTCGCCTGGGGCGCCGATCCGCTGCGCCTGCCCGAGTTCCTGCCCGGCACGCCGATCTTCATCGGTGACGCCTATCTCGCGCCCAAGGTCGCCTTCGGCTTCGCCGCCGCGGCTGTGGTGATCGGCCTCTTCCTGGCGCTGTTCCGCTTCTCGCGCGGCGGCGTCGCGCTGAAGGCGACCGCGGCCGATCAGGGCGCGGCCTATTCGGTCGGCATCGACGTGCCGCGCGTCTTCTCGATCGCGTGGATCCTCGCCTGCGCCACGGCCGCCGGCGCGGGCGTATTGGTCGGGGCGATCGGCGGCATCTCGCCGACCATGGGCGTCTTCGGCCTCTCGGTGCTCGTCGTGGTGATCATAGGCGGGCTGGATTCGCTCGCCGGCGCGCTTGTCGGCGGCCTGCTGATCGGGCTGGTCGAAGCGCTCGCCGGTACCTTTCTCGGCGGCGAGTTCAAGCTCGTCGTGACCTTCGCCCTGCTGCTCGTGCTGTTGATGGTCCGTCCTTACGGCCTGTTCGGCACGCACGAGATCGAGAGGCTCTAGCGCCATGCGGATCGGCACGCTCAAGACCAGCTACGGCGCCGACGAGGCGCTGTTCGACTCATCCGTGCAGCGCGGCCTGCTGGTGCTGCTCGCGCTCGGCGCGGTCGCCTTTCCCTTCGTCGCCAGCCCCTATTGGCTCTTCCTCGCCTGCCTCTGCGCGATCAACGTCGCGAGCGCGACGGGCCTCAACCTGCTCACCGGCTATACCGGGCTCGTCAGCCTGGGCCAGGCGGCGTTCATGAGCGTCGGCGCCTATGCGGTCGCCGTACTGGAGATCAGGCTCGGCACGCCCTTCCTGCTCAACCTCCTGATCGGCGCGGCGCTCGCGGCGGTGATCGGCATCCTCGTCGGCATTCCGAGTCTGAGGGTGAAGGGGCTCTATCTCGCCATCGCGACGATCGCCGCCTCGGTCATCCTCCATTTCCTGTTCTCGCACTGGTCGCTGACCGGCGAGGCGCGTGGCCTCTCGATGCCGCCGGCCAGCCTGTTCGGCTACGTCATCGACCAGCCCTTCACGCTCTACTGGCTGATCATGCCGGTGACCTGCCTGATGGTGCTCGGTGCGGCGAACCTGCTGCGCACCCGCATCGGCCGCGCCTTCATCGCCATCCGCGACCGCGACATCTCGGCCGAGGTGCTGGGCATCCCGCTGCTGCGCTACAAGCTCACCAGCTTCGCCATCTCCTCTTTCTATGCCGGTCTCGCCGGTGGACTCTGGGCCTACTTCTTCCGCGTCGTCACACCGGAGAGCTTTCCGCTCGTCAATTCGATCTTCTACCTCGCCGCCATCATCGTCGGTGGCATGGGCACGATCCTCGGCGGCATCCTCGGCGCGGTCTTCATGACGCTGGTACCCGAGCTGCTGAAATTCGCGGCGAACTGGCTGACGCCGATCTATCCCGATGCGCTGGCGGCGCTGGCGCCGGTGCGCACCATCGTCTTTGGCGGGCTGATCGTCGGCTTCCTGATCTTCGAGCCGCGGGGCCTCGCCGAGATCTGGCGGCGGGTGCGGCGCTTCTTCCATCTCTGGCCGTTCAGAACCTGACGAGACGGCGCGGACTTCATTGAAACGGCTGCCGCCATGAGCAGCCAACCGAAGGGAGGACAAGATGACGGATACGCAGCTCAACAGACGGCAGGTGCTCGCCGGTACCGCGGCGCTGGCCGGGATGGCCTTCGGCGTCAGCCCGCTCGCGGCGCAGGAGACGGGCGAGATCGTGCTCGGCGGCTCGATCCCGCTCACCGGCGTCTTCGCCTTCGCCGGCATCGGCATTCATGCCGGCATCCAGGACTATCTCAAGATCCTGAACGATGGCGGCGGCATCAAGGGCCGCAAGATCAAATACGTCGCCGAGGACACAGCCTACAAGGTCGACGCCTCGGTCGCGGCCTTCAACAAGATCACCAGCCAGGAGAAGGTCTCGCTCTACTACGGCGACTCGACCGGCTTCTCGAAGACGATCAACCCCGAGCTCGACCGCCGCGGCAGCATGATCATGGCCGGCGCCTCCTTCGCGACCGAGCTCAACGATCCGAAGAAGTTCCCGCTGCAGTTCATGGCCGGGCCGGACTATACTGAGATGTTCGGCATCCTGCTGCGCTATATCGCCAAGGAAAAGCCGGGTGCGCGCGTCGCCTTCGTCTATTCCGACACGGAGTTCGGTCGTGACCCGATCGTGCCGGGCGAGGCCGTCGCCAAGGAGCTGAAGCTCAACATCGTCGAGAAGATCGTGACGCCGCCGGGCAGCGTCGACGTCTCGACCGAGGTGCTGAAGCTGCGCCGCGCCAACCCCGACTTCACGATCTTCCACGGCTATGTGCTGGCGCCGATCCCGGAATTCGTCGCCCAGGCGAAGCAGATGGGCATGAAGAGCCAGTTCATGGGCACGTTCTGGACCATGGACAATTCGACCGTGCAGCGCATGGACGCTGCCGCCGACGGCTTCATGGGCGTGATGCCCTACCGCTACTACTACGACAAGGACGGCTCCGTGCCGATGCTGGAGAAGATCCGGCAGATGCGGCCGGAGTACCAGTCGACCGGCTACATGCAGGGCTTCGTCACCGCCATGCTGATGGCGGAGGCGGTGAAGCGCACGCTCGACGCAGGCAAGGAGCTGACCGGCGCCAACCTCAAGGCCGGCCTCAACAGCATCAAGGATTTCGATACCGGCGGCCTGTTCGGCGTGCCGATCTCGATCCCCGGCAATTCCGTGCCGGTCGGCCGCATCTACCGCTTCGACGCCAAGGCCAAGCAGATGCTGCCGGCATCCGACTGGATCAAGCTGTGACCTTGGGCGCCGGATAGGGGCTGGAGCGATGGCCGGTACCGCGCTGCTCGACGTCAACAATGTCGAGGTGGTCTATAACCGGACCGTGCAGGTGCTGCGCGGGCTGTCGCTGCGCGTGCCGGAGGGCGAGATCGTCGCCCTCCTCGGCTCGAACGGGGCCGGCAAGTCGACCCTGCTCAAGGCGGTCTCGAACCTGCTCTCGCTCGAGGATGGCGACGTCACGGCCGGCGCCATCCGCTTCCGGGGCGACGACATCGCCAGCCTGACCCCTCACGGGCTCGTCCGGCGCGGCCTCTTCCATGTCATGGAGGGGCGGCGCATCTTCGAGGACCTGACGGTCGAGGAGAATCTCACCGCCGCGACCTTCGCGCTGACGGGCCGCGACGGGGCCTCTCCGGATTTCGACCTCGTCTACAGCTACTTCCCGCGGCTGCACGAGCGCAGGAAAGGATTAGCCGGCTATCTCTCGGGCGGCGAGCAGCAGATGCTCGCCATCGGAAGGGCTCTCATCGCCAGGCCGTCGCTGATCCTGCTCGACGAGCCCTCGCTGGGCTTGGCGCCGAAGCTGGTCGAGGAGATCTTCGGGATCATCGCCCGGATCAACGCCGAGCAGCGCGTCTCGATGCTGCTGGTCGAGCAGAATGCGGCGGTCGCCTTCGCGGTGGCGAGCTACGGCTACATCCTGGAAATGGGCAAGGTCGTGATCGACGGGCCGGTCGAGAAGCTCATGCGCGATCAGGACGTGCGCGAGTTCTATCTCGGCCTGGGCGGCGCAGGCGCTGAGCGCAGCTATCGCGACATCAAGCACTACAAGCGCCGCAAGCGCTGGCTCTCGTGAGGATGGCGGCGATGCGCGAGCTTCCTGACCTGACCCTGCCGCAGATGCTGCGTGAGAATGCGCGGCGGATGCCGGACCGTCTCGCCCTGCGGCAGAAGGATTTCGGCATCTGGTTGCCGATCACCTGGGCCGAATACGACCAGCGCGCGCGCCATTTCGGCCTCGGCCTGCGCGCTCTCGGCCTGGCCGAGGGCGGGCATCTCGGTATCCTCTCCGAGAACCGCGCCGAATGGGTCGTCGCCCAATTGGGTGCCGGCATGGTCGGGGCGGTCGCGGTCGGCGTCTATGCGACGAGCCCCGCCAACGAGGTCGCCTATGTGCTCGGCCATGGCGAAGTCGAGGTCGTCGTCTGCGAGGACCAGGAGCAGACCGACAAGGTGCTGGAGCGGCTGGACGAGCTGCCGCGGCTGAAGCGCATCGTCGTGATCGACCCCAAGGGCCTGCGCAGCTACGCCTCCGAGCGGGTCGTCTCCTTCGCCGAGATCCTGCGGCTCGGCGCCGAGCATGAAGCCCAAAATCCGGGGCTGGTCGAGGCTTGTCTCGCGGCACAGACGCAGGCTGATACCGGGCTGATGGTCTACACCTCCGGCTCGACCGGCAAGCCCAAGGGCGCGATGCTGAGCTATCGCAACATGCGCGCCCAGGCCGCCGCCACGATCGAGCGGCTCGGCTATGACGAGACCACGACCAACCTGTCCTATCTGCCGCTCTGCCATGTCGCCGAGCAGATGCTGACCACCATGGCGCCGATCTATTCCGGCTCCTGCGTCTCCTTCGGCGAGTCGATCCGCACCGTGCAGGAGGATCTGCGCGAGGTCGCGCCGTCGCTCTTCCTCGGCGTGCCGCGCATCTGGGAGAAGATGCACGCGGCGATCCATATCAAGCTGATGGAGGCCGGCGGCTGGCGCCGGCGGCTGTTCGAGGCAGGCTTGCGCGCCTGCGATCCCTTTGCCTGCAAGCCGCCGGCCGCGCGCAGCCTGCGCGAGAAGGCCGTTGCGCTGTTCTTCCACCTCCTCATCTTCCGTGCGCTGCAGAACTTCATCGGCCTGCGCAAGGCGAAGATCGCGCTCACCGGCGCGGCACCGATCCCGCCGCGCATCGTGCAGTTCTTCCGCACGCTCGGCGTCCCGCTGGTCGAGGTCTACGGGCTGACCGAGACCTCGGGCATGGCGACCGGCCAGCGCCGCGAGCACATGCTGCCCGGTGCGGTCGGCGAGCCGGTCTTCGGCGCCGAGGTCGCGCTTGGCGACGAGGGCGAGCTCCTGGTGCGCGGCGACATCGTCTTCGAGGGCTATTTCCGCAATCCCGAGGCGACGCGAGCCGTGCTGCGCGAGGGCTGGCTTCACACCGGCGACGTCGCGGTGATCGAAGCCGGCCAGGTCAGGATCGTCGACCGGCTGAAGGACATCATGATCACCGCGGGCGGCAAGAATCTGAGCCCGTCCGAGATCGAGAACACGGTGAAGGGCAGCGCCTTCATCAAGGAGTGCATCGTCATCGCAGACGGCCGCCGCTACCCCTCGGCGCTGATCCAGATCGATGCGGAGACCGTCGGCAAATGGGCCGAGGAGAACCGCATCGCTTTCACCCATTTCCGCAGCCTCGCCGAGCATGGGCGCGTGCGCGACCTCGTCGCGGCCGAGATCGAGCGGGCGAACAGCCAGCTCGCCCCGGTGGCGCAGCTCAAGCGCTTCCACCTGCTCGTGAAGGAGCTCGACCATGACGACGACGAGGTCACGGCGACGATGAAGGTGAGGCGGGCCAACATCGCCAAGAAATACGCCTCCGAGATCGAGGCGCTCTACAAGCCCGAGCGGCAGGCCGAGCCGGCCTGAAGGAGCCATTCATGAGCAGACATGTCGTCATCGTCGCGGGTGCGCGCACCGCGATCGGCACCTTCGGCGGCTCGCTCGCCGGCCATGCGCCGACGCAGCTTGGCGCGCTCTGCACCGGCGAGGCGCTGCGCCGCGCCGGCCTGCCAACCTCCGAGGTCGGCCATGTCGTGTTCGGCAACGTTCTCCTGACCGAATCGAAGGATGCCTATCTGGCCCGCGTCGCCGCGATCGAGGCCGGCATCCCGGTCGAGGTCCCCGCCATGACGCTGAACCGGCTCTGCGGCTCGGGCGTGCAGGCGATCGTCTCCGCCGCCCAGGCGATCATGCTCGGGGATTGCGACACCGCCGTCGCCGGCGGCGCCGAGACGATGAGCCGCGCGCCGCATCTCCTGGCGAGCGCGCGCTTCGGGCAGCGCCTCGGCGATACCCTCGCCACCGATCATCTCACTGGCGTGCTGACCGATCCGTTCGGCAACGGCATCATGGGCATCACGGCCGAGAACGTCGCCGAGCGCTACGACATCGGCCGCGACGCGCAGGATGCTTTCGCCGCTGAGAGCCAGCGCCGCGCCGCCGAGGCCATCGCCGCCGGCCGCTTCCGCGAGCAGATCCTGCCGGTCGAGGTGCGCAAGGGCCGCGACACCATTGCCTTCGACACCGACGAGCATCCCAAGCCCGCGACCACCGCGGAGTCGCTGAAGGGCCTGCGACCGACCTTTAAGAAGGACGGCACGGTCACGGCCGGCAATGCGTCGGGCATCAATGACGGCGCCGCCGCCATGGTCCTGATGGAGGAGAGCCGCGCCACCCGCGAAGGCAAGGCGCCACTGGCCCGCCTCGTCGGCTATGCCCATGCCGGCGTCGAGCCGGGGGTGATGGGCATCGGCCCCGTGCCGGCCGTGCGCGCGCTGATGGCCCGCACTGGGCTCTCGATCGATGATTTCGATGTGATCGAGTCGAACGAGGCCTTCGCCGCGCAGGCCTGTGCGGTCGCAGGCGAGCTCGGCTTCGATCCGGCGAAGGTCAACCCGAACGGCGGCGCGATCGCACTCGGCCACCCCGTCGGCGCCACCGGCGCGATCCTCACCCTCAAGACCGCCTACGAGCTTCGGCGGACCGGCGGCCGTTACGGTCTGATTACGATGTGCATCGGCGGCGGCCAGGGCATCGCGCTCGCGATCAAGCGGATGTAAGGCAGCGCCATGAACGCTCCTCTCTGGAAGACGCCGGCCCAGCGCGAGCATGAACGCGCTTTGAAGCGCGAGGCGGTGCTGCGCGCGGCGGCGCGCGCCTTCAACGAGCAGGGGTTTCACCGGACCTCGCTGGATGAGGTCGCCGAGCGCCTCAGCGTCTCGAAGCCGACGATCTATCACTATGTCCGCAGCAAGGACGAGATCCTGTTCGAATGCGTGCGCATCGGCCTCGAGCGTCTCGACGCCGCCACCGCCTCGGCCGAGACGCGCCGCAGCGACGGCAGCGGGCTCGAGCGGCTGATCGTGCTGTGGACCGAATACGCCCATATCGTCACCGAGGATTTCGGGCGTTGCCTCATCCTCGTCGGCGAGGATCCGTTGCCAGCGGAAGCGCGCAAAAGCTTGCGGGCGCTGAAGGGCAAGATCGACAAGCGCTTCCGGGCACTGATCGAGGAGGGGATCGCCGATGGCTCGATCCGGCCCTGCGACCCGAAGCTCTTGGCCTTCGCATCCGCCGGCGCCCTGAGCTGGATCGCACGGTGGCATGACCCGACGGGTTCCCAAGACGTCGATGAGATCGCGAGGCAGACGATCGCGTTCTTTCTGACCGGAGTCCTGCCCTAATAGGTCATTCCCGCGGATGATCGTCCTCGACATACGCGATGGAAACGCTATCGAGCGGGCGGTCGCGGAGGATGGAGAACCTGACTCATGGCGTATCCTTTCGTCGCTGAGAACGACTGCACCATCAAAACCCTGGACCAAACTTCTAGAGCCGGATAGAGACCTCGTCATCCCGGCTGGAGAGGCCGCAGCCCATCGAGGCACACTGGGCCGGTGGATAGTGGAGCCGCGCGGCTTCGCCATTCGTCCGGATTGACAACCGAACTAACGTTCCACCTGATCACCGACGATCTCTGGAATCTGCATGGCACCCCCCATTGACGGCAGTTCAGAAAACTGCTCAAATTCGGACAAATGTCCGCTATACGGACAAAATCTCATGAAGGCCGACATCCGATCGGCCGTACTTTGGGAGGGAACCATGAAGACTGGAGCTTTGCTCGCTCTTGCGGTCGCCGCTGTCGCCACGCCCGCCGCGCATGCTTGGGAAGCCAAGAAACCGATCCGCGTGGTCATAGGCTATGGCGCAGGCGGAAGCACCGATGCGATCGGCCGGCTGACATTCAAGAAGATCGAGGATCAGAAGGGTTGGAGGTTCATTATTGAGAACAAGGCCGGGGCGCAAGGTGCGCTCGCAGCAATGGAAATCAAGAATGCGCCTGCCGACGGCTACACGATTGGGCTGTTGTCGACAGGCAATTTTGCGCTCGACCCTTATCTGTCGAAGGCGATCCAATACAAGCCGGAAGACCTCGACTACATCGGCACGATTGGCAAGATCGAATACGCGCTCGTTGCCGCCAAGAACGCGCCCTACAACAACCTGCAGGAACTGGCTGCCCATACCAAGAAGAACGGTCCGGTCAGCTTTTCCAGCACGGGCAAGATTCTCGATCTGGCCATGGAGCGCATCTCGGAGAAGCTCGGCATAACCTTCGTCTCGGCCCCGACATCGGGCTCGGCGCAGTCTGTCCAACTGGTCCTCGGGGGGCATGCCAACGTCACGATCTCCGGCGGCGTGCATGTGCCTTACATGCAGTCCGGCCAGTTGAAGGCGATCGCCCTGATGAGCACCGGCAAGGCCGACTACGCGCCCGGCGTCAAGAACGCGGTCGACCAGGGTGGCGGCTTCGTCATTGACAACTACTTCCTGCTGGTGGCTCCGAAAAACCTGCCGGCCGATGCGCGGGCGGCGCTCGCCGAGGCGATCGATGCTGCGGTCAAGTCGCCCGAGGTCGGCGACTATGCAGCGAAAACCTTCAACACGCGTTTGAATCTCGGCCCGGACGGCTCGACGGAAGATGTCATGGCCCAGTCACGAGCCTGGCGCGAGTGGTTGCCGAACTCCAAGCTCGCGAAGTAGCCGCGCGCAACTCGCCCGGCTGATCGGGCGGCCCGGTTCCGGCGCCGTCGCCTCCTGAGGGGCGGCGGCGCGTATCCGGTGCCCTGCCCGCCGTGCAACGCGCCCTACCTCGAGGACGCCATGCGGACCACCGCCAAACAACTGAAAGCTGGCGGCATCTTCGTCGCCATCGGCGCCTTCTTCCTGGCGACCTCGCTGTCGACCCTGGAGATCGGCTCGACATTGCGAATGGGCCCAGGCTTCCTGCCCATCGTCCTCGCCCTTGTGCTCGTCGCGCTGGGGCTTGGGGTGATCCTGGAGCGCCGCGGCGGCGAGGACGAGGAGGAGACGCGGCCGGTCCCTTGGCGCGGCCTTGTCTTCATCACGCTAGCGCCGCTCCTCTTCGCCCTGCTCGTCAAGGGCTGGGGCCTCGCTCCCGCGCTCCTCGCCATGGTCGCGACGTCGGCGCTGGCGAGCCGGATGATGCGCCCGATCCAGGTCATGATCGTGACCGTGGTCCTCACGGCGCTGGCACTGTTGCTGTTCAGCTATCTGCTGCAGCTACCCTATCCCCTCTTCGCCTCCACACTAGCAACCATGGCAGGCTGACGATGGACATTCTCGCCAATTTGGTCCTTGGCTTTGCGACCGCCGTCACACCCGAGAACCTCCTCTATTGCCTGATCGGAACGGTGATTGGCACCGCGGTCGGCGTCCTGCCGGGGCTGGGGCCGTCCACAACGATCGCGCTGCTGCTGCCGTTCACCTTCGCGCTGGGGCCGACCCCAGCGCTCATCATGCTGGCGGGCATCTATTACGGCGCGCAATATGGCGGCTCAACCACCGCCATCCTGCTCAACTTGCCAGGCGAGCCCTCCTCGGCAGTGACTGCCCTCGACGGCTACCAGATGGCGCGGCAAGGCCGGGCCGGCCACGCCCTAGCGATCGCAGCGATCGGCTCCTTCGCCGCCGGCACGATCGCGACCTTCGTCATCGTCCTGTTCGCTCCGGTTCTGACGTCCTTCGCGCTCGAATTCGGGCCGGCGGAGTATTTCTCGCTGATCGTCCTCGGGCTGATTTTCTCCGTCGCGCTGGCGCATGGCTCGGTCGTGCGCGCTCTCGCAATGGTGGTGTTCGGTCTCGTGCTGTCCCTGGTCGGGACCGACGTCACCTCCGGCGAAGCCCGCTTCACCTTCGGACGGCTGGAGCTGGCCGACGGCATCAATTTCGTCACGCTCTCGATCGGCTTCTTCGGTATCGCCGAAATCCTCCGCAATCTCGAGACGGAAGGCCGCGCCGGCATCGTCACGAAGGTCATCGGCAGGCTCATGCCCTCCCGTCAGGACCTTTGGCGCTGCGTTCCCCCGATCGCGCGCGGCACCGCGCTCGGCTCGATCCTCGGCATCCTGCCGGGCGGTGGCGCGCTGCTCTCCTCCTTCGCTTCCTACTCACTGGAGAAGAAGCTGTCGCGGACGCCGGGCGCGTTCGGCAAGGGCGCGATCGAGGGCGTGGCGGGTCCGGAAGCGGCGAACAATGCCGGCGCCCAGACCTCCTTCATTCCGATGCTGACCCTCGGCCTGCCCGCCAACGCCGTCATGGCGATGATGGTCGGCGCGATGATCATGCAGGGCATCGTCCCCGGACCGAACGTCGCGACCGCGCAACCGGCGCTGTTCTGGGGCCTGATCGCCTCGATGTGGCTCGGAAACCTGATGCTGCTCGTGCTGAACCTGCCGCTCGTCGGCCTTTGGGCACGGCTGATGACCATTCCGTACACCTGGCTCTTTCCGGCGATCCTGACCTTCTCGGCCATCGGCATCTATTCGCTGAACGGCAACGTCTTCGACCTGTACGCGCTCTGCATCGCGGGCGTGCTCGGCTATGTCCTGATGCGGCTGGGCTGCGAGCCTGCGCCCTTCCTGCTCGGCTTCGTGCTGGGGCCGATGCTGGAAGAGCATCTGCGCCGGGCCATGCTGCTCTCCTTCGGCAACCCCGCCGTCTTCGTCACGAGGCCGATCAGCGCCGGATTGCTGTTGCTGGCCGTCGCGGCACTCGTGGCCATCGCCCTGCCGGCCGTGGCCAAGAAGCGCGAAAAGGTCTTTGTCGAATGATGGCGGCGGGCTTGGCCGCACAACCGGAGCGCCCATGAAGATCACGCGGATCGAGAGCGCCGTCCTGCTGCCGCAGGTGCGCGTCGAGGGATGGGCGCTGGTGACCGGTGCGATCGCGCGGCTGCCTAGCGTCCTCCTCAAGGTTGAGACCGACGAGGGACAGGTCGGAATCGGTTTCGTGGGCGCGCTGCAACCCTTCGACGCGCCGGCAGGAGCGATCCGCGAATGCATCTCCTTCCTCGGAGAGCGGCTGATCGGCCGACCCGTGGTCGTCGAGCAGCTCATAGCCGAGATGGCGCGGTCCCTGCACGGCTTCGCGGAGGTCCGCGCCGCGTTCGAGGCGGCGTTTCTCGAGATCGCGGCAGCGAGAGCCGGCACCGGCATCGCGTCCCTTCTGGGAGGCGCCCTTCACCGCCGCCTGCCGGTCTCTCGGATGGTGTCGCTGCAATCCCCCGATCTGATGGCGAAGGCCGCAGCCGCTCTCGCCGCGGACGACTACCGCGTGGTCAAGTTCAAGCTGAGCGGCGACGCGGATCTGGACGTCGCGCGCGCGCAGGCCGTCCGTGATGCGGTCGGCCCCGCGGTGAGCCTCACCGCCGACGCCAACGGGCGCTACGCGCCCAAGGCCGCCATTCGCGCGATCGAACGCATGAGCGGGAGCGACGTCGCCATCGTCGAACAGCCCGTTCCGCGCCACGATCTCGCCGGGTTGAAGCTGGTGACGCAGGCCGTCCTGCCGGAAATCGAGGCCGATGAGAGCGCCGGTTCGCCCCATGAGATCGCGAGGCTGGGGCAGGAACGCATCGTCGACTCGGTCGTCCTGCGGTTGCCGCGCCTCGGCGGCGTCGGCCCGATCCGGGAGGCCGTCTCGATCTGCCGTAGCTTCGGGCTGAAATACCGCTTCGGCGTCTGCTTTCTGCCCGGCCCGTTCCAGGCCTATGCGGCGCAGGTGGCTTCGACCTTTCCGGAGGTGCCGCTCGCGCACGAGATCGCCGAGCATGTCCTGCTCGACGGCGACCCATTCGAGCCGCCGACCATCTCCGACGGCTTCATCGAGGTGCCCGAGCTGTTCCGGTCGTCTCGCCTCAAGCCCGGCTGCGAAATCGCCTGGACGACGCTGGCCGGCTGATCGCCCGGCCTCCGGTCGCGCAGCCCGTGAGGCGACGTCGCCGGAGGCCGGGCGGAACGGCTTTACCGGGGCAGCCCGACGATATCGCGCGCTTGCGCGGCGGTCGCGGGCTCAAGCGCGAATTCGCGCATCACGCGCACGATCTTCTCCACCTGCGCGGCGTTCGACTTGAACGGGACGCCCGGACGCTCGAAGAGGTTGTCCTCCTGTCCCACGCGCAGATGGGTGCCCATCAGCGCGCCGAAGGTGGCGGCCTTGATGTTGCCGAGCCCGGTGCCATGCGTGAATAGGACGAGCTCCGGCCCGAAGAGGCGCTCGGCGGTCCGCTTCAGATGCACCAGATGGTCGATATCGGAGGGGATCCCGCCGAGAATGCCCGTGAGGAACTGCAGGATGATCGGCCGCTTGACGTTCCGGGTGCTCAGATGGCGCTCGAGAATGTAGAGGTGGCCGACATCGTAGCACTCGAATTCCATCGCGATGTCGCGCTCGATCAACATGTCGATCATGCGGGCGATGGTCGCAAAGCTGTTCTGGGTGACGATCTCGTAGGCCTTGGGCCCGAAAGCCTCCTTTTCCCAGTCCAGCGCGAATTCGCTGACGCCCTGGTTCTCGGCTTTTCGGAACAGGCCGTAATTCATCGAGCCGACGATGACGGTGGCGATGTCCGGCTCGAGATCGAGCACCGCTTCCAGCCGGCCCTCCGCGGTGGAGCCGAGCGATGCAGACATGTTGATGATCGCGTCGCTGCGTTCCCGGATCGCCGGAATGAACTGCCGCCAGACCGCCGGATCGTTGGTCGGCCGTCCGTCTTTGGGATCGCGCGCGTGGAGATGCAGGATGGCGGCGCCCGCATCGACGGCGGCGAGCGACTGCTCGACGATCTGCTCGGGTGTGACCGGCAGGTGCCGCGACATCGAGGGCGACAGGGAGGAGCCCGTTACGGCACAGGTGACGATGACCTTTTCGCTCATGGCGGCTTCTCCGGTTACCAGCTTGCAGGTTCGAAACGAAAACCCTCGCCCTGCCGCCGCACATAGCCGCAATGAGGGGCGCCGAAATGCATCGGCAGGATCAGGGCTTCCCGATCGGTCGCGCGCTGGAGGACCTGCAGGCGGGTCTTGCGCGCGACGTCCGGCAATTCGCAATAGGCCGTGTTCAGGTCGGGATGGGCGATCTGCAGGGGGCTGTGGAAGACGTCGGCGGTGAAGATCGCCTCCTCGCCACCCGATCGAAGCCGGTAGCTGAGCATGCCCGGACTGTGGCCCGGCGCCGGCTCGACCGCGAGAACGCCGGCGACGTCCCGGGCGGCCTCGGTGATGAAATCCGCTAGCCCGGCTTCGATGACGGGGTAGAGGCTGTCGGCGAACGAATTGTCGATCAGCGGGTTGGGTCCCCGGCCGAGCACCGTTTGGAAGTGGTCGAAATCCTGCTTCGGCAGGAAATAACGGGCTTTTGGGAACGTGGGCTCCCAGCGTCCGTCGACCCAGAGCGTGTTCCAGCCGATATGGTCGCTGTGGAGATGCGTGTGAACGACATGGGTGACCTGGTCGCGCCCGGCACCGGCAGCCTCCAGCCACGGCAGGACAAGCGAGTTCAGCATGTTCATGCGCGCCGGACCGCGTGGCTTGAGATTGCCGACGCCGGTGTCGATCAGGATGACGCTATCGCCGGCATGAACGATCCAGAGCTGGATCGTCACGATCAGCCGGCTCATGTGCTGGACGTAATGGGCAGGAGCGAGCCACGCCGCGTCCTGCGCCAGTTGAGCCGCCGGAAGGTCCGGGAAGAGAAATTCGGGCGGATGCGTCGGCGCCGAATATTCGAGCACGCGCGTGATGCGGAGGTCGCCGAGCTGGCGGGATTGCATCATGATCGGAACCTCAGTCGGCGATGGCCGGGTTGGCGATGACGGAAGGCCTTTCGGCAAAGCGGGCGTGCCAGTCCGCGATGGCGGGGCGCCCCTCGCGCCAGGCCTCCGACGGAAAGCGGAAGTCGAGATAGAGCAGCGCGGCGCCTATCGAGACGTGCCCGATGTCGAACGGGCGCGCCGCGAGCGCGCCCGCGTCCCGTTCGAGCCGGTCGAGCGCGGCCGCGAGCTTGCGCTGGAAGGCAGCGATCAGCCGTTCGGACTGCATCGCCTCCGGCTTGGTCCGCTCCAGCAGCCAGACGAGCGCAAAGTCGAGGATGCCGTCTCCGAGGGCCTGGTCGCGCAGGGCCGCGAGACGATGCGCGCCGGTCGGCGGAAACAGCGGAGCCGCGTCGCCGATCAGATCCAGATACTCGCAGATGACACGCGAATCGTAGAGGCTCGAGCCGTCCGACAGCACGAGGGTCGGCAACTTGTTCAGCGGGTTGTCCTCGAAGAGCCCCTCATGCGGGGCCTCGGGGTGCACCACCGTGCGCACGCGCTCGAAGCTGTCGGCGAGGCCGCGCTCGTGGGCGGCGATCAGGACCTTGCGGACGAAGGGCGAGCGCGGCGACCAGTGCAGCAGCCGCGGCGTGGCGATGAGGTCGGTCATGCGGGGAGGCCTGCGATGAAGCCGCCGAGAATCTCGGCGACGAGTTCGGGGGTCTGCGTGGCGGCGAAATGGCCGGTCGCGGCGGAGCGGAACTGCGCACCCGCGACCCGGCGCGACAGCGGTTCGATCAATTCGGGCGGCCGCAGGGGATCGGATTCGCCGGCGACGAAGAGGCACGGGCAGCGGATGCCGGCCAGCGCGGCCGTCATGTCCAGCCCCGCCAGCATGCGGAAGATCGCCGCGTAGCTCGACGGGTCGTTCGCCAGCCAGCGCGCCCGGAAGCGGCGGAAGCGCACGGCATCGCCGCGCAGGTTCTCGGGATAGGCGCGCGCCAGCTCGGCATCGACGACGCTCGCCATGCCCGCCGCCTCGACCTGATCGGCATAGTCGAGAATGAGCTGCCGGCGCTCGTCCGGAATGCCCGTCGCCGGCCCGAACACGACGGCGCCGCGGGTGCGCTCGGGATGGTCGGCGGTGAACTGCAGGGCGATGGCGCCCCCTACCGCGCCCCCCGAGATGGTGACGGGCGTGTCGATGCCGGCGGCTGAGAGCAGGCGCGCGATGTCGCCCGCCATGACGGCGATCTCGGCCGTGCCCCGCAGTTTGGTTGACAGCCCCGCGCCGCGGGTATCGAACCGCAGGACGCGCAAGCCGGGCGGGAGGAGAGGCCGTACGAGATCATAGCTCTCGAGCGTGCACCCCATCTCGTGCACCAGCACGTGCGTGTCCGGACCTTCTCCTGTGAGTTCGTAGCGAAGCCCGACACCATCGGTTTCCAGCCAGTCCATGTCAGCTCCAACTCTCCGTCACCGGGACGAACCGGCTAGAACAGCTCCATGAGGCGCTCGCGATCCTCGAGATCGGCGGGAACGCCACGGAAGATGATCTCGCCGGACTTCATCACCACGACGCGATCCGAGACCGCGAAGGCCTCACCGATATTCTGCTCCACCAGCAGGATCGACAGGCCACGCTGCTGCTGGATTGCTCGGACCGGCGCGAGCAGGTCCTGGAACAGCTTGGGGGCAAGCCCGATCGACGGCTCGTCGAGCAGCAGGATCGAAGGACGCGACAGGAGCGAGCGCCCGATCGACACCATCTGCTGCTGGCCTCCAGAGAGCTTTCCGGCCGAGCGGGTCCAGAACTCTCTCAGGCGCGGAAGGATGGCGAGCACCTCGTCCGTGCGTGCGGCGGCCTCGCCGCCCTTGAGGCGCGATGACCAAAGAGCCAGTGAGAAAACCTCCTTCACCGTCAGTCCAGGAAAGATGCCTCGACCTTCCGGAACATAGGCGACGCCCTGCTGGGCCATGGCCTCCGGATTCGGACGCAACTCCCTGCCGCGCAAGCGAATCGCGCCCGCATCCGGCCTGTGCAGGCCGAAGAACAGCTTGAGTAAGGTCGACTTGCCCGCGCCGTTATGGCCGACGAGGCAGAGCACCTCGCTTTCGCGCAGGTCGAGGTCGACCCCGAGCAGCACGTCGCGCCCGCTATAGGACGAGCGCAAGCCCGAGCATTCCAGCGCGGCGGCCGCCGGTTGCGGTGATGCGGTGGCGGCGGTCATTCGCGGCGCTCCCCGAAATAGATTGCGATGAGCGTCGGATCGCGCAGGATCGCTTGAGGCTCTCCCTCTGCGAGCTTCTTCCCCTGGTCGAGGAAGGCGATGCGGTCGGCGAGTTCGGTGACGATGTCGAGGTTGTGCTCGATCAGGCAGATGGTCACCCCGGCGGCGATGGCATCCCTGATAAGGCGGACGAAGCGCTTGCGGGAATTTGGGTCGAGGCCCGAAGACGGCTCGTCGAGCAGCCAGATCCGGGCGCCGGTCGCAATGACACGCGCCATCGAGAGGAACTTGGTCTCGGCATAGGAGAGATCGACCGCCCGCGCCCTGGCGAGCCCGGCGAGACCCGTGCGCTCGAGAGCCTCGTCAACCCGCGCGAGCCTTTCGCGCTTGGCCTCCGGGCCTCCTGGCTGCCAGAGCCATGTCGCGGGTTCGGTCGCGACCATGACGTTCTCGTGCACGGTCATCTTGCCGAACAGGCGCAGGTCCTGGAAGCTGCGGGCGACGCCGAGTCTGGCGACGTCATGCGGCTTCGTCGACGTGATCGGCCGCCCTTCCAGGTGGACCTCGCCGGTATCGGGCGCGATGTTGCCGGTGACGAGGTTGAACAGTGTCGTCTTGCCGGCGCCGTTAGGGCCGACCAGCGCCGTGACGACGCCGCCGATCAGATCCATGTCGACGTTCTGCACCGCGGCCACGCCGCCGAAGGATTTCGACAGGCCCCGGACGGAAAGAAGCGCTTCGCTCATCAACGCCTCCCCACGCTCTGGCCGGCGATGCCGCCCGGCCGGAAGATCATCAGAAGCGTCATCGCCGCGCCGTAGAGGAATTGCTGCACGGTGCCGATCTCCGTGGGCGGGATCATGGGCATGAAGGTCAGCGCCGCGGGCAGCAGCAGGATGAGCAGCGTGCCTACGAGCGGCCCGGCCAGCGTGCCGGCCCCGCCGATGATGACCATGGCCTGGAGCAGGACCGACTGCTCGAGCGTGAAGCTGTCGCCGATCACGAAGGAGATGTGGAAGGCGTAGAGCGCGCCGGCTATGCCGACCAGCCCGCAGCCGGCGGCAACCGCGAGCGTCTTCAGCAGGGGGATGTTCTTGCCGAAGGCCATGGCGGCGCTCTCGGCGTCCCGCATCGCCATCAACGCCCTGCCGAAGCTTCCGCGCATCAGGATCTGGATCAGCAGAAGGCTCAGGACGAGCGTCACCGCTGCGACCGCGAGGAAGCGCCAGGGCGTGCCGACCTCGATGCCGAGCAGGGTCGCCTGCGGTATGCCGGCCAGCCCGCCATGTCCGCCGGTGAGGCTGGGAGCTTCGTGGAACACCGTCACGGCGAACATCTGCAGGCCGAGGCTGGCGGCGATGAAATACTCGCCGCGCACCCGCAGCGCAGGCAGCGCCAGGCACAGCGACAATGCGATAGAGAGGCTCGCGGCAGCGAGGAAAGCCAGCAGCAGATCAGGTGTCAGGTTGAGCGCGAGCTGCGCCGCCGCGAAGGCGCCGATGCCGAAGAAGGCGCCGTGCGCGAGGCTGAAGATGCCGGCATAGCCGATCAGCAGGTTCATGCTGGCTGCGGCGATGCCGAAGATGGCGACGAGCGTCGCGAGATTGACGATATAGGCGATCATGAGGTCACCGCCTTTCCGAACAGGCCGCTGGGCCGGAAGACGATGAAGACGAAGAGCACGACGAAGCTCGCCGCCTCGCTCCATTGCGTATCGAGGACGAGCACGACGAGGTTTTCGACGACGCCGAGCATGAGGCCGGCGAGCGCCGCGCCGCGCAGGCTGCCGATGCCGCCCACGACCGAGGCCGCGATGCTGATCAGCATGACGCGGTGGCTGGCGGCCGGCTCGATGCCCGTGGTGGCCGCCGTCAGGATCGCGCCGGGAACGACCAGCGCCGACCCCAACCCGAAGGCGAGCGCCGAGAGCCGGCGCGAGGACAGCCCGTAGGCCCGCAGGAGCTCGGGGTTCTCGGACAATGCACGCAGGCCGAGGCCGGCATTGGTGCGCTCCAGGAAGAGGCTGACGGCCGTGAACAGTGCCAGCGAAACTCCCGCCGCGACCCAGAAGACCGGCGCAATATACAGGCCCGGCAGCAGCTCGGCCGAGCGTGTCAGCGACGTGCTGACCGCGACCGAGCCGCGCCCGAACTGGAACTGCACCAGCGCCTGGACGCAGATGACGATGCCGAAGGAGGCGACGAAAACGGTAAAGAACGACGCCTCGTGACGCTGGATCGGCCGATAGACCAGGAGGTCGACCAGCATGCCGAAGGCAACCGCGACGGCGGTGGCGAGAAGAACCGCCGCCGCCCAGTGCAGGCCCAGCGCCGAGGCGGCGACGAAGGCGTAGCCGGCGAGCACGAAGCTCGCCCCATGCGCCACATGGAAGATGCGGGTCGCGCCGAAGATCAGCGCGAACCCCGCCGCGGTCAACGCATACAGAGCGCCCGTCTGTATGCCCGACGCCAGAAGTTGGATGAAGAGCATCAGGCGATCTTGTAGATGCGTCCGCCACGCACCTGGTTGAGCTGGACGCCGGTGCTGGCGGTGCCGTTCTCGGCGAAGGTCACCTCGCCGCCGGCGAGCTGGAAGGTCCTGACCCTGAGCATCTCCTCGCGGAGCGTCTCGCCGCTGACGGGCTTGCCCGCCGCCTCCAGGCCCTTGGCGAGCTGGGCGAAGAGCAGGGTCGCATTGTAGTAATTCAGCCCGTAGGTCGTCGGTTCGCTCTTCAGCTTCTCGCGCCAGCCCGTGACGAAGCGCTTCATCGTGGGCTCCGTCGCCGCCCAATCCGCCGACTGGCCGGTGAAGACGAGTCCTTCCGATTCCGGCAGCGCCGAGACCGAAGGCAGATTGCCCGTCGAATAAGTCATGATCTGCTGGGAAATGCCGTTGTCGCGGAGCTGCTTGACGATCTGCACCGCCTGCACGCCGCTGACGCTGGCGAAGAAGACTGCGTCCGGCCTGACGTCGCGAACCTGCGCCGCGATCGCCGCGAACTGGGTCAGGGTCGGGGCGACGCCGTAGGCGCCGACAAGTTCGCCGCCGACGCCCGGCAGGCCGGACTTCAGTTCGGCATGAACGGCCATGCCGCTCGGGTCCTCGGTATAGATCATCGCGATGCGCTTGAAGCCCTTCTCCTTGATGAAGGGGAGGACCGCGCGGACCTCCTGATTGGCGAGCGGCAGGATGTTCCAGAAATAAGGGGACAGCGTCGCGAGATCGGGGCCGACGCCGCCGCCATTGACCATCACGACCTTGGCCCGGTCGCCGATCGGCGCGGCGGCCTTCGAGACGCCGGTGAAGCCGATCAGCACGTAAGAGGCCCGGTCGACATTGGCGAGCCGGGTCATGCCGACGGCGCCGCCCTGGGCCGTGCCCTGGCTGTCGATCGGCCGCAGGTCGATCCCATTCTTGAGCATCTTGTCGGCGGCGATGTGGTCGAGCGCGAGCTGGACGCCGTTGAGGTACATCGTGCCGAACTCGGCGTTCGCGCCCGACATCGGGAACAGCGTGCCCAGAACATAGGCCGCGCCCTGCGCGCGAAGAACGGACGGCGCCGCGACGGTCGCGGCCGCGCCAACGAGAAATTGTCTGCGTAGGATCATCATGGTTCTCCCTGGGTGTCTGCGGGCCTTTTTCGCCCTGCTTGGTGATTTGAGGTCTCAGGCCCGAATGAGTTCGGCCTCCGTGCGGTTCTGGAGCTCGGCGAAATCCAGCCCGTCGATCATTCCGGCGACCCGCAGCCCTTCCGGCGTGACGTCGATCACCGCGAGATTGGTATAGATGCGGGACACCGCCGCCATCGCGGTCAGCGGATAGGAGCAGCGCTTCACGATGCGCGGCCGGCCGTCCTTGGTCTGGTGCTCCATCACCACCCAGAGGCGCTTGGCGCCGACCGCCAGATCCATCGCGCCGCCGACGGCCGGCGCGGTGTCCTGAACCGAGGTGGCCCAGTTGGCGATGTCGCCGTTCTCGGCCACTTCGAAGGCGCCGAGAACGCAGAGATCGAGATGGCCGCCGCGGATCATCGCGAAGCTGTCCGCGTGATGGAAGAAGGAGCCCCCGGTGCGCAGGGTGATGTGCTGCTTGCCGGCATTGATCAGCCAGGGATCGATGGCGCCCGCCGCCGGCGCGGGGCCCATGCCGAGAATGCCGTTCTCGGAATGAAAGATGACCTCGCGCCCGGCCGGCACCTGGTCGGCGACGAGCGTGGGAATGCCGATGCCGAGATTGACGTACCAGCCGGAGGGAATCGCCTCAGCGACCTGCCCCGCCATCTGCGGGCGGGTGAGAGGGGTGAATTGCTGTGACATGCCGGCGCTCCTCAGCCCGTGGGGTCGCCGTAAGGCACATGCAGGACGCGATCGACGAAGATGCCGGGTGTCACCACCGTTTCCGGATCGATCTCGCCGAGTTCCACCATGTGCTGCGTCTGCACGACGGTCAGCTTGCCGGCGGCGGCCATCACCGGGTTGAAATTGCGGCCGGAGGAGCGGTAGGTCAGGTTGCCCCAGCGGTCGGCTCGCCAGGCCTCGACGATCGCGACGTCGCCCGGCAGGGCCTGTTCCAGGACATAGGTGCGTCCGTCGATCTCGCGGGTCTCCTTGCCCTCGGCCAATTGCGTGCCCGCGCCCGTGGCGGTGAAGAAGGCCGGGATCCCAGCACTCGCGGCACGCATCCGCTCGGCGAGCGTGCCCTGCGGCACGAGCTCGAGTTCGATGCGCCCGGCCTTGTAGAGCGTCTCGAAGATCGTGGAGCCGACGATGCGCGGGAAGCTGCAGATCAGCTTGCGGACCCGCCCGACCTCCAGCAGCCGCGCAAGCCCGACGCGGCCATAGCCGGCATTGTTCGCGACGACGGTCAGGTCGCGCGCTCCATGCTCGATCAATCCCTCGATCAGGATGTTGGCCTGGCCGACGGCCCCGAAGCCCCCGACGAGCACGGTCGCCCCGTCGTGGATGCCGGACAGCGCTTCGGCGACCGAGCGAACTCTCTTGTCGATCACCGCAGATATCCCTGTCCGACGACCGTCAGGCTGGCATCGATGAAAGCGGCGCGGCAGCGCAAATCCATGGCGTTGTCTCTAGAGGCTTGGATTTTCTAAGATTGTCCGATATACGGACATTTGTCCGATAATTGAGCAGTCGCGCCGGGTTCGGTCAAGTGAAATCTTCCGCCCGGCGCCGATTGTGGTAGCAACAGTGACGGGCCGGTCGACAGGCGCTTGCCGAAGGAACGAGACGCAATGCAGGATTCCAGTTCGCCTGACTTCGTGACCGCATTGGCGCGCGGGATCGACGTTCTCGGCTGCTTCGACGGGGATCACAGACGCATGAACCTGTCCCAGGTCGCCGAGCGGGTGGGGCTGTCGCGCGGGACGACGCGCCGCTTCCTGCTCACCCTGGAAAGCCTCGGTCTCCTGGAGTCGGACGGCAAGCTTTTCTGGATGACGTCCAAGGTTCTGCGTTTCGCCAATGCCTATCTGTCGGCCTTCGGGCTGGGCGACGCCGCCAAAGCGGTCCTGCGGCGTCTCGCGGAGGATGTTCTGGAGTCGGCGTCGATGTCGGTGCTGGACGGGGGCGTCATCACCTATGTCGCGCGGGCCGATCCGCCGCGGCGGCTCGCATCCGCGGTCGGCCTTCATATCGGCTCGCAACTGCCGGCGCATTGCGCCTCAATGGGCCGCGTGTTGCTGGCCGCCATGGACGACGAGGCGCTGCAGGACTGGCTCCGCCGTCACCCGCTCGAGCCGGTCACCGAGCGCACCCTGACCGATCCCGTGGCGTGGCGCGCCGAGATCGCGCAGATTCGCCAGAACGGCTATGCCATTCTCGACGGCGAGATGGAAACGGGCGTCCGTTCGCTCGCCGTGCCCGTCCGCGACCGGACCGGGCGCACGATAGCGGCCGTCAACGTGGCGACGCTAACGGGTCGCACGTCGCTGGCGGAACTGCGCAAGACCTTCTTACCGGCCCTCAGGCGCACCGCCGAGGAGATCGCGCATCTCATGGAGCATCGCTGAGCTCAGGCCGGGCGGATATGGCGCGAGGCTTCCTCCTCGGCGCGCCGCCAGACCTCCAGCGCCATCGGATTTCGCGCTTCCTCCATGATGTGCGCGACGAGCCCGATCGCGCGCGCCATCACGCCGAAGCCCCGGATGACCTGTTCGGGAAAACCCAGTTCGCAGCAGATGGCGCCGATGGCGCCGGTGGCGTTCAGCGGCAACACCTTGCCCGAGGCGCGCTCCGCCTCCTGCTGCACGAGTTGCATGAGCGCGACATAGCGCCCAGCCAGCCCGTTCTCCTCAGCGATCTCGAAGAGCCTGGGTGTGCGCGGGTCGACGGGCTTGTGGACCGGGTGCCCGATGCCGGGTATGGCTCGCTTCTGCGAGCGGAACCGCGCGACGACGTCGCGTGCCAGCGGCGCGAGATCGTCGGGCGTCGGCGTGTCCTGGGGCAACACCTCGTAGAGCAGCTTCGTCGCTCCTTCCATGGTGCCGACGAAGACGGTGCCGAGTCCGCAGAGCCCTGCCGCTACCGCAGCCTGCAGCGATTCCGGCGCGCCGGCATAGGTCATGCGCGCTACGAGCGCGGAGGGGGTGACGCCGTGCTCGACCAGCGTCACGACGATCGCATTGAAGACCGCCGATTGCTGTGGCGTCGGGCGCACGCCCGTCAGGTTCAGATAAGCGAAATCTCCGAGATTGAAATGGCCGAGGATTTCGTCGGGCAGGCTCAGGCCCCGGATGTTGATCCGGTCGGGCGTGCTCCATGCGATGTCGGAGCGGATCGGCTTCATGATGTTCTCCCAAAAGGCTTGATGTCCGTATAACGAACATTTGTCCGTATCCTAAAAATGAAGCAGCGTGCGGCGTCGTGCAACCGGCGCCGGTCAGTGCCGCGCCAATTCCCGATGCCGTTCCTTCGCAGCGCGGACCAGAGCGAGATAGCGATAGATGCCATGAACAAACTTGCCGTAGGGCATCGTCACGAAGAGCGCGAAGACGACGCCGAGATGCAGCGCCAGCAACAGCCCCATCGCGGGCGTCGCGCGCAGGACGAGCAAAGCGAGGCCGGTCACGCTGGTGAGAAGCAGCATCAGCAGGAACGCGACGTCCATGCCGAAAGGCGTGCCCTCGCGCAATTGGGGAGAGCGCCGCCATTTCTCGTGCAGCAGCCCGATGGGGCCGACGATCAGGCCGATGCCGCCGGTCGTGCCGAGCAGCACGGGCAGGTCGTACCAGGGATAGGGTGCCTCCATGGCGATCAGATAATGGTAGAGCGTCGCCGTCGAGGTCGCGGCGAAGCACAGCATGAAGCCGTAGAAGGTCATGTGGTGATAGAGCCGGCGTCGGTCGCTCGGACGCTCGCCATCGTTCATGCAGCCAGAGCCCCCGCCGTCGAGATAGCGCAGGCGCCCGGCATCCTTCAGCGCCTGCCAGAGCGAGCCCGGATCGCGCAGGGTCGAGGCCGGTTCGCCGATGTCGCGCCAGAACGCGCGCACGCCCATGCCGATGGCCACGACCGTGTAGAGTGTCGCCGCGCCGAAGATGGCGACCATCGTGTTGTGCGGCATCAGCTTGTAGAACGAGCCGGGACCCGTATGCACGCCGAACAGAACAGCCGGGTCGGTCCAGGCGACGAAGCCGGCGATGAAGGCGGTCAGGGCCAGGGCCAGCGCCAGCGCGATGAACAGGCCGTTGCGCGCGAAGACCCCCGCGAAGGCGTGCGGCCAGACATAATGCGCGTAAGATTCGCTTCGTACGGTCGCGAGCGTCGCGGGCACGTGGACCGCGAATTCATGCGGCGGCGAAAACTGGCAATCGTCGTAGCAGGCGCCGCAGTTGTGGCAGAGATTGGCGAGATAGTTCAGATCGCCGTCGGAGAAGGAGCGGCGCATCTCCATCGCCGGAAAGACGGCGCAGAGCCCCTCGCAATAGCGGCAGGAGTTACAGACGGTCATCAGGCGGTCGGCCTCGGCCAACGCCGCCGTGGCATGATGCGGCGTGGAGCCGTTGGTGCCGGCCGGCCCCGCGCCCACTGTCTCACGCAGGAAGGCGAATTCCGTCATGCCAGCGCGCTCCTTGCCGCTTCCCGCCCGGCGATGCGCCCGAAGACGGCACCGATGGTCATGCCGATGCCCGCCGCGTAGCCTTCGCCCAGCACGTTGCCGGCCATGATCTCGCCGGCGGCGAACATGTTCGCGGCGCCGCGCCCGTCCACCATCGTCATGCGCGCCTCCTCGTTCACGCGCACACCGAGATAGGTGAAAGTGATGCCCGGCCGGACTGGATAGGCATAGAAGGGCGCCTCCTCGATCCGGCGAGCCCAATGAGTCTTCGGCGGGGTCAGCCCCTCGGTGCGGCAGTCATCGAGCACTTTGTCGTCGAAGGTGCCGGGGCGCACGGAAGCGTTGAAGGTCGTCACGGTATGTTCCAGCGCGTCTGGTTCGAGCTCGAGCTGACCGGCGAGCGCGCGCAGGCTCGGCGCGCTGATCGGCGGATAGAGCGAGGGCATGAACAGCTCGAGCGAGGAGGCGTCGAAGACGATGTAGGCGATCTGGTCCGGCTGGGCCGCGACAAGCCGGCCCCAGATCGCGTAGCGCTTGGGCCAGATGTCCTCGCCCTCGTCGTAGAAGCGCTTGGCCTCGCGATTGACGACGATCCCGAACACGACACAATCTAGCCTGGTGATGATGCCGCCATCGTATTTGGGCGCACGCGCATCGATCGCGACGGCATGGCACTGCGTCGGGTCGCCGACCTCCTGCACGCCCTTGTCGAGCAGCAGACGCAGGATCGTACCCTTGTTGTTGCGGGTGCCGCGGATCAGGAAGTTCTCGGCTGCCTCGCCCCAGTAGCGCTTCAGCCATTCTATATTCGATTCGAAGCCGCCCGCCGCCGCGACCAAGGCTCGGGCGCGCAGCGTCTCGCCTCCGACGGTGACGGAGCGAAACCGGCCGTCCTCGATCGCGATGTCGGTGACCTCGGCCTCATAGCGGATCGCGACGCCTAGATCCTCGGCGGTCCGATAGAGCGCATTCAGCATGGCCCGGCCTCCGCCCAGGAAGAACGAGTTGGTGCGCCCGAGCGACAGTGTGCCGCCGAGCGATGGCTGCCAGCGCACCCCTTGCTCCTCGATCCAGCCGAGCATGGACTTCGATTCGCGGATCATGAAGCGTGCGAGCCGCTCGTCGGTCTTGCCTTTCGTCACGCGCAGCAGATCGTCGAAGAACTCGTCCTCGTAATAGGGGCCGGACAGGCTTTCGGTCGCAGTGTCATGGGCGCAGCGCATGTTGCGGGTATGGCGTGTGTTGCCGCCGCGCCAGAAGGCGTCGGCTGCCTCCAGCACGAGCACGCGAGCGCCCTCCCGGCGCGCCGAGATCGCCGCGCAGAGCGCCGCATTCCCTCCGCCGATCACGATGACGTCGAACGGATCGCTTGCTTTGCCCTTCATTCCGCCACCGCGGCCTTTCAGTCTTCAGCTCAGTACTTGCATATCGATGTATACATCGATATGCAAGTCAAGCTTGACAAATCCCAGTGGGGGCTCGCGTGATCTCGATCGACACTTCGCATCTGCCTCGTCTCGACAATCTGATCGCCGGGCGCTGGCGCCCCGGCGCCGAACGCATCGCTGTTCTCGACAAATTCAGCGGCGATACGGTTGCCGAAGTCGCGCAGGCGAGCCGCGAGGAGGTGGCCGAGGCCGTGCGCGCCTGCCTGGCGGCCTTCGAGGCCGGGCCGCCGGAGCCACTGGACCGCGCGGCAACTCTGCTGCGCGCCGCAGAACTGATCGGAGCCAGGCGGGAGAGCTTCATCACCCTGATGGTGACAGAGGCCGGGTTCACCTCCGCCGACGCCGCCGGCGAGGTCGACCGGGCGCAGGTGACCCTTCGGCTGTGTGCCGAGGAAGCGACGAGGATCATAGGCGAAACGGTCTCGCTCGCGGCCACGCGCGGGCAGCATGAGCGTATCGCCTTCACTCTGCGCGTGCCCATCGGGATCGTCTGCGCGATCACGCCTTTCAACTCGCCGCTGAACACCGTGCTGCACAAGGTCGCACCGGCCTTCGCCGCGGGCAATGCGGTGATACTCAAGCCTTCGGCGATCACGCCGCTGACCGCCGCGCTCCTCTGCGAGGTGCTGCTCGATGCCGGTATGCCGGAAGGTTTCCTAGCTTTGCTGCATGGCAGCGGCGAGGAGACCGGACGCTGGTTGCTGGAAGAACAGGCGATCGGCTTCTACACCTTCACGGGCAGCACGCGAGTCGGCCGCGCGATCCACGCCGCCGCAGGCCTGCGGCGAACGCAGCTCGAGCTCGGCTCGATCGCCAGCACCGTGGTTTGCGCCGACGCGGATCTCGACAAGGCATTGCCCAAGATCGCCAATGCGTCCTTCCGCAAGGCCGGGCAGGTCTGCACTTCGGTGCAGCGCCTGTTCGTCGAGGACCGGATCCTCGGCGAGGTCACGGAGCGGCTGGTCGAGCTCGCCGCGACGCTACCGGCTGGCGATCCGCGCCAGCCGCAAACGCGTGTCGGGCCGATGATCTCGCCCGCCGCGGCGGAGCGGGCGCAGGGCTGGGTGGAAGAGGCGCGCCTGGGCCAGGCGCGCATCGCCTGCGGCGGCACGCGCGAGCGGTCGGTCATGCAGCCGACCGTGCTGACCAATGTGCGTAACGGCATGAAGGTGGTCGACCAGGAGATCTTCGCGCCGGTCGTCTCGGTGCTGCCGTTCTCCGAGCTCGGCGAGGCGCTGCGCTGGGCCAACGACACGCCCTACGGACTTGCCGCCGGTATTTTCACACGCGATGTCGGCAGCGCGCTCGGCGCAGCACGCAAGCTGCGCTTCGGCTCGGTGCACATCAACGAAACATCGAGCTCGCGAGCGGACGCCATGCCGTTCGGCGGGGTCAAGGATAGCGGCTTCGGCCATGAGGGACCGCGCTACGCCATCCGCGAGCTGACCGAGGAACGCCTGATCACCTTGCTGCCATGATCACACTGGCCCTCGAAAAGCCGGCGCGCTTGGACTTGGTCCGCGTCTGTGAGACGAGGACGGCGGGTCTGCAGCGGCGAAGAAGGGAGCTCGCCATGGCGACGGACGGTGCGGGTTTCGACGCTTCGGAAGACCTCTCCCGGGCAGAATACGTCTATTCCCGGCTGATGACGATGTTGCGCACCGGCGAATTGCGGGCAGGCCAGCGCCTGCGCGAGGTTGAGCTTGCCGAGCAGCTGGGCGTCAGCCGCACGCCCATACGCGAAGCGCTACGCCGGATCTCCTCCGAAGGCCTGATCGAGATCCTACCGGGACGCGGCATGATCGTCGCCGCCTACGACAAGCAGCAGGTGCGCGAGCTCTATGCGTTGCGCGGGGTGCTCGAAGGAGCGGCCGCGCAACTCGCCGCCCGATACGCTTCGCTGGCGGAGCTCGACTTCATGCGCGAGCTCCTGGAGCGCTCGATCGCGCTCTTCGCCGCGCCGAACGAGACGATGCGGCTCAATGGCCAGTTCCACAGAGCGATCCACGAGGCGGCGCGCAACCGTTACCTGCAGGCCGCGCTCGCAAAGATGTCGGATTCGCTCGCCCTGCTGCCTGGCACGACCTTCGCCGAACCTGGGCGGGCCGCAACGGCGCATGCCGAGCATCTCGCGATCCTCGACGCAATCACGCATCAACGCGCGGACGAGGCCGAGCTGCTGGCCCGCCGCCATATCGAAATGGCCGGTGCAGCACGCCTGCGCATGATGTTCGCCGGCGGCTAACCCTGCCCTCTGACCACGAGAGAACCGCCATGGCCACGCAAACCTTCTACTGCCCGACGAAAATCCACATTGGGCCCGGGAGCCATGCAGCCATCATCGACGAGCTGACGAGGATCGGCAGCGAGCGCCTCTTCGTCGCGGTCGACCGGGCAGTGATCGACAGCCCGATCATGCGCACCGTCCGCTCCCTCCTCGACGCGGGCGGCGTCGCCTATGTCTCGTTCAGCGAGATCGAGCCGGATCCGAGCGACGTCACGGTCGAGAAGGCCTTCGCCCTGGCGAGCATGCATGGCGCGAGCACGATCCTCGCGGTCGGCGGCGGCAGCACGATCGACGTCGCCAAGGCGGTCGGCATCCTCGCCACCAATGGCGGGCGCATCCACGACTACGAGGGAATCGAGAAATACGCGATCCCGCCGCTGCCGCTGATCGCGCTGCCGACGACGGCGGGCACCGGCTCGGAAGTCTCCGGCTCCTGCGTGATCACCGATACGACGCGGCGTCTCAAGATGTCGATCCGGCACGCCGCGATGAACCCGGCCCGGGTCGCGATCCTCGATCCTGGCGCGCTCGTCACGATGCCGCCTCATGTCGCGATGCATGCCGGCGTCGACGCCTTCGTCCATGCCTTCGAATCCTTCATCGCACGCGGCGCGAATCCGATCACCGACGCGCTGAACCTGCACGCGATCGAGCTCATCGCCGGCAACATTCGCGCCTTCGTCGCCGATCGCTCGAACCTGGCCGCCGGTGAGGCGATGCTCGTCGGCTCGGCGCTGGCGGGAATGGCCTTTGGCCTCACCGGGCTCGGCAACGTGCATTGTCTGGCACGGTTCGTGGGCGCGTTCTTTCACCTCTCGCACGGGCTCTCGAACGCCATCTGCCTAAGCAGGGTCGCCGCATTCAACAGGCCGGCGGCCATGGCGCGCTACGCCCGGCTGGCAGCCATTCTCGCGCCCACCAGCGGCGGTGACGACGCAGCATTGTCGGAGGCGACCGTCGCCGCAATCTCGCGGCTCTGCGCGGATCTCGGCGTGCCGGAGAGCCTGCGCGATGTCGGCGCCGATCCCGCCAGATTCGACGAAATGGCAGATCTGTGCGTCGCCGCCGGCTATAATCGCTGGAATCCGCGAGAGACGACGCGCGACGACTTCCGGCGCCTGCTCGACGAACTCTACTGAGCATCGTCCGGCGGTCTTGCGGCTACCGCCTGACCGGCCGCGACGCATAGCGCGAGATATCGCGCCAGGGCCGGTGCGCGGTCGCCAGGTCTGTGCAGCACCGCCACGGGCGATGTGCGCCGCGTCTGCAACGCTCTGTAGACCACACCGGGAAGGGCGAGACGGCTGACTGGGCTCGGCACCAGAGCCACGCCGCGCCCGACTGCGACGAGGTTCATCATCGTCGCAAAATGTCGGGCCCGCGCGGCGATGCGCGGCTCGAAACCGGCGTCGCGGCAGATCTGCAACTGTGTATCGAAGAATCCCAGGCCCTCTCTCAGATTGGTCGCCAGGAAGGTCTCGCTCGCGAGCGCCGCGGGCCGGATGCCGCCGCATTCAGAAAGTCTATGACCGATGGGCAGCGCAATCATGACCTCCTCTTCGCAGATCGGTACCACCGCCAGCTCCTTTGCCTTGTCGCCGGCGGGCAGGCGCAGGAAGGCGACATCGATCCGTCCCTCGCGGAGCTGGTCGAGCTGTTCCTCGAGTTCGAGCTCATGAATCGAGAGTTCGATGTCTGGGGCCTGCCGGCCAAGCGACGTGACGGATCGCGCGAGCACCCCGGAATAGGCGACCGACCCCACATAGCCGATCTCGATTCGGCCAAGCTCGCCCCGTCTCGCGCACTGGACAATCAGCCTCGCCCGCTCCTCGCGAGCGAGAATCTCACGCACCTCGCCGAGCAGGATCGCTCCGACCGGCGTCAGCTCGACACGGCGGCGGTCGCGCTCCAGCAGGACGACTCCCAGTTCCTTCTCCAGAAGCTGGATCTGCAAGCTCAGTGCGGGCTGCGCGATCTTCAGCCTTTCGGCGGCTCTTCCGAAATGCAGCAGTTCGGCCACGGTCGCAAAGCAGCGCAGACGCCTCAGTTCCATGGTGCAGGGCCTCCGCCATACCGTTTCGAATATCAAAACTTCTACTTTTGATATTGGACAGCTCGAAGCTCAGGGTGCAATCGTCTTCTCGAATATGCCGGCCGGCCACCGGCCGGAGAGAACGGGTACAGACACAACCCGCCAGATCCGGGAGAGCACCATGCGAAGTCTTCGAATTCTGGCCTGTATGGCTGTGACGACGCTCGTGGCGCCGACACGCGCCGCCGAAACTTTCCCTACCCGCGCTGTCACGATTGTCGTCCCCTTCGCGGCGGGAGCCATCAACGATGCAGTGGCGCGGCTCGTAGCAGAGCGCCTACAAAAGGCATTTCCCGCTGGTGTCGTGGTGGAGAATCGGCCCGGCGCGGGCGGAATGACCGGAACGAACTTTGTCGCGAAGGCACAGCCGGACGGCTATACTCTGCTGCTCGGTACCGATGATGCCTTGTCAGTCCTGCCAGCCGTCAAATCGCTGCCTTACGACGTCGATAAAGAATTCTCGACGGTCTATGGGCTCGCGAGCTCTCCTTTCGCCGTCACGATCAACAGCACGGTCGGGGCCCCCGACTTCGCGGCCCTGCTGCAGAAGGCTAAGGCTTCGCCGGGGCGGATCAAGTATGCCTCGACCGGCGCCGGGGGCGTCGTTCACGTCGGCACGGCACTTCTTGAGGATCTCACAAAGATCCAGCTTTCACATGTCCCCTATCGCGGCATGGCGCCAGCCGTAACCGACGTTATCGGCGGCCATGTCGATCTGGTCATGGTCAGCCCTGCGACGATCGCCCCCCATGTCGCATCGGGCAAAGTTCGCGTGCTGGTCCTGGCGGACGAAACCCGCCATCCCGCCCTGCCCGGCGTGCCGACGGGCGCGGAGCTGGGCTACCCCGACCTGCTGGTACGCAGCACCATCGGGATTCTTGGGCCAAGCGGCATGCCGGAGCAGGTCTCGGCGAAACTCACAGCAGAGATTGCGAAGGTGGCTACCGATGTCGTGTTCCAGAAGCGGCTGATCGAACTTGGCATCACGCCGACACCGCTCACGGCCAGCAACTATGCGAAACGGATCGCGGATGAGGGGCAGCGCTGGAGCAGTCTGGCGAAGCGCGTGAATATCGAGCTCGACAAGTGAACGCAGAGTCCTTCGCCGAAGGGATGACGCATCATCTCTTGAACCAGGGTGACGTGAAGATCGCCGTCGCCGACCAGGGAGTCGGCCGCGCAATCGTGCTGCTACCGTCTCTCGGCCGGGGGGCCCAGGATTTCGCTGAGTTTGCCGGCTTGCTCGTCGCACGCGGCTTCCGGGTCGTGCTCCCCCAGCCGCGCGGAATCGCCCCCAGCGAAGGACCCCTCGCAAACCTGACCATGGCAGATCTGGCCGGCGACGTCGCACTCGTCATCGAACAACTCGATCTTGCGCCAGCCGTCGTTGCCGGGCACGCTTTTGGCAATTTCGTCGCTCGCATGCTGGCGACCATCCGCCCCGAACTGGTCGCGGGTGTGGCGATGCTCGCAGGTTCCGCCGGGATGCTCCCGAGCGGGGAGTCGCCCTACGATCCGGCGGTGCTAGGCGCCCTGGCCCGTTGCGCAGATTCGACGCTGGACGAAGATAGCCGTATCGCGGCCTTGAAGACCGCTTTCTTTGCGCCTGAAAGCGACTGCCGGATTTGGCTGGACGGCTGGTATCCCGATGTCAAGGCGGCGCAGAGGGCGGCAGACCAAGCGACAGCCGTGAGCACCTATTTTGCAGCCGGCTCGGCACCAATTCTGGAGGTCCAGGCCGATCGCGACACAATAGCGGCCCCACGCTTCGCACATATCCTCAAAGAGCAGCTTGGCGACAGGGTGACGACAGTTGTGATCCATGGCGCCGGTCATGCGCTGATCCCGGAACGCCCGGCCGAAACGGCGGCGTTGCTCGCTGGCTGGGCAGCTCGACTCGATGATGGGCCAGGATCGATCTCGCGCTAGATGTGGAGCCTCAACAGGTTGTTCTGGTCGAGAGCGAGTTTGCTGATTGGGGTTTTGGCCTGGATTCCGCCGTGTGGTCGATGCCAGTTGTAATGATGGAGCCAGCGCGGTAGCTCCTCGGCGCGGCGGTCCGAGTGAGCATAGGGTCTGGCATAGGCCCATTCGCGCAGGGCGGTCTGGATGAAGCGCTCGGCCTTGCCGTTGGTCCTGGGCGTGTAGGGCTTGGTGCGGATGTGGCGCAGGCCGAGATCGCGGCAGGCGTGGCGGAAGGCGTGGGCTTTGTAGCAGGAGCCGTTGTCGGTCATGACGCGCGCGACGGTGACGCCGAGGTGGCCGTAATAGGCGACGGCGGCTCGGAGGAAGGCGACAGCGCTCACGGCCTTCTCATCCGGCTTCATCTCGACGAAGGCGAGCCGGGAGGCGTCGTCGATGCAGACATGGGCGAACTCCCAGCCCGCCCCGATGCTTCGGCTGCCGCCGCGATCCCCGGTGACGCGATGGCCCGGCTCGCTGAAGCGGTTGAGCGTCTTGATGTCGACATGGATCAGATCGCCGGGATGGGCGCGCTCGTAGCGACGCGCCGGCTCGACCGGGTCGAGGTCGCGCATCCGGCTCAGTCGCGCCCGCCTCAGGACCCGGCTCACGGTGGCCGGCGAGACACCGACCTGCTTGGCGATGGCCTTGCCGCTCAGCCGCCGGCGCCGCAGTGCAATGATCTGCTCGACCTGGCCATCGGGCGTCGGACGATGCAGCCGATGCGGACGCGACGAACGGTCGGCCAGCCCCGCCATGCCCTCGGCGGCGAAGCGCGCGATCCATTTATGGACGGTCTTCACGCTGACCCCGACACGAACCGCGATCTCGGAAGATGCCGTGCCTGACGCCGCCATGCGCACGATCCGCTCTCGACCCAGCAGCGTCAGCCGGGTATTCTTGTGGATGTTCATCCGGTCCTTCCTCCGAGGGCTCTGAAGCTTCGCAACCTCAGCTTCCTCGCTCGGGACCGGATGGACAACCTATTGAGAGCTCACAGCTAGATCGCCGCGTGCCGGCACGATGTCAGGTCAACCATCTGGGAGCGATCAGCGAAATCCAGGGCACGAAGGCGATGATGAACAGCGCGACGATCATCAGCAGGAACATCGGCACGAGCGGGCCATTGGCCTTGTTGACGTCGACCTTGGCGATCTTGCAGGTGATAAGCACGAGCACCGCGACGGGCGGCGTGAGAGACCCCAGAAGGACACCGAAGACCACGACCATCGCGAAATGGTAGGGGTTGAAGCCATAAGTCTCGGCGATCGGCTGCAGGACCGGGACTAGCATCACCATCGCCGGGATGGGCTCGATGAAGATGCCGACGACAAGCAGCACGGCGAGGATCAGCACCATCACGATCCAGGGCTGACTCGTCATCGCCTGCAACCAGTCGGCGATCATCACCGGCACGCCCTCGCGCGCCACGATCCAGCCGAACAAGGCAGCACCGCCGAGGATGATCATGATGCTCGAGGAGACGATCGTCGCCTCGGTGACGTTGTCGATCAGCTGGCGCAAGGTGCTTCGCCGGGTCAGCAGCGCATAGGCGACGCCATAGGCCACGGCGATGACGCCGGCCTCGGTCGCGGTGAACAGCCCCGACATGATGCCGCCGACGATGATCGCCGGCATGATGAGCGCGGGAACCGCGTCGCGGGACGCGCGCAGGATCTGGGCGAGCGAAGCGCGCGGATAGATCTTCAGGACGCTGCGTCCAGCCATGACATAGACCGCCGCCATCATGATCAGGGCGATCAGGATGCCGGGGCCGATGCCGGCGAGCAGCAGCGTGCCGATCGAGAGGCCCGTCATGGCGCCATAGATGACCATGACCACGCTGGGCGGGATCACCGGACCGAGGATCGCGCCGGCCGCGTTGATGACGGCTGCGTCCTCGGGCCTGTAGCCGTCCTTCTTCATCTCCGGGATCAGCATCGAGCCGACCGCGGCCGCGGATGCCGCGGCCGAGCCGGAGATCGTCGAGAACAGCACGTTGGTGACAATGGTGACGTGGCCAAGCCCGCCGCGGAGATGGCCCACCAGCGCCCGCGCCAGGCCGATCAGGCTGCCCGTGATCCCGCCGACATTCATCACCGAGCCGGCCAGGATGAAGAGCGGGATCGCCAGTAGCGGGAAGGAATCGAGCGAGGAATACATCTTCTGTGGCAGCACGATCAGCGGGACCGAACCGTCGACCAGAAGTGCGGCGACGGCCGCAAGCCCCATCGAGAACGCGATCGGCATCCCGATCGCGATGAAGAGCATAAGAGAAAGGACGAGCGTCCACAGCATCAGTCGAAGCCTCCGACGCTCTGGCCCTTAGGCCGAGTCAGCAACACGATGACGGAGAGGGCCGCCGAGACCGGGATCGGCAGGAAAAACCACAGCCGCGACAGACCGAGCGCCGGTGAGGTGACGTTGAGGCCGCGCAGCATGAAGGCGTAGCCCGCCCAGGCGAGGATGGCGCAGAAGCCGACCGAGCAGACGAGGTTGGCCCCGTCCTTGATCGCCTGGGCGCGCGGATCCGGCGTCGGCAGGACGTCGACGACGATCTCCTCATGGCTCCACAGCTGCACCGGCATACCCAGGAGCATCGACCAGACCAGGAGGAGGACGATCAGTTCCTCCGTCCAGAACATCGGCAGGCCGAGCGCATAGCGGTTGACCACCTGGACGAGCGTCAGCACGATCATCGCGGCGAAGCAGCCCGCCGCGATGACCTTGGCGATCCCGACGACGCCGCCGACCAGGTTGCGGATCATCGCCGCGCCGTCACAGCTTGCGGATTGCGTCGAGGACGGCGGTCCCCTTCGATGCCGCGGCGAACTCGTCCTGCAGCTTGGCCAGCGCCTCTGCGAACGGCTTCAGGTTCGGCTCGTTCAGCTGCATCTTGCCTTCGCCGGTCAGCTTGGCGAGCGAGGCCTTCTCGCGCTCGAAGTGCTGCGCCCGCTGCTCGACCACCGCATCCTGCGCCGCCTTGAGAATGAGCTCCTGCTCCGGCTTGGAGAGCTTGCCGAAGAGTGAGCTGCTGATCGCGAAGGAGCCGTCGAGCAGGATGTGACGGGTCATCGAGAGGTATTTGGTGACGTCGTAGATCTTGAAGGTATAGGCGACCTCGGCCGTACCCTCCATCGCGTCGACGACACCGGTCTGCAGCGCGGCATACATTTCAGGCGCCGGGATCGGCGTCGGGATCGCCCCCAGCGTCGAGAAGGTCTTCACGAAGACCGGGGCCTCCGGCAGGCGCACCTTGAGACCCTTGAAGTCGGCCGGCTGCGTGATCGGCTTGCCGCGCAGATAAGTGTAGCGGTAGCCCGTCACCATCCAGTTGACGATTCTGACGTTCGCCTTCTTATCCAGCGAGCTCGCCAGCGAGGCGCCGACCTCGCCGTCGACCGTCCGCTTCCAATGGTCGAAGTCGCGATAGAGATAGGGCAGCGCGACGACGCCGAATTCGGGCACGTAGTTGGCGTAGAGCCCGGACTCGCCGAAGCCCATGTCGAGCGTGCCGATCGAGACCGACTCGATGATCTCGCGCTGTCCCCCCATCTGGGCGGCCGGCAGGACCTGAATGGTGATCGCGCCCTTGGAGGCCTCGGCGACCTTCTTGGCAAAGATCTCGGCAGCGGCATGCTGCTCCGACTGGATCGGCAGGTGATGCGCGAGCCTGATCGTGCGCTTGCTCTGGGCGCGGACGAGGTTTGGCGCCGCGAGTGCGGACATGGCCGCGGCGCCACCGGCAACGAGGCTGCGGCGGTCGATCGTATGCTTGGTCGTCATGATGGTCGTCCTCCCTGACAGTTCTTCTCGTTCGTGTCGTTCGCTACGGCATCACGCTGCCGCCGTTGACCTCGATGATCTGGCCCGTGACGTAGCTGGCGAGCTGCTCGCTCGCGAGGAACAGGACCGCGCCGCTGCACTCCTCGGCAAGGCCTAGCCGGCCCATCGGGATGCCGGCCTCGAGCGATTTCAGCAGCTCGGGCGAGGTATGCGCGTCATGGATCGGCGTCGCGATCACGCCGGGCGCCACCGCATTGACCCGGACGCCGTCGCGAGCGAGTTCCTTCGCCAGCGCCCGCGTAAAGGTTGAGACATAGGCCTTGGTCGAGGCATAGAGACCGGCGCCGGGGCTCGCGCCCGTGCGCGCGGCCTGCGACGTCATGTTGATTATGGCGGCGCCGGGCCGGCCTCGCATGCCGGGCAGGAGCGCGCGCGTCAGGCTCAGCATGGACCGGGCGTTGAGGTGGAAGACCGCGTCGATCAGCGCGTCGTCGGCTTCGCTCAATCGCGCGCGCCGGACGAAGCCGCCGGCGTTGTTGACGAGGATGTCGAGATGGCCGAAGCGGGCGATCACCTCGGCGGCGAGCCGGTTGGTCTCGGCGGTCTCCGAAACGTCGGCCTGGAAAATCTCCGCTTCGCAGCCTTGCGCCCTGACATCGCGCGCCACGGCCTCCGCCGCCTCGCGCTGCGAACGATAGTGGACCGCGACATGGCTACCCTGCTTGGCGAAGGTGCGCGCGATCGCCGCGCCGATGCCCGAGGAAGCGCCGGTGACGAGGACGATCTTGCCTTTGAGGTCCTGCATGGCGCGCCTCGCTCCTCAGCCGCGTGGATAGGGACGGTGGAGCTGGCAGTCGGGATTGAGCCGAACGCCGAAGCCCGGCCGGTCCAGCGCCGAGGTCCTAATCCGGCCGTTCTCCGGCAGCGGCTCGTCGAGCAGCAGCGGATGGAACATCGGCACGATCCGGTCCGCCTGCGGCGCCATCATCAGGAATTCGGCGAAGGGGCTGTTCTGGCGCGTGGCCACGAAATGATAGCTGTAGACGCTGGAGCCGTGCGGGATCGTCATCACGCCATAGGCGTCGGCGAGAGCGCTGATCTTCAAAAGCTCCGTCAAACCGCCGCACCAGCCGACATCGGGCTGGATGATGTCGCAGCAGCCCATCTCAAGCAGCATGCGGAAGCCCCAGCGCGTCGCCTCGTGCTCGCCGGTTGTCACGAGCATGCCGGGCGGGACCGCCTTCTTCAGCGCGGCATAGCCCCAGTAGTCGTCGGGCGAGAGCGCCTCCTCGATCCATTTGAGCCCGTGTTCGGCGCCGGCGCGGGCGAGCCGCGTCGCATAATCGAGGTCGAGCGCCATCCAGCAGTCCAGCATCAGCCAGAAATCGGGGCCGACTTTGTCGCGCATCGCCGCCAGGGCGTCGATGTTGGCCTTGAGCCCTTCGTCGCGCTCGGCCGGCCCGTGCTTGAGCGGCATCTTACCGCCGATGAAGCCGAGGCCCTTGGCGAGGTCCGGGCGCGGACCCGTCGCGTAGAAGACGAGTTCGTCGCGCACGGGCCCGCCGATCAGCGCACAGGCCGGCTCTCCCCTGACCTTCGCCAGGAGGTCCCAGAGCGCGAGATCGACCCCGGAGATCGTGTTCACCACCACGCCCTTGCGGCCGTAATACTGGGTGGCGAAATACATCTGGTCCCAGATCGCCTCGATCTCGGTGACCTTGCGGCCTTCGATGAAGCGGGCCAGGTGCTTCTCGACGATGAAGGCGCCGATCTCGCCGGCCGTCGTCACGGCGAAGCCGACCGTGCCGTCATCGGCCTCGATCTCGATCACCAGCGTGCCGAGGACGTTGAGGCCGAAGGAGGAGCGGGTCTGGCGGTACTCCGGATAGCGCGACATCGGCGTCGCGATCTGGCTGTCGATCCAGTGCCCCCTCTTCTGGTCATGATAGTCCGCCCCGCCGCCGCGGACGATGAAGGCCCGGACATGCTTGATCGTCGGCATCGCCATCGTCGCCCCCTCAGTAGACCGCGCGGCCGCCGGAGAGGTCGAAAACCGCGCCGGTGGAGAAGGCGCAATCCTCCGAGGCCAGCCAGCCGATCATGGCCGCAGCCTCCTCCACCGCAAGGAAGCGGTTCATCGGGATCTTCGAGAGCATGAAGTCGATATGCTCCTGCTTCATCTGGTCGAAGATCTCGGTTTTCGCCGCCGCGGGGGTGATGCAGTTCACCAGGATGCCGGCCTGGGCGAGTTCCTTCGCCAGCGATTTCGTCATGCCGATCAGGCCCGCCTTGGAAGCGGAATAGTGAGAGGCGTTCGGATTGCCTTCCTTGCCCGCGATCGAGGCGATGTTGACGATGCGGCCGTAAGCCCGCTCGATCATGTGCGGGACCAGCGCGCGGCAGGTGAGATACGGCCCGATCAGGTTGACGTCGACGACGCGGCGCCAGGTCGCCGGGTCGAGTTCCCAGAGCTTGCCGTTGCCGCCGGTGATGCCGGCGTTGTTGACGAGGATGTCGACCTTGCCGTGTCGGGCGATCGCGGCCTTCGCTGCGGCACCGACGGATGCCTCGTCGGTCAGCTCGACCACCGCGGTCGAGACCTCACCGGCCGCCGAGAGTTTGTGCGCCGCCTCGGCCAGCCGCGCCGCGTCGATGTCCCACAGGGCGACCTGCCCGCCAGAAGCGAGCACCCGCTCGGCCGCGGCATAGCCGATGCCGCGCGCGCCGCCGGTGATGACCGCGACGCGGCCGTTGAGATCGAGCTGGTTCACGCAGGCATGGCCCTTCATGGGCGGCCGGATGGTCCGGGCCGCCTCGCTTCTGTGTGAAAGCCGACCGATGGGGCAGCCTCCGGCGTCCTCCTGACGGGCTGCGCGTCCTCACCAGCGATCGTCGAGGATCGCCCGGCCACGGCCCGGTATCGACGATGACGCTAGCGGAGCCTGCGATAAGCAAATAATGAAAGTTTCGACATCTGGCATTCCAAGAGGTTATCGTAATGAGCTTCGTGGCATCGCTACCTCGCCAGACGCTCGTCCGCCTGCGCATCCGGCACCTGCTGCTGATTGCGACGGTGGCACGCGTCGGCACGCTGCACCGGGCGGCCGAGGAGATGAACATCACGCAGCCGGCGGTCAGCAAGATGCTGCAGGACGTCGAGGACATCCTGGCCGTCCGCATCTTCGAGCGGCGACCGCGAGGTCTGGTGCCGACGGAAATCGGCGCCTTCGTCGTCGCCTATGCCGAGCAGCTCCTGGTCGATCAGGAGCGCTTCCTGCGCGGCCTGAGCAACCTCAAGCGCGGTGGCTATGGCGCGCTCTCGATCGGCGCGATCATGGCGACCGCTCCCGATATCCTGCCTGCCGCGATCGCCGAGCTCAAGCGCAGGCGGCCGCTGATGACGATCCGGCTGTCGACCACGACCAGCGACGAATTGCTGCGCGGCTTGGAGAAGAACGAGATCGACCTCGTGATCGGGCGCCTGACCGAAGCGCGCCATCACGCGATTTTCGACGTCGAGCCACTTTCGAACGAGAATCTCTGGGTCTTCGCCGCCTTTGACCACCCGCTTGCCGGGCGTCCTGAGGTCTCGCTGGCGAAGATGGAAGCCTATCCCTGGGTCCTGCAGCAGCAGACCAGCCCCATGCGCCAGGTAATCGACCGGTCCTTCGCCCAGGCCGGACTGCCCTCGCTCAACAATCTCGTCGAGACGACGTCGATTTTCGCAACCCTGCAACTCGTACGCCGCGCCGGCATGATTTCTGTGCTTCCCCATACAATCATCGCCGAGGCGGTCGACCGCGGCGAAATCATCCAACTGCCGTTCATTCTCGACAATCCACTCGAGCCATACGGCATCATTCGCAGACGCGGCGAGCCACTATCGGGAAATGCCGAAGATTTCGCCGAGATTGTGAGAGGCTTCATCAAGGCAAGAGCCTAACAGTAAATCGGCGAACAGAGCGGAGCCAGGAGCTATGCCCTAACAGCTCAGATGTGACGCGACTTCAGGCGCGGTTGCAGGTCAATGCTCCCATCCTGTATTTCGCACTTGGTGTTGATTAATTCGCGGAGTTTCGGCAAGCATTACATATCACCATCAGCATACCGGATCTGACTCTAACTCGCTCTCGCAAGGTCGATGGGCGCCACCGGCACGTCACTATTCGGAAATTTTCTAGTAAGTATCCGTGGTTAAGCTGAAGTAAGCGCGCCGAAACTTGCTGCGCGCACCTATGACATGCAATTGTATTGTGCGGTAAGCCGATCGCTTCGTTGGAACCGAGATTCCAAATTCGTTTCGACGGAGGGACGTTCGTAACGATCGCAGCCGATATTGAGAACGCGTGTTCCCTCGGCAATCTACCGGCTCTGCGCGCCGCAAGGACGTGTCCAGCAACGACCGAGATTGGCGGCGACCACGATGTACCGGGTCGCCGGCTCGATCAATCGTTGGACACTCGAAGGGCCGGGATTCATCACCATCTGACCGACAGAGAGAGGCTGGCGACATGAGCCGATGGAACAGCGCAGTTCAATCCCGGTGCCGTAGCGCGTCGACGACGACCTTGAAGGCGGGAAGGTTCTGCCGCCGGCTGGGGTAATAGAGAAAATATCCATCGAAGAAGGGGGACCAATCGTCCAGGACCTGGATCAGCGACCCAGATGCCAACTGTGATTCAACGATGTTCCCCGGTACATAGGCGATGCCATAACCGCTCACCGCCGCATCGATCATGGCGTAGGAATTGTTGAAGGTGAGTTGACCACCGACCCGCACGCGCAGTTCCTGCCCGCCCTTCTCGAATTCCCAGGCATAGAGCCCGCCCGACGTCTCGTGGCGCATGTTGATGCAGACATGGCGGACGAGATCCTGCGGATGTGTTGGGGCGCCGCGCTCTGCGAGATAGCGGGGCGAGGCCACGGCTACCAGCCGCCAATCCGGCCCGATCCGAACCGCGATCATGTCCTTCTCGACACTTTCGCCCAACCGCACGCCCGCGTCGAAGCCTTCTTCCACGATATTCCGAAACGTGCTGTCGAGGATCAGCTCGACGCCGATGTCGGGATAGGATTTGAGCACGGGCTTCAGCTTGGGCCAGACGACGGTTTCAAGGGCGTGGTCGGACAACGTCAGCCTTACCGATCCTGATGGCTTGTCGCGGAACGCCATCAGCGCCGCGATCTCGTCCTCGATCTCCGCCATGCGCGGTGTGATCGTCTGAAGCAGCCTCTCCCCGGCGGGCGTCGTGGCGACATTGCGCGTGGTGCGCGTGAGAAGACGTATCCCCATGCGCGCCTCGAGTTGCTTGATCGTGTGGCTGAGCGTCGACTGAGCGACGCCGATCCGGGCGGCCGCGCGGGTGAAGCTTCGCTCCTCCGCGACGATCCGGAACCAGGTCAAATGGTTGAAGTCCGTTTGCTCCATGCGCCCTTGCTCTCTATGGCTCCGAGATTAATCGACCTGATCGATTAGTCCATTCCAATTGAGGCGGGTAATCGCACGACGCGCGCGAGGCTATATGCGACTCCGAGAAAACATTCGGGAGAATGCGGAGACATGACTGCCGCAACAGCAGAAGCAAGTAGTAAAGAGCCGATCGCGGCCTGGGGCGCGGTCCTGTCGATGGCGCTGTGCGTGGCGATGCTGATCGCCTCGGAATTCATGCCGGTCAGCCTTTTGACGCCGATGGCTGAGGGGCTGCGCGCCACAGAAGGCCAGACCGGGCAGGCCATTTCGATCAGCGGGCTATTCGCCGTCGCGGCGAGCCTGCTCATCACCACCGTCGCCGGAACGCTGAACCGGAAATGGGTGATGGTCGCTATGACCGCCTTCATGCTGGCGTCCCTGGTTCTGGTCGCAATGGCGCCGAACTTCGCCGTGCTGATGATCGGCCGCGCGCTGCTCGGCGTCTGCATCGGCGGTTTCTGGGCGCTGGCCACGGCCGTCATCATGCGCCTTGTTCCGGCAAGCGATGTGCCGCGCGCATTGGCCCTGATGTATGGCGGCCAGGCGATCGCGGCAGCCTTCGCTGCGCCGGTCGGCAGCTATCTCGGCGGGCTGTTCGGCTGGCGTGCCGTGTTCTGGGCGTTGACGCCGATCGTCGCCATCAACCTCGCCTGGCATGTGGTGGCGCTGCCGTCGCTGCCTGCGCACCAGAAGCAGGACTTCCGGGCGATGTTCGCTCTGCTGAAGCGCCCGTATTTCCTGCGCGGGCTCGTTGCCTGCATGCTGTCATGGGGCTCGGCCTTCACCATGTTCACCTATCTGCGCCCCTTTCTGGAGAAGGTGACGGGCGTCGACGTGACGACGCTCTCGGTCCTGCTCCTTCTTCTTGGCTGTGCCGGGTTCATCGGCACCTGGGCAGCAGGGCGCTTTCTGAAGGGCAATGTCGCGCCTTTCCTGAAACTGCCGGCACTTGTGATGGGCGGCGCGACCGTCGGGCTGCTCCTGTTCGGCTTCTCCACCGTGGCCGCAGGCCTGTTCATGGCCATCTGGGGCGCGATGAACACGATGTTTTCCGTGATCTGGATGATCTGGATGTCGCAGAACGCGGATGACGCGCCCGAGGCTGGTGGCAGCCTGATGGTCGCTGCGATCCAGGCCTCGATCCTGCTCGGCGCGGTGGTCGGTGGTCTTCTGCTCGACAGCCTTTCGATCCAGGCCACCTTCATTGGAAGCGTGGTGTTGGCGGTGCTCGCCATCGCGCTGATCGGGAACGGGCAGCGTTTGCTGAAACCGGAATGACAAACAGCGAGGACATACCGATGGACACCCATGACACGAACCTTCGGAAGGCGCCGACGACATCCATGGATCGCCGCGACCTCATGAAACTGACCGGTGCCGGCCTGACGACGCTGGCGATCGCATCGCTTTCCAAGACTTCCAACGCAGAGGCTCAAAGCATGTCAGCGGAATGGGACAAGACCTTCCCCAAGAGCGAGAAGGTCGATCATCAGAAGGTCACCTTCAGGAATCGCTACGGCATCACCCTGGCGGGCGATCTTTATCTGCCCAAGGACCGCGCCGATCGGCGGCTGGCGGCGCTGGCCATCGGCGGTCCGTTCGGAGCGGTGAAGGAACAGTCCTCGGGCCTGTACGCGCAAACCATGGCGGAGCGCGGATTCGCCACGCTGGCTTTTGATGGGTCTTTCACCGGTGAAAGCGGCGGCGAGCCGCGCAATGTCGCCTCGCCCGACATCAATACCGAGGATTTCAGCGCCGCGGTCGACTATCTCGGCCTACACCCCTCGGTCGATCGCGAGCGGCTCGGCATCATCGGCATTTGCGGCTGGGGCGGCATGGCCTTGAACGCCGTCGCCGTGGACAAGCGGGTCAAGGCCGTCGTCGCCAGCACCATGTACGACATGACCCGCGTCATGTCGAAGGGCTACAATGACAGCGTGACGCTCGAACAGCGCGCGCAGGCGCTCGAGCAGTTGAGCCGGCAGCGTTGGGAAGACGCTACGAACGGAGCTCCGGCCTACCAGCCGCCTTACAACGAGTTGAAGGGCGGCGAGGCGCAGTTCCTGGTCGATTATCACGACTATTACATGACGCCGCGCGGCTACCATAAGCGCGCGGTCAACTCCGGGAACGCCTGGACCCGGACCACGCCGCTCTCGTTCATGAACATGCCGATCCTGAGTTACATCAAGGAGATTTCGCCGCGACCGGTCCTGTTCGTCCACGGCGAAAAGGCGCACTCGCGATACTTCAGCGAAACCGCCTACGCAGCCGCTGCGGAGCCGAAAGAACTGATGATCATCCCGGGCGCCAGCCATGTCGATCTGTACGACAAGGCGGACGTTATCCCGTTCGACAAGTTGACGAGCTTCTTCAACCGGCACCTGGCCGCCTGACGGAAGGTGAGACTGCTGGGGGAGCAGAGCTCCGCGCCCCGCTCGTCCCATAACAGGAGGAACTGGAATGACACAGCCGAGGATTTCACGTCGCACATTGCTGGCGGGCACCGCGGCCAGCCTCGCTGTTCATTCCGTCGCTGGCGCGCAGACCGATGTGCCGTCGAATAGGAAAGGAACCGCCATGCGCCTCAGATTCGTCTTTGCGGATCAGGACTTCACGGCAACGCTGGAGGATAATCCTTCAGCGCGCGATCTCTTCTCGATGCTGCCGCTGGACGTGACGATCGGCGACTATTCGACAAACGAGAAGATCGCCTACCTGCCGCGAAAACTAACCGAGGAAGGCAGCGGCCGCTTCGGCAACGAGGCGATCGGTGACCTCTGCTACTACGCGCCCTGGGGGAATCTGGCGATGTTCTACGGCCCCTATCGCTGGTCGCGCGGCCTGATCAGGCTCGGCCGCCTCGACGAGGGAGCCCGGCCGCTGCTCGTGCGCGGCGAACATAAGCTGCGCGTCGAACCCCTGTCCTGACCCGAAGGAGGCCGCCATGGAAATCTATCGCGCCGGGCAAACGCCCTCCCGTCCCGGTCCATCCGACTGGTTCACCGGTCGCGTCCGCATCGACGCCCTGTTCAATCCGGCGGCTCCCGATCGCGTGCAGGGCGCACACGTCACCTTCGAGCCGGGTGCCCGCACGGCCTGGCACACCCATCCGCTCGGCCAGACGTTGATCGTGACGTCCGGTCTCGGCCGCGTCCAGCGCGAGGGCGGACCTGTCGAGGAGATCCGCCCCGGCGACGTCGTCTGGTTCGAACCGGGCGAAAAGCACTGGCATGGTGCATCGCCCGAGATCGCCATGACCCATATCGCGCTCCAGGAGGTCAAGGACGGCAAGGTCGTCGACTGGATGGAGCATGTCAGCGACGCCGAATACGGCGCCTGAGAAACCCCATCATCAAATTCGGAGAACTGCCATGATCAAGGACAAGGTCATCATCATCACCGGAGCATCGTCGGGCATCGGCGAGTCGACCGCGAAGCTGCTGGCGAGCAAGGGCGCGAAAGTCGTTCTGGGCGCGCGGCGGGCCGAGCGACTGAAGCAGATCGCGGATGAGATCGCGGAGAGCGGCGGCCGGGCCGTTTACCAGGAACTGGACGTCACCAGGCAGGCCGACAACGACGCCATCGTGAAGCTGGCCAAGGACACGTTCGGGCGCGTCGACGTCATCTTCCTGAACGCTGGTCTCATGCCGAACTCGCCGCTGTCCGCGCTGAAGACCGACGACTGGCACCAGATGGTCGACGTCAACGTCAAGGGCGTCCTCAACGGCGTCGCGGCCGTGCTGCGCACATTCACCGCGCAGAAGTCCGGACAGGTGATCACCACCTCGTCGGTCGCCGGGCTCAAGGCCTATCCGGGCGGTGCGGTCTATGGCGGCACCAAATGGTTCGTGCGCGATTTCATGGAGGTCCTGCGCATGGAATCCGCCATGGAGGGAACGAACATCCGCACCGCGACGATCTACCCGGCTGCAATAAACACGGAGCTCCTCGACACGATCAGCGACAAGGGCACGGCCGAATCCATGCAGGGCATCTATGCCAAATACGGCATTTCGCCGGAGCGGATCGCCGACGTCGTCGCCTTCGCCATCGACGCACCGGAAGACACCACGATCAACGAGTTCACGGTCGGGCCGGCCAACCAGCCCTGGTGATCCGCATCGTCGCGAAAACATGCGCCGTAGGTGAACGGCGCGTTTCGAGGCCCTGCTGCGTGTGACGATCGCGCAGCCAACAATCAGGAGAAATCCGATGGACTACACGCATCTTGGCCGCACCGGCCTCAAAGTCAGCCGCGTCGCGCTCGGCACGATGAATTTCGGCGAGCTCACCGATGAGGCTACCAGCTTCGCCATCATGGATGAGGCGCTGGAAGCTGGCATCAACTTCTTCGATACCGCCGACGTCTATGGCGGGCCGCAGTCGCCCGACATGGCGAAGGGCTACGGCACGTCCGAGGAGATCATCGGCAACTGGCTGGCGCAGGACGGCACGCGTCGCGACAGGATCGTGCTGGCCACTAAAGTCTATCAGCCGATGGAAACCGGCCCGAACGACAAGTACCTGTCGGCCTATCACATCCGCCGCGCCTGCGAGGCGAGCCTGAAGCGGCTGAAGACCGACCACATCGATCTCTACCAGATGCACCATATCGACCGGGCGACGCCGTGGGAAGAGATCTGGCAGGCGATGGAGCAGTTGATCCGCGAGGGCAAGATCACCTATGTCGGCTCCTCGAACTTCGCCGGTTGGGATATCGCCACCGCGCAGCTGACAGCCGCCTCGCGCAACCTGCTGGGGCTGGCCTCCGAGCAGAGCCTTTACAATCTCACGCAGCGGACGATCGAGCTGGAGGTGATCCCGGCGCTGCGCCATTTCGGCATCGGTCTCATTCCCTGGAGCCCGATCGGCATGGGGCTGCTGGGCGGCGTATTGCAGAAGATCTCCGAAGGCCGCCGGGCGACGCCGGGCCTGCAAGCGCAGATCGCGAAGAAGCGTCCGCAACTGGAAGCCTATGAAAGGCTCTGCCGCGACTTGGGTGCCGCGCCCTCGGACGTCGCATTGGCCTGGCTGCTGCACAATCCGGCCGTGACCTCCGTCATCAGTGGTCCGCGCACCGTCGAGCAACTGCGCCAGAACCTGAAAGCGCCATCGCTCAGGCTCTCCGACGAGACGCTGACGAAGCTCGACAAAATCTGGCCGGGTCCGGGCGGGGAAGCGCCGCAAGCCTACGCCTGGTAACGCTCATCAAATGGCTCCGACCGAATGACACCCTCGCCATCACCGTCGACACCATCGCCTTCGGTCGCCGTGACCCTGCTGCCGATCATGGCCGCGGTGCTGGCCGGGTTCGTCGTCATCGGTGCGGCGTTGCCCGTGCTTCCGCTGCACGTCAGCCACAATCTCGGCTTCGGTAGCGTCGTCGTCGGCGTGGTCGCCGGCGCGCAGTTCGCCGCTTCCCTGATCTCGCGCGTTTGGTCGGGTTCCTTTTCGGATGCGAACGGCGGAAAAAGAGCCGTTCTGATCGGCCTGGCGACCGCAGCGGTAGCGGGGCTTCTCTATCTTCTGTCCGTGGCCGCGGAGAGCTCGCCTGCCCTCTCCGTCTCGATCCTTGTCGTGGGACGCGCAGTGCTCGGCGGGGCAGAGAGCTTCATCATCACGGGCGGCGTGGCTTGGGGTTTGGCGATTGTTGATCCCGGACATTCCGGCAAGGTCATCGCCTGGGTCGGCACTGCAATGTTTGCGGCGCTGGCCTTCAGCGGTCCGTTCGGGTCCATCCTGTTCACATCCTGCGGCTTCGTCGCGATCGGGCTTCTGACCGCGCTTTTGCCGCTTCTCGTGTTGGTGTCACTGTTGCGAACGCCGGATCCCCGACGGCAAGTGCGGCAGAGGAAATCCAATGTAAGGGCCGTCATCGGTACGGTTTGGCTGCCCGGTCTCGGCGCGGCTCTCGCCAGCATCGGCTACGGCGCGATCCTGGCCTTCAGCTCCCTTCTATACGCCGACAAGCAGTGGCAACCCGTCTGGCTCGGATTCACGGCGTTCGGCGCGGCCCTGATCGCAGCGCGTGTGCTCTGCGGCCATCTTCCGGATAGATACGGGGGCGCGAAGATTGCCCTGCTGTTCGTGCTGGTTCAGTCGGCCGGCCTGCTGATCATGGGGCTCGCGGGAACCAGCCTGCTTGCCTCGTTGGGCGCCGCGCTGGCTGGCTTCGGCTACTCGCTTGTCTATCCAGGGCTCGGCGTAGAGGCCGTCGGAGGCACAGCATCCCAAGATCGTGGCCTTGCAATGGGGATCTACACGGCCTTTCTGGATGTCGCGATGGCCTTTGGAAGTCCGGCGCTCGGATGGATAGCCAGCCAGCAAGGCCTGTCTATGGTCTTCGTGATCAGCGCGGCTGTCACGCTCGGTACGGCGGTCATTGCGGCGGCGCTGCTGAGGACCTCTCGATCGACCGCTTCGTAGGGTCGGTCGTGCTCGGGCGAGAACTGCGCGAAGCTCAGACCCAGCGCGCCTATAGGGCTTCGTCGGCGACGCCGATTTCGCCATTGGGACTCTCGACCTCATCCGCGAGGTCGTCCAGCTCGTCTCGCACGATCGGAATGTCTCCCGCCAGCAACCGCTCCTTGCTGAGCAGGCCGGCGTCCTCGAGCGCCTCCATGTCCGGCAGATCGCGGAGCGTGTCGAAGCCGAAATGCGACAGGAACTCCTTCGTGGTGACATAGGTATAGGGCGCCCCTGGTTGAGGCGATCGCGGGCCGGCAGCGATGAACCCCAGACCGCGCAAATGCCCGATCGTGTCGCGGCTGACCTCTTTCCCGAAGAACTGTCCGAGCTCGCCGCGGGTGATCGGCTGGAAATAGGCGATGCACATCAGGATCAGGCTCTCGGCCGACGAGATGGATTTCGTCTCCGGGCCGAGGGCGCCGACCGCCGTGCGGATCGCACCGGCAAAATTCCGTTTCGTGCGGTGCTGCCAGCCGCCGGCGACCGCGACCAGCTCATAGGGGCGGCCGGCGAGCTCGTCGCGGATGTCGTCGATCAGGAGGTCGATGCTGCAGTCGCGGCCAACGACCCGGGCGAGCGTTTCGCGACCGACAGGCTCGGGCGAGGCGAAGATCACGGCCTCGACCCGGCCCATCCATTCGCGCCAGCGCAGTTCCGGCGGCAGGTCCGTGAGCTCGGGGTCGAACAATTCTTCGGTTTGAGCCCGCCTTGCCATGGTCAGAGCCCGTAGAGCCGGAAGCTGGCGCGCCCAGACAATTCGCGAACGGCGGCAAGCTCGGACAGCCTGTCAAACAGGCGTCGCGCACCCCAGCGGGTCAGGCTAGCCGTCTGCAGAGTGCCTGACACGGCGTCGTTATCGAGCAGAAGGCGGACCACCTCCCCTGCCCCTTTAGCGCGCAGCTTCGGCGCGACGGCGACCAGTTGAGCCGCCCGTGGAGCGATCTCGGCGGCGAGACGGCAGGCTTCCGCTGATGCCATGGCAAGCGCGACACATACCGCGCGCTCGAACCCCTCCCCTCCCGGTCGGATCCGACCGCGCCCGCCTGGGCCACGGTAGGCGGCGCCGCGCGCTTGCATCCCCAGCATCGGCACACCGACCGGCCAGCGCATCCGGGCCGCGATGGCGAGGTCAGCCAGCCACCAGCCAAGAAGCTCGGCGTCAGGACTGATCCGCTGGACTTCCGCCATGATGGCCGCGGCAATCAATGGGGCCGGCCGGGTCGATCGACCGTAATCGGCAATCGTGGCCGCCAACTCGCCGAGCTCGTCCGTCCAGCGCAAGCCGAGCAAGCCGACAATCGACCTGATGCCGTCCGGGCTTAGCTCCGGCGCACGGTCGGCGAGACGCCTCCAGGCGGCGAGCAGGTTCCCTGCCGGCCCCGGATCGCCGCCCCCGGAACGCAGGTGCCAGGCATCCCGAATCTGCCGCTCGTCCTCCGTTCGCCCTCCTGCGCCGGCGGCGGTAGCAGCACATTTCAGCGCGAGCCGCTGACGCCACGCGCCCGACCATGGCGGCGCGGCGCGCACCAGATTGTCCAGTGAATTCAGGGCCGCGCCGGCGAGGAAGGCCGCTTCGACGTCGCTTTCGATCACCCCGCGCGGGATCGCCCAGCCGGGGACGGCCAGGGACGAGAGCGCAGAGATCGTGTTCGACTCAGTCCTTTGCATCGACCGGAAGGATAAACCAAACGTGCGCTTAGTGCCACCATCTGGCATCAAAACCGCACGGCCCGTCGAATTATAAAAACGTCCGATAATCTTGCATTATCGGACGTTTCTGACATTATAGAGAGAGTCCAACGAATCTGGGCGAAATCGCCCCTGGATCGCTGGAATTTGCGGCGTTGGCCCGTCAGGAATCGCCCCTATATAGCTAGACAGTCTAGCCAGGAGCACGCAGAAATGGAATGGCCGCTGCAGGACGCCAAGAACCAGTTCTCCCGGGTCGTCCAGAAGGCGCGCAGCGAAGGCCCGCAGATCGTCACCTTGCGCGGCGAGCGCGCCGCCGTGGTGCTGTCAGCCGCCGACTACGACGCGCTGCGCGCCGGCCGGCCGAGCCTGGTCGATGACCTGCTCGCCGGCCCGGACTGGGACGAGGATTTCGCCGAGGCCGTCGCCGCGCGCGCGAAGACGCCGAGCCGCGACGTCGCGCTCTGATGTACCTCGTCGACACCAACGTCGTCTCCGAGGCCCGGCGCGGCTCGCCGCAGGCCCTCGCTTGGCTGCGCTCGGTCGATCCCGGCGGCGTGCATCTCAGCGCCTTGACGCTCGGCGAGATCATGCGCGGCATCGCGCTGAAGCAGAGATCCGACCCGAAGGCGGCCGGGCACCTCGCCGAATGGCTGCGCAAGCTTCGCCACGACCATGCCGACCGCATCCTGCCGGTGACCGATCAGATCTCGGTCGAATGGGGCCGCATCGCCGCGATCCGCCCGCGCGGTGACATCGATGGCCTGATCGCCGCCACGGCGATCGTGCACGACCTGATCCTCGTCACCCGCAATGTCGCGGACTTCGAGGATACCGGCGCGTCGGTCGTCAACCCCTGGGAGACCGCGAGCTGATGCAGGTGATCGCCGAGCATCGCCAGACCGCGCGAGCGCCCCTACTCCTTCGGCATGAGGCCGCGTTCGATAAAGTGCCCATACATCTGTGGGTACGGCATCGAGGCCGCGATCGCAGGGTCCATCTGCTTCAGGACCACGGGCTCGCTTTGCGGGCCGGGCCAGAGTTGGATCCGATAGTGGTCATCGTCCAGCTCGCTGTCCCCGTCCTCAATTTCCCTCAAGCCGCCGTAGGAAACGCGGACCCGATAGGTGCCGGGCGCGAGCTCGAAGCGCTTCGCCTCCTTGAACTCGGAGGCCCCGTCGCTTCCGAGGCGCAAACCGTCGGCGCCGACGTGGATCGCAGCTTCGACAACATGCTCCCAGCCGTCAAAGCCCTCGGGTGGCGCGCGCTCGGAGATCTCGACGGTGAAGGGGACGTCCCATTCCCGCACCGTGAAGATCGTCAGGGCGCCGTCGCGAGAGCCGAGCATGCGCAGGCTTTCGGCAGGGGTCAGCTCGGCCGGCAACGTGCGCGCTTCGGGCGCTTCGCCCACGAGGTAGACGAGAGAGAACTCGGCGTCGAACACCAAATCATATCGGCGCGTGTCCATGTTGGGTCACTCCCGCAAGCGGATTGTATCGTCTCGGCCCGCCACCACTACCAGTTGCGCGCCACGGAGGTAAATTGATGACCGCGGACCCAGGCGGCGAAGACAACCGGATCGACGCAGGTGCCCCCTCCCCTCTCCCGGCTGTTTCGGACACAGCGTCGTCGTCCGTGCTGCCGGCTCATCTCGAGAAGCTCGCCGACCGCGCCCGCGACTATGTCGATGCTGCGAGCTCGGCAAACACCCGCAAGGCCTACGGTTCCGATTGGCGGCACTTCTCGGGGTGGTGCCGGCGCCAAGGGCTTGAGGTGTTCCCGCCCTCCCCTCAGGTTGTCGGCCTCTACATCACCGCCTGCGCCTCCGGCGCCGCCACGGCCGACCGCAAGCCGAACGCCGTCTCGACGATCGAACGGCGATTGTCGGCCCTGGCGTGGAACTACACGCAGCGCGGCACGCCGCTCGACCGGAGCGATCGGCACATCGCGACCGTGCTCGCGGGCATCCGCAACACTCATGCGGCCCCGCCCCGCCAGAAGGAGGCGGTCCTGCCTGAGAACGTCATCGCGATGCTGGAGACGCTCGATCGCGCGTCGCTACGGGGGTTACGCGACCGCGCCATGCTGTTGCTGGGTTTCGCCGGTGGCCTGCGCCGATCCGAGGTCGTCTGCCTCGACCTCCATCGCGACGACACGGAGGATGGTGGCGGATGGATCGAGATCCTCAAGAAGGGCATGATCGTCACGCTGCGCGGCAAGAACGGTTGGCGCGAGGTCGAGATCGGTCGCGGCTCGTCGGACGCGACCTGCCCCGTGGTGGCACTCGAAACCTGGCTGAAGCTGGCGAAGATTGGCCACGGCCCCCTCTTTCGGCGCGTGACCGGAAAGGGCAAGAACGTCGGCCCGGACAGGCTGACCGACAAGCAGGTGGCTCGCCTGGTTAAGCGGACCGCGCTCGCCGCCGGGGTCAGGGGCGATCTTACCGAGGGCGAGCGAGAGCAGAAATTCGCCGGCCATTCGCTGCGCGCCGGTCTCGCCTCCTCGGCCGAGGTCGACGAGCGCTACGTCCAGAAGCAGCTCGGCCATGCCAGCGCGGAAATGACTCGTCGCTACCAACGGCGCCGCGATCGCTTCCGGGTCAATCTGACCAAGGCCGCGGGGCTATAGTCCCCTCCCCCGTGTCCCAATCGATACTCAGCGCCAGGACAATTGATCCTTGGGAAGCCGACCGCTCGGGTCGATGACGTTCACCTGGTGCGGCAGATCCGGGCCCCACTCCCAAAGCACGAGGTTGAGGTCGTTCGCTTCTGCGCCCGGCGCGAAGCTTGGGACGCATATGCCGGCGAAACCCTGCGCCTTAAGCCGGTCATGGACCGACCACGATGCCGGACGATCGCCGTCGGCAAGAGCCGTGGCCCAGGCGCAAGCCATCTCATCGAGCTCGATCGAATACGCCGCCCTCCCCTGCTCCGTCGTCAGATCGGCGACATCCTCACAGTCAATCTCGTAGGAGCACAGCACGCACGGGTCGACCCGGTGCGCAAAGCCCTGATTGGCTTCCTTGATTGCCGTCATGATGCTCAAGCCGAGATAGAGCGCAGGAACGCCTTTCGGATTGAAACGCGCGCCTCTGATCGCGGCTCCGTCTCCCGATATCGGTTTGAAAGCCCAACGAGGATCGTGTGCCCGATAGCAGGTCGCGACGAACCTCACGCAAATCCGCCAAGAGCCATGTGATCGAGATAATCCCGAACAGCCGCGGCCTTACCCTCCTTGACCAGCGCTTCGGCGGTCCGCCCGCCAAACGCCGGCAGGGGCTGCGCACGATACCAGGCCATGGCCTGCTCCTTGCCGCCGGCCCATTCCGAGACGCGGCTGATGATTTCCAGCATTTCACGGAGCCGCCCCTGGGCCTTCCGCGCGCCGCTACGCTCAGCCCGATAAAGCGTCTCCCGCGCAAGGCCAGCAGTTTCGGCAAGCTGGGTCTTGGACATGCCGAATCCGTCGGCGAGCTGATTGATTGCAATCCGGCCTGCTCGATCCATAAACGACAGGACCAACGGTTCGGTCTGCAGCGGGATCTTTGCCACGTGGGACATCGTCGCCACCTTATGCCATATCCAGATACATATTCCTACGGCGAAACATATGACGTCAGCCAGTCGAATTCAACCCCGTCCAAGTGCTTGGCCGCCCTTCGAGATAGTGCCAACGACGTGGCGAGAATCCCTGCCGAGCCTGACGTCATTCGGCAGCATGCTTGAAATCGATCTCTGCGTTGAGATCTTCGCAGCTAGGTGCGACCTCAGCCGCCTCGACAGTTGCGATCTCCGTCTCGCTCAGTTCTACGGTTCGCTTGGCGCTCTTCCGGCCCTGCATCGGTAGCGTATCTTCGAAGCGCGTGTGCTGGCGACCATCGAGCTCGACAGCGCCGATGTTGGCGCAGGACCGGACTCTCAGGCGCAGGGGAATGTTGTTGCCCGGGCCGAGCTGGTTCATCAGCCAGCCGACGCAGTAGGCGTCCTCGCAAGGCGGGTGCTCGTGACAGGCCATGACATGGCCGGTGTCGCTCAGCGAATCCGGCTCGGCGATCGTCTTGACGAGCGCTCGATGCAAATCCTCGCTATAGCCGTCAGGGATGTCATGAGGGTTCGTCGACACCTTCCAAGGGCACTTCGCGCACTGGCGTACGCGTTTCAATCTCCAGGTCACCCCTTGATATCTCCGTGAAAATCACCGAAGCAGCGGCAAGATCGTCGCCGCGGCAATTACCACGACGATCGCGCTCCGGATGAGGATCCCGTTGATGCGAGCCATCGAGGCTTCCGCGTTTTCAGGCGTGCGCATGACAATCGCCTCCCTGTGGATGCCAGCTTCCCGCAAGACACAGGTCCGGACAATCGCCATCTTGCTTCCTGGCGCAGTTGACCCGGAGCTGTTGCCGGTCGGCAACGAGAGCGATGTCCCCGAGCAGCGTCGCGCTCATCTCGCGCCATCGACGAGCCGATAGCCGCGCCGGGTTTTTCTGACCAGCCAGTCGTCCAGCGCTTCGGCTGCCTCGAGAACATCGCCATAGAGATCCAACCGGCGGCGACTGGTTCGACCCCAGCGCCCCCATTCCCGCACGAGCGCCGCGTCCCCGAACAGCGTCGGCTCGATCGAGAGCACGTAAAAGCGCGCCATGTTGTGCTCCGGCTCGGTTCGATCCAGCACGAGCATCTGCAGGCGGGCCGGTGTCGTTTCAAGAGCGCTGTCCATGCGCGCATGTCACGCTCACGCATGGGCCCGGTCCAACACAAAGATTGAATCGATCTCGCGACAACGATTCACGCGCTTGATGGAACGCGCCACTCTAAGCACGCTGCTTCACGCGCTTGCGACTGCCGATCAGCGCCATCAGCATCGGCCCGAGCGAGAACTCGCCGGCCTCGGCCTTGCGTGTCAGCCCGCGCAAATAGCCGCCGGCACTGGTGATCGCCTCGCCCCGCTGAAGAATGGCCGCCACGACGACGGCCGCTTCGCCTTCGCCCATCACGGACTGCGCATCGAACCAGGCGCTGGGACTGATCCCTAGCATCGGCCGAACCACAGCGACCGCCGCCTGGAAGTCGCGCCAGTTGCTGATCCCGCCGCGGCTGTAGTCGATGATGTCGGGACAGGCGTCGAGAACCAGCCCCAAGGGATACGTTCGAACCGGCATCCGCTCCGGCTCAGGATCGATCACGACAATCGCCCCCGGGCTCTCTGGAGAGCAAGGTTCAAGATCAGTAAGGGGATCTGGTTTTGAATTCTGTATGTGACGCTCAGAATGAGACTCATTGCCGCTCGGATTCTGAGTTTTAATGTGATTTTCCAGCAGGTTGAGGATCTCGTCGGCGAGGAGCGACAGCTCGGTGGCAATTCCCTCGAGGATGGCGAGCGGCGCAGAGCGCGGAATCCGGCCGGCAATGCCCCGGTAGATCTCATGGAGCTCGGTCCAATCGGCCGGCCCCTGGCCATTCCGGCGCGTCGGAACGCCCTCGTAAATGCCGGTCGCGATCATCTTGATGATATCCCGCCGGCAGATCGTAATCCGCTCGCGGGCGAGCTTGAGAGCGCGCTCCTCGGCCAGGACCTCTTCCGCCAGCGCCTCGAATTCCTCGGCGCGGACGACGAGCGGAGCCAGGTCGAAGCCGAAGGCGAGCTCGATCTCCCCTGCCCGGTCCTTACGAGCGTACCGCTTCCCGTTCGGGCTATCGCGCCGAATAATCAGGCCGCAGTCGACAAGGACTGCGAGGTGGCGCCGCAGCGTCGCCGGCGGCATGCCGTGTGCGCGCAGGCAAAGCTGCTGGTTGGATGGAAACACGACCAGGCCCTCGCCCGTCAGAACCGTCTCCGGATGGAATGTCAGTAGTGCGTTCAGCACGGCCAATGCGCGCTCGGTCACGCCTAGCCGGTTCTTGGCTGTGCAGATCGCCCGAAAGATATTCCACTTATGGACCGCCTTTTCCGGCAGCCGTTCCTTGGCGTCCGCCTGGCTTGCTACATGGGCGAGCGTCAGCATTCGCCGCCCAAAGGGCGTCGTTACGACATGAGTTCGCATTCTCTTTCACCTATCGTTAGGCAAAAGAAATCCGCTCGCCGAAGGCGCTGAAAGTGCATCAGCACTTGACGGTGATTCGGGGAAATGCGATTCTCTAGTCGTCACACCAAGAGAAGGGCTTCCGGAACACCGTTTCGGGGGCCTTTTTCTTTTGCGGGCTAACCCTTTCCTTCACCATTGCGCTGCTGGAACTCGCCGTAGAGCCGCTCGAGGTTCTCGGCGATAAATCGGCCGAACTGGACGCTGTCCTTCGCTTTGAAGGCAACAGAAAACGCGCGTCCCGTATCGGTGATCTCGGCGGCAACACCCTGATCTCGGGCCTGCCATTTCTCCTTCGCAGGCTTTGCCGGCGTGCCGCGTCGTTGGCGCGACTTGGATTTCATCTCCGCCTGCGCGCGCTCGAAGCGAAGCTCGGACGACAGGTCACTGAAGCCTGGCTCTGCAACGAGAGACAGCGCGGCCGCACGGCCATCCGGGCTTTCAACGAGCTGCGCAAATTCGAGCCAACGGTCACGCCCAATGGTCTTGCTCGGACCTATCGCAACCGCCAACTCCTCCGGCACACGGCTTGAAACCGAGAGCATGCGCGTGAGCATAGGGGCATCGACAGACAGGGCCGATTGTATCGTCGGCCGTTCGTAACCTTGATCGAGCAAACGCTGCGCGAAGAAAGCGCGCTCGATAAACGAGAGATTTTCACGCGCGGAGTTCTCTTGCCCCTGCGCGATGACATGCTCATCATTCGTGATCGTGCGGACAACCGCTTTGACCTTGCGACCGAGCTCCCGGGCTGCGCGAGCGCGACGATGGCCAAAGACAATTTGATAGCGGCCTTGTCCAACCGGGTGAGGGCGCACCAATATCGGAGTGTCTTGACCGCGCCCGCGGATCGCCTCGACAAGCTCGTCGAACGCCGCATCATCTTCCATTCGGTCCGCTACGAAGGAGTTATCGATCAGATCGGGATCGATCTCGATGACGGACTCGCCCTCGACAATCTGGTCGGCACGGGCAGCCTTTTCAGCAAGCTCCCCGATCGATGCCAATATGTTTCGGGTGGCACCTTGTGCAGTGTAGCCTCGCGGCGCCGGGCGGTCGCTTTCACGCCCGTCGGCCTCCTTGATGTTCCGGAAGATATCGCGGCGAGCCATAACGGAAGTCCCACATCCCTATAAAGCGTTGATCCTACGTGCAAAACTTCAGTTCTGTACGGCTGACAATTCCATTCTCACGGCGTTCTGCCCCAAGCGCCGAGAACAAGTTCCGCCACCTCGCCATTTACAGCATCAAGCGATTCCCGAGCCCGGTCGTAGGTCGCCGAAACGAATTTCGTCCGCTCAACCTCGTAGAGCGACTGCTTGGTCAGCCCGGCATCCGAGATCGCGGTCGATTTCACCATCGGATTCTTCATCATCTGCCGCGCGAACATCGACTGCATCAGACCGACCATCTCCTGCTGCGGCACATCGCCGGGCTCATAGCGGGTCACGAGATAGCGAAACCAGTCGAGAGAAACCGTCGCCCCCGCCGTTTCGATGCTCTTGAGAATCTCGCCGAGCATCAGGAGGAACTGGCTCATCGACATGACGTCGAGCATCTGTGGATGCACCGTGATCAAAACCGCTGTAGCAGCCGCGAGCGCTGTCAAGGTCAGGTAGCCAAGCTGGGGAGGGCAGTCGATGATCACTACATCGTAGTCGTTATCGACCTCGCGAAGCGCCGCGCCGATGCGCGTGTAAAAGGATTTGCCCGCAGAGGGGTCTTTCGCATGCATGGCGACGGGCGTCTCGTACTCGAATTCCTGGAGCTCGAGATTTGCGGGAACGATGTCCAGCCCCGGAAAGTTCGTGGCCCGCCGAACCTCTGTTATCGACAGCCGTTTCTCGTCGTAGCGCAGGGCATCGTAAAATGAGGGGTTCCCGTCGAGCTCCGGCTGAATGCCGAACAACGCTGTCAGCGAGGCTTGAGGGTCCAGGTCGACTGCGAGGACGCGAAAGCCACGCAGAGCGAGATACTCCGACAAATGCACGGCAGTTGTCGTCTTACCTGACCCCCCTTTGAAATTGACCACCGACACAACCTGGAGCTTCTCGCCGGGGCGGCGACGGGGCGAACGGTCGAGGAGGTCCCGCAGCTCGTTCATCTGCTCTGCGGTGTAGTAGCGTCGGCCAGTCGGCGTGACGAACGGCTCGGAGCCCTTGCCCTGCAAATGAAGCTTCTTAATGTAGCTCTGCGAGACACCAACAAAATCGGCGGCTTCCGCAAGACTGAAGCGACGCAACGTCTTTTGGGCATCTGGTGGAAAGCTCTCCATGCGCAACATGTCGAGCCGCCGCGAAATCTCACGGCTTTGCTGCAAGATGGTATCAGAGAAGCCGAACTCCGGCATCTGAACGGGCAGAGTCGCGCTCATCAGGCTCTCGCGGACTAGAAACGATAAATTCCCAATTTTTGGAAATTATCGGGAATATCCCGCGATTCTAAGCGCCCGGCAAGGGAATTTGGGTTAATGAAAGGTTAATGTCGATAGCGTCCGATCGGCTCGTTAGCCGTGGAAGCGGCCATTTCTTGTTTTAGAACAACAAGATACGTTACCAGTAGGATGCATTGCTATCGATGGAGCGCTAACACTTTTATCAGGCCCATGGCCTCGTGCAGGCCTCGGCGACTAGAGGGATTGCCAATCCACCAAGCCGACTCACCGACCTCTCTCGAGAATCGCACTACCGCGAATTCCTGAACTGGGACGTCACGGCCCGCAACGGTCACGAGAGCGATGCCTCCGACGACCGCCCCATCCGACCGACATCCTGGTGCTCTCGGGATGGAACAAGGTCGTCGGTTCGGTCCAACTGTTGCCGGCGACCAGCTCTACGCTGCTCGGCGCCCTGTTCCCCGTGATCGGCAACTCAGGCTTGTTGAAGCCGCACGCGACCATCGTCGAGAGCTCGCGCTTCTGCGTCGACACCTCCCATGAGATCGGGAGGGCAGGGGAGGTGTTGCATAACGCGACCTGGACGATGTTCGCCGCGATCATCAAGTCGTCGATGTCCGGGCTATTCCGTGCTCGTCAAAACAACGGATCTGCGCATCGAGTGAATCCTGCGCCGCGCCGGCTGGCCGATAACACGGATCCGAGAGCCCAAGGCGGTCGGAACACGACGGCTGTCGTCGGCCTTTTGCCGACGGACCTCACAAGCCTCGAGCGCGTTCGCCCGGTCGGCTATCCCTCGATGATCGGCACGATCGCGCGGGCGGCCTGACGAGTCGTCGTGACGTTGACGCAATTGCGATCCCATCCGCACCTGATCGGGAATTACAGGAGGCTCCCGAAGACCAGCTCTACGTCGTGGCAGAGGATGCGACGGTCGCCGAGATTATGCTCAACCTGACGGCAGGTTTCTCATCGAACGGCTCGGCCGCGGCATGGCGCCAACCGGCGAGATGTCGCCGGCCACGACCGAGATCGTCATCTGCAGCGCCGGAGTCGGCTGGCAACAGGAGAAAATCACCAACCAGAGGGGAGGGTGAGCGCGATGTTGAAAGCTCCCACCTCCGTCCAGCCGGCCCGCGCCGCCACGCCCCTTCTCGCCGCCGCCCTTCTTTCGGATGCCAGACATTCGGTTCGGACGGCGTCACCAGCAGCAGCGCACCAGCTGAATTGCCGGCGTCAGCCGCCCCGGCCGTGGCTGGCGACCTCGTACCGCGGCTGGTCGAGCAGATCGGACGGGGCACAGCCACGATCGTGTTGAAGCCGGATAGCTCGACCCTTGGTAGCGCGCTGGAAACCTCGCTCAGAACCTGGGGCTATGCCGTGACAAGCGATCAGGATGCGAAGAAGTACGCCAGGGCGATCGGGCTTGCCTATGTCCTCGCGCCGGTGGACGAGCAGGTACTAGCCGGCTGTCGACGCGAACTGTCGAGATCGGCCGCATCTACATGACGACAGGCGCCGGCGCGGCTCCGGCAAGCCTGGTCTCAATTATGAAGTGCGGGTGAGGGGAGGGGCCGTGGTTCAGTCTGCGAACCTCGGCGGGGCGCCGGGCGGGGCCTGGCACAGGGCGGGAGGTCCGTCACCTCAGCCGTCTGCCGATCATCATCGCGATCTTTCTCGTGGTGCTCTTCTACGGCCTGAGCTCGCACGGTGTGATCTTCCAGAATGCTCAGGATGGCAGCGGTTTGGGCGGCTCGCCCCCTCGACCTTGAGCGGTCAGCTCAAGCGCGTCGTCACCGACGGTATCATCGGCGATCCGACGCAGCAGACAGTCGTCGCCCCACCTCCAAGCGAATCGCGGAAGGAGCAGTAGGATACTTTTAGTCAACTAACAAACCGGCGAAGAACCTCAGCGAACGGCTCGACGTTGCAGATCGGCGGCATGGCCGGTATGGACGCCGAGGGCTATGGCGGCTTCAACAACAGGGTCGATAACCGCTATCTGAAGACCTTCGGTTCGGCGATCATGGGCACCTGCATGGACATGGCCATCCCGAGGAACTCGAGCGAGTCCAACCAAGCGATCGCCTCGATGCCGCCCGGCGGAATTTCGCCGAGACTTTAGGACGCGTGGCCGACGATCAGCAAGAACCTTGACGTCCAGCTGGTGCTCGAGATCAGGCCTAAGACCGGGCTCCGAGCAGCTGCGTTATCGCTCGCAGCAAGCGAAAAATAATCGTTGCCGCTATTGCGTCCGTGATGGGAACTGGATGCGACAGTAGCGAGATTGGGTGAAATGGCACAATCCGACGGGGTTTCAACTATCGGCTTTCTCGGGCTCGGATCGCTGGGTGCCCCCATCGCGACGAGGCTGGCGATGGCCAGACCGGTCGTAGCGTTCGACCCCGATCCTACGCGGTTCGATGGTCTTCCGGCGAGTATCGAGCGGGCCAAGTCGCCAAGCGCGGTCGGCGACAGCGCCGACATCGTATTCGCGTGTCTTGCCGCGGAGAGGCATCACCATGACGCCTTACTGGGTCCTGTGGGCCTGTTACACGGCAAGCGGCGGAGGCTATACGTCCACTTGGGGACGAGCGGGTCCCCATTCGTCGCGTGGCTGGCGGAGGTGTTGGTCAAGAATGGCATCGAGACCTTGGATGCGCCTGTTACGGGCGGCCCACCGAAAGCGCGCTCGGGAGAGTTGACCTCGGTCGTCTCGGGCAAGCCGGCACATCTCGCCGACGTGCGAGAGGCGCTCGGCCTCTACAGCAACAAGGTTGTCGTGGTCGATGAGGCACCCGGCCGGGCGCAGACATTGAAGCTCGTCAACAACGCGATCGCCCTGGTCAACCTTGTGGCGGCCTGCGAGGCCATGGTCGTCGGCGCCAGAGCCGGGCTGCCCGCCGGGGCGATGCTGGAGGTGATCAACAGCGGGAGCGGCCGTAACAGCGCGACGTGCGATAAGGTCCCCACCCACATCCTCCGGGGCACCTTCGACTTCGGTGCGAGCTTAGACGTCGTGATCAAGGATTTGGAACTCTTTCTGGCTGAGCCGGCCGCAGTCAGCAGCGCCCTGATCGAGACGTGCCGCAGCGCCCTGGAAGCCTACAGACGAGCCAAGTCTGAGGGGGTCGAAATCGACGACCTAACGGCCGTCGTGCGCCCGATGGAGCGCCGGGCTGGCATCGAGCTGCGCGCATAAGGCTCAGGCCAGCATCAGGACCTCGCCCATCCCCCAGCCGCTGGCGTTCTCGCGGTAGATCGACAGGAAAGTTGAGATCAGGAGCGCATCCAGGGCCGGGTCCATGTCATAAGCGCGTATCGCATACAGTGTCCTTTCCAAGGCGGCGTCCGGGATGCGCGAGGCGGTCAGCCTCTCCGCCGCGACGTCCTCGTAGACGCTGCCCAGCGGAAGGATGGCCGACGCCAGACCGCGCGAGACAAGCTGCTTGATCGCCGTAAGTGAATGGACCTCGTAGGCGACATTCAGCGAGAGCCCGGCGGCGGAGGCGCTGTCCTCAACCATGCGGCGAACGACATCGTCGCGATCAGGCATTGCAAATCGGCCGCTGAGCGCATCGCGCAACGAGACGGACTTCTCGGATCGGGTCGCGTCACTAGGCGCACGTATGAGGAAGAGGGAATCCTTCAGGAGCGGCGAGCACCGATAAGACCCGCTTATCTCCGGCTTGAAAGCGAAGGCGAGGTCCACTTTGCCATTGGGCAGCCCCGCCACCATCACATGGCTGAGGCCCTCGGCGAGCTGGAGGTTCACGTTTAAGGGAGAGCGTGCGATTGCCTGGATCAGGTCGGCTCCCATCAGCATCGTCATACTCGGGGTGAGGCCGACCGTCACGGTTCTCCGGACCGCATTATCCCGGAAGACGGCGAGAGCGCTCCGTATTTCTCTTCGGCCGTCGAGCGTCCGCCGAGTCCAGTCCAGAAAGATCCTACCGGCATCCGTGGGGGCCACGCCGCGGCTCGTCCGGCTGAGCAAGGGACAGCCCATCTCGTCCTCCAGCTGGCGAATCTGCAGTCCCAGAGCCGTCTGGGCCACATTGAGCGTAGACGCGGCCTGCGTGATGCTGCCGAGCTCGCACACGCGTTCAAAGCATTCAAGTTGGCGGAACCTCATGTCGATTTCCCTTCCCGGGCGGAGCGTTCGGAGCCGGGGGTCCTGCGCCACGTTCAGGCGATGGCATATCGCGGGTAGAAATGGCGAGCGATTTTTTTGCTGACTGCGAGGGTGAAACAGTCTTTGTGACGAATGAAGCGATGCTGCACATTCCGGAGAAGAGGATGGCTGACGCGGCCTCTTAGCGCCAGGAATGAGATTTTCCGCTAGTGCGGCCGCACATCTCAGACCGGAAGGAGAATAGTGCAGATGAGCGTAGCGCTCGCTTCTGACGCTGGCGCGGCTGAGCCGTCGCACCGTGGGATTCTAGAAGACGTCCTTGACGACCTGGTCGTGTCGAACCGGATACTTGCCCGCGAAGGCGTCCTTGATGGCTTCGGCCACGTAAGCGCCCGGCATCCATCCGAGCCGGGCCGATATTTCATCTCCCGCTCGCGCAGCCCGGCGCTCGTCGAGCGAGCCGATTTGGTGGAACTCGACCTAGACGACCGCCCGGTCCGCGACACTGGCGCAAAACTCTATGCAGAGCGCGTGATCCACGGCGCCATATATCGGGCGCGGCCAGACGTGATGTCCGTTTGTCACCATCACGCTCCAGCGGTCGTCGCATTCTGCATAGCCGGCCTCGACATCGTGCCGGTCTGCCATCTTGGTGCGGTGATCGGACAGCGGGTGCCAGTCTGGGACAGCCGGGACGATTTCGGCGACACTGACTTGCTGGTGCGGACGGTCGACCAGGCCGAGTCGCTTGCGGCTGCGCTCGCCGACAACTGGGTGGTGACGATGCGTCGCCACGGTGCGACCGTAGTCGGCCGCTCGGTTCGTGAATTGACATTCCGAGCGGTCCACCTGCGGCTCAACGCCGAGCTTCAGTTTCGGGCGTCCACGATCGCGCCTTTGTCCCCTCTGACGAGCGGGGAGATCGAGCTCTCCAGTCGAGTTAACCTGTCAGAGGACGTCATTGGGCGAATCTGGGAGTACTGGTCGGCTGACATCTGACGTCGCTCCACGAACAACCAAGCAAAACACCGAGGGAGGAAGAAAATGCAGTTCATGAACAGACTGCGCGGGCGGTGCCTGTCGTTGGGCCTGGCCATCTGCGCCATGGGCGTGGGCACGCTGCGCGCCGAGGAGATCGTCGTCAGCAATTATGGTGTTTCCGCCAGCGGCATGCCGTTCGCGGTCGCTATGGAAAAGGGCTTCTTCGACGGCAATGTGACGGGGATCCTATCCTCTCAGGGAGGTGGCACGACCGTGCGCAACCTGCTGGCCGGCGACATCGCCTATGCCGAGGTAAGCCCGATCGCCGTAGCAACCGCGATCAGGCAAGGGGCTGCGCTTAAGATCATCAGCAACAACGTCCAGACCGTTTCCGAATTCGGCTGGATGGTGAAGAAGGACTCGCCGATCAAGTCGGTCGCCGATCTGAAGGGCCGCAAGCTGGGTTATTCCAGCCCGCGCTCGGTCAGCCAGGCCTTGGCCATGCTGATCGTCGAGAAGGCCGGGCTTAAGCCATCCGACGTGGAACTGGTCATGACCGGAGGGCTCGGCGAAGCCCTCGTTGCATTGGATCTGGGCGCAATTGACGTCGCGCCCGCGACCGAACCGCTGCTGTCCAAATATCGCGAGAAGTACCGGATCATCGCGACCGCGGACAAGCTGTTCCCTTCGATGAGCAACGTCGTCGGCGTGACGACGCAGGCCGCGGCTGGAAAGCGCGGAGACTTTTTGCGCGCGATTGTGGCCGGCCGGGCAAAGGCCGTCGCCTTCATGAACGAACACCCCGAGGAGGCCGCGGCGATCGTGGCGAAAGTCTACAAGCTGGAGCAGCCGATCGCCCTTCAGGCGGTCAGGCACCTGGTCGAGGCCAAGGACGGGCTTCCCTACTGGAGCACGGGCAAGTTCGATCTCGCTGGGCTCAAGGAGATGTGGCGAGCCCAGATCCTGGTCGGCGCCACCGATGGCGACATCGACTGGAGCAAGATGATCGACGAGAGCTTCCTTCCCGAAGGTGAGCGCGTCCTAAAATGAATGCCATGACGATTGCCGCGCCTGTCCACGTCGGGCTGCGAGGGGTAACACGCGTATTCGAAACCAACGCGAGGACCAAAGTCGAGGCCTTAGGGCCGGTCGACTTGGATCTCCGTAAGGGCGAATTCTTCGCTGTGGTTGGCCCCTCGGGCTGTGGCAAGTCGACCCTGTTCGACATCGTCGCCGGACTTTCCCCGGCGACGAAGGGCCAAGCCATCTTCGAAGGGAGCCGTCTCGATGGGCGGGCCGTTCCCGAAGGTGTTGGTGTGGTCTTCCAGGAGGATGCGTCGTTTGCTTGGCTGAACGTCGCGGACAACGTTGCCTTCGGCATCCGGCGGGCGGGCCTCGGCGAGGCAGAGATCAAACGCAGGGTTGACGACACGTTGACTCTTATGGGCCTACGCGATTTCGCGGCAGCCTATCCCGCGCAACTCTCCGGCGGCATGCGTCAGAGGGTCTGCATAGCGCGGACGCTCGTGCAGCGCCCCCGGCTCATCTTACTAGATGAGCCATTCGGGGCGCTCGACCAGCAGACGCGGCTCATCATGGGCGAGGAACTCCTTAAGCTCTGGCGGGAGACCGGCGCCACGGTGCTGCTCATCACCCACGCCCTTGACGAGGCCGCCATGCTCGCCGATCGCGTAGGCGTCATGTCCGCCCGCCCGGGCAGGATCATCGACGTCGTTGAGACGCCCTGGGGCCGCGACCGCGACAGTCGCGTGGTCTCCGATCCGCGCTTCGGCGAGATCACAGCGCGCCTCTGGATGCGATTGCGCGGAGAATCGATGGCAGCGCTCTCCCACAAGGCAGGCTGACATGAAGCCCGCGACAACCGTGCGGCTCGGATTGATTACCGCGATCGTCCTGGCTTTGGAGATCCTGACCCGTATTGGCGTGATCGCCCGCTTCGTTGCGCCGCCCCCAAGCGAGATGATGGTGGGCTTGTGGCGCCTGCTGCTCTCCGGACGCGTCCATTTGGCGATCACCCAGACGCTGAGCAAGATCGCGATTGCATGCTCCCTGGCGATTGTTGTCGGCATCCTGATGGGAGTTGCAATCCAGCGCTTCCGCGGCTTGGCCGACGCGATGTCGCCATTCTTCACCGCGTACTATGCGGTGCCGGTCTACGCGTTCTACCCGATGATGATCGCCATCTTCGGAATCGGCGAAGCCCCCCAGATCGTCATCGGCTTCATGCTGGCTGTCGTTGCGGTAGTGGTAAATACGATCAATGCGCTGGACCGCATTCCGCGCGTCCTCCGTAAGACGGCAGCGGTCTACGGGATGCGCCCGCTGGAAGCCGCCAGGCGGATCTATCTGCCCCATGCCGGCCCGTATCTGGCAACTGGTGTGAAGTTGGCGGTCTCCTACTCCTTTATCGGCGTGATCGGCGCCGAGTTTATCATGTCGAGGATCGGTATCGGGCACGAGATCGTCTTCGCCTACAACAACTTCGAGAACGAGATCATGTATCCGTTGATCCTGTTCGTCCTACTCGTGGCCGGAGCCGTCAACGGGCTCTTCTACGCTTGGGAGAAGCGCCTCTTGAGCCGCAGGAGCCGTTCGTGATGACGAGCGCCAGAAATAGCCTTCTCGTAATCGTCGGCCTACTCCTGCTCTGGCAACTTGCCTATTGGGCGATCGGCGACCTGGCACTCCGCCCCCCGCTCGAAACCGTCGTCAAGGCGGGAGCGCTAATCGCGTCGGAAGGTTTCTTGTCTCACCTGGCGGAGACGCTTCGGGCTTTCGCGCTCGCACTTGCGATCGCCGTGGTCGTCGGCGTCGCGTTGGGCTTCTCCCTGGGCATGAATCGCCTCGCTGGCGAGGTGGGCGAGCCGCTGCTTGTGTCGTTCTATTCGCTGCCGAAGATCACCCTCTATCCGATCGTCCTGCTGATCTTCGGGATCGGAATGCCTTCCAAGGTCGCATTCGGCGCGATCCATGGCATTATGCCGATCGCGATCTTCACGCTCGGCGCGTTGCGCAATCTTCCCCCAGTGCTCGGCCGCACATCGAGGGCGCTTCGCCTTACACGATGGCAGAGCGCCTGGGCCCTCCTATTCCCCGCAGCACGTCCCGAGATATTCACGGGACTCAGGCTGGGATTTTCATTAACGCTCATCGGCACGCTGCTCGGCGAGATGTTTGCATCGCAGCGCGGGATCGGGTTCCTGCTGATGCAGGCCATCGGTCTGCACGACACGGATCTGATCATGGTGCTGACGCTCCTAATCGTCAGCTTCGCGATCACGGCCAGCATGGCATTGCTGGCGATCGACAAGCAATTGCGGCACGGCTCGTCATGATGGTGCAGTCGCTGGCCGACGCACACCTGGCTCAACGTCGAGCTTGAGCTCCGGGTTTCCAAATTTGCGCCGCTGTCCCCTAACGAGCGGTACGATGGAGCTTTCCGGCGAAAACATTACTGATCGGACGCCGTGATTGATCAGATCTGGGAGTACTACCGTGATGCTTCGCGCCTGCGCGCTCGCGACAGAATTAGCCCGCCCCTCGCAGGGCAGACATTATCAACTGCGCGGGATAGGTCGGTTCGGTATCGGTGCGAGTTGTGAAGCCGACGGGACCAAGCGTATCATCGCTTTCGACAGGGAGCGTCGCGAGAATCCCTCTTCGCACATCCTGAGCGATGACGCCTTCTGAAATGACCCAGACCGCTGTGGTGCTGAGGAGATAAATTCGGGCGAAGGCGTCCGAAACTGTCTCTATCTGGGTACCGGTCATCTGAACCGAATGGGCGAGGAAATAGCGCTCAACAACCGGATGAATGACGGAGCCTGGGGGTGGAATAAGCAGTTGGTAGCGACTGATTTCGGACAGTTCCAGCTGTCGTTGCGCGAGCAGGGGATGGTCGGGGCGAACGGCAAGCACGATCCGCTCGGAATAAAGGTGCTCAAACGCCAAGCCCTTCATCGCTTCGGGAGATGTCATTCGCCCGACGACCAGGTCGACATCGCCCAAACGCAGTTGCGCTATCAGAACATCATTGGAACCGGTAACGACGCGCAGCCTTAAGTCCGGAAATCGGCTTGTAAGATCTGCGAGTGCTCCGGGCAGGACATTCGCAGAAACCGTTGGTAATGCCCCAATCGTGAAAGTGGCGCGCCGGCTCTCAGAATCCTGCGCTACCATTCGCATCCCCTGCTTGAGAGCGGTCACACTAGACGTGGCGTATCGCAGAAAGATTTCGCCTAGAGGCGTCAGCACCATGGAGCGCCGATTGGGCTCAAACAGGCTGGCGTTCAAGCTGTTTTCCAACTCGTGAATAGTCTTTGAAACTGCGGGCTGGCTGAGTCCGAGGGACGCTGCTGCCTTGCCCGCACTTTTGTGCCTCGCCACCTCGATGAAACAAGAGAGATGGCGAAGCTTGATCGTCCTGTCCCACTGAAGGTCGCGATTTTGGCTCATACGATAACCTGCAGGTTATTTTCAACGTCGATAATGCCATTTAACATAATCAATTGATTGGTCCATGCTGTTGATCTCCAATTGGCTGGACGATTTTCCATGGCTTTCACGCGTATCGACGGCGAGCTGGTGCATTGGCGCGAAAGCGGTCCGCGCGAGGCGGCGGCCGTGGTGCTGGTCAATTCCCTCGGCACAGATTTCCGGATCTGGGACGAGGTAGCGGCCGCGCTGGCCCGTGAATGGCGCGTCGTCGTCTACGACAAGCGCGGCCACGGCCTGTCCGAGGTGCCAGCGGGTCCCTATGCCATAGCCGACTTCACCGATGACCTCGTCGCCCTTGCCGACCATATCGGCCTCTGGCGTTTCGCCCTGGTAGGGCTTTCGATCGGCGGGCTGATCGGGCAGGATCTGGCGGTGCGCGCACCGGAGCGCCTCTCGGCGCTGGTTTTGGCCGACACCGCTCCCAAGGTCGGTACGGCCGACAGCTGGAATGCGCGGATCGACGCCGTCCGCGCCGGCGGCATAGCGGCCATTGCCGATCACGTGATGGAGCGCTGGTTCACGCCGGCCTTTCGGGCCGAGCGGCCGGACGACCTCACCGGCTGGCGCAACGCGCTGCTGCGGCAACCGGCCGACGGCTATATATCGACCTGCGAGGCACTGGCCCAAGCCGATTTCACGACCGCCATCGGCAACATCGGCGTGCCGACGCTGGCAGTTGCTGGCGATGGCGACCAGTCGACGCCGCCCGATCTGGTGCGGGCGATGGCAGAGCGCATCCCGAATGCGCGCTTTGCGCTAATTGACGGCTGCGGGCACATTCCGCCGGTCGAGCAGCCGGAGCGGCTGCTGGCGCTGGTGACGGAACATCTGGAGAAGCACGGACGTGGCTGACGCACAGGACCGATATACCCAGGGCATGGCGACCCGCCGTTCCGTGCTCGGCGAGCGCTATGTCGATGCGGCCGTCGCCAACACCGATCTCTTCACCGCCGATTTCCAGCAGCTCATCACCGAGAGCGCCTGGGGCACGGTCTGGTCGCGCGACACCATCAGCAAGCGCGAGCGCTCGATGCTGACCATCGCCCTGCTCGCCGCGCTCGGCCATCACGACGAGGTCGCGATGCACGTCCGGGCGACGCGCAACACCGGCGCGAGCATGGAGGACATCAAGGAAGCGCTGTTGCATGTGGCGATCTATGCCGGCGTGCCGGCGGCCAACCATGCCTTCAAGATCGCTAGGGCAGCCTATGCCGAGATGAAGGACGGCAAGGCGGGCTGAATCCGACGACCCCGTCGCGGTCGCTCGCGCTGAGGGCGGGAGCGGCGGGGATTGAGCCAGATCAAGACCAGGCGGGCCGATCTCGTCGCAAGCTGGCAGCCCGTTCGACGAGAGACGCTACAGGGAGGGAGGCGCTGCCATGCGCAATGAAAATTCGAGCCATCAGGGCGGCTCGTTCTATCAGCGTGACCGAAGCTGGCATCCGCCGGCCTTCACGCCGAACTACAAGACCTCGGTGCTGCGTTCGCCGCAGAAGGCCTTATTGTCTCTCGGCAATACGATCTCGGAGATGACCGGCCCGGTCTTCGGCCACGACATGCTGGGGCCGCTCGATAACGACCTGATCCTGAACTACTCCCAGACGGGCGAGCCGATCGGCCCGCGCATCATCGTGCACGGCCAGGTGCTGGACGAGGATGCGCGGCCCGTGCGCGGCGCGCTGGTCGAGTTCTGGCAGGCCAATGCCGGCGGCCGCTATCGCCACAAGAAGGAAACCTACCTCGCCGCCATCGATCCGAATTTCGGCGGTTGCGGGCGCACCATCACCGATGACGAGGGCCGCTACTGGTTCCGCACCATCAAGCCCGGCCCCTATCCCTGGCCGAACGGCGTCAACGACTGGCGCCCGGCGCATATCCATTTCTCGGTCTTCGGCCACGCCTTCGCGCAGCGGCTGATCACCCAGATGTATTTCGAGGGCGATCCGATGATCTGGCAGTGCCCGATCGTGATGGGCATCCCTAGCCGCGAGGCGGTGGAGCGGCTGGTCGCGGCGCTCGACCGCGAGGCGACGCTGCCGATGGACACGATGGTCTACAAGTTCGACATCGTCCTGCGCGGTCGCCGCTCGACCCTGTTCGAGAACCGGATGGAGGGCAACTGATGGTCCAATCGCTCCGCCGCCTCAGGGAAAGCCCGTCGCAGACGGCCGGTCCCTATGTCCATATCGGCGCCACGCCGAACTTCTCCGGCATCGGGGGCGTCTACCCGCACGATCTCGGCTCGCAGCCGCTGGCGCCGGAGGTGAAGGGCGAGCGCATCGCCGTCACCGGCCGCATCTTCGACGGCTCGGGCACGCCGATCAAGGACGCGCTGATCGAGATCTGGCAGGCCGATGCCCAGGGCCTCTATCCCGGCCAGGGCGAGCGCCGTGGCGAGGCCGATCCGCATTTCCCCGGCTGGTTCCGCCAGCCCGTCGACGGCACGACCGGCGTCTATCGCTTCGAGACGGTGAAGCCCGGCATCGTGCCCTATTTCGACGGCCGGCCGATGGCGCCGCACATCACCGTCTGGATCGTGGCGCGCGGCATCAATATCGGCCTGCACACGCGGCTCTATTTCGGCGACGAGGAAGCGGCCAACGCCGCCGACCCGATCCTCGCCCGCATCGAGCACCGCGTGCGCGTCCCGACGCTGATCGCGACCCGCAGCGAGGACGAGGCGGGCATGCCGGTCTACACTTTCGACATCCGCCTGCAGGGCGAAGGCGAAACGGTTTTCTTCGACATCTGAAGACGGCATATCGCAGCCGGTATGCGATCCGACAGGAAGCAGAGTAGCGACGACATGAGTGAAGCCTTCATCTGTGCCTATCTCCGCACGTCGATCGGCCGGTTCGGCGGCTCGCTCTCGGCCGTGCGGCCCGACGATCTCGGCGCCGTGCCGCTGAAGGCGCTGATCGAGCGGCACACGGGCGTCGATTTCGACGCCGTCGACGACGTCATCTTCGGCTGCGCCAATCAGGCGGGCGAGGACAACCGCAACGTCGCGCGCATGTCGCTGCTGCTGGCCGGCCTGCCGAAGGAGGTGCCGGGCACGACGATCAACCGGCTGTGTGGCTCGGGCATGGACGCCGTCATCGCGGCCGCCCGCGCGATCCGAGCCGGCGAGGCCGAACTGATGATCGCCGGCGGCGTCGAGAGCATGTCGCGGGCGCCGTTCGTGCTGCCCAAGGCCGAGAGCGCCTTCTCGCGCCACGCCGAGATCCACGACACCACCATCGGCTGGCGCTTCATCAACCCGCTAATGAAAAAGCAGTACGGCGTCGATTCCATGCCGGAGACCGGCGAGAACGTCGCTGCCGATTGCCAGATCAATCGCGCCGATCAAGACGTCTTCGCCCTGCGCTCGCAGCAGAAGGCAGTCGCCGCTCAGGGCAACGGCCGGCTGGCGAAGGAGATCGTGCCGGTCGCGATCCCGCAGCGGAAAGGCGACCCGGTCGTCGTCGAGATCGACGAGCATCCGCGCGGCGACACCACGCTGGAGAAGCTGGCGAAGCTGCCGACGCCGTTCAAGAAGGAAGGCGGCACCGTCACCGCCGGCAATGCCTCGGGCGTCAACGACGGCGCGGCGGCGCTGATCCTCGCGTCCGAGAAGGCGGCGGCGAAATATGGGCTGACCCCGCTGGCGCGGGTCCTCGGCGGCGCTGCGGCCGGCGTCGCGCCCCGTGTGATGGGTCTCGGCCCGATCCCGGCGACCCGCAAGCTCTGCGAGCGTCTCGGCCTGAAGCCGACGGATTTCGATATCGTCGAGCTCAACGAGGCCTTCGCCTCGCAGGGAATCGCGGTGTTGCGCGATCTCGGCATTCGGGAGGATGCGGATTTCGTGAACCCGAATGGCGGCGCCATCGCGCTTGGGCACCCGCTCGGCATGTCCGGCGCCCGCATCGCCGGCACGGCTGCGCTCGAATTGTCGCTGACCGGCAAGAGACGCGCGCTCGCCACCATGTGCATCGGCGTAGGGCAGGGCATCGCGATTGCGCTGGAACGGGTCTGACAGGACAGGGCGATCTGCTCTAGGATCGGCCGACCACAAAGACGAGGGATTGGATGGCGAACAAGATCTATGACAGCTCGAAGGCGGCGCTCGATGGCCTGCTCTTCGACGGCATGACGATCATGTCCGGCGGCTTCGGCCTGTCCGGCAACCCCGAGAGCCTGATCCCCGAGATCCGCGATTCCGGCGTCAAGGATCTGACCGTCATCTCGAACAATGCCGGTGCGGACGGATTCGGGCTTTGGATGCTGCTCGAGACGCGGCAGATCAAGAAGATGATCGCGTCCTATGTCGGCGAGAACAAGCTGTTCGAGCAGCAATATCTCTCCGGCGAGCTGGAGCTGGAGCTCAACCCGCAAGGCACGCTGGCCGAGCGCATCCGCGCGGGCGGCGCCGGCATCCCGGCCTTCTACACCAAGACCGGCGTCGGCACCGTCGTCGCCGAGGGCAAGCCGGTCGAGGAGTTCGAGGGCGCGCTCTATGTCCGCGAGACCTGGCTCAAGGCCGATCTCGCCATCGTCAAGGCCTGGAAGGCCGACACGGCCGGCAACCTCGTCTATCGGAAGACGGCGCGGAACTTCAATCCTAACATGGCGACCGCCGGCAAGGTGACGGTGGCCGAGGTCGAGGAGATCGTCCCGGTTGGCTCGCTCGATCCGGAGGCGATCCACACCCCCGGCATCTATGTCGACCGCGTCATCAAAAGCACGATCAACGAGAAGCGCATCGAGAAGCTGACCGAGCGCAAGAGGGAGGCAGCCTGATGGCCTGGACCCGCGAAGAGATCGCCGCCCGCGCCGCCAAGGAATTGCAGGACGGGTTCTACGTCAATCTCGGCATCGGCATCCCGACGCTGGTGGCGAATTACATCCCCGAGGGCGTGAACGTCACGCTGCAATCGGAGAACGGCCTGCTCGGCATCGGTCCCTTCCCCTACGAGGGCGAGGCCGACCCGGACCTGATCAATGCCGGCAAGCAGACCATCACCACCCTGCCGAGCTCGAGCTTCTTCTCCTCGGCCGACTCCTTCGCGATGATCCGTGGCGGCCATATCGATCTCACCATCCTCGGCGCCATGGAAGTAGCTGCGAATGGCGACATCGCCAACTGGACCATCCCCGGCAAGATGGTGAAGGGCATGGGCGGCGCGATGGACCTCGTCGCCGGCGTCAAGAAGGTCATCGTCGTGATGGAGCACGCCAACAAGGCGGGCGAATCCAAGGTGCTGGAGCGCTGCTCGCTGCCGCTGACCGGCGCGGGCGTCGTCGACATGATCATCACCGATCTCTGCGTGATGACCTGCGACAAGGCCAATGGCGGTGGCTTGACCCTGATCGAGCTCGCGCCCGGCGTCAGCCTCGACGAGGTCAGGGCCAAGACCGGCGCGCCATTCGCGGTAGCTACGGCACTCACCGAGAAGGCTGCGTGAGCCATCTGCTCAGAAGCCGGCCGGCGACGACCAACGCAATGCTGGCCGTCTTCGACGATGCAGCGACCATGCGGCATGCACTGGCGTTTGAGGCTGCGCTCGCCCGCGCCGAAGCGGCCGAAGGGCTGATCGGCGCCGACGCGGCCGATGCGATTGCGAAGCTCTGCGCCACGATCGTCATCGATCCTGCCGAACTCGCCGAGGAAGCGGCGCTCGCCGGCACGCTCGCGATCCCGCTGGTGGCGCGGCTGCGTGCGGCCCTGCCCGAAGCGCCGGCCAGGGCTCTGCACAACGGTGCGACCAGCCAGGATGTCGCCGACACAGTGCTATCCTGCCAGATCCGAGCGGCATCGACCCTGTTCGACAGCGATCTCCGACGCGTCGCCACGGCGCTGGCCGCGCTGGCGCAACGCCATGCCGCGACCCCGTCCATAGGCCGCACCCTGCTGCAGGATGCACTGCCGATCGGCTTCGGCCTGCGCATCGCGCAATGGCGGGCCGGAATCGCGGATGCGGCGGAGCGCTTGCGACGCGAAGGCGAAGATGCGGCCAGGTTGCAATTCGGCGGCGGCGCCGGCACCCGCGCGGGGCTCGGCGGAAAGGGCGGCGCCGTGGCGGCCCGCCTCGCCGCGGCGCTCGATCTGCCGGACGCCGCGCCTTGGCACGCCCGCCGCGGCGGCATCGCTGGCACCGCCACGGCGCTGGCTATCGTCGTCGGCGCGCTCGGCAAGATGGCGCGCGATGTCTCGCTGCTCGCCCAGAACGGAATCGGCGAGGCGTGTGAGCCCGCCATCCCCGGCCGCGGCGGCTCCTCCGCCATGGCACACAAACGCAACCCGACCGGCTGCCAGATCGCCCTTTCCGCCGCTTTGCGCGCGCCCGGCCTTGTCGCCGGCATTCTCGCCGGCCTCCCGGCCGAGCAGGAACGCGGGCTCGGCGGCTGGCAGGCGGAAGGCCCGGCCGTGGCCGAGCTCTTCTTGCTCGCCGCCGGCGCGGCCGAAGCGATGGCGACCGTCGCGGAAGGGCTGGAGATCGACGAGGCGGCAATCGCCCGCAACCTCGCGGCGGCAGGTGTCGGCACGGATATCGGCGAGAGCGCGGCGCTGGTTGAGTTGCTGAAGATACAAAGACGATGAGTTGCCGAGAGGGATAATGGCCGGGGCGACAGCGTGAAGTTCGCCAAAGCTGTTAGGCTTGCAAGCATGACTTCGTTGCATGTGGTCGTCGCCGACAGCCCTTGTTCCGGCAGGCGCCAAAGCTAAACGATTCTCAGTTCTCCAATAAGTCGATGACAGGATCGCTCCGAAGACCTCGGATCACAAGTGTACGGCCAGCATGCCGTCACCTAACTCTGTGCGAAGGGCCTTATCTTTGAGAAGCGATCCATTCTGCGGCCATCGAGCGTCACGTATGTGAGGCAGCCTCGCGCTGTTGGGTTCAGTATGTGCGGCTTTTTATAGGCCGCACATACTCAAAACGCCCCTTTAGAATTTTCGCTCATCCACCCATTTTTTTACATAATCGAACATATTGCGCAAACTATTACTATAGGCTGCCGCGTTTGGCGAACATGTGATACATGGTGTGAAACCATGTGTTGCACCTTCAATGAAGATTAGATCCTTGTCGGTGCTGGCGGCGTTTTCGTATTCCTCCTCAGAATCGCGAATGAAGAGATACCCACCCATGCCCATTACCAGCAGCGGCACATGGATCGAACGAACGGCGCAAACTGTCGAGTTATTGCTGCTGCAGTGATCGATGCCGTCTAGTGAATTGCTGGAACGGACAGCCTGTGTGCTCAAGAAGGACTGCAATGACAGGATCTTCGTCCCAGTATTGAATCGCGTCGTCGAGTCCTTCGTCTCAAGTTCAGGAGGACTGACGGAAGAGACAATCTGCTTTGCGATCGAACCATCGTTGCGCAGCAGCTTCTGCGGCTCGCGAGTTTTGCGTAGCGCGATGGATGTGTCGAGGCTGTGGAGCTGGGATGCGCCGCCCGGGCCTGCACCGGGATTCCCACCATGCGGAATCGCAAGAAGGTCGTTGTCCGGATATGGAATACGCGCTTCCCGAATGGCCTTGACCCGCGACTGCGCGGCCTCGATTAGCGCATTCATGCGGTTCGATTGAGCGGCGAAATAGCGCTTCTGAAAGGCCTCCGGATAAGAAGATGATCCCGCGGGGCTGTATCCATTGGCGGGATTATACGGATCGAGCGCGGGGTCGAACCGGCCGGGCGTTTCGTTGATCACCGAGCCGTTCAGGCTGCGCAGCAGGATGACCGGCACCCCTGGATGTGCGTCAGCGAGCACAAGCGCATCCGCTTTGGGCAGATTGGTCAAGTCATCGCGGCAAGGAAGAATCTTCTTCGGATCTTGACAGAACGCGAGTCCGTTTTCCGCGACAGCCTGGAAGAAACTTGTGGTCGGTCCTCCGCCGCTATGACCGAACAGGATGACTTTTTCAATCCCGGCTTGTTTCCTCAGAAACTCGACTCCCGCCTTCACATCGAGTGCGATACGGTCCCAATCCACTTGGAATTCATTGTTCGTGAAACGCGTGCTCATGCAGAGCGCTGCAAAGCCGCGCTTCGGCAGTTCCTGGCAGGCGACGTGCGTGGTGTAGTCGGCTGTGCGATGGATGACGAGAAAGGCGATTTTGGTCGGCGCTGCAGGAGTAGCGTAGACCGCACGTGCCGGTCCGAGTGCGAAATACGTCTTATTCTCCTGAGAAGCAGCGCCTGTCGCGGCCAGGCTGAGCCATAGGCATGCCCCGATAGTGGCCGAAGATGATTTTCTCATGCATTCCTCCCGATCGAATCGTGGTTCACCTACAGGCGCGTTAAGCGAGGCACGCGTTTAGTGCGGCAATGAGAGCCAGGGGGCGCGGCCGGTTCGCCGGGGCAGGGTCCATGGCGTTCATCACATAGCCGAAACCAATTTTGTGGTCCGGATCGGCAAATGCCGTCGCACCGCCGGCGCCCGACATGCCGAGGCTCCGCGGTCCCGTACTCACCGAGTTGGCTGTTGGCATGAGGAATCCGAGTGAAAGAGACAACAAGCGGTCCTGCACGTCCTTTCCGGACCACTGCACTTCAGAAGCACGATCGAGCGTGCGCTGGGATAGCAGTGAAACTCCGCCAATTGTGCCGCTGCAAGCCAGTGCGCCGCAGAGGCGCGCCAGCGCCCGTGCATTCGTATGAGCATTTACCGAAGGGATCTCGGCCCGACGCCAATCTTGGCTGTTGAAATCCTCGTCATCCCAGAATATTTTCCAGCTCTTTGCGAATATATTCTGACCCTCATCGATCCAGTGCTGTGACGCATGGTCCTCCTTATCAAGGAAAGTAGCCACACGAGCATTCTCATTGTCGTTTAGACCGATAGCGCAATCGATACCCAGCGGTTCAGCTATTTCTTCGCGGACAAACTGGCCAACGGATTTGCTCGTCACACGTCGCAGAACTTCGCCGATGATGAAGCCGTAATTGGCGGAATGATAGCAAGGCGTCGTTCCGGGCTCCCAAAGCGGCGTGGTCGCAGCGAGTCCGTCCGCCATGCGGTTCCAGTCATAGGCCATGCCCGGGGTCGCGCGCTCGACTACTGGAATGCCGCAGCGATGGTCCAGCAACCATCGGACTTTGGTCTCCTCCTTTCCCTTCTGTCCGTACTCCGGCCAGTATCGGGTGACCAGTTGATCGACGTCGATCAACCCTCTGTCGACTGCCATATGGAACGCGACTGCGGTGATTTCCTTGGAGACCGATTGGACGCAACAGATCGTGTCTTTTTCCCAAGGCTTCACCTGTGCCGCGTCGACGTTTCCGCCCCAGAGGTCGACGACGGTTTCTCCGGCGATCGTCACTGATACTGAGGCGCCGACTTCGCCGCGCTCAATGAAGTTGGCATAGAATGCGTCTTTGACGGCCGAATATCTTCGGTCGCAGTGTCCCTCTATCGAGATAACTCTCTCGGGATTAAAGATACGTCGGACCATCGCTCGATCCTCCTTATTCAAGTTTTTTCAAGTAATTTGTCTGTCTACAGGAAATATTCACACCGATGCGTCTACTTCAAACGCATATCTAGGCCCTTATACAACGTGACGGCCTGGTTTCCATGCGCCTTCATCGGAGTTAGCCGGGAGCCTATGACCATGTAAGCCTGGTCGTGAACCAGCGGCATCCAGACGAAATCGCGATGCGCGATCAGTTGCGCCTGCTTGAACGCTTCCGAGCGATTGGCGGCGTCGGTGGCTGAACGCCCTGAGCGCAGCAATGCGTCAAACTCCGCGTTACGCCAGTTCATCCGATTGGGCGCCGGAATCGCCTTCGACGAAAAATTGTCCGCCATCATCATCCCAGCTGTCAGATAGGGTTGCTGCAGGCCATACATCTCGAAATCCTGCTGGCTGGCGCGCTGGAAGAACACTGCGCCATCCAGAAGCTCGAGCCTGACGTCGACTCCGATCTGGCGCAGGGAGCCCTGGATGGCCTGCGCCGCATCGGCGAGGATGGGCGCCGGAATGACCACGACCGGGGCCAACCTGACGCCGTCCTTGACGCGAAAGCCATCGGCGCCTCGTATCCAGCCGGCGGAGTCGAGCAGCGCATTGGCCTGCGCGAGATCGAATTTCGGCAGGATCGTCGCCAACTCGGCGTTGTAGTCGGTGGCCTGCGGGTGGATATAGGCGGAGGCGGGCTCCGCGCGGCCGAAGAAGACCGAGCGCGCGAGCTCGTCGCGGTTCAGCGCCAGGTTCATGGCCTTGCGGACCCGGACGTCGGAAACGAGCGGGCGATCCGTCTTGAAGCCCAGATACAGCAGGGAAAAATAGGCTTGCGGCCGCGCGACCGTGAACTGTCGCGCGCCCTCGAAGCGGGAGATCGACCAGCGCGGCACATATTGCGTGAGGTCGGCCTGGCCCGCCATCATAGCGGCCATCCGGGTGCCTTCGTCCGGCACCTGCTTCAGCACGAGCTGCTCGACCTGGGCGGGCCCGCGATTCTGGTAGAAATCAGGCCCCCACACATAGGCCTGGTTCCGCTTGAGGACCATCTCGTTGCGCGGCAGCCACCGCACCCAGCAATACGGTCCCGTCCCGTTGAAATGCTTGACCCCGAAATCCGGGCCGAGCTTCTCGACTTCGTTGCGATCGACGATCGACGACGAAACCTGCGTCAGGTTGATGAGCAGCTCCGAATAGGGCTCTGCGAGTTCGTAGACCACCGTGGTCTCGTCCTCGGCGCGGATATCCTTGACGCTGCCCGCCTGGTTGGCCAGCGGAGCGCGCGTTTCAGGCGCGATCCAGCGTTTCAGCGAATAGACGACGTCCTCCGCCTTCATCGGACGCCCGTCGCAGTAGCGGACGTCGTCGCGGAGGGCGAAGCGATAGGTCAGGCCGTCGGCGGAGACGGACCAGGATCTGGCCAGCAGGGGCTTGATCGTCTTCTGGTCGTAATCGAGCGCGAGCAGGGTGTCCGCCAGGAGGAACATAACCTCGTTCATTGGCCGACTGACGATTTTCTGCGGGTCGTAGCGCTCGGCCTCAGCCGCTCGGAGAACGGTCACCTGGCTTGCCGCGTTCTGCGCGTGGGCCAGAGTGTGGCTGGCGATCCAGGCACAGAACAGCACAGCCAACTTCGACAATCTCGTCATGTCTTCCTCCCGCATGTTCGGCATGTCGATCTAGGTCGAGGCGCCATCCTCTTCAGCAGCAAAGGCGCGCATCAAAGCCGCAAGGCGCGGCGAGGCGCCGATGGTCCTGTCTACCGCGAACGGAGCTATCGTCTCGACATGGTGACAGGCGACCAAGTGAGCGGCGCCGATCGTTCGCAGCGGCGGCGGCGTCCCGCAAAGATCCGTCGCATAGGAGCAGCGCGCCCGAAACGCGCAGCCCGCAGGGCGTGCGATTGGCGAAGGCGGCTCTCCGCGCAGACGGGCTTTCGGCTTGCCGGGCGCGGCGCCTGTACGCGGAATCGCAGCGAGCAGCGCCTGCGAATAGGGGTGCCGGGCCCCGGAAAAGAGTTCCTCCGAGGGAGCGCTCTCGACGACCTCGCCGAGATAGAGCACCGCGATGCGATGGCTGATATGACGCACCACGGCCAGATCGTGAGCGATGAAAAGATAGGACAACCCTCGCTTTTCCTGCAGGTCCTTGAGGAGGTTTATGATCTGCGCTTGCACCGACACGTCGAGGGCGGATACAGGTTCGTCGCATACGATGAGCTCGGGCTCGCAGGCCAGCGCCCTGGCGATCCCGATGCGCTGGCGCTGGCCGCCGCTGAACTGGTGCGGATAGCGCGAGGCCAGCTCGGGCGCGAGCCCGACATCGTCCAGCAGCCGCTCGACCGCACTCTCCAGCGCCCTGCCGGTCTTGCCGCCATGCAGGCGCAAGGGCTCCGCGAGAAGCTGGCGCACGGTCAGACGCGGATGCAGGGACGAGTGCGGATCTTGGAAAATGATCTGGACCTTGCGATAGATCTCTCCGGAGGCGGCGAGCCTCGCAATGTCGGCACCGGCGAAGGTGATTGCGCCGCCGGTCGGAGCCGTCAGGTTCAGGATCATGCGCCCGATGGTCGACTTGCCGCTCCCGCTCTCCCCGACGAGCCCGAGCGTCTCGCCGCTTGCGATCGCGAAGCTGACGCCGTTGACCGCGTGGACCGGGCGCCGGCGCAGGAACGTCCCGACAGGGAAGGTCTTTTCAAGGTCGCGGACGGACAGAAGCGGATACCGGGAATTCATGCGGCCATTCCGGGCGAGGGCGGAGCCAGCAGGGGCGCGCGCAGGCAGGCCACGCGATGGCCGCTGGCGATTTCGGTCAAGGCGGGCGCTTCCAGCCGGCATCGCGTGAGCGCCCATGGGCAGCGATCCGCAAAACGGCACCCGGTCCGCACCGTGCCGGGTAGCGGGACGCGGCCCGCGATCGTGCTCAATCTCTGCTCGCGCCCGCCCAGCTTCGGCAACGAGCTCAGCAGTCCGATGGTGTAGGGATGCTGCGCCTCGGCAAAAAGCCGGTCGACCGGCGCATGTTCGACAACCCGGCCCGCATAAAGCACCATGACCTGCGTCGCGACCTCGGCTATCGCGCCGAGATCGTGGGAGATCAGCATCGTTCCCATGCCGCGCTGTGCGCTGAGCTCACGCAGAAGATCGAGGATCTGCGCCTGAATCGTCACATCGAGAGCCGTCGTCGGTTCGTCGGCGATCAGGACCGAGGGATCTCCGGCCAGCGCGATGGCGATCACCACCCGCTGGCGCATGCCGCCGGACAATTGATGCGGATAGGCATCGACTCTCTGCGACGGGTGAGGGATGCCGACCTGCCCCAGCAGCTCGACCGCGCGATCCCGTGCCGGCCTGCGCGAGGCGAGGCGGTGCGTCAGCAGGACCTCGGCAATCTGGTCGCCGACCGTGTACACCGGGTTCAATGCCGTCATCGGGTCCTGGAAGACCATGGCCAGCTCGCTGCCGCACAGCCGCCGGCGCTCGCGCGGGCGCAGGCTGCCGAGGGAACGGTCGCGGAGCAGAATGGTGCCCGTCGCTGCGAGGTTCGGGCCGAGCAGGTCCATGAGCGCGAGCGCGGTCAGGCTCTTGCCGCTGCCACTCTCACCGACGAGCCCGAGCGTCTCGCCCGCCCCAATGCTAAAGGAAACGTCCCCGATGATCTCGACGGAAGAACCGTCTGCGCCATGGTGGGTGACGGCGAGAGCGTCGACGGCGAGCAGCGGCAGGGTCATAGCAGACGCTTGTCCAGCTTGTCCCTCAACACGTCGCCGAGCACGTTGAGGGAGAGAACCAGCAAAAAGATCGTCAAGCTGGGGTAGGTCGCGACGTGAGGGGCGAAAGCCAGGACGTTCCGTCCTTCAGCGGCCAGAACCCCAAGCTCGGCCGCCGGGGGCGCTGCCCCGAGCCCGAGAAAGTTCAGACCCGCGCCCAGCAAAATGATGAAGCCGAATCGCAGCGTCAGGAAGACGAAGATCGTGGGCATGCAGTTCCAAGCCAGATATTTGAAGAAGAGCGTCGTCTTGCCCAGCCCGATTGCCCGGCCGCTCTGCATGTATTCCTGACGCGCGATCGTCAGGCCGGCGGCCCGGGCGATCCGTCCGACTTCCGGAACGGTCGCGATCGACAGAGCGATGGTCACGGGCAGTAGCCCCGGTCCGAGGCTTGCTCCCAGCGCCAATCCGAACAGGATCGCCGGAAACGACAGCAGGATATCCAGCAGCCGGCCGATCACCGCATCGGAGGAAGGGAAAAAGACCGCGGCAAGGCCCAGCAAGGCGCCGACGACGCTGCCGGACACGAGCGCCGTCAGGCTCGTGAGCAGGGTGAGCCTAGTGCCGTACATGATGCGGCTGAGCAGATCCCTTCCCTGCATGTCGGTGCCGAGCAGATGTGCCGAGCCAGGGGGCTGGAGCGCAGCCGACAAGTCCACCTCATAGGGATCGTAAGGGGCGAGGACGGGCGCCAGAAGAGCGACGCCGACGATCACCGCGAGGATGGCCACAGCCATTGCCGTGGCGACGCCGCCCTTTGCCCGACGCCTGCGTTTTGCGCTGCGCGGAGAGATGGACTGGCCCGTTCCGGTCGGCGTCATGTCAGGAAAGCCTGGGATCGAGCGTCGAATAAAGGAGATCGACGATCAGGTTCACGGCGACGAAGATGCACGCCATCAGCAGCAATCCGCCCTGCGCGGTCGCATAGTCGCTGTTCATGATGGCCCCGACCACGAGGCGCCCCACTCCCGGCCAAGCATAGATCGTTTCGATGATCACCGTGCCGCCCAGCAGATGGCCGATCTGGAGGCCGACGAGCGTAACGATGGGCAGCAGCGCATTTCGCAAGCCATGTTTGACGACAACCTTATGCTCGGGCACCCCTTTGGCACGGGCCAAGCGCACGTGCTCCGCGTACAGGGTCTCTAGGACAGCAGTTCGCGAAATACGCGCGATCGGGCCAACGAGGGTGAAGGCTGCGGTGAGCGCCGGCAGCGCCAGCCCCTGCAGGCCTTCCAGCGTCCATATCGGACCCAGCCGACCGGTGAACGGCAGTAGATTCCATTGCACACCCAGGATCAGGATCAGCATGTAGGCGACCCAGAAAACCGGCAATGAAATCCCGGCGACGGCCAGCGCCATGATAGCTCGATCCAACATGCCGCCGCGGTAAATCGCGGCAATGACTCCGAGCGTGATGCCGAGCGGGACCGCCAAACTCAAAGCGGATAGCACAAGCTCCACCGTCGGCCCCAGCGCTTCGCTGAGCTCATCCAGAACCGGCCGGTTGGAGATGATCGATCGCCCGAGATCGCCGCTCGTGACCTGTCCGAAATAATGCACGAACTGCAGGATCCAAGGCTCGTCCAGCCCCATCTCCGTGCGGACACGCGCGACGACGTCCGCCGAAGCTGATTGACCTGCCAGGAGCGATGCGGGGTCGCCAGGCACCACCCTCAAGAGCAAGAACCCGAAAAAAATCGCGCCGATGAGAACCGGTAGAGATAGGAACAGACGGCTAAGAAGAACATTCAGCACGACTGGAACCTTTTGCTGCCCTTGAACCCATCAAGTGCGCGACGCACCGCTCGTGCATGGAACTCCCGCATGCGGCTTCCATCCGAGATTTGACGCCGAAAGTTCGAAAAGCTTAGTTATACTAACTAAGTTATCGGCGAATGAGGCATTGTCAACCATGCGTTTTCGAGGGCTGTGGCGCGGGACCGCTGTTTCGGTTTCAGACGAAGAGGCTTCAACGCCGGATTTCAATAAAGCCGAGCTTTCCGAATAGCTTGACAGAGTCGCGATTCGGATCGACGGCGGCGAGAGGACGGCAGATGAGGAAGAACGGGACCGGGCGTCGGCCAAGCCCTGGTAGGGAGCGCCGGACGACACTGGACGAGGAGGGCCGACGCGCGCTCTATTCCGGAGCCTGGAACGTCGGCTTTTTCATTCGGACCATCAATCGGCGTGCCCGAGACCAGATCAAGGAGCTGCTCGCCGAGCGAAACGTCAATATAGGAATGTGGCCCTATCTATGGGCGTTGTATCATCAGGACGGCATTTCGCAGGTCGTGCTTGGTCGTTCTGTCAAGGCGGTCGGCCCATCCGTCGTCAGCGCGGTCAACCAGTTGGAAAGAGCTGGCCTTGCCCGCCGTGTGAGGAGCGAGAGCGATCTGCGGGTGGCTCATGTGTACCTCACGGAAAAGGCGCACGCGTTAAGGCCAGCGATCGAACAATGCGTGAGCGAAGTGAACGAGCGCGCGCTGCAGTTCTTGCGCAAGGAAGAGATAGATCAACTTATCTCAGCATTGGAGAAGATAAAGATTGGACTTGAGGAAGATATGTAAAAATAATTATTTACAAATAATACTTACGATGGGCTGTTATCAATGCGCTTCATCTGCAGAAGCAGAGCAAGTGAAGGAACCAGCGCGGCAGAGGACATGCCACTGCGCATCGCACTCGCGACCCCGGAATTGGAAGAAGTTCGACCGCTTCTTCAGGATTTAGCTGACGGCGGGCCATCCGGTGTCGACCTCTGTATTCGACTCGATGATTTCGATCACGGTATTTTGTGCGCGGGAGAGATAATGGATGTATTGCTCCTGTGCCGCAGGGCCATCGCGACGGCTGATGGCATCGATCACGCCTTCGAGAATTTGTATGGTCTCGATCTTCTGCTCAGCGCTCGTCGAAAAACTTAGAATGATCCGGATGTAGGAAATCCGATCGAAGATAGAGCTGAGAAGGTTTTTTGCCGTGTCGTTGTTATAGCCGCTCCACAGAATTTTGATAACATCTCCGATCGCCGCGACATATTCCATCGGTAGCGTGATGCATGATTCAGCGCGCCGCAATTCGGCTTTCATGGTCTGAACGAACCGCGGGTCGATGTTGCCGATCATCTTCTCCATCATCTTGGGCTCGAGGATCTTGCGCACCTCGTAGATCTCGGCCGCCTCCGTCGGCGTGATGCTCGACACGAAGATGCCCCTGTTGTGCTCGCGCCGCACGAGGCCTTCCGCCTCGAGATGCCGCATCGATTCGCGAATGCAGGTTCTGCTGACCCCCGTCTCGACGCAGAGCTGCCGCTCGATGATGCGCTGACCGGGCTTGAACTGCATGGTCAGGATCGCGTTGCGTAATACTGCCGTGGTCCGGTCGCGCAGGCTGAGGGTGTCCTGCACGACCTTGAGCGAAGACGGTTGCGGCATGTCAGCTCCAGCCTCAAGTACGCGGCGATGCGGCGATCCCGGTCATCTGCGGACGATTGTTTTCAACCGGAGCAGTTCACGATTCGCCGAATCGCGAATTGCTCCAGCTTATTGTTCAGTCGTAGCGCCTTCACGCGAGCCGGTTTCCACCTCGGTCGACTATACCCGGTCGAAATTGTCCTTCGGCAATCGTCCGCCCGCCTGCGGCCACCGGCGAAACCCGTCAGACCTTCGCGCCGGCAGCAGGGTCGAGACCGATGTCCCAGAACACGCCAGCCATGATGCCGAGACCGTCCCGGAAAAGTGGGATCAGCCCGTGCTCATCGGGCCCGTGCTGACCGCACCCGCCATAGGAATGCGGGATCCATAGGACAGGGACGCCCAGCGTCTTCCGAAAGAATTCGGACGGGCCGGAGGCGCCGATGTTCGGGATAATGTTCGGTGCGTGCCCGACCGTTTCCGTCATGGAACGCGCGATCCGGCGCACCCAGACATCTTCCGGGTCGGTTCTCGAGGGCGGGAACATGTCGCGCTCGACCACCGGGGCGACCTCGACCTCCGTGAAGCCCAGCTTGTCGAGATGCCGCCGCAACGCAGGCGCTACATCCTCCGCGGCAACGTCGACGGTGTGCCGCAACTGTATGCGGGCTTTGGCGAAGCCGGGAACGGCGGGAACCGGCGCTTCGGGCTGTCCGCTGATGGAAGCCAGCACGATCGCGCTGCTCCATGCATAGATCTTCTCCGGGCGCGACAGGCCGGGCTCGCCCCAACCTTCGTCCGGCTTCAGCGCACCCGGTGCGTCGTCGATCACGACCGCCCGGCTTGCCTGCGTGACCGAAGCGGGCACCGAGGCGGGCGTCCATCCGGGCACCAGAATGCGGCCGTCCCGCGAGATGATCGCCGAGATCGCATGGGCCAGGATGACGGTCGGGTCCTTGAGCAGCCCGCCCCAGTGCCCCGAGTGATGCGAACCTTCCCGCAGATTGACGACGAGGTCGATTGCGAGCCCGCCGCGCGTGCCGAGCGTGATATCCGGCACCGACATGCTTTGCCGGGGGCCATCGAGCCCGATGAAGACGTCGGCCGCGCAGCGCTCCCGGTGACGTTCGAGGAAGCGCTTCAGTCCCGGCGAGCCCGCTTCCTCGCCGGTCTCGACGAAGATCTTCACATTGAAGCCGAGCGATCCGCGCTCCTCCAGGACGGCGCGCAGCGCCTCGATCGCGAGAAGGTGCTGCCCCTTGTTGTCCACGACGCCGCGGCCGTAGACGCGATCGCCCTCGACCTTGAGGGTCCATGGATCGAGGTCCGATCTCCAGCGCTCGGGCATCGCTCTGACCACGTCGCCGTGCCCGTAGATCAGCAGCGTCGGCAGCCCGTCGCCCTCGCGGCGCGAGGCGATCAGGACAGGCCCATACTCGTCGAGAGGATTCGGCAGTATCTCCGTCTCGAAGCCGAGCGCGGAGGCGATCGGTCCGAGCCCCTCGGAACAATAGCGCTCCAGCTCCTTCTTGCGGCCAGGGGGGTAGCTTTCCGTCTGATAGGCCACCAGGTCCGTCAGGCGCTGCAGGAAGCTGCCGTCGTCGATATAGCCTCGCGCGCGTTCGAGCGCAGCTTGTCTGTTGCTCATCATGTCCTCGATTGCATGCCGGCTTCATCAGCCGGGTGGTGCGGTCTGCGTGTCACGAAACGCTGCGGCCGGGTCGCAGGAGCGGCACCGGAATGGCGAAGGATCGCTAACGGACCGATATGTCGGTCAGCCATGGCTCACCGGTCGCGTCGGCCGGCCAGTCGACGTTGGTGCGCACGCCGTTCACCAGCCGGTGCGTCCAGAGGAAGACGACCGGCGAGTCCTGCGAGAGCTTGTCGCTGAGCGCCCGCTGGAGCTCGCACTGCTTCTCGACGTCGAAGGCGGAGCGGACGTCCTTGAACAGGCGGTCCGCCTCCGGGTCGGAATAGTTGGTTCGCCGCGAGCCGCCGGTTTCGAAATACTGCGCCAGGGCCTCGATCTGGTCGTTGCTCGCAGCCCGACCGGTATAGTAGAGCGGCAGCTTGCCCTGCCGGATATCATTGGTGAAATTGGCGTAATCCGGCGTGTTCAGCCTGGCCCTGATGCCGACCTGCCGCAGCATCTGGGCCAGCGCTTCGCCGATCTGGCGGTCGGAGACGTAACGCCCGTTTGCCGTCGAGAATTCGACGTCGAAGCCGTTCGGGAAGCCTGCCTCCGCCAGCAGCGCCTTCGCCCGGCCCGGATCGTAGGCCGGGCGGTTCGCGCTGGGGCCGAAGCAGTCCTGGAAATTGCCGATGGCGCCTTGCATGCGGTCGGCGAGGCCGAACAGGAGCCGCTTGATGATCAGCTCCGCGTCGATCGCATGGGCGACGGCCCGGCGCACGCGCGGGTCGTCGAAGGGCTTTATGACGGTGTTCATCCCCAGGAACATCCACTCCAGCGAGCCGGTCTCGATCTGCCTGACGCCGCCATTGGATTTCAGACGATCGACCAGTTGCGGAGGGATCAGCCTTGCGATCTGGACCTCGTTGTTGAGCAAGGCGGTCACACGCTGTTCGGGCTCGAGGATAAGCCGGTAAACCACCGTCTCGGGCGCTGCCGCGGGCATGCCCGGCCAGAACGGATTGCGGGCCACGATGACGCTGCGGTCGATGTCGAAGCGCTCGAGCTTGTAGGGTCCCCAGCCGAAGGCCGCGACCTTGTCGGCATCGCCGCCGTGTTTCTCGTAGAGGTCTGCGCTCGTCACGACGAAGCGATCGAAGAGGAACGAGAGAAGCTGCGCAACCGGCCGCTTCGTCACGATGTCGAACGTGCGATCGTCCACCGCGTCGAATGTCTCGACCTCGGTCAGGTAGAACGCCTGCTGGCTGGCAGGGTCGCTGAGAATGCGCCGCCACGAATGCACGACGTCGCGTGCCGTCGGGCCGGGGCCGCCGTCATGGCGTTTGAGATCGCCGCGCAGCTTGAAGCGCCAGCGCGTCGGCTCCACGACCTCCCAGCTCTCGGCGAGCACGCCCTCATAGGCCTTTCTGCCGTAATTGTAGCGACCCAGGCTGCCATAGACCTGGCTCCAGATGTAATAGAGGTGAATGCTGGAATGCGCGTAGGGGTTGGCGTTGTTCAGGATGCCGGTCGTCGTGATCGTCAACGCCCTGGGCTGGGCCGCGGCGGGCCGGGGCAGGGCCGGGGAGGCCAGCAGGGAGGTGGCGGCCACCTGCAATACGGTCCGTCGCGACGGCTTCCGGATGAGATTCTCGTTCATGGGCTCACAACCCTCGTGTTGCTGACGGAATGTGTCGGGGGCCTCACAGGCCGACATCGGGCAGCCAGAGTTCTCCCGAGGCATCGGGCACGAACCGGACCCCCTTGCGGACGCCGCTGACATACTGGTGATTCCACAGGAAGATAGCCGGCGCCTCGGTGTCGATGAGCTGGCTGATCTCGCGGATGATCTTGCAGCGCTCTTCGAAGGCGAAGGTCTTCCTGTCCTTGTCGAACAGGGCGTCGAGCTGCGGATTGGAGTAGCTGATGCGCGGCGTGACGCCCGTTTCGAAATACTGGGACAGCCATTCCGACGGTTCGAGCGCCAGCCCGCGGCCCATATAGTACATCGGGGCCTTGCCGGCCCGCACATTCGCCCACAGGCTCGCGAATTCGGGCGTGTGCAGCGTGACCTTGAAACCCGCCTGGTTCAGCATCTGGGTGATCGCCTCGCCGACCTGCCGGTCGGAAATGTAGCGTCCGGCCGCGGTGTAGAAGTCGACGGCCGGGCCGCCATTGGCGTAGCCGGCCTCGGCCAGCAGCTTGCGTGCCCCCTGCACGTCGTAGGGCGTCCTGTTTGCAATCGGCGTGGTGTAGCAGACCTGCTCGGTCCCGACCGGGCCGTCGAGCCGGTTGGCCATGCCGAACAGAATGCGCTGGATGATGATGTCCTTGTTGATCGCCATCGCGGCGGCGCGGCGCACGCGGGGGTCGTCCCACGGCTTTATCTTCGCGTTGAAGCCGATGAACATCGGCTCGTTGGAGGGCGAACGTCGCACCTCGACGGACGGGACATTGTCGAGCCGGCCGACGAGCTGCGGGGGAATCAGCCGGGCGATGTGGACTTCGCCGTTGAGCAAGGCGGTGACGCGCTGGTCCGGCTCCTGGATACGGCGGAAGACGACCGTGCGCGGCGAGCTCTCGACCTTGCCCGGATAAGCCTCGTTCCGGTCCAGGGTGATGCGCTCGCTGATCGCGAAATTGCGGAGCTTGTAAGGCCCCCAGCCGATCGGGGCGGTGTTGTAGCTGGCGACCCCGCCCTCTCTCCTGAAGATCTCCTCGCTCGTGATCGTGAACTTGTCGAAGAGCTGGCCGAGCAGCGAGGAGGTGGGTTCCTTCGTGATGATATCGAAGGTGTGGTCGTCGACCCGCCGGATTTCCTTGACGCTCGACAGGTAGAAGCGTCCCTGGCTTTGCGGATCGGTCATGACCTGATTGTAGGAATGCAGGACGTCGGCGGTCGTCGGGCCGGGTCCGCCGTCGTGCCGGACGAGGTCGCGCCGGAGGTGAAAGCGCCAGGTCAGGTCGTCGAGCTGCTCCCAGCGTTCTGCCAGCAAGCCCTCGAACTTGCGTGCCGCATAGTTATAGCGACCGAGGCAGCCATAGACCTGGCACCACACCGAATACATCTGCGCGCTGCTTTCGGCATAGGGATGCCGTGTGACCAACGTGTCGGTGGTCGTGACGACGAGCGTGTCATTGTCTGTCTGAGCCGATGCCGAAAAAGCAGATGCGAGGGCGGCGGCGATAACGGCCATTCGAAGTGAAGGCTTTCGGCAATCGATCATCTTCGGTCCTCCGACATTGGTTCAGTGTTGGCGATCAATGAGGCAATTCAGTCCTGGATTCTCGGTACAGCGTCGATAAGCTTCTTCGTGTAGACGTGGGAAGGCTTCGAGATTACGGCGTCGGCGCTCCCGGATTCGACGATCTTCCCTTGCGCGAGGACGATGACCTTGTCGCAAAGATATTCGATGACTCCGATGTCATGGCTGATGAAGAGCACCGCAATCCCGAGCCGATCGCGAATGTCGAGCAGCAGGTTCAGGATTTGCATCTGCACCGAGACGTCGAGCGCGGAGACTGCTTCGTCGGCGATCAGGATGCGCGGCTCGGTGATGAGGGCGCGGGCGATGCCGATCCGCTGCCGCTGACCGCCGCTGAACTGGAACGGATAGCGGGACGCGGCCTCGGCCGGCAATCCGACGAGCCGCAGCATCCCGGCCACGCGATCGGCCAGGAGCCTTCGATCCGTCTCGCCGGCGATGCGCAGCCCCTCGCTGACGACATCGCCCACCTTCATCCTGGGGTTGAGCGATGAATAAGGGTCCTGGAACACCATCTGGATCCGCCGCGCCGCCGGCGGGAGGAAGATGCCCGCGGCCACGTCGACCAGCGTGGCGTCGCCCGCGACGAGGCGACCGGCGCTCGCCTGTTCCAGCCCGACGATTATGCGCGCCAGGGTCGATTTCCCACAGCCCGACTCCCCGACGATGCCGAGTATCTCTCCCGGTCCCACCTCGAAGGAGACGTCGGTGAGAGCCGTGACGCCGGTCGCCTGGGCGAACAACCTGCTGCGCCCCTGGTAAGTCTTGCCGATACGCTCGGCGCGCAGGACGGGAGCGGAAGGAATGGTCATAGCGGGTGCAGGCATCGCGCAACCTGGGCAGGCTGGGTCGGGGTCATCTCGATCCGACCGTGCCGGCAGTCTTCGGCCATGCGCGGGCAGCGGGGAGCAAAGCGGCAGCCGTCGAACCAGTCGGCGACGCCGGGCACCAGACCATCGATGCCGGCCTGCCGTTTGCCAGCTTCGCGCCGACGCGGGATGCAGTCGATCAGCGCGCGCGAATAGGGATGCGTCGGGTGATCGATCAACTCATGCGCCGGGCCCGTTTCCATGAGCACGCCGCCATAGAGGACACCGATGCGATCGGCGAAGCGGCGCACCAGCGAAAGGTCGTGCGAGATGAACAGGATCGACAGCCCGTGCTGATCGCGCAGCCGCAGTAGCAATTGCAGGATCTCCTCCTGGATCGTTACGTCGAGCGCGGTCGTCGGTTCGTCTGCGATCAACAGGGAAGGGTTGTTGGCGAGCGCCATTGCGATCATCGCGCGCTGCCTCATGCCGCCGCTCAGTTCGTGGGGATACATGCTCCTGACGCTCCCAGGATTCGCGAACTGGACGTCGGCCAGCAGCTCGACAACCCGCTCGCGACGTTCGCGCCTGCCCATTCCGCCCACGACGGCGATCGCCTCGTCGATCTGCCGTTCCACCGTCATCAGCGGATTGAGCGAGGTCATCGGTTCCTGGAAGATCATGCTGATGCTACGCCCCCGCATCCGCTGCACGCGGCTTGCGGGTGCCGTGGTCAGGTCGACGCCGTCCACAACGAGACGGCCTTCCATGCGCAGCGTGTTTGGCGGAAAGAGGCGCATCAGCGAGCGGGCGATCACGGTCTTGCCCGAACCGCTTTCGCCCACCAGCGCGTAGAATTCGCCGCGGGCGATCGAAAAGCTGACGCTGTCGACGATTTTCAGCTCTGTACCGCGCCCTGCGCGCAGGAACAGCGAGAGCTGATCGGCTTCGAGGACCGCATCGTCTATCCGGGATGTATCATGCATGCCGCGTTCCTCAGGATAGGTTCAGCGCCGCCTTGGGGTCGAGCTGGTCCCGCATCCAGTCGCCGAGCAGATTGAGGCCGAGCACGGTCAGGAAGATGCCCAGCCCCGGCAGGACCGCGAGCCACCAGGCGCGCGTGATGTAGGAGCGCCCCTCTGCCAGCATGCCGCCCCAGGTCGGGACGCTCGGCGGAACCCCCAACCCCAGAAAGCTCAGGCTCGATTCTGCGAGGATCGCGGTCGCCATCGTGAAGGTGCCGATGATGATGGCTGAAGCGAGCAGATTGGGCAGGATGTGATGACGCAGCACCCAGACGGTGCCGCCGCCCATGATCTTGGCGGCGGAGATATATTCTCGCGAGCGCAGCATCAGCGCCTGAGCCCGCGCGATCCGGCAATACGGAATCCAGCGCTGGATCGTCAGCGCAATGATGACATTAGTCAGGCTGGGACCGAAAAAAGCGAGGATCGCGATCGCCAACAAGATCGGAGGAAACGCCCAGAACGTCTCGACGACCTTCTGGATGAGGATGTCACGTGTTCCGGAGAGGTAGCCTGAGAGTGCCCCGACCAGCACGCCCACGACACCGGAGAGCACGACGACCGAGCCGGCGATGGCCAGCGACACTCGTGCCCCCGATGTCATTCGCGCTAGCAGGTCGCGCCCGAGATGATCGGTGCCGAGAAGGTAGCCGCCTTCCGGGCCAAAAGGTGGCTCGAGCGCAAACAGCAGATTCTGCTCATTGGGGTCATGGCCGGCGACGAGGCCGCCGAAAAGCGCCAGCACGATGATGCTGCCGAGACAGACCACGCCGACAATGAACTTGAGTTCGAGGAAGCGCCAGGCCTGCATCGTCAGGCCCTCCCGACCCTGAGACGGGGGTCGATCAAGACGTAGACCAGATCGACGAGAACATTCAGGGAGATGAAGATGAATGTGTAGGAGATGACGATCCCGGTCGTCAGCGGGATGTCGCGGGACGTGACGGCCGAGTAGAGCAGCGAGCCGAGGCCGGGCCAGGAGAAGACGACCTCGACGACGATGCTGCCGCTGATCAGGGTCCCCAGCTCGAGGCCGATGATGGTGATGATCGGCACCGTCGCGTTCGGTAGAAGGTGGTTGCGAACGACTTCCCTCCGCTTTAGCCCCTTGGCGACGGCGGTGACGACGAATTCCTCCTGCCCAACATCGATCACTGCCGAGCGTGAGATGCGCGCGATGATGCCGATCATGCCGAAGGCCAGCGTCGTGGCCGGCAGCAGGATGTGTTCGAGCCCCTGGCGGAAGACGCCGACTTGGCCCTGCAGAAGGCTGTCGATCAGGACGAAGCCGGTCATCTCGCGCAGCGGGACATCCAGCGGGATACGCCCGCTCGAAGGCAGCAGGTTCAGGTAGCCCGAGACGAACAGAACAAGGAGAATGCCGATCCAGAAGGACGGGGCGCTCACGCCGAGCACGGCGACGAGCGAACCAAGGCCGTCGAGCCAGCTGCCCTTGCGCAGCGCGGTGGCGACGCCGAGCGGGACGGCGATCGCCGCGGCGATGAGCAGCGCGATCACGGCAAGTTCGATGGTGGCCGGGAGCCGCTGACCGATGAGCTCGGTCACGGGCGCGTGGTAGCGATAGGAGGTGCCGAAATCGAGCCGCGCCAGATTCGTCAGGAAATAGAAGAACTGGACCAGCACGGGCTGGTCCAGCCCCCATTGCGCCCGCATGCGGGCGAGATCGGCCTCGGTCGCATCCTCGGCCGCCAGCGTGCTCGCCGCGTCGCCGGGAGCGAGCCTGACGAGGGCGAAGATCCCCAATGCGACGAGGAGGACGACCGGAACGGCTCCCAGAACTCGCCCTGCGATATGTCGAAGCATCCTAGCTCCCCCGTTCGGCGCGAGACCGGCTCCCCTGCCGGTCGGCCGCGCCGCTCACATCAGCCGGCCGCGACGACGGGCTGCATGCGGTCGTTCACCTGCACCGTCCGCAAATAGCCAAGGTCGGGCAGCGGTCTCCCCAGCGCGGGCGATGTCGCGAAGACCCGTTCGATCGCCTCGGCCACACGCAACAGATGCAGGTCCGAGTTTCTGCGACCGATGATCTGGAGGCCGAAGGGCAGGCCCCGGTCATCGAGGCCGCAGGGAATCGAGATGCAGGGATGATTGATCAGCGTGATCGCGTAGGTCAGCCCGACCCAGTCGAAATAATTGGCGATCGGCCTGCCTCCGATCTCGGCGGGATACATGTCGTGCTTCGCCCAGGGATAGGCTCCGACGGTCGGCGTGATAAGCAGGTCGAACTCGCGGAAGAAGGCCTGCACACGCTGGTAGATGCGGTTCTGCTCGATGAAGGCCAACGAGGCGTCCTCCAGCGAGAAGCGCGCGGCATGTTCCAGGTTCTGTTGGACGAGTGGCCCCCACTGCCGGGGCTTGTCCTTCTGGCGGTCGGCGAACATGCCGATATAGTTCACGGCGCGCAGGATTTCGTAGACGCGCCGTACGTCGCCAAAGTCAGGATGCGCGACCGCCGTCTCGCGGAAGATGGAGGCGAAGGCGGCGGTGCGCTCGTCGAAGGTGCGGCGCAATCCTTCCTCGCAGGGGGCGAAACCCAGATCCTGCGAGAAGGCCACCTTCAACGTCGAGACGTCTACGGGCGCGTCGCCCTTCTCGTCTAGCGGCGTGGCCAGCGCGTCGATGCTCGCGGACGTCGCCATCGCGCACAGCAGCAGGCGCGCATCCTCGCTCGTGCGGGCCATCGGCCCCTGCACCGGCAGATGCGACAGGCCGATCAGCCGCTTCTCGGAGGCGACGATGCCCGCGGTCGGGCGGAAACCCACCACGCCGCAATAAGCAGCGGGGATGCGCAGGCTGCCGGCATTGTCGGAGCCGTGGGCGAGCGGCATCATGCCCAGCGACAGTGCGATCGCCGAGCCGCCGGAGGAGCCACCGCAGGTCAAGCTCACTTCGAACGGGTTGCCGCTGACGCCATAAACGGGATTGAAGGTGTTGCCGCCGGCGCCCCATTCAGGCGTGTTGGTCTTCGCAAAGACGACAGCGCCCTTCCTGCGTAGGTTGCCGACCAGATGTTCGTCCTCGTCGGGCACGTGATGCTCATAGAGCCGCGAGCCGTACGTCGTCCGTAATCCGGCGGTGTCGTTGAGATCTTTGATGCCGATCGGCAGACCATGCAGCGGGCCCAACTCCTCGCCGGCCAGGACCGCCTTTTCAGCCCTTTCAGCAGCAGACCGTGCCCCTTTCTCGTCGATCGCGACAACACCGTTCACGGCTTCGTTGGCATCCTCGATCCGGGCAAGGCAGGAGGCGAGCAGTTCGATGGGAGAGAGCTGTTTGGCGCCGATCAGGAAGCGAGCTTCGGTAGCCGACAGGTCACAGGGTTGGACCATTTTCGCGTGTTTCCCTCGTTATCATTCTGACCACTCATCGCGGCTTGGATCCGGCAAATGGTATACCGTCATAACAAATAGAGTCGCCGCAGGCTGCCTGGCAAGGTCGTTTCCTTAGCTATCGAAGCTTTCGGATCGTCTCGACGCTGTGCTTCGGTCCGATTTTCGCGACTGGAGCCAAAGCGGTCTCCCTTTGACGCACGTGCATTCTTGCCTGACCGCCGCCTCATGCCACCAGGCGCTATGACGAGCGGATTTAAGGCGCGTTTCGCCGCTATACGGGTCGAAAGGCGGGATTTTCTTGGGTATTGGCGATCATACGCTAGCTGGACGGGGTGCGAGATTTGATCGAAAAAGCGACCGAATGCGAACTTTCCGCCCAAGCTCTAGTTCGCGCAAAGACCGCGAATCCGCGCCACAAAAATTCCGCCAAACTGAATTGTTTGGTCTGGAAGATGACGTTTGTCTTGATCGGAGCGATCCTCCGATTCTGGCTCCCTCGACCTTGCCACCGGAGCCAGCGCCGAACCGTCGAATTGATTCGTGAAATCAATATGATAAACCGAATTACGTGTACCGGCAGCGTTCGACAGTTCGGCCGTATGGCGGAGGCGTGCAAGACGTCGCTCGTTCTGAAGGTCTATACGAGGCACAGAGAAAATTTAGTTTTCTAAGCAACGCTCTCCGCCTCTGAACTGGGGCGGGCAAAATGCACAAAATTCGACTTGGCAATCTTCTCCACTGCCTGACGCTCGTGCCTCTCCTGGCGCTGGTCTGCTTCGGTGCGATTCTCGCCTATCAGAGCTTCCAAACCTATCAGGAGGTCCGGAAAGCCTCGCAACTGCAGGCGGTCGTAGACGCGACAACGATCTTCTCGGCGACCGCGATCCCGAATGAGGGCCGGGCCGCCTATCCCTATCTCGCCCAGGGCACGGCCGAGGCGCGTGCCAAGATGGAAATGCAGTGGCCACTGACGGACCACGCCTTCGCGCGTATCGAGTTCGTCGCCGGCGCCGCACAAATCCCCAATGCCGAAACGGCCGGATTGTTGCGGACGATACTCGATCAACGCAAGCTCCTCGGCGAGATTCGGCAGAAGGCCATGCGGCGAGAGACGGATCGCTCGCAGATGGGTGCATTCCTGCAGAACAGCAGCAATCTGGCGAATGAACTCGTCGGACGTGTCGCCGGCGCCGTCGATAATAGCGAGATCGCTCGCCAGATTCTGGCGCTCCATGCCGCGCTCGAGATCAGCACCGGCAGCCTCAACGAAGGCGGGCGCGGCGAGATTGCGTTCCAGACGGGCAAGCTGAGCCAGCCGCTGTTTCGCGTCATGCACCGAGGCGTGGAACTCCAGCAGATCTTCGGGCGGCAGTTCGAGGCATTCGCTCGGCCGGAACACATCGCGCAGTATAAGGATTTCCTCGGATCCGCCGACCACCAGCTGATCAACCGTGTGCGGCCGCTGCTGCTTGATGCCAGCTACGACAAGCTCGATCCCAACGATGCGCCCGGCTGGACGAAGGCCGATCAGGCTCGTCGGGCCTTTTGGCTCAAGCAGATCGAGGAGATGCGCAACAGCTTGTCGGTGCAGACCGCGGAGCTGCTCGGCTCCGCCTATCGCAGCTTCCTCCTTTACGGTGCGGCATCAGTCGTCATCATCCTGCTCGCCGTGGGCTTGGCCATATGGGTGAGCCGCGTGATCCGCTCGCTGTTTGGCCGCCTTGCGGCTTCGATGACCGAGATCGCGGACGGATCCCTCGATACGAGCGTCCCGTTTGCCAACCGGTCCGACGAGATTGGCCGCATGGCGGTCGCACTCGATGTTTTCCGCACCAATGCGCTGAAGGTCCGCAATCTGGAAATCGAGGAGCGAAGGGCGTTGAATGCACGTGCGGAGCGCGCTCAGGCTATGTCCGAAGTCGTCGCATCGGTCGGCGAGGTCGTCCATCGCGCTGCAGAAGGGGATTTCACCGGACGCGTGCAGGTCAGTGCGGACGATCCTTCCCTGCAAGCCCTCGTGGATGGGATTAACCAGATCAACGCCGTCGTCGACGAAGCCACTGGCGATTTCGAGCGGGTGCTGAAAGCGATTGCCGAGGGCGATCTCGCCCAGGATGTGAGCCGCGATTATCGTGGACGGCTCGATCAGTTGAAGACGGCGATCAACCGCACCGCAAACAGGCTGAGCACCGCGGTCGCGACGATTCAGACGACAGCGCAACAGGTCCAGCTCTCGTCCACCGAGATCAAGACCGGCGCGGATGATCTGGCGCAGCGTACTGAACAACAGGCCGCTTCCCTGGAGGAGACCGCAGCCACGACGGAGCAGCTGGCTGCTTCCGTGAAATCGACCGCCCGTTCTTCAAAGCTGGTGGTCGCCGACGCGGAAGCGGCGCGCTCTGTCGCGGCGGAGGGGGGCACCATCATCGGCCAAGCCGTCACCGCCATGTCGCAAATCGAAACGACTGCCGGCCGCGTGGCGGCAATCACCAATGTCATCGAGGAAATCGCGTTCCAGACGAACCTGCTTGCCCTCAATGCTGCGGTGGAGGCCGCCCGCGCCGGCGATGCTGGTCGAGGTTTCGCGGTCGTTGCAAGCGAAGTGCGGACGCTGGCGCAACGCGCGGCAGACGCAGCCAAAGACATCGGCACGCTGATCTCCTCTTCGACGCGCGAAGTCGAGCAGGGTGTGACGCTCGTGCGTCAAGCAGGGGATACTCTCGCCCGGATCGTCGAGGCATCTAATCGGGTCGTCGGGAATGTGTCTCAGATCTCGGTCGCCTGCGACGAACAGGCGAGCGGCATCGACGAAGTGAGCCAGGTCGTGGCGCATATGGATGAGATGACCCAGCAGAACGCGGCACTCGCCGAGCAGAGCTCCGCCTCGGCAGTGGCTCTCGCCGTTCAGATCGACCGGCTTCACGGTCTGGTCGCGCAATTTCGGACAGCCGCGGTAGAGGAGGCGCATCTGCGACGCGTCGCCTGACCTGAAAAGCCGCTCTGGTCAGTATCGCCGCTCGAAGGACGCGATCACGCGCGCCTGCTCTTCCGAAAAGGATTTGATGCGGGCGCGCAATTCGCCCGCAAATTCGCGCGTCAGAAACGAGGTCGGCTTGTTGCAGGCAAATACCATGCTCAGCACCGCGGTCATTTCGGGATCGACAAGCGGAGCAAGGAAGGTCTGGGTATCAACGACCTGGTTGAGCATCGCTCCCAGGGGAAGCAGCGTGAAGCCGTGGCCGGCCATGACCAGCGCCCTCAGGGTGCCGTAGAGGTCGATCTCGTAGGGGCTCTGAAGCGGTATTCCGGCAAGTTCCGCCAACCGGTCCAGCCGGATCCGCAATCCGTGCTGCGAGCTCGGTAGGACGAGGGGCAGTCGGGCGGCCTCGGCGAGCGAGATCGCTTTTCGCCCGTTGATGCCGTGCTCCCGAGCCAGAGCCATCGGCCCGACGAGCACGATGCGTTCTTCGATCAGTTCCTCGGTCACGAGCTGCGGCGAGCTTCCGATGTCGTAATAGATCCCCAGGTCGATGCGGGCGCGAAGCAGCCACTCCTGGATGATACTGCTGTTGCCGCCGGAGATGTGCACGTGAACGTGGGGATAGCGCGCGCAGAAGGAGCTGAGCAGGGAAGGGCACAACGTTTCGCCCAGGTGGTGGACGATGCCGAGGGAAATCCGTCCCCGGGGCTGGACGCTGCGAGCCTGAACGCGATCCATGACGTCCTGCACGTTCGACAGGAACGGCCGCACGACATTGAGCAGATCAAGCCCCTCATCCGTCAGCTCGACACCACGGCCGTTGCGATAAAGCAGGGGCGCGCCGACGGTCTCTTCCAGCTTGCGGATCTGCCGGCTGATGAAGGGCTGATCCACGTTGCGGATGCTGGCCGCGCGGGAGAATCCTCCCTGCTCGACCACGTCCAGAAAGAACTGCAGCTGACGTAGATTCATGCGCACGCTCCGGTGAATGTCAGGTGCCGCAAAGCTGGTATTATTCAATCGTTATAGGAGCATGTCTGCTTCGACACTAACATCCCGTCAGCTTGCCGATCGAAGCCGCCGCATATGCGGCCTTCGAGGGCGTCTTGGGCCAGGACCGCGTCTTTCGCGCGGCGACGCCGCGCAACGACGAGGATGAGATGAAAGAGCAGATGGAGACCAGGCGCGACGGCTCCCGGGGGCCGGCGCAGGAGCGATCGTCGCTTCAGGCCTCGCGGCTTGGCGCGATCGGCTTCTCCCAGACGCTCGCAATGGGCCGTCGCGCCGCGGATCTGCGCCGCGCCGGCCGCGACATCATCAGCCTCGGTATGGGAGAGCTCGATCTCGACATTCCTTTGCCCGTGCGCGAGGCGGCTGCGAAAGCGGCTCTACGGGGCGATGGGCGCAGCCCTCCCGTCGAGGGCCTGCAAGCGCTCAGGGAAGGCATTGCCCGCAAATTGCTGCGGGACAACGGCGTCAACTGTCCCGCAGACGGCATCATCGTCTCAAGCGGGACCAAGCAGGTCATATTCAATGCCATGATGGCGACTCTCGATCCCGGCGACGAGGTGCTCATTCCGGCGCCTTACTGGGTCTCCTATCCCGACATCGTGCGCCTGGCCGGCGGAACGCCGGTGATTTTGACATGTGGGGCCGACAGGGGCCACAAGCTCTCGCCGGAGCAGCTGGAAGAAGCGATCACCGCCCATACGCGCTGGCTCATCCTCAACTCCCCCAACAATCCGACCGGCGTCGTCTATTCACGTGAAGAACTGGCCGCGCTCGCCGGCGTGCTCGCGCGCTTCCCGCAGGTGATGGTGCTCAGCGACGAGATCTACGAGCTCTTCACCTTCACCGCGGAGGGCTTCACTTCTTTGGCTTCGGTGGCGCCGGGGCTGAAGGACCGGATACTGCTCGTCAACGGGCTCTCGAAGTCGTTTGCGATGATCGGCTGGCGGATCGGCTACGGTGCCGGCCCTGCGGAGCTGATCTCGGCCATGGTGAAGGTCCAGTCCCAGAACACCTCGGGCGTGGCCACGATCGTGCAGGCGGGCGCCATCGCCGCCATGGACATGCCGCTGGAAGCGCTGCAGCCGTTCCGCACCGCCTTCGCTCGCCGAAAAGCCAAGGTCGCCGAGTTGCTCCACCATATTCCGGATTTCCGGGCGGTGCAGCCAGAGGGAGCCTTCTACTTCTATCCCATGTGCGAATCTCTGATCGGCCGCCGCACGGCCCAGGGAGGGACGATCGGCAGCGACGCCGATCTGGCGGAGTTCCTGCTCGATACGGCCGACATCGTGACTGTTCCGGGGTCGGCGTTCGGCCTGGGACCGGCGCTCCGGCTTTCTTATACCTGTCCCGAGGAGCGGCTGGAGGAGGCTTTCCAACGGATAGGTGCCTCGTTGGCGAGCCTTTGCTGAAAGGGCCGTTTCGGAGCAATCCCGCTCTTTGAGGACCGGCGGGATTGCTCCAGGTCTTTGTTTGGTCGCATTTTCTTCACGCGAACCGGTGTCCACTTCGCTCAAAAATGCCTTAGGTCACATCGCCTGAAAATGCTCCGGGTCTTTTCATCGGCAGGATGCCGAAACGACGGATGTCGAACGGCGCGATGTCGACCGGGGAAGCCTCTCCGGCAACGAGATCTGCGACGATGGAGCCGGTGATCGCTCCCAATGTCAGGCCCGAGTGTCCGTGACCGAACGCGAAGAAGGCGTCGGCGGTCGCGGGAGCGCGACAGATCACGGGCAGGCTGTCGGGCGTGGAAGGCCTGAGCCCCATCCAGGGTTCAGGCTCTGACGGGCGCAGGTCCGGCAGCGCGGCCGCTGCCAGCTTCAGGAGCCGGTGAGCCCGCCGATAATTGGGCGGCGCGTCCAGGCTCGCAAGTTCTGCGGTCCCCGCGATGCGAAGCCCGCCGGCCATGCTCGACAGTCCAAACTTCTGATCGCCGACGATAACGGGTCGGCCGAGTTCGATGCCCGGATCCGGAACCATGAGATGATAGCCGCGCTCGCTGTCCAGCGGCAGCCATGAGCCCAGTTTCCTTGCCCATCTCTTGGAATGCGCCCCGAATGCAAGGACGAGCTTCCCGATTGGCCGGGCACCGCTGTCGGATATCAGAAAAGCGGGCTTGCCATCGTCGATCACGAGGTCCTCGACCTGAATCTTCACGAATTCTCCGCCCTCCGCGACAAACCGGTCGGCGAGAGCCTGGGTGAGCAGTTGCGGGCTGCGGGTGCTCAGCGAGCCCGTGATCAGCACCCCCCGCGTGAAGTCGGCCGACAGCGCCGGTTCGAGGCGGTGCAGTTCCGCGCCGGCGAACTCCTCGATATGCACGCCGTGCCGCCGGCGGAGATCATGCGCGGGTTTGGCTGCCAGATAGGCATTCTCGGAGCGATAGGCATAGAGCTCTCCGCTCTCGCGGATCAGATGCTCGCATCGCGCCGATGCGATGAGCGGCCGATAAGCTTCAGCCGCAAGCCGCAACAGCGAGGCCAGGGCGCCCGCGATCTGCTCGACCCGTTCAGGCCGGGCCGATGCCAGGAAGTGAAGCAGATAGGGAGAGAGGCTCGCCAGGTGCCGCCAGCGAATGATGAGCGGGCCGTCCGGATCGAGCAGCATGCGCGGGACCTGACGGATGATCCCTGGCGTGGCCGTCGGTACGCAGCCGCCCACCTGTATCATGCCCGCATTGCCGTAAGAGCAGCCACTGCCCGGCTCTGCGCGGTCGATCAACGTCACGCGAAATCCCTTGCGCAGCAGGCTGAGCGCGCAGCAGACTCCGACCGTTCCGGCACCGAGAACCGTAACGCGCGTTCCGTTCACCTTGCCACTCCTCACGGGTTGCTCCGCACGTCGTAGAGCTCGGTCCGCGCGGATCTATGCCGATGGAAACATGGCCTCCCCCGGTTGGCGATGTTTGAATCACCATATCTGCTATCGTGATTGGTCGGTGTGCAGGGCCCGGCATCGCCGCTAGGACGATCAAGTAATCGCGCTTGGCCACCTCGGCGCTTCCCTAGAGGGTTTCGCCTCAGGCGTCCCCGGCGCGCAAAACCGAGGGGAATTCACATGAGACGATTTTTCACATCCGCGCTGGGTGCGCTGGCGCTCGCGGCCTTGATGGTCATGGGACTTGTAACGGATGCCGGCGCCCAAGCACCGGCGCCGTCCCAGCTGCAGACGGTCCTTGCGCGCGGGAAATTGATCGTGGGCACTCGCAGCTCTGCGATCGGGTTTTCTTTCAAAGATCAGAAAGGTGAACTGGCGGGCTTCGACATCGATCTGGCGCGCCTGCTCGCGCAGCAGATATTCAAGGATCCTAGCAAGGTCGAACTCGTCGTACTCTCTGGTTCCGCCGATCGCGTGCCTGCACTGGTTTCGGGACGTGTCGATGCCGTGATTTCTTCCTTCAGCCCTTATCCGGAACGCGTGCAAGTGATCGACTTTTCGGCGCCGTACGCACTGTCGGACACGGTCTTCGTGGTTCGGGCGGACTCGCCATTTCAGAAGAACGCTGACTTGGTCGGCAAGACCGTGTTGACCCGTCAAGGAGCCGATCTCGAGCAGATGATCAACGGCTCGGTTCCCGGCACGAAAATTGAAGGGTTTCCGGAGCTCTCCGATGCGTTCTTGGCCTTCCGGCAGGGGCGCGGCGATGCATTCTTCTACGAGCGAGCGGCAGCCTACTATCTCATGAAAGGCACAGGAGGACGGTTCCGGGTCATCGACGACAAGGCCAATCCAATCGCAGCCAGTGGCATCTCGATTGGCTTGAAGCAAGGTGATCAGGTCTGGATCAACTATATCAACTGGCTCCTGTACGACCTGAAGGCGAACAACAAGCTGCAGGCCTTGCACCAGAAGTGGTTCGAGACAGATGCGCTTCAGCCGAGCTGGGTGAAGCAACCATTGTAGACCGTATCGTTCATGGCGCGGCGGAGGCGTAACTCCGTCGCGCTTGTCTTTGCCAAGCTCCAAAAGGCCAACGCATGGCATACAGACTCGACTGGCTTCCAGTGCTTCAAGCGTCACAAGCCTTGCTTTCCGGACTCGCGATAAGCCTCGAGATCTTCCTGATCAGCTCGATCGGTGCCACGCTGCTGGGCCTGGGCGGCGCGAGCCTCATGCTCTCGAGACATGCGAGCTTGCGCTTTGTCGCGACCGGCTATGTCGAGCTCATGCGCAACAGCCCGAGCCTCGTCAAGATGTACTTCATCTATTTCGGCTTTCCGGTCCTGGGGCTGTTTCCGACCGCCTTCTGGTCCGGTGTCATAGCGCTCGTCCTCCACAACGCGGCCTATATGATGGACATCTTCCGCGCGGCCTTCGCCAGCGTGGCACGCGGCCAGCGCGAGGCGGCGATCAGCTTGGGCCTCGATCCCTTTCTGACGTACCGGAAGGTCCTTCTGCCGCAGGCCCTGCGCCGGGCGCTCCCCGGGCTGGGGAACTACTGGGCGGAGATGGTGAAGGATACGTCGCTGACCAGCGCGCTCTCCGTGCGGGAATTCTATTTCGTGTTCACCTCGCAGATCGCCCTCAACATGCGCACCTATGAATTCTTCCTGGTGGCGGGGCTGACCTATCTGCTCCTGACCAGCGCAGTAGCGGCGATTGCCCGTCTCTGGGAGCGCGCTCTCGCACGCGGGGAGGCCAGGGCGCGATGATGGAAGCCACATCGAACCTGGACATCGTCCTCACCCTGCTCCATGGGCTGGCCGTCACCCTTCAACTGGCTGCCGTCGTGCTCGTATTCGGCACCGCCGGCGGCGTCGTGCTCGGCGTCGCCTCAGCCTATGGCGGCGCGCCGGTGCGTCTCTTCGTCGGCGCGCTTCTCTATCTGGCGCGAGGACTTCCGCTGTTGATCCAGGTCTTCGCCATCTTTTACCTCTTGCCTCTGTTCGGCCCGACGCTCGACCGCTTTTCCACGGCAGCGGTGGCCCTCGGCGCATTTGCGGCCATGACGATCAGTGAAATCGTTCGCGGTGGCCTCGTCGCAATCCCGAAAGGCCAGATCGAAGCCGCCTATTCTCTCGGATTGAAGCGGCTCATGACGATCCGCCTGATCATTCTTCCCCAAGCTCTGAGGGTATTGCTTGCCCCGCTGATCGGGCAGTTCGTGTTCCTGGTCAAGGCTACGTCGATCATCTCCTTGTTGGGCGTGCCCGAACTGATGTTTTCGGCGCGCGAGATCATCGAGCGCGACCTCGAAGGATTCAAGGTCATGACCCTGGTCTGGCTGATCTACACAGCCGTCTGCATGCCGTTGTCGATGCTCGGGCGCCATCTCGAGCGCCGCCTGGCTATCCGCTGACCGGTCCGGCGGGAGCGCGGCGGACGCCCCCGGCGAATTTGCTCTTTTCTTGTTCCCGGAGCCGGATGAAGGCGCGCCTCGGGCTTGGCCCCCCGAACTCTATCGGAGGGTGCGGCCCCTTCGGGTGGAGGCCGGCTCGGCACCGCCGGTACGCTTGCCCGGAATTGCTCGCTCCCGGCAAAGCCAGCGCACCCCACTGACGTGTCGGCTTCTTATCGCGGTCCGCGTTCCGCTTCGCCGGAGATCGCGCGGTTGGCATTTCCTCCGTATGCTGATATTCAGTGCTCATATAATCCAGCCTGCCGACGAAACCGTCGGTGGAGAGACAGGGCGGAACAGCAAGGGAGGACGGGCCATGTGTCACAGCGAATCCGGGGGCGGTGCCGCGGTTGCGGTTCCTGACGTTGGCGATGCTTCGAGCGACGTTTCGACTGCCTTGCTCGACGAGCTGGTGGCAGCCAATCACATCCTGTTCGACCAGGGTGTCGTCGATGCCTTCGGCCATATCAGCGTCCGGCACGACAAGCGGCCGGACCGTTTCTTCCTCGCCCGCAACATGGCGCCGGGCAGGGTCACGCTCGACGATCTGGTGGAGTTCACGCTCGATGGCGAGGCGGTGAACGCGAAAGGGCGCAAGGTCTATCTCGAACGCTTCATCCATTCCGAGATCTTCAAGGCCCGACCGGATGTCCAGGCGGTGGTCCATAGCCATTCGCATTCGATCGTGCCGCTTAGCGTCGTCAGGGGCGCGCGATTGCGCCCGCTGTTCCATATGGCGGGGTTCATCGGACCAGGTGCGCCGGTTTTCGAGATTCGCGAGGTGGCGGGCGAGTCGACCGATCTGCTGATCAGCAATCGTGATATCGGTGCGGCGCTGGCACGGCATTTCTCGGAGAGCGATATCGTGCTGATGCGGGGGCACGGTTCAACCGTCGTCGGAGATTCGATCAAGCGGGCCGTCTATCGTGCGGTCTATGCGGAGCTGAACGCACGCTACCAGTTGCAGGCGATGCAGCTCGGCGAGGTCACCTTCCTGACCGAGGGAGAGTGCCGCGCCTGCGTCGACAAGGTCGAGGGGCAGATGCAGAGGCCCTGGGATCTCTGGCTCGAGAAAGCGCGCATTCGCTGCGAGGCCGTGCCCGGCTGAACCGAAAACCGTCCCGAGCTTCTGGAAGCGGCCGTGCAATTTCATCTCAATGGTTTCAGGCCGGGGGATCCGGCGATCAGGGCAGTCCCCGCCCCCGGAGGCGGCCGGGGCCTGCCGCGGGAGGTCGATGTCCTGATCATCGGCTGCGGGCCGGCGGGGCTCGTCCTGGCGGCCCAACTTGCCGCCTTTCCCGATCTCAGCGTCTGCATCGTCGAGCAAAAGTCCGGGCCGCTCCAGATCGGGCAGGCGGACGGCATCGCCTGCCGGACGATGGAGATGTTCGAGGCCTTCGGCTTTGCCGAACGTGTCGTGAAGGAGGCCTACTGGGTCAACGAAACGACCTTCTGGAAGCCCGATGAGGCCGATGCCGGCAAGATCATGCGCCACGGCCGCATCCAGGATACCGAGGACGGCCTGTCCGAGTTTCCGCATGTCATCCTCAATCAGGCGCGCGTGCATGATTTTCTCCTCGAGACCATGCGCCATGCGCCGCTCGGCCTCGAGCCGCATTATGGGTTGCGCTTCGTCGATCTCGAGATCGCGGGAGGGGATGGCGACGGCCGCCGGTCCCATCCGGTCGCGGTGAGGCTGGAGCGGGCGGGCTCCGAAGGCCGGGGGACGGTGGAGGTCGTCAAGGCGCGCTACGTGGTCGGTTGCGACGGTGCGCGCAGCGCCGTGCGAAAGTCGCTCGCCCGCAGCCTGACCGGCGACTCGGCCAATCAGGCCTGGGGCGTGATGGATGTCCTCGCGGTCACCGATTTTCCGGATATCCGCCTGAAGAGCGCCATCCACTCCGCCGAGGAAGGCAGCATGCTGATCATCCCGCGCGAGGGCGGCTATCTCGTGCGCTTCTATATCGAGCTCGACAAGCTCGCCGAAAACGAGCGGGTCTCGGCCCGCGCGATCACCGCGGACCGGCTCGTTGCGGCAGCCCGGCGCATCATCCGTCCTTATTCCCTCGAGGTGAAGGAGATCGCCTGGTGGTCGGTCTACGAGATCGGCCAGCGGTTATGCGACAAGTTCGACGACGTTCCAGCCGGAGAGGATCGCCGGCCGCGCGTCTTTATCGCCGGGGATGCCTGTCACACCCACAGCCCCAAGGCGGGGCAGGGCATGAACGTCTCGATGGGCGATGCCTTCAATCTCGGCTGGAAGCTGGCGGCCGTCATCCGGGGACAGGCCTCGCCGTGGCTGCTCGACACATATTCGATCGAGCGCCATGCCGTCGCAAAGGAGTTGATCGATTTCGACCGCGAGTTCGCCCGGATGTTCAGCGCCCGTCCCAAAACGGGGGCCGGCAATCAGGATGATGCCGTCGATCCTGCCGACTTCCAGCGCTATTTCGTCAAGCAGGGGCGGTTCACAGCCGGCACGGCGGTCCGCTACAAGCCCTCGCTGATCTGCGGCGATGGCCGGCATCAGGCTCTGGCAAGCGGCTTTCCGCTCGGCATGCGGCTGCATTCGGCCCCGGTCGTGCGGCTGGCTGATGCAAAGCCGCTGGAACTGGGCCATTGCGCGAAGGCGGACGGACGCTGGCGCCTGATCGCCTTCGCCGATGCGGGCGAGCCCTTCGACGCCGGATCGGAGCTGATGAAGCTCTGCCGTTTCCTCGACGCCGACGAATCGTCGCCTCTCCGGCGCCATACGCCGCCGGGACAGGATGTCGACGCCGTGATCGACGTGCTGGCGGTGTTGCAGCAGAACCATCGCGAGGTCGATATGGCGCGCGTTCCGGCCTTCCTGCGGCCGGCGAAGGGACGCTACGGTCTATGGGACTATGAAAAGCTGTTCTGCGCCGATACGCGCTCGGGGCAGGACATCTTCGACCTGCGCGGTATCCGCCGCGAGGCCGGCTGCGTCGTCGTCGTCAGGCCGGACCAGTATGTCGCCGAGATCCTGCCGCTGGCCGACGGGGCAGCGCTCTCGGCTTTTTTCGCCTCATCCATGCTCGTCCCGGGCGAGATCGGACCGGCGAGGTGAAAGAGAGGATGGCCGTCCGTGCTTGCGGGGGTAGACCGCTCCCGGCATGGATTGCCGCCGTTTCGGGATGAGGGCGAGGCGAAGATCGTAGAATGGCGAGCCAGAATCTCTATTCGATGCCCGGTCATCTGATCAGGCGCGCCCAGCAGATCGCAGTCTCGATCTTCCTCGACGAATGCGCATCCCTGGACATGACGCCGGTGCAATATGCCGCACTCGTCACCATCCGCGACCATCCGGGAATCGACGCGACGCGGTTGTCGGCGCTGGTCGCTTTCGATCGCTCCACGCTCGCCAACGTGCTGGAGCGTCTCGAGACGAAACGGCTCATCTTGCGCTCGGGCAACCACAACGACAGGCGCGTCAAGGTCCTGCGGCTTACGCCCGAGGGAGAGGCGGTTCTCGCTCAGGCTGAGCCCTTGGTCGATCGGGCGCAGACGCGCATCCTGGCCCCGCTGCCGCCCGAGGACCGGCAGGCTTTCATGAGCATATTGGCCAGGCTCGTCGAATCCAACAACGAGGTCTCGCGCGCGCCGTTGCGGCTGACGTCGGCCAGCTAGGGGAATTCCACACTTCTCCGAATCGCGGAACTGCTCCCGTTCCACGTTCCATCGCATTTTCTGACGCGAGCGGGTGCCGCAGTGAACAGTCTGAGCGTCATAAGGACTGAAATCGACCATGAGCATGAAGCTTGGCAGACAAAGCTCTTTTGTCTTGGACCACCAGACTGTGCCTATCCTAAAATATCAGAAGAGGTTTTGTGCTCATGAAAAAAGGGAGGACTAGATATGCCGACAATCCGTATTGAACCCGTCGAGGATCGAGCATCCGGCCGCTTCGCCATCGAGATTTACCTGCCGGCAGATGCGGAAAAGCCGCTGGTGACCACGGCACCGCGCTACAAGAGCGCTGCGGCGGCGGAACAGGATACCATCGCGATCTTGTCGGCCGCCGCGAACAACCCGCCGCCGGAAGAACCGCCCAACCGGCGGTAGTGTCGGTTCGGCTCCGCGACCGCCCGTAACGCTGTTGTCAGGCGACGACAAGCAGCACACCGGCGGTTGCGACGACCGCGGCGGCGATGGTGAGGAGATTCGGGGCGCGTTCAGTTCGCAAAAGCAAGCTGGCGATCAGCATCGACACGAAAACCTCGAGCGACTGAATCGCTCCGACTGTCGAGATCGCCGTATACTGAATTGCATAAAAGTTGGCGATCTGCCCCGCCGCGAAGCACAGCGCCGCGGCTACACCCCAGATGTTGCGCGCCATCAATGCGGAGAGGATCGCCTTGCGGCTGCGCCCGCTGACGAGCGCGGTGAGGACATAGTAGCCCATTGCAGCCATGGCTCCGACGAAGGTGCCCAGCGCTCCGTCCGGGACCAGATCGAGCCCCAGTTTGCGCGCGACGTAGGCCGAGGCATAACAGAGGCCCGAAGCCGTTCCCCAGATATAGCCCATCGGCTCGATCTGCTCCGCCGCCGGTGCAGAAGACTTTCCGCTGCCTGCGAGATCGACCGCCACCAGGGCGGCCACGCTGATCGCGATCAGCAGGAGGCCGCCGAGTTTGGCCGAGGTTAGGATCTCGCCGAGAAAGACGACGCCGAACAGCACCGAGAAAAAGGGGATGGCGCGCTTGATTGCGGCGCCGCGGATCGCGCCGAGATCTCGCACCGAGAGGAAATACAGGCTGCGGGCCAGGGCGGTCGCGAGAAGTCCCGAAAGCGCAAACCATGCGAGGCCTACAAGCGCGCCGGGCCTTCCTACCAGATTCTGCGACTCCTGCGCCGTGCTCACCCATAGGGCTGCGGAAAGGAGCGCGGTCAACCCCACCGAGAGGATGGCCCCGCCGTCGCCAGGCCCGCTCTTGCGTGCTTTGGCGATCGCCACGCCGCCGAAGCCGAAGGCCAGAACGGACAGAATCGAAAACAGCTCTCCGAGTCTCGCCGCCATAAATGTCATGGGAGAGGCGGCCTTTCTGTACCGTTGGCCGTTAGGCGAGCGGGATGAGGTAAGAATCTGGCGGGCGTGCCAAAGATAGGAAGAGGCATCGGTCGTGGCGCTTCAGCACGCTGCTGGTTTGGATCGAGCGGGCAGGCCTTTGGATGCCGGATGCGGATACAGGATGCCGCTCGCGCGAAGCTCCGCAAGGGCGCCCACTCCTATCAACGCCATGGTCCGATCGACTTCGTCCCGAAGTATCGCCAGCGCACGCTCAACCCCGGTTCGCCCCGCTGCAGCGACGCCATAAAGAGTCGCGCGTCCGAGAAGGACGGCATCGGCGCCCAGCGCCACGGCCTTGACGATGTCGGAGCCGCGCCGGATGCCTCCGTCCATGAGCACGACCATCCGTCCATCCGCCGCCTGCACCACCTCGGGCAGGCTGTCGATGGAGGCCGGCGCGCCGTCGAGCTGGCGACCGCCGTGGTTGGAGACGATGACGCCGTCGGCACCGTGCTCGTGGGCGCGCAGGGCATCGGCGCCGGAGAGGATTCCCTTGACGAGCAGCGGCCCGTCCCAGCGTTCCTTCAGCCTTGCGATATCGGCCCAGCAGAACGCGGGATTGCGCTTCGAGCGCGTGAAGTCTGCGAGTTCGGCAGCCGTGGCACCGGGCGGCAGGAACTCGGCGAGGTTCTCGAAGCGCGGCATCCCCTTGTTCAGCCAGACATTGGCCAGCCAGCCGGGGTGAAGGAGACCGTCGAGCACGACCCGGGGCGTCAGGCGCAGCTCATGCGAGAAATTGTTACGCAGGTCGCGCTCGCGCTTGCCGGCCGTCAGCGTATCGACGGTGACGATCACGGCCTGGTACCCGGCGTTGCGGGCGCGATCGAGCAACCGGCTTGCGAAGCTGACGTCGCCCCAGGGGTAGAGCTGGAACCAGCGCGTGCCTGCGCCGATCGCGGCGACCTGCTCGAGCGCGTTGTTCGACGCCGTCGACAATGCGAAACCGATGCCCGCATCGGCCGCGGCTCGGGCGAGTTCGAGGTCCGCATCCGGCCAGAGCAGGCCGTTGAGGCCGGTCGGTCCGATCATGAACGGGCCGGGGAACCGGCTGCCGAACAGTTCGACCGATTGATCGCGCTGCTTGTTGCCGGTCAGCACGCTCGGCATCAGCTGCCATCGCTCGAAGGCGGCGCGATTGTCGCGCAGCGTCGCTTCGTCCTCCGCTCCGCCGTCGAGATAGTCCCAGACCACGCGCGGCAGGCGCCGTCGCGCGCGGGCTGCAAGGTCCGCGATGCTGATCGCGTTGTCGAGAGGCATGGTCCCTTCCAATCGGATAAGGCGGAAGTCTGCGCAAGACGGGCCGTCATGAAAAACAGGTGTTCACACCGCACCGTAGCGGCGGCCGAAGGCCCGCAACGCCGCATTGACGGCGAGCGCGAGGGTAAACACCGAGATGAGCAGAGCGTACATCTCCGCCGTCCGGAACGCATTGTAGTCCTGGATGATCAGATACCCCAGGCCGCGATTCGACATCTTCACCTCAGCCAGCAGCGCGCCGATCAGAGCTACGCCGGTGGCGAGTCGCAAGCTGCCGAGCACAGGCACCACGATCGAGGGCAGATAGACCAGCCGGACGAGCTGCAGCAAGGAGGCGTCGAAGCTGCGCACGACCCGGATCAAGATCGGACTGACGCCGCGCATGCCGCCGAACGTCGCCACGGCCACCGGGAAGAACGCCGAGATCGCCGCCATCGCGATCTTCGGGCCGGCGTCGATGCCGAAGACCACCATGAGGATGGGCAGGAAAACGATCTTGGGCGCCGGGGCGAGCGCACGCACCCAGGGATCGAGCACCGCGGCCAGCAGCCGCGAGACGCCCAGAGCGATCCCGCAGAGCAGGCCGACGCTGCCGCCTATCAGGATGCCTGCGCCCGCTTCGTAAGCGGTGATGCCGAGATGCGCGTAGAAGCCGGCATCCGCAAGCTGCCGCAGCAACGCCGAGCCGATGGCCCAAAGGCTCGGCATGGCGCCGGTGAAAACGAGTCCCGATGACGAGATCGCCTGATATGCGGCCAGCAGGCCGGCGAGCGTCAGCATCCGGATCATGGTCACGGTCACGCCGCCGGACTGGGACGGGGCAAACGCAGTCAGACCGGCCGTAGCCATCGCTCCCCCCGCTCTATCAGCAAGAAAAACAGGCTGCTCAGCACGATGACGAAAACGACGGCCGAATACATCGAAGGAATATCGTAGCGATCATACATGTCGGCGACGACAAAGCCGAGACCGCCGATGCCCACGAGGAATTCAACGGCAACGATGTTGATCATCGCGTAGATCAATCCCAACCGCAAACCGACGAAGATCGTCGGAAGCGCCGCAGGCAGCACGATCTTGGTTAGGCTTTGCAGCGGCGTCATGTGGAGCGACAGCGCGAGATTGTGAAGAACCGGCCTCACTCCAATGATGCCTTCCCGAGTCTTGATGATGACCGGGATCACCGCCACGACAAACCCCATGACCGCCACAGTTACTAGGCTTCGACCGAAGAAGATCAGGAACAGCGGATAGAGCAGAATGATAGGGGCGGCGAAGGCCGCCTCCAGCCATGGTTCGTAGGCCTGCCCTAACACACGCCGACGTGCCAGCAGCGTGCCGGCGGGAACTCCGAGCAGCAGCGCCGCCGCGGTGGCCGCGAAGGTGGTGTTGAATGTCAGCCAAGTCGCGTAGCCCAGCCCCTCGTGCAGCACGAGGGCAGGGATGGCGGCCAGGATCTCGGATGGCGGCGGCATCACGAACGCTGAAACCCGGCCGGTGCGCGACAGGGCCTCCAACCCAGCGACGACCGCAACGAGCAGCCCGATGCTGCCGATGCTCCCGCCGCGCGTCATGCCAGGAACCGACCGACATTGGCCGTGAAGGCCTTAGTCTGGTCGGGCGTCAGCGTAGTGGACAACCGCTTGTCCTTGACGGCTTGCGCGATGCTGAGCTCGAGGTTGCCGATTGGGGCCAGCGCCAGCGCCGCCTTCGGATAATTGACGTCCCGCGCCTGTCGGCCGGTGGCTAGATCGATGCGGTTGAGATCGGCATACATCTGCACCGCCTCGTCTCCGGAATAGGCCCATTCGATCGTCTGCTGGATTCCCTTGAAAAGCCGCTTGAGCGAATCTGCGCGTTCGGTCAGGAACTTGTTGTTGGTCATGCCGACGCGCACGGTCTGTGAGGCAAGGCCGGGAGCATCGTTGCCACGGGCGATGACACGGAGTTGCCCAGCACGTTCTTCAGCAAGTCCAACTGTAGGCGCCGACCAGCCGACATCGATCTGGCCCGACATGACCTGGGTGAGGGTGGCGCCGGGGCCGCCGGCGCCGACCAGCTTGGCTTTGACGCCGGCATGGTCGAGCAGAGTCGCGGCAATGAGCTCGCTAGACGCACCCGGCCGGGAGAATGCCACTGTCTTGCCGGCGCAATCGGCGAGGCTCCGGATTGGGCTGTCTGAGCGCACATACCAGAACAGGTCACTTGAGCCGGTCATCGCGGCGTTGGTGACAGCGATGGGCGCGCCTTTCGCGAAGGCGCTGAGCGCCCCCAGGATGCCGGGCGCCACACCGAAATCGGTTGATCCAGTGATGATGGACTGCTGGATGTCAGCGCCGCCGTCTGTCCAGATGATGTCGAATTCGAGCCCATTATCGGCGAAGATGCCCTTTTGCTGGCCGAACAGGATGAGCGTCGTATCCCAGAAGCCCTTCTGGCTGCTGACGATGCGCATCTTGTCAGCCGCATGGGCCGGCCGCGATGCGATGAGTGCGGCGCCTGCGCCCTGGAGCACGCTGCGGCGCGACGGCATGAACGATTGTTTTGGCAGTCTTGACATGCGTTTCTCTCCTCTCGATTCAGCCGGCTCTTCGGCCGGTTCCCCGTAACGCCTCGGCTTCTTTCATGCCGCGACTCGCCTCCGCGCGGAGATCTCCCCAGATCGCGGCGACGTAGCGCCCGAAGCGCTCATCGGTGACGCTATCGGAGCTGCGCGGCCGCGGGAGGTCGATGTCGAGTATCCGCAGAACCCGCCCCGGCCGATAGGACATCACCACCACCCGATCGCTGAGCTGGACCGCCTCGGTGATATTGTGGGTGATCAGCAGGGTTGTCTGTTTCAGCTCCTTGTGGATGGCGAGCACCCGGTCGCCCAGCAGTAGCCGCGTCTGCTCGTCGAGCGCGCCGAAAGGCTCGTCCATCAGCAGTACTTTGGGCTGGAAGGCCAAGGTGCGCGCGATCGCCGTTCGCTGTCGCATTCCGCCAGACAGTTCGACGGGGCGACTGTTCTCGAAGCCGGCCAGGCCGACAAGCTCGATATAATGGCGCGCACGCTCTTCGCGCTCTGCCCGCGAGACACCCTGGATCTCCAAAGGAAGCGCGACATTGGTCAGCACCGTCCGCCAGGGCAGCGTAGATTCTTCCTGAAAGACGATGCCGATGTCCTTGTGCGTTCCGACATGACGCTGCCCTCCGACACGCACCTCGCCATCGTAATCGGGCACAAGCCCGCCGATGATGCCGAAGAGGGTCGACTTGCCGCAGCCGCTCGGCCCGATAATCGAGACGAACTCCCCCTTCTGCACATTCAGGCTGATGTCGCTGATCGCTAGCAACCCGCCGGGCGGATCACCATAGCGCTTCGAAACGCCCCGAATCTCGAGATCATTGGCCAAAAGTATGCTCCCACATGAAGTTGCGCAGGGCTGCCTCCACTAGCCGGCGGGGATCGGCGCAGTCTCCGTCAAGGGGGCAGCGGAACGGCTTCATCGTAGCGATCCATCATCTGGCGAGGACGCGCGCGTCAGCCCGTGAGCCGGTGCGCGGGCGAGTTCCTCCTTGCCGGAGGAGCTGCGGCATTGCGCCGGCCTGTTCATCGGCGGCTTTCCTGGAGAAATGCGGCTTCGGAAACACGTTCGAGCGCAAACGGTTCGTCGTGGACGAGCTTGGCGGCGATCAATGCCTGGTGGACCCGCTTCGTGCCTGCGACGGAGATTTCCATCTTCGGCGTCAATATGCCCAGCCTGGCAGTATCCCGGATGGCGCGCTCGGCGAGCTTCGCATCGGTTTGGAGCTCGCGCGCCGCGACCCTGATTGCGGCAGCGGGATCCTCGATGATCGCATCGAGCCCTCGCTGCAGGGCGCGCAGGGCGCTGACGAGTACCATCCGATGCCGCTCCGCCCAGCGCAGGTCCGCATTGACGCTCGTGAACTGCCAGTCGGGCACGAAATCCGCCAGAGGGCCGAGATTGCTGAAGCCGGCAGCCTCGGCCTCATAGCTTAGCGGGAACGGCTGCAGGCCAGCATCGATCTCTCCAGAACGCAATAAACGCCAGCGCGTTGGAGCACCGCCCACAGCCTTCACCATGTAATCAGAGGGCTCGAGGCCTGCGCTGTGCGTCACTTCAGGCACGAGATGCGTGGTGCCTTCCTCGTTCGACAGCACACCGATCGTCTTGCCGCGCAGATCCGCGATGGATCGGATCGCCGGTTGGGCGATCACATAGTGAGGCAGTCGACCCGCATTTCCAGCGACCATTCGCAAGCTGCCGCCTTTGAGCGCGTCGACGATAATGCTCTCGGGCGTCGAGACGGCAATCTGGACAGCGTTCTCACGCAAGGCGCCGTTAATTTTCTCGGCATTGTCGAATACTTCGATGTGGACGTCGAGGCCCTCGTCCTTGAAGTAGCCTTTCTCTGCTGCCAGCCAGACAGGGAGATAAAATATCGTTCGCGAGACGATCGCTACGTGAAGTTGTTTGGTTCCTTCAGCGGCAGCCGATGTTGCTACGACGATTCCCAGCCCGACGAACATACCCAGTAAGGTTCTCAACGATATCCTCCCGCCCGTCAGCGCCATTCCCAGCTTTTATTAGTTAGAAAACTAAGCGACATTCGCCAGAATGGCAATCGCCAGCCGACCTTTCGATCGACGAAGCGTCAGCGCGCCTCAGCCGGACGGGCAGGCAGGGCGCCCATGCGCTCAGACAATCTTGCTCCCGCACGCAGCAGGGCCTGCGCCGGCGTGCCAATCGGGGAATTGTCGAACACGCTCTCCAGCCCCACGATGGTCAGCGTCGCCAGGAGGTTTCCGGCATGCCCGAAGATGGGAACGGAGATCGAACTGATGCCGCGCAGCACGACGCCGCTCATCGCCGTCATACCCGTCTCGCGGGCCTTGCGCAAAATCACATCGAGCTCGGGCCGGTTACGTGGCCTGCCCGGCACGGGAGCTGCAGCAGCGGCACGGCTCAGCTCCTCATCGATCAGCCCAGCGGTGGCGATCTCCGGCAGATAGGCGGCGAAGAGCTGCCCGTTCGAGGAGGTGGTCACAGGCAGCACCGTGCCCGGATTGATATTGATCGTCATAGGGGCCGTGCTGCTGACCCAGCGCACCAGCGTCGGGCCGCGCGTCGTCCAAACTGCCAGCGACACGGTCTCGTTGATTTCGTCGCGCAGCGCCTCCATGACCGGTTCGGCGGCCGCAACGACGTCCAGCCTGCGGATCGCCGCCAGCCCGAGATGCAGCGCGAACGGCCCGAGGTCATAGCGGGCCGTCGCGGCATCCTGGCTGATCAGGCCCGCAGCGATATATCCGGCGAGATAGCGATGTGCCTTGGCGGCTGGCATCCCGGCCCGGCGCGCAAGCTCGGCAAGGGGCAGGGGGCCCGTCACCTCGCTCAGCGCCTGCAGCAGCGGCGTTCCAACGACCACGGAGCGCACGCTCTGCCGTTCGCTGGCGGCCTCCTGCTCCGCCGCGGCGGATTTCCTTTGACTTCCTGGAAAGGCTGCTTCTATTTTCATAATCAAATTCTACAATACGTAATGGGAGGAGGGAAGTTGGTTCATTCAGCTTCCGCACCGGGCCGCTACCGCCTCGGAGTCGACATCGGCGGCACCTTCACGGATCTCAGCCTGATAGACGACGAGACGCAGTCGATCACCACGCACAAGGTCCAGAGCACGCCGAAATCGCCGTCCCGTGCCGTCTCGCGCGGCATCGTCGAGGTGATGCGGCGGGTCGGAGCGTCTCCGGCCGATATCGGCAGCTTCGTCCACGGCACGACGATCGCGCTCAACGCCGTGCTGGAACGTCGAGGCTCCGAGGTCGCCCTGCTCGTCTCGGACGGCACGCGCGACATCCTCGAACTAGGGCGCCAGCGCAAGAGCGACCTCTTCAACCTGCGTGCGGTGATGCCGGCGCCGCTGGTCCCGCGCCGGCGCGTCTTCGAGATCGCCGGGCGCATGGCGGCCGACGGCCAGCCGATGATCCCTCTCGACGAAGAGGCGGTGGAGCGTGCCGTCGCCGCGCTTCCGCCGGAGGTCGAGAGCGTGGCCCTGTGCTTCATGAACGCCTATCTCGACGACGGCCAGGAGCGGCAGGCGGCCGCGGCGGCGGCAAGGACGCGGCCGGGCCTGCATGTCTCGCGTTCGACGCAGCTCTGGCCGGAAATCCGGGAATATGAGCGGGCAACGGTCGCGACGCTCAACGCCTATGTGCAGCCGATCATGCGCCGCTATGTCGACGAACTCGAACGGGAGACGGCCGAAATCGGCCTTGCCACGCGTCTTTACATCACCCGCTCCAACGGCGGCATCATGTCCGCCTCCAGCGCGCGTGAGCAGCCCGTCCACACCATGCTCTCCGGCCCGGCATCGGGGGTCGTGGGCGCAGCCTACATCGCCTCGCGCAGCGGCGTGACCGAGGCGGTCACGCTCGACATCGGCGGCACGAGCGCCGACGTCGCGGTGATCCGGGACGGCGCGCCGGTGCAGTCGACCGAGGCCGTGGTCGGCGATTTCCCGATCATCATGCCTGCGGTCGACGTCTTCGCCGTCGGCGCCGGGGGAGGATCGATCGCCTGGTTCGACGAGGCCGGGCTGCTGAAGCTCGGCCCCCGCAGCGCCGGGGCCTCGCCGGGACCGGCCTGCTACGGGCAGGGCGGCACCGAGCCCACCACGACCGATGCCTATCTTGCGTGCGGCTTCCTCGATCCGCAGCGCTTTGCCGGCGGCGCCATACCGCTCCGGCCGGAGCTCGCGGAGGCTGCGCTCGGCGGCGTCGCCTCCCGGCTCGGCATCAGCCTCGAACAGGCGGCGGAGAGCGTGTTGACGCTGGCGACCGCGACGATGGCCGGGGCGATCCTGCCGATGCTGACCAAGCGCGGCATCAATCCGCGCGACTTCACGTTGATCGCCTTCGGCGGCGCCGGGCCGACCCATGCCTGTCTGCTGGCGCGGGAGATCGGCATCCCCCGCGTGATGGTTCCGCCCGCTCCGGGAGCGCTGTGCGCCTATGGCGCCGCCATGGCGGACATCCGCTCGGAGCAGATCAGGACCCATCGGGTTGCGGCCGAGGCCGCCGATCCGCAGGTTCTGCGCAAAATATTCGGCGAACTCGAGGCACGGGCGCGCGACTGGCTCGCCGGCGAACGGCCCGACCTCGCCACGATCGAGATCCGCCGCTCCGCCGGCCTGCGATACCGCGGACAGGCCTTCGACGTCGAGGTCGAGATCCCGGGCGCGATCCCGACCGCCGCGCTCGACGGCCCGACCCTGGCCGGGCTGTTCCACAGCGCCTACGAGGCGCTCTACAGCAACAGCGACACGGCGGCGCCGGTCGATATCGTCGATCTGCGGGTCGTCATCGCCGGCCGGACCCATCGTCCGGAACCGCGCATCCTCGAGGAGGCCGGGCGAGGCGAGGCGCCGCCGCGCACCGGATCGCGTCCCATCGTCCATGGCGGGCAGCGGCATGCGGCCGGCGTCTATGACCGCGCCGCGCTCAAGGCGGGCCATGTCGTGAAGGGGCCGGCCGTGATCGAGCAGCCCGATACGACCACCGTGGTGCTGCCGGGATATCTCGCTCGCGCGGATCGCTTCGGCAATCTGATGCTCAGCCGGGAAGCCGCATGATGCGCACCGATCCGATCACCCTCGAAGTCCTGATCCAGCGATTCCGCTCCATCGCCGAGGAAATGGGCTATGCGCTGCAGCGCACCGGCCACACCGTCTTCGTCAACGAGACGGCGGATCTCGGCGTCGCTCTGGTGACGCCGACCGGCGAGATCTTCGGATATCCCCGCTCGATCGGCATCACGATGTTCGCCAATCTGGACTTCAGCGAACTGCTGGAGGCGGCCGGCGTGCTCGATGAGGGCGACGTCGTCATCTGCAACGATCCCTATTCCACCGGCGGCCTGTCCTCGCACCTGCCGGACATCAGCGTGATTGCGCCGGTCTGGGTCGGGGGCCGGCTCATCTGCTATGTCTATGCCTATGTCCATTCCACGGATGTCGGCGGCAAGGTGCCGGGCAGCCTGTCCCCGTCGAGCTACGACGTCTTCCAGGAGGGCGTGAGAATCCCGCCGACGCGGCTTTATCGCGGCGGCGTGGAGTGCCCCGACATCATGGCGCTGATCCTCGCCAACTGCCGCGCGCCGAAGGACAATCGTGGCGATATCCGCGCGATGATCACTGCCCTTCGCATCGGGGAGCGGCGGGTCAAGGAAGCGGTCACGCGGGTCGGCGCCGAGATCTTCGTCGCAGCGATGGCGGACGCGCTGGACTATGGCGAGGCACGGGCGCGCCGGGCGATCGCGACGATCCCGGACGGCACCTACCGCTTCAGCGACTATCTCGACGACGACGTCGCCACACGGATCCCCATCAAGTTCCAGGTCGCGCTGACGGTCCGGGGCGACGGGATGGTGATCGATTTCACGGGGTCGGACCCGCAGGTCCGCTCGGCCTTCAACATCTATTCCAAGGGCAAGCCGCATCCCTGGCTGATCTACAAGACGATGTTCCTGCTGCTGACGCTGCAGCCGGACATTCCCGTGAATGCCGGCATGATGCGGCCGGTCTCCGTGGTCGCGCCGGCCGGTTCCGTGGTCAACTGCGTGGCGCCCGCGGCCGTGGGCCTGCGCACTACCGCGGGGGTGAGGGTCCAGGACGCGCTCTGCGGCGCGCTGGCCCAAGCGCTGCCGGAAGTCATGCCGGCCGCCGGGGCAGGCTATATCGCACCCGTCGTTTTCGCGGAGCCCGATCTCGTTGCCGGCGGCATGCGGGTGAACGTGCTCGAACCCATGGTGGGCGGCACCGGCGCTTCCTCGGCCGGCGATGGCCTCAACGCGCGCGATGTCGTCGACATCGCCAATCTGCGCAACAGCCCGCTCGAGATCGTCGAGCAGGCAGCATCGGTGCTGGTCACGACCTATGGGCTTCGGCCCGATTCGGGCGGACCCGGCCTGAATCGCGGGGGGCTCGGCGCCGTGCTCGAATTCGAGGTGCTCGGGCCGACCGGGCTCGTCACCGCCCGCGGGCAGGAGCGGCATCGCTTCCTGCCCTGGGGACTGGCGGGCGGAGGCTGCCCGGCCGGAGCGCGCGTGCTCATCCGGCGGGCCGGCGAAGCCGAATTCTCCGATCTGTGGAAGATCGACGCGCTCGAGGTGTCGGCGGGAGACACGCTGCGGATCCTGACGCCGGGCGGCGGCGGTTATGGCTGCCCCTTCGAGCGCGAACCGGAGCGCGTGCTGGAGGATGTGCTGGATGGTTTCGTCACGCGGGAGGGAGCCGGGCGGGACTACGGCGTGGTCCTGGCCGGCGAGGCGGTCGACCGCGCGGCGACGGCTTGCCTGCGTGCGAACAGGCCGGCGGCCGCGGGGTTGTTCACATTCGGGAAGGAGCGCGAGGCCTATGAGGCCGGTTGGAGCCAGCCGGTCTGGGACCGCTTCAGCGCTCTTCTCTTCGCGCTGCCGCCGATGCTGCGGAGCGACGCGCGCCGTCGCCTGTGGGAGGATCTCGACCGGCGGCGGGCCGATGGCGCCGCGCTCACGCCCGAGGTCGTGAGCGAGCGATGGGAGAGGCTGCGTCGTCCGGCACGGGCTCGAACCGCCGTTCCATTCCGCGGAGAGGGCATCGCATGACGACGTTCGACCGCGACGTCATCCGCTATGGCTGGCGCGGCCGGCTCGGCATGCTGCTGCCCTCCGGGAACGTCGCCGCCGAACCGCAGCTTCAGGCGATGCTCCCCGATGGCGTCAGCCTGCACACGACGCGATTGCGCCTGACCGGCAGCAGCGATGAGCAGTTGCGGGCCATGACGGACAATGTCGAGGAGGCGGCCGGCCTGCTCGGCGATGCCGGCGTCGATCTGATCCTGTTCCACTGCACGGCCGTCTCGACATGGGACGCGGCCGCGGAGGAGCCGCTGATCGCCAGGATAAGCAAGGCGGCCGGGTGCCCTGCCACGGCGACCTCGCGGGCGCTGATCGGCGCCTTGCGGGCGCTTTCGGCACGCCGCCTCGTGCTCGTTTCGCCCTATATCGACGCGATCAACCGGCGCGAGGCCGCTTTTCTCACCGCGCATGGCTGCGAGACGCTGAGTGCCGTCGGGCTCGGCATCGACAGTCCGCAGGACATGGTCCGGGTCGATCCCGGCGACTGGTACCGGCTGGTGCGCGCCAACCGGCGTCCGGACGCCGATGTATATTTCCTGAGTTGCACGGCGATCCGCTCCCTCGAAGTCGTCGAGGCGCTGGAACGCGACCTCGGCAAGCCGGTCCTCACGAGCAACCAGGTCGCGGCCTGGCATGCGCTGCGCGAGATGAAGATCATGGATGTCGCGACCGGGCCTGGCCGCCTCTTTGCGGCAGCGGGAGGCGACGCATGACGACCATGGCGGGATCCCAGGCCTTGCACACCGATCCGCCGCATCGTTTCGGCGACGTGCTCGTGCGCGTCTCGGGCGTGCGCAAGCACTACGGCGCGGGCGGCGACCAGCGCACTGTCGCCATCGGGGAAGCCGATCTGGAGATCAGGCGCGGCGAGTTCCTCGCCATCGTCGGCCCCTCGGGCTGTGGCAAGTCGACCCTGCTGCAGATCATCGCGGGCCTGTCCGAGGCGAGCGCCGGCGAGGTTACGCTGGACGGCCGGCGGGTAACCGCGCCGCCGCCGGACGCCGTCTATCTCTTCCAGCAATATGCCAAGTCCCTGTTCCCGTGGCGCACCGTCCGGCGCAACGTGACCTTCGCCCTGGAACACAAGCCTGTCACCGCTGCCGAACGGAAGCGCGACGCCGAAAGCCTCCTCGAAAGGGTGGGGCTGGGCGAGTTCGCCGACCACTACCCCTGGCAGCTCTCGGGCGGCATGCAGCAGCGCGTCGCCATCGCGCGCGCGCTCGCCGCCCGTCCCCGGCTGCTGCTGATGGACGAGCCCTTCAGCGCCGTCGACGCGCTGACGCGGGTCGAGCTGCAGGCTCTGATCCTCGACATCTGGTCCTCGAGCGAGGATCTGACCGTGGTGCTCGTCACACACGACGTCGACGAAGCGGTTTACCTCGCCGACCGCATCGCGATCCTGGGCCGCCGCCCGTCGCGGATCGACGACGTGATCGAGATCGGCCTGCCGCGTCCGCGGCATGCGATCGAGACCCGCGAGGATTCCGTCTATTTGAAGCATCGGCACGCGCTGCTCAACCGCCTGCTGGATCGCCCGCTATGATCGGCTTGCTCGACCGTTCGCTGCGGCTCGTCCCCGGCGTCGCCTTCATCGCGGCGCTGCTGGTCGCGATCGAGATCCTGGTGGATCGCGGCCTGATCAATCGCGTGCTGCTGCCCCCGCCGAGCGTGATCGGGCGCACGCTCTATGACCTGCTCCTTTCCGGCGAGGTGCAGGGTCCGCTGCTCGCGACGCTCGGCCTCTTCGCCGTCGGCTTCGCGATCGCGGTGGCGCTCGGCGTCGTGCTCGGCCTGCTGATGGGGACGGTCCCCTGGGTCGACGACCTGCTGGACCCGCTGGTGGAGTTGGTGAGGCCGATGCCCAAGGCGGCGCTGGTGCCGGTGCTGATCCTGTTCCTCGGCCTCGGCGTGCCGATGAAGATCACCTCGATCGCGCTCGCCAGCGTGTTTCCGATCCTGATCAACACGGTTCAGGGCGTTCGCAGCATCGACCCCGTCCTGATCGCGACGGGGCGCACCTTCGGCTGGAGCGGCGCCAGGATCACGCTGCGCATCGTGCTGCCGGCGACCTTGCCCTTCATCGCGGCCGGCTTGCGCATCTCGGTCGGCATCGCCCTGCTGATGACGGTGCTTTCGGAGATGCTGGCCGGCACCGGCGGGCTCGGCGCGGTGATCCTCGAGAACCAGCGCTCCTTCCGCATCCGCCAGATGTATGCCTGGCTGGTGCTGCTCGCCGTCATCGGCCTCGTCATCAGCTGGGGCATGACGGTTGCCGAGCGCAGGCTGGCGCCCTGGCTGGAGAAGCACCGGCGCTAGCGCTCAATTCCTGTCCACGACACCCGGAACGGGGCGGAACCGAGGGAGAAACAACCATGTCTCGCATGAATCGCCGACAGATGTCGGGATTGCTCACCGCAGCGGCAGCCGGTGCATTAACGCTCAAGGCCCCGGCGGTCTGGTCGCAGGCGAACATCACCAAAATCCGCGCCGGCGTCGTGCCGGTCCTGGATGCCGGCGCTTTCATCGCCGCGCAGGCGCAAGGCTATTTCGCGGCCGAGCGACTGGAGGTCGAGGTGACGCCGACCCCGGGCGGCGGCCCGGCGATGGCCGCGCTGGTCGCCAACCAGTTCCAGTTCGCGATGTCGACGATCACCACTATCATCGCCGGGGCGGCGGAGGGGGTGGATTTGCGCATCGTCGCGCCGACCTCGATCGCGAACGCGCCGCCGAACGACTACACCTCCATCCTGGTCCGGAAGGACGGCAGCGTCCGCTCGGGTGCCGACACCGTCGGCAAGATCGGCGCCTCGCATCTGCTGCAGAATCTGCTGTGGATCTGCCTGCGCATGTGGGTCGACCAGACCGGCGGGGACTCCGCGAAGAACGCGATCATCGAGGTGCGCTTTCCGCAGCAGGCCGATGCGCTGCTGCAGGGCCGCGTCGACTACGTCGCCAGCATCGAGCCGTTCATGTCCGCCCAGGTTCAGGCCAATCCCGACAAGCTCGAGATCATCTCGGGACTGTGCGGCAGCATGATGCCGGGAACGGTGGTCGCCGCCTTCGCCGCCACGCAGAGCTATATCGATAGGAACAGGGAGATCGTGCAGGCCTTCACTCGGGCCCATCGCAACGGGGCCGAATGGTGCGAGGGCAACAAGGGCAACCCCGCCCATGTCGAGCTGATCGCCAAGTTCACGCAATTGCCGCCGGAACGGCTGCGCGCGCTCCTGGCCTGGCCGAGCTATCCGCGAGGCGTGGACACGGCCAATCTCGACCGCATCGCCGAGGGAATGAAGCGGTACGGCATGCTCACCTCCGTGCCCAAGGCGGAAAGCTATCTTTACGAGACCGGGCGCGTGCATTGAGGGAGGAGGCGCCATGCCGCAAGGCTCCGTAGCGTCCGGCGCTCCGCTGCGGCGAGCACGACCCTCCCGCGAGGCCACGGGCTCCGCCGGGAACGGCACACTTCCGGGCCGGCGCCGCGTCAGCGGCTACCTGCTCGTGGTGCTGCTCCTGCTGGCCTGGGAACTCTCCGCGAGGCTGGGGATCGTGCGCAGCGAGAACTGGCCGCCGGTGACGCAGGCCCTGGCGGTCGCAGCCACCAGCCTCGCCGGCGGCGATCTCCTGCTCGCGCTGGTCGGCACGCTTTACCGCATGCTGGCAGGCCTCGTGCTCGGCAGCGCCATCGGCGTGCTCGTCGGGCTCGCACTCGCGTCCAGCCGCTGGCTGCGCCTGACCGTCGAGCCTCTGGTCGAGCTGCTGCGGCCGCTGCCGGTTCCGGCGCTGGTGCCGCCGCTGATCCTTTTCCTCGGGCTCGACGACGGAATGAAGATCACGGTCGTCGCGATGACGGCGTTCTTCCCGGTCTTCATCAACACGCTCGAGGGCGCGACCTCGGTGGAGCCGACCTATCGTCTGGTGGCGCGCACATTGGGGGTGCCGCCGCTGCGCAGGATGCGGGCCGTGCTGCTGCCGGCGACGCTGCCCTTCATCTTTGCCGGGATCAGGGTTGCGATCGGCCTGGCCTTCATCGTCACGGTGGTCGCGGAGATGATCGCCGGCGATGCCGGCATCGGCTACTATCTCGTCTCGATGCAATATGCCGGCCGTGCCGCCGAGATGTATGCCGCGCTGTTCCTGCTCGCCATCTGCGGCTTCGCGCTCAATGCCGGCTTCCTGCGCATCGAGCAGCGTATTCTTCACTGGAACCGCCGCTGATGCGGCCTCGCTCCCGGACGGACGGATCATGACAGGCATTTCGACCAACAGGCCGCGGCTGGTCTTCTTCGACAGCTGGGTCGATTCTGTAGCCGAGACCATGCTGCGCGATCGCGACGACCTCGAGCTGGTCAAGCTCGATTACGCCACGCCGGAAACCCGCAACTGGCAGATCATGGCAGGCGCCCACGGCTATCAGGTCCAGGCACGCACCGAGCTGCGCGAACCCTGGTTCGGCGATGCGGCGCTGATCGCGCGATGCCCGAATCTGCTGGCGATGAGCTCGACCGGCGCGGGTTACGATTATATCGATGTCGATGCCTGTACGGCGGCCGGCGTCCTGGTCTGCAACCAGGGAGGAACCAATACCGAGGCGGTGGCCGAGCACGCGCTGGGGATGATGCTCGCCCTGTCCAAGCGCATCGGACTTGCCGACAAGTTGCTGCGCCGGCCGGGCGCCGCGGTCGACCGCTACGCGCTGCAAGGCAACGACATCCACGGCAAGACGGTGGGCATCATCGGCATCGGCACGATCGGCCGCCGCTTCGCCGAGCTCTGCCACCGGCTGTTCGGCATGACGGTGCTAGCCTGCGATCCCTATCTCGACGCCGACGAGATCGCGCGCCGCCATGGACGCAAGGTCGATCTCGGCGAGCTACTGCGCAGCAGCGACTACATCTCCGTTCATTGCCCGCGCTCGAAGGAGACGCTCAACATGCTGGGCGCGGCGGAGTTCGCGCTCATGAAGCCGACCGCCTATTTCATCAACACCGCCCGCGGGGGAATCCATGACGAGGAGGCGCTCGCCGCGGCCTTGCGCGAGAGGCGCATCGCGGGGGCCGGCATCGACGTGTTCCTGAAGGAGCCGCCGCCGCCGGACCATCCGCTGCTGGCTTTCGACAATGTCCTGGCGACGCCGCATACGGGCGGCATCACCGAGGAGGCGCTGCGCCAGATGGCGGTTTCGGCGGCGGAGCAATGGATCGAACTGTTGAACGGCCGGGCGCCGCCGCGCATCGTCAATCTGGAAGCCTGGCCGAATTTCAGCCGGCGCTTCACCACCATCATGGGCTTTGCGCCGCAACTGCCCGCCTACTCCTGACGCGGCGTCTGCGCCGGCAGGGAAGGGCTGCTCAGACGCCCGCAGGAGAGCCGCCGAGGGCGACCTCCCTGCCAGAGCCCGCCGAATCGAGAATGGCCAGGCAGGTTTCCAGAGTCGCCATGCCCCACTCGCCGGAGTGGAGCGGCGGCACCCCGTTGCGCACGGCCGCGTAGAGCTCGTCCACGACCTCCGATCGCGGCACCGCCGGAACCGGCAACCTGTCGAGCCAGTTGCGTTCGTCTGCGTAGATGTGGACTCCTTCGGCCGTCGGGCGCAGATCGGCCTTGTCGCAAGAGACCACGATGTGCCCGAAATGGTTGTGACCCTCCGGGACGGGGAAGGGGCCAGCCCCGCCTGTCGAGATGCCATAGGCGCGCTTGTTCTTGAGTGCGGCTTCTTCTTCCGGCGTCGCGATTTTGGCGAGCGCCCTGCGCGCTGAGCCGTATTGCGACGGGTCCTTCTTCTGGCCGAGCTCGCCGAGCCAGCCGAGCTGCTCGTCGGTATCGTAGCGGCCGTAGCCGCTGTAGGTCAGCATAGCGCTCGCGCCATCGGCGAACGTCAGGAACGCCTGGTAGGCGCCCTCGGTCGGGCGAGCCGGATCGAACCGCGCCGTCACGGCGCGAACGGTGCTGACCCTGTTCCCCGCCAGCAGCCTGACGACATCCACCTGGTGCGCGGCCTGGCTGAACACCACGCCGCCGCCCTGGCTGGTGTCGAGCTCCTCCGGCCGTCGGGGCCTGTAGAGGAAATCCGTGAAATTCGCCGCCAGGATCATTCGCGGCCGGCCGTATACGCCGGAGCGGATCAGCTCGGCGGCGCGAAGATAGGGGGCGTCGAAGGAGTGGCTGTGGCCCACCAGGAGATGGACGCCGTTTTCGTGGGCAGCCTGGATCATGGCCCGGCAATCGGCCAGGGTAAGGGCCATCGGCTTCTCGACGAGAATATGCTTCCCGGCACGCGCGGCCAGCCGCACATGCTCGACATGGAACTGGTGGGGCGAGGCGATATAGACCACCTCCACGCCGGGATCGGCGCATAGCGCTTCGGGCGTCCCGTAAACGCGCGCGGCCGAGGCGGGCGTCGAAAAATCGGCTTCGAACCGCCGTCTCGCCTCCTCGCGCGGATCACTCGCCGCGGTCAGGCGCATCAGCGGGTGCTGAGCGAAGGTGGGCAGCATCAGCATGAAAGCGCGGCCGAGACCGACCACGCCAAGGCGTAACGGATCGCTCATCACCGTTCCTCAGAGATCGAGCACAAGTTCGTCGGATTTCGCGCGCGAGACGCAGATCATGATGTTGCGCGCACGCTCCTGCTCGGAAAGGGCCAGATCGCGATGGTCCGGTTCGCCGCCGACGAGGCGCGTCTTGCAGGTGCCGCAGGTGCCGCTCTCGCAGGAGCTCGGCAATGTCCTGCCTGCCGCGCGGAGCACCTCGAGGATCGTCTTGTCGACCGGGATCTCGTAGCGCTCGCCGCTCTTGGCCAGAACGACGGTAAAGGGCGTATTGTCCTCCGGACGCGCCCTGGCGGCGCCGAAATCCTCGAAATGCACCGCTGCGGACGACCAGTGGCCGGTCATGTCGCGCACAGCCTCCATCAGGCCGCGCGGGCCACAGCAGTAGAGATGGGCGCCCTTCGGTTCTTCCAGCACGGGCCAGAGGTCATAGGCCTGGTCCGGGTCGCCGTTGTCATGGTGGATGACGACCTTGCCGCGGAATTCCGGACCGGCAAATTCCTCGCGAAACGCCATCATCGCCGGCGTCCGGGTGAAATAATAGAGCTTGAACGGCCTGCCCCGCGTCGCCATCAAATGCCGGATCATCGACCGGATCGGCGTGATCCCGATGCCCCCGGCGATGAAGATGTAGCTCGACGGACCCTCCTTCAGGGAGAAGTCGTTGCGCGGAGGCGTGATGGGGAGCTCGTCGCCGACCCTCGTTTCCTCGATCAGGCTGATCGACCCGCCGCGTCCGCCATGCTCCTTCTTCACCGCGATGACGTAGCGGTCGAGCTCGTCAGGCCCGTTGCAGAGCGAATATTTGCGAAGCTCGCCATTGGGCACCTGCACGCCCAGATGCGCGCCCGGCGTGAAAGGCGGCAGCGGGCTGCCGTCGACCGTCTGCAGCTCGAACATCACGATGTCGTCGGCAATCGCCCGCTTCTCGGCGATTTTTACGTTAAAAGTTTGATTTTCCTCGGCCATTTTACCCTCAGCCTGCCCGGCTCGACAGGAGCTTGCATCCAGACTAATGTGAGGATTAGATATCTAAGTATTATCCGGCTGGCTAGCCCCGGCCGACGAGATGGAGGGAAGCCAATGCTGACGCATGAAGAGAACGAATTGCTGTGCCGTGTCGAGGGCGATGCGCCCATGGGGCAGTTGATGCGGCGCCACTGGGTGCCGGCGCTGCTCTCGGAGCAACTCGTCGAGAGCGACGGCGCCCCGGTTCGCGTCCGGCTCTTCGGCGAGGATCTCGTCGCCTTCCGCGATACGGACGGGCGCATCGGCGTGCTGGGCGAATACTGCCCGCACCGCAAGGCCTCGCTCTTCTTCGGGCGCAACGAGGAATGCGGCCTGCGTTGCCTCTACCACGGCTGGAAGTTCGACGTGGACGGCAAGGTGCTGGAGATGGTCTCCGAGCCGGCCGAGAGCGGCTTCGCCGACAAGGTCCAGCACAAAGCCTATCCGACCCATGAGGCCGGCGGCTTCATCTGGGTTTATATGGGGCCGAAGGACGAGATGCCGGAGTTCGAGGCGCCGCCCTGGGCGCCGACGCCCGAAGCCAAGGTCTCGATTGTGAAGATCGACCTGCCTTGCAACTGGGCCCAGATCATGGAGGGGCAGATCGATTCCGCTCACTCCTCGAGCCTCCACTCCTCCGACATGAAGCCGGCGCGCGTGACCACGGCCGGGGCAACCGACACGCACTGGACGCGGCCTTCCACCGATAAGAACCCACGAATCCAGGTGCAACTCACCAATTACGGCTTCCGCTACGCAGCTCTGCGTCGGCCAATCGCGAATGCCCAGACCCATGATTACGTCCGTCTGACCGTCTATGTGGCGCCGTTTGCCGCGCTGATTCCACCGAATTCGTCCTACAACGTCGCGACCGTGATCGTGCCCAAAGATGATGTCTCGAGTTATTTCCACTTCATCGCTTGGGGCAATGATGACTGCATCGACCAGGAGAGCTGGCGCAAGTTCTGCGTGGCGCAGGTCGGCATCGATCTCGACAAGAACTACAAGCCGATCCTGCGTAACCGAGCCAACAATTATCTGCAGGATCGTCAGTGGATGAAGCTGGGCAATTTCACCGGCGTTCCGGGCATCCCCAATCAGGACATCATGATGTGGGAGTCCATGGGGCCGATTGCCGACCGGACGAGCGAACGTCTCGGTGCCAGCGACATCGCTATTGTGCAGTTCCGCCGCGTCATGATTGATGCCGCCCGCAAATACGCGGCCGGCGGTCCGCCTATCGGCCTGATTGAACCCCATATTCCGCAGGCCAAGCTGCGTTCCTATCAGGGGATCGTTCCCAAGGGCGACGATTGGCGCCGCCTCGGCGCATCGAACGAGGAAATCGCGCTGATCGAGGGAATGGAACAGGATGAGACGGAAGCCGAGATGGCGGCTGCGGCACAGTCCTGATCCTGAAGAAGTTTAGGAAGGGCGGCCCTTGCGGCCGCCCTTTGACGTGGCGGTGGCTTGTGAGGACCCCAGGATGTTGAAAACTCAACCGGCACCGAGCGGCCGTAGTCTCTATTTCGGCGGAGAGTGGCACCATCCGAGTTCGGGCCGCTACAACCCGACCTTCAATCCAGGGCTCGATGAACCGATCGGAGATGTTGCGGAGGCCGGCGGCGCCGACGTCGACGCAGCGGTCGTCGCCGCTCGCGAGGCTTTCCGTGTCTGGCGCGACGTCGTGCCGCTGGAGCGCGGGCGCCTTCTCAAGGAGGTTGCGGCCGTGGTGCGCGCCAATGCGCGCGAGCTCGCCGCCCTCGATGCGGCGAACTGCGGCAATCCCGTGCGCGAGATGATCGGCGACGCCGCGATCGCCGCGGCCCAGCTCGATTTCTTCGCAGGTCTCGTCACCGAGATGAAGGGCGACACCATTCCGATGGGGCCGGATGCGCTGAACCTCACGGTTCGGCAGCCGCTCGGCGTGGTAGCGCGTATCCTCGCCTTCAATCACCCGTTCATGTTCTGTGCCGGCAAGATCGCGGCCCCGCTCGCGGCCGGCAACGCCGTCATCGTGAAACCGCCGGAACAGGCGCCGCTGTCATCGCTGCGGCTGGCGGAGCTCGTCCACGGCATTCTGCCGAAGGGCGTGTTCAGCGTCCTGCCGGGCGGGCGCGAGGCGGGCGCCGCTCTTGCCGGCCATCCCGGCATCGACAAGGTCGCGATCATCGGCAGCGTGGGTGCGGGGCGCGCGGTCATGCGCGCCGCAAGCGATACGATCAAGCCGGTTCTGCTCGAGCTCGGCGGCAAGAACGCGCTGATCGCCTTCCCGGACGCCGGCCCGGAGCAGGTCGCGCAGGCCATCGTCGCGGGCATGAACTTCACCTGGTGCGGGCAGTCCTGCGGCTCGACCAGCCGTGCTTTCGTGCACCGCGCCATCTACGAAGACGTACTGGCCCGCCTTCCGGCCAAGGCGAGCCACTATGTGCCGGGCCTGCCGACGGACGAAGCGACGACGATGGGCGCCCTCATCAGCCGTACGCAGTACGAGCGCGTGCTCGGCTACATCGCGTCGGCCAGGGAGGAGGGCGCGCGTCTCGTGACCGGTGGCGGCACGCCGGACGGCCCGGCCCTGAAAAAGGGCTTCTACATCGAACCGACCATCTTCGCCGATGTCGAGCCAGGGATGCGTATCGCCCGCGAGGAGATCTTCGGTCCGGTCCTGGCGATCGCGCCCTGGGACGACGAAGCTGCGATGGTGTCGCAGGTCAACGGCGTCGAATACGGGCTGACCTGCTCGATCTGGACCAACGACCTGCTCAAGGCGCATCGCACTGCGATGGCGGTCGAGGCCGGCTTCGTCTGGATCAACGAGGTCTCGAAGCATTTCCTCGGAGCGCCCTTTGGCGGCTGGAAGCAATCGGGGCTGGGGCGCGAGGAGTGTCTGGGCGAACTCCTGGCGTTCACGCAGGAGAAGAACGTTCACGTCAGCCTGAAACAGGGCCGCGCCTGAGCGGCCTGCGGGATCCGGCCCTGGTGCGATGCCGGGCGGGCGCCGCGCGCTCAACCGGCTCCCGCCCAAAGCGCCGGAGCTTGCTGCCAGACAATCATCAACCGTTCTGGCCGCCGACATCCTGTGCGAGAAGTGCGGATGTCGGCGCCTGAGCAATGAGAAGAACAACCGAGGAAAACCTGATGAGCATTCCGTTGGACGGCATCGATGTGCCGGTAGCATCCCACGATAACGGGATCTGGGGCAGTGACGCCGTCGCCGCCATGCTTCGTAAGCTCGACATACCGTATCTCGCCCTGAATCCGGGTTCGAGCTTCCGCGGATTGCATGACAGCCTCGTCAACCATCTCGGCAACGAGCAGCCGCAGATGCTGCTGTGCTTGCACGAGGAGCATGCCGTCGCCGTAGCCCATGGCTATGCGAAGGTGGCCGGCCATCCGATGGGCGTGATCCTTCACAGCAATGTCGGGCTCATGCATGGAGCGATGGCGATCTACAATGCGTGGTGCGATCGCGTTCCCATGCTCATCCTCGGCGCGACGGGGCCTTTCGACGCCGCCGAGCGGCGCCCCTGGATCGACTGGCTGCACACCGCCAAGGACCAGGCGGCGCTGATCAGGCCTTATATCAAATGGGACGACCAGCCCGTTTCTGTGCCGGCGACGCTCGAATCCCTGCTGCGCGCCGTCAACCTGACGCGCGCGACCCCCATGGCGCCGACCTATGTCTGCCTCGACGTCTCCATGCAGGAGCGACGCCTGGAGGCCATGCCCGAATTTCCCGATCCGGCGCGCTACAGGGCGCCGTCCACGAGCGTTCCGGCGAGCGATGACATCACCGCCGCCGCTGCGCTGCTCGCCGGCGCCCGAAACCCGCTCATCCTGCTCGGCCGGCTGTCGCGCGACCCGCGCGACTGGGCGCGCCGTGTCGCGCTCGCGGAGCGGCTCAAGGCGCGGGTGCTCACCGATATCAAGGTGGGCGCGGTCTTCCCAACCGACCATGAGCTCCACGCCGCCAAGCCCGGCCATTTCCTCGACGAGACGGGAGCCCGGCATATTCGCGAGGCGGACGTGATCGCAGCTTTCGACTGGGTCGATCTCGCCGGAACGCTGAAGCAGGGGGGCGGCGCGGCCGGTGCGAAGGTGATCAACGTTGCGCTCGATCACCATCTCCACAATGGCTGGAGCATGGATCATCAGGCGCTGCCGCCCGCCGACCTGTATTTGAGCGGCGACCCGGATCTCACCCTGCACCTTATCGCGGATGAGCTGGGCGTGGGTGCGGGCTCGGAGCCGGACACGCTTCCGGCCTTGCCTGCGCTGAACCTCGAGAAGCAGGCCCGGGAACTCGATGTCGTCTCGCTTGCTGCAGCGATCGGGGAGGTTTTGCGCGACGAGATCGTCTCGCTGGTGCGACTGCCGCTGGGTTGGGCCGGCGAGTCCTGGCACTTTCGCCACCCGCTTGATTATCTCGGTTCCGATGGCGGCGCCGGTATTGGTTCCGGCCCCGGCATGCTCGTTGGCGCAGCGCTTGCGTTCAAGGGCTCCGAACGGCTTCCGGTCGCCGTCCTCGGCGACGGGGACACGATGATGGGGGTTTCGGCGCTGTGGACCGCCGCTCACTACAAGCTGCCTTTCCTGGCGATCGTTTCGAATAACCGGTCGTTCTACAATGACGAAATCCATCAGGAACGTGTCGCGCGCACGAGAGACCGGCCGGTCGAAAACAAGTGGATCGGGCAGCGGATCGGAGACCCCGACATCGACATCGCAGCCATTGCGCGAGCGCAAGGGCTCGTCGGAATCGGCCCTGTAACGACCACGGCCGATCTCGTCAAGGCCGTTCGCGAAGGGGTCTCGGCCGCAAAGGCGGGTGCGTCGGTCGTGATCGATGCGCGGGTGAAGCCCGGCTATAACCCGACGATGGCCGCCGGGATGACCCGCGAAGGGTCCAAAACAGCCGGAGACTAGTCGACCTCTTCAGGCGTCGCGTAGCTGTCCCCGAAATTGCGTTGAACCGTGGCGAGATAGCCCAGGAATCTCGCCTTGTCCTCTGGAGCGAAGCCGGTCGTTGCGCGATCGATAACGTGTTCGGCGCAGGGGATCAGTTTTTTCTTCAACCCGCGCCCCCTCGGCGTGAGCCTCACGTTCAGCTTGCGTCTATCGGTATCGTCACGTTCCCGGGTCACCAGCCCGGAGCGTTCCATCGCCGCCAAGGCAGAGAGGGTTGTGGGCTCCATCGTGCCGATTCGTTGAGATAGTTCGCGCTGTGTTAGGCCGTCCTCTTGCCAAAGGGCGCGCAAGAAGTACCACATGCCGAGCGTTACGCCATGCGGTTCGATCTGCGACTGAAGATAACGCTGCATCGCACGATTAGCCATGCGCAACTGATAGCCGATGCTCGATTGCAAAGGCAAATCGTTAAACTCGACCGCTGGCTCTTCGACCCGCGCCTGATTTCTGTTTGCCATGATTTCCGGGTCTCGGCTCTAATCTAGTCCTCTATTCATGCGTGCGTTACCAACTTTCGCGCACCCACGCGGAACGTCGAGGGTACCGCACAAATGTTTGAGAGGCCAAGCGAGATAATCTTGGACCTGGCTGCCCGACCCTCATACCGTTGATGGCAAGCGGAGCATCTCCAAAACGACAACCGCGATAAAGGGAAGGGCCGACATGCTCGGACTTATCGCAATAGATAGCAATGCCTCCATTCCGCGCGCCGCACCCCTGTGCGTTTCGAAGCGCGGATTGGGCTAATGAGCGGCAGCCATTCAGAGGACGAAACGGATATGCGGGCATCCAGTGCGAAGCTGCGTCTGGCGGCCGACACGACAGATGAGATCGATTTGGTCATCCAGGACGTCTCCATGCGTTTCAATACGCGTGAAGGGACGGTGACCGCAGTTGACGGGGTGTCCTTCGAGATCAAACGAGGGGAATTCGTGTCGATCATCGGCCCGTCGGGTTGCGGCAAGTCGACGGTGTTCAACATCCTCGGAGGGCTCGTAGGCGGTTATGACGGGTCCGTCGTGGTCGGAGGCGAGCGGATCTCAGGGCCTCATGCGTCGATTGGCATGGTTTTCCAGGAAGAATCGACATTCCCGTGGCGTACCGTGATCGACAACGTCGCCTTTCCGCTAGAGGTCAAAGGCGTGCCTAAGACCGAGCGTTATGCGGTCGCGCGCAAGTTCATCGACATGGTTGGCTTGACTGGCTTCGAGCAGCGCTATCCGTCCGAGCTCTCCGGCGGCATGCGGCAGCGCGTGGCCATTGCCCGCACTCTGGTATTCGAGCCAAAGATCCTGCTGATGGACGAGCCATTCGCGGCTCTGGATGAGCAGACCCGTGTGCTGCTCGGAGACAAGGTTCTCAAGATCCAGCAGGATTTGCGTCAGACCACGCTGCTGATTACCCATAACATCACGGAAGCCGTGCAGCTGTCCGATCGGGTTCTCATCATGACTTTCCGGCCCGGCAAGGTGAAGAGGATCGTTGATATTCATTTGCCGCGTCCGCGCCAAGGCGATGTCGTCGGGAGCGACGCTTTCGGTCGTTACGTGGCGGAGATCTGGAACGATCTGCGCGAGGAGGCTTCGCGTGGTATGGCAGAGGCCGAGGATAGTGCGCGGCTGAGGGGAGCCTAAGCCGTGGGAGCTGTGAGGATCCCACCCATTGCGTTCGGCTTGGGCTGTGTCGCACTCTGCTTCTGCGCCGTCGAGGCTATGCTCGCCATCGGGGTGCTGAACCAGTTCGTAATCCCGTTTCCTTCAGCCGTTCTCGGCGCCTTCGGTCGTCTATTCGCCGAGGAACAGCTTCTACACCGGCTATTGGTTACCGGTGCGGAGGCGCTTGCCGCGAGCCTGCTTGTCATCGGCTTCAGCATCGGTGGTGGTATACTGCTCCACAAGCACCGCATCCTGAGGCTGGCCACAGAGTCATGGATCGCTGCGGCGGCGGCTGCGCCGATCGTGCTCGCTTACCCACTTTTTCTCGTCATATTTGGTCGTAGCTCGGCAACAATCGTCGCGATGGGTTTCGTTGCTGGGCTTGCTCCGGCCTTGTTGAAGACCCTTGAAGGATTCCAGGCTGTTAGGAAGACGCTGCTGAACGTCGGTCATAGCTACAATCTGAGCTCAGGCCAGTTGTTCTGGAAAATCCAGTTTCCAGCGGCAATTCCAACGATCTTTACCGGGATCCGCCTGGGCCTGATTTTCACGCTGATCAACCTCATCGGCGTTGAATTCCTGATCAACTTCGGCGGGCTTGGCCAGCTGATCAATGACCTCGCCGAGCGCTACGATCTTCCTGGCGTTTTTGCCACGATCATCTTCGTTATCCTGGTTAGCGTGGTCCTCTTTTCGGCGCTGGAGTGGATAGAGCGCTGGCTTCGCCCTTCGCGGTAATGTGCCTCGTGGTCGCAAGCGCGATGCGTTAGCTTCTTCTCGACAGGGCGCGCCGCCGACATAATCGGCGCGTCATCCAGTGCCGGAGGAGGCGAGGATCAATCTTCGACAGCTTCAATATTTCGTACGAATCGCGGAGGTCGGGAACATCACGCGCGCGGCCGAGCAGCTCAATGTCGCTCAGCCTGCCCTCGGCCTGCAAATTCGACAGCTCGAGCAGGAACTCCGCGCCGATTTGCTGCTACGCCACTCTCGTGGCGTCGAACTCACGGAGGCCGGCAAGCTCCTTCTGGAGCGCGCGCGTCGGCTGCTTCAGGACGTGGAGGAGATCAAGCGAGAGTTTCGCGGTCTGCCGGGTCATGAGCAGGAGATGCTCATACTGGGTCTGACTCCGAGCATCGTGCTGCAGATCGGGCCGGACATGCTGCTCGATGCCAAGCAGACCATGCCGAACGTGTCATTGAGCCTGGTGGAAGAGTTGAGCTACGGCCTTGCGATGTCGCTCGAACGCGGCGAACTCAACTACGCTTTCGCCTATGGCGCCGACGAGCCGCGACCAGGGGTTGAGCGCAAGGCCATTCTTATCGAGGAGCTTCTTTTCGTACGCCCGGCGACCGACACGTCCCTTCCAGAATCGCTGACGTTGGCCGAGGCGCTGACACATGATCTGGTTCAGGCCGGCGAGCGTGACATGGTCCAGCGTCTCTTGAAGAGCGCGGCCGAGAAATACACGCTGAACTTGCGGATCGTTTACGAGGCGCAGTCCATTCCTGCGATGCGAACCTTGGTGGTCCGGGGCGCAGCATCAAGCTTCATGCCCTATGGGACAGCCGTCGAGGAAATTCGAGCGGGGAAAATTGCAGTCCAACGAATTTCGGACACCCCCCTGACGCGTACCCTCTACCTGCTGAAGCCGTCTCATGCGCCGCTCTCGCGTCATCAGGACGCGATCGACAGCTTTCTCAACACGATCGTCAAACGTCTGCTTGAGTCGCTGGGACCGCTCGCGAGACGGGTCGGGGCGGCAGCGCCAAACAGCTAATATCTAACTGGCATCTCGGATAAGTCTTTGTCGCGGGCGCCAGCAGACAGCATGATCCTCGGTAAAGAGCGCGGCCGGTGGGCCGCTCGGGAGGGATCATTGTCGAAGCTTCGTCTTTCAATAGCTATTGGTGACTACGATCGCAACAGGCCGCTGCTCGATGGTGAGGTGCAAATCGATGGTGTCGATCCTGTCTTCATGAAGCTCGTGCCGGAGGAGATTTTTTTTCGTGCTTTCAGGCATGCTGAATTCGACGTTTGCGAAGCTTCGCTTTCGAGTTTCACCATCAAGACAGCACAAGGGACCAACCCCTATGTCGGCGTCCCGGCTTTTGTCTCGCGAGCATTCCGGCACACCGGCATTTTTATCCGCAACGACCGTGGCATCGAGAAGCCGCAGGATCTGAAGGGTAAGCGTATCGGTTGCCCTGAATACCAGCTTACCGCCTGTGTCTGGATTCGCGCCCTTCTTGAAGATGATTACGGGGTGAAGCCTTCAGATGTGACCTGGGTGCGGGGCGGTATCGAGCAACCCGGGCGTGCCGAGAAGATTCAGGTGTCACTGCCGTCGGACATTCGTCTGGAGCAAGCGCCTGCAGACCGATCCCTGAACCAGATGCTTGCCAACGGTGAGATCGATGGCTTTATCGGTCCGCGCTCACCTTCCTCTTTCGAGGCTGGTCATCCCAACGTCGTGCGGCTGTTTTCGGATCCGACCTCTGCCGCCGCCGACTATTATCGGCGCACCAAGATTTTTCCCATCATGCATGCCATAGGCGCCCGCCGCACCATCGTTGAAGAGCACCCATGGCTGCCGGCTGCACTGTTAAAGGCCTTTGAGCAATCGAAGCGGGTTGCGCTGGGACGGCTGAGTGATACCTCGGCGACGAAGATCACGCTGCCCTTCGTGGAAGAGCAACTTCAATCGGCCCGCGCGCTGATGGGCGAGGATTTTTGGTCCTACGGAGTTGGACCCAACCTGCATGTGCTCGACGCTTTCCTGAAGACCCATCATTCGCAAGGTCTTTCGCCTCGCCAGTTGGGAATTGATGAGCTTTTTCATTTGCCGACACTGGAAGCGTTCAAGATCTAGATCGGCAAGGGCGGCCAAGCTAGAGCTTGTCCAAAAAACCAACAAAACTTTATGGGAGGTTCAAGTGATTATTCTAAAGAGACTACTGATTGCTGCGGGCGCTATTGCTATTGCAGCTTCAAGTGTGAGCTTAGCTGCCGCACAGGATCAACTCAAACTCGCAGTTGGTCAGCGTGGCAACTGGGATACTTCTGTGGCAGAAATTGGAAGCCGGCTCGGCATCTTCAAAAGGCACAACCTCGAGCTGCAGCTGCTTTACACGCAAGGCGGCGGAGAGACGCAACAGGCTGTGCTCTCCAACAGCGTCGACATCGGAGTCGCGGGTGGCATCATGGGGGCGCTTTCGGCGTATTCGAAAGGAGCTCCAATTCGGATTATCGGCGCGGAAACCACGGGCGGCCAGGATCTTTACTGGTATGTGAAGGCGGATTCGCCGATCAAGACGCTGAAGGACTTCGACGGTAAGACTGTTGCCTATTCGACCAACGGCTCTTCCACGCATGGTGTTGTCAACGCCTTTGTCCAGGAAAACGGCATCAAGCCCCGCTTAACGGCTACGGGAGGTCCTGCTCCGACACTGACTCAGGTTATGTCGGGCCAGATCGATGTCGGCTGGTCCGCTCCTCCCTTTGGGCTAGAACAGCTGAGCAAGGGCGAAATCCGTGTCATTGCCACCGGCAACGATACGAAAGCCTTCAAGAGCCAAACCGTGCGCCTGCTGATCACCAATACATCGGTGCTTCAGAATAAGCAGGATCAGATCAATCGTTTCATGGAAGCCTATCGCGAAACGATCGAGGCGATGTATTCCGGCGAAGAGGCGCTCAAGGTCTACGCAGAATTCGTCGGCGTGCCGATTGATATCGCTAGGCGGACACGAGATGAGTTCTTCCCGAAAGAGGCGCTGAATCCCGATCGTATCGTTGGACTGGAGACTATCGTACCTGATGCCGTTGCGCTGAAATATACCGCGCAGCCTTTGACGAAGGTACAGCTCGACGATCTGATCCGGATTCCACCGCGCCGGTAATTCTGACTGTCCTGGGACTTAAATCATGCAGTTGCTTGCCATGCGAGAACCGGCGAAGTCGGTCTCAAATACCGCAGCCGATGAATCTCGATCGGTCATTCTGACGCGATTGGCAATACTAGCGGCGATTGTTGTCGCATGGGAGGCACTCGCGCGGTCCGGATTGCTCTATCGCGATGTCGTCCCGTCTTTGTCGCTCATCGCGAAAGAATTCGTTCTGCTCTTTCTCGACGGCGGCTTTTATTGGAACCTCGGCATCACAGTCAGTGAGGTGCTGCTGGCGGTGGCGATAGGGGGCGGAAGTGGCATTGCCGTCGGGGTTGTCCTTGGCCGTAACCGCTATCTCGGCCATGCCTTCGAGCCTCTGCTGCACTATCTCGGTCCAACGCCGAAGATCATTTTCTTCCCGATCATGATCATGTGGTTTGGCGTTGGTGTTGGATCGAAGATCGCCATGGGGGCCCTTTCTTGCTTCTTTCCCGTGGCCGTCAGCGTTGCGAGTTCGATGCGCGAGGTGGATCAGGTACTAATCCGAGTCGGAATGAGCTTTCGTCTAAATGCCGCTCAGATGTTTATGAAAATCTACATCCCAGCCATGCGGGTTCCTGTTCTCAATGGAATCCGTATTGGTTTGGGAGTCGCGATCGTCGGAACACTCCTAGCCGAGACAAAACTCGCAAATCAAGGACTGGGTTACGCCGTCATTCAAACCTACGCGACTTTCAATATGCCACGCATGTACGCACTTTTACTTATTGTGTTCCTGCTTGCTGTTGGAGTCAATTCGATCCTAGGACGTTATACCGAAGTCCGCCAGGCGAAGAAGCAAGCGAATGGCTGAATATTCCAGGGCCGGATTAACGCGCTCGTCTGCGGGCGCCGCTCCGGCCGCCTATTGGGTCGCGGTGCTTCCACCGCTGTTCTGGTCGGGCAATTTCCTGATTGCCCGGCTGATACGTGACGATATCCCGCCGATACAGATGTCCTTCTGGCGCTGGCTGCTGGCATTTCTCATTCTGCTGCCGTTCATTTGGCGGCCAACGCGGCGCGACTGGACGAGGATCCAGCGCCAGCTTCCGTTTTTGGCGCTGCTGGGAGCGGTCGGAGTGACCGCTTTCAACTGCTTCATCTATACCGCCCTGCATCACACGACGGTCGTCAACGCGGCCCTTGTCAACGCTTTGCTTCCAGTGGTCACGATCCTGATCGCACGCGTTCTGCTCGGTCAACTAGTGGCGCCGCGGCGAGCCGTCGGCATTCTGGTCTCGCTGGTCGGGGCCGCTCTGGTGATCACGCGCGGCGATCTGATCTCGCTCGCCCACTTCTCGATTAGCCGCGGCGAGGTACTCGTCTTTATCGGCATGAGCTTTTGGGCATTTTACACCGTCCTGATCAGATGGCGGCCACCTGGACTTGAGGCGCTATCTCTGCTCGGGGTTACGGCTGCATTCGGTGTCCTCTTCCATGTTCCTTTCGTCCTCGCGGAAACGAATGCGGTCGGAACATTTGTGCCCACGCCACGGATTGCGTTCGGTTTGCTCTATTTTGCGGTTTTTCCGTCGATCCTGGCCTATGTCTGCTGGAACCGTTCCGTCGCCACGCTCGGACCAGCTACGACGGGGATGTTCATGCACCTCCTACCAGTTTTCAGCGCTGGACTTGCCGCGGTTTTTCTCGGCGAGAGGCTGGCGTGGTTTCACCCTGTGGCTTTTGTTGTGATCATCGCGGGAATCGCATTGGCTACGACGAATTCCCCCTTACACCCCCGTGCGAAACAGCACGGAACTGGAGCATAGTAGCTTGCCTTGGATGCCGTCCTTAGCAAGTCATCTGCCTTTGGCGAACGTCATCAGATCTGGATGAGTTGCCGCAAATTGAGCTAATCGAGGAGACCCCGGCCACTCTTCGGTGCTTCGCTGACTGCGCTAAGCGTCATAGAAGCCAATTCGTGCTCTCTGCGCTATGAATTGAACTTAGGTCAATTATTCATGCGCTCAAATGCTCAGAACCTCGGAACAATTGTGATTCACATTATTCTTATCTGATATCAGACAATCAGTATTTCTCGTGATTGCTTTCTATAAATCTAAGATATCATTAGGTTTTTCAGAGCCACTATAAAGATCGACCGGCATTGTCAGATGGGTCCGACGAAATTCAGGCGGATTGTTGGATGCGAATGCTTACGTCAAAAGTCGGGCGCCGGGCACCGCAACCGTAAGAGGAGCGTCTAACTTCAAGCGAATGCATCGGTCGAATTCATCGTTGGCTCCTTCAGCGTTCATACCGCTAGAGCATCGTCCCGAAAAGTGGACGCGGCTTTCGATAAAGCCAATGCAAAATCAAAGAGCTAAAGTATCGGCTTGAATAGGATATTCGGTCCGATGCTCTTGGCAGACTGACACAACTACCGCGATGAGCCAATCTGGGAGCAAATTGTGACGACAGCGGGACCGATACAAGCTCAGGAGATGGCGTTGCGGCTCTACGACCGGCATGGATCGTCAATCCGTGCGATTACTATAATTGGCCAATGCATGACAAAAGCATTGTTCGCAGGAAATTCGGAATCTGTGGCGTACTGGGCGCTCGTTCACGCCTACTATCGAAAAACTTCCCTGCCTCAAGAGACTCGAATCTCTCTTGAGCGGCTTGCGGCAATGATCGCGATTGATCCCGACGAGATTTCGTGAACCTGACTGACTCAAACCTCCGAAGATCCTACGACGACATTTGCGATGTCGGCCGTCGGCGGATTTGCAGCGACACCGATGTTTGTTGGAAAATCCCCCGGCCCCTGTGTGCATGACGCTTCGCCATCTTTGCAGTTCGGGTCCGTCATCGCGCGCGCGGAGCGGGCCATGTCGCAGATGGTTGTGCCATTGATGTCGGCGAAGCCCGAGCACCGGCCGGAACTCACCATCCTCTGGCAGTTCCCCGTTCCAAGCTGGATGCAGGCTGACAGGAAGCCGGCGTCGACCTTCTGGCCGTCGAAAGTCTGCATCGATGCGAGCTGGCGCACCACCCCCGTATTGTAGCCGTCATTGGTCAGGTTCGCCCAGGCATTGACCTGCTGCTGCAGCGTGAGGCATCCGTAGCCCTCGCGATCGGTGCCCGCATATTTTCGGACATTGGCATTGTTGAGCTGGAAGATGCCGGTGCAGCAACTGCCATTGTAGACGCCCTTATTGCCGCCGGATTCATAACGTCCGAGCCCGCCCAGTGAACACGAGGTCGACTTCAGATCATCGCGCAGGGACGAATTTCGGACGGCATCGGTAATCTGCTGAGCTGAATAGTTCGTCCGTTCACAGTACTGGCCCCGTTGCGCGATCGCGCTCGAGGCAAAAATGTGGCTCACCGCCAGGCTGAGCGCGAAGCAGACCTTTGTGAATCTTGGCATGCCGGTCCCCCTTTCAGTCGACAGCGTAGCTGCGCTGGCAGGACGGGATCTCCTTGCCGCCCACGACCGTGCGAAGCGCAATCGTTCCGGTCTTCGGGTCGAAGCGCGTATAGGAACTGTCGTTGCGGTTCTTTTGGGGGAGGTCCTTGTCGGCATGGTCGATGTAGCAGCCGTGTTCGGTCTTGGATGAGACGACTTTTCCGGCTTTCATCACGAGGATGCGGAGCGGACAGAGCGATGGCTCGATCTCGGCACCGCTCGAATTTGCGCCGCTGTCGCAGCCACGCACGAGCGCAGTGCTGATGATCACGGTGCGATCGCCGAGCTGATAGGTCGAGGACAACGCCGTGACGAGCGCATTGCGACCTTTGAGCGGGCGCTTAAGCTCATTCTCGGTGTAGGCATTGGCGGCCGCGATCACGTCAGGCCAGACGACCGTCTGGAGGACATCGCTTGATGGCTGACGGAAATCATGGAACGTCATCGCCCGCCAGGCCGAGTTCCCATCGGACTGCGCGATGGCCTGCCCGGCACCCATGATCAGAAGAAGTGTGCCGGCCGCTCGCAAAACCTGGTTCATGACCTGCTCCTGTTTCCTACGGCGGGTGGGGTGAGTTAAGCGCCAGAGGCCCGGACCGCCAATGGTGGGCTGCGTTAGGCGTCCAGGTCCGCCGCGATTCTGGAACACGAATTGAGTTCCACCGGTTCATCGCGGCAGCGGAATGCCATGCGAACAGCCCTCGACAGCTTGGCCCATAACGACCAGACCCGTCTTGATCGTTCGGGCTCCGAGGTCATAAGCAGCGTAGGCTGCGGCCACGCTGGATTGCTGACCGATTGAGGGGTCGATCTCGACAAAGCAGCCGCGATCGGCGTCGAGCACCTGGGTCCGGACGCCTTCATAGATGACAAGTCGCATAGGACAGAGCTTGACGAGAACGCCGGCGTCACGCTGCTTCGTCGTGCAGTGCGTCGCGGTGTTGAGGATCGAAAGGACGACGGATTTCGCGGGACTCCAGATCACGAAATGCGCTTCGGTCGCTGGCGCGTTGCCGCCGGCAAAGCGAAAGTCGCCTTTCTCGCGATAGGTCTTGTTGTTCGCCTCGATCTCTTCTTTCCAGATGTCCACGAAGGTCGCGTTTGCAGGGGCGGGGGCCGTCAGATCCGAATAGGAGACGGGCCGCCAGGCCCCGGGATCGGGTGTGCGCTCTTGCGCGCCGGCATCGAGTTGCACGCCTTGCCAGACAAGGGCTGTGGCGATCGTCGTAACGCAGCGGGCGGCGCGTCGACGATGCCGCCCCCATCGCAGGCATCGCCCAGAACTCGCAACACTTTTCGACAAAGTCGGTTTCATTCGTAGCGATCCCGCCACGGCAGGAACCGCCACGGATCGCGCACCGATTTTTCGCGATTGAGCCAGGCAACAGGCGCCCGCGGCGCATCGGTCATAAGCAGGCTCCAGGCACCTCCATGGTAGTAGAAGTTCACCGTCTCGCGCCGAGGCGGCAATCCTGACGCCATCGCGACATCGGCCGCGCAATGGACGACGGGACCGCGATAGCGCGTGATGCGTCCAGTCAAACTGTCGAGCGCGCCCGGCTTGCACCCGAACAGTCGGATGCCGGGCGGCCCATCATTCCGTGCCATGACCTCCATGCGATTGAGGCTTGCTCGTTGCCAGGCCTGCTCGGCCTGTGGCTGCGTGGGGTAGGTGTAGGCTTCCGTCAGCATCGGAGCGAAGGTTGCGCGGTCCGGCGCATAGGCCAGGCGACCTGGTCTGACGGGGTCAGCACGATAGAGAGCATCGCTCGTAGGCCGACCTTCCGCGACGAGGCTCACCGGCTGCGGCTGCGCGCAGGAGGCGAGCAGGACGGTCAGCATCGCGGCCATTCCGCGTCTCCTATCGATGACGCGGCTCTCTCTCTCGGGGCCATGCCCTATCATCGCCGGGCTCCCTCGGCTTCGCTGAGCGCGGCCGCGGCGCTGCGCCGAAACTCTGCCGGCATCTGGAAGCGGCTCGCCCAGAGGCCGCGATAGGCCTTCCGAGCATCCTGCTCGAGCGCAGCATAGGTCCTGAGCGGCGGCTCGACCGGAATCGAGACAGCCAGACCTTCACGCAGCATGGCGGCGCCGAGATCGCCATGCTGAGAGGAGGCGCAGCGAGCCTGGATGACACCGTCGCGTTCATGAATCCTGGCGCAGGCGATCCATTTTCCGAGAGTCGCCGAAACGAGCCAGGCGGTTGCGATGACCCCGCAAGGCCATGGCTGACGCCCGAGCGTCGCGCGCTGATCCGGCGCGCATGTGTCGATCCCGTAGAGCGTGTAGATCTGGCCGGTCTCGATATCCCGGAACCTGACCCCCTCGATCACCTCGACCCGCAAGGGAGGCGATTGCTGCTGGCCTTTAGGCGCATAGAAGCCCGGCTCCTCCGATGACGCGTTCTCATCGGATTTGCCCGGGACGCCCAGACCAACCATCGCCGCCATCACGATGGCGCCGATCCCGGCGATAGAGCTCAGACGCCCTTTGGAGCAGACTCGAACGATGGGGTCGCGATCGTTCATTGTTGCCCCGGCGGATTCTCGAACCCCGCATGTGGCCGGCCCTCACGCAACGCACGCAGGATGATGGCATTCGGCTCGGGCAGATCGGGAAACGCCCAAAGGCCGGCCCTCGCGCGCGACGCAACCTGCTGCGCGACGAAATAAGGCGAATGGACGGGCCGGCCATCGGGCGCGAGCGAGGCAAAGCCGAAGCCCGACGAGATCAGGGCCGTGCCGAGATCGATGCGAGAGCCAGCACCTGCGCCCGCGGCTCGTGTAGCGACGCAGAACACCAAGACAATGCGCGAATTCGGCTGCGCGCCAGCCTGATGGCACTGCGGTTGTAGGTCCCGGATCAGCGCGACCAACATAGCCAGTGATGCCTCGCCGCAATCGCGCCTGACGCCCGCGCCGTTGGTGAAGCTCGTCCCGCGCAGGCAGGACTGAACGCCGTAGAGGCGATAGTCCACGCCGCCATCCGCCCAGCTGTCTCCGGTCTCGAAGATCGCAGTCGGCCCGATCGCGAACCAACGCGGCGAGGCCGGCTCCTGCGCAGTGGCAGCCATGGCGCAAGCACCGGCGAGGCCTGCAACAAGGACCCTGACGAGGCGCATCCTCAGTAGCCCTTCAGCGCGAAATAGAAGCGCTGCTGACCGTTCGTGGTGGTGATGTCGACGTAATACGGCTCCTCCCGCGCCTGCCGCGGCTGGCTCGGATAGCTGGTTTGGCAGCCGCCCTCCGAGCTGGCCATGCAGTCGGTCGACGGCTTGGACAGGTTGATGCAGAGGCTACCATTCGGAGACGATAGGGCAGGCGCCTGCTCGTGACTGGCTGCACTTTCGGCGGGCGTCCAGCCGGCGGGGCAGGGGAGATAAGGCTCGTGTCCGAGACTGCTTGTTTGCCCTTCTGGGCATGCAGGCCAGCCCCCGCCCCGGGCAAGCTGTCGGAAAAGCTGCTGCATGACCGGTATACAATACGGAATCCCCGACCAGCTCGGAGCGGTAGCGGCCGCACAGAGCAGGACCTTGCAACCAAAGGAGGCCTCCTGGGCAGGCGCGACCGCCGGCGCGATGCTCATGCCCAACGCCAGGCTGGCGGCCTTTATCATCCTCGCAGCCCTCGATGCTGCGCAGCAGCGTTCTGATAGGGGCATCGTGTTTCCGGCTGTTGCCAACTGTCAGAACGTCAATATACTGACTACTGACCGATTTGGCGAGAGGCGAATCCACGATGCGGCTGACGCTTTCGACGAGCATAGTGATCGCAGTTCTGGCAGGACCGGTTTGGGGGGAGGAGGCGACGGCGCCAGTTAAATTTCAGGACAAGTTGCCTGAGCCAACAGCGGCGCTCGACGCATCCGGTCGCCTCGTGCCGATCTCCCAGACTCCGACCAGCGTCGACGTGATCGGCTCGGACACCTCTCGCCCCGTCTGCGATCCACGAACGCAGCTGGCGGCCGGCGAGGCCGAGGCGCTCGTGCGACGGGTCGCGGTCGAGGAGCGGTTCGACACAGCTTTCGCATTGGCCGTCGCCAAGGCGGAAAGCCGCCTGATCTCGACGGCGCAATCCGAGAAGGGTGCCTACGGGCTGATGCAGCTCACCCCAGAAACGGCCGAGCGCTTCAAGGTCGACCTCTGCGATCCCGGCGAAAATGTCCGCGGCGGCGTGCGCTTCCTGCGCCATCTCCAGTCCCGCCATGGCAATCCGTTCTATGTGCTCGCCGCCTACAACGCAGGCGAAGAGACGCTGATCGCGCATCGCGGCGTGCCGCCGTTTCCCGAAACCGTGCGATTCGTCGCCACCGTCGTGAACGACCTCGCGGGTTGGCCTGGGCTCGAAGGGATCGAATTTGGTCCAAGCTCCAGCGGCGTACCCGATAGACGGACCGCACAGGCTTTGACCACTCCGAGACATCGCCCGGCCGGCACCCAGCCAGCCTCGACGGCCGATTTTGTCATGCATATCGAATGAGGATGCTGCAGATGCTGCTTTCGAGACATTTTTTCCGCGCGGCCGGCGCGACATTGCTGACGCTGGCTGCCATTGACGCGAAGGCGCAGTCCGGCACGTTACAGCCGGTTCAATCGACCTTGAACCAGCTCGTGCAGGCACTGACCGGTCCGATCTCGACGGCGCTCGCGACGCTTGCCGTCATTGCCTGCGGTTTCTTCGCCTGGGCCGGCCGTCTGACCTGGGGTGTGGCCGGCTCGGTCATCTTCGGCATCGTCCTGGTGTTCGGATCGGCGCAGATCGTTCAGTTCTTCCAGTCGGCGGTCGGGCAATGAGCGTGCAAGACCCGGAGCAGCCACTGATCACGCCTCTGGTCAAGGCGTTGACGCGGGCGCCGACCTTGATGGGCGTGCCGTATCTCTATTTCATGTTCAATGGCGTCGCCTCGTCAGTGTGCTTTCTGGTCTCGCACAACCTCTTGATGCTGCTCGTCGCGATCCCGCTGCATCTCTTCGGCTATGTGCTGACGCTGCGCGACGATCGGATCTTCGAGATCCTCTTCGTCAAATCGTCGCGCTGCCCGCCGCGCTCTCGCGCCTTCTGGGGCGCCGACAGCTATCGCGTCTGAGGGCGATCATGATCGCGCGCGCCCTTCTCGACGAACTAACCTATGGCGCGGTCTCGCGACGGGAGCGACCTGTCGCCTCGCACATCCCCTTTACCCGCCATGTCGACGACACAGTCATCAGGACGCGCGACGGGCTGGTCCTGACGATCCTGAAGCTCGAGGGTTATTCCTTCGAGACTGCCGATATGAGCGCCGTCAATTCGCGGCTGCTGGCGCGCAACGACGTCGTGCGCACGCTCGCCAATTCGCGCTTTGCGCTCGTCAGCCACATCATCCGCCGCGAGGTCGAGCCTTCGATCCCGTCAACCTTCGACAATGCGCTCTGCCGGGAGATCGACGAGCGTTACCAGGCTGCGCTCTCGACGCGGCGGATGTTCGTCAACGAGCTTTACCTCACGATTGTGCGCCGGCCACTCCAGGGCCAGGCCGGGACCTTCGAGAGTTCGCTGTCACGCTTGATCGGCCGAAGGGAGGCTGGCGGGGAATCCGTGGCGATGCAGACCGCGCTCAGCGAGTTGCGCGATGCGGCGACAGCCGTCCGGGAGACACTCACGGTCTACGGCGCCCGCCCTCTCAGCGTCATATCGCGCGATGGGGTCTGGTACTCGGAGCCGTTGGAGTTTCTCGTCCAGCTCGTCAACGGTGGCCTGCCGCGCCCGATGCATCTGCCGAGGATGGCACTCGCGGACGCTCTTGCGCAGAAACGCATCTTCTTTGGCCGAAATGCCGTCGAAATTCGTGGCGCCTCCGCTGGCGATACGCGGTTCGGGGCGATGATCTCGATCCGCGAATACCCTGCCCAGACAGGGCCCGGCTCCTTCGACAACCTGCTGCGCGTTCCCCACGAGTTCATCGCGACACAGAGCTTCGCGATCGTCGATCGGCCAGAAGCCGCCAAGCAGATCGATCGGGTCTCGCGCCAGGTCGACATGTCCGACGAAGCCGGCTCGATCGTCGCCGAACAGCTCGACGATGCCCGCGACGAGTTGCTCGCCTCCGAGGCGATCTATGGCGAGCACCATATGACCGTGATGTGCCTCGGGCGCGACATGGCCGAGGTCGGCGCGACGGTCACCGCCGTTGGTGCGGCCCTGACCGATCGCTCGGTGATCTGGACCCGCGAGGACCTCAACTGCGAGCCCGCCTTCTGGGCCCAGCTGCCGGGAAACTTCTCCTATATCGCGCGGAAGTCGATCATCTCGTCGAAGAATTTCGCGGGCTTCGTCTCGCTGCACAACTATCCGAGCGGCCGGCCGAGCGGCAATCACTGGGGACCGGCGATCTCGGTTTTCGAGACGACCTCACAGACTGCCTACTACTACAACCACCATATCCGCGACCTCGGCAATTTCACCGTCGTCGGGCCCTCGGGCTCCGGCAAGACGGTGTTCCTGTCGTTCATTTCGGCGCAATCCCAGCGCATCGAGCCGCGGCCAAAGCTGCTTTTCGTCGACAAGGACCGCGGCGCCGAGATCTTCATCCGTGCGCTTGGCGGACAGTACGAGGTACTGACGCCAGGGGAGCCGACCGGTTTCAATCCCTTGTCCCTGCCGGACACGGCGCCGAACCGGGAATTCCTGTTCCAGCTCTTCGCCTTCATGCTCCGGCCGACCAGTGGTGGATTGTTGAGCGCGTCGGAAGAACAGGTGATCCGCAACGCGATCGGCTCGGCGCTGGCAGCGGGACCGGAGGGCCGGACGCTGCAGGCCTTCTCGACGCTGCTGCGCGGCCGCATCAGGGCAGGGGAAGGGGATCTGCTGGCACGGCTGGAGAGCTGGATGCGGTCGGATCAACGCGGCTGGCTCTTCAACAATGAGGAAGATCAGTTCTCGCTGTCATCGATCTTCGGCTTCGACATGACCCGGGTGCTCGACGACCCAGTCATCCGAACGGCCGCGCTGATGTACATCTTTCACCGCACCGAGGAATTGCTCGGCGGCGATCCGGTGATGATCTTCCTTGATGAGGGCTGGCGGCTTCTCGACGACGAGGTCTTCGCCTTCTTCATCAAGGACAAGCTCAAGACAATCCGCAAGCAGAACGGCATCATTGGCTTCGGCACGCAATCGGCCGCCGATATCGTCCGCTCCAGATCCGCCAACACGCTGATCGAGCAGACCGCGACCAACATCTTCTTCCCGAATCCGAAAGCCGACGACGAGAGCTATGCCCAGGCCTTCCGTCTCACCGACCGGGAGGTCGCTTGGATCCGCAACACGGTTCCGGAAAGCCGCTCTTTCCTGATCAAGCATGGCCGCGACAGCGTCATCGCGAAACTGAACCTCGCGGGCATGCCCGACCTGATCAAGGTGCTGTCGGGCCGAACCGAGACCGTTGCAGAACTCACGGCACTGCGAGCCCGCCTCGGTGACGATCCTGCCGACTGGCTGCCGGTTTTCATGGGAAGGGGCGACGTATGAACTGGGTGCTTCGACCATTCCTCATCGTCGGCAGTCTGTTGGCCTTCGCGCCGGCTTTCGCCGCGATTCCCACCAATGACGCCAGGCAGCTCGATCAGAAAGCCGCCACCTCGGGCACGACCATCAAGCTCGTACCGATCACGACCCAGCGCAAAAGCGCCAACGATGGCGTCAAATGCGCCGTCACCACGGGCAAGAAGGCCGAGGTCAAGGATCCAGCGACCAAGGCGCAGGCGGGCTCGGGAGCGAAGACGATCCAGGCCTATTCGCCGACGATGCCGGCGACACCGGCCGCCGACGCCAAGGGCTCGACATTGGCGAGCCAGAACCATTTCAAGACTACGGGTGACGTCGTTGGTGGGCTGGAGGCCAGTCGGACCAGCCTTGAGAGCGCCCAAAGCGCCTTTCGCAGCGCCGGCCAGGAGGTCGGGACGGCCACGACCGTCATGGCCGCACTCGACATGAATAGCGCGGCGCGTATCCAGAACGGCCTTGCCTGGACGGGTGCAACCAATGCCACAAACCTCTGGGTCACGGCGATCAATGCGCTGAATTTGGCACGCACCAGCGACCGCAGCCGCGGCGCCAGTGGCTTGAGGATGGGCGGCGGCCCCGGGTCAGATGGCTCGACCTGCCCTCAAGGCATGATCGGCAACGGCACCATAGCGGATCCCTGCCGCAGCGCCTCGACCTGCTCGACGACACCGCTCGGAACGACGCCAGATCCCGCCTGCGCCAGCGCGCGCATTATCGATAGCAGCGAAAATGTCCTGTTCTACCTCACGCAGATGCAACAACAGAACGCTACGGGCGCCGCAGCCGGTTCCGTAGCTCTGAGCGCAACAGGATCTGTGGGCTCGTCACTCTCGACGACCGACGTCGCGGCGGCACTCGAAGCCGCCGCTTCCTCTAACCGGTAGGAGTCTGCCATGCGGATCGTCGTTCTTGCGGGCATCGTGACGCTCGGCACGAACCTGAGCCATGCCCAGGGCGTGCCCGTCATCGACAATGCGAACCTCGCCAAGGCCCAGGAGATCGCGACCAATACCCAGCAGATCCTGCAGGCCGATCGCGACATCCTTCAGCACACCAAGAAGACGCTGGAAGCGGTCACTGGCAATCGGTCATCGGATGCTCAAGGCAGCCTCGCCCAGATGGCACTCGGGGGCGGATTCTCGATGGCAAAGGCCCCCTCGCTCGGCACGGTGATTTCCGGCGGGGCGCTGTCCTTCGCTGGAATGGGATCGACCTCGCAGAATATCGTCTCGGGCCTGATCAATGGCTTGCAATTGGTCAAGACGATCACCGGCCTGACCGGCGGCCAATCCCACCCTTCGGACAAGGCCTATTCCAACGCAGTCAATGTCGCAGCGACCCTCTCCGGCCTGATCGACTCAACCCAGGGCGCGATCCAGACGCGCTCAAGCGCCTTCGTCCAGGGCGGCCAGCAGATCGGTCAGGCCAAGGATCTGAAGGGCAGCGTCGATCAGAACACGCAGATTCAGATCCAGACCGGACAGACCATCAACGAGCTCACCGGCGTGGTGAACAACGCAGCCGCCGCCGCGAACCAGCAAAATCTCGACCGGATCGCATCGGAATCGGCTGCCGCCCGCGCGATGGTCTTTTCGCAGCGATGAGCAGGAGAAGCCGCATGTTCCGGCGTCGAGCGGTCTTCTCCTTCGTCGTGGCCTCGAGCCTGGCGGCCATCGCCCTGGCCGGTCTGCTCATCATTGGTCGGATCGTCACGCCGCAGCAGCCGGCCGTGCAGGTCCCACCGCAGACCGATGCCGAGGCGGCTTCGCGTGCCATGACGTTCTCACCTCCGAAGGATGGTTCGCCGTGAGGCGGCATCGGCTCATCATCCTGGGCACGATCGTGCTGGGCCTCGCTCTCTCGGGCTGCGCCTACAAGCCCTTGAAGGCGCCGTGCGGCCCGGACGAGGGCGGTCAGCCGCTGGCCTACACGGCGGGATCCTCCCTGCCGGAACCCTTTGCCGCGAACGACCCATGCGGTCCAATGCGGCCGATTTGAGTCTGTGGCATGGGCAATTTCTCGATCACAACCCTGCTGTCGCAGGTCGATCAGATCGGCCAGAACTACGTTTCGACCGCCTATCAGGCCCTGTCGAATGCCGCGACGCAGGGCGGGACGACCAGCGTCGCAGGCCTCCTTCTGACGCTCTATGTCATCCTATGGGGCGTCGGCATCTGGCAGGGCACCGCAAGTGGCGGTCCGGCCGACCATGCGTTTCGGCTGTTTCGCGCCTTCCTGATCTACGCCATGGCAACGAGCTGGAGCGACTTCCAGGCCCTTGCTTATCGGCTGATAAACGATGGCCCATCCGCGATCGGCAATGCTTTGCTCAGCGCGATGACGTCCGCCAACAGCACGGGGCTGTCCGCCAACCTCACCTCGGTAAACGGCGTTCAGAACGCGCTGCAGAATATGTGGAACACCACGAACAATGCCACCGAGGCCTTCCTGCAGAATGCCGGCATCACCAATTGGGGGCCGTACATCTTCGCCGCCGTCTTCTACGTGGCGATGGCGATCCTGATCGGCTTCGCGCTCTTCCTGATCGTTCTCTCGAAAATGTTCATGTGGCTGCTGCTCGCGCTGGCGCCGGTCTTCATCCTGCTGCTGCTGTTCGGGGTCACGAGCCGATTTTTCAGCGGCTGGATGAGCGCGCTCGCGCAGTATTTCGTGGTGCAGGTGCTGGTCTACGCCTTTCTGGCCTTCTACGTCTCGCTGATCCAGCAATCCATCGACGCCTTGAACGGCGTCGCCGCCTCGCGCAACGCGACCTGGGCGACGATTGGGCCCGTCGTGCTTCTCGCCATCATCGGCATTTTGCTGCTTGCCCAGATCAACAATGTCGCGGCTGCGATCGCCGGCGGTTTCCCGATAGGAGCGACCCGGATCGGCGCCTTCTATGCCAATGCCACAGGCTATCGCGCCGCGCGTGCGGCCTATGCGAGGGGTGCCGCGGTTCGCAACCCGCTCAACCCCGCCTCGCTATCACGCCGCGAGGAACTCGCGGCCCGCCAGCGCGCCCGTGTCGGACTGCGCGCGAACCAATGGGCGCAATCGCCTGAGTTCCAGCGCCTGGCTGCCCAGATCAGCAATCCCGAGGGCAACGCCCGACCGAACACGAGGGCGAACGGATGAGCGATGCCGCGGCACCGCCCGAACAACCAGCCCTCGATCGGCGCTATTTCGCGGATGGCCTCACCTGGGAGCAGGATCTCGCGCGCCGCAACCGTAATTCCCGCGCGATCGCCTGGATCGTCGCTGCGATCATGACGGTCGTCGCGCTCGCCTCGCTCGGGACGCTGGCGCTACTGGTGCCGCTCAAGACCTACGAGCCCTATATGGTCGTGGTCGACAAGACGACCGGCTTCGTCGAGGTCAAGCGGCCCATGGCGGAAGGCCCACTGAGCCAGGACGAGGCCGTCACCACCTTCAATGTCGTGCGATATGTGAAGGCGCGCGAGACCTATGACCCAAAGGCCCTGAAGGATAATTTTGACCTGGCCCAGCTGCTGGCGACCGCGGACGCAGCACGCGAGCTCACTGAAATCTATTCCCCGGCCAATCCCCAGAATCCGGTCCGGCTGCTCGGCGCGAGCACCGTGATCTCGGTCGCGATCAAGTCGGTGACGTTCCCCAACAATCGGACGGCCTTGGTGCGCTTTTCGACGGAGGAGAAGTCGGCCACCTCGATCACGACGCGCAACTGGGTCTCGCTGCTGCGATTCCGCTACACGGCATCGCCGATGCGCAACGAATATCGCTTCGACAATCCCCTTGGCTTCCAGGTGCTCGAATATCGCCGCGATCAGGAAACCGCGCCGTCGCCCGGAACGGTCGGATCGCCGCGATCATGAGGGGTTCGCGTCTGATCTCCCGAAGCCTCCTGGCGGCGGTCTGGCTCGCAGCATCGCTTGTGCCTGCCTGGTCCGAGGCGGTGCCGGCGCCCGGCCGAACCGATCCCCGCATCCGCGATATCGTCTACAACCGCGACAACGTCACGGCGATCGATGCGACCTATGGCACCTCGACCATGATCGTCTTCCAGGACAGCGAGAAGATCGAGACGCTTGCGATCGGCGACTCGATCGCCTGGAAGGTCGAGCCCAACCGTAAGGGAAACATCATCTTCCTGAAACCGGTCGAGAAGAACGCCCAATCGAACCTCAACATCGTCACCGACAAGCGGGTCTATTCCTTCGTGCTACGGTCGAACGAGCGCCCCCCGAAGGGCCAGCTCTACACGGTGCGGTTCCGCTTTCCCGACGACGAGGCCGATGCGCGCCTGCTCGCGGCAGCACGGGAGCGCGCCGCAAATCCCAACCTCAAGGATCTCAACATCGCAAACGCCAACAACGACTATGCCTACAAGGGGTCGTCGGCGAACAAGCCGCTCGCCGTTTTCGACGACGGCACGAAGACCTGGTTCCGGTTCGAGGGCGAGACGCCGGCGATCTACAGCGTCGATGGCGAACGCAACGAGGCCCTGGTCAACCATCGCACCGAGGGCCCTTTCGTCGTCGTCGACAAGGTCGCCGCACAATGGACTCTGCGCAACGGCCAGGAGTCGACCTGCCTCTTCAACCGCCGGACCAGCAACCTTCGCGAGCCGACCGGGCTAGAGCCCTTCGTACCGCAACGCGTCGGTCAGGCCAGACGCTGAAGGGGAGGGGAGATGCCGAGACCGGAAGACTATCGCTCGCTGGAACTGGAGGCTGCAGCGGCGACCGCCGTGGCCCGGTCTCCGACCGCGGTCGGCAATCTGCTCAAGATCGGTATCCCGGTCGGCGCGCTGCTGCTGGCCGCTTGGATGATTTCCTCCTCGCTCCGGCAGGGGCCGAGGAACATGACGTCACCGGATACTGAGGAGTTCCGGACGACGCAATTCCCAGCCCCGTCGCTCGAGACGCCGCAGCCTCGAACGGAGCAGGGCACGATCGTGATCCCGCCGACGCCAGAGACACCGGAACCCACGGTTCCGCCGCCGCCGATCGCCCCGCCTCAGGCGCTGCCGGCACCACCGGCGCCCGAGTTCCTTCCCCCGCCTGCGATCGCTAATGACGACGAGGCCCGCCGCCTCGCGGAGCTTGAGCGCCAGCGACTCGAGGAGGAACGCCGCAGATGGGAACGCCTGCGCGCCCCGCAGGTCATCACGGATTCAAGTGGGAATACGGCCTCCGGTCCAGCAAGTGACGGCAATGCGGGACGCGCGAGTGGCGATCAGGAAACCGACCCCAACCGGCGCTTTCTCGCGTCGGTCGCCAGCGCTGGCGTCGAAATTGCGAAGGCGACGAAAAATGACCGGATCGATGCCCTGATCGCGCAGGGGACGACCATTCGCGGCGTGCTGGAGACCGCCGTTCAGAGTGACCTCCCTGGCATGGTGCGCGCAGTGACCGCGGAGAATGTCTGGTCGTTCGATGGTCGCCGTGTCCTGATCCCGGCTGGCAGCCGGCTCGTCGGTGAATACAGGTCAGGACTGGCACAGGGCCAGACCCGCGTCTTTGTCGTCTGGACCCGTCTGCTCCGCTCGGACGGCGTCTCCGTGCAGCTCGGCTCCAACGGCGCAGACGAGCTCGGCCGCGCCGGCAACACCGGCTATGTCGACAACCACTATCTCGAGCGGTTCGGTGCGGCAGTCGTGTTGAGCCTCGTCGGCGGTGTGTCGCAGTTCCTCAGCGGCTACGGCCAGTCCGATACCAATCGCGATGGCTCGACGATCACGACGACGGATCCTGTGACGGGCGTCACCACAACCACGCAGATCGGGGCAAACGGCACCAACCAGGTGCTGCAGGCGCGCCAGATCGCGGCCCAGAACGTCTCGCAAACCCTGACCAACATCGCCCAGGAGGCGCTGAAGAACTCGATCAATATCCCGCCCACGATCCATCTCGACCAGGGCACCCGGATCACGGTGTTCGTGCGGCGCGATCTCGATTTCTCCGCTCTCTATCCCGACCCGGTCAAGGAAGCACTGAGGGAGCTTCGGCGTGAGCGCAATCAGCCTGCAGCGACCGGTCTTTCTCGATAGAGCGCTCACGCCATTGCGGCCCTGGCTCGATGACGATCAGGTCGTCGAGATCTGCGCCAACGGTCCGGGCGAGATCTTCGTCGAGCGCTTCGGGCAAGCCGCGATGGAGCGCCACGACCTTCCCGAACTGACCACTGCCGCAATCCGCCATCTCAATGAGCGCGTCGCCGGCCATTCGGGCCAGAGCGTCAATGAGGAGCATCCGTTGCTCTCGGCTGCGCTGGCAACAGGCGAGCGGTTCCAGGGCGTCCTGCCACCGGCAACGACGGGCGGCGGAGCATTCGCCATCCGCAAGCAGGTGATCAAGGAGATGAAGCTTGGTGATTACCGCAAGCTCGGCTCGTTCGACCGGGTGAAGATCGCGAAGGCCAACGAATTCTCTGAGGTCGACCGTGAGCTCTGCGCCCATCTCGATGCCGGCAGGATCGAGGATTTCATCCGGCTCGCCGTCGTGAGCCGCTATTCGATTCTGCTCGCAGGGGGCACCTCCTCGGGCAAGACCACCTTCCTGAATGCGATCCTGAAAGAGGTCCCGGTCGACGAACGGATCATCACCATCGAGGATACGCGCGAGGTCCGGCCGATCCAGTCCAACCACCTGGCGCTCGTCGCGTCCAAGGGCGACCAGGGCGAGGCCCGGGTCACGGTCGAGACATTGCTGCAGGCCTCGATGCGACTGCGGCCCGATCGTATTTTCCTCGGCGAGATCCGCGGACCCGAAGCCTATCCGTTCCTGCGCGCAATCAATACCGGCCATCCCGGTTCGATCAGCACCGTCCATGCCGATAGCCCGCAAGGTGCCTTCGAGCAGCTCGCGCTGATGGTGATGCAGGCGGGGCTGGGTTTGAGGCGGGACGAAATCGTCGCCTACATCCAGTCCGTGCTGCCGATCGTCATCCAGCAGACCAAGATCGGTGGCTGGCGCGGCACCTCGGCGATTTATTTTTCGCGGATGGCTGAATGGCAGGCGAGGCCCAAGCGGCGAGGAGGCGGCCGTGCTGCGCGTCCATCTCTATAGAGCGGGCATCGTTGCTTTCGCGCTCCTCGCATTCTTCCTGCTCTGGAGCCTGGCCTACGAACTCGTCGTCGCTTGGCGCTGGGCGCCAACAAAGTTCCCGAGCGAAGGAGCCGACCGCTGGGCGCTGTTTCGGATGCAGAACGCCGATCGTTCGCCTGGTTTCGTCCTGATCGCCTGGAATCATTTTCAAGCGCGGCTGAACTTCCCGGCCACGCAGGCCGAGGCGCTGATCCGTGCCGGGATCGCCGCTGGCGGCGTTATAGCGCTCGGACTGGGCGGCTGGCTCTTCGGTTATGTCAACCGCCGCCAGATGCCTTTTGGCGCCGCTCGTTTTGGGACATTGCTCGAAGCCGCGAAGCAGGGCCTGACCGGAAAGCAGGGCATCATTCTTGGCACGATGGGCGGCGTCACGATCCGTTCCGACGAGCCGGCGCATATCCTCGTGGTCGGGCCGTCACGATCCGGAAAGGGCACCGGCTTTGTCCTGCCCAACGGATACATGTGGAAGGGATCGGCGGTTTTCTTCGATCCGAAGCGGGAGAATTTCGCGGCTTTGGCAAGCCATCGCACGGCCATGGGGAATAAGGTTTTCATGTTCTCGCCGGGCTCGCCCGACACCCATCGCTATAATCCGCTCGATTTTGTGCGGCGCGATCAGCGGATGGCGACGGACTGCCTTGTCGTCGCGAGCTTCGTTATCCCGGAAAAGGCTGACGATACCTGGGCCGGGGCAGGGCGCCTGCTGCTCTCCGCCCTGATCGGCTATGTGCTCGCCTCACCGCTGACGGCGAGCGCGCAGCATATGCGCACCGTTGCGCGCATGACGACGACGGGGAAGGACATCTCGACTGTTCTGCGCGCCATCGTGAAGACTGAAAGCGAGCACCTCCCGACCTGGGTCATCGACAGCTTCAATCAGTACATCGCCCTGGAGCCGGAGACCCGCAACAGCGCCGTCTTCAACGTGAACATGGCGATGAGCCTGTGGAACAACGGGCTGATCTCGGCCGCGACCGAGACGTCGGATTTCGATGTCCGAGAATTGCGGCGCCGACCGATGACGATCTTCATCGGCTGCACCATCGCTGAGCTCTCGATCTTCCGGCCGCTGATCCGCATCCTGTTTCAGCAAATCCACGATCTTCTCATGGAAAAGATCCCGGGTCCGGACGAGCCGCACCAGGTCCTGCTCATGCTCGACGAATTCTACCATGTCGGGCGGATGGATTCCCTGATCTCGAAGATCACGATCAGCGCCGGCTATGGCTTCCGCATGGCAATCGTCATGCAGGACATTGCCCAGCTCGACGAGCTCTATGGCAAGAGTCGGCGCATCACGACCGTCTCGGGTTCACAGATCAAGCTCTTCATTCAGATCAACGATCTGGAGACCTCGGAATTTGTCTCGGAGATGCTCGGCGAAACGACGCAGGTTTACAAGACGCCGGTGATGCGGCCGGGGCAGGGAATCTTCGCGCCGCGCGTCTGGGCACCGCATTACACGGCGCGGCCGCTGCGCAGCCCGCTCGAGCTGCGCGAGATGTCGGCGCGGCTTTCGGTCCTGATGGTGAAGAACTCACCGTCATTCGAGCTCGTCAAGATTCGCCACTATCGGGACAAGCCCTATCGGCGGCTTTACGAGGCTGCAAAAGGATTCCCACCAGCACTGCCGCACTTGCGTGAGTGGCGGGACGAGGACCTCGGTGGGGCGATGCAGCCGGTGGTTGCGTCCCAGTTTGGCGAAGCATCGCAGCCTTCCCAGACCTCATCAGATCCTCAGGGCGAGAAGCGAATGTTAGTCTCGAAAGCTCCAAAGCCACCGCGATCAAAGGTGGCATCTACAGGTGGTAGTGGGACTGCACCCATACCACCCTCGGGAGTTCAGCCACCCGAATCTCGTTCAACGGAACGATCACGCCGTAATCTAAGCCTGGGTCCGCCGCCGGTGCCGGTGGATGAAAATTGTGACCTGCGGACGATCATCGCGTCGGTTGGGGCCGAGCAGGATGCAGCGTTTACGGACATGGTCCGGACTCTTGGCGAAACACCCGCGTTGGAGAATTCAGTCGCTCAAGCTGCCAGTACGCTCAAAGGACTGCAGCATTGGTTTGGCGAGGATGAAGCAAGATCGACCACTTGAACTCAAGCAGGGGTGGCGCATAACGTTTCACACAGTGTTCGAAAGGAGGCTGAGCATGACAAGTCAAGCGAAGCGAGATTTGAAGGCCAATTTCATAGCCCGTCTCGAGGAGGCGCGCCGCGGAGAGAACGCGCTCGTGCTCAACTTCGAAGTCGGGCTGACGGCTGCCGGCGCCATCCTCAGTTTTTTCGCTAATTTGTTCGCGCCAAGTTGGCGATATGAGGCCACGATCGTCGGCACGACGGCTATGGCGATTGCCGTCGCGCTCATGTTCGCTAGCTGGTTCTACTCGCGGGGAAAATAGGGCCATGATTGGCCGACCTCATCGTCGCCAGACGATCTTGTTCTTGCGGGCATGCTCGATGCTCCGACGCTGGTATTGGTAGATTGGTGCGGAACGCCGCGCGCATGGAGCGAGGATGTCGGCACGCGCGTTCCGGATCGATGGGAACACCCTCGTGGAACCCGGCGGCGGCATGCAACGTCCTCCAAACTGCCGGCAAGTTCCATAATCTTCCTTATGCGAGTCACATCTCCCAGAGCACGGATACCGGCGCCCCCTGGATTTTTTCGCTGTGCGGCGTGACCCGGTCATGGTCGTGGAGAACCAGCCCGCGGATGAACTTGTCACCGGCCGCGCTCTGAAGTTTCACGAGGCCGGAAAAATCCTTCGATCGCAAGGTTGCCGAAGCCTTGACCTCGATCCCGACGATCCGCCCAAGATTGTCCTCAAGTACGAGATCCACCTCGTCGAAATCCTTGGTCCGGAAATGCGAAAGCCGGATCGATCGATCGCTCCACGATAAAAGCTTCAGGATTTCCGACGTTACGAACGTCTCGAGCAAAGGACCGAAAGCTGTCCGATCGAGCTGGAACGCCTCCGCATTGGCGTCTCGCAGCGCGCTCAACAGTCCGCTGTCGAGAAAATGCAGCTTAGGTGTCTTGATCAGGCGAGACAGGCGGTTCGAGTACCAGGGTCGGATCGTCTGCAGCAGAAAAAGGCGCTCCAGGATAGTGACGTATTTCTGGATCGTCGGCCGCGATAGTTCGAGTGGCATCGACAATGTTTGGAGATTGACGAGCTGGCCCGAATGCTCGGCCAGCATCGCCACCAGAGTCGGCAGTTTTCCGAGTTGCTCGATATCCGCGGTGTCCCGGACATCGCGATCGAGCACCAGCTTGAGATAGTCTCGAAACCATATCCTCTGCCGTGCGGCGCTCCGTCGAAGCGGCTCGGGATAACCGCCGGCCAGGACACGATCGATGAGCGCCTTGCCGTAAGCCGGCGCTGGGCCCGCGACGGGCTGATCGCCAGCAAACATGCGATCGAGGAAGCTGCCCGAACTGCCGGTCAACTCGGCCTGCGACAGCGGCAGGAGCTGTATGATCTCGATACGACCGGCAAGCGAGTCACCGATGCTCGGCAACGCCATGACGTTCGCGGAGCCCGTCAGAAGATAGCGGCCGGGCGACGTGTCGCGATCGACCGTCTCCTTGATCGCAAGCATCAGCGCTGGCGCGCGCTGCACTTCGTCGATAATGGCAGATGGGAGCGAGCGAACGAACCCCACCGGATCGGCCCGGGCGGCATTCAGCGTTTGTGCATCGTCCAAGGTTATATAGGGCCTGGCCTCGGTCACGAACCGGCGGACAAGGGTTGTTTTTCCTGCCTGCCTTGGTCCGACGATGAGAACGACGCGCGTGTCCTCGATAGCGATGGCAACCCGCGCCTCGGCGCGCCGCGTGATGTGAACATGCGATAAGGGCACGGTGGTCATCTCGACCAATCGTAACTCAGACGCCGACCAATTGAAAGATATTGAACGTCCAGTTGCAGACAGCTGGTCGCGGCGATTTCAGGCGGCGCTCGTTGCTGCGGAGCCTAAACGATCATCGAGTCCAACTCCAGCAGCAGCGATCGTGCAAATCCGCGCTCTTCCCAAGCACGCTACTTGATCCGTTGCCCTTTGACGCCTTCTGACACTGCACGGTCTGCATCGACCTCACGCAGTAGCTTTTCCTGCTCAGCCTTCAACTTCGCCAGAGCATCAGTCTGGATCAGAGCGCCCGGCAGAGGCTGGCCAGGAGCCTCGGCGAGGGCCCGAGCTGCTTCAACAGCCGCTGCGGCCTCCCGCGCCTCCCTTGCGGCCGCTTGCTGCGTGCCGGCAACGATGGCGCGCTCCGAGACCAGATCGCGCTCCGATTGCGGATTCAGGCCCGTCCGTCCCTCCTGGCGGCGTTCGACCTCGATCGCGCGATCGGAGAGCCGCTGCGCGTCCGCAGCCTCGCGCTCCTCCTTCAGCCTGACCGCCTCGGCGCGCTCAATCAACCGATCGGCAGAAGCGCCGGCCAATCGTTCGATATCGGCGCGCGACAGCTCCTGAACCCCTCGCTCCTGCATCCGCTGAAGATCCACCCGCATCGCCAGCGTCTCAAGGTAGCGAGCCGATGTCTCACGGAACTGCTCCCGTGTCGCCCCGTCCAGAAGATCGGTGGTGCGCGACACCGCGTCGTTCATCGCGCGGAGATCCTTCGCCATCTGCTCTGATGTGATCGCCACAGGCTTGTCCTCCTTGCTCAACCAATGCTGCATGCGTTTCTCGATGGCTTGGATGACGCCGCCCAGCATCTGCGCCATCGTCAGGCGCTGGACCATTTCCGACGCGATGACGCTCAGCAAGTCCTCCTTCAATACCGCCGACCATGCCTTCAGACCCTCACAGACCGCCTGCCGATCCGCCTCGCGGAGCGGTATCTTGACCGGGTTCTCCCGCGCCACCGCAATGCGCTGGCGAGCCTTCTCGATGAGCCCATGATTCCCGGAATCACCAGCATAGGCGCGATCACGCGCCTCCCGTGCCGGGCGCGGTCGCTCGGCCACCTCGACGATCGCCTTGTCCTTGGCACCATAGCTCTGCGACGAGGCGCGCTCCATCGCCGAGGTCGCGACGATCTTGAGGCCCTGGGCGCGGGCATGTTCGGCATAAACCTCGCGCCAGGTCAGAAAATCATCCTTGTTCGGATGGATCTTCTGGCCGGCCTCGTTCTTCACCGTGATGACGGCGTGGACGTGAATATGCCCTGCCGCCGCCTTGTCGGTATGGATGCCGAACATGAACTTGTGGTCGGCGAATCGGTCATGCAGGAACTCGCGCGCCGCGTTCGTCAACGCTGTGACATCTGTCCCGGCCTTGGCCGAGATCATCAGATGCATCGTATCGCGCGGCGCTTGCGAGCGCAGGGACGGCCCCCAATCCCGCGCGGTCTCGCGTGCGCCCGATGCATCCGAGATCGACTTTCCCCGCTCGTCGACGAGTTCGCCGTATCGGGAGAGGTGCTGCCTGAGTTGATAGGCAACGCCATCGCGCCCATGTCGCGACGCGCCCGGTTCAATGCTCATCGCATGTTGAGGATGACCGATCGCCGCTTCGATCCGGGCCTTGATGGCCGCCTCCGATCGGGCGTCGAGACGCTTCTGGACGAAACCCTCTTGCTCGCTGCCGATCTGCTCGTCGCGAAGCCTGAAGCGTTCCCTGGCGGCGCCCGCCATGACGACCACCAGCCGCGCGTCCAATTCGCCCTCGGATGTCGGCTCGAGCCGAACAGCATGCCGGTGACCGGCGAAGCCCGAGGTGATCGCCGCCTCATAGGTCTCTCGTCCCGCCGGCGTGTCGCGCACACCATGCAGCCGCAGCCTGATCGAGACCACATCCTGGCTCTCCTTCCGGGTCTCGAAGGTCTTGGACCACTCCTTGATCTCATCGGCCACCGCTTCGCGATCGGCCAGAATGCGCCCATCATGGGTTTCGAGCGCCACGTCCTCGCGCTGAACGTATTGCCCGGTCGCGGTCGCGCGCGCTGTCCCATGGGCGTAGGAGATCACCTTCACGACCGCGGGCTGATACCCGGCCGCCAGGCGACGCGCCCGGCCGAGCACGTCGCCGTCGATCCGGGCCGGCCGCGCTTGCCGGGCCGATGATCCGCTATTGCCACCCTTCGGCCGGACACTGTCGAGGCGACGCGCACGCTCGGCATCGCGCCCTCCGGTGATCGTGACGCCGTGCAGGGTGGTGTGAGCACCGATCATCGCTGATGCCGGCGTCCGGCCAAAATCCTGGCCGCGATCGCTCGCCTGCCTCGGCATCAGGGCCGACTGTCGGCGCTGCGCCTGCCCACGGGCAACAATCTCGCGAGCTCCGCGAAACGTTTCCGTCCAACGTTCGATCACGGCGCTCCCGCTCACGATGCGGTGCCCTCAGTTCTCACCGGCTCGACAGCGGACAGTCGCGCAAGCCCTCTGAGCCGCGCGCCGTACGCCACCGTCATCTCGGTCAACTCTTCATCGATGGCGGTGATCGCGCCGTGGAGCTCGCTCCAGACCTGCTCGGCCGCCGCGAGCTCGGCCCCCCTTCCCTGCCGCATCATCCTGAGCATCTGCGCCAGTGTGCGACCAGCCTGCCGGACTTCAGCCGCCAGAGCCACGACGGCCTCCATATTCTCTGCCGAAAGCGCCGGCCCGGCCAGAACGGAGGCCCGGATCAGACGCCGCACGACCTCCGCCTTCGGCAAACCGAATAGCGCCACAGCCTCCTGCAGGCGCCCCTCATCCGCCTCGGACAGCTCCGTCCGGAGCCTGGGCTTACGTTTCGTCGCAGCAGCAAAACGGGCCATCTCCTCCCCTTCCCGGTCGACAGCGCTTCAGCGCACCGGCTGCGTCCCGCAGCCGCCCCCCCCTGGTTTGGCCCACAAACCGATATCTTGTCAAGCAATAGTCAGAATACTGACCAATGGTTTGGCGACCTCCTTTCCACCCCCCTCGCCGCCCCGCTCCCGGCTCGGGCAATGTGAATGTCGAGGTCGAGAATCTGCTTTGGAGCAGCGACGACATCGTAGGAGGCCGACGACATTCGCACCTGTGGCGATACCGAATTAACGTAGTCCAATACTCGTGCCATGCACACGCTCGGCGAAGCCGCACTTCGCCACTCGCTCAATCGCGAGCCGCATCGGTCCATGAGATCATGATGCCGTGACTGCCACGGTAGCAGTGTCATGCACCCACTTAATCTCTCAGAAGCGGGCAACCCCACTGCGATCCTCCGTCACTGACACATCTCACGGATATGGCACTCGCGCGGCGTCGCACTTGTTGATAATGGCATTCCACAAGAGCGCTGCTACCGACTTCCATCGCTGTCTGATTCCGGGACGCTCGCACCGCCGCGTTCCGTGACTGCCGTACGCCGTGGCCGAAGCATCCACGCAAAGACGGATTGCATTCATCTGGCACTTTGGCAGTGGCGGATCACGGCAGTGGCGCCTTGACACAGTCGGTCAATATACGGACTAATGACCGCGCCAATGCGTCAGCTCATCGGCAGCGCATTCCATCTCGCGAGCGATCGAGGGCCCTATCATGGCGAGCATATTCGCGGTGGCGACGCCCAAGGGCGGCAGCGGCAAGACGACGATGTCGATCCTGCTCGCCGGCGAACTGGCACAGCAGGGCTACGCGATCGGTCTGATCGACGCAGACCCGCAGGGTTCGGCCTATCAGTGGCACGCATCCTCGAAAGCGCGCGGCCACGATCCTTCGGGGATCGAGATCGTCCATGCCACGACCGAAGCCGCCGTGCTGCACCGCTTGGCCGAACTCGACGAGCGCGATGCGATCATCGTCGATACGCCGGGCTTTGCCGACACACGGATCACGGAGACCGCCTTTCGGGCCGACCTCGTGATCCTGCCCTGCAAAGTCTCGATGTTCGACGCCTCGCAGATCGTCCGAACCATCGGATTCATGAAGAAGCGCGCGGCCGAGCTGGGGGTTGCCGAACCGCCCTACCGCGTCGTGATCAACGAATATGACAGCCTCGATCGCAACACCGTGCCGATCCGCGAGGTGCTGGGGTACTTCGACGGCGAGGGCATCAAACTCTGCCAGAATGCGCTCTATCGCCGGGTCACCTACCGGACCATGACGAACGGCCATGGCACGCTCTATCAGATGAACGACAAGGACGAGGCCGTGCGCAAAGCGCGCTACAATGCCGACCAGGTCGTGCGGGAGCTTCTTGCCGCCAGTCAGGAGGAGGCGACGTGACCGAGACGAAGCCGCGCCTGGCCCTGCCGCGCAAGGCGATGGTCGAGACCACGGGGCCGCGCCCGATGGTGGTCACCCCCGACTATGGCGCAGAGCCGCTGCGGCCGGTCACGCCCTCTCCCACGACGCGCGAGGGGGCTGCCGAGCACACGGTTGGACCGGCCCGGCGGACGATGCCGGCCCGACAGCGCGATCCATTCGAGGGCTTTGGCGATCGGCTGTCGTCTCGGCCGCTGGCGCTGCGTCTGCCGCGTCCGATCGATCTGGCGATCCGGCAGATCGCAGCTGAACGCCAGGTCCAGCCGCTGCGTCTGATCGACCAGGCCGTGCGTGAGTTCCTCGAGAAACTCGGTCGCCTGCCCGATCCCCCCGGTGCATGATCGCCGGGCCGCAGTCGCCAGGGAGGCGGGGTGATGCCTGCTAGATGAGACAGATCGCAATCGACGGCGAGGTCATCGCGGCGGACAGCGCGGATTTCCAGACGAGGCTGGCGGAAGCTCAGTCGCGGCAGGTCAGGCCCCTGTGCCTGTGCCGCGATCCGGGGCTGCCGCTCTACATCTCGCGGGTTGGCGGCCGTCTGATCCTGAAACGCATGCCGGGCACGGGCGCGCAGCACGACCCGGCTTGCGCCTCCTACGAGCCACCCTATGAATTGTCGGGGCTGGGCTCGGTCGCGGGCTCGGCCATCCGGGAAGATCTGGAGACCGGGACCACGCTGCTCAAGCTCGACTTCAGCCTGACGAAGTCGGCGGGCCGTGCTCTTCCAGCTCCGAGCGCCACACCCGAGAAAGGCGAGGTCCGCAGTGACGGGACCAAGCTGACGCTACGCGCCCTGCTGCATTACCTCTGGGATCAGGCGGGCTTCAATCGCTGGCGTCCCGGGATGGCCGGCAAGCGCAATTGGGCCGTCATCCGGAAATTTCTGCTGGAGGCCGCCGAGGGCAAGTCGAGCAAGGGCAAGGCCCTCGACGACATCCTCTACGTGCCCGAAATATTCCATTCGGAGCGTGAGGCCGAGATCGCGCAGCGCCGCGCCGGCTTCATGGCGCGTGCGACGTCGAATGCGGGCAAGGGACGTCCGCTTCTCATCGTCGTCGGGGAGGTGAAAGAGCTTGCCCCTGCCCGTTCGGGGCATCGTCTGGTGATCAAGCATGCGCCGAGATTCCCTTTCATGCTGAACGCGGATATCCACCGGCGCCTGAGCGTCGTGTTCGCCGATGAGCTTTCGCTCTGGAATGCGAGTACCGACACGCATCTCGTCGCGATCGCGACCTTTGGCCTGGACAACGCCGGCGTCGCGACGGTCGAAGCCGTCGCGCTGATGGTGGTGACCGACAACTGGATCCCGTTCGAAAGCGTTGCGGAGGCAGGCCTGCTCGAGGCTTTGACCCGGCGCAAGATCAGCTTCCTGAAGGGATTGCGTTACAATCTCCCAGTGAGCCAGCCGTTGGCGAGCGTCGTGCTGCACGAAGAAGCGGCGACGCCCCTGGCGATGTTCATCATCCCAAACGAGGCCGATGCCGCTTATCGCGTGGCGCTCGATGCACTGATCGAGTCCAGCAATATTCCGGCCTGGATCTGGTCGCCCGGCGACGAGTCGATACCGGCGCTGCCGGCATAGCCGACAGATCATACGTCCCGCCATCAGCATTTGCGGGCAAGGGATCGTCCCCTCGGTCGAAACCCATGGTGCACGGTATCCCGTCCGGCCTTTCGCCGGAAGCGCCCTCATGCGAGATAGCCCATACTCGCAACCTGTGATCGTCGCTTCACAACGAACTATTACAATTCGATCTATTGATACCTAATGGTCAGTATAATAGTTTGATGACACTGTGTGGGGGGCTGCACGGGGAAATTTCGTCCTGCCCCAGAGGTCAGGTCATCACCATGGTCAACCAGCGCCGTCCCCGCGAGGGCGAGCAATCCATTTTGAACGAGATGCTGGCGATGCGCCTGCAGGAGCTGGAAGCGAAGAGCAACGACACACCCGGGTTCATCAGCAAGCTCGGTATCGGCAAGGGAACCTATTATTCGATCGCCCGGGCCAAGGGGAACCCGACCCTGCGCACGATTGAACGGATCGCGGCCCGGTTGGACATGAGCGTGTTCGAGCTGCTGGGGTTCAGCGAGGCTGACGCTCGCCGCGCGCTCAAACGCAATGGGGTCGACTACGACGAGCTGTCATCGGCGCTGGCCGAAAAGAGCAAGGCCGACCTCCGGATCGCGACCCAAGCGCGCCTGCGAAAGTAATCAGCCCCCAGGTTGACCAGGACCGACTGCCCGCGAAAAGCCGACCCGACACCAAAGACGTCAGGCCAGCGGCTTTGAGCCGTGCCGCTCAGAGCGGCACGGCCTCGTCGTCATAGACGACGCGATAGGCAGAGAAGCCCACGACCGTCTACGTCTCGATCTGCTCGATGATCTCGCGCAGCCCGCAGAGCTCGCGCTCGCTCACCTCGCGCTGCGACGGACCGCATGCCTCCATCGGATGCCGGCGGGAGCGCGAGGGGAACCCTCGCCATCGAGGCGGCCGGTCGATCCGGCCGCCTCGATCTTGCGAGAGGATCGTCACCCGGAGGGCGGAGACCGCTCGCGGGCTCCGGGAGCCCCCGCAGGGGGCGAGTAGAGCCGTGTCCCGAAGGGACCTCGCCCAACATCGTCCGCCTCGGGATCGCCATGGCATCCTGGACGACCTGATCAGGCTCAGCTGGCTCCGCTCCAGCAAGACCAAAGCCCGCACGAAGCCGGCGCCCGGCTTGCACGAGGCGCAAATGAGGCTGCCATCGCGGGAAATGCCGGACTGTCACAAGCCAGGCCAGCCGGTCGATCCGGCTGACCTGGCTGCCGGCGAGACAGAAAAGGTGAGAGGCGGCTTCTGCCGCCTCTCAAGTGGATCTCAAGCGATGCCGAGACTCAAGGGCGAGTTGAAGGCCGGGTCGTCGATGTGTTCACCATCGGGGTTCAACGCCTTGATCACCGCCCAGATGTCGTAGCGTCCGATGCGGGTGCGACCTTGCGCAACCAGGATGCTCACCGCCGTCTCATTGGCTTCGATGGCCGCGATTGCCTCCTCCATTGTGCCGAAAGGTTCGAGGTTCTCGACAGGCTCGTATTCGCCGTACGCCTCGTTCCACCGACCTGCGATGTACAGCGGCTCGCGCGCGAGCTGCACGGCGGCCTCTTCGGCGTCACGGATGAGCCGAAAGCCTTCCGTCCGGTCGCGCCAGTATTGCGCACTGCCGCTATCGATGGTGCGGATATTCCTGGATGTCATGACTGTCTCCTTTCGTCGAACTGACGGAAGGAGGCTGCACCGTAGGCGCGAGGCGTCAGGGATCGCGTAGCGACCGCCAGCGGCGGCGAGCGGAGGTACCGATTTTCTGGCGCCCAAGGGGCGTCGGAAAATTGGGGGCACCGCGAAGTCCTTGACGCCGGAGTGGCGGGTGTACACTCGGACGTCAGAGAGAGAGAGAGAGAGAGAGAGAAAACCACGACCCCGATCAGGGGTCGTGTCCGCCGCCGGCGGCAGCCGACTATACCGCCGGTTCGACTTCTCATCGTTCTCGGAAAGCACGTAGCCATCGCCACCGCGCGAGAGGATCGTCACCCGAAGGGCGGAGACCGCTTGTGGGCTCCGGGAGCCCCCGCAGGGGGCGAGTAGAGCCGTGCCCCGCAGGGGCCTCGCCCGACCTTTTCCGCCGCAATCTCCACACCATCGAGAAATGGGTGCTGGCAACGGCCGCACCGCGGCAATCGCGAAATCAGCGATTTCCGGTGGATTCCGGCGATCTGCGATTGGCTGCCCTTTCGCCGCCACAAACCCGATGCGATACCGAATGATGTCATCAACCCGACAGGAGATATCGTCCATGACGACTGCAGCCGAGATCGCCGAGAAGATCGCCGCCGAGCACAGCCTGAGCAAGACGCAGGCGAAGGCCATCGTCGACGGCGTGTTCAGGGAGATCGCCGCGGCAGCGAAGAGCGGGACGGAGACGAGCATCGCCGGCTTCGGCAAATTCAAGGTCAAGGACGTGCCCGCGCGCGAGGCGCGCAATCCGGCGACGGGTGCGACGATCAAGGTTGCCGCGTCGCGCAAGCTGAGCTTTGCGCCGGCGAAGGCGGTCAAAGACGCGCTCAACGGCTGAGGCCGCCGAGCGCGTCCGCAACGCGACGCCGCCCCCTAGAAGGGCGGCGCGCTCGTGTAGGGGCCTTCGGCTTCGGCCAGCATCGCCTCTTGCTCGGCCAGGGCCATCTCCAGCTCCTCCGCGATCTGGCGGAGCTCGTCGGCATCGCAGCAGTTTCTGAGTTCCGCGCGCAGTTCCTCGATGTGCTGTTCGATCGGCATCGTCGTCTCCTGAATTCGTGTGAAAGACGACGCCGGCGGTCATGGTGGTGCGGAGGGGTCAAGGATCGCGCAGCGACCGCCGACAGGCGGCGAGCGGGGGAGCCGATTTTGTCGTCGGGCGCGCAGCGTTCGGCGGGAAAATTGGGGGTACCGCTCGTCCTTGAGCCCTCCGCACTACTATGGCACCCTCGGACGATCTGAGCAGGCTTTCCAGGCTCCGGTCGGCTCCAGCAAGGCGGAAGCCGGCTCGATGCCGGGTTCCGGCTTTGACCCCGCTGGATCATGAGATGTTGGTGCGGTCCGTGGCGCGGCAGCGACCCACCGGCCAGCCCCGCGGGGGCAGGATTGCCGCCGCGTCGGCGCGCGCGTCGGCGCGGTTTCGGTCAATCGTTCTCGTCGAGGATGCCGCGCTCGGCGACCCGCGCTGTGCCGTCGGCATGTCGACCAGTCCATCCGGCATCAGCACATCTGCCCTACGCCGACGACAGCAGACCGTTTATCGATGGTCGACGTCCACGACGCTGGCGGCGGGTTCGAGGCCCGCCGCCAGCGTTACGACGCGACACGAAAGAAGCCGGCCCCGGATCGGGGCCGGCCTTGTTTCCCGTCAACCGGGCGGGTTCCAGAGGATCACCTTCTTGTCGGGGTCGTTGCCCGGGGCCGGCGCCAGATTGCCGAAGATCACGCCGAACTCGGGGGCCGCCAGCTTGATCGAGAGGTATTCCTCGCCGGTCTGCTTCGAGGTCCGGTTCCAGCCGGCGCCGATCTCGAAGCCGTTGCGGCGGGCGATGACGCGGATCACGGGCGAGTCTTCGTTGTTCCGCATCGCGTTGGGAACGAGGGCGATCGGGACGTTGACGTTGAGGGTGGTCAGCATGCCTTCGAGGGTGCCGTCCTGCTTGACGGTCAGGTTTGCGATCGTGGTGGCCATGGTACTTCTCCGTCGGTTGCGTCGGGACCATTCCCGATGGCGCCGCTGAAGAGGGCCGTCCTGCCGCGGTCAGCTCGGACAAAAATTCTGAAAAATCCTATTTTCCGCAGCAGGCGGGTCCGCGCTTTCCCCGAGCCGCGCGCGGCGAGGATCGGGAAAGCGCCTGGGCCCGCACGAACAGACCGAAATCGAATTTTTCAGAATATTTGGCCGGGCTTACCCCGCAGGGGTTGACCGCAATAGGCAAGCGGTCCTCTACACAGGCGACACAAAGGGGGAATGGTCTGAACGCATCCGGCCGCGAGGGGCCCTGAGGCCACCATCGCCGGACCTGATCGCCGAGGCGGACCGCTTGATCCGTGCGGCATGACGGCGCGCTCGCGCAACGCCCCCTGTGCCATCCCCGCCAATATGACGGACAGCGCCACCGTCCCGGCCTGCTCGATCGCGACTGCCCGGCCTTCGTTCGCCGCCGATAACCGCCTCGCGGCCGAGCGCTGCGGAAACCCCGTCCAAACGGCGCTGCACCCAGCGGCGATCGCCCGCCCTGCCGCCTCGCGCCCGCGGCGCCTTCCAGAGGTGATCCCGAACCTGTTCGTCGGGGGCTCCGGCCCCCTCTCGGGCCGCGCCAGCGCGGCGCCCCGGGGACGGACGCTTCGAAGCGCCATCTCATTCTCCAACACCGGCGCCACGAGGATAGCGCGCCGGCGCAAAGCCGGCCCCATTTCGGCGCTCCTCGCCGTGCGCGGGCCCTCCGCGGATGCAGCAAATCCGCCCGCCCGGATTCTGGAATCCGGACGGGCCCGATATCGGCGCGCGTGGCGCTGCGCGCCGGGAAGAAGAAAGGCGGCGCTTACGCGCCGCTGCCCTCGCGAGGACGCCAGACCGGGATGCCGAGGCTTCGAGCCTTATCGCAAAGGTTGTCGGTGATGCCGGACCCCGGGAAGGCGATGACGCCGGCGGGCACGATCGAGAGCATCTCGTCATTGCGGCGGAAGGGCGCTGCGCGGTTGTGCCGTTTCCAGTCCGGCTTGAACGGAATCTCGGTGATGCCGCGATTCTCGGCCCAGCAGGCGGCGATGCGCTCCGTGCCAGTCGGGCTGCCGCCATGGACGAGCACCATGTCCGGGTGGCGGGCCAGCGCCTTGTCGAGGACGTCCCAGATCAGCTGGTGGTCGTTGAAGTCGAGCCCACCGGAGACCGCGATCTTCGTGCCGGGCGGGAGCAGGACCTGCGTCTCGGCGCGCCGCCGCGCCGCGAGGAAGTCGCGCGAGTCGATCACCGCGGAGGTGAGGCGGCCATGGTTGACCTTCGAGCCGCTGCGCGGGCGCCAACTCGATCCGGTATGGGCCTCGAACAAGCCGCAGGCCTCGTCGCGCATGTCCTCGAGAACGTCGCGACGGTCGATCAAGGCGATCCCCTGTGCCGTGAGCCGTTCGAGCTCGACCGACTTCACCTCGGAGCCGTCCTGCTCCTGCTGGCTGACGCGCTGGGCGTCCTCGTTGCGGTCGAGATCCCGCTGCAGGCGGTCGGCGGCGCGGTGGAAGAGATTGACGGTCGCCCAGAGCAGGCCTTCGAGGTCGGATTCGAGGCGTGTGTCGACGAGCGCGCTGCTGAGCGCTTCGAAGATCCCGGCGAGCGCGGTCGCGACGGTCGTCTCGTCGGGCATGGGGCGCTGGTCCGGCTCGTCCTCATGGGGCCGGTAGCCATAGAGCTGCGCCGCACGGATGAAGCTCTCGGTCGGCGAGGTGGTATGATCGGGCTCGGATGCGTCGTCGTGCGGAAGGAACGGGTCCATAAGAGTCTCCGTCGGTTGTGGCCGCGACCCTCGCGGCCTGACGGCGACCCTCTCCACGCGGGTTCCGGCCGGAGCCGCGCGCGCAGCGCGCGGGCCAGCGCAGCGCCGAGCGGCTTCAGCCGCCGAAGGTCCGGAGCCCGCGTGGTAGCGGGCGGCTCTCAGGCAGGCCGCGGGCGCGGCCCCGGCGCATGACCGCCCGGGCCCGCCGCGCCGCCGGCGCCGCGCTCCGGCCGCCCCCCGTTGCCGGCCGCTCATCCGTCGAGCAGGAGCAGGCCGACGTCCTCGGAGGCGAGCTGGAGCCGCAGCCATGCCGCGAGCGGGGCTGGGCCGCTCTGCCGGAGATCCTCGTTGAAATCGCCGAGGCGCGGCGCGAGCGGCAGGACGACGAGCCCGGCCGCACGGGCGCGCCGGCCGAGAGCGGCGCCGCCGCGCCGCCCGGCCGCGTCGGCATCGGTCGCGATATAGAGGCGCTCGCAGCCGGGCGGGAGCGCAAGCGCCGAGAGGTGATTGGCAGAGGTCGCCGCGATGGCGGGCATGGCCGGCATTACCATGCGCAGTGACAGCAGCGTCTCGACACCCTCGCCGGCGACAAGAGCAGGGGCGGCCATACCAGCCGTGCCGCCGAGGCGCACGCCACGGCCGAGAAGGGAGCCCATCGACCGGCGCGGCTCGGCGAGAAGCGCCTTGCCGGCACCGTTGGGATCGAGCCAGGTACGATGCACGCCGGTGATCGTGCCGTCGGGCGAGGTGATCGCCGCCAGCAAGGCCGGCAGGACCAGCGTGCGCCCGCCGTCGTGATCCCGGTAGTAGCAGCCCGGGTGGAAGCGCAGCCAGCGTTCGCTGGCTCCGCAGAGGATGCCGCGCGAACGGAGATAGGATTCGGCCAGCGTGCCGGCGATCGGCCGAGCCATGGCGAAGAGCCGGCGCGGCGCGCCGGGCGCCCTGCGGGCGGACTGATAGGGTTGCGCTTCGCGCAGGTCAGCCGGGTCGTCGAGCGGCAGCGCCAGGAAGTGTCGCACCTCGTCGGCGAGGTCGCGCGGCTCACGCAGATCGCGGGTTTCCCGGATGACGTCGAGCAGATCGCCGAACTCCCCCGTAGCGGAATCGGTCCATCGCCCCTTGCGCGTCCCCTCGAGGCGCACGTAGAGCGATTTACCTTTGTTGTTACTGAGGTCCCCGACAGTCCAGTAGTCGCCACTTCTGCGCCCCGCGGAGAGATAGCGGCGGCACACGGCCTCCGCCCGGTCGGCGAGGCTGCGTGCCAGGTCCGTGAATGTTTCCCGAGCCATCGTCGCGCCCCATCACACGACGACGACGCGGCTGGCGCCGTCCGGTCCCGTTCTGTGAAGGGGCCGGGCAGCAGCATGGAAGCAAGCCATCACGCCGCCTCCTTCTCGCCGATGCGCTCGATGGACCAGCGATCCAGAAGCTTTGCGAGCACGGCCGGCCCATTCCCGTTGGTCGGAACGAACATCCTCAGCTTCCAGGAGATGATCTCGTGGAACAGGCCATAGGCGCTGAGCCGCTCGCGCATGGGATCGGTGAAGCCGGTGAGCTCGATGCGGTTTGCGCCCATGACGCGGACGCGGCGCAGCTGGAGGCCCTCGGCCAGGTCGAGAATGGTGCGGCCGTCCATCAGGGCGGTAAAGGCGTCGTCGGCCGACAAGGACGTCGTTCCGGTCGCCATCGCCTTGGCGACCCAGGCGGGCGAGGCCCTGCGGCCGATGATCCGCTCGCCGTCATCGGTCTGAAGCCGATAGACGCGTGTGGATTCATTCGGCAGCCGCTTCCAGATCGGGAGAAGGAGGCCGGCGACGACGTGGATCGTCGATTCCGAGAACGTCGGGATATCGGCCAGTTCGGCGTCCCAGGCCTGGGAGAAGGTCGCACGATCGGCCTCGCGCCAATGGCTCTCCGCCATTGTCTTCATCGTCGCGTAGTGCTGCTCCAACGGCCGCACGAGCGTCGCGCGGCGCTCGATCTCGCCATCGTCGAGCATGAACGACGGTGCAGTGAGCTGCACCGCCGCCCGGCCGGAGCGCTCGTTGACGAGAAGGATGGCGCGGGGATCGTCGAGCAGCGCGAGCGCCTTTTCGAGGGAGAACGGCCGGTTCCTCTCGCGCTGTGCGATGGTGAGGAGCTGCGTCGCGGCCCCCGTCCCCGGATGGGTGTAGATCGTGCGGCGGTCCTTCACGACGAAGCTTTCGGCCTTGAGCGTTTCGAGGCCGAGATCGTAGACCCCGGCGGCGATGGCGCCGGCGACTTTGGCGGCCAGCAACTGCTCGAAGGCCGAGAACAAGGTATCCTGCAAGTCGATGGTGAGGGCGAGAAGGCGATTCAGGAAGGTCGTGATGGGCGGCAGTTCGTCCTTGATGCCGGTCTCGTCCATCAGCTTCAGGCCGGTCGAATCCTCGAAGCGCTCGAGCGAGCAGCCTTCGATCTTGCCGCGCACGAGAACGAGGTAGAACTGGCGCAGCGCATCGCGTGCGTAGTGCGATTCCAGATTATCCTCGGGGCGAAACAGGCCCTGGCCGCCCGTCTGGCGTTGGCCGCGCGTGATAGCGCCGAGCGTGTCGAGACGGCGGGCGATCGTGCTGAGGAAGCGCTTCTCAGCCTTCACATTGGTCGCGATCGGCCGAAACAGCGGCGGCTGCGCCTGGTTGGTGCGGTTGGTCCGGCCGAGCCCCTGGATCGCGGCGTCGGCCTTCCAGCCGGGCTCAAGCAGATAATGGACGCGCAGGCGCTGGTTCCTGGCGGCGAGATCCGCATGATAACTCCGGCCCGTGCCCCCGGCGTCCGAGAATATGAGGATGCTCTTCAGGTCATCCATGAAGGCTTGCGTCTCGGCGAGATTGGCTGAGCCGGCACGGCTTTCGACGACGAAGCGCTGGCCCCGTCCGTCGGCGGTCGGTTTGCAGACGATGCGGCGCGAGCGGCCCGTGACCTCGGCGACGCGATCGGAGCCGAAGCGCTGAACGACCTGATCGAGCGCTCCGGGGACCGGCGGCAGGCTGGCCAGATGCTCGATGAGGCCATCGCGGCGCGCCACGGCCTCGCGGCTCTCGACGGGCTGCCCATCGCGGAACACGGCACGAGAGAAGATGTTGCCGTCACCGTTGCTGTAGGGCTCGTAGAGCTGGACCGGGAAGGAATGGGCGAGATAGTCGAGCACATATTCCCGCGGGGTGATGTCGACGCGCACATCCGACCATTCCTCGGTCGGGATCTCGGCGAGGCGACGCTCCATCAGCGCCTCTCCCGTCGAGACGATCTGGATGACGGCGGCATGGCCCGCCTCGAGATCGCGCTCGATCGAGCGGATCAGCGTCGGCGTCTTCATGCTGGTGAGCAGATGGCCGAAGAAGCGCTGCTTGGCGCTTTCGAACGCCGAGCGGGCCGCGGATTTTGCCTGCCTGTTCAGCGTGCCGGAGGAGCCGGTGACGTTCGCCGCCTGCATCGCGGCTTCGAGGTGATTGTGGATGACCTGGAAAGCCCCGGCATAGGCGTCGTAGATGCGCCTCTGCTCGTCGGTCAGCTCATGCTCGACGAGCTCGTATTCGACGCCGTCATAGGAGAGACTGCGGGCCGTATAGAGGCCGAGCGCACGGAGATCCCGGGCGAGGACCTCCATCGCGGCAACACCGCCGGCCTCGATCGCTTCGACGAATTCCGCGCGGGTGGCGAAGGGGAAATCCTCGCCGCCCCATAGCCCAAGCCGTTGGGCATAAGCGAGATTGTGGACCGTCGTCGCCCCGGTCGCCGAGACGTAGACGATGCGTGCCTTCGGCAGGGCATGCTGGAGGCGAAGCCCCGCGCGTCCCTGCTGCGAGGCGGCCACATCGCCGCGCTCGCCTTTGCCGCCGGCAGCATTCTGCATGGCGTGGCTCTCGTCGAAGATGATGACGCCGTCGAAGTCGGGGCCGAGCCACTCGACGATCTGCCTGACGCGCGATGCCTTGTCTCCGCGCTCCTCTGAGCGCAGCGTGGCATAGGTCGTGAACAGGATGCTCTCGGTGAGCGTGATCGGCTTGCCCTGCGGGAACCGGGAAAGCGGTGTGATCAGCAGCCGTTCCATGCCGAGCGCGGACCAGTCGCGTTGCGCGTCCTCGATGAGCTTGTCCGACTTCGAGATCCACACCGCCTTGCGGCGGCCGCGCAGCCACTGATCCAGGATGATGCCGGCGGACTGCCGGCCTTTGCCGGCGCCGGTCCCGTCGCCGAGCATGAAGCCGCGGCGGAAGCTTACGGCGCCGGCAGCCCCTTCGGGGGCCGCCTTCACGATGTCGAAGGTATCGTCGACAGTCCAGGAGCCGGCGAGGAACGCGCCATGGGCCTCGCCGGCATAGATGAGTGTTTCGAGCTGGGCGTCGGAAAGAAGGCCGTCGCTGACGAGATTGGCCGGCAGCATCGGACGATAGGTCGGCTTCGGCGGCGCAACTGACGCCATCGCGGCCGACTGCACGAGCCTGGTCGGATGGGCCTGGGCGCCGGGGATACGGATCGCCTGCAGGGCGTATGGCTCGTAGATCGCATCGGTCAGGTGCGCCCCTTCGGGCGCTGTCCAATCGACGGTGTCATAGGCGAGCTCGACCCCGTCGATCACCGAGGCCTTGGCGGGCGCCGGCGCGGCCGAGGCGGCGCGAGCGAGATACCCTGGCACCGTGCGCGGAGAGGCGGGCACGAGGCCGGATGGATCGACCGGAGGGCGGGCCGGCAGATGTGTGCCGAGCCAGGTCATCAGCGTCGCCACATCCGGCGCGGAGCCCGGCGAGACCGGGAAAGCCGCGGGGTCATCGGCGGGCAGCTTGTCGATGACGATCAGCCGCGTGGGGAAGGTCGTGCCATGCTTCGCATAGACCGCGCCATCGATCCCGGCGGAGAAGACGACGCGACCGCGCTCCTGCAATCGGATGAAGGCGGAAGACCAGGACGGGCTTTCGGGATCGAGATTCGCGCCGGTGATCGTGACGAGACGCCCGCCGGGAGCCAGCCGAGCCAGTGCGGACGCGACATGCCGAAACGCGGCGTCGGCCACGCGCCCCTCGACATGAGCCATCGCCGAGAATGGCGGGTTCATCAGCACGACGGACGGCACCGCCGCCGGATCGAGATGATCGTCGATCTGGGCGGCGTCAAAACGGGTGACGGTTATGGCGGGAAAGAGGCTCGAGAGCAGCGCGGCGCGCGTGTCGGCCAGCTCGTTCAGCAGGAGCGAAGCGCCGGCGATCTCGGCGAGGATCGCCAGGAGCCCGGTCCCGGCGGATGGCTCCAGGACGCGGTCGGCAGGCGTGATTGCGGCCGCCGTCGCGGCGACCAGGCCGAGCGGAATCGGCGTCGAGAACTGCTGGAACGCCTGGACCTCTTCGGAGCGGCGGGTATGGGTGGGCAAGAGCCTTGCGATCCTGCCGAGAAGTGGCAGCGCCGCGGCCGGAGAGCCTGCTTTGCGCAAAAGCACCTTGCCGTACTTTCGCAGAAACAGGACCGTCGCCGCCTCGCAAGCCTCGTAGGCCGCCTTCCAGTCCCAGAGACCGGCTGCATCGGATCCGCCGGAAGCGGTTTCCATCGCGCTGCGCAGGATGGCAGCATCGACGCGTGCGCCGCGTTCGATGTGCGGCAGGAGCAGAATGGCCGCGGCATGGACAACCGCGGCAGGGTCGACCGGCGCAGCCGAGCGTGCGTCGGCCACGGGAGGCAGAGCGTTCATGGGGAGATCCTCGCGAGAGCGGAAACGGCCGGACCCGCCGGCGCTCTCTCGGACCGGACGGGCTCATGCCCGCCCCGGCCCCTCTCCTCCTCTCGCCTCGCCAATGACCTGGACCATCCCTTGCGGCGGAACGCGCTGAAAAAACCGCGAAGGTGCTACCGCGATGTGCGTGTCCATCAGCGGGGCCAGGGGGTAGCTCAGCGAGCTGGTGCGACGTGCCGAAGCCGGGGACGAAGTCATTCTGACTCGCCGTGGCCAAGAGATCGTGCGCCTGGTCGCGATCGCGCTGGTGGCCGGTATCGAGGGCCGGCGCGCCCCGATGGAGAAGGTCGGAGCGACGGGAGCAGCCAAGGCATGGCGGGGACCGGCCGCCGCTCGCAGCCAGGATTTTCTCTATGGCGATGACGGGTTCTCGATGAATCCGCCTGGATCGTCGGGATCGGGAGGGAGGTAGGCGTCGTAAGGATTGCCGTCGGCGAGGTGGCCGAACGGTGTCATGACGAAAGCGCCGTCGTCAGCGGGGCCGACGGCACAGACGACAAAGCGACGCTCGCGGGTGACGGCATCCAGGCACTCCATGAGCGCGAGTTTGCCCTCGCGTGCCGCGCGCAGCAGCGTGTTGAAGTTGGTGCGAACGGGATCGGGAATGGCCATGATATTGTCCTGAATCCGAAAATGGCCCGCTGCCTCGCGACGGCGGACCAGGTGAATGGGCATCAACCGGGCTGATCCGGCGCGATGGGATGAGGACTGCTACGAGGGCTATGCGGCGCGCGGCAACGCAGCTCTTGCGGCCTCGCGCCAGACGGCGTGAACGAGGCGTCCCTCGAGCACGCTGGCGCTGAAACGCAGCGCGCGCGCTTCAGCGTTAAGGTCCGCCTCGGCCTTGCCGGTCGCTGCAGCGCGCAGCCGGCACGCCTGGGCGACGACGAACCGGGCTTCACCGTCGGACGCAACCGGCTCGCACCATCTTATGCCGTCGGCATCGGGCTCGCCGGCGAGCACCTGACAATCGTCATCATCGCGGACGATGAACAACCGCGCTTTGAAGCCGATAGCGCTGTCGTCACGGATGAAGAGCCTATCCTGCCGGGCCAAGCGTTCGATGGCAGCGATGGCGCCTGCGAGCGTATCCGCATGCGCTAGTTCGAAGATGCGTGGCGCTTCGTAAGAGCAAGACGTCGGATCGCCGTCGAGATATCGGGCTTCACCGAGGCAGGCGATCCGCAGCGGGAATCTGCCGACGGCGATCGGGCTGGAATCGAGCCTTCGCGACGCCGTGACGGGACATGCAGGTCGAGAATGGGCGTTCATCACGGATGCTCCGCGACGGGCTGCGGAAGTGGCTCCTCCGCACAACGGCCCGTCACGGCCGAACAGCGTTGCTCCTTCTCTCCTCCCTCGACCGGCCGGGAGGCGAATGGCGCCCCTCGGGGGATGGGGCGCTTTCGCGGCTCAATCGATCGCCTGATAGATCTCCGACGCTTCTGGATGGCCGCCGACATAGCGATGAAGGTGGCTATAGCCGTCGGCGAGCCGATCGGACCGATATTGGAAAGAAAGATGTGAAAATGCGAAAAGCGTCGCGATGATCCCGGCCGCTCCGGCTGACACCTCACCCTGGAAGCAAGTGATCTCGCCGGCAATCCGGAACCGAGGCTTCGATGTCGGTGCGAGGAAGAGCGGTCGGCCACGATCCTCGTAGAAGTCCCAGTGCCCGCCGCCATAATCTTGCGGGCTCAGACGCTCCATCATCGCGTAGACGGTGTTTTCGGCGATGATGAACATGGGAACGCCGAACAGGGTCGGCAGGAACGCGCAGCGCCGGTCATCCGGGACCAGCGTGGCGTTGGGCCTCGTATTGCTCTGACGGGTCATGGCAGTTCTCCAACAAGAGAGAGGGAATCGGCCCCGGACAAGCGCTCTCACTTCCACCGTCCGGGCCGCCTTGGGAGCGCCCTCCTCTTCCTCCGCGTGGCCGCGACGGGACGGGCCGCCGGACGCCAAGCCGGCGGAACAGCGCCGCCCGACCGGCCCTGCCACCTGCCGGCCGGATCTCTGCGATGCAGACAAAAAAATGCCCGGCGCTCGTCGTGAGGCCGGGCATCTTCAGAATGTGAGGTTGTTCATGGCGTCGGCGTCATCGGATCTGTCATGTTGCTCTGCCTTCGACGACATCGGCGCCGACTTCATTCGGACAAACCGGTTCGAGGCGGGCGTTGCGGTAGCCGTTCTTCGCAAGCCAGAGTTCGGCGGCCTCCCGATCTTCGGCTAGATGCAACAGCTCATCGCTCTCGCCCAGAGTCTGGACAATCCGGATCTGGCCGATGCGGGGACGCTCCACGACGCGGAAGGTCAGGTCGCTGTCGATCCCGTAGGTCCGGATCACGGTCATAACGGTGAGCCCGTCCTGCCCGAAGCTGCCTTCGTTCAAGGTGAAGCACGGCGGCGCGGTGTAGGTCGGACGCTCGCGCTCCGGCACCTTGCGCACGAGGCGACCAACGCCGTTACGCCGTTCCCATGCGGCGAGCTTCTTGGTGAAGCGGGTCGGCGGTTTGGGGCTCCCGTCGCTGTAGCTGACCAGTGAACCGAGAGGGGCAATGTCGAATATGAGGGATGCGGACATGAACGTGTCTCCAGAATGGAAAACGCCCCGGCCGAGTTGGCCGGGGCGATTGCATGAGGATGGGAACGGACGGGGCGACCTGAGCCGCCCCGTCGAGGACTATTCGGCAGCAGCGAGAGGATGGTCCTCGGCCGTGGTGGTGCCGTCCTCGTCGTCGCCGGCGAGGAATTCGGGCAGCGCGTCCACATCGGAATCTGCGTCGGCCGGCGCCTCTTCGTCATCGAGATCGGGCGTGCGCAGCGGCTCGGGCAGCCAGCCGGTGCCGGCCAGGAGACGCTCGGCCTCCTTGGCCATGTCGCCCTTCTTCAGGTGCTCGATGAGCTGCGCAGCCCGGTCGCCGGCGCCTTCACGGACGGCGGCAAGAATACGAGCCTTGGTAACCCGGCCGAGATAATTGTCGACGGTCGGCCTCCAGCCGGCGTCATGCACCATGTCGAAGCCGGTGGCCCGGGCGAGGCGATCGGCTGCGGCGAGCCGGCAATCGAGGGTGTGCTGACTGATGCCAGAGCTGCTCTGAGGGTTGGGACGCTCATAAAGCGCATTGACCCCATAGCTGACGCAGTGGGCGAGAAGCGCCATGCGGCTGACCTCGTCGAGAGCAGCGATCCAGTCCCAGAGTGCGGCTTCGTCTCTCGGGAAATCAGCCTCCCAGGCATCGCTGCGCTCGGTTCTCGCCTTCGCCGAAGGCGAGTCCTTCAGATCGGCGCCCTGGGCGGAGAAGTATTGCTGACCGACCGAGATCTCCATGCAGCCCTTCGGCGCTGCGAAGTGATAGCGCTGCATCACCAGCCGATGCAGGAGCGCGGTCATGGCGACATGAGGTTTGTTGGCCAGCGCTTCCTGCAGTGCGAGCGTTCGATGCGCGGTGAGCTCGCTGATCAGACGATCGGGCAGCGGCTTGATGTCCTCCTCGTCTTCGTCCTCGGGGTCGACCAGTTCACCGCCGACCGTGATCGCCGTGCGCTGGGTAGGGCTTCCGTCCTCGTCGCCGCTGGAGCCGTCCTCCTCGGTCTCGCCATCGCCGTCTTCGGTTTCGGCGGCGACCGGTGCCTCGTCCTCCGGACGAACGTAGCCGCGATCGACGATCAGCTTGCCGTCACGGTCGATGCCGAGGAAGACGCCGGCGCGCGCGATCTCGGCCGGATCGTAGGTCGTCGGCCGATTCTCGAAGGTCGAAAGCAGGGTTTCGATTTCGCTGAGCCGCTGGTCGACCTCCTCGGGCAACTCGTCCGCGCCACGATATTCGGCCTCGAGCTCGTCATGCTCGCTCCGCAGCGCCTCGCGGTCTTCCCGCTCCTGCTCGGTGAGTTCCTCCGTCAGCGCCGCGATCCTGCGAAGTCCATTGGCGTGGCCATAGGGCAGCTCGACGGCTGCAGCGATCCACTTCCAGCCCTGCTCGGCGACCTCGTCGGCCATGACCTTGAGCTTCTCGCCAACGAGACGATCGAGGAGGGCGACGTCCTGCAGCCAGCCGCTGTCGTCGTCCGAGAACAGGTCGCGCAGGACCGGACCGCCAGCGGCCTCATAGGCGTCGAGGCCGATGAAGCGAGCCCGCTTGTCGCTTGCCGGGACCGTCGTCTCCGTCAGCATCTTGCGGATCTGCCACGGCTCCCGGCGCCAGGAATCGCTGATCCGATCCCAGACCTGTTCCTGCCGCGCGTGGTCGGGATTGACGGTGAAGGCCTCCAATTCCGCCAAGGTCATATCGTTGCGGGCATAGATCTCGAGCAGGGCGGGCGAGACCGCGGCAAGACGCAGGCGCTGCGTGACGTAGCGCGCCGTCGTGCGATACGCGTCCGCGATTTCCTCCTTCGACATGCCGTCATCGACCATGCGCTTGAACGCCTTGAACTGGTCGAGGGGATGGAGCGCGAGGCGGACGATGTTTTCCGCGAGCGAGTCGTCGACCGCCGAGGTCTTGGCGTTGGCCTTCTTGACCAGGCAGGGCACGAGCCCATCGGCGGGGAAGCGTCCGGCTTCGACGAGCCGCGCAATCGCGCGGAAACGGCGGCCGCCGGCCGGCGTCTCGAAGTCGCCGGTCTCGTTGCCTTCGGTATCGAGAATCGCGCGGACGTTGAGGCCCATGACGAGATCTTCCCGGTGATCGATATCATGGGTGAGTTCGTCGAGCCCGTCCTCGACGTCGATCTCGCGGACATTGCTGTCCGACAGCCTGATCCGGTTGAAAGGGATGTCGCGAGACCGGGAGAACTCGATCATCGCAACCGCGGTGGTCCTGGCCTTCTTTCTGGCAGCAGCTTTCGCCATGGTGGTCCACTCCATGACGGCCGTCCGGGAGCCAATCTCCCGGACCGAAAAACCGTCACGACGCGAAGCGCCGCCCTCTTCCTCTGAAGGGGCAGCGCCGCACGCCGGACGGAGCGGAAGGATGCGGTGGCGACAGGTGTCGCCACCGGAGATCAGGCCGCGCGATCGAGCAGCTTCTTGGCTTTGCTCTCCAGATCGAGGCGGGCATCCTGATGGGTCTTGTCGCGGGCGAAGGCCGTGATGCCCTGGACGAAGTCGAAGATCGACTCGGGCGGACGGCCTTCTTCGTGCAGCACCCGGTCGATGATCTTCGCCGTCTCAGCCTTGGAGAAGCCACGGGCACGGAGGAAATCGGTCCGGTCCTCGTCGCTGCGCGCGACGATCCGCTCGCGGGACGCCTTGATGCCGTTGATGAAGGGCATCGGCGAGGAATTGGCGAAGTTGAGCAGCGCAGGCGCGGCCTCGTGCGCGAAACGGGAGGCAGCGTATTTCGAGTGACGAATGGTGATTTCCTCGAAGTCTTCGACGCCCCAGAGATTGCGATTCTGGCAGACTGCGCGCAGATAAAAGCTGGCGATCCCGAGTGTCTTTGCGCCGACTTCGGAATTCCAGCAGTAGAAGCCACGGAAATACAGATCGGGTGAACCATCGGGGAGGCGACCAGCCTCGATCGGGTTGAGATCGTCGACGAGGAACACGAAAACATCACGATCCGAAGCGTAGAGCGTCGTCGTGTCCTTGGTGATGTCGACGCCGGGATTGTAGACGCCGGTGGACCAGTCGAGCACGCCGGGGACTTTCCAGCGGGTGTCGCCAGTGCCGTTCCCGGCGATGCGCTGGACGGCCTCGACCAGTTCGTGGTCGAAGATGCGGCCATAGTCCACGCCGGTCACGGCGCGCAGCTCGACCCGGCCGTCGTCGGCCTCGAAGGTCTTGACCTGCTCCGCGCGATGGTTGGTGAGGCCATATTGCAGGTTGATGCCGGCAAGCGGCGCGGGGAGCTGACGCAGATTGGCGGCCGGCGCGCCGACGAGGCTTGCGAGCTGACCGAAACTCCAATGCGTCGGCGCTGCCGGAGCCTCGGCCCCCGGCAGCATCAGCGTGATGCGTTCGGGATCGTTGCGGCTGGCTTCGACATGAATCCGCGCGCTCTCGACGGTGCGCGTGCGACTGCGCTCGGAACGGGCGCCGACCATGCGCGCGAGGTCGCCGAGCGACAGGAAGCGTTCGTCGTCCGGGCGCGAGAACCATTCGGACGAAACACGGCCGATGCGCTCGCCGCGGGACACATCGACCTTGTACCCCCCGCCGGTCTGCGGACGGGCATCGAGAACCTGCGTGTTCATGGCTGGAACCTCCATGACGGGCGCCGGAGACCTCTCTCCGAACCGCAAAACCCGCCGGGCAACGCCCTTTCGCCCTCTCGCTCCCCGTCGCGCGCCAACGCGAACGGACGGAGCGCAGCCGCCCGGCTCGACGCTGAATCTGCGCTGGCGCGCGACGATTGCGCGGATCTGTCGCTCGATCTTCTAGGGAGGATCGTCATGGCGGCCGGCAAGCGTCCCGAACGTCGTCGCGCTCGCCATCTTCCGGTAAGCGCGCTGCCCATGAAGCTGCTCGTCGAGCAATGACCGGCCGTGGGTTTCCGGCCTGGGCGAGCCGCTCGATCAAGGCGAGCTCGGCATCGCAGCAGCGGCCGGTGACCTCGACGTCCAGCCAGTGGCTTGCCCGCCGGAGATGAGAACCGTGCAGCCGATGATCGGGGCAGAGGCCACGCGCTTGATCAATCGGCCGCAACTGGACCGACAGAAACAAGATGCCGGCGCCGAGATTGCCGCAGAACAGCAGCTCCTCGGGTGGTGTCGTCCCGCCGGAACCCTGCTTGCGGCCGATCTGGCGGAAGGCTTGCTCGAAGCTCTGCGGATCACGGGTGACGCGGGGGTTGAGCGCAGGCCGAAAGGCCCAGGGCGGATTGTCGGGATCGAGCCTGCCGATCACGATCTGATGGAGGAAATCGGCAAAGCTCGCCGGATCGGCGGGATAAGGACAGCTTCGCCAGACGGTTCGGACACGGGCACGCAAACCATCCGGCATGGCGAACAGCCGCGCCCGCCCCTTGCGCCACCAGGCCGCCCGTTCATCGCGGCGCTCGCGCTCGAACTCGCCCCACCAGATGGCGCGGCGCGCCATTTCTTCGTCAACATCATGCTGGGTCGAGGCGATCTGATCGGCGAAAAGTGGCAGTGCCTCGCGCTCGAGGCGCTGCTTGCGATGAAAGGCAGCCCGCTTTCGCGATGTGTCGGCATAGGGTTCCGGGCGATGCCAGTGGCGGAAGCGCATGGGGACAATCTCCTGTTGGATACCGGACAGCTCTCGCGTCCGCACTGCGTGTTCACGCATCGACCCTCCTCGGTCTCTATCCAGCAGCAGGGCGCCGGCGGCGGGCCGGCGATACGAGAGAGCCTTGAAGAGCCCTGTTCCGAGTGCTATTTATGGTGCTCTGTTTGAGGAGATCGCGATGCCCCACACAATCCTGGCGGAGGTCACGGCCAGCGTTTCGGAATTGAAGCGCAATCCCATGGGAACCGTCGCGGCCGGCGAGGGCTTTCCCGTCGCGATCCTCAATCGCAATGAACCGGCGTTCTATTGCGTGCCGGCCCGCGCTTTTGAGGCCTTGATGGACCGTCTGGAAGATATCGAGCTGAACGCGATCGCGGATGCCCGCAAGGGACAGAAGGCGATCGAGGTCAGCCTTGATGAGCTATAAGCTCAAATTCCTGGTCGAAGCCGAGAAGGAATGGCGCAAGCTCGACGCCAATACCCGCTCCCAGTTCAAGAAGAAGCTCGCTGAACGGCTGGAGACGCCCCGCATCCCGTCGGCAAAGCTGCATGGCAGCAAGGATCGCTACAAGATCAAGCTGCGCAGCAGCGGCTATCGGCTGGTTTACGAGGTACGCGACGCCGAAGTCGTCGTGCTCGTCATCGCCGTGGGCAAGCGCGAGCGCTCGGAGGTCTACAAAGCCGCCCAAGTCCGGTGACGGAGGCAGGATTTGGCTCACTGGCGACGCGGCCAGCTCCTTCGTCGGCATTCCGCCGTCTCATCCCGTGCTGTCGAGCGCGGCGATGACGGCGTCGGCATCGGCCAGAAAGCTCATCCACATCGGTTTGCCCTGGAATTTCGTGTTCTCGGGATGGCCGGCACGGCGGCACAATGCGCGAGCCGCGATCTCGCGCGGCTCCCTGCGCATCGGCTTGGGCGGCGCCTCTGCCTTGACGTCGACGCCATCGATCCTGGCGACGAATTCGAGATCGGGCTGAAGCGCGCTCGGGACGGTCCGCCAGTTTTTGACCTGCCCGACCATCGTGAAGATGGCCCAGGCTTCCATGTTCTTACCCTGGCGCAGGGTATCGGCGACCTCCTCGTCGACGGTGATCTCGACAGACCCTTCCCGGATCTCGTTCGTCTTGCGGCGATACGCAATGCTGACTATCGGCATGATTCCTCGCCTTCCGGGACCACGGTCTCGCCTGATGGTGATCGTCTTCGCCCTATCTGGGCTCCGAAGCAGGGACGAGGCAACGCGACGATCTTTTCGACATCGGTGCATGTGGGGTGGAAAAACGGCATCGCCTCAGGCATCCCGCACCGTGAAGCCTTCGGCTTCGATCTCGCGTCGCGTCGTAGGCGCATCGCGACGAGCGGCATACCAGCGCTGGTGTTCCCAGCGCGCGTTTTTCGGACCGGCATCGATGCTCCATTGTCGCGCTGCCGAACTGATCGGGATGAAGGCGATGAGCCACCCGTCGCGGCGCTGCTCGAAGTCGGCCGGCTGGGAATTCTTCTCCGACGCGTCCGCCATCCCGCTGGCTTCGGCGCGGGCGATGAGGGCTCCGTCTTCGTCCATCCAGGCTTTCAAGAGGACGCCATAGCCGCCCAGCCTATCAGCGGGCGAAAGCCGCCTGTGGAATTGCTCCATTTGTGCGGAGCGCTTCTTCAGCGCTGCCAGCATATCCCTGGCGGCGTCGCGCAGCGGGTCGGGCTTGGGTGGCTCGCCCGCCAGCGCCAGCGCCCAGACGTCCCGCGTGATGCCGTGGACCTTGAGGGCCGCGACCGCATGGTCGATGGCCCTCTGCTGACTGGCATCCGTACCGTCTCCAAAGACGATCTCGCCAGCCACGATGGCGAGCGAGGCGAGCGCGTTCTGCTGGACCGATGCGCGCCGGCCCAAATAGGCGATGATGTCGCGCAGATCCTGCCGCCCGCCTTCATCCTCTGTTCCGGCGAGTGACGAGGCAAGCCGGACCTGCTCCGCAATGCTCGCGCCGTGGAAGGAGCCGACCGTGGGCTCGCTCGCTGCCAACGCGTCGCGGATCTGCGCGGCGCGCGCCTTGTCGGTTTCCGTTGCAGGCTCGCCAGGAATGCCGTCCCCGATGACGGCCGCGAAGGGTTCGCCCTCACGGTAGATCGTGATGGGCAGGCATTCGGCGTAGAAATATTCTTCCTTCGTCGTGAAAACGGGCATGGGTCAGACCTTTCTGAACAGGTGAGCGAGAAGCAGGGAAAAGCCTTCAGCGAAGGCGTAGGAGCGGAGGGCCCATCAGGCGGGCGCCTGCCCGCCGGCCGCGCAGGAGCGCCCTCTTTCCTGCCGCGCCGCCGAGCCCTTCCCGACCCAGCTCCGACTCTTGCGCGCTGGGCGGCGCAACCCGTCACAAATGACCGGTTGCCCTGACGGGCTTGGTCGGGGAAGATTCGGCGTTTCCGGGGAGCGGAGCGGAATGCGCCGGTTCGAGATCGCAGGCACTATTCTCGATGAGGACGATCCGGCTCTGCCGGCGGCTCTTTCGAGTGCATATCGTGACCGATTGCGGCCACTGTGCCTGTGCCGCAATCCGGGCATCCCGATGTATGTCGCCGCGCTCGGCGAGCAGCTCGTCATCAAGCGCATGCCGCTGACCGGCGGACAGCATGATCCATCCTGCGAGTCCTACGAGCCGCCGATCGATCTCTCCGGTCTTGGCCCGATGATGGGCAGCGCGATCCGGCTCGATCCGGCGACGGGAATGGCGGCCCTGCGGCTGGAGTTCAGCTTGACGCGCACGGGTAGCCGGGCGGCGCCGACGCCGGGCACGGCCGAGACGAGCTCGGTGAAGAGCGAGGCGCGTCGGCTGTCGCTGCGTGCCCTGCTGCATTTTCTCTGGAACGAAGCGGGCCTGACCAAATGGACGTCGGCCTGGGCCGACAAGCGCCACTGGTGGAATATCCGCTGGCACCTGATCGAGGCGGCCAGACCATGATCGTGAAGGGAGGCCCGCTGAGCGACATGCTGCTGGTGCCGGAGCCGTTCCGCGCCGCGAACAAGGAGGCGATCGAGCAGCGGCGCGCCGCGAAGCTGAGCGAGATCCAGCCGCAGAAGGCGGGGCCACGCAAGCTGATGCTGGTCGTCGGCGAGGTGAAGGAGTTTCAGCCGGGACGCGGCGGCCACCGGCTCGTCGTGAAGCACATGCCGGGATTCCCGTTCCTCCTCGATGAGAAGAGTTGGCAGCGGGTGCAGACTCGGTTCGAGATCGAGCTCGCGCTGTGGGCGGCGAACGACGCCTCGCATCTGATGGCGATCGCGACGTTCGGAATGAACGCGGCCGGCCTCGCCATCGTCGAGGAGATCGCGCTGATGGCTGTGGCCGAGAACTGGATTCCCTATGAATCCGCGCATGAGCAGCGCCTGGTCGAGGCCCTGGCGAAGGTCCGGGAACAGAGCATCAAGGGATTACGCTACGCGGCACCGGCCGAGCAGCCGATCGTCGCCGCGCTCCTGATGCAGCATCGGCCACGGCCGGTGGCGCTGTTCGTCGTGCCGGCCGGCGCCGACGACGCCTATGACGCCGCGCTGGAGGAGCTGATCGCGAGCCGACCCGAGATGGACAGCTGGATCTGGCGGACCGCACATGGCGACATGCCGGCCTTGCCGGCGCGCTAGCCCTCAGACGTCGGTACGGTCAGGCGACTTCCTTCGACCTCGCCCAGATCTCCGGCCGCCATTGGGCGATCAACTGCTCGATCTCTCCCCGGTAGAGGTCCGGATATTCGGCCACGGAGCGGCTCGCCATATAGGAGAAGACCGTCGCCATATCCTGCGAGATGGCGAGGTCGACGGCGAAGAGGTCTGCCAGATCGAACCGTCCGAGGCTCTCGGCATTCCACCAGGCGAAGATGAAGTCCGCGACACGGTGGGCCTGTCCCGTGTCGCTGCGCGCCACCTTGAGCAGCCGCTCGAAGGCGGCGCGGGTCGGCTCGTTCATGGACGGCTCCCTGACTGCTTCAGCGGACGCTATGGTGTTCTGCGAAGGGTGTCGAGTACGGCATGAAGAAACAGTTCCGGCTCACCGCGGCGCTCCGGGCCATCGAACGACCAGTCGAGATTTTCGACAACGGCCGGAACGATGTTGGAATCGAAGGCCCAGGCGGTGTCGGCGATTTCGTGCTGGAGGTCGCTGAAGACCTGGAGCGCAAGGCCGGCGATGTCGAGTGCGAAACGACGCATCCGGTGGGAGCCGATCGCATCCCAGACGTTCAGCATCTCGTGGATGCTCTCATGAACGGGATCGCGGTTGGCCTCGTCTTCATGGATGCGGCGCAGCTCCAGCATCGCCTCCCAGACGCAAAGCGCCGCCTCGAGCTCAGCGCCAGTCGCGACGCGGAGTGCATCGCGCGGGTCGCGGAAAGAGGCGACGAAACGCCTGATCGTGGCCAGGGAATTGGTGTCGCCGCGGTCCAGGAGGTAGGTGGCGAACGGATTGGGATTCCGCGCCTGCTCGTCGATCGCCAGCACCATGCGCGTGATGGGATCGCGACTGGGCCAAGGGGCGCGCGCGTCATGGTCGCAATGCGCCACGTTCTCGGCCCCGTGGCGTTCCCAGTCGGCCCGCAACGCCGCAAGCATCTCAAGGGTGGACCGGCTTGAGATTCCTTCGGGGGTGATCCGCGTCACCGAACCCCCAAAGCCGTCCGAGCGCATCCGCGTGCAGGTGAAGCAGGTCGTCACCACGATCTCGTCGAGCAGCGAAGAACGCCAGACGATGTCGTGAAGGATCGACGTCCACGGCGTCTCGGACACATCAATGTCGAGATAGGTCGCATCGACCTCCCGATCTTCGCGGCGAAGCGCGGCGATCGCGAGGCTCAAAGCAGTGCCGCCGGGTGTCGTCACCGAGCGCTCGAGAGCGCCGAGCAGGTCATCGCGATCGATCGAGATGATCTCGCTTGGCCCGATGTTGCTGAAAAAATAGATCCGGTCCCCGTCATATTCATGGTCGAACATGGTCGTCAGGATGAGGCGCTCGAGCTCCGTCATGTCTGAGACGGGGATTGTCGGCGTGATGACGGTCGGGGAATTGTAATCGGCCATGGCTGGCTCCCAAAAATGAGAAAGCCCGGCACGGGGCCGGGCGTTGTGGGGTCAATCGCAGGTGGATTCAGGCGGTGACGTCGTCTGGATCGCGCCGTCCCTCGAGAATGGCTCTGGCCTTGGCGACGGCGGCCTGTGCGTTCGGTAGCCAGCGCTGGAAGTCGACCGCTGAGATGCCCATGGGCTGCGCGGGAATGGCGAGTTGGGTCAGGAGCTCGCCGAAATGCTCGACCTGGCGCTGAACCGTATCGCGGCATTGGCTCGGGATCGGAACAGGCTCGCCGCGATCCGCGACGTCAGGGCCGGCCCAGATGTCGCTGACATAGGTGTCGCCGGCGGATTCGTGATCCTGCTTCGAGCCGTCCCAGTCGTCGTCCTCGATGGAGAGCCGGCAGGCCTCGGCCAGGCTCGGCGCCTCGTAGCTTCGCTGGCGGTAAACGGGCAGGAGATAGGTGGTTTCGATGGTGAAGTGCGGCATGATCGGTTCTCCTGGTCGAAAAAACGCAAAAACCCCGCGCGAAGGCGGGGCGGCGGATTGAGCTGAAGAAAGGTGTCAGTGCTTGACGATGACGCTGATCCCGATGCTGTTCTCGTCTAGGTCGAGGCGCAGATGGGTGGCGGCGTCTCGCTGATCGGCAACGGGGAGGATTTCTTCGGCTGCGATGAACTCGACGCCGTCATCCCCGCCGAAGTAGCGAGTCTTGTATTCGAACCAATCCGGATTGGTGCTTGGATTGCACTGATCGGCGTAGCAGACCAGTGCTTTGCCATCGTCCGGAAGACGACCATTCGAGATCAGATACACACTCTGATCTCCGACGAGCCAAAGGCCGGGTCGTAGGCCCTTTCCGGGCACGAGACCGCCATGGGGATCGCGAAAGCCGCCATTGGCGGCAGCATCCGATTCGCCACGCGCGATGACCGCGCGCACCGCGGCAAGCGGGAACGTGAACATGGAGTTCTCCTGATTTTGGGGTGGTCGGACTCGGCTGGAGTCCCATGGAGGCCGGGATCGCGAACGATCTCTCAGTGGCGCGCTCTCCAGCCC
>SCMY01000010.1 GCA_005502805.1 Rhizobiales bacterium 2SD | reverse complement strand
GGCGGGGGTGAGGCGGCGGTCGAGATTCGCGGTCATGGCGGCACTCTAGCGCCGTCCGGTTAACGGACGAAGCGCTCAGGCGGATCCCAGTTCGCGCGCCCGCGCTGTAACGAGATCGGCGAGATGCTCGACCGCCAGGGCGCCTGCGACGGTCCGCTGAATCACCACGTTGCGCTTGTCGTACTCATCGCGCTTGCGGCTGACCAGGCCAAGCTTGCCCATGCTGTCGAGGGCGCGGGTGATCACGGGCTTGGTGACGCCGAGCCGGGCCGCGAGGCCGCGCACGGTATGCGGCGGCAGCTCCAGATAGATGGTCAGGAGGATCGCGGTCTGGCGCACGGAGAGATCGGCCTGCGTATCGCGCACCAGATCAAGATGCACCTCGCGCCAGAGCCTGAGCGCCTGCGTCAGCTTGATCTCCAGCACCATGCAGTCCCCGATCGTTACGGGGCCGTATCATTATCGCGCCATCGACCGCATGCAACTGGAGCCGCGAAGCAGGCTTAACGGACACCGTAAAACTGCTTCGCCAGCGCGTAGGTCAGCCGCGCCGCCTGGCACTCACCACCTTCGGGCCGGCCGGGCTTGGTCGAGGGGTTCCAGCCATAGATGTCGAAATGAGCGTAGGAGCGGCTCTTCTCGACGAAACGGTTGAGGAAGAGTGCCGCCGTCACCGAGCCGGCGAAGGCGCCGCCCGAGACGTTGTTGAGGTCAGCGATCTTGGAATCGAGCATGCCGTCATAGGGCGGCCAGAGCGGCATGCGCCAGACCGGATCGTTCACCGCGGCGCTGAGGCGGGCGATCTCGGCGGCGAGGCCATCGTCATGGGTGTAGAAGGGCGGCAGGTCCGGCCCGAGCGCGACGCGGGCGGCTCCGGTCAGCGTGGCGAAATCGACCAGCAGCTCCGGGGCCTCCTCGTCGGCCAGCGCCAGCGCGTCGGCGAGGATGAGCCGCCCCTCGGCATCGGTGTTGCCGATCTCGACGGTCAGCCCTTTCCGGCTCTGCAGGACATCTCCGGGACGGAAGGCGGCGCCGGATACGGCGTTCTCGACCGCCGGCACCAGCAGGCGCAGCCGGACCTTCAGCTTCGCCTGCATGATCATGCTCGCCGCAGCGATCGCCGCAGCCGCGCCGCCCATGTCCTTCTTCATCAGCAGCATGCCGGCATCGGTCTTGAGATTGAGCCCACCGGTATCGAAGGCGACGCCCTTGCCGACCAGGGTCAGCTTCGGATGCTCCGGCGCACCCCAGCGCAGATCGATCAACCGTGGCGCACGGGGCGAAGCCCGGCCGACAGCGTGGATCATCGGGAAATTGGCGGCGAGCAGGTCGTCGCCGACCGTGCTGGCGACTTCGGCGCCATGGGTTGCGGCGAGCGCACGCACCGCCGCTTCAATCTCGGCCGGGCCGAGATCGGCGGCTGAGGTATTGACGAGATCGCGCGCCAGTGCGCTCGCCTCAGCGAGACTGCTCAGCTCCTCGCCATCGACGCCCGCGGGCAGGACGAGCCGGGCCGCGGCGGGCTTGGGCTTGCGATAGCGCTCGAAGCGATAGGCGGTAAGCAGCCAGCCGAGCGCGGCGAGGCCGGCATCGCCGATATCGCCGGCCAAGGCGTAGTCGCCCGCCGGCAAGGTGGCGGCGAGGCGGCCGGGAGCGAAGGGATCGCGCCGGCGCGGCCCGGCCGGATCGACCCCGAGCAGTACGGCGGAGAGCGAGCCGGCGGCATCGGGCAGCAGGACATGCTGGCCCGGTCGCGCCTCGAAACCTTGCGCCAGCGCGAAGGAGCGCGGCAGCGGCTTGAGCTCGTCGCGCAGCGCCGGCCAATCGGCCTTGGCGACGCAGTGGACGGGAATGGCGGACGTTCCGGCGGGCAGGAGCAGCGGGTGCACGATCGACGAACCTCGGATGGCGAAAGCATCGGCACCAGCAAGCGCTGCCGGCTCCGGTCCGCCCGATTAACAGTCCGTTAGGGTTAACGTTTTATCACCGAGGGCAACAGCTTTCCCGTACCGGCGAGGCATTCAAAGCCTATGTCCATCCGCATTCGCGCCCTCCGTTTCAGCCATCTCGCCGCGGCCTCGGCGCTCTGCCTTGCCCTCGGCGCCTGCCAGATGCGCGGCGGTCCCGGCGACGTCACCGGCTCGATCGGCGCCCGGCAGGCGCAACCGCGCACCGAGGCGCAATGGCGCAGCGAGGAAGCAGATTGGGCCAAGCGCTACGAGGCCAACCAGAAGGACCGCAACGCCGCGTTCTTCTACGCGCGAGCCCTGCGGGCACTCGACAAGAACGCCCAGGCGCTAGCCATCCTGGAAGGCGCCGTGATCATCCACACCGAAGATCGCGAGCTGCTCGGCGCCTATGGCCGCTCGCTCGCCGACAATGGCCGGCTGAAGCAGGCCGATGATGTGCTGAGCCGCGCCCATCTGCCCGAGAGGCCGGACTGGCGGATCCTGTCGGCGCAAGGCACCGTCGCCGACCAGCTCAGCGAGCACGATCGCGCCCAGCAGCTTTATGCGGCAGCCTTGAAGCTCGTGCCGAACGAGCCGACGGTGATGTCCAATCTCGGCTTGTCGCTTGCGCTGTCGAAGCGACTGCCAGATGCCGAACGCGTGCTGCGCGAGGCGGCGGCTGCTCCCGGCGCCGATGCCAGGGTACGCCAGAATCTCGTCCTGGTGCTCGGCCTGCAGGGACGCTTCCAGGAAGCCGAGCAGGTCGCCCGTCAGGATCTTGGCCCGGCCGAGGCTTCGGCGACGATCGCCTATCTGCGCCGCTCGGTCAGCCAGCCCAACAGCTGGGAGATGCTGCGCGGCGGCAAGCCGAAGCCGGCGGCCCGTACGGCCGCACCCGGCTTACCCGACAGAGCGAAGACCGGCCCCACCTGAAGCCTGGCATGGCCTCGACCATCGGCTGAATGCGGCCGGCAAGCGACGCTCGTAGCTCCATTCGGGCTCGCCGCTGGGCTTGGCGCCAGTTTAGCCGATCCCTAGCGTGACTGACTGGCGATTTCCGTCCGAGATTCGACTACGGTCGCGGCCGACTGGCCGTCATGCGGGACGCACGAGGCCGAACTCGGCGGGGGGGCGGGATGTTCCTGAGCGTATTCGACGTCTTCAAGATCGGCATCGGTCCATCCTCATCGCATACGATGGGGCCTATGACGGCCGCGGGCCATTTCCTGGACCTTCTGCGCCAGCATCCCTTTCGTGACGACGCCGCTGCAGTCAGCGCCACCCTCTACGGCTCGCTCGCCTTCACCGGCAAAGGCCACGCCACCGATCGTGCCGTAGCGCTCGGCCTGCTCGGCTGGACTCCGGCCGCCTTCAATTTCGACGCGGCCGAGCGCGAACTCGACGAGCTTGGCCGCAGCCACCTGCTGCATCATCACGGCTTGCCGGCGCTCTCGTTCGATCCCGCGAGCGATATCGTCTTCGACTATGGCCCGCCTCTGCCCGGCCATGCCAACGGTCTCGTCTTCCGGGTGCGCGATTCCGCCGGGGCGGACCTGCTGTCCGAGACCTATTATTCGATCGGTGGCGGCTTCGTGGTGACGGCGCAGGAACGCGAGGCGCCGGCGGCGGCCACCCAGAGCTCGCCCTGGCCCTATCCCTTTGCGAATGCTGCGGCGATGCTGCGCATGGCCCGCGAAAGCGGGCTGTCGATCGCGCAGATGAAGCGCGCCAACGAAATCCACCTCCAATCGGCGGACGAGGTCGAAAGCGGCCTCGCCCGCCTCTGGTCGGTGATGAACGGCTGCATCGAACGAGGGCTGAGCCAGGAGGGTGAGTTGCCCGGCGGGTTGCGGGTGCGCCGCAGGGCGGCGCACATCCACCGGCAACTCATGGCGGAACGGCTGGCCAATCGCTCCCAGCCGCACGCATCGACGGACTGGCTCAGCGTCTACGCCATGGCGGTGAACGAAGAGAACGCCGCTGGTGGCCGGGTGGTGACCTCGCCGACGAACGGAGCCGCCGGCGTCGTGCCTGCGGTGCTGCGCTATTATCTCGACCATTGCATCGGGGCCGAGCCCGAGAAGGTCGCCGATTTCCTGCTGACGGCCGCCGCGATCGGCGGCTTGATCAAGCACAACGCCTCGATTTCGGGAGCCGAGGCCGGTTGTCAGGGTGAGGTCGGTTCGGCCGCGGCGATGGCCGCGGCCGGCTTTTGCGCCGTGCTCGGCGGCTCGCCTGCCCAAATCGAGAACGCCGCCGAGATCGCTCTCGAGCATCATCTCGGCATGACCTGTGATCCGGCGGCTGGGCTGGTTCAAGTGCCCTGCATCGAGCGCAACGGCATCGGCGCGATCAAGGCCGTCGCCGCCGCCTCGCTCGCCCTGCACGGCGACGGCTCGCATTTCATGCCCCTGGACAACTGCATCGAAGCGATGCGGCAGACCGGCGAAGCCATGAGCGAGCGCTTCAAGGAAACCAGTCTCGGCGGGCTGGCGGTCAACCTGCCGGAGTGCTGAGCCGAGCGGCCTTTCGCCAACCGCACCTGATCGACCTCGACGCAAAAAAAGGGCGCAGCCGACGAGCAGCGGATCGCTGATCGTGCACGACTCCGCCGGCTGAAGCCGGGCTAGCCGGCGCGTACTGTGCGACGCCGAGTCGTCTTTGCGAGCAGGCCGCCGTCGCCGATCAGCATCTCTTCGCTCCCGATCTTGTCGCCCAGCACATGCGAGAGCACGCGCCGCGCATTGGTGGCGCAATCGATATCGTCGGGCTTCGCCTCGATGTCAGCCAGCAGCGCGACGAGCTGCGCCTTGCTCCGCTTGAGACGCGTTTCCAGCGCCTCGATGTCCGCCACCTTGCGGCGGAGCGCTTCGATCAGCGTGGCGTGATCCCAGCGGTCGAGACCGGGTGGCAGCAGTTTCCGGATCTCGTCGAGACTGAAGCCGGCCTGTTGCGCCGTCGTGATCAGCTCCAGCACCAGCACCGCCTCCGGCGGATAGGTACGATAGCCATTCGCGCGTCGATCGACGGTCTGCAGCAGGCCGGCGCGCTCATAGAAGCGGATACGCGAATTCGTCAGCCCGGTCCGCTTCGCCAGCGCGCCGATGTTCATTGGTCGTGGCCCTCGAAAAGCCGCTTGACCTTAAACTTAACTCAAAGGTTACGGTCTGCGCAACTTCCCGAAAGGAGACCATTGATGTCCCTGTTTTCGCCGCTGACCCTGCCCAATGGCGCCGTCGTCCCCAACCGCATCGCCAAGGCCGCGATGGAGGAGAACATGGCCGATGTCGATCATGCCCCGTCAGGCGCGCTCATCAATCTCTACCGGGCCTGGGCCGAAGGTGAGGCCGGACTGATCATCACCGGCAATGTGATGGTGGACGCCGGCGCCATGACCGGCCCCGGCGGTGTGGTGCTGGAGAATGACCACCATCTCGACCGCTTCAAGACCTGGGCGCAAGCGTCCCGCTCGCGCGGCGCGCAGATCTGGATGCAGATCAACCATCCCGGCCGCCAGATGCCGACCGAGCTCGGCCAGGAGACGCTGGCGCCGTCCGCGATCGCGCTCGATCTGGGCGCGCAGTCGAAGCGCTTCCCGGTTCCCCGCGCGATGAGCATGGCCGACATTGCAGAGGTCGAGCGCCGCTTCATCGAGACAGCTCGCCTTGCCGAGCGCGCCGGCTTCACCGGCGTCGAGATCCATGCGGCTCATGGCTATCTCATCAGCCAATTCCTATCGCCACTCTCGAACCGTCGGACGGATCAATGGGGCGGCAGCCTGGAGAACCGGGCACGGCTGCTGCTCGACATCGTGCGCGGCGTTCGGGCCGCGGTCGCACCCGGTTTCGCGGTCGCGGTCAAGCTCAACTCGGCCGACTTCCAGCGCGGCGGCTTCTCGCCCGAGGAGGCACAGGCCGTGGTCGCGATGCTCGGCACGCTCGGCGTCGATCTCGTCGAGCTGTCAGGCGGCAGCTATGAGGCGCCGGCGATGATGGGCGCCGCCCGCGACGAACGGACCCTGGCGCGCGAAGCCTATTTCCTCGATTTCGCCCGCGACATCGCCGAGGTCGCCGCGATGCCGCTGATGGTCACCGGCGGCATCAGGCGGCGCGAGATCGCGCAGAAGGTCATCGAGAGCGGCGTCGCCATGGCGGGGATCGCAACCGCCCTCGCGATCGAGCCCGATCTGCCGCGCCGCTGGCGCGACGGCAAGGCCGACGCTCCAGCCCTCAAGCCAATCAGCTGGAAGAACAAGCCGCTTGCCTCCTCGGCGCATATGGCGGCTGCCCGCTATCAGCTGGCGCGCCTCAGCCTGCGGCGACGCACTGCGCCGAACGTCTCGCCGATCTGGGCGCTGCTTTGCGCCCAGATCGAGGCGAAGCGCCGGGCGCGCCGGTATCGCCACTGGATGGGGCGGCGAAAGATCATGGACTGAGCACAGAGGGGCATGCCGGTGAGGCGAGCACGCGACCGAGCTCGAAGCACGGTTCAGCCTTGCGGCCTCGAAAGGCGCGGACGGTACACCTTCCTCTTCAAGCCGCACGAAACCCGACCCTGAGCGCTCCCCGCCCGGTCCGAGACCCTGCGGAATGCTGCGTCAGAACGCCTTCAGGGCCTTGAAGACCGCGGGGGTCATGATCACCACGAAGAGCACCGGCAGGAAGAACAGGATCATCGGCACGGTCAGTTTCGGGGGCAATGCAGCAGCCTTTTTCTCGGCCTCGGTCATGCGCTGGTCGCGACTTTCCTGCGCGAGCGTGCGTAGCGCCGTCCCCAGCGGCGTGCCGTAGCGCTCGGCCTGGATCAACGCCGTACAGACCGACTTCACCGATTCCAGACCGGTTCGCGTGGCGAGATTCTCATAGGCCTGCCGGCGCTCGGAAAGATAGGAGAGCTCTGCCGTGCACAGGGCCAGCTCCTCCGCCAGAGGTACCGACTGGCTGCCGATCTCCGTCGAGACCTTCCGGAAGGCAAGTTCGATCGACATGCCCGATTCCACGCAGATGAGCATGAGATCGAGCGCATCCGGAAAGGCACGCCGCATCGAGAGCTGACGTTTGGTGATCACGTTGGACAGGTAGATTTCCGGCGCCTTGATGCCGAGATAGGCCGCGCCGATCACGATCGCCACCTGGATCATGAAAGGCTGGCCGAAATTGTTGATCGCCAGGAGGTAGAACAAGGCAAAGAGGAAGAGGCCGATCGGTGAGACCAACCTGAAGAACAGGAAGCCCACCTCAGCCTGCTGCCCTCGGAAGCCAGCCATGGTGAGCTGTTTTTTTGCGGTCTCGGTACCGAGCCAGTCGCCCAGCTTGAGCCGCTCGACGATGCCACGCATGAATGCTTTCGGTTCCTGACGGAGCGAAACCTTGTCCACCTGCCGTGCCAACCGATCGCGCTCCCGCGCGCGGAGCTTGTCGCGTTCGGTTGCGACGGTCTTCATGCGCTTGCCCAGCACGTTCCCTTCGAGCAGGGGGGCGGCCACGGTCATAACCGTAACGGCCGCAGCAAGACCGCCGACCAGGGCAAGCAGAAATCTCATGTCGCTGAGATTTTCCAACAGGAGCGCGAGCATGCCGGAAGCCCTCAGATATCGAAGTTGATCATCTTGCGCATCACCAGCACGCCTGTCCCCATCCAGACGGCGCAGCCGACAAGCGTCGCCCGGCCTGCATCGGTCGTCCAGAGCGCGTCCATGTAGCCCGGGCTCGTCAGGCAGACGAGGCCGGCGACAACGGGAGGCAGAGAGGCAATGATCGAAGCGGAGGCCTTCGCTTCCGCCGACACGGCTTTGATCTTGTCGCGCATCTTGCGCCGCTCGCGGATCACGCGCGACAGGTTGGCGAGCGTTTCGGCCAGGTTGCCGCCGGTCTTCTGCTGGATGGCCAGGACGATGCCGAAGAAGTTGGCTTCCGCGCAGGGCATGCGCTCGAACAGTTTGACGGCGGCGTCCGACAACGACATGCCGAGCGTCTGCGCCTCGACGATCAGCCGGAATTCGGTCTTGACCGGTTCCTGGGCCTCGTTGGCGATGACACGCACGCAATCGTTCAGCGGCAGACCCGATTTGATGCCGCGCACGATGACGTCGAGAGCATTGGGTAACTCGTTGATGAAGCGCAGCATCCGCTTCTTGGCGAGCATGGACAGATACCAGCGCGGCAAGCCGAGGAGCCCGATGAGGAACGCGACCAGCACCACGCCGTGATTGCCCGACGTAACGAACAACAAAGCGGCCAGGACCACCCCCAGCGTCACGCTGAGCAGCCAGAACTGCTTGCGCGACCAAGACAGTCCGGCCTGCTCGATGCGGGCCTCGATCGTGAGCTTGTGACGGGCCTTCTCGCGATTCTCGATGTCCTTCAGGCTCTGTGCGACCTGTCCGCGCCGCGCCTGGTTCTGAGCCTCGCGATCGGCCACGGCACGCGTCGCGGCCGGAGCGGCAAAGTCGCGCAGCCGCTTCTCGACGCGAGCCTGGCCGCTGAGCCGCGGATAGAACAGGGCATAGGCGATGCCACCTGCCGAGATGGCCGCGAGAATTGCACCGGCGATCTGGCCATAATCCATGGCGTGCCTTCTCCCCGCGCCTAGGCGTCTGCCCGGCCCTCGACCTCAAGCTGGTCGAGGGCCGCGGCGAGCCGCTGCTCGTCGCCGAAATAACGCGCGCGTTCCCAGAGACGCGGCCGGCCGATACCCGTCGAACGATGCCGGCCGATCAGCCTGCCATTCGGATCCTCGCCGAGCACGTCGTAGAGCATCAGGTCTTGGGTGATGATGACGTCGCCCTCCATGCCCATCACCTCGGTGATGTGCGTGATGCGGCGCGAGCCGTCGCGCATGCGCTGCGCCTGGATGATCACGTCGACCGAAGAGCAGACCATTTCGCGCAGCGTCTTCGAAGGCAGGCTGAAGCCGCCCATGGTGATCATCGATTCGATACGGCTCAGGCATTCGCGCGGGGTGTTCGCGTGCAGCGTGCCCATGGAGCCGTCATGACCCGTGTTCATCGCCTGAAGCAAATCGAACGCTTCCGGGCCGCGCACCTCGCCGACGATGATCCGCTCGGGCCGCATGCGCAGACAGTTCTTGACGAGATCGCGCATCGTCACCGCCCCTGATCCTTCGAGATTGGGCGGCCGGGTTTCGAGTCGAACCACGTGCGGCTGCTGCAGTTGCAGTTCGGCCGCGTCCTCGCAGGTGATCACGCGCTCGTCGTGCTCGATATAGTTGGTCAGACAGTTGAGCAGCGTCGTCTTGCCGGAGCCGGTACCACCGGAGATCACGACATTGCAGCGGACGCGGCCGATGATCTTCAGGATCTCGGCGCCGGGCGGCGAGATCGCGCCGAAGCGTACGAGCTGGTCGAGCGTCAGCTTGTCCTTCTTGAACTTGCGGATGGTGAGCGCCGGCCCGTCGATGGCGAGCGGCGGAGCGATGACGTTGACACGCGAGCCATCGGCGAGGCGCGCGTCGCAGATCGGCGAGGCCTCGTCGACGCGGCGCCCGACCTGGCTGACGATGCGCTGGCAGATGTTCATCAGCTGCGCGTTGTCACGGAAGCGGATATTGGTCAGCTGGATCTTGCCGCCGGTCTCGATATAGGTCCGGCCGGACCCGTTGACCATGATGTCGGCGATGTCGTCGCGCGCCAGCAACGGCTCCAGCGGCCCGTAGCCGAGCACGTCGTTGCAGATATCGTCGAGCAACTCCTCCTGCTCGGCGATCGAGAGCACGACGTTCTTCAGCGAGATGATCTCGTTGATGATGTCACGAATCTCCTCGCGGGCGGATTCGCCGTCGAGCTTGGCCAGCTGCGAGAGATCGATCGCTTCGATGAGAGCACCGAAGATCATGCTCTTCATCTGGTAGTATTCGTCGGACTTCGGCGCCTCCGCCGGGACCGGCGGGGGCGGCGGCTTGCGCGCTTCGGCCGCAGCGGGACGCAGCTCGGCCGGGCGCGCCGGCGAGGCCGCCACTGCGCTCGGCAGATTGGCCGGGATGGGACTGGTGGCCTGTCGCTTGCCGAACATGATCAGGCCTTCCGACGCCTCAGCCTGGCGACGAGCGGCTCGAGCAGGCTACGCTTGTTGCGCTTCTGCTCGCCCCGCCCGGTCAGGACGGTCGCGATCTGGACGAAGGCCTCCGCCACCTTGCCACCGGACTGGACCTCGGCGATCATCTGCCCGTTGTTGGCGGCGGTGCCGAAGAGCTGGGCATCGAACGGGATCGAGCTCAACACGTCGATCCCCAGCGCCTTGGCGAATTCCGCCGCCTCGATCTCGGGCCGCTTGGGCAGGCCGACCTGGTTCAAGATGAGGCGCGGCATGGAATCGTTCGGCCGCGCCGCACGCAGCAGATCGACCAGATTCTTGGCGTTGCGGAGTGAGGCGAGCTCGGGGGCGGCGACGACTGCGACCTCGTCGGCTCCGATCAGTGCACGCTTGGCCCAGCCCGTCCACACATGCGGCACGTCGAGCGTGATGCAGGGGACGCTGGCCCGGAGCAGATCGAACAGGAGATCGAACGCGTCATCGCCAAGATCAACGGTGCGGTCGAGCATGGCCGGAGCCGCGAGCAGGGAGAGATTGTCGCTGCAGCGCGACAACAGGCGGTCGAGCATATTGGCGTCGAGCCGCTCCGGAGCGAACACGGCATCGGCGATGCCCTGAGGCGGATCCTGATTGAAATCCAGCCCTGCCGTACCGAACGCGATGTCCAGATCGGCGATCACCGTCGAGGCGCCGAGATTGCGGGCAATCGCCCAGGCGACATTGTGCGCGACGGTGGAAGCCCCGACCCCGCCCTTCGCTCCGACGATCGCGATGGTGCGACCGAGCGTGCCGCCCTCCGCCGCAGCATACAATTCGGACAAGGTGCGCAGCAGATCGAGCGTGCCGAACGGCGCGACGAGATAGTCGCTGACCCCCCGCCGGATCAGCTCGCGATAGAGCTGGATGTCGTTGACATGGCCGATGACCACGACCTTCGTGCCCGGATCGCAGCTCTCGGCGAGCGCTTCCAGGCTGGCGATCAGAACCGCGGGTTCACTGACCGTCTCGAGGACGATCACGTTCGGCGTCGGAGCGCCGCGGAAGGCTTCGACCGCTGCCGCCGGGCCACCCATCTGGACGCGCGCCTGGACCTTGTCCATGCGCCGGTCGGCGGTGACCGCCTGCATGGAATCCGCCACCTCCCGCGTCTCGCAGAAGGCCTGCAATGTGACGCGCGGCAGCGGAGCGATGATCTCCTCGCTAGCCATGTCCGGCTCGAATCCCGGCGTATTCGCCATCATTTGCCTCCGACGGCGTCGCTTACCTTGGTCTGTTCCTGGCGATACTGGGTCGAAGGATCCTTGCCTTCGCGCAGTTTCTTGATCGCCTCCATGCGCTTTTGCGTATCGAGGCGGCCTTCGCCGCGGGCGCGCACCAGATCCAGCGGATCGGCGACCTGCGCCGCGAAATTCGCCTGGGTGGCGCAGCCCAAGTTCCAGTAGGGCTCGTTGGCCGCATCCGTCTTGTAGCTGGAGGCACCGAGATCGGTCGGCCATTGCCCGCAGGAATGCGGCAGCCCAGCCTGCAACGAAGCGTAGGTCAGGCGGATCGGCGAGGCGAGTTCGGGATCGGCGATACGATAGGTCCTGACCGAAAGCTGGCCGGGCTGAACACCGGCCCGGGACAGCGAGCGGCGAATGCCGTCGAGCGTGTCGTGGGTCGCAAGGTCGCGCCCGGCCCCGGTCGGCACTTCGGCGACGAGGCCACCCTTGCCGCTGCGGCGATAGTCCGCACCGAACCTGGCGACATCGTCGGCCTGACGCGGGTCCAGGCCGCCACCCGCGCGACCGACGAATACGTCGAGCGATCTCGGCGCGTCGCGCAGCACGATCGGATGGCGCTCCCGGGTGTCGACGGGAATGCCGGAGGTCGACATGTCGCCTTTGGCGCAGGCTCCGAGCAGAAGCGCGACGCCGAGCGCCGCCGGCAACACCGCCCGCCCTGGGCGCTGCGTATCCGGCTTCCTGGTCACGATCATGATCGCCATCCTCGTCGCAGCCCCATCCTCAATCGGCGATGAATCCGACACGGCCCTTGTAGGCCTGCGGAATCGGGCCGCCGCTCGTCGACCCGTAAATCTTGTTCAGGCGGCCCATCAGAATGGTCTGGGCGTCGTGAGCCTCGACGAAGCCGTCATCCGGCCGCTGCAACTCGTTGGGCCCAACCGGCTTCACGATGTAGGGCGTCACCGCGATCATCAGCTCGGTCTCCTCGCGCTGATAGTCACGCGAGCGGAACAGCGTGCCGATGATCGGAATGTTCATCAGAGCAGGCATGCCGTTGATCGCCTGACGCGAGACGCGTTGAATCAGGCCGGCGGTGGCCAGCGTCCCGCCAGACGGCAATTCGACGGTGGTGTCGGATTTGCGGGTCCTGAACCCCGGCGCGTTGACCGCACCAGTCTGAGTGGTGTCGGCGAGGCGCAGCTGGTTCTCGGCGTCGAGCTCGGTGACTTCCGTGGCGATCCGCATCGAGATCCTGCCGTCGGATAGCACGATCGGCGTGAAATTCAGCGAAACGCCGATCGTCTTGTAGATGATCCCGAGATTGCAGCGCCCGGAAATATCGCAGCTATAGCCGCTCGGCACAGGAATTTCGCCGCCGGCCGTGAACTTGGCGCTTTCACCCGAGATGGCCGTAACCGTCGGCTCGGCGAGCACGCGCGACATGCCCGCCCGTTCGAGCGCGCGCAAGGTGACATTGGTGGAATTGCCGATACCCGCGGCGATCGAGGTGGCCGCCAGTGTCTGCGGCTGCACCGAAAACGGATTGTCGATCGTCGGCGTGATGCTGAGCTTGCCGAGCTTCCATTCGCCGGTCGAGTTGATGCCGAGCTGCTTGATCGCCTTGCGGGCGATCTCGGAGACCGTGACCTTGACCATGACCTGGTCGCGGCCGCGGATCGTCAGCGAATTGATCACCGCGCCCTTGGTCGCGCCGGCCCCTTCGCCGGAGACACCGACAAAGGCGGTGGCGATATCCATGGCCTGGGTCGCTTCGGACGCGCTCGCGACGGAGCCGACCAGCAGAATCGAGTTCCCCGCCGGTTTGACCTGAATGTCCGCGCTCGGCATCGCGGTCCGCAATGTCTGGCGCAGCACGTTGAGATCGCGGCCGACCTCGATCTCCAGCGCAGTGATCTGCCTGCCTTCGGCATCCATCACGAACATCGAGGTCGAGCCGTCGGCCATGCCGATGACGAAGAGCTTCCGGGCCGAGCGAACCACCGCGTTCGCCACCTTGGGATTGGCGACGAACACTTCCTTGGCGTCGCGCGGCAATTCGACGATCAGCGAACGGCCGATCGACAGGTCGAGCCGGCGCGAGATCGCATGCTCGCTGGCGCCGACGTTCAGGACGGGGGCGGCGCCCTTGGTCTGCGCCGTGGCCGGAGCCGCGAGCGACGCGGCGAGAGGCATCAGCGCCAGCGACAGGGCGAGGCGATGCCGCGAGCCTCGGCGCGGGGATGGAGCTGGTTTCTGCATGATCATGGCTTGATCGCCTTGGTGACGACGCCGAAGCGGACGAGCGTGAGGCCCCCATCGTCGGCCGGAGTGCTGTTGTCGCCGGCGTCCTGCAGACTGCGCAGGGCCAGCGAGAGGCTGCTGGTCTTCTGCGCCAGCGTCACGGCCTCGACCTGCTTGGGATCGAGTTCGAGCGTCGCGGTCTCGCCGACGACGACCTTCTCGCCGTTTTTCTCCTGGATGCTCTGGCCGATCGCCAGCACGCGGACATTGGCGACGAGGGTCTCGCTCAGCGGCCCCGATCCGTCCTTCGAACCGCTGTCGTCCCGAGTCGTGCGGATCACATCGACCCTGTCGTTCGGCAGGACGAAACCGCCGGCGGTGTTGGCGCCGCGGTTGTCGGTGGTGATGGCGACGGCGCGCTTGCCGGAAGGAAGAATGGCCGAGAGAAAGCCGGAATCGGCCTTGAGCAGCTTTTCGCGACGGATCGGTTCCGAACTGTAGAGCGGAGCGCGGGCGATCTGTCCGACGAACTCGCCTTCGCCTCCGGGCAGGTCCTGGCGGCGGATCGCCGCCGGAGGCAGGCTCGCCAGAGGCCAGGCCAACCATTTCAGATCGCTGGCCGCGAGCTTGTTGCCAAGCGGAACGTCGGCAGCCGAGACGAGGACTTCGACCGTCGGCGCCGGCTCGTAAGTCGTGACCGATGGCGCGGTGACCTTCGGCGGCCGGCCGATCAGCAGGGCAGCACCGAGGCCAGCGACGACCGCTATGGCGAGAATGATGATGCGGGCAGGACTCATGGCACGATCCTTGGCCGGCATAGGCCGACCCTCAGCCGGATCGTGGTCCTCGAATCGTCAACTTATGGTTAACCGAAGGTATCTTTTTGCGCAGATCGGCCGTTTCCGAACGGAAGCGAGCGCTCAGGCGCCGATCGCAGCGCGCCAGATCGCGGTCTCCGGCAGGATCATGAGCGCTGCGAAGGCGAGCGCCACCCCATAGGGCACGCCCTCGTCCTTATCGTGCAGGCGCTGCGCCCAACCCCATTCCAGCGCGAGCCGGGGCAACGGCATTTTTCGCAGCCTGAGCAGCAGCAGAGTGAGGGCACCGCCTGCAACCGAGGAGATGAAGACATAGGCCAGCAGCTGATCGAAACCGAACCAGAGCGCCGTCGCCGCAGCGAGCTTGGCGTCGCCACCGCCGATCCAGCCGGCCGCAAAGAAGCCGAAGCTGACGGCCAGGACGAGGAGGCCGGCAGCCAGATGCCAGGCCAGCTGGGGCCAGCCCAGTCCGACGCTGGCGGCAAAAAGGGCGAACGAGGCCACCAGGATCAGGCAGAGCTTGTTCGAAATCGTCATCGTGACGATGTCGCTGGCCGCCGCATAGGCCATGGCGGCGGGAAAGACCACGAGAACGGCGATAAGCGGTATCGACATGGCAGCTCTCGGCATTGAAACGGGGCGATTATCAGGTGGCAAGGCTCACCAAAGGTTTACCGGCCAGCCTTCTCCCCAAAAACCGAAGCGCCCCGGATCGGAATCCGAGGCGCTCCGTCGCTTCGATCGGCTCGTCTCAGATCAGTTGAGCTTGCCGTTGATCTCGGTGAACTTGGAGTTCAGGCCGGTGCCGATCGTGGTCCAGACGCCGAGGCAGACGACGGAAATCAGGGCGGCGATCAGGCCGTACTCGATGGCGGTGGCGCCCGACTCATCCTTGGCGAAGCGCGCGAACAGGTTCTTCATGGTAGTCTCCTTTTGCACCACGTTTGACTGCTGCCTTCGCTCTAGGTGGCTTCGGTCAGCGACAGGAACGACATTACGGCCCCCGCCTTGCCGATCGGTTAAAGCGACCGAATAATTCGCCGAATTTTATAGGTCTTCCTTGGATGGTTAATAGGCTTTTAGCGCGACACCGTAGTTAATGATAAGTGTAAGACTTCCGAAATCATCACTTTATTCGAAGATCTGCGCGCCATCCGTTGAATATTACTCTGCGTCAGACGCCTCACCCTGTGGAGAGGGATGGCGTTTTCACTGGGCAGCCATGAGTTTCCCCAACGATCAGGCCGAGCCGCCCTCAAGGCAAATCGCGATCTTAGGAAACGGTTCATCATTTTCGGCTTTGCTGAGGCAGTTCGAAACCTTGAGGCGCGGACCATGTCCATTGCGATGCCGGGATCGCAGCTCTCCAAATCCTTGTCAGCGCTGATCGGCGCCGGGCTTGTGGGCGCTCTGGGCCTGGGCCTTTCGGCCAGCCTCGCACATGCGCAGGCCAGGCTCGTACCCGCACCTGCTCCCGAAACCCGCAGCGATGCCGTCGCCGACGCAAGGGCTGAGGCCGTCACGGTTACTGTCGACCATGCCAAGGTCCTGCGCCTGCCCGAGAAGGCCCAGACAGTTATCGTGGGCAATCCGGCTATTGCGGATGTCACCGTCCAGCGCAACGGCGTGATGATCGTCACCGGCAAGAGCTATGGCGTCACCAATCTGATCGCACTCGACGCGACCGGTGCACTGCTGGCTGAATCCAGCGTCCGCGTCGGCGCCGCCAGCGATTCGATCCTGACCGTGCAGCGCGGCCTCGATCGCGAAAGTTATTCCTGCACGCCAGCCTGCCAACCGAGCGCCCAGCTCGGCGATTCCAAGAACTTCTTCGATAGCACCAACGGCCAAAGCGGCTCGCGCAACGCGGTCGCGACAGGCGGGGAGAAGAAGTAAAGAAGCAGGGCTCTCCGGAGCCAGAGCCGCCCAGGTCGAATCAACCCGGGCGGTGAGTTTCGTCTTTCAATCCTTGACGGAGCGCCCCGGCACGGGGCTGCTCAGATCGTCTGGTTGTAGGCGCCGACTTCCGGGTTCTCGCGCAGCACGCCGTCGATCGCCTTGAACATTTCGCGCATGCGTGCCTCCGAGACCGGGCTCTCGCAGACCACGACCAGCTCCGGCTTGTTCGACGAGGCGCGGATCAGTCCCCAGGTGCCATCCTCGTTGACGACGCGCACGCCGTTGACGGTGATGACGTCGACGATCTTCTGCCCGGCGATTTTTTCGCCGGCAGCCTGCATCGCCTCGATGCGCTTGGTGATCTTGTCGCTGACGCCGTATTTGACCTCGTCGGCGCATTTGGCCGCCATGGTCGGCGTGCCCCAGGTCTTGGGCACGGCGGCATAGAGCTCGGCCATCGACTTATCCGGGTTGCGGTCGAGCATGTCGATCACGGCGATGGCGGTGACGACACCGTCGTCATAGCCACGGCCGACCGGCGCGTTGAAGAAGAAATGGCCCGACTTCTCGAAGCCGGCGAGGGCGTTGAGATCGCGGACGCGGCGCTTGATGTAGGAGTGACCGGTCTTCCAGTAGTCGGTCTTGACCCCAAGCCTCGTGAGTTCCGGATCGGTCGAGAACAGGCCGGTCGACTTGACGTCGACGACGAACTGCGCGCCCGGATTGAGCTTGCCTAGGTCGCGGGCCAGCATCACGCCGATCTTGTCGGCGAAGATTTCCTCGCCATGGTTGTCGACGACGCCGCAGCGGTCGCCGTCACCGTCGAAGCCGAGCGCGACATCGGCGCCGTGCTGCTTCACGGCATCGGCCATGGCGTGCAGCATCTTCATGTCTTCGGGGTTCGGATTATAGCGCGGGAAGGTGTGGTCGAGCTCGGCATCCATCGGGATGACCTCGCAGCCGAGCGCCTCCAGGATCTTCGGCGCGAAGGCGCCGGCCGTGCCGTTGCCGCAGGCGGCGATGACCTTGAGCTTGCGGGTGATCTTCGGCCGGTTGGTCAGATCGGCGATGTAGCGCGCCGGGAAGTCGGGCACGAACTGATAGGAGCCGCCGCCCGGCAGATCGAAATCGCCGGCGAGGACGATGTCGCGCAACTGCCCCATCTCGTCGGGGCCGAAGGTGACCGGGCGCTGGGCGCCCATCTTGATGCCGGTCCAGCCATTGTCGTTGTGCGAGGCGGTGACCATGGCGACGCAGGGCACGTCGAGCTCGAACTGGGCAAAATAGGCCATGGGCGACATGGCGAGGCCGATGTCGTGGACCTTGCAGCCAGCCGCCATCAGGCCGGTGACCAGCGCCATCTTGATCGACGAGGAATAGCTGCGGAAATCATGGGCCGTGACGATCTCGGGCTTGACGCCCATGCGCCGGATCAGCGTGCCCAGCCCCATGCCGACGGCCTGGACGCCCATCAGGTTGAGCTCTTTCCCGAAGAACCAGCGCGCATCGTATTCGCGGAAGCCGGTCGGCTTCACCATCGGCAGCGATTCGTACTCGAAGGTGTTGGGGAAGAGCTCGGGCAGGGGCTTCGGAAACATCGGGCCATCCATTTTCGAGGAGCGCCGGCCATGAGGCCCGCGCGAAAACCATGCAGCTGACGCGTGCGGTACGGACAGGCCACAGGCTACATGAATGCAGCCTGAGCATGACAGGGCAAGGACGCAAGGCGGGCATAGCTCATCGGTATGAGGTTGGAAACCGAGTACCTAGCCGCGCATGACCATGCGACCGCCCTGGACCTCGTAGCTCCGCAGACGGCGCAGGAAGGAGGTGCCGAGCAGGCTGATCGACAGCGCGCCGGGAGGCAGCACGATCGCTTCGACATCGCGCACCGAGATATCGCCGAGCCGGACCTCGCGCAGCATCGTCCTGGCGCCCCGCACCATGCCGTTGGCCGTGTTCAGCCCGACAGAATAGGCGGCACGATCCGGCCTGACCCCCAGCGCCCGGGCGTCGGCGTCGGTCAATGCGACCAGGCTCGCGCCGGTATCGACCATCATCTTCACGCGATAATTGTCGATCGCCGGGTGGACCATGTAGTGGCCGCGATAGTCGGCATGCACCGTCAGGACGCGGTCGGCGATGGCAGGAGCCCGCTCGCTCGGGCCAGCATGGGCGGCGGCTGGCGTCTTGCTCGCCATCCGATCGAGCGAGCCGGCGGAGCCGAGCGCGATCAACGCGGCAACCCCGCCAAAGCCCAAGAACAAGACGGTCGGCCGTGCCATGATCGGCGTTCCCTTCGCGCGCTGACGGCAAAGTTGCGGGCAAAGATGCTGACCAAGCGTAAATCGGGGCGCCGAATCGGCTGCCACAGATGCGTTGCGCCCCGCGGAGCCGCCTCAGGCTTAACCGCCGGTCAACGAGACCGGCAGCGTTCTACAGGAAGCTCCTGCCGACCAGAGCCTCGATCGCCTCGCGCTGCGGCACGCTCGGCTGGGCGCCGGCGACGGTGCAGGCGAGCGAGCCGGCGGCAAGACCGCGCTGGAGCGCGCCGGAGAAGCCGAATCCGGCCTGCAACGCCGCGGCGAAGGCGCCGACGAAGCTGTCGCCGGCCGCGACGGTATCGACCGCCTCGACCACGGGCGCCTCGAGCCGACGCCGCACGCCGCCATGCCAGCCGACAGTGCCGGCAGCGCCCAACGTGACGATGCAGGCGATGCCGCGCTCGCCGTCGATGCGCTGCGCGATCGCGTCGGGCTCGGTCTCGGCCCAACCGAGGGAGCCGGCGAGGATCAGCGCCTCATGCTCGTTGACGATCAGGATGTCAGTGAGGGCCAGCAATTCCGGCGTCGGCTCCCCCGCCGGCGCGAGATTGAGGATCACCCGGCCGCCGCCGGCACGCATTGCCCGTGCCGCCCGCAGGCACTCGTCTTCCGGCACTTCGCGCTGAAGCAGGAGCAGATCGCCCTCGCCCGGCTTCAAGATCTCGACCGCGTCGGCCCTGGCCAACGCATTGGCGCCAGCGGCGACGACGATCTGGTTGTGGCCGGCGGCATCGACGGCGATGAAGGCGGCGCCGGTCGGTGCCTCGACGCGCGCGACATGGGAAAGGCCAACGCCGTCCTCGGCGAGGAGCCCGAGCGCGATCTCGGCGAAGCCATCGCGGCCAAGCGCTCCGACCATGGTCACCTCGGCACCGGCGCGACAGGCAGCCAGCGCCTGATTGGCTCCCTTGCCGCCTGGATGCAGCGCATAGCCAGGGCCGAGCACGGTCTCGCCCGCGCCGGGCAGGCGCTCGACCGGCGTGACCAGGTCGACATTGAGCGAACCGAAGACGATGATCATGCCGCAAGTCCCCGGGCGAGGCGGGTCACGCCGGCGACGAAAGCGTCCTCGGGCGTGGTCAGGCCGTGATCGAGCCCGGCCGCGGCGAGCGCCCGACCATAGCTGCCGGCCAGCACGCCGTCGGCGACGAGATGGAGATTGTCGAGACCGCCGAACAAGGCACGGGCACCTTCGATCTCCTGCGCCACCAGCAGAGCGGAAAGATAAGGGCCGACCGCGCCACCTTCCATGCGCCCGCCCAGAACGTCGCTGCGCGCGTGGAAGGCCGCGTTGAGCAGGCCGCCCGGCCTCTGCGCCGCGGCAAGCCCGCGCCGCATGCCTTCGGCCGCATCGCCATCCTTCGGCTCGCTCGCCAGGCGCGACAGGATCGAATGCTCGCGCAGAAGGCCGTAGATCTCGCCGGTCATGAAGCTGGCGAAGCGGGTGATGCGACCGCCCTCCACCTGCGCCCATTTCGAATGAGTGCCGGGCAGGCAGGCGACGCCATCGGTGAGCCCAAGGCCGACGATCAGCGTCTCCTCGCCGCGCATCACGTCGAACGCGCCCTCATCGCAAGACAGGCCGGGCAAGATGGTGGCGCGCGTGCCGTCGTCCAGCGTCACGGCAAGGCCGGCGGCTGCGATCTCTTCAGGCGCTGCAGGGCAAGCGACATAGGGCGCCTCGACCCAGCCATTGCGGCTGCCGACCATGCCGGCGAGCAGCACCGCCGCGTCGGGTCGCTCCCGTCTGAACTCGCCGGCGATCTCGGCGAAAGCGGCCGGGAAGCCCCCGGCCGGCACCGACTGGATGCCGCGATCGGCGACGCGTTTCGCCAGCACGGCGCCATCCTCGCCGATAAGGAAAGCACGGGCGCGCGTCGTGCCCCAGTCGAGCGCGATCAGGGGATTGGGCATGGCAGGCTCCGGCGGCATACGCGCTGCGACGGTCGTTTGCGTCGAGGCGCGGCGAAAGGGCCGGGAATCTCTCTAGCCGGCGCGGTCCGGTCAAGCCCGAAGCAAACGCTCAGGCGTCGAAGAACACCGTCTCGTCCTCGCCCTGCAGACGGATGTCGAAGCGGAAGATACCGCCGGCGCCGCGCTTCGCGATCAGCGTGCCGCGGCGCTCCGCTGGCACCAGCGCCAGGACCGGGTCCTGCGCATTGCCGGGCTCGTCGTCGAAATAGATCCGCGTCGCCAGGCGGATGAGCAGACCGCGCGCGAAGACGGAAACCGTCAGATGCGGCGCCTGGGTGGTCCCATTCGGCCCCGGCAGCGCCCCGGGCCGGATCGTCTCGATGAAGAATCCGCCTTCGGCGGAGGTCTCGGCGCGGCCGAAGCCGGTGAAGCCGGCATTGCCGGCGGCATGGAAGCGCCCCTCGGCATCGGCCTGCCAGGTCTCGATCATCGCATCGCCGACCGGCGCGCCGTCGCCGTCGAGGACCGTGCCTTCGATACGGATGCGCTCACCGGCGACGCCCTCACCGGCCACCTGCTCGGTCGCGAGCTCCGACCCGCCATAGGCACGCGGCGTCAGCGCATAGGCGAAGAACGGGCCAATGGTCTGGGACGGGGTCAGGCCGTCAGGCTTCTCAGTGCTCATGCGGCTCCTCCGTCGGCGTCGCGTCGCGGCCGCGCAGCACGATATCGAACTGATAGGCGAGCGCCCATTCCGGCTCGGTGGTCTCGATGTCGAAGCGCGAGACCAGCCGGTTGCGCGCACGCTCGTCGGTGATCGACTGGAAGATCGGGTCGAAGCGGAAGAGCGGATCGCCCGGAAAATACATCTGGGTGATCACGCGCGACAGGAAGCTCGGCCCGAACAGCGAAAAATGGATATGCGCCGGCCGCCAGGCATTGTGATGGTTGCGCCAGGGATACGCGCCCGGCTTGATCGTGACGAAGCGATAGCGGCCGTCAGCATCGGTGACGGCGCGGCCCGCCCCGGTGAAGTTCGGGTCGAGCGGGGCGGGATGCTGGTCGCGGACATGGACATAGCGGCCGGCGGCATTGGCCTGCCAGATCTCGATCAGCGTGTTCGGCACCGGCCGGCCATCTTCGTCGAGGACGCGGCCGGTGACGATGATGCGCTCGCCGAGCGGCTCGCCGGCATGGGCCCGCGTCAGATCGCTGTCGATCTCCGAGACCGCGACATGGCCGAAGACCGGACCGGTGGTCTCCGACAACGTGTGCGGCAGAAGGATCAGCGGCTGCGACGGCGCCCGCTTCAGCGTGCTGCGGTAATCCGGCGAATTGTTGAGCGGATGGGCTTTCAGCCCGCTGCGCGGATAGATCAGGCTCATGCCGCCCCTCCATGGGCGTTGCGGATGCAGGCGCGGAGGGCAGCGAGCCCTTCCGTGGTGGGTCCGGAAGTTTCCGCCTGGGCAGCGGTAAAGCGCAAGGGGCGGCCGCAGACGGTGCGAACCGCCGCAAACGACTGGCTGGCGCCATGATACAGAGCGGCAAAGCGGGTCACCTTGACGCGTTTCCTCTGCTTGTGCGATTATCGCACTTAGTTTCATTTTTCGAACTTTCTATAGAAGCGAACCGTGCAGGGCGCAAGTATCGCAGCCACCACACCCTCGCCCGACCATATGGCCGCGCTCGAGAAGGGCCTGGCGGTGATCGAATGCTTCGATGCCGCCCATGACAAGCTCACCATCGCCGACGTCGCCCGCGCCACCGACCTCTCGCGCGCGGCCGCGCGCCGCTGCCTGCTGACGCTGACGCGGACCGGCTATGCCGAATTCGACGGGAAATTCTTCCGGCTGACGCCGCGCGTCCTGCGCCTCGGCTATGCCTGGTTGTCCTCGACCGCCCTGCCGCAGCTGGTCCAGCCCTTCCTGGAGCGGCTGTCGGAGGAGACGCACGAATCCTCCTCCGCCTCGCTGCTCGACGGGCACGAGATCGTCTACATCGCCCGCTCGGCGCAGCGGCGGATCATGTCGGTCGGCCTCTCGGTCGGTTCACGCCTGCCGGCTTTCTGCACCTCGATGGGCCGCGTGCTGCTGGCGGCGCGCGATCCGCAGGAGGCAAGAGCCCGTATCATCGCCGGCAAACCCGAGGCGTTGACGCCGAAGACGGTGACCGACCCCGACGCGCTGATGACGGTTCTCGCCGAGGTTCGGCATCAAGGCTATGCCATCGTCGACCGGGAACTCGAACTCGGGCTGATCTCGGTCGCCATGCCGCTGCGCAACAGCCGCGGCGAGACCGTCGCCGCCTTCAACCTCTCGGCCCAGGTCCAGCACGCCGGCCGGGCCGAGATCGAAACGAGCTTCCTGCCGCGAATGCGGGCCATGCAGAGCCTGCTCCAGCCCCTGATCGCCTAGATCGCGCTGCGATTGGACGGAAGCCGTTCAATCGCAGACAACGTGATCGATTCTAAGTCTAGAGCAGGACACCGGAATGCTGACACTTTCGTCCGGCGGCTACACCGCCCGCATCGCGCCCGAGGCCGGCGGCACGATCGCCGCGCTCGACTGGCAGGGGCCGGGCGGCAGGGCGCATCCGCTGCTGCATGCGCCGGCCGGGCTCGCACCGCAGACGGACACGCCGAACAAGTTCGGGGCCTGGGCGATGCTGCCTTTCGCCAACCGCGCCTTCGACAGCCTGGTCGACGACGGCCATACCCGCTTCACCGTGCCGTCCAACAATCCGGCCGGGACGATCCACGGCTTCGGCTGGCAGTCCGCCTGGCAGGTCGAACGGCAGGACGCCGGTCATACCGTGCTGTCGCATCGTCGTACGGCCGGTCCGGATCCCTATCGCTACCTGGCGAAACAGGAGATCCGGCTGGACGAGACCGGTATGACCGTGACGCTCGCGCTGACCAACGAGGCCGACCAGGCACTACCCTTCGGCATGGGCCTGCACCCCTGGTTTCCCTGCGCCGCCGATACGCGCTTGCGCATGAGCGCGACCGGCGCGCTGATCTTCGGCGACCAGTTCCGCGCCACCGGCACGCAGGCCTTCGGCGATGGCGGCCCTTATGCCGACGGCGCAGTCTTCGCCACCGGCATGGAGACCGCCTGGAGCTTCCTCGGCTGGGACGGCACGGCCCGGATCGAGACGCCCTCGACCGGCCTCGCCATCACGCTAAGCGCCAGCGAAAACCTGCGCCATCCGGTGGTCTGGGCGCCGGCCGGCGCCGATTTCCTTTGCGCCGAGCCGCAGAGCCATGCCGCCGGGGCGCCGAGCGAAAAGATCGTGCGCGAAGCCTCGCCGCTCGTCCGGCTGCAACCGGGCGAGACGCTGGAAGGCCGGGTCAGGATCGCCGCCGAAGCGATCTAGGAGACCGACGTCAGCGCCAAGCAGGCCCGGCTGTCGGCTGGAAGCCGAGCGCTCCGGCAGGCAGCGCCGGCCTGAGCAGCATCTGCCCGCGCGCCTCGCCCCAGGTCGGAGCCTCGCGATATTGCTGCTTGGCGGTCGCCACGGCCTTCTGCGTCTTGAGCTTGGCCTTGGCGATCTTGTGCTTGGAGCCCGAGGACGCCTTGGCGAAGCGCGAGAGATTGTCGGTCGCGGCGCCGTTCAAGGCGATGCGGGTGTTGCCGGAGCCGTGCTTCTTGACCAGCGCGAACAGCTTGGCAGCGTTGGCCGGGTGCAGGCGGATGCAGCCATGCGAGGCCGGGCGGCCGAGCGCGCCGACGGCGGTGGTGCCGTGGATGGCGTAGCCGCCGCGGAAGAACACCGAATAGGGCATCGCCCCGCCATATTTGCGCGAGTACCAGCTGCGCTCGAGCCGCGTCGGGCGATAGACGCCGTTGGGCGAGCGAAAACCCTTGCGGCCGGACGAGATCGCCCAGTTGTGGATCTCACCGTCGCTGGTGGTGACGCTCATGCGCTGAGCGGCGATGTCGACGCGGACATCGAGTTTGGCCTCAGCCGACGCAAGGCCGGCAAAAGACGCACATAGAAAGGCCAGAATGCCGAGAAGGCGAGACATGACGCGACTCCTGAACGACGCAACCCGAGGAAAGCGGCTCTTTGGTTGCTGTCGCTCGGGCGCGTGCGCCATGCGAAGTCAGCCCCGGCCTTGCCGTAAAGGAATCCCGAGGGGTCGGCGCTTGTAAAGCGCAAACCGCTAAAATGGTTTCCAATCGTCCGCCAGCAATGCCGGCGATGCGCTAGTCGACGAACACGATCCAGGCGAGCAGCGCCGCGATCAGCCAGAGCGCCCAGTTGCCCCAGCGATTGCGCGCCGCTTCCGCCCGGCCGATCGCCTGCACGCTGGCTTCGTCGAGCGAGAAACCGTGGCGCGAGGCGTCCTCGAGCTGGCCGAGCACGCGCTCGGCCCGGCCGACCGTTTCCGGCAGGTTGGCGAGGCTGCCGACGAGGGTGCGCACGCTGCGGCCGGCATCCTCGATGCGTCCGATCGGCCCGAGATTGCGGGTCAGCCAGTCGCGCACCACCGGCTCGGCCGTGGTCCACATGTCCAAATGCGGATCGAGCGTGCGGGCGACGCCCTCGACCACGACCATGGTCTTCTGCAGCATGACGAGCTCGGTGCGCGTCGCCATGTCGAACAAGCCGGTGATCTCGAACAGCAGCGTCAGCACCTTCGCCATCGAGATCTCGTCGGCGCGCTTGTCGTGGATCGGCTCGCCGACGGCCCGGATCGCCTGGGCGAAGTCGTCGACCGAATGATGCGGCGGCACATAGCCGGCCTCGAAATGCACTTCGGCGACGCGGCGATAGTCGCGGGTGATGAAGCCGAACAGGATCTCGGCGAGGAAGCGCCGTTCCTTGTGGCCGAGCCGGCCCATGATGCCGCCATCGACCGCGACCAGCCGTCCCTGCGCATCGACGAACAGGTTCCCCGGATGCATGTCGGCATGGAAGAAGCCGTCGCGGATCGCGTGCTTCAGAAAAGACTGGATGACGTTGCGGCCGAGCGCCGGCAGATCATGGCCGGCAGCGCGCAGCGCCTCGACATCGGAGAGGCGGATGCCGTCGATCCACTCGTCGATCAGGATCTCGCGCGCGGTGAGCTGCCAATCCGGCTCGGGCACGCGGAAGTCTTTGTCCTCCTTGGTGTTGTCGGCGAATTCCGAGAGAGCTGCAGCCTCCAGCCGAAGGTCCATCTCCATCGCGACCGAGCGCGCCAGGGTCTCGACGATGGCGACGAAGCGCAGGCGCCGGGCCTCGGGCGAGCGGCTTTCGGCGAGCTCGGCGCCAAAACGCATGGCCGCGAGGTCGCGGTGGAAGCGGTCGCGGATGCCCGGCCTCAAAATCTTGACCGCAACTTCGGTGCCGTCCTTGCGGCGGGCACGGTGGACCTGCGCGATCGAGGCAGCCGCGACCGGCTCACCGAACTCGGCGAAGATCGCCTCGACCGGCTCACCATGGGCGGCCTCGATCGCGGCGCGCGCCTGCACCATCGGGAAGGGCGCCATCCGGTCTTGCAGCGCCGAGAGATCCTCCGCGATCTTCATGCCGACCACGTCCGGCCGCGTCGCCAGGAACTGGCCGAACTTGACATAGGACGGGCCGAGCCGGGTCAGCGCCGCAGCGAGGCGGGTCGCGGAGGAGCCGGCGCCGCGCCGCTCGATCAGGCGGCCGAGCGCGATAAGCCCGCGCGCCGCCGGCGGCAGCACGGAAGGATCGACCAAAGCGAGCGCGCCCTCGCGCGCCAGCACGAAGCCGACCCGCGCCGAGCGGGCGAGATGGGCAAGCGCGGAGATCATGCGGCCGAAGCGCCCGTCACAGCTTCCAGCCGGAATGCAGCGCCACCACCCCGCCGGTCATCGGCGTGAAGCTGGCGCGGCGGAAGCCGGCCTCGGCGATCATGTTGGCGAAGATCTGCGGGCGCGGGAACTTGCGGATCGACTCGACGAGATACTGATAGGGCTCGGCCTCGCCCGTCACCATCCTGCCCATCGGCGGGATGACGTTGAAGGAATAGGCGTCATAGATCTTGTCGAGCAGCGGCACGTCGACATGGCTGAATTCGAGGCAGAGAAAACGCCCGCCGCGCTTCAGCACGCGATGGGCCTCGGCCAGCGCCTTCTCGATGCGCGGCACGTTCCGGATCCCGAAGGCGATCGTATAGGCGTCGAACGTGTTGTCCGGCAGCGCCAATTCCTCGGCATTGCCCTGCACGAAGCGGATGCGGTCATCGTCGGGAAAGCGCTTCTGCGCCCGCTCGCGTCCAACGGCCAGCATCTCGGCGTTGATGTCGAGCACGGTGACCTCGGTCTGCGGCCCGCCCTCCTCCAGCACCTTGAAGGCGACATCGCCGGTGCCGCCGGCGACGTCGAGATGATGGAAGGCCCGGTCGCGCGGCGGCTTCAGCGCGGTCAGCAGCGCCTCCTTCCAGGCGCGATGCAGCCCGGCCGACATCAGGTCGTTCATCAGGTCGTAGCGGCCGGCGACCTTGTGGAAGACGTCGTCGACCTTGGCCTGCTTCTCGCCGAGCGGGACGTTCTCGAAGCCGAAATGGGTGGTGTCGGAGGCTGCTGTCACGGTTGAGGCCGCTCTTGTGTTCGGGTGAGGCGATGAATAGCGAATGCATCGGGCCTTGTCGCGGGCCCTCTCGACGCATGCTGAAGAGCTGATGCCATGCCTGAACTTCCCGAGGTCGAAACCGTCCGGCGCGGATTGGAGCCCGCCATGCTCGGCGAGCGCTTCGCCAGCGTCGAGCAGCGGCGCCCCGATCTGCGTTTTCCCCTGCCCGAGCGCTTCACCGAGCGCCTGACCGGGCGGCGGGTCGAGGCGCTGTCGCGGCGGGCGAAATACCTGATCGCCGATCTCGATGACGGCCAGGCACTGGTCATGCATCTTGGCATGAGCGGGCGCTTCATCGTCGAAGCCCCCGGCACATCGCCGACCGAGCCCGGCGCCTATTACAACGAGATCGGCCGGCACCTGATCCACGATCACGTCGTCTTCCACCTCGGCTCGGGCGCCCGCGTCACCTATAACGACGTCCGCCGCTTCGGCTTCATGGACCTGCTGCCGCGCGCCGGCCTCGAAACCTCCAAGCATTTTTTGGGAATGGGCATCGAGCCGCTCGGCAACGAACTCTCCGGCGACTTGCTGGCCCGGCTGTTCTCCGGGAAGGTCGCGCCGCTCAAGGCAGCCCTACTCGATCAGCGTCTGATCGCCGGCCTTGGCAATATCTATGTCTGCGAGGCGCTGTTCCGCGCCGGCCTGCACCCGGAAGCGGAAGCCGGATCGCTGGCGACGCCGACCGGCAAGCCGCGCGAGAAGGCCCATCTCCTGGCGCAGATCATCCGCGACGTCCTGGAGGAGGCGGTCGCCGCCGGCGGCTCGACCTTGCGCGACTTCGCCCATGCCGACGGCTCGCTCGGCTATTTCCAGCACCGTCTCAAGGTCTATGACCGCGAGGACGAGCCTTGCGTCACGCCGGGCTGCGGGCATCTGGTCAAACGGCTGGTGCAGTCGGGTCGCTCGACCTTCTATTGCGAGAGCTGCCAGAAGCGGGCGTGAGGACCACCATGTCCGACATTTCCCGCCCGCCCGGCAGGATCATCCTGCTCAACGGCGCCTCCAGCAGCGGCAAATCCTCGCTGGCGCGTGCCGTGCAGGCCCGGATCGAGGAGCCGTTCTGGCACATCTCGATCGATCATCTGCGCGATGCCGGCGTTCTGCCTACGACGCGCATCCGCAGCGGCGAATTCCAGTGGTCCACGATGCGCGACGCCTTTTTCGAGGGCTTCGAGCAGTCGCTGCTGGCCTATGTCCGCTGCGGCAACAACCTGATCGTCGAGCACATCATGGAAAGCCGCGACTGGCTGCTGCGGCTGGTACGGCTGCTCGAAGCGCAGGACGTCTTCTTCGTCGGCCTGCATTGCGATCTCGCCGAGCTTGAGCGCCGGGAGATCGCGCGCGGCGACCGGAAAGTCGGTGATGCCCGCCGCGACTTCCATCTGATCCACAGCTATTGCCGCTATGATGCCGAGCTGGATTCGGCCGTCCCACCCGAACTCAATGCCGACAGGCTGATCGCCGCCTGGCGGAGGCGCACGACGCCCTCGGCTTTCCAGAGCCTGCTCGCCGAGGCCGGGGCGGCGGGTTGATCAGGCGTTTTCGATGAACTTGGCGAGATTCTCCAGCGTCGAGCGCAAGCCGGCATCGTGATCGGCCTTGCCGATGCCGGCCGGGACGCTCTCGCACAGGATCGTCACCTCGGTGCCATCGCGCACCGCCTTGAAGCGCCAGGTCATCGTCATCGTGCCGGCGAAGGCCGGATCATCCGAGACGAAGCCGACCTCCCAGACGATGCGTTCGCCAGGCACAAGCGCGACGAATCGGCCCTCGACGATGTCGCTGTCCGCCGTGGCCTTGCCGGGCGCGCCGCTGGGATCGTCATAGGTCAGGACCATGCGGTAGCTGCCGCCGGGATGCGGCTCGAAACGCTCGATCCTGGCCCGCATCCCCTTCGGTGGCAGCCATCGCGACAGCACGGCCGGATCGGCGAAGGCATTGTAGACTGCACCGGGCGAGGCCTTGACGAGGCGCGAGGCGGTATCGGTTCGGGTTTTGCCGGTCATGCGCACCTCCAAGTTTGGCGGTCGTAACTGATCAACGCACGAAGCGGCCTCTGGGCACCAATGGCGCAGCTAGGTTCTCACCACGCTCCGGAATGCAGCCGCAAGCGCGGCGAGCGCATCGCGCGGGCGGCCATCCCTGGCCCGCGTGTGAAGCAGGATCGGCAGGCGCGGCAGATCGGGCAGCCCAAGCCTCGACCCGACATCGACCGCGCCGAAGGGCAGCATGCGCGGCGCCAGAGCCGAGACCCCGAGCCCGGCCGTCACGGCAGCAGCTACCGCCGTGACCCCGCCACCGACGAAGATCTCCATCCAGGGTATGCCGGCCTCGTCGAGCAGCCGCCCAGCCAGCACGCGCACACCGCAGGGCTCGGCCATGGTGGCCACCGGCAGCGGCTCGCCCGGACGATGTTGCCAGCTCGGTGCCGCGAACCAGCCGAACTTCTCGTCAGCGAGATGCTCGCCATCGCTGCGCCCGGCATGCAGGCGCACGATCACCGTGTCGAGCTCGCGCCGGTCGAAGCTCTGGAGCAACTCGCCGGAGGTGCCGATCCGGATCTCGATCACCAGCTTCGGGTCCTGCGCGTTCATCCGCGCGATCAGCGCCGGCAACTCAGGCCCCGCGACATGATCGCTGATGCCGATGGTCAGGCGTTCCCGGGCCGGAACGAGGGCGGACAGCGCGCGCTCATGCACCGCCAGAAGCTCGCGAGCATGATCCAGGAAAGCCGCGCCGCGCGCCGACAGCTCGACATGACGCGGCGTTCGCTCGACGAGCCGGCATCCCAGCCGCTGCTCGAGGCGCTTCAGCTTCAGGCTGACGGCAGCCTGTGTCGTCCGCATCGCCTCGGCGGCGCGCGTAAAGCTGCCGAGATCGACGATGCGAACGAAAGCCTGGACGGAATCGAGGTCGAGCGGAAGCTGTGCCATTTTCATTTGTTATGACAGAAATCGATATTGATAGGATATCGCAATAATCAGTTGCCTTCTACCGTCATGGCCTCGAGCGCTCCTGCGACGGCATCCTGGTGCCCGCCGCCGATCGCGCCCTTCACCATCATGGTCGAGGCCCGCAATGCCGCTTCTTCAGATCTCGTTACGCGCCGGAAAGCCGGAGGCCTATCGGCAAGCAATCTTCGACAGCCTCTATCGCGCCTTGCGGGAGGCGCTCGACGTGCCCGAGGGCGACCAGTTCATGACGATCAGCGAGCACCATGCCGCGAATTTCCGCTACGGCTCCGCCTTCGGCGTCGGCCGCAGCGACGATCTCGTCTACATCCGGATCACCCTGTTCGCTTCGCGGACCGCAGAGCAGAAGAAGGCGCTGTTCCGGCGTATCGCCGAACTGCTCGGCGAAAGCCCCGGCATCCGCCCCGAAGACGTCTTCATCGTCGCGCTCGACGCGGCCAAGGAGAACTGGTCGGTCGGCCACGGCCTGGCGCAATTCGCCTGAGACGAGTGGCCTGCGCCGAGCATCGCATCGCGCCGTGCACCGGCGCGCATGGACTTCTCCCCGCACCGCCCGCTAATGCTGCCCCGACAGATCATCCGGGAGGCCGCCATGGCTTATGAGACCATTCTCGTCGAGGTGAAGGGCAAGGTCGGCATCATCACGCTGAACCGGCCGCAGGCCCTGAACGCGCTGAACGTCCAGCTGATCGCCGACATCAATGCGGCGCTCGACGGCTTCGAGCGCGACGACAATATCGGCTGCGTCGTCATGACCGGCTCGGAGAAGGCCTTCGCGGCCGGCGCCGACATCAAGCAGATGCAGGAGCGCAGCTATCCCGGCACCTATCTCGACGACAAGTTCGCCGACTGGGACCGGATCGGCCAGCGCCGCAAGCCGATCATCGCCGCGGTCGCCGGCTTCGCGCTCGGCGGCGGCTGCGAGCTCGCGATGATGGCCGACTTCATCATCGCCGCCGACAACGCCAAATTCGGCCAGCCCGAGATCAACCTCGCCGTCATCCCCGGCGCCGGCGGCACCCAGCGCCTCACCCATGCGATCGGCAAGGCCAAGGCGATGGACCTTTGCCTCACCGGCCGCTTCATGGACGTCAACGAAGCCGAGCGCGCCGGGCTGGTCGCCCGCATCGTCCCGCTCGCCGACCTCATGACCGAGACGCTCAAGGCGGCCGAGCAGATCGCCTCGAAGTCGCTGCCGTCGCTGCTGACCGCCAAGGAATCGGTCAATCGCGCCTTCGAGACGACGCTGGCCGAGGGCCTGCGCTTCGAGCGCCGCGTCTTCTCGGCGCTGTTCGGCACGCATGACCAGAAGGAAGGCATGACCGCCTTCATCGAGAAGCGGAAGCCCGAGTTCAAGAACTGCTGAGATAGGCGAGCCCCGGCCGATCAGCGCCACGCATGGCCGGGGCCAGTTTCTTTCACTTGAAAGGCTAGCGGCACTGCTGGACCATGGCTGCTCACTCTTAAGAGCACGCAGGATTCCCCCATGACCGCCGCAGCCCGCCCCCTCACCGACGGCATCGCGCTGCCGAGCTATGCCGATGTCGAGGCGGCGGCGCAGCGCATCGCCGGCGTCGCCCATCGCACGCCGGCCCTGACCTCGCGCACCGCCAATGAGCGCACCGGCGCCAATCTCGTCTTCAAGGCCGAGAACCTGCAGCGCATGGGTGCCTTCAAGTTCCGCGGCGGCTACAACGCCATCGCGGCGCTGACGCCGGAGCAGCGCCGGGCAGGCGTGCTGACCTATTCTTCCGGCAACCACGCCCAGGCGATCGCCTATGCCAGCAAGCTGCTCGGCGCGCCGGCAACGATCATCATGCCGCTCGACGCTCCCGCGGCGAAGGTGGCTGCGACCAAGGGCTATGGCGCCGAGGTCGTGACCTATGACCGCTACACCCAGGACCGGCTCGCGCTCGGCGATCGGCTGGCGGCCGAGCGCGGGCTGACGCTGATCCCGCCCTATGATCATCCCGAGGTCATCGCCGGCCAGGGCACGGCGACGAAGGAGCTGATCGAGGAGGCCGGCGAGCTCGACGTGTTGCTGGTCTGCCTCGGCGGCGGCGGGCTGCTTGCCGGCGCGCTGCTGGCGGCCAGGGCGCTCAATCCGGGCTGCAAGGTCTATGGAGTCGAACCCGAGGCCGGAAATGACGGCCAGCAGTCGCTGCGCAAGGGCGAGATCGTCAAGATCGACGTGCCCAAAACCATCGCCGACGGCGCCCAGACGCCCTTCCTCGGCAATTACACCTTCCCGATCATCCGCGATCTCGTGGAGGACATCGTCACCGTGCCGGACGCCGCCCTCGTCGCGGCGATGCGCTTCTTTGCCGAGCGGATGAAGCTCGTGGTCGAGCCGACCGGGTGCCTCGCCGCGGCAGCCGCCTTCACCGGCGCGGTGCCGGTCGAAGGCAAGCGCGTCGGCGTCATCCTCAGCGGTGGCAATGTCGATCTCGCCAGCTTCGCGCGCTTTGTCGGCGAAGGCGCGTGAGCGAGATCGAGACGATCCTCTCGCCGGATGTGCCGGCGCCGGCCGGGCATTATTCGCAGGCGGTCGCCTACAAGGACCTCGTCTTCGTCTCCGGCCAGCTCGCGCCCCGCCCCGATGGCAGCCACACTGCCGGCGAGCCCTTCGCGGTGCAGGCGCGCCAGGCGCTCGACAATCTCCTCGCCGTGCTCGCCGCCGCCGGCTGCGGCCCGGCCGATGTGCTGAAGGTCACCGCCTATCTGGTCGGCGCCGCGCATTGGCCTGACTTCAACGCGATCTATGCCGAGGCCTTCGGGCCGCATAAACCGGCGCGAGCGGTCGTTCCGGTGCCTGAACTTCACCATGGCTATCTGATCGAGATCGAGGCCGTAGCGCTCCGCCGCAAGATGGATTGAAGGCGGCTACGATTCCGCCGTTGACGCCGGGCCCGGCAGGAACTATAGGGTCGGGCCTCGCGGCGGTCTTGCTCCGGCAGGACCGTCGCTCGCATTTTCATTGAAGGTTCGTGGTTGTGCCAGCCGGCGATTGCCAGGCGCCTGCCGCGATGAGGACGAGGACAGAGCATGGCCAACACGACTTCGGCCAAGAAGGCCACGCGTAAGATCGCGCGGCGCACCGAGGTGAACAAGGCGCGCCGCAGCCGCGTGCGTACCTTCCTGCGCAAGGTCGAGGAGGCGATCGCCTCCGGCGACAAGAGCGCCGCCGCCGCCGCTCTGCAGGCTGCTCAGCCGGAGCTCATGCGGGCCGCACAGAAGGGCGTGGTTCACAAGAACACCGCCTCCCGCAAGGTCTCGCGCCTCGCTCATCGCATCGGTGCGCTGGTTTCCTGATCGTCGTTCATCAGAGCGGATTTGCGAGCAGTTTCCGACCCGGCCGAAAGGCCGGGTTTTTGTTTGTCCGCCAGCTCGCCAAAAGCGACCCGATGCCGCGACGCAACACTCGCCGTCAACGCCGATTCCGCAATCTTTCCACTGCTTTACCGGCTTGACTCCAATCTCGTTTTGAAGGTCGAAAATCGTCCCGATCGGGACTTTGGACCGCACAAAATTCCTCCATATTTTTCATCACCTTAGTGGGCAAAGCAATTCAGTTGAGTGAATCCCCGGGGTCCGAATGGGGCGGGGAACGGACTCAGAAAAAAAAGATTCGGAGCCGGCGCGAGACCCGCCCGGTAAAGAAAAGCTTAACTTCCCCAACTGATTGCAAGGCACCTTCCGGTAGGTCAGACACCGGTCGGAATGCCCCCGAGCCACGAAGCCGGCTGAGGGGGATATTGCCCCCGTTCGAGACGGCCTTGTAAGGTCCTTTTCATCGGCGGGCGGGCAGCGATGTCCACCCGGCTCTCCACAGAATTGTTGATGGTTTTGGCTTACAACCGGAAGGGGTTGGAAGAATGTGTTTGTTTGTCTTGAAGATTTAAAAGCGTTGAAATGACGAGTGGCCGCGGCCGGATTTTTCGAGCCAGGCGGCATTACCATGAAGAGCGTTGGAGTGACCTCGCTTCGCGGCGCGTGCCGGCGGAGAGGGCGATGCTTTTCCTAGAAACCAGACATCGCACAGCCACATCCTCTTCGGACGGACGGGTAAGTGCGCACTATCTTGAACGGGGCAATCGGAATGTTCGAGCGGATGGAGACTGGCAATCTGGCTGAAGCTGGGGCCAACCCTGCAATGACCGGGCTTGCCTTGACGGAACAGGTGAGTGCCGCCGGTTTCAAGGAACGCTGGGACAGGGTCCGCCGGCGCCTGCGTGCGGAGCTCGGCGAGGATGTCTTCTCGAGCTGGTTCGCCCGCGTCGAGATCGGCACGGTCGTCGATGGCGTCGCGCATCTCACAGTTCCCACGCGCTTCCTGAAGAGCTGGCTCGAAGCCCATTATGCCGAGCGCCTCCGGGCGCACTGCATGGCCGAGCTCGATGCACCCAACGGAATCGCCCTGTCGGTGCGCCAGGTTGCCCGGGATTGCGTCGATCCCTCTCAGGACGCATCCGCTCTGAAGGCGCGCACGGCTCCGCCGCGCCCGGTGGCCCCGCTCGTCGGGATGGCGGCCGCCACCCCGGTCGACCAGCACGCCGAACGCGATCCAATGGACGCCTGCGGCACGCTGCTCGACCGGCGCATGAGCTTCCAGAGCTTCGTCGTCGGCAAGTCGAACGCCCTCGCCTTTGCTGCGGCCGAGCGGATTTCGGCGGCTCCCGCCGGCTCGACGCCGTATAACCCGCTCTACCTTCATGCCGGCGTCGGCCTCGGCAAGACGCATCTGATCCAGGCGATCGCCCAGGATGCGCGCCAGCACGGCAAGCGCGTCGCCTATTTCACCGCCGACCGCTTCATGTACGGCTTCGTCGCCGCGCTGAAATCGCAGACGGCGCTCGCCTTCAAGGAGAAGCTGCGCGGCATCGACCTCCTGATCGTCGACGACGTCCAATTCATCCAGGGTCGCTCGATCCAGCAGGAGTTCGGTCACACGATCAATGCGCTGATCGACGCCGGCAAGCAGATCGTCGTCGCCGCCGACCGGTTGCCTGCCGATCTGGAGGCGCTGGACGAGCGCATCCGCTCGCGGCTCGCCGGCGGCCTCGTCGTCGAGATCGGCGAGCTCGACGAGGCGCTGCGCGTCAAGATCCTGACCACCCGCCTCGACGGGCTCAAGGCCGCCCATCCGAGCTTCCACGTCAACCCGGATGTGATCGCTTATGTCGCCAAGGTCGTCGCCACCAATGGCCGCGATCTCGACGGCGCCGCCAACCGCATCCTGGCGCATGCGACGCTGACCGGCGCGAGCGTGACCATGGAGACCGCTGAAGCCGCGATCCGCGATCTCGTGCGGACGCGCGAGCCGCGCCGGGTCAAGATCGAGGATATCCAGAAGCTGGTCGCGACTCGCTACAATGTCAGCCGTGCCGACATCCTGTCGGAGCGCCGGACTGCGGCGGTGGTCAAGCCGCGCCAGATCGCGATGTACCTCGCCAAGGCGCTGACGCCGCGCTCGCTGCCGGAGATCGGCCGCCGCTTCGGCGGGCGCGATCACACCACGGTGCTGCATGCGGTGCGCAAGATCGAGAAGGCGATCGTCGAGGATCGCCTGCTCCATGATGAGGTCGATCTTCTGAAGCGCATGCTGCAGGAGTGACCTTGACCGGTCCTTTCCTGCCTTAACTGTGCAGGCGGGCTCGCGCGCCCTTGCGTGCGGGCCGGCCCTCCGGCAATGTCGCGGGCCACCTTTCTGCCTGCCGGCTCGCCGCGGGCGCCAGCATGCCAGAAGACGCCATGAAGGTTACGGTCGAACGCTCCACGCTCCTGAAGTCGCTCGGGCATGTCCATCGTGTCGTCGAGCGGCGCAACACGATCCCGATCCTGTCGAACCTGCTGCTGCGCGGCAGCGAGGACGGGCTGAAGCTGAAGGCGACCGACCTCGATATCGAGGTGGTCGAGACCGTGCCGGCCGATATCGTCGAGCCCGGTGCGACCACGGTTCCGGCCCATACCCTCTACGACATCGTCCGCAAGCTGCCCGATGGTTCGCAGGTCTCGCTCGAGACCACCGGCGAGACCGGCCAGATGCTGCTGCGCTCGGGCCGCTCGCGCTTCACCCTGCAGACGCTGCCGGAAAGCGATTTCCCGGACATCACCGCGGGCGAGATGGCGCATCGCTTCGTCCTGCCAGCCGGCGAGTTCAAGCGCCTGATCGACAAGACCCAGTTCGCGATCTCGACCGAGGAGACGCGCTACTATCTCAACGGCATCTATCTGCACGCGATCGACGTCGACGGGCGCCCGGTGCTGCGCGCGGTTGCGACCGACGGCCATCGCCTCGCCCGCGTCGACACCGCCGCGCCGCAGGGCTCGCTCGGCATGCCGGGCGTGATCGTGCCGCGCAAGGCCGTCGCCGAGATCCAGAAGCTGCTCGAGGATGGCGAAAGCGAGGTCCAGATCGAGCTCTCGGCCACCAAGATTCGCGTCGCCACCGCCGAGGTCGTGCTGACCTCGAAGCTGATCGACGGCACCTTCCCGGACTATCAGCGCGTCATTCCCTCCGGGAACGACAAGCTGCTCACCGTCGATCGGGGTGACTTCGCCGCGTCCGTCGACCGCGTCTCGACGATCTCGTCCGAGCGGGGCCGCGCCGTGAAGCTCTCCATGGCCGATGGCCGCATGACGCTCTCGGTGACCAATCCCGATTCCGGCTCGGCGACCGAGGAGATCGAGGTCGATTACGATGCCGGCCCGCTCGATATTGGCTTCAACGCCCGCTACCTCATGGACATTGCGGCCCAGCTCGACGGCGACACCGCGCTGCTCAAGCTCGCCGATCCGGGCTCGCCGACGGTGATCCAGGACCGCGAAGGCGCTTCGGCCCTCTATGTGCTGATGCCGATGCGGGTCTGATCCCGCGAGCGCATCTTGACCGCGGTCGCCCGCCTCACCCTGCAGAATTTCCGCTCCTATCCGGCCCTCGATCTTGCGATCGAGGGCCGGCTCGTTGCGCTGTGCGGCGAGAACGGCGCCGGCAAGACCAATCTGCTCGAAGCGCTCTCGCTGTTCGCCCCCGGACGGGGTCTGCGGCGCGCCGATCTCTCCGACATGGTGCGCCAGCCCGGCGATGGCGGCTTCGCCGTCTCGATCGGGCTCACAGATGACGGAGCGCGGCTCGGCATCGGGCTTGAACCACCAGACGCCGAGGGCCGGCGGGCACGGCTCGCCCGGATCGACGGCGCCTCGGCCGGCTCGGCGCTGGCCTTTAGCGACTATGTCCGGCTGGTCTGGCTGACGCCTGATCTCGACGGGCTGTTTCGCGGCGCAGCCGGCGATCGCCGCCGCTTCCTCGACAGGCTGGTGCTGGCGGTCGACCCCGGCCACGGCACGCGCTCGAACGCGCTTGAGAAAGCGCTACGCTCGCGCAACCGGATCCTTGAGGAGAGCCCGCACCAGCAGCGCTGGCTCGATGCGGTCGAGCGCGAGATCGCCGAGCTCGGCGTCGCCGTCGCAGCCGCCCGCGCCGAGACCGTGGCGCGACTCTCGGCGATCATCGCCCAGACCACGGACGAAGCTTCACCCTTCCCGCAGGCCGACATCGCTCTGGAAGGAGAGATCGACGCCTTGGTCGCGAGCCTGCCGGCGCTCGACGCCGAGGATCGTTATCGCGAGCTGCTGCGGGAGATGCGCCCGCGCGACAAGGGCGCCGGACGCACGCTCACGGGCCCGCAGGCCTCGGACCTCGCCGTGCGCCACGCCGCCAAAGACATCCCGGCAGGGCAGGGCTCGACCGGCGAGCAGAAGGCGCTGCTGATCGGGCTGGTGCTCGCCCATGCCCGTCTCGTCGCGACGATGAGCGACCTGCCGCCGCTCGTCCTGCTCGACGAGGTCGCCGCCCATCTCGACCCGCGCCGGCGGGCGGCGCTCTACGAGACGCTCGCTGAGCTCGGCTGCCAGGTCTGGATGACCGGCGCCGACCCGGCGCTGTTCGGCGACCTCCCAGCCGGAGCCCAGCGCTTCCTGGTCACACCGGGCGAGGTTCGAGCGGTCTCCTGACAGCGGCGATGCAGGCGCTGCGTCAGGATCGCTGATCCGCGTCATCACGCTTGCCGATAGGACGCGGAAGCGGCTTGCTGCTAAAACGGCGCCAACAAGGTCATCTCAGGGAGCAATGCCCCATGGATCTCGCCGGGCTTCTGGTCTTCGCCGGTGTCTATTTCCTCGCCGTCGCCTCGCCGGGGCCGGGCATCGCTGCGATCGTGGCGCGCTCGCTCTCGACCGGCTTCCGGCGGGTGGTGCCTTTCGTGCTCGGCATCGCCGCCGGCGACCTGGTCTGGCTGACCTTCTCGGTCCTCGGCCTGTCCGTGCTGATGCAGAGCTTCCACGGCCTGTTCCTGGCGATCAAATACGCCGGCTGCGCCTATCTGGTCTATCTCGCCTGGAAGCTCTGGACCGCCCCGGTGAAGAGCCTGGAGGACCAGCCGCCGATGAGTGGCGAAGGCCTCCGCCTGTTCTTCGGCGGCCTCGCGCTGACGCTCGGCAATCCCAAGGTGATGGTGTTCTTCGTCTCGATCCTGCCGCTGGTCGTCGATCTCAATGCGATCACACCGCTGGCCTTCGCCGAGATCGTCGCCCTGACGACGCTGATCATCAACACCACCCTGCTCGGCTACGCTTTCCTGGCCGACCGGGCGCGGCGGCTGGTGTCGAGCCCGAAAACCATGCGGCGGATCAACCGGATCACCGGTGGCGTGATGGCGGGCGCTGCGGCGGCGATCGCGACGCGTGGCTGAGATGGCGGACGAAACCACGACGCCACGCGCCATTCGCCGCGAGGACTGGTCCGAGACAGCCGGCGAGTGGCATGGCGAAGTGCAAGACTTCGGCGGCGAGGTCTCGCTGATCTTCGTCCGGGCCGAGCCCGGCAAGGGGCCAAGGCTGCACAGCCATCCCTATCCCGAGACCTTCATCGTCCGCGCCGGGCGGGCGCTCTATACGATCGGTGAGCGGGAGATCGAAGCCGGACCGGGCGAGATCCTGGTCGTGCCGGCAGGCATGCCGCACAAGTTCCGCAGCCTTGGGCCGGATGTGCTGGAATCGATCGACATCCACGCCAGCGAGCGCTTCATCACCGACTGGCTGGAGTAGGGCTCAGCGCCCGCCGGCGGCCGCGATCAGCTTGGCGACCTCGTTCTGGCCGCGCTTGCGGGCATGCTGGAGCGGGCTGACGCCATCCTTGTCGGCGAGGTTGGGGTTGGCGCCGGCATCGAGCACGAGCTTGGCGACCTCTCGATGGCGCGGGCCGCCATCGCCGAGGATCACGATCTCCAGAAGGCAGGTCCAGCCGAGATTATTGACGTGATTCACGTCGATGCCCGAAGTCAGCAGCAGCCTGGCCGTCTCGACATGGGCGCGCTCGCAGGCCGGGATCAAGGCGTTGCCGCCATAGCGGTTGCGGATCGTGAGGTCCGGCTTGAGCGGCAGCATCGCCGCGATGATCTCGGTGCGGCCGCTGGCGCCAGCGAGCAGCCAGGGCGTGTCCTGGTTCGCCGCCTGGGCGTTGGGGCTCGCACCTGCCGCGAGCAGCGCCTTGGCGACGGCGACATGATTGCCGGCGACGGCGAGCAGGAGCGGCGTCTGGCGCTGGCCGTCGCGCTGCTCGAGATCTGCCTTGGCGGCGATCAGGCGATTCACCGCGGCGAGATCGCCACGGCCGGCAGCTTCGAGCAGGCCGGTTTGCGCCTCACTTGCTCCGGTCATCAGCAACACCCCCGCCAGGATCGCGGCGGCACGCAGCAGCCGCCTCATCTGCCACCCTCCAGCAGGCGTCCGACCACCTTGGCGGTGTAATCGACCATCGGCACGATCCGGGCGTAGTTCAGCCGGGTCGGGCCGATGATACCGACGACGCCGACGATGCGCTGGCCGCCATCGCGGAAGGGCGCGGCGATGATCGAGGAGCCCGACATCGAAAACAGCTTGTTCTCCGAGCCGATGAAGATGCGCACGCCATCGCCGGCCTCGGCCCGCGAGAGCAGATCGATCAGCTCGGTCTGCGTCTCCAGATCGGCGAAGAGCAGGCGGATGCGCTCCAGATCCTCCTGCGCCTTCAGATCCTCCAGCAGATTGGCCTGGCCGCGCACGATCAGATGCCGGTCGCTGGAGGGGCCAGAGGTGGTGGCGATGCCGGTCTCGACCAGCCTTGCGGTCAATTCGTCGAGCTCGCGCTCCATCTGGCTGCGGCTGTCGGCGATCTCGCGGCGAAGCTCGTCGAGCGTCTTGCCGACGATGCGGGCATTGAGGAAGTTGCCGGCCTCGATAAGCGCCGACGCCGGCAGGCCCGCCGGCAGCGCCAGGATGCGGTTCTCGACAGTGCCGTCATCGGCGACGAGCACGGCGAGCGCCCGGCCGGCATCGAGCCTGACGAACTCGATATGGCGCAGGCGGGCATTGGCCTTGGTGGTGACGACGACGCCGGCGCCGCGCGACAGGCCCGACAGCAGGGCCGAAGCCTCGGTCAGCGTCTGGTCGAGCGAACGGTTGCTGGCGGCCGCCCTGATCTGCGCCTCGATGCGCGAGCGCTCGTCCGAGGTGAGGTTGCCGACCTCCATCATGCCGTCGACGAAGAAGCGCAGGCCGCGCTCGGTCGGCAGGCGCCCGGCCGAGGTGTGTGGGGCGTAGATCAGACCGGCCATCTCCAGATCGGTCATGACGTTGCGCACCGTCGCCGGCGACAAGGCCATCGGCAGCAGGCGGGCAATGTTGCGCGAGCCAACCGGCTCGCCGGTGGTCAGATAGCCGTCGACGATCTGCCGAAAAATCTCGCGAGAGCGCTGATCGATCTCGATCAGGCCGCTGGGAGATTCCGGGCGGGTATGGGCGCTCATTCCTTGGCGAACAACCTCGGGTTCATGGCCCATTGTCCCCGGCGCAGGCAGTCGGATCAAGTCCCACGGCCCGTTCGCCTTGCCGCACTCGGCTTAAGCGCCTACAAGCCGCGGACTCCAGAACACAGGATTGGCACGATGAGACCCTCGAAGCGCGCAGCCGACGAGATGCGCAAGGTCACGCTGGAACGCGGCGTGGTGCGCTATGCCGAAGGCTCGTGCATGGTCAGCTTCGGCGAGACCAAGGTGCTCTGCGCCGCGACGGTCGAGGAAAAGGGGCCGCCCTGGCTGCGCGGCACCGGCAAGGGCTGGGTCACCGCCGAATATTCGATGCTGCCGCGCGCCACGCATGAGCGCACCCGCCGAGAGGTCACCTCGGGCAAGCCCTCGGGCCGGACCCAGGAGATCCAGCGCCTGGTCGGGCGCAGCTTGCGTGCCGTGGTCGACCTGACCGCGATCGGCGAGCGCCAGATCGTCGTCGACTGCGACGTGCTCCAGGCCGATGGCGGCACCCGCACCGCCTCGATCACCGGCGCCTGGGTCGCGCTGCACGACGCGCTGAAATGGATGGAAGGGCGCGGCATGCTGAAGGGCGCCAATCCGCTGAAGGATCATGTCGCCGCCGTCTCCTGCGGCATCGTCGCCGGCAATCCGGTGATCGATCTCGACTATGTCGAGGATTCCGGCGCGCAGACCGACGCGAATTTCGTCATCACCGGCGCTGGCGGCCTCGTCGAGGTGCAGGGCACGGCCGAGGGCGCGCCCTTCTCGGAGGAGGAGCTGCTGGCCCTGCTCAAGCTCGCCAAGGGCGGCGTCGGCAAGCTGGTCGCCCTGCAGAAGGCGGCGGTGGCCTGACGCCATGACCACCAACCGCCTCCTCACCGGCAAGGTCGTGATCGCGACCCATAACCAGGGCAAATTGCGCGAGATGCGCGAGCTGATGGCGCCCTACGGGATCGAATTGGTCTCGGCCGGCGAGCTCGGCCTGCCCGAGCCGGTCGAGGACGGCTACATGTTCGCCGAGAACGCCGCGATCAAGGCGGTTGCGGCGGCAGCCGCCTCCGGCCTGCCGTCGCTCGCCGACGATTCCGGCGTCTGCATCGACGCGCTCGATGGCGCACCCGGCCTGTTCTCGGCCAACTGGGCCGGGCCGGGCAAGGATTTCGCCCCGGCCCTGGCTCGTGTACAGGCTGAGCTTGCAAAACGCGGCGCGACCACGCCGGAGCAGCGCAAGGCGCATTTCGTCTCGGCGTTGGTGATCGCCTGGCCGGACGGGCATCAGGAATTGTTCGAAGGCCGTGTCTTCGGCGAGATCGTCGACGCACCGCGTGGGCTTTCCGGCTTCGGCTACGATCCGATCTTCCAGCCGGCCGGCCACGACAGGACCTTCGGCGAGATGACCTCCGAGCAGAAGCATGGCATCCCGCAGGACGGCTCGCCCGGCCTGTCGCACCGGGCACGCGCCTTCCACGTGCTGGCGGCCGCCTGCCTGAGGAAGCCCGCTTGAGCCTGTCGGCCGCCCTTGCCGCGCGGCCCGGCGGACCCGCACATCCGACCGCGGATGCCGGCTTTGCCGTCTATGTGCATTGGCCATTCTGCCTGGCCAAATGCCCCTATTGCGACTTCAACAGCCATGTCCGGCACCAACCGCCGGACCAGGCGCGCTACATCGCCGCCTTCCGGCGAGAGATCGCGCAGCGGGCCGAACTGGCGCCCGGACGCACGGTGTCCTCGATCTTCTTCGGCGGCGGCACGCCCTCGCTGATGGAGGGCGCGACCGTCGGCGCGATTCTCGATGCGATCGGCGAGCACTGGGCCGTCGATCCCAATTGCGAAGTCTCGCTGGAGGCCAATCCGACCAACGTCGAAGCCGGGCGCTTCCGCGATTTCCGCGCCGCCGGCGTCAATCGTGTTTCTCTCGGCGTGCAGGCGCTGAACGATACCGACCTTAAATCGCTCGGCCGGATGCATTCGGCCCAGGAGGCGCTCGATGCCGTCGCGATCGCGCGGCGCTATTTCGAGCGCTATTCCTTCGACCTGATCTATGCCCGCTCGCCCGGGCAGACGCCGGCGCTGTGGCAGGCGGAGCTGGAGCTGGCCATCAGCCATGCGGCAGAGCACCTTTCGCTCTACCAGCTCACCATCGAGCCCGGCACCGCCTTCGACCAGCTCTACAAGGCCGGCAAGCTGGCCATTCCCGATCCCGATGCGGGCGCGGCGCTCTACGAGCTGACGCAGGAGATCACCGCCAAGCACGGCCTGCCGGTCTACGAGATCTCGAACCATGCCCGGCCGGGCGCGGAATGCCGGCACAACCTGATCTACTGGCACTATGGCGAATATGCCGGGATCGGGCCGGGCGCCCATGGCCGGCTGGTGACGGCGGACGGCCGCTATGCGCAATCGACCGAGAAGCGCCCGGAGACCTGGCTGGAGCGGATCGAGGCCGGCGGCGACGCGCTGATCGAGAACGAGAAGCTCTCGGCCGAGGCGCAAGGCGACGAATACCTGCTGATGGGCCTGCGGCTCGTCGAAGGCATCGATCTCGATGTGTTCGAGGGGCTCGCCGGCCGCAAGCTCAACGGCAACCGCATCGGCAGCCTGATCGCCGAGGGCTTCCTCACCCGCAAGCCGAATGGGCGGCTCGCCGCGACGCCGGAAGGCGCCTTGCTGCTCGACGCGCTCGTCGCCGATCTCGCCGCCTGAAGGCGGACCGTAGCAGTGATCTTCGGACTCGGTATCTTTAAACCGATTTAGGTCGATGAGAAGCCCTGTTCGAGCAGGGTTTACCATGACGAGACGAGCGCTTTCCGCCACGTCACCGCCGCAATCGGCGCTCCCGATACCCGGGTAGGAACGGCACCGTTCAACCCAGGGAGGTCAGCGATGCAGCAAAGCACAATCGATGAATCACGTCCCACCTTGTCAAGACGCCGCCTGTTGCAGGCCGCTGGGGCGGGAGCGCTCGTAGCCGCCGCCGACACGGCCCTGGCGCAGGCTCCGGCCGCTCGGCCCGGCCCACCGAGCACGATCACCACGCCGCCGCGCGATTTCAGCCGCAATGGTGCGCCGACCACCTATTTCTGGGACCCGGACGTCCTCGCCGTCGATCCCGCCTTCGAGGGGCTGGCCCAGCCCAATGCCGCGATCCAGCGACTCTGGACCGGCGCGCTTTGGGCGGAAGGCCCGGCCTGGAACGCGCAGGGGCGCTATCTGGTCTGGAGCGACATCCCGAACAACCGGCAGATGCGCTGGCTCGAGGACGATGGCCGTGTCAGCGTCTTCCGCACGCCCTCGGGCAACAGCAACGGCAACAGCTTCGATTTTCAGGGCCGGCAGCTCTCCTGCGAGCATCTCAACCGCCGCGTCGTGCGCTACGAGCTCGACGGCTCGGTGACGATCCTCGCCGACAAATTCGACGGCAAGCGGCTGAATTCGCCGAACGACGTCGTCCAGCATCCCGACGGCAGCTACTGGTTCACCGACCCGCCCTATGGCGGCCAGCTCTATGAGGGCGCGCCCGACGCGGCCGGCGGGCCGAGCAATGCCAGCGGAAAGATCAATCCCCGCCTCGGCCAGCCGCCCGAGATCGGCTTCTACAAGCGGGAATTGCCGACGAACTGCTACCGGATCGATCCGAGCGGCCGGGTCGACCTCGTCGTCACCGAGCAGCAGGTGCCCGATCCGAACGGGCTGTGCTTCTCGCCGGATTACAAGAAGCTCTACATCGCCTCGACTGGCAAGGGGCCCGGCGATACCGGCGCCGGCGGCAAGGGCGACATTCACGTCTTCGATGTCGGCGCCGACAACAAGCTCTCCAACGGCAAGCTGTTCTCGGACTGCATGGTCGACGGGGTGAAATGCGGGCCGGACGGGTTGCGCTGCGACGTGCAGGGCAATCTCTGGGCTTCCAGCAATGCCGGGCGCGCCGTCGGCTATAACGGCGTGCTCTGCTTCAACCCCGAGGGCAAGCTGATCGGCCGGATCCGCCTGCCGGAGGTCTGCGGCAATGTCTGCTTCGGCGGGCCGAAGCGCAACCGGTTGTTCATGGCGGCGAGCCAGTCGCTCTATGCGGTCTATCTCGGCACGCAGGGCGCCGGGCCGGGCTGAGCAGCGCCCGGCTCAGGCCTTGTCCTGCTCAGACACAGGCTCAGGCCGATCCTGCTCGGCGGGATCGGCCTCGGCTTTCGCTCGCGGCTCCTCCTGCCCGGCATAGAGCTTGGGCAGATAGGTCTCGTACCAGGCCTTCAGCTCGGCGAGCGCCGGCTGTTCGAGGTTGCGGCGCAGGTAAGTCTCGATCCGCGGCAGATGCTTGAGATAGCCGGGCTTGCCGTCGCGGCGGTCGAGCCGGGCGAAAATGCCGGCGATCTTGGTGTTACGCTGGGCGCCGAGGATCGCATAGGCGCGGGCGAAGCCCGGCAGGTCAAAGCTCGGATCGGTGCCGCGCCGCGCCCCGGCATAGGCGGCGAGCAGGCGCAATTCCAGCGCCGCCGGCACGTCGACGCGGGCGTCCTGGCCGAGCGAGACGAGGTCATAGGCGGGGTGGCCGAGCACCGAATCCTGGAAGTCGATCAGGCCGAGCCGGGCATGGCCGACGCGATCGGCGAGCCAAAGCAGGTTCGGCGAGTGATAGTCGCGCAAGGTCCAGGTCGCCGGCGTCTCGAAGAGCTCGTCGAAGAGTTTCTCCCAGATGCGGCTGAACTCGGCCCGCGTCACTGCCGGCAAGGTGACGCCGGCAATGTGGGGGGCATACCAGTCGAGCACCAGCTCGGTCTCGATGCCGAGCGCCTCGCGGTCATAGTCGGGCAAGACATGGTCGCGGGCTTCGGCCACCGGCAGGATGGTCGGCAGGGCATGCCGGTGCAGTTCGGCGAGGAGCCGGGCCGCGGCCTCGTAGCGTTCAGGAATCGGACCGTCTTCGCCGACTACAGGCTCGGCGCCGAGGTCCTCGATGATCAGCAGGCCGGTGACGAGATCCTGCGCCAGGATCTCGGGCGCGGAGAGACCGAGCGAGCGCAGGCCCTTGTCCATGGCGACGAAGGCGTCGACGGTCTCGGCGAGATGGGCGATGGCGCTGTAGGGCTTGCCCTGCCGGATCGCCGGACCGTCCGGGCGCGGCGGCGAGATCATCAGGATCGCGGTCTCGCCCGACGGCCTGACCAGGCGCTCATAGGCGCGGCTGGAGGCGTCGCCGAGCATGAACTCGCGCTTCGCCTCGCTCCAGCCGGCTTCGTCGATCAGGCGGCGGGCGCCGATCGCGAGCGCCAGCCGCTGGCGCCAGAGTACTCCGCCGGAGAGCGTCGCGATCCGCCCCGTTTCGGGATTGTCGGGATCAACCTCCAGCACGATGTCGAGCCGCCGCCCCGCCGGCAGGCGCGTGCCGGCTCGGTCGGGCCACTCGACGATGGTGACGGCCAGATCGAGATCCTCGATCAGGCCGATATCGTCGAGTTCGTCGGGTGTGCGGACGCGGTAGAGATCAGCATGGAGCAAGAGACCGCGCGGGCTGTCATAGCTCTGCACCAGCGTGAAGGTCGGGCTCGGCGCCTCCAGCGCCGCATCATCGGCGAGGCGGCGCAGCATGGCCCGCGCCAGCAGCGACTTGCCGGCGCCGAGATGGCCGGAGAGCGCGACGATGTCGCCGGTTTTCAAGATGTCGGCAATGTCCTGCGCCAGCCGCACCGTCGCGGCCTCGTCCGGCAGGATGACGGTATGCGTACCCGCCCGCGCGGCTTCGTCAGTCATTCAGCGGCGTCCGAGATGCGCATGCCCTCCGGCGGGAAGACGGCGGTGACGCGGGTGCCCTTGCCCAAAGCGGAATCGAGCTCGACGCGGCCGCCATGCAATTCGACGATCGAGCGCACCATCGAGAGGCCGAGCCCGACACCGCGATGACGCGAGCCCAGTGAATGGCTCTCGAAGCGGTCGAACACCTTCTCCTTGACCTCGTCCGGAATGCCGCGGCCCTCATCGGCGACAGTGATGCGGATCTCGCCGCCGACCCGGCCGGCGCTGACGTGGATGGTCTGGCCGGGCTGCGAGAAGCCGATGGCGTTGGAGAGCAGGTTGAACAGGATCTGGCGCAGGCGCTTGGAATCGGCGCGCAAGGGGCCGGTCTGCGGGGCGATGTCGACCTGGAGCCTGAGCTTGCTGTCGGCGAGGCGGTCCTGCAGCCCGGTCGCGGCCTGGGCGATGGTCTTGGCGACATCGACCTCCTCGAGATCGAGGGCGAGCGCGCCATTGTCGATCGAGGCGAGGTCGAGAATGTCGTTGATGATGGCGAGCAGCGCGCCGGAGGAGCGAACGATGTGCCCTGCATAGTCGCGCTGCTTGTCATTGAGCGCGCCGACCGTCTCCTCGCCGAGCAATTGCGCAAAGCCGATGATGTTGGTCAGCGGCGAGCGCAGCTCGTAGGAAACGTGGTGGACGAATTCCTCGCGCAGCCGCGAGACGCGCTCCAGGGCCTCGTTGCGCTCGGTCAGGGCCCGCTCGACATTCACGCCGGCGGTGACGTCGGCGAAGGTGATGAGCGTCGCGCCATCCGGCAGCGGCGCGGCAGTGCAGTCGAGCACCGTGCCGTCGCGGCGTTCCATATGGCAGCGATAGTCCTCGCGGGCATCGCGCACGCCGGCGACGGCGCTGCGGATCTCGGTCCAGACGGCGTCGTCCGGGAAGAGCGGCCGGCTGAGCGCCACGACCTCGTCGATATGCGGCGCGGTAGCGGCACGCTCGGCCGAGAGCTTCCAGAGCTGGGCGAAAGCCGGATTGGAAAGCTTGAGGCGCCCGTCCGAACCGAACACGGCGACACCCTCGCGCAATGAATCGAGCGTCTCACGCTGCGTGCGGGAGAGCGCATTGAAGCGTGATTCGAGGGTGAAACGCTCTGTCTCGTCGTCGAAGAGATAGGTGACGCCACCCTGCGGGTTCGGGCTGGCGACGACGTGAACGGTGCGGCCATCCGGCAGGTACCACCAATCCTCGCTGGCGCGCGGCGCCGTGTAGGCAGCGTGCACCTGGGCCTTCCAGGTACGGTAGTCGCCGAGTTCGGGCAGGCGGCGTTCGGTGCGCAGGCGATCGAGGATCTCGCCATCGCTCGGGCTGGAATCGAGAAAGCCGGGATCGAGCGACCAGAGCGCCTCGTAGCCGCTGTTGCGATAGACCAGCCGCTGCGAGGCGTCGAAGACGGCGACGCCGGTCTTCAGCCGGTCGAGGGTGCGTACATGCGCATCCATCTGGCGCTGCAGGTCGGCGCGCACCGCCTCCAGCTCGCTCATATCGGTCGCGATGCCGGCATAGCCCGAGGGCGTCGGCGTCTCCATGACGTCGACGATACGGCGCTGACCAGCCATGACGACGGGCGCGCGCCGCTGGAAGATGCGGCCGTCCTTGCGGGCCTTGGCGGCCGCCTCACGCTCGCTGCGGTCGAAAAGATCCAGTCCGGCCTTGACGGCCTGCTGGCTGTCGGAGGCCTCGACGGCGCGGGCATAGGCGGCGTTGACCCATGTCAGGCGGCCATCGGTCGCGCGCATCCAGACCGGCTGCGGCACGCCGGCCAGCAGTGTGGTGAGTGCGGCATGATCGCTCGCGAGCTTGCCGAGCTCGTCCTCCAGCGCCAACGCCCGGGCCCGCTCGCCGCCGACCTCGCGCAGGCGGATCACGGCGCGGCCGGCGACCGGCCGACCCTCGGCGTCGACATAGCGCCCGGCTTTGGCCTTGAAGGTGAAGGCGAAGGCCTCGCCATGCTCCTTGAGCGCCTCGGTCGCGAGTTCGAGCCGTTTGGCTTCGGCCGGCGGCGCCCAGGTGCCGTAAGCCAGCGCCGGGGCAGAGCCGCCGATGCCGAGAAAACCGCTGTCGCCCTCGACCATGGGGCTGGCCTTGGGCCCATCCCAGCTCAGAACGACCTGCCGATCCGTTGCGAGCAGGGCGCCGAGTCGCTCCTGATGACCGCGCGTCGCCTCCAACCCGGCGGCGAGCTCTCCCTCACGTCTCGTCCAGCGCGAGCGCTCGCGAACATAAAGGATCGAGGTGGTGGTGGCGAAGACGACGAGTCCGACGAGAATCAGCGAGAGGCCGCCAGTGCTGAGCCAATCGGCCCGCAGGGGAAGCAGCGCTTCGGCCTGGGCGAGAGCGGGGGCCGGCGTTGCGCCGGCGAGCCCGGGCAGGAGGAAGCGGACCGCTCCATTCATCTCCCGTCCGACCTGCCTTGCCCGTCTCATTCTCGCATCCGTCCTGTCCCAGGCCAGTTCTCTGGCGGCATCGGGGAGTGTCGCCAACACGGCAGCCGGCCCTGGCTCCCCGAAGGACCCACGCCCGCACTCCGCAAAGCCACCGCTGCACGAAACCGGACGCCGCATGCGATGCCTGCCGGCAGCCCGAATCAGTGCCACTGTAATCACCGCACGACTCCGGCAGGAAGTGCTTAATCGACGGTAAAGGCCGAATGGCGGCGACCGAATTCGAAGCGCCTGGAAAGGCATCAACAAGTTGCCGCCCGAAGCGGCTGAACATCTATTAGTAGTATGAAAAGCGGTAATCGGCCCCGAATGCGAAAAAGCCCGGCGCAAGGCCGGGCTTCTCGAAGGATGGTGTCGGACCGGGAAACCGCTCCCGAATGGCGCGATGTCGCTCTGCCCGGCCGGCGACGGCCGGGGGACGCTGTCAGTAGCGATAGAGCTCGGGCTTGAACGGGCCGGCCTGCGACACGCCGATATACTTCGCCTGGGCGTCGTTGAGCTTGGTCAGCTTGGCGCCAACCTTGGCGAGGTGCAGCGCCGCGACCTTCTCGTCGAGATGCTTGGGCAGGGTGTAGACCTTGTTCTCGTACTTGGCGTGGTGGTTCCAGAGCTCGACCTGGGCCAGGGTCTGGTTCGAGAACGAGCAGGACATCACGAAGGACGGATGGCCGGTCGCGTTGCCGAGGTTCACCAGGCGGCCCTCCGAGAGCAGGATGATGCGCTTGCCGTCGGGGAACTCGATCTCGTCGACCTGCGGCTTGACGTTGTCCCACTTGAAGTTCTTCAGGCCGGCGACCTGGATCTCCGAGTCGAAGTGGCCGATGTTGCAGACGATGGCGCGGTGCTTCATCGCGCGCATATGGTCGACGGTGATGACGTCGAGATTGCCGGTCGCGGTCACGAAGATGTCGGCGCGCGGGGCGGCGTCCTCCATGGTGACGACCTCATAGCCCTCCATCGCCGCCTGCAGGGCGCAGATCGGGTCGATCTCGGTGACGAGGACGCGGCAGCCGGCCTGGCGCAGCGAAGCGGCCGAGCCCTTGCCGACGTCGCCATAGCCGGCGACGACCGCGACCTTGCCCGACATCATCACGTCGGTGCCGCGGCGGATGGCGTCGACCAGCGACTCGCGGCAGCCATAGAGGTTGTCGAACTTCGACTTGGTGACGCTGTCGTTGACGTTGATCGCCGGGAACGGCAGGCGGCTGGCCTTGGCGAGCTCGTAGAGGCGGTGCACGCCGGTGGTGGTCTCTTCCGAGACGCCCTTGATCGCGGCGCGGGTCTTGGTGAACCAGCCCGGGTTGGCCTTCAGCTCGCGCTTGATCAGCGCGAAGAAGATCGTCTCTTCCTCATTGCCGGGCTTATCGAGGAAGGCGGCGTTGCCGGCCTCGGCCTCGGCGCCGAGGATGATCAGCATGGTCAGGTCGCCGCCATCGTCGAGGATCATGTTCGGCGTGCCGCCATCGCCCCAGGTCGCGGTACGCAGCACGTACTCCCAGTACTCCTCTAGCGTCTCGCCCTTGATCGCGAAGACCGGGGTGCCGGTGGCGGCGATCGCGGCCGCGGCATGATCCTGGGTCGAGAAGATGTTGCAGGACGACCAGCGCACGTCAGCGCCGAGTTCCTTCAGGGTCTCGATCAGCACGGCGGTCTGGATGGTCATGTGCAGGCAGCCGGCGATGCGGGCGCCCTTGAGCGGGGCCTTGCCCTTGTGCTCGGCGCGGATCGCCATCAGGCCCGGCATCTCGTCCTGAGCCATGTTGATTTCCTTGCGGCCGTAATCCGCAAGCGCGATGTCCTTGACGACGTAATCCTGCTTCGACACGGGGCGCTCCAATCGATCGTGCTTTGAATGACGGCGCGCTCTCTAGCAGGGCAGCGGCAGGAAGGCAATCAAAGATATAAAGATGTCTTTATATCTACTGGCAGCAAAGCGGCGACCGTCACTCCGGACAAGCCGCATAGCGGTGCAGCTCCGGAATCCATCGGAGAGCGCCGGATCCTAGGATGGATCCCAACGCTCCGCTTCACTGTGGCTGGATGACGCGGTTCTACCTGAGAACCGTCAAAAGCAGAGGCGAGCTTATTCGCCCTCGCCGAACCGGTCGGCGACGAGTGCGCCCAGCGCCTGAAGCGCTTCCTTGGCTTCCGCGCCCTTGGCGACCACGGTGATGGTCGAGCCGATGCCGGCGCCCAAGGTCAGGATACCCATGATCGAGGTGGCTCCGACCGTCTCGCCGCAGCGGGAGACGGTGATGTCGGCATCGAACTGGCTGGCGCATTGCACGAATTTCGCCGTGGCGCGGGCGTGCAGCCCCTTCTTGTTGATGATCTGAAACTCGCCATAGACGGCGCCGGCCGGAATCTCGACCTCGCTGCAGTCGCAATCCTCGTCGCGGGTGTCTTCCTCGCGCATGCCGTGTACGCCGAACCCTACTTGCCCGCGAGAACGCGGCTGGCCACCGTGATGTACTTGCGACCCGCATCCTGCGCGCTGCTGACGGCTTCGTCGAGGGTCTTCTCCTCGCGCACGCTGGCGAGCTTGATCAGCATGGGCAGGTTGATGCCGGCGACGACGTCGATCCGGCCAGGCTCCATCACGGAAATGGCAAGATTGGAGGGCGTGCCGCCGAACATATCGGTCAGGACGATGACGCCGCTGCCGTTCTCGACCTGCTCGACCGCCGCGATGATGTCGCGCCGACGACCTTCCATGTCGTCATCGGGGGCGATGGCGATGGTTGCGAGGTTGGCTTGCGGGCCAACGACATGTTCGAGCGCGGCGCGGAATTCCGTCGCCAGGTGCCCATGCGTGACAAGCACGAGTCCGATCATTCAGTCCCACCGAAGAGCGCCCATCGGCGCCCGGACAAGGTCGCGGTTTATGCGGCAGGTGCGAACGATAGGCAAGGCACTTGTCTCGAACTCGTCGAAAGCAATTCAATCAGAGCCGGCGAAGAGCGCAAGAGCCGTCAGGATCAGACGTTCGTCGCCAGGCCGCGGAAGCAGGGACAATCGCGGCAAGGTGACGCCGACGATCGACTCGACGAGCGCCTCCGGCTCCGGCATTCGCTCGGGCTCGACACCGCAATCGACCACCAGCCGGAGCACCACGGCGGCGAGATGCGGCTCCGGCGTCAGGCCGAGGCCACGGCGCTCGACCACCCCCTCGATCGGCGGCACCGGCGAGGCGACCAGGCGGCCGGCCTGCACGACGATTTCGGTGCGGTCATCAGCGACGAGCCTGGCGAAGCGTCCCTGCGATTGCGCGAGGCCGACAAGCGCCAGCGCCAAGCTCGACTTGCCGGCGCCCGCTGCACCACGGATCAGGATACCAGCCTCGCCGATCACGACGGCGCTGGCATGCAGCCGGAGCGGAGATACAGCGCTCATGCCGGCTGTGCCGCGGCCGGCAGGCGCACGACGAAGCGCGCGCCCAGCCGCTTCTCCTCGCCTTCCGACTGCTCGGAGGCGTAGATGTTCTCGGCCCGGATCGTGCCGCGATGGGCTTCGACGATCTGGCGCGAGATCGAGAGACCCAGGCCGGAATTCTGGCCGAACCCGCTCTCTGGCCGGTCGGTGTAGAAGCGCTCGAAGATCCGCTCCAACGCATGCGGCGGGATTCCGGGGCCGTCATCCTCGATCGTGATCAGTACGTCGCCGGCGACGCGCGAGAGCTTGACCCTGACCGGCTTGTCAGCCGGGGAGAAGGAGCGGGCGTTCTCGATCAGGTTGACGAAAACCTGGCCGAGGCGGGAATCGTGGCCGAGCACCCGGAAAGGATCGCCGCCCGGACGTTGGCCACGCCGGTCGACCGAAATCTCGACGGCCGGCTGGCCTTCCCGGCTGATCTGGTTCTGCACCGAGACCACCGCCTCGATCAGCTGGGCGACGTCGAGGGGAACCGCATCGTCGCGGGCGAGCTCGGCATCGAGGCGCGAAGCGTCGGAGATGTCGGTGATCAGGCGGTCGAGCCGCTTCACATCGTGGCGGATCACCGCGAGCAGACGACCGCGGGCGTCGTCGTTCTTGGCAAGCGGCAAGGTCTCGACGGCGCTGCGCAGCGAAGTCAGCGGGTTCTTCAGCTCGTGAGCGACATCGGCGGCGAAGCGCTCGATCGCCTCCATGCGATTGTAGAGCGCCTGCGTCATCTCGCGGAACGATCCGGAAAGGTGACCGATCTCGTCGTGACGGCTGGAGAAGTCCGGGATCTCCTCGCGCGACTTGACGCCACGGCGGACGCGCTGGGCAGCGTCCGCGAGTTTGCGGATAGGCTCGGCGATGGTGCCGGCAAGCAGCACCGACAGGATGATCATCACGCCGGCAGCGACCGCGAAGACCTGGAAGATGGCATAGCGCTCGGAGGCGATGACGGCGTCGATGTCGCCCCCTTGCGTCGAGAGCAGCAGTGCGCCGCGCACGGCCCGGAAGCGCTGCACCGGCACCGCCACCGAAACGATGGTCTCGCCGCGGGTGTTGACGCGCACCACACTCGCCGGGGAGCCGGCCAGCGCCCGGGCGACTTCGGTGTAGGACTTGCCGTTGGCGTTGGCGAAATCGTCATAGGCCGGCACGTCGGCGCGGCCGAGCCGGTTGCGGAACATGTTCCAGGTGCGTTCGAGCAGAGGTGGCTCGTCGCTTTCACCGATGCGCGGCAGATCGAGCCGCAGGATGTCGCCGCGCGAATAGAGATTGCGCGAATCGAGCGTCAGCATCCCGTCCTTGTCGTAGATGCGGGCGCGGGTCTTGGTCGGCGTCACCAGGCGGCGCAGCAGCGGGGCGACTTTCTCCGGATTGATCGAGAAGTCGAGCGGATCCTCGGCGATGGCGCCGCTCTCGCCGGCCTGCATCTGCAGGAGCTTGTCGGGATCGATCGCAATCGTGTCGGTCTCGACCGTGGCCGAGGCGGCGATGGCGCCGGCTATGATCTCGCCCTGCGTCAATAGACTCTGAACCCGCGCCTCGATCAGGCCCTCGCGGAACTGGTTGAGGTAGAGGAAACCGACAAGAAGGGCGACGAGACCTGCAAGGTTCAGGACGACGATGCGCCGGGTCAGGCTCGAGGCGGCCCGGCCCGAGACGGCGCGCAGCATACGACGGCCGAACAGCCCGGCCCGCCGGCGCAGCGTCACCGCTGGCCGCGGCCCGCCGGTGCGGGCCCCTTGCTGCTCGATCGTAGCCATAGGCGGCTCATACCTTGTCCCGGCGTGCACGCAAACGCGATACTGGGCACACGCCAGGGTGCTTCTCAGTTCTCCTTGAAGCGATAGCCGACGCCATAGAGCGTCTCAATCATGTCGAACTCGACATCGACCTGATTGAACTTCTTGCGCAAACGCTTGATGTGGCTGTCGATGGTGCGGTCGTCGACATAGACCTCGTCATCATAGGCCGCATCCATCAGCGCGTTGCGGCTCTTGACCACCCCGGGACGCTGCGCGAGCGACTGCAGGATCAGGAATTCGGTGACGGTGAGCGTCACCGGCTCGCCCTTCCAGGTGCAGGTGTGGCGCTCCGGATCCATCCGCAAAAGGCCGCGCTCCAGCGCTTTGGCATCCTCGGTGCGCACGGTCGCGCTGGCGTCGCGCGCGCCGGCCCGGCGCAGGATCGCCTTGACGCGCTCGACCAGCAGGCGCTGCGAGAAAGGTTTGCGGATGAAGTCGTCGGCGCCCATCTTCAGGCCGAAGAGCTCGTCGATCTCCTCGTCCTTCGAGGTCAGGAAGATCACCGGCAGATCCGACTTCTGGCGCAGGCGGCGCAGCAGCTCCATCCCGTCCATGCGCGGCATCTTGATGTCGAAGATGGCGAGGTCGGGCGGATTCTGCTTCAGCCCGTCCAGGGCCGAGGCGCCGTCGGTATAGGTCTGGATGCGATAGCCCTCGGCCTCCAACGCGATCGAAACCGAGGTCAGGATGTTGCGGTCGTCATCGACCAGCGCAATGGTTGGCATAAGCTTTTCCGGCTCTTTGTGTGCTGGCGTTACAATCAAAGGGTCCACTCTCGCGCGAGAACGGCCAAAGCATGGCTGCAATCTAGCCAAGCCAAGGCGGTTTCGCTACGTCTCGCCCCAGAAAACTCATAAGCGCGCTTTCCGTTCGGCCAGAATCGGCTAAGCGATCGGAATTCGCGCCAACCGATGCGGCGAAACGAGCCATGGCGACTGATCCGATCAGGCCGACAGATGCCAGCGCGCGCGGATTGGCGCGTGGCCTCCTGCGCAGCGCGCGTTCCGCATCGCTGGCGACGCTGACGCCGGAGGGCCACCCCTTCGCCAGCCTGACCAGTCTGGCGACCGATATCGACGGCACGCCGCTGATCCTGGTCTCCTCGCTCTCCGGCCATACCGGCAACCTCCTCGCCGATCCGCGCTGCTCGTTGCTGATCGCGCCCGGCGGCAAGGGCGATCCGCTCGCCCATGCGCGGATCACGCTGCTGGCCACGGCCGAGAAGGTCGAACGCGACAGCGATTTCGGCCGGCGCGTGCGCCGCCGTTTCCTGGCGCGTCAGCCAAAAGCCTCGCTTTACGTCGATTTTCCCGATTTCTCGTTCTTCGCGCTGAGACTCCAGCGCGCCAGCCTCAATGGCGGCTTCGGCCGGGCCTATGAGCTCGAGGCAAGCGACGTCCTCAGCGACTGCTCGCAAGCCGGAGCGCTGACCGAGGCGGAGGAGAGCGCGGTCGATCATATGAACGAGGACCATGCCGAGGCGATCGGGCTCTACGCCACCAAGCTGCTCGGCGGCGAGGAGGGTGGCTGGCGTCTCTCCGGCATCGACCCTGACGGCGCCGACCTGATGCTCGGCGACAAGGCTCTGCGTCTGCCCTTCGACGAGCCGGTGACCACGCCCGACGCGCTGCGCAAGACCCTCGTCGCCCTCGCCGGCAAGGCTCGCGAAGCCGCCTGAGCGCGGCGATTCACCACAGCTATTTTTTTAAACGATTTAAATCGGCCACGATCAGCCCCCAGCCGACCTCGTGACTTGAGCCGGCGTCATCATCCGCCTAAAGAGCCCTCCACGTCACCGGTCCATCGGGGCCATAGTGGGGTCAGCCCCGCTCCAATCACGACGCCGGCTTCGCCTGGCGACGGCTTCTCGGCAGGAGGAATTGCCAGTGGAGACCATCGGTCACGTCAACCCGGCCAACGGCGCCGATTCATTCGGCTTCCGCGGGCTCAAGGCGGTCTACTGGAATTTCGAGGCTGCGCGCCTCTATGAGGAATCGTTGCGGCGCGGCGAATCCCAGCTCGCCCGCGGCGGCGCGCTCTGCGCCGACACCGGCAGCCATACCGGCCGCTCGCCCAAGGACAAGTTCGTCGTCAAGGACGCACTGACCGAGAAGACGGTCTGGTGGGAGAACAATGGCGCGATCTCCTCGGAGCAGTTCGAGACCCTGCTCGGCGATTTCATCAAGCACGCCGAAGGCAAGGAGCTGTTCGCGCAGGATCTTTATGGCGGCGCCGACCCGGCCCACCGCGTCAAGGCGAGGGTCTTCACCGAATTCGCCTGGCACTCGCTGTTCATCCGCAACCTGCTGATCCGGCCCGAGGCCGGGGAGATCGGCGGCTACGTGCCCGAATTGACGATCGTCGACCTGCCGAGCTTCAAAGCCGATCCGAAGCGCCATGGCTGCCGCAGCGAGACGGTCATCGCAATCGACTTCTCGCGCAAGATCGTGCTGATCGGCGGCACCGCCTATGCCGGCGAGATGAAGAAGTCGGTCTTCACCTATCTGAACTACACACTGCCCGCGAAGGGCGTGGTGCCGATGCACTGCTCGGCCAATGTCGGCGGCAAGGACGATCCGGCGATCTTCTTCGGCCTCTCCGGCACCGGCAAGACCACCCTCTCGGCCGATCCCGACCGCACCTTGATCGGCGATGACGAGCATGGCTGGTCGAAGGACGGCATCTTCAATTTCGAGGGCGGCTGCTACGCCAAGACGATCCGTCTCTCGGCCGAGGCCGAGCCGCAGATCTTCGCGGCCTCGCAACGCTTCGGCACGGTGCTCGAGAACATCGTGATGGATCCGATCTCGCGCGAGGTCGACTTCGACGCCGAGACCAAGACCGAGAACACCCGCTCGGCCTATCCGCTCGACTTCATCCCGAACGCCTCGCGCACCGGCCGGGCCGGCACGCCGAAGAACATCGTGATGCTGACCGCCGACGCCTTCGGCGTGATGCCACCGATCGCCAAGCTGACTCCGGCCGAGGCGATGTACCATTTCCTCTCCGGCTATACCGCCAAGGTCGCCGGCACCGAGCGCGGTCTCGTCGGCGTCCAGCCGGAGTTCTCGACCTGCTTCGGCTCGCCCTTCCTGCCGCGCCACCCGTCGGAATACGCCAATCTGCTGCGTGACTTCATCGCCAAGCATCACGTCGATTGCTGGCTGGTCAACACCGGCTGGACCGGCGGCGGCTACGGCACCGGCCGGCGCATGCCGATCCGCGTCACCCGCCGCCTGCTGACCGCGGCACTGGACGGTTCGCTCAACCGCGCCGATTTCCGCCGCGATCCTTATTTCGGGTTCGCCGTTCCCACTTCGGTGCCCGGCGTCGAGCCGCACATCCTCTATCCCGTCAAGACCTGGCAGGATAAGGCCGCCTTCGCCGATACCGCCAAGAAGCTGATCGGCATGTTCGCGGAGAACTTCGCCAAGTTCGAGCCGCATGTCGACGACGCCGTCAAGGCGGCCGCGCCGACGAGTTCGCTCGCGGCTTGAGCGGAACCTATTTCAGCATGCTATGAGAGGCGGCGATGAGCCGCCTCTTTTTCGTTCTCCTGCAGATCCTGCTGACCCTCGCGGTCCTCGGCACCACCGCCTGGGGCGCAGGGCTCCTGGTCTTCCGCCTGCCCGGTGCGATCGGCATCGCCGGCGCGATCGGCTTCGGCCTCGCCGGGCTCGCCGGCACCATCGGCATCTGGAGCGGCGCGCCGCGCCTGCCGCTCGCCTTCGCCGTGCTCTTCGTCGGCCTCATCGGCTGGTGGGCCGGCCTGAGGCCGTCGCATGAACGGAACTGGATCCCCGAGCTGGCCCGCTTGCCGCAGATGAGCGTGGTCGACAACCGCCTGACCGTGACCAATCTGCGCCATTTCACCTGGCGCACCGAAAACGACTACGACCAGCGCTGGGAAACCCGCAGCTACGACCTCTCGCGCATCCAGGGCGCCGATCTCTTCCTGTCCTACTGGTCCGGCGAGGCGATCGCCCATCTCCTGCTCAGCTTCACCTTCGCCGACAGCGATCCGCTGACGATCTCGATCGAGATCCGGCGCGAGCAGGGCGAGGAATGGTCGGCGCTTGCCGGCTTCTTCCGCAACTACGAAATGGCCTATGTCGTGGCCGACGAACGCGACCTGATCGGCCTTCGAACCCAGGCGCGCGGCGAGGACACCCGGCTGTTCCGGCTCAATGCCTCGCCGCGGCAGGCGCGCGAGCTGCTGCTCGCCTATGCCGCGGACATCAACCGGCTGGCGCAGGAGCCGCGCTGGTACAACACGCTGACGACAAACTGCACCACCGTCGTCTATCATCTCGTCGGGCAGGTCGCGCCCGCCTGGAAGTTCTCGCTGCCGCTCGACCCGCGCGTGCTGCTCTCCGGTTACCTGCCCGGCTATCTCCGGGACATCGGCTCGGTACGCCAGGACATGCCGCTCGACGAGCTGGTGAAACTGAGCCATATCGGCGAGAAGGCGCGCAGCCTGAAGCCCGACAGCTCGGAGTTCTCGCGCGTCATCCGCGAGGGTGTTCCGACCGCGCGCGCTCAGCCGTAGCCGTGCAGGCTCGCGCCATGGCGCTTGAGCCAGGCTTCCGCTTCCTCCGTGCGCGGGCAGAGCTTGTGCGTCAGCGCCCAGAAGCGGTGAGAATGGTTCATCTCCTTGAGGTGCGCGACCTCATGGGCGGCGAGGTAATCGAGCACCAGCGTCGGGGCCAGGATCAGTCGCCAGGAGAAGCTGAGATGGCCCTTAGAGGAGCATGAACCCCAGCGGCTGGTGGTGTCGCGCAATGTGATCTTGCGGGCGGGGATGCCGAGCACGGCGGTATGGGTGCGTACCGCCTTCTCCAGATCGGCCAGGGCCTCGCGGCGCAGGAAATCGCTGACCCGGCGCGCGACATGGGCCGCCTCGCCGCAGACCGCGATGATCGGCTCGCCCTCGGCCGAGAGTGTGGCGCGCGTCAGCCCGCGCACCTTGGTCCAGTGCACGATCCGGTGCGGGACGCCGCGCAAGGGCACGACGGCGCCGGGCTCGAAGGCGACGCCCTGCGGGCGCTTGGCCATGCGCGCCGCGATCCAGCCGCCGTGTTTCTCGGCGAAGATGCGGCCGGTCGTGAAGTCGACGCGCTCGGGCAGGGTCAGGGTGATCTCGCCGGTCGCCTGGGAAACGCGCAAAGTCAGCCGGCGCGCCGTCGAGCGCCGTTTGACGGCGACCGGGTAGAGCGTGCCGGCATGGGCGACCTCGATCCGGTCGGGATCGGGCTGGCGCCTGAACAGGGAGAACCGCATCCCGGCGATTGTGCGGGATTCGCAGCGGGAGCGGAAGGGGCTAAGCTTAGCTCAGCCCGCGACCTTCAGCGCCTTGCGCGCCGTCTCCGCGGTCTCGTTGCGGCGCTCCTTGGCCGCCTTCATGTCGAGGGTCAGCATGAAGTCGGCGATGCGCGGCGCGATCTCCGAGCGGAAGCGCGAGCCGTTGAAGACGCCGTAATGGCCGACGCCCTTCTGCAGGTACTCGACCCGCATGTCGTCGGGGATGTTGACGCACAGATCATGCGCCGCCTTGGTCTGGCCGACGCCGGAGATGTCGTCGTTCTCGCCCTCGACCGTCATCAGCGCGACGCTGCGGATCGCCGTGAGGTCGACCGGCTTGCCGCGGTGCATCATCTCGCCCTTGGGCAGGGCATGCTTGACGAAGACGGTGTCGACGGTCTGCAGGTAGAACTCGGCGGTCAGGTCCATGACCGCGAGATACTCGTCATAGAAGTCGCGATGTTTCTCGGCCGAATCGCCATCACCGGCGATCAGGTGCTTGTACATGTCGTAATGCGCGGTGAGGTGGCGGTCGAAATTCATCGCCATGAAGCCCGACAGCTGCATGAAGCCGGGATAGACCTCGCGGAAGGCGCCGAGATGCGGGAACGGCACGCGGGTGATGCAGTTGCGGCGGAACCAGTCGGTGCCGCGCTCCATGGCGAGCTGGTTGACCGCAGTCGGCGAGCGGCGGGTGTCGATCGGCCCACCCATCAGCGTCATCGAGCGCGGCGACGCCGGGTCGCCCTCGGCCTCCATGCGCGCGATCGCGGCGAGCACCGGCACCGAAGGCTGGCAGACGGCCATGACATGGGTGTCGGGGCCGAGCTTCTGCAGCATGGCGATGACATAGTCGATATAGTCGTCGAGGTCGAAGCGGCCGGCGGAGAGCGGCACCAGGCGGGCATCGATCCAGTCGGTGATGTAGACCTCGTGATCGGGCAGCAAAGCCTCGACCGTGCCGCGCAGCAGCGTAGCGTAGTGGCCCGACATCGGCGCGACCAGCAGCACCTTGGGCTGCGGCTTGCGGCGACCTTCGATCTTGCGGTCGAAATAGATCAGGTTGCAGAAGGGGCGCTGCCAGACCACGTGCTCCTCGACCCCGACCTTGACGCCGTTCATCGTGGTGGTGTCGAGACCGAAGGCCGGCTTGCCGTAGCGGCGCGTTGTGCGCTCGAACAATTCGCAGGAGGCGGCGATCGTGCGGCCGAACGGGGTATAGGTCAGCGGGTTCGCCGGGTTCTTGAAGGCCAGCTGCATGGCGTCGGACATGGCCCGCGCCGGGCTGACCATCATATGAACCGCCTCATAGGCGTGGTAGGCGAACGACATGGCGGCCCTTTCGCTCTTTCGCAGCGCCGCATTCACGATGCAGCGCAACAAGGGAATGCAGCCTAAGTAGAATTTGTTCTCATTCAATCGTCCAAAGGGCTAAGATTTCCTTGTGATGCCGATTAGCCACAGTTTCCTCCTTCCCGCCCGCCTGCGGCATTGCGAAAATTGCGCGCCGTGACGATCGCCGACCTCGTTCCCTCCGCTCCTGGCGGCACTCCGCGCCATTTGCGGCTCGACACGCTGGTGCGCCTGCGCTGGCTGGCGATCGCCGGCCAGAGCGTCGCCGTCGCCGGCGTGCATTTCGGGCTCGGTTTCTCGCTGCCCTTCGGCTGGTGCTTCCTCGCCATCGCCGTGTCGGCCTGGCTCAACATCGCACTGCGCATCCGCTTTCCGCTGAGCCACCGTCTGGGCGAGGGCGCGGCGACGGCACTGCTCGGCTTCGACATCCTGCAGCTCGCGGCGCTGCTCTATCTCACCGGGGGCCTGCAGAACCCGTTCGCGATCCTGTTCCTGGCGCCGGTGATGATCTCGGCGACGGCGTTGCCACCACGGCACACATTGGCGCTGGGCCTGCTCGCCGCCGGGCTGGCGACGCTGCTCGTCTTCGTTCACTGGCCGTTGCCCTGGGCCGGAACGGAGCGGCCAGTGCTGCCGCCGCAATACCAGGTCGGCAACTGGATTGCGCTTTTGCTCGGGCTCGGCTTCACCGGCATCTATGCCTGGCGGGTCGCGAAGGAAGCGCGCGACCTCTCGGAAGCGCTGGCCGCGACCGAACTGGTGCTGGCGCGCGAGCAGCATCTCTCGCAGCTCGACGGGCTCGCCGCCGCGGCCGCACATGAGCTCGGCACCCCGCTCGCGACGATCGCGCTGGTCGCCCGCGAGCTCTCGCGGCTCGCCCCGGCAGAAGGCGAAATGGCCGAGGACATCACCTTGCTTCGCGAGCAGGTCGAGCGCTGTCGCGGCATTCTGGGCAAGCTCACCTCGCTGCAGGACGACGATGCCGGCCCGCTCGACCAACTCTCGCTCCGCCTGCTGATCGAGGAGGCGGCCGGGCCGCAACGGCCATTCGGCGTCCCCTTCGAAATCGCGCTCTCCGGCGACAAGCCGGAACCGTTCTGCCGGCGCAATCCCGGCATGATCTACGGGCTCGGCAACATCGTCGACAACGCCGTCGACTTCGCCCGCTCCAAGGTGACGATCACGGCGCTGTGGACGGAAGGTGCCGTCATCCTGACCATCGCCGATGACGGGCCGGGCTTCACGCCGGAGGTCCTGATGCGGGCGGGCGATCCCTATCTGTCGCGCTCGCACGCCAAGGAATCGCGGGCCGGCGGGGGTCTCGGCCTCGGGCTGTTCATCGCCAAGACCCTGTTGGAACGGAGCGGTGCGGCGCTCGAATTCTCCAATCTGCCGCTTCCGGCAACCGGCGCCAGCATCCGGATCACCTGGCTGCGAGCGGTCTTCGAACGCGACGATCGACCCGCCGGACCTTCAAACCCGGAGCTTTTGGCCCCATATGCGACAGAATGAGGCGTTGCGGCGTTTCAGCGCGTCGCGCAATCGATAGAATGGATGTTGAGCCGGGCAGTCAGCAGCCGGCAGGAGATGATGGCGATGGACACGGCGCCGACGACGGACCAAGTCACCGATAGTGCAGGCAGGGACATGTCACTCCTGCTCGTCGACGACGACAAGCCGTTCCTGAACCGCCTCGCCCGCGCCATGGAAGGACGTGGCTATTCGGTGAGAACAGCCGAATCCGTCCAGGCCGGCCTGGCCGCCGTCGAGGAGGAGGCGCCGGCCTATGCGGTGATCGACCTGCGTCTCGGCGATGGCAACGGGCTCGACGTGATCGCCCGCCTCAAGGAGAAGCGCCCGGATGCGCGCGGCGTCGTCCTGACCGGCTATGGCAATATCGCGACTGCGGTCAGCGCTGTGAAACTCGGCGCGTTCGACTTCCTTGCCAAGCCCGCCGACGCCGACGAGATCCATTCGGCGCTGGCGGCCGGGCCGAATGCGCGCCCGGTGCCGCCGGAGAACCCGATGTCGGCCGACCGGGTTCGCTGGGAGCATATCCAGCGCGTCTACGAATTGTGCAGCCGCAATGTCTCCGAGACGGCGCGTAGGCTCGGCATGCACCGCCGCACCCTGCAGCGCATCCTGGCCAAGCGCGCGCCGCGATGAGCGGGACGGCGCTTCCCGAACGCATCACCGAAGAACTGATCGCCGAGCTGGTCGACACCTTCTATGGCCGGGTGCGGCTTGACCCGCTGATCGGCCCGATCTTCCTCGAAAAACTCGGCGACGATTGGGACGCCCATCTCGCCAAGCTGCGCGACTTCTGGTCGTCGGTGACGCTGATGAGCGGGCGCTATCGCGGCAAGCCGCAGCAGATCCACATGCCGCTCCCGCTCGACATGCAGCATTTCGAGCGCTGGCTTTCACTGTTCGAGCAGACCGTCACCGAGCTTTGCACCGGTCCGGCCCGGTTCCTGTTCATCGACCGTGCCCATCGCATCGCCGACAGCCTGCAGATCAGCCTGAACATCGGTCCGAAGGCGCTCAACCTGCCGCAGCGTGCTGCCGGCTAGATTCCCGGATCCTCGAGCAGCGCCAGCCGCCCCGCCGCGAGCCTGGCGAAGGCGATGGTCAGCATCTTGCGACGCGCCGGCGCCAGCTGATGGCGCGGCGGCTCGCGCAGCAATTCGCCACCAAAGGCGTCGGCGACGATCAGGCCGACATCCCCGGGCAGGATCTCCAGCGGGAACTCGGGCGCGACCGCGAAGAGGAAGCCGTCGCAATAATCGCGATAGTCCGGCCATTTTCCGTCGATGCGGTAGTCTTCGATCCCCGATTTGACCTCGACCACCAGCAATTCGCCCGATGGCGAGAGCGCGACGATGTCGCCGCGCCGGCCATTGGCGAAGGTCATCTCCTTGACGATGGCATAGCCGCGCTCACGCAGATGGCGCGAGGCGCCGCGGCAGACCGCGCGGGTGATCTCCGGCCGGGCAGGCGGCGGATTGAGCATGGAATCGGCAATGGCCATGCCTGGCATGTTCTGCTTTTGTGCTCGCAGACGCAAGACCTGCTTGCAGTGAAAATCCGTATGGCTATGGTCCGCCCGCCTTGGAACGCTTCACACCCCTCCTGCTGATCGCGCTCGCCGCCGGCCTCGCCTTCGCGCTGTGCCTGCTGCTGCGCCCGCTGATGGTGCGCTATGCGCTGGCGCGGCCGAATGCCCGCTCCAGCCATCGCATACCGACCCCGCAGGGCGGCGGTATCGCCGTGCTCGCTGGCGCCTTCCTGGCACTAGGGCTCGCGATGGCCTTCATACCCATGGATGCGGGCGCCCGGCAGGGCCTCGTCCTGGTCATGGTCGCGTCTGCCCTGCTGGCCGTGGTCGGTGCCTGGGACGATATCCGTCCGCTGTCGCCGGCTTTGCGCCTGCCGCTGCAGTTCCTCTGTGTCGGTATCGTCGTCTTCTACGCGGCTCCCGAAGTGCGCGTGCTTCCAGAGACGCTGCCGCTCTGGGCCGAGCGTGGCCTTGCCCTGATCGCAGGCGCCTGGTTCGTCAACCTCGTCAACTTCATGGACGGGATCGACTGGATCACCCTCGCCGGGCTGGTGCCCCTCTCGGGCGCGGTCGCGCTGGCAGGCGGCTACGGCATCGTCGATCCCGCCACGGGGCTGCTCGCCGCGGCGCTGCTCGGCGGGCTCATCGGCTTCGCGCCGTTCAACAAGCCGGTGGCGCGCATCTTCCTCGGCGATGTCGGGGCCTTGCCGCTCGGCCTGCTCGGCGCCTATCTGCTCTATCGCCTTGCCGGCACTGGTGCTCTGACCGCAGCGCTGATCCTGCCGCTCTACCATGTGATGGATTCGACCATCACGCTGCTGCGCCGTCTGGCGCGCGGCGAAAAGGTCTGGCAGGCGCATCGCTCGCATTTCTACCAGCAGGCGACCGACAACGGCTTCAAGGTGATCGAGATCGTCGCGCAGGTCGCCCTGCTCAATCTCGGCCTGATCGCCCTTGCCGCGGTGAGCATCGCGGCCCCCGCACTCTGGGCGCAGCTCGCCTGCCTGCTGGCGGCGCTGGCCTTGACGATCGGACTGCTGCGCCGTTTTTCAGGCAAGCGGGCGCAGCCATGAGCCGCGAACGCGTCCTGCTCACCGGCGCGAGCGGCTTCGTCGGCCGGCATCTGCTGCACGGTCTCGCAAAGCGGGGCTATCGGGTGCGGACGGTGGGGCGCACCGCAACACCCCCCAGTCCCGATGTCGAGCATGTCACGATCGGCGATCTCGGCGCGCCGATCGACTGGCGACCGCTGCTCGACGGCATCGATCACGTCGTCCACGGCGCCGGGCTGGCCCATGCCGACGGCGACATCCCGGAGGAGCGCTACCGGGCGGTCAACACGCAAGCGACGCTGGCGCTGGCGCGAGCCGCGCAGGCGGCGAGCGTGCGGCGCTTCGTCTTCCTGTCCTCGATCCGGGCGCAGAGCGGGCCGATCAGCGACCGGCCGCTGACCGAGGCCGACACGCCTGCCCCGACCGACGCCTATGGCCGCTCCAAGCTTGCGGCTGAACGCGGGTTGGCCGGGTTCGATCTCGACTGGGTGGCACTGCGGCCGGTGCTGGTCTACGGCCTCGGCGTGAAAGCGAACATGGCGGCGCTGCTGAAGCTGGCGCGGCTGCCCGTGCCGCTGCCGCTCGGCGGGCTCTCTGCCAAACGCTCGCTGCTCGCGATCGAGAACCTCGCCGAGGCCGTCGCCTTCGCCTTGACGCAGGCCTGCCCGGCGCGGCGCAGCTACATCGTCTCGGATCCGGAGCCCTTATCGGTCGCGCAGATGCTTGCCGCGATGCGCGCCGGCCTCGGCCGCGGGCCGGGCCTGATCCCGGTCCCCTCATCGCTTCTGGCGCTGACGGCGCGGCTCTCGGGGCGCAACGGCGCCTATGAGCGGCTGGCGAAGGGGCTCGTCGCCTCGCCCGCAGCGCTGCTCAGTGCTGGCTGGCAGCCGCCTGCGGAGACGAAGGCTGCGCTGGCGCAGCTGGCGGCAAACCGGGCCGACGCCGGCTGAAATCGGGGATCGCCGCTTCGAGCACAGCCTCGGCGCCGAGCCTGTCCTGCGCCGTGAGCGCCCGCTCGAGCTCGTCGAGCCAGCCCTGCATGCGGGCGCGGCCGGCAAAGATGGGCTTGGCGGCCATGACGCCGTCGAGCCCGGTCTCGGCCATCGGCTCGTCCTTGGCGAAGAGGATCTCGTTCAGGCGCTCGCCGGGCCTGACGCCAGTCACGGCGATCTCGATATCGACGCCGGGCTCGTAGCCGGCGAGGCGGATCATACGCTCGGCGAGGTCGATGATCTTGAGCGGCTGGCCCATCTTCAGAACGTAGACGGCGGCCCGCTCATCCTGCGCCTCATGCTCGGGCGCATGCGTGGCGGCGGTCAGCACGAGGTCGCAGGCCTCGCGAATGGTCATGAAATAGCGGATCATCTCCGGGCTGGTCACGGTGACCGGCCCGCCGCGCTCGATCTGCGTCTTGAACTTCGGCACCACCGAGCCGACCGAGCCGAGCACGTTGCCGAAGCGGACCGCGACGAGGCGCGTGCCGCGATTGCCGGCGGAGAACTCGGCATCGCGCGCCTGGGCATACATCTCGGCGAAGCGCTTGGTCGCGCCCAGCATCGAGACCGGCTCGATCGCCTTGTCGGTCGAGATCATCACGAAGATGCCGGCGCCGGCGGCAATGGCCGCCTCTATGGCGACGACCGAGCCGAAGATGTTGGTCTTGATGCCCTCGCCCCAGTCGGCCTCGAGATAGGGCACATGCTTCAGCGCGGCAGCATGGATGACGATATCGGGCGCGAACGTCTTGAACAGCGGATCGAGACGGGCGGCGTCGCGGACATCGGCAAGCGCGCCGGTGACACGGGTCGGCAGACCCTGGGCCGCCAATGCCTCGGTGACGTGGAACAGCGCAGGCTCGGAATTCTCGACGACGAGCAGCTCGGCCGCTCCGAAAGCGGCGCAGCGCAGGCAGATCTCCGAGCCGATCGAGCCGCCGCCGCCGGTGACGATGACGCGCTTGCCCTTGAGGAAACCTTCAAGCCGCTCGCGATCGATCTTGACCGAAGGACGCACCAGGAGATCCTCGATCTCCAGCGGCGCCAGCTCGCTGCCGCGCAAGCCTTCGCCGAGTGTGTCGAGCCGCGAGATCGGAATGGCGAGCTTGCGCGTCTGGGCCAACCATTTGTCCGGCTCGGCCTCAGGCACCAATGCGCTCGGCGTCGCGACGATACGGCGGAACGGCTCGCCGCGCTCACCGGCATCGGTCGCGACGGCCTCCATCTGCGAGAGCAGTCCGAGCACCGGCACACCACGAATGGACTGGCCGAGATCGTCGGAGCGCGGCGACAGGATGCCAGCCGGCCGCATCTTCCCCATCGCGCCCGATTCCATCGCCCGGATCACCATCTCGATGTCGACCGCGCGGCCGAGCAGCAAGGCCGGCAAGGTCGCCTCACGTGCCGCGTGATGTTTGGAGCGCGAGTATTTGAGATAGCGATAGGCGAGGCGCGGACCGCCGAGCAACGCGATCTGCACCAGCCAATAGAGAACGATGGCAATCTTGCCGAAGAAGAAATAGCCGTAGAGGTTCGGTGCGACGAGCACGTAATCCACGACCAGCAAGGTCAGGGTCAGGACCGTCACCGCCCGGACGATGTTCGAAAGGTCCGGCAGCGAGGCGAAGCGCCATTTCGAGCGATAGAGCTGGAAGAACCAGTAGACCGCGCCAGCGTAGGCGACGAAGAAGGGCAGGATCGTCGGCAATTGCCGCATCCGCTCCTCGAACAGCCAGCCGTCGAAGCGCACGGCGAAGACGAAGACGATCGCGAGCGCCGTCATCGCCAGGTCATGGACGACGACGGCGAGCTTCTTGGCGCTCTGTTTGGAGAGATTCAGCATGCGCGGCGGGGTATCCCGCTCCGCCAGCGCCTTGTCAACGCAGACCGGAGGCGAACGCTCAGGTCGCGCTACGCCCAACACCCAAGCCGGCCAGCACGAAGTCGATCATCTCCTCGACATTCGGCCCCGGCAGCTCGGCGCATTGACCGAGCAAAAGCGGATGGTGGAAACGCATCATCGCCATGCGCACGCAATGGGTCGCGGTAATCGGATCGCGGACGGTGAACTCGCCATCGGCAATGCCGTCGGCGACGACGCCGCGCAGGATCGCGTCATAGCGCTCGACATGGCCGCGGACGACGTCCCAGCTCTCCTCCATGGCGCAGGCGACCATCTCGTGCAGGCGATGATTGTCGAGATAGCGGGCCGAGTTGATCCGGCAAGTCGCAGCGAGGATGTCGCGCAGGCGCCCGGCAGCCGGGCGCTTCTCGGCGGCGATGGCGGCGACCGTCGCCTCAAGCTCGCTCATCGAGCGTTCGGCGACCGCCTCGTTGATCGCCTTCTTGGAGTCGAAGAAACGATAGACATTCGCCGGGCTCATGCGCAGCGACTTGGCGATATCGGCGACGGTGGTCTTCTGATAGCCGATCTGGCGGAAGAACCGCTCGGCAACGTCGATGATCTCGTGCCTCGTATCGCGCTCTACTGTGCTCATGCCAGGGCAACTTCCCGGTCTGACAACTTGTTCCCATAGGCCGTCTGCGGACGCCATCGTTGAGTATGACGAATTTCGTCAGTCGTCAACAAATTGAACGGCAAAGCTTTATTTGTGTCCTCCTGACAGTTTTTCGCCAAACGACCTGCCGCTGTCAGGAGCGTGATCGCGCCAGCCCCAGAAGCCGCGCGGTGTCGAGATGGCGTTCCAGATGCTCGGCCAGCCGGTCGAGAGCGGCTTCGACCGCCGGTTCATAGGCCCCTCCGATCGCGAGCGCTCCGCCGGCCAGAGTTTCGAGCCAGGCGCGGCGCAGCGGATCCGAGGTCAATACGCCATGAAGATAGGTCCCCACGACCCTTCCGTCGGTACTGCGGGCCCCTTCCGGCCGGCCGTCGACACGAAATGGCGCCCGCGCCCGGTCAGGCCCCTCGCTGACACCGAGATGAATCTCATAGGCGCGGCCTTCGCTGCCGCTCTCCGGATGCGCGACCGCCACCTCACGCACCGTCTTGTCCGGCGTGAGCTCGGTCTCGATGTCGAGCAGGCCGAGACCGGGAGCCGCGCCGGCCGGCCCTTCGAGGCCGAGTGGATCGCGCACGCTCTTGCCAAGCATCTGGTAGCCGCCACAGAGGCCGAGCACATGGCCGCCGCGGCGGCGATGGGCAAGGATGTCGATATCCCAGCCCTCTTCCCGCAGCTTGGCGAGATCGCGCAGCGTCGTCTTGGAGCCCGGCAGGATCACCAGGGCGGCATCGCCCGGCAGCGGCGTGCCTGGGCCGACAAAGACCAGCTCGACGCCGGGTTCGAGCTTCAGCGGGTCGAGATCGTCGAAATTGGCGATGCCGGGCAGGACCGGGACGGCGATCTTCAACGCGCCATTGCGGGCCGGCACATCGCGCGCCAGATCGAGCGCATCCTCTGCCGGCAGACGCGCGGCCTCGGCGAACCAGGGCACCACGCCGAGGCTCGGCCAGCCCGTCGCCTGGGTGATCGTGTCGAGCGCCGGCGTGAACAGGTCGACATCGCCGCGGAAGCGGTTGATCGCGAAGCCGCGGATCATCGCCCGGTCTTCGGCATCGAGCACGGCATGGCTGCCGACGAGACTGGCGATGACGCCGCCGCGATCGATGTCGCCGACGAGGATCGCCGGAACGCCAGCGGCCCGGGCGAAGCCGAGATTGGCGATGTCGCGGGCGCGCAGATTGGTCTCAGCCGGCGAACCCGCCCCCTCGACCAGAATCAGGTCGGCGCCGTCGCTCAGCCGCTCGAAGCTTTCCAGCACCTTGGGCAGGAAATCGCCGCGACGGCTGAAATCCCCGGAGGAGAGATGGCCGGCGACGCGGCCCTGCAGGATGATCTGGCTGCCGCGTTCGCTCTCGGGCTTGAGCAGCACCGGGTTCATGTCGACATGAGGGGCCATCCGGGCGGCGCGCGCCTGCAGCGCCTGGGCCCGGCCGATTTCGCCCTGCGCGGTCGCCGCGGCATTGTTCGACATGTTTTGCGGCTTGAACGGGCGGACCTTCAGCCCGCGATCGGCGAAGAGGCGGCATAGGCCGGCGACGAGCAGGGACTTGCCGACATTGGAGCCGGTGCCGAGCAACATCAAAGCGGGGATTGAGCGGGAGGAACGCATGGGTCCTGCCTAGCGCGCTTCGAGCCCCCGAAAAAGCTCACCGGTCCACGTCAGCGTCCCACGGCTCCAAAGGGGCGAAGAAACCGCGGAAGTGCTGGCGTGAACCGGCTGAGGCATAGAGAATACTGACTGCTGACGAATGTCAATATTCATCACTCCGCATAATCTGCCGCTTTTGCGGACCGATGCACACCGACGTTGCGCGTGCTATGGGCGACGTCCGAGCTGCCCTGCCCGCCTTCCTGACCGAAACAAGCGCGATGAACCCGATCTTCTCCGCCCTCCCGACGACCATCTTCGAAACCATGTCGCGGCTCGCGCGCGAACACCAGGCCGTCAATCTCGGCCAGGGTTTTCCCGACGATCCCGGCCCCGAGGATGTGCGCCGCAAGGCGGCCGAGGCGGTGATCGACGGCTGGAACCAATACCCGCCGATGATGGGGCTTCCCGAGTTGCGTCAGGCGACCGCTGCGCATTTCCGGCATTGGCAGGGCCTGGAACTCGATCCAGAGGCCGAGGTGATGATCACATCCGGCGCGACCGAGGCGATCGCCGGCGCGCTGATGGCGATCGTCTCGCCCGGCGACGAGGTCGTGCTGTTCGAGCCGATGTACGACGCCTATCTGCCGCTGGTGCGCCGCGCCGGCGGCATTCCCAAATTCGTGACGCTGACGCCACCGCATTTCGGCCTGAGCGAGGAGGCGCTGGCCAAGGCCTTCTCGCCGAAGACCAGGGCGGTATTGTTCAACAACCCGCTCAACCCGACCGCGACCAATTTCAGCGAGGACGATCTCGACCTGCTGGCCTCGTTCTGCGTCCGGCACAATGCGGTCGCGATCTGCGACGACGTCTGGGAGCATGTCGTCTTCGACGGCCACCGCCATCAGCCGCTGATGAGCCGGCCGGGGATGCGCGAGCGCACGGTCAAGATCTCCTCGGCCGGCAAGATCTTCTCGCTGACCGGCTGGAAGGTCGGGATGGTGATGGCCGCGCCGGAGCTGATGCGGGTACTGGCCAAGGCGCACCAGTACATCACCTTCACGACGCCGCCGAACCTGCAGGCGGCGGTCGCCTATGGCCTCGGCAAGGACGATGCCTATTTCGAAGGGATGCGCGCCGATTTCCAGCGCTCGCGCGACCGCTTCGCCGGCGGCCTCCGCGAGCTCGGCTTCAGCGTGCTGCCGAGCGCCGGCACCTATTTCCTCAATGTCGACATCGGCCCGCTCGGCGAGGACGGCGACGTCGCCTTCTGCCAGCGGCTGGTCGCCGAGCATGGCGTGGCGGCGATCCCGGTCAGCGCCTTCTATGCGGAAGGGGCGGTGCGCAATGTCGTGCGCTTCTGCTTCGCCAAGCACGATACGACGCTCGACAAGGCGCTGGAGCGGCTTGCGTCCTTGCGCGTCCAAGCCTGATCAGCGCTTGCGGAGCGCCTCGACCAGGGCTGCGGCCTTGAGCAGCTTCGATTCGCGGCGCTTGGCCTCGGCCGCAAGGCCGAGGCCACGCAGCGTCTCGATCGCCATGACGAGCTCGGTGATCGCCTTTTCGGCCTCGACACGGTCGCGGAGGCGCTCGGCCAGCTCCAGCCGCGCCTCGGCCCGGTTCGCGGCGCTGTCGGCCCAGAGCGAAGGCACGATCTCGCGGCGCCGGACCTCCAGCGCCGCGTCGTAGGCGGCGATCGCCTCCTCCAGCACGACCGGCTCGTTGTAATAGCCAGCGAGGCCCACCAGCGCGGCCCCGGTCCGGTCCTGCACCTCGGCCCATTCGAGCGGGGCGCTCTCGCGCGGCCGGTCGTCGAGCACCAGCTTGAAGCAGTTCACCGCCGCCTCGAAAGCGGAGACGCCGCTGGCGCGTTGGCCGAGCGCGACATGGGCCTTGCCAAGCTCCCATTGCAGCCGCCCCCATTCGCGCGGCATGTCGGCGCGCGTCATCCCGGAGAGCCCGGCGCGGAAGGCGGCGACGCCCTCGTCGAGCAGGCCGGCATCGTCCTCGATCTCGCCGAGCCGGGCCAGGGCCTCGCCGAGCCTGGTCTGCAGCGCCGTCCAGAGGCGCGGCGCCTTGGCGCGCTGCAGATCCTCCAGGGTCATGCGGTAGATCTCGACCACCTGACGGAGGAGGGAGCCGCCGCCCTCATGGTGCGACAGGCCGGTGAGCGAGCGCGCCAGCCGAAGCTGCGTCTCGGCCCAGGGCACGGTCTGGTCGAAATTGTCGAGCTTGCCGAGCAGGGCACGCAACTGGCCGATCGAGGCGACGAAAGCGGACTTGTCGGAAAAATCGGCGCCACGCCGGGCCAGCGCGTCGGCCTGCATCCAGGCATAGGTGAGCCCGCTGCCCGCTTCAGCGGAATCGGCGATCAGCGCCGCCTCGGCATAGCGCTCGGCGGCATCGCGATAGGCTTGCGGGTTGAGGTGCAGCATCGCTACTGCGCCGCGATCGGCACGGCCGGCGGCAGCGGCGAGCAACCGATCGCGCGACAGCGCGTCGGCCGCGGTCGCCCCGCCGAGATTGCGCTGTTCGGCCTGCGCCAACAGCCGATCAGCCTCGGCAAGCCGGCCATCGGCCAGCGCCTGCACTGCCAGCGCCTGCAGCCGGTCGCGCTCGGGATCGTTCCCGGACGGCTTGGTGAGCCGCCTCCGCAGGCTACAGAAATCACCGGCCCGGCGCGCCAGATTGTTCTCGATCCGGGTGAAATCGGGCTTACCGGAGGCGTCGCCCATCGAGGCGAGCACCCCGAGCAGCAGCGCGGGGGGAACGCCCTCGCGCTGCGAGACCCGTGCCAGGATGGTGGCGAGTTCCGGATTCACGTTTGTAAGCCCGCCACCCCTAGATCACGATGATTTTGGATCGAATCGATCCAAAATCATAAAATGTGATCGATTCTAGGAATTTGGAGCAGGATTCCAGCGAAAAACCGGTTCCCACTTTTTCGCATCCTGCTCTAGGCGACAGCGATCAGATCGCGGCGATGACCGCGATCTCAACCGTGTATTGCGGGCCGGCGAGCTTGGCCTCGACGGTGGCGCGGCCCGGCGCGTTGCCGGCCGAGACCCAGCCGTCCCAGACCGCGTTCATCTCGGCGAAGGTCGACATGTCCGAGAGCCAGATGTTGACCATCAGCAGCTTCGACTTGTCGGTGCCGGCTTCGGCCAGGAGGCCGTCGATGATCGAGAGAATGTCCTTGGTCTGCTCGCCGACGCTCTTGCCGGCGGCCGCACCGGCGACCTGACCGGCGAGATAGACCGTATTGCCATGCACGACGGCCTTCGACATGCGCGGGCCGGGGGCAATGCGCTTGATGCTCATGATCTGGTCTCCATCAGAAGGGGCCTCGCTGGTACCCCGAGACCGAAAGCGGCGCAAATGCTTATGCAGCGGCGGCCCAGCCCGCCCAGAGCAAGGCATAGCGCGCCGCCTTGCCGATGAACACCAGCAGGATGAAGCGCAGCAGCGGATAGTTCAGCGATCCCGCGACGAAGGTCAGCGGATCACCACCGATCGGCAGCCAGGAAAAGAGCAGCGACGGCCAGCCGAAGCGGGCGAACCAGCCCTGCGCCTTGGCGAAACGTACCGGATCGGGCCGCAACCGCGCCGGCAGGTGCTCGACGCCACCCGTCGCGATCAGCCGGCCGAGCCACCAGTTGACGACCGAGCCGGCCGTGTTGGCGAGCGAGGCGACGATGAAGAGCAGCGTCGGATCGACCGATTTCGCCGCCAGCAGCCCGACGAAGACGGCTTCCGACTGCGCCGGCAACAGCGTCGCGGCGACGAAGGCCGCGCCCGCCATCAGCCCGAGGGAGGCAAAATCGACAGCCATCAGCCCAGCATCGCGGCGAGCGCCTTGATGGTGTTGGCGTTGCGGAGCGTGCCGATGCCGAGCTTTTTGGTCGTCAGATGCGAGAGCAGCTTCGTCTCGCTCGGCTTGCCGCCGAAATCGATCCAGAGATCGCCGTCGGCGAGGGCGAGCGCGATGCCCGGCGCGGCGATCCCACGGAGCATGGACAAGGCATCGGGACCGAGCGGCTGTCGCATGACACGGATGCCGATATCGGGGCCGTTGCCCGCCGGGAAAGGATTTTGGGCGGCGAGGCGCCGCCAGCCCTCCGCCTTGCGCAGGATGATGTCGACATGCTTGCCGAAGCGGACACGGAAGGCCGCCTCCAACCGTTCCTCGACCACCGCGAGAGGTGCATCCTCACCGTCGAAGACCAGATTGCCGGTGGCGACCCAGCTGCGCACATCGCGAAAGCCCACCTCCGCCGCCATCGCCTTCAGATCCGCCATCACCACGCGCCTGCCGGGGCCGAGCACGATCGAGTGCAGCAGGGCGACATAGGTCGTCATGGCGTTTGGACCCGGCGGCTCGATGTCCGTGCTAGAGCCGCCGCAAAGCAACCTGCTGGATGCGATGGCTCGCGCCCTTGGTCAGGATCAGGCTGGCGCGCTGGCGGGTCGGCACGATGTTCTCGCGCAGATTGGGCAGGTTGATGCCGGTCCAGAGCTTCTCGGCGATCGAGAGCGCCTCGTCTTCGCCGATCTCGGCATATTTGCGGAAGAAGGAGCGCGGATCGCGGAAGGCGGTCTGGCGCAACGTCATGAAGCGGTTGACATACCAGCGGTGCAGATCATTCTCGTCGGCGTCGAGATAGACCGAGAAGTCGAAGAAGTCCGAGACGATCGGGGTGATCGTGCCGTCCTTCGGCAGGCGGCTCGCCTGCAGCACGTTGAGCCCCTCGAGGATCAGGATATCCGGCCGCTCGACCGTGACCTGTTCGCCGGGGACGACGTCGTAGACCAGATGCGAATAGACGGGGGCGCTGACGGCGCGCTTGCCGGCCTTCACATCGGAGAGGAAACGCAGGATCGCGGCGCTGTCATAGCTTTCCGGAAAGCCCTTGCGCTGCATCAGGCCGCGGCGCTCGAGCTCGGCATTAGGCAGGAGGAAGCCGTCGGTGGTGACGAGCTCGACCTTGGGCGTGTTCGGCCAGCGCGAGAGCAGCGCTTTCAGCACGCGCGCCGTGGTCGACTTGCCGACCGCGACCGAGCCGGCGACGCCGATGACATAGGGGACTTTGACCTCGGCCTCGGCCATCAGGAAGCGCTGCGTCGCCTTGAACAGCCCTTGCGTCGCGGCGACGTAGAGCGAGAGCAGGCGCGACAGCGGCAAGTAGATCGCGACGATCTCGTCGAGCGAGATCGGGTCGTTGATCGATTGCAGCTTGGTGAGGTCGTCGACCGAGAGCGTCAGCGGCGCATCGGCGCGCAGATGCGCCCACTCGTCACGCGTGAAGCTGCGATAGGGCGAGACCAGATCGGGGGCGGATGGCGCCGCGAGCGGACGCTGGTCCATGATACCCCCCGTATTCCAAGCTTCGAGGTTCAACGCGACTGCCTCGACTTTCAAACCTTGGGCACAACCATGCCCTAACGGGGCCGCGCCGCCTTCTCGGCCAGGCCGGAGCGCGCGGTGCGGGCCTCAAGCTGGCTCAAGACGTCCCGCAATGCAACATCGCGCGACTTGAGCACGACCAAAAGATGATAAAGCAGATCGGCGCTCTCGGCGATCAGCTCGTCGCGATCGCCCTTCACGGCGGCGATGACGGCTTCGACCGCCTCCTCGCCCAACTTCTTGGCGGCGCGCTCGGGACCGGCGGCCAAAAGCTTGGCCGTCCAAGATTCCTCAGGTGAAACACTGGCGCGCTCGGCGACGATGCGTTCGAGATCGGCGAGGGTGAAGGCGGTCATCTCAGTCAATCCAGCCGCATCGCCAGCCCGGCGGCGGCCATGTGCGCCTTGGCCTGCGGGATGCTGTAGGTGCCGAAATGGAAGATCGAGGCGGCGAGCACGGCCGAGGCATGGCCGTCGCGCACGCCGGCGACGAGGTCATCGAGATCGCCGACGCCGCCCGAGGCGATCACCGGTACCGAGACCGCGTCCGCAATGCGCTGGGTCAGGCCGATATCATAGCCCGACTTGGTGCCGTCGCGGTCCATCGAGGTCACCAGCAATTCGCCGGCGCCGAGCGAGACGACCTCGCGGGCGAAGGCGATGGCGTCGATGCCGGTGGCGTTGCGGCCGCCATGGGTGAAGATCTCCCAGCGCCCGGGCGTGACCTGCTTGGCGTCGATGGCGACGACGATGCACTGGTCGCCGAATTTTTCCGCGGCTTCCTTGACGAAGGGGCGGTTGGTCACGGCCGCGGTGTTGATCGCGACCTTGTCGGCGCCGGCCAGCAGCAAAGCGCGGATATCCTCGACCTTGCGCACGCCGCCGCCGACGGTCAGCGGCATGAAGCAGGCCTCGGCCGTGCGGGTGACGACGTCGAGCAGAGTGCCGCGCGCTTCATGACTCGCGGTGATGTCGAGGAAGCAGAGCTCGTCGGCTCCGGCGGCGTCATAGGCCTTGGCGGCTTCAACGGGGTCGCCGGCATCGATGAGATCAACGAATTTCACGCCCTTGACGACACGGCCGTCCTTGACGTCGAGGCAGGGGATAATGCGGGTCTTCAGGGTCATGGCAAAGGTCTTGGAGACGGCCCTAAAGCCGCAAGGCGGCGCAACCTAGAGCATGTTCCGCCAAAGTGGAAATGCAGCGCCGGGTCGGCAAGCAATGCGTGCCGGGCACGGGCCCCCTCGCCCCGGTGGCGGTTGAACCTCTCCCCGTGCGCTGCTCTCCTTGCGGCAACGACAGGAGAGGGACGAGGGCTTTTCATGCTGTCGACGATCATCCGCGGCGTGCTCGCCTGCGCAGGCTTCATCTCGATCGGCGCCGCCCAGGCGCAGGCGCCGGCCAGCGCGCTCGATGCGATCCAGAGCGCCGGAACGCTGCGGATCTGCACCACCGGCGACTACAAGCCGTTCACCAATGCCGTCGGCGACGGCTTCGAGGGCATCGACATCGAGATGGCGAAGTCGCTCGCCAAGGCGATCGGCGTCGAGCCGAAATTCGTGCGGACGAAATGGGCCGAGCTCATGCCCGATTTCACCGGCGGCAAATGCGACATCGCCATGGGCGGCATCGGCGTGACGCTGGAGCGGCAGAAGCGCGTGTTCTATTCGGAGCCGGCGCTGCGGACCGGCAAGGTCCCGCTGGCGCGCTGCGCCGATAAGGACAAGTTCCAGAGCGTCGCCGACATCGACAAGCCTAGCGTCACCGCGATCGCCAATCCCGGTGGCACCAATGAGCGCTTCGCCAAGACCAACTTCAAGCAGGCCAAGGTGACGCTGCACCCGGACAATGTCGGCATCTTCGACGAGATCCTGGCCGGACGCGCCGACGTCTTCGTCACCGAGGCGATCGAGGCGACGGTGCAGCAGAAGCTGAAGCCGGGCCTGTGCGCGATCAACCCCGACAGGCCGCTGACCTTCATCGAGATCGGCTACCTGCTGCCGCGCGGCGACGTGATCTTCAAGGCCTTCGTCGACCAGTGGCTGCACATCGCCAAGGCGACCGGCGAGTATCAGCGCTATTACGAGCAGTATCTGCGCTGAGGCTCAGGCGGCGGCAATCCGAGCCAGCGCCGCGGCCGGGTCGATCCGGCCGTCATAGAGGGCACGGCCGGTGATCGCGCCTTCGAGGATCGCGGCGTCGGGCGCGCAGAGGCGCTCGATATCGGCCATGGAGGCAAGGCCGCCCGAGGCGATCACCGGGATCGTCAGCGCATGGGCCAGCGCGATCGTGCCGTCCCAGTTGATGCCCTGGAGCATGCCGTCGCGGGCGATGTCGGTGTAGACGATCGCGGCGACACCGGCATCCTCGAAGCGCCGGCCGAGATCATCGGCGGCCAAGGCCGAGGTCTCGGCCCAGCCCTCGACAGCGACGAAGCCGTCACGCGCGTCGATGCCGACCGCGACCTTGCCCGGGAACGCCTTCGCGGCCTCACGTACGAAGCCGGGATCGCGCACTGCAGCCGTGCCGATGATGACGCGGGCGATGCCCTTCGAAAGCCAGCCCTCGACCGTCTTCATGTCGCGGATGCCGCCGCCGAGCTGCACCGGGAAGCGGACGCCCTGCAGGATCGCCTCGACCGCCGCCGCGTTCATCGGCTTGCCGGCGAAAGCGCCGTCGAGATCGACGACGTGCAGCCACTCAAAGCCCTGCGCCTCGAAGGTCGCGGCCTGGGCGGCGGGATCGTCGTTGAAGATCGTCGCCTGCTCCATGTCGCCCTGCTTCAGGCGGACGCAGCGGCCTTCCTTGAGATCGATGGCGGGGAAGAGGATCACGGCGCCCACCTCAGGAAATTGCCGATCAGCTTGAGACCGAGCTTCTGGCTCTTCTCGGGGTGGAACTGGGTGCCGGCGATGTTGTCGCGCGCGACGATTGCGGTGACGGGGCCGCCATAGTCGGTCAGCGCCAGCACTTCCTGCGGCTTCGCGGCCGTGAGTGCATAGGAGTGGACGAAATACGCGTGCCAACCGGCGGGGCCGGTCTCGATGCCGGCGAGCAGCGGATGCTCGTCCTGCGGATGCAGCGTGTTCCAGCCCATATGCGGGATCTTCAGGGCGTCGTCGCTCGGGCGGATCAGTGCGACATCGCCGGCGATCCAGCCGAGGCCTTCGGTGGTGACGTATTCGAGGCCGCGGCTCGCCATCAATTGCATGCCGACGCAAATGCCGAGGAAAGGCCGGCCTTTGCCCCGGACGGTCTCCTCCAGCGCTTCGACCATGCCGGAGACGGCGTCGAGCCCACGGCGGCAATCGGCGAAGGCGCCGACGCCGGGCAGCACGATGCGGTCGGCGGCGCGGACCTCGGCGGGATCGCTGGTGACACGGATGGTCGCGGCGATGCCCGCCTCATTGGCGGCGCGCTCGAAGGCTTTTGCGGCCGAGTGCAGGTTGCCCGAGCCGTAATCGACGATGGTGACGGTCTGGCTCATCGTCCGTTCGCCTCGGGGAAGAGGCCGATCACCGGCGCTGAGCTCGGCGCGAAGCGCGCGGAAGCGGGAGCCGCCTCGACGACGCGCGGCGACGCGCCGGCCGGCAGAGCCCGCTCGAAGAAGCGACGCTCGGCGCTGGAGAGATCCGGCGCCTCGATCACGTCGACCAGCCGCCAGCCCTGCCGCAACAGCTTGCGGGCGATCAGGTTCTGGCCCTCGAAGCCGAGAAAGACCGCAAGGGCGGTATGCGACAGCATCACCGCGAGAAAGGAGAAGCCGACCTGACGCTGCAGATAAACCAGCCCGCCCCAGACCAGCGCATAGAGGATGAAAGCGAGCCAGAGCCGCTTGAACAGCAGCCAGACACCGCCGAAGACCAGCGCCGAAAAGGTGAAGCTCTCGGGCAGGAGCCTGGCCTGCTCGACCTCCTCGCGCAGACCACCGGCGCCCGGCGGCGGGATCAGAGCCTGAAAGAACGCCATCGCAACGGTCCCTTACAGCGCGCCCTTGGTCGAGGGCACGCGGCCGCCCTCGCGCGGATCGACCTCGAGCGCCTGGCGCAGCGCCCGCGCCAGCCCCTTGAAGCAGCTCTCGGCGATATGGTGGGCATTGTCGCCATAGAGCGTCTCGACATGCAGGGTCAGCCCGGCATTGATGGCGAAGGCCTGGAAGAACTCGCGCACCAGTTCGGTATCGAAGGTGCCGATCTTCTCCGCCCTAAACTCAGTCCGGAAGACCAGGAAGGGCCGGCCGGAGACGTCGACCGCGACGCGGGTCAGCGTCTCGTCCATTGGCAGATGGACATCGGCATAGCGGCGGATGCCCTTCTTGTCGCCGAGCGCCTGCTTCAAGGCCTCGCCGAGCGCGATGCCGGCATCCTCGACCGAGTGATGGTCGTCGATATGGGTGTCACCCTTCACCTTGACAGTGGTGTCGATCAGCGAATGGCGGGCGAAGAGGTCGAGCATATGGTCGAAGAAGCCGACGCCGGTCGCAATCTCGGCCTTGCCCGTGCCGTCGAGCACGAGCTTGACCGCGATATCGGTCTCGTTGGTGCGGCGCTTCACTTCGCCCGAACGCATGCTCACCTCTGTAACGCCTGAAAACCGAGCCCGCTTTAGCAGGCGCCGGAGCGGATCGCTATCCCGGCGGCGGACCAAAGCGGCGCAGGAAGGCCCGCGCCCGCGGCAAGGCATCATGCAGGAACTGGCCGGGCTCGCGCAGCCAGAGGCCGTCATAGGTCTTCGATTTCGCTTCGCTGATCAGCACGTCCTGCGGCAAGGGCACCAGCGTCCCGTCCCAGCCCGGCCACCAAAGCCGGCCCTTGGCCCAATGATGGGCGATCAGCGCCTTCTCGCAGCGATAGCCGTGAAAATCGAACGCGGTCTCGCCATCGGTGACGAAGACGTGGTTGCCGGTGAAGCCCTCGGCCGGCCTGATCCAGACGGCGCGGAAACCATGCTCGGGATAGGCCTCCAGAAAGGCATAGGCGAGGATGTGGCAGGCACCGCAGGCGAAGAAGACCCGCTCGGACAGATTCCAGCGTTTCACCGGGTCGCTCTTGATACCGGGCTTCAGCCTGAACATCTTGGCGGTTCCCGTTGACCGTTTATCCGAGACCGAATCGCAATGTCAGAGACTAGCAACGCCCCCGTGATGCACGCGACCACCATCCTGATGGTGCGCAAGGGTGGCCGTGTGGTGATCGGCGGCGACGGCCAGGTCTCGCTCGGCCCGACGATCATGAAGGGCAATGCCAAGAAGGTCCGCCGCCTCGCCAAGGGTGCGGTGATCGCGGGCTTCGCCGGCGCGACCGCCGACGCCTTCACCCTGTTCGAGCGGCTGGAAGCCAAGCTGGAGCAGTTCCCGACGCAATTGCTGCGCGCCTGCGTCGAGCTCGCCAAGGACTGGCGCACCGATCGCTATCTGCGCCGGCTCGAAGCGATGCTGCTCGTCGCCGACAAGGAGGTCTCGCTGCTGATCTCCGGCACCGGCGACGTGCTCGAACCGGAACCCTCCGAGCATGGCTCGGTGATGGCGATCGGCTCCGGCGGCAACTATGCGCTCGCCGCGGCCCGCGCACTCGTCGACGGCGAGGCCGATGCCGAAACGATCGTGCGCAAGGCGATGAAGATCGCCGGCGACATCTGCGTCTACACCAATCACTCGCTCGTCATCGAAAGCCTGGAGACCGCATGAATTTCGTCGCCGACGGCTACGCCTTCGCGCCCGCCACGCCCGACGATTTCCCGATGCTGGCGCGCTGGCTCGAACAGGACCATGTCCGGCGCTGGTGGGGCGATCCCGACGAGGAGCTCGCCGAGATCGCGCGTATTTTCGGCGATCCCAGCATGGAGGCGCTGATCGTCAGCCATGACGGGCGGCCCTTCGCCCATCAGCAGAGCTGGGATCCATCGCTCTGGCCGGACTATCCGCTGCAGGACCAGCCGGCCGGCACGCGCGGCATCGACCAGTTCATCGGCGAGGCCGACATGCTGGGCCAGGGCCATGGCACGCGCTTCATCGGCGCCTTCGCCCGGCATTTGCTGGCGCAGGGCGCTCCGCGGGTGGTGATCGATCCCGATCCGGAGAATCTCGCCGCGATCCGCGCCTATGAGAAGGCCGGCTTCACGGCGTTGGAAGTTCGCGAGACCGGCGACGGCCCCGCGCTGATCATGTTCCAGGAACCTGTTTGATGACGTCGTTTTCCCCCCGCGAGATCGTCTCCGAGCTCGACCGCTTCATCGTCGGCCAGAAGGACGCCAAGCGCGCCGTCGCGATCGCCCTGCGCAACCGCTGGCGCCGGCAGCAGCTGGAAGGGCCGCTGCGCGAGGAGGTTGCGCCCAAGAACATCCTGATGATCGGGCCGACCGGCTGCGGCAAGACCGAGATCGCCCGCCGCCTCGCCAAGCTGGCGAATGCGCCCTTCCTCAAGGTCGAGGCGACCAAGTTCACCGAGGTCGGCTATGTCGGCCGTGACGTCGAATCGATCGTGCGCGACCTGGTCGAGGTCGCGATCGGGCTGGTGCGCGAAAGCCGGCGCAAGGATGTCGAGGCCAAGGCGCATGTCGCGGCCGAGGAGCGCGTGCTCGACGCCCTGGTCGGTCCGACGGCGAGCGCGACCACGCGCGACTCGTTCCGCCGCAAGCTGCGCAACAACGAGCTCGACGACAAGGAGATCGAGGTCGAGATCGCCTCGGCCGCCTCCGGCGCGCCGATGTTCGAGGTGCCCGGCATGCCCGGCGCCTCGATCGGCGCGATCAACCTCTCCGACATGCTCGGCAAGGCCTTCGGCCAGCGCGGCAAGCCCAAGCGCGTGCTGGTCAAGGACGCCTACGCGCCGCTGCTCGCCGAGGAGAGCGACAAGCTGATCGACCAGGACGCGATCGTCCAGGCGGCGATCCGCGAGGTCGAGAACAACGGCATCGTCTTCCTCGACGAGATCGACAAGATCTGCGCCCGCGAGGGCCGTGGCGGCGCCGACGTCTCGCGCGAGGGCGTGCAGCGCGATCTCCTGCCCTTGATCGAGGGCACGACGGTCGCGACCAAGCACGGGCCGGTGAAGAGCGACCACATCCTGTTCATCGCGTCCGGCGCCTTCCATGTCTCGAAGCCGTCCGACCTGCTGCCGGAACTGCAGGGCCGCCTGCCGATCCGAGTCGAGCTCTCGTCGCTCGACGTCGAGGACTTCAAGCGCATCCTGACCGACACCGAGGCCAGCCTGATCAAGCAGTCGGTGGCAATGCTGGCGACCGAACAGGTGACGATCGAGTTCACGCCGGATGCGGTCGCGGCGATCGCGCGTATCGCGGTCGACGTGAACTCGACGGTCGAGAACATCGGCGCCCGCCGGCTCCAGACCGTGATCGAGCGCATCCTCGACGAGATCTCCTTCACCGCGACCGATCGCGGCGGCGAGAGCGTGACGATCGACGCGGCTTACGTCGAAGCGCGGATCGGCGACCTCGCGAAGAATGCCGATCTCAGCCGGTTCATTCTGTGAACCCTCCGAGCGGGGCAGAGCCCCCTTCCTCCCGCCTCGCCCGCGATTCCCTGATCGTCGGCGCGGCGACGATCCTGTCGCGCCTGCTCGGCTTCGCCCGCGACGTGCTGATCGCGCGCCTGCTCGGTGCCGGTCCCGTGGCGGACGCCTTCCTGGCGGCGCTGAGGCTACCGAATCTCGTCCGGCGCGTGCTCGGTGAAGGCGGGTTGAATGCGCCCTTCGTGCCGCTCTATCTCGCGATCAAGACCGAGCGCGGCGAGGCCGACGCCAAACGCTTCGCGGGGGCAGCCGCAAGCCAGCTCGGCCTGCTGCTGATCGGCTTCGTCGTTCTGGCGGAGATCTTCGCGCCCTGGGTCGTGCTCGGGCTGGCCGGTGGCTTCGCCGGCGAACCGCAGACGCTGGCGCTCGCCGCCTTCTACATCAGGCTGATGCTGCCCTTCGTGCTGCTGACCACGCTCGCGGCCCTGCTCGCGGCGCTGCTCAATGCCGAGGGGCGCTTCACCGTGGCGGCGCTGGCGCCGGCCCTGATGAACGCGATCTTGCTAGCGGCTTTGCTGGTCGAATTGTTTCGTGGCGGCGACAGCCATGCCAGCGCCACCTTGCTCGCCGCCTGCCTCAGCCTCACCGGCCTCGCTCACCTCGCGATGATCCTGTGGCGCCTGCGCGGCATCGGCCTTCCCCGCCCCAGCCTGCGCTGGTCGCCGGACATGACGCGGCTGATCAAGACGGGCGGGGCAACCTTGCTCGCCGCCTCGGCGGCGCAGCTCGTCCTGCTGATCTCGACCCAGATCGCCTCGACTCGGGCGGGAGCCGTGTCGGCATTGTACTATGCCGACCGCGTCTTTCAGCTGCCGCTCTCCTTCTTCGGCGTCGCCATGGGCACGGTCGTGCTCTCGGCCATGGCCGGCGAGCGCTCTCAGGCGGATCACGACGCCGTGCTCGGCCGGGCGCTGGCGCTCGGGCTGGCACTGGCGATCCCGGCCGCGACGGCGTTGTTCGTGCTGGCCGAACCGATCGTCTCGGTGCTGTTCGAGAACGGGCAGTTCGATTCGGCCGATCGGGAGCGCACCGCCGCAGCGCTCGCCGCCTTCGCCCTGGGCCTGCCCTTCGCCCTTGCCGCCAAGGCCTTCGGGCAGGTCTATTTCGTGCGCCGGCAGCCGCGTGTTCCGCTGATCGCCGGTTTCGTCGCGGTCGCCGTCGCGGCGCTGGCGGGCTACGTCCTACTCGGCTGGCGCGATGCGGCCATGATCGGGGCGCTGGCGGCGAGTCTCGCCTTCATCGTCCAGGCGGGGCTGCTCGGCCTCAGCCTGTTGCAGTCCGGACTGTGGCGGCCGCGCTGGGCCGATGGCCGGACGATCCTCGCCATCATCATGGCCGCCGTGCTCATGATGGCGGTACTCGAGGCAGCGATCAGGCCGCTCCTCTCCGCGCTGAACCCGGGCCAGCCGGCGCTGTGGCGCGCCGGCGCGCTGACCTTGCTGTGCGGTGCCGGCGCCCTGACCTATGCCATTGCGGGCTTCCTGCTCGGCGCCTTCGATGCGGTTCTGCCGCCGCGCCTCTTGCGCCTTCGCGGCGCTTCCGTCAGAACGCCGCGTTCCTGAGCGGATCGACCCCCGACTCTCAGGATTTTTCCGCCCTGACGACGGAGCGCCCCATGGCCGCTTTCACTCCCCGCGTCTTCTCCGGCATGCAGCCGACCTCGACGCTCCATCTCGGCAATTATCTCGGCGCGCTGGTGAACTGGGTCGCGATGCAGAAGACCCATGACTGCATCTATTGCGTCGTCGACATGCACGCGATCACGCAGGGGCTCGACGTCTGGGGCGGCCCGGCCGAGCTGACCCGCGCCACGCGCGAGGTCGCGGCCGCCTATATCGCCGCCGGCGTCGATCCGAAGAAGAGCATCATCTTCAACCAGAGCCAGGTCTCCGGCCATGCCGAGCTCGCCTGGGTGTTCAACACGATCGCCCGCCTCGGCTGGCTCAACCGCATGACCCAGTTCAAGGAGAAGGCCGGCAAGGACCGCGAGAACGCCTCGGTCGGGCTCTACGACTATCCCGTGCTGATGGCGGCCGACATCCTGCTCTACAAGGCGACCCACGTCCCGGTCGGCGAGGACCAGAAGCAGCATCTCGAATTGACCCGCGACATCGCCCAGAAGTTCAACAACGACTTCGCCGAGCGCATTGCCGAGCTTAATCTCGGCACCGGCGATCTCGGCTATTTCCCGCTGCCTGAGCCGATGATCCAGGGCCCGGCGCCGCGGGTGATGAGCCTGCGCGACGGCACCAAGAAGATGTCGAAGTCGGACCCATCAGATTATTCGCGCATCAACCTGACGGATGATGCCGAGATGATCGCCCAGAAGATCCGCAAGGCGAAGACCGACCCGGAGGCGCTGCCCTCCGAGGAGAAGGGGCTGGAGGGCCGGCCGGAGGCCGAGAACCTCGTCGGTATCTATGCCGGGCTCTCCGGCGAGACCAAGGCGCAGGTGCTCGGCCAGTTCGGCGGCAGCCAGTTCTCCGGCTTCAAGGCGGCGCTGGTCGAGCTCGCCGTCGGCAAGCTCGCGCCGATCGCCGGCGAGATGCGCCGCCTGCTAGCCGATCCCAGCCATATCGACGCCATCCTCAGCGATGGCGCCGACCGAGCCGCCGCGATCGCCGCGCCGATCATGCGGGACACGAAGGACATCACCGGCTTCGTGCGCCGGCACTGATCCGGCAGGCGCTGCAAGGGAGGCTTGCGCTGACCTTGCGACGCCTGTCACCATGACGTGTCCTGAAACCGGCGGCAGGCGATAGCAAATGGTGAAAAGACGGCGGTCCTATGAGACGGGCCATCGCCCGAAATTCCTCGCCGTCGTCGACGACAGCGAGGAATGCGCCAAGGCGGTGCGCTTCGCGGCACGCCGCTGCGCCCGCTTGGGCGCCTCGATCGTGCTGCTCGGCGTGGTGACCCCGCCGGCTGACGAAACTTGGCTCGGCGTCGGCGACATGGTGCAGGCCGATGCCGAGGCCGAAGCCGAGGAGCTGATCGACGCGGCCGCAGCCGCCGTGCGTTCGCTCGCCGGACTCGAGCCCGAAAAGGTGGTGCGCACCGGCATCAAGGCCGACGAGATGGTCAAGCTGATCGAGGCGGACGAAGACATCTCGCTTTTGGTCCTCGCGGCCGGTACAGGCCGCGACGGCCCCGGACCGCTGGTCAGCGCGCTCGCCGGCAAAGGCGCCGGCAGCTTCCCGATCCCGGTCGCGATCGTGCCCGGCCATCTCGCCGACGAGGAAATCGACGCGCTCGCCTGAACGGTCGCATCGCCGCATGTCCTGACGGCGAACCGGGCTTCCACTTCGCCTGGACATGGTCATCGCAACCGCTGGAATGATTCCAGCGTCCGGCCTATATCGGGAACAGGAACGGCGGCCTTGACCCGCCGGCGCCGGAGAAACGACATGTTCATCCAGACCGAAGCCACGCCCAACCCCGCCACCTTGAAGTTCCTGCCCGGCCGCAGCGTCTCGCCGGAAGGCCCTATCGAATTGCGCGATCCGGCCCTGGCCGAGCGTTCGCCACTCGCGACACGCCTGTTCGGCGTCAAGGGCGTATCCGCCGTGTTCTTCGGCTCGGATTTCATCACCGTGACCAAGGCCGAGGGCGAATGGCCGCATCTCAAGCCCGCCATTCTCGGCGCAATCATGGAACATTACATGTCGGGCGCGCCGCTGATGAGCGCCGGCGCTCCGGTGGATGACCTCGCCGAGAGCGAGGACGAATTCTTCGCCGACGAGGACGCCGCGACGGTCGAGACGATCAAGGAACTGCTGGAGACCCGCATCCGCCCGGCCGTCGCCGGCGATGGCGGCGACATCACTTTCCGCGGCTACAGGGACGGCACGGTCTACCTGGCGATGAAGGGCTCCTGCTCGGGTTGCCCGTCCTCGACCGCGACGCTGAAGCACGGCATTCAGAACCTGCTGCGGCATTTCCTGCCGCAGGTGCGCGAGGTCGAGGCGGTTTGACCGCAGTCGGCATCGCAGACCGGACCTAAGCCCTGATGCGCATCCTCGCGATAGACACCGCGCTCGGCGCCTGCTCGGCCTGCGTGCTCGACGCCGGCGACGCCGCTCCCCTCGCGATCGAGCAGACCGCGATGGAGCGCGGCCATGCCGAGGCGCTGATGCCGATGATCGAGCGCGTCATGGCCAAGGTCGAGGGCGGCTTCTCCTCGCTCGACCGCGTCGCCGTGACCATCGGCCCGGGTAGCTATACCGGCCTGCGGGTCGGGATCAGCGCCGCCCGGGCGATCGCGCTCGCAGCCGGCATCCCTGCGGTCGGGATCTCGACGCTGGCCGCCAGCGCCGCCCCCTTCATCGGCCGCGAGGGCGGGCGCGTCGTCGCAGCCGCAGTCGATGCCAAGCACGGCCAGGTCTGGTTCCAGGCGCTGAATGCACAGGGCAAGCAGCTCGTCTCGGTGCGCCAGGTCAATCATCGCGATGCCGCCCGCGCCATTGGCGCCGGCCCGGTCTCGCTTGTCGGCTCGGCTGCGCTCGCCGTCGCCAACGAGGCCTGGGCGATCGGGCTCGACGCGCTGGTGGTCGACGACGCCAAGGCGCCGGACGTGACCTGGGTGGCGCGCCTCGGCATGATCGCCGATCCCGAAAGCGCCCCGCCCCGTCCGCTCTACCTCAAGCCGCCGGAAACGACGCCGCAGGACCGTGCCCGCCTGCCGCGGCGCTGACAGGCGATGGACTGGTTCCGATCCCTGTTCAGGCGCCGGCCGAAGACGGGCCGCACCGGCCCGCTCGACGTCCGCCATGCCCGCCAGGTCGCAGCCCTGCATCACCAGGGCGGCTTCGCGCGGCCGTGGGAGCCGGGCGAATGCGCCGCGCTGCTCGCCGACCAGGCCGTCGCGACCGAGGGTGTCTTCATCGGCAGCGCCGGCGAACCTTGTGGCTTCGTTATGTCGCGCATCGCCGCCGATGAGGCGGAGATTCTCAGCATCGTCGTCAGCGGCTCAAAACGCCGGTCCGGGCTCGGGCAGACGCTGCTTTCTTCCCATCTGGCGCAGCTGGCAGCGCGCGGGACGGCGCGCCTCTTCCTGGAGGTTGAGGAGGGCAATGCACCGGCAATCAGCCTCTACCATCGGCTCGGCTTCGAGACCGTCGGACGCCGCGAGGGCTACTACCCCAAGCCCGACGGCAGCCGCGCCGCTGCGCTGGTGATGCGGCGCGATCTCGGCTGAAAGGCTGCGCCACCGGCCGTAGACGGCCCGGGAAAGCCCGATTATAGCCCATCCCGCAACCGCGGAGCGCCTGCGTACAGAATGAACGGCCCAGCATGAAAGGCCTCCGTCCCGGCGCCATGGCGCGGCTCGCGCTGATCGTCTTCGGCACGCTCGTCCTGATTCCGCCGCAGCTCGTCGCGATGCGCTTCGGGCGGCCGTTCTATTTCACGCGGCTGTTCCAGAAGCTGGTCTGCCGCGGCTTCGGCGTGCGAATCACCACGCACGGCCAGCCGCCTGTGTCCGGCCAGGGCGGGCTGATCGTCTCGAATCACATCTCCTGGCTCGACATCCCAGTCATCGGCACCACCGGGCCGCTCTCCTTCGTCGCCAAGGCGGAGGTCGCGACCTGGCCGGTGATCGGCTGGCTCTCGACGCTGCAGCGCACCGTCTTCATCGACCGGATGCGCCGCGGCGCCACTGCCGGCGTCGCCAGCGAGATGGGCAAGCGGCTGCAGGACGGGCAGTCGGTGGTGCTATTCGCCGAGGGCACGACCGGCGACGGCACGCGTATCGTGCCGCTGCGCTCCTCCTTGCTCGGCGCCGCTCACGAAGCCGTGCGCGGCGCGGACGAGGCGGAGACCACGGTCTATCCGCTCTGCATCACCTACACGGGATTCCATGGCCTGCGCGGCGGACGGGCCGAGCGTTCGGCGCTGGCCTGGTATGGCGACACCGAACTCGCGCCGCATTTGCAGGCGATGATCAATTCCGGCGCCATCGATGTCGAGCTCGCCTGGGGCGAGCCGATCCGGATGGGCCGAAAGCTCTCGCGCAAGGAGGCGACGCGCCTCGCCGAGATCTCGATCCGGCGGGCGCGCCAGGACGCCGTCACCGGCCGGTCACGCGGCTGAGCCAGATTCGCTTCGCTGCGGAGTGTTGCGGCCCGGATATTGCGTGGCAGCTGCGAGGGGCGATATGATTCCCATGCTCGGGGCGATTGGGATAAGGAGACGCGGTTGAGGCCGGATCAGCGTTGATGAAGAAAGTCCACATCAAGTCCTATGGCTGCCAGATGAACGTCTATGACGGCCAGCGCATGGCCGACGTCCTCGGCCAGGAGGGCTATGTCGAGACTGCGACGCCTGACGACGCCGACCTCATCCTGCTCAACACCTGCCATATCCGCGAGCGCGCCGCCCACAAGGTCTATACCGAGCTCGGCAAGCTGCGCGACCTGAAGCGCGAGCGCAAGGCGGAGGGGCGCGAGACCAAGCTCGTCGTCGCCGGCTGCGTCGCCCAGGCGGAAGGCGCCGAGATTCAGCGGCGCCAGCCGGCCGTCGATCTCGTCATCGGCCCGCAGACCTATCATCGCCTGCCGGAACTGCTCGCCCAGACGAAGCATGGCCGTGTCGTCGACACCGAATTGCCGCCCGAGGACAAGTTCGGCCATCTGCCGGCACCGAAGCCGGCGGCGATCCTGGCCCGTGGCGTCTCGGCCTTCGTCACCGTGCAGGAAGGCTGCGACAAGTTCTGCGCCTTCTGCGTGGTGCCCTATACGCGCGGCGCCGAGTTCTCGCGCCCGGTCGCGCAGGTGATCGCCGAGGTGGAACGGCTGGCCGAAGCCGGCGTGCAGGACGTCTCGCTGCTTGGCCAGAACGTCAACGCCTATCACGGCGAAGGGCCCGATGGCGGCATCTGGACGCTGGCGCGATTGATGTACCGGATCGCTGAGGTGCCGGGCATCACCCGCATCCGCTATACGACGAGCCATCCGCGCGACATGGACGAGGAGCTGATCGCCGCCCATCGCGACCTGCCGCAGGCGATGCCGTTCCTGCATCTACCGGTGCAGGCCGGTTCCGACCGGATTCTTGCGGCGATGAACCGCAAGCACACCGGCGACGAGTACCGCCGCCTCATCGACAGGATTCGCGAGGCGCGGCCCGATATCGCCCTCTCCTCCGACTTCATCGTCGGCTTCCCTGGCGAGAGCGACGCCGATTTCGAGGAGACGCTGCGGCTGATCGCCGATGTGCGCTTCGCCTCGGCCTATTCGTTCAAATATTCGCCGCGTCCAGGCACGCCCGCCGCCGAGCTCTCCGAGCAGGTCCCGCTCGCCGTGATGGACGAGCGGCTGCATCGCCTGCAGGCTCTGGTCGAGCAGCACCGGCAGGAGTTCAATCACGCCATGGTCGGGCGCACCGTCGAGATCCTGATCGAGCGCAACGGGCGGCACCCCGGCCAGCTCGCCGGCAAGACGCCCTATATGCAGGCGGTCCAGATCGAGAGCGCGACGCACCGGATCGGCGATCGCGTCATGGTCCTGATCGAGCGGACCGGGTCGAATTCGCTGTTCGGCCGCGCAGTGGAGCGGCCTGGTCTGGCTGCTTGAAGACGGTTGGAGTGCGTAGCGTCAGGATAGCGTCGGCGTTGCAGTGAAAGTTTTTGGCGGTGAAGGTTTTTGACTGCGCCTGTCCGACTCATTCCCAATGGAGACAATGGCATTGGCCCAGGCCGATCAATTCAATCCGAAAGCCGAGCGTGGCGGCCGGCGCGACGAGGCGCTGACGCGCGAGAGCCTTCCCGGCGCGGAGGTCGAACTCACCTTCGACAACAACCAGACCGCCGGCCTGGTCTTCGGTCACTACGACCAGAACCTGGCGCATCTGGAACGCCGCCTCGGCGTCGTCGTCAGCCCAAACGGCAACCACGTCACCATCAAGGGACCGCGCGAGACCGCGGAGCAGGCGAGCCGCGTGCTGCGCACGCTCTATGCCCGCGCGAAGACCGGCGCCGCCGTCAATCTCGGCGAGGTCGACGGCGCGATCGAGGAGAGCAATGTGCAGCGCTCGCTCTTTCCCGCCGACAATGCCGGCAAGGCCGCCTTCGACGCGATCGTCACGCGCAAGCGCGGCCCGGTCCGGGCACGCAACGCGGCGCAGGACGCTTATCTTCGCCAGCTCAAGCGCCATGAGCTCGTCCTTGCCGAAGGCCCGGCCGGCACCGGCAAGACCTGGCTCGCGGTCGGCCACGCCGTCTCGCTGATCGAGCAGGGCGTGGTCGAGCGCATGGTGCTGTCGCGTCCGGCGGTCGAGGCCGGCGAGCGCCTGGGCTTCCTGCCCGGTGACATGCGCGAAAAGGTCGATCCTTATCTGCGGCCGATCTACGACGCGCTCAACGACTTCATGGAGGCGCGCCATGTCGAGCGCGCTTTGCAGACCGGCATGATCGAGATCGCGCCACTCGCCTTCATGCGTGGCCGCACCCTGACCAACGCCGTGGTGCTGCTCGACGAGGCCCAGAATGCGACCTCCGTGCAGATGAAGATGTTCCTCACCCGCCTGGGCGAGGGTTCGCGCATGATCATCACCGGCGATCCCTCGCAGATCGACCTGCCGCCGGGCCAGCGCTCCGGCCTGGTCGAGGCGGTAAAGCTGCTCTCCGGCGTCGAGGGCGTCGGCCATGCCCGCTTCGAGGAGGGCGACGTCGTCCGCCACGCGCTCGTGCGCCGGATCGTCATGGCCTATGAAGATGCCTCCCGGAAGGAACGCGACGAGCGCGAAGCACGGCTCGCCGCCCTGCCCGCGCCCGATGCGCCGGTCGAGGGCGATGCTGACGGGCTGAAGCGCATGCTGTCGCGGGAGCGGCCGCGATGACCGATCGATCTCGTTCGCGGCGCGCAGCGCCGCGAACCGAAGCAGCGGAACCCGACCCAGGCGGGCCGTCACTGGATATCCGCATGCAATCGCGGAAATGGCGCGAGGTCGGGGATCTGCGACCACGCGTCACCGCTGCCGTCGGAGCGGCGCTGGCGCTGGCGCCGGTCAAGCCCTCGCCGGGAGCGGAGCTCAGCCTGCTGCTCACCGACGACAAGCGCATCCGCATCGTCAATCGCGACTGGCGCGGCTTCGACAAGGCGACCAACGTCCTCTCCTTCCCGGCTGCGCCACCCGAACGGATCGCGGCGAGCCCAGTCGTCGGCGACATCGTGCTCGCCTTCGAGACGGTCGCTCGAGAAGCGCAGGCCGAGGAGAAATCCTTCGGCGACCATCTCAGCCATCTCGTGATCCACGGACTGCTGCATCTGCTCGGTGAGGATCACGAGACGGAAGCAGAGGCCCAGCGCATGGAGGCGCTGGAGACCGCCGCCCTCGCCCGGCTCGGCATCGCCGACCCCTATGCCGGCTCCGAACCCGAGCCCACTCCGCCACGTCAAGCGGCCAAGAACCCAAAACCCCAGCCTGCGCCATGAGCGACGACCCCCGATCTTCTTCATCGTCTGAGCCATCAGGCCGCGGTCTGTCCCACTGGCTCGGCCAGTTCCTCGACCGGCTCGGCCTGCGCCATGGCGGCTCGATCCGCGAGGACATCACCGAGGCGCTGGCCCAGGACGGCGGCGGGGTCACCGATCTCTCGCCCCAGGAGCGGGCGATGCTCTCGAACGTGCTCAGCCTGCGCGAGCGCCGTGTCGCCGACGTGATGGTGCCGCGCGCCGATGTCATCGCGGTCTCGTCGGAAGCGACGCTCGGCGACCTCCTGGCGCTGTTTCGTACTGCCGGCCATTCGCGCCTGCCGGTCTATGGCGAATCGCTCGACGATCCCCGTGGCATGATCCACATCCGCGACTTCCTCGACTTCATCGCCGCCCGGGCCAAGCCGGGCCGGAAGCTGCGCGGCGAGGCGGAGGCTGCTGCCGGGCCGAGTCTCGGCGCCATCGACCTGTCGATGACGCTGGCCCAGGCCAAGATCCTGCGGCCGGTGCTCTATGTTCCGCCATCCATGCCAGCGGTCGACCTTCTCGTCCGGATGCAGGCGACGCGCACCCACATCGCCCTGGTGATCGACGAGTATGGCGGCACCGACGGGCTGATCTCGATCGAGGACCTCGTCGAGATCGTCGTCGGCGACATCGAGGACGAGCACGATCTCGACGAGGCGCCGGCGATCGCGCCGGCCGGCGAGAACCGCTACATCGCAGATGCCCGCGCCACGCTCGACGAACTGAAGGAGGCGACCGGGATCGACCTGTCGCGCGCCGAGGTGGCCGAGGAGGTCGATACGCTCGGCGGACTGATCGTGACGCTCGCCGGCCGCGTGCCGGTGCGCGGGGAGCTCATCAAAGGACCCGAAGAGCTCGAGTTCGAGGTGCTCGACGCCGATCCGCGCCGGGTCAAGCGCCTGCGCATCCATCGCCGCGATCCGGTCGCGACCGAAGCACCAGCCGCGCCGGACGCCGCATGACCACCTTCTCGGCGCTGGCCGACCGCGTCATCCTCGCCTGGGGCTGGCCGCGCCGGCTGATCGCGCTCGTCTGCGGGGCAAGCGGCGCATTGGCGCTGGCCCCGTTTAACCTTTGGCCGCTGATGGTCGTATCCATGACCGCAGCAGTCTGGCTGATCGACGGCTCGGTCGCGCAAACCAGGCGCGGGCGCCTCTGGGCCGCCGCCAGCGCCGGCTGGTGGTGGGGGTTCGGTTACCATCTCGCGGGGCTGTGGTGGCTGGGCGCCGCCTTCCTGGTCGAGGCCGACAAGTTCGCCTGGGCGATGCCGCTCGGCGTCGTGGCGCTGCCGGCCTTCCTGGCCATCTTCCCGGCTGCGGGCTTCGCGCTGGCACGGGCGATCTGGCCGGTCGGCGCCGGACGGATCCTGATCCTCGCGGCTGTGCTGGCGCTGAGCGAGTGGCTGCGCGGCCATGTCCTCACCGGCTTCCCCTGGAACGTCTACGGCATGATGCTGGCCGGGCCTTCCTGGCTCGCCCAGAGCGCCAGCCTGATCGGGCTCTACGGAATGACCGCGCTGGCTGTCGCCATCGGCGCGGCGCCGGCCGTGCTCGGCACGGGCGAAGCGGGCGAGGGGCGCTGGCGCGCTCCGGCGCTGGCTGGGCTCGCGCTGGTGGTGATGGCCGGTTTCGGCGCCTGGCGGATTCCGGCCGAGCCGGTTCCGGCGGTGAACGGGGTCAAGTTGCGCCTGATGCAGCCGAACCTGCCGCAGGACGCCAAGTTCAGTCCGCGCAACAGCGAGATGATCCTGTCGCAGTACCTCGCGCTGAGCGATCGCGCGACCGGCCCGGCGACGACCGGCGTGCAGGACACGACCCATCTGATCTGGCCCGAATCGGCCTTCCCCTTCCTGCTCGGGCGCACGCCGCAGGCGCTGGCGCGGATCGCCGCCCTGCTGCCGCCGAACACGACGCTGATCACCGGCGCCGCCCGGGCCGGCGAGACGCTCCCGGGCGAGAGCCGGCCGCCGATCTACAACTCGATCCAGGTGGTAAACGACGAAGGCGTGATCACCGGCAGCTACGACAAGGTCCATCTCGTTCCGTTCGGCGAATACCTGCCACCCTTTCTCGACCGGTTGATCCGCGCCGTCGGCCTGTCGGAGTTCGTCTCGGTTCCCGGCGGCTTTGCCTCGGGCAATCGGCGCACGCCCCTGGCGATCCGCGGCCTGCCGCCCGCCGCGAGCCTGATCTGCTACGAAGTGATCTTCCCCGGCGAAGCCATGCCGAGCGGCCCTCGACCAGGCTTCATGCTCAATCTGACCAATGACGGCTGGTTCGGGCAGACGAGCGGCCCCTATCAGCACCTCGCCCAGGCCCGCCTGCGCGCCATCGAGGAAGGGCTGCCGCTGGTGCGCGTCGCCAATACCGGCATCTCGGCGGTCATCGATCACTACGGCCGGATCCGCGCTGCACTGCCACTCGGCGAAACAGGTGTGCTCGATACCTCCCTGCCCCGTGCCGGGGCTGCGACGCCCTATTCCCGCTTTGGCGACCTTTTCTTTGCAGGTGTAGTTGCCAGCCTCTTGCTCGCTGGAGTAATAATGCGCAGACGGTGATCCCATTTGGAACTTTCTTACGGGAAGACCGCGGAGCAGCCGGCAGGGCCTGGCCGTTTTGGGCCGCCGGCAGGTCTGAATGGAAAGAAAAGGGGACCGGCCAAGATGCTGAAAAAAGTACCGAATCCGATAGACCGCCATGTCGGCAGCCGTGTCCGCATGCGCCGCATGCTTGCCGGCGTCAGCCAGGAAAAGCTCGGCGAGGCGCTCGGTCTGACCTTCCAGCAGGTTCAGAAATATGAAAAGGGAACCAACCGGATCAGCGCGAGCCGGTTGCAGCAGATCTCCAAGATGCTGGGCGTGCCCGTCGCCTTCTTCTTCGACGGTGCTCCGGCCGACGAGACGATCGGGAACGGTTTCGCCGACGCGCCAGCGACCACCTATGTCGCCGATTTTCTTGCGACAAGCGAAGGCGTGCAGTTGACCAAGGCGTTCGTTCGCATCAAGAGCCCACGCGTGCGCCGACGCATCGTCGATCTCGTCGAGTCCCTCGGCGACGCGCCGACCGAAACCATCGAGCAGTAGGCTCGACCGGACGCAGCGGGGGCCGGCCCCGATCTTGGCATGGTCAGGTCGATCGATCTGACCATGGGCTCGCAGTCCGCGGTGCGGTCGACAGCGCTTGCCGGCCGGCTCCATGGCATCAGACCGAAAAACAGGCTTCACTTTTCGGAACGATCCGGCGCGATAACAATGTGATGCATCATCGTGACCGCGTCCGTTCAGACGCGCGGCGGTCTAATGCAGCACCGGCACAGCGTCCTGTGTCAGGACGAGCGTGTTGCGGTTGAGCCGTTGCAGCTGCGGATTGGGGTTGACCAACAGGAAATCCCTGAGCTTCGCCTGATCCGGTTCCGACATGGACAGGATCTGGACCGCAAGCCAGAGCTCGTCCGGCAGGTCCATGCGATGCGCGACGTCCACCAGCTCCTGATGCACCGGCTGGTTGCGCAGAAGATTGGTGAGCAGTCCGAGCGCATATTCGATTTTGGCGCGGCTGCTGCTCGCATCATGCTGACTAGCCATGCCGTGCCCTCCGCTCAGCCGGCCGCTGCGTCGCCTTGCCGGACGACAGTATGACCGGTGCATCGATATCCTTGAACGCGAGCGTGCGGCGATACGCTTCCTCGCTCACCGTGATGATCGTACCGACGCAGTTCATGCCATCGATCATCGTCGGGAGCCCAAGCGGCCGGACCTCCCAGCCGAGCTCCAGGAAACGCGGCATCCACCAGGTCTCCATCACCACCGTGATCGCCGCGATGTCGTTGGCGAGGCAATACTCGAACATGCCGGCCAAGACGGTGTGCAGAACCTTGCTGTCCCCGCCGCGTCGCTCGGGCACGACGAAAATGCGGGTCCACTCGACGATGTCGCTGCCGCGCTGAAGCCCGCGCACATCCGCCAGGAACGGAAATACGTCGGCCATCAAATGCGGCCCCAGCGTCGGAACCAGCCTGGTGCCTCCGATCACCCGCCCATTCTCGAGCGCCAGCAGATAGGTCGCGTCTTCATTGTCGAACTGATCGACCTCCCGACCATCCGACCGCTCGAGCGCCATCCATTTGCGCTCGCCGACATAGATCTGGTGCCGAATCCTGAAATGCTGCTCGAGCTCGGCACCGTAGAGATGCCGATTGCCGGCATCGACAACGTGGATCATCGCCGCTTCCCCCTTCCTTGAGGGATGCAGGCTGGCCCCTTTCAGGTTTCATGGGTATTCCGGAATTCCGGAAGATGCGGCCGAATTCGCGTCAGATGCTGATTTCGCCGCGGCGATAGGCCTCGATCACCGTACGTGTGCGGCCCCTGACGCCGAGCTTCCTGGCGGCATTCTCGAAATGCGCCTCGGCCGTGCCGGCCGAAACGCCCAGGCGCTCCGCCACGCCCTCGGTCGTCTTGCCGATCGCGAACCAGGTCAGGACTTCGCGCTCGCGGACGGTCAGGACATGCTCGCGGCGGGCCGGCCGCAAGCAGTCGGCCGCTTTGCCATGGGCATAGATCGACATCAGGTGGATGGCCGAGCGAGCCTGGCGCGACAGGTCCGGCCGGTCGCCGGCCATGGTGACCACGGCCTGGAAACCCGCTTCGCCATGAATCGGGACGCAGAAGCCCTCGATCATGCTGAAATCGCGAGCCCGATGCATCACCTCGCGCTGACGCCTGGAAGCCTCGTCCTCATGATAGACATCGTTCCAGGCGAACGGATCGATCGTCGTTTTGCAGTGCGCCGCGATCGGATCCCAATCCGAGAAGGATTTCTCCAGATAGAGCTCGAACCAGCCCGGCGGCCAGCCATTGAGAAGGACGAGCGGATCAATCCTGTCGCCGATCTCCGGCAGTCCCGTGATCAGGAACGCGTGGAAACCGTAGCTTGCGAGCTTGTCACGCAAGGCGGCGACGACCGTCGTCGGATCGCTGAGCACGCTCAGCCGATCGATAAAGTCGAGCGCGTCCCGTCCCGCGTTGAAATGCCGTCCCGACATGTCCCGCCTTCCCTGACCAGCCCATTTTCTGCTCAGAGCGGCAAAGAATCAACGCATACCAAGGCATACCAATCCAGATGCACCTCGCGCCGATGGTAGACGTGAAGCCGGAACTGAGATTGAGTGGGAAGCGAGGTGAACGGCCCATGCTCAAGAAACTTCCGAATCCGATCGACCGCCATGTCGGCAGCCGTGTCCGAATGCAGCGTATGCTGGCGGGCATCAGCCAGGAAAAACTTGGCGAAGCGCTCGGCCTGACCTTCCAGCAGGTTCAGAAATACGAGAAGGGCACCAATAGAATCAGCGCCAGCCGGCTGCAGCAGATCGCCAAGATGCTGGGCGTGCCTGTCGCCTTCTTTTTCGAAGGCGCCCCCGCTGGCGAGGCCGTCGCCGGCAGTTTCACGGATACCGCGGCGACTGCCTATGTCGCCGACTTCCTCACCACCAGCGAAGGCATCCAGCTGTCGAAGGCGTTCGTGCGTATCAAGAGCCCGCGCGTGCGCCGACGTGTCATTGATCTTGTCGAGGCCTTGGCCGATGAATCCGGCGAAATCGCCTGAAACTTCCATTTTTTGTTCGCCTTGACGAACGAAGTATCGTTCAAACGAATTTCCTGCCTTGACGGCGAACCTTTCCGCTGCAAAAGACGCTGCGCTTTTTTCCGCGCGCAGGTATCCGCCGGCGCCGCTTCGCAGCCTGGGAAGGATCCCCGCCAGTGTCCCGCCAGAACTATCTCTTCACCAGCGAATCCGTCTCCGAAGGCCATCCCGACAAGGTCTGCGACCGGATTTCCGACGAGATCGTCGATCTGTTCTTCAAGGAAGCGATCAAGGCTGGCCATGATCCGGCGCAGGTCCGCGTCGCGGCCGAGACGCTCGCGACCACCAATCGCATCGTCGTCGCCGGCGAGGTTCGCACCCATCTCGACGAGAAGCAGATCAAGTCGAAGGTGAAATCCGCCGCGCGCAAGGCGGTCCGCAACATCGGCTACGAGCAGGACGGCTTCCACTGGAAGAAGGCCAAGATCGACGTCTTGCTGCATCCGCAGTCGGCCGACATCGCCCAGGGCGTCGACGAGGCCAGCAACAAGGACGTCGGCGCCGGCGATCAGGGCATCATGTTCGGCTATGCCTGCCGCGAGACACCCGAGTTGCTGCCGGCTCCGATCTACTACGCCCACAAGATCCTCGAGGTCCTGGCCAAGGCACGCCATGCCGGCGAGGGCGCCGCGGCCAAGCTCGGCCCCGATGCCAAGAGCCAGGTCACGATCAAGTACGAGAACGGCAAGCCGGTAGGTGTCACGCAGATCGTGCTCTCGACCCAGCATCTCGACGAGAAGCTGTCCTCGGCCGATGTCCGCAAGATCGTCGAGCCCTATATCCGCCAGACCCTGCCCGACGGCTGGATCTCGAAGGATACCGCCTGGCACGTCAACCCAACCGGCAAGTTCGTGATCGGCGGCCCCGATGGCGACGCCGGCCTGACCGGCCGCAAGATCATCGTCGACACCTATGGCGGCGCGGCTCCGCATGGCGGCGGCGCCTTCTCGGGCAAGGATCCGACCAAGGTCGACCGCTCGGCCGCCTATGCGGCGCGCTATCTCGCCAAGAACGTCGTCGCGGCCAAGCTCGCCGATCGCTGCACGATCCAGCTCTCCTACGCCATCGGCGTCGCCAAGCCGCTGTCGATCTATGTCGACCTGCACGGCACCGGCAAAGTCGATGAAGCCAAGCTCGAGGGCGTGCTGAGCGAGGTCATGGATCTGACCCCGCGCGGCATCCGCACGCATCTTGCCCTCAACAAGCCGATCTACGCGAAATCGGCCGCCTATGGCCATTTCGGGCGCAAGGCCGGCCGCGACGGCAGCTTCTCCTGGGAGAAGACGGATCTCGTGGATGCGCTGAAGAAGGCCGTCGCCTGATCCCTGGCGTCAACCTCGATGCGAAGGCCGGGGTTGCCCCCGGCCTTTTTCTTTTCCGCCGTTCGCCGTAAGGGCGTCTCATGACAGACCAGCATGATTCAGAACGGGCTTTCTTCGGCCGACGCAAGGGCAAGGGCTTGCGGCAAGGCCAGGCCGAACGCATCGCCGAGATCCTGCCGGCGCTTCGCCTGCCCGAAGGACCGATCCTGGATCTGAAGACGCTTTTCCCCGGCCCGGTCGAAGCGGTCAGGCTGGAGATCGGTTTCGGCGGTGGTGAGCATCTGCTGGCCCGCATGCGCGAGAGCCCGCAGATCGGCTTCATCGGCGTCGAGCCCTTCGTCAACGGCATGGCCAAGTTCCTGGCCGTGATCGAGAAGGAGGGGTTGCGCAACATCCGGCTCTGGGACGGCGATGCCGCACTGCTGCTACCGCAGCTGCCCGAGGGAAGCGTCGATGCGGCCGACCTGCTCTATCCGGACCCCTGGCCGAAGCGCCGGCAGCGCAAGCGCCGCTTCGTCTCGGAACGAACGCTGTCCCTGCTTGCCAGGGTGCTGCGGCCGGGCGGGCGCTTCCGCTTCGCCAGCGACATCGACGACTATGTTGGCTGGACGCTGGCGCGGCTCGCCGCCTCACCCGATTTCGACTGGGTCGACGAGAGCGCGGACGACTGGCGCCAGCCCTATCCCGGCTGGGTCCGTACCCGCTACGAGGCCAAGGCGATCAAGGCCGGACGGGTGCCGAGCTATCTGACTGCGCGCCGTCGCGCATCCTGAGGAAGCCGAGCACGCGCTGCGCCGTGGTCGGCGTCAGATTACGGAAGCTCTGCCGGGCCCGTTCGAGCACTGGAGCGGATTTGCCGTCGCCCTTGCGCAGGCCGATCAGCGCCCGGACCGTCTCCCAGGACCAGCCCATACCGCGCCCGACCAGCAGGACAGCGTCGCGATCGGGGCCGAAGATGATCTGTTCGGTGGCCGGCAAGGTCAGGCGAGCCAGGGTGGCGACCCCGCAGATCGCATGTTCCACGGCGCCGGACACCGCATATTGCGCGACCACCGACTCGTCGAGCTTGCCCGCTTCCTCGAGGACCCTGACGTCGGCCAATGCCGAACCGAAGCGGCCAAGCTCGTCGCCGACCGACGCTCGAACCGAAACAGCCTCGGCGCCGCGCTCGACCGCGCTGGCGACCGCGCCCGCCAGAGATGGCTCCAGTGTCGCCTCGAGACGACGGCGGGCCGAGGTCTTGGCGGCGGCCATCAGCTGTTCGGCGAGATCGGCGGGTATGTCGGCCCGGCCGCCGAGCGTCGTCTGCAAGGCATCGTCCTGGGCGGCGCGCATGACCAGGACGCCCATGCCGTGCCGCGAGAAGCGGGCGGTCTGGTTGGCGGCGACGGCATGCGTGACGACGCGGCCGCCTCGCAGGATCAGGAAATCCGTGACCGGCTCACCGAGATCGGGGCGCTCGGTGATGGCGAGCATGTGATCGCGGCCCTTGGCGGCAGCGATGGCGACGAGATCATGGTCGCTGAGTCGCGGCGAAGCGACGAGGACCGGCCGCGCGACTGCGATTTCATCAAGGGCGAGCTGGCGAACGACTCCGCTCGGCGCATTGGCAACCGGTGCCAGCCGCTCGGCCAGTTCGATGCGCGCCCGCATCTCGATCGCGCGGGCGAGCCGGCCGATCACCACGTCGAAAACGCCGACCTGATCCTCGCCCATCTCATTGGCCGTGGCCAGGAAGAGATCGGTCAGTCGCGACAGGATGACGGCGCGCTCATCGGTCGAGCCGCGTGCCATCGTCGTCTCGAGATCGCGCAGCAACGCGCCGACAGGACTCATCACGCAACCTCACCACTCAACCATCCCCCGTCCTAGCAATGAAGAATGACCAGCCGGTTAGCAGGATCGTCGAAATCGAGGACAGGCTTGCAAGATCGCGGAAACGGGACTAGATAGCGGCCAACAGCTCTGGTTTCGGTGTAAGCCGGCGATCAAGAGCGGGCCCGCCGGCCCGCTCTTTTTTATTGGCCGAACCACCCCACGAGCTTTTTTTGCAGCCGGCGGGAGACGGGCGAGCCACACGGATGGTCGAGCAGCACAGCCAGGGTCAGGAAGCACGGCAAGAGGCGCGCATTGTCGTCGAAGGCGGCGTGGCCGCGCGCGTCGCGGCTATCGTCGAACCGGCGATCATGGATCTCGGCTACCGGCTGGTGCGCGTGCGCGTCACCGGCCAGAACGGCTGCACCGTCCAGATCATGGCTGAGCTCCCGGACGGCACCATGACCGTCGAGGGTTGCGAAGCGGTGAGCCAGGCGGTGTCGCCGGCGCTCGACGTCGACGATCCCGTTCAAACGGCCTATCATCTGGAAGTGTCGTCGCCAGGCATCGACCGGCCGCTGGTCAGGCCAAGCGATTTCGAACGCTGGGCCGGCCACCTGACCAAGATCGAGACCAGCGAGCCCTTCGCAGGGCGCAAGCGCTTCCGCGGCATCCTGCGGGGCGCCAGCGGAACCGACGCCCTGCTGAGCCGCGACGACGCCAAGGCCGACGAGGATCGCGACGTCGCGATCCCGATGCGGCTGATCGTTGAGGCGCGGTTGGTGCTGACCGACGCGCTGGTCACCGAATCGCTCCGGCGCGGCAAGTCCGGCCTCGCGCCGGAAATGCCGCCCGCCGACGAGATCGCCCAGCCCGCACCCGGGCGCGGCAAGTCGCTCGGCCCCCGTGACCCCAAGGCCCGCAAGCCGGGCAAGGGCGCCAAGGGGCCGGTGAAGAACACACAGGAAGAGGAGTGAGGCCATGGCCGTCAGCGCCAACCGGCTCGAGCTGTTGCAGATCGCCGACGCTGTCGCTCGCGAGAAGTCGATCGACCGGCAGATCGTGATCGACGCGATGCAGGACGCGATCGCCAAGGCGGCGCGCTCGCGCTACGGCGCCGAGACCGACGTCCATGCCGAGATCAACCCGAAATCGGGCGAACTGCGGCTGGCGCGCCATCTCCAGGTCGTCGACCTCGTTGAGAACGGCGCCGTCGAGATCACCGTCGACGAGGCCAAGCGCCACAACCCGGCCGCCCAGGTCGGCGACGTCATCGCCGATCCGCTGCCGCCCTTCGATTTCGGCCGCATCGCCGCCCAGTCGGCCAAGCAGGTCATCGTGCAGAAGGTGCGCGAGGCCGAGCGCGACCGTCAGTACGACGAGTACAAGGATCGCATCGGCGAGATCGTCAACGGCGCGGTCAAGCGCGTCGAGTACGGCAACGTTTTCGTCGATCTCGGCCGTGGCGAGGCCATCATCCGCCGCGACGAGATGATCCCGCGCGAGACCTTCAAGGTCGGCGACCGCGCCCGCGCCTATGTCTACGACGTGCGCCGCGAGCCGCGTGGCCCGCAGATCTTCCTGTCGCGCACCCATCCGCAGTTCATGGCCAAGCTGTTCGGCCAGGAAGTGCCGGAGATCTATGACGGGATCGTCGAGGTGAAGGCCGTCGCCCGCGATCCGGGCTCGCGCGCCAAGATCGCCGTAATCTCGCGCGATTCCTCGATCGACCCGGTCGGCGCCTGCGTCGGTATGCGCGGCTCGCGCGTGCAGGCCGTGGTCGGCGAGCTCCAGGGCGAGAAGATCGACATCATCCCGTGGTCGCCCGATGTCGCGACCTTCGTCGTCAACGCGCTGCAGCCGGCGGAAGTCGCCAAGGTCGTGCTCGACGAGGAAGCCGACAAGATCGAGGTCGTGGTGCCGGACGAGCAGCTCTCGCTCGCCATCGGCCGCCGCGGCCAGAATGTCCGCCTGGCGTCGCAGCTGACCGGCTGGGACATCGACATCCTGACGGAGCAGGAAGAGTCGGAGCGCCGCCAGAAGGAGTTCGTGCAGCGCACCGAGCTGTTCATGAACGCGCTTAATGTCGACGAGACCGTCGGCCAGCTGCTCGCCTCGGAAGGTTTCCGCTCGGTCGAGGAGGTCGCCTATGTCGAGCCGAACGAGCTCTCCTCGATCGAGGGCTTCGACGAGGACACCGCCGCCGAGATCCAGAGCCGCGCTCAGGAGCATCTCGCTGCGGTCGAGGCCGAGCTCGACGACAAGCGCAAGGCGCTGGGCGTCGAGGACGAGCTGCGCGAGGTCGAGGGCGTCACCACCGCGATGATGGTCGCGCTCGGCGAGAACGACGTGAAGAGCGTCGAGGACCTTGCCGGCTGCGCCACCGACGACCTCGTCGGCTGGACCGAGCGCAAGGATGGCGAGACCACCCGCCATTCCGGCTATCTCGACGGCTTCGACCTGTCGCGCCAGGATGCCGAGGCGATCGTGATGGCGGCCCGCATCAAGGCCGGTTGGGTCGAGGCGCCGGAACCGGAAGCCGAGGCCGAGGCTGAAGCCGAAGAGTCGCAGGCCTGAGCCGGAGCAGCGCGATGAACCGGCGCGCCGAACGCGAGGGTCCGGAGCGGACCTGCGTGGTGACGCGCCAGGGCCGGGCTCCGGACGACCTGATCCGCTTCGTGGTCGGCCCAGGCGATGTGCTGGTGCCGGACATCAGGCGCAAGCTGCCGGGACGCGGCGTCTGGGTTTCGCTCAGCGCCGCCGCGGTTGGCGAGGCGGTGAAGCAGCGCGCTTTCGAGCGCTCGCTGAAGACGAAGGTCTCGGTGTCGCCGGAGCTTCCGGACGAGGTCGACGCTTTGCTGGCCAAGGACGCGGTCCAGGCGCTGGCGATGGCGAACAAGGCGGGGCTCGTCGTCAGCGGCTTCGCCAAAGTCGAGGCGCTGGCGGAGGCCGGGCGCGCAGCGGCGGTGATCGCCGCCAGCGACGGCGCCGAGGATGGAAAGCGTAAAATCGGCCAGGCGCTGCGGCGGGCGCCGATACCGAGAGAGATACCGGTCGTGGCGATTTTCGCCGCGGCCGAACTGGAACTGGCGCTCGGGCGTGAGCATGTGATACATGCAGCCCTTGCTCCGGGTCCGGCGACTGAGGGTTTCCTCGCGCGCTGGCGTCGGCTCGTCCGTTTTCGGACGAACGATGCTGGCGAAACGGCGTTTATCGACCCGGTCGAATCCGATGCGCGAGATCAGACGAAGACCGAACCGGCAGGACCGAAAGCGGAATGAGTGACACCAAGACCCCCGGCGACAAGACCTTGAGCGTGACGCCTCCCAAGACGTTGTCGCTGAAGCGCCCTGTCGAACAGAGCACGGTTCGGCAGAGCTTCTCGCATGGGCGTTCGAAGCAGGTCGTCGTCGAGGTCAAGCGCCGCGTCAGCGGCCATGAGCCCGCTCCGGCGCCGGTCGCCCGCGCGCCCCAGCCACCTCAGGCTCCGACGCCGCCGCGCCCGCAAGCGCCCCAGTCGGCGCCGCAGGCCAATCGGCCAGCCGGCGGCATGCTGCTGCGCACGCTCTCCGACGACGAGAAGGATGCGCGTCAGCGCGCCCTGACCGACGCCCGCGCCGTCGAGGCCGAGGCCCGGGCCCGCGCCGAAGAGGAAGCGCGCCAGCGCGCCGCCCGCGAGGCCCGCGAACGGGCCGAGCGCGAGGCCGCCCAGGCCCGCCAGCGCGAGGAAGAGGATCGCCGCCGCCAGGAAGACGAGCACAAGCGCCGGGCCGAGAGCGCCGCTCGCCAGCGCATGGGTGAAGAGGCGGCTCCGCCGCGGCCCGCGCCGGTGCGCGAGCCCGAGCGTCCGTCGGCTCCCCCGTCCCAGACTTATGGACAGGCGCCGCGCCCGGCTCCGTCCGGCCCGCGCGAGCCGCGTGAACAGCGCGACTTCGGCGGCCCTCGCCCGCCGTCCCGCGATGTCGGCGCCCGTCCGCCACGGCTCGATTTCCGTCCGCCGCGTCCGGATACGCCGCGCGGCCCCCGGCCCGATCCGAACGCGACCGCTGAACCGGTCGTCGCCCGGCCGACCCGCCAGGCGCCGTCCTCCGGCGCGCCGCGCAGCCGTCCCGATGATGGTGACGCGCGTCCCGCTTTCCGCCGTCCCGGCGGAGCGCCCGGCGCCGCCAATCGCGGAGCGCCTGCTCCCGCGCCCAAGACTCCGAAGGCCGGCGACAAGCCGCGCGGTCGCCTGACGCTCTCGACCGCTACCGGCGGGGACGACGAGCGGACCCGCTCGCTCGCCTCGTTCCGCCGCCGCGTGCAACGCATGACCGGCCATCGCGCCTCGGACGCTCAGAAAGAGCGTGTGATGCGCGAGGTGATCATCCCCGAGACGATCACCATCCAGGAACTCGCCAACCGCATGACCGAGCGGGGCGTCGACGTCATCCGCCTGCTGATGAAGCAGGGCGCGATGCACAAGATCACCGATGTGATCGACGCCGACACGGCCCAGCTCGTCGCTGAGGAAATGGGCCACACCGTCAAGCGCGTCGCCGAATCCGACGTCGAAGAAGGCCTGTTCGACACGCCGGACACCGACGAGACCTTGGTCTCGCGGCCGCCGGTCGTGACCATCATGGGCCATGTCGATCACGGCAAGACCTCGCTGCTCGACGCGATCCGCAAGACCCATGTCGTCTCCGGCGAGGCCGGTGGCATCACCCAGCATATCGGCGCCTATCAGGTGACGACGCCGGCCGGTGCCAAGGTGACCTTCATCGACACGCCCGGCCACGCCGCCTTCACGGCGATGCGCGCCCGCGGCGCCAAGGTGACGGACATCGTCGTGCTGGTGGTCGCGGCCGATGACGGCGTGATGCCGCAGACGGTCGAGGCCATCAACCACGCCAAGGCGGCGAAGGTGCCGCTGATCGTGGCGATCAACAAGATCGACAAGTCCGACGCCAATCCGGACCGTGTCCGCTCCGAGCTGCTGCAATACGAGATCCAGGTCGAGTCGCTCGGCGGCGAGACGCTGGAGATCGAGGTCTCGGCCAAGACCGGCCAGGGGCTCGACACGCTGCTCGATGCGATCGCACTGCAGGCCGAGGTGCTCGACCTCAAGGCCAACCCCGACCGCGTTGCCGAAGGCACCGTGATCGAGGCGAAGCTCGATCGCGGCCGCGGCCCGGTCGCGACCGTCCTCGTCCAGCGCGGCACGCTGCGCACCGGCGACATCATCGTCGCCGGCGCCGAATGGGGCCGCGTCCGGGCGCTGATCTCCGATACCGGCGCCCAGATCAAGGAAGCGGCGCCGTCGCTGCCGGTCGAGGTGCTCGGCTTCAACGGCACGCCGGAAGCCGGCGACCGCGTCGCGGTCGTCGAGTCCGAGGCGCGGGCCCGCGAGATCACCGACTACCGCGAGCGCCAGAAGCGCGATCGTCTCGCCGCCCGCGGCGCCGGCTCGGGCGCTGGTCGCTCGCTGGCCGAGATGATGCGCGAGCTCAAGGAAGGCGCCGGCCGCAAGGAGTTCCCGCTCGTCGTCAAGGGCGACGTGCAGGGCTCGGTGGAAGCCATCGTCGGCTCGCTGGAGAAGGTCGGCAACGACGAAGTGCGCGCCCGCGTGCTCTCGTCAGGCGTCGGCGCGATCACCGAATCCGATGTCACGCTCGCCCAGGCTTCGGGCGCTGTGGTGATCGGCTTCAACGTCCGCGCCCACAAGGAAGCGCGCGAGGCGGCCGAACGGGCCGGCGTCGAGATCCGTTACTACAGCATCATCTACAACCTGATGGATGATGTGAAGGACGCGATGTCGGGCCTGCTGGCGCCGACCCTGCGCGAGACCATGCTCGGCAACGCGCAGATCCTCGAGATCTTCAACGTCTCGAAGGTCGGCAAGATCGCCGGCTGCCGCGTCACCGACGGCACGATCGAGCGTGGCGCCAATGTCCGCCTGATCCGCGACGGCGTCGTGGTCCACGAGGGCAAGCTCGCCCAGCTCAAGCGCTTCAAGGACGACGCCAAGGAAGTGGTCGCCGGCCAGGAGTGTGGCATGTCCTTCGAGAACTACCAGGACATGCGCGCTGGCGACGTGATCGAGTGCTTCCGCGTCGAGGAGATCAAGCGCAGCCTCTGATCGGCTCGCTTTCTCCCGGAAACCTAGAGATGGCCGGGCTTTCGCCCGGCCATGACGTTTCAAACCCGTCCGTCCGGTCCGATCCCGGAGAACGAGAACCATGGCGAAGAAACCCAATACACAGGGCTCAGGGCCCTCGCAGCGGCAATTGCGCGTCGGCGAGCTCATCCGCCACGCCTTGGCGGAAATGCTGGCGCGCGGCGACATCCATGACGATGTGCTGGCGAAGCACGTGATCACCGTGCCGGAAGTCCGGCTCTCGCCCGATCTCAAGCTCGCGACCTGCTACATCATGCCGCTCGGCGGCCAGGACGTCGCGCCGGTGCTGAAGGCGCTCGACGCCAACAAGCGCCATATCCGCGGCGAGGTCGCGCATCGGGTCAACCTGAAATACGCGCCCGATCTGCGCTTCCGCCAGGATGAGAGCTTCGACGAGGCGGCGCGGATCGACGCTTTGCTCGATTCCGAAGCCGTCCGCCGCGACACCGACCGCAAGCCGCTGCGCATCGATCAAGACTTTGACCAGCAAGACAAGAACCATGACGACGACTGACGAGAACCGTCCGGTAGAGGCGGATGGTGGCCGGCCGCCGCGCCCGAAGAAGCGTGACGTGCATGGCTGGGTCGTGCTCGACAAGCCGGTCGGGATGACCTCGACCCATGCCGTCGCCGTGGTGAAGCGCGCCTATAGCGCCAAGAAGGCCGGCCATGCCGGCACGCTCGATCCGCTCGCCTCCGGCCTGCTGCCGATCGCGCTCGGCGAGGCGACCAAGACCGTCCCCTTCGTGATGGATGGCCGCAAGGCCTATGAGTTCACTGTCGCCTGGGGCTCGCAGACCGATACCGACGATACCGAGGGCAAGGTCGTCGCGACCTCCGAATTGCGCCCCGATGAGGCAGCGATCGCGGCCTTGCTGCCGCGCTTCACCGGCACGATCCAGCAGGTGCCCCCGAAGTTCTCGGCGATCAAGATCGCCGGCGAGCGCGCCTACGATCTCGCCCGCGACGGCGAGGAGGTGACGCTGGAGGCGCGCCCGGTCGAGATCACCGCGCTGCGTATCGTCCGCCATGACGGCCCGACCACGACCTTCGAGGCCGAATGCGGCAAGGGTACCTATGTCCGCGCCATCGCGCGCGACCTCGGTCTGGCGCTGGGCTGTCTCGGCCATGTCGCGCATCTGCGCCGCACCCGTGTTGGACCGTTTGCGGTCGCGGATGCCGCAACCGTCGAGGCACTGCGCGAAGGCGAGGGTGCCGCCGAGGCGCTGCTGCCGGTCTCGGCGGCACTGCAGCTGATCCCCGAGATCGTGATCCATCGCGACGCGGCGCTCCGGCTGAAACGCGGCCAGAGCGTGCTGCTGCGTGGGCGCGACGCGCCGTTGGAGGCCGATGCGGTCTACGCGGTGAGCGGCGGCGTGCTGATCGCCACCGGCTCGATCATGCAGGGCGAGTTCGTGCCGCACCGGGTGTTCAACCTTTAGAAGAATAGGTTCAAAAGCGCACGCTGGCCGTGCTCTGTTCGTCCTGAATGGAACGAACTACCCGCAAAATTGGGGCATTTTGGTCGATTTCTGCCCCGTTTAAAGCGAAATTTACCAGTTTGGACCGGTTCTTGAGTGTTGGTCGCCCCCGGCCGCCTCAAGGAGCCGCCCGTGAAGAAGCTCGCCTCCCTCTGGCTACCCATCTCCAACCGGCTCGCGATCGTCGGCATCGCCATCTTCGCCGCTGCGATCGCAGCATCGGTGATCGTCTCGATCCGCGCCGCCGACAGCGCCATGCGCGAGCGGGCTCAGGCCAGCCTGACCGTCAACATCAACCTGCTGCGGGATATCCTCACGGCCAAGGGTGAGCCCCGGCTGGAGGGCGACAAGCTCTTCTTCGGCTCGGAGCTGGTGAACGGCAACTTCGCTGCGGTCGACAAGGTCAAGGCGCTCTCCGGCGGCACCGCGACCGTGTTCATGGGCGACACACGCGTCACGACCAACGTCCAGAAGCCGGACGGCTCGCGTGCGGTGGGCACCAAGCTGGCGCAGGGTCCGGCCTATGACGCCGTCTTCAAGGAGCGCCGGACTTATTCCGGCGCTGCCGACATTCTCGGCGTGCCCTATTTCACCATCTACGAGCCGATCATCCAGAAATCGAACAATGCGGTCATCGGCATCCTCTATGTCGGCATCAAGCAGTCGGACTTCCTCACTGTCATCGACGAGATGATCCGCAACAACATCGCCGCCGGCCTCGTGATCGCCGCGATCGGCGGAGCGCTGCTGTTCTGGCTGACGCGCCGGACGTTGAGACCTCTCGGCCAACTCAAGGACACCATGCTGAAGCTCGCCGCCGGCGATCTCGCCAGCGAGCCGCCGAAGCTGCGCAGCGGCGACGAGGTTGCGGCCATGGCGGACGCGGTCTCCGTCCTGCGCGAAGCGGCAATCGAGAAGGCGCGGCTGGAGACCGAAGCGGCAGAACAGTCGGAACGCAGCGATGCCGAGCGCCGCAGCAACCAGGCCGAGCGCGAGCGTGGGGCTGAGCAACAGCGCGAGCACGCGCGCCAGCAGGAAGCAATTGTCCATGCTTTGGCAGCCGGTCTGGAGCGCCTCGCGCAGGCCGACCTGACCTGCAGGCTCGAGGACGCCTTCCCGGCCGAATACGAACAGCTCCGGGCCGACTTCAATGGGGCCGTCGACCGCCTCTCCGCCACGGTTTCGACGATCCAGCTTACGGCGTCGGAGGTCGGGGTCGCGGCGCGCGAGATCAACATGGGCGCGGACGATCTGTCGAAGCGAACCGAGGAGCAGGCCTCTTCGCTGGAGGAGACGGCGGCCACGACCGAGGAGCTGGCGGCCTCGGTGAAGGCTTCGGCGCAAGGCGCGCGCCAGGCGGCCGCGATCGCCGAGGAGGCGATGAAGGCGGCCCAGGATGGCGGCGCCATCGCCGGCGAGGCGGTCAGCGCCATGGCGAGGATCGAAGAGGCCTCGCGCAAAATCTCCGACATCATCCGGGTGATCGACGACATCGCCTTCCAGACCAATCTCCTGGCGCTCAATGCGGCGGTTGAGGCGGCCCGGGCCGGCGATGCCGGCAAGGGTTTTGCCGTGGTCGCCTCGGAGGTGCGCACCCTCGCCCAGCGCTCGGGCGAGGCTGCCAAGGACATTTCCGGGCTGATCTCCTCCTCCAATGCCGAGGTCGAGCAGGGCGTGCGGCTGGTGCGCCGGGCCGGCGACTCGCTGGAGAAGATTCTCGCCGCCTCGCAGAAGGTCACCGGCACGATCCAGGAGATTTCGGCGGCTTCGGCCGAGCAGGCCCATGGTATCGACGAGATGAGTCAGGCGGTCGCCCATCTCGACGAGATGACGCAGGCCAACGCCGCGCTGGCCGAACAGAGCGCCGCCTCGGCCGGAGCGCTCACCGGCCGGATCGGTGAGCTCAACACGCTGGTGGCAAGCTTCCGCACGGGGAATGGCCTCGCCGCAGGGGCGATGACGGCGGCAGGCTCCGCCGGCTCTGTCTCACGCCCGGCCGCGAGGTCTGCAACCCGGGCTCCCGCGCGCGCTGCTGCCCCGCTCCATGCGGCTGGCCCGGCCGATCGCGCCAGCGGACATGACCCGGAGCCCGAGCGCCTGCGCCAGCTCGCGGAAGCCGCCTTCGCCCAAAGCAAGGCCGCGCCGGCCAAAAAGGCCGCCAACGGCCGCGCCAGCGATGCCGGATGGGAGGAGTTCTGACCCCGGTCAGCCGCTGTAGACCGGCTCGCCGCCGCGGAAACGCGCGACATCGCGCAGCGGCGGGGCGCCGAACAGGCGGCTGTACTCGCGACTGAACTGCGAGGGGCTTTCATAGCCGACCTCGAACCCGGCAGACGCCGCGTCGCGTGCATTGGCCAGGATCAACCGGCGCGCCTCCTGCAGCCGCAATTGTTTCTGGTACTGCAGCGGGCTCATCGCCGTCACCGCCTTGAAGTGCAGATGGAGCGCCGAGGGGCTCATCCGCGCCTCCGCCGCGACGATCTCGACACTGAAGGGCTTGCGGTAATTGCGCTTGATCCAGCCGATGGCGCGGTTCACCTGCTGCAGCTTGCTCTCGGCCACCGCGATCTGGCGCAGGCGCGCCGCCTGCTCGCTGATCAGCAGGCGATAAAGGATTTCGCGCTCGACCAGCGGCGCGAGTACCGGGATGTCGGCGGGTGAGGCCAGCAGGCCGGTCAGCCTGATCACGGCATCGCGCAAGGCCGGCGTCAGCGTACTGACCACCAAGCCCGGCCCCGGCGCCGCTTCGCGCTCTGCCGACGGCGCGGTTTCAAGCATCAGCGCGCCGATCGCGGCCGGGTCGAGCTCGAGCTTGACGCAGAGATAGGGCTCCTCCGGCGTCGCCTCGATCACCTGGCCGATGACCGGCAGATCGAGCGAGACGACGAGGCAATGGTTGGCGTCATAGCGATAGATCTGGTCGCCCAGGATCACCTGCTTGGCGCCCTGGGCGATGATGCAGAGCGCCGGCTCGTGCAGGCCATGCATCGGCTCGCTCGGCTGCGAGAGACGAACGACCTTCACGCGCGGGATCGCGGTGTCGTGGACACCGTCGGTGGGCGCGAAGCGCGCAATGAGTGCGGCGAGTTCCTGGACCTGGGGCATGCACCGGCCTCCATAGCGGATGGCCAAGGCCATCCTACTGCCTGGACTTTCATATAAGGAAGTACCGTGGCTTTGCCATGGGTGGACTGCGGAGCTGGAGGATCAGGCAATGATCTTGGCGGATCGGTCTACCGCCTCCGGCTCGCTCCGGTGCATTGTCCAAGCATACCGGCAGCGTTCTCGACCAACGGACCCACGGGCTGATCGCCCTGGCGCCCCGCACCGGTTGCTACTGACATATTCCTGTCAAAGGCGGCGCTATCAGCACCGCCCAACAACCTGAACGAAAGGAGATCACCATGCCCTTCAGCCAGGTCTTCCAGTCGCTCGGCGCGATCGCGTCGATCATCGCTCCAGCGAAGCGGCCGATCCGCCCGCTCGAGATCGATCTCGAAGCCTTCCAGCCGTTGAGCAAGGCGGAACGCGCCGTGCTCGGTCGCTGGGTCAGCGAGGACGGAGCCATCCGGCTCGATCTTCGACCCAATGGCCGCTTCGGCAAGCAGCGCGACCAGGCGCCGAGCCATGGCGGCCGCTACGAGGTCGATGCGTCGCAGCTCTATTTCGAGAGCGATGCCGGCCATGTCTGGAGCGGCGAACTACGCCGCGGCCAGCTCGCCTTCGGCGAGAAGCGCTTCCGCCGGACCCTGCAGCTCGATCCGGCCAGACTCGTTCAGTCTGACCGGTAAGCTCACTAAGTGCTGAGGCGGGGCCTGGCGCTCCGCCTCAATAACCGACCGTGAAGCGCTGGCGCGAATGTGCCGGCTTTTCCAGTTCATCGACCAGAGCGATCGCGTAGTCCTCGGCCGAGACCCGGCTCTGGCCGTTGCCGTCGACCAAAAGCTGGTCCTTGCCGAGCCGGAACGTGCCGGTGCGCTCGCCCGGCTCGATCAGGGCGGAAGGCGAGAGGAAGGTCCAGTCGAGACCGCTCTCGCCCTTCAGCAGATCGAGGAAAGCGCCGCCCTTCCGCGCCTCATCGAGATAGATCGCCGGGAATTCCTTGGTGTCGAACAGCTTGACGCCCGGCGCGACCTCGAGGCTGCCGGCGCCGCCGACGACGAGATAACGCTTCACGCCGGATTGCTTCACCGCCGCCAGCAGCACTGCCGGATCGCTGGCGGTGTAATGCACTGAGCTGATCACCGCGTCATGGCCGGCGAGCAGGGCTGCAAGTCCGTCCTTGTCGTAGACATCGCCCTTCTTCGCGGCGACACCGGCGCCCTGCGGCACCTTCTCCGGATTGCGGACGATGGCGGTGACCTGATGGCCGCGGCTGGTCAATTCGGCAAGCAGGCGCGAGCCGATGAAGCCGGTCGCGCCGATGAGAGCAATCTTCATGATCGTATCCCTAGTATCTATTGGGAACCAACATCCCGATAGACACCAGATGGCGCATGTGAGATTTTCTCTCAAGAAGGCACTTTCACGCCACAAGGTCACCTGCCGGAAACCGCCATGCTCCACCGCCCCGATGCCTTCAACGCCCGCTGCCCGACGCGGCAGGTACTCGACCGCATCGGCGACAAATGGGCGGTGCTGGTGCTGATCCTGCTGGAGCAGGAGACGTTGCGCTTCAACGAATTGCGCCGGCGGATCGATTCCATCTCGCAAAAAATGCTGTCGCAGACGCTGAAGAGCCTGGAGCGGGACGGGCTGATCTCGCGCCGGGCCTTCGCGACCGTGCCGGTCACAGTCGAGTATTCGCTGACGCCGCTCGGGCGCACGCTCGCCGGCACGGTCGCCGCCCTGACGCAATGGGCCGAGGCCCATATCGGCGAAGTCGAGGAAGCGCAGCGTCGTTATGACCGCGGCGAGATCGCTGCCTGATCAGCGTTTCAGCGCGCGCTTCGGCTTGAAGAAGGCGGCCCAGGCATCGTCCGGCGGGCCATTCTTCATCACCTCCGGTGCCTTGAAGGCATCGGGCGCCAGATCCTTCTCCAGCAGCTCCCAGGCGACCGGCATGGCGACTGCGGCGCCCGGACGGGCCCGTGTCGAGAACGGCGCGATCGCGGTCGAGCCGCGGCCATTGCGGAGATAGTCGATGAAGATGCGGCCCCTGCGCGCCTTCTTCGACAGAGTCGCGGTGTAGAGCTTCGGCTCGGCCTGTTCCATCGCCCTGGCGAAGTCGCGGGCAAAGCCCTTGACCGCGCCCCAGTCCGCCTTGGGTTTCAGCGGCAGCACAACATGGAAGCCCTTACCGCCGGAGGTCTTCAGGAAACTCTCGAAGCCGAGCTCGTCCAGACGCTGGCGCACGGTGAGCGCCGCCTCTCGAACCCGTTCCATCGGCACACCCTGGTCGGGATCGAGATCGAAGATGACCTGATCGGGCATCTCGATCGCATCGATCCTGGCGCCCCAGAGATGGACCTCGACCGTGCCGAGCTGGACGAGCGCGGCGAGCCCGTCGAAATCGCGGATGAAGAGCAGTTCCTCGCCATCCTTGTCCTTCATCCGTGAGACGGATCTGTGCAGGCCGGCGCCGGCATGCTTCTGGAAGAAGACCTGCCCGCCGACGCCATCGGGCGCCCGCAGCAGGCTCAAGGGGCGTTCGACCACGAAGGGCGCCATGCGCTCCCAGACGCTGGTGTAATAGTCGAGCAGGTCCTGCTTGGTGAAACCGATATCGGGCCAGAGCGGCTTGTCGGGATTGCTGAGCGTCACGGTCGTCTCCGGGCCGGCCTTGCGCTTGGCCTTCGCAGATCGAGTTTTCCTTGCGTCGGCCTTGACCGGCTTCTCCTCGATCACCTCCTCAGCCGGCTTGTCCTCGCGTAGGCCGAGGAAGGCCGAGTGCCGCAGGGTCTTCGAAGCCGTCCAGGAGCCGAAGGCGATCTCGGCGACGAGCTCAGGCTCGACCCAGACGATACCACGCTCGCGGCCGGCTTCGCCGCGGAAGGGCGAGGCTTTCGTCGCGATGACGTCGAGCTTCTTCTTCAACGCAGCGGCCGAGTTGCGGGTGAAGCCTGTGCCGACGCGGCCGGCCGGTTTCAGCTCGCCATCCTCGTGATAGCCGAGGACGAGCGAGCCGAGCTGATTGCGCGCGGCCTTCGACGGCACATAGCCCGCGATGACGAATTCCTGGCGCTGCGTGCATTTCGACTTGATCCAATCGCGTCCGCGGCCGCTGCGATAGGGCGCCTCCGCCCGCTTGGAGATGACGCCCTCCAGCCTCATGCGGCAGGCATGGCGCAGCATGGTCTGGCCCGGCTCGATGAAATGCTCGGAATAGCGCAGGGGCGAATCCACGTCCGCAGCCTTGAGCAGCTCCTCCAGCCGCTCCTTGCGGGCGAGCAACGGCTCGGATTGCAGATTCTCGCCGTCGAGATGGAGCAGATCGAAGGCGAAGAAGACGAGGTTCGCAGTCGTTTCCTCCGACAGCGCGGCCTGGAGCGCGGAAAAGGACGAGATGCCGTTCTCGCCCAGCGCCACGACCTCGCCATCGATTAAGGCCGTCTCGCAAGGCAGCGCAGTGAACGCTTCAGCGATCCGGTCGCCGAAGCGCTCGGTCCAATCGAGCCCGGTGCGGGTCAGCAGCTTGACCTTTCCGGCGGAGATCCGCGCCTGCAGGCGATAGCCGTCGAACTTGACCTCGTGCAGCCAGGCATCGCCGGTGGGCGGCTTGTCCTGCAAGGTCGCAAGGCATGGCTCGACGAAGCGAGGCAGCGGCTCGCCTTCGGTCTTTTCCGAGCGGCGGGCCGGCTTGGCCCTCGCTGATTTTGCTTTAGCCGCTTTGGGCTTGCTATCCTTCGCGGGTTTCTCGTCGGTCGACCAGACGTCGCCAGCGGGATCCTCGCCGATTTCCTCGACACTCCTGCCCGACTTCACCGAATCCGGCGCGGTCTCCAGGATATCCTCGTCGTCGCGGGCGAAATCGTCATCGACCTTGATCAAGAGCCAGTTGTCGCGCTTCTCGCCGCGGCGCGGCTTCAGCCTGACGAGATGCCAGCGGCCGCCGAGCTTGCGGCCTTCGAGCGTGAAGGCGAGGTGGCCCTTCTCCATGCCGCGAGCGGGGTCACCCTCCGGAATCCATTTGCCCTCGTCCCAGACGATGACCGAGCCGGCGCCGTATTCGCCTTCCGGAATCGTACCCTCGAAGGCGCCGTATTCGAGCGGATGGTCCTCGACATGGACGGCGAGGCGCTTCTCGCCGGGGTCAAGGCTCGGACCCCGCGTCACCGCCCAGGACCAGAGCACGCCGTCATGCTCGAGCCTGAGATCGTAATGGAGCCGACGCGCGGCGTGCTTGTGGATGATGAAGGCGCCGCCGCTCCGGGCAGCCTTGCGGCGACTGGCGGCGCCTTTCGGCTCGCGGGTGCGGCTGAAATCACGCTTCGAGCGATAGAGGTCGAGATTGACCATGGCGCCCTCCGACGCGCGTCAGGCGCTTTTCCTGGCTTTGCCGGCAGCGGGCCTCTTCGTCGGCTTTCGGGTGCTCGACGGCTTCTTGCCGCGCGCTGGCTTGCCGGACCCGCCGCTCTCCTCGCCGAGGCTCTTCTTCAGCGCCTCGAACAGGTTGACGACATTGGAGGGGCGCTCCGCCGGCTTCGCCACCGGGGGCTTCTTGCCCTTGCGTTTGGCCGCGATCAGCTCGAGCAGCGCTTCCTCATAGCGATCCTCGAAGCCGCTGGGATCGAACCTCGCCTCCTTCTTCTCGATGATGTGCGTGGCGAGATCGACCAGCTCCTCGTCGAGCTTGCCCTTCTTCAGGCTGTCGAAGACCTCGTCCGGCTGGCGCACGGTCTTGTCGTAGCGCAGCGTGGTCAGCAGCAAGCCCTTGTCGAAGGGCTCGATCATCACCGGGCGCTCGCGGCGATAGAGCACGATCCGGGCGATGCCTGCCTTCTTCTGCTTCGCCATCGCCTCGCGGATCACGGCGAAAGCTTCTTCCGAAACCTCGTCGGAGGGGCTGAGATAATAGGGCTCGTCGAAATAGATCTGCGGGATCGCGGCGCGATCGACGAACTGCTCGATCGAGAGCGTGTGCGAGCTCTCGATCTGGACCGCGTCGATCTCGTCCTCCTCAATCAGGAGGTATTCGTCGCCACCGATCTCGTAGCCCTTGACCTCGTCGTCGGGCTCGACCGGCTTGCCGCTGACGCTGTCGATATATTGGCGCCGGACGGTGTTGCCGGTCTTGCGGTTGATGACGCGGAACGAGACCTTCTCGCTATGGTCGGTCGCCGAGGTCAATTCGACGGCGCAGGAGACCAGCGAGAGCTTGAGATAGCCCTTCCAGGCCGGCCGGGGCGCCATCAGGCCGCCCTCAGCTTCGGTCGAGCGGGGAAAGCCGGCGGCAAGCCGCGCAGCCAGGCCTCGGCCCGCACGATCTCGTCGCGGGTCACGACCGGCACTGGATCGGTGAGGATGGCGAGCAGCACCTCGCGATCGAACTGGCCGTTGGCGATCACCTCGGCAAGCGCATCGCGGGTCTCGCGCTCGGCGCGGAGCTGGGCGCCGAGCGCGGCAATGAGGCGGTCCTTCGACATGGCTGGCATGACACGCAACCCCGGTTGGAAACCTGCGGCGAATCAACCTGCGGAGCCGGCGGAGGTTCCGGGAGCCTTACGCCCAGTGCTGCGACGCAACACGCTAGCGTTTCGCCAGATTTCGTGTATATGCCCGGGCAACCGGCCCGATGGCCGGCTGCGCATCCCTTCCGCGATGAAGCGGATGCGGGCTTCGGACCTTGCTGGACGACATCCCGGCCTGGCCCGCCAGATCAACACCCAACCAAAGGACATGACGATGTCGATCACCGCTGAGCGCAAGAACGCGCTCGTCAAGGAATATGCCACCAAGCCGAACGACACCGGCTCGCCGGAAGTCCAGGTCGCGATCCTCACCGAGCGCATCAACAACCTGACCGGCCACTTCAAGTCCCACACCAAGGACAACCATTCGCGTCGCGGCCTGCTCAAGCTGGTCTCGCAGCGCCGCTCCCTGCTCGACTACCTGAAGGGCAAGGAAGAAGCGCGCTACAAGACTCTGATCGAGAAGCTCGGCATCCGCCGCTGATCGAACCGAATTCCCGCCCGGTGCCTCGCTGCTCCGGGCGGTTCTACTAGAGGCCAGGTACCGGCCTCGCTTCGGGAGCGCCGTAATGAGGCGACGTTCCCCCTTCAATGCGGCAACCGCATGGGGCGGCTTTCCGCATGATCCGCCGGCGTCAGTGACGTCCATGGCAGGATCGCCGAGCGCCCGGGCGCGCTTCCTGCAAGCTCACCCCGGACGTTTAGCCGTCTTGCCCATGGGCACGATCGACGCCGGACGGATCGCATCCGACCGAAAGACAATCCGATGTTCGATGTTCAAACCGAAGAACTGATCTGGGGCGGCCGCAAGCTCGTCCTCGAAACCGGCAAGATCGCCCGCCAGGCCGACGGCGCCGTGCTCGCCACCTATGGCGAGACCGTCGTGCTCGCCACCATCGTCTCGGCCAAGGAGCCGAAGCCGGGCTTCGACTTCTTCCCGCTGACCGTGAATTACCAGGAGAAGACCTTCGCCGCCGGCCGCATCCCTGGCGGCTATTTCAAGCGCGAGGGGCGCCCGACCGAGAAGGAGACGCTGGTCTCGCGCCTGATCGACCGGCCGATCCGCCCGCTCTTCGTCGAAGGCTACAAGAACGATACCCAGGTCATCGTCACCGTCCTGCAGCATGACCTCGAGAACGACCCCGACATCGTCGCGATGGTCGCGGCCTCGGCGGCGCTGACGCTCTCGGGCGTGCCGTTCATGGGCCCGGTCGGCGCGGCCCGCGTCGGCTATATCGACGGCGCCTACAAGCTCAACCCGCTGATCGAGGAAGTGAAGGAATCGGCGCTCGACCTCGTCGTCGCCGGTACCCAGGACGCCGTCCTGATGGTCGAGTCCGAGGCCAAGGAGCTGACCGAGGAGGTCATGCTCGGCGCCGTGATGTTCGGCCACAAGCACTTCCAGCCGGTGATCGACGCGATCATCCGTCTGGCCGAGAAGGCCGCCAAGGAGCCGCGCGACTATACCCCGGCCGACAACTCGGTCGTGCTCGACGCGGTTCTCAAGCTGGTGGATGCCGATCTGCGCGCCGCCTACAAGATCACCACCAAGGCCGAGCGCTACAAGGCGATCGACGCCGCCAAGGCCAAGGTCCAGGCACTCGTTTCGGCCGAACCGGACGGCAAGACCACCTTCACCAAGGAGCAGGTCGCCGGCCAGTTCAAGGAAGCCCAGGCCAAGGTCGTGCGCTGGACGATCCTCGACGACGGCGTCCGCATCGACGGCCGCGACGTCAAGACGGTCCGCAAGATCGTCGCCGAGGCCGGCGTCCTGCCGCGCACCCACGGCTCCTCGCTGTTCACCCGCGGCGAGACCCAGGCGCTGGTCGTGACCACGCTCGGCACCGGCGATGACGAGCAGTTCATCGACTCGCTGGAAGGCACCTACAAGGAGACCTTCCTGCTGCACTACAACTTCCCGCCCTACTCCGTCGGCGAGACCGGCCGCATGGGCTCGCCCGGCCGCCGCGAGATCGGCCATGGCAAGCTCGCCTGGCGCGCCATCCGCCCGATGCTGCCGGCCAAGTCGGAGTTCCCCTACACGATCCGCGTCGTCTCGGAGATCACCGAGTCAAACGGCTCGTCCTCGATGGCCACCGTCTGCGGCACCTCGCTGGCGCTGATGGATGCGGGCGTTCCGCTGAAGTCCCCGGTCGCCGGCATCGCCATGGGCCTGATCCTCGAGGGTGAGCGCTTCGCGGTGCTCTCCGACATCCTCGGCGACGAGGACCACCTCGGCGACATGGACTTCAAGGTGGCGGGTACTGCAGCTGGCATTACGTCGCTTCAAATGGACATCAAGATCGCCGGCATCACCGAGGAGATCATGAAGGTCGCCCTCGGCCAGGCCAAGGGCGGTCGCGAGCACATCCTCGGCGAGATGAGCAAGGCCCTCTCGGCCTCGCGCAGCCAGCTCGGCGAGTATGCGCCGCGCATCGAGACGATGAAGATCCCGGTCGACAAGATCCGCGAAGTCATCGGTTCGGGCGGCAAGGTGATCCGCGAGATCGTCGAGAAGACCGGCGCCAAGGTCAACATCGAGGACGACGGCACCATCAAGATCGCCTCGGCCGACGGCAAGTCGATCGAAGCCGCGATCAAGTGGATCAAGTCGATCGTCTCCGAGGCCGAGCCGGGCATGATCTATGACGGCACCGTCGTGAAGGTCATGGAGTTCGGCGCCTTCGTGAACTTCTTCGGCGCCAAGGACGGCCTCGTCCACATCTCCGAGCTCGCTCCCAAGCGGGTCCAGAAGGTGCAGGACGTCGTCAAGGAAGGCGACAAGGTCAAGGTCAAGTTCCTCGGCATGGACGAGCGCGGCAAGGTGCGCCTGTCGATGAAGGTGGTCGACCAGGCCACCGGCGAGGACATCACCGAGAAGCTGAAGGCCGAACGCGAGGCCGAGAAGGCCCGTGAGAAGCAGCAGGCCGAGTGAGCCCGCTGAAGCGCGATCAGCGTTTCACGTGAATCAGACGCCCCGCACCTGATGGTGCGGGGCGTTTTCTTTTGGTCGCCCTCTGGTGCGCTGCAGCGAAGTCGAATAGTCTAGACTTATTGTCTTCGGAGGCTGGCATGACCGCGCATCAGATTACGTCGCTCAATCAGCTCGCCGCGTTCTATCCGAACCCGATCGCGCCCGCTTCGGTCATCAAGGAGATCGATCACATCGACGCCAACTATGGCGCGCTGATCGCAGCCTCGCCGTTTTTCGTACTCGCGACCAACGGTCCGGACGGGCTGGATTGCTCACCGCGTGGGGATTTGCCGGGCTTTGTCACCGTGAGCGACGCGAAAACGCTGCTGATTCCGGACCGAAGAGGCAATAACAGACTGGATTCATTGAAGAATCTTCTGTCTGACAATCGCATCGGAATGCTCTTTCTGATCCCCGGTTACGGCGAAACGCTGCGCGTCAACGGCACCGCCGTCCTCTCGACCGACCCGGAGCTGTGCGCGCGCTTCGAAATGGCGGGCAAGCTGCCGGCCTGCGTGATCGTGGTCACGGTCGAGGCCGCCTACTTCCAATGCTCGCGAGCGGTGGTGCGGGCCGATCTCTGGAACCCGGCGGCGCAGGTCGACAAGCGCGCGCTGCCGAGCGCCGGCACGATCCTGCGCGACATTTCGGCGCGAGCGGCGACGGAAGCGTTCGACGGCGAGGCCTATGACAAGGCGCTACCGGAGCGGGTCAAGGCGACGTTGTACTAGGAGGCGTCATTCTCGGGCTTGACCCGAGAATCTCCTGACGAGAAGGCGCCAATCGGAGTCTCTTCCGGCCTGAGATGCTCGGCTCAAGGCCGAGCATGACGCATTTAGCCAAGCTGCTCCCTACTCCAATCCCCCCACCGCCGCTTCCACCGCCTCGACGATCGCGCCGGAGCGGATCAGCGCCGTCGCCTGGTTCATCTCGGCGGCGTACCAACGGTCGCCGTCCAGCGCCGGCGGGATCGTCTCGCGCAGCGCGTCCAGCGCCGCCTGCGTGCCCTTGCCGAGCGGATGGGCCTTGGCGGTCTCGGCGATCAGCGACAGCGCCTGGCAGGCCATCAGGATCTCGGCCGCGATGATCATCTCGACATTCTCGACGACTGTACGCGCCTTGCGGCCGCACCAGGTCGAGTTCGAGACATGGTCCTCGGCATTGGATTTGCCGGGAATCGAATCGACCGAGCCCGGAGATGACAAAGTCCGGTTCTCCATCACCAGCGCCGACATCGAGCACTGCACAGTGGCGAAGCCGGTGTTGAGGCCGCGCTTGCCGGCGAGCAGGTTGCGCGGCAGGCCGTAGCTCAGCGTCGGATCGATCAGGCGGGCGAGGCGGCGCTCGCAGATCGAGCCGAGATCGGTCATGGCGATGGCCAGCAGGTCCATCGCCTGCGCGACGTACTGGCCGTGGAAATGCCCGCCGGAGATGACGCGGTAGCCGTCATCCTCGGGGAAGATCAGCGGGTTGTCGGTCGCCGAATTGGTCTCGGTCGCGATGATCCGGCTGACATAGTCGAGCGCCTCGCGAGCGGGCCCATGCACCTGCGGGGCGCAGCGCAGCGAATAGACGTCCTGCACACGTGGCGCCGGCGGCTTGCCCGGCGTGCGGCCGATCTCGTCGGGATAGATCGTCTCGCGGGCCGAGGCCGAGCAACGCTTCGAGCCTTGCGTGATCTTCAGAAGATTGCGCGCCACCAGCGCCTGGCCGGGATGCGGGCGGGCGGCATGGACGCGCGGATCGAAGGCGGCGAGCTCGCCGCGCATGGCTTCGAGCGAGAGAGCAAGGCCGATATCGGCGGCCTTGATCAGGCGCTTGGCGTCCTCAGTCGCGAGCACGCCGAGCGCCAGCGACACGGTCGAGCCGTTGATCAGGGCCGAGGCGTCCTTGGCGCCGAGCTTGAAATCAGGCTCGAGCCCGGCCTTGGCCAGGGCGTCGCGGGCCTTCATCCGCCTGCCCTTGTAGACCGCCTCGCCCTCCTCGAAGCCGCAGACCGCGGCCGACATGTGGGCGAGCGGGGCGAGATCGCCGGAGGCGCCGACCGAGCCCTTCTGCGGGATCACCGGGTGGACGCCGGCATTGAGGCAGGCGAGCAGCCGCTCGACCAGTGCGACCTGCGGGCCGGAATAGTTCGAGGCGAAGGCGTTGGCGCGCAGCAGCATGGTGGCGCGCGTCACATCCTCCGGGAAGGGCTCGCCGATGCCGGTGGCGTGGGCGTAGACGCTCTTGCGCTGATATTCGGTCATCTCCGACATCAGCACCCGCTGGTCCTTGAACAGGCCGACGCCGGTGTTGAAGGAGTACATGAACGGCGCCTCGTCGTTCATGAAATTGGCGTCGATATGGGCGCGCGTCGCCGCGATCGCTTCGCGCGCCGACTTGGCCAAAGTCGCCTTCTCGTAGCGGCCGGAGGGGCCGGGCCGGGCCACGCGCAGCACCTGCTTGCCCTTCAGGGTCCGTCCGTCGATCGTTACCGCCATGGCCTGTCCTCGCGAGCTTTGCCGCCGATCTAACGGGCCATCGCGCCAAAGGGAAAGGCCCATTCCCGCTCGGATACGAAAAGCACCTTGCACGGAACCCGACAGCCCGATGTCGGCGCCGGCCGTCGCAGCTCCTGCTACAGCGCGACATCGGCGCGCCTTTACCCTGTGCCTGGAATCCCTCAAAGGTGGCGCCAGGAGGCTCCCCAATGGATTTCGAGGCCTTTTTCCGCAGCGAGCTCGACGGCCTCAAGGCCGAGGGACGCTATCGCATCTTCGCCGATCTCGAGCGCCGTGCCGGCCGCTTTCCGCGCGCCGCCTTCCACGGTCCGAACGGCCCGCGCGAGGTCACCGTCTGGTGCTCGAACGATTATCTCGGCATGGGCCAGCACCCTGCCGTGCTCGCCGCGATGCGCGAGGCGCTCGAGGCCTGCGGAGCCGGTGCCGGCGGCACCCGCAACATCGCCGGCACCAACCACTACCATGTCCTGCTGGAGCGCGAGCTCGCCGATCTGCACGGCAAGGACGCTGCGCTGCTGTTCAATTCCGGCTACATGTCGAACTGGGCCTCGCTCTCGACGCTGGCCGCCCGCATTCCCGGCTGTATCGTCCTGACCGATGCCGCCAACCATGCCTCGATGATCGAGGGCATCCGGCATTCGCGTGCCGAGAAGCTGATCTTTGCCCATAACGACGCGCAGGATCTGCGCCGCAAGCTCGCGGGCATTGACCGCAGCAGGCCGAAGCTGATCGCCTTCGAGTCGGTCTATTCGATGGATGGCGACATCGCTCCGATCGCCGAATTCTGCGATCTCGCCGAGGAGTTCAGCGCGCTGACCTATATCGATGAGGTCCACGCCGTCGGACTCTACGGGCCGCGCGGCGGCGGCGTCAGCGAGCGCGAGGGCTTGAGCCACAGGCTCGACCTGATCGAGGGCACGCTGGCCAAATCCTTCGGCGTGATGGGTGGCTATGTCACCGGCTCGGCAGCGTTGTGCGACTTCATCCGCAGCTTCGCCTCGGGCTTCATCTTCTCGAGCTCGCTGCCGCCGACGCTCGCTGCAGGGGCGCTGGCGGCGATCCGCCATCTCAAGACGAGCTCGGCCGAGCGTGAGGGCCAGCAGGACCGGGGGCGAAGCTTACGCCTGCAGCTCGATCAGGCCGGTATCCCCCATCTGCCGAACCCGAGCCACATCGTGCCGGTGATGGTCGGCGATGCCGCCCTGTGCAAGCGGATCAGCGACGAGTTGCTGGAGCGCTTTGCGATCTATGTCCAGCCGATCAATTACCCGACCGTGGCGCGCGGCACCGAGCGTCTGCGGATCACGCCGACGCCGCTGCATTCCGACGAGGACATCGCCGCGCTGGTCGGCGCGCTCAGCGAGATCTGGAGCGCGACGGGGCTGAAGCGGGCGGCCTGAGCCGCCCGCCCTTGTTTCTCAGAGCAGGCCGTTATTGCCGGCGAGCGTCTTCAGGCTGACGTCCGGGCGCGCGCCGACATGGCTGATGACCTCGGCGGCGGCGAGCGCGCCGAGCCGCAGGCAGTCGCGCGCCTCGCGATTGGTGGTCAGGCCGTGCAGGAAGCCAGCGGCGAAGAGATCGCCGGCGCCGGTCGCATCGACCACGCGCTCGACCGGGAAGACCGGCTCGGCGACGACGCCGTCCGGCGTCAGCGCCAGCGCGCCATTCTCGGAACGGGTGATGACGGCGAGGATGTTCTCCGCCCGCATCGCCGCCAGCGCCGTGTCGAAATCGGCGCTCTGGTAGAGGCTCTTCAGCTCGTGCTCGTTGGCGAAGACGAGATCGACCAGGCCATTGCGGACCAGGCCGAGGAACTCGTCGCGATAGCGATCGACGCAGAAGGAATCCGACAGGGTGATGGCGACGCGGCCACCGGCCTTGTGGGCGAGCTCGGAGGCCTTGCGGAAAGCGTCCTTGGCTGCCGGCGGATCCCAGAGATAGCCTTCGAGATAGACGATGTCGGCATTCTCGACCGTGGCGGAATCGACATCGGCCGGCGACAGGCCCTGGCAGGCGCCGAGATAGGTGTTCATCGTGCGCTCGCCATCGGGCGTGACGATGATGAAGGAGCGCGCCGTCGCCGGGCCCTGCGTCGCTGCGGCGGTATCGAAGGCGACGCCGAGCGAGGTCAGGTCATGGCGATAGAGCTTGCCGAGCTCGTCGGCCTTGACTTTGCCGATGAAGGCACCCTTGCCGCCGAAGGAGGCCAGGCCGGCAATGGTGTTGGCGGCCGAGCCGCCCGAGACCACCTTGCCAGGGCCCATCGCGCCATAGAGCAGTTCGGCCCTGTTCTCGTCGATCAGCGCCATCGAGCCTTTGACCAGCTCGTACTTCGCCAGGAAATTTTCCTCCGCCGCGGCGAAGACGTCGACGATGGCATTGCCCAAAGCGAGCACGTCATAGCGCTTGGAGGTCATGAAGAAATCCGTGATGGCGGGAGGATGGCGGCGTGTCGCATTTGCCGGCAGGCCAGGTCAAGCACTGCCGCGGCGGCGCGCTGCACTGTCGAGGATCGAGATCAAGGCGGCGAGATCGGACGGGCCGAGCCACTGCACCTCATGGGCGAGGCGATTGGCGAACAAGGTCGCCTCCGGTTCGAGGCCGGCGGTATCGATCACGATGCGCGGATGCGAGAGTTCGGCGAGGCGGATCAATTCGTCGGCCTCGTCCCAGATCACACCGAGATGATGGATCGCGCCCTGGATCAGGGTGAAGGTCGGCTGGCCGCGCTTGCCGTGCTCCAACGCCGAAAGATAAGCGGGAGTGACGCCGAGCGCCTGCGCCATCTGCGCCAGAGTGACGCCGCGGGCGGCGCGCAATTCGCGGACGCGGCGGCCGAAGGGCGTCATCAGCCGAGCTCCCGGCTGCGGCGCAAGCGAATATAGAGCGCACCGGTGCCACCATGGCGCTGCTCGGCCTCGTCGAAACCGAGCACCAGCGGGCGCAAATCCGGCAGGCGCAGCCAATGCGGCACGTTGCGACGGAGGATGCCCCTCTCCTCGCCATAGGGGAGATCGCCGGCGACGCCCTTGCCGGTCACCACCAGCACGAGCTTGGCGCCGCGCTGCTGCTGCAAGCGCAGGAAACCGCGCAAGGCCGAATGCGCTTCGTCCTGGCGCAAGCCATGCAGATCGATCACCGCCTCGACGCCCTGCTGGCCCCTGCGCAATTGCGTGCGCATGCGCCGCTCCAGCGGCACGAGCGGCGGTGGCGCAGGCTTGGCGGGTGCCCGGGCGGGGCTGAGCCTTGCCGGAGAGGTGGTGCTCTCCGCCGCCGGACCGGGTTTCTCCTGCGGCGCGTCAGGTTCCGGTTCAACGGCTTTACGGCCTGCCAGGGGCGTGACCGTGCGCGCGACCTGGCGCCAGAGCGCGAGTTCCGCTTCAGAGAGGAGCTTGCCGCGCCGGCGCATGACTAGCGCGGCCAGAGCACGACGAAATCGACGGGATGGCGGACCAGCCCTGCACGATGGCCGGCCTCGGCCCCCGAGCCGACGAAGAGATCGATCCGGGCCGGGCCGACGATCGCGGTGCCGGTATCCTGCGCCAGCATGAGACGAGCGAGCTTTGCACTGCCGCCTTTGCCGTCGGGAATCTCGGTCTCGATCCAGGCCGGCATGCCATAGGGCCAGAGCGAGCGGTCGACGGCGATGCTGCGCAGCGGGGTCAGCGGCAGGCCGGCGCCGCCGATCGGGCCGGAGTCGGGCGGTAAAGCGTCGTTGCGAGCGAAGAAGACGAAGGAGCGGTTGAGCCGGATGAGCTCGCGGGCGAAGCTCGCATCGGCCTTAAGCCGGGCGATCAGCTTGTCCATCGTCATCTGCTCGGGCGGGATGTTCTCGCGCCGGCTGAGCTCGCGGCCGAGCGAGGTATAGGGGTGGCCGTTGCGCCCGGCATAGACCAGCCGCGTCACCTTGCCGTCCGGCAGGCGGATCCGGCCCGAGCCCTGGACCTGCAGGACAAAGCGATCGACGGGATCACGCATGAAGAGGATCTCGAGTCCCTGGCCGATGAGCGCGCCCTCCTCGATCGCAGCGCGATCCGGGAAGGGCTCCAGCCCTCCAGCCGTCCGCCGCGCCGAGGTCAGCGCCGGGTCGAGCCCGGGCCAGTCGTCGCCCGGCATCTTGGTCACCAGATCGGTCGGGCGGCCATAGAGCGGCGTCGGAAAAGCGTCCGAGCGGACCAGCGAGCCCTCGAATTCCGGCTCGAAATAGCCGGTCATGAAGCCACGCTCGGCGCCGGCCGGACGGATGCGCCAGAACGCGAAATTGTCGGCGAAGAAGCGGCGAGCCGAGTCCGGGCTTACATCACCCGCCGCGAGCAGGCTCGCTGCCTTGCTGCACAGCGCCGGCAGGGCCGGCGGCGAGGCGGCGCCTTGCCGCAGCGGCGGATCAGTCTCGCAGCCCTGCGCGAACAGGCGCAGCACGGCGAGCTGGTCATCGGCGCCCCAGCCGACAAGCGAAGCGGGCGCCACGGGTTCGGCCCGGGCGCCCTGCGGCAAGGGTGGAGGCGAGGCGTCCGCACCGGTCATCGATACACCTGCGGCCAGCAGCCCCAGAACGAGACCGGCGACACGGATCACGCGGCCGATTCGGTGGCGACCAGCAGCCAGTTCGGATCGCGGCTGCCGAGCTGGCGCGCGAAGGTCCAGACGTCGTTGACCTCGGAGACCGCATCGGCGCTGCCGTCGACGACATTGCCCTGCGCATCGCGGACCGCGCTGATCAGCTGCGAGACGAAGGCGATGGTGACCTGGGCGGCCTTGCCCTTGACATCGACGCCGACGATCTGAGCCTTGTCGATCGAGACGAAATTGGATTCGGCTTTCTCGCCGCGCTTCTCGCGCTCGGCGATCGCCTGCTCGAAGCCGTCATAGACCTCCTTGGCGAGCAAACCCTTCAAGGTCTTGCGATCACCGCGGGCAAAGGCGGTGACGATGGTCTCATAAGCTGATTTCGCGCCGATCAGGAAACCCTGCGGCTCGAAGCGCGGCTCCTGGCGAACGATCGCATCGAGACCGGCGGCGATAGGCGATCCCGGCTCGGCAATATCCTTCCAGCGCTCAGCATCGGCCACCGGAGCAGCCGCGGCATCGTTGGCGGCGCCCGGCAGGCGGACGACATTGTCGCGGCGCTCGCCATTGGCCGGCTGATCGGGCCGCATCGGCGGGGTCTCGCGGCGCGCGAAGGGGTCTGCCGGCGGCTTCTCGTGCCCGGTCTTCTGGCCCAGCACCGAGCGCAGTTTCCAGGCGACGAAAACGGCCAGGGCCAGGAAGACCAGGGTCGTCATATCGAAATTCTGCATCGCCGGCTGATCCGAACCTCGAAAACTCGTTCCCGCGCGGGCGCGCTTCTGCCGCCCATCATCGAACGGATATGGTGAGGGAGGCTCGTAACATCCACCCCCGGGGTGCGACAAGGGCGTGAAGGCGCGCTTCGCTTGTGCCGGCCCCGCCGCCATGATAGCCGACGCGAGCCCGGCGCCGCTGCCTTGCCGGGCAATTCCGGCCACGGCACGGAATTTCCCGAGGATTTTCTTTACAGACATGATGGGACCGATGGCCAACGAAAACGGCAACGGCGCCGGCGCCGGCGACCAGCAGGGACCCAGCCTCAACACGCTGGTCCAGTACATCAAGGATTTCTCCTTCGAGAACCCCAATGCCCCGCGCTCGCTGATCCAGCAGCAACAGCAGGGTGGCCCGCAGATCGGCCTGCAGGTCAACGTCCACGCCAACGCGCTCGGCGAGAACGACGTCGAGACCATCCTGACACTCGAAGGCAAGGCGACACTCAACGACGAGACACTGTTCGCCTTCGAGCTCAGCTATGCCGGCGTCTTCCGCATCCTCGGCGTGCCGCAGGAGCAAGTGCATGCCGTCGTGATGATCGACTGCCCGCGCCTGTTGTTCCCGTTTGCTCGCGCGATCGTCGCCGAAGCCGTCCGCAATGGCGGCTTCCCGCCGCTCTATATCGACCCGATCGATTTTGCCGCGCTCTACCGCCAGCGCCTCGAGGAGATGCAGGCGCAGCAGGGCACGCCGAACGCCTGAATCAGCGCCTCGGCATCACGAATTCGACAGATCAGAGCCCTTCGGGGCTCTTTTTTGTTGCTCGAGCCGTTGTAAATCGCCGGAACGTTTCCATGTCCCGCGGGCCAGAGGCCGCCATCCCGGCGCGCCGTTCCCGCGAGGTTCACGACTTCCATGGATTCCCTTATGACGCTCGCCGCCGACCCAGCAGTCTGGGTGGCGCTCGGCGCCCTGATCGCCATGGAGGTCGTCCTCGGTATCGACAACCTCATCTTCATCTCGATCCTGACCAACAAGCTGCCCGAGCATCAGCGCTCGCGCGGCCGGCGGATCGGCATAGGCCTGGCGCTGATCCTGCGCCTCGGCCTGCTCTCGACCGTCGCCTTCATCGTGCAGCTGACAGCGCCGGTGTTCTCGGTGTTCGGCAAGGCCTTCTCCTGGCGCGACATCATCCTGATCGCCGGCGGCCTGTTCCTGGTCTGGAAGGCGACCAAGGAGATCCATCACAAGGTCGATCCCGATCACGGCCCCGACATGTTCGATGGCAGCACTGCCGCGGCCGTGACCTTCGGCGGCGTGATCTTCCAGATCCTGCTGCTCGATCTCGTCTTCTCGATCGACAGCATCATCACGGCCGTCGGCATGACCGAGCACATCCCGGTGATGGTGATCGCCGTCGTCGTCGCCGTCGCGGTGATGCTGCTCGCGGCCGACCCGCTGGCGCGCTTCATCGACAAGAACCCGACGATCGTGATGCTTGCGCTCGGCTTCCTCCTGATGATCGGCGGCACCCTGATCGGCGAAGGCTTCGGCGCCCATATACCGAAGGGCTACATCTACGCCGCCATGGCCTTCTCGGCCCTGATCGAGGGCCTCAACATGATGTCGCGCCGGGCAAGCCGGAAGCAGGGCGAGTAGTCCAGACCGCCGTCATGCTCGGGCTCCGCCCGAGCATGACGCTCAGCCTTATGCCTCCTCGGGCACGCCGAGATAACCGCGCCAGAGCGGCCCCTTGAGCTTCAGCACGAAGGCCTCATGGGCCGCTCGCTCCTCCGGCGTCAGGCGCACCGCAAGCGGGCGCTGACGGACCGGGCGCTCCATCGCGACCGCGAGCCCCACGCCCGCCTTGCCCGTAGCGGTAGCGCCGAAGCCGAGGCTGGTCTGCTTGCCGCCGATCAGCTCGATATAGACCTCGGCCAGGATCTCGGAGTCGAGCAGCGCGCCGTGCTTGGTACGGCGGCTGTTGTCGATGCCGTAGCGCGAGCAGAGCGCGTCCAGGCTGTTGCTGGCTCCGGGATGCTTGCGCCTCGCCATCGAGAGCGTGTCGACCACCAGCGCCGGCACGATCGCGGGCAGGCCGAGCCGGCCGAACTCCATATTGATGAAGCCGACGTCGAAGGCGGCATTGTGGATGACGAGCTTGGCATCGGCGATGAAGGCGGCGAATTCGCTGGCGACTGCGGCGAAAACCGGCTTGTCGGAGAGAAAAGCTTCGGACAGCCCATGCACCTTGAAGGCGCCTTCCGGCATGTCCCGCTCGGGATTGATGTAAACGTGAAAGGTGCGGCCGGTCGGGCAGTGGTTGATGAGCTCGACACAGCCGATCTCGACGATGCGATCGCCCTTCAGGGCTTCGACGCCGGTGGTCTCGGTGTCCAGGACCACCTCGCGCAGCCCTTTAAACTCAGAAGCTGCTTTAATTTCAGAGCCCTTGGTGGCTTCCTGCATTGTCTCACCGTCCTGTAACCGGATCCAAGAGCGAAGGCTGTCTCGCAAATCCTCGTCGAGCTGATTTGATGGCCTACCCGAATCAACCCGCCTCTCGGCAATCCTTACTCTCTCAGAAGCTCCGAGACTCTAACGTTCAGCGCGCGGGCCGCGCGGTCCAGCGTGGTAATGGTGGGGTTGCGCACACCTCGTTCGAGGCCACTCACATAGGTCTGTTCGACGCCCATGCGAACCGCGACCTCCTCCTGAGAAAGCTGCGCTGCCGAGCGGATTTCCCGCACGTTCTTTGCCACGATCCGCCGAACGTCCATGATCTGAGCGAAGCGGACCGCGCAGGTCGTCGCTAGACATTATAGTGTCTAAATTTGGCTACGGCGACGACCGGCAAACGACCCCGCCCCAATATTTTCGCAGGCCTGGGATTTGATGCGGCGGCGCGCCATCACTGCGGGCGGTGGCCCTGCCGAAACGATGCGGTTGATCTCCGTTAGATTTCGTGCAATTAAATGACCGACCGGTCGGTTGATAAAAACGAAACGACAGATTTCGGGGAGAGAGATCGTGGCGGACGCTTTCATTTGCGATGCGGTTCGCACGCCCGTCGGTCGCTATGGCGGGGCGCTTTCGAGCGTCCGTGCCGATGACCTCGCAGCCATCCCGCTCACGGCGCTGATGCAGCGCAACCCCTCCGTCGACTGGACCCAAGTCGACGACGTCATTCTCGGCTGCGCCAACCAGGCCGGCGAGGACAATCGCAATGTCGCGCGCATGGCCGTGCTGCTCTCCGGGCTGCCGGTCGACGTGCCCGGCACCACGGTCAACCGGCTCTGCGGCTCGGGGCTCGATGCGCTCGGCCTCACCGCCCGTTCGATCCGCGCCGGCGACTGCGACTTGATGCTCGCCGGCGGCGTCGAGAGCATGTCGCGCGCGCCCTTCGTGATGCCGAAAGCGGACAGTGCATTCTCGCGCGCCAATGCGGTCTTCGACACCACGATCGGCTGGCGTTTCGTCAACCCGAGGCTGAAGAAGACCTTCGGCATCGATTCCATGCCCGAGACGGCCGACAATGTCGCCGCCGATTTCGGCGTCTCGCGCGCCGACCAGGACGCGTTTGCGCTGCGCAGCCAGCAGCGCTGGGCCGCGGCCCAGGCCGCTGGCTGCTTCGCCGACGAGATGGCGCCGGTCTCCGTGCCGCAGAAGAAGGGCGATCCACTCGTCGTCGACCGCGACGAGCATCCACGTCCGGATGTGACGCTCGATCAGCTGGCCAAGCTGAAAGGCGTCAACGGCCCCGATCTCAGCGTCACCGCCGGCAATGCCTCGGGCGTCAATGACGGCTCGGCGGCGCTGATCGTCGCGAGCGAGAAGGCGGCGAAGGCGAACGGCCTGACGCCGCGCGCCCGCGTCGTCGCCATGGCGGCGGCCGGCGTCGCGCCACGCATCATGGGCATCGGCCCGGTGCCGGCGGTGCGCAAGGTGCTGCAGCGGGCCGGGCTGGAGCTCGGGCAGATGGACGTGATCGAGCTGAACGAGGCCTTCGCGGCGCAGGGGCTCGCGGTGCTGCGCGAGCTCGGCCTGCCGGACGACGCCCCGCAGGTGAACCCGAATGGCGGCGCGATCGCGCTCGGCCATCCCCTGGGCGCGAGCGGTGCCCGGCTGGCGACGACGGCGATGTGGCAGCTCCAGCGCAGCGGCGGGCGTTACGCCTTGTGCACGATGTGCGTCGGCGTGGGGCAGGGAATTGCAGTGATCCTCGAGCGCGTCTGACGCGCGAGGCGGAACAGGAGGCAGGCCGATGTATGCCCAGATGGTGAAGACGGACACCAAGCGCGTCCGCAGCCTCGACGAGATGGAGCCGCAGGAGCGCGCCTTCCAGGAACGCATCGACGCCGGCCAGAAGATCGAGCCGAAGGAGTGGATGCCGGAGGATTACCGCAAGACGCTGATCCGCCAGATCAGCCAGCACGCCCATTCCGAGATCGTTGGCCAATTGCCGGAGGGCAACTGGATCAGCCGCGCCCCGACCCTAGAGCGCAAGGCGATCCTGCTCGCCAAGGTCCAGGACGAGGCCGGCCACGGCCTCTATCTCTACTGCGCGGCGGAGACGCTCGGCATCAGCCGCGACCAGATGTACGAGCAGCTCCATTCCGGCAAGGCGAAGTACTCCTCGATCTTCAACTATCCGACGCTGAGCTGGGCCGATATCGGCGCGATCGGCTGGCTGGTCGACGGTGCCGCGATCATGAACCAGGTGCCGCTGCAGCGCTGCTCCTACGGCCCTTACGCCCGCGCCATGGTCCGTATCTGCAAGGAGGAGAGCTTCCACCAGCGCCAGGGCTTCGACATCATGACCGTGCTCGCCAAAGGCACGCCGGAGCAGAAGGCGATGGCGCAGGACGCCCTCGATCGCTGGTGGTGGCCGTCGCTGATGATGTTCGGCCCCTCGGATGATGCCTCGGTGCATTCGGCCCAGTCGATGGCCTGGAAGATCAAGCAGAATTCCAACGACGAGCTGCGCCAGAAATTCGTCGACCAGACCGTGCCGCAGGCCAAGTATCTCGGCCTCACCGTCCCCGATCCCGCGCTGAAGTGGAACGAGGAAAAGGGCGGCCATGATTTCGGCGAGCCGGACTGGAACGAGTTCTTCGCGGTGATCGCCGGCGAAGGCCCGTGCAATCGCGAGCGGCTGGAGGCGCGCCGCAAGGCCTGGAACGACGGCGCCTGGTTCCGCGACGGGCTCACCGCCCATGCGGAGAAGCAGGCGGCGCGGCGTCAGGCCTCGCGCATCGCTGCCGAGTAACGCACCGCCAGAAGGGAGCAAAGCAATGTCGAGCGAATGGCCCCTCTGGGAGGTCTTCATCCGCGGCCAGCACGGCCTCAACCACCGCCATGTCGGCAGCTTGCACGCGCCGGATGCCGAGATGGCAATCCTCAATGCCCGCGATGTCTATACGCGCCGCAATGAGGGCGTGAGCATCTGGGTGGTGCGCTCGGCCGACATCGTCGCCAGCGCGCCCTCCGACAAGGGCCCGCTGTTCGATCCGGCTAACGCCAAGGTCTACCGGCACCCGACCTTCTTCGACGTGCCGGATGAAGTGGGGCACATGTGATGGGTGCTCCGGCCTCTTCCCCTGCGGTTTCTGCGGCGGTCGCCGAGTTCGCGCTGCGCATGGGCGACAACTGCCTGATCCTCGGCCATCGCAATTCGGAATGGTGTGGCCATTCCCCGGCGCTGGAAGAGGACATCGCGCTCGCCAACACCGCGCTCGACCTGATCGGCCAGACCCAGCTCTGGCTCGGGCTCGCCTGCGAGGCCGAGGGCAAGGGCCGCACGCCCGACAATCTCGCCTTCCTGCGCGACGTCTCCGGCTATCGCAATCTCCTGCTGGTCGAGCAGCCCAATGGCGATTTCGGCCGGACGCTGATGCGGCAATATCTGTTCGACGCCTGGCATCTGCCGCTGCTGAAGGCGCTGATGGGCTCGGCCGACAGGCGCATCGCCGAGATCGCCGAGAAGGCCTCGAAGGAGGTCGCCTATCATCTCGAGCGCAGCGCCGATCTGGTCGTCCGCCTCGGCGACGGCACCGCGGAAAGCCATGCCCGCATGCAGGCGGCGCTCGACTTTCTTTGGCCGTACACCGGCGAGATGTTCCTCGCCGATGCGCTCGACGAGGAACTGGCGGCCACCGGTCTTGCGCCGGAACCGGCCTCTCTGAAGCCTGCCTGGCAGGAGCATGTCGGCCGGACTCTGGCTGATGCGACGCTGAAGGTGCCGGAAAAGAGTTTCGCGCAGAAGGGCGGCCGCCGCGGAGTCCATTCCGAGCATCTCGGCTACATCCTCGCCGAGATGCAGTTCCTGCAGCGCGCCTATCCCGGCGCCAGCTGGTGAGGAGACGCTGATGGACGCCGCCACCATCTCCCGTCCGGCCATTGCCGAGATCTGGTCCTGGCTCGGCGAGATTCCCGATCCCGAGATCCCGGTGATCTCGCTGGTCGATCTCGGCATCATCCGCGACGTCGCCTGGGCCGGCGATCTGCTGGAGGTCACGGTGACGCCGACCTATTCCGGCTGCCCGGCCACCGGCGTCATCAATTTCGAGATCGAGCGCGGCCTGCGCGAGCATGGCATCGAGAAACTCGTCCTGAAACGGCAATTGTCGCCGGCCTGGACCACCGCCTGGATCAGCGCCGAAGGCCGCGCCAAGCTGCGCGGTTACGGCATCACTCCGCCGGTCGAAGGCACCGCCGCCTGCGCCGGCGCGCTGGTGCCGCTCGAAGTCAGTTGCCCGCGCTGCGGCTCGGCCAAGACCGAGCGCATCAGCCAGTTTGGCTCGACGCCGTGCAAGGCGCATTTCCGCTGCACCGACTGCCTGGAACCCTTCGACTACTTCAAGAGCATCTGATGGCACGCTTCTTTCCGCTGGAGGTCGCCGATATCCGCCGCGAGACGCGCGATGCGGTCGTCGTCACGCTCGCGCCGCGCGCTGAGGACCGTGCCGCCTTCGACTTCACCCAAGGCCAGTACCTGACCTTCCGCCGCGATTTCGAGGGCGAGGAGCTGCGCCGCTCCTATTCGATCTGCGCCGGCAAGGACGAGGGCATCCTCAAGGTCGGCATCAAGCGCGTCGATGGCGGCGCCTTCTCGACCTGGGCCAACGAGGAATTGAAGCCCGGCGACGTGGTCGAGGCGATGCCGCCAATGGGCGCCTTCCATGTGCCGCTGAAGCCGGAGGAGAAGCGGCATTATCTCGGCTTCGCCGGCGGCAGCGGCATCACCCCGGTGCTCTCGCTGATCAAGACGACCTTGGCGCGCGAGCCGGGATCGCGCTTCACGTTGGTCTACGGCAACCGTTCGGTCAGTTCGATCATGTTCCGCGAGGAGCTGGAAGACATCAAGAACACCCATCTCGGCCGCTTCAACGTGGTGCATGTGCTGGAGAGCGAGGCGCAGGAGGTCGAGCTCTTCTCCGGCCGCATCGATGCCGAGAAATGCGCCAGGCTGTTCAAGGGCTGGATCAACATCGCCGCCATCGACATGGCCTTCATCTGCGGGCCCGAGCCGATGATGCTGGCGATCGCGGCGGCATTGCGCGAGCACGGCCTGCGCGACGACCAGATCAAGTTCGAGCTCTTCGCCTCGGCCCCGCGTCGCGGCAAGCACGTCGTCAGGACCGCCGCCGACACCGGCAAGGCCGCGACCTGCACCGCGACGATCACGCTCGACGGCACCACCCGTGTGATTGAGATGGCCAAGACCGGGCAGACCATCCTGGAAGCCGCGCTCGGCGCCAGCCTCGATGCGCCCTATGCCTGCAAGGCGGGCGTCTGCTCGACCTGCCGCGCCATGGTCGTCGAGGGCGAGGTCGAGATGGCGACCAACCACGCCCTCGAGGACTACGAGGTCCGCCAGGGCTATGTGCTGAGCTGCCAGTGCTATCCGCTCTCCGACCGGGTGGTGGTGACCTATGACCAGTGACACCGACACCATGCCGCTCGAGGACTATCTGGCGCAGGGCGGCAAGCTGACCACGCCCGAGAACGCCCCGCCGCGCTATCGCGGTGAATTGCTGCGGCTGATGGCGACCTTCGTTGACAGCGAGCTCGCCGGGGCCGCCGGCTTCGCGGATATCATCAACCAGGGGCCGGGCATCAAGGAGCGCATTGCCGCCTCCCGCATCGTGCTGGAGAAGCTCGACCATGCCGAGCGCGTGCTTGCGGTGATGGGCGAGTTCGGCGCCGACATCTCGCGCTATGCCAATCACCATCCCTGGGCCGAACGCGTAGCGCGCGACAGCGATCTCGGCGCGGCCCGGCATGGTGCCGACATGCGGCTCGCCGTGCTGCACTATCCCTTGCAGGGCTGGCTCGACGCGGTCGTGATGAACGTGCTGATGGGCCAGGCCGTGGTGATCCAGATCGAGGAGTTCGCCGGGCTGTCCTACCAGCCGCTGGGCGAGATCTTCCGCGCCATCCTGCCGCGCGAACGCCGGCACAAGGAGCTCGGCGAGGAAGGCTTGCGGAAATTGCTGGAGGACGCCGCCAATCGGCCGTTGGTTGCCGACGCGCTCACCTATTGGCGGCCGCGAGTCGCGGCCAGCTTCGGCCGCGGCAGCTCGGCGCATTTCGCGACGCAGAGGAAGTTCGGCCTGCGCCACACCGGCAATGCCGAGCTCGCCACCGCCTGGGAGCGGCAGGTGGATGCGCTGCTGCGCGCCATCGGCATCGCCTGACCCGCACATCCAACCGACGACGGCGACAAGCCGCAGAGATCGACAAGGGAACTCCAGGGATGAACGCGCCAGTAAAGACCGTCCGCCAGCTCGAATCCTTCATCGCCGGAGAGTGGGTCCGCGGCGCCGGCAAGGCCGTGCCGCTGCTCGATGCGGCGACCGGGGCGGAAGTCGCGCTGATCGACGCGAGCGGCCTCGACATGAAGCGTGCGCTGAGCCATGGCCGCGAGGCCGGCGGCCCGGCGCTGCGCAAGCTCAGCTTCCATGAGCGCGCCTTGATGCTGAAGGCGCTCGGCCAGGCGCTGATGGAGGCGAAGGAGGAGTTCTACGCCCTCTCGACCGCCACCGGCGCGACGCGCACCGACAGCTGGATCGACATCGAGGGCGGCGTCGGCACCTTGCTGTCCTACGCCTCGAAGGGCCGGCGCGAATTGCCGAACACGCGCACCCTCGTCGATGGCGAGGTCGAGACACTCTCGCGCGACAACAGCTTCTCCGGCCAGCACATCCTGACGCCGCTGGAGGGTGTCGCGATCCACATCAACGCCTTCAACTTCCCGTGCTGGGGCATGCTGGAGAAGCTGGCGCCGACGCTGCTCGCTGGCATGCCGGCGATCGTCAAGCCGGCGAGCCAGACCGCCTATCTGACCGAACTGATGGTGCGCCGGATTATCGCCACCGGCATCCTGCCGAAGGGCGCGCTGCAATTGATCAGCGGCTCTGTCGGCGACCTGCTTGACCATATCGACTGCCAGGATGTGGTGACCTTCACCGGTTCGGCCGCCACCGGCCGCAGGCTCAAGGCGCACAAGGCGATCGTCGAGAACTCCGTGCGCTTCACCATGGAAGCGGATTCGCTCAATGCCGCCATCCTTGGCCCCGATGCCGTCGCCGGCACCGAGGAGTTCGACCTCTTCGTCAAGGAAGTCGCTCGCGAGATGACGGTGAAGGCCGGGCAGAAATGCACGGCGATCCGCCGCGTGATCGCGCCGCGCGCCACAGTCGAGCCGCTGATCAAGGCGCTGGGAGACCGGCTCGCCAAGATCGCGCTCGGCAATCCCGGCGAGGAGGCGACCCGGATGGGCCCGCTCGCCAGCCTCGCCCAGCGTGACGAGGTCCGCGCCCGCATCGCCGAGCTTCAGGGAGATGCCGAGATCGTCGCCGGCGATCCCGGTCGCGCCAATCTGACATCTGGCGATGCCGAGGCCGGCGCCTTCCTGAGCCCGGTGCTGCTCTATTGCGACAAGCCCGGCGCGGCCAAGGCCGTGCACGATGTCGAGGCCTTCGGCCCGGTCAGCACGATCATCCCCTATGAGACTGCCGAGGAAGCGTCGGAACTCGCGCGGCGCGGCAAGGGCAGCCTCGTCGCCTCGGTCTTCACCAATGATGCGGCCTTCGCGCGTAAGGCGGTCGAGGCGCTCGGCCCCTGGCATGGCCGCGTCATGCTCGGCAACCGTGTGAGTGCGAAGTCCTCGACCGGCCACGGCTCGCCCTTGCCGGTGCTGATCCATGGCGGGCCCGGCCGCGCCGGTGGCGGCGAGGAGTTAGGGGGCATGCGCTCGGTCAAGCACTACATGCAGCGCACCGCCGTCCAGGGCGCGCCCTGGCTGCTATCGGAGGTCACCGGGCGCTGGATGCAGGGTGCCAAGACGCGCCAGGATGGCGTCCACCCCTTCCGCAAGTCGCTGGCCGAGCTGGAGATCGGCGACCAGCTCGTCACCGCCTCGCGCACGGTGACGCTGGAGGACATCGAGCATTTCGCCCATTTCACCGGCGACACCTTCTACGCCCATATGGACGAGGAGGCGGCCAAGGCGAACCCGTTCTTCGACGGGCGCGTCGCGCATGGCTATCTGATCGTGTCGTTTGCGGCGGGCCTGTTCGTCGATCCGGCGCCGGGCCCGGTGCTCGCCAATTACGGCGTCGATGCGCTGCGCTTCCTGACGCCGGTCAACCCCGGCGACACGCTGCAGGTGACGCTGACCTGCAAGCAGATCAATCCGCGCGAGACGGAAGAGTACGGCGAGGTGCGCTGGGACTGCACGGTCAGCAATCAGGACACCCAGCTCGTCGCGCAATACGACGTGCTGACCATGGTGGCGAAGACCTGGCCGCAATAGCCGTGTCGGCAGGAGGAGCGGTGCCGGTCAGACCGGCACCGGCCCGTGCACCTTGATTTCACGCAGCACGAGATTGGTGCGGACATTGGCGATGCCCGGCAGCCTGAACAGGAAATGCTCGAGGAAATCGTTGTAGGCGTCCTTGTCGCGACAGACGACATGCAGGTGGTAGTCGGCCTCGCCGGTGGTCGCGAAGCATTCCAGCACCTCGGGCCGCCCGGTCACGCGTGAGATGAACGTCTTCACATGGTCCGCCTCATGGCGCACCAACGCGACATGCACCATCGCGCTGAAGGCGAGCCCGGCCTTGGCCGGGTCGACGATGGCGCGATAGCTCGAAATCACGCCGGCTTCTTCCAGCGCCCGCACCCGCCGCCAACAGGCCGAGGCGGACATGCCGACGCCCTCCGCCAGCTCCTGATTGGAGATTCTGGCATCGGCCTGCAGCAGCGTGATCAGCTTGCGGTCCTGCTCGGTGAGCTCCATTGCCTCGACTTGCAAGGATTGTCCCAGATCGGCTGCAACATCGGTCAATTTCACCGAATTGGCAACGAAGCGCGGTGAAACAGGCAAATCTTTCCAGCCGGTCGAGTTTAGAATCTTCCGAATAAATCTTTCGGGAGGCCACGCCATGGCCGATACCTCGTCGATCAGCCCGCTCACCGACTATGCGCTCGGCGATCGCTATACCAGGACCACCGGGCGGGTATTCCTGACCGGTACCCAGGCGCTGGTGCGGATCGCGCTCGATCAGGCCCGGCGTGACCGCGCTGCCGGCCTCGACACGGCAGGGTTCATCTCCGGCTATCGCGGCTCGCCGCTCGGCGGTGTCGATCTCGAACTCTGGCGCGCCAAGGAACTGGTGGGACAGCACGGCATCGAGTTCCTGCCGGCCGTCAACGAGGACCTCGCCGCGACGGCCGTGCTCGGCTCGCAGCAGGTCGAGACCAATCCGGACCGGACGGTGCAGGGCGTCTTCGGCCTCTGGTACGGCAAGGGTCCGGGCGTCGATCGCGCCGGCGATGCGCTGAAGCATGGCAACGCCTATGGCTCCTCGCCGCATGGTGGGGTGCTGGTCGTCGCCGGCGACGATCATGGCTGCGTCTCGTCATCGATGCCGCACCAGTCCGACGTCGCCTTCATGGCCTGGTTCATGCCGACGCTGAACCCGGCCTCGGTCGGCGAATATCTAGCCTTCGGTGAATACGGTTACGCGCTGTCGCGCTATTCCGGCATGTGGGTCGGCTTCAAGGCGATCTCGGAGACGGTCGAAAGCGGCCAGTCGGTGGAGTTGCCGGCGCCGCGCCAGTTCAACGCGCCCGACTACACGCCGCCCGCCAGCGGGCTGCACTATCGCTGGCCGGATCTGCCGGGGCCGCAGATCGAGGAACGGATGGAGGCCAAGAAGATGGCCGTCTTCGCCTTCGCCGAGGCGAATCCGATCGACCGGCGCATCTATGACATCCCCGAGGCCTCCTTCGGCATCGTCACCACCGGCAAGGCGCATCTCGACCTGATGGAGGCGCTGCGCCTGCTCGGCCTGGATGAAGCGGCCTGCCGCAGCCATGGCATCGACATCTACAAGGTCGGCATGGTCTGGCCGCTGGCTCGTCGTTCGGCGCTGGAATTCGTGCGCGGCAAGGCGGAGATTCTCGTCGTCGAGGAGAAGCGCGGCATCATCGAGAGCCAACTCAAGGAGTATTTCTACGATTATCCCGGCCACAAGCCGCACTCGATGGTCGGCAAGCGCGACGAGGACGGCAATCGCCTGATCTCATGGATCGGCGAACTCTCGCCGTGCCTGCTCGCGCCGATCGTGGCGAAGCGGCTCGACGCGCTGTTCCCGGATCTGCGTCTCGCCGAGCGCGCCGCGGCCCTCGTTCCGGAGACCGGCCGCATCATCCAGGTGCCGGGCGCGACCCGCACGCCCTATTTCTGCTCCGGCTGCCCGCACAACACATCGACCAAAGTGCCTGATGGTTCGAAGGCGCTGGCCGGCATCGGCTGTCATTTTATGGCGAGCTGGATGGATCGTGAGACGACATCGCTGATCCAGATGGGCGGCGAGGGCGTGAACTGGGCGGCGTCCTCGCTGTTCACCGGCAAGGGCCACATCTTCCAGAATCTCGGCGAAGGCACCTACTATCATTCCGGCTCGATGGCGATCCGCCAGTCGATCGCGGCCAAGGCCAACATCACCTACAAGATCCTGTTCAACGACGCCGTCGCCATGACCGGCGGCCAGCCCGTCGACGGGCCGATCAGCGTGCACGCGATCGCGCAGGAGGTGCGCGCCGAGGGTGTCGAGCGGATCGCGCTGGTCTCGGACCAGCCCGAGAAATTCGCGCCCACCAGCCTGCCGCATGGCGTCACGATCCATCACCGCCGCGAGCTCGATGCCGTCCAGCGCGAGCTGCGCGAGATCAAGGGCGTCTCGGTGCTGATCTACGAGCAGGCCTGCGCCACCGAGAAGCGTCGCCGGCGCAAACGCGGCACGCTCGCCGATCCCCAGCGCTTCGCCTATATCAACGACCTCGTCTGCGAGGGTTGCGGCGATTGCTCGGTGGCGTCGAACTGCCTGAGCGTCGAGCCGAAGGAGACGCCGTTCGGCCGCAAGAGGCAGATCAACCTCTCCACCTGCAACAAGGATTTCTCCTGCCTCGACGGCTTCTGCCCGAGCTTCGTGACCGTCGAAGGCGCCACCCGCCGGAAGCGGCCGGCAAGTGCCGAGGATTTCGCTGGGCGGGCGACGGCCCTGCCGCAGCCAACCCTGCCAGCGCTCGACAGGCCCTACGATCTGCTCGTGACCGGGGTCGGCGGCACCGGCGTCATCACCGTCGGCGCGCTGATCGCGATGGCGGCCCATCTCGAAGGCAAGGGCAGCTCGGTTCTCGATTTCACCGGCTTCGCCCAGAAGTTCGGGCCGGTGCTGTCCTTCCTGCGGCTTGCGGAAACGCCCGAGGCGGTCAATCAGGTCCGCATCGACAATGGTTCGACCGACGCGCTGATCGGCTGCGACATCGTCGTATCGTCCTCACCCAAGGCCTCCGCCACCTATCGCTCCGGCATGTGCGCGCTCGTCAACACGGCTGAGATGCCAACCGGCGACATCGTCCGCCGCCGCGATGCCGACCTCGCGACCCGCCGCCGACTGAAGGAGATCGAGCAGGTCGCCGGCGCCGAGAACGTCCGCACCGTCGATGCCAATGCGCTGGCGGAGCAGCTGTTCGGCGATGCCGTCTTCGCCAACATCATCATGCTCGGCCATGCCTGGCAGCAGGGGCTGGTTCCGGTGGGGCTGGATGCTCTCCACCGTGCCATCGACCTCAATGGCGTCGCAGTCGAGCGCAACCGACAGGCCTTTGCCGCCGGGCAGCTTGCGGCGGCCGATCCGACAGCCTTCGCACCGACGCCAGCCGCTCTCGAGACGGAAAGCCTCGATGAGGTGATCGCCCGCCGCCAGCGTTTCCTCGTCGGCTATCAGGACGAGGCCTGGGCGCAGCGCTATCGGGCGGGCATCGACAAGGTCCGCGCGGCCGAGCAGCCGTTTGGCGGCGAAGCGCTCACCGACGCGGTCGCCCGCTCGCTGTTCAAGCTGATGTCCTACAAGGACGAGTACGAGGTGGCGCGCCTGCATATGCGGACCGGCTTCCTCGACGAGCTCCGGCGCAGCTTCGAGGGTGATTTCAAGGTGAACTACCACTTTGCCCCGCCCTTCCTCGGCGGCGACAAGGATGCGCGCGGCCGCCCGCTGAAGCGCCGCTTCGGCCAGTGGATCCAGATGCCGCTGCACCTGCTGGCGCGCCTCAAGGGCCTGCGTGGCACGGCTTTCGATGTGTTCGGCTACACGGCCGAGCGCAAGATGGAGCGCGCGCTGATCGATTGGTACGAAGGGCTGATCGACGAGATGCTGGCGCGGCTGCCGGCGCAAGAGCCCGCTTCGCTGCTGGCGCTCGCCAGGGCGCCGATGGACATCCGCGGCTACGGCCCGGTGAAGGAGACGGCGGTCGCGGAGGTCAAGGCGAGGGTAGAGAAGCTGCTGAATGAAGCGTCGGAGCCCACTGCGAAGCAGGCGGCCTGATCGGCTTATGCGGTCGGGCCGCCGCTATTTCATCGCTGCCGCGCCGTCGAGGAACAGCGCAGTGACCATGTCGGCATAGCCCTCGCGGCTCAGCGCGCCGCTGGGCCGGAACCAAGTGTAGACCCAGTTGAGGATACCGAAGAGCGACATGGTGACCGGCGTCACCCCGGCGCGATTGTCAGCCAGCGCCGGGTTGATATCGACCAACACGTCCGAAAATGCCTTGACGATGCGGCGCTCCATCTCCCGCAATTCCAGCCGCTGGGCCTCGGTCAGCGAGCCGGTGCCGTTGAGCAGGACCTGGTGGAAGTTCGACGCCGTGCGGTAGTTCTCGAGTACGCCGCCGATCAGGTGGCGCAAACGCGCCCGCGGCTCGAGATCGGGCCGGTCGGCCTCGATGATCGCCGCTTCCAGCTCGATGAGATGGGTGCGGCCGATATCGAAGATCAGCAGGTCCTTGCTCGGATAGTAATGGTAGAGCAGCGCCTTGGAGACGTTGTTCTCCTGGGCGATCTGCGCCATCGAGGCGCGTTCCATGCCGAGCTTGGCGAAGACGGCCGCGGCGCTGTCGAGGATGCTGCGCCGCTTCTCGTCGAAGTTCGCAGCCCTGGTGCGGGCCATCGCCTGTTATCCTTTCGGCCGGTTGTCGACGACACGTCTCGCTTTGCCGGCCGAACGCTCGACCGAATCGGGATCGCCGACCTCAATCTTGGTGCTCACCCCCACCACGCTTTTGATGTGGTGCGCAAGTTCCCTGGCGGATGCGGCGCGCGCATCCACAGCAGCTGCGTGCGGCATCGCCTCGACATGCACGACCATGTCGTCCATGCGGCCGGTGCGGACGAGCTCGATCTGGAAATGCGGGGCGAGGCCGCCACACTTCAGAAGCTGCTCCTCGATCTGCGTCGGGAAGATGTTGACGCCGCGCAGGATCATCATGTCGTCGCTGCGGCCGGTGATCTTCTCGATCCGGCGCATCGCCCGCGCCGTGCCCGGAAGCAACCGCGTCAGGTCGCGGGTGCGATAGCGGATGATCGGCAGCGCCTCCTTGGTCAGTGAGGTGAAGACGAGTTCGCCCATCTCGCCATCGGGCAGGACCGCGCCGGTCTCGGGATCGATGATCTCCGGGTAGAAATGATCCTCCCAGACATGCAGCCCGTCCTTGGTCTCGACGCATTCGCTGGCGACGCCGGGACCGATCACCTCCGACAGACCGTAGATGTCGACGGCGTGCATGTCGAAATCCTGCTGGATCTCCTCGCGCATCGCATTGGTCCAGGGCTCGGCCCCGAAGATGCCGACCGCTAGTGAGGAGCTGCGCGGATCGATGCCCTGGCGTCGGAACTCGTCGAGGATCGACAGCATGTAAGACGGCGTCACCATGATGATGCGCGGCTTGAAGTCCTGGATCAGGCAGACCTGGCGCTCGGTCATGCCGCCGGAGATCGGGATCACCGTGCAGCCGAGCTTCTCGGCGCCGTAATGGGCGCCCAGGCCGCCGGTGAACAGGCCATAGCCATAGGCGACATGGCAGATGTCGCCGGCCCGCCCGCCAGCCGCCCGGATCGAGCGGGCGACGCAGGTCGCCCACATCTCGATATCGTTCTGGGTGTAGCCGACGACAGTCGGCTTTCCGGTGGTGCCGGAAGAGGCGTGGATGCGCGCGACCTTGTCCTGCGGCACCGCGAACATGCCGAACGGATAGGTGTCGCGCAGGTCCTTCTTCACCGTGAAGGGGAATTTCGCGAGATCGGACAGCGTCTTGAGGTCGTCGGGATGGACGCCGGCCTTCTCGAATTGCGCCCGGTAATGCGGCGAGTTGCGATAGGCGTGGTCGAGCGTGGTCTTCAGCCGCTTGAGCTGGAGCGCCGAGATCTCGTCGCGGGAGGCGGTTTCGATGGGGTCGAGATCGCCCGGGCGGGGCGAAAGGTCTTCCATGGGTATCCTCCGCATTGTCTTGTTTCGGCCGGAACGTTCAGCCCGGCGCGGGTATCGGCGTGCCCTTGACGGTGCGGGAGTGGCCGCGGAACTCCGCGACATGCTCGCCGTTCTGGTTCGTCACCTTGATATCGTAGATGCCGCCGCGGCCGATGCGCGAGACCTCGCGGGCGCTGGCGGTGAGGCGATCGCCCTCGAAGGCCGGCCGCAGGAACGTCACCGAACAGTGCTGCGCGACGGTGTTCTGGTTGTAGCTGTTGCAGGCGAAGGCGAAGGCCGAATCCGCCAAGGTGAAGATGTAGCCGCCATGGCAGGTCTTGTGGCCATTGGTCATCTCGGCGGTGACGGCCATCGACAGCGTCGCCTCTCCGGGACCGACAGCATCGAGGCTCATGCCGAGGCTGCGCGAGGCGAGATCCTTCTCCCACATCGCCGCGGCAGAGGCGTGGGCGACGGCGACCGGATCGGAGAAATCGAGGCTCATCGTCCGCTGAACTTCGGCAGGCGCTTGTCGAGGAAGGCGAGGACGCCCTCGGCATAGTCGGCGCTGCGGCCGGCCTGGCGCTGCAGGTCGCGTTCGAGGTCGAGCTGCTGGTCGAGCGTGTTGCTGGCCGAGGCCTGGATCGCCTGCTTGATCAGGCCGAGCCCGAAGGTCGGACCTGCGGCGAGTTTCTTGCCGAGCGCCTCGGCCTCGCTCATCAGCTCGCCGTCGTCGACAGCGCGCCAGATCAGGCCCCAGGCGGCGGCGGTCTCAGCCGTCAGCGGCTCAGCCGTCAGGGCGAGCGCCTTGGCGCGGGCCTCGCCGAGCAGTTGCGCGAGGCTCCAGGTGCCGCCGGAATCGGGAATGAGGCCGATCTTGGAGAAGGCCTGGATGAACTTCGCCGAGCGGGCGGCCAGCACGATGTCGCAGGCGATCGCGATATTGGCGCCGGCGCCGGCGGCGACGCCGTTGACCGCGCAGACGACAGGCTTGTCGAGACTGCGGATCCGCCGGATGAGGGGATTGTAGAAGGTCTCGATCGTGCGGCCGAGATCCGGCGCGGTCTCCTTGCGTGGATCGCGATCGCCCAGATCCTGGCCGGCGCAGAAGCCGCGGCCGGCGCCGGTCAGCAGGACGGCGCGGATGTCGCTCTCGTCATGCGCGCGCTGAAAGCCGGCGCGCAGGGCCAGATGCATCTCGTCGTTGAAGGAATTCAGCTTGTCGGGACGATTGAGCGTCAGCCGCAGCAGCCCGTCGGCGAGCTCTACCTTGACCGTGTCGGACACGAGCCTTCCTCCCATTCAAGTCGCGGCCTTGGGCCGTCGCTTCAAAAAATTCCTTGCATAGTCCGAACGGTCGGTCAATTATTAACTCAACGAAAGCACGAGCGACCATGGATGGCACTGTCTATCCATGGCCCGGCATCGCGCTAGCGGGGAACGATGACGACCGCGTGCCGAGCATTCAGGCGTGCGGTGAGAACCATAAAAAGCTTCGGCAAAACGCCTGAGACCGTGGAGGAAACAATGAAGTTCGGAGTTATCGGCGGCGCGCTCGCGCTGACGCTCGGCCTGGCTGGCCCGGCCTTGGCCGACATCAAGATCGGCGCCTCGGTCTCCGAGACCGGCCCGGCCTCCTCGCTCGGCGATCCCGAGGCCAAGACCCTCAAATTGCTGGTCGACGAGATCAACGCCGCCGGCGGCGTGCTCGGCCAGAAGATCAAGCTCTTCCTCTATGACGACGGCGGCGATCCGAACAAGGCGCGCACCTTCGCCACCCGCCTGGTCGAGGACGACGAGGTCGTCGCGATCGTCGGCGGCTCGACCACCGGCACCACCATGTCGATCGTCTCGGTGGTCGAGAACGCCAAGATCCCGTTCATCTCGCTGGCAGGCGCGATCGAGATCATCGATCCCGTGAAGCCCTTCGTCTTCAAGACGCCGCATACCGACCGGATGGCCTGCCGCAAGATCTTCGAGGACATGAAGGCCAAGGGCTTCAGCAAGATCGCCCTGATCTCCGGCTCGGACGGCTTCGGCGCCTCGATGCGCAAGCAATGCCTGCAGGTCATCGGCGAGTTCGGCATCACCGTGCTGGCCGAAGAGACCTACGGCCCGAACGACGCCGACATGACCCCGCAGCTCACCAATATCCGCTCCAAGGCGGAGGTGCAGGCGATCCTCAACCCGGGCTTCGGCCAGGGGCCGGCGATCGTCACCCGCAATTATGGCCAGCTCGGCATCAAGACGCCGCTCTACCAGTCGCATGGCGTCGCCTCGAAGAGCTTCATCGACCTCGCCGGCCCGGCCTCCGAAGGCGTGCGCCTGCCTGGCACCGCGGTTCTCGTCGCCAATCTCCTGCCGGCGAACGATCCGCAGAAGGCCGTCGTCTCCGCCTATACGAGCGCCTACCAGGCGAAGTTCAACCAGCCCGCCTCCACCTTCGGCGGCTACGCCCATGACGGCCTACGGCTGCTGGTCGACGCGATCAAGCGCGCCGGCAAGGCCGAGCCGAAGGCCATCCGTGACGCGCTCGAAGGCACCAAGGGCTTCGTCGGCGTCACCGGCACCTTCAACATGGCGGGCGGCGATCACCTCGGCCTCGATCTCACGGCCTTCCGCATGCTCGAGATCAAGGGCGGCAACTGGGCACTGGTGCAGTAGGGCGCAAAGCGACGGGGCAGCTACGCGCTATCCCCTCTCCCCTTGCGGGAGAGGGTTAGGGTGAGGGGTCTCGCGACGCAGATCGTTGGCTCAGCGCTGCGCTTTCCGAAACTTTCCAGACCTGTGCGACCCCTCATCCGGCGCTGCGCGCCACCTTCTCCCGCAAGGGGAGAAGGGAAGCCGGGAGCATCAAGTGCCCGAACTTCTGCAATACCTGTTGTCGGGCGTGACAGTCGGGGCGGTCTATGCGCTCGTCGCGCTCGGCTTCACCCTGATCTACAACGCCTCCGACGTGGTGAACTTCGCCCAGGGCGAGTTCGTCATGCTCGGCGGCATGATCACCTTCTTCGCCTGGCAGGCCGGCATCCCGTTGCCGCTGGCGGCGCTGCTCGCCATCCTCGCTGCCGCGACGATCGGCGTGCTCCTCAACAAGCTGGCGATCGAGCCGGCGCGTGGCGCCCCCGTCGCCAGCCTGATCATCATCACGATCGGCGCCTCGATCTTCCTGCGCGGCAGCGCCCAGCTCGTCTTCGACAAGCAGCTCCACCGCTTCCCGAGCTTTTCCGGCGACGATCCGCTCCGGGTCTTCGGCGCGACGATGCTGCCGCAGGGCCTCTGGGTCATTGCCGGGGCGGTCGCGGTCTTCCTCGTGCTGTGGCTGTTCTTCGCCCGCACGCTCACCGGTAAGGCCGTGCTCGCCACCGCCAATAACCGCATCGCGGCGAGCCTCGTCGGCATCAACCCGAACCACATGATGACGCTGAGCTTCGCCGTCTCGGCCGCGATCGGCGCGCTCGCCGGCGTTCTCGTCACGCCGATCACCTTGACCAGCTACGATCTCGGCGTCGCGATGGCGCTGAAGGGCTTCGCCGCCGCCATGCTCGGCGGCATGGGCGTTCCAGCCGGCGCCCTGGTCGGCGGCCTGCTGCTCGGGCTGATCGAGGCGCTCACCGCCGGCTATGTCAGTTCGGTCTACAAGGACGCCGTCGCCTTCATCCTGATCCTCGTGATCCTGTTCGCCCGGCCTCAAGGGCTGTTCGGCCGCAAGGCGATGGACCGGGTGTGACGATGCGCCTGTCCCAAAAGCATCTCACCCTTATCGTGCTGGCGGTGCTGGTCGCGCTGGCACCGGCCTTCTTCCCTTCGAACTTCTACTACCGCATCGGTGCGCTGATCTTCGTCAACGGGCTTGCCGTCACCGGCCTCGTCGTGCTGATCGGTTTTGCCGGCCAGATCAGCCTCGGCCATGCCGGCTTCGCCGGGATCGGCGCCTATGCCTGCGCGTTGGCGCCCGGCTATCTCGGCCTGCATCCCGGGCTGGCCATGCTGCTCGGCGCAGTGTTGTCGGGCGGCGTCGCCTGGCTGATCGGCCGGCCGATCCTGCGGCTCAAGGGCTATTACCTCGCCGTCGCCACCCTCGGCTTCGGCATCCTGGTCTCGATGGTGCTCGCCAACGAGGCGAAGATCACTGGCGGGCCGGACGGGCGCGAGGTCGCCGAGCTCGGCCTGCGCAGCGCGCTCGCTTCCATCGGCATTGGGCTCAGCAACGCCCAGTTCTGGTACGCCGCCACCGGTCTTTCCATGCTCGCCGGCGCCTGGATCGCGCTCAACCTGCATGACAGCCCCTCGGGCCGGGCGCTGCGCGCCCTGCACGATTCCGAGGTCGCGGCCCGCACCGTCGGCGTCGATGTCGCCCGGCTGAAGCTCTCGGCCTTCGTGATCTCGGCGGTCTACGCTTCGCTCTCCGGCTCGCTGCTGGCGCTGATGAACCGCTTCATCACACCCGATGTCGCCGGTTTCCTGCACTCGATCGAGCTGGTGACGATGACGGTGTTCGGCGGCGTCGGCTCGGTACCGGGTGCGATCCTCGGTGCCGCGACGCTGACCTTGCTGCCGCAGGCGCTGACCGTGCTGCAGCAATACGAGAACCTCATTCTCGGCCTGATCATGATGCTGGTGATGATCTTCATGCGCGAAGGGCTGCTGCCCTCGATCATGCGCCGCCTGAAGGGGAAGGGCTGATGACGCTCCTTTCGGTCGACGGCCTCGGCATCGATTTCGGCGGCCTCACCGCCGTCAACGATGTCGGTTTTTCGGTCTCCCCGGGCGAGATCGTCTCGGTGATCGGCCCGAACGGCGCCGGCAAGACCACGCTGTTCAACATGATCTCGGGCGTCTACCAGCCCCAGCGCGGCAAGGTCATACTCGACGGGGCCGACGTGACGGGGCTGGCGCCGAACCGGCTGGCCGAGCGCGGTCTGTCGCGCACTTTCCAGAACCTGCAGATCTTCCAGCGCATGAGCGTACTCGAGAACGCCATGACCGGCTGCCATCTCAGGGAACGTGGGCCGGTTCTAAGCGATCTCCTCAGCCTTCCGTCCTCGCGTCGCCGCAGCGCCGTCACCCGAGCCCGCGCTACTGAATTGCTGGAACGCGTCGGCCTGGCGCGTGCTTCCGAGCGGGAGGCGTCCTCGCTCTCCTATGGCGCGCTGAAGCGCCTCGAGATCGCCCGAGCGCTGGCGCTGGAGCCGCGCATCCTGCTGCTCGACGAGCCGGCGGCCGGCTGCAATGCGGTCGAGACCGAGGAGATCGACCATCTGATCGCCGAGGTCGCGAAATCCGGCGTCGCGATCCTCTTGGTCGAGCACGACATGAAGATGGTGATGCGCATCTCCAGGCACATCGTCGTGCTCGATCGCGGCGAGAAGATCGCCGAGGGAGCGCCCGCTGCCGTCTCGCGCGATCCCAAGGTGATCGAGGCCTATCTCGGCACGCAAAGCGTGGAGGCAGGCGATGCTGTCGGTTGAGGGCCTGCGCTCGCGCTATGGCCGCATCGAGGTCCTGCACGGCGTCGACCTCGAGGTCGGCTCGGGCGAGATCGTCACCGTGGTCGGCGCCAACGGCGCCGGCAAGACGACGCTGCTGCGCTGCATTTCCGGCGTCCAGCCGGCGAGCGGCGGCGCGATCATCTTCCGCGGCGAGGCGTTGAAGGCGATTCCGGCCCATCGCCGCGTGGCCCTAGGCCTGTCGCAATCGCCGGAAGGCCGGCTGATCTTCACCAATCTGACGGTCGAGGAGAATCTGCGGCTCGGCGCCTATCTCTTCGCCGACGAGCGGGTCGAGCGCGACATGGCCGACGCCTTCGCGATGTTCCCGATCCTGAAGGAGAAGCGCAACCTGCCGGCCGGCGGCCTTTCCGGCGGCCAGCAGCAGATGCTGGCGATCGGCCGCGCGCTGATGGCCCGGCCCGCCTGCCTGCTGCTCGACGAACCCAGCATGGGGCTGGCGCCGATCCTGGTGGCGCAGATATTCGATGTCGTGAAGACCCTGAAATCGCTCGGGGTCACCGTGCTCCTGGTCGAGCAGAACGCCTATGCGGCGCTCAGGATCGCCGATCGCGGCTATGTCATGGAAACCGGCCGCATCAGCATCAGCGGCACGGCCGAGGAGCTGATCGCCGATCCGCGCATTCGCGAGGCCTATCTCGGCATCTGAAACACAGCTCGTTACGCTTGTCCGGAACGAGTTGGCGCATGCTCAACCCACCCGTACCGCCCGGCCGAAGCGACCAGCAACGGCGTTCAGGATAGAATGAACCTGGCGCTCGGCGACGATCAGGCCGCGCGAGGTGTCGACAAGGAAGTGGGCCCTGCGCCGCTTTTCCGCATCCGGTATCTGGCGGGCGAGGATTGCGGCGAGTTTCTCCTCGCTCATGCCGGGGCGCCCGAGGACGCGCTTGCGTTGGACCTCGGCTGGCGCGGTGACGACCACGACGGCATCGCAGCGCCCTTCCCCGCCGGTTTCCAGCAGCAGCGGCACGTCGAGTACCGCGACGGTTGCGCCGCTCTTGCGGGCGCGCGCCAGAAAGGCCTGCTCCTCGGCGCGCACCAGCGGATGGACGATCGCCTCGAGCTTCGCCAGCGCCTCGGGCCGGCCGAGCACAGCGGCGGAGAGCTTCGCCCGATCGACGACGCCATTCGCCGTCGTACCCGGAAACGCCGCCTCGATCTGCGGCGCCGCGGCGCCGGCATAGAGATCGTGCACCGCCTGGTCGGCGTCATGAACCGGCACGCCGGCAGCGCGAAACATCGCCGAGGTCGTCGACTTGCCCATGCCGATCGAACCGGTGAGGCCGAGCAGGAAGGTCATCGCAGCGCCTCCGCCATCGCGCTCACACGCGGGGAATATCGATCTCAAGCTTCGCACGCAGCGCCGCCGTCACCTGCGGACGGACGCCGAACCAGCGCTCGAAGCCTGGCACGGCCTGGTGCAGGAGCATGCCTAGGCCATCGACCGGGGTGCCGCCGCGACGCCGGGCCTCGGCGAGCAATGGCGTCTCCAGCGGCACATAGACGATGTCATCGACGATCGTGCCGGGCCGCATGGTCGAGAGATCGAGCTCCAGCGGCGGCTGACCATGCATGCCGAGCGAGGTGGTGTTGACGATCAGGTCGCTTTCGCCGACGAGCTGGGCGACCTCCTGCCAGGGCCGGGCCTCGACTGTCCCGGGAAACGAAGCTGCCAGCTCGACCGCGCGCTCCGGGCTGCGGTTGACCAGCAGGATACGGGCGATGCCGCGTTCGGCGAGGCCATGGATCACGGCACGCGCTGCACCGCCGGCGCCGAGAATCAGCGCCGTGCCGCTCCGCGTGGCCCAATCGGGCACGCTGGCGTCGAGATGAGCCAGGAAGCCGTAAGCGTCGGTGTTGTCGCCGCGGAGTTTGCCGCCGTCCATCCAGAGCGTGTTTGCCGCGCCCATGGCCCGCGCCGTCTCGCTGACCTCGTCGAGCAGAGGGAGCACGACTTCCTTGTTCGGCACGGTGACGTTGCCGCCGACGAACTCGCCGGCCCGCAAGCGCTCGACAAAACCTGAGACGCCCGCCGGCGGGATCTCGACGCGCTCGTAGCTACCGGCAAGGCCATATTCGGCAAGCCAATGGCCATGGATCAACGGCGAGCGGGAATGCGCGACAGGGTGGCCGATGATGAAGCAGCGTTTGGTCATGGCAGTCGTGGAGCAGGGATCATGCGACGAGGTCAAGCTCGCGCAGTGTCGCGAGCAGGCTCAGCATCGGCAGGCCGAGGATGGTGGAGTGATCACCCTCGATCGTCTCGAACAAGTGGATGCCGAGACCTTCGAGCTGATACCCGCCGACGCTGCTGGTCACGGCCGGACCGGCCATTGTGACGTAGTCCTTGATGAATCCGGGAGTCAGCGGACGCATGGCGAGCATCGCGCTGCTGACGCCACGGCCGATGATTCGGCCATCACGAGCCAGGGCGAAGGCCGAGGTGAGCTCGTGCTTGCGGCCGGCGAGCATGGCGACCTGCCGCTCGGCAGCAGCAGCATCCTCGGGTTTGTGGAATGGATGGCCTTCGCAGACCAGCATCTGGTCGGCCGAAAGGACGATACGGCCCGGATGGGATGGCGAGACGGACGACGCCTTCGCATCCGCCAGCGCAGAAGCGACGCCGGCGGGTCGACCACCCATGGCGAGGAAATCGGCCTCGATCGCGCGCTCGTCGATATCAGGCCTGATCACCTCGACCGGGAGTCCCGCCGCCTCGAGCAATTGCAGACGCGTCGCGCTGCCTGATGCCAGGACGAGCGGCGCATCACCACGCCAGAATGTCGCCTGCCCGGTCACGTCGCGATGAACTTCATGCGATGGTCGCGCAACAGGTCGAGAATCGCGGCAGCGGTTTCCTCGATCGAGCGGCGGGTGACGTCGATTACCGGCCAGCCCCGGCGAGCACAGAGCCGGCGCGACTGGGTGAGTTCATCCGCGACCGCATCGGGATCGACATAGGGCGTCTCGTCATCCGCTTTCAGCGACAGGAGCCGGTTCTGGCGGATCTGAATGATGCGCTCGGCACTGGCGACGAGACCGACGATCAGCGGCTTCTTCAGGCTCTCGATCTCGATCGGAAGCGGCACGTTCGGCACCAGCGGAATGTTCGCGGTCTTGATGCCGCGATTGGCGAGATAGATGCTGGTCGGCGTCTTCGAGGTCCGGCTGATGCCAAGCAGGACGACATCGGCATTTTCGAGATCACCGCCGAGCTGACCATCATCATGCATCAGCGTGTAGTTCATCGCGTCGATGCGGCGGAAATACTCGGCATTGAGCATGTGCTGCGCGCCGGGGCGGGGCGCCGAAGCCTGACCGAGATAGGACTGGAACAGCGAGTGCACCGGCTGCAACACCGAGAGGCAAGGGCAGCCAATATCGCGGCAGAAAGCTTCCAGCCGCTCGGCCCATTCCGGCTCGACCAGCGTATAGAGCACGACGCCGGGCGAAGACTCGATTTCGGCGAGCACGCGCGACAGCTGGTTCTCGGAACGGACGAGCGGATAGACATGCTCGATCGCCGAGACCGCCTCGTATTGCGCCACGGCGGCGCGGCTGACCGCGATCAGGGTCTCGCCGGTCGCGTCGGAGACCAGATGCAGGTGAAAATAGTTGCGCGCCACGGCTTCCGTCGCCCCCGTCGGCCTTGTCTTGCTCCAGCTCTAGAGCTGTTCCGCCAAGCTGGGAATCCCTTTTCGATGCCCTGGACATGGCCGGGCTCGCGCTTTCAACGCCTGGGATGACTGGGGATAACCTGCTTCTGCCGAAGACCTGCCCCGGAGAGGCGGGAGAACCCGCGTCAGGGCTCAACAGGCATTGGCCTGTGGGTTGAATTGGGATGTTTCACGTGAATCATTTTTGGACGCGGGGCCAAGCCTCGCCTTCGAGCAAATTCCAATTCGTTAAGAAACTCTTAAGGGCCGGTTCGCCCGATGGAAGTCGTCCCGGCGATCGAGGTGCGACCTGTGGACCGGTTGTGGACACTCTTGGCGCGGGCTATGTGCCCCCATCCAAGAGTCAAAACAGAAGACTCTCTTAGAAAAGAATCTTTTAGGACGATGGCCGGACAGCCCGGTGCGCTTCATGACCCATAACCTTTATCTCCGTGCTCTCTCCGGTGAGACCCTGCCGAAGCCACCGCTCTGGCTTATGCGCCAGGCTGGCCGATATCTGCCGGAGTATCGCGAGCTTCGCGCCAAGGCGGGCGGGTTCCTGGATCTCTGCTACAATCCGGAATGGGCAACCGAGGTGACCTTGCAGCCGATCAGGCGCTTCGGCTTCGATGCGGCGATCCTGTTTTCCGACATCCTCGTGATTCCGCATGCGCTCGGGCAGAAACTCTGGTTCGCGCAGGGCGAGGGGCCGAGGCTCGAGCCGGTCGCCGACGAAGCTCGGTTCCGCGAGATCCGCGAGGAGATCGATGAGGATGTGCTGGCGCCGGTCTACGAGACCGTTCGGCGGGTGAAGGCAGCGCTTCCCGTGGGGACCGCGCTGATCGGTTTCTGTGGTGCGCCCTGGACCGTTGCGACGTACATGGTCGCCGGGCGTGGCACGCCCGATAAGGGACCAGCCAAGGATTTGTTCCGGCGCAACCCCTCCCTGTTCGCAAGGCTGATCGATCGGCTCGTGATCAACTCGGCGGCTTATCTCAACGCGCAGATCGATGCCGGAGTCGATGCGGTGCAGATCTTCGACAGCTGGGCGGGCTCGCTTGGACCCGAGGATTTCAGGCGTTGGTGCATCGAGCCGACCGGGCGGATCGTTGAGCTGGTCCGGGCTCGTCATCCCCATGTGAAGATCATCGGCTTTCCCCGCGGCGCCGGGGCGGGCATTCCGGATTATGTCCATGCGACCGGTATCGACGCGGTCGGGCTGGAGACCGAGATCGACCGGGACTTCGCGCGCGAGGCGATCCAGCCGCTGGTGCCGGTGCAGGGGCATCTTGATCCGCAATTGCTGCGGATGGGAGGGTCGGAGCTCGAGCGCGAGATCGAAGCGATTCGTGCGGCATTCGGCGCCGCTCCCTTCGTCTTCAATCTGGGGCATGGCATCCTGCCGGACACGCCGATCGCTCATGTCGAGCGGCTGGTCGAGCTGGTTCGCGCCTGAGGCCTAAAGGACCACTGCGATGGCTTACCTCTGGATCAAGGCTTTCCACGTCATGGCGGTGATCGCCTGGATGGCGGGAATGCTCTATCTGCCGCGGCTGATGGTCTACCATGCGGAGGCGCAGGTCGGCTCGATCCAGTCCGAGACGTTCAAGATCATGGAGCGCCGGCTGCTGAAGGGGATCATCAATCCTTCGATGATCGTCACCTGGGTGCTCGGGCTCTACCTTGCGTGGAGCGCCTTCGGCTTCAAGGGCGGCTGGCTGCACGGCAAGATCGCGCTGGTCCTTGTCCTATCGGGTATCCATGGCTATCTGGTCGGCAGGGTCAGGGCTTTCGCCGAAGATCGTAACGACAAGCCCGCGCGCTTCTACCGCATCCTCAACGAGGTGCCGGCGCTGCTGATGGCCGGCATCGTCATCCTTGTGATCGTCAAGCCTTTCTGAGGTGCTGCGGTTTCCCGCTTGAGCGATTCGGGGAAAGCGGTTATCAAGCCTCTGCGCTTTTCGTACGCGTCCTCCCTATCGTCGACGGCTCGTGCCGCGGCTGCTCTCTCGGCCGACACGACTTCCTGACAAGTGGGCCTTCAGGCCTTTCGTCCCGTCGATCCCTCCACTGCCGTCCGGCCTGCCGACCGCGGGCCTGTTACTCCGGGTACCCCATGCGGGAAATCAAGCTCCACGAACTCAAGGCGAAGTCGCCGACCGAACTGCTCACCTTCGCCGAAGGCATGGAGGTCGAGAACGCGAGCACCATGCGCAAGCAGGAGCTCATGTTCGCCATCCTGAAGCAGCTCGCTTCCCAGGAAACCGAAATCCTCGGCGAAGGTGTCGTCGAGGTCCTGCAGGACGGCTTCGGCTTCCTGCGCTCCTCCGATTCCAATTATCTGCCCGGCCCTGACGACATCTATGTCTCGCCTTCGCAGATCAGGAAGTTCGGCCTGCGCACCGGCGACACCGTCGAAGGTCCGATCCGCGGGCCCAAGGATGGCGAGCGCTATTTCGCCCTGCTCAAGGTCAACACGATCAACTTCGAGGATCCGGAGAAGATCAAGCACAAGATCCACTTCGACAACCTGACGCCGCTCTATCCCGACGAGCGGCTCAAGCTTGAGGTGCAGGATCCGACCAAGAAGGACTTCTCGCCGCGCGTCATCGACATCGTCGCGCCGATCGGCAAGGGCCAGCGCGCTTTGATCGTGGCGCCGCCGCGAACCGGCAAGACGGTGCTGCTGCAGAACATCGCGCAGTCGATCACGAGCAATCATCCCGAGTGCTATCTCATCGTGCTGCTGATCGATGAGCGGCCCGAGGAAGTCACGGACATGCAACGCTCGGTCAAGGGCGAGGTCGTGTCCTCGACCTTCGACGAGCCGGCAACCCGCCACGTCCAGGTCGCGGAGATGGTAATCGAGAAGGCCAAGCGCCTGGTCGAGCACGGCCGCGACGTCGTCATCCTGCTGGATTCGATCACGCGCCTCGGCCGCGCCTACAACACGGTGGTGCCGTCCTCCGGCAAGGTCCTGACCGGTGGTGTCGACGCCAACGCCCTGCAGCGGCCGAAGCGCTTCTTCGGCGCGGCCCGCAACATCGAGGAAGGTGGCTCGCTGACCATCGTCGCGACCGCGCTGATCGACACGGGCAGCCGCATGGACGAAGTCATCTTCGAAGAGTTCAAGGGCACCGGCAACTCGGAAATCGTGCTCGACCGCAAGGTGGCGGACAAGCGCATCTTCCCGGCGATCGACATCCTCAAGTCGGGCACCCGCAAGGAAGAGCTCATCACGCCACGTTCGGACCTGCAGAAGACCTATGTGCTGCGTCGGATCCTCAACCCGATGGGGCCGCAGGACGCGATCGAGTTCCTGATCGACAAGTTGCGGCAGACCAAGCAGAACTCCGAGTTCTTCGACTCGATGAATACCTGACGATCCCGGAACGGGGCTGGCTCGATAGAGTCAGCCCCGTTCCTTTTCGGCTCATGCATCAACCGAACGCCCGCGGCAGAGCTGGCGTGGGCTTGCTGACGATCTGGTAGGCATCCCGCCAGATGATCTCCTTCGGATTCGTGCTGTGGATCGCGCGAACCGGCAGTCCGCCCTCCTCAATCAGCCAGGCGCAATAGCGCGCGCGGCTGATCGCCTCAGTGAAGCGCGGATCGAACCAGCAGATCCCGTGAATGGGATTACGGCGCTTGAAGCGTCGACCCAACCGATCCGGAACGGGCAGGTAGCGGTTGAACCAGTCGAACTGGTCGTCCAGCTCGGTCAGGATCCAATCGGGGCAGGCGCTGCGGCGGATATACCAGGACGCCTGAAAGAAGCCGGCCTCGACCCTGCTGTAAGGGTGGATCAGCGGCGTGACGAAACGCACATACATGACTGCGGTCGCGGCCGCTCAGCCGCCGCGCTTTCTCGACAAGAATTCGGGGAAGGTTCTGGGAACGCGAAAGCCGCCCTTCGGCGGCCTCAGGCCTTTTCCGAAGGGAGACGATTCACGGACCGGATGCTGAGCATCGGCATGGAAGTCTCCGAAAGCGCGATTGATGTCTGCCACTGCGAGTGTGCCCGCAGCGGGCGGCGCTGATACAGCGATTGCCGAGGCAGATCAAGCCGTGAGGAGATCAGCGCGCTTCGATGCGAGCTGACGTTACTGCCTCAGCCAATCGATTCGGCTCCGTGACGGGGGGCAGGCAGCGGCCATGCAGGCAGACGAAAGCGGCTCCTGTCCCCGCCTGCCTGGCGTAGGCGTGCGCCGGATGATCAGCCGGCAATCCATCCGGGTCGGGGCAATCGATCAGCATCGTCGTCAGATGCGGTAGTGCCAGAGCGGTCTGCCTGAAGGATTCTCGAGTCGGACCGGCGAGTACGATTTCGACGCCGTTGCGGGCGAGATCGTAGGCGTTAAGGATGGAGCCGTGAGCCATCGGGGCATGGGCGGCCGCAGTGAGTATGGCTGAGAGGAAATGGTCAGCTCGCCGGCGATCCTCGGGCAGACTGGTTTGCGCTGCGATCCGCAGGAGATTGGCGGCGTGCAGGCCGTTGGCATTGGGTACGGCGTCATCGTGAGTCGGCCTGGGTACAACTAGCAAAGCGGCCGAGTCAGCCCGAGTCATCCGCAAGAACCCGGAGTCGGCCTCGCGGTAGTGCTGATCGAGGTGAATACTCCAGCGCTCCGCGAGATCGAAGTAGTGCTGCTCGCCTGTGGCATCATGCAGAGCAAGAGCGGCCTCCGCCATGGCGGCGTGATCAAGCGCAAAGCCCGGCGCGATCAGCCGGCCGGCGCGGTAGGAATGGGCGAGGCGCTCGCCATCCGCCATGGATTCGGCAACGAAACGAAAAGCGTCCACGGCGAGGCTGATCCAGTCCTTGCGGTTAAGGATGCCGGCGGCGCGGATGAGGCCTGAGATCATCAACCCGTTCCAGTCGGCCAGGATCTTGTCATCGCGACCGGGAGGGATGCGCTTGCTGCGCATGGCCAGCAGCTGGGCGCGAAGCCCAGCGAGCCTTGCTGCAATCTCAGGAGATGGGTCGGGCGTATCCAACCGGTTGAGGATGGCATGGCCTTCCCAATTGCCGCCGGCGGTCACGTCGTAATGGCGCGCGAAGATGGCAGCATCCTCTGGACCAAGACTCTCGATCAGCCCGGCCAGCGTCCAGACATAGAATTTGCCCTCCTCGCCTTCCGAGTCAGCATCGAGGCTGGCGGCGAAGGCGCCTTCCGGCAGGAGCATGTCGCGTTTCAGCCAGGCGACGATGCCGTCGGCGGCCTCCAGTAGAAGCGGGTCGCCGGTCCGCGCCGCCTCAAGCGCATAGAGCGGCAGCAGCTGGGCATTGTCGTAGAGCATCTTCTCGAAATGCGGCACCAGCCAGCGTTCGTCGACGGCATAGCGGGCGAAGCCGCCGCCGAGATGGTCGTGGATGCCGCCGCGCGCCATCTGCGTCAGCGTGTGGTTGGCTGCCTCGCGAGAAGCTTCGTCGCCGCTGCGCGCGCCGTGGCGCCAGAGCAGCTCGATCAGGCCGGGATTCGGGAACTTCGGCGCGCCCCCGAGCCCGCCATGGTCGCGGTCGAAGCGGCGCGCGATCTGGCTAGCGAGGTGGTCGAGATCGGGCTCGCCGACCTGCGCGGCTCGCTGCAGGCTTTGCTGCAGGGCATCGCCAATGGCCGAGGCATTGCGCCCGATGCGCTCGCGATCGCTACGATAAATGCCGGAGATCTGCCGGAGCACATCGATGAAGCCCGGCCGGCCATAGCGGGAGGTCGGCGGGAAATAGGTGCCGCCCCAGAAGGGTGCGCCCTCGCTGTCGAGGAACATGGTCAGCGGCCAGCCACCTTGTTCTCCCAGGGTGTGCAGGGCGCTCATATAGACATGGTCGATGTCGGGCCGTTCCTCGCGATCGACCTTGATGTTCACGAAGAGCTCGTTCATCACCGCGGCGATAGCGGGGTTCTCGAAGCTCTCATGCGCCATGACATGGCACCAATGGCAGGCGGCATAGCCGACCGAGAGCAGGACGGGGCGATTGCTGGCGCGCGCCTCGGCAAAGGCTTCGTCGCTCCACTCCCGCCAGTCGACGGGATTGTGCTGGTGCTGCAGCAGATAGGGACTGGCGGCGTGCTTCAGGCGGTTCATGAGCGCAACTCCAGCCCTGATGGTGGCGAGCGGTGAAAGCCTATCCGACGATTGTTGCGCTGTCCTCCGGTGCCGGGCGCGCCGGTGTCGCGGTGGTCCGCGTCTCCGGCGAGCACGTCCGATTCGTTGTCGAAACGATCGCGGGATCGCTGCCCGAAGCGCGCAAGGCCGTTTACCGCGCGCTGCGTGATCCCGATGGAGCAATCATCGATCATGGCCTCGTCCTGTACTTTCCAGCGCCTGCGAGCTTTACCGGCGAGGATGTCGTCGAGTTCCATACCCATGGCTCGCGCGCGGTATTGTCGCGGCTGTTGTCGGTGCTCACGCACCTGCCCGGCGTGCGCCTGGCGGAAGCGGGAGAGTTCACCCGCCGAGCTTTCGAGGCTGGCAAGCTCGACCTCGCCGCCGTCGAGGGCCTCGCGGACCTGATCGATTCGGAGACGGAATGGCAGCGCAGGCAGGCGCTCAGGCAGATGGAAGGAGCGCTCGGCCAAGCCGCCGGCGAATGGCGCAGCGCGCTGATCAAGGCGATGATGCTGCTCGAGGCCGAGATCGACTTCTCCGACGAAGGTGACGTCGGCGGCCCGCTGATCGCCGAGGCGGTGGCGGAGTCGCAAGGTGTGTTTGATGGCTTGCGGGTAGCACTCGGTAGTTTTGCTGTTGGCGAGCGGGTTCGCGAAGGCTTCGTGGTCGTTCTCGCCGGTCCGCCCAATGCCGGCAAGTCGAGCCTGCTCAACGCCTTGGCGCGACGCGACGTGGCGATTGTCTCACCCATCGCTGGTACGACCCGGGATGCCATCGAGGTCCGATTGGATCTCGGCGGCATTCCCGTCGTGCTGGTCGATACCGCGGGGCTGCGCGAGAGCGGCGACGAGATCGAGGCGGAAGGCGTGCGGCGTGCCCGGCTGAGGGCCGCCAACGCCGATCTGGTTCTGCGATTGCGCTCTCCCGATTCGGAACCGAAACGATATGATACTGGTACTACCGGGATTGCGGTCGCGACGAAGCTCGACCTCGGCGGTAGTGCTCGCCCTGGTGAGATCGGTGTGTCCGCTGTGAGCGGGGCAGGCCTACCGGAGTTGATCGAGCTGATCGCGTCTCGCCTTGGCCAGCTTGGCCAGACGGAACCGGCGCTCGTCACGCGCGAGCGCCAGCGTATTGCAGTGGCGGATGCGGCGGCTGCAATCGAGCGCGCTGCCATCCTGCCGCACGAGCAGCCCGAACTGATCGCGGAAGAGCTCCGCCTTGCCGTCAGGGCGCTCGAACGCCTGATCGGCAAGGTCGATGTCGAGGATGTGCTCGACAGCCTGTTTTCTGGCTTCTGCATCGGCAAATAGGCGGTTTCCATTGACCTCGCGGCCGGGCTTGGCTAGCGAATTGGTCATGTCGAATGCACAGGCGAACCAGCACTACGATGTCGTCGTGGTGGGCGGCGGCCATGCCGGGGCGGAAGCCGCGGCTGCGGCGGCGCGCGCCGGCGCCAGGACAGCACTCATCACCCAACAGATTGCCACCGTCGGGGCGATGTCGTGCAATCCGGCGATCGGCGGCCTCGGCAAGGGCCATCTCGTCCGCGAGATCGATGCGCTCGACGGGATCATGGCGCGCTGCGCCGATCAGGGCGGCATCCAGTTCCGCATGCTTAATCGGCGCAAGGGGCCGGCCGTGCGCGGGCCCCGCGCTCAGGCTGACCGCAAGCTTTATCGCGAGGCGGTGCAGGCGGCGCTGGCAACCCAGGACGGTCTGACCCTGATCGAGGGCGAAGCGTTCGATCTGGATGTCGTCGCCGACCAGATTGCCGGCGTCGTGCTTGCAGACGGCCGTCGATTCGCCTGCGGAACGGTGGTGCTGACCACCGGTACCTTCCTGCGCGGCCTGATCCATATCGGCGAAAAGAAGATTCCCGCCGGCCGCGTCGGCGAGGCACCGTCGCTCGGCCTCTCCGCCACGCTGGAGCGGCATGGCTTTCCGCTCGGACGGCTGAAGACCGGAACGCCACCGCGGCTGGACGGACGCACCATTGACTGGGCCAGCCTGGAAATGCAGCCCGGCGACGAGCCGCCGGAGCCCTTCTCGGCGATGACGGAGGCGATCACCACGCCGCAGATCAGCTGCGGCGTGACGCGGACCATGCTGGCGACGCATGAGTTGATCCGCGCCAATCTGCACCGGGCGCCGATGTTCTCCGGCCAGATCGAGGGGCGCGGGCCACGCTATTGCCCGTCGATCGAGGACAAGGTCGGCCGCTTCGGCGATCGCGACGGCCACCAGATCTTCCTCGAGCCCGAGGGTCTCGACGACCCGACGGTCTACCCGAACGGGATCTCGACCTCGCTGCCCGAGGACGTCCAACTTGGCCTGCTCAAGACGATCCCAGGACTCGAGCGCGCCGTCATGCTACGGCCGGGCTATGCGATCGAATACGACTATGTCGATCCGCGTGCCCTGAAGCCGACGCTGGAAACGCGAGCAATCACAGGTCTCTTCCTCGCTGGCCAGATCAACGGCACGACCGGCTATGAGGAGGCGGCGGCGCAAGGGCTGCTCGCCGGGCTCAATGCGGCCCGCCGGGCTGGCGGCAGCGAACCGGTCAGCCTCGACCGGACGCAGTCCTATATCGGCGTGATGGTCGACGACCTGGTGACGCGCGGCGTTACGGAGCCGTATCGGATGTTCACTTCGCGGGCTGAATTCCGGCTGTCGTTGCGGGTCGACAATGCCGATGAGCGCCTGACGTCGCTCGGTATCGCGCTTGGTGTCGTCGGCAACGCTCGGCAGGAGTGCTTTGAACGCCGGCAGTCGGAAATCGTTAAGCTTACCGAACTCTTACGCGAACGGGCTCTGTCGCCGAATCAAGCGGCAGCTGCCGGTCTCGAACTCAATCGCGACGGGATCAGGCGCTCGGCTTTCCAGATCCTGTCCTATCCGGCCGTCGATTTCGACGCCCTGCTCCGAGTTTGGCCCGACCTCGCCAGCTTCTCCGAGACAGTGCGGGCGCGAGTCGCTGCGGACGCGACCTATGCGGTCTATCTCGGCCGGCAGGCGGCCGAGATCGAGTCCTATCAGCGCGACCAGGCGCTGGCACTTCCGCACGACCTTGATCTAGAGGGTATCTCGGGCTTGTCGAACGAGTTGCGACTGAAGCTTCACGCGGCATGGCCTAGCAATCTGGCGCAGGCCGGCCGGATCGAGGGCATGACGCCGGCGGCCTTGACCTTGCTGGCTGCGCATGCGCGCAAGCATCAGGCCGCACGCATGGTGGATGCTGAGGCATGACCCTGTGAGTTCTGTTGATAAGGCGGATAACCCTGATCGGCAGCGCGCTTTTCGCTTGACGCCTGTTTCACGTGAAACAGAGGAGCGCCTCGCCATTCTGGTAGCGGAGCTCAGGCGCTGGCAGCAGGCGAAGAATCTCGTTTCCGGCGCGACACTGGACGAGGTCTGGACCCGGCACATCGCTGATTCCGCGCAATTGCTCGGCCATGCCCCACAGGCGCGACGTTGGCTCGACCTTGGTTCCGGTGGCGGCTTTCCGGGCCTCGTGCTCGGCATCCAGCTCGCGGAACTCGGTGGGCATATCGACCTGGTCGAGAGCAATGCCCGTAAATGCGCCTTCCTGCGCCATGCGGCGCGGCTGACCGGCTCGCCCGTTACGGTTCACAATGCCCGGATCGAGGATGTCGTCGACGGCTTCGTCGGCAAGGTCGAAACCGTTACGGCGCGGGCGCTGGCGCCACTGCCGCTGCTGCTCGACTGGTGCAAAGAGCTGTTGAGAACCGGGGTGACGGGAGTCTTTCCCAAGGGACAACATCTAGAGGCGGAATTGACCGCCGCGGCTAAATATTGGAAGATTCAGGCCACAACGTTTCCATCCGTAACGGATTCGGCGGCCGCCATCCTGGTGATCAGCGGCGCCGAGGAACGGGCCGATTGATGACCGATTCTCGTCCTATCACACTTCCTCCTGCGCGGCCGCGCGTGCTGGCGCTCGCCAATCAGAAGGGCGGGGTCGGCAAGACCACGACCGCGATCAATCTTGGCACCGCCCTCGCCGCCATTGGTGAGAAAGTGCTGATCATCGACCTCGACCCACAGGGCAATGCCTCGACCGGGCTCGGCGTCGACCGCAAGAGCCGCAAGGCCTCGACCTATGACGTGCTCTGCGGGGATATCGGGCTCGGCATGGCGATGCAAGCCACGGCCGTTCCCAATCTGTTCCTGGCACCGTCGACCCTCGACCTGCTCGGCGTCGAGCTCGAGATTGCGAGCGCCAAGGACCGCGCAGCACGCCTGAAGAAGGCGATCGACGAGCTGGTCGATGACCAGCGCTGTAACGACCTGACCTATATCCTGATCGATTGCCCGCCTTCGCTCAGCCTGATCACGATCAACGCGATGACGGCCGCTGATGCGGTGCTGGTCCCGCTGCAGTGCGAGTTTTTCGCGCTGGAGGGTCTCAGCCAGCTGCTGAAGACGGTCGAGCAGGTTCGCGCGGGTCTCAATCCTCGCCTGATCATCCAGGGCGTGGTGCTGACCATGTACGACCCGCGCAACAACCTCTCCGGCCAGGTCATGGCCGATGTCCGCCATTTTCTCGGCGACAAGGTCTACGAGACTGTGATTCCGCGCAATGTACGGATCTCGGAGGCGCCGTCTTATGGCAAGCCAGCACTGCTCTACGATCTGCGCTGCGCCGGTTCGCAGGCCTATCTGAAGCTGGCCTCGGAAGTGATCAAGCGCGAGCGCACGCTGCGCGCCGCCTGATCAGACAAGAAAAGGGTCAAGAGGAATGGCAATGGTCGAGGAACAGGGGCGTTCGCGTCTTGGCCGAGGTCTGGCCGCGCTGATCGGCGATGTCGGCGAGGAGATCGGCGCGATCGAGCGGGCGCGCGGACAGCGCAAGGTTCCAGTCGAGTTCCTGCGGCCGAACGCGCGTAACCCGCGCAAGGCCTTTGATGAAGCCGAGCTGGAGGACCTTGCGGCCTCCGTGCGTGAGCGCGGCATTCTGCAGCCGATCATCGTGCGTTCCATTCCGGGCATGATCGATGCCTATGAGATCATCGCCGGCGAGCGCCGCTGGCGGGCGGCGCAGCGCGCCGAGCTGCATGACGTTCCGGTCATCCTGGTCGAGGCCAATGACCGCGAAGCGCTCGAGATCGCCATCGTCGAGAACGTCCAGCGCGCCGACCTCAATGCCATGGAGGAGGCGGCCGGCTACGAGAAGCTGATCGCTGAATTCGACTACACGCAGAACGATCTCGCCAAGGTGATCGGCAAGAGCCGCTCGCATGTGGCGAATACGTTGCGACTGAGCAAGCTGCCAGAGCCGGTCAAGCGCATGGTTGGCGAAGGCTCGGTCTCAGCCGGGCATGCCCGCGCCCTTCTTGCTGTTTCGGATCCGGAACAGGTTGCGAAACGCATTGTTGAGCAAGGACTTACGGTCCGCGATATCGAACGTCTCGGCCAGGATGAGGCGCGTAGCGAGAACAAGCCGGTGCGGGCTGCAGCCGCGCCGAAGCCGGAGAAGGATCCGGATACGCGAGCGGTGGAGAAGGCACTGGAAGAAGCGCTCGGCCTCAGCGTCTCGATTCAGCACCGCGCCAACGGTGCCGGCGAGATGCGGATCAGCTACAAGACATTGGAGCAGCTCGACTCGCTCTGCCGGCGTCTGAAGGCTTGATCAGCTAGCGGCCCTTGCCACCCATCCGGCTGAGCGTCCAGAGCGCGCGGGCAGCGATTGGTCTGCCCATGTCGCCGTCCCGGCGCACCGCCAACATCGCCGTTCCCAGGATCGTCACGGCATCGCGTAGCCTCGCGGTCGACCAGGCATTGAGCGCGGTTTCCGCCGCGGCGATGCGCGGATAGGGCAGACGCATGGCGCCGACGGCCTCGCGCGCCGGCTTGCCAGCCTCGATGGCGAGCTTCGCCTTCAACAGAGCGAGCGTATGGCGCAGGACGGCGCCGAGCAGAACGCCCTGGTCGAGCCCTTCGCCGGTAAGCTTGGCGAGCGCGAGATCGAGGCTCGGCAGCCGACCGGCGAAGACGGCGTCGACCACACCAGCCTGCTCGCGTTGTGCGGTGTCGCCGACGACGGCCTCGACATGAGCCGCGGTCAAAGCCGCATCGCTGCCGGCATAGAGGATCAGCTTATCGATCTCCTGCCGCGAGGTTCGACGGTCGCCGCCAAGCAGACTGGTCAGCAGGTCGCGGGTGGTTCTGTCGATACTCTTGCCAGCGGCGCGCGCCATCTCGTCGACAATCCCGCCGAGATCGCGGGCTGCATCGCCATAACAGGGTATGGCGAGTGCCGATCTGGCACGCTCGCAGGCGGTGCGCAACGGGTTCGTCTTCTGGAGATCGCCAGCTTCGATGATGACGATCGCATCCTGGGATGGCGTCGTGAGCAGCGGCTCGACCGCTGCCATCAGTGGACGCGAGGTCGGCGAGACCCGGATTGCGCGCCGCCCGCCGAACAGACCGATCGTGTTGGCTTCGTCGACCAGCTTCAAAGGGTCGGACGCAATGTCGTCGCCATCCATACGGATCAGCTGGAAGGCATCCTGGGGGTCGTCGACGCTGCCACGAGCCAATGCCGTGGCGCGCTCTGAAATGAGCCCGGCATCGGGGCCATAGAATAGGAAAAGGCGCCAGGCGGGGTCCGGGCGCGCAAGCGCACGATCCGCCTCATGCGCCTTGATCGTCGCCATCGCGAATGGCCTTAGCCGCTGACGAGCGCGGAAGCGACGCGGGCCTTGATAAGCTGGGCCAGACTTTTTGCTGCGCGCAGCTGCGCATCACGCGCTGCGCGCAGCGAAGCGAAGCGCTGCTGCGAGCGTTCGTAGGGTGCGCGGACCACGCTCTGACCGGAGGCTACAACTTCGTTTGAGCCCACTCGGACGAGCTGCCAGTCAGCCGTTGCGACCAGAACGGCCGAATCGGCGCGGCCGTTGGCATAGTCGACCGTGATGACTTCGAGCGACTCCAGCGTGGTCGCGTTGAGCTTCAGAATCTTCTGCCGGTCGGGAGCGCCGCCGCCATCGAACTCGAAAACCAGCTCGTTGCGCAGGTAATGTCCGACCAGACCCTTAATCTCGGGCACCTCGATGCCGAGCATCGCATTGCGGACATTGCCGCCAACCTTGCTGACCGTCCCTTCGCCGTAGAGCGGCTGGAAGCAGCCGCCGGCGAGCGCGGCAAGGGCAAGCGCCGCAGCGAGCGTCAGCGGACGGCGACGAGCCATGGTCCTGGTCTCAGACGACGACATTCACGATCCTCCCCGGCACCACGATCACCTTGCGGATCGGCCGGTTCTCCAGAGCTCTGGCGACAGCCTCGGAGGCGCGTACGATCGCCTCGACCGCCACCGTATCGGCATCGGCGGGCACCGTCACCTCCGCCCGCTTCTTGCCGTTGACCTGTACCGGCAGGATCTTGCTGTCATCCTGTAACAAATCCGTTTCCGCTTCTGGCCAGGCGGCCTCGCCGGCCAGACCCGGAAGCTTCAGCGCCTGCCAGCATTCCTCAGCAAGATGCGGCATCATCGGGGCGACAAGCTGCGTGGCGATCATGGCGGATTCATGCAGCGCAAAGGCCATGTCGGCGGGGATGTCAGCCGACTCGGCGGCCGCATCGAGCGCTTTGCCGATTGCATTGGTCAGCGTGTAGACATGGGCGATGCAGCGGTTGAAGGCGAGCCGCTCGATATCGGCGCCGACAGCGTGCAGGGCGCGGTGGCTCGCCTTGCGCAAGGCGAGCGCCGGCTCCGAGAAGCTTGCGGGGCGCGCCGGCTGGCCGCCGATGCGCTCGCCGATCTCAGCAACGAGGCGCCAGAGTCGCTGCACGAAGCGGGCCGCACCTTGCACACCTTCGTCGCTCCAGATCACGTCGCGATCCGGCGGCGAATCGGAGAGCATGAACCAGCGGGCGGTGTCGGCGCCGTAGGAGGCGATGATGTCGTCGGGGTCGACGACGTTCTTCTTCGACTTCGACATCTTCTCGATCGAGCCGATCTCGATCGGGGCACCGGTCTCGACATCGAAACCGCGGCGCTCGCTGCCGACGGTCTCGATCCGGACATTGCCGGGCTCGACCCAGGTGCCGTCGGCCGCCTTATAGGTCTCGTGCACGACCATGCCTTGCGTGAACATGCCAGCGAAAGGCTCGTCCAGCCCGGTATGGCCGGTCGCCTTCATCGCGCGGGTGAAGAAGCGCGAATAGAGCAAATGCAGGATCGCGTGCTCGACACCGCCGATATACTGGTCGACCGGCAGGAAGCGATCGACGGCCTTGCGGTCGGTCGGGCTGTCGGTGCGCCACGGGTCGGTGAAGCGGGCGAAATACCAGGACGAATCGACGAAGGTGTCCATGGTGTCGGTTTCACGCCGGGCCGGCGCACCGCATTGCGGGCAGGCGACATGTTTCCAGCTCGGATGATGATCGAGCGGGTTGCCTGGCTTGTCGAAGGAGACGTCGTCCGGGAGCTTGACCGGCAGATCCTGCTCCGGCACCGGCACGACGCCGCAATCCGCGCAATGGACGATCGGGATCGGGCAGCCCCAATAGCGCTGGCGCGAGATGCCCCAGTCGCGCAGGCGGAAATTGACCTTGCGCTGGGCGACAGGGCGGTTGCCGAGGGTTTCGGCTTCCAGGCGCCTGGCGACCTCTTCTTTCGCCTCCGGAATGGTCATGCCGTCGAGGAAGCGCGAATTGATCATCCGCCCCTCGCCGTCATAGGCGGTGTCTGTGACGACGAAGCTCGCCGGGTCAGTGCCTTCGGGGCAGACGACCGGGGTGTTGCCGAGCCCGTATTTATTGACGAAATCGAGGTCGCGCTGGTCATGCGCCGGGCAGCCGAAGATCGCGCCGGTGCCGTATTCCATCAGGACGAAGTTCGCGACATAGACCGGCAAGGTCCATGTGGGATCAAAGGGATGGGCGGCGCGCAGCCCGGTGTCGAAGCCCTGCTTCTCGGCCTTGTCGATGTTCTCCTGGGCGGTGCCGGTCTTCTTGCACTCGGCGATGAAGTCCTGCAGCGCCGGATTCGTTTCGGCGGCGGCCCTGGCCAGCGGATGGTCGGGAGCGACCGCCAGGAACTTGGCCCCGAACAGGGTGTCCGGTCGGGTCGTGTAGACCTCGACCTCGGTCTGCTTCAGAGCATTCGATTCGAGGGCGAAACGAACCAGCAAGCCTTCCGAACGGCCGATCCAGTTCTTCTGCATCAGCCGGACCTTGTCCGGCCAGCGGGTCAGGCCTTCCAGCGCGTCGTTCAGCTCCTCGCCGAAGGCGGTGATCCTGAAGAACCACTGTGTCAGCTCGCGCAGCTCGACCGGCGCGCCCGAACGCCAGCCGCGGCCGTCGATGACCTGCTCATTGGCGAGCACGGTCTCGTCGACCGGGTCCCAGTTGACCTTGGCGGTCTTGCGGTCGACCAGCCCGGCCTTGAGGAAGTCGAGGAAGAGCTTCTGCTGGTGCTTGTAGTAGCTGGCGTCGCAGGTGGCGAGCTCGCGGCTCCAGTCGAGCGACAGTCCCATGGACTGCAGTTGGCCGCGCATGGTCGCGATATTGGCATAGGTCCAGTCGCGCGGATGGACCTTGTTGGCTTTGGCCGCGTTCTCCGCCGGCAGGCCGAAGGCGTCCCAGCCCATCGGATGCAGCACCGAGAAACCCTTGGCGCGCTTGTAGCGCGCGACCACGTCGCCCATCGCATAATTGCGGACATGGCCCATATGGATGCGACCCGACGGATAGGGGAACATCTCGAGCACGTAATAGGGCGGCCGGGTGTCGTCGTTGCGGGTCTCGAAGAGCTTGCGCTCGTTCCAGACCTGGCGCCATTTCGGCTCGGCTTCCTTCGGATTGTAGCGTTCGACGGCCATGCTGATCGTGTCGTTCTTGCGTGAGCGGACTGGGCCGGACTAGGACACCATCGCAGCCCCCGGGTCAATGTTCGGAACGGCTTGGCGGGAACGCGTAAGGCGAGGACGGGTCGAAATGTCGGATGTCGTGGCAAGACTTCAGGAAACGCGGGATGCGATTGCCCGCGCCGCGAGCGATTTCGGCCGCAAGCCGGAGGCCGTGACGCTGGTCGCAGTCTCCAAGACCAAGCCGGTGGAGATGATCGTCCCGGTGCTGGAAGCGGGCCAGGTTGATTTCGGCGAGAACTATGTCCAGGAGGCCAAGGAGAAGTGGCCGGCGCTGCGCGAGCGCTTTCCGAACAGCCGGCTGCACATGATCGGCCCGCTGCAGTCGAACAAGGCGCGCGACGCGGTGGCGCTGTTCGACGTGATCCAGTCGCTCGATCGCGAGAGCCTCGCCAAGGAGCTGGCTCGCGAGATCGAACGCGCCGGCAAGGCGCCTGAGCTGATCGTCCAGGTCAACACCGGCGCCGAGCCGCAGAAGGGCGGCGTCTTGCCCGGCGAGGCCGATGCCTTCCTCGAGCTTTGCCGGAGCCGTTACCGCCTCACGATCGCAGGGCTGATGTGCATTCCCCCGGCCGAGGACCCGCCCTCGCCACATTTCGCCCTGCTCGGCAAGATCGCAGGGCGTAACGGCCTCAAGATCCTGTCGATGGGTATGAGCGCCGATTACGAGGCGGCGATACAGCTTGGCGCCACCCATGTCCGGGTCGGCAGCGCGATTTTTGGCGCGCGCGGCTGAGGGAAAGTTCAGGTCGAGGCCGGAGCGGGAGCTCGATCGGCCTCCGCCAGGACGACCCGATTGCGGCCCGATGACTTCGCCGCATAGAGCGCCTTGTCGGCCCGCTCGATCACATCCTCGATGTCGCGATCCTGCTCGCGGACGATCGCGGCGCCGACGCTGATGGTGAGATCGATCTGGGCGAGCCCTTGCGTGACCACCGTCGCGCCGACTGATTCGCGGATGCGGTTGGCGAGATTCTCGGCGCCCTGCGCATCGGTTTCGCGCAGCAGCACGACGAATTCCTCGCCGCCGAAGCGCGCGACCTTGTCGGTCGTGCGGATCTGGCCGGCGATGATCTTGGCGACCGCGCGGATGACCTCGTCGCCGGCGGCATGGCCGAAGGTGTCGTTGATCCGCTTGAAATGGTCGATGTCGAACATCAGCACGCCGAGATTGCGCTGGTAGCGCTTGTAGTAGTTCATCGCGTCCTCGGCGAAGGGCAGGAAGGCGCGGCGATTGAGCAGGCTGGTCAGCGGGTCGGTATCGGCGAGGATCTGCAGGGTGTGCAGGTCCGAGCCGAGGCGGCGGGTTTTCTCCTCCGCCTCGCGCGCCTGCTTGTCAGCCTTGGCCTGGACCTCGCGGATGGTCGCCTCGGCGTCGCGGGCGCCTCTCTCGGCGGTTCCCAGTCGGCGCAGCAGCGAGCGCAGCGCGGCGGAGAGCTGGAGGATGTCGCGCGAGCCATGCTGGCGCTGGATGCCGGCGGCGCTAGGATCGCGGCCGATGAGGTCGACCGAGCGGCAGAGCCGCGTCAGCGGGCCCGTCACGGTTCCCGCGAAGAACCAGGCCAGGGCAGCGCCGATGGCGGCGACGACGAGGCCGAGCAAAACGATGACCGCGGCTAGGCGATTGGCGGGCGCGAGGGCAACATCGACCGGGCGCCGTGCGGCGACGATCCAGCCGAGGCCTGGATAGTCGTCCTGGCCCTTGGTCTGGACGAGCGCCGTCAGCATGGGCTGATCGCCGGAGCGATCGACGAAGGAGATGCCGTGGCGGGCGCCGGCGATCTGAGCGCCGTCGAAGGGCTTGGCGTCTTTCGGACCGAGCAGCACCGTGCCATCCCGGCCGACCACCCAGAGCTCCGAGGCGAGGGCGGGATCGTGGTTGCGCAGGACATTGTCGCGCAGATTGCCGGCCCAGTTCCAGCTCAGATGGGCGCCGAGGACGCCGACCTTGGCGCCGGTCGGGCCGAAGACCGGCATGGCGACGTCGACGAAGCGGAAAGGCGCCTCGTCCAGGCTCTTGCGCAGGAGGCCGTCGAGTAGCTTGGCGTCATGGACATCTTCCACCGTGGGACCGGCCAGGCCGTTGATGAACCAGGGCCGCTGCGCGACCGAAACGCCTTCGAGCATGCCGCGGGTTGCGGCGCGGACAGTGCCGCTGGGCTCGGCGAGGCCGAGCCAGGCATAGTCGCTCAAGCTCTCCTGAAGCTGCATCAACACCGCCCGGCTCCGGGCGGGATTGTCCTGCCAGAGGCCGCGCAGCGGCTCCATCCTGGCGATGTTTCTGATCTCGCGATAGCGCTCGAACATGTTCTGGTCGAGCCGATCCGACATGGTGCGGGCCAGCGCGACCAGCTCGAGATTGGCCTCGCGCACCGCGTCCCGGCGGGAGAGCCAGGCGGCGCCGGCGGCAGACACGACGACGACGACGATGCAGAGCAGGCCCGCCATGGCCGCGGTCTGCTGCCGCAATGTCAGGCGATCGGCCAGGCCGACCAGTGACAGGCGCTTTTGCATGATTCTCTCCGGCAAGACCGCCGGAGAGGATCAAAAGCGCAGCCGAATCGTCGGTTAACGGCTGAAGGCCGTTGCCGAGAATGGTTTGCTTCGGGTGAATGGCTGAGCTCGAATGTGCTCGCTTATCGCCAACATCTAGATCGGCTGGCCGACATCGATGCGGTTGCCGTCCGGGTCTTCGAAGACGAAGGCGCGCAAGCCATAGTCCTTGTCGCGCAGACCTTTGATGATACGCAGCCCATGGGAGCGGCAGAGCTCGTGGAAGGCATCGACATTCTCGACCATGATATGGGCGATGTTGAAGGGTGCGGCATCGTGGTCCTTCTGCAGGGTCAGATGGATTTCGGCCTTGCCCTTCTTGAGGATCATGAAGCCGACCGGCTGGCCGTTCTCGAAGGTCTTGGTGAAGCCGAGCACGCCGACATAGAAGGCGCAGGCGCGCTCCATGTCCTTGACGGGGAACATGGCGGCGACGCGGCCGAAGCCGATCTCGGTGGTGGGCGAATCAGTCATGACACAGTCTCTTACTGGGAGCTGGCCTAACCTGAGCGGGACGGTGCCCGCTCAACTTCGGCGCTCCTGATATCGATCGGCGAGACGGTGCTCGACGCCAGTATCGCTAGCCTGCGTCGGCTTGCAAGTGGCTAGCGCACGACGATCGCGCAACGCCGGGCCAGCCTTGGCAGGACCTTGCCGAAGATGTCGCCGGTGACGGCGACGCAGCCGGCCGTCGGGGTGAAGCCCGGCCGGGCAAGATGCCAGAAGATGGCGCTGCCGCGGCCGCGCTGGACCGGCGCATCGTTCCAACCGAGCTCGACGATGACGTCGTAGAGGTGGTCGGCGCGGGCGAGCCGCTCCTCGGCCTCGCCAGGCGGGCGGTCGATCAGGCGGTTGTAGCGCCGGTCGGACTGGTCGTCGCACCAGGCGTCGCGCGGCGTGATCGCGCGGACCGGCAGCAGGCTCGAGGGGCGCGGCAGCCGGTCGGCGCGGTAGAAGACCCGGCGCAGCGGCAGCTTCGCCCGTGGCGTGCCGCCATCGCCCTCGCGCTTGGCGACGATGATGCCGGAGCGGCCGAGTGCGCAGGGAAAGACGGCGGAGCCGGCGATCAGGAAGCCCTTCCGGCGATCGTGCACCGAGCGCACCACGACCAGTTTCGTCAGCCGTCGGCCCGACGCAGCGCCATCATCACGTCTTTTCACAGCTCATCCATCTTGCGTGATCTGCCGGCCATTTCCAGTCACCCGGCGCGGTTTCCGTTTGACCGGCCGGGGCCGGGCGGTCAGAATCTGCGCTGAACTCAATATGTTGGAGCGCGGGCGCTTCGCAAAGGTGGCTCCCACTTCTGCCGAACATGCTCTAATGTCGCGCCAACGCAAACGGGCTGACTCGCCTTCATGTCTGCAACTCACCATATCCTGCTGGTCGACGACGACCAGACCTTGCGCGATGCGCTCGCCGAGCAGCTTGCGCTCTATGACGAATTCAAGGTCTCGGCGGCACCGAATGCGACGGCGAGCCTGAAAGCCGTGCAGGCCGAGCGTATCGACCTCGTGGTCATGGATGTCGGCCTGCCCGACATGGATGGCCGTGAGGCGGTGAAGCTGATGCGCAAGAACGGCTTCAAGGGCCCGGTCGTCATGCTGACCGGGCAAGGCTCGGATGCCGACACCGTGCTCGGGCTGGAAGCCGGCGCCAACGACTATGTGGTGAAGCCGTTCAAGTTCGCCGTGTTGCTGGCGCGCATCCGCGCGCATTTGCGGCAGTACGAGGCGAGCGAGGACGCGATCTTTCAGGTTGGCCCCTACACGTTCCATCCAGGCTCCAAGCTCCTGGTCAGCGCCAAGGGCTCGAAGACCAAACTCACCGAGAAGGAGACCGCGATCCTGCGCTTCCTTTATCGCGCCGGCCGCAAGCCGATCGCGCGCGAGACGCTGCTGCAGGAGGTCTGGGGCTATAATTCGCAGGTCACGACGCATACGCTCGAGACCCATATCTACCGCCTGCGCCAGAAGATCGAGCCGGATCCCGCCAATGCGCGCCTGCTCGTCACCGATGCCGGCGGCTACCGGCTGAATCCGTAGCCTGAATGTCGCTCAACGACGACATCGCCCTCCTGGCGCGTCAGCCGCTGCTGGGCCTGATGGACCGTGATGCACTGCGTCTCGTCGCTTTCGCCGCCGAGACGCGGTCGCTGCGAGCGGGTGATGTGCTGTTCCGCCGCGGGGAAGGCTCGGATGGGGCTTTCCTCGTCATCTCTGGCGCGGTGGCGCTGAAGCGCGAGGATGACGGCCGGCCGGCCGACGAGGTCGTCGGGCCGGGCACGCTGATCGGCGAGCTCGCGCTGTTCACGGCGCTGGAGCGGCCGGTGACGGCGATCGCGCGCGAGCCGACGCAGGTGATGCGCCTCGCCCGCAGCGTGATGCGCCGGGTGCTGGGCGAATCACCCGATTCGGCGCAGGCGATCGCGGCCGCCGTCGCGGAACGCCTGCACGCGTTCAACAGCGAGCTGGCGGCGGTCGGGACGGCGCTGCGGGCGATCGACGTGCGCTGAGCTCAGAGCTCCAGCTGCACCGTCACCGGGACGTGATCCGAAGGCCGCTCCCAGCCGCGCGCCTCGCTCAGGAAGGTGAGGTCGCGCAGCGTCGGCTTCAGGGCGCCCGATAGCCAGATATGGTCGAGCCGGCGGCCGCGGTTCGAGGCCTTCCAGTCGGCGGCGCGGTAGCTCCACCAGCTGTAGAGCTTTTCGGGTTCGGGCCGGAGCGTACGGGCGGCGTCGGTCCAGCCGAGCTCGCTGCGCAGCTTCTCCAGCGTCGTGGTTTCGATGGGGGTATGGCTGACGACGTCGAGCAACTGCTTGTGGCTCCAGACATCGTGCTCGTAGGGCGCGATGTTGAGATCGCCGACGAGGATGCTCGGCCGTCCCGACGGATTGCGGGCGATGCCCCAGGCGCCGATGGCGTCGAGGAACTGCAGCTTGTGGGCGAATTTCGGATTGGCCTGCGGGTCGGCGATGTCGCCGCCGGCCGGGATGTAGAAATTATGGATGGCGATGCCGGCCGCCGCGCCGGCGCCCTTGTCGAGCACGACGGTCATGTGGCGGGCGTCGTTGCGCTCGCACATCGCCATCGCTTCCTTCTCCTGGAAGGGCAGCTTCGAGACGATGGCGACACCGTTATAGCCCTTGTTGCCGATGAAGGCCTGGTGGACATAGCCGGCCTCCGAGAAGGCCTTGGCCGGGAACTGCTCGTCCGGCGTCTTGGTCTCCTGCAGGCAGAGGATGTCGGGTTGATGGTTCTTCAGGAACTCGGTGACCATCCCGATGCGCAGGCGCACCGAATTGATGTTCCAGGTGGTGACGGAGAGCTGCACGAAAAGGGATTCCGGCGGAAAGGGAAGCCGGAAACTGGGTCGCCGGGGCAGGAAAAGCAAGGCTTCGTGCCAATCCTCCCCCGCGCGCCGCACCGCGTTGCGCAAATATCTCAGACCCACGCTCTTCTCGCTGCGCCCCGTGCGTAAGCTCCCCGCCGGGCCGATCATCTGCTATCTCTGCTCCCGCAGAGCATTGGCCCACCGAGGTAGACCTTGCCTAAGTAAATCCGGTCTCGATCCAGTTTCACCCGTGCAGGCTGACAGCGACGCGCTGCCGGCCTGACCATGTTCGTCGGGTGGTGGCGAGACCGGTTTGGCATTGTCCAGATGTGCCAGCACAGCTCTCGCTGTCCCTGCTCTGCAATCCGCTAAAGCATCGCCATACCGCGCCCGGCCGGGCTTTCTCGCACACCACCTTGGTGAACTTCCGAGAGGAAGACCAAGATTTCATGTGCGATGCACTTCAGGTCAGATGGACCATCACCACCCAGACAGCCCCTGAACCCTGGATCGCCTGTAGCGGCTGCGGCGGACCACGAGCCTTTCGGTCCAGCGGGAAGATCCGCCTCAATGCCAATGGTCGCAGGCTCGACGCTTGGCTGATCTACAACTGCCGGGATTGCGGCAGGAGCTGGAACCGGCCGCTGTTCGAACGGCGGGCCGTTCGCGAGATCGACCCTGGGGTTCTCGCGGCGCTTCAGTCGAATGATCCGCGGTGGGCGCAGAGAGAAGCGTTCAACCTCGACGCACTGAGGCGCAAATCACCGCGAATTGACGAGTTTCCGGAGGTCGAGATCGCCAAGGCGATCGTGCGCGACAGTGGTTCCTCGCTGAACATTACGATCGAGCTGGTGGTCCCGTTTCCAACCAGCATGCGTCTCGATCGTCTTCTGGCGTCGGAGCTGGCGGTGTCGCGTACACGGCTGCAAGCGCTGCAGGATCAGGGCGTTCTTCGGATCGCATCGGACCGCACCGACGTCCTGCGGCGGCGCGTCGGGACCGGCATGATCGTCACGCTCGACCTGTCGGCCGAGGCCGACCGCGCATTGTTCTGGCGGCTTCGGGCGATCGGGGCCGCACCCTGAAGGCAATCGCGGGGCGAAATCTCGCCCCGTCACTCCGTTGAGGGATGCCGCCTCTCGACTCACAGCACGCGCTGGTAATCGATCACGAAGTTCTTCTGATCGGGCCGGCGCTGCGTGTCGAGATTGTAGAGCGAGACCGAGGTCTCATAGCCCTGCGGGTCGATCACCACCCATTGCCGGAGTTCGTTGGCGGTGAGGTCGAAGTTCAGCGTGATCTTCGAGGTGCCGCCCAGCGTCGAGCGGTCCTCGAGCTTGAGCGACAGGATATCGCCCTTGGTGCTGACGCCGGTTACGGTGGTGTCGCGCTCGAGGCTGATCTGCTCCTTGAGCAGGAATTTCAGCGGTGTCTGGCCGATCGAGTAGAGGTCCTGGGTCGCGAGCTTGCGATCGCGGATTGCGACCGAGGTGCCGTCGGCGACGACTTCCATCGTCACCGGCGGGCGATATTCGAAGCGCATCTTCCCAGGGCGCAGGACATAGAGCTTGCCTTCGAAGCGGCGGCCATCGGCGGCGAACTGGATGAAGTCGCCCTGCAAGGTGGAGAAGCCGTTGAAATAGCTGTTCAGCCGCTCGACCGCTTCGGACTTCGACAAGGGAGCGCTGGGCCGCGAGGGTTTGGCAGCGGGGGTTGCGCGCGGCTCGCTGTTCGCCGCGACGACCGGAGCGGCTGCGGGCGCTGGTGCCTCGGCCTGGATGGCATCGGTGCGCGGCATGCCGAGTCCCGGAGGCCGGATCGGCGGCAGCGGGATCGCGCGCTGGGTAGCGCGCGGCGCGGCCGGCTGAGCCGACGGCTTGATGTCGAGCGGCTGGGCGCTGACCTGGCCCGAAGCCAGCGCGAGCGCCAAAGCGGCGGCTGCGAGGGCTGGCAAGGGCGAGAGAATGGTCATGGGGCTCAGGTGTCCGGTTGGCGGCCTTCTGGCGGAATATCGTGCCGCCCAGGCGGGCCGGCAAGGGTTCAACGCATCAGTTCGCGATGAGGTTGCACCGGGCTGATGGCATTTTCAGGACCGGTTTCGCGCCACTTGGCCGCACCGGCCCTCAGTCCTCGTCTTCCCTTGCTCTTCCGGTTTCGACGAGGATCTCGCGTTTTCCGGCGTGGTTGGCGGGGCCGACGATGCCCTCGTTCTCCATCCGCTCCATGATCGAGGCGGCGCGGTTGTAGCCGATCTGCAAACGGCGCTGGATATAGGAGGTCGAGGCCTTCTTGTCGCGCAGCACCACCGCCACCGCCTGCTCATAGGGGTCCTCGCTCTCCGACTGGCCCATCGCGCTCTTGTCGAAGACCGCGCCGTCCTCGTCCTCAGGCCCGCCGGCCTCGTCCTCGGCGGTGACCGCGTCGAGATAGTCCGGCCGCCCCTGCGTCTTCAGATGCGCCACCACCTTCTCGACCTCGGCGTCCGAGACGAACGGGCCGTGCACACGGGTGATGCGGCCGCCGCCGGCCATGTAGAGCATGTCGCCCTGGCCGAGCAGCTGCTCGGCGCCCATCTCGCCCAGGATCGTGCGCGAGTCGATCTTGCTGGTGACCTGGAAGGAGATCCGGGTCGGGAAGTTCGCCTTGATCGTGCCGGTGATCACGTCGACCGAGGGCCGCTGCGTCGCCAGCACGACATGGATGCCGGCGGCGCGGGCCATCTGGGCGAGACGCTGGATCGTGCCCTCGATCTCCTTGCCGGCGACCATCATCAGGTCGGCCATCTCGTCGACGATCACGACGATGTAAGGCAGAGGCGACAGGTCCATCGCCTCCTCCTCGTAGATCGCCTCGCCCGAATGCTTGTCGAAGCCGGTCTGGACCGTGCGGGTGATGACCTCGCCGGCAGCCATGGCTTCGCCGACGCGCACGTTGAAGCCGTCGATGTTGCGCACACCGAGCTTCGACATCTTCTTGTAGCGCTCCTCCATCTCGCGCACCGCCCATTTCAGCGCGACCACCGCCTTCTTCGGGTCGGTGACGACGGGGGTGAGCAGATGCGGGATGCCGTCATAGACGGAGAGCTCGAGCATCTTGGGGTCGACCATGATCAGCCGGCACTCCTCCGGCTTCAGCCGGTAGAGGATCGACAGGATCATGGTGTTGATCGCGACCGACTTGCCCGAGCCGGTGGTGCCGGCGACGAGCAGATGCGGCATGCGGGCAAGGTCGGCGATCACCGGCTCGCCGCCGATGGTCTTGCCGAGGCAGAGCGCCAGCTTGTGCTTGGTGCCCTCGAAATCCTGGCTGGCCAGAAGCTCGCGCAGGAAGACCGTCTCGCGCTTGGCGTTGGGCAATTCGATGCCGATCGCGTTCTTGCCCTGCACCACCGCCACGCGCGCCGAAACCGCGCTCATCGACCGCGCAATGTCGTCGGCGAGCGAGATCACCCGGGAGCTCTTCGTCCCCGGAGCAGGCTCCAACTCATAGAGCGTGACCACGGGGCCGGGGCGGACCTGGCTGATCTCGCCGCGGACGCCGAAATCCTCGAGTACGCCTTCGAGCAAGGTGGCGTTCTGCTCCAGCGCGTCGGTGGAGATCGTGTTCGCCGGGATCTTCTTCGGCTCGGCGAGATAGGTCAGCGGCGGCAGCTCGAAACCTTCGCGATCGAGCAGCGAGGGCTGCGCCTCGCGCGACAGGCGTTTGCCGGGTTTGGGCGCGCGCACCGGGGCCGCGACGCGCGGCGCGTTGAGGTCGCGCAGATCCTGCGCCTCGAAGGGCTCGTCATCGTCGTCATAGGCTGGGCGGGCGCTCGGTGCTGTCTTGGTGGCAGCAGGGCGCACGAGCTCGGGAGCGACGACAGGGGAGCGGTAGGCTTCCGGATCGCCGGTGAAGTTCGGTTCGCGCCGGACCCGGCCGGTCTGGGTCGGCACTGGCATCGCGCCGGCGCCGGCGGAAGCCGGCTGCGGCGGCCGCGGCAGGCGGCGCAGGATCGCGGCCTTCAGCGCCATGGCGCCATGGGCGATCCAGCCGATCAGGATCACCGAGAAGCCGGGCTCGTCATCGCGGCGCTCCTCGCCATCGGCGAAAGCGGAATCATCGTCATGGTCGGGCTCGGGATCCGCGTCGCTGACGAAGCCGAAGCCGGCCGCAGCGGTGACGGAGAGGATGGCGATGCCGGCGAAGACGAAGGCGACCAGACCGCCGAGCGCGGTACCGCCGAGGCCGACGATGTTGCGGGTGCCTTGCAGCAGGGCATCGCCGATCACGCCGCCCATGCCGGTGGGCAGGGGCCAGCGCGGTGTCGCGGGCAGCGCGCTGGCCACCGCGGCGGTCGAGACGATGCCGACGACCCAGAGCACGAGCTTGAGCGCGCTGCGATCGAAGAGATGGAAGCGAATCAACCGGAGTGACCAGAGCAGCGGCGGCAGCAGCAGCGCCACCACGCCGAGGCCGAGCAGCTGCATGGCGAGATCGGCGATCATCGCGCCCGGGCGGCCGAGCAGATTGTGCACGGTGCCGCGTGTGGCGTTGTTGAGGCTGGGGTCGTCGACCGACCAGGTGGCGAGCGCGACGGCGACAGCGACCATCAGCGCGAGCATCGCCATGCCGGCAATCTCGGCGGCGCGGCGCGACAAGAACTCGCGCACCGGATCGGGCAGGCGGTCGATCAGCGATGAAGAGCGTCGGATCGTGCGCATCGGGCCGTGTCTGCGGGCGTCAGTCAGGAAGGCGGCGAGAACCGCCGCATCGAACCGGCAGGTTAGGAAGGTCCGGTTAAGGCCCGCTTAACCTTGCGCTGCCGCCACGTGCTGTCGGGAGTGTCGGGAACGATGCCGCGACCAGAGCATTCTTCGATAGCCAATGGCGAGGAGGGCGAGATGGTTCATGGCGATGGCAAGATCGCGAGAATTGCCCGGATCTGGCGCGGCCGCACCGTGCCGGAGAAGGCCGATGCCTATGCCGAATATCTGTTGGAGGTCGGTGTCAGGCCGCTGGCAAGGAAAGCGCTCGGCGCGCAGATGTTCCGCGAGGATCGCGCGACCGAGAGCGAGTTCGTGACGATCTCCTATTGGGAGAGCGTCGAGGCGATGTCGCGCTTCGCGGGGCCCGATCCGCGCAAGATTCATCATCTCGAGCGCGATGCCGAGTTCCTGATCGAATTGCCGGAGGGGGTGCAGGTGCTGGAGATCGTGCTCGACCGTATCGAGAGCCGCCAAGCATAGATGCCAATGAAAAGCCCCGGCGGGAAACCGCCGGGGCGATATTGCAAGCGAGATGACCTGCGCTCAGTCGTGATAGGCGCGCTCGCCGTGCTCGGCGATGTCGAGGCCTTCGCGCTCTTGGTCGGGCGCGACGCGCAGGCCGACGATCACGTCGACGATCTTGTAGAGAATCGCCGAACCGACACCGCTGAAGACGATGGTGAACAGCACCGCCTTGAGCTGGGCCATGAAGGCGGTGCCGAACTCGTAGGTCGCGGCGACCAGCTCGCCGGGCTTGGTCGAGTAGTCAGGGATGCCGGCGCCGCCGAGCGCCTGGTTGACGAGGATGCCGGTCGCCAGTGCGCCGATGATGCCGCCGACGCAGTGGATGCCGAAGACGTCGAGCGAGTCGTCGTAGCCGAGGGCATTCTTCACCGTCGAGCAGAAGACGAAGCAGATTGCGCCGGCGACGAGGCCGAGCACGATCGAGCCCATCGGGCCGGCAAAGCCCGCCGCCGGAGTGACGGCGACGAGGCCGGCGACCGCACCCGAGACCATGCCGAGCATGGAGGGCTTGCCCTTCACCGCCCATTCGACGAACAGCCAGGCGACCGCCGCCGCCGCAGTGGCGACGAAGGTGTTGATCATGGCGAGCGCGGCGGTGCCGTTGGCTTCGAGGTTGGAGCCGGCATTGAAGCCGAACCAGCCGACCCAGAGCAGGGCGGCGCCGATCAACGTCATGGTCAGCGAATGCGGGGCCATCAGCTCGCGGCCGAAGCCGATGCGCTTGCCGATCAGGACGCAGCCGACGAGACCCGCGATGCCGGCATTGATGTGCACGACGGTGCCGCCGGCGAAGTCGAGCGCGCCCCATTTGAACAGCATGCCGGCATCGGCGTTCACAGCGTCGAGCGCGCCTTGCGCCGCCGCCTTGCCGTCAGTGCCGGCCTCGGCCAGCGCCTTGGCGGCATTGCCGACCGCGTCGGGCCCGCCCCAGTACCAGACCATGTGGGCCATCGGGAAGTAGATGAAGACGACCCAGAGCACGATGAAGAGCAGCAGCGCCGAGAACTTCATGCGCTCGGCGAAGGCGCCGACGATGAGGGCCGGCGTGATGCAGGCGAAGGTCATCTGGAAGGCGATGTAGATATATTCCGGGATGACGACGCCGTTGGAGAAGGTCGCGGCGGTCGAATTGCCGTCGACGCCGCGCAGGAAGGCCTTGGAGAAGCCGCCGACGAAGTCATTGAGGCCGCCGCCATTGGTGAAGGCGAGCGAATAGCCGAAGACGACCCACATCAGGCAGACGATGCAGACGATGGCGAAGACCTGGGTCAGCACCGAGAGCATGTTCTTGGAGCGGACGAGGCCGCCATAGAACAGGGCCAGGCCGGGTACGGTCATGAGCAGGACGAGGATCGTCGAGCTCATCATGAAGGCGACGTCGCCCTTGTTGGGCACGGGGGCGGGCGGCGCGGCCGGCGCTTGCGCCAGCGCGGCGCCGGCCATGGCAGTGAGCATGAGCCCGACCAGCCCGGCCCGGTTAAGGGTCTTGTTGTTCATCGTGAAACTCCTGGGAAGGTCGGGAATCAGAGGGCGTCGCCGTCGGTCTCGCCGGTGCGGATGCGCACGGCCTTCTCGATCGACGAGACGAAGATCTTGCCGTCGCCGATCTGGCCGGTGCGCGCGGCAGCGGTGATCGCCTCGATCACCTTGCCGACGAGGTCGTCGCTGACCGCGACCTCGATCTTGATCTTCGGCAGGAAGCTCACGGCGTATTCGGCGCCGCGATAGATTTCGGTATGGCCCTTTTGGCGGCCATAGCCCTTCACTTCGGTCACGGTCAGTCCGTGCACGCCGATGGCGGTGAGCGCGTCGCGCACCTCCTCGAGCTTGAACGGCTTGATGATAGCCATCACGATCTTCATGGCTGGGTTACCCCCGCTTGTGCGCCGTCGGACCGCGATCCAAGCGACGTCGTTGCGCCTCTCGCGCCCTTTGCGGCAGGCGCGTCGGAGGAGACCTTTCAAGGCTCGTGCCAACCGGCGGATGTGACGCATGAGCGGGCAATGCCGCGATTCCGCCATGATCAGGCGGCCTTCAGCGCGCTGAATTGATCAAAAATTAGGCAGATGCTGTGAAAGCAGGCGGCTATCGCTCAGGCGCGATCGGGGCGCGGCCGGATCAGGCCTTCCTGCGCCACCGAGGCGACGAGATGCCCCTGCCGGTCGAAGATCAGCCCGCGGGAGAAGCCGCGCGCACCCGAGGCCGAGGGGCTGTCCTGCGCGTAGAGCAGCCAGTCATCGGCCCGGAAGGGGCGGTGGAACCACATGGCATGGTCGAGGCTCGCGCTCTGGACCCGCCGGTCGAAAACGCTGGTGCCGTGGGCGATCAAGCTGGAATCGAGCAGCAGCAGGTCGGATGCGTAGGCGAGGACACTCTGATGCAGCGCCGGCTCGTCCGGCAGCTTCTGCGTTGCCTTGACCCAGACGTTGAACTTCGGCTCGCGAGGGGCGTCCGAAGCGTAACGACTCAACTCCACGGGGCGGATGTCGATCGGTCGCTCGCGCCGGTAATAGGCCCGCACGGCCTCGGGCATATGCGGGAGCACGTCGCGCTCCATGCCGTCGCGATCGGGAAGCTCCTCCGGCATCGGCACCGCGGGCATCGGCATCTGGTGATCGTAGCCGGGCTCGGCGATCTGGAAGGACGCCGACATTGCGAAGATCGCTGCGTCCTTCTGCAATGCCAGTACGCGCCGGGTCGAGAATGAGCCGCCGTCGCGCAAGCGCTCGACCTCGTAGACGATCGGGATCGTCGGATCGCCCGGCAGCATGAAGTAGGCGTGGAGTGAATGCGGCGAGCGCTCGTCGACCGTCTTGCAGGCGGCATAGAGCGCCTGGCCGATCACCTGGCCGCCGAAGACGCGCGTCCAGCCATTGTCTGGGCTGCGACCCTGGAACCGGTTGTGTCCGAGCGCTTCGAGATCGAAGATCGGGAGCAATGTGTTCGCGGCTGGGTTCATCGGCTGGAAAACCGGCGCGGCACGGGCTTGCGACCCGGGCCGGCTGTGGGCAAGACGGCGGAGCGTTGCATCAGCAACGAGCGATCAGGCCGCGTCAAGCGGCGCGATGCGAGGAAGACCATGGCGCAAAGTTTCGAAGGTGCGAGCCAGCGCATCGTCATCGCCGGCGGCGGGGTCGCCGGGCTGACGCTGGCCGTGGCGTTGAAGCAGGCGCTGGGCGAAGGCTTTGGCGTGATCGTCGCTGATCCGGCTCTGGCAGGGCCGCCGCGGGCCGACGACCGCGCCTATGCGGTCGCGGCGGCGGCCCGCAACATGCTGGAAGCGCTTGGCGTCTGGCGTCTGGCCGAAGCCACCGCGACGCCAATGACCGAGATGATCATCACCGACAGTCGCACGCCGGACCTGGTGCGGCCGGCCTTCCTGACCTTCGACGGCGAGATCGAACCCGGCCAGCCCTTCGCCCATATGGTCGAGAACGGCGCGTTGGTAGCGGCGCTGCTGCAGGTCGCGCGTGCCAATGGCGTCGAATTGCGGGCTGAAGGCGTCCGCTCCGGTACGGACAAGGGTGGAGCGATCGAAGTCGCCTTTTCCAAAAGCGAAACCCTCGATGCAGCGCTGCTGGTCGCGGCCGACGGCGCCCGCTCGAAGCTGCGCGAGCAGGCCGGGATCGGCTGGGTCGGCTGGTCCTATCCGCAATCGGGGATCGTCGCGACCATCGGCCATGAGCGGCCGCATGACGGGCGCGCGGTCGAGCATTTCCTGCCGTCCGGTCCGTTCGCGATCCTGCCTTTGGCCGAGGGCGGCAAGCTCGGCCATCGCTCCTCGATCGTCTGGACGGAGCGGACCGAGAATGTCCCGGCCTTGCTGGCGCTCGACGAGAGCGACCTCCTGCTTGAGGTCGAGCGTCGTTTCGGCCTCGAACTCGGCGAGATCGCCCTGGAAAGTCGCCTGGGCGCTTATCCACTCTCGTTCGGCATCGCGCGCCGTTTCGTCGGAGACAGGCTGGCCCTGCTTGGGGACGCCGCTCATGTCATTCACCCGATCGCCGGCCAGGGGCTCAATCTCGGGCTGAAGGATGTCGCGGCGCTGGCCGAGGCCATCGTCGATGCGGCCCGGCTCGGCCTCGATATCGGTGGTTCCGAGGCGCTGGAGGCCTATGAGAAGGGGCGTCGCTTCGACACGGTCGCGATGGGTGTCGTCACCGACAGCCTCAACCGTCTGTTCTCGAACGATTCGACCCCGTTACGATTGGCGCGGGATCTCGGCCTCGGGCTGGTCGAGCGCATGCCGGGGCTGAAGCGCTTTTTCATCCGCGAGGCGGCTGGACTGGCCGGGCCGACACCGCGGCTGCTCAAGGGTGAGATGCTGTAAGTCTTGGGAATCCTTCTCCCCTTGGGGGAGAAGGTGCCGGCAGGCGGATGAGGGCGGTACGACTGGGTAATACGCAGGCAGGTAGCGCCTGCCCTTCCCTCATCCGTCAGCGCTTCGCTCCGCCCGAGAATGACGTGGGGCGCTACCAGCCCTACCCCTCCAGCTGCCGCGCTTCTTCCGGCAGCATGATCGGGATGCCGTCGCGGATCGGGTAGGCGAGCTTGGCGGCGCGGCTGATCAGTTCCTGGCGCGTGGCGTCGTATTCCAAGGTCGCCTTGGTCACCGGACAGACGAGAATCTCCAGTAGCTTCGGATCGATCCGGGTCGCGGCCGCGCCGCCCTCTTCGGGGTTCATCGTCACATCATCTCCTGCGGTCGCCGCGCGCTTGGCGGGCGGCCGCCAATGTCCTGATAGCCGGCCTTACCGGCGCGGCAGATCAGCCAGCATGCCGGCCGCCACCATCAGCTTTGGCAGGGAGAGGCCCGACATGGCAATGGCCGAGACGGTGGCACGGGTGCGTTCCGCATCGGCGCCGCGTTCCGCCAGCCAGTCTTTCAGCGCATCGGGGCCGGATTTGTCGGTGGCGATCTCCTGCGTCAGCCCGGCATGGGCGTCGGTCAGGGTCTCGACGGCACGCTGGCGCGCCAGGCGCTCATAGTCGTCGGTTGCCGGCACGGCTGCTGCTGCAGATGCCAGGCTTGAGAAGCCGAAGACCGAATCGGTTCCGAAATGAATCCGGGCAACCTCGACGATGTCGCGCTTGGTCCGGCTGGCGATGTCGACGATGTCGGTCGCCTCGGCGAGCCAGGGCAGGCTGGCGACGCGCGTCGCCAGCGCCTCGGGCACGCCTTCGGCCGTCAGCGCGGCGATGCGGGCATTGCGCGCCTGGGCGGCCGCCTCGGGCAGCAGTTCGGCGAGCGCCCCCTCCAGCGCCGCGACGCCCTTGGCATAGTGCGCTACGGTCTGCTCGATAGCGCCCGGCTTGGCGACGCCGCGGCGCAGGAACCAGCGCATCCGGTCGACGACCAGCTCCTGCGCGGCGGCATAGAGCCCGGTCTGGGTCTTGCCTGGCAGCTTGGCGTCGAGCGCGTCGATGGCGCCGTTCAGCGTGATCAGGTCGAAGGCATCGCGGGCGACGGCATAGGCCGCGGCGATCGCCGGCGCCTCGGCGCGGGTCTGGTCGGCCAGCATCGAGACGATGGCCGGGCCGCCGCGATTGATGATGGCGTTGGCAAGCTGGGTCGCGACGATCTCGCGGCGCAGCCTGTGGCCGGCGATCTCCTTGCCATAGCCCTCACGCAGTGGCTGCGGGAAATAGCGGACGAGCTCGCTCTTGAGATAGGGATCATCGGGGATCGCCGATTCGAGCAGCGCGTCATGCAAAGCGAGCTTGGCATAAGCGAGGAGCACGGCGAGCTCCGGCCGGGTCAGGCCTTCGCCGCGCTTCTCACGCTCGATCAGCACGGCATCTGAGGGCAGATACTCGACGCTGCGGTCGAGCCGGCCGTCCTCCTCCAGCCGGACCATCAGCCGGCGCAGATGCGGGCTCGCCTGAATGCCCTGTGCCTCCGTCAGCGAGAGCGCCAGGCTCTGCAGATAGTTGTTGCGCAGGACGAGCAGGCCGACCTCGTCGGTCATCTGCGCGAGCAAAGCGTTGCGCTTCTTCTCGGGCAGGCGGCCGTCGCGGACGGGGTCGGCGAGCGCGATCTTGATGTTGACCTCGACGTCGGAGGTGTTGACGCCGGCCGAGTTGTCGATCGCGTCGGTGTTGAGCCGCACGCCATTGCGGGCCGCCTCGATACGGCCGCGCTGGGTGGCGCCGAGGTTGGCGCCTTCGCCGATCACCTTGGCGCGCAGATCGGAGCCGGTGATGCGGATCGCGTCATTGGCGCGGTCGCCCACCTGAGCGTCGGTCTCGTCGCTGGCGCGGATATAGGTGCCGATGCCGCCGAACCAAAGCAGGTCGACCGGCGCCTTCAGGATCGCGGTCATCAGTTCGGCCGGGGTGACCTGCGCCTTGTCGAAGTTGAGCGCCTGCTGGACTTCCGGCGAGAGCGGAATGCTCTTGGCCTGGCGCGAGAAGATGCCGCCGCCCTTCGAGATCAGCGACTTGTCGTAATCGGCCCAGGAGGAGCGCGGCAGGGCGAAGATGCGCTGGCGCTCGGCCAAGCTCTTGGCCGCATCCGGATTGGGATCGAGGAAGATGTCGCGATGGTCGAAGGCGGCAATCAGCTTGATCGCCGGCGAGAGCAGCATGCCGTTGCCGAAGACGTCGCCGGACATGTCGCCGACCCCGGCGACGGTGAAGGGCGTTGTCTGGATGTCGACGTCGATCTCGCGGAAATGCCGCTTCACCGCTTCCCAGGCGCCGCGGGCGGTGATGCCCATGCCCTTGTGGTCATAGCCTTGCGAGCCGCCGGAGGCGAAGGCGTCGCCGAGCCAGTGATGCTTCTCGGCCGAGAGCGCGTTGGCGGTATCGGAGAAGGTCGCGGTGCCCTTGTCGGCGGCGACGACGAGATAGGGGTCGTCGCCGTCATGACGGACCGTGTCCGGCGGCGGGACGATCTTCTCGCCGTCGAGATTGTCGGTGAGCTCGAGCAGAGTGCGGATGAAGATGCGGTAGCTCTCGGTGCCCTCGGTCAGCCAGGCCTGCCGGTCGCTGGCCGGTGGCAATTGCTTGGGCACGAAGCCGCCCTTGGCGCCGACCGGGACGATGACGGCGTTCTTGACCTGCTGTGCCTTGACCAGGCCGAGCACCTCGGTGCGGAAGTCCTGCGGCCGGTCGGACCAGCGCAGGCCGCCGCGCGCGACCTTGCCGAAGCGCATATGGATGCCCTCGACGCGCGGCGAATAGACGAAGATCTCGTAGAGCGGGCGCGGCAACGGCATGCCGTCGACCTGCCCGGAGGCGAACTTGAACGAGATCGTGCTGCGCGGGTGTCCATCGGGGCCGATCTGGAAGAAGTTGGTGCGCAGGATCGCGTCGATCAGGTTGACGAAGCGGCGCAGGATGCGGTCCTCGTCGAGGCTGGTGACGTCGGCGAGCGCGGCTTCGATCCGCTCGCGCTCGGCCTTCATCTGCTCGGCGCGCTTCTTGTCCGACAGATGCGGGTCGAACTTGGCGACGAAGAGCTTCACCAGACCGGTGGCGATGCCGGAATGGCGGGTCAGCGCGTCGGCGATGTAGTCCTGCGCATAGGGCGCGCCGACCTGGCGCAGATAGCGGCCGAGCGCCCGCAGCAGCGCCGCTTCGCGCCAGGCGAGGCCGGCGGCGAGGACAAGCTGATCGAAGCGGTCGGATTCGGTGAAGCCGCGGAACTGCGCCATCAGCGCCGCCTCGATCGTCGGATCGAGGTTTTCGATGTCGATTTCGCCGCCGCTGGCGCGTTCCAGCGTCATGTCGTGCAGCCAGACGCGCGAATCGGCGCTGCCCGCGCCATTCTGCTGCGGCGTGATGTTGAAGGTGCGCTCGTTGACGACGCGGAAGCCCATATTCTCCAGCATCGGCACGCGCTCGGAGAGCGAGATCGCAGCGCCGCGGGAGAACAGCTTGAGATTGGCCCGGGTCGGGCCGTCGCCATCGCGACGGTAGAGGTTGACCGCACGCGGCCGCTCCGCCGACAGCTTCTGCAGCATGTCGATATCGACCAGCGCGTCTTCGGCCGAGTAGCGCTCGCGATAAGCGGCGCCGAAGGCTTCGGCATAGCGCTCGGCCAGGGAGCGCGCGGCGGGGCCGGCCTTCTGCGCGTCGAGCGCGTCCTTCAGCCCGTCGCTCCAGGTGCGGACGATCGCGGCGATGCCCGCTTCCAGCGTGTTGCGGTCGACCTTGGGGGTGCGGCCCTCGTCGCGGCCGATGATGTAGTGGGTGCGGGCGAGCGGTCCTTCCGGATAGGCCGGATAGGCGGCGGAGACGCGGCCCTGGTAGACGCGGGCGAGGAATTCGCCGACGCGGCGGCGCACCGTGGTGTCGTAGCGGTCCTTCGGGATGAAGACGAGCGCCGAGACGAAGCGGTCGAACTCGTCGGCGCGGGCGAGCGCCCGGATGCGCGGCCGCTCGGTCAGCTGCATGATGTCGAGGGCGAAGCGCTCCAGCGTCTCGACGTCGATCTGGAAGAGCTCGTCGCGCGGGAAGGCGTCGAGCACGTTGTAGAGGGCGCGGCCGGAATAGCTCGACGGGTCGAAGCCGGTGCTTTTGACGACGCGCGCCACCTTGAGACGCAGATAGGGGATCGAGCGGGCGGTACCGGTATAGGCGTTCGAGGTCAGCAGGCCGACGATGCGCAGTTCGCCGTCGAGCCGACCATCGGCGGTGAAGAGCTTCACGCCGACATAGTCGAGATGAACGCGGCGGTGGACGCGGCTCTTGACGTTGGCCTTGGTGATGATCAGCGCCTGCGGCTTGGCCAGGAAGGCGCGGATCTCCGGTGTCATCACCACGAGCTCGCGGTTCTTGCGGAGCACCCGGACATCAGGGTCGCGCAGGATGCCGAGACCGGAGGAGTCGACCGGATCGGCGGCAGTGTCGCCGCCGGCGAAGCGATAGGCGCGCACGCCGAGCAAGGTGAAATTGTCGCTGGCGATCCATTCGAGGAAGTTCAGGGCCTCGGCGACCTCGTCCTCCGGCAATGGCGGCGGGTTGGCGCGGTAGGATTGGATCACCTCGGTGATTCGCCCGCGCATCGCGGCCCAGTCGTCGACGGCAAGGCCGACATCGACATAGACGCGGGCGAGGCCGGCGGCGAGCTTGTCACGTGCTTCGGCGGTGTCGATCCGGTCGAGATGGATGTGGATCAGGCTCTCGCGGCGCGTGCCCTCGACGGCGCGGCCCGAGGCCTCGCCGGCGAGCGACTGGAAGGTGCCATCGTCCTTGCGCACCACGGCGAGGATCGGGTGAGCGACGAGGCGCGGCTCGTAGCCCTGCTCGGTCAGCTCTGCCAGGGTCGAATCGAGCAGGAACGGTTTGTTGTCATTGACGACTTCGAGGATGGTGAGCTGGCGCTCGCGCCCATCTTCCTTCACCGCCTCGTCGCGGAAGCGCAGATTGGGCTCGCCGGGTTTGCGCTTGCTGGTCAGGTGGGCATAGGCGGCATCGGCGGCGCGGGCCAGCAGATCCGGCGGCAGTGCGACGAGATCCTCGGCGACGGTGCGGCCATAGAGCAGCTTGGGGAACTCCGCGGGCATCGCCGAACCGAGCCCGCGCGCGGCTGCCTCGATCGCGGTGACGGCTGCAGCCGTGGCATTCGCTTCGCGCTTGGCCATAGTCTTCTTCCCCCTGCTATTTTGCCGAAGCGATGACATAGCTCACCGGCTGCTGCAACTTTCGTCGGATGCCAGCAGCCAGATTGCACCAATATGGCGCGGACGCGGCAAGTCGTGCCCGATCCGCGCGGATATCGACGCAAGGAGTGCAGAGATGACGAAGAAGCATGACAAAGCGATGGTGGGCGAGCAGCCTGCGAAGCAGGACGCGCCGCCCGCCGTGATGGCGCTCTCTCTGCCGCAGGCCGAATTGTCCGAGCCGATGCAGGCCTATTTCGCCAAATGCGAGGAAAAGCTCGGCTATATCCCGAACGTGCTCGCCGCCTATTCGCATGACGACGCCAAGCTCCAGGCCTTCGCCACCTTCTACAACGACCTGATGCTGGCCCCGTCCGGCCTGTCGAAGCTGGAGCGTGAGATGATCGCGGTCGCGGTCTCCAGCGTGAATCGCTGCTATTACTGCCTGACGGCGCATGGCCAGGCGGTGCGCCAGCTCTCCGGCGACCCCGTGCTCGGCGAGATGATGGTGATGAACTATCGCGCCGCGGAGCTCTCGCCACGCCATCGCGCCATGCTCGACTTCTCGGTGAAGCTGACGGAGGAACCGCACAGAATCGAAGAGGAGGACCGGGAAGCGTTGCGCAGGGCCGGTTTCGGCGAGCGCGACATCTGGGACATCGGCGCGGTTGCGGCCTTCTTCAACATGTCGAACCGGATCGCCTCGGCCGTCGATATGCGGCCCAATCCCGAATATCACCGGGCATCCCGATAGGCGGACGCCAAAAAGAAAACGGCCGGCGGAAACCGCCAGCCGTGAGTTGGCCTCGACTCGTTGGCCCGGCCCGCCGCAGCGCCGGAGGGGCTGGGGGGCTGACGTGTCCGGAACCGGACAGGCCGGGCCGCCGAGGCAACGAATCGGAGTTGAGCGCCGCAACGGGGCGCTCGCTTGGCGCAAGCGCGGCAAAATCATGGCAATCGCAAAGAGGCTGGCGATGGCGGCGCGATCGTCGTCGATCTGTCTTGCAGCGCCCTTGCCAGCGTCAGGAGGCGGGCGCATCATTCCTTGCCGGATAATCGCCGGTAACGAACAGGAGGCGCGATGAGCGAAAGCGAAACTCCGCCAGGTCAGCGAACGGGCGCGGTTGTCGCCTTCCCGGCTGCCGCGCCCTCTTCGGTGACCTTCGACCGGCGCGAACTGAACGAGCTGTTCAATCTCTATGGCCGCATGGTCGCGGCCGGCGAATGGCGCGATTACGCCATCGATTTCCTGCGCGACAAGGCGCAGTTCTCGGTGTTCCGACGTACGGCCGAGGTGCCGCTCTATCGAATCGTCAAGGATCCTTCGCTGGCGCGGCGTCAGGGGGCCTATTCGGTGGTGACCGCGACCGGGCTGATCCTGAAGCGCGGAGCCGAGCTCGGCCGGGTGCTCAAGGTGCTCGACAAGCGGCTGAGCGTGGTGAGCTGAGGTCGTCGACTACCAAGCCAAAAGAAAAGCCCCGGCGGAGAGGCCGGGGCTTCGTTCTTTCAGGCTATCGCCTTCATCACTCCTGCTTGGAGCCGAAGAGCGAGAGCAGCATCTGGAACATGTTGACGAAGTTCAGGTAGAGCGACAGGGCGCCGTTCACCGAGAGCTTCGCGGCCGACTCGGAGTCGAGGTCCGAGTACAGGTACATTTCCTTCAGGCGCTGCGTATCCCAGGCGGTCAGGCCGGCGAAGACGAGCACGCCGATCACCGAGATGGCGAAGGAGAGCGCGCTCGAGGCCAGGAAGATGTTGACCACCGAGGCGATCACCAGGCCGATCAGGCCCATGATCAGGAATGAGCCGATGCCCGACAGCGACTTCTTCGTGGTGTAGCCGAACAGGCTCAGGCCCGCGAAGGAGGCCGCGGTGATGAAGAACACCTTGGCGATCGATTCACCGGTGAAGACCACGAAGATCGACGAGAGCGAGACGCCCATCACCGCCGCGAAGGCGAAGAACATGGCGCGCGCGGTCGACGAGCTCATGCTGTCGGCCTTGAACGAGAAGAAGAAGATGAAGGCCAGCGGAGCCAGCATCACCACCCACTTCAGCGGGGAAAGGTACAGCGCCTGGCCGAGCGGCGTCAGCGCGGTGACCTTGCCCGAGGGCGAGTAGCCGGCGATCGCCAGCATCGAGATGCCGATGGCGAACAGGCCGGTGATGGCCAGGCCGATGCTCATGTTGTTGTAGACGCCGAGCATGAACGAGCGCAGGCCCTGGTCCACCTCGACGGCGCTGGTCTGCTGGGCGCGGCCGGCGCCCCAGACCTGAGCGTTGCGGTCGAAATCGCTCATGGAGAGTGTTCCCCTTGAAACTTTGCCTGGCGGGCAATCGCCCTTGCGACGCCCACCGCCGCGCACCAATGTCGCGACATTGCGAAATATGAGGGGGATCATGCCGCCTTACAAGAGGCAAGCATGGTTAGCGCGACCGCCGGCATAGAAATTCGCCGGCCAGTCGATGCAACATTACCGTCTGTCCATGTTTATGCCTGACCGCAACGAGTCAGACCTCATAAATTCCTCAGATGAGAAGCGGGCGCTTTCGATAGTATCTGCAGCGTACCGATCAATCCGAACACGACGGTGACCACGACAGCTGCAGTCGCGGTGATAATAGCGCCTGTCGGATCAGGAACGAAATCTATCTTCATCACTTGCGTGACCACACCCCAGCCGGCCGCGGCACCTGCCAGGAGCCCGAACAGGGCGGACACGACACCAATCCCTGCGTATTCGAGGACGTACGACGAAAGTATGAAGCGGCGGGTGGCGCCGAGCGTCTTCAGGATCATCGCGTCATAGAGCCGCGCCCTTTGCCCGGCCGCCAGAGCGCCGGCGAGGACCAGCAGGCTGGCGCTGATGGCGAGGGCAGAGGCGCCGCGAATCGCGCCGGCGAGCTGGCCGACGATGGTGTTGACCGCTTCCAGCGCGTCCTTGACCCGGACCGCCGTCACGGCCGGGAAGGCGATGGCGAGTTGGCGCATCAGGGCGGGATCGCCGGTCGCCGGCATCGTGCCGTTGTCGGTCACGGTGGCGAGATTGGTGTGCGGCGCGCCGGCGAAGGTGTTCGGCGAGAACACCATGACGAAGTTGATGCCGAGCGAGCGCCACTCGATGTCGCGGAAATTGGCGATGCGCGCGGTGATATTGCGGCCGAGCACGTTGACGGTGAGCCTGTCGCCGAGCTTGAGGCCGAGGCCGTCGACGGCGCGAGCGTCGAAGGAGACCAGCGGCTCGCCGCGATAGTTCTCCGGCCACCACTCGCCCGAAGCGAGCCTGGAGGCCTCGGGCATGGCGGCGGAATAGGTGATGCCGCGGTCGCCTTCGAGCACCCAGGCCATCTGTTCGCTCGCCTTGATCTGCTCGGCCGGGACGTCGTTCACGCTGACGATGCGCCCGCGCATCATCGGCACGCGCTCGACATGGGCGCCGGGACGCTGCTCGGCAAGGAAGCGATCAAACGCGGCCGCCTGGGCGTTGGGGATGTCGAGGAAGAAGAAGCTCGGCGCCTTCTGCGGCAGGGACTGGGTCAATTGCCGCCGCAGGCTGACGTCGATGAAGGCGAGCGTCGAAAGCAGCGCGACACCCAACCCGAGCGAGAGCACCAGCGAGGGCGTCAGCGCGCCCGGGCGATAGGTGTTGGCGAGCGCCATGCGCAGCGCCGGCGCTTTGGGGCGCCCGGCGCGACGGGCCAGCGCCATCAGCCCCCAGGCAACAAGGCGCAGCAGCAGGAAAACGAAGCCGGCGGCGGCGATATAGATCAGCGCGATGCGGCGGTCATAGGCGAAGGCCAGTGCGACGCCGACGAGGCCGGCGAGCGCGGCGAGGAAGATCACCCGGTAGAGCCAGCGCGGCTGGCGTCGATCAGGCTCGATCTGGTCACGGAACAGGGCCGAAACCGGCACGTCATGGGCGCGACCGAGCGGAATGGTCGCGAAGACCAGCGCGGTCAGCAGGCCATATAGGGCGGCGATGGCGAGCTCGGCCGGGGCGAGTGTCGGCTCGAAGGGGAGCGGCAGGATATCGGACAGCGCGTAGCCGAGCGCGAAGGGCGCGGCGGCGCCAAGCGCGAGCCCGATCGCGATGCCGAAGCCGGCGACGAGCATGACCTCGGTCAGGTGGATGGCGACGACGCGGCCGCCGGTGGCGCCGATCGCCTTCAGCGTGGCGAAGTCGAGCCGCTTGGCCTCGACGAAGCGGCGCACCGCATTGGCGACGCCGACGCCGCCGACCAGCAGCGCGGTTAGGCCGACCAGGGTCAGAAACTGGGTGAAGCGCTCGATATTGCGCTGGAAGTTCGGCGCGGCATTGGCGCGCGAGCGGATTTCCCAACCGGCATTGGGCTGTTCGCGGGCGGCATTGGCCAGGAGGGCATCGAGCGCGGCGTCGGTGCTGGCGCCGTCCGGCAGGATGACGCGGGCCGTCCAGCGCACCAGACTGCCGGGCTGGAGCAGGCCGGAGGCGCGAAGTGCCTCCTGCGAGAGGATCAGGCGCGGGCCGAAGCCGACGCCGGCGGCGATCTTGTCGGGCTCGGAGGTCAGGTTGGCGCGGAGTTGCACCCGGGCCGAGCCGATCAGCACGGTATCGCCGGGCTTGAGGTCGAGCCGGCCGAACAGGACGGGGTCAGCGATGCCGCCATAGGCGCCGTCGCGCGAGGCAAGGAGATCGGCGGTCGGCTGCGCCGGATCGGTGCGCAGCTCGCCGACGCTGGGATAGGAACCGTCGACGGCCTTCAGCTCGACCAAAGCCGCGCCCTTTTCGCCGGCATTGGCCATGCTGCGCAGGGTCGCGATGGTCGAGACCTTGCCGTGGCGGGCGAGGAAGGCGTGCTCCTCGGCGGTCGGCTCGCGATGGATCAGGCTGAAGGCGGCGTCGCCGCCGAGGATGCGCCGGCCCTCGCGACCGAGGCCCTCGCTGAGGCCACGTGAGGCCGAAGACACCGCGGCGATCGCCATGACGCCGAGCGCCAGGCAGGCGATGAAGACGCCGAAGCCGCGCAGGCCACCGCGCAGGTCGCGCCAGGCGAGGCGCAGGGCCAGCGTCAGGCCGATCGGGCGACGCGTCAGAGCCGAGGGCGAAGCGGATGGTTTGACGGGGGCGTGCATCTCAGATCGCCAGAGCCTCGGTGCCGGCCTCGGTTTCGATCCGGCCGGCGCGCAGCCGCACGGTGCGGTCGCAGCTGGCGGCGAGCGAGAGATCGTGGGTGACCAGGACGAGGGTGGCGCCGCGCTCGCGCCGGAGCGCGAAGATCAGATCGACGATCGAGCGGCCGGTGCTCTCGTCGAGATTGCCGGTCGGCTCGTCGGCGACGAGGATCGCCGGGTCAGGCGCGACCGCACGGGCGATGGCGACGCGCTGTTGCTCGCCGCCGGAAAGCTGGGCCGGGTAGTGGTCCAGGCGCTCCCCGAGCCCGACATTGCGCAATTCGGCGGCGGCGCGCTCGAAGGCGTCGTCCGCTCCGGCGAGTTCCAGCGGCAATGCGACGTTCTCACGGGCCGTCATGGTCGGCACGAGGTGGAAGGACTGGAAGACGATGCCGATATGACGGCCGCGGAAAATGGCCAGTGCATCCTCGCCGAGCGCGCCGAGGTCCTGGCCGGCAACCTTCACCAGCCCGGAATCGGGCCGCTCCAGCCCGGCCATGGTCATCAGCAAGGTCGACTTGCCGGAACCAGACGGGCCGACGAGGCCGGTCGCCTGACCCTGCGGGATCGTCAGCGAGACGCCCTTGAGGATATGGACGCGGGCGGCGCCGCGTCCCAGACTGAGCTCGACGTCGCTCAGTTCGATCACCGCCGGGGTTCCTTCGCTCACCGCCATGTTTCCGCTTTCATCCCATCCGATGCCGCTGCTTCGACTGCCAATCCGAGCCGAAGGGACCAGAACCGCCATGCGTCGCGCCGCCAACCGATATGGGCGCTCAGTGTCTCGAATCCAGCCGCCGACACGCATTTGGGCGGCGATGCTGCTTGTCTTCGCCAGCCTGGGCTATTTCATGATGAACACTGCGCCTTCCGCCCAGACCAAACCCCTCAAGCTGGTCGCGCTCGGCGATAGCCTGACCGCCGGCTACAATCTGCCCGGCAGCGCGGCCTTCCCGACGGTGCTGGAGAAGCTGCTGCGCGACAAGGGAATTTCGGTCGAGATCGCCAATGCCGGCGTCTCCGGCGACACCTCACAAGGCGGGCTGGAGCGGGTCGAATGGTCGGTGCCCGACGGGACCGATGGCGTCATCCTCGAGCTCGGCGCGAACGATGCCCTGCGTGGCGTCGATCCGGCGCTGACGGAGAGGTCGCTTGACGCGATCGTGACCGGGCTGAAGGCGCGCGGCATCCCGGTGCTGCTCGCCGGCATGTACGCGCCGCGCAGCAACGGCCCGGACTATGTCACCCGTTTCGACGCGATCTACCCGAAGCTGGCCGAGAAGTACGGGCTCGTCCTCTATCCCTTCTTTCTGGACGGGATTGCCGGAGACCGGGTATTGAACCAGCCCGACATGCTGCATCCGACGGCTGAAGGCGTGCGCGTCATCGCGCAGCGCATCCTGCCGACGGTGGAGCGGTTCCTCTCCTCCCTGCGCCCGCGCTCCTGAGCGGGGGCGCATCCAACCATCGCCCTCGTCATGCGCGGCGTGCTCCGGCTCGCCCGTCGCCGGAGCCTTTCGCCATGGAATACCGCCGTCTCGGACGCACCGACCTCAAGGTCTCGGCGATCTGCCTGGGCACGATGACCTTCGGCCAGCAGAACACGGAAGCCGAAGGCCACGAGCAGATGGACTACGCGCTCGACCAGGGCGTGACCTTCTTCGACACGGCCGAACTCTATTCGATTCCGCCGAAGGCCGAGACCCAAGGCTCGACCGAGCGGATCATCGGCAGCTGGTTCAAGGCGCGCGGCAATCGCGACAAGGTGATCCTGGCGTCCAAGATCGTCGGCCGCTCCGCCAATGACTGGTTCCGCGACGACAAGGGCCCCACCCGGGTCAATCGCAGGCAGATCGAGGAAGCCATCGACAAGAGCCTGAAGCGGCTGCAGACCGACTATATCGATCTCTACCAGATCCATTTCCCCGACCGGCCGATGGCCTGGGGCTCGAATCCGACGCGCTTCAACCAGGCGGCCTTCTCGCAGGCCGACGACGAGACGCCGTTCGCAGAACAGCTCGACGCCTTTGCGGCAATGATCAAGGCCGGCAAGATTCGCCATCTCGGCCTGTCGAACGAGAGTGCCTGGGGCACGATGAGCTTCCTCGCTGCGGCGAAGGACGGCGAGCGTCCGCGCGTGCAGTCGATCCAAAACGCCTACAACCTCCTGAACCGGACGTTCGAGACGGCTCTGGCCGAGATCGCCATGCGCGAGCAGGTCGGTTTGCTGGCCTATTCGCCGCTGGCCCAGGGCTATCTCTCCGGGAAATATCTCGACGGGGCCCGGCCGGCGGGCACGCGCACGACACTGTTCGACCGTGGCCAGCGCTACCAGACCGATGGCGCGGAGGACGCGATCAAAGCCTATATCGCGCTGGCCGGTGCCGCCGGGCTCGACCCCGTGCAGATGGCGCAGGCCTTCGTCACCTCGCGCTGCTTCGTCACCTCGAACATCATCGGGGCGACCAGCATGGACCATCTCAGGACGGCGATCGGCTCGGCTTCGGTGACGATCACGCCCGAGCTCGAGGCAAAGATCGACGCGATCCATCAGCGGCGCGGCAATCCCTGCCCATGAGCAGGAAGCAGAGCCGGCTTGTGAACCGCGGCTGACGGTGCGAGGCTGCCGTCTCGCCAGAGTCACAAATGCTTGGCACTGATTCGCCATGCCTAGGCTGTTCACCGCGCTAGAGATTCCCGCCGAGGTCGCCACGGCCCTGACGCTGCATCGCGGCGGATTGGTCGGCGCCCGCTGGATCGATCCTGCCGACTACCACATCACCTTGCGCTTCCTCGGCGATATCGACCGGCGCACGGCCCACGACGTCGACAGCTTCCTCAACGACGTCGGCGGCGAGCCGCTGATGGTCACTCTCGATCAGCTCGGCAGTTTCGGCGGCGACCGGCCACGCGCGGTGTTCGCGCGCGTCCAGCCCTCGCCCAAGCTGAACGAATTGCAGGCGGAGCTGGAACGGCTGATGCGGCGGCTCGGCCTGCCGGCCGAATCACGCAAGTTCACGCCGCATGTGACCTTGGCGCGCTTGCGCGACACCTCGCCTGTCGATGTCGCGCACTACCTCGCTTTGCATCCGATCGTCCGGCCGATCAGCTTCACGGCGCGGCGCTTCACGCTGATGTCCTCACGCGATTCGATCGGCGGCGGCCCTTATGTGCTGGAGGCGGCCTATCCGCTCGGCCTGTCCTACCCGAATCGCCCCAGCGGCGTGATTTCGCAGCGGAGATGACATGGGACATGACCGGCCGAAGCGCCTGAGCCCCGAGGCTCGCAAGGAGGCCTTGTCGGTCCTGACCGGCTGGTCGCTGGTCGAAGGCCGGGAGGCGATGAGCAAGCGCTTCGTCTTCCACGATTTCAGCGAGGCCTTCGGCTGGATGAGCCGGGTGGCGCTGCTGGCGGAAAAGCTCGATCACCACCCGGAATGGTCGAATGTCTACAAGACCGTCGAGGTGACGCTGACGACGCATGATGCTGGCGGTTTGACCGAACTCGACGTCAGGCTGGCGCGCGCCATGGATGCGATGGCGAGCTAGCCGGGAGGCGCGAGCCGCCTGACCCAGCTGGCCGGCAGGCGCTTGGCGATCGCCTTCAGTGTCGGGCGCAGATGCGGCAGCGCGAAGTCGCAGGCGAGCTGTCCGCGCCAGCTCAACGGCACGGTGAAGTCGCGTACCGGCACGGAGCCGTCGGCATGCTCGTGCTTGTAGGGATCGGCTGGCGCCAGGAGATCGAAGATCGAGTTGCCGCGTGCCATGGCGCTGGCGAAGGCATGGTGGACCAGAACACGCCCGAGGCCCTCGCGCTCGAAAGCAGGATCGCTGGCGATGACATGGCCGAAGCTGCGGCCCTTGCAATCGAAGGACAGGTCGATCCCGACCGGGCGATCATCGCAGGTCACGACCGAGAGGCGCAGGCCTGCATCGTCTTCGCGGTCGGCGGCGAGCGCGGCGAAGAACCGCCCGAAGCGCGGGTTTGATACCGCAGGGGCGACGACGCCGTGCTGGACGAGCGATTCCCGCTTCATCGCGACCGCCAGCTCGGCTAGGGCACCCGCCTCGGGCCCGAGCTCGAGACGAGCGAAGGCAACATGCCCGCGCTCGGAGAGCCGCCGCATGCGGCGGCGATAGTTCGACCTGTCGCGTGCGGGATAGGCAAGACTCGGCCCGTCGGGCGCGACTCGCAAGGCGAGGTCAGCGAAAGGCGCCTCCTGATTTACGACCGGAGTAGCGAGCCCGAGCCGGTTGCATTGCCCAAGCGCGGCATCGGCGCGCACCAGGCGCAATTCGACGAGGTCGACGCCATGCCGCCGCAACGCTTCCCAGCCGCGCTCCAGCCAGTGTTCGCGCTGCGGTCCGGCCTCGACGAGGACATCGCCGAACTGCGCGACCGGTGCCCCCATCAGCCGCACCAGCTCCAGCCCAAAACGGCGGCGGCGCTCCAGAGGCCAGAGCATGACCAAGCGTCCCGACTCGCGCCCTGCGACGAGGCACAAGCGATCGTTGGCGGCGAGATAGTGGTCGCACCAATGCCGCAGGAAGGCATGGCGCTGGAAAAGCTGGTGCGGCAGGCCGGCGCGGGAAAAGAGCGCGTCCCATTCCGGCTTCAGGGCAAGGAAGGCGTCGTGGCCGCTCAGGACCTCGACGGCGAACCCGGCAGCCGGCTCGCTAGCAGCCGAGGGCGAGTTGTTCGCGTCCCGGCGCATGGACTTTGCGAGCATGCTCAACCCTGGCCGCGGAGGTGATCGATCAGGCGCTTTGCTCCCCCAAGGCGGAATTTCGCGAGATAAGGTGCGAGCAGGAGCGGATGCCGCGCCGCGAATGGTGCGTCATGTTCGACCATATGGCGGATGGCGAGGACGGGCAGCGGCGCCCGCAAAGGCCGGAAGTCACGATTCCACAGGCCTGCCGCGTCGGAGGCTTCATACATCAGCCCGATCATGCGGCCGCGGGAGAGGGAATAGAATTTGTGCCGCTTCTGGACGCGCTGCAGCATCGCGATGCCGCGTGCGTCGGCGCAGTTCGGGAAACCGACGATGATGGTGCGGAAATGCACCATGCCCGGCTTGCAGGGGATGGCGTCGAGCGCGCCGAAGCTGGCGCGGATCAGGGCGAAGGCGCGCTCCTCCTCGTCGGGGACGGCGGTGCAGATGGCGAGCCGCGCGGTGTCGATGCGGGCGGCCTGGCGCGTGAACGGGCAGACGGCGCCGGTGCGGCCGAGATCGGGATGCTCGCGCATCAGATAGGATTCGACCCAGCCCAGCAGCGTGGCGAGCGCGGCGTTCGCCCCGGCATCGGCGGCAATGTCGGCGCGCGCCTGCGCGAAGGTCAGCAGCGCATCGCGCGCCTGCGCCGTTCTCGCCACCTTGTCCAGCATGAGAAACCCCGTGGGCTACTCAACCGGGGATAGCAGCTGCGCCTTAGGGAATGGTTGACGAGGTCTTGTCGCCGCTCGGCGCGACGTTAGGGATTAGGAAAGCTTTTTGCCCTCAGTCCAGCCGCAGGCTGCGAGCGCGGCCTGCATATGCGGCGGCGGCGGGGCGCAAACCTGAACCGGATCCCGCTTGGGATTGAGCGGGATCGCAATGCTCCGGGCGTGCAAGTGCAGACCCGGGCCGGTGTCGCGCGGCGCGGCGCCATAGACCTCGTCGCCGCGGATCGGCCCGAAGCTGGCGGCGCAGTGCACACGCAATTGGTGCGTGCGACCGGTCAACGGCTCGAGCGCCAGCCAGGTGACTGCGGCGCCGTCGAGCCGGCCGCGGCCGAGCACGCGGTAGCGCGTTTGCGAAGGCAGGCCCGCCGGATCCGGTTTCATCCACCAACCGCGGTCCGGCGCGCGCTTGGCCAGCGGCAGGTCGATCAATCCGATTTCTTCGGCGGGATCGCCCTCAATCACCGCCCAATAGGTTTTCTCGACGCGGCCATCGCGAAAAAGCTGGTTGAGCTGCGCCATGGCGCGCGGATGGCGGCCGAGCACCAGACAGCCCGACGTATCCTTGTCGAGCCGATGCGCGGCCTCGGGCCGGCGCGGCAGGCCGAAGCGCAGAGCGTCGAGATGGTCGGTCAGAACCGGGATGATGCGGCCTTTCGCCGCCGGGCCGCGATGCACCGGAAGCCCCGCCGGCTTGTCGATGACGAGCATCATCGCATCGCGATGCAGCAACGCAAAGGGCAGATCGTCCTGCGAAAGGGCTGGTCGCTCGGGGCTCGTCATGGCATTGCGCTAAACCAAGACTTCACCGCCATGCAACCCGAAGCTCGCCGCTCGCAGCGGCAGGATGCGCGATGAGCGAGACCGAACCGAAGAAACGCGGCTTCTTCTCGAAGCTGTTCGGACTGGACCAGCCGGAAACGCGGCTGCCGGAGCCGGCCCCCGTTCCTTCGCCCGAACCGCCGGCCGAGCCTGTCGCCGAGGTCGTGCCGGAAGCTGCGCCGGAAGCCCCGGTCGCGCCCGAGGTCCTGCTCGGCGAGGATGCACCGCTGCCGATCGCGCCGCCGGAGGCGCAACCGGAACCGGTCCAGCCCAAGCGCAGCTGGTGGCGCCGGCTGCGCGACGGCCTGTCGCGGACCTCCTCGGCGCTGACGACCGGGATCAGCGACCTCTTCACCAAGCGCAAGCTCGACGCCGGCACGCTGGAGGATCTGGAAGATATCCTGATCCAGGCCGATCTTGGCCTTGCGACCTCGGCCCGGATCGCCAAGGCGGTCGGCGAGGGCCGCTACGACAAGCAGATCGAGCCGGAGGAGGTGAAGGCGATCCTGGCGCGCGAGGTCGAGACGATCCTGACCCCGGTCGCGATGCCGCTTGCGATCGACGCCACCAAAAAGCCGTTCGTGATCCTGATGGTCGGGGTCAACGGCTCGGGCAAGACGACGACGATCGGCAAGCTCGCGGCCAAGTTCCGGGCCGAGGGCAAGTCGGTGATGCTGGCGGCGGGCGACACATTCCGCGCCGCGGCGATCGAGCAGCTCAAGGTCTGGGGCGAGCGGACCGGCGCGCATGTCGTCGCAGGTCAGCAGGGTGCGGATGCGGCCGGGCTCGCCTTTGAGGCGCTGCAGAAGGCCAAGGCCGAGGGCACCGACGTGCTGCTGATCGACACGGCCGGGCGGCTGCAGAACAAGACGGGGCTGATGGACGAATTGGCCAAGGTGGTGCGGGTGATCCGCAAGCTGGATGCAGAGGCGCCGCATGCGGCGCTGCTCGTGCTCGACGCCACTGTCGGCCAGAACGCGGTCAGCCAGGTCGAGGCCTTCCGCGAGACGGCCGGCGTCACCGGCTTGGTGATGACCAAGCTCGACGGCACGGCGCGCGGCGGCATCCTCGTCGCCTTGGCGGCGCAGTTTGGCCTGCCGGTGCATTTCATCGGCGTCGGCGAGAGCGTCGACGACCTCGAACCATTCTCGGCGCGCGATTTCGCCCGCGCCGTGGCAGGGCTGGGAGAAGCGGCATGAGCGAGACGGCGGCGAGCCCGAACGGGGCGAAACCGATCAATCCGCTCGTCAAGCTCGCGCTCGAATTCGGGCCGCTGGCGATCTTCTTCTTCGTCAATTCCTATGGCGACCGCTGGTTCGGCGTCGCCGAGGACAGGCGCATCTTCGTCGCGACCGGCGTCTTCATCGCGGCGTCGCTGATCGCGCTCTTGCTGTCGAAGATCGTGATGAACCATCTGCCGCGGATGGCGATCGTCAACGCCGTGGTGGTGACGGTGTTCGGCGGGCTGACGTTGGCGCTGGACGACGCCTTCTTCATCAAGGTCAAGCCGACCATCGTGAACACGCTGTTCGGCTGCATCCTGCTCGGCGGGCTCTATTTTGGCCGCTCGCTGCTGGCGCTGGTGCTCGACAGTGTGCTGCAGCTCGACGAGGAGGGCTGGCGCAGACTGACCCTGCGCTGGGGCCTGTTCTTCTTCGTGCTGGCGGCGCTGAACGAGGTGGTCTGGCGCACGCAGAGCCAGGATTTCTGGGTCGCCTTCAAGGTCTGGGGCGTGATGCCGCTGACCATGATTTTTGCCCTCGCCCAGACCCCTCTCATCCTCAAGCACGAGATCAAGCGGCCGGAAGCCGCCGAATAGCCGTTTCAGGCCAAGCCGCCACCATCGACGCCGACGGTCTGGCCGTTGACGTAGGAGGCGGCTGGGCTGGCGAGCCAGAGCACGAGTTCGGCGACCTCTTCCTGCCGGCCGATACGCTTGGCCGGATAGGCGCTGGCGAGCTGCTCGCTGGTCACCTTCCAGTCGCGGCGCACGCGCTCCAGCATGGCAGACTCGATCGGGCCGGGCGCGATTGCGTTGATGCGGACATCAAGCCCATATTCCTGCGCCGCCGCCCTGGTCATGTGGATCACCGCCGCCTTGGAGGCGCCGTAGCCGACGATGTTCGGGAAGGCGTGACGGCCGCCGATCGAGGCCATGTTGACGATCGCGCCCCTGCTCGCGACCAGATGCGGCAATTCGTGCTTCATGGCGAGGAAGACGCCGCGCAGATTGGTGGCGATCAGATCGTCGAAGCCGTCAGTGGCCGTCTCGGCGATCGGCGCCGGCGGCTTGTCGACGCCGGCATTGTTGAAGGCGATGTCGAGTCGGCCATAGCGGGCGATGACGGCTTCGACGAAGGTTTTCACCTGCGTCTCATCGCGAATATCGGCCCGGACATACAAGGCCTCGCCGCCCTTGGCGCGGATTGCAGTCTCGACTTCGCGGCCCAGCGCCTCGCGCCGGCCACAGAAGGCGACCCTGGCACCTTGCGCGGCAAAGAGCTCGGCGGTGACGCGGCCGATGCCGGAGGTGCCGCCGGTGATCAGCACGACCTTGCCCGCAAAGGCGCCGGATGGAGCGGGCTGGGCATGGGCTGTCGCGATCAGGCCGACGCCGAGGCCGGCGGCCATCGCGGTGCGGATGAAGGCGCGGCGGTCATCACTTGCATTGGTCATGGCGGTCTCCCTGCTGAGGCTGTCGAGCCGATGCGGGAAACCTAGGCGGGGGCAATCTCTACGATAATCCGCTGTATTCTGAATGTATCTTTCAGTACGGCTACACAATGCAGCGTGGCGATCTTGATGGGCTCGTGGCTCTCCTGACCGTGGCGGAGAAGCGCTCCTTCACCGCGGCGGCGGCCGCGCTCGGCGTCACGCCCTCGGCCGTCAGCCAGAGTGTCCGGGCGCTGGAACAGCGCGCCGGTGTCGCATTGCTGGCGCGCACCACCCGCGACGTCGCACCGACCGAAGCCGGGCGGCGTTTCCTGGAACGGGCGCGGCCGGCGGTCGACGACATCCTCGACGCGTTCCGGGAGACAGCGAGCCTTGGCGACCGGCCGAGCGGCCTGCTCCGGCTCAACGTGCCGCGCGTTGCGCTGCCGAGTCTGATCGAGCCGATCCTGGCCGAGTTCTGCGCGCGCTATCCGGAGGTGCAGGTCGAGATCCATGTCGACGATAGGCTCGCCAACATCGTCGCGGATGGATTCGACGCCGGCATCCGCATCGGAGAGCTGGTCGAGGCCGATATGGTCGCGGTGCCGCTGAGCGCGCCGTTCAAGCTCGCAGTGGTGGGCTCGCCCGACTATTTCGCCAGGCATGGCCGGCCGTTGCGGCCGGAAGACTTGAAGCGACATGCCTGCATCAATTTCCGCCAGAGCGACCGCAGTCTCTACCATTGGGAGTTCGAGGAGGGTGGGCGCGAATTCGCGCTTGCCGTCGACGGGCCTGTTGTCACCAACGAGGCCAATGTGATGACCTCGGCCGCGGTGATGGGGCTAGGCCTCGCCTACATGCTCGATCCCGTGGCCGAGCCGCTGTGCCAGCGCGGTCTGCTGGAGCGCGTGCTCGAACCGTTCTGCCCGCAGACGCCGGGCTTCTTCCTGTATTTTCCCTCGCGCCACCAGGTCCTGCCGAAGCTGCGAGCCTTTATCGACTTCGCCAGGACGAGGCTGCGCTAAGTCGCGAGGCTACTTCGGCGCGAGGCGAATGGCGCCGTCGAGGCGGATTGCGGTGCCGTTCAGCATGTCGTTCTCGACGATGCTCTTGACCAAAGCGGCGTATTCCGAGGCCCGGCCGAGACGCGAGGGATGCGGCACGGAGACGGCGAGCGAGGCGCGGGCCTCGTCCGGCAGGCCGGCGAACATCGGGGTTTCGAACAGGCCCGGCATGATCGTGACGATGCGGATGCCGACGCCGGCGAGATCGCGCGCGACCGGCAGCGTCAGGCCGACGACGCCAGCCTTGGAGGCGGCATAGGCGGCCTGGCCGATCTGGCCATCCTCGGCGGCGACGGACGCCGTGCAAACGAAGACGCCGCGACCGCCATCCTCGGTGATGGGGTCGAGGCCGGCGAGCGCCACCGCCGACTTGGCGATCAGGCGGAAGGTACCGGTCAGATTGATCGCGACCGCCTTCTCGAAGGTGGCGAGGTCATGGGCGACGAGCTCGCCGGTGTCGCGCTTCTTCGAGACGACGCGGCGGCCCGGCGCGATGCCGGCGCAGTTGACGACGATGCGGGCGACGCCATGGGCGGCGCGGGCCTTCTGCAGGGCGGCGTCGACGGACTCTTCACTGGTGACGTCGCAGGCGCAGAACAGCCCGCCGATCTCCTTGGCGATCGCTTCGCCGCGCTCGGCATTGAGGTCGAACAGGGCGACCTTGACGCCATGGCCGGCGAGCATGCGGGCGGTGCCTTCGCCGAGGCCGGAGGCGCCGCCGGTGACGATTGCGGCGATGGAGGAGTCGAGCTTCATGGCGTCCCTCGCGTCTTTTGACAGTGCTGCATCGGCTTTAGAGGTGCGATGCTCGCCATCCAAGAGGGTTTGGCGTGCAATTCTGAGTCGATCCCTTGTGCAGCCCTTCATGCGGGGCCACATTTTCGCGTCGATAGCGGGCTAGAGATCAAGCTCGCTTAGGGAGAGAGGAATGAGCGACAGCTTCGGTTTCGGCCAGCGTTTCACCCCTGACGAGATGGCGGCGATCCGCAAGAGCCTGCGCGACGAGGCCCGCTTCGGCTCCGAGTTCATCGGCCGCCTGAAGCGGGTGGCGAAGCGCATCCCCTTCGCCGAGGACCTGCTCGCGGCCTGGGTTTGCGCGCGCGACCCGTCGACGCCGCGGCGGGTCAAGCTCACGCTGCTGGCGGCGCTCGGCTATTTCGTCCTCCCGCTCGATGCTCTGCCGGATGTGATGCCGCTGCTCGGCTTCACCGACGACGCCGCGGTGATCGCGGCGGCGCTCGCCGCCGTCGCCGGCTCGATCACACCGCAACATCGTGAGAAGGCCAAGGAAATGCTGACCGATCTTTGATCGGTCAAGGCACCAGCACGACCTTGCCCTGGACCTTGCGCTCGGCGATCAACGCCAGCGCATCGGCGGCCTGCTCCAGCGGATAGGCGCCATGGACATGGGCGCGGATCTGGCCGGCGACGGCCCAGGCGAGCAGGCGCTCCATATTGGCGCGGTGGCCGGCCGGATCGCGTCGGACGAAATCGCCCCAGAACACGCCGCGCAGATCGCAACCCTTCAATAGCAGCAGGTTGAGCGGGATCTTCGGAATCTCGCCGTCGGCGAAGCCGACGACGAGATAGCGTCCTTCCCAGCCCATCGAGCGCAGTGCCGGCTCGGCGAGTGCGCCACCGACGGTGTCGTAGAGCGCGTCGAGGCCGTTGGGTGCGAGGCGCCGTAGGCCGGCCCGGAGATCGTCGGCGGCATAATCAATTCCCTCTGCCGCGCCATGCTCGCGGGCAAGCGCGAGTTTTTCCGGCGAGGAGGCGCAGGCGATCACCCTGGCGCCGAGCAGGGCGCCGATCTCGACTGCGGCGAGGCCCGCGCCACCGGCGGCGCCGAGGATGGCGAGCGTCTCGCCCGGCCGGATACCGCCGCGCTGGATCAGCCCGTGCATGGCCGTGCCATAGGTGACGAAGAGGCCGGCGGCTTGATGATCGCTGAGCTTGTCGGGAATCCGGATCGCCGCCTCAATCGGAACCACGACGGTCTCGCGAGCCGCGCCATGGCCGAGCCAGGCGGCGACGCGTTCGCCGACCCGCCAATCCGCGACGCCGTCGCCGACGGCGCTGACCACGCCGGCGCATTCGGCCGAGGGCGAGAAGGGCAGCGGCGGCTTCACCTGGTAGCGGCCCTGGATCACCAGAGTGTCGAAGAAATTGAGCGCAGCGGCCCTGACCCGGATCGCGATCTCGCCGGGGCCCGGCTTCGGCTCGGGCAGGTCGCGGATCACCAGGGTGTCCGCCGGCCCGAGGGCTTCGCACAGCAGCGCCTTCATCGATCCTCCGCCCGGTCCGGCCGTTTCTTTCGCATCTGCACAAGGCTGGCACAGCCGGAAGCGGAACGGAACCAGGTGCGGGCTTGCCCTAAACTATTGAAGGAGAAGGCGTCGTCCGATCGCTGCAGCCGCGGTGGATGTTCGCATTTTCGCCAGGATCGTGACATTCTATCCGTCGCGTTGCGTCAATCCGGATCGCCGATCCCGCGCATTCTCCATTCGGCGTTAACGTTTTTGTTGGTTACTGGCGATCCATGATTCGCATTTCGGCCCCCTCTTCCGCCCGCCACCCGCTCCTGGCCGCTGCCTTGCTCGGCCTGGCGGCCCTGACCTTTGCGAGCGCACCGGCGCAGGCCCAGCGCGCCGGCAGCAAGCCGGCGCCGGCCAAGACCGCCGCGACCGGCGGGCAGGGCCAGGCGCTGCTGCTCGAGAGCGCCGGCAAATGGCAGGCCTTCTCCTCGCAGCAGGGCCGCTCCAAGATCTGCTACGCTTTGTCGAAGGCCGAGAGCCGCACGCCCGCCAATCTCAAGGATGTCGAGGGTCTGCTGTTCATCTCCAGCCGCCCGGGTGAAGGCGTGCGCAACGAGATCAGCCTCGTGATGAATTTCGACCTCAAGGAAGATGTCGAGCACCAGGCGATCATCGGCAGCGACCGCTTCGCGCTGGTCGCCAAGGGCCAGAACGTCTGGCTGAAGAATCCGGCCGAGGAAGGCCGCATGCTCGATGCGCTGCGCAAGGGCTCGGGTCTTGAGATCAAGGGCACCTCGAAGCGAGGCAACGCCACCAGCGACAAGTATTCGCTCGCCGGCATCTCGCAGATCGTCAAGCGGGCCGAAGACGCCTGCAAATAGGCTGACAGGTAGGCTGATTTCGCGATTGGTTGCCATCGTGCTATGAGGCGGCCAATTCCGGGTGATATCGCCCGTTGCGAGCCGAGTTCCGATGAATCTCTCTGTTACTGAGGCCGCCCCTTTGGCGGCCGAATCTGTTGTGCGGCGGCCCTCGCTGGTCGGGCGCACGCGCGCCGGCCTGGACGCGGCGCTGGCCGAGATCGGCGTTCCCGAAAAGGAGCGGCGCATGCGCGTCGGCCAGCTCTGGAACTGGATCTATCACTACGGTGTCCGCGACTTCCAGGAGATGACGACGATCGGCAAGGGCCTGCGCGCCCAGCTCGCCGAGCGCTTCTCGCTCGACCTGCCGGAGGTCACCGCCGAGCAGGTCTCCAGCGACGGCACGCGCAAATGGCTGCTGCGCATGGCCCCGACCGGCCCGCGCGATCGCGGCGCCGAGATCGAATGCGTCTATATCCCCGAGGTCGATCGCGGCACGCTCTGCGTCTCCAGCCAGGTTGGCTGCACGCTGACCTGCACCTTCTGCCATACCGGCACGCAGCGGCTGGTGCGCAACCTCACCACCGAGGAGATCGTTGCGCAATTGATGGTTGCGCGCGATCGGCTCGGCGACTTCCCGAACCGGAGTGCACCGGACGGCGCCTTCGTTCCCAATGATGGCGGCCGCTTCGTCTCGAACATCGTCTTCATGGGCATGGGCGAGCCGCTCTATAATTTCGACGGGGTGCGCGATGCGATCGCGGTGATCTCGGACGATCAGGGCCTGTCGCTCGGCCGTCGGCGCATCACTGTCTCGACCTCGGGCGTGGTGCCGCAGATCGAGGCGCTCGGCGCCGAGATGGGCACGATGCTGGCGATCTCGCTGCATGCCGTGCGCGACGATTTGCGCAATGAGCTGGTGCCGCTCAACAAGAAGTACCCGATCAAGGACCTGCTCGACGCCTGCCGGAATTATCCCGGCCTGTCGAACGCCAAGCGCATCACCTTCGAGTACGTGATGCTGAAGGGCGTCAACGACAGCGACGCCGAGGCGCGCGAGCTGGTGCGCCTGCTCAAGGGCATCCCGGCCAAGATCAACCTGATCCCGTTCAACCCCTGGCCCGGCACGCGCTATGAATGCTCGGACTGGGAGCGGATCGAACGCTTCTCCGAGATCGTCTTCAAGGCCGGCTATGCCTCGCCGGTGCGCACGCCGCGCGGGCGCGACATCCTCGCCGCCTGCGGCCAGCTCAAGAGCGAGACCGAAAAACTCTCGGCCCGGGCCCGGCTGATGCTGGAACAGGGTGAAGCCGACGCCGCGGCAACGGCACACTGACATGCTGCGCTGGCTGCTGCTGATCCCGTTCGCGCTGCTCTTCGCGATCGGCTCCGGCCTGGTCGCGCTGATGGTCGCGGGCGTTGCCTCGCCCGATCTCGGCCTGCTGATCGGCGGCGGTTTCGATCGACTGATTTCAGCCCTGTTCGATCAGGCCGAGCGCGGCTTCGATCCCGGCCCGACCGCCGAGGCGGCCTTTTCCCTGCTCGGCCGGCTCGGCTTCGCCATCCTGGTGCTGCCGGTCGTGCTGGTCGCGATCGCGTCCGAGCTCTTCCGCTTCCGCAGCGGCCTGATCCAGAGCGGCCTCACCGGCCTGCTGGCGGCGCTGCTGCCGCTCGCCATGCTCGGCATGGCGAGGGCGCCCAGCGCCGGCGAAATGCAGGTCGTGTCGGCGCTCTTCCTGGTCGGCGCCGCCACCGGCTTCGTCTACTGGCTGATCGCCGGGCGCGGAGCCGGTGGCGAGCCGAAAGCGCCGCCGCGGCAGGTTTGATCCTGCGCGTCATGCTCGGGCTTGACCCGAGCATCTCAGGCCGGATGAGGCTCAGATCGCGCCCTTTGGTCCTGAGATTCTCGGGTCTGCGCTTCGCTCCGCCCGAGAATGACGGCAATCAGTCCCCGATTGCCACGCCCTCGCGCCGTCCATCCGCCCCACCGAGATAGCCCTCCGGCGTCTTGACGATGGCCTGGATGCCCGAGGTCATCTCGATCAGCCGGACTTCGTGGCCCTTCGCTTCCAGCGCGGCTTTCCAGGCCTCCGCCTCGCTGCTCTTCTCCAGCTCGGTCGGCCCGTTGCGGTTGCCGAAATTGGCGAGGTCGATGGCACGCTGCGGGTCCATCTTCCAGTCGAGCAGGGCGACCAGCGTCTTGGCGACATAGCCGATGATCTGGCTGCCGCCGGGCGAGCCGGTGACCGCATAGAGCCGGCCGAAGGCGTCGAAGACGATGGTCGGCGCCATCGAGGAGCGCGGCCGCTTGCCGGGCTCGACCCGGTTGGCGACCGGCTTGCCGTCCTCCGACGGCGCGAAGGAGAAGTCTGTCAATTCGTTGTTGAGCAGGAAGCCGCCCTTGGTCATCAGGCGCGAGCCGAAACCGTCCTCGATCGTCGTCGTCATCGAGACGGCGTTGCCGGCGGCGTCGATCACCGAGATATGGCTGGTGCCGTTCTCGACGCCGTCTGATGGCGCGAACAGGAAGGCGCGCTTGTTCGGGGGAGTGCCGGCATTGGCTTTTCCCATCGCCTTGTCCGGGTTGATCAGCCCGGCCCGCTCGCGGACGTAACTCTCGTCGATCAGGCCATTGGTCGGCACGCTGACGAAGGCGGGATCGCCGACATAGAGCGCCCGGTCGGCGAAGGCGAGCTTGCCGGCCTCGGCGAACCAGTGTGCCGCCTCGGCGCCGGCTCCCACACGAGCGATGTCTTTCGTCGCCAGCATGCCGAGGATTTGCTGCACGGCGACGGCGCCGGAGCTCGGCGGCCCCATGCCGCAGAGCGTATAGGCGCGGTAGCGGCCGCAGAGCGGCGCGCGTTCCTCAACCTTGTAGGCCTTGAGGTCGTCGAGCGTGATGTCGCCTGGATTGGTCGCGTGGCCCGTGACCGTCGCGATGATGTCTTCGGCGATCGCGCCTTCGTAGAAGGCATCTGCGCCGCGCCCGGCAATGGCGCGCAGCGTGGCGGCGAAGGCCGGGTTCTTCAGGATGGCGCCGACCGGCTTGGGCTTGCCGTCGGGCTCATAGAAATAGGCGACGGCGCGGGCGTCCTTGCCGAGGCTCTTCTCCTGCGCCAGGAGGCCATTGAGGCGCGGCGAGATGGCAAAGCCCTCCTCTGCCAGCCTGATCGCCGGCGCGAAGACCTCGGCCCAAGGCAGCTTGCCCCAACGCTTATGCGCCTCCTCCAGCAGGCGGACCGTGCCGGGTACGCCGACCGAGCGGCCGCCGACCACGGCGTCGACGAATCTCATCGGCTTGCCGTCGGCGCCGAGGAAGCGCTCGGGTTTGGCCGCCTTCGGCGCGGTCTCGCGCCCGTCGAGCGTGGTCAGCTGGCGGCCGACCTCGTCCCAGTAGACGAAGAAGGCGCCGCCGCCGATGCCAGAGCTCTGCGGCTCGACCAGGTTGAGCACGAGCTGGATCGCGATCGCCGCGTCGGTGGCGCTGCCGCCGGCCCGTAGGATCTCGCGGCCAGCCGCGGCGGCGAGCGGATTGGCGGCGGCGGCCATGTAGCGCTGTGCCGTGCCGAGCGTCTTGGCGGTGCGGCCCGTGGCGGCTTCCGGGGCAGGCGCCATGGTCTGGGCCGAGGCTCCAGCTGTGGCGGCGAGCCAAAGGCTGAGGGCCATGGCTGAGCGGATACCGAATGTGGACGATGTGAGCAGCATGGTCCTGTCCTCTTCGATTCCCGTGCAGACTAGCGCGCTTCCAGGTTTGCGCGCCATGCTTGCGGCGCCGGTTTGATCTGCCGGGCGGCGCGGCTATGGTCGAAGCCTGATTTGTCCTGCCAAGTTTGTTCTGCCAAGCCGAAGGGGTTCGTCATGGTGCTCACGCAGTCTCCGGCGGTTCGCCGTCCCCTTGTCATGCTGCTGGTCGGGCTGTTCGGCCTTGTCCTGGCGGGCTGCGGCTACAACAACGTGCCGACACTGGAGGAGAAGGCCAAGGCGGCCTGGGGTGAGGTGCAGAACCAGTATCAGCGTCGCGCCGACCTGATCCCCAACCTGGTCGAGACGGTGAAGGGCTATGCCCAGCAGGAGCGCGAGGTTCTGACCCAGGTGATCGAGGCGCGCGCCAAGGCGACGCAGGTCAAGGTCGATGCCTCCACGATCACCGACCCCGCCAAGTTCAAGGAATACCAGGACGCGCAGAACCAGCTCAGCGGCGCGCTCGGGCGCCTGATGGTGACGGTCGAACGCTATCCCGAGCTCAAGTCGAACCAGAACTTCCTGGCGTTGCAGTCGCAACTCGAAGGCACCGAGAACCGGGTCGCCGTCGCCCGGCGGGACTACATCCAGGCGGTGCAGGCCTTCAACACGGAGATCCGGACCTTCCCGGGCGTGATCTGGGCGCGCCTGTTCTGGGGCGCCAAGCCGATGGAAAGCTTCTCGGCGACGGCGGGAGCCGAGCGGCCGCCAGCGGTGAAGTTCTGACGTGTGATCCTGCGTGAACTTGGTCGCTGCAATAACTGGCGCGCCGTCATTCTCGGGCGGAGCGAAGCGCAGACCCGAGAATCTCGATCAGGAGATGCTCGGGTCAAGCCCGAGCATGACGCTTGCGGGGCGGTTCGCCGTTTTACTTCTCTTCCTCCTCTTCCCACTCTTCGCCGCAGCCGCCGAGCCGAATTATCCCGCCCTCACCGGCCGCATCGTCGACGATGCTAACCTGCTCAACGCCGAGGCTTCCGCCCGGATCGAACAGAAGCTGAAAGCGCATGAGGAGAAGACCAGCGACCAGGTCGTGGTCGCGACGCTGCCCTCGCTGCAGGGCTATCCGATCGAGGAGTTCGCCAACGGGCTGTTCCGGGCCTGGAAGCTCGGGGAGAAGGCAAAAAACAACGGCGTGCTGCTCATCGTCGCACCGAATGAGCGCAAGGTGCGAATCGAGGTCGGCTACGGGCTCGAAGGCGCGCTGACCGATGCGCTCTCCAAGGTGATCATCACCACCGCGGTCGCACCCAAGTTCAAGAACGGCGATTTCGCCGGGGGGATCGAGGGCGGGGTCGACGCAATCCTGTCGATCCTGACCGGCGATGCCGAGGAATGGCAGCGGCGCGCGCAGATCCGCAGCGACGAATCCTCCTGGGTCGAGACCGCCGCGGTGATTTTCGTCATGATCATGGTGTTCATCCTGATCGTGAGCTTCATGCAAGAGCTCGGGCGCTCCTCGGGCGGCGCGCGCCGGCACCGGACGCGTGACGGGCGCTGGATCGTGCTGCCGCCCTCCGGTGGTTCGGGCTGGAGCGGTGGTTCCTCATCCGGCGGCTGGAGTTCGGGCTGGGGAGGCGGCTCAAGCTCGGGCGGGTTTTCAGGTGGCGGCGGCTCGTCCGGGGGCGGCGGCGCTTCGGGGGATTGGTGAGATGCTGAATTCCGATGATCGCGACGCCATCGCCGAGGCCGTGCGCGAGGCCGAGCGGCAGACCTCCGGCGAGATCGTCGTCGTCGTCGATCGCGCCGCCGGCAGCTATGTCGCAGTGCCGCTGGTGCTGGCGCTGGCGCTTGCCCTGTTCGTTCCCTGGCCGTTCCTGCTGATCACGAATCTAAGCGCGGCGAGCATCTTCCTCGCCCAGCTGATCGCGGCGGCGCTGCTGCTCGCGACCTTGCTCTGGTATGGGCGCGGCGGACGCTTCGTTCCCGGCTTCGTCAAGCGACGGCAAGCGCATGAGACGGCGCTGCGCGAGTTCACGGCACGCGGACTGACGCTGACGCGGGGGCGCACCGGCGTCCTGCTCTATATCGCAGTACAGGAGCGCTATGCCGAAGTGGTCGCCGATGCCGGGATCTCGGCCAAGGTCGACGGCGACACCTGGCAGAAGATCATCGATCCGCTGCTCGCCGCGGCGGCTCAGGACACCTTGCGCGAGGGCCTGATCGCAGCGGTGCGCGATGTCGGCGCGGTGCTCGCGGCCCATGCGCCGCCGGCCGCCGACGATGTCGACGAGCTGCCCAACAAGGTGGTGATTCTCTAGCGGATTATTTCATCGGGCCGCGCGCCGCGCCGAGGATGGCACTCTGGCGGGCGTAGAGATCGGCCTGAACCAGGACGACATAGCTGTCGGCCTTTGCAGCGGAGCGGACGGTCTCCAGCGGCACGCTCAAGGTCGCGGCCTGGCCCTTCCATTCGCCGATCCGGCTGATGCCACGCACGACATTGGCGTAGGTCACGGTCTTGCCGGTGTTCTCGCCGCGCTCGATCGGCACGGTTGCGCTGCGGCTGACCTGCAGCAGCCAGACCACGGCCGGCTTCTCGCCGGCGAAGGGCGCTTCGCCCAAGCCAACCCGCAGCGCGCCGTCCGCTTCGACGAGGTCGATCTTGACCGGGAAGCCGTCCTTGCCCTGCTCCTGGACGAGCTTGTCGATGCCGCCCTTGTCGGAGCCGACGATATGGGCGGCGCCGTTGACGACGGCCTGCGGCGTGTAGATCTGCCCGTCGCCGCGCGCCTTGGCATAGAGCTTCTGGCGCTTGCCGAAGACCTCCTGGCCGAGCGTGTCCTTCCAGCCGAGATAGTCCCAATAGGTCACCGGCAGGGTCAGCGTGATCAGGCGGGGATCCTTGGCGAGCTCGACGAAAAGCGCGTCGGCGGCCGGGCAGGACGAGCAGCCCTGGCTGGTGAAGAGCTCCACCACGGCTTTCGGCTGGACCACTGGCTGCTGGGCATGCGCTGACGCCCCCGCAAGCAGGAGGACAGCGGCGACAGCGATGTTGCTGATGTGGCGGACCATCGTTCGAACTCGACGCCTGTATAGAAGCAGGCGGTTACCAAAAGCGCTACTCTCCACTCAATTGGAAATCACGTTGCCTTGAAAACAGGCTTCTGCTGCGGCTGATCGCGAAAACGTGCCAGCGCCTCGGCGCCAATCAGGTTGGGGCGCCAGCGCCTGTGCATCCAGAGCCATTGCTCTGGATGCTCGCGGACCCAACCGTCGACCACCGCGGTCATCATCGCCATGGCGCCGGTGACGTCGATCTCGCCATTGGCGTCGCGCGGCAGGTCGAGCGGTGGCGTCAATTCGATCCGGAAGCGATGGTTCGGCAGGCGGACGACGCGCACGCCGTGGACCGGGCATTCGAAGCGGCGGGCGAACTTGCCGAGGATCGGGTTGGTCAGCGCCGGCCGGCCGAGGAAGGGCACGACCACGCCGCGGGTGAAATGCTGGTCGATCAGCATGCCGAGATGGCCGCCATTCTCGAGCACGCCCTGCATTGCGAAGGCGGCGCCCTGCTTGGCGGCGGCGAGCCCGCCCATGGCGCCGGAGCGGATCTCATGGACGACGGCGGCGATTGCCGGATCGTTGGGGGCACGGAAAACGGCGGTGGTGTCGAGATCATAGGTCGCCGCGCAGATCGCCGGCAGCTCCCAATTGCCGAGATGAGAGGAGAAGATCAGGCCCGGCTTGTCGTCGTCCTTCAGCGCAATGAAGTGCTCGATGCCGACGACCTCGATCCGGCCGTTCGGGTCGGGGTTGTGATAGTCATAGTCGAACAGCGTCTTGAGATGGGCGTATTCGGCGACGGTGCGGCCGAGATTCTCCCAGCCGCCACGCACGAGGCGCCTGGCCTCGGCATCATCAATGCCCGGGAAGGCGGCGCGGACATTGGCATAGGCGACGCGATTGACCGGGATCAGCGGACTCACGCTGCGCAAGAGCCAGCCGCCGAAATCGGAAGCCCTCTCGGGTCCGAGCGCGCGCAGGAAGGCGAAGAACGAGCGGATCAGCCCGATCATGAGGAAGGCGCCGGTCCGTGTGGCGAATTGCTTTATCTGCCTCAAAACCCCAGTCCGGTCCGCCGGCGCAGTGTCCGGACTGGACCTCGCCATAGGCGCGCGACTTGCGGGATTGCGGCCGGCGCGTCAAGTCAGCGCCGGCTCATGACAGCCTATCAAAGCGTGACGATGACCTTGCCGAAGACCTTGCGGCCCTCGATCCGGGCGAGGCCCTGCTCGAACTGCGCGAGCGGGAAGACTGAATCGATCACCGGCTTCATCCCAGCCGCCATCTTCTCCAGCGACTGCGCGATGTTCTCGATACGGCAGCCGAAGGAGCCGGTGATGCGGTATTGCTGCTGGAAGAGCTGCATCAGGTTCATCGTCGTCGAGGCGCCCGAAGTCGCGCCGCAGGTGACGAGGCGGCCGCCGCGCTTCAGGCAGAGCAGCGAGCCGTTCCAGGTGTCGGCGCCGACATGCTCGAAGACGACGTCGACGCCCTTGCGCTTGGTCAGGCGCCGGACCTCGCCCTCGAAGCGCTCGGTCTTGTAGTTGACGACGAAATCGGCGCCGAGCGCCTTGGCTTTCTCGCCCTTCTCGTCGTCGCCGACGGTGGTGTAGACGGTGCAGCCGATCTCCTTGGCCATCAGGATCGCCGCCGTGCCGATGCCGGAGCCGCCGGCATGGACCAGCACCGACTCGCCGGGCTCCAGTTTCGCATTGTCGAACAGCATGTGCTGGACCGTGCCGAAGCCGATCGGGGCGCAGGCGGCGTCCTCGAAGGAGACGCCCTTCGGCGCCTTGATCACCAGGCGCTCGGGCCGGTTGATCAATTCGCGGGCGAAGCCGTCGATATGGAAGCCCATGATCCCGGCGACGTTCTCGCAGAGATTGTCGCGGCCCTCGCGGCAGGCCTTGCAATGGCCGCAGGTCTCGGCGCCGTACATGGTCACCGTGTCGCCCTCGCGGAAGCGCGAGACGCCCTCGCCCACTGCGACGACCTCGCCGGCCGCCTCGACGCCGGCCGCCTGCGGCATCTTGCGCTTGGCGAAGGCCATGCCGCGGAAGCCCCAGAGATCGAGATAGTTCAGGCCGACGGCGCGCACGCGGATCTGGACCTCGCCGGGAGCAGGCGGGGGCGGCGGCTCGATCTGTTCGAGGCGGAGATCGCGGTCGCCATGGAGCTGGAGCGAGAGCATCGGTCTTCGTCTTTCAGAACTCACAGCGCCAAGCGCTGCGCGTTTACCATGTTTCACGTGAAGCGCTGGAACGCCCTCAGCGATGCACGCCGAGATGGGCGGTCAGGCCGCCATCGATCGGCAGGACCGTGCCGGTGATATAGGCGGCCGGCGGGCTCATCAGGAAGGCGGCGAGGCCGGCGACCTCCTCCGGCCTGGCGAAGCGGCCGACCGGGATCTGGCCTTCCATCTTGTCGCGATAGGCGGCGTAGGGCGCCATCATGTCGGTGTCGACGAAGCCGGGCGCGATCACGTTGACGGTGACGCCGCGCTTGCCGGTCTCGACCGCCAGCGTCTTGGCATAGGAGATCAGCGCACCCTTCGAAGCGGCATAGGCCGCGTTGCCGGGGTTGCCGCGCAAGGCCGCGACCGAGCCGATCGCGACGATGCGGCCGGCCTTGGCGCGGATCATGCCGCGCATCAGGCTCTTGGCGAGGCGGGTGAAGGCCCAGAAATTGACCTGCATCGCCGCCTCGGCCTTGTCCTGCACCAGCATGGCGGCGAGCGTGTCATAGGGCTGGCCGGCATTGTGGACGAGGCCGAACCAGGCCTCGCCCTCGCATTGCTCGCAGAAGGCGTCGAGCGCAGCCTTGTCGGAGAGGTCGAGCGGCAGGGCGCGCACGGATCGGCCGGGCGCGGATTCCGCGATCTCGGCGGCGAGCGCCTGCGCCTGCTCGCCCGAGGAGCGATAGGTGAAGTCGACATCGTGGCCATCGGCCACGAGCGCCCGCACGATCGCGGCGCCGACACCCTTGGCGCCGCCGGTGACGAGAACCTTCGTCATGCTGCTGACGGCCCGGCAGTCAGGACGAGGCAGGTGTTCTGGCCGCCGAAGCCGAAGGAGTTCGACAAAACGGTGCGGACCTTGGCGTCGCGGGCCTCGTTCGGGATGACATCGAGCGCGATCGCCGGGTCCGGCGTGTTGTAGTTGATCGTCGGCGGGATGCGGCCATTGGCGATGGTCAGCAGCGAAATGACAGCTTCCACGGCGCCAGCCGCGGTCAGCGTATGGCCGAGCATCGACTTGTTCGACGAGATCGGCAGGCTGGCCATGCGCTCGCCGAAGACGGCGGAGCAGCTCATCGCCTCCATCTTGTCGTTCTCCGGCGTCGAGGTGCCGTGCGCGTTGATGTAGTCGACATCATCAGGGGTGAGGCCGGCATCGGCGAGGGCATCCTGCATTGCGAGGATCGCCGGCTTGCCATCCGGGCTCGAGCGGGTGCGGTGGAAGCCGTCGCCACGCTCGCCGCAGCCGGCGACGACACCGAGAATGGTGGCGCCACGCGCCAGAGCGTGGTCGTAATCCTCCAGCACCAGCGCGCCGGCACCTTCGCCCATGACGAAGCCGTCACGGTTCTTCGAGAACGGCTTGGCCGCGCCTGCGGGTGGGTCGTTCTGGGTCGAGAGGGCGGATAGTAACGAGAAGCGGATCAGCGCTTCGGCATGGACCGAGCCGTCGGTGCCGATGCATAGCGCGGCCTCGGTCTCGCCACGACGGATCGCCTCGACGCCCATCTGGATCGCGGTCGCGCCCGAGGAGCATGCGGTCGAGAGTGAGATCGGCGAGCCTTTGGTGCCGAATTTCTCGGCGATGTGCTCAGCGACACCGCCGAACAGGAAGAGCTCGTGCATCGCCTGATGCTTGTGGCGGGCGGCGACGCGCAGCAGTGCGTCATAGTCGGTTTCGCCCTCGACGGCCTGGGCCAGCTCTTGCTTCTGCGGCCATTCCATCTCGACCGGCGGCACCGCCATGAAGAGCTCGCCCGGAAAATCGCCGATCTCCCCGAGGCCGCTCTGCGCGACCGCCTCTTCGGCAGCGAGCGTGGCGAGCTTCTCGGAGAGCTCGGGGGCAGCGAAGGAGCCGTCGAACAGGAAATCGACGGTCGCTGCGATGGTGGTGCGCAGGCCGTCGGTCGGGAAGCGCTCGATGCGGTGGATGCCGGAGCGACCCGCGGTCAGGGCTTCCCAGTTGGCATCCTTGCCCTGGCCGAGCGAGGTGACGATGCCGAGGCCGGTGACGGCGACGATCGGCCGGCCCTGGCTGTCGCGATGGCTTGCACCCATGACGCCTCTCCTCAAGCCTTGACCAGATGGGCGGCGCCCTCGCCGCGCCAATGCGCTGCGCCGGTGACGATCGCCTCATTTGCCGCGCCGGTCGAGAGCGCGGCTGCCGCCAGCGCGACCGAGATCGGGAAGGCGGCTTCGACAGTGTGGCCGACGAGATCGCCTGCGGCGACGCGGCGCGCGCCCGGCGCGGCCTTGGCGATCGCAGCAGCTTCTTCGTCGGTGATCTCGGCGCAGCCGGTCGCGGCCGAGATCGCCAGCGCGTCGGGGCCAAGCGGGCCGAAGCCGGCGAGCAGTTCGTCGAGCGCCTTGGCGACCGAGCCGGGCTGGCGGCGGCTGCGATGGGCGCCGGCGTGGCTGAGGCGGGCATGCGCCCGGGCGCCGCGTGCGGCGGCGCGCTCGGCCGATTCGAGCACGAGGAAGGCGCCGGCACTGCCGGTGATCATGCCGGGCGCGTCGCTGCGGGCGAAGACAGGGGCAAAATCGCCAGCGCGCAGGAAGCCACCGAGCTCGAACAGCAGCAGCATGTCGCGGCGCTCAGCGTTGTAGGCGCCGCCGACGAGGATGACGTCGGCCTGCCCGGCGGCGATCCGGGCCCGGGCGGTGCGGATAGCGTCGACGCCCGCCTGCTCCTCGCCCATCAGCGTGCGCGAGGCACCGGTGATACCGTGGACGATCGCGATATTGCCGGCGAGCAGATTCGAAAGCTGGGCAAGGAACAGGGTCGGTCGGAGATCGCCCATCAGTCGCTCGTTGAGGAAGGCGCCCGGCTGGTTGGCGTTGCGTAAGCCGGTCAGCACGGCGGCGTCGACGGCATGGTCACGCTCGCCGCCGCCAGCGGCGACGATGACCTGGAGCTGGCTCTTGGCTTCGGCGTCATCCTTGAGCCCGGCATCGTCGAGGGCAAGGCCCGCGGCATAGACGCCGAGGCGCTGCCAGGGCTCCATCTGACGCTGGTCGGACTTCTTCGGAATCTGCTTGTCGAGTTCGAGCGGCTTCAGCGGATGCAGTGGATAGGGTGCGAAGCCCTGGGTATCGACGACTGGAGTGGCACCCGCGGCGAGCGCTTGCGCATGCGCCTCGATGCCCTCGCCGAGGCTGGAGGCGAGGCCGATGCCGGTGATGACGACGTCGCGGGCCATGGTCAGGCTGCCTCCGGGGAGAGACCGATGGCGGCGATGCGGCTCTGCATCAGGGTGCGCATATCGGCAGGGAAGGGCATCAGGCGGAAGCGCAGTTCGGCATCGCAGATCGGCTTGCCGGCGAGCGTGATCTTCGCCTTGGTCGCGGCGTAGCCGGAGCCTTCGATCACCAGCTCGGCGCTGGTTTCGAGCTCGGCGTTGGGCTCGACGAAGGTGCGGAACCGCGCCTTGTCGACCGTCATCAGGAAGGGCATCTGCGTCAGGCCGTTGAGCCCTAGCAGCAGATAGCCCGAGGCCTGCGCCATCGTCTCGGTGAGCAGGACGCCGGGGACGAGCGGATGGCCGGGGAAGTGGCCTTCGAAGACCGGGCTCGCAGCCGGAACTGTCGAGCGGGTCACAATCCGCTTGGTCGCCGGATCGAAGCTCTCGACCTTGTCGATCATGTCGAAATATTCGAGGCGCATGCGTTCCAACCCGTCTCGCCGCGATCGGGGTCGGGCCCCGCTTGCGGCGTCTCAACGTTCAGCGATGGCCCAAGCGGGCCTGAATGCGCTCAGGCGGCCCCTTTGCTCAGGCGGCCTTGGCGGCGACGAGGTCGTCGATGCGCTTGCACAGGTTCTCAAGCACGAAATACTGCTCGGCGGGCGCTTTACCCTCGTTGACCTCCTGGGTCCACTGCTCCAGCGGCAGCTTGATGCCGAAGGCCTTGTCGATCGCGAAGGCGATGTCGAGGAAGGCGAGGGAGTCGATGCCGAGATCGTCGATCGCGTGGCTCTGGGGCGTGATCTTCTCGCGAGGAATGTCGCAAGTTTCCGAAATGATGCCGGCGACCGTCTCGAACGTGGCGGACATGCGGGTGCTCCCGTCTTGGATAGTGATGATGGCGGATGGCGTCCGGGCGCGTTCGCCCCGCGCCTGCCCCAAGCCCCCCGCCGAGGATGGCTGTGACCGCCCCCTTACACCTCAGTGCAGAATAGGACAACCGTCACGACCAAAGAGAGACGCCCGGCTTTTGGCCGGGCGTCCAGTATCGCCTTCGCCAGACCTTACGCGGCGATGCCGCGCAGCACGTAGTGCAGGATGCCGGCGTTTTTGAAGTAGTCGAGCTCGTCCAGCGTATCGATGCGGCAGAGGATCGGAACCTTCTTCACCTTGCCGTCGGCATAGGTGATCTCGGCTTCGAGCGTCTGACGCGGCTTGACGGTGGCGAGGCCCTTGATGGTCACGCTCTCATCGCCCTTCAGGCCGAGCGAGGCCCAGCTGGTGCCTTCCTGCAGGGTGAACGGCACCACGCCCATGCCGACCAGGTTCGAGCGGTGGATGCGCTCGAAGCTCTGGGCGATCACGGCCTTGACGCCAAGCAGGTTGGTGCCCTTGGCAGCCCAGTCACGCGAGGAGCCGTTGCCGTATTCGACGCCGGCGAAGATCACCAGCGGCACTTTCTCGGCCTGGTAGCGCATCGCCGCATCGTAGATCGGCAGCTCTTCCTTGCTGGGATAGTGGATGGTGTAGCCGCCCTCGCGCCCGTTCGGGCCCATCATGTGGTTGCGGATGCGGATATTGGCGAAAGTGCCGCGCATCATCACCTCATGATTGCCGCGCCGCGTGCCGTACTGGTTGAAGTCGGCGACGGCGACGCCGTGCTCGGTGAGATAGGCGCCGGCCGGCGAGGCAGCCTTGATCGAACCGGCCGGAGAGATGTGGTCGGTGGTGATCTTGTCGCCGAACAGGCCGAGGATGCGGGCGCCGACGATTTCGGTGACCGGAGCCGGCTGCTTGCCCATGCCGCGGAAATAGGGCGGGTTCTGGACATAGGTCGACTTGTCGTCCCAGGCATAGGTCTGGCCGGTGGGAGCCTTGACCTTCTGCCAGTTGGCATCGCCCTTGAAGACATCGGCATACTTAGCCTTGAAGATCGCCTTGGTGACGTTCTTGGCGATGAAGGCCTGGATCTCCTTGTTGGAGGGCCAGATATCCTTGAGATAGACGGGCTTGCCGTCCTTGCCCATGCCGAGCGGCTCGGTGGTCAGGTCGATCTGCACCGAACCGGCCAGCGCATAGGCGACGACCAGCGGCGGCGAGGCGAGATAGTTCGCCTGCACGTCCGGCGAGACGCGGCCCTCGAAGTTGCGGTTGCCCGAGATCACGGCGCCAGCGATCAGGCCCTGATCGTTGATCGCCTTCGAGATCGGCGCCGGCAGCGGGCCGGAATTGCCGATGCAGGTGGTGCAGCCGAAGCCGACCAGGTTGAAGCCGAGCTTGTCGAGATCCTTCTGCAGGCCGGCCTTGGCGAGATACTCGGCCACGACCTGCGAGCCCGGGGCCAGCGAGGTCTTGACCCAGGGCTTGACCTTGAGGCCCTTCGCCACGGCATTGCGGGCGAGCAGGCCTGCCGCCATCAGCACCGAGGGGTTTGAGGTGTTGGTGCAGGAGGTGATGGCGGCGATTACGACGTCGCCATGGCCGAGATCGAACTTCTCACCCTCGACCTTGACGCGACGCGAGAGCTCGCCGCCCTTCTTGTAATCGGCGTCCATCGCAGCGGCGAAGCCGCTCTTGATCGCGCCGAGATCGGCGCGGCCTTCCGGACGCTTCGGGCCGGCCATCGAGGCCTGCACCGTGGTCAGGTCGAGCTCGAGCGTGTCGGTGAAGACCGGGTCGGGCGTCGAGCGGGTCGCGAACAACCCTTGAGCCTTCGCATACTTCTCGACCAGGGCGACGCGGGCGGCCTTGCGGCTGGTGGTCTCCAGATAGTTCAGCGTCTCGGCATCGACCGGGAAGAAGCCGCAGGTCGCGCCGTATTCCGGACCCATATTGGCGATGGTGGCGCGGTCGGCCAGCGTCAGGTTGTAGAGGCCGGGGCCGAAGAACTCGACGAACTTGCCGACGACGCCCTTCTTGCGCAGCATCTGCGTGACCGTCAGCACGAGGTCGGTCGCGGTGATGCCTTCCTTGAGCTTGCCGGTGAGCTTGAAGCCGATCACCTCGGGCAGCAGCATCGACTGCGGCTGGCCGAGCATGGCGGCCTCGGCCTCGATGCCGCCGACGCCCCAGCCGAGCACGGCGAGGCCGTTGACCATGGTGGTGTGCGAGTCGGTGCCGACCACGGTGTCGGGATAGGCGACCTCGACCGTTTCGGTCTTCTTGCCCTTCTTCACCTTCTCCTTCGCCGTCCAGACGGTCTGGGCGAGGTATTCGAGGTTGACCTGGTGGCAGATGCCGGTGCCGGGCGGGACGACGCGGAAATTGTCGAAGGCGCCCTGGCCCCATTTGAGGAAGCGGTAGCGCTCGCCATTGCGCTGGTATTCGAGGTCGACGTTCTGCTTGAAGGCCTTGGGTGAGCCGAACTCGTCGACGATGACGGAGTGGTCGATGACGAGATCGACCGGGACCAGCGGGTTGATCTTCTTGGGATCGCCGCCGAGCGCGACGACGCCGTCACGCATTGCGGCGAGGTCGACCACCGCCGGGACGCCGGTGAAGTCCTGCATCAGCACGCGGGCGGGGCGGAAACCGATCTCCTTGCCGGCCTTGCCCTTGTCGCTGAGCCAGCCGACGAAGGATTCAATGTCGGCCTTGGTGACCGAGCGGCCGTCCTCGAAGCGCAGCAGGTTCTCGAGCAGCACCTTCATCGAGAAGGGCAGCTTGGAAATGCCGGCGAGTCCGTTCTTCTCGGCAGCCTTCAGCGAGTAATAGGCATATTTCTTCGTGCCGACGGTCAGCGTCTTGCGGCACTTGAATGAATCGAGCGAGGCCATTTTGGCTTACATCCTGATCAAGGGGTTGCGGTCACGAGCCGAATCCGTCCTTGCGGATGAATCCGGTCGAAGGCCTGTTGCGCATGACGCGCACGCCGCCCCGGGAGTGCCCGAGCCCCGCGCCGGATCGGCGTGCGGCGTAGCCACGGGTTCTATAGATCAATTCCAAGAAGCCCGCTACAGGCTCGATATGCGTCGGATGAAGAGCTAATGACGCTTCGGAAGACAGGCTCGGCGTGACGCAGATTCGATTCCAGACCTTCGCCCTGACCGCCGAAGCGCTCGCCTGCCGCCGCGGCGGGCGAGCGATCTTCGACAGTGTCGGCTTCCGTTTGGCGAATGGCGAGGCGATCGCGCTTACCGGCCGCAACGGCGCCGGCAAGTCCAGCCTGATCGCCATGTTGTGCGGGCGCCTGCGGCCTGAGGCGGGCGCGATCAAGCTCGATGGCCTCGACGACATGCCGCTCGCCGAAGCGGCCCATCTGGTCGGTCATCGCGATGGGCTCAAGACCGCGCTGACGGCCACCGAGAATCTGCGTTTTGCGCAGGAGCTGCTTGGTTCGGCGGGCCTCACCCCGGCCGAGGCGCTGGCGACAGTCGGCCTACCGCATGCAGGGCCGTTGCCGGTGGGCTACCTCTCCGCCGGTCAGCGTCGGCGCGTGGCGCTGGCGCGGCTCCTGGTGGCGTCGCGGCCGATCTGGCTGCTCGACGAGCCGATGGCGGCGCTTGATGTCGGTTCGCAGGCGATGCTGTCGCAGCTCATGCAGGGCCATCTGGCTGCGGGCGGGGCGATCCTGGCGGCGACGCACGGCCCGCTCGGCCTCGACGGCGCGCGCGAACTCAGGATCGGGCCGTGAGCCGCGCCTTCCTCGCCATCCTCAGGCGCGATCTTGCTTTGGCCGTCCGGGCCGGCGGTGGCGGCGAGCTCGCGCTCGTCTTCTTCCTGACCGTCGTCGTGCTGATCCCGTTCGCGCTCGGGCCCGACCTCAACCTGCTGTCGCGGATCGGCCCGGCGATCCTCTGGCTCGGCGCGCTGCTGGCGACGCTGATCGGGCTCGACCGGCTGTTCCAGGCCGATGAGGAGGATGGCTCGCTCGACCTGATCCGCGGGGCGCCGCTGCCATTGGAGCTCGCCGTCTTCGCCAAGGCGCTGGCGCATTGGCTGACGACCGGCTTGCCGCTGACATTGGCCGCGCCGCTGCTCGGCCTGCTCGTCGCACTGCCGGCAGAAGGCGTCGTGCCGCTGACCGCGAGCCTTGCGCTCGGTACACCGGCGCTGAGCTTTATCGGTGCGGCTGCGGCGGCTCTGACCGCGAGTCTGCGCCGAGGCGGCCTGATCCTGCCGATCTTGGTCGCGCCGCTCTGCGTGCCCGTGCTGATTTTCGGCGTCTCGGCTTCGGATGCCGCGCGCGGGCCGATGCCATTGCAAAGCCCGCTGCTGATCCTGGCCGCATTGTCGCTGATGGCTGCCGCGGTCGGCTGTGTCGCGGCGGCGGCGGCGCTACGCCAACCGGATTGAGGCTTTCAGAGTTCGGACAGCATCTCGCCGCTGTCGAGTTCGAGCGCGCAGCCGGATTGCGTTGCCAGGCGGGCGACGGCGGCAGCGATATCCTCGAGCGCGACATTGTCGTCGCCGAAACGGAGCTGGACTTCTTCGGCCACGCCGAAGACGTCGACGACACGTGATTCACCCGCCTTGGAGCGCACGGTCGTTTCGATGTCGCGCTGCATGGGATCGGATAGCTTGAGAAGCATGACAATCCCTCCTGTAGCCAAGCTAGCTCCAAAACGAAGAAGATGCAATATAAAAGTTAATAGTTTCAAATAGTTAGTATATAACGCCGATGTTTCATGACGCTAAGGCACGGCCGCTTATGCAACCTCTTGAAAGTGAGCGGGTTGATCACATATCGTCACTTACTCATTTTTGGCACGAGGGGTGCCTGATGTCGGGACTAGAGCGCGGCGAACGCCTTCAAATCATGCTCAGCATGGACGAATTGCGCGCCGTCGAGGACTTTCGCTTTGAAAAGCGCATGCCGAGCCGAGCGGCGGCTGTGCGCGAGTTGCTGCGGCGCGGCCTCGCCGCTGAAGGCTTTCTGCTCGCCGGCGAGGGTGTGACCTCCGGCCGCTTCGGCGTCGTCGACAAGGGCGGTGCGACCGCTTCCGAGAGCGACAAGGACAAATAGCGGCCTCATCGTCGCAGGGGCGGCTCCTCGATTGTGAGCCGGGCCGCCTGTTGCTACATGCTCTCTGGTCGAAAGAAGAGCAGAGCCGGCCACCACTTCATGGCGAGCCTTACCGAACTGGCCAATCCAGCGCGTTTCATGCGCCTGTCGAGCGTATTGTTGCCCTGGCTCGCGGGGGCGGCGGCCGTGCTGCTCGCCATCGGCTTCTATCTCGTCTGGTTCGTCGCCCCGTCCGACTACCAGCAGGGCGAGACCATCAAGATCATGTACATCCACGTGCCGGCCGCCTGGCTGGCGCTGATGTTCTATTCGATGATGACGCTGTCGGCGCTCGGCGTGCTGGTCTGGCGCCATCCGCTCGCCGACGTCGCCCAGCAGGCGGCGGCGCCGATCGGCGCCTGCTGGGCGCTGATCTGCCTGCTCACCGGCTCGTTCTGGGGCAAGCCGATGTGGGGGACCTACTGGGTCTGGGATGCGCGCCTGACCTCGATGTTGGTGCTGTTCCTGCTCTACCTCGGCCTGATCGCGCTGCGCCGGGCGATCGACGAACCCTCGCGCGCCGGCCGCGCCGTCGCGATCCTGACGCTGGTTGGCTGCGTCAACATCCCGATCATCAAGTTTTCGGTCGACTGGTGGAGCACGCTGCACCAGCCAGCCTCGGTGCTGCGGCTGAGCGGGCCGACGATTCATTCCTCGATGCTGTGGCCGTTGGTGATCACCGCTGTCGGCTTCACACTGCTGGCGCTGGCGCTGCACTGTGCCGCCATGCAGGCCGAGATCCTGCGCCGGCGGGTGCGCACGCTGACGATCTTCGAAGCCGAGCGGCTCGATCGGCTCTCACTGCAGGCGGCGCAATGACGGGCTGGCTCGGACCTCATGCCGGCTTCATCCTCGCCGCCTATCTGGCGGCGGCCGCGATCCTCGGCGGTCTCGCGGTTGCGATCCTGCTCGACCGGCGCGCGCAGCGACGTGCGCTCGCGGCGCTGGAAGAGCGCGGCGCCGGCCGCCGCGGTGGGGCGTCGTCATGAGCGAAGTCACGGCCACGCCGCCACGCCGCTCGCCCTGGCTCTACGCCATCCCGCTGCTGGTCTTCGCGGCGCTCGCCGCGGTGTTCGCCAAGGGGCTGTTCTCGGGCGACGCCAGCAAGGTGCCGTCGGCCCTGATCGGCAAGCCGGCGCCGGCGATTGCGCTCGCCCCGCTCGAAGGCTTGCAGCGCGACGGCCAGCCCGTGCCGAGCTTCGCCATGGCCGATCTCGCCAAGGGCAAGGCGACGATCGTCAACGTCTTCGCGAGCTGGTGCGCGCCCTGCCGGGTCGAGCATCCCTTTCTCGTCGCCATGGCCGACTCGCCGGCGGTCAAGCAGGGCAAGGTCGCGCTGGTCGGCTTCAACTACAAGGACGAGGCCGAGAACGCCCGCCGCTTCCTCGGCGCGCTCGGCAATCCCTATTCGGCCGTCGGCGTCGACCGCAATGGCCGTGCCGCGATCGAATGGGGCGTTTATGGCGTGCCCGAAACCTTCCTGATCGGACCGGACGGGCGCATTTTGGAGAAGCATGTCGGCCCGCTCGACGGGGCGGCCGCGTCACGCATGCTGGCGCGGGCGCAGAAGGGCAGCTGAGCGCGGCTACTGCAAGACAGGCCCGAAACGCAGGCTGCGCCAGGTGGCGAGCACGGCATCGAGCAGGCTCGGATCGTCGAAATAGCCGGCGATGTGGATCTGGCCGCCATCGCGGGCACAGGCGAAGCCGTAGAATGCCGGCTGGCGCCCGTCGTCCTCGCCTTCATCGAGCCGATAGGCGAAGCGGATGAAGTCGGTCTCGCGTTCCTCGATCACATCGAAGGCGGCCGAGGCATGAATCTCCTGCCATTCGGCGAGCGCGTCGTCCGGCTCGCCGGCATCATAGGCGTTGAGCCAGAAGGTCAGGCCGCGCGGGCTGTGCCAGAAGACCAGCGAGCCATCCTCGACGCGGCGCGCCATCGGGAAGGGCAGAAGCAGGCTCCAGTCCGGGACCAGCGGCTGGCGCCCCTCGACGAGTGGCGGAGCGTCGCTCACGCCGCCTTCTTGGCCCCGACCAGGCTCGCGAACATGCCGCGCCCGTCCGTGCCGCCGACGAGACCGTCGATCAGGTTCTCCGGATGTGGCATCAGGCCGAGCACGTTGCGGCCGGGCGAATAGATGCCGGCGATGCCGTTGAGCGAGCCGTTGGGGTTGGCGGCGGCGGTGACGTTGCCGTCGGCATCGGCGTAACGGAAAGCGACCAGGCCCTCGCCTTCGAGCCGGGCGAGCGTCTCGGGATCGCAGATATAGTTGCCCTCGCCATGGGCGATGCAGACATCGATCGTCTGACCCTTGGCATAGGCCGAGGTGAAGGCGGTGTCGTTGCGCTCGACCTTGAGATGCTGGCGCTTGCAGACGAATTTCAGGTCGGCATTGCGGGCGAGCACGCCTGGCAGAAGGCCGGCCTCGCAGGCGATCTGGAAGCCGTTGCAGATGCCGAGCACAAGGCCGCCGCGCGCGGCATGCGCCCGCGTCGCGTCCATGATGTGGGCCCGGCCGGCAATGGCGCCGCAGCGCAGATAGTCGCCATAGGAAAAACCGCCCGGCAGGACGACGAGGTCGGTCCCGGCCGGCAGCTCATGGTCGCCATGCCAGACATGCTCGACCGCGGCGCCCGCCTGACGCAGCGCCTTGGCGACGTCGCCGTCGCGGTTCGAGCCGGGGAAGGTGATGACGGCGGCCTTCATGGATTCGACCTTTTCGACTGGCGGTAGCTCTCGGCACTCATCGTCATGGTGATCACCGAGACGGCTTCGTCGCTGTGCCCCCGCTCCTCGCGTCGGCTCTCCTCCCTCATCCCGAGAGAAGAGTAAAGAGCGATGCCGTTTGCGTTGTGGGCGCGGACGCCGAGCCGGGCGCTGTGCGCGCCGAGCTCATCGAAGATCACATGCAGGGCGTGGCCGAGCAATTGCCGGCCGTGGCCGCGCCGCTGCTCCGCAACGGCGATCCGGCGCACCAGGATGGAGTCGGCTTCGATCGCGACGTCCTGCAGCATCACGAAGCCGGCGATGGCGCCATCGGGTCGGCGCGCGACGAAATAGCGATGCGTCGGGTCGGCCAGGCCGGCCAGATGCTGCTCGCGACTCCAGCGGCCGACGGTCGCCTCGTAGCCAGGCCTGCGCTCGCAGGCCATGATCGCGTCGATATCGGCCGGCGTCGCCGGTACGACCATCGACGTATCCAGGCTCACGCCTGCAACTCGACGCGGTAATTCTCGATCACGGTGTTGGCGAGGAGCTTTTCGCAGGCGGCCTTGAGCGCGGCCTCGGCTGCGGCCTTGTCGGCGCCGTCGAGTTCGATGTCGAAGACCTTGCCCTGGCGGACGGAGCCGACGCCGTCGATGCCGAGGGATTTCAGCGCGCCCTCGATCGCCTTGCCCTGCGGGTCGAGCACGCCGGTCTTGAGGGTGACGGTGACGCGGGCTTTCATCGTGATCTCCGGACGGGATTATGCGGGTGCCTTAGCGGCGAATCGATGCGGGCTCAACCATTCTTCGCCGAGTTGGCAGTGGCGGAGCCGTCCTGCACGCCCTGCAGATAGTCGAGAACCGGCCTAGCCGCCTCCCCGCCCATCTTGGCGTGCGTGAGGAGCGGGATGCCGTGGGGACCGGGCGCGGTCAGGGCGGTCGGCATGGCAGTGAGATGGGCGCGAACCAGGTCGAGATGCCCGAGCATCGCCGCCGCGAAGACATCCATCCGCGCGCCCCGCGCGAGCAGGAACTCGGCGATCTCGCGGCGCCCGGTATGGGCTGCCGCTCCAAGACCGCTCTCCCAGTCGCCGCCGCCCCAGTCCCAGACCGCATTCACCAGGGTCGGATGCTCGGAGACAAGGGCAGTGACCCGCTTGAGATTGCCATGCGCACTTCGAACGAAATCCTGGACCAGTTGTGGGTCGAGCTGCGGCTTGTCGCCCATCGAGGCCTCCCGTTTTCCCTCGCTTGCGATGTCAGCGGCTCGCCCAGGTGGCGCGGGCGAAATCCTGGGCGGCTTGCGAATCGTCGGTCACCGCGATCGCCATGGCGAGGGTGTTGTCCTTGCGGGCATAGAGGATCGCGGTCGCCGCCAGGCGGCCGCCGTCCTTGGCACGGATCTCTACGAGGATGCCGTCGGTCCCATCTTGCTTGAAGCGCGAGACGATCGTGGTGCTCTTCGGCTTTTCGGTCTGCTTCGCCTTCGGCCGCTTCGAGAATTCCCGCGCCAGCCGCGCCGGGTTGAGGGCGAGGGTTCGCGTCATATCGGCGGCCTCGCGGCCTTCGAAGCTCAGCAGCGCGGCGACGCCGGGACGGACGCAATCCTGCGGCGTGCAAAACACCATCGCCTTCGGGTTGATGCCGTCATTGACGACCCAGTTCTGGATCGGCAGCGGCTCCCAGCCGCGGCCGGCGGCGAGCTGGACCAGGCCCGGTCCGAAATGATCGGCGCAGCCGGCGATCAGTAGAACGCCGAGCGCGAGCGCGCCCAAACGCAAACGGGAGCGCAAGCGCCCCCGTCCGGTCGTCAGAGATCCGGCAGCCGTCACGCTCACTGCACGAGGCGCGGCCCGGTCGGGCCCGGCTTCTCGTTCTCGCCGAGGATGCCGAGACGGCGCGCCACCTCGGTATAGGCCTCGATCAGGCCGCCCATGTCGCGGCGGAAGCGGTCCTTGTCCATCTTGTCCTTGGAGCGGATGTCCCAGAGCCGGCAGGAATCGGGGCTGATCTCGTCGGCGACGACGATGCGCATCATGTCGCCTTCCCAGAGCCTGCCACACTCCATCTTGAAGTCGACCAGTCGGATACCGGCGCCGAGGAACAGGCCCGAGAGGAAGTCGTTGACGCGGATGGCGAGCGCCATGATGTCGTCGATCTCCTGCGGCGTCGCCCAGCCGAAGGCGGTGATGTGCTCTTCGGAGACCATCGGATCGCCGAGCGCGTCGTTCTTGTAGTAGAACTCGATGATCGAGCGCGGCAGCTGCGTGCCCTCCTCGATGCCGAGCTTGGTCGAGAGCGAGCCGGCCGCGACATTACGGACCACGACCTCGAGCGGAATGATCTCGACCTCGCGAATCAGCTGCTCGCGCATGTTCAGCCGGCGGATGAAATGCGTGGGAACGCCGATATCGTTGAGATTGCTGAAGATGTGCTCGGAGATGCGGTTGTTGAGCACGCCCTTGCCGTCGATCACTTCGTGCTTCTTGGCATTGAAGGCGGTCGCGTCGTCCTTGAAATGCTGGATCAGCGTTCCGGGCTCCGGTCCTTCATAGAGGACCTTCGCCTTGCCTTCGTAAATGCGACGGCGGCGGTTCATCGGGATATACCGTGGCTTGAGGAAATCCAAAGGGTCGGCCTCTCTCTGGTCGCGGTCGCCCGCGGCGGGATCATGGCCCTGTTCAGCACGCTCTCGCGCAATCCCGTTGCTCTGTCGAGTTCGATCTTGGCGCGCCGGTCCGGCTGGTTCATGCGGGAGGGGCCCGATCGGGCCTCCCGCGCTTGGCGCTATATGGCCCCTTCGCGCCGCAAACGCAACAAAGGTGGGAAAAGCGCCGCAGTGAGCCCCTTTCCTGGGGTCTTCGGAGAGGGAGGCGCGTGGCCTCTAGCCCGCACCGCCATCGCATTGCTATATGGCGAAGCTTGATATCGCGCCGCAGCAAGATTGCCGCTCCGAAGAGGATAAGAGCCACATGACCACCTTCGACCAGCGCAAGGACGCTTACGAGAACAAGTTCGCGCATGACGAGGAGCTGCGCTTCAAGGCGACGGCCCGGCGCAACAAGCTGCTCGGCCTGTGGGCAGCTGAGAAGCTCGGCAAGAGCGGCGCCGATGCCGAGGCCTATGCCAAGTCGGTCGTGCTCGCCGATTTCGAAGAAGCCGGCGACGACGATGTGCTGCGCAAGGTCAAGGCCGATTTCGCCGCGGGCGGCGTCACCGTGGCAGATGACGAGATCCGCCGGACCATGACCGAGCTCCTGATCAAGGCCGCCGACGAGATCCAGGCCGGCCGTTGAGGGGAGGCTGCTTTGGCGGCCATCTCCGCATTGCGGCCTTGAGCATGGCGCATGCCGCATCGTTTGCCTTTCGCCGCGGGTTCGGTCCAGGGTCGCCGGACCCGCCAGTGGTGAAGAGCGGGCAACCGGAAGAATGCGCTCATGACCGCCGCCAAGCCGACCGTGCTGTCCTCGCTCGCCGACCGTCTCGCCAAGGGCGAGACTCTGCTCTCCGCCTGGTGCGGGCTGCCGGATCCGAGCATTGCCGCGATCCTGGCGCAGGAGGGCTTCGACGCGGTCACGCTCGACATGCAGCACGGGCCGATCACCCTCGCCGAGGTGATCCGGGCGATCCCGCTGATCAATGCCGCCGGCAAGCCGGCGCTGGCCCGCATACCGGTCGGCGAGTTCCAGAACGTCTCGAAGCTGTTCGACTCCGGCGTCTCCGGCGTGATCGCGCCGATGATCAACACGATCGACGATGCGCGCCGGCTCGCGGCCTATGCCAAGTATCCGCCGCTCGGCGAGCGCAGCTGGGGCAGCTATGGCGGCCTCGGCGCATCCGGTCTCGACCAGAATTCCTATCTCAGGCAGGCCAATGGCTTCTCGCTGACCTTTGCGATGATCGAGACCCGCGAGGCGATGGCGATCGTCGACGACATCCTTGCGCTCGACGGGATCGACGCGCTCTTTGTCGGACCCTCGGATCTCTCGATCGCGCTGTCGGGCGGCGCCTCGGTCAACGCTTCGGCCAAGGAGGTCGACGATGCGTTGCGCCATATCGTGGCGCGGGCAAATGCGGTGAAGAAGCCGGTCGCCTTCTATGCCGCGACCGCCGAGCGCGCCGCAGAAGGTGTCGCACTCGGGGCGCGGCTGGTCACGGTGATGAGCGACACCGGCCTGCTGCGCGCTGCGAGCCAGGCGGCGCTCAAGGTGATCAAGGGCTGAGCATGTTGCTCACGCGTTGATGCCTTCGCGCGATTTCAACAGCGCGTAATAGGCCCAGAGCAGGCGGGCGGCGACGCCGCGCCACGGCCGCCAGGCTTCGGCCAGCTCGGTCAGCTCGGCCGGCTTCGGCCGTAGCGGCAGAGCGAAAGCGACCTTCGCCGCTTCCTGCACGGCGAGGTCGCCGGCGGCGAAGCCATCGCGATGGCCGAGGCAGAACAGCAGATAGACATCTGCGGTCCAGGGACCGATGCCCGAGACGGCGGTCATGTGCGCATGGACGAACTCCGGAGTCGCCGTCTCCAGCGACTCAAGATCGAGCCGGCTCTGGGCGATTGCTGCGGCAACGGCGCGCAAGGTCTTCTGCTTCGGCCGCGACAGGCCCGACAGCCGCATCTCCTCGTCGCTGGCGGCGAGGACGCGTTCCGGCGTCAAAGGGCTGAGCACGCTCTCGACCCGCGCCCAGACGGCGCGGGCGCTCGCCACCGAGAGCTGCTGCGAGACGATGATCGAAGCGAGGCTGGAAAAGCCGCCCTCGTGCCGGCGCAAGGGCGGGATGCCGGTTCGAGCGATGACCTGCTCCCAGATCGGGTCGAGCGCGGCGAGGGCAGCCATGCCTTCTTCGAGATCGGCGGTGCAGGTGATCGTCGTCATCTTGCTCGGGTCTATCGCCGACCGCTGCTCCTGGTCCTGTCAGGAGGCAGGACTTGGCGAGGCTCGAGGCGAACCATAGACAGAAGCGGATGGCATCGTCTCCACCCGTTTTCCGGTTTGCACCGAGCCCGAATGGGCGGCTGCATCTCGGCCATGCCTATTCGGCGCTGATCAACCAGCGGCTGGCGGCGCGCTTTGGCGGCGAGCTGCTGCTGCGGATCGAGGATATCGATCTGACGCGCTGTCGGCGGGAATTCGAGCAGGGCATCCATAAGGACCTGGCCTGGCTCGGCATCGACTTCGCGCCGCAGGTGCGGCGGCAATCCCAGCATTTCTACGATTATCGCCAGGCGCTGGACCGGCTCGACGCGATGGGGCTGATCTATCCCTGCTTCTGCTCACGCCAGGAGGTGAAAGAAGCCGTGCGCCGGCGGGAGGTCGAGACCGAAATCCCCTGGCCGCGCGATCCCGACGGCGCGCCGCTTTATCCGGGGACGTGCCGGGACCGGAGCATGGTGGATGCGCAACGACACTGCGAGGCGGGCAAGCCACATGTCCTGCGCCTCGCCATGGACCGGGCCCTGACGAGATTGGCCACCGGATCGCTGCTCTATCGCCTCTTCGACGAAACCGGAGCGGAGCGTGACGTCGTCGTCGACCCGGCACGCTGGGGCGATGTCGTGCTGGCGCGCAAGGACGTGCCGACGAGCTATCATCTCTCGGTGGTCGTCGACGACACCTTGCAGGGCGTCAGCCATGTCGTGCGCGGCAAGGATCTGGAAGCCGCGACCGAGATTCATGTCCTGCTGCAGCGCCTGCTCGGCCTGCCGACGCCGCGCTACCACTTCCACCGGCTGCTTATCGACGAGACCGGGCAGAAGCTGGCGAAGAGCCGGCTGTCCCGGAGCCTCGCAGATCTGCGAGCGGACGGCGTCACGCCGGAGGCGATCCGCCGGCAGCTCGGTTTCACGTGAATCCTTCGATCCCGTTCAGCCGACGCCCAGAAAGGTCAGCCAGCCGATCGTGGTGAAGAGTGACAGCCCGGTCGAGAGTGCGATCGCACTGGAGGCGTCGGCGACGCCCTGCTTGTAGCGCTCGGCGAAGAGATAGGCGTTGATGCCGCAGGGGCAGGCGGCGAAGAGCACGGCGACGCCGGCCCAGGCGACCGGCATGGCGAAGACCCTCGTCGCCAGAAGGAAGACGATCAGCGGGTGCAGCACGAGCTTGAGGAAGCTCAGGATGGCGGGCAGGGCGATCCCCGAGGCCAGGCCATAGCGCCGGAGCGCGATACCCAGGCTGACGAGCGCGCAGGGCACCGCGGCCCCTGCGATCAGATCGACGATCGACCAGAGTGGTGCCGGGATCAAGCCGACGACCGGGCGCACGGCGCTGCCGAGCAGGATGCCGACGACGATAGGGTGGGTGAACAAGCGCCTGAGCAGCAGGAGCGGCGAAGTCCCCTTGCCTTCGGCAAGCAGAGTCGCGGCCGTCATGGTCACCGGCAGATGTACGGCGAGGAGCAGACTCAGTGGCACCGCGCCAGCCTCGCCATAGGCTTTCAGGATCATCGGGATGCCGACGAAGACGGTGTTCGATTGCGCTGCGGCGAAGCCGGAGACGACGAGCTCTGGGCCTTTGCGGGCGAACAGATGCTGCGCCACGAGCTGGGCGATGACCCAGACGATGGCGAGGCCAGCGAAATAGGAGATCCAGTAGCCCCAGGGCTGGTCCGGCGGGATCGCGGCCGTCGCGAGGGTCTTGAACAGCAGGCAGGGGATGGCGAGGACGAAGACGAAGTCGGAGAGGCCTTCGCCGGTCGTTTCCCGCAGCAGCTTCAGCCAGCGCGCACCGTAGCCGATGGCGATCAGGCCGAAGACAGGCAGGACGATGATGAGCGAGGAGAGCATATGGCCCGCGGGGCAGGGAACGGGGTTCAGCGCAACTGCGCGGTCTGGCCTCCGGCCTTTTCGATCAGGCCCAGCACTTCGTCACGCTGGCGCTTGAACTCGACCAGTGCCTTGCCGTCAAGCTCGCGGCCGCGCGGCACCTTGATCTTCATCGGGTTGACGAAGTTGCCATTGACCAGAACCTCATAGTGCAGATGCGGCCCGGTCGAGAGGCCGGTATTGCCTAGGAAGCCGATCACCTGACCCTGCCGGACCTTGACGCCAGGCGCGATGCCCTTGGCGAAGGCCGACTGGTGCGAATAGGCGGTGACGTAGCCGTTGGCGTGCTGGATCTCGATGCGCCGGCCATAGCCGGAATCCCATTCCGCCTTGATGATCGTGCCGTTGCCGGCGGCCAGGATCGGCGTGCCGATCTTGTTGGCCCAGTCGATGCCGGTGTGCATCTTCGAATAGCGCATGATCGGGTGATAGCGCATGCCGAAGCCCGAACGCATTTCGCCGTCGCTGATCGGCTTGCGCAGCAGGAACTTCTTGAGCGAGCGGCCGTCGCTGTCGAAATAGTCGATCAGCCCGTCCTCGGGCGCCTGGTAACGGAAGACCTGGCGCGTCTCGCCATTGACGGTGAGGCTCGCCGAGAGGATCTCGGCGCGCTCGCCCTCGTCGTCGTCAGTGAAAATGACTTCGAGATTGTCGCCGCCGCGCACGCGCTGCTGGAAATCGAGATCATAGGAGAAGATCCGGATGAGCTCGTCGATCAGCGGACGCGGGAGGTCGTGTCGCAGGCCGGTCTCGTAGAGGCTCTCATAGAGCCGGGCCCCGGTGCCACCCTCGTCGTCATCCTCGTCCTCGTCACTGGGGGCACTGACCTGTGATCTCTGCTGGGGACCGGTCGTCTCAGCCCTGGGCAAGGCGACCGGGACGAAGACACCCTTGTCGTTGACCGCGACGGCGGCGGAAGGGCGGCCGTTCTCCAGCAGGGCGACTCGAACGATCTGGCGGGGGTCGCCAGGGCGGGGCCCTGGCGCGAACAATGTCTGCAGCACCTGGCCTTCGGGCAAAGCGGCGACCTTCACGCGGCCGTCGAAGGCCTTCATCATCGAAATGATCTGGTCGCGATTGGCGCCGGCATTGCGCACCACCGTCTCGAAATTCTCGCCGCGGCGGGTGATCAGCAGCTTCTCCTCGACCTGAGGTTCGCGCGTGGCGGCTATCGGAGTCTTCGCGGCGTTGGTGACGTTCTCCGGGACGACGCGAACCTCGATGCCCGAGAAGGAGGTGTCGGTGGCGGGGGCGTAGGACAACAGATTGCCGGCGGCGCCGGCGGCCTGGCTGCCCTGAGCGAGGGTGCGGCTCAGCATGAGCTGAGGCGGGATCGGCAAAGCGGCGCGACGGTCGGCGGCGGCCAGATTAGCGCGCTCCTCCTCCATCTGGTTGACGACGTCGGCGTCGGTCAGGTTGGCCTTGCCGGGCGTGATCGGCATCTCGGCGAGATCGCGCTTGGTGATCGAGACGTCCGCATCCGGCATTTCGGTTACCGGCTCGGCATAGCGCTCGCCGCTGGGAGCGCCCTCGGCGAACAGCCGGAGCGGATTGAACGGCGGGATGTTGGCGGCGTAGACGCCGCTGGTCAGCGACAGGTTGGTCGACAGGCGCACGAAGGGGCGCACCCGGATGACCTCGCGGTCGCCGATGCGCTGGGACATCGGCGCGCGTACGCTATGTCGCGCAGAAGCGATCGGCTGCTCGGCGACGAGCTTGTCGCCCTTGCGCGCGCCGCCCCCGGCCGAGGTCGACTGATGCGGCATGACCGGCTCAGGCCGCTCGGCGAAGCTGGTATCCCCGCGGACCGCGACCAGGATCGCGCCGCCGAGCAATGCGGCGCCGCAGGAGCCGACGAGCAGGCAGGCGGCGAGCCAGCGCAGCGAGACGCCGCGACGGTCCATGCCAGCCGGCGCGGCTCCGGCCGGCGTGATCGGCGGCTCGATCCCGAGATCGACGAGCAGGGCCGCCGCTTCCGGCGTCAGCGGCTCATGCGGCGCTCTGAGATCCGGGGGGGCGTTCATCGGGCGTCTGGCAAATCCATTGAAACGCCCGAAGGCGCCGAGTCGATGCCGCGGGAGGCTCGATCCCTGTCTTATATAGAGCAGAGACCATGCCCGCGTCCCGCGCGGGAATCAATCCGCGAACCCGCCCGGCGGCGCCGGCTCGCGTTGGCATCGTGCCTGTGGGGAAAGATTGCGGCTGTTTGCGGGCGAAGCTGTCCCATCAAGGGCCGTGAGGTGGTTCGGCGCCCAGGAAACAGGGACAAAATCCGCGAAAATCGCGAGCCGGATAAAAAAAGCGGCTTTGTCGAAAAACTTTCATCTGCTGTGTTGACAGGAGAAGCGGGGTCGCCCTATATACCGGCCATCGAGACGGCGCCGCCGCTGGCGGGGCCGCTCTACTGCGCTTCATAGGA